>CAWCQL010000005.1:0-1482389 GCA_963797705.1 uncultured Actinomycetota bacterium | reverse complement strand
GGCGACGTCTGCGAGGGCCGCGACAGCGAGTCGGGACCGTCGCAGCGCATTCTCGCACCGCCGACATGGTCCGCGCGGGATTTACAGGTCAGCCACCCGCGGCCAGCAGGTCGGTCGCCAGCTCGGCCGGGTGCCCGGCGTCTATGTCGTGCCCCTGGCGAGGAGCGGGGAAAGGCGTGGCCATGCACGGTCGCGTCCAAAGACTGCTGTAAATAGCGCGCGGGTGCTGTCAGAGCGACGGCGTAGGTTCCCTCAAGTCCTGACAGACGATGAAGGAGGCCTACGCCGTGAGACGCACCGTACCGCCGTCGGCGGAGATACAAGCGAGCATCGACAAGCTGCTGTCGAGGGGGACTGGTCGATGACCCGCAGAAGATGCTGTCCGAGCTCGCCCGGCTCGGCGCCCGGTTGATCATCCAGCGGGCGGTCGAGGAGGAGTTCGACACCTGGCTGGGCCGCGCTCGGTATGAGCGCCGGCCGGAGCGCCAGCGCGGCTTGCGTAACTATGACTCGGGGTTGCGCAACGGGTTCCGGCCCCGGCATGTGCAGACGGCGGAGGGTGAGCTGCGGATCGAGATCCCGCAGGCCCGGGAGGCGGCGATGCCGTTCGTCTCCAAGCTGTTCCCGAAGTGGCACTGCAAGCGGCTGTTGCGGACCGACCCGCTCAAGGCGCTGGTGATCGGCGGGTTCGTGCGTGGCCTGTCGATGCGCGACGTCGAGTCGCTGTGCGAGGAGGCCGGGCTCGGGAAGACGTCGAAGTCGACGGTCGCGACGATCTGCGCGGAGCTGCACGAGCGGTTCGAGGCGTTCTGTCGCCGCTCGCTCTACGACGTCAACCTGGTCGTCCTGTTCCTCGACGCGATCTACCTCCCGGTCCGCCCCAGCGGCCCGAAGGAGGGCGTGATCTGCGCCTGGGGAATCACCGAAAACGGCGCACAGGGCGCTGGTTTCGGTGCGGTTGGGGATGCGCGAGTCCAAGGAGGACTGGCTCGAGCTCGGCCGCGACCTCATCAGCCGCGGGCTCGCCGCGCCACGCCTGGTCGTCGCCGACGGCGCGCCCGGGCTGATCTGCGGCGGTCGAGGAGATCTGGCCGCGCGCTGACCGCCAGCACTGCGCCGTTCACCGCCTGCGCAACCTCCTGGCGAAGCTCCCGAAGTCAGAGCACGACCGGATCCGTTTCAACTACTGGTCAGCGCTCACCGACGCGACCTCGGTCAAGGACGGCAAGCTCCGCCTCCAGGTCCTGATCTCAGAACTCGAGCACGGCGGCTACGAGTCCGCCGCTCGCTGCCTCGCAGACGACCTCGACGCGCTCGTCGTGCACCTGCGCTACCCGCTCAGACACCGCGAACGGTGGCGGTCAACCAACCTGCTCGAACGATCGCTCGGGGAGGTCCGCCGGCGCACGAAAGTGATGGGCCGCTTCCCCGGCGAGACCAGCTGCCTCTCACTCGTCTGGGCGGTGCTCGACCTGTTCTTCAGCCACGCCAGCAACGGCGCGACGTTCACCGACGTCGACCGCCAACACCTCTACCGCATCAAGTACCAGCAAGCCGACCCCGACACCCTCGACGAGGAGGTCACCGCCGCATAGACTCAACCACGGGAACCTAAACCGCGCAGCGAATTTACAGCGGTAACTGGACGCGACCGTCCGCCTCCCCTTGCGCGGAACTCGAGCATCTCGAAGGTCCGTGTCGGCGACGAGGCGGCGGTCGACCGCCGAGATGCGCACTTCCCGCGCGTTGGAAGACTCGTTGCCCAGGGATCCGAGATACCCGTGCTGGTAGGGATGCGGGGCTGGCGACCGCCTGCGGTGTCAACCCATCAGGGATTCGGAGAGGTCCCACAGACGTGCGGCATTTCCCGGGTCGAGCGCGTACCCGGCGACGCCGGACACCGTAGTCTCGGCGGGGAACTCGGGGGGCAGCCGCCGCGCCTCGTTGCAGTCCTCGAAATAGCGCCCGCCGATCCGGTCAAGCAGTGGCGAGGTGGCGACCAGCACGCTCGTCGCTGCACCCTGTTCACGGGTCTTGATCCCCGGCCCGCCTGCGGTTGCTTGTCGCTCACGGATGCCGCCCCAGATCCTTTCGAGCTCCTCGGGCGTCATATGCCGAGAGAGGTTGGTGTCAAAGATCGCTCCCGGATGGACGGCGTTGGCGGTGATCCCCTCTGATGACCAGCGCCGGTGAGCTTCGACCGCGAACAAGACGTTTGCGGTCTTGGACTGACCGTACGCCACCGCGCCGTTATACGGGCGCGCGGTGAAGAACAGGTCCTCGAATACGACCGGTGAGCGCAGATGGCCGCGGGAGCTGAGCGACACGACCCGCGCCTCACGGCCGTCCTGCGCGCCAGCCTTCAGCGCGTCGTGTAGTCCGACGGTCAGGGCGAAATGACCGATGTGGTTGGTGGCGAACTGCCGCTCCCAGTCGCGTCCGACGAGTTCGAGGGTCGGGATCCGCATCACACCGGCGTTGTTGATCAGCAGGTGCAGCGGCCCGTCCCAAGCCGCGAGAAACGCATTGATGGAGGTGAGGTCGGCGAGGTCGACCAGTCCCACGCGCACGGCCCCGCCGGTCGCCGCGCGGATCTCGGCGGCGGTGCGCTCGCCCGCGGCGGGGTCGCGGACCGCGAGCGTCACCTCGGCGCCCACCGCGACGAGTGCACGCGCGGTCTCGATGCCGATACCCGACGAAGCGCCGGTCACAATCGCGCGCGTGCCGGTGAGGTCGATGCCCTCGACGACGTCCCAGACCGTGGAACTCGCGCCAAAGCCGGTCTGAATCACGCTGTTCTCACTCACATGCTGCAGTGTGGAGCCGACACGAGCGGCGTACCAGAGATGTGATGATCCTGGGAGTGACACCCCCAGGATGAGCGCGCGGATGCGTCGTATCGTTTCACCGGTGTCGGCGACGAACGCGATCGGCGAGTACCTCCGGGCCCGGCGGGAGCTCGTCCGACCCCAAGACGCCGGCCTGCGCGACTTCGGGCGGCGCCGCACCCCGGGCCTGCGGCGCGAGGAGGTGGCGATGCTAGCCGGGGTCAGCGCCGACTATTACATCCGCCTCGAGCAGGGGCGCGACCAGCATCCCTCACCGCAGGTGCTCGACGCGCTCGCGCGGGCGCTACAGCTCGACGAAGGTGCGACCGCCCACTTGCATAGGCTGGCTGCACCCCGGGCGCAACCGCGGTCGCGCCGGACGACAAAACCCGAACGCGTGCCGGAGACGATCGAGCAGCTGATCATGTCCTGGTCAACAACGCCCGCCTATGTCTTTGGCCGGTATCTCGACGTGCTTGCTGCCAACCCGCTCGCGACCGCGATCGCGCCATGGTTCGCGGTCGGCGAGAACCTCGTCAGGGGCGCCTTCCTCGATCCGCGCCGGCGTGAGCTGAAGCCCGATTGGGAGCGGACCCTCGCGAGCACGGTCGCCGCCCTGCGTGCCAGCGCCGGGCACGAGGTCGACGACCCCCGGTTGACTGAGCTCGTCGGCGAGCTGTCGCTACGCAGCGAACCCTTCCGCCAGCTATGGGCCCGCCACGACGTCCGGCCGAAGGGGAGCGGCACGAGCACGATCGACCATCCCCTCGTCGGCAGGCTCGAGCTGAACTACACCAAGCTCCCGATACCCGACACAGATCGCCAAACGCTGTCGATCTACCACGCCACACCCGGCAGCCCGAGCGCTCAGTCCCTCGCGCTGCTCGCAACGACCACCGTCCACGAGCGCGAACCCGAACGAATCCTCAACCCCCGCCAGGGCCCGACCACGACCGAACCCACCGCCGCCGAATAAGCACCCCGACACGCAAGGCTCGTTGAGCGCGCACCCGCGCTAGCGACCCGCATGACGACGTTTCGCTGCCCGCCCAACCCGGCGACCACCGGCCATGCCGGAACGCGGCGTCGGGCTCGACAATCACGACCACGACGCGAGCCCATCGAGATATCCGGACAAAGCAAAGGCAGGTCTCGAACCACGTCCTCACAAGCGACCTGCTGATCGCCAATTGCGCAACCCGCGCAAATATGGGCGCTCGTTGATGCCGGTCGGATGCGCGGCGCGACCCGAAAGCAGGGTTTGCCCGGCTTGCTGTCGTGGCGAAGGTCGTAGGGGCGGTCCAGGGTTGACGCACAGCAGTCGGCGAGGTGTCACATTTGGGGTTGCGGCGGTGCTTAGTGGGTGTGATGGGCTTGCAGGCGCGACATAACGAACGGTGGGAGCAGCCTGACGGAGGCTCCGGGATGGCGGCGTTCGAGTCGTTCTTCCGCGAGCACTACCGGACTGTCGTGCGCCTGGCCTATAGCGTCGTCGGCGATGCGCAGGGCGCTCAGGACGTCGCCCAAGATGTCTTCCTAGCCGCGTACCGACGCTTCTCTGGCGACTACGAGCAGGCTGCTGGATGGGTCAGGGTTGCCGCGGTGCACACGGCGCTCAACGTGCTTCGCGGGGAGCGGCGCCGCGACAAGCGCCAACTGCTCGTGCAGGTCGTGAGGTCCCTACCGAGCGCAGAGGACACGGTGATCGATCGGGAAAGACGGGCGGAGGTGCGCCTCATCCTGCGTCGGCTGCCGCGGCGATCGGCCGCGGTCCTCGTGATGCGCCACGGCGGCATGAGCTACGTGGAAATTGCCGACGCGCTCGGAGTGAAGGTTGGAAATGTCGGGACTCTGCTCAGACGGGCAGAGCGCGCGCTTCGAAAGGAGATGGACCGTGAGACACATTCCTGACGGGGTGCTTCGCCGGCTCGACGACGAGCCCCTAGCCGTGCCCGACCGGGTCACCGACCACGTGGCCAGCTGTGGGCACTGCAGCGCTCGGCGCGCTGAGATCGCCCACGACACCGAGCGCGCGGCCCAACTGTGCTCGACGCCGCAGGTCGTACCCGACATGGACATTGCCTGGGCGCGGTTCCAGCGTGAGCTGGAGCCCCCATGGGCGGGCGGAGCCGTCAGGCGCCGCCTGACGGCGCATGACCGCCAGCGACGTGCGTGGTTCCCGAGAGTGTCGTTACGGACCGGGCTGGCGATCGGCGCGATCGGGATCGTGGTCGCGGGCACGGCTGCGGCGGCCACGCTAACCACGATTTTCGCGCCGACCCACGTTGCTCCGGTCTCATTGAGCCAGAGCGACCTGCGAGCGATCGCGGCCATCACGGGGCTGGGCGACAGCCAAGGGCTCGGGGGCTTCTCCGCCCCGAATGGGTCGAGCCGACTGCGGTTCGGAACCATCAAATGGTCCTCAGGTACCGCGCACCCGACGTCCTCGCTTGCCCAGGCCGCCGCGGAAGCCGGCTTTCCGGTCTCACTGCCGGCTCGCCTTCCCGCGGGTGTGGGCGCGGTCCAGTCGTTCGTCGTGCAGCCGCGTGTGACCGTCGCAGTGACGTTCAACTCCAGCGCCGCCGGTCTCGCTGGGAGCTCGATCACTCTCGACGCCGGGCCGGCCGTCGTCACGCAATACGCCGGGACCACCGGCGCCGGCGTGCCCACGCTTGGCGTCGCGACGATGCGCCGTCCGACGGCGCAGTCCTCCGGTGCCAGCCTTAGCCAGATAGAAGCCTTCTTGCTGGCGCAGCCTGGCATCCCGCCGCAGCTGTCCGAGGAGATCCGCTTGCTTGGTGACTTGCGGACCACCCTCCCCGTGCCCGTCCCGCCCGGCGCGGCGACGCGCTCGGTAGAGGTCGACGGCTGGCCGGGCGTTCTCCTGGCTGACTCCTCTAACGCGGCTGCCGGGGTGGTGTGGGAGGACGGCCAGGGGCTGCTCCATGTCGTCGTGGGAATCCTCGATTCGAAAGATGTACTGAATGTCGCGAACCAACTCGGCTGAGAGAGCGGCGGCCGTCGCCAACGAGCGAGCCGCCGCCGAGGACCGAGTGCGGCTGTCGGAGGCAGCTGGTTCCTCGCCGAGCGGCGATCGCTTTCCGGAGCCCACGACGTCGCCAGCGATCCACGCCGTGGGGCTGAGCAAGCGCTTCGGCGACACGGTCGCCGTGAACTCACTGTCGATGACCGTGCAACGAGGTGAGGTTTTCGGCTTCCTGGGTCCTAACGGCGCGGGGAAGACGACGGTGGTGAAGCTCCTGCTCGGGCTCGCGCGGCCCACCGGAGGCGAAGCGCTCGTGCTCGGCGCCCCGCTTGGGGACCGCGAGACGAGGCGTCAGATCGGATATCTCCCCGAGCTGTTTCGCTTCCAGGCCCTACTGACCGCCCAAGAGGTGCTCCGCCTTCACTGCCGGCTCCTCGCGCTTCCCAAAGCGACATGGGAGGAGGAAGAGCGCAGCGCCCTGGAGACGGTCGATCTGCTGGAGCGAGGCAACGACCGGGTCGCCACCTTCTCAAAGGGAATGCAGCAGCGGCTCGGGCTCGGCGTGGCGCTGCTCGGGAACCCCGCGCTCGTCATGCTCGACGAGCCCACCAGCGCGCTCGATCCCGTCGGACGTCACGACGTGCGCGAGATCATCCGCGGGCTGCGCGAGCGCGGTTCCACCGTATTCCTGAACACACACCTCCTCGAAGAGGCCGAGCACGTGTGCGACCGCGTCGCGGTCATCGACAAAGGGACGGCCGTGGCCACCGGGAGCCTCGACGAACTGCTCGGACGCCACAGCCGGGTGCGACTGAAGGTCGCAGGCCTTGGCCGGAACTGGTGGAGTGGTCTGGGACGCTTCGGCAGGTGGCACCAACAGGATGACTGGCTCGTGGTCGACGACATCGATCCGTCAAAGATCGCCAGCCTCGTCGGCGAGTTGGTCGCGCTCGGCGGACGGGTCCAAGCCGTGATCCCCGAGCACCAGAGCCTTGAAGCCCGTTTCCTCGAACTGCTGGCAGAGCGATGAATCCGACCCTGACAATCGCTGCGCTCACGATCAAAGAGGCTGTGCGGCGACGTCTTCTCCTTGCCTTCGTCGCCATCAGCGTGGTCATCGTCGGACTGAGCGCATGGGGCTTTGACCGGCTGAGCCACACGCGCAGCCTCACCTCGGGCGAGGCAAATCTCGCCATCCCGGAGGCACTCATTCTGTTCATGTTCATGTTCAGCTTTGTCCTGGCGCTGAGCGCGTCGGCGATCGCCTCTCCCGCGATCTCCGCGGAGGTCGAATCAGGTGTCCTGATGACGATCGTGACCCGCCCCGTCCGTCGAACCGAGGTGCTGATCGGCAAGTGGCTCGGACTCGCAACGCTGCTGGCGGGATATGCCGGCGGCGTCTGCGCGCTGGAGTTCGGGGTCGTTCGCCTGGCCAGCGGCTTCGTCGCTCCGGACCCGGTGCTCGTCACCGTGTACCTGTTCGCCGAGGGCGCGCTCCTCTTGACTCTGGCGCTGTTCTTGAGCACGCGGGTTCCGGTCATCGCCGCGGGCGTCATCGGCGTCGCGGTCTTCGGTGCCGGGTGGCTGGCCGGAGTCGTCGGCACGCTCGGCACGGCGTTCAACATCGCGGCGCTGCGCACGGTGGGACAGGTGGGACGCTTTCTGCTGCCCACCGACGGGCTCTGGCACGCCGCCATCTACTACCTTCAGTCACCCTCGCTCATCTCCCAGCACCTGGCCGAAGGCGGACGACAAGATCCGTTCTATGCCCAGGGAGCACCATCCTGGGCATACCTACTGTGGGTGGCCTGCTGGTTCCTCATCGTCCTGAGCGCCGCGATCGCGAGCTTCGATCGTCGCGAGCTGTGAAGATCGGAACCCGACCCAGCCATCCCGACTCCCTCGCTCGCGTGACATCGAAAGCACGACTCACCCCAGCAAACCACCGCCACCCGCTCGTCGCCATCAGCGCGTCTCTCCACCTGGTCGACGTGCTTGTCCTCGGGGCAGACGTCGCCGAAGACCTGCAATTTCGCGGGAGTAGGGGCGGGCGGGCCTCAGATTGGCCTCGCCGCGCGCCCTGCTTCGCGGTCATATGAGGGAAGACGCCGACGTCGTACGGCGGCCGAAGCTTCCCCGGTTTTCGTCAACCCCGGAGCCGCCGGCCGGCTCCCAATTGTTCGATGAGCCTTGGTCTGTGCGACGACACCGGCGGGTTCGGCGTGGATCTTCACCGCGACGTCGGCGGCGCCTCACGCGGCGTTCGCTGAGCGATCGATAGCGGATTGGTTCTCGTCGGCGCGAGGGCACCCAATACGATGTGGTGGTGCCCGCTATGACCGAGGCGGAGTGGAGGGAGTTCCTGAGCTCGGGTACCCGTACCGGCAAGCTGGCGACAACGCGGCTCGACGGTCGTCCACATGTGGTTCCGATCTGGTTCTTGCTCGACGGCGACGAGCTTGTCTTCAACACCGGCGCTCAGACCGTCAAGGGCCGGTCGTTGGCGCGGACCGGGTGGGCCAGCATCTGTGTCGATGACGCTCGGCCGCCGTACTCCTTTGTGACGGTGAGCGGGCCGGTAACGATTAGCGCCGACCTCGACGAGATGTTGCCGTTCGCGACACGCATCGCCGCGCGCTATATGGGCGAGGAGCGGGCCGAGCAGTTCGGGCGGCGCAACGCGGTCGTAGGCGAACTGCTGGTGCGGCTTCGGGCTGATCACGTTCTCGCGATCCGCGACGTCGCCGACTGAATTTGCTGCCATAGACCCGCGGGACGGCTCCGGGCGACGTTCGGTTGCGGTTGGTCTACGGACGCGGTCGAGGCGGCGCATGGCATCAGTCGATGCCCGCGAGCGCTCGCTGGACGGCGATCCGCATGAGCAGGCGCATCGTTGGCCGCGCCGGGGAACATCACGTTCGCATAACTAGACTGCCCCGCCGTGACCCCCGGCCGCCTGGTCATCCGCGCGATGGAGCTCGTCGACTTCGATGTTCGGATCGCCTACTTTCACGAGGCGACAGACGAGCATCTCAACCGGCTTGGGGTCGACCGCTGTCGACTTCCGCCGCCGGACGCTTGGCGAGCCTCGTTCCAGCAGAATCTCGCACGTGCGATCGACGAGCGATCCGAGTACGGGCTCGTCTGGGAGGTCGACGGGACCCTCGTCGGCTTTAGCACCGCCGACCAGATCCGGATCGGAGACGAGGCGCACATGCACCTGCACATCGTCGATCCTCAGCGCCGAGCGTCCGGGCTGGGGACCCAGTTTGTGCGTTTGACCGCAGCGCACCTGTGCGACGTGTTGCGCCTCAGGCGCCTGTACTGCGAGCCCAACGCGTTCAACGCCGCCCCGAATCGCACCCTGCAGAAGGCCGGATTCAGGTACGTGTGCTCACGCGAATGCCGGCCCAACCCGATCAACACTCATCAGACCACAACGATCTGGGTCTACACGCCAGCAGCCCCCACCTGAGCGGCGGCGGTCAGACGCTGACCCGCGAGGTCGCGACAGCCGACGATCATCACCGCGGCCCAACACTCTGGAGAGGCTCTCTGAATCCGCCCGGTAGCCGTTGGGCATGTGAGAGGGGCGCGGCTCTGCACGAGCGACGCTCCGATGGTGATCGCTGGCCTCGGGAAGTGAGACAACCTGGGGGTGTCAGGCCCTGAGGTCGGTCGCGTGATCCGTACCGAGCGCAGCGAGATCGATGGCGGGAGCCGGCGCCAGCCGGCGGTCTTGACCGTGCGTCACCCGTCAGCGGCTGGGCACATTCCCTTCCTTCGTTGCTGTCGTTTGACCGTCGAAGATTTCCTCGGCCCGGGGTGTGGCGTCCAGGAGCACTTGGCTCTGGGTTGGCGGGAGGGAAGTGGCTCTGTCAGCGGCGCCATCGGCGCCGGGGTTTCTGTGCGTCCATTGCGAAGATCTCGCGGGAGCGTCGCTCGCGCTCTGCGGCGGCTTGGGCCGTCTCGGGCTCCGGTGCTGCCGGCGGCTCGGGCGAGGCGACCTGTGCCGGCTCTGCTGCTGCAGGCGCTCGCGCCGGTGCGGTCCGGGCCTCATCGTCGGATGCCGTCAAGACCGGTTTGCCGGATGGCTTGGCGTCGTCGTCGGCGGCGGGGGGAGGGCGGCGATCTGATCTGCGGTCGTTTGCACGGCGGCGGTGAAGTCCAGACCGGTCAGCCCGACCTTGTTGGCTAGCCGGGTGATCCAGCGGGCGACGGACGGGCTGGTGCAGTCGTATCGCAGACCGAAGTAGCGGCCGGACCAGAGTGCGTCGCGCCAGCCTTCGAGGATCATCTTCTGGCCGTCCTCGCGGCGCCCGCCGCTCTCGGCGATCACCGCGCCTGGCGCCTTGGACCGTTTGATCCAGACAGCGAGGTCGGGGAGTTGCTCGGTGTAGCCCCGCTCGCAGCGCATGGGAGCGGCCCACCGCTCGCGGTCCAGTTCCAGCTCGCGGGCTGACTGCCAGGTGCGGCCGCGGTGCTCGGCCCGGGCTGCCGACCAGCCAACGAGCACGCCATGGGCGATGGTCGTCGGCGCCGGCGGTGACTTGACCGCCCGCACGCCACCCAGGCCCGTACCCTGGATGCCCGCGCCCGTCAGCCACACGACAGAGCCTTCGCCCCAGACCCACGGCTCATCGAGGTCAAGCCCCACCTGTACTGCCGATAGCGACACGACTCCGAGCCGCCCGATGAACCGCCCCACCCGCAACGTTCCCGGACCCAGACTGACCCCCTCGCTCATCACTCACTCACCACCTCAGCCACCCACCACACTCACCGCCGTCCGCCCCGCCCGCACCACCAACCACACCCCGGAGCTGCCACCAAGAGCACCCGGGCGACCGTTGATCGCAGTCATGGCGGGGCGGACGGCGGTCGCCGCCGGTCCGCAACTGAGTCCGGGCAGTGCTGGGAATTGCGGACCAGTCCGCGGAGCACGCCCCAGCGGTCATTGCTGCTGCTCCCCGCGTGCATCGGGTGACTCGCCGAGCAGCACGTTGGCGATCTCGTGCATGACGGCCGCGAGGTCGCGGAAGCGAAAGGCGACGACGTACATGATCTGGCCCTCCATCGCGATCCCCAGGCGGTTCACCGCGCGATCGAACCGCTCCCACAGCGCCGACGGTCCAGGTCGATTCGCGCCCCGGCGCAGCTCTGCGGAGATGGCCATGTCGCGTGCTCCCGGAATCGGCGTCCAGGCGAACCCCTTAATCCAGCCTGCCTCGGCCAGCGATCGCGCTTGCTGATCGCACGCGGTCCCCAATGCGCGGATGCGCTCCGCGAAGCCCGGGGCCGGCGGCACGTTCTCGCTGGCGGCCTGCGCCTGCTCCCACGCCTCGTCGGCGCGTCTCAGCCGCTCAGCGATGGCCTGCATTGTCTCGGGCGACGCTTCCCGGCCGTGAACGTCAGCCGATGAGAGCTGATCGAGGGACTGGGGGGACCCATCTGACCGCCGAATCGCGGCCGCGGGTGATCCTCTGACGGAGGAGGTCCGCGGCGCGCACCGATCATGTAGTCCAGGTCAGATCGACGGACCAGCAGCTTGCGCATGCCGGCCCGCATCGCCGGCAGCCTGCCCTTCGAAATCCACAAGCGGACAGTCGCGGGGTTCACGCGCAGCTCCTCGGCGATCTCGGCCACGGTCAGCCACGGATCGTCGTCGACGTCGCGGGCCTCGACGTCGTCAGGGTCTGGATCGGCCACGACGCCTGGATCGCCCGGCGTACGACCTCGCGACCGCGCGGAACGCGCTCCTGAGGCGGATCGATGGTCGCCGACAGGCGGCGGGGGAAGGGATAACTCTCTCGCGCCGAGGCGCTCAGCGCACCGAGGCCTGCACTGCGTGGATTGGACCCTCGACGATCGTGCCGCCCTCGTCCGCGATGAAGAGCGCGACGTCGTCTGCCGCGTCGGGTTCAGCCTCGACGATCCGCTGCAGCGCTGCGCGCGCCTCGGTCTCGTCGCTGAACGAGTCGATGAGGTTGCCGCTGCTGCTGAAGAGGGAGTAGTCCATCACTGTGCTCCTACGGGGAGGATATCGGTGACACAAGCCAGTAACTGCAGGGGCCGGCCCCACACCGTGCGGTGCACCCGCGCGCCCGTCTCGGCAACGTGAAACCCATTGGCGGGCTCGAGGCGGATAAGTGCGATCTGGGCTCCGAGCGCTGGCCAACGCCGGGCACGATCGGCCGCCGCGTCGAAGGAGACGAACATCGATAGACCGAAGTGGATCAGCGCCGATTCCTGCTCGATGCCTCGCGGTGGGGCGTCGCGTTCGTAGTGGGAGCGCAGCGAGTCAAGGACGCCGGGCGCGCCGCGAGTCGCGCCCTTCACGATCCGGAACAGGTCCAGCGGCTCTTGGACGTGCATGGCGAGCAGGTCGCGGTTGGCCAAACTCACGAGTGCACCTCCTCGTGCACGTCTGGCGCCTTCGGGCGGAAAGCATCCTCGACCCACTCCGCTTCGCGCTCGCTCGGCGCGTAGTCGGCGTAGATCAGCGTCGTCTTGAAGTCGCGGTGACCCATCAGCTCCTGGAGCACGCGCATCGGCACTCCCTGCGCCGCCATACGGGTGCCGAAGGTGTGCCTGAGGTCGTGGAAGCGAACGGGGCGAACATCTGCGCGGCGCAGCGCGGCCTTGAACCGCTTCAGTAACTTGGAGCGATCGATTGGTGTGCCCGTCGCTGGATGTGCGAAGACGAGATCGTCGTCACGCTTGTACTGCGAGTCCTGGGACAGCAGCTCGAGCTCGGTGGCGACGCGACTGGCCAGCGGGACGCTCCGAGACGAGCGGTTCGACTTCGGTGTACCGAACTCGCCCCGGACATAGTTGCGCCGCACCCGGATGCGCCGAGCGCTCCAGTCGATGTCGCGCCAGCGCAGCGCGAACAGCTCACCCTGGCGCATCCCGGTCATCGCCGCCGTCAGGTACATCATGCGCTCGACGCGGCCGAGCGGGTCGTCGGGGACGGCGCGCAGCAGCGCTTCGACTTCCTCGGTCTCAAGAAAACGGATGTCGGGATCGGTGGTGGCGACCGCCGGCTTGGCGACACGCTTGACCGGGTTCTCGCCCTTCATCCAGCCCTCGTCGATCGCGAACTCGATCAGCGAATGCAGTGTCCCGAGCGCGTTTGCCCGAGACTTGGGCGCCAGCCCCTTGCGTTCGAGCGCCGCGGCGAACCCACGCACGTCGTCGCGTGTGATCTCCCCAACGGGATCGGGCCGAAGTAGTCGATGATGTGGATCCGCAGCCAGTAGGAGTAGGCCTCGATCGTCGATGGCTTGCGCCCGGCCGCACGCTTGGCGACGATCACCGCGTCCCCGACCTGGGCGAGCGTCCGGTGCCGTTCCTCCGCCGCCCGCTTGGCGTCGGACTCACGTTCGGCAGCGCGCTCGATCGCCACTTGCTCGCGCACCCGGCCGAAGGCCGCCTCGGCCTCAGCGCGCGTCAGGCCGTCGGGATGGCGCTTGGAGTGGACGATCACCCAGCCGGCGCCGCACCTGGCGACCGCCTCGCGCTTACCGTCGGGGCCGCGCATCGTGCTGCGCAGCACACAAACTGTGTACCACTTTCGCCAAGACTCGGCTCAACTCATGGCAACTCAGAGCGACTCCAAAAAGCCTGTTTTGCAGCGCAAAAGCAAGCAAATTGCCGCCTTCTCAGAAGTGGCTAGCGCCTATTTGTGGTCCAGGCGGTCGGGGGTTCGAGTCCCCTCGCTCACCCTCCGTAGAAAGCGCTGATTAGCGGGTACTTCCTGCGTCAGCCCGCTGGTTGCCGGGCCGCTTGAGGGCTCTGCGTACCGCGCGATCGACGTGGGCGTGGAGACACCGACTTCAGCGTCGCGCCGGATCGATCATGAACTTGCCTCGGCTATCAGTGTGGCCAGACGACCGGATCGTTCCGCCTCGATGGTGTCTTGCAGCTTGCCGATGACGTGCTCGCCGGCGACGACGACTGGGCACGATGAGTATCCGGTTCGCTCTCGCAACTGTTCTCGGTCAGCGTCGGTGACGACGTCGACTGTGGTGTAGGCGTAGCCACGGCGAGCCAGGAAGTCACACACTCGCTCACACACCGGTGCGGCCGGTCGGGTGATGTAGACGGTGAGCGGCGCTGTCATCGGCGTAGGAGTGATCGCCCCGACCGATCAGCCTCCGCCGGACGGGGCAGGCGGCGGCAGCGCTGCGGCCACACGGCTGAAATCCGGAACCCCGAGTCCGCTGGCCAGGTCGTAGCCACGTGTGGCGCGTCGTGCCCGGACCTTCTTCAGATAGCCGTTGTTGCCGCGTGTCACGTCGTAGATGGTCTGCGGAGCACGGGCCGCCAGATAGTAGAAAAGGCCGTCGGCGGGGCCGATCGGGGGCAGCCCGCGACGCCGCTGGTCGGCGCTGAGGACCGCCATCGCCGAGGCGAACAGCGGAGCGGCGCCGCTGGTTCCGGCGTCGGACTCCCAGTGGCCGCCCAGGACCACCGGCCACCCCGGAAACTCCGACGCCGCCGAAGACACGTCCGGAACCATCCGCGTGGCGCCCGGCAGCCCAAGCCCACGCTGGAACGGCGGCCGCGCCGAGGCGACCGAGAATCCACCGCCGCCAGCGCCGCCGGGGTCCAGAGCCGATACCCACCGCGCGTCGTTCCAGACGACCTCGGAGCGCCGGTCATTGGCGGCGTTCAGCGTCAGCCGCGTGCCTCCCACGCTGGTGACGAACGCCGACGATCCCGGCCAGGTCACGCCCAGGAACGGCTTGCCGTTGCACGTGGAGCCGAAGTCCCCAGACGATGCATACGCGCCGACGCCGGCAATCCCGAGCCTGGCCAAAACCGCGTCCATCAGATTCGCCCCGGCCCGAGTGTCCGGCGTCGAGCCGCGACCGCGGACGAGACGCTCGCAGAGCCCGTAGGAGATGGAAAGGCTGTCAGGTAGGCGCGGCGCATCGAGCACCTGTGCCGGCCCGAGGAACCAAAGCCCCGGCGTCCCCCACACCTGCGTGAAGGTCAGCGATCGCAGACCGGGTGCCATCCCGCGGACGACCGCGAGATCCTCCTGGGGCTCGAACAGGCCCTCGGTGAAGGGGCTGGTCTGGCCGTCGATGCGCAAGGTACGCGTCGCCACCTTCACGTAGCCGAAGCAGCGCGCATTGTCGGCGATGTCGCGCTTCGATACGCCCTCGGCGTCGTTGAAGATGGCCACTGACGCGCCGGCCCCGGCACCGAGCCGATCGATCCGGTACGCGTGGCGGACCTGGCCGAAGCTGAACGCCCCGGTCGCTTTGGCCTTCGCACAACCCCGCGTCCAGGTACCGGTCCGACCCGGAGGCCTTGCACGGGCGATCCGCGCAGAGGCCGGCACGTCCGGGCGCGACGCCGAGTGCGCGTAGATGGGTACGACGTCACGCACCAGTGGGACCAGAGCGGCGGGCAGGTGGAGACGACCGTCGCCCGGCACCGCGTAGGCGTAGATGTTG
Organism: uncultured Actinomycetota bacterium; assembly: GCA_963797705.1. Taxonomy (GTDB): domain Bacteria; phylum Actinomycetota; class Thermoleophilia; order Solirubrobacterales; family Solirubrobacteraceae; genus Palsa-465. The sequence continues at coordinate 1,467,105 of CAWCQL010000005.1, read as the reverse complement.
GGGTCGTTCTCAAACTCTCGAGTGATCCGCACGCGAAATGCGCGATCGAACGTTGCCACCGGGCCGCTCACTCGGGCAAACACGCCAGACCCGTCGATCCGCGCGGTCAGGCCGAGGCGCGTGATCTGCCGGACGAACGCACGCCTCACCGCGGGCACGGCCCCATACCGGGCAGACACCTGCGTCAGGCTGAGGAAGTGGCGATACCTCGACGCGCCGGGCGAGGAGACCGCGAAGAAGGCCTTCTGCGCGCTGGCCTCGGGCCGCTTGAGCCCGAAGTAGAAGGTGATCGGTCCCGACTTGGCGGAGGCCGCTGCGGCCGCACAGCCGACCGTCACCGCCACGACGATGGCGAGCAGGCCGACCCGCGCGGCGCTCGCGCCCAGCCTCATTGGCGTCGGCTCTGCAGTCGACCGAAGAGCGCGACGAGCCGACCTGACCTGGATGGACGTAAATCCGGCGGCCTCGCCTGGCCGGGTCCGATGGAAGCTCATCGCAGCCGACCTGCTGGCGGGCTTCACGCCTGCGTCTTGGCCCGGCGTTTAGCCCAGCCCGGGCGGTGGTGGGGGCGGGGCGAGCACCCGGGTTACGGCCTGCGACCGCGCGCTCGGAGCGTTCGAGCTCGTCACCGAAGCTCGATTGGTCAGCCGGCCGGGTGTCGTCGACGTGACTCGGAAGCTCAGGTGCAGGATCTTGGTCGCGCGTTCGCGGATCGTTGCGATCGTGGTGCAGACCGCGGCGCCGGCGCGGGTGAAACCGGAGGCGGATGTCAGCGCCAGCCCCGCGGGCGGCGTGTCACATACCCGTACATCCAGCGCCGACGCGTCGCCGATGTTGGATACACGCAGCGTGTAGACGATGGTGTCCCCGGCGGTCACCTTTGCAGGACTTCCGGCCTTGTGCAGCGCGAGTCGCGTTCCGGCGGGACCGCCGGGGATGTTCGGGTGCGGCGCTGGCGGCACCGGCGGCTGGGGCGGTCCGGTCGGGTCTGGTAGCACTGGCGGCGGCTGTGGTGATGAGATCTCCTCATCTGGAATCAGCACGAGCGTCAGTGCCTGATCGCGGTTGGCGTGGGGGTCTGGCACGGGCTCTGTCTGGTCGCCGGCTACGGTCGCCACGTTGGCCAGGGTTGTCCCTCCTGGGACCGTCGCGGGCACGGTCGCCACGACGGTGAGGGTCTGTGACGAGCCCGACGCGGGCGCGGCGGGAACGCTCGGGGCCGTGCAGATGACCGACCCGCTGGTGCCGACAGCCGGCGTCGTGCACGTCAGCGCCGAGCTCGCTGTCGCGCTGACAAACTGCACGTCTGGCGGTAGCTGATCGGCCAGCACAAACCCAGTGGACGTCGCGGGCCCGTAGTTGGTCCCGACGATCTGCCACGTGAGTCTCGCGCCCGGCGCGACCGTTGAGTGTGAGACGGTCTTGACGACGCCAAGGTCTGCCGGGGGCGGCGGACCCGGGGGCACGATCACCGCCGCGGGATCGCAACCCTCATAGGACACGTTGGGCTGGTCCTCGGAGTTGGCCTGATAACACGCGTGGTTGACGAGCGACGCGGGCGCGTTGCCCTGCGCGGTCGCGTCCACCCGCGCCTGGTAGGCATAGCTGAAGCTCGCGTCGGGCGCGATGGTCCCGACCGCACAGCTGATCGAGCGCGTCGCGATCGTGTAGCTGCAGGCTCCGGTGGGGTTGGCGGTGAAGCCGACGAAATCAAGGCCCGATGGAAGCTCGTCGGCGACCACGACGTTGGTCGCGGCGTCGACTGGGGTTCCGGCCAAGGGGTCGCTCGGATCGCGCATCGAGGGGTTGGTCACCTCGGTGCGGTAGGTGACGACGTCGCCCGGACTGGCGTTGGTGTGGTCGGCGTTCTTGGTGATCGCCAGGTTCGGGGCACGAATCAACGAGCTGAACGCGATGCCGCCGAAAAAGTACGTGTCCCCGACGGTGCCGAGGCACAGTGAGGCGCCCGTCGCGTCGTTGGGAATCGTGCCCTCCGGCGCCAGCAGCGTGGTGAGGTCGAACCCGAGCTGATTGTCAAATCCGGGGGTGCGGCCTCCAACCGTGGCGCCACCGCTGGAGATCGTGCTGTTAAAGAAGTTGCCGATGGGGTGCGCGGCGTCGGACTGGTGGGTGAGACCGTCGCACGTCGGGCTCAGACCCCCGAGTGCGAGGTAATCCCCGGTGATCGCGCGGTCACCCTCGGTCGCCCAGACCGTGACGTTGGCGTCGACCTTGCCGCTGTGCGGAGTCTGGAATCCGGTGAAGTTCAGCGGACCCACGACGAGCTGCTGGCCACCCTGGACCTGAACGAAATCAAACCCGTCAAACAGTGTCACGTCGCGCCACGGTGCCGTCGGAGCCGCCCACACGACGATCAGATTCCAGCCTGCGTAGCGGTTGTAGCCCTTGCCCGCCTGGACGTTGGCGACGGTCAAGGGGAGGGTCTCGTTGCCGCCACCCGAGCGCCGCGAGCGAGTCGCCAGGCCCGCGTTGATCTCGTTCGTGACGTCAGCGCGCACCTGGTAGGCCCAGCCCGTCGACGTCCCGGGCTGCTGATACCAGCTCTGGATGTAGTCCCACCTGCCGTCACGTCCCTGCGCAGTCGCATTGACGGTCGCGTACGGGCCACCGCCGGCGCGCAGCAGCGCGGTCGTGTACAGCGGGTTGGTCTGCGGGCTCGCGCCGCCGGGGGCATCGTCCGACGCCGTGTTCGGAGGCCGGTTCACCCCGCGCGACAGATCCGCTCCCCAGTACAGGAAGGCCCGTACCACCTGGGCACCAGCCGGGACCGTCAGCGTCGCCGTGCTGGAATCAAAATGGCCAGCGCTCGGATCGACATTCACGTAGACCATGTTCTGATCGTTGTTATTCGCGTTCAGGCACGGCTCCGCTGCCCTCCCGTGCCTGTGCTTGCGCAACGCCGCCAGGTTCTGCGGGCAGGTTTCGAGCGTATTGCCGGTGACGGCCGCGTCGCCCCGCAGGTTCTCAGCGAAACTGGGGGTCGCCGCCCCGACCTTCTGCTTGAGCGTGTGACGCACCGGCGAGTTCGGCCAGTTGCGGACCTTGGGGGAGAGCGTTGCCGCGACGGCGACAGAGGCGACCGCGCACGCCAGCACGGCTGCGAGGCACGCGGCCCTGAAAGCCACGCAAAGGCCCCTCCCACGGCACGGTTTCCTGGACCGTCCGTCCCCGACTCTCACCACGACCTCCCACCTCGGACATGTTCGATGTTCCAGTCAGCAGTCTGAGCCCGCATCACCCAAGTCGGGTGAGGTCGGTGAGAATCCGAGACCGATGACCGAGACCAAGCAGCTGCTGCTGTTGCGCCACGCGAAGTCGAGCTGGGATGACCCATCGCTCGCCGATGAGGACCGCCCGCTTGCTCCGCGAGGGCGCAAAGCCGCCAGGCGGATCAGGGCGTACGTCCGTCGCGAGCGAATCCCCGTCGGCCTGGTGCTGTGCTCCTCGGCACGGCGCGCGCACGAGACGCTCGACCTGGTCGCGCCGCCCGGTGAGATCCTGATCGAGCACGAGCTCTACCGCGCCACGGCCGCCGGGCTGTTCGAGCGCTTGCGTCGCGTGCCCGACGAGGTCGACGCGGTGATGCTGATCGGGCACGAGCCGGCGATCCGTGACCTGGCCGTTGGGCTTGTCGGACGTGAGAGCGAGCTTGCCGACCGGAAGTTCCCGACCGCTGGGCTGGCCACGTTGACATTTACGGGACCGTGGAGCGCCCTGGCGCCGGACCGCGCGGAGCTTGCCGCGTTTGTCACGCCGCGCGAGCTCACCTGACGCTCCAGACGCGTCTGTCGCAGGTCTCTCTCGTGTATTGTTCACCTTATGGTGAACGATTCATTTCGCGCAATCGCCAGTCCGGTCCGCCGTCGCATCGTCGAGCGGCTGGCAAGCGGACCCGCGACGGTGGGCGCGGCGACGAGCGGGCTGGGGGTGACGAAGCCCGCGATCACGAAGCATCTGCGAGTTCTGGAGGAGGCGGGCCTGGTGACGCGGGTGATCGACGGCCGAACCCACAGGCTGACGCTCAACGCTCAAGCGCTCGACGAGACCACGGAGTGGATCGGTCTGCTGCGCTCGCGCTGGGAGAGCGTGTTCGACGCCGTGGATGACTTTCTCAAAGAGTCGAGTGAGAGCGGATGAGCGAGGTGCCGGATCATCAGTCGTCGGCGTTGCGGATCGAGCGGACGTTCGCCGCCCCTGCCCAGGCGGTGTTCGATGCGTGGACGAGTGCCGAGGTGCTCTGTCGCTGGTGGCACGCCGAGCACGACTGGGAGACGCCCGTGGCGGAGGTCGATCTGCGCGTCGGTGGCACCATCCGGCTTGTGATGCGCAACCCGGTCGATGGGACCGAGTACGGCGGCAGCGGTGCGTTCACGGTGATCGCGCCGCCGCGGCAGCTCGCGTTCACATGGTCATGGGACGACGTACCGGGCCGGCAGGTGATCGAGCTCGAGCTGACCGAACACCATGGCGCCACAACGGTCGTGATGACGCATCGTGGAATTGCCGAGGACGCCCGCGGCGAGATGATCGAGGGCTGGCAGAACTCGTTTGACAACCTCGACCTGGCCTTGGCCGGCTCATAGGATCGGGTGGCGGTCGCAGCGCAACCGCCCGCGGTGCGAGCGGGACGTCTGGAGTGGATCGGCTTGGCGGTCCTAACGCTGCCGACACTGCTGGTGACCATGGACATGTCGGTGCTCTTTCTCGCCGTGCCGAAGTTGACCGGGGCGCTGCACCCTTCGAGTGGCGAGTTGCTGTGGATCACCGACATCTACGGTTTCTTTGTCGCCGGCGCGCTGCTCACGATGGGCGCGCTCGGGGATCGGATCGGTCACCGGCGGCTGCTGCTCACCGGCGGCGCGGCGTTTGCGGTCGGCTCGCTGGCGGCTGCGTTTTCGACAAGCGCGGGGATGCTGATCGCCGCTAGGGCGCTGCTTGGGATTGCGGGCGCCTCGCTCGCTCCGTCGTCGCTGGCGCTGATCACCTCGATGTTTAACGACGAGCGGCAGCGAACGACGGCGATCGGGATCTGGATCAGCTCCTTCGCCGCCGGCGCAGCGATCGGGCCGCTGGTGGGTGGAGCCTTGCTCCAGCACTTCTGGTGGGGATCGGTATTCCTGCCCAACGTCGCCGCGATGGGGCTCCTGCTAGCGATCGGTCCCCGGACACTGCCGAGCTCGTGCGACGCGACCGGCATGCGCCCGGACGCCCCGAGCGCGCTGCTGGCGACCGGTGCCGTGCTCGCAGGGGTCTACGGGATCACCCGCGCCGCGGAACACGGCTTCGCGGTGGCAGAGGTAGGTTCGATCGCGGTCGGTCTCGCGCTCGGCGTGATCTTCGTCGTGCGGCAGCACCGCCTGAGCGAGCCGCTGGTCGACCTCAGCCTGTTTCGCGCACGCGCGTTCAACGGTGCGCTGGGCGCTAACTGCGTGTCGGCGTTCGTGGCGATCGGGATCGAGCTGTTTACGGCCCAGTACCTCCAGCTCGTGCTCGGGATGGACCCGTTCCACGCCGGCCTCTGGAGCCTGCCGTCGGCCGCCGGCATCATCGTCGGGTCGATGATCGCGCCGCGGCTCACCAAAGTGGCCACGCCGGCGCGGATCGTCCCGGCGGCCCTGGTGCTTGCTGGGGTCGGGCTGCTTGTGCTGACGCTCGCAGGGCCCAGTTCCGGGCTGTCGGCGATCGTTGCTGGGACAACCCTCATCGGCCTCGGCGTCGGCCCCGTCGGCACGCTCGCCACGGATCTGATCGTGGGAGCTGCCCCTCCCGACGCCGCTGGCGCCGCCTCCGGGATCTCGGAGACCGGCACCGAACTCGGCGGGGCGCTTGGGATAGCGATCCTCGGCAGCGTTGGAGCCGCCGTCTATCGCGACCACTTCGGAACACGGCTCCTGGCCGCGGGTACGCCCTCACAGGCACGCGAGACACTCGCCGGCGCCGACGCCGCCGCCAGCAGCCGACTCCACGATGGGCTCGGCGACCAAATACTGGCCACCGCGCACACCGCGTTCGTGCACGGCTTCCGCGTCGCGTCACTGATCGCCGCCGGCCTCGCGTTTGCGATGGCCGCGCTCATCACCGTCTTGCGAGCCCCCGAACCCCACCAAACCTTCGGAGCGACATGCCGACTCGAAGCGCCACTGGACGATGGACGGATCCCGTAACCGACGGCCGCCTCGTCGACGCGATCGAGCGGTTGCGGCCGGCCCCGCGGGTCTCGATCATTTGCCTCGAGCTCCGCGCCTCAGCACGATTGTGCGTCGGTGGCTTTCGGGCTCAGGGCTGAAGTCCTGCCCGCAGGGTCAGCTGCGCTACCGAAGCTACTCCTAATGCACCCTTTGCGCAACCGGCGGTCCTTGCCGTCTGCCGCGCCCATCGACGGGCCGCTGGCACATCCGGCGTGGGCCTGGGCGGCCCCTTAGTGGACGCGGAAATGCCGAGTGACGGCATCGACGTCCAGGAGCCCGAGGACGAGCAGCGCGACGGCGACCAGGCCTACGAGGGCCAGCGCCGCGACGAGGACCAATGCCAGGCGGTACAGACCGTGGCTCCACTGCCGGTGGCGCCGCCGCCCAGGCTCTTTGAACACCGAAAGCGGCTTGGACGCCATCCGAACACCGATCTTACGGGGGCCGTCGGTCCTCAGCCGTCATCAGGTCAAACGTCCCGGGACGCCGCTCGATCGCGGGCCGGGCACGCCGTCCCGGCATGCGACGATCTGGTCGTGCCGTCGCTTAGAGGGACCGACCCTCCGCATTCGAAGCGCCGCCTGATCGCCACGATCGCAGCGGGTGTGGTGGCGATCGACGCGGTCACCAAGGCGATCGCGGCTCGCGCGCTGGCCGGCCGAGGCGTCGTCGACGTCTTCGGCGGGGCGTTTCACCTCGAGCTGTACCGCAACTTCGCGGGCCCGGGCAACATCCTCCGGGGGCACCCCGTTCTGGTGTCGCTGCTCAGCCTGGTCGCGGTCGGGTTGATCGTGCTCGTCGCCGGGTCGGTGCGCACGACCAGCTACGCGGTGGCGGTCGGCCTCCTGCTCGGCGGTGGGGTGGGCAACCTGTTGGACCGCCTGCTGCGGGCTCCCGGCCCGCTGCGTGGCGGGGTGGTCGATTGGATCAAACCGACGCTCTCCTCGGGCAGCCTCAACGTCGCCGACCTGTCGATCAACGCGGCGGTGCTCGCGATGGTGGTCGCGATCGCCCTCGACGCCTACCGGCAGCCACGACGCTCGCCCACGTAGCGTCCCTGCTTGACTGGCTTGCCGGATGACTGACAAGGCCGAGGACCCACCGCCCGAAGCGCGCAAGCTGCCGACCGGGCGGATCGCGCGAACTGTCCGGGTCGGTGGCCTGGTGACCGGCCAGGGGGCGCGGTGGGCCGGCATGCGGACGGCGAATCGTGTCCGTTCCCCCGAGCGCGCTGCCGCGGCGCAGAATGAGCGCACTGCGGCGCTCGTCAAGCAGCTCGTCGATCAGCTCGGGCAGATGCGCGGGGCGGCGATGAAGGTCGGCCAGGTGCTCTCGATGGTCGAGTTCGAGGGCCTCCCGGAGGACGAACGCGACGCGCTCCAAGCCAAGCTCGCCGAGCTGCGCGATGACGTCCCGCCAGTCCCGTTCGCAAAGCTCGAGCGGCTGCTGCGGACCGAGTTCGGGGGGCCTCTCTCCCGTGTGTTCTCCGAGTTCGACAAGCGGGCATTTGCGGCCGCCTCGATCGGCCAGGTGCACCGGGCGACGACCCGCGAGGGCGAAGAGGTGGTCGTCAAGGTGCAGTATCCAGGCGTCGCCGAGGCCGTCGAGACCGACCTGCGCAACGCCATGCTCCTGCTGCCGCTCGTCAAGCGGCTCGCGCCGAGCCTCGACGTCAAGGCGCTCGCCACCGAGTTACGCGAGCGGATCACCGAGGAGCTCGACTACGAGCTCGAGGCGCAGAACCAGCGGCGGATCGGGCGTCTGCGCCGCGGCCACCCGTTCATCTCTGTGCCGGCGGTCAACACCGAGCTCTCGACGCGCCGGGCTCTCGTATCGGAGTACGTCGCAGGTGAGCGGTTCGAGGTGGTGCGCCGGCTCGACGAGCCCCAGCGCGACCGCTACGGGGAGATTGTCTTCCGCTTCTACTTCGGCCTGCTCTACCGCGATCGCGTCGCGCTCGGTGATCCCCACCCTGGCAACTACCTCCTGCGCCCGGACGGGCGCGTCGGCTTCCTCGACTACGGGCTGCTGCGCGACACGAGCGCGACGCGGGTGGCCGCGGAGGCGGGAATCGCACATGCCGTGCGTGCCGATGATGCGGCGGCGCTGAAGGCTGCACTGATCGCCGGCGCCTATCTCCGGTCTGACGCGGCCGACCTGGTGGACGAGGAGCTCGCGCTGAAGATGATGCGGCGGGCCACCCGCTGGTACGCCGTTCCCGGTCAGCGGCGCTTCTCGGGTGAGGGCGGTCGCCGCGGCCGCGAGCGCCGGCCGGGAGACGAGGAGCGCGAGGCCCACGTCAAGGACCAGCTCAGCCGTTTCACCCTGCCGGCCGAGACGGCTCTGATCCGGCGCATGCACGCGATCGTCGGCGTGGTGCTCGGCCAGCTCCGCGCCGGTGCCGACTGGGGTGCGATCGCGGCCGAGTACCTGCACGGCGAGCCGCCGGCCACGCCGCTTGGAGAGGCCGAGGCCGCGTACTTCGCGGGGCGCGATCCGCGTCAGTAGTAGATGGGGCCGCGCGCGCCCCCGCCCGCGGCGATCGCGTCGCCGGTGATGGCGACGCTCAGCGGGCTGGCCAGGAACGTGACGACGGCGGCGACCTCCTCGGAGGTCACCATGCGGCCGATCACGATCGGCGCAGTCACGGCGGCTTCGGCATCGCTGACGCTCATGCCGCGGGCGGCCGCCATCGCTGCCACCGCGACGTTGCGCACCGACCCGGCGACGGTTCCCGCCTGGCGCGCGGCTAGCCCCGAGATGTTGATGATCCGGCCCCAGCCCCGCTCGGCCATCCCTGGCGCGAATGCGCGAGCGCACCTCAAATACCCGCGAACCTTGACGTTGATCTCACTCTCGAGATCCGCCTCGCGCAGTGGGGCGCCGATGTTGGCCGTCGCCGCTGCATTGACCAGGATGTCGACGCCCCCGAACAGGGCCAGCGCACGCTCCGCCATCGCCTGAACCGCCGCATCGGATCCCGTGTCTGCGGGCAGCGCCACGATCCGCCGTCCCGACGCGTCTGCCAGCTCGGTGGCCGTCGCCTGCGTGGCCGAGACGTGACGCGCGACCAGCCCGACATCACAACCTTCGGCGGCCAGCGCCCGAGCGATCGCCTTCCCGATACCCCTGCTTCCGCCGGTGACCACAGCGCGGCGGCCGGTCAGCCTGAGATCCATGTTCCCTTCCTCGTTAGGTGTCGTCGAGCTGCTGCTTGGCCTGACGGTGTGCGGCGACGGCGGCGTCCACACCGGCCGCCGCATCATGTACCGCCGCCTCCGCCTCGCGGAGCGCCTGGGTGGCGCGAGCCTCGCGCTCCTCCGCCGTCCGCAGCGCCCGCTGGGCGCGGTCGACCTCGCGGGCGGCGTCGCGCTCGAGCGCGCGAGCCTGTTTGCGGGCCTCCTCGCGCTCGCGGCGCTGCGCCGTCTCGGCCGCCTTGCGCTCCTTGGCGGTCTGCCGATCCTCGTCGGTCTGCCGACTCTTGGCGGTCTGCCGATCCTTGGCGCCGTGGCGCCCGGTCGCGGCACCGCGGGCACCACCGCTTGCCCGAGACGGCTGCGCCGCCGCAGCCGTGCCTTCTCCGCCGAGCCCGCCGCCGAGACCGACATGGCGCAGCTCGCGCACCAGCCTGCCCTCGCTCACCTCCCCACGCGCCTCGTCGTCGAGCGCCGCGGCGTGCAGCGTCTGGGTCACACGTTCGACGGTCGCGGCGCTGAGCTCGTGCCCGCTGGAACTCAGCAGGCCGCGCGCGGTGGCCACCAGGCCGTCGACCGCGGTGCGCTCGCGCTCAGCAGCTGACCGCAGATCGCGTGCGTCTGCGCTGCCCGCCAGCACCCCGGCCTGCACGTCGCGTAGCGCATCGCCCGCCGCGAACAGCTCGTTGACCTCCCGCCCCTGGGTGCGAACCAGTTGGTTGACCGCCCACGCAGCCACTGATGGCTTGCGCAGGGCGGCAACGGCGGTCGCCTGCTCGCGATCACCGGCCGAGCGCAGCTGGCGCACCAGCGAGGCGCGCTCGGGGATGAAGCGGTCAAGAGCCAGCCCGTAGAGGTCATCGACATCCACGACCGGCATTGTCGACGACCGCCGGGCGCCGGCACCCACTCGGGGCCACCGCGCCCGCCGCGGGCCCCTGGCCTCAGGCCAGGCGCAGCCGCGGCAGGCGGAACCGGCGGCGGGGGCGCCGCGAGACGTGGGAGGAGAGGTGACGGGCGCGGATCTGCAGGAGCGAGACGGCGTGGGCGGTGGGGACAAAGGGGTCCGCCACGACGCGCTCGTCGTCGAGCGCGATGGCCGCCACCGCCTGGCCGCCGACGACGGCGAGCAGGACCGGACCCTCGAGCGCCGGCGCGTCATCAAGAGCGGCGAGCTGGCGGACGACGGCCTCGTCGTCGGCGCGCGCTGGGCGCAGGACCACGGCCGGGCCCGAGCGCCACGTCGACCGGCTCGGGATCTCGTTGTAATGAGCCGCCGCGCGGGTGAGGTCGGTCACGTGCTCTTGGGCGAGTACTGCGGTAAGGGGGGCGTTCATCAGTGGGCTCCTTCGAAGATTTGACGTGATGCCATGATGCGCCTAAGAACGACCCCGTACATCGGGCAAATGCAGCGCGTTTGCGGCCCCGAGGCCTTACCTGGGGCGGGTGGCGGCCTTAGCTGACAGCCGGAGCTAGGACGGAGTGCCGGCGGCCGTGTCGTCGGCGTCTGCGTCGCGCAGGATCGCGGTCCCCAACGCCACGCCGGTCAGCGCCGTGGCGGTCACGAGCACCGTGGAGAGCGTCGAGAGCTCGCCGCGGCGCCCGGCCAGGAGCCCCGCCGCTGCGTCGGCGGCGTCGCAGGCGATTCCGATCTGCACCCACAGCCGTCGTGCGTCGCCGTCGCTGGACTGCAGGCCGGCGGCCAGCGCCAGGTCGCGGATGGCGAACAGCCGGGTGACGTAAGGGAGCTGCGGGTTGGCGTCGGCGCTGATGCCGAACAGACGCGCCGTCATCCGCGGCGCCAGCCACGCCCCGGACCCGATGGCGGCACGGATCGTGGTGAGCATCTCGAACGGGGACATCGCGGGCGATCGTAGTCCAACGCGACGCCCGGCGCGTGGGTGATAAGACACTGGGATGCCGAGACAGGCCGCGCCCCTGCCCGAGTCCGCGTCGGTGGTGATCGTCGGAGGCGGGGTGATGGGGACCAGCGCCGCCTTCCACCTCGCCGAGGCGGGCGTGGACGTGGTCCTGGTCGAGCGCGCCGCAGTTGGGCAGCGGCTCCACCTCGCGCGCGGCCGGGGGCGTGCGCGCGCAGTTCTCCGACGCCCTGAACATCCAGATCGCGCAGCGCAGCCTCGAGGCGTTCACCGCGTTCGCCACTCGGCCGGGCTGGGAGATCGACCTCAAACGCAGCGGCTATCTGTTCGTGCTCAGCCGCGAGGCCGATATGGCCGAGTTCGAGGCCAGCGTGGCGCTCCAGAACCGCCATGGGGTTCCCTCGCGCATGCTCGGCGGCGACGAGGCCCGGGCGCTGTGCCCGCTGCTGGCGGGCGACGACATCCTGGGCGCCTCGTTCTCGCCCGACGACGGCCACGCGACGCCCGAGGCGGTGGTGCAGGGCTACGCCTTCGCCGCACGTGCACTCGGGGCGCACCTGCGCGTCGGCTGCGAGGTCACCGGCATCGAGACCGACGGCGAGCGGATCACCGCCGTACGCACCACCGACGGCATCGTCGCCACCGACGTCGTCATCTGCGCCGCCGGCGCCTGGTCGCGAGCCTGCGGCGAGATGGTGGGGGTGACGCTCCCGGTCACGCCCGTGCGCCGGCAGATCCTCTTCACCGAGCCGATGGACGGACTCCCGGGCGATCTGCCGTTCACCATCGACTTCGCCTCGAGCTTCTATTTCCACCGGGAGGGGCCGGGGCTGCTGATGGGGATGTCGCACGCGGGCGAGCGGCCGGGGTTCGCTCTGGAGACCACCGACGACTGGGTCCCGGACCTGCTCGAGGTCGCATCGCGCCGGGCGCCCCGCATCGCCGAGGCCGGAATCAAGGGAGGCTGGGCGGGGCTCTACGAGGTCACGCCTGACCACAACGCGATCATCGGCGAGTCCGAGCGCGTGAGCCGCTTCCTCTACGCCACGGGGTTCTCGGGCCATGGCTTCCTGCAGGGGCCCGCCGTGGGTGAGATCGTGCGCGACCTCGTTCTGGGCCACCGGCCGTTCGTCGATATCGGTCCGCTGAGCGTCGAGCGCTTCAGCGATGCCATGCTGCGCCCGGAGTACAACATTGTCTGACCTCGAGCCCCCCACCGAGACCGTCCCCGCCACCGCCGCGGTCCGCGTCGTCCAGGCGCTCGAGCGCCTCGGCGTCTCGGTTGCCTTCGGGCTGCCAGGCGTCCACAACCTCGCGATCTGGAAGGCGCTGGCGGAGTCGCCGATCAGGCTCGTCGGCGTCCGCCACGAGCAGGCGGCCGTCTACGCGGCCGACGGGTACGCGCGCGCCACGGGTCGCCTCGGCGTCGCGGTGGTGACCACCGGGCCGGGGGCCGCCAACACGCTGGGCGCCACCGGAGAGGCGATGGCGTCCGGCTCGCCGGTGCTGGTCATCGCCACCGACATTCCGGCAGCCATCCGCCGCCCCGACACCTACCGCGGGAGCCTGCACGAGACCCGCGACCAGACCGCGATGTTCGCTCCGGTGACCAAGGCGGCGACGCTGGTCTCCGCCGCCGACCAGATCGGCGACGCGGTGGTGGCGGGCGCACAGGCGGCCATGGCGGCGCCGAGCGGGCCGGTCTACCTCGGCGTGCCCACCGACCTGCTGCGCCGCCCCGCGCCTGAACTTCCGCCTCAGCTGCCCTCGCCGCCGCGACCCCCGCGTATTCGACGGCGCCGGCCTCGACGAGGCCGTGGCGCTCATCGCGGCGGCGCAGCGCCCGCTGATCTGGGCCGGCGGGGGCGCGCTGCGCGCCGATGCCGGCGACGCGGTCGCCGCGCTGGCCGAGAGGCTGTGCGCGCCGGTCATGACCACCTACATGAGCCGCGGCCTGGTGGCGCCCGATCACCCATGGGCCGTCGCTGGACCGGTTCACGCCCCCGAGGTCGGCGCCCTGTGGGACGAGGCCGACCTCGTCGTCGGGATCGGGACCGACTTCGACGGCGTGATGACCCAGAACTGGCTGATGCCCCAGCCGCCGCGGCTTGTCTGCGTCAACGTCGACCCCGCCGACGCGACCAAGAACTACGCCGCCGACGTGACCCTGGTCGGCGACGCGCGCGAGGTCACGCTGGAGCTCCTGGGCGCCGTCGGTGCGCGCGACGGCGCCGAGACGATGCTGGCGCGCCTGGAGCAGGTGCGCGCCGGGGTGGCGGCGTCGGTGCTGGGCCGACGACGCCGACGCCGCCGGCTTCATCGCCGTCATGGACCGCGCCCTCCCCGCCGACGCCGTGGTGGTGGCCGACATGTGCATCCCCGGCTACTGGCTCGCCGGCTACCGGCGCGTGCCGCGGCCGCGCGCGTTCGCGTACCCGATGGGATGGGGGACCCTGGGCTTCGCCTTCCCGGCGTCGTTGGGCGCCGCCCTCGCCGATGCCGGGCCGACCGTATGCGTCTGCGGGGACGGCGGCTTCCTCTTCGCCTGCGGCGAGCTGGCGACCGTGGCCGAGACGCAGGTCCCGCTCACCGTGGTCCTCGTCGACGACGGCGGCTACGGGATGCTGCGCTTCGACCAGGAACTGGCCGGTGACGAGCCGTTCGGCGTCGACCTCGTCGGCCCGGACTTCGCGGCGCTCGCGCGCTCCTTCGGGATCGGCGCGAGCACCGTGCGAGGGTTCGGCGCCGACTTCGAGGACACCCTGCGCCACAGCGTGACCACGCCGGCGCCGTCGCTGATCGTCGTCAAGGCGCGGCTGCGGCCTCCGCCCACCACCTCGCCGCGGTGGTACCGCCGGGCCTCGGCGCACTGAGGCAACGGAGCCGACGCGCTCAGCGGTGCGCGTGTGCCGCGCGGACGACGAAGCGCAGGCTCACCGTCTTGCCGGCCTTGCCCTGCGCCCGGGGCGTCACGTCGACGCGGTAGCTGCCCGGGGCCAGCCGGCGGTGAAACAGTTGGTTGAGGGGCACTGTGCGGCGACCGGCCCGGTCAGAGTGCATAAAGGTCGAGACGACGACGTAGCGCTTGCAGGTACGCGCGTGGAGCTGGCGGTGGCGCGGGGCGACGCAGCGGCCGTCCCGGCGCACGCCGGTCTCGGAGCGCAGCAGGGTGACCGTGAGCTTGGCGGCCCGCGACTCGGTGTAGGTGAGCGAGAACCCGGATGCACCCTGAGCAATGATCTGGCCATCGGAGTTGACGGTCAGCGTCGAGCTCGACAACTTGAGGTTGTGGACCGACGGCGGCGGCTGCTTGTCGTTCGAGGTTCCGCTGGTGTTGCCCTGGCCGGTGCCCGAACCGCCCGAACCGCCCGACCCATTACCGGCGCCGGGGCTACCCGAGTCGCCGGTGCCCGGGCCGCCGGTGGGCGGCGGGTCCGACGCGGGCATGAGCGCCTGGATCTCGCCGGCGCTGAGCGCGCGGTCCCACACCGACACGTCGTCGATGTTCCCGAGGAACCAATGGGGTGCGCAGCTGGGGTAGTTGCCGATGTAGAAGTCGTTGGCATTGGGGAGCACGTACTCCAGACCGCCAGGCCACGACGTGCCCGACCCGACCTGGACGCCGTCCACGTAGAGGCGGACGGTGGTGCCGTCGTATGTACCTACGGCAAGATGCCACTGGCCGTCCCAGACCCGCTGGCCGGCGTCGGGTGAGCGCGCGTAGACCGTGCCGTGTTGCTGCGCGGTATAAAACTCCAGTCCGCCGTTGGGGCCGGAGTACAGCCCGTAGGAGGCGGCGATGCAGCCGTTGCCTCCCTTGGCGACGATGTACCGATATGTCCCCGGGCTTCCCTCGTGCTCGAACCACGCGCTGACGGTCACCGCCTTGGCGGGCTCCAGCGCGAGGTTGTCCGACACCTTGACCTGTCCGCTCTGGCCGTCGAACGCGAGCCCGGGACCGAAGACGCCCTGAACCCACGACACGCCCCCCGAGAGGACGCCAGGGTTGCCGTTGCCGGAGCTGTCGACGACAGTTGTGCCCTGGCCTTCGTCGAGCTTCCACTGGCCGACGGGCCCGCTGGCGGCGAGCGCGGGCGAAGCAGTGAGCGCAGCGGCCACGAGCAGGGCCACCACGAAAGAGAATCTATTCAGCATGTGCGGCAATAACCTGGAGGAACTATTTGATCAACGGGACGGCGCGACACGCGCTTGCGCGCTGGACGAACGTTTGAGTCGAGCCTCCTTGACGATGACGACATGACCCCCTCGAGCTGTGTCGCCGCGGCGCAGCATGCGCCCCACAACGCAATGGGCGACCGCGACGAGATCGCCCGCTTCTACGACCGCGGCAGCGATCTCATGCGCGAGCTCCTGTGCGAGCTGGCGCGGGTCGCCCGACGTGGCCCGCCCGTTTGCGCAGATCGAGGACGCCCTTGGCTGGCCTCGCCGGAGGATCGCGTCGGTCCTGGGCGGTGTGGGCCGCGTGCGTCAGCTCGAGTTCGCGGGCCGGCGCCCCTATCGCTTCCACGACGCCCGCCAGAGCGCGTCGGGCCGGTGGGAGATCTGGATGGACGCGCACCAGGCGCGGGCCCTGCAGGACGCGCGCGCGGAGGAGGCGAGGCATGGCTGAACGCGCCACGGGTCGCTGCCTGTGCGGCGCCGTCACCTACGAGGTCCGGGGCCCGCTGCGCGACGTCCTCATCTGCCACTGCGAGGAATGCCGCCGCTGGAACGGGCACGCGTCGGCCTGCACGGCGGCGCGCCGCGAGGACCTCGTACTGACCGAGCAGCGCGGCCTGCGCTGGGTGCAGAGCCCACGCAGCGATGCCGGAGCACGGCGAGGCTTCTGCGGCGAGTGCGGGTCGAGCCTGTTCTGGGATCCGCCCCGCCGGGAGACGATCAGCATCGCGGCCGGGACCCTGGACCAGCCGACCGGCCTGCGCGTCGCCGCGCACTGGTTCGTGTCCCAGGCCGCCGACTACGCGCCGGTGCCCGACGACGGGCTACCGCACCACGATCGCAGCGCCGAGCAGGAGCGCGGCTAGGCAGGCGTCTCGGGCGTCTCGGATGCCTCGGGCCAGCGCCGGCCGCCGACCTCCAGCTGGCCGACCTTCAGCGACCCGATCTCCACCTCACCGGCCCTCAGGGACCGGATGACCGCCCGGCCGATGGCGATCCGGCCGATCGCCACTGCTCCGACCGCCATCACCGCGATCGCCAGCGGGCCCATGCTCGTCGGGCCGATGAGCCGCGCTCCCGTCACGTGAGCGCCGACGGCGCGAAACCCCGTCGTCTCGGCGCGGGCTCGTCTGCGAGCGAGCATGGGCCGAGGGTACCGCTTCAGTCGGGGATGTAGGCGAAAACGTCGGGGTCGGGACCGGTGCGCCCGTCCTCGCCCTTGTCGAGCGCGGTGATCGCCTGCACGTCGCGATCGCTGAGCTCGAAGTCGAACAGAGCGAAGTTCTCCTCGATGCGCGCCGGCGTCGTGGACTTGGGGAAGACGATGCTGCCCCGCTGCAGGTGCCAGCGGAGCACCACCTGTGCCGGCGTGCGCTCGAGCCGGCCGGCGATCTCGGTGATCGTGGGATCGTCGAGCACGCCTCCCTGGGCGATCGGGGACCAGGCTTCGGTGAGGATGCCGTGGTCCTCGCCGTAGCGGCGGACCTCGTCGTTGAGGAGATACGGGTGCAACTCGATCTGGTTGACCGCCGGGGTGACATCGGCCTCGGCCGCCAGCCGCTGCAGGTGCGCCACCTGGAAGTTGGAGACGCCGATCGAGCGCGCGCGGCCCTCGGCCTTGAACTCCTCCATCACCTTCCAGGTCGAGACGTAGTCGCCGTCGTAGAGCGTGGGCAGCGGCCAGTGGATGAGAAAGAGGTCCACGTGCTCAAAGCCCAGTACCGAGAGGGTGTGCTCGAAGGCCTTGCGGGCGTCGTCGGGGTGATGGCAGGCGTTGGACAGCTTGCTGGTGACGAACACCTCGTCGCGGTCAATGCCGGCGGCGCGGATCGCCTCGCCGACGCCGGCCTCGTTGCGGTACATCTCGGCGGTGTCGATGTGGCGGTAGCCGGCGTCAAGCGCGGTGCGCACCGCCTCGGCGGTGTCCGGGGGCGGGATCTGGAAGACCCCGAAGCCGAGCTGCGGGATCTCGTTGCCGTCGTTGAGCGTGAGGGTGGGGACGGTGGAGACGGTGGTCACGGTGTCGCTCCTCCTTGTCTGGGTCGGGGGCGGGTGCGGGGGAATCTCAGTGTTACTCGACTGCTGCATAACGTCAAATGATGATTTGAGCAGTTCGATAGTCTATGCCTATGGACCCGCGACGAGTGCTCACCTTTCGGGCGGTGGCCCACGAGCGGTCGTTCTCGCGCGCGGCGCGCGGGCTATCCCTGTCGCAGCCGTCGGTCTCCAACCAGGTGGCGGCCCTGGAGCGCGAGATTGGCGTACCGCTGCTCGAACGTCGTCCCGGAGGTCTGCGCCTCACCGCCGAGGGCGAGATCCTGCTCGAGCACGCCGACGTCATCGCCGATCGCTTGGGTCTGGCTGAGTCCCAGCTGGCCGAGGCCTCCGAGCACCAGCGCACGCGGCTGCGCATCGGTGCTCTGCCCAGCGCGCTGGCCGCCTTCGTGCCCGCCGCGATCGCGCGTGTCCGTGGGCAGCATCCCGACACGCAGGTGACCTTCGACGAGGGCACGAGCGAGGAGCTCGCCAGCCGGCTGGCCTCCGGAGAACTGGACCTGGCCATCGCCTACCAGGACACCACCTGGCCGCGTGCCGAGCCGCCCGGGATCAAGCGCCATCACCTGCTGCACGAGGCGTTCCTGGTGGCGATGGCCCCCGACCACGCATGCGCCTCCCAGCGCGCGGTCGACCTCGCCGACCTGCGCGACGACGACTGGACCGCGGCTCTCACCGACGGCGTGATCGTGCGGGCGTGCCGGGCCGCGGGCTTTGAGCCGAGACTGGTCTCGATCACCCACGACCAGCTCGCCATTCGTGGACTCGTCATCCGCGGGCTGGCGGTGACGCTCGTCGCCGAACTGCTCGCCGATCCGTTCAAGGACCTGGCACTGCGCCCCATCGCCGGGATGACCGTGGCGCGCGACGTCTACGCGCTGCTGCCGCCGGGCCGCCGGCACCCGCTGGTGGCGCCGACGCTCGAGGCGCTCGACGAGGAGGCGGCGGGTATGCGCCGCGTCCGCTCCGCCTAGCCGGGTCGCGCTACGCGTGCCGACTGGCGTGCTACGCGTGCCGGCTGTGATGCCCGGGGCCGGGCCAGGGAGCCAGGCACAACAGCAGCCGCGTGTCGGTGACCGCTTCCACCTCGTGGCGCTCGGCGGGCTTGAAGTGGACGAGCCCCTGGGCGCCGAGACGTTCCTCGGACGCCCCCGCGCGGATGAGCACCTCGCCGTCGAGCACGACCGCAAGGGCATGCTCGTGGACCTGATGCTCGGAGAGGCGCTCCCCGGCTCCGAGCGCGAGCAGGATC
Organism: uncultured Actinomycetota bacterium; assembly: GCA_963797705.1. Classification (GTDB taxonomy): domain Bacteria; phylum Actinomycetota; class Thermoleophilia; order Solirubrobacterales; family Solirubrobacteraceae; genus Palsa-465. The sequence continues at coordinate 1,448,336 of CAWCQL010000005.1, read as the reverse complement.
ACTCGGTTGGCCTCGTCGTCGGAGTGCAGGACGCGCGGCGAGTGCGGCTGCACCTGCTCGGCGTCCAGGCGCCAGAAATCCACGCCCGGATCATACGGCCAGGTGTGCAAGGCTGTCGGTATGGAGCTCGGCACCTTCGGCGTGTGGACGGCGTACCGCGGCCTCGGCGAGGAGAACGCGAGTGAGGCCGCGGCGCTCGTCGCCGACCTCGGGTTCGGGACATTTTGGTTGGGGGGCTCGCCCCGCCTACCCACGGTACGGCCGCTGCTTGACGCGGCCGGCGATCTCACCGTGGCCACCGGCATCGTCAACGTGTGGGCCTACGACCCTGCGGAACTCGCGCAGGAGTACGCGGCGCTCGTAACCGAGTTCGGCGACCGCCTGCTCGTCGGGATCGGCATCGGCCACCCCGAGGCCACCAGCGACTACACGCGGCCGCTGCACTCGATGCGGGTGTTCCTGGACGGGATTGACGCCGCGCCGAGGCCGATCCCAGCCGAGCACCGCGCTCTGGCGGCGCTGGGGCCCAAGATGCTCGACCTGTGCCGCGAGCGCACGCGGGGCACGCTCACCTACTTCGTGCCCCCTGAGCACACCCGCGCGGCTCGGGAGCGGCTGGGCCCAGACGCGCTGATCGCCGCCGAGCTCGCCTGCGTGGTGGACACAGATCCGGCGTCGGCCCGTGCCGCCGCGCGCGGCTACGCCGACATGTATCTGGGGCTGCGCAACTACACCGGCAACCTACTGCGCTACGGCTTCACCGAGGCCGACATCGCAGACGGGGGCTCTGACCGGCTCATCGACCGGATCGTCCCGCACGGGACGGCCGAGGAGATCGTCGCGGCGGCCCGTGAGCATCTGGACGCGGGCGCCGATCACGTGTGCCTGCAGCCTTTGGGCGTCCACGGCATCCCGCGCGAACAGTGGACCGCGCTGGCGTCCGCCGCCGGCATCGGCTGACCCGAGTGGCCTGACACCTGCTCCACTCGGCCAGAGCGGGCGTCTGCGCGATTACTGGCGCTGCTGCTCTTCGACGGTGAGCTCCGCCGTCGGGCGCGCCTCGAGTCGCCCGTCGGGGATCGGCTCGCCGCTGAGCACCGACAACCCGTAGGTCCCGGCCTCGAGCCGGGCCTCGGCGCGCTCCACTGCGGCCAGCTCCCCCTGCAGGTCGGCGCGGCGGCCCTCGTCGAGCTCGTCCTGATAGAGGTCCTCGGAGCCCTTGTCGCCGGGGTCGACGTTTTCGTCTGACTCCAGCGCGCCGCCACTGTGAAGGCCCAGCGCCTGCTCGATGCGCCCGCGTTCGCGAGCGAGAAGCTCTCTGGCTCGTTCGGGCTCCATGACCCGGCAGCCTACCCGTTCAGCGCGCCCGTCGTAGGCCGGGCGGGCGGGGCGGCCGGGGTCCGAGTCCCCGGGCGCGCAGGCTCGCCGTCCAGGCCAGCGCGATGATCGCCGCGCCGGCGGCGAGCGCCAGCCACGAGCCGAGGTCGACCGAGCCGAGCGCCGATCCCGCCCCGGACGCCGCCACCGCGGGCGGCGGGGTGAGGCGATGCCCGCTGGCGGCGGCGACCGCCTGGACTGCGCTGATGGTCGTCGCGATCAACGGGCCGTGACGGGTGGGTACCCCTGCCGGTGCGGGGGCGCCCGCCCGCGCGCCCACGTTCACCACGCCAAACCCCGACGGCATCGCGACCACCAGCGTCCCGCGGTAGACCTGGGACAGCTCCTGGCCGAGAAAGCGGGCGTAGTTCTGTGGCTGGCGCCACAGCTCGGTGACGGAGCCCAGATCGGCCTGGGTCGCGATCACGGCAACGCGGATCGGGACGCCGTCGCGCCGGGCCTCGGCCAGCAGCCCGCTCAGCCGGCCGGTCTCCGAGGCAGAGAAGCCCCCGTCGCCGGGCACGTACAGCGTCTGGGAGGCGAGCACGTCACTGGCCGGATCCCCGTCCGCGGGGGCCACGGCCGGGACGACGAGCGCGACCGCGAGCAGCGCGCTCAGCCACCCGGCCAGCCTCGCCGCGCGTGAACGGCGGCAGACGCGATGGCGATGCGTAGAGTCTGGCATTGGATATGGGCGTGTGGCGTCAGCGCGTGAGATGGGCGGGGGCGCTCGGAGTGATTGTGGCGGCTCTGGGCCTGCCCGCCACCGCTGGCGCCCATGGTCCTGTGGACCCAGCGGCATCGAGCTACCTCGCGCGGGTCAGCCAGGTTCCGGCCGGCGTGACCGCCAAGGTCATCGATGGCGACCAGCGCCTGTGGCTGCGGGTCGACCCGCGCCGCACGGTGGAGGTGCGCGACTACCAAGGCGCGCCGTACCTGCGTTTCACCGCGCGGGGCGTGCAGGTCAACACGGCCTCGGCGTTGTTCTACCTCAACCAGGTCCCGGCCCAGACACCCCCGCTGCGCACCGGCCCGGGGGTCGCGCCGCACTGGTCGGCGGTGAGCTCCGGGCACACCTACGGGTGGCACGACGGCCGGCTGCACGCTCTGGCCACCACGGCGCTCGCCCCCGGTGCCCGCTACCTGGGCCGCTGGCAGGTCCCCCTCCGCGTGGACGGGGCGCGGGCCGCGATCGCCGGGGGCCTGTATTACAGGCCCAGCCCTTCGATCGTGTGGTTCTGGCCGATCCTGGTGGCCCTGGCGTGCGTGCTCGCCGCACGGCGCCTGCGCCGGCCCGAGCTCGACGAGCGGGTCGCCCGAGCGCTCGCCGTCATCGCCCTGGTGGGCTTCGTCGTCGCCGTCATCGGCCAGCAGCTGCACGGCCGCCCCTCGGTCTCGGTGGGACAGGGTGTCGTGCTGGCGGTCGCGCTGGCGTTCGCCGCCTGGGCGGCGTGGCGGCTGGTCATCCGGCGCCACGGCTGGTTCACCTTCTTCGTCATCGCCGCCGTCGCGATCTGGGAGGGAGCTTCGCTCATCGCCGTGCTGCTCGACGGCTACGTGCTCATCGCCCTGCCCCCGGTGCTCGCGCGGGTCGCGGTCGTGGCGTGTCTGAGTGCCGGCGTCGCCCTGCTGCCCCTCGTGTTCGCGCTGGCCGAGCGACCGCGCCGGCGCCTGACCGGGGCCGTGGTGGCCGGCGCGCTGGTGGCCCTGATGCTTGCGGGGTGTGGATCGGCGGGCTCGCCGTCGGCGGGCTCCTCGTCGTCGCCGGGTCAGGCCATCCCTGCGGCGTTGGTCGCCCAGGCGCGCCCGATCGGCCGGGGCGTGGCCTTTCACCCGCCCGCGCGAGGTCCGGTCCCCGGCGCCTGCCGGCGGCCGCTGGGCCCCCGCGACGGCGTCCACGTCGAGCTCTTTGCCGCCAACCGCGTGGTGCTCGTTGCCGCCGGCATCGGCGTGCGTGGCCCCGTGACGCGCTCGGGCGGGAGGATCACCGGCGCGCGGTGCTACGGCGATCTGGCCACGGTCGAGCCCACCGGCGTGGTGCTGGTGAGACCCGGTTCACGCCTGACGATGGCGGACCTGTTCCGCGCCTGGGGCCGGCCGCTGGGCGCGCGGCGCATGCTCTCCTTCCGAGGGCCGGTCAGCGTGTTCGTGGATGGGCGCCAGCGCCGTGGCTCGCCCGGCCGGGTCCCGCTCGCGCGCCACGCTGAGATCGTGCTGGAGGTGGGACCGCACGTCCCGCCGCATCCGGCGTATCACTTCCCGCCGGGGGTCTAACCGAGCGGGCCGGCGCTGTGCCCGCTGTGATCGGCGGACTCGACTCGGTTGCGGCCCTGGGCCTTGGCCATGTACAGAGCGCGATCGGCCTTGCGCACCAGTTCGTCGGGGTCGACGGCATCCTCGGGGAGGCCGGCGACGCCGAAGCTCGCCGTGATCGGCCCGGTCTGGACCAGTTCGGTGCGCTCGATCTGCTTGCGGATCTTCTCGGCCAGCTCGATCGAGCCCTGGCGGTCGGTCTCGGGAAGCAGGAGCAGGAACTCCTCCCCGCCGAAGCGGGCCGCGAAGTCACTGGCGCGGATGGTCGACGTGAGCAGGCGCCCGACGGCCGCCAGCGCCTTGTCGCCGTGGCTGTGGCCGTGCAGGTCGTTGATCACGCGGAAGCGGTCGAGGTCGAGCAGCACCACCCCCAGCGGGCTGAGCGAGCGGCCGGCCTGCGCCACCATGCGCCGGATCATCTCCTCGGCGGCGCGGCGGTTGGGCAGCCCGGTGAGGGCGTCGCTGATCGAGCGCTCCTCGGCCCGCGCCAGCTCGCGCTGGCTGGAGAGGATCGGGGCGGCGCGCCGGGCAGAGTCGCGCAGCGCGGCGTGCTCACGTTCAGAGATCCGCCCGCCGTGGGCGACGAGCAGGGTGCCGATGATCTCACTGCCGGACACCAGTGGCTCGCAGGCCACGTCGGCGTCAACCGCGCCGCACACCCCGCACGGGGCGAGCGGGCTGCGATCCTGGCTGCGGCCGTGGCTGCGTCCCAGGCGCATGGCCAGGCACGAGCGGGCGCCAAGACCGTCGGTGCGGATGCCATGCAGCGGCGTCTGGTCCACGGCGTCGCCCAGCTTCGGCGCCAGGCGCTCGCCGCCGTCGGCGACCAGCAGGACGCCACAGCCGGCGCCGGGAAGGATCCGCTCGGCATTGTCGATCAGCAGCCGCTGGGATTCCTCGGCCGAGCTCGAGGACTGCATCAGCTCGTCCAGTTCGCGGCCGGAGTCGTCCAGGGCGCGCTCCCGGCGCACCAGGGCGCGCGCGGCGGCGACGGCCACAGCGGCGCAGAGCACGCCCAGCAGGGCCACGAGGCCGACCGCCAGCCAGGCGGTGGCGGTGCCGTGGCGCGCGTCGAGTCCGGCGCCGAACGCGTCGCCACACAGCAGCAGCGCCGCGATGATCGCCGGCACGATGACGCGGCGGACCGTGGGGAGAGTGGGTCGCCGCATCACCATGACATCGGCAGGTGCGGTGGCTTGCTTGAGGGCGGAGCACTACGCTTGGATCGTGGCCAGCCTGGAAGTGCAGTCCGGCGAGCTGATCGTGCGCCTCAGCGGGGTCGAGCGAGCCGCAGCCATGCGCCGCGAGGTGCGCGTTCCGCTCTCACTCGTGGCCAGCGTGTGCGCCGATCCGGACCCATGGGGCGCGCTGCGCGGGATCCGTGCACCGGGGACGGGGATCCCGGGTGTCGCCGCCTATGGAGTGAGGCGGGTCACTGGCGGCGCCCCCGACTTCGCAGCGGTGCACGGCTGCGGGCCGGCGGTGCGGGTCGATCTCGCTCCGGGCGCCCCATTCGGCAGGCTGGTGGTGACGGTCGAGGACGCCCAGCGCACGGTGGACGCTGTACGCGCGCTGACGCATACGTGATCCGCCCGGCCGGGTACGTTGTTGGCGTCGTGGCCGGCGGTTGAGGCCATGCAGTCGCAAGCATGAGGAGTGTGTGAATGGCCGTCAAGGCTGGTGATCTCGAACAGGACCTGATCGAATCGCTGGGCCAGACCGTCGGGCGGCAGCTCGCCGACCAGTCCCCGGACTCCTACCAGGAGTTCGTGCGTCAGTACTACCACTGGGTCCCGGCCAAGGACCTCGCCGACCGCGACCAGGCCGACCTCTGCGGCGCCGTCGTGGCCCATTGGCGGACCGCGCGCCATCGCGAGCGGGGCGAGGCCAAGGTCAGGGTCTACAACCCCGATCGAGATCGTGACGGGTGGACCTCGCCCTACACCGTGCTCGAGATCGTCTCCGACGACATGCCGTTCATCGTCGACTCGGTGATCATGGAGCTGAGCCGGCAGGGCTGCAACATCGAGCTGATGATCCACCCGGTGATGCGCGTCGTGCGCGACGGCGACGGCGAGCTCACGCAGGTGCTCGAGCCCGGCGGCACGGCCTTCGGGTTCCTCACCGAGTCGGTGATCCACGCCGAGGTCGCCTACGAGTCCGACCCGGAGCGCCTCGCGGTGCTGCGGGCCGGGGTCGAGCTGGTGCTCGAGGAGGTGCGGGCCGCCGTCGAGGACTGGGCCGAGATGCGGGCCAAGACGACCGCGCTGGCCACCGAGCTGCGCCGCCAGGCGCCGCCCTGCGGGGTCCGCACGAGCTCGGCGAGACCGAGGCGTTCCTCGTCCTGGCTCGCCGACGAGCACTTCACCTTCCTGGGCTACCGCGAGTACGTGCTGAGCCCGGGGGTTGAGTCCGCGGAGCTGAGCGCAGTCGACGGCTCGGGGCTGGGCATCCTGCGCGGCGCGTCGCGTTCGCGGTCAAAGACGCTCACCGGCAAGGCGCTCGCCCTGGCCCGCTCGCCCCATCCGCTCGTGCTCACCAAGGCCAACTCGCGGGCCACGGTGCACCGCCCGGCCTACCTGGACTACGTCGGCGTCAAGCAGTTCGCGCCCGACGGCACCGTGCTCGGCGAGCGGCGGTTCCTGGGCCTGTACACCACGACCGCCTACAAGACCAGCCCGCGCGACATCCCGCTGCTGCGCGACAAGGTCGAGCGCGTCCTCGGCCACGCCGCCTTTCCCGCCCGACAGCCACGACGCCAAGGGGCTCATCGACATCCTGGAGTCCCTGCCGCGCGACCTGCTGATCGGAGATCGACACCGAGGACCTGTTCGAGATCGCGATCGGCATCCTCGGGCTCGGCGAGCGCCAGCGGGTGCGGCTGTTCGTCACCGCCGACCAGCTCGACCGCTTCGTCTCCTGCACGCTGTGCATGCCGCGCGACCGCTTCAACACCGAGAACCGCCAGCGGGCGGGGCGGATCCTGGCCGAGGCGTTCGGTGGCGCCCAGGTCGACTGGCGCCTGCACCTCTCAGAATCGCTCATCGTCCGCGTCGACTACGTGGTGCACACCCCCGGCGGCGTGCCCGAGACCTATGACGTCGCCGAGATCGAGGCGCGCATCGCCGAGTCCACCCGAGCCTGGACTGACCAGCTGCGCGCGGTGCTGATCGCCGCCCACGGCGAGCAGCGGGGAGGGGAGCTGTACGTACGCTATGGACAGGCCTTCCCGCCCGCCTACCGCGCCGACCGCAGCGCCGACTCGGCGCTGTTGGACGTCGACCGCATCGAGGAGCTCATCGCCGCGGGCCACCCGATCATCGACATCTACCGCCGCCACGCTGAGAGCGAGAACCTCATTCGCTGTCAGCTGCTGAGCGCCAGGCGCGTGTCGTTGTCCGACGTCGTCCCCACCTTCGAGCACATGGGCGCGAAGGTTGTCGACGAGCGTCCCTATGAGGTCAGCCCCGCGGGCACCAGCCCGGTGTGGATCTACGACTTCGGTCTCACCTGCGACCCGCAGGGCCTGGCGCGGGCCGGGACCTCGTTTGCGGACGTGATCATCGCCGTCTGGTCCGGGCACCTCGAGGACGACCGGCTCAACGGCCTGGTCATGGGCGCCGGGCTGAGCGGCCGTGAGATCACGATCATCCGGGCCGTCCTGCGCTACCTGCGCCAGGCGGCGCTCGCCTTCTCGGACGCGTACATGACCGAGACGCTGCTGCGCCATCCCACCATCGCGGTCGGGCTCATCGCGCCTGTTCGAGGCACGCTTTGATCCCGACAGCGCCGACGCAGCGCGCGCCGAGGCGCTCACCGCCGAGATCGAAGCCGAGATCGACGAGGTCCTGAGCCTCGACCAGGACCGGATTCTGCGCAACTTCCTCGCTGTGGTGCTGGCCATGCTGCGCACCAACTACTACCGGCTGGTGCCGCACAGCGACCCGCCCGAGCCATTGGCCTATCTGTCGTTCAAGCTCGATCCGGCCAAGCTCGACGTGCTGCCGCGACCCCGGCCTCGCTTTGAGATCTTCGTCTACTCGCCGCGCGTCGAGGGCATCCACCTGCGCGGGGGGAAGGTGGCACGCGGAGGTCTGCGGTGGTCAGACCGCCGGGAGGACTTCCGCACCGAGGTGCTGGGACTGATGAAGGCCCAGATGGTCAAGAACGCGCTCATCGTCCCCGTCGGCTCCAAGGGCGGCTTCGTGGTCAAGCGCCCGCCCAAGACCGGCGGGCCCGACGCACTGCGCGAGGAAGGCGTCGCCTGCTATCGCACCTTCCTGTCGGGGCTGCTCGACATCACCGACAACTACGCCGGGGCCGAGGTCGTCTCTCCCGAGCGCGTGGTGCGCTACGACGACGACGACCCCTACCTGGTGGTGGCGGCCGACAAGGGCACGGCCACGTTCTCCGACATTGCCAACGAGGTGTCGGCCCAGTACGGGTTCTGGCTGGGCGACGCCTTCGCCTCGGGTGGCTCGCACGGCTATGACCACAAGGCGATGGGCATCACCGCCCGCGGGGCGTGGGAGTCGGTCAAACGCCACTTCCGCGAGTTGGGCACCGACGTTCAGAGCGCTGGACTTCACCGTGGTGGGCATCGGCGACATGTCCGGCGACGTGTTCGGTAACGGGATGCTGTGCTCGGAGCACACCCGGCTGCTGGCGGCGTTCAACCACGCGCACGTGTTCCTGGACCCCAACCCGGACCCGGCCGCGAGCTACGCCGAGCGTCGCCGTGTGTTCGAACTGGGGCGGTCGTCATGGAGCGACTACGACACGACGGTGATCTCGCCCGGCGGCGGGATCCACGCTCGGAGCCTCAAGTCGATCCCGATCACGCCGGAGGTCAAGGCGGCGCTCGGGATCGAAGCCGACCATCTGTCGCCCAACGAGCTCATCCACGAACTGCTGCGCGCGCCGGTGGACCTGCTCTTCAACGGCGGGATCGGCACCTACGTCAAGGCGGCCGACGAAAGCCAGTCCGACGTCGGCGATCGCGCCAACGACCCGGTGCGCATCGACGGCGGGCAGTTGCGCTGCCGCGTCGTCGGCGAGGGCGGCAACCTTGGCTTCACTCAGCGCGGGCGGATCGAGTATGCGCTCAGCGGCGGGCCGGATGGCGATGGCGGGCGGATCAACACCGACGCGATCGACAACGTGGCGGGCGTCAACACCTCCGACCACGAGGTGAACATCAAGATCCTCCTGGACGAGGCCGCCACCGAGGGCGAGATGACCGAGGACGAGCGCAACGCGCTGCTCGTCCAGATGACCGACGCTGTCGGCGGGCAGGTCCTCTACGGCAGCTACACCCAGACCCAGGCGCTGAGCCTGGCCGGCGCGCAGGCGGTGTCGATGCTCGACGTCCACGCCCGGCTCATCCGTCGCCTCGAGCAGGTGGTGGGCCTGGACCGCGAGCTCGAGTCCCTGCCGTCGGAGAAGACGATCGCCGCGCGCCGCAACGACCGTCGCGGGCTGGTCTCACCCGAGCTGGCCACGCTGATGGCCTACGGCAAGATCTTCTTGTACTCCGAGCTGGTGGAGTCCGACTTCCCTGAGGACCCGTACCTCATCTCAGACCTGGAGCGTTACTTCCCCACGCCCCTGCCCGAGCGCTTCGCCGAGCACATTCGCCACCACCGGCTGCGCCGCGAGCTGATCGCCACCGTGGTGGCCAACCAGCTGGTCGATCGGGCCGGCATAACCTTTGCCTTCCGCCTGGCCGAGGAGACGGGGGCCGCCGCGCCCCAATTGGCGCGGGCCTACGCGGTGGCCCGCGACGTGTTCGAGATGCGCGGTTTCTGGGAGGCGGTCGAGGGGCTCGACAACCGGATCGAGGCGGGAACCCAGCTGTCGATGCTCATCGAGGGACGCCGCCTGGTCGAGCGCGCCGCGCGCTGGGTGGTGCGGGCCGGCCCCCGGGCGGGGATCGACGTGACCGCGATGACCGACCGCTTCGCTCCGGCAGCGCAGGTCCTGGCCGGCGCGCTGCCCGACGTCCTGCGCGGCCAGGACTCCGACCAGTTCACGGAGCGGCGCGCCGATCTGGAGGCCGGCGGTGTGCCGGCCGACCTCGCGCACCGGGTGGCCAGTATGCAGTCGCTGCTGTCGGTGTTCGACATCGTCGTCGACGCGGGGCTGACCGGCTCCGAGCAGCCGGTGGTCACCGACGTCTACTTCGCCATCAGTGCGCGTCTGGGCCTGGACTGGCTGCGCGACCGGATCCTCGAGTTGCCGCGCACCGATCGCTGGCAGTCGCTGGCGCGGGCCGCGCTGCGCGACGACCTCTACCGGCTGCACCGTTCGCTGACGCGGGAGATCCTGCTCTCCGCCGCCGAGTTCGACGCCATCGAGCCGGTCGAGGACTGGCTGGAGCGCAACGCGCCCGCGGTGGCGCGCGCCAACGCGGTGCTGGTCGACGTCAGAGCCTCCCGCGAGTACGACACGACCACGCTCCCGGTGGTCCTGCGCGAGCTGCGCAGCCTCGTCGCCGACGCTGGGCAGCTCAGCTGAGCGACCTCAGCGGGACGGCCGGCGTTTTGCGCGCATCACCCCCGTCACGTACACCACCAGGTCGATCACGCCGCCGAGCAGGAAGGCGGCGGGCCCGGTGACGAGGCGCGCTGCAATCCGCTGAAGCACTCCCGCAAGCTATCGTCTCCCGTTCCATGGCCACCCTGAAGACAAGCGTCACCGAGCTGCCAGAGTCACGCGTGCGCGTGGACGCCGAGGTCCCCGCCGAGGAGGTCGAGCGCAGGCTGCAGCAGGCGGCGCGCAAGCTCGGCGGCCAGCTGCGCATCCCCGGTTTTCGCAAGGGCAAGGTGCCGCCGCCCGTCGTCATGCGCCGTCTCGGGCGCGAGGCCGTGTTCGACGAGGCACTGCGCTCCTCGTTGAGCGAGTGGTACATCGACGCCATCGACACCGCCGGCATCGCCCCGATCGGCGAGCCCGACATCAACTTCTCAGAGGACGTGCCAGGCCAGGGCGAGCCGCTCGCGTTCTCGATCGAGATCGGGGTACGCCCGACGGCGAAGCTCGGGGAGTACAAGGGACTTGAGGTCGGACGGCGCGAGCCCACGGTGGCCGACGCCGACGTCGACGCGGAGCTCGACCGCCTGCGCGATCGTGTTGCCACGCTGGACACGGTTGAGCGTCCCGCCCAGAAGGGCGACTTCGTCGTCCTCGACTACCTGGGCAAGGTCGACGGCGAGCCCTTCCCGGGCGGCGAAGGCCGCGACCAGCTCATCGAGCTGGGGTCGGGCCGGCTGATCGAGGGTTTTGAGGACCAGGTCGCGGGCGCGTCAGCGGGTGACGCGGTGACCGTCAACGTCACCTTCCCGCAGGACTACGTGCCCGAGTTGTCCGGCAAGGAGGCGACGTTCGACGTCACGGTCTCAGAAGTGAAGTCCAAGCGCCTGCCCGAGCTCGACGATGACTTCGCCGCCGAAGCCTCGGAGTTCGACACGGTGGACGAGCTGCGTGAGGACATTGCCTCACGGCTCCGCCACCAGGACGAACACGCCGTCGAGCGCGAGTTCGAGCAGGCGGTGCTGGAAGCCGCCGCCAACGAGGCCGTCGTCGAACTGCCTGACAAGCTGGTCCATGCGCGCGCACACGAGATGCTGGAGCAGACCTTCTCGGCCCTGGCCCGCCAGGGCATCGGCAAGGACACCTACCTGAAGATCGCCGGCAAGGATGAGGAGGAGCTCGCGCACGAGGCGGAGCCAGAGGCCGCCGCCGCGCTGCGCCGCGAGTCCGTTCTGGCCGCGGTTGTGGAGGCGGAGGACATCGCGCCCTCCGACGAGGAGCTGCTCGAAGCCCTGACGCCGGCCGCAGAGCGCGACGGTGCTGACCCGGCCGAGCTCATGGAGCGCCTGCGTAAGGGCGGGCGCCTCGAGGAGCTGCGCCAGGACGTCGCCACCACCCAGGCGGCCGAACTGCTGGTGCGCGAGGCGAGCCCGATCAGCGTCGAGCAGGCCAAGGCGCGCCAGAAGCTCTGGACCCCGGGCAAGGACGAGTCCGAGGCGGCGCCCGCAGGCTCGCCGGGCTCCTCCAGCAAGCTCTGGACCCCCGGCAGCTGACGCGGACACCCGCGCGGTCCGCGGCCGACGGGACGCGTTAGGCAACGCGTTGTCCGCGGCGGCCAAACGGCCGGCTCGCGCATGTCCACCATGGCTGCGCTGAGGGGTGATCGCCGGTTGCTACTCTCGGCAGGATTCCGGCGCACGATGCGAAAGCTGTGTTTCGGTCCGTCACAACGAAGCGAGGACGATGAGCCCACTCGTACCCATGGTTGTCGAGCAAACCTCCCGAGGGGAGCGCGCGTTCGACATCTACAGCCGTCTGCTCAACGAGCGGATCGTCTTTCTCGGCACGCCGGTCGATGACCAGATCGCGAACCTCATCGTCGCCCAGCTCCTGCACCTGGAGTCCGAGGATCCCGACAAGGACATCTCGATCTACATCAACTCGCCGGGGGGTTCGGTGTACGCGGGGCTGGCGATCTACGACACGATGCAGTTCATCAAGCCCGACGTGCAGACGATCTGCGTCGGGATCGCGATGTCGATGGGCGCGCTGCTGCTCGCCGGAGGGGCCGACGGCAAGCGCATGGCGCTTCCCAATGCCAAGATCCTGATCCACCAGGTGTCCTCCAGCTTTCAGGGTCAGGCGACCGATATCGAGATTCACGCGCGGGAGATCATCGACGTCCGGCGCCGCCTTGATGAGATCATTGCCAAGCACACGGGTAAAGATCTTGAGGAAGTTCGGAGAGATACCGAACGTGATTACTTCATGAGCTCAGAGGAGGCCAAGGAGTACGGAATCATCGATCGCGTGATCTCGCAGCACTAGTGCATTAGGCTCTAGGGCTGGAGAGCGCCGACCGAGTCGTAGCTCTGGGAGGGGATTCATGGCACGTCCGACCGACTCCAACGAACAGCTTCTCTGCAGCTTCTGCGGAAAGTCACAGCGGCAGGTCAAGAAGCTGATCGCAGGCCCGGGCGTCTACATCTGCGATGAGTGCATCGACCTCTGCAACGAGATCATCGATGAGGAGCTGACCGCTCCGCCGAGCTTCGACATCGAGAATCTCCCCAAGCCGCGGGAGATCTACGACGTCCTCAACGAATACGTGGTGGGCCAGGAGCAGGCCAAGCGATCGCTCTCGGTCGCGGTCTACAACCACTACAAGCGCGTGCAGATGATGCAGTCCGATGAGCACGACATCGAACTGCAGAAGTCCAACATCCTGCTGCTGGGTCCGACCGGTTGCGGCAAGACCCTGCTGGCCCAGACACTGGCCAAGATCCTCAACGTCCCCTTCGCGATCGCCGACGCCACCGCGCTCACCGAGGCCGGCTACGTCGGCGAGGACGTCGAGAACATCCTGCTCAAGCTCATCCAGGCCGCTGACTACGACGTCAAGAAGGCCGAGACCGGGATCATCTACATCGACGAGGTCGACAAGATCGCCCGCAAGGCCGACAACCCGTCGATCACCCGCGACGTGTCCGGCGAGGGCGTCCAGCAGGCCCTGCTCAAGATCCTGGAGGGCACCACCGCCAGCGTGCCGCCCCAAGGGGGGCGCAAGCACCCCCACCAGGAGTTCCTCTCCATCGACACCACCAACGTCCTGTTCATCTGCGGTGGGGCGTTTGCCAACCTCGACCGCGTGATCGAGCGCCGCATCGGCCACCAGGGCGTGGGCTTCGGCGCCGCGATCCAGTCCAAGGAGCAGCGCGACACCGGCGAGATCTTCGAGCACTGCCTGCCCGAGGACCTCATCCAGTACGGCCTCATCCCCGAGTTCATCGGACGCCTGCCGGTCATGTCGGCCATCCACCAGCTCGACCGCCACGAGCTGATGAAGATCCTCACCGAGCCGCGCAACGCGCTGGTCAAGCAGTTCCAGCGCTTCTTCCAGTTCGACGGCATCGAGCTCGTCTTCGCCGATGAGGCCCTGTCCTCCGTCGCCGACAAGGCGCTCGAGCGCGAGACCGGCGCCCGCGGCCTGCGCTCGATCATCGAGGAGGTCCTGCTCGAGGTGCAGTTCGAGCTGCCCTCGCGCCGCGACGTGCAGAAGTGCGTCGTGACCCGGGAGACGATCGAGAAGGGCGTCTCCCCGACGCTCGTCACGGTCGCCGCGCCCGACGAGGACGAAGCCGCCGCCTAAGTCGTTCCCAGCTGCCGGCGCAGCCGGCGGATGACCTCGATCTCCTCGAGGTCGACCTGGTCCTTGGGCCGGCCCGCGGCCCGCTTCATCGCCTCGAGGTCGTCCAGCGACGCGACGAGGATCTGCATGCCTTCGGTCTGGATGCGGTCGGCCCGCCGGCGCAGGTCGTCGTACGGCGGTGCTCCCTCGGGCTCGCGCAGCAGATCAAGTCGTCCTTGTGGCGTGTCAAGGGTCACGGTCGACAACCGGCGCAGCGCGCGTCCGTCGGGCACGAAGGGGACATCGTCGGCGACCCCCCGGAGCGTCGCGCCGAGCTCCATCAGAGCGGCTCCGAGTGCGTCGAGGTTGGCCTGAGACGAAGCGAACACGACATCGAGGTCCTGCGTGAGCCGTGCGGAGCCCTGGAACACCATCGCGATGCCGCCGACGACGACAAAGTCGACGCCGTGTGCGACGAGGCCTCGCAGGAGCGCCTCGGCCGAGAAGTTACCCCAGCTCACCACGCGCGCCGCGACCGGCGAGGGCGAGCTTGCGCACCTCGGCATACGCCCGATCGAACCGCCTCAGACGAAGCTCGCGCGGGACGCGGAGATGCGCGGCGGTGAGGCTTTCGTCGATGCTCGAGTTCTTGGGCGCCGCGTCCAGCGACAGCTCTCGGCCGCAGGCCCGCAACGCCCGCTCCAGCGTCGCCACGCGCGGGCTGGAGCGGTCGGCCTCCAAGCCTGCGACGGCGGACTGGGTGGTGCCCATTCGACTGGCGAGAGCCTGCTGGCTCAACCCCGCCGAGCGGCGGGCCTCGCGTACGAGCTGGCCTGGAGTCATCGTAAATACACGATATCAAGACAAATAGACGTAACTTCACGATAGTCCGGGATTGGATCTACACTCGCCAGTCCATGTCTCACTTCGATTCCACGACGCGGTACGACCCCACCGAGGTCGAGCCCAGGATCGTGGAGAAATGGCTGCAATCCGGGTTGTTCCACCCGACCCCGGAGGGCACGCCGGAGGAGAACTACTCGATCGCCATCCCGCCGCCGAACGTCACCGGCGTGCTGCACATGGGCCATGCGCTGAACAACTCGATCCAGGACTGCCTGGCCCGCTATCACCGCATGCGCGGGCGGCGCACGAAGTGGATCCTCGGGACCGATCACGCCGGCATCGCCACCCAGACTCAGGTCGAGCGTGCGCTCGTCGCCGAGGGCACCCACCGCGGCGACCTCGGCCGCGAGGCGTTCGTCGAGCGCGTGTGGCAGTGGCGCGCGCAGTACGGGGGCACGATCATCGAGCAGCTCAAGCGCCTGGGGGCCTCCGCGGACTACGACACCGAGCGCTTCACCCTGGACGAGGCCTACGTGCGGGCCGTCCTCAAGGTCTTCGTGTCGCTGTATGAGAAGGGCTACATCTATCGCGACCGCTACATGGTCAACTGGGATCCCGGTACCGGCTCGGCGATCTCCGACCTGGAGGTCGAGCAGCGCGAGGTCACCGACACGCTGTACTACATCGACTACCCGCTCGATTCGGGCTCCGGCGCGATCACCGTTGCCACCGTGCGCCCCGAGACGATGCTGGCCGACTCCGCCATCGCCGTGCACCCCGACGATGAGCGCTACCGGCGGTTGATCGGTGAGAAGGCGATCCTCCCGTTGGTGGGGCGCAAGCTGAGGATCATCGCCGACGAGTACGTCAAGCCCGACTTCGGCACGGGCGCGCTGAAGATCACCCCCGCCCACGACCCCAACGACTTCGAGATCGGCCGCCGCCACGGGCTGCCCCAGCCGTCGGTCATCGGCGAGGACGGCCGCATCACCGCCGAGGCCCCGGAGCGCTTCCGCGGCATGACCGCGGCCGAGGCGCAGAAAGCCGTCGTGGCCGAGCTCTCAGAGCAGGGGCTGATCGACCACACCGAACCCCATCTGCACACGGTGCCGTTCTCGCACCGCTCCGGACAGCGGATCGAGCCGCTGATCTCGCTGCAGTGGTTCATGGCCATGGACGAGCTGGCCAAGCCCGCCATCGAGGCTGTCACCAGCGGCCGGGTGCGCTTCCACCCCGCCAACCAGGCCAAGGTGTATCTCGACTGGATGGAGAACATCCGGCCCTGGTGCATCTCGCGTCAGCTGTGGTGGGGGCACCAACTGCCGGTGTGGTACCGCGACCTTGACACCTACGTGGGCACCGAGCCGCCCAAGGGGGAGGGGTGGCAGCGCGACCCCGACGTCCTGGATACGTGGTTCTCGAGCGCCCTGTGGCCCTTCGCGACACTGGGCTGGCCCGAGGAGACTCCGGACCTGCAAGGCCTTTTACCCCACCGACGCGCTGGTCACCGGGCCGCGACATCATCTTCCTGTGGGTGGCGCGCATGATCATGATGGGGCTGGAGTTCACCGGCACCGAGCCCTTCTCCGACGTTCACATCACCTCGATCATCCAAGCCCCCGACGGGCGGCGCATGTCCAAGTCGCTGGGGACGGGGATCGATCCGCTCGACCTGATCGAGGGCGGCCCGCGCCCGCCGGTGTTCGCGGAGGGCAACAAGCCCCCCGGCGACTTCCCCGCATACGGCGCCGACGCGGTGCGCTGGGGGCTTCTGGCCATGTCCAGCGGCCAGGACGTCCGCTTCTCCGAGGACAAGGTGGCCCAGGGCCAGCAACTCACCAACAAGCTGTGGAACGCGGCGCGGCTCGTCCTGCTCGGGGTCCGCGAGGTGGGTGGGGACGGGGTCTCCGTGCGCGCCGCGCCGATGCCCACCGCGGTGGAGGATCGCTGGATCCTGTCGCGGCTCGAGCGCGCTCGCGCGGAGCTCGCGGCCGACATCGAGCGCTTCGATTTCTCCCACGCTGCGCTCGGCCTCTACGACTTCATCTACGGCGACCTGTGCGACTGGTACCTGGAGTTGGTCAAGCCGCGGCTACGCGCGGGCGAGCCCGAGCTGTCGGCGACGCTGCTGCATGTCCTCACCGAGACGGTGGCACTGGCCCATCCGCTCATCCCGTTCGAGACCGAGGAGATCTACTCCCAGATCCCGGGCTCGGAGGGCCTGCTGGCGGCCCGCGTCTCCGACGGCGCCACCACCGAGGTGGACGAGCTGGCCGAGGTCGCCGTCCAGCACACGATCGAGGCCATCCAGGAACTGCGGCGCTGGCGCGACCTGGCCGGCGTCAAGGTGGGGGCGGTGCTGGACGCCCGACTCGAGGCGCCGGGCTATGAGGACACGATCGAGCACGTCAGTCGCCTCGCGCGCCTCAGTCTCAACGGTGGCGCCAACGGCTCCGAGCCGCTCGCGTCGGTGCCCATCCCCGGGGGGCAGGTCCATATCTTCGCGGGTGCCGAGATCGACGTCGAGGGCGCCGAGAAACGCAAGGCCCAGCAGCGCGCCAAGCTCGATGCCGAGATCGAGCGCGCCGAGCGCAAGCTCGCCAACGAGGCGTTCGTGGCCAAGGCTCGGCCGGAGATCGTCCAGGCCGAGCGCGACAAGCTGGCGCGGCTGCGGGCGGAGCGGAGGCGCTGTGACCGCCGCACCCGGGCCGGCGCGACGCGCTGTGACCGGACCCGAGGCCGAGCGCTGGCTCCTCTCATTGGAGCTGTTTGGCATGCGCTTTGGCCTGGACCGGATGCGCCGCCTCATGACCGCGCTGGGCCACCCCGAGCGCGCGTTTGGGTCCATCCACGTCGTCGGCACCAACGGGAAGTCCTCGACCACCCGCATGATCGCGGCGATCCTGGCCCAGCATGGGTTGCGCACCGGCACCTATCTCTCGCCGCACCTCATCTCCTTCGGCGAACGTATACGGATCGATGACCACGACCTCACCCCCGTGGAGTTCGGGGCCGCCGTCAGCCGGGCCCGCCATGCCACCGAGCTCGTCGAGCGTGGCCTGGAGGCCGATGACCAGGTCACGCAGTTCGAGGCGCTCACCGCCGCGGCCTACTCGGAGTTGGCCCGCCGGAACGTCGAGGTGGCGGTGATCGAGGCCGGGCTGGGCGGGCGCTACGACGCCACCAACGTCATCCCCTCCAAGGTCCAGGTGCTCACCAGCGTCGGGCTGGAGCACACGCGCTGGCTGGGCCCGACCCTCCACGACATCGCCGGCGAGAAGCTCGACGTGGTCCAGGCCGGCGGGACGCTCGTGCTCGGGGCTGGGCTCGACCCCGAGGTCACCGAGGTCGCCGACCGAGTCGCTACCGAGCGCGGGGCGCGGATCGTCCGCGCTGGGACCGACCCCGGCGTCGAGGTGGGCGGCGCCGGGCGCGTTCCAGCGGCGCAACTTCGCGCTTGGCCGAAGCGGCCGCTGAGGCCTTCCTGGGCGCGCTGGACGCGGACGCGGTGAGTGCCGCCGCCGCCCAGGTGCGCGTCCCGGGTCGCCTGCAGCAGATCGATTCCGACCCCCTCACCCTGCTCGACGGCGCCCACAACCCCGACGGGATGCGCGCGCTGGCCGAGTCGCTGCCGGAGTTCGTCGCCGGCCATGACCGGGTCATTGCCGTCGTATCGATCCTCGATGACAAGGACGCCGCCGGGATGCTGGCCAGGCTGATCGGGGCCGAGGGAGTGCACATCGATGCACTCGTGTTCACCAACAGCCACAACCCGCGCATGCTCCCGCCGCCGACGCTGCAGTCGTTGACGCGGCAGTTGATGGGCCCGCCCACCGAGGTCGTTCCAGGGCCGCGCCAGGCGCTGGCCCGTGCGCGCGAGCTGGCCGGGCCCGGAGGAGTGGTCATTGCCGCCGGCTCTCTGTACCTGGTCGCCGACCTCCTTGCCACCGGCCCCCGCGAGCACGCTTCCAGCCTGTGAGCCCGGAGACGCACAATATGGCGATGAACGACGACGATCAGCCCAAGTTCCTAGCCATGATCGGCCTGGTTGCGCTCATCGTGGCGGTCGTGATCCTGGTCTTTTTTGGCATCGGATATCTCTTCGGGCGGGCGTTCTTGTAACAGGATACGGCGATTTCGCAAAAGGAACCCGGTAGTTGACGGCGTATTGATATGAGCCGCACAATCTCAGTGCCCACTACACTCGCCCCCTCCACATGCTGACCTTCGCAATCTTCGGCATTCACAACAGCGCTCTGCGTCTTGCGGTGGAGCTGGTGATCCTCTTCCTGGTGGTCATCTGGCTCGCGCTCATCTATTGGACCTACGCCGATGCGCGCCGCCGGATCGCCGACCCGCTGCTCATCGGGTGCGCCACCCTGGCCTCCGGTTTCCCTTACGTCGGGACGATCGTCTACATGATCGTGCGCCCGCCTGAGTACCTCGACGACGTGCGCGAGCGCGAGCTCGAGATGCAGGCCGCCGAGGCCCGGCTGGCCGAGCTGGGGTACCACCTGTGCCCCCACTGCGACTACGAGGTCGAGAAGGACTTCCTGCGCTGCCCCAACTGCATGCGCAAGCTCAAGGACCCGTGCCACGCCTGTGGCCGGCCCCTTGACCCGATGTGGAAGGTCTGCCCGTTCTGCGAGGCCGAGATCGGGATGCCCGCAGAGCGCACGCCGGTGGCCCGGCGCCAGCGCCGGCGGGTGGAGACCCCCGAGCAGCCGCCCGCCGAGCAGCCGTCGACCACGTAGCCCCACGCCGGGCGGCCGTCGACCACCTGGGCGCGCCGGGCGGCCGCCTCCGTCGCCGACCGCGTAGCCTGTCGGCGCCACCCAACCCTGGACCCTCAAAGGAGGACCGCCGTCGTGGAGCGCACGCTCATCCTTGTCAAGCCCGATGCCTTCGCCCGCAACCTCACCGGGGAGATCATCGCCCGGTTCGAGCGCAAGGGCCTGCGCCTCGTGGCGCTCCAGCTGATGACGATGACCCGCGAACTGGCCGCGCAGCACTACGCCGAGCACGAGGGCAAGGGCTTCTATAACGAGCTTGTGGACTTCATCACCTCGGGTCCGCTCGTGGCGATGGTGCTCGAGGGCGAGTCGGCCATCCGCGCCGCACGCCAGGTGATCGGCGCGACCAACCCGCTCGAGGCGACCACGGGGTCCATCCGCGGGGACTACGCGGTCTCGGTGGGCCAGAACATGGTCCACGGCTCCGACGCGCCCGAGTCCGCCGCGCGCGAGGTTGGGCTGTTCTTCGCTGATCTGGCCTAGCCGGCGGTGCGGCCGGCGAGCCTGATCCTCGCCTCGGCGTCGCCCCAGCGTCGCGCGATCCTCGAGCAGATCGGGGTCGGGTTCGAGATCCGCGTCCCGGCTGTCGACGAGCTCTCGGCTGGACCCGCCGCCGAGGTGGCGGTGGAGAACGCCTATCGCAAGGCGGCATCGATCGCGCCCGCCGAGTTGCCGGTGCTCGGCGTGGACACCGTCGTCAGCCTCGGGCGTGAGATCTTCGGCAAGCCCCGCGACGCCGAGCACGCCGCCGCGATGCTCGAGGCTCTGGCGGGCCGGCGACACTGCGTCATCAGCGGCGTGTGCCTGATCGACGGCCACCGGGTGCAGACCGCCGCCGCGCAGACTGCGGTGGAGTTCCGCGCGCTGGACGCGCCAACGATCGAAGCGTACGTGCGCACGGGCGAATGGGAGGGGCGCGCGGGCGCCTACGCCATCCAGGGGCGGGGCGCCACGCTGGTAGCGCGAATCGAGGGCGACTACCTCAACGTGGTCGGCCTGCCGGTGTCCACGCTGGTCGACATGGCCCCGGGGTTGATCGCTGACGGATCGGGGTGGTAGGGTCCCCGCGCCTTTGCAGCGGTCCCGACCTTTTGGAGGAGGAGGGAAAGTGTCTGAAGCGAACGTCCCGCCATCAGCGGCCGCGGCCAGCACGACGCCCAAGCTGTTCGTTCGTCAGTCGTCGGGCCTGGTACGCAACGTCAGCGTCACCAACGCGCTGTTCTTCAACGTCGCCGCATTCGTCGGCGTCGGCCTGACGCTGTATCCGATCTTCTATTCGCTGCCCTTCGTGCCGATGTGGAAGGCCGGGCCGTTCTCCGCCTATGGCTGGGCGTCGATCATCGCCGGGCTGTTCTGCATCCTGTTGGCGCTCATCTTCTCCTCGCTGACCTCGGTGATGCCGCGCTCCGGTGGCGACTACGTCTTCACCAGCCGGATCCTGCACCCGGCGCTGGGATTTCTGGAGTCGTGGACGTTGGTCATCGCCTCGGTGCTGATCATCGCCTTCGAGGTGCCGCTGGTGCTGCGCAACCTCCAGATCACCGCGCGCATCATCGGGATCGGGGCCGGTGGGTTCGGCGGCGCCAACGGCTGGTTCACTGACGCCACCGGCGCGATCACCGGCACCCCGGGCTTCATCGGCTCGATCGTGGTGCTGCTGGCCATCGGCGGGATCGCCCTCCTGCCGACGCGCAGCTTCCACAGGGTCGTGACCGCGCTGGCCGGGTTTGGCGTCGCCTGCTTCGCCGCCATGTTCATCTTCGGGTTGCTGTTCACCCATAAGGGCGCGTTCATCCACAACCTGCCCCATTACACCGGCGGCGTGACCGCGGCCCAGATTGCCGCCTCGGGGCACGCCGCTGGCGTGCTGGGGGCGCCGCCGCAGAGCTTCCTATCGCGGATCTTCGACACCGGGGCGTTCCCGATCGTGCTCTCGGTGCTGCTTTTCCAGTTCATCGGCTTCCAGTACTCGGCCTACATCGCCGGCGAGGTGCGCGGCAACGTGCGCCGTGGCGTGCTCATCGCGCTGCTGGGCGCGCTGCTGATCGGCGTGCTGGCCAATTCCGTCTACGTCGACGCCATCTCCAGCCACTTCGGCTTTGACACCAACGTGGCCTGGGGCGCGGGGTATTGGGGTTGGCCGCACTCGATCTCGCCGCTGCCGTTGGGCCAGCCCAACGCGATGCCGCTGCTGGCGGTCGTGGCGAACCACAGCCTGTGGCCGATCTGGGCGCTGATCAGCCTCGGCGGCGTGGTCTTCCCGTTCCTGCTCTGCCCGGTCTACATCAACTTCATCAGCCGTATGCAGCTGGCCTGGAGCCTTGACCGGCAGATGCCCGAGTGGTTCGGCCGCGTCAACGAGCGCCTGCGCGCCCCGGTGAACGCGATCTTCGCCACCCTGGCGCTGACCGCGCTGTTCCTGTTCTTCCAGAGCTACAAGGACCTGCCGACCATCCTGGCCACGAGCGATCACAAGCTCAACCTGGCCGGGACCGCCTGGTTCTCGATCGTCATGGCGCTCTTCACCTGGTGCCTGCCCGGCATCAACGCGATTCTCGTCCGCTGGCGGCGGCCCGACCTGGTGCGCAACGCACCGTTCGGGCGCAAGCTCCCCTGGATCGGCTTGGCCTGGCTGGTCTTCCCGCTGTGGATCTACATCTTCGCGGTCATCAAGCCGATCGTGAACGCCCTGAAGGCCGGCGGCACGCTCACCTACCTGGAGACCAACGGCATCATTGACGCGGCCGTCTTCTACGTCCTCGGAATCATCATCTTCTTCATCATGCGGTTCCGCGCCCGCGCGGCCGGCGTGGACGAGAAGATGCTCTTCACCGAGCTCCCACCGGACTAGTCTCAGCCTCGAGACTGCGTGGCAACCCGCCTCTACATCGCGTCGGACCTGCACGCCGCCGAGAAGGCGTGGCGCAAGTTCGTCAACGCCATCAAGCTCAACGTCTACAAGGCCGACGCGGCATTGCTGGCCGGCGATCTCACCGGTAAGGCGATCGTGCCCATCATCCAGAACGGCGGGGACGCGAGATACGAGACCGACCTGTTCGGCGTCCATCGCACGGCGCGCGGGGATGAGGAGCTGGCCGCCCTGGAGCGCGACATCGCCGACGTGGGCTACTACTCGTTCGTCACCACCTCGGAGGAGGCACAGCGGCTCTCGGGTGACGAGCCCGCGCGCGACGAGCTGCTGCACCGGCTGATGAGCGCACGCGTACAGGAGTGGCTGGACCTCGCCACCGACCGCCTGGCCGACAGCTCGGTTCCGCTCTACCTCATTCCCGGCAATGACGACGAGTTCGGCATCGATGAGATCCTCAACGCGCCCGGCCACAGCCCGCTCAACGTCGACGGCCAAGTGGTGGAGATGCCCGGCGGCCTCGAGCTCCTGGCCTGCGGGTGGTCCAACCACACCCCGTGGCAGACCCCCCGCGAGGAGTCAGAAGACGAGCTCTACGCCCGCTTGGACGCGCTGGCCAAGCAGGTCTCAGACCCCCGCCGGGCCGTGTTCATGATCCACGTCCCGCCCCACGACTCGGGCCTGGACACGGCACCCATCCTCGACGAGAACCTCCGGCCCACCATCTCCGCCGGGGACGTCCTGCGCGGGCCCGTGGGCTCCACCGCGGTGCGCCGCATCATCGAGGACTACCAGCCGGTGCTGGCCATCCACGGCCACATCCACGAGTCCGGTGGCGAACGCAAGATCGGCAAGACGGTCTGCATCAACCCGGGGTCGGAGGCCAACCACGGGATCCTGCGGGGGTACCTGGTGGACATCGGCAAGAAAGGTGTCGAGCTGACGCAGCGCGTGGAGGGCTGAGCGCGGCTCGGGTCCGCCTGGGGCGTCCGGCGTAGGTCCCCGGGACGGGACGTTTGGCTTGGTATCAGCGAACGTCAACGGCGGGCTATCGAAGGGGAGCGAGGCGGGTCCAGTGGTCCTTCAGCGGCGTGGGGTCATGCGGCGTTGGGCGGGGCGGATTCCCTCTGTAGGTGGGTTTACCTTCCAGAGTCAGGCTCAATTGACCCGCTACGCCCTGTGGGACGAGGGCCTTGGGAGATTTTCACTCTCTGGCAATGAAGATCTCCCACAACTCCCCAGGCGGTCAAGCCCTGTGAGAGTCAAAACCTCGCACAGCCCACAGAAAGCCCAAAACCGGCGCGTCTCGCGGCGACCGCCAACCCCATCTTGCTCCCCTTCGATAGCCGCAGTTGACGTTCGCCGATACCAAGCCGAGCGCCTCGAAGACCACAGCAGCCAACCGGCCCCCCCGAGCGCTAAGAAGCCACCCCGCAGAACCGCAGCGCCGCCACCGCCAGCGCCTGCGCGCACGAGACCAGTCCGTCCACCGGCACGTACTCGTCGATCGTGTGGGCCACGGTGGCCCCATCGGGGTCAAAGCCGGGCGGCCCGTAGCCGATCGAGGGGATCCCGGCCAGCAGGGTGTAGGTGGCGCCGTCATACCAGGAGTCAAGGCCGCCCAACTCGCGGCGCAGGCCCAGGTCGGCGCTCGCGTCCAGCATGACACCGGCGATCGGCGAGGACTCCGGGATCTCCATCGGCATCACCCCGTTGCTCCACCACGAGAACACCGGTGGGTGCTCGGCCAGCCAGTCATCGCGCGCGCTCTCGCGCACGATCCACTCCTGGACCTCGTCGCGCACCAGGGACCCCCACCCAGAGCCGTCGGCCTGGACGGGGAGGTACATGACCGCGATGGTCAGGTCACACGACGAGGGGTAGGTGACGGGCCACTCGCCGCCACTCACCACGGTGGGCAGCAGGGACGGCACCGAGAGCACGGGGTGGCGAAAGCGCTCGTCGGCGGCCCAGCGCGCGCGCAGCGAGGCGATGGCATCCAGGACGACGCCCGCCTTCTCGATGGCGTTGACCGCGCCGCCGCGGCGCCAATCGGGATGGCGCACCTCGGCGTGGCCGGGCCGGCCCGGGACGCTGATGACGCCGTACTCCGAGCCGCGACATGCCACCCACGTGCGAAAGTCGGTGGGCTCGGTGACGATCCCGGCGTCCGCGCGCAGGCCGCGCCGCACGAGCGCCGTCCCGCCCGCCCCCGAGGACTCCTCGTCGGTGTTGGTGGCCACGATGAGGTCGCCGGCCAGGGTGACGCCGGCGCGGGCGATGGCCTCGGCGGCGAAGGTCATCGCCGCCACGCCGCCCTTCATGTCGCAGGCCCCGCGCCCGAACAGCTTGCCATCGCGGACCTCGGGGGTGAAGGGGTCGGTCGTCCACTCGGCCTTGGGCTCGCCCGAGACGACGTCGATGTGGCCGTTGAAGAGCAGGCTGTGGCCGCCGCCCGCGCCGCGCAGCGTCGCGATGAGCTGGGGGCGACCGGCGAAGTCCAGGCCCTCGGGCACGAGGGGCGCCCCGGCCAGCTCGCCGGCGTGAGGCTCGAAGAGGTCGATGTCCGCCCCCGCCGCGCGCAGGCGCGCCGCCAGGTGCTCCTGCAGCGCCGCCTCCTCGCGCGCCGGCTCGCCGACCTCGCGGGCGGTGGTGTCGAAGGCGACCAGTGCCGAAGCCAGTTCGACGAGCTCGTCGCGGCCCGCGGTGATGGCCTCGCAGACGGCGCGCTCGAGCTCGGTGAGGCTCATGGTGGCGGGACCCTAACAACCCAGTGGTCGCGGTCGTCTACCGTACGCGGAGATGACGGAGACCTCGGCTGAGACCGGGCTGCTGAGCGAGGCCCGGCGCCTGATCGACCAGGCCGGCGATCGTGGCATCGTGCTGCGTCTGTTGGGGGGCCTGGCCATCCAGGTGCTGACGCCCGAACTGCCTCCACGCACCCGGGACGGCCAGGACCTGGACTTCGCCTCGGTGCGTTCCAGCCGCAAGGCGCTCACCGAGATGCTGGCGGAGGAAGGGTACGTCGGCGACCGCAACTTCAACGCGCTCTACGGCGACAAGCAGCTGTACTTCACCCACGCCGAGAACGGACTGGCCATCGACGTGATGGTCGACCGGCTGCACATGTGCCACACCGTCGAGTTCGCTGAGCGCGCGACGGTCATGCCCTACACGCTGTCGGCGACTGACCTACTGCTGTCCAAGCTGCAGATCGTCGAGCTGAACGAAAAGGACCTTGACGATTGCCTGCGGCTGCTGGTCACCTTCCCGCTGGGCGACTCCGACGACCCCGACATCATCGACCTGCGCGTCATCCGCGACCTCGTCGGCGATGACTGGGGCTGGTGGAAGACGGTCTCGCTCAACCTGGAGCGGATCGGGGCGGCGCTGGCCGACGGATCAGTGCCCGTTCCCGAGGGCGGCCGGCTGGACGCGGCCGCGGCGGTTCGGGCCCTGTCAGAGACCCTCGAACAGGCGCCGAAGAGCCGGCGCTGGAAGCTGCGCGACCGCATCGGTGAGCGCAAGCGCTGGTACGAGATCCCCGAGGAGACGCCTCACCACTGAAAACGGCGCGTCGCCGCCTTTTGGGCCCCAGGGCGCGCTGCAGGTTCGCGCCCAGCGGCCTCCACGCAGCGGGTGACCGATTTTCCAGGGTTTTTTCTTAGATTGAGGCCGCCAGCGGCGTCGTCGTTGGACGGCTCTTCGATACACTCGACGGTGGACGAAGCAGGCGACACGGTGAGGGACCGTCTGCATCTCGCCGCTTCGGCCACCGCTCCCCGCTACCTCTAAAACATGGGCTTCTTTACGTATCTGACCGGTTTCGGCGGCCGTGACATGGCAGTCGACCTCGGCACGGCCAACACGCTCGTCTACGTGCGCGGCCGTGGCATCGTGCTGTCTGAGCCCAGCGTGGTCGCCGTCGACTCCCGCACCGGCGAGGTCCATGCCGTGGGTATCGAGGCCAAGCGCATGCTCGGCCGCACCCCCGGGACGATCTCGGCGATCCGGCCACTGAAGGACGGCGTGATCGCGGACTTCGAGGTGACCGAGGAGATGCTGCGCCACTTCATCCAGAAGGTTCACCAGAACCGCTGGGCTCACCCGCGCGTCGTCGTGTGCGTGCCGAGCGGGGTGACCGGGGTGGAGAAGCGCGCAGTCGAAGAGGCGTGCCTGAGTGCCGGCGCCCGCCAGGCCTACCTCATCGAGGAGCCGATGGCCGCCGCGATCGGCGCCGGCCTGCCCGTAGGGGAGCCGACCGGCTCGATGGTGGTGGATATCGGCGGTGGGACGAGCGAGGTCGCCGTCATCTCGCTGGGCGGGATCGTCGTGTCACAGTCGATCCGCGTCGGGGGCGACGAGCTCGACGAGGCGATCATCAATTACGTCAAGCGCGAGTACAAACTGCTCATCGGCCAGCAGACAGCCGAGGAGGTCAAGCTGGAGATCGGCTCGGCGCACAAGATGCCCGAGGAGGTCCAGGCCGAGATTCGGGGCCGCGACATGGTCTCCGGGTTGCCCAAGACGGTCATCCTGACCAGCGAGGAGATCCGGGGAGCGCTGGAGGAGCCGGTGTCGCAGATCATCGACGCCGTGAAGCAGACCTTGGACCGGACGCCCCCCGAGCTCGCCTCCGACATCATGGACCGTGGCATTATGCTGGCGGGAGGGGGGTCGCTGCTGCAGGGCATGGAGGAGCGCCTGCGCCACGAAACGCAGATGCCCGCGCACCTGGCGGAATCCCCGCTGACGTGCGTGGCCGTCGGCTCAGGACGGTCCCTCGAGGAGTTCGAAGCGATCCACCGGTCAAGCAAGAATTCGCGTAACCGCAACCGTCGGTACTGATGAGCGTCGTTAGCTTTCTCACTCCGGCGGTGCGGAGCAACACTTTGGAGACACGGACACCGTGCACGACAAACAGGTTCGACGGCGCCGAGCAGTGCTCGCACTGCTGGTCGTCGTCTCCCTGATCCTGCTCACAGCCTATTTCGGCGAATCGCCGCAGAGCCCGCTGCACAGCGTGCAGCGCGGGATCGTCCAGGTCTTCTCGCCCGTCCAGGCGGGTGCCAGCAAGGTTCTGTCGCCCGTGCGCGACGTCGCCAACTGGGCGTCGGACACGCTGCGCGCCAAGTCCAACGTCGACAAGCTGCGCAAGGAGAACCGAGCTCTGACCGCGCAGCTGGCCACGCTGAAGACCGAGCAGCTGCAGAACGAGCAGCTCACTGCGGAGGTGGGCCTTGATCAGACCATCGGCGTCCGCAACTACCACCCGGTCGGCGCCAACGTCATCGTGCGCGACCCCAGCCTCTGGTTCCAGCAGGTCGAGGTCGACTCGGGTTCTGACGAAGGGGTCGAGCAGGGCGATCCCGTGCTCGCCGACGGCGGCCTGGTGGGCGACGTGACCACCGTCGACGCCTCGGTGTCGATCGTGACTCTCATCACCAACGCCAGCTACGCCGCCGCCGCTCAGGTCACCAACCGCGCGGGCGACCAGGGGATCCTGGCCCCGTCGGTGGGCAACCCCAACCAGCTCCTCCTGCAGGATCTGCCCGGGCGCGCCCAGATCTCCCAGGGTGACCTGGTGGTGACCACGGGATTCAAGTCGGGGTCGCTGACCTCGCTGTACCCGCCGGGGCTCCCCATCGGCACCGTGGGCACGGTGAACCCGAACCAGCTGTTCAACAACAACGAGGTTCCGGTCTCGCCGACAGCCGACCTGCGCCACTTCGACTCGGTTCAGATCCTGACCCGGCCGCATGCCGCCAACGTCCGGGCCCAGGTGCCGTGAATACGCCCTCCACACGGCTGATCCTGCGCCTGGTGCTACTGGCCCTGGGCACCGTGGTGATCCAGGAGGCGGCGGTGTCGCAGATCTCGATCTTCGGCGTCAGCGCGGACCTCACCCCGCTGATGGTGATGAGCGTGGGGCTGCTGGCGGGCTCGCTCACCGGCGCCGTGATGGGCTTTGCCACCGGGCTGCTCGTCGACACCGTGCTCGTGCAGACGCTGGGGATCACCTCGCTGCTCTATATCGCGATCGGCTACTGGGCCGGGCGCCTGCGCGAGCTGCGTGACCCGGCCCACGGACTGGTCCCGCTCGCCGCCGGCGCGGCGGCGACCGCGGTGGCCGGTGTCGGGATGACGCTGATCCAGTTCCTGCTGGGGGTCGACGCGCCGGTGAGTCTGCTGCTCTTCCAGCAGATCATCATCACCATCCTCGTCAACACGCTGATCTCGCTGCCGGTCTACGCCGCGGTGCGCCGCATCATTCAGCCGGCGCTCCCCGACGATCCCCGCCGGCGGCGGCGCCGCGCGTACACCACGGGTGGGCTCAGCCCGCTGCAGAGCTCGTCCAAGCGGCTGGGGCAGCTCAACCGAGGTGGCGGATGACCACTCCGCCGGAGGACCGGCGCCCCACGATGACTCCGCAGCTCGCGCTGCGCGTGGCCATCGTCGGCAGCTTCGCACTCGCGCTGTTCGCCATCATCTTCTTCCGCCTGTGGTTCCTGCAGGTCCTCTCCGGCGACCAGTACGTCAAGGCGGCCACCGTCAACCGGGTGCGCAGCATCGACATCGCGGCGCCCCGCGGCGAGGTGCTGGACGCCAGCGGAACGCCTCTGGTCGACAGCGTCAAGACCCTGGCGGTCCAGATCTCGCCTGAGGACCTGCCGTCGGCGGTGACGCTGGACAAGCTCGAGACCCTCGAGCATCCGCCCAAGGCCGACGCCATCGTCTACAACCGCCTCGCCCACGTGCTGGGGTTGTCCACCAAGCGCACCCGCTGCCAGCTGCACATGCCCAAGCCCAACGTCTTTCGCCTGTCGCCGGTCGCATGCGCCGTGGGCCAGCAGGTGACGCTGCAGTCATTCGCCGACGTCACCGTCCGCTCGGGCGCGGTGGTGACCCGCGTCATGCAGTACTACCTGGCCGAGAACCAGCGCCTGTTCCCCGGCGTTCAGGTTCAGAAGGTCTACATCACGCACTATCCGTCCAAGACGCTGGCCGCCCAGGTGCTCGGGACGGTCGGCCCGATCAACGCCGACGAGGTCAAGGCCAAGGCCTACCCCGGCGCGGCGCGCACCGACATCGTGGGCCAGAGCGGCCTCGAGGCCCAGTACGACAGCTTCCTCCGCGGCAAGGATGGCCGTCAGGAGGTGCAGGTCAACGCGCTCAACCAGCCCACAGGCGACCTGCGCACCATCGACCCGGTCGCCGGCCACGACCTCAAGCTGTCACTCGACGCCAAGCTGCAGAAGGTGGGCGAGCAGGCGCTGGCGGAGTCGATGAGCCAGAACTACTCGCCCGGCGGGTCGTTCGTGGCCATGAACCCCGACAACGGCACGGTGTACGCCATGGGCTCGCTGCCCAGCTTCGACCCGTCGATCTTCACCGGCAACCTCAGCCAGTCCAAGTACGACCAGCTCACCAACCCCAACAGCGGCGATGCGCTGCTCAACCGGGCCACCCAGAGCGCCGGCCCGACCGGCTCCACGTTCAAACCGATCACCTCGGTCGCCGCCCTGTCGAGCGGCGAGTGGACGACCGACAGCATGTTCGATGACACCGGCCAGTTCTGTGTCGGGACCGGCGGCGCCGAGCAGTGCCGCCACAACGCCGGGAACGCGGTGGACGGCTCGCTGAACCTCGTCAACGCGCTCCGGGTCTCCTCCGACGACTTCTTCTACAACCTCGGCGCCAGGCTCAACGTCGACCCCTCCAAAGCACCCAACGGCGGCCCCCTCGACACCTGGGCCAGGAAGTTCGGGATCGGGGGTGCCACCGACATCGATCTGCCCAACGAGGCGACCGGGACGCTGCCCAGCCCGGTGTGGCGCGAGGGTCGCAACAAGCTCGAAGCCCAATGCGACAACGCCACCGGCCAGTTCAAGTGGACCGCTCCCGACGGTAAGCACACCAGCTCCCACCATCACCGGGGCTGGCATCGCTCCCAGAAGCACTCTCCGGGCGGGTGCGGGATCGCCGACGGCACCAACCGTCCGTGGTCGATCGGAGACAACGAGAGCCTCGCCGTCGGCCAGGGCGACGTCCAGGTCACGCCGTTGCAGCTCGCGGTGGCCTACTCGGCGCTGGCCAACGGCCACACGGTGGTGCGTCCCCACTTCGGCGTCGACGTCCAGGACCAGGACGGAACGGTCCTGCAGGCGATCAACCCGCCTGCGGCGCGCCCGATCTCGATCAACCCCTTCTACCGCTCGACAATCCTGGAGGGCCTCAACGAGGCTGCGCAGTCAGGCGGCGGCACCTCCGACGACGTGATGGGCAACTTCCCGATGAAGGTCTACGGCAAGACCGGCACCGCGCAGTACACCAACCAGCCCGATTACGCCTGGTATGCCTGCTTCGTCATCGACAACACCAACAAGCCGATCGTCGTCGTGGTCCACGTCGAGAAGGGCGGCTTCGGTGACATCGCCGCCGCGCCGGTGGCGCGGCAGATCCTCTCGCAGTGGTTCTACGGCACGCCCGGCAAGTACATCGCGGGGACCAACAGTTCGCTATGAGCGCCACGCCGATCACGCCTGGCGAAGAGACGGTCATCCCCCGCGCCCGGACGCTGCCGATCTTCGACCCGCTGCTGCTGCTCGCGGCCATCGGGCTCGTGGTCTGCTCGTGCGAGACGCTCAAGGGAGCGACCTCGCACGCGATCGCCGGCCACCCGCTGTACTACGTGCAGCGCCAGGCCATCTTCGGTGGGATCGGCCTGTTGCTGGCGCTCATCCTCAGCCGGATCGACTACTCCCGGCTGCGCGAGTTCAAGTACGCGCTGTTCGGGATCATGGTCGCGCTCAACCTCGTCGTCTACGGGATGGCGCCGATCCAGGGGGCGCGGCGCTGGATTCCGCTGCCGTTCCTGCAGTTCCAGTCTTCGGAGTTCGGCAAGGTGCTGCTCATCGTGGCCCTGGCCGGCTTCGCCGTCGACCGCGCCCGCCGCATTCACGAGTGGCGCACGACGGTGCGGATCATGCTGCTGGCGATCCTCGCCGCGCTGCTCGTCATCCCCCAGCCCGACCTGGGCACGGGCATGGTCTACGTGGCCGTCGGCTTCAGCATCCTGTTCTTCGCGGGCACCTCGTTCAAGCAGTTGACCGCGCTCGCGGCGATCTTCATCGCCTCGATCGCGATCGTGCTCGCCGGGGCGCCCGCGGCCGGCGTCCACGTGCTCCAGAAGTACCAGGTTCAGAGGTTGACTGCATTCCTACACCCGAACGGATGCGGCAATCCGACCCCGGACGTCCCCGACCCGTGCTATCAGCTACAGCAGTCGCAGATCGCAATCGGCTCGGGACAGAAGACCGGTCGCGGAAACAATGCGACCCAGACCAAATTGAATTTCCTCCCCGCCAACGACACGGACTTCGTCTTCGCGGCCGTGGGTGAGACCTACGGCTTTATCGGAGCGGTCGTCGTGCTGTCGCTGTACGCACTGCTGATCTGGCGTGCTCTGCGGATCCTCACGATGAGCAAGAACCTCTTCGGAACCCTCATCGCTGCGGGCATCATGGCGATGCTGATGTTCCAGATCTTCGTGAACGTGGGTATGACCATAGGGATCATGCCTATCACCGGCGTCCCGCTGCCCCTCCTCAGCTACGGAGGGTCCTCGGTCATCGTGACCTTCATCGCCGTCGGGCTCCTGCAATCCATTTACGTTCAAGCCCGAATGGCGGCCAGCGGAAAGGCCCGCACCCTGATTTCGTAACGCCGCGCGACCAGATCCGCAGCGGCCTTAGTTAGCAAAGGACTGAAAACAATTGAAGAAGCAAGTATTGGTCAGCGTTGACCGCGGGGAAACCCGTGTCGCGCTGCTGGAGGCGGCCGGAACGGTGTCGCCATCTCGCAAGGCCAGCTCGAGCGCCGCGCGGCGCCGCCGCAAGGGCGGACGGGGAGCGGATCTCGGCGAGTACAAGGTCGCCGAGCTCTACCTGGAGCGCCGCGGCAGCCGTTCGATCGTCGGCAACATCTACAAGGGCCGCGTGGACAACGTCCTCGCCGGCCTGGAGGCGGCCTTCGTCGACATCGGGCTGGAGAAGAACGGCTTCCTGCACGTCGACGAGATCGTGCTGCCGGGAGTCGAGGCGCCGCGGCGCGGGCGCGGCGCGGGCCGTGACGGCCGCAACATCACCGACATGCTCAAGCCCGGCCAGGAGATTGTCGTCCAGGTCGTCAAGGACCCGCTCAAGACCAAGGGCGCCCGCCTCTCGATGGACCTCACCATCGCCGGGCGCTACATGGTCTACGCCCCCTATGGCGAGGGCATCGGCGTGTCGCGGCGGCTCGATGACAAGGAGCGCGAGCGCCTGCGCAAGGAGGCCGCCAAGCTCGACCTCAAGGGCGCCGGCGCCATCATCCGTACCGCCGCCCAGGGCGCCAAGCGCGCCGACCTGGAGCGCGAGATGGTCTACCTCTTCAAGCTCGGCGAGGTTCTGGAGAAGCGCGTCGCCGAGACCCAGGCGCCCGCGCTCGTTTTCCAGGAGGCCGATCTCTCGGTGCGCGTCGTACGCGACATCTTCTCCGCCGACTTCGAGCGCGCCGTCGTCGATGATCCCAAGCAGCACCATCGGCTGGTCTCGTTCTTCAGCCGGACCGCGCCCGAGTTGGTCGAGCACGTTGAGCTGTGGGAGGACGACACGCCCCTGTTCGAGGCCTACGGGGTCGAGGAGGTGCTGGACTCCACGCTGTCGCGGCGGGTGGATCTGCCCAGCGGCGGCTACCTGATGATCGACTACGCCGAGGCGCTGACGGTGATCGACGTCAACTCCGGCTCCTTCATCGGGCGCGGTAAGGGGGCGCGCCTGGAGGACACGATCACCAAGACCAATCTCGAGGCCGCCGATGAGGTCGTGCGCCAACTGCGGCTGCGCGACATCGGCGGGATCATCGTCATCGACTTCATCGACATGGCGCGGGCGCGCAATCGCGACGCCGTCCTCAAGACCCTGCGCAAGGCGCTGGACGAGGACCGTACGAAGACCTTCGTGGTGGAGATCTCACCGCTCGGGCTCGTGGAGATGACGCGCCAAAACGTCACCGACGGGGTCCGCGAGATCATGACCCGGCCGTGCCCCACCTGTGACGGCGAGGGCGTGATCAAGTCAGAGGAGACGATCGCGATCGAGTTCGAGCGCCGCATGCGCGACCTGGCCAAGGAGACCGACGCGGAAGCCATCCTTCTCCAGATGAACCCCCGCGTGAGCGCCGAGTTCACCGGCAACGAGGCTCGTGCGCTGCACGCCGTGGAGGAGGAGACCGGCAAGTGGTTTCACTTCGAGGGCTCCGAGGGCCTGCCCCTGGACCACTTCCGGGTCCTGCTGGAGGGCGACCGCGAGCAGGTGCTCGAGCGGGCGTTGCCCTTCCGCGAGGGCGAGGAGGTCCACGTCGAGATCGTCGAGCCGCACATGTACAGCCCTGGTGACGCGGTGGCCAAGATCGACGGCTACATCATCTCGATCACCGGCGGGACCAAGTACGTTGGCGAGAAGCACCTGGTGCGCATCGACGAGGTGGGGAGGACCGCCGCGGTCGCCTCACTGCTCGACGTGCCGCCCGCGGAGAACGGTGCTTCAGACGATGAACTAGAATCAAAGCCTCGGCGTCGCGGCCGCAGAGGCGGGCGACGCCGTTCGGGCGCCAAGGCCGGTTCGGCCGCGAGCTCATCCGATTCGGAGTGACGATGTACGCGATCATCAAGACAGGCGGAAAGCAGTACCGCGTCCAGGAGGGCGAGTGGCTCCTCGTGGAGCGCCTGCCCGTGGACGATGGGGCGACCATCACGATGGACCCGCTGCTCTACGTCGACGGCGACAACGTGGTCGACGGTGACGACCTGTCCAAGGTCACCGTGGAGGCCAAGGTGCTGGCGCACGAGCGCGGTCCCAAGCTGCGCGTGGTGAAGTTCAAGCCCAAGCGCGGCTACCGCCGCCGCAACGGCCATCGCCAGGACCTCACCCGGATCCAGATCACCTCGCTGAAGCTGGGGTCGGGCCGCAGCCGGTCCAAGGCCAAGGCCGCGCCCGCCCCATCTGAGGAGCCCGCGACCACGGAGGCAACCGATGGCGCATAAGAAAGGTCTGGGATCCAGCCGCAACGGCCGCGATTCCAACCCCAAGATGCTCGGCGTCAAGGTGTTCGCCGGGCAGACCGTCACGGGCGGGGAGATCATCGTCCGCCAGCGCGGTACCCGCTTCAAGCCCGGTGAGGGCGTCGGGATCGGCAAGGACGACACGATCTTCGCCCGGTCGGCCGGGACCGTGCAGTTCACCACCGGCCGCCGGGGCCGAGTGATCTCCGTCAGTCCTGACGTTCAGTAGCTACGCGGTCGCTTCGGCGATCGGCGACGTGCACAACGGACAGCGCCGTGCCGCCAGCGGGACGGCGCTCGTGCACTCCGGGCACGGCTTGGTCGTCGGGTCCTCCTTGCTGCGCCGAGCCATCAGGCCGTTGTACGGCCGCACGACGAAGAAGAAGACGACGGCCGCCGTCGTCACGAACGTGAAGAGGGCGTTGAGGAAGTCGCCGTAGAGGAAATGGCTGCCGTTGATCGTGAACGACAGCGTGGAGAAGTCGGGCTGGCCGAAGACCACGGCGATGATCGGCGTGATCAGGTCCCCGATGAACGCCTTGAGCAGGGCCGCGAACACGGCCCCCATGACGAAGGCGACCGCCAGTTCGACGAGGTTCCCCCGCATCAGGAACGTCTTGAAGTCTTGCAGCAGGCTCACGTCAAGGCGGTGTTTGACCCTGCGGCGCTTATCCCTCCTGCGCAGTCGGCCGGATGAGAATCTCGTTGATGTCGACGTGCGGCGGCTGGGAGATCGCCCATAGCACCGAGCGCGCGACGTCCTCGGGAGCGAGCCGCCAGTCGACGCTGTTGGGGAAGAACGGCGTGTCGACCTGACCGGGTGAAATGAGCGTCACACGCACACCGGAGCCGTTGAGCTCCTGGCGCACGGACTCCGCCATCGCTCCGACGGCCCACTTGGTGACCGAGTACATCGAGCCCGGGAGGACGCGGTGACCGGCCACCGAGCCGGTGAGCAGGAGATGACCGGTGGACGCACGGAGTGGCTCCAGGGTGGCCCGGACCGTCAGGCCGGCCCCATAGACGTTGGTCAGCACCATGTCGCGCATGCGTTCCGGGGTACCGCCCAGAAAGCTCGACCCTCGGCCGAAGCCGGCGTTGGCGAAGGCGACGTCGAGTTGCCCAAAGCGGTCCAGAACCTGAGCCACCATCGCCTCCTGGTCTGACCACTCGGTCACGTCGCAGGTGATGGCCAGTGCGCGCTCATCGCCACCCAACTCGGCGGCCAGGGCCTCGAGCTTCTCGACCGAGCGAGCGGCCAGGGCCAGCCGGTAGCCGGCCTCGGCGGCGGCGCGCGCCGTGGCGGCGCCGATGCCCGACGACGCGCCGGTAATGAGGAACACCGGATCGGCCATAAGCTCACAGCATGCACGATCGCGCGCGGATCCACGTCCAGGCCGGCGGTGGGGGCGACGGGGCCCTCAGCTTCCGCCGTGAGGCACACGTGCCCAAGGGCGGGCCCGACGGCGGCGACGGCGGTCGTGGCGGCGATGTGGTCCTGGTGTGCTCGGACTCGCTGCGTGATCTGGAGTCCTTCCGCCGTCGGTCGCACTTCAAGGCCCGCCGCGCCGGACACGGGGAGGGCTCTCTCCGCCACGGCGCCGATGGGGCCGCCCTGGAGCTGATGGTCCCGCCCGGGACCGAGGTGGTCGTCGAGGCCGATGGCACCCGCTATGACCTCGTGCGTGCCGGGCAGCGCGCCGTGGTCGCCCGAGGCGGGTCGGGCGGGCGCGGTAACAAGCGCTTCGCCGGCCCCACCCATCAGACGCCGCGCTTCGCCGAGCGCGGCCTGCCCGGCGAGGAGACCTGGCTGGAGCTGCAGCTCAAGCTGCTGGCCGACGTCGGGCTCATCGGCCTGCCCAATGCAGGCAAGTCCTCGCTGCTGGCCCGCCTCACCCGCGCCCATCCCAAGGTCGCCGGCTACCCGTTCACCACCCTCTCGCCGGTGCTGGGCACGCTGCAGACCGACACCCGCCAGCTCGTGATCGCCGACATCCCGGGGCTCATCGAGGGTGCCAGCGACGGCGCCGGCCTCGGCCACGAGTTCCTCGCCCACGTCGAGCGCACCCGGCTGCTGGTCCACGTGCTCGACCTCAACCCGCTCGACGGCTCTGACCCGGTGGCCAACCACGCCACCGTGGAGCACGAACTGGCCAGCCACGACCCCCGGCTCGCCGCTCTGCCCCGGATCCTCGCCCTCTCCAAGGCCGACCTGGTGGACGCTGACACCGCTGCGGCGGCGTCGGCCGAGTGGCAAGAGCGGCTGGGCCCCGACGTGCCGGTGATCATCACCTCCGCGGTGAGCCGGGTGGGCCTGGACGAGCTGGCCGCCGAGCTGGTCCGGCGGGTGCCCGAGACCGCCGCCGCTGTGCCGGCTGACGGCGACCGGGGCGCGGTGTCTGACCCCGGCGGCGTCGACCTCGCCGAGCACCAGGTGTTTCGCCCGGCGGCGCCGCGCGCCTACGAGGTGCTGCGGCTCAGCGATGGGAGCTTCAAGGTCACCGGGGCCGGGGTGGAGCGGCTGCTGGCCCGTTACGACCTCGACAACGAGGAGGCGCTGGCCCACCTGGAGCGGCGGCTGCGTGGAATCGGCGTGTTGGGCGCGCTGCAGGCCAAGGGGTTCGAGGCCGGTGACGACGTGGAGATTGCGGGGATCGCGTTCGATCTCGATCCTGACGTCTGAGCGGCAACGGCTACGGCTAGGTCGTGGGAGATCTTGGCGCTGTGGCAAGCAAATTCTCCCAAGACCCCCTGCAAAGGCCGCGATTCACGCTCAATCCCACCCTTCCCAAGCCCGCCGTTGACGTTCGTCACCTGCCCCGCCCAAACGCCGAAGCTCACAGGCCGCCCCGTACCCTTCGCACACAGCCATGGGACCCCTTGTCATCAAGCTCGGCTCCAGCATCGTCGCCAACGACAACGGCGACGTGCGCACCGACGTCCTGGGCCGGATCTGCGACGAGGTCGCCGCCCTCCACCAGAATGGCCGCGCGCCGATCATCGTCACCAGCGGAGCGATCGCGCGCGGGATGGGCGTGATGGAGCTGCCGGTGCGCCCGCGGACGATCGACGAGCTGCAGGCGGCCAGCGCGGTGGGGCAGGGCAAGCTGTATCAGGTGTATGACGAGCTGCTGCGCGCGCGGGGGGTGCCGACCGCGCAGGTGTTGCTCACGTTCTTCGACATGAGCGCGCGGACGCACTACCTCAACGCGCGCCAGACGCTGCGCAAGCTGCTCGAGTGGCGGGTGGTCCCCGTGATCAACGAGAACGACACGACGACCACCGACGAGATCTCGTTCGGCAACAACGACTTCCTCGCCGCCCAGGTGGCGATCCTGTTGGGCGCCGAGCGGCTGCTGCTGCTCACCGACGCCGAGGGCGTGTTCACCGCCGACCCGCATCTGAATCCGGCGGCCGAGCTCGTGGCCGAGGTCACGGACTTCAGCGCGCTCGACCCGCTGGACATCGGACAGACCGCCTCCCCGCTGGGCTCGGGCGGCATGCGCTCCAAGGTGGTGGCGGCGGAGATGGCCACCGCGGCCGGCATCCCCACGGTCATCGCCAGCGGCCTCACGCCCGGCACGATCGCCGCCGCGGCCGGCGGAGAGGCGACGGGGACGGGATTCCCTGCGCGGGAGGGCCGCTACTCGAGCTTCAAGCTGTGGCTCAAGTACGCCAAGCCGGTGCGGGGGCGGGTGCTGGTCGACGCCGGCGCCGCCCGGGCGCTGCGCGGTGGGGGGGCGAGCCTCCTGCCGGTGGGCGTCGTCGAGGTGTCAGGCATGTTCGAGGCCGGCGACGCGGTGGAGATCGCCCACGAGGACGCGACCGTCGGCAAGGGGATCAGCAACTACTCGGCCGCGGAGCTGCGCCAGGTCCGGGGCCTGCAGTCCGGGGCGGTGCGCACCGTCCTGCCGCGCGCCAGCGAAGAGGCGATCCACCGCGACTATCTCGTGCTGGCGTAGCGGCCCGCCGACGAGCCCCGGTCGGCGAGTTCCGCCGGGGAGCGCTCGGTGTCCTGGCCGAGACGGCCCCGGGCACTCGATAACCTTTTCCCAGAATGGCCAGCACCGCCCTCTCCATCGCCGAGACCTGCCACGCCGCCAAGCGTGCCTCTCGCACCCTGGCCACGCTGGGCTCGGACGTCAAGGACGAGGCGCTGTACGCGATGGCCGCCGCGCTGGAGCGGGCCACCGACCAGATCCTCGAGGCCAACGCGCGCGATCTCGAGGCCGGCGAGGAGAACGGCCTGTCGGCGGCGCTGCTGGACCGGCTGGCGCTGAATGCCGGCCGCATCGCCGCCATGGCCGCGGGCGTGCGCAAGATCGCCGCGCTGCCCGACCCCGTGGGCGAGGTCATCGACGGCTCGACGCTGCCCAACGGGCTGCAGATGCGGCGCGTCCGCGTCCCCCTGGGCGTGATCGCGGTGGTTTACGAGGCCCGTCCCAACGTCACCATCGATGCCGCCGCGCTGTGCCTGAAGTCCGGTAACGCGGTCGTGCTGCGCGGCTCGAGCTCCGCCGCGCACTCCAACGCCGTGCTCGCCGCGGTGGCCTCCGAGGCCGCCACCGCCGCGGGGCTGCCGGAGGGCGCGCTGTCGCTGATCGCCGGCGGCGGTCGCGAGGAGCTGGCCGAGCTCGCCACCCAGACCGGCGTCGTGGACCTCATCATCCCGCGCGGCGGTGAGGGCCTGAAGGCGGCGCTGAAGGGCGTGGCGACGGTACCGGTCATCTACGCCGCCTCGGGCAACAACCATGTGTACGTCGACGCCGGCGCCGATCTCGACGCCGCCCGCGCGATCGTCCTCAACGCCAAGCTGCAACGGCCCGGGACCTGCAACGCCGCCGAGACGCTGCTGGTGCACAGCGCCGAGGCCGACCAGTTCCTCCCCGACGTCCTGGGTGCCCTCGACGAGGCCGGGGTCATCCTCCACGGCGACGAGCGAGTGCGCGCCGCCGTCGCCTGCGCTCCCCGTCGACGCCGCCACCGACTCAGACTGGGACACCGAGTACCTCGCGCTCGAGATGGCGGTGGGCGTGGTCGACTCCGTCGAGGACGCCATCGCCCACGTCAACGCCCACGGCAGCGGCCACTCCGAGGCCATCGTCACGCCGTCCACCGCCGCCGCGCGCGCCTTCCAGCTCGGCGTCGACGCCGCATGCGTGTACGTCAACGCGTCGACGCGCTTCACCGACGGCGGCGAGTTCGGGATGGGCGCCGAGATCGGCAACTCCACTCAGAAGCTCCACGCCCGCGGGCCGATCGGGCTGCGCGAGCTGTGCACGTTCAAGTACCTGGTCGATGGCGCCGGGCACGTCCGCGGCTAAGCCGTCCCCACCCAGCTAGCCCGCTCACTCGCGGTCACCACCAGTCATCATGCGCATAGGGATCCTCGGCGGAACCTTCAACCCGCCACATCTCGGTCACCTCGTGGCCGCGCAGGAGGCCTACCGTGAGCTTGCCTTGGATCAGGTGGTGCTCATCCCCGCGGGTGTTCCCCCGCACAAGCCCGTCGAGCACGAGCCCGGGCCCGAGCACCGGCTCGAGCTCTGCCGGCTGGCCGTCGGTGATGACGAGCGCTTCGCCGTGTCTGACCTGGAGCTGCGGCGGGATGGCCCGTCCTACACGGTCGATACCCTAGATGTACTGAGATCGCAATCGCCCTCAGACGAACTGTTCCTCATCCTTGGCGGCTGACATCGCCGCGGGGCTCCCGAAATGGCATGAGCCCGAGCGGGTGCTGGAGCTGGCGACGGTGGCGATCGCGCAACGCCGTGGGACGGCGAAGACGGCGGTCCAGGCTGCTCTGGCCCAGCTCAAGGGCGGCGAGCGGGCGCGGTTCTTCCAGATGCCGCGGATCGGGGTCTCGTCGACGATGGTCCGCCGCCGGGTCCGCGCCGGGCAGCCCATCCGCTACTTCGTCCCCGACGGCGTGATGCACTACATCGAGACCCACGGCCTCTACGACCCACCAGGAGGGAAATGACCCAAGCCAACCTCACGCAGGACACCCCGCTCAGGCTCACGCCCGAGGAAATGGTCGCCGCGGTGGCGGACCTTGCCGCCGATCGCAAGGCGCTGGACATCGTCGGGCTCGATCTGCGGGGCATGATCGGCTATGCCGACTACTTCGTCATCTGCACCGGCCGGACCGACCGCCAGACGCGGGCGATCCACGACGCCATCCACGAGGGCATGAAGGCACGCGGGATCCTGCCGCGGCGCGTCGAGGGCCTCAGCGAGGCGCGGTGGATCCTGATGGACTACCTCGACGTGGTCGTGCACGTGTTCACGCCCGACACGCGTGAGTACTACCGGCTCGAGCAGCTGTGGGGCGAGGCGCCGTCGCTGGCAGTCGAGGCTGCGCCTGAGCCCTACAGCGCCGTCATCAGCTTCGGCGCCACTTCCTTCTTGCGGCTCATCACGCCCGGCAGGTCGATCACGCTGTCGGACGGCTCCACGCCGAAGCTCCGCGCCACCGCCGCCGACGTCGCCGGCGACCAGCATCTCGGTGCCCTTGTCCATGACGTCGGTGACCATCAGCGCGTACAGGGCGAGCTCGCGATCCTCGCGCTCGCGCTGGAGCGCCTCCAGTAGCTCGTCGGCGCGCTCCATCAGCGCATCGCCGACGACCTCGACCTGAGCGATGCAGATCTCCTGGCCGCCGCGCACCTGGTAGCGCTTGGCGTCTCGGGTGACGATCTCCTCGGCGCTGAGACCCGAGACGTCGGAGGTCGCCTCGAACATCTCGCGGCCCAACCTGTCGGCGTCGACCGCCAGCACGCGCTCCAGGTACTCGACGACGGCGTGGTCGCGCCGCGTGGTGGTGGCCGAGTTCAGGATGACCGTGTCGGAGAGGACGGCGCCCAGCAGCATCATCGCCGTCGAGCGGCTGGGCTCCATGCCGGCGTTGCGGAAGCGCTCGACGACGAGCGTCGCCGTCGACCCCACCGGGTCAAAGGTGGCGGTCACCGGGATCCGCGTCTCGATCGAGCCGATGTGATGGTGATCGAGGATCTCCAGGATCTCGGCCTCGTCGATCCCGAGCGCGCTCTGCGCCTGCTCGGCGTGGTCGACCAGGACCACGCGCCGGCGGGCCGGCGCCACGAGGTCTGAGCGGGTGACCAGGCCCACGGGGCGGTCGTCGGCGTCGACCGCCACCGCCGCGCCGTAGTGGCTCTCCTTGATCTGCTCGGAGATGTCGTTGACGAGGAAGTCGGTGTTGACGGTGAGGGGGTCTGACTCCATCGAGCGCACTGCACGGCGCCGCGAGCGTGATCATGCGCCCGGCGACGTAGCTGTCCAGGGGCGAGATCACGATGGCCGTGCCCCGCTCCTGGGCGGCCGCCAGCGCCTCGGGCGCCGGCTGGGCCGAGTTGGAGAGCACCACCAGGGCCGCCCCGAGCTCGATGACGCGCATCTGCGCGTCGGGCCGGTTACCGACCACGACGACGTCCCCGTCGGAGATCCCGCTCCGTGACGCCGGATCCATCGCGTACACCCACACCCGCCCCGAAAGCCGCCGCTCCTCGCCGCAGACGACCTCGCCCTCCAGCGCCGCCGACGACCGCACTGAGGAACGTCGGCGCCTCCTCCAGGGTGGAGGTGCGCAGTGACTCGCGGACATAGCGGCGAGCCAGGGCCCGCTCGGTGAGCACGCCGGCCAGGGCGCCCGCGTCATCGACGATCGGCACGAGCTCCAGGTCGGCCTTGGCCATCGCCCGCCCGGCCTCACGCACGGGCTCGTCGTGGCGGCTGACGG
Source organism: uncultured Actinomycetota bacterium (assembly GCA_963797705.1). GTDB lineage: Bacteria > Actinomycetota > Thermoleophilia > Solirubrobacterales > Solirubrobacteraceae > Palsa-465. The sequence continues at coordinate 1,406,117 of CAWCQL010000005.1, read as the reverse complement.
GGAAGTTCTCCTGCATCACGTCGGCGGCACGCAGCATCACATGGGGGAGGTAGCGCGGCTCGCGGGCGCCGCTGCGCTCCAGCAGCCACCGGGTCTGGGAGTTGAGGTCGCCGAGCCGCGCCGCGACATAGTCGTTGTTGGGATCCAGGCGCCCCTTGAGTTCCGCGTAGCCGATCGCCGAGGCGATGGAGTCGGTGTCGGGGTTGCGATGGCCGGTGATGTAGATGGGGCGCACACGGCGATTATCGCGGGCGCGATACCGTCCCGTCTCAAATCGGACCCACCACCCACCCCCGCCGGTCCCCGAGCTGCCACTGAGACCAGGAGAGGCGATGCCGACCGCACCAACCATCCTTCCGACGCAGATCACCCAGGGCAGCGCTCCGGGCCTGAACTACCGCCTGGAGGGCGAGCTCGTTCCGGTGTTGCACATGGCGCTCAACGGCGAGGTGCCGGTGTACTTCGAGCACCACGTGCTGCTGTGGAAGTATCCGAGCCTGCAGATCGGACTGCACCCGCTCAAGAAGGGCCTCAAGCGGCGCGTCTTCGGCGGCATGCCCCTGCTGTTGATCGAGGCGCAGTCGGCCGGCGAGCTGGCCTTCAGCCGCGATGCCCCCGGCCACATCGCCGCGCTGCATCTGCAGCCCGGCAACGGCATCATCGTGCGCGAGCACCAGTTCCTGGCCGCCACCGGCCATGTCGAGTACGACTACAGCCGCATCAAGGGCTTCTCCAACATGCTCTACGGCGGCGGCTTCTTCGTCGATGAGTTCTTCGCCGGCGACCAGGAGGGCGTGGTCTGGGTGCACGGATACGGCAACGTGTTCGAGAAGCAGCTCGATCCCGGCGAGACGATCGACATCGAGCCGGGTGGCTGGGTGTACCGCGACCACTCGGTGACGATGTCCCAGGAGGTCTACGGCTTCAAGACCGGCTTCTTGGGTGGAGGCGCCGGCAACCTCATCTTCAACCGCTTCACCGGCCCGGGGCGCGTTGGGCTGCAGAGCGCCTACTTCCACCCGCCGGTGAGCGAGGGCGCGGGCGGCAACGCCCAGCGTGAGGGCGGCGGGGGCATCCTCGGCGGCATCGTCGGCGGCCTGCTGGACAACTAGGACACCCCACTCAAAGAGCGGAGCCCGCCACCATGCCCCACGAGCCCGGCCACCTCCAGGCCCACCCGCTGCCCCCCGGGATCGTCGGCGCCCTGGGCATCGGCGGCTACCAGTTGCTCGTCGACGTCGCCGGAGTGGGGGCGGGGCGCATCGGGTCGCACATCTTCCTGCTCGTCGCTCCCGACCCCGATCCCGCTCTGCCTGACGCGGGCACGCAGATCGCGCTGCACCAGTCGCGCCTCAAGGACGAGGCCGACGTCGCCGCCTACACGCAGCTGGCGGCCCAGCTCGGGTACCTGCGGCTCTCGGGGTACCGGCTCACCCTCGAGCGCCACGGGCTGCGCAGCAAGGTGGGGGTGCTCAACCCGGCCACCGGCGCGATCGTCGCCACCATTCCTGACAAAGCCTCGGGCGGTCTGTTCGGTGGCGGCAACAACGCCGGCCGGCTGCTCGCCGGGGTGCGCTCACTGCCGCCTGCGGGCGCACCGCCGGACCTGCAGAACCCGGAGCTCCTGCGCCAGGTGTTGCTGGCACTGGCCCTGCGCGACGAAAGCGTCTCGGGGGCCGAGGCGGCAGAGCTGGCCGATCGCGCGCTCGAGCTCACGCGCGGGAACGCCGCTCTGGACCCGCCGGCCGCGCTGGAAGCGGCCAAAAACCTATAGGCATTTCGCCGAATCGGCTAAAGATGGCCGGATTGGAGCCGATAGTGGCGACATGTCCACTCATGCTGTCGCCGCACCGGGCCGCGCCGCGCTCTGATCTCACCGATCCACCGTGCCCGGCACTCATTTCGACAGCGATCAGCGCCTGTCGCTGATCCTCGAGACCCAGCAGGCGATCGCCGCCGCCGGCGATGACCTGGAGGGAGTGATGCAGATCGTCGCCGAGCGTTCGACGGCGATCATCGGCGCCGACGGGGCGATGGTCAACCTCATCGAGGGCGACATGCTCCACACGCGGGCGGCGAACGGCACCGCCGTGCACGTCTACGGCGCTCGTCGCCCCATCTCGGCATCGATCGCACGGTGTGCCATCGAGAGCGGCCAGCCGCTGCTGGTGGAGGACACGCGGTCGGACTCGCGCATCAACCAGGAGCTGCGCGCCAAGGTCGGGGACACTTCGCTGATCTGCGTCCCCCTGTTCACCGGAGCCGAGGTGATCGGGACCCTGAACGTGATGAGCTGCTCGGAGACCGAGCGCCTCAACGAAGACGACCGCCAGACGCTCGAGATGCTGTCTGTGGTCCTCTCCGCCGGCGTGAGCCGCGTCGCCGAGTTCGACGCCCGCCGCGCCCAGGCCCAGGCCATCGCGCGCTTCCGGACGCTGTTTGACGGCGCCTCGCTCGGCATCCTGCGGCTCGACGCCGACGGCGTGGCCGTCGAGGTCAACCCGGCGCTCGAGCAGATGCTGGGCGCCGGCGCCGAGGAGTTGATCGGTTCGCGCTTCAGCGCCCACCTGATTGCCGAGCATCGCGAGACCGTGGACACGCTGCTGGCCGAGACGGTGGCCGGCACGCGGGACTCCTTCGCCCTGGAGGCGAGCTGCACCACCAAGTCCGGTGGCTCGTTGTGGGCGCACGTGCGCGCGGTCGCCGAGCAGCGTGACACGGACGGGCCGCTGCGGGTGGTGGCCATGATCGAGAACATCACCGAGCGCAAGCGCGCCGAGGAGGAGCTGATCCGTCAGTCCCAGCTCAACGAGCACCAGGCGCTGCATGACCCGCTCACGGGGCTGCCCAACCGGCTGCTGTTCGGCGAGCGCATCGACCACGCCATCCGCCACGCCGAGCGCAACCACACCAAGCTCGCCGTCGTGCTCATGGACCTGGACCGGTTCAAGGAGGTCAACGACTCGCTGGGGCACTCCGCCGGCGACCACCTGCTGGCCAAGGTCGGCGAGCGGATGCGCGACGCCATTCGCGGCTCAGACACCGTTGCCCGTCTCGGCGGCGACGAGTTCGGGCTGCTGTTGCCCGATCTGCATGACGGCGAGGGGGCGATCCCCGTGATCACCCGCATCCGCGCCGCGCTGGAGCGCCCGGTCTACGTGCACTCGCTGCCGCTGGCCGTAGAGGCCTCGATCGGGATCGCCGTGTACCCCGACCACGGGACCGACGCGCAGGCGCTGATCCAGAAGGCCGACGTGGCCATGTACGACTCCAAGCGCGACAACGCATCCCACACCTTCTACGACGAGGGCTCCCACGAGTACGACGTCACCCGCCTGACCCTCGTTGCCGAGCTGCGCCGCGCCATCGCCGCCCGCGAGCTCATCCTTCACTACCAGCCCAAGGCGGCGTTGGAGAGCGGCGCGGTGCGCAGTGTGGAGGCGCTGCTGCGGTGGGTGCATCCCGAGCGCGGGATGGTCTTCCCTGACTCGTTCATCCCCATCGCCCAGGAGACCGGGCTCATCGGCCCGCTCACCCTGTACGTGATCGAGGAGGCCCTGCGTCAGGGCCGCCAGTGGCGCGACGCCGGCCTGGGCCTGTCGATCAGCGTGAACCTCTCCACCCGCAACCTGCTCGACCGTGAGTTCCCCAACCAGGTGGCGGGGCTGCTCAAGCGGTGGGGGATGGGGCCCGAGTGGCTGGAGCTGGAGGTCACCGAGTCCTCCATGTTGGCCAATCCCACGCGGGCCAAGGCGGTGCTCAATGAGCTCTCCGGGCTGGGCCTGCGCCTCTCCATCGACGACTTCGGCACCGGCTACTCGTCGCTGAGTTACCTTCGCCAACTGCCGGTGGACGAGATCAAGATCGACCGCTCCTTCGTGATGGGGATGGGGGAGCAGGCGGGCGACGCGGTGATCGTGCGGTCCACCGTCGACCTGGGCCGCAACCTCGGCCTCGAGGTCGTCGCCGAAGGCGTCGAGACGATGGACGCGTGGAACACCCTGCGTGAGCTGGGCTGCAACACCGCCCAGGGCTACTTCCTTTCCAAGCCGGTCGCGGCCGAAGAGCTCACCTCGTGGCTGCAGGCGCGGCCCGCGGCAGAGCCCGACGCCGCGGCGGCCTAGAAACGCGGCCCGGAAACGCCGAACGCCGCCACAGCGGGCGGCGTCGAAGCGCAAAACCTATGGAGCTAGCCGGGCTCGAACCGGCGACCTCCTGCATGCCATGCAGGCGCTCTCCCAGCTGAGCTATAGCCCCGTTGGGTCCGGATCCAAGAGTAGTACATGGGCTGTGACCGGCGCGGACGGCTGCTTTCATCTCGCCGATGGAGCCGCCTCTGGAGGCACGGGGTCTGGTCCGCACCTACGGACGCCTGACCGCTGTGGATGGCCTGACCCTGGTGCTGGCCCCGGGGGAGTGCGTCGCGCTCATCGGTGCCAACGGCAGCGGCAAGTCGACGGCGGTCGGCATGATCACGGGAAGCCTGACGCCCACCGAGGGCTCGGTGCGGATCTGCGGAGCGGACCCGCACCGCGAGCCCGACGCCCAGCGCGCCCGGGCGTCGGTGGCGGTCGTGCCCGACACGCCGCTGCTCTATGACGACCTGTCGGTGCGCCAGCATCTTGAGCTGGTGGCGCTGGCCCACGACTGCGCCGACGACGAACTCGACGCGCGCATCGACCAGATGCTGGGGGAGCTGGGTCTGTCGGCGCGCGCCGACTATCTCCCGCACGAGCTGTCGCGCGGGATGCGCCAGAAGACGCAGCTCGCCTGCGCACTCATCCGGCCGATGTCGCTGCTGGTCCTCGACGAACCGGTGGTGGGGCTCGATCCGCCGTCGCAGACGCTCCTCGCCGAGCTGCTGGTCGCGGCCAAGGACCAGGGAGTGGCCGTCCTGTTCACCACGCATCAGCTGGCCTTCGCCGACGGGATCGCCGACCGCGGGGTCGTGCTGGAGGAGGGGAAGGTGCTCGACGAAGGCCCGTGGGCACAGCTGGCGCGCCGCGCCGGCGAGCGAGGGTGGCGGACGCTCTGAGCGAGCTCGTGCACCCGGCGCCGACGGTGGCCGGGGTCCGGCGCTTCCAGGCCGCGGCCCGGCGCCGGCGTGGCGCGGGCGAGCGCCTGGAGGGGATCTACATCGCGATCGTGGTGATGCTGATCGCACTCGCCCTCGTCTACAACACCGCGCATTCGGAGCTCGTCCAGGTCGTCAACCCCATCGACCTGGCGCGCTGGGGACCGTCTCTGGTGCTCCTGGCGCTCCTGGCGGCGGGGTACTGGGGCACGGTGCAGGGCCCGGTCGTCTTCTCCGTGGCCGATCTCGGCCACCTGATCCTGGGATCGCCGCTCCCGCGCCGCACGCTCGTCGCCGGGCCGCTCCTGCGAGGGCTCGCCGCCGGCGGCGTGGCCGGCGCGGCGGTTGCCGGCGTCGTCGTGGTCGGTCTCAGCGGCCCAGGGCACACGCTCGGCGCCGGCCCGGCGACCGATCTGGTCGCTGCCCTCGCGCTCGTCGGCATCCTCGCCGCCGTGACGTCGTTCGCGGTTGCGATGGACCGCCGCTGCGAGCGAATCCTGCGGCTGACCACCGGCCCCGCGGTCATCGCGATCGCCGGGCTGGCTCTCGCCGGCGCGCTGGCCGGGCGGATCGGACGTGACGTCGGCCTGTGGTCGGGGCCGTGGGGATGGGCGCTGCAGGCCGCCGCCGGCTCGCCCACCGCGTGGTGGGTCGCGGCCACTGCCGGCCTCGCCGGCGTCGTGGGGCTGGCAGCGGGGCTTGTCTGGCGCCGGCGCGGGAGCGGCGAATCAGAGCGCTACCTGCGCCGCTCGGAGGGCCACGCCCGTCTGCAGGCATCGGTGATGGACCTCAACGCCCGGACCGCGGTACGGAACCTCGCCGAGGTTGCGGGCAGGCCCCGGCGCCGCCGGGCCGCGCGGCTGCCAGGGTGGCGCGACCGGCTGAGCCGGATCCGTCGGCGCGCGGAGCCCGCGGACGGCGGACCCGGCACGGCATCCGCGGGCGGTGCCGTGGCCGCGGTGCTGTGGCGCGATGCGCTCTTCGCCGTTCAGCGGCCCGAGGTCCTGGTGCAGGCGCTCGTCGCCGGCGCGGCGGGAACGGCCCTCGCCTTGCTGGACGCCGGTCGCTTGCTCGGCGCGGCCGCCGGAGGGATCCTGCTCTATGTGGCGGCCGCGCGCCTGCTGGACCCGCTGCGCATCGAGAACGACGCTCCCGGGCGCAGCCGGGTGTTCCTGGGGGCGCGTCCGGGGCGGGTGTATGTGGCGCACGCCATCCTCCCGGCCGTGTTCGTCCCGGCGGTCCTCGCGCTGACCGCGGTCGTGCTCGCGCTCTCCGGTGCGCTGGCGGGGCACGGTGGCGTGGGGGTGATCGATCTCGTGCTCGCCGGGCCGGCCATCGTCGGGTGCGCGGCGCTGTCGGCGCGACGGGGCGGCCGCATCTCGCAGGAGATGCTGATGACTGCCATGGGGTCTGATCCCTCCGGAGGCGGGGCCCTGCTCTTGGGCTGGCTGCTGATGTGGCCGGCCGCGGCCGCCGTCCTGGTCGCGCTGCCGCTCGGCGAGACGTCCGCGGCGCACGGGGCCTCGGCGGCGTGGGCCGTCGTCGACATGGTTGCAGCCGTCGTACTGGCTCTCCTGCTCGCCCGCGACTGAACGTCGAGGCGGGTGCGCGAAGTAACCTGCGCACCACTCGATATGGCCGAGCGACGCTACACCCCCGCCGAGATCGAACCCAAGTGGCAGCAGCTCTGGGAGAGCGAGCACACGTGGGAGGTCGCCAACGATCCCGACCACCCCGGTGGCACCGCGTACGTGCTGGAGATGCTCCCGTACCCCAGCGGCGAGCCGCACGTCGGCCACCTCAAGAACTATGCGCTGGGCGACGCCATCGCCCACTACAGCCGCCGCACGGGCCACCGCGTGCTGCACCCCATGGGCTATGACGCGTTCGGCCTTCCGGCCGAGAACAACGCGATCAAGACCGGGGTGCATCCCCGGGTGGCCGCCGACAAGTCGATCGCCGCCTACCGGCACTGGTTTCACCGCTGGGGCATCTCGATCGACTGGTCTCGGGAGCTCGCCACCCACGAGCCCAGCTACTACCGCTGGACCCAGTGGATCTTCCTCAAGCTCTATGAGCGCGGCCTGGCCTATCGCAAGGAGGCCGCGGTCAAGTGGTGCCCGTTTGACCAGACGGTGCTGGCCAACGAGCAGGTGATCGACGGCCGCTGCGAGCGCTGCGGTCACGAGGTCGAGCTGCGCCAGCTCGAGCAGTGGTTCTTCCGGATCACTGATTACGCCGACCGGCTCCTGGCCGACCTCGACACCATCGACTGGCCTGAGAATGTCAAGACGATGCAGCGCAACTGGATCGGGCGCTCAGAGGGGGCCGAGGTCACGTTTCACTGCGACGCACTGGACACCGACTACACCGTGTTCACCACGCGTCCCGACACCCTGTTCGGCGCGACGTTCTTCGTCATGGCACCCGAGCACCCCGACGTCTTCAGGCTGGTGGCGGGCACCGAGAACGAGGCCAGGGTCCATGAGTACGTCAACCGTGCACTCACCGAGTCGGCCGAGGCGCGCGGTGCCGCCGACCAGCCCAAGACCGGAACGCCGCTGGGCCGCACGGTCACCAACCCGGTCAACGGCGAGCAGATCCCCATGTTCGTCGCCGACTACGTCCTCATGGAGTACGGGACCGGCGCCGTGATGGGGGTTCCCGCCCACGATCAGCGCGACTACGAGTTCGCGACGGCGTTTGACCTGCCCATCCGGGCCGTGGTCGCGCCGGCGGATGTCGAGGACCCGGACCTCTCCGAGCAGGCCTTCACCGCCCACACCGAGGACGAGCGGCTGATCAACTCCGGCGAGTTCAGCGGGATGGACGCCGTCGCCGGGCGCGACGCCATCGTGGCCGGCCTCGCCGAGGACGACCGGGGCCACGCCTCGGTCAACTACCGGCTGCGCGACTGGCTCATCTCCCGCCAGCGCTACTGGGGCTGCCCGATCCCGATCGTCTACTGCGACGACTGCGGCATGGTGCCGGTCCCTGAACAGGATCTGCCGGTGAAGTTGCCCGAGATCGAGGACTACCAGCCACGGGGCAAATCCCCGCTGGCAGCGGCCGAGGATTGGGTGAACATCACCTGCCCGCGCTGCGGGGGTCCAGCGCGCCGCGAGACCGACACGATGGACACGTTCGTGGACTCCAGCTGGTACTACCTGCGCTACTGCGACGCGCGCAACGACACCGCGCCGTGGGACCGGAGGGTGCTGGCGTCGTGGATGCCGGTGGACCGCTACATCGGCGGGGTGGAGCACGCCATCCTGCACCTGCTCTACAGCCGCTTCTTCGTCAAGGCACTGGCCGACATGGACCTGCTCGACGTCCAGGAGCCCTTCCAGGCGCTGTTCACACAGGGCATGATCCTGGGCGCCGACGGCAACAAGATGTCCTCGTCGAAGGGCAACGTGGTCGCCCCCAGCCGGATCGTGGAGCGCTTCGGGGCCGACGCCGCCCGCTGCTACGTGCTCTTCATGGGCCCGCTCGACCAGGACGCGGCCTGGTCAGACACGGGGGTCGAGGGCGTGTACCGCTTCCTGGCCCGGCTGTGGCGCGTGGGCGACGAGTTGGCCGAGGGCGAGGACCCGGACCCCGCCCGGCCCGCGTCCGAGCAGCCCCTGGCCCCCGAGGGCGGCGCACTCGAGCTCGTCCGCAAGGCCAACTGGGCCATCGACAAGGTCACCGGCGACATCGGGGGGCGCTACTCGTTCAATACCGCCATCGCCGCGGTGATGGAGCTGATCAACGAGGTCTACCGCCATCCCGACGCCGAGCCGGCGGCGCGCCGCTTCGCTGTCGCCACCGCCGCCTCGCTGATATTTCCCTTCGCGCCACACCTCGGCGCCGAGGTCTACGAGATGCTCACCGGCCGCCGGGTGTGGGAGGAGCCGTGGCCCACCGCAGATCCCGCCATGCTGCTCAAGCCGACATTCATGCTCGTCTGCCAGGTCAACGGCAAGGTGCGCGACCGTGTCGAGGCCCCGACCGGCGCGCCGCGCGAGGAGCTCGAGAAGCTGGCCATGGCAGCGCGCGGCGTGCAGGCCCACCTCAACGGGCACCAGGTGGTCAAGGTGATCGTCGTGCCCGACAAGCTCGTCAACATCGTCGTCAAGGCGTAGGGCGATGGCCGCCGGGCCGTACATCGCGGTGATCGGCGCGTCGGGGCCCTCGCCCGAGCAGGAGCAGGCTGCCGAGGACATCGGCCGCGGTCTCGGCGCCGCCGGCTGTGTGGTCATCACCGGCGGTCGCGGTGGGGTCATGGCCGCTGCCAGCCGCGGCGCGCACGAGGCGGGCGCCACCGTCATCGGCATTCTCCCGGGCACCGACCGGCGCGAAGCCAACGAGTGGGTGGGGATCGCTCTGCCCACGGGGATCGGGGAGCTGCGCAACGGGCTGATCGTCCGTGCCGCCGATGCGGTCGTCGCGGTGGGTGGCGCCTACGGGACGCTGTCCGAGATCGCGCTGGCGCTCACCGCCCGCGTCGGCGTCGTCGGCTACGACACGTGGTCGATCGAGGGCGTGGAGCTGGCCGACACGCCGGCCGCCGCCGTGGAGCGCGCGCTGGAGTTGGCCGCCGACGCCGAGGCCGCCTGAACCGTACGTAGACTCGACCGCAGTGCCGCCCGCCTTCAAGCCTGCCTATCTGATCCACGGTGACGACCACGGGCGCATCGCTGAGCGCCGCGCCCGGCTGCGTGCGCTGGCCGAATCGATCAGTGGCGCCGAAGGGGTTGAGCTGCTCGAAGGCGAGGAGGCCACGCCTGAGCGTGCCGCCTCCGCGCTGGACGCGATGACACTGACGCTGAGCCGGCGGTTCATCATCATCGACGGCGTCGAGCGCTGGAAGGACAAGGAGCTCGATGTCCTGGCGGCGTCGCTGGGCGCGATGCCCCCGGAGACGACGATCGCGTTCTTCGCCCGCGAGGAGAGTCGCAACAAGGCGCCGGACCGCCTTCACGCCGCCGTGCTCGCCGCCGGCGGCGACGTCAGCCCCGAGGTGAGCGTCAAGCCCTGGGAGCTGCCCAAGTGGGCGATCGCGCGCGCCCGCGAACTGGGACTCGAGCTCGAGCCCGACGGCGCCCGGGCGCTCGTCAGCCACGTCGGCGATCGCCAACAGCGGCTGCTGCGCGAGCTGGAGAAGCTCGCCCTCGGCACCGATGCTGCCGACCCCGCACACACCGGGGAGCCCCTCGACGCCGAGGCGGTGGAGCGGCTGACCGCCTCATCAGCGGAGCGCCGGGCCTGGGCGGTCGCCGACGCCGTGGTGGCCGGCGATGCGCGCACGGCCGTCACCGCCTACCTGGGGCTGCGCCAGCAGGGCGAGCGCCTGCCCGGACTGCTCTATTGGATCTCGCAGCGGGTCCGGACCGCGCACGAGATCGCCGCGGCGCTGGACGCCGGTGAGCCGCCGGCACAGGTCAAGCGGCGCCTGCGGATGCCGTCCCGGGCCGCCGACCGCCTCATCGCCGATGCTCGGCAGACCGGCTCCGAGCGCCTCGCAGAGGCCGTGTGCGAGATCGCCGACCTCGAGCTCGCCTCCCGCGGCGGTGGGGTGGGTAGGGGCCGCGTCCGCGGGGAGGACACCTCGGCGCTCATCGCCATCGGCCGCCTCGCGGGCGCCAACGGCGAGTGACCTGTTCCTAGTGGACTGGTCCTAGTGCAGGACCGTCGTGTGGAGCACCAGGTAGACCGCCGCGATCACTCCGCAGAGGACGATCAACGCCAGCAGCCGGCCGAACCAGTTGGTCCGGTGGCGCAGAGAGGGGTTCAGCGGCCGCAGCCGGTCGGCCGCCGGCGGGGTCCACGAGGGCGGGTCGGGCGTCGGCTGGCCGGCTCTCCGCGAGGCGGACCGCGACCGCGGCGGGGGGGACGGTGCCTGCTCGAGCTCGTCCTGCACCCCCAGCACGTCAAAGCGCTGGGTCTCGTTGGGTTCGGGCTCGCGCTGGCGGGTGTCGCGCCGCGAGCGCTGACGCCGCGAGCTCTCGCGCCGGGAGGTGTCCCGCTGCGAGGTCGCCTCTTGGGAGCTCGCCTGCTGGGAAGCCTCGGGTTCCGGGGTCGGTCGCGACTGGGCGCTCGAGCGTGCCGCTGCCCGGCGCGACACACGGCCCTCGTCGGGCGGGGGCTCGGCGCCAGTCGCGGCGGAACCGGTGCGGGGGCCGGCCTCCTGAAGTTGGGCAAAGCGGTTGCGCAGCCGACCAGACTCGGCGCGCTCGGCCGCCAGTGCCTCGCGCGTGGCCTCGAGCGCCTCGGTCTGGTGGCGCAGTTCGTCCTGCACGGCGGCGTGCGCCTCGGTGAGCTGCTGGTGCTCGCGGGCGGACGCCTGCGTGGCGTCGTCGTGGCGGCGGGTGAGCGCCTCGGTGTCGGCCTCATGGCCGCGCTGGGCCTCGCGCAACTGCCGGCGGGCCTCCTCCAGTTCGGCCTCCACCGCCACTGCCTCGGCTCGCGCCGCCCCCGCCACCTCGAGCTCGGAGCGCGCCTGCCCCAACTCCGTGCGCAGCTGCCGGTTGGTGGAGCGCTCGTCTTCGACGCTCTTGGCCATCGCGGCGCGACGCTCACGTTCCTGTTCGAGCTCATGGTTGGCCGAGGCCAGCCGGGCGCCCAGGCGCTCGAGCTCGGCCGACTGAGAGGGGCGCCGCCGCCCGGTGGGGGCGGGGGCCGCTTCTGGCTCAGGCGCCTTGTCGGCCGCCTCCGGGACCGGTGCGACGCTGCGGTCCTTGAAGCGCGGCGCTCGCGCGGCGCTGCCGGCCGCCAGAGTGTCGCCCGGCCGCGCCAGCTTCTTGCCCTTCGGTCGCAGCTCCACGACGATGTCGGGCGCCACCGAGAGCTCGATCTCACGCGCTCCGTCGAGGCCCTCGTCCACGCTGAAGGCCGCGGTCCAGACCTCACCGTCCTCCGCCGCCCACGGCTTGTGCTCCAGGTCCGCGAGGGCGCGGACCGCCGCGCCCTTGTGCATCAGCGTCAGCGTCGGGCGGACGAACCGGCGGCCGCGTACACCGAACCATCGCCCCGCCACCTCGACACGCCCCTCGGCGGAGGCGTCGATGTGCTCCAGTTCGAAGCTGATTCGGTCGGGTTGCGCGGACAGGGGTGCGGGGCTCTTGGGGGCGCCCGCCGGCTACACGCCGCGGCGCAGCCGAGCTGCGCGAGACTTCTTGCGGGCGCCGTTGTTGCGGTGGAGCGCACCTCGCTTGACGGCCTTGTCGATCGTCTTGACCAGCGTCCGGTGCTCGGTCTCGGCGACCTCATCCTGCCCCTCGGCGACGGCCGCCTCGAGGCGGCGGAAGTAGGTCTTGATCGTGGATGTGTAGCGACGGTTCTCCAGTCGCTCACGCTCCGCGCGCAGGATCCGCTTTTTCTGTGAGTGGATGTTGGCCATGACGAAAGGCGCGCGGGCAGCCGCAGCGACGGCGCGTACTATAGCGCGCTCGTGACCGTGGACAGCACACGCATCGGGTCCTCGGGCCCGCCCAGTCCGCCGCCACCGACCCCACCGAGCGATCCTCCGTCGCAGTCGCCGGGACGCCGTCGGCTCGCGGTGAGCAGCGCCATCTTCGCGATGGCCACTGCGCTGTCGCGGGTCGCCGGTCTGGCGCGCGAAGTCGTGCAGGCGAGCTTCTTCGGCACGAGCGGTTCCATCTCGGCGTTCCAGATTGCCTCGCAGATCCCCAACCTGTTCTCCAACCTGTTCTCGCAGGCGGCCCTCGGCGCCGCGTTCGTGCCGATCTTCACCGAACTGCTCCAGGCCGGGCGCAAGCGTGAGGCCTTCCGCCTCGCCTCGTCGCTGTTCTGGCTCATCCTGCTCTCGCTGGGCGCGCTGACGCTCGTCTACATGGGGATCGCGGGCATCGTGATGCCGCTGTTCACCGGGTCCAACATCCCCACCGCCCTGGCCACGGGGCTGTCGCGCGTGCTGTTCCCCGTCGTCCTGCTGCTCAGCCTCACCGGCCTGTTCGTCGCGATCCTGCAGTCCTACGACGAGTTCTCGATCCCGGCGCTCGCGCCGGCCGTCTGGAACATCGTGATCGTCGTCCTCCTGGTGGTCCTGCACGGGCGGTTCAAGAGCCACGAGGACAGCGTCTACGCGTACGCGATCGCCTGGCTGGTCGCGACGATCGTGCAGTTCCTCATGATCGCCTGGGCTCTGCGGCGCGTCGAGTACACGCTGTCGTTCGCGTTTGACTGGCGCGACCCCCGGGTCCACCAGGTGCTGATCCTCTTCCTCCCCGTGACGTTGACGGTCGGGATCATCAACCTCGACATCTTCATCAACGCGGGCTTCGGGGCGCTGGTCGGCAGCTACGCCCCCGCTGCCATCAACGACGCCTTCAGGCTCTACATGCTGCCCCAGGGGATCTTCAGCGTCGCCGTCGCGACCGTCCTGTTCCCGACGCTGAGCCGGATGGCGTCGGCGCGCAACCCGGGCGGGATGCGGCGCACGCTCGGCAACGGGCTCCGTCAGATCAACCTCATGCTGATCCCGTCGGCGGCGCTGATGGCCGCGCTCGCGATGCCGATCGTGCGCCTGGTCTACCAGCACGGCTCGTTCGGGCCGCTGTCCACGCACTACGTCTCCGAGGCGTTGTTCTGGTTCGCCTTCAGCCTGCCCTTTGCCGGCGTCAACCTGCTGCTCAGCCGGACGTTCTTCGCGCTCCAGCGCCCGTGGATCCCGACCAAGCTGGCGGCCATCAACGTCGTCGTCGACATCATCGTGTCCGTCGCGCTCTACAAGCCACTCGGGATCGCGGGGCTCGTGCTGGGCACGGTCGCGGCCAACATCGTGATGACGTGGCTGCAGCTCCGGCGGCTGCGGATCGGCTTCAACGGCCACCTCGAGATGGCCCAGACGACCATGATCACGCTCCGCATCTGCGTGGCCACCGCGGTGATGACCACTCTCGGCTACTTCGTCTGGAAGGGCCTGGACGCGCTCCTCGGCGTGTCACTGATCGCGCAGATCGTGTCGCTCGGGACGGGCTTCGTCGTGGCCGGCGTGGTCTACGCCCGCCTCGCGCTGCTGATGCGGATCCCCGAGGCGCGCCAGGTGCAGCAGCTCATCACGAGCCGGCTCCCCGGGCGATAGTCCCGCGCTTCGTACCCTTCATAGCGGCACATGGCTGACCAGGCCCACATCCGCAACTTCTCGATCATCGCCCACATCGACCACGGCAAGTCGACGCTGGCCGACCGCATCCTGGAGCTGACCCACACCGTCGACCCCCGATCGATGCGCGCCCAGCTGCTCGACTCGATGGACCTGGAGCGCGAGCGTGGCATCACGATCAAGGCTCAGGCGGTGCGCGTCTTCTACGAGTCGCCTCACGACGGGCAGACCTACCAGCTGCAGCTCATCGACACCCCGGGCCACGTCGACTTCACCTACGAGGTGTCGCGGTCCCTGGCCGCGTGCGAGGGGGCGCTGCTCGTGGTGGACGCCTCCCAGGGCGTCGAGGCCCAGACGGTGGCCAACACCTACCTCGCCGTGGAGTCGGGCCTGGAGCTCATTCCGTGCCTGAACAAGGTGGACCTGCCCGGCGCCGAGCCCGAGCGCGTCGCTGAGGAGGTCGCGGACCTCCTGGGCGAGCCCGCCGACCAGGTGCGGCGGATCAGCGCCAAGACCGGGGAGGGCATCACCGACGTCCTCGACGAGCTCATCGCCCGCGTGCCGCCGCCCGACGGTGACCCCGACGCGCCCCCGCGCGCGCTCATCTTCGACTCCGAGTTCGATCAGTACCGCGGCGTGATCGCCTACATCCGCGTCGTCGACGGCACCTTCACCAAGGGCGAGGCGATCCGGGCCATGCAGGCCGGCACCGAGGCCGAGATCGACGACATCGGCTTCTTCACGCCCCAGATGACGCCGGCCAAGGCGCTGCACGCCGGCGAGGTGGGCTTCCTCATCACCGGCATCAAGGACGTCAGCGCCCTCCGGGTCGGCGACACCCTCACCACCAAGCACGGAGGCGCCACCGAGCCGCTGCCCGGCTACCGCGAGGTCAAGCCGATGGTGTTCTGCGGGCTGTTCCCGATCGAGTCCGACGACTACCCCGACCTGCGCGACGCGCTGGAGAAGCTGACCCTCAACGACGCCGCGCTCAGCTGGGAGCCCGAGACCTCCGAGGCCCTGGGCTTCGGCTTCCGCTGCGGCTTCCTCGGCCTGCTGCACATGGACATCGTCCGCGAGCGCCTGGAGCGCGAGTACGACCTCGAGCTGCTCACCACGATGCCCAGCGTGGAGTACGAGGTCACGCTCACCGACGGCGCCGTCCTGCCGATCCACAGCCCCAACGACTTCCCGGATCCCGCGCGCGTCGCCGAGGTCCGCGAGCCGTTCATCCGGGCCTCGATCCTCAGCCCGAAGGAATTCGTCGGCCAGATCATGGAGCTCTGCCAGGAGCGCCGCGGCGACCACGCCGGGATGCACTACCTGTCGGCCGAGCGCGTGCAGCTCACCTACGACCTGCCGCTGGCCGAGATCGTGCTCGACTTCTTCGACCAGCTCAAGTCGCGCACGCGCGGCTACGCGTCGCTGGACTACGACCTCATCGGGCTGCGCGACTCTGACCTGGTCAAGCTCGACATCCTGCTCGCCGGCGACCCGATCGACGCGCTGTCGATGCTCGTGCACCGCTCCAAGGCTCAGAGCGCCGGACGCACGCTCACCGAGAAGCTGCGCGAGAAGATCCCGCGCCAGCAGTACGACGTCCCCATCCAGGCCGCGATCGGCAGTCGCATCGTCGCCCGCGAGACGATCAAGGCCTACCGCAAGGACGTGATCGCCAAGTGCTACGGCGGGGACATCTCCCGCAAGCGCAAGCTGCTCGAGGCGCAGAAGAAGGGCAAGCAGCGCATGAAGCAGGTGGGCCGCATCGAGGTGCCCCAGGAGGCGTTCCTCGCCGTGCTGGAGCTCGGAGACAAGAGCTAGCGCCGACGGGGACGATGTCCATGGCCTCCTTCACCGCCGAGCTCGTCGAGCAGGCAGATCCTGAGATCGGCCGCGAGGTCATTCGCGTCCGCCACGAGGACGGCCGCACCGAGGAGCTGCGCCTGCACGACTACGAGCGGCTCTACGCGCTGCCCGGGGTCTATGAGCAGATCGTGCAGGAGCGGCTGGGCTGTCGCTCACCTGCGGAACTGGCCGGCATGCTCGCGCGCGCCGCCGACGCGCTGGGCTGGGAGCGCGGCGACGTGCGCGTGCTCGACATCGCCGCCGGCAACGGCGTCTCGGGCGAGGCGCTGGCCGCGGCCGGGCTGCATCCGGTGCTCGGCACCGACATCGTGCCGTCGGCCCGCGAGGCGGCGCTGCGCGACCGCCCCGGTCTGTATGACCAGTACCTCACCCTGGACCTGCTGGCCCTCACCGGCGACGAGCGCGCGATGATCGCGGCGCTCGGCGCCAACGCGCTGAGCTGCGTCGCGCCGGTGGGCGCCCATGGCTCGGAGCTGCCGCCGCAGGTGCTGATGGCCGCGGCGGGCCTACTCGCTCCCGACGCACTGGTCGTCTACATGCACGATCCCCAGCGCGGCGTGCCCGATGCGGTGACTCCGGCGCTCTGGTCGTCCAGCCTCGGCCCGGACCTGGAGGCGCAGGAGCTCGAGCGCCGGCGCTACGTGCACCGCTACACGGTCAACGGCGCGCCGTTTGAGATGGACGCCGTCGTCTGGCGGCTGCGGCGAACCGGCTGAGCGGCCGCCGCCGCGCCGGGGGCGGCTAGGCCCAGTAGCTGCGCGAGGGTGCCTGGGTACCGGCTCTGGGCGGCCCGAAGCCGCGCCCGCGGCGCGTGTACATCCACGGCCCGCGCGGCCGCATCGGCCCGCGGCGCCCGCCGCCGAGCACCATCACGACCACCATCAGCACCATCCAGATGATCGCCGCGGCCAGCATCATGGCCAGGGTTACCGCCACCACCGGGATGGCGAACAGGATCAGCATCGGGTTGGCCCGCACCGCTCCCACCGCCCAGCCCATCGTGGTCCGGCGCACCGGCGGGCGTTGTTGCCGGGGGCGGGGCCCGGGCAGATCGGCCACTGTCTTCTCCAGGTCGCCGTAGGTACGCGCCTTCAGCGCCACGGCCACCCGCTGCTCGAGCTCCTCGGCGGCGATGCGCCCCTCGGTGGCGGCCTTGTGCAGGCGCGAGACCACGAGATCGCGATCGGCGTCCGATGCCCTCAGATTTGCCCGCTTTTCCACGACATGAAGGCTACAGGGCGCGAATGTCGGCCGCAATGGGCCAGATGGCCGATCTCCTCCTACATCCGCGGATGTACGAGGATCCTCAATGCGAGCGCCGCACGCCCACCTCGTCGAGGTGAGCCAGCAGATCGGCCGGATCCTCGAAGACCCGGTAGGCGCCGGCGTAGAAGAGCTCCTCGCGTCCGTAGCCGCCCGACAGCAGCCCGATGCCCAGCGCGCGCGCCCGCTGGGCGGCCAGCAGGTCCCACACGCTGTCGCCGACGACGTTGCTGGAGCGGATGTCGACGCCGATCTGCCGGGCGGCGGCGAGAAACAGGTCGGGGTCGGGCTTGGCGTAGCGCACCTGGTCGCGTGTGATCATCGGGGTGTCGTCGGGCAGCCCGAGCAGGTCGCGGGCCAGGCCGGCGTAGCGCTCGGGGCCACTGGTGGCGATGGCCCACGGCACGGAGTGCTCAGACAGCGTGGCCAGCAGCTCACGCGCGCCGGGCAGGGCCTGCACGGAGTCATACCGGCGGATGAACGCGTCGGCGTGAAGCCCGGGCAGGGCGGCCAGGGTCTCGGCGTCCAGCGGCGTCTCGAGCTCGCGCACCAGCGCGTTGACGAACAGGCCGCCGCTCATCCCGATGCGGCGGTGCAGCTTCCACACCGCCAGGCTCACCCCGACGCTCTGCAGCGCCTCCCGCCAGGCCAGCACATGCTGATAGACGCTGTCGATGAGCGTCCCGTCGAGATCGAACAGGAATGAGGTCTGGCCGGGGCCGTCGGGGAGGCTGTTCATGGTGCGCCGTGATTCTGACGTGCTGGGGACGTCGGCGAATGTCAACTGCGGCTATCGAGTGAGCGGCCGGGGTGGCATTGGCGCCGCTGGCGTCCCTCGGCGGGGTTGTGGGAGATTTGGGCTCTGTGACGACCTTTATCTCCCAAGACCTCCCGACAGGGCGGCCACCTACGCGCTCGGGCCCGCCTTCTCAAGCTGGTCGTTGACGTTGCTGTCATCCGCGAGCGCGCCGGGGACGATCGCGGCAAACCCGATGATCATGAAGCCGAACAGCGCGAAGACGCCGATGAAGTGCGCCCAGCCGGCATCGGCGGCGGTCAGGAAGCCGACGCCGGCGATGAGCAGCGCCACGGCCAGGCGTGCCTGAAGCGGGGTGGAGTGTGGCGGATGCAGGAGCGCGGCCACGCCGGTATCCGCGGCGGTCTCCTCCGGCCCGCCCGGCTCGCCCAGCCGCCCGCGCAGCAGCAGTCCGAAGAGCAGCCCCAGCGAGGGGAACAGGATCGCCCCGCCGGCCAGCACCACGACCACCACTGCGACCAGCGTGTCGTGGGGCGCGGCCGCCTGGCCCACGGTCAGCCCGGGGAGCAGGACGGGGTAGCGGGCGAACGCCCACCCGGCGACGACGGCCGCCACGGCCAGGGCGGCCACGTAGCGGCCCGGCTCGAATCGGCGCGTGGCCACGAGGCCAAGCGCGGCGGCTCCCGCCAACAGGGACACGATCAGCGCCGCCAGGGCAGCTCCGTGCAGCAGCCCGGTGTAGAGCGAGTGCGCGTCCGCGTGCAGGACGATGAGGCCGATGATGGCCAGCGCCCCCGCTACCGACCCGGCGCCCAGCGCGCGGACTCGATAGGCCTCCGCGAGCTCGGGATTGCTGTGGCGGGCGGCGTCGGCCGCGAGGTAGACCGCGGCCAGGTAGGCCGAGAACATCACGGCCAGGACGCCGATGAGGATCGGGACGGCGCCGGTCCAACTGGAGAACAGGCCCCCGGCGGCGTTACCCACCGGCACGCGCTCGGCGGCGATCGCACCGGCCATCGTCCCCAGGGCGAACGGGGTGACCAGCGAGGCCACCGCAAACGCGCCGTCCACCATCCGGAACTCACGGCTGGTGCTGGCCGCGGAGCGCAGCGCGTAGCTGGCGCCGCGCACGATGATCCCCAGAGCGGCGATGACGAACGGCACCGCGAGCGTCGACGCGACCGAGCCGACGAAGACGGGATAGGCCGTCCAGGCCACCGTGATGACGAAGATGAGCCACACGTGGTTGGCCTCCCACACCGGCCCCATGGAGTGGTGGGCGTGGTCGCGGATGCGCTTGCCGCGCTCCCCGCCGCCGGCGAACAGGCGCCACATGCCGGCTCCGAAGTCGGCCCCGGCGAGCGCGATATAGAGCACCAGGCCGGCCAGCACGAAGACGAGGGGCAGGTCTTTGAGGAACATCAGGCTGGCTGCAGCTCCGAGTCGGGTGGGGCGTCGGCGCCGGGCAGGTCAAGCGGGGCGCGGGCCAGGCGACGCAGGATCCACACCAGCGCGCCGGCCACCGCGATGTAGGTGACCACCAGTGCGGCGTAGCCGACCGGAATCCCCTTCGCGCCCGTGACCGACTGGGCCGTGGTCATCACGTGGTAGACCGTCCACGGCTGGCGGCCGACCTCGGCGGTCACCCACCCGGCGATGAGCGCGACCGTCGCCGCCGGCCCCGCGGCCACCAGGGCCCAGTAGAACCACCGCCATCGCGGCAGCGAGCGGTAGCGGATGCGCACGAACAGGTACACGACGCCCAGCAGGGCCAGCAGCGTCCCGATCCCCACCATCGTCTGGAAGGAGAGGCGGGTGACGTTGATCGGCGGCCGGTCGGCCGCGGGCACGCTGTCGAGCCCGATCACCCTGCCGTCCCAGCTGTGGAAGGCCAGCAGCGAGAGCAGGTGGGGGATCCCGATCCCGAACTTGATCTGGCCGTTGGTGTACCAGCCCAGCACGTGCTCGGAGGCGCCGCGGGTGGTCCTGGCCAGCCCCTCGATGGCGGCCAGCTTGATCGGCTGCTGGACGGCGATGACCCGGGCGATCCAGTCGCCGACCAGGACCTGGACGGGCGCGGCCAGGCAGCCGATCGTGAGCGGGATCGTCATCGCCACCCGCTCATAGCGCGTCCAGCGGCCGCGCAGCCGGTACACGGCGTACGCGCCGGCCATGCAGAAGCCGGTGACCATGTAGCCGGCGATGTACATATGGACGAGCTCTGACCACAGGGTCGAGTTGCCGAACAGCGCCGACCACGGGTGGACGTCCACCACCTTGCCGCCCACCAGGCGAAAGCCGCCGGGATGGTTCATCCACGCGTTGACTGCGATGACATTGAGCGATCCGGTGAAGCCAGTGATGACGATCGGGATGCCGCTGAGGAAATGCAGGCGGGGGGAGAGGCGGTCCCACCCGTAGGCGTAGATCCCGACGAAGATCGCCTCCATGAAGAAGGAGAACCCCTCGATCGCGAACCCCAGGCCGAACACGCTCCCGAACGTGGCGGTGAAGTTGGGCCACAGCCCGGCCATCTCGAAGCTGAGGATGGTGCCGGTGATCACGCCGACCGCGAACAGCGCGAGCACGATGCGGCTCCAGCGCCGCGCCACCGTCCGGTAGATCGGGTCGCCGGTGCGCATCCCCATCCATTCGGCGAACAGGACCATCACCGGGAAGGCGATCCCGAAGCACACCAGCGGGATGTGCACTGCAAAGGACAGTGCCTGCATCTGCCGGGCCTGCAGCAGATACTGCTGATGCACCGGAGACAGGGCCGCTGCGAGGGTGCTCATGGCGTCCGTGACGCTACCGGTCGGGCCGCCGTCTGACTAAGACATTTTCGTGTGGCGACCCATCAGGGCGGCGACTGGAACAATCTCACACCCGATGGACCTCGGCCTGACAGATCGTGCCTGCGTCATCAGCGGCGGCTCGCGCGGCATCGGCCTGCACGTGGCCCGACAGCTCGTCGCCGAGGGCGGCCGGGTGCTGCTCGTGGGGCGTGGGGAGGACGCTCTGCGTGAGGCCGCCGAGCGGTGCGATGGCGACGCGCGCACGGTCTCGTGGCTGGCGCTCGACGTCACCGAGCCCGACGCGGCGGAGCGAATCGTGGCGGCCTGCCGGGAGCGCTTCGAGACCATCGACGTGGTCGTCAACAGCGCCGGGATGAGCCAGGTGCGCTCGATCGAGGCGCTGACCGACGAGGAGTGGCAGGCGATGTGGGAGATCCACGTGATGGCGCCCATGCGGCTCATGCGCGCGGCCATCCCCGACATGGCCGAGCGCGGCTGGGGCCGGATCGTCAACGTCTCCTCGTCATCGGGCAAGCGGCCGGGCCAACGCAACGTCGCCTACTCGGTGACCAAGGCCGCCGAGCTGTCGCTCTCGCGGGCCTATGCCGACGCCTACGCGCAACTGGGCGTGCTCATCAACGCGGTCACCCCGGGCCCGGTGGCCAGTGAGCTGTGGCTGGAGCCCGGCGGCCTGGTGGACCAGACGGTCGCCGCGCGCGGCGGGACACGCAAGGAGGTCCTCGACGCCGCCGCGGCCGGGCTGCCGATCCGCCGGCTGGCGGGGCCCGAGGAGATCGCCTCGGTGATCGTGTTCCTGTGCTCCGAGCAGGCCTCCGACGTGGCCGGGGCCGCGTGGTCAGTGGACGGCGGCGCGGTCCCGGTCATCATCTGACCGGCCTACACTCCGCCGCGATGGCCGTGAACTCCGACGCGATCGGCAAGACCTACCCCCCGACGCTCTACGCCGTCGGCCGGGAGAAGATCAAGGAGTACGCCTTCGCGGTGGGCGAGCACAACCCCGTTCACGTCGATCACGAGGCGGCGCGGGCGGCCGGCTTTGCGGATGTCGTGGCCCCTCCGATGTTCGCCGTCGTCTACTCAAACGCGGCGATTCTGCCCGGCCTGTTCGACCCCGACGTGGGGATCGACTTCGCCCACATGGTCCACGGCTCCCAGGAGTTTCGCTGGGGCCCGCTCGTCGTCGCCGGCGATGAGATCACCACCACGGCGACGCTGGCCGACGCGTCCGAGCGGGGCGGGATGGGGTTCTACGTCTTTGAGACCAACAGCCGCAACCAGAACGACGAGACGGTCTGCGTGGGCACGTGGACCAACATCGTGCGCACGGGGTGATCGCCATGGACGCCGGTGACACCTTCGAGCTCAAGGTCACCCCCGACCGCTACCTCACCGTCCGCTACGCGGGGGCCTCGGGCGACTTCAACCCGATCCACATCGACGAGGAGTTCGCCAAGCAGGTCGGCTTGCCCAGGCGGATCCTCCACGGGCTGTGGACCATGGCCCAGGTCGCGCGAGCCCACACTGAGGCGCTGGGTGGGGCGGGCGGGCCCGCATCCCTGGAGCGTCTCTCGGTTCAGTTCCGGGGCATGGGCGTGATGGAGGAGGAGGTCGTGGTCAGCGGCACCGTGCGCGAGGTGGACGGCGAGCGGGCCACGGTGTCCTCCGAGGCCACCCAGAACGGCAAGCGGATCATCCGCAACGGCGAGGCGACCATCCGCCTGTAGGCCGGCGCCGCCCCGTGATGGTGAGCCCCTCAGGAAACCTGTGAGGGCCTACCTACAATCTCGAAGGATGCTGACCGAACGCCAAGAGCTCGTCCTGGGCCGCCTGGTCCAGGAGTACCTGGATGCCGGGGCCCCGGTGGGGTCCAAGGCGCTCAGCACGGCGTTCGAGTGGGGGCCGTCGACGATCCGCCACGAGCTGGCCAACCTCGAGGAGCTGGGACTGCTGGCGCACCCGCACACCAGCGCCGGCCGCGTTCCCACCGAGGCGGGCTACCGCTACTTCGTCGATCGCCTGCTGCCGGAGACCTCCTCGGGGCCGTCGCTGTCGCTGAGCCTGGTGCGGCGCGAGCTCGACGAGGCGATGCGCGTGACCAGCGAGGCCCTGTCGCAGGTGACCAACCTGCTGGCGATCGTCACGGCGCCTCCGATCGAGACCTCCACCATCCGCCACGTTGAGGTGCTGGCCCTCCAGCCCCAGGTGCTGATGGTGGTGGTCATCACGTCCACCGGCGGGGTGACCAAGCGGCTGTTCACCTTCCAGCGCCCCGTCGATACGGGCCTGGCCGACTGGGCGGCCAGCTACCTCAACGAGCGGCTCGTCGGGCTCGGGCTCGGCGCGCGCATCCTGCACCAGCGCCTGCACGACCCGGCCCTGTCGGCGACCGAGACGGCCTTCCTCGATGCGCTCTCGCCGGTGTTCACCGACCTCGAGGAGTCCGCCATGGCCACCCTCTACGTCGAGGGCACGGGCAGGCTGCTCACCACAGGCCGCGTAGGCGACGTCTCCGAGCTCAACCAGCTCATGGAGATGCTCGAGCGCCGCGTGACGGTCCTGGGCTTCCTGCGCTCGGCGCTGTCGGCCGGCCATCCCCTGGCTGTCCGGATCGGCGCCGAGAACGAGGTGCCGGCCCTGCGCTCACTGGCCCTGGTGGCGGCCAGCTACGGCCTGCCGCAGCGGACGCTGGGCGCGGTCTCGGTGATCGGCCCACTGCGCATGGATTACGGACACGCGATCCGCACCGTCCGTGAGGCGGCGGCCCAGCTCTCCCGTTTCGTCGCCGACGTGTACGACGAACGATGAGTGGGACGAAGATGCCACGCGACTACTACGAGGTCCTGGGCGTCTCCCGGGATGCGGACGACGGCGAGATCAAGAAGGCGTTTCGCCGCCTGGCCCGCGAGCTGCACCCCGACGTCAACTCAGAGCCCGACGCCGAGGACCGGTTCAAGGAGGCCGCCGAGGCCTACGAGGTGCTCTCGGACTCCGACCGCCGGGCCACCTATGACCGCTACGGCCACGAGGGCCTGCGCCAGGGCGGCTACGCCCCCAACTTCGAGGGCTTCGGCTCCGTGGCCGACATCTTCGAGGCGTTCTTCGGCGGTGGCGGTTTCGGCGGCGGCGCCTTCGGCAGCGGGATGTTCGGCGGCGGCCGGGCCGGTGGCGCGATCCAGGGCGGCGATGTCGCCGTGGGCGCCGAGATCACGCTCGTGGAGGCCGCCCGCGGGACGCCCGTCGAGGTGTCCTACGACGCGGTCTCGACGTGTGAGCACTGCCGCGGCAACGGCGCCGAGCCCGGAACCCCGATCGAGACCTGCACCAACTGCGACGGGACCGGCCAGCTGCGCGTGATCTCACGCACCCCGTTCGGCCAGATGGTTCGCGCCGCGGTATGCGACGTCTGCCACGGCGAGGGCAAGGTGCCCCAGACCCCGTGTGGGGAGTGCGGCGGCCGCGGGCGCAAGGTGGAGCGGGTCAAGGTGTCGGTCGACGTCCCTGCGGGGATCGACGACGGCCAGCGGATCCGGATCACGGGGCGGGGGCACGCCGGCGAGCGCGGCGGGCCGTCTGGTGACCTCTACGTCCAGGTCCGCGTCAAGGAGGACCCCCGCTTCGTGCGCCACGATGACGAACTGGTCACCGTGGTCGACGTCGCCGCACCGCTGGCGGCTCTGGGGACCACGGTGCAGGTGCCGACGCTCGAGGGCACCACCGATCTGGAGATCCCGGCCGGCGTCCAGCCGCACGAGTCGATCAACATCCGCGGCCAGGGCATGCCCGCGCTGCGCGGCCGGCATCGCGGCAACCTGCGGGTGATCGTCAACGTCGTCGTGCCCCGACACCTCAAGAAGGAGCAGCGCGAGCTCCTCCAGGAGCTGGCCGACAGCCTCACCGAGCACAACCTGCGCACCGACGAGGGCGTGCTGGGCAAGCTCAAGCGCGCCTTCGGCGCTTGAGCGCAGGCGCGGTGCTCCGCCTCGCTGTCCGCGTCCACCGCCGCCAGGCCGAGCTGGTCCTGGCCGAGCTGCTCGAGCTCGCGCCCAGCGGGGTGGAGGAGGTGGAGATCTCGGCCGACGTGATCGAGTACGCGGTGTACGGGGCGCCCGGCGAGCTTCCGGCGGTCCCCGACCTCCGCGCCGCTGCCGGCGGCGCGTACGTCGACGTGTCCACGCAGGAGATCGCCGACGATTGGGCCGAGCGCTGGCGCAGCTTCCACCGCCCGCTGGTGATCGGCGACCAGCTCACCGTGCGCCCGCCCTGGGAGCCGCCCGGCGACCACCGCGCTCGACGTGGTGGTCGATCCGGGGCAGGCCTTCGGGACCGGGTCTCACGCCACCACCCGGCTGTGCCTGGAGCTCATGCTCGACCTCGACGTGGCAGCGCGTTCCGGCTCGTTCGTCGATGTCGGGTGCGGCTCGGGCGTCCTGGCCATCGTGGCGGCCAAGCTCGGTTTCGCGCCGGTGATCGCGCTGGACTATGACCGCGCCGCGACCACGGCCACGCGCGAGAACGCGGCGCGCAACGGCGTCGACCTCGACGTGCGCGATTTCGACATGCGCGTCGAGCAGGCCCCGCGTGTGGATTGTGGGGCGGCAAACGTGCTCGGCGGCCCACTGGTCACCTGGGCCGCGTCCCAGCGTGAGCTGCCGCCGACCTTGATCCTCAGCGGCCTGCTGGTCACCGAGGCCGACGGCGTCGCCGCGGCCTATGCGCGGCGCGGTCACGGCGAGCGCGAGCGGCGGGTCTCGGGCGAGTGGGCGGCGTTGCTGCTGACCCGCGCCTGACCGTCCGGATGGACAAGCGGCGCGCGGCGAATCCTGTACACGCGCCCCATGTCGATTCGGCGCGGGTGACGCATCCTTCTCAGCGTCGCTTGTGATCCAGAACCAGACTCAGAAGGAGGTGAACAGTTGCCAAACCCACTCGCGATGGGAGTGACACTCGGTGGCCTACTCCTCGACATCGTCGTGCCACGGCCCAAGCCTCGGGCCGGCTTACCGCAAGAGCCCTCTCTCCTCTCGACGCGCGCTATCCCGAGGACACCACGGCATGACCCTGCCGTCGAGGAGTACGAAGGTCCTCCGGTCGCGAGCGGCTATCGCAGCTGAGCCGAGGGCGAGGTCACGCGCTACCTTCTCCGGCGCGTGGCCTCGTTCGCGGTCAAGTTCCTCGGTTGCAAGGTGTCCCAGGCGGACGCCATGCTCGCCCGCCGCTCCCTGCTCGCCGCCGGCCACACCGAGGCGCCCGAGTCAGAGGCGGAACTGCACGTCATCAACACGTGCTGCATCACCGCCGAGGCCGAGGCCAAGTCGCGCCAGTCGGTCCGACGCTCGCTGCGCAGCGGGCAGGGTGGATCAGGTATTCGTCGGCGGCTGCGCCGTCAACCTCAACGCGGTCCAGTTCGGAGAGATCGATGAGCGGGTGACGCCCTTTGTCGGCTCGCCGACGAGGTCGCCGCGGCGATGGGCGCCCAGGACGATCTCGGCTGCGTGGATCTGGAGCACGACGTACTGGCGCGCGAGCGCGCGCGGGGCGTGCACGGACCCGGCGCGCAGGTGCAGGCCGCTCGCACCCGCGGCTTCGTCAAGGTCCAGGACGGCTGCGACTGCCACTGCGCCTACTGCATCATCCCCACCGTCCGCGGCTCGGCGCGCTCCCGGCCGGCGAGCGCGATCCTGTCCGAGGTCGCCGAGCGCGTGCGCACCGGTCAGCCCGAGATGGTGATGACGGGGATCAGCGTGGGGGACTACCGCGACCCCGAGGAGGGGCTGGAGCTGGGCGAGCTGATGATCGCGGTGGCCAGAGTGCCCGGGGTGGAGCGGGTCCGGCTCTCCAGCGTCGAGGTGATCCACGTCAAGGACTCGCTGCTCGATGCGCTTGCCACCGAGCCCAAGGTGTGCCCGCATCTGCACGTCCCGATGCAGTCCGGCGACGACGAGGTATTGCGGGCCATGGGCCGCCACTACGGCGCCGACGAGTACCTGGAGCACATCGCCCGGGTGCGTGAGGCGGGGGCTGCGCGCGGCGGCATCAACGTCACCACCGACATCATCGTCGGCTTCCCCACCGAGGACGCTGCCGCCTTCGAGCGCACGCTGGACGCCGTCGACGCCGCGGGGATCACTCGTGTGCACGTGTTCCCCTACTCGCCGCGCCCCGGCACGGTGGCGGCCGACCTGGGGGACCGCGTCGAGCCCGCGGAGAAGAAACGGCGTTCGGCGGTGCTGCGTGGCCGCTCGGAGCTGCGCTCGCGGCTGCATCGCACGACGCGGCTGGGTACGCGAGAGCGGGTGCTCATCGACAAGATCGCCGACACCCAGTGCTCGGGCTACACCGCGGACTACACCCGCTGCTACCTGCCGGCCGGCGCCGGGCCTCGCGGGGCGCTGGTCGACGTGGAATGCCTGGAGCTCCACGCCGACGGCCTGCGGTGCGTGGTGGCGTGACGGCGGGATTCGGCGCGCCGGCGTTCGCCGCGGCGTCGTCCGGTGGGGTCCGGGGCCGTCGAGGGCTATCCTGGTAGGTGGACATATGACCGTCACCGAGCAGCTCCGCAGCGACATCACCGGCGCCATGAAGGCGGGGGAGAGAGAGCGCGTCACCGCGCTCCGCCTCGTGCTGTCCGAGCTGCAGAAGGCCGAGAAGGAAGGCTCCGACGACGAGATCGCCGTGCTGCGCCGCGAGCGCAAGCGCCGCCTCGAGGCCGCCACGCAGTTCCGTGACGGCGGGCGTCCGGAGCTCGCCGATCAGGAGGAGTCAGAGGCCGTGCTCATCGCCGGCTACCTGCCGGCGGAGCTGTCCGACGAGGAGCTCGACCGGTTGATCACCACCGCGATCGGCGAGACGGGCGCGAGCGGCCCCAAGGACATGGGCCAGGTGATGAAGGCGGTCATGGCGGCGTCGGGCGGTCGCGCCGACGGCAAGCGGACCTCCGCCCGGGTGCGCGAGGCCCTGGGGTCCTAGGGGAGCGGCCCGGCGATAGTGCGTCGCACGATCGAGCTCGAGAACGCGGTAGCGGCCGAACTGGCCGGCAGCCAGGACGCCGTGCTGCGAACGCTCGAGAGCCATCTCGATGCCGACGTGTTCCTGCGCGGCAACGTGCTCACGCTGGAGGGTGACGAAGCCGCCGTAGAGGCCGGCGCGGCCGTCGTGCGCGAGCTCTCAGACCTGATCACCCAGGGCCACGACATCGCCCCCGGCACCGTCGAGGCGGTGGCGCGCGCCCTGGACGAGCACGAGTCCCCCTCAGAGATCCTGGAGGACGTCGTCTGGCGCCACCGCGCCACGCGCGTCGCGCCCAAGACCGTCAACCAGAAGCGCTACGTCGACTCCATCCGCAACAACACGATCACCTTTGGCATCGGGCCGGCGGGCACCGGCAAGACCTTCCTCGCCGTCGCCCTGGCCGCCGGCGCGCTCAGCCGCCGCGAGGTCAACCGCATCATCCTCACCCGGCCCGCCGTCGAGGCCGGCGAGCGCCTGGGCTTCCTCCCGGGCGACCTCATGGCCAAGGTGGATCCCTACCTGCGCCCGCTGTTTGACGCCCTGCACGACATGCTCGACCCCGAGCGCGTCAGCCAGCACCTGGAGCGCGGGGTCATCGAGGTGGCGCCCCTGGCATTCATGCGTGGACGGACCCTGAATGACAGTTTCATCATCCTCGACGAGGCCCAGAACACCACGCCCGAGCAGATGAAGATGTTCCTCACTCGGCTCGGCTTCAACTCCAAGATGGTCGTCACCGGCGACATCACCCAGGTGGACCTGCCGCGCGAGCAGGACTCGGGCCTGATCGTCGTCTCGGACATCCTCGATGGCGTCGAGGACATCGACTTCGTGCGCTTCGGCGACGAGGACGTCGTGCGCCACAAGCTGGTGCGGCGGATCGTGGCCGCCTATAACGAAAACTCCCAGCGGGCGGCGTCGGAGTTGCGCCCCCGCAGGCGAGCGTAGGCGGCGCCTCATGCTCGACGTTGAGGTGATCGGGATCGACGCGGTCGACCCCGATCCGGGAGGAGCGACCGTGTCTCCCCCCACGGCGGTGGAGCTCGAGGAGTTGTGCGCGCTGGCACTGGCCTCGGCCGGAATCGAGGAGGGGCACGTGGCGATCGAGTTTGTCGACGAGGACCGCAGCCGCGAGCTCAATCTCCAGTTCCGCCACATCGACGCGCCCACCGACGTGCTGTCGTTCGGCGTCGACGAGGACGGCGCCAGCGCCGGCCCGCGAGAGCTGGGCGACATCGTCATCTGTCCCCCCCAGACCGAGGACCTGCGCGAGGCAGTCGTCCACGGCGCGCTGCATCTCAGCGGCATGGACCACGAAACCGACGACGGCGAGATGCTGGCCCTCCAGGCCGAGCTCATGCGGTGGGTGACCTGACCCCCTCAGAGCCGACCGCCCGGGGGCTCCCCAGGCGGCCGCGACGTCGCCCGGGGCGACCCGCTCGGGCTTCGTCGCGCTCGCGGGGCGCCCCAACGTCGGCAAGTCCACTCTCGCCAACGCGATCGTGGGCGCCAAGGTGGCGATCGTCTCCGACAAGCCCCAGACCACGCGGCGCGCCATCCGCGGCGTCGCCACCGGCCCTGACTGGCAGCTCGTGCTGGTCGACCTGCCCGGCGTTCAGCGGCCGCGCGACGCCCTCACCGAACGGATGCAGCATCGCGTCGAGCACGAGCTGGCCGACGCCGACGGCTGCCTGCTCGTGGTCAACGCCCAGCAGGGCCTGGGCCCCGGAGATCGCTTCATCGCGGCGCTGCTGAGGGGCGCCAACGTCCCGGTGACGGTGGCCGTCAACAAGGTCGACCGCGCCGAGAAGGCGCGCGTGGCCGCGACTCTGCACGACGCCGAGGCGCTCGACATCGCCACCGAGATCTTTCCCGTCAGCGCGCGTACGGGCGCCGGAGTGCCCGCGCTGGTGGACCACCTGGTGGGCCTGTTGCCCGTCGGGCCGCTCTACTTCGCGGCGACGCAAACCTCGGACCAGTCGCCCGCGGTGGTGCTCGCCGAGCTGGTGCGCGAGCAGGTGCTGGCGCGCACCCGCGAGGAGATCCCGCACGCGGTCGAGGTCGAAGTGGAGGACATCTCGTATCCGCGCCCGGACCTGGTGCGGATCGAGGCCGTGGTCCTGTCGGAGACCGAGTCCCAGAAGGGCATCCTCATCGGCTCTGGCGGCCGCATGATCAAGGCGATCGGCACGGCCGCGCGCCGGGCCATCGAGCGCGAGCTGGGCAGCCACGTGCACCTGGAGCTCTCGGTGCGGGTACGGCGCCACTGGCGCGGCGACGAGCGCGTGCTCGACCGCCTCGGCATCGAATAGCCGGCGCCACGGCGCAACAAAGCGCCCGGACGTAGAGGTTCGGGCTTCACCTTTGCTGCGCATTTCGCGCAAAGCTGCAGCGATAGGTCGACTTGGCGCGCAAAACACCGATTTTGGGGTCCGACCACCCTCGTATGGCTCTCGTGACCCAACATGCACCTGCTCTGACCCCCGCGGCGCCCGCACCCCCGGAGAGGGCCGACCGCCAGGCGGACACCCAGCATCGGGCCGTCGCCGACCTGGCCCGCAGCGAGGAGCGCTACGCGCTGGCCGTTCGCGCCGCCAACGACGGCATCTGGGACTGGGATCTCGTGTCCGACGTGCTGTATCTCTCGCCGCGGTGGCACGCGATCCTGGGCCGCCCGCAGCGCGAGGGCGGCGACCTCCGCCCCGAGACGTGGTTCGAGCTCGTCCATCCCGCCGATCTGACGCGCGTGCGCGCGGCGGTCCGGGAGCACCTGGAGGGCCGGTCGCCGCACCTTCGCGCCGAGCACCGCATGCGCCACGCCGACGGTGGCTGGCGCTGGGTGCTGACCCGCGGGCTGGCAACGCGCGCCGACGACGGGCGCGCGACACGGATGGCCGGCTCGATGTCCGACGTCACCGACCGCCGGCTGGCCCAGCTGCGCCTGGCGCACGACGCCCTGCACGACAGCCTCACCGGCCTGCCCAACCGGACGCTCTTCATGGACCGTGTCCACCAGACTCTGGCGCGGCTGACGCGCGATCCGCGGCCCGCGTGCGCGGTGCTGTTCATGGACGTCGACCGCTTCAAGCTGGTCAACGACAGCCTCAGCCACGCGGTCGGCGACAAGCTCCTCGTCGCGCTCGCGGCCCGGCTGGCCGCCGCCGTGCGGCCGGGGGACACGGTGGCACGGCTCGGCGGGGACGAGTTCGCGGTGCTGCTGCAGGAGATCGGCGACCCCGCCGAGGCGATCCTCGTCGCCGACCGCATCCTCGAGGCCCTGCGGCCGTCATTTGAGATCGACGGCCACGACCTGTTCTCCAGCATCAGCGTCGGGGTCGCCCTCCATGTCGCCGAGCAGACGCCCGCCGACCTGCTGGCCAACGCCGACATCGCCATGTACCACGCCAAGCGCCGCGGCCGCGGCCGCGCGGCGGTCTTCGACGACGCCATGCGCCGCCGGGTGGTGGACCGCCTGGCCCGTGAGAACGAACTGCGCCAGGTGGTGCAATGCGCCCTGCTCGACATCCACTACCAGCCGATCGTCAGCCTTGCCACCGGCGACATCTGCGGCATGGAGGCGCTGGCGCGCTGGCCCGCGGACTGGGGGAAGGTCTCGCCATCGGAGTTCATCCCCATCGCCGAGGACACCGGGCTGATCGGAGCTTTGTGGGGGCACGTGCTGCGGACGGCGCTGGGGTCGCTTGCGGCCTGGCGCCGCCGTGGCCTGATCTCAGACGAGGTCTGCATGAGCGTCAACCTCTCTGGTCGCCAACTCGACGATCCGGGCCTGGCAGCCGAGCTGCACGCGGCGATCCAGCGCACCCAGGTGCCGCCGGCGGCCCTGAAGCTGGAGATCACCGAGAGCACGCTCATCGCCGAGCCCGAGCACACCCGCGACGTGTTTGCCGATGTCTGCTCCGGCGGCGTGGGCCTGCACCTGGACGACTTCGGCACGGGATATTCGTCGCTGTC
This sequence comes from uncultured Actinomycetota bacterium, assembly GCA_963797705.1. Taxonomy (GTDB): domain Bacteria; phylum Actinomycetota; class Thermoleophilia; order Solirubrobacterales; family Solirubrobacteraceae; genus Palsa-465. The sequence continues at coordinate 1,374,252 of CAWCQL010000005.1, read as the reverse complement.
AGCGCTGCATCGCTTCCCCGTCGACGCGCTGAAGATCGACCGCAGCTTCGTCGCCGAGCTCGGCTCAGACCGCGAGGGCGGCGAGGTGATCATCCGCAGCACGGTGGCCATGGCCCACAGCCTGGGGCTGCCGGTCATCGCCGAGGGGATCGAGGTTCCGGCCCAGCTGCGCAGGCTGCGCTCGCTCGGGTGCGACTTTGGCCAGGGCCATCTCTTTTCGCCGGCGGTGAGCGCCACGGACATGGCCGCGCTCTTGGCACGCTGGAACCCGGCGGAGATCGTCGCGCTCTTCTCCGCTGCCTAAAATCCTGTCGGTGGACGACGCCGACGTGGCATTCGACGAGCGCGGGCTCGTCCCGTGCATCGTGCAGGACTGGCGCACCGGCGAGGTCCTCACGCTCGCCTACATGAACGCCGAGGCGCTCGCGCTCACCCGCCGGACCGGTGAGGTGCACTTCTACAGCCGTAGCCGCCAGGCGCTGTGGCACAAGGGCGAGACGTCGGGCAACACGCTGACGGTCCGCGCGATTCGCTACGACTGCGATGGCGACGCCCTGCTGGCCCTCGTGGAGCCGACCGGGCCCGCCTGCCACACCGGCGAGCGCACCTGCTTTCACCGCGGCGAGCTCGAACCCCAGGCGCCCGGCGAGGTGCTCGGCGCCCTGGAGCGAACGATCGAGCACCGTGCCCGCACGCGGCCCGCAGGCTCCTACACCGTCACGTTGCTCGACGACCCCGCGTTGGCCGGCGCCAAGGTGCAGGAGGAGGCCGAGGAGGTCGTCCGCGCCGCTCGGCAGGAGTCAGACGAGCGCGTCGCCGAGGAGAGCGCCGACGTCCTGTACCACCTGGCGGTTCTCCTGCGCGGGCGCAGCCTGAGCCTGGCCGACGCCGAGCGGGTGCTCGATGGCCGTCGCCAGCGCTGAGCTGAACGCCACCGAGCCGGTCCCGTCGCTGGCGCAGGTGCGCGAACTGGCCCGCGACCACAACCTCATCCCGCTGCACCAGACGTTCATCGACGACTGCCAGACCCCTGTCTCGGCCTATCTGAAGCTCCGCGATCCGACGCACCCCTCATTCCTGCTGGAGTCCGCGGAGCAGGGCCGTGTCGGGCGCTACTCGTTCATCGGCGTGCGTCCACGCAAGGTGCTGCGCTGGTCTCTGGGCGACCCGGGGGATCCGTACGCCCTCGCTGCCGCGGAGCTCGGCGGCTTCAGCGTGGCGCCGCTGCCCGGATTGCCGCCGTTCGCCGGCGGTGCGGTCGGCATGTTCGCCTACGACCTGGTGCGCACGGTCGAACCGCTGGGCAAGCCCAACCCCGATCCGGTCGGTGTGCCCGACCTGGCGCTGATGCTCACCGACGCCGTCATCGTCTTTGACCACTTCAAGCGCACCACCACGGTTGTGGCCAACGTCTACGCCGACGAGGACCTCGAAGGGTCCTATCGCCGGGCCAGAGAGACCATCGCTGAGATCCGCTGGGGCCTGGCGCGCCCGCTGCCGGTGCCGGTCCACTCCGACGCCCGGAGCGCGCCTCGGTTCCAGTCCAACATGCCCCGCGAGGGCTTTGAGGCGATGGTGTCGCGCATCATCGAGTACATCTACGCGGGCGACGCCTTCCAGGTCGTCCCCTCCCAGCGCTGGTCGGCGCCGGTGCCGGTGGAGGCGTTCTCGATCTACCGAGGCCTTCGGGCTGTCAATCCCAGCCCGTATATGTACTTCCTTGACTTCGGCGACTTCGAGATCGCCGGGGCCAGCCCCGAGCCGCTCATCACGGTCCGCGGGAGGCGGGTCTCAACGCGGCCGATCGCCGGCACCCGCCCGCGCCAGGGGTCGCCGGAGGCCGACGCGGCGATGGCCAAGGACCTGCTCGCCGATGAGAAGGAGCGGGCCGAGCACGTCATGCTGGTCGACCTCGGGCGCAACGACCTGGGGCGGGTGTGCGAGTACGGCTCGGTGCAGGTCGAGAGCTTCATGGCCGTCGAGAACTACAGCCATGTGATGCACATCGTCTCCAGTGTCGTCGGCGAGTTACGCCCCGGGGTCGGCGCGCTGGCGGCGCTGCGCTCGGTCCTGCCCGCCGGGACGCTGTCGGGCGCGCCCAAGGTGAGAGCAATGCAGATCATCGACGAGCTCGAGCCGGTCAAGCGGGGCGGCTACGGCGGGGCGATCGGCTGGGCCAGCTATACCGGTGAGCTGGACACCTGCATCCACATTCGCACCGTGGTGGTCAAGGACGGCGTCGCGCACATCCAGGCGGGCGGCGGAACCGTGGCCGACGCCAAGCCCGACTACGAGTTCCGCGAATCCGAAGCCAAGTCGCGCGCCGTGCTGGAGGCGATCAACCTGGCAGTGGCGCAGCCCGAGTGGCCGTAGCAGCTGCCCCAGTGGCCGTGGCGCCGCCATCGCATTGAAGAGGTACGGTTGCCCCGAGTGCGGGTCCTCGTCGTCGACAACTACGACAGCTTCACCTACAACCTCGTCCAGTACGTCGGGACGACGTCCCGCCCCGCCCCCGAGATCGAGGTGGTCCGCAACGACCGTGCCACCGTGGACGAGTTGCTCATCCGCGGCTATGACCGCGTGATCGTCTCGCCCGGTCCGTGCACCCCCGACGAGGCCGGGATCTCGCTGGAGGCGGTGCGCCGCTTCCCTGAGGCCGGGATCCCCACCCTGGGCGTCTGCCTCGGACACCAGGCGCTCGTCCAGGCCTGGGGCGGCCGCGTCGTCACCCATCAGCCCGTCCACGGCAAGACCGCGCGCATCGAGCACGACGGCCGCACGATCTTCCGCGGATTGCCCAGCCCGCTCGAGGTCGGCCGCTATCACTCGCTCATCGCCGAGCCCTCGCTGCCTCCCGCGCTCGAGTGCAGCGCCGAGGCCGAAGGCATCGTGATGGCCGTCCGGCACCGGGAGCTGCCCGCCGAAGGGGTCCAGTTTCACCCGGAGTCGATCCTCACCCAGCGGGGACGCGAGCTGCTGGCCAACTTCCTGACCCAGCACGCCCCACCGTCCGGGGAGATGCCCGAGCCGTGGCCGGACCTGGAGCCCGCCGACCCCACGCTGCCATGGTGAAGGCCACGTCGGACCTGCTGACGCGCGCCATCGACGCGCTCGCCAACCGCCGCGATCTCAGTGCCGACCAGACCGCCGAGGTCCTGGCGGAGATCATGTCGGGCAACGCCTCCGACGTGCAGATCGCCGCCTTCCTCATCGCGCTGCGCACAAAGGGGGAGACGGTGGAGGAGCTCGCCGGGCTCGCGCGGACCATGCGCGGGTTCGCCGCCAGCGTGACCGTCGCGCGCGACGGGCTGCTCGACACGGCCGGCACCGGGGGCGGGCGGCGCACCTTCAACGTCTCGACTACCGCCGCGCTCATCGCCGCCGGCGCCGGCTGCATCGTGGCCAAGCACGGCAACCGGTCGGCCACCGGGCTGTCGGGCTCCGCCGACGTCCTGGAGGCACTGGGGGCACGGATCGACCTCACGCCGGGAGCGGTCGCCCAGTGCATCGACGAGGTCGGCTTCGGGTTCATGTTCGCCCCCGCCCACCACCAGGCGACGCGTTACGTCATGCCGGTACGCGCCCAGCTGGCCGTCCGGACGATCTTCAACTTCCTCGGCCCGCTGACCAACCCGGCGGGCGCCCCGCGCCAGCTCATCGGGGTCGCCGACCCCGCCTACCTGGAGAAGATGGCGGGGGCACTGGCGCTCCTGGGCACCGAGCACGCGCTGCTGGTCTCCAGCCACGACGGCCTGGACGAGCTGAGCATCTCGGCGCCCACCCGCGTTGTCGAGGTCCTCGACGGGGAGATCTCCAGCTACGACGTCGCGCCGGCCGATGTGGGTCTGGAGTGTCGCTCGCGCCGAGGAGATCCCCGGCGGCGACCCTCAGCAGAACGCCGACACCGCGCGGCGCATCTTCGCCGGTGAGACGGACCCCGCCCACCCCGGCCGGCCGGCGCGGGACCTGGCCGTGCTCAACGCCGGCGCGGCCATCTACGCCGGAGGCGGCGCCGCGACCCTCGCCGAGGGGGTCGCCGCCGCCCAGGAGGCCATCGACTCGGGCGCGGCGGCGACCGCGCTGGAGCGCTTCGTGACGGCCACCCAGCGGCTCGCCCCGCTCCGGGGCTGAAGCGGTATCAACGCGTTGACCCCCATCATCGAGCGCACCCGCCAGGACGTGGCGGCGCGCATGAGGGCCACGCCGCTTGTCGAGGTGCGCCGCGCGGGTGAAGCGCGCGTCGCCGCCGATCCGCCGCGGGCCTTCGCCGAGGCGCTGCGCGCCGGTCCCGGGATCTCGGTCATCGCCGAGCACAAGCGCAGTTCTCCGTCGGCGGGGGTGATCCGCGACGACCTGGAGCTGCAGGACGTCGTGGGCGCCTATGAGCGGGGCGGCGCTGCCGCGCTGTCGATCCTCACCGAGGCCCACAACTTCTCGGGCAGCCTGGACGATCTCGCCGCGGCGCGGGCGGCGGTCGCGCTGCCGATCCTGCGCAAGGACTTCGTCGTCGACTCCTACCAGGTGGCCGAGTCGCTGGCTGGCGGCGCCGACGCGATGCTGCTCATCGTGGCCGCGCTGGACGCCGCTGCGCTTGGGCGGCTGCACGCCGAGGCGCTGTCCCTGGGCCTCGCCGTGCTCGTCGAGGTCCACGACGCGCGACGAGCTCGAAGTGGCCAGCGGGATCGGGGCGACGGTCATCGGCATCAACAACCGCGACCTCACCACGCTGCAGGTCGACACCGAGCGGACGTTCGCGCTGCTGGAACAGCGTGCCCGCCGGCGCCGTCGTCGTCTCGGAGTCCGGCTGGCGCACGCGCGCGGAGCTCGAGCGGCTGGCCGCCGCGGGCGTGGACGCGGTGCTCGTCGGCGAGGCGCTGATGCGCTCGCCCGATGTCGAGGAGGCCTGCCGGACGCTCGCCCTGCCCCGCCCGGCCGGCCGCGTTTAGCTGCGGTTAGGGGGTGGCGCGACACTCGTGCGGATGCGTCGCCTGCTGAAGTCGCACTTCGTCTCGGCGATTCTCGGCGGCCTCGTCGTCGGCGGCGCGCTGCTGCTGTCCGGCGTCGGCGGGCCGCGGCCAGACCGAGACGATCGTCGACCAGGCACCCCTGGTGTCGCAGAAGACGACCGATCCGATCGGCGGCCAGACCCCGCTGCAGATCTACGACCGCTTCTCGCCCGGGGTGGTTTTCGTCCGCGCCAAGCTCCTCGAGCAGGTCGACAGCCCCGTTCAACCTGTTCCATGCGCCCGAGAGCCAGACGTCCACCGGCACCGGCTTCCTGGTCGATCGCCTCGGCGACATCCTCACCAACTACCACGTGATCGACGGCGCCGACCGCTCCAAGGGGATCACGGTCGAGTTCGAGAACTCGATCGTGCGCAGCGCCAGCGTCATCGCCGTGGACCAGCGCAACGACCTGGCGGTGCTGCGCACCGACATGCACGGCGTGCAACCGGTCGTCCCGCTGGCGCGCGGGGACTCCACCTCGGTCCGTGTGGGCGACCCGACGCTGACGATCGGCAACCCGTTCGGAGTCGACCGGACGCTGACCAGCGGGATCGTGTCGGCGCTCCAGCACACGATCGAAGCGGCCGACGGCAGTCGCATCAACAACGTCATCCAGGTCGACCAGGCTCCCGACGCCGGCAACTCGGGGGCGCCGCTCATCGACGCCTACGGCCGGGTGATCGGGATCAACTCCCAGATGATCACCGGCGGGAGCGAGTTCGCCCAGCGGGTCGCCTTCGCCATCCCGATCGACACCGCGGACACGATCCTCTCCGAGGGTCAACCGCAACGAGACGCCGAAGGTCGCCTACCTGGGGATCGCCACGCCCACCAAGAGCAAGTCCCGGTCGAGCGCGCGGAGGCGCTCGTCGGTGATCGTCACCAAGCCGAGTCCCGCCGCAGCACGCCGGGACTCCAGGAGGGCGACACCATCGTCAAGGTCGACACGGTGCCGATCCACTCGATCGCCGACGTGCTGGCGATCGTCTCCACCCGCAGTCCCGGGCAGCAGTTGCAGATGGAGCTCCGGCGCGATCACCGGCTGCACACCGTCACGGTGACGCTCGGCAGCCGGACCGTCTCGCCGGCATCGGGCGAAGTAGCGTCTCCGTCGTTCGTACGATGTGGGGTGTGGATGTCCACGCCACCAAGGTCAAGTTCTGCGGCCTCACCGACCCCGACGACGCCGACGCTGCGGTCGCGGCCGGCGCCTGGGCGCTCGGGGTGATCCTGTGGCCGGGCTCGCCGCGTCGCTGTCGCACCGACGTCGCGGCCGAGATCGCAGCCGCCCATCGCCGCCATGCTCAGATCGCCGGCGTGTTCGTCAACGCCACCCTGGACGAGGTCACCCGGGCCGCCGATGCAGATCGGGCTGACGCCTGCTCCAGTTCCACGGGGACGAGGGGCCCGCTTCTGCAGCGAGGCCGCGCGGCGCACCGGCTGCCGGGTGATCAAGGCCGCCCGGGTGCGCAGCGGCGCCGACATCCAGGCGCTCAGCGCCTTCCACACCGACTTCCACCTCCTCGACAGCTACCGCAAGGGCGTCCCGGGCGGCACCGGCGAGACCTTCGCCTGGGATCTGGCGCGGTCGCACCCGCGCGACGTGCCGGTGATCCTCTCCGGCGGCCTGACCCCCGACAACGTCGCCGACGCCATCGCGCGCGGTGCAGGCCCTACGCGGTCGATGTCGCCAGCGGCGTCGAGTAGACTCGCGCCCGGCCGCAAGGACCACGACAAGCTGCGCGCGTTCGCCGAGGCCGTCGCCGGCGAGCCGCCGACCGCGGTGCGGATCCGAATGAGCGTCGTCGAGCACCGCTTCGGCCCCTACGGCGGCCAGTACGTGCCCGAGACGCTGATGCCGGCGCTGGCCGAGCTCGAGCTGGCCTGGGTGGCGGCCCGTGACGACCCGGCCTTCGGCGAGGAGCTCGACGGGCTGCTGCGCGACTACGTCGGGCGGCCGTCGCCGCTGTACCGCGCGCGTCGCCTCTCCGAGGTCGCCGGCCACCCGATCTACCTCAAGCGCGAGGACCTCAACCACACCGGCGCCCACAAGATCAACAACGCCCTGGGCCAGGCGCTGCTGGCCATGCGGATGGGCAAGCCGCGGATCATCGCCGAGACCGGCGCCGGCCAGCACGGGGTCGCCACCGCCACGGCCTGTGCGCTGCTCGGCCTGGAGTGCGTCGTCTACATGGGCACCGAGGACATGCGCCGCCAGAAGCCCAACGTCGAGCGCATGGGCCTGCTCGGCGCGCGCGTCGAGCCCGTGGAGGACGGCGCCCGCACGCTCAAGGAGGCCGTCTCGGCGGCGATCCGCGACTGGGTCACCAACGTCGAGACCACCCACTACATCATCGGGTCGTGCGTCGGGCCGGCGCCGTATCCGGCGATGGTGCGCGACCTGCAGCGCATCATCGGCGACGAGGCGCGCGCCCAGATCCTTCAGGCGGCCGGCCGGCTGCCCGATCGGGTGATCGCGTGCGTCGGCGGGGGCTCGAACTCGATCGGGGTCTTCGTCCCGTTCGTGGCCGACGAGGACGTCCGGCTCATCGGCGTCGAGGCAGCAGGGGAGGGGATCGAGAGCGGCCGCCACGGCGCGCCGCTCACCGTCGCCGGCACCGCCCGGCGTCCTGCATGGCGCCTACTCGGCGATCATGCAGGACGAGGACGGCCAGATCCTCGAGGCCCACTCGATCTCGGCCGGACTGGACTACCCCGGCTCCGGGCCCGAGCACGCGTGGCTGCGCGATAGTGGCCGCGCCCGGTACGAGGCCATCACCGACGCCCAGGCGCTCGAGGCGTTCGAGCGCACGGCACGCCTGGAGGGGATCATCCCGGCGCTGGAGAGCTCCCACGCGATCGCCTGGGCGCTGGCCCACCCCGACTCACGAGCTCGACCTCATCTGCCTGTCGGGGCGGGGCGACAAGGACCTTGCCGAAGCGCTCGAGGCGCTCCGGGCCCGGGGCGATCGGGCGTGAGGAACGAGGCGGTGACCGCGTGACCACCACCGAGGCACCCACCGGCATCGAGGCCATCGCCGAGGCCTTCGCCCGCGCTCGCGCCAACGGCCGCCGGGCGGCGCTGATGCCGTATCTGATGGGCGGCTACCCGGACCTGGAGACGTCGCGGGCGATTGGCGTTGCCTACGCGGAGGCGGGCGCCGACCTCATCGAGCTGGGCGTTCCGTTCTCCGACCCGCTCGCCGACGGGCCGGTGATCCACGCGGCCGGCACGGTGGCCCTGCGCCGTGGCGCGACGCTCCCCGCGGTGCTCGAGGTGGCCCGCGACATCGCCGACCGCGTCCCGGTGGTGCTCATGTGTTACGCCAACCCGATCCTCACGCACGGCCTGGAGCGGTTCCTCGACATGCTCGTCGCCGCGCGCGTCAGCGGCCTGATCGTCCCTGACCTGCCGCTCGAGGAGGCCACCGAGTTGCGCCCGGCGTGTCGCGCGCGTGGTCTGGCCTTCGTCCCGCTCGTCGCCCCCACCACGCCGGCCGAGCGGCTGGAGCGGATCGGCGCCGGGGCGAGTGGCTTTCTCTACACGGTGTCGGTGACCGGGACCACCGGCGAACGCAGCGAGATAGCCGGCGGGCTGGCCACGATCGTTGCGCGTGTCGCTACGCATACGAAGGTGCCGGTCGCCGTCGGGTTCGGTATCTCCACTCCCGAGCAGGCGGCAGCCGCAGCCGCCGCGGGCGCGGACGGCGTCATCATCGGGACCCGGCTCGTGCGCGCCGCCGGGGAGGCCTCGGACCCTGCCGCCGCGGTCCGCGACCTTGTCGCCGGGTTCTCGGCAGCGCTGTCTGAGACCCCGCTCGGTTAGCATCTGCGATCCCATGGGCTTGATCCTCACCGCCACCGCCGGGCTCTGCATCTGGATCGTGATCTGGTCGCTCAACGTCAGCGGCCTGGACGCGATCATGATCGCCATCGTGATGGTCCTCATCGCGGTCGGCGTCCGCAACCTGCTCCCGTACCTGCCCGGCCGGCGGGACTAACCCGGCGATCGATGCTGGGCGCGTCGCTGCCCCGCCCGCATGGCGCGAGCGTGTGCGGGTTGCTGCTGGCGCTGGCGCTGGCGCTGACCGGCTGCGCGGCGCAGAACAACTCCGCGGTCACCGTCTCGGGCAACACGCTGACCATCTACGCCAGCCTGCCTCCGGGCGGGGCCGGCGGACAGACCGCCGCCGACGTGCTCGCCGCCGAGCACCTCGCGTTCCAGCAGGCGGGCACGAGCGTGGGCAAGTTCCACGTCAGACTCGTCACCCTCCACGGCAGGGAGATCTCTGACAACGCCCGCCGCGCTGTCCAGAACTCCACGGCGATCGCCTACCTGGGCGAGATCGGGCCGGGGACCTCGCAGGACTCGGTCCCCATCACCAACGAGCTCGGCATCCTTCAGGTCAGTCCGACCGACACCGCGGCCTACCTGACCGAGGCGGTGCCGGAGGTCAGCGGGTCGCCGACCACCTTCTATCCCTCTCGCTCCACCTACCACGAGACCTTCGCGCGCGTGGTGCCCTCCACCGCCGAGGAGGCCAAGGCGATCACCGCGGAGATGCACTCGCTGGGCCTGAGCAAGCTCTACGTCTCCGACGACGGCACCTCCTACGGGGCCACGGTCACCGCCGAGGTCCGCGCCGCCGCAGCCAAGCAGAGCCTGAGTCTGGTCTCCAGCGCGGCGAGCGCCGACGCCATCTTCTATGGGGGCAACACGACGGCGCGCGCCGCCAGGGCGCTGGACCAGGCGGCCGCAGCCAACGCGACGGCCAAGCTCTTCGCGCCCTCGGCGCTCTATGACAACGCCTTCGTCGCCGGACTGAGCGCCGGCGCCCAGAAGAACCTGTACGTGTCCTCGCCCGGCTTCACCCCGGCCACGCTCACCCCGGCCGGCCGGCAGTTCGTGACCGCGTTTCGCAGCGCCTACGGCCATGCTCCGGTGCCCCAGGCGATCTTCGGCTACGAGGCGATGTCCGCGGTCCTCGCGGTTCTCAAGGAGGCCGGCATCGGGGCCGGCACCCGCTCGACGGTGGTCAGCGACTTCCGCACGCTGCACGGGCGCCAGTCGGTGCTGGGGACCTACTCGATCTCCTCGGGCGACACCAACCTCGCTCCGTTCGTGTTCGGCCGCCCGCGCGGCGGCGCCCTCGTGGCGACTGCGCCCGCGGGCTGAGGTGGCCCCCGGCTGAGAGTTGGTTGCGCCGCCGGGGCGGGGGGTTTACTTTCTGTTAAGAGGGGCGGCGCGCGGTCGCGAAAGGACGATCTCAAGGTTGTTGCGATCCGAACGCGCGACTACTCTCCCGCAATCGAGGGCACTGACAGCCCGGTCGACCATGAGGAGGACGACTTTTTATGAGTGTTCGCGCAAAGGCGATCAGCGCATGCCTGATCGTGGGATCGCTGCTGTTGTTGGCTGCCTGTGGCAGCAGCAACAGCTCGAGCAGCAGTAGCGGGGGCGCGCCTGCGGGCGCACCGCCGAGCAGCAGCAGTTCGGGCGGGTCAGGCGGAGGCGGCGGCAACACCGTCGACATCTACTCCAGCCTGCCACTGCAGGGCGCCTCCAGCGCCCAGACCAACCCGATGGTCAACGGCATCAAGCTCGCGCTCTCCGAGGCGGGCAACAAGGCCGGCAACTTCAGCGTCAACTACCAGTCGCTTGACGACTCGACCGCCGCGGCCGGCAAGTGGGACCCGGGCCAGACGGCGGCCAACGCGCGCAAGGTCGCGGGCGACTCGAAGGCCGTGTACTACATCGGCGAGTTCAACTCCGGCGCGTCCGAGGTCTCCATCCCGATCCTCAACCAGGCCGGGGTCCCGATGGTCAGCCCCGCCAACACCTACGTCGGTCTGACCACCAACCTGCCCGGCTCGGCTCCCGGTGAGCCCGAGAAGTACTACCCCACGGGCAAGCGCAATTACCTGCGCATCGTGCCGATCGACTCCATCCAGGCGGCCGCCGACCTCATCGCGATGAAGCAGGCCGGCTGCACCAAGGTGGCGGTGGCCAATGACAAGGAGGCCTACGGTCAGGGCCTGGCCACGCTGCTGGGCCTGGAGAAGGGCGACTACGGCGTGACGATCACCTCCGACACCGGAATCGACCCGACGTCGCCGAACTTCCGCTCCTACGCCTCGACGATCCAGGGCCAGGGCGCGGACTGCTTCTTCTTCGCGGGCATCGTTTCCAACGGCGCGGTGCAGATCACCAAGGACGTCCACGCAGCGCTCCCGAAGGCCAAGATCTTCGGCGGCGACGGCGTCTGCACCAGCTCCTACACCTCGCAGAAGGCGGGTGGTGTCCCCGCTGCCATCGATCCGCTGCTGCAGTGCACCGTGGCCACCCAGGACCTGGCGGCCTACCCGGGAGGCAAGGACTTCCTGAAGGCCTACAAGGCCAAGTATGGATCGAGCAGTCCTGACCCGTACGCCATCTACGGCTTTGAGGTCATGAAGCTGGGGCTCGACACCATCGCCAAGCTCGGCGCCAAGGGCAACGACAAGGCGGCCGTGCTCAGCGCGCTGTTCTCAACGACGAGCCGTAACTCGGTGCTCGGCACCTACGGCTTTGACAAGAACGGGGACACCACGCTGAAGTCCTACGGCCTCTACAAGGTCGGGGCCGACGGCGACCCGGTGTTCTTCAAGACCATCACGCCGACCAAGACGGTCAGCGCCAAGTAGTGAGTCTGTGTGAGAGAGGGCGCGTTGTGCGCCCTCTCTCCATATGCTTCGCAAACCCTCGTGGAAGCAAGCTCGTTCACGCCTAGCCTGCCGGCACCCGCGGCTCGCCCGCTGGCCGCGATCCGGCGGGCCTCGGGCCGGTGGGGCCTGGTCATCGCATTGGTGGCCCTGCCCATCTACTACGGGATTCGGGACCTCGTGCACGGCTATCAGGCCGGCCTCGTCGCCGGACACCCCGTCGTGCAACACGACCTCACCCGGCTGGGCTTCAACTTCGCCCAGGGACTCTCCAACGGCGCGATCTGGGCCCTGATCGCGATCGGTTACACGCTCGTCTACGGGATCATCGAGCTGATCAACTTCGCCCACGGCGATGTGTTCATGATCGGGTCGATGACGTCGGTCGGGCTGTGGGCCACCCTGGGCCTGGGCCTCGGCACCGGGCCGTTGGGCCTCATCGGCGGGCTGCTGGCGACGCTCCTGGTATCGATGTTCGTGTGCGGCTCGCTCAACGTGCTGATCGAGCGCGTGGCCTACCGGCCCCTCCGTAACGCGCCCAAGTTAGCCCCGCTGATCACCGCGGTGGGCTTCTCCTTCATCCTGCAGAACGTCGGGCTGCTGTGGAACGGCGGCTCGCCATCGGGCGTCAACGACCTCATCCACCAGGGCCAGACGGTGTTCCACATCTTCGGGGTGCCGATCGTGCGCGGCTACCTGCTCGCGCTGGCGGTGATGATCCCGCTCGTGTTCGGCCTGGGCTGGTTCATCGGTAACACGCGGGCGGGACGTGCCATGCGCGCCACCGCTCAGGATCCCGAAGCGGCCCGGCTGATGGGCATCAACGTCAACCAGACGATCTCGTTGACCTTCCTGCTCGGCGGCATGCTGGCCGGCGCCGCCGGCCTCATCTACGCGCTCTATGAGACCAATATCTGGTACTTCCAGGGCTTCAAGGCCGGGCTGATCGCCTTCACCGCGGCCGTGATGGGCGGGATCGGCAACGTCCGCGGCGCCGTTCTCGGCGGCCTGATCATCGGCGTCATCCAGGCGCTGTCGGACGCGCGCATGGGGCCGCAGTGGACCGAGGCGGTCGTCTTCGGCTACCTGATCCTGATCATGATCCTGCGTCCCCGTGGCCTGTTGGGCGAGGAGACGAGGGAGGCCGGATGAGCCCGCGCGACACAGCCGACCGCCCGTCCCAGACCGATGCATTCGGAGAGCTTCGCGCGCTCACGCGCGAAGTGCGCGCCGCCATCGACCGGCGGCTGCCCCCGTGGTGGTCGCGCGCTCTGGCGTTCGCGCTGCTGATCATCGGGATCCTCCTGCCGTTCCTGTTCCCCACCAACAACGGGTTCATGAACGCGACGATCATCGCTTTTGCTTTCGCGGTGATGTCGCTGGGGCTCAATGTCGTGGTCGGCTTCGCCGGCCTGCTTGACCTGGGCTACGTCGCGTTCTATGCCATCGGCGCCTACTCGCTTGGCTGGTTCGGCTCAGACTTCTTCTTCAAGGCCCGTCTGCACGTCGGGGTCCACGGCGTCGCGGCGACCGAGGCGGGCATCCACCTCAACTTCATTCTCATCCTGATCGCCGCAGCCATCATCTGCGGGATCGCCGGGGTGATCATCGGCCTGCCGACGCTGCGCCTGCGCGGCGACTACATCGCCATCGTGACCCTGGCCTTCGGGGAGATCATCGGCGTGCTCGCCGTCAACGGGCAGAGCGTCAGCCTCGGCGGTGGCCAGACGCTGACTGCCGGCAACCTCGGGATCAGCGCGGTGGACGCGCCCTACTTCCCGGTGATCGGCCAGTTCAACCTGCTCAACCTCAGACCCTGGTACTGGCTCATCTTCGCCATCCTGCTCGTCGTCGTGGGTGTGAATCTGCGCCTGCGCGACTCACGGCTGGGCCGTGCCTGGGTGGCCTTGCGCGAGGACGAGGTGGCCGCGGTGTCGATGGGTATCCCGTCGGTGCGCACCAAGCTCTCGGCCTACGCCATCGGCGCCATGTTCGGCGGCATGTCCGGCGCATTCCTCGGGACGTACTACACGACGGTCAACGCCGGGCAGTTCCAGTTCGGCTTCTCCATCTTCATCCTGGCCATGGTGATCATCGGCGGCCTGGGCTCGATCTGGGGTGCGCTGCTGGGCGGGCTGCTCCTGGGCTACATCAACAACTGGCTCATCCCCGACGTGCTCAACGATCTGCCCTCCAAGTTCGGGCTCAACTTCTCCATGACCGAGATCGAGTACGGCATCTTCGGGTTCCTGCTCGTGCTGGTGATGCTGCTTGCGCCCACAGGGCCTCATCCCCGAGCGACGGCGCAAGCTGGAGCTGACCTCGAAGATCACCCCCGAGGACGCCCAACTGACGGAGAGCACCGCTCCGTGACCGCCAGCGGCCACCGAAACCGTCCCGCCCGCCCCGATCACCGCGGCGCTCAGCGTGGACCGTGTCTCGAAGATCTTCGGGGGGCTGGTCGCCGTCAACGACGTCTCGCTCGACGTCCCGCTGCAGTCGATCGTCTCACTCATCGGCCCCAACGGCGCGGGCAAGACGACGCTGTTCAACATGCTCACGGGCCTCTACAAGCCCAGCATGGGGCGGATCCTGCTCGGCGACCGCGACATCACGCGGATGCGCCCCGACCGGATCACCGCCCTCGGGGTGGCGCGAACGTTCCAGAACATCCGCCTGTTCGGCGCCATGACCGCGGTGGAGAACGTGATGATCGGCCGCCACGCCCGCATGCGCGCGGGGCTGGTGGGGTCCATCTTCCGCCCACCGCGCGTGCGTCGGGAGGAGCGCGAGGCCCGCGACCGCGCCGGCGAGCTCCTGGAGTACGTGGGCCTGCGCCGCGCCAACATGGACCAGCTCTCCTCCCAGCTCTCCTACGGCGACCAGCGCCGCGTCGAGATCGCCCGCGCGCTGGCCTCGGACCCGACCCTGCTGCTCCTGGACGAGCCGACCGCCGGCATGAACCCGCAGGAGTCGGCTGAGCTCACTGACTTCATGCGCAAGCTCCGCGACGATCTGAAGCTCACGATCCTGCTCATCGAGCACGACATGAAGGTCGTGATGGGCGTGTCCGAGCGCGTCTGGGTCCTGGACCACGGGGAGAAGATCTCCGAGGGCGAGCCCTCCGAGGTGCGCGAGGATCCGCGGGTCATCGAGGCCTACCTGGGCAAGCAGGACTGAGGTCCCGATGGCACTGCTGGAGGTCCAGGACATCCGCACCTACTACGGCTCGATCGAGGCGCTCAAGGGCGTCTCCCTCGACGTCGACGAGGGCGAAGTGGTCACCCTCATCGGCTCCAACGGGGCCGGCAAGTCGACCACCCTGCGCTCGATCGCCGGCCTCACCCCGGCCAGCTCGGGCAGCGTGACCTTCGCCGGCCAGGACATCACGCGCGTGCCCGCGCACGAGATCGTCAGCTACGGCATCGCCCTGTCGCCCGAGGGGCGCCACTGCTTTCCCCGCATGACCGTGCGCGAGAACCTGGATCTCGGCGCCTACCACCGCCGTGGTCCCGACATCGCCGCTGATCTGGACCGTATCTTCGCCCTGTTTCCCCGCCTGCACGAGCGCGAGAAGCAGAAGGCGGGCACGATGTCGGGCGGCGAGCAGCAGATGCTGGCCATCGGCCGCGCGCTCATGGCACGCCCCAAGCTGCTGATGCTCGACGAGCCGTCGATGGGCATCGCCCCGATCCTCGTCCAGCGCATCTACGAGACGATCGGCGAGATCAACAAGGCCGGCGTGACCATCCTGCTCGTCGAGCAGAACGCCAACTACGCGCTCGACATCTCCAAACGCGGCTACGTCCTGGAGACCGGGCGGGTCGTGCTGGCCAACGACTCCGACATCCTGCGCGACGACCCCGAGGTCCAGCGCGCCTACCTGGGGACATAGTGGGCCTGTCGCGAACATCGGATCCGAAACGGCGGGCCGGGGAGGTCCACTAGATGTTCGTCCTCGCCACCATCGGCGCCGCCGCGCTCTACCTGTTGTTCATCTGGCTGCTCTCGGCCGCCGCCTCGGCGTGGCTGGCCGAGCGCAAGGGATACGGGGAGCGCGTCGGGTTGTTCTTCGGATTGATCCTCTCGGCGGTCGGGTTTCTCATCGTGCTCCTGTTGCCGGGGCGGCCAGGGTCGACTTGGAAGGTCGAGGGTCCGCTGCCCAACCCCGGCGCGCGCCGCCCGCTGGGTGTCCCCGCCCTCGGTCCCGTGTCCGCCTCCGATGGGCCTGAGACCCTCGGGCCCGTCCTGAGGTTCCCGACGCGCCGCCCACGCCGGATCTGCAGGCGCGGCCCGACGCGCCCACGCCGGACCCACCGCCGCGGCCCGATGCCTCTCAGGCCGGCGACGACGCCCCGCCGGCCGGCTGAACCTCCCGGGCCCCGGTCGCTAGCGCCCCTGCAGCAGCTCCTCGGCCGCCGCGAAGGCGTGCTCGGCGTGCGTGTCGGCAACCCCCGCTGTCGCGGGCCTCGTCAGCGACCGCCGCCGCCACCGCCGGCGCCACCTCGCGATTGAACACCGACGGGATGATGTAGTCCTCGCGTAGCTCGTCGCCGGACACGATGTCGGCGATGGCCCTGGCGGCGGCGGTCTTCATCGTCTCGGTGATATGCGCGGCACGCACGTCCAGGGCGCCGCGGAAGATCCCGGGGAAGCAGAGCACGTTGTTGATCTGGTTGGGGTAGTCCGAGCGGCCGGTGGCCAGGATCCGCACGCGGGGCAGCGCCTCCTCGGGCGAGACCTCCGGGTCGGGGTTGGCCATGGCGAAAACGATCGGGTCCGGGTTCATGCGCTGCAGCGCAGAGGCCGGCAGGACCCGGGCCCCGCTGAGCCCGATGAAGAGGTCTGCGCCCTCGATGACGTCGGCGGGGCCTCCGGAGCGCCGCTCGGCGTTGGTCCGCTCGGCCAGTGAGCGTTTGACCGTCGTCATCGTGCTGTCGAGATAATCCTCGCGCTCGGTGTGGACCGCACCGCGGGAGTCACAGCCGATGAGGTGGCGCACTCCGGCGGCGAGCAGGATGTCCGACACGGCGATCCCCGCGGCGCCCAGCCCCACCACGACGACGCGGATGTCGCCGATCCGCTGCCCGGTCAGCGTCAGCGCGTTGAGCAGGGCGGCCAGGACCACCACGGCGGTCCCGTGCTGGTCGTCGTGAAAGACCGGAATGTCGAGTTCCGCCTGCAGGCGCGACTCGATCTCGAAGCACCGTGGCGCCGAGATGTCCTCGAGGTTGATGCCGCCGAAGCCGGGCGCGATGGCCTTGACCACGGCCACGATCTCGTCCACGTCGGTGGTGTCCAGGCACACCGGGAAGGCGTCGACGCCCGCGAACTCCTTGAACAGCATCGCCTTGCCCTCCATCACCGGCATCGCTGCCCGGGGGCCGATGTCGCCCAGGCCGAGGACCGCGGTCCCGTCGGAGACGACCGCCACCGAGTTGCGCTTGATCGTGTACTGGAAGGCCTTGTCGGGGTCATCGCGGATGGCCGAGCACACCCGCGCCACGCCGGGCGTGTAGGCCATCGAGAGGTCGTCACGCGTCTTGAGGGGATGCTTGTTGGCCACCTCGATCTTCCCGCCCATGTGGACCATGAACGTGCGGTCGGTGGTGTCCAGGACGCGCGCCCCGGCAACGCCGTTGACGGCATCGGTGAGCCGGGGCCAGTCGGCGGCGTCACCGGTCTCGACCGTGATGTCGCGGATCGTGTGGGGGCCCTCGACAGCGACGAGGTCCACGGCGCCGATCGTCCCGCCGGCCTCGCCGATGGCCGAGGCGACCTTCCCCAGCATCCCCGGGAGGTGATCGATCTCAACACGGAGGGTGAGGCTGTACTGCGCGCTGGGGCTCGAGGCTGCGGACTCGTCGCTCTGGGTCGCCATGGTCGCCGCATCTTATGCCCCGGAACGCCGCCCGGGCGGGGGGATTCCACCGCGCGGAGAGATAGCCTGAGGTGAGATGGCGGACGAGCTCTTCCTGATCGACGGCAACAGCCTGGCCTACCGGGCGTTCTTTGCGCTGCCCGAGTCGATCGCCACCTCCACCGGCGTGCCCACCAACGCCATCTTCGGCTTCGCCTCGATGCTGGTGAAGATCCTCACCGACTACGGCCCCAAGTCGACCGTGGTGGTGTGGGACGCCGGCTCCAGCGGGCGCAAGGAGGTCTACTCCGAGTACAAGGCGCAGCGCTCGAGCCGCCCCGACCTGCTCAAGGAGCAGTGGCCGGCGCTCGAGCCCCTGGTCGACGCCTTCGGCTACCGCAACATCAGGGTCGACGGGTACGAGGCCGACGATGTCATCGCCTCCATCGCCGAGGTGGCCAAGACCCAGGACCCACCGATCGAGGTCATGGTCGTCACGGGCGACCGCGACGCCTACCAGCTCGTCGACGAGCAGGTGCGGATCATGACCACCTCGCGCGGCATCACGGACACGAAGGTGTATGACCGCCAGGGGGTCATCGACCGCTACGGCATCCCGCCCGAGCTGGTGCCGGACTTCATCGGGCTCAAGGGCGACACGAGCGACAACATCCCCGGGGTCCCCGGCATCGGCGACAAGACCGCGGCAGATCTGCTCCAGCGCTTCGGCACGCTGGAGGGCGTGCTCGACAGCATCGATGAGATCAGCGGCGCCAAGCGCAAGGAGAACCTCACCAACCACTCCGAGGATGCCCGCGTCTCCAAGCACCTGGCCACCGCCAAGCGCGACATCCCGCTCGACGGTCTCGACGTGGCCGAGTTCGTCTCCCAACCGCCTGACCGTTCCCGCCTGCGCGAGGTCTTCCGCGAGTTCGAGTTGCGCGAGCCGCTGCGCCGCCTCGAGGAGGCGCTGGGCTCGGCGGACGCCGCGGCGCCCGCGCCCGTCGCCGAGCACACCATCGGGGCAACGCTGCGCAAAGGCTCGCTCAGGGACGTCGAGCGCCTGGCGCCAGGCCGAGGTGGCGGTCGCCGTACGCCCGCCGATCGTCCCCGAGGGCGCCCTGTTTGCCGAGAACGAGAACGAGTGGCGATTCGGCGTGTACGTGGACGAGACCAAGGAGGTGCTGATCGGCACGGTGCCGGATCCGACGCAGCTGGTCGCCGCTCTCGGGCCGCGCCCGGTCATCGCTCATGACGCCAAGTCGCTGGGCACGGTTGCCGGAGAACCTTGTCCACGACACCGAGGTCGCCGCCTACCTGCTCGAGCCGGCCGCGCGCGCCTACCCGTTCCGTGAGCTGTGCGAGGACCGCGGCCTCGCCGCCCAGGTCGACGACGAGGCCGGCGCCGACGCCGTCCTGTGTCAGGCGTTGGCCGCGTGGCAGCGCGATGAGATCCGCGCCCGCGGGCTCACCGACCTGCTCAATGACGTCGAACTGCCGATCGTGCGGATCCTGCGCGACATGGAGCAGGTGGGGGTCAAGCTCAACACCGAGCAGATCAAGGAGATCTCCGAGCGCGTCAAGGCCGAGGCCGACGGCCTGGAGTCAGAGATCTATGAACTGGCGGGGGAGGAGTTCACCCTCGGCTCGCCCAAGCAGTTGGAGGAGATCCTCTTCGGCAAGCTCGGCCTGTCGCGCGGGCGCCGCGGCAAGACGGGTTACTCCACCGACGCCCGCGTGCTCCAGGCCATCCGCGCCGAGCACGAGATCATCCCCAAGATCGAGCGCTGGCGGGAGCTGACCAAGCTCGCCCAGACCTACCTGGACGCGCTGCCGCTGCTGGTGGACTCAGACAGCCGCCTGCACACCACGTTCAACCAGACCGCGGCCACCACCGGCCGGCTGTCCTCCAACAACCCCAACCTCCAGAACATCCCCATTCGGACGCCGCTGGGCCGCGAGATCCGCGCCTGCTTCGTGGCCGACAGCGGCAACCTGCTCGTCTCCGCCGACTACTCCCAGGTCGAGCTGCGCCTGCTCGCCCACATCGCCGGCGAGGACGTGCTCAAGGAGATCTTCCGCCGCGGCGAGGACGTCCACACCGCCACGGCATGCCGGGTCTTCAACGTCACCCCGGA
Source organism: uncultured Actinomycetota bacterium (assembly GCA_963797705.1). GTDB lineage: Bacteria > Actinomycetota > Thermoleophilia > Solirubrobacterales > Solirubrobacteraceae > Palsa-465. The sequence continues at coordinate 1,354,545 of CAWCQL010000005.1, read as the reverse complement.
TCAGATCGACCCCGGAATGCGCTCCAAGTCCAAGATGATCAACTACGGGATCGTCTACGGGCTCTCGGCGTACGGGATGGCCGACCGGCTCGACATCCCCCAGGAGGAGGCCGCCGAGTTCATCGAGCGCTACATGTCCGGCTTTCCCGCGGTCAAGCGCTTCATCGAGGAGACGATCGAGCAGGGAGCCGAGCAGGGCTACGTCTCCACGCTGTTCGGCCGTCGCCGGCAGGTGCCCGAGCTGCGCTCGCGCCGCTGGGATCTGCGCAAGCAGGGCGAGCGCTTCGCGGTGAACATGGTGATCCAGGGGACCGCCGCCGACATCATGAAGATGGCCATGGTCCGCTGTGACCACGCGCTGGCCGAGGCCGGCCTGCAGTCACAGCTCGTGCTGCAGATCCATGACGAGCTGCTCTTCGAGGGCCCGGCCGACGAGGCCGAGCGCGTCGAGGCCATCGCCGTGCGGGAGATGGCCAACGCCTACGAGCTCGACCCGCCGCTGGCGGTCGACGCCGGCATCGGCACCGACTGGCTGTCGGCCAAGTAGGCGCGGCCGTCCCGCTCGCGCGGCCGGGGACCGCTACCGAGGCCAGTTCCCGCGCCCGCGCGTACGCGAGCGCGGGACCCACAGGGCTTACATCAGGTGGAAGATGAAGTCGTACTCCTTGCCGCCGTTGCGGGAATTGAGGTCCATCTCGCCGCGGGCGCCCTCGTACGCGCCCGTCCCGCCCGTGATCGACAGGACGCTGTTGCGGGTGTCGTAGAACGGGCCCTGCACGGTGATCTGGCCGCCCTTGAGGAACGTCGTCCACAGGCACTCCCAGATCCCCAGCTTGACCTGCAGGCGCGTGCAGAAGCCCTCGTCGTGGCCGACCTGCTTCTTGTTGGCGGTGTCGAACACCGGGTTGTTGAAGGTCAGGATGTTGCCCTTGACGTCCTTGCCGCCGGCTCCCGGGGCCTCGGTGTCGGTGTTCGCGTGCTCGATCACGTGCACGGTCGTGCCCGACGCGCGCGCCGTCTTGTGCGCGCGGTCTTGGCGCAGGCCGGCGCGAGCGGCGGCCAGCGCCAGCGCCGCGGTGGCGGCGGCGATGAGCGCGCTCAGCCGGATGTGTGCCGTCCGTTGCGGCATGGTGTGACCCTCCTCGTAGGGGTGAGAAGCGGCCGATCCTACGCCGGGCTCGCAGCGGCGTCCATGTCCGCCGTGGCGGATACGCCGCTCAGGCGGCTGCCGGCGCGGCGCGCGTCGCCGGGCGCGCCGGCGATCCGCCGGCCGCGGCGAACGACGGGTGGGCGATGTTCAGGTAGTGGCCGAACGACCAGTCGACGAAGCGCTTGGCGCCCATCGCGCGCAGGGCCGGGGCCAGCAGCCGCGGAGCCACGCGCGGCACCAGCCGCTGGACGCGCAGCATCCAGGCGAAACGGCGACGCGTGGCTGGCAGAGAACTGGTGGTAGCGGGCCAGCGCCTGCTCGCGGCTCTGCTCGCCGCGCGACGACCCGCGCCAGCTCCCGGCCGCAGGCGAGCCCGAAGTACAGCGCGGTGCGGATCCCCTCGGCGGTCAGCGGCAGGCAGTGCCCGGCGGAGTCGCCGACGAAGAACACGCCGTCCGTCGGTGGCGGGCCGCAGCGCGTGGGGGATCCAGTTGCCCTGGTAGCGCACCGTGTCGGCGCTCAGGTCGCTCGGCCAGCCGCATCGGTCGGCTCGCTTGACGTGGAAGCGAGGGTCGAACGAGCCGACGCCGATCCGCACCTCCTCGCCGGCGGGGAAGCTCCAGCCGTAGCCGGCGGGCACGTAGCCGCGGTCGATCCACACCTCCAGGTCGGTGCCCGCCGCCGAAGGGGTGGACCTCGAGGCCGCGGGAGAGCAGCGCGTCGGGGGGCTGCACGTTGGCCCCGGAGCCCAGCACGCGCCGCCAGCCCAGCGCATCGACGATCGAGGCCGGCTCGGATCGTCGCCCCGATCGGTGATGACCGTCGTCGCCGTCGCGGCCGCTCCACCTTGGCGGTCTCGAAGGTGAACTGAGCCCTGGGCCGGCCAAGCACGCCGCACAGAGTCCGGTAGTCGAAGGTCGAGAACGTCCAGGGCAGGTCGTAGCGGACCGTGGTGTGCGGCGTGTGGATGACGAGCTCCGGGAAGGTCTGCTGCAGCGACTCCTCCAGCCCCAGCGCGGTCAGCCACGTGGTGGGGATCCCGCACGCCGAGGTCTGGCGCTCGCCGATCTCGTAGCGATCGATCATCATCACGTCGGCGCCGGTGCCGGCCAGTTCCCGCGCGACCGCCAGGCCGGCGAAGCTGGCGCCGCAGATGAGGACGTCGCAGTCGCGGTCCAGCGGCGTCCGGTCGACGCCGCGTTTGGTGGCGCGTGTGGGCATGCCGCGCCGATGATAGATACGCGCCGGCCGTGCGAGCCCCGACGAATGGGCGCATCCGTGCCGTCACGCGGGCTACCAGGCGGCTATCCTGCGATAACCCATGTCTTCAACTTCTACCTTGACGCCTCCCATCGATCCCGATCAGCCCTCGCCAACGCGAAGGTCGTCGAAGGCTCAGACGGCCTTCTGCTCGAGATCGACGGTCAGATCGTCCCCAACTATGACGCCACCCTGCATCCCTTCGCAGGAGGGTGATGTCGTCACCGGCCACGTCGTCCGGATCGACAACGACGAGGTCCTGGTCGACATCGGCTACAAGTCCGAGGGGGTCATCCCCGCGGGCGAGCTGTCGATCCGCAAGTCCGTAGACCCGTCTGACGAGGTCTCGCTGGGCGAGGAGGTCGACGCGCTGGTCCTCACCAAGGAGGACCAGGACGGCCGGCTGATCCTGTCCAAGAAGCGGGCGCGCTTCGAGAAGGCCTGGCGGCGCATCGAGGCCGCCGCCGAATCCGGCGAGCCGGTCGAGGGCAGCGTGATCGAGGTCGTCAAGGGCGGCCTGATCATCGACCTGGGCGTGCGCGGCTTCCTGCCGGCGTCGCTGGTCGACATCCGGCGTGTGCCCAACCTCGACGAGTACATGGGCCAGACGATCGAGTGCAAGGTCATCGAGCTCAACCGCTCGCGCAACAACGTCGTGCTCTCGCGCCGCGCCGTGCTCGAGGAGCAGCGCAAGGAGGATCGCGAGCGGATCCTGGACCGGCTGCAGCCGGGCCAGATCGTCGAGGGCACGATCTCCAACATCGTCGACTTCGGCGCGTTCGTCGACCTCGACGGCATCGACGGCCTGATCCACATCTCCGAGCTGTCGTGGTCGCACGTCAACCACCCGTCGGAGATCCTGACGATCGGCGACACCGTCAGCGTCAAGGTGCTCGACATCGACCGCCAGCGCCAGCGGATCTCGCTGGGCCTCAAGCAGACCCAGGAGGACCCGTGGCAGCGGGTGGTCGACACCTACAACATCGGCGACGAGCTCGAGGGCAACGTCACCAAGGTCGTCACCTTCGGCGCGTTCGTCGAGATCCTCGACGGCGTCGAGGGCCTGGTGCACATCTCCGAGCTTGCCCAGCACCACGTCGACAACCCGCGCGAGATCATCCAGCCGGGCGACCCGGTCCGCGTCAAGATCCTGGAGATCGACTCCGAGCGCCGGCGCCTGTCGCTGTCGATCAAGCGCGTCGAGGGCCAGGTGCTCCCGGTGCGGCCGATCGAGCCGCCCACGTCAGGCGACAGCTACGACGACGTGCCCGAGCTGGGCCTGTCCGAGGACGTCTTCGCGGCCGACGAGTCCACGGCATCGGCGGAGACGACGGTGCTCGATCCGACAGAGATCGCCGACGCCGAGATCACGGCCGACCCCGACGCGGATGTGCCGGAGGCGATTGCGCCCGAGGCTGAGGCGGTTGCGCCCGAGGCTGAGGCCGAGGCCGTTGCGCCCGAGGCTGAGGCTGAGGCGGTCGCGCCCGAGGCTGAGGCCGAGGCGGCTGCGCCCGAGGCTGAGGCGGCTGCGGCCCGAGGCTGAGGCCGAGGCGGCGCGCTGAGGTCGAGCCGCCGAGGCTGAGGCGGCTGCGCCCGAGGCTGAGCCAGAGGCGGCTGCGCCCGAGGCTGAGGCGGCTGCGAAGAGCCGGCGGCCGAGGCCGAGCCGAGCCGCGGACGAGCCCGCGCCCGAGGCCGACGACGACGCAGCCGACAGCTGAGGGCTCCGCGCCTGACCTGAGGTCGTGATCCCCTGGATCGGGCTCACGGGCGGGATCGGCGCCGGCAAGTCCACGGCGTGGCCGCGCTGGAGCGGCTGGGCGCCGTCTGCCTGTCCACCGACGCGGTCGTCCATGAGCTGTACGAGTCGCCGGAGATACGCGACGCCGTCGCGGCCCGTTTCGGGCCGGCGGTGATCGCTGACGGGCGCGGTCGACCGCCCCGCTCTCGCCCGTGCCGCGTTCGCCACCGAGGAGGGCCGTGCCTGGCTGGAGCAGCTGCTGTGGCCGCGCGTGGGGGAGCGGATCGCCGCGTTCCGCGCGCAGGCGTCGACGCCGCCGAGCCGCCGCCGCGCGCGGCCGTCGTCGAGATCCCGCTGCTGTTCGAGTCGGGCTCTGACCATGGCTTCGACGCCACCATCGCGGTCATCGCCGACGAGGCGATTCGCGCAGCAGCGCGCTGCGCGCGCGGGCCACGAGGCGCTGTCCGAGCGCGCCGCCCGCCAGCTCACCCAGCAGGAAAAGTCGCAGCGTGCGACGTACACGGTTGTCAACGACGGCAGCGAGCGCGAATTGCAGGACCGGCTGTCGGCGATCCTTGACATGCTGCCCTCTGCTCCCTCGACAGCTCCGTGACCGTGACCGCACACGCCCAACGACGGACCTCGCGCACCGGCGGCGCCGCCGCGCGCCGGCGCGCGTCGGTGAGGCGCCGGCGGCGTCGCGTGCTCGGCGGTGGCCGTGCTCGGAGCCATCGTCGCCGTCCTGCTGCTGGTGCTGCCGCTGGCCAAGCGCGCGGTCAACGCCTTGGGCCTGCCGCTGCAGTACTCCTCGGTGATCCGCCAGCGAGGCGGCGGCCAAGCACCTGGATCCGGCGCTGGTCGCCGCGGTCATCTACGCCGAGACGAAGTTCGACCCGCGCACGTCCCCGGCGGGAGCGGTGGGGCTGATGCAGCTCATGCCCGAGACGGCGACGTTCCTGGCCAAGCGCTCGGGCGCCACCACGTTCACCACCGCCGACCTCTCGACGCCCCACGGTCAACATCGCCTACGGCAGCTACTACCTGCGCTACCTGCTCAACGAGTACCACGGCAACACGGTGCTGGCGCTGGCGGCCTACAACGGCGGGGAGACCAACGTCGACAGCTGGGTCAGGTCGGTGCACGCGCGACGGCCAGCGCTTCCGCGTCGGTCGACATCCCGTTCCCGGAGACCCGCGCCTACGTCCAGCGGGTGCTCACCGCGCGCGGCCAGTACCGCAAGACCTACGCGTCCGCGCTCGGGTACAGCTAGGCGCTGTCCCCTTCCGGGCGTTGATTGGGTCTCGGCGAACGTCAACGGCGGCTATCGAGGAGAAGGGTGGGATGCCGCGGCGGCTCGCGAGGCGTGGGCGAGCGGGGCGGCGGCTTCGCGTGCGCGATTTTTCCAACATGGCTGTAAAGATCGCGCGCGACCGCGTCTCGCGGGTCGCCGCAACCATCCAGCCCTTCGTCCTCGATAGCCGTAGTTGACGTTCGCCGGTGCCCCGCGCAGACGCCCCAAGGCGCCCGTGGCGAATGCGGTCAGCTCCTGACCGCTGACGCGCCGGAGCGGTCCCCCGCGGCCGCTAGATTCATAGAGGAATAGCCATGCCCAATTTCGAGCTCGACAGCGCCTTCTCGCCCACCGCCGACCAGCCCGCCGCGGTCGAGTCGCTGGCGCAGGGCATCGAGGAGGGCGAGCGGTTCCAGACGCTGCTCGGCGCCACCGGCACCGGCAAGACGATGACGATGGCCGCGACCATCGAGGCCGTCCAGCGCCCGTCGCTGGTCATCGCCCACAACAAGACGCTGGCCGCCCAGCTCTGCAACGAGTTCCGGACCTACTTCCCCGCGCAACTCGGTCGAGTACTTCGTCTCCTACTACGACTACTACCAGCCCGAGGCCTACGTCCCCTCCAAGGACCTCTACATCGAGAAGGACTCGGCCATCAACCAGGAGATCGACCGGCTGCGCCACGCCGCCACCGCCGGCCTGTTCGCGCGGCGCGACGTGGTGATCGTGGCCAGCGTGTCGTGCATCTTCGGCCTGGGCTCGCCGCGAGACCTACGACGAGAACCTGCAGACGCTGAACAAGGGCGAGATGATCGACCGCGACAAGCTGCTGCGCAAGCTCGTCTCGATCCAGTACACCCGCAACGACACGGCGCTCGTCGCGCGGGACGTTCCGGGTCCGGGGAGAGACGCTCGAGATCTTCCCCGCCTACGCGGAGACCGCGTACCGGATCGTGCTCTTCGGCGACGAGGTGGAGCACCTCCAGCACTTCGACCCGGTGACCGGAGAGCTGATCGAGGACGACCTGGAGCACGTCGCCATCTGGCCCGCGTCGCACTACAACGTCCGCGAGGGAATGATCGAGGACGCGGTGGCCGAGATCGGCCGCGAGCTCAACGCGCGCTGCGCCGAGCTCGAGCAGCAGGGCAAGCTGCTGGAGTCCCACCGCCTGCGCCAGCGCACCCAGTACGACATGGAGATGCTCCGCGAGCTGGGCTTCTGCTCGGGCATCGAGAACTACTCGCGCATCCTCGACGGGCGCAACCCCGGCGACCGCCCCTACTGCCTGCTGGATTACTTCCCCAACGACTTCGTCTGCTTCATCGACGAGTCCCATCAGACCGTCCCGCAGATCGGCGGCATGTACGAGGGCGACCGCTCGCGCAAGCAGACGCTGGTCGACTACGGCTTCCGGCTGCCGAGCGCGCTGGACAACCGGCCCCAGACGTTTGCGGAGTTCCTCTCGATCACGCCGCAGATGGTGTTCGTGTCGGCCACCCCGGGCGAGTACGAGCGCACGCACTCGCCGCGGATCGTCGAGCAGATCGTGCGGCCGACCGGGATCGTCGACCCCGAGGTCGAGGTGCGCGAGACCCGCAACCAGATCGACGACCTCATGAACGAGATCCGCGTTCGGGTCGACCGCGACGAGCGCACGCTGGTGACCACCCTGACCAAGAAGATGTCGGAGGACCTCACCGATTACCTGCTGGAGATGGGGTTCAAGGTCCGCTACCTGCACTCGGAGATCGACACGCTGGAGCGGATCCAGATCATTCGCGAGCTGCGCCTGGGCGAGTACGACGTGCTCGTCGGCGTCAACCTGCTGCGGGAGGGCCTGGACCTGCCCGAGGTGTCGCTGGTGGCGATCCTCGACGCCGACAAGGAGGGCTTCCTGCGCGGAGAGACCTCGCTCATCCAGACGATCGGGCGCGCCGCGCGCAACGTCGAGGGCAAGGTCCTGATGTACGCCGACAAGGAGACCGCGGCGATGCGCTCCGCCCTGGATGAGACCGACCGCCGGCGGGCGATCCAGCGGGCCTACAACATTGAGCACGGGATCACCCCGGAGACGATCGTCAAGGGCATCTCCGACATCGCCGAGTTCCTCATGTCCGACTCCAAGGTCCCCAAGTCGCGCCGCCGCCGCCAGCGCGCCGCGTCGTCGATGCCGCCCGCTGAAATCGAGCGTGCGATCGTGGAACTGGAGGAGGAGATGCTCGCCGCCGCGGAGGATCTACGGTTCGAATATGCAGCGAAGTTGCGCGATGAGATCCGTGACCTCAAGCGCGAGTTAGATCAGGCCGTAGCAGCTGGATGACTCGCGGCCATCCGACTCGGTGTGGCTGGATGCCGAGCAGGATGGAAAGCCCGAGGCCAGAAATGCTCCGGTTTCCTGAGCTTTAACCGCTGCAAGAGTTCGACCGAGTAGTGGACGTTCGCTACGCTCGCCGTGCTCCTTCAACTTCATCGTCGTGATCCCTCGGAGGTACAGGCGTGGCTCTGGACAGGCACAACATCGAGAAGAAGGACTTTCCGCTGGGGGCCCGGGGCTACGACCCTGACGCCGTCGACGCTCACCTGTCCGCTCTCGCCGACGAGGTCGCCGCGCTCAAGGAGGAAGCTCGTCGTCGCACCGACACCGTCGCGTCGTCGGCATCGGACCGCGTGCGCACGATCGTCGAAGCCGCCGAGCAGTCGGCCTCGGAGATCCAGCGCGCCGCCGAGGATGACGCGCGTGAGATCCGCGACGAGGCCTCCAGCGAGGCCGGCACGACACGCGAGACCGCGCAGCGCGAGGCCCGCGAGTACCTCGACAAGGTCTCGGCGTCGACCCACGCGATGATGGAGCGCCTCACCGCGATGGAGCAGGAGATGCACGCGATGATCGAGTCGGTGCGCACCGGCTCGGGCCGCCTGAACGCCGACCTCCAGCAACTCGAGAGTGGCCTGAGCGAGGTCTCCAGCGCGATTGCGCCGCGTCCCGCGTTCGTCCCCGACGAGCCACTGCCCGGGGCCGGCCCGGCGCCCGCGACCGGCCTCCACGACCCGGCGCCCGTCCACGAGGACGCCCCGCAGGCATCCGATGAGCTCCAGGAGCCACAGTTCGCCGAGGGCTTCCAGCCCGCGGAGCCTGTGGCCGAGGCGCCGGCTGCCGAGGAGGCGCCGAAGCCGGAGGCCGCACAGTACGACACCGTGGCGGGGGAGTTCCAGAGCGTGGCCGATGACAGCGGTCAGAGCAACGGCTTCGATCAGCCCCAGCCGGCCCAGCAGGGTGGCGACGCGGAGGGCGCTCGGCTGATCGCGCTCAACATGGCGCTCAACGGCACCCCGCGCGAGGAGACCGCTCGCTACCTGAGTGAGAACTTCCACCTCGCCGACGCCGGTGGGCTGCTCGACGAGGTCTACGCCAGCGTCGAGAGCTGATCAGCGCCGGTGGTGCCCGCGCCGCGCGTCGCGGGAGTGGCGGTGTGCACGCCGCGCGTCGAGCTGGGCCTCGACGGCGTCGAGGTCCGGTGCCGGCCCGTACAGCGCCCAGCCGTTGCGTACGACGCTGAGCACGAACACCAGCAGCACCCACACCGGCCAGAACTGCCCCTCGGCGCCTGAGGCCGCCCAGATCACCACGCACACGACGAACGCGCTGAGCGAGCCGCCGCTCTCCTGGATCATGCGCCGCGTGAGCTGACGGCGCCGTTGGGCGTGCTGAAGGGCGACCTGCCTGCTCGGGGCCGGCAGATCGCTGCGCAGGGCGTCCAGCTCGCCGGTCGTGGTCGCCTCGTAGGCCGCGCTGACGCGGCGCTCGAGCTCGTCGGTGTCCAGGCGGCCGGCCACCGAGTGTTCGTTGAGCTCGGCGATGAGTTGCTCGCGGTCCTCGTCGGAGGCCCGCACGCCGCGGGACCGCCTGCCGGCGGGCCCGGGGGAGATTTCTTCCTCGCTCATAGCGCCAACTGTAAGCCAGATCGCGGCGATCGGGCGCGATTCGCCATGGGAACGTCTGTTCGGTCAACTAGACTCGAATGAGCATGGACAAGCTTGTCGTCTCAGGCGCACGAGAGCACAACCTCAAAGACGTCACGGTCGAGATCCCGCGGGACTCGCTGACCGTGATCACCGGGCTATCGGGCTCCGGGAAGTCGTCGCTCGCGTTCGACACCATCTACGCCGAAGGTCAGCGGCGCTACGTGGAATCGCTGTCGGCGTACGCCCGGCAGTTCCTGGGGCAGATGGATAAGCCCGACGTCGACTCGATCGAGGGGCTTTCCCCGGCGATCTCGATCGACCAGAAGACGACGTCGCGCAACCCGCGGTCGACCGTCGGCACCGTCACCGAGATCTATGACTATCTGCGCCTGCTGTGGGCGCGGATCGGCCATCCCCATTGCCATGTGTGCGGCCGCCCCATCACCGGGCAGTCCGCCGAGCAGATCATCGATCAGGTGATGGAGCTCGCCGAGGGGACCCGCTTCATGGTGCTGGCGCCGATCGTGCGCGGGCGCAAGGGGGAGTACGGCAAGCAGTTCGAGGAGCTGCGCGCCGAGGGCTTTGGCCGGGTCAAGGTCAACGGCGAGCTGCGCCGTCTCGACGAGGAGATCGTGCTCGACAAGAAGTACAAGCACGACATCGCCGTCGTCGTCGACCGGCTGGTGATGAAGCCGGACCTCCGCAAGCGGCTGGCGGACTCGATCGAGACCGCGGTGACGCTGGCCGACGGGCTGGTCGAGATCGAACTGGTGGATGCGCCGTCCTCGCCCGCCCACCCCCATTCCACCGGCAACGTCCTCACCTTCTCAGAGAAGTTCGCCTGCCCGGTCCACGGACCGAGCCTCGTCGAGCTCGAGCCCCGGATCTTCTCGTTCAACGCGCCCCATGGTGCGTGCCCGCGCTGCACCGGGCTCGGCTCGCAGATGGAGATCGACCCTGAGCTGGTGGTGCCCGACCCGACGCTGTCGATCGGCGAGGGCGCGATCGCCCCGTGGGCGGCGAGCGCCTCCTCCTACTACGACCAGCTCACCCAGGCGATCGCGGAGCGCTACGACGTCGATCTCGACACGCCGTGGGAGGACCTGCCCGCCGGCTCGCAGGAGTTCTTCCTCTACGGCACCAACGGCGAGCGCATCCAGGTCTCCTATCGCAACCGCTTCGGGCGCCGGCGCTCCTACGCGACGCAGTTCGAGGGCATCGTCCCCAGCCTGGAGCGCCGCTACCGCGAGACCGATTCGGACTACTCGCGCGAGAAGATCGAGGAGTACATGACCCTGCGGCCCTGCCCGGACTGCAAGGGCGCGCGGCTGCGGCCCGAATCGCGGGCGGTGCTGGTGGGGGGGACGGCGATCCACGAGTTCACCGCTCTGCCGGCCCGACGGGCGCTGGAGTGGATCAAGGACCAGGAGTTCTCCGAGCACGACCGCCGGATCGCCAGGCTGGTGCTGCGTGAGATCGAGGAGCGCCTGCAGTTCTTGGACAACGTCGGCATCGGCTACCTCTCCATGAACCGGGCGTCGGCCACGCTGTCGGGTGGCGAGGCGCAGCGCATCCGGCTGGCAACGCAGATCGGGTCGTCGCTGGTGGGGGTGCTCTACATCCTCGACGAGCCGTCGATCGGCCTGCATCAGCGCGACAACGACAAGCTGATCCGCACCTTGGAGCGCCTGCGCAACCTCGGCAACACCGTGCTCGTCGTCGAGCACGACGAGGGGACGATGCGTGCTGCCGACCACATCGTCGACATGGGCCCGGCGGCCGGGGAGCACGGCGGTCACGTGGTGGCTGAGGGGACCGCCGACGAAATCGGGCGGATCGCCGAGTCGCTCACCGGGCAGTTTCTGGCCGGTACCCGGCGCATCGAGGTGCCCGAGCGCCGCCGCACGCCGTCGGGGTACGTGGGCGTCAAGGGCGCGGCGGAGAACAACCTGCAGACCATCGACGTCGAGTTTCCCGCTGGGGGTGCTGTGCAGTGTCACCGGCGTGTCGGGCTCGGGGAAGTCGACGCTCGTCAACGAGGTGCTGCTCAAGTCGGTCTCCAACCATCTGCACCGCAGCCGCCAGCGCGCGGGTGCACATAAGCGGATCACCGGCCTCGACCAACTGGACAAGATCATCTCGGTGGATCAGTCGCCGATCGGGCGCACGCCGCGGTCCAACCCGGCGACCTACATCGGGCTCTTTGACCAGATTCGGGACCTGTTCTCCAAGACGCAGGAGGCACGGGCGCGCGGGTACAAGCCGGGCCGGTTCTCCTTCAACGTCAAGGGCGGACGCTGCGAGGTGTGTCGCGGCGACGGCCAGATCAAGATCGAGATGCACTTCCTGCCTGACGTCTACGTGCCGTGCGAGCAGTGCCACGGCAAGCGCTACAACCGCGAGACCCTCGAGGTGCGCTTCAAGGGCAAGACGATCGCCGACGTCCTGGAGATGCCGATCGAGGAGGCGCTCGAGTTCTTCGCCCACATTCCCAAGATCCGCCGTCGCGTGCAGGCGCTCGTCGACGTCGGGCTCGGCTACATGCGGCTGGGCCAGCCCGCCACGACGCTGTCGGGCGGCGAGGCGCAGCGGGTCAAGTTGGCCGCGGAGCTGAGCAAGGTGGCGACCGGGCGGACGATGTACATCCTGGACGAGCCGACGACGGGGCTGCACTTCGCCGACATCCAGCGGCTGCTCGAGGTGCTCGACCGGTTGGTGGAGGCGGGCAACTCGGTGGTGGTGATCGAGCACAACCTCGACGTCATCAAGGTCTCGGACTGGCTGATCGACCTGGGGCCCGAGGGCGGCGACGAGGGTGGGCAGGTGATCGTCGTCGGCACGCCCGAGGAGGTGGCGGCCGAGCCACGCTCTTACACCGGGCAGTTCCTCTCAGGACTGCTCGAGGTCAAGGCCAAGCGCGGGCGTAAGCCCGCGGCGCGGAGGTCGGCACGGGCCAATGGATCCAAGACCGCCAAGCGCACGGCGAACGGATCCAAGACCGCCGAGGGGTCCGCGAACGGATCGAAGAACGGGAAGACGCCGACGAACGGCTCCGGCAACGGATCGGGCACGCGGCGCCGCGCGAGCGCGGTCAAGCGCTGAACCACAGATGACGCCCGAGCCGCCGCCGCGCGTCCCGTCCTGGGCCGAGCTGAAGCTGTGGGTGCAGAAGTGGCGCTGGTATGAGCACAACACGTTGCCGTGGATCCACGCCCGGATCCACTGGGAGATGATGCGACGGGGGGCGTTCGCCCGCTGGCCGGTGCACGGCAATGTGCTCGAGGCGCTGCGGGAGGGCCGCCTGGAGATCGGGGCCAACACGCTGCTCGAGCCGGGGGTGTGGATCACGGCGCCCGCGCCGGCGCGGGTCCGCATCGGCTCCGGGACGTTCCTCAACCTCGGCGTGATGGTGGCGGCCCTGGACCTGGTCGAGATCGGCGACCACTGCATGTTCGCCAACGGCTGCTTCGTCACTGACGCCGACCACCGCGTGGACGACCCCGATCGCCCGATCACGTGGCAGGGCTTTCACAGCAAGGGGCCGACCCGGGTGGGCGACAACGTGTGGTGTGGGGCAAACGTCGTCATCACCAGCGGGGTGACGGTGGGGGAACGGTGTGTGATCGGCGCCAACTCGGTCGTCAACCGCGACCTGCCGCCACGCTCGATCGCCGTGGGCGCGCCCGCCCGCGTGATCAAGCAGATCACCTACGCTCAGACCTAACCGCGGGCCGCCCTGCCGCGGCCGGTCAGGAGTTCTTGATGACGATGCCCTCGATGATGTTGGCCGCCCGCTCGGTGGCGTCGATGGCCGCCTCGAGGCGCTCGAAGATGTCCTTCCAGCGGATGACGACCATCGGGTCGATCCCGCCGTCGAACAGCGACGCCACCGCTTCTCGCGTGATGCGGTCGCCCTCGTTCTCCAGCCGGTTGACCTCGACGGTGTAGCGGCTGATGTCGCGGAAGCCCCGAAGGTGGGGGATGGCCTCCGCGAGCTGGCTGCAGGCATCCTTGAGCACGCGTGCCAGCCAGATCGCCTGGTCCATCGGCGCCTCGATCTTGTACAGGCCGAGGTAGTCGGCGACCTCCTCGGTGTAGTCGACGATGTCGTCCAGCGCCGAGGCCAGGGCGAGGATGTCCTCGCGGTCGATCGGGGTCACGAACGTGTGGTTGAGCCGGTCGATGATGTCGTGGGTGATCCGGTCGCCCTCGTGCTCGAGGTCGAGGATCTCAGCGGCGAGCTGCTTGTTGTCCGGATAGTCGGTGAGCAGTTCGTGCAGCAGCGTCGAGGAGCGGAGCATGTTCTGCCCCGCCTCCTCGAACAACTCGAAGTAAACGCGATCCCGCGGGGCGAACACCTGGGCGAACCGTGCCATTCGCGCTGATCCTACGGGATCTGGGAGGTCGTTCTACGTCAGGCCGGCGCGGAACCTCGCAAGCTGCTCATCATCGATCGAGTAGCAGTGCTCGGGCGCCGGAAAGGACCGGTTGCGCACCTCAGCCGCGTACTCCGCGACGCCCGCCACCATGTGAGCGCGCACGTCGGCAAAGCGCTTGGCGAACCTCGCCACGTGCCCGTCGTAGATGCCCAGCAGATCGTGGAACACCAGCACCTGGCCGTCGGCCGGTCCAGCGCCGATGCCGATCACCGGGATCTCCACCCGGGCCATGATCTCCTGCGCGACGGCGGCGGGAATGGCCTCCAGCACGACGGAGAAGCAGCCGGCCTCCTCCAGTGCCATGGCGTCGCGTGCGACTGCGATGGCCTGGTCGGCCGTGCGTCCCTGGGCGCGGTAGCCGCCGAGAGCGGTCGCCGTCTGGGGCGTGAGGCCGACGTGGCCCATGACCGGGATGCCCGCCTCCACGATCGCTCGCGCGCGCTGGACACTCGTGCCGCCACGCTCGAGCTTGACGGCGTCGCACCCGGCCTCCTTCACAAAGCGCTGCGCGGTCGCGATCGCCTGCTCGTCGGACGCCTCATAGGAGCCGAAGGGCAGATCGCCGACCAGAAGCGGCGTGCGCAGCCCGCGCCGCACCGCCGAGGCCAGCATGAGCATCTCGTCGATGGACACCGGGATCGTCGACGAGTAGCCGAGCACGGTCATGGCGCCCGAGTCGCCGACGAGCACGACGTCCACGCCGGCCTCCTGGGCCACCTGCGCGGACGGATAGTCGTAGGCCGTGACCATCACGATCGCCTCGCCGAGACGCTTCTTCTCGGCCAGGCGCGGGAGGGTCATCGGGATCGGCCCGTCGAGGCTCTGGGGGACTGGGGTACGGGGGGTCGCAGACATGGCTTTCGCCTCCTTTAGGTGGTTGGCGCCCCGTGTGGGGTCGCCACCCTGGTGTCGGACCTGCTCTGGGTGGGTCTCGAGACGGTTATCGGCACGTTGTCGATCAGGCGGACAGAGCCGACGCGGGCGGCCACGGCGACCAGTACGTCGCCCTCCACGGACGTCACCGGCTCCATCGTGTCCGCCGCCACGATGGCCAGGTACTCAGGGTCGATGCGCGCCTGCGCCAGCTCGGCGTACCCCGGCGCCGCGGCCGCCTCCGGGTCGCGCTCGCCGGCCGCCACCGCGGCCTGCACGGCCCGCAGTGCCCGGTGCAGCGCCGCGGCCTGGACCCGCTCGGCGGGCGTCAGGAGCACGTTGCGGCTCGACAGCGCCAGACCATCCTCGGCGCGCACGGTGGGGCAGACCTCGATGCGGACTGGGAAGTTGAGGTCGCGAACGAGGCGCCGCACCACCGCCGCCTGCTGGGCGTCCTTCTGACCGAAATAGGCGACGTCCGGTCCGACCATGTTCAGCAGCTTGCTCACCACCGTTGTCACTCCGTCGAAGTGACCGTGACCACGGTGAGCGCCCTCTAGGCCGTCGGTGAGGCCGCGGACCGCGACCGAGGTGGCGAACCCGTCGGGATAGACCTCGGCCAGGCTCGGGGCGAACAGGTAGTCCACGCCCTGGTCGGCGGCCAGGTCGGCGTCGCGCTCCTCGTCGCGCGGATACCCATCCAGATCCGCCGCCTCGTTGAACTGTGCGGGGTTGACGAACAGCGACACGACGACGACGTCAGAGGCTTCGCGCGCGCGCCGCATGAGGGACAGATGGCCGGCGTGGAAGGCGCCCATGGTCGGGACGAGCCCGATCGTGTGCCCGGCGCGCCGGGCGCGGGCGAGCTGTTCGCGCAACTCGGCGACGCTACGGACGGTCCTCATCGCACCAGCGCTCCCGCGGTGGCCAGCGCGCGCGTGGCGTCCACCATCGTGTCGAACAGCGCGAGCAGATCCGGGGCACGCTCAGCGATCGCCCGGCGCTGCGCCGCCACCGTGTCCTCGTCGCCGCGGGCGACCGGGCCGGTGAGGGCGCGCTCGCCGCCCAGGTCCGCCCAGTTCTCCACCGTCGCCTGGATCAGGGGCAGCAGGTCCGCGCGCTCGATTCCGACGCTGGCGGCCAGTCGTTCGGCGGCGGCCTCCAGCGTGATCAGGAAGTTGGACGCGATTGAGGCGGCGGCATGGTAGGCGGCGCGGTCGCCGGGGCGCGATCTGGATCGGGCGCATGCCCAGCCGCTGGGCCAGAGCGCGGGCCAGGTCAAGCATCGCCGGCGTGCCCCCGGCCACGGCGGCGCCCGCGCCGGTGAACCTGACCGGAGCGGCGTCGGCGGTCACGGTCATCAGCGGATGCAGGGAAAAAACGTCGTGCCCGGAACCGGCGAGGACCTCGAGGCCGGTCGCTCCCGAGCAGTGGCCTACGGCCAGGCCGGCCGGCACCGCCGCGGCGGCGGCGCCGATTTCGGCGTCAGGCACGCACAGCAGCACGGCGTCGACTCCATCGGGCGGAGCCTCACCGCGACCCAGGGGGCCGCTCACCCGGACGCCGGCGGCACGCAGCGCCCCGGCCAGCGCGTTACCCATGCGGCCCTTGCCGACGATGGCCACCCGTTCAGGGGCGGTCACAGCAGACGGAGAGGGCGCAGCGGCAGGGGAGGGAAGAGAAAGCCGGTCCAGTTCCCGCATGTGAGATACCGGTCGGAGATTGGGGGAAAAACGTCACTGTCAACGGGCCCGGCCCTTGTCGGTGCCGGCCACGAGGCTCAGGATACCCCGTCTGATGGCCTCTCTAGCATCGACGTCCGTGACAAGCCCTACAGAGCGGCGGGAGCAGCTCAAGGCGGTCTACGAGCAGGCGAAGGGCTGCACACGCTGCCCGTTGCATCAAACCCGCACCACCGTGGTCTTCGGCTCCGGCAACGCCGACGCCGACCTCATGTTCGTCGGAGAGGCCCCCGGTGCCAACGAGGACAAGCAGGGCGTCCCGTTCGTCGGGCAGGCGGGCAAGCTCCTGACCAAGCTGCTCGGCGAGATCGGCCTGGACCGCGGCGAGGTGTTCATCTGCAACACGGTCAAATGCCGCCCGCCCAACAACCGGGACCCCCATCCCAACGAGATCGAGTCCTGCAACGAGTATCTGCGCCGTCAGGTCGAGCTCATCCAGCCCACGGTGATCTGCACGCTGGGCAACTTCTCCACCAAGCTCCTGCGCGGCGACAACACCGGTATCTCTCGCCTGCACGGCCAGGCGGAGCTGCGCACCATCGGCGCGCGCGCGATCCGGCTCTACCCGCTCTACCACCCCGCGGCGGCCCTCTACACCCCCTCGACGCTCGAGGTGCTGCGAGCTGATTTCCAACGCATTCCGGACCTCCTGGCGCAGGGGGCGCCCGAGCAGCCCGCGTTGCAGGACGAGGACGTTCCAGAGCCCGCCGAAGATGAGACGCCGGGGCCTGTCGGGGCGCTCGGCGAGCCCGCGCAGGACCCCCCTGGAGCCTCAGAGGTGAGCGAAGCCGACCATGATGCACCGAAATCAAGTGCGGATTTCGAGGCGTCGCCGGAGACGGTCCAACTGGGTCTTTTCTAAGCCCCGACAGGGTAGGTTTCGCCCTTCGATGGGCCCGAGCGTCCAGAGAACCTGGACGCATGTCGCGAAGGCCGATTAAGGCTCAAGAACGGGGGATTCAGGGTCGATACCACGGCGATGAAGCTTCGTCGGCACCCCAACCTCGTCGTCGCCCTGGTATTTGCCGTGGCAACGCTGGCCTCTCTGGGCCCGCACCTGATGATGCTGGGCTATTCCGTGGCCGGAGCCAAGCCGCCGGGGGCGCTGCTTCTTGTCTGCCCGTTGCATCGCCTCGATACCTCCGGGCACTCCCAGGCACAACCGTTCGCGCTGAAAGCGAAGCCGCTGACATGAGCGCGAGACGCGAGCGGTCGGCGGACGGGACGGAGGGCGATGCGCGCGGGCTGGCCGGGCGCCTGCGCGCTCTGCTGCCCCACGGCGGCTCCCTGCCCGAGGAGGACTGGCGCAGCCGCCACCGCGTGATCGGCGTCCTGCTGGGGCTGAACGTCGTCGTCGTCGCGGCCTACGCGGTGGCCAGCCACGGCAGTGCTGCGCTGCAGTACTCGCCTGAGATCGTCGCCATGCTCACCTTCGCCGCCCTCGCGGCATGGACCGGGGCGTCGCGCAAGTGGCGCTCGATGTCGGCCTCGATGGGCCTGCTCACCGGCTCGGCTGCGCTCGTCGACATCTCCGGCGGCCTCACCGAGATGCACTTCAGCTTCTTCGTCGTCATCCTCGTCCTGACCCTCTATGAGGAATGGGCCCCGTTCCTGCTGGCGGTGGCCTTCGTGCTGATCCACCACGGGGTGATGGGCACGCTTGACCCCAGCGCGGTGTTCGACACCCGCGCGGCCCGCGAGCACCCGTGGACCTGGGCCGGCATCCATGCCCTCTTCGTGGCCCTCGCAGGCGCTGCCGGCGTCACCGCATGGGGGCTGAACGAGCGCGTCCGCGATCGCATGCGTGAGGTCCAGCGCCAGCTCGAGCTTCTCGGCCTCACCGACGCCCTCACCGCTCTGGGCAATCGCCGGCAGCTGATCGGCGATATGGAGCGGCTCATCGACGAAGGCCGCCCGGCGGCGCTGGCGATCTTCGATCTCGACGGTTTCAAGGAATACAACGACCGCTTCGGACACCCTGCGGGTGACGCGCTGCTCGTGCGGCTCACCGCGGCGCTGCAGCAGGCGGTCGCCGGGACCGGCACCGCCTATCGGCTCGGGGGCGACGAGTTCTGCGTCCTGGCGGCCGGAATCACCGGCGAGGAGCTCGATACGCGCCTGGTCGAATGGACGAACTGCTTCAGCGAGCGTGGAGAGGGCTTCTCGATCACCGCCTCCAGCGGCGTGGCGCAGATCCCCGACGAGGCAGCCGACCCCTCAGACGCGCTGCGGCTCTGCGACCGGCGCATGTACGCGCGCAAGCACAGGCGGCGCACCAGCGCGGCCGCTCAGACCCGCGACGTGCTGCTGGCCACCCTTGCGGCCTCACACCAGGATTCACCCGATCGCGTGACGGCCGTCGCGCGGGCCGCCGAGCGTGTCGGCGCCCAGCTCGGCCTGAGCGGCGCCTGGCTGCGGGACCTCGGCCACGCCGCCGACCTGCGCGACATCGGCAACGTGGCCGTGCCGGCCAGCATCCTGGCCAAGCCCGGGCCTCTCACCGACACCGAGTGGGAGTTCGTTCGCCGCCACCCCGTGATCGGCGAGCGCATCCTGGCGGCTGCCCCGGCGCTCGCCGGCGCGGCTCGGATCGTGCGCGCCATCCACGAGCGGTTCGACGGCGGCGGCTACCCCGATCGCCTCGCCGGGGACCAGATCCCGTTGGAGGCGCGGATCATCTCCGTCTGCGACGCCTACCACGCGATCACCAGCGAGCGCCCATACCGCCGCGCGCGACCGCACGTGCAGGCGCTGGACGAGCTGCGGGAGGGCGCCGGCAGCCAGTTTGACCCGGCGGTCGTCGAGGCGTTCGTGCGGACGTTCGTGCATGCGCCGCCGGTCGAGTCGCTCACCGCCGACCGGCTCCTCACAACGCGCTGATCAGACGGGCTCGGGGACCCGCTCCTCGGCGATCGCCTCGGACGGGCCGGGAGGCGAGACCCGCGTGCGGTCCGGCCGCAGAGCGCAGGCGAAGGCGACCACCGCGGCGACCACCTGGATGGCCAGCACCACAGCGGCGAAGCTCTTGGGCTCGTGTGACGCGTTGAGCAGCAGGATCGGCTCGGCCACCGCCACGGCGCCGAGGGGGACAAGGAACCACGTTCGTCGCAGCGCCAGCAGGTACTGGACCGCCAGGTAGGTGCAGGCCAGCACGCTGAACGCCAGGCCCAGCACGAGCAGCGAATCCGCCGCGGTCGTCTTGGAGGCACCGAAGGCGCCCTTGATGAGTAGGTGTGCGGCGAAAGCGAAGATGAGCAGGACCGGGACGGCGCAGACCGCGACGATTCCCAGCGCGCGCGCCAGGATCGGTCGCGGGTCCTCCCCCTGGGCTCGGCGTCGCGAGACCTCGGGCACGAGATAGAAGCCGGCGCCCATCGCCACCCAGATGAGCACCTTGGCGGCGACCGCCACGGCGCCATAGGAGCTGGCGGTATGAGTGTCGAACCGGTGCTTGGCGGCGATGATGTCGATGTTCTGCAGGACGGCGATGATGATCAGACCGGCGATTGGCGCCCACGCGCGCTTGACGTGCTCCCACAGGCTGATCACCGCCGCTGGCGCCTGTGACGCCGTGGCCAAGGGCTCGTCCTCCACCTCGCGCACGTACTGGCGCAGGCGGTACAGGCAGTAGAGGGACATGGCGATGAACGACACCGGCGTCCCCAGGTACGCCCCGGTCACGCCGAGCCCCGCCACAGCCAGGATGGCTCCGCTGACCAGGCGCACGCTCTGCTCGCCCAGGAGGCTGACGCCCACGCCCTTGTAGTCGCCGACGCCCTGCAGCACGCCGCGCAGCATCGACAGCTCCACCCACAGGCCCGCCGCCGGCAGACCCACCGCCGCGGCCCACTGGTCGTGCTTGACGCCCACCGCCCGGGCGATCGGGTCGCGCAGCAGGACCGAGATGACGGTCAGGGCCAGGGTGAAGAGGAGCAGCCCGCGGGTCCAGCGGCGCACGGTGGCCGCCAGGCCGGCCCCGACGCCCAGGTGCCCGAGCACGCCCTCCCGGGCCGTCGCCACCTGCATCGCCTGGCCCACCACCGAGAGGATGAGGAAGTAGCTGACCAGCGCGGCCAGCGAGCCGTAGCCCCCGCCCTGGTTGTCCTTGAGCAGCCGGCTGAACACCACCGTCGAGCCCAGGGCGATGATGTTGTTGCCGATCATCGCCGCCGCGAGGCCGACCGCCTTGGCGGTCTCTGACGCGCGCAGCTCGCCCAGCGACGTCGGGACGTCGGCCCGGTCGCCGGCGACCCGCTGTACGAGCCGCGCCACGCGCCCCTGGGAGCTGGACGTACCGTCGGCCATGATGCCCCTGACGGTAGCGAAACCCCCGGCACTACAGTGTCGGCCAGTGCAGGGCCGGTTTCAGTCACACAGCGCGGCCGAGACCGAAGCGCTCGGCGGACAGCTCGCGGCTGAGCTCGGCTGCCGGCGACGTCGTCCTGGTCGAGGGCGAGCTGGGCGCGGGCAAGACGACGTTCGTGCGGGGCGCTGCACGGGCGCTGGGCGTGACCGTCCCGGTGACGAGTCCAACGTTCACCATCGGTCACCTGTACCCGGCGGACGGACGGGCCCGGGTGGCTCATGTCGACCTGTATCGCCTGGCGTCTTTGAGCGGCGAGGACCCGGACCTGCTCGCGGACTATGTCGGCTCCCGACACCATCGCGTTCGTCGAATGGCCGGCCGCGGGCGAGCGGGAGCTCAGGCGCGCTGGGAAACGTTGCGGCACGCGTCCGCCTCGAGCACGCCGGCGGCGATCAGCGTCAGGTTGTGATCGCGTGAAGGTTCTGGGCTTTGACACCGCGACACGCGCCACCACCGTGGCGCTGCTCGACTCAGAGCGCGACGAGGCCGTCGAGCGTCGCGACGACCCTTCGCCCGGCGCACGACCGCGGCACACCACCCGGCTGATGGCGCTGGTGGTGGAGGTGCTTCAGGTCGCGCGGCGCCGACTGGTCGGCGGTCGACCGCATCGCCGTCGGGGTGGGCCCCGGGCACCTTCACTGGGCTGCGAATCGGCGTCGCCACCGCGCACGCCCTCGCGCGGGCGCGCGACATCGAGCTCGTCGGGGTCTCGACGCTGCACTCCCTGGCCCGGGGCGCGGGCACGCGCCGGCCGGCCGCCGCCGACGTCGGTGATGGCGGTGATCGACGCCCGCCGCGGCGAGGTCTTCGCCGCCGGGTGGGCGGCCCCGGAGGTGTCGCGGCCCGACGCCGCGCCGCTGCTGCGCCCCCGCGCGCTGGCCCCCGACGCGCTCGCCCAGGCCATGGCAGTCGGACGGTCGCGCGTGGCTGGCAGTGGGCGACGGGGCGGTAGAATTCAGACAGGCTCTCGAGCATGTGGGAGCGCGGATTCCAGAGCCGGACTCAGAGCTCAACCGCGTCAGCGCCATCGAGCACTGTCGGCTGGCCTTGGGTCTGCGGCCTGAGCCCCCGGAGGGCGTCCAGCCGGAGTATCTGCGTCTACCGGACGCCGAGATCACCTTCCGCTCCGCTCGGCAATGACCTCAGACAGCATCAGGATCCGGCCCCTCGGCTATTCCGATCTCCCGCAGGTGATCGCGATCGAGCGGCGCGCGTTCACGACGCCCTGGTCGCTGGCGATGTTCGTGCTCGAGCTGTCCAAGCCGTCGGGGCTGTGCCTGGCCGCGGTGGATGAGCAGGACACGCTGCTCGGCTACCTGATCTGCGCCCGCTACGACACGGTGTGGCATCTCATGAACATCGCCGTCGACCCGGTGATGCGCCGGCGCGGCATCGCCCGGATGATGCTCGAGCAGATGATCGACCGAGCCGGCGCCGACCGCGAGTACACGCTGGAGGTCCGGACGTCCAACGCCCCCGCGATCGCGCTCTACGAGCGGTTCGGCTTCCGCTCCGCCGGCACGCGCCCTCGCTACTACCGTGACAACGGCGAGGATGCGGTGATCATGTGGCGCACCCTGGAGACGACCTCCCCGTCGGGCGCGGCGGGGTGATCCTCGCGCTCGAGACCTCCTGTGACGACACCTGCGCGGCGGTCGTCACCGGCGATGGCCGGATCCTGTCCAACGTCATCTCCTCCCAGGGGATCCACGACCGCTACGGCGGCGTCGTGCCGGAGATCGCCAGCCGCCACCACCTCGAGCTCGTCGGGGCGGCGGTCCAGGACGCGCTGCGCCAGGCGAGTGCCGAGCTGGCCGACATTGAGCTCGTCGCCGTCACGCGGGGCCCGGGCCTCGTCGCCGCGCTGCTGGTGGGACTGGCGACGGCGAAGGCGACGGCCGCCGCCCGCGCGCTGCCACTGGCGCCGGTCGACCATCTGCATGGCCACATCGCGGCGGCGTTTTTGGAGCCGTCACCACTCGCCCCGCCGTTCCTGAGCCTTGTCGCCAGCGGCGGCCACACCTTCCTGGCCCAGGTGATCGATCACGGACCCGACTACGAGGTGCTGGGCCAGACGCTCGATGACGCCGCCGGCGAGGCCTTCGACAAGGGCGCGCGTCTGCTGGGGCTCGGATATCCCGGCGGCGCGGCCCTGGAGCGGTTGGCCCGCGACGGTGATCCCGAGGCCTTCGCGTTTCCCACCGGCGCGCGGATGCCGGGCCTGGACTTCTCGTTCGCCGGGCTGAAGACCGCCCTGCTCTACTGCGTCCGCGACCTGGGGGAGGCGGAGACCGAGCGCCGGCGCGCCGACCTGGCTGCCTCCTACCAGCGGGCCATCGTCGAGGCGCTGACGCTGCGCGTCGAGCGAGCGCTGGAGCAGACCGGGGCCCGGCAGTTGGCCATCGGAGGCGGGGTGGCCGCCAACGGCCCCCTGCGCGAACGGTTGTCGGCGCTCGGGGTGCCGGTCGACATCCCGCCGCGCCAGCTGTGCACCGACAACGCGGCGATGATCGCCAGCGCCGCGCGCTTCGTGCCGGCGCGGCCCTTCCCGGAGTACCTGGACGTCGACGTGTACGCCACCGGCGAGAGGGCGCTGGTTGCATGAGCAGCCGGGAGGTGATCCTCTACGGCCGCGATGGGTGCTGCCTGTGCGACGACGCCCGCATCGTGCTCGAGCGCGTCCGTGCCCGCCACCCGTTCGAGCTCGTCGAGCGCGATATCGACGCCGACGAGCAGCTGCTGCGCGGCTACCTGGAGCGGATCCCGGTGGTCGCCATCGACGGGGTCGAGGTGTTCGAGCTGTACGTCGACGAGTCCGAGCTCGAACAGCGTCTCAGTGCAGCAGGCCGCGCCGAGCCGTAGGAGCCGGCCCACCGGCCGCGCCCCGCAACGTCCCCAGCAGACCGACTAGAGTGAAAACAGCATGAGCTACACGGTCGGCCGCGGTACCGAACCGCCGGGCCCGGGCCTCGACAAACCGAGCGAGAAGCTGTCGCTCGGGGTTGCGGCGCGACTGTCGCGGTACCTGCAGGTCCTCACGCAAGCGCGAAAAATCGGCAAGGAGACGATCTCCTCTCAGGAGCTCGCCGACTACACGCACGTCAACTCCACCCAGATCCGCCGTGACCTCTCCGGGTTCGGGAAGTTCGGCAAGCGGGGCGTCGGCTACAACGTCGAATCGCTGGTCAGCCAGATCCGCAAGATCCTGCGGACCGCCGGCCAGCACAACATCGCGCTGTTCGGCGCCGGGCATCTCGGCACGGCGATCGCGACCTCGGACATCTTCGCCGACCACGGTTTCCGCGTGGTGGCCATGTTCGACATCGACCACGAGCGCGTCGGGACACGTATCGGCCCGATGACGGTCCGCCACAACTCCGAGCTGCGGACCGTGGTGGACGAGCAGGACATCGTGGTCGCGGTCCTGGCGGTCCCGTCCGCGGCCGCACAGAGCATCGCCGACGAGCTCGTCGACGCCGGCGTGAAGATCATCTTCAACTACTCCGAGGCGCTGCTTCAGGTGCCACCCGAAGTGACCGTGCACACCTCGAGCCCCGCAGTCGATCTGCTCTACGCGCTGTACTTCTATCTGACCTAGCGTCTCTCATCTGTCTGCTGTGGAGCTCGACATCGACACTGCGCGTGCCGCGTTTGAGGCATCCACCGACTTCACCGTCGGTCTGGAGGAGGAGTTCGCGGTCCTTGACCCCGACAGCCTCGAGCTCGTCGGCCGCTTCGAGGAACTGCGCGACGCCGGCGCCGACGACGCCGCTGCTGAGCCCGGCGATCGCCGGAGAGCTGATCTCATCGGAGATCGAGATCCGGTCCGGCCGGGGCGAGGACCTGAGCCGCCGCCCGCTCCGCCCAGCACGAGCTGCGCCGCCGGCTGTTCGCGCTGGCCGCCGCCCGTGAGCTGGAGCTCGGCGCCACCGGCACCCATCCGTTCTCGGACTACCGCCACCAGCACGTGATCGACACCGATCACTACCACCGCGTCCAGGACGGGCTGAAGTACGTGGCCTGGCGCAACAACACGTTCTCGCTCCACGTCCACGTCGGGATCCGCGGCGCCGATCGCGCGGTCCTGGTGTGCGATCGCCTGCGGCCCGTCCTGCCGGTGCTGCTGGCGATCTCGGCCAGCTCCCCGTTCCTCGACGGCCGGGACTCCGGCCTGCACAGCGCACGGACGCAGATCTTCACCAAGAGCTTCCCGCGCTGCGGCGTGCCGGACGCCTTCGGCGACTGGGCGGCGTTCGCCGACTACATCGACTTTCTCGTCCGGACCCGCTCGATCGTCGAGTACACGCAGGTGTGGTGGTCCATCCGGCCACATTTCGCCTTCGGCACGGTGGAGGTCCGTATCTGCGACGCCCAGCCGACCGCCGCCGAGTCAGACGGGCTGGCGGGCCTGATCGTTGCCTGCGTGGCCCAGGCGGCTCGCGACATCGACGACGGCGTGCCGTTCACCGACCTGCCCAATCGACTCATCGAGGAGAACATGTGGCGGGCGCTGCGCTACGGCCTGGACGGCGACCTCCTCGACCTCGAGCGGCGCGAGCCCTACCCCGCCGCCGGGGCCGTGGACCGGCTGCTGGACTGGACCGCGCCGATTCGGGCCGAACTGGGCCTCGAGGTGAGCTTGCCCCCGGCCAACGGCGCGCAGCGTCAGCGCAAGATGCTGGAAACCGGGATGAGTCTGCGCGAGGTCTACGCTGCCGTACAGGCAGAGACCCGCGACACATACTCCGGGGTATTGGAGCCCCACTGCCGCTGAGCAGCCACGTCTGAGGGGAGCAGAGCGCATGAGCACCGGCGATCAACCAACCGAAGAAGAGCTCCGGGCCGCCTACGAGGCCGAGATCAAGAAGATCCGGGTCGAGCAGATCCTGCTGGACCAGGTCGTGTCGCTCGTCAACCTCGGCATGCGTCGCACCGGGCTGTCCCCGGGCACCGAGGACGAGCGCGATCTGGGTCAGGTCCGGCTGTCCATCGAGGCCGTTCGCGCGCTGCTGCCCGTCATCGAGCAGGCCGCTCCCCCGCAGGCGGCGCCGATTCGCGACGCCGCTATCCCAACTGCAGATGGCGTTCGTGCGGCTGGGCGGGCAGCGTGGGCGGGCTCGAATCCGAGCACGGCGGCCGGCTCCGGCTCCGGCGAGCACGGCCGGGCGGAGGCGGTGGCCAGAGCCCACCGTCCGGCGGCGGCCCGGTGAGCCAGGGGCGGGCGGGTCCGATTCCGGGCCGGGCGGGTCCGGCTCGGGGCCGGGTCGGGGTCCCGGTTCGACAGGCGCCTCCCGGTCCACCGGACTCTGAGACTCCAAAACCCGGTGAACCAGGTCCGGCCCAGCGCAGCGGGCGCCTCTGGGTTCCCGGCCAATAGCTGTATCCCCAGCGTCCGCGCCATTTCGGGCCGACGTTCCGCCCGCCTGCACGCTAGACTCGCGCCGGGCTTATGCCGGGGTCTCCGCACTATCTGAGCGCGGAAGGCCCTTTTTGACGTTGTGCTCGCGATCCGTCGCGGTTCCCGAACCTGAGAGCTTCCCGGAGGACCTTCTTGTCTAGCTTTCTGACCGACCATGGCGTCGTGATCGCGCTCGTGTGCGCGGCGTGTGCCATCGGCTATGGAGTTGTCACCTCACGCTCGCTGCTGGCGCTGTCGCCCGGCAACGAGCGGATGCGCGCGATCTCGGCGGCGGTCCAGGAGGGCGCCTCCGCGTACCTGACGCGCCAGTACACGATCATCGCGGCGGTCGGCGTGGTGGTGTTCATCCTGCTGATCCCGCTGCAGAACATCCGCGTGGCGATCGGCTTCCTCATCGGCGCCGCCCTGTCAGCCGGTGCCGGATTCGTGGGCATGAACGTCTCGGTGCGGGCCAACGCCCGGGTGGCCGAGGCGGCCCGCGGCGGCGTCTCCCCGGCGCTGAAGGTCGCCTTCCGCGGCGGCGCCGTCACCGGCATGCTCGTGGTCGGGCTCGCCCTCATCGGCGTGGCCGGCTACTACGGCATCCTCACGTGGATCGTCGGCGAGGACACGCACCAGGCTGTCAATGCCCTGATCGGCCTGAGCTTCGGCGGCTCCCTGATCTCGGTGTTCGCGCGACTGGGCGGCGGCATCTTCACCAAGGGCGCTGACGTCGGCGCCGACATCGTGGGCAAGATCGAAGCGGGCATCCCCGAGGACGACCCGCGCAACCCGGCCGTGATCGCCGACAACGTGGGCGACAACGTCGGTGACTGCGCCGGGCATGGCGGCCGACCTCTTCGAGACCTACGCCGTGACCGCCGTGGCGGTCATGCTGCTCGGGGTACTGACCTTCACCCAGAGCACCGCGGTCGCGATGTACCCGCTGGTGCTGGGCGGCGTCTCGATCATCGCCTCGATCATCGGCACCTTTGCCGTGAAGTCACGCTCCGGCAACGTCGAGCGTGCGCTCTACCAGGGCCTGGTCCTCTCCGGCGGCCTGGCCGCACTGGCGTTCCTCCCGGTCACCTACTGGCTGATGCATGGGCTGACGAGCGCCGCGGGCGACGTGCCGAAGTGGTGGCACTTCTACCTGTGTGCGTTGATCGGCCTGGTCATCACGGCCGCGCTGTTCGTGATCACCGACTACTACACCTCGACGCGCTTCTCGCCGGTCAAGAGCACCGCCCGCGCGTCGCAGACCGGTCACGCTACGAACATCATCCAGGGCCTCGCCCAGGGCTACCAGGCCACCGCGCTGCCGGCGATCGTGATCGCGCTCGGCATCTTCGGCGCCTGGAAGCTGGGCCACGGCATCTACGGCATCGGCGTCGCCGTGATGGCGCAGCTGTCGCTGACCGGTCTCATCGTGGCGCTTGACGCCTTCGGCCCCATCACCGACAACGCCGGTGGTATCGCCGAGATGGCCGAACTGCCCGAGGAGGTTCGCAACGTCACAGATCCGCTCGACGCGGTCGGCAACACCACCAAGGCTGTGACCAAGGGCTACGCGATCGGCTCGGCCGCCCTGGCCGCCCTCGTCCTGTTCGACGCCTTCAGGCAGGAGCTGACCCAGCGGGGCCATCCGACGAGCTTCGATCTCTCCAACCCGCCGGTGCTGATCGGCCTGCTCGATCGGCGGGCATGATGGTCTACCTGTTCGCCGCCCTGTCGATGGAGGCGGTCGGCCGCGCCGGCGGCGCCGTGGTGAACGAGGTCCGCCGCCAGTTCCGGGAGAAGCCCGGGATCATGGACGGCACCGAGCAGCCGGAGTACGGCCAGTGCGTGAGCATCGTGACCGCGGCCGCCCAGCGGGAGATGATCCTGCCGGCGCTCATCCCGATCGTGGTCACGGTGATCATCGGCATCATCTCGGTCCAGGCGCTTGGCGGGCTCCTCATCGGGGTCATCGTCGTCGGGCTCTTCATGGCGGTGTCGATGACCGCCGGCGGCGGCGCGTGGGACAACGCCAAGAAGCTCATCGAGGACGGCGCCTTCGGCGGCAAGGGCTCGGAGGCCCACGCCGCCGCGGTGACCGGCGACACCGTCGGCGACCCCTACAAGGACACCGCGGGACCGGCCATCAACCCGATGATCAAGGTCGCCAACATCGTCGCGCTGCTGATCATCCCGCTGATCACCTGATCTGAGCAGGCCACGAGTCAGGCCCACCCACACCGAGCGACTCTCGCGGCGCGGGATCGGCACTCGCCCACCCGCGCCGCGTAGCCTCCGCCGCAGCAGTGTCCGTGTCCGTCGACATCGGCCTGGTCCTGGCCCTGCTCACCGCGTTCGGGTCGGTGGCCGGGTTCCTCTACAAGTTCCGCGGGGCCCGCGAGGCGCCGTCGGTGGAGCTGATGCACCCCTGGCGGAGCACCGTAGAGCTGTTCCGTTCGCCGCTGTACTCCCTGGGCATCGCCATCGCGCTGGGCTCGTGGGGCTTTCACGTCGGGGCGCTGGCGCTGGCGCCCATCTCGCTGGTGCAGTCGGTCATCGCCGGCGGGCTGGTCCTGCTCACGGTGGTCGCCGACAAGCTGTTCGGGATGGAGGTGACGCGCCGGGAGTGGGTGGGCGTGGGGCTGACCGCGGCCGGCCTGGCCTTCCTGGCCGCCACGCTGGACGGTGACGCGGGCAGCGCGCACTCGAGCTATGACCCGGGGACGCTGGCGGTGTTCCTCGCCGCCACCGGCACGGTCGGCCTCCTGTTGGCGCTGCGGCCGCGCCGTCCCGGGATGCTCGCGGTCTCCGCGGGCCTGCTGTGGGCCACGTCGGACACTTCGATCAAGGCGCTGAGCTCGCATCTGGACGCCCTGGGGTTCGCGGTCTTGCTGCATCCGCTGGCCCTCGTCATCCTGGTGGCCTCGCTGGTGGGGTTGCTCATCTCAGCGCGCAGCCTCCAGTTGGGCGACGCGGTGCCGATGATCGCGCTGACCAGCGCCGCCGCCAACCTGACCACGATCGCCGCCGGGCCGATCGTGTTCGGCGAGCCGATGCCGTCCACCCAGGTGGGCGTGATCGTCCGGGTGCTGGCGTTCGCGCTGGTGATCGCGGCCGCTGCGCTCACGCCGCCGCCGCGGGCCGACGGGGTGAAGGCGTTGTGAACGGAGCCGCTTGGGCTACGGGCCGTCGCGGGTATTGGTCTCGATGTGACGCCATTTATCGCCGTAACGACCTAGAGTCCCGCGCATGTTCATTGTGATCGTCGGTGCCGGCCGTGTGGGGTCGGCGGTAGCCAAGCGCGCGTTGGACGCCGGACACGACGTTTCCGTGCTTGACAGCGACCCGCTGTCACACGAGCGGCTGGACAAGGACCAGTCGATCAGCTGGGAGGATGCCGGCGGGCGATTCACCGTCGGCGCGGCGTTGGAGGTGGACGGGCTCATCGAGGCCGGAATCGAACAGGCCGACATCTTTCTGGCGGCCACGCGTGGTGACAACACCAACCTGGTCATCGCCCAGCTCGCTCAGCGGCGCTTCAACGTGCGTCGCGTGGTGGTGCGCGTGGCCGACCCGGCTCGGGCGGCCTGGTACGGGGAGCAGGGACTGCTCACCATCTGTCCCACACAGCACGCCATCGATCAAGCCGAACACGTCGTTCTCGAGGCCTGAAGGGAGAAACTGGCCACATGTACGTGATCATCGCGGGAGCGGGCAAGGTTGGGTGGAACCTGGCCCGGGAGCTGATCGCCAAGGACAGGGAAGTCACCCTGATCGAATCCGACCATCGCCGCTTTCGCGTGGTGGAGGAGGAGCTGGAGCACGCCGTGCAGTACGGCGACGCCACCGAGCTGTGGATCCTCGAGCGCGCCGGCATCCAGCGCGCCGACCTCGTCATCGCGGTCACCGGCGACGACGAGGACAACATCCTCATCTGCCAGGTGGCCAAGGAGAAGTACGGGGTGGACCGGATCGTTGCCCGGGTCAACAACCCGCGCAACATGGTGCACTTCAAGACGCTCGGCATCCAGCCCGCCGTGTCGGCCACCGACCTCATCCTGCGCCTTATCGAACACGAGGTCCCCGAGTACGGTCTCGTCCAGCTCCTGGCGCTCGAGGAGGAGCACCTGGAGATCATCGAGCTCGAGGTGGGGGAGGGCTCGTCGGCTGCGGGCCAGCGTGTCAACGACGTCTCACTGCCCGAGGGAGCGCTCATCATCTCGGTCCTGCGCAACGGGGCCGGGTTCGTCCCCAAGGCCGACTCGGTCATCCACGCCGGGGATCAGGTGCTGCTCATCCTCGACCCCGGTCTCGAGGGCGAGATCACCCCGCGCTTCGCACCCGAGGGCACAGAGCTCTCGGCCCGCAACTGATCATTCCCGCCGGTGGCTGATCGCACCGTCGACTTCCTGCTCATCGGCGGCGGCCTGGCCGCGGGCAACTGCGCGCGCTGGCTGCGCCGCTCCGGGGCCGAGGGCTCCATCCTGCTCGTCGGGCGCGAGCCCGACCTGCCCTACGACCGCCCGCCCCTGTCCAAGGGTTACCTCAAGGGGACCGACTCGCGCGAGGACGCGCTCTTTCAGACCGCCGACTGGTACGCCGAGCAGGGGATCGAGGCGCTCACCCGCACCTCGGCGATGAAGCTCGACCTGGCCGACCGCACGGTCAAGCTCTCCAACAAGCTCCAGGTCGGCTTCGGCAAGGCGCTCATCGCCACCGGGGCCAACGTCCGTCGTCTCAACGTCGAGGGCTCCGAGCTCGAGGGCATCCACTATCTGCGCACGTTCGGCAACAGCGACGCCATCCGCGAGGACGCGGCGGGCAAGCGAGTTGTCCTCATCGGCGGCTCCTACATCGCCTCGGAGGTCGCGGCGACACTCACCGAACTCGGCAGCCAGTGCACGATGGTCATGCTGGAGGAACGCGCGCTCATCCGCACCTTCGGCCGCGAGGCCGCCGGCTACTTCCATGACCTGCTGGCCGGCCACGGCATCACCCTGCACGGCGAGGACGAGCTCGACCGCTTCGAGGGCGCCGACGGGCGGGTGACGAAGGTCGTGACCAAGAGCGGCCGCGAGATCGAGGCGGACGCCGTGGTCATCGGCGCCGGGGTCAATCCCGACGTCATGCTCGCCCGCGGCGCCGGCCTGGAACTGGGCGAGAGCGGCGGCGTGCGCGTGAACTCCCGCCTGGAGACCGCCACTCCAGGGATCTACGCCGCGGGGGATATGGCCGAGTACGAGAGCGTCGTCCACGGAGGCAGGGCGATCCGCGTCGAGCACTGGGACGTCGCCTTCACCCAGGGCAAGACCGTGGCGCTCAACATGCTGGGCCAGGACGTCGCCCACGACGTCGTCCCCTACTTCTTCTCCGATCTGTCCGACTGGGCGGCGATCGAGTATGTCGGACCGGCCTTTGACTGGGACCGCGAGGTCATCCGCGGCTCCCTGGATGACGGCGCCTTCTCGGTCTTCTACCTACACCAGGGCTGCGTTGCCGGCGCCCTGTCGGTCGGCCGCTCCGAGGACCTCCAGCACGCGCGGCGGTTCATCGCGCAGCACACGCAGATCAGCGACCCCGACGCGCTGGCCGACCTCTCCACGGACCTCGAGTCTGTGTAGAGCTCCCGTCTGCGGCGCACCCGCCCAAGCGGAGAATCTCACTGCGGGGCAAGGACTCGAACCTTGATAACCAGCTCCAGAGGCTGGCGTCTTGCCATTAGACGACCCCGCACTCGGGGCAGAGCATAGCCAAACACGCGCCGATCCATCCGACCCGTGCGGGAACATACGTTCGTATGATGGCACGGCACCACGCGGTGCAGGGAGCGCTCTACGCGGCGGCCAGGGCGGCGTGGCGGATCTCGGAGGGCGTGGCCCCGAACTCGCGCTTGAACACGCGCGAGAAGTGGGCGGCGTCGCAGAAGCCCCAGCGGAAGGCGATCTCGGTGACGGAGCCGCCGTTGGGCTGCTGAAGATCCTCCATACAGCGAGCAAGGCGCTCGCGGCGCACCAGGCCGGCGACGGACGCGTCGACGTCCTCGAAGAGCGCGTGCAGCGTGCGCACCGACATCGCGTAGGCCCGGGCGATCGAAGCGGGCCCGAGCTGCGGGTCCTGGAGGTGGGTGCGCACGTAGCGGGCGATCTCGGCGCGCATGGCGGCGCGAGTGGCGGCGCGGTCTGAGGGCAGCGCCGGCTCCACCGCCGCGCGCAGCAACTCGAGGGCCGCGTTGGCAGCCGCCGCGCCGCCCGCCGCGTCCAGCTCGGGCATCTCGACGGCGAGGGCGTTCATGAAGCGCACGAGCAGGCGGGCTGAGGCGCTGCCATCAAGCGATGGGAGGGCGTCGAGGTCGCCCAGGCGGGGGCAGACCGACAGCACGCGGTCGCGCGGGAAGAGCAGGGTGCGCTTGCAGAAGGCCTCGGCGATCTCGATCTCGGTCGGCTGCAGTCCGTCCCACAGGACCACGTCGCCGGCCTTGAGCGCGAGCTGGCGGTCGCCTTCGCGCACCAGCTCCACGCCCTTGAAGACGAACTGGAACCCGAGCACGTTCTCGTGGCCGGCGTCGGCGTCGCCGCCGATTACGCCGCCGTCACGGTGACCCAGGAAGGGGGAGGCGGCGCAGTCGACGAGCAGGAGGTCACCGACGGCACGGCGGGTCACCGCGGCCTGAAAGCGCGGAGGGGTGCGCCACGTGGGCTGGACGTCGAAGGCGAGGTGGGTGGTGGCGAGGATTTCGGACCACGAGCGCAGCCGCGCCACGGGATCGGTCCCGCGTGGGCTCCACCGCTCCAACGGAGCCTCGTGCACTACCGCCACCGCGTCACGTCCTGTCTGTCTGTCCGGCAATCGCCGTCGGCCTCTCTCGTCCACTCCGTCGGCCTCTCTCGTCCGCTCATTTTAAGGTGCCTGAGCGGTTCGTTGGGCAGCCAGCGCCACGAAGGCGTCGAGCGCCCTCGGGTCGGCCAATGCGTCGCGGCTGGCCACCTTCTCGGCCGGGTCGCCGCGCAGGATACGCTTGACCGGGGCCTCGAGCTTCTTACCGGTGAGCGTCCGCGGGATTCCGTCCACCACGATGATGTCGTCGGGCACGTGCCGCGGCGAGAGCTCGCTGCGCAGGGCCGAACGGACGCGCCCCAGGACCGAGTCGTCCACGGTCGCCCCGGGCGAGGGCACCACGAAGAGCAGCAGCTCGCCCATGCCGCCTTCGTCGTCCTCCAGGTGGACCACGAGGGCGTCGGCGAGCTCGGGGAACTCCTCCACCACCGCGTAGAACTCGCCGGTGCCCAGGCGTACGCCGCCGCGGTTGAGCGTTGCGTCCGAGCGCCCGGTCAGCACGCAGCTGCCGCGAGGCGTGAACTTGATCCAGTCCCCCTGGCGCCAGACGCCCGGATAGCGGTCGAAGTACGACGAGCGGTAACGCTCGCCATCCTCGTCTCCCCACAGCTTCACCGGCATCGACGGCATCGGCGAGGTGATGACCAGCTCGCCGAGCTCGCCGACCACCGGGTTGCCGTCCGGGTCAAACGCCTTGGCGTCCACCGCCAGTGAGGCACATGAGATCTCGCCCTCATAGACCGGCGCGCCCGGGCAGCCCGACACGATGCCGGTGCACACGTCGGTCCCGCCCGAGCCATTGACCAGGCACACGTCGGGACCCAACTGCTCATAGACCCACCGATAACCCTCGGCGGGCAACGGCGACCCCGCGGTGCACAGCACCTCGATGGAGCTGAGGTCGAAGTCGTCGCGCAGGTTGAGGCCCGCCTTGCGGCACGCCATCAGATATGGCGGGGAGACCCCCATCACCGTCGGCCGGTAGCGCTCGGCCAGCCGCCACTGCTCCGCCAGGTCCGGCCACGCCGGGTCCCCGTCGAGCATCACGATCGAGCTGCGCAGGAGCAGGGCGCTGACCAGGGCGTTCCACATCATCCACGCGGTGGTGGAGAACCAGAGCAGGCGCTTGCCGGGCGCGAGATCCCAGCCGAAGCCCTGGTTCTTGTGGTGCTCCACCAGTTGGCCGCCGTGGCCGTGGACGATCGCCTTGGGCAGCCCGGTAGTCCCGGACGAGAAGAGCACGTACAGCGGGTGGTCGAAGGCCACCGGCTCGAACTCCAGCGGTCCGGCCGAGCCCAGCAGGTCAGACCATGCCACCGCGTCGGGCACCGCGGCCTCACCGTAGGGGACCGCCACGACGTGCTCGAGGCTGGTCAGGCGAGCGCGGACGGCTTCGACCTCGGCCAACCGGCTCACGTAGCGGTCGCGGAAGCCGTAGCCGCCGACGGCCAGCATCACCTTGGGCTGGATCTGGGCGAAGCGGTCGATGACGCTGCGGGCCCCGAACTCGGGCGCGCACGCGGCCCACACCGCCCCAAGCGAGGCCGTGGCGATGAAGGCCACAAGCGTTTCGGGGATGTTGGGCAGGTAGGCGACGACGCGATCCCCCGGGCCGACCCCGAGACGCTGCAACCCGGCCCGCGCCCGTGCCACCTGCTCGCGCAGTTCGCCGAAGGTGACCTCGAACTCCGGCCGCGTCTGGGAGTGTGCGATGACCGCCACCGTGTCGGCGTCCTCGTCGCGGCCGACGAGGTGCTCGGCGTAGTTGACGCGCGCGCCGGGGAACCACACCGCTCCCGGCATCTCGCGTGAGGCCAGGACGCGCTCGAACGGGACGTGGGCGCGCAGTTCGAAGAACTCCCAGATCGAACCCCAGAACCCCTCGAGGTCCTCCACCGACCAACGCCACAGATCGTCATAGCCGTCAAAGCGCTGGTCGCAGCGGCGCTCGGCGAAGGACATGAAGCGGCCGATCTGTGTGCTCTGGCGCAGGTCGGCGGGTGGTTCCCACAGCACGTCGCCGATCATGACCGCACACTATCGCCGCCCGGAACCCACCGCGGGGCCGGGAGTGCGCCCTCCTGCAAGTCGATCGCGGCGGCCACCAGCGGGGCCTCGCGTCCGCGTGGCGCGATGAGCGAGATCCCCGCCTCCCAGGTGACCGGTAGCGCCGCCACCGGCATACCGGTCAGGTCCCAGAGCGCGGTGAGCGCGATCATCGGATCGCCCGGACCGCCCGCGTGGCCGCGGTCATAGCCCGGGCCGCGGCCGTAGGGGACGATCGGCAACGTCGGCTCCAGGACGAGGTCGATGCCCCGCTGCATAAACCACTCCTCCCACGCCGCAGTGCCGGCGGCCCGCCGCTGCTGGGCCGCGAGGTAGTCGGCGGCGCTCACGAAGTTCTGCGCCGCCTCCACGAACTCAGCGATGGCCGGTCGATAGAGCTGCGCTCGCCCGGCGTGCTGGGCGTGGTAGGCCCACACGTCGGTGAGCAAGAGGCAGCTGAGGTCATCCCAGTCCTGCTGCCAGGGGGCTGGCGCGGCCACCACGCGGGCGCCGAGTTGCTCGCAGGCGTGCCGCGCGGTGTCGAGGGCCGCCGCCACCGGCGCGTCGATTGGCATGTCGTCAGTGCGGTCGGTCACCGCGACGGTCAGCCCGGCCAGCGGGCGCGCACCGCCCGACGGGCCCAGGGAGAGCTCGCCCACCGCGGGCGGCGGCGGCACCGTGGGGTCGACGGGCGAGCCTCCGGCCAGCATCCCTGACAGCAACGCCGCGCAGTCGGCGATCGTGCGCGCCATCGGCCCCGGATGGTCGAGCGTGGGGGCCAGCGGGATGATCCCGTCGAGCGAGAGCCGGCCGTGAGTCGGCTTGATCGCGCTCGTGCCACAGCAGGCCGACGGGATGCGCAGCGAGCCGCACGTGTCCGACCCCAGCGCCGCCGGGGTCATCCTCGCGGCCAGCGCCGCCGCGCTGCCACCGCTCGATCCGCCGGCGACGCGGTCAAGCGCCCACGGGTTGCCGACCTGGTCGGTGGTGCCGCCCGCCGCGAACTCGTGGGTGTGGGTGTGGCCGAGCGCCACCATGCCCTGGCGGCGCAGCCGCGCCCACATCTCCGCGTCCTGGGCTGCCACGTTGCCCTCGAGCACCCGGCTGGACGCGGTGAGCGGCAGGCCCTCCATCCCGTAGAGGTCCTTGAGCCCCACCGGGATCCCGCACAGCGCGGGCGCGTCGCCCGCGGCCAGGCGTTGATCGGCTGCACGCGCGGACTCGAGGGCGAGCTCCGGATACAGGCGCACCCAGGCGTTGACGGCGTCAGGCGCGCCCTCGAACGTGGGGCCGCCACCGTTGCGCTCCGCGATGCGCGCCAGGCACGCCTCGGTGAGCTCCGCCGCCGAGAGCCCGCCCCCGCGCAGGAGCGAGACTGCCTCAAGCACGCCCAGATCAGCCGGATTCGTCGCCGTTTCGATGCCCGCGGTCGTCGTCATGCCGTCCCGCCTCCGTCGATCGGGACTACGGCGCCGGTGACGACGACAGCCCCGTCCTCCAGTCCCTTCAGCGACACGGACTCTCTCCTTGACTCTCGCGGAAAAACATGGTCAGCGTAGCCCTCTCGCGAGGCGCGACGTACGCACTGTGACCGATTGTTCTTAAAGCGTACGTGATAGCGTTGGGCCGGGAAGCGAGCCCAGGCATGATCGAGCAAGCGCAACGCACCGCCATGCCCGCCGAAGACGATCGAAACGAGCCGAGCGCCGCCATCAGAACGGTGCGCGACGCAGTCTTTGACGTCATGCGGCGGTTTGGGATGACCACGATCTTCGGTAACCCCGGGTCGACGGAGATCCCCTTCCTCACCGGGCTGCCGCCCGACATCCACTTCGTCCTGGGTCTGCATGAGGGCTCGGTGGTGGGTATGGCCACCGGTTACGCCCTGGCGCGCCGCGAGCCCGCCCTGGTCAACCTGCACACTGCCCCGGGGCTGGGCAACGCGATCAACGCCATCGCCAACGCGCGTGACATGCACGCGCCGCTGGTGGTCCTCGTGGGCCAGCAGGACCGGCGCCAGCTCGCCTACGAGCCCTTCCTCACCGGACGGGCGCTGGAGAAGCTCGCCGGCGACTACCCGGTCTGGTCGAACCTACCCGTCCGGGCCCAGGATGTGCCGGGTGCGATCGCCCGCGCCTACAACGAGGCCGTGGCGGCGCAGGGCCCGGCGCTCGTCGTCATCCCCATGGGGGACTGGACCGAGCCCGCCGACGAATACGCCGCCGGGTGGCCCGAACGGACGCTGCGCAGCGCGGTGGCCACCACCGCCGAGCTCGGCGAGCTGGCCGAGATGATCGACCGGGCCGCCTCTCCCGCCCTGGTGGTCGGCCGCAGCGATGACTGCGAGTCCTGGGAGGCGGTGATCGGGCTTGCCGAGCGCCTCGCCTGCCCGGTGTGGCAGGAGTCCTTTGCTCGCGCGGCGGGCTTCCCGCAGGATCATCGTCAGTTCGCCGGCCATCTCCCCTGGCGCCGGCGCGAGATGCGCGAGACGCTCGCCCCCCACGATCTGGTCATCGCCATCGGGACCAGTGCCTTCCGGCTCTACATCCTCGACGACCCGGGGCCGATGGTGTCCGAGGGAACGCGGGTGGCCGTGCTCACCGACGACCCCGCCGAGGCCCATCGCAGCCCGTGCGCGCTGGCGATCGTGGCCCCGGTGGCCTCCGCCTGCGCCGCGCTGCTCGAGGAGGTCGCGCCGCGCGACTCAGAGCCGCCGGCCGGGCTCCAGCGCCCGCCGGCGCCGCCGCCGCCGGCCGCCGGCGATCCGCTGCTGCCCGGCCATGTCTACGCGGCGCTGGCGGAGCGGCTGCCCCGTGAGGCGGTCATCGTCGAGGAGACCCCCTCCAGCCAGCCTGAGCTCTATCGGCGCGTGCCGATCCGACATCCCCGCGGCTTCCTGGCGTGTGGAAACGGCGGCCTGGGCTTTGGGGTGGCGGGCTCGGTGGGGCTGCGCATGGGCAACCCGGACCGCCCCGTGGTCGGCGTGATCGGCGACGGCTCGTCGATGTACGCGATCCAGGCGCTGTGGAGTGCCGCCCACTACGAGGTCGGAGTGGTGCTGGTGGTCATGGCCAACGGCCGCTACGCCGTCATGGACGGTCTGGCGCGCGCCGCGGGCGCCCCGGCGGCCTGGCCCGCCTTCGGCTCCATCGACATCGCCGGGATGGCCCGGTGCCTCGGCTGCCCTGCCGTCAACATCACCACCCACGACGAGCTGCTCCAGACCTTCGACGAGGTGCTCCCGGATCTGGCCGCGCGTCGCGAACCACTGCTCATCGAAGTCGCTCTCGCCTAGCGGCCAGAAGCGGTAACTCGGTGTCAGGACACTAGATCGTGACCCGCGAGCCCGGGCGGCCCACGCGCGGGCAGATCGTGCTGCTTGCCGCGCTGTCAGCGTTCGGGCCGCTGTCGCTGGACATGTACCTCCCCGGCCTGCCGGCGATGACCCGGGACCTGCACACCACCGCGTCGGCCGCCCAGTTGACGATCACCGCCTGCATGGTCGGCCTGGGAGTGGGGCAGGTGATCGCCGGGCCCCTCAGCGACGCCCGGGGGCGGCGGCGGCCGCTGCTGGCTGGGATCCTCGGCTACACCGTCTCCTCGGTGGCCTGCGCGGTATCGCCCACGATCGGCGTCCTGGTGGTGATGCGCCTCGTCCAGGGGATGGCCGGCAGCGTCGGCATCGTCATCGCCCGCGCGATCGTCCGCGACCTGTCCGGAGGAACGGTGGCGGCCCGCCTGTTCGGCGTGCTCATGGGAATCACCGGCGTGGTCCCCGTGCTCGCGCCGCTCGTAGGTGGCCAGGTGCTGCTCGTGACCTCGTGGCGCGGGGTGTTCGTCGTGCTGGGGGCAATCGGAGTGCCGCTGGTCGTGGCGACGATCATCATGCTGCCCGAGACCCTGCCCGCCCACCAGCGCCACCAGGGCGGGCTGCCCACGATCCTGCGCCGGTTTGGATCGCTTCTTCGCGACCGGCGCTACCTGCCCTACGCGGTGTCGTTCTCGCTGTCGTTCGCCGCGATGTTCGGCTACATCGCGGGCTCGTCCTACGTGCTGGAGAACGTCTTCGGGATCTCCCCGCAGCTGTTCAGCGTCGTCTTTGCCATCAACTCGGGCGGGCTGATCGCGCTGTCGCTCGCGGGCAGCCGCGCGGTCGGCCGTCGCGGCTCGGCGTGGCTGCTGCGGCGGGGGCTTGTGGGCACCGCCGTCGCCTCGATCGGCGCGCTGGCGGTCACAGTGATCGGTGGCGGGCTGTGGCCGCTGCTGGTCTGCTTCTTCGTGTTGTTGTGCGCCAACGGGCTGGTCCTCCCCAACGGCACGGCCTTGGCGATGGCCTCCCAAACGGGCTCGCTGGGCGCGGCCTCGGCTCTGCTCGGCCTCGGACAGTTCGGCGCCGGTGCGCTGGTGGCGCCCCTCGTGGGCGTGGCCGGCAGCCACGACGCCCTGCCCATGGCCATCGTCATCGCGGTGGCCGGCACCGCGGCTCTGCTCGTCGACCTCGCCTTCGCACCCCACGCTGCCCTCAGCGTGGCCTGACAGCGAGCCGGCGTGGGTGAGCGTTCGGCTACGCGGACACGGTCACTCGATGCGTCCCGGGCTCGAAGTACCCGTGCTCGCCTCCGGCCAGGTACGCCGCCAGGCGGCTGGCCAGCGACATGATCGTCAGCGACGGGTTGACCGAAAGGGTCGTCGGGATGACCGAGCTGTCGCCCACGAACAGGCGCCGGACGTCGTGGGACTCCGCGTGGGCGCCGACGACGGAGCGCTCGGGGTCTGAGCCCATGCGGCAGCCGCCCTGGACGTGGGTGCTGCACTGGCTCGACGGGAGCACACGCTGGGCCCCGGCGGCGAGCAGCGCCTCGCGTGCAAACCGCGACGACGCCTCGTCGCGCTGGCGCTCGACGGCGTTGAACTCATACGAGTAGCG
Organism: uncultured Actinomycetota bacterium; assembly: GCA_963797705.1. Classification (GTDB taxonomy): domain Bacteria; phylum Actinomycetota; class Thermoleophilia; order Solirubrobacterales; family Solirubrobacteraceae; genus Palsa-465. The sequence continues at coordinate 1,314,519 of CAWCQL010000005.1, read as the reverse complement.
GTCGCGACCGTCCTCGTCGATCCAGGCCGTGCCGTTGTTCTGGTCGGTCACCATCGTCAAAAGGCCGCTGAAGTACCGGTACCGGCGGACGGTCTCGCTCAGGCGGCTGCCCCACATCGGCACGCCGTCCTCGTCGCAGAGCATCACCGAGAACCCGATCGGGTCCTGGATGGTCGCGGCCTCGACGATGTATCCGCCGTCGGCGTCGTTCTGGAACTTCATGCAGTGCGCGCTGATCGGGTACACGCGGTGCGCGTCCTGTGGCTCATCGAACAGCCCGACGATGATCCGAGCCGGATGCCAGCCGATGTGGCGTCCGATGAGCCGTGAGCTGGCCGAGTTGCCGGCCAGTTCGGGAACGCGCGAGCGCAGCAGCAGGTGCGAGGTGCCCATGGCACCGGCGGCCACCACCACGACGCCGGCGTCCACGGCATGGGACTGCCCGTCCGCATCGACGTACTCCACGCCGGTCGCTTCCAGCCCCGCCCCGTGGTCCTCGATGACGACGCGCGTCACCGTGCACTCGGCCCGCAGCGTCAACCGTCCATCGACCCACGGCGGGTGGATGTAGACGTTCATCGAGTTCTTGCCCGCATTGGTCGGGCAGCCCTGCAGGCAGGAGCCACAGCGCATGCAGTTGGCGTCGGTGTAGGACCTCACCGGCTCGAGCTCGGCGCCCAGCGCCGCAAAACCCGGGGCGACCGTGGTGATGCAGGTCTGCCAGTCTGAGCGCTCCCGCACGCCGAGGCGCGCTTGCACCCGATCGAAGTGCGGGGCCATGTCGGCCGCGCAGATCGGGTCGCCACTCTCGCCCGCCAGGCCCGCCGCGCCATGCCACTTCTCATAGTCCTGGTCAGACGGGCGTAGCGCGACCTTGGTGTTCACGGTGCTCGTCCCGCCCACGCAGCGGCCGCGGATGACCACCAGCGGGGGCGCGGCGTCAGCCCGTGGCTCGACCAGAGTCGGCGGAAACCAGATGTCGTGGTTGGCCTGGGCCTCCCACCGCTGGAAGTCGGCCGCGGTGCGGTGTGGCCCGGTCTCGAGCACCAGGACGCTGGCGCCCGTGTCGGCCACCTCACCGGCCACCAGGCCGCCACCGGCGCCCGAGCCGACCACCACCACGTCAAAACGCTCGGCGGCACTCATGACTGCACCCCCAGGTAGGACCAGTCCTTCTTGACGCGATCGGCCAGCGGGAAGCGGAAGTCGATCTCCTCATAGGCGCCGGGCCCCGCGGCGCCCGGCGCCACGAAGTCCGAGTAGTAGGCCTCGCATGCCATTGCCCGCACCGCCCCGAACTCCGGGGTGAACTGGCGCTCGCGCAGTGCGTCCTCGCCGCCGTCCACGCAGTCGGCCAGCGCCGTAAAGCAGGCGATCATGCCCGCGCGCTCGCCCTCGGGCAGGCGCGCCAGCACGGCGTCGACGTAGACCTCGGCGCCCACGCGCTCGGACCCCGGCACCATGAGCTCACAGAGCGACCGGACCAAGGCCACCTGGGAGTCACTCAGCACCAGCCCACTCATCACGCCACCCCCGCGGTCGCCGGGGCAGGGCTTCCGGAGCGGATCAGGTCGGCGGCCTTCTCGGCGATCATGATCGTCGCCGCGTTGGTGTTGGCCCGGGTGATCTCTGGCATCACCGATGCGTCGGCGACGCGCAGTCCCTCGAAGCCGTACACCTTCAAATCGGCATCCACGACCGACCCCATCGCGCACGACGAGGTGGGGTGAAAGACCGTCATCCCCTCGCGGCGCGCGAAGGCCAGCAGGTCCTCGTCCGAGTCGCCGTCCGGGACCCGGAACGGCTGATCGATGACCGCCCGCAGCGCCGGCCGCTCGGCCATCTCCAGCGCCATCCGCAGGCCGGCCACCATGCTGGCCCGGTCCTCCTCGGTGGTGAGGAAGTTGCAGACCACCCGGGGCTTGGCCAGCGGCATGGGGGAGCGGAGCATGACCTTCCCGCGGCTGGTGGGCTTGATCACCACCGGCCCGTAGGCCATGCCCGGAGCCTCGGGGGCGGTCAGGCCGCCGTCGTAGAGCATCGCGGGCGCGAAGTGGAACTCGATGTCGGGCGCGTCCACGCCGCTGCGCGCGCGGAAGAAGCCCGCGCCCTCCGGGATGTTGGAGGTGAGGGGCCCGCGGCCCTCTGCCTCGAACAGCGCGAAGTTCTCCGGCGAGGCGGCGTCGAACAACGACGGCCCGGTCGTCGTGAAGTTGAGGTTGCACATGCAGTGATCCTGGAGGTTCTCGCCCACCGGCAGCGATTCGCGGACCTCGATGCCCAGCGGCGTGAGCTGATCCTCCGGGCCGATGCCCGACATCATCAGCAGTTGCGGCGAGTAGTAGGCGCCGGCCGAGATGATCACCTCGCGCGCCGCCGCGATCTGGTGGGCCTCGTCCAGCCTCAGATACTCCACCCCGCTCGCGCGCCGGCCGTCGAAGAGCAGCCGTGTCGCGTAGGCGTGGGTGATCACGGTGAGGTTGGGCCGCTCACGGACCGGGTGCAGGAAGGCGTCGGAGGTGCTCAGGCGTCTGCCGTCGCGCTGGGTGAGCTGGAAGCGGCCGACGCCCTCCTGGCGGGCGCCGTTGAAGTCCGGGTTGTACTCGTGGCCGGCCTGGCGTCCCGCCTCGATCATGGCGTCGACCAGCGGGTGCATCGAGCGGCTCTCGGACACGGTGAGCGGCCCGCCGGCGCCGTGGAACTGGTCCTCGCCGCGCTCGTTGTCCTCGGAGCGCTTGAAGTAGGGCAGCACGTCGTCATAGCCCCACCCATCGCAGCCGGCGGCGGCCCAGCCGTCGTAGTCTGCCCGGTTGCCGCGGACGTAGATCATCGCGTTGATCGAGCTGCAGCCACCGAGCATCCGCCCCCGCGGCAGGTAGAGACGGCGGCCGTCCATGCCGGGCTCGGGGTCCGAGAACAGGTCCCAGTCCAGCTCGGTCTTGAACATGATCGGGAAGATCGCGGGGATGCGGATCTCCGGCGCGGTGTCCTCACCGCCGGCCTCCAGTAGCGCGACGGTCACATCCGGGTCCTCGCTCAGGCGCGCCGCCAGGACGCATCCGGCCGAGCCCGCGCCAACGACCACGTAGTCGAACCGGTCACTCATCTCGGATCACCACCTTCATCACCTCTGTCGGATTGCTCATGGCAAAGCGCATCGCCTCGGGGGCCTGATCCAGCACGAACTCGTGGCTGATCAGGCGCTTCAGGGCCTCCGCGTTGCGTTCCACGACGCCCACCGCCTCCGCGAAGTCGTCGCCGGTGCAGCAGCTCGCGCCCAGGACGTCCAGCTCCTTCTCGGTCAGGCTCCCGATGCGGATGGAGGCCTCGTCGGTGGACATGCCCACCTGAACCGCCCGGCCCGCCGAGGCGACCATGTCGACCATCGCGCGCACCGCCGCGGGCACGCCGGTGGCGTCCACGGCGACCGGAGGCCCGCCGGCGCCGCCCCACTCGCGGGCATGGGCCACCACCTGCGCCGCGGTGGTCCACCGCAGCGTCTCGGCGCCCAGCAGGCGCCCCAGCTCGAGCCGGCTCTCCTGCAGGTCCACCAGCAGGACCTCGGCGCCGAGCTCGCGTGCCACCACCGCCACGCACTGGCCGATCGGCCCCGCCCCGAGCACCACCACGCGCTCGCCGGGCCTGACCCGTCCGCGGTGCACCGCATGGACGGCCACCGACACCGGCTCGGCCAGCGCCGCCAGGGCGCCGTCGGCAGCCTGGATGGGGAACACCTGCTCCTCCGGGAGGCAGAGCAGCTCCTGGAGGCCGCCGTCGGTGTGGATGCCCACCAGCGAGAAGTTGTCGCAGGCGTTGGGCCGGGAGACGCTGCACGGATAGCACGCGCCGCAGGCGCTGATCGGCAGCATGGCCACGCGCTGGCCGGAGCTCAGGCCGGCGCGGCAGTCCGGGCCGACTGCGGCGATCGTCGCGCCCACCTCGTGCCCGAGCACGCGAGGGAACTGCGAGCCGCCCGCCGCCGCCGAGAGGTGGCCGGAGAAGAAGTGGTAATCCGAGCCGCAGATGCCCACCGCCTCGGGATGGACCAGTACCTGTCCGGGGCCCGGCGCGGCCGGCTCGGGCCGGTCCACGACCGACATCACACCGACGCTCTGGGTGACCGCCGCGCGCATGCCGGGTCCCTCAGGATCCCCAGACCGCGTCGGCGGTCTCGACGACCAGCTCGAGCTTGGCGGCCTGCTCGTCGTGGGTGAGCGCGTTGCCCTCGACGGTGGAGGAGAACCCGCACTGCGGCGAGAGGCACAGCTGTTCGATCGGGAGGTAGCGCGAGGCCTCCTCGATCCGGCGGATGAGGTCGTCCTTGCTCTCCAGCGTGCCGCGCTTGGTGGTCACAAGGCCCAGCACGACCAGCTTGCCCGGTCCGACGAACCGCAGCGGCTCGAACCCGCCCGAGCGCGCGTCGTCGTACTCCAGGAAGAAGCCGTCGACGTTCAGGGCGCCGAAGAGCGTCTCGGCGACGTAGTCATAGCTGCCCTCGGCGGCCCACGAAGAGCGGAAGTTGCCGCGGCACAGATGCGTGGTGACGGTCAGCCCCTCCGGCCGTCCGGCGAGCGCGTTGTTGATGTTGGACACGTAGGTGTCGAGCAGCTGCGGGGTGTCCTCGCCGCGCGCGGTGAGCGCGTCGCGCTGGCTGGGGTCGTTGAGGTAGGCGAGGCTGGTGTCGTCGAGCTGGAGATAGGTGCACCCCAGGGCGGCCAGCGCCTTGATCTCGGCGACGTAGGCGGCCGCCAGGTCCGCCCAGAAGGGCTCGAGGTCCGCGTAGACGTCCGGGTTCAGCGCGGCACGGCCGCTGCGGTAGTGGACCATGTTGGGCGAGGGGATGGTCAGCTTGGGGGTGATGCCATCGGTGACGATCCCCTGCAGGAAGGCGAAGTCCTCGGCGAAGATCGGGTGCTCGAGGGACACCTTCTCGTTGACGGCGATCGCCGCCGGCTTGAAGTCGACGGTCCCGTCCGCGTTGCGGAAGTGCACCTCGATGTCGGACTCGATCTTCTCGATGCCGCCGAGCTGGTAGATGAAGTCCATGTGCCACGAGCTGCGGCGAAACTCGCCGTCGGTGGCCGACTGCAGCCCGGCGGCCCGCTGCATCTCCACCGCCTTGGCGATCTCCTCGTCCTCGATCCGTGCGCAGCTCGGCCGGGGCGATGCTGCCCTTGAGCAGGTCCTCGCGGGCATCGAGCAGGCGGCGGGGGCGCAGGAGGCTGCCGACGTGGTCGGCGCGGAACGGGGGCGTGGTGCGTCGCCCGGAGGCAACGTGGGTGTCGGTGGCGATCGGATTACCTCATTTCACGTTGATCTCAACCCGCAGGCCGTCCGGGTCGCTGAAGAACAGCTGACGCGGACCGCCGCCCGGGACGTCGTTGCGCACGGGCTCGATCCCGGCGGCAGCCAGTCGGCCCGTGACGGCCTCGTAGTCCGACGCGGAGAAGGCGATGTGATCGATCGGGGATCCGGCCCCGCCCACCCCCGCCGCGGCCTCGCTCACGTCCAGGCCCAGGGTCGCCGCGTGGGCACGGTAGGAGGCGCGGTCGGCGATGTGCAGGCAGGGCACGCTTCCGGCGTAGAGCCAGTACCCATCGAACTGCAGCGGTGGCCGGTCGCCGGTGCGCAGGCCCACTGCGCTCTCGTAGAACTCGCGTGCGGTCTCGATGTCGTCCGAGAGCACGAGCACGTGCTCCAGTTCGGACACACCGCCGCTCATCCGCTGGTGGGCAGGCTCTCGGTCGACGCCGGCGCCGAGTCACCGGCGACCGTGCGCAGCAGATACGCCGAGTGCAGCAGGCTGGGGTCGTCGCGCAGCTCCTTGGCGCTGCCCGAGTACTGGATGCGCCCGCCCTCCATCACGTAGGCCCCGTTGGACAGGCCCAGCGCCACCGTGGCGAACTGCTCGATGAGCAGGACCCCGATGCCCGACTCGGCGACCTCGCGGATGGTGGGGATGAGGCGCTGGACGACCACGGGGGCCAGCCCGAGCGACAGCTCGTCGATGATCACGAACCGCGGCTTGGACACCAGGGCCTGGGCCAGCACCACCATCTGCTGCTCGCCGCCCGACAGGGACCGCGTCTGGGTGGACAGGCGCTTCTCGCAGCTCGGGGAACAGCTCGAGCGCGTGGGCGCGGCCCTCGTCGGCGGCCTTGCCCTTCAGCGCGTAGGTGGCGACCCTGATGTTCTCCTCCACCGTGAGCTCGGGGAGCAGCCGCCGGCCCTCGGGCACGATGGCCAGGCCGGCGTGGCGGATCTTCTCGGGCCGCCGGCCCGCCAGTTCCTGGCCGCCGATCGTGACCGAGCCGGCGCGCATCGGCAGCATGCCGCCCACCGCCAGCACCATGCTGGACTTGCCGGCGCCGTTGGGGCCGAGCAGCGCGGTGACCTCGCCGGGCGGGATCTCGAGCGAGACATCGCGCACCACGTCGCGGCCGCCCCGGGCGACGGTCAGCCCGCTCAGCTTGAGCGTCTCGTCGCTCACGCGGCCTCCTCCGCGCCGAGGTAGGCGCGGACGACCTGTTCGTTGCGCAGCACCTCGGCGGTCGGACCGGACGCGATCATCTTGCCGAAGTCGAGCACCGCGGTGTTCTCGCAGCACGACGAGACGAGGCTCATGTCGTGGTCGACGAGGATGGTCATGGCACCGGTGTGGGCAGGGATGCCGCGGATGATCTCCCCCAGATGCGCCGTCTCGGCCTCGGGCAACCCGGCGGCGGGCTCGTCGAGCAGCACCACCCTGGGCTTGCCCACGATCGCGCGCGCCACCTCGACCAGCCGGCGCTGGCCGGCGCCCAGCGTGCCCACCTTGGCGGAGGCCACCGACTCCAGGCCGACGATGCTGATCGCGCCCAGCACGTCGGTGCGGCGGTCGGAGCCGCTGAGCTTGGAGTGCTCATGGATCATCGCGACGTTGTGGTAGACGGACAGGTCCTCGATGGCCTGCTCGGTCTGAAAGGTGCGGCGCACGCCCCAGCGGGCGCGGCGGAAGTGGGCCATGGACAGCAGGTCCTCATCGAATGCCGTGACCGAGCCGGAGGCCGGGCGCACAAAGCCCGAGAGCACGTTGAAGAACGTCGTCTTGCCCGCGCCGTTGGGGCCGATGAGCCCGCACGTGCCCGGCGTTGAAGGTGACGCTCATGCCGTCGAGCGAGGTCACGCCGCCGAAGCGGACGGTGAGCCCGGAGACCTCGATCACTGGGCCGACCCCTGGTTGGCCGCCGATCGCCGGCCCGCACCGCTGACGAATCTGAACAGCCGGGCGATGTCCCGGGGCAACTGGTCCACGATCCCGGTCGGGGCGGTGGTGAGCACCTGGAGCACGCCGATGCCGAACAGGATGATCAGCCAGTCCGGTGAGACCCCGATGTCGTTGAGGATCGCCGGGAGCAATTGGAGCAACAGGGCGGCGACGATCGCGCCCCAGATGCTGTAGGCGCCGCCCATCAGGACCACCGCGAGCAGGGTGATCGAGTCCTGGGTCTGGAAGTCGATGGAGTACAGGTAGCGGACCGCGCCGGCCAGGACGGCCGCCGGCCACGCCGGTCACGAACGACGCCAGGGCGAAGGCCCACAGCTTGTAGAGCGTCGTGTTGATCCCGGCGGCGAGCGCGGCGGGCTCAGACTGGCGGATCGCGGCCCAGGCGCGTCCGGGCTTGGTGCGCACGTGGACGAGCACGAGCACGAACATGATCGCCGCGACGACCACCGAGTAGCGGAAGAAGGCCGGGTCGGTGGTGGCGATGCTGGGGCGGCGGATCGGCGGGATATGCAGCAGCGCGCCGTTGTAGCCGCTGAAGCCATGGCCGCCGTTGGGGAAGTTCAGCGAGGCCAGCACGACGGTGATCGCGCCGGCCAGCATCAGGGTGATCAGCGCCAGGTACAGCCCGCGCATGCGCAGCGCCGGCAGGCCGACGAGGGTGCCCAGAGCCATGGTGATGAGGCCGGCCAGCAGGACCACCACCTCGTACGGGAGCGAGGTGGCGAACAGCAGCCGCGCGGCCACCCACGCGCCGATGGCAAGGACCGCCGCCTGACCCAGGGAGATCAGGCCGACGCGGCCGACGAGGACACCCAAGCCCAGCGCGACGATCGAGTACACGGCCACCTGGGTCATGGCGTCGATGTAGTAGAGGCTCAGGATCTCCGGCAGCAGGATGATGACCAGCAGCACCCCCACCGCGATCACGCCGGCACGCGTGTAGAAGCCGCGCTCGAACCGGCGGGGCGCGGGCGGCGGCACCTCGGGCGTGGCCTCGGTGGTGAGTTCGGCGGTGCTCATGGTCAGAACCGCTGCCGCGCCAGCGACAGCGTGCGCTTGCGGTTGAGGAACAGCAACGCGATCGCCGCCAGAACGAACGGCGTCATGTCGCGGTAATTGGTCAGCGACGTGATCGGGGTCACCCCGGCATCGACGACGCCGATCACGATGGCGGCGACGAAGGTGACCCAGATCGAGGACAGCCGCGCGATGAGCGCGGCCGCCAGGGAGGAGATCACCAGGAAGGTCAGCGTGGTGGCGTCCAGCGCCACCAGGTCGGCGAGCAGGATCCCAGAGAGTCCGGCGACGATGCCGCAACCGAACCACGCCGATGCCTCGACGCGCCGGACCGGGACCCCGAGCGTGGCGGTGATCTCGCGATCGTTGGCCATCGCCCGCATCGCGGTTCCGAGCTTGGCGTACCGCAGGAACAGGGTCGTGCCCACCGTGATCAGGATGCCCACGGCGAGCGCGATGACGTCGGTGGTCGTCACCTGGATCTCGCCCACCATGAAGCCGTGGTTGTCCGTGGGCAGCGTGATCGATCGCGACGCGCCGCCGTTGGAGGTCCACAGCAGGTCCATGGCCCCCAGCAAGATGAGCGTCAGGCCGAGCGTTGCCGTGGTCTTGACCAGTGGGTCGCGATCCGCCAGCGCTCGGCCGAACACCATTCCGTAGGCCAGCGTGATGAGTCCTCCGAAGAGGACGCACGCCAGGTAGGCCAACCACTGGTTCATGCCCGAGTGGTTGATCAACTGCCATGCGATCAGGGCACCGAACGCGCCAACCGCCCCGAAGGAGAGGTTGAGCACCCCCGTGGTCCTAAACAGCACGATCATTCCCACGCCGGAGAGGGCGTAGACCCCTCCGAGCGCCAGGCCGGTGACGAGAAACGGCTGCTCGTCCTGCCAGCTGGGAAGCGACAGTGCCAGGTGGATCAATGGATGCACGTTCAGCGCCCCGATCGCATGGTCGTCTTACCTCATCCCTTCATTCACGAGATCCCGGCTGCCTTCGCCGCGGACCGGTACTGCGCGATCTGCGGATCGGCGGCCGAGATGGGCGTGCAGCCCTGGGCCGTCACCATCTTCCCATTATTGGGCGTCACGGTGTAGTCGGAGTTGTTCGGAATGTGCAGGGCCAACTTGCCGTAGGTCCACGGCTGGCAGAGCATCTCGGACTTGTAGTCCTTGATCCCCACGATCGCCTGGTTGACGCTCTTCATGGTGTAGTCGCCCTTGACCGTCTCCAGGGCCTGGGTCAGGAACTTCGCCAGCAGATAGCCGAACTGGCTGAAGGAGCCGATTCCGCCGGCCACGTTCTGGCCGTACTTGGCCATGATGGCCTTGTAGTTCTGCAGCTCCGGACCATTGTGGTCGTCGGGGTTGACGGCCTCGGCGTTGACGAACAGCTTCTTGTTCCACTTCGGTCCCAGCGCCTTGGCCAGGAAGTCGGTGTCGCAAGGCGTCGAGCAGCCCCATGACTTGACGCGGTCCTCGATGCCCAGCTTCTGGGCGGCCTGGAGGATGACCAACGCCTCAGGCGGGGTGAAGTTGAGGATCACCGAGCCGTCGGAGCCGGCCGAGTTGACCAGGTTGAGCGCGACCGAGTTGGCGTCGTTGATCGGCACGTTCTCGGTGAGCTGCGTGATCGGCACGCCCTTTGACTTCGCGATCGCGGCCGGACCGGCGGCGATGTAGCCGGTGCCCGGGACGTTGGACTGCACGAACACGATCTTCTTGGCGCCGACGACGTCGAGCGCGTACTGGACCGCCCCGTCTGAGCTGTAGCGCGGTCCCATGTTGACCGCGGCGCTGTTGGGGGTCGACCAGCACTCGGGAGCGATCCCGGCGTCCATCTCGTAGATGCCGAGCTGCTTCCAGTAGGACTGATCCAGGGTGCACTCCAGCAGGTCGAACACGCCGTCGATCGCCACAACGTGATCTGACTGGATCAGCTTGTGAGCGGCCGCCGTGATCTGGGCGGGCTGCGTCTGGTCAAGCTCAACGAACAGCTTCAACGGATGCCCGTTGACGCCGCCGTTGTCGTTGACGCAGTTGAAGTACGCCTGGATCGTGTTCGGGCCGTCGGTGAAGTCCGTCCCCGGCTGATGGGTGTCGATGGTGCCGATGTTGATCGGCGTGCCGGTGGCCTTGACCCCCGGCTTGGTTCCGCACGAAGAAACGGCGGCGGTGGTGCCGCCGCTGGCGCTCGTGCCGGTGCTGCCACCGGCGCTCGTGCCGGTCCCGGTGCTCGCAGCGCTCGATGTCGCTGCGCTCGAGGTGGTTCCGCCACCTGCGGCGGAGCTGCTCGAGCTGTTGGAACTGCTTCCACATCCCGCCAACGCGAGCAGCGCGACGGCAGCCACCAATGCGAGTCCGATCCGCATCCGTGGCATGAGGTGATAACTCCTCACGGCTCTCCTCTCCTCAGGGTGTCTCGCCGGCCTCGAGATCCTCTCGAGGCTGCGCGCATACTAATTGTGGACCCGCTTGCATGCAAGAAGCGGCTAACAGTCGCCCAATGCTCGTCTTTTGACCGGGTTTTTGGCCTTCCTTGCATGCAATGAGTCTCCCGCATTAGACTGCCCCCGCCTCAGACGGTCTGCCGGGCGTCCTCGCCCGTTTCAACAGGCCCTGCCGGGCACGGCGATCGAATTGGCCAGGCCAGCTCACCGAACCCAAATCACGAAGGCCGTCCTCCGCCTGCGCGAGCGGATCTTCAACGGCGGCTTCTCGCCGGGTGAGCGCATGTCCGAGCTGCCGCTGGTCGAGCTGTTGGGGGTGAGCCGCACGCCGCTGCGTCTGGCGCTGGCCGAGCTCGAGCACGAGGGACTGCTGCGCGGCCTCCCCGGAGGCGGCTACGTCGTGCGCGAGTTCACCCAGGGCGACGTTCGCGACGCCATCGAGCTGCGCGGGGTGCTGGAGGGCACCGCGGCGCGTTTCGCCGCCGAGCGCGGCGCGACGGCGCGCGACCTGGCGGCGATGCGCGCCACCAACGAGACGATCGGGACGCTCGTGCACCGCTCTGACTACGAGTCCTTCGAGCGCTATCTGAGCCTCAACGAGTCCTTCCACGGGCGCATGCTCAAGATGGCCCGTAGCCCCCTGCTCGTGCGGTCGCTGCAGGGGATCACGTCGCTTCCGTTCGCCGGGCCCAGCGCGCTCGTCTTCGCCCAGGCCGAGCTCCCGGCCTCCCGCGACATCCTCGTCATCGCCCATCGCCACCACACCGGGCTGATCGATGCCATAGAGCGCCGTCAGGGCGCCCGGGCCGAGAGCCTCGCGCGCGAGCACGCCCGCCTGGCCCTGGCCAACCTCGAGATCGTCGTCGAGCACCGCGAGGTGCTTGACCGGCTGCCCGGCGCAGCGCTGATCACGCTCACCGACGAGGCCGAGTCCGATCCCGTGAGTGACTCGGCGACCGCCCCCGAGCCCGCCTGAGCCGCGGCTGGTCATGCGGCCTGACCCGTCCCTGACTCGCTGACCGGGACGGGCTCCTCGACGTCCGCCCACTGGACCGCATGGCGGGCCGCGGCGTAGACGTCGTCGCTCTGCGGGCGGTAGCCGTCCTCCAGCGGCGGGCTCAGCGGCACGGGCGTGAATGGCGCCCCGACGCGCTGGATCGGCGCGTCCAGGTAGTCGAACGCCGCCGCCTGGAGCTCGGCGGCGAGCTCAGCGCCGAATCCGCCCGTGCGCACCGCCTCGTGGGCCACCACGGCACGTCCGGTGCGGCGGACCGAGGCGGCGATCGTGTCGATGTCGAGCGGCACCAGCGTGCGCGGGTCGATGACCTCGGCCTCGATCCCGTCGCTCGGCCAGCCGGTCCGCCGCGCCATCGCCTCGCCGACCAGTCGCGACAGGGCGACGATCGTGACGTCGCGGCCGCGGCGCACGGATGTGCGCGCGTCCCGATCGGGACCGGCTCGGGCGACGTCCGGGACGTTCTCACGGCGGAAGTACAGCGACTTGTTCTCGACGAACACCACCGGGTTGGGGTCGGCGATGGCGGTGCGCAGCAGGCCGGCGGCGTCCGCGGCGGTGGCCGGCATGACCACCTTGAGCCCGGGGATGTGGGTCAGCCACGCCTCCAGGCTCTGTGAGTGCTGGGCGCCGGCGCGACCGCCGGAGCCCCCCTGGGTTCGCAGGACCATCGGCACCGACAGCTGGCCACCGGACATGAAGTGCGCCTTGGCCGCCTGGTTGACGAGTTGGTCGAGCGCCAGCGTGATGAAGTCGATGAACATGATCTCGACCACCGGCCGCAGGCCGGCCTGGGCGGCGCCGACCGCGATCCCGCATACGGCGCCCTCGCTGATCGGCGTGTTGCGCACGCGCTCGCGGCCGAACTCCTCGGCCAGGCCCTCGGTGGCCAGGTACGGGCCGCCCTCGGCGACGTCCTCGCCGATCACGATCACGCGCTCGTCCTCGCGCATCGCCTGCGCCAGGGCGGCGTTGATGGCCTTGACGTAGGTCGTCTCGATCGTCGGTCATGTCGCGTAGACCAGCTCGGCGCGTCGCTCGGCGGTCGGGGGTCGGGCTGTCGCGGGCGAACCGCACCGCCTGGTCGACCTCCGCGTCGGCCTCGGCGGTGAGGCGCCGGGCGGTCGCCTCGTCGATGCCAGCCCCGTGTCCCCAGGGCCTCAGCCGCGCGATCGGGTCCAGCTTGCGCCCACTCGGCGTCGGCAAGGGCGTCGCGGTAGCTCTGCTGGTCGCCCTCGTAGTGGCCGCTGCGCCGGTGGGTCGAGCACTCGAGCAGAAACGGGCCGCGCTCCCGCCGCGCGCCTGCTCCAGGTAGCCGCCGAACGCTGTCCACACCGCGCCACGTCGGCGCCCTCGACGCGTCTGGCGCTCGAACTCGTAGGGCGCCACCACGTCGGCGACTGCTGGCGACCTTGGTGTGGGCCGAGCGCGGGGTGAACTCGGCCATGCCGTTGTTCTCGCAGACGAACATGCAGCGGCAGCTCCCACAGCGCGGCCAGGTTGACCGTCTCGTGGAAGTGGCCGGCCTGGACGGCCCCGTCGCCGAAGAACACGACCGTCACCCGATCCTCGCCGCGCAGGCGCGCGGCCAGCGCGTCGCCGGCGGCCATCGGGAGGTTGCCGCCGACCACGCCGGTCGCGCCCATGAACCCGTGCTCGAGTGTCGACCAGGTGCATCGAGCCGCCGAGACCCTGGCACAGGCCTGCCGAGCGGCCCATCAGCTCCGCCATCACGCGGTCCATCGGCGCGCCCTTGGCCAGCGCGTGGCCGTGGGCGCGATGGCCGCTGTAGACGGCGTCGTCGTCGCGCAGCTGGCGGCAAACCGCCGGCGGCCACGCCCTCGCGAGCCGATGCTGAGGTGGACCAGCCCGTGGACCTGGAGGCGGTGGTGCAGCTGGGCCACCCGCTCCTCGAAGCAGCGGATCCGCCACATCGTGCGCAGCAGGTCGAGCGGCCGGCTCCGGCGTGGGCGGGCTCGCTTCCTCCACGTCGAGGCCTATGCGGCGACGACGCCGTCGCCGAGCACCTGGCGGACCGCGCCGGCGATCTTGTGCTCGTCGGGCAGGACGAACGCCTCCATCGGCTCGCTGTAGGGGATCGTGGCGTCGAGCGCGGTCACCAGCTTGATCGGCGCCTTCAGCGACCCGAAGCCGTGCTCGGCGACCTCGGCGGCGATGATCGACGCGGCGGACGCGTGACGCGTGGCCTGGTCGGCGACCACGAGGTGCCCGGTCTTCTCGACCGAGGTGAGGATCGCGGGCATGTCGAGCGGCTGCAGCGAGCGCGGGTCGATGACCTCGGCGTCGATGCCCTCGCCCGCCAGCGCCTCGGCGGCCTGCAGCGCCTTGCCCGACCGTCCACCCGGTGGCCACGATCGTGACGTCGTTGCCGGGCGCGGCGGATCGCCGCCTCGCCGATGGGGACTACGTACTCGCCCTCGGGCACGTCGCCGTGCTCGAGCACCAGCAGGTAGTGCATGAGATAGACGACCGGGTTGTCGTCGCGGACGGCGGCGGCCATCAGCCCCTTGGCGTCGGCGGGGGTCGAGGGCAGCACGACCTTCAGCCCGGGAATGCCGGCGAACATCGTGTAGATCGAGCCGGTGTGCTGTCCGGCCCAGCCGGCGGTGAACCCGTAGCCGGCCTTGAGTACGCAGCGGGACCTTGACCTGCCCGCCGCTCATGTAGCGCAGGCGCGGCGCCTCGTTGGTCACCTGGTTCATCGCCACCAGCATGAACTCGGCCATCAGCAGTTCCACGATCGGGCGGTAGCCGGCCAGCGCCAGGCCGACGGCCATGCCGATCTCGGCGGTCTCGGAGATCGGCGACTGACCCGGACGCGGTCGCGCCCGAAGGCCTGGACCAGCGGGTCCTCGTCGGACGGGGCGACGTCCTGGCCGTAGAAGACGACGGTGTCGTCGCGCGCCATCTCCTGCTGGATCGCCTCGTTGACGGCGGCGATGTAGGGAATCTCTCGTGCCATGTGCTGTCTCCTGGTCTAGGCGTAGACGAAGTTGGTGGCCGCTTCGGGCTCGGGGAACGGGCTGTCGAGCCCGAACTGCACGGCGGCGTCCATCTCGTCGCGTGACCTCCTTGGCGATCTCGTCGGCGCGCGCGGCGTCGAGCGTGCCCTGCTCGATCGAGGCGGGCGCGGAACCGGGGCACGGGGTCGCCGCGCAGGGCGGCCTCGTACTCCTCGCGGTTGCCGAAGACCGTGATCGCCTCGTGCTCGGGGTAGTGCAGCGGCACCCCGGGCGGGGCGATGAGGTTGCCGTGGGCCGACAGGCGGTAGACCTTGGATTCCACCAGCGTCGGCCCGTCGCCGGCGCGGGCGCGCTCCACGGCCGCGCTCACCGTCTCGTACACGGCCAGCGGGTCGCGTGCCGTCGACGGTGACGCCGGGCATGCTGTAGGCCTTGGCCTTGACCGACAGCGGCTCGCCGTCGGCGGCGTTGGCGTCCTCCTGCTCGGAGTGCGTGGCCACGTTGTAGCTGTTGTTCTCCATGATGTAGACGACCGGCAGCTTCCACAGCGAGGCCAGGTTCAGCGACTCGTGGAACGCGCCCTGCTTGGAGGCGCCGTCGCCGAAGAAGCAGAGGACCACCTGGCCCTGCTTGCGGATCTGCGCGGCGAAGGCGACGCCGGTGGCGTGGGGGATGCCCTGGCCGACGATGCCGCTCGTGCCGAGGAAGCCGCGGCCCGGGTCGCATAGGTGCATCGAGCCGCCGTAGCCGCCGCACAGGCCGTCGCTTGCGGCCGTAGATCTCGGCCATCATCGCCTTGGTGTCGGTGCCCAGCGCGATCGGGTAGCCGTGGCAGCGGTAGGTCGTCAGCAGCTGGTCGCCGTCCTTGAGCGTCGCCAGCGAGCCGACGATCGACGCCTCGGCGCCGTCGGCGAGATGGGTGTGGCCGCGGATCACGCCGGGGTGCTCCTCGAAGGTGCGCTTGACGCGCTCCTCGAACTCCCGGATCCGCAGCATCTGGGTGAACATCCAGATCAGGCGCTCGTCGCTCAGCTCGGCGGTCGCTCATCCTCGGTCTCCTCTCACTCGACGCCGGCGCGGACCTGCGCCAGCGTCGTCTCATAGGCACGGTCGAATTCCTGCTCGATCGGCAGGTTGCGAAGCTTCTCGGACAGGATCTCGGCGCCCCACGGCCCGGGGTAGCCGGCCTCGGTGCAGCGCCGTCACGTACCCGGGGATGTCGAACTCGCCCTCGCCCGGGAGCTCGCGGTGGTTGATCACCTCGTCGAGCTTGTCCTCCATGTACTCGCAGCTGTCCGTCGGACAGCTCGACCCAGCCGATGTGCTCGGCGGGGATCTCTGCCAGCTCGCTCGGGGTCGACGCCGCAGCTTGCCCATGTGCCAGGTGTCGATGGCCAGGCCGCCGTTGGGCCGGTCGGCCTCGGTGACCAGGCGCAGCCCGGCCTCGAGCGTGCCGACGTTGGGGTCGAACGGCATGATCTCGTAGGCGACCTTGGCATCGGTGTGGTTGGCCGCGTCGTCACACAGTGCCGCGTACTCCTCGATCACCCGGTCCAGCTCGCATGGGGTCTCGGGGATGTTGCCCGACCTTGATGTGGTGGGCGTCGAAGGCGGCGGCGGTCTCGAACAGCTGCCGGCGCATGCGCGTCTGACGCCTTGCGCGCTCGCTGCCCTGCGGGCGTGAAGAAGTCGGCCAGGAACTCGACCTCCAGGTACTTCAGCCCGTGGTCGCGGAAGACCTTGGCCATCTCCTCGAGCGTCGTGCGTCTCGAGCTGATGTTCGACGTCGGCGTGCCACAGGCCCAGGCCCGTGAAGCCGACCCGCTGGCGCCTGGGCGCAGCGGTCCTCCCAGCTGAACGTGCTCCATTCGCGCCCGAAATGGACCACCACGGGACCGCTCACGGTCCAGTAGGTGACCATCACCTCGATCTCGCCCACCGGCTCTCCTATTCCTCGTTGCCGGGCCGCAGCCAAGCTATCGCCGGCGGTCCGGGCGCGTCCAGTCCAGCGCGCAGGGTTCTTGCCGATGAGCGCGCCGCGCTTTCGTCCCGGCGCGCGGCGGCCGGGTAGGGTCCGTGTGAACCTGACGGCTGGCGACGGCGACGTTCCGCGTTCCCCCGTCTCGCCCCAGGCGCTCGACGCCGCGCTGGCCGAGTTCTCCGAGGTCCTCGGCGACGCGACGGGTGATCACCGACGCGGACGGGCTGCGCGCCTTCCGCGATCCGTTCCAGTTCGCGACCTGGGAGGACAACACGGCCTCGGCGGTGCTCTCGCCCGACGACCGTCGAGGAGATCCAGGAGATCGTCCGGATCGCCAACCGCCACCGCGTGCCGCTGTGGACGCACGGCCAGGGCCGCAACAACGGCTACGGCGGACCCGCGCCGCGAGTCAAGGGCTCGGTGATCGTCTCGCTGCGCGAGATGAACCGCGTGCTGGAGATCGACGAGGAGCTCGCCTACGCCGTGGTCGAGCCGGGCGTGCGCTGGTTTGACCTCTACGAGGCGATCCAGGCCGGCGGCCACCGACTGATGCTGTCGATCGCCGACCTGGGCTGGGGGAGCGTGGTCGGCAACACCCTGGACCACGGCGTCACCTACCTGCCCTACGGCGTCGACATGGGCATGCAGTGCGGGATGGAGGTGGTGCTCGCCGACGGCTCGGTGATGCGCACCGGGATGGGCGCGATGCCGGGCAACCGCTCCTGGCATGTCTACAAGCGCGGCCTGGGCCCGACGCCCGACCAGCTGTTCATGCAGTCCAACTTCGGGATCGTCACCAAGATGGGCGTGTGGCTGATGCCCAAGCCGGAGACCTACATGCCGCTGTGGCTGCGGGTGTGGAATGACGATGACCTCGCGCCGATGATCGACACGCTGCGCAGGCTGATGCTCGACGGGACGATCCGGATGGTGCCCGCAGGTGATGAACACGGTGCTGTATGGCGCGGTGGTAGCTCGCCGCGCTGACTTCTGGACCGGTGAGGGCCCGATCCCCGACGAGGTGCTGGACCGCATGGCGCGGGAGCTCGACATCGGGCGCTGGCTGATGCGCTTCGCGCTGTATGAGGACGAGGCGGTCGCCGACGTGAAGTTCGCCAAGATCAAGCGAGCCTTCGAGTCGGCCATCCCCGGCGCCGAGGTGTGGGGGACCAAGTACGCGCCGGAGGACATCCCGGGCATCGAGAACCCGGCCGAGAAGATCCAGGGTGGCGATCCCCAACCTCGACTGGAACGCCATGACCGCCTGGTACGGCGGAGAGGAGGGCGGCCACATCGGCTTCTCCCCGGTGGCCCCGCTCACCGGTCCCGACGCCCTCGCGCTGCGCGACCTGCTGCGCGGGATGGTCGAAGGGGCCGGCCTGGACTACATCGCCGGGCTGCTGCCGGTCAACGCCCGCAGCTTCATCCACATCACGCATGGTCATCTTCGACACCAAGGACGAGGCTCAGTGCCGCGCCGCCTACGACGTCAGCCGCCGGCTCGTGGTCGGAGGCGGCCAAGCTCGGCTACGGCGAGTACCGCGCCCATCTGGACTTCATGGACCTCGCCCAGGAGCAGTACTCGTTCGGCGACCATGCCTACCGGCGCTTCTGCGAGACCATCAAGGACGCCCTGGATCCCAACGGGATCCTGTCGCCGGGCAAGCAGGGCATCTGGCCGGCGTCGATGCGCGATCGTTAGCCGACGCGGCGGCGGTAGATCTCCATGAGCCGTTCGGCCTCGTAGGCGCCGGTGAGCTCGAGGCGGTCCGTGGTGATCCGCATCGTCGTCAGCCCGCGCCTGAGGTTCTCCGTGTCGCGCTCGCGATCGTCCCTGAATGCGTCCTGGTCGTCGTGATAGTCCCGGCCGTCGAGCTCTAAGATGAGTTTGGCCTCCGGATAGAACACGTCGACCTTACGTCCGTGGAGCCAGACGTTGGTCTGTGGCATCGGGAGGCCGTACTGCTTGACGAAAGCGAGGAAGTCGTCCTCGAACGTCGAGTCGGTCGGGTTGCGGGGGTCCTCGAGGAACGGCCGGAGCAGCTTGGCCCCGGGGTGATACGGGTTGCGGGTGACGATGTCCTGGAGGGCGCCGAGGCGCACGCGGCGCTCGCGCCGCTCGTCGTTGACCAGCCGGGTCAGTTGCTTGTTCGTGAGCTGGGGCGCGATGTCGAGCAGGGTGCGGGCGCGGGTGGTTGTGGGGACGCCATGTTGGTGGGTGACGTCGCGCGGCTGTAACGATGGGCATCGATGGGTGAGGATGTGGCGTGGGCGGCGGTCTCCGGTGGGGAGGCTGATCTCGGGCGGAGGCTGCCAATGGCGTCGGAAGCCCCACAGATGTGCGGCCGAGGTGTGGCTGGCCACCGCGGTGGGACCGCCGGCCAGCACCGCTCCGGCGATGATGGATGGTGCGTCGGTGCGGGCGGGAGCGATCGCGTACACGCCGGTGTGGCGCGTCACCAGCGTTCCGTTACGCAATCGTTCCTTGATCGCCTCGGAGCTCAGACCCAGCCCGAGGAGCTGGCGGCGAGTGATGCTGCCGAACTGGCGCCCCGCGAGCCCCCGGACCGCCGTCTCAACGGGGTCTTGGGTGATTTTGGGTCTGTGAGAACCATTTCCGCCCACTACTAATAAGAGCCTCGAGCTAGGGGGTTTCCACCCCCCCTCCCGCGAAAGCTCTGCAGTTGGCTTCGCCGATGCCCCACCGACACGGGACCCTACGAAGCGGTCAGTGCCCCGGCGATTCCGTCCAACGCGGCCACCAGCTCATCGGTCCTCGACAGCCACGGCGAATGATCCGTATCGATCTCCACCACCGGGTCACAGCCCGCTCTCGTGTACATCACCTTCTGGGCCGCGGGCCTGATCGCGCGATCCTGCAAACACGTGACGTACCCCCGCGGCAGCGCGTCGAAGGCTGCCGTCGAGCCCTCAGGCGGCGTGAACGGATTGGTGAACGGGATGACCGGCTGGCTGCCCCGCTGGGGCAGCGCCCATGCGATCTGCTCCTGCGTGCAGCAGTGATACAGCGCCTCGGGCGCGGCCTCGGGCGGCATCGTGGATACCGGGGGATCGCCCTCGACGACGAGGTTGGCCTGCACGGAGTCGCCGGCCGCCTCGGGCATCTGCGTGATCTGGATCAGCGCTTCCCCGGGCTGGGGCAGGAACGCGGCGACGTAGATCAGCCCTGCGAGCTTGTCCGGGCGTTGAGACGCGGCCTGGGTGATGACCATGCCGCCCATGCTGTGGCCGGTGAGTACCACCGGCCCGTCCATGCCGTCGAGCGTGTCGCACACCTTCTCGGCGTAGCGGTGCAGCGTGATCTCGGGGAGCGGCGTGGTGTCGGCGCCCTGGCCCGGCAGATCGATGGCGGACGCGCGGTGGCCGGCGGCCTCGAGGCCCGGGATGACGCGATCCCAGCACCAGGCGCCGCCCATGGCGCCATGAATCAGGAGGAAGTTGGCCATGGCGGCGGGCACCCTATCGCGCCTGGCAAGACGCCGCTCGGATCGCGCGTCGTCTCGCAAGCGCCGATGCGCTGACGGGCAAGCCGGTTTGACTTGCCCGGACGCCGTCCCGTATAAGGCAAGTCCATGCCACGTCATGAAGGGCGCGGCCGAGGAGGGATTGCACGCATGACGACCACGACGGCACAAACCGGCTCGTTTCCCAGCCCGTATGAGATCGCCACCCCGGACGGGTGCGAGGGCTGGGAGGAGATGTACCCCTACTACGCGCTCTTCGACGAGCGCCGGCGCGAGACCGACGAGAACCGCTTCTGGTTCTGGAACTCGATGCACTTCCCGATTCCCCATCCCGCCTTCGACGTCATCTGCATCGACTCGCCCTACCAGGCGGTGGGCTCCTGGCAGAACCGCGTGTTCGCCGTCCCGCCGGCGATGGGCATCGACTACCGCGTGGTCAACGGCTACGTCTACATCTCCAGCAACCCAGTCACCGACCCGGCGAAGATCGCCGAGCGGGCGGGCTATTTCCAGAAGCGCGCGGGCCACTACTTCGCCAACTGGGCGGAGCTCTACGAGAAGTGGAAGGACAAGATGCGCGGGCTCATCGCCGAACTGGACGCGCTCGAGGTGCCCGGGCTGCCCGAGTACGAGCCCGACGAGGTCGCCTTCGACGCGGACCGCAATACCGCGTTCTATGAGGTGCTGAACGCCTATGGGCGCTGCCTGCGGCTGGGCGACCTGATGTGGCAGAACCACTTCGAGTTCCTCCTGCTCGGCTACGGCGCCTACGCGACGTTCGCCGAGCTCTGCAAGGAGCACCTGCCCGACATCCCCGATCAGCACATCGCGCAGATGGTCGCCGGGATCGATGTCCTGCTCTTCCGCCCCGATGCCGAGCTGCGCCGGCTTGCCGGCGTCGCGATCGAGAAGGGCGTCGACGGAACATTCGTTGAGGGCCGCACCCCACAGGAGATCGAGGCCGAGCTGACTGAGAGCGACGCCGGCCGCGACTGGCTGGCCGAGCTCGAGAAGGTCAAGGACCCCTGGTTCAACATGGCCACCGGCGACGGCCTGACTCACTACTACCGCAGCTGGCTGGACGACCCCAGCATCCCCTACGCGTCGATCATCGGCCACATCGACGCCCAGCGCGCCGGGGCCCCCGCGGAGCGGCCCACCGAGGAGATCGTGCGCGAGCGCGACCGCCTGGCCGAGGAGTACGGAGCGCTGCTGCCCGAGGAGATCCGCGGCCCCTGGACCGACCTGCTCAACCTGTCGCGCACCGTGTTCCCCTATGTCGAGGAGCACAAGTTCTTCTGCGACTACTGGTTCCTCACCCGCTGGTGGAACAAGGTGCGGGAGTTCGGCGCGCTGCTCGCCGACGGCGGCTTCTTCGAGGACCCCGAGGACATCTTCCAGCTCGGGCGTCACGAGGTGTCGGTGGCGCTCGACGAGCTCGTCCTGTGCTGGGCCACCGGCGGCCAGCCGCTGGGCCCCAAGCACTGGCCGCCGATCGTGGCCCGCCGCAAGGACCTGCTCGAGCGCCTGGCCGAGTGGACGCCGCCGCCGGCACTCGGCGTTGCGCCCGCCGAGATCACCGACCCGATGACGATCATGCTGTGGGGCGTCACCACCGAGCGTGTGCAGGAGTGGGCGCGCCAGAAGGAAGGCGGCTCCGAGCTCAACGGTGCGCCGGCCTCGCCCGGCACGATCGAGGGTCCAGCTCGCGTCGTTCGCTCGGTCAAGGAGATCGCCGACGTGCGTGACGGCGAGATCCTGGTCTGCGGAAGCACCTCACCGGCCTGGGCGCCGATCTTCTCCAAGATCAGGGGCACGGTCACCGACGTCGGCGGCGTCATGTCCCACGCCGCGATCGTGTGCCGCGAGTACGGCCTGCCCGCCGTGGTGGGCACCGGGCGCGCCACCGCCATGATCCGCACCGGCCAGATGATCCGGGTCGACGGCTCCGCGGGCGTGGTGACGCTGGTCGGGCAGGATTGACGGCGTGAGTGCGGCCGAGGCTCAGTACACCCGAGACCTCGAGGAGCTCCGGGCCGAGGATGCGAGCCGGTTCGGCGGCAAGAGCGCCAGCCTCGGGGAGCTCCTCCATGCCGCCATTCCGGTCCCGCCCGGTTTTGCCATCAGCACGGAGGCCGGCGAGGAACTGACCGACATATTGCGCCGCGATATCGTGGCACGATATGGGGAGCTGGGGAGCGATGTGCCCGTGGCCGTACGGTCAAGCGCGCTGGGCGAGGACAGTGCCGAGGCCACCTTCGCCGGCCAGCAGGACACCTACCTGTGGGTGCGCGGGGTCGACGCGGTCTGCGAGGCCGTCACCAAATGCTGGGCCAGCCTCTACAGCCCCGAGGCCGTCACCTACCGAGAGCGCTTCAGATCGAGCAACCCGGCGATGGGGGTCACCGTCCAGCTCATGGTCGACGCCGCCGTCTCCGGCGTGATGTTCACCTGCAACCCGGTCAGCGGCGACCGGAGCATGGTTGCGATCAACGCCAGCTGGGGCCTCGGCCTCGCGGTCGTCGGCGGCGAGGTCACGCCCGACGACTACCTGGTCTCCAAGGTCACCGGCGAGGTGGTGCAGCAAGACGATCAGCGAGAAGGCGATCGAGTACGTTCCCGGCGATGACGGCGCGCAGCGCATCGACGTCGACGACGCCCGCCGCCACGCAGCCGTGCCTGGATGACGACGCAGCTCGCCGCGCTCGTCGACCGTCGGCGAAGCGCATCGAAAAGCACTTCGGCTCCCCCCAGGACATCGAGTGGGCCTTCGACCACAACGGAGACCTGTTCGTGCTCCAGTCCCGCCCCGTCACCGGCTTGGCGAAACCCGAGGCGACGCCCGCGCCCACCTCGGCCATGTCCCTGATCTTCAACAAGTTCGGAGCCGCCGGCTGATGGCCCTGAACGACGACGACGTCCGCGAGATCCTGCGGATCATCGACGAGTCCGACCTCGACGAGCTGTCGCATCGAGACCGAGGGCTTCTCGCTGCACGTGCGCAAGGGCACTGGCCCGGCCGGGTCCGCGGACGCGGGGCCCGCGGATGCACGCTCCGGAGATGTCCTTCACCGAACACCTCCGGAGCGTGCACCCACGCCCCCCGCGGCGTCGTCGGCTACGCAACGAGACCGATGGGCTCGTGACCGTTCCGTCGCCGATGCTCGGGACCTTCTACCGCGCCGAGGCCCCGGGGGCGGCGCCGTTCGTCGAGCTTGGCGCGCGAGGTCGGGCCCGACACGACCGTGTGCATCATCGAGGTCATGAAGATGATGAACTCGGTGCCCGCCGGGGTGGCCGGGACGATCGCCGAGGTCGTTCCTGAGAACGGGCAGCTCGTCGAGTACGGCGACCCGCTGTTCCGCGTGAAGCCCGAAGGATGAGGCGCGTCTTCATCCCCAACCGGGGCGAGATCGCGGTCCGGATCGTCAACGCCTGCCACGGCTTGGGGCTCGAATGCGTGGTCGGCGCGTCCGAGCCCGACATGGACGGGCTCGCGGCGCGCCTCGCCGACCGGGCGGTGTGCATCGGTCCGGGCCCGCCGCCCAGAGCTACCTGCGCGACGACGTCGTCGTCCACGCCGCGCTGAGCACCCGCTGTGACGCGATCCACCCGGGCTATGGCTTCCTGTCCGAGAGCCCGGCGCTGGCAGACACGAGCCCGCGAGCACGGGCTGACGTTCGTGGGCCCGCCGGCACGACGCCATCAAGCTGGCCGGCGACAAGCTGGCGGCCCGCGAGGAGGCGGCGAGGGCCGGCGCTCCGGTGCTGCCCGGTGGCGAGGTCAAGAGCGCCGACCACGCGCGCGCGCTGGCCGACAGCATCGGCTATCCGCTGCTGGTCAAGGCCGCCGGCGGCGGAGGCGGCCGAGGCATCAAGCGCGTGCAGGCACGAGGAGGAGCTCGACGATCTCCTCAGCCTGGCCCGCAGCGAGGCCGGCGCCGCGTTTGGCGACGATCGCGTCTACCTGGAGAAGCTCATCGAGGCGGCCCGCCACGTCGAGGTTCAGATCGCCGCCGACGAGCACGGGAACGTTCTGCACCTGGGCGAGCGCGACTGCACCGTGCAGCGCCGCTTCCAGAAGGTGGTCGAGGAGGCGCCGGCGCCGCAGCTCCCGGACGCGACCCGCAATCGCCTGCACGCGTCGGCGGTGGCGTTCGCCGAGCGGATCGACTACCGCAACCTCGGCACCGCGGAGTTCGTCATCGATGCTGCCACGGGCGATCCGTACTTCCTGGAGATGAACTGCCGCATCCAGGTCGAGCATCCCGTGACCGAGGCGATCACGTACCTCGACCTCGTCGCAGATGCAGCTGCAGATCGCCGCCGGGCATCCGCTGGAGATCGGGCAGGACGACGTGTCCTACCACGGCCACGCCGATCGAATGCCGCCTCAACGCCGAGGATCCGAGCCACGGCTACCGGCCCAGCCCCGGCACGCTGCTCGCTGTTCGCCGTGCCCGAGCGCGCGGGGCTGCGGGTGGACACGCACTGCCAGGCGGGGACCGTGGTCCCGCCGTACTACGACTCACTGCTGGCCAAGCTCATCGGCCATGGCTCGGATCGCGAGCAGGCCATCGACATCCTCATCGAGGCTCTCGAGGACCTCGACGTTGACGGCGTGGAGACCAACCGGACGCTGCTCATCGGCATCCTCGGCCACCCGGACTTCCGCGCCGGCCCCGTCACCACAGACTGGCTGGAGCGAGCGCTGCGATGACGGATCGAGGACGATCGAGTTCGTCGACACCACCACGCGCGACGGCAACCAGAGCCTGTGGAGCGCCACCGGGCTGACCACGCCCGACGTGCTCGCGATCGCGCCGGTACTGGACCGCGTCGGCTACCACGCGCTGGACTTCACCTCGAGCACGCACATGGCCGTGTCGGTGCGCTTCCACCAGGAGGACCCGTGGGAGCGGATGCGGCTGGTATCGGCGGCGATGCCGCGCCACGCCGCTGGGGATGATCACCACCGGGATGCGCTTCATCTCCTGGGTGCCGGCCGACGAGGAGGTGATGCGCCTCTCCTACCGGCTCGGCGTGCGCAACGGGCTGCGCCGCGTGCAGATCGCCGACCCGTCCAACCACCCCGAGCGCGTGCAGCGGATCGCCGCGATGGCCAAGGCCGAGGGGGTGGAGGAGGTGGTGATCGGGCTGACCTACTCGATCAGCGAGGTCCACACCCACCAGTACTACGCCGATGTCGCCGCTGCCCTGGCCGACTGCCCGGACATGGACCGGCTCTACCTCAAGGATCCCGGCGGTCTGCTCACGGTCGACGCCGTTCGCGAGCTGGCGGCGACCGCTGCGCGCGGCGGCGGGCCGGCGCCCGCTCGAGCTCCACAGCCACTGCACGATCGGCCTGGCGCCCCAGGTCTACGTCGAGGGGGTCCGGGCCGGCTTTGACACGGTGCACACCGCCGCCGGTGTCCTCGGCCGCGGAACCTCGCAGCCCGAGGCGCTCAGCACGGCCCGCAACCTCGAGGCGGCCGGGTTACGCCCACCCGCTCGACCTCGAAGCCCAGCAGCGGGTGGCTGACCACTTCGCCCAGATCGCCGCCGCCAAGGGCCTGCCGGCCGGCGCGCCGCGCGAGTTCGACGCCGCCTACTACCGCCACCAGCTCCCGGGCGGCATGGTCACCACGACGCGGCGGATGCTCGCCGAGCTGCGCCGGCCCGAGCTGTTCGATCAGGTGCTGGAAGAGGTGACCCGGGTCCGCGCCGAGATGGGCTACCCGATCATCGTCACTCCCGTCTCGCAGTTCATCGCCAGCCAGGCGGCGCGCAACGTCATCGACGGCGAGCGCTGGGCCAACGTCTCCGACGAGACCGTGCGCTTCTTCCTGGGCCACTACGGCGAGCCGCCGGCGCCCGTCGACCCGGCGATCGCCGACAAGGTCCTGGCCCGGCCGCAGACGGCCAAGCTCCAGGACGCTCAAGCCGATCACCCTCGACGGCGCGCGCGAGAAGTTCGGCCACCGGATCTCCGAGGAGGACCTGCTGCTGCGCCTGACGATGCCCGCCGAGCAGGTCGACGCCATGGTCGCCGCACGCGACGCCGCCGACGGCCGCCCACGCGGGCCCCTCCCGGCCGCGCGCCCGGGCCGCGCGCCGCTGGTCACGCTGCTCGGAGAGCTCGAGCGCCGTCCGTCGCTGACCAGCGTCGAGGTCCGCACCGACGACCGAGCGGGTGGTGTGGCGCCGTGGCTGACCGCGGCCGCCGGCGTCTCACGCAGGCGCGCGCCTTCATGTTCGACATCGACGGCACGCTGCTGCACCGCGGCGCCGACGGCCGCGGCCGGCCGCAGCCCGGCGCCGTCGAGGTGCTCGAGCGCATCCGCGCGTCGGGCCGCCGGCTCGTGCTCTTCACCAACGGCAGCCACGTTCCGTCGCCCAAGATCGCCGAGGGGCTGCGCAAGGACGGCCTGCATGTCGACCGACGACGAGGTGCTCACGCCGGTCGACAGCGCCACCGCCTGGCTGCGGCGGCACCCCCAGCGCCACCCCGTGCACGCCTTCGCCACCGAATCGGTTCGGGATTACATGCGGGACAACGGCGTCGCCGTGACCGACGGCGAGGACGCCGGCGCCGTGTTCGTCGCCCACCTCGCACGAGGTCTCGCTGGACGAGATCGAGCGCGCCGCGCGCGCCATCGACGCCCGCGGCGCGCCGCTGTTCACCTCCAGCTACGTCCGCGGCTACGCCGGCGCCAACGGGATCATCTTCAGCCGCGGCGCGATGATCACCGCGGCGATCGCCAAGGTCTCCGGCGTCCGGCCGCGCCTGCTCGGCAAGCCGTCCCGCGCGGCCGTCACGGCGCTGCAGGACCGCCTGGGTGTCCCGGCACAGGACATCGCGGTGATCGGCGATGACCTCGGGATGGACATCGCCCTGGGCAAGATGGGCGGCGCCCAGACCGTCCTGGTGCGCAGCGGCATCAGCGGCCAGATCGACCTCGCCGCGGTGGCACCCAAGCGCCGCCCCGACGCCGCCATCGACGGCGTCGCGGACCTTCTCGACGACCTCTAGCGCTGCGCCACCATCACGTGCGTATCTGGGCGTCGGCAGCCTTCGCGCCCTGGATCGCTCGCCACACGATCTCGCCGTTGGCGGGCATCGGCAGGGTCGCACGCCCAGGTGCGAGAGCGCGTCGACCACGGCGTTGTGCACCGCCGGCGTGGCGCCGATCGTCCCCGACTCGCCGATGCCCTTGGCCCCGAGCGGATTGATCGGGGTGGGCGTCTCCATCTGGATGCGCTCGAACGACGGCAGCTCGGCGGCGGTCGGGATGCAGTAGGTGACGAGGTTGCCGTGCTGGGGGTTGCCCTCGGCGTCGTAGCGGACCTCCTCGTACAGCGCCTGGGCGATACCCGCGGCCAGGCCGCCGTGGACCTGGCCGTCGGCGACCAGCGGGTTGATGATCCGACCGGCGTCGTCGCAGGCGATGAGCCGCTTGAGGCGGACCGAGCCGGTCTCCGCGTCCACCTCGACCACCGCGACGTGGGCCCCGAAGGGGAACGTCGGCTGGTCGGGCTTGAAGTCGGTCTCGGCGCTGAGCTCGGCCAGGCGCCCGTCCTCCGCCAGTCGCTCGGCCAGCTCCGCCCACCCCAGCGCCGGCTGGGCGGACCCGGTGACGTGGAAGCTGCCTGTGTCCAGGTCGAGCACCATGTCCTCGGGGTTGGCCTCCAGCGCGTCGGCGGCGAACTCCTTGGCGCGCTCGACGAGGATCTCCGATGCCTGCCCGGCTGCCGCGCCGCCGATCTGGGTGGACTTGGAGCCGTAGGTGCCGGTGCCGCGTGGCACCCGGTCGGTGTCGCCGGCCAGGACCTGGATCTTGTCCAGGTCGATGCCGGTGCGCTCGGAGACGATCTGCGCGAACGTGGTCTCGTGGCCCTGGCCATGGGAGAAGGAGCCGGTGCGGACGATCGCTCCGCCGTCCTCGGTGATCTCCACCGCGCCGAACTCGCCCTCCGAGATGCCGTTGGTGATCTCGACGTAGACCGCGATGCCGATGCCCAGCAGGGTGTCTGAGCCGCTCGGCGCGGCGCTCCGCCTGCTCGCGGCGCAGCTCCTCGTAGCCGGCCTGCTCGAGCGCGCGGTCCAGCGCACCGCCGTAGTCGCCGATGTCGTAGTGGGCGCCGGCGGCGGTCTCGATGGGGAACTTCTCGTTGGGGATGAAGTTGCGCCGGCGCAGCTCGGCGGGGTCCATCCCGATCTCGGTGGCGTACATGTCGACGGCCCGCTCGATCATCTGGGTCGCCTCGGGGCGGCCGGCGCCGCGCACGGGCCCGATCGGGGTCGAGTTGGAGACGACCGAGGTGATGTCGACCTCGATCTTGGGGATGTCGTAGACGCCGCTGGACATCATCTGGGTCAGCACGGCCAGGAAGGCGCCGATGCCGGGGTAGGCGCCGGCGTCCTGGAGCAGCTTGACGCCGTAGCGCCTTGAACGTCCCGTCGCGTGGTGCCGCCGAGCTCGAAATCGGCCCACTGCGCGCGGCCGTGGTGCATGGCCACCATGTGCTCCGAGCGCGTCTCGGTCCAGCGGCAGGGCCGGCCGGTGGCACGCGCCAGCGCGCCCATGAGGATGTCCTCGACGTCGAAGCCCTTGCCGCCGAAGCCGCCGCCGACGTCGGGCGCGATGACCCGGACCTGGTCGGGCTCGAGTCCCGAGCGTCGCGGCGATGCCCGCCTTGTCCTGATGCGGCGTCTGGGTCGAGAGGCGGATGGTCAGCTTGCCGTCCTCGAACTCCGCCACCGTCGAGCGGGGCTCGATGGCAGGGCCAGCAGGCGAGGGCTCTCGTTGGAGCCGGTGATGATGACGTCGCAGCCATCGAACAGGTTCTCGTCGCCGGCGCCGCGGGATGCGCAGGCACGTGTTGGAGCCCGAGGGCTCGAACAGCAGGACCTCGTCCTTGACGACCTCGCGGATGTCGGTGACCGCGGGAAGCGGGTCGTAGTCGACCAGAACCAACTGTGCCGCGTCGACCGACGCCTCGCGCGTCTCGGCCACCACTGCGGCCACGATCTCGCCGACGTAGCGGACCTTGTCGGCGGCCATCGGGGCTCGGAACATGCTCTCGTGAACCTGGAGCATCGGCGGGGGCGGGCTGGGCTGCAGGCCCAGATCGGCAGCGGTGAAGACCTGGACGCCCTCGAGCGCCCGCGCCTCGTCGGCATCGATCGACGTGAGCGTGCCGTGTGCCACCGAAGAGCGCACGAAGGTCACGTAGAGGGCGTTCTCCACCCGGGTGTCGTCGACGTACCGACCCCGACCCAGGAGGAACCGCGGGTCCTCCCGGCGGCGAATCCGCTGTCCGATTCCTGTGGCCATCAGGCGTTGTCCTTTCCGACGGGGCCGAGCGTGTCCGGAGCATTCTTACCAGTTTGACCAACTGTGGCCCAGTCAATGCGCGCGGCCGGCGTTGTCCGCGGGTGCACCGGCGCCTTGGCGATTGCACGACGCGCCCTGTCTGTGAAAGGTTGTGCGCTCGATCAGAGGAGCGAGCCGATGACCGACACGATCCGATGACCGACCCGATCCGATGACTGAGGCGATCCATACCGACGTGCTCGTGGTGGGCACGGGCCCCGCGGGCGCCACCGCGGCCCTGACCCTGGCGACGCTGGGCGTCGAGCACATGGTGGTGACCAAGTACCGCTGGACCGCCAACACGCCACGGGCGCACATCACCAACCAGCGGACGGTCGAGATCTTCCGCGACCTGGGGATCGAGGACGACATCACGGCCAACGGGACGCCGCAGCACCTGATGGGCGACACCGTGTTCTGCACCAGCCTGTCGGGCGACGAGATCGGGCGCGTCCGGACCTGGGGGACCCACCCGGCCCGCCAGGCCGATTACACGCTGGCCAGCCCCTGCACGCCACTGCGACCTGCCCCAGACGCTGCTGGAGCCGATCCTGGTCGGCCACGCTGCCGAGCGCGGGCTCCCGGATCCGCTTCGACACCGAGTATCTGGGCCTGACCCAGCAGGACGACGACGTCGAGGTCCGCGTGCGCGACCGCATCTCGGGCAGCGAGTACACGATCGTCGCCAAGTACGTGATCGGCGCCGACGGCGGCCGCAGCCAGATCGCCCGCGACATCGACCTGCCCTCCGAGGGGCAGATGGACGTCGCCGGCTCGATGAACATCGTCTTCTCGGCCGATCTGAGCGCGAAGGTCGCCCACCGGCCGAGCGTCCTGTACTGGGTGCTTCAGCCCGGATCGGACATCGGCGGCATCGGGCTGGGCCTGGTGCGGATGGTCCGGACCTGGAACGAGTGGCTGATCGTGTGGGGCTACGACATCAACGAGCCCCCGCCGGAGCTCGACGACGAGGCCGCCACCGCGATCGCCCACAACCTCATCGGCGACGACACGGTGCCGATCACGATCCGCTCGACGTCGCTGTGGGGCAACAACAAGTGGTACGCGACGCGTTATCGCACCGGGCGGGTGTTCTGCATGGGCGACGCCGTCCACCGCCACCCGCCGTCGAACGGCCTGGGGTCGAACACCTCGGCGCAGGACGCCTACAACCTGTGCTGGAAGCTGGCCTACGTCCTGCGCGGTCAGGCCGGTCCCGGCCTGCTCGACAGCTACGACCCCGAGCGGTCGCCGATCGGCCGGCAGATCGTGCTGCGCGCCAACAAGTCAATCGAGGAGTTCGGCCCGATCTTCGAGGCGCTGGGCATCACCGACACCAGCGATCCCGACGTCATGAACGAGCGGATGCGCGCTCGCGCCGACGACAGCGCCGAGGGGGCGGCGCGGCGGGCGAAGCTCAAGACGGCGCTGGAGCTCAAGGACTACGAGTTCAACGCCCACGGCGTGGAGATGGGCCAGCGCTACCGCTCGGACGCCGTGGTCTCAGACGGGACCCCGGAACCCGAGTACACCCGCGATCCAGAGCTCTACTACCACCCGACCACATGGCCCGGAGCCCGCCTGCCGCACTGCTGGCTCGGTGAGGGGGAGGGGCACAAGGTGTCCACGCACGACATCGTCGGCAAGGGCCGCTTCGCCCTGCTCACCGGCGTCTCGGGCCGGCGCTGGGCCGACGCCGCGCAGGCTGCCGGCGATGCGCTGGGGATCGAGATCGCGGCCCACGTGATCGGCCCGGGACGGCAGTACATCGACCTCTACGACGACTGGGCGCGCCTGCGCGAGGTGCGCGAGGATGGCTGCGTCCTGGTCCGCCCCGACGCCCATGTCGCCTGGCGCGCCGCGGCGATGGCCGATGATCCGGCCACCGAGCTCGAGGCCGTCCTGCGCGCGATCCTCGACCGCCCTCGGGCCGACGCGGGAGCTCAGACGGGGTCGACGAACTCCGCGGGTTCGGAGGAGAACCCGGCGGCCACCGCGGCCAGCTGATTCGGACGAGCCGATCAGCCCCATCTGCAGCTCGGCCTCCAGCGCCAGTGTCCGCTGCGCGTCGCCTGTCCAGGACTCGTCATAGAGCCGCTTGGCGGCGCGGACCGCGTCGGGGGAGCGCGCCGGCGATCTCGGCGGCCAGCGCCTGGGCTGCCGCCAGCGGATCATCGGCCAGGCGAGTGACCACGCCCAGCTGCGCAGCCTCGGTCCCGTCGAACACGCGGCCGGTGAAGGTCAGCTCCTTGGCCACGTCGATGCTGACCAGCCGGGGGAGGGTGCGCGTGATCGACATGTCGGGGACCAGGCCCCACTTGACCTCCATCACCGACAGCCGTGCGTCGGGCGCGGCGATCCGGATGTCGGCGCCCAGCGCGATCTGCAGGCCGCCTCCGAAGCAGGTTCCGTGCACGGCGGCGATCACCGGCATGGGCAGCTCGATCCATGCGTGCGCGACGCGCTGAAACCAGTTGGGCACCTCGCCGCGGACGCGCTCCACGAGACCGTCCAGGCCGTTGCCGGCCGCCATGATGCTGACCACGTCCAGGCCGCTGCAGAAGCTCGGCCCCTCGCCGCAGAGCACGACCGCGCGCACGCCGGGCTCGGCGGCGACGCGATCAGCGGCGCCGTTGATCTGGTCGAACATGGCCACGTCGAGCGCGTTGTGCTTGTCAGGGCGCGTGAGCGTGACCGTCGCCACGTGCGCGGCGATCTCGACGTTGACGCGTTGCTCTGCCACAGCGCTCATCGCACCACCTCCACCTCGTCGCCGATCCGCACCGTTCCGCCCTCCAGCACCTCGCCGTAGATCCCGAAGGGCAGCGGCTCCTCGCTGCGGTGCTCCTTGCGGTAGGCGGCGAGCACGTGGAGCGTGGGGAACGTGACCTCGCCGCTGTCGGGATCGCGTGTGGTGGTGGCGCACCGGCCGATATGCCCGTGCCACTCGACAAGCGACGGGCCGATGCGCACCTGATGGCGGACCCAGTCGTCCTCGGCGTGGGCGTCGACGCCCTCGACCTCGAAGAGCATGCGAAAGCGGCGTCCGTCGATGGGGTCTGAGCTGGCCACGTGGGCGAGCTGGCGCAGCGAGGCCCGCGACATGAGCGACACCGACCCGGCGCGCCCACGGTCGGTCCCGATCTCCGGCGCCACCAGACGCACGGGATGCCCGATGAACTCCGACAGCGCCTCCGCCCACGGTCCCAGGAGCTCCTTGGCGAAATAGATGGAGCCGAAGAAGTTGGTCTGGATCTCCTCGCCGTACTCGATATGCCCGCTCGCGGCTTCGCCGGAGGGAAAGGTCAAGGTCAGCTCCCCGGCGTCGACGTCGTAGTCGGGGACGACGGCCTGCATGGCGCCGGCCCCCTTGCCGTTCATGAGCCGCCGCTTCTCGTCGATCACGTAGAAGGCGCGGTTGCCCCGGGCGCCCAGCTCCGAGAGCTCGACAGCGTCGACCGGGCGCAGCCGCATCCCCTTGACAGGCGTCAGCGCGAGGGCTGTGACGGTGATCGGCACACCCCCAGTGTGCCGGGTCGTGCGGTCGGGCGGCGTCCCCGGCCGGTCAGGCGGCTGCCTGTTCGGCCCAGTCGCGATACAGCTGCCAGTACCGGCCCTCGGCCGCCAGCAGCTCCTCATGAGTGCCCTGCTCGACGATGCGGCCGTACTCCATGACCAGGATCCGATTGGCGTGCTGGATCGTGGACAGCCGGTGGGCGATGACGATCGCGGTGCGCCCCGTGACCAGGCGCCGCAGGCCCTCCTCGATCAGACTCTCGGTGTGGACGTCGACGTTGGCGGTCGCCTCGTCGAGGACGAGGATCCGCGGATCGGCCACCAGCGCCCGCGCGAACGCCACGAGCTGGCGCTGGCCGGCCGAGAGCTGGACCCCCCGCTCGCCGACCTCGGTGTCGTAGCCCTGGGGCAGGGCCATGATGAAGTCGTCGGCGCCGACCGCCCGGGCGGCGTCGCGCAGCTGCTCCTCGGTGGCGTCCAGGCGGCCGAAGGCCAGGTTGTCGCGGACGGTGCCGCTGAACAGGAAGCCCTCCTGGGGCACCATCCCCATCTGCGAGCGCAGCGAGTGAGCGGTCACGCTGCGCAGGTCGTGGCCGTCGACGCGCACGGCGCCCTCGGTGGGGTCATAGAAGCGGGCCACGAGCTTGGCGAAGGTCGACTTCCCGGCGCCGGTCTCGCCGACCAGCGCCACCGTCTCGCCGGGAGCGATGGTCAGGTCGATGTCGCGCAGGGCCCACGGGTGGTCGGGGTCCTTCTCCTCGGAGCCGTAGCGGAAGGACACGTGGTCAAAGCTCACCTCGCCGCGGATCTGGGCCAGCGCGCCGGCGCCGGGCGCATCGACGAGCTCGGGCTTCTCGTCGAGCAGCGCGAATATCTTGTCCAGCGCCGCCATCCCGGACTGGTAGGTCGTGTACAGCTGGGAGAGCTGCTGGATCGGGATCGAAGAAGTTGTTGAGCGCGGCGATGAAGGCGAACACCACGCCGGTCGAGGTGTTGCCGTTGATCGCCTCGATGCCGCCGATGAGCAGGATCTCGACGGTGACCAGCGCCGACAGGAGCTCCACGCCCGGGAAGTAGGCGGCGTTGAGCTTGACGGTGGTCATGTTGGCCTGGCGGTTCTCGTCGTTGAGCGCCTTGAACTGAGCGATGTGCCGGCGCTCCTGGCCGAAGGCACGGACCACGCGCATGCCCGAGAGCGTCTCCTGCAGGTAGCCGGTGATCGACGCGATCTTCTCGCGCGTGAGCCGATAGGCGTCGGCCGACGCGATCCGGAAGGCCAGCGCGCCGAGGCCGAGGATGGGCAGCGCGATGAAGGTGAGCAGGGCCAGATGGAAGTTGAGCACCAGCAGGATCACGACCACGCCCAGCAGCGTGAGGCTTGACTGGATCAGCGTGGCCAGTCCGTCCTCGACGAGCTGGTCGAGCGCCTCGACGTCATTGGTCATGCGGCTGATGAGCACGCCGGCCCGGTTGCGCGAGTAGAAGCCGATCGACAGCGACTGCATGTGCGCGAACAGCTTGAGCCGCAGGTCCTGAAGCGCGCGCTGGCCGACCCAGCCCACGAGGTAGGTCTGGGCGTAGGTGGCGATGCCGTAGATGACCGCTGAGGCCAGGAACACCACCACGATTCGGTCCAGCGCGGCGGTGTCGTGGCGCTGGATGCCCTGGTCGATGGCCAGCTTGGCCAGCGGGGCCGGGGCCAGCGCCGCCGCGGTGGCCGCCACCAGCGCGATGCACATCGCCAGCACCCGCCACTTGTACGGAGCCAGGATCTCGGCGAGACCGCGCAGCTTGCGACCGCGCCCGCCGGTCTCCTGCAGCCGGCGGCGCAGCTCCGAGCGTCGGGTGGTGGTGGCGGCGCTCACAGGCCGGCCACCTCGGACTCGGCGGGGTTGCGGGTGAGGAACACCTGGTCGGGCATGCCTTTCTCGACGATCTCGCGGTACAGCTCGGACTGCTCCAGCAACTCCTCGTGGCTCCCGTCGGCGAGAACCCGGCCTGCCTCGAGCACCACGATCCGGTCGGCCAGCGAGATCGTCGACAGCCGGTGGGCGATGACGAACGTCGTGCGCCCGGTGAGCACGTCGGCCATGGCGCGCTTGATCTCGCCCTCGGTGGAGGTGTCCACCGACGAGGTGGCGTCGTCGAGGATGAGGATCCGCGGGTCGGCCAGGATGGCACGCGCGATGGCGATGCGCTGGCGCTGGCCGCCGGAGAGGGTGAGCCCGCGCTCGCCGACGCGCGTGTCGTAGCCGTCCGGCAACCGGGCGATGAACCCGTCTGCCTGGGCGGCGACGGCTGCGCGCTGGACCTCCTCGCGGGTGGCGTCGGCCCGGGCGTAGGCGATGTTGTCGTGGATCGTGGCGCTGAACAGGAATGGGTCGTCGTTGACGACGGCGATCGCCTGGCGCAGGCTGTGCACCTCCACATCGCGCACGTCCGCGCCGTCGATCTCCACCGCACCCGTGCTCACGTCGTACAGCCTGGGCAGCAGCGACACCAGCGCGGACTTGCCCGAGCCCATCGCGCCCACGAGCGCCACCACCTGGCCGGCGGGGACGTCGAGGTCGACGTCTGACAGCGCCGGCTGCGTCGCGCCCTCGAAGGTGAGCCCGACTCCGCGCAGAGACACGTGGCCGCCGCCGTCGGGTAGCGCCGGGGCGTCGGGCGCGGACTCGATCCGCGGCTCGCGGTCGAGCACCTGGAAGATGCGCGCGCCCGAGGCGGTCGAGCGCTGCGAGGCGCCGAGCATGTACCCGAGCGTTCGCATCGGGGAGATGAGCATGAGCAGATAGGCGTAGAAGGCGGTGAAGGCGCCCAACGTGAGCGAGCCGTCGATCACGCGGCGGCCGCCGAACAGCAGGATCGCCGCGAGGCCCAGGTTGGGCAGGAAGCTGAGCAGCGGGTTGAAGAGGGCCTGGATGCGCGTAGCCACCATCTGCTGGTCAAAAACGCGCTGGACGGTGTTCCGGAAGCGCTCGAGCTGGCGGTGCTCTTGGGCGAACGCCTTGACCACGCGCACGCCCGAGACGTTCTCCTCGGCGTCGGCGGTGAGCTCGGCGATGCGCTGCTGGGCCTCCTGCATCGCCGGGCGCGACCGGTGGCCGTAGCGGTTGGCGATGAGGATCACGAGCGGTACCGGGGCGAGCGAGATCGCCGCCAGGTCGGGCTGGAGGATGAACATCGCCACCGCCGCGAGCAGGATCGTGACCACCGCCTGAGCGATGAAGACCAGCCCGTAGCCCAGGAAGAAGCGGACCGACTGGAGATCCACCGTGGCCCGGGACATGAGCTGGCCCGTCTGCTGGCGGTCGAAGAACCCGAGCTCGAGACGCTGGAGCTGGCCGTAGAGCGCCTGGCGCAGGTCGACCTCGACGCTCAGTGACACCTCTCCGGCGATCAGGCGCCGGTACACGCTCAGGACCAGCCGCCCGAGGCCGGCGGCGGTGATCGCCACGGCCAGGATCACCAGCTGGTGCCGGTCATGGTGGCTGATGGCGTTGATCGCGACCCCGGTGAGCGCTGGGATGAGGACGGTGGCACCCAGCGCGCCGCCGGCGAGCACGAATGACCAGATCACCCCCTTGCGGTAGGGGCGCAGGAATCCGAGCAGCCGCCTGAATGTGGACATACTTCATTTACTGTAGTAAGGCGGCTCGACGTCGAGGCCGGGTGGCGTCGCGGATGCGCTCTGGTCAGCGGCGTCGAGCACCGTTAGCGTGCAGGCGGTGACCTCACAACGTCTGGACCCGGAGCGCGAGGCGGTCGCCGCCGCAGCCCGCCGCCTGGCTGCGGAGGGGCTCGTGGTGGGCACCGCCGGCAACGTCTCGGTCCGGTCCGGCGAGCTCGTGGCGGTGACGCCGACCGGGGCGGCGCTCGCGGAGCTCGAGTCCGACCACGTCGTCGTGGTCAACCTCGACGGCGAGCCGGTGCACGGCGAGTACGCGCCGACGTCGGAGATCGACCTGCACCTCGGGGCCTACCGCCGCCACCAGGCCGGCGCGGTGGTCCACGCCCACAGCCCGGTCAGCACTGCGCTGGCCTGCGTGCTCGATGAGCTGCCGCTCATCCACTACCAGATGCTCGCGCTCGGCGGCCCGATCCGCGTGGCGCCCTATGCGACGTTCGGCACCCCCGAGCTGGCACGGCTCACCCTCGACGCGCTCGAGGGTCGCGCCGCTGCGCTCATGGCCAACCACGGCATGATCGCCGTCGGTCCCGACCTCGACGCCGCCGTCGACAACGCGCTGTTGCTCGAATGGGCGTGCGAGCTCTATTGGCGCGCCGCTGCCGTCGGCCGGCCGCGCACGCTCGACGCCGGCCACGCCCAGGCCTTCATCGACGCCGTGGCCGCGCGTGGGTACGGAACCCTGCAGGAGCGCGACCGGTGAGAGCGATCACCTTCGCCACACAGACCCCGATCAGGAGCAGCGCCTAAGTCATGACCCCAGACACCGATTCAGGCCACAGCCCCATCACCCGCCGCCGCTTCGTGGCGGGGACGCTCGTGACGGGCGCCGCCGCCGCTCTGCCCGGCGCCGCGGAGGCCAAGGGCACGGGCAAGCACAAGCCAAAGCCCACGCACAAGCCGGGCAAGCCCAAGTCGACCGTGCACACCGCCGACGTCGCCATCGTCGGCGCCGGGCTTTCGGGGCTCACCGCCGCCCGCCAGCTCGTGGCCGCGGGTAAGTCGGTGATCGTGCTCGAGGCCCGCGGCCGCGTCGGGGGCCGCTGCTTCAGCCGCTCGATCGGTACCGGGGCCAGCGACGTGGCCAACATGGGTGCGACGTTCGTCGGGCCCACCCAGACCCAGATCCTGGGGCTCATGGGCGAGCTGGGCCTCTCCAAGTTCCCCGTCTACTCCACCGGCTCGCTGCTGTGGTACGAGAGCGGCAAGCTCACGCCGTACACGGGCACCATCCCGCCGGCCAACAACCCCGCCGCGGCCATCGAGCTGGGCGCGATCGTCCTGCCCGAGATCGACCAGATGGCCCAGACGGTTCCGCTCGACGCCCCGTGGACGGCGCCCAACGCGACGACGTGGGACTCGATGACCGCCGACACATGGGCGCAGGAGAACATCAAGACCTCCGACGGTCAGAAGCTCTACTCGCTGGCCGTGGATGCCGTGTTCTCGATGCTCCCACGCGACGTCTCGTTCCTGTACTTCCTCTTCTACGTCCACGCCGCCGGCGGGATCAACGCCCTCGTGGCCAATGCGGGCCAGGGCGGCGCCCAGGATTTCCGCGTCAGGGGCGGCACCCAGGGCATCGCCATCAAGATCGCCAACCAGCTCGGCCACAAGCGCGTGCTGCTCTCCCAACCCGTGCGCCGCATCTCCCAGGGACCCAGGAGCGTCGTCGTCTATGCCGACAAGGCGACGGTCAAGGCCAAGCAGGTCATCGTCGCCATCCCCCCGCACCTCGCAGGGCGGATCGCCTACGAGCCCGGCCTGCCCGCCGCGCGCGACCAGCTCACCCAGCGGATGCCGATCGGCTCGCTGATCAAGACCATCGCGGTGTACGACACCCCGTTCTGGCGTGGCCAGGGGCTCAACGGCCAGGTGACGAGCGACACCGGCCCGGTCAGCGTCATGTTCGACGCCTCGCCGGCGAGCGGGACGCCCGGGGTGCTGCTGGGCTTCATCGACGGCGACGACGCCCGCGTCCTGCACGATCAGTCAGCCTCGGCCCGGGCCACGGCGGCGCTGAAGTCCTACGTCACCTACTTCGGCCGGCAGGCGGGCAGCCCGCGCATGTACTTCGACCAGGTGTGGGACAAGGAGATCTACACCGGCGGCTGCCCGGTCGGGCTGATGCGGCCCGGGGTCATGACCGAGTACGGCGAGGCGCTGCGGGCTCCGGTGGGGCGCATCCACTGGGCCGGGACCGAGACCGCCACCGTATGGACCGGCTACATGGACGGCGCGGTGCAGGCGGGCAAGCGCGCCGCCGGCGAGGCGCTGGCGCGCCTCTAGTGCCGCCACGCCACGACACGAGCCAGAACACCGCCTCGATACTGTCCACCCCGACCAGCACGTGGAGGTGCGATGACGAGCGTTCGTGAAGCCACGTTCGACCTGTTCCGGGCCCACGGGATGACGACGATCTTCGGCAACCCCGGCTCGACCGAGCTGCCGATGCTGGCCGACTTCCCCGACGACTTCACCTACGTGCTCGGCCTCCAGGAGCTGGTGGTGATGGGCATGGCCGACGGGTTCGCGCAGGCCAGCGGCCGCCCCACGCACGTCAACCTCCACACCGGCCCCGGGCGTGGGCAACGCCGTGGGCGGGATCTTCAACGCGCAGGCCAACAAGTCGCCGCTGGTGATCACCGCCGGCCAGCAGGTCCGGCCCCAGATCACCATCGAGGCCAACCTCACCAACCGCGACGCCACGGTCGGGCCCCAGCCCTACGTGAAATGGAGCCACGAGCCGCCACGCGCCCAGGACGTCCCGGGCGCGATCGCGCGCGCCATCCATCACGCCATGCTGCCGCCCAAGGGCCCGGCGTTCGTCTCGATCCCCATGGACGACTGGAACGCGGAGGCCGACGCCGACCGCAGCAACGCGCGCCATCGCGCGCCGCGTGGTCGGACGCACGGCGCCCGACGAGGCCGCCCTCGCGGACGTGGCCGAGCGCCTGGCCGCAGCGCTCTCGCCGGTGCTGATCGCGGGTCCCGACATCGACGCCGCCGGCGGCTGGCACGCCGCCATCGCCCTGGCCGAGAAGCAGCGGCTGCCGGTGTGGGCCAGCCCCGCCACCGGCGGGTCGCGGCTGGGCTTCCCCGAGCGCCACCCCAACTTCGCCGGCGTGCTGCCCCCCGCGATCGGCGCGGTCTCCGAGACGCTCAAGTCTCACGACCTCGTGCTGGTCGTCGGCTCCTCGGTGTTCCCGTACTACCCCTACATCCCCGGGCCGCTGCTGGGCGAGGCCACCCAGCTGGTGGCGATCACCTCCGACCCCGGCGAGGCCGCCCGCGCGCCGATGGGCGAGGCCATCGTCGGCGACGTGCGCCTCGCGCTGGAGCGGTTGGCCGCGCTCGTGCCCGACGGCACCCGCGAGGCGCCCGAGCCGCGCCCGGAGCCGGGCGACCCCCCTGCCGCCGACCCGCCCGACCGGCTCAGCGGCTCGCAGGCCATGGCGGCGCTCGCCGAGGCCTTCCGCCACCGACGGGATCGTCGTGCTTGAGTCACCGTCGTGCACGCTTGTCGCTGCGCAACCGGCTGCGCATCTCGTCGCCGGGCAGCTACTACTTCTGCGCCAGCGGCGGCCTGGGCTTCGGGATCGCGGCGGCCGTCGGGGTGCAGCTCGCCCAGCCGGCGCGGCCGGTGGTGTGCGTGCTGGGCGAGGGGTCGGCCCAGTACGGGATCACCGCGCTGTGGAGCGCTCTGGCCTACAAGGCGCCGGTCACGTTCCTCATCCTGCGCAACGACGAGTACATGATCCTCAAGTGGTTCGCCATGCTCGAGCAGGTGACCGGCGCGCCCGGTCTGGACCTGCCCGGCCTCGACGTCGCCGCGGTCGCCCGTGGCTACGGCCTCCCCGCCCAGGACGTCAGCGGCCGCGAGGAGCTGACCGAGGCGCTGCGCGCCGCCGTCGCCGCCGATGACGGCCCGCGAGTCATCCAGGTCCCGGTGGCCTCGGGGATGTGGCTGGAGTAGTGGCGGCCATCTCGTCCGGTCCGGCGCCCGACCGGGCACCCGACTGGGTCGCGACGGGCACGCCCGAGCCGCTGCGCGCCCGATTGGTCGCGGCCCTGGGCGCCGACCGGGTCCTCACCCGGGCGCTCGACCTCGTCCGCTACGCCTCGGACGCGAGCCCCTACCGGCTCATTCCGCAGGCAGTCGTCGCCCCGCGCGACGTCGGCGACATGAGCACCCTGCTGCGCACCGCCACCGACCTCGGCGTCCCGGTGA
This sequence comes from uncultured Actinomycetota bacterium, assembly GCA_963797705.1. Taxonomy (GTDB): domain Bacteria; phylum Actinomycetota; class Thermoleophilia; order Solirubrobacterales; family Solirubrobacteraceae; genus Palsa-465. The sequence continues at coordinate 1,273,510 of CAWCQL010000005.1, read as the reverse complement.
CCTTCCGCGCCGGCGGGACCAGCCTGAACGGCCAGAGCCAGACCGACGCGATCCTCGTCGACGTGCGCCGCCATTGGCGCCGGGCGCGCGTGGAGAACGGCGGGGCGCAATTGCGGGCCCAGCCCGGCGTCGTCCTCGGCCACGCCAACCGCCTGCTCGCACGCCACAGCCGGCGGATCGGACCCGATCCGGCCTCCACCAACATCGCGTGCGTCGGCGGGGTGATCGCCAACAACTCGGGCGGCATGCGCTGCGGCGTCGTCGCCGACTCCTACCGCACCGTGAGCGCGATGACGCTCGTGCTCGCCAACGGCGCCGTCATCGACACCGCCCAGCGCCGATGCCGAGGAGCGCTTCGCCGCCGCCGCGCCCGAGCTGGCCGCCGGCCTGGCGCGGATCCGCGATCGCATCCGCTCAGACGAGGCAGCTCTCTGACCGCATCGCCCGCAAGTTCGAGATCAAGAACACCACCGGGTATCGCCTGTGCGCGTTCCTGGACGCTGACACGCCGCTTCGAGATCTTCCGGCGGCTCGTCGTCGGCTCCGAGGGAACGCTCGCCTTCCTGGCCGAGGCGGTGTTCGACACCGTGCCGCTCGGCCGCCACACGACGCTGGCCCTGGTCGGCCTTCGAGGACCTCGACGCGGCCGCCGGCGCCGTCGGCGAGCTCGTGGCGACGCGGAGCGACCGCCACCGAGCTGATGGTGGCGCCGACCCTCATCGCCGCCGCCTGGAACATGCCCGGCACGCCCGAGGCGTGGAAGGAGCTGGCGCCGACATCGGCGGCCCTCCTCGTCGAGTTTCGCGCTGAGACCCTCGAGGAGCTCGGCCCGTTGGAGGACGCTGCCGCCGCGATCCTGCGCGCGCACGGCGGACGCGATTCGGTGCGGCGTTCTCGCGCGAGGCCGGACAGATCGAGATGCTCTGGCGCGTGCGCGAGGGGATGCAGGGGCTGCTGGCGGCGATGCGCCCGCCCGGCATCACCATGCTCATCGAGGACGTGTGCGTGCCGCCGGCGCGCGTGGCCGAGGCGGCCAAGGATCTGCAGGCGCTGCTGGGCAAGCACGGCTTCCTCCAGGGCCTGGCCGGCCACGCCTCGGCGGGCAACCTGCACTTCATCCTCACCGCCGAGTTCGGCAAGGAGGGCGAGCACGAGCGCTACGACGCCTTCATCCACGACCTCGTCGCGCTCATCGTCGACAAGTACGAGGGCTCGCTGAAGGCCGAGCACGGCACCGGCATCAACATGGCTCCGTTCGTCGAGCGCGAATGGGGCGCCGCTGCCACCGAGCTGATGTGGGAGATCAAGCGGCTCGCCGACCCGGCCGGGGTGCTCGCTCCGGGCGTGGTGCTCAACCGCGATCCGAGCGTGCACCTGCGCAACCTCAAGAGCGTGCCCGAGGTGGAGGAGAGCGTCACCAAGTGCATCGAGTGCGGCTTCTGCGAGGCCGTGTGCCCGTCGCAGAACCTCACCACGACGCCCTCGCCAGCGGATCGTGCTGCGCCGGGAGATGGCGCGCCAGCCTGCCGGCTCGCCGGTGCAGGCGGCACTTGCCGAGCAGTACGAGTACGACGGGATCGAGACGTGCGCCGTCGACGGGTCCTGCAAGGCCGCGTGTCCGGTGGCCATCGATACCGGCACGCTGATCAAGGACCTCCGCGGGCACGAGCACGGCCCTCGGGCGCAGAATGCGGCGCTGCAGGTCGCGCGCCATTACGGGCTGGCGGAGCGCGCCGCCCGGTTGGGTCTGCGCGCCGCCCGGCTGGCGCCGCGCCGCCTGCACGGGCGCGCCGTGCCGCCGCCGGCGGCGACGCGGATGCCGCGCACCGAGCGCTCGGGCGCCGCCGCCGTGTACCTGCCCGCGTGCATCAACCGGATCTTCGGCCGGGTCGGCGGGACGGGATCCGCGCCGGAGGGCCCGACGTTGCCCGAGGCGATGGTGGCGGTCTCCGCGCGGGCGGGCCGGCCTCTATGGATCCCCGACGACATCGCCGGGCACTGCTGCGGGACGCCGTGGAGCTCCAAGGGCTACGCGGACGGGCTGGCCGAGATGGCGGCGCGGACGGCGGCGGCGCTGCGCCGCTGGACCGACGATGGCGCGCTGCCGGTGGTCATGGACGCCAGCTCGTGCAGCCTCGGCCTGCGCGAGAACATCGCCCACGACGGCGTGGAGGTGATCGACTCCGTGAGCTGGGTCCACGACCACCTGCTCGAGCATCTCGAGGTCACACACCGGCTGGGCTCGGTCGTGGTCCATCCCACCTGCGCCACCGGTCACCTTGGCCTATCGGGCAAGGTGGCCGCGGTGGCCGGCCGGCTCGCCGACGAGGTCGTGGTGCCGGCGGCGACGCGCTGCTGCGGAATGGCCGGCGACCGGGGATGGCTGCACCCCGAGCTGCCCGCCGCGGCGCTGGCGGACACCGCCGCCGAGCTGGAGGGCCGGGGGTTCGACGCCTGCCTGTCGAGCAACCGCACATGTGAGATCGCGCTCCAGCAGGTGACGGGGCGGCCCTACGAGTCGCTGGTCTTTACCCTGGAGGCGCTCACCCGGTCATGAGCGCCGCCGCTCACGGGCCGTCATGACGGTCGACCGACCGGCACCACCGCCCGCCGGACTGTGCGACAGCTGCCGCCACCAGCAGATCGTGCGCAATACGCGCGGGTCGGTGTTCTCGCTGTGTCGCCGGTCCAAGACCGAGCCCGAGCGCTTCCCGCGCTACCCGCGGCTTCCGGTCACCGGGTGCCCCGGCTACGAGCGGGCTACTGGGGGGGAAGCGGGTTGAGGACGATCAGGGTCGACCCGTCCTGAGCCTGCTGGAGCTGCTCGGAGAACAACCCCCGCGCCGTGATCTGGGAGACGAGCCCCGCTTCGGGCGCCTTGGCCATCTCGGACACGGAGGGTGGGAGCTGCTCGGGCAGGTAATGGTCAAGCGGTTCCTTGAGCAGCGGCGAGACCTCCTGGCGCACGAACAGCACCGCGATGTCGACAGGCTTGGCCGTCGTCTGCGTGGTCGAGCTCGGCGGCTTCTTGCTCAGCGTCGGGGCCGTCTCGGTGTGCCCCGGGGGAAGGATGGCGACGACGTTGTCGGTGCCGCTGATGTACTTGAAGGTGTACAGCGCGAGCTCGAGCGCCTCGCGGCGCAGCAGCAGCAGTCGGTTGGTCGACGGCTTGCCGACGCCGATGGCGCAGTTCTTGCCGCCGATCCCGCAGAGGTTGTAGGCGATGGTGTTGCCGCCCAGCAGCGACACCTGGCTCGACGATGGGCTGGGACGCACCGCCACCTGGAGTCCGCTGGCCGTGCCGCTGGAGGCGGTGCCGTTGGCGGCGGCCTGCTGCTGTGCGGAGGCCGCGGCCGCGCTCTCCAGGTTGACCACTGTCACCAGAGAGAGCTGATGGGCGTTGTCGATCCGGTAGAACGGCGAGACGAAGTTGGCGATGTCCTGGGCGCCCTGGGTGCCGCTGTCGGGCGGCTGCCACTGCGACCACTTCGCGCCGGCCGGCGTCGAGCGGCGCCCGCTGACGGCGACCGAGACGGCCACCACGATGGCCCCGACGCCCAGGGCCACCAGCAGCGCCGTCACGGTGCGAAAGCGCCCGGAGTGCGGCGTGGTGGCGCTCTCGTGATCGCGCCCGCGGGTTGACTCGCTGTGCGTGGAGGACCGCGCGACGCCGGTACCGACGGCGCGGTCGTCCGTCGAGCGGACGACGGCGTCGTCGTCGGTCATACGTCGGGCCAGGTGGCGGGATTCATCAGGTCCAGATCGGGCTTGTGCAGATCGACGCTGTCCAGGAGCTCGCCCACCTCGTCGCCGTGTAGCTCCTTGTGCTCGATCAACGCTTCGGCGATCTGTTCCAGCCCGTTGCGGTTCGCGTCCATCAGCGCGAACGCGGTCACGTAGGCCTGGCCCAGGATCTGGGCTGCGGCGCGCTTCTTGTCGGGGTTGCGGAGGATCGCGCCCACGGGTTCTCGACTCGAACATGCCCGAGCCGCCGGCCCGGTTCATGATCGTCGAGCCGATGCGCTCCAGCCGCTTGAACACCGCCTCGGCCTCCTCGGAGAGCTCCATGCTCCCGCCCATGTGCACGGGGTCGGGACCCATCGCCCACATGCCCACCATCGCCGCCGCGGTGGCGGTGGCGCTCTGCACGTCACCGCTCACGCCCTGGGAGTTCTCGCCGTAGAAGACGTGCTCGGCCGCCATCGCGCCGAGGATCATCGACCAGCCCGCCCATGACGCGGCCGCGGAAGTGCGAGAAGCGCTCGTCCTTCTCCATGCTCTGGTAGTGGCCCAGCGAACCGCCGCGCTTGCGGATCGACAGGCGCGTCGAGAGCACGTCCTTCTCCAGGTACACGTGGCCTGCGGCAGCGTGGCCCGCCTCGTGGATGGCGACGGCGCGCGTCTCCTCCTGGATGTACTCGATGTTCTGGGCGGTGCCGGTCTCCACCGTGGTCATCGCCTCGACGATGTCGCGCCAGGCGAACTCGCGGCGCCCCTCGGTGTGGGCGATGGTCAGCGCCATCGAGCAGCACTGCTCGATCATCGACGGGGAGTAGCCGTTGGTGATGCGCGCCAGCTCGTCGCGGCGGCGGTCGGTGTCAAGGTCGGGCTCGTGGTCGACCTTGCCCAGGTAGAGGTCAAGGATGTCCAGCCGGTCGTCCTTGGTCGGCGTGCGGAACCAGATGTGACGCCCCATCCGGCCCGGTCGGGTGAGCGCGGGATCCAGCACCTGGATGGGGACGTTGCAGGCGCCGATGAAGTAGATCTGCTCCTGGCGCGGGCGCGGGGGAGGCAGCCGGAAGCGGACCTTTCCGAGCTTGCTCGGGATGATGAACATCGCGTCCAGGAACGTGTTGAGCCGGTTGGTGAAGAACTTGCGGAACAGCGGCGGCTCGTCGATGCCGTCCATCACGATGAGCAGCTGGTTGAGCGCCATGCCGCCGCCGCCACCGCCCATGCCAAAGCCGGGGTAGATGCGCTGGAGCTTCTCAGTGGTGCGCTGGACGAAGGTGGCGTACCCGCTGGCCGAGGATTCCGCGCGCTGGGCGAACAGCTTCTCGCGCCATTCTCGAGACTCGATCACCAGGTCGCCCGAGGCGGTGATCGACCCGTTGGGGCCGTAGAAGCAGAGGTCGTGGACGGACGAGGGCTCCGCGGACTGCATGGAGCCGATGCCCGAGCCGAGCGCCTGGCGGCGCATGCCGACGGCGTCGATCTCGTCGATGAACACGATGCACTGGCCACCCCACTTGGCCGCCAGCTTGCGCGCCTTGCGCGCGAGGAACTGGACCGTGATGGCGTCCATCCCGATGAACATCCCCGCGAATCCCGAGCCGGGGATGGTCACGAAGGGGCAGTTGAAGTTGGTGGCGATGGCCTTGGAGATCATCGTCTTGCCGGTGCCCGGGGCGCCGAGGAACAGCAATCCGCGCTCGCGCTTGCCGCCGGCCTTCTCGAACGCCTCGCCTGACTGCCACAGGGTGATCACCCGCGTGATCTCCTCTTTGGCCTCGGCCTGGCCACGGACGTCGTCGATCTTCACCCCCCAGCTGGCGTCACCGGGCTCGTAGCCGCGGATCTGCCGCACCGCGAAGAACAGGAACGGCCCGAAGAAGATGGCGAAGTTGACGAAGAACAGCAGCGGAAGCTGGATGAAGACGAGCCCGAGCTGGGGCAGCGTGTCGGGCGGGAAGATCTGGCGCAGCCCGTCAAAAGGGTGGAAGAACGGCGCGCTCACCCCGGCGAAGGCGAACAGCACCTGGGCCAGCGCGAGCAGCCCGAGGACGATCAGCGCGTAGATCGGTAGCCGCCGGAACTTGCCGCGCCAGAACCAGTAGCGGCGGCGGGCGACGATGTCCTCCTGCTTGAGCGTCGCGTCCGCGCCGTAGAGGCTGGGGGAGGGGATGAGCTTGCGCGCCAGCACCTCGACCAGGCCGCGGAACGTCACCACCGCAAAAGCGGTGACGAGCAGCGAAACGATGAGGCTCCAGTGATTGGAGTCGAAGAGGACCAGGAAGAACGCGGGCGCGGTCAGCAGGGCCACGAACGTCGCGGCGCGCGTCAGCCGGCGCCACTCGCTCGCGAGCGCGGACGCGTGCTCATTGATCGAGCCCGTGACCCCCGGTCTCTCCTGTGCATAGGCCATGCGTTCGCTTGAGGGTACATGGCGGGCAAAGCACACGGGCCGGGTACGCTGACCCCATGGCGCTCAGGCTGGGGCGACCACTTGCGCGCTTCAACCGCAAGGTCACAAATCCCGTCCAGGGGCAGTTCGCGTGGCTGCTTCCGCCGTGGGCGGTGGTGTGTCATCGAGGCCGTCGAACCGGGTGCATTTACCGCACGCCGGTCAACGCTTACCGCCGCGGTGAGACGCTGGCGATCGTCGTTCTCTACGGCTTCGAGTCTGACTGGGTCCGTAACGTCCTGAACGGTGGCGGGCAGGTGGTGCGCGCGGGGCGCACCCACGATCTGCTCGAGGCGCGCGTCGTGAATCCACATCGCGTCGATGCGCGCGTCGAGCCTTTGCCGCGCCCGGCGCAGGCGCTGGGGCGTCTCACCCACGCGGTCATGGTGGCGCGACTGGGGCCCGCGCATCCGGGCTTCGGGCGCGGCCCTCGCGCGCGTGAGTGACAGGTCGGCTGGCCCTCCAGCGGCAACCACGAGCATGTACCGCTCACCCCAGCCGGGGTACCCATACCTCTAAGCCCCCACTTACCCAATACTCACAATTTCGAACATACGTTCGCGATGCGAACGATCGTTGATCAGACGATCGCCACCGAGACGGCGGCCCGTCTCTGACCGGAGGGCAGAGGCGGGTTTTTTGGCGGCAGTGGAACCGGTGCGTCTGAGTTGCCGGTCCGGTAGGTTCGTCGCTGACGACCGGACAACTCACGTTTAGGGAGGAACATGAACCGACTACGGTTTCCCGCTCTCGCCGCCGCCGGAGCTGCCGCTCTGGCCCTGGCGAGCGCATCGGTGGCCTCAGCAACCACGCCGGCCAGGGTGACGCTGCGCAACTCGCAGTCGCCGGCGGCGGCCACGACCCCGCGAACGGGGGACGTTGCCTCAGGCACGGCCAATGAACTTCGAGGTCGAGCTCAAGCTCGCCGATCAGGCCGGCGCCGAGTCCTTTGCCCAGGCCGTGTCCACGCCCGGGAACGCTTCCTACGGCAAGTTCCTGACCCCCGCCCAGTGGGAGGCGCGCTACTCGCCGTCTGCGGCCGATGTCAACCAGGTCAAGCAATTCCTGACCCAGAGCGGGTTCACGGTCAACAGTGTGTCCGGCGACCGGATGGCCGTCGAGGCCTCCGGCACCGCCGCGCAGGTCGAGCAGGCGTTCGGGACCTCGTTGTCGATGCATCAGGTCGACGGCGACTCGCTCGTTCTCGCAGACCAGAACTTGTCGGTGCCGTCCAGCATCGCCGCCATCGTCGGCGGCGTGTCGGGCGTGAGCGACACGATGGCCACGCCTGATGACACCGTCGGCGGCCCGGCCACCACGTCCAGTGCGGCTCCGGCGGCCGGCAACCCCAACCAGCCGCCGTTCCCGCCCTCGCCCGGCTTCCGGGTGGCACCGCCGTGCGGCCAGTACTACAACCAGATCTTCGACACGACGCTGCCTCAGTTCCCAGGGGGCCCGTCCAAGCCGCCGTGGGTGGTGTGCGGGTACACCGGGCCGCAGTACCGCAGCGCCTATGGCCTGAGCGACGCCAACACCGGGCGCGGCGTCACCGTGGCTGTGGTCGACGCGTACCTGTCGCCGACGTTGTTCGCCGACGCGCATCAGTTCGCGCAGATGACCGACCCGAGCAACCCCTTCAAGGCGGGTCAGTTCGAGACACAGGCCCCCGCCAACTTCAACAAGGGCGGCCCCAACAAGTGCGACGCTCCGGGTTGGTTCGGCGAGCAGACCCTCGACGTCGAGGCGGTGCACGACGTGGCACCAGGCGCCACGGTCCTCGCCGCGGCGGCGAAGAACTGTGACTCCACGCAGCTCAACAAGGCGCTGCGCAACGTGATCGACCAGCACTCGGCGCAGGTCGTGAGCAACTCCTACGGTGACGACGGCGGCGACGTGCTTGACACCGCCGGCGATCGCCAGGCGACCGACAGCATCCTGCTGATGGCCGCGGCCACCGGAGTCACGGTCGCGTTCTCCAGCGGCGACGATGGTGACGAGTTCACCACCATCGGGCAGGTGGCGGCTGACTACCCGGCATCCAGCCCGTTCGCCACTGCCGTCGGCGGCACGAGCCTGGAGATCGGCCAGTCCGGCCAGCGGCTCGGGGAGTTCGGCTGGTCCACCGCGCGCAGCTTCCTCTGCAACGACACGCTCGTGTCCGAGGGTGGCTGCACCGCGGCGCAGGAAGGCCAGTGGCTGCCGGTCGATCTCGCCCTGGACGGTGGGTCAGGCGGCGGCACCAGCGTCGTGTACCCGCAGCCGTTCTACCAGCAGGGCGTGGTTCCGAGCTCGCTGTCGGAGGTCAACGGCAACACGCCGATGCGCGTGGTGCCTGACATCTCGATGGACGGCGACCCCGGCACCGGAATGCTGGTTGGGCAGACGCAGCAATTCCCCGAGGGCGTCTCCTTCGACGTCTACCGGATCGGGGGCACCAGCGTGGCGTCGCCGCTGTTCGCCGGTGTGGTGGCCCGGGCCGATCAGGCTCGCGGTGCCTCGGTCGGGTTCGTCAACCCGGCGCTGTACGGGCTGTCTGGGAAGGCGTCGGCTCTGCTGGACGTCGGTCCGGCAGGCAATCAGGCTCAGTCTCGCTCTGACTTCGCCAATGACGTCGACAACACAGACGGGCTGCTGTTCACGCACCGGATCATCGGCTACGAGGGCCCGGAGCAGTTCTGCACCAAGAAGGGTGTCTGCACCACGCGGCAGGTGGCACTGCACGCCACGCGCGGCTACGACAACATGACGGGGCTCGGTGCGCCGGGCGCCAACTTCGTGCGGTCGCTCAGCGGCCACTGATCGAGCAGCGAGAGGCCGGGCGCGTCTGCTGACGCGTCCGGCCTCGCAGCCGCTGCCCCCGCGCGTTCATGGCCACCGGGGCCGCGGTTGCCCGCCCCGCGTCGTCGCTCCGCGATCAGTCGGCGCGCGGGGTCTGCGCCAGGTGGTCGGCCACGCGGTCGGCGGCGACGCGCAGCCGGCGAAAGTACGCGGCCCGGCTGAGCGCGAGGTCGTAGGCGATCTGCTCGTGGCTGGGGCGCGCCGGGTTCGTCTCCAGGTAGCCGAGGGTGAGCACGCGCTTGAGCAGCCGCTCGTTGGGGCTGTCGCCGAACGCCACATCGGCCGCGGCGCGCAACATTGCGCGGACCGACTCGGCACGTTGCTCGGGCGTGTCGCCGTGGGCCAGTCGGCTGGCGGCCAGCGCGTGCGGCACGTGGAAGTTGCGCAGCGCGTCGCGCACCAACTCACGATCCACCACCGGCGCGGGCGCCGCGGCCGGTGGCTCGGGCGCAGGGGCGGAAAGTCCCAATTCGATGTACACGAAGCCGCGCAGTGAGCCGAACAGCCCCCCGGGCCCGTGGTCGATGCGGTGGCACTCGATGGTGTGGTCGGCCAGCCGGCAGTCGAGCTCGGTCAGGTGGGTCGCCCCCGAGGCCTGCGCGAACGCCCGGGCGCCCTCGTTCTCGGGATTGATCGGCAGGTACATGAAGCGCGGGTTGAGCACGCCGGAGCGCAGCATGCCCGCCATGCCCAGCATCGCCTTGACGCGACCGCCGCTACCCGAGAAGCCGCGGTCGCCCCGCTCGCCCGCGGGCCAGCCGGTGAAATCGAATGAGTCGTGCCACAACACGGCATCGCCGAGGTGTGCGTCGCCGCGGGCGTGCGCCAGCCGCGGCCCGACGATCGGATCCTCGTCGGCGAAGTCCGGCGCGGTCGACGTGCTCATGTAGCTGAGGAATCCGCACACATGGTCGCGGTGGTCACGGGCCAGGGCGACGCGATCGGGCGCCTCGGCCAAGAAGCGCCGCGTCAGCGCCCACCAGTCGTCGAGGTGACGCTCGGACATGAGCTGGGCGATGCGCTCCTCGTCACCGGGTCGCACGTCGTCGATGCGGTAATCGATGCTCCCCTCCCAGCCGAACCCCCACCGGATCACGGGGTTGTCGATGAGGGCGGCCATCTCGATGGCCATGAGGGGATCGCCGGCCTGAGCACGCTCGAACAGGTGGTCGGTGATCCGCCGGCGCAGCTCCCGGTCGCTGTCCGGGGTGCGGCGGCGCAGGTCGGCGCGTAGCGCTTTGCGCACAAGCTCATGCAGCGCCAGTCCATCGCCGACAGGCTCGGAGAAGCTGAGGCTGCCCAACCGCTCGTAGGCGCCTTCGGCATCGCCCGCGGGCAGCACCGCGTCGAGCATCTCCGGGGTGGTGACCCGCGCGATCGATGCCACTGCGAGCACAGAGAAACGGACGCCGCGCATCTCGGACTCGGCGAGTCGGCGGATGAGCGCGCGCAGGATCTCCGGGTGGTCCCGGTCATCGCCGGGGGTCCACGCGCCGTCGGCCGTCGCGGCGCCTGCGGCCAGGGTCAGCGCCAGCGGCGACCCGTCGGCCCAGTCGACGATGGCCTCGCTGCGTCCGTCGGTAAGGCCGTGAGCCGCCAGTAGCGCGAGCGCGTCGCCGGCCGGGAGCTTCTCGAGCGCGAGCTCTGAGACGACGCCCTCCCAGCCATCCTGGAACCAGCTCTCCTCGGGCGCGGCGCGGCCCGCGATCACCACCACCGCCGTGGCGGGCAGCCCGGGCAGGAGCCCGCGGCGCAGATAGGCGCCCAGACCGGTCATGCGCTCGTAGGTGTCGATCAGGACCAGTGGGTGCGAGGTGGCGGCCGCGTCAGACAGGATCGCCTCCAGCGCGTCGGGGGAGGGGGGCAGCTCGCGGCCCTCCACCGCAAACGGCGTGAACCCGCGCTCGCGGGCGCGCCGCGCGAGTTCGCGCAGCAGCGCGCTCTTGCCGATGCCGCCGGGGCCGAAGACGTGGACCACTCGGACGGTCGCCTCATCCTCGAGACACCGCTCGAGCGCTGCCAGCTCCGCCGTGCGCCCGACGAAGCGTTGTTCATCGACCCGCGCCAGGCGCGAGGCGAGCGTCCCGGCACCCACTCCGCCCCCCGGCGGACGATGCTGCACCCGGTCCATGTGGCGCATGACAGTAGTCGCTCGCACCGGTGTGCGGCAAATCGTTGCCGGGGCACGGCCGGCGGCGCATCTGCGACCGATGTGAGACCCCGGTGGTACTGCGCCGGGCACGCGGCTCTAGAACACTGCGCGCGAGCGCTGGGAACGAGCGCGCATGCATCCACGAAAGGAGCCGGGGACATTGGGGGCGACGGAGACGATGGCCGGGACGAGGCAGGTGCTCGTTGGGCGCGTCCTGGTTGCGATTGCCGCTGCGGGAACGACCGCATCGCTCATCGTCATCTATGCGGCGCTAGGGGCGGTGCTGAGCTCCGGGGGGTTCTGCGTCGCCGGTGGCGCGTATGCCGTCGCCCACCACTGCAGCCGTTCCGACACGGTGCTGCTGCTCACGGGCACCCTCGGGATGCTCACGTTGGGCGGCCTTCTGACAGCCGCCACGGCCTGGACGCGCGGCCCGGTGATGCAGGTGGGGCGGGCGCTATGGGTGGCGCTGTTCGCAACGCTCGGCTGGACCTTCATCGACAGCGGCGCCACTCGGACCGGCGCGATGGGAGCCAATGGCGGTCTCATCGCGGCGGGAGTGGTGTTGGGGTTGATGACCCTCATCGGACTCACTCCCCTTGTCCGAATGTCCTCCTCGCGGTCGTCCGCTCAGGGCGCGCCACGGGGAGGGCATCTGGGGGGATTCGGCGCTGGCGCGGGCGACGCGCTCAGCTGACCCGGAGTGCCGTCACAGGTTGACGGCCACGTACTTGGTCTCGAGGTACTCCTCGATTCCCTCGTAGCCACCCTCGCGCCCGAACCCGGACTGCTTGACGCCGCCGAACGGGGCCTGAGCGTTGGAGACGATGCCCTGGTTGAGGCCGATCATGCCGGTCTCCAGCCTCTCGCAGACGCGGAATGCCCGCTTGAGGTTGCTGGTGTACACGTAGGCCACCAAGCCGTACTCGGTGTTGTTGGCGGCGGCGATCGCCTCGTCCTCGTCGGCGAAGCCCTTGACCGGCGCCACTGGGCCGAAGATCTCCTCCTGTAGGAGCTCGGCGTCGTCGGGGATGTCGGTGAGCACGGTCGGCTCGTAGAAGTAGCCGGCGCCGTCGCGCTTGTGGCCGCCGACCACCGCGGTGGCCCCGCGGCCGATCGCGTCCTCGACGAGCCCGGCCACCTTGCCGCGCTGCGTGTCGTCGATGAGCGGGCCCACGTCGGTGCCCTCCTCCACGCCGCGGCCCAGCTTCAGCGCGCCCATCTTCTCGGCCAGCTTGGATGCGAACTGGTCAGCGACCGGCCCAGCGACGTGGAAGCGGTTGGCCGAGGTGCAGGCCTCGCCCATGTTGCGCATCTTGGCCAGCATCGCGCCGGTCACGGCGGCGTCGATGTCGGCGTCCTCGAAGACGATGAAGGGCGCGTTGCCGCCCAGCTCCATCGAGAGGCGCAGCAGCGTGTCCGACGCCTGGGCCATGAGCCGCCGCCCCACCTCGGTGGAGCCGGTGAAGGACATCTTGCGCAGCCGCTGGTCGGCGATGAGCGGGCTCATCGTCTCGCCCGACGACGACGCGGTGATGAGGTTGAGCACGCCGCCGGGCAGCCCGGCCTCCTCGAGGATCTTGGCCAGGGCCAGCATCGAGAGCGGCGTCTGCTGCGCGGGCTTGACCACCATGGTGCAGCCGGCGGCGATCGCCGGGCCGATCTTGCGCGTGCCCATCGCCAGCGGGAAGTTCCACGGGGTGATCATCAGGCAGGGGCCCGACCGGCTGCTTCATCGTCAGGATGCGCCCAGCGCCGTTGGCGGCGACGGCGTAGCGGCCGTCGATGCGCACGGACTCCTCCGAGAACCAGCGGAAGAACTCGGCTGCGTAGGCGATCTCGCCCAGCGACTCCTTGACCGTCTTGCCCATCTCCAGGGTCATGAGCAGGGCCAGCTCGTCCTTGCGCTCGGTGATCATGTCGAAGGCGCGGCGCAGGATCTCCCCGCGCTCGCGCGGGGCCATGGCGGCAAACTCGGGGCCGGCGTCGACGGCGGCGTCCAGCGCGGCCTTGGCGTCGTCAACCGAGGCATCGGCGACGTCGCACAGCGCCTCCTCGGTGGAGGGATCCTCGACGCTGAGGGTGCCCTTGGCGCCATCGCGCCACTCGCCGCCGATGTAGAGCTGCTTGGGGACCTCGTCGACGACCTTCTGTTCTTGGGAAGCGGTGATCGTGCTCATGGGTCTCAACCTACTACTGCGGGCACCGCCGCCTCGTGGTCGCTCGCGCGGGCGGTGCAAAACAAAGGGCGCCGGCCTGCTGCGGCCGACGCCCTTGTCCTCTATGCGTTGTCTGCGGGCCTGCGAGTTACGCGGCCGCAGGGTGCGGCGCCGGCTCCAGCGCCACGTTGAGCACCTCGTCGATGGTCATCGCGAAGTGGAAGCTCATCTGGTCGCGGACCTCCTGGGGCACGTCGTCCAGATCGCCACGGTTGCGCTCGGGGAGCACCACGTCGGTCAGGCCCGCCGCGTGCGCCGCCAGCACCTTCTGCTTGACGCCGCCGATCGGCAGCACCCGGCCCTGCAACGTCACCTCACCGGTCATCCCGACGGTGTGCTTGACCGGCCGCTGCGACAGCAGCGAGGTCAGCGCGGTCACCATCGTCACGCCGGCTGACGGGCCGTCCTTGGGGATGGCTCCGGCCGGCACGTGGACGTGGAACGCCTCGTCCTCGAACTGGGTGGGGTTGATGCTCAGGTCGCCGGCGTGGCCACGCACGTAGGAGAGGGCGATCTGCGCCGACTCCTTCATCACGTCGCCCAGCTGCCCGGTCAGGGTCAGCCCCGGCTTGCCCGGCATGCCGGTCGCCTCGACGAACAGGACGTCGCCGCCGGCACCGGTGACCGCCAGGCCGGTGGCCACACCGGGCACCGCCGTGCGGATCGCCGACTCCTGGAAGAACCGCTGGCGCCCGAGGGCGTCGCGGACCGCGTCGGTGTCGAGCGTCACCGGAGCGGTGGCCTTGCCCGACGCGATCTTCGTCGCCGTCTTGCGCAGCAGCGTGCCCAGGTCGCGCTCGAGCTGGCGGACGCCGGCCTCGCGCGTGTACTCGGTGGTCACGGTCTCCAGGATGACGTCGGAGACCTCGACCTCCTCGGCTCGCAGGCCGTTGCGCTCCAGCTGGCGCGGCCACAGGTAGCCGCGGGCGATCGCCACCTTCTCAGAGGTGGTGTAGCCGTCGAAGCGGATGACCTCCATGCGGTCCAGGAGCGGGCCGGGGATGGTGTCGGCCACGTTGGCGGTGGCGATGAACATCACGCCGGACAGGTCCAGCTCCAGGTCGAGGTAGTGGTCGCGGAACGAGTGGTTCTGCGCCGGGTCCAGGACCTCCAGCAGGGCCGCCGACGGATCGCCGCGCCAGTCGGCGCCGACCTTGTCGACCTCGTCGAGCATGATCACCGGGTTCATCGTCCCGGCGTCGCGCAGGGCACGGACCAGCCGTCCCGGCAGGGCGCCGATGTAGGTCCGCCGGTGACCGCGGATCTCGGCCTCGTCGCGCACGCCGCCGAGGCTCATGCGCACGAACTTGCGTCCGGTGGCACGGGCGATCGACTCGCCGATGCTCGTCTTGCCGGTCCCGGGAGGGCCGATGAGGGTGAGGATGGCGCCGGAGCGCTTGTCCTCGGTGATCCCGCGATCGACACGCAGCTTCTTGACCGCGATGTACTCGACGATCCGGTCCTTGACGTCATCAAGGCCGGCGTGGTCCGTGTCCAGGATCTCCCGGGCGTGGGTCGGGTCGAGCTTCTCCTCGGAGCGCTCGTTCCACGGGACCGAGAGGATCCTGTCCAGGTAGGTGCGGATCACGCTGGACTCGGCGGACTGCTCACCCATGCGCTCGAGGCGGCCGAGCTCCTTGTCGGCCTGCTCGCGGGCGTGCTCGGGCATGCCGGCCTCTTCGATCTTGGTGCGGTACTCCTCCACGACCGAGGCGTCGTCCTCGTCCAGCTCCTTGCGGATCGAGTCCATCTGCTTGCGCAGGAAGTACTCGCGCTGCTGCTTCTCCGCGCCGGACTCCACGTCCTCGCGGATGCGCTTGCGCACCTGCAGCTCGGCCAGGCGCTCGCGCTGGTAGCCCAGCGCCATCTCCAGCCGCTCGGTGACGTCGACCGTCTGGAGCAGCTTGACCTTCTGGTCGTAGTTGAGATCGGGGGAGTAACCCGAGGTGTCGGCGAGGGTCCCGGGCTCGCTGATCGAGCGCAGGAAGCCGGAGATCCGGCCGTCGTCGCCGCGGAGCTCGAGGATCTCCTCGACCACGGCGCGGTACTCGCGCTCCAGGTTGCGGGTCTTGCCGTCAACGGGGACGGCGTCGGGCTGCTCATCGACCTCGACGAACAACCGGCCGTCGGGCAGCGTCTGGGCGGCACCCGCGACACCGCGGTGCAGGCCCTGCAGCTCAAAGGCGCGGCCGCCGCCGGGCAGGCGCACCCGGTTGCTCACTTCGGCGACCGTGCCAACGGCCGCGAACTCGTGCTCGTGGCGAGGCACCAGCAGCACGCGCTCTTCGTCGCCGGCGTCGATCGCCAGCGTCAGCGACATGCCCGGGAAGACGACAACGTCCTCCAACGGGACCAGGAGAAGGCGACTCATGAAGTCTTCACTTTCAATAGGTGCTTACGAACGATAAGTAGAGGATACCACCGGACCGGACGGTCCGCTACTGGATCTCAGTCCCCCCGACTGAGATTATCAATAGGGTCTCGCCTCATGGGCTCGGTTGCGTCCCGCCATTGCCCCGAGCGCGCCTTGCCATCGCCCCCGAGCGCGCTTTGCCATTGCCCCCGAGCGCGCCCTGCCCACCGCGCGAGATCTGGGATCATCGACGGCCCATGCCGACCCCGCGCCGCCCCGACCACGATCCCGCCCACGACGTGCTGGCCGCCGAGGAGTTCGGCATGCCCGCCCCGGACCCGGCGCTGCACCGCGAGCCGGCCCACGACGTGCTCGCCGCCGAGGAGTTCGGCATGCCCTCTCGGGACCCCGTCCTGCACCACGGGCCCGTGACGCTCCCCAGCGACCCGAGCGGTATCAGTGAGCCCCATGACGTGCTGGCCGCCGAGGAGTTCGCGATGCCAGCGCCGCGCGGCTCCGGAGGCGCTGCGGCCTCAGCCCCGCCTCTCACCCGCGGGCGCGTGGCGGCCGCCGCCGCCCTGGCGCTCCTTGCAACGCTTTTGTTGCACAAACGTCGCACTTAAGTTCCAGACGCGCCTTGTTTCGTCACAGGGGCGGCCGCGACCATCCCCCCGTGAGGAAAAATAAGCCCGCATGCGGTGCATTAGTCGAGGCACGTCTGGCGGAGCTGGCGACCAAACAGCATGGTGTGGTGTCTCGCAGGCAGCTGTACGACCTCGGGTGCTCGCGCGGCAGCATCACCCGTCGCGTTGAGAAGCGGCGACTCCTTCGGGTCAACCGGGCCGTCTACGCCGTTGGCCACACACGCTTGACCGCCAAGGGGCGCTGGATGACGGCGGTCCTGGCCTGTGGCAGGGGCGCGGTTCTCAGCCACGGCGATGCCGCGGCGCTCCATGATCTGCGGCAAGTCGGCAGCGGGACCGTCAACGTGACGAGCCCCGGCAAGCATGAGCTGAAAGGGATCCGCTGCCACGAAGGTCCCAAGCTGCAGCCCGACGACCGCACCGTCATCGATGCGATCCCCGTCACCAGCCTCGCCCGCACCTATCTCGACATCGCCGAGGTCCTCACCCACGGCCGCCTCATCGATCTCCTCGAGGCCGGCCAGCGCCAGAACAAGCTCGACGTCAGCGCGCTGCAAGCTGTCATCGCCCGCAACCCCGGCCGCCATGGCATCGAGCCGCTCTGCTCCGCGATCGCCGAGCTCGACGACGATCCACCGCTCCTCCAGTCACCGCCCGAGCAAGCGCTCCGCGCGCTCATTCGCGACCACGACCTGCCCGAGCCCCAATACAACGTCTATGTCGAAGGCGAGCTGGTGGATGCGGTGTGGCGACAGCACCGGCTCGTCGTTGAGGTCGACGGCTTCGGCTTCCATCGCAGCAAGCGCTCGTTCGCCGCCGACCGCGAGCGCGATCGCAAGCTGGTCCGTGCCGGCTGGCGGGTCGTCCGCTTCACCGCTGAGGACGTCGTCGAGCGGCCCGAGGAGGTCGCCGCGGAGCTCAGCGAGCTGCTGCTGCTCGGCGGGCCTTGGCCGCTGCCGGAGAGATGAGGTCCGTGATCGTCCCGTCCTCGAGCTCAGCGGCCAGCCCGATCGACTCCGAGAGCGTCGGGTGCGGATGCACGCTCAGTGCGATGTCCTCAGCATTGGCGCCCATCTCGAGCGCCAGCACCGTCTCGGAGATGAGGTCGCCGGCGCCGACGCCGACGATCCCGGCGCCCAGCAGGCGCTGAGACTCACGCTCGAACAGAAGCTTGGTGATGCCCTCATCGCGGCCAAGGCCCAGGGCCCGGCCCGACGCGGTCCACGGGAAGATCGCCTTTTCATACTCCACACCGTCGGCTTTGGCCCGCGCCTCGGTCAGGCCCATGAAGGCCACCTCGGGATCGGTGTAGGCCACCGACGGGATGGTCTTGGCGTCGAACTCGACGTCGAGCCCGGAGATGACCTCGGCCGCCACCTTGGCCTCGTGCATGGCCTTGTGGGCCAGCAGCGGCTCGCCGACGATGTCGCCGATGGCGTAGATCCCCGGCACGTTGGTGCGCATCTTGGCGTCGACCGCGATGAAGCCGCGCTCGTCGACGGTGACCCCGGCGGCCGCGGCGTCGATGGCGCGGCCGTTGGGCACGCGTCCGACGGCGACGAGCACGCGGTCGAACATGCGTGAGCCGGCACCGGAGATCTCCACCTTCAGCCCGTTCTTCTGGGCCTTGATGCTCTCGGCCCGGCTGGACAGGAGCACGTCCTGGTAGCGGCCACCGATGCGCTTGGCCAGCACCCGAACCAGGTCGGAGTCAAACCCGGTCAGCAGATGGTCGAGCATCTCCACCACGGTGACCTTGGCGCCCAGGGCGTCGTAGACGCACGCCATCTCCAGACCGATGATCCCGCCGCCGATCACCAGCAGGCGGCCGGGGATCGACGACGGCGACAGCGCGCCGCTGGAGTCGATGATCCGATCGTCGTCCGGCAGGCCCGGGATCGTCGCCGCCTGCGACCCGGCGGCGATGATGAGGTTCTCGAAGGTGACCTCCCGGTCGCCGACGTTCAGCGAACTCGGGCCGGTGATCTTCCCGACGCCGTGGATGACCTCAACATCACGCCGTTGGGCCAGTCCGACCAGGCCGCCGGTGAGCTTGTCCACGACCGACTGCTTCCACTCGATCAGCTTGGGCAGATCGACCTTGGCCTTGCCGAACGACACGCCGTGCGCCGCCATCTCCTCGGTCTCGGCGATCACCCGCGCCGCGTGCAGCAGCGCCTTGGAGGGGATGCAGCCGACGTTGAGGCACACGCCGCCCAGCCTGCTCGTGGCGCTCGATCAGCGCGGTCTTCAGCCCCAGGTCCGCTGCGCGGAACGCGGCCGTGTAGCCGCCGGGCCCGGAGCCGAGCACCACGACCTGGAAGTCCCGGTCAGACGAGTCGCCCGGCGATGGCGGGGGAGGGGAAGGCGGCGCGGCCTCGCGCACGACGCTTGCGTCGGCGGGCTCCTCCTTCGAGGCGCCGTTGTCCGAGCTTGCCGGGGCGGTCTCGGAGCCCGACGCGGCCTCGGAGGCGGCACCGTCGAGCGTCAACAGCAGCGACCCCTCTGACACCCGGTCGCCCACGGACACCGACAGCCCGGAGACCACACCCGCAGACGGCGCGGGCACATCCATGGTGGCCTTGTCGGACTCGAGGGTGACCAGCGGGTCCTCGACCTCCACCGAATCGCCGACCGCCACCAGGATCTCGATTACCGGGACATCGTCGAAGTCCCCGATGTCCGGGACGCGGACCTCAGAGCTCATCCCCGCCGGCCCTTCACAGCAGGACCCGGCGCAGGTCCGACAGCACGCCCACCAGGTACGTCACGAACCGCGCGGCCGCCGCGCCATCGATCACCCGGTGGTCGTAGGAGAGCGACAGCGGCACCATCAGCCGCGGTACGAACTCCGAGCCGTTCCACACCGGCTTCATCGTGGCGCGGGTCACGCCCAGGATGGCCACCTCGGGCGCGTTGATGATCGGCGTGAACGAGGTTCCGCCGATCCCGCCCAGCGACGAGATGGTGAACGTCGCTCCGCGCATCTGGTCCAGCGACAGCTTGCCCTCCCGCGCCAGGCCCGACAGCTCGGTGAGGTCGGTGGCGATCTCCTTCAGGCCCTTGCGGTCGGCGTCCTTGATCACGGGCACGAGCAGTCCGCCCGGGGTGTCGGCGGCGAAGCCGATGTTGTAGTAGCGCTTGAGAACGAGCTGATCGCCGTCCAGCGAGGAGTTGAAGTTGGGGAATTCCTTGAGGGCCTTCACGCAGGCCGCGACCAGGAAGGACACCATCGTGAACTTCACTCCCTCGCGCGCGTGCTCCTCGTTGAGCCGCTTGCGCCACGCCTCGAGCTCGGTGATGTCGGCCTCGTCGTTGTGGGTGACGTGGGGGATCATCACCCAGTTGCGAGCCAGGTTCGGCGCGGAGATGCGCTGGATCCGCGAACGCTCCACGCGCTCCACCGGACCGAACTTCTCGAAGTCCACCTGCGGCCACGGGAGCAGGTCCAGGCCGGCGACTCCGCCGCCCCCGGACGCCCCGCCGCCAGTGGTCGGCGCGCCGCCCCCGGTCCCCTTGCCGTCGGCGAGGTTCTGGACGTCGTCCTTGGTGATGCGTCCCTTACGGCCGCTGCCGGTGACCGCGCTCAGATCCACGCCGAGCTCGCGGGCGAGCCGGCGCGCGGACGGGCTGGCGTAGATCGGCCCGCCGCCGTTGGTGCGCGCCGGGGCAGGCCCCGGGGTCGGCTGCGCCGGCTGCGAGGACGGCGGCTGAGCTGCGGGGCTCTCGGAGACGGGTGGCTGAGATGGCGCCTCGACGGCCTCTGCAGGGCCCGTCGCCGGCTCCGCGGCGCGGTCGGCGGCCGCGGCCTGCTCGGCGGGCTCGCCGGCGCCGGAGTCGCCGTCGGAACTCCCCTCCAGGCTCATCAGGACCGACCCCTGCGAGACCCGGTCGCCGACGGACACGTTGATCTCCTTGATCACCCCCGCGAACGGAGCGGGGACGTCCATCGTCGCCTTGTCGGACTCGAGGGTGACCAGCGGGTCCTCGACGGCCACCGAGTCGCCGACGGAGACGAGGAGTTCGATGACCGGTACGTCGTCGAAGTCGCCGATGTCCGGAACTTCCACCTTCGTCAGGGGCGCGCTCATACGGAGGTCGGCAGCGGTGCGTCCGTCTCGATGTCGTACTTCTTGATCGCCTGCGTCACCAGCTTGCGGTCCACCGATCCGGCGTCGGCGAGCTCCTTGAGGGCGGCGACCGCGACGTAGTGGCGGTCGACCTCGAAGAAGCGCCGCAGCGCGGTGCGGAAGTCGCTGCGCCCGTAGCCGTCGGTGCCCAGCGTGCGGTAGGCGCGACCGTCCTGAGTGACCCACTGACGGATCTGGTCGGGCACCGCGCGCATGTAGTCGGTGGAGGCGATGACCGGCCCGCGGCGGTCGGCGAGCTGCTCGCTCACGTACCCGACGCGCGCCTTGCGCGAGGGGTGCAGCATGTTCCAGCGCTCGACGTCGAGGCCGTCGCGGCGCAGCTCGGAGAACGAGGTCACGCTCCACACGTCGGCCAGCACGCCGAAGTCCTCCTCGAGCAGGTCGGCGGCGGCGAGCACCTCGCGCAGGATCGTGCCGGAGCCCAGCAGCTGCACGACGGGCTTGCGCGCGCGCTTGCTCGCCTCTCGCACCGGATACATGCCGCGCAGGATTCCCTCCTCGGCGCCCTCGGGCATCGCCGGGTGCTGGTAGTTCTCGTTCATCAGGGTGACGTAGTAGAAGACGTCCTCCTGCTCTTCGAGCATCCGGCGCAGCCCGTCTTGGACGATCACGGCGAGCTCTGACCCATACGCCGGGTCATAGGCGCGGCAGTTGGGGACGACCGAGAAGAGCAGGTGGCTGTGGCCGTCCTCGTGCTGCAGGCCTTCGCCGTTCAGGGTGGTGCGTCCCGCGGTACCGCCGAGCATGAAGCCGCGGGTGCGGCAGTCACCGGCTGCCCACACGAGGTCGCCCACCCGCTGATAGCCGAACATCGAGTAGTAGATGTAGAACGGCACCATCGGCACGTCGTGGGCGCTGTAGGAGGTCCCGGCAGCGATGAACGACGAGATCGAGCCGGCCTCGGTGATCCCCTCCTCGAGGATCTGGCCGTGGACGTCCTCCTTGTAGAACATGAGCTGCTCGGAGTCCTGCGGGCTGTAGCGCTGGCCGAAGGGGGAGTAGATCCCGACCTGGCGGAACAGGCCCTCCATGCCGAAGGTGCGCGACTCGTCGGGGACGATGGGGACGACGTGGCGCCCGAGCTCCTTGTCGCGCAGCAGCGCCGCGAGGATGCGCACGAAGGCCATCGTGGTCGAGATCTCGCGATCGCCGGTGCCCTCCAGCTGGGACTTGAACGTCTCCAGCGGCGGGGTGGTGAGCGACCGCGACTTCGGGCGCCGCACCGGCAGGTGCCCGCCCAGCTTCTCGCGGCACTCACGCAGGAGCTGCATCTCAGGCGAGTCGGCGGGCGGCTTGTAGTACTCGGCGTCGTGGACCTGCTGGTCGGTGAGGGGCAGCTCGAAGCGGTCGCGGAAGGCGAGCAGGGCCGCCTCGGTCATCTTCTTGGCCTGGTGGGTGATCATCTGGCCCTCGCCCGAGACGCCCATGCCGTAGCCCTTGATCGTCTTGGCCAGGATGACCGTCGGCTGGCCGGTGTGGCGCACCGCGGCGTCATAGGCGGCGTAGACCTTCTGCTGGTCGTGCCCGCCGCGGTTGAGCAGCCAGATCTCGTCGTCTGACATGTGGCTGACCCGCTCGAGCAGGCGCGGATCACGCCCGAAGAAGTGCTCGCGCACGTAGGCGCCGTCGCGCGACTTGAACGTCTGGTAGTCGCCGTCGACGCAGTCCTCCATCACCTTGACCAGGGCGCCATCGACGTCGGCGTCCAGCAGCGCATCCCACCGCGAGCCCCAGATGACCTTGATGACGTTCCAGCCCGCGCCGCGGAAGTCGGACTCCAGCTCCTGGATGATCTTGCCGTTGCCGCGCACCGGCCCGTCGAGCCGCTGCAGGTTGCAGTTGACCACCCAGATGAGGTTGTCGAGCTGCTCGCGCCCGGCCAGGGCGGTCGCGCCCATCGACTCAGGCTCGTCCATCTCGCCGTCGCCGAGGAAGGCCCACACCTTGCGCGGCGCCGTCTCCGCCATCCCCCGCGCCTGCAGGTACTTCATGAAGCGCGCCTGGTAGATGGACGTGATCGCGCCGATGCCCAGCGACACCGTGGGGAACTGCCAGAACTCCGGCATCAGCCAGGGATGCGGGTAGGAGCTCAGCCCGCCGGGAACCGAGACCTCCTGGCGAAAGCCGTCGAGCTGCGCCTCGGTGAGACGGCCCTCCAGGTAGGCGCGGGCGTAGTTGCCCGGCGAGGAGTGGCCCTGGAAGTAGACGAGGTCGCCGCCGTGCGACTCGCCCGCCCCATGCCAGAAGTGGTTGAAACCGACCTCCATGAGGGTGGCCAGCGACTGGTAGGTGGCGATGTGCCCGCCGAGCTCCGAGGAGATCTTGTTGGCGCGCAGCACCATGCAGATGGCGTTCCAGCGCACGATCGAGCGCAGGCGGCGCTCCACCATCGGATCACCCGGGAACGCCGGCTCCAGCGCCCGTGGAATCGTGTTGACGTAGGCGGTGTTGAGGCTGGCGATCGGGCCGGTGCCTGCGTGCTGGGCCCGCTCGATGACCCGCTTGAGCAGATCCCGCGCGCGGTCCGGTCCGTCGTGGGAGACGACCGCGTCCAGCGCCTCGAGCCACTCGGTCGTCTCTACCGCGTCGGGATCGACGGCGTCAGGCTCGGCTCCGTTGCCATTCGTGCTCGATGTCTGTGTCTGGGCGCGATCAGCCATGGCATGTGGGCAATACGGGGGTCAGGCGTTCGACTATACCTCCGCGCCTGCGCCCTTACGGGCACGGCCTGGCAGGCCGGTTTGCCGTAGCGTGAAAGGCATGAGCTTGCGCAAGGTGGAGGGCCTCCCCGGTGCCCCCTGGGATCGCCCGCTGGCCGGGACACTGGACCGGATCACTGTGCAGTCGGAGGTGCTGGAGGGAAACCCGCTCGGCGACCCGGCGCGGCGGCCGCTGTACGTCTATCGCTCGCCGGGGGCGATCGCGTCCGGCCGCGACCGGTTCCCGGCGGTGTACGTCCTCCAGGGTTATTCGGGCCAGCTGGACATGTGGGTCGGACGCACCGCGTTTGAGCCCACCAACGTCGAGCGTCTTGATGAGATGTTCGCGGCGGAGGAGTGCCCGGACGCGATCGTGGTCTTCGTCGACGCGTGGACCTCGCTCGGCGGCTCCCAGTTCCTCAACTCGTCGAGCACCGGCCGTTACCTGGACTACCTGTGCGACGAGATCGTCCCCTTCGTCGACGAGCGCTACCCCACCATGCCCGGGCGCGAGCACCGCGGCGTGGCGGGCAAGTCCTCTGGCGGATACGGGGCGATGGTGGTCCCGATGCTGCGCCCCGACGTCTTCGGGGCGCTGGCCTCCCACGCCGGCGACGCTCTGTTCGAGTACTGCTACCTGCCCGAGTTCCCGGCGATCGCTCGCCGCCTGCGCGACGACTTCGGCGGCTCCTACGCCGCGCTCCTGGCCAAGATGCACGCGGGGCCGGCCTTCGACTGGGGGAGCTACGGCGACGCCTTCTCCATGTACGCCTACGCGTGCGCGTATACGCCCGACCCCGACCACCCGGGCAAGCCGCTGCTGCCGTTTGACCCGGCGACCGGCCGGCTGGACGAGGCGATCTGGCAGCGGTGGCTGGCCTGGGACCCCGTCCGGATGGCCGAGCCCCACGCCGACGCGCTGCGCAGCATGCGGCGCATCTACCTCGACGCGGGCCGCCAGGACGAGTTCTTCCTCGACCTCGGGGCGCAGGCCGTTCTCCGCTGAGCTCACACGGCTGGGCATCGAGCACACGCTCGAGCTCTTCGACGGCAAGCACGGTGGGATCTCCTACCGGTACCCTGGCGCGATCCGGCAGCTTGTGCTGTCGCTTCGCGAGCCGTGACCGCCATCGCCCCCACCGATCTTGCCTTCGCCGGGCCCGCGTCGCTGGCCGCGATGGTCCGGGCGGGGGAGGTGTCCCCGCGGGAACTGGTGGAGCTCTACCTGCGCCGGATCGAGGCGCTCGATCCCAAGCTCAACGCGTTCCGTGTGCTGCGCGCCGAGCAGGCCCTGGCCGAGGCCGACCAGGTGGATCGGTCCGGTCCGCTCGCCGGCGTCCCGATCGCCGTCAAGGACGACATCGCCCTGGCCGGCGAGGTCCCCACGCGCGGCTCGCGCAGCTACGGGCCTCCGGCGACCGCCGACGCCGAGCCGCTCCGCCGCCTGCGCGCCGCGGGCGCGATCCCGATCGGCGTCACCAACGTCCCCGAGCTCATGATCTTCCCCTGGACGGCGACGGCCGCCAACGGCGTGACGCGCAACCCCTGGGATCCCGCGCGCACGACGGGTGGGTCCTCGGGCGGATCGGCGGCGGCCGTGGCCGCCGGGCTGGTGGCAGCCGCCACTGCGTCTGATGGCGGAGGCTCGATCCGCATCCCTGCGGCCGCCTGCGGGCTGGTGGGGATGAAGCCGACCCGCGGCCGGGTGCCGAGCGGCGGCGGGTGGCTGGGCCTCTCGACCTACGGCGCGCTGGCCCGGACCGTCGCCGACAGCGCCCTGATGCTCGACGTCATGCACGGGCCGGCTGCCGGGGACCCCCACCATGCGCCGGTGTTCAGCGGTAGCTACGGCGACGCCGCCGCGGTCGCGCCGCCACGCCTGCGGATCGCGATGTCGCGCAAGCTTCCACCGGGACAGCTGGCGCGCGTGTCGGGCGATCAGCGCGGCGCCTGGGAACGCACCGGAGCGCTGCTGAGCGCGCTCGGCCACGACGTGGTCGCGCGCGACCCGGCGTACCGGATGGCCCAGCTCGAGTTCTTTCAGACCTGGGTGCGCGGTGTCTACGAGGAGTCCCTCCAGGTCCCTGACCGCACGCTGATGGAGCGCAGCACGCGCCAGATGGCGGCGTTGGGCCGCTACCTGGTGCCACCGCGCCGGCGCGAGGCGATCCTGGCGGCCCGCGCCCGGACGACCGCGCGGATCACCGCGCTGTGGGAGGAGTTCGACGTGCTCCTGACGCCGACCCTGGCCAAGACCGCGATCGCCGCCGAGGGCGGCTACGGCAAGTCGGCGTTCGCGGCCGTGGACATGGCCGGGCGCTTTGCGCCGTTCACGCCGGTCTTCAACGTCACCGGCCAGCCAGCGATCTCGATCCCCGCCGGCGTCGGCACCGACGGACTGCCGCTCGCCGTCCAGCTCGTCGGTAGGGTGGGCGCCGAGGACACGCTGTACTCGCTCGCCGCCCAGATCGAAGAGGCGGCCCCGTGGGCCCAGCGCCGCCCGAACGTGTCATGACCCGCGCCCTCCGCCTCTCGCTCGCCCTCGCCGCGCTGACAGCGCTGGCCGTGGTCGCGCTCGCCGGCGCCGGGGCGGCCTCGGCCCGGACGGTGTGGCTGTGCAAGCCCGGGCAGTCGCCCGACCCGTGCAACCCGAGCCTGTCCACGACGGTGTTCTCACCCGACGCTGCACAAGCTCAAGGTGATCAAGCCGGCGCGCGACAAGAAGCCCTCGATCGACTGCTTCTACGTCTACCCCACGGTCTCCGATCAGAACACGACGCTGGCCAACCTGCACGTCGATCCCGAGGAGCGCTCGATCGCGCTCTACCAGGCCGCTCGTTACTCCCAGTACTGCCGCGTCTTCGCGCCGATGTACCGCCAGGTGACGGTGACCGCGCTGGACTCGGGCACCCAGGAGACGCCCCAGCAGCTCGCCGACGCCGGTCGGACGACGTGCGCGCCGCTTTCGCCACCTACCTGCGCAAGTACAACCATGGCCGCGGGTTCGTGCTCATCGGCCACTCGCAGGGCTCGTTCGTCCTCGAGCAGCTCATCGCCAAGGACGTCGACCCCAAGCCCGCCGTGCGCAAGCGGCTGGTGTCGGCGATCCTGCTCGGCGGCAACGTCCTGGTTAAGCGCGGCAAGCGTGTCGGTGGGAGCTTCCAGCACGTGCCGGCGTGCCGTTCGGACACGCAGCTGGCCTGCGTGATCGCGTTCTCCACCTTCGATCAGCCGCCGCCGGCCAACTCGCTGTTCGGCCGGACCACGGTTGCCGGCGATCAGGTGCTCTGCACCAACCCGGCGGCGCTCGGGGGCGGGGCGGCCCGGGTCGACCCGATCTTCCCGTCGGCGCCCTTCGCTCCGGGCACGCTCATCGCCGCGGGCATCAGCCTGCTGAAGATCACCCAGCCCACGGCGTCGACCACGTGGATCTCGGAGCCCGGCGCCTACCGCGCCCAGTGCTCGTCGGCCGGTGGCGCCAACGTGCTCCAGATCACCGCGCTGGGCGGGGCCCAGACCGCGACGCCCAGCCCGGACCCGACGTGGGGGCTGCACCTGCTCGACGCCAACATCGAGCTCGGCAACCTCGTGTCCCTGGTTCACACCGAGGCCAACGCCTTCGCCGCGCGACCCGCGGCGCCGCTGGCCCCCACGCACTAGCCCGCGGCTCGGGTTCCACCGGGCGGTTTCGCCCGCCACGGGACCGCCGGGCGGTCCCGTCCGCCACGGGACGTGCCTCGACTAATGCACCGTATGCGGGCTTATTCTTCGGGGCGGCGTGCGGTACGCCAGAGCGATGCGGAGTCGCCGGAGTGCGGTACACTGCTGTACCGTGACTGCTGTGGCTGAGACCCGGGCGCTCGCCGAGGCCCCCGACCAGCGAGGGGCGCCGCCCTCCCCGGCCGGCCCCGTCGACCCGGGCACCCCGTTCACGATGCCGCCGCGGATGGCGATTCCCGGCGTGCTTCAGGGCCTGCGGTTCGCCGCACGCCCGATGAGCTTCGCGCTGAACGCCCAGCGGCAGTTCGGCGACGTGTGGCAGATCCGTGTGCCGACGCGAAGCGAGGCCTTCGTCGTCACCTGCCATCCCGATCACCTGCGTTCGCTGCTCAAGGCCGCACCCGGCGACGCGCCCTCGCTGACCGGCGAGTCCCCGCTGCGCCCGATCCTCGGGCCCAACTCGGTGCTGACCTCCGTCGGGGCGCGCCACATGCGCCAGCGCAAGCTCCTGCTGCCGGCCTTTCACGGCGAGGCGGTGCAGCGGTACGTGGAGATGATCGCCGACGTCGCGCGTCAGGAGATCGACCACTGGCCGGTCGGCGAGCCGTTCGCGCTCGCGCCCCGGATGCAGGCGGTGACCCTCGAGGTGATCATGCGCGGGGTCTTCGGCGTCGGCGTGGCGTCGCAGACGACGACGGCGGAGCGCCGGATGCGTCAGGCGCTGCGGCGCATGCTCGCGGCCTCGATGTCCCCGCTGTATCCGGTCGTGGAGCTGCGCAACGCGCGTCACCTGGAGCCCAAGGGAGTGCTGGCCGCGGTCATGGCCATGGTCGACCGCCAGATGTATGCGGTCATCCGCGAGCGGCGCGCCGATGCCGCCGGCGACGCGCGAGCGCCGGGCGACGTGCTCTCACTGCTGCTCGAGGCACGTGACGAGGACGGAGAGCCGCTCACCGATCATGAGCTGCGCGACGAGCTCATGTCGCTGGTGCTCGCCGGACACGAGACCACCGCCAACTCGCTGGCGTGGATCTTCGAGCGGCTGCTGCGCACGCCGCAGCCGTACGCGCGGCTGCGTGACCTGGTGCGCGCCGACGACCGCACGACGGCCCAGGAGTACGTGGAGGCGACGATCCACGAGGGCATGCGCATCCGGCCGGTGATCCCGATGATCGCCCGCCTGGTCACGCGCCCCTGGCGGCTGGGCGACTACACCGTGCCCGCGCGGACCCCGGTCGGCGTCAGCATCGTCGCCCTGCACCACCGCGCCGACGTGTATCCCGAACCTCGCCGCTTCGACCCGCAGCGCTTCGTGGGCGTCAAGCCCGGGACATACACGTGGATCCCCTTCGGCGGCGGGATCCGGCGCTGCCTGGGTGCCAGCCTGGCCATGGCCGAGCAGCGCGTCGTCCTGGAGGCGATCGCGCGGCGCACCGACCTCGTGGCGCCCGACCCCGCGCCCGAACGCCCGCGGATGCGCAACGTGACGATGATCCCCCGCGACGGGTGCCTGGTCAGCGTGGCGCGCCGTCATCCGGAGTGAGCGCGGTCTATGGTCCCGCAGGTGTCTGCCGCGCATCAAGAGGCGCTCGCCGCTGAGCCCGCCGGGCACCGCGAGCGGCTCATCGCCGCCATGGCGACGTCGATCGAGGAGAAGGGCTACCGCGACACCACCGTCGCCGACGTGGTGCGCATCGCCCGTACCTCGCGGCGCAACTTCTACGAGCACTTCGCCGACCGCGACGCGTGCTTCTTGGCGCTGTTCGACGCCACCAACGCGGCGATGATGCGTGAGATCGCCGACGCCGTGCAGTTCGACCGCCCGCTCGACGAACAGGTCGACCGGGCCGTCGACGCCTACATCCACAACGTGGCGGCGACTCCGGCGCTGTACCGCAGCTTCGTGCGCGAGCTCCCCGGGCTCGGCCAGGCCGGCGCCGACCGCGGGCTGGCCACGCTGGAGCGGTTCGCCGAGATGCTCGTCGGCTTCGTCGAGTCAGGACGGCGGGCCCAGCCCGAGCTGGAACTGCGCCCGCTGACGATGGACACGGCGATCATCATCGTGGGCGGTCTGCGCGAGTTGTTGGTCATCGCGCTGCAGCGCGGGCGCGACATGCGCGAGCTGCGCGCCAGCGCCGGGGAGACGGTCAAAGCCATCCTCGGCGGCGCGGTCCTCTAGCCCGGGGACGCGGTTTGGGCGCCGGTGGATCGTGGTATGGTCATGTACCACGAGCGGTACGGAGACGTACCGCTCCGACGGCACCGCGACCCAGGAGACACGATGCCCGACAACCAGACACGTGACGTCCAGATCGCCATCGCGGGCGCCGGACTGGCGGGCCTGGGCATGGCGATCGCCCTGCGGCGTGACGGGATCGAGGACTTCGTCGTGCTCGAGCGCGCCGACGACCTGGGCGGGACCTGGCGCGACAACAGTTATCCCGGTTGCGCATGTGACATCGCCAGCGTCCTGTACTCCTACTCGGACGAGCAGAACCCGGGGTGGACCCGCGCCTTCGCCAGCCAGCCGGAGATCCACGCCTACATTCACGACGTCGCGCGCCGGCACGGCGTCACCGGGCACGTGCGCTACGGCCACGAGGTGCTCGAGGCCAACTGGAACGCCGACGCCGACCGCTGGGAGATCACGACATCCGGTGGGGACTTCACCGCGCAGGTCCTCATCTCGGCCGTGGGGGCGCTCGCCGACCCGTCCATCCCAGACCTCGACGGGCTCGACAGCTTCGCGGGCACGGTGTTTCACTCGGCGTGCTGGGATCACGACCACGACCTGCGCGGCCGCCGCGTCGCCGTGGTGGGGACCGGCGCATCGGCCATCCAGTTCGTGCCCGAGATCCAGCCGCAGGTCGGCCACCTCGATGTCTTCCAGCGCACGCCGCCGTGGGTGCTGCCTCGCGGCAACCCGGTCATCCCGGCGAGCTGGCGGCGGCGTTTTGCCCGCCACCCCCGGCTGCTGGCCTGGGCGCGCCGGGCGGTCTTCTCCCTATATGAGTCCTTCCACTACGGCTTCCAGCACCCCGCGGTCATGAAGCTGGCCGAGCGCCGGGCCCGCGCGCACATCGAGCGCCAAGTGGCCGACCCGCGGCTGCGCGCCAAGCTCATCCCCGACTACCGCCTGGGCTGCAAGCGGATCCTCGGCTCCAACAGCTGGTACCCGGCGCTCAGCCGGGACAACGTCGACGTTCTCACCGGGGGCATCGACCGGGTGACGGCCGA
Organism: uncultured Actinomycetota bacterium; assembly: GCA_963797705.1. Lineage (GTDB taxonomy): Bacteria > Actinomycetota > Thermoleophilia > Solirubrobacterales > Solirubrobacteraceae > Palsa-465. The sequence goes on along the minus strand of CAWCQL010000005.1, from coordinate 1,243,313 downwards.
TGGGATCGTGGACGGCGACGGCGTCCACCACCCCGTCGACACGATCATCTTCGGCACCGGCTTTCACGTCTCAGACGTGCCGGTGAGCCACCGCATCCGCGGGCGCGGAGGCGAGCTGCTCGCCGACCGGTGGCAGGGCAGCCCCAGGGCGCACCTGGGGATGAGCGTGACCGGCTATCCCAACCTGTTCATGCTGCTGGGCCCCAACACGGGCCTGGGGCACAACTCGGTGCTGCTGATGATCGAGGCGCAGATCGCCTACCTACGTCGCGTGCTGCGCTACCGCCGCGAGCACGGCCTGGGCACGCTGGAGCCGACGCCCCAAGCGCAGAGTTCCTACATCGCGGCGGTGGACCGCGACACCGAGGGCAGCGTGTGGACCGCCGGTGGGTGCCTGAGCTGGTACGTCGACGCGACCGGGCGCAACTCGACCCTGTGGCCGGGTAGCGTCCGTGCCTACCAGCGCCGTCTTGCGCGCTTCGAGATCGGCGACTATGACACCCAGCTTCCGCGCCACGTCGGAGAGCGCGAGCCGGCATACGTCTGAGCACAGGGAGAGCCGATGAGCAGGAAAAGGGTTGAGGTAGACGGTCGGACCGCGTTCGTGTCGGGCGCGGCGTCGGGGATGGGCCGCGCGGTGGCGGTGCGCCTCGCCGCGCACGGGTGCCCGGTCGCGATCGTCGATCAGGACGAGGACGGGCTGAGCGAGACCGTCGACATGATCTCCGGGCCGGTGCTCGCCCGCACGCTGGACGTGCGCGACCGCCAGGCTCAGATGGCGTTCGCCGCCGAGGTGGCCGACTGGGCGCCATCGCCGCTGGGCATGGTGCTCAACAACGCCGGGGTCGGCACCTCCCAGAGCATCGCCGAGGGGTCGTTGGAGGACGACGAGTGGGTGCTTCGAGATCAACCTGGGTGGGGTCATCAACGGGACGCGCGCGTTTCTGCCGATCCTCCTGCGCCAGGACTCCGGGGTCATCGTCAACACCTCGAGCGTCTTCGGCCTGGTCGGCATTCCCTTCCAGAGCGCCTATTGCACCTCGAAGTTCGCGGTCCGCGGCTTCACCGAGTCGCTGCGCCACGAGCTCCGCGGCACGGGCGTGAACGCGGTCACCATCCACCCCGGCGGGGTGAAGACGAACATCGCGCGCAATGCCCGCTACCACGCGCATCCGACTGGACCTGGCCTCTCCCACGAGGAGGCGGCCCGGCGGTTTGAGCAGATGTGCTTCACCACGCCCGAGCGCGCGGCGAAGATCATCCACGAGGGCGTGAAGGGCGGCCGCAGCCGGGTCCTGGTCGGCCCCGATGCCTACGTGTTCGACGCCCTGGCGCGGCTCGCGCCGACGCGCTACTTCGACGTCCTGGCCTTCCTGGAGGGACTGTCGGCGCGCCGCGGCTGACGCGCGGCGCGCCGAGCTAGCTGGTGCGTCAGGAGACGGTGAGCGTCCCCACCATGCCACCGGCCCGGTGGCCCGGGACGCTGCAGTAGAAGGTGTAGGTGCCGGCCTTGAGATTCAGGGAGACGCTCTTGGTGCCGCCCTGGAAGGTCGGCGTGGCGCCGAGCACGGCCCCGTTGGTGCCCTGCTGGATCGTGATGTTGTGTCCGAGCGGCGCCATGTTGGTCATCGTGATGGTGACCTTGCCGGCCTTCGCGCTCAGCGTCTTCTTGTCGTAGGCCAGCGAGCCCGAGGGGCTGGCGGCGATGGCGAGGCTGGTCGCACCGCCGGCGGCCGCCGCGCCCGACGTGCCGGCGCTCGTCCCGGTCCCGCTGCTCGCGGCCGAGGTCGCCGCCGACGTGGAGGCGCCCGCAGCCGATGAGCTGGAGCTCGGAGCTGCCCCCGCAGGCGGCGATGCCCAGCGCGAGCGCGGCTGCGCTCAGGAGGAGGGCAGGTAGCTTGAACATGGCGGAGATCTCCTTTTTCGTGATGACTCGGGACGGCCCGGGATGTCCGGTGAGGTCGCGTGAGTGTTAACGCCCGCGACCTCGTTTCCTTCCCCGCCGACGGTCTGCTTGGATGCTACGCGCACAAGCAAAGGAGCAACCTGAGATGACCGCCACCACCCCGCGGGAGATCCGCCCCCTCGATTTCCTCGGCATCGATGACCTTCTCGACGACGAGGAGCGGATGATCCGCGACACCGTCCGGGCCTTCGTCACCGACCAGGTGCTGCCCTATGTCGGCGACTGGTTTGAGGAGGCCCGGATTCCGCTGGAGCTCGCGCCGGCGCTGGGCAAGATCGGGGTGCTGGGGATGCACCTGGACGGCTACGGATGCGCGGGGGCGAGCGCGACCGCCTATGGGCTGGCGTGCCTGGAGCTCGAGGCGGGCGACAGCGGGCTGCGCAGCCTCGTCTCGGTGCAGGGATCGCTTGGCGATGTTCGCGATCCACCGCTGGGGCTCTGAGGAGCAGAAGCTCCAGTGGCTGCCGCGGATGGCGGCGGGCGAGGCGCTGGGCTGCTTCGGGCTCACCGAGCCCGACGCGGGGTCAGACCCCGGGGCGATGCGCACGCGGGCGCGCCGCGACGGCGATGACTGGATCGTGCACGGCTCCAAGATGTGGATCACCAACGGGTCGGTGGCCGAGGTCGCGGTGGTGTGGGCGCGCACCGATGACGGCATCCGCGGCTTCTTGGTTCCGCGTGGGACCAAGGGCTTCACCACCCAGGACATCCACAAGAAGATGTCGCTGCGCGCCTCGGTGACCTCGGAGCTGCTGCTCGACGACGTGCGCCTGCCCGCCTCGGCGATGCTGCCCGAGGCGACCTCGCTGCGCGGTCCGCTGTCGTGCCTGAACGAGGCGCGCTACGGGATCGTGTGGGGCGCGATCGGCGCCGCCCGCGCCTGCTATGAGGCGGCGCTGGACTACGCCAAGGAGCGCACGGCCTTCGGGCGGCCGATCGCCGCCACCCAGATCCAGCAGCAGAAGCTGGCCTTCATGGCGCTCGAGGTCAACCGCGGCGCGCTGCTGGCGCTGCATCTGGGGCGGATGAAGGACGAGCACCGGCTGCGGGCCGAGCACGTGAGCATGGGCAAGCTGGGCAACGTCAACGCCGCGCTGGAGGTGGCGCGGAGCGCCCGGCAGGTGCTGGGCGCCAACGGCATCACGCTCGAGTATCCGGTCATCCGTCATATGAACAACCTCGAGTCGGTGGTCACCTACGAGGGCACCGCCGACGTGCACGCCCTCGTCGTCGGCAACGCCATCACCGGCATCAACGCGTTCCGCTGATCATGGCGTCCAACGAGAAGCCCACCGTTGAGGTCCCCGCCGACCAGGCACCGTCCTACGAGCTCGAGCTCGAGGACATCGAGCTCGGCGACGGCGACGAGGCCGTGTCGGGGCAAGGTCGTGGAAGTGCACTATGTCGGCGTCTCATGGCAGAACGGCAAGCAGTTCGACGCATCCTGGGACCGCGGCGACACCTTCAAGTTCAAGCTCGGCAAGGGCCAGGTGATCGCCGGCTGGGATCAGGGCGTGCAGGGGATGAAGGTGGGCGGCCGGCGGCGCATCACGATCCCGCCGATGCTCGCCTACGGCAAGCGCGGCGCCGGCGGGGTGATCGGCCCCGACGAGACGCTGGTCTTCGTCGTCGATCTCATCGCCGTGCGCTGAGCCGCAAGCGGCGTGCCCGAGCGCCCCGACTGCCGGCCGTTCGGGCCCGGGCCCGTACGTGCTCGAGGAGGACGATGACTGATCCGGCGTTCGATCAGGAGCTCCTGCTGTGGCTCGGTGACGAGTCCGCGGCGGTGCGCGCCGCCGACGCAGAGCGGGTGCGCGATATCGCCGCCGAGTTTGCCAAGGGCTTTGACGTGCTCTCCAACGTGACCCGTGCGGTCACCATGTTCGGCTCGGCGCGCACCCCACGGACGCATCCGGACTACACAAAAGTGCGCGAGGTGGCCGCCACCCTCGGCCGCGCGGGGTACGCGATCATCACGGGCGGCGGCCCCGGCCTCATGGAGGCGGCCAACGCCGGCGCCCGCGATGCCGGCGCCCTCTCCATCGGCTGCAACATCGAGCTGCCGCGCGAGCAGCATCTCAACCCGTACGTCGACGTCGGCCTGACGTTCCGCCACTTCTTCGCCCGCAAGGTGATGTTCGTCCGCTACGCCTGCGCGTTCGTCATCTGCCCCGGCGGCTTCGGCACCCTGGACGAGCTCTTCGAGGCGCTCACGCTGATCCAGACCCGGACGATCCGGGATTTCCCGGTCATCCTGCTGGGGGCGGGGGAGTGGGATGGCCTGTTGCAGTGGCTGCGCGACGGCGCGCTCGCCGACGGCCGGGTCAGCGTCGCGGACATGAGCCTGCTGCTACGCGCCGTCGGCCCGGCCGAGGTCCTGGCGCTGGTGCGGGAGGGCCACCGTCGCCAGCGCGCGCAGGCGGCCATGCCGCGCCGGGAGGCGGCGCCGCCGCGGCCGTGACCGCGCAACTGCACGCTGCGCGCGCGGTGCGGGCCTATGCCGCCATGCGCCGCCACTTCCTGCGCCGCGACGGCCTGTACCGGCGCGATGGCCGCGCCCGCCCACCCGGGGCGGCCGCACACCTGTGGCCGACGGCACGCGCGTTCGTGGCCGCGGTCGACCTGCTGGGGCTGAGCCCCGAGCTCCTCCTCGGCTTCGACGCCGAATCGGCGGTGGGCGCGCACCTGCGCGCGCTGGAGGCCTACTGGGATGACTCGGGGGACCAGCCCGCGTATGCGTCGGACGTGATCGGCAGCCGGCTCGGCGGCGATCGCTACTACGACGACAATGCCTGGGTCGGCCTGGGGCTGTGCAGCTCGAGCGATTGCGGCCCGGCCGGGGCCATGCCGAGCGGGCCCGGAGCCTGTTCCGGTTTGCCGCCGGCGGATGGGACGCCCGCCCCGACGCGCCCAGCCCCGGTGGCGTGTTCTGGGTGGAGCAGAACCCGCCCGCCCGGGGCGCGGGCACGCGCAACCACGATCGCAACGTCGTCTCCAACGCCCCCAATGCCCAGCTCGGACTGCACCTGGCCGAGGTGGCGATGGCCACCGGCGGGGCGGGCGGGCGCCGAGCTCCACGCCCGCGCCCACGACATGTACACGTGGGTCAACGTCACGCTCGACGCCGGGCGCGATACCGGCGCGCCCGCAACGGGGCTGTTCTTCGACAAGCTGCGCGGCGACGGCACGATCGACGAGACCCTATGGACCTACAACCAGGGCAGCATGATCGGCGCCAACGTACTGCTGGCGCGGCAGGCGGATCGGGGCGCCCCGTACCTCGCCCGAGCGGAGGCCATCGCGGCCAAGGCGCTGCGCCACTACTCCGGGAGCTACGAGAGCCGGCCGGCAGCCTTCAACGCGATCCTATTTCGCAATCTGCTCGGGCTCCACGCCGCCACCGCGGACGAGGGCCTGCGTCGAGGCATCCGCCACGCCATGTCGGCCTACGCCGAGGCGGCCTGGGCCACGCGGCGCGACCGCCACGACCGCTTCCACTTCGCCCGCGGCGGCCGGACGCTGCTGGACCAGAGCGCGATGGTCCAGGTCTACGCGCTGCTGGCCTGGGACCCGCGGGACTACGGCGCGCTGGCTTGAAGAGCCTCGCCCTGGCTGGAAGCGAGCCCCACACGAGGGACCTCTTGCCAAGCGGCATCCGTACCGGGGACGATGCGCACAGCTCATGTCCCCTGCCTCTGAAGCACTGGCAGGTCCGGTCGAAAGCGTCGTGGCGCCCGGTCGCCAGCTGCGCCTGGGCTCCGCGCGCGCCCGGTCTGAGCGGGCGCTCATCCGCGGCGCCGCCGCCGGCTCCGAGGACGATCTGGCAGCAGCTGTTTCGCCGCTTCTGGCCACGCGCCTACCGCATCGCTTTTCTCATCGCTCATGACCACGCCGCGGCCGAGGACATCGCCCAAGAGGCCTTCGTGCAGGCGATCCGCAGGCTGGATCGCTTCGATCGCCGCCGGCGATTTGCCCCGTGGCTGGGGGCGATCGTCGCCAACCGGGCGATCGACTGGACACGTGCCCGGACCGCGCGCCGAGAGTCAGGCGGCGAGCCACCGGAGCCGGTCGCCGCGCCCGACGTCCCAACCGGCCGCTACTCCGAGGAGGTCCTGGCGGCGCTGGCCACGCTGACGCCGGAGCATCGTGCCGTGGTCGTGCTGCGCTACGTCCTCGAGTACACGCCCGGCGAGATCGCCCGCGCGCTGGACCTGCCGCGCGGGACCGTCAACTCCCGCCTGCGCCGTGGACTGGACGCGCTCAAGGTGCATCTGACCGAGACCGACGAGGACGACCGGTGAGCGAGCGGCTCGACCCGAGCGCTCGGCGAGCGCTCCGCGGTGTGCGAGTACCCGACGAGGTCGGCGCCCAGGACCGCGCCTGGGCCACGGTGCGCGCGGCCTACCGCGAGCGCCCCGCTCCCGCACAGGCGCGCTCGCGCCGCCGGAATCCTGGTCCTGCCCGTGGCGGCCGTGCTCGTCGCCGCCATCGCGCTCACGCCGGCGGGGGCCACGGTCACGCGGATCATCAACCGCGCGCTGGCCCCGGTGCACGTCTCACGCGCGGTGGCGCTGTCGCTGCCCACGGCAGGCAAGCTCCTGCTGTCCAATGCCCTGGGGACATGGGTGGTCTCGACCCACGGGTCGGTGCGGCGCCTGGGCCCTTGGACTCAGGCCGACTGGTCGCCGCGCGGCAAGTACCTGGCTGTGGCCTCAGCCGATGCGCTGGCGGCGATCGATCCCACGGGCAAGCTGGCCTGGCGGCTGCCTGAGCGGGCGGTGAGCGATCCGACGTGGTACTGGCCCAGCGGCTATCGGATTGCCTACCGGTCGGGCGCCGAGCCTGCGCGAGGTCACCGGTTCCGGGCGCGGCGACCACCTCCTGGCCACGCACGTGGCGCCGATCGCGCCGGCGTGGCGCCCCGGGCACGCCTTTCAGCTTGCCTACGCCACGCGCGGCGGCGTGGTCGTGGTCCGGGGAGGCGACACGGGCGTCGTCGACATGGCGCAGCGGTCCGCATCCCGGGCGACCCGTCGCGCTGAGCTGGTCACCGACGGGGACGCGCCTTACGCTCGTCACCTCGGCCGGAGCCTGGCTCTATCTGCCGGGCCAGGCACCGCCGCTGCGAATCCGGCTGCCCGTCCGCGGTCCCGTGCTCGATGCCGCCGCGTCGCCCGACGGCCGCTGGCTGGCGGTGGTGACGGGCGCGACCGGCCCCGCCAACCCCGCCGCGAGCGCGCCGCAGTTGCAGATCGTCGACCTGACCCGTCCGACGCGGCCGCCCCGCACGGTCCTCTCGGGGATCCCGGTCAGCCAGCCGACATGGGCGTCCTGACTCGCGCTGGCTGCTCGTCGCGTGGTCCGCGGCCGACCAGTGGTGGTTTGTTCGAGCCACCGGGCGGGCCCACGTCGTCGCCGAGTCGCGGGTAGGGGTCGCGCTCGGTCGCCAGGGGGCGGTCTCACGCGCCGGACCGCTACGGCTCGACGGTTGGTGTTGCGCGCCGTAGTCGATGTGCTCACGAGGGTGTGTCGTTTTACACCCTGGTGAGCTTGACTTTGCGAGCATGCCCGACTACGGTCACACGATCGGATTGTCGCTCGGATAGCGTGATCCGGAGCGCCGCAGGACGAGAACAGGCGCGGGGTAAGAAGAATGGGCAACTGGATAAGGCGAGTGAGCGCCGTGCCGGCGTGGGCGCGGCGACGTGGCAATGACGTCCGAACCGAGAGAGGGCATCGGTGAGGGACGTGCTGGCCATCTACATCACGCTGTCGCTGATCGTCACCGTGGCGATCGCACAACTCCTCTATTGGAAACTGGTCATCGCGCGCGAGCACGATGTGTGTGAGACCACCACCGACACCTTTGACCTGGACTGGCTGTGTGAGTCCGCGCAAACGTGGGTGGGGTTGGAGGCCGACGAACCAGAACCGGTACCGGTGGGCGATCCGGTGCTGGTCGCCGTCTGAGGACGCGGTTCGGGGCTGACACCCACACACCCTGGACGGTCAGCGCCACCGGCGTCACCGTGACACGATGCGGCGGTACGCTGCGTGTGCGCTGACCGGTCTGGGGATTGCGGCGTGTGGTTGCACGCACGCTGCTCACCACGCCGACACGATCGACCTGCTCTACCAGGCCTGGACGTCGCGCTCGGACGTCAGTACGTGGCGCGGCCGCCGCTGATGTCATACACCGCGCCGGTGGAGAACGTGCACCGCTCTGACACCAGCCAGGCGACGAGCTCGGCGACCTCCTCGGGCTGACCCACGCGCTTCATCGGGATGAGGCTCGTGATGTGGGCGAGCACGTCAGGGGCGGTGGCCGCGTTCATCTCGGTGTCGATGACCGCGGGAGCGATGGCGTTGACCAGGACTCCGGTGGTGGCGAGCTCCTTGCCCAGCGATTTGGTGAGCCCGATGACCGCCGCCTTGGTCGCCGAGTAGGCGCTGAGGTTGGGGTTGCCGTCCTTGCCGGCGATGCTGGCGAAGTTGACGATCCGCCCCCACCCGCGCTGCGCCATGCCGGGGACGACGGCACGGCACAGCGACACGGTGCCGTGGACGTTGACCGCGAAGGTGGCGTCCCACTCCGCGCGCGTCGTCTCCCACAGCGGCTTGTTGGGCCCGATGACACCGGCACTGTTGAGCAGGATGTCGATCGGCCCGAGCTGGCTGACGAGCGTGGCCACCGCCTCGTCGTCGGTGACGTCGAGGTGGATGTCGGCGCCCCGCGCGAGGTCGGCGGTGATGACCTCGTGGTGGTCGTCGCGCAGGCGCCGTGCGCAGGCGCGGCCCAGGCCACTGGCCCCGCCGGTGACCAGGGCGCGGCGGGGGCTGGCGGGGGCCGAATCAGTGGGACTCACGCGTCACCTCGGCGCCGCTGGCCCCGACGAGGAAGCTGAGGTCGGCGCCGGTGTCGGCCTGCTGCACCGTGTCCACGTACAGGCTCTGCCAACCCCGCGTGGGGCTGGCATAGGCCTGTGTGGCCGCCGGGGCGGGGGACCGGCCGGCGAGCTCGGCCTCGGGGATGTCGATCTCCAGGCGGCGGGCGGGCACGTCGAACAGGACCGGATCACCGGTGCGCACAAGCGCCAGCGGCCCGCCGGCCGCCGCCTCCGGGGAGACGTGCAGGACGACGGTGCCGTAGGCGGTGCCGCTCATCCGCCCGTCGCAGATCCGCACCATGTCGCGCACGCCGCGCTCGAGCAGCTTGGCCGGCAGCGGCATGTTCGCCACCTCGGGCATGCCCGGGTAGCCCTTGGGACCGCACCCGCGTAGCACCAAGACCGAGTCGGCGTCGACGTCGAGGTCGGGATCGTCGATGCGCGCGTGAAAGTCCTCGATCGAGTCGAAGACCACGGCGGGGCCGCGGTGGCGCAGCAGCTCCGGCGACGCCGCCGCCGGCTTGATCACCGCCCCGGTCGGTGCCAGGCTGCCGCGCAGGACGGCGATGCCCGCCTCGGCCTGTAGCGGCTCGGTTCGTGTGCGGATGACCTCGGGGTCCCAGATCTGTGCGTCGTCGAGGTACTCCACCAGGGGCCGGCCGGTGACCGTCAGCGCCTCGGGGTCAAGGAGGTCGCGGACCTCGCGCAGCGCCGCCAACACGCCGCCGGCGCGGTGGAAGTCCTCCATGAGGAAGCGCCCGGCCGGTTGCAGATCGACCAGCAGAGGCACTTCGGAGCCGACGCGGTCGAAGTCGTCGAGGCTGAGGTCGATGCCCAGCCGCCCCGCGATGGCCAGCAGGTGGATGACCGCGTTGGTGGACCCGCCGACCGCCGCCAAGGCAACGATCGCGTTCAGGAACGATCCTCGGCTGAACAGGCAACTGGGCCGGCGATCCTCGCGCACCATCTCGATCACCTGGCCGCCGGCGGCGTGCGCGCCCTCCAGCAGCCGGCTGTCGGCGGCAGGGGTCCCTGCCAGTCCGGGAATCGTGGTGCCCAGCGACTCGGCCATGACCGCCATCGTCGACGCGGTGCCCATGGTGTTGCAGTGGCCGCGGCTGCGGATCATCGAGGACTCCGAGCGCAGGAAGTCCTCACGCGAGAGCTTCCCCGCGCGGACCTCCTCCGACAGCCTCCACACGTCGGTGCCGCACCCCAGCGCCACCCCGCGGAAGGTGCCGCTGAGCATGGGGCCGCCCGGCACAACGACCGCCGGAAGATCCACCGAGGCCGCGGCCATGAGCAGAGCGGGGATCGTCTTGTCGCACCCGCCGAGCAGCACCAGGCCGTCGATCGGGTTGGCGCGGAACATCTCCTCGGCGGCCATCGCCGCCATGTTGCGCCACAGCATGGCGGTGGGGCGGACATTGGTCTCGCCCAGGGAGACGACCGGCAGGTTCATCGGGATCCCGCCGGCCTCGTAGACCCCCTGCTTGACGCTCTCGGCCACCTCGTTGAGGTGCGCGTTGCACGGCGCCAGGTCCGAGGCGGTGTTGGCGATGGCGATGTGCGGGCGTCCGTCGAAGGCGTGGTTCGGTAGCCCGCGTCGCATCCACGCGCGATGGATGTAGCGCATTGCGATCGGACCCGGTGTACCAGTGGGCGCTGCGGTGATTGGGCATCGGTACCTCTTGACGGAGGGTTCAGGGAGTCGCTCACATACGATCACATTCGCGATGCGGGTGTTCAGTGCCACGGTGGCCGGCGACGGCCAGTACGAGCTTGGCGAGGGGCCGGTGTGGGACGAGGCCCGCGAGCGGGTGCTGTGGGTCGACATCAACCCCGGCGCCGTCCACGCCGGGCGTCTCGAGGGCGGCGTCGTCACGGCGGCCACCGAGATGCGCTTCGCGGAGACGGTGGGGACCGTGGTGTGCGACGCCGGCGGGGAGCTGCTCGTGGCCGGCGCGCGGCGCGTCTACCGAGTCGTCGGGGAAGGGCGCGTCGCCGTCCACGCCGACCTGGTCCCAGAGTCCAAGGCCAGCCGGCTCAACGACGGCGCCTGCGATCCGGCCGGGCGATTCCTCGTCGGCAGCATGGCCCTCGACGGCCGCCGCGGCGAGGAGTGCCTGTACCGGCTCGAGGACGGCGGCGCGGCGACCGTCCTCGACGATGACCTCACGATCTCCAATGGGCTGGCGTGGTCGCCCGCCGGCGACGTGATGTACAGCGTGGACACATTTCCCGGTGTGGTGTGGTCACGGCCCTACGATCCGGCGACCGGCGCGTGCGGCGAGCGCACGCAGGTCGTTCGCATGGACCGCGGTGGCTGGCCCGATGGCCTCTGCGTCGACACCGACGGCAACCTGTGGGTGGCGATCTGGGCTGGGGGCGAGGTCCGCTGCTACACGCCGTCGGGCGAGCGGCTGGCCACCGTCAGCGTCCCGGCGCCCCATACGACCAGCGTCGCCTTCGCCGGGCCGGGTCGCGACGAGCTGTTGATCACCACGGCCACCGACCAGCTCACCGCGCGCCAGCTCGAGGAGTATCCGCTCTCGGGACGGCTGTTCGTCGCCCACGTCGGCGCGGTCGGCCTGCCCGTCACGCCGTGGTCGGGGCGCTGAGCGGCTCAGTCAGTCGAGGCCGGCCAGGAAGTCGGTGAGCAGGTCGCGGAAGGGCTCGGGGGTCTCGAGCGCGGCGAGATGGCCGGCGCCGGGGATGACGTGATGCGAGGCGTGCGGCAGCTCCTGCGCGAGCTGCCGGGCGCTCCACCGAAAGTCCGGCATGTCATGCTCGCCGACCACGATCAGCGCGGGGACGTCGATGGCGCGCAGCAGCTCCGGTCGGTCCTGGAGGGGGTCGGGCGGCTGGGGCATCGTGCCTTCCGGATCGAGCTCGAAGGCTCGGCGCTGCATGGTGGCGACGAGATCGCGCAGCTCCGCGGGCGCATCGGGCGCCAGCCACGCTCGCACCACCGCGTCCACGGCGGCGTCGATGTCGCCGCGTTCCATCGCCTCCTCCTCGGCGGCCCACGCCGCCTGTAGGCGCGGCGAGGGCTCCAGCCCCGGCGCAGGGGAGGAGATGACGGCCAGGCTGTGGACGCGCTCGGGCGCCGTCACCGCCAGCCGCAGTGCCACCGCGCCTCCGAACGAGCAGCCGACGATCACCGCCCGGTCGACGCCCAGCTCGTCGAGCACGTCGCGCAGGTAGTCCCACGGCGCCGTGGGATCCGGCGTGGGCACGTGGTCGCCGAAGCCGGGTAGGTCCGGGGCGATCGCCTGCCGGCCCTGTGCGGCCAGCCACGGCAGGTAGGGCCGCCACATGCGGCGGTCGGCGATACCCGCGTGCACCAGCATCACCGAGGGCCCCTCGCCGGCGCGGTCAAACGGAGGGCGAGCGGTCATCCGGCGAGTCCGTGGGTGTAGGCGTAGTGGACCGCCTGGGCGCGGTCGCGGGCGCCGATCTTGGCGAACACGTGGTTGATGTGGGTCTTGACGGTCGCTTCGGAGACGACGAGCGTGGAGGCGATCTCGTGGTTGGAGAGACCATCGGCGATGAGCGTGAGGACCTCGGCCTCGCGCGGGGTCAGCTCGTCGGGCAGGCTTGCCGGCGACGGCGCGGGCCGGCTCTGAGCGCTGGCGGCCTGGACCAGCGCGGTCTGCGCCACCGGGTCCAGCACTGCCTGGTGGGCGGCTGCGGCGTGGACCGCGCGAGAGATCTCGGCGATGCCCGCGTCCTTGGTCAGGTAGCCGCGAGCGCCGGCTCGCAGCGCGTCGAGGATCGAGGCCTCGTCGGCGTGGGTGGTGAGCACCACGATCTCGGTCTCCGGCTGGGCCGCGCGGATCTGCCGCGTGGCCTGCACGCCGTCGAGCAACGGCATGCGCAGGTCCATGAGCACGACGTCGGGCCGGTGGCGCGCCGCCAGCCGGACCGCCTCTTCGCCGTCGGCCGCCGCCGCCACCGGCGTGACGCCGGGCGCCGCTCCGAGGAGAGTCATCAGGCCCTCGCGCACGAGCGCCTGGTCGTCGACCACCATCACCCGGACGGTCCCGCTCACGCTCGGTCCCCCGAGGCGGTGAGGGCCGCGCCGTTGATGCCGTCCGGAGAACCGGCGTGGGCGGGCAGGTGCAGCTCGACGCGCCAGCCGTCGCCGGCGGCGCCCGCGCTCAGAGTGCCGCCCAGCCCGCCGGCACGCTCGCGCATACCCTCCAGGCCGTAGCCGCCTCCCGAGGCCGCCAGGGAACTCGACTCCGAGCGAGCCCGTGTCAGCGCCGCCGCGGTGGGGCGGTCCTGCACGATTGCGACGATCTCATCCGACGGGCTGTCACCGGCGTGGACCGCGACCGACACCGCGGCTCCCGGGGCGTGCTTGCGCACGTTGGTCAGGGCCTCCTGGACGACGCGCAGCACCGCGTGGCCGGCCGGCCCGGCGAGCCGGTCGCGGTCGCCGTCGATGGTGAGCTCCGCGGGCGCGTCCGAGCCCGCGCGATACTCGGCGACGAGCGCCTCCACGGCCGCCGCCGCCGGCACGGTGTCCCCGCGCAGGGCGCCGACCGCCAGCCGGGTTTCGCGCAGGCCCTCCTTGGCCAGTTCATGCGCGCGGTGCACGCGCGCCAGGACGTCGGCGCGGTCCGCGCCCTGATCGATGAGCGCGCTCGTCGCCTCCAGCTGAATGGTGAGTCCTGCCAGCGCGTGGGCCAGTACATCATGGATCTCGCGTGCGATGCGAGCTGACTCCTCCAGGCGCGCCGTGCGGACCTGCTCCTCGTGCGAGCGCTGGGTCTGGGCGAGCAACAGCTCGGCCTGCTCGGCGCGCGCCACCGACTGGCGGCCGTTGGATGCGGCCAGAGCGGCGGCGGCGAAGCCAAGCGCGTAGGCGAGCAGCCCGATCCCGAGACGGTGATAGATCAGGTCGCCGGCCGCCAGCGCCACCGTCCCCAGCACGGCGACGGGCGCCGCCTTGATCAGCTCCACCCGGACACCGGCGGCGACCACGGCGACGAAGACGAACGCGCTGGCCGCGCTGTCGGGCGCGGCGGCGGCGAGCAGGCCGCCCGCGCCGGCCATCACCCACAGGTCGGGGGTGATGGTGTCCTGGTCGAGCGGGCGGACCGTCCACCACAGCCACGCGATGGCATTCGCGGCGAACAGCACGCTGACGACCAGGCCACGGCCGTGAACGTCGGGATGGTGGGTTGCGTGGAACACCGACCAGCCGATGAGCACGAGCCCGGCCAGGCGCACGAGCGTCGCGGAGCGGGGGTCAAGCCGGCTGAGCAGCACGGAGAACACGGTACGGGTCGAAGGAGCGGTTACTCAAGGCGTCAGGCCAGCTTCGGAGTGCCGACGGCCTGGAGCTGACGGCGGCGCAGCGCCATGGTCAGCGATCGGCCGAGGACCTCGAACACCGCCATCCCGAGCAGCGCGTCGGTCCAGGCGGCGCCACTGGTGATCGCGTGGGCACCGCTGAAGCTCACGATCGACGACTGGCCGCCGTGGCTGATCCAGATCAGGAAGGCAAAGCGCGAACCCATCCCGAGCACCCAGAAGAACGCCGACGCCCATCCGGCCTTGGCGAGGACCTCGCCGTCGACGTCACGACGCATGCGGACGGCAATGGCGCTGGCGACGCCGATGGTCAGGCCGGTGAGGCCGAGGACCGAGATGAGCACGAGGTCGTTGCCGCCGGTGGGAACGCTGTGGAAGTAGTTGGCGACGGCCACGCCGAGGATCACGATGGGGCGGACGAGGGCGTGGGTGGTGAGCTTGCGCTCCTTGATCTGGAGCAGGACGAGGAGGACGAGGGCTGAGTCGATGAGGTAATCGGTAGTTGACATGGGAGCATGGTCGGCGAGGGCGCTGCCGCGCACATCGGCTCCCGGGTTGATTCGCGGGTGGAGATTGGGCTGGTCTCCACCCACGGGTGGAGACGAGGCGTGGAAGGCACAAAATCCCGCACACCCTCGTGGCTGCCCTACGCTACGCGGGTGCCGATCTACCGGGGATTCGGCGCGATCGCCGTGGCGATCGCTGTCGCGATGGGGGCGCTCGCTGGGACTGCCGCGGCCGACGCGGTCACGGCGCCGCAGGTGTTCGTGCGGCTCGTCGACCCCAGCAACGCGACGGTGGGCGTCACTCAGTGGCAGCCGCTCAGCGCCACGCTCTCGTCGCTGGGCCCGTACGACATCGGCGTCGCGTTGCAGGCCACAGCGGGGGAGTACAACCGCCAGGCGGTACAGGTCGACCTCGCGTCCGAGCCGGGGGGACCCGTGCCGAACGAGTGGAGCAGTTCGTTCAGCCCGTACGCCCCGTATTGCGAGACGGTCGCCGGCGCGCCCGGCACGATCGAGCCGACCGGTGCACAGTTGTACTTCCACGGCGACGGCACATACGTGCTCAGCGTCTCGATGTACACCGACGCCCAGCACAGCGCTTTCGGCGCCAACACGTGCAGCGGCGGCCCGACGACCACGGCGAGCCTCACCGTTGACGCGATGCCGACGGTACGCATGGCAGGGACGCCGCTGGTCCCGCGCACCACGCGCAGGGCGCACGGCGACAACGGGCCGGTGCTCGAGTTGCCCGCGGGCAACCAGGGCTACAGGTGGCGCTGCGCTCGTGACCCGGTCGTCGGGCCCGACGGCTCGGTCACAGGCACCGACACCACGAGCGCCTCGGGCACGGCGGCGGGAATCACGCCGTTGCCGGTGGGCGAGACCGATGCCTTCACTCGGCCCGGGCGGTGGGCCTGCTCCGTCCAAGGCCTCAGCGGCGACAACATCGACAATGAGTTCGGCACGCCGTGGGCGACTACCTCGACGATCACCGTCCGGGGCGAGTTCGTCCGTGACCAGAGCCGCACCGTCCTCAAGCGCCTCGCTCGGGGCCGGATGCGCCTCACCATCCCGGCGATCAAGACCGACGCGGTGCCCGCCGCCCACGGCAAGCTCACGGTCACCCTCAGCCGTGCCACCTGCGCGTCGGCGCGCAGGGGGACCGTGCGACTGCGCAAGGTGTTCGGCCGCAGCGTCACCCTCAACCGCGCCGGCCGAGGCGCGTTCACGTTCGCCCCGCCCCGGCAGCCCGGCTTCTATCTGGGTCGGGTCACGTTCGGCGGCACGCCGCTCATCCTGCCCGGTCGCGACGCCGACATGTACCTCGGTGCCTTCTCGCCGGCCAAGCCGGGTGCCAGGCCGACCCTGCAGTTCGTCGACCCCAGCGCGTGGGCGGCGTGCCCATGAGCTCCGGCGGCGGTGCTCACCTTTGCCGAGATCTCCCGTTCGTGAGGTCGACAACGGTGTCGGCGACGGCCAGCAGTCGTTCGTCGTGGGTGGCGCACAGCACCGTCTGACCGTCCTGGCGCGCGGCGGCGTGCAGCAGCTCGGCGGCCATGCTGGCGTTGGCCTCGTCCAGGCGCGAGGTGGGTTCGTCGATGATGAGCAGCCCGCGCGCGCTGGCCAGGGCCCGAGCCAGGGCCAGCCGCTGCGCCTCGCCCGCCGACAGCCGTCCGGCGCGCTGTCGCGCGCGTTCGGTCAGTCCGACGCGAGCGAGTACGCGCGCCGCTTGGGCACGGGCCTCGTCCTCATCCCATCCCCGCGAGCGCAGCGCCAGCACGATGTTCTCCTCGGCGCTGAGGAAGTCGATCGGTGCCGGCTCCTGGGCCAGGTAGCCGATCCGCTCCCGCCGCAACGCGGCGAGCGCCTCGGCGTCGTCGGACCGCAGGTCGTGCGCATCGAGCAGGATGGCGCCGCTGTCGGGGCGCTCAAGACCGGCCACAAGCCGCAGCAGCGTGGTCTTGCCCGATCCCGAGGCGCCCGCGACCGCGTGCATCTGCCCCGCGTCGAGGCACTGGGTGAGGCCGTCGAGCACACGGCGCCGCGACCGGCCGTGCCCGCGCGTGCGCACGACCGCGCGCAGCTCGACCGTCGCCGGGCGCCACGACGCCGGGCGCCGCGACGCCGGGCGCCGCGACGCCGGCCGCGCGCCGTTGCTCGGAGCCGTGGATGGCTCCGGGGCGCCGCGCGACCCTGGTGCGGCGCTCACCAGCAGCCCGCCGTCGGCGATCCGCACCTGGGCGCGGTCGTCGATGCCGGCCTCGCGCAGCAGCGCCGGCGGAAGTGACAGCCAGCCGCTGCGCCCGAC
Source organism: uncultured Actinomycetota bacterium (assembly GCA_963797705.1). Classification (GTDB taxonomy): domain Bacteria; phylum Actinomycetota; class Thermoleophilia; order Solirubrobacterales; family Solirubrobacteraceae; genus Palsa-465. The sequence continues at coordinate 1,226,321 of CAWCQL010000005.1, read as the reverse complement.
GACGATGCCACCCTGGTCAGGCGCGGCGCCGAGCTCCTCCACGATGCGCCCGTCCCGCATGCGCACACTGCGATCCGCCGCCGTCGCCGCCGCCGGATCGTGGCTGACGACGATGACCGTGGCTCCTTCGGCTCTGGCCAGGTGCGCGATGAGGGTCAGCACGGCCTCGCCGTTGGCCGCGTCCAGCTCGCCGGTGGGCTCATCGGCCAGCAGCAGGGCGGGTCGGTGGGCGATCGCCACGCAGAGCGCCGCCCGCTGGCGCTCTCCGCCTGACAGCGCCCCGGGGAGCTCCCGGGCGCGATCGGTCAGCCCGGCGGCTCCGAGCAGCTCATCGGCTCGCCGGCGGCGTGCGGCGCGCCCGGCGCCGCGCAGCGCCAGCGGGAGCGCCACGCCGTCGCGCAGTGGCAGGTCGGGCGAGAGCGTGGAGCCCGAGTGCTGGCCCATGAGGCCGAGCGACTCGTGGCGGATTCGTGCCCGGGCGCGCGGCGGAACCCGGCCGATGTCGCGCCCGAGCACCCGCACCGCGCCCGCCGAGGGCGTCTGCAGCCCGGCGATGACCCGCAGCAGGGTGGTCTTGCCGGCGCCGCTGGGTCCCAGCACGCACACGCTCTCGCCCGCCCTCACCGTGAGCGTCGCGCCCTGCAGCGCGGCCGCGTCGCCCTCGTTGGTGCGATGGACGCTGAAGACGTCGAGCAGAGCCACGACCTCGCTCACGAGCGTGCTCCGCGGGTACGTCCGGCGGTGGCCAGCCAGGCGGCAAGGGCGAGCGCGAGGAGTCCGGCGAGGCTCCAGACGATGAGCTGCGCGGCCGGGTCGACCATGACCAGCGGCGGTGCGCCGGCGGCGAGCGCCGCCACCGCGCGGATGGTGGTCACGGCCAGCCGCCCCAGCACGACGGCGATGATCGCTCCGGCCGCGACGCCCAGCGTGCTGGCGATGACGGCCTCGAGGCGCAGTTGCGCGCGGACGGCGCGCGGGCTGGCGCCCTGGTCGACGAGGTCGCTCTCCAGGCGCCCATCGCGTGCGGGCCCCAGCAGTGCTGCCAGCAGGCCGAGAACGGCCAGCGCCCCGGACAGGGCCGCCGCCGCGACGAGCGTGCCCAGGACCGCCCGGGCGACCGGGGCGTCGCGCAGGCTTCGCTCGATCGACTGCCGGTACTGGGCCTGGAGGCCGGCCAGTGGCGGCCGTCCCAGCGCGGCGCGCAACGGCGCGAGGTTGCGCGATGAGATCCACAGTTCGTCGGCACGGCCCTGGCCGGGCAACTGGGCATCCAGTGCAGCGGCCAGCGTCTGCTCGTCGGCAACGACGAAGCCGGCCGAGCCTGCGGGGATGGTCGGGAAGCGACGCAGGACTCCGGCCACCCGGGCGGCCACCGGCTCGCCGTCGACGGTGAGGGCAAGGGTCTTGCCCCGTCCGGCGACGGCCGCGGTGCCGGGGTCGACGAGTACCGGGATCGGCCGGGCGTCGCTGGGCTGCGGCGCGCGCACGAGCCCTGGCTGGCCGGAGTCCGAGAAGCGCACGCTCAACTCGCCGGCGGTCGTCGGACGCGATCCCGAGGCGGCCCCAACCCCGCGCCACACCGTCGGGCTGACGCGGGCGACCACGCTGCCCGCAGCGTCCTGCACGGACACATCCCCGAGGGTCACGGTTCCGCTCGCCTGGGTTCCGGCGGCAACGTTCTCGCCGTTCTGATGGCCGTTGGTGGCCTCCAGGCCGGCCGGCTCGTCGAGCTCCAGTCCGGCGAGCTCCCACGGGCCGCTGCGACGGGCGGGCAGCCGGGCGCGCAGGGTGCCGGCCCTGCCCGGTCCTGAGCCGAGGTCGCCCAGGGTGACCTGATGGATGGTGTCGGCGGAGTCGCGCAGGTCGGCGGTGACGGTGGCCGCGATCTGCGCCGGCCCGGCGCGAACCGAGATGGCCCGCGCCCCGGGCGGGAGGAGTAGGCCCGGGGCGCGGACGGGCCCCGCCGGCGCGATGCGCCGCGCCAGCGTGCGCAGGGGCGCCGACCCGTCGCCGGGTCGCCACCCATGCAGGCGCGCCAGCGCTGCGGCGGGGAGGCCGAGGGCGGGTACGGTGACCGACGCGTCGCCGCTGACGAAAGTGGCCTGCGTGCGGCGCACCGGCCAGGCCACGCCACGGGCCAGGGCATCCCAGCGGCTGGGCGAGGCGAGCGTCAGCGGCGTGGCAAAGCTTGGCCCGGGGGAGACGATCGCGTCAAGCGGGACGGCCGCCGCCGCCTGATCGGAGGCGCTGCGCGCCAGGGTGGCCCGGTAGGCGAGGGCAAAGCCGCCCAGGCCGACCGCCACGGCGACGAACGCCACCCACAGCGACGGCAGCGCGGGCCGCCGCGCGAGGCCGACGAACGCGACGCGGAGCGCCACGGGCCCCCGGCGCGCGACGCGCTCGCCGGCCATGAGCAGCAGCCCGCAGAGCCGCAGCACGAGCACGCCGGCGGCCAGCGCGCACAACGGAGCCAACAGGATCGTCTGCACGGTGCTCCGAGCCCTGGTCAGCCAGCGCCACGGCCAGCGCGGCCACGGCGCGCCACGCGCGGCCACGTCGGGGAGACCGACCCCGCCGACCCTGGCAGGCGCGGCCACGAGCGCGGCGATCAGCACCGTGCTCACCAGCCAGCCGCCGGCCAGAGCCGCCAGGCCGCGCCAGGTGAGCAGGCTATGGGCCAGGATCCCGCCCACGGGCTCGTGCGCGGCGCCGGCGAGCACCGCTGCGGCCACCAGCGCCGCCACCGCGCCGGCCACGAGCGCCGCGCCGCACGTCAGCGCGCAATCGGCCGCGACGAAGGCCGCGAGCTGATGCGAGCGGGCCCCGACCGCGCGCAGGCGCTCGAGCTCCTCCTGGGCCTCATGGCGCATCCCGCCGACCACCAGCACCAGGAACAGCGCGAGGGCAGCGATTCCCCCGCCGGCGACCAGCAGCAGCCGCCGCGGGGCACCGTCCGCGTCGGCGGCCGCGGCGTCCAGCCCGGCGAACGGCGCGGCCATGTTGAAGCCACTGTTGTGCGCGAGCAGGGTCGCCTGGTCGCGTTGCAGGCGCGCGCGGAGTTCGCGCACCTGCCAGGAGTGCAGTGCCGGTGACCGGCAGCTCAGACAGCCAGCTCTCGGTGCGGTAGAAGGAGCTCAGGCCGGGGAGGCGCTGCAGGCCGGCGGGGTCGCTGCCCAGCAGCACCGGCGGGCCCGGGGTCTGTCCCGGCACGAAACCCAATGGCGCCGAGGAGCGCAACGCGGCAGCGCCCGTGACGTGGAGGTGGACCCCAGGGGCGCCCAGCGTTGTGCCGGGCCGGATGCCGGTGCCGTCCAGCAACATCGGGCAGGTGGTGCCGCGGCATTGAGCCAGGACCCGCCCACCCCGCCCACCTGCGCACCTCGTCCACGGCGCGAGCGGAGCGATGGCGGCGGGCCGTACCAGATGCCCGTTCAGGCGCACCGGGCTGAGCAGGGTGGCCGTGGTGATGGGGCCGAGGCCGAGTCCGGCCAGCGCCGCCTGCGCCTGGTGGTCCACCGTGTGCGTGGCGGCGCCCTGCCAGGTGACGGTGACGGCGCGCTGGGCGAGGGTGAGGCTCGCCAGCCGCGCCCGGGCTGCCTGCTCACCGGCGATCGTGCCCTCGGCCCACACCGCCCCGAGGAACGCGACCGCGAGCGCGATCCCGAGGGCTGGGGCCAGGCCACGCCCGGGCCGCCGCCGGGCTCGGGCCACCGCGAGCGCCAGCGCTGGCCCCACGGTTCTCATCGGCGCCTCGCGCGGCGCCCGGGCCGCGGCGCGTTCACCGGCCGCCGTCCTCCCCGCGGCGACGCTGGTAATGCGCCCGCGCCTTGGCACGCCCACCGCACACCGACATCGAGCACCAGCGACCGGTCTGGTTGCGCGAGTGGTCATAGAAGGCCCACCCGCAGTCGTGGCCCGGGCAGCTCTTCAGCCGCTGCCAGGTGCCCTCCAGCATCGCCGTTCCGGTGATCGCGAGCACGACGCCCAGCGCGCGGTCAAGCCCGTTGCCGGTGGCGGTGAAGCGGGGCCCGTCGGGCTGAAGCAGCACCTCCACCCGCGCCCCCGCAGCGGCACCGTTGACCTCGGCCAGGCTCGTCGCGAGCAATTCGGGAGAGGCGTCGTTGTTGCCCGCGGCCAGGCCGCGCAGGCCCTCACGCACGGCGACGGCGCGGGTGCGGTCGCGATCGCTCAGGGCGGTCCCGGCCGGCACCAACCCGCGGACAGACAGCCAGCCGGACAGCCGGTCGGGCGTGTCGAAGAGATCGGCGCCCCACTCGCCCTCCAGGTCGAAGAACGAGTTGATGTAGGCCTGCACCAGCGCCAGTGTCCCGGGCGCGGGCTGGCGGCCGCCGGGCTGCACCGCCCGCCCGTCCAGATCAAGCCCCTCACCGGTCATCATGGTGTGACTGGTGAGACTACCGCCTGCGGGGCGATCTGAGGCCGTGGACCTAGCATCTCCCACGATGAATGATGCGGCGGCGATCGTTCTGGCCGGGGGCCGGTCCTCGCGGATGGGCTCGCCCAAGGCCGGCCTGGACTGGCACGGTTCAACCCTCCTCCGGCGGGTCACGGGGATCGTCGCGAGGGCCGTCGACGGCCCGGTGATCGTGGTCGGGGCGGCGGGCCAGGCGCTGCCCGCTCTGCCCCCGTCGGCGGAGGTCGTCGAGGATGCGCGTGCGGGGCGCGGACCGCTGCAGCGGCCTGGCGGCGGGTCTTGAGGCCCTCCTGGCGGCCGCGTACCGGGTGTCGCTTCTGCCCACCGTCGAGGAGCTGATCGGCGCTGCCCCCGACGGCCGTCCGCGTGACGCGCTGCCGGCAGCCGGGGTCCGTGGCGTCATGGGCAACGGTCACCGCGTGGACGCTCGGGGACCTAGCCGAGTCGCTCGAGGTCACGCTCGGCGCCGACGTGCGAGCCAGCCTCAACGGTAAGGAGATCGCCGCCGATCCGGAGCTACCCCTGGTGTCGGGCGACGCCGTGGCCTTCGCGCCGCGCGCTTAGCCCGCGGTCTGGCCAAAGGCCCCGGCGATCATGCCGCCGTCGCTGCGGCGCACCTCGCGGGCGGTGTCCGCGTACTGGAAGCGCGGGACCAGCGAGAAGCCCCGGGCGCGGCCCGGGCGGCGGCCTGCGCGCCGGCATGGTGATGAGGGCCGCAGCGCGTAGTCGTAGCGATCCGCGTTCACGAAACCGGGATGGGCGGTGGTGCAATTGTGCCGCGCGCGGGCGCCGGTCTGGGTGATGAACAGTGGGCTACCGGCGTTGATGTCGTTCTGAGCGGTCACCGGAGCCCGGGCCTCCGGGCCGACCAGGATCGCCGCGCCGCGGTGAAGGTCGTTGACGAAGGTGTCGTTGACGACGTACAGGTGCGAGTCGGGGTTCAGCGAACCCTCCTCGCCATAGGCGAGCATGTTGGGGTTCTGGGTGGCACGGCCCTGTTGGAGGACCGTCCCGATGACGTAGGACAGCCCGCCGTTGGGCAGATCGAGCTCGTAGCTGTCGGTGCCGCGCTCGCCGGTGAGCCGGTCGTAGAGGATGTAGTTGCGCAGCGCGCGCGACTTGACCAGATGCCCCACGTGAGCGTCGGTGGAGTAGCTGTCACGCAGGGTGAAGCTGCGGACGTGGTTGATGTAGATGTTGTGCGAGAAGCCGTCGCCGGCCCCGTTGTCGGCGAACACGCTGGAGTCGATGACGATGTCCGACACCGGGTTGTCGCCCGCGAGGATGCCCTCCTGGTTGTGGTCAAAGCGGCAGTGCTCCAGCGTGAGCCCGGCGCCCTGGAGCCGGATGCCGGCGCCGTTGTCGTCGGGAACGCGTGCGCCCGAGAGTTCGACGTTCTCGATCGTCGTGTCGTTGCCGGCGATGACCCAGATCGCCTTGCCCTCGCTGCTGGCGCCGGCGGCGTCGATATGCGCTCGGCCATGCACGCCGACAATCGTCAGGCGGTTGGTGGACCACGCGCAGACATCGCCGCGATAGGCGCGGTTGCCGCGAGCGTCGATCTCGATGCTGTCACCGGTATGCGCGGCCGCGATCGCCTGACATGGGCGGGCGAAGCGCTGACCGGGGCCGACGCGAAGGACATGCGCGCCGGCGAGCGGCGCACCGGCAAGCGTCGCGGCCACCACCAGCGACAGTGCGCGCGGGAGGGTCATGTTCTCGATCCTATGTGGTGGAATGCACCAAACCGGAGGGGCGAACCAAGAGGGAGATCGGGCCATGGCCGGACCGACGGTGAGATACGGGGAGCGCGAGATTGCACACGAGGAATTGCGCGCCGAGGCGGCACGGACGGCCAGCGGGCTCGTCGAGGCCGGGGTGCGCCACGGTGACCGCGTGGCGCTGGTGCTTCGTAACGAGCCCACCTTCCTGTCGCTCAGCGCAGCCTGCGGGCTGATCGGGGCGGTCCCGGTTCCGGTCAACTGGCACTGGCACGGCCCGGAACTGCGCCACGTCATCGCGCACTCCGGCTCGCGCGTGGTGTTCGCGCACTCCGACTTCGTCGCCAACGTCGAGGAGATCCTTCCAGACGGCGTCCCGCTGGTCGAGGTACCGGTGCCCGAGGAGCTGACAGCTCACTACGGCCCCGCGCAGGTCACTGGGCGCGTGCCGCTCTTCGCCGACTGGATCGGGGCCCACGACCCGTATGCCGAACCGCTGGACGCCGCGCCGATGAGCGTCATCTACACCTCGGGGACCACCGGGCTGCCCAAGGGCGTGATCCGCGACCCCATGACCCCCGACCAGTCGCGCGACGTCGCCGCCGCCACCCTGCGGGCGATGGGGCTGGCGCCCGGGATGCACACCCTGGTCACGGCGCCGATGTACCACTCGGCCCCGAACGCGCAGGCCCTCTTCGCGCTTGCCCTCGGCATCGAGCTGACGGTCATGCCCCGCTTCGCTCCCGAGCACTTCCTTGCCCTCGTACAGGAGCAGGCCGTCACCCACGCTCAGACCGTGCCGACGATGTTCGTGCGCCTGCTCGAGCTCCCTGGCGCGGTCCGCTCCCGGTATGACCTGAGCTCGCTGGAGTGCGTCGTCCACGCCGCCGCGCCGTGCCCGGCGCACGTCAAGCGCCGCATCATCGACTGGTTCGGGCCGGTCATCCGCGAGTACTACGGCGCCACCGAGATCGGGGTGGTCATCGTCTGCGACAGCGACGAGTGGCTGGCGCACGAGGGGACGGTTGGCCATCCCTTCGGCGGCTCGGACATCCATGTGCACGATGCCGACGGCCGGCTGCTGGATGTCGGCGAGACCGGCGAGATCTTCATCCGCCCCCCCGACTACTGGCCCGGCTTCACCTACCTGGGCCAGGACGACAAGCGCCGCGAGATCGAGCGGGACGGCTACATCTCGATCGGCGACGTCGGCCACGTGGACGCCGACGGCTACCTCTACCTGTCAGACCGCGCCCGTGACATGGTCATCTCCGGCGGGGTCAATATCTACCCGGCGGAGATCGAGGCCTGCCTGCTGGCGCTCGACGGCGTGCGCGACGCCGCGGTGTTCGGCATCCCCGACGACTCCTTCGGTGAGGCACTGGCCGCACACGTCGACGCCGACCCGTCCGCCGGCCTCACCGAAAACGCCGTCCGCGAGCACGTCAGGTCCCAACTGGCCGGGTACAAGGTGCCGCAGGTGGTGGTCTTCGACGATGCCCTGCCCCGCGAGGAGTCGGGCAAGATCTTCAAGCGCCGCCTGCGCGATCGATACTGGCAGCAGGCCGGGCGCAGGATCTAGAACCGGGACGGCGGGAGGCCGCGACCGGTTACCGTCCCGCCCCCAACGGCACCCCACCCAGGAGCGGACATGAGCACCCCATACGCATTCGTCGCCCGTATCGAGGCCAAGCCGGAGAAGGCGGAGGAGGTCTCCCAGCTACTCACCGGCGCGTTGCCGCTGGCCCAGGCCGAGGAGGGGACGGTCGACTGGTACGCCGCGCGCACATCGGAGACGACCTTCTGGATCTTCGACACCTTCGCCACCGAGGACGCTCGCCAGGCCCACGTCAACGGGCAGATCGCCGCGGCCCTGATGGCCAATGCTGAGGAGCTCTTGGCCTCGCCTCCGGAGATCATGCCCGCCGACGTGCTCGCGGCCAAGTAGCCGCCCGTGGGCGGGGGCCGTCGCCTGTCCCCGTCACGGCCGCGGGGACAGACGACGGGCTACACCGGCTAGCTCGGGATGCTCGGCACCACCCACTGGATGACGCCCACCGAAGCGGTACCCGTGCCCTGCATCGAGACGCGCAGCTTGGTCGTGGTCACCGAGTCGAAGGTGACGTCGTTGAATTGGTTGATCTGCGCCGGATCACCGCTCTGGCTGTTGACGTTGACCCATGCGCGGCCGTCCCAGTACTGGACCACCCAGGAGGACGGCGTCAGCAGGCCGCCGCCGTCATCAGCGAAGTAGAGCTCGCTGCTGTTGGTGGTGATCGGCGCCGACCAGTCCAGCTCGATCCAGTGGGTCCCCGTCTGCGGCCAGTCGCCCCAGTACGGAGTCAGGTCGTTGTCGTCGCTTGATTGGACGGGGTAGATCCCGCTGTTGATCGCGGTGACCGTCGTCCACGGTGAGGTGTACGACGCCGACGGGGTGGCGGTGAGCGCGAGGTCCGTCGCGCCGGGAGGGAGCGGCAACGGCTTCTCGACCGTCACCCACTGCTCGGCGCTGACCGAGCCCGAGGCATGGTCAGGCGCGGTGTAGGAGGCGTCGGCGATGAGCCCATTCGAGCTCGTCGGAGCCGACATGTCGGCGGGCGGCGTGACGTCCCACGTCACGGTCCTCGTCTGACCGGGAGCGATCACGCCGAAGCTCACCGGCGTGGTGGCGGTGCTGGTCCAGCCGGTGGGTGCGTCGATGGTCAGCTTGACGTTGGTCATCGGAGTTGCGCCCGTGTTGGTGAAGCTGGCCTTGGCCGTCGTCTGCACCCCGGGATTCAGCGCGGGCTGGGTGTGCTGGCCGGGCGCCGTGCTGTTCACGCTGACACTGAGCGCAGGACGGCCCGATTGGCCGAGCTGGATCTGCACCGTCCGGCGCTCCATGGTGACCGAGTGGGTGGCGGCGTCGTAGCCGCCGCCGATGACTCGCTGGACTCCGGCGTCGGCGAAGACCGGGAGCTGGACCTGGACATCGTCGCCCGGGAGCCTGCCGCTGACCGAGACTTCGACGGTCCGCTGGCCATGGCCGCCGTGGGTGCTGATCTGGACTGCGTAGGTGCCACGGGCGCCGGAGGCCTCGTCGTAGGAGGAGGTCAGATTGCTCACTGCGACCGTCTGCCCGGAGGCGATCCAGGCGTCGGGCACGCCACGACCGACGTACAGCACGGTGTGGGCGGCCGATCGGTTGCCGCCCTGACCAAAGACCAGCCCCGGGGCCACCAGCGACTGCAGGAGCGTCTGGGTCTGGCCGGCCATAGGCCACACGTACGGCACCGCGCCGAACTGCGGTTCGGCGTGACTGCCCGCCCACGGGTTGTTGGGGTCGGGAGCGCTCCCGTTGGCCTCCCACCAGGCGTTCGGGCCCCCGGTCGTGGTGGCGATCTGCCATGCGTAGCTGGTGATCGGCAGGTCGCGGTAGGCGTTGCCGTACAGCGCGCCCTGGGCGTAGCCGGTGTTCAGCGCGACGCTGTAGCCCGCGTAGGCCCCGAACGACGGGAACGGCACGCCGGTGCCCTGCAGTCGGCTGAAGCCGGTCTCGTAGAGGCCGTCGGTCTGGCTCGGGTCGCCGAGGATGCCGTTGAGCGCACCGCCCTGCAGCAAGATGTCCCAGACGTTCTGTCCCCAGAGGTTCGAGCCGTCCCAGTTCGCGTCGCCCGCGGTGTTGCAGCGATCGGCCGTGACCGGCACGTTCACCTCGCACGGCAGGAAGCTGAAGTCATTGGCCTGCTCGTTGGTGGCGAGCGCCGCGTTCACCGCCTTGAGGAGGCTGGCGTAGGCGGTGTTGGCCCACTGGGCTTCGCTGCTGTCGCCGATGCGCCCGGCGATGTACCGGTAGGCGGCCAGGCCGGAGAGCGCCGTCTCGTCGTCGAACAGCCAGGTGCCCTCGCTGTCGTTGTCGTCGGAGCGGCCCAGGTACCCGGCCGCGTTGAGCTGGGAGAGGAAGTCGGTGTGCATCAGCGTGTACAGGCTCGGCCCCCACTGGTTCGGGCCGTTCGCGTCGTCATGGAAGTACTTGGACACGAACGCGGTGTCGTTGGTCCCCTCCAGATACGCGGCCCACGCGACCGGTGTGCGCCACGGACCGTCCCAGTACCAGTTGGCGCCCAGCTCGTTGAAGTTGGTCTGCTCCGAGACCCGGGCGTTGAGCAGCAGGCTCTGTCCGTCGGTGTAGTCGCCCAGCTCGAAGCGATTGGCCAGGATCCCGGGCGCGTCGTGGTTGAGCAGGTAGGCGTAGTTGTTGGCGCCGGAGAACGGCGCTTCGCCGGCCTGCACGATCCTGGTGTAGACGAAGGCGGCCTTATAGGCATCGTCGATCGCGGCGCCCGGGGCGTGCAGGTTGTTGGTGTTGGGCAGGGCGACGTTGGGCAGCGAGAGTCTCGGGATGACCGACACGCGGTGGCGCCAGTAGCCGGCCATGTGCTGATACGCGGCGTCATAGGGAAGGGCGCCGCGATTTGACCGGCTCGGGGTCAGCGCGCCGACCGACGGCAGCGACACGGTCGGGCTGAAGGTGTCGACCGCTGCCACGAAGTCGTGATGCACGGTCTGACCCGGCGCCACGGTGTCGGAGGCCTGGTTCAGAGACACGAGATTCGGTCCGGACTGGCCAGGCGGCACGCTCACCGCCGCCGACCCGTGATTGGTCACGCTCACCCGGGTGTAGACCAGCTCGACCGGGTTGCCGCCGATCGGTTGCTCGTTGGCGAAGTCGGAGATCGAGATGGCCACCTGATCGCGGGTGAACGACGTGGTCATCGCCGGGAGATAGTTATCGGCCATCGTCCAGTGCACCGATCCCGGCGCGGGCGCCTGACCTGGCGTCAGCCCGTAGGTGTAGGCACTGAACGAGTACATGCCACCGCAGAGGCTCTGATTGCCGGACTTGTAGGTCGCCGGCACGCCGCGGGCGAAGTAGGAGCCCGACAGGTACTCAAACGGCGCGTAGAGGTTGCCCTCCCAGCCGATCGCGGTCTCGTTGGCGAACCCGAAGCCCAGCGGATCGCTCGGCGCGGCGAAGTTCGTGCCGTAGTCCCTCGGCAGCGTGGAATCGTGGCAAGCGTTGACCGGCAGATTCGGCACCGGCTCGAGTTGCGCGCTGCTGGGCGCGTTCCCCTTGCCGGGAGCGTTGCCCTTGCGGGGTGCGTCGCCCTTGGCGACGGCGGTCGCCGGCAGGGCAAGGGCGGCGGTGGCGGCGAGGATCGCCGTCAGCCGGGATGCTTGCATGAGTCCCCTCCTGTATGAGTGCGGGCACAGCGTGTAGTTCGGACAGACCACCGCTACATCCCGGTCACCGGGCCAGAGGTCGTACGACCGTTCCTCCGACCGCCGCCGCGCGAAGCACGCTCCCTGGATCGAAGCGCTTCGCGAAGCGCTTCGACACGCTAACACCCGCCTCCGCCATCGTCAAGCGGCAACCGGCACACACACAGATCGAGCAGCGTGCTTGCGCGGCGGCGTCCGGGACGGCCCGGGGGATGGCTCGATCGATACCCCGGGTCACTAGGCGAGCGCCCGCGGGCGAGGGAACATCGGCTCACACATGCCAGAGATCTCCGTCATCACCGGAGCGATCGAGGAAATGGCCGGGCGCATGGACGGCATCTCCCCGGGCACGGGAGCGCTCCACGGCCAGATCCAGGGTCACGCATCGGCTGCGGCGGATACCCCCGCGCACGCTGCGCTGAGCGGGCTCATGGAGCACTGGGCGGCGGTGCTGCCGCACTTCGCGCTCTCCGGAGACCGGCTGGGGGCGGCGATGCGTGGCGCCGCGCGCGTCTATGACCAGAGCGATGCCGCCATCGGCCGCGCCGCCACTGACCACGGGCCGCGATGACCATCGTGGACCCTGGCGTCCGCGCTCCCACGGGAGACCCCGCAGCGGTCTCAGCCGCCGCCACCTGGCATGACAACCTGGGGGACTTTCTGTCCAGCACGGCCGGGACGATCCAGTACACCGTCGGCTCGTTGACCGGGACAAACTGGGACGGCGACGCGGCACGCTCCTATGCGACGCTCGCCGTGCTCGTGGGCGAGCATTTCCAGACGGCGGCGGGGACGGCGCGCAGCGCGGCGACGACGCTGCGCCGCTACGCCAACGAGCTCGAGCAACTGCAGAACGAGGGCGTCAAGGCGGTGGATCACACCGTCCACTGGATCCAGCGCAAGGTCACCGACGACGCGCGACTGACCAAGGCCAGCGGCGCGGTGGCCACGGCGCAGGCCGCGGTGGACTCCGCCACCCGGACGCTCACGTCGTTCACTGCGCCCGGCGGAGCCGTGGCCGCGGCCAGCGCCGCCCTGCCCGGCGCGCAGGCGGCCCTGCACGCCGCACAGGTGGAGCAGCGCGCGGCGCAAAAGGACGTCGACACCGACGAGCGAGAGATCACCCGCTGGCAGACCCGCGCGCGCCAGGTCTGGCAGGAAGCGCAGAATGCGGCCGCCCGGGCGACGGGCAGCCTCGAGCCGCTGGCGGTGTCCCCGCCGCCGCTGGCGGGCGCGCCGGCCACCTTCACCGATGCGCTGGCCGCAGACGCGCCCTTCCTGCGCGCCAATCCCGGCATGACGGAGCGGCTGGCGCAGCAACTGGCCGACACCAACTGCCTCAACAACGCGGGCGCCGCCAAGAGCATCGGCAAGTTCCCCATGAAGACTCTGTTGCAGGGCGAGGGCTGCGTCGGCGGTTCTGACGCCTACGACGAGAAGCAGCTGTACCTCGCTCTTCAGGAGGGTAAGAACATCGACGGCGTCAAGCTGGCGCAGCCCCACCACGGCGGCTCGGTGCTGAAGGACATCGCCGTCGTCGGCCTGCCTCTGGTGACCGAGATCCTGGGCGGCGGCCCCGAGGATCCGCTCGCCGACGGCGCCGCCGCCGGAGAGGTCAGCGCGATCGAGGGTGGCACGGCGGCCGCGGACGCCGCCGCGGGCGCCGACGACGGACTGAACCTGGCCCTGAAGTACAAGGAGGGCTGGACCCCGGAGCAGATCGCCGAGGCCGACGCGAAGGTGGCCAAGATCGATGAGGCGGCGCAGCGCGGCGAGGCCCAGGTCACCAAGAGCCCGGTGCGGTCGACGACGTCGGCCTCACGGACCTACAAGAACGCCGGCGGGCTGGTGCCGTCCGGCTACGATGTCGACCACGTCCTCGATCTGCAGCTCGGCGGCGAGGATTCGGTCTCAAACATGCTGCCGCTGAACTCCAGCGTCAACCGCAGCCTCGGCTCACAGATCATGCACGCGATCAAAGACGCGGAGAACGGCACGCCGGTGAGAGGCGTCGGCATCAAGTAGGGCGATGGCACCGTTCGACACATTCAGCCGCGCCTTCAGCCTGGTCCCGGCCGGGCAGGCGCCGCGAACCCCGTTTCGCGATCCGTTCCTGCTGAGCACCCCGGGCTATGCCGAGTTGGCCGAGCGCTTCGCCGGCTGCACGTTCGAAGAGGGCCTGTATCGCGTGTTCGACGCGGCCGGGGGCGCCAAGGCCACCGATCTGGCTCGAGCTGTCTACCCGGGCGGCGCACGGCGCCTGTACCCGTTCGCCATGGACTGGCTGGGGCGGATGTTCGCGCTGGACGCCGACCGCGTCGTCGACGGCGAGCCGCAGATCATGCTGCTGGAGATCGGGACCGGGGACGCCCTCGAGGTGCCCTACGGCCTGGTTGCCTTCCATGACGAGCATCTCACCGACGACCCCGAGCCGGCGCTGGCCGTCACCGGGTGGGGCGCATGGTCAGAGAGTCATCCTGACGCGGTGCCGCTGCCCACCGAGAAGTGCGTGGGCTACGAGCTGCCGCTGTTCCTCGGCGGTCGTGACGACCCCGACAACATGGAGGTCAGCGACTGGGAGGTCTACTGGACCGTCGTGGGACGGCTCAAGCTCCGTACCGCCGGGCTGTCCGAGGGCACGCCGATCCCCGACGCCGGCGCCGGCTGACCCAAGGCCGCTCGTTCACCCGCGCCCGCCGCCCGTCTCGAGCTGCGCACTACTCGTCGGGCGTGTCGACTGACTCCGGGCGGGCGTGTCGGTACGGGTCCTTGGGGGCACGGTCCTGCGACAGCGACTCGCGCTGGCTGCTGAGCTGCTCGATCGCATCGGCGAGGTGGATGGGGGCGATGCTGTAGTCGCCGCGTTGCACACGTAGCCGGTGGGCGGCGAGCAGGACGTCGGCGTGGGTGTGCCCGGCGGGAGGCTCGAAGCGATATGAGGCGAGCTCGATCAGCAGGCCGAGCGGGTCATTGAAGTAGATCGAGTCCATGAACCCCCGGTCCTTGACCCCGGAGTGGCGGATCTCGCGCTCGTCCAGCCGCTCCACGGTTTGGGCGAAGGTGGCCTGCGACAGCGCGAAGGCCAGGTGGTGGACGCAGCCGGGGTCGGTGGGCGTCCGTTCGGGGTCGGGGATGCGCTCCTCGTTGGTGAACACGGTGATGAGGCGCCCGTCGCCCGGGTCGAAGTAGAGGTGGCTCTCGCCGGCGTTGTCGAGGTTGGGCTGCTCGAACACGAACGGCATCCCGAGCACGCCCTCCCAGAAGTCGATGGAGGTCTGGCGGTCGGCGCCGACGAGCGTGATGTGGTGCACGCCCTGGCTCTGGATCTTGCGCATGGATCTCGCCGTCCTGTGGGGATCGGAGGTGGGTGCCCGCGGCCGGGCCGACTCGATTGTGCCGTTCAGGGGGCCCGCGCGCGGATACAGTGTGGGCCGCCACGCGACCGGGGTGTTGTGAGGGGGACCAGCCAATGCAGGAAGAGCGGTGACCACATGCAGCCACACCAGGGGGCACGATGACCTCTGACCGCCCGGACGGGCCTACGCGCATCGTCGTGCTCGGGGCCGGATTCGCCGGGCTGGAGCTCACCACGCGGCTCTCGGATGAGTTTCGCGACGACGTCGAGATCGTGCTGATCGACCAGAGCGACGCGTTCGTGTTCGGCTTCTCCAAGCTCGACGTGATGTTCGGCCGTGCCGTGCCCGAGGAGGTCCGCCACCCGTATGCGGACATCGTCAAGCCCGGCGTGCGCTTCGTCCAGACGGCGATCCGGTCGATCGACCCGGGGTCGCGCACCGTCCAGACCGACGCCGGTGCATTCGAGGCCGACGTGCTCGTGGTCGCCCTGGGCGCGGACCTCGACCCGGCGGCGACGCCGGGCCTGCAGGAGGGCGGGCACGAGTTCTACACCGTGGCCGGCGGCTTTGCCGCGCGCGAGGTGCTGGAGCGCTTCAACGGCGGCCGCGTGATCATCGGGGTGCTCTCCACGCCATACAAATGCCCGCCGGCCCCCAGCGAGACCGCGCTGTTGCTGCACGAGCAGCTGGTGGCGCGCGGGCTGCGCGAGCGATCGGAGATCGCCCTGGTCATCGACTTCGGGCGGCCGATCCCGCCGTCGCCGGCGGCGTCCGCGGCGCTGCTCGAGGTCTTCGCCGAGCGCGGGATCGAATGGCACGCCAGCCGCGAGGTCTGCGAGCTCGACCCCGGC
This sequence comes from uncultured Actinomycetota bacterium, assembly GCA_963797705.1. Lineage (GTDB taxonomy): Bacteria > Actinomycetota > Thermoleophilia > Solirubrobacterales > Solirubrobacteraceae > Palsa-465. Next base: position 1,210,696 of record CAWCQL010000005.1, on the reverse strand, counting down.
CGCAACGTCGCGATCCTGCGCGACGGCGGCGAGATGCCCTATGACCTCTTCCTCGCCGTCCCCGTCCATCGGGCGCCGGTCGTCGTGGCGGAGGCCGGTCTGACCACTGACGGCTGGATCAAGATCGATCCGGTGACCTTCGAGACGGCCTTCCCGGGCGTCTACGCCATCGGCGACGTGGCGGCGGTCGGCACACCCCGCGCCGGCGTCTTCGCCGAGGGGCACGCGGCCATCGCCGCACAGCACATCGCCGCGCGTATCCGCGGCACGACGAGCTCGGCCCAATACGGCGGCCGCGGGGTCTGCTACCTGGAGTTCGGCGCCGGCCAGGTCGCGATGGTGGACGTCACCTTCTTCGGGGACCAGCGGTCCGGCGAGCTCATCGGCCCCTCGTCGGAGCTGGCCGCCGACAAGGCTCAATTCGGCGCGACTCGCATCAAGCGCTGGTTCGGGCGCGACTGGTAGACCATCGCAGCGCCGCGGCCGGCGCGGACGCCTTCGGCGATTCTTACGCTCAGGGGTTGCGTCAGCCGCGCCCGCGGGTATGCTCACCCGCGCTATAGCCCGAACAGGTGGGCGACAGCCGAACACGGTGATCGCCTTCCCCATCACGCGGCGCACCGCGTGCGTCGCGGGCTCCCGCACCTACTACCCCTCTACCCCTCCATCGGAGCGCCCATGACACCGAACCCCTCGCCGTGGCGCGAGGTACTCGCCCCGTTCGCAGTGCCTTGTGTCCGTCGCGGCACGCTCTCCGTCGCGACATCGGCGTTGCCCTACGTCGGCCTGTGCGTGGCGATGTACTTCACGTTGGGCGTCTCGCATCTCTTGACGCTCGCGCTGGCCATTCCGGCGGCCGGGTTCCTGGTCAGGGTGTTCGTCGTCTTTCACGACTGTGCGCACGGATCATTGCTCCCTTCCAAGCGCGCCAACAACGTCGTCGGCAGCGTCCTGGGGCTCTTCGTACTCTCTCCGTTCCGGCGTTGGCGCCATGACCACGCCGTGCACCACGCGACGTCGGGTGACCTGGACCGGCGCGGGGTGGGCGACGTCATCACCCTGACGATCACGGAGTACCAAGCGCGGTCGCCCCGGGGCCGGTTGGCGTATCGCCTGATCCGCAACCCGCTGGTGATGTTCGGTTTCGGCCCCGTCATCGCGATGGTCATCGGTCCGCGGATCGTGGCCAAGGGGGCGCGGCGGCGTATGCGCAACAGCGTGCTCGGGACCGACGTCGCCCTGGTCGTCATTGTTGGCGCGGTGTGCTGGCTCATCGGGTGGCAGGCCTTCCTCATCGTGTGGGCTCCCGCCGCCCTGCTGGCGGGGTCGATCGGCATCTGGCTGTTCTACGTCCAGCACCAGTTCGAGGATGCCTACTGGCAGAGCAGCGAAGAGTGGAGCTACGCCGACGCCGCGCTGCGCGGGAGCTCGTACCTGAAGCTGCCGACGGTGCTGCGTTTCTTCACCGGCAACATCGGGTTGCACCACGTGCACCATCTCAACGCGCGCATCCCCAACTACAACCTCCCGCGTGCGCATGCGGCGAGTCCGATGTTCGCGGGCGTGCCCACGCTCTCGCTGTGGGACGGGCTTCGCAGTGTCCGGCTCAAGCTGTGGGACGAGCAAGCCGGCCGGCTGGTGACGTTCGCCCAGGCCCGCCGCACCCTTGCGGCGGCCTACTAATGCTCTGAGTCGCTAATTCGGTGGCAACCTCGCGGCGTCTGGACGCGCCTGACCGGGGGCGGCGAACACGCCGGACCACCAGTACGACTTAGTTCGCCGCCCCCACCCAGCCACGCCCAGCCACTCGCGACGCTGCTCACGAATTGACCACTCCGAGCACTAGCGGTCACGGGCAGCATCGCCGAGCAACTTCTCCACCACCACGCAGTCCTTCCAGCGGCCGTCGAGACGGCCATGGCGCCGCTGAATGCCGACCTCGTCAAAGCCGGCCGCTCGATGGGCGGCGCGGCTCGCCCCGTTGTCGGCAAAGACCCGGCTGGTGAGCTTGTACAGGCCGCGCTGTTCAGACTGAGCGCTCAGCTCGGTGAGCAGGCCGCGGCCCAGGCCGTGGCCGCGGCCGTCGGGGTGCACGTAGACGGCGTGCTCGCCGACGCCCTGGTAGACGCAGCGGTCGGAGTAAGCGCCGGCGCGGGCCCAGCCGAGGACGCGCCCCTCGCGCTCGGCCACCACGAACGGCCGCCCGTCGCCGATCCACCCGGCGACGTCGTCGACGGTGCGCGGCCGGGTCTCGAAGGTGGCCACGCGTTCGGCGATGCCGGCGTTGTAGGCCTCCACGACGGCGGGGAGGTCCTCGGCGCGCGCGAGGCGGATCGTGGTGTCGGCGGCTTGGAGCATCCCCTAATAATGCATGCGATGACCGCAATCCTGATCGTCTCGCGCCCGAAGGCCGGCCGTGTGTGCCCTCCTCTGCGCCGTGTGGGCCCCCTCTGCCCCAGCGCCGGGCCTAGAATGGCCCGACCTTGAGCTCGAATGGCTTTCAGTCCGCAAATCCCGGCCGCGACGTCCAGCGAGTCGGCACCGCGCGGTTCCTCGGCGAGGACGTGGACAAAATCCACGATCCGGTGTGGGGAGTCACGGGCAGCCTGGGCGACAGCCAGTGCTACCTGGGCGTACTGGGCAAGGTGGCCGCGATCCAGAAGGCGCTGTCCGAGCGCGTGCGCAGCGACGACCTGGCGGTGCGGCTGATCGCGCCCGCATACACGATCGGCATCTCTGACGGACAACTGAACGGCACCCCCAACATGCGCTTCTCGCTGATCGGCCGCGAGCTGGTCAACGAGAGCATCGACCTGCATCTCAACGCCAATTCGATGGCCGGGCTGATCGCGGTCGTCGCCTGCGACAAGCCGCCGGTCGGGACGCTGGCCGCGATCCTCGAGCACAACGCGCCGGCGGTGCTGCTGTCCGACGGATCGATCAAGCCGGGCACCGACCCCGACACCGGGGAGCGGATCGACCTGGTGACGGGCTTTCAGTTCGCAGGGGACCCCGACGCCGCCATCCGACGGCGCATCGCGCTGCATGCCTGCCCCGGCCAGGGCAGCTGCGGAGGCATGTTCACCTACAACACGATGCAGACCTTCATGGCGGTGCTGGGGATGGAGCCACTGCAGATGGTGGCGCCACCGTCCGACGACCCGCGGCGCCTGAAGGAGTTCCCTGACCAGCTGATCGAGTGCCTGCTGGCGATGACCGACGCCGGCATCACCCCGCGCGACATCGTGACGCCTGCCTCCGTGCGCAACGCGCTGACGGTTACGGTCGCGATGGGCGGGTCGACCAACGTGCTCCTGCACAGCGTCGAGATCGCTCGCGCCGCCGGCTTTGACCTGTGGGAGGACGTGGTCAGCCAGAGCGAGTTCAACGCGCTCTCGCGCCGGCTCCCGGTGCTCGTCAACCTACGGCCGTTCGGCTTCTACTCGATGGTCGACGTCGATGCCAAGGGTGGGCTGCAGGTCATCGTCAAGGAGCTCCTCGGCGCCGGCCTGCTCGACGGCGACGCCGTCACCTGTACCGGTGAGACGCTGGCTGAGCAGGTCCGCCGGCTCGACCCACCGGCGCCCGACGGCGACGTCATCCATCCCGTGGCCAAGCCGTTCAAGGACACCGGTGGGCTGCGCCTGCTCAACGGCAACCTGGCCCCCGAGGGCGGCGCGGTGCTCAAGATCGCCGGCATCGAGGGCGGGCTGCAGGACGGCGTGTTCCGCGGCCGGGCCCGCGTCTTTGACAGCGAACGGCAGCTCATCGACGCGCTCGAGCAGGATCCCGACTCGTTCGCGGACCACGACATGGTGGTGATCCGCTACGAGGGCCCGCGCGGGGCCCCTGGCATGCCGGAACTGCTGGACCCGACGTCGCGGATCACCGCCCTGTGCCGCCGCCGCAAGATCACGATCGCGCTGATGACCGATGCCCGCTTCTCGGGCGGGTCGGTGGGGCTGGTGATCGGCCACGTTGCGCCGGAAGCGAGCCTCGGGGGTCCAATCGCGCTGATTGAGGACGGCGACACCATCGTCATCGACGTCAACGCCGACCGCATGGACTGCCTCGAGCTCGACGACGCCGGCGAAGCCTCGCGCCGCGCCGAGGCATGGCAGGCGGCGGCGGAGGCCAACGGCGGGATCCACCCAGACGTGGCACCGGTCTCGAGCCGTGTCCTGAGGCGGATGCGCACCTCTGCGCGACCGGCGCTGCAGGGTGCGGGCATGGTCACCGGCTAGCGTCATCTCCACATGACCCGTTCAGTACTGATGTGAGGTGATGGCCCGGGCGGCCGCCGCCGGCGCCGCCCCGGCCGGCAACAACGCGGCCACCCCGGCGTGCAGCGCACCGAGCGCGGACACGATCGCCACCGGGTTGGCGAACAGCTCGCGCGCCGCCGGATCGTGCTGGTCCGCGCACACCAGCGCGATCTGCGTCGCCTGGGTGAGCGGCGATCCGGCCGAGCTCGTCACCGCGATGGTGACCGCCCCGGCCTCGGCCGCCGCTCGCGCCACCTCGATCGTGTCCCGGCTCTCGCCCGTGTGGCTGATGGCCACGCACGCGTCCGCGGCGAGCAGCGTGTCGGCGTGGAGGTGCTGGACGAGTGCGTCCATCGCGCTCGTGACCCGGATCCCGAGGGCCGAGAAGCGAAACGTGGCCAGCGCGGCCAGCGCGGCTGACGCTCCGACCCCGGCGAACATGACGTGCTCGGCGCCGGCGACGGCCGTGCACGCTTGATCGAACGCGGCCGCGTCCATGGCCTGGGCGCCACCGCGAAGGCTGTGCGCGTCGTCAGCCATGACCCGCTCGTGCAGCCGCGCTCCTGAGCCGGCCCCCGCGCGGGCGTAGCCGAACTGGTCGGCACGGCCGGCCTCGTGGGCGATGGCCAGCTTGAGCGCGGCATAGCCCGCGTACCCCAACCGCCGCGAAAGCCGTACCACCGTCGCGGGCGAGACGCGCGCGCGCTCCGCCAGCCGTCCGACGCTGTCATAGCCCGCCTCGGTGGGGTGGGCGAGCAGGAGCTCGGCGACGCGCCGCTCGGCGTCGGGTAGCTCGGCCAGCGCTGCCCGCAGCTGAGTCGACGGGCCCGCTTGGAGAACATAAGTTTCGTCTCGCGCGTTTATGCCAAATATTGTTTCATAGAATCCTGATGCCGGCACGCCAACTCACCGTCGTCGTGGTCGCCCTCGTCCTGTGCGCGGGGGTGCTTCACGCCACCTGGAACGCCATCGCGTCAGCCATCCCCGACAAGGTGGTGGCGTTCGCTCTCATCGGTGTGGCCCAGGCCACCATCGCCGTGGTCGTGCTGCCGATTGTCGGCGTCCCGCGCTCCGGGGCCGTGGCTTTCGCGGCAGCCTCGGCCGTCATCCACGTTGCCTACACGGCCGCCCTGCTGCAGTCCTACCGCTTGGGAGAGTTCGGGCGCACCTACCCGCTGGCGCGCGGCACCGCGCCGCTGCTCGTCGGAGCGGGGGCGTGGGTCATCGCCGGCGAGCATCTCACCGCGCTTCAGATCGCCGGGACCTGCACGATCGCGGCGGCGCTCACCGCCATCGTCTTCGCCGGCGGCCGGCTCAGGCGCGCCGACCTGCCTGCCACCGCCGCCGCGCTCCTGACCGGGGTGACGATCGCCGCCTACACGGTGGTCGACGGGCTGGGTGTGCGCCACGCCCACAATCCGGCTGGTTACCTCGCGCTGCTCTTCATCCTGGAGACGCCCGCCGTCCTCGCCATCGCCGGCTACCGCCTGCGCCACCGGCTGAACCGGCGGCTGCTGCGCAACGTCCCCGCCGGCATCGCCGCCGGCGCCATCTCGGTACTCGCCTACGGGATCGTCGTGTGGGCGCAGACCCGCGGGCCGCTCGCCCTCGTCTCGGCCCTACGGGAGACCAGTGTGATCAGCGCTGCGCTGATCGCCACCCTGCTCTTCAAGGAGCCGTTCGCGCGGCGGCGGCTGCTGCCCTCGCTCGCCGTCGCGCTCGGCATCGTGCTCATCGCGGTGTGAGTGCGTGTGACGCCGGTCAGGTCTGCCGGTCGTCGCCGGCCTGCAGCGTGGCGAGCAGCCGCGGGCTTGCCGCGGACGGCTCGTCGGGCGCGACCGGCCGCCGGCGCAACTGTCCATCCTCGAGCTCGTACTCGCCGATCGAGCGGATCGGCGGGGAATAGACGTGGATCGTGATCGCGCCGGGCTCGTGCTCCATCCGGTGAATCCCAGTCCCGGGAAACGCGAAGCGATCGCCCGCGCGGTACTCGCGCACCCGGCGCGGACCGCCCACCACCAGCGACTCGTTGCGGGCGACGCCCTCGATCACGTACACGCCGACGGATGACCCGTCGTGGTCGTGATATCCGGTGTCACGCGGCTGCCACCACAGGTTCAACCATGCCTCAGAGCCGTCGCCGCGCCACAGCAGCAACGCCTCACCCGCACTGGCACGGTCGAGCGCGGAGACGTCCAACGCCTGTGCGGCGCGTTGCGCCTGCTCCATGCACTGCTGTGGCGTCAGTGGATTGGCCTCGGAGGCCATCGATTCCAGCTGGGCACGATCTGTGACGAGCCCCTCCTGTGATTCCGCCGTTCCGAGAAACCCCATAGCCAACCAACCTCACCAGGCTCGTAGTGTTGTGGCAGGATCGTATCGGTGGCGATGATCAGCGACTCCGAGCACGACCTGCGGTGACCCTGGACACGTTTGACCGGGTGGAGCTGATGTTCGGCCCCTCGCCGGTTCACCGGCTTGAGCGCCTCAGCGAGCACCTTGGCGGCGGCGCGCAGATCTGGGCCAAGCGGGAGGACTGCAACTCGGGCCTGGCCTACGGCGGCAACAAGGTGCGCAAGCTCGAGTACCTCGCCGCCGAGGCACTGGCGACCGGCTGCGACACACTGGTTTCGATCGGCGGCGTGCAGTCCAACCACACCCGCCAGGTGGCGGCGGTCGCCGCGCGGCTCGGCCTCGGCTGTGTGCTGGTGCAGGAGCACTGGGTGCAGTGGCCCGATGCGGTCTACGACAAGGTCGGCAACATCCTCCTCTCACGGATCATGGGCGCCGAGGTGCGCCTGGACCCCGCCGGCTTTGACATCGGCATCCGGCCCAGCTGGGAGGCCGCGCTCGAGTCGGTCACCGAACGCGGCGGCACGCCCTACGCGATCCCGGCCGGCGCCTCGGACCATCCGCTGGGCGGGTTGGGTTTCGCTCGCTGGGCCCAGGAGCTCCACGAGCAGGAGCAGGAGCTCGGCGTGTTCTTCGACACCGTCGTGGTGTGTTCGGTCACCGGCTCCACTCAGGCGGGGATGGTCGCGGGGTTCGCGACACAGCAGCGGCCGCGTCGCGTGTTGGGCATCGACGGCTCGGCGACGGTGGACCAGACGCGCGCGCAGATCACGCGGATCGCGCAGCGGACCGCCCGGGCGATCGGCCTCCCGCGCGAGCTCGGCGACGAGGAGATCGTCTTGCTCGACGGGTGGCACGCCGGCTGCTACGGGATCCCCGACGCCAAGACGCTGGACGCGATCCGGCTCTGTGCCGGGCTCGAGGGCATGCTGACCGACCCCGTGTATGAGGGCAAATCGATGGCCGCGCTGATCGATCTCGTCCAGTCGGGCGAGATCGCTCCCGGCTCGAACGTCCTCTACGCGCACCTCGGCGGCCAGCCGGCGCTCAACGCCTACGCGGGAGCGTTCTGAGCGCCGCACTCGCCGCGCATCGAGTCAGCTGAGCGCCGGAATGACCTCGGCCGACAGGCGCTCGAGCTGTTGCATGTCGTCGACGAGCGGGTTGAGGAGCAGCAGTTCCGCTCCGGCGTCGGCCACGGACCGCAGGCCCGCCGCACAGGTCTGGGCCGGGCCCGCGAGGATGTGCTCTGACCAGCCGCCGCGACCGTAGTGGCGCGTGAGCGCGTCCTCCATCCGCGCGCGCCCTCGCGCGGCATCGTCGTCGACATAGACGTAGACGCGCTTGCCGATCCGGAATGTGCCCGGATCACGCCCCTGCGCACCCAGTTCCGTGCGCACGATCTTGACCTGCTCGGCGAACTGGGCCGCCGTCTGGGAGCCGGCGCCCATGAACCCGTCTCCGTGGCGCACCGCGCGGCGCATCCCGGCGGGCGCGCTGCCCCCGAACCACAGGGGCGGGTGGGGCTTCTGCACCGGCTTGGGCTCCATCGTGACGCCCTGCAGCTTCCACCATTCGCCGTCGAAGTCGATCTCGGGCTCCGTCCAGCACGCCTTCATGAGCGCCAGGGCCTCGTTGAAGCGGGCGACGGGCCTGTCGCCGTCAACGCCGAAGGCGCTGAAGGGCCGGCCTTTCCCGCCCGTTGCGAGGCCCACCTCGAGACGGCCATGGCTCAGGCAGTCCAGGGAGCTGATCGCCTTGGCCAGGTGCAGTGGATTGTGGAGCGGGAGCACGAACACCGCGCACCCCAGCCGCAGTTGCTCGGTGCACGCGGCCGCGTAGGTCAGCGTCTCCAGGGGCGCAAGGCTGCCCGCCGCGCCGATCACCTGCTCCTGTACCCAGGCGCTCTCAAACAGCCCGAGCTCCTCGACCCGGTGCAGGAATCCGCGGAAGGCGGCCGCGTCAAAGCGGCTCTCGCGGGCGTATTGGGGGATGGAGATCGCGAATCGCATGGGCTGCGCGGGCACCTGACGCTCAGCCTAACGCGACGGGGCGTGCGACCTCACCCGAGGTCGCGCGTAGAACTGACCAGGGTCCACGGCCAGGGCGGTGACGGGCGCGGTGGCTGTGAGCTCCAGGTAGGTTCACCCCGACGTGAGCTGGTTTTCAGCCTGCCGGGCCGATGAGGAGGTCGATCGATGATGAGCACGCAAGCAGCCGGTGTGGTCAGCCTGCCATCGGTGTTACCGGAGGGCGTGGACTGGAAGCCGTTCCCCGCGTTCCCGCCATCGGCGCGCCTCGCGGTCCTGGTCGGCGATCCCACCGAGCCGGGCATGTACACGATCAGGGTCAAGCTTCCCGGCGGAGTGAAGCTGATGCCGCACCGGCACCCCGAGGACCGCGTCTACACCGTCATCTCCGGCGTGTTCTACATCGGGGTGGGCGACCAGTTCGACGCCGAGAAGCTGGAGGCATATCCGCCCGGCGCGGTGGTCGTTCTGCCCGGCGGGACTCCCCACTTTCACTGGGCCAGGTCTGGCGACTACGTCACGCAGGTGTCAGCCATCGGCCCGCTCGGCCTCGAATATCTCGCCCCGGAAGATGACCCGCGAAACGCCTGATCCCATTCTCCATCGAGCCCGAGGGGGTAGGCGATGAACAGCGCAAGCGATCGTGACGCCGAGACGAGGGCCCGGATCGAGGAGCACTGGGCAGCCTCCGAACGCGGGGACGCCGAGACTGAGCACGCGATCTACGCCGACGACGGCATCCTTGACTATCCGCAGTCCGGGGAGCGATTCAGAGGCCGGTCAACGATCCAGGCGCAGCGTGGGGGACACCCGGCCGAGCGGCACTTCACCGTCCGCCGGATCCAGGGTGGCGACGACCTTTGGGTGAGCGAGTGCGTGATCACCTACGACGGCGCCCCGACGTATTCGTTGAGCGTCATGGAGTTCAGTGACGGTCTCGTCACCCACGAGACCCAATACTTCGCCGATCCCTTCCCGGCATCTCCCGCCCGAGCTGCGCTGGCGGAGCCGATCCCCGAGTGAGGCCGCGCTAGGAGTTGGGTAGGCGTCATCGGCGCTGGTCTAGATGTAGTTCCTGACGACGTTGTTCCGCCGGTGAGGTAGCCATCCGGTGCGTCGGTCATATCCCGATCGCCGAGTTCGTCAATGCCTTCTACGTGGGCGAGCGTGTGCTGTGGGAAGCGGCCCTCGCCTCGGCGCATGACGATGACTCTCGCCGAGCTGCTCTGGTGTTCGCATCACACCTGCCGCGCTACTTCGAGGTTGGTACGACGCATGCCGCTGAGGTCTACACGGGTGTGACCTGCATCGCTTCACCGATCTGGCCGAGATCCTCATCGCCGCCCGGTTTGTTCCGGCACCGGCGGCTGGGCGTCGTCACGGCGCGTCCGTCGTCCTCGACGGCGAAGAGCGCTAGTAGTTGCCCGACACGTAGTCCCAGGCGCGGCGCAGCTTGTCCCTGCGGGCGTCGGCGCGGGATTCCGCGGGATCGTCGCGCATGACCGCGGGATTTGCCGACGGCTCGGGGAGCGACCGGGACTCCGCGCCGTCGAGCTTCAAGATGACGCCGTGCTCGCCGATCCGCGCGATCTCGTCGGCGTCAGCAAACCGATGCCCCGCGGACACCACGTGCTCTGAGATCACGATCCCGTCGAAGACGTCCTCGGCCTCGACCGCCAGTACGTGGCCCACGGTGCCGATCTTCTCTCCGTCCGCGCTGTACACCGGCGTGCCCTTCTCGAGCGCCTGGTAACTGATCGGCTGTCCCACGTCCACGGCTGCCAGCATAAACATCGAGAACACCGTGCCGCAATCGGGCAGCTCGCCATTCAGTTGGCACCGCGTCGACGATGGCGTACGGTGACGACCATGACGAGCCTGGCGCCCGAGGCTCCGAGGGCCGCGGAACCCAACCGGTGGGCCGTGCTCGCGCTCCTCGGGACGGCGCAGTTGATGGTGGTGCTCGACGCCACGATCGTCAACATTGCGCTGCCGTCCGCGCAGCTGGCCCTGCATTTCTCGTCGGCCGACCGCGAATGGATCGTCACCGCCTACGCGCTGGCGTTCGGCAGCCTTCTGCTGCTGGGTGGCAAGCTCGGTGATCTGTTCGGGCGCAAGACGACGTTTGTGTCCGGCCTGATCGGCTTTGCCATCGTGTCGGCGATCGGCGGCACGGCGCAGAGTTTCGGGATGCTGGTGGCGTCCCGGGCTCTGCAGGGTGCGTTCGGCGCACTGCTGGCACCGTCTGCGCTCGGACTGCTGACGGTCACGTTTGCCGGATCGCCTGACCGCCCGAAGGCGTTCGGGATTTTTGGCGCGATCGCGGGCGGCGGCGCGTCGGTCGGTCTGGTTCTCGGCGGGGCACTCACGCAGGTCCTGTCCTGGCGTTGGTGCTTCTACGTGAACCTGGTGATCGCAGTGCCGACCGCGATCTTCGCGCTGCGGCTCCTGGTCAACCACCGAGACCCCCAGCGGGGCAGCATCGATGTGCCCGGCCTGCTCACCTCATCCGTGGGACTGTTTGCGCTGGTCTACGGCTTTTCGAACGCGGAGACCCAATCGTGGACCGCGCCGGCGACGATCGTCGCGCTCGTGGCAAGCCCGGTTCTGCTCGGCACCTTCGTCTTCATCGAGAGCCGCGTCAAGGACCCGTTGCTTCCGTTGCACATCGTGCGCGACCGGGCGCGCGGGGGTGCATACGTCTCGGTGCTGCTCGCCGCCGCCGGCCTCTTCGGAGTCTTCTTCTTCCTCACGTACTACATGCAGCTGAACCTTGGCTTCTCGCCGCTGATCACCGGCCTGGCCTTTCTCCCAATGACCGGCCTCCTCGTCGTCACCTCGGTCACCGCGCAGACGCGCGTGCTGCCTCGCACCGGCGCCAAGCCGCTCGTGACCGCCGGGATGATGCTCGGGGTGATCGCGATGATCGTCTTTACGAGGCTCAGTGCCGACGGGGCGTACGCGACCCACGTGCTCCCGGGTCTGCTCATCATCGGGGTCGGGATGGGGTGCATCTTCGCACCGGCGATCGCCACCGCCACCCTCGGCGTCGCGGTACACGAGACCGGCGTGGCATCGGCGATGGTCAACACCTCCCAGCAGGTCGGAGGCGCCGTTGGCCTCGCGCTGTTGAGCACGGTTTCCGCCAGCGCCGCCGCGAGCTACGCCCGCGATCATGTCGGCCTGCCCGGGTTGGCCGGCATCGCGTCCATCCATGGCTACACGACGGGATTCTGGTGGGCTGCGGGAATCTTCGCGACCGGCCTCTTCAGCGCGCTGCTCATCCTGCCGTCAAAGGCCGGGGCGCACGAGTGCAGCGTGAGGACAGCGCTGTCGCGCGGCATCGCGTACGCGCACCACCTCGAGGCTGCGGCGGAGGCCGCGACTCACGCCCTGCGTATCAGCGCCCGACCGCTGCCGCAGCCAGAAGGGCCGGCGGACCAAGACGGGCCTTCAGATCTTCGAGACGCGGCCCCCGGCCGCCCGTGACGGTGCGGCTGCGGGAACGGTCGCTATGCGGCTGGGTGCTGCGGCGCGATCAGCACCGGGCGTTGCGCATGGGCGGAGAGCTGGTGTGAGACGCTGCCGAGAATGGCGGTGGCGAACGCGCCCCGTCCACGTTGACCACAGACGATCAGTCGCGCGTCGATCTCCCGGGCTACCTCGCTGATCGTCTTGGCCACCGATTCGGTCGCCTCCTCGACGCGCGCTGAGGCGTTGTAGCCACGGCTGCGGGCGCCCGCAGCGCCCTCATCGGCGATCCGTTGTGCCGCGACGATCTCCTCTTCGTCGAGCTGACCCTCATTCGGGACGACCGCCAGCAGTGAACCTCCTCTGGCGAGCTGGACCGCTACCGGCGTCCACACAACGAGCACGACCGCATCGGCGGGATGCATGACGAGCTCGACGGCGACCGTGAGAGCCGCCTTCGAGCCCTCAGAGCCGTCGTAGCAGAACAACACCGGTCTATCCATCGCTGCGTCTCGTCATCGTGATGATCAACTCCTGGACGTTGCTCGGGGCCGGCGTCGGGTGGTCAGCCAAGCTGGCCGACCACCTGGCGCCGTGACGGCTCCGGTTGGATCCTAGAGGTTGATCGCTCGGTGACTGACGTCCAACTGGGTGGGTGTTGCGCGTGTCTGTCGGAGGTGCCTACGACGACGCGGGGCTGGACGCGAGAGCCTTGGCCTTGATCGCGTCGAACTCGGCCTGGGTGATTGCGCCGCTGTCGAGCAACTGCTTGGCCTTTTCGATCTCGCTGGCTGGGCCGCCGGTCCCGGCGGTGCGGCGCACGTAGTCATCGAACTGGGCCTGGGAAGCCGCGGCGTCTTTGTTGTTGCGCTCCGCCATCCCGTCGTGGTAGATGAGCAGATACACCAGTACGCCGAGGAACGGCAGCACGATCACGAACACGACCCAGAGGGCCTTCGCCCATCCGGAGAGATCGCGCCGGCGGAACAGGTCGATCAGCACCGTGATGGCGATCCAGATCCACGCCACCCAGGCGAAGAAGATCAGGATCGTCCAGAAGATGTTGAGGAAGGGGTAATTCGAAGCGGCTAGGACGGTCAATGTCGCCTCCCGGGCGAGCCAGGCGCCGCCGGGACGGGATCTCGATCGCGGCAGCGCATATTTGGATTCCTTCGGACGCAGGCATTCTCTTCGGCGTCAGGGTTGCCGGACATCACCCGCAGAGGGTGATCGCAGGGCCTCGCGCGCCTATGAGTTGCGTAAATCATGGCATCACAGAGGTAACGAGTCGTTGTGGGCGCGATATGTAAAGCAGTAACGACAAATCGCCCCGAGGTCGCACGACGTTCGGGCGCACGATCTGAACGAGACATCACCCGATGAGCAGCTCCAACTATGAGAACAGCCGGTCCAGCGCCGAGGTCGAGCACCTCACCATGCTGGAGGCAATCGTGCGACGCGGTCTCGACGCCGACCTCGAGGTTGGGAACGCGTTGGCGGAGATCAACGACACGTGGCTCTACCGCGCCACCCACGAAACCTTCGAGGCGTATGTGCGTGACCGATGGGGGATGAGCCCCACGCTTGCTCACGAGCTCATCCAGGCCGCGGAGGCAGCCGCCGCACCGTCCACGAGCGTCGATAGTCCGGCGCCCGCGATGAGGACTCACGCCGGCCCGCTCGCGCCGGTCCGCCGCGACGGTACCGATCGACTCGCCAAGGTGTGGGAGAAGGCCAGTCACGAGTTCGGCGGCGACGACGTGAGCGCGGTCGAGATCCACCTGACCATCCACAAGCGCCACCAGCCACCTGCGCCCAAGCCCAATCCGTGGCCGAGCCATCAGGCGCCCAACCAGTCAATGGCTGACGAGCCGCTGCGGCGGTTGCGGTGGCTGATGGCCGAGGCAAGCGGCACGATCGCCAACATCGCGCACCAATTGGAGACGCACGCTTCCAAGCTCGACGATTACGCGCGCGACCAGTTGCTCGACGACGTTCTCGTCCTCGACGAGGACCTCGACGTGCTCAAGGGGCTCCTGCCGGCGCCGGTCGATTGGGACGCCGCGCATGGACGTTTGATCGCCGGTGAAGTCCCTCCGTTTGAGGATGAATCTGACGAAGAAGACGAGGACGACTAAAGCCGTGCGTGGCCGGCCGACCCGAACAGGTCGATCCGCTCCTCGACGACCTTCTGGACGGCGTCGACGACGGGACCGATGATCTTGACCACCGCGTACTGGTCTGGGTTGGCGTTGAGTTGCGCCTCCAGCGTGGTGCGGTAGGCGTAGCGCAGGTCGGAGTTGACGTTGATCTTGCTGACCCCGATCCGGGCGGCCTGGAGGAAGTAGTGGCCGGGCGTGCCGCTGCCGCCGTGCAGGCTGATGTTGCAGCCCACGGCGTCGCGGATGCGCTGAAGCAGTTCGAGGTCGAGTTCCTTGGGGACCGGGTAGCGGCCGTGCAGATTGCCGACCGCGGCCGCGTACGTGTCGATCCCGGTCTCGGCGACGAACGCCGAAGCGCCTTCGGGGGTCGAGAAGGGCTTGCGGATCTCGTCGTAGTCGATCGCTTCGGCATGGACGTTGGAGCTGCCGCCGAAGTAGTGCGGCTCTGACTCGATCAGGGCGCCTGTCGTCTGCTTCGCGTAGGCGACGACCTCCTGTGTGGCCGCGATGATCTGCTCCTCGGTGGCGTCGCGGTTGGCCTGACGTACATCTCCACCCCGTACTCGGCGCGGTAGTTGTCGACCAGCGACCGCACGTTGGCCAGTCCGATCATCGAGACCTCGTCGTGGCTGACCTCCACCAGGACGGGCGCCTCCTTGGTCTGGGCGCCGCGGACGATTGCCAGCAACGTCTCCTGGTTATCGACGTTGAAGGCCCCGACCGCGAAATGCTCCTGACGTGAGCGGCGCATCAACTCTCGCGCTCGCTCGATGTTCGAACTGGACGTCACCGTCACCGATGGTCTCCCGCGTGGCTCTTGGCCCTCGTCGCGAGGATATGCGCCCCGTCAAATGCCCGACGACGAGGTCAGCGTTGGTAGTACTCGGCGTTGATCTGAATGTACGTCTGCCACTCGTCGGGCAGTTGGTCCTCGGCGAAGCACGCGTCGACGGGGCAGGCCTCGACGCAGGCGTCGCAGTCGATGCATTCCTCGGGGTCGATGTAGAGCTGCGGCGCGTCATCGAACCCCTCCTCGTCCTGGCTGGGGTGGATGCAGTCCACCGGGCAGACCTCGACACATGAGAGGTCCTTGGTGCCGATGCACGGCTCGGCGATCACGTACGTCATGCGTTCATCCTCATGGCAGGCACAACTGGTCCCCAGGGACTGTTGCACTTCAACCAGGCTTGAAGTCAAGCGCTCGTAACGCTGCCCTGTCTGCCCCGCCGGACTGCGCGCGCGGCGTTGGACTCGCGGAGCGGCAAGACCCGCTCATCGAAGATTCGGCACACGTCGATGGACTCGCAATCGCAGCGGCTGCAGATCTTGAGCACTCTCCGCACCGAGGTCGCGCGAGCGATCAGGTCCTCCAACTCGGGCAACTTGGAGAGAGCCAACTGGCGCAGACGCTCATGGGCCAGTTCGTCACGCGAGCCGAGGAGATCCTGGATCTCGTCGAGCGTGAAGCCCACGCGCTGGGCTGCGTCGATGATCGCCAGCCGTCGAAAGACGTCCTCGCCATAGCGACGCTTTCCCGCCGTGCGCTCCGGCTCGGGCAGCACCCCACGCGCCTCGTAGTAACGGATCCGGGACGTGCTCATCCCTGCCCGCTCAGCCACCTCTCCGATCGCCAACTCGTGCGGCATCTCGCCTGCTGTCCCCAACGCGTTTGACTTCAACCTGACTTCAAGCGCAAGGCTACTCGTCACCAGGCTCGGAGTCGCGTCAACACGGCATTCGGCGTGGCGCCTCAGCGAAGTAGTTGGCGCACAGCGAGTTCGAGGGCTTCAGCGCGGGTGTATGGGTCGTGGTCGGCGGCCATGAAGTGGTGGCCGATTGCGAGCGAGAACGCAAGGACTGAGCGTGCCTCGATCTCCTCTTCGTCGGCGCAGAAGTCCCCGAACAGCGAACGGAGGTATTCCATCCGCCGGTTGTCGACCTCTCGTAGACGCGCGGCGACGGCGGGTTGGCGTCGTGACCAGTCGCGGATGGCGAGCTCGATCGGCAGCAGCTCTTCGCTGAAGGTCAGCGCCCCGGCGTGCCTGATTTTTGCCCGCGGGTCGCCGCCGCGGTGCTCGACGTGCTCGAGAACCTCGTTGGTCGCGGCTTGTTGCCAGGTGTCGAGCATCGCCTCAAGCAACGCGCCGCGGTCCTCGAAGTGCCCGTAGAAGCTACCTCGGGTGACCCCGAGGGACTTGGCCAGAGGCTCGACGCGCACGGCGTCGGGGCCGCCGGCAGCGAGTACCTGCAGGCCCGCCTCGATCCAGGTCGAGCGGGGGGTGCGGGTCGGAGGCGCCATCGCGTGCGCTATTGAGCTGGCGGGGCAGTTGACATGAGCGTTGATGATGCCTAGCCTCCATATATACAGCACTGTATATATGGAGGCTTCACGATGACGACATCACTGACCGATCGCGCCGGCACGCCAAGTCGGGTAAGCCAGGTCCTTCTTCCGCCAGACGCCCGACGGCTCAGCACCCTCCCGCGCATCGACTACGAAGACGCCTTCGTCGTCGACGCTGCCGGCCAGCGCACTGCGGAGCAGTGGACGCGCGCGGTGTTCAATGACGCGCCCCTCGCCGTGCGCGCGCGCCTGGTGTCAGGCTGGACTGGCCTGGGTCTCAACCTCGCAGGACCCTCGTCGGCGCGCCGGGTGCTTGGCTGGAAGGTGCAGCGCAGCAGCCCCGACGTCATGCTCCTCGCCGCGGAGTCGATCCTCGGCCTTCAAGCCGAGTTGCTGTTCAGAACCGAGCCCCGCGGCCTGCTCTTCGCGACACTGATCCAACAGAACAACCCTGCTGCGCGGGCCCTGTGGGCCCGAGTCATTCCAACACATGAAAGGGTCGTCCGGTCGCTGCTTGAGCACGCCGCCCTGCGCGACGCAGGCCAGGCACGCGCCGGCGGACCAGGTGCCCCTTGAGGGTGGCTTGTTCAGCGCCGTCTAACGACTCGCGCTGAAGGAGTCCACCGGAGAGGCGTCGTCTCCGTTTTATCGAGGACGGAGCATGTCGATCAGCAGATCGAGATGCCGGCGCCAGTCAAACCCGGACGCGGGGTGGGCCATCGTCGCCGAGAGCCCGCACATGAGCATGCCGATGTCGGTCGCGGTCGCGTCCGCGCGGATGGTGCCGGCGCGCCGGGCGCGATCGATCAGCCGTGTCGTCAGTTCCAGCAGCTCGTTCTGCTCGGCCGCGGCATGGGTCCAGATGTGCTCGCCGGCGCCCGCGAGCACCTGCTGGGTCCCGGCATCGCGCTCCAGCGCTTCGGCATTTGAACGCATCAGGTCGGCCAGCACCTCAAATGGCTCGCCGTCGCGCTCCAGCGCCTCTCGCGCTTCGGCCGCGAACAGCCTGAACTTCTCGCGCACCAACTCGACCAGCAGCGCCTCTTTGGTCGGGTAGTGGCGATACACGGTGCCGACGCCGACTCCGGCGCGGCGGGCGACGTCATCCATCTGCGCTTCGCTGCCGTACTCGGCGAACACCGCCCGGGCGCCGCTGAGAATCCTTTCCCGGTTACGGCGCGCATCCGAGCGCAGCGGGCGCTCGCTGGGATTCGACGTTGTGGTCACGATGAGTTCACACGGATCCTTGACAAGCGGAATCACGGTTCACTATAGTCGTCGACGCAAACGGAACCGGAGGTCAGCTTCCATGTCATCGCTCACCCACACAGAA
The DNA here is from genome assembly GCA_963797705.1 of uncultured Actinomycetota bacterium. Classification (GTDB taxonomy): domain Bacteria; phylum Actinomycetota; class Thermoleophilia; order Solirubrobacterales; family Solirubrobacteraceae; genus Palsa-465. The sequence continues at coordinate 1,192,739 of CAWCQL010000005.1, read as the reverse complement.
AGCCCCTCCCTGTCTACGGAGCGGGCGAAGAACCTCGCCCTGTTGCTGCTCGCGATGACCCAGTTCGTGATCGTGATCGACGCATCGATCGTCAATGTCGCGCTGCCGTCGATCGGAGCTCACCTGCACTTCTCCCGGGATGACCTCACCTGGGTGGTGAACTCCTACACGCTGACCTTCGGTGGCTTCCTGCTCCTCGGCGGGCGAATGGCCGACCTGCTGGGGCGTCGCCGGATGTTCATGCTCGGCCTCGTGGTCTTCTCCCTGGCATCGCTCGGCGGCGGCCTCGCGCAATCCGAGACCTGGCTGATCGCCGCTCGCGCGATTCAGGGGCTGGGCGCCGCGATCGTGTCGCCGGCGGCACTCTCGATCATCACCACCACGTTCGCCGACGGCGCGGAACGCAACCGCGCGCTGGGTATCTGGGGCGCGGTCGCCGGCGCCGGCGGGGCCGCCGGCGTGCTGCTCGGCGGCATCCTCACCAGCGGGCTCAGCTGGCGCTGGGTGCTCTTCGTCAACGTCCCGATCGGGCTGATCGCCGCGGCGCTGGCCCCGCGAATCCTGCTCGAGAGCCGCCGCGAGGAGGCCGGAAGCACCTTTGACATTCCCGGCGCGGTGACCGTGACGGCGGGCCTGGCGCTGCTCGTCTACGCCGTGGTCGAGGCGGTCAACGTCGGCTGGGGATCGACCCGGACGATCGCCTGCCTGGCCGCCGCCGTGCTCCTCCTGATCGCATTCGTGGTGATCGAACAGCGCCAGACCGACCCGCTGATGCCGTTCTCGATCTTCCGCCTGCGCACGCTGCGCGGTGCCAACGTCGTCGGCTTGCTGATCGGCATGTCGCTGTTCTCGATGTTCTTCTTCATCTCGCTCTACCTCCAGGACGTGATGGGATACACGCCGATCAAAACCGGCATCGCGTATCTGCCACTGGCGGGGGGGATCATCGTGTCGGCCGGGATCGCCTCGCAGCTCGTCACGCGGGTGGGCTTCAAGATCCCACTGACCATCGGGATGCTCCTGATCGCCGCGGCGCTGGTCTGGTTCGCTCAGGTGCCCGCGCCCCATGGCGCCTACCTCTCTGACATCCTCGGCCCGTCACTGCTGGCCGCCGTCGGCCTCGGGCTCGCCTTCGTGCCGGTGACGATCGCCGCCGTGACGGCAACCGAGCCCCAGGAGGCGGGCCTGGCCTCAGGCCTGATCAACACCTCTCAGCAGGTTGGTGGCGCACTGGGGCTCGCGATCCTCGCCACCGTCGCCAACAGCCGCACCCAGGACATCCTGAGCGCCGGCGTCCACAACACCGCCATTGCGCTCACCAAGGGGTTCGACCGTGCCTTCCTCATCGGCGCTGGCTTCGCGGTCCTGGGAGCAATCCTCACCGTGGTCCTCATCTCCTCAAAGGACAGCCGCGATCACGCCAAGGCGGCTTCCAACGTGGACGCGGCCGCCGCGCAAGCTGCCACGGGCTGAGCCGCGCGCGGCGCGCGCTGCTACTGCAGTAGCGCCGTCCCGAAACGCCTCAGTGACACACCCGCGGTGCACACTGGTGACAGGCCGTGCGCTTCCGCCCGGCGCCATGGCAGTTCGACGGCCGGATGCCGTGCTGACTCCGGTGCCGCGCGGTGCCGTCTGCTTTTCGTGTGAGGCCGGCTTTGGGTGTATGGTCCGTTGACGCCTTGGGTGAGAGGCGGCCCTTGCGGCACCCACTACTGGCCGGCCTTTGGCACGTCGACCCTCAGCGGTCCGCGGATCCCACACCAAGGAGCCGGTAATGACCCTTTACGCACCGCCGGAGCAGGCGCTCCGCGCACCACTTGATCGACCCGGGGAGCCGCCGTCGAGGAGGGTCGCGCGCATCGCGGGCATCTTCATGGTCATCACCTTCATCTCCATCCCGGCATTGCCGCTGTATGACCACGTGCTCCACCAGACGAACTTCGTCGTCGGCGCCGGGGGCGACGCGCGCGTGTATGTGGGGGCGTTGTTCGAGATCCTCACTCTCATCGCCGGCATCGGTATGGCGGTGACGCTGTACCCCGTTCTCAGGCGCCAGAGCGAAAGCCTCGCGCTGGGCTATGTGACCGTGCGTGTGGTCGAGTCCTGCCTCATCGCGGTTGGCATCGCAAGCCTGCTCGCGGTGGTGACGCTGCGAGGGGACCTCGCCGGCGCCAGCGGGACCGATAACGCGTCGCTCATCCTCAGCGGCCGGTCCCTGGTCGCCGTTCATGACGCGACGTTCTTGCTTGGCCCCGCGTTCTGCGCGGCCATCGGCAACGGGCTCATCCTCGGCTACCTCATGTTGCGGTCCGGGCTTGTTCCGCGGCGCTTTGCCCAGTTCGGCGTCGCCGGCGGCTCCCTCGCCCTGGTCACGGCGCTGCTCGTCTTGTTCGGCGCCTACAGCCAGAGTTCCGGGGCGTCATTCATCTTGACGCTGCCCGAGGCGGCCTGGGAGCTGTCGCTGGGCATCTACTTGATCATCAAGGGCTTCAGGCCGTCTCCCGTGCTCTACGACGACGGGCGTCACACCGGCGTCGACGGTCCGCTGATCCCCGTCCTCGCGCTAGGGGGCCCGGCCCCGGGAGCGTGAGGTCCGCTTCCCCGCGCGTCAGGTACGACGCGATGTCAGGACACCCGGGAAGGTCAGGCGGACGGTCTGGTCGCTCTCGAGCGAGACGACGTTCAGTTCAGCGCGCCAGGCGGCAGGATGAACCGCGCCGGCGGTTGTGGACGTGCTCTCTCGCCGTCCACCCTCGCGCCGTGGAGACCGCCCGTCGACCGGGGAGCAGCCGCTGCTTCCGGTTGACCAGCATGGTCGGTGATCCACTCCATAACCGCTGGGAAATCCGCGCCCTCGGCCAGAATCGCGGCACGCTCGAGGACCTGGCCGCCAGAGGGGTGAGGGCGAGCTAGCCGCGTCACCAGGGCGAGAATCGCATCGTCGTCCACACCCACACCGTACTCGCATCGCCAATCGGCGCTCCGCGAGCGCACCAGCCCGAAGGTCTGGTCCCGTCCCGTGGCGTCGCAGCAGTTCGCGGGGGAGACCCTGCTGCTGTGTGAAATCGGGCGCGGGCCGGGCGCTATACCTCGGATGGCCGGACTCAACGATCCCAGTCCACGACCAGGAGAGGGCTATGTCGACGCACCGAGGACTGCGATCAGACGATGCGTACGGCGCGCGGCAGCCGACCAGTCATGAACGGCATGCGGGTCAGCCCTGGGATGCGTCATACCGAGATGGCCCAGCGCCCTGGGACATCGGAGCACCACAGCCGGCGGTGATGCGCCTGGCGAGCGAGGGTGCATTTGCCGGCCGGCTTGGCTGGCAAAGATGGACCGTATCCAGTCACACGATTGAGCATCGCCGACGATCGGTGGCCGAGAACCGTTCGGATCACCCGGGGTGGGTGAGGTCTGTTCACGCCGATGGCGTCACGCTGGGGACGGATCGGCGTCGATGAGTGGAGGTCGGATGACAACCCGTGTTCTTGCCAGGCTGCTGGGCCTGTTGATGATCAGTCGTGCTGCTGGCTGCCGCGTGCGCGTGCTCTTGACCGGCGCGACCGCGGTCGCCGCGCTGGCGGCCTCGGTCGCGCTCGCCACCCCTGCCATGGCGGCGCCGGCATCGTGTGACGGCATCAGCTTCACGGTGTTGCACAACGATCAGTCTGGCGGCGTGATCCTGCCCGGCGGCAGCTACACCGTCTCTAGCCCCAACCTCGGCTGCCTGACGGCGTCGAACTACTTCACGACGTTCCTGAACCAGTATAACGCGGCGATCCCCGGCTGGGCGGGCGTGGAGACGGCCAAGGGCTGGGGAACCTACCTCAAGAACGGCAGCACCACGCAATTTACGGTCAAGTGGAGCAAAGCGAAGCGCGGTGCGACCAGCGCGTGCGCGGCCTCGGCGCTGAAGGTGTCGCTCGGTGCGGCGAACGGCACGGCGGGGACGGTGTTCTACCCCCTCAAGTTTGTGAACACGAGCAAGCTCGGGTGCACGCTGCGTGGTTATCCGGGCGTGACTGCCGTGACCAGCAGCGGCAAGCAGATCGGTAGCCCGGCGTCGCCGATCGCCTCGAGCGTACAAGACGGTCACGCTCCTGCCGGGTAAGGCGCAGAGCGCGCTCGTCGGGATCGTCGAGACGGGCAACTTCTCCCCGTCGCAGTGCGCGCCGGTCACGGCTGCCGGACTGAAGGTGGCGCCGCCCGGTCAGAGCAAGGCGGTGACGATCAAGAAGACGTTCTCGACCTGCTCGAGCACGACCGTGATCTCGTTGACCGTTCGGCCGGTCAGCTAGCAGGCGGTTCAGCTCTTCCGGTGCATCCGGTAGTGCAACACCATGAAAGGAAAGCCGAAGACCCAGAACGCGTGCTCGGCGCGTAGTTCGCCGTCCTCCAAGTACACGTCGAGTTGCTCGGCGAAGCCCTGCACGGCGGCCGTCGTCAACTCCCGCGTCTCAGCGTCGATGTAGGTGAGGTAGTGGCCGGGGTGTTTCAGCTGGCTGCGGCTGCTGAGGATCAGTCCGCCGCCGGGCCGCGCGCATGGTACGAGCGTCGCGGTGAAACTGGCATGGGGGAGCGGGAAGCCGACGCTGACGTAGCCGCGCTCCTCATCGCGATACGTCGTGTAGATACCGATGTAGATGGGTTCGTCATTGTCGGTGAACGACCGGATCCAGCCACGCACCGCGACCACGTCCTCGCCGGGAGCGGTGACCGTGTCGATACGGCTGCGGATGCCGCGCTGGGTCTCGCGCTGGTTCATCGGCACGCTCGCCTGGCCCAGCGGCCTGGCGAGCAGGTTGCGGTACAGCAGGTAGCCGGGACGTACCCATAGCCGCCATTCGGGCACGATGTCGAGCGTGAACCGGGTCGTGTGCTCGTAGAACTCGCGCACCAGCGGATCCACTTGTTCGGGATCGAGCTCCGGGCCGGCCAGCGAGTCCAGCGAGGCGACGATCCCGACGTCGGTCGCGTCGGCGGTGTAGGTGCCGCCGAGCACCTCAGCGAGCTGTCTGACGTAGTCCGTGCCGACGTACCGACTGCGTGACTCCAACGGCACAACGAACGGCAAGTCCTCGGCATGGACCCGTTCCGCCAGCATGGCTGACCTGCGGGTCGCGGAACAGCAGGGCGGACAGCACCCGGAAGGCGACGACGCTCGCCGCCGCCACCACAGCCGGTTCCGCGGCCCGGTCGCGCAGCTCGAACGCGCCGCCCACCGCGGCCCCGACCACCGGACCGAGCGCCACCTTCTGCGGCCGCAGGCCGAGCCCCCCGGCCACCGCGCCGCTTACGGCGCCAACCGTCAGCGGACCCGTCCCAGTCAGCCGTCCCCCAGCCCACCCCGCTGGGGCGGCCAGCGCGCCGGTGGCAAGGATGCGCGACCAGAGCTCAGGAATCTGGCCGGGTCGCTGCCGCGCCCGTGACACGGCTTCCGCGGCGCCCAGGAAAGCTGCCCCGGCGGCCGCGCCGCGCAGAGCGGCCCGCGCACCGCGGTGCCCAGTCAGCGCCGCCCCCGCCACCGCGCCGAGCACGCTTGCGCTGCAGAACCTGCTGCCTACGACTTGGCCCCGTCCGGGCTCCTGCGCCTCGCTCACTCGCCACGGGCCTAACCTACCGGTCACTACTGAGATCGCGGTCGCCAAGCCAAACTGGCGGCGACCCGCCAGCGTGTTCAGTCCTCGGCGGCGTCGAGGAACTCAGCTACGAGCGCGGCTATCTCTGCTGGCATCGCGCAGAGCTGAGCGGCATAGCCGAGCGCGGACGGGGGCTCAGAGAACGGGGCGACTGAGCCGTGCAGCAGCGCGTCGGGGTCGCGCCGGGCGTCACCACCGTAGAGCGACCCGGCGACCCGACGGTAGTAGTCGCGTGATTGGTACCGGCGCGGGGTGGCGAGCGTCAGCAGTGCGCGCGGGGATCCGGGCACGCCGCCGAGGCCGGCGACGCCGGCTCCGGTAGCGGCGAGGATCAGCCGGCGGACGCGTAGTGGGTTCTGATGAGCGAGCTGCTGGGCGAGGAGCCCGCCGAACGACACGCCGAGTACGTCGATCTCGTCGTATCCGAGTGCGTCGAGCAGGCGCTCGAAGGTGCGGGCAACGCCGGGCATCCGTCGGGGACGCTGGTAACGAGTCGACCCGCCGGTTCCGGGGGCATCGACCGCGATCGTCTGGAAGCCGTATGGGTTCAGGGCGTCCTCGAAGGGCGCTGACAGAGCGAGGTTCGCTCCGATCCCGGTCAGCAGTAACAGCGGACGGCCGAGGCCCCGGACGGAGACTCGCAATGTGACGCCGTCCACGTCGACGTGGCGAATGTCCGCCGTGACGCTCGGCTCTGCCCCAGCCAAATGATCGCCGGCGATGATTGGTGGCGAGCGCATTGCCGACGTGGCCGAACCCTTTCAGCGACGTTTCCTGAGCCCAGCGGCCGTCTGTTGCGCTGTGGCATAGGGTTCCGCTCGTGGCGAACTTCGGGGATTTCCAGCTCGAGATCTACTTTGCTGGGCTGGCGGGCGCGCGGCCGGCGCTGCCGTTGAGCTACGCGGCGCTCGAGGAGCGCGCGCGGTCCGCGCTGGCGCCAGATGTCCTGTCCTATGTCGCGGGCGCGGCGGGCAACGAGTTCACCCAGGACGCGAACGTCGCCGCGTTTGACCGGCTGGGGCTCGTCCCCCGGATGCTCGCGGGCGCGTCCGAGCGCGACCTGTCGATCCGGCTGTTTGGGATGGAGCTGCCGACGCCGCTGCTGCTCGCGCCCGTCGGCGTGATTGGTCTGTGTGCGCAGGACGGGCATGGCGATCTCGCAACGGCGCGGGCCTCGGCGAGGACCGGGGTGCCGATGATCGCGTCGACCCTGTCGGTCGATCCAGTCGAGGACGTCGCCGCGCAGCTGGGTGACACGCCCGGGTTCTTCCAGCTCTACACGCCCGCCGATCGCGAACTGGCGGCGAGTCTTGTATCGCGAGCCGAGGCTGCCGGCTTCAAGGGGATCGTCGTCACCCTCGACACGCAGATCCTCGGATGGCGGCCGCGCGATCTAGCGCTCGGATCGTTCCCGCAGCTGCAAGGCAAGTGTCTTGCCAACTACTTCTCCGACCCGCTATTCCGCGCGAAGCTCGACAAGCCGCCGGAGGAGGACATCCGCGCGGCCGCGCTGCACTGGGCGATCGGGTTCTCCGACCCGACGTTGAGCTGGGATGACTTGCCGTGGCTCCGGTCACTCACGAAGCTGCCGCTGGTGCTCAAGGGCATCTGCCATCCCGAGGACGTGCGCCGCGCGATCGACGCCGGGGTCGACGGGATCTACTGCTCCAACCACGGTGGTCGCCAAGCCAACGGCGGTGCAGCCGCGATCGACATGCTGCCAGCCGTGATCGACGCGGCTGGAGACACGCCGGTGATCTTCGACTCGGGCGTGCGTGGCGGCGAACACATCGTCAAAGCGCTCGCGCTTGGTGCCAGCGCTGTCGGCATCGGCCGTCCGTACGCATACGGGCTGGCCCTCGGCGGCGAGGACGGAATCGTCCACGTTCTGCGATGGCTGCTGGCTGAGGCCGACCTGCTGATGGCCGTCGACGGGTACCCCACAATCGCCGACCTCACTCCCGACGCGCTACTCGCACGACATTGAGCGATGCCGGCAACGGCAGGCGCCGCGAGACTCTCGCCGTCTGACATTGCCGGACCCGTCACGAAGCGTTCGCTGTCGCCGTAAGCGTGAGCCAGCAGTGCGCCGTGGCTGGCGCCGTCTCGCCGAGTTTGGCTAACGAGACTGGTCAGTTTCGTAACTGTGGTACAGTTCCGTTACGGAACCCATCAGTTCCGTAACTGCCCAGGCCGACGCGAATGAGAGGTGAGGTGAGATGGCAAGCGATGCTTCACCCGCGCGACCGATCGGGAGGCCGAGAGACGCCAGAGCGGATGGCGCGATCCTCACGGCGACGCTGCAATTGATGGCTGAGCGCGGGGTGCGCGACCTGCGCATGGACGAGGTCGCCGAGCGTGCGGGCGTCGGGAAGGCCACGATCTACCGTCGCTACCGCTCCAAGGATGAGCTGGTGAGCGACGCGGTGGCGACGCTGGTCAGCGAGATCACGATCCCCGATACCGGATCGACGCGCGCTGACCTGATGGCGCTGATGACCCAGGCGGTTGAGCTCTACAGCGGCTCGCTCGCGGCCCGGCTGATGCCCGCCGTTCTGGAGGAGACGCGTCGTAACCCGGAACTGGCCGATACGGTCCGCGACCAGTTTCTCGCCGGACGCCGCGCGGCCCTGAGCGCAGTCCTGAAGCGCGGCGTGCGGCGGGGGGATCTCCGTCGCGGACTTGATCTCGAGCTCGTGCTCGACGTACTTGGCGGCGCGATCTTCTACCGGCTGCTCGTAACCGGCGGACCGATCGACGAGGCTCTCGCGAAGGGCATCGTCGAGCTGGTCCTGCGCGGCTTCGCGCCCACACGCAAAGTCGTCGGCACCTGACGCGCTGCGAGGCGCCACCCACGCCTGCTGCCTCCCGGACTCATTCGGGATCACGGCGCGGAGAAACGCAGAACTTCACAGCAGGACTACCCCTAGACCGGAGCACCACATGAAGATTCACGCCCTCACCACCGGAACCGTCAGCGTCAAGCACAGCTTCCTGTTCCCCCGCCATGGCGCCCGCCGGCAGCTGGACCTGTTCCTCCCCGGCGCATTCTCAGACCCGTTGCCAATCCACTGCTGGGCGATCGAACACGACGGGGTTCTGCGACTCGTGGACACCGGCGAGACTGCCCGGGCGCGGAATGTGCCGTTCGCGCAGATGCATGTCGCCCCCGATCAAGAACTCCCGGCCGCGATGGCCGGGGCGGGCCTCGAGCTCGACGACGTCTCGGAGGTGGTGCTCACTCACGCCCACGGCGACCATATGGACGGGTTGGTCCATGTCCGCGGTCAGCTGCTGATCAATGAGGCGGAGTTGCGATTCCTCGCCTCGCCGATGGCGCGAGTGATGCGTCGCGTGCTGCGCCAGCCACTCCCGCAACGGTTCGCTCCGGAGCCCTTCGCGCTCGATGGCGGCCCGTTCGGGGCGTTCGCCCACAGTCGCGCGCTCAGCGATGACGGACGGATCGTTGCGGTTGCGACGCCGGGGCACACCCCTGGCCACATCTCGGTGATCTGCATCGATGACTCCGGCCGGCACGTGATGCTCGCCGGTGACGCGACCGACACGCTCGAGCAGTTGCACGCGCGGCGCGCCGACGCGATCGGACCGGACCCCAAGCTCCACGTCGCGACGCTCGACACCGTCCTCGCCCATTGCGCAGAGCATCCGACCGTCTACCTCCCGTCCCACGACCCCGAGTCGTTGGCCCGGTTCACCGCCGCAACAACGGTCGACGTCGACGGCATAGCCTGCGGGTTCAGCGAGCCTCGGACTGCGATCTCGGCGTGAGCGAACGACCAATGGGTCATGAGCGTGCGGTGGCGCGATCACCCGCGCACGGGCGCCGAGGGCCGGCGGACGGACGGGCGCCGGGTAGGCTTTCCCGATCTGACGCCTGACCGAGAGAGGACCGGGACCATGGGTGACGATCAGCGCGGGCCAGATGGGCCGGCGACGTGCCGGGTGGCGGTGGCTCAGGTCTCCCCGGTCTTCCTGGATCGCGACGCGACGATCGCCAAGGGCGTGTCGCTGATCACGGCGATCAGACATGCGCTGCGCGACCGGGCCGGGAACCACCTGGTCTTGCTCGAGGGCGCGCCGGGGATTGGAAAGACGCGCCTATTGGACGACGCGACCGCGGCGGCGCGCGCGAGTGGCGCGTTCGTCGCCGCCGCGTCAGCGCTGAGGGCGGTGATACAGCTTCAGCGTCGTGGTTTCGGTGATGGCGTCGTAGCTCGGGACACAGCCCGGGACCGTGCTGCGACAGTAGGTGCGGGTGGGGTAGGTCTTCATCGCCACCAGCGGCCCCGAGCCGGGCGGAACGGTCTGCCAGTCGTCCAGTTCGTAGACGTTGGTCGGCTGGTTGGGGAGCAGCTCGATGGCGTGCCCGTCGCGCCACACGTCGTCCCACAGCGTCAGGTTGGAGCTGTAGGACCCGCCGTTGGAGGTGTACATCTCCCGGGTGTCACCCGGAGCGAAGCGAAGCCGCAGCGTGGGTTCTGAGACGGTCCGTATGACTTGCTTGGTCTTCGGGTTCTGCTGCTCGTAGATGTTGTAGTCCAGCGAAAAGTCAACCTTGGAGGGGCTGTCCACCGTCGTGCCAGTGGCGGCGGTGCCACTTCCATACTTCACTTTGTACTGCCAGTTTGTGTAGGTGGGGCTAGCAGTCCCGGTGTACTGCCCGGCCAGGGCGGTCAGATCGATCGGAACGTCGTCCTCCACCCCGATGTCGCCAGTGAACACCTGGTCGCCGGTGTTGAACACGCGCTCCGCGGTCGTGGTCACGTCAAGCTCAAAGTGGGCGCACTTCTCGCCCAGCCCGGCCAGGTCGCCGAGGTCGACGTTTAGGACCGCGGCAATGCGCTCGGCGGACAGCAAGCGCACGATCTCGCTCAGGTCGTCGTTGCCGGTGCAGCGCTGGTAGCGCTGCGCGATGGCGCTGCGCAGGATCCGCGACATGATCGCCGAGCTGCCCTGTACCAGGGACGCGACGTAGCGGTTCTCGTCCAGGCCGATGTTGCCCAAGGAGCGCAGCCAGCCCTCCAGTTCGGTTACCGCCGAGTCCGCATAGGTGTCATCGGTGGACGCCTTCGCGACCACCGGCGCGACCACATCCCGGTAGTACGCAAGCGCGATTACCGCCAGCGCATTCGGGTCGAAGGGACGGGTGCGCAGCGCAGCGGCGACGATCTGCTGCCAGTCGGCCTGCGAGCGGGACGGCATGAGTGAGAGCGCCACCTGGATCTCGGCGGCGGTGGCCTCGGCGACGCCCTCCTCGGAGAAGTGTTCAAGGCTCATCGCGATCCCGCCACCGCGGTTGAGCGGGTAGAGCCCGAAGTCCTGGCCTCCTTCGAAGGCCTCGAAGCCGGCCACCCCGGCGGGGTTCACCGGGCTGGGAGGCACGATCGTCAGCGTCGCCGGCTTGAGGAGTTGGAGGCCGTTCGGGACCAGGTCAACGGCGCCGATGAGCGCCCCGAGCGGCGAGCCGGCCAGCGAGGACACCGGGGTCATCGTGATCGTCTCGTCACTCGCCAGCGCGCCCGCGGGCACCTCCAGCGTGTAGCGGACCCCGTTGGGGCCAGTGGCCGTGAGCGTGCCCCCCGACGCGGCCGAGATCAGGCCAGAGGTGGCCGCGGATCCGTCGAGCGCCGGGGTGACCGTCCGCGGGTGGCTGGGCCGGGGGAAGTAGCCGCGCCGTGGGATCGGCCCTGGCGGCACGTGCAACTTGCGAGCGCCGGCCCGGCAATGCCCGGCCCCGGTGGGCGTCGGCGGGCTGCCGACGGCCCCGGCGCAGGCCAGCACGTACCAGTTCCCGCCGGCGGCGAGGACGGGCACCGTAAGCCGGACCCGACCCGTGTTGGATCGGCCTGCTCCCAGCGCGCGCACCCGGCGCGCGCCGGCCGGCAGGTCGGTCGGGGTCGGCTTGCGGTCGCTCGAGAGGAAGAAGGCGGTCGCCGACGCTGGGGATCGGCCGCGCCCGCGGTTACGGGTCGTGTCCGTGACCATGAAGCGCGACAGGATCGACGCCTTCGTCGCGGCGGTTTTGACCACGGTGACCGTCAGGTCAGGCCCGCTGGCCGCCGACGCGGCCGGGGCTAGCAGCAGCGCACCCAGCACCGGCAGGAGCGCACCGAGGCGTCCGCCGGCCCGGCCGCACACCACCGGTCGAGTTCGCCCAGTGCAATGTTGTCGCCAAGCGCCCCAGAGTGCCGTGACCGTGTCGATCTTCGGGGGTGCGGCGATCAATGCAAGTCTTCGCATCGGCGTCACCGTAGGCGGAGCCTTCGGGGTCCGGCAATATGGCGATCCCTGGATTTACCCCCGAGGTTTGGCGGACAGCTCCTGCCGGGACGTGCGCCGCTCCAGGTGATGCTCGGATAGCCACAAATCTCCGGGGTAGTCCCAGGGATCGCGGTATTCCCGGCTTCGCGTGCGCCCCTGGCTTTCAGCTGGAGACCTCACAAAAGATGGCCCGGCAGCGTCTCATCGGCCAGAAGAGCAAACCGGCCGATGGCCTGACCGCGGCCACGTCTGAGAACGACCGGAGGGGATGATGAGCTGGACCGTCGCTTGCTTTTGCGGAAACGTCTACGCCGCTCCGCCGGATCACTGCGAGGTCTGCGGCTGTTCGATTGACGGCGACGGTTCAGGCGACCCGGCCACGAGCGAGGCCCGGCACTTCCGCGAGGTGTGCGGCCTCGCCGCCGGGCGCAGCCATCACTGCCGCTCGGTCGTCGCGCAACCACCAACCAGTGAGGAGCACCGCATGTCCACTGAAGACAACAAGGCAGTCGTGGCGCGTTGGTTCACGGATTTTTGGGGCCCTAGCTTTGACCCACGAGTCATCGACGAGCTCGCCGCGCCCGATATCCGCTTTGAGTACTCGCTGCATGAGCCGCTGCGTGGCCGCCACGAGGTGCGCGAGTTCGCGCTGAAGTTCCGCGAGGCGTTTCCCGATCTCGGTTTTGCTGGGACCGCGGACCTGATCGCCGAAGGCGACTACGTCGTCGGGCAATGGCAGGGCGGCGGGACCCACACCGGCCCCGCGTTCGACGACCTCCCCGTAGGCTCGCTGCTGGCGGGTTCGGGCAAGAAGATGCAATTCACCGGGACCACGGTGATCAAGGTCCGCGACGGCATGATCGCTGAGGAACTCGGGCTTGACGACGGCGTCACCGTTCTGCAGCAGCTCGGCCTCATCGCTCAGCAGTAGGCCACTCAGCGACGGCGTGTTGGCCATCGCGATGACGGTGCTCGTGCTGGATCTACGAGCACCGTCACATCGCGACCGCACGCTGCTGCACGCGCTCGTCGCAGACCTGGATCGAGACACCTAGGAGATCATCGTGGCGGAGGACGTCCCGGGGGCGACCATCGGCAGGCACTCGGCGTCGGTTGGGATCGGGACGTGCAGGAGCGCGGGTCCGCTGTCGCCGAGAAGCGATTCGATCGAATCGGCCACGCCGACGCCGCAGGCGCGCGCGACCGCCGGCCAGTCGGGATGGCGACCGAGCCCGGCGGCGAACGTTCCGCTGAAGAAGCGCTGTTGCTGAGCGTGGACCATTCCCAGGGCCTGGTTGTCGAGCAGCAGTAGCTTGACCGGGAGCTGCTCGGCCGCTGCGGTGACGAGTTCCTGCATGTGCATCAGCAGTGACCCGTCACCGGTGACACAGACGACCTGCCGGTCGGGGGCCGCTGCTTGTGCACCGCACGCCGCCGGAAGGCCGAACCCCATCGTTCCGGCGCCTCCGGATGTGATCCAGCGGCGTCCTCCGTGGAGCGAGAGCCGGTGCGCGGCCCACATCTGGTGCAGGCCAACATCGGTCGTGATGACCGCATCTCGATCGAGCAGCGCGTCGAGCGCGTCAAGCGCTGCCTCGCCGGCATGCGCGGCCGCCCCAGTGACCGGGTGATCGCGCAGCGTATCCCCGATGCTCGCCCACCACGCCGAGCGATCCGGCGCGGACGCGAGTGCGGCGGTCAGCTGCCTGAGCGTCACACGCGCGTCGGCGCAGATGGCGATCTCGGCCGCGACGAGCTTGCCGAGCTCGGACGCGTCGGCATCGATGTGAATCACGCGGGCGTGCGGCGCGAAGCCATCGAGATTGCCGGTGAGCCGGTCGTCGAAGCGGGCGCCGACCGCAACGATGCAGTCCGCTTGGTGCAGCGCCCAGTTTGCTGCCCTGGTGCCGTACACGCCTGGCATCCCGAGCCATCCCGGTCCCCCGCCGCATTCCAGGCCGTGGAGGGTCGTGGCGTATGGCGCGCCGGCGGCGGCCGTGAACGCGGTCAGCTCGGCGTGGGCGCCGGACGCGACGACGCCAGCCCCCGCCAGCACAAGCGGGCGTGCTGACCGCCCGATCAGCTCGACAGCGGCTGTCAGCGTCCGCGACCGTGGCCGCCGCGCGCCGCGGTGCTCGCGGCTTGGATGATGACGGCGCGTTGCTGGAGCCTTCGCGACGTCGACCGGAACCTCGAGCAGCACCGGACCGGGTCTCCCGCTCGACGCGAGCGCAAGCGCCTCGTCGAGCAACGCCCCGAGATCGTCGCCATGCCGGGCGGTGCTCGAGTGCTTGACGACCGGGATCGCCATGCCGGAGACGTCCGTCTCCTGAAACGCCATCGTGCCCGGCGAGGTGCGTGGCGACCTGACCGCAGATGAAGACGGTCGGGACCGAATCCATCCACGCGTCCGCCACGGCGGTCAGCAGGTTGACAGCGCCTGGTCCTGATGTCGCCAGCGCGACGCCCGGCTTGCCCGCGACCCGTGCCCATCCCTCGGCCGCGTGTCCGGCCGCGGCCTCATGTCGCATCAGCACGTGCCGGACCGGACTCGCGGCGAGGGCGTCGTAGAGAGGCAACACAGCGCCTCCCGGAACGCCGAAGACCGTGTCGATCCCGCGACGCGCCAGTGTGTCGATCAGGGCATCGGCGCCGCGCATCCGCCACTCCTTCGCCGTCGATGGTGGTCGCGGTGGCGGAAAACGGGTACGAGAATGAGCGAGGTCATGCCAAGCCTCCGGGGGCGCGTGGGTGAGAGAGAACCCGCGCCTAGCGCGGGATTACGAGCAGGCCGAGACCGACGCGGAACGTGTGAATGTCGGTCAAAGGCATCACGGGTGGGATCGTACCGCAGCCGAACCGCCGTCTCTCGGTTGCCCTACGCAAGGACCTCGCCGCGCGTCTTGAACCTGTCGGACCAGACCATCCCCCTACGCATCGCGTCCCACCGGCGGCCTCGGTACGACGGATCGCAGCGGCACGGTGCCGCACCGTCCGTTCCGGCGGCGCATCGGGTCTGGTGCCGGACGTGGAGAGCAGCGGTCTTGGTCTTGCGGTACTCGGGCACGGCGAGCTCCTGACCGGGGGCGCCCAGCCTATGCCCGGATCAGGCGGCATCAGGCGGCATCAGGCGGTCTGCCGGACCAACGAGCGTGCGTTCTCACGCACCCACCGCCGCAGCTCCTCAGGCGGGACCTGGACCAGCGCCCCGCACGGCACGACGCGAATGAAGGGTTGGACGCGGCGCTCGAAGGTATCGACGCTCATCCCCAACGCCGTCGCCGCCTCCTGACGCGTGTAGAGAATGCGCTCGACCGCAACGATGGGACGCTGCCGGCGGGGTCGAGCGGTCATCCCGCCCCTCCGCCGATCGATGCCCGGAACCCGGTGCTCAGCAGCTGACCTTCACTTGTCTGCGGCTGGGGCTGCGACGACCGGCTGTCCACGAGTCGAGCGGGCATGCGGCGCTGTCTGAGCGCTGACATCGGGTCGATGATTGGCGCGGAAGCGGTGCTGACACTGCGCCCCAGGGGATGGAAACATGGCTGCCCGAACGGCAGCTGCAGCCCACCACGCCGTCTTCACAGGTGCGGAACGAAGTGCGGAATTTTGTGCGGAACTCGGTTCCGCACTCGGGACCGCCTCCGCCCCCGCCAGCACTGGGATTCGGCCGCGCGGGTGCGCTCGACTACCCGCCCCCCACATGTGATTCGAGAGCGATGTGGGTCGGGTAGTGGAGCGCACTTCGCTGTAGCGGGGGTTGGTGGGGGCGGAGGCGGCACAGGGGAGCTGCGGGATGAGGCGGTGGTGGTGACGATGGAAGATTGGGGGGTGCGTGGGCTGACACGGGCGGTGCCTTCGGGGCGGGCTTCGACGGAAGGCGTGAGGTGGCTGGCGTAAACGGACCCGTATCCGACGGTCAGAGCACCGGGGCGGTGAGCGACGCTGGTCTGGAAGCGTTCGTATAGCCCCCGTTGCTGCGAAATGCCTCCGGACACCTCATATGCGACAGCGGTAAGCCCAATCGCCTGCGAGATGCGCGCCACTTGCAAGGTGGGCGATCGCGGATCCCATGTGAGACGCCGCCTTGCGTCACATGGCTGCCTTCGGCCGAGAGCGGCCGCCTCGTTGAGACTGCCCCAACGGCGACGAACCGGAAGCCCTGGGGAATTCGGCGGGCGCGTGTTGCTGCGGGTAGCGAGGCTGGATGAGATTTAGAATCCGGACGTGCCACTTGCTGTCTGCTCAGACCTGTCGGCAGCGGACTGGATCGTCACCAGCGACGTCCCCTGGAAGCGGTTGGTGACAATCGGTCCGTCAGGCTTTGCCGCTTACGCGCGCGTTCGATTCAGTCGTGACCCGGTCCGTGAAGGCCAGCGGGAGAGCAAAGCTGATCTGGACGCAACGCCCGACGAGGTCGATCAGTGGCGGGCGCTGCTGCGACTGCTTACCGCAGCCACCGCTGATCCTGACGACTGCTATTTCGGTCTGTGGGACGGCTGGGGGTTCTCAGAGCCGGCGCGTCGATGGCCCACCTTTGGTATCCCCCCCGACGACGAACCCCCCCTACGGGCCTATTTTCTGTTCCACGGACCACTCCGGGAGGCCGAGATCTGGGGCGGGGGCGCGCCCGCGGACGCCGGGATCTGGGACCGACCCGAGTTCTCACGGGGCGGCGCGCCCGCGTTCGTCTGGCCATCTGACCACACGTGGTGCATCGCCGCGGACATCGATCCCCACTGGGCAGGGATCGGCGCGTCGGCGCCACTGATCGAACGACTGATCGGCGACCCGCTCCTTGACGCAGTCGAAGTTGACCCCACCGCCAACCAGCCCTTCTACCGGTAGAAGGGCGTCGTGCCGCGTCGCAGGCGGCGATGGCAACGCGTGACCCGCTGCTGAGATTCACTCCCGCTCGCACGAACATCCGGAAGTCTCGACGAGGCCCGACGCCGCGTGCGAGGCGCTTGCTTTCAGCCGAATGCGGCCACCGGCCTCCAAGCGACGACGACAGGGCGCAAGATCCGGCCGTCGTCATCGCTCCGTCGTAATGATCGTTGGCGCGTGAGACACGCACCTCGCCGGATGCAGGGCGTGCAAGAACGCGGGCACGAGGGGCGCGCTACCTACGCAGTCGACGGCCGGCCATGTAGGCCAAGCTTCCTCGGCGGTTCTCGGAGTAGGTTCGTCACAACGCCTACATCACCGCCGGGTTCGTGCGTTACGGCGCGTTCGTCCGTCGCTTTCGTTGGGCTCGCGAGACACGCCAGCTCGCCCGGTTCACTGCTCTCATTAGACCAGGTGCGCGGTCCGCTGCGGTAAGCAGTGCCCGGTCGCGCGGACGCATCGTGTCGCGAGGCCCCGGAGTGAGCGCCGCGGTCTCGGGATCGACCTCGCTCACCGGGCGAGCATCGGTGCGACCATCTCCAGTTACGCCGTAGAGGCGCCACTCGCCGGGCACGCCCTTCAGGGCGTGGGTCCCGCGCTCGGTGAACTCGAGGCCTGAGCCGAGGACGAGCTCGCGCACGGTGCTCGTTACGAGCACCTCAGATGGCCTCGCAAGAGCTCCGACCCGGGCGCCGACATTGACTGCGATGCCAACGAGATCAGCCCCCCGGCGCTCGCACTCGCCGGTGTGAACGCCTGCCCGCAGCTCGACTCCGAGCGGCCGGACCTCGGCGCAGATCGCCCGCGCGCAGCGAATCGCCTTGGCAGGCCCCTCGAACGCGGCGAGAAACCCGTCGCCGAGCGTCTTGATCGCGCGTCCTCCGTAGCGCTCGAGCTCTATCCGGGTGATCTCGTCGTGGCGGTCAACCAGTGCCCTCCAGCGCTCATCGCCCAGCTCGGCGGTGCGCTCGGTCGAGGAGACCATGTCGGTGAACAGCGTCGTCACGAGCGCGCGGTCGGGCTCGGCGCGGTGGCGCGCCCCAGTCAGAAACTCCTCGATCTCATCAACCATCGGCTCCCACGCGCCGAACCAGACCAGGTGGTTGTCGCCCGGAAAGACAGCGAGCCTGGCCCCCTCGATCTCCGTCGCAAGGTACCGGCCCAACGGGACTGGTATGAAGCTGCGCTCGTTGTTGACGACCAGGGTCGGGACCGAGATCCGAGGCAGCGCCGCCCGGGCGTCCATCAACTGAGTCGCGCGAAGCACCGCCCTCGCCATTCCGGGGCTGGCACAGAGCCGCTCGGCGCTTCCTGCCGTTTGCCAGAAACCGGGAACGGTGGTCGCGCTCGGAGCCCACAAGCCGATCACTTTCCCCTCTCCCCATTGTTCCGCGCCGGCGAACAGGAGCTCCCACATGCGGTCAAGGACCGCTCGCGACTCCGGAAGATAATCAGGCGCCGACACCCACTTCGCCGCCGTTTCGAGCAGGACGAGCGCCTGGCAGCGCTCCGGGTACGTTGCCGCGAACAATGACGCGGGGGTACCGCCCTCCGAAAACCCGATGATCGCTGCACGCTCAAGGCCGACGGCGTCCATGACGACTCGCACGTCCTCCAGCCGCTGCTCGAGAGACGGAGGCCCGGCGACCGGGTCCGACAGCCCCGTTCCCGGCTTGTCGAAGAGGACCAAACGCGAGAACGAAGTGAGCCGACGGAACATCGCGTGCGCCGCAGCGTCGCTCCAGAAGAGAGCCATGTGCGAAACGATCCCATTGACGAAGACGATGTCGACTGGTCCGTCACCCACCACCTGGTACGCGATGCTCGTCTCACCCTTCTTCGCATAGCGCGTCTCTGGCGGCATTCGCCAACGCTAGTCGAGATCAGGGGTCGCTGGTGCGGAGTAAGACGGCCACCGACGAGCCGGGTTGCCGCTCCGCACGAAAAGCAAGCGTCCCGCGCTCGGCCCGACCATCTCGAAGAGCCATCCCTTGTGAGACGGTCCACCCTAAGTCAGGCGCCTGTGGTCATGGCCGTACGTGCATCGATGGAGCTTGTCCGGCCAGCGCACGACGGCACCAAGCGACGAGCTCAGTCGCGACCGCAGCGGCCGTCAAGCTCGAGGTATCGAGCACCTGCATCGCCCAGCTGCCTGTCTCGTGCAGCCGGTGCAATCGTTCCCAGCGCATGTGCTCCCAACCGTCGGTCTGCAGCACCTCGGGTCGATGGTGGGGGTCGGCCGCGTGCTCACGCATCCAGTCCGCGAACGCGACGTGGTGCACGAGCAACAGTGGATCGTCCCCGCGCTCCACCAGCCGGGCTGCCTGAGCGTCTCTAGCGACGTCAAGCAGGCAGACCGCGATGCCGTCAAGTCGGTCAGCCGACGGCGCGGCCAGCACCTCGCCGGCCGCGACCGGGTCTCCCGCCAACAGCACATGCCGACCGTCCTGCTGGAGCTTGAGCGCATGGCACACCACCGCCTCGGTGGCCCGCTGACGCCACGCGAGCGTCGGAGCCCGCGGCATCGCCACCACGTCGTGTAGCTCGACGCACTCCACCCCGGGCTCGAGCTCCCCCGCGACAAGGCGCCGCGCGGTCGACTTGCCAGCGCCGCTGGCACCGCTGACAAGCAGGAACATGCAGGCATCGTAAAGACGGATTACATGGGAGCCGTGACCGCCAAGGTTTCCGTTCGCTGTCCGGCACGGCCAGCAGTTGGGCCGGGACCCCGGTTTCGCGGGTTAGGAGACGTCCGCTGACCTGGCGGCATTTTGAGACCAGGAGCCATCGACCCGTGGAGCCTCACACCAGCGGTTGAGACGTGCGGTGATCGTTGGATTGCGAACGCGTCTCTCTGTGAAGCCGCCTGATCGTGCGCGGTCGGTCGCTGGCGTCGGTGGTTAGCGCTCAATGGCGTGCAGGATCTCGAGCGCGCCCTCGCCCACCCAGTCGCCGACCGTGAGGTAGGCGCCTCTGATCACAGCCCACGCACGCATACGCGCCTGGTCAAGACCGACAGTCGCGAAGGCCTCCAGACGTCGTTCGGTCCGCTCAAGTGTCATCGTCGAGCTCAGCGGGTTCCACAGAAACGGCGGCACGTCGAACTCGGGCTCGCCGAGCATCGGCTTCGGATCGATCGCCGCGTATCTGCCGCCGGCATCAAGGATGTTGTGGTGATGCAAGTCGCCGTGCACGAGCGTGTCGCGCGAGATCTCAAGCCCGTCGTAAAGCTCCACCGCGCGCGAGAGCAGCTTTCGCCCCGCACTCGAGCCGGGCGTGGCGTCCGCGAGCCAGCAAGGGACGTGGTCGCCAATCCAGCCAAACGGCCGGGCCGCCTGGCGCCATAGGCGGCCTGCCACATCGACAGCGATCGTCACGGCAGCGGCGTCATCGAGCGTCGACAGATCGGTTCCCGGACACGCGCGCTCGAGCAGCAGAGCCCCCCGCCTGCGGTCGGCACGCAGTAGCCGGACCGCGCCGTCGCCCGCCCAATAGGCGAGCGCATCTTGCTCGTGCAGCGACTCGTCATCCTCAGGCGATCGGATCTTCAGCACCGCGCCGCGGCCTGCCGGCGCCACGTACGCGTTGTTAGAGAGCGCGAACGGCGCGCCGATCTCCACGCCCCATTCGCTCGCCACCTCACGCGCGAGCTGCTCCAACTGAGAACACGATGCACGGTTCATCGCCACCGCTCCCGACGCGAACGCGAGCAATAGCTACGGGCCGACAAACGAATCCATCTCCGATACCAGCGTACGCAGTCGGCGTCCGCATCTGTTCGCTCAGCCTTGGGTGGTGAGACGCGCTGATCGGCGGCTTGAAGCGTCCGGTTGATCGATCCGCATCGAGACGATTCGTGGCGCTCGCTCAAGCATCCACGCCGGGGACGGGACGACCATCCTCCAGATAGACACACCGCTTCGCACCGACGCCAGCAGCCACGCGACGCCCGACTGGCCCGCTCAGCATCGCGATCGCCTCAGGCAGTCCTATAAAGCGATGCTCGTCGATCTCGCCGTCCTGCACCCTGATTGCGCTGACCTGGCGATCAGTGAACGTACCGCAATCGAATAGGAACCGGACGCCGCCCGGACGGTTGGGCTTTGGGCGCAGGAAGTCGACGCAGACGAGCCGTCCCTGAGCAACCTCAAGACCGCACTCCTCGCGGGTCTCACGCCGGCACGCCTCCCACGGCGACTCCCCGTCTGGCTCGATCTGACCACCAGGAATAGTCCAGCCCTTCTTGTAGTTGGGCTTCAGAACCAGCAGTCTCCCGTCCACGTCGAACATCATGGCGCCTGCTGACGCTGGGATCCGAGGGACCAGAGGCACACCCTCGGCGATGATGCGATCGGCCACGGCACGATCATCGCTGAAACTCATTTCCACGTGTTCGCAGAGCCTTGGCCCGTGAGACTCCATGGCACTCGGTCCGCGCGCGTTACGGCCCGTAAGACACGGAGGCTCACCTAGCGGTCCAGTTCGGCCGAGCCGGGTGCAATTATGGCTCTGTGCCGACGCCACCGCCTGAGGGATTGCCGTCCTATCGAGTCCTGACCGGACCAGATGATGATGCCTTCTGTTGGCGCGTAAGCGAGGCCCTTGAACTGGGCTACCAGCTCCACGGCAGCCCCAGCGTGACGTTCGGCGGCGGCCGCGTCATCGTCGCTCAGGCGCTGCTCTGGCCGTCGCAGTAGCCCTTCGGTTGGCGCGACAGGCCTGCTCGGGTGTTGAGGAGGCAAGCCAGCGTTGTACTGACGATGCTCGTGTCGGCCCTGGCGGCCCCCCTGCGCCGGCGCTAGCAAGGGCGCACTGCTGGACGACGCCTCAAGCGGCGACGCCGACGTTGGTTACCGGTCTTGGCGGAGAGGAGCAGCGAGGTGGAGAGTGCCGGAATGGCCTCGGAGCACCAGCGGGTGGGGGCGCGAGCTCCTGCGCGGACGAGCATGAGCGACGCAGCGAGGGAGCGATGGGGCCCTTTATCGCACTCGCATTACGCGTGTTGCCGACTGGTTGTGATGCTGGCGGTCATGGCTGCCGGAGGGCTCGGAGCCGTCGGATCCTACGAACGGCACGGACGTCGAGGCCGAGGTTGCGAGGCTAGGAAGCGGGATGTCATTCCTGCACCATCGGGAGGAGATGCTCTGCGAGAGCTGAGACCTGGCTCAACTCAGGGAGGGCGGGCGCAAGGATCAAGCGGTCCAATCCGGCCTCTCCGTATGCCGCAACGGCCTCAGCGATCACGCTGAGCTCCCCGTGCACCACCATGTCCTCGGCGGGACGCACGAGCACCGGGTAATACCGCGTGAGTTGGGCAACCGCCGCTTCCAGCTCGCGCGAGCCGCCCACGGCTACGTAGACATATCCGGTGAACGTAAACCGGGCCTTCCCGCGCGCGGCGGCTGCCTGACGAAGCACCGGAATCTTCTGCGCGAGATCCGCCGGCCGGACCGCACCGCCGAATACGATGCCCTCGCCAAGTTCGACCGCGCGCATCTGCGCTGCCTCGGCGATGCCCCCCAACAAGATCGGCGGTGGGTCCTGCACCGGTGCAGGACCGCACACTCCATGATCGATGGTGCTGGCTCGAGCGTCGGCCCAAATCTCACGTATCCGGACGATCTGCCGGCGCAGACGCGTCACCCGGTGCTCGGTGGTCTCGCCGAACACCTCATAGTCATCGGCCCGCGATCCCAAAGCCACTCCGAGATCGAGTCGCCCCTTAGACAGCACGTCGATAACCGCGGCCTGCTTGGCTATGAGAACTTCGTTGCGGGGAGGCAACACCAAGATGGACGTCGCCAGACGCGCCCGTGACGTCACGGCGGCCACCGCCGCCAAGGTGGTCAGGGGGTCCCAGAGGTCGTAGTTCGGCCGGTCCACAGTTGCCAGCACACTAAAACCGGCCTCGTCGCCCAGCCGGGCCCAGTCAAACAGCAGATCGGGGCTCAGTCCGAAGGGGGAGTTATTGGGCAGACCAAGACCTAATTGCACACACGCCCTCCGTCTTTGCCGAGGATCAAACGCAGCCCGTCGCCGGGATCGCTGCCCGGCCGAGCATCGTACGCCGGTTCGTCTCGGGACGAACCGCGACGAGCACCCAACCCGCCGGGCGATCTGAGCGCAACGCCGGAAGATCGAGCGTGGCGCAGATCGCCGTCGAGTCAAGCGAGCGGCGCCCGAGGAAATCAGCGACCTCCTTCCCTCGCCGCGCCGCACCGTCTCGATTGCATCCGCGAGTCGGGCGCGTTGTCGTGGGCTCGACCAGCCTCCCGATCGCAGTCTGTTTGGCCTTGCCGATCATCAGGTCCCCTTCACGTTGGACGGGGACGGCGCGGTCATCGGCCTCCTGGGGGCGCTAGGCGATGTTGAGAGTCAGTGCCAGTGTCGCGGCCAGACGTCCGATAGCCGTCCCCTTACTGAGACGGGCAACGCAGGCACAGACGGCCCCGCGAAGCCACCGTCTACGACCGCCACGAAGAGCGCGACTGGTTCCAGCGCCACGGCTGTCCGCGCGGACGGTGACCGCCGGCTGGCGCCGGCTCTCGCCAGCGACCTCGCTGCGCTCGGTGAGGATCACTCAGCTCGCGAACCGCCTCCGCAGTTTGCTAACTCGCGTTCGCGCGTTGGACTGTTCGTTGGACTGTTTTGTCAGCCAGCGAGCGGTCTCTAGCGGTTCGTAGCGGTCGCAAGCGCTCAAGCGAATTCCGCTGAAACTCCTGCAAATCCAACAAGTTGCTGCAAACAACGTGATGCCGGAGGAGGGACTCGAACCCCCGACACGCGGATTATGATTCCGCTGCTCTAACCGACTGAGCTACTCCGGCGGGGAGGGGGCGGAGTGTATCGGCGGCCCTCCGGGTGTGGCTCTGGCGCGGGCGCCGCGGGCGGTACGGCGAGCCCAGCGTTTGGCCCAGCCGTCCAGGGGGCCCAGGTCCTCGATGAGTTGAGCTCCCTCGCGCGTCAACGTGTAACCCTGGCGGGGCCGAGCGGTGACGATGCCGGCATCGCGCAGCTCGCGTAGGCGGTCGTTGAGGACGCTGGAGGAGACCTCGGCGCAGCGGGCCTGGAGCTCGCGGAAGGTGAGGCTCTCGCCGGTGCGCAGCTCCCAGAGGATGCGCAGGGTCCAGCGGCGACCCAGGAGGTCGAGCAGAGCCATGATCGGGCGTCCGGTGGTGGAGCCGCGGACAGCCTGGCCTGGTGCCGGGGTGCTCTTGCGTGCTTTGGATTTCGAAGCTATCATCGTGCTGACATATCCGCTTTGGTTTTCGAAGCACAAAGGAGCATAGGCGATGGACCTGACACCCCGGATCACACCTCTGGAGCCGCCGTATGACCCCGACACGGGGGAGATGCTCAAACGCTGGATGCCGCCCGGCGCGGAGGCCGAGCCGCTGGCGCTGTTCCGGACGCTGGCGGTCCACGGAGAGCTGATGTCGCGGATGCGACCGCTGGGCTCGGGGATCCTCAACCATGGGCAGGTCCCGCCCCGCGACCGCGAGATCGTCCTGCATCGCACGTGCGCCCGCGCGGGCGCGGAGTACGAGTGGGGCGTGCATGCGGTCGCGTTCGCAGAGGCAGTCGGGCTCAGCGCCGAGCAGCTGGCGGCCACGGCGGCCGGCGTGGACGCGGCGGAGGACCCCAGCTGGTCAGAGCAGGACGCGCTTCTGGTCCGCCTGGCCGACGAGCTGCACGACACCGCGACGGTCTCCGACGAGTTGTGGGTACAGCTGGCCGGCCGCTATACCGACCAACAGCTCCTGGAGCTGATCGTCACCGCCGGCTGGTACCGGACGATCGCCTACGTGACGAACGCCGCGCGCGTGGCGCTCGAGCCCTGGGCGGCCCGCTTCCCGGCCGCGCCCACCGCGTCAGGTGCGCGATCTGCGTAGCTATCTGAGCAAGATCGCGCGCGCCAGCGCGCGTGGCCGGCGGGCAGCGCGGCTTATGATCCGGCGCCCGTGACGACGCTGCTGGCCTACCCGAACGTCTCCGAGGGCCGGGACCGGGCCACCATCGATCGCATCGGCAAAGCGTTCGGTCCCGCGCTGCTCGACGTCCACTCCGACATCGACCACCACCGCAGCGCGTACACGCTCGCGGGCGCGCCCGGCGAGCTCGCACAACATGTCGTCGACGGGGCACGAGAGGCGATCCAGGCCGTCCGCATCGATACCCACGAGGGGGTCCATCCCCGCATCGGCGCCGTCGACGTCGCGCCGATCATCTACCTCAGCGAAGAGGACCGGGGCGCTGCGGTCGCCGAGGCGCTCGTGCTGGCCGACAGCCTGGCCACGCAGCTCGAGCTCCCCGTGTTCCTCTACGGGATCCTCGCCGGCGGTCGCACACGGGCGCAACTCAGACGCGGCGGTCCCGCCGAGCTGCAGCGCCGCATCGACGCCGGCGAGCTCACGCCCGACTTCGGGCCCCGCAACCTCCATCCCTCGGCGGGCGCCGTGCTGGTGGCCGCCCGGCCGCCCCTGGTTGCCTTCAACGTGGAGCTCGCGCCGCCGGCCACGCTCGAGCAGGCCAAGGAGATCGCGGCCCACATCAGGGAGGGAGGCGATGAGGGGCTGACACAGGTGCGCGCCATCGGCCTGTGGCTGGCGCAGTCCCATCTCGCCCAGGTCTCCACCAACGTCGAGGATCATCGCGCCACGCCGCTGCGCGCGGTCGTCGAGGCCGTCGCCCGGCACGCCCCCGTGCACGCTGCCGAGCTTGTCGGACTCGCTCCGGAGGCGGCCTTTGACCAATTCCCGACAGATATTCCGCTCCGTGGCTACGCCACGATCGAAGAAACGCTTCACCGCCACGCCCGTAGCGCGTAAGCTCTCGTCTCACAGATGGCACAGACCAAGCGCAAGCGCCGGACCAAGCACCGCGGTAACGCCGCCGGCACGGTCGAGGTCCGCGGTCGCACCGGCCGTCCGCCCACAGCGGAGGAGCGCAAGAAGCAGGAGCGGAGCAAGCGCGCCCAGGCGCGGGTGCCCAAGCCGCCGACGTGGAGCTCTGCTCTGAAGAAGGCGGGTCTGGCGACCGCCTTCATCTTCATCTTCCTGCTGGTCACCAACAAGGGCAAGGTCCTGCCGGCGCTGGTGTTTGCGCTCCTGGCCATGCTGCTCTACATCCCGTCGGGTTACTACCTCGACGGCTTCATGTACCGGCGCTACCTGCGCAAGCAGCAGCAGCAGAAGACGTGATCGACGCCCGGATGTTCACCGTCGGGCCGGTGCAGGAGAACTCCTACATCGTCCGGCTTCCGGACGCCGAGCGGGCGGTGATGATCGACCCCGGCGACGAGGCCGAGCGGCTCATCGGCGCGCTGGAGGCGCTGAACATCACGACGGTCGAGGCGATCCTGCTCACCCACACGCACTTCGACCACGTCGGCGCGGTGGCGCCCGTGGCGCGGGCCACCGGCGCCCCGGTGTACTGCCCGGAGCTCGAGACCCAGATCCTCGCCGACATCAACGGCCACATGCGCCTGCCCGGCTTTGGCCCCTTCGAGAGCTACGACGCCGACGAGACCGTCGCCGGCGGCGAGACCCTGGAGTTCGCGGGCATCGAGTTCGAGGTGTCCTTCGTGCCCGGCCACAGCCCAGGCCACGTGGCCTACGCCGCCAAGGAGCACGAGGCCCTGTTCTCGGGCGACGTGCTCTTCCAGGGCTCCGTGGGCCGCGTCGACCTCCCCGGCGGCGACTGGCCGACGCTGCTGAGCTCGATCGACTCGCTGATCAAGGCCTATCCGGCCGAGACGACCGTCTACCCGGGCCACATGGGCCTCACCACGCTCGGCGTCGAGCGCGACACGAACCCGTTCCTGCGCGAACTCGCGCATCAGTCCTAGCCTCACCAGAGCAGCCATGAGCTCGCTCCAGGCCCCCAGAGGCACCTTCGATGTGCTCCCAGCCGACGCGGCGCCACGCCTCGTGCTCGAGGAGCACGCCCGACGCATCCTCGGCGCCGCCGGCTACGGCCGCATCGAGACCCCGACCTTCGAGGCGACCGAGCTGTTCGCCCGCGGGGTGGGGGAGGCCACCGACATCGTCCAGAAGGAGATGTACAGCTTCGACGACGGCGGCGGGCGCTCGCTGACGCTGCGCCCGGAAGGCACCGCGCCGGTGTGCCGGGCCTACCTCGAGCACGGGATGCACAAGCTCCCGCAGCCCGTGAAGCTGTGGTACCTGTCGAGCTTCTTCCGCGCCGAGGCGCCCCAGCGGGGCCGCTACCGCCAGTTCTGGCAGGTCGGCGCCGAGGCCATCGGAGCCGCCGGCCCGGAGACCGACGCCGAGCTCATCGTCCTGCTCTCCGACCTCCTGCAGGCGCTCGGGGTCAAGGACCTGCACCTCCGGCTCTCCAGCCTCGGGACCGCCGAGACGCGCCGCGAATACCGCGAGGAGCTGGCCGCCTATCTCCACGCGCACGAGGACGGCCTCTCCGACGAGGTCATCAGCCGGATCGATCTGAACCCGATGCGCGCCTTTGACGCCGATGACCGCCGCACCAAGGAGACGATGCGCGACGCACCGATCCTGCTCGACCGGCTCGCGCCCGAGGATGCCGAGCACTTCGAGCGCGTCAAGGAACTGCTCGACGACGCCGGGATCCGCTATGAGCTCGACCCCACCCTGGTGCGCGGCCTGGATTACTACGCACGCACCCTGTGGGAGTTCACCTCCGACGCCCTGGGCGCCCAGTCGGCCGTGGGCGGCGGCGGGCGCTACGACGGGCTGATCGAGCAACTCGGCGGCGCCCCGACTCCCGGGGTGGGGTGGGCCGCGGGCGTCGAGCGGATGCTCCTGGCCGCCGGCGAGCAGCCCGTCGCGGCCAACGTCGTCGACCTGTTCGTCGCCATCGTCCCCCACAGCGGCGACGAAGCGAGCCAGAGCGCCTTCAAGCTCGCCAATGACGCCCGCCGCGCCGGCCTCAGCGCCCAACTGGAGCTCGCCGGCCGCGGCCTGAAGGGCCAGCTCAAGCACGCAGACCGCCTCGGAGCGCGCTACGTTGCGATCATCGGCGACCCCATGCAGATCAGCCTCAAGGACATGGAAGCGGGAGACCAGACCGAGCTTGCCCCCGAAGCGGTCATCCCCACGATCCTGCGCGGGAGCCGCCTCGCGTGAAGCACGCGCCCCGGGCCAACACCTTTCGCGATACCTGGGCCGGGCAGCTGCACGCCGACCGGGCGGGCACGAGCGCCCGCGTCTCGGGGTGGGTGCACCGCCGCCGTGACCACGGAGGCCTCATCTTCATCGACCTGCGCGAGCGCTCGGGGATCGTCCAGCTGGTCTTCAACCCCGCCACCGCCGCCGCGGCCCACGCCGAGGCGCACAAGCTGCGCTCCGAGGACGTCGTCACGGCGTCGGGCACGGTCAACAAGCGCGCGCCAGAGAACGTCAACCCCAACCTCGCCACCGGAGAGATCGAGATCGCCGTCACCGAGATGGAGATCCTCGCCGACTCCGAGACGCCCCCGTTCCCGGTCGACGAGGACGGCGCCGTGGACGAGAACCTGCGCCTGCGCCACCGCACGCTGGACCTGCGCCGCGCGCCCATGCAGGACGCGCTGGCTCTGCGCCACCGGGTGGTCAAGACGATCCGCGAGGTCCTGGACGAGCGCGATTTCCTCGAGATCGAGACGCCGTTTCTCACCCGCTCCACGCCCGAGGGGGCGCGTGACTTCCTCGTCCCGGCGCGGATCGCGGCCGGGTCGTTCTACGCCCTGCCGCAGTCACCTCAGCTGTTCAAGCAGCTGCTGATGATCGGGGGCTTTGAACGCTACTACCAGATCGTGCGCTGCTTCCGCGACGAGGACGCCCGCGCCGACCGTCTCCCCGAGTTCACCCAGCTCGACGTCGAGATGGCCTTCGTCGATGAGGAGGACGTCCTGACCACCAGCGAGGCCGCCATCGGCGCCGTGTTCGCGCAGGCCGGGTTCGACGTCCCCGCCCCGCCCTGGCCGCGGATGACCCACGCCGAGGCGATGGGACGCTTTGGCTCTGACCGGCCCGACACGCGCTTTGGCCTGGAGCTCACCGACCTGGGCGACGCCGTCAAAGACAGCGAGTTCAAGGTGTTCTCCGGCGCGCTCGCCTCCGGCGGCGTGGTCCGCGGGATCAACGCCGGGGCCCGGGAGCTCACCCGCTCAGATCTCGACACCCTCACCGAGTTGGCTAAGCAGTACGGGGCCAAGGGCCTGGTGTGGGCCTTCGTGCAGGACGAGGCCGCCGGTGCCGACGGCCTGTGGCGCTCGCCCATCGCCAAGTTCCTGTCAGAGACCGAGCTCGGCGCGATCACCACCGCGCTCGAGCGCCACGCCCGGCGACGTGCTGTTCATCGTCGCCGACACCTCGGCCACCACCAACCAGGTCCTCGGCGCGCTGCGCCTGGAGATGGCGCGGCGCTTTGACCTCGTGCCCGAGGGCGCGCACGACATCCGCTGGGTGATCCAGTTCCCGATGTTCACCTACAAGCCCGAAGAGCAGCGCTGGGACGCCGAGCATCACCCGTTCACGGCGCCCGCCAACGCCGACGGCACCCCTGCCACCGCCGCCGACATGGACGACCCCGGGACGCTGCTCTCGCGCTCCTACGACCTTGTGCTCGACGGCAACGAGATCGGCGGCGGCTCGGTCCGTAACCACCGCACCGACGTGCAGTCGCGCGTCTTCGATCTCATCGGCATCAACGAGGAGGAGGCCCAGGCCCGCTTCGGCTTCCTCCTGGACGCCCTGAAGTACGGCGCTCCCCCGCACGGCGGGATCGCCTTCGGGATCGACCGGATCGTCGCCCTCCTGGCCGGCCGCGACAACATCCGTGAGGTCATCGCCTTCCCCAAGTCCACCAGCGGCGCCGATCCGCTCACCGGGGCGCCCGCCCCCGTAGACGACATCCAGTTGCGGGAGCTCGGGCTCAAGCTGCGATAGGACGGCCGTGGACGCACTCGCGTTCGAACACCACCTCACCTCTCCCCAGGGCCAGGGTCACCGCCCCGCCCAGGGTCACGCCGGCACCGCCGGCGGCTACGCCTGCGGCGACGAGATCACCATGACCGTCGCCGTTGACGGCGACCGGGTATCCGACGCCGGATTCACGGCCCGCGGTTGCGGCGCCTCCACGGCGGCCGCCAGTGCCGCCGTCACGCTCGTGCGCGGCGCGTCGATCGTCGACGCGGCGCGCGTCAGCACCCATGAGGTCGCCGCGGAGCTCGGCGGGCTGAGCCCGGGCAAGCTGCACGCCGCCGAGCTCGCCGCCGACGCGCTGGCTCGTGCCCTGGGCGGAGCGGTCCGTGCCCACGCGAGCATTGCGCGCAATCCCTCAAACCCAGTGACGCTGGTGGCCATGAGCGGCGGGGTCGACAGCGCCGTGGCCGCCCACCTCTGCGCGCAGGAAGGGCCGACCCTGGCGGTGACGCTCGAGCTGTGGGCCGACGCTGAGAACGACGCCGAGCGCAGCTGCTGCTCGGCCACGGCGGTCGCCCAGGCGCGCGCGCTGGCTCACCAGATGGGGATCCCGCACGTCACCGTCGATCT
The DNA here is from genome assembly GCA_963797705.1 of uncultured Actinomycetota bacterium. GTDB lineage: Bacteria > Actinomycetota > Thermoleophilia > Solirubrobacterales > Solirubrobacteraceae > Palsa-465. Next base: position 1,162,396 of record CAWCQL010000005.1, on the reverse strand, counting down.
GCGAGAGGAGTTCCGCGCCGGGGTCGTGGACCCGTTCATCGCCGGCTACGCGGCGGGGGAGACGCCCAACCCGTGCGTCGGCTGCAACGGCCACGTCCGCCTGGACGCGATGCTCGCGCTCGCCGACCGGCTGGGCTGCGACGCCCTGGCCACCGGCCACTACGCGCGCACGGCGGAGTCCGAGGACGCGCGTGGCCCGCTGCTGCGCGCCGCCGCCGACGCCGCCAAGGACCAGACCTACATGCTGGCGGCGCTCAGGCCCGAGTCACTGGCCCGGCTGCGGTTCCCGCTGGGCGAGCTGCACAAGCCCGAGGTGCGCGCGGATCGCTGCTGAGGCCGGGCTGCCGGTGGCGTCCAAGGTCGACTCCCAGGACCTGTGCTTCCTGGCCGGCACCAGCCGCGCCCGCTTCATGGAGCGCCACGGCGCGATCGCCGGCCGGCCCGGCGAGATCGTCGCCAGCGACGGCACCACCCTGGGGCGCCACGACGGCCAGCACCGCTTCACCGTCGGCCAGCGCCGCGGGCTGGGCGTTGCCGCCGCCGAGCCGCTGTTCGTGCTCGACAAGGACGCGGACACCGGGCGGGTCACCGTCGGCCCCCGCGACGAACTGCGCACCGATCGCGTGGCCATCCGCGCCGCCCGCCTGCACCGCGACGGGCGCCGCGTGGACCGGGTCAAGCTGCGCTACCGCCAGCGGCCGCTCACCGCCCGCGTGGCGGGGGATCCGGGCGAGGGTCGCCACCGCAGCCTGTCGTTGCAGCTGGCCGAGCCGGTCGACGGCGCGGCGCCCGGGCAGCTGGCCTGCCTGATGGACGGCGACGTGGTGGTGGGGTGGGGGACGATCGACGGGCGAGCGGGCCGGAGTCCTACCTAAACTCCCACGCCCATGACGTCTGACGAGATCCGCAGCACCTTCCTCGAGTTCTTCGAGTCCCAGGACCACCTGCGCCTGCCCTCCTCCTCGCTGGTCCCCTCCGAGCTGGACCCGTCAGCGCTGTTCACGATCGCGGGGATGCATCCGCTGAAGCCGTACTTCGCCGGGGTGGAACGCCCGCCGCACCCTCGGGTCACGACCTGCCAGAAGACCTTCCGGACCGGGGACATCGAGATCATCGGGACCACCACGCGCCATCTCACCTTCTTCGAGATGCTCGGCAACTTCAGCTTCGGGGACTACTTCAAGCGCGAGGCCGCTCGGTTTGCCTGGGGGCTCTCGACCGAGGGGTTCGGCTTCAACCCCGACGACATCTGGATCACCGTGTTCGCGGGCGACGAGGAGCTGGGCCTCGGCCCCGACCAGGAGGCGATCGACGCATGGCTGGAGATCGGCGTCCCGCGCGAGCGGATCGTGGAGTGCCCGCGCTCGGAGAACTTCTGGCAGTCCGGGCCGCTGGGTCCATGCGGCCCCTGCTCGGAGCTGTACCTGGATCGCGGGGTCGACCACGGCAAGCCCGACGACCTGCCGGGAGGCGAGAACGAGCGCTTCATGGAGTACTGGAACCTGGTCTTCATGGAGATGGATCAGAACCCCATCAACGTGCTCACGCCGCTGCCGGCCAAGAACATCGACACCGGGCTGGGGCTCAACCGGATGGCCTGCATCCTGCAGGACAAGGCGACGGTGTTCGAGACCGACCAGTTCGCGCCGCTCATCGAGCTGGGCGAGGAGCTGTCGGGCCGCCGCTACGACGAGGAGTTCGCCACCGACCGGGCGCTGCGGGTCCTCGCCGACCACGGCCGGGCGATGACCTTCCTGCTCGGCGACGGAGTGGTGCCCTCCAACGAGGATCGCGGCTACGTTCTGCGCCGCATCATGCGCCGCGCCATCCAGCAGGGCCGCGGGCTGGGCCTGGACCCTGGATTTCTGGAGCGCTACGCCGACGTGGTCACCGAGCTCATGGGCTCCGAGTACCCCGGGCTCCATGACCAGCGCGACACCATCCGGCGGTGGATGGCCTCTGAGGAGGAGAGCTTCGGGCGCACGCTGGAGCAGGGCCTCAAGCGCCTCGATGACCTCATCGCGCAGGCCCGCGAGAACGACGAGGAGGGCATCGCCGCCTCAGATGCCTTCCTCCTGCACGACACCTACGGCTTCCCCATCGACCTCACCCTGGAGATCATCGCCGAGCACGACCTCGGCGTCGACGAGGAGGGCTTCGAGGTGCTGATGGAGGACCAGCGCACACGGGCCCGCGAGGGCTCACGCGGAGGTGGCGGCGTCGACGTCGTGCGCGAGCGCGCGGCGGCGCTCTCGGGCCGTGCCGGGTTTGCCACCGAATTCGTGGGTTACGAGACCACCGACGCCGAGACGACGATCGGCGCAGCGGTCTCCGACAACGGCGACGTCCTGGTCAAGCTCGTCGAGTCGCCCTTCTACGCCACCGGCGGCGGCCAGGTCGCCGACACGGGCGTCCTGGAGTGCGAGAGCGGTCATTGCCGGGCGACAGTGCTCGACGTCATCCGCCTCGGCACCGACCAGGTGGTGCGGGTCAAGCCCGAGCACGGCTCGTTCGAGCCCGGCGAGCGGGTCCGCGCCCACGTGGACCGGCCCGCGCGTCACGCCACCGCCGCCAACCACACCGCCACCCACCTGCTGCACGCGTCCCTGCGCCGGCGCCTGGGCGCCCACGTCCATCAGGCCGGCTCCTACGTGGGCCCCGACAAGCTGCGCTTCGACTTCACCCACTCCAGCGGGCTGAGTGCGGAGGACCTGCGACTGGTGGAGGACGACGTCAACCGGTGGATCGTGGAGAGTCACCCGGTGCACGCCATCAGCACCTCGCTCGACGAGGCCAAGCGCCTGGGCGCGATGGCCCTGTTCAACGAGAAGTACGGCGAGATCGTGCGGATGGTGGAGGTGGGCGACGGGTCATTCTCACGCGAGCTGTGCGGTGGCACCCACGTCGCCAACACCGCTGAGGTGGGCCTCTTCCGCATCACCACCGAGACCTCGAGCGCCGCCAACGTCCGCCGCATCGAGGCGATCACCGGCCCCGAGGCGATCGACTTCTTCCGCGAGCGCGACCGCGAGCTTTCCGCCACCGCCGAGCATCTGCGGGTGCCCGCGGGGCGGGTCGTCGACTCGGTGCAGAAGCTCTCGGAGCGGGTGCGCGAGCTCGAGCGCGCGGCCAAGCGCGGCGCGGCGGGCAACGGCGCCGTCGACGTCGACAAGCTGATCGCCTCCGCCACGCAGACACAGGGTGCCAGCATCCTCGCGGCCGCCGTCGACGTGGCCGACGGCCAAGCGCTGCTCGAGCTGGCCGACCGCCTGAAGGGCAAGCTCGGCGACGCCGCCATCGTGCTCGGGACCGCGGGCGAGGGCCGGGTCGACCTCCTGGCCTCCGTGGCGCCGGCGCTGGTGGCGCGTGGAGTGCGCGCGGGCGAGATCATCAAGATCGCTGCGGCGGAAGTGGGCGGCGGCGGGGGCGGACGTGACACCATGGCGCGCGCCGGCGGCAAGGACCCCGCGAAGCTGCCGGACGCCATCAATGCCGCACGGACCGCCATCGAAGCCGCACTCAACAGCTGAGATCGTGCGGGTCCTGGCGCTCGACTACGGCAAGGCCCGCTGCGGCTGCGCGGTGAGCGACCCCACCGGGACGCTGGCCACGCCGCTCGAGCCGGTCACCGACGTCACGTCGCGCCGTGGACGTGCTCGGCTGCGCGCGCTCATCGCCGAGGTGGGCGCGGAGCGGGTGGTGGTCGGCCTCCCGCTGTCGCTGTCGGGCGCCGACTCGACCCAGACGGCCGAGGCCCGTGCCTTTGCCGCCGCGCTGGACCGGGCGGTCGAGGTGCCGGTCGAGCTCTACGACGAGCGCTTCACCACGCGGCTGGCCGAGCGGACCCCGGGTCGCGCCGCCGAGGACTCGCGCGCGGCGGCGCATCTGCTGGAGAGCTGGCTGGCCAGCCGCCGCCCTCAGGAGCTCGCGCGTGACTGACGACTCAGAGCGCACGGCCGAGGAGCGAGAGGTGGCGCGCCGCGAGCGCGAGGCGGCGCGGGCCCAGCGCGCCGGCGTGTTCGACCAGCCTCAGGTCGAGGCACCTCCGGACGCCCCGCCGGCGCCGGGCGATCCCGACGACCTCGACGACCTCGACGACGGCGACGACGCGCACCACGTCCACGAGGACGAGGAGTACGGGTTCCACGAGGGCAACGACGCCGGACCGGGCGAGGCGACGGCCGAGGCGCCGGCCGGGACGCGGCGGATCAGCCGGCTGGAGCAGCGGTCGATACGCCCGCACCAGCCGCGCGCGGTCAAGCGGCCGCGTGCGCCCCGCAGCCGCCGCCGCGGACGCTGGCGGGCCCGGCTCGGAGCGCTCATCGTGTTCGTCGCCGTCGCGGCGCTCGTCTGGTTTCTGATCGAGCTGTTCCAGCCCCTGGGGACCTCGCCGCACGGCAGCGTCACCGTCGTCATCCCACCCAACTCGAGCACGAAGGAGATCGGCACCCTGCTCGAGCGCCAGGGGGTGATCGCGCACGGCTTCTTCTTCGAGCTGCGGGCGACGCTGGGCGGTGAGCGCGGTGACCTGCGGTCGGGCACGTATCACCTGCAGCACGACATGAGCTATGGGTCGGTGCTCGACACCCTCTCCAAGCCTCCGCACGCGGCCCCGACGACACAGCTCACGATCAGCGAGGGCCACACGCGCGCGTATGTGAGCGCGCTGTTGCGCAAGCAGAAGATCAAGGGCAACTACCTGGCCGCCACTCGCCACTCACGGCTGCTGGACCCCCACAGCTACGGGGCGCCGCGCAACACGCCGTCGTTGGAGGGCTTCCTCTTCCCCGACACCTTCACCCTGGTCAAGCCGGCGAAGGTCTCGGCGCTCGTCGCCGACCAGCTCAAGGACTTCAAGCGGCGCTTTGCCGGCGTCAACCTCGGCTACGCGCGCTCCAAGCACCTGTCGCCCTATGACGTCCTGACCGTGGGTTCGCTGATCGAGGCCGAGGCGGCGTCGCAGAAGGCGCGACCGCTGATCGCATCGGTCATCTACAACCGGCTGGCCGACCACATGATGCTCCAGTTCGACACCACCACCCAGTACGCCACCGGCAACTACACCAGGCCGCTGACGGTGTCCCAGCTGCACTCGAAGTCGCCCTACAACACGCACACGCACTTCGGGCTGCCGCCCACGCCGATCGACAGCCCCGGGCTGGCCTCGATCCAGGCCGCCGCTCACCCCGCGCGCACGCACTACCTGTACTTCTTCGCCAAGCCGTGCTCGAACCAGACCGTGTTCGCGACCAGCTACGCGCAGTTCCAGCACCTGCTGGCCGTGGACCGGCGTCCGCACTGCGGCAAATGAGCGAACGGCGCCGGCTCGGCGTCCTGGGCTGGCCGGTCGCCCACAGCCGCTCTCCCGCCATCCAGAACGCGGCCCTGGCGGCCGCCGGGCTGCACGACTGGCGCTACCAGCTGCTGCCCGTCGCCGCCCGAGCTGTTCGACGAGACCGTCCCGGCGCTCGCCGGCGCCGGGTTTGCCGGCGCCAACGTGACGATCCCCCACAAGCAGGCGGCGCTCGCGCTGGCCCGCGAGGCGAGTCCCCAGGCGCGCGCCATCGGGGCCGCCAACACGCTCACCTTCGGCCCGGCAGGGGAGATCGCCGCCGACAACACCGACGCTCCGGCGCTCATCGCGGCACTCCCGTTTAGCGTGAGCGGCCGCACCGCGATGGTCCTGGGGGCGGGCGGAAGCGCGCGAGCGGCCGTCTGGGCCCTGCTCGACGCCGGCGCCGCCGAGGTGCGCGTGTGGAACCGCACGGCGCCCCGCGCCCGCGAGCTGGCGGCCGAGCTCGGTGCCACGGCGGCCGAGCGGCCGCGTCCCGCCGACGTCCTGGTCAACTGCACCGCCGTGGGCCTTGACGGCTCGGATCCCTTCGACCGGCTGCCGCTGGAGCCCGGTGACCTGACCGGCTACGGCTGCGTCGTCGACCTCGTCTACACAGGCGCCGGCACGATCCTGGTCAGCCGGGCACGCGAGCAGGGGATCGCGGCGGTGGACGGGCTGGAGTTGCTCATCGGGCAGGGAGCGCTCAGCTTCGAGCTTTTCACCGGCCGCCGGGCCTCGATCGAGGCCATGCGGGCGGCCGTGGGCTAGCGACAGCTAACCTCCGCCGCCATGGCGACCGAGGAGTCCATTCCCGAGGACCAGATCTGCAACCCGTGCCGTGGCACCGGCCGGCTCATCTCCGGACTGGGCGGCGAGCCCCACGAGGTCGTGTGCCCCTGGTGTGAGGGCACCGGGCGCCGAATCCCCGGGCGCGACGCCCAGGAGCACCCCGCCGAGGGCGGCGACACCTCGCCTCCGCCCTCGTCATGACGCTGACCCTGACCACCGCCGGCGAGTCCCACGGTCCCGGGCTGACGTGCATCGTGGAGGGCATGCCCGCCGGGCTGGTGCTCGAGCGCGAGGCCCTGGACCGCGACCTGGCCCGTCGCCAGCTGGGCCACGGCCGCGGCGGGCGGATGAAGATCGAGCGCGACCGCGTCGAGGTCACCGGTGGGGTCCGCCACGGCCGCACGCTGGGCGGCCCGATCGCGCTCGACGGTCACCAACCGCGACTTCGCCAACTGGGAGGAGCGGATGAACCCCTGGCCGGTGGAGGCGCAGACCGCCGAGGTCCACCTGCCGCGTCCCGGCCACGCCGACCTGGTCGGCACCCAGAAGTACGGGGTCAGCGACGTGCGCGACATCCTGGAGCGCGCCAGCGCGCGGGAGACGGCGGCGCGCGTGGCGGGTGGGGCGGTGGCCAAGGCCTTCCTGGGCGCGCTCGGGGTCGAGCGTGTTCTCGCCACGTGATCCAGATCACCGGCGTCACCGCTCCGCGCCGCCGACGACCTCACCCCGGAGGACTTCGCCGCCGTCGACGAGTCGCCGGTGCGCTGTCTGGACGACGAGGCGGGGCGGGCGATGGTGGCCGAGATCAACCGCCTGCGCAAGGCCAACGAGTCCCTGGGCGGCGTGTTCGAGGTGCGCGCCTTCGGGCTCGTGCCGGGGCTGGGCTCCCATGTCTCCTGGTCCGAGCGCCTTGACGGCGTGCTCGGCCAGGCGATCCTCTCCATCCAGGCGATCAAGGCAGCCGCCGTCGGCGACGGGATCGAGGTGGCCGGGCTCCCGGGCTCCGAGGCCCACGACGAGATCTTCTACGACGACGAGCGCGGCTTCTACCGCCAGACCAACCGTGCCGGCGGGCTGGAGGGCGGCATGACCACGGGCGACCCGGTCGTGGTACGGGGCTACATGAAGCCGCTGCCCACGCTGACCAAGCCGCTGCGCTCGGTGGACATCGCCACCCACGAGCCCGCCGAGGCTCTGCGCGAGCGCACCGACTCGTGCACCGTGCCCGCGGCCGGCGTGGTGGGGGAGGCGATGGTTGCCTTCGTGCTCGCCGACGCCTACCGGCGCAAGTTCGGGGGCGACCACATCGACGACGTCCGCGCCGCGCTGGACGCCTACCGCACGCGCATCGGCTGGCAGCGACGGTGAGCGCCGTGCAGACCAGAGACATCGCGTTGGTGGGGTCCTCCGAGAGCGCACCTGCGGACCGCCGCCGCGGCGATCGGTGAGATGGGGGCGCCCGGCGGACGGATCACCCTGCACGCTCCCGGCGACCTTGATCCGGAGGCGCTGACCGATCAGCTGGTCATCTGGGTCGATGGCGACGACGGTTCCGTGCCCTGGGCGGTGGTCGATCTCGTTGTCCCGGAGTCGCGGGCCGGCGGGATCGAGCGTGTCGTAGCGTCGCTGGAGGGCATGCCGGCTGACACCAAGCTCCTGTGGGCGGCGACCGCCGGCGGCGATTACCCGGTCTACATCGGCGCCGGGCTGTTGGGGGAGGACGACACCGCGTTCTGGCCGCGCACCGTGGAGGGCCGCCGTTTCCTGGTCACCGACTACAACGCCGGGCGACGCTACGCCGAGCGGCTGGAGCCGTTGGATGGCCGGGTGACGATCATGCCCGGCGAGCAGTCAAAGACGATCGCTCACGCCGAGATCGTTTGGACGGAGCTGGTGCGCGCCGGGATGACCCGGGCTGACGTGGTCGTGGCGCTCGGCGGCGGCGTTGTCGGCGACTTGGCGGGCTTCTGCGCGGCCACCTACCAGCGCGGGGTGCGCTTCGTGCAGGTCCCGACCACGCTCGTGGCCCAGGTCGACTCCGCGCTGGGCGGCAAGACCGGCGTCGACCTCCCCGAGGCGAAGAACTATGTCGGCGCCTACCACCAGCCCCAGGCGGTCATCGCCGACACCGACACGCTGGCGTCGCTGCCCGCCGAGGAGCTGGCCGCCGGGTACGCCGAGGTGGTCAAGACGGCGCTCATCGCCGGCGGGGATCTGTGGGAGCGGGTCCGCGGCGGCGCCGCGCCGGACTCGCCGCCGATCATCGCCGCCTGTGCGCACACCAAGCTGAGGATCGTGGCTCGCGACGAGCGCGACGGCGGCGCCCGGCAGGTGCTGAACCTCGGTCATACCGTCGGCCACGCCATCGAAGCGGTGACCGGGTATGCCGCCTACCGCCACGGCGAGGCGGTCGGGCTCGGGCTTCTGGCGGCGCTGCGCCTGTCGGGCAGCGACGACCTGCGTGCCGAGGTGTGCGAGCTCCTGCGCACGCACGGGCTGCCCACCGATCCTGCGCGACGTCGACCCCGACGCCGTGGTCATGGCCACCGCGCGGGACAAGAAGCGCATGGGGGAGGGGCCCGTCCCCTTCGTGCTGCTGCCCGCGCCGGGCGACCCGCGGCCGGGCAGCGCGGTGGTCCCGCGCGAGCTCATCGCCGCCGTGCGAGAGCTCGCCGCGTAGGTCGTTCTGAGGAATGCCACTAACGTGAGCGCGATGGAAGTCCGCAATCGCATCGAGGTGATGCACGGCGTCAACCTGGACCAGCTGGGCCGGCGCGACCCCGATCACTACGGCACGCTCACCCTGAGCGAGCTGGAGATCGGGATCTCGGAGGCGGCCGCCGAGCTGGGTCTGGCCACCCGCTTCTTTCAGACCAACCATGAGGGCGCCTTCGTGGAGCATCTGCATGGCCTCAATGGACTGGCCGACGGCGTGATCCTCAACCCGGGGGCGTGGACGCACTACTCCTATGCGATCCGCGACGCCCTGGAGCTGACCGGGCTGCCCGCGGTGGAGGTCCACCTCTCCGACGTCGACGAGCGCGAGCCGTTCCGGCGCGAATCGGTCATCCGCGATCTCTGCTGCGCGCGCATCGCCGGCAAGGGCCAGGACGGCTATCGCGAGGCGCTGACCCGCCTGGCCGAGGAGCTCTCGACCGCCGTATGAGCGACCGCGCGACCCGCCTGGCCGAGAGGCTGCCCGAGATCGGCGCCGACCTGCTCGTCGTCACCTCGCTGGTCAACGTCCGCTACCTCACCGGCTTCACCGGCTCCAACGGCATGGTCCTGGTCGGCCCCGACACGCGAGCTTTCGTCACGGATTTCCGCTACGTGGAGCAGTCGGCCGACGAGGTCGACGGCGCCTTTGACGCGCACGATCGCGCCTGGAGCTCCTGGACACGCTTCCGGAGCTGCTGCCATCCGGCGAGCAGCGGCTCGCCTTCGAGGACGCCCACATGAGCGTGCGCACCCGCGGCCGCCTGGCGCGAGCTCGCTCGCGAGATCGCGTCGAGCTGGTCGCCGCCGGCGACGCTGTCGAGTCGCTGCGCGCGGTCAAGGACGCCGACGAGATCCACCGCATCGCCGAGGCCGCCAAGCTCGCCGACGCCGCCCTGCGCCAGATCATGGAGCGGGGCCTGGCCGGCCGCACGGAGATCGACGTCGCCGTCGCCCTGGACCGCGCCATGGAGGACCTCGGCGCCAAGCGGCCCGTCGTTTGACCCGATCGTCGCCGCCGGCCCCCACGGCGCGCTGCCCCACGCCCAGCCGCGCGACGGTCGAGATCGGGCGCGACGAGCTCGTGGTCATCGACTGGGGCGCCGAGCTGGACGGGTACTGCTCAGACTGCACGCGCACGCTGGCCACCGGGGACCTCCCCGACGCGACGCTCGAGGTCTATGACCTCGTCCGCCAGGCCGCAGCTCGCCGGCCTGGAGGCCGTCACGGCGGGCGCCGGCGGTCGCGAGGCCGACGCGGCGGCGCGCGAGCGTCATCGCCGACGCCGGCCACGGAGAGCACTTCGGCCACGGCCTCGGCCACGGGGTGGGCCTGGAGATCCACGAGGCGCCCCGGCTTGTCGCAGCGCTCGGACTCCGTGCTGGCCGCCGGCAACGTCGTCACCGTCGAGCCGGGCGTCTACCTGCCCGGACAGTTCGGGGTACGGATCGAGGATCTGGTGGTCGTGACCGACACGGCGTGCACCATCCTCACGTCGGTGCCCAAAGAGCTCATCACCGTCGGCTGAGGCGACTGATGTCCCGCCGAACCGAGCAGCGCCGCGCCGCGGTGTGGGCGCTGTATCAGAGCGACCTGCTCGGGCGCCCGCTGGGCGACATGCTGCCCCGCGACGTCCACACCTTCACCTTTGCGCTGGCCGAGCAGGCGCGCGAGCACCAGCCCGAGTTCGACGAGCTCATCCGCCGCTACGCCAAGGACTGGCCGCTGGAGCGGATCGCGCCGCTGGAGCGCTCGATCCTGCGCGTGGCCCTGCTGGAGATGCTCTATCCCGGCGTCGTCCCCGGCGAGCAGCCGATCCCGCCCGAGGGGGCGATCGACGAGGCCATCGAGACCGCCAAGCGCTTCTGCGGCTCCGGGGCGCCGGCGTTCATCAACGGCATCCTCGGCGCAGTCCTGCGCGAGCGCGCCGCCGCCCAAGACGCTGACGCCTCGCGCGCGGATAAGCAAAACGTAGGAGTTGCTCACGCCCGGCCGGATCGCGGGCGACAATCACACCAATGAGATTGCTCGTCGTCGACGATGACCGCGCGCTGCGCGACGTCCTGCGCCGGGCGCTGTCGCTGTCGGGCTACGAGGTGGTGCTGGCCGCGACCGGCTCCGAGGCGCTGTCGGAGGTGACGACGTCGGTCCCCGACGCGGTGGTGCTGGACGTCGGGCTGCCCGACATCGACGGCCTCGAGGTGTGCCGGCTGCTGCGCCGCGAGGGCAACCGGGTGCCGGTGCTCATGCTCACCGCGCGCGACGCCGTCTCAGACCGGATCGACGGGCTGGACGCCGGGGCCGACGACTACCTGGTCAAGCCGTTTGACGTCGACGAGCTGCGGGCCCGGCTGCGGGCGCTGCTGCGCCGCGCCGGGGGCGAGGGCGACGTCGAGGGCGGGCTGACCTTCGCCGAGCTGCGGCTGGACCCGGCGCGCCACGGCGTCGAGGTCGACGGGCACGTTCGTCGAGCTGACCCGGACCGAGTACCAGCTGCTGGAGCTGCTCATGCTCAACCCGCGCCGGGTGCTGCCCCACTCGACCATCTACGACCGCGTGTGGGGCTATGACTTCGGCCCCACCTCCAACGCTCTGCGCGTGTATGTGGGCTACCTGCGCCGCAAGCTCGAGGACGCCGGCGCCCGGCCGCTCATCCACACCGTCCGGGGCGTGGGCTACGCGCTGCGGGAGCCCGCCGAGCGGTCAGCGAATGAGCTCTGCGAGCGCGCGATGGGCCTGGCCGCCGGGGTCGCGGTGGCGATCGCGGTGATCGCGGTGGCCGTCTCGGCCTACGCCGGCACCCGCTCCGAGCTCCAGGGGCAGCTCGACACGTCGCTGCACAGCCTCATCCAGCCGCTGCTGGTCAACGCCGGCGTGGCCAAGGGTCCCATGCCCGGCGCCGGACCGGCGACGAGATCCCGCCGGGGCTTCCGGCGCCCGCCGGGCGTTCGGCGGGGACGGGCTTCAGCCGCAACGATTGCGACCAGGGCCTGGGTCTCGACCACACGCGCGGCGGCGGCTTCGGAGGGCGCCCAGGGCTACGTCCAGCTCGTCAGTCGCGACGGGCTCGGTGTGCCTGGCATCGGGCGAGACGAGCAAGCTGCCGGTCGACGGCGCGGTCGAAGGCGCTGGCGCGCTCGGGCACCGGCCAGTACTTCAGCGACGTCAGCGTGGGCACGACGCACCTGCGGGTGCTCGCCCATGGCGCGGGCCGCTACGGGGCCGTCCAGGTGGCGCTGCCGCTCACACAGGTCGACGACGCCCTCTCGCACCAGCTGCTGCTGCTGGTGATCATCGCGGCGGCGGGGATCGCGCTCGCCGCGCTGCTCGGGCTGCTGGTGGCGCGCACGGCGCTCGCGCCGATCGCCCGCTTCACCCGGCAGACCGAGGCGATCGCCGCCAATCCGGACCGGCTGGACTCCGAGCGCGTCGACGTGCACGGCGGCGACGAGCTGGCCCGGCTGGCCCAGACCTTCAACAACACGCTCGACGCTCTCGAGCGCTCGGTCCAGTCCCAGCGCAACCTCGTCGCCGACGCCTCGCACGAGCTGCGCACTCCGATCGCCACCATCCGCGCCAACCTCCAGCTCATGCGCGACGAGGAGCTGCTCTCGCCCGCCGATCGCGAGGCGCTGCGCCACGACGTGATCGAGGAGCTCGACGAGCTCACCGCGCTGGTGGGCGACGTCGTCGAGCTCGCGCGGGGCACGAAGCTGGCGGGCGAGCCGGCCGAGGTGCGCGTCGACCAGATCGTCTCCGCCGCGGTGGAGCGGACGCGCCGCCGCGCGCCGCAGCTGACCGTGACGGCCTCCCTGGAGCCCACGCTGGTGCATGGCGAGGGCGACCGGATCGCCCGCGCGGTGGCCAACCTGCTCGACAACGCCGCCAAGTACGGCCAGTCGGGCGGCGCCATCGAGGTGGCGCTGGCCGCGGGCACGCTGACCGTACGCGACCACGGGCCGGGCTTTCACGAAGAGGACCTTCCCGTTCGTCTTCGACCGCTTCCACCGCGCCCGCGACGCCCGCTCCCAGCCGGGCTCGGGACTGGGGCTGGCCATCGTGCGCCAGGCCGCGGACGCCCACGGTGGGTTCGTGCGCGCCAGCCAACGCTCCCGGCGGCGGGGCGCTGCTGGAGATCGGCTTCGGGCCCACGCTCGAGCTCGACGATGCCGCGCTGCCCGACGCCGTCAGCCAGAGCTCGTCGAGCCCGTAGCCCCGCCGGCCCCGCGCAGGAGCGGGGCCAGCGACGGCGTGCACGGGCAGGCAGCGCCCCGGAGCCGCTGTAGCCGCAGGAGATCCTCGATGGCCTGGAGGATCGAGTACTGGTCGACCGGTCGTGTCAGCTGCGCGTGCGGCGCCGCCAGCCCCCCGGCGAAGACCGTGGCGATGTGGCCGCCCGCGGCCACGCGACAGCAGCCGTCGTCTGTGTCGCCCTCGTCCCAGGTGAGGATGAGCAGCCCTCGCGGTCCGAGCGCGGTCAGCAGCGGCGGCACCACCCGCGCCAGGAAGGCATCGCCCAGCAGCGGCGGGCAGTCGTGCATGTCGTGGCACAGGTTGGGGGTGATCCAGACAAACCGCGCGAGCGTGCGTGCTCGCTCGTCCTGGGCAAGTTCGGTGAGTGGGACGACGTGGGCGCACTGCGCGGGGTCTGCGCGCGACGCGGTCGTAGTACATGAACGGGTCGTGCTTCTTGGCGTAGAGGCCGGCGGCCGCGCCGCGGTAGCAGGCGTGAGGGAGGTCCTCCATGTAGGCCTTCCAGGACAGGTGCGCGGCGGTCAACTGGTCGGCCAGGCTGCGCGAGCGACGGGACGTGGCAGTCGGTGCAGTCGCTGTCGATGCCGAAGGTGCTGCCGCCGGTCACCGCCAGGTAGTTGGGCAGCGAGGGATGCGTGATGGCGTACATCGACCGCGCCAGCGCGTAGCGGCGGGCCAGGACGTTGATGAACGGGGTCTGTCGCGAACCGATGATGTCGCGGTACTCCTCGTTCTCCATGACGATGACGGCGATGTGGGCCGGTGGGCCGCCGCGCAACACCGTGACCGGGGACGCGGTGGTCTGGACGGTGCCGTGGCGCGCCGCGCTCGTGCCGCAGCCACACAACCCGAGGACGATCGCGAGCGCCAACGCGCATATGAGTACGGGCGCACGCAGGCCGGTCACGGGCGTGGGCGGGCCCGTCACGACGCGATCGGGCTCAGCGATCGCCGAGCCGCTGGCCACCGCGATGGCGCGCCCGTCCGCGTCAGCCACGTCGGCGCGGGCGACCGCCGTCCGGCGCCCTGCGTGCACCAATGTCGCGTGGGCGGTGGCCTCGCGACCGTCGCTGGCCAGTGGGCGCAGGTAGTTGAGCTTGAGCTCCAGGGTCGTGAAGCGGTGCCCGGCTGGGGCGGCGGTCTGCATGGCGGCGTCGATCGCGGCCCCGGCGAGCATCGCCACCGCACCGCCCTGCACCCGCCCGGGCGGAGGCGCGCACAGCCAGCGCGTGGCGGGCAGCGCGAAGATGGCCTCGCCCGGGGCCACCGCTCTTGCGGTCAGCCCGGTGAGACGAGCCAGTCCGGCGTCGGAGGCCGGCCGTTGCCACGGGTCCGGGCCCGTCCGCATCGCCTGCGCGGCCGTTCGCCCCGCTGGTGTCGTTCCCGCCCGCGGCCACCTTGCCGGCGGGGTCCGCGTCGGGGCTGAACGGCAGCATCACGCATAGCGAGCCTCCGCGCGCGATCAACGCGCCGGTGTCGTCGGCCACGGTCACCTCGGCCAACGCGACCGGTCGCTCGGGCCAGGTCGATCACCGTGGGCCGTGGTCACCACCGTCGCGCCCGGGCGCGCCGGCCGGACCTGGCGCAGGGCCAGCTCCGAGGTCGTGATCGCGGTGCCTGCCGGGAGGTCGGCGATGATCGCGCACGCCATGGCGGCATCGGCGGGAATCGCCAGCACGCCGAGCGGGACCCGCCCGTCGTCGCCGCACAGCCACGGCGAGAGCGGCATCGTGTACCGCGCGCTGTCGGCGGTGAGCGTGACCGGCTGCATTCCGGTGAGGCGAGCCAGCGGAGGCGAGGGCGTCTCTCCGGCCAGCAGGGCCCGTAGGAACTCGATCCCCGGCCTGGCGGCGAGGGCGGCGTCCGGGTGCCCGCCGCGGACCGGAGCGCGCCACGGCGCGTCGTCGTCCTCGCCGTGGGGTGGCGCGGTGGCCGGCTTGGCGTCGTGCATGAGCCTCAAACTACCGTCCAGTTCGGGGGTGAGGGCCGGACGGTTTGCTGCAGACTTGCTCGGCCAAGCGTTGAACTTTCCGCGCATGCGCCGGTCGCCGCAGGGACGCGCCTGAGAGTTACGCCCGGGTGCTGGCGCGTTCCCCGAGTGGGCAGCCTCGCCTGGCGCGCCCGCCCGCCGGCACCCGTGCTTGGCCGACCAGGGCGTCGCGGGCGACATCCGCCTGCGACGCCCGGCGCCGGCCGTGGCGTCACGGCAGCGAGGGCGGCCAGCCACTGCGCGACGGCCGTTCTGCACCGCCGGGAGGTCGGCCTTCAGCCCGTGGTCGCCCGCCACCTGGATGACGCTTCGGCTCGGTCCGCTGGGCGGCATCCCGAAGCGGTCGTTGACGCCCTGGACGACGAGCGTTGGCACGGCCACCGCGTCGAGCTCGGGCAGGCGGGTGGGTGAGGGCTTGGTGGCGTTGGCGCGCTGGGGCGGCTTGAGCGGGAAGGCCAGACACACGACGCCGATGGATGCGGTCGCGGCCGCGGTGCGGCAGGCAACGCGGGCGCCCATCGAGCGTCCGCCGGTGACGAGCGGCAGGCCGGCCAACTCGGCGGCGCCCAGCCGCGCCACCACGGCGGTCCACGCCTCGTCGAGGTGCGGCGCAGGGGCGGGTGACCGGCGGCCCGCCACCCGGTAGGGCTGCTCCACCAGCGCCACCGCGCAGTCGCTGGCCAGCGCAGCCCGTCGGGCCGCCTGCAGATCGGGCGCTGCCGACACCGCCGCCGGCGCCGTGCCCCATGATGAGCGCGGCCGCGGCGGCGCCCGCGCGGTCGGGGAAGCTCAGATGCGCCCGCGCCGGGCCGCGCGGGGTGGCGATCGTGACCTCGGTCATCGGACGGGATGCTTGCAGCCCGGGCCCGCGCGCGCCCCTCTCGCCCGACGGCGCGTAGCCTTGCGCCGTGGGAGGAATTCCGGCGCAACGAGCTTTCCGGCTGCTGTTCGCCGCCCAGTCGATCTCGTCTCTGGGCGACCGGCTGGTCCCCGTCGCCCTGGCCTTCGCCGTACTCAACCTCACCGGGTCGGCGACCAGCCTGGGGTTGGTGCTGGCGGCGCAGACGATTCCGCTGGTGCTGTTCGTCCTCGTGGGCGGGGTGTGGGCCGACCGCCTCCCGCGGCGGCTCGTGATGGCGTCATCGGATCTGGTGCGCGCGGCGTCCCAGGGCCTCTGCGCGGCGCTGCTGTTGACCGGGAGCGGCTCATCTGTGGGAGCTGGTGGTGCTCCAGGCGATCTACGGGACCGCGCGCGCGTTCTTTGACCCGGCCGCTCTCTCGGTGGTGCCCCAGACGGTGGACGCCTCTGAGCTCCAACGCGCCAACAGCCTCATCGCGCTGACCGGCAACATCGCCGCCGTGGTGGGGCCGGCGGTCGCCGGGGTGATCGTCGCCGCGGCCGAGCCCGGCTGGGGTCTGGCCTTCGACGCCATCACCTTCGTGGCCAGCGCGACCTGCGTGCGCGCGATGCCGCCGATCGCCGTCAAGGCGCGCGCGCGGGCATCGATGATCCGCGAGCTGCGCGCCGGGTGGGTCGCGTTCCGGGCGCGCCGGTGGCTGTGGATCACGGTCGCCTGTTTCACGCTGTACATCGGGCTTTGCTGGGCGCCGTGGCAGGTGCTGGGGCCGCAGATCGCTCGGGTGTCGCTCGGGGGGCCTGGGGCGTGGGCCGCCATCGTCGTCGCCCTGGGCGCGGGATCGATCGCCGGTGGCGTCATCGCGTTGCGGGCTCGGCCCCGCCATCCGTTCCGGCTCTCCTTCGGTCTGTTCGTGGTGGTGACCCCGGCGCTGCTGTGGCTGGTGGCAGCGCACGCGCCACTGGCCCTCATCCTGCCCGTGGCGCTCATTGACGGCAGCAGCGGGACGATGTTCAACACGTTCTGGTTCACCGCGGTCCAGTCGGATGTCCCCACCGATGAGCTGGCCCGCGTCTTCTCCTGGGACTACCTCGGGTCCGTGGCGATCCTGCCCGTCGGCCAGGCGCTCAGCGGACCGGTGGGCGCCGCGTTGGGGCTGTCAACGACGCTGTACGCCGCCGGCGGCGTGTCCCTTGTCCTCTTCGCGCTGGCGCTCGCCGTGCCCTCGGTGCGCAACTTCAGCCCGCCGGCGAGGGTCGCCGGCGGGCTCGTGTCTCGACGACACGGAAGCTGCGTCGATCAGCGGTGGCGGTTGAAGCTGATCACCTGCTGGATGCCGCTTGGCCGGTTGGTGTAGGCCATCGTGTACTGCAGCAGCCCAGGGAGGAAGGTGATCCGCTCGTCGGTGGCGCTGGCGCGCCACGCGCTGGGAGTGGCGGTGTGCTGCTGGCCGGTCAGGGCCTTGCCCGCCGCGGCGATCGCCGCCCACACCGACTTCTGGCAGCGACGCAGATTGCCGGCACCGCAATAGGCGTTGGTGAACGGCTGCGGCTGCTTGATGTGCAGCAGCTTCGACACGTCGCGGTCGAAGTACTGATACCAGCCGCTGAACTGGCCGCCCGGCGGCGAGTCGAACACACTGACCAGCGAGCTGAACTCGCTCTCCAGCGGCCCGAGCTTCGGACGCATGAAGGCGGCCGCGATCTTCGGCCACGCCGCGTTCATGATGGCCGCCCCGGGGTTGTCGATGTTGCCGTCGCTGTTGCGGTCCAGCAGGTTGCCGCCGGCCTTACGCCACGCCACCAGCAGCGAGAGCATCTTCGCCGCCTGGGCGTCGGGGGCCTTGGAGCCCTTGAGCAGCTTCTGGAGGATCGGAACGGTGAGGATGTCCCGGACGTCCTGGGTGGCCGAGGCGTTCATGGCCGAGGTGACGGTGGCCAGCGACCACTTGCCGTTCTTGCGCAGGCGGGCGAGGTTGTAGTTGAGCAAGTCCACTCGCGCCGAGCTGCCGTTGGCGTTCCAGGCGTCGTCGGCGGCGCCGAACCCGTGGGCGGAGACGTTGTTCCAGTTGGTCATCGTCCCCTTGACGGGCGTGTGCAGCGGGTCAACGCCCTGTGGGTGCAGCTTGTCTGAGGCGAAGCCGCGCCACTCCCACTGTCCGGTGCCGATGGTCGGCAGGCTCTGATCCGTGCCCTTGGGCCGGAGCGGCAGCAGCCCGGTCGTGATCTCGGCAACGTGCTTGTCGTCGATGTAGAACGAGTTGAACGTCTGCGGCGTCAGCTCCGCGGCCTTGAAGAACGACTGCGGGCTGTGGACCTGTCCGTCGGAGAGGCGGCGGTTGAACAGCAGGTCCAGCACGTCCTTGCCGAAGCTCGAGCGCTTGCTCGAGATCGCCACCAGCCGATCGTGAACGCGGGCGTAGCCGACGACGGGACCGTGGACGGTGGTCATGTAGGCGACCGTCTTGCCGTTGAGCGTCCCCGCGTCGAAGTGCTGCATCGAGCGGCACTTGCCCTTGAACAGGTACTTCGTCCTGCTGTGGCCGCACAGCGTCTCGGCGTACTCATCCACGACGTCGCCGGAGGCCGAGGTGAGCGTCGTGGCGAAGTCCGGCCCACGCCCGATGAGCATGTAGCCCGGGAACGGCGCCGACGTCGCTCCGCGCCAGTCCAGGCCGGGAGCGTGCATGTCGATCTCGTAGGTCAGGCCCGGGTAGAAGTAGCCCACCTGCGGCCCGCCGACCAGCAGCGGGTGCCCGGTGGTGGAGTACTTGCCCTCGACCATGAGCTCGTTGGAAGCGTGCGGGCGAGGCTCGAGGCGACCGAACTTGGCCGCGGCGGACGCGGAGACCGCCGGCGTGGCCTGGAAGCTCTCCGGATCCAGCACGACGCTGCCGGGCGCGCCCGGCTTGCTCGGGGTGTGGTCGTAGTTGAAGGTCCCGTCCACCGTGGTCGGGCTGCCGGCGTTGAGGTTCTGGCGCAGGTCATTGAAGACGCTGTAGCCCTTGTTGGTGCCCAGCCGGTGCTCGAGGGCACCCAGGAACTCGGAGTCCTGCGCTTCGCGGCCGCCGCCCTCGCCGAAGAACTGGTCCTTGAGCGCGTTGAGGGCGTAGATGTCGCTGCGAGTCCACTTCGGCGTGGTCGGGCTGTGGATCGCCAGGTAGGCGTTGATCCCCTTGACGAACTCGTCGATGTCGGACAGCACCGCCCGGCCCTCGGGCCCGGCCTTTTGAAGCACCTGGGTCTGGCGGGCCACGACCCGCCGGGTCTGAGCGCTGGGCTGGAAGTCCTGGAGGTTCTCGATCAGCCCGATCGCGGTGAGGCCGGGCACGTCGGTGGCGGCCACGTAGGAGTTGTCCCGCGCCTCGGAGAGCAGGAGCCCGCGATCCTCGGCGGCGATCCAGCCCGCCGCCCAGACGCCGCCGTCGTGGGTGGTGGCGGTGACGTGGGGGACGTGAAAGCGGTCACGCACGATCGTCACGCCCTTGAACGGGACGGGCTCGATCGTGCCGGGGCCGTCGCCGCTCAGCCCGAACTTCTCGGACTTGAAGTCTGTGAGCAGATCCGCGTTGTCGACGTGGTCGAACAGCGGGGTGAGCGCGTTGTACATCTGCGCCTGGTCCGTCGCGTCGGCTGGGATCGACGGGCTGATGGACCCCTGCTGACCCGATGGGATGATGTTGCGCGCGACCTGCGAATAGTCGATGTCCGCAGCGCGTGCCTGCGCAGTGGCTGTCCCCAGAGCCACGAGCGCGCCTGCGGCCAGCGCGGCCGTGATCCGTTTCATAGCAATGCTCCTCATGTCGGGCCCCTGCCCCCGGTGAAGAGCATGTGAACCGCGCGCCAACATACACAACCACCCGGGGTGGGGGGCGCACCTGGGTCCCTGCCGTGGGCGCGCAGGCGGTGTGGGCGAACGTCAACGGCGGCTCTCGAGGAGGAGCCGGGTGGGCATCGGCCCTTCCGGGGTCCCTCGACTGGGGTCGTGGGAGATAACAACCACCACATAGCGCTTATCTCCCAAGGTCCCCTGCAAACGGAACATTTCCCGCCTTCGACCCGACCCTTCGAAAGCCGGCCGTTGACCTGCGCCGATACCTCGCCAAACCGCCCGCGGAGACAACCAGCCAAGGGGCCGCTAGCGTTCAGCAACCAATGCCGCCCACCCTTGAGGTCCCCGAGTACACCGTCGCCGACGAGGTCCGCATCGACCCCACGCGCGCGGCGCTGATCGTCGTCGACATGCAGAACGACTTCGTCAGCGAAGGGGGGAGCCTGCGCGTGCCCGACGCGGAGTCGACCATCCCGGCGATCACGACGCTGCTCGACCTTGCGCGCGCCTACGGCATGCGCGTGGTCTTCACCCAGGACACCCACCGCGATGGGGACCC
The DNA here is from genome assembly GCA_963797705.1 of uncultured Actinomycetota bacterium. Classification (GTDB taxonomy): domain Bacteria; phylum Actinomycetota; class Thermoleophilia; order Solirubrobacterales; family Solirubrobacteraceae; genus Palsa-465. Next base: position 1,142,066 of record CAWCQL010000005.1, on the reverse strand, counting down.
CGAGTGGCGCATCTGGCCCGAGCACGCCCGTGAGGGCACCTGGGGCTGGCAGATCGTCGACGCGCTGGCCCCGCGCGAGGACGAGACGGTCATCCCCAAGGTGCGTTACGACGCCTTCTACGGAACACCGCTGGACCATCTGCTGCGCCTGTGGGGCGTGACCACGCTGGTGATCTGCGGCACCGTGGCCAACATCTGCGTGCACTACACGGCCGCCAGCGCCGCTCTGCGCTGGTATGACGTGATCATTCCCCGCGATGCCGTCTCGGCGCTGGACCCGTTTGACCTCGAATCCTCGCTGCGGCAGACCGCGTTCCTGTTCAACGGCCGGATCACCACCGCCGCCGGCGTTCGCATCTGAACCGGCCCTCCGAGGCCGCTCCCGATAGGTTCACGCACCGTGGAAGCGCAGCGCCCGGCACGGCCGCGCCTCTCTCCGGCGTTGCTGGCTGCCGGGGTGATCCTGGTCTCCATCAATCTGCGGCCGGCGGCGGCCAGCGTCGGTCCGGTCCTTGACCGCATCCAGGCCGACACCGGCCTCTCGTCCGGGTGGGCGGGCGCCCTGGCCACGCTGCCGGTGCTCTGCTTCGGCCTGCTGGCGCCCCTGGCGCCACCGCTGGCACGCCGACTGGGCGTGCACACGAGCATCGCCGTGGCCCTGCTGGTGCTGGTCACGGGGATGCTGGTGAGGCTGATCCCCGGCGACGTATTCCTGTTCGCGGGGACCGCGCTGGCGGGCGCTGCCATCGCCACCGCGAACGTGCTGATGCCGGTGATCGTCCGCCGCGACTTCCCGGACCGGACCGGCACCGCGATGGCGCTCTACACCACCTCGCTGATCGGGTTCGCCGCCCTCGCGGCGGGGGTGACGGTGCCGGTGGCCGACGCGTTCGGCGGTGGATGGCGGCCCGGGCTCGCCGTGTGGGCGATCCCGGCGGCCATAGCGGCGCTGGCCTGGCTGCCGGCGCTCATGCGTCGCGACGTCGACGCCCACGGCGATGCGCGCGTCGGGTCGGGTGGTCCCACCGTGCGCCCGCTGCTCCGCCGGGCGCTTGCCTGGCAGGTCACGATCTTCTTCGCCGTGCAGTCGGGCGGGTTCTACTCCACCCTGGCGTGGCTTCCCGACATCTACCGCAGCCATGGTGCCAGTGATTCACGCGCCGGGTTCCTGCTCAGCCTCTCGATCGTGGTGGGGCTCCTGACCTCCACCACGCTGCCGGGGGTTGCCATCCGCCTTCGCGACCAGCGCGGGTTGGTGGTGGCGTGTACCACCGTGTGGGCCGTGGGCCTGATCGGCATCCTCGTCGCGCCGATGTCGGCGCCGTATCTGTGGGTGGTCCTGCTCGGCCTGGGACAGAACTCCACGTTCCCGCTGGCGCTGATGCTCATCGTGCTGCGTGGCGGAAGCGTGGCCACGACCGAGGGGCTGTCCACGCTGTCGCAGTCGGTGGGGTACGGGCTGGCCGCTGTCTTCCCACTCGCGGTGGGGGCGTTGCATGGTGCCACCGGGTCCTGGACGCCGTCGCTCATCCTCCTGCTGGCCCTGCTCGTCCCGCAGTTCGTGTTCGGGGTGGCGGCCGGCCGCAACCGCCGGCTCGCCCCCGCCTGACCCCTCCTCCTGGCGGTCTGAACCGCACCCGAACATCTGGGAAGGATGCGGCACGCACGGAGTCTCTGTTCATGACACGCCACAACGGCTGTGCCAGGTAATAGGAAGGTAAGAACATGATACCGATGAACGGTTGGAGAAAGATGCGCGCTCGCACGGGCGCAGTCGTGGCGATGGGCGGCGTGGCACTCGTCGTCGCGGCGTGTGGCAGCGCCAGTAGCGGTGCCAGCAGCAGTGCGGGCGCGGGTGCGAGCAAAGCGCCGGCTTCGAGCTCGGCACGAGTGTCAGTGGCGACCGCGAAGGGCACGGATGGAACGTACCTCGTCGGCCCGTCCGGACGTGCCCTCTACCTGTGGGACGCCGACAGTCATGACAAGTCAGTGTGCACGGGAGCCTGTGCACAGGTCTGGCCCCCGGTGACCACCACCTCGTCGCCGGTTGCCGCCGGCGGGGTGACGGCGTCTCAGCTGGGCACGATCGCCCGATCTGGCGGGACGAAGCAGGTGACCTACGACGGGCATCCGCTGTACTACTTCGCCAGCGACACCAGCAAGGGGTCGCTCACCGGCCAGGGCAACGACACGTTCGGAGCCAAGTGGTGGCTGGTGGCCCCCACCGGTCAGGCGATCACCACGACCGCCTCGGCGGCGTCGGGCGCCTCGTCGTCGAGCAGTCCCACCGGGTACTGACCGCAGGCCGCCTCCATCCCGCTTGGGGCGCCCGCCCGGGCGCCTCAAGCGGGGTCCCTAGGCGGTGGCGCGGCTGATGAGGACGCCGAGTGCCGTCCTGGTCTGCGCCAGGGCGTCGGTGAGATCGCCGTGGAGCTCGAGGCCACCCGCCGTGGCACCGGCGGCCGCGATGTCGCACAGCGCCTTGGCGATCTCGCTCATCCGCGTGGCCCCGACGGTGGCGGCCGAGCCCTTGAGGCCGTGAGCCAGGCCGTGCAGGCGATCGGCGTCATCGGCGGTGATCGCATCGTGCATGGCCGGCAGGCGCGCGGCGGACTGGTCCAGGAACATGGTGGCCAGCGTCACCTCGGTCTCCGGATCGCCGATCTCCTGCAGCGGCGCAGGGTCGAACACGTCGCCGGTGGCGTCTGCGTTGTGTGCGCTGGGCCCGAACTCGGGTAGGCGGCCAAGGACGTCCTGGATCGTCTGGCGGCGCAGGGGCTTTGAGAGGTAGTCGTCCATGCCGGCCGCCAGGCACTTCTCGCGATCGCCGTCCAGGGCGTGCGCCGTCAGCGCGATGATCGGGGTGTGGCGGCCGTCCTGCTCCTCGCGGCGACGGATAACCCGAGTGGCGGTGTAACCGTCGACGTCGGGCATCTGGCAGTCCATGAACACGGCGTTGTAGGCGGTGCGGCCGGTCATGGTGATCGCCTCGCGGCCGTTGGCGGCGACGTCGACGGCCAGGCCGAAGCTGCGCAGCAGGCGGATGGCGGCGAACTGGTTGATGTCGTTGTCCTCCACGACCAGCACCCGGCCACCGTCGCCGGGCAGGCCCGACGTCGTGGCAGCGCTGGCGTCGGCGGCAATCGCCCGCTGAGCGCCGCGGGTGCGGTGGAGCGTGGTGAGCAGTTGGTTGTAGAGGCGCGACGGGCGGATCGGCTTGCCGACCTGGGCGTCGAAGCCCGCGGCGTCTGCCGCGGCAGCTTCGATGGGCGAGGACACCACCATGATCAGACGCGTGGCCCGCAGCGCCGGCACGTCGCCGATCTCGCGCAGCAACATCAGCCCGTCGACGTCGGGTAGTCGCGCCGCGATGAGCGCCGTCTCGAAGGGACGGCCGGCCTCGGCCGCCGCGCGCAGGTGGCGGAGGGCGGCGGCGCCGTCGGCGGCGGTGTCGGGCTCGATCCCCCAGCTGGCCAGCGTGCTCTGCATGACCGCCCGGTCGGCGTCGTCGCCGTCGACGACGAGGACGCGGGCGCCGGTGAGGTCGTTGCCCAGCAGGTCAGCTTCCACGCCCAGCCCCGGCTCGTAGGGCACGCTGAACCAGAAGCGGCTGCCCACGCCGGGCTGGCTGTCACACCCGATCTCGCCGCCCATGAGCTCGACCAGCTGCTTGGAGATGCACAGGCCCAGCCCGGTGCCGCCGTAGCGCCGCGTCGTGGTGGCGTCAGCCTGGGAGAAGGGCTCGAAGAGCGCGGCCAGCTTCTCGGTTTCGATGCCGATCCCGGTGTCGGCCACCTCGAAGCGAAGGCGCTCGTCGCTCCCAGGTCCGTCGACAACGTCGACGGTGAGGTTGACCTGCCCCTCCGAGGTGAACTTCACCGCATTGGAGACCAGATTCATCAGCACCTGGCGGACCCGGTTGCCGTCGCCGGTGATCACCGAGGCGACGTCCTGGCCCACGGTCACGTCCAGGGCGAGGCCGCGCTCGTCCGCCTTGACGCCGACGATCTCGACCACGTCGTCGACCGCCGCGCGGACCGAGAAGTCCTCGCGCAGGATCTCGAGCTTGCCCGCTTCGATCTTGGAGAAGTCCAGGATGTCGTTGATCACGCGCATCAGCGCCTCGGCCGAGGTCATCGCCACCTGCGCGTACTGCGATTGCTCGCCGTTGAGTTGGGTGTCGAGCAGGAGCTCGGCCATGCTGACGACGCCGTTGAGCGGAGTCCGGATCTCGTGGCTCATGTTGGCCACGAACTCCGACTTCAGCCGCGAGGCCTCCAGGGCCTTCTCCCGGCTGGCGCGCAGCTCGTCCTCCATACGACGGCGCTGGGAGATGTCGCGCCACACGCTGAAGGCGCCGGTGATCGAGCGGTCCTCGGAGCGGTAGGGCGCGATGTCCACGGCGTAGGTGCGCCCGTCGCCCGCACCGTACTCGAGCGATCCCGACACGCCGGTGAGCGCCCGGTGGATGGCGGGCTCGATCGTCTCGAGCCGGTCCGGCGTCACCAGTTCTGACAGGAGCTTGCCCTCGAAGGCGTCGCGATCGACGCCCAGCTCCTTCATGAGTGCGCCCTGCACGAACCGACAGCGCAGTTCGGCGTCATAGAGCACGACCATCGTGTCCGGGAGGCTGGAGAGCAGGACGCGTTGGCGGTTCTCGGTCTCCTCACGGCCGATGCGAGCCGCGCGCTCGGAGGTCACGTCCTGGGCGGTGCCGGCGATCCGCGGCGGCAGGCCGACGCTGGGGTCGGCGGCGAGGTAGTCGCCGCGGACCGACAGCGTCTTCACACGCCCGCCGCTCAGCGCCACTCGGTACTCGTCCCTGAACGGCTCGCGCTTGCGCACGATGTCGAAGATCTTGTTCCGGACCCGTTCGCGATCGTCGGGGTGCACCAGCGACAGGAAGTCGTCCATCGCCGGCGCGTCGGACAGCGGGCTGACGCCGTGCAGGAGGTATTGCTGCACCGACCAGGCGGGCTCACCGGTCTCCAGGTTCCAGGTCCAGCTGCCCACCCCGGCCACCGACTGGGACTCGTCCAGCAGCCGCCGTCCCTCGCGCAGCGCCGACTCGGCGGCCTTGGCGCGGGTGATGTCCTCGATGTGGGAGACGAAGTGCAACGGCGTGCCGTGCTCGTCGCGCACGAGCGAGACCGAAAGCTTGACCCAGATGAAGTGCCCGTCCTTGTGGAAATAGCGCTTCTCCATCTGATAGGTCTGGAGCTCGCCGGTCAGGACCCTGCGGAGCTTGTCGAGGTCGGTCTCCAGGTCGTCAGGGTGCGAGATGTCCTGAAAGGTGAGCGCGAGCAGTTCGGACTCGCCGTAGCCGACGATGTCGCACAGGGCGCGGTTGACCTCGAGCCAGCGGCCGTTGGGACCGACGAGGGCCATGCCGATCGGCGCCTCGTCAAAGGTCTCGCGGAAGCGCGCCTCCGACTGCTCCAGGTCGAGCTCGAGGCGGTGCTGGTCGGTGACGTCACGGGCGATCGACGTGGCGCCGATCACGTTGCCGCCGGCGTCGCGCAGCGGCGCGGCCGAGAGGTCGACATAGATGCGCGAGCCGTCGCGGTGCCGGCGCGGCAGTGCGCGCTCGGTGACGTGCTCGCCGGCGGCCAGCCGCGGCATCAGCTGCTCGGCGGTGGGGCAGCCCGGGTCGGTCGGCGCGGTCTGCGCGGTGCCGATCATCTCCTCGGCCGTGTAGCCGTAGAGACGCTCTGCGCCGGCGTTCCAGCTGGTGATGGTGCCGCTGAGATCGACGGTGATGACCGCATCGTTGGTGGAGTCCACGACCCGGGCCAGCTGCTCGCGCTGAACCTGTGCGGCGCGACGCTCGGCGATGTCGCGCACCAGCGCGTTGAACCGCGGTCCCTGCGGGCGTGTCGACGCGGGCGATGGACACCTCCACCTCGAGCGTATGGCCGTCACGGTGGCGGGCGGTGACTTCGACGGGTAGCGCGGGCAGGTCTGCTGCCGGCGGAGGCGTGGCGCTCCAACCCGTAGCCGGCGCTGAGGTCGGGCAGGATCGTCTCTGAGACGAAGGTGCCGATGACCTCGGCGGCGGTCCAGCCGAACAGCCGCTCGGCGGCGGGGTTCCAGTCCACGATCACGTGGTCGGCGTCGACGGCGATGAAGGCGTCGTGGGCGCTCTCGATGATCGAGCGCGTCTCGTGCTCGCGCGCGATCAGGGCACGGTTCGCGGCGCGCAGGTCGAGCTCGGTCATGATGTTGTGGGCGAGCTCGGTGAGGATCTCGATCTCGATCTCGGTCCACTCGCGGGGGGCGTGCTCGATCGCGCAGAACGAGCCGAGGGTGTGGCCGTCGGCGTCGGTCAGGGGGACGCCGCAATAGGCGATCACGTCGAGGTCCTCGATCGCGTCGTTGTCCTTGACGCGGGGGTCCCGGCGGGCATCGGTGACCACCAGCGGAGCACCGCCGGTGACGACGTGCTGGCAGAAGGAGTGCGACAGCGGCGTCTGCTTGACCGCCGTGCCCACCGAGCTCTTGAAGTACTGGCGGGTGTCGTCGACGAGCGTCATCGTCGCCACCGGGGTGCCGAGCAGCTTGGTGGCCAGGCGCGTCAGGCGGTCGAACACCTCCTCGGGCTCTGAGTCCATCAATTCCGAGCGCCGCAGCGCGTCAAGGCGCAGGGCATCTCTCAGCAGGTCGCTCATCTGCCCGGGTCATCGGCAGAAATGCGCGACACATGAGGCCCGGGCGGTCCGGTAGGTCACGGGGCCGAAGCCGCCCGGAGTGGGAATGTGTGTGTGGTGTCCATGGCGCACCACCTTGCGGGGTGCGCCTTGCCGTGGAATTGACCGCGGTTTGCCGTGACCTTGCCGCGAGGATTTTCGCCACGAACCAGATCCAGACGGCAGAATGCGCCCGGGACCGAATGATGTCGCTCTCCAGCCCCCGAGCTCCCGCGGCGCCGCTGGGCGCCGCGCTGTATGAGTCGCACTACCTCACTGCGGCCGACCCCGCCGGTGGCCGCGCGCTGTGGCTGCGCTTCACCGCGCTCAAGCGCCCGGGAGAGCCGGCGCGTCTCACCACGTGGCTGACCTTCTTTGACCGGTCGGCCGCCGGCGGACCGCGCGCGCTGCGCGTGACCGCGGACGAGCCGCTGGCCGACCCCGGCGCCGGGTGGGCGCGATCGAGCCTGGGGGAGATGGGGCCGTCGGGCACCCGCGGTGAGCTTGAGGCCGAGCGCCGGTGACTCCGGACTGGGCCGCGTGAGCTGGGACCTTCGCATCAAGGCGCACGCCGGCGAGGTGGCCTACCTGCCGGCGCGGTGGCTCTATGACCGTTCCGTCCCGCGCTCCAACGGCGCCGCGCTGGTGCCGGCGGCGTACGCCTCCGGCGCGCTCATCCTTGACACAGACGAGGTGGCGATCGATGGCTGGGAGGCGATGCTCGGCCACAACTGGGGCTCAGAGCACGCCCATCAGTGGTGTTGGCTGCATGCCGGCCGCCTGGGCGAGGACGGCCGGGGCTGGCTCGATCTCGCACTCGTACGGATCGGGATCGGGCCGGTGGTCACGCCATGGATTGCCGCGGGCGCGATTGAGCTCGAGGGCCGGCGCTACGCGCCCGCGCCGCTTCGCCGCGTGACCTGCGAGCGAGCTGGCGAGCGCACCAACGTGCGCGTCGCGTTGTCGGGGGGTGCGGCGGTCACCGTGGAGTGACCGCGCCCGCCGCCGACACCGTCACCTGGGACTACGCCAGCCCGCGCGGACCGGGCCGCGTTGTCGACAATTGCTCGGTGGCCGATGCACGGATCGCGCTGAAGACGACGGGTGGCACCCGCTCGTTGACGGTGAACGGTTGCGCCGCGGTCGAGCACGGAGGCACCCCGTGACCCGGCGCGGGCGGCGTGCCGGGCGTCGTGGCGGCAGCGTTCGCGGTGGCTCGCGTCGACCGCGGGCGCCAAGACGCCGGTGCTGCCCGAATGCCCGATCCCGGTCCACGTGGTCTTCAGCGGCTCGGGCCAGTTTCACTACGACAACAGCGCCGGCTCTCACGCGATCGGCGACGACACGCTCGACTGGGACGTCGACTACCAGGCACTCCTGTCCCGACGGGTCGCTCACCGCCGCGAGCGAGCCCCCGCCAGGCACGGCGGGGACCTACACATTCACTGACGACTTCTACGAGATGTCGTGCGCAGGGCAGATCTCCACTGTTCCCGAGCCGGGACCATTCCCGCCGGAGTTCCCCAATCCGCCGCCCGAGAGCACTCCCGCCCCGAAGGCGGACGGGCTGCTGATCCAGGGCATCACCTACCTCTCGACCGACCCCGCGAGGTTCTCCAATTGCGTCGGCCAGCGCGGTGACTACGACGGCTCGGGCGAGACGCGCCGACGGGGTCGGCTCGGTGCTGGACCAGTATCTCCCCGGAGCCCTCACCGCCCGGATCCCGGCGATGGCACGCCAGGCGTTCCTGGCCGGTGGGGTGGCGCAACGCGTCATCGCCGTCAGCGACACGGACGCCCCGACCCAGATCCCCGAGTCGTGCGCGGACTTCTTCGGGATCCTGGACCCCAGCCAGTGCCAGATCAGCCTCGACTGGAGCGGCATCGTGCTCCTGGACGCCACCGCCGGCTGTCCGATCATCCTGAGCGGCCCGTCGCTGGCCTGCATGCCCCTCTCCGGCACACCCGTGGCGGCGTTCACGCAGGGGGTCGAGACCGACGCCACCGGTCCCGGGGCCGCCGCCGTGTCGGCAACGGCGAGCGGAGCCTCCGCGAGCCACGCGGCGATCGCTCGCCGGATCGTGATCGCCGCGGCTTCGGTCAGGGTCAAGCATGCCGGGCGTGTGCGTCTGCGTCCGAGGCTCACCGCCGCCGGGAAAGCTCTGTTCAGGCAGACCAAGCGCGTCAAGGTGACGATCCAGACCACCTTCAAGCCCAGGTCGGGACACGCGCGCACCACGCATGTGAACACTGTGCTCGTCAGATAGACGGACCTCAGGCGCCGCTCCGGCCGTATGGCCTGGTGAGTGATCGCGTGTTCGCCGGCCAGGTCGTGAAGCGCATCGCCAACGCCTCATCATGCGCGCCGCCACTGGGCGGTTGCTGCTAGGACACTGTCTCCGCCCTCGCATCGGCTCAGGGATTCCCGCACACCTGCTGGGCATGCTCGAAGGCGGGGGAGTTGGCCGCGACACCCGGCGGGCTCTCGATTGCGACCCCGCCGCCGGCCGGGAACTTGGGATCGGGGAAGTTCGGCACCCCGTTCCGGTGGCTAACACCGCCGTAACCCCGTTATGCCCTCGTTATCCGGGTGCGCTCGAAACTGAACGGCGACAGGTCGACGCCGGGCTCGTCGCCCATGATCCACTGCGCCACAGCCTCACCGATCGCGGGCGAGTGCTTGAAGCCGTGCCCCGAGCACGCCGAGACGACGAGCACCGCATCGTGGCCGGGGTGGCGATCGATGATGAAGCGGCTGCCGCGGGTGCTGGTGTACAGGCACGAGACGGTCCGCAGCGGCTCCGGTCCCAGCCAAGGGAGGTATGGCTCGATGCACCCGCGGTACATGCGCTCGGTCTCCGATGGCGTCGCCGGGTGCTGGCGCCCGTCGGGGGCGGTCGTGTGCTCATACCACTCCGACGCCACCTTGACCCCACCGCCGGGCCCATCGATGGCCGGGAAGCCGTAGAAGCCGTCGAGGTGGACGAAGCCCTGCTGGTCCCCGCCGACGTCCCACACGAACGCCGGCATGTCGCGCAGCGCAGCGTAGTGCTCGCGGATCGGGAACCAGAACAGGAGCTGGCGATAGACGGCCACCAGGTCGCGCATCGCCGGGACGAGGTCGCCGATCCACGCGCCCGTGCACAGGAGAAGCCGCTGCGCCGCGTAGGTCTCACAGTCGGTGGTCACGGTGACGCCGCCACCCGACGCCGTCCAGTTCGCCACGCGCTCGTCGAGGTGCAAGCGGGCGCCGTGGCGCAGCGCGAGCGCCAGCTGCGCCGCCACCGCTCGCTCTGGCCGCACGTATCCCGCCTCCGGCTCGTAGTACGCGACCGTCCGCTCTCCAGCCGCGAACATCGGGAACTCGGCCCGCACGTCCTCGTTGGTCAGGTCCCGGTGCTCGATTCCGTACTGGAGCGCCGCCGCGCGGGTCTCGGTCAGGAAGACGCTCGACGGGTGGGCCAGCACGATGATCCCGGTCTGGGTGAGTAGCTGCTCGCCGCTCTCGGCCTCGATCTCGCGCCACAGCTCGTGTGAGCGCCGCGCCAGCGGCACGTACTCGCGCCCCTCGCCGATCGCCAACCGCGTGATGCGCGTGTCCCCGTGGGTCGACCCCCCTGTGTGCGGGGGCGCGTACCGGTCGATCCCGATCACCGATACCCCGCGCGCGGCCAGCTGCCGGCACGCGGCGCTGCCCATGGCGCCGAGGCCCACCACGATGACGTCGGCGCTGAACATGGCCGCATCATCGCGAAACGCCCACCGGCTCGCGGTCGCGGCTGCGGCCTGGTCAGAGCTCGAGCGTCAGCTCGCCCGCGGGCTCGCTGCAGCACAGCAGGGCGTGCTCGGCGTCGGGGCGGTCGAGCGGCTCGGTGGTGTACGTGACCGCGCCGGTGAGCACCCCGGTCTCGCAGTTGTGACAGACGCCGATGCGACAGCCGAAGCTGACCGGGACGTCGCATGCCTCGGCGAACTCGAGCAGGTTCCCGTAGCTGGGGTCCCACGGCACCGTGAGGTTGCTGCGGGTGAAGATGATCGCCGGGCCGGTTCCTGGCGGGCCGGCTGGGCTGGTGCGGGGGTGGCCGCTCGCCGTCGAGACCCGGCACGGCGATCACCGCCTTGGCGCCGAACACCTCCATCGACACGTGCTCGGGGGTGGTGCCCCGCGCGACGAGCGCCGCCGAGAGCGACCGCATGAAGGCATCGGGGCCGCACAGGTAGTAGTCGGCATCGATGGGCACGCCCGCGCCGGCGATGGTCTCGATGGACACCCGCCCGACCTGGTCAAAGGCGCCTCCCGGTGTCTCGCCCGGCTCGGGCTGGCTGTAGCTGACGATCCGGTGGGCAGAGGGGAGTGCCCCCAGCAGGCGCTCGGCCTCGGCGCCGAAGGCGTGCTCATGGGCGTCGCGGGCGCCGTGCACCCACCACACGTCGCGGCCGGTGCGCGCGGCGGCGAGGGCGTGGAGCATGGCCAGCACCGGCGTGGCGCCGACGCCGGCGCTGAGCAGGACGACGGGCCGTTCATCGCCGCGCAATGTGAAGGCGCCGCGCGGCGCCGCTGCCTCGATGGTGTCGCCCACCCGGACGTGCTCGTGCAGGAAGGTGCTCCCGACGCCGTGGGGTTCGCGCTTGACGCTGATGCGGTACGCACCGTCATCGGCGGTGCAGGAGAGCGAGTAGCTGCGGATGACCGCCGGCCCGCCGTCCCCGCTCGGGCGCAGGCGGACGGTCAGATATTGCCCGGGGCTGACCGAGCCGGACGCGGGGCGCGCGCCGTCGGCGGGGGTCAGCGTGAACGAGGTGATCGTGGTGCTCTCGCGCCGGATGGCAGTGACGGTGAGCGGCGCAAATCCCGGCCAGGCCGGCGGGGCCGGCGTCTGCGTGGCCGTCTCGTCCTGCTCGAGCAGGGTGCGGAACGAGCCCTTCCACCCTTCGCTGAGCGCCGGGATCCTCAACGCGCGCTCAAGCGTGCGGCGCGAGCGCTTGGGCAGGTAGAGCAGCCCGTCGATGTCCGCGACGCTGAGCTGCTCGGGCCCGCGCTGCACGCGGGTGATCGCGTCACCCGCCTGGACGGGGCCCTCCTCCAGTACGCGCAGGTAGAAGCCGGGGCGGTGGTGGGCCACCAGCAGCGAGGGCATCAGCGGCTCGTTCATGCGGATCCCCAGGCGAAAACAGGTCACCCGCGGCTGGGTGACCTCGAAGGTTGCGCTGCCGATCCGGTACCGGTCGCCGATGCACACCTCGTCGTCGGCGAGGCCGTCGACGGTGAAGTTCTCGCCGAACTGGCCGTAGGTGAAGTCGCTGCGCCCCAGCTGCTGCTCCCAGTAGCGGTAGGAGTCCAGCTGGTAGACGTACACCGCGCGGTGCTCGCCGCCGTGGGCCGCACGGTCGGCCTGGTCGTCGCCGTCGATGTTGATCCGCCGGACCATCCGGGGACCGTCGACCGGCTCCTTGAAGATCGCCGTGCGCACGGTCTTGCCCTCCCACGGAACCTCGCGCGCGCCCCCGACGTTGAGCGAGACGAGCCGCCCCGCGGCAGCGGATGTAGCGGGGACAGCGTTCACTTACGGCTGGCCGGGTCGGGGTGCCGGTGCTGGCCCGCCTCGAGGCCGAGGAGCGCAGACGGATCTCCGGCGGCGGCGGCCCCTCCGGCGATTCCCTCGGGGTCGGCCAGCCAACGACGAATGCGGTGGGCGACGGCGGTGTGGCGTGACATGTGCGGCTCCTCGTGGCTCTTGGTCAGGCGGACGGCGCGGGGTCAGATCCGGTGTGGCAGATCATCAGTGCCAGGGGCGGGTCCGTTCTTACCGCCACGGTCGTCGGCTCGCGCATCGTGCGCGCTCAGTCGGGCGCCGCCACATTGCCGAACTCGCGGGCCGCCTCCAGCAACCCGTCGTGATCGGCCCGGCAGCCGGGGCAGCTGCGCAGGTGGATCGCCGTCCCCGGAAAGGCGGCGGCGGAATCCTCTCCGGCGAGCTCGAGGTCGACGTAGGCGTCGAGAATCGACTCGCCCGCGGTGCAGCCGGCGTCGCCGTCCGCGGATCGCAGCAGGTCATCGAGGTGGCGAAGATCGTCGCTCATCGTGGGACGGCATCCTCCTCCAGCACCGGATGGCCGGCCTCGGCGAGGCTGGCCCGCAGGCTGCGGCGGGCGTCGAACAGGTTCTTGTAGATGGCGTTGCGGTTTGAGCCAAGCTGGAGCGCGAGAACGTCGATGGGGACCTCGTTGAGCGCGACGGCCACGAACACCTCGCGCTGACGCTCGGTCAGGGTGCCGATCGCCGCCGACAGCGCCCCGAGCTGCTCGCGCTTCTCCAGACGGTCGGAGGGTCGCGGCGACATTGCGTCGGGCAGCTGCTCCCAGGTCAGCTCGACGGTGGTGGGTGGGTGATGGCGCCACGCGTGGCGCGCGACCTTGCTGGAGACCTCGAACACCGCGAACTTGTACGCCCACGTGGTGAAGCGGCTGAGCCCGCGGAAGTCGTCCAGGCGCCTGAGGATGTTCATGAGCGCGTCGTCGGCCGACTGCTGGGCGAGGTCCTCGAGCTCGGGGCCGGCGACTGAGCCCAGCTGAGAACGGCGGCGCGAGAGCTCGTGCATGGCGACGCGCAGCAGCACCTGATGGAGTCGGGCGACGGCCTGATCATGCCGGGGATGTCCCACCCGCAGCTGCGCCACCCACCGGGAGGACTCCTCGTCGTGCCCGGCCCCGGCGCCGGCAACGTGCGGCTCGTCGTTCACCTCGTCGCATGGTAATCCACCTCCTCGCGTCGTCAGTGTCGGGCTCGTGTCCGTTCTTACCGTGTCGCGGTGCGGTAAGAGAGCCGACGAGGCCGCCACTGATTGTCAAAGGCCGGGAGCCCCCGCAGGGTTTCACACCAGGCACAGACGCGAACCAAAGGACGGCAGGCATGGGATTGGCTTGGCAGCAGGGACCTCTGGCACCGGGCGCGCTCGGGACCTTCCTCGTCGCGGAGCCGCTCCCCGAGCGGCTGCTCTACGCCGAGCCCCTGCGCCGGCGCATGCGGGTGAGGTTCGGTGGTGAGTGGATCGCCCAGAGCGATGGCGTGGTGATCCTTCACGAGCCGGGGCGCTACCCGGTGGCGTACTTCCCCAGAGAGGACATCGCCGACGGCGTGCTCGCCGACAGCGAGCGCACCACGGAGCACCCGGAGCTCGGCGCCACCGCGTGGTACGCGGTGCGCCTCGGCGAGCACGAGGCGCCGCGCGGCGCGTGGGAGCACACTGACCTGCCCGCCTTCGCGAGCATCCTCGCCGGGCGGGTCGCCTTCGCGTGGCACGCAATGGACGCGTTCTACGAGGAGGACGAGCGGATTCTCGGGCACGCCGCCGACGCGTATCACCGCATCGACATCCGACAGACCTCGCGGCACCTCGTCGTCCGCGCGGGCGACGAGGTGGTGGCCGAGACCCACCGCCCACTGGTCCTCTTCGAGTCCGGGTTCGCGCCCCGGTGGTACGTGCCCCGCGAGGACGTCGGCGAGCATCAGCTCACCCCGGTGGCGCGCCAGACCTTCTGCCCCTACAAGGGCCTGTGCGACTACTACGACATCGGCGCGGTCGGACGGGCGGCGTGGTCCTACCGCGACGCCTACCGCGAGGTCGACCGCATCGAGGGTCACATCTCCTTCGAGCCCGACAAGGTCACGGTCACCATCGACGGCGTACAGCTCGAGGTCGCGCCCGGGCAGCAGGTCGTGCCGCACGGGCCCGACCGCGGCCTCACGCCCGAGGAGGCGATCGCCCCGGCCATGCCCTGAGCCCGGCTCGCCCTCAGTGGCCGATGGCCCGAGGAAAGTTGAAGTAGTGGTGCGGGTCCACCTGCGCCCGGACGCTCTGGAGCCGCGTGCGGTTCTGCGCGTAGTAGGCGTCCTGCCAGTGGGGTAGGGCCGGGTCCATGTAGTTCTGGTAAGCGCGGCCCGAGACATGCGGGCGCAGTTTCGTCCACGCCTGATCGATCCACCCGGCGCTCGCGCCGACCCCGTAGTACTGGATGCAGAAGAGCGGGTGGCGGTGGGCGAAGGCCGTGGCGGTCGGATCGATGCGTCCCACGGCGCCACCGTAGGCGTCGCACAGCAGCGAGCCCGCACCGGACGCCTCGGTGGCGGCGATCATGGCGGCCCGACCTGCAGCGTTCAGGGGGGTGGCCACATAGTCGGACTTGGCGTTGAAGGCCTCGCGCGCCAACGTGCCTCCGGGCGCGGCATTGATCGTGTGGCACGCCGCGACGCTCTTGCCGTCGCAGTTGGCGAGCAGCAGCTGGATGGCCAGGTACGGTGCCTCGTGGTTGGAGCTCAGGGTGGCGCCGGGGATCGAGAGCAGCGGCGCAAGGAGCTGCGGGACCCTGCCCGAGGGCCCCAGGTATTGCCCGTTGGCGTTGATCGACGCGGGTCCGCCGGCGTTGAGGTGCAGGATCGAGGTGATCTTGTCGTCGGTGTGCGGCGCCCAGTGCTGCCACGCGTCGATTGCCGCGCCGGCTGAGGGCCACGGCCACCTGACATTGAAGTACGTGCTGCGCGCGGGGATGGGATGGGTGCGGAACACGAACTGGGTGACGATCCCGAAATTGCCCCCTCCGCCGCCCCGCAGCGCCCAGAAGAGATCGGGGTCTGAGCCCTGGTTGACAGCGCGCATGGTGCCGTCGGCGGTGACGATCGTCGCCGCATGGAGGCTGTCGATGGTCAGCCCGAGATGACGGCTGGCCAACCCGAAGCCGCCGCCGAGGGCGACGCCGGCGATCCCCACGGACGGGCAGGAGCCCCCCGGGACGGCCACGCCATGTGGCGCGAGCCCCGCGTACAGGTCGATGAGCTGGGCGCCGGCGCCGACGGTGACCAGCCCGCTGGGCTTGTCGAAGTGGACCCCGTTGAGGCGCCGCAGGTCAAGGACGATGCCGTCGGTCAGCGTCGAGTAGCCGGCATAGCTGTGCCCACCGGACCGCGCGCGGACTGGCACGCCGTGGGCGACCGTGAAGCGGACCGCGTCGCGGACGTCGGTCCCGTCGACCGGCCTGGCCACCGCCTGCGGGCGGACGTGGTCAAAGCGCGTGTTGAAGACGTGGGCGGTGGCCTCAAAGCCGGGATCGTGGGGCCGGAAGACGTGCCCTCTGATCGCGTTCTTCAGCCCGCTGGCCGGGCTCCCGTTCACGCGCTGACCACTTGAGCCACTCAGCCAGCGGTCATTGCTTGACCAGCGTGCCCACGGTCACATGGGGCCAATGGATGCCGTTGAAGTCCAACATCACGAGCTGCGTGTACTGCAGCTGGTGCTTGTCGGGCTGGCCCCCGGTACCGGCGATCGTCTCGATCCAGAACGTCGCCTCCATCTGCGTCGCCTTGGCGTTGCCCCCGGGCGGGTTGCCGCTGGCCGCCAGGAACGCCGTGTTGGCGGTGCCGCCTCCGGCCTTGATGATGCTGTGGTTGGTGGCGACGTGCAGGAAGGTCCGGCTCTTCATGTTGGTGTTGTGCAGCGAGGACTGGAGAGCGTCCTGCAGCACGCTGTTGGGATTCTTGACGATGGCCTGGGTCACCCCGGGGGCCACGAAACGGAACGACGTCGGTTGCGACAGGTTGAGCTCGGTGAAGGTCTGCGACACCGAGTTGAAGTCACCATTCGCCGGTGCGGGGGACCCGAAGAAGAAGGGCAGGATGTTGTTGTCCGGGATGTTCTGCGGACCGCCCTGGAGCACCTGTGCGACGCCCTGGGCGAGCACGACCGTGCCGTGCGGGATCGACGCCATGCGGACCACCGATGCCGGCTCGTTGGGGTCGGTGGTATGCGGCACGGTGGCCCAGATCCCCGGCTCGATGTGCAGCCCGGCCCCGGTGCTGGCTTCGCTGATCTGCTGCAGGTAGGTGAGCCCGAACATCTCGATGTCGGGCATGGCCAGCCCCCGGTTGGGGATCGCCCCGTTGATCGCGGTGAACACGATCGTCTCGTTGGTCTTGTTGAGCTCGAGGAACCGGTCCTGGCTGACCGGATGATGTGGCCGCCAGATGGCATTGAAGCCGTGGCCGATCCAGGTCCCGGCCAGTGCAGCAAGTGCTCCCAGCGGGTTTGGCGTCGCCGCCGTGATGTGTGCCGCGACCTCCGGCGCCTCTACCTCTGGCGTGGCCAGACCTGCGAACGCGAAATCCGCGTCGGTTTGGATACCTGCCGTCATGTTGACCCCCTCAGGATCGTGTTGCCGCTCGGCCCGGTCCAGGCCACTGATCACTGCCTCGCTACGCGACGCGCGGTCGCGTGAACCCCAATCATGGCGAGCATATATTTGGGTAGGTTCCGGTCGGCCTGAGGTCCGTTCTTGCACGGCTCTGCGCGGCGAAGTTGTGCGAGCGGGCCTTGACGCGGGCGTCGGCGTCGGGTTCAGTGGAGCCATGCAGTTCGCGGGGCCGGCCGACCACTACGATCGCTTCATGGGGCGCTACACGCCGACGCTGGCGGTGGCGCTTGCCGATGCTGCGGGGGTGACGGCGGGGATGCACGTCGTCGACGTGGGCTGTGGTCCGGGCGGGCTGGCCACCGAGTTGGCCGCGCGCGTCGGCGCCGAGAACGTCGCGGCAATCGACCCCGCCGCCCAGTTCGCCGCCGTCTGCCGCGAGCGCAATCCGGGAGCAGACGTCCGCGAAGGCGTGGCCGAGGCGCTCCCGTGGTCCGACGCGACATTCGATGCGGCGCTGTCTTCGCTGGTGATCGGCTTCATGGGTGATCCGGATCGGGGGGTGAGC
Organism: uncultured Actinomycetota bacterium; assembly: GCA_963797705.1. Classification (GTDB taxonomy): domain Bacteria; phylum Actinomycetota; class Thermoleophilia; order Solirubrobacterales; family Solirubrobacteraceae; genus Palsa-465. Next base: position 1,124,633 of record CAWCQL010000005.1, on the reverse strand, counting down.
GAGATGGCGCGCGTCACCCGACCCGGCGGCACGGTGGCGGCGTGCATGTGGGACACGGCGGGCGGGGGCATGAAGATGCTGGACTACTTCTGGGACGCCGTGCGCGAGGTCGAGCCCGACGCCGGGGGCGAACGGGAGATGGCTGGCACCCGGGACGGCGACATTGCGGACCGGATGACGCGGACGGGTCTTGAGGAGGTCGTCAGCGGCGCACTCACGGCCTGTGCGGGCTACACGAATTTCGAGGATTTCTGGGACCCACTCACATTCGGCGTGGGACCTGCGGGCCAGCACCTGCAGTCATTGACCGACGCGCAGCGGTCAGACGTGCGCGAGGCACTCCGGGCGCGCCTTCCCGATGGCCCGTTTTCGCTGGACGCTCGCGCCTGGTACGCCCGCGGCAGGGTCAGACCCCGCTGACATACTCCGCGGATGGCGCGGCGAGAGACCACGGATGCGGGCAACTCCGCGCCGGCTCCGACCCTGCGCTCCCAGCACGTCGAGGCCACCCGCCGTGCGGTGCTCGCCGCCGCGCGTGCCGCGTTCGGCACGAAGGGCTACGCGCAGACGTCGGTTGACGAGATCGCTGCGGCAGCGCGCGTCACCAAGGGCGCGGTGTATCACCACTTCTCCGGCAAGGAGGCGTTGTTCCGCGCGGTCTGGGCGGAGGTCGAGGCCGACGCCACGGGGCGCGCGGCGACCGCCGGAGATCCTGCCTCGCCGCCGATCGACCAGCTGGTGGCCAAGGTCGACGCCTACCTGGAGGTGGCACTCGACGAGGAGGTCCGGCAGATCACACTGATCGACGGGCCCGTCGTGCTGGGCCTCGAGCCGGAGGGCCCGGCCGACCAGACGCCCGGCCACCTGGCGTTGCGGGGGTTCATCGCTGAAGCGATCGGACGGGGCGAGCTGCGCGACCTGGATCCCGGCGTTTTCGCTCACCTCGTCGGCGGGCTTGCGCTCCTGGGCGGCCTCATGATCGCGCGCGCCGGGCGGCCCGAGACGACGAGAGCGACGCTCGCGCCGGCGATCGAGCTGATGCTGAGGGCGCTCGGTCCAGGTGACGGGTCAGCGCCCTGACCGGTCGCCACGACCGGCTTGACATCTCACATACCAAGAGTATGTTCGCTACTCATGGAATCTCAACGTCTCGAAACCCGGCTCGGACCTCTCGCCTGGCGGTCATCTGGTCACGGGCCCACGCTGGTGTTCTTCGCCGGCGCGCTCGCCAACGGCGACCTGTGGCGTGACGTCGTCGCGGCGCTCGAGGACCGCTACCGGTGCATCACCATCGACCTGCCGCTCGGCGCGCACCCCTGGCCGCTGGCAGCGGGTGCCGACCGATCGGCGGCGTCGCTGGCTCGGCTCATCCTCGACACCCTCGAACTGCTCGAGGTCGATGACGCCACCGTGGTCGCCAACGACACCGCCGGCGGCCTGCTCCTGCTCTCGCTGGCCACCGGACATCAGGCGCTGGGGCGCATCAGCCGGCTGGTGCTGACCAACTGCGACAGCTACGACCAGTTCCCGCCGGACGCGCTCAAGAAGGCGGCGGCCATGTGCCGCCGGTTCCCCGGGATCGCCGAGCGCGGCGTTCCGGCTCCAGATCCGGATGGCGATCGGCCGGCGCAGGGGAATGGCCACGGTCCTGGCGACCGGACTGGATCCCGACCGCGAGGCGTCGTTCTTCGGGCCGGCGCGACGCGACCCGCGGGTGGCGGCCGACATGGTCGCGGCCATCGGCGGGTGTCGCCCGGAGTTGCTCGTCGAGGCCGCCGAGGCGATTCCGCGCTTTGACCGGCCGGTCCTCATCATCTGGGGCGACGCCGACGACTTCTTCGGAATGGCGCAGGCGCGCCGGCTTGCGTCCGAATTCCCGCAGGCGACGCTGGTCTCCGTGCCCGGGGCCAAGACATGGGTGCCGGTCGACAATCCCGGCGCGGTGGCTGAGGGGATCGCCGCCCATGTGCCGGTGGCGGTGGGCTGACGACGCGACAGCACGGCGTCGGCGGCAGCCTGCTCACGGTCCCTTGGGGGCCGCGGGTAGGCTCACCTTGGCCAGCGCCACATCTGCGCCGTGCTGGATGAAGTCGTAGATGTCGGCGGTTGTCGAGCTCGCCGGGAACCAACCCGCGATCTCCCCCGCGATGAGGTTCACGTCACCGGCGCCGTGTTCGCTGGGCTTGCCCTCGCTCACCTGTCCGGCGTGGGCCGAGAGCTCGTGCAGCAGGCTCTCGACGATCTGATCAGTGGTGGGCGTGAACGTCTTGGTCGTTCCATCGGGCGCCACCACCTTGATCTCGGTGACGACCACGACCAGCCCGCGGGACTGCCCCTTGGGCGTCTGGGCGACCTGCGAGGTGGTCTCGGCGAGCTCCGTGTCGCCGTAGAGGATCTCCGGATCCTCGGAATGGATCGCCACCGGCGTGGTCAGCGTCTCCCCGGGGCCGACCTTGCCCAGTGAGCTGACCAGATGCTCACCGGCGGCCAGAGCTGGGGTCACCACCTGCCTCCAGTCGAGGTACTCGTACTCGGGGTGATCGTGGCTGCGCGACCACGCCCTGCGGTACTTGGGCCCGTGCGACAGCGGCTTGCTCACCGAGACGGTCAGGGTCGAGCTCCCGGTCGTCACCTCCCATCCGCCAGACGTGACAGCATCGCGCAGGGACTGGGACACGTCGACGATGACGTCGGTCGGGCCCTTGAGCGGGCCGGACTTGACCAGTGCGCTGCCCGAGCTGCCCAGGCCCTTGGTCACCCACTCCGGTGTGTTGGGGTCCGACCTCACCAACTTGGCCAATTGGGCCGCGGTCAGCTTGGAGTTGGGGTGCACCACGACGCCGGGCGTGGGCTTGGCGTCGCGCTGCAGCGTCCGGGCCTGGGTGTTCTGGCCGGAGTGGGCCGCGAGCAGGGCACCCACCGCAGCATTGCCCGCTGCGCGCTGCAGCCGCAGGATCGATGCCGCTTCGGGTGCCGGGCTCGCCTCGGTGACGGCGCCGGCGGCGGCCTCGCCGCGACGCTCGGCTGCAACCTCGTCGGCGCGAGAGCCGGGGGCCCGGTGACGACGACGATCCGGTCGCGGCGTACGCCCCATGGCGGCCAAACGTACCACCGGCGATCGGGACCGGGATCAGTTGCGCACCACCTCGTAGGTGAGATGGGCGAGGCCGTCTCCGACCGTCCGGCTGTCCAGCAGACGGATCGCCTTTGTCGCGCTGGCGTCGCCGAACAGGCGGTCGCCGCCGCCCACCAGGACCGGAAGCACGAACAGCCGCAGCTCGTCGACCAGGTCGTTGTCCATCAGAGTCCGCGCGAGCTGATAACTGGCATAGATGACGATGTCGCCGTCCAGGCTCTCCTTGAGTGTGGTGACCTCAGCCACCACGTCGCCCTTGAGCACTGTCGCGTTGCTCCAGCGGGGACGCTCGATGCTCGACGACACCACGTACTTGGGCAGGCTGTTCAGCCTCTGCGCCCAATCGCCGTCCCGCCCGAGCCATCGGTCGGCAAACCAGCCGTCGGTGCGCCGGCCGAGCAGCAGGGCCTCGGTCTGGAGCGCCTCCTCGAAGAACTCCGCGGCCCACGCCTCCTGGTCGGTGCCCACCGACGGGCCGAACCACCCGCCGAGCCGGAAACCCTCCTGTCCGTCCGGGTCCTGGACCACTCCATCGAGCGACACGTTCGTGCTGATGACGATCTTTCCCATCGCAGCTCTCCCTTTTAGTTGGTTGCTTTTCGGCTGCGTGGGATGAGGCGGCGGCCCCGACGAAAATTGAGCGACGAGTTTCCGGCGGCCTGGACGTCATTAGGTGGGTGAGATGCGTGAGAGCACCCGTGGGTGGCGCTGGCCGCGGATGCGGCCGCGGTGCGAGGATGCGGCCGTGACCGAGCAGGCCCTCGCCCGTGCACGGGCCGGCGACGACGAGGCGTTTCGCGCGCTCACTGACCCCTACCGGCGTGAGCTGCAGCTGCACATCTACCGGATCGTCGGGTCGATTCAGGACGCCGAGGATCTGCTCCAGGAGACCATGCTGGCTGCCTGGCGAGGTCTGGAGCGATTCGAGGAGCGCGCCTCGCTGCGCGCGTGGCTGTACCGGATCGCCACCAACCGATCGCTGGACGCCCTGCGGGCGAGCCGGCGGCGCCCGGAGGACCAGCGCATGCCCCAGTTCCCACAACCGACGCGCTGGAACGAGCCCGTGTGGCTCGAGCCCTACCCGGACGTCCTGCTGGAGGGGGTCCCCGACGAGGCGCCCGGACCTGACGCGCGCTATGAGACCAAGGAGGCAGTGGCGCTGGCGTTCATCGCGGGGCTTCAGCATCTCCCGGCCCAGCAGCGGGCGGTGCTGGTGCTTCGCGACGTGCTCGGCTACCGCGCCGCGGAGGTCGCCGCGATGCTCGACTCCAGCGAGGCCGCGGTCAACAGCCTGCTGCGCCGAGGGCGCGACGCGTTCGCATCGCGCCTGCCAGCCGCCGGTCGCGAACGCGCGCCGCTGCCCGACTCCAAGCGCGAGCGCGATCTCCTCGGCCACTTTGCGGAGGCCGTCGAGACCGGCGACGTCGATGGCATGGTGGCTCTGCTCACCGACGACGCGTGGCTGACCATGCCACCCCTTCCGCACGCCTACCGGGGCCGCGACGCGATCGGTGGGTTCCTGCGCGGCGCGGAGGAGCGCCGCGGAGCGCCGATGCGCGTGGTGGCGACGCGAGCCAACACCCAGCCCGCGTTCGCGTGCTACCTGTCTTCAGCGGAGGGCGAGGTCGCGCGCGCCTTCTCGCTCTTTGTGCTGACCCTCGAGGGCGACGAGATCTCCGCCATCACCTGGTTTGCCGACAGCGGCGTCCTTCCGCGCTTCGGCCTGCCGCGCATGCTGCCCTAGCGGGGGACACACCGTCCGCGCCAACCGGGCTTCACGCAAGCCACGCCCGGAGAAGAAATTACAGATAGCTTCTGTGGTATGGCTGGTGAGGACAGCAAGAGCGAGAAGGCCGCGACCCAGACCGACCACGAGCCTCCGGCCGGCGCCGAGGCAACGGGGACATGGACCGGGGAGCAGGGGCCCCTTGACTACACCGCGAGCGCCGGCTGGATCGTCCTGCGCAAGAAGGAGAAGCCGGCGGCGGAGATCTTCTCGATCTCATACGTCGCCAAGGGCGACGCCGAGCGGCCGGTGACGTTCGTCTTCAACGGCGGACCAGGCGCGTCGTCAGCGTTTCTGCACATGGGTGCCGTCGGCCCGCTGCGGGTGGCGTTCCCGGCGGACGGCCGGGCACCGCACATGCCGCCACGCCTGGTCTCCAACGCCGAGTCGTGGCTGGCCTTCACCGACCTCGTCCTCGTTGACCCGGTGGGGACCGGTTTCAGCCGCGTCATCGAGGACGACACCAAGGATGGCCAGGACACCAGCAAGGGCCGGCGCACCGAGGACGGTGGGTCGCGCGAGTATTTCGGCTACAAGCGCGATCTCGAGTCGCTGTGCGAGTTCATGAGCCGGTGGCTCTCCGCGCAGCGCCGGTGGGGGTCGCCTGTGTTCATCGCCGGCGAGAGCTACGGCGGCTATCGCGTGGGGCGGCTGGTACGCATGCTCCAGGAGACGACGGGCATCGGGCTCAACGGCGCGGTTCTCATCTCGCCGGCGCTGGAGATAACGTCGTTGCGCCCGACCGACTACGACGTGCTCGGGTGGGTCGACCCGCTGCCGACGATGGCCCTCACCGCGATGCACCACGGGCGCTCGCGCGTATTCGGCGCCGGCGCCACCCCCGAGGAGGTTCGTGCCGAGGCCGAGGCCTTCGCCACCGGCGACTACCCCACGCTGCTGGCGAGGGGCGCCGCGATGCCGGCGGGAGACCGCGAGCGGATACTGACGCACCTCGCCGACCTCGTCGGGCTTGGAGTGGACCTCGTTGTGCGCGCCGAGGGCCGCGTCACGCTCGGGACATTCACCCGCGAGCTCCTGCGCGACGAGCGCAGGGTCCTCGGCTGGTATGACGCGACGATCACGGCCACCGATCCCTTCCCCGACCGGGAGGCGTTCGCCGGTCCCGATCCGACGCTCGCCGGCATCGACATGGCGTTCACGATGGCGATCAACCGGCACCTGCGATCGGACATCGGTGTACAGACCGATCGCGAGTATCTGCTGCTCAGCGATGAGGTCAACGAGGCCTGGCGCAACGATGCCCCCGAGGATTTCTTCACCCCGCCGGAGGGCGCCACCGACGACTTTCGGTATGGGATGTCGCTCAACCCTCACATGAAGGCCTTCATCACCAACGGCCGCTACGACCTCGTCACGCCCTACTACGCGACCGACCGGCTGCGCAACCTCATGCGCCTGGACGCGGACATGGCCGGGCGGCTGACGGTCCGTCATTTCGATGGTGGGCACATGTTCTACGCCTGGGAGGACAGCCGGCGCGAGCTGACCGCGGCCATCGCGGCGTTCGTCGCCGACGCGCTCGCGCCGCCGGGTCAGGCGTAGAGCACGAGGAGGGAGAAGCCCAGGGTGGTGGTGCCGCCCGGCAGCGCCCGTCGCTCGCGAATCCGGCGGGCGTAGGCGAGGGCGTCGGGGCTGCCGTCCCGCTCGGCGTTAGCCGCCAGCGTGCCCTCGTAGATCGCCCAGTCCCGGTCGTCGGCGATCGACTCGTGCACGACGTCGAATCCGGCGCCGAGTGCGGCGTCGTGCAGGCCGTCGAGGTCGGCCAGTTCGTCGGCGGTGGCGCCGCCGAGGGCGTCGAGGAACGCGGCCGACGGCGGGCGCCGCCAGAACCCCTCGCCGTAGAGCACCACATGCGCCAGGTCGCGCAGGGCCGTCAGGGCGTGCGGAAAACCGCCGTGGGCGTGCGACGAGCCGACGTTGATGACGGCGTCGAAGTGGCCGCCGACCGTCGCTGCATCCTGGACCTCGAACTGGACCGGAAGCCCGGCGCCCCGTTCACGGGCCTCGGCGATCGCGTCCGCGTCGAGGTCCACGCCCCGCCCGCGCGCCCGGGGATGTGCCCGCAGCGCCCGCACCAGCATCTGCCCGTTACCGCACCCGGTGTCCAGGATGAGCGGGGTGGGCGGCAGCGGCAGCGCGCCGATGGCGGCGTCGACGGCCGCCTCGGACATGGGGTGGGCGAAGGGCAGGCCCGCGTGGGCGATGCGTGATGCGCTCAGCCCGGGCCCTCGACGTTGCGACGCAGGTTGTCGTGGTACTCGCGGAATTGGCGGTCGATCGCCCGTTTGACGATCGGCTCCAGCAGTCGCATCGGTCCCTGTAGCGGCCCCTCGGCGGTGAAGCGCACGCGCGTGCCGCCGTCGGCCGGCGAGAGCTCCCAGGTGCCGTCGATGGGCTGCGGTCCCTCGACGATATGGGTGTGCAGCAGGCTCGGACGCTCGAACTGCGCGAACTCAACCACCTGCTCGAACTCCTTACGTCCGGGGACCTTCGTCCACTCCCGCACGCGATAACCGGCGCGGGGCTCACCCTCAGAGAGGACCTCGACACGCGTCTTGGACGTCTGCCACGCCTGCAGGTTCGCGGGGTTGGTCATGTAGTCGAACACTGATTCGGGCCCCGCCCCCGTCACGTCGAAGGTCTGCTCGATCCGCACGCCCCGAGCATTGCAGGTGGCGCACACCATGTCACGGACGCGAGTGCCGCGCGCGAGCGATGAATTTGATCCAGTTAGCCGGTCTACCTGAGTGGACCGGAGTGACGACGCAGAGGAGCGAGATGGCGGACTACGTGATGCTCGGAGACGTCAACACCTGGTACGACGAGGCGGGGGAGGGCGACCCACTCGTCCTGCTGCATCCCGGCGGCGCCGGGGTCGATGCACGGGCGCTGCGGTCGAACTTCGGGGCACTCGCCCAGCGCTTCCGGGTGTACACCCCGGAGCGACGGGCGCACGGGCGCACTCCGGATGTGGCGGGGGCTATCACCTTCGAGGCGATGGCGCAGGACACGATTGCCTTCATCGAGACCGTCGTCGGCGGCCCCACCCATCTTGCCGGGGTCAGCGACGGAGGGATCGTTGCCCTCTACGTCGCGCTGCGGCGCCCGGACCTGGTGCACCGCGTGGTGCTCGTCGCGAGCGTGTTTCATTTCGACGGCTGGCTGCCGCACGTCCTGGACTCGGCCACCGAGCCCCCCGCGTTTCTGGAGCGCCTCTATGCGGAAATCTCACCCGACGGGGCCGAGCACTACCCCGTCGTCGTGAACAAGCTGGCCACGATGCATACCAGCGGGCCCACCCTCACCACCGACGACCTCTCGGCCGTGAGGAGCCGGACGCTCGTGATGGTGGCCGACGATGACGAGGTGCCGCTCGAGCACGCCGTCGCGGCCTACCGCGCCCTTCCCGACGCCGAGCTCATGGTCGTCCCGGGCACCTCGCATGGGCTGCTCGTCGAAAAACCGGACCTCTGCAACCAGGTCATCGCCGAGTTCCTGGCCAGCGATCCCGTCACTCTGATGGCGCCCATCCGCCGGGCCGCGACCAGCTGATCGCGGCCGGCGCGCTCTCACACGCGGTTCGGGCGCCCGGTCCTGCTCAGTGCGCCGCGTGCTCGGCTCGCCTGGGCAGCTTCCAGCCCGGGCGGACGAAGTGGCAGGTGTAGCCGTTGGGATAGCGCTCGAGGTAGTCCTGGTGCTCGGGCTCGGCCTCCCAGAACGGCCCGGCGGGCTCCACCTCGGTCACGACCTTGCCGGGCCACAGGCCCGACGCGTCCACGTCGGCGATGGTGTCCTCCGCGACGCGGCGCTGCTCATCGTCGAGGTAGAAGATCGCTGAGCGATAGCTCGCGCCCATGTCGTTGCCCTGGCGGTTCTTGGTCGTGGGGTCGTGGATCTGGAAGAAGAACTCGAGCAGGTCCCGGTAGGAGATGCGCTCGGGGTCGAAGACGATCTCGATCGCCTCCGCATGTGTGCCGTGGTTGCGGTACGTCGCGTTCGGTACGTCGCCGCCGGAGTAGCCGACACGCGTGCTGACCACGCCGTCGAGCTTGCGGACCAGGTCCTGGACGCCCCAGAAGCACCCGCCGGCCAGGATCGCCTTCTCAGTTTCCGCCATGTCGCTGCTCCCTCTCGTGACGATTCCTCGGTCTGATCAACATAAGCTCACAACCACGATAGACGCAAGCCATTGCGGCGCAGGTGGTGGCTGGCGAGACAATGGCGTACTATCACGTCATATGTCCGCCATCGCCTTCGACATCCGTCAGCCGGCCACCGTCGCGCGCGACCTCGGGGAGGCGAATGCCCGGCTCGCCAAAGCGCGCGAGACGCCCGCATCTGTTGTCGGGCTCGTGGGGGACCTGGCCGACGCCATCGCCGACGGCGACGACGCCCAGGTGGCGTTGGTCAACCCGTGGCTGTGGATCAAGCTCCAGAGCGCCGCGCTGCGAGCCCAGTCGGCACTGCGCGAGGACGATCCGCTGCGCCGACGCCACCTGCGGCTCGCCCTGGAGCAGATGCGCTTTCTCTTCGCTCGGATCGCAGACCGTCAGCCGATCGGCGAGGACCGTCCGGTCCACGACGTCGTGCGCTGGCTCGACGCCGCCCTGGCCTCGGTGAGCCAGCCGCGCAAGGCCGAACTACTGCGCGTGAGTCCGCGCACATATCAGCGATGGGTCTCCGATCAGGGGTCCGCGCGCCCGGGCGGCGAGGACGAGCGCCGCCTGCGCATCGTCGCTCGGATCGTCAACCAACTGCGTCACAGCCTCACCGGCCCGGGCGTCGTGGATTGGTTTGAGCACCCACGTGCGGATCTCGGGGGGGCGACGCCGGCCGCTGCCCTCGACGATCCCGACAAGCTCGAGCTGCTGATCGGTGCCGCCGCCGCGTCGCGCGGCAACATCGCCGCCTGACGGTCCTCGGCATGGAGGTCGTGACCTTTCGCCTGGCCAACTACGAGACGCCGCTGTGGTCTGTCGAGAACTTCGCGGCCGGCCGCTACAACGCCGCGGGCTCGGGCTTCACGCAGTACCTCAGCCTGCACCCGCTCACTCCCTGGGCCGAACTTCTGCGCAACGAGGACCGGCGCACGCGCGATCGCGCCGTGCTCATGCGCTACCCGCTGTGGGCGATCCGCGCGCAGCTCGCCGACGAGCCGTTTCACCTCACCTTCGACAACGCTGGCGACGTAGGCCTGGACCCGGGCGAGCTCGTCGGTGATGACTTCGGTCCCTGTCAGGCCGTGGCCGCCACCTTGCGCTCGACCGGGACGCGCGCCTTCACGGCGCCCTCGGCGGCGTTGCCGGGAACCACGAACCTGATCGTCCTCGAGCCTCGCGTCCTGATCTCGTTCAACCAGGTGCCGTTTGACGAGATCGACTGGCCCGGGAGCATCACCTGCCAGGACGGCCGCTGCCCGGATGGTCTTTGGGAGATGGTCTACTACCGCGCGGAGCGGAGCCGACACGCCGCCCTCGAGGCCTGGGAGCGGGGTGAGCCGTTCTCGTTTGTGGAACCGGTGGTCACCCCGGCCGCGCTCGCGTCCTAGCGGCCGTCAAGACGCTTCGCGCCTCTCATCCACGCGTGGTGGTGTGGTGCGCGACCCTGTTCGTGATCACCCTGGCCCGGGGTGAGTCGCGCTGAGGTCGGATCTGATGTGCCGTAAACCGGCGTAACGGGTAGGATCGGCCCGCACCCGCTGCATCCAGGTCAGCCCAGGGAGGATCCGCCATGCTCGATGTCGAGGTCGGCGACGCGCGCGCCGCGACGAACAGAATCTCGCGCCGTCGATTCATCGGATATCTGATCGCGGCGCCGACGTTGGTGGCCGCCGCCGATCTGCGTGCGGCGCCGGCGGCCCGTGCCGCGGTGCCGACGGTCCAGCCGGTCGACTTCTTCGATCTGACGGATCTTCTGACCGATGCGGCGAACCTGACCGCGGCGCTGATCAGCGTCACCATCAACCCCGACGGCACGGCGTCGTTCGCGCTTCCGCGTGCCGAGGTCGGCCAGGGGATCACGACGGCGGTCGCGATGGTGATCGCCGACGAGCTCGAGCTCCCGCTCGGCAAGATCGACATCACGCTGTCCGATGCACGGCCGGAGCTCGAGTTCAACCAGCTGACCGGCGGGTCGAACTCGATGCATGCTCTGTACGACCAGGTCCGGGTTGCCGCCGCGATCGCGCGCGGCCAGCTGGCGCGGACGGCCGCCCAGCAGCTCGCAGACGCCGCTGCCGCAAGCTGACGCTCAAGGATGGCGTGGTGACCGCGCCGGACGGAAGGTCGCTCTCGTATGGCTCGCTGACGCGCGCGGCCGCCGCGTCGCGCACGCGGCCCGGTGCTGGCCCAGCTCAAGCCGGCCTCGCAGCAGACGCTGGTCGGCACCCCGCAGCCGCGGATCGACGCCATGGAGATCGTGACCGGCACCAAGCGGTTCGCGATGGACCTCGACGTGCCCGGCGCGCTACCGACGATGGTCTGCCGTCCGCCGACCATCAACGGGTCCGCGCTGGCGGTGCTCGAACGAGGCGCAGGTCAAGGCGATGGACGGCGTCACCGATGTCGCGATCATACCGCACACGCAGTTCGTCCCCGGCGGCGTCGCGGTCCGCGCCACGACGTTCGGGCAGTGCATCGACGCGATTCGCGCGCTCCAGGTCCAATGGGCACCCGGGGCCGCGGCCGGCCGGTCAGACGCCGACGTGCTCCAGGACCTGATCGACGCCGAGCTGCCGATGACGCCGGCGCTGGGACAGACGCTCGATCAGCGCTTCACGTTCTACTTCCGTCCCGGCGACCCGCTGGAGACCAATTGCGCGGTCGCCGACGTGCGTCCCGGCAGTGCCGAGATCTGGTCGTCGCTGAAGTCGCCCGATCTACTTCCAGGAGACGGTCGCGGAGATCCTGGGACTGCCGGCGTCGGCGGTAACCGCACATGTGACCCAGGGCGGTGGATCGTTCGGCCGCCACCTCTTTGCCGACGCGGCGTTCGAGGCCGCCGTGATCTCCAAGGCGATGGGCAAGCCGGTCAAGCTGATGTGGCACCGGACCGACAACTTCCGCCAGGGGCGCGTGCACCCGATGTGCACCTCGCGCGTGCGGGTCACCTACCTGGGGAACAACGTGCTGGCGTTTGACCAGCGCCACACGAGCGTGGCGACGGACTTCACGCACGGGCTCGGCGAGATCCTGAGCGCGACGTTGGGCGACCTGCCTGAGGGCGACTTTCTCGGCTATTCGCAGAGCATCTTCACGCTGACGGCGAACGTGCCTTACAACTTCGGGCGGTCACCCAGCTGCTCAACGAGGTCTACCATCCGCCGGGCAGCGTGTTCAACACCTCGAGCGTGCGCAACATCTACAGCCCGGAGGTGACCGTGGCCAAGGAGCTGATGGTCGACCAGGTCGCGAAGGCGATGGGGCAGGACCCGTACCAGTTCCGACGCTCGTTCGTGCGCGACTCCCGCATGCTCGCGGTGCTGGACGCGGCGGCCAAAGCCGCCAACTGGGGCAAGGCCGATGGCGCCGCTCACCGCCCAGGGAATCGGCATCCACCGCGAGTACAAGGGCTACGCCGCGTGTGTGGCCGAGATCGACTGCACGCCGCAGACGGTCAACCGGAAGGTCGAGAACGGGTACACGGGGCCGCGGGTCACGAAGGTCACCTACGCGGTCGACGTCGGGCTGCCGATCAACCCGCTCGGGCTGGAGGCCCAGATGATCGGCGGGATCATGGACGGGATCGCGCAGGCACTGACCTACAGCCTGCACCTCCAGGACGGCCACTTCCTCGAGGGCAGCTGGGACAACGCCTACTACACGCGGGAGTGGAACTGTCCTCCGAACAACGCCGCCCGCGGAGGGGATCCAGGTGATCATCATGCCGCCCAATCAGAGCGAGCCGGGCGGCGCAGGCGAGTTCGGGGTGGCCGCGTCGATGGCGGCGGTGGCCAACGCGTACGCGCGGGCGACCGGGACGATGCCGACCAGCTTCCCGATCAACCACAACCAGCCGCTCGGGTTCACGCCGCTGCCGACCGTGCCGCCGATACCCCAGTCGCCCACCGACGGATTGCAGGAGGCGTTCTGATGGCCACTCACACCTTCGTCCTCAACGGCAAGCAGGTCACCGTCGACTGCGCCGACGAGCTGCGCCTGCTGTGGGTGCTGCGCGATCTGCTGGGCGTTCATGGACCGAAGTACGGCTGCGGCCTGGACGTGTGCAAGGCGTGCACGTGCCACATCAACGGCAAGGCGTTCAACCCGTGCTCGGTGCCGGTCAGCGAGATCCAGCCGACCGATCAGATCACGACGATCGAGGGCCTCCCGGCGACCGTCGGACGAGCAGCTGCATCCGATGCAGCAGGCGTGGCTGAAGTACGACGTCGGGCAGTGCGGCTACTGCCAGCCGGGGCAGATCATGGCCGCCGTCGCCCTCGTCAACGCAGGTCAGCAGCCGAGGGCCGGCAGATCACCGACGCTGACATCGACGCACTGCGCAACATCTGCCGCTGCGGCACCTACCCGCGCATCCGCGAGGCGATCGTCGAGGCCGCCGGCAATATGTGAGCCACCCGGTGGATGGGGCCGCTGGCGGAAGCCCTCAGTCGACCGGCGTGCTCCCGTGCAGCGCGCCACCTTGATCGCGGCGACGCGCGCGTCGTCCGCGAGCACCGTCCCGCTCAACGTCCTGCAGGACAGCTCCACGACCTGTGGGGCAGTGAACGTGGCGACGCCCAGCAGGGACAGCACGTCATCGCTCGACGCGGTGTGCTTGGTCTCGCCCTGGTCCCAGATGATCGACGAGCCATGCGTCGCGATCTTAATGGAGTCCGGGGCAGCACCATCCGATACCTGAACACATTCGCCTCTGCCCACGACGGGAGCGCCGACCAGGGTTACGATGCGAGGACCCCGGCATGCTGAGCTGTCCTGGGATTGGGGACGCGCTGCTGGTGGGCACACAGGAGAGAGGGGGAGTGGTTTGTCGAGCACCGGCGGAGCCAACCAGGTCGTTGAGCACCCGACCTACATGAAGGATGTGCGCTTCTTCTTCAGGCCCAGGGACATCGCCCATATGGCGGGTGTGGGCGTCGCTCTGAGCACCTACGACGATGTCAAGCGACGCGCCGTCCAGATCTATTTCGAGACCAAGCCTCCGCACGGAGAGATGCCACCCGACGCGCCATGGAGTGCCGAACAGTCGCAGACATTCGAGAACTGGATCCGCGACGGGTGCCCGCTCGGCACGGCGCAACCAGACGGCGCGTCAGCCACCAAGACAGGTGACGCGCCGGCACGCGCCGCCCGGATACGCAAGGACGTCACGAGCCTCAGCGCCGACGAAGTGGAGGCCCTGGGCAAGGCGTTCTCGGAGTTGATGAAGCGCGATCCCTCTCACCCCGACAGCTACTTTGCGCTGGCCGGTGTGCACGGTCTTCCGGAGCAGTGGTGTGCCCATCATGTGGACCCGTTCAATCCGTGGCACCGGATCTACCTCAAGCAGTTCGAGGACGCGCTGCGGGCGGTGCCCGGATGCGAGAACGTGACGCTGCCCTATTGGGACTTCACGACGCTGCTGCCCGACGTCCTGCGGCAGCCACCGTTCGACGCCTACACGCTCACCAGGGACCCCGGCGCGAGCGCGTCGCCGCCAGTCTCGGATCCTGACTACAAGCCTCCGTACACCACCAAGCGCTTCAGCCCGCAGCAGATCCTCGACAACATGCAACACAACGGCGTGATTGACGACATCACGACGTCGCTGGACCAGTCGCGGTGGGGCAACTTCAACACCAACGGTTACCAGGACTTCTCGATCCAGGCGCATGACGGGGGCCACGATTCCGTCGGTCCCACCATGGCCGATCAGGACGTCGCGTCCTACGATCCGGTCTTCTGGTTCTACCACGCCAACATCGACCGGCTGTGGCTGGGCTGGCAGACCATCGTGGGCGCCACCACCCTGACCGGATTCAAGTCCACGACCGACGACTCGAGTTGGCTGTCTCCGCCGGTCAATGGCCTGCCCCCGCTCGCGGGGACGGCCGATGAATCGATCACTTTGGATATCTCCTACGACAAGCTCCCCGTGAGGCCGGACGCGGCTCAACTCGAGAACAAGCTGGGCAGCATCGACGCGGCGCACGCGTTCATGATCAAGCGCTCGTCGCCGGTGTCGGTGCGCGTCAAGGGCATCAACCGGTTGAACATCCCGGGAACGTTCCGGGTCACGCTGTTGGCGAACGGTGAACCAATCGCCCGGCGCGCCTTCTTTCAGCCGAAGCGGCCCCGCGACTGCGCGACGTGTCACGACCAGGCGCTCGTCAATCTCGACTTCCGCATCGACCAGGACAAGATCCTGGACCGCAAGTTGTCGATCGTGATCGACGTCTCAGGCCAAGAGGAGATCGGACACTTCCCGCTCTCGCAGGCCGGCAACCCGACGATCAACGCCCGGCTGCTGCTCGACGAGACATAAGCTCCAATCAAGCTATCGATGAGGAGGGTGGCATGCCATTCGTTTCGCATCCGCGCGGCACAGTCGTCGCGGGCATCACCAGCGTTGCGCTGCTTGGATCTGGCCTGACGCTGGCAACAGCCCTGGCGAGCAGTCCGAAGCCGCCCAAGACCGTCAAGGCAACACGCATCACGCGTCAGTCCGGGACGCTCGCGCCTGGCAGTCACGTCGCTTCCAGCAAGGTGGTTGGCCAGCGAACGTTCATCACCGCGAGCAGAGGCTTTGCTCTCGCCTCGGTGGCGAGCGCGGATTATGCGGTCGCCACCACCGACGGCGGCAAGACGTGGAAGACAGACGGACCGGCGCTCCATCTGGACGCCCTCCAAGCACCTCTCGCTGTGACCTTCCTCGGTGCGGTCAATCGCAAGAAGGTGTTCGCCTGGGGCGGAGGCCAGGTGATCGACGCCACCAATGACGGGGGCAAGACGTGGTACCGCGCCTTGTTCACCAGCGGCTCGCCCGTCGCCGTCGTCCACGACTTCGCCGGGCACTTGCTCGCCTTCGTCCAGGGCTTTTCGGGCTCGAGCACCGTGAAGTACGTTTCGAAGGACGGTGGCCGCACCTGGCGCCGCTGAGACGCGTCTAGGTCTTGCGCAGCGCGATGGCTGCGCCGGACTCCTCGGGGCGCCCCAGCCCGGCGTGCGCGTCGTGGACGCGCGCGAGTCGTTGCGCGACGACGCCGCGCCATGGCTCAGGGCGTCGCGAGCGGAGATCGAAGCCGAGGCACTTGACCTCGTTGGTCGCCGCGAGCTCGCTGTCGGCATCGAGTACGCGGTGAAACAGGATGTAGCGCTTGTCGTCGAGGTCGGTCAGCTGCGTCTCGATCGCGAAGGACGCGCCCTCGGCCAGTTCAGCTCGGTAGACGACGTGGTTCTCGACGATGACGTACTCGTGACCGTCCCTTTCCTCCATCTTCTGACGTGGCGCGTTGATCCAGTTGAAGAACGCCCAGTTGGCCTCGTCGCAGATGGTCAGATAGTGCGCCATGTTGAGGTGCCCGTACTCGTCGATCCATTCGTGTTTGACCGTGCCGCGCACCAGTCGCAGCGGAGCGTCGACGTGACCGGTCCAGTCATGGCGATAGGTCTCGGTGTCGGCCACGTCAGCGCCCGGTCCAATGTGGCGCCCGCTTTTCCAGGACAGAGGCGATCCCCTCGGCGGCGTCGCGACTGTCGTAGATGCGCTGGTAGACCGGCAGCTCGGCCTCGCGCATGATGCGAAACGCCTCGCGCTCTGAGACGCCCTGCGTGGCCTGGTCGATCTCCTTGATGGCCTGGAGTGACAGCGGGGCGCTGGCCGCGATCCGGTCAGCGAGCGATCGCGCGACATCCATCAGCTCACCTGCGGCCGGGGTGTCGATGACCAGCCCCCAGCGCTTGAGCTCGCCCGCCGGTACGCGGCGGCCCGTGAGCATCATCTCCATGGCCACGGCGCGCGGGACCCGCCGCGGGAGGCGGACGACGCCACCGGCGTCGGGGACGAGTCCGATGGCGGCTTCGGTGAGCCCGAACTCGGCATGCTCGGCCGCCACCACGAGATCTGCGGCCAATGCCAGTTCGAACCCCCCGCCGAGCGCCAAGCCGTTGACCGCCGCGACGACCGGCTTCTTCAGATCCCAGTACTCCGTCAGACCGGCAAAGCCACCGACGCCCTGATCGGCATCGGCCGGCTCACCAGCGGACGCGGCCTTCAGGTCCCAGCCTGCGGAGAAGAATCGGTCGCCGGCGCCCGTGATGATCCCCACGGACAGGTCGTCGTCCTCATGCAGCCGGCGCAGCGCCTCGCCCAGGGCGATGGACGTGGCCGCGTCAACCGCATTGACCTTGGGCCGATTGAGCGTCACCTCCAGAACGCGGCCACGCCTCGTGACTTCTACGACCTCTCTCACGACGCGGCCAGCACCGAGGACAGCAAGAGACGGGTGATCTTCATACGACGTCCTCCAGGGCCGGGGATCGAAACACGCTGCCACGCGGATTCGTATCGAAGACAGGGTCCGCTGTGAAGTCGCCCCAGCCCGCTCTATGCTGCCGAGGCCGTGAGGGCTGGGCACGACCGCAGGGGGCATCGAGGCGTCACCGGGCTGCCGGCCCTGCTCGCCGCCGTCGCCGTGGGCGCGTTGGCCGTCCTGGGTGTGGCCCCGTCCGCTGCCCGGGCTGATCTCACCTGGCATGGGCCCCTCGCCGGCGACCCCGGAGGGCAGGGGCCGGCGATCGTCGCGGTCAGCTGCCCGTCCGACGCCACGTGCGTCGCGGTGACCGCCGGCGGCGGCGCGGTCGCGTTCGACCCCCGCGCTCCCGCGAGCGCGTCCCCCGCCACGATTGACACCGTGCCGCTGACCGGCCTCGCGTGCCCGGAGACGTCACGGTGCGTCAGCGTGGACGGCTCCGGGAACCTCGTCACGTTCGATCCGGTGGCGCCGTCGTCGCCATCCAGCGATCCAATCGATCCAGGTCACTCGCTCACCGGGGTCGCGTGCGTGCCCGGAGGCGCGCGGTGCGTCGCCGTGGACGCCAGCGGGAACGCGCTGGCGTTCGATCCCGCCGCTCCCGGCGCTCCAACCGCCGATCCGTTGGAGTCCGGGATCAAGCTCATCGCGGTCGCCTGTCCTGATCAGACGGTCTGCGTGGCGATCGACTCGGCCGACAGGGAGCTGACCTTCAATCCGCAGGCGGGCGCCGGTCCGAGCTCGGTACAGACCGTCGACGCCACCGGCCACCAGCTCACGGCGCTGGCGTGTCCATCGGCCACGCAGTGCCTGGCGTTCGACAACGCGGGCCTGCAGATGAGCACCAACCCCCAAGCTCCGTCGACGCCGACCACGACCACGTTGGACCCCGGCGGCTCGATCCTCAGCGCCGCCTGCTCGGGCGCCGGCCAATGCGATGTGATCGACGCTGCCGGCAACGTGCTCAGCTTCGCCCCCGGACAGAGCGGGCCAGCCACCCCCGTCGACCCAGGCGGCACCCTCGCCGGCCTCGCCTGCGCGACGGTGTGCGTCGCCGGTGACACGACGGGCCACATCCACACGTTCGCACTCGCCGGCACCGCCGGCTCCAGCATCCTCATCGATGCCCAGGTGGCCTACTCGGCCATCGCGTGTCCGGCTGTCTCCCAGTGCACCGCGATGGACAACTTCGGCGACGAGGCGACCTTCGATCCCGGTGGGACGGGATCGGTCGCCGCCGCCGCGGTCGACGCCGACGCCGACGTCGTCTATGGCATCGCGTGTCCGTCCGCGACGCAGTGCACCGCCGTCGACGATCTCGGCGCGGCGGCGACGTTTGATCCCCAGTCCCCGGCGGGGGCGACGGTGACGACGATCGTGACCGGCCACCCGCTGCTTGCCGTCGCCTGCCCGTCGCTGACCCAGTGCACCGCGGTCGACGATGACCGCTACGCCGCGACTTTCGATCCGCTACGACCGGCGACCGCCCAGTACACCAACCTGCAGACGCCGGCTGGAGCGAGCATCCTGGGCATCGCCTGCCCCTCCGCGACCCAATGCACCGCGCTCGACGGGGCAGGAGACGCGGTCACCTTCGACCCGCAGGCGCCGGGCCCCCGCTCACCGGTTCGCGTGCTGCCCGGACCCGGGGTGGCGATTGCCTGTCCGACCGCTCCCGTCTGCATCGCCGTGGACGCTGACGGCGACCGGACCACGTTCGAGCCCTCCGCACCCGCCAAGCGCACGAGCGCCGGCATCTCCACGTCCCAGCCGGTCGCGCTGTCCTGTCCGTCGGCCACCTACTGCGTCAGCGTGGACACGAACGGCACGGCCCTGGAGTTCGATCCACACGCCATGGCGCTTACCGTGGCGCGCTCCCTCGGCACCGGGGTCCGGGCAGCCGGCCTGAGCTGCCCGTCGATCGGGCGCTGCGTGGCGGTCGACTTCGCGGGGACGGCGTTCACCGGCACCCAGACGATCCTGGGCCTACCGGCGGCGATCACCGCGCCACGGATCACCGGCCATCTCCTCCAGGGCGACCTGCTCACCGCCCGCCAGGGGATCTGGCGCAGCGCCCCGACCTCGTACTCGGCGCAGTGGGAACGCTGCACCACGACCGGCCGGTCGTGCCGTGCGATCACGGGAGCGACCGCGCTCACCCACCGCGCCGTCTCGGCCGACGTCGGCCATACCCTGCGGATCGTGGAGATCGGCGCCAACCCGCTCGGAGACGGGCCTGCGGCAACCTCCCGGGCGACTCACCCCATCGCCGGGCTCCCCGCCGGGCCTCGTGTCTCCGCCGCCACGCTGATCGCTCCCAGACACGGCGCGGCGCGGCTGCGACTGGCCCTCACCGCGGCGCGCTACGGGCCGCTGCTGAAGAGGATCTCCGTGCGGTTGCCGACCGGGGTCACGCTGAGGGCGCACGGCCCGCCCGCCGCTGCCGTGCTCGCCGTCGCCGGCGGGCGCCGGGTTCGCGGCGCCGTCCGTCCCGTCAGCGGCGGCTTCGTCATCAACCTGCGACATGGCGTGCCGACGCTTCGCCTGGCGCTCGCGGCTCCGCGCCTGGCCGTCAACCGTCGCGCACTGGCCGCCTGGCGGCGCGGGCACGGCGCGCGACGGTTGACGGTGACGGTGGCGGTTGGCGCGAGACGGTCTGAGCGGACCACGGCTCCGCTCGTGATGGCGCGATGATCCGCATCAACCGCACCCCCGGCGTGGCGCGCCTCGGCGCGGTGGTCCTCGTCATCGCCGCCGCCGCGGTCTTGTTGACCGGGCACGCCCGGGCCGGCGCTCCCAATCCGAAGCCGCATCGCAAGCCGCCCGGCCCCGCCGTCCGTGCGGCGACCGCCTCTGCCCGCCGGGCGCTGCTGCGCCGCTCAGACCTCGGCGCCGGCTGGTCGGTGGTCAGCGCCGCGCCGTCGGACACCGCGTCTCTGACCTGCGCCGCCGACCGAAGCGTCCTCGCGGCGGTGGCGTCGGCGACGTGGTCGCAACGATCCTCCGGCGTGTTCGTTTCAGGCGCGAGCTATGGCTACGCCACTGGCGCGGCGGAGCGCCGGGGATGGGCGAGGACCGCAAACGACGGGATGCGACGCTGCCTGGACAGGCTCCTCGCGGATGGCTCCGGTCACGGCGTCCGCCTAAGCGCCACGGGCGTTCGACGGCTGGCCCCGCCGCGTCTCGCCTCCGGCGCCCACGGCGTCGCGGTCAGCCGCTACCGGGTCTCGGGCACGGCCAGCGGCAACGGCCAGCAGACAACGGTGGCTCTCGATGTCGTGCTCGTCGCGGCCGGGACCTGGATCGCCGAGGACGAGTTCACCGCGGTCGGCGCGTCCCCGGCGAACGCGCTTGAGGCGCGCGTCGCCCGCGTGCAGGCCCGCCGCGCCGTCAGTTCGCCCGCGCGCTAACTCTCGACCGAGGAGTGAGAGTTGAGGATGGTCGAGGGACCCTCGAAACGTCCCCGGTGAAGGAAACGTCCGACATCTGGACGAATATCCGAGCGGAAACGTGTCTGAATTCTGCCAAATTGAGGTTTACGGGCTGGGGAAAGAGCACTGTTTGTGCGACTCTCGCCGACGCCCTACCCGGAAAGGTGGGGCCGCTGCAGAGCGGAGGGATCGGGCAGGGCAGCGTCGGGCAGGGCGCAACTCTAAGGGGAGGAATTGACGGTCCATCGGGTGGGGACGCAGGTCAAGAGGGCCACGATCGGCGCGTGCGCGCTGCTGCTCGTCGCCCTGCTGGCGGCCGCCGGCGCGCAGGCGGCGCAGGCGGACTCGTTTACGTGGTTGGGGCCGACGTCGCTGATCACCACCGGCGGCAACAAGGCGCTGAGCTCGGTCAGTTGCACGAGCACGGGGCACCCGGGCACGAGCCAGTGCACGACCGTCGACAGCTCCGGTCAGGAGGTCACCTTCGACTCGGCGACCGGCACCATCATCTCCCGCCAGACCGTCGATCTCGGCCCCACCGTCTCGGCTGTCTCGTGTCCCTCGAGCGCCCAGTGCTTCGCCGTCGACAACGGCGGCAACGAGCTGGCATTCAACCCGCAGACCGGCGCGACCATCGAAGCCGGGCTCAACCACATCGATGCCAACGCCCTCACCGCCCTCTCATGCACCTCGGGAACGGCCTGCGCGGCGGTGGACAACAGGGGTAACGAGGTCTCGTTCAACCCGAACAACGACCCGGAGACCAATGCCATCCTCGCCAGCATCGACGGGTCGACGCGTCTGGGCGCGTTGTCGTGCGTCGCCGGCGGCGCATGCACCACGGTCGATGGCGCCGGCAACGAGATCACCTTCACCCCCGGCGCGACGCCGGCGCCCGCCAACGCGTCGATCGACGGTTCGCATGCGCTCAGCGCGGTCGCCTGCCCCGCGGCGACCACGTGCACGGCGGTCGACGGGCTGGGCAACGAGGTCTCGTTCGACCCCACCTCAGGTGCGTTGATCGGGTCGGCGACTCAGATCGACAGCACCGGCGGGGCGCTCACCGGCGTCTCGTGCCCGACGGCGAGCGACTGCGCCGCCGTCGACACCCTCGGCAACGAGGTCACCTACGCCCCGACCGCGACTCCTGGCGCGGCCGTCCACGGCATTGACCAACCGGGCATCTCCAACGTGCCTCTCATCGCCGTCTCCTGCCCGGCGAGCACAACCGCCTGCGCAGCAGTCGACAACCGCAGCCAGGAGGTCGGCTTCACCCCGAGCGGTACCTTCACCACACCGCAGCCCGTCGCCTCGCCGTCGCTCTCGGGCATCGCGTGCCCCAGCCGCACCCAGTGCACGGCGATCGAATCCGGCAGCAGCGAGGTGACGTTTGACCCCACCACCGGCGCCGCCAACGGCGCAGGCGTGTCCGTCATCGACACCACGAACAACGCCCTGACCGGGATCGCCTGCGTGTCGACCACGGAGTGCACGGCGGTGGATGGCGGCGGCAACGAGATCACCTTCAACCCCACGACCGGCCAGCAGAACGGCGGCGGCTCCCTGTCTCTGGAGGCGGTCCCGGCGACCTCGGTCGCGTGCCAGACCGTCTCGGGCTCCAGCCAATGCACCATGGTCGACACCAGCGGCAACCAGGTGACCTTCTTCCCCGATCCTCCGAACCCGAGGATCGACCAAAACTCGCCGGTCCGGGAGGACTCGGGCGCGCTGCAGTCGGTGGCCTGCCCGGCCGCCAACCAGTGCACCGCGGTGGACGCCGGCGGCGACGAAGTCACCTTCAATCCCACCTCCGGTACCAGCTCCACTCCTGGCTCCATCGACTCCGGCTCAGGCGACTCGCTCCTGAGCGTGGCGTGCCCGTCGACGACGCGCTGCACTGCGACCGACCAAGGGGGGAACGTCATCAGCTTCACCGCGAGTCCCCAGGCTCAGCCGTCGAACGTCTCACCCCAGGACCTGGAGGGCGTGGGCACCAGCATCAGCCTCAACGCCATTGCCTGTCCGACGACCACCCAGTGCACAACCGTCGACAGCATCGGTGAGGAGGCGACGTTCGACCCCACCTCGACCACACTGGATGCCTCGCTGCTGACCCCGATCGCCGGGGCCAACATGCTGAACGCGGTGGCCTGCCAGTCGACGTCCATCTGTGCCGTGGTGGACGCCGACGGCGATGGGTTTGACGGCATCGTGCCGCCGGTGGACACCACGGCGCCGACCGTCTCCGGTACTGCCTCTGAGCACCAGCCGCTCAGCCAGAGCAACGGGGCCTGGACCAACGTCCCCACCGGCTTCACGCATCAGTGGGAGGACTGCACGTCGCCGACGGACACCAGCACCTGCACGCCGATCGCCGGCGCGATCGCCAACAGCTACACGCCCATCGCCTCCGACATCGGCCAGTACGTCCGGGTGCGCGAGATCGCCTCCAACGCCGGCGGTCCCGGAGCCGCGGTGCTCTCGGCGGCGACCGCCCAGGTCACCCCGGCCCCGCCGACGAACGCCACGCCGCCCGCGATCACCGGTACCGCCCAGCAGGCCCAGACGCTGACCGTCAGCAGGGGACCTGGAACGAGGACGCGCCCGCCCCGCTGAGCTTCGCCTATCAATGGGAGGACTGCGACCGCTCCGGCGCCAACTGCGCCGCGATCGCCGGCGCCACGGCGTCCACCTACACGCCGACGACCAGCGACATCGGCCACACCCTGATCGTGTTCGAGACCGCTGCCAACTCCGGCGGTAGCGGTACGCCTGCGGCCTCGGCGCCGACCGCTGCTGTCGTCTCGGCCCCGCCGCCCCCGGTGCAGGCGACGACCGAGGCCGCCAAGCCGGTGCTCGTCACCTCGGCCACGTTGCATGCCGCGCTGCTCACCCAGGGCGTCGCCGTCAGCTGGCAGTTCGTCTACGGGACCAGCACCCACTACAGCGCCGGGACCCCGGTCCAGACAGTCGCCGCCGGAGGGGCCTCCACGGTGTCGGTCAGCCAGGTGCTGCGCAATCTCAAGCCCGGGACGAAATACCACTATCGGATTGACGAGACGGCGGCCGCCACGCAGTTCGCGCCGACGACGACCGTGTTCGGGCGCGACATGACCTTCACCACGCCGTCGACCGGCAAGATCACCCTCGTCCACACGCGGCTGACGGTCAGCCCGAGCGGCTCGGTCGCGGTGCCGATCTTCTGCCAGAGCCCGCTCGCCTGCGTCGGCCGGTTCTCCATCAGCACCAGCGCGATCATCGGTCACGGCGCCAACCGCCGGTCGGCCCGCGTGCTCTGCAACACCTCGTCCATCCGCGTGGGAGCGGAGCACAAGCAGAACATCAACGTCACGGTCTCCAACGGGTGCCAGTCGCTCCTCGCCTCCGCCGGCTCCCACCAGATCAAGGGCACGTTCACCACTCGGCCGCGGTCCGGGCAGCACGGGCTGGTCGAGCCGATCGTCCTGGCGGCCGCGCCTGGGAAGGGTCGCACCCCGAAGGAACAGCGCTGAGACAGGATGGCGGTGGGCGCGTGACAGCCGTGGGTGACCAAGGTGCTTAGGGCGGCGATCCCGGCCTACGCCGGCGTCGGCGGCGCTTCCGCCAGCCGGCCCTACCGCGGAGTCCTCGGTTCCAGGCGCCATCGGTTGGTGTTCGCGCTGGTGGCGCTGCTGGCGCTCGCACTGCCCTATGCCGGACTTGCCGTGGCGACGGTGCGGGCGATGGTCGACCCTCCGGCGACGGCGATCCCGCTGCCTGAGCTGACGCTGCCGATCGCGCAGTTCCCGGTCCGTGCGCTGCCGCGCGACTCACGCGGTGCGGCGACACGCGCGAACGCCGGCTCGGGCGCCGCGACCACCACCGGGCCGCGAGGGTACGCGCCCAACAGCGCCGGCACGACGAGCCGGGTCGCCTCCGCGACCCCGGCCGCCGGCGGCGCCACGCGGTCAGCGAGACCGGTCGCTGCGGCCGGACGCCCCACGGTGAAGGTCCCGGTGGTCACGAGCTCCTACTCGGCCCCGGCGAGCAGACCGGCGAAAAAGCGCTCAGCTGCGCAGACCGCCGCCGGCGCGCTGGCCGGCGCGCTGGCAGCCGCGCCGACCGTCACCAACGTTGCTGCTCCGCAGCCCGTGATCCAGTCAGCCCCAGCCGCACCGACCGTGCCGGCGCCGGCGCCGACGTCACCGGGCCCGCTGCCCTCCGCCGGCGCGTCCGCGGCGGCGTCGCCCTCCACGGGCGCGTCACAGACGCCGGTGATCTCATACGCGGTGCGCCATGGGATGTCGAAGACCTCGGGCGTGGCGATGACTGAGTCATCCGACGTGGCCCAGGCGACCACCACCGCCGTCGCCGCGACGGCGTCCTCGAGCACCCAGGCCGCATCCGCGGACGCGACTACGTCAGCCACCGCAGCCACCACAGCCACGCAGGCGTCGTCCGCCTCGTCCGCGTCCTCAGACGCCAACGCCGCAGCCTCGGACGCAACCACCGCGTCGACCGATGCGTCCACAACCGATCCGACCACGACGACGACCGGCGCCTCCCCGAGCGACGTCACGGTCGCGGCTCCGGCGCAGACGACAGCCACCGCGTCGCCGAGCGACGCCCCCGACGCCTCGACGACCCCGAGCGACGCCGCGCCGACGCAGGCCGACAGCGCCTCGACCGCCGGCGACCCGTCGTCCGCGCCGACCGCCGGTTCCACCTCAGCCGGCGCCTCGACCGACTCGACCCCAGCAACCGGTGCCGCCGCCGCGCCCTCGGCGGCGGCGACGACCCCTGACGCGGCGACGACCAACGACGGAATGGCGCCGACGCAGGTCGCTCCCGCCACCGCGAGCGTCAGCGGCGCCCCGGTCTCGGCGCCGGCCGGGGTGAGCAGCTCCGTCGCCACCGTCGAGGCCCCCGCCGCGACGACGGTGGACACCGTCAGCTCCCCGTCAGAGGCGGCCGCGCTGACCGAGCCGGCCACTGAGCCCGCCGTCCTCGTCGCCCCGTCCACCGGGACGACGACGGTTGATCTCAACCTCTCTGACCCATCGGGGTCAAGCGCCGGTGGTCCGCAGACCGACCTCGACACGCCGGCCGCGGCCCCGACCTCGACGGTCACGGCCATCAGCGCCGCTGACGGCGACACCCTCGCGCCGGGCTCCGGCCTGGCGCCGAGTGCAGCGACCGCGGAGACCTCCGGCCCCTCCGGGGCGACCGGCGGCTCACCCGGGGCCGCGGAGGAGGACGTGACGCCCTCCGCCGCCGACCAGACGTCCCTGCTCGATTCCGACGTCACCGACACGCCCGCCACAGCCGACGTGGGTGGGCTCGGGGCCCGCGGACCTCCCGGGAGGAATGGTCCACAACTGATCAGCGCGGCCCGGGGCGGCACGATCGCTGCCGGCGCGGCCACGCTGACCTTCGCTCCCGGCAGCTTGCCCGACGACGCCTACGTGACCGTCTCGGTCACGAGCGGCGACGAGGCCGGGCTCGGCGCGGTGTCGGCGATCTACAGCCTGACCGCCATCGACGCCGCCACCGGCGCGGTGATCGAGCATTTCGGGTCAGCGCCGGTGCTCTCGATCGCCGTCGGCGACGACACCGGAGCCGGAGCGAGCATCTATTACCTGCCGACCAACGGCGCGCCGCAGGCGATCAGCACGATCTATGACGCGGGCGCCCACCAGGTCATCGCGGGGCTCCCGCACTTCAGCACCTATGCGGTCCTGTTCTCGATCGAGTCGGTGCTGGAGCAGTACGCCTCCAACGCCATCACCGGCGACCACACCTTCACGCCCGGCGACCTCGTCGTCGGCGGCGTCGTCGACATCGCCGCTCCGTCGCTGACGTTCGACGTGACCTCCGTCACGGGCAACGGCGCCAGCGCCACGTTCACCGCGACGATCACGGTCACTGCCGCGGGGGCGACCATCTCGACGGCGCCGCTCACCGCCGCCTTCGGTGCCGTTTCCGGCAGCTATGTGCTCGCCAACCAGACGGCCGGACAGGGCACCCTGACGCTCACCCTCGGCGGCCCCTCGATCACCGTCGCGGGCCTGGCCTCGCTGTCGGCGGCGACGGCCGAGCTCGTTTCGCACGATGACGGCACGACGACCACCACGACGATCGGCGCCGCGAACGTCACCGCCACCGTGTCGGCCGGTGCCGGCGGCCCGGCCGTGAGCGTCACCAGCCCGGCGTTCGGCCTCGTGGCCTCCGACCCCGACGCCGCGGGCAGCGCGCCCGCGTTCGCGCTGCTGGCCACCGGCTCGGCGACGTTGACCGGGCTGCCCGGCATCTCGCTGAGCGGCACGGGGTGGACGGTGACCTACGACGCGCTCGGCGACCTCTCCGGTGCCGCGGCGATCTCCGTCCCCACCGGCTCGGGAACCGTCTCGGTCGATCCCGCCCAGCCCAACGGGGTCACCGGCGCGTGGTCCTCCTTCACGGACGCGGGCGCTTCGCCGGCGACCCTGACCATCGCCGGACAGACGCTCTCCGGTCTGTTCACGATCACCGCCGGCGGCGGACAGCTGACCGTCGTCGCCACCGATGTCGGTCTGACGATCGGGCCGAGCGGCTCGGCGTACGTCACGATTCCCAACAGCCTGACCAACCCGGCCGACCCGGGCGCCAACGGAGAGCTGATCGTCTCCAGCGCCGGCGTCGCCGCGGATCTCACGGTCCCGTCGATCACGCTCAACGTCCCCTCGCTGGGCATCAGCAGCTCCCTCAGCGGCGAGATCGAGGTCAACACGCAGGCAGCGCCGGTCAACCAGACGTTCACCATCGGCACCACGCCCACCGCGGTGGCGCTCCCGGCCGGGCCGTTCGTCGCGGTCTCGATCACCGTGCCGACGAGCAGCCCCGTGACTCTGGGGCCGGGACAGATCGCCGGCACGCTGCTCGTGGAGCAGCAGACGACCAACGGGACCACCGCCGACATCGTTGGCGTCAGCAACGCCTCGGTGTGGCTGGCGAGCGCCACCTCGCCGGTCGTGACCGGCGGTCAGGGCGTGTTCGTCATCCAGGGCACCGGCGTCGCGGGGTATGTGTCGGGGACGGCATCGGTCAGCGCCGGCACCGGCTTCACCGGCAGCGGCCAGGTCGCCCTCTCCATCAACACCACCGGCGGCGCGGTCGACCAGACGGTCGTGTTCGGCGGCCAGACGATGACGATCTCCTTCGGCGCCCAGGAGGGCCACGCGTTCAGCGCCTCGGTCAGCGGCCTGAGCCTCGCCATCGGTACCTACGCCACCGTGAGCGGCAACGTCACGCTGGGCACGTTCACGACGACCGCCGCCGACGGCTCCCTCTCGGGCCAGGCCTTCGCCGGGACCGGCCTGACCGTCTTCTTCGGCAACGGCCCGGCCTACCTCCCTGACGGCGTCCTCAACCCGCTGGCGCAGGGCGTCCTGATCACCAACGCCACGATCGCGGTGTTCACCGCGACAGTCAACGGCACCGTCCAGTGGGCCTTCAGCGCCCAGGGCACCGCGTCGCTGGTCGGCGTGCCCGGCGTCACCCTTGGCGGCCAGGTGCAGGTCCGCGTCAACAGCTTCGGCCAGGGGTTCACCGAGACGCTGAGCCTCGCCGGCGGCGGCAGCGTCCCGCTCGACTTCGCCCCCACCGAGGATGCCAGCGCCGGCGGCGCGGCCTTCACCTCGGTCGGCGGCGCCGGCCTGAACGTGGGCGTCGGTGGTCAGACGATCACCGCCGACGTGACGGTCTCAAATCCCGGGGGCGACATCCTGCTCGGCATCGCCAATGCCCAGGTCTCGCTGTCGGACGGGGCGGGGAACGTCAACTCGCGCGGACCCCCGTTCGCCCAGCTCACCCAGGGAACCGGCGCCCTGGCCATCACTCCCGCCGGCATCTACGGCTCCGTCTCGGGCACCGTCGCGCTCAACGTCCCGGGCGTCGCCTTCTCCGGGGCCCTCAGCCTCCTCGTCAACACGACCGCCGCCCCCCAGTCGATCGCGGTCGGCCAGACGACCATCCCGCTGTTGGCCGGCCCGTACTTCGAGATCGGTGGCTCAAGCGTCACCCTCACGATCGGTTCGCAGTCGCTGACCGGCACGTTCGAGCTCCAGCAGTCGACCTCCGGCGGCGTCACCACCACCGACATCAGCGCCACCGGCGTCACCCTGACGCTCTCCGCCGGCGGTAGCACCGTCCTCGCCCTCGGCAGCGGCCATGGGACGCTGACGGTCTCCAGCGCCGGCGTGTCCGGCAGCCTTTCGGCCACGGTCACCACCAATGCGCTGTCGAGCATCTTCACGCTCTCGAGCGTCGCGATCGCCGTCAACACCACCAGCGCGCCCGCGGCCGGGCTGCCCGCCGGTCCGATCATCAGCGCCGAAGCCGATGGCGCCCAGCTGACGCTGGCCGGCCAGACGCTGACCGGGAACTTCGGCTTTGAGGCAGGGCGCGACACGAGCGGCAACGCGCTCGTCGCCGTCGTCGCGTCCGGCGTCAACCTGGCGCTTGGGTCGGTCGGCTCACTGACCGATGGCAGCGGCGTCATCCTCGTCACCGCCGGTGACGGCGTGGCGGCCTCCCTGACCGGCACGCTGAACCTCAACGTTCCCGGGATCACCGCCACCGGCACCTTCGCCGTCCAGGTCAACAGCACCGGCAGCGCGGTCACACAGGGCTTCAGCGTCGGCGGCCAGACCGTCCAGCTGTCGCTCCCGGCGTCCGCCGGCGCCTACGTTCAGGTGGCGGCGACCGGCGCCACGCTGTCCGTCCTCGGCCAGACGCTGAGCGGTGACGTCACCGTCACCGTCACCACCGGCGCGACGCCGAGCGTGGCCATCGCGCTGAAGAACGGCGCCATCTCGCTGGGCGGCGGGCTGGCCGGCGTGGCCGGCCTCACCGGCAGCCTGACCATCACGCAGACCGATGTGAACGGCGCGCTGGCCGGAGCGGTGACCGTCAACGCCACCGGGGTCAGCCTGTCGGCCGCCGCGGTCTCGGTCACCATCGACACGGCGACCGCGGCGTTCTCGGTGAGCGCCACGAACCTCACGGCGACGATCGCCGGCCAGACGATCACCGGTGACTTCTCGCTCGCCAGCGCCACCGACGCCTCCGGCCACGCGGAGGTGTTGATCGCCTTCAGCAACCCGTCCAGTGAGACCGAGGGGCCGCTACTGACGCTGACCGCCGGCGGCACCACGTTCGCCACCGTCGCCCACGGCGACGGGCAGCTCATCATCTCCTCCGCGGGCGTCGCCGGGGCGCTGGAGGTCTCCGGCGTGAGCCTCTCCGGGATCCCGGTCACGCTCAACACGACCAACGCCACCTTCCAGATCCGGATCAGCACCCTGGCCACCGCGGTCAGCCAGGCCTTCACGATCGGCGGTGGGGTCACCACTCTGTCGCTGCCGGCGGGCCCGTACGTGAGCCTGGAGGTCGACGACCTGGGCCTGACGTTCGGCTCGGCGACGTTGCAGGGCAGCTTCGCCTTCAGCCGCCAGGTCGCCGCCGACGGCACCGCAGAGATCGTGGTGGCCGCCAGCGGAGTGACCGTCACCGCCGGCCCGGCCTCGCTGACCCAAGGCCAGGGCGCCCTCATCCTCCAGGCCGGGGGCGTTGTCGGCATGCTGAGCGGCACGGCCGGGGTGGGGGACACCTCCGGGGGCGCCTCGGTCAGCGGCACCGTCGTGCTGCGCTTCAACAGCACGACGAGCACGTTGGACGAGACGATCACAGTCGGGGGTCAGCCGGTAGAGCTCCGCTTCGGGGCGGGCGAGGTGGCGAGCGGCGGGACACCGTTCGTCGCGCTGTCGGTCTCGTCGCTGTCGCTCCAGATCGGCACCTTCGTGACCGTCCAGGGCGCCATCACCGCCAGCAACGGCGCGTTCGCCGGAACGGGGCTGACCGTGTTCGTCGGCCAGGGGCCGGCCTATCTGGCCAGCGGCGCCATCAACCCGCTGGCGACGGGCATCCTGATCAGCGGCGCCCAGATCGGCCTCGTCTTCGGCGCCACGCCGGGCACCTACGCCCTCGTCGCCACCGGCACCGCGACTGTTCTGGGTGCGTCCGGGATCACGCTGACCGGCACCGTCACCGTGACCTACAACGACACCGGCGCGGCCGTCAACCAGACGATCGCCATCGCCGGCAGCACGAGTCCGGGGGTGACGGTCAACCTCGCGTCGGGCAGCCAGACGACCCCGCTTGAGTCCGCCGCGCTCACCAACGGCCAGATCTCGATCGCCGGCCAGACGCTGGCGGGCAGCTTCGCCTTCACGCCGATCACGGGCGGCGTCAGCATCGCGGCCAGCGGCGTCTCGCTCTCGCTCGGCTCAGGGCTCGTGTCGGTCTCCGGCGGAAACGGCACGTTCGTCGTCACCTCAGGCGGCATCGCCGGCAGCGTCAGCGCCCAGGTCACGACGACGATCGCCGGCGTCACCATCAATGGCGGCACCGACACCGTCGACGTCAACACGACGACAGCGCCCCAGTCGGTGACGGTCGCCGGCCAGCCCACGCCGGTCGACCTTCCCGCCGGCCCGTACGTCCGCGTCGAGCTCGACGGCGTCACGGTCAACCTGTTCGGCGGGACGCAGACCTTCCAGGCGTCCCTCGCCATCGAGGCGACGACATTGCCGGGCGGCGGGTCGGCGGTGTCGATCGCGGCCACCAACGTCAACGTGACGCTGGGCACGGCCGCCACCGGGGCGACCATCAGCGGCGGCACCGGGGAGCTGTTGGCGACGAGCGCGGGCATCGCCGGCTCGCTGAGCGGACTGGTCACGGTCGCGCTTCCCACCAGCGTGAACCTGACCGGGACCATCGGGCTGGCGATCAACACGACGACGAGCGCGGTCAATCAGACCTTCGCCGTCGATGGGCAGACGCTGACCCTCACCCTGCCCGGCGGGCCCTACCTGGAGCTGAGCGGGACCGGCGTGACGATCTCCGCCTTCGGGCAGACGATCACCGGCAACGTCGCCATCCAGCAGGTCACCTCGACGGCCCAGAGCCCGTCCACCACCGTCGTCGAGATCGCTGTCTCCGCCGGCTCGATGACGATCGGGGGAGCCACCCCGATCCTCTCGCTCACCGCTGTGTCCGGCTTCCTTGTGATCGAGCCCGGGACCCCGACGACCGTCGCCGGGACGCTGAGCGGGACTGCCGCGCTGAACGTCCCCGGGGTCACGCTGAGTGGGACGCTGTCGGTGACGTTCAACACCGGCCCCAACCCGGTGACCGACTCTCTGGTCGTCGGCGGCACCCCAGTGTCGATCAACGTGGCCGGGGGTGCCCAGTCAGCGATCACCGGGACCGGCATCACCATCGGCATCCTCGGCCAGTCGATCAGTGCCGACGTGACGATCACCAACGGCCGTGACGCTGCCGGCAACCCCGTCGCCGACATCGGTCTCGCCAATCTCACCGCCAGCTTCGGCGGCAGCGCCGGCAGCCCGGTCCTGACCGTCACGCAGACTGCCGCTCCGGCCAGCCTTGAGCTCTCCTCGGCAGGCATCGCCGGATCGATCGCGGTGGGCGTGACCCTGGCGAACATCCCCGGCCTGTCGCTGTCGGCGACGTCGATCGGCCTGGCCATCAACACAACCTCCGCGCCGGCAGCCGGCGTACCGGCGGGCCCCTACCTCGAGGTGACGGCGACCACAGCGTTCGTCTCCATCCTCGGCCAGACCCTCAGTGCCGACGTGACCATCCTCCAGACCACGGACGGCAGCGGCGCCCCGGTCTTGAGCGTCGCCATCGCCAACGGATCACTCACCATCGGCGGCGGCGCGGTCAGCCTGTCTGCCGTCAGTGGCCTGGTGATGGTGACTCCGGCCGGCGTCGCCGGCACGCTCAGCGCCACCGTCTCGCTCGCTGCCTCCAGCGCCATCACGCTCGGCGGCACCTTCACCGTGGCCGTCAACACGACCTCCAAGGCGATCACCGACTCGCTCCCCGTCGGCGCCGGCACCGTGACTCTGTCGCTCCCTGCCGGCCCGTACCTGGAGCTGACGGCGACCAACGCCACGCTCACGGTCGCGGGGCAGACCCTCTCGGGCGATATCTCCATCGGTCAGGTCTCGCTGCCAGTGCTGGGCAACCCGACGATTCCCGCCGGGCAGAGCGCACCGGACCCGACCGGCGCCACCGTCACCGCCCTCGAGGTCACCATCGCCAACGGCAGCCTCGGCATCGGCGACGGCGCGGAGAACTTCGTCGCCGTGACCGGCATCACCGGCACGCTGATCGTCTTCAACAACGTCGCGGCGCAGCAGAGCACCTCAGCGGCGACGCCGACGGTCGCGCTCAACGGCGTCGTCGGCCAGTTGAGCGGGACGGTGGCACTGCAGAACGTGTCCGGCGTGTCGTTCGGGGCGACGATGAGCCTGACCTTCAACACCACCGGGGCAACCGTGGACGCCCTCGTCACGCCGCTCGGGCAGGCCACCACTCAGATCGTGTGGGACGCCGTCACGCGGTTCTCGGTCGCCGCCACCCATGTGGCGCTCACCGTCTTGGGCCAGACCATCACCGGCGATCTGACGCTGACCATCGGCACCGGTTCCGTGCAGGCCACGTTCGCCAACGTGTCGGTCTCGCTCGGCGGGGGCCTGCTGAGCGTGACCAACGGCCAGGGCACGCTCACCGTGACCAGCGGGGCGACCGGGGGGATCACCGGCGACATCTCGGGCAACGTCGCGCTGACGACGACGGCGGCTTCGTTCACCGGCACCGTCGCCGTTCAGGTTGACACCACCAACAACCAGACGAAGCTGGTCATCACCTCGTCAAGCGCCACGCTCACCGTCGCTGGCCAGACGATCGGCGGGACCTTCACGATCGCGCAGACGACCGCGGGCGGTCAGACCGTCGTCAGCGTCGAGGTCACCGACCTCGTCCTCCAACTCGGCCCCTCCGGCTCGCCGTTCGTCAACATCACCGCCGCCAACGCGGTCTCGGGCGCGATCATCGTCACCTCCGCGGGGGTGGCCGGGCAGTTCAGCGGCACCGCCACGAGTGCGGATCCGATCTTCGCCCACCTGCCCGCCGACCTCTCCATCAATCCCGGTGCGTTCTCGGTCGCCTTCAACACTCAGAGCGTTGCCGTCAACCAGACGCTGGCGGGCGGCTCCACGATCGACGTGCCCGCCGGGCCGTTCATCGACGTCTCCTTGACGTCCGCCTCGGTGACGATCGGCGGGGTGTCGGCAAGCGGCAACTTCAGCTTCCTCGAAGGGACGTTGAGCGACGGCACGACCGCGGTGACCGAGATCGGGGTCACCGGCCTCACGATCACCCTCACACCCACGTCGGGGAGCACCACCTCGCCGGTCAGCCTCACCCAGGGCCAGGGCGCGTTCGTCCTCACCTCCGCCGGCGTGGCCGGAATCTTCTCGGGCTCGATCAGCGCCGGGGGCTCGGGCGTCAGCGCCGGCGCCAGCGCCACCGTCCGCTACAACGGCATCCAGGGGACCGTCAACGACACGATCACGGTGGGCGGCCAGTCGATCCCGATCGTGTTCGACTCAACACAGGAGGCGACGGGCTCGGGCCCGTTCATCCAGATCGCCGGCTCAGCATCGGTCACCCTGGGCAACCCGCCGTTCGTGGAGATCGAGGGCTCGTTCACCGCCGACGGCTCCAGCCATTCGATCAGCCTCGGCAACCTGTTCGTGTTCATGGGGCAGGGCCCCGCGTTCTCGTCGGGCACCACGCCCAACCCGACCGCCAAGGGCATCTACATCAACGTCACCAGCTACACGGCGGCGTCGGGCAACACGTCGTTCTCGGCGAGCGGCAACATCAACCTCGTCGGCTTCTCGGGGCTCACCCTGTCGGGTACGGGCATCTCGATGAGCTGGGCGACGGGGGCGACCTCCGTGTCGTTCAGCGGCGACATGACGCTCGGGCTTCCCGGCGTGTCGCTCACCGGCGCCATGGCCTTCAGCTTCGCCAACGGCACCTTCACCGTGCAACTCGGCAGCGCCGCCACCGGTACCGATGGACACGCTGTCCAGTTCGATCTCGGCGCCCAGGCCGCCGACGGGAGCTTCCCGGTCGCGGTCAACATCACCTCGGGCTCGCTCACGCTGAGCTCGGCCGGCGTCGTCGCCGACGTCACCGCCGGGCTGACCCTGAACGTGCCGGGCCTGGATCTCTCGCTTCCGGCCATCTCGGTGGCGATCAACACCACCGATGCGCCGGTCACCGAGACCGACCCCAACAGCGGCCAGCCGGTGACGTTGCCCGCCCAGTCCCTCCAGGTCGTCGCGGGCACCACGACGACCCCGGCGGCGCTGACGGTCATGGGGCAGACGATCAGCGGCGTCTTTGCCTTCTCGCAGGTGGTGGGGACGCTCGGCCCGCAGGCGCCGGCCGGATCGACGGCCCCGATCACGGTGTGGCTGAGCGCATCCGACGTCTCGCTGACGGTCGGGTCCACGAGCGGCGGCGCCGGCATCACCAACGGCTCGGGCCTCCTGCTCATCACCGCCCAGGGCCTCGCCGGCCAGATCGGCGGCACCCTGAACGTCTTCGGGCTGTCGGGCAACCCGTTCTCCGGGACGTTCGCCATCAAGCTGAACACCACCGCCGTCGCCGTCGCCGAGCAGGCGACGCTCGGCGGCGCGGCGGTCAGCCTCAACCTTCCGGCTGGGCCGTACGTCGAGATCGAGGGCGACAACGTCACCCTCACCCTCAGCGGGCAGACGGTCAGCGGCAACTTCGTGTTCAGCGCCGGCAAAGACGCCAACGGCCTCGCCGCCCGGATCTCCGTCACCAATCTCAGCGCGTCGCTGGGCAACGGGTCGGCGAACTTCGTCACCCTGTCGAGCGGCAGCGGCACTCTGATCATCGACTCGTCCGGGCTGGCCGGCCAGATCAGCGCCAACGTCGCCGTCTCGGTTCCCGGGGTCACCGTGAGCGGCAGCCTGTCGCTCGTCGTCAACACCGGTCACGACGGCGTCACCGAGACGATCGAGAACGCGGTGAGCCCGAACGGAGCCAGCGCGGCGGTGCTCGGCGACGTCAACGGTGACGGGCGCCCCGACCTCATCGTCGCCACCAGCACCGGCCAGAAGCTCCTGTATCTCAACCAGGGGGGCAGCGCGCCGTTCTCAGCGGCGCCGTCGGACATCGCCGCGCCCAACGGTGACCAGACGACCGCGCTCGCCCTCACCGACCTCAACGGTGACGGCATCGCCGACCTCATCGTCGCCAACGGCAACGGGGCGACCGCGGTCTACCTCGGCGACGGCAAGGGGGACTTCACGCCGGCGACGCTGCCCAGCGATGCGCCCTCGGGCGCCACCGTGACGCCCGGCACCGGGGTGACGGCGCTCACCGTCGCTGACGTCAACGGCGACGGGAACGCCGACCTCATCGCCGTGACCGGCGGCTCGGTCTTCGAGTACCTCAACGCGGGCGCCGACGCCAATGGCGACTGGAACGGCTTCGCCGCGGGCACGCAGATCGGCTCGATCTCCGGCGCCTCGTCGGTCGCGCTCGGCGACGTCAACGGCGACAGCGCTCCCGACCTCGTCGTCGGGATCGCTGCGGGCTCCACCCAGCTGTGGCTCGATGGCACCACGTCGGGCACGGCGAACGGCACCTTCACCCAGGACACGGGCGTGAGCCTCGGCACCGGCGCGACCGCGGTGGCCGTCGCGGACCTCAACGGTGACGGGTTCGACGACGTCGTCGTCACGAGCGGGGCGCAGACGACGGTCTTCGTCAGCACCGGGGCGGCGACATTCGCCGCCGATGCCACCGCCTTCCCGGGCGCGACCTCGGTCACGATCGCCGACCTCAACGGTGACGGCCACCTCGACCTCGTGCTCGGCAGCGCGACCGGCGGTACCGTCCTGCTGGGCGACGGCACCGGCAGCTTCACCGCGGCGAGCGACCCGACCTACACGCTGCCCGCGACGTTCGACACGACGGCCACCGCCGTCTCCGACCTCAACGGCGACGGCCATCCCGACCTCGTCCTCGTCAGCGGACAGGCGGCCCAGGGCATCGACCTTCTGCTGGGGCAGGCCGGCGGGACCCTCGCCGCCGCCGTCCAGGCCGGCGCGGTCACGTTCACTGTCCCCGGCGGCCCGTTCTTCGATCTGCAGGGCACCGGGATCACGATCAACTTCCTCGGCCAGACGATCACCGGCAGCCTCTCGATCGAGCAGCAGACCAGCGCCGGCGCGCAGATCGTCGAGATCGTCATCACCAGCGCGGGCTGGCAGCTCCCGGGCGTGGGCACGATCTCGATCCCCAGCGGCGACCTGCTCATCACGACGGGCGGCATCGCCGGGACCATCACCCTGTCGACGACCAGTCTCTCGCTCGGCGCGGTGACCGTCAGCGGCGCCCTGTCGCTCCAGGTCAACACGATGAGCGCGGCAGTGCTGCTGTCCGACGGCACGCGGTTGCCCGCCGGCCCGTATGTGGAGCTGGCGGGTCCGAACCTCACCGTCGCGCTCGGTACCGGCCCCGGCGCCCCCTCGCTGAGCGGCTCGTTCGCAATCGAGAGCGTCCACGACGGCAGCGGCAACCCCACGCTGCTGCTGGCCGCCTCCGGCGTCAACGTCAACCTCGGCGGTTCGCTGGGCAGCGTCGTCACCGGCGCGTCGGGCATCCTCGTCGTCCTCCCGGGCGCCACCGGCGGGCTCGCCGGTCAGCTCTCGGGCACCGTGGACCTCAGCGGCGTCCTGCCGAGCGGGATCGACCTCAGCGGCACCTTCGGCTTCGCCATCAACCAGACCGGCCAGGCGGTCGCCGAGTCGGTGACGGTCGGCGGCCAGACGGTCTCGATCAACGCCCCGGCCGGTCCCTACCTGGAGATCTC
Source organism: uncultured Actinomycetota bacterium (assembly GCA_963797705.1). GTDB lineage: Bacteria > Actinomycetota > Thermoleophilia > Solirubrobacterales > Solirubrobacteraceae > Palsa-465. The sequence goes on along the minus strand of CAWCQL010000005.1, from coordinate 1,086,977 downwards.
GGCGGTCGGGGCGCGGCTCTCGGTGCTCGGCGAGACGCTCACCGGGACGTTCTCGATCCAGCGCCAGACGGTCGGAGGGGCGACGACGACCGAGATCGTCGCCTCCGGCGTGGCCCTGTCGCTGGGCGCCGGCGGCGCCACCTTCGTCAGCCTCAGTGGCGGCAGCGGCGAGCTCGAGGTCACCGCCGGCGGCGTGGCCGGAACCCTGGCCGGCACCGTGGCCACGAGCATCCCCGGGGTCTCGCTGAGCGCCACGTTCACGCTGATTCTCAACACCACCGGCTCCCCGGTAACGCTGCCGTCCGGCACGGTCGTCGGCGCCGGCCCGCTCCTCGAGCTCACCGCGCCGAGCATCACCGCCACCATCCTCGGCCAGTCAGTGAGCGGGAGCCTGGCCTTCAGCCGCGACAGCGCCGGCACCGTCCAGCTGACGATCACCAACCTGGCGATGACGCTCGGCACCGCGTCGCTGGGCGTGTCGATCTCCCAGACGAGCACCCAGATCGCACAGTTGACGATCGGCTCCGCAGGTGTCAGCGGCCAGATCGCGGCGACCATCGCCTTCCACGGGCTGCCCAGCCAGATCAGCTTCGGCGCCGGCATCCCGGTGGCGGTGATGGTCAGCCCCGGCTCGCTCACCGTCCAACTCGGCACGCTCAACGCCGACGGCACCGTCGCCACCCCGGCGAGCGTCACCATCCTCGGCCAGTCACTGTCCGGTGTCTTCACACTGGCGAAGACGACCGATGCCGGTCCTGACGGCGTCCTGCACACCTCCGATGACCGCACGATCATCGAGCTGAGCGCGGTCGGGGTCCAGGCGCAGCTGGGGGCGGGCGGCGTCACGGCGACGCTGTCGGGCGGCACCGCGCTCTTCCTGCTGACCCCCGACGGGTTCGCCGGCCAGGCGTCAGGCGCGGTCAGCGTCACGCTCGGCTCGGCGATCACCGCCTCGGTGGCCCATGCATCGCTGGCCGTCAGCACGATCGCCGCCGCCACCAACGAGACGTTCGGGACGGGATCGACGCTGACGCTGCCCGCCGGACCCTATGTGAGCGTCGCGCTGACCGGAGTGTCGATCACCGTCCAGGGCCAGTCGCTGACCGGTGACGTCACGCTCACCGAGACGGGCGGCGGCGCCACGGTCACGTTCGCCAACGTCGGTCTGCGCCTCGGCACCGACCAGGCCGACTTCGTCGTCGTCAGCGGCGGGACAGGCATCCTCACGGTCACGCCGTCAACCGCGACGCATCCGGGGATCTACGGGACGCTCACCGCCACGGTCGCCGTCACCGTCCCCGGAGTGGGCGTCTCCGGCACCTTCGCGGTCGCGCTGAACACCACCGGTGCCGACCAGACCGTCGGCTCCGGGCCGAGCGCCCAGACGCTGCACGGCGGCGTCACCGTCATCGGGACCGGCGTCAGCCTGACCGTGCTCGGGCAGACGTTGACCGGCAACGTCATCTTCGTCGATGACACCACCGATCACGTGATCGCCATGGCCGTCAGCGGGCTCACCCTGTCGCTGGGCAACGGCTCAACGACGTTCGCGAGCGCCACCGCCGCCGGCAACCTCGTCCTCACGCCCGCGGGCGTCGCCGGCAGCCTCTCGGTCAGCGCCATCACCACGCCCGGTATCCCGTCCTCGGTGCTCAGTTTCACCGGGACGATCACCGTGTCGATCAACGAGACCGGCCAGGCGGTCAACGAGACGTTCGCCAACGGCTTTGCCCCGCTCAATCTGGCCGCCGGCACGTATATCCGCGTCGACGTCGGCAGCGACGCCGCCCCGGCCTCGCTGACCGTGTTCGGGCAGACGATCACCGCGCACGCCTTCTTCGTCCAGACCCGTAACTCCGGCGGCGACGCGGTCGTCGCGCTCGGGTTCGACCAGGGTTCGCTGACGCTGGGCAGTGGGACCGACACCGTTTCGGTGACCGGCGCCAACGGCTGGCTGATCATCACCGCGCAGGGCCTGGCCGGCAGCCTGAGCGCGACGGCGTCCGTCTCCCTGGCGGGCATCCTCACCGTCACCTCCGCCGTCACGGTCGACGTCAACACCACGTCGGCCGCGATCAGCCAGACGTTCCCCGGCGGGGCGGGCGCCCCCCAGAGCTTCAGTCTCCCGGCCGGTCCGTTCGTCCGGGTCAGCCTCATCGGCGCGACAGCGACGATCGCCGGCAACAGCCTCACCGGCAACTTCTTCTTCGAGCGGGCGACCGAGACCAACGGAACGGTCGAGACCGTCGTGGCCGTCACCAACCTCCAGGACTCGGCGGCGTCGTTCAGCGTGTCGGGCGCGCTCCTGCTCGACAGCGCCACCAAGGGACTGGCCGGCGTGCTCCAGGGCTCGGCCGGCGCATCGAGCACGATCGGGTCGGTCGGCGCCGCGGTCAAGCTCACCATCAACACCACCGGGACCGCGATCCACCAGACGGTGACGGTGGCCGGTCAGTCGATCACCATCGACGCCGCGGCCACCCCGACCTTCCTGGTCGAGATCCAGGCGTCGCTCAACCTCGACAACCTGGTCGAGTTCTACGGGACGTTCGATCTCTCCGGCGGGACGTTCATCGCCTCAAACGTCACCCTGTTCGTCGGCTCCGGGCCCTACAAGGAGTCCGACGGCAGCATCAACGCGTCGGCGATCGGGGTGCTCCTCAACAACGCCCAGGTCTCCTACGCGTCGGGGGCGGCCTCTGGGCTCTATGCCCTGTACGCGACCGGCTCGCTCTCGCTCGTCGGCCTCGACGGCCTCTCGGTATCCGCGACCGTCACGCTGAAGATCAACACGACGACGGGCGCCATGTCCGTCGTGGATCCGGCGCATCCCGGCAGCCCGGTGTCGATCGGCGCTTCCAGCTTCGCCCTTACCGCGAACAGCGTCGACATCAATGCCGGCGGCGTGTTCGACGTTCAGGGCAACCTCGCCATCGCGCGGTCACAGAGCGGCACCCTCTACCTGGCCATCACCGGCGCCACCGTCTCGATCACGGACAACGGCACCCCGGTGTTCAGCGTGGGCGGCAACGCCACGTTCACCATCGACCCGGTGAGCGGCTTCCACATGCAGACCTTCTCGGTCAGCGACTTCGACCTGCTCGGGATCGACGCCGGGCTCGGCAGCTCGTCTCCGTCCGGGGCGTCGTCGCTGGCGCCGACCGCGGCCCTGGCCAATCCGGTAGCCGAGGCCACGCTGGACGACACCAAACCGCTGACGTCGATCGACATCACCTTCACCGACTTGAGCGGGAGCGGGCTGGACACGAGTAGCGACGACACGTCGATCCTCAGCTCGCTGCAGAAGTTCACCGTCCTGTTCAACGGCCAGCCCATCCCCGGGCTCGTCGTCAACCCGGTCCCGACCCCGGTGGCGGGGGAGCCCGGCACGTACCGCTTCACGCTCACGGGGTTCCCCACCGGGCAGGCCGGCACGGTGACGATCGAGTTCCTGCCCGGGTCGTTCGCCAACGGGGCCCGCGCGACCGACGTCGGCTCCACGACCGAGTTCTTCCTCGCCGCGCCGGTCGGCGGCACGACCGCGGCGACCGGCCCCACCGCCACGCTGTCGAGCCCGGCGCCCGGCCAGGCGGTGACCGCGGCCGCGCTGAACGCCGCCGGTTACATCGACATCACCTACGCCAGCCACAACGGCTCGCCGATCGACGAGTCATTCCTCAACACCCTGGCGCCGTTCACCATCACCGGCACCGGCGCCGCCAATGTCAAGAGCATCAGCGGCGTGCTGCAGCTGGTCGGTGCGCCCGAGGCGCTGGACGGCGGTTCCACCACCGACACCTCGGTCACCTATCGCTACTTCCTGGTGGCGGTCAACAGCAGCGCCCCGCTGTTCACGGCAGGCAGCGTCACGATCACGTTCAACCAGGTCTTCAAGACCGCCGACAGCACCGCCAGCCCGACCGGGATGACGCAGACGTTCACCGTCTCGGCCAGCGCTCCGGGCGCCGCCACCACCTCGAAGACGATCTCGCTGGGGCCGCTGTCGCTGCAGGGCCCGAGCGCCGGTCTGGAGAACGTCGGCTTCAAGAACGGCATGCTCGACGTGACCGTGGCACTCGGCGTCAACACCGCCAGCCTCGCCTTCGGCGGCTCGCAGGGCGCCAGCGGCGTGAGCGCGACCCTGACGGGGCTGCAGGGCACGCTCGAGGTGCAGATCGATGTGCTCGGCCTGCTCAGCGGCCATGTGCGCATCAACGTGCCGGGCAAGTTCAGCCTGTCGGTGGCGTCGCTGACGGTGACGATCCCGCAGATCCTCAACGTCAACGCCTCCGGCGTGCAGATCACCTATGACCCCACGGCGCCGAGCAGCCAGAAGATCCTCGTCATCCAGAGCGCCTCGGTCAGCTTCCCCAAGTTCGGCGTCACCGGCACGATCGCGCCGTTTGACCCGACCACCGGCCAGAACGTCGCCACCCCGAACGCCAACACGATCCCCGGCCTCACCGTCTTCGGGGACGGCCTCACCTTCGGCCAGGCCGAGCTGACGCTGGCGCACTCCGACGGGACGCCGATCACCTTCGGCAGCATCATCACCTTCAACGACCTGCGCTTCGGGGTGGAGAACTTCTCGATCAACTTCGACGGGCCGCAGGCGGCGTTCAACGGCTCCATCTTCTTCGCCACCGGCGGCGCCACGCTGCTGCCCGGGCAAGCCGGTGTCGGCCGCCATCACCGACAGCGGCACCGAGCTCAACGCCAACGGCACCGTCGACACCGAGGCGATGCGGCTGACGTTCGTGTTCTCGAACGGGCAGATCTCCGACTTCGTGGCCCACGTCGACACGCTGACGGTCAGCCTCGGCAGCTTCCTGACGCTCTCGGCGAGCAACTTCAACCTCGATCTCGACGCCGGCCCCGATCAGGACCTCGTCTCCTTCGCGTCCGTCGGCGCCACGGTCAAGATCGGCTCGCTGCAGATCGGCGGCGAGGCCAAGAACTTCGCCTTCACCGGTGATGGCAGCTTCGTCACCAAGCCCGGCTTCGGCGTGTTCCTCAGCGTCGGCTCGGCCACCGGCAACTCCTTCAACTGGCCGAGCTTCCTGCCGATCCAGATCCAGGCGATCGGCATCCAGTGGGCCAACATCCAGCAGGACCCCGCCGACTTCACCCTCACCCTGTCGGCCTCGGTCACGGGCCTCAGGGGATCTCCGGCCTCAGCTTCTCCGGCTCGGTCCAGGGCATCCAGATCGATCCCGCGCTGCTCCTGGCCGGCCAGTTCCCGATCGTCGGCATCGCCTCGCTCGGCGTGGAGGTCAACGGGTCGACTGTTCGGCGGCGACATCGACGCCGAGCTGGTCGGCGGCATCGAACGGCTCGACAGCGGCTTCAACATCATCGCCGCCACCGACACCACCACGCCGGTGGCGCACCGGATCCTCTACCTCGGCCTGCAGGGCGGGTTCACGCTCGCCGGGCTCGCCGGGTTCGAGATCCAGGTCGGCCTCAGCCAGCTCGGCCCGCTGGACGCCATGATCAGCGTGAGCCTCCCGGAGGGGATCATCCTCGACCCCGACACCGGGCATCGCCATCAACGACTTCGTCGCCGGCGTCCAGTTCTTCAAGACGCTGCCGTCGATCACCGACCCGATGGCGCTCGCCAACCCCGCGTTCGGGCCGCCGACCCAGATCACGCCCGCGCAGTGGCTGGCCTCGCTCCAGCAGCAGGTGGCCGGCACAGGCCCGGGCGACCGGCGGCACGGCCAACTTCGCCGCCGCCTTCGAGGCGCCGATGACGATCACCGGCTCGGCCACGATCTTCGACATCTACACGTCCCAGCAGCTGTTCAACGCGCAGGCGACGGTGATGATCTCCACCGACGGCAAGTTCCTCATCGTCGGCCAGCTCAACTTCGCCGACAACAAGATCAGCCTCAGCGGCAAGCTGTACGCCGACCTGTCCCAGGTGGCCAGCGGGTCGGTGACGGTGCTGTTCCTTGCCGACATCCCCGACCAGGTCAAGCTGCTGACGATCTTCGGCAAGCTCCAGATGGGCTTTCGAGAACGCCTCGGGCCAGCAGGTCACCTTCGACCGTCGTCGACCCGACGGTCTCGCCGACGGCGGCATCGAGTGCCCCGACGGCCACGGTGGCCGACCCGGCGGCCAACAACGGGACGGTCGATGTCGAGATCGCCGACGGGTCGACCGTCGACGCCAACGGGGTCTACATCACCGATCCCACGAGCGGCACCGTCGTCAGCACCGGCACGGGGCAGGCCTACATCGACGTCGACTTCACCGCGGCCACAGGCGCCAACCTGGATTACGGCCACATCTACAGCGCCTCGAGCGGCGCGATCTCGCTGACCGGCGCCATCAGCGGCGCGGGCACGATCATCTTCAGCGGCAACGCCATCCCGCTGGTCACCGTCAACACCGAGACGGGCGTCATGAACGTGCCGTTGATGCTCGAGAACACGAGCGGCGCCGATCCCGACGTCTTCACCTACGGCCCGACACGGGAGACCGTCTACAACGAGTCCCAGCTCGCGTGCTGGACGTCGAATCAGTGCGCCGGCGTCGACGCGCAGACGCTGGATTCCGAGCTGATGAGCGGAGCGGCCGGCGTGGGGTCCGCGTCTCACCTCGACATGCGCATTGACACCGTCACCGTCAACGGGGTGACGATGCTCGGCGTCACCGACCTGGCCAAGGTCGTCGTCCTGGACAAGACCGCCTCCGGCCTCACCGGCACCGCGCTGCTGACCGCGGCGATGGACAAGATGGGCGTCCGGGAGTTCCGCTACCTGCTGCCCGCCGGGGACGCCTTCACCACCGGCACGGTCACGGTCACGATCGCCGCCGGCGCGGTCAAGAACGCCGACACCACCAACGCCTCGGGCGCCACGGTGACCGGCGCGTCGAACATCGCGACCACCAACATGTTCGCCCTCGAGGGGCCGACCGCAGTGCTGACCAACCCCGGCAACGGCGGCACGATCGACATCAACGTCGTCAACGGCCGCAACTGGATCGACGTCGTCTTCAATCAGCCGACCTGCACGACGGCGCCGTCGTGCATCGTGATCAACCAGAACTCGATCACGAGCCTGTCGCCGAAGTTCACCCTCGGGGGCGCCGGCCTGGGGACGCTGGCGCTCGACAGCACCCAGGCGCCGGTGCTCATGGGCAGCACCGCGACCACCCTGACCTACCGGTTCTGGCTGACCGGCGAGGCCGCGACCACCTCCAGCGCGCCGGTCACCCTCACCTTCCTGGCCAACAGCTGGTCCTACTACCTGCCCTCGCTGCCGACGCTCCCCTCGGTCACCGTCGGCGTGACGAGCTCCGGCGGCGCCTTCGTCGGCCCGGTCACGGTCCAGATCACTATCCCCGACGCCGGCGACACCGGCCACACCGATCCGCTGCTGACCGGCTTGAACGTCGACCCGACGTCGCTGGTGCTCAAGGATCTGGTCTTCACGACCACGACGACGGGCTGGTCGGTGGTCATCGATCCCACCCGCGCCATCACGCTTGTGCCGGGCACCACCGACGAGTTCAATATCCCGGTCCTGGTGACGTTGCCGAGCACCGGGCTGAGCGCCACCTCGTCGGCGGTGTTCAACGTCGTCTTCCAGAACGCCACCGACATCGCCTACTACGGCAGCCCGGACGGCGCCAGCCAGTCGGGCACGAACGGCGGCAACACCTACACCGCGGCCAGCTTCCCGAGCAACCGCAGCTACGTCGACATCGCGTTTGACCCTGCCTCCGGCCAGACACTCGGCTCGGTGCCCAGCCCGGGCAACGGCCGGATCACCCTGAGCGGGTCGGCACTGAACGGCGTGAGCTTCGCCTCGGGCTCGCCGCTCGCGCTCGGCGGCGGCGTGTACCGGTATCTGCTCACCGGCAGCTTCGTCGCCGGCACCGTCACCGTCACCGTGGCGGCGGGCGCGGTGACCTCCAACGGCGCCCGCGGTCCTCCCGGCCATCAGACCACCGTCACCGATTCAAGCCTTCAGACGACGATGTCGTTCACGGTGCAGGGCCCGACCGCCGATGTCGTTGTCACCGATCCGAGCACCGGAAACGTCACCTCGCTGGCCGGCGGCTCGATCGGCCGCTCGGTGATCAACGGCGCGGGCTATATCGAGATCAGCTTCCACGCGACCAGTCAGAACACGATCGACCCGGCGACGATCACCGGCAACGAGATCCAGGTGCGCGACGCGAACGGCAACCTTCTGACGCTGAGCGGTAGCCCCATCCGCGTCGGAACCACGAGCATCTGGCAATACGCGTTCACCGGCAGCCTCGCCGATGGCACCTACACCGTCACCTTCCTCGCCGGCAGTTTCGGCGATACGAGCGGCATCACCAACCAGGCCGCCTCTGAGACCTTCACCGTCAGCGAGGCGACGACGACGCTGACCGCTCCCCCGACCGGCGGGGTGGAGAACCAGGCGGACCTCAACGGCCGCGGCTGGGTCGACGTGACCTTCCCGACGGTCAACGGCTCGGCCGTCCTGGCCAGCTCGATCACCAGCGGGACGGCGCTCTTCACCCTCACCGATGCCGCCGGTGACCACCTCGTCATCGACGGCAGCCCGGTGCTCATCGACGTCAGCACCAGCACCTACCGCTTCTTCTTCACCGGTGACGAGAGCGGAACCGCCGCCAGTCAGATCACGCTCACCTTCATCCCCGGCAGCTGGCAGGACGCCAACCGCGACCCGGTCACCTCGGCCAACTTCCCCAGCACGAGCCAGTACACGATCACCCTGGGCAGCTGGATCGACATCACTCTGAACCCGACCGCCGGTGCGACGGTCAACGCCGGCTCCTTCACCGGCGGTCTGCTCACGCTGAGCGGGCCCGGCGTCGGCACCGCCGCCCCGCTCACCGGCCCCAATGCCGTCGTCCAGATCGGCAACCCCGCCGCCAACGAGTATCGGGTCCTGGTGACCGGGACCTTCGGGACGGGCCAGGTCAACGTCGCTTTCGCGGCCGGAGGCTGGACGGACTCCGCCGGCAACGCCAGCATCGCCGGCTCGGGCGCCACGTTCTCGATCGTCGCGCCCGCCCAGGACTTCTTCATCGAGCTCTCCGGTGGGCTCATCCTCAACGCCCCCGGCGTCAGCGACCCGCTGCTCTCGATCACCGCCGACATCAAGCTCGTCATCGACCCGGCGCGCGGCCTGCTCACCCTGACCTTCTCGGGCCAGATGTCGGTCATCGAGCTGGGGACCGTCGGCGCCACCAGCGGCTTCTTCGTCCTGGACACCGGCGCCGGGTTCTCCAACGGCCCGCAGCTGTGGGGCGTGGCCAGCATGCAGACGAACTTCTCCAAGCTCCAGGCGCTCGGCCTGACGATCTTCGCCTCGGCCTATCTGGAGATCAACACCACGGGTACCGAGCACGTGGAGACGATCTCCCTGGCCGGCCTCGGCCCCGGCGGGGGCCCGCTGGTGCAGACCTACGACCTGCAGCCGTTCACGTTCGCCGTTGCCCTCGCCGGCGAGCTGAAGGTCTCGATCCCGCAGACGTCGGTGACGCTGCTCGACGTCAACGGCGGCTTCTTCCTCTCGCTCAGCGAGGACGAGGAGGTCCTGTACGCCACCGGCTCGACCATCTACGGCCAGGCCACCGGCCTCATCATCATCCGCACCGGCGCCGAGGGCGAGCACGCGGGCGTGGCCGGTCTGCTCACCGTCGGCAAGTCCGAGGGCCTCGACATCCCCGGGATCGGCAGCATCTTCAGCATCAGCGGCTCGGTGACGATCGCGTTCAACACCACCAGCCAGGACCAGACGTTCACGATCCCGCAGATGTTCGTGCCGCTGCTGCCGGTCGGCGCGCCCACCACGATCACGGTCTTCGGCTCGCAGCCCGGGCTCGACGGCCAGCCCGCCGGCAACCCGCCCGGCCCGTATCTCCAGGCGACGGTCCAGGCGCAGATCACGATCGGCGGCATTCTGACGATGAACGGCTTCATCCAGATCACCGCCGGCGTGTTCGGCAGCGGAGCCAACGCCGTCGCCGATCTGCAGCTCGTCGGCGCTGTCGGCACGACGATCCCGTTCCTCGGGGCGCTCTCGGGCGAGATCAACTTCATCGTCATCCTCGGCACCCATCCAGGGGTGGTGGGGCGGGCGGAGCTGGCGCTCGGCTCCAACCAGATCCCCGGCGTGTCGTTCCAGGGTCAGTTCCTGCTCGAGATCAACACCTTCGGCGCGCAGAAGTCCGTGACGACGTTCGCCATCAACAACACCGCCAACGGCTTCGGCAGCTTCGTGTCGTGCACGAACGGCACCGCCGGGTGCGTCGACGGGATCCTCACCGACACCGAGACGATCAGCGCCGGGCCCTACTTCCACATCTTCATGGGTGGGCACCTCATCGTCGGCAGCGTCGTCGACATCCAGGGCACGCTGAGCTTCACGATCGCCCTTGGCGGCAGCGACCCGAGCATCAGCCTGCTGGTCAACGGTTCGGTCACCCTCGGCCCGTTGGGATCGATCAATCTCACCAACAGCGGGTTCCGGATCGACTCCCAGGGGCTGGTGGCGCGTCTGCAGCTGTCGGTCGGCACCAACTTCGGACAGAGCATCGGGCTGTCGTTCAACGTGACCGCGATCATGTCGCTGAACACCAGCTCGCGGACCCAGACGCTCGGGACCTCGTCGGTGGCGCCGGGCTTCGATCTCTTCCTGTCGGGCAGCGTCACCTTCGGCAGCTTTGCCAGCGCCAGCGGCTCGATCGACGTCGCGATCAGCCAGAACCAGTTCCAGCTGACCTTTGCCGTGGCCTTCACCCTGGGGCCGCTCAACTTCTCCGCCAACGGCGGCGCGGTGATCTACAGCGGCGGGATCGCGCTGAGCCTCCAGGTCACCGCCAGCGCCGACGCCGACGTCTTCTCGATCGACGCCAGCGGCCTGCTGCAGATCAACACCGGCTCACAGACCGAACTGGGCATCGCCGGCAACAGCTTCCAGCTCCAGCTGACCGGCAGCGTCTCGATCCTCAAGGTCCTCAACTTCAACGCCAGCATGGACGTCATAGTGGCCGGCGGCGCCTGGCAGTTCAGCACCAACGCGACGGTTGACTTCTTCGGCATCTTCACCCTCAACGGCTCGATCTTCCTGGACTCCGCCGGGGACTTCAGCGTCAGCCTCAGCGGCGGGGTGGACTTCGGCTGCTGCGGGTTCGGCATCAGCGGCGGCTTCTTCATCACCATCACCTCCACCCATGACCCGCAGACCGGGGCGTACTTCTTCAACGCCGCGGGCGGCGTCAGCGCCGACCTGGAGGCGTTCGGCATCGACTTCGGCGGCGTCAGCTTCAGCTTCGGCGTGTCGGTCTCGAGCGCCAACGGCGGCTCCGCCCCGCTCATCCTGGACACGGAGGCGAGCGTCCACATCCTGTTCGTCCATGTCCACTTCCATCTGCATTTCACGATCGGCTACATCCAGCTGCCGCCGCCCGTCTACATGGGCGGGTCGGATTCCACCGACGATCCCAACAACGTCACCGCCGCCGAGACCTTCAACGGTGGCGAGCTGTACCTCAACGTCGGCAACCTCGCCCCGCTGCGGAACATCGCCGGCGACAGCACCAACGACACATACCTGATCAAGCAGATCGGCGGGACCGCGCAGTCGGCGACGATCCAGGTGACCGCGTTCGGCCGCACCGACACCTACCAGAATGTCACCGGCATCTCCGGTGACTGGTCCGGCCAGCAGGGGTGCTCCAACCAGACCGACCCCAGCGACGGGACCACGTTCAACACGTGCCAGGACACGATCATCGTCGATCCCAGCGTGCTCGTGCCGCTGACGCTCAAGGGCAGCCCGGGCGACGATGTCATCGAGTACGAGGGCAACAACGACGCCACGCAGATCTGGGGCGAGGGCGGCAACAACCAGATCTTCGCCACCGGCCCCTCGGGGGTCACGATCTTCGGAGACGCTCCCGGCGTCGTGTCGACCGGTCAGAACATCATCAACCACAGTGGCACCGGCGCGGCCCGCATCACGCCCGGCGGGGGCGGCGACGACGTCACCGTTGACAGCCCCACCGACCTGGTGTTCGCGGCCGCCGGCAACAACATCATCAACGGCGTCGCCCAGGAGATCGACACCGGCAACGGCATCAACACGATCAACCTGTCGCCGCAGGGCAGTCCGGTCATCGTCGACAACACCGGCGGCGGGCAGGACACGCTCAACTTCACCATTCCGTCCGGGACCGCGACGATCAGCGGCACCGGCACCACCACCAACGACTACACGGTCGTCTACGCCGGCCCGCTGGCCTCGGGGTCGACGACGTACACCATCACGGGCGTCCAGACACTGGTGCTGACCGGCAGCGCGGACACGACGGCGTTCAACGGCTTCAACGTGACACTGCAGACGCTGACTCTGACCACTCCGGGCGCGTTCACGCTGCAGGACTCGACCATTGCCACCACCGGCACCGCTGCCGCCTCGGGCGCCGACCTGACGATCACCGCGGCCACCGCCGTCGAGCTCACTCAGACGTCGCTGACGTCTGGGGACGGGGCCGTGCTCACCGTGAGCGCCGGCGACCTGACAATCGACACGGCGAGCTCGATCTCCACCGTGGGCGCATTGACCGCCTCAGCCACCGGCGGCGTGACCGTGCAGGACGGCTCCACCCTGCGCACCAGCGCCGGCGCGGTCAGCCTCAGCGCGGCCGGCCAGCTGACGGTCAGCGGCTCAACCGTGAGTGCCACCGGGGGTGGGGTCAGCCTCTCGGCGCCGGGCGGGATCAGCATCAGCCAGGAGAACCCGCCGGCGGCGGCCGGAAGCCCGGCCCCGCCGCCGGAGGCCGCGTCGATCAGCGCCACGGGGGCGAACGCCTCCGTCGTCATCACCGCCGGCACGTTGACCTCGCCGGCGGCCCTGACGATCACCAACGCGTCCGTCAGTTCGGCGGCGGGGGCGATCACCCTCACCTCGAGCGCCGCCACCAACCTCACCGGCGCCGCCCTGTCGGCCGCCACCGGGATCTCCGCCACCGCCCGGACGGGGCTGACGGTCGCCGCGGGCACGGGAGCCGGCTCGTTCACGGCCAGCGGCACCGGGGCCACGATCTCGCTGACCGCCACCACCGGCCTGCTCTCGGTCAGCGGCGCCACCGTGTCCGCCGTCGCCGGCTCGATCAGCCTCGCCGCCCAAAGCGGCTCGACGACCATCGACGCCGACACGATGACCGGTGCCACCGGGGTGTCGGCGAGCGCGACCCAGAACGTGACCGTCCAGGGCGGCAGCATGACCGCCGGGCTGACCGGGCCGCTGACGCTCAGCGCCGGCCAAAACCTCACCGTCAACAACGCCACCCTGCGCTCCGGCGGTGCGGCGACGTTCACCGCCACGGCGGCCGCCCAGACGTGGTCGGGCACCGCGCTCACCGTCGGCTCGGCCACCGCCACGGCGGCGACGACGATCTCCCTGGCCTCGACACGGCTGACCAGCGCCGGGACCGTCACCGTCACGGCCACCGGCACCGGCGTGAGCTCGGGCGCCTCGTCACTGACGCTCAACAGCTCACGGCTGGTCTCGACCGGCGCCGCGGTCACCGTCACCACCGTCGCCGGGCAGTTGACGATCACCAACAGCAGCACCGTCTCGGCCAACGGGGCGGCCACGCTGACGGCTCAGGCCGCCTCGCTGACGATCTTCGCCTCCTCGGTGAGCGGAGCCTCGGCCACCGTGCTGGCGCAGGCCGGCAGCGAGACGATCGGCTTCAGCTCGGTCACCGCGACCTCGCAGGACGCCACGCTGACGGCCAGCCTGGGGCTGACGGAGACCAACTCGCAGATCACCGCGGGCAACAACATTGCGCTGACCGCCCAGGGCGGCGACATTCTCGTGGACCCATCGACCAATCGGGCGAGCAGTGGCTCGATCACCGACTCGGCGTCGGGCAGCTACACCGTCGAGGACTCCACCTACACCGCCGCGCAGGCAATCTCGCTGACCGCCCACGGCGGCGACGTCACCCTGTCGGGTTCCACGCTGACCGCCGGGACCACGTTGACCGTCACCGCCTCGCGCGACGTCATCGCGGCCTCCTCCACGTCCGCCACGGCGTCGGCGGTCACCATCTCCAGCGGCCGGGACACGACGATCACCGGCTCCTCGCTTGATGCCACCGCCGCCGGATTCGTCCACGACCTCACGCTCACCGCTCAGCGCAACGTCCTCGTCGACGCCACCGCCGGCCTCACCTCGGCGACGGTCGCGACGATCAACGGCGGCCAGGACAATGCCGCCGGCGAGACGCTGACGCTGCAGGGGTCGTTCTCGGCGCTGCTCATCGAGATCAACGGCGGCAACGGCGGTGACGTGTTCCTGCTCAGCCCGGTGGCGATCACCGGCTACACCCAGCTGTGGGGCGGATCCGGCAACGACACGATCACGCTGCACCTGCCCACCATCGACCTCGCCCACAAGCTCGACAACACCCAGTGCCCGGCGGGCCAGACCACGTGCCCGGCGGCGCTCGTCAACGGGACCGCCGCCGAGGCGGCGCTCGGGCGCGTCCGGACGATCGAGGGCGTGACCGGCCTACCCGACCGCAACATGGTGGACGTCGACGGCCAGGGCGGCAACGACGCCTACACCGTGGACATGTCGGGCACCGCCGGCAATCCCGGTGGTGCGGACTACATCGTCCGCATCCATGACAACCATGGCGGCGGCGCCCCGACCGACGTCAACACGCTGACGATCAACGGGCTGCCCAACGCCGACAACATCTTCCTGCTCCAGCAACTGTTCGTCGCCCTCGTCCACCCGGTTTCGAGCGGGACCGGGTTTGCCCCCGACTACGAGCGCGTCAACTACGACAACTCCATCAACCTGCTCCAAGTCAACGGCGGCGCGCTGTCAGACCAGTTCTACGTCGACGACAACAGCGCCATCACCGTGCTCGACGGCGTCGCCGGCAACGACACCTTCCAGTTCGGTCAGGTCTTCGGGACCGACCCGACGGCCGCCACCGCGGTGGCCCCCGGCGACGAGATCGCCACCGTCGACACCACCGTCGGGTGGCTCAGCCGCGGCGTCAGCTACGCCACGACGGCCTACGCGGGCGCGATCCCGGTCACCGGCGCCTTCTACCAGCTCACCCAGGCCGACGGCTCCGGCAACGCGGCCGGCCTGTACCGGTGGAACGGCGCCGCGTGGGTGCCGTCGACGTCGACTGCGCCGGGCGGCACCCCGTCGGGCACGGCGCTGCCCGGCCGCGGCGACGCGACGTTCACCGTCTACAGCAACAAGGCGACGCTGAAGCTGTTCGGCGAGGGCGGCAACAACACGTTCATCGTGCGCGCGTTCCTGATCATCACCACCGGCCAGTCGGCGACCTCGCAGACCGACATCACCACCGGGAACGGCAACAACCAGATCGAGTACAACATCAACGCGCCGGTGGCGATCGACGGCGGGTCGGGCTTCAACACGCTGTTGATCATCGGCACCGACGCCAATGACACGTTCGTGATCACCAAGGACGGGATCATGGGCGCGGGGCTCAACGTCAGTTACACGAACATCGAGAAGATCGAGGTCGACGGCGAGGGCGGCAACGACACCTTCGACGTGCTCAGCACCGACCCCGACGCGGTCACGGTCCTCGAAGGCGGCTCGGGCTCGAACACCTTCAACGTGTCAGGCGACGTGACGACGCCGGTCGTGGCCCTCAACGCCGACGGGACGAGCGGCGTCATCAACCACAGCGTCTCCAGCGCCGACCCGGAGTACAACGGGATCTTCGCCGCGGGCGTGCCGGTCTCGGTGGCGGGCACCACCGCGGGCCAGGTCATCATCGGCCAGCCAGCCGCCGGCAACACGGTGGAGCAGACCGCCGCCTGCTCCACCACGCCGATCCCGGCCTCCTGTGAGACCTCGTACACGATCTCGCTGGGAGCGGCTCGCCCGACCGACGGGACGATCTGGTACGTGACGGTGGCCGCCGCCGCCGATCCGGCCGCGGCCAATCCGGGGACCTCGCTGCAGGTCTCGTCCGACGGCGTCACCTGGTCCTCGGCGCTGGTGCTGACCTTCGACTCCTCGAGCGCCGCGAGCTGGGGTGCCATCCACACGGTGTTCGTCCGCGCCACCGCGGGCTCGGTCAGCACCGGCGATCAGACGATCGAGATCATGCACTCGCTGTGCGCCACCACGCCGTCCTCGCCGGGGACATGCAGCGCGGTCGCAAGCATCTTCGCCGGCTTTGACGACGTCGTCATCTCCAACGTCGAGGTCCACGTCATCGACGGCGACCTGCCCGGCATCATCACCACCACGCCGCAGTCCGGTCTCAACGTCATCGAGGGCAGCTTGTCGGTCAGCGCCACCTACTCGATCCGTCTCACCGAGGCCCCCGCCCCCGGCGAGACCGTGACGGTCACCCTGACGAGCGACGACCCACGGCTCGTCATGCCCGCGCCGCTGCAGTTCACCGCCGCCAACTGGAACATCGACCAACAGGTGACGATCACCGCCACCGATGACGGCAAGGTCGAAGGCGTGCGCCTGTCGCGCGTGTTCTCGGCCGTGACGAGCCCGCTGGCCACCGGCGGCGTGTACTCCGCGGGCGTGGTCGACGACCCGACGGTGCCGGTCAGCGTCTACGACGGCGACTCCGGCGGCGTGCTCGTCATTCAGCCGACCGGCAAGACGATCGTCTCGCCCACGCAGACCGCGACCTACACGATCCAGTTGACCAGGCCCCCGACGGCGCCGGTCACGGTGACGATCATCACCGACGGCAAGACGCTGGTGTCCTCCTCTGACCCGCGGTTTGAGGCCACCGGCGGCCTGGGCGGTATGCCCGCGGTCGTATTCGCCGCGGGGGACACCACCCCGATCACGCTCACCGTGTCGGTCAACCCGAGCGCGCCGGCGTCGACGAGCAGCCAGCCGATCCAGGAGTTCCCGGCCCAGGCCCATGAGGTCAGCGGGATCTACGGGCCGCTCATCGTCGAAGGCCAGTCCACGGCCAACCGCCCGATCACCGAGGCCGTCGAACTGCCCACCGAGATCGACGGGCCGCTCCCGACCCCGCCCGCCAGCACCGACACCGGCACCCCGCTCAACACGCTCAACGTGTTCAACGACGGCGATCCCGCCGACGAGACCGGCCACCTCGGTGCGATCTCGACGACCGAGTTCGCGTCGGTGTCGAGCCTGTACGCGCAGATCTTCGCCGCCTCGCTGAACATCTCTCAGTTCGGCGAGATCGACGGCCTGGGCATGAGCGGCCCGATCACCTTCAGCCACGGTCTGGCCACGCCGCTCACCTTCGCCGGCGGCATCACCTACCGGGACATCGACGTCGTCGACGTGATGCTCGGCACCGGCGCCGACAACTTCACCGTCTCAGACACGGTGCCGGACTCGATCACGATGATCCAGGGTGGCGGCGGCCTCAACACCCTCACCGCCACCGGCGGCGGCGGATTTGACTCGCCGCTGCTGCTGATGGCCAGCACCACCCAGAACGGCAGCTACTACAACTCCACCACCGCGAACATCACCGGCGAAGCGCGGGTGTTCACGCTACCGACCAGCGGCCACAGCGTCCTCGACGCCAGCCAGGATCCGTTCGGGGTGATCATGTACGGGGGCGCCGGGAGCACGTTCATCATCGGCGGCGGTGGTGGCGACCAGATCGCCGGCGGCTCGGGTCCCGATCAGATCTTCGCCGGCTCGGGGAACGACATCATCCACGTCAACGACGGGTTCAACGTCGATCTCACCCACCCGCTGTCAGAAATCGTGGATGAGAACCTCACGGCGCTGATCGTGACCCACGATCCGAGCCCGACCGACTCGCCGACGAGCGACCCGCTGCTCCCGACCTCGGACACGATCTTCGGCGGACCGGGCCACGACATCGTGTTCCTGGATCACGGCGACGTCGACCAGTCAAACAACCCGATCACCGGGACCCAGGGAGTGGAGGACGCCATCACGACCGATCCGGCGTCGTTCGGGCTCAGCGTGTACCAGGGAGGCTTTAACTCGAGCGCCGTCGTCCTGGCCGGCTCGGGCGCGCAGCGGATCACCGTCAACAACACCAACCAGGCCAACCTGGTGGTCAAGAACGGCTACGTGTTCTTCTCGCAGCCCGACGGCTGGCTGACGCACCTGTCCAAGGTGGGGAGCACGAGTCCGGGGGCGGGCGGCAACGACACGATCACGCTGGGCAACGGGAACGACATCGTCGTCGCCGGGACCGGCTTCGACACGATCAACGGCGGCGACGGCAACAAGATCATCCTGGGCGACGACGGCGAGATCACGTGGTCAAGCGGCGTGGTGACCCAGGTGATCAGCCAGGATCCAGGGGTCTCGCTGGACGCCACCTTCGCCAACCAGATCACGCTCGGCAACGGAAACGACGTGGTCTTCGGCGGCTCGGGCGCCAACACGATCACCCTCGGGAACGGCACCGACCTCGTCGTGGGCTCCAACGGCGAGCTCAACTACACGGCCGGCAAGCCGACGCAGATCGAGACGATCTTCCCCGACGCCGGCGGCCGTTCGACGATCACGGTCACGGGCCAGAAGGGCGTCGTCATCACCGGCACAGGGCGTGGGCCGGTGCGGACGCCGCAGACCACCGGCTACGTCGTCATCTCCTCAAACGGCGCCGCCGCCTTCAACAACGCCACCGGGTGGGTCCAGACCGCGCCGGCGCTGCCCGGCGGCGGGACCGGTGGCGGGACTGGCACCGGCACGGGCACCGGCACCGGCACGGGCACCGGCTCGGGCACCACGCCCCCGGTCACCCCGGTGGTGACCCCGCCGGTCGCGCCGGTCGTGACCCCGACGGCGCCGACCAAGCCGGTCACCCCGCCAGTGAAGAAGCCGACAAAGCCCAAGAAGCCCAAGAAGCCCAAGAAGCCCAAGAAGCACAAGAAGCCCACAAAACCGAAGAAGCCGACCAAGCCTAAGAAGTCGAAGAAGCCCACCAAAAAGAAGACCAAGAAGCCCGCTAAGAAGGCCAAGCCCAAGAAGCAGGCGAAGACCATCCGCGCGGCGAACAACGGCGCGGTATGACGCCGGCAACCCCGATTTCGTAACGACAAATGAGCGTGTCTCGATCAGACCGTGCGGGCCTCGGCCCAGGGTCAGCAAAGGAGGAAATAGCGATGTCATCAAGTCGCCTCAAGCGCGTCGTGGCGGGGGTGGCGCTCGGCGTCCTCGGCGGCACCGTCCTGGGGATCTCGAGCGCCTCAGCGAGCCCCGTGGCCACGATCACTGCCGCGCGGTCGAGCCAGACTCTGCTCAGCTGTGTGAAGGTCCAGAAGATCTCTGAGTCGGTGTGCGTGGCCACCAAGCACGGGCCGACCGGCCCGCGCGGCCCGGCCGGCCCGCGTGGTCTTCAGGGCCCCGCCGGCCCCGC
The DNA here is from genome assembly GCA_963797705.1 of uncultured Actinomycetota bacterium. Lineage (GTDB taxonomy): Bacteria > Actinomycetota > Thermoleophilia > Solirubrobacterales > Solirubrobacteraceae > Palsa-465. The sequence goes on along the minus strand of CAWCQL010000005.1, from coordinate 1,067,569 downwards.
TGGTCCCGCTGGCCCGACCGGCGCTACGGGAGCGACCGGCGCCACCGGCGCCACCGGCGCCACGGGTCCGCAGGGTCCGCAGGGCACCGCCGGACCCATGGGTACCACCGGTCTCCAAGGACAACGTGGTGTTCAGGGCCCGCAAGGTCTTGCCGGCTGCGTCGCGGGCGGCCCGACGTGCACCATGGTCGTCCACGGCAACAAGATTGGGCCCATCGTGGCCAGCGGCACATCGTTGACCGGGTCTGAGACCTTCTCGGTGGCGCAGTGTCCGCCGACCGATCCGGAGGTCTACGGCGGAGGTGGCCTGATCGTCAAGAACGGCACCAACAGCGGCGGCGACGTCGTCATGCTCGAGGCGAGCTACCCGGGCACATTTTCCGGCCCTGGCGCCGAGGCGGCGCCGATCACGGGCACCAGCGCCTCGGCCAACGCCTACGAGGCCAAGGCCGTCGTGTCCGTCCTGAACAACGGCGACAACTACACCCTCCAGGCCTACGCGGTCTGCGGCCCCTGAGCGCCGGCCCTCAGGACGCACCCCGCACGATCGAGACCACCCCGGGATCCCGGCGCCGGCGCCGGGATCCCGCGTCGGCTTAAGCGCCTCGCGCGGACGGCGTATCCCGGGTTCGCTGCTTGATAGCCTCGGTCGTGGCATGGGGCGAATGACGCAATTGCTGATGTCGCTCGTCGTCGCCTCCGTGCTTGCCGCGCTTGCCGCCGGGCCCGCGGCGGCCGACGAGTGGTTTCCCCATCCGGCAGGCGCTACCTGGACCTACAACTGGTCCGATACCCAGTTCAACCCGTCCGGGTCGACCGAGGCGGTGACCGTCTCCAGCCAGGACGCTGCCAACGGCTGTGGCTGGAACCTTGCCTGGACGGGCACGACCGATGTGCCGCTTTCGGGCGGCACCGGCCCCGTGATCTCCCAGGCCGACGACGGCACGATCTGCTTCCGGGATCAAACCTACGGGCTGGAGAACACCGACTGGTCCGCGAGCGCCCCGCCCATCGACGAACCCTCGCTGTGCGCGCAGGCGTCGAGTTGCTCCGACAGCCTGGGCAGCACATTGTTCGACGTCATCTGGGGCTCGCGCAATCCCGTCATCTCCGAGCCGCTGCTCAAGGGCACGACGTGGACGGCGACCGGCGGCGGCAACGGCAACGTGACGAGCACCAACCAGTATCTCGGTCTCCAACTCGTCAAGGTCCCGGCGTTTCCGAGTGGCGTGATCGCTGCCGCGGTCCGCTCCCAGATCGCCCTCGCCGGGACGCCCGGCGACGATTACGGCTCCGGGATCCGCACCACGTGGTGGGTGGACGGTGTGGGCCCGGTCAAGGTCGTGTTCGACCATGTCGACGGCGCCGTGACCACGGCCACGCTGGGCGCCACCAGCCTGAAGCCCAGCCGGCCGGCGTCCGACGCGGACTACTTCCCAATGACGGTCGGCGCCACGAACACGTACCGGTGGACCAACAACAAGCACATGACCCAGCCCGAGGTTGAGCAGACGAAGGTGGCGGCTGCCGTCAACCGCTCGGCCCGCGTGACCGTGCGCAGCGTGTCGGGCCCGATCCGTGCCGCCGCCAACTACGTCTTCAGCCTGCGGCTCGATGGCCTGCGCAGCACCTACGGGTCGAGTTCGGCGGCGACGCTCGAGAAGTTCCCGCGGATCGGCCACGGCCGCCACTTCTTCAACCCCGTCGACCTCATGGTGTATGGCTTCGGGCCCGTGCTGCCGGCCTACGCGGTCCCGGGCGCTCGCTGGCACAGCGGCAACGCATATGACTTCCAGATCTCCGGGGTCACGGGCACGACGCGCATCGTCGGCGTGCGCACGGTGCGGGTTCCGGCCGGCCGCTTCCAGGCGCTGGAGCTCCGCAGCACGCTGACCCAGAAGGGCTTCAGTTACGGCAGCGGGGTGCGCACGATGTGGTTTGCAGCCGGTCGCGGACTGGTGAAGCTGACCTTCGCCCACCGAGACCGCAGCACCGACACGATCGTCCTGATCAAGTAGGGGAGGGGCGTGCGCTTCGCCGCCGGCGGCGCGGCCGCCGTCCTCATCGCCGTTGTCCTGGCGGGGTGTGGTGGCTCGTCTCAGGACGCGGGCCGACGCCAGCTGGCGGCTTATCTGACCGCGGTCGACCGGATGGAGCGCCAGCTCACCGCGCCGCTGAGCACCGTCGACTCGGTCGACCGCCAGCTCACCGCGACCTCGGCCCACCGCGGCACCGGCACTGCGCCCACCGAGCAGGCGACGACCGGGCAGGCGACCACCGGGCAGGCGCCCACCGGGCAGGCGACCGTGCCGGCCTCGTCCCCGGCCGTCCGGACGCCGGCCCAGCAGCAGCGGGCCCTTGCGCGCGCCGACGCCCAGATCCTGGCGGTCACCGCTCGCCTGCGAGCGCTGCCGGCGCCAGGGCCCGCCCATCACCTGAAGACGCTCATCGTCACGCTGGCCGCTCGTCAGGCGGCGCTGGCCGTGCAGACCGAACGGCTCATCGCGTTCGGCCCGGGATTCACCTCCAGCCTCCGTCCGCTGGGGCCCGCCGTGAGCAAGCTGGAACGCGTGCTATCCGTCAACCAGGCCTACGGAGCCGCCGCGGTGCAGGAGGTCTACGCCCAGAAAGCGGCGGCGCTGCGCCGGTTCGCCGCGACGCTGAGCACCGTCCTGGGCTCCCTCGCACGTCTGCGACCCCCGAGCTCTTCCGAGCCCACCGCCGCCGCCGAGCAGCGATCGCTCACCCGCATGCGGGCCGCGGCGCTCACCGTGGCCGGCGACCTGTCCGCCGGGCGCACGACCGACATCTCTGGCGTCTTGAAGCAGTTCGACCGTGCCGCAAAGCTGCCGGCGTCCCGTTCGGCCCAACAGGCCGAGCGCCGCGCCATACGCGCCTACGACCGCCAGGTCGGCGAGCTCAGCTCGCTGGCCGCCGACGCCAACCGCGAGCGGGTGCGGCTGGCCGCCCGGGAGCGCTGACCGCCCGCGACGGTCGGTCGGCAGCGTGGGCGCCACAGAGCCGCGGCCCTCGCGTCCGGCGTCCTTGGGGGGTGGGCGGCGCGCGGGCGTATGTTGGAGGGATGGCGGACTGCGCGGACGCCGATTTCACCTACTCGTTGACTGACCGGATTATCCGGCTGAGTCTGGGTGAGCTGCCCGATTTCAGTGGCGCGAAGTTTGACGGGGACTTCTCGCTTGGTCTTGAGCAGGCGCAGCGGCGCAAGCATGACTACGTGGCTGAGCAGGTCGGGATCGGACCGGGGCGACGCCTGTTGGATCTGGGTTGCGGTTGGGGGCCGTTGCTGGGCTATATCCGGGCGCATGGGGGGGTGGGGGTGGGGGTGACGCTCTCCTCGGCGCAGCTGGTGGCGTGTCGCCAGCACGGGCTCGAGGCCTACCTGCAAGACGCCCGTGAGATCGACCGGGAGCGCTTCGGCGCTTTCGATGCGGTGGCGAGCCTGGGTGCGTTCGAGCACTTCTGCTCTCCTGACGACTTTCAGGCGGGCCGTCAGGAGGACGTCTACCGTGACCTGTTTGCCCGCGTGTCGAGCGTGCTCCCGTTCGGTGGGCGTTTCTATCTGCAGACGATGGTGTTTGGGCGAAACATGATCCCGGCGTCGCGGATCGATATGGAGGCGCTACGAGCGGTCCCGCCGCGCGGTTCTGACGAGTGGTACCTCGCGCTGTTGGGACGCCAGTTCCCCGGCTCCTGGCTGCCGTTCGGGCAAGATCAGGTCGTTCGGTGCGCGGCGCCGCACTTCCGGTTGATCTCGAGTATCAGCGGCCGCCTTGACTACATCGAGACGATCAACCGATGGAACACGCGGATCGGGGCGCCGAGCATCAAGAAGGCGCTGCTCAAGCTTGAACTGCTGCCGCGCTGGCTCACGAGCGCCGACTTCCGCCTCGCCTTCACCTCCGGCGTGAGCGCCAACCAGGTCTGCTTCGAGCGCGAACTCCTTGACCACTATCGCCTCGTCTTTGAAAACAGGCAGTGAACGGCTCTCGGTCTCGCTGTCACGCCTTCGCCCAGCGCAGATCGTCGACCAGGACGGTGTCGCCGGCTGGGACGTGGACCCCGGGCGCGGTGCTGGAGAGATCGAGCGACTGGCGCAACGTCGGGGCCGCTTCCAGCGCTTCGAGCAGCGCGTGCCCCTCCACGCGAAGTAAGGTGGAGGCCACCTCCGTGGTCACGGTGGCGTTCCGCGGTGCATTGTCGAGCAGTCCGCGCTCGCCGAAGCTGTCGCCGGGACCCAGATGCACTCGGACCTTGCCGTCTCTGTGGACGGCCACGCGGCCTTCTGCGATGGCGTAGAACGCGTGTGCCGGTGCGCCCTGGACGATGACGTCGACACCGGCCGGCAGAGGGAAGAATTGCGCGCCCGCCGCGAGCTGTTCGAGGACGAGTTGCTGCACTCCAAGCGTGACCGGGAGCGTCTCGAGCACCTTGACCCTCGAGGCGAGCTCGTCGACACGTTCTGCGCTCAGGGCATCGAGCCCACGCATGCTGAAGCGACAGACAACGGTGATCAGGACGCTGGCTGTCCCAAGCGCGATCAGGCTGATGCGCAACGACGTATAGGCGATCAGGACCGGCGCGAGCAATGCTCCTGCGACCATGGCGGCGGCCGAGGCTGCGTCGGAGATCCCGATCACCTGTCCCAGCACGCTACGCGGAACGACGCGGGCAAGCGCGGTCTCGCCGACGACCTCGCATGAAACGGCGCCCGCGGTCCCGATGACGGATACGACGAGCGCGATCGCGACTGCGTCGGCGCTCGCGTAGGCCAGCTGCGTGACGCAAGCGAGCAACCCACCGCCGATGACAATCAGCGTCACGCGCCTGCTCGTGGACAGAGCGCCGTTGACAAACGCGCTGAGCAGTCCACCAACGCCGGCGGCGGCTAACAGGATCCCGTAGCCGCCACGCCCGAGGCCAAGCGACTCGGTCGCGTACACCACGAGTTGCACGGTCTGGGCGCCGTAGGTGAACTCCACCATGGCGACGATGACGATCAGCCATGCTGCACAACGGTTACGACGAACCGTATGTAACCCACTGACCAACTGCGCAGCGGCGCTGGGTCTTGCTCCGACCACAGCCGCGTTGGGTCGCATCGTGGAGATCAGCACCGCCGATAGGGCGAACGTGGCGGCGTTGGCGGCAAACGCGATCCACACTGGTGCGACAGCGAGCAGGACCGCTCCGATCGCCGGGCCGACAACGACTCCCAGGTCCTGCACCGTGTGCAGCAGAGCGTTGGCCGGGCCAAGCAAAGACTCCCCGACCAACCGCGGAAGCAGCGCCATCGCGGCCGGCCTCTCCGCGGTCCCGGCCGCCGAAGCCAAGCCGGTCAGGACGATCACCAGTACCACCGGGCCGTCCACCGCCACGACAGCGGTGAGCAGGATCATCAGCAGCAGGCGAAGAATGTCACCGACCAGCAACACCACGCGCCTGGGATTGCTGTCCGCGATGGCGCCCCCGACCGGTCCAAGCACGACATAGGGGACGAGCCGGAAGACGGTCGCGGCGCCCACCCAGCCGACGGACCGGGTCGTGCCGTACACGTATCCGAGAACGGCGGCGTTATACAGCCAGTTCCCAAGTTGTGAGGCGGCACTCGCCGCGATCAGCGCCCGCGCATCTCGAATGGCGAGGACGCCTCGGTACGCCCCCATCATGAGACGCTCGGCCGACCGGCCCGATGACCTTCAGCGGGCCGCCCCCGCCCATGGCGGCGAGGCGCGCTCGGTGCGCCACCCGCGCTGCCGATGGGCCTCCGTGCCGTGCGCGGGCAGGTCATGCGAGCGAGATCATACTTTCGATATCAACTCGGATTCCGGGTGGTGACGGCGCGGAGCGGTCCCGCATTGACGAGAAGCGGCGGTGAGGAGTAGGTTGCCCGAGGGATCGCAGGCAGGGCCCGAATGGAGGCAGAGGAATGTCCTTGACCAGTCGTAAGGTTGCGTCGCTGGTCGGCGCAGCCGCGCTCGGCGCCGTGGTGATCACCGGCGCCGCATCGGCAGCCGGTTCGAGCCCCGGAGCCGATGTGATGAAGCCCAGTTTTTCCAAGTTGAGCCTGAGCCAGGTCAAAGCCCGCTCGGCCGGTAGGCAGGAGCGCGTCGTGGTCGTGTTCAACAATCAACTCGCCAGCCTCCCGGCGAACCGGGCCCACCGGCAGGCCCGACAGGCAGCGGCCGCCTCGATGCAGGCTCCGCTCGTCACGCAGTTGAAGCAGGTCGGGGCTACGCACATGACGCGCCTCTCGCTCCTCAACGCTGTCGCAGCGACGATGCCGGCGAGCGAAGCAGGGGCCCTCGCCAACAACCCGGGTGTCAAGGAGGTCGTCCCCGACGGGACGATCATCATCGGCGACGCCACGTCGAGCACGGGGACGGTCGCCGCCTCCCGGGTGGCCAAGTCGACGATGCCGGGGACGGCGTCCGACGGGCAGCAGTTGTGCAGTAAATCCCCCAGCAAGCCACTGCTGGAGCCCGAAGAGCTGACCAGCATCCACGCCGCATCCGACAACCCGAACGCTCCAGACGAAGCGAACTCGATCGCGACGGGTCAAGGCGTCGTCGTCGGCAACGTCAACGCCGACACGTTGGCCGGGAACCCCAACCTGATCCGGCCCAACGGGCAGCACGTGATCATCGATGCCCCGGACCCAACCGAGAACGTCTTCGACGACGAGTTCAACGGCGATGTCTCCACGATCGCCGCCCAGGGCACGGTCACCTACACCTACGCATCTCAGCTGCCCTTCTCGAACATCCCCTCCAACTGCACCTTCCGCATCCAGGGTGACGCCCCCGGCGCCTCCCTTCTCACCACCGGCTTCTTCTCAGACACGAACTCGGCGGGTCAGACCGTTGCTCCCGAGTCGCAGGTCATCGCGGGGCTGCAGCAGGCTGTGAACAACGGCGTCAACGTCGTGTCGGAGTCCTATGGCTTCGGCGCTCTGCCCGGCGCCAACGACGACCTGCTCGAGCCGACGAACGACGCCATGGTGGCGGCGGGCGTCGTCGTCGTCGAGAGTGCGGGCGACAGCGGCTCCTCCGGCACGGTCGAGGCCCCCGCTGATGACCCCAACGTCATCGACGCCGCTGGGTCAAACGACCTCAGGCTCTCCGCCCAGGCCTTTGGCTACACCAAGGGCTGGGAGGACGACAACATGACGACCCTGTCGTCAGGCGGGACGGCTCCCAACGGCGCCGTCGTGGACCTGGTCGCCCCCGGCTATCTGGGGCTCGCTGTCGCCGGTGCCGGCGGGGATCCGCCGCTGCCGACTGAGGCCTTTGGCGGTACCAGCCAGTCGGCCCCCTTCATCTCCGGCGCCGCCGCCGACGTGATTCAGGCCTACCGCGACACCCACGGCGGCACCACGCCGACCCCGGCCCAGGTGAAGCAGATCCTCACCAGCACGGCAACCGACATGGGGGCTGACGCAGACCAGCAGGGCGCCGGACTCCTGAACGTGTACGCGGCCGTTCAGGCGGCTCGCCAGATGCCGGGTACCACGTTGGCGTCGCATGTGAACACGCCCGCAGCATTGGTGAACAACCCAACCCAACTCGACGTGCAGGGCCCGGGCGGCTCGACGGTCCAGAGATCGGTCAGCCTGTACAACGCCTCCTCGTCCCCCGAAAGGGTCGTCGGCACCTACCGCGTGCTCGGAGGCGAGTCGACCTTCGGCCGGCCGGTCACGGAGCGCGTGAGCGCACCGGCGGCGGGCGCTGCGATTCCCGCGCAGGGCGCGACTGCGGCGGCACCGGTCAAGTTCACCGTGCCGCGGGGCGTCGATGTGCTCGATGCCGACATGCGGTGGCCGGACCCAACCAACAGCGATGACAACATCCTGACGTTCATCCTGACCGACCCGGCCGGCAAGCTGGCGCAGTTCTCGTACGACTACGGCGCGGCTAACGGGCCCAACGAGAGCCCTGATATCCAGCACAGCACAGTCCAGCATCCGATGGCCGGAACCTGGACGGCGCAGATCGTGTGGGCCGACGGGCGCGGCCACGTGCAGAGCCCGCCGAACACCCCCGGGCCCTACACCGGAAACGTGACGTTCCAGGCCAGCGGCCAGAACTTCACGACCAGCCCGGCGTCGGCACCCGTCACGATCCATCCTCACAGCTCGGTGAACGTGCCTCTCCGGATCGCGCTCCCCCGGGCTCCCGGTGATTCTCCCGAGTCCGTGCAGTTCACGGGGTCAAATGGCCTGGAGAGCTCCGTGCCGATCGCTCGGCGGACGCTGATCCCGTCGGCGGGTGGCTTCTTCGCCGCTACGCTGACCAGCTCGGTGTCTCGCGGTCCTGGACAGATCAAGACGTTCTATGTGAACGTGCCGGCGGGTGAGAACGACCTGGACATCTCGCTCAACGCGCCGGACCACAGCGCTGATGACCAGGTGCACTACTACCTGTTGTCGCCGGCCGACCTCGACCCAGCCGTCACCGAGTCGGGGAACATCTTTGCGACAGCCATCGACACCACGCCGACGCCTGACAACCCGACCGGTCACGCCTCACTGATCGCCCCCGATCCCCAGCCAGGTCTGTGGGAGGTCGACGTGATGCAGGACGCCACCACCGACGGGACGGAGTTCTCCCAGACCGTCACCGGGGTCGTCGCGTACAACCAGCTCGCACCTGTCAAAGAGACCGGTCTCCCGACATCGACGTCGACGACCATCGCCCCCGGCTCCAGCGTCCCGATCACGGTGACGGTCAAGAACACGACGAACCACGTCGGGCTCTTCGAGCTGCAACCGTCGGGCGACGACATCACTGGCGGCAACACCGTCACGCCGAAGGAGCTGGCGCCCGGAGCCACGGGGACACTGACCGCGACACTGTCGCCCACGGCAGCTGCGGGCACCGCGGTGAACGGCATCGTCAGCGTCGTGGATTCGACGGACCCGGGAGCTGGTGACCCCATCGGGTTCCCGGCGTCGGACTCCGACTTCCACGATTTCAGTTACGCCTACACGGTGGGCAGCTAGCTGTAGCGGCCGGCACCGGCAACCACGGCATGGCCAGGGCGTGTTCGCACGCCCTGGCCGTTCGCGGCTTGATGGGAACGAGTTCGCGTTCACCTGGGTGAATCGAGGATTTCAATCGATCATCGGTGTAGTGCCGCCGTAGGCTCGGGATCGAGCCGGAGCGAGCGGCCAACACTGCTACTCGGACAGGAGGAGGGCCATGGCGACGCTAGTTGCGATCGGATACCCGGACCAGGGAACGGCTGTGCAGGCGCTCGAGACGGTTCGTCGTCTGGAGGCGGAGCTGATCATCCAGGCCGATCAGGTCGCGGCGATCTCGCGCGATCAGGAGGGCAAGCTCCATGTCGACACCGGCCATGGAGCCGGCACAACCGCCGGCGGCGCGGCCATGGGCGGGCTCTGGGGCTTTCTGTTTGGGCTGTTGTTCTTTGTCCCGTTCGCGGGGCTGGCGCTCGGGGCTGGCATGGGAGCATTGTTCGGCCACTTCGGAGAGAAGGGGATCGACAAGGCATTCCAGCAGCAGGTGCGCGATTACCTCAAGCCGGGCACATCGGCCCTGTTCATGGTGATCGAGCAGGCGACACCCGACAAGGCGATCGCGGCGCTGGAGCAATACGGCGGCACGGTGATCAGGACATCGCTGTCCGCGGACGACACCAAGAAGCTCCAAGAGGCGCTAGGTACACCCACCACGGCGGGTGCCGATTCCTAGCGCCACACGATCGCGGGCACGCCGAACAGCTTCGCGCAGCCAGTGGCTGCGCGGGGGTGTGGGCCGCGCTCGGAATGGAGTCGACGATGGCTGACAAGAGGCGGAAGAGGGTCGCCGAGTTCATCGAGCCGTTTCGGGTCACGCCCGGGTCGAGAGTGAACCTCGGAAAGGATTTCGATCCAGCCTTCAAGGCTGGCGTGAAGAAGAAGAAGGAGGGTGTCGCCCTACTGGAGTCCGGCGTCCGGCTGTTGAGCGAGTACCAGGCGCGTCTGGCTGCTCAGGACACATGGGGTGTACTCGTGGTTCTGCAGGCGCTGGACGCTGCCGGCAAGGACGGGACGATCCGTCACGTGATGAGCGGCGTGAACCCCCAGGGCGTGGCAGTGCACAGCTTCAAGGTCCCGTCGCCGGAGGAGCTTGACCATGATTTCCTGTGGCGTTACGCGCGGTGTCTGCCGGCCCGGGGGCAGATCGGGATCTTCAATCGCTCGCATTACGAGGAGGTACTCGTCGTGCGGGTGCACCCGGAGATCCTCGATCGCCAGAAGCTCCCAAGGTCGGCGAAGAAGGGCGATGTGTGGAAGCGGCGCTATCGCGAGATCAACGATTGGGAGCGCTACCTGACAGATAACGGGTTCCGGATCGTGAAGTTGTTCTTGAACCTGTCGCATGAGGAGCAGCGGATCCGGTTTCTGCGCCGGCTGGATCTTCCTGATCACAACTGGAAGTTCTCGACCGCCGACGTCACTGAGCGTGCGCGATGGGATGAGTACCAGAACGCGTTCTCGCAGATGCTCTCGCACACGAGTACGGAGTGGGCTCCGTGGCATGTGATTCCGGCCGATCGCAAGTGGTTCGCACGGATCGGCGCGGGGGCGGTGCTGGCGCACGCTCTGATGCAGATCGATCCGCGGTTCCCGACCGTGACCAAGCAGCACCGACAGGCGTTGCTCGAGGTCAAGGAGACGCTCGAGGCACAGGCGCCTGCGGGGGCTGCGCCCGATCCGTTCGAACGGGCGCAACGTGATGGGCAGGCCGGACGCGGAGAACCCCGCGACTGACAACCGGCGGTCATGACATCACGCTCGCTTCCCGGGCTCCGCGCCCTGGCGGGCTACCAGCCCGCCGTGGCTGCGACGCGACCTGGTTGCCGGGATCGTGCTGAGCACGCTGCTGGTCCCGCAGGGCATGGCGTACGCCGAGCTCGCGGGGCTGCCGCCGATCACAGGCCTGTACACGTCGATCCTGTGCCTGCTCGGCTACGCGATGTTCGGCCCGTCGCGGATTCTGGTGCTGGGGCCGGACTCGTCGCTGGGACCGATGATTGCGGCGACGATCCTGCCGATCCTCGGCTCCGGTGGCAGTCCGGAGCGCGCGATCGCGCTGGCGTCGATGCTCGCGCTGATCGTCGGGGTGATCATGATCGCGGCCGGGGCCCTGAATCTCGGATTTGTCGCCGATCTGCTCTCCAAGCCGACGCAGATCGGCTACATGAACGGCCTGGCGCTGACGATCCTGATCGGGCAGTTACCCAAGCTGTTCGGTTTCTCGACCGACGCCAACGGGCTGATCGACGAGACTCGGGCGTTCGTCAACGGACTGAGCTCCGGCGACGCGGTCGGCGCGGCCCTCGCCGTTGGGCTGGGCAGCCTGGCGGTGATCCTGGTGCTCGGGCGGTGGCTTCCGCGCGTACCCGCCGTGTTGGTGGCCGTCGTCGCCGCGATCGCGGCATCGTCGGATTCGGTCTGGCCGACCACGGCGTGTCGCTCGTCGGCAGCCTGCCCAGGGGCTTTCCGCCCCTGAGCGTGCCGAGCCCGATCTCAGACCTCCCGCTGCTCGTCGCGGGCGCGCTCGGGATCGCACTCGTCGCGCTGACCGACACGATCTCCACCGCCTCGGCATTCGCCGCGCGCACCGGGCAGGAGGTCGATGGGAATGGCGAGATGATCGGGATCGGTGTCGCCAATGTCGCCGCCGGGTTCTTCCAGGGGTTTCCCGGTCAGCACCAGCGGATCGCGGACCGCGGTCGCCGAGCAGGCCGGCGCCAAGACGCAACTCACCGGCGTCGTCGGGGCAGCGCTGATCGTGCTGATGCTCGTGCTCGTGCCCGGGCTGCTCAAGAACCTTCCCAACCCCACGCTCGCCGCGGTGGTCATCGCGGCATCGCTATCCCTCGCCGATGTCTCCGGGACCGTTCGGCTGTGGCGCCAGCGCCGCGTCGAGTTCCTGCTGACGATCACCGCTTTCGCTCGGCGTCGCACTGCTTGGCGTCCTGGAGGGCATCGCGGTCGCGGTCGCCCTCTCGATCCTCAATGTCTTCCGGCGAGCCTGGCGGCCCTACCAGACGACTCTGGGACGAGTCGCCGGGATGCCTGGGCAACATGACCGCCGGCTGCACCCAGAGGCCGAGGAGCTGCCGGGCCTGGTCATCTTCAGATTCGACGGACCCCTGTTCTTCGCCAACGCCAGAACGTTCCGTGAGCAGATCCGCCGCCTCGTCACCGCCGATACGCGCCCGCGAGTGGATCATCATCGCCGCCGAACCGATCACCGACGTCGACACCACCGCGGCCGACATGCTTCGTCGAACTCGACAAGGAACTCAATGCGGCGCGGGACCTCGCTCGTCTTCGCCGAGCTGAAAGAGCCCTGTCCGCGCCAAGCTCGAGCGCTACGAGCTGATCGGCCCTCTCGACGCCGACCACTTCTTCCCGACCCTCGACTCAGCCGTCGACGCGTATCGGGCGAAGACCGGTGCCAGTTGGGTGACGTCGGACCAAGCAGGGCGGCGTCACCCATTTCGGATGAAGACGAACGGCCGCCGAAGACGGAAACTGAGTTCGCTGCCGACGCGTGAGCGAAATCATCGAATGTCAGCAGCGCCGCCGTCTCCCTCCCGGCGACTCCGCGATCGACAGCTTCGGTCAACGGAAGAACCCGCGATCGCTCACGCTTGTAGCTTGATCGACGATGAACCGTGTACCGGGGCAAAGCGGGCGACCGATGCCAGATCGGGTATCGATCTGAGCTACGGCCTTCGGCGGAACTTCCGCCGCTTGCCGAGGCGAAGCTGGTGGCGCCGCGGCCAGCGGCGTGGGATGGTGCATCGCCCGCGGATCGATCAGGCACTCGAAGCCGGCGCGGACATGGCTGCTGACCCTCGTTGTGGCGCCGGCCGGGTACGGCAAGACCACCGCGGTGCGGGATTGGGCTGAGGGCAGCGGGGCTGCGCTGGCGTGGGTGACGCTCGACGCGCTCGGACAACGATCTCGTCCGGCTCTGGACGTACGTGGCGGCGGCGGTCGATCGCGTCCGCGCGGGGCTCGGCCGTCGGGCGTTGAAGCGGCTGCAGCGCTCGGGGATGGCGATCGAGGACGCGGTCGACGAGCTCATGAACGGCATCGCGGCGCTCGGGCGGGACTTGACGCTCGTGCTCGACGACCTCAACACCGTCACCGCCCATGAGTGTCTCGCGTCGATCGAGTACGCCATCGAGCGGCTGCCGGCGACGGCGCGAATGATCGCTGATCACTCGGGCCGACCCGGCCCTTGGGCTGGCTCGGTGGCGGGCTCGCGGAGAGCTGGCTCGAGTTGCGCGCGAGCGAGCTCGCGTTCACCGCCGCGGAGGCGCGCGAGCTGCTCGTCGACCGCGGCGGTCTGCGGTTGGACGACGAGCAGATCGAGGTCCTGCGTGAGTCGGACCGAGGGCTGGCCGGCCGCGATGTACCTGGCCGCCCTCTGGCTTCGAACGGTGGAGGATCTGGATCGCGCCGTGCTCGAGTTCGGCGGTGAGCATCGGTACGTGGCCGAGTATCTCAGCCACGAGGTGCTCGCGGCGCTCGACGCCGACCGCCGGTCGTTGCTGCTCCGAGTCGCGGTCCTTGGCGGCTTCACCGCCGAGCTGTGCGACGCGGTGCTCGGCCGCACGGACTCCGCGGCCCGATTGGCCGAACTCGAGGAATCCAACATGTTCGTGCAGAGCCTCGAGCGTGGCGAGTGGTTCCGGGTTCACCCACTGTTCGCGGAGTTCGCTGCCGCGCAGCTCGCGTCGGAGGATCCCGGCGCGGCCATCAGAGATCCATCGGCGCGCCGCGGAATCGCTCCGGTCACGAGGTCTCTACGTGGAGGCAGCCGCGCACGCATCGGCGGCCGGCGATCACGAGGTCGTCGCCGAGATCCTGAGCATCATATCACCTGGCGCTGCATCCGGAACGGGCGCGCCAGCACGCTGCTCCGTTGGACACGCACGCTGCCTGACGATTGCCTCGTGGCGCATCCGGAGCTGGCCGGCGCGGCAGCGACGGCGGCGACCATGCTCGGTCACCTGACGCTCGAACGACGGCGGCTTGTCGGGCTCGCGAGCCGAGCGAGAGCAAGAGCATCCCGAGCGGTTCGGGGTCTATGCCGATGCGGTGTTGGAGATGGTCCGTGCCGCCGGTATCGACGGCGGGGTCAGCGAGGCGGTCAGAGACGGTCGGCGAGCGGCTGAGCTTGCCGACAGTGGCGCCGATGAGGTCTTCGTGGCGGCCCACGCCGCGCTCGCGGGCGCCCTTTACTTCGCGGGAGAACTCGACGAGGCGTGGGCGGCGGCGCGGCGGGCAGTCGAGCACCCGGACGCTGTGCAGCGAGCCCCCGGATATGCCTTGGCCCAGGCGATGCTGGCCCTGGTCGCAGCCGATCGCAGCCGGCTCACGATCGCTCGCAGCCACGCCGAGCAGGCGCGCGCGATCCTCGGCCGGATCAACAGCAGCCGGAGCTGGCTGGGCGCCAACACCGCGGTCGCGACCGCCGCGGTCCTGACGGGCGAGGGAGACCTCGCAGGAGCCGAGCGGGAGTTCGCCCTTGCCGAACAGTTCTTCCAGGACGAGATGGCGACGGTCCGTCACGCACACGTGCTGGTGCGGCTCGCCGAGGTTCGCTGCCGGCGTGGCCGCCTCGATGATGCAGACGCCACCCTGCGGGCGGCCCAGGATGCCATTGCGGAGATGACTGACAGCGGAATCGTCCCGGGGATGGCCGCTGGGGTCGAGAAGGAGCTCGCGCGTGCGAGAGAGCAAGCGAGTGAAGGCCGCATGTTGGAACCGCCCACTGAGGCGGAGATGGCTGTGCTGCAGATGCTGCCAACCGACCTCTCGGCACGAGAGATCGGAGCGGAGCTGTTTCTCTCAGCCAACACGGTCAGGTCCCACACGCGGTCGATCTACCGCAAGCTCGCCGTACGCTCACGTGAAGCGGCAGTTGCTCGCGCAACCGCGCTGGGCCTGCTGGACACGCGACACTCACCCAGGTGACGGTGCGCGGAGTGAGGCTGGCCCGACAGAAGCGCGGGCCGGGGCCACCTGGTTGATCACGAGCCTTCGGCAGGGCCTTTCGGCGAAGGAGGCGTGTTGCCCCCACCATGACGGCGCCCAAGCGCGAAGATCGCGATCCCGATCGCGACCACTCCGAGCACGATCAGCACCCAGCCCCACCGCGGCACCCCTCCGCCAGGCTCGGTGCTTGCCGCGGTCGAGGTCGGTACGACCTTCACGGCGGTGACGCTTTTATTGATCGACGTGATCTTCGCCGGCTCTGACGCCGTCTTGGTCTCAGTGACGGTGCGACTCTGCGCCGGTTGAGTCACCGTTACCGCTTTGCTGTGGTGGTGTCGCTCGCGGGCTGCGTGGCCGTCTTCGTGCGGCCCGCCTCAGTGAGCTTGATATCCGCCTGGGCGCTGACGGTCGACACAGCTTGTGTTGCCCGCTGCGCCACCGTGCCCGATCCGCCTGAGCCACAGCCGACGATCAGCAACGTCACCACTAGTCCAGTCACCAGTTGAGTGGTAGACGATCTGGGACGAACCCCGCGCATGCCCATTCACCTGGGTGAACACGCGCCAGCCACCGCTTCGCGGGTGGGGCACGCATTAGCCTCGGCTCGTGGCCGTCGGCTCAATGAAGGATGCCCCGCGATTGTTCCCGGGCGATGTCGGATGCCTCTGGCCCGTGCCGCGGTGGGCTCGGTGGAACGCGGGCCTCCGACAGCGGTACACCCTCGGCGTCGAAGAGGAGATCCTACTGCTCCACGCCCGGGATCGGTCGCCGGCCCAGATGAGTGACAGCGTGATCGCGCGACTCTCGACCGAGCTGTCAGCGCACACGTCGCCGGAGACCCACGCGGCCGTCGTCGAGCTGCGGACGGGGATCCACACCGACGTAGCCGGGGTGGTGGGCGAGCTCGCACGGCTTCGCTCCAGCCTCGCTGACGAGTTGAGTGCCATGGGGCTGTGTGCGGTGTCTGCGGGCACCTACCCGCTGGCGTCGCCGGCGGCCACGCGGGTCTCCGGATCCGGGCGGTACGGGGAGGTGGCGACTTCGATGCGTGCCCTCGCGCGCCGGGATCCGACGCTGGCGCTTCACGTCCACGTCGGCGTCCCCGACCCAGAGGACGCGGTTCGAGTGATGAATGGGCTTCGCCGGGCGGTTCCTCTCCTGCTTGCTCTGTCGGCCAATTCCCCGTTCTGCCAGGGCGCCGAGAGCGGATTCGCCTCGCTACGCACGATGATCTTCCAGGGCTTCCCGCGTACGGGCACGGCACGGCGATTTGACGGCTACGCGGACTACGTCAACGTCGTCGACGGGCTCATCAGCTCGGGGGCGCTGCCCGACCCGAGCTTCTTGTGGTGGGACGTTCGTCTGCAGCCGGCGTTGGGGACCGTCGAGGTTCGCGTGATGGATGCACAGTCAACGATCGCGGACAGCGCGGGCTTGATCGCGTTGGTTCACGCACTCGTGCGGCTCGAGCTGGAGGGGGCGCCACCCGATCAGGCGGTGGGCCCCGAGGCCTTGGCGGAGAACCGTTTCCTCGCCGCGCGGGACGGCTTGGACGCGCGCCTGATCGACTCGAACGCGCGCCGGCTCGTCCCGGCTCGCGAGCTCCTCGGAGGTTTGCTCGCGAGCTGTCGCGCACACGCTGATGCGGTCGGGTCAGTTGAGCTTGACCGGGTCAGCCGCTTCTTGGCCGCCAACGGCGCGGACCGCCAGCGGGCCTGGGCTAGAGCCGATGGGATGGTCGGGGTGGTATCGAAGCTCAGGGAGAGGTTCGCGCCGTCGAGCCGCAACTCGTATGGCATCACCCCGATCG
Organism: uncultured Actinomycetota bacterium; assembly: GCA_963797705.1. Lineage (GTDB taxonomy): Bacteria > Actinomycetota > Thermoleophilia > Solirubrobacterales > Solirubrobacteraceae > Palsa-465. Next base: position 1,050,716 of record CAWCQL010000005.1, on the reverse strand, counting down.
CCCTGGCCCCCGGGGAACTCTCATCGATGCCCCAAGATCCGGGCTGGTTTTCGACAGCGGAAAGGACCTGGCGTGAACCCTCAGACGGCAGCGCAGCCTCGCCTGCCGAGCGCGCCGCCCCGGCGCGCTCGACAGGGCGCCCCACCGAGATGCGGTCTTAGTCTGCGACTCGCTGGCCGTGCACGGTTAGTCCGTAGATGGCGATGAGATCGATCGCGAAGAAGGTCAGCGACCAGAACGGATAGGCGGGCATCATCAGCAGCTGCGCGATCGCGTTCAAGGTGAGCACGGCGACACCGGTCCAGCGCGCGAACTGGTTCTTGAGGAACAGGGCCCCGCCAACCACCAACTGCACGACGCCGAGACATAGGACGATCCAGCCCCAGGTGTTCAGATCCCCGAAGACGTAGCTGGTGTTGTGGACGAAGAAGTGGGCGTTGCTGATCGCGGCAATGCCCTCGATCGTGTTCAGTGACCCGACGAGCAGTAGGAGCAAGGCGGCGAATACGACCCAGCCGTAACCACGTTCCTCCGCCGCAAGGTCGTATGCGCTGGTCGAGGGCGTCGACCCAGGTGCGTCAGTAGACATGGAGTCCTCCGGTGATGATGGTGTACAGGCAACTACCACTCTCGACGCGCATTGCACGCCGCGTACAGAGACGAGCCCCAGCCCTGGGCGCCAAATCAGGGTCGTGGTTGGGTGCCCTCGGCGACGTCATTGCGCGACACTGAGCAGCGCCACTAGAGGTGGCCACCGATGAGTTCCCCGCGGAGCACGTGATGGCCCGGCGTCACAAAAGATCAGCTCGCAGGGGCGCCGACGGACCGTGACAGCGGGGTCACGCGAGCCGGTGGTCATGTTGCCAGGCTAAGTGTCCCGCGGATCAATGGGCAGGTAGCTCTGTCCATTCACCCAGGTGAACACGAATCGTCGCGGGCATCACCGAACCAGGGCGCTTCGCCAGGCCGTGCCTGATTGCGTTCACCCAGGTGATCGTCGCGATCACCGGCTAAGCCGGCAAAGAGTGTGCGAAGGTGCTGTGATGGGCTCTCGAACCTATCGCCTCGAGGCCGAAGGTGAACTCAGCGACCGGCTCAGCCGCTTCTTTGAGGGCATGACTCTGACGCGCGACCACGGGAACACGGTAATCGTGGGTCGCGTTCGCGATCAGGCAGAGCTCTCCGGTTTGCTACAGCGTGTCGCGGATCTCGGGCTCACGCTCGTCAGCGTTGGCACCGTTGAACCCGAAGCCGAACACTGATCGCATCGAGCAGACTGAACGTGGACGCCATGTCCAAGCGGGGCTATCACCCCGGCCCAAGGCTCTCGCCCAGATGCTCGAGCTACATCCCGCGATGGAGGGGCGAGTCTCGTCTGATTCGGGTGATGACGTCGACGTCGTCGTCTCACAACCTTCACTCAAGGCGAGTGGGGGACACCGGCATCGAGCGATAAACGAGGCGGTCTTGGCAACATCTGCGACAAACACACCCCGACCGGGTGTCAACGTTGGCTCGACGAGCGAGTTCAGCCTGTTCTTCCGGATCAAGCCCGGACACGGGAGCGCCCTGCGGGATGCGCTGAGCGCGCTGCAGAACACCCCGGGCTATCAGGCGGGGGATTACAACATGGCCGTCGCCACGATTCACGAGGCCCGGTTCGTACCGTTCGACGACGACACCCGGCTGTTGTTCGCGACGAGCTTCGATGGCCCGTGGGACGCCTACATGGAGGACTTCCTCACCTCGGGGTCGACGCTGGCGCTGTTTGACGCGGTCTTCCAGCACGTTGAGGGATACGAGGGGCTTCCCGACCTCGCCGCCCTGCAGGCGTTCATTCTTGGCGCTCAGCGGACCGCCGCCGCGTACGCCCGCAACTACCCCGGCACGACCAAGGAGATCCGCAAGGCGCTGCGTGTAAACGACGCGTTCCAACGCGTGCTTGACGATCCCGCGGCCGCCGAGGCTCTGCAGCACCAAGCGCTGAAGCCGTTGCTCGACGAAGCCAGCGACTAGCCCGGAACGCCCGAGCACGAGCCGGCGTCCACACGCAATGTCGCACCACATCTCTGGGCCCCGAGCGGTAGCGGAGCCGATCGCGGACATCACCGACCTGTACGCGTTCCCGAGCCCGGAGCGTCCGGACTCGCTGGTGCTGGTGCTGAACACGCTGCCGTTCGCGCCGCCGTCGGCGCAGTTCTCCGACGGGCTGATCTACCGCTTCCGGCTCCGCCCGCTGAGTGCGGCCGGCCGCGAGGATCCCGCGCCGTTCGCCGTCGGTAGCGAGGAGCTCGTGTTCGATTGCGTGTTCTCCGAGCCCGGGGGCAGCAATGGCGCGACCCAGCTTGAGCAGTTGGGCACGTGCTCGACGCCGGCCGGCGAGACGGTCGAGTTCAGCGTGGACGACGAGCATGGTGCGCAAGCGCATGGAGTCCGCGTCTTTGCCGGCGTGCGGTGGGACCCGTTCATCCTGGATGCGCCGGCGGCGCTCAAGACGATCGCGACGCGGAAGCTGGCGTTTACCGACCCGGGCTCGATCTATCTCGACGGCAAGAACGTGCTCAGCCTGGTCGTCGAGGTCGACCGCACGAGCCTGGGTGAGGGCGGCGATCTCTTCGGCGTGGTGGGCGAGACCTTGACGCGGGGCAAGCTCCATGTCCGGCTCGAGCGGGTCGGTCGACCCGAGGTGCCGAACCTGATGCTGGCGCCCAAGGAGTTCGACGCCGTCAACCGCGATCTCGAGATCCGCGACCTCTACAACATGGACGACGCGTTTCACCCCGCCCCGCACTACTTGGGGGCGTACCGCGCCAGGCTTGATGCGAACCTCGCGTTCTGGGACAGCCTTGACGGCAAGACCGACTGGCCGACCAACGGGGACGGGACACACCCGCTGACCGAGTTGTTGCTCGCCGACTATCTCGTCGTCGACGCGGCCAAGCCGTACGCCGAGCAGGGCTCGTTCCTCGAGATCGAGCTCGCCGCCCGGCGCGGGGAGGCGCATCAGACCTGTGGCGGGCGAGCGCTCAACGACGACGTGATGGACACGATCCTCACGCTGCTCGTGAACGCCGGAAAGGGACCCACGATCCGCGATGGCGTCGATCAATCGACGCGACCTGCGTCGCAGACGTTCCCGTATCTGGCGCCGCCGAACCCCGATCCCCCCAAACCTCCCGAGCACCTGTAGCGGTTGGTGTCATGACCGCCACGACCGCGACGGAAAGCTCGAGCCTCGAGCTCGAAGACATCCAAGGCGGTGCGATTCACCAGCGACCGTCCCCATACGTCGGGACCTACCTCCTGCTTCGCATCGACGACAGACAGGCAGGACAGGAGCTCATTCGGCGACTGCTGCCGGCGGTCCGCCCTGCCAGCGCATCGCCCGGCCCGGCGCCGAACGCCTGGGTGACAGTTGCGTTCACGTATCAGGGGTTCAAGGCGCTGGGGATGCCGAAAGCCTCGCTCGACAGCTTCGCGCCGGAGTTCCGCCAGGGCATGGCGGCGCGCGCGGCCGAGTTGGGCGATCGTGGGGAGAGCAGCCCCGAGAACTGGGAAAAGCCGCTGGGTAGCACGGACGTCCACGTCGCGCTGGCGGGCCTGTCACCCGACGCCGCGCGGTTGGAGGCGAGCCTTGAGCGCGCACGCGAGGCCGTCGAGGATCTGTCCGGGGTGGAGGCGATCTGGCGCCAGGATTGCTATCAGCTCCCGACCGGTCGGACCTCGTTCGGGTTCAAGGACGGGATCGGCCAACCGGCAATCGAGGGGAGCGGGATCCCGCCGTCCAATCCGCTGGAGCGGCCGATCAAGGCCGGCGAGTTCATCCTCGGATACCCCGACGAGACCGGAGAGCTTCCGCCCATGCCCACCCCGAGCGTGCTCGGGCGCAACGGCACGTACGTCGTGTTCCGGAAGCTGCACACCCGCGTCGCCGCGTACCGCCGTTATCTCCGAGACCGGGCGGCGGATCGCCAGGAAGAGGCGTTGCTCGGCGCCAAGATGGTCGGCCGTTGGCAGAGCGGGGCGCCTCTTGCCCTGGCGCCTGACCAGGACGACCCGGAACTCGGGGGCGACGACACCCGGAACAATGCATTCCTCTACGGCGACGATCGCCGCGGGCTCAAGTGCCCTGCCGGTGCGCACGCTCGGCGCGCCAACCCGCGGGATGCGTTCGATGGCGACGGCAGCGTGGACGTCCGCTTGCACCGCATGATTCGGCGTGGGACCAGCTACGGCTCGATCGTCCCGGACGGCGTGCTCGAGGATGACGGCACAGACCGCGGCATCGTCTTTGTCTTCGCCGGCACACATCTCAAGCGCCAGTTCGAGTTCGTCAAGACCCAATGGCTGAACGACGGCATCTTCATCGGTGCGCCGCAGGAACAGGATCCGCTGGTTGGACGACCGGTGGGGACCGGGGCGTTCACGATCCCCAAGCAACCCATCAGGCGCCGACTACAGGAGATGCCGCCGTTCGTCGTCACGCGCGGCGGCGAGTACTGCTTCGCGCCCGGCCTTCGCGGGTTGCGCTGGCTCTCCGAATTCACTACCTAGGACGATCGACCCAGACCGGAGGCGCCATGGCCGCAAGCTCGACAAACACAGAACGGTGGAAGGCACTCGGCTTCGGGCCGCCGACTGAGGGCGAAGAGCCCGACAACCCCGTGCTCCTCGAGTACGCGGCTGGCGACGCGATCGCCACCATCACGCTGAACCGGCCACACGCTGACAACGCCATCACCACGGAGATGGGTGCACGCCTCACCGGTGTCCTCGAGACGATCGCCGTCCGTCCAGCGGTGCGGGTCGTGATCATCACCGGTGCTGGAAGCCGCGCATTTTCCGTCGGCAGCGATCTCCGGCAGCGCAAGAACATGACCAAGGAGGGATGGCTTCGCCAGCGCCAGGACTTCGACCGGACGCTGTACACCCTGCGTGAGTTGCGCAAGCCAATCTTCGCTGCCGTCAACGGTCTGGCATACGGCGGCGGGTCGGAGATCGCGCAGAGCACCGACTTCATCATCGCGTCGGAGAACGCCACCTTCGGTCAGCCAGAGGCAATGATCGGGCTCTCGGCGGGCGGTGGCTCACCGGTGTTCCTGCCCCGCGTTCTCCCACCGGGCAGGGCGCTGCAGATGCTGATGACAGGAGATCCGCTCAGCGTCCAGGAGGCGCACCGCCTGGGCATGGTGAATGAGATCCACGCGCCGGCGGAACTGATGGAGGCCGCGCACCGGATCGCGGAAAAGATCGCGAGCAACTCACCGACGGCGGTGCAAGCCGTGAAACGGGCGGTCCGGCTCGGGCACGGACAACCGACCGAAGAGGCGATCGCGATCATGATGGAAGCCCACTGGCGCTCCGCCGTGCATCCAGACCGGATCGAGGGCATTGGCGCGTTCAACGAGAACCGCGACCCAAGTTTCCAGGACACCGACTACTGAAATCCACAACGTTGCAGTGAGGAGGCTCAAGAGATGGCCGTAACCGACGATTTGGGGCGGCAGCGCGCAGCGCTCACCATGATCCATGCCCAGCCGTTCAACGCCGAGGCGCCGCCCGAGGCGCTCGACGGTGACTTGACGCCGACTCCGCTGCACTACGTGCGCAGCAACTTCCCCGTCCCTGATCACGACGGCACGCTCGAGATCGCCGGCGCGGTTGAGAACCCCCTCACGCTCACGCTGGACGATCTGCGAGCACTGCCGGCAGTCGAGCGCGTCGTGACGCTCGAGTGCGCCGGGAACGGTCGACTGGCGATGAGGCCGCTGCCGGCGGGTGAGCCGTGGGGCGATTACGCAGTCTCCACAGCACGATGGAAGGGTGCGCTCCTGCACGAGGTCATCGAGCGGGCCAAGCCACACCCAACCGCCGTGGAAGTGCGCTTCGCCGGTACCGACCACGGGTCATACATCCTCAACCCGGTGCTCAAGAACATCGACGCGTCGGACCTGTCGTTCGAGCGATCCCTCACGCTCGTACACGCCGCCGACCCATCCGCGGAGATCCTGATCGCGTATGAGATGAACGGAGAGCCGCTCAGTCCCGACCACGGGTCACCGTTCCGTCTTATCGTCCCGCATTGGTACGGCGTCGCCTCGGTCAAGTGGCTGAAGCAGATCGAAGTCCTGACCGAGCCCTTCATCGGCGAGTTCGAGACCGGCCACTACATGTATCAGTGGAGCGATCGGCCCGCAGAGCGCGTGACGGTGATGCGACCGCGGGCGCGGATAACAGACCCCAGCCCGGGCGCCGTCGTGGGCCTCGGTGCGTGCGTCGTTCGCGGCAAGGCATGGTCGGGCACCGGCCCGGTCACCAACGTCGACCTGAGCCTGACCGGGGAGGGCGACTGGCTACCGGCGCACGTCGAGACCCCGAGAGGTCCGTATCAGTGGCAGAGCTGGTCCTTCGAATGGCAACCGACTGAACGCGGACGAAAGACACTGCGCGCGCGAGCCACCGACGCGGCGGGAAACGTGCAGCCCGAAGTTCCAATCTGGAACCGGCTCGGCTACGGCAACAACGCGATCGAGGTCGTGTTCGTCGACGTTCGGTAACGCACCGGGCCACGACAACTACATCAAGGTCGCCGTCTCCGAGGCGACACGGCCACGCATGGCCGTGACGCAGCCGAGGCCAGTTCTGTCGTTGGATGCCGGCTTAACACCCACTGCATACGTTTGCGGTTGACAGCGCCAGCAGCGGGCGATAGGTTGCCGTTGCAAACGATTGCAGGACGAACGCGCCGCCTGACGTCGCGGGGAGATAGGGAGGTACGAGGAGATGAGAGTGCTTCGCAAGTGCCTGAGCACCGGCTTGGCGCTGGCCGTCGCCGGTTTGGTCGTGGCCTGTGGCAGCTCGAGCAGTGGGTCGTCCAGCGCCGGCGGAGGTGGTGGTGGCTCGAGTTCGAGCTCTAGCGCAAGCTCCAGCGCTGGGGGCGCACCGATCACGATCGGCACGTCGCTGTCGCTGTCGGGCGACTTCTCCGCCGACGGTCAGGCGTTCGAGCGTGGGTATCAGCTCTGGGCTGCCGACCAGAACAAGGCGGGCGGTCTTCTCGGGCATCAGATCAAGCTGGACGTTCTCTCCGATTCCTCCAGTCCGGCCCAGGTGGTGTCCAACTACCAGAAGCTGATCGGCTCCAACAAGGACGCTCTGGTGTTCGGCCCCTTCTCGTCCTTGCTCACGGTGCCGGCCGCGCGGATCGCCGCACGCTACGGATATGCCTTCGTCGAGGGAGCCGGGGGCGCGCCGACGGTGTTCGGCGCCGGGTTGCACAACGTCTTCGACGTGTCGATCCCGGTCAGGGACAACCTGGTCACCTTTGCCCAGTGGGTCGCCTCGCTGCCCGCCGCCCAGCGGCCCAAGACCGCCGCCTATGCGACCGTCAACGATCCGTTCACCCAGCCTCAACTGCCGGTCGCGCAGAAGATCCTGGAGGCCGCGGGCGTCAAGACGGTGCTGAACAAGGTGTTCCCGGCGGAGGTCACCGACTACACGGCGATCGCCGGGCAGGTGGCGACGACTGACGCGCAGGTGTTCCTCCTCGGCTCGGTCGATGTGCCGACCGTGTCGGCGTTCACCCACGTCTTCATCCAGCAGCACTACCAACCCAAGGCGTTCATCGCCACCGCCGGTCCCGACCAGGGCGCCCAGTTCGTCAAGGCGGTCGGGCCCGGAAACGAGAACGGCATCTTCGTTCCCAACGGCTGGTTCGGCGGCTTCAAGAAGGCCGACAGCGAGCAGATGGTCAAGGAGTACATCGCCAAGTACGGCGGGACGGCATCCGACGTCAACGCCGACGTGGCGGAGGCGTACTCGGTGGGACAGGTGATGGCCCAGGCGGTGCAGGCGACGAAGGGATTCGACCAGGCGAAGATCCTCAACTACCTCAAGAGCGGGGCCACCCTGAACAGCGTCCAGGGCCCGGTGAAGTTCGACCCGCTCGGTGAGAACACGGCCCAGAAGACCCTCACCTTCCAGTGGCAGAACGGAACCCTGGTGCAGTCGATCCCGACATCGACGCCGGGCGCGACGCCGCCGATCTACCCAAAGCCGGCCTGGAAGTAGGAGCGGAGTGTCGTCCACCGCGCTGCTGCAGGCGATCGTTGACGGCATCCTGACCGGCGGCGTCTACGCGCTGATGGCCGCCGGTCTGACGCTCATCTTCGGCGTCATGGACATCATCAACATCGCCCAGGGCGTGATGGTGATCCTGGGGGCGTACCTCAGCTATGCGTTGTCGGTGCACCTGGGGATCGGGCTGCTGCCCGGGCTACTGATCACCGTTCCGTTCATGTTCGGAGCTGGGGGTGGCGGTGGAGTTCTGCTTCATGCGACGCCTGCGTGATCAGGACCGCACCCAGATGTCGATTCTTGTCACCTACGCGGTGGCGATCGTCATCGAGGGCGTCCTGACCGCCCTCTTCGGGGTCGACTTCGTCCAACTGCAGGCCTCCTACGTCAACAGCTCGGTGCACGTGTTCGGCTTCTATCTCGCCTGACATCTATCTAATCGGCTTTGTGCTGGCGGTGGCCATGCTGGCGGCCCTGTATTACCTCCTGTACCGCACCAAGTTCGGCCGCGGCGTTCGCGCGTCGCTGCAGAATCGGACGGCGGCCGACCTGATCGGGATCGACGTCAACCGCGTGCGGACGATCTCGGTTGGGATCGGCGTCGCCGTCACCGCGGTCGGCGGGATGGTGTTCGGCGCGACGAACTCGTTCAACCCCAACACCGGCTATGACCTGATCTCACGCCTGCTGGCGATCGTGATCCTGGGTGGGATGGGCAGCATCGGCGGGGCGATGGCGGCTGCGGTGTTCATTCTGGTGATCAACGACGTGGTGGCCGTGGCGTGGTCTCCGACGTGGGCGCCGCTGGTCTACTTCGTCGCGCTGGTGATCGTCCTGTCGTTCCGGCCCCAGGGGCTGTTCGGACGAAGCGCGGTCCGGGCCCAGTGAGCGAGACCGAGAGCCACACCGAGCCGGACGGCGCGCCCTCGCTGGCGGCGGCGCCACCACGCAGGCGGGGCGTGAGCCTGGGCCTGGTCGCCGTGATCGCAGCGATCTTCGTGGCCTTCCCGCTGCTGGTCACCGACCCGACGACCACCTCGATCGCCTTCTTCGCGTTGGTGTTCATGGTGGCGGCGTCAGCGTGGAACATCTTCAGCGGGTACTCCGGCTACTTGGCGCTGGGCCACGCGGTGTTCTTCGGCAGTGGCGGCTACGCCGTCGCGGTGGCGGCGCGCGATTGGCATGTGGCGGGGGGCTGGCCGGTGTTCGCGCTGGTGCTGTTCGGCGGTCTCGTCGCCGGATTGATCGCCATCCCGGTTGGTCTGGTGGCTCTGCGAACGCGTCGGCACACCTTTGTGGTGGTCACCATCGCCATCTTCTTCATCTTCCAGTTGGCCGCGTTCAACCTCAGCTTCACCGGTGGCACCTCGGGCATTCTGCTGCCGCTGCGCGCCATTCTCGGCCGCTAACTTCAACACGCCGTTCTACTACGTCGCGCTGGTGGTCCTTGTCGTCACCGTCGTGACCTCCTGGCTGGTGCGGCGCTCGCGGTTCGGTCTGCAACTGCTGGCGGTGCGAGATGACGAGGACCGGGCACTCGGACTCGGGGTCAAGACCCGGCGCATCAAGCTGACCGCCTTTGTGATGTCCGCGGTGCCGGTGGGCATCGTCGGGGGGCTGTATTTCGACTTCGTCGGTCAGATCTATCCGCAGTTCGCCTTTGACCCGTTATTTGATCTGTCGATCGCGCTGATGGCGTTCCTGGGCGGTCTGGGGACGATCGTCGGACCGCTGCTGGGCGCGCTGGTGCTGGAGTCGCTGCAGCAGTACCTGACCCAGACGTTCTCCAGCAACGCCACGTACCTGATCGCCTACGGCGTCCTGTTCCTGGCGGTCATCCTGATCATGCCGCGCGGAGTCGTCCCCGGGGTGAGCGCGCTGCTGGAGCGCCGGCGTGCGAAAGCCGCACATGACGCATCCGCCGAACGCGACGCGACGGTGCGCGGCGGCGTGGCCGGGGCGGCGCAATGAGCAATCTGATCGAGGTCAAGGGGGTCACCAAGGCGTATGGGGGTGTCACCGCCCTGTCTCTGTGTGACCTCGAGGTCCGCGAGGGTGAGATCAACGGCCTGATCGGCCCCAACGGATCGGGCAAGACGACCCTGTTCAACGTTGTGACCGGCTACGAGCGCATCCAGCAGGGTGAGGTGCGCTTCAATGGCACCGAGATCACCAACGCTCCGCCCGACCGGGTGTTTGCGCTCGGGATCGGGCGCACGTTCCAGCTGACGCGTCTGTTCACGCGCCTGACCGTGCTGGAGAACATGCTGGTGGCCACGCAGCGCGAGCGAGGGCTGGTTGCGCGGTGTGATGCGCCTGGCCGGCTCGGTCGGCGAGAGACGCCGTGCTATGGAGCTCCTGGACTTCGTGGGGATCACCCGCCTTGCTCACGAACCGGCCAGCAATCTGTCCTACGGCCAGCGCAAGCTGCTCGAGCTCGCGTCCTTGCTGGTCGCCGACCCTGCGATCCTGCTGCTCGACGAGCCGGCCGGCGGGGTGAACCCCACGCTCATCACCCACCTGGCCGATCGCATCCGCGATCTCAATCGACAGGGCAAGACGATCCTGGTGGTGGAGCACAACATGGAGTTCGTGATGAGCCTGTGCAGCCGGATCACGGTGCTCAGCCAAGGGTCCGCGCTCATCTCTGGAACACCGGCCGAGGTGCGAACCAACCCGGCGGTGCTCGACGCCTACCTCGGCGGCGAGGACGAACCGGCCACCCAACTGGCGCTGACCGAGCAGGCGGTGCGCCGCGACCGTCCTCAGGTGTCGGTGGTGCCGGTGCGGACGTCGGCGAACCCGAGGCTCGGCGATCCTCCGGTGCTGCTGAGCCTGTCCGACGTCAGCGCCGGGTACGGCGGCGGCGACATCATCAAGCGGGTCTCGCTGGAGGTGCCCCGCGGCGAGATCACGTGTGTGGTGGGCCCCAATGGGGCCGGCAAATCGACCCTGATGGCGACCATCAGTGGTCTTCTGCGGCCTCGCCACGGCGAGATCCGCTTCAGCGGTGACCTCGTGTCGGGTCTGACACCGAAGGAGATCCTGATGCGGGGGATTGCGCAGATCCCCCAGGCCCACAGCCTGTTCCCGGACATGACGGTGCGCGAGAACGTGGAGATGGGTGCGTTCACCGTGTCTGATCAGGCGCTGGTACGGCGTCGGCTCGCGGCGGTGGAGGAGCTGTACCCGATCGTCCGCGACCGCGCCGCGGAGAAGGCTGGGAGCTTGTCGGGTGGCCAGCAGCGACTCGTCGAGTTCGCGCGCTGCCTGATGCTGGACCCGGAGCTGATCATGCTCGACGAACCGTCGATGGGCCTGGACCCCCAGACCCGGCAGATGGTTTTCGGAATGGTGGAACAGATGAACCAGCAGGGCAAGACAATCCTGCTCGTAGAGCAGAACGCCCGTGCCGGGCTCAAGCTCAGCTCACGTGGGGTGGTGCTGGAGAACGGCATCGTGCGGCTGACCGGCTCGGGCCGCGACGTGCTGGAGCATCCGGAGATCGGCGCCCTGTACCTCGGCGGCGCGGTGACCGCGGCGACCGACGCCCAGTGACCGGTCCGGGCGGACCGTCCGCGGTTGCGGATGTCGTCGTCGCCGGCGCGGGCCAGAACAGCGCCGCGGAGGAGTTGCTGCTGCCCGGCTTCAAGCTGGACTCGTGCTCAAGGGGACATACGCTCATTCAGACCAACCCGCTGTTAGTCGACGACGAGCTCGGCCTCATCGCTGAGCACGGCCTGACCTACAGCCCGACCCCGTCGCCCACATCGTCTTCCCGGACGGAGATTCGCTGACGATGTGGCCTGAGCCACAGCAGGGGGTGTGACACGGGCGGCGTGAACGATGGACCCGGGCATAATCGAGCTGTGCGTGACACCGTGACGATCCGGGACGTCGCGCGCCTGGCGGAGGTCCACCCGGGCACCGTTTCGCGCGCGCTCAACGAGCAGACACGGGCCCTGGTCAACGAGGAGACGGCCGAACGGGTTCTGCGTGTGGCCGAGGAGCTGGGCTACCGGCCCAATCCGATCGCCCGCGGGTTAAAGACCAATCGCTCCTATACGGTCGGTGTCCTCATCCCGGATCTGACCAATCCTCTGTTCCCGCCGATCATGCGCGGGATCGAGGATCGGCTTGGCGGCGCCGGCTACACCGCGCTGATCGTCAATACCGACAATGACGCCGCGCGCGAGCGCAGCCAGATGGACGCGATGCGGGCCCGGCAGGTGGATGGGTTCATTGCTGCGACGGCGCGGCTGGACACCGAGCTGCTCGCCGACGTCGCCGCCGGGGGCGCCCCGATGGTCTTGGTCAACCGCCGCCTCGAGGACGGCTCGCTGCCCGCGGTTACCGTCGATGACCGCGAAGGCATCCGTCTGGCGGTCAACCATGTCGCCGCGCTCGGTCACGAGCGCATCGGCCACGTTGGTGGTCCGCAGAACCTCTCGACGGGACACCTCCGGTATCTCGGGTTCCGGGAGGCGATGGCCGACCTTGGACTGGAGGTCCGGGCCGAGCAGGTCGCCTTCTCTGATGCCTTCACCGAGGCGCAGGGTGAGCTGGCGTGCGCCGCGCTGTTGGACGGGGCACCGGGCGTGACTGCCGTCGTCGCCGCCAATGATCGGTTGGCCATCGGGTGCTACGACGCCCTGGAGGCCCGCGGTCAATCCTGTCCGGGGGATGTCTCGGTCACTGGGTTCAACGACATGCCGTTCGTCGATCGGCTCCGTCCGCCGCTGACCTCGGTTCGGGTGCCGCAGCGCGAGATCGGCACCGTGGCCGCGGATCTGCTGCTCGGCCAGCTCAGCGACGGCTCCCGGGAGGCGCCGCAGATCCTGCTCGAACCGACGCTGATCGTCCGCGGTTCGGCGGCGCCGCCGACGTAGTCCCCCGCCCGCCATGTCGCGGGAGTTGTTTCCGGAGGCCGCCGCAAACGTTTGCAGTACCCTTGCTTAGTGAGCCGTATGACCGCGATCGACGTCCACGCACACGTGATCGTGCCCGAGCTGTTGCGATCCTCGGCACCCGGCGAATCCTGGCGTCCCAACGTCGTGCGTGACGACGGATCCCAGGTGGTGGAGTTCGGCGGCGCCAGGATCCGTTCGATGGTGAGCGAGGCGGTGGACGTGGACGAGATCGTCGCGTCCCAGGACCGCTCCGGGGTTGGCATCACCTTGTTGTGCCCGTGGGTACCCCTGCTGTTCTACGACGTCGACGCGGACGCCGCTCTGGAGCGTTGCCAGCTGCAGAACGCTGGGCTGGCGCGCCTTCACGCCGGAGGCCCGGACAGCGTACGGGTGCTAGGCGCCGTGCCGCTGCAGGATCCCGAGCTGGCCGCGAGCGAGCTGGGGCGGGTCATGGCGACCGCCGGCTTCGCCGGCGTCGAGGTCACCACCAGCATCGACGGGGTCCCTCTGGGCGATGCTCGCTTTGAGCCGTTCTGGAGCGCCGCCGAGCGTACCGGGGCGCTGGTGTTCATCCATCCCACGACGCGCAGTGCGGTGCTGCCGGGGCTCCAAGATCGGTATCTGTGGAACCTGGTCGGCAACCCGATGGAGACGACGGTCGCGGCCGCGCATCTCGTGCTCACCGGGACGTTGGCGCGTCACCCGGACCTCCGCATCCTGCTTGCCCATGGCGGGGGCGCGATCGTCGCCCTCAGCGGACGGATTCGGCACGGCCAGGCGACGGTCGCCGCGGCCGGCCCAGTCCCGGCGGCGGCGGCCGACGCGGAGATCCGCCGGCGGTTCCTGTACGACTCGGTCGTCCACGACCCGCAGCTCCTGCGGATGCTGGTGGAGGTCGTCGGCTCCGAGCGGGTGCTGCTCGGCTCGGACTACCCGTTTGACATGGCCGACCCCGACCCGGTCGCAACGGTGCGCGCCGCTGGTCTTAGCGACGGCGACAGCGAGGCGTTGCTGTGGGGCAACGCGATGCGCGAGTTGGGGCTGTCCGCACCGAATGGGAGGGAACGAGATGGCCGATGAACGTGTCGATGCGGCGATCCGGCACTGGGCCGGGCGATTCATCGCCAACGGCGTCGACTACAACGATTTTGTCCGCACGACCGCGTCGATCTCTCAGTGGGAGGACTGGCTGGACGCGTGGACGGCGACGGCGGACGCCCACGCCGAGCTGGCCCGGGAAGCGCTTGAGCTCGGGCGCCGCCAGAGCGCCGGTGAGGCTTTTGCCCGCGCCGCGGTCACCTACCACTTCTCGAAGTTCGTGTGGGTGCTGGACCCAGAGCGCAACCGACGCAACACCGAAGCGGCGGTCAGCGCCATGTATTGCGCCCACGCGATCCTGGATCCTGGCGCCGAGCGCATCGAGGCTGCTCTCGACGATGCCGTCGTCGCGGCCAACCTGCGCCGGCCGCCGGGAGCCGCGGGTGGGCGCGGGCCGTTTCCCCTGGTTGTTCTGATCCCCGGCCTGGACTCCACCAAGGAGGAGTTCTTCCTCTGGGAGTCGGTCTTTCTCGCGCGTGGTATGGCCACCCTCTCGCTGGATGGTCCCGGGCAGGGCGAGACAGGGTTTCACCTGAACATCCGTCGCGACTACGAGGTCGCCGTGACGGCGGTGCTGGACGCGGTGGCGGGCCGAGCGGACCTCGACGGCGATCGCATCGGAGCGGTCGGGGTGAGCTTGGGCGGGCACTACGTCGTGCGGGCGGCTGCGTTCGAGCCGCGCATCAGGGCGCTGGCGGGGATCAGCGGGCCGTATGACTTCTCCGCCAATTGGGAGTCGATGCCGGAGCTGACACGGCAGACGATCCGCCATCACACCGGCGCCACCGACGCCGCGGACGCCCGGCGCCGCGCGGGGGAGCTGAACCTGGACGCCGTTGCCGGGCGCGTCGAGCAACCGTGTCTGGTTGTCACCGGCAAGCGTGACCGAGTGATCGCCTGGGAGGAGACCAGGCGCATCGCCGACGCCGCCCCCAACTCCGAATGGGTGCTCTACGAGGAGGGAACCCACGTGTGTAACAACATGCCGTTCCGCTACCGCCCGCTGGTGTCGGACTGGATGCGGGAACGGCTGGCATGACCTGTCCCAGGGCCGTCGCGCCCGAACGGTGGAGTGCGTTCATCGGCGGCCGCTGGGCCGACGCCGCTGACCGGACGACGTTCGGCGTGACCGAGCCGGCCACTGGGCGCGAGATCGCTCGCGTGGTCGACGGCGACTCCGAGCTGGTCGCCGAGGCAGTCGTGGACTCGCGCCGGGCGTTTGCAGCAGTGGCGGGAGCTCGCGCCTCGGGAGCGCGGCCGTCTGCTGCGGCTGGTCGCCGCCACCATCCGCGAGCACCTCGACGAGCTCGCCGAGTTGGAGGCGAGGGAGGTGGGCAAACCGCGGCGAGATGCCCTGCGCTTTGATCTCTCCTTCTGCCACGCCGGCTATGACTACTACGCCGGTCTGGCCGACACGCTGCATGGCGAGATCCTGGACCAGGGCCCGATCGAGGCCCGCGTCGATCTACGAGCCCTATGGCGTGGTGGCGGCGATCCTGCCCTTCAACTGGCCGCCGATTCACTTCACCAAGAAGTGCGCACCCGCGCTGGCCGCCGGAAACACTGTCATCGTCAAGCCGGGAGAGCAGGCGCCGTTGACGGTGCTGCGGCTCGTCGAGCTGGCCAACGAGGTGCTGCCGCCAGGCGTGATCAACGCCGTACCCGGCCTGAGCGCTGGGCCCGCGCTCTCCAGCCACCCGCGCGTCGAGCGGATCACCTTCACCGGGGCGACCGAGACCGGCCGGCGGGTCCTGCGCGGCGCCGCGGAGAACCTGACGTTCGCGACGATGGAGCTCGGCGGCAAGAACGCGGTCATGGTCCTCGCCGATGCCGACCTGGACCAGGCGGTGGACGTTGTCGTCGAGGGCATGTTCTACAACCAGGGCGAGGCGTGCACGTCGACCGCGCGGATCCTCGTCCACGACTCGATCCACGACGAGTTTCTGGAACGGTTCGGCGCGGCCGTGACGCGGCTGGTGGTGGGCGACGGGCTGGATCCGGCGACCGACATCGGAGCGATGGTGACCGCTGAGCAGCGCGACAAGGTGCTCGCCCACCTCCAACGGGGACTGGACGAGGGGGCGCGGCTGGTCGTCCAGGGTCAGCTGCCCACCGAGGAGCGGCTGCAGGGTGGCTACTGGGTCGCCCCGACGGTGCTGGCCGAGGTCACCCCGGCGATGTCGATCGCCCAGGAGGAGATCTTCGGGCCGATCGCCTGCGTCATGCGCTTCACCGGGGAGGACGACGCGGTGGAGATCTGCAATGGCACGCGCTATGGCCTGACCGCCGCCATCTGCACCACCGACGAGGTGCGGGCCTACCGGATCGCGCAGCGTCTCGAGGTGGGCATGGTGTTCGTCAACAACTACATGCGGCGCTCGTTCCTCGGCTCGCCGTTCGGCGGACAGAAGGGGAGCGGGTTCGGGCGCGAGAACGCGGTCGAGACCCTCCACGAGTTCGTGCGCTCCAAGAACATCCGCTTTCCGTCAGGGCGCGGCGAGATTCCCACATGGCCGCCGCGCGGCTGACCGCAGCGCCGGGCCCGACCTCAGTCCTGCACGCGTGGCGTGGCCTCGTGGGTGGCCGGATTCAGTTCGGTGTTCAGGTGTGACTGTGCGTCGCGCTCCAACGGCAGAGTGCCGCCTACCGTGAAGTACGGCTTGCCGGCGATCACCAGGTCCTCGGCCGGGAAGCGGGTGATGACCTCGCAGCCGTCCGCGGTGACGACCAGCTGCTCCTCGATGCGGGCGGCAGACCAGCCGTCACTGGCCGGCCAGAAGGTCTCCAGCGCGAACACCATCCCCTCCTGGATCACCTCGGGATGGTCCAGTGAGACCAGGCGACTGAAGATCGGCTTCTCCCAGATGGACAGCCCGACTCCGTGCCCGAACTGCAGCGCGAACGCCGCCTCCTCGTCGGGGAAGCCGAAGTCCTGCGCCTTGGGCCACAGGGAGACAATCTCGGCGGTGGTCGCCCCGGGACGGATGAGGGCGATGGCGGCGTCCAGGTAGTACCGGCAGCGCTTGTAGGCGTCGGTGAGCGCGCGGGAGGCGCTCGCCACCGCGAAGGTCCGGTAGTAGCACGTGCGGTAGCCCATGTAGCTGTGCAGGATGTCGAAGTAGGCGGGGTCGCCCGGCCGCAGGGCTCGGTCGGTGAACACATGCGGATGCGGGCTGCAGCGCTCACCGGAGATGGCATTGACGCCCTCCACGAACTCAGAGCCCATCTCGTACAGGACCTTGTTGACGAGCGCCACGCAGTCGTTCTCCCGAAACCCGGGGCGCATCGCCCGGTAGAGCTCCTCGTAGGCGGCGTCGACCATTCCGCATGCGGTGTTGAGCAGGATGATCTCGTCGCGGGTCTTGATCACGCGCGCCTCCTGCATGAGCTGCTGGCCGTCGACCACCGTCACGCCTTCCTTCTGGAGCGCGAACAGCACCGGCGGCTCGATCGCGTCAACCCCCACCGGCTCTCCGAGCAACCCCCGCTGCTCGAGCTCGAGGCGGATCTTGGCGGCGACGTTCTCGGCCCGGCCGGACTCGGGGGACATCGCCCCCCGCATGGTCGAGATGCCGGCGCGCGAGCGTCCCTCGCCCAGCCACGGGTTGTACAGCTCGTGATGGCGAGCGGCTGAGCCGAAGTCCCACATGATCGGCGCGTCGTCCTGAGGCAGCAGGCAGAAGCGATTGAGCTTGTCCTGGGCCCAGGTGCCGATGTGCGTGGCGGTGATGTAGCGGATGTTGGTCATGTCGAAGCACAGCAGGGCGCCCAGCTCTGACTTCGCGAGCAGCCCCGTGATGCGGCTCAGTCGCTCCTCACGGAGGCGGTCAAATCGAACGCGCTCCTCCCAGTCCACGCCCATCACGCCGTAACTGTGCAATCCCACGGGGCCCGCCTTCCGCATTGATCTGCAAACGTTTGCAGACAGCATAGTGGCCAGCTTGACGGCTCTCAAGCGCTCGGATACAGTCCCTGCAATCGATTGCAAACGGAGGAGCTGAGAGTATGGGCGGGGACGAAACGGCGAGCCTCGGTTGGGTCGGTGTAGGGCGTATGGGGCGCGCACTCGTGACGCGGCTCCTGAACGCCGGCCACGAGGTCGGCATCTATAACCGCACCCGTGACAAGGCCGCCGACCTGGAGCATCTCGGGGCGACCATTGTCGATACGCCCGCCGATCTCGCCGATCGCGACATCGTTTTCACCATGGTCGCCGGCTCGACCGACGTTGAGGAGGTGGTGACGGGCCCCTCCGGGCTGCTGTCGCGCCACGACGTCCACCCTCGGTTGATCATCGACTCCACGACCATCTCGCCTGCGGCCGCTGAGCACATCCGCGCCCGGGCGGACGCTCGGGGGACCGCGATGCTGGCCGCGCCAGTGAGCGGCAACCCGAAGGTGGCCGCGAGCGGGCGTCTGACGATCGTCGCCTCCGGACCCCACGACGCCTGGGTCCTGGCTGCACCCTACCTCGAGTTGCTCTGCCGCCGGGTTACCTACGTGGGCGAAGGGGAACGGGCTCGCCTGGTCAAGATCTGCCACAACCTGATGCTGGGGGTGGTGGCCCAATGCCTTGCGGAGATCACGGTCCTGGCCGAGAAGGGTGGCGTCACCCGCGCCGACTTCCTGGAGTTCCTCAACGACAGCGTGATGGGATCGACGTTCACGCGATACAAGAGCCCGGCCTACGTGAACCTCGATTTCAAGCCCACCTTCACGCCGACGCTGCTGCTCAAGGACTTCCACCTCGGCTTTGAGGCCGCGCGGGAGATGAACGTGGCGATGCCTCTGGCGGCGGCCACCGAACAGATCGTTCAGGCCCTCGCCGGACTCAAAGGCGACGAGGTCGACTTTGCCGCGCTGATCGAGGTGGCCGCCGAGGCGTCGGGCCTGACTCTTGAGGCCGAGAACGTCCACGTCGACGATGGCCTGAGTCCGCTGCCCACCGGCGCCAACGGCGACGGCGCCAACCGCTCCGCGGCCTCGCCCACCCCCTAGCCGAACTCCCGATGCGCCGCCCGGATGCGCTGGACCGGATGGTGGGTCACACCAGCAACGTCAGCGGCGTTTGCAGCAGGTCGCGCACGCGGGCCAGGAACCGGGCGCCGTCGGCTCCGTACAGGACTCGGTGATCGCAGGCGAGCGTCAGGTGAACGGTGGGGCGGCTGACTACGGACCCTGAGTCGTCGACCACGGCACGCGGCTTCAGCGAGCCCACGGCCAGGATCGCCGCCTGCGGTGGGTTGATCACGGCGGTGAAGCTGTCGACCCCGTACATCCCGAGGTTCGAAACCGAGAACGTGCCGCCGGACAACTCAGCCGGCAGCACCGAACCGTCCCGGACCTTGGCAGCCAGCTCTCGGCTGACAGCGGCGATTTGGATCACCGACCGCCGGTCGGCGTCAAAGATCGTCGGCACCAGCAGAGCGTCCTCGGCGGCGACGGCGATTCCGACATTCACCCGCGAGTAGGTTTCGAAACCGGAGTCGCGGTAGGCGCCATTGACCCGCGGGAACTCCCGCAGCGCCAGCGCGACCGCCCGGACGATGAAGTCGTTATAGGACGGCGCCGGATCGGCGATCTCGCCCAGCTGCGTTCGGAGCGCTACCGCCAGGGTCATGTCCACCTCGCAGCGCAGCTCGAAATCGGGAACGGTGGCACGGGATTCGGCCATCCGCCGCGCCACCGTCTCCTGGAGCCGGCTCGGACGCGTGCGCGTCGTGTCGCCCTTGGCGGAGCGGGCCTGCGCCATGGCGGCCAGTGGCGCCGGGGGGCTGAGAGCGCCGGCCCGTTCCACGTCGACGCGGACCACTCGGCCGTGGGGCCCGGACCCCGTCAGGGCAGCGAGGTCGACGCCCAGCTCGGCGGCGACCCGGCGCGCCAGCGGGGACGCCTTGACCCGGCGGCCCTGCGTCGTGCCTGCCCTGCCCGCGCCCGCGCCCGCGCCGGCGCCGGCGTCGGCGCGGGCGCTCGTGCTGGCGCTGCGAGTCCGACCGGTGGTTCGCGCCGCGGCGACAGTCGGAGGGGCTCCGTTGCCGTCCCCGACGACTGCGATCACGGCCCCAACGGCGACCGTGTCTCCGACGGCGGCGTTGAGGCTGAGCACGGTGCCGTCCAGTTCTGATTCGTAGGCCACGCTCGCCTTGTCGGTTTCCACCTCGACGAGTGGCTGCCCTTCGCTGACGGTGTCGCCCTCGGCGACGAACCACTGCACGATCGTGCCCTCCTCCATCGAGTCGGACAAATGGGGCATCACGATTTCGACCGCCACGAGAACTCCTCGGCTGCGGGTTGCAAACGTTTGCGGTAGCATCGTAACGCACGCGTTGGCAACGAGTCGGGAAGGAGAACGGATGGCCGGGCTCCAAGCCCCGGACGAGCAGCGGGCGAGCACGAGATACCTCGATGCATACGCTCGGATGCTCCTGATCCGGAGGTTCGAAACTGCCATGCACCGCCTGTTTCTCAAGGGCGAGGTGCACGGAACGACACACCTCTATGCCGGCCAGGAGGCGGTGGCGGTTGGCGTCTGTATGTCGTTGGAGCCCGATGACTACGCCACCGGCACCTACCGCGGTCACGGCCACGCCTTGGCCAAGGGGACCGATCCCGAGCCGCTGATCGCCGAGATGCTCGGGCGCGTCACCGGCGTCTGCGGTGGGCGCGCCGGATCGATGAACGTGATCGACCTCGAGCACGGCCTGGTGGGCTGTTACGGGATCGTCGGTGGATCGATTGCCGCCGCGGTGGGCGCCGGCCTGTCGGCGGCCCGGCAGGGGCGGGTGGCGGTCTGCTTCTTCGGCGACGGCGCGACCAACCAGGCCTACTTTCACGAGTGCATGAACATGGCGGCCGTAATGAAGCTCCCGGTCGTGTTCGTCTGTGAGAACAACCTCTACGCAGAGTTCACGCCGATGGCGGATGCAACCGCCGGCGCGAACATCGCCGGCCGCGCTCAGGGCTACGGAATGCCGTCGGCGGTCGTCGACGGCAACGATGTCTGGGCGGTGAGCGCGGCGGCCGCCGACGCTGTCGCCCGAGCCCGGGCCGGTAATGGCCCGACCCTGCTGGAGTGCAAGACCTACCGGCACTACGGTCACTCCAAGAGCGACCCGGCTCCCTATCGCACCAGGGAGGAGGTGGAGGAGTGGCTCGAGCGCGACCCGCTCGGCCTCGCCCGCACCCGGCTCTTGCGTGAGGCCGTGACCGAGGAGCAGATCACGGCCGCCGAGGAAGCCGTGACCGGCCAGATCGACCGCGCCATCGAGAACGCGCTGGCCGCGCCCTACCCCGATCCGGCCGCCGACGACGCCACGGAGTTCAGCGCATGAGCGCTCTCGAGTTCCGAGAGGCGATTCGCGATGCGCTGGCCGAGGAGCTGGAGCGCGATCCCGCGGTCGTCTTCTTCGGGGAGGATGTCGCCGTGGCTGGAGGCGTGTTCAAGGCGACGCCCGATCTGTACGAGCGCTTCGGGGCCGGCCGCGTATTTGACACCCCGATTTCCGAGCTGGCACTGGCCGGGGCGGCCTACGGGGCGGCGGTCACCGGTCTGCGCCCGGTGTTCGAGGTGATGTTCGGCGATTTCATGACGCTCGCCATGGACAGCCTGGTCAACCAGGCGGCGAAGTTCTGGTACATCAGCAACGAACAGGGGACCGTGCCCCTGGTCGTACGCTCGGCGGTGGGCGCCGGCGGCCGCTTTGGTGCCATCCACTCCCAGACCCACGGCACGTGGTTTCAGGGAGTGCCAGGTTTGAAGATCGCCTGCCCATCATCGCCAGCCGAGGCCAAGGGCCTGCTCAAGGCCGCGATCCGCGATGACAACCCGGTGATCTTTCTGGAGCACAAGCGCCTGTACTCGGTCAAGGGCCCGGCACCCGAGCCCGATGCGATCATCCCGCTCGGTCAAGCGGGGCTCGCGCGAGAGGGGGACGATCTGACCATCGTCTCGGTCGGCAAGGGGGTGCCCGACGCACTTGCGGCCGCAGACACGCTGGTCGCCGACGGCCTCTCGGCTGAGGTGGTCGACCTGCGCACGCTGCGGCCGCTGGACGTTGCCACGGTGCTCGAGTCGGTGGCGAAGACCAACCGGCTCGTCGCGGTCGAGGAGGGCCCGCGGACCGGAGGCTGGGCCGCCGGGCTGCTCGGAGTGGTGGCCGAGGAGGGCCTGCACGATCTTGACGACGCCTGGATAGTCGCGACTGGCGAGACCCCGATTCCGTACAGCCCCACGCTGGAGGACGCGTTCCTGCCTCAAACGGACGCAATCCTGGACAGCGTCCGTTCCCGCCTGGGGGTCAGTCGCGCGACCTGAGTGGTCCGGCGCATTCCCGTCGCGTCGGCACTGGGGCCTACCACCACGGAACACCACGCCGGAAACGGCGCGTTCGGTGATTCAGGCCCGGCTTGAGCTTGGTCGTCGACAGCAATGTGTCACGGCGGCGTCTCAGTGAGCTTTCGCTAGTGGTCGTGCTTCGTTCGTGCGGAAGGTGTCCGGGGACAGGTTGGCTGCCTAGGTGTCGCCTGCTCTGGGACCTGGCGGGCTAGAGCCCTGTCTGTGCTTTGACGCGACCGGTGTCGACGGCGGTGGTGAGCGCGGCGTGGTCGAGCTCGTTCTGGTCGGCGTAGAGCTCGGCGAAGTCAGCGAGTGCCTGGTCCATGGCGTCGTTTGATCCGAGGTAGGCACCGATGGCGACGGCGTCGCCGGAGCGTGCGTGCGCTCGGGCTAGCGTCTGGCCGCAGATCTCTGCGTAGGCGCCGAGCTCTTTGGGTTTCATGCCCTCGATGATCGCGGAGCCCTTCTGGTCCCAGAGTTGGCGGAAGTAGAAGTCGCGCTTGACGTCGTCGACTCCGGTGACGCGGTGCCAGCCGAGCGTGATGTCGCTGGCGGCCTGCATCAGTCGCTGTCCCTCGACGACGCGTTGGCCGTGGTTTGCGTACTTACTCTTGCCGAGGAACGGCTCAAGCACCGAAGGCTGGGCCTCCTTGAGCTGCAAAAACAGTGGATCATCCTCGTCGCGGCCGAGCATCAGCATGATCCACGCGCGCGTGCCGACGCTGCCCACGCCGACGACCTTGCGCGCCGCGTGCACGTAACGGAAGTGCTCCAGCAGATGTTTGCGATCGCCCTCGAGCGTGCGCCGGTAGCCCCGGTTCACCTCCCGTGCGAACTGCTCGATATCGCGACCGTCGGCGAGGTCCTCGATCGGGACGATCAGCGGCGGGTCGCTGACGATCCGCGGCTCGCCGTCGACGATCGTCGTGAGCTTGCCGAATGCCCGCATGTGGTCCTTCGCCCGCGTCTTGGCGAGGTTTCTCTCCATCAGCTTGCGACGTTTCGCGCTTGCCGCGCTTTGAAACTGCGCGATCAGCGGCTCGGCGTCGACTCGCGAGTACCACACATCGAACGTCCTTCTCGACGCGAGGTCCGCGATCGCCTCGCGGTACGCGCGGGTCACCGCCATGCTGACCCTACGCCGTTGCTTCACCGCGAAGCCGAGGTCGCGTCCCGCGACCGTGAAACTCGCCACCAGCCGCTTGAGATCCCACTCAAACGGCCCCGGCAGCGTCTCATCGAAGTCATTGATGTCAAACACCAGCCGGCGATCGGGCGCGGCGAACCCACCGAAATTCGACAAATGCGCATCACCGCACAGCTGCACACGCAGACCGGTCCTCTGCGAACCGGCGAGGTCTGCCGCCATCAGATAAGCCGCACCGCGATAGAACGTAAACGGCGAGACCAGCATCCGCCCGTAGCGAATCGGCACCAACTCCGGCACGCGCGACACGGCCTGCTCCTCCAGCAGCTCAACCGGATCACGACGACCCGGCGGCGCCGACCACTCGCCATGCACGCTACGCGGCACCTCCGCCCGCTCCGCCCTACCCCGCGCCGCACGCTCGCCCAGCGACAGATGCGGAACCTTGCCACTCCCACCTGACCCCCGGACTGTCGCCGGTGTTCCACTCCCGGCATCGCTCGCAGTGGTCGACTCGGTGTTCCTGACGCTCATCTCTGCGGCTCCTTGTGACGACTCGCCGGCGTGTCGGCTAGCGGCGATCGGGATCCCCCGCGGCACACCGAACCGACGCTCACGATCGTGGAAGCAACCCGCTCGCTACGCATCACCCAGATCGGACGACGTATCCGCGCGCAGCTCGCTAGCAGCTAGGCGCCGTTCGTGGGTGCGAGACGACGCTCCTGACAATCAAGCCCGCGATCACGTTCTGATGGAGTGTGCGGCGGTAAGCGTCTCGCCCAGAGACATTCGTTAGGCCTCCCCGAGTGAGACGGCGCCATGCCGCGGCCAACCGTCCGTAGAGCGATCGGCAATCGGACGTGGGCATGCGCGAGCAAGTGAGCTCACCGGGCAGTGCGGACCGGACGGATCCCGGACGACTGCGTCGTCCATGCCTCAAGACAAAGGCGGCCTTAAGGGCCGGGGCGTCATCGGGATAACGCCGCCTGGGGTGCGGCGTCCAGGGTCTCGGCCAGCTCGCCGAGCAAGCCGGCGACGCTTGGGGCGAGGGAGGTGCCCTGACGATCACGACGTCGATGTGACGCGCCTAACTGCGATCCCGGTCGCCGTCCGCAGCTGCGCGAGTTGGACGAGAAGGAAGTGCAAGTCGCTCTGGGCGCCCGTCGTTGCGCTAACCCACCAGTTCCTTGAACGCGGGCTCGTCGCGTATCGGGTCGAAGTCGGAGTCGCTGGCGGCGAGCGAAGTGCAGCTTTTCGAGCGCTCGATGGCGAGCCGGAGGTGCTCGATCGCGTCGGCCGTTCGTCCGGCAAGACTCTCGCAGCACGCCACGTTGTAGAGCAGCCCGTGGTATTCGGGATGAGCCTTGGTCAGCTCACGGCCTCGGTCAGCGGCCTCGGCGTACTCGCCTGCCTCATACAGCGGGTGGAGCGGCGCCCAGACCTCATAACCACCGGGCTCATACGCCTTCCCCGGCGTGGCGCCGAGGGCAATAATCGTCGTCGCCGGCTCCTCGGCGAACGCCGTGCGCTTGACGTCGGGCCGGACGAAGACCAACGTGCCGACGGGCGCCTGCACCGGCTCGCCGTCGAGCTCGAACCGGGCACGGCCGCGTTGCACGAAGTAGAGCTCCTCCTCTCCGTCGTCCTCGCCCTCGTCGTGCTCATTGATGATCCGGTCGCCCGCCTCGCGACCGATCCAGGCGTTGACCCCGAAGGACGTGATGCCGAAGTGGTGGCGGATTGGTCGCGAAGGACAGCGGCCGTCGCTGATCTCCTCGATCTCGTCGAGGTGCGCCACTGCGTAACGACTCATCGGGCCTCCCTACATCGGTCGTCCTTAGAAATCCAGGCAACCGGGCCGAGGCTATCGATCACCCCGCCCACCGCAACTGCGACCAACGACACTCCCCACGGGGTGTTCTCAGTCGCACATTAGGACTGAACTTCCGTGTCTAGAGCCGACCGTGTCGGTCCTGTCGGGGAGGGCGAGCTCAATTCGTCTAGGTGGGTAAGCCGCTCAGTCGCCGTCCTGACGTGGGTGAGGTAGCGCTTGACTGCCGCCTGCACGGACGGCTCGGCGATGTGATCGAGAAGCCCACGGAGCAGGTTGAGCCGGCTTTCAGTCACCCACGTCGAGACGTCGGGCTCGTTCAACCATCGGCCTTCAGTCCTCCACGTACGGTTGATCATGCGCGGCCAGTCCTTGATGCCGCTCGGGTAGGGGTTCGGTGGGCACAGCCGGTTCTTTTCCTCGTCGTTGTCGCGATGGGCCTCGACGAAGCCGACGAGGCCTGCGTTGAACGACGGTGAGAGGTGTCGCACCTGCTGGAGCACGATCCGGTGGGGCTGGAAGATCGGCGTGGCGGGGGCGGGGTTCAGGCCAAGCGCAGTGCAGTCCACATGCAAGACCTCACCACCGGTGTGGGACTCCCCGCGCTCGAGCACAACCCGGCCGGGTTCGATGCGGCGAACCCGGCCGAGCCGGACGACATCTGCGATCTGCCGCAGCGCCTCGAGTTCTGGAGCGCTGAGCATCGTTCCGCGAAACATCGTTGCGGGCCGCGAGGGGTCGATGCGCACGAGCCGTCCCGCGGCCTCAAGCCGCTCGAACAGGTCGTCAAGGTTCGCCGCCTGGGCCCCGGCCTCAGCGTCGAGCGAGTTGCCCTCCATGATCGCGCCGACCTGCTCGAGCGGCTGAAAGTGGGCGCGATCATAAAACCACGCGTCGCGGGGTCGTATCCAGCGAATGTGGTCTGGGTCGATGCCGTTAGCCAGAAGCCAAACGCACGCATCCGCTGCTGTCTTGCCCGATCCGAGCACGACATAGAACAAGGCCGATTGCGCGGCCGCCGGCAGGTCGTTGACAGGCACGACCCGGGCGCCCGGTGCCACGTCGAACGGGGGAGCGTGAGTCGCGGGAATCGACGCCTCCAGGTAGCGAGCATCGACGACCCGGCGACGGACCACGACATCGAGACGTTCTCCGGTGCTCACGTTTCGGATCTGTTCACCGTTGCTGCCCGGGCCGAGGTGCTCGTGGCCGGTGAGCACGCGAACGCGCCCTGTCTGCGTGAGCCGCCCGGCCGCCTCGGCAAAGTACGCGCACACCTCCTCGCCCGTCGCCCGCTCGTAATACCCGGCGTTCTCGCCAGTCTGGTCAATACGGTCCTCGCCGAGTGCCAGCGAGTTCACCCCGTAGTACGCGGAGGGCGTATGCAGGCGAACAAAGGGATACGCATCCAACCAATGACCTCCCGGACCGCGTCGCCGGTCGATCAGCGTCACCTCGACGTCGGCCTCGCTCACCAGCGTGTCGGCGAACGCAAGACCGCTTGCGCCCGCCCCTACGACCAGATAATCGGTACTGGCGAGCACGTTCTCGCTGCCCCTCTCCAGACTCCCTCAGCAACCCTCGTCCGTGAACCATAACCCCGTAGCGGGGTACGAACTCGAACTGTCCGATCCACCGCCGGGTCACCGCGTAGTGGACTGGGCCGAAGACGAGCGCGTGTCGCGGGCGCCATCGGGCTGAGCGCTTCGCGGTCTACGGCATATGGGCCGGAGGGCACGCATGCGCTGGCGTGCGGAGCCACCGGCCTCGCCGGGGACGGAGCACCGAGATCGCCGGCTCCCGGGTTCCCTCGTGAGACGGGCCAGGCCGCCGGCTTCCGATGGCCTCCGCGACCGGTCGGAAGCGTCCGCTTGTCGATTGTGCGACGAGCCCTGCGTGCCGCGTGTTGCAGGGAGGGCGCCAGACGCGGTCCAGATGCGCGTCTCGGGAGCAAAGCAGGTCGGGAAGTCCCGCTAGCTTGGCTCCCGTGCCGCGAGCTCGGCCGGCGTGAGGGTCTCGATCCGGGCGGCCAGCATCCACTGGTTGCCGAACGGATCGCCGAGGCGGCCGCCGCGCTCGCCGTAGAACTGATCAGCGAGCGGGTAGATCACCTCGGCGCCGGCGCCAACGGCACGATCCCACGCGGCGTCGACGTCAGGCCAGTACGTGCAAAGCAGCGCGTTGAACTGGTCGTCCTGCGCGTCCTTGACCATCACGACCGAGTCACCGATCAGCAGCTCCGCGTGGACCAGCGTCCCGTCGGGCATGTGGTAGCGCTCGCCCAGCTCCTCGGCGTCGAATGCGGCCTTGTAGAACTCGATCCCGGCCGCGCCATCGCTCAACGCGAGGCGCGGGGTGACCGTGTGCAGGTGCTCGGGCACCGGCCTGACCGTCCGTTCGCGTTCCGCCAGGCCGGGCTGCTCATAGATCCCGATGACGTTGCCGGCCGGGTCGCGCACGTGCCCCACGCGCTCACCGGGCGCCGCGTCTTCGTTCAGCACGTCGCCGTCTGCGGCGCGGACGGCCGCGAGCGCCGCCTCGAGGTCGGCGACCATGATGTGGACCATGATCCCTGGCTCGGTCGACGGCGGCCGGCCGGTAACCCACGAGCCGCTCACCTCGTTGACCGCGTCGTCGAATGCGATCACGCCGTCGCCACGGGTGCGCAGCTCCCAACCGAACGCGTCACTGTAGAAGCGCGACGAGCGCTCGACGTCGGATGCGGGAATCTCGAGGTAGCAGATTTTGCCGGTTGCGAGAGTGGGGGTTCCGTGTGCCATGTCATTAATATACACGTAAAGCAAATGACGGCAAGACCCCCTGATGAGCACTCGTCGGAACAGTCCCCGCGCGGCGGGTCGGCCAAGCGCCCGCCGAACGACGATCACGAATCGGCGCCCGAGTTGGCGGCCCATCGGCCCCGGGGCCGCCCGCCCGACGATCGATCGCGAAGCGGTGCTCGACACGGCGGTCCGGCTGCTCGACACCGAGGGCGTTGAGGCGCTGACGATGCGCCGCCTCGCGGGCGAACTCGGCGTGTCCGCGATGGCGCCCTACCGGCACGTGGGCAGCAAGGACGAGCTGCTGATGGTGCTGGTCGACCGCCTCGCGGCTCGGCTCGTGTACCCCCCGCGGCCACGCGACCCGAAGGGCGCGATGCTCGTGCTGTGGTCGACGATCTACGACAGCCTCGCGGAGCACCTCTGGGTCCCCGAGGTGCTCGCGCGCCGCCGGATGATGGCACCGTCAGTGCTCGGCGCGATCGAGGAGATCCATGCGGCGCTGCGCGACGCGGGTCTGTCGATCGAGGCGACCGTGCGCGCGTACCGTCTGATGTGGAACTTCACGCTCGGCTCGCTGCTCGTGCGCGCCGGCGCGAGCTCCGCGGTGCCAAGCCAGCAGCGCGAGCTTCGCGTTGCCCCCGATCCCGAGTCCTACCCGATGCTGGCGGCGGCCGCCGCGGCGTGGACGGCGACGCACGACCGCGACACCTACCGCGGGGATCTCGGGGCGCTCATCGACGCGCTGCTGGCGGATGGGTGCCACACCCGACCCTGAGCAGACGGCGAGCGCACCTCGAGTCATACGAGCTCGTTTGCTCCGCATGCCGTCCGTACGTGGATGGCTCTGCGAGATGGTCGGGCCGAGCGCGGGACGCTTGCTTTTCGCGCGAAGCGCGCGTCAGGGATAGCAGTCTCGCGTGATCGCTATGCGTCCGCTACGCGGCTTCCCCAGAGCTCGTGGACCGGGAACTTGTCGGGCTCGGGAAGCTCAACGCCGGCCGTGGACAGCGCGGCCTTGAGACCGCCGTCCCAGGCCTGCTGCCACGCGGCCTCTGATTCCCAGATCTCACTGACTCGAAGGTCCGACCCCTCACCGAACATGACGTGCAGTTGGAGTGGTTGCGGGGGGCCGCCGGGGCCATTCTCCTGAAGAATTTCGTTGACCTTGTCGTACTGCTCGCGGGTCAACGACGTGGGCGCGTAGCGAATGAGGATTGGCATCCAACGAACCTAACCGACCTACGGTCACGCTGCAAGAAGTCGCCCCGCTCGAGCCTCGAAGCGCCTGCAACCGGTGCCGGAGGGCCGCCCCGCCATGAACGTTCAGGGCCGTGAGGGCTCCATCTGGGATGGGAGGTCGCGGGGGCATGTCGTTGAGCGCGACCGCCGATATCCGGAACGGGTCGAGCGTTCGTTGCCCTCTGTGCTGTTTGCCTTCGCCAGCGTCGGTGGGGGGCGCGCGGCGGTCCCGGCCGCGATCCGGCATCCTGTCGGGTTAGGATCGCCGCCCTTGCCTCCCCAGTGATCGCGGCGCCCGCCCGCTCTGTGCCGCCGCCGGTGATGGCGCACCTCACCGCCGAGGATCTCGTCGCGATCGGTCGGGACTTCGATGCCATCCGCGCGGACGTCGTCACCCGGCTCGGCAGGCGAGACGCTGACTACATCCGGAGAGTGATCACCGTGCAGCGCTGCCTGGAGCTCGCCGGCCGCGCCTCGCTCCTGCTCTCCAAGCGCCGTCCCGCGTTCTTGGCAGGGACGGCGATGCTGACGCTGGCCAAGATCCTGGAGAACATGGAGATCGGCCACAACGTGATGCACGGCCAATATGACTGGATGGACGATCCCGCGGTTTGTTCTCGCTGGTGGGAGTGGGATGCGGTCTCCACTGCCGCTTCCTGGAAGTTCGCCCACAACTTCCGGCACCACTCGTTCACGAACGTGATCGGCAAGGACCGCGACCTCGGCTACTCCGTGATGCGAGTCGACGCAGACCAGCCGTGGCATCCCATCTATCTCATCCAGCCGGTCTACGGCGTCGCGGTGGCGCTGACGTTCGAGTGGGGAATCGCGATCTATGACATGGAGCTCGACGCGGTGCGCCGAGGCGAGAAGTCATGGGACAAAGCCCGGGCGGAGTTGGCGGCGTTCGCGCACAAGGCACGGCGCCAGCTCGTCAAGGACTTCGTGCTCTGGCCTGCTCTCTCCGGGCGTGCGGCGAAGCACACCGCGGTCGCGAACCTGATCGCGAACGTCGCTCGCAACGTGTGGGTGCACACGATCGTGTTCATGGGTCACCTGCCCGAGGGCGCGGAGACGTTCAGTGAGGAGCAGACCGCCGACGAGACCCGAGGCGACTGGTACGTCCGGCAATTGCTCGGCTCCTGCAACCTCGAGGGAACGCGGCTGTTTCACATCATGAGCGGCAGCCTCTCCTTCCAGATCGAGCACCACCTGTTCCCCGACATCCCGAGTTGCCGTTATCCCGAGATCGCACCGCGCGTTCGTGAGGTCTGCGAGCGCTACGAGCTCCCGTACAACAGCGGCCGGCTGGGCAATCAGTACAGGTCGGTAGCGACCAAGATCCTGCGCTACTCCCTGCCCTGAGGCCCTAGATCACGCGAGAATAGGCACACCATCAAACGCGTCGAGGCGGACCATGTTCCTGCGCGTCCGCTCGACCTTGGTCATGTGCGAGCGGCTCGGGCTTTCCAGCCCTCGGCCGTGAGCCGCCACAGCCGCTCACCGTAGACATCGTCACGTCCGGCGGGCGCGACCCAGCCAGCCGTGACTGCAAACGCCCAGGTCTCGCTCACCCGGCGGTCGCTGACGAACAGCTCCCAGGCCACCAGGCCTGGGCTCGCGCGACCGAGCTCGTCAAAGTCGGCGAGGACCTCGAGCAACCCGCAACTTCCTCGACGATCACGGGCCGGATTCCTCGCCCGTTCGAACCGCCGTCCGCCACACACACCGCCTCGCCGTTCGCGCCGTAGCGGGCGTTCGGCGTCGCGGGTACCGAACGTTCACTGCCACGAGGGCGCACTTCGGAACCGTGGCCTGCATCTGTGTCCTGCCGCCTGCTCAACCGACGCATCCGGATGGCAACGGTTGGCGTCGAGGTCCGGCTTCAGGCTGACGGCACCTGATGTAGGAGAAAGAATCTGATCATTTCGGCGGACGCGTCCGGGCCTTGTGGATCGGTGTAGGACCCGGTAGGACTGCCGCCGTACCAGGCGTGGCCGGCACCGTGGACGATCCATGACTGTGCGACGGCGAGCCCCGCGAGGTTGTGGTGAGCGATGCTGGTGTATGGGCGTCCGCCGTCGTTCTTTTTCTCTGTCGGTCCATGCTGGAGGGTGATGTCGCCTACCGCAAGTCGGGCGGCGATGAGCTTGTCGGCGTTGACCGGGGCCACGTCGCGTCTTGGTCGCCGTGGATGACGATCAGCGGGACCGCACTGGTTGCGGGCGGCGCCCCGCCGGTCCGCATTGCGGTGAAGGCCGACCCGACGTCGTGCGCGGCGCGGTAGGCGATCCCGGAGTGCACCCCGACCGCGGCGTAAAGGTCGGGGTAGGTCGCGGCCATGACCGCGGCCATGGCGCCACCGGCGGACAGCCCGGCGACGTAGACGCGAGCCGGATCGACGGCGAGGTCGCTGATGACTTGGCGGGTGATGCCGGCGATGATCGCCGGCTCGCCGGTGCCGGCGCGCTGGTCGGCGGGGGAGAACCAGTTCCAGTAGCCCCCTTGGTTGGCCGCCGCGGATTGCTCCGGGTAGGCGACGAGGAACGCATGTCGCTCGGCGAGCTCGTTCATGCGGGTGCCGGCCGCGAAGTCCGACGCGTCCTGTGTGCCGCCGTGCAGCATGACGACGAGCGGCACGGGACTGCCGTTGTAGCCGGCGGGCACGTAGAGGTCGTAGGTCCGCGTCCCAGCGGTCTCGGTGTGGGTGAGGTGGCGTTTCGCGCCAGTGGCGGCGGGCGCCGTGGCGAGACGGTGAGACGACGACGATGTGGCTCCACTCAACCTGATCGGGCTGACCCTGCGTGCGGCGCTCGATTCGGCCGGTGGGACGGGGCCGGTGCTACCGCCGGCGAGACTCTGCTGCAATAGGGCCGAGGCCTCCCGCAGCCGCCCGGCCTTGGTGAGCCGCAGCGCCTCGGCCATCGCGGCATTCCTGGCGTCGTCCATCGCACGTCCTTTCAGAATGTGGTCATCCAGCCACCTACCTGGGTCGCTGCCCGCGCACAACAGGACCGCGCGTCGCAAACACCGACTGCGCCGATCGCTCACCTCGTGCGCGAAGCGAGCGCCGCCTTCACCTTCGGAGGCGCTCGGAACGCGCCGAGAACCTCGACCGCCGCGATGGTCGCGACCGCGAGATCTGGTGAGACGTCATCCGCAATGCTCGCCAACCCCAGAACACGCAACTCGACCATGTGGCCACTGTCGCGCAGTGCCTCGAGGTCGTGACGGGTGTAGTGCGCGCTGCCGAGCACCAGTTCGCGGCGGGCCGCCGTGCTGTCCAGAGCGCTCGACCGAGTCTCAAGCTGGCGTCGGATCGCAGTCCGGATGAAATCCGTGCGATTGCCGAAGAAGCCCTCGCTGACAAGCAGATCGATCTGACCCAGATCGACCACGCCTACGTTGATGGTGATCTTCTCGCTCTTGTCGACTTCGGCCATCTCCGGATCCTGGCCCCCAAATTCGATTTGCCGAACATCTCCTTACCATCCTAACACCATCCAGATGGATGGTGGTCGCGGATTCGCAGTCGTCGCACACGAGCGTGTTCGGCCGACGATCCGTGGCCGTTCTACCCGCAGTTCTTTCATCGGCGGTGGTTCGAGACCGCCGAGCCTGTCCGAGACGCTGAACTAGCGTGTAGCGTGCGGTCCCGTGTTGACCGCACGTCGCGTTGTCCCGCTTGTTCCTTGGGTCAGTCGTCGGCGGGGCCTGGTCGGCGTACTGGGGGTCCGGCGCAGGGCGTGATCGGCACTGTGCTCGGATCTCAACCAGAGAAAGGGAGTCGCTCGCTATGACTAAATCCCCGGTGCGCATCAAATGGGCAGCCGAGGTTGCCGAGCACGACTACGCCGCCGCGCAGGCCTACCTGTCGCTCAAGCTCGGCGAGGAGGCCGTCGCCAAAGCTGTCCAGCGCCTCAAGAAGGCGTCTCTGACCACCCGTCGCGCGAACGACATCCTGCGCGCGGCTGGACTGACGGCCGCACCGCTCGACGACCCTGGCGTGATGAAGGATCTGATCAAGACGATCGAGGGTGACCAACTGAGTCCCGTTCTCGTGCTCAGCGGTAAGAAAGGCTCGGACATCGCTGATGGCTTTCACCGCGTCTCGCTCGTCTATCGACTCGATCCGTTTGCCGAGATACCGCTGAAGCTCGCGTGACCGAATACGGTTACGCGACAGATCGCGAGTACTGCTTTCCCCGCCATGCCGCGGCTCTCGCCCGACTGGGTACGCGACCTGGCCCGGAGATTGTCGTATGGCCGCCGTGATCGCAAGCCGCGGCGGTCTGCTTGACATTCAAGGAGTGAGGGAGCGGTTAGGCTGTCGACCGGGGTGACCGATCATTCCTGGGACCGACGATTTGGGAGGAAGCATGTATGCGGTGGTTGGCCGCGTGAAGATCAAGCCCGGCCATGAGGAGGAGACGCGTTCGATGATCGCCGAGCATGGCGTGGCGATGATCCAGGGCATGGACGGATCTGCCGGCGCCTATTGGGCGAGGGCGATCGACGGCGAGCTCATCCAGCACTCGTTCTGGCTGTTTGACACCGAGGCCAACGCACGCCGTGCGGAGGCGACGTTCAGCAGTCTGCGCGGGATGCCCGAGGCTCCGGCGATCTTCGCGAGCTGTGACGTGTGCGAGGTTGTGGGGCAGGCCTAGCGGAGCCCGATCCGGGTGCCGGGCGTCGAGGAGATCGGCCTGCTTGTGATCTTCGAGGAAGCGCTGCGATTCGCAACATTCAGCGGT
Organism: uncultured Actinomycetota bacterium; assembly: GCA_963797705.1. GTDB lineage: Bacteria > Actinomycetota > Thermoleophilia > Solirubrobacterales > Solirubrobacteraceae > Palsa-465. The sequence continues at coordinate 1,016,543 of CAWCQL010000005.1, read as the reverse complement.
TCTTGAAACACCGGCTATTTGCCAACGCCAGGGCCAGCAGCCAAGCCCACCGCCTTCCCTCGCGTCACCCAAGTTGCAGGACCGGTGCGACCCATCCCACCATTTGGTGATCACGCTGAGGGGAGGGGGCTCGGACGCACGTTCGTTGACCGGAGCGAGTGACGCATAGCCGATCGATGGCGGCCGACGGTCTCGTTTACCGACCACGGACTCAAGGTCGCCGAGACTCCTGTTGGTCGAGCTGGGGACGGGGGATTAGATTCTTCTCTGTGACGGCGACCGACTCAGCGCGCGTCGGGGGCGAGGAATCGTTCGGCTCGGGGTTCGGGCACTGGGTGGCAGTGCGCCGCGGCGTCCTTGTCCTGTACTTCATCTCGCTCGGGGTCTGGACCGCCCACTATGGGATTCCCGTGCAGCGCGAGCTGGTCGTTGCCTGGGTGTGCGGGGCGCTCGCCTGCGCGTCGCTTGGCCGGCCGTGGCGCGAGGTACTTCGGCTCGCGCGCGACTGGCTGCCGATGGTGATCCTGTTGAGCGCCTATGACTTCACGCGCGGCGCGGCCGACTCCCTCGGGGTCGGCGTCCATGTCCACGTGATGATCGACTTCGACCGCTTCGTATTCTTCGGTACGACGCCAACCCAGTGGCTGCAGGCGCACGTGAACGACCCGAGGGTCGTCAACTGGGTCGACGTCGCCTTCACGCTGATCTATACGTCCTATTTCGTCGTCCCGTTCATCGTCGCGGGGTTGCTGTGGGCGCGCGACCGGCTCGAGTTCCTGCGCTTCGCCCGACGGCTGGTCACCCTGTTCGCCGCCGGCGTTGCGACCTACATTGCCTTCCCGGCCGCCCCGCCGTGGATGGCCGCCGACATGGGTCTGCTGCACGGCGTCACCCGCACCACGGCAGACGGCTGGCAGGTGATCGGCGGCAGGACGGTCGAGTTGTTCAACGAGGGCCAGGCAACCGCGAACCAGGTCGCCGCGGTGCCGTCGCTTCACTCGGCGTTAGCGATGCTGGTGGCGCTGTTTCTCTGGCCTCGGGTGCGCCGCCCGCTGCGGCCGTTGCTTGCGCTCTATCCGCTGGCCATGGGGCTGACGCTCATGGCCACGGGCGAGCACTACTTCTTCGACGTCCTTGTCGGGTGGATCTACGCCGGCATCGTGATGGGCGCGTGGGCGTGGTGGGAACGCCGGCGGATGCGCGTGACGGTGCGTCGCCGGTCGCGACCTCCGCGTCATCGGCGTGCGGGGGCAGTTCCGAAGTCCTAGTGCCGGGGGACTAGCGACGCCATTCTGGCCGAGAAGCCCGGCTATCGATCAGGCTTTCTGAGAGGGCCGCTACCCACTCGAGGGAGTGGTGTCAATCTGCGGCGGCGAACGCGTCCCACGGCTGCCGTGAGGTCTGGCCCTTGGGTGCCGAATGGGTACTCGATGGGCCACTGTGACGGGATTGGCCTCTTGACGAGCCCGTCCCATGACCATTTCGGGATATTCAGTCCGTCGGGCACATCGTCTGCTGACTCGGTGTAGCGAGACAGCGTCGTGTCGGTCGCCCACGCGAAGTAGTCGTGCAACGCCTGCGCAAGCTTGCTTTGCGCCTCGATGCCTACGTCAATGAGCGCCTGATCAAAACACGCGATCGCTCGACGGTCCATCTCCGGGTGGGCACCGTTGCCGCTGTGCATCCGCACCACGGAGGTCTCATCGCCAAACGCCACCGAAAACGTCTTCGGCCCCCCGAGTGCTTCCGCCCAGTACGACGAAAGCCGTTCGGTGTGATTGGAATGAAAGCCATGACTGAAGGCGTGGCCGACCACCTCGTCTGCCATCACGCGCTCATGCCAGGCCCGAGCGAGACGACGCAGACCCTCCTCACCACCAGCCGCCTCATACACGGTCTGCATCACACCGATCGTAGAGCAGGGTGACGCCTCACGGCACCCATCGACCCGAACTCGACGTCGTCGCTCGTCGTGCTGATCGTCGCCTTGTGCGACGCCGAGGGCCCGCTTCTCGGGCTCCGCAGATTGATGGTTCTGCGAGATGGTCTGCCCGAGTGCGGGACGCTTGCTTTTCGCGCAATGCGGTCACGTCCGTCATTGAGCTCGGGCCTGCCGTGGCCCGGGTTGTGCTCGTGCAACGCACCTACGATCCCCGCCGGCGGGATCGACACGCTCCTGGAGATTTGCGACTGCCGGGCCCCGGCCGAGGCAAGACTGCGCTTGCTTTGCGATGGCGACTGCGAGCACTGTGCGCTTCGGCTACACGTCGGTTTCTGAGCAATCTGCAGCACCGCGTCTCAGTGTCGATTGCTCCGCCCGTCGACGTCCGGGTCGTGAGCGTGCCGAGCCGAGCGCCGTGCGGATGGTGGTGCGCAAGCGGACATGCGCGCGTTGAGCATCGAGGGGCTGGGACTGTCACAGGCCGCGCATCTGTCTCGTCTCACAGTGAAGACGAAACGAGAGGAGCAGTCATGAAGGTCTTTGTAGCCGGCGCGACGGGCGTTCTTGGCAGAGTTCTCGTCCCGCAGCTGGTGGCGCGAGGCCACGCGGTGGTCGGGATGACCAGGAGCGCGTCGAAGCGGGATTTGGTGCGCAGCCTGGGAGCGCGCCCGGTCGTGGCCGACGCTTTGGATCCCGACGCGGTCGCCCAGGCGGTGGCGTCAGCGGAGCCGGAGGTGATCGTGCATGAGCTCACGGCGTTGTCCGGGCCGATGAGCGTCCGTGATGCGCGGCACCCCGAGCGCTTCAGGGGCGCGATTATGACCAACCGGCTGCGGATGGAGGGGACGGACCATCTGCTGGCGGCCGGTCGTGCCGTCGGGGCGCGACGCTTTGTGGCGCAGAGCTTTGGGGCTTTTCGCTGGGCACGAACGCGCACGCCAGTGTTGACTGAGGCCGATCCCCTGGATCCCAACCCGCCGGCGTCGCTTCGGACGGTGGTGGACGGGCTGCTGTATCTGGAGCGGGCGGTGACGAGTATCGAGTGGGGCGAGGGTCTGGTGTTGCGCTACGGCGCCTTCTACGGTCCGGGGACCTCGATCAGCCTCGCTGCGGATGCGGTGATGGCGGCACCGATCCGCAAGCGCCGGTTCCCGATCGTCGGCGACGGTGGTGGCGTCTTCTCACAGATCCACATCGACGACGCCGCCGCGGCGACCGCGATCGCGGTCGAGCACGGCCAGCCGGGCATCTACAACATTGTCGACGACGAGCCCGCGCCTGTGCGTGAGTGGCTGCCGGTGCTCGCACGCGCGCTGGATGCCAAGCCCCCCAGGCGGATCCCACGCTGGCTCGGACGGCTGGCCGCCGGTGAGGCGGCAACGCTCACGATGACCGAGGTGAAAGGTGCCTCGAACGCCAAGGCCAAGCGCGAGCTCGGCTGGCAGCCGCGCTATCCGAGCTGGCGGCAGGGCTTCGCGCAGGGACTCGGCTAAAGCGATGACCGAGGAGGAGTTCAACGAGCTGCGCCCGTCGGCGTTCGCGATCGCCTACCGGATGCTGGGCAGCGTCAGCGAGGCCGAAGACGTGGTGCAGGAAGGGTTCCTGCGCATGCACCGGGCGCGCGCGGGCGGGGACCGGATCGAGTCACCGCGCGCCTACTTGTCGACGGTGGTCTCGCGGCTGTCACTCGACCAGCTGCGCTCGGCGCGCGTGCGGCGCGAGACCTACGTCGGCGAGTGGTTGCCCGAGCCGCTGGTAACGAGCCCCGACGACGATCCCGCCCGCAAGGCCGAGATGGCGGACTCGCTGTCGCTCGCCTTCCTCGTGCTGCTCGAGAACCTGTCGCCCGAGCAGCGCGCCGCGTTCCTGCTGCGCGAGGTCTTCGACGAACCTTATGACCGGATCGCCGAGATCGTCGGCACCAGCGAGCAGAACGCTCGCCAGCTCGCCGCACGCGCCCGCCGCCACGTGGACGAGCGGCGCCCCCGGTTCGATATCTCGCGCGAGCAGCGAGAGCAACTCGCGACCCACTTCTTCGCGGCCGCCGAGCAAGGTGACCTCGAAGGGCTAGAGCAGCTGCTGGCCCACGACGTGCAGCTGACCGGGGACGGCGGCGGCAAGGTTCCGGCGTTGGCGCGGTCGCTGTACGGGCGCAACCGTGTCGCGCGCACGCTGATCAATTCGTTCCGCCTGATCGCCCGCCTTCCGAGCGTGTCGGTGCGCCCCGTCGTGGTCAACGCCGGTCCGGGAGCAGTGTTTCTCGACGCACAGCAGCGCCTGATCGCCGTGATGGCGCTCGACACCGCCGGTGGTCAGATCTCAGGCATCAGTTCGATCGTCAACCCCGACAAGCTCGCCCACCTCGGGCCGGTCGCCGATGTCAGATCGCTACTGGGGTCGGCGACATGAGCTCCGGCGTGGTTGCCGCGTTGTCTCGTGGCGCGGTGACAGACAGCGCTCGGCTGCCGGTTCGCGTGGCGTATGCGGCGCTCACTTGGGTGGTCGTGTTCTTCGCGTTTCACGTCTATTGGTACGCCGGCGGATCCTTCGGGCTCAACGGTGAGTTGCGCCGCGATCTGGTCCCGGATTCGGTGGTCGGCGGGATCGTTGAGGTCCTGGGCCTGGTCGCCTTCCCGCTCGGGGCGTGGGTGAGCCTGGCCATCGCTCGCGGGTGGCCACGCGGCAAGATGCAGCGCGCCGCCGCGATCGTCGTCTGGCTCGGCTGCGCGCTGCTCGTCCTCCGCGGCGGCGCCGGGCTCATCGATGATCTGACGCGCGCGGTGGGCCTGTTGCCCAAAGGGCTCACCGGACTCTCACACAGGCAAACGATGGGCGCGGCGTACTACCGGTCCGCGTCCGCCCTCTGGTCAGGCAACGTCACCGACGCCTATTTCTTCGCCGGCGGACTTCTCTTCGGTGTGCTGGGCCGCCGTTACCGCCTATCTCGATCACCGACCAGACATTGAGTGCTGGCACCAAGGTTCTCGTTGTGCTCGATCCGGTGCGGCCAGGGCCAGCGCACAAGCCCGCCGCCCCGTCCAAGGTCTCGATCAGGGGGTGCCATCCGCCGGAGCGTCTGTCATTGGTCCGGGCCGATAAGCAGGACCTCAGGATGCCGCGTGTGTAGGGAGCGCCTGACGCCTCATAAGTCGCTCGGGGGCACCTCCCACCGCTTCTCCTTTGATCGAGAACCAACCCCCGTACCCTCGGCGTCCTTTAGACCTTGAGCGATTGAGACGCCGCCGGCGTGAGCGCCGGACACACGCAATCAGTGGTCCGGAGGTCCGTTGGTCGTTCCGCTTGCGGCCGGCGCGTGAGGTCCGCGGTGCAGCGGCTCCGGCTGCTTTGATGAGCTTCAGCCGGCCGGTGTGCGACAACGAGGAGGTTCGCGACGTGGATGACAAGGTCGTGCTCGCTGAGAAGTTCGCTCTGCTCAGAGGCATGTATGAGCCAGGGATCGTGGGTTACATCAACGACTACAAGCTCCAGATCGTGAAGGTCCGAGGGCCGTTTGTCTGGCACAAGCACGACGACACCGACGACTTTTTTCTTGTGGTGCGTGGGCGGCTGACGATCCATTTGCGTGATCGCGATGTCGAGCTGGAGGAAGGCGAGTTGTTCGTGGTCCCGCGCGGCGTCGAACACTGTCCCGATGCGCAAGAGGAGGCGCAGGTGTTGCTGATCGAGCCCAAGGGCACGGTCAACACCGGCGATGCGGGCGGCAGCCTGACAGCCGAGCCGGTGGAGCTCTGAGATGGCCGGGCACTCGTTCGCTTCGCCCGATGAGCTCCCGGCTCCGGCGGGGTACAGCCACGTCGTCTCGATTTCCGCCGGTCGGCTGGTGTGGACGTCGGGTCAGGTCGGCATGGCTGTCGATGGTTCTGTCGCCGAGGGGTGGGAGCCTCAGACGCGGTTGGCGTTTGAGAATGTGGGTCGGGCGCTCGCGGCGGCTGGCGCCAGGTGGCGCGACGTGGTCAAGCTGACGTTCTTTGTTGTTGCCATCGACGAGCTGGCTAGCGTGCGACGCGTGCGCGACGAGTTCATCGATCGCGCCGCACCTCCGACGAGCTCGCTCGTGCAGGTCGCGGGCCTGTTCCGGCCAGACCTGCTGGTCGAAGTTGAGGCCGTCGCCGCGCTCGCGCCCTGACCCTGCCGAGACCCTCAGTTCAACGCGAGCAACCGCCAGGCGGGGACGGCAGCGTCCGACTGAAGGCGGCGTCGGAGCGGCGCCTCAGTCTCACGCCGTCCGTACGTGGATGGCTCTGCGAGATGGTCGGCCCGAGCGGGGGACGCTTGCTTTCGCGCCACGCGATCGTCACGACGCTCGCCACCGTCGGAAGATCTGTCTGTGCAACGCGCCCGGCGCGACCGAACGCTGAGAGTGCCGGAGTGGCGACGGAGCGGCAGTCTGGTCGGCTTGCCGAAGACTGCTGGTGTTCGACCACCTTTGCGTGTTCGGGCGTGCGCGGTGTTGAGTTGCCTATGCCAAGGGGGGTGGGCTACGGTCCTTGGAGGTCTATTGTGCGCCAGGGAGGGCCTATGAGGTGGGAGGTGGGTGGGATGTCTCTGGGTCCGGCGCAGTCGGTCGGTTGGTTGGTCTCGCGCGTCCGCAGCACGGATGTCTGGCTGTCGTTGGCGACGGTCGGGCTTTGCGCACTTGGATCGTTGACGCTTGCGGGTTCGGCCGTGGCGGCACTGCCGTCGGGCTGCTCTGAGGCGGCGAGCACCGTCACGTGTAGCTTCCTCGTGACGGGAGCGGCGCAGAGCTTCGCCGTCCCGTCGACCGTGGACTCGATCACGGTGGCGGCGTTTGGGGCGCAGGGCGGCGGCGGTGGTGATGCTCGCGGTGGGCTTGGCGGCGAGGCGCAGGCGGTGCTCGCGGTTTCGCCGGGGGCTGCGGTTGAGGTGGTAGTCGGCGGCCAGGGCGAATCCTCTACTGGCGCGCTGGCAGGCGTTGCCGGGGGGTTTAACGGTGGCGCCATCGGCGGCGATGGAGGCATCGGCGGCGATGGCGGTCCCGGCATCGGCGACCTGAGCGGGCAGGGGGGTTCCGGCGGGGGCGGTGCCTCGGACGTACGGACGGGAGCGTGCGCGAGCTCGCTGAGCTGTGGTCTGGCCGCCCGCGCCCTTGTCGGCGGTGGTGGTGGCGGCACAGGCGATGTTGCCCCGAGCAGTGGGGGCGGCGGAGGATTCCCCTCCGGGGGTTCAGGAACCTCCATCACAGCTGGTGGCGGCGGCGGCGGTAGCCAGAGCGCCGGCGGGAGTGGCGGTGGCGGCGGGAGCGACCCTGAATCATCTTGCGCCGCCGGAAATGGCACGGCCGGCGGGGTAGCGACCCAGGATTCAGGCGGACCGGGTGGCGTGGGCGGCATCATCACCATTTTCGGGCCGCCCGACGGGGGGCAAGGTGGTGGTGGTGGCGGGGGGGGCTACTGGGGCGGTGGCGGCGCTGGCGGCGGATGCGCGCTCCCAGGTGCTGGGGGCGGAGGCTCGAGCTTCGGTCCGACGGGCGCGACGTTCACCAACGCCACGCAGTCGGGGAATGGGCTGGTGACGATCAGCTACGCCGCGGCACGCGTAAGTCCCTCGACGTTGAGCTTCTCAACACAGGCTCAGAGCACGCTCAGCGGTCCTGAGATGGCGACGTTCACCAACGGCGGTGGCGATGCTCTGGTGGTGACCGGGCTGACGTTCGTCGGGACTGATCCGCAGGACTATCTGATCACTTCGAACGGGTGCCTCGGTTCGGTCGCCCCCGGCGCGAGCTGCATGATCGGTGTCAGTTTCGCGCCGCAGCAGCAGGGAGCGAGCAGCGCGAAGCTGCAGATCGCCTTCAGCGAGCTCAGCGGTCCCTCGACCCCGACGTTCGCGAGCGTGTCGCTGTCGGGCACCGGCGGACAGTTGCCGCAAGGCCCGACCGGACCGACGGGACCGGCCGGTCCTACCGGACCAGCCGGTGCCACCGGGGCCACCGGGGCCGCGGGAGCAACCGGCGCGACCGGACCGACCGGGGCCCGAGGCCCCGCCGGGAAAATCGAGCTGGTGGACTGCACGACAGTGACAAAGAAGCCGACCAAGAACGGACGCCAGGTGCAGTCAAGGTGACGAAGTGCACCACCAGGCTGGTGTCGGGCACCGTCAAGTTCACGATCGCCGGCCACGACGCCGGAGCCAATGTCTCCCGAGCTGGGGTTACCTACGCCATGGGCAGGGCAATTCCAACCGGCACGCACAGGTGGCGACTGGTGTTCACCCGACAGAGCCACCCGCTGCGGCCGGGCCGCTACATCCTGACGCTCAGGAGCCGCCACGCAGGACACCGACTCCTCGAACGCACACCCATCACGATCACCTGATTCGCCCACACCGGCCACGCCCGGACGCTGGACCACCCCTGTAAACCCCAGGAGGACGAGGAATCGTCCGACCCAGGCCCTCTCCCGAGGAGGCACCGCGCTGCTTCCGCCCGGAGTGCGGCAGGACCGCACCACTATTGCTGGACGATGGTCACGGACGAGGCGGGCAGCACGGGCTCCGGGCCTGGCGGAGCGTTGACAAGGTTTCTTGTGACAAGTACTCTTGTGAGACGCGTAGTCAAAGGAGGAGTCCGTGCACCAGCACCCCGCACTCGTTGAAGCGATGATCCGAGATCGTGTCGCAGAGCGTCGGCAAAACGACCATGCAAGTCGTCGTCGCCGACACGAACACCGCCGTCACCGCGTCACCGAGGTCGCTCGCCGCGGGACTGGCTGGCTGCTCATCGAGTGCGGCCTGCGGCTCGCGATGCCTGGCGGCGCCATCCACCGTCCCGTCACGCGGGATGATCGGTGATGCTGACGCGTCGGGGTCGATCCGCATGACGAAGCCTCAGCGACCCGCTCAGAAGACCGAGTCCACGCGCCGGGAGCGAACGTCGGCAAGGGCAAAGAGCGAGATCGCCACCCGTGCTCGCGATCAGGCGACCACCTCGCGTGCGCGCCGGCAGCTCGTCACTGATCCGCGAGCGATGCGAGCGCTCGCGCATCCGTTGCGCGTGGCGCTCTTGGAGACCATGCGCCGTGATGGGGACATCACCGCCAGCCGAGCCGGGGAGTTGCTCGGCGAGAGCCCCGGGAACATGTCCTGGCACCTTCAGACCCTTGCCAAATACGGTTTTGTGGAGGAAACCGGCGAAGGTCGTGGACGCACCCGTCCGTGGAGATTGACCAGCGATTCGCGCAGCTTTGACACCGGGATGACCGACCCTGAGTCAGCCGCCGCCGGCGAGGCGCTCGAGCGCACCTTCGTTGAGCGTGCCTACGGCCAGATGCGGGAATGGTGGTCGCGCCGCCTGACCTATCCGCTGAAATGGCGGCGCGCAGCGTTCATGACCGACAGCGTCAGGTACCTCACGGCCCAAGAGCTCGCCGCGATCATGGACGAAATCATCGCGATCTACGACCGCTACGCAGACCGCGAGGACGCGGAGAAGCGCCCCGTCGGAACTCTCCCCGTCCACCTCTCCGCACACGGGCACCCTCTCCTGCCTACTCCTTCAGGCAACTAACCCCTGTCCTCCCGGGCGCGCGATGAGCGTTCGGCATCTGAGACGGCCAGGTCGCCGGCGCTGCCGACCGAGCGAACGATCCGGAGCGTCCGCTGGTCAATGGGCATCTGCGACGAGGCCCGGTTTCCGCGCGAGGCATGACGCGACCGCGCCGGCGGCCCAACCGGATCACGATCACGTCGCACACGGACGTCAGCGAGAGCCGATGCTAGGGGTGCAGCCTGCCCGCCGCCGCCCCCAGCATGTGCTCGGGTCGCGCGTCGGGGGTAACCAGACGTCGTCTCCGTCATACGGCCCTCCGGGCGTCCGCAGGTCGTTCGCATTTTGAGACGGCCAGACCGCTGACCTCACGCACCTTCCGCCGCGTCCGGCTAGGGATCCCGTATGAGACGACAGCTTTTTGGACGCAACTTCGGCGGGTAGGGCATGTCGCGGTGGGTCGCTGCCTTGGCTGGTAAGCAGAAACGGGCCACGTGATGGCGCGGGGGCTGCCCCGAACAAACGGGACCGAGATCGTGCATCCGAATCGAGGCTTGGGGTTGGGCGCGGCGCCGCAACTTTTTATCGGGATTGTTGTTTGTGCGTATCGATACGCGTCCCAGCACCCAGGGATTGGGCGGTGGGCGCGCTGGCGCACACGCGGTGTTCTTGGGCTGGCCGAGCTGTTTTGCGGCGAGGGCCCGTTGATCTGCCGCAAGACAATCGAGAGGAGTCTGTTGTGAAGCGATTTGGATCGCTCGTCGTCGTGACGAGCATTGTGGCTGCCTGCGTGGTCGGGCTGGTCGGAGTCACCGGAGCGAGCGCGGCGTCGACGTTGCCCACGCTCAACGTCGCGGTTACTGGCAAGACGGGCATCGCGGTGTCCGGTAGCACGGTGTCGGGGGCGGTGAGCATCACGTCGACGTTCAGCGGCAAGGGCCAGGGCGGCTACGGACTTGTCCGCCTGAACCAGGGCGTGTCGTTCCCGGAGGCGTTGCATGCCGTCCAGAGCCATCACGGTGACCCCAACGCGCTGACGCCGTTCGGGTCGCTGTTGGTTGCCACCGATGCGCCGGGCACGGTCCAGACGGTCCTGACGCCGGGCAACTACGTGGCCCTCAATCTCACGGGCAACGGGCCGTCGGCGAATGTGGCCCAGTTCACCGTCACGCAGTCGTCCTCGCCGGCGGCACTGCCGGCGGCCGCAGCGACCGAGACCTCGATCGAGTTCGGCTTCAAGGGGCCCAAGCGTCCTGCATGACGGGACGATCGTGCGGCTTGTGAACGGCGGCTACCTGGTGCACATGGATGTCTCTGATCGGCGCGCGCAACAAGGCGGACGCCCAGAAGATCGCGGCGCTGCTGAAGGCCGGCAAGGACGCCAAGGCCCAGAAGCTCGCGACGGGCTTCGTCGACCTGATGGACCCCGCCTCGCCCGGCGCGATGCAGCAGCAGGTCCTCAACGCCAAGCCCGGTTATTACGTCCAGGCGTGCTTCATGGACACCCAGGACGGGCGCGAGCACACGTGCTCGGCATGGAGCGCGTAATTCGAATCGTCAAATGAGCGACGGTGGGGAGGCCGCGCGACTTCGGTCGCGCGGCCGCCGCGCCGGACTGCTGGCGCTGGCGGTCATGTTCAGCGCCGGGATCCACGCGGCGCTGGTTCCCGAGCATCTGCAGGAGATGCCCCCGCTGGGCTGGTCGTTCATCGGCGCCGCGGCGCTCGGTGTGGCGCTGGCGTGGGCGCTCGTGGCTTACCCAGAGGACCAGCTGTTCGCGAGGCTGGCGGCGCTGTTCCTGGTGGCCGAGATTGTGGCGTGGGCGGTGTTCGTCACCATCCGCGTGCCGGGCTTCATGGGCACCCCCGAGCCGATCGAGACGATCGCGCTCGTCTGCAAGGCGGTCGAGCTGATCGGACTGTGGCTGGCGGTTGCGATCGGCTGGCGTGACCAGGTCGCCGCCCGGAGTGCGTCGGCAAAGGCACTGATGAAGGGCTCTAGGCCGGAGTCCCGCGCCGCGGATACGCGGCGGTCGGATCTGCCAACACGTTGACCAGCGCCGACACGCCAGCCCAAGCGCGCGCTCGACCGGGCTGCAACGCGGCGGCTCGCGCACAAGCTCGCCGTGGGACCCTCGCCCCGGCGGCTCACGGACACACTTCCCCATCCACGGAACAGCGGCAGTCTGGACAGCGTCCTAGCCCGTGCTGACAGTCAACCATCGCGCTATTCGTCCCGTCGAGCCGAGTACTTTGGCCTAGCGCTCCGCGCGCCAGACTTATCCCTCAGCGAGCGGGTTCGCCGGGACGGCGCTGCCGCCCTGATCGACCAGCAGCAGTCGGCGGGCGTCCCCACGACGTTCGCCCAACGTTGGGAACTGAGGCGTCGAAGCCGGCCGTCGAGCGTCCGGTGAGCACTCTATGAACGCCGAGACATGCGGCACCGACCACGCCGGTTCTGACTGGTTTACCTCGTCCGGGTCATGCCGGTGGGTTGGTCTAGGGCCCAGTTCGCGAGACACTGTGGCCATGGCCGACGTTCCACAGTTCGATCCGGAGCAGTTCGGCGCGGCGTTCTACGAGTTCCTTCGGTGGGCCCAGGAGGAGTTCGCCTGGTCGGGAGAGCGCAGCGAGGTCAGCGTGCTGATCAGAGACTTCCTCGGCGAGGGTGCCCTGGAGGAGTCGGTCGTGACCAAGGGACTGCCGGCGTTTGAGCATGTCAACCTGCAAACGGCGCTGGACGCATGGTGCACCGAGCCCGGCCGCAAGGTGGCGGTCCACGGGATCTCGCTCCCGCCGCATCACGGTCCGGTGGAGTTGCAGCAGTTGATGATGGCCGAGGGGATGCGACACGTCCGCCTGTCAGCGCCGGCGCTGGTCGATCTCGCCAACGGTCCCGGGACGACGCTGGCGTGCCTGCGCTTCGCAGCGCTGCTCGTCACCGATTCACGCGGTCGCTACGTGGTGGTCGTGCGTGGACCGACGGAGCATGATCCACAGTTGGTCGTCGAGGTTGCGGGCCTGCCCGTCGATGGCGCCCAGGAGGTCCACGCTCGGCTTGAACAGCTAGGCCGGCAGCTCAACGTCTACCGAGGGCAGGTGCTCGACGTCGGCGTCTCCGAGATGGGCGCCGTGACGCTGACGTTCGCCGACATGCCAGCGACTGCACGGACCGAGGTCGTGCTTCCCGAGGCGGTCTTGAACCGAATTGAGCGGCACGCGCTCGGGGTCGCAGCGCACCGTGACGCACTGCTGGCTGCCGGCCAGCATCTCAAGCGCGGGCTCCTGCTGTACGGCCCGCCTGGTACTGGCAAGACCCACACCACGCGGTACCTCGTCAGCCAGATGAACGCCTACACACGGCTTTCGCTGACCGGTCGCGCGCTGCACGTCATCGGCGCGATCGCTGAATTGGCGCGGCAGCTTGAACCGGCGATGATCGTGCTTGAGGACGTCGATCTCGTCGCCGAGCACCGCACGGCCGGCCCAGGAGCGAGCCCCGTCTTGTTCGACCTCCTCGACGCGATGGACGGCGCCGCGCCCGACGCCGATCTCCTGTTCGTGCTGACGACCAACCGCGCAGACCTCCTTGAGCCGGCGTTGGCCGCGCGACCAGGCCGGGTTGACGTCGCCGTCGAGATTGCTCTGCCTGAGGACGATGCGCGCGGCCAGTTGCTGATGCTCTACGGACGCGCGCTGCCACTGCGCTTGACGAGTGCCGAGCTCGATGCCGTCATCGGCCGCACTGACGGTGTGACGGCGTCATTCCTCAAGGAGCTGCTGCGTCGGGCCGTACTCGAGGCTTTGGACGACGACGCCGCTCTGCCGTCTGTCAATGCCCGGCACCTCGACCGCGCGCTTGACGACCTGCTCGACGGCAGCCAACAGCTCACGAGAAGTCTGCTCGGCGTCGGCAACGATCCCGAGTCTCTCCCGCCCGGGGGTGGCGCCGGCGGGCTACCCCCGCACCTGGTCCGTGGCACGCGGTCCATCCGCTTCTACAGCTGAACCGTAGGTCAACGACCGATAGGAGCTGAGACGGCTGCAACGGTCCGACCCGGCAGACGCCGGAAGCGATGCGGCGCATGGTTGACAGCGCCCGGGGCGCCAAAGACCATCGATCGCGATGGGGTCTGGATGCACCTTTCTGGCGCCTCAGCGGTGATCGCGTTCGGGGTGATCGCGGACGGGCCAGTTCCGCGGCTGCTCCCCAAGCCGTACTCGGTGCTCGCGCGTTGGCCGCGGCGCAAGGAGTCGGCTGGGGCACTGCGCATCCGCAGGAGATCTTCAACGGCGGCGATCCGAGCGGACTTGTGACCCACGTCCGTTGGGCGACCTGGGGCGGCGCCGTCGCGACAGGCAGTGGCAAGAACGCCATCGTCAAACCGCAGGGCGGCTACTACAAGCAACTACAAGCCTCCGCCGCAGCGGCTTTCTCGCTGCTTCGACAGATGAACCCAACCCGGGGTGCGCCTGAGGCCCGGAACCCACAAAGCTCCAGCTCGCCGGTCAGGCTGCGACGCCGAAGTCCGTCGCAGTCGTCGGTCCGATCACGGATCCCTCGTCGGCCGCTCGCTGTCGGAATTAGCCCAGAGGAGCAGTCGTGATCGCGCTACCGGTTCGGCGACGATGCGGCAGCGTCGCCTCTATAAGCCGAGGCCCGAGAACGTCCTCAGAGCTGCCCGGCAAGATCCGCTGGCAGGAGGCCATAGAGCAAGGTGTCTACGCGATTGCCATCGTGATCTGGCATGTGTTGGCGCAATCGGCCCTCACCAACGAATCCACAGCGCTCGAGAACGGCTTCAGACGCTGTGTTGTCAGTTTCAACGAGGGCCGCCAGGCGGCCGATCCCTAGCGTGGAGAACGCCCAGCCCGCGAGTAGCCGAACCGCGGTCGTGGCCAGGCCGCGCCCGCGCCCGGCGGGCAACAGCCAGTAGCGCACCATCGCATTGCCGTGTTTAAAGTCGGTCAACGAGACCGACCCGACGGGTACCCCGTCGACTGCGAGCGCGAGCTCTAGTCGTCTGTCCTTCTCGCGGTCTGTTTCCGTCCAAGCGATCCACTCGTCCGCGGCATCCGGCGTGTGCGGCAGCGAATAGCGGTAACGCGAGATCAGCGGATCGCGGCCGGCCGCGAGCAGCACCGAGATGTCCTGCTCTCGCCATGGCCGCAGAAGAAGCGTCGTTGTCACTAACGGCGGCTGAGGGAGCGGAAGGGACATCGGCTCATTCTCTAGGAGCCCCGCCCGCTCGGCTATCCGGTGCCGCCCTAGCAGGGACAGGGAGCCGACTGCGGCTATTTCGAGGACAGGCCGAGTTTGACCCCGAACCCGATCAGCGTCGCTCCGGTGACCCCGTCGATCCCGCGTTGCGCCTTGCGCCGCTCAAGCAGCCTGCGAACCGAGTAGGTCCCCAGGATGATTGCGGTGAACCACACGAGCCCCTCAACGTCGTGGACAACAGCCAGCAGCAGCCCGACCGCAAGATGCGATGCGTGCGGTGGGATGAACTGAGGGAGGATCGCGACATAGAACGCGCCGATCTTCGGGTTCAGCAGATTCGTGGTCAGCCCACGACTCCACGATCGCGCCAGACCTGGCTCGCCAGCCGTCGCCTGAGAGGCGGTCAGCTCATCCTCGCGGGCGCGCAGCGCGCGAATCAGGAGTCCTGACCCCAGCCAGATCATGTAAAGGGCTCCGGCGATACGGACGATCATGTAGGCGATCGTCGAGGCAGTCAGCAGCGCTGAGACGCCGACCGCTGCGCCAGCTCCCCAGACTAGAGCGCCGCTGTTGACGCCCAGCGCAGTCGCGAATCCGTGTCTGCGGCCGTTCGCGGCAGTCGAGCGGAGCACCATCGCCGTGTCCAGCCCCGGCACGATCGTCAGCAGCCCAGCCACCACAGCAAACGACAACACGTCAGTCAGTAGCCGGGACACGCGGCCCTTGTATAGCTCAATGTGGAGCCCAATCCAAACACGGGCCTGCGCGCTCTGCCGCGATCACTACGCCCGCGTCTGCTCCCACGGAGCTCCAGCAGTCTTTAGCTGCCCAGGAGGTCTGGATCAGACTGCCGCAATGATCGAGAAGCAGCAGCCAGCCTGAGCTCTTCGACCGTCCATTGATCGTTCGCCAGTGAGACGCCGAAGCCCGCCGCCGACCGTCCGCAGGTCGACCCGACGGACGCCCTCACGCGGACCCCCGGAATGAGCCCGAAGACGCCCGCGCGCTCGAGCTGGGGGCCGGCGTTCTTTCGCAACCTTCGCAGCGTCTTGTGCGTTGTAGAGGCGTGCGGACTGCTCGCTTGAGATGTCTGACGGTGGCGGTTGTGGGTTGTGTTGTGTGGGCGGCACAGGCTGCTGCGGCGATGCCATCGCATCGGTCCGCTCGTGTGGCACCCGCCCGCAGTGTTGTCTTGAGAAGCTCGTTCAAGCTGGTCACCTCCACGGCGGTCTCGACGCGCTTGTGGACGAGCGGCAGTTATGTGCTGCTCGAGAATTCGACACCGACCGCCTCAGGGCCGTCGAAAGGTTGGAGGGTGATCAACGACGGGACTGAGAACTGGACGGCGAAGGCCTCCTAGGCGGCGGCCTAGAGATAGTGTCGTCCCGTTGAGACCGATCGATGTACAGGCAGCGACTGTCGATGCGCTGCCGAAGGTAGCGTCGGCACTGGCGGACGCGTTTATCGATGATCCAGTGTTCAGGTGGCTGGTGCCAGGCAGGGTGCGAGTGCAGACGCGGCTACGAAGGGTGTTCTTGGTCGAGATGGAGCAGTACGTCGTGCCGTGCGGGGGGACCGTGTGGACGACCGCCGGGTATCACGGCGCGGTGGCTGAATTGCCTCCTGGCGCATGGGAGATGCCGAAGGCGTTCACGGGGAGGCAGGCGCTGAGGTGGATGCGGGCGTTCGGGAGGCGATTGCCGCGGGCAATAGAGGTGCAACACGCGATGCAGGAACGCCACCTACAGGAGCCCCACTTCTACGTCCGGACGGTTGGGGTGCGCACCGCGCTCCAGGGCCAGGGCGTGGGATCGGCGCTCATGCAGCCGACGCTCAAGCGAGCGGATTCGGCCGGGGTAGCGGCGTACATCGAGGCCAGTACTGAGCGCAGCGCGGCGCTGTACGCGCGGCTTGGCTTCGTGCATGTGGACGTGCTCGTGCTCCCGAAGGGCGGACCGCCGGTTTGGCTGATGCGTCGGTCTCCACGAGCAGTAGCGCCGGCTGAGGCCTGATCACTAGCAGCGCCTGTCGCGGGAAAGGGCCCGGTCGCAGTAGGGGTCGGTGGACCCACGAGCGCTCGCACAGGATCGCCGCGAGCAGGAACGTGGCAACAAAAACCCCCGGATTACCGGGGCTTTCTGAGAGAGCGGCTGAAGGGACTCGAACCCTCGACCTTCTGCATGGCAAGCAGACGCTCTAGCCAACTGAGCTACAGCCGCGAGGTGGCCGAGTATAACCCGCGCCCGCGGCGGCGGAGGCGCTCGACCGAACCGTCGTGGCGCAGCGTGGGTAACTCGAGACCTGGGGTTAGGCGAGGGCGCCGGACGGGAAGTAGTGGGCCTGAGGCTCCGATCCAGGAGGAACCGGGGCAGTGTGCGATGGTTGGCGCTCTGTGCGGCCTTCGGGCCGCGGAGCGTCCACCTCGCGCGCGTCAGTCGGGCTCGACAGCGATGCCCAGGGCGGCGGCAAGGGCGCCCGCCGAGGCCAGGACGTCGGGCCAGGGCATCCGCAGGCCGCGCAGGGACTCGACTCCCAGCACCCCGTCCAGCGACGCGCCGCGGATGGCGCAACCGGCCAGCTTGGCGTGGCGGAAGTCGGCGCCGTCCAGGCGGCAGTCCACGAACGCGACGGACTCAAGGCGGGCGTGCATGAACGAGGCCTCCGCCAGGTTGACGCCGTCGAAGACCACGTTGCGCAGCGTCGCTGACGCGAACGAGGCGAGCTGCAGCGAGGAGTTGACCACGCGCAGGTCACGGACATCGCCGCCCGACAGGCCGAAACCCAGGAGCTGGGAGTGGCGCACTTCGACCCGGCTGAGCCGCCCCTCGCGGCCGTCGAGGTTCGACAGACCGCAGTCGCGCAGGATCACGTCGGCCAGCGTGAGGCCGGGCACGTTCCCGGGCGCGAGGACGACGCCGCGCAGTTCGCACTCGCGTAGCCGTACCCGCTCGGCGCGCACCGCCACTCCGTCGCCGGCAATCATGACGCCGGACAGGTCGATGGTCGTGCCCTGGGCCGGGAGCGACCCCTCCTCGAGGGCCGGGAGATCGGGCGCCTGCAGCGCGGACACGTCGGTCATGGCATCGGCGGGCACAGGCTCGAACGCGCGAGCTCAGACGCTGCCCTGATCGGGGATCTCGGTCAAGAACTCCGCGATCGCCGCCTCAAGCGACTCGGCGGTGTCCACGTTGCGCGAGACGCCGGCCAGACGCAGGGCGTCGTTGGCGGGAGAGTCGGGCGGGATGACCAGCCGCAGGGCCTGCCCGCGCGCCCGCAGCTTCTCGCGCAACTTGTAGATGAGATGGATGCCCGCGCTGTCGAGGTAGTCCAGGGCGCTTACGTCGAGGATGAGGGCGAGGGCGTGGTTGGGCATGGCCTCGGCGATCGCGCCCTCGATGCTCTCGGCGTTGGAGAGATCGACCTCGCCGGTGAGCCGCGCGACCACAACGCGTTCGTGGTCTGAGAACTGGACGTCGGCCAGTTTCACGTCGTGAGCTTCCTGTGCATGACGATCTCGGTCCCGGTCTCGGACGAGTTGACCTCCACGTCGTCCATTGCTGCGCGGATGATGGTCAGGCCCCGCCCGCGGTCCTGCCCGCGGGGGGCGCGCCAGCGCCCGGCGTCTGACACGACGAAGGTCACCTGCCCGTCGTCGGCCGCGGCGTGAAGGGTGAACTCGGCGGGTGCCGGCGAGTAGGCATGCTCGATGGCGTTGGTGCAGGCCTCGCTGACCGCGAGGGTGATCTCCATGGTCTGCGCGTCGTCAGCGCCCTGGTGGCGCAGCCAGCGGCGCAGCACCAGTCTGATCTCGGCCAGGATCTTGGGGTCGGCAGGCAGATGCAGGTCCAGGTTGTCGTCGATCTCGCTGCGTTTGGATGGCCACGATCGCGACGTCGTCGCGCAAGCCGAGCGCCGGGACCAACCGGTCGACGGCGCGGCGGCACAGATCGTCGACGGAGGCGGCGCCCTGGATCACCGCGAGCAGCTCGTCGATCGACTCCGTCAGTGGCGTGCCCGGCCGCTCGATCAGGCCGTCGGTGTAGAAGACGAGCGTCTCGCCCGGCGCCAGTAGAAGCTCCTGCTCGTGCACGCGGCCGTAGGAGAACGCCCCCAGCGGCGCCGACGGGGTGATGTCCACGATGCGACCTCCGTCACGGCCGACAACGACCGGCGGGAGATGCCCGGCGCTGGCGAGCTGGACCTCGCCGGTGTCAGGCTCGAGGACGGCGTAGGCCGCCGTGGCCATGGCGTAGTCGGGCATCGCCTGCACGTAGCGGTCGACGAGCTCCAGCGTCCGTGCCGGGCCATAGTCCTGCAGCGCGTAGGCATGAAGGGCGGTCCGCAGCTGCCCCATCAGCGCGGCGGCCCGCACGCCGTGCCCCACGACGTCGCCGATGGCCACGCCCAGCCGCCCGCGGGCGAGCTCGAACACGTCGTACCAGTCGCCGCCGACCTCGTCGCTCGCCGGCAGGTACCGGGCCGCCGTCGTCACGCCGATGACGTCGGGCAGCCCCTTGGGGAGCAGGCTGCGCTGCAGGACCATCGCCACCTGGTGCTCGCGTTCGAGCTCTGAGAGCAGCCGCGCGCGCTCGATGCCGGGCGCAGCGCGCGCAGCGGCCACCTGCAGCACCGCGAGGTCTCGCTCGCCGAAGGCACGCGGGATGAGCGAGCCCACGTGCAGGACGCCGATCAGCTGCCCCTCGACGATGAGCGGGATGCCGAGCAGGGACTGGATGCCCTTCTCGCGCAGGATCGGATTGAGGATGTCGGCGTGGTCGACGTCGGCGATGAAGACCGCCATGCGCTCGGCGGCGATGCGGCCGGCAAAACCCTGGCCGATCGGGATCCGCACACCGCGCTCGACCTCCTCTTCGATGCCCCTGGCCGCCTGGGCCACGAGCTCGTGGGTGGCAGGGTCGTGCAGGAGGATCGCCACGGTGTCGACACCGAGTGCGTCGCGGACGCGGAGCAGCAGTTCGTCCAGGAACTCCTCGAGGCCGAGCTCGGAGAGCGCCGGGTCGCTCAACCGGGCAAATGCCTGAACCTGATGGGCCGGAGCGAGCGCCGTCTCCACCGGCGTGAGGACGGTCTGGCCGGCCCGGGGCGCGTGATGGTCAGGATTCTCCAGCGTCACGCGGTTATTGTGCCCCGCTATTTGCCAAGCCAACAAGATCCGGCCGTATCGACGGACACCGACCAGAGATCAAGGAGACACCCGCGTCCTATCCGGCGACCCAGGACAGCGCACCTCACTCGGTGACCTCTCACTAAATCTCCTCAATACTCCTAAATAGGTAGTATCGCGTCTGGGGCCGGACTTCCCCACCGTTTTGATTAGGAGGAGACGTGAAACGGTTCAAACCGTCCGGGGCGATGGTCGTTGCCGCGTGCGCGCTGGCGCTCGCACTGACCGGCGGAGCCACCGCGGCCGCGCTCATCAATGGGCACGACATCAAGCCGGGTACCGTTGGGCACGCCCAGTTGTCTGCTCACAGCGTGCTCAACAGCGACATCGGCAAGGGCGCAGTCCGCGCCAACAACCTGTCGACCGGGCTGCTGTCGCAGATCACTCGCAAAGCCCCAAGCCCCAGTGCCGGTTCGTCGGGCGGCACCGGCCCCCAGGGGCCGCAGGGCCAGAAGGGCGAGAAGGGTGACCCGGGGGCGCCGGGAGCCCCGGGCGGCGACGGTCACGACGGTCAGAACGGGGCCGACCCCGGCGTGGCGGTGATCAGGGTCCCGTCGATCGCCGGCAGCTCCGGCAAGAATCCGAACCCTGACTCGGGTGACCCAGGCGACTCGGGCTGGTATTTCTCCGGCGACGGCCCGGGCGGCACCGCCACTCTCGCCGGTGGCGAGGTGATCCTGATTGGTACCGGGGTGGATCCCAACACCGAACAGGGTGGCATTGGGATCGCCAAGGCCTTCAATCGGCCGTTGTCCGATCTTGACGGCGTGAGCTTCGACTACCACATCCTTGCGCCCTCTCAGAGCAACACCCCGCTGGTCCACGTGACGGTCACCGGGCTCACCGCGGACTCGAAGTTCTCCAGCGGTTTCGCCAACCTGGTGTACTCACCCGCGCTCAACGGCGCGGGGGTCTCCCCGGGACAGGAGTACGCCGCCGACGCCTTCCTGCCCGGCGCCGTGTGGTACTCGACCACCGAGAGCAATATCAACAACCCGGGCGGTCAGAACGACCCCCAGCCGCTTTCGTTCTTCACCGGCCGAAACGCCAGCGCGAGGATCACCCAGCTCAGCCTGGACAACGGCGGCAGCTCGGGTGGCTCGGGCACCTTCACCGCCGGTGCGGATGACCTCGTGCTCGGCTTCGACGGCGCGATCACCCGGTACGACTTCGGTGGGTAGGAGCGTGGAGAGGGCGCGGCTTCGGCCGCGCCCTCGACCGGGCCGATCCATCAAGGCGACGACCGGAATCGAACCGGTGTAGACGGCTTTGCAGGCCGCTGCGTAGCCACTCCGCCACGTCGCCGAGGTCCGAGAAGACTAGCGGCGCTGCCGGGTCACGAGCCCGGCCGCCGCTCACCGACAGAGCAGGACGACGAGGTTGCCCGAGGGGTCGCGGACCGCGGCGGAGTCCGCTCCGCGCCGGTCCGCGTCAAGCCCGGCGTCACTCACGCGTGCGAGCACACGCTCGAGCTCGGCCACGTCGGGCACGACCACCTCGTAGGAGCGCAGGCCGACCGAGCCCGGCGCCGCCGGCCCAGAGCCGGCGCTGTGCCAGGTGTTGAGGCCGAGATGGTGGTGATAGCCGCCCGCCGAGACGAACAGCGCGCCCGGGTAGCCGCGGGCGGTCACGTCGAAGCCCAGCACACCGTGGTAGAACGCCTCGGCGTCGGGGATGCTCGCCACCTGGAGGTGGACATGGCCGATCACGGTTCCGGCGGGCGCCGCCGCCTGGGGGCCGTCGGCCGCATCGAGCTCGGCGGCAAGGTTGCGCAGGTCCAGCGGCAGCGTGGCCATCTGCAGCTGCCCGCCGTCATAACGCCAATCCGAGCGCGGGCGATCGCGGTAGAGCTCGATGCCGTTGCCGTCAGGATCGGACAGATACAACGCCTCGGAGACGAGGTGATCGGCGACCCCGTCAAGCGGCCACCTGGCCTCGGCCAGCCGTGCCAGCGCGTGGGCGAGGTCCAGCCGCGTAGGGAAGAGGATCGCCTGGTGATAGAGGCCGGTGGCCCGCCGGTCGAGGGCCGGGGCCGACAGGTCGCCGTACAGGCGGACGAGATCAGCCCCGCCGGGGACCCCGAAGGCGAGCCCTCCGTCGTCGGACTCGCGGACACCCAAGCCGAGCGCCGTCTCATAGAAGGCGCGACTGCGTGCGAGGTCTGACACGGTCAGGCTGACCGCGCCGGGCGACGTGCCGGCCGCGATCGCGGCCGCCGCGACGGTGGATGTGGGGGAGGGGCTCAACGGGTCCATCCGTGTGGCTATGCCGGCGTGGCGCTGTAGCGGCCGTGGTGGGCGATCAGCCCGGCGACGATCTCGGCCAGCCGGTCGCGGGTCTCGGGGTCGGCGAGCTCACCGTCGTCGGAGAACAGGTCCTGAGCCTTGGCCACGGGCAGCTCGGCGTCCAGAACGCGGGCGCCGGCGATGCCGAGAGCCTTGCGCAGGTGGTCCTGGGCCCACATCGCACCGTAGTCGGTCATGCTGGCGCCGATCACGGCCACCGGCTTGCCCCACAGCGCGGAACCGGGGCCGTGGGGGCGCGAGGCCCAGTCCACCACCTGCTTGACCTGGCCGGGCATGGTGGTGTTGTACTCAGGGGTGGAGAACAGGACGGCGTCGGCGCTCTCGATCTCCGCCCGCAGACGCTCCACCTCGGCGGGCGGAGCGTCCTCGCGGTCCTCGTTGAACGGGGGCAGGAGCTCGAGATCCTCGTAGATGTCGATCGTCACGCCGTCGGGCGCAACCTGGTCGGCCGCCCGCAGCAGCGCCGTGTTGTACGACGCTGCGCGCAGGCTGCCGGAGATGCCGAGGATCTTCATCGCACTAGGCGTTCTTGACGGCGGACACGCCCAGGACCAGCTTGACCTCGTTGGCGACCAGGAGGTTGCCGTTGGGGAGGGTCTGGTTCCACTTCAGGTCGAAGTCGCGCCGGTCGATCGTGCGTGCTGAGCTCGAGGCCGATGCGCTCGTTGCCCCACGGGTCCTGACCGTTCTCGGCGATCTCGCCGGTGAGCTCGATGGGCTTGGTGATCCCCTTGATGGTGATCTCGCCCTGCAGGGTGATCTGGCCGGCGCCGCCGACCTCGGTGGCGGTGGAGTGGAAGCTGATCTTGGGCTGCTGGTCGGCGTCGAAGAACTCCGGGCCCTTCAGGTGACCGTCGCGGTTGGCATCGCCGGTCTCGATCGTGGCCGACGTCCACGGTGCCCTCGAGCACGGGGGCGTCGCCGGTGGCGTCGATCGTTCCCGCGAAGGTGCCAAAGCGGCCGCGGACGGTGGCGATCCCCATGTGCTTGACCTCGAAGCCAACGCTCGAGTGGGCGGGGTCAACCGCGTAGACGGCACTGGGGATCTGCGTAAGCTGCGTTGCGGACATTGGGGGTGGCGCTCCTTGTGGTCGAAATGTTGACTGCGCAACCAAAAGATAGCACAGATGCTTGCGCTGTCAAGCATTTCCCGCGCCACGCATCCTGAAACGTCAGAGCACGCACAGGGCGTCTCACGGAGGTGGGCTATGAGACGGGAGTTGGCCGGCTCAGGCGGGCGTGCACTGGCCGCCCGACCCCGCGCCGGGGAGGCGGCCGAGCAGATCGGCGAGCTGCTCGATCTCCTCGGGCGAGAAGTGCTCGAGGAAGAGACGGCGGATGCTGGCCACGTGGGAGCAGCCGGCCTGGCGCAGCTTCTCGTAGCCCGGATCGGTCAGCTGGGCGTAGGACACGCGGGCATCGTTAGGGCAGGCGACGCGCTCGCACAGCCCCGCGTCGACGAGGCCGTCAACGAGGCGCGTGATCCCGGAGCGGGTCAGCCGCGTGCTCTCGGCCAGTGCCGACATCGGCAGGCGCCGACCATCGGCCTGTGACAGATAGAGCAGAACTTCGTAGTCCCTAGTAGTCATACCGTGCTCGGCGGCCAGGTCGGCATCGAGCACGCGAACGATCGATGCGTGGCTCTGCAGATAGCTGCGCCACGCATCGAGGGCCGAGCCCTCAAGTCCTGTTTCCGCGAACGTCTCCATGCTCAGAGTCTAGTTGACAGATCAACGGTCAAACCCATCTCATCCATCCGGGGTAGCCTCGAACCGTGGAGGAAATCGCTCCAGGGCTGTGGCACTGGACGGCCCGTCATGCTCATATCGGCAGCACCGTCAGCTCCTATTACCTGGAGAGCGAGTGTGTGCTGCTGGATCCTATGTTCCCGCCGGACGGACCGGACTGGTTTCGCGACCGCGACTGCGTCCCGCGGCACGCCGTCCTCTCCAACCGCCACCACGACCGCGACGCCTGGGCCCTGCGGGAGACCTTCGGCTGCGAGGTCCACTGCATCGCCAACGGCCTGCAGGAACTGGAGGGCCGCGGGCCGGTGACACCCTTCGACTTCGGCGACGAGCTTCCGGGTGGGATCGTCGCCCACGAGGTCGGCGCGATCTGCCCCGACGAGACCGCGCTGCATATTCCCGCTCACCGGGCGCTGGCCTGTGCCGACGGGATCGTGCGCTGGCCTGGGGTCGACGGGCTGACCTTCGTGCCCGACTGGCTGATGGACGAGCCCGAGCAGACCAAGGACGGGCTGCGCGCCGCCTACGGCCGCCTGCTGGAGCTGGACTTCGATCGCCTGCTGCTCGCTCACGGCGATCCGATGGTGGACGACGCCAAGGCGACGCTGCGCGCTTTCGTGGACGGTGCCGGCTGAGTGTGGAGCTGAGACGGTGAGACGCGACGCCAGGGTCCACCTCCACATCGACGCCCATCGCCAGGGGCGCGCCCGCCTCCGCGCCGCGCTCGTCGCGGTGACGCTCGGCCTCGCCGGCGCGCTGGCCGGCTGCGCGCAGAGCTCGGACACCACGAGCTCCGCTGCGGGCGGGGCTGCCCCGCCCACCTCCTCGACACCGACGAGCGCGACGACCACCACGACGAGCACGACGCCAGGCTCCGGGACCGGCTCGGGCTCGGGCTCGGGCTCGCTTACCGTCAGTCCCACCACGGGCTCACCAAGCTCGGTCATGCGTTTCGCGGTCACCCCCAGGTACGGCGCCGGCCAACAGGGCACCGGGGACATCTCCAACGCACTGAGCGTCATGGGCCCGCAGAAGGCCGGCTGCGTCGGGGTCCATGCGCAGGGACTGTCCGCGCTGCCCTCGGGCCAGACGACCACCGTCTCCCTTGGGCCGGCTCAGCTCGGAGGCAACTGGTGCCAGGGCACCTACACCGCCAGGGTCGAGATCCTCGAGCGGCCCAAGTGCGGACAGGGCATGATGTGCCCGCAGTTCATCCGGGTGCTGGCCGCCATCGGCCCGGTGAGCTTCAAGATCTCGGGCTGACTGCCCCTCGCCGGGCCAGGACGGCACGTCGCAGGGCCCGCTGTCCGGAGGCGAGCAGTTCCTCGTCGGGTGCGGAGCGAGTCTGGCCACAGGTGCCGCCGCATCGCCCGCCGCAGCCCGGGCACCGCGCCAGTGTCCGCTTCGCTGCTGCCTCGGCGCGTCCGAGCGTGCGCGAAGCGGCCGCGCCGGCGAGGGCTCGCGCGACGGTGCGGTTGCCGCCCATAGGGGAGAGGCCGCGGTCAGCCGCGCCTGGCGCGTGGCCGCGCTCGGGCGCCGCCGCCGGTTCCGGCCCGCTCGAGAGAAGCTCTCTGGCCGCGGTCATCGCCTGACGGATCGTCCCAGGACGTCGCGGGGTGGTCAAGCGGGGGAGTCGTCACGCCCGCCTGCGACGGCTCGCCAGACCCGCTGGGGGGTCATGGGAAGACGCGTCAGCCGCACCCCGCCGGTGGCGGCTGCGATCGCGTTGCCCACGGCAGCGGCCACGCCGACGATCGGGGCCTCGCCGACGCCCTTGGCCCCGTAAGGGCCCTCGGGGGCAGGGACCTCGACGATCTGCGCATCGATCGCGGGCGTTCCCAGAGCCGTGGGCATGGCGTAATCCATGAACGTGCCGGTGGTGAGCTGGCCATGATCGTCGTGGGCCAGTTCCTCGAGCAGCGCCCAGCCGAGGCCCTGGACGGTGCCGCCCTGCATCTGGCCCTCCACCAGCGCCGGGTTCAGCGCCCGGCCGACGTCCTGGGCGATGACGTGCGCCAGCACGGTGACCGCGCCGGTCTCCGGGTCGACGCGAACGTGGGAGAGGTGGGCGGCGGCCTGCGGTGCCTGGCTCTGGGCTGAGCGCCCGTGGCCCTCGACTGGCATGTGGTGGCTGCCGAAGCTGAGGATCTTGGGCGCCAGCTCGTCGATCGGGAGCGCCTTGGCGGGCACGCCCACCGGCTGAATCGTGCCGTCAACGATCTCCAGGTCCAGGGGGGAGATCTCCAGCTCGTCGGCGGCGACCTCGAGCAGACGCTCGCGCGCCTGAAGCGCGGCCCGCTCGACCGCACGCCCGACGGTGTAGGTGACCTTGCTGCCGCCGCTGGTCCCGGCGTAGGGCGCGCTCGACGTGTCGGCGTTGACCACGCGCACGCGCGTGGGGTCCACGCCGAAGGCCTCGGCGGCGATCGCGGCAAAACCAGTCTCCACGCCCGTCATGTCGGCCGCGCCGGTGATCACGGTGAGGCGGCCGTCGGAATCCAGGCGGCACACGGCCGCCGCGGGCTCGTAGCCGCCCGGCCACCAACCGATTGCCATGCCGATGCCCTCATTGGGGGCTACATCACGGTGACGCGCCCACAACGGGTGGTCGCGCAGCCGCTCCAGGCACGCCTCGGCGCCGAAGACCGGGAACGCCTGGCCGGAGGGCGCGAGGTCGCCCTCGCGAGAGACATTGCGCAGCCGCAACTCCAGCGGCTCCAGCTCGAGCTGTCGCGCTACGTCGTCGATCAGCGACTCCACGGCAAAAGCCGCCGGCGCCGCCGCGGGGGCGCGGTAGGCGCCAAAGGTCACCCGGTTGGTGGCGACGCCCAGCGCCACCAGCTCGTGAGCGGCCCAGCGGTACGGTCCGGCGCTGAGCATCGCGGCGATTGACTCCACGCCGAAATCGTCGGTGGACCCACGGTCGACCAGCACTCGGGCCCGGATGCCGGTGAGCCGGCCGTCGGCGGCGGCGCCGAGCTCCACGGTGAGGATCTCGGCGCCTGCCGGGTTGGTGGCGGCGATGTCCTCCGAACGCGTGAGCGACAGGCGGACGGGCCGCTTGAGCGCCATCACCGCCGAGCAGACCAGCGGCTCGATGATCATCATCTTGCCGCCAAAGGCCCCGCCCAGGGGGGCGCTGCGCACCCGGACGCGCTCGGTGGGAAGGCCGAAGAGCTTGGCCAGTGAGTCTCGCGTGGAGAACGGCGCCTGCGTGGAGCTGCGGACCACGAGATCGCCCTCGGGCTCCAGCCACGCGGTCGCGGTCTGGGTCTCGAGGTAGCCCTGATACATCCACGGTGTCTCAAAGCGCCCGCGCACCACGATCGCGCTCGCGGCCAGCGCGGCGTCGACATCGCCATTGGACAGACGGGCGGTGCCGAGCACGTTGTCGGAGAGCTCTTCGCCCTCGAGCCCGGCCGCCGCCACCGCGGCGTGGGCGTCGGCGATGTCGGACCCCTCATCGGCGGCGGTCTTCGCCACTCTGGCGGGCGCCGCCCCCGGCCGCGCAGCGGCCTCGAGGTCGACGACCGGCTCCAGCGGCTCGAGCTGCGCCTCCACCAGCGAGGCGCCGTCCTCGGCCTGGGCCTCGGACTCGGCCACGACCAGCGCCACCGGTTGGCCGGCGTAGACGACCTCCTCGCGCGCGAGAGGCTCGTACAGTCGGCCCTTGCCCGCGGCGACGATGGGCAGGTCGCCGGCGGTGAGCACCGCGACCACGCCCGGGAGCGCCCGGGCCTCGGTGGTCTCGATGGCGGTGATCATCGCGTGGGCCTCGTGGGAGAGCACGAGCCGGGCGTGGAGCAGACCCGGGATCGGCGTGTCCCCGGCGAACTGCGTCGTCCCCCGGACCTTGGGCTCGGAATCACGGCGAGGAGCGGAGACGCCGATGCGTGGCCACGATGGCAAGCTAGCACTGCGCCGCGGCGGGCCCGGGACCTCTGCCGATACACCGCGCTTTTGGCCACTCTTAGTGGCGATTGACACCTGCCGGACAACCGTGTTAGCGTTAACAGGGTCAACGAGGGAGGCGCGTCCGCGGAGGCCGGTACGGGCGCGCATACATATCGAAGGGAGCCGAAATGCAGCACGCGTTCCGCGGCAGCAGGAGGCTGTTCGCGTTCCTTTCCGCATGCGCACTGATTTCTGCGGCGTTCGCCGCAGGGGCCTCAGCGCACGCCGTATCGAAGAACAAGGGTCATCATCGCCATGGGCATCACCACGGAAATGGCGGGGTGACGATCACCAGTCAGCCTTGGGGCACCGTTCCCGGCGAGGGACCGGCCAACCTCTACACGCTCACCAACTCGAAGGGCATGACGGTCAACATCACCAACTTCGGTGGTGTGGTTCAGTCCATCTGGGTCCCCGACAAGCGGGGCAGGACCAAGGATGTCGCGCTGGGCTTCTCGAGTCTTTCGGACTACGTCAACGACTTCTTCCAGGGCCACACCGGCACTCCGTGGCCAGCCCCCGGTGGGTCAGGTGACACGTACTTCGGAGCGATCATCGGCCGGTACGCGAATCGCATTGCCAACGCGTCGTTCCCGCTCAACGGCGTGAACAACACGCTCGACGCCAACAACGGCCTGAACACGCTGCACGGCGGCTTCTTGGGCTGGAACACCGCGGTGTGGACCGCGGCGACGTCGACCGGCCCCGGGTTCGCGGCGCTCGCGCTGACAAACACGTTCAACGCCGGCGAGGGCTGCGACCCTGCGCAGACCAAGACGCCATGCAGCGGGTTCCCCGCAGACGTTCAGGCGACGGTGGTCTACAAGCTGACCAGCGACAACCAGCTGAAGATCTCGTACACCGCGATGAACACCTCGAAGAACCTGGACACGGTCATCAATCTCACCAACCACACGTACTTCAACCTGGGTGGTGAGTCCTCCGGATCGGTCGAGGATCAGCTGCTGCAGATCAACTCCAACCAGTACACGCCGGTCGACGCCAACCTGATCCCGGAGAGTCCGTTCTTCGTGAACGTGGCCGGGACGGCGTATGACTTCCGGCACCTGACCCCGATCGGCGAGAACATTCGCAACACGAACCTGCCGGATGGCTTCACGGCACCGGCCGGCCAGCTCAAGCAGCTCCAGATCGCCCACGGTTACGACAACAACTGGGTGCTCAACGGCTCCGGCTACCGCCTGGTGTCCACGGCCGTCGACCCCAAGACCGGGATCGTCCTCAGGACGCTCACCGATCAGCCGGGCGTGCAGTTCTACTCCAGCAACTTCCTCGTGGGAGACCTGATCGGCACGAGCGGCAACGTGTACCGCCAGACCCAAGGGTTCACACTGGAGACCCAGCACTATCCCGACTCGCCGCATCACATCGGCCAGGCTGGATGGCCGTCGGTGGTGCTCGGCGCAGGTAAGACGTTCAACTCCGCCACGTCGTACGCGTTCGACGTGGCCGGCGGCCGTGACCACGGTCACCATCGCCGCTAGTCGCCTCACGCACTGACCCCGACCGTCACGGCCGGTCCCGCCCTCGCGGCGGGGCCGGCCGTGCCATTTGCGCGTCCCAGGTGCGTGCGCGCCGGTAGAGTCGCGCCGTGACCGTGACGCCCACCACCGAGTTCGCCGACGTCGACCTCGGCTCACTGGAGTTCTGGGGCCGGCCCGCGGAGGTCCGCGACGAGTACTTCGCGCACCTGCGCCGCTCACAGCCGATCTCCCGCCACGAGCCGCCCGAGGACATCCTCGGCCTGCCCCAGCAGGGACGGCTGCACTACTGGGCGATCGTGCGCTACGAGGACATCCGCCGGATCTCGCGCGATCCGGCCACCTTCTGCTCGGCCGAGGGCGTCCAGTTCGCCGACGCGCCGCCGGAGATGCTCGAGGCCTCCCAGTCATTTCTGGCCATGGACGCGCCCCGCCACACCAAGCTGCGCGGGCTGGTCTCGGCCGCGTTCACCCCGCGCCAGATCAAGCGCATCGAGGACGGCATCCGGGTCAACGCCAAGCGGATCATCGCCGAGGCGGCGCCCACCGGCGGCGGGGACTTCGTCGACCTCATCGCCAAGCGCCTGCCGCTGCAGACGATCTCCGACATGCTCGGGGTGCCCGAGGCCGACCGCGAGCGCGTCATGGAGGCCGCCAATACGCTGATCATGGCCGCCGACCCCGACTGCTTCGGCGATCGCCAGCCGATCGAGGTGCTGGGCACCGCGCTGTGGACGCTGACCGAGTTCGCCACCGAACTGGCCAAGCACCGCGAGCAGCATCCCGGCGACGACCTGATGACCGCGCTGGTCCAGGCCGAGGTCGACGGGGACCGTCTCACCCACCCGGAGATCGCCGCCTTCCTGGTGCTCCTCTCGGTCGCGGGCAACGACACGACGCGCCACACCACCTCGCACGCCATGCGGGCGCTGACGGTCAATCCCGACCAGCGCCAGATCCTCGCCGACGACCTCGACGCGCGGCTGCCCGACGCCGTCGAGGAGTTCGTGCGGTGGGCCACCCCGGTGCTGACCTTCCGGCGGACCACCACGCGCGAGGTCGAGCTCCATGGCCAGACGCTCCCGGTGGGGGAGAAGGTGGTGCTCTTCTACCACTCGGGCAACCGCGACGAGAGCGCGTTCGAGCGCCCGTGGGAGCTTCGACGTCACCCGTAACCCCAACCGGCACCTCGGCTTCGGCGGCGGCGGGCCGCACTACTGCATGGGCTCCGCGCTGGCGCGCGTCCAGCTGCACGCGATCTTCGGCGAGATGCTGCGCGTCATCCCCGACATCGAGGCCGGCGAGCCCGAACTGCTGCGCAGCGGCTTCATCCACGGCATCAAGCGGATGCCGTGCACCTTCACCGCGCGAGGCTGAGCCCCACCACCGTGCGCCTTCGCCGCCTCATCGGGTCGGGCCTCGCGGTCGCGGCCTCCGTGATCGCGATGCTCGCTGCGGTCGCGGCGCCCCGCGGGAGCGACCACTGCGGTGAACCTGCTGCGCAACGCCGGGGCGGAGTCAGGCGCCGTATCGGTGCACGGGTGGGACGCCGTCACGATCCCCGGGTGGAGCATCGCCGCCGGCCTGCCCACCGTCGTGCGCTATGGCGACCGCGGGTTCCCGCGGGGCCACTCCGGGCAACTGTTCGCCGGCGGCGCGGGGGGAACCGCGCGCCTGGTGCAGACCGTGGCGCTGGCGCGCCCGGACGGCGGGCAGCTGCGTGCCGGCACCGCCTACGCGCTTTCGGCCGAGCTGGGCGGCACCACCACAAGCCACGCCAGCGTGTCGGTGACGTTCCTGTCGGCGCGTGGGCGCGTGCTCGGCCGTCGCACGCTCGGTGCGGTGGGCGGCCTCCGGCGGTCGGCGGCGACGGCACTTGCACGCCCGCTCGCTCTCCGGGCGGCTGCCCGGTGGCGCCAGGCGCGCCCGCGTGACGCTCACGCTGGCGACGACGCTCACCAACTTCGACGGGCCCAACGCCCCGCTGGTCGGCTATGACCGCGCCGTCGCCGACAACATCGGCTTCGTCGTCCTCGGGCCCCACCACCGCCCGCCGGCGCTGCGCTCACCCGCCCTGCGCGTCCCGCGCTATGACCACGTGTTCCTGTTCTACTTCGAGAACCAGGACCTCCATGCGATCGTCGGCAACCGTCGCCAGGCGCCGTACTACAACAGCCTGCTGTCGCAGGGCAGCCAGCTGGGGGACTTCTTCGCCGAGGAGCACCCGTCGGACGCCAACTACCTGGCGCTGGCCGGCGGGAGTGCGTTCGGGGTGCCGCTCGACGACCCGCTCGAGTACGACTCGCAGTACACGATCCACGCGCCCAACATCGGCGACCTCGTCGGCGCCGCCGGTGAGACGTGGAAGGCCTACAACGAGAGCGCCGCAGGCCCGTGCGACGACACCGTCCACGGCTACTACTGGGACGACGACCTGCCGTTCCTGTACTTCGCAGACATCCGCCAGCGAGCGGCCTACTGCGCCTCGCACGTGCTGCCCTTGGAGTCGATGGCGCCCGACCTGGCCCGCGCCCAGACGACGCCCAACTTCGTGTGGGTCGGCTCCAACGACTGCGACGACATGGAGGGATGCGGCATCCGCGCCGGCGATCGCTTTCTGCGCGCTCAACTGGGGGAGATCATGCGCTCTCCGGCGTGGCGCACCCAGCGGTCGCTGGCGATCATCACCTGGGACGAGGACAACTACGACCACGAGCACCCCGCGCAGCAGGTGCCCACGCTCATCCTGGGCTCGGCCGGGGTCAAGCGCGGCTTCGTCTCGCCGCAGCGCTACACGCACTACAGCCTCCTGCGCACCATCGAGGGGGCGCTGGGGCTGGGCCACCTCACCGCCAACGACCTCTATGCCCAGCCGGTCAACGACATCTTCGCCCGGCTGCCGCGGGCGCGGCCGGTGACGGGGCGCGCCACTCACGCCCGCACCCCGGCAACAGCGGGGCCCGCGGCGTTCGGCACCATCGCGCGCTCACCGCACGGCGGCCGGCCTCCGCAGACCGCGTTCGTCGTCAGCTCGACGGCCGGGACGGCCACCCCGATCGCGCTCGCCGCCCACACGGCCGGCGCGCCAATCCACGTCGGCCGTGACCCGCAGGCGATCGCACTCACCCCCGACGACCGCACCGCGCTGGTCGTCAACTCCGGCTCGAACACCGTCACCCCGATCGACACGGCCAGCCGGCGCGCCCTGGCGCCGATCAGCGTGGGCCGGGACCCACGGGCGATCGCGGTCACGCCCGACGGCGCCACTGCCTACGTCGCCAACAGCGGCTCGAACAGCGTGACGCCGATCAGCCTGCGCACGGGCGCGGCCGGCACTCCCATCCCGGTGGGCGCCGACCCGCGCACCCTGGCGCTGACCCCCGACGGCCATACCCTGTACGTCCTTGACTGGGGCAGCGCCGAGGTGACCCCGATCGACACCGCCACCAACCGGGCGCTCGCGCCGATCGCTGTCGGCGCCTTCCCGTCGGCGGCCGCCGTCGACCGTGGCGGGCACACCGTGTACGTCGCGAACTACGGCTCGAGCACAGTGACGCCGATCGCAACCGCCACCAACACCGCGGGCCGTGGCATCCCCGCCGGCCAGGCGCCCAACGCGCTCGCGCTCACCCCGAATGGCTCGACGGCCGAGGTCGTCGACGGCGCCACCGACCGCGTGACGCCCATCGACACCGCCCGTGGACGCGCCGGACGCGCCGTCCCGGTGGGCAGTTCGCCGACGGCCGTCGCCGTGAGTGGCCGAACCGCCTACGTGGTCAGCACCATCACCGGCACGGTCACGCCGATCAACACCGCCAGCGGCCGTGCCGGCCCGCCCATCTCGGTCGGCACCTACTCCTACCCGACGTCGATCACCGTCGCACCGGGCGGCCGCAGCGCTGTCGTGCTCGGCACCTACGACGGTACGGTCCGTCTGCTGGACACGCGCACGCGCCGCGCGTCGCGGCCGATCAAGGTCGGCGCGCTGCCGGTCGCGGCGGCCATCACGCGCTGATCCGTCGCCCGCCCGCCCCGCGCGCGCTCAGCTGCGGGGCCGATCGGAGATCGCGGTCGCGCGCGCGTACGCGGGCCGGGCCGTGCCGCGCTCGACATAGGCGCGCAGTCCCGGCCACGTCTCGAGCAGCTCGCGCGAGTGCGCTCCCTCCAGGATGCTCGCGCAGAGCAGGTCGGCGACGGTGAAGCGCTCGCCCAGCACCCAGTCGCGACCCTCCAGCGCCTTCTCCAGCGCGCCGGCGGCGTCGGCGAAGCGCTGGCGCGACGCCGACTCAACGATGCCTTCGGCACGTTCCCGCAGCCAGCGAAACAGCGGCCCCTCGAGCTCGGTCATGGCGAACAGGACCCACTGATAGATGAGCGCACGCTCGGAGGACCCGGGCGGCGCGGTGAGCCCAGCGTCGGGGTGGAGGTCGGCCAGCTGCAGGCAGATCGCCGCCGACTCGAACATCACGGTGCCGTCCTCGAGCTCGAGCGCGGGCACCCGCCCCAGTGGATGGCGACCCAGATGCGCATCCGAGCGCCGGTCAGCGCCGGCGATCTCGGTCAGCTCATACGGCTCCCCGATCTCCTCCAGCATCCACAGCACGCGGCTCGAGCGCGTGCGGGGCATGTAGTAGAGGCGGACTGGGCTCATCGGCTACGTGTCGTGTCGCCGGGTCGACGCTCGCTCCGGACGGCATCAGGCATTGTCCACCACTAGTCCTACTGATCTCCCCCGAAGAACGCTTCCACATCGGCATGGCCAAGCAGTAGCTGGCTACGGGTTCAGGTCAACCGGTGGGCCAGGCGGCGAATCCGCCCCGGACGTCAGACGGGTTGAGTCACTGTGAGCCGGCGGCGTGCGGGGCGGTCGGATCCTGCCCACCGGCGCCGGTGTTCTCACGAGCGATGAAGTCCTCGATATCCGCTGGGTCCGTGCGCGAGCGCTCGGCGACCCGCAGCAGGTTGCTCATGGTCGCGACCTCCTCGATCTGCTCGCGAATGAACCACTGCACGAACTGCTCGGAGGTGAAGTCGCCCTGCTCTCGGGCGGTTGCCGCGAGAGCGTTGATCTGATCAGACACGCGCCGCTCCTGCTCGAGCGCCAGGGCGATCGGCTCGACCACGTCCTCAAACCGCGCTCGTGGCGCCTCAACGCCGGGGATCGTGACGTCGCTGTCGGTATCGAGGAGGAACTGGACCATCATCATCGCGTGGTCGCGCTCCTCCAGTGCTTGGCGGTAGAAGAAGCCGGCCAGTCGCGGCAGCGCCTCAGAGTCGTAGTAGACAGCGCACGCGACGTACTGCTGGTGGGCGGCGAACTCGTTGCCGATCTGCTCGTTGAGCTGCGCTGCGAACGCGGGGGCCGGAGGCACGGCCAGATCCTACACCGAGCCACTTTAGTTCCCTCAGGCCGTCCTTCGTGGCGTGCTGGCGGGTCATGTCGTGGTTGCCGGCCTGAGGAACTTCGATGTTCGCTGACAACGCTACGGTCGGCTTGTTCCGGTTGGGGCCCCGAGCTTGGCGAGCGCCTCAGCGGGGGAGCCCTCGCACCAACACAACGGCAACGCAGAGAAAGGAAGACACCGTGACGACATGGTTGATCACCGGCTGCTCAACCGGCCTGGGTCGCGCGTTCGCGCGCGCCGTCCTCGGTCGCGGCCACAACGTGGTCGCGACCGCTCGCAGCGCGGAGGCCGTCAAGGACTTCGCCGGTGCCGACCCCGACCGCGTGCTTGCGCTCGCGCTCGACGTCACGAGCAAGGCGCAGATATCCGACACGGTTCGCGCTGCCGAGGCGCGTTTCGGAAGCATCGACGTGCTGGTTAATAACGCCGGGTACGGCTACCGGGCCGCCGTGGAGGAGGGCGATCCCGACGACGTCGCGACCCTGTTTGCGACCAACTTCTTCGGGCCGGTCTCAATCATCCAAGCCGTCCTGCCCGGTATGCGCGCCCGGCGGCAGGGAACGATCGTCAACGTCTCCTCCATCGGCGCGCGAACCTCCCCGCCCGGCTCGGGTTATTACGCGGCGAGCAAAGCGGCGTTGGAAGCCATGACCGCCTCGCTGCGCACGGAACTCGAGCCGCTCGGGATCACGGCGATGATCGTCGAGCCCGGCGCGTTTCGCACCGACTTCTCCGGCCGTTCGCTCACCCAGTCAGACACGGTCATCGACGACTACGCCGACACCGCCGGCGCGCGCCGCAAGGAACGCGACACCACCCACGGAACGCAGCCGGGCGACCCCGACAAAGCCGCCGAAGCACTGATCTCCGCAGTCGAGAGCGCGCAACCGCCGCTGATGCTCGTTCTCGGCCCCGACGCGCTTGAACGGCTTCGCACGTCGCTGGACGCGCTCACCGCCGACCTCGACGCCTGGGAACAGACCAGCACTGGCACCAGCTTCGGCCCGTGACCGAGAACTGACCGCAGTCACCAGCTCGTTAGCGTCGAGGGCGGGAACCGACCAACCACGGGATGCCGTGGTGCGCCAGTAAGACAGTGGCTCGCTGGGTCCGGTAGGAGCAGCTTCACAGACTCGCTCGGAGGGGAACAGACTCCCTCTGCTGCTCGCCGCAGCTCCGCGTCTCTCGGTCGCTCGGGTGTACGCTGGCTGGCGTTCACCGGGGACTTCGTGAAAAGGGGCTTCGTGGGTGAGTCGGTCGAGCTGGCGACGATCTGGCTGGTCGATCTGGTGGGGTCGACCCGGTTGGCAACGTCGGTCGGGCCGGTTCGCGCGGATGAGCTGCGCGAGGACTATTTCGCGTTGCTGCGCGAGGCGATCGAGTCGTCAGGCGGCAAGGAGTTCAAGAACACGGGCGACGGGCTGATGGCTGCGTTCACCTCTGCGTCTGCCGCGGTCAGGTGCGCGGTGCTGACCCAGCAGCTATTCGAGCGCCGCTACCGCAACCAGGAGCAGCGACTTCAGGTCCGGATCGGTCTCGGGACCGGCGAGGCGACGGTCAAGGATGGCGACTATTTCGGGATGCCATCGATCGAAGCTGCCCGCCTCTGCGACAAAGCTCCGACCGGCGGGATCCTCATCTCACCCCTCACGAAGGCGCTCGCGGGTCGCGTCGACGGGGCGCGGTTCGAGTCGTTCGGCGAGCTGGAGTTGAACGGGATCCCGGAGCCGATGGAGGCCTTCCAGGTGCTGTGGGAGCGGCTGGATCTGGAGCAAGCCTGGGCGGATGTGGGTCGGTGGCCGCTGCCCGAGGCATTGCGGAGGGTGCCGCGGATCGCGTACGTCGGTCGTGAACCGGAGCGCGGGCTGCTCGAGGTCGCGGGCGGTCATGCGCGGTCCGGTGCCCGGCGGGTGGTGCTCCTGTCAGGCGAGCCGGGGATCGGGAAGACCAGGTTGGCGTCCTACGCCGCGCTTAGCGCGAACGCGGACGGATTCGCGGTCTGCTGGGGTTCGTGCAGCGAGGATCTCGCGGCGCCGTATGAGCCGTGGATCGCAGTCTGTACGCAGATCGTCGAACACGCGCCGAAGGATCTGCTCTCGGACTATGCGCAGCTCCACGGCGCCGAGCTGGCGCGGTTGGCGGGCAACCTCGCCCGCCGGCTTCCGGACGCTCCGGCCCGACAGACCTCGGATCCTGAGACCGAGCGCTTCATGCTGTTCAAGGCCGTGACGGAGTTGCTGCGGGCGGTGGCCGTGTCGGTGCCGTTGTGCGTCGTGCTCGATGACTTCCAATGGGCGGATGGCCAATCAGTGGCGCTGCTGAAGCACATCGCGCGCAATCTCGAACACGGGCCGCTGCAGCTGTTGGTCACGTATCGAGACTCCGAGCTGACCAAGCACCATCCGCTGACCGCTGCGCTCGCCGATCTGCGACGGCTCGACGGCGTCGAGCGGGTCGCGCTGCAAGGACTGCATGCCGAGGATGTGCAGGCGATCACCGCCGCCGCCGCCGGCCACGAGCTCGACGCCGACGGGATCGCGCTTGCCGGCGAGATCACGGCGGAGACGGGTGGGAACCCGTTCTTCGTCGGTGAGATCCTACGCAACCTCTCCGAGTCCGGAATGGTCGTATACGACGAACGCGACCGGTGGGTCATCGACCGCAGCTCCGGGGTGGCATTGCCCGAGAGCGTGCGTGAGGTTGTCGACCGGCGGGTCGAAGTGCTCGGCGCTGACGCACGCCAGACGCTGACCGCGGCGGCGGTGATCGGCCGCAGCTTCGACCTCGACCTGCTGGCAGCACTCGTCGACCTGGATGAGGTCACGTTGCTCGAGCAGCTCGAGGCGGCCGTGCAGGCGTCGCTGTTGGTCGAATCGTCGGACCGCGTCGGGCGGTTCACCTTTGCGCACGCGCTGATCAACCACACCCTGTACGACGGTCTCGGCGGGACGCGACGCGCACGGATGCACCTGCAGGTCGCCGAGACGCTCGAAGCGCTGTACGGCGGCGATGCTGAGGAGCGTCTGGCGGAGCTCGCGTTGCATTGGCGGTTGGCGACCGTGTCGGTCGACAAGCACAAGGCGGCCGGTTACTCCCTGCGCGCTGGGCAGAGAGCGCTCGACAGCCTCGCGCCGAGCGGGGCCGCGCGGCTGTTCGCCGACGCGCTCGAACAACTCGGACCGGGGACCACGGTCGAGCGTTGCGAGGCGCTGATCGGCCTCGGGGACGCGCAGCGCCTCACCGGCGATGCGGCGTATCGGGAGACGCTCCTGCACGCCTGCCGGCTCGCGTCTGAGCTTGCCGACGCCGACCTCGCCGCCCGGGCGGCGCTGGCGAACAACCGCGGCTTCGCGAGCGGGTTCGGGGTTGTCGATGAGGAGCGCGTCGCGGCGATCTCGCGCGCGCTCGAGCTCGATCAGCCGCCGCAGCCGGCGCGGCACGCGCGACTGCTGGCACTGCAGGCCCAGGAGTTGGCATTCGAGCCGGAGCACGCGCGGCGGCGGGCGCTGGCGAGGCAGGCGATCGCACTCGCCCGCGAAGCGGGAGACCCGCGGACGCTTGCCGAGGTGCTCGGGAACGCTTACTACGCGTGCTGGGCGCCGGACACGCTCGCCGAGCGCGCCGGGTATGTGCTCGAACTGCACGCGCTCCTCGCCGAGGTGCAGGATCTCAACGTTGAGTTCCTCGCCGGGCTGTGGGAGACATTCGTGGCGGTCGAGCTGTGCGAGTTCGCGCGGGCCGAGGCGACGCTCGCGCGCATGCACGCGATCGCCGAGCAGACGCGTCAGCCGACGCACCGCTGGATCGCGGGCTACGTCGGGGCCGCCCTGACGTGCATCCGCGGCGACCTCGACGCCGGCGAGCGCCTCGCCGAACAGGCTCTGCAGAACGGGCAGGAGGCCACCGAGCCCGACGCGGCAATGGTCTACGGTGCCACGGTCCTCGAGAGCCGAGGCGCGCAGGGCAGGGGCGCCGAGGTGATCGCGCTCGTGGAGCACACAGTGGCGAACAACCCTGGCATCCCGGCTTGGGAGGCCGGGCTGAGTCGTCTGTACTGCTTCACGGACCGCCGGCCGGAGGGCGCCGAGGTGCTCGCGCGCGCCGCCGCCAAGCACTTCAAACACATCCGCTGCGACACAGCTCAGATGAGCGCGCTGGCGGGGTACGCGGAGACGGCCGCCCAGACACGCTCGCTCGAGGCCGCCGGGATGCTGCACATGCTGATGGAGCCCTATGCCGACCAGTTCGTGTGGAATGGCGTCGCTGGGTACGGGCACGCCCGCATGTACCTGGCCATGCTCGACGCGACGTTGGGCCGCCACGATCGCGCCGACGCGCAGTTCGAGTTCTCCTGCGGCTTTCACCGCGAGCTGGGCCTGCGCCTCTGGGAAGCCCGATCGGAGCTCGGCTGGGGCGAGGCGCTCGCCGACCGCGGCGCCACCGATCGGGCACGCGGCCACGCCGCCCGCGCACTCGAGCTCTCCCAACAGCACGGCTACGGCGCGTTCGAGCCACGCGCAGCCGCGATCCTCGCCTTACCAGCAACCATCGAAACCTGAGCAGTCGAGGCCGAGCGCCCCGGCGGTGCTGCCAGCTCGTGGCTGCAGGTACGAGCATGCCGCCCGCGCCGAGCCCAGACCTGCTCCGCGCGGATCTCAGGGGTCGTCGCAGATGCCCATCGAGGATCGGCGTGGCGGCTTTCGCCGACAGCGGCCGCTCGGGTCGATCAGGTGTCGATGGAGGCGTGGGAGGTGAGGATCGCGGCAGCGCGTGGCTCGAACGCGCCGTAGCCGCGCTCGCGGGCGAGGTCGAGCGCACGAGCGGCGTGCTCGCGGGCGGGCCGCGACTCGCCGCGGTCGGCGAGTGCCTCGGCCCAGCCGAGCTCGGAGCGAGCTTCCCAGACGCGTATGCCGTGCTCGTGGTGAAAGGCGCAGGCGAAGGCAAAGTGCGCGTCGGCCTGCTCGTGGCGGCCGAGCGTGGCGGCTAGTAGCGCGAGGGACATGCGCGCGTGTCCGAAGCTCGATGCGCCGTTCCAGACGAACTGGTCCGCGTACGGCGCCAGCAGCTCGTACAGCATCGCTGCGGCCTCGAGCGAGCGCGTCTGGGCGGCCGTGTCCGCATACATTGCCAAGCCGATTGTCTGGTTCTGGTCACAACGGAGCTGTACGAAGTGTTGCTCGGCGGCGCGCGCGAGCACTTCGGCGGCGTCCGGGCGGCGGTCGATCCAGCAGTAGGCCAGGCCGAGCGCGGCCGCCCAGCCGGGCAGGCCCGGGAAGTTGGCCGTCGTCTGCTCGAGCAGCGCGATCACCTCGGCGCCCCTGCCCTGGTACATGCGGTTCGTGATGAGCGTGGCTCCGTAGGCCATTGCGGCGTCGGGTTCGCCGCTCTCCTGCCCGATTTGCAGAGCCTGTTCGGCGAGCTGCTCCCCGGTCTCCAGCTCGCCGCGCGCGCACCGCGATGCGGCCTCGATAAAACCCACATTCCATCTCTGTATCGGCTGCCGTGTCTGGTCGGCGATCGCGTGGATGCGATCGAGCGCTGCGTCGGCGCGCGCAAAGTCGCACAGCTCCATCGCGATGTTCGTCTCCCGGAGCGTGGCGAAATACTCGACGTGCAGATCCTGTACCTGCACGACCAGGGCCACCAGCTCGCGAACGTACTCTGCGCGCTTGGCGAGCGTGTCGGGCGCCCAGTACGCGTAGCAGGAGTTCATGAGGACCCTCGCAAGCGTTCGTGGGTCTCCCGCCTGCCGGGCGAGCGCGATCGACTCGTCGGCGAACGCCCAGCGGCGCGCGTGATCGGGCGCGAACGTCAACTCCATAGCCAGCAACGACAGCAGCCGCGCGCGCCGGTCCGGCTGGGGCGGATCATCAAGTTCGAGCGCCCGTTCGATCGCGGCGACCCGATCGACGTCGACGTTACCGATCCGGCTCGTCCAACCGCGGTTGTTCGCCAGCGCCGCGCGGGCGGCCAGCTCGGCGTCATGGAGGTCCGACGCGATCCGGGACGCCTCGAGCAGCGTCTCGCGATGCGCCGCAACACCCGTCTGGCGTTGCGCCTCGCCGAGCCCGATCAGCGCCTCGCATCGCTCAGCGGTCGCGACCGTCCCGAGCAGCTCCAGCGCGTCAGCGAATAGCTTCGCCGCCTCGCTCGGCGCGAGGCTGTCCAGCGCTCGCCGCCCGGCGCGCGTGGCGTACCGGGCCGCCTTGGTCCTGTCGACCGAGACGGTCGCCAGCCGCCAGTGAAGCGCGAGCTCGGTGAGCTGCTCGTCCGAGTCGGTGCCGTAGAGGTCCTCGAGCGCTTCGGCGATGCGCTGGTGAACCCGCGCGCGCCGGCTGCCGCCGAGCCCCTCATACAGCGTGTGGTTGATCAGCGCGTGCTCGAACGTGAACCGCCCAACCTGACCGGTGGATTCGCGGA
Organism: uncultured Actinomycetota bacterium; assembly: GCA_963797705.1. Classification (GTDB taxonomy): domain Bacteria; phylum Actinomycetota; class Thermoleophilia; order Solirubrobacterales; family Solirubrobacteraceae; genus Palsa-465. The sequence goes on along the minus strand of CAWCQL010000005.1, from coordinate 975,336 downwards.
GAAGTGACGCTTGGACTGCCGATTCGAGCTGGTCGAGGAGCGCGGCCTCGTCAATCTCAACCAGCGTCGCGAGCAACTCCAGATCGAAACTGCGACCGATCACCGCCGCGACCGTGAGCGTCTGTAGTGCACCCTGGCCTAGCACCGCCACGCGCCGTTCAACGACCTCCCGGACGCTTTCCGGCAGCGCAACCCCGGAACTGCGATCGACCCGCCACCGACCTCGCGGCTCGTCGAACACGACCATCCCGGACTCCGAGAGGTTGCGCAGAATCTCGCCGACGAAGAACGGGTTGCCGTCCGTCTCGGCCGCGATCTCGCCCGCCAGAGCGACCCCCTCCTCGTCGAGGTCATGACCAGCGACGGCAGCTGTGATCGCCTCAACATCCTCTACAGCGAGGCCGTGCAGCGAGATCCGCTCCACGCCCTCCAAGCGGCGCAGATCGGCGAGTACCGCGGTGAGCGGATCGTCCGCGCCGAGGTCGGTGTCGCGGTAGGTGACGAGCACCGTCAGCGGGCAATCCACAATCGACCGTCCGACGTGCTTGAGCAGCGCGACCGACTGCGCGTCAGCCCAATGGAAGTCGTCCAAGACCACGAACAGCGGAGCCGTTGATGCGATCGCACGGAGCAGCTCAGCGATGGCCTGGAACAGCAGGAACCGCTCGGTCTCCGGATCCGACGACTGCGGCGCCGGCGGATCCGTGACCCGTTGGGCCAGGTTGCGAGCGAGCCGGCCGACCTCGCCACCGAACCGCGTCAGGTAGCCGGCGAGCACTTCGGCAGGTGCGTGTTCGATCAACTGTGAGCACACTCCGATCCACGGCTCATACGGCGCAGCGAGATCCTCCGAGCACGATCCCCAGCACACAACGAACCCGTCCGCGTTCGCGCCCCGCGCCGCATACGCGGCCAACCTCGTCTTCCCGATCCCCGGTTCACCTGACAACAACACAAACTGACGCGCACCAGACCGCGCCGATCCGCGCGCCTGATCGAGCATCGCTCGCTCAGCAGCGCGCCCCACATACGCCACTCGCGGCACCCCGCGCAGCGCCTCGGGCAACGGCCAGCGACCGACGTCCAGCCGCGCAAGCTCCGGATCCAGTGGCTCCCACATCACGCGGAACGCCTCAACCGGCTCCGCAATCCCTTTCAACTCCAGCTCGCCAAACGACTCAAACCGCGCGCCGTCGACCCTGCCGGCCAGCATCTTCGTCGCCGGCGAAATCAGGATCCCGTCCGCCGGCGCCTGATCGCACAGCCTGGCCGCCTCGATCGACGGCATCCCGAAATAGTCCCCATCCTTGATCGTCGACTCGCCCGTTCCCAACCCGATCCGGACGTGCAGCTGCTGCTCCGCTCCGCGATAGCGTCGCTCGAACAACTGCTGCGTCAACACAGCGCAACCCACCGCCGCCGACGCCGACGAGAACGCCACGAACAACCCATCGCCCGTGTTCTTGAACTCCCGGCCGCCCGAGGCATCGATCGCCTCGCGCAACAACGCGAAGTACTGATCGCGCAACGCGTCCGCCCGCACCGGCCCGACAGACGTCGCCAACCGTGTCGACCCGACCAGATCGACCAGCCAGATCGTCGCCAGCTCAACCAGCTCAGCCACACACGCCCCTCAGGGTTCCGAACGACGGCAGTCTACCCCCGTGCCTCCAGTCCACCGGCGGGGGTGCGAAGGACGAGCGTCAACCCGTCGTGGGATCTCGGAGACGGACTGAGGACGCAACCCGAAAATCTGCGATGACCCGAAGTAGGCGAATCCCCAAGGCCTACCGGAGTGGACGATGCTGGGCTCGAACCAGCGACCTCCGCCTTGTCGAGGCGGCGCTCTCCCAGCTGAGCTAATCGTCCGGGAGGACGTAAATGTAGCGTGAGCGACCCGTCCTCGTGGGTATGCTCCCGACCGATGAGGCGCATCGTGCTCATCGCGGTTGTGGCGTTCGCGGCAGTGGCGGCGGTTCCCGTTGCCGGCGCGATCCCCGTGGAGACCGTGACGCCGGTGAAGGTTCACGTGAGCCCCGGCACTGGCGGCCCCCGCACGTTGTTCATGGTCAGCTGGCGCAATCCCGCGGATCTCGACATGGTCGGCTCGGTACAGCGCTCCGAGACCGTGGAGGTCAGCGCGCCGCACCACCGCGGCTGCGTAGCCTCGGGCGAGATGGGCGTGCCGACAACGACGGCCGGGCAGCTCGTGCGCGTCGCCCTGACGCCGGGCAGGATGAGCACGGCGGGTTCAAGGACATGGTGTACCGGTGCTTTCCGCGGCAGCGTGCTGGAGAACGAGCGCTTCACGTGCGCCCCGCCACACCTGTGTCCCGAGATCGCGATCCGGCCGCAGACGATCGCGCACTTCAACTTCAAGGTGCGCCGCCGCGGCTGACCGCTCCGGCGCGCCGACTGACCGCAAGCGTCGGGACCGCCGGGGCCGCCGCGATCACTAGCATCCGGCTCGGGATGGATTACGAGCTGCCAGATGGGACCATGCTGTCCCTCGAGAACGGCGCCACAGGCGCTGATGCCGCCGCCGCCATCGGGGCGGGGCTTGCCCGTGCAGCACTTGCGATCAAGGTCGACGGGGAGCTGCGCGATCTCTCGCGTCCGTTGCCCAACGGAAACGGATCCGCACCCACCGGCGCAGCGCCCAAGCTCGAGATCCTCACCGATCGCAGCGGGGAGGAGGCCTTGGCGCTCGTCCGCCACGACGCGGCGCACGTGCTCGCCGCCGCCATGCTCGAGCTCTATCCAGGCGTGAAGATCAGCATCGGCCCGGCGATCGACAACGGCTTCTATTACGACTTCGACTTCCCCGACGGGGTCACCGTCAACGACGCCGACTTCCCGACGATCGAGGCGGCGATGAAGGCGCACATCGACGCCGACGAGCCTTTTGTGCGCGAGGAGGTCAGCGTCCAGGACGCCATCCAGCGCTTCCACGAGGAGAAGCAGCCCTACAAGGTTGAGCTCATCGAGGACCTGATCAAGAACGAGAACGCCACCACGGTGTCGCTCTACACCAACGGACCGTTCACCGATCTGTGCCGCGGACCGCACGCGCCGACGACCAAGCGCATCAAGGCGTTCAGGCTGCAGTCGGTCGCCGGCTCCTACTGGCGGGGCGACGCGAGCCGCCAGATGCTCACGCGCGTGTATGGGACGGCCTTCTTCTCCGACAAGGATCTCCAGGCACACCTGGAGCTCATCGAGCGGGCACGCGCCAACGACCATCGCCGCCTCGGGCCCCAGCTCGGCCTGTTCGGCTTCTCGGAGCTGGCGCCCGGTATGGCGTTCTGGTACCCGAAGGGCACTGTCGTCTTCAACGAGCTCGTCGGCCTCAGCCGAGAGATGGGCAAGCCGCGCGGCTACACCGAGGTCAAGACGCCTCAGCTCTACGACAGCGCCCTGTTCAAGACCTCTGGTCACTGGGAGAAGTTCCAGGAGGAGATGTTCATCTCCGAGTCGGCGGGCGCGCCGTACGGCCTCAAGCCGATGAACTGCCCCGGGCACGCTCACCTTTACTCGATGACCCCGCACTCCTACCGGGATCTGCCGGTGCGCTACTCCGAGCCCGGTCTGCTGCATCGCAACGAGCCGTCGGGCACCCTGCACGGCCTGCTGCGCACACGCAACTTCGTCCAGGACGACGCCCACATCTTCTGCACCGAGGACCAGATCCAGGAGGAGGTGGCCGGCTGCCTGGAGTTCGCGTTCGCCACCTACCAGGTGTTCGGCGTGGATGTGCGCCTCGAGCTCTCGACCCGTCCCGAGAAGCGCCTGGGCACCGACGAGCAATGGGACCGCAGCGAGGGTGCGCTGCGCTCAGCACTGGACAGCCAGGGCCTGAAGTACACCGTCAACGAAGGCGACGGGGCGTTCTACGGCGCCAAGATCGACATGCACATGACTGACTCGCTCGGCCGATCCTGGCAGCTGGGGACCGTCCAGCTGGACTACCTCCAGCCCGAGCGCTTCGGCCTCGTCTATACGGGCGCCGACAACGTCGAGCATCGCCCAGTGATGATCCACCGCGCCCTGATGGGCTCCTACGAGCGTTTCATCGGCATCTACCTGGAGCACGTCGGGGGCGAGCTGCCGGTGTGGCTGAGCCCGGTGCAGGCGATCGTCCTGCCCATCGCCGACCGCCACCTGGAGTACGGCCACTCCGTGGTCGCCCGGCTGACCGACGCGGGCGTGCGCGCCGAGCTGGACGACCGCACTGAGTCAGTCGGCCGCAAGATCCGCGACGGCGAGCTGCGCAAGATCCCCTACATGCTCGTCGTCGGCGACCGGGAGGCCGAGCAGGACGAGGTGAGCGTGCGCGAGCACCGCGCCGGAGACACCGGGGCGGCGTCGGTGCAGGCCTTCGCCCAACGGGTGCTGGAACAGACGAAAACGCGCTCGACGGACTGAAATCGCCGCTATACTTCCTCCCGTTGATTCAACTTCACACCACACGGCGCGGCCCCGCTTGATTCAGACGGCCGCTGCAGGCAGCTAAGTTGCCGGTTCCCAGACGGTTTGACCGGCGCCCGCCCGAGCGGGACACAACTCGGACGAACGACCGCATCCGCGTGCCCGAGGTACGGCTTGTGGGCGAGGACGGCAAGCAGATCGGCGTCATCAAGACGTCCGAGGCTCTGGCTTATGCCCAGGAGCGCGATCTCGACCTCGTGGAGGTCGCTCCCGACGCGCGCCCGCCCGTGTGCCGCGTGCTCGACTACTCCAAGTACAAGTACGAGCAGGCCCAGAAGCAGAAGGCCGCCCGCAAGCATCAGCAGCAGATCACGATCCGCGAGATCAAGTTCCGGCCGAAGATCGCCCAGAACGACTACGACACCAAGAAGGGTCACGTCAAGCGCTTCCTGCTTGGCAGGGACCGCGTCAAGGTGACGATCATGTTCCGCGGGCGCGAGGTCACCCACCCCGAGCGCGGCACCGCGCTGCTCGACAAGCTCGCCGGCGAGCTCTCCGAAATCGCGATCGTGGAGCAGACCCCTCTCCAGGACGGCCGCAACATGACGATGATGCTCGCTCCCTCCAAGGCGGTGCTGGCCGGAGAGAAAGACGGCAAGCCCGAAGGCGAGGGCGACGGCGACACCACCAAGGCCGGCCGCAACGGGCGCCAGAACGGAAAGGCCGACGCTCCGGACGCGCCCGCCGCTTCCAGCGAGACGACGGCCGCAGAGGAGCCCGTCGCTTCCAGCGAGACGACGGCCGCAGGGGAGCCCGCCGCTTCCGAGGAGCGCACCGCTTCTGAGGAGGCCGCACCGTCCGCCGAGGCCGCCACTCCGGACGAGGCCGCCGTTTCTGACGAGTCCGCCGCTCCGGACGAGGCCGCCGTTCCTGGCGAGCCCGCAGCCGAGGGCGCGCCGGACACCACCTCGTCCGCTTCCTGAACGCACCGTAGTCACGCGCGTGTCCAGCCACTCGGCAGCCACGCGCGTGTCTGCTTTACTCTCGGGTCGTCATGCCGAAGATGAAGACCCATTCGGGCGCCAAGAAGCGCTTCAAGCTGACCGCCAAGGGCAAGGTCGTGGGGCGCCACGCCGGCAAGACCCACATCCTCGAGAAGATGTCGCCCAAGCGCAAGCGTCAGCTGAACCGCCCGGCGGTCCTCTCTGATCACGACACCAAGCGCGTGAAGACGCTGCTGGGGGCCAAGCACTCATGACCCGTGTCAAGCGCTCGCTGAACGCCCGCAAGAAGCGCCGCGCGACGCTGAAGCTGGCCAAGGGCTACCGGGGCGATGCCAGTCGGCATTACCGGACCGCCAAGGAGGCGGTGCTCAAGGCCGACCAGTACCGCTATCGCGACCGGCGCAACCGCAAGCGCGACTTCCGCCGCCTGTGGATCACGCGTATCAACGCGGCGGCCCGCCAGAACGGGCTGTCGTACTCGCAGTTCATGCACGGGCTCCAGACCGCCGGGGTCGAGCTTGACCGCAAGATCCTCGCCGACATGGCCGTCCATGACGCCGACACCTTCCGACGCTTTGCCGACCGCGCCCGAGAGGCGCTGGCGGCCGGCTGAGCAACCAGCCGAGCACTCCAGCACCGCCACCCGGGCGCCCGCTTCATCGAAGCCGGCGCCTTTTTTTGTGGCTGACAGGACCACACCGCCCAACTGCAGATGACGATCACCAGCCCCCACAACGAGCACCTCAAAGAGATCCGCAAGCTCAACCAGCGCCGTCGCGCCCGTGAGCAGAGCGGGCGCTTCGTCGCCGAGGGCGAGGACCTGCTCGCCGCCGCCGACGCCGCCGGCTGGACGCCGGTCGAGCGCTATTGCACCGCCGGCAGCGGTCTCCCCGGGACCGAGGTCGAGCCCAAGCTGCTCGCCGCCGCCTCAGAGCTCGGCTCCGGCACCCGGACGCTGGCGGTCTACGAGGAGCGCTGGGCGCCGGCGCCCGCCGGCCCGCTGTGCGTCTACCTGCACGGCCTCCACGACCCGGGCAACGTCGGGGCCGTCCTGCGCTCTGCCGAGGCCTTTGGCGCCGCCAGCGTCGCCATCGGCCCGGGGACGGCGGACCCGTTCGGCCCCAAGGCGGTGCGCGCCAGCATGGGCGCGGTGTTCACCATGCCGCTGGCGCGCGCGGCGACGGTCGCCGACCTGCCCGGCGAGACGGTCGCGCTCGACGGCCAGGCGCCCGTTCCCCTCGACGCCATCGCGCTGAGCGACACGGTCACGCTGCTCGTCGGGGCCGAGCGCGAGGGACTGCCGGCGGACGTGATCGCAGCGTGTGACCAGGCGGCCCGGATCCCTATCGTCAGCCACTCGCTCAACGCCGCCATGGCGGCCACGGTCGCCCTGTATGAGGCGTCTAGGATGGCGCGCGGATGAGCAGCACCGACCGCATCGCCCAGATCGAGCAGGAGGCCATGGCGGCGATCGCCGCGGCGTCCGGCACCGCTGCGCTCGAGGAGGTCCGCGTCCGGTATCTGGGGCGCAAGGCCGAGCTGCCCAACCTCCTGCGCGGCGTCGCCGAGCTCCCGGTAGAGGAACGGGCCGCGACCGGCAAGGCCGCCAACCAGGCACGCCGGGCGCTGGAGGGCGCGATCGAATCGCGCGGCGCGGAGCTGGCGCGTGCCGAGCTCGAGCAGCGGCTGGTGGCCGACCGAATCGACGTGACGCTGCCCGCCGACCCGCTGCCGGCGGTCGGGCGCCTGCACCTCATGACCCAGACCCGCCGCGAGATCGAGGACGTCTTCATCGGGCTGGGCTTCAACGTGGCCGAGGGCCCCGAGGTGGAGACCGTCTACTACAACTTCGACGCGCTCAACCATGCGCAGACCCACCCGGCGCGCCTGCTCAGCGACACGTTCTACGTGAAGGGCCGCGAGGACGGGGTCGACATCTTCGACCCCCACACGCCGCTCCTGCGCGTCCACACCTCGCCCATGCAGGTGCGCGCGATGCAGAGCCAGCCGCCACCGATCTACATCATCGTGCCCGGGCGCGTATACCGCCCCGACTCTGACGCCACCCACACGCCGCAGTTCCATCAGATCGAGGGACTGGCCGTTGACGAGGACGTGACTCTGGCCGACCTGAAGGGCACGTTGCTGGCCTTCGCTCGCGCCATCTTCGGCGACGAGCGCCAGGTGCGGCTGCGCCCGCACTTCTTCCCCTTCACCGAGCCCAGCGTCGAGGTCGACGTCTCCTGCTTCAACTGCGTGGACGGCATCACCGCCGACGGGCAGCGCTGCCCGCTGTGCAAGGGCACGGCGTGGATCGAGATCCTCGGCTCGGGCATGGTCGACCCCAACGTCCTTGCCGAGGTGGCCGAATACGGCTATGACCCGGAGAAGGTTCAGGGCTTCGCCTTCGGGATGGGGATCGAACGGATCGCCATGCTCAAGCACGGCGTCCCTGACCTGCGCCTGTTCTACGACAACGACATCCGCCTGTTGGAGCAGTTCTGATGCGCGTCCCGCTGACATGGTTGCGCGAGTACTGCGCCCCGGATCTGGACGCCTTCGCGCTGGCCGATCGCCTGGCCATGACCGGAACCGAGGTCGAGCGCGTGGAGCGCCACGGGGTCAACGCGCTCGAGCACTTCGTCGTCGGCAAGGTGCTGGAAGCTGAGCGCCATCCCGACGCCGACCGGCTCAGCGTGTGCCTGGTCGACACCGGCGATGGCGAGCCCTCCCAGATCGTCTGTGGGGCGCCCAACGTGGCGGCCGGCCAGACCGTCGCGGTCGCCAGGCCGGGCTCGGTCATGCCCGACGGCACCAGGCTCAAGGTGGCCAAGCTGCGTGGCCAGGCGTCCAACGGCATGATCCTCGCCGAGGACGAGGTCGGGATCGGCACCGACCACAACGGGATCATGGTTCTCGACGAGGCGCTGGCAGCGGGGACGCCGCTTGCCTCGGTCCTGCCCATCGCCACCGACGTGCTCGTGCTCGAGGTGACCCCGAACCGGCCCGACTGCCTCGGGATCTACGGTGTCGCCCGGGAGGTGCACGCCGCGCACCGGCGCGCCGCTGGCGCCCGCCCCGTGGCGCGAGGACCCCGGTGATTCCGCCCCGCCCACCCCCCTCGACGCCGCGCGGATCACCGTTGAGTGCCCCGATCTGTGCCCGCGGTTCACCGCTCGGGTGTTCGAGGAGGTGAAGATCGGGCCCTCCCCGGCGTGGCTGAAGGCCCGGCTGATGGCCGCGGGCCAGCGGCCGATCTCCAACATCGTCGACATCACCAACTACGTGATGCTGCTCACGGGCCAGCCGCTGCACGCGTTCGACCTCGACCGCATCGCCGGCGCCCAGCTCACCATCCGCCGGGCCCATGACGGAGAGACGGTGCAGACGCTGGACGGCCAGACCCGTCGCCTGGACGCAGACATGGTCCTCATCGCCGACGACGAGGGACCGACCTCGATCGCCGGCGTGATGGGCGGCGCCCGCTCCGAGGTCGAGGATTCCACCACGCGGGTGCTGATGGAGGTCGCCAACTGGGATGGGGCCAACATCCATCTGACGTCGCTGAAGCTCGGCCTGCGCAGCGAGGCCTCCGGGCGCAACGAGAAGGGGCTGCAGCCCGAGCAGTGCATGGAGGCCCAGGCCATCGCGACCCAGCTCATGATCGAGCTGTGCGGCGCGCGGGTGCTTCCGGGCACGATCGACGTCGGCGGCGACGGCCCGGCGCTCAAGACGGTCGTCCTGCGTGACGCACGCGTGAAGAGCCTCCTCGGGGTCGAGGTGCCGCGCGAGCGCAGCGCCGAGATCCTTACCGCCTTGGAGTTCACGACCACGGAGACCCCGGAGGGCCTCGAGGCGAGGGTCCCCGCGTTCCGCCGCACCGACGTCACCCGCGAGGCCGACCTCATCGAGGAGGTGGCCCGGCTCGGCGCTCTGCAGGATCTGCCCGCCACGCTGCCCTCGCGCCACGGCGCCTCCGGGCGGCTCACCGACGTCCAGCGGCTGCGCCGCCGCGCCGCCGACGCCCTCACCGCCCAGGGGCTGCACGAGATCGTCGGCTGGAGCTTCGAGGGCCCCGAGCAGGTTGCGCGCCTGCGCATCGCCGACCGGCCGGTGGTGGAGCTCGAGAACCCCATGTCGACCGACCAGTCGCGGCTGCGCACGACGCTGCTGGGCTCGCTGCTGGACGTCGGCCAGCGCAACCGCTCGCGCGGGGCGAGCGCGCTGCGGCTCTTCGAGGCGGGGGCCGTATACCTGCCCGATCCTCGGGACTCGAACCCCGCCCACCCGCTGCCCTCCGAGCCCTATCACGTCGCCGCGCTCCTCTCGGGCCCCGTGCGTCCGGCGACGTGGCGCAGCCCCGAGCCCCGCGACGCGGACTTCTTCGCCGCCAAGGGCGTGCTGGGCGGAATGCTCGACACGCTGCACGTTCCCTGGACGGTCGAGGCCGACCCCGAGCCGGCGCCGTTCCTGCACCCCGGCCAGGCCGCTCGGATCCTCATCGCCGGGACGCCCGCGGGATGGATCGGGCGCATCCACCCCGACGTGGCCGGAGGCTGGGATTTCGACGCCGAGGTGGCTGCCTTCGAGGTGAACCTCGACGTGGCTGCGGCGCATGTGCGCTTCACGAGCTATCAGGACCTGACGAGCTTCCCCGAGGTCCGCGAGGACCTGGCGGTGATCGTCGCCGACACCGTCACCGCGGCCCAGGTGCTCGAGGTGGTGCGCGGCGCGGGCGGCGCGCTGCTCGCCGGAGCCGACGTCTTCGACGTGTACCGCGACGCTCAGACCATCGGCGCGGGCCACGTGTCGCTCGCAGTGCGCCTGCGCTTCCGCGCGGCCGACCGCACCCTCACCGACGAGGAGGTGGCCGCCCGGCGGCGCAAGATCGCCTCGGCGCTTGCGGCGCAGCTGGAGGGGAGGGTGCGTGACTCCTAGCGTCGCCGTGTTCGGCGCGTCGGGGTATGCCGGCGCCCTGTGTGCCCGGCTGCTGCACGGCCACCCGTCGTTCATGCTGACCACGGTCACCTCCCGGTCCGATGTCGGGCGCCGCCTCGATGAGCTCTACCCGCACCATCGTGTTCCGATGGTGATGGAGGAGCTCGACCTCGAGCGCCATGCCGACGTGGACGCCGCCGTCGTCGCCTACCCCCACGGCGCGGCGGCAGAGCTGGTGGCAGAACTGCGCCGCCGCGACGTCAAGGTGGTCGACCTCAGCGCCGATTTCAGGCTGCGCGATGCCGCCGTCTATGAGGAGTGGTATCGCCCGCATCCCGCGCCCGACCTACTCGGCGACGCCGTCTACGGGCTGCCGGAGCACTACCGCGACGAGATCGCCGGCGCCGCGCTGGTCGCCAACCCCGGCTGCTACCCGACGGCCGCCATCCTCGGGCTGGCTCCCCTGGCACGCGCGGGCGTGATCGCCGACGTCGTCATCGACGCCAAGTCGGGGGTGTCGGGCGCAGGTCGTGGCGCCACCGACGCGACCCACTTCGTGTCAGTCGACGAGAACATGAACGCCTACAGCGTCCCGCGCCACCGCCACACGCCCGAGATCGAGCAGGAGCTCGCCGTGCTCGGGGCTGACCGCCCGATCACGTTCACGCCCCACCTGATCCCGCTCGACCAGGGCGAGCTGGTCTCCTGCTACGTCACGCCGGCCAACGGCGGCCTGGGCCACGACGACGCGAGAGCGATCTATCGAGAGGCCTACGCGGACGAGCCCTTCATCGAGGTGGTGAGCGACCCGCCGGGAGTCCGTGCCGTGCGCGAGACCAACCTCTGCCGCATCTCGGTCCACGCCGACGAGCGCACCGGACGGATCATCGTCTTCAGCGTCATCGACAACCTGTGGAAGGGCACCGCCTCGCAGGCGGTCCAGAACCTCAACCTCATGTTCGGGCGCCCGGAGGGGGAGGGGATCAGTGCCGGATGACCACCGCCGCCGACATACAGGCGAGGCTGGATGCCGAGCGGAGGCGATCAGCGTGAGCACGGTGTTCACCAGCCGCTGGGTGCCGCGGCCGGACCACGTCACCGAGCTCGACGGGGACGGCCTGCCCGCAGGCTTTCGCGCCGCCGGCGTGGCCGCCGGCATCAAGGAGTCGGGCGCCCCGGATGTCGGCGTGATGGTCTGCGACGCGCCGGAGGCGACGAGCGCGGCGCGCTTCACCGCCTCGGGGACCCAGGCGCCGCCGGTGCTGCTGTGCCGCGAGCGCGCCCGGCTTGACGCCCTGCGCGCCGTGGTGGTCAACTCGGGCAACGCAAACGCCGCCACCGGCCGCCCGGGCTTTGAGAACGCCGCCAAGATGCAGGGCATGGGGGCGCTCGTCGCCGGCGTCAAGGAGGACCAGGTGGCGGTGTGCTCCACCGGCGTGATCGGCGTCCCGTTGCCCATGCACAACATCACCCAGGGGATCGTCGCCGCCTCCCACGGCCTCGCCAGCGACGGCGATGCGGCGTTCTCCACCGCGATTCGCACCACCGACGCCTTTGAGAAGCGCGCCCGGCTGCGGGTGTTACTGCCCTCGGGCTCCGTCACGCTCACCGCCCAGGCCAAGGGCGCGGGCATGATCCAGCCCGGCTTCGCCACCCTGCTCGTGTTCCTGCAGACCGACGCCCAGCTGTCGCCGGAGACGGCCGACCTGCTGCTGGGCGTGTGCGTCAAGCGCTCCTTCGCGCGCGTCTCGGTCGACGGTCAGCTATCGACCAACGACACCGTGATCCTGCAGTGCAGCGGCGAGTCGGGGGTGGCGATAGAGCCCGAGACCAAGGACGAGCTGCGCTTCGGCGAGGCGCTGGACGCGCTGATGCGCCAGCTGGCGCTGATGGTCGTGCATGACGGGGAGGGCGCGCGGCGCGTAGGGCGCGTGGTCGTACGCGGCGGTGAGGAGGGTGCCGTGGAGACCGTGGCCCGCGCGGTGGCCAACTCGCCCCTGGTCAAGACAGCGCTGTACGGGGGCGATCCCAACTGGGGGCGGATCATCCAGGCGGTCGGAGCCGCGCTGCCCGGCACCGCGCCCCTGCCGGTCGACATCGCGATCGAGGGCGTGCAGGTGTGCGCGCGCGGCGGCGTGGTGCCGCACGACGAGCAGGCGCTCACTGCCGCGGTGGCACGCGATGAGGTCGAGTACGAGATCGGCCTGCCCGGCGAGGGCGTCGAGACCGAGGTGTTCTTCTCGGATCTCGGCCACGAGTACGTGACGATCAACGCGGACTACACCACCTGAGGGTGGCGGGGGCAGAGTCATGCGCGACATCGCCACCCTGCTCGAGGCACTCCCCTACATCAGGGAGTTCTATGGCAAGACGGTGGTGATCAAGTACGGCGGGGCGGCGATGAGCAACCCGCAGCTCAAAGAGGAGTTCGCCCGCGATGTCGTCCTGCTCAAGTACGTCGGCATGAACCCGATCGTCATCCACGGCGGGGGACCGGACATCTCGAACTACATGCGCCGCCTGAACCTGCCCGTCGAGTTCGTCGACGGCCTGCGAGTGTCGGACGCCGCAACGGTCGAGGTGGCCAAGATGGTGCTGGTCGGCAAGGTCAACAAGGACATCGTGCTCCTGCTCAACCGCCATGGCCAGCCGGCCATCGGCCTGTGCGGCGACGACGGCCTGCTCTTCCGCGCCGCGCGCCAGGCCGCGCCCTCGGGACAGGACATCGGGTTCGTCGGGCGGATCGAGCGCGTCGACGTCGAAGTCCTCAACCATGTCGCGCAGGACTACATCCCGGTCGTCGCGTCCGTCGGCGCCGACCGCGAGGGCAACTCCTACAACATCAACGCCGACGAGGCCGCTGGGGCGGTTGCGCGCGCCCTGCGCGCCTACAAGATCATGTTCCTGACCGATGTCGCGGGCTGGCTGCGCGACCCCCAGGACCCCGCCAGCGTCATCTCCGAGATCGGCGCCGACGAGGTCCAAGCCGCCCTCCCCTCGGTCGCGGGCGGGATGCGGCCCAAGCTGGCCGCGTGCCTGGAAGCCATCAACGGCGGTGTCTCCCACGCCCACATCGTCGACGGGCGGGTGCCGCACTCGCTGCTGCTGGAGTTGTTCACCGACGCCGGCCAGGGGACCAAGATCGGACCCGCGACATGACCCCGCGCAGCGCGATATCGCGCCGCGACATCGTGCCGCGATCATGACCTCGCTCCAAGAGCTCCAGGACCTCGAGCGGCGCTACGCGATCGGCACCTACGCGCGCGCCCCCGTGCAGTTTGTCCGCGGCGCCGGCGTGCGTCTGTGGGACTCCGAGGGCAACGAGTACCTCGACTTCCTGGCCGGCATCTCCGTGCTGAACGTCGGCCATTGCCACCCGCGCGTGGTGGCCGCGGTGCGCGACCAGGCGGGACTGCTCACCCACGCCAGCAACCTCTTCTACACCGCTCCCGCGATGCGGCTGTCACAGGCGCTGTCGGACAGCTCACTCGGCGGCAAGGTGTTTCTGTGCAACTCGGGCGCCGAGGCCAACGAGGCGGCGATCAAGCTGGCGCGCCGCGCCCGGCCCCAGGGCAAGATCCTGGTGCTCCAGGAGGCCTTCCATGGTCGCACCTACGGTGCCCTGTCGGCCACGCCACAGGAGTCGAAGCAGGCGCCGTTTGCCCCGCTGGTGCCAGGGTTCGAGGTGTTGCCCAAGGACCCGGCGACGCTCTCGGCCGCCGTCGACGAGGACACCGCGGCGGTGCTGCTCGAGCCCATCCAGGGCGAAACCGGCATCCACCCGCTCTCCGACGAGCTCCTGCGCGCGGCGCGGGAGGCCTGTGACCGCACCGGCGCGGCGCTCATCTTCGACGAGATCCAGACCGGGATGGGGCGGACGGGAACCCTGTGGGCCTACGAGCAGAGCCCGGTGGTGCCCGATGCCATGACCAGCGCCAAGGCCCTGGGCGGCGGGCTACCCATCGGAGCGCTCATCACCGGGCCGCGGCTGGCCGACGTACTGCAGCCCGGTGATCACGGCTCGACCTTCGCCGGCGGCCCGCTGGTGGCCTCGGCGGCCCTGGAGGCGGTGCAGATCTGCGCCGATCGAGAGCTGCTGGAGAGCGTGCGCACGCTCGGGGAGCGGCTGTCGGCCGCTCTGGCCGAGCTGCCGGCGATCGCCAGCGTCCGGGGCCGCGGGCTCATGGTCGGGGTCGACCTGCACGACGGGATCTCAGCGACCGAGCTGGCCCAGCGCGCCCTGCTCGAGCAGCGTCTTGTCGTCAACGCCACCGGGCCGGCCACGATCCGCTTCGAGCCGCCGCTGATCGTCACCGAGGCCGAGATCGACGAGGCCGTCTCGCGTCTCGGGGCCCTGATGTAAATGACCGCCGCGGTGGTCAAGGCCAAGGTCGATGTGCCGCTGGCCTACGACCAGCGCGCCGACGTGGCGGCGAGCGCTGTCCTGCGGCGGCTGCTCGGCGTGATCGGAGAGAACACCGAGGGCGCCATCAGCGGGGAAGACCCCGAGCACCTGCACCAGCTCCGCATCGCGGTGCGGCGCTCACGCACGGTCCAGCGTCAGCTCAAAGCGGTCTTCCCGCCCACCGAGCTGCCCGGTTTCCGCTCCGAGTTCCGCTGGCTGCAGCAGGCCACCGGGCCCGCGCGCGACCTGGATGTCTATCTCGAGGACCTCGACACGCTGCGCGACCTGCTGCCCGAGACGATGCGCGGCGACCTGGACCCCCTGGTCCCGGTGCTCGCCCACAGCCGGCTGGTGGCTCGCGCCGATATGACCCGTGCCCTGCGCTCGCTGCGCGCCGCCAACCTGTTCGAGGACTGGGACCGGCTGCTGGAGACCATGGTGGAGCGCTCTGCCCACGACCGGCCGGCTGCCGATCACCCCATCGGGCCCGTTGCGGGCAAGCGGATCCGCAAGGTCTACAAGCGGATCGTGGTCATGGGGCGCGCGATCGAGCCCTCCACCCCCGCCGAGGACTATCACGAGCTGCGCAAGAAGGGCAAGGAGCTGCGCTATCTCCTCGAGCTGTTCGGCGTCAAGCTGTTCGACGAGGCGGCGGTGGCACCGCTCGTCAAGTCCCTCAAGGGCCTGCAGGACCTCTTGGGGCGCCACCAGGACCGCGAGGTGCAGATCGCGATGCTGCGCTCCAGCGCCGAGGAGGTGGCCACCCTGCCCGGCGGCGGCGCGGCCTGCATGGCGATGGGCACGTTGGTGGACCGTCTGCGCGTCGACGAGCAGGCCGCCCGCAACGAGTTCGCCGAGCGCTTCGCCGAGCTCTCCTCCAAATCCCAGCGCGCACTGGTTCGCGAGACTTTTCGGTGATTGATCGTATTCCTGTCCAATCCGGGACTTGCGGTGGCCACGGCAAGGTGATAGGCGAGTTAGTGTTTAAACGGCGGCACGTCGTCACGGCCGCTTTCGCAACGGTGCCTTGCGTCTCATGACAGCGAGAGGACAATCCCACAAATGAGCAGCGATGACGGGGCGGAAGGAGTCCGCCCGAACGGGGCCGCGACTCTGACGCAGGCAGATCTCGCCGACCTGTTGAGCGCGCTGCGCGCGGCGCACGATGGGGATTTCTCACAGCGCCTGAAGACCAAGCGCACTGGCGCCGCGGCCGAGGTGGCGCAGGCACTCAACGCCCTGCTCGAGCGCAATGACCAGATGTCGCGCGAGCTGGTGCGCGTGGGCAAGATCATCGGCCGCGAGGGCCGCATGACTGAGCGCGCCGAGCTCACGGGCGCCGGCGGCGCGTGGGGCACCGGGGTGGACGCCCTCAACGCGCTCATCGACGACCTCGTTCGCCCCACCACCGAGGTGGCCCGCGTCATCGGCGCCGTCGCCGACGGCGACCTCTCGCAGAAGATGGCGCTGAAGATCGGCGGCCAGCCGGTCAAGGGCGAGTTCCTCAACATCGGCACCACCGTCAACACGATGGTCGACCAGCTCTCGGCGTTCGCCGACGAGGTGACGCGCGTCGCGCGCGAGGTGGGGACCGAGGGCAAGCTGGGTGGTCAGGCCGAGGTGCAGGGCGTGTCGGGCACGTGGAAGGACCTCACCGAGTCCGTCAACGCCATGGCCAACAACCTCACCGCCCAGGTGCGCAACATCGCGCAGGTGACCACGGCGGTGGCCCAGGGTGACCTCGGCCAGAAGATCACGGTGGACGTCAAGGGCGAGATCCTCGAGCTGAAGAACACCATCAACACCATGGTGGACCAGCTCTCCTCGTTCGCCGACGAGGTGACCCGCGTGGCTCGCGAGGTCGGCACCGAGGGCGTGCTGGGTGGTCAGGCCGTGGTGCCGGGGGTGGCGGGCACCTGGAAGGACCTGACCGAGTCGGTGAACTTCATGGCCAACAACCTCACCGATCAGGTGCGCAACATCGCGCAGGTGACGACGGCGGTGGCGCAGGGTGACCTTTCGCAGAAGATCACGGTGGAGGCCAAGGGTGAGGTGGCGGCGCTGGCCGACACGATCAACTCGATGACCGACACGCTGCGCGTGTTCGCCGAGCAGGTGACCAGCGTGGCTCGCGAGGTCGGCACCGAGGGCGTGCTGGGCGGCCAGGCCGAGGTGCCGGGCGTGGCGGGCACATGGAAGGACCTGACCGAGTCGGTGAACTTCATGGCCAACAACCTGACCAACCAGGTGCGCAACATCGCGCAGGTGACCACCGCGGTCGCGCAGGGTGACCTGACCCAGAAGATCACGGTGGAGGCCAAGGGTGAGGTGGCGGCGCTGGCCGACACGATCAACTCGATGACCGACACGCTGCGCGTGTTCGCCGAGCAGGTGACCAGCGTGGCCCGCGAGGTCGGCACCGAGGGCAAGCTGGGCGGCCAGGCCGAGGTGCCGGGCGTGGCCGGGACATGGAAGGACCTCACCGAGGCCGTGAACGGCATGGCCAACAACCTCACCGGCCAGGTGCGCAACATCGCGCAGGTGACGACCGCGGTGGCCCAGGGCGACCTGACCCAGAAGATCACGGTGGACGTCAAGGGCGAGATCCTCGAGCTCAAGAACACCATCAACACCATGGTGGACCAGCTCTCCTCGTTCGCCGACGAGGTGACCCGCGTGGCCCGCGAGGTCGGGACCGAGGGCAAGCTGGGTGGTCAGGCCGAGGTGCAGGGCGTGTCGGGCACGTGGCGCGGCCTCACCGAGTCGGTGAACGGCATGGCCAACAACCTCACCGATCAGGTGCGCAACATCGCCCAGGTGACGACCGCGGTGGCCCAGGGCGACCTGTCACAGAAGATCACCGCCGACGCCAAGGGCGAGATCCTCGAGCTCAAGAACACCATCAACACCATGGTGGACCAGCTGCGCTCGTTCGCGGCCGAGGTGACCCGTGTCGCGCGCGAGGTGGGGACCGAGGGCAAGCTGGGCGGTCAGGCCGAGGTGGAGGACGTGTCGGGCACGTGGCGCGGGCTGACCGAGAACGTGAACCTGATGGCGGCCAACCTGACCGATCAGGTGCGCAACATCGCGCAGGTGACGACCGCGGTGGCCCAGGGCGACCTGTCCAAGAAGATCACCGTGGAGGCCAAGGGCGAGGTCGCGGCGCTCGCCGACACGATCAACACCATGGTGGAGCAGCTGCGCTCGTTCGCGGCCGAGGTGACGCGTGTGGCGCGCGAGGTCGGTACCGAGGGCAAGCTGGGCGGTCAGGCCGAGGTGCAGGGCGTGTCGGGTACGTGGCGCGGGCTGACCGAGAACGTGAACCTGATGGCGGCCAACCTGACCGATCAGGTGCGCAACATCGCGCAGGTGACGACCGCGGTGGCCCAGGGCGACCTGTCACAGAAGATCACCGCCGACGCCAAGGGCGAGATCCTCGAGCTCAAGAACACCATCAACACCATGGTCGATCAGCTCTCGTCGTTCGCCGACGAGGTGACGCGCGTGGCGCGCGAGGTGGGCACTGAGGGCAAGCTGGGCGGTCAGGCCGAGGTGGAGGACGTCTCGGGAACCTGGCGGCGGCTGACCGAGAACGTCAACCAGCTGGCCGGCAACCTCACCACCCAGGTGCGCGCCATCGCCGAGGTCTCCACGGCGGTGACCCAGGGCGACCTCACCCGTTCGATCACCGTCGAGGCACAGGGCGAGGTGGCCGAGCTCAAGGACAACATCAACCAGATGATCGCCAACCTGCGCGACACCACCACGCGCAACCAGGAGCAGGACTGGCTGAAGACCAACCTGGCGCGCGTCTCGGGCCTCATGCAGGGCCAGCGCGTGCTGGCCACGGTGACGCAGCTGATCATGTCCGAGCTCACCCCGACGGTCACCGCCCAGCACGGCGCCTTCTTCCTCACGGAGTCAGACGCCGAGGGTCAGCCGCGCGAGCTGCGGCTCATCGCCAGCTACGGTTACACCCGCCGCAGTGAGGTCTCCGACCGCTTCGCCCTGGGGGACTCCCTCGTGGGCCAGGCGGCGCTCGAGCGCAAGACGATCGAGATCGCCGAGCCGCCCGACGACTACATCCGCGTGAGCTCTGGGCTGGGCCAGTCGATCCCGGCCAGCATCGTGATCATGCCGATCCTCTTCGAGGACCAGGTGCTGGGCGTCATCGAACTGGCCTGGCTGCGCTCCCCCTCGACGATTCACCGCACCTTCCTGGAGCAGCTGATGGAGACCCTGGGGGTGGTGCTCAACACGATCATCGCCAACATGCGCACCGAGGAACTGCTGCAGCAATCCCAGTCGCTCAACGCCGAGCTCGAGCAGCAGGCCCAGTTGCTGGAGGAGCGCAACCTCGACATCGAGGGCAAGAACCGCGAGATCGAGCTGGCCCGCCTGGGCCTGGAGGAGAAGGCGTCCCAGCTGGCGCTGTCGAGCCGCTACAAGTCCGAGTTCTTGGCCAACATGAGCCACGAGCTGCGCACGCCGCTCAACAGCCTGCTCATCCTCTCCAAGCTCCTGCTCGACAACGAGGCGGGCAACCTGACCGAGAAGCAGCTGGACTTCGCGCGCACGATCCGCGCCGCGGGATCGGACCTGCTGGAGCTCATCAACGACATCCTGGACCTGTCGAAGATCGAGGCGGGCAAGATGGACCTGCTCTTCGACGCGATCCCGGTGGCCGGGATCTGCTCCTACGTGCAGCGCACCTTCGAGCCGGTGGCCGCCGACAAGGGGCTCACGCTCGACGTGGTGCTCGACGACGACGTGCCCGCGGCCATCGTCACCGACGAGCAGCGCCTCCAGCAGATCCTGCGCAACCTGCTCTCCAACGCGTTCAAGTTCACCGCCGAGGGCGGGGTCACGCTGCGCATCGAGCGCGCCGCCGAGGACGTGGTCACCTTCAGCGTCATCGACACCGGGATCGGTATCGCCGAGGACAAGCTGGCGGTCATCTTCGAGGCCTTCCAGCAGGCCGACGGCACCACCAGCCGGACCTACGGCGGCACCGGCCTGGGGCTCTCGATCAGCCGCGAGCTGGCCCGCGCGCTCGGCGGCGAGATCAGCGTGCAGAGCACCGTGGACACCGGCAGCAGCTTCACCCTGAGCCTGCGCCTGGATGCCGCGCCCGACGGGACGGTCATCTCGCCGGATTCCTCGCTGCCCGCGGGGACGCCGCTCAACGGCATGTCGTCGCCCTCGACCCCGGCGGCCCTGCCTGCGCCCGCCCGTGGGAATGGCGACACGGCCCGCGACGACGGCGAGGGCGCCACGCGACGCGCCCCCCGGCCCAGCACGCCGACGCGCCGTCTGCTGGTGCTCGATCGCGGCGGCCTGGCGCTGCACGCCATCCGCGGTCTGGTCGGTCGCGATCACGGGGTCGAGCTCACCAGCACACAGGAGATCGAGGAGGCGCTGGCCGTGATCGACGCGGCCCTCCCGGACTGCCTGGTCATCGGCTCGCGGCTGTCCAAGACCTCCGTGTTCGCGTTGCTGGATGAGTTGCGCGGGCGGGATCAGATCAAGCGGCTGCCGGTCATCCTGCGCCTGGACCGGCGTGTGACCGAGCGCGACCGCGGCCGCCTGCGTCGTTATGAGCCGGCGCTGCTGCCCCGCGTGGCCGACTCCGATGAGGCGCTCGCTGCGGAGGCCGCGCTCATCCTGCACCCTGCCAGCGGGCCGGCGGTGGCCGGCCCCGACGAGGACGCGGAGTCCGGCGGCAGCGCCGCGGCGGCGAGGATGCAGGGACGGATCCTGCTTGTCGACGACGACGTGCGCAACCTGTTCGCCCTGGCCAGCCTGCTCGAGGATCGCGGCCTGGACGTCGTCTTCTCCGAGACCGGCCATGAAGCGCTGGAGATCCTGTCCACCGACGCGCGGATCGACCTCGTCCTGATGGACATCATGATGCCCCAGATGGATGGCTATGAGACGATCCGGGCCGCGCGGGCGATGCCGACGCTGCGCACGCTCCCGATCATCGCGGTGACCGCCAAGGCGATGCAGGGCGACCGGGAGAAGAGCATCGCCGCCGGCGCCTCGGACTACATCACCAAGCCGGTCGACCCTGACAAGCTCATCTCCCTCGTCAACGGATGGCTCTGTGTCTGAGGTCAGATCGTCCCGGCGCGCCCGCGAGTGGAGCGCGTGAACACCGACCCGAGTCTGGAATCGCCCATGCAGGCGGCACCTGACCCCGATCGCCAGCCCGTCTTCGCCCCGCCCGCGGCGCCCGACCTGCCGATGGAGGAGCGCCCGGTCGGCATCCTGCTGGTCGACGACCACAAGGAGAACCTGTCGGCGCTCAAGGCGGTCCTCGAGCCCCTGGGTGAGCGGCTGGTCAGCGCCGAGTCGGGCGAGCAGGCGCTGCGCGCGCTGCTGCGCGAGGACATCGCCGTCATCCTGCTCGACGTGCGGATGGCCGGCCTCGATGGCCTGCAGACCGCGCGCATCATCCGCGCCCGGCCCCGGACGCGCCACATCCCGATCATCTTCCTCACCGCCCAGGTCTCGGAGGTGGAGGAGATCGCCCTCGCCTACGCCTCAGGCGGGGTGGACTACGTGATCAAGCCGTTCGAGCCAGAGATCCTGCGGGCCAAGGTGTCGGTGTTCGTGGAGCTCAGCCGCGAGCGCTCAGAGCGGGTGCGCCAGTCGCGCGCCCGGGCCGAGGCCGAGGCGGTCGCGCGCACCGTACGCACGCTTCAGATCCTGTCGGACGCGGCGCTCGCGCACCTGGAGATGGGCGGGCTGACCGCCGAGTTGGTCGAGCGCACCGCCACGCTGTTCCAGGCCGACTCCGCCTGCCTGTTGCTGCGCGACGAGAACGCGCCGGGCCTTGGCGTCCACGCCGCCCGCGGCGTGCTCCCGGTGGCGCCTGAGCACCGGGTGACGCTCGGCGAGGGGACGTTTGGACGCCTTGCCGTCGACCGCGAGGCCGCGCTACTGGTGGGGGAGGAGCTCCCGCCGCTCGACGCCGCTCCGGCGGTGCAGAGTGATGAGGACGTCGGGTCGATCTCCAGCCTGATGCTGGTGCCGCTGGTCGCCTCCGACGAGCTGCTGGGGCTGATCGTGCTCGGCGCGACCGCGGAGGACCGCTTTGGCCGCGGGGACCTCGAGCTGCTCACGCTCGCCGCCGACCGGATGGCCATCGCCATCGACCACGTCCAGCGGTTCGCCCAGGGCCGGCAGCTGGTCGAGACCCTCCAGCGCAGCCTGCTTCCGGACCGCCTTCCGCATCACCCGCGGCTGGAGCTGGCGGCGCGCTACCTGCCCAGCGGCCTGGCGCCCCAGATCGGCGGTGACTGGTACGACGCGCTCGAGCTCGATCGTGACCGCACCGCGGTGATGATCGGCGATGTCGTCGGTCATGGCGTCCGGGCCGCGACGACCATGAGCGAGTTGCGCAACGCGCTGCGCGCCTTCGCCGTCGAGGGCCACGGTCCGGGCGCGGCGCTCCAGCAGCTCGACCGGGTCGTGCACGCCACCTTCGGGCCCGGCATGATCGCCACGGTCCTCTTCTTGATCATCGACGCGTCAAAGGGCACGGTGTCGATCTCGCGGGCCGGCCACCCGCCTCCCGCGCTGCGCTCCGCCGGCGGTGAGATCCGCTTCCTGGAGACCGGAGGCACGCTGCCGCTGGGGATCGACGACCGCGTCAAGGCCGATGAGGCCGAGTACGAGGTGAACCCCGGGGACACACTGCTGCTGTTCACCGACGGCCTGGTCGAGCGCCGCCGTGAGTCAATCAACACCGGCTTTGATCGCCTGCGCGACGCCTTCACCAGCGCACCGGCTGACGTCGAAGAGCTGTGTGACTACATCCTGGAACGCACCGTGACCGAGCAAGCCAGCCATGACGACATCGCCGTGCTCGCCGTGCGCGTCCTGGGTCCGCCGCTGGGCGCGCTGCAGCTCACGCTGCCGGCCAAGGCCGCCTCGGTTCCCCTGGTGCGCCACCGCCTACGCGTGTGGCTCAACGAGAACGTGCCCGAGTTCGACGACGTCGCCCGCTACGACCTCGAGGTGGCGTGGTCGGAGGCGTGCACGAACGTCATCCGCCACGCGTATGGTCCGGGCGATGCGGCGTTCCAGGCCAGCGCGGCGCGCGAGGGCAACGCCGTCTCGCTCCAGGTTCGCGACACCGGCCAGTGGCGCCCTCCGCGCGGCCAGCACGGTGGCCGGGGGATTGCCCTGATGCGCGAGCTGTGCGACGAGGTCCGGGTGGACCGCCGCTCAGAGGGCACGACGGTGATCATGCGACGCAACTTCGACACGTCCACGGTGGACGCGGAATCGGGGAGCTGATGAACGGCGCTTCGGGCGACGAGCCGTCGGCGTTCAGGGGCGCTGAGTCGACTGCTGGGGCCGGCGATCTGGCCCAGGTCGACATCCAGGACCACGACGGCGTCCCCGTGGCCGTGATCAGCGGCGAGGTCGACATCTCCAATGTCGACGACATCACCCGCCGGCTCATGGCCCTGCCCAACTTCGCCCCGGGCCTTGTGGTCGACCTACGCCGGGTCGACTACATGGACTCGACCGGGATCTCGCTCCTGCACGACCTGGCGGCGCGCCTGCGCGAGCGCTCGCAGCAGCTGATCGTGGTCTGTCCGCCGGGGTCCCCGCCGCGGCGGGTGCTCGAGCTCACGGGGCTCATCACCCGCACCACGGTCGTGGACGACCTGGCGCCCGCGGTGCAGGCGATGCGTCACGTGGCGCAGGACCTGCCGTCCTCGGGCTGAGCTGCCCGCCGGCTGCGCTGCTGCGCTGCGGCGCTGCGGCGCTGCGGCGTGACCTGGGCGAAGCGGGGGCGCGGGGCGTCTACTGCGGCTGGGGAAGGCGGGCGGGGTGTCGGCCGAGGCGGCAAATGTCAGCGCTTGCCGTGGACCTTGGGAGATAACTACTCGCAGACAGTAAGAATCTCCCACGCTTCGCCGACGGGACGCCATCAGCGCCGAGGCCGCCCAACCGTCACTCGATAGCGGTTGTAACCGCTCCATGCCCCATTCCACGCGCCCCACTGCACGACGCGGCCACCCGTAAGGCACGACGCACCCCCGGCAACGCTTTGGTTGGGCCCACCGCGCCTGAGGTAGCATCGAACACATATGGGTTACAAAGTTCTTGGCTTTGCCGTCTGGCAGGGCACCAAGTGGTACCTGGGCCGTCGCGTGATCGGCGTGAAGGGCAAGCTCGCGGTCGCGGGTGTGGGCATTTTGGTGCTCGCCGGCGTGGCCGCCGCGGGCCGCCAATCGGCCTCACATCAGTAGCGCGTAAGCTTGCGCAGCTTTATGGAGGGACTCCTTGTGTGCCCGACGAAAGGACGCACGCGAGGACGCCCCGACAGATTTGCGGGCGGCCCGCTCCCGCATGACTGACTCGCGCTCCGCTGACATGCCCATCGCCATCGACCGCGTCGACTGTAGGCGTAGCGACCGCGATGGGGTGGCCCTGCGGCTGACCGGGCGGTGGCTGAACGGCGCCGAGCAGATCGGCACCGATCCCTTGCTCGTCGTGCAGGTGCAGGGCCGCCGCCACCGGTTCGCGGCCGAGCCCGACAGCCACCCGCTCCCAGCCGGTGCCTGGGAGGCCACGTTCCGCATCCCGCCATGGGCCCAGCCGCGCCATGAGGGCCAAGCCGCGCTGTGGGTCGGGACCTCGGTGGTGCCGGTCCCGCTGCCCGGCGCCTCGGGCGATGGATCCCACTCCCATCACCGCGTGCCTCCGCCACCGCCGCTGGGCGAGGCCCGCGCCTGGCCGCCCGACGTCGCGCCGCCCCCGACGCTGAGCGAGGTCGGTGCCGGGCCGGG
The DNA here is from genome assembly GCA_963797705.1 of uncultured Actinomycetota bacterium. Classification (GTDB taxonomy): domain Bacteria; phylum Actinomycetota; class Thermoleophilia; order Solirubrobacterales; family Solirubrobacteraceae; genus Palsa-465. Next base: position 950,749 of record CAWCQL010000005.1, on the reverse strand, counting down.
AGATGTCGGGACGCCGCCGGCGCTCAGCGAGGCTCGTGGCTGGCCGCTGGACGTGGCGCCCCCACCCGCCGATGCCGACCCCAGCCGCCTGGCCGAGAACCTCGACCCCGCGGTGGATACCGGCCGCACCGGGCCGCTGGCCGAGCTCTTGTTCAAGGAGAGCGTCTCGGCGCTGCACGCCGAGCTCGAGCAGCGTTCCGCCGAGGTGGCCCGCCTACAGGGATCGCTGGCCGACGCCGTCTCCGAGCTGGAGGTCCGGACCTCCCGCCAGGCAGCGCTCGAGTCCGCGCACGGTGACCTGCGCGGCGAATTGGCGGAGCTGATGAGCGCGGTGACCGTCCAACGCGACGAGTACGAGCGCCGGCTGTCAGAGGCCGAGGAGCGCGCGGCCGCCGCCGAGTCCGAGCGCGACCGGGCCCGCGGCGAGCTCGAGGCGGAGCGCGACCGGGCCCGCGGCGAGCTCGAGGCCGAGCGCGCCCGCACCGCCGCCCAGCTCGCCGACCTCAGCGCCGCGCGTGATGCCGCCGCCGCCGAGGCCGCCGACCTGCGCCTCCGGCTCGGCGAAGCCGCCTCCGGCCGCCAGCACCACGCCGCCGAGCTGTCCGCGCTGCGCGACCAGCTCGCCGCGGCCCAGGTGTCGCGGGACGCCGCCGCCGGCGAGGTGGCCGGCCTGCGCGCCGAGCTCGAGCGACTGGGCTCGGAGCTGGCCATCACCCGCGAGCACCAGTCGGTGCAGAGCGCCGATCTTGGCGAGGCACAGCGGCTGCTGGCCGAGGCGCGGAGCCTCAGCGAGCAACTGCGATCGCAAAGCGCGCACTGAGCGGGATTACGGGCACTGGGGGCGGCCGGTCCGTCCGCCATGGGACGTACCGTCGCGGACGATGAGCGAGTTGCCGGGGACATCCGCAGTATCGATCGAGGCGGTCGAGTGGGCAGCCGAGAGCGGGGGGAACCTGACGGTCCGCATCACCGGCAGGTGGCGCCGACGACGGCCGGTGAGCAGCGGACAGCCGACGCTGGTCATCGAGGCCGATGGCCGACGCCATCGCTACCCCGCGATGCCCGAGCCGCCGAGCCTGGGCGGCACCGGGCCGGGCGTGTGGCGGCTGACGTTCACCATCCCGGGCTGGATGGCGCCCGAGCTGGGGCGGACATGGCTGCAGTTCGGCACGGTGATCGTGCCGCTGCCCGTCGCGGTCCCGGCACAGCCCGCGCCGTCGGTGGACCGCTCGCCGCCGCCGCCGCCGGCACCGGAAGAGGACCCGGATGTGCCGGAGGAGCCCCCGGATTTTGAGAGGACCCGCGGCGTCGCGGAGCTGACGCAGCGGGTCGACGCGCTGGAGGACGAGTTACGGGACGCACGTTCGGTGCGTGACGAGCTCGCCGCGTCATTGGAGGAGCGCGAGCGCAAGCGCCGCATCGCCGAGCAGCGGGCCCACGCCGAGCATGCCCTGCGGCGTGACCTCGCCCGCCAGCTATCCGCCAACGCGGATGAGGCCGAGCGTGCCCGGCAGGCGATGGGCGACCTGGCCGCAGCCGAGGAGCGGATCCGCACCCTCGAGGAGGAGCTCCGCCGAGCCCGGCGCCGCAGCGACGAGGCCGAGCAGGTCGCGGCGGCGGCCACGGCGGCCCGGCAGCGCGCCGAGCGCGAGCGCGAACTGGCCGAGCAGACGCTTCAGCGACGGGCCGAGGCCGGGTCTGCCGAGACAGCGCGGCTGCGCATCGAGCACGAGCTGCGCGGGCGGTGGGCCGGGCAGGCGGTTCGGATCCCCGCCGAGCCGGCCGCCGCCGCCGCCGGGCCGGCCGCCACCGCAGACGGCCGCGCCGCCGGCCGACCGCGAGCTGGCCGTCGCCGACGCCTGCCGGCGATCGCGCCGTCGCCTTCACCGAGCCCGCTACCCCGTGTGCCGCCCCGCCCGCCCGCGCCCACGCCGGTGCCGGGCCCGGCCGTCGCCGGAGCGCCGCCGGACGTCGTGGCCGGCCTGCGCGCGGAGCTCCAGTCCCGCGCCCGTGCCGACGCCGCGCTGCGCGCGCGGCTGATCGACGCCGAGTCCCGGCTGGCTGCGCGGGTCGTCCTCGAACCCCGTACGAGCGCGGCTCTCTCCGAGCTTCGCACCGAGCTGAACTCGCTGGGCGACGCGCTGGCGCAGGAGCGGACGCTGCGTGCCGACGCCGAGCGGCGTGCTGCCGAATTCGAGCGCGAGCTGCGAGAGCAGCGGATCGCGTCGCTGGGCGCGTATGAGGCGATCAGCGAGCTGCGCGAGGCACTTGCCCGGCTCGCCACGCCCGAGCCCGGGCCCCCGCCTGAGCCCGAAGGCGCACCGTCAGTTGTGCCCGAACCAGCCGCCGCGCGGCCCGCACCCCCGCAGCCGCCCGCGCCGCCCCCCGTGCCGGCAGCGCCCCCGGAGCCCGCCCGGCTGCCCGCGGCGGCCATGCCGACCGCCACCGTCCCCGCGCCGACCGCCATCGTTCCGCGCCGACCGCCACGGCCGGCCCGCCGCCGACCGCCACGGCCGCCCGCCGCCGACCGCCACGGCCGCCCCGCCGCCCGGCACCGCGGTCGAGCCCGCGCGCCTGAACGACGCGCTCACCCGCCTGCGCGAGACGATCGCCCCTCAGGACGCGCCTACGGCCGCTTCGACCGCGATCGTCCGCTCTCCGTCGATGCACGAGGCACTCACCCGCCCCTCGCTGGAGGGGGCGTTTCGCACGATGGCGCGCACCGATCTCGACGCCGCCGGCCGGCTCCTGCTCGACCTGCTGCCGTTGCAGCGCGTCGTCTATCCCCACGCGGTCGCGTACGACCTCGTGCTCGCGCCCGACCGCTGTGTGTGGGTGTCGGTTCCCAACGGCCATCCCACCATCGAGGTTCAGACCTCTCCGCGGCCCCGCCAGGAGGTCGACTTCCAGGTCGTCGGCGAGCCGGCGCGGATCGCCCGGCTGCTCACGGCGAGCCGGCTGCGGCGGTTGCTGCGGCGGGGAACCGCGCGTGTGCGGGGACGCCGTGAGGGCCTGGCGGCCCTGTCCTCGCTGCTGGGGGCTCCGCTGGACTTGCGGGCGTTGCATCGTGCCGGCGTGCGGCCCGACCCCCTCATCGCGTTCGGGCTGCTGGCCGCGATGATCGACCCCGCGTGGACCGCGACCGAGCGCTTCACCGTGGCGCACGCCCCGCCGGGCGCCAGCCGGACGTACCTCATCGTCCACGAGGGCCGGCCGCTCAGCGGCCACGCGCATCGCTCCCGAGGGCGGGCCCAGCACCACGATGCACTGCGCGACCGACGACCTGCTCGCGACTCTGGCCGGCGAGCCCGTCCCCGGGGTCCGCGTGGACGGAGACGTGGGCGCCTTCCTCTCTCTGCGCAAATGGATCAAACGCGCACAGAGCGAGTAAAACGCGCCCGGTGCCACCGCGCCCGCCGCCGCTCCGTCTGGCTCGGCTTCTAAGGTAGGAATGGCTGTCTGATGACCCCCGCCTGCGCCCATCTCCACGTCCACTCCGAGTACTCGCTGCTCGACGGGGCGTGCAAGATCGAGGCGCTCGCGGCGCGCGCTGCGGAGTTCGGGCAGCCGGCCCTGGGCCTGACCGATCACGGCGTCATGAACGGCTCCGTCGAGCTGTTCACCGCGTGCCGCAAGCAGCAGATCAAGCCGATCATCGGCTGCGAGGTCTACATCGTCGACGATCACACCCGACGGGCGCCAGGGCGGCTGGAGCGCTTCCACCTCACCCTGCTGGCCGCCAACCCCGCTGGCTACCGCAACCTGGTCAAGCTCTCCTCGCGGGGCTTTCTGGAGGGCTACCAGCGCGGCAAGCCGTCGGTGGACATGGCCCAGTTGGCCGAGCACGGCGAGGGGCTGATCGCGCTATCGGGCTGCCTGCAGTCGCGCTTCTGCCAGCACCTCATCGACGACCGGCCTGACCTGGCCCGCGCCCACGCCTCGGAGCTGATGACCGCGGTCGGCGGCGACAACGTGTACTTCGAGGTGCAGAAGAACGGGCTGCCCATCCAGGACAAGTGCAACGAGGAGATCGTGCGCATCGCCTCAGAGCTCGGGCGGCCGCTCGTCGGCACGGGCGACGTGCACTACCTGCGCCGCGAGGACTACCACCACCACGCCGCGCTGCTGTGCGTGCAGACCAAGTCGACGCTCAGCCAGCCCAAGATCACCTTCGACACCAACGAGTTCTACCTGCGCTCCAGCCAGGAGATGGCCGAGGCCTTCGCCGAATGGCCGGAGGCGATCGCCAGCACCATCGAGATCGCCGAGCGCTGCGAGGTGGAGATCGAGCTCGGACGCCAGCTCATCCCGAGCTACGAGACGCCTGACGCCAGCAATGAGTCCGAGTACCTGCGCCGGCTCGTCGACGAGGGCCTGCGCCGTCGTTACGGCGATCCGGTGCCGGCCGAGGCCCGTGAGCGTGCCGACTACGAGCTGGGCGTCATCGACCGGATGGGCTTCAACGCGTACTTCCTCATCGTCTGGGACTTCGTCAAGTACGCCAAGGACGCGGGGATCGCGGTGGGGCCGGGCCGCGGGTCCGCGGCGGGGTCGATCGTCGCCTACTGCCTGCAGATCACCGATCTCGATCCGCTGCGCTACGACCTGCTCTTCGAGCGCTTCCTCAATCCCGAGCGCGTGTCGATGCCCGACATCGACATGGATTTCTCCGTGCGCGGCCGTGAGCGCGTGATCCGCTACGTGACCGAGAAGTACGGCAAGGAGGCCGTCGCGCAGATCATCACCTTCGGCAAGATGTTCCCGCGGGCCGCCACGCGCGACGCCGCCCGCGTGCTGGGCCACGAATACGGCGATCGGCGATCGGTTGGCCAAGCTCATCCCCGATCCGCAGCAGGGGCGGCCGCCCAGCTTCGACGAGTGCCTCGCCGCCGGGCAGCCGCTGCGTGCCGAGATCGACCGCGACGGCACCGCCAAGCAGATCGTCGAGGTGGCCCGGGGCCTGGAGGGGATCGTCCGCAACTCCTCGATCCACGCGGCCGCAGTCGTCATCTCCGACCGTGACCTGACTGACATCCTGCCGCTGCAGATCGCTGACGCGGGCTCTGACGAGAACGGCGAGCGCGTGTTCCGCACGGTCACGCAGTTCTCGATGAAGCCGGTCGAGCAGATCGGCCTGCTGAAGATGGACTTCCTCGGCCTGCGCAACCTCGACGTCATCGAGGACGCCCTCGACATCGTCGAGCGCTCCACCGGCGAGCGTCCTGACATGGAGACCCTGCCCCTCGACGACGCCAAGACCTACGAGATGCTGGCGGCCGGTGATTCGATCGGAGTGTTCCAGTTCGAGTCCGAGGGCATGCGCGAGGCGCTCAAGAAGGTGCGCCCGACCGAGTTCGAGGATCTGATCGCGCTCGGCGCGCTGTACCGGCCCGGTGCCATGGACCAGATCCCCACGTACGCGCGGGGCAAGCGCGACCCGGAGTCGATCCAGTACGCCGACGATCGCCTGCGCCCGATCCTCGAGGACACGAAGGGCGTGATCCTCTACCAGGAACAGGCCATGCTCATCTCCAAGGAGCTCGCCGGGTTCAGCGGAGCGCGCGCCGACGACCTGCGCAAGGCGATCGGCAAGAAGAACCGCGAGGCGATGGCGAAGCTCAAGCCGGAGTTCTTCGAGGGCTGCCGCGGCACGGGGACCGGCGAGTCGGTGATCGAGATGCTGTGGGCGACCAACGAGCGGTCGGCCGACTACTCGTTCAACAAGTCTCACGCTGCCTGCTACGCGCTCATCTCCTATCGCACCGCGTGGCTGAAGGCCAACTACCCGGCCGAGTACATGGCGGCGCTGATCTCCTCGGTGATGGACACCAAGGACAAGGTCCCGTTCTTCGTCGCTCAGGCCGAGCAGATGGGGATCGCCATCCTGCCACCCGACGTCAACCTCTCAGACCACGAGTTCGTGGTCGTGGAGGGCAACATCCGCTTCGGCCTGGACGCGGTCAAGGGCGTGGGCTACCAGGCGGTGGAGGCGATCAAGGGCGCCCGCGGCGACGACGGAGAGCCACGACCGTTCACCAGCCTGTTCGACTTCTGCGAGCGCGTCGACAACCGCGCCGTCAACAAGAAGGCGATCGAGGCGCTGATCAAGTGCGGAGCCTTCGGCTCCACCAACGACAGTCGCAAGGGCATGCTCATGGTGCTCGAGCAAGCGCAGGCGTCGGGGCAGAAAGCGCAGCAGGACGCCCTCATCGGGCAGGGATCCATCTTCGACCTCGGGCTGGATCTCGGACGGCGAGGACGGCGCAGCAGGCAACGGTGGCGCAGGCGGCATTGCCGGGGCGACGCACGCACCGATCCCCGGCGACGAGTTCGACCAGAACGAGCTGCTGGCGGCCGAGAAGGAGTCGCTGGGGCTGTTCATCTCCGCACACCCGCTCAAGGAGGTGGGGCCGGCGCTGCGGGCCAAGTCAGACAGCCCGCTGGGCGAGCTCTCCACGCGGCGTGACGGCGACTGGGTCACGATCGGCGGCATGGTCACCCAGGCCAAGAAGATCAAGACCAAGAAGGGCGACTTCATGATGTTCGCCACCCTCTACGACCTCGAGACGTCGGTGGAGATCATCGTGTTCGGCAAGACGCTGGCCTCCTGCGAGGACGCGCTGCAGACCGACTCGATCGTGCTCGTGCGCGGCAAGGTCGACCACAAGGACCGCGACACGACGTGCCTCATCGCCCAGCAGGTGGAGCTCTTTCAGCCCACCGAGGAGGAGGTCTTAGAGGCGCAGGTGCAGGCCGCCAAGCCCGCCCTGAGCCCGAGCGCGCTCAAGCTGCGTCTCGACGCCACCGCCCTTCCCGTCTCGATGCTTGGCGAGCTCAAGGACCTGCTCTCGGGCTTCCCCGGTGAGTCTGATGTCGTCATCGAGCTGAGCACCACGGTCGGGCATCGCCGGCTCAAGCTCGGCCCCAGCTTCCGCGTCTCGCGAGATGCGGGCCTGTATGCAGAGCTCGACGCGCTCCTGGGCTCCGCGCTCATCCCTGAGCCCGTCGCCGACGCCGAGCTGCGAGCCTGAGCCCGCCGGCGTCAGCTGAGCCCGCCGGCGTCAGCTGAGCCTGCTGACCACGACACCGGGCGGCGGGTGAGCGCCCTCCGAGAGCCGGTCAGTGGATGTGCAGGTTGATCCCCAGCAACAGCAGGGGCCACAGCACGATCGCCAACAGCGCCGAGACCACCGGCTTGATCGCGTTGATGTGGTTCAGGTAGTGGTGCGAGGAGGCCAGCAGTACTCCCACGATCAGCCAGATGATGCTGGGCAAGCTCAGTTTCACGCGCGTCTCCTCACCATTGTTGACCGATCTTCACGAGAGGTGCCTACCCCCTCAGGCTGGGTCGCATGCGGGGCGGGGACGGCTCAGCCGGGCAGCCACAGGCCGCGCCAGTCGCCGAAACCGTCGGTCAGACGGTCGGCCTCCGCCGGGCCCCAGGAGCCCTGCGCGTAGGCGATGACCTTCGGCGGCGAGTCCAGCAGCGGCTGCACGATCCGCCAGCATTCCTCGACGTTGTCCTGGCGAGTGAAGTGGCTGGCGTCGCCGGCAAGGGCGGCCTGCAGGAGCACCTCGTAGGGCGTGGCCCCCGCGCCGCCCTCCTTGGCGAACTCCATGTCCAGGTCGATCTCCGCGACGCCCGACTTGTCGGCGCGGTGCGCGTCGAGCGCGATGCGGACCCCGGTGTCGGGGTCGATCCGCACCACGAGTTGGCTGGGCTCCGGGCGGCCGACGGCGCGCCGAGATGAACGGGAGCCGCGGCGCGCGGCGGAACACGAGCCGTACCTCGGTCTGGGTCACGGGCAGGCGCTTGCCGGTGCGGATGAAGAACGGCACTCCCGCCCAGCGCCAGCTCTCGATGTCGAGGCGCAGCGCCGCGTAGGTCTCGGTGGTTGAGTTAGCCCGCACGCCGTCGATCTCGCGATAGCCCTCGTACTGGCCGCGAACGTAGTGCTGGGGCTTGGCGTCGTCGACCGCGGTGAACACCGCCTGGCGGGCGTCCTTCTGGCTATCGGGGTCAGCTCCGGCGGGAGCGTCCATGGCGATGTCGGCGACGATCTGCAGCAGGTGGTTGACCACGACGTCGCGCAGCGCGCCCACCGGGTCATAGAAGTGGCCGCGATCCTGGACGCCGAAGCTCTCGGCCATCGTGATCTGCACCGACGAGATGAAGCTGCGGTTCCACACCGGCTCCAGGATCGCGTTGGCGAAGCGCAGGTAGAGGAACTCCTCCACGCCGAGCTTGCCCAGGAAGTGGTCGATCCGGTACAGCTGAGGCTCGTCCAGGTACTTGTGCAGGTCGCGCGCCAGCGCCCGCGCGGAGGCGAGGTCGTGCCCGAACGGCTTTTCCACCACCACGCGCCGGCCGCCCTGCACCATCCCGGCGCCCGACAGACCGGCGATGACCGTCGCAAACAGCGATGGCGGGATCTCGAGGTAGAAGACGGGGTTGGTGGCGTCGCCCAGCGCCGATGCCACCGCCTCGTAGGTGGCGCCGTCGTTGAAGTCGCCGCCGACGTAGGACAGACGCTTGGCAAAGCGCTTCCATACGGCGTCGTCGATCGGCTCGCCGGTGGCCTTCACTGCGTCCAGCGCGTGCTGCGCGCAGGTGGTCGTCGGTCCAGTCGTCGACCGCGACGCCGATCACCGGGCAGTCCAGCACGCCGCGCTCGTCGAGCCGGTACAGCGACCGCAGAGTCATCTTGCGGGCGAGGTCCCCTGTGATGCCGAACACCACGAGGGCGTCGCCTGGCCGGGTCAGGTCGCTCATGAGGCGATCCGGGACGCTACCGCGATTGGCTGGACTTGGTTCGACGTCGCGACGCCAGGCCCCGTTTGCGCAGCTTGAAGCACAGCTCGACCTCCTCGCGCGCGGGTCCCTGGCGCTCGGGGCCCTGGGTCTCGATCACCAGCGGGAGCTTGTCGAACCGGGGCTCGGACAGGTACGCGGCGCAGCCTCGCTCGCCGAGCTCGCCCGTGCCGATGTTGGCGTGGCGGTCGCGGTTGGAGCCCAGCGGCGTCTGGGAGTCGTTGAGGTGCAGCGACCCCAGCCGGGTGATCCCCACCACGCGATCGAACTCGTCGATCGTCTCGGTGAGTCCCGCGGCCGTCCGGATGTCATAGCCCGAGGCGAGCAGATGGCAGGAGTCCAGGCACACCCCGAGACGTTTGCCGCCGCCGGCGGCGGATATCAGCTCGGCCAGTTCCTCGAACGAGCGGCCGAGAGTGCCGCCGGCACCCGCCGTGTCCTCGAGGTGCAGCGGGCATCGGTCAGTCTCCGACAGCGCCTCCTTGATGACCTTGCCCGGCGCGCTTGATCGCCTGTTTGACGTTGCCCTGCTTCGCCGAGCCGGGATGCAGGACGACCCCGGCGGCGCCGATCCCCGTGCCCGACGCGCAGTGACTGGATCAGTGATGCACGGGACTTGTCACGGATCTCGGCGATCCTCGGAGGCGCAGTTGACCAGGTACACGGCATGGATCAGCACGGCCTTGACCGGGCTGGGCTTCATCGCCTTGCGGAAGGCCGCAAAGTCGTCGTCGCCGTAGGCGGTGGGCCGCCACATGCGCGGCGACTGGTTGAAGATCTGGATCGCCTGGCAGCCCTTCTCCTCGCCGCGTTCGACGGCCTTGTCCAGACCGCCCGCCGGTGATACGTGCGCGCCAATTAGCATGGTCGATCTATGTCCTTACGTGTTCGGTTCGCTCCGTCCCCCACGGGGGCCCTGCACATCGGCGGCGCGCGGACGGCGCTGTACAACTGGTTGCTGGCTCGTGGCCAGGGAGGCACGCTCGTCCTGCGCATCGAAGATACCGATCGGGAGCGCTCCACGCCCGAGAACGTCGAGCAGATCCTCGACGCCCTGGAGTGGCTGAACCTCGACTACGACGAGGGGCCGATCCTCCAGTCCGCGCGCGCCGATCGACATGCCGAGGTGGTGGCCCAGCTGCTCGCCGACGGCCACGCCTACCACTCCAGCGCCACCACCGACGACGTCAAGGCGTACAAGGCCCGGCACGGCTCAGACCGCGGGTTCCGTGGGGAGGCCGAGGCGACCGGCGCGGTCCGCCTGCGCGTGCCCGACACGGGGGAGACGGTCGTTTCAGACATCGTCCGTGGTGAGGTCGCGTTCCCCAACGCCAATCAGGACGACCCGGTGATCGCCCGGGCTGACGGGACTCCGGTCTACAACCTGGCTGTCGCCGTCGATGATCTCGACGCAGAGATCACCCACGTCATCCGCGGCGAGGACCACATCTCCAACACGCCCAAGCAGATGTGGGTGCTCCAGGCGCTCGGCGCGCCGCTGCCACAGTATGCGCACCTCTCGCTGCTCTACGGGCCCGACGGCAAGAAGCTGTCCAAGCGCCACGGCGCGGCCTCGGTCCAGGAGCTGCGCGACGCCGGCTATCTCCCCGAGGCGGTCGACAACTACATCGCTCTCCTCGGTGCGGGCTTTGCCTCCGACGAGGAGTTCTTCAGCCTTCCGGAGCTCGCCGAGCGCTTCCGCCTGGAGCGCGTCTCCAAGAACCCGGCGATCTTCGACGAGCAGAAGCTGCGCCACCTCGACGGCCGGCACCTGCGGGCCTTGGGGACCGACGAGCTCACCGGCCGGCTCGAGGCGTTCACCGGGCGCACGGGGCTGCGCGGCGCGGTCGAGATCACCGAGGAGAAGATCCAGACGCTCGGCGGACTTCTGGCCGCTGGTGTCGTTCCTCTTCGACGGGCCCGTCGACGATCCCAAGGCGTTTGAGAAGACGATCGGACGCGACGGTGGCGTGCAGGCGCTGACCGCCGCGCGCGCCGCGCTCGTAGACCTGACGCCGTTTGACGCCGAGCACGTCGAGACCGCGCTGCGCGGTGTGGTGGACCAGCTGGACACGAAACCGGGCAAGGTTTTTCAACCGGTGCGGGTGGCCATTGCCGGTCAGACCGTGTCGCCCGGTATCTTCGAGTCCGTTGCGCTCCTCGGAAAGGACGACACCCTGGCCAGGATCGACTCCGCTCTGGCCCGCGCGCGGGACGGCGCTGACTGATCGCAGCCTCGGAAAAGGCTAAACCGCCGCTCTCATCTGCCGATAGTAAGGGCAATGCTTGGGAGCAAGCCGAAAACTGCGACTCTGACGCGCCCGCGAACGGGTAAGAAGGGATGAGGTCCCGGTGGCAACTGCTGCTTTGAAGACTGCTGTGCCGACTGACCCGTACGCCACGCGCGAGCGCCACCACAACGAAGGCCACGGCCGGCGGCTGACGACGGCCTTTGAGGCCCTCGAGGCCTACCCGGTCCTGGTGGAGTCGCGCAACCGCGTCCTGCGCCTGTTTGAGGACGGCGAGCCGTCGGTCGGCGACGTCGTGTCCGCCGTCGAAGCCGACGTGGCCCTGACCGTCACCGTCGTGCGCCTCGCCAACCAGGTCGAGGGCGCGACCGCGGGCCGCGTCGACAGCGTCGTCTCCGGCGTGGACGTGCTCACCCCGCGCACCGTGCACGCGATCGCCAGTCGCGCCCGCACCTTTGACTTCTTTGAGCGCACCGCCGTCTGGCAGGGCATCCCGGAGCGCTTCCGCCTGCACTCCGTCGCCACCCAGCGTGCCGCCGACCGCCTCGCCCGCGAGATCGGCTACGAGGCCCGCGACCGGTTGATGGTCACCTCGCTGCTGCACGACATCGGCAAGCTGGTGCTCGTCCACGCGTACCCCGGGTACCCGTCGCAGGTCCACGGCGAGGCCCGCACGCCCGAGGATCGCCTCCAGCGCGAGCGCCGCGAACTGGGTGTCGACCACGCCCTCGTGGGTGGCGTGCTGGCCCGTCGCTGGGCCCTGCCCAAGTCGATCGCCGCGTCATCGAACGTCACCACGCCGAGGACGCGACCGGTGAGGCCGCCCTCGTGCGCCTGGCCGACATGCTCGCCCACTACGTCCTGGGTGGGTCGATCACCCCTTCGGAACTGCTGGCGGTGGCCCGCACCGTCGGCCTGACCCCGGCCAGCCTGCGCAAGGTCATGTACGAGCTGCCGCTGCCGGCCTCGGGCGAGCGTCCCCGCCAGGTGGAGCCGTGCCCGATGTCCAGCCGCGAGGTCGACGTCCTGCGCCGGCTTGCTCGCGGGATGGTCTACAAGCAGATCGCCAACGAGCTGGGACTGTCGACGAGCACGATCCGCACGCACCTGCACAACGTGTACGGCAAGCTCGGCGCCATGGACCGCGCCCAGGCGGTCCTCATCGCCACCGAGCGCGGCTGGATCTAGGCCCGGCGCGCGCTCCGCGCCCAGCCGCGCGACGGCCGGCGCTGCGACGCCGGTCATTACAGACCGTCATCTAGCATCGGAGCGCGGATGCTCTCCATCACCACCAAGTCGCCGTATGCCCTGAGCGCGCTGGTGGAGCTGCACCGCCAGGGGAGCGGGGGCCCGGTCCCGATCGCCGAACTGGCCCGGCGGCGGGACATCCCCGTGCAGTTCCTGGAGCACCTGTTCGCGACCCTGCGCCGCGCCGGCGTCCTGCGCTCGCAGCGCGGCGTCAAGGGCGGCTACAGCTTCGCCCGGCCCAGCGACGAGGTGACCGTGCTCGAGCTCGTGGAACTGCTCGACGGCCCCCTGGGCCCCGAGGCCACGGGCGTGTTCGCCGCCGCCGCGCAGGCTGCGCGCTCGGTGCTCGCCGAGGCCACCGTGGCCTCGGTAGCCGAGCAGGAACTCCGCGCAGCGGGCGCGCCGATGTACCACATCTAGTGTCCTAGCTCGACTCGTCAGCGACGGTGTGGAGCGGCTCTGACGACGCGGCCGACGGTCGTGGGACGCCCGCCGGCCGTGACCGTCACGCTGACGTCGGCGCGCACCGCGCGGTCGCGGGCCAAGAGTCGGCGGGCCCGGGCGGTCAGCTCGACGGCGATCACCCGCCACCTCTGGGCGGGCAGACTGAAACGGCCGGAGGCGAGCGCGATCCGCAGCCATCGATGACGTCCGCTCTGGAGCAGGAGGTAGCGGTAGCGGGTGGAGGTGGTGGCGTTCACGCGGACCCGCACCCGCTGGCTGGCGCGCAGTCGCAGGGAGAGCGCCGTGCCGGTGAGGCGGACCCAGCGCAGCCGCAGCCGCAGTGCGACGCCCGCGTTCTCGCCCGCGGAGGGGTCGCTCGCGCCGGACCCGGTCGCCGCGCTGCTGCCGTGGGCCCCCGCTCCGGCGGATCCACCGGCGCCGCCAGACCCGCCGCCGGTCGGGTCCGCGCCGCCAGACCCGCCGCCGGTCGGGTCCGCGCCGCCAGACCCGCCGCTCGAGCCGCCGCCGAGCACTCCGATTCCCTGTCCCGACAAGGCCAGCGCTGCGAGGTGGTCGTGCAGCGCGGTGCCATTGGGCGCGGCCGGGGTGCCAGTCCAGTCGTTGATGAGATACAGCGATTGGCAGTGCTTGGTGAGGATGAACCATCCCCAGCCGAGGTAGCCGATGCCGTGGGCATCGTCCCAGTTCATGAGGTTGTCGTCGAACGTCTGCGAGCAGTCCTGCTCGGAGAACTCGAGCGTCGTGGTCGGGACGACCGCGGCGACGGGGGCGACGGTGCTGTCCCAGCACGACGTGGTGACGCAGGCGTTGGGCTGGTAGACGTGGAAGGAGGCGGCGAGTTGCCCGTCGGGATCTGAGGGCATGTTGGCCAGCCAGCCGCTGAGATCGTTGCCGTGTGCCAGTCCGGCCAGCAGGATCGGCTGGCGGGCACCCGTGGCCCGGATGGCGTCGATGATGGCCTGCATGCCGACCGCGGTAAAGGTCTGCGATGGGTCCGCCGTGCTGCCGTCCACCGCGTCGGGCACCTGACAGCCGCCGTCGCGCCAGCACGACCAGCTGACCGAGTGAGGCTCGTTGAAGGCGTCGAAGAGGACCGCTGGGTTGTCGATGAAGGTGCTCGCCACCGAGGTCCAGAACGCAGGCGAGTTGTCGTCGGGCATCGTGCGCAGCCCGTTGGCGGGGAGGTCGCCGGGCGCCGTCCACTGGAGGTCGAGGACCGCGTAGATGCCGTCGGCGTTCAATGCCGAGACGTAGCTCGCGATCATCTGGCGATAGCCGTCAGCGGTGCCGTAGGTGGGGAGGCCGTTGATCCCCAACCAGCAGTCCTCGTTGATTGGGATCCGCACGGCGTTGGTGTCCCATGCGGCGATCGCGGCGGCGTCGGACGCGTCCTCGGGACCGACGGAGTAACCCGTGCCCTGCTCACACGCGTACTCCGTTCCCTCGCGGTTGACACCCAGCAGGCGGATGGTCTGCCCGGCGCCGTTGACGAAGTGGTTGCCCAGGACGGAGATGGAGAGCGGCGCCGAGCCCAGCGCCGCCTGCGGCTGAGCTGACATCACCATGCACCACAGCATGGCCACCAGCGCACACCCCAGCTGTCTCGCGGGTCGCCGCGACCGCCCCGTCGTCATCGCTCAAGGTTTACTCGCGCGCTGCGCGAGCGACAGGTCCGCGGGTGAAACGTAGAGACCTTGTGACGGCTACCGGGCACGGTCGCTGCATTGCCGCGCCACCCAGAGACCAGCGGCGCCCAGCGACCGCTCGGCGATGCACCACATCCGGGTCATCCGGGCCGCAGGTTCCACGTGGGTGGAGGATCGCCGCACGTCTTGGGTGCCCGCCATTTCGGGCGGCGCCGGCTAACGATGACTCCACAAACCTACGCGTAGCCGCCCAAGCCAAGACCCGGTTGGGCGCGTCGGCGCCGGTCGCGGGCCTGCCCGTCGTACATCCGTCCACGGCGAGGCGTCGACATCGGTCCAGACGCGCCGTCACCGGCCTGAGCGCTAGTGACGCAAAGACGCCCTAATCGCCGCGCAGCCGTTATCGCGCTTTTCGCGCAGGGCACAGTCAAGCATGCGCTTTTCTGCCCGCCTCGCGGTTCGCGCCGCCATCCTGACCGGCCTTATCTGCGCTGCGCTCACCACGGGCTCGCCACAGGCGCTTGCGGCGTCCGCGGCGTCGTGTCGCACCGGCCACGGCGGGCCGCCCTTCCTCGTCACCGCGGGTGGTCGCGGCGCTCGGGTCACCGGGTCAGTGCTGGCGCTGACCCCCGGGACCACCGTCACCATCGCGACCTCTGGTGACGGCGGTACGCGTGCCGCCCACACCGGTGTGCGGGCGGGACAGGCGCTGCTGCGCTTCTGCGTGCAGCCGGCTCACCTCGCGCGCGGGAGCACGTTGCTCACCGTGGCGCCCAGCGGAGTCTCGGTGGTCGTGACCCCAGGCCGGGCGCTGGGGCTCAGCCACGCCGCCGGAGGTCATGCCCGCGTCACGGTCGCCGCCGCGCTGCACGGGAGAGCGCAACTGGTGGAGGTGCTCCTCGATCGCCGGCGCCAGCGGGCCTCGCTGCTCGTCGACGGGGGCCGCCGGGCGTCGCTCCCGGCGACCATCCCGGCGACCACCAGGATCTCGATCGGGACCGCCAGCCGTCCGTCGGGCAGCGGAGTGGTGGCGGTGCCGGCCGGCGCCGTGCCATCGGCCACCACGACAGCGCCCGCCACCAGCCCCGCCGCCCCGGCGGGCGCGCCCACGACCGTCCCCGCCGGCGCCGGCTCGGCGGCCACGACCCCGGCCCTGACCACGCCGCCGGCGCCCCCGCACGCGACCCCCTCCACGCCCGCGACGACCGCGGCACCCCCCTCATCGACAGAGACGGCTACCGCCACCGCGGGTCCGCCGATCCTGCCGCCGCCCGACGACACCACGACGACTCAGGGCCTCGCCGTGGCCCAGGCGTCCAACGTGCCCTACGACCCGTTCTCCCCGACAAGCGTCTGGAACGCCCCGACCGCTCCGCTCGACGCCCTCGATCCCCAGTCGCAGACCTACGTGAACGACCTGCTCAGCCAGATCAACTCCTTCGGCGTCTACATGAACACCACGTCCTACAGCGTGCCCGTCTACGTGGTTCCGCGGGACCAGCCGACGGTCCCGGTGGCGCTCACGGTGTCCGCGCCCGACCTGCA
Source organism: uncultured Actinomycetota bacterium (assembly GCA_963797705.1). Classification (GTDB taxonomy): domain Bacteria; phylum Actinomycetota; class Thermoleophilia; order Solirubrobacterales; family Solirubrobacteraceae; genus Palsa-465. The sequence continues at coordinate 934,784 of CAWCQL010000005.1, read as the reverse complement.
GCAGGAGTTCAACGCCGTCCCGATCCCGCCGGGAGCGAAGCCCGCCGCAGGCAGCGATGCCCACCTCACCGTCTGGCAGCCCTCGACCGACAAGCTGTGGGAGTTCTGGAAGCTCGGGCAGACCTCGAGAGGCGGGTGGACCGCACGGTGGGGCGGGGAGATGGACGACGTCTCCACCAATCCCGGCTACTTCGACCACGACGGGACGACCAACGACTGGGGTGCCACCGCGACGAGTCTTCCGCTGCTCGGTGGGTTGATCACCTTCGCCGACCTCAAGCGTGGCTACATCGACCATGCGCTCGCGATCGCGGTACCCGAGGCCCAACAGGGCGTGTTCTCCTGGCCCGCGCAGCGCTCCGACGGCCGTTACACCGGCGGCGTGGCCCTTCCCGAGGGCGTCCGCTTCCGGCTGGATCCCACGATCAACGTCGCCAGCCTGGGGTTGCCCAGGCTCGACGCGATGCTCGCTCAGGCCGCCCAGACCTACGGGATCGTCCTGCGCGACCAGTCCGGTGCGGTCACGCTCTACGCGCAGGATCCGACCACAGCGGGCGCCAACCCATGGCCGGCGGCGCTCAACGGTGGCGGCGTGAGCACCGGCACGTTCCTGTCCCGGTTTCCCTGGAGCGACCTCCAGGCCATCCGCACCCAGCTCACTACGACGCCCTGACCGCCGCTCAGCCCGCGCTGGGTGTCGTGCGGACCGTTTCCGGGTTTGACTAGGGTGTCTTCCAGCATGGACGAGCCCCGGAGGAACATCATCGATCTGGTAGGTGGGACCCCGATCGTGAGGTTGACGCGCCTGGCCCCGTCGGCGGAGGTTGAGCTGTTTGCCAAGGTAGAGGCGTTCAACCCCGGCGGCAGCGTCAAGGACCGCATCGGTGTCGCCATGATCGAGGCCGCGGAGCGCGAGGGACGCATCGAACCGGGAAGACCACGATCGTCGAGGCGACGAGCGGCAATACCGGGATCGCCCTGGCTTTCGTGTGTGCGGCCAAGGGCTATGACCTGGTCCTGACCCTGCCCCAGGGGATGAGCCGCGAGCGCGAGGCGCTGCTACGGCTCTACGGCGCGTCGGTCGAGATGGTCGAATCGCTGGGCGGAATGACCGAGGCCGTCGAGGCCGCCCGGTCGCTGGCCGCGCGCGACGACGTGTTCCTGCCCGACCAGTTCTCCAACCCCGCCAACCCCGAGGTGCACCGCCGGACCACGGGGCCCGAGATCTGTGGGAGGCACTGGACGGCCGCATCGACGTGTTCGTCGCCGGTGTGGGCACCGGCGGCACGATCACGGGCGTCGGGGAAGTGCTCAAGGAGCGCAACTCCTCACTGCCGCATCGTCGCCGTCGAGCCCCGTAACTCCGCGGTGCTCTCGGGCGGGGCGCCGGGACCGCACAAGATTCAGGGCATCGGCGCCGGGTTCGTCCCCGAGGTTCTCAATCGCGAACTGCTCGACGAGGTGATCCCCGTCGACGATGAAGACGCCATCGAGACCGCCCGCCTGCTGGCCCGGCGCGAAGGCGTGCTGGCGGGTATCTCGTGTGGCGCCGCGGTATGGGCGGCGTTGCAGGTCGCGCGGCGCCCGGAATGTCGCTCGGCACGGATCGCCACGATCCTGCCCGACTCCGGCGAGCGCTACGTCTCGACGCCCTTCTTCGCTCCCTGACGGCGTGGAGGTTGTTACGCCCGAGCACCCCGGGGCACCCACCGTCCTTCTGCACCAGGACCGCCCGGAGCACACCCCGGGGTTGAGACTGGCCGTGGCCAGCATCCGGGCCACGTGTCCGGATCTGCCCGTGCGCGTGAGCTGTCCTGGCGCCTCGGATGAGTTGATGGAGTGGCTCGTCGGCGCGGGCGTGCGCGCCGACGATGATCCACGGTTCGCGAACCTGGGATGGAACGTCAAGCCTGAGCTGCTGTTGTGGGCGCTCTCGGACGGCTGCTCGCGCGTGTTGTGGATCGACGCGGACATCGTCGTGACGCGTCGGCCCGAGCGGGCGATCGCCCAGCCGCCCTCCGTGTTGGTCGCGACCGAGGAGTTCGCCCTGGGCCAGGAGCAGGGCTCACAGATCCGAACGCAGGGCTGGGGGCTGTCGCCCGGCCGCGCGTACCCCCACACCGTCAACACCGGCGTGCTCATGGTGTCCGCACAGCATCGCGACGTGCTCGAGCGGTGGGCCGCGATGCTGCAGAGCGACGAGTACGTCGCGGCGCAGGGCCGGCCCGCCATGGAGCGCCCGCTGCACATGGTCTCAGACCAGGATGTGCTCACGGCCCTGCTGGGATCAGCGCCGTTCGCGCACACCGACGTGCACCTGCTGCGTCGGGGCCTGGACATCGCCCAGTGCGCCGGTCCGGCGGGGTACACCCCACAGGAACGCCTCGCCAGCCTCGGCCGCCGGTCTCCCGTCCTCTATCACTCGGTGGGGGTCAAGCCCTGGGAGCACGGCGCGGACTGGCGGTACGGGACGACGCGCCGGGCGCGCGCCCGTGCCGGCTACGAGGACCTCCATCTACGCCTGAGCCCCTACACGGTCGTCGCCCGCCGGTTCGTCGACGCCGCGGACGTGTCGCTGCAGGCCCTGGCCCCGCGCAATGGCGTCGAGCGAGCCCTGCTGTGGCTGGGCCGGCGCTGGCCGCAGCTCCCTGAGCTGCCGCTCGCCGTGTTCGACATCTCCGTTCGGCGTCTCCGCCGTCTCTTGCGGATCAGTCGGTACTCGCGCAGCTGAGGCAGCGTCAGGGCTTCTGCCAGCAGCAGGCCATGGCGTCCTGGAGCGCCTCCAGGCGTGACCACGGGAAGGCCTTGAGCAGGTTGGACACGTACTGGTTCTGGTACCAGCCGTTGGGGCCGTAGTAGGGGTCGGGGAGCCCCTCGTCCGAGGTGTCCTCGCCGTAGACGGTGACGCTGCCGGACTTGTCGCGCACGATCATGCCGTACTTCTGCGCGGCCACGGCGATCATCCGCACCAGTGGCGACATCGGGATCGCGCTCAGGTTCAGGCTGGGGTCCAGCCGGAAGCGCTGACCCTCGGGGATCGCGGTCGTGCTGTAGACCTGTCCGTCGGTGCGCTGGGCCGGCCAGGTGAAGTACTGCGCGCGGGTCTGGGGGATCGAGATGGCGATCGCGTGGTCGATGTGACCGGCGGCGAGCTCCGAGGGGCGGATGAGGCCGCCGAGCAGGGGCAGGCTGGTGGCTGTCGCGCCCCAGTTGGAGGGTCCCGGCGAGGTGAAGTAGCCAGGGTTGGTCGACACGTTGTTCATCGTGCCGCCCCACTGGGCATGCCAGCCGTCGCTCTGGCGCGTCATCTTCCAGAACTCCCACATGCGATCGGTCGAGGGCTGGTAGACGACCATGTGCTCGTCGCTGCCGGCCGCGGCCTTGGCGTTCTGCGGGACCGGCACCTGTAGCCAGGTGGCGCGCAGGGCGGTGGCCTGGGGGCTGGAGGAGGTGTCGAGCTTGACGGCGACGTTGGGCTGGTCTGCCGGGACGGTGAACACGGGCGTGCTGTACTGGTAGGTGTTCATCCACAGTCCGGCCGAGGCGATCTGCGAGAGCAGATTGGAGACGTAGGTCGTCGACTGCGGGTCGAGCGCCGCGCCGGCCGGCAGAGCCTGGTTCCACACCGAGGTGGGTGCGAACGGCGTGGCCTGTGGGTCGCCGATCGGTGTGGTCAGTGGGGCGGTGGGGCTGACCGGGGAGGGCGTGGTTGCCGTTGGGGTCGTCGTGGTCGTCGGCTGGGTGGTCTTCGTCGGAGCCGCCGGAGCGGTTTTGACGGGAACCGGGGTCTTCTTGGGCGCAGGCGTCGTCGGCTTGGTGGTCTTGGTCGTCTTGGTCGTCTTGGTCGTCTTGGTCGTCTTTGCGGTCGTCTTGTGGGCCGAGGTGCGTGACGCCTTGCGCGCCCGGGCGCGGCACTTCGTCCGGGTGCGCGATCGGCGGCGCGCCTTGGCGCAGGCCGGCGCCGCATGATGGCCCGTCCGATGGGTCGTGGTCGTCTTGGCGACGGCGTGCCCCGCTCCAAGGGCCAGGACGGCGAGGAGCGCCAGGAGCGCGAGCAGGGGCGTGCGACGACGCGCGAAAGGGGACGGCACAGCGGTCATGGGGCGGGTTCCTTGGGTGGGGCAGGGGCGGCGTGGGTGCCGCGGATGGTTGGCGTCCGGATCGCGGGCGGCTGCGGACGCCGTACTCTCAGAATCGGCGTTTTGGGCCGATGCCTTGAGCCTCCGAGCCGGGGGTGGCCGGTCGCTAGGCTACGTCGAGATGCTCGGGGTCATAGCGCGCACCATGGCCGAGATCCGCTGTGACGTGGCCGCCGCCAAAAGTCGCGACCCGGCCGCGCGCGGGGTGAGCTCGCTGGAGATCCTTGCCGCCTGGCCGGGCGTCCACGCCCTGCTCGCCCACCGTGTCGCTCACGCCCTCTACGGGGCGCGCGTGCCTCTCGCCCCGCGGCTGATCGCCGCACTGGCACGGGCGGTGACCGGCATCGAGATCCACCCGGCGGCGCGGATCGGCAACGGGTTCTTCATCGATCATGGGATGGGGGTCGTCATCGGCGAGACCGCGGCGATCGGCGACGACGTCACCATGTATCAGGGCGTCACCCTCGGAGGGACCGGCTTTGCCACCGGGAAGCGCCATCCGACCGTGGAGGACAACGTGACGATCGGCTCCGGCGCCAAGCTGCTGGGTCCCATCACGGTCGGCCATGGAGCCAAGATCGGGGCCAACAGCGTCGTCATCCACGATGTCCCGCCCAACTCGACGGTGGTCGGTAATCCCGGACATCCCGTTCGGGTCGAGGGCCGGCGCCCGGAGGGGCCCGACACCGACTGGATCCACCTGCCCGACCCTGTGGCTGACGCCATCCGCGGGCTCTCGAGCCGCCTCAGTGCACTGGAGGTCGCCGCCGACGACGCCGACGATCGTGCGCCGGGGGAGGTGCGCCAGCTGCGGCGCGCTGCCGGAGGCCAGCCGGACGGGCGCTCGAATCCGTCGGTGGGCCCTAGTCCAGCGGGGGGTTAGGGCCGTCCTCTCCGCCTCGCGGCGGGAGCGCGTGGACGGGGGGCAGGGAGGACATGTCGGGCGCGCCCCCGGCATCTGGCATGTTGCGCCGCGCCCGGACCAGATAGAGGGGCCGGCCCTTGACCTCGTCGTAGATGCGCCCGACGTACTCGCCGATGATCCCGATGGCGATGAGCTCGATGCCGCCGAGCAACAGGATGAGGATGGTGACCGCGCTGAACCCCGGCAGGTAGGACCCCAGGATGCGCAGGACGACCACCACGGGGATGGCGATGAAGGCCAGCGTCGAGATGATGAATCCGAGCAGGGTCGCCAGCTGCAGTGGACGGTGGGAGAACGACGAGATCGCGTCGAGGGAGAAGCGCAGCATGCGCGGGAGGGTGTACTTGGTCTGACCCGCGTAGCGTGAGTCACGGTGGTACGGCACGGCTGCCTGCGTGTAGCCCACCCACACCGTCATGCCCCGTAGGAAGCGGTTGCGCTCGCGCATCGAGAGCAGGGCGTCCAGCGGACGACGGTCCAGCAGCCGGAAGTCTCCGGAATTGTGCTGCAGCTCGACCTGGGCGAGCTTGTCGAACAGCCGGTAGAACCAGCGGGCGGTACTCAGCTTGAAACGCGACTCGCCGTCACGCTGCTCGCGCACCGCATACACGACGTCGCACCCGGCCCGCCAGTGATCGAGCATCGTCGTGATCACCTCGGGCGGGTCCTGGAGATCGGCGTCGAGCATCACCACGGCGTCGCCCGCGGCATGGTCCAGCCCCGCGGTCAGCGCCGTCTGGTGGCCGAAGTTCCGCGACAGGTAGACGACCCGCACCCGGGGGTCGTTCGCGGCCAGCGTCTCGAGCTTCATCGGGGTTCCGTCAGTGGACCCGTCGTCGACGAGAACGAGCTCGAAGGGCAAGGCGTCCAGCGCCGCGCACACGCGCGCGTAGAACTCAAGGATCGTGCCGTCCTCGTTGTAGACGGGCGCGACGACGCTGACGAGCGACAGCTCACGAGGCGCACCGTCAAAGATGCTCGGCGCATCGCTCATCGCTGCATCCTACGGGCTCGGCACCCCACCTCGTTACAGGAAACCGTGCGGGATGTAGCCCAGCAGAGTGATCCCCTGGACCACCCCGGTGAAGACGATAGCGGTGGTCGCCAGGCGGCGGTCGCGGCCCAGCGCGGCCAGCGGCAACAGCCACGCGACGTACCACGGCAGGATCGAGCTCGAGGCCACGAGCATGGCCAGCATCGCCCACGCGGCGCCGTCGATCCAGTCGATCTGGCCGCGCCACACCCGCCGCAGCAACCAGCACAGGGTCAGTGCGAACGCCCCGGCGAGCACGAAGCCGGCGATGTGGCCCACCGTCGGCATGCCCAGTCTGGTGGAGATCACGCCCGGGATGCTGGGCGAGTCCCCTGCACTCTGGCTCTTGATCACGGTTCCGAGCACGTCGATGGACCCGGCGCCGAAGACGCCCAGGCTCAGTGCGGCAAGCGCGGCGAGCCCGATCCCGGCTCCCAGGGCCAAGCGGCGGCGACCCGCCTTGGCCCGTGGGTCGGCACCGCCGGCGGCGAGCGCAAAGGGCAGGACGAGGCCGGCGGTCAGCTTGACCCCGATGGCCAGCATGCTCAGCCCGCCACCCACCCGCTCGCGGGAGGCCAGGATCGCGTACACGCCGCCGACCATGGCCAGGAGCATCAGGAGGTCGTTGTGGCCGCCACCGACCCCGTAGATCACAAGCAGCGGGTTGAGGCCGACGAGGGCCGCCGCCTTGACCGGGTCCGCGCCGCGCAGCTGGGCGCAGCGCCACACCACGGCGACCAGCGCGAGGCTGGCGACGGCGGCGATCGACTTGTAGGCGTACGCGCTGGTGGCGATCGTGAGCGGCGCCAGCAGGTAGCTGAAGACCGTGAATACCGGCCCGTAGGCGCTGGGGATCGTCGACCACCTGGCTCCGACGTACTGGAACACCGGATCAGGGTTGTTGGCGTAGGGACCGTGGGTGTACGGGTTGATTCCATACACCGCGCCCATCCGTGCATATGCCTGGTAGCTGAAGATGTCAGTGGAGGCCAGCGGCGGCGCCAGCAGGATCACGGCGTGCACGGCGACGATGGCCACCAGCACGACCCGGGCCGAGAGCTGCCCGGAGAGGGCGACGACCGCGGCGTAGGAGACGAACATCAGCGTGAGGGCGGCGATCGCGCCGCCGACGTGCAGGTTGAGGAACAGCGAACCAAATGCGCCCGCCAGCGATGGCGGGACCGGACGAATGGACTCCGGGAGTAGCGACTCGCTGTGGGCTGCGGCCACCGCGACGAGGGTCCCGCTGGCCACGACCCCGCCGACAGCGGCCAGCCCGCGCCGGCTCAGGCGCCGCTCGGCTGCGGCGCCGCCCTCGGCCGTGCGGGCGGCGGGGACTCGGGACCCCACCAGCGGAGAACGCCGGCGCCGCGACAGGGGCCGCGTCGAGTCCCCCGCCCGCACGTCGTAGCCGCCGCTGGGCGGCGTAGCGCTCGGTGGGCTGGTGGCACTCATTCGATTCAGGATGCCCGGACCCGGACCTGATGCGGTTTGAGCAACATTGGGATCTTATTAATTGAGCGTCGGGGCGCGCGGTGCGCCGGCCCGGGCGAGGGCCGCCGGCGCGCTGCGTTTCATCACAGGGACCAGCAGCATCGCTTCGACAGCGATTCGGGTGGACATCTTGGAGCTACCCACCACGCGGTCCGCGAACACGATGGGTATCTCGCGCACGCGAAAGCCGGCCAGCAGGGCTCGGTAGGTGACCTCGATCTGAAAGACGTAGCCCTCGGCCCGCACGCTGGGCAGGTCGATGGCCTCCAGGACCTCGCGCCGGATGCACTTGAAGCCGCCGGTGAGGTCGCGCACGTCCACGCCGAGGATCCGCCGCGCGTACATACCGCCGCCGCGGCTCACCAGCCGCCTGAGCAGGCCCCAGTCGCGCACGCCGCCTCCCGGCACATAGCGGCTGCCGAGCACGAGGTCAGCATCCTCGGCGGCGGCCAGGAGTTGGGGGAGGTAGCGCGGGTCGTGGGAGAAGTCAGCGTCCATCTCGATGAGCAGCCGAGCGCCGCCCGACAGCGCCCGCGCGAAGCCGGCCAGGTACGCCTGGCCCAGCCCGCTCTTGCCGGGCCTGTGCAGCACCTCGACCGATTCGGATCCGGCCGCCAGCTCGTCTGCGATCGCGCCGGTCCCGTCAGGCGAGTTGTCGTCGACGATCAGGATCCGGTGATCGTCGGGTGCCGCGCGCTCGAGCTCAGCCGCTGCGGCGGTGACGATGTTGCGAAGGTTCTCGGCCTCGTTATAGGTGGGGATGACCAGCCAGACGGTGGCACTCATGGCGGACGCAGCGTAATCGTCCGGGCGGAAGGCGGCGGCGTGAACCAGCAGCCGGCCGCGTCCACAGACGGCGGGTGCGGCCTTGCATCGGCGGCGGGGGCTGCCGTGGCACGCCATCATGTGCACCGGGGACACGCGATGGACGACGGCCACTCGACACTTCAGGAAGGACCCGGGCGCGGCCCCGTCGCGCCCGACACCGACGACCGTCCCGATGCCAGGGACGGTCGGCCCGCGGCGGCCGGCGATCGTCCGCGGAGTGGGGGCGACCGGCCCGCCGTCGGCGGCGAGCGGCCCCGCGGGTCAGGCGACCGCCCCCGCGGGGCGGTGGCGGCCCACCACCGCCGGCGCCGCGCGGTCGCCGGGCTCGTGGCTACGGCCGCCGTGGCACTCATCACGGGCCTCGTCATCGGCGCCCTCTCCTCGGGCTCATCCACGCCGGCGCCCAAGTCGCCGGTGGTCACTAACGGCTTCTTCCGGCGCATCAAGACGCTGGCCAGCGGCGGTGCGGGGTCGTTCGTCGTCGACGAGCAACGCGCGGAGGGCCAGGCGATCACCCACACCCTCTCCTACACGCCCTACGTCCGCGCCGCCGGTACCCAGCACAAGGAGGTGGCGCTCACCTTCGACGACGGGCCGGGCCCCTACACGCCGGACATCCTGCGCGTCCTCGTGCGCCAACATGTGCCGGCGACCTTCTTCGAGGTGGGATTGGAGGAGCACTACTTCCACGCCGCCACCGCCCAGATCGTGGCTCGGGGCTACCCCATCGGAGATCACACCGAGTCCCATCTCGCCGATGTCCCAGCTCAAGCGCAAGGGCCAGTTGGCGCAGCTGATCGAGGACTCCGACGCGATCGGCAACTACGGCGCGCCCTTCCCGCGGATGTTCCGGCCGCCCTACGGGGTGTGGGACCACACCACCCTGGCCCTGCTGCGCAAGTACGACATGCTGATGGTGCTCTGGTCAGTCGACACCGATGACTACGAGCGCCCCGGCGTCAAGGTCATCGTGCAGCGCGCGCTGGCCGGGCTTGAGCCGGGCGCCATCATCCTGCTGCACGACGCGGGCGGCGACCGCTCGCAGACGGTGGCGGCGCTGCCCCGCATCATCAGGGCGGTACGCAAGCGGGGGTACAAGCTCGTCACCGTCCCGCGCCTGCTGCTCGACAACCCGGCGCCCAAGGATCAGAACGTGGCCGGGCTGGTTGGCGCGGGCGGCTAGCGGGCGGGCTCAGCGCCGCTGGTAGGCGACGCGATTCCAGCTGGGCTCGGGCGCGAGCTCGATCGGCTCGCCGCCGCGATCGGGTTGGACGTAGACGAACGCGGAGGTGTCTTCGTCGAAGGCGATGTCCAGTTCGCCCTCCTTGACGCGCTGGTCCAGCCAGGCGCCGCGGAAGATCAGCCGGCGCAGCCAGTGCACGAGCGAGCGCTCGGAGGGGCCGACGAGCTCGGCCCAGCACTCGTTGACGTGCTCGCCCAGCGCCGACGCCGGGTCGGTGACCTCGCCGTTGACGACGAGGTTGATGAGATCCTCGGCCTCGTCCTCTTCAACGGCGCCGCTGATGAAGCCCAGCTTCCGCGCCGATTGCTCGCAACGCTCGCGGAAGTCCCGCTCGTTGAAGGTGAACCGCAGTTCGCCGTACTCGAGGACGAAGTCGTCGCCCGAGCTGTAGTTGCCGCGTCGGTACATCGCGTCGGCATCATATGGGCGAATCCTGCTCCGCCGGGACCCCTGAATTAGATGTTGCAGGGAGAGGGGGGTGGAAAGGGCCGGGCTCGAGGCTCTTATCTATATGGAGCCCGATCCACCCACGATCCTCATCGTAGAGGACCACCCCGCAACGCGGCGGTTCCTGGCCGACAACCTGGCGGCCGACGGGTATGAGCCCATCGAGGCCGGCACTGCCGAAGAGGGTCTGCGCCTGATCGCGGCCGGCCCGCCGGAGCTGGCCATCATCGATCTGGGACTGCCCGATCGCGACGGTCTCGACCTCCTCACTCAGATCCGCTCGTCGGGCCGCCGGGGCGGCAGCCTGGACTCCCAGTTGCCCGTGCTCATCCTCTCGGGCCGTGCCGGCGAGCTGGACCGCATCCGCGGCTTTGAGCGCGGCACAGACGACTATCTGGTCAAGCCCTTCAGCTACGGCGAGCTGCGCGGCCGGCTGGATGCGCTGCTGCGGCGCGCGCGGGCCCGGCCGCGACTGGGACGGCTGCGCGTCGGTGCCCTGGAGCTCGACCCCATGTCACGCGAGGCGTGGGTCGATGGGCGCGTGGTCCATCTCACCAACAAGGAGTTCGCCCTGGCGCTGCGCCTGGCCACCGAGCCGACGCGGGTGTTCACGCGTGCGGAGCTGCTCGCCGAGGTGTGGGGCTTTCAGTCCGTCGGTGCGACGCGCACGCTGGATTCCCATGCCTCTCGCCTACGGCGCAAGCTGAGCCTCGGCAACCGGCGGTTCGTGGTCAACGTATGGGGCATCGGCTACCGCCTCCTGGACGGGGGGACGTGGTGAGCACCGCTGTCTCGGTGACCGGGTGGGTCGCCGCGGGTCTCGTCGGGGCGCTTGCGGTGAGTCTGCTGCGGGCCTACGGCGACCGGATGGAGGCGGTTGCCCGGGCGTGCCATGAGATGCGGGGGCCGCTGGCCGCGGCGCGGCTCGGCCTGGCCGCCCCGGCGGGGCACGCGCTGCCCTCGCCCGGACGCCTGCGCGCGATCGACACCGAGCTGGGCCGGGCGGCGCTCGCGCTCGACGACCTCTCGGGCGTCGGCGGCGGCGCGCGGCAGCTGTGGCGGCTGGACTGCATCGACGTGCGAGAGCTCGTGACCGACTGCGTGGAGGCCTGGCAGGCGAGTGCCTCGGTGGCCGGCGTCACGGTCGAGGTGGGGTGGAGTGGGGCGGAGGCGGCCGTGTGGGGCGACGGGCTGCGCCTGGCCCAGGCGATCGGCAACCTCATCGCCAACGCCATCGAGCACGGCAGCGGTCCCGTGGCGCTGGACGTCGCGGTACGCGGAGCCACCGTCCGCATCACCGTCTCCGACCACGGGCCAGGACTGCCGCTGCCCGTGGCCGACCTGCGGCGACGCCCGCGCTGGGGCCGGGGCGCGCGCGGCCGCGGGGTGGCGATCGCCGCCGACGTGACCGAGGCGCACGGCGGGGCCCTGGTGTCGGCGCCGTCGCGGAGCGGCGCCCGCCTCGTCCTCGAGTTGCCCGTGGCGCTGTCGCGTCAGGAGCCCACCGGCTGACCATGGCGACCGACGCCGTGCAGGCGCAGGGCTCCGGTCGCTGACGCCGTAACCTCACCAGACGCCCGCTGCGGCGGCCCCGCGCAGGCCAAAACACCGCCTCCGCGCCTCGACATCGGAGCACACGCCGCGGACGGAACCGCCGATGAAATGCAAGCCAGGTCGCCACACGGGCGTTCTGCACGCGTTCCTGCACGCTTCGCCGCCCCGTGTCCCACCTCGTCCCACAGCCGAATCGGCCGTGATGGCGAGGGATTCGGGCTCCTCGCACAGGGGGTAGGCCAGATTGTGGGGCAACGGGTGCCATTTGGGTTGCATTGTGGGAGGGAGTGGGATACTGTGGGCGTCGCTTCCGGAACCCGGGTGGCAGGGCTCCTCCCACCCAGCCACCCGGGTTTTGAGCTTTCAAGCCTTGTATGAGCTCCTTTGAACTTCCGCGGACACTTCGAACACGCGCTCGACGCGAAGCACCGGCTGACCATTCCGGCGAAGTTCCGCGGAGCGCTGGCCAACGGCGTGGTGCTGGCCCCGTCGCACGAGGTGGAGCCGGGCGCACCGCGAACGGTCGCGATCTGGACGCCCGACGCCTACGACGAGTTCACCCAGACGACGCTGGCCGGACAGAACCCGTTCTCGCCGACGGCCCGTCAGCTCAAGCGCTTCTTCTTCAACGCCTCGTTTGACACCGAGCTCGACGCCGCCAACCGCGTGATGATCCCCACCCCGCTCCTCGACTACGCCGGCCTCGGCAAGGAGGTCGTGGTCACCGGCTCCGGCGAGTGCCTGGAGGTCTGGGACCGCGGCCGCTACGCCCAGAACTTCGAGGACGTCCTGACCCGTATCCCCGACCTCGCAGCGAGCCTTGGCAACACTTCTTGACATGACCAAGACGCACATCCCGGTCCTGGCGGGCGAGCTGATTGACCTCGTGGACCCGCGCCCGGGGGAGACCGCGGTCGACTGCACGGTCGGCGGCGGTGGACACGCCCGCCTCATCGCCGACCGGCTCGGCCCTGCCGGAACGCTCATCGGAGTCGATCGCGACCCTCTGGCCGAGGAGCGTTTCGCCGCCATGGCCGCCGAGGTCCAGTGCGAGACGCGCTTCATCCGCGCCGACTTCGTCACCGCGCTGCACGAGCTGCGCCAGGAGCGCCTGAGCGCCGATCTCGTCTACCTGGACCTGGGCATGTCCTCGATGCAGGTGGACACGTGGGAGCGCGGCTTCTCCTACGCCTACGACGCCCCGCTGGACATGCGGATGGACCCGTCACAGCCGCTCACCGCGGCCGAGGTCATCAACACCTGGGACGAGCGGCGGCTGGCCCGGTTGCTGCGCGAATACGGCGAGGAGCGCTACGCGTCCCAGATCGCGCGCGCCATCGGCCGGACGCGGCGCCGCCAGGAGTTCGCGTCGACCCAGCAGCTGGTGGATGCGATCAAGACCGCGGTCCCGGTGCCGGCGCAGTTCGCCGGCGGTCACCCGGCCAAGCGAACCTTCCAGGCCCTGCGCATCGCGGTCAACGACGAGCTCGCGCAACTCGAAGAGGCGCTGCCCATCGCGTGGGACCTGCTGGGCACCGGCGGGCGGCTGGCGGCGATCTCCTTCCACTCGCTGGAGGACCGGCTGGTCAAGCGCTTTTTCACCGCTCGCGCCCGCGGCTGCATCTGCCCGCCCGAGCTGCCGATCTGCGTCTGCGGACACCAGCCGGAGGCTGAGCTCCTCACCCGTCGTGCCGTGGCTCCGACGCCGGGCGAAGTCGCCGCGAACCCCCGATCCAAGTCAGCGCACCTGCGCGCCGCCCGCAAGCTGGAGGTTGTACCCACATGACGCCATCCGCGCTCACGCCCGCCGCTCGCGGGAGCACGAAGAAGTCACGCCCGGACGCCCCGTCGCGGCCATCATCTCCTCGTGGCGCGGGCCATCGCTCCAACGTGCGCCGCTCGGTGGCGCCGACCGCGCCGCGCCGGGTCTCCGGACCAGCGGGTGGCGTCGCCTCGGGCGGGGTCATCGCCGTGCCGGCGCCCGTTCGGACGCGCCCGACCCGGGAGCGGACCGTCCCGACTCGCGCACCGAAGGCTCCGACCCGCGAACGCAAGGCGCCGACCCGTGAGCGGACCGCTCCGTCGCGCTCCCGGAGCGTGCGGTCGCGCCGCAAGGTCCGGTCAGCCGCCGGGACCCCCTGGCGCCTGCGCACCGCCGGGTATGTCCGCGCGCTGCCTGACCACATCCTGCTTGACCGGATCGTCCGCGGCCGCGTGTGGATTCCGCTGCTGGGTCTGCTCCTGGCCGGAATCGTCGCCATGCAGGTAGAGGTACTCAAGCTCAACGCGGGCATCGGCCGCTCGCTCGAGCGGGGCTCCGCGCTGCAGGCACGGAACGAGCTCCTGCGCGCCGGCGTGTCCCAGCTGTCAGACGACCAGCGCATCGAGCGGCTCGCGGCGCAACTGGGCATGCTCATGCCCGCGCCCGACCAGCTCAGGTTCGCTACGACAGCTCAGAACAGCTCGCGGCGGGCCGTGAGCGACATCCACGCCCCCAATGCCACGGACTTCCTTGCCGCGCTGCCGACGATCGGCGCTCCGGCGGCCCCGCAGGGCACATCGGTCAACACGGACGTGGGCCTGACGCCCACCGCCGCGGCGACGTCCTCTACGTCCACCGCCGCCTCGACGTCCTCGACGCCCACCAACTCCACGGACACCACCTCGTCTGGCGCGACGTCGTCGGACGCGAGCGCTCCCACGACGACCTCGCCAGGCACCACCTCTCAGGACACGACGCCCGCCGGCGTCACCAGCACGCCAGCGAGCACCGTGACCCCCGCCGCGCCGACCGTGGCGGCGGGCACCAGCGACCAGTCGGGTGCCAGTGGCGGCGCGGGCGCGACCGTGTCCGGCGGTTAGGCGGACGTCGCGATGGTGGCGATCGACCGTCGGGTGGGCTACATCTTCGTCGCGTTCCTGTCCTTGCTCGCCGTGGCGGTGATCCGCGCTGTCTACCTCGGCGTCGTGCGGGCCCCCAGTCTCCAGCAGGCGGCGGTGAGCCAGCAGGTCACGACTGTGCCAATTCCCGCCACCCGCGGGGCGATCACCGATCGCAACGGGGTCCAGCTGGCGCTGTCGGAGTCCGCCGCGGACGTGATCGCCGACCCGTACCTGATCAAGCGCAGCCATCCGATGCTCATGGCTCAGACCATGGCGCCGCTGCTGCACATGCCCGTGCTCAAGGTGCTCGCGGCCATCACCAAGCCTCACACGGGCTACGTCGTCGTCGCGCATGAGGTCGCGCCCGCGACGGCGCAGGCGATCCTGGCGATGAAGTTCGACGGCAAGCCGATCAACGGAGTCACGAGCGTTCCCGACGTCAAGCGCGTGTATCCGCGCGACTGGACCGCCGCGCAGGTGATCGGCGGCGTCCACTCATCGGGGGCCGGGGACGCCGGGCTGGAGTACCAGTACAACTCGGTCCTCTCGGGGACGGCCGGCGAGCGGCGGATCGTCAACGACGCCGTCCATCAGCCGATCTCGATCGACGAGGTCCGCCCCATGCAATCGGGGAAGACGTTGCAGCTGACGCTGGACGCCCCGTTGCAGAACGAGGTGGAGCAGGTGCTGGCGGGCGTCGGCGAGCAGTACCAGCCGCGTGCCGCGACCGCGATCGCGATGAATCCCGACACGGGCGCCATCCTCGCCCTGGCCAACTGGCCGCGCGTCAATGCCAACGACCCCAATGCCGTCCGCAGCCTGGACGATCGTGACCATGCCGTAGCCGACAGCTATGAGCCAGGATCGACCTTCAAGGCGATCACCGTCGCCGGCGCGCTCCAGGACGGAGTGGTGACGCCGAACACCCCGTTCGACATCCCGCCCGAGCTCCAGGTCGCTGACCGCAGGATCTCCGACGCCGAGACCCACGGCTACGAGACCCTCACCACCGCGGACATCCTCAAGGTCTCCAGCAACATCGGCGCCGACCTCATCGGGATGCGCGATACCGCCACGCGCTTCAATTACTGGGTGCGGCGCTTCGGGTTCGGGTCCACCACCGGCTCCGACATCCCTGGGGAGCAGACCGGAATCGTGCTCAAGCCGTCCCAGTACTCGGGGTCGTCGATGGGCAACCTGCCGATGGGCCAGGGTGAGTCGGTGACGCCGATCCAGATGGCGACCGCGTACTCGGCCATCGCCAACGGCGGGATCCTGCGCCGGCCCCACATCGTTCAGGCGATCGGGGGCAAGCCCCAGCCGGTCCCCGCGGGTCATCGGATCATCTCCGCCAACACCGCCGCCGAGGTGCGCAACATGCTACGCGGCGTACTGGCCGACGGCGGAACCGCTTCGGGCGCGGCGATCCGCGGCTTTGACCTGGCGGGCAAGACCGGAACGGCCAACGTCGTGGTCGACGGGAAGTACTCCAGCAGCGAGTACATCGCGTCCTTCATCGGCATGGTCCCGGCCAGCGCCCCCAAGCTCGTGGTGGCGGTAATGGTGGATGAGCCTCAGGGGTCGATCTACGGTGGTTCCGTCGCCGCGCCGGCATTTCAGAAGATCGTCGGCTGGGCCGTTCCGCACTTCGGCATCTCACCGAACTGATAAGCCGCCACTCACCGCTCAGGTAACGCTGTGTGGTCAAGTGCCACCTTCGGACGCGGAGGTGGGACACCCACCCACGTGGGTGGAAACTCAAACCTCTTAAATCCATCAATGCTGATGAATGTCTGGGTTTGTGTGCTATCCCTCGGGCCCATTGTGGTCAAATCACATTCGTACATTTGTCCGTGGCTTACGCGTGTGCTAAACGTATGATCCAGCGGCACAGTACCTAGGGAAGCTCGCCTCAAGCTCGGGGAAGAGCGAGCCCCCTGAAATTGAAATTTGCGTCCCATCGGCAGGTGGCCAGCCGCCATTGGAGCCAGTGCGCAGCGATCGCTGCGCCTGCCGTTACGTACAACCACTAACCGGAGTGTCCTGAGCGCTACCCGTCGCTGTGACGGGAGGAGAGTGTGTGCTTAAGCACACGAATGATGTCTGTGCACATGCGCACGAACGTGCTGCGTGTCTATTCGCACGAACACTGCCAACTCCACACCCACACCCTCATCCAATCCACACGATGGTCACACCGCAACCTCTGCTTGATGTAACTGTTGGTATTCACACCTGCCCGATTTCGCGGGCCTGGTGTCGCGGCCGTGTGTCCAGCCGGCTGCGTGATTGCGTCCGATCGACAACCCCTTCGACTGGAGCAGAACGCGCGTGAGCGCAGACGCGGAAAGCACCCAGCAGACGCGGCGGTCGCCCGGCGTCGTCCGGCGACGCCCCGGGCGCGCCACCGCGCCCGGGCGCGCACGTGGGTACGACACGCGCGACGTCGCGACGAGCCCGCCCGCGCAGCTTGATGCCGCGTCCAACGTCGACGCAGCGATCCCGGCCGACTTCGCCGGCGCGCCGGTGTGGGAGACCGTGCCCAACGCACGCCATGTCGCCCGCGCGTCCGGCTCGCGCGACCGCGACCGCATTCTCCGGCGCTCGCTGGCAATCTGCGACGTCGCGGCGGCGGTCCTGTCGGTCCTGTTCGTGCTCGCCCCGGCCATCTGGGGTTCGGGCATGGGCCTGCGCTTCACCGACGTCCTGCTCGTGCCGTTCGTCATCTTCGCCGCCAAGGCCATCGGGCTCTACGACCGCGATCAACACGTCGTGCGCAAGACCACGCTCGATGAGGTGCCGTCGCTCATCTACCTCTCGGTGCTCTACGCACTGACCGTCTGGCTGGGCGAGGATGTCCTGTTCCACGGCTGGTTGACGCGTCCTCAGGTGTTCACGCTGGCGCTGATGACGTTCGTGTTGACGACGGTCGGAAGAGCCACTGTGCGCACGATCGTGACCAGGACCACAGCGGCCGAGCGGTGCCTGATCGTCGGCGCCCCCGCGGACACGGCGCGCATCGTCGACAAGCTGGAGACCTCGCCCGGGGTCAGCGCCGTCGTCGTGGGCAGCGCTCCGCTGCGCTTCGACGAGCACCAGGCTGCGTCGCACGTCGGCAACGGCTCGCCGCTGGCTGACCGGGACCTCACGCAGGTGATCGTCGCCAAGCAGGTGGAGCGTGTGATCATCGCCCCCGACAGCCATGACCAGGAGGAGATCCTCCAGGCCATCCGGGTGATCAAGGCCCTGGGGGTCAAGGTGAGCGTCCTTCCTCGACTGCTCGAGGTGGTGGGCTCCTCCTCGACGTTCGAGGACGTCGACGGGATCACGCTGCTCGGCGTGCGCCAATACGGCGTCTTCTCGAAGTCCTCGGCCGCGCTCAAGCGCACCATGGACATCGCGGGCGCCGGTATCGGCCTGGTCGTCCTGGCTCCATTACTGGTGTTCATGGCTGTCGCGATCAAGCTCGATTCACGCGGCCCGGTGTTCTTCCGTCAACGGCGCATCGGACGGCAGGGTGAATTGTTCTTGATGCTCAAGTTCCGTTCCATGGTCAAGGACGCTGATGCAATCAAGAGTCAGTTGCGTGACCGCAACGAAGCCGAGGGTGGCCTGTTCAAGATCACCGACGATCCGCGGATCACCCGTCTGGGGGGGTTCCTGCGACGTACCTCGCTCGATGAACTGCCACAGCTGCTCAACGTGCTGGGCGGCAGCATGAGCCTGGTGGGTCCACGGCCCCTGGTGCCCGATGAGGATGCGCTCATCGAGGGGTGGCAGCGCCGCCGGCTGGCGGTCAAGCCCGGCATGACCGGCTTGTGGCAGATCTTCGGATCCTCTCGGATCCCGATGAACGAGATGGTGAAGATCGACTACCTCTACGGCGCCAATTGGTCACTGTGGCTGGATCTCAAGATTCTGCTGCGGACCATTCCGTACGTCCTACATCGACGGGGGATCTGAACTGTGACTGCACTCACACATCCAGTGACGCTCGACAACGCGGCTGCCGCGGACGAGCCGTTCGAGTTCTGCGGGCTTCGTCTGTCGCGCCTGGATCTCAGTGACGCGGTGGCATGGATCACGGACGCGGCACAGGCGCACGATGCCGCTGTAGTGGTGACACCCAACATCAACCACCTGCATCTCGTACAGACGTCGCCAGAGGCCCGCGATGCGGTGGCGCGAGCCGATCTCCAACTGGCCGACGGCTGGCCGATCGTGGCCGCCTCGCGCATGTTGGGTGCGCCCCTGCCCGAGCGCATCGCCGGGATCGACCTCGTGGATCGCCTGGTGTCCAGCGACACCGAGTTCTCGGTGGCGATCCTGGGGGGACCGAGCGACGCCGCGGCCCGGCTGGCCAATGTCGCTGCGCGCCACAACCGCGTAGCGCTGGTCGATGAGCTCGGCCCCGGCTGGGACGACCCCGCGCGACGCGGCGAGTTGGCGGCGCGCCTGAAGGCCGCCTCACCCAACCTCACCTTCGTGGGCATCGGCGCTCCTCGTCAGGAGCAGTTGGCCCACGAGCTCAAGACGGTCGTCTCAGGCCCCATCATCTGCTGTGGCGCGGCCGTGGAGGTCCTGGCCGGCGTTCGGCCGCGGGCGCCCCACTGGGTGCAGCGCCTCGGTATGGAATGGGCCTTCCGGATGGCCATCGAGCCGCGTCGACTGGCCCGCCGTTACCTGCTGTCCGGATTCACCTTCACCCGCCTGCTCGGTGCCACGTGGGCGCGCCGCACCGTGTCATTAAAGGCGTCCTAACCTGATCGATGCGTACCGGTCCACAGTGGTGGGTAGGCTCTGAAGCTCTGGCCGCAGTGCGGCCAATCGTGCGTGCCGCTGCGGGATCCGGCTCGCGCGGGCCGTCCGGCCCTGATCAAGGCCCACGCCGACGGCCTCTCACGGCTTCAGGCCGTCTTCGAACGATGAACCACGAACCGGAAAGGCATTCAGCCTAAATGGAACCCAGCCAAACCCAGTCCGAGAGAAGTCGCCGCAAGCGACCCGAACGCCTGGAGAACGGCGAGGAGGAGTTCGTCTTCGAGCGCACCGGCCGCGACGAGCGGGCCGCCAACGGGTCGGCCCTCGATGAGCGCACCGGCAGCCGCCGTCGTCGCGCGGCCCCGCCCGCCTCGCCGCCGGCGCCGCCTGAAGCTGCCCCCGGTTCCGCCCCTGCCAGCCGCGGCGTGAGCCTGGGCACGGCCCTGCGGCGCTACCCGATCCTCGCCCTGTTGCCCGTCGTGGTGCTCGCCGCGGCCGGGATCACCCTCGGGATGCGTCGACCGCCCACCTACACGGCGTCCACCACGATCAACGTCGGCGCGCCGGACATCAACTCGCAGGCAACCCCTGGCTATGCGGTGGCTGAGCAGACGCTGGCCTCGGCCTACAGCCGTGAGGTCACCAGCCAGTTCGTCGTCAACCCGGTCGCGCGCCAGATGCACGTCTCCCGTGCCGCGGTCGCCTCGCGTCTGAGCTCATCGGCGGTGCCGAGCAGCCCGACGTTCACGATCAATGCCACCGGGCCCAGCAAGCAGAGCGCGGTCGCGCTGGCGGGCGCTGCCACGTCGGCGCTGCGGCACTACATCAACGTACTCAATCAGGGCGAGACCTCATCGAACCAGCTGTTGACCCGTTACCGGAACGCCCAGCGGACCGCTGATCAGCTGTCCTCGGAGAGCGGCCGTCTGGACGGCAAGAACAGCGTGAACCCGGGCTCGGTGTCAGCAGAGCGCCGGCGCGAGGCGAAGGTTGCGGCTCAGGTCGCGCAGCTGCAGGCCAGCGCCCTCGCCCAGCGGTTCACCAACGGCTCGACGTCGAGCCGCGGGGCGATCATCCAGGTCCTCAACCCCGCCGCGGCTGCGACCAGCGACCGCAACTCCATCACGGAGCGGTACGGCGTGATCGGCGCAGCCGCGGGACTCCTCCTGGGAGCCGCCCTGGTGCTGCTGGTGGCCAACCTGCGCCGCAAGCGGTGGCCGGCTGAGCTGGCATGACCGCTCGTCGAGCAGCTCGGGGGGCCGCGTGGCTGTCGCTGCCGCTCGCCGCGGTCCTGGCGGTCCTCGTGGCCAGCGCGGCCGCGCCGCATGTGGGAACGTCGACGAAGGTGTTCCCGCTGGTGGCGGCGGGCGCGGCAGGCGGCATGGCGCTCATCGCTGCCGTGGCCGCGGTCGAGCCGGCGTGGATCCTGTCGGTGGGCCTCGCCCTGTCGATCTTCTCCGGCAACTGGAGCCTCCTCCACGTCCCCGGACCGCTGGACCGCGTCGTCATCATCGCCGGGATCCTCTCGGTGGTGGTGCGTTCGTTCCTGGTTGCCGACGCGCCGCGCATCCAGATCCGCCGCGTGCACTGGGTCCTCGCCCTGCTCGTGCTCTACGCCGTGGGCTCGTCGGCCTGGGCCAACACGCTCTCCCAGCATCACGCCTCCTTTGAGCTGCTCGATCGGCTGGGCATCGTGCCCTTCCTGCTCTACCTGGTGGCACCCGCCGCCTTTGCCACCGACCGCCAGCGGACGATTCTGCTCGGCACACTGGCTGTCGTGGGCGCCTACCTCGGAGCTACCGCCTTCTTCGAGATGATCGGCCCGCACTCGCTGGTCTTCCCCAAGTTCATCCTCAACCCGGCGCTCGGGATCCACGACGGCCGCGCTCGCGGGCCGTTCCTGGAGGCCGGCGCCGACGGTCTGGCCATGTTCTGCTGTGCCGTGGCCGCGGTGATGCTGCTCGACCGGCCACGTCCGCCGTGGGTGCGCCGGGCGGTCATCGCCATCGCCGCGCTGTCCCTCCTGGGGTTGGTGCTCACCCTCACCCGTCAGGTATGGGCCGGTGCCGCCGCCGGAGTCATCCTGGCCTCGCTGGGCTCGCGCCAGATCCGGCGCCGACTGCCAGTGGCGCTCGTGGCTGGGGCGGTTCTGATCGGGGGGGCGCTGGCGGTCAGCCCGGGCCTGCGCGCCAAGTTCGACAGCCGCGCCAGCGCCCAGAAACCGGTGTGGGACCGCCTGAACTCCGACGCCGCCGCGCTGCGCATGGCCGAGAGCCATCCGCTGCTGGGCTACGGCTGGGGCTCGTTTCCCACCGCCAGTCCGCGCTTCTACCACGTGGCCAAGACCTACCCGTTGTCCTCGGTGGGCGAGGTGCACAACGTGGTCCTGTCCAACCTGGCCGAGCTGGGCGTGGTGGGACTCGGCCTGTGGCTGCTCGGTCTCGGCGCGGCCATGGTTGCCCCGTTCCGCCGCCGGGGACCGCCCAGCCTGGAGCCGTGGCGTCTCGGGCTGATCGCGATCGCGGTGGCGTGGTTTGTGCAGGCGAACTTTGCGCCGCTGGCTTACGCGTTTGACAACTACCTGCCGTGGCTGTTCGCCGGGATCGCTCTGGGGGCACCACGAGCCGCGCAGGCCACACGACGCGAGCGCGAGACTGCGCCGTCGGGGTCGGCGTGGCGGCGCGCAGAGGGTTGGGCCCCGACCGCGTAGCGTCAGGAGCCGGTGTGTCACAGCAGCCGCTGCGGGTGGCGCAGGTCCCGCCGCAGCGCCCCGCTGCCACCAGCTACCTGACGCTGCTCGCCACCGCGCTGTCCACCGCAGGTGTGCAGGTCATCCCGGCCGACACCGCTGCCTTGTGGCGCCTCGGCCGCGCGCGCAACGTCGATCTCGTCCACCTGCATTGGCTCGAGTTCATCGCCCCCAGCGCGCCGGGGGGCGCCGGCGGCCTGGCGCGGACGGTGATCCGCCACGTGCGGCTCGTCGCCTTGCTGGCGTGGCTGCGGATCCGCGGCGTGAAGCTGGTCTGGACCGTGCACAACCTCCGACCCCACGAGCCCGTGCGGCCGCGCCTGGAGTCACTGCTGTCTCGCGCGGTCAGCCGGATCTGCCACACCCTGGTGGCACACTCGGACTACGCGGCGGCGCGGATCCGCGAGCAGTGGGGGCGCGGGTTGAAGGTCACCGTGATCCCGCACGGCAACTACGTCGGCCTGTTCGGCGCGCCCACGGCCACCCGGGCAGACCTCCGGCGCTCGCTGGGAATCCCGGACGACGCCTACGCGTTCCTGGCCTTTGGGCAGGTGCGGCCCTACAAGCGGCTCACCGATCTGGTGAGCACATTTCGCCGCCTCGACGCTCCCGACGTGCGCCTGATCATCGCTGGTAAGCCGGTGGTGGCCGCGGAGGCCGAACACCTGAGACGCGCCGCCGGCGAGGACGCGCGCGTCGTGCTGGACCTGCGCGAGGTGCCCGACGACGAGGTATCGGGCCTGCACCTGTGCGCCGACGCGGCGGTCCTCGCCTATCGCGACGTCTTCTCCAGCGGCGCGCTGCTCCTGGCGCTGTCCTTTGGCCTTCCTGTGGTGGCGCCTGATGTCGGCACGGCTGCCGAACTGGCGGGCAATGGCGCCGCCGAACTCTTCCCCGAGGGACCCGGGGGTCTGACCGCCGCCCTGCAAGCGATGCGCGCCTCAGACCACCTGGCCCGAGCCGCGGCCGCGAGTGCGGTCGCGCAGCGCTATGGCTGGGATCGTGTGGGCAGCGAGACCGTCGAGCTATACCGCGAGCTCATCGCCGGGCCGGCGCCGACAGGTGCGGCGCCCGGGCGATGAAGACCATCTCGTCGGCCAGCACCCAACGCCGATAGCTGAGGGTGTTGACGACGGGGCCACTCACCCTCGCGATCCAGCGAGCGCCGCGATGCAGGCCGACGACCCCGAGGCTTTCGCGAATGTTCCAGGCCGCACTGGCGATTGGGCGCGCTTGGTGTACGTGGGTGAACCCGACTTGGCGCAGCAATGCCGACAGGGACCCGGGAGTGAACAAGACCAGATGACGCGGAGGATCGAGCGCTCGCCAGTGGCGCCCGAAGAGCCGATGGTTCAGCGAGCGCAGGTTGGGGGTGGCGATCCAAACGACACCGCCAGGGGCGAGGACGCTGCGAACCGTCTCGAGCGCGCGTAGTGGATCGTGGACGTGCTCCAGCACGTGCCCGAGCGTGATGTAGTCGAACGTGCCATCGATCTCCGGGGAGAGGTCTGAGATCACACCGCGGCGCACCGTCAGGCCACGGTCCCGTGCTTGACTCGCCGCCCCCTCGTCGAGCTCGATGCCCGCCGTGTCCCACCCCAGCTCGTGCATCAGCGCCAGGTACCCGCCGTTGCTGCACCCGACGTCAAGCAGGCGCCGACTCCCGAACGGCGCGGGAGCGTGTCGGACCAGTCGATCTGCGGCGCGAGTGGTCGCACGGGCCACCTTCGCGCCCAGCGCGGCCCCACGGGAGCGGGGGACGGCGTAGCCGTACGTGCCGGCTAGATGCGCGTCGGCGATGGCGCGCAGCGCGCGCTCGCCGGCCGAGCGCGGAACGGGACGCAGCGGGGCCGCGTTGTAGGGCTGGTAGTCAGTGCTGTACGCCTTTCCGATCGCCTGTCGCGTGTAGCGCGGAGACAGCCACGCGGTGGCGCAGGCCGCACACTCCGAGAGAGCCCATGGACCATCGGTGTGACTGGTCAGGCGCATGTGTAGCGGCGTCAGCGGCCCTTGACACAGGCCGCACCGGCTGACCATCTCGAGATCCGTCGGCAACGGCTCGACGATCAGTGTGCGTTCCTCGACGGTCACAGGCGATCGATCACGGCCACGTGGGACCCGCCGAACCAGTCACGGATGGTGGCGTCGTCGGTCTGCATGCCCCTTGCGTCACGTGGCGGTGGTCCGCTCCCACCGCCGGTGTGGGTGATCAGATGATCGTGGTCGCGAACCGCCCTCACCGTGTGCCCGGTCTGCAGCAGGTCGGCCTGAAGCTTGGTCACGCCCCACCACCAGTGGAATTCGGGAGAGAGTCCGCCGAACAGGTCTCTGTCGATGAGAAAGCAGTAGCCGTCCGCTCGAGGCCACGGTCCTCCCTCGACGAGCCCGAGGCTCGTCGCGCCCCGCGCATGCACCTCGAGCAACCGCCGCAGCCAGTCCGGGTCCTGGATCTCAATGTCGGGGTTGAGCAGCAGCACGTAGCGACTCTGGGGGCTGCTGACCCGCAGCGCGGTGTTGACCCCGCCGGCGAAGAGGGTGTTGCGATCCAGCAGTGTGAGGCTGTTGATCGCGCGTGTGGACGCAAGCATGTGCAAGAGCACGCGCGTGGTAGCCCGGGACCGATTGTCGACCACCACGACCTCGTAGTTGACGCCCGACGTCTGCGCCAGCGAGCGAAACAACCGGAGCAGGTGTCGAGGCGCGTTGAACGCCACGATGAGTATCGACACCGTCGGCTCGCGATCGCCATGACCGGATGAAGATGGGGCCACCGCACGGCGGATCCGGGCGAGCACCGCTCGCGTCATGCGTTTCAGAGCTTCGGTCACGCGCCCTGCGCCGCCGGCGTGAATGTGTGCGCGCCCGGCAGTACCTGATCCACCTCGGCCCAGGTCCGAGCAAACCGTGCACAGGAAAAGCGACTGGTCCAGGTATGCCACATCGCCTCGATCTTGCCGTACTGATCATTGACGACCACGTGGTCGACGCCCATCAGGCAGGCCAGGATGTGTCCGTGCAGCCGATCGGTGACCAGGCGCTCGCCCGCGGAAAGCATCGCGGTACCGCGCCGCAGGTTCGCCTTGGCGAACATGTCGCAGACGGCGAGGAACATGGCGTGCATCGGCGGGGAGTCGTTGCGCCGCGCGGCGCGGGACACGACCCAATGGAGGCCTTGACACGCCGCGACGTACTCGTACGGGCGCGCCTGGAGCCAGTCGAATGCCTCCAGCCCCGCGCTGCGAGCCGTCCCCGTGGACTCCTTATCGGTGCGAACCTGGACCGCGACCCGGCTGCGTGGCCGACGAGCGCGGAGCGGATCCAGCCCGAAGGCGATGTCAGGCGCCAGACGGACCGGACAGTCAAACTCGCGCTGGGCCAGCTCAAAGGACTGTTGATCGCGCAGGATCAACGTGGTTGCGCCGTGACGCGCGACGGCGCGACGCAACTCGTCGCGCTGCTGCTCGCCGGCGAAACGCAGCGACTGTGGCAGTTGGACAACAGGCCGGCCGGGAAAGTCGGCCAGGACGGCAAGCTTGAGCTGGTGGTGGGTGAGGTACATACCACCGAGGTTGCCGCCTCCCAGCAGGACGATCGGGTCGTCGCCGCGCAGGCGCCTCCGGTCATAGGTGGACCGGGTCGAGACTGACGCCGCGCGAACCCCGAGCTGGCGCAGCACGGCCCGCTGACCCAACCACAGCGCCGCGTCCCCGACGTTGTAATGGTCAGGGTAGTCGACCAGGTGGGCGGCACGCCAGCCGGCCACTGCGCCTCCGACGCTGTCGAGCAGGGTGGAGCGCAGTTCGGCGATGAGCTCGAGATCGCCGGGCGCACGACGGTGCTGTTTTAGTTCACCTTTAGCCGAGAGCATCTCGGAGGTCTCGGTGGAATTCCAACGCGCTCTCCCGCTGTGACATCCAGCTCAGGCTCAAGTAGGACAGAGCGGCCGTGGCCATCTCATACCGCACCTACCACAACTGCCGGGGTCCCTGCGACACCAACCAACAGGTCTCGCCATCCGGTCCATCATTGCGTCTGTCATGGCAATGATCGCGGCTGACGATAGCACACACTCTGGGTGCCGCTGACGGCCGCTAACGTTGGCGTGATGACCGTCTCTCGCCCGACAGCGCCGGCACCCGAACCCGTGACGATTGCGGATGACTCTGGGGTGCACGTCAGCGTGGTCATCCCATGCTACAACGCCGCTCATCTGATCGGCCGGCAGATTGAGGCGCTGCAGCGCCAGAACGTGCCGTTTACCTGGGAGATCCTCGTTGCTGACAACGGGTCCAGTGACGGTTCGGCGGCCACGGCTGCCGCCTACTCCGCGCCCGCGCTGCCGGTGACGGTGTGCGACGCCGGCGCCCGTCAGGGAGTGAACCATGCGCGCAACATTGGTGTGCAGAACTCCAGTGGTAAGTACATCCTGCTCTGCGACGCCGATGACCAGGTCAACGAGGGGTGGCTTGCCGCGATGAACGAGGCGTTCACCTCCGGCGCGAACTTGGTGGGAGGCCGCCTCGTGCGAGTGACTTCAGAGCAGGAACCGGTTGGCGTGCCCGATGATGGGCTGCGCAACGACCTGGACTATCTGCAGTGGCCGCAGGGAGCCAACTGCGGCTTCTCACGCGCGGTCTATGACGAACTGGGTGGCTTCGACGAGGGATACACGCGCGGGGGAGACGAGACCGATTTCTTCTGG
The DNA here is from genome assembly GCA_963797705.1 of uncultured Actinomycetota bacterium. Classification (GTDB taxonomy): domain Bacteria; phylum Actinomycetota; class Thermoleophilia; order Solirubrobacterales; family Solirubrobacteraceae; genus Palsa-465. Next base: position 908,026 of record CAWCQL010000005.1, on the reverse strand, counting down.
CGCGGCCAACTGCGCGGGCATGCACTCCGCTTTGTGCCGGCAGCCGCAATCATGTACACGGAGAAGTCCGCCCCGAAGCGGCGGTTTTTCCAGTACTACCACTACGGACGCTCCCACGTCCAACTCTTCAAGGCGTTCGCGACCGCAGGCATGCCGCGCGCGTCCAACAGGCGGGCGGTGCGGGCGTGGATCGAGATTGTCCGGGGATTTGTGGCCGGGATACGCTCTCCGCGGCGGCGGCGGATTGCGATCTCGCATCTCGGGCAGCGGTGCGGCCGGATCGCCGGGTCCGTCGAGTTCCGCGTGTGGTACCTCTGAACGCCCGGCGCATCACTGTTGGCGCGACACATCAACGGAAACGCTCAGCGTGATCAGGCCCGCGAGTGTCGGGGTATGCTCGAACAGAGTGTGAATCCTGGACGGAGTCGGGACCCCGCAATCGTGACCAACGAGACCGAGACCATCCCCACTTCGACGATGACGGACGCCCCCCCAACGTCCCAGGACGCGCCGGAACACGCGCCGCTGCTGGAGCGCAGCGAGATCACCGCACGCGCCACCCGGGGTGCGATCTCCGTGATGGCTCGCGGCTTCGGGATTCGCGCGATCGGCCTGCTCGGCAACATCCTGTTGGCGCGGATGTTGTTGCCCGCGGAGTTCGGGATGATCTCGCTGGGCAACACCATCATGGCCTTTGGGGCCTTTCTGGCGAGCGGCGGCCTGGGGGCGACGCTGGTCCGCCAAGCGGGAAAGGTGGCACGCGAGGACCTGCAGGCGGTGTTCGGTTTCCAACTGGCGATCACGACCCTTGTCGCCTTGCTGGTCACGGCGGTCGGTGTCCCGTTGGGGCAGGCCGGCGCGCTCGCGGCCATCATGACGTGGTCGCTGGTCATCGACAGTGGGAGGGCGCCCACGTCGATCCCACTGGAGCGGGAGATGGCCTACCGACTCGTGCTGCAGGCCGAGGTCATCGAGGTCTTCGCCTGGAATGCGTTCGCGGTCGCCGCCGTCGTCGCGGGACTGGGGGTGTGGGGCGTCGCGGCTGCCCAGATCGTTCGCGCCCTCACCGGGTACCTCGCGCTGACGCTGCGGGGCCCGACGGGATTCATGTTGCCCCGCCTTGCTTGGGCGCGCACCCGCCATCTGCTGTCGCTGGGCATCAAGTTCCAGACGCTTCAGGTCGTGCTGCTCATCCGCGACCAGGGCATGGCGATTGCGATCGCAGCCATCGGCGGCTTTGAAGCGCTCGGCGTCTGGAACATCGTGTATCGCTTCACCACGGTCGTGATCATCCTCATGGAATCGCTGTGGCGAGTCTCCTTCCCGGCGATGTCACGGCTGCGCGAGACCGGTGAGGACCCGATGCCGGTGGTGGAGCGCGCGGCGGGCATGGCGGCGGTGGTCAGCGGCGTGCTCGTCGTCCCGCTGGCGGGCGCCGCGCCGGCGTTGGTGCCCGTGCTGTTCGGATCGCACTGGACGGCTGCGGTCAGGGTGCTGCCGCTGGCCGCGTGCGCGGTGATGCTCGCGGGACCGATCACCTCGATCGCCTTCGGGTACCTGCTCTCAGAGGCTCGCGCCGGGGTGCTCCTGCGCATGGCGATCGCCGACGGACTCACCACGTGGGCGATCGGCCTCCCGCTGCTGGCGGCGGTGGGCGTGATCGGCCTCGGTGCCGGCCAGGCCGCGTCGGGCATCGTCGATCTGCTCTTCCTGACCGTGGCGGTGTGGGGCGGTTCCTATCGGCGCGGGTTCAGCATCACCCTGATTCCCCTGGTCGCCGTGGTGGCGGCGTGCGTGCCGGCGTGGCTCATCGCCGTGGCCCTCGGCAAGGGCGTGGTGGCCCTGCTGGCGTCGGTGGCGGTCGGGGAGCTGCTCTACGCGGCACTCGTGACCCTCGCTCGGCGCACCACCGTCAAGGACGCGGTGCGACTGGGGCGACGGACCGCTCGAAGCTTCGCTCACGCCACCTAGCCCGGGACCCTCAGGGCACTGTGACGGGCTCGGTGCGCGTGGTGCGCACCCACGTCCGGGCGCCGCGGCCTGAGGCGACGCGGGCGAGCACGGCGAGCCGCCTGGCGGCGAAACCGGGCGCGTACACCAGGGCCCCGAGCACGACGCCCGACCCCCCGGCAGCGGCCAGGCCCCCGATCACGTAGACGCCCTGCGCGGCCACCGTCGCGGCCGCTCCCGCCGCCAGCCGACGGTCGCCCAGCAGCGCTCCCGCCGGCCGCCACCGACAGGCCGCCGGCGGCCATCAGCGTCTGCGAGGGCAGCGCGAGCTCCGCCGCGGCGCCGAGGCACTGGACGTCTCGTGTCGCCGCGGCCTGCCACAGCAGTCCTCCGAGCTCGTGGTGGGCCAACCCGGCGTTACCCGACTCCCAGCGCAGCTGCTGCTCGGCGGCCTGCTCGGCTGAGGCCGGCATGGCTGAGGTCACGAGTGCCGTGTCGGCGTAGGCCACGCGGTAGCCGGCCCGAGTCAAGCGAACGAACAGCTCGGTGTCCTCGGTCACCGATTGCGGCCACGGCACCTGCCGCAACAGCGCCGCCGAGAACCCCATTCCCGTGCCGAACAGGTTGCAGGAGAGGCCCAGTCGTGCCCGGCCCCGCGCGCGGATGACGTGCTTGAGGGTGAAGCCGGCCGCGCGCAAGGCCGCCGTCGACGACTCAGCGGGATTGGAGACCTCGTAGGGCACCTGCACCGCATGGGCTCCCGCGGCGATCTCGGCAGCGATGGCGGAGCACAGGTTGGGCGAGGCCGCGCAGTCGGCGTCGACGATCACCACAGCATCGGTGTCGGGCCTCTGCGCCCACAGGCGCTCGATGGCCCACGCCAGCGCCTGGGGCTTGCCGGGCGCGTCGGGGGCGTCGCGCTCCCACACCGTCGCGCCCGCCTCGGCGGCCAGGGCCGCGGTCGCGTCGGTGCAGTTGTCGGCGATGACGATGACCTCGAGGAGGTGGGAGGGATGGTCCTGGGTCACCACGCCGGCGAGGGCGGCCGCGATGCCGGCCTGCTCGTCGTGGGCGGGCATGAGCACCGCGACCCGGAGGTTGCGACTCGCGGGCGGGCGTGCACGAGCGTGCGGGCGCCGCCCGGCCACCAGCAGCGCCAGCAGATACAGCGTTGAGGCGCCGAGCCAGGCCAGGAGCGCATACGCGGCCCACCGCAGCGGGCCGCGTCCCCGCGTCGCTGTGGGGAGCCGGTACATTGCGGCCAGACGATGGCAGATGCCCAGACCCAACGTCCGGACTGCCGCGTCGCCTACCTGGTGTCGGCGTTCCCCGCGGTGTCACACACGTTCATCGCTCGGGAGCTTGACGCGCTGCGTGCCCGTGGGGTGGACGTGGTCACCATGTCGATCCGCAAGACGCCGCCCGATCAGCTGCTCAGTGACGCCGACCGCCGGGCAGCCGACGAGACGTTCGCGGTGTTCCCGCTCAACAAGCTCCGTTTCGTGGTGGCCCATCTGCGCGCGGCACTCACCCGGCCAGGGCGGTACCTGTCGACCCTGCGCTTGGCCCTGGCCATGAGCCCGGGCGGGGCGCGCGCCAACCTCTGGCAGCTCTTCTACTTCGCCGAGTCGATCCTGGTGTGGTCGCAGTGCCGCCGCCGCCGCGTGCGCCACATTCACGCCCACTTCGCCAACGTGGCCAGTGCCGTGGCGCTGCTGGCCGCCGATTTCGGCGCCCCCGACGGCTTTGCCTGGAGCTACACGATGCACGGCTACACAGAGTTCGACGAGGTCAGTCGCTACGCACTGGCCGAGAAGACGCGCCGCGCGGCGTTCGTGGCCTGCATCAGCGACTTCTGCCGTTCGCAGCTGCTCAAGCTCGTGGAACCGGAGTACTGGGACAAGCTCGTGGTCGTCCACTGCGGGCTGGATGCCGGCGCCGTGCGCGCGTTGCCGCCGCGGGTCGAGCCGCCGGCCGAGGCGGGCACGCCGCTGCGGCTGCTCTTCGTCGGCCGGCTCGTGCCCGAGAAGGGTGTGCTGGTCCTTCTGTGGGCGCTGGCGGCTCTCCGCGACCGCGGCCTGGTTCTCGACGCCGTGCTCGTCGGCGACGGGCCCTACCGTGACCAGCTCGAGGGCGAGGCACGGCGACTGGGCGTCGCCGGCCAGCTGACGTTCACCGGGGCGCTCACCGGGGCGGCGATTGCCCCGCAGTACCGCGACGCCGATGTCTTCTGTCTACCGAGCTTCGCGGAGGGTCTACCGGTGGTGCTCATGGAGGCGATGGCCAACGAGCTGCCGGTGATCAGCTCGAGGTTGGCGGGGATCGCCGAACTGGTGGACCACGATGAGAACGGGCTGCTCGTGCCGCCGGCGCGCTCCGATGTCATCGTCGAGGCGCTCGCGCGGTTGGCCGCCGATCCGGCGCTGCGGGCACGTTGGGGGCGTGCGGGGCGCGAGCGGGTCCTGCGCGACTTCGACATCGCGCGGTCCGCGGCGCAACTCGAGGAGCTGTTTCGCTCACGGGGGGCCGGGAGCACCGTGCGCGCCGACCGCCGGCGCGCGCGACCGGGTCAGGCGGGCGGCCCCCAGCAGCAGGAGGTCGTGGACGCCAGCGCCTGAAGGTGCGACCAAGGAAAGGTCCGCAGCAGGTTGTTGGGGTACTGGCCTTCGAGAGCGGGGGTCCAGAGGTTCTCGTCGCCCTGGGTGGGATCCTGCCCGTAGAACGAGACCGCTCCGGACTTGTCGCGCACGATGATCCCGTAGCGCTGTGCCGCTCGCGCGATCATGCGGACCAGCGGCGGTAGGTGCAGCGAGGCGATGTTGAGGTGGGGGTCCAGGCGGAAGCGGGTCCCCTCGGGGATCCCGGGCACGCCCTTGGTGAACACGTCGCCGTCGGTGCGCTGAGCGGGCCACACCCAGTAGCGGGGCTCGGTCTCCACCAGCGAGATGGCCAGGGCGTGGTTGATGTAGCCGCGCTCCAGGTCGGCGAAGGTGATGAGTCCGCCGATAAGCGGCTAGCCCGGTGGCGGTGGCGCCCCAGTCGTCGGTGGTGGCGTCATGGGTGAAATAGCCGGGATTGTGGGAGACGTTGGTCATCTTCCCGCCCCAGCGCGCGTGCCACTTGCCTCTGACCTTGTGTAGGTGCCAGAACTCCCACATGGTGTTGGTGGACGGCTGCCACACGGTGAGCTGCTCGTCATTGCCCGCGGCGGGCTTGGCGTTGGCCGGTAGCGGGACGGCGCTGAACGCGTCCTGAAGGTCGGGGCCCCAGGTGTCAAGCGTCACGTGACGGGTAGGCTGGTCGGCGCCGACGACGTAGACGGGGACGCTGTAGGAGTAGGTGTTGAGCCACGGCCCGTAGTCGTCGACCTGACGCACGACCTCGCGGACGTAGGAGCGCGAGCGCGACGACACCGGCGCGTGGGCGGCCAACGGCCGGTTCCAGACGCTGGTGGCCGCGAAGGGCCGGCCTGGCCACGCCACCGGCTTCGCTTGGGCAGCGGAGAGAAGGCCGGAGCCTAACCAGGCGACGAGCGCGACGCTGAGCAGGCGGGTGATGCGGACCAAAAGCGTCATCCTCACCTTTTGCATCGGCAGCAGGGGAGCGTTGTATGAGCTCCGCGGAGGCCACTGTCCGCGCGGTGACACCACGGCGGATTGGATGTGTAGGGGCGGCGTGACGCGGGTAAGCGACGCCGCCGCGGCGGCTGAGGACTCAGAGCCCGCGACGGGCCTACCCCGAGACCTTGGCGGGTTTGACGGCCTGCATGTAGTGCCAGGGGAGGTAGCGCATGATGTTGGCCGGGCTGATGTTGTCGAAGAGCCCGTGGGGGCCGTAGTAGGGGGTGTGGCCCAGTGGCGTCGGGTCTTGAGCGAAGAGCGAGACAGCGCCGGCCTGATCGCGGACGATCATCCCGTAGCGCTGGATCGCCTCGGCCAGGATCCGATCGATGGGCGGCAGGTGCAACGAGGCGATGTTCAGCCGGGGATCGATCCTGAACCGGGTCCCCTCCGGGATGGCGCCGGGAGTCCGTTCGTTGCCGTCGCTGCGCTGAGCAGGGAAGGCGACGACGCCGGTGGCGGCATGCGGGATGGCCAGCGCGAGCGCATGGTCGATGTGACCGGACTCGAGCTCCTTGATGCCGATGAGACCGCCCATGAGCGGCAGGCTCGTGGCCGTGGCACCCCAGTCTGACGGATTGGAGAAATATCCCGGATTGGATGAGACATGTGTCATCTTGCCGCCCCAACGGGCGTGCCAGGCGCCGTTGACCTGCTGGGCGTGCCAGAACTCCCACATCGTGTCGCTACTCGGCTGCCACACCACCATGTGCTGGTCTTGCCCGGCGGCGGCCTTGGCTCCGCGCGGGATCGGCACGCCCTGCTTGAACGCCCGGGCGAGCTGGTCGGCCGAACCGGCGCCGCTGGTGTCGAGTGTCACGGGGACTTTGGCCTGATCGCGCGCAACGGTGTACACCGGCACGCTGAAGCTGTAGCTGTTGATCCAGCCCCCGTCCTCCCTGATGAATCCGGTGAGCTCAGACGAATATTGCGCCGAATGGGGCGACAGCGGCGCGTGCGCCGACAGCGGCGCGTTCCACACCGATGAGCAGGAGAACGGCGACTCGCTTTCGGCCACCGATCGGCAGCCGTGTTGTTGCCCCTGGCCGGAGGGGCCGCCCGATGTGGCGATCAGCACAACCACGACCGCGACCGCGACCGCGACGACGCCGATCACGGCGGCGATCAGGTTGAGCTTGCGCTCAGAGCGGCGCGAGGCGCGCGTTACCACGAGAGAGCTTCTCGATCCCACCGGGCGGTATTGCGAGCACCGCTCGCGGGGTGTGGCATCCGGGCGCCCGCGCGCACCAATGGCGTGCGGGGCACTGGCTCGATGTCCGCTAGGGTAGCGGGCGTCTGCTGCCGCTTGTTTGACAACTTCGTCACCGGCGCTGTGCAGTTTCCGCCGGTGACCTCTGTCAGCTCAGAGCGAGGACCGATCATTGCTTGTCGAATCGAGGTTGGGAAAAGGAATTGGCATGCCTGAGGGTGAGCCCGATGAGGGCCACTCGCGCCTGCCCGTGTCCGTGATCATTCCCACCTTCAACCGCGCCGACACACTTCCGCGCGCGCTGGACAGCATCCGGGCGCAGCGGCCCTTCGCGCCCGCCGAGGTCATCGTCGTCGACGACCACTCCGACGACGAGTCGGCGGAGATCGCCCGCCGCTGCGGCGTGCGGGTCATCCGCCACGAACGCAACCAGGGCGCGGCGGCCGCGCGCAACACCGCGGTCGCGGCAGCCACGCAGCCGTGGCTGGCGCTGCTCGATTCCGACGATGAATGGCTCCCCGACCATCTCGACGTCCTGTGGCGCCTGAAGGCGGGTCATGTGCTCGTCGCCGGCGCCAGCATGGCCTGTTTCGACGAACCCGGTCAGCCGCCCGCCTACGCAGGGACGATCAGGCCCCGAGCCCACACGCTGCGCTCCCCGGCGGCTCTCATCCCTCTCAACCCGCTGTCGGCCAGCGGGGTGCTCGTCTCCCGCGACGCGGTTGTGGGGGCCGGCGGCTACAACACGGAGCTCGGGTACGCCGAGGATTGGGATCTGTGGCTGCGGGTGCTGGAGCGCGGCACCGGCGTCATCACGCCGATGGTCGTCTGCCTGTACCACGTGCATGCCGGATCCAAGTCCCTGCACGCCGACGGTCCCGTTCAGACCCACGATCGGATCGTCCGGTCCTGCATCGGCCGGCCATGGTGGAGGGCCCGGCTGCTGGACCGATGGTGCGGGCTGCGGCTCTGGGCCGCCCTCGAGGCCGCGTTGGCGGCGAGGCAGCACCGGCGGGCCGCCATGTTGGCCGCCAGGCTCGTGGCTCGCCCGCAGCGATTGTGGGCGGTGGTTGCGCGCCGGGTGCAGTTCGCGCTATGGATGCGCCGCAGTCGGCGCCTGGCCTCGCGCGATCAGCGGGTCGTCGCGGCCCTGCAGGCTCAGGCACTGGCCGCAGCAGGCGGAGAACGAGCGTGAGCATGGGTGATCTCAAGGCGGCGCTTCTCCAGCGCCGGCGCGACGCAATGCGTCGAATCCGTGGGCAGCCGACCGACGCTTGGATGGTCCGTCGTGGCCTGATGCTCGGCAGCGGCGTCTACATCAACGAGACCGCGACCGTGGATCCCGACTTCCTGTGGCTGATCTCGATCGACGACGACGCGGTGATCGCCAACCACGCCCACGTCATCGCTCACGACGCGAGCACCCGCCATTTCACCGGTTATACGCGGATCGCCCCGGTTCGCATTGGCAAGCGTGTTTACGTTGGCGCCGGAGCGATCATTCTTCCTGGTGTGACGATCGGCGACGATGCCGTGGTCGGCGCGGGCGCCGTGGTGCGGCGCAACGTCGAAGCCGGCGTGATCGTGGTTGGCAATCCCGCCCAGGTCGTCGGCACCGCTGACGAGTTCGCCGCGAAGCATCGGGCACGTCAGGCGGTACGCCCGACGTACCCAAGTCAGGGATTCTCCGGCTACGCCCCGGTCCCGGCGGAGAACATGGAGCGCGCCCGACGCGAGTTGGCCGACGGCAGCGGGTACGTCGGCTCCTAAGTGGCCTCGGTCTGGTCCCCGAACGCAAGCGACCCCTTCAGACGATGAGCCTGTACACCAGCACCTACGTCTATCCCTGGCATCGCGAGTGGTCGGCCCGCGCGACGTCGATCGACGTCCGGCGCGGCCGCGCTGCCGCTCTGGCCCGCCTCGCGCGTGCGCGGCGGCCCGGCATCGTCCTCGGCGCCTCGGGCTTTGACCGCGGCTACGTCGACCTGCTCGGGGCCGCGATGCTCGCCCGGCGTGGCTATCCCGTCCTTCTGGCCGACGCCACCTGGCAGCCGGGGAGTCGCGCACTGGATCGACTGTTGGGCGCGCCTACCCCAGTCGGTGCCGACAAGGCCCCGCGCCACGGCCGGCAACTGGGCCGCCGGGCCATCCGCCTGCTGGACCGCGGGAACGTGCACTACGGCGTGCTCTCACGCCACGAGCTCAACTCGTTCCCGCGCGTCTGGGACGTGGATCCGCGGCGCGTGCACTACACCCCGTTCTGCGCCACCGCCGAGACCCTGGAGCACGAGCCCAGTGGCGAGGGCGTGCTGGCCAGCGGCAACTCCCTGCGCGACTACCGCGCCCTGATCGAGGCCGCGCCCGCCATCGACGCCGACGTCACGCTGGCGACCAGCCTCGAGCTGCCCGAGATTCCCGCTGACAACGTCGAGGCCCGTTTTCTACCCGCCGACGAACACGACGCCCGCGAGCGCTCCGCAGCGGTGGTGGTGGTTCCGCTGCTGCCCGACACCGAGCGGAGCGCGGGGCAGCAGACCTACCTCAACGCGATGGCGCGTGGCAAGCCGGTCGTGGTCACCGATGCGCCCGGTGTCCGGGACTACATCACCCACGAGGAGACCGGGCTGATCGTGCCCAACGACCCCGCCGCGCTCCAGGACGCGGTCAACCAGGTCCTCAGCGATCGGCCACTGGCCCGCCGGCTGGGCGACGCGGCCCGGGCCGATGTGCGGTCGCGGTTTGGGATCGAGGCCTACGTCAAGCGCCTGCTGGAGCTAGCCGATCGGGTCCTCCGTTAATCGGGGGCATGCTGACCACGATGACCGCCACCGCGACCCCCAGGCGCAAGCGCGGACACGGCTCTCCGGCGGCCGGAACGCAGCGCCCCACACCAACGGCCGCCGAACGACGCCTGGTCCTGGCGCTGTGCGCAGCGCGGAAGCAGCGCGACCGGGATCGTGATGACATCGCGCGCCTCGCCGCGCATGCCGATGCCGCGCGGCTGGGTGGGTTGCTGGACCACCTCCGTCTCACCGGAGTGGCAGGAGGGAGGCTGCTGGAGCTCGGCGTCGACGTCGACGCGGGCCTGGAGCAGGAGATCCGAGACTGGATGGCACGAGTTCGGGAGCTCGGGCGCACCCACGAGCTGACCACGCTCGCCCTGCTGGAGGCGCTCGAGTGCGGCGGGATCCCCGCGCTGGCCCTGAAAGGAAGTGTGCTGGCCCGTGAGCTCTACGGCGACGTCGGCGTGCGAGCTGCGGGCGACATCGACATCCTGGTGGCCGCTGACGATCTCGCCGGCGCGGTGGAGGTGGTCGCCCGCATGGGATGGGCACATCAGGCGGCGTCGGCGCGCGCCGCGTCGCTCCCCGTGCTGCACGAGACGCTCACCCATCCGTCGCTGCCCAGGGTGGAGCTGCACTGGCGCGTGCACTGGTATGAGACGCGGTTCGCCACCGACGCGCTGCACCGCGCGCAACGCTCGGGACCCCACGAGCCGCTGGTGATGACGCCTGCCGACGGGCTGGCTGCGCTGACTCTCTTCTATGCCCGAGACGGCTTCGCCGGTCTCAGGATGCCCGCCGACGCCGCGGCGTGGACCGACGCCCGAGGCGAGGGGCTGGACCTTGACCAGGCCGTCGCCGACACCGCCGGCCGGTATCCGGAACTGGCCGCGGCGCTACTCGTCGGCACCGAGTTGCTGGGCGCCTTGGTCGGCCTCCCGACAGATCGCCGCGCGGATGCCTATCGGCTGCGCATGGCGGCGGAGCTGGCGACGCCGTTTGAGGAGGTCACGGCGGCCGAGGCCCGGGCCAAGGTCGGCATGGTGGACCTGCTCCTGGCCCCGCCGCGAGGTGCGCGCGCCGCGCTGCGCCGTGAGCGCCAGAAGATCCCTGCCGGCCTGGAGCGGCGCTTGACACGCCGCGATGGCCTACCGGCGTACCGGGCGCGAACCGAGCATGTGCTGCGCCTCGCGCGGCGCTGGGCTCTGGCCGCAACCCCGGCGGCGGCCCGCGCTTGGCGCGATCTGAACGGGGCCGGCGTCGCCGTGGCCAAGCGGGCGGCGACATGACCGGCGGCGGCATGACCGGCGGCGGCATGACCGGCGGCGACATGACCGGCGGCGGACCGATCTTCCGGGCGGGCGCCAGCGTGACCAGCGGCGGTCCGGTCTCCGCCCGGCCTCAGCCGACGCCGCCGCACCCGTCTCCGCCGGCTGCGCCGCTGGTCGTCTTTGACGGGATCTGGCGCCACTGGGGCCGGGGTGCCAAGCGGTGGGCCGTCCTGCGGGGAGTCGATCTCGAGGTGGCGCCGGGGACGGTGACGGGGATCGGTGGCCGCAACGGAGCCGGCAAGACGACGCTCCTGAGGATCGCCACCGCCATTCTCGCCCCGGATGCCGGAACCGTCGCCATCGACGGCCTGTCCAGCGACGCGGGCTGGCGCGAGTATCACCGCCGGATCGGTTTTCTCTCCGCGGGCGATCGCGGCCTCTACGCGCGCTTCAGCGTGCGCGGCCACCTCGAGTACGGCGCACGGATCGCCTTCGTCCCGCGGGCGCGTCGCGACGAGGCGGTGGAGGAGGCGCTGGTCCGGTTTGGCCTCACCGATCTGGCCACGCGGCGCGCTGACCGCCTGTCCCAGGGCCAACGCCAGCGCCTGCGGCTCGCGCTCACGGTGGTGCACCGGCCCAAGGTCCTGTTCCTGGACGAGCCGCGCAACAGCCTGGACGACGAGGGTCTGGCCATGCTCTCGCGCGCCATCGGAGACGTGGTGGCCGCGCACGGGGCGGTCATCTGGTGCTCGCCTGCCGGTGAGCAGCAGCCCGTCGGCTTCGATCACACCTACGTGATCGAGGAGGGCCAGTTGAGGCGCGTGTGCTGACCACCCTCGCGCCATACGCCGGCGCAGTACTGGCCACGATGAAGCGCGATGCCCACATCTTCGTTAGCTACCGCCTGCGCGTGGTCAGCCAGGTGATGGCGATGCTGTTCTCGCTGCTGATCTTCTATTACGTCGGCAAGCTGATCCCGCCGGGGGAGATCGGCCACGGGCGGTACTTCGCCTTTGCCGTGGTCGGCATCGTCACCACGGCGGTCCTCACCGCGGCCCTGGGCAGCGCTCAGATCGTCCGCATGGAGCTCATGCAGGGTAACTTCGAGCGCATCCTCATCTCGCCACTGGGGCCGGTGTGGGGCGTAGTGGCCGTGGCCGCATTCCCGATCGCGTACTCGACGGTCTTCGCCGGCGCGATGTTGGCTCTGGCATCGCTGGTCTTCGGGGTCCCGCTGCACGCCGGGGGCATCGCGCCGGCTCTGGGGGTGGCGATTCTCGGCGCGCTGTGTCTCGCGTGCATCGGCATGTTCTTCGTGGCCGGGCTCATCGCCTTCAAGTCAGCCCTGGGGGCCACGTGGGTAATCGCTGCGCTCACCCTGCTGGGTGGTGCCTACTTCCCGCTTCGCCTTTTCCCGGGATGGATTCGCTGGACCTCGGATGTCCAGCCCTACACGCCCACGGTGGACCTGCTGCGCCACCTGCTCATCGGGACGCGCCCTACGGAGGCGGTGTGGCTCGAGGTCGTCAAGCTCGCCGGGTTTGCCGTGGTGCTCATGCCGGTTGCGATCGGGGCGCTGGCGGTGGCGGTAAGGATCAGCCGCCGCCGGGGCACGATCATGGAGTTCTAGAGCTCGACGAGCCGCGAGTCCTGGTAGCCGCGCGGCGGCAGGACGGGACGCCCGTTGTGTTCCACCCATGCGTGGGCGGTGAAGTCCGGCCGCGAGTGGGCGCCGATCACCAGCGTGCTCGGTATGCCACGGGCGGCCAGCATCCGGGAGAGGACGAGCGACTGCACGAGGCATCGTGAATCGGTGGGGAGCATGCGCAGCGTGCGGTAGACGGCGCGGCCGAGACGATACGCCAGGTCCCCGCTGTCCAGGCCGGGCGGGGGCGGCACCTGGGGCGTGCGCCGCAGCACGGCCCGGCTCGCTGACGCGACATCGCGGATGTCGCCGCGCGGCATGCGCCATCGCATCGCCGTGTACACCGTGAGGATCTCGCCCAGCAGCAACAGCTTCTCGGTAGAGGTGGCCCGCCTGCCGGGATTCGCGCGCACGGTCGACAAAGCTAACTCAGAACCTATGACGTACAAGAGCCCCGGCGAGGCCGGGGCTCAGGTACCACAAGCGAGGTCGTCGAGACCAGTCGGGCCGGCGACCTATGACGCGGGAAACGCGCTGTTGATGTGACCGTGCGGGACGTCGGCGTTGGCCAACGACCCGCCGACCTCGGTCAGTTCCTGCAGCGTGCCGTAGTCGGTTACTTCGGGGGCCTCATAGGTCCGACGCTCGGCTTGCTCGTCGTTTCGCTTGATGGGGTCCATGTGACTCCTTTTCAGTTGATCGCTGACGTGTCGCAAGTGTAGGTGCGGCCTGGGGGCCGCACCAGTCCACCAAAGGTGCAGGCTTCGAGGTATGAAAAAGGTGCTAGTGCCGCGATTCGTCACCTGTGAGCGACACCCGGCGAACCGACGGCGGCGGAACGTCGGGGCGGGTCAGCACGGTGTCCGCGAACCTCGAGTCTGCCTGGGCGCGCAGCCACACCTCAGCGGCGGCGAGGCGCCAGAGAGCCGCCAGCCACCCGGGTCTGTCGTTGCCGGCCACGGTCCGGGCCCAGCTTGACCGCGCCCACCCAAGGTCTGCGTACCCACCGATCAAGGCATCCGGAGCGGTGAGAAGGCGGGTGATGCCCGGCGCATCAGCGGCGACCATGGCACGTTGACAAAAGTGAGTGAAATCGGCCTTTTGCGTCTGAAGACGCACTTCCTCGGGCAAACGGTCTCGCATCGCCTCGCGCACGAGCGGACGGTCAAAGCGGTGGTTGAACGCGAATTCGGGAGGCAGCCGCAGGCAGTACTCGATGAGATCCACGTCGTACAGGGGAGGCTCGGACACGATCCCCTCGGTTGCCGCACGGTGACGCAGGTACTCCAGGCGCAGCTCTCGGTGCGGCGCATCGATCAGTACGTCAGAGAGGAACCGCCACCACATAGGGCCGCGGGCGGACTGCTTCCATGCCCAACGATCCTGACGCTGGACGAAGGCGCGTCGCCATCTGGACGCGAGCCATGGCGGCCCGAGCTCTGAGTGGTCGCGGCGGCCTTGCACGGCTCGGCCCAGGCGATGTGGTGCCGCTCCCTTGAGTCCCACCTCCCTGATCAGCCACGCCTTGTTGCGCAACGAGAGCCGGCGACCGGCCGGCCATTGGCCGGTGAGCGCGATCGCGCCCAGCAGGCGCCCGCGGCGGATGCGATCGGCGAGCAGATAAGGCGAGAGCCCGAACAACTCATCGCCCGTCTGGCCGTCAAGGATCACGTCGGCGCCGTCGTGCGCTGCGGCGCGAGTGGCCGCGATGTCGATCAGTGAACCGGGTGCGATGAGGGGGAGCTTCCATGCGTTCGAGTAGTGGAGAGCCAGCCACAAGGTTCCCTGCGGCGCGATCTCAAGAGCGGTGGTCGCAACGCCGATCCGTTCATTGACTTGGCGGATCTTCGAGCTCTCGTCGTAGTCCTCTCCCGGGAAGATCGCCGAGTAGGTCCTCAGCGCCGCGCCACGCGGTCGCGCAGCCGCGGCAAGCGCGCTGACCACCGAGGAATCCAAACCCCCGCTGAGGATGACTGCGCTGGCACGTGGTGAGAGGCGCTTGCCGATCGCGGTCTGAAGCTGTGCGCGCAACCCGTCGGCGAGCTCCGCACGCGAACCGGTCATCGCGGTCTCATGCTGGGGGCGCCAGTAGCGGCGGCGGTCCGCTGCCCGGAACCCGAGCGCGATGAGCTCGCCGGCACGGAGGCGTGAGACTCCGTCGTAGAGGGTCCGATCCTCGGGGCACGTTCCCTCACCCAGCCACGTGATGAAGCCGATCTCATCGGGAGCTGGCCGCGTCGGCAGCACCTCGAGGAGGTCGCGCAGCTCGGTGGCGAACACCAGCCCGCCCGCGGTCCGGTATACGAACAGCTCCCGGGTCGCCAGCAGGTCGGTGGCGATGATGCCCTCCGTGCGCGTTTCGTTCCAGAGCACTGCGGCGTAACGACCGCGCAACCGGCGCAACGCGTCGGGGCCGAGGCGGCGATGGGCCCGGGCCACCAGCTGTGCGTCGTCGTCAGCCCTAACGCCCAGTGCGTGCGCCAGCCCCGGGCGGTCGTACAGCGCGCCGTCCAGGACGCAGGTGACGTCGCCATCGCGGGCACAACCCAACGCACTGTCGGGCGTCGCGACGATTGCCAGCGGTCCCCGGATGACTGGCTCGGGCTCCGGGAAGCGGGATGTCAGCTGGGCAAACTCCGCCAGCTCCCAGGATTGCCGGTCGGTGCAGGAGTAGAGCCCCAGCATCAGACGCCGGCGTCGTGCATGTGGGCCTCGAGCAGAGCGAGCATCTCATCGCTGAGCTCCGTGCCCGGCGTCTGCAGGCGGAACTGGACGACGTTGGTGCTGATCAGTTGGGCGATCGCGAGGTGGCGCACGAGCCGCTCCGGCGTCGTGAGGTAGGGCAGAAATGCCAGCGCGAGGACGCGGTGCAGATCGCCGCTGGGCAGCGGGCTAATCGCCAGCGCGTCGCCCCACTGGAGGTGGTAGACCGCCCGCAGGCGGCTCACTCCGGCACGTGTCGGTGGTGACACGTGGATCTTGTCGGTGGTCCCGACGGCCGCGCCGAGTCGTCCATCGACCTCCGCAAGCATCACAGTGTCATCACTCCGGATGGCCATCACGGCGGGCCCGGGGTGGCCCAGTACGTCGTCCCCGGCGGCCTCCACCGCGAGGACATCGTCGGTGAGGAAGGCGGCGCCCCGTGCCACCAGTCGGCTGGCCAGGCCGGTCTTGCCGGTCCCCGACGGCCCCGCGAACGCCACTGCGCCGCCTGCACCGGCGACCGCGCTGACGTGCAGCACCTCGTAGCCCCTCAGGATGGCGGCCACCGGCAGGGCGTGGGCGAGCACGAAACGTTCGCGGCGCTCGCGCCCGACCGCGTCACGCTCGCACGCGACCCAGCTGCCGTCAACGGCTACCAGGTAGCGGCCGAAGTCCCGCGCCCAGAAGCGGTACTGATCAGAAGAGCGATCCGCCGTGAACGAGATCTCGCCACCACGGGCGCCAGAGGCGTTGGCGGTCGGGTCTCGGTACTCGAGCAGCCGTTCGGCGTCAGCGCTCGAGACCTCATCGAACGCCGCCCTCGCCACCTGGGTCACTCGTGTCACCGTGTCAGGCGACGGCGTGGCCACCGGTTGTGATCCGGTCAGCGGCCAGTCGCAGTCAATGGTGAGTCCAAAGGCGGTCAGGCGGTGCCAATCCGCCGGGGGCACGGAGTCCGTCTCGGCGTGGCTGGGCGGCGCGTTCACAAGGCGGCGAGCCGATGGCCGATGAGGTCGACGAGGTCCGAGGCCGGGACGGCGGGATCCGCGTGCAGCGACAGAACGGGGACGGTCGCGCTCACCGAGCTGAAGATGTCAAACCGCCGTCGGGCGCGGTCACTGAGGTGGGGGAGGGACACACCGTGGGGGAGCAGTTCCAGGCTCGTCCCCTCCGTGGTGAAGCAGCGCGCCGTCTCGCCCGCGACACGGTTGATGAGCACCACCGCCCCCAGCGCCGTCGGGCCCAGGCTGTCGCGCTCAAACGCCACCCAGCGCTCGTCGTCGAACTCGGCGACGACGGTGGCGCCCACGTGTGCCGGGTCCAGCGCGTTGGGGAGATTCATGAGCGGCGGCCCTGGATAAGCAAGGAGGCCGTCGGTGGTCTCCTGCAGTGCGACGATGTCATCGGCGAACAGCGTGGCGCCGCGGCGAAGGAATTCTGCTGCCAGAGTCGACTTGCCGCCGCCGGTGCGGGCGACCAGCGCGATGAGTCCGTGCTCGGCGATGACGGCGCTGGCGTGAAGCAGTTCGAGGCCGCGCAGGAGGCTCACCGTCCACAAGACGGTGTCCAGCAGCACGCGCTGCCACGCTGCCTCGCTGGGCGATCCGACCGCGTAGCGCAACGTCGCGCGGTCCGCCGACAGGTGAAACAGGGTGGTGCGGCCGTAGGCGAACACCACGTCCCCATCCAGGCTCTCGAGCATGGCGAAGGCGGCGTCGTCATACGACTGGAGGTTGCGCAGATAGCGCGGCTCGTCCAGCAGCGAAGGGAGCTCGTCGGCGGAGGCCGCACGCAACGTCACGGTGTGCGGACGCGGCGAGGGTGGCGTGGAGTGCAACCCCGGCAAGTCGATATCGGTCTGCACCGCGAGCCCGTACGCGTCGAGGTGCCCCTCTGGTCGACCCGTCTCGTCGCGCCGGCTGCGATCAGCTGAAGACAAGTGGAAAAAACGATAGCGTTTCACCGGTTGCGTCCGCGGGGAGCACCATGGGGCCGCGCGGCAGCATGAGCGTTGCATCGAACTCACATCTCTGATGGTGGACCGCGACACCCTTCTCAGCTCTCGACTGCGCCTCCCCGAGCATGTCGTGCATCGGAGCTTTGTGTCCGAGACGGTCATCCTCAACCTCCAGACGGGCAGGTATCACGGGCTGAACCCCATGGGTGGGCACATGCTCGAGGTGCTCGGCGAGTCAAACGACGTCCGCTCGGCCGCCGAGAGCGTTGCCACCGAGTACGACCAGGAGCCCGAGGTGGTGCAGGCGGACTTCGTCGCCTTCTGCAACGACCTGCTGGACCGCGGGCTCGTCGAGATCACAGCCGCCGACGGCGGTGGCTGACCCCGCCCTCACCCTCACGCTTCTCGCCGACGGCGCTGAGGTGTGGCCGCGGGCCCTGCAGGTGCTCGGCGACAGAATCTCGGTGCGAGACTCAGGGGAACCTCGCGCAATCGGCGTCGTCGGATGGACGCGAGCCACGCGAGACGAGGTCGCGCAACTCGAAGCGTTGCGCCAACGCCATGATGGCCCCATCGTGGTCTTGCTGGCCGAGCTTCCCTCGGTGCGAGGGGCACGCGCGGTCAACGCCTTGGTAGAGGGAGCGGCGCTGGCATCCGAGTTCCGCCGCACGCTGCTGCCGACGCTGCAGGCGGTGTCCGCCGGGCAATGCGTGGTGCCCCGCACCGTGCGCGAACTCCTGGAGCGGCCGCCGCTCTCCCCGCGGGAGCGGCAGGTGCTGGCGATGGTGGTGCTGGACTTCTCAAACGCCGAGATCGCCCGCAAGCTCGTCGTTACCGAGAGCAACGTCAAGAGCCACCTCACCTCGGCGTTCAGCAAGCTGGGGGTGAGCTCGCGCAGCGCGGCGGCGGAGTTGATCCTCGATCACGAGAGCGGGCTCGGGCCTGGCATCCTGCGGATCTCGCCCGAGGAGTGATGTACCGCCGCGCGCTCGGTCGGCGTGGAGCACGCAGCGGTCAGGTCGTCAGGAGCGCAGCTGCGGGCCGTCGACGGTCTGGCGGAGCGACGTGAGCCGCCGGTCCCACTGACCACCGACTTCGGCCATCCACGAGACCGCCTCGGTGAGAGGCTCGGGGGTGACCCGGTAGCGGATGTCGCGGCCGACCCGCTCGCGCTCGAGCAATCCCGCGTCGGCCAGCGCGGTGAGGTGCTTGGTCACCGCTTGGCGTGAGATGGGCAGGTCGCCGGCCAGCTGCGTCGCGGTAGCGGGCGTCGCCGAGATGGCGCTGAGCAGGCGCCGGCGGGTCGGATCCGCCAGCGCACTGAACACGCGTCCGGCCTGCTCGTCGGTCATCGCCTAGGCGGCCACGGCGACGAGCGCAGGCCCGTGGGTCTGGCCGCCGTGGCCGGGGAGGGGGACGCCGACGAGGTCGAGCACCTCGAGCGGCCGCGTCTCGACGATGTGCACGACGCTGCCGCCGTCCTCGCGGCTTGTCACCGAGAAGGCGACACGCGAGGCGGGCTCGTCATTCACCGCCCACCAGAAGGCCAGCCGACCGGCGCCGGGGCCGTCCTCGCCGGGAGGCGAGACCTCCTCGACCCAGCCCGTCTTGACCTCTTCGCCACTGACGAAGCGGGCGTCGCCCCCGGGACGGAGATCGAGCCAGACCTCGTCGGCGAGCCACTCCGACAGCCAGTCGGGGTCGGTGAGCGCCTGCCAGACGGTCTGGACCGACGCCGGGAGTTCGATCTCGCGTTCGATCTTGTCGGACATGGCGGCCTCCTTGGGGTGCGATGTGGTGGTGGGGGATGGTGAATGTGCAACTCATAGATTGCACATCTGCTACGGTCGTGTGCAACCTGCCCGTTGCACGATATCAGCGCTGCCAAAGGAGGCCCTGATGACTCTTGTTCCGATGGTCGTCGAGCAGACCGCACGCGGGGAGCGGTCGTTCGACATCTACTCGCGCCTGCTCAACGACCGCGTCGTCTTCCTCGGAGGCCAGGTCAACGAGGAGATCGCCAACCTGATCGTGGCCCAGCTCGTTCACCTGGAGTCCGACGACCCCGACAAGGACATTCACCTCTACATCAACTCGCCGGGCGGCTCGATCTACGCCGGCCTGGCGATCTACGACACGATGCAGTTCATCCGGCCCGACGTGCAGACCATCTGCTACGGGATCGCGATGTCGATGGGCTCGCTGCTGCTCGCGGGCGGCGCTGAGGGTAAGCGGATGGCTCTGCCCAACAGCCGGATCCTCATCCACCAGCCCTCGGGCGGGTTCGAGGGCCAGTCCACCGACGTGGAGATCCACGCGCGGGAGATCCTCGCCCTGCGCGCCCGCGTGGACGAGATCTACGCCAAGCACACCAGCCAGTCAGTGGAGCGCGTCCATGCCGACATGGAGCGCGACCGCTACTTCACGGGCGAGGAGGCTCTGGCCTACGGTCTCGTGGACCGCGTGCTCGAGCGCCGCGAGCTGGCGAGCCGCGGCCACGGCTTCTCGAACAACTAGACAGCGGCCTCGGTGAGGCCCAGGGACGCGGTTAGGCCGAGGCGGGGCGGCGCCCGGCGCCGCGCGGAAACTCCGGGCAGACGCGACGCGTGATGGTCCGGCGTGGCCGCGCGGCGCGGCGCGCGCAGGTGGGCACCGATCCGGCGTGCGACGTGGGCCGCGGGGCGCGGCGCTGCGCGGTCAGCGAGGCGCGCGCTTCGCGCAGACGAGCGGTCTGCCAGCTGACGCCGAGAATGGCGAGGGGGATGACGACCGCCCAGATGGCGACGATGGTCAAAAGCATTGCGACAGTACCTCCACTTACAGGCCTCGCCAGAACAACTCCTTTTATTCGTGTCGGCTCGTGCGCGCCAGAGCTTGAGCCCAAAAAACCCCGGAGATTGCGCGATGGATCACGGCCGGCGGTTAACCGCGATGCAGATTTGAGCCCGGTCAGCGCTCGCTCCCCAGCGCCCCGCTCAGCTTGTCGCGCGAGTTGACGCCGAGCTTCTGGTAGATGTGGCGCAGGTGGTACTCGATGGTCTTGGGGGTGACGAAGAGTGACTCTGCCATCTCCCGCGTGGTCAGTCCCTCGATTGCCAACTCGGCCACGCGGCGCTCGCTGGGCGTGAGCGCCGCGGGCCCCCACAGGCTGTCGGTGCGCCGGCGTGAGCCTGACACAGCCAGCTCGGTCTGAGCCTGGAGCCCCAGTACATTCGCGCCCGCCTTCTGGCACTGCTTGAGCGCCGCGGTCAGCGGATCGCGTGCCGCCGCGCGCTGGTTGGCTCGCCGCAACGCGCCGCCGAGCGCATCTCGGCGTCCGCGAGCCGCCCCTGCTGAATGTGGCAGGCGGCGATGGCGGCGTACGCGCTCGGGCAGGTACCCGAGGCGGCTGGCGGGCGCGACGTCGATCGCGGCGCGGCCGGCCCGGGCGGCGGCGGTGATGTCGCCGCGCTCGTACAGCGGCCACTCCCTGCAGTGATGCGCGATCGCCAACGCCTCGGAGGCCTCACTGGCCCTGGCGTGGGCCAGGCGGCGTCGCACAACTCGAGGCTTCGCTCAAGCTCATCGACCATGTGCAGCGCGCCGGCCGCCATCGTCCAGCTGGATCGCAGGAAGCCGTCGGTTTCCAGCAGCTCACCGTTACCCCAGGCCAGCTCTGCGAGCCGCCATACCTCCTGCGCGTGGCCGACGCTGGACGGCCTGAAGCAGTCAAGGTGCGCCAGCGCGGTCCGCTGAGCCGCTGCCGGCTGGTCAGGCAGCTAGGCCAGCATCCGCGCTCCGCGCCGCGACGCTTCGGCGGCCAGAGCTGCTGCTCGATGACCCGGCGCTCTGTGTCGCGCTCGAGGAGCAGCTCAACGTTCCGGTTGTCGCGACCTCGGCGTCGTCTCACTTCGCTCGATGGGTTTGTGAGCGCGCACACCCCTCCACGCGCGCCGCTCATCATTGTTACCCATTACTGCGCATCGCCAACCAACCAGATTCCAGTCTGTTGCTGATGTGACACAGCATTCCGGCGCGTGTTCGTCGTCGTCATGGTGGGGCACCGGCGCATGCGCCAACCCCCTAGGGTCGCGGCGGAGAAGACCAGGGGGGACCCTGGTGACAGGCCCGATGCGCGCCCGCATACTGCTGCCCATGCCCGAGGTGGAGAGTCGACAGGTCGAGCTGGACAGGATGTCCAGGATCGAGCTGGAGATCCAGGACGGTGAGCCGATCAGGGGGCAGCTCTCCGCCTCGGGCATAGGGGCGCTCCCGTTTCACGGGTGGTTGGAGCTCGTGGCGGCCATTCAGCTCGCCAGGCAGCCCCGTCCCTCAGAGGTAGGGCAAGCGCAGCCGTTCCCGTCGAGGCGGCGGCTATTGTCCGGCGATGCGCCTGGCCCTTCTGTTCGATGCCGTCCCGTCGTCGGCGGCCGACGTCGAGATCTCGTCGTTGGCGTACGACAACCGCCTGGTCGTCGCGGGGACGCTGTTCTTCTGCGTGCCGGGCTACACGCGTGATGGCCACGACTTCGCGCCGGACGCCGTCGCCCGCGGCGCCGGCGCGCTCGTCGTCGAGCGTCCGCTGAATCTGGGCGTCCCGGAGATCCAGGTGCCGTCCGTGAGGGCAGCGATGGCGCCCGCCGCGGCGCGCTTTTACGGCGACCCGACCGTTCGCCTGCAGGCCGTCGGGGTCACCGGGACCAACGGCAAGACCACGACGGCGTTCCTCGTGCGCGCGCTGCTGGAGGCGGCGGGCCGCCCCACCGGGCTCCTGGGCACCGTCAAGAGCGTCGTCGGCGGCGTCGAGCACGAGGTGTTGCGGACCACCCCGGAGGCCATCGATCTCCAGCGCACCTTCGCCGAGATGCTCGACGCGGGCGACAAGGCGTGCGTGATGGAGGTCTCCTCACACGCGCTGAAGCTTCACCGCGCCGACGCGATCCACTTCGCGGCTGCGATCTTCACCAACCTGACCCAGGACCATCTCGACTTCCACGAGACGATGGAGCAGTACTACGGTGCCAAGCGCCTGCTCTTCACCGATCTCGCGCCCGCGCACGCGGTGGTCAACGTCGACGACCCCTACGGCGCGCGGCTCGCCGCCGAATTGGCCCCCAACCGCCCCGCGATCACCTTCGCGCTCGAGCACGACGCCACCTATCGCGCCGGTGCGGTGCAGACCGATCTGGACGGTTCGCGCTTCGCGGTGACGGCGCCTGACGGGGTGTACGAGCTCGCCTCGCCGCTCACGGGGCGCTTCAACGTGTCCAACGTGCTGGGGGCGTTCGCCACGGCCCGGGCGCTGGGCGTGGACCCTGGGACCGCGATCGAGGCGATCGCCGCCGCCGGGCAGGTACCCGGGCGCTTTCAGTCAGTGGCCGAGGGCCAGGACTACGCCGTGCTCGTCGACTACGCCCACACCCCGGACTCCCTGGAGAACGTGCTCAGGGCCGCGCGGACGCTCACCAACGGACGGCTGCATGTGGTCTTCGGGTGCGGCGGGGACCGCGACCGCGGCAAGCGCCCGCTCATGGGGGAGATCGCCGCGCGGCTCGCCGATCGCGTCATCGTGACCTCCGATAACCCGCGGTCCGAGGATCCCGCCGCGATCATCGAGGAGATCCTCGTGGGCAGCGGCGACGACGTCGAGCACGAAGTCGATCGACGCGTCGCCATCGACCGCGCCATCGAGTCGGCCGAGGCGGGGGACGTGGTGGTCATCGCCGGCAAGGGCCACGAGCAGGGCCAGGAGTTCGAGGGCGGCCGCAAGATCCCCTTCGACGACGTGACCGTTGTGCGCGAGAGCCTGCAGCGGGTCCTGTCGGGCTCGCGCTGAGCGGCCGCGGGCCGGCGGCTCGGCCCTGCTTAGCTCGGCGGGTCGGCCCGGCGACCCGGGCCGCTCGCTCTCGTCGGCGGTGTCGTGCGACGAGTGCGCGCCGCGTCGTGTAGTACAAGAGGACGAGCCAATGCGAACGTGGAACCTGCACGCAGCCGCAGAGGGGGCCGGCGCGCGGACGGTCGGTGGGCGCCGCGATCCTGCGAGGCCCGGCCCGGACACCGTCACCATCGACTCGCGGCTCGCCGGCCCCGGCGCGTTATTCGTCGGCCTACCGGGCCAGAACGTCGACGGCGGCGCCTTCGCGGCCCAGGCGCTGCAGGACGGGGCGTGGGGGGTGCTCGCCACCCCCGAGCACGCTGAGCCACTGGGCAGCGCCGACGGTGCCCCAGGCGTCGTCCTGGCAGCTGATGACCCCCTGAAAGCCCTGCAAGACCTGGCCACGGCCTGGCGGAGGGAGCTTGGGGCGGGTGGGGCCAGAGTCATCGGGGTCACGGGGTCGACCGGCAAGACCTCCACCAAGGACCTCCTCCTGGCCCTCCTCGCGCCGCACAAACGCACCATTGCCTCGCGTGCGAACTTCAACACCGAGATCGGGCTCCCGCTGGAGATCCTCAACGCGCCCGAGGGCACCGAAGTCCTCGTTCTCGAGATGGGCATGCGCGGGAAAGGGCAGATCGCTGAGCTGGCTGAGATCGCCGAGCCCGACGTGGCGGTGATCGTCAGCATCGGCCCGGTGCACCTGGAGCTGATGGGCAGCATCGAGGCGATCGCGGCGGCCAAGGCGGAGCTGATCGCGGGACTGTCGCCCGGCGGGACGGCCGTGATCCCCGTGGGCGAACCACTGCTGGATCCCCATCTGCGCGATGACGTGACGATCGTCACGTTCGGCACGGGTGGGGCGGTGCGGTTCACAGAGGACCGGACCGGCGACGCAGACACCGTCCATATCGACGCCCAGGGTGACCCGATCGTGCTGGAAGTGCCGTTCACGCAGGCACATCTGCGCGCGAACCTGCTGCCGGCGGTGGCCGCCGCTCGCGCAGTGGGCGTGACTCCAACGGGTCGCGTGGAGCTGGCGCTGAGCAAGGGCCGGGGCCAGCGCTACATAACGCCGAGCGAGGTAACAGTCATCGACGACTGCTACAACGCCAATCCGATCTCAATGCGCGCCGCCCTCGACGACCTCAAGGCCACCGCCGTCGCCTCTCACAGCCCCCGGCGCGTGGCCGTGCTGGGCGACATGCTTGAGCTCGGGCCCGCCGAGCGGGAGTTCCACGCCCAACTCGGCGAGCAGGCCGCCGCCGCCGGCGTGGACGTGCTGGTGACGGTGGGCCCCCTGGCGGCGTCGATCGCCGAGCGCTTCGGCGGTGAGACGCACTCGGTGGCCGACGCCGCGGAGGCGGCGGCGGTCGTCCCGGAGCTGCTGGCTCCCGGTGACGTGGTGCTCGTCAAGGCCTCTCGCGGGGTCGGACTCGAGCTCGTCTGCCGCGCGCTGGGCGCCAGGGAAGACGACGCGTGACCGGCACATCCGGGAGGGTGCTGATCGCCGGCACCGCCTCATTGCTGATCTGCCTGTTCCTGAGCCCCAAGTTCATCGAGTTCCTGCGCAACCGCGAGTTCGGGCAGAACATCCGCGAGGAGGGGCCCCAGGGCCACCAGACCAAGGCGGGGACGCCGACGATGGGCGGCATCATCATCATCCTCGCGATCACGATCCCCTACCTGCTGCTCTCCAAGCGCGATTGGCAGTCCCTGGGGGTGTTCTTCGCCGCCATCTCGTGCGCGTTCCTGGGCTTCGCCGACGATTACACAAAGATCGTCAGGCGGCGGTCGCTGGGCCTGCGGGCGCGGACGAAGCTGGTGGTCACGATCGCCATCTCCCTGGGGCTGTGGTGGATCGCCACCCAGAAGGCCAGCATCGGGCCGACGATCAAGCTCAGACCCGTCGATGCTTCGCTTGACCTCGGGCCGCTGTTCCCGCTGTTCATCTATCTCGTCGTCGCCGGGACCAGCACCGCGGTCAACTTCACCGACGGCCTGGACGGGTTGGCCGCCGGGTGCGCCGCCATCGTCCTGCTCGCCTACATCGGGATCACGTTCATCACCGGCGGGCGGGACCTCGCGATCCTGTCCGGGTGCCTCGTCGGCGCCTGCATCGGCTTTCTGTGGTTCAACAGCTTCCCGGCGAGCATCTTCATGGGGGATACCGGCTCGCTGGGGTTAGGCGGCGCCATCGCCGGCCTGGCGGTGATGACCAACACCGAGACGCTCCTCATCCTGCTCGGCGGCATCTTCGTCATCGAGGTCCTCTCGGTGGTCATCCAGGTCTTCTCCTTCCAGGTCTTCCGCAAACGGGTGTTCCTGATGGCGCCGATCCACCACCATTTCGAGCTGCTGGCCTGGTCTGAGACCAAGATCATCCTGCGCTTCTGGATCGTCGCGGCGGCGTTCGGAGCCATCGGCTTCGTCGTCTACCAGTTGAGCGTCCGGGGGTAGTGCCTCGCCCATGTCCGCCGGCGCCCCCAGGCCGCGGCCGCCGCTCCCCGCAGGTCCCTATCTGATCGTCGGCCTGGCCCGCTCGGGCGTGGCCGCGGCCCTGGCATTGCGTGCCCGCGGAGAGGAGGTGATCGGCTGCGATGCGGGCGCGCGCGGCACCCCTTCACTCGATCGTGCCGCACAAAGGCTTTCCGTCGCCGGCGTCGAAGTCCATCTGGATGCGTCAGGCGACGCCCTTGCCGCCCGCGCCGGGACGCTCATCAAGAGCCCCGGTGTACCCCAGAACGCCCCCGTCGTGGCGGCGGCGCGAGCTCGTGGCGTCCCCATCCTCGGCGAGCTGGAGCTCGCCTGGCGGCTGCTCGAGAACGAGTTCATCGCGGTGACCGGGACCAATGGCAAGACGACGACCACCGAGTGGATCGGCCACGTGCACCGCGAGGCGGCCCGGCCCGTGGCGGTGGCCGGGAACGTCGGAACGGCGCTGAGCTCCCTGATCGGCACCGTCCCCGGAACGGCCACGATCGTATGTGAGGCCTCGTCGTTTCAGCTCGAGGACACCGTCGCCTTTGCCCCTGAGGTCGCTGTCCTGCTCAACCTCGAGCCCGACCACCTCGACCGTCACGGCACCTTCGCCGACTACGTCGCCGCCAAGCTGAAGATCTTCGTCAACCAGGGCAACGACGACATCGCCGTCGCCCCCGTCGACCTGGAGGTCGAGGACCTCGGCGGCTGCGCCCGCCGCGTCCCCTTCGGCGGGGCGGGCGCGGAGCTGTCTGAGCGTGCCGGCTACCTGTGGTGGGACGACGAGCCGCTCATCGACGTCACTGAGATCTCGCTGCCCGGAGCGCACAACCGTGCCAACGCCATGGCGGTTGCCGCCGCGTGCCTGGCTCGCGGCATCGAGCCGGACGCCGTGGTCGCCGGCCTGCGCACCTTCCCCGGCGTCGCGCACCGGCTCGAGCTGATCGCCACGCGCAACGACATCGCGTTCGTCAACGACTCCAAGGCCACGAACGTCGCCAGCACACTCGTCGCGCTGCGCAGCTATGCCCGCGGCGTCCACCTCATCGCCGGCGGTCGCGGCAAGAGCCAGGACTTCTCCCCGCTGGCCCCGCTGGTCGCCGAGCGCTGCCGCGGCGTCTACCTCATCGGCGAGGCGGCGCAGGACCTCGCGGATGCGCTCGCTGCGTCCAACGTTCCCCTGCGGCAGGAGGGCGAGCTCGGCGCCGCCGTTGCCGCCGCCGCCGCGGCGGCTGCCCCCGGCGAGGTCGTCCTGCTCTCACCTGCGTGCGCCAGCTACGACCAGTACCCCGACTTCGAGGCCCGCGGCGCTCACTTCCGCCGGCTCGTGGAGGAGCTCTAGATGGGGAGCACGGCGGCCTCGCGTCGGGGCCCAGGCCCACGCCAGGGCAAGCCGACGGAGGCCGGCGCAACACGGCGCCGGACCAGTGGCCGTCGTGTCGCGCCGCCGCTCGAGCACCGGATCCTCATGACCGCGGCGCTGTGCCTGCTGGCCTTCGGGGCGGTCATGGTCTACAGCGCCTCCTCGCCGCTGGGTGCGCTCAGTGCCAGCGGCGGCAGCGGCACCGGCGAGTTCATCCGCTACCTGGTCTTCGGTGGCCTCGGGGTGGTGGCGATGCTCGTGCTCGAGCGCCGGGGATTGGCCCTGCTCACGCCGCAGGTGTGCCGGCTCATGCTGCTCGGGTCCTTCGCGCTGCTCGTGCTCGTCCTCGTACCGGGGTTCGGAGTGGTCGTCAACGGGGCACGGCGGTGGTTTGCGCTGGGCCCGATCCAGTTTCAGCCCTCGGAGCTGATGAAGCTGTCGCTCGTGCTCTACGTCGCCCGCTATCTCGCCGATCACCCCAAGCGGATGCGCAGCTTCCGCCAGGCGGTGGCGCCGATCGTGATTGCGGCCGGCCCGGCGATCCTCCTCATCGTGGTCGAGCCGGACCTGGGGACGGCGTTGGTCGTCGCCTTCACGGTCGCGGCGCTGATGATCGCCGCGGGCATGCCCATGCGGTACCTCGGCCGGCTCGCCGCGGTCGCCGCCGTCGGCGTCCTGCTCATGGTCCTGGCCCAGCCCTATCAGCAGGCGCGACTCACCTCCTTCCTGCATCCGTGGGCTTCGGCCACGGCGGCGGGCGCCGGTTACCAGGCGGTCCAGGGCCAGATCGCGCTGGGCTCCGGAGGACTGCTCGGCGTCGGGCTGGGCAAGTCGGTGCAGAAGATCTTCTACCTGCCCGAGGCTCAGACGGACTTCATCCTGGCCGTCATCGGCGAGGAGCTGGGGATCCTGGGCATCTGCGGCGTCGTCTGCCTGTACGGGATGATCGCCTACGCCGGCCTGCGCACTGCGCGCCGCGCTGTCGGCCGCTACCCCAAGCTGCTCGCCTCGGGACTGACGTCGCTCATCCTGTGCCAGGGGGTTCTCAACATCTTCGTCGTGCTCGGCCTGGCGCCGCTGACCGGCGTGCCGCTGCCGTTCATCTCCTACGCGCCGACGAACCTGTGCATCATGCTGGCCTCGGTGGGAGTGCTGCTGAACATCTCGCGACCCGGTGCGCGACGTCTGAAGGTGGTGGAGGGCCAACCCGCGTCGAGTGCTGCCGACCGCGAGCGACGGCGCCAGGCCCGCCGGCAGCGCCGCGTCGACCCCGGTAAGCGCCGCTCCGCCGGGCTAGCGGTGGCGCCACCGCCCGACGTGAGCGCGCCCCTGATCCTCATCGGCGCCGGCGGTACCGCCGGCCACGTCGTGCCCGCGCTCGCCGTTGCCGACGCCCTCAGGGCCGAGGGTGCCCGGGTGGCCTTCGTCGGGCGGTGAGCGCGCCGAGCGCGAGCTCGTGCCCGCCGCCGGATATGAGCTGCACACCATCCGGGTCGCCCAGTTGGCGCGGCGCGATCCGGTCCGCGCCGCCCGGGCGGTGGCGGCGGCCGGCAGCGCCGTGGGCTCGGTGCGGCGGCTCATCGGCCGCCTTGGACCCGCGGCCGTGCTGGGGGCCGGTGGCTACGTGGCGGGCCCGGTGGGCCTCGCGGCGGTGACCCGGCGCGTCCCGCTGGTGCTCATGGAGGCCGACAGCCACCTGGGGCTGACCAACCGCCTGCTCGCGCCCCTGGCGCGCCGCGTATGCCTGGCGTTCGCGCTGCCGGGTCGCGACGGGCCGCGTTACGTGGTCACGGGCCGGCCGGTCCCGGTCCCGGCGCGCGACCGCGCCGCCGCGCGTGAGCGCTTCGGGATCGGATCCGGCGAGCAGGTGGTCCTGGTCTTCGGCGGCTCCCAGGGGGCGCGCTCGATCAACCATGCTGCCATCGAGGCCTTCGCCGGTGCGAGCTTTCGCGTCCTGCACGCCGCCGGCACCCGGGACCTACCCGACCTCACGCGCCCCGGGCCCGCACTACGACCTGCGCGGCTACATCGATGACTTCGGCGAGGCGCTGCTGGCGGCCGATCTCGTGGTGGCGCGCTCCGGCGGGTCGATCTTCGAGATCGCCGCGCACGGCCGGCCCATGGTCCTCATCCCGTACCCCTACGCGGCCGCCGACCACCAGTCGGCCAACGCTCGGCTACATGGAGCGCGCCGGTGCCGCGCTGGTCATCCCCGACGCGGAGCTCACCGGCGCGCGGTTGGCCCAGGAGGTGGGGGCGCTCCTCGCCGATCCCGGCCGGCTGGCCGCGATGGGGCACGCCTCGGCCACCCTGGCCCGGCCCGACGCGGCCGACGTGATCGCCGCCGAGGTGCTGGCCGCCGCGGGCGCCACGCCCCGCGACTAGGCTCACGAGCGGATGCGCCGCCGCCTCTTCGAGTTCTGGCCGGACGTGCGGGCCTGGCCGATGCTGTTGGCTTCACTGGCCGTGGTGCCGATGCCCGTGCGCCTGTGGGTGCTGCGCCGGCGCGGCAACCGGATCGCGCCCGATGTCCGCATCCACTCGGGCACGATGATGTTCGGTACCCAGGTCACCGTCGGCCGGCGGGCCTATATCAACCGCGACTGCTCGATCCAGGCCGCTGTCGCGGTCACCATCGGCGACGACGTCCACCTCGGCCCAGGGGTCCGGATCATCACCATCTCGCACGAGATCGGGCCGTCGAGACGCCGTGCAGGAGAGCGCTACTCAGGTCCGGTGGCGATCGGCGCCGGCGCCTGGGTCGGCGCCGGCTCTCAGATCCTGCCCGGCGTCACCGTCGGCTCGGGGGCGGTCGTGGCCGCGGGCAGCGTCGTGACTGGCGATGTCGCCGCGGACACCCTGGTGGGCGGGGTGCCTGCCCGTCTCATCCGCGCGCTGAGCGACTGAGACGGGGGTTTGCGTCAGTAGGGCCGGCTGGGGAAGCCCGGGCCGAGCTGCTGGTTGGCCCGGGCGGCCAGCCCGATGGCGTAGGCGGGCCAGAACGTCACCGGACGGGAGGGCGCACCCGGACCGCAGCCGCTTGAGTTTCCGGGCGGGTGCGTCCACATGAACGCGTCCGCGTACGGGATACCCGGTCTCGGTGTTGAACCTCGGGCCGAGTCCGCGGCCGGGCGGGCTGCACAGATCCTCCACGCCCTGGGTGGTGGGGTGGGGGTTGAGCTTGGGCCCGCGGCCGTTGGAGGCGGTGTTGACGATGAAGTGCGCGCCGTGGGTGCGCTTGGACGACCTTGGTCGCCCACCGGATCTCGTTGATCGTCCACTGGTTGTGGGTGTCGTTGGTGAAGAACCCTTGGATCTTGTTGACGCCGATCGCGTTCAGCGCCTTGGCCGTGTAGCCGACGGAGTTGGAGTCCGAGTAGCCGCCCTCGACGTAGACGGCGGTGTGGGGAAGCGATTCGAACTTGTCGACCTCGTACTTGAGCGCGGCCTCCCACGCGCCGAGCCCGCCGTGACGAGCGATGCACGACGACGAGCCCAGGGCGTCGATCTCGGCCAGGATCAGCGCGGGCCGGCGGTCGATCGCCTGCGGCCATCTCGTTGATCTGAGCGCTTGAACGTCGGCATGTAGGCGTTGATCTGCGACGCGTTGGCGCATCCACCGAGCTTCGGGTGCAGGAAGTAGGTGTTGAACGCCATGATCGAACCCGGGTCAGACTGGATGTTGTTGCAGATGACCTTCTGGGTCTGCGCGAAGATCGCGCCCGGGCCTCCGCCCATGGAGAAGATGCTGATGCGCTGCACATCGGGCTCGGCGGCGATCTTGGACAGCAACGCCACCTTGCGGGCCAGGCCCTTGTTGTGGGCCAACTTGGCCCCGATGGCGCCGCGGCTCAGGCTCTGCTGGAACTGAGCCCACGACTCATCGATGGGCATGTTGTCGGGGTTGAGCCCCACCAGTTGGGCGATCGCTCCGGCCGCGGGACCCTTGGCGGGCCCGGGCACGAAGAAGTTGGCTCCGTTGAGCGGGTCAGACCCGGGGGCACTGGACAGCCCGAGTGGGTTGGACGGGTTGCGCGTGTTCGAGGACGGCTCGGGGCACGACTGGCGCGTGCGGCACGGCCGAGCGCGCGGGCGGCGCCGACGTCAGTGAGATCGTGGCGAGCGTGGCCAGACAGGCGGCGCGCCACGACGGCGGTGATGATCAGCCGGGCGCGAAGGTGCCCCCAGGCCTTGGCGTTGAGAGAGTGCATAAGTTGGTGATCGACCCTAATAAGAACCGGAAACCGGTGTGTGCACTTCACTTGCGCCTTTGCTCACGGTTTGCGCAAGGACGTTGGCGTAAACCCTGCAAACGCCGTTTACGCCCGGGCGCGTCCACTCGATAGCCTCGCTCGCTCAGATGAGCACCCCTGGCACGCAGATCACCTGGGCAGGCCGTCGCCTGCACTTCGTCGGGATCGGCGGCGCCGGCATGAGCGGGCTGGCCCTCATCGCCGTCGCGCTCGGTGCCGAGGTGACCGGCTCTGACCGCGCCCCGTCCAGCTACACCGAGCGGCTGGTCCAGCACGGCATCGAGCCCGTGTTCGGTCATGCCGCGGCCAACGTGCCGGCCGGCGCCGAGGTCGTCTACTCGACGGCCATCCCGGCCGACAACCCCGAGCGTCAGGCCGCGGGCACGGAGCTGCATCGCGCCGATCTGCTGGCCCAGATCGCCGCGCTGCGCCGCTGCCTGGCCGTAACCGGCACCCACGGCAAGACGACGACATCGGCCATGGCCGTCCAGGCTCTGCAGGGCGCCGGACTCGACCCCGCCTACGTTGTCGGCGGAGAGCTGCGCTCCACCCACAGCAACGCCGGCTGGGGGTCTGGCGAGTGGATCGTGGTCGAGGCCGACGAGTCAGACCGGTCGCTGCTCAAGCTCCAGCCGGAGATCGCGGTGCTCACCAACGCTGAGCTCGACCATCACTCGACGTACGCCTCGCGGCTGGACCTGGAGCGGACCTTCGCGGAATTCATGTCGCGCGCCGGCGAGCGCGCGGTGGTGTGGGACCGGCCCGCGCTGCGCGCGCTGTGCCCCGGCGGGGGCGTGCCCTACGACGCGCCCGGCGCAGAGCTCGACCCTGAGGGCTCGCGCTTTACCTGGCGTGACATCGAGGTCCGGCTCTCGGTTCCGGGCGCCCACAACGCCGTCAACGCCGCCGGGGCGCTCACCGCGTGTGCGCTGGCCGGCGCGGATCCGGCGGCCGCCGCCGCGGCGCTGGCGGAGTTCCGCGGGGCCCGGAGACGGATGGAGCGCGTGGGGGAGAGCGCGGCCGGCGCCGAGGTCTACGACGACTACGCCCACCACCCCACCGAGGTGGCCACGGCGATCTCGGCGGCGCGCA
The DNA here is from genome assembly GCA_963797705.1 of uncultured Actinomycetota bacterium. GTDB lineage: Bacteria > Actinomycetota > Thermoleophilia > Solirubrobacterales > Solirubrobacteraceae > Palsa-465. The sequence goes on along the minus strand of CAWCQL010000005.1, from coordinate 875,844 downwards.
CTCTGCGCCCTCGGCGGCTGGTGGCCGTGTTCCAGCCGCACCTGTACTCGCGCACGCGCGCGCTGGGCCACGCCTTCGGCGTCGCCCTGGCCGCCGCCGACGCGATCGTCGTGCTGGGCATCTATCCCGCCCGAGAGCGCGCGGAGGACTTCCCTGGCGTGAGCGGACAGCTCGTGGCCGGCTACGCGGCTGATGCTGCGGCCGGGCGCTCGGTCGCATGGATGCCGGGCTTCGAAGAGGCCCGCGCGTACCTGGAGACGCTCCTGCGCCCGGGCGATCTGTGTCTGATGATGGGCGCGGGGAATATCGACGCCCTGGGGCGGTCTCTCGTCGTCTGAGGGCCCATCTAGCCTGGCACGATGAGCGGCGATGTCCCGGACGGCATCCAGCGTGACTACCCACTCTCGCGTCTGAGCACGATCCGCACGGGTGGATCGGCCGAGCTGTTCGCCCGCCCGGGGACGATGGCCGAGCTCGAGGCGGTCCTTGGCGTGGGCGGCGGAGCGGGGTGCCGAGGTAGGGGTCGTGGGCTCGGGGTCGAACCTCCTCATAGCGGACGAGGGCGTCCGCGGACTCGTCGTGAAACTTGACCAGGAGCTCGCTCAGATCACGGTGGACGGCACCCGCATCGACTGCGGCGGTGGGGCGCGGCTGCCCGCGGTGTCGGCACAGGCCGCCCGTGCCGGGCTCAGCGGAATCGAGTTCGGGGTCAACATCCCCGGCACCGTCGGTGGTGCGGTGCGGATGAACGCCAACGCGTACGGCGGAGAGCTGGCGCGCGTCGCTGGAATGGGTCGACGTCGCCAGCGCCACCGGCACCGTCCGGCGGACCCCGGACGAGCTCGGCTTCGCCTACCGGCGCTCCGGCCTGCAGGCCGGCGAGGTGGTGGCGCGGGCCGCCTTCGCGCTGGCACCGCTGCCCCCCGAAGAGGTCAAGCGGACGCTCGGGGACATGCGCTCCAAGCGCCGGGCCGCCCAGCCGTCGGGGATCAAGACCTTCGGCTCCACCTTCAAGAACCCGACGGACCCCCGGGCGGAGGGCCGCACCGCGGGCCAACTGCTGGAGGCGGCGGGTGCGCGCGGGCTGCGCGTGGGCGGCGCGGGCTTCTCCGCCAAGCACGCCAACTTCGTCGAGAACCTCGGGGATGCCACCACCGCCGACGTCGTGGCGCTGATGGCCGAGGGCCGCCGGCGCGTGCAGGAACGCTTCGGAGTGGAGCTCGAACCCGAGGTCCAGACGCTCGGACCGGTGTCGTTCCCGGCCGACTGGGCACGGCCATGAGCAGCGCCCGAACGCGGTCGGCGCCGCTCCGCCTGGGCCGGCGCCGGCTGCTGCGGCGTCTCCCGCGACCCGGCCTGCGGGCCCTCGCTGTGCTGCTGGCGCTGCTGGCCATCGCCGGCGGCGGGTGGGTGTGGCTGCGCAACTCGTCCCTGGTCGCCGTCAACCGCGTGACGATCGTCGGGGTCAGCGGCCGCGACGCGCAGCCGATCCGCGCCGCTCTCACCTCCGCGGCGCACAACATGACGACGCTCGACGTCAAGCTCGCGGCGCTGCGAACCGCCGTCGCCCCATACCCGGTGGTCAAGCAGTTGCACGTCTCCACCAACTTCCCGCACGCGATGCGCATCGAGGTCTCTGAGCAGGTCCCGGTCGCGACGATCTCCGCCGGCGGGGTCCAGGTGGCGGTGGCCTCGGACGGCACGCTGCTGCGCGGCGCCTCGATCCCGGGCTCGCTGCCCACGATCTCGCTCCCCGTGGCGCCGGGGGGCACGCACGTGCACGGTGCCACGCTCGATGTCGTACGGCTGCTCGCCGCCGCGCCGTATCAGTTCCTGGCCAAGGTGAGCCAGGCGTCTCGAGGGCAGCGTGCACGGGCTCGAGGCACAGCTGCGCAACGGCCCGAAGGTGTACTTCGGCACCGACGACGACCTGGGCGCCAAGTGGGCCGCTGCGGCCGCGGTCCTCGCCGACTCCGGGTCGGCCGGCGCGGACTACATCGACGTCACCGTCGCATCACGGCCGGCGGCGGGGGCGGGCTCAGACACGGCCTCGACCGCGAGCTCGGCGAGCAGCCAGGACAGCTCGGCGGGCACCCTCGGTACCGACGGATCCACTGTATCCACGGGGGCCACGACCGGAGGCTAAAGCTCAACTAGAGCCTTACCTCGTGAAATTCGCAACTCTCCGCTATCGTCGAGAGTTGGGCGTTCTGCAACGACCGTTGCGAAAGCGTGCGCACCGTTGACTTCGCGCATCGCTAGGTTCTAACGTGACAAACTGGTCACGCAGCCCTCACGCGGGCAAACCTTCAACCCTAACTAGAGGGTCGGACAGAATCTCATGGAAAGCGGAAGCTATCTCGCAGTCATCAAGGTCGTCGGCGTCGGCGGCGGTGGCACCAACGCCGTCAACCGCATGGTCGACGCGGGGCTGCGAGGCGTCGAATTCGTCGCCTGCAACACGGACGCGCAGGCCCTGGCGATGTGCGACGCCGACATCAAGCTCAACATCGGCCACCAGCTCACCAAGGGCCTGGGCGCGGGCGCCAACCCCGACGTCGGCCATGGCGCCGCCGCCGAGTCGCGCGATGACATCAAGGAGGCGCTGAAGGGCGCCGACATGGTCTTCGTCACCGCGGGCGAGGGCGGTGGCACCGGCACCGGCGCCGCCCCCGTGATCGCCGAGATCGCCAAGAACGAGATCGGCGCGCTGACCGTAGGCGTCGTCACCCGCCCGTTCTCGTTCGAGGGCACCCAGCGAGCCCGCCAGGCGGCCGAGGGGATCCAGCGACTGCGCGAGAACGTCGACACGCTGATCGTCATCCCCAACGAGAAGCTGCTCTCGATCGTCGAGCGGCGCACCACGATCCTCGACGCGTTCCGCGAGGCCGACAACGTCCTGCGCCAGGGCGTTCAGGGCATCACCGACCTGATCACGATCCCCGGGCCTCATCAACCTGGACTTCGCCGACGTGCGGACGATCATGCACGAGGCGGGCAGTGCGCTGATGGGCATCGGCACCGCCGCCGGCGAGAACCGCGCGGCCGAGGCGGCCAAGATCGCCATCTCCTCGCCGCTGCTCGAGGAGTCCGTCGAGGGCGCCATGGGCATCCTGCTCAACATCACCGGCGGCCACGACCTGGGCCTGTTCGAGGTCAACGAGGCGGCCGAGATCGTCCAGAGCGCCGCGGACCAGAACTCCAACATCATCTTCGGGGCGGTGATCGACGACGCGCTGGGCGACGAGGTCCGAGTCACGGTCATCGCCACCGGCTTCGACCACGGGCGCGGACCGGCCGGGGTCGGGACGGCGCGGGAGACCACCCGCCGCGAGCGGCGCGACCGCGACGTGACGATGGACGAGCGCCAGCGCTCGTCGCTGGAGATCTCCGACGACGACATCGACATCCCGTCGTTCCTGAAGGACCGCTAGCGCTCGGCTTGTACTAGCCTCGCGCCATTCCTTCAGCACTCATCACCGGCATCACGGGTCAGGACGGCTCGTATCTGGCCGAGCTTCTGCTCGAGAAGGGCTACGCCGTCCACGGGATGGTGCGGCGCTCCTCCACCGAGAGGTTCGACCGCATCGAGCACCTGCGCGGCCAGGTGACGCTCCACCAGGCGGACCTGCTCGATCAACGCTCGCTGGTCGACGCCCTGCGCGCCGCCCGGCCCGATGAGATCTACAACCTGGCGGCGATGTCGTTCGTCGCCGTCTCCTGGATCCAGCCGACGCTGACGGCCGAGTTCACCGGCGTGGGCGTCACCCGGGTGCTCGAGGCGATGCGCGAGGTGTGCCCCGAGGCGCGCTTCTACCAGGCCTCGTCGAGCGAGATGTTCGGCAAGGTGCGCCAGGTGCCACAGACCGAGGAAACGCCCTTCTACCCCCGCTCACCGTACGGCGTGGCGAAGGTCTACGGGCACTTCATCACCGTCAACTACCGCGAGTCCTACGACCTGCACGCCACCAGCGGGATCCTCTTCAACCACGAGAGCCCGCGCCGGGGCCGGAGTTCGTGACCCGCAAGATCACGTGGCACGCCGCGGCGATCCGGCTGGGCCTGGCCGACACGCTCACCCTCGGCAACCTCGACGCCGAGCGCGACTGGGGCTACGCCAAGGACTACGTCGAGGCGATGTGGATGATGCTCCAGCAGGAGGAGGCCGAGGACTACGTGATCGCCACCGGCGTGGCCCACACGGTGCGCGACTGCGTCGAGATCGCCTTCGACCAGGCCGGGGTCGCGCATCGACGACCACATCGAGACTCGACGACTCGCTCAGGCGCCCCGCCGAGGTCGACCAGCTCGTCGGCGACGCCTCCAAGGCCAAGCGCCAGATGAGCTGGCAGCCGAGCACGAGCTTTGAGGAGCTCATCCGTCTCATGGTCGACGCCGATCTCAAGCTGCTCTCGGGCCGCGGCGGCTCCTGACCGCTGCGCGCTGATCGCGGCGCACCCAACGTGACCCGCCGGGGGCATGTATTAGCCTGCTGATCGTGCCCCCGACGACCGACGCTCTCCGCCGCAGCCCCCTCGACGATCGCCACCGCGCCGCGGGCGCAAAGCTCATCGAGTTCGCGGGCTGGGAGATGCCCGTGCAGTACGCCGGGATCAAGTCCGAGCACCTTGCCGTGCGCCAGGCCTCCGGGGTGTTCGACGTCTCGCACATGGGTCAGATCGAGACCGCCGGGCCTGGGGCTCAGGCCCTGCTTCAGCATCTGCTCTCCAACGACGTGCGGCGGCTGCCCGAGGGCGGCGCCCAGTACAGCGTCGTCTGCACTCCCGAGGGCGGGGTGCTGGACGACGTGTTCACCTACCGGCTGGCCGAGTGTGTCTTCGTGACGGTGACCAACGCCGCCAACCACGAGCGCGACCTGGAGTGGTTCCGGCGCCACGCCCCGGACTTCGACGCCGACGTGATCGACCGATGCGACGAATTCGCCATGCTCGCGGTCCAGGGCCCGCGCGCGCGTGACCTGCTGCGCGGACTGTCCGACGGCCAGTTGCCGTCGCGCATGCACTGCGCCGGACGCACCATCGCCGGCGTGCCCATGCTCGTATGCGGGACCGGCTACACCGGTGAGCCGGGCGTCGAGCTGCTGCTGGACCCCGAGCGCGCCGGGGACGTCTGGGACGCCCTGGTGGACGGAGGGGCGACGCCGGCCGGCCTGGGCGCTCGCGACACCCTCCGCCTCGAGGTGGGCTATCACCTCTACGGCAATGACCTGGACCGCGACCACGGGCCGATTGAGGCCGGGCTGGGCTGGTGCTGCCGTGAGTCCACCGAGTTCGTGGGCTCGGCCGCGGTCGCCCGCGTTCGCGCCGAGGGTCCCCAGCGAGAGGCTCGTGGCCTTCGAGATGACCGGGCCCGGCATCGCGCGACAGGGGAACCCCATCGCCGGCGGCGGGGTGGTCACCAGCGGCACGTTCTCGCCGACCCTGGAGCGTGGCATCGGGATGGCCTACGTTCCCACCGAGCGCGCTGAGCCCGGGACCGAGCTGGAGATCGACGTCAGGGGCACCTCGCGCGCGGCGGTCGTCCGCGCCAAACCGCTCTACACACCCAAGGAGGAGTCGTAGTGTCCGATCCCAGCTATCCGGAGGATCTCCTCTATCACCCCGAGCATGACTGGGCGCGCGTCGACGGCGACCAGGCCATCTTCGGGATCACCTGGTTCGCCCAGGACTCGCTGGGCGAGGTGGTCTTCTTCGACCCGCCCAAGGTCGGCACCACGGTGACCAAGGACGCCGCCTACACGGAGATCGAGTCGGTCAAGGCCGTCTCGGACGTCATCTCGCCCCTGTCGGGGGAGATCGTGGAGGTCAACGACACGCTTGGTGACTCCCCCGAGACGATCAACGAGGATCCCTACGGGGCGGGGTGGCTGGTCAAGGTCAAGCTGTCTGATCCCAGCGAGCAGGAGGCACTGCTGGACGCAGCCGCGTACGCGGCGACGTTGTCGTGAGTAGGTACACGTCGGCGACGGAGTCTGACCGCAGCGAGATGCTGCGTGCGATCGGCGTGGAGTCGATCGAGGAGCTGTTCGCCGACATCCCCTCCCACCTGCGCCTGACCGGCCCGCTCGAGCTCGACGCCGGCCTGTCCGAGCTCGAGGTCTTTCAGGAGCTGCGGGATCTCGCGGCGCGCAACACGTGCACCGAGGATGAGCTGTCGTTCCTCGGCGCCGGCATGTACGACCACTACGTCCCCGCGCTGGTGGACTCGATCACCTCCCGCTCGGAGTTCCTGACCCCGTACACGCCCTACCAGCCCGAGGTCTCCCAGGGCGGGCTGCAGGCGATGTTCGAGTACCAGACCGCGATCTGCGAGCTCACCGGCCTGCCGATCTCCAACGCGTCGGTGTACGAGGGCCCGAGCGCGGTGGCCGCCGCCGGCTACGTGGCCAAGCTGGCCAACCCCGAGCGGTCGCGCTTCATCGTGTCGCGCGGCGTGCATCCTCATTCCCGCGAGGCCCTGGCCACGCTCGCCCACGGCTGGGGCATGGAGGTGGTCGACGTGCCGCTGCACGACGGCGTCACCGACCTCCCCGCGCTCGACGACCACGTGAGCGCCGTGATCGTGCAGCAGCCCAACTTCCTGGGCGCCGTCGAGGACCTCGAGGCGCTGGCCGGCGCCGCTCATGCCGCCGGGGCGCTGTGCGTCGCCGCCTGTGATCCGCTGCCTCTATCGGTGCTGCGCGCACCCGGCGAGTGCGGCGTGGACCTGGCGGTGGGAGAGGGTCAGACGCTGGGCAACCGGCTGGACTTCGGCGGCCCGTCGTTTGGCTTCTTCGCCGCTACCGAGGCGCTCATCCGTCGCGTCCCGGGCCGCATCGCCGGGGAGACCACCGACGTGGAGGGCAAGCGCGGATATGTGCTGACGCTGCAGACACGGGAACAGCACATCCGGCGCGAGAAGGCCACCTCCAACATCTGTACCGCCCAGGCGCTCAACGCGCTGGCCGGGGTCATCTACCTGAGCTGGCTGGGGCGTCACGGGATCGTCGAGCTCACCGAGCTCATGCTCCAGCGCACCGCCTACGCGCGCGAGCGCCTGGAGGCGACCGACGGTGTCCACCTGCTGCACCACCAGCCGGTGGTCCGTGAGTTCGCCGTCGCGCTCGACGCCCCGGTGCAGGCGGTGATCGATCGCTGCGCGCAGCAGGGCGTCAACCCCGGCTACGCCCTCGGCCGCGACTACCCGGAGTACGAGGACGGACTGCTGGTGGCCATCACCGAGAAGCGCACACGCGCCGACATCGACCGCCTCGCCGACACGCTGGCCGCCGCTGTCGCTGCCGAGCGTGTGCATGAGAGCGACCACGTGGGGGCACCGTCATGAGTTTCGCCGCCGCCGCCGACGATCAGCTGACGATCTACGAGCGCTCCAAGCCGGGCCGCCGCGCCTTCGTGGCCCCGGCGCTGGACGTCCCAGAGCATCCGCTCGACGAGCTCATCCCGGCCGGTCTGCGGCGCCGCGAGGCGCCGCGGCTCCCCGAGGTCTCCGAGCCCGAGATCGTGCGCCACTACAACCGGCTGTCCAAGCGCAACTTCGACCTGGACACGGGCTTCTATCCGCTCGGCTCGTGCACGATGAAGCACAACCCCAAGCTTCACGAGCGCGTCGCCGCGCTCGACGGCCACGCTCGGCTGCATCCGCTCCAGGACCCGCGGCGGGCCCAGGGCGCGCTGGAGCTGATGTACAACCTCCAGAGCGCTCTGGCCGAGATCGCCGGGCTGCCGCACGTGTCGCTCCAGCCGTCCGCCGGCTCCCACGGCGAGCTGGCCGGCGTGCTGCTCACGCGGGCCTTCCACGAGGACCACGGCGAGACCCGCACCAAGGTGCTCACGCCTGACACGGCCCACGGGACCAACCCGGCCACTGTGACCATGGCCGGCTATGAGGTGGTCAAGGTGGGCACCGATGCGCAGGGCAACGTCGACCTCGACGACCTGCGGGCCAAGGCCGACGAGGACGTCGCCTGCCTCATGCTCACCAACCCGTCGACGCTGGGGTTGTTCGAGCACGGCATTGAGGAGATCGCGCAGATCGTCCACGACGTCGGCGCGACCCTGTACTACGACGGCGCCAATCTCAACGCGATCATGGGCATCTGCCGGCCCGGGGACATGGGCTTCGACATCGTGCACTTCAACCTGCACAAGTCCTTCACCCAGCCCCACGGCGGGGGCGGCCCCGGCGCGGGGCCGATCGCCGTGGCCGACCGCATCGAGCCGTTCCTGCCCCGTCCGCAGGTGGTGCGCCGGGATGGCGCCGACGGCGCCGAGCCCGTCTTCGACCTCGACTTCGACCGGCCCAAGTCGATCGGGCGGTTGCGTGGATTCCAGGGCAACTACGGCGTCTTCGTCCGCTCCTACGCCTACATCCGCTCGCTCGGCGCCGCGGGGCTGCGCGACGTCTCCGAGGTCGCCGTGCTCAACGCCAACTACCTGGTGGCCCGCCTGCGCGCCGAGGGGGTCCTCGAGCATCTGCCGGTCGCCTACGACCGGATCTGCATGCACGAGTTCGTCCTCTCCGGGGCGCCGATGAAGCGCGATCTGAATATCCGGACCCTCGACCTCGCCAAGCGACTGCTCGACCACGGCGTGCACCCACCGACGGTGTACTTCCCACTGCTCGTCGAGGAGGCCGTGCTCATCGAGCCGACCGAGACCGAGACCAAGGAGACGCTCGACCGCTTCGCCGCGGTCGTGGCCGAGATCCTGCGCGAGGCCGCCGAGGATCCTGAGATCGCGCGAACGGCGCCGCACACCACTCCAGTGCGCCGGCTCGACGAGGCCGCGGCGGCGCGCCGGCCGGTGGTGCGCCAGCCGCTGTAGGCGTCCCGCGCCCACGCCGCCGGCCACCTTCCAAGCGAGGCCACCGCGGCGGGCGCCCCGGGCCCTCAACCATCCGCCGATCAGCCTAACGCCCGCCCCGCGGGCGCCGATGACCTGAGTAGTCGGGGCGCGAAGGCAACCTCTCTATGTCCAGGTTCATCGAACGAGCGATCGCTGCTGTGCGCTGCGCCGGTGAGATCCGGCGCGAAGAGCGCGTGGTCGCTGGGCATGCCGGCGCGGTGGTCTGGGTGATCGCCTCGGTGAGCGTGATCGCGATGGCCCTGGCCCTGCCCGCCGCGCAGGTGCACCGCGACGTGGTGGTGGCGGAGTCGAGTCTGGGCAGGCTCGAGTTCGCTCGCCTCATCTCCACCGCCATCACCAACATCGAGGATCGTGCCGCGCTGGCTGCGCCGGCCTCCACCGACGCACTCACCGATGTGGCCAACCACCGCGCCTTCTACGAGCGCCTCGCCGCCGACATGGCGCGGTCCCGGCGCCACGGAAGCCCTTTGTCAGTGGCGATGATCGACGTGGACCGCTTCAAGCTCATCAATGACGCCCGCGGCCACGAGGCGGGGGACGAGATACTCGTCCGCGTCGCCGAGTGCCTGAGGACCGCCACCCGCGCCGAGGACATGCTGGCCCGGGTCGGCGGCGACGAGTTCGCCTGGATCCTCCCCCAGACCGCAGGCGAGGCAGAGGTGCAGGCCGTGGAGCGCGCTCGGGTCGCGATGGCCAGCACCACCGGCGAGCTGCCGCAGGCGACCCTCTCGGTGGGCGTCTGCGACACGCGCCACACCTCGGACCCCACAGAACTGGTCCGCCTGGCCGATCGTGCGCTGTACTCCAGCAAGGAGCGCGGGCGCGACCAGGTGCGCCTCTACGCCCCGGCCAGCACCGACGAGCTCGCCGCCACCTGACGCCCCGACGGCCCCGACCCACGCCGTCGTAGGCTGGGGGCATGCGATTCGTCGTCTTCGGAGCCGGCGCCATCGGCGGGGCCGTCGGTGCTCGCCTGCACCAGAGCGGGCACGCCGTCACGCTGATCGCGCGCGGGGCGCATCTCGAGGCGATCCGCGCGCGCGGCCTGAGCTTCCTGACGCCGGTGGAGCGCGTCGTGCTCCCGCTCCCCGCCGTCGGCGACCCCGGCGCCGTGGCCTGGACCGGCGACGAGGTGGTGCTGTTGGCGACCAAGAGCCAGGACACCCTGACGGCGGTGAGCGCCCTGCGCGACGCCGCCGGCCGCAGCGTTCCGGTCGTGTGCCTGCAGAACGGCGTCGAGAACGAGCGCGTGGCGCTACGGCTGATGAACGAGGTCTACGGGGCGGTGGTCATGCTGCCCGCGGCGCATCTGGAGCCGGGGACGATCGAGGCCTATGGCGCCGAGACCACCGGCCACATCGACGTCGGCCGCTATCCCGACGGGGTGAACGAGCGCTGCCGCGAGATCTGCGCCGCGCTGGCCGCCTCGCGCCTGGACTCCCACCCGGCCGCTGACGTGATGCGCCTCAAGTACGCCAAGCTGCTGCTCAACCTGACCAACGCCGTCAATGCGCTGTTCGCGGCTTCCGAGCGCCGCAGCGAACTGGCCGAGCGCGTCACGGCGGAGGGCCGGGCTGTGTTCGACGCCGCCGGCGTGAGCTATGGCGCGCCCGAGGTCACCGACATCGAAGAGCGCTGGCGGCGGTGGGGAGTGCGCGACATCGAGGGCCGCAGCCGCGCCGGCTCCTCCACCTGGCAGAGCCTGGCCCGCGGCACCGGCGCGCTCGAGACCGACTACCTCAACGGCGAGATCGTGCTGCAGGGGCGGCTGCATGGCGTACCCACGCCGTTCAACGAGCGCCTATGTGAGCTGGCCGGGATGGCGGCGCGTGAGCGCCGCGCCCCGGGAACGCTGTCGGCCGACGACGCCCTGGCGGTGGCCGCATGAACGCCCACGCCGCGGTGCCGCGGGTGGCCGCGTGAGCGCCGCCACGGACCCACAGATCGCCGCCGAGGCCCAGGAGCTGGCGGCCACGGCCCTCGACGAACTGCGCGAGCTCGTCGACATCTCGTCTCCGTCGGGCGACGTCGACGGAGCCGAGCGGGCACTGGCGGTGTGCGTCGGGCTGCTGCCCGAGGGTGCCGCGATCGAGCGCCCGGCGTGTTCGTCGGCCGACCACGCCCCCGACCTGATCGGCACCGTGACCGGGACCGGGACGCGCAGACTGATGGTGCTGGGCCACGTCGACACCGTCGTCGGTCACGATGCCCACCAGCCACTGCGCCGCGACGGCGATCGTCTCTATGGCACCGGCACCGTCGATATGAAGGGCGGCGACGTCCTGGCCCTGGGCGTGGCCCGGGTGCTGGCCCGGCGCCCCGAGACGTTCGCGGAGCTTTCGGTGCTCATGGTCACCGACGAGGAGTGGCGCACCAGTCCCTTCGTCCACGCCCCGCGCTTTGCCGGATACGACGCCTGCCTGTGCTTCGAGGGCGGCCAACTGGACAACGACGGTCACGAGGGGGTCGTCGTGCGTCGCAAGGCGGCGGGCACGCTCAGGGTCCTGGCCACCGGCCGGGCCTCGCACTCGGGGTCGGCGCCCGACCACGGCCTCAATGCGCTCCTGGCCTTGGCGCAGACGGCGACGGACATCGCGGCGCTGCACGATCCCCACGGCGCCCAGCAGCTGAGCGTGGTGCCCACCGTGATGCGCTCAGGCGACGCCTTCAATGTCGTCCCCGCCGCGGGCGAGCTCATCTTCGACCTGCGCGCCCAGGGCCTGGGCGCGTTCGAGGCCGTGATGGCCACCGTGCGCCCGGACGTCGACGGCGTCACGCTGGAGGCCCGGATGGAGCGCAAATGGCCGGGAATGGACTCCGCGGCGGTCACCCGAGACCTCATCGCTCGGGCTTCCCAGCGGCTCGGTCGCACGATCTCCGGCGTACCCCGCGGCGGCGCCAGCGACGCCAGCCACTTCGCCGACACGATCGCGCTCACGGTGGATGGGCTCGGACCGCGCGGGGGAGGGGCCCACACGCCGGGCGAGTTCGTGCTGGAGCCGGCCATGCGCGAGCGCCTGGAAGTGGCGCTCGCGCTCGCGCACTCTGTGCTCGACGGTTAGGCGGACGATCGCGTTCGTCGATCAGCCGCTGACGAAGAGTCAGTGAAGATCTGTCCAGCAGTTGAGCCCGAGCGCCAGTACGCGTGGCATCCTTGTGCTCAGAGATGACCACGACGACGCGCAATCCGGTGGTGAGCAAGCGAACCCAGGCGGTCCGTCAGTCGGCCGAGGGGCTTGCCCTCCTGGTCGCGATCGTGGCGATCATGTGGATCATCGAGGTCGTCAACTCGCTGGACAGCTACGCGCTTGACCGTGACGGCGGCCTCATCCCACGCGACGTCGACCACGTGTGGGCGATCTTCACCTCGCCGTTCCTGCACGCCAGCTGGCAGCACCTGATCGACAACACGATCCCGTTCGTGTTCATGGGGGTGATCATCGCCCTGCGCGGCGCGACGAAGCTGGCCCTGGTCACGCTCATCGTGATCGTCGTCGGCGGGCTGGGCACCTGGCTGATCGCGCCCGCCAACAGCCAGACCGTCGGCGCCAGCGGCGTCGTCTTCGGATACGCGACCTACCTGTTCGCCCGGGGACTGTTTGACCGCAGCATCCTGGAGATCCTCACCGGGGTCATCGTGGGCGCCGTGTGGGGCGGTGCGCTGGTGGCAAGCGTCGTGCCGCACACCGGCATCTCCTGGCAGGCCCACGTGTGCGGCGCCGTGGGCGGCGTGATCGCCGCCTGGCTGCTGGCCGGGCGTCAGGCGACGTCGGGCTCGGGCCGCCGCCCGCCCGAGGACGGCGAAGGGATCGCACCGGGGCACCGACCCGTGCACGGCGCGATCGATCGCGCGCTGGCTCAGTAGCCGCCGCCGCGAGCTCCGGACAGGGGCGCTCCCGCGCGTGTAGCCTCGCGGCCATGCGGATCTTCTCCGGCATCCAGCCGACCGGGCGCAAGCACCTGGGCAACTACATCGGGGCCATCACCCAATACGTCGCCGGGCAGGACCGCGGCGAGGCGATCTACTGCGTCGTGGACCTGCACGCGATCACCGTCGCCTACGAGCCCGACGTCCTGCGCGAGGCCGTCTTCGACACCGCCGCGACCCTGCTGGCCGCGGGACTTGACCCGGAGCGGTGCATCTTCTTTCGCCAGTCAGACGTCCAGGAGCACTCCGAGCTGTGCTGGCTGCTCTCGGCGGTGACCTCCTTCGGCGAGCTCAACCGCATGACGCAGTTCAAGGACAAGGCGGGGGCCCAGCGCGACCTCGTCTCCGCGGGCCTGTTCTTCTACCCGGTGCTCCAGGCCGCTGATGTGCTGGCCTACCGCGCCCATGAGGTCCCGGTGGGCGAGGACCAGCGGCAGCACATCGAGTTGATGCGTGATGCCGCCGAGCGCTTCAACGCTCGCTTCGGGGAGACCCTGGTCGTGCCCGAGGCGCGCATCCCCGCGGTGGGAGCGCGGATCATGGATCTGCAGGCACCCGATCGCAAGATGTCCACCACCGGCGGAACCGCCCAGGGCACGGTGCTGGTGCTCGACGAGCCCGACGTGATCGCCAAGAAGATCCGCTCGAGCGTCACCGACTCCGGGTCAGAAGTCCGCCGGGGGGAGGAGAAGGCCGGCATCTCGAACCTGATCGACATTCTGGCGGCGGTGCGCGGAGTCGACCCCGAGGCCGTGGAGCGCGAGTTCGACGGACAGGGCTACGGCGCCTTCAAGCAGGCCGTCGCCGACGCCGTCGTCGACTACCTCGCCCCCGTCCGGGAGCGCTACCACGAGCTGCGCGGTGACGAGTCAGAGCTCGAGCGCATCCTCGAGGCGGGTGCCGACAAGGCCCGCGCCATCACCACCGACACGATGGAGGACGTCCGCCGGGCCATGGGGGTCGGACCGGTCCGACCCCGCCGATAACGTCTGCGGTCAGATGCGGAGGCCTCTGCGGTGACGCTGACCTACCTGGATCTCGACCTCGACGTGTTCGCGGGGCCGTTTGACCTGCTGCTCACGCTCATCCTGCGCGAGGAGGTCGACCTGCTGGAGGTGGACCTGGCCGATGTGGTCATCACCTACATCGACCACCTCGAGCGCAAGGGAGAGCTCGATCTGGAGGCGGCCACCGAGTTCTTGGTGTTGATCGCCGCGCTGCTGGAGCTCAAGTCCCGGCTGCTGCTGCCCGGCGAGGAGATCGAGGAGATCGATCTCGATCCGGGCGAGGCCGCCGAGGAGCTCCTGGCGCGACTGCTCGCCGCCCAGCGCTACCGCGCCGCGGCGGCGTACCTGACCGAGCGCCTCGCCGACGAGGAGGGACACCGGTTTCGCTCGGCCCCACTGCCCCCGCATCTGCGCAAGGCGTCGCTCAAGGACGCCGCCTCCGTCTATGACCCTGCCATCCTGGCCGGCGCCATCGGCGACCTCCTGCAGGTTCCACCGCCGGTGAACATCAGCCACATGACGATCGCCAAGGTCACCGTCGCCGAGCGTCTGACCCACCTGCGCGCGCTGCTGTCCAAGGGGCGCTTCACCTTCACCGACGCGGTGGGCCAGGCTGACCGGGTGACGGTCGCCGTGACGTTGTACGCGCTCCTCGAGCTCTACAAGCAGGGCGAGGCGACCTGGACGCAGGACGAGCCGTTCGCCGAGATCACGGTGGAGGCGCTCGCGGCCCCCAGCCGCCTGCCCAGCCTGGCCGAGCGCCGCGCCGCCGCCGGAGCAGGCGGGGACCTCGTCACCCGAAGGCTGTCCGCATGACCGCGGAGCTGGAGCGCACGCTCGAGTCGCTGCTGTTCCTCAGCGCCGATCCTGTCCCGGCATCGTCCCTGGCCGACGCCACCGGCGCCGAACTGCACGAGGTCGTCACCGCTCTCGATCGCCTGCGCGAGCACTACGAGTACGAGCGCCGCGGGTTCGTGGTCCGCGAACTGGCCGGCGGCTACACCCTCACCAGCCATCCCGACGCCGAGCCCGCTGCGCGGCGGCTGCTGGCCAAGCCGCGCACCCCGCCGCTCACCGCCGCGCAGGCCGAGACTCTGGCCATCGTCGCCTACCTGCAGCCGGTGTCGCGGCCGGAGATCGCGCGGATCCGGGGCGTCAGCGCCGAGTCGGCGGCGGCCACCCTGCTGGAGCGGGGCATCATCGAGGAGGCGGGGCGGTCGCAGTTCGGAGCCGTGCTGTACCGGACGACCGAGCTGTTTCTGAAGCTGTTCGGCCTCTCAGAGCTTGGCGAGCTGCCCGAGATCGAGGGCTTCGATCCCTCGCCCGAGTTCGAACAGGAACTGCGCGACCGTCTCCTGCGCGCCGGCGAGGCACGCAGCGGAGTCAGCGATGCGGGCGCGGCGGTCGCTGTCGGCCCTCCGGCCGACGGCGAGGCGTAGCGCGGGTCTGCTGGGCGCGGCTGCGCTTGGTGTTGGGCACGCGGGTGGGCGTCTCGCCGCTCACGGTGCTGCGGCGCCCCGCGTCGCCGGCCTGGTTGCGCTCCGCGACATCGCCGGGCTCGATGCGGTCCGCGGCATTGCCGGGCTCGATGCGCCGGACGTTGCCCACGGGCCGTGAGGCCAGCAGGTCCACGCCGCCCGCGCGGCGATCGGCCCCGCCGAACTTCTGCTGACCGCGGCGGCGGTCCTTGCGGAGCACCGGGCCCCGCGTTTCGCCGACGAAACGCAGCACGTAAGCCCCGCGCTCATAGCTGAAGCGCATCAGGGGGAACATCGCGTACAGGCGCGCGGACGAGACGTACTGCCGCGGTCGACCAATGCTTTGCATCTCTCCCACTATTGACATAACGCTACAGGGCGGCGTTCGTTGCGTCCGTTAAGCGTAAGAATGCCCTCACCGCCTCGGCGTCGCTGGCCAGCGCGGCGGCGATGTCGCCGTCAAGCTCCGTGAACGGGTCGATCTGGACCGCCGCGCCCTTCAGGCGCCAGACGGCGACCCCCCGGCCCTCGACGAGCGCGAAGTTGCGAAACACGCCGCCGGTGACGACGTGGGCCTCGTCGGCGCCCAGCACGTCGGCGCGCGAGCACCAGCCGAGCAGCAGGGGCTCAAACGCACCCAGCAGCCGCGGCTCCGGGAGCGGCGCGGCGCTGGATCGGCGCGCGAGGTCGACCAGACCGCCGGGCAGTTCGCGCAGCTCGCCGGCGATCCTGCCCAGGCCGGCGCGAGCATCGCGGAGGGGCAGCCCGGCCCAGCGCGAGAGGTCGCGGTCGCTCGCCGGACCGTGCCCGGCGAGATAGCGACGGGCCAACTCGGCCAGTGCGGTCTCACGGGGCGGGGGCGGAGCGGGGGAGAGCCAGTCGGGCACCCGCGCGAACGCGTGGTGGCGGCCGATCACCGGCCCGCGGACGATCCGTCCCTCGACCGAGGCGCGGAACACGAGGTGCGCCAGGGCGCCGTCCGCGTGGCGCGATCCCCGCGCGCTCCAGGCGTTCGCGCAGCTGCGCCCGGGTCAGCGGGCCGTCCTGGGCGATAGAGCGCTCTATCAAGTCGACGGCGCGCGCTGACGTGTCGGGATCGATGCCGTCGCGGGCCAATCGCGCGGCGCTCGCGTTCAGCAGCGGGGGAGTGGTCAGCGACTGGAGCAGCGGGTAGTCCTCGCTGCGCACCAGGTGCAGCGTCCCGCGGTTGAGCGTGGTGATGACCAGCGAGCGCTCGTCGGTGAGCTCCCGGTCGATGTCGGCCATGCTCACCCCGGCGCTGCGGGCGCGGATGGCAAGACGGGCGCCCCGCGGATCCTGCGCCTGGATGGCCAGCAGGCGTTCGGTCACCGCCAGCGGCGAGCGTGCCGGACGGCCTGCCAGCAGTTGGGCGGTGAGGCGGCGCGAGTGCAGGTTGGAGGCGGCGGTCACCCGCTCAACATAAGCATTCGATCAAAGGCCTTACGTTTGGCCGACGCGCTTTTAGCTAACAAAGAGGGGAATGCCGAGGCGCGAATCCAGGCGACGCCCGCACGTCGCCCTGCCCCAATACCCCGGTCTCGACGGCCTGCGCGCGCTGGCCGTGGTGGCCGTGCTGCTCTACCACGGCGGCGTGTCGTGGTCGGGCGGAGGCTTCTTGGGCGTGGAGATGTTCTTCGTCCTCTCGGGCTTCCTCATCACCTCGCTGCTCGTCGCCGAGTGGGGGCGCTCCGGTGTGATCGTTCTGCGCGCGTTCTGGGCCCGGCGTGCCCGGCGGCTGCTCCCCGCCCTGTTCGCGCTGGTCGCCGCGATCGGGGTCTACTACGCCCTGGCCGGCCCCACCAAGGCGGTGCCCGGCCTGCAGGGTGACGGGATCGCCACGCTGCTGTACTTCTCCAACTGGCACCAGGTCGCCGCCGGCACCAACTACTTCGCGGCCAGCGGTCCCGTGTCGCCGCTGCAGCACACCTGGTCGCTGGCCATCGAGGAGCAGTTCTACGTCCTCTGGCCGCTGGTCGTGCTCGGGATGCTGAGCTACGCGCGCCGCCGCGGGCGCATCGGACCGCCGCTCGCTCCAGGTGTTGCTGGGGCTGAGCCTGGGCGGCGCGGTGCTCGCCGCAGTCGAGATGGCGCTGCTCTTTCACGGCGGCCGTGGCCTGGATCGCGTGTACTACGGCACCGACACGCGAGCCACCGGCCTGCTCCTCGGCGCCTCGCTGGCGATCGCGCTGGCCATTCGTCACAGACCGAACCCCGCCCACCCAGCCACGACGCTGCCCCGCCGCGCCCCGGCCTGGGCAGGCCATGCGCTCCGTGCGGCCAGCCTGCCTCTGCTGGGGGTCCTCGCCGCCGGGCTCGTGCTGGCCGACGGCGACGACAACTGGCTCTACCCGTTCGGCATGCTGGCCACCGACGCGGTCATGGTCGCGCTCATCGCCGCCGTCGTCTTTCAGCCGGGGGCCGCGGTCGGGCGCCTGCTTGCGCTCTCGCCGCTGCGCGCGGTGGGGAGGATCTCCTACGGCCTCTACCTGTGGCACTTCCCGCTGTTCCTGTGGCTCGACGAGAGCTCGACCGGCCTGCATGGAGCCGCGTTGCTCGTCCTGCGTCTGAGCGTGACGCTGACCGTCAGCCTCCTGTCCTACATCGTCATCGAGCAACCCATCCGCCAGCGTCGCCGGCCGGCCTGGGTCGTGCGCGGCCTGGCTCCGGTGGGCGCGGGGGCTGCGGTCGTGTCGCTGTTGATGGCCTCGGCGGCGTCCTCGCTGCCGGTGGGCGTGCCGGCGGCGGCCAAGCTCCCGATGGCCCCGGCGCGGCTGGCGGGCACCGACGGGCCCTGCGCCGTCAGCCTTTCGGACAGCTCGCGGCTGGGCATGACGCCGGTGGGCACCGACCAGGTCGCCAAGTTCGAGTACGCCGCGCTGGGCAAGTCGGACCTGGTGTGGAGCGGCTCGGCCACCAAGACATTCACCACCTGCCCGCCCAAGCGCGTGCTGGTCGTCGGCGACTCCCTGGCCTTCACCCTGGGGCTGCCGATGATGGATGACGAACAGAACTACGGCGTTCAGATCTCCAACGCGGCGCTGCTGGGCTGCGCCTTCGGCACCCGTGGCCAGCTCGACATCAACGGCACCTACGAGGACCCTCCCGCCGGCTGCTCGACGGCGCTCGAACAGTGGGAGAGCGACGTACAGCGTGTCCACGCCCAGGAGGTGGTGGTGGAGCTCGGCTACCGCGACGAGTTCGATTGGCGCTGGGGCAACAAGACCGTCCACCTCGGCATGCCGGCGTTCGACGCCTACCTCCAGCGCCAGATCGACAATTTCGTGAGCGTGCTGAGCCGCGGTGGGGTCAAGGTCCTGTTCCTCTCGGTGCCCTACACCCACCCGCCCGACCGCCCCGACGGAACCCCCGCTCCAGCCGCCACGCCTGCCCGCCATGTCCGGATCAACGGCATGCTCGACGCCGAGGCCAAGCGCCATCCCGCCTCCGTCCAGGTGCTGGACATCGATCGCACCGTGTCCCCCGACAACCGCTACGACGCCCGCGTCAAGGGCCAGCTGTGCCGGTTTGACGGGATCCACTTCAGCGTGTATTGCGCCAAGCTGCTCGAGCCCACCGTGCTGGGCGACGCGCGCAAGCTGCTCGCCCGGCACTAATCCCGCCGCAACCTGCGTGCAGGTACGATCGGCGCTGTCCCGGGGCGGGGGCTCAAGATGTCGTGCCACCGCTCCGATTCAAGGGGTCAGGTGTTCAGTCCGTCGCTGCAACGATTTCGTCGATACCTCTGGGCAGCCGCCGTGCTGTCCGCGGTCGTGGGGGCCGTCGTTGCCGTCCGCCTGGACGGGCCGGGCCGAGCCACGGCATCGGTACGGCACGGGCCGGCGATCATCCACCGCCCGGGCGAGCACTGGATGGCCACCTGGGCCGCGAGCCCGCAGGCGCC
Source organism: uncultured Actinomycetota bacterium (assembly GCA_963797705.1). GTDB lineage: Bacteria > Actinomycetota > Thermoleophilia > Solirubrobacterales > Solirubrobacteraceae > Palsa-465. The sequence continues at coordinate 856,624 of CAWCQL010000005.1, read as the reverse complement.
CATCGCCGGCAACCTGTCTGAACGCGGCTTCGCCGACCAGACGGTGCGCGAGATCGTCGATGCCGGCGCGGGCGGCGCCATGGTCCGCGTCCGGCTCTCCAACGCCTTCGGCGACAGGCCCCTGCGCATCGCGGCCGCCTCGGTGGCCCGCCAGCGCGAAGGCGCCGAACTGGCGGCCGGGACGGCGCGGGCGCTGTCCTTCGGCGGGCGCACGTCGGTGGTGATCGGAGCCGGGTCGCGCCGTGGCCTCCGATCCCGTCGTCCTGGGCGTGCATCCCGGGACGCACCTCGCGATCAGCCTGTACCTGAGCGCTCCGACCGGCCCGGTGACTCAGCACACCCAGGCGCGGCAGACCAACTGGGTCGCCGCCGGGCCCCGCACCCTTGACCAATCCGGTCACGCGTTCTTTGTCCCCACGCAGTCGTGGTACCTGCTCAGCGGCGTCGATGTGCTCGCCCCACGGCGCGATCGCGGCGTCGTGGTCGCCTTCGGTGACTCGATCACCGACGGGGTGGGCTCGCCGCTGGACGCCGACGCCCGCTACCCCAACGACCTGGCGCGACGACTGGCCGGTCTCACCGGCCCCACGCTGAGCGTCGTCGACGAGGGGATCGGCGGCAACCGGGTCGTGCACGCGACCCCCTGCTGCGGTGCGGGGGCGGTCGCCCGTTTCCGGAGCGACGTGCTGAGCCAGCCCGGGGTGCGCGAGGTGATCCTCCTGGAGGGGATCAACGACATCGGCGAGAGCCAGAGCCGCGGGTCGCTCACCGCGCCCCACACTCCTGTCTCGGCGCTGCAGATCGTCGAGGGGTACGAGAAGATCATCGCCATGGCCCACGCGGCCGGCGTGCGCGTGCTCGGGGCCACCCTCACCCCGTTTCACGGCGCGCGCTACTGGACGCCGGCCGGTGAGGTCAAGCGGGAGGCGGTCAATTCATGGATCCGCACCAGCGGTGCCTTTGACGGCGTGATCGACTTCGCCGACGTGGTGGCCGAGCCCGGCGACCCCGATCAGCTCGCGTCCGCCTTCGACAGCGGCGACCACCTGCACCCGGACGCCGCCGGTTACCGGGCGATGGCCCGCGCCGTCGACCTGGCCACGCTGGTGCGCGACGCCGGTCCGCTCACGCCGCGTCCGACGCGGCCTCGTTAGCGGCTGACGATACGGGCGTCTGCGCGGCGAGCTGGCCGCACGCCGCCGCGATGTCGCGGCCGCGGGTCAGGCGCACCGTGGCCCCCACGCCGTGGCGCTCGAGCTCGGCGCGGAAGGCTTCGATCGCCTTGGGGCTGGACCCTTCGTACGGCGAGTCGGTGGGGTTGTAGGGGATGAGGTTGACCTTGAACATGCGGGGGTCGAGCACCTCGGCGAGCTGGCTGGCCTGGGCGTAGGAATCGTTGACCCCGGCCAGCATCACGTACTCCACGAACACCATCCGCTTCTTGTGCTCGTAGTAGTCGCGGCAGGCGGCCAGCACGTCGCGCAGGGGATAGCGGTCGTTGACGGGCATCAGCTCGGAGCGCAGGGCGTCGTCGGCGGCGTGCAGCGAGAGGGCCAACCGGATCGGCATCGGCTGGGCGGCGAGCCGCTGGATGCCCGGGATCCACCCCACCGTCGAGACCGCGGTGTGACGGTTGCCGATCCCGACCGAGGGCAGCCGCTGGCAGGCGGCCAGCACCGCATCGAGGTTCATCATCGGCTCGCCCATGCCCATGAACACCGCATGGTCGACCTCGCCGCCACGCCGGAAGTGGAGCGCCTGGTCCAGGATCTCTGACGCGGTGAGGTTGCGCCCGTAGCGCATCTGCCCGGTGGCGCAGAAGGTGCAGGTGAGCGGGCAGCCCGACTGGGAGGACAGACACAACGACCGCCGGCCGTCGCGGTAGCGCATGAGCACCGCCTCCACCGGACGCCCGTCGGTCGTCTGAAACAGCGCCTTGACCGTCCCGTCAGAGGCGTGCGCCTCCTGCACGAGCTCGAGGCTCGAGTACGGGACCGAATCCGCCAGCGCGGTGCGCAGTCCCAACGGCAGATCGGTCATCTCGTCAAAGTTCGCGGCGCCCTGGGCCACCCAGCGCCACACCTGCCGCTCGCGGTAGGCGGGCTCGCCGAGATCGGCCAGCGTCGAGGTCAGCAGTTCGAGATCCACGCTGTCTATGGTGGCAGGCCGTTCATGCGACTCGCCAAATTCCTTGCCACCGCCGGGGTGGCCTCGCGCAGGGCCGCCGAGGAGATCGTGCGCGCGCAGCGCGTCACGGTCAACGGCGCCACCGTGACCGATCCGGCACGCGACGTGACCGACGTGGACACCGTCACCGTGGATGGGGCGGCGGTCGCGGTCGACGCCGAGCGCGCGGTGTACGCGGTCAACAAGCCCGCCGGGGTGGTCTCCACGGCGAGCGATCCCCAGCGCCGCCCCACGGTTGTGTCGCTCGTCAGATCCGGGGTGCGCCTGTACCCCGTCGGGCGGCTGGACATCGACACCACCGGTCTCATCCTGCTCACCAACGACGGGCCGCTCGCTCACCGTCTCACCCACCCGAGCTTCGAGGTGCCCAAGACCTACCGGGCGGTGGTGTGGCGACCTCCGGTCAGCGAGCGCGCTGTGCGGGCGCTGCGCGAGGGCGTGCGGCTCGAGGACGGGGTCACCGCCCCGGCGCGGGTGCGACGCCTCGGCGAGCGCCGCGAGATCATCGAGCTCACCATCCACGAGGGCCGCAACCGCCAGGTCAAACGCATGTGCGAGGCCGTCGGCTACCGGGTGCGGTCGCTGGAACGAGTGGGGTTCGGACCTCTGACCCTCAGCGGGCTGGCGCTCGGCACGTACCGGCGGCTCTCCGAGGCCGAGATCGACGCCCTCAGCCAGGCTGGAGCTCGAGCACGTCGCGAGCGTAACGGCCCCGCGAGGGGCGAAAACGGGTCGGCGGCGGACCGGCGGCGCGGCTAACACGATCGCAACCGGCGCACGGACCGCGCCGTTGAGCGGCGCGCGCGACTATCTTCAACGCATGCGCGAGGACTCCGGCAGCCCCGATCCTCCGGTCGCCCTTGCCCCGAGCACGGGAGCGCTGGCCGGGGCCGAGGCGACGGTGACGCTGCCGCGGGTCGCTCTCGGCGAGGAGCGCACCGCTCGGCACAGAGCCCTGACCGTCGGGCCGGTGGCCGGGCGCATCGCGATCGGCGCCCTGATCCTCGGCACCTTCGCGATCGTCGCCGCCGCGAGTTCGGGGCCGTCGATCCTCGTCCCGCGCTCCAACGAGATCTTCCCCAACTGGGAGGCGGGGCCGCTGCATCTGGTCATCCCGCGCCTGATCACCGACCCCCAGACGCTGGGAACCGTGTTCAGCCTCGTGCTGGTGGCCATGCTCGTGGCCTATGCGACGGCGCTGGCGGCGGTGCGCAGCCTCACCCTGCGCACGATCGTCATCGCCGTGGTGGTGCTGAACCTGATCCTGCTGCTCAGCCCGCCGATGCAGCTCACCGACCTCTTCAACTACCTCGGTTACGCGCGCCTCGGGGCCCTGCATCACCTCAACCCGTACACCCACGTGATCCGGCAGGAGCTCTTTGACCCGGTCTTCGGGTTCTCGAGCTGGCACAACCTGCGCAGCCCCTACGGTCCGCTGTTCATCGCGCTCACCTACCCGCTGGCGCTGGTGTCGCTGCCGATCGCCTACTGGGCCGTGAAGCTGGCCACGGTCGTCCTGGCTCTCGCCGTCGTGGCGCTGGTGGGACGCATCGCACGCCAGCTTGGCCGCGATCCGCGCTTCCCGGTGGCCTTCGTCGCGCTCAACCCGGTCTTCCTCATTTACGCCGTCGAGGGGTTCCACAACGACTTCTTCATGCTGGCGCCGATGCTGGCCGCGATCTCGCTGGTGCTGGCGCGCCGTGACCGCGCCTCCGGGGCGGTGCTCATGCTGGCGGTGGCGGTGAAGTTCACCGCGATCATCCTGCTGCCGTTCCTCCTGGTGGCGGCGCACTCCAAGTCGAGGCGGGTAAAGGTGCTCGCCGGGGCCGCGACCAGCGCGGTACCGCTCATCGCACTCGACCTCGCACTGTTCGGCCTCTCGCTGCCCAACCTCTCCCAGCAGAGCACGCTGCTCACCGGCTTCTCCATCACCAACGTGTTCGGGCTGGTGCTGGGCGTCGGCGGAACCCCGGTCCTGCTCAAGCTCGCCGCCGTGGGAGTGGTGCTCGTGGTGGCGTATCAGTTCTACCGCAGCCGTGACTGGATTTCCGGAGCCGGCTGGTCAACGCTGGCGCTGATCGCGAGCCTCAGCTGGCTGATGCCGTGGTACGTGGTGTGGCTGCTGCCGCTGGCTGCCCTGTCGACGAGCCTGAACCTTCGCCGGGTGGCCGCCGTCCTCACCGTGTACCTGCTGTTCGCCTTCGTCCCGATCGTGGCCACCTACAACAACAACCACAAGATCAACCTGCTCAACACGCCGGCCGGACGGGCGAGCTCGTCACTTCAATACAAGTTGGGGCACTAGGGCAGTGGTGGTCACTCACGTGTGCGTTCGTGTGAGGGGCCGCTGGGGTCCGCGGCTGCCCGTTTCCGGCTCTGCTTAGCTACCGGCCCCGTGCGCGTCCAACCTCCGCTGGCAGTCCCCGCCGCGGGCCCGCCCCCGGCGGTGCCGGTGCCGGCGCGCTCCCGGCGGCTCGGCCGTTTTGAGATCGCGCTGCTCGCCGCGTTCGGCGCGGTGTCGATGTGGACGGTGGCCCTCGACGTCTTCCACGCCGCCCATGACGGACTCACCTGGACCGGGACCGACGGCTACTACATCGTCGACCAGATGCAGTACCTGTCATGGATCCGGGCGGCGGCGCACCACGGGCTGATCGCCAACCTGTTCGTGCTGCGCTCCACGCCGTCTGACTACTTCCAGCCCGCCATCCTCGTCTCCGGTGCGGTGGCGGCCACCGGAGTCCCGTCCTGGCTGGCCCTGCTGCTGTGGAAGCCGGTGGCGGTGGTGGCGGTGTTCTTGGGGATGCGCTCGGTGGCCAACCACAGCTTCACCGAGGTGACGCACCGCCGCGCGGCACTGGCCCTGGGCGTGGGTTTCGGCTCGTTCACGGTGATCGCCGGCACGCTGGGGATCGTCGGCGACATGATGCCGACATGGCTGTCGTGGGGGTATCCCTTCGGCCTCTTGTCGGTCGCGCTGATCAGCTTCGCGGTGGTGCGCTATGACCGCATGCGCGGCGCCGGGCGGCCCGACTGGGTCTGCGGGCTGCTCGGCGCACTGGCCTCCGCGGTGCACCCCTGGCAGGGCGAGACGCTCATCCTGCTGGTCCTCTTCGCCGAGCTCATCCGCTGGCGCGACCTGCTCCTGTGGTGGCGGACGGCCCAGTGGCACCGCCTGGCGCTGCCGGTGCTCACCCTGGTGCTCGCCGGGCTGCCGCTGCTCTACTACCTCCTGCTCGGCCACCTCGACCTCTCCTGGAAGCTGGCCCGGGTGCAGAGCAAGCACGCCTTCCCGGCCTCGGCCATCGCGATCGGCATCGCCCCGCTGGCCATCCCGGCGCTGCTCGGCTACCGCGGCCGGGCGCAGAGCACCCTCGAGTTGCTGCTGCGCCTATGGGCGCCGGTGGCGGTGCTGATCTACATCTTCTCGGCCACCGGCCTGAGCGCCACTCCGCTGCACGCCTTCGACGGAATCACCGTGCCGCTCGCCGTCCTGGCCGTCAAGGGCGTGACCCAGACCTCGCTGCGCACGCTCCCGCGCGGGCGCCTGGTGGCGGCGGGCGTCATCGCCCTCGCCGTGATCCCGGCCAACGCCTACGCGTTGGCCACCGCCCACAACTTCGTCGACCCGGCCGCGGGCAACGCCAACTTCATCACCCACGACGAGCACGCGGCGCTCCACTACCTGGACACGAACCCCGAACCCGGTGGAGTGCTCACGCAGTTCTACCTGGGGGAGGCGGTGCCCGGGGCCACCGGCCGGCGCACCTTCGTCGGGAACTGCCTGTGGTCAGAGCCCAACTGCTTCCCACGCTCAGTCGCGGCCGACGCCCTCTTCCGCGGGCAGGACACCCCGGCGCAGGCGCGGGCGCTCGTCCGTCAGAGCGGCGCGCGCTTCCTGCTGGCCAGCTGCGCGGCCCACGCCGACCTGGGGCGCGCCCTGGGCGAGTTGGTCACCTCCACCACCCGCTTCGGCTGCGCCACCGTCTACGAGGTGACGCCGTCCGCGCGCCCCCGGGGTCCTTTGGCAGAATTGCCGTCCGATGCGGTTGTTCGCGCTCCGAGGCGCCAATAGCGTTGAGGTCAACGAGGCGAGCGCGATCCTGGAGGGCACGAGCCTTCTGATCCGCGAGCTCATGGACCGAAACGCACTCACCACCGACGCGATGGTGAGCTGCATCTTCACGCTCACCGACGATCTCAACGCCGAGTTCCCGGCGCTGGCCGCTCGCCGCCTGGGCCTGGACAAGGTGCCGCTGCTGTGCGCGCGAGAGATCCCCGTCCCGGGCTCGATGCCGAGGATCGTTCGGCTGATGCTCCATTACTACGCCGACGACGAGCACACGCCCCAGCACGTCTACCTGGGCACCGCGCGGGCGCTGCGCTCCGACCTCGAGGCCGCGCAATAGGCCGCGCAATAGGCTGAGCATCGCGATGGCCATCGAATTCGGAGAGCGCATCCGCCGGATCCCGTCCTATCCGCTGGCGGCGGGCTATGACCTGGGCGCCGACACGGCGATGCTGGCGTCCAACGAGTCCTGCTTTGCGCCGGCGCCGGGGGTGGTGGAGGCAGCCGCCCGAGTGCTCACGGGCGTGCACCGCTACCCCGACCCGTCCTACGTACCCCTGCGCCAGGCGCTGTCTGAGCGCTACGGCATTGCTCGCGAGCGGATCGCCCTGGGCAACGGCTCCTGCGACATCCTGCTCGCCGCGGGCGAGGCGCTGCTCGAGCCGGGGGCCGAGGTGGTCTACGCCTGGCCGGCTTTCAGCGTCTATCCGCACCTGGCGGCCGCCTCGGGCGCGCGGGCCATCGAGGTGCCCCTCGACGACGAGGATCGCCACGACCTCGACGCCATGGCTGCCGAGATCACGGTGGCCACCCGGCTGGTGCTCGTCTGCAACCCCAACAACCCGACGTCGACCTCGCTGCCGCTGGACGCGGTGGCGGCGTTCATGGAGCGGGTGCCGCGCCACGTGTGCGTCATCCTCGACGAGGCCTACTGCGAGTTCGCCCTGGCCCTGGGCGACACCTACGCCTCGCTGGATCTGCTGCGGCGCTGGCCCAACCTCGTGCTGCTGCGGACGTTCTCCAAGGCCTATGGGCTCGCCGGCCTGCGCGTCGGCTACGGCCTGTGCGGGTCCGAGGACATCCGCGCCGCGGTGGACCAGGTGCGCCAGCCCTTCTATCTCAACATGGCCGCGCAGGCCGGCGCCGTGGAGGCGCTGCGCCATCAGGACGAGGTCGAGCGCCGGGTGACGCACACCGTCGCCGCGCGCCTGGATCTGATGGAGGGCCTGCGCGCGCTCGGCTTATGGGTCGCCGAGTCTGACGCGAACTTCGTCTGGACCCATCTTCCGCCGGACACCGTCGAAGCGGACGTGATCTCCGGGCTGAAGGCACGCGGGGTGCTCGTCCGGGCCGGCGCCGCGCTGGGGCGCGAAGGATCGCTGCGCGTGACGGTCGGCACCGATGCCGAGAACGGCCGCTTCCTGGGCGCGCTGGGAGAACTGCTGTGATGCACATCGCCGCTCCTCCTGACGCCCTGGTGACCGTTACGTGAGCACGTCCGCCCCCGCGGCAGAACCTCATATCGGGGGGCCGGCCGTGCAGCCGGGCGGCTCTGCGGCGCGCCGCCCGGTGTGGCGGCGGTGGTGGCCGTGGGTCGTGCTGGGCGTGTGCGCCGTCTCGGCGCTGTTCGTCGTCCTCTCGGACATGCGGCCGTCCTACGACGGCTTCGGCTTCCTGGTGTGGGGCAAGCAGGTCCTGCACTGGAACCTCAACACCGACGGCGCCCCCTCGTGGAAGCCGCTGCCCTTCCTGTTCACCCTGCCCTACGCGGTGGCCGGCGCCGCCCAGATGTGGCTGTGGATGGGCACGGCGGTGGCCGGCGCCGTCCTGGGCGCGGTGTTCGCCGCCCGCGTCGCCTTCCACCTGACCGGTGCGGCCCCCGAGCGGCGCTATGCCCCCTACGTGGCCGGCGCGTTCGCGGGGCTCGGGGTGCTGGGGATCAACACGTACATGCACCTGGTGCTCATCGCCAACTCCGACGCGCTGATCGTGGCGGCGTTGCTGGCGGCGATCGATTGCCACCTCGTGGGGCGACGCCGGCTGGCCTTCGGCATGCTCGTGCTGGCCTCCCTGGGGCGGCCGGAGGCGTGGGTGTTCGCGGGGCTCTACGGCCTGTGGCTGATGTGGACGGTGCGCACGCCGTCGATGTGGCTGATGGTCATCGTCGCCTCGTATTCATCCCCGCCTTCTGGTTCAGCATCCCGGCGCTCACCTCCAAGAGCTGGTTCATCTCCGGGGACCTGGCCCTCAACCAGCAGACGGTGATCCACGGCAACAAGGTCATCGGCGTGGTCGATCGCTTCCGCAGCCTCTACGAGCTCCCGATGCAACTCGCGGGGCTCATCGGCGTGGTGCTGGCCGTGCTGCGCCGCGACCGCACCACCCTGCTCGTCGTCGCCGCGGCCCTGCTGTGGCTGGTCATCGAGATCGTCTTCGCCTACCACGGCTGGTCGGCGGTCAGCCGCTACATGATCGAGCCCGCCGCGGTGCTGGTCGCGGTCGCCGGCGCCGGCATCGGCTGGCTGCTGGCCGACACCCGCACGCCCACGGTGCTGCGCTGGGTGGGCCCCGTGGTCGCGCTGGGTCTGATCGTGTGGCTGGCGCCCGACGCCCGCAGCCGCGTGCGCACGATGCGCTACCTCATCGACAACTCCCGCCACTCCGCCAAGATGATCGACCGGCTACGCGGCGTCATCGCCAAGGAAGGCGGTCCCGACGTCATCAAGGCCTGCGGCCAGCCGGTCTCCCTGATCGGCTTCCAGAGCGCCGTGGCCTACTACACCCACCTCAACGTCGGCAACGTCGGGTTCCGCCCGGGCAAGTCGATCGGCCGCGGGAACCAGATCGTCCTGTTCAAGCCCCACGACAACGGGTGGCAGGTCCGGCTGTACAACATCCCGGTGTCGCTGAAGGCCCAGTGCTCGCAGCTGAAGACCGACTCGCAGTTCGGCTGATCGGTGTGGCTCCGCCAGAGCACCTGGGCGGCCGCTCCGGAAAAATAAGCCCGCATACGGTGCACCAGACGAGGAACGTCCCGCCGCGGCCGCTCGAATCCGCCCTCGATAGCCGCAGTTGACGTTCGCCACGTGCCCCGCCCACCCGCACACGGCAACCACCAACCCGCTTGCCAACCCCAGCGCGTCCGTGCTAAAACCCCAGCGCAGCGCATGAGCGACCAGGCCCACACGACCTGCAGCACCCTTGCCGGTTCCGGCTGGTCGCAGTACGCGCGCTTCTACGCCTGGCGATTTAGCTAGGCGCTCGGCCACAATCCCGTCCGCGCCCCCGCGCGGAGTTCTGAGGAGGCCGAGCGCCGTCACCACTCCGCGGACTTACGTCCGCGACGAGGCTCGGGCCTCGCCTTCTTTACAGTTCGCTATCGCCGTGAAAGGACCAGTGTCGAGATGATGATCGTGATGAAACCGGGGGCCACGCAGGAGGAGGTCGATGCTGTCGTCGACCGGGTGGACGGCGTGGGCGCGCGCGCCCACGTCATCTACGGCGAGGAGCTGACCGTGATCGGCGCCATCGGCGACGCCGAGCACGTCGCCCGCCTCGACCTCGAGGGCACGCCGGGCGTGGACCACATGGTCCCGATCTCCAAGCCCTACAAGCTGGCCTCCAGCCAGATCACCCACGGCGCTCGCAGCGTCCTGGACATCGCCGGGCGCAAGGTGGGCGGCGACCACTTCGCGATGATCGCCGGGCCGTGCACGATCGAGTCGCGCGAGCAGACCCTCGACACCGCCCGTATCGTCGCCGCCGCCGGGGCCACGATGTTCCGCGGCGGCGCCTACAAGCCGCGTACCTCGCCCTACGCCTTCCAGGGCCTCGGCCAGGAGGGCCTGCGGCTGCTCGCCGAGGCCAAGGCCCAGACGGGCCTGCCGATCGTCACCGAGGTGATGGACGCCCGCGACCTCGAGGCGGTCCTCGAGGTGGCCGACGTCATCCAGATCGGCGCGCGCAACATGCAGAACTACACCCTGCTGTCCGAGATCGGCCGCTGCGGGTGCCCGGCGCTGATCAAGCGTGGGCCTGTCGAGCACGCTGGAGGAGCTGCTGATGGCCGCTGAGTACGTGCTCAAGGAGGGCAACGAGTCCGTGATGCTGTGCGAGCGCGGCATCCGCACCTTCGAGACCTCCTACCGCTTCACCCTCGACCTGATGGCGATCCCGGTGCTCAAGGAGATGACCCACCTGCCGGTGATCGTCGATCCCAGCCATGCCGCCGGACGGCGCGACCTGGTGGGCCCGATGTCGCTGGCGGCGGCCGCCGCGGGCGCCGACGGGCTCATCGTCGAGGTCCATCCCCGATCCCGACGAGGCGATCTGCGACGCGGCCCAGCAGCTGGTGGCCGACGAGTTCCCCGAGTACCTGGACCGGGTGCGCGCCGCGGCCGCCGTGGCGGGCAAGGCGCTGTGGGAGGAGCCGGTGGCGAGCGAGCGCGTGACCTTCACCGGAACCGAACGCTCGGACTCGGTCCGCGACCAGCGGATCGACCGGCTCGTCCCGCTGGCCCCGCCGCGGGAGCTGATCGGGAGCTGCCGCTCACCGAGGAGCACGCGACGTGCTGCTGCGCGGCCGCGGCGAGGTGCAGGCGATCCTCGACGGGCGCGACGACCGCCTGCTGGTGGTCGTCGGCCCCTGCAGCGTCCACGACGTCGAGGCCTCCCGCGACTACGCCGAGCGGCTGAGCGCGCAGGTCGAGCGGCTCTCGGACGATCTGTGTCTCGCCATGCGTGTCTACTTCGAGAAGCCGCGCACGACGATCGGCTGGAAGGGGCTCATCAACGATCCGCATCTCGACGGCTCGGGCGACGTGAACACCGGCCTGCGGATGGCGCGCCGGCTGCTGCTGGAGGTTCTGGCCCTGGGCCTGCCGGTCGGTTGCGAGTTCCTGGACCCGATCACCCCGCAGTACATCTCCGACACCGTCTGCTGGGGCGCGATCGGCGCCCGCACGGTCGAGAGCCAGATCCACCGTCAGCTCGGGTCTGGCCTGTCGATGCCCGTCGGCTTCAAGAACCGCACTGACGGCAACGTCCAGGTCGCGGTCGACGCCGTCCGCGCCGCCGGCGTCCCACACGCGTTTGCCGGCATCGACGTCAATGGTGGCTCCGCCATCCTGCACACCCGCGGCAACCGCGACTGCCACGTGATCCTGCGTGGCGGCAAGGGCGCGCCCAACTACGGCGCCGACCATGTCGCCCGCGCCGCCGAGCTGTTGCGCGCGAGCTCGCTGCCGGAGCGGGTGATGATCGACCTCAGCCACGACAACAGCGGCAAGGACGCCGGATCGCCAACCGGCGGTGGCCGCCGCCGTCGCCGAGCAGGTTGCCGCCGGCGACCGCACCCTCGTCGGTGTGATGATCGAGTCCTTCCTCGTCGCCGGGCGCCAGGACCTCGGCGAGCAATCGAGAGCTCGTGTACGGCCAGTCGATCACTGACGGCTGCATCGGCTGGGACACCACCGTCGAGGTGCTCGACGGTCTGGCAGACAGCGGTGCGGGCGCGCCGCGGCGCGGCCTAGGCGCCTCCGCGTCAGGCGATGCGGCTCGCGGTCCTCGGCGTCGGGTTGATCGGCGGCTCGGTGGCGCTGGCGGCGCGCGAGCGCCTCGGCGCGGAGGTGACCGGGTATGACGATGCGCCCAGAGGCGCTCGAACGCGCGCTCCAGCTCGGGGCGCTGAACTGCGCGCGGAGCACCGTCGGTGCTGCCGTCGCCGAGGCCCAGGCGGTGTTCGTGGCCGTGCCCGTCGGCGGGCTCTCGGCGCTCGTGGGGGAGGCGCTGGCCGCCGCGCCCGCGGACTGCGTGGTCACCGATGTCGGCTCCACCAAGCGCGAAGTGGTCGCTGCCCATGACGACCCCCGCTTCGTCGGTGGCCATCCCGCTGGCCGGCGCCGAGAACGCCGGCGTCGAGCACGCCCGCGCCGATCTGTTCGACGCGGCCACCTGGTACCTGACCCCCGGCGCCGGCACCTCGGGGATGCTCTACGAGCGACTGCACCGGCTGCTTGCACGGGATCGGCGCGCGGCCCACGGCGATCGACGCCGAGACCCACGACCGCATCCTGGCCGCCGTCTCGCACCTGCCCCACGTGCTGGCCAACGTGCTCGTCTCCCAGGCAGCGGCCACGTTGCAGCACGACTCCGACCCACCCGCGCGCCTGCCCGCGACCGGTCCGAGCTTTCGCGACGCCACACGGGTGGCCGGGGCCCCCAGTGCCATCTGGACCGACATCTACCTGTCCAACCGCGACGCGCTCACCGCCGAGATCGACGGCGCCATCGAGCGCCTGCAGACGGTGCGGGCGTCGCTGGCAGACGCCGACGGGCCGGCCATCACCGCGTGGAACGAGCGGGCCGCGTCCGATCGCCGCCGGCTGCTCGAGGCCCAACTGGCCGGCGGCGAGCTGCTACGAGCTGCGCACCTCGGTGCCCAACCGGCCGGGGGTGGTGGCCCAGATCGCGCTCGAGCTCGGGCGCGCCGGCGTCAACATCAACGACATGGCGCTGTATCCGGCCACCGACATGACGGAGGGCGTGGTCGCCATGTGGATCGCCGGCGAGGCTGCGGCCGAGCGCGCCGAGGAGCTCATCGCCGGCCTCGGCTTCCCGGTGGCCCGGCCATGAACGCGCGCTTTGCGCCTGGCCTGCGCCTGCGTGGACGCGTCACCCCGCCCGCCGACAAGTCGATCTCGCACCGCGCCGCGATCATCGGCGCGATGGCATCCGAGCCGGTGCGGATCGTCAACTATCTGGACGCCGCCGACACGCGGTCGACCCTGGAGGCGGTGGGCAGGGTCGGCGCGCTTGTCGAGCGCCACGACGGAGAGGTGCTCATCCGCGGCTGCGGGATGCGTAACGCGCAACCGCCCTGCAGGCCCGATCGACGTCGGCAACGCCGGCACCCTGATGCGCCTGCTGCCCGGCTGGCTGGCATTCCAGCAGGGCGCCGCGTTCACCCTCGACGGCGACGCCTCGATCCGCCGCCGCCCCGTCGACCGGATCGCCGGGCCGCTGGCCCAGATGGGTGCGCGGCTTCAGGCCACCGACGGCCGCTATCCGCCGTTCACGGTGCACGGCAGCGGACTGCAGGGCATCACGTACGAGCTCCCGGTGGCCTCGGCACAGGTCAAGTCGTGCGTGCTGCTGGCCGGCCTGGCCACCGGCCACACCACTGTCCTGGAGGCGATCCCCAGCCGCGACCACACCGAGCGGATGCTGGCCGGCGCCGGCGCCAACGTGGAGCGCCGGGCCACCGGCGACGGAGGGTGGGCCTCGAGCGTCGGCAACGCCGACGAGCTGGAGCTCGAGACCGTCCACGTCCCCGGCGACCTCTCGAGCGCCGCCTTCCTCGTCGCCGCGGGCGTCCTGGTGCCCGGCGCGCGGCTCGTCCTGGAGGGTGTGGGGGTCAACTGGACCCGGACGGGCTTCCTGCGCATCGCGGAGCGGATGGGGGCGATCGTCGTCGGCGACGTCGAGGCGCCCGGCGCGTTTGCCGCCTCTGAGCCGGTGTGCGATCTCGACGTCAGCCACGGCCCCATCGAGGCCACCACCGTGGGCGCCGACGAGGTGCCGCTGGCCATCGACGAGCTGCCGCTGGTGGCGCTGATGGGCTGCTTTGCCGAAGGCGAGACCGTCGTGCGCGGGGCCGGCGAGCTGCGCGTGAAGGAATCGGACCGGATCGCGACCGTGGTGGATGGCCTACGCGGCCTCGGGGCGGACATCGAGGCGCTCGAGGACGGCTTCGCGGTGCGCGGGCACGGCACCCTGCGCGGCGGGCGCATCGACGCCCACGGCGACCATCGCCTCGCCCTGCTCGGAGCCGTCGCGGGGCTCGCCTCGCAGGAGGGCGTCGAGGTGGTCGGGATGGAGGCGGCCGACGTCTCCTACCCCGGCTTCGCCCAGGACATCGCGGCGCTGGCGGGCGCCTGATGGTCGTGGCGATCGATGGGCCCGCCGGGGCCGGGAAGTCGACGGTGGCGCGCGCGGTGGCGCGCGAGCTGGGCTTCACCTACCTGGACTCGGGCGCGATGTACCGCTCGGTCGCGCTGGCCTCGCGGGAGCGAGGCCGGCCTCCCGCGGAGGTGGCGCCGACGCTGCGCATCGAACTGGGGGACCGAGTGCTGCTCGATGGGCGCGACGTCACCGCGGAGATCCGCGCCCCGGAGGTCACCGAGGCCGCGTCGGTCGCGGCGGCGCAGCCCCCTGTGCGGGAGGCGATGGTGACCGAGCAGCGACGGCTCCTGGGCGACGGGGACTGGGTGGCGGAGGGCCGCGACATCGGCACCGTCGTGGCGCCGGAGGCCGAGGTCAAGGTGTTCCTCACCGCCAGCCCTGAGGCGCGCGCGCAGCGGCGCGCCGCCGAGCTCGGGGTCGACGTCGCCACCGTTCTGGCCGAGCAGACGATCCGCGACGAGCGCGACACCAGTCGCCAGCACTCGCCGTTGCTCCAGGCGCCCGACGCGCACACCGTCGACACGACCGATCTCACCTTCGACGAGGCGGTGGCGGCGATCGTCGCCCTGGTCACGCGCGCGCACGGCCTGATTGCGCAAGTTTTGCTGTCCGGCTGCGTTTCAGGTCTTGAGTCGGGAAGGTGCTTGCCGGCGCACACGGCGCACCGCCGGAGCCTTCCTGCGCAGATACCGACCGACGCAACGACGCACCCCGGGCCGGCAGGGAGGCCGGCCCTTTGCGTTGTCTGCGGCGGGCTCGTCTAGCCTCATCGCATCATGAAGGTTGCGATCGTCGGCTATCCAAACGTGGGCAAGTCCTCCCTGGTCAACCGCCTGACCCAGTCACGGGAGGCCGTCGTGCACGAGCAGCCGGGGGTCACCCGGGACCGCAAGGAGCTGCGCACCGACTGGAATGGGCGCACGCTCACGCTCATCGATACCGGCGGGGTCGACCTGGAGGACCGCGACACCCTGGCGCGGCAGATCCAGGACCAGGCCCGCGCCGCGCTGGCCGACGCCGACGCCGCTGTCCTCGTTGTCGACGCCAAGGCGGGCATGCGCCCCGGCGACCAGGAGATGGCCGAACTGTTGCGCCGCTCTCCGCTGCCCGTGTTGGTGGCGGCGAACAAGATCGACACCGGCAAGGACGTGCCGCTGGCCGCCGAGTTCCACTGCGCTGGGGCTGGGCGACCCCATCGCCGTCTCGGCCGCCCAGGGGCTGGGCACCGGCGACCTGCTCGACCGGATGGCGGCGCTGGCGCCCGACGTTGCCGACGAGGATGGCGACGACGACGCGGTGCGACTGGCGCTCATCGGCCGCCCCAACGTGGGCAAGTCCTCGCTGCTCAACCGCTTCGCCGGCTCCGAGCGGGTCATCGTCTCGCCGGTGGCCGGCACCACGCGCGACGCCATCGACCTGCCCATCAGCTTCAACGGCCGCGAACTGATCCTCGTCGACACCGCCGGCATCCGCCGCCAGGCCAAGGTGGGGGAGTCGCTGGAGTACTACACCTCGCTGCGCTCACGCCGCGCCGCCGAGCGCGCTGACGTGGCGCTGGTCGTGTGCGACGCGACCGACGGCGTCACCACCCAGGACCTGCGGATCGCCGAGATGGCGATGCACAGCGGATGCGCCACGGCGCTGGTGCTCAACAAGTGGGACATCGCCGACGGCGTCGATCTCGACCACGAGCGCGCCCGCGCCCATCAAGAAGCTCCGCCTGCGACCCCGGCTGCTGACCGCCTCGGCCAAGACCGGCCGCCACGTCGAGCGGCTCCTCGTCGAGGCGATGGCGCTGGCCGACCGCAGCCGCACGCGGATCCCCACCCCGCAGCTCAACCGCTTCCTCTCCGAGATCGTCGCCGCTCGCCAGCCGCCGGTGGGCAAGCGGCCCGCCAACGCCCGCGGTGCCGCCGCCAACCACCGGCTCCGGCTCATCTTCATGACCCAGACGGCCGAGCGCCCGCCCCGCTTCTCCATCCAGGTCAACTCGCGCGCCCGGGTGACCCGCGACTACGCCTACTTCATCGAGAACCGGCTGCGCGAGCGCTACCGCCTGGAGGGCGTGCCGACGATCATCGACTTCGTCGAGCGCAACGAGCGCCGGGCGCCGTCTGACCGCGAGGAGCGGCGCTCGACGCGCGAGCGCAGGGAGCGCCGCGCCGCCAGCGCCGCCGACGCACCCGCCGAAGATCCCACCGCGAGAGACGCCGCCGCCTAACGGGTAGATAGCCGCCGTGGCTGTTTCGGCGCCGACCCCGAGCGTGTACCGCCGCCGCCGGACCGCTGCGGCTCTCGGCCTGTTGGGCGTGGCCGCGATCGTGGTGCTGATCGTCGTCGCGCTGACCGGTGGCGGCAGCAGTGGCGACAGTGGCGGAGGCCGGTGCGCCGGCGGCGGTCATCCCGGCCGACGCGCTGGCCTACGTCGACATCGACATCGACCGCAAGGACCCATCGGTCACCCAGGCGCTCGAGGTGGCGCGCCGCCTACCGGACTTCCCGCTGCTGGGCGCGGCCGCGGCGGGGCGGCTCGGCGCCCTCCTGGGAGCCGGGCGGTCCGTGACTCTCTCCACCGACGTCGCGCCATGGCTGGGCGGCCGCGCCGCACTGGCGCTGCTGAACACCACCACGTCCACCGCGGGCGCGCTCATCGTCGTGGCCGTCGCCGATCAGGGACGCGCCCGGTCCTACCTGCGCTCGGTGGGGGCGACGGTGCGCGGGAACGACCGGGGCCACGCGCTGTTCGCGGCGCCCAACGGCGATGAGCTCGCCTTTGCCGGTGGCGACCTGCTCATCGGCCAGGACGCGGCCGTGCGCGCCGCGATCGACGTCGCCGCGCGCGCCACTCCGTCGCTGGCGGCCAGCGCGACGTATCGGCGGGCCGTGGCCGGTCAGCGTGGCGGCTCGGTGCTGGACGCCTACGCCTCGGCCGCCGGGGTGCGCCGGGTGCTGGCTGATCAGAGCGGGATCCTCGGGGCGCGCCGGCGGCCTGCTCTCCCAGCCCGCCCTGCAGGGGGTGGCGATCGCTGTGACGCCGACGCAGCAGGGGGCAGCGATCCGCATCCACAGCGTGCTTGACCCGGCTCTGGAGAAGGTGGGCCCGGACAGCTCGCCGCCGACCGCGTTCACCCCGTCGCTGCCTGCGCTGATGCCGGCCGCCTCGTCACTGCTCCTCGACGTGGGCGATCTGGCCAAGGTTGCGCCGACGGTGCTCAACGCCGGCTCGGCTGCGGGTCTCGCCGGCGGCGTCGGACCCCTACTCACCAGGCTGGGCTCCGCCCTGCACTCCGAGGGGGTCAACCTGCCAGACCTCATCTCCGATCTTTCGCCACGAGGCGGCGCTCGCGATCGTGGGCGGCGGCGGGTCGCCGACCCTGGTCGTGGTGGCGCGTACGCCCAACCAAGGCGCGCACCCAGCACGAACTGGCCCAACTCGAGGCGCCGCTGGCCCAACTGTTCTCGACCCCTGGCAAGAGCCAGAGCTCGGAACCGGTGTTCAACGACCGCCAGATCGGCGACGTCACCGCCCACCAGCTCCAGCTGGCGACGGGGTTCCAGCTCGATTACGCCATCTTCCACGGCCTGGTCGTCATCTCGACGGGCCTGGCGGGGATCCAGGACGTGGCTCAGCAGAAGCACTCCTTGGCGCGGGACCCGGGGTTTGCCGCGGTCCTCGGCGGCGACGTCCACGACGGTGACCTCGCTGGTGTTCGCCAACGTCGCCGCGCTCCTCGGCGCCGGCACGCAGTCAGGGGTGACCACGGGGTCGCTGGCCGGCCGAATCATGCCGGACCTGCAGCGGATCACCGGCGTCGGTGAGACCTCGACTCACGGCGCCGCCGACTCGACCACCCAGGTCACGGTGGCCGTGAAGCCGTAGCCGCTCTTTAGATGTCAGAGGCGGGCGAAGGGTCGCCGCGCAGGGCGTGCAGCGCGCGGTCGACGGTGCGCACGATCCCGTGAGGGTCGCCCACGCCGCGGAAGGAGAAGTCGAACTGGGTCTCTCCGGCCGTGTCGAACTGCACGCTGCCGATCCGCAGCAGCCGCTCGAACAGCGACTGGCTGGAGTTGACGTTCTGAATGCGCTCCAACCGGGTCTGGTGCACGTCGCGCGAGAGGATCCCCGTCTGGATCGTCAGGCGCTGGCTGGTGATCGAGTACGTGGTGCCGATCCGCCGGAGCTGCCCGATGACCACCAGGACCAGGAACACCACGACCACGGCGGCGCTCACCCAACCGGCCTGCACGTGATGATTGGCGACCCGGGTCACCACGCCGGCGATGATCCCCACCACGAGCGCCACCAGCAGCCCCTTGGCGTAGAACAGCGCCAGCGACCGCCACGAAGGATGGCCGTGGAAGAAGACCTCCTCACCCGGTTCGGGATCCACGGGCCACAGACTAACGGCGGCCGCGGCTGGGCCGACACCCCGGCGCACTACATTCGGGCACCCATGATCGCCCGCGTGCGAGCCCCTCACCCGGACGCGCGCGGTGCGCGGCCCCTTCGACTACCGCCTCGCCCCCGGCCAGGACGTGGAGGTCGGGTCGCTCCTGCGCGTGCCGTTCGGCGCGCGGACCGCGCTCGGGGTCGTGGTGGAGCTGGCCGAGCACTCCGAGCTTCACCCCGACCGTCTGGTCGAGCCCGAAGCGGTCGTCGGAGCCGGCGTCGGCGGCTGACCTGGTGGCCCTGGCCGAGTGGATGGCCCGCGAGTACTGCTCGACGCCGTCGCGCGCGCTGCAGCTCATGCTCGCCCCGGGCGCGTCGGCCGGCACCGGCGCCAAGCTCGCGCTCGTCGCCGAGCTCACCGCGGACGGGCGGGCCGCGCTGCAGGCACCCGAGGCGCGACTCAACGACCGCCAGCGTGGGCTGCTCGAGACGCTGGCGCAGCGCGGCGCGACGGTCGCCGCGCAGCTCGACACCCCTGGGCTGCGACGGCTGGAATCCCGCGGCCTGGTCGCCATCGACCGCCGGGCTCGCCCGCGCCGACCCGTCCGCCACGAGGTCGGCAGCGCGTCGGCCACGGCGCCGCCCCTCACCCTGGAGCAGTCCGCGGCGCTGGGGCGCCTGACCACGGCGCTACGGGCCCGGGGCGCCGAACATCCAGGGTTCCTCCTGCAGGGGGTCACGGGCTCGGGCAAGACCGAGGTCTACCTGGGCGCGGTGGAGGCGGCGCTGGCGGCGGGGCGCACCGCGATCGTGCTCGTGCCCGAGATCGCGCTCACGCCGCAGGTGCTGTGGCGCTTTCAGGCGCGCTTCGGCGACGTGGTGGCGGTCCTGCACTCGGCGCTCGGCGTCGGCGAGCGCCACGACGAGTGGATGCGCCTGCGCTCCGGCGAGGCGCGGGTGTGCGTCGGCCCGCGGTCCGCCGTGTTCGCGCCCCTCGACGACATCGGCCTGATCGTCGTCGACGAGGAGCACGAGAGCTCCTACAAGCATGAGGGCGACCCCCGCTACGACGCCCGCACCGTCGCGCGCGAACGCGCGGCCCGTCACGGCGCCGTGCTGGTCTTCGGCAGCGCCACCCCTCGGCCCGAGAGCGTGCCGGTGCTGGAGCGCCTGGCGCTCACCCAGCGCGTCGACCGCCGCCCGATGCCCGGCGTGGAGGTGCTCGACATGCGCGACCGCCACCAGCCGCTTCACCCCGAGACGCGGATGGCGCTGGCCGACCTGCGCCGCGCCGGCGGCAAGGCGATCCTGCTTGCTCAACCGCCGCGGGTGGTCGAACTTCCTCTCCTGCCGCACATGCGGCCGTGTGTGGCTGTGCCCCAACTGCGATGTCGCCCTCGTGCTGCATCGCCACGGCGACTTCATCGCCTGCCATCACTGCGGCCACCGCGAGCGCATGCCTGACCGCTGCGCCGCCTGCGGCTCGGTGTCAGTGGCGCGCCACGGCGCCGGCACCGAGCGCGTCGCGCACGAGCTGCGCGAAGCGCTGGGGGAGGAGAGCTTTCCGATCTTCCGCCTTGATGCTGATTCCTCCAGCCTGCCCGAACGCGCGCGGATCCTGCAGGCGTTTCAGACCGCCCCGGCCGGCGTGCTCGTGGGCACCCAGATGGTGGCCAAGGGCCACGACTTCCCCGACGTGTCGCTGGGGGTGATTCTCGACGCCGACCAGACGCTGCGCTTCCCCGATTTCCGCGCCGAGGAGCGCACGTTCGCCCTCATCACCCAGCTGGCGGGGCGCACCGGTCGGGGAGGCGGAGCCGCCGGCGCGGGTCCGATGGCGTCCCCCAGCAGAGTGCTCGTGCAGACGCTCGCTCCCGACGCGCGTGCGATCGCCTTTGCCACGCGCCACGACTCCGACGGTTTCATCGCCGACGAGCTCGAGCGCCGTCGCGCGCTGAGCTACCCGCCCTACGCGTCGCTCATCCGGATCGTCTGCTCGGCGCCCGAGGAGGCGCTGGCCAACGAAACCGCGGCCGCCATCCATCGGGAGCTGGCCGGGATCGACGCGACGGTGCTGGGGCCGGCACCGCTGTTTCGCCTGCGCAGCCGGGCGCGCAGCCAGCTCGTGCTCAAGACGCAGGCACGCCGTCCCGCCATCGACGCCGTGGGGCGCGCCGTCGACCGCGTTGCGCCGGGCGCAGCGCGCCGGGGGGCGTCGGTGAGCGTCGACGTCGATCCGCAGTGATCGAGGCGCGGCGTTGCGGGTGAGAGGCCTCCGATCCCCGCCCATAACTAGACTCAGAAGCACGATGGCAGACAGCGCGACAGACCAGGCAGAGCTCGATACCGAGGTCACCGAGCCCGAGGGCGAGGAGGACGAGCACCAGCTCGACCCTGAGGTCGCGGCGCGCCGCGCCGCGGCCCTGGCCCACGTCAAGAAGTTCGGCGAGCCCGTCCTGCGCACCCGATCGCGTCCGGTGGAGCGCTTCGACGACGCCCTGCGCGACGAGGTCACGCGGATGAGCCAGCTCATGATCGACTCCGTCGGTGTCGGTCTCGCCGCCAACCAGGTCGGCGTGCTGCACCGCCTGCTCGTCTACCGCGTCCACCCGCAGTCCCCGGTGGCTGCGCTGGTCAACCCGGAGATCGAGTGGGTGGGCGACGAGCTGGAGACCCTCGAGGAGGGATGCCTCAGCCTCCCCAACGTCCACGTCGACGTCGAGCGTCCGGTGAACATCGTGGTCCGTGCCCTCAACGAGCACGGCGAGCCGCTACGGATCGAGGCCTCCGGACTGGAGGCCCGCGTCATCCAGCATGAGATCGACCACCTGGACGGGGTGCTCGTGCTCGATCGCATCTCGCGCGGACAGCGCAAGGAGGCCATGAAGGCCCTGCGCGAAGCGCTGCCCTCGGCCTGAGCGCCGCCCTCTTGCGCACCGTCTACCTCGGCACCTCGCAGTTCGCCGCTGAGATCCTCGGCATCCTGGCCGGCTCGCCGCATCGTCCCGAGCTCGTGGTCACGCGGCCGGACCGGCCACGGGGCCGGGGCCGCAGACTGGCCTCGCCCCCGGTGTTGAGCACCGCCCGGGAGCTCGAGATCCCCACCGACCAGCCGGAGTCGGTCAACGACGAGGCGGCCCGCGCGCGCATCGCCGCCGCTGCTCCCGACGCCGTGGTGGTATGCGCCTTCGGCGCGCTGATCAAGGAGCCGCTGCTGTCCGAGCACCAAATGCTCAATGTGCACCCGTCGCTGCTGCCCCGCTGGCGCGGCGCCGCCCCGATCGAGCGGGCGATCATGGCCGGCGACGAGCGTACCGGCGTGAGCATCATGCGCCTCACCGAGGGCCTGGACAGCGGCCCGGTGTGCCTGACCGCCGAGGAGCCGATTGGTCCCACGGAGACCTACGGGAGTCTCGCCGAGCGCCTGGCGCCAATCGGCGGCGAGCTGCTCATCCGCGCTCTGGATACCTCACCGCCGTTCCACGAGCAGGACGAGTCCGCCGTGACCTATGCCGAGAAGATCACCGCCGAGGACCGCGTACTGGACCCGACGCGCCCGGCGATCGAGCTCGAGCGCGTGGTACGCGCGCTCTATCCGCACGTCGGCGCGGCGATCACCGGGCCCGGCGCTGACCGGCTCGGCGTGTGGACGGCGACTGCGCGGTCGCCGCAGCCCGGCGACCCGCCGCCCGGGGAGCTGGGACTCGATGGGCCGGTCCCGACCCTGGGGTGCACCCCGGGGACGCTCGCGCTGACCACCGTGCAGCCCGCCGGTCGCCGGCAGATGCCCGGCGAGGCCTACCTGCGCGGCCTGCGGGGCTGATCCTCATGGCCTCCGGGGTATCCGCGGCGCGGGAGTGCGCCTATGCCGTCGTACGGCGGGTGTTCGAGCATGACGCCTATGCCGACCGGGCCTTCCACGCCGAGGCGGCGTCCCGGCATCTGGAGGGCCGCGACCGGGCCTTCGCCATGGCACTCGCCTACGGGACCGTCCAGCGCAAGGCCACCCTCGATCACGTCGCCGCGGCGTTCACCGATCGGCCTCTCACGCGCCTGGACGCTCCGGTGCTCACCGCCATCCGGCTCGGGCTCATGCAGGTGCTGTGGATGGATGGGGTGGCCGATCACGCGGCCGTGCATGAGTCCGTCGAGCTGGCCAAACGCCACGCGCGCGCCGGCAGCGGCCTGGTCAACGCCGTGCTTCGCCGCGCCCTGCGCGAAGGCCGCGACCTCATCGGCGAACTCGATGACGAGACGCCGGCTCATGCTGCCGTCCTGCACTCCGTGCCCGTGTGGCTGGCCGAGCTGTGGTGGTCAGAGCTCGGGGCCGACCGGGCCCGCGCGCTGCTGGCAGCCGTCAACCACCCCGCCGAGTCGGCGGTGCGCGTCAACACGCTCGTGGCCTCTGTGGACGACGTGGCCGCGGGCCTGGCCGGCGTCGGCACGCGGTCGGCCGAGGGCCTTCCCGAGGGCCTGGTGCTCGAGGGCGCGTTTGACGCCTTCGCCTCGCCCCAGTGGGGGCGCGGGGAGCTCATGCCGCAGTCGCGGGGGTCGATGGTGGTGGCCCGGGCACTGGCGCCCCGGCCGGGCGACCGCGTTCTGGATCTGTGCGCCGCCCCGGGCGCGAAGACCACGCATCTCGCGGCCCTGGCCGGCGACGAGGGCCAGTTGGTCGCGGTGGAGCGCCACGCCGGCCGCGCCGACGCGCTGCGGCGCACGGTGGAGCGCATGCACGTGCGCTCGGCAACGGTGGAGACCGGCGATGCGGGGGCCACGCGCGTGGGCGAGCAGTTTGACCGTGTGCTCGTCGATCCGCCGTGCAGCGGTCTGGGCACCTTGCAGTCCCGGCCGGATCTGCGGTGGCGCACCAGCCCCGAGCGCATCGCCGACCTCGCCCCCCTGCAGGCGCGCATCCTCGCCGCCGGCGCTGCGGCCACCCGCCCCTCGGGGACGCTGGTCTATTCGGTGTGCACGATCTCGCGGGTGGAGTCCGAGGCTGTGGTCGACGGGTTCCTGAGCGACCATCCCGGCTGGGAGGCCGACGCGCCCGTGCGTCTGGCCCCGGATACCGACGGCACCGACGGGTTCTTCATCGCGCGCCTGCGCCGTGCCTGACCCATCGGCATCGTCGTTAGTCTTGCAGTAATGAGCGAGACCGCGCCCAAGCTCGGCCCCGAGTGTCCAGGCTGCGGGGAGCCGTGGCTGCGTCCGACCGCGGTCCCGGGCAACTATCGCTGCGTCTACTGCATGCGGCGCTACGAACTGGTCTCGGTGTGTCCCAACTGCGGGGAGCACTCAACGATCGTGCGCATGTCCAGCACCGCGATCGTCGAGTGCAATCACTGCCAGGGCAGCATGCTCCAGGAGGTCTAGGAGCGCATGACCCCCGAGCGCGCCGTCCTGCTGCGTGAGCGGCGGGTGGCCCCGTCGATCCTGTCGGCCGACTTCGCCACGCTGGGCTCGCAGGTCTCCGAGGTGCTGGCCGTCGGCGCGCGCGTCATCCACGTCGACGTCATGGACGGCCACTTCGTGCCTCCGATCACCTTCGGCGCGGTCGTGGTGTCGGCCATCGCCGACCTGATCCACGACGCCGGCGCGATCATGGACGTGCACATGATGGTCGAGCGGCCCGAGCGCCACGTCCTCGACATCGCCAAGGCGGGCGCCGACAGCATCACCGTCCACGTCGAGGCCACGCCCCACCTCCACTACACGCTGGATCTGATCCGCAAGGCCGGGTGCACCGCCGGCGCCGCCCTGGCGCCCGCCACCCCGATCGACGCGCTCCAGGAAGTCGCGCGAGAGACGCTTGACCTGGCGCTGTGCATGAGCGTCAACCCCGGGCTGGGGCGCCCAGAGCTTCATCGCCAACTCGCTGAGCAAGCTCGAGCGCATGCGTCGCGAGCTTCCCGGACGGGGTGGCGCTCGAAGTCGACGGGGGGATCCATGAGCAGACCGTCGGTCCCGTCGTCCAGGCCGGGGCCAACCTGCTGGTCACGGGCTCGGCGGTCTTCGGGTCGTCTGACCCGGCCGCGGCCTACGAGGCGATCCGGGTCGCCGCCGGCGCGGTGTAGCGCGGGCATTGACATTTCAGAGCGCACGGTGCGCAAATCGGAGCCGTGTGCTCTGTGGTGTCGGTATCACTCGCGATCTGAGACACACGGTTCGAAAACCGGGACCGTGCGCTCTGTAGCGTCAGGATTTCGCCGCGGCTGCGGCGCACCGCGCACCGCGCACACGCCACCTTCGCAAGCCAGCCGTAAACGCGGCGTGCCTTAGCTCGCGCTGGAAGCCGACCGCGACCGCGACCGCGACGACGACGACGCCGGACCGCGCCGGTACAGCAGCCACAGCAGAACGGTGAGCACCGCCGTCGCCCCCAGGTAACCCACCTCGACGCGCGTGACCTCGGCCTTCTCGGTGCCCCCGCCGGTGGCGACGAAGGTCACGAACAGGGCCGCGGCGATCAGCCAGGCACAGGCCGCCCACGCCGCCCGCCCTCGGGCCAGAGCGGCCTGGTTCAAAGTGCCCGAGATGAGGTGCAGGCCCATTCCCAGTCCCACCGCGGCCAGTCCGAGCCGGCCGTAGGTGAAGCCCTTGTCGCCGAGCAGGGCGGTCATCACCGCCGGGCCGATGAGCAACAGGCCCAGCGCCACCGACAGGCCGAAGGCGGCGATGATCAGCACCGTGGTGCGGATCGCCTTGTCGAACTCGGCGGTGCTCTCGCGGGCCTCGAGCCCGGCGAGGTGGGGGAGGATCGAGGTCTGGATCGCCTGGAAGAGCTGAAGCGGCGCGCGCACGATGAGCATGACGTTGAAGACGAAGCCGACGATCCCGGTGGTGAGGTCGCCGCCGCCGGTCTTGGCGGCCACGATGAGCACGCCGGCGTTCATCAGCATCTGCTCGGAGAACATGATCCCCACCACCGAGACGGCGAAGCCGGCGCCGTGGCGCATGGAGAGGCCGTTGCTCGTCTCCTCGATCTGCGTCTGGGCGGGCCCCTCGCTCGCGCCCGCGGCATCGGCCGCGACGGCCTCCGAGGCGATCACCCCGTCGGGGTCGCGCAGCCGCATCCGGGAGAACGCCAGCGGCATCACCGCCAACGATGCGAACGGGGCCACGGCCATGCCCAGGCCGACCAGTCCCTCGCCGGACCCGATCCCGATCGCGACCGCCAGCGGGAACAGGAAGCGCGACGTCGACTCCAGGAAGACCAGCCCGCCGTAGAGCGCGAAGCGCTGGTGGCCGGCCAGCCAGCCGCGGGCGAAGTAGCTGCCGGCGTAGGCCAGCACGCCGATGACGAGGATCCAGTACAGCGCGGCCGAGCCGTCGAACATCCCCTGCTGGATCTGGTCGCGCAGCGACAGGGCAACGATCAGAAACAGGACGGCGAAGCCGAACTGGATGGCGGCCGGCACGCGCAGCGGGTGCCCGTGCAGCCCTCGCGCCCGGCGGTCGGCGATCGTGCGCGAGAGCAGTTGCTCGATCGGCCGGTAGATCACCGACAGGATCACGAACATGATCGCCCAGCACAGCGAGATCCGGCTGTAGTCCGCCGGGCTCAGCACGTGGCTGGAGACCGCCAGGTACAGGAAGGTGAAGATCCCGGTGGAGGCGATCCCGATGGTCAGGATGCGGGCTCCGGAAGCGAACGACTGTTGCCGCGGGGCGCCGCCGCCAGGACCGTCGTCGCCGGCCGACCCCGACCCGCCCGACCCGCCCGACCCGCCGGCCTGGCCGTGGCGCGCCGTCGCGGTCGAGCTCACGCGCGCACTCGCACGAGCAGCATCGTCCACGGGAACGGCGCACGGACCTCCGTCACGTCGCCGTAGCGCCCGAGCAGGCGCACGAACGAGCGACGGGTCCAGTGGTTGAGGTGACCGGGCGTGTTGCCCAACTGGCGCAGGTAGGCCCCGCGGGCCATATTGAGCGCTCGCCACAACGGCTCGTGGGGCACCGAGACCAGGAGGTGACGGCTGGCGACACGGGCCATCTCGGCCAGGGCGCGCTCAGGGTCGGCGACGTGCTCGAGCACCTCGGTGGCCGCCACCAACTCGAACTCGCCGTCGGCGAACTGGAGATGCTCGACCTCCATCGCCGCGAACGTCAGGTTGGGCCGCGCGCGTCCGGCCCACTCGGCGGCCAGCTTGGGGTCCTCCAGATCGATGCCGACGATGCGCGTGGGCGGGGATGGGCTCCTGCGGTCGGCCCACTGCTCGGTGAGGACGCCCTCGCCGCAGCCGACGTCCAGGATCGTGTCCGGCGCGGCGATCGTGAACAGCTCGTCCAGGGTCCGCTCGAAGCCGGCCATCAGCCGTCGCACGACCGGGTTGGTCGAGCCGTACTTGTCGTAGGTGTTGCCCGTGGGCACCGCGGTGCCCGAGGTCACACCTCCACCGCCTGGCGCTCATCGGGCGCCCCGCCGGGGCCGGTGCCGCCCTCGGCTGCGCCCGGCGCCGGGGCGGCCGCACCCCGCTCGTAGTGCGACGGCGCGACGTCCAGTTGGAGCTCGATGCGGCGCACCCGCTCGAAAGTCCGCTGCGAGAGGGTGCGCTGGGCCGCCAGCAGGTCACCGATGACGCCCAGCGCGCCGAGCAGCATCGCGGCGTTGAACAGGACGCCCCCCGCGATCAGCGACTGGATGTGACCGGTCGCCTTGTGCGGGTCCTCGATGAAGAACACGACGAAGCGGACGAACACCGCCAGGGCCAGCGTGCCCATGACCAGAGCCCCGCCCCAGAAGACCTTGAGCGGCTCGTACTGGGAGTAGATCCGGAAGATGGAGAGACCGTTACGGCGGATATAGGCCGGGATCGACGGGAACAGCCGGGACTCGCGGGTCTTGGGGTTGGTGTGGATCGGAACGTGATCGACCGCCACGAGGAGCTTGCCCGCCTGGATGATCGTCTCGAGCGTGTAGGTGAACTTGGAGACCACCTGCATCTGCAGTGCCGCCTCGCGGTTGTAGGCGCGAAAGCCCGAGGTCGTGTCCGGAACCTCGGTGTCCGATGCCTGGCGCACCACCCATGAGCCCAGGCGTTGTAGGCGGCGCTTGGACCAGCTGAAGTGCTCGTTGGAGTCGACCTGGCGATCGCCGATCACCATGTCGGCCTCGCCGCGCACGATCGGGGCCACCAGCTTGGGGATGTCGCGTCCGTCGTACTGGTTGTCGGCGTCGGTGTTGACGATCACGTCGGCGCCGAGCTTGAGCCCGGCATCGAGACCCGCCTGGAAGCCCGCCGCCAGCCCCTTGTGGTTGGTGAGCTTGACGATGTGATCCACCCCGCTGGCCTTGGCGGTCGCGATGGTGGCGTCGGTGGAGCCGTCATCGATGATCAGCCATTCGACGGAGTCGAACCCCTCGACCGCCCGCGGCAGATACGACAGCGTCTCGGGCAGCTGCGCTTCTTCGTTGAAACAGGGGATCTGGATGATCAGCTTCATGTCCGTGGGCGCGGCCCTACCGCCTCAATCGCGCCGCGCCGTGGGCGTGCGAACGTATCGATGCTGCCTGGGGGCGCGCTATTCATCACACGGTAGCGGGATACTCGTACATGAAGATGGACACGGCAACGGCAAAGACGCCCGAGTCGCCCCGTCGGCCTGCGGTGTCGCCGCCATCGCCGGGCCGCCGTCGTGGTGCATGGTTTCGGTTCCCGCCCGCCCCGCCCGCTGCGGGCGGTCGTCGGCGTGATCTGCACCGGCCCCTGTTGTGGCTGCTGCTGGCGGTCACGCTGGGCCTGCGCCTGTGGGGCGTCAAGCAGGGGCTGCCCTACAGCTACAACTCCGACGAGGCGACGCACTTCGTGCCGCGGGCGATCGCGTTCTTCTCGCATGACTACAACCCCCAGTACTTTCTCAACCCGCCGGCGTACTCCTACCTGCTGCACTTCGTCTTCGAACTGTGGTTCGGGAGCCCGGACGCGGTACGGCGCGCCTACGTCACCGATCCCACCGTGGTCTTCGTGGTGGCGCGGGTCGTCGCCGCGGCGCTGGGCACCATCGCGGTCTGGCTGACCTATCTCGCCGGGGAGCGGCTGTTCAACAAGACCACGGCGCTGCTGGGCGCCGCGATCTTCGGGCTGGCCTTCCTGCCGATCTTCTACAGCCACCTGGCGCTCAACGACGTGCCCGCGCTGGCGCCGGTGGCCCTGTCGCTCTACGGCGTGGCGGGGGTGCTGCGCAACGGCGCCCGGCGCGACTACGTCATCGCCGGGGTCGGCATCGGGCTTGCCGCGGCCACCAAGTACACCGGGGCGATCATGGCGGTGTGCCTCATCACCGCCGCCGTCTGTGACGGTGCCGGGGGAGCGCCGCTCACCGCGCTGCGCCGTGTCGCCCTCGCCCTGGGCTGCGCGGTGCTGGGCTTTGTCGCCGCCAACCCGTACTCGGTGTTGGACTTCTCCGCCTTTCACGCCGGCGTCACCGCCCAGCAGGCGCTGGCGGGCGGCTCTGACCCTGAGAAGCTCGGCACCACCGCCGCCAGCGGCACCGCCTTCTATTTCTGGACGTTCACCTGGGGCCTGGGCTGGGCGCCGTCGATCGCGGCGGTGGCCGGCAGCGTCATGCTCGTCGTGCGCCGCCGCCTGGCGCTGGCTGCCGTCCTGGTGCCCGCGCCGGTCGCCTTCATCGTCTTCATGGGCGACCAGCAGCGCTATTTCGGCCGCTGGCTGATGCCGGTGTTTCCGATCATCGCCCTGCTTGCTGCCTACGGTGCCGTCGAGGCGGCGCGCTGGCTGATCCGCGCGCGCAGGATGCCAGTGGCGCTCGCCGCCGGCGCGGTCGCGGTGGTGATGCTCGGCCAGAGCCTGGCCGCCGACGTCCACAACGACGCCGTGCTCTCCAACGCCGATACCCGCAATGTGACTCGAGCGTGGATGGTCCGCCACGTGCCCGCGGGCGCCAAGGTGGTGGTGGAGCCGGTCGTCTCCACCGACTGGGGCCAGGACATCGGGCGCTCGCTGCAGTGGACGCCCAGCGGCGCCCGGTGGCAGCTGTGGAATCCCTACGTCACCGACGTCGACGCCAAGGGCAACCACCTGCCGTTGGGCGTGCATCGCTTCGTCCCGGTCGATGAGTACGAGCGCACGTTGCGTCCCGAGTTGCTGCAGGAATATGAGCAGCGCGGCTACTGCTGGGTGGTGATCGGCTCGCTGCAGGCGGGGCGGTCCTTCGCCCAGCCCAAGATCGCCCCGTCGGCGATCGCCTACTACGCCGCGCTCGCCAACCAGGCCAAGCTGATGTTCCACATCAGCCCGTTCGCCACGGGCAACCGCGCTGTCCCCTTCAGTTTCGACTGGTCGATCGACTACTACCCCAGCCAATACACGCGCCCCGGCCCTGAGATGAGCGTCTACCGCCTTATGAGCGGTAAATGTGCCCCGAACTATGCTCCGAAGCGCAAATGACAACCATCGCCGATACCGATCGCCGCCACCTGGCTCGCGCGATCGAGATCGCGGAGCAGGGCCGCGGCAAGGTCAGTCCCAACCCGTTGGTGGGGGCGGTGATCGCCAACCTGGACGGGCCGATCGGCGAGGGCTATCACCGGGAACTGGGCGCGCCCCACGCCGAGGTCGAGGCCATTCGCGCCGCCGGCGAACACGACCTCGCCGACGCCACGCTCTATGTCTCGCTGGAGCCCTGCTGCCATCACGGCCGGACCCCGCCGTGCACCGACGCCATCCGCCAGGCCGGGATCCTGCGTGTCGTCGTCGCCTCCGACGACCCCTCCGAGCACGCCTCGGGCCGCGGCCTGGGGATCCTTCGCGACGACGGCGTCGAGGTGGTGCTCGACGACGGCGAGCTCTCTGACCGCGCCAAGCTGCTCAACCAGCCCTTTCGCAAGCGCGTCCGCACCGGCCGCCCCTGGATCCTCTTCAAGTCGGCGATGACGCTCGACGGCAAGGTGGCCACGCATCGCGGGGACTCCAAGTGGATCTCCGGGGAGTCCAGCCGCGAGCGCGCCCACCACTGGCGCGCCGAGTTCGACGCCGTCGCCGTGGGCATCGGCACCGCGCTGGCCGACGACCCGCTGCTCACCGCGCGGATCCCCGGGGTGACGCGGCAGCCGCGACGAGTCGTCTTTGACTCCTTGGGCCGGCTGCCGCTCGACGCCCAGCTCGTGCGCGACGCCCGGCAGGTCCCGCTGACGGTGGTCGTCTCCCGCGCGGCGCCGCGCGCGGCCACCGACGCGCTGGAGGCCCACGGCGCCGACGTGATCGTGGCCACCGGGGAGAACGAGCCCGCGCGCGTGGTCTCGGCGCTCGATCAGCTCGGCGCCGCAGGCGTCGCTTCGATCCTGCTCGAGGGCGGCCCTCGGCTCGCCGGCGCGTTCCTCGACGCTGGGGAGATCGACGAGATCCGGCTTTTCCTGGCCCCGCTCATCGTCGGCGGCCGCACGGCGCGCGATCCATTGGAAGGGGAGGGCGCCGAGCAGATCGCCGATGCCGTCCGCGCCGAGAACCTGCAGTGCGAGCGGATCGGCGACGACCTGCTCGTCTCGGCCCGGATCAGGAGGTGGTAGGGGGTGCGCCGCTGATGTTCACCGGGCTGATCGCGGACCTCGGCCGGATCGAGGAGGTCGAGCGCTCCGGCGACGGCGTGCGCCTGATCGTCTCCTCCTCGTTGGCCGGTGAGCTTGCCGAAGGCGATTCGATCTCGGTCAACGGCGTGTGCCTGACCGCCACCGACGTCCAGCCGACGGCGTTCGCCACCGACGTGATGAACGAGACCCTGCGCCTGAGCTCTTTGGCCGAGGCGCGCGCCGGCGCCGGGGTCAACCTCGAGCTGGCCATGCGGCTGTCGGATCGGCTCGGCGGCCACATGGTGCAGGGCCATGTCGACGGTGTCGGGACGGTCCGCGCGATCGCGCCCGACGGATTCGCGCGCCGCGTCGAGATCGAAGCCGGCGACGAGATCATGCGCTACCTGGTCCACAAGGGGTCAATCACGGTCGACGGCGTCTCGCTCACGGTCGCCGGGCTGGGAGACGCATCGTTTACCGTTTCTCTTATTCCCGAGACGCTCGAGCGCACCAACCTCGGCCATGCCGAGGTCGGGACAACCGTGAATCTGGAGGTGGATGTGTTGGCCAAATACGTCGAGAGGCTGGTGACGACCCCGCGATGAGCTCGACCACGTCCGCCTTCTCCACGATCGAAGAGGCGATCGAAGACATCCGCCAGGGCAAGATGGTCGTCGTCTGCGATGACGAGAACCGCGAGAACGAAGGTGACCTGACGATGGCCGCCCAGTTCGTCACGCCCGAGGCGATCAACTTCATGCGCAAGGAGGGCGGCGGGCTCATCTGCCTCGGCCTCACCCCCGAGCGCTGCGAGGAGCTCGGCCTGGACCTCATGGCCGCCAAGAACGAGTCCGCCTTCGAGACGGCGTTCACCGTCTCGGTCGAGGCGCGCTCGGGCGTCAGCACGGGGATCTCCGCCGCTGACCGCGCCCGCACCATCCAGGTCGCGATCGACCCCAAATCCAGCCCGCGCGAGCTCGTGCAGCCGGGTCACGTCTTCCCGCTCAAGGCCAGAGCCGGGGGCGTGCTCGAGCGCGTGGGCCAGACCGAGGCCGGGGTGGACCTGGCCAAGCTCGCGGGCCTGAACCCCTCCAGCGTGATCTGCGAGATCATGAACGAGGACGGGACGATGGCGCGGGTACCAGACCTCGTCTCCTACTGCGAGCGCCACGGCCTGAAGATGATCACGGTGGCCGATCTGGTGGCCTACCGCCGCCGCCACGAGAAGCTCGTCGAGCGGGTGGTGGACACCAAGTTGCCGACTGCTTTCGGGGACTTCGTGGCCGTCGGCTACCGCTCCCTGGTGGACAACAAGCACCACGTCGCGCTGGTCAAGGGCGACGTGGAGGGCAAGGAGGACGTCCTGGTCCGCGTCCACTCCGAGTGCCTGACCGGCGACGTGTTCCACTCGCTGCGCTGCGATTGCGGCGAGCAGCTCGAGTCCGCTCTGGCCATGATCGAGAAGGAGCGCACCGGCGTTCTGCTCTACCTCTCTCAGGAGGGGCGGGGCATCGGCCTGCTCAACAAGCTCAAGGCCTACAAGCTGCAGGAGGAGGGCCTGGACACCGTCGACGCCAACCTGCGCCTCGGCCTGCCCGCGGATCTGCGCGACTACGGAATCGGCGCCCAGATCCTCGTCGACCTGGGGCTCACCAGCATCAGGATCCTCACCAACAACCCCAAGAAGATCTCCGGCCTGGCCGGCTATGGCCTGTCGGTCGCCGACCAGATCCCCATCCAGCACGCCCCCAACCCCCACAACGAGGCCTATCTGCGCGCCAAGGCCGAGAAGCTCGGCCACACCCTGCACCACCAGGGGCTGGCGCTGGACGAGGAGATGCTCGAGCGCGAGCACGAACAGGACCGTCACCGCCGCGATGGCCAGTGATCGTCGCGTCGCGCTGTGCGTGGCGCGTTTCTACACCGACCTCGCGGATGCGCTCGAGCAGGGCGCGCGGGCCGCGCTGGAGGCGGCCGGGGTCGAGACCGTCGAGAGCTTTACGGTGCCCGGCGCCTTCGAGCTTCCGCTCGTGGCCAAGTACGCGGCCGAATCCGGGCGCTTTGATGCGGTCGTCTGCCTCGGCGCGGTGATCCGCGGCGAGACCGATCACTACGAATATGTGTGCTCGTCGGCCGCGGACGGGATCAACCGCGTGGCCCTCGACACCGGCGTGCCCTGCGGCTTCGGGGTGCTCACCGTCGACACCATGGAGCAGGCGCGCGACCGGGTCGCCGGAGGCGCCAAGCGCGACACCGGCCGCCACGCGGTGGATGCGGTGCTGGCCTCCCTCGAGGTCAAGGACGAGCTGAGCGGCCGTCGCGGGAAGGCAGGCTTCGCGGTCTGACACCGCTCCCGGCCGGCCGGTCGGGCACGGATCCTTCAGTCGACGAAGTTGGAATGCTCGTCGTCGCCCGGGGCGCCCGGCGGCGTGAGCCCGGCGCCGCCCGACGGACCGGGACCCCCCCCGCCGTCGTGCCCGTGGCCCTTGCCCTTGCTCTTGCCTTGGCCCTGACCGGGGCCCGGATCGGGCGACGGCGCCGGAGCCTGCCCGCTCGCTTGCAGCGCCTCGTCGAGCGTCTGCCGGACGGTACCCGTCTGGTTGGGGATCTTGAGCCGCTGCTCCAGGATCGGCACGGCGCTGGCCGCGTCGCCTGATTTCAGTAGAGACACGCCCAGGTCATAGAGGCCGTAGGCGTAAGTGAGGCTGCTGGGGTCAGCGGCCGATACCGCCTTGCGCAGGGTCGCGATCGCCTGCGGATAGTTGCCGGCGAGCATCTCGCTATGGCCGGTGAGCTGGAGCTGCTCGGCGGTGGGCGGCGCCGGCGGCGTCGGGGCGGTTGAGGTCGAGGACTGGGCGGGCGCCGCTGCCGGGGCGGACGCGGCCGGCTTGGGCTTGGCGGTGGCGGCGTGGGTTCGCGGCGACGCCGCGCGCGCCGCCTTCTTGGCGGTGTGCGTCACCGGCTTGGATGACCCGCCGAGTCCCGCCAGCGCAAGCGCGCCGGCGGCACAGATCACCACCAGCAGAGCCGCGAGGGCCAGCAGGCGGCCGGTGCGGCGCCGGGCGCTGGATCCGCTCTGGATCGTCGAGGCGGCGGTCCACGAGCTCGTCGTGCCCGTCCGAGCCGCGGGACGCTGCACATGGGTGTGGGTGGGCCGATGCCACGAGCCCGTGCCTGGCGTGCGGACGGGCCCGGAATGGCCGTTGCCGTTGCCGTTGCCATTGCCGCCCAGTCCTCCGACGAGGTGGCCCGAGGTGGGGGTGCGCCGGCGCTGGGCGGTCGCCCGCTGGGTGGTGACGGCGACCCCGCCCGACAGCGCCGTCTCGAGGGCCTCCACGAAGTCGCCTGCAGTCTCGAAGCGCTTCTCCGGCTCCTTGGCCATCCCGCGCATGAGGACCTCGTCGAGAGCCGCCGGGAGCGTCCGGTCGCGCTCGGACGCGTGGGGGCGGTCGTCCTCGATGTGCTGGCGCGCCTGCGCGGCGAAGTGCGGGGCGTCAAAGGGCCGTTCGCCGGCGAGCAACTCGAAGGCGGCGACCGCGAGGGCGTAGCGGTCTGACGCGCCGGTCGCGTCGCGGCCGAGCGCCTGCTCGGGCGACAGGTAGGCGGCGGTGCCGAACAGCTCGCCGGTACTGGTGATCGTGTCCTCGCTCACCAGGCGGGCGATCCCGAAATCGGCGACGTGCAGCACGCGACTGCGGTTGAGCAGGAAGTTGGCAGGTTTGATGTCGCGGTGGACGATCCCGCGAGAGTGGGCGTGATCGAGGGCCGACGCCGCCTCGCGGATCCAGCGCACCGCCTCCTGGCGGCGCACCGCTCCGACGCGGATGGCATCGGCGACCGTGCCGCCGGCCAGGTACTCCATGACGATGAACGGGCGTGGCGTGGAGTCGATGTCGCGCGCGTCGACCTCCAGATCGCCGACGTCGTAGATCGTCACGACATGCGCGTGGGTGGACACGCGCGCAGCGGCGCGAGCCTCGCGCTTGAAGCGGCGCATCGCCATCTCGTCGTGGGCAAAGCGCTCGGCCAGAACCTTGACCGCCACCGTCCGCCCCAGCACCAGATCCTCGGCGCACCACACCGCGGCCATGCCACCGGTGGCGAGGCGGCGTCGAACCCGGTAGCGGTCCGGGAGAGGCAGGTCGGTGGGCTCTGCCCGCGGCTGCCCTCTAGAACCCATTGAGGCGGATTGGTACCCGGCTGGTGCGTTCTGAATCCACGGTCAGATACGGATGGTACGGCTCGTGGGGTCCGTGCGCGCCCTCACCTTGCCTATACTGCGCGCGATGCCCAAAGTTTGTCACGTGTGCGCCAAGGGTCCGTCCTTCGGCAATAACCGCAGCCACTCGATGGTCGCGACCAAGCGCCGCTTCGATCCGAACCTCCAGCGGGTCCGCATTGACGACGGCGGGACACCGCGACGCGTGTACGTGTGCACGCGCTGCCTCAAAGCCGGCAAGATCACCAAAGCCCGCTGAGCGCCTGACGGTGGCCGCACCTTTGCGAGCGACCGATCAGACTGGGATCTCAGATCCCAGCATCGTGCGCTTCCGTGCCTTGGTCGAGGCGGGGCTGGCCGCGCTGGAGGCCCGTCGCGAGGAGGTCAACGACCTCAACGTGTTCCCCGTCGCCGACGGGGACACCGGCGACAACATGGTCCTGACGCTGCGCGCCGTCCTCACCGAGCTCGATCGGCTCGCCGACGTCTCCGAGGGTCGCACCATCGACGAGATCGGGCGCGACGAGATCGTCGCCTCGGTGGCCCGTGCGGCCCTGCTGGGCGCTCGTGGCAACAGCGGGGTCATCCTCTCTCAGCTCATCCGCGGTGCCGCCGAGGAGCTCATCAGCCGCCCTGGCGAGCTGGTGGACCCGGTGCTGATCGGCGCGGCTCTGGCCCGTGCCGCAGACCAGGCGTACGGCTCGGTGCGCGACCCGGCCGAGGGCACGATTCTCACCGTCGTGCGCGAGATGGCCCATCGCGTGGCCTCCGAGCTCGCTCACATGCCCGGCGCGCGGCTGAGCGCCGACGCCACCGCCGGCGAGCAGGATCTGGTGATCGCGTCGGTCATCGAGAGCGCGCTTGAGGCGGGCCAGGACTCGGTCAAGCGTGGCCCCGATCTTCTGCCCGTACTGCGCGATGCCGGGGTGGTGGACGCCGGCGGATACGGCCTGACCGTGCTGCTGGCGGGGATCGTGGGGGGCCTGAAGGGCTCAGACCCGCCGGCGCTCGAGCATCACCGCGCGGCCCGCGTCACCCATCCGCAGCACAGCTCCACGACCTTCCGCTACTGCACCAACTTCGCCGTCACCGGCTCGGGCCTGGAGCAGCGGCGGTACGCGAGCGAGCTGGAGAGCATCGGCGACTCGGTGCTCGTGGTGGGGGACCCGACCACGCTCAAGGTCCACGTCCACACCGACGACCCCGATGCGGCCACTGCGCTGTTCGCCGAGGTTGGTGTCGTCTCCCACCTCGACGTCGCCGACATGCGCGAGCAGGTCATGCGCCGCGATGCGCGCCTGGAAAGGCCGGCGACGCCCTCGGTATGTGGCGGCCTGGCGGTCGTCAACGGCGAAGGGATGGCCGCCCTCTTCATCGGTTTCGGCCTCCACGTGCTCGACGGCGGCCCGACGCTCAACCCTTCCACCTACGACCTGTTGGCGGCGATCCACGCCGTGCCCGCCGAGGAAGTGGTGGTGCTGCCCAACAGCTCCAACGTCATCATGGCCGCCGAGCGCGCCGCCGAGCTGTCGGAGAAGACCGTCTCGGTCGTCCCGTCGCGCTCACCGCAGGCGGGCCTGGCGGCGGCGGTCAGCCTCGATCCGACGCGCCGCGCCGTCGACAACGCCGAGGCGATGATCGACACGCTCGAGCGCGTTCGCACGGGCGCGGTGGCGCCCGCGGGCCGCGATGACGCGCAGGGCCGCTTCCAGATCGGCGAAGCCGTCGGCTTCGTCGACG
This sequence comes from uncultured Actinomycetota bacterium, assembly GCA_963797705.1. Classification (GTDB taxonomy): domain Bacteria; phylum Actinomycetota; class Thermoleophilia; order Solirubrobacterales; family Solirubrobacteraceae; genus Palsa-465. Next base: position 819,531 of record CAWCQL010000005.1, on the reverse strand, counting down.
ACGAGATCGTCGCCTGGGGTGAGCCACGGGAGACTCTGCGCGACGTGCTGGCCCGTCTGGGTGAGGATGCCGAGCTCATCACCCTGCTGCGCGGGGCCGACGCGCCGCTGGATGACGCCACCGTCGAAGGGCTGGCCGCGACCGGTGACGCGGAGGTGGAGCTCTCCGAGGGCGGGCAGCCCAGCTACTGGTGGCTGCTCTCGGCGGAGTAGGCCGTAGCTGACCGGCCCTGCGGTCATCATCCTCACGGCCGCCGATGTCCATCACCGCCTTCTCCGAGCGCCGCGAGCTGTCGGCAGACGAGCTGACCGAGGCCCCGGTCCGTTACCCGCGCCCTTCGGCACTGCTTGAGCGCCTGCGCTTCGACCACACCAAGGCCGAGAAGGCCGCGACCGGGCTGGGACTCGTGACCGTGGGCGACCTGCTCGAGCATCTGCCGCGCGACCGGCGCGAGGCGCGCTCGGTGGCGCAGCTTGTGTCGGGGGAGACCGCCACCGTCGTCGTGGAGGTGCGCTCGATCGCCTCGCGGCCGGTGCGGCGACGCGGGATGCGGCCGCTCGTGGAGGCGACGGTGGCCGATGGCACGGGGACGATGAAGGCCACCTTCTTCAATCAGCCCTGGCTGGCCAGCAAGTACCCGGCGGGCACCCGCCTGGTCCTGCACGGCAAGTTCGAGGCCCGCAATCGCTTCCGGGTCCAGGGCCACGCGCGAACCACGGAGGCAGGCGCCGGCGAGGAGGGCGTGGCGCACTATCCGGCGACCGAGGGGCTGTCCTCGACTCAGATCCTGGCCATGGTGCGCGCGCACGCAGGCGCCCTGGCCAACGTACCCGAGCCGCTGTCCGCCGAGCTGCGCGTGGCCGAGCAGCTGCCGGGGCGCCGCTGCGCGCTGGCCGCGGTGCACCTGGCGGGCGACGAGGAGCAGGCCCTTGGTCGCCGGCGGCTGGCGTTCGACGAGCTCCTGCTCGTGCAGCTCGCCCTCCTGCGCCGGCGCCGGCTGCGGCGCGCGGGCTCACAGGCGCCGGTCCTGGACGGCGAGCCGTCGCTCAGTGCGCGCTGGCTGGCTGAGATGCTGCCGTTCGCGCCGACGGCCGACCAGCGGCGCGCCATGGAGGAGGTCGATGCTGATCTGGCCGGAGACCGGCCCATGCAGCGCCTGCTGATGGGTGAGGTCGGCTCGGGCAAGACGGTGGTGGCCCTCTACGCGCTGCTGCGTGCCGTGGAGCAGGGCCACCAGGGGGCGCTGATGGCGCCCACCGAGCCGCTGGCCGAGCAGCACTTCGCCACCATCCAGGCGCTCATGCCTGGGGAGGCGGTGCCCATCGGCCTGCTGACGGGATCCACCCCGGGTCGGCGGCGCACCGATCTGCTGGGCAAGCTCGGCTCCGGTGAGCTGTCGCTGGTGGTGGGTACCCACGCCCTCATCGAGGACCCGGTGCGCTTCAGCTCGCTCGGGGTGGCCGTGGTTGATGAGCAGCACCGCTTCGGCGTTCGCCAGCGGGCGGCGCTGGACGCCAAGGCTCCGGAGGGATGCAGCCCCCACGTGCTGCACATGACGGCCACGCCGATCCCACGGACGCTGGCGCTGTCGCAATACGGGGACCTCGACTTCACGGTGCTGCGCGAGCTGCCGCGCGGCCGCCAGCCCATCCAGACGCACGTCTGCTCCACCGAGCGCGAGCGCGGCCGGGCCTATGACCGCATCCGCGAGGAGCTGCGCGCCGGGCGCCAGGCGTTCGTCGTGTGCCCGCTGGTGTCCGAGTCAGAGGCGTTGGCCGCTCGGGCCGCCACCGCTGAGTACGAGCGCCTTGCGGCCGGCGAGCTGCGCGATTTTCGGGTGCTGCTGATGCACGGCCAGCTGCGCCCGGCCGAGAAGGTGGGCGTGATGCGCGCGTTCGCCGCCGGGGAGGCCGACGTGCTGGTGGCCACCACCGTCATCGAGGTGGGCATCGATGTCCCCAACGCGACGATCATGCTCGTGGAGGACGCCGAGCGCTACGGGATCTCGCAGCTGCATCAGCTCCGCGGACGGATCGGGCGCGGCGCGCACGCGTCGGTGTGCCTGCTGTTCGGGCCCAAGGCATCGCCCCGTCTGAAGGCCCTGGAGTCACACAGCGACGGGTTCCGCCTGGCCGAGATCGATCTCGAGCTGCGAGGGGAGGGGGAGCTCGTGGGCGTCCGTCAGAGCGGGCTGGCCCAGTTCAAGGTGGCCGAGCTCCCGCGAGACCGCGAGCTGCAGGAGCGGGCGCGGATGCGCGCCGAGCACATCGATTCCGTGGACCCCGACCTGGAGATGGCCGAGCACGCGTTGCTGGCCGATGCGCTGGCGGGGGTGTTCGGGGAGGAGGCGCGGGCGCCGATCCGGGCCTAGGGGGCGGTTGCCGGTGGCGGGCCGTTCAGGGGTGGGCGGGGGCACCGGCGAACGTCAACTGCGGTTATCGAGTGGCGGGTGGGGGCGGTCTCCGCGCTGATGGTGTCCCTCGACGGGGAGCGTGGGAGATATTGCTTGTCTGACAGTCAAAATCTCCCAAGGTCCCCTGCAAAACGCCCATATTTCGCCACCACGGCCGGCACCCTCGCCGCCCTCCCCAGCAGGCAGTTGACGTGCGCCGATACCCCGCCAAAACGCCGCACAGCACACCGGCACCGGACAATCCCAACCCATGCGCGTCATTGCCGGCACCCACGGCGGCCGAGAGCTGATCGCTCCCAAGGGCCGGGCCACCCGCCCGACCTCTGACCGCGTCCGCGAAGCCCTGTTCTCGATCCTCGGGAACATCCACGACCTGCGCGTGCTGGATCTGTTCGCAGGCTCCGGCGCGCTCGGGATCGAGGCGCTCTCCCGTGGGGCCCTCCAGGCCACGCTCGTCGACTCCGGGCGCGCCGCGGTGGCCGCGATCAGGCGCAATCTGGAGGCCCTGGACCTGCAGGCCGAGGTGGTGCCGCAACCGGCAGCGAGGTTCCTCGGGGCCGCATCGCGCGACGCGCGTCAATACGATCTGGTGTTCCTCGATCCCCCATACCGCCACGCGAGCGCCCTCGGACGGGAGCTGACGTCGGCACTGACGCCGATACTTGCACCCGATGCGCGGGTAGTGGCGGAGAGCGACCGGCGCAGCCCGCTCGGGCTGGAGCTCACGCTGGTCGACGAGCGCCGCTACGGCGACACCTTGATCCAAATTTATGCCGCTTGATAACCGCATCGCCATCTGCCCCGGCACCTTTGACCCGGTGACCTACGGGCATCTCGACGTGATCGGCCGGGCCTCGGCCATGTACGACAAGGTCATCGTCGGCATCGTCAACCTGCCGTGGCGCAAGGGCCAGACGCTGTTCTCGGCCGAGGAGCGGATCGGCTTCCTGGAGAACGCCACCACCGATCTGCCCAACGTCGCGATTGAGACGTTTTCTAACCTCTTGGTCGATTTCGCCCGTGAGAAGAAGGCGATGGCGATCATCAAGGGACTGCGTGCCATCTCCGACTTCGAGTACGAATTGGAGATGAACCAGCTCAACCGGCGCCAGGCCCCCGATATCGAGTCCGTTTACCTCATGGCATCGCCCAAGTACAGTTTCCTGAGGTCGAGCGGTGTGAAAGAGCTCGCCACGTTCGGCGGTGATATCGACGATCTGGTGCCGGTCGAGGTGGCGGAGGCCTTGAAGGAACGGGTCGGCCGTTGACGAAACAGAGGTCGCTAAATGGATGTCCTAGTACTCATCGACAAACTGGATGATCTCGTCCACAACGCCAAGCCGGTCCCGCTGACCGATCAGGTCCGCGTGGACAAGGAGGAGATCTACGACATCCTCGATCAGATGCGCGCCACGATCCCCGAGGAGATCAAGCAGGCACGGTGGATCGTCAAGGAACGCCAGGAGATGCTGGCCGAGGCCAAGCGCGAGGCGGAGCGGATCGTCAAGGAGGCGCGTGAGCGCCAGGAGCGGTTGATCTCCGAGGAGGAGATCACCAAGCAGGCCGAGCGCGCCGCCGAGGACATCATCGAGGACGCCCGCGGTCGCGAGCGCGAGATCCGCCTCGGCGCCGAGGACTACGCCGACGAGATCCTCAACACGCTCGAGGTCAACCTCTCCAAGTTCATCGCCGCGGTTCAGCGCGGGCGTGACCGGCTCGCCGGCAAGGACGAGCCCGCCGAAGTCTCCTGACGGTCGTCGAGGTCCTCGAGGGCGACATCACGTCGGCTCGCGCCGGCGGTCCCGCGATCCAACACGAGAGCGACGCCAAGGCCCCGATCGGCCTGGGCGAGGCCGACGCCGTCAGCGCTTGCGGCCTGTAAGCGCGAGCGCCACGCCCAACGCCATCATGGTGACCCCGCCGCCGGCGCTCATCGCGCGCAGCCGGCGCGGCGAGCGCCCGAACCACTCCCGGGCGGTGCCCGAGGCCAGGGCCCACGTGCCGTCGGACAGCACAGCGACCACGCAGCAGATCGCCGCGAGCGTGGCCAACTGCAGCGTGGCGTGACCGCGGGCGGGCTCGATGAACTGGGGCAGCACGGCGGTGAAGATGAGCAGCCCCTTGGGGTTGGTGGCGCCCACCACGAAGCCCTCGCGCAGGATCCGTCCCACGCTGCGCGGCTCCATCTCCAGGCCGCCCAAGGCGCCCGCGAGGTGCCCACGGTCGCGGATCGTCCGGATGCCCAGGATGATCAGGTAGGCGGCGCCGATCAGTTTCAGCGTCGTGAACACGGCATCTGACTTGGCCAGCAGCGACCCCAGTCCCGCGCACACCAACGCGCCCTGAAACGCGAGCCCGCCGGTGTTGCCCAGCACGGTGGCAAACGCCGCCCGGCGGCCGAGTGCCACGCCTCGGCTGACCACGAACAGGACGCTCGGTCCCGGCACCAGGATGAGCACGTAGACCGTGAGCAGGAAGGCCAGGAGATGGCTGGTCGGGAGCATCTCCTCGGTATTGAAACACCCCGGGGCAGGCTCCATGCGGCTCGGTCGAGAGCAGGTCGACCTGCGTGACGCGCTCGGCCCAGCTACCGGATCTGAAACCCGGTCAGCCCCTCGGGCGTCTCCTCGTGCACGTCGACGGAGTGGACGTCGGCCGACGAGGGACCCGCACGGCAGTAGCCGACAACCGAACTGACGGCGTCAGGCGCGCCTTCCAGAATGACCTCCACGGTTCCGTCGCTGCGGTTCGCGGCCCACCCGGAGACACCCTCGTTGCGCGCCGCGTGACGGGTCGAATCCCGGTAGAAAACTCCCTGCACATTGCCGTGAACGACGAGGCGGCGGCGGATTCGGTCAGCGGCCATGCACCGGATTGTCGCAGTGTGCGGGTTCCGTCCGCGGCGCGCGCCATGCTGAGCGACCCGCTCATGGAAGCTGTTTTCCTCGCAATTGGTGTGATCATCGGAGCCGCCGTCATGGTGGTGGCCCTACGGCCGCGGCTGCGCGCGCTGACCCTCGAGGCCGCACAGGCGCGCGATCTGGAGAACCGGTTGGTCAAGACGAGCACCGAGCTCGAGCAGGAGCGCGCGCGGGCGGTCGAGCAGCTGGCGACGATCAACGACGCTCAGGAGCGGCTGTCGGCCTCCTTCAAGGCGATGAGCGCGGACGCGCTGCAGTCGAGCATGACGCAGCTGGCCGAGCTCGCGCGAGCCCAGCTCCAGACGGCCCAGTCAGAGGCCAAGGGCGATCTCGAGAAGCGCCACGCAGCGGTCGAGCAGCTGGTGGCTCCGCTCAAGGAGCAGCTGGGCCGGGTCGACAGTCAGCTGCTGCGCCTCGACCAGGAACGCCGCGAGTCGCGGGGCCAGATGAGCGCCCAGCTGCGCACGTTGGCCGAGACCAGCGATCGCCTGCGCACCGAGACCAGCGCGCTCGTCACCGCGCTGCGCAAGCCCAACGCCCGCGGCCAGTGGGGCCAGATGCAGCTGCGCAATGTGGTGGAGGCGGCCGGGATGCTCAAGCACTGCGACTTCGTCGAGCAGCACTCCTACGCCGGGGACGAGGCGACGCTGCGCCCCGACATGGTGATCAACCTCCCCGGCGGCAAGCACGTGGTCGTCGACGCCAAGTCGCCGCTGCAGGGCATGCTCGACGCGCACGAGGCGCGCGACGGCGTCGAGCGCGACCAGTATCTGCGCGACCACGCTCGCCTGCTGCGCAAGCACGTCAAGGCGCTCGCCGACAAGGGCTACTGGGCCAGGCTGGAGACCACGCCGGACATGGTGGTGATGTTCCTGCCGATCGAGTCGTTGCTGGGCCCGGCGCTGGACGCCGACCCGACGCTCATGCAGGACGCCATGACCCAGCGGGTCCTGATCGCGACGCCCACGACGCTGCTCGCGCTCCTGTACTCGGTGGCCTACGGCTGGCAGCAGGAGCGGGTCGCCGAGTCCGCCCAGGAGATCTCCGAGCTCGGGCGCGAGCTCCACGGCCGGCTGGTGAAGCTCTCGACGCTGCTCGGCAACCTGGGGACGCGGCTCAACCGCACCGTCAGCGCGTTCAACGAGACGATCGGCTCCTACGAGTCCCGGGTGCTCCCCAGCGCCCGGCGCTTCGCTGACCACGGGGCGGTCTCGGAGGGATCGGACCTCCCCGAGCTCGAGCCCGTGACCGTCACCGCCCGCACCGTCCAGAACGCCGCCCTCCAGCTCGACCTCGGCCCCGACCTCACCGAGCAACCGCAGCGTCCCGCCCGCCGCCTGCGCGCCGCCGAGTAATCCGGCGCCGGCGGGCGTGTTGGAGGGTGCGCGTGGGGTGGCGCCCGGGCTCGGTGGCCGGCACCGCCCGTCCCGCCGCGCGCCCGGGCGACTGGGACACGAATCGCCGTAGCCCTTCCCGAGCGCGGCGGCGACGGGGATGCCGCCCACCCGCCATCCACGGCCCGAGGCGCGCCGCCGCTCGCGCCGCCGCTGAAACAGCCCAACGGCGTCGCCAGGCTTCAGCAAGCGCCGCTGGGACCCCGCGCGGCGCGGGGCCGAGGCCACGCGCAGGGGTGTGGACGGGCGGTGTGACACGCCCGCCCCCGCCGTGCTCGGGAAGCAACACCCACCTCGACAGCAAGCCACAAACGGCCCGTCGCACGGCGGGGGTGGGTGTGGCACACCGCCGGGCGGCCGGTGCCCCAGCGCATAAGGCGACAGGACCGCGCGTCAGCGCGAGGGATGCAGATGGCTGCGCGCGTTCCACCAGGTCCGGAGGTCATCCCTTTGATGCGGCAGCGGATCCGCGGAGGGCTTGCGCTCCTGGATGTAGGCGACGGCTTCGTCGATGCCGATCCCGTCGTAGACGGCGACGGCGCCGGCGGCCACCGCCGCGGACCGCTGCCACCCCGCACGGCAGTGGACGTAGGCGGGGAGGTCGGCCTTGAGCCAGCTGACCACGAGTCGCACCGCCTCCTCGAGGCTGTCGGCGGGCAGGTGCCCGAAGTCGGTGAGCTGCATCCGATGCTCCTGGATCCGCGCCTCACGCAGCGATCGCTCGACCACGAACCGACGTCCCGGCCCATACTCGGCGTCCTCGACGAGGTTGAGCACCTGCCGGACCGACATCGCGGAGAGCATCCGGACGTCGTCGGCGTCCAGGGGATAGGCGCCGATGAGCAGCCCGTCGTGGACCTGGGCGTAACCGTATGTCCGAAACCAGTCCGACATCGCGCTAATCATCGCCGGTGGCGGACATTTGCGCGGTCGTGTCCCAAATCCCGGTGGGTGGCGGCGCCCGCGACGGACCGCCGGTAGGACGTGCCCGCCTCGGCTGTGCCGCGGCGCCCCGGAATCCAGTGTGCGGGCGGCCGTGATTGGATATCGATGATGGGAGTGGCTCTCTCCGATGGCATTCACGTCGCCGGCACGCTTGCGCGCGCCGGCATGCTGCGCCCGTCGCGCCCGGATCGGGCGATGCGGGCGATCGTGGGTCTGCGCCGCTTCGGGCCGACGATGGCTGCCGGCGTCGTGGGTGGGGCAGCCCGCTTCCCGCACGCCCCGGCGGTCATCGACGATGACGGCACGCGTGACCTTCGCCGACCTGGAGCGGCGGAGCAACGCGCTGGCGCGCGGGCTGGCCGGCCACGGCCTGACCGAGGGGCGGACGCTCGCCGTCATGTGCCGCAACCATCGCGGCTTCATCGAGGTGGCGGCCGCGTGCTCCAAGCTGGGCGTGCACGTCGTGCTCCTCAACACCGGGTTCGCCGGACCCCAGGTGGCCGAGGTGGTGGCGCGCGAGAGCGCCGACGGCCTCGTCTACGACCAACGAGTTCGCCACCACCGTCCGGGCGGCGCGCGATGGCCGAGTCTGTTTCGTTGCCGACGCCGACGCGGGTGAAACTGAGGACACCAGCCTGGCGCAGCTGATCGCCACCCGCGTCGACACCCCGCTGCCCCCGCCCGTCGCGGCGGGCCGCGCCGTGATCCTCACCTCCGGGACCACCGGCACCCCCAAGGGCGCCAACCGGCCCGCCCCGAGTTCGATGGGGCCGATGGCGGCGCTGCTGTCGGCCATCCCGCTGCGGGCGCGCGAGACCACCGTGATCGCCGCGCCGCTCTTTCACGCGTGGGGCTTCGCCCACGTGCTGCTGGCCACGGCGCTGTCCTCGACGATCGTCCTGAGACGGCGCTTTGACCCACTGGACACGGTGCGGGCGGTGGCCGAGACGCGCGCGGACGCGCTGGTCGTCGTCCCGGTCATGCTCCAGCGCATGCTCGAGGCCGACGCTGCAGGAGCGTCGCGCCCTGGACACGTCGTCGCTGCGGGTGATCGCCGTCAGCGGGTCGGCATTGCCCGGGCCGCTGGCCAACCGCGTCATGGACGCCTTCGGCGACGCGCTGTACAACCTCTACGGCTCGACCGAGGTCGCGTGGGCGACGGTGGCGGGCCCGGCGGACCTGCGGGCTGCCCCCGGCACCGCCGGGCGGCCGCCCCGCGGCACGGTGGTCGCCATCCTCGACGAGCGGCGGCGAGGCGGTGCCCGTCGGGGCCAGCGGACGCATCTTCGTCGGCTCGGAGATGCTGTTCGAGGGCTACACCGGCGGCGGCGACAAGGATCGCTATGGCGAGCTCATGGCGACGGGCGACGTCGGCCACTTCGACGCCGACGGGCGGCTGTTCGTCGACGGCCGCGACGACGACATGATCGTCTCCGGGGGCGAGAACGTGTTCCCGGCAGAGGTCGAGGATCTGCTGGCGGGCATGGCCGGAATCCGCGAGGTGGCGGTCGTCGGCGTGCCCGACGACGAGTTCGGCCAGCGCCTGCGCGCGGTGGTGAGCCTCGATCCAGGCGCCGAGCTCTCCGAAGCCGAGCTTCAGGACCACGTGCGCACCCATCTCGCGCGCTACAAGGTGCCGCGCGAGGTCGTCTTCGTCGACGAGCTGCCCCGCAACGCCACCGGCAAGATCCTCAAGCGCGAGCTGCGCTGACGGCGCGTCCCGGCCCGTCGCGGGCAGTGGTTAATCTCGTGTACATGCCCCTGCGTACTGACACATTCGACCTGGGAGGTCTCCGCCTCACCGTCCGGCGAAGGCGCGGCGGCTCGATCTCCATGTCGGCATCGACCCATTCGAGCTCGGCGGCGAGCGCTACGCCGTGGAGCCGAGCGTCGTCCCGGCGCAGCTCGACGTCTCGCGGACGACCGGGAGCGGCTACGCGCTGCGGCTGCGCTTCGAGGCGACCCTTGTCGGGCCGTGCATGCGATGCCTGGCCGACGCGACGCCGACGTTCGAGGTGCTGGCGCGCGAGGTGTCGCAGCCGGGGGAGGGGGAAGAGCTCGAGTCGCCCTACGTGCAGGACGGCGTCGTCGACCTCAGGGCGTGGGCGCGCGACGCCCTGGCGCTCACCGTGCCCACCCAGGTGCTGTGCCGCCCCGACTGCGCCGGCCTGTGCCCCGTCTGCGGGACCGACCTCAACGAGGCCGGCCCCGATCACGACCACGAGCGCGAGCCCGACCCGCGATGGGCGAAGCTGTCAGAGCTTCACTTCGACTGATCAGCGAGGACACGTTGAGCTTGGTGGTGGGAAATTCCCGCCATTTGCGGGCATTGCGTCCATACTCCCTCAAGCCCGAAGCGGTTTCGGTCGATTACTCATGAGAATGCAGCGTGCCGGCGAGTCGTCGGGATCCAGTCGAACTGGGGAAGCGATCGCACCCCTTCGTGGGTTGCTCGAGTTCGCGCGCATTGCGCGGCGCCAGCCGACGTTGCTCGAGACTCTGCGCGCGGTGGCATCCGCCGTCTCTGACGCCGTCGGCTTTGCCACGGTGGTGATCAACGCGTACCGTGCCGACCGCGACGTCTACGAGGTCGTCACCGTCCACGGCTCCGAGCGGGCGTCGGAGATCCTTCTCGGCTCGACCACCAAGCCCGAGACGTGGACGCCGTTGCTCCACGAGCGATTCCGCCGCCACGGCGTCTACTTCATCCCCGAGGGCTCTCTCAGCTTCGACGACCCGACCGTCACCTGGTACCGGCCCGAGCCCGATGCGCGCGCGGCGCAGGTCAGCGGCGAGAGCTGGCACACCGACGACGCGCTGTTCGCGAGGCTCGAAGGCTCCGGCGGGCGCCCGTACGGGATCATCTCGGTCGACGAGCCGTTCTCCGGGCGGCGCCCCGACGATCAGCAGCTGGTGATGCTGAGCGCCCTCGCGGCCCACGCAGCCCTGGCCATCGAGAGCTCGCGCCAGATGACCGCGCTCGAGTCCTCGCTGGCGCGCTACCGCGCGGTGATCGCCGGGACGCTGGACTGCGTGGTCGCCGTGGACGAGCAGGATCGCATCATCGAGTTCAACCCGGCCGCCGAGCGCGCCTTCGACTACCTGGCCGACGACGTGCTGGGCCGCGAGATCGCAGACCTGCTGGTGCCGCCCGAGAATCGTGCCTTCTACCGCAGCCTCGCCCAGAGGATCCGCGACAACCCGGGCTCGAGCCTGCTGGACCGTCGCATCGAGACCACTGCGATCCGCAGCGACGGGAGCGAGTTCCCCGTGGAGCTCACCGTCGCCCGGGTCGAAGGCTCGGGCGGCCTCGGCCCCTCCTTCTACGGCATCGTCCGCGACATCGGCGAGCGCCGTCGCGGCGAGGAGCAACTCGCCTACCTGGCCTACCACGACGCGCTGACCGGCCTGCCCAACCGGATCCTCGTCGAGCAGGAGATCGATCTCGCTCTCGCCCGCGCCCGGCGCGCCGGCGGTGCGGCCGCGCTGATGTTCGTCGACCTTGACGATTTCAAGGAGGTCAACGACCGCCTCGGCCACGCGGCGGGCGACCGGCTGCTGGCCAGCGTGTCGGCACGGCTACGCAGCGTTCTGCGCGACTCCGACGTGCTCGCACGGCAGGGCGGCGACGAGTTCCTGGTGCTGCTCGGCGATCTCCCCGACGATCCCACGGCAGCCGCCGAGAGCGTCGGCGGCAAGCTGCTCAGCGCTTTGCTCGAGCCGTTCGTGGTGGCCGGGACCGAAGTCCGGACCGGCGCCAGCATCGGAATCAGCCTCTACCCCGACGACGCCGCCGACACCGAGGCGCTGCTGCGCCACGCCGACGTCGCCATGTACCGCGCCAAGGCGGCCGGCGGCGGACGGCTCGTCTTCCACCAGCGCTCCGATGCGGCCGGCTCGCGCCGCTCGAGCATGACGGCGCAGTTGCGCCGCGCCGTCGACGCGGGCGAGATGGAGATCCACTATCAGCCGGTGTGGTCGCTGGCTCCCAGACGGGTGATCGTCGGCGTGGAGGCACTCGTACGCTGGCGCCACCCCGAGCAGGGTCTGCTCACTCCGGATGTGTTCATGAACATCGCCGACCAGAGCACCGTCGGCGGGGATCTCATGTCCTGGATGCTCGACGCATGCTGCCGCCAGGCGCACGAATGGCGCGAGGCCGACCTGGCGCCGATGGTCGGCGTCAACATCTCGCCCCCCCAACTGCTCGCTCCCGGCTTCGCGGCGGGCCTGGAGCGACGGGTGGCCGAGTCCGAGGTCTCGCCGGCCAAACTCGCGCTCGAGCTGACCGAGTCGGCGTGGACGCTTGACTCGGCCGAGGCCCTGGAGGTCATCGGGGACCTGCGCGCGGGCGGCTTCACCATGGTTCTCGACAACTTCGGCGCCGGCTACTCCTCGCTGTCGCGCCTGGTCGATCTCGGCTTCGACGTGCTCAAGATCGACGGCGGAATGCTCGCCGGAGTGCCGGGCGACGACCGGGCGGTCAAGCTCGTGGAAGCGGTGTTCGACCTGGCCTCGGCCTGCGCCACCGGCGTCGTGGCCGAGGGCATCGAGACCGAAGCCCAGCTCGAGTTCCTGCTTGCCCACGGCATCCCCCTGGCGCAGGGCTTTCTGCTGGGGGCACCGGTGGGGGCCGCCGAGATCACCGCGCTGCTGCGGCGTCACCTGGTTGCGCCGACGCCTCCGCGGCGGGGCCCGCGCCCCGACACCGGCCGAGTCTGACGCCCACATCCGGCGGACCGACGGGCCACCCCGCCTGCTAGCCTCCTGCGTCGCATGGCGGTCCCCAAGCAGAAGCAATCTCACGCACGCACGACGCAGCGACGCTCGCAGCACAAGGTCAAGGCGGCCACTTACAACGCCTGCCCCACGTGCCACAGCCCCCGGCATCCCGCACCGCGTGTGCCCGGTCTGCGGGAGCTACCGCGGCCGCGAGGTCATCGCCGAGACCGGCCAGCAGTCGGACTAGCCGGCCCACCCCGTGGTGACCGTCGCCGTTGACGCGGGCGGGGCGGATCTGGGCCCTGCCGAGGTCGCCGCCGGAGCGGCCATCGCCGCTGCCGCGGGGACCAGGGTCCTCCTCTTCGGCCCCGCCTCAGAGATAGGCTCCGTGCCCGATGGCGTGGAGGTCGTCGACGCCCCCGTGTCGATCGCGAAGGCCGCCGACCCGGCGTTTGCCGTGCGCTCCACGCCCGGAGGCCTCGATCGTGCAGGCCGCCAAGGCCGTGGCCGCCGGGCGCGCCCAGGCGCTCGTCTCGGGCGGCTCGACGGGCTCGGCCCTGGCCGCGGGGCTATTCAACATGCGCCGCGATCGCGGGATCTACCGCCCCGCGCTGGCGTTGCCGGTTCCCGTTCCCGGCGGCCGGCCCGTGATGCTGCTCGACGTCGGCGCCAACGTCACCTGCCGTCCCGAGCATCTCGTCCAATTCGCCCACATGGGCTCGGCGTTCACCCAGGCGGTGCTCGGCGTCACCTCGCCCAGGGTGGCGCTGCTCTCCAACGGCGAGGAGGCGATCAAGGGCACTCCGGAGCTCGTGGAGGTCCACGAGCAGCTCGCGGGTGAGGGCGGGACCGGGCTGAACTTCGTCGGCAACATCGAGGGCACCCAGGTCTTTGAGGACGCCGCCGATGTCGTCGTGATGGACGGTTTCACCGGCAACATCACGCTCAAGCTCATCGAGGGGGTGTCGGGCCGGACGCTGCGCGCCATCCGGGATGTCGCCATGGGCTCGAACCGGGCCAAGCTGGGCGGCTGGCTGCTGCGCCCCGCGATCCAGGGACTGCGCGACGAGATCGACCCCGAGGGACCCGGTGGCGCCTACATGCTCGGGTCTGCGCCAGCTCGGCGTCGTGGCCCACGGACGCTTCAGCCGCCGCGGCTTTGCCCGCGCCATCGAGGTGGCCGCCCGCGGAGTGGAGGAAGATGTCATCAGCGCCACGCGAGCCGCCCTGAAGGCCGCCGGCGCACTGCGAACCCCCGGAGGCGGGGGAGAGGAGGACGGCAATGATCACTGAGCCCGCGCTCAGCGCGTCCGGGCTGACGTCTACGGTGTGGCGCCGATGAACCGAGAGCAAGTCTTCTCGCTGATCCGCGCGCACCTGGTCGACGAGCTGGAGGTCAGCCCCGGCTCGATCTCAGAGTCGACCCGTTTTCGTGAGGATCTGGAGGCCGACTCGCTGGATCTCTACACGCTCGTGCAGGAGCTCGAGGACTCCTACGGGGTGCGGATATCCGACGAGGAGGCAAGCCGGATCCTGACTGTCGGCCAGGCGGTCGACTTCGTGCTCGCCAGCGGGGCCCTGCCGGCGACCGCGGGCCAATCCACTGACACTGAGTGACACCACAGCCGCAGCGCAAGGACCCGGAGACCCCGCCTCCCAGTGGGACACGGTCCCGCCCACCCGGCGCGGCGCTCGCGGAGATGCTCGGGCGGCTGGAGCCCGAGCTGGAGCGGTCCGTGTTCACCCACTCGTCGTGGACGACGCGCCGATCGGCGTCCTACGAGCGGCTCGCCTTCCTGGGCGACAGTGTCCTGGGGCTGGCCGTCACCACCCATCTGTTTCCGCGCCTGGACGCGGAGCGCTTCGGGCCGGGACGGCTGACCAAGATCCGTGCGCAGGCGGTGTCGGGCCGCTCCTGCCGCGCGGTGGCCGAGCGCCTGGGCGTCCCGGACCGGTTGCGTGCCGCCGCTCCGGAGTCGGCGGCGCCGGGGCTGGAGGCGCTCATCTCGACCGAGCGCGTCCTGGCCTCGGTGATCGAGGCGGTGATCGGAGCCTGCTATCTGACCTTTGGCTACGACGCGACCGCCGAGGCCGTGGTGGAGGCGTTCGCGCCCGAGATCGAGAGCGCGCTGGAGCATTCGGTGGACTACAAGTCGGCGCTGCAGGAGCGGCTGGCCCGGCGGGGCGAACTGGTCAGCTACGCGGTCGTGGACGAGCAGGGGCCGCCCCACGACCGCACCTTCACGGTCCACGCCACCATCCGCGGCAAGGAGATCGGCAGCGGCGTGGGCCGCTCCAAGAAGGACGCCGAGCAGGAGGCCGCGCAGTCGGCCCTGGAGGCCATGGCCAAGTGACGCCTCGTCATGACGGCGCACCGGTGAGCCACGGGACGGCGCCATGTATCTGAAGTCGATCACCGTCAAGGGCTTCAAGTCCTTCCCGGACCGGACCAAGCTGGAGTTCGGCCCTGGGGTGAGCGTCATCGTCGGTCCCAATGGCTCGGGCAAGTCCAACGTGACCGACGCCGTCCTGTGGGCGCTCGGCGAGCAGTCCCCGGGCGCCGTCCGCGGCCAGTCGATGCAGGATGTGATCTTCGGCGGCGCCCCCGGCCGGCAGGCGGCCGGTCACGCCGAGGTGGAGCTCGTCCTCGACGACAGTGAGGGGAGCCTCGGCCTTGGCATCCCCGAGATCGCGATCCAACGCCGGCTCGATCGAGCCGGCGAGGGTGAGTACCGCCTGGCCGGCGCCCGCTGCCGTCTCGTCGACGTCGTCGAGTTGCTGTCGGACACCGGCCTGGGCAAGGAGATGCACTCGGTCATCTCGCAGGGCCGCGTCGAGTCGCTGGTCACCTCCAAGCCGCGCGATCGCCGTCTGCTCATCGAGGAGGCGGCCGGCCTGGGCAAGCACCGCAAGCGCCGGCGCCGCGCCCAGCTCAAGCTGGCGCGCACCCAGGACAACCTCGACCGCGCGCTGGACGTCGAACGCGAGGCACGGTCGCGGCTGCGGCCGCTCAAGCGCCAGGCCGAGGCCGCCGAGCTGCACGAGCGCCTTGAGCGCCAGTCGCTGGAGATCCGCTGGGATCTCGCCCGCGACGATGTGCGCGGACACCGCGCCGCCATGGTCTCAGCCGAGGCGGTGACCGCCGAGGTCCGGGAGCGCCGCCGCGTGCTGCAGGCCGAGCTCGAGGCCGTTTCCAAGCGCCGCGAGGCCGCCGAGGAGGCGCTGGCGGCGCGCAGCGCCCAGCGCGAGGAGCTTTCACGGCGCGCCTACGCGGCCCGGGGCGCCGCCGAGCGGATCGGCTATCGCGCCGAGTCCGCCCGCGCCGCCGCGACCGCCGTCGAGGCGCGGCTGGCTCGCTATCAGGAGCTCGAGGCGGGGCTCGCCGCCGAAGCCGCCGCCGATCAGGACGACCCCGAGGCGGCGGGCCGGATCGCCGGCCTGGAGGAGTCCCTGGCCGCGCTGGACCGCGACCGCGAGGCCGAGCTCGCACGCCAGCTCACCGAGCTCGAGGAGCAGCTGGCCGAAGCCGGCCGGCGCGCCGCGCAGCAGGCTGAGGTCGTCGCCGCGGCGCAGGCCGAGCGCGAGACCGCCGAAGCCGCAACCGAACGGGTCCGTGGCGAGGTCCGCGACGCCGAGCGCGCGGTGGAGGCCGCCCGCCGGGAGGCCGCCCGCGTCGGCGGTGAGCTCGCCGGCGTCAACCAGTTCCTTCGCCACCACGCGGGCGCCCCCCATGGCGCCGCTGCGCTGGCCGACGATCTCGATGTCGACGCCGGCTATGAGCTGGCCGTCGCCGCCGCGCTCGACGGCCGCTTGCGCGCTGCCGTCGTCGACGACCGCGCCGCAGGCGCGACGCTGCTCGATCGTGCCGGCGCCGACGGCGGCCGCACGCTCGTCGTCGGCGAGGCGGGCACACCGGCCGGCGACGGCGCTGCCGGCGCGCCCGCGCCGGCCCCGGGCGCCGAGCTGCTCCTGGCCCATGTCCGCGCTCAGGGCCGCGCGCTGACCCTGGCCCGGGCGCTGCTGCAGGAGATGTGGGTCGTCGAGGACCTCGACGCCCTGACCCCCAGCTTCGGTGGGGTTGCCGTGACCCGGGAGGGGCGGGTGTGGTCGGCGCGCACGCGCGAGCTGCGCCAGGCCCCTGCCGTGGGAGAGGAGCGCGTCCTGGCCGAGCGCAACCGCCGCGAACAGCTCGTGGCCGCGTCTGCGCGCGCCGCCCAGGCCGAGGTCGACGCCCGCGCCGGGGTGGAGCGGGCCAGTGCTGGGATGTCGGAGGCTGACTCGGCGCGCGACCGGTTGACCAACGCCCATCGTATGGCCGTCCGGACGCTCGACGAGCTGCGTGAGGAGGAGCGCCGGCTCGCTGCGCTCATCGCGCGCCGCCGTGCCGCCCCCGACGACGGCCCGGACGCGGGGCGCCGTGCCCAGCTCGCGGCGGAGCTGGCCGCCGAGCGCCGGATGCTCGAGCGCGTGGAGCGCGAGCGGACCGAGCGGACCCAGCGCCTGGAGCGGGTGCGCGCGGGTATCGCGCACGACACCGAGCTGGTGCCCGCGGTGGCGAGCATCATCGCCGCCCTCCAGGAGGTCTCGGGCGCGATCGCCGAGCGGCTGACCGGCTTTGAGGAGGCGCTGGCCGCCGACCGCCAGGCCGGGGAGCACGTCGCCGTCGAGCTGCGCACGTGCGCCCAGCAGGAGGCGGGGCTGCACGCCAAGATCGGCCAGGAGAACGAGACGCTGACCCAGGCCGAGGTCCGCCTCCAGCGTGCCCGCGACCAGGCCGGGGACGCCGAGGCCGAGCTGGGGCGCATCGCCCAGCGCCTCGAGCTCGCCGCCGAGCCCGCCGATGAGGCGCTCAGCGACGAGGAGCGCCAGACCCTGGACGGTCGTCTGGAGCGAATCGCCCGTCGGCGCGAGCAGCTGGGGCCGGTCAACCCGCTGGCCCAGGAGGAGTACGCCGAGGCGGTCGCCCACGTCGAGGAGCTCGAGGCCCAGCGCGCGGACCTGGAGACCGCTCTGCGTGAGCTCGAGAAGCTCATCGCCGATACCGACAAGCAGATTCGCACCACCTTCGAGCAGACTTTCGCGGCGACTGCCGGCGCCTTCGAGGAGCTTGCCGCTCAGCTCTTCCCGGGCGGCGAGGGGCGGTTGCGGCTGGTCTCCGAGCGTGATGGCCCGGCGCGCGTGATCGGCGGCCAGCAGGCCCCTGACGCTGACGGCGACGCGGACGACGGAGACGGCGACGAGGGGCCCGACGGCGACCTCGAGCCCGAGGAGGACCTTCTCGGCGTGGAGATCGAGATCACGCCGGCGGGCAAGGAGTGCAAGCGTCTGTCGCTGCTCTCGGGAGGCGAGAAGTCGATGACGGCACTGGCCTTCCTCTTCGCCGTGTTCCTCGCGCGCCCGTGCCCCTTCTACATCCTCGACGAGGTCGAGGCCGCGCTCGACGACCTCAACATCGACCGCTTCCTCGCGCTGCTGCGCCAGTACTCGTCGCGCGCCCAGTTCATCGTCGTCACCCACCAGAAGCGCACGATGGAAGCCGCCGATTCGCTCTACGGCGTCTCGATGGGTTCCGACGGCATCTCCAAGGTCATCTCGCGCAAGCTCTCCAACGGCGAGGGCCCTGCGGAGGCCGAGGCCCAGGCCGCCTGAGCGACCGCGGCCTGCACCGGCGCCTCCCAAACCACTGCAAATTGGCCGACCGCTGCGCCGGTCTTGTGGCCATCGATATACAGTGCCGCGACGTCCAAACCGGCAGGGGGTGCCTCATGGTGGTGGGAAAGGCGGTCTCGCGACGTCTGTGTCTCGGCGTCGCCGTTGCGTTACTGGTCGCGGCGACGACATGTGGACCGGCGGCGGCGCGCGGCTGGACGATTCAGCCCACGCCGGCACTGCCTGGCGCCGCCCAGCCGCCCGAGGGGCCCGGCGGTACCGCCGAGGGCACCTTCGCCGGCGTCTCCTGCGCGTCGGCGGATGCATGCACCGCGGTCGGTCAGGAGAGTCCGGGCAACGTGCCGGCGGGAGAGTTGGCCGAGGTGTGGGACGGGACGGCGTGGTCAGTGATCGAGACCGACACGCTGGATTTCGATTTCGGCTCCAAGCTGGTCAGCGTTTCGTGCGGGGCCCCGGGGGCGTGCATCGCCGTGGGCTCGGGGCAGAGCCCTGACACCACAGCGGTGGCGCAGAGCCTGAGCACGACGGGCGCTCAGGCTGCATCCCCCGGGGCCGTCTTCAGCATCGAGGAGTTGCTCTCGGTGTCATGCGCCTCGACCTCGGAGTGCATGGCGGTCGGCAACACCGGCGATGGCCAAGCGCCCCTGCTCATCGACCACCTGGCCGCCGGCGCGTGGACAAGCCTGAATCCCGCGCTGCCGGCCGATTCGGAGCCGAGCATGCTGAGCGGCGTCTCCTGCGTCGCTTCGACGTTCTGTATGGCCCTTGGTGCTGACGCTGACAGCAACACGGTCGCCGAGACCTGGGACGGGACAAGCTGGTCCCTCACCCCCGCGGCGCCGAACCCGCCTGGCGCGGCGGCCGGTTCGCTGGGTGCCGTCTCCTGTCCCGAGGTGGGCGACTGTGTCGCCACCGGCAGCTGGAGCGACCAGAGCGGCTCCCACCCTCTGGTCGAGCGGTTCCGGCATGGTGCCTGGAGCCTCATCGCCGCACCGCCCGACGTCGGCGGGGTCGAGCCCTCGGCGGCCGGCATCGCGTGTCCCGGGCGACAGACCTGCACCGTCGTCGGCGACATCGCGGACGCGAGCGGCAACGTCCAGACGTACGCCGCGCGCCTGCACCGTGGCCTCTGGCAGATCCAGGCCACACCGACCGTGCCGGGGACCGCCGGCAACAGCTTCGCCTCGGTGTCGTGCCCCACCCGCCGGGAGTGCACCGCGGCCGGTCAGTCGGTCGGGAACGGCACCAGCGACGTCGGGCCGCTGGAGCCGCTCGTCGAGCACTGGGTCCGCCGCGGCCATCACCACGATCACCGCCACAGAGAGAGGGGCCGCACCGTCCACCGCGGCCGGTAGCGCGGGCGCTGATAACGTCGCCGCCGTCATGGCGCGCGACTGGCGAGAGCTGTTCATCATCGACGGATTGGAGGCGGGGCCGGCGGGCGCGTCCGAGGAGCCGGAGCGTCGCGTGGGCCGCTTCCGCCGGCTGCGCGAGAGCCTGCGCAAGACCCGCCAGGCGCTGCAGTCAGAGATCCAGGCCACGCTGTTCGAGGACCTCTCCGACGAAACGTGGGAGCGCCTGGAGGAGGCGCTCATCTACGCCGACGTCGGTGCCCAGACGACTGCGAAGGTGGTGGCCCAGCTCGAGCAGGAGGCCGCCGAGAACAAGCTGTCCGGCGGTGAGGAGCTCTCAAACCGGCTGGTCGAGCTCCTCACCGAGATCGCCCAGACCGGCAACGACACCATCGATCTGCGCCCCGAGCCCACCGTCATCCTCGTCGCCGGAGTCAACGGCACCGGCAAGACGACGACGCTGGGCAAGCTCGCGTGGCATCTGAGCCAGGAGCTCAAGCGGTCGGTGGTGCTGGCCGCCGGCGACACCTTCCGGGCGGCGGCGGTCGAGCAGCTCGAGCTGTGGGCCCAGCGTGCCGGGGTGGACTTCGTCAAGGGCGGTGTCGGTGCCGACTCGGCGTCGGTGGCCTTCGATGCCATCGCCACCGCCCGCCGCCAGGGCGCCGACGTGGTGTTGATCGACACCGCCGGCCGGCTGCACACCCAGGACAACCTCATGGCCGAGCTGGTCAAGGTCCGTCGGGTCATCGCCAAGCAGATCCCCGAGGCTCCCCACGAGACGCTGCTGACCGTCGACGCGACCACCGGGCAGAACGGGTTGCGCCAGGCCAAGGCGTTCTCTGAGGCGATCGACGTCTCAGGGCTCGTGCTCACCAAGCTCGACGGCACCGCGAAGGGCGGGATCGCACTCGCCATCGCTCAGGAGCTCGGCATCCCGGTCAAGCTGATCGGGGTGGGCGAGCAGCTCGAGGACCTGCGGCCGTTCGACGCCGGGGACTTCGCGCGCGCGCTCGTTTCCTGACGGCCCGTGCGTCGGACTTTCGGCGGCTACGCCAGAAAGTGATATCGCGGGCTGTGCGCCGCGCTACTCTGCCGGGCTCACCTCCTGAGCGCAGTAGCCTCAACAGGTAGAGACACCGTGTTCGATTCCCTTGCCGAGAAGCTCCAGGCCACCCTGTCCGAGGTCCGCGGTCGCGGCACCCTGACCGAGGCCGACATCAACGCCGCCATGCGCGAGATCCGCCTGGCGCTGCTCGAGGCCGACGTCAACTTCAAGGTCGTCAAGACCTTCACCACCGCGGTCAAGGACCGCGCGCTCGGCGCGGACATCGTGGGCAAGCTCAACCCCGGCCAGCAGGTGGTCAAGATCGTCTCCGACGAGCTCACCGAGTTGATGGGCGGCGCCTCCCGCGAGCTGTCGTTCTCGCCGCGGCCGCCGACGATCGTGCTCATGGCGGGCCTGCAGGGCTCCGGTAAGACGACCGCCACGGGCAAGCTCGCCCGCTACCTGCGCACCGAGCACCACTCCTCGGTCGCGGTGGCGGCCTGCGACGTCTATCGGCCCGCCGCCGTCGAGCAGTTGGTCAAGGTCGGCCAGCAGGCCGGCGTCGACGTCTATGAGCAGGGCACCGAGCGCAACCCGGTCGACATCGCCAAGTGGGCTGCCGACCGAGCTCGCGCCGAGGGCAAGGACGTGCTCATCGTCGACACCAGCGGGCGGCTGCACGTCGACCAGGAGCTCATGGACGAGCTGGCCAACATCAAGAAGGCGATCAACCCCACCGACATCCTGCTCGTCGTCGACGCCATGACCGGTCAGGATGCGGTCAACGTCGCCGAGCAGTTCGCCGCCGTTGTGGACTTCGACGGCGTGGTCATGTCCAAGCTCGACGGCGACGCCCGCGGCGGCGCGGCGCTCAGCGTCAAGGCCGTCACCGGCAAGCCGATCCTGTTCGCGTCCACGGGGGAGAAGCTCGACCAGTTCGAGCGCTTCCACCCCGACCGCATGGCGCAGCGGATCCTCGGCATGGGCGACGTGATGACGCTCATCGAGAAGGCCGAGTCCAGCTACGACGAGCAGCAGGCCGCCGAACTGGAACGCAAGCTGCGCAAGCAGGAGTTCGGCCTCGACGACTTCCTCGACCAGATGCGCCAGATTCGCAAACTCGGCCCGCTCCAGTCGCTGTTGGGGATGATCCCCGGCGTCGGCAAGGAACTGCGCGGGGTCAAGGTCGAAGAGAAGGAGTTCGACCGCCTGCAGGCGATCATCCTCTCCATGACCCCGCAGGAACGCCGTCACCCTGAGCTGATCAAGGGGTCGCGGCGCCTGCGTATCGCCCAGGGCTCGGGCACCAACGTCCAGGCGGTCAAGCAGCTGATCAAGCAGTTCGAGCAGATGCGCAAGGTGATGCGCCAGGTGTCCCAGGGGCGGATGCCCGATCTCGGCGCGCTCATGCGCCAGGGGCGGTAACACCCGCCGCGGAGCGCTTTCATGTGCCCCGACTCGCCCCTTCCGGCAAAAGCACGCTAACCTCATCGCTCGCTGATGGCAGTCAGACTCCGACTCACCCGTATCGGCGGGCGCAAGAACCCCATTTGGCGCGTCGTCGTCGCCGACCAGCGCTCCAAGCGCGACGGTCGCGTGATCGAGACCGTCGGGCAGTACAACGCCCAGACCGACCCCTCGACGATCGTGCTCAACGAGGAGCGCATCCGCGACTGGCTCGCCCGCGGCGCCCAGCCGTCGGAGACCGTTCGCAAGCTGCTGCGCACTCAGGGCATCTCGTAGTCGACGCATGAAGGACCTCCTCGAGTACCTGGCCAAGGGGCTCGTCGATAACCCAGACGCCGTGCGTGTCACCGAGGTGGAGGAGAACGACGGCACGCTCATCCTCGAACTGTCCGTCGACGATGACGACTACGGCAGCGTGATCGGCCGTGGTGGCCGGACCGCAATGGCGTTGCGCGCGGTGGTCAAGGCCGCCGCCGTCAAGGACCAGCGCCGCGTGTTCGTGGACATCGTCGACGACTAGGGTCTCGGCGTGACCGAGACCGAGCACTGGCTGCGCGCCGGTGTTGTCGGGCGTCCACACGGCCTCGACGGCAGCTTCCACCTGGCCGACCCGGTTGGCACGTTGCTCGAGCAGGGTGCCGAGGTCCGGGTCGGTGACACGCGGCGCACGATCGTGCGGCTGGCCGGGCACGACGGGCGGCCGATCGTCCGCCTGGATGGCTGTGAGGATCGCAGCGCCGCCGAGACGCTGCGCGGCCAGGAGCTCTTCGTGGCGCGATCCGAGGCGCCCGAGCTCGATGAGGACGAATGGTGGGCGGCCGACCTCGAGGGGTGCGCGGTGCGTGACGGTGATCGCGAGGTTGGCGTCGTGGCGCGGCTGCTGGCGCTGCCCTCCTGCGAGGTTCTCGAGGTCAAGCGTGCGGGCGACGCGCCGGACCTGCTGGTGCCACTGGTGCGCGATGCCGTGCGCGACGTCGACCTCGACGGCCGTGTCATCGACGTGGACCTGGAGTTCCTGGGCGAGGCCTGATGAAGATCGACGTCTTCACGCTGTTCCCGGAGGCGTTTGACTGGTTCGTCTCCCAGCGCCATGTGGCCAACGCCGTGGCTCTCGGGCATGAGCTCAACCGCGTCAACTATCGGGACCACACGCCGCTGAGCGGGCGACAGGTCGACGACACGCCCTTCGGCGGCGGAGCGGGGATGGTGCTGCGCGTCGATGTCGTCGAGGCCGCGCTGCGTGCCCGCTACGGCATCGACCCGGTGCAGCTGCCCGCCCGGCGGCGCGTGATCGTGCTCGACCCGGGTGGTCGCCTGCTCGACGACGCGTTGGTGGACGAGCTCGCCGCACAGCCGGCCCTGACCCTGCTCTCGGGCCGGTACGAGGGCTTTGACGAGCGCGTGGTCGAGCACTTCGCGTCAGACCGCGTGTCGATCGGGCGCTACGTGCTCGCCGGCGGCGAGCTGGCGGCGATGGTGGTATGCGATGCCGTGCTGCGCAAGCAGCCCGGCGCACTGGGGGACGAGCGCTCCGCACTGGAGGAGTCCTTCAGCGCGGCGCTGGAGGGCGGGCCCGAGTATCCGCACTACACCCGTCCTGCTGACTATCGCGGCTGGCGGGTGCCCGAGGTGCTGCTCTCCGGGCACCACGCCCGTATCGCGGAGTGGCGCTTGGCCCAGAGCCGCGCGCGGGCGGCCGGGGCATGGACGGCGGACGCCGCCGCTTCGCCGACGCGATCGCCCGGCGCTTCATCCTCGCGGACTTAGCGCAGCGCCAACATCTCCTCAGCGAGGGACCCGCTACCATGAACCGCCGCATGGGCGGAGGCGCGTTGGCGCACGCGGCCTGTTTTCAGTCCGCTCGCCCGTTGCCACGCACACACTGCCCCGTTCCCCAAACTTCAGTCCCCGTGAGCACAGTCATCGACAGCCTGGAGCGATCACAGCTCCGCCGAGTACCGGCGTTCGACGCCGGTGACCGCCTGCGTGTGCACTTCCAGGTCATCGAGGGGACCCGGCGCCGCACCCAGGTGTTCGAAGGCGTTGTGATCAAGCGCCAGGGCCACGGCGCCCGGGAGACATTCACCGTGCGCAAGCAGTCGTTTGGCGTGGGTGTGGAGCGGACCTTCCCGCTGCACTCGCCCAAGATCGAGCGCATCGAGGTGGCAGCCCGTGGCGACGTGCGCCGCGCCAAGCTGTATTACC
This sequence comes from uncultured Actinomycetota bacterium, assembly GCA_963797705.1. GTDB lineage: Bacteria > Actinomycetota > Thermoleophilia > Solirubrobacterales > Solirubrobacteraceae > Palsa-465. Next base: position 795,397 of record CAWCQL010000005.1, on the reverse strand, counting down.
TGCGCGGCCGGATCGGCAAGCGCGCCCGAGTGCGTGAGCGCCGGTCCGCCGGCCCCGAGGTCGCGGTGGAGCGCGAGTTGCTCTACGGGCCAGATGCCGACGGCGAGCCCACCCCGGTCGACGCCGAGGGTGCCACCGCGGAGGAGACCGTCGCCGAGGCGGTCGAGGCCCAGGAGACAGTCGAGGCGACGGAGGCGGCAGCAGCGCCGCCCGCCGAAGAGGCAGTTGCGCCCGAAGCCAGCGCTGAAGGCACCGAAGCATCCGAGCCCGCAGCCAGCGCTGACGCGACCGAGGCGGGCGAGGAAGAGCCGGCGCCGGACGACGAGTAGGTGTGACGACGACCAAGAAGCCGCTGGCGCGCTCGGTGGCGGAGTTGGTCGTGATCGTCGCGATCGCGCTGGGCCTGGCCATCGCCATCCAGGGGTTCATCGTCAAGCCCTACGAGATTCCCAGCCCGTCGATGGTGCCGACCTTACGCATCGGTCAGCGCATCCTCGTCGACCGGGTCGGGATGCACTTCTCGTCGCCGCACGTCGGCGACATCTATGTCTTCCATCCCCCCGTGTCTGAGACGTGCGCGAACCCCAGCGAGGGGGAGAACACCGATGGCCAGGACGGCGCCGCGCCGTGCGATGTGGCCCAGACCCACGAGTCGTCGCAGACCTATGTCAAGCGAGTGGTGGGCCTTCCGGGCGACCGGCTGACCATTCGCGATGGCCTGGTGTATCGCAACGGGCACCGCGAGGCCAGTTCCTTCACCGTCCCCTGTGACGGCGCCGGCGAGTGCAATTTCCGTGCCAGCATCACCGTACCGAGGGGGGACTACTACATGATGGGCGACAATCGCCCTGACTCGCTCGATAGCCGCTACTGGGGCCCGGTCCCCAAGGCGTGGTTGATCGGCAAGGCGTTCCTCACCTACTGGCCCCCTGATCACATTGGCTTCCTCTAGCCCCCAGCCGATGTCCGCGTCCCGCAAAAAGAAGAAGAAGTCTCCGGTCGCGTCGCTCGTCGAGCTCGTCGTGACGATTGCGGTCGCGGTGGGGCTGGCGATCCTGATCCAGGCGTTCATCGTCAAGCCCTACCGGATCCCCAGCTCCTCGATGGTCCCGACGCTCGACCCGGGCCAGCGCGTGCTCACCAACCGCCTGGCCGACCATCCCAGCGTCGGCGACGTCGTCGTCTTCCACCCGCCTCACGGCGCGGACTTCAACAGCCCCGTCTGCGGCAACAGCTCGCAGGGGACCGGCCACAGCCAGGCCTGCGATCAGCCCACCGCTGCGGAGTCGACGCAGACGTTCATCAAGCGCGTGGTGGCCGGACCGGGGGACACCCTCTTCATCCAGGACGGGCACGTCTACCGTAACGGGGTCAAGGAGAAGGACGACTACATCAACCCCTGCGGCGTGGACAGTTCCTGCAATTTCCGGACGCCGATCAAGGTTCCGCCCGGTCATTACTTCATGATGGGCGACAACCGTGGCCTCTCAGACGACAGCCGTTTCTGGGGTCCCGTCCCCGATAAATGGATCATCGGGGTCGCGTTCTTCACCTACTGGCCCCCGGACCGCATCGGCACCCTCTAGCCAGGTTCGCTCGCCCGGCTCGCCCCACCCGGCCCCCCCATCTCACACGCGCCGGCGCAAGCCGGGCCGCCCGGGTCGACGCCTGCTCGGCTTTGACCGTGGCCTGGGCGTGCGCTTCGTCGCCGGAGCCGACGAGGCGGGCCGCGGCTGCCTTGCCGGGCCACTGGTGGCCGCCGCGGTCCTGCTCGACCTCAACCGCGTCGGACCGGCCCAGGCGCGGGCTCTGGGCACGCTGAACGACTCAAAGCAGCAGACGCCCGGAGGGGCGGGCGGCCCTGTACCCGGTGATCCTCAGTATCGCCGCGCGCGTCTCGATCGTCACCCGCTGTGCTCCCGGCATCGACGCCCGCGGGCTGCACAAGACCAACCTCGCCGCCCTGCGCGACGCGCTGAACAACGTCGCGTGTGAGGGCTGCATCTGCCTCAGCGACGGCTTCCCGGTCTCCGGCGTGGCCCACGAGCGGCGCGCGGTCATCGGCGGGGACGCCAAGAGCGCCGCCATCGCCGCCGCCTCGGTGCTGGCCAAGGAGACCCGGGACCGCTACATGCGCCGCGCCGAACTGCTCCATCCGGGCTGGGAGTTCGCCACCCACGTCGGCTACTCCACGCCCGAGCATCGCGAGGCGATCGAGCGGCTCGGGGTCTCGCCGCTTCACCGCCTGTCGTTCCAGTCCACGGCATATCAGCAACTCGCGCTCGGCTAGCCCGTTTAACGGGCTGGTCTGGACGCCGAGCGGCGCCCGCGCCACCGATAAGCGGCGGGCGCCTCGGCGTCCTCCGGACTCGCGGCCGCGTGCGTGGGCGCACCCGAGCCGCCAGATCTCAAGGGAAGGGGAAACCCGGATATGCCGGTGCATCTCGTGCCGCGCTACGCGCGGAGAATCGTCCCTGCCGTCATCGTGACCGCGGGGCTGACCTCGGTCCTCGCGGGCGGCTCTCGCCGCCCCGGCGATGGCCGACACCTCTTCGATCGCGGTGGCCACCACCACCGCCACCCCCGAGCAGGCGTTCCCGGTCGATCTCAACTTCAGCGGCACCAACGCCCTCACCGGCGCCGCCGAGGTCGAGGCGATCGTCCGTCCCGCCGGCGGACCCGGCGTGTCAGACCAGCTACCAGGAGGACACCTCGACCTTCACCGGCCAGGACACGACGATCTCTCGCCCCCGGAGCCCAGACGGTGGCCCCGGGCGCCTACCAGGTGAGCGCGGCAGCTTCCGCCCGCCGGCTGCCCGGCTCCTACCAGCTGTGCGCCTGGCTGGCCCAGAACCAGAACAGCACCGACCAGCCGGTGGCCTCGCCGGCCATGCTGAGCATTGCTGCCCGCGGCCCCCAGGTGAGCCAGCTCACCGTCACCGTCCCCAAGGACCTGCAGCCCAACGTCAGCTTCCAGGTCAGCTACACGACCCAGACCGACCAGCAGCTGTCGCTGTTCTCGGTGATGTGCCCCGCCTCCGAGGCGGCCGTGCCCGGCCAGCTTCGAGGCTCGACCAGGGGCAGAACAAGATCGAGACCACCTCAGTGGGTTCTTCTCGCCGCAGGTCTTCGGCGGTCCTGTCACCACCACCGCGACGACCAAGCAGAAGACCGGCCTCTATCATCTGTGCACCTGGGTAGCAGGGCCCCACCGGCGGCGAGGTCGACGACGCGGCCAGCACGCCGGTCACCGTCGGCACCCGGCGCCCCCGCGCCGCCCTCGCCCAAGCTCAAGCTCACCAAGGCCACCGCGTCGCATCGGCACGGCGTCTCGATCGCCGGCACCACGGTCTCGGGGTTCACCGGCAAGCTCGTCGTCTCGGCGGCCTGCGGCTCCGCCACGGCCAGGCGCACGACCACGGCCCGCCACCGCCGGTTCGCGTCGAGCGTGCGCCTGCCGAGCGGCTGCCGCACGGCCAAGCAAGCGTCAAGCTCACCGTCGCATGGGCAGGCTCCAGCGCCTTCTCCAAGCAGACGGTGGCCAAGGCCGTCGCGATCGCCAGGTGACGTCGGCGTGCCTGACCGACGCCCCGGGCGCCATGGAGCCCGGGCACGACGCCCGTGCTCCATGGCCCCGCCGGGCGCATCGGCGCTCCGAATGCCACCACCAGCCACCGCATCAGAACGCTCCCTCCAGATGCTCCAGTGACACGAGCCGCCCGCCGGCGTCCACGATCACCCCGATCGCGTCGAAACGGATGACGTCGGCGTAGGGCCGGTCCCGGCGCTCCACCAGCCAACTGCCGGCCATCTTGCGCACCCGGGTCTGCTTGTCGCGGCCCACCGCGTCAAACGGCCCGCCGGCCCGGCCGCCCGCCCGGCGCGTCTTGACCTCACAGAACGCGAGCGCGCTCCCAGCGCGCGCGACGATGTCCAGCTCGCCCCAGCGCGTCCGGTAGTTGCGCTCCACGATCTCGTAGCCGAGCCGCGCCAGATGCTCGGCGGCGAGCTCCTCGCCCGTCGCGTCCCAGCTCGTTCTCGAGGTCATTTCCCATGCTCGGAACGCTACGCCAAAAAACGTGACATGTGTGTGTCGAATGGTGTCTTTTCCGTCACAAAACCGCCTGCAAAAGGCACACATTTGGCACAGCGCGTCACCCACGTGTCACACCTTTTTCCCTACCGTTTTCGAGCATGCTCGCCAGGGTCGCGACGTTTGCCATCGACGGGGTCCAGCCCTTCCAGGTCTGGGTGGAGGTCGACATCCGCAGCGGCCTGCCCGCGTTCACCGTCGTCGGCCTCGGCGACACCGCGGTGCGAGAGTCGCGCGACCGCATCCGCTCGGCGATCCTCAACTCCGGCTTCAAGTTCCCCGAGGGCCGGATCACCGCCAACCTCGCGCCGGCGTTCATGCGCAAGGCCGGCCCGGGCTTCGATGCCGCGCTCGCGCTGGCGGTGCTCGCGGCCAGCGGCCAGGTGCCCGCCGACGCGCTGGCCGGCTGCGCGGTCTTCGGCGAGCTCTCCCTCGGCGGTGAGCTGCGCGACTCGCCCGGCGCGCTGGCGGTGGCCGAGGGCGCGCAGCCGATGCGGCTGCACCCGGCTGATCGTGCCGCGCACGCGGGCGCACGAGGCCGCGCTCGTCGAGGACCTGCGCATCGTGGCGGTGGCCAGCCTGCGGGCCGCCGCAGACGTGCTGGCGGGCGGCGCCACGCCATCCCTACCCGGGGCGCCGCCCGCCCACGGCGCCAGCGCGCAGCGAGCCCGGACCTGTCCGACGTTCGCGGTCACGAGGCGCCGCTGCTCGCCCTCGAGATCGCCGCGGCCGGAGGGCACAACCTGCTGCTCGAGGGCGCGCCCGGGCACCGGCAAGACGATGCTGGCCCGGCGCCTGCCCACGATCCTGCCGCCGCTGACGCGCGCCGAGGCGATCGAGGTCACCCGCATCCACAGCGTCGCCGGCGTCCACGCGGGCGGCCTGATCAGCGCGCGGCCGTTCCGCGCGCCGCACCACACGATCTCGCCCGCCGGGCTCGCCGGAGGCGGCTCGCCGCCGCGGCCCGGCGAGGCGACCCTGGCCAACAGGGGCGTGCTGTTCCTCGACGAGCTCTCGGAGTTCCAGCGCTCCAGCCTCGACGCGCTGCGCCAGCCTCTGGAGGACGGGAGCGTGACGATCGTGCGCGGGCAGCAATCGCTCAGCTTCCCGACCTCGTTCATGCTCGTCGCCGCCACCAATCCGTGCCCGTGCGGCTTTGCCGGCGTCGACGATCGCTGCAGCTGCGGCGAGGCGGACCTGCGCCGCCATCGCCGCCGGCTCAGCGGGCCGCTGCTTGACCGCATGGACCTGCTCGTCGACGTGCACCGCCCGACCAACGAAGAGCTGAGCACGGCGGCGCGCAGCAGTTCTGCGGCCGTGCTGGCGCGGGTGACCGAGGCAAGGGAACGCCAGCGTCGCCGGCTTGCAGGAGGCGGGTGCCGCCTGCAACGGGGAGATGGGCACGCGGGCCGTCGAAGCGCTGGTGCGGCTGGAGGCGCCGGCCGAGCGGGAGCTCGCCCACGCCTACCAGTACGGCCGGCTCAGCGCGCGCGGGCGCCATCGTGTGCTGCGAGTCGCCCAGACGATCGCGGATCTCGCGAGCCGTGAGCGGGTGACGCGTACTGACCTCCTCCTCGCGCTCAGCCTCCGCCAGCGGACCGGCGCCGAGTTGATGGAGGTCGCGTGAGTGTGCGACGTGCCTGTCCGGACTGCCTGCGGCACGCGTGGCTCCTCGTGCGCCTCGCCGGCCACCTCGACGTCCAGCGTGAGGACGTCTCCGAGCTCCTGGAGCGCGCCGACGAGGAGCTCATCGACGCCGTGGGTGGCGGCCGCGCCGCGGATGTGCGAATGGAGTGGGCGGGCTTCGACACCGGCGGCTACCGCGAGCGCTGCGACGCCGCCGGGCTCGAGACGCTGTGCCGCTGTGACGCGGCGTATCCCGCCAAGCTCTGGGATCTGGACGCGGAGCCGGCCGTCCTGCACGTCGCAGGCGGCATGGAGCGGTTCCTGGAGCTCGTGGCGCGCCGCTCGGTGGCGATCGTCGGGGCCCGCCGGGCCTCGCCGTACGCGATGGAGAACGCGCGGGCTCTGGCCCGGGGGGTGGCCGGTCTTCTCACCGTGATCAGCGGGATGGCCAGTGGCGTGGACACCGCGGCGCACGAGGGCGCCCTCCAGGGCCGAGGCGGGACGATCGCGGTGCTGGGCAGCTCGCCGGAGCGGCCGTACCCGCCGTCGGGACGGCGACTGCACCGAGAGATCATCGGCTCGGGCGCGGTGGTGTCAGAGCTCGGGCCCGGCGTGGCGGCGCGGCGGTGGATGTTCCCGGCGCGCAACCGGATCATTGCGGCGCTCGCCGACATGACGGTCGTGGTGGCGGCCCGCAAGGGCTCGGGCGCGATGCTGACCATCGCCGAGGCCGAGACGCTGGGGCGCCGGCTCGGGGGCGTGCCCGGACAGGTGACCGCTCCGCTCTCGTGGGGCCCGCACAAGGTGGTCAAGCGCGGGGGCGAGCTGGTGAGGGGCCCGGACGACGTGCTGATGGCGCTCGACCACGAGCGTCGGGCGCCGGTCTCGTCCCGGGAGCGCATCGACGATCCCCAACTGGTCAGCCTGTTCGATGCGCTCGCCGATGGCTTTGAGCCGGGCGCGGCGTTCACCGAGGCCGGACTGGACGCCGAGGCGCGGGCTGGCGGCGCTCGCGGCGCTGGAGATGAGCGGGTGCGTGCGCCGCCAGGCGGGAGGTCGTTACACGATCGTGCCGTGAGGACATGGACGCCCGTCTTCCGGGCGCGACATCGACTGCGGCGCGCCCGCGAATTAGGCTTGCTGCGTGAGCGTGGCCGATCACGAGTCCGTCGAGGCGGAGCAGACCCCATCGCTCCCCGCGCGCGGAGCCGACGGTCCGTCGCTCGGCCCGGCGGAGGGATGGGAGGCGGCGCCGGCGCAGGTCCGGGGGCTGCAGCGCACGGTGGCGTCGCCGGCGGCCGTGCTCGCACTGCAGAGCGCGGCGGGCAACCGGGCCACGGTGGCCGCGGTTCGCCGTAGTCCGGTCCCACGGCGGATGGTGCAGCGGCTCGGCTATCCCCTCGGGACGCAGTTGCCCAAAGCCGCCGAGAAGCCGAAGTACGGCGATTTCGGGGACCAGCGGCGATATTCGGTGGCGCAGTTCGAGCGCATGTGGGCGGCCCAGTTTCATGCGATGTCGCCGGACGAGACGGCCAACGTGGACCGCGGGTGCATCGGGATCACGGTGACCAATCTCGGCCTGGATTCCTCCAATGACCCTCCTCTCGGCGAGGTGTACGGACGGTTTGACGAGGCCCGGGCGGTCGTCGCCGACCGCAACGCGGGGGCCGGTCCGATCGACCCCGCCAAGCCGATTCACGTCTGGGTCATGTTCGCCATGCTCTTCTGGTCCAACCGCGACCCTGACGAGGCGAAGCGGATCAAGCCCGACCCGAAGGCGTTCCGTCCCGATCCGGTCAGCGGCAAGGTGGATATGACTCCCATCTTCGGCAACCTCGGCGAGGCACGCCCCGGATACGTCAACTTCGACTTCGGCTTCTGGGACGAGCAGACCCAGTGCTTCTGGCACGCCAACCACGGCAAGTACCCGGGCATGAAGACCCCGGAGGAGGTCTACCAGAGCACTCGTGCGAAGTTCGCCAACAAATACTGGGAGAACGGCGAGGAGCACGTCACCTACACGGATTTCGACCGCGTCGTCTACGGGGTCACGCAGACGACGGTGCTGCCGGAGAAGATCATCGTCAGCGCACCCGCACCGGTCTACTCGCGCCAGGAGCAGATCGCGGCGTTCAAGGCGCAGGTGAGCCGGAGCAAATGGGTTGATGCCGCCCAGCGCCTCAACGGCTTCGACGACGCCGACATCAAGCAGCTGGCCCGGGGCCTGACCCACGACGAACGCGCCGCCCTCGCATCGGCGGCGCCGGGGGCGATGCCGGGCTACTCAGACCGGGTCACCGACGCACTCGGGCTCGTCGACAAGGAGCCGCTGCCGCGCAGCGCGGTGCTCAGCGCGCTCGACGCCTCGATCGCGAGGGGCGACTGGCCAGATGTGGCGCTCCGTCTCAACGGCCTGAACGATGCGGACATCAAACGCAAGCTGGGCAAGCTGACGAAGGCACAGCGAGCGGCCATCGCCGCCGCCGCGCCGGCGGCGATGCCGGGGTGGTCAGATCGCGTGGTGAACGCCGTCGCGGCGATCGACGCAGCGGTCACGCACTGATGTGGGAGGACCTCCAGTCCCGAGTCGGCGAGCAGGTGACCGTCGTCGGCACCGCCCAGAACGCGGCGGCCGGAGCCATCGTCAGCCTGGACGGTCGCCCCGTCTATGTCTCTCAACTGGAGCAATGGCCGCCCGACCTCGTCGGGCGCAAGGTCGAGGTGAGCGGCGTGCTCGCGTTTTACCCGGCGCCGCAGGCTGAGGGTCGCACCATCCACAAGCTCAGCGACTCCTGTGCGCTCGAGGACGCGTCCTGGAGCGCCACCGGATGACCGCGCCCGCGGCCTGACGCAGCCGGCGCAGGCGAGGCGATTCCCTAAGCTCGCCGGCATGGCCGGCCCCCAATCTGCACTGACCAGCACCGGAGCGCGCACCCGGCCGCCCTGCGTGCTGTCGATCGCGGGCTCGGACTCCGGCGGCGGCGCCGGCATCCAGGCCGATCTGAAGGCGTTCGCCGCCTGCGGGGCACACGGCATGACCGCGATCACAGCGATCACGGCCCAGAACACCGTGGGGGTGAGCGCCGTGCAGGCGATCTCGCCCGAGGTCATCGTGGCGCAGGTCAAGGCGGTGGCCGAGGACATCGGCGTGGACGCCGTCAAGATCGGCATGCTCGGCACGGTGGCGACGATCCAGGCGGTCGCCGCGTCACTGGATCTGCTGGCGCCTGGAACGCCGGTGGTGCTCGACCCCGTCATGGTGTCCGAGTCCGGCGCCGAGTTGCTCGAGCAGTCGGCGCGGGGGGCGCTCCTGGAGTGGCTGCTGCCGCGCGTGCTGGTGATCACCCCCAACCTGCCCGAGGCCCGCGCGCTGGCGGCAGCCGCGGGCACCGGGTCGACCGCCCGCGCGACCCTTCCGGGACCCGAGCACCCCGGCGACGATGCCGCCGAGCTCGCCCGTTCCCTGCGGGCACTGGGGCCAGAGATCGTGGTGGTCACCGGCGGGCATCGCGAGCAGGCGGTGGACGTGTTCTTCGACGGCTCTGAGGTGGTCGAACTGCCCGGCGAGCGCTACCCGGGCGGGGCGGCGCACGGGTCCGGTTGCACGCACTCGTCGGTGCTGGCGGCACGGCTGGCGTGGGGGGACCCGCCCTTGGAGGCGGCCCGGGTGGCCAAGAGCCTGGCCGCGCGGGCGGTGCGCGACGGACTGGCCGGGGTGGGGGCCGGTGCTGGCCCGGTCAACATCCTCGGTGTCCTGGACCACTGATTCGGCACCAGTCTGGACGCGTCTGGACGCGCCTGGCGCCCGGCGATGATCCCGCCGGACCACCAGTACGACTTGGATCATCGCCGGGGGCCAGCCACGCCCAGCCATCGCCCATCCTGGCACCGGATCAGCGCTCCAGGACCCTGGGCGTGACATAATCCTCACGTGCGCTTTCTGAGGATGAAGCCGGGTCACGGCGAGGTGCTGATCGCCGAGGGTGACGTCGAGTTGGCGGAGGACGAGCAGCGCCTTGTCGAGGAGTTCCGCCGGCAGTTGGACGACGGGCTGTGGGCCGCGGTACCCATGCTGGACGCCGCAGGACGGCGTCAGGCGCACATGGTCAAGACGTTTGACGACGTCCCCCGCGACGCGGACCGCGTGATCTTCTTCCCCCGCGCGGCCGGCGGCAGCTAGGCCGGCACGGGGGCCGGGATGCTCCTGGCGCTGGTGGCCACCGCGCTCGTCGCCGTCGCCCTCCTGTCCGAGGAACTGCTGCCGCGCGTCGAGGAGATGTGGTCGCGGCATCGCGCCCGGCGGCAGTTGGCGCCGGTGATGCCCTATGACCCCGGCCGCGAGCGCCGGGCCGAAGCCCGCGCCCGCGCGCTGCTGCGCTCGTGCGTCAACGAGGAGGAGTGGGCGATGTACCGGGACCTCGGGTTCATCCGGGTCTGGGGCAGCCAGTCAGACGGTCCGGTCGAAGCTGACAGCACCGGCGGCGCGGCCTATGCCTACCTCATCTACCCCCACCGCGCGATCGTGGCCTACCTGGCCCAGACCCATCGCCTGCTCAACGAGTACTGCGTGGCCTTCCCGGACGAGACGCGCCCCTACGGCAGCGCTCGTCTCCCCGACTCTGACGACGTGCTGGCCAAGTGGATGGCGCTCACCGGCGATGAGCAGCGCCTGATCTCCACCGCCAACATGCACCTGCCGGGCCGCCAGCTGGACCCGGCAAAGGTCAAGCGCGATCTCTGGCGCCTGTCGCAATGGGAGCGCGCCCGCATGCGCGACGCCGCGCAGCGCAGTCCCACCTCCACGCCACTCGACACCTCCAACTGACGCCGGCGCGGATCGGTCGGGGCCTGGGCGTCAGCGCGGGCGCCCCCGGCGTTCTTCCTGCAGATTTGGGGTAGGAGGCTGCGCACAAGCGCCGAACCATGCGCCGAAACTGAAACCAGGCTTGCAGAAACCGCCTGGACCCTGCCACCTGCTTGATCGCGCTCCGCTGGTCGTTACCATGCAGAACAGTGGCAAGCGTTTCGTATTTGCGGGCCCCGGGGACACAAAGGGCATCCAGGAAGAGCCGGGGAGGACTTAACGCGGCCCCGCGGGGTCGGCGGCCGATGCGCTACGTCCTGGCTGGGCTCATGTTGGTGGCGGTGGCGGGCGTGGTCGTCGCCGGCATCACGCTCACCTCGGCCAAGGCCAGCCTGACCTCTGACGACCTGGCCATCGCCAAGATCGGCATGCCGCTGGGCGGCGGCTCCATCGAGAGCATCAGCGTCGTCACCGGACCCCACAGCCAGGCCGTCCCGGTGAAGATCACCAACGGGAAGATCTATCCCACCAAGCTCATCCCCGCCGACGAGCAGCTGCAGATCCAGGTCACCGTCAAGCGCCCGGGCTGGATCTCCTGGCTGGCCGGCGCCACGCAGAAGCTCCAGCTCACGGTCACCACCCCGACGGCCAGCCTGCGCTCGCACTACATCACCGTGCGCAAGGGCGGCGACCTGCGCGCGCACTTCAAGGCGCCGATCAGCGCCTACACCTTTGGCACCTCGCCCAACCACATGCGCCGGACCGTGCTGCCGCGGCCCAGCGACACGATCACGCTGCCGCACTCGGGCCTGGCCGGCACCGAGTACCTGTCGGGCTCACCTCGCACCTGGGAGAGCGCTGGTACCGCCGCCATCAGCTACTTCCCCGGCGGCAAGTCGGCCACGGTGGTGGCATCGCCTACGCCGGGCGCGAGCATCAAGCCCTCGACGCCGATCACGCTGACCTTCTCCAAGCCCGTCAGCAAGGCGCTGGGCTCACACTTGCCGGTCCTGTCGCCCACCACCCCGGGCAGCTGGCACCGCATCAACAGCCACACCATCCGCTTCCAGCCCACCGGCTACGGCTACGGGCTCGACGCCCACGTCCAGATCGCGCTGCCCAATGACGTGCGCCTGCTCAGCGGCCAGAGCGGCTCGACGGCCAACACCGGCACGTGGACCGTCCCGGGCGGCTCGATCGTGCGCCTGCAGCAGTTGCTGGCGATCGCCGGCTACCTCCCGCTCACCTTCCACTACGCCAGCGGTCAGGGCCCCGGACTGAGCCCGGCGGCGCAGGAGAACGCCGCGGTCGATCCCCCGAAGGGCACCTTCTCCTGGCGCTACCCCAACACGCCCCAGGCACTGAAGGACATGTGGCAGGTCGGGTCCGCCGGCACGATGATGGAGGGCGCGATCATGGCCTTCGAGAACGACAACGACATCTACGCGCTGCCCTACGACGGCCCCACCTCGACGATCTGGAAGACGCTCATCGCCGACGTCGTCGCCGGCAAGCACAACAGCTTCGGCTACACGTTCGTGGACGTCAGCGTCGGCTCGCAGAGCCTCAACCTGTGGCACAGCGGTAAGACCGTCATCGGCGGCACCCCCGTCAACACCGGGATCCCGTCGGCGCCGACCGCCACCGGCACCTACCCGGTCTACGAGCACCTGACCTCGACGACGATGAGCGGGACCAACCCCGACGGCAGCCACTACAACGACCCCAACATCCCGGACGTCAGCTACTTCAACGGCGGCGACGCGTTGCACGGCTTCACCCGCGCCTCCTACGGGTCCCCGCAGAGCCTGGGCTGCGTGGAGATGCCCTACAGCATGGCCGCGCAGGTGTTTCCGTACACCCCCATCGGGACCCTGGTCGACGTCCACGACTGACGTCCGCGCAGGCCCGACCGGTCCGCGCGGGCAGGGCTGCTAGGCCCGACGGCGAATAGCCAGGACGCAGATGACCGCAGCCACACCCACCGCCGCCGCGGCGCCTCAGCTGACCCCGCCCTGGCAGGCCGCGCTGGACGGCTTCGACGCTGATCTGCGCCGCCGCGCCGTCGCGGCCAAGACGCGCCGCGCCTACGCCATCGACACCCACCAGTTCGCGCGCTGGGCCGGGGAGCGCGGGCTGGCACCAGACGCCGTCGACGTTCGCGCCCTGCGCCGCTACGTGGCCTCGCTCACCGAATCGGGCCAGGCGCCCACGACGGTGGCGCGCAAGCTGGCGGCGCTGCGCGGCCTGTTCCGCCACCGGGTGAGTGTCGGCGCGCGTCAGGAGAACCCCGCCGAGCTGCTCAGCTCCCCCAAGCGCTCCCAGCGCCTGCCCCGGGTGCTCAAGCCGGCCGAGGTGGCGGCACTGCTCGATCGCATCCCGAGCACGGGCCCGCTCCAGATCCGCGACCGTGCGCTCTTTGAGCTTGCCTACGCCTGTGGGCTGCGCGCCGAGGAGCTGGTGACCCTCGACGTCTCGAGCGTCGACTTCGACTCAGAGACCGTTCGCGTCGAGGGCAAGGGCGAAAAGACAAGGATGGTCCCGGCGGGCGAGCACGCGCTGGCGGCGCTCGACCGCTACCTGGCGCGAGCCCGGCCCGCGCTCACCGCCGATGACGGCCAGGCGCTGTTTCTCTCGAAGTCCGGCCGGCGCCTCGGGACCTCGGATATCCGGCGGCGCCTGCGCACATGGGCCCGCCTCGCCGCCCGCGGCGTTCCCGCGCTCGGCGACGCCCATCCGCACGCGCTGCGCCACTCGTTCGCCACCCATCTGCTGGAGGGCGGCGCCGACCTGAGGGCGATTCAGGAGCTGCTCGGCCACGCCAGCATCTCCACGACTCAGGTTTACACTCGGGTAGAGTCGGCCCGACTCCGGCAGGCATACATAAGCTCGCATCCGCGCGCTTAGCACTGAGGACTGGAGCAAGGGAACTGGAAACCAACGTCAAAGCGATCGAGCTCCAGGAGCTCTGGAGGCGCTACAAGGCCACGGGCGACGAGCGTGCCCGCGAACGCCTGGTGGTTGCCTACTCGCCGCTGGTCAAGTACGTGGCCGGGCGGATGGGGTCAGGCCTGCCCGCGCACGTCGAGGAGTCCGACCTCATCTCCTACGGGCTGGGCGGCCTCATCTCGGCCATCGAGCGCTTCGACCTCACCCGCGAGATCAAGTTCGAGACGTACGCGATCACCCGGATCCGCGGCGCCATCATCGACGAGCTGCGCACCCTGGACTGGGTACCGCGCTCGGTGCGCGCTCGCGCCCGCTCCTTTGAGCGCGCGAACATGAAGCTCGAGGCCAAGCTCCAGCGGGCCCCGACCGACGAGGAGATCGCCAACGAGCTGGAGCTCAGCGTCGACGAGTTCCAGGAGCAACTGGTCCAGATCTCCAACTCCACGATCGTGGCCCTGGACGAGCTGTGGAGCGTCTCGGACGCTTCCGGTGACCAGGTGTCGCTGCTCGACACCCTGCCCGACCGCCGCGCTCCGGACCCGCAGGTCCTGGTCGACGAGTCCGAGCTGCGCGACCGGATCGCCGACGCCATCGCTGCGCTGCCCGAGCGCGAGAAGCTGGTCGTGGCCCTGTACTACTACGAGAACCTGACCCTCCGCGAGATCGGGGAGGTCCTCGGGGTCACCGAGTCGCGCGTGTCGCAGCTGCACACCAAGGCGGTGCTGCGGTTGCGCTCCAAGCTCGCGACCGAGCTGGAGTAGAAGACCGGCGCGCATGCGCGCCGGTCCCGCGGGGCGCATGCGCCCGCGGCGGGTGGGTGCATGCACCCACCCGTGTGGTCCGCGCGTGCGCGGACCCACCATGTTCACAATCGGTAATGTCGACTCTCCGGCGTTTCGTTTCGAGTGAGAGGAGACATGCCATGCACAAGGCCGCGGATCGGATCCGCAACGTGGCCCTCGTCGGCCACCGCGGCAGTGGTAAGACGTCGCTACACGAGGCCCTGTTGTTCGAGGCGGGGGTCGTCAACAGGCTGGGCAGCGTCGTCGAGGGAACCACGGTCTCAGACACCGATCCGGACGAGAAGGCTCGTCAGATGTCGATCTCCCTGGCGCTCAGCACCTTCGAGTGGCAGGACCGCAAGGTCAACCTCATCGACACCCCGGGGGACTCAAGTTTCATCGCCGACGCACTGGGCGCGCTGCGCGTGTGCGAGGCCGCCGTGTTCGTTGTCAACGCCGTGATGGGCGTGGAGGTCCACACCAGCCGGCTGTGGGCGCGAGCGGCCGAGCTGGACCTGGCGCGACTGGTCTTCGTCAACATGCTCGACCGCGAGCGCGCCGACTTCTTCCGCACGCTGGACTCGCTGAAGTCCGCGTTCGGCCAACACGTGGTCGCCACTGAGATTCCGATCGGCTCCGAGCACGAGGTGTCCGGCGTCATCGACCTCGTCGATATGAAGGCCTACGAGTACACCGGCGCCAGCCGCGAGAACTGCAAGGAGATCCCGATCCCCGACTCGATGGCCGAGCAGGCCGACGAGTACCGCGAGCGGTTGATGGACGAGGTGTCAGAGACCTCCGACGCGCTGATGGAGCGCTACCTGGAGGGTGAGGAGATCTCCCATGAGGAGATCGTCACCGCGCTCAAGGACGGCACCAACCACGGCTCGCTGTTCCCGGTCACCTGCGGCGTGGCCACACGCAACCTGGCCACCAACCGCCTGCTCGACGCGATCGTCGAGGACCTGCCCTCGCCCGTCAAGCACGGCGGCCTCGAGGTGGGCGAGGTGACACTCGAGCCCGTCGAGGACAAGGAGTTGTTCGCCTACGTGTTCAAGACCCGCGCCGATCCGTTCGCCGGGCGCGTGAACCTCTTCCGGGTCTATCAGGGGACGATGGACCACGACACCCAGGTGCTGAACACCACGACCCACAACAAGGAGCGCATCGGGCAGCTGATCACCTTCGACGGCGCCCAGCAGGGCCACGCCGACGAGTTTGGGCCCGGCGACATCGGCGCGGTGGCCAAGCTCAAGGAGACCCGCGCCGGCGACTGGCTGGCCGCCCGCGACGAGCCGATCTCGATGCCGTCGATCAAGCTCCCGGCGCCGGTGATGGCCTTCGCCATCGGTGGGGCGACGGCGGGCGGCGATGAGGAGAAGGTGTACTCGTCTCTGCGCCGCCTCCAGGAGGAGGACCCCACGATCGACTTCCACCGCGACGCCCAGACCGGGGAGCAGATCCTCGCCGGGCTGTCGCAGGTCCACGTCGAGGTGATCGTGGAGCGGCTGAAGTCGCGGTTCGGCGCCGAGGTGACCCTCAAGCCGCCGCGGGTGCCCTACCAGGAGACGATCCGCCAGCCCGCCAAGGCCCACGGACGCCACAAGAAGCAGACCGGCGGCCGCGGCCAGTTCGGCGACTGCCACATCGAGATCGAGCCATGGCCCGAGGGCGATTTCGAGTTCGTCGACGCGATCAAGGGCGGGGTCATCCCGCACGGGTTCATCCCCGCGGTGGAGAAGGGCGTGCAAGAGGCCATGCAGGAGGGGACGGTCGCCGGCTATCCGGTCAAGGGCGTGCGCGTGCGCGTCTACGACGGCTCCTACCACACCGTCGACTCCTCGGAGATGGCGTTCAAGGTGGCCGGCTCGCTTGGCCATGAAGCAGGCGCTCGAGCAGGCCGGAGCGGTGCTGCTGGAGCCGATCATGACCGTGACCGTCACCTCCCCGGAGGACACCGTGGGCGACGTCATCGGTGACCTCAACTCCCGCCGCGGACGGCCCCTGGGCATGGAGCCGGTGGGGGCCGGGATGACCGAGATCAAGGCCGAGGTCCCGATGGCCGAGATGCTCTCCTACGCGCCGGACCTGCGCGGGATCACCGGCGGGCAGGGCGAGTTCACCATGGAGTTCGAGCGCTACGAGGAGGTGCCCGGGCACCTCGCCGGCAAGGTGGTCGAGCAGGCCCGCGCCGAGCAGGACGCGGTCAAGGCATAGTGGCCTGATCCGTCCGGCGATCGTGCTACTCGAGCACCCGTAGTAGGCTCACAAGTTCGTGAGTACCAGGGCAATTCGCACCTCGACGACCCAAGCCGCCTGCGAAGTGTGCGGACGGACGCTGCTGCGCGGCGAGCGCGCGGAGATCTACCTCAGCGGCGGCGTGCGCCGTTCGGTGTGTGAGCTGTGCACGTCGCGGGCGCTGCACGGAGGCTGGGTGCGCGAGGGCGAAGTCCCCGAGTACGACGAATCCAGCGCCCGCCCTGACCGGCGCCGGTCCCTGTTCGGCCGCCGCCGCAAGCGGGAGAAGCGTCCGGTCAACGAGGCGCCGCCCGTGGACGATCTGCCCGCCGAGGAGCCGGTGTTCGACGAGCAGCCTGCCACGGGCACCCCGCCCGCGGCCCGGCCGCCCCGGCGCGCCGAGCCGGCCTCGCCGTCCTGGCCGGCCCCGGTGAGCAGAGCGGCGTCGCGGCTGGCGGGCGCGAGCCGTGAGCCACGCCACGTGCGCGCCGTGCCCACAAGCATCGAGCACAAGATCTCCTCGGCGGTGTCGTTGTTCAACGATTCCGAGCATCCCCGCACCGTGGCGGGGATCGCCCGGTCGCTGGGGCTGCCCGACGCCTCGGTGCACCCGTCAGACGTCAACGGCAGCGTCGTGCACGTCGTTGTCTCGTGGGAGCTGTGCTGGTATCGCTACGAGGTCGACCTGCGCGACGAGGTGCCCACGGTGCGCGGCGGGGATCGAGGCTACGAGCTCTCCGAGCTCTCCGAGCTCGAGCGCCAGAACAACGCGTCGGCCGACGAGCGCGGCCGGCTGCACCTCGGCGATTGATTGCGCCACCGTGGCAACTGAACGCTCATCTGAACGGTTGACCGTTTTTCTAGACGGACGTTCGATGGCGAACAACCGGTAGTGCTGGGTAGCATCCTGGGCGTGATCTACTGCGTTGTACCCGAGGCCCTGGCCGATGAGCTCTTCCCCAAGCTCGAGAGCTACTACGCCGACGACCCGCACGTGACCGTGATCGTCGACCGACGCAAGGCCAGCCGCCGTGAGAACGGCAGCACCGGCGGCGGGATGCGCGAAGTGAGAGATCGCCGACGCCCGCGCGTCACCGGCGAGCTGCCTGAGCTCGCAAGCGATTGAGCTCCGCGGGCGCGCAGACGGTCACCCAGGTGGTCGTGCACGTGGACGGCGGCGCCAGGGGCAACCCCGGCCCGGCGGCCGTGGGCGTGGTCGTCTCGGCCCCCGGCGGCGAGGTGCTCGACGAGTACGCCGAGCGCATCGGGGTGGCCACCAACAATGTCGCCGAGTATCAGGCCCTCCTGCGCGGCGTGCAGCGGGCGCAGGCGCTCGGGGCCAGCTGAGGTGGAGTTCGTCAACGACTCCGAGCTCGTGGCCAAGCAGATCACCGGTGCCTACAAGGTCAAGCACCCGGCGATGAGGCCGCTGTATGAGGAGGCGATCGCCGCGCTGGAGGCCTTCGAGCGCTGGAGCATCCGCAGCGTGCCCCGCGCTCAGAACGCGCGTGCCGACGCGCTGGTCAACGACGCCCTCGACGGTCTGCGTTAGCCGGCGCGGCCGTCAGTCACATTCAGTCACGTTCGGGCGGCATGCTCGCGGCTCGCACGCTCGGCGCGGCGCCGGTCGTAGTTCAGGCGCAGCATCGCGACGACGTCCTCGACGTCGCCCGGGGACTCGATCTGACGCGCCGCGGGACCGACGCGCCCTGGGAACACCGGGTGCTCGACGATCCGGCCGGCGTTGTGGAGCTCGTGCCACAGGTCCTTGGGGAAGAAGAAGTGGGCCGCGTGGTCTCCGTGCAGATGGCCGATCTCGCGGCGGCCCAGGGTGAACGCCCACTCGCCGCGACGGCCGTACCCGGCCTCGATGCCGGGCCAGGCGGTGACCTCGCGAGTGATCTGCGCGCTGGCGGTGGGGGTCTCGGTGGGGGTGGTCATGGTGGCTCCCTCGTGAGTTCTTTCTCAGGGTCGTCATCGTTGCGGACGGATGGGCCCGATTTCCAGGGGTAATTGGTCCTAGGTCCATAGGCCCACAGCCGCCCGCTGAGCCGGGGGCGCCACGCGCTCGATAGTCTTGTGCGCGTGACCGATTCCCTGCTTGAGCTGAGCGCTCGGCTCCACGAGACGGCGGGTCTGCTGCGCGCCGGCGAGTTGGAGCCCGAGGACACGCTCGCGCTGATCGAGGAGTGCGCCCAGTTGGCGTCGGACGCCAGCGCCGAGGTCGACCAGCGCGTGCGCGCGGCGCTGGAGCCGCTGCCAGACCTCCCCGGTCAGCTCCCGCTTCCGGCGGCATAGGCCTCGCCTTGCCTGCCACATCGACGCTGCGGCCGGCCTATCCGGAGCATCTGCGCGCCGACGTTGAGCGCTACCTGGAGGCGATCCACTTCTCCGACGAGTTCGCGACCGCCGGGCTGGACGAGGCCATGCGCTACTCGCTGCTGGCCGGCGGCAAGCGCATCCGGCCGGTGCTCGCGCTGGCCACCGCCGAAGCCCTCGGCCACCCGCGCAGCGAGGTGCTGCCGCTGGCGGGCGCGATCGAGCTCATCCACACCTACTCGCTGATCCACGACGACCTGCCCGCCATGGACGACGACGACCTGCGCCGCGGCCGGCTCACCTGCCACAAGGTCTTCGGCGAGGACGTGGCGATCCTGGCCGGCGACGGGCTCTACGCCGAGGCGTTCCGGCTCCTGCTCACCGAGCAGCGGGGCGAGCCCGCTGACCTCCTGGCGGCGGCCCGCGAGCTGGCTTGCGCCACCGGCGTGGGCGGCATGGTCGGCGGCCAGTACATCGACGTCGCCGAGACCGCGCCAGAGGGCGCGGAGGGGCTGCGCCGACTGCACGAGCTCAAGACCGGCCGCCTGATCGGGGCCAGCATCGAGTGCGTCCTGCTACTAGTGGGTAGTCACGAACCTGACACAATCGCCTCGTTCCGCGCCTTTGCCGGTGAGCTCGGCGTCCTCTTTCAGATCGTCGACGACATCCTCGACGTCACCGGATCGGAGGAGACGCTCGGCAAGCAGCAGGGGTCGGACGAGCGGCTGGGAAAGCGCACCTACGTCACCGAGTTCGGGCTCGACGGGGCGCGGCGCCTGGCCGGCGAGTCTCACGCCAGAGCGCGTGCGGCGCTCGCAGCGGCCGGCCGACCCGGGGCGGGCGACTCCGATTTCCCCGCAGAACTCGAGCAGATCACCGATTTCATTGCGACCCGGAGCTATTAGTGACCGAACACCTCTTGTCGCGGATCAACCGGCCCCAGGACCTGCACGCCCTCACCGACGAGGAGCTGCAGCAGGTGGCCCAGGAGGTCCGCGAGCACATCATCGACACGGTGGGGGAGATCGGCGGCCACTTCGGCGCCAACCTGGGCACCTGCGAGATCGCCGTCGCGCTGCACTCGCTGCTGGACTCGCCCACGCGACAAGATCCTCTGGGACGTCGGCCATCAGGCCTACCCGCACAAGGTTCTCACCGGCCGCCGCGACCAGCTGGCCACCGATCCGCCACTACGGCGGCCTGGCGCCGTTCTGCTCGATCGGGCCGAGTCCGAGCACGACATCATGGGCGCCGGGCACGCCTCGACCGCGATCGGCTACGCGGTCGGGATCAAGGAGGCGATGCGCCGCGGGCACGCCCCTGACGGCGCACGTCGTCGCCGTCGCCGGCGACGGCGCGCTGACCGGCGGGGTCGCGTTCGAGGCGGTGCACCAGGCCGGCGGCGAGGGCACGCCGATCGTCGTCGTCCTCAACGACAACGGGATGTCGATCGCGCCCAACGTGGGAGCGCTGTCGCGCTACTTCAACCGCGTGCGCCTCAACCCCAAGCTGTGGCACGCCCGCGAGGGCGTCGAGGGCGGGCTGACCAAGCTCCCCGTGGGGATCGGCAACACGTTCGAGCGGCTGGGCCCGCACTTCAAGGAGTCGATCAAGGCCTTCTGGGCGCCCGGACTGTGGTGGGAGGAGCTCGACTTCGCCTACATGGGCGTCATCGACGGCCACGACGTCCGCGCCCTGCGCCGCGCGCTGCGCGAGGCGCTGGCGGCCGAGCGGCCGGTGGTGGTGCACTGCGCCACCGTCAAGGGCAAGGGTTTTGCCCCGGCCGAGGAGGGCGGGCTGGAGGGCATGGAGAAGTGGCACGCCGCCAAGCCCAAGTCGATTGCCAACGGCGCGCCCACCGCCGCGGCCCCCGCGCCGTCGCGTGCCTCCGGCGGGCCGGCCGCGGCCAAGCCGGCCCCGCCCGCCTACACGCAGGTGTTCGGCGACGCGCTGGTCGCCGAGGCCCAGCGCGACGATCGCGTGATCGGCATCACCGCGGCGATGAACTCGGGCACCGGGCTCGAACATCCTGCAGCGCGAGCTGCCCGACCGCTACTACGACGTCGGCATCGCCGAGCAGCAGGCGATCCTGCTGGCCTCGGGCCTCGCCCTGGAGGGCTGCAAGCCCGTCGCGGCGATCTACTCGACGTTCCTGCAGCGCGCCTATGACCAGATCGTCCACGACGTCTGCCTGCAGAAGCTCAACGTCGTCTTCGCCATGGACCGCGCCGGCCTGGTCGGCGACGACGGGCCCACCCACCACGGCGCGTTTGACATCGCCTACCTGCGCTGCCTGCCCAACATCGTGATGATGGCCCCGCGCGACGAGGCGATGCTCGTCCACATGCTCCACACCGCGCTGCGCTACGACGACGGGCCCGTGGCCCTGCGCTACCCGCGCGGGTCGGGCGTCGGCGTGCCCCTGCCGCGGCGCCCCGAGGAGCTCGAGATCGGCACCGGCGAGATCCTGCGCGAGGCCGAAGGATCGGGTACCCGGGTCGCCCTGCTGGGCTACGGCACCGGCGTCGCCAAGGCCCTGGAGGCCGCCGACATCCTCGCCGAGCACGGC
The DNA here is from genome assembly GCA_963797705.1 of uncultured Actinomycetota bacterium. Taxonomy (GTDB): domain Bacteria; phylum Actinomycetota; class Thermoleophilia; order Solirubrobacterales; family Solirubrobacteraceae; genus Palsa-465. The sequence continues at coordinate 774,017 of CAWCQL010000005.1, read as the reverse complement.
ATCTCGGTCACGGTCGCCGACGCGCGCTTCGCCAAGCCGATCGACGCCGGGCTTGCCGCGCAGCTGGCCGCCGAGCACGACCTGCTGGTCACCGTCGAGGAGGGCGTGCTGGCCGGCGGCTTTGGCTCGGCGGTGTGGGAGACCCTGTCGGACGCCGGGCTGGCGCCGCAGGATCCTGCGCGTCGGGCTGCCCGACCGCTACGTCACCCACGGGGCCCCGAAGCTCCTGCACGAAGAGGTCGGGTTCACCGGGAAGCGGATCGCCGAGCGCATCGAGGCCGCGGTGGCCGAGCGCTCGCAGGTGGCCTGAGCGGCAGTCTCCGCCGGCGCTGCGGCGCCGCAGACGTCTACGGCGGCTCTCGAAGGCGAATCCGGGTGGTCCCGGTTGTGCAATCTAAGCGCGCATACGACGCTTCAGATGACACACGTCCGTCCGTCACGGCCGACGCAGCGAGCCCGCGCACGCTCCGCTTCGTTGCTGTCGTTCGTCGATCGGCAGCCCATCGCGTACCTTTCCGCGCAACCCCATGAAGCGCGTCCGGCTCGACAGCCTCCTCTCCGAGCGGGGGATGTTCCCCTCGCGCAGCCGCGCCGCCGCGTCGGTGCTGGCCGGTGAGGTGCTGCTGCTGCCCGAGCGCCGGCGGGCCGAGAAGCCGGGCCAGCTCGTCCCCGACGACGTGCAGCTGGAGGTGGCCGACGGCCCCGGCGTTCGTCTCGCGGGGCGGGATCAAGCTGGCCAACGCGCTGGACGCGCTGGCCTCGACGTCGCCGGTCGGCACGCCCTGGACGTCGGCGCCTCGACCGGCGGTTTCACCGACTGCCTGCTCAAGCGCGGCGCGGCGCATGTGGTCGCGCTCGACGTCGCCTACGGGCAGCTGGACTGGTCGCTGCGCTCCGACGACCGTGTCACGGTCATCGAGCGCGTCAACGCGCGCGACACGCGCCGCGAGGACCTCCCGTACGCCCCTGACCTGATCGTCATCGACGTGTCGTTCATCTCGGTGGCGAAGGTGCTCCCGGCGGTGCTGGCCTGCGCCGCCGAGCGCTTTGACTGCCTGGCCATGATCAAGCCGCAGTTCGAGGTCGGCCGCGCCGGCGTCGGCAAGGGCGGGGTGGTCCGCGACGCCGGCCTGCGGCGCGGGGCGCTCGTCGCCGTCGGAGGGCGGCGCGGGAGCTCGGCGCCACGGTGCTGGGCTACGCCAGCTCCGGCCTGCCCGGGCCCAAGGGCAACCTCGAGACGTTCGTGTGGCTGGCCGAGGCCGGCCGCGACGGCGGCCTGAGCGACCTTCGAGGCCGCCGCCCGGGAGGTGGAGCCATGAGGCGGATCCGCACCGCCACGGTGTTCACCCATCGCCGGCCCGCCGAGACCGGCCCGGCGCTGACGACCCTCATCGAGCTCGCCCACGAGGCTGGGGTCACCCTCCGCTTTGACCCGGAGGAGACCGAGAAGCACCAGATCCAGGATGGTCCGTTCGTGGAGCGCAACGCTCCGCTGGACGCGCGCGTGGACATCTGCTTCGCGCTGGGCGGCGACGGGACGATCCTCAACGCGCTGCGGCGCTATGCGGGCACCGACGTGCCGGTGTTCGGGATCAACTTCGGGGAGATGGGCTTCCTGGCCACCGTCGATCGCGAGGAGGCGTGGGCGGGCTCGCTGCGGGCGCTGGCCGGCGACTTCGAGGTCCTCTCGCTGCCCGGCATCGAGATCTCCGGTGCCGGCACCAAGGCCCTGGCCATCAACGACGTCTCCATCCACCGCCAGCCGGGCAAGCGGGTCGCCGACCTGGAGTACTCGGTGGGCGGCGACGAGGTCGGCCGGGTGCGCTGCGACGGGCTGGTGGTGTCCACGCCGGCCGGGTCGACCGGCTACAACCTCGCCAACGGCGGCCCGGTGATGGCCTGGGGCGTCCACGGCTACGTCGTCTCGTTCATCTCGCCCCACTCGCTGACGGCGCGGACGCTGGTCGTCGCCCCCGGCGACCGGCTGCGCGTCGACAACCGCTCCCGGGAGGAGCCGGTGGAGGTCGCCGTCGACGGGCGCCCGGTCGGCGTGCTGGAGGCCGGCGATCGGATCGAGGCACGCTTCGTGATCGACCAGGGCGCACTGGCCCAGGTGCCCGGGACCACCTTCTACCACCGCCTGCGCCAGAAGTTCGGGCGGATGGCAACGCCGATCTAACCGTCCCCGACCCACCGTCGATTTCCGTCCTGCGCGCCTGGTAGACCCGTGGCGTGCTTCACGAGCTGCGCGTCGAGAACCTGCTGCTGATGGAGCGCGCCGAGCTGCGCCTGGCGCCCGGCCTGAACATGCTCACCGGAGAGACCGGCGCGGGCAAGACGCTGCTGGCCCATGCGCTGGACCTGCTGCTCGGGCGGTAAGGCACGGCGCGACATCGTGCGACCCGGCGCGGCCGAGGCGTATGTCGAGGGCGTGTTCGAGCTGCCGGCGGCGCTGGCGGGCTCCGAGCGGCTGCCCTCCGACGCCGAGGAGATCGTGCTCGCCCGCCGGGTGTGGCCCGACGGCCGGACCCGCGCCTACGTGTGCGGCCGCGCCGCCACCCAGGCCGACCTGCAGGAGCTCGGCAGCCGGTTGCTGTCGTTCTACGGCCAGCACGAGCACCGCAAGCTGATGCTCTCCACCGCGCAGCTCGAGCTGCTCGACGCCTACATCGGCGACGGCCAGCAGGCCCTGCGCGACGGACCTGCGCGCGGCCTATGAGCGGGTGCGCGAGCTCGAGGGCCGCGCCGCCGAGCTCGGGCGAGCTGGCCGGCGCGCGCGACCGCGAGCTCGACCTGCTCGACGTTCGAGCTTTCAGAGATCGAGGCCGCGGCGCCCACCGAGGCCGAGCAGGCCGCCCTGACCGCCGAGCGTGACCGTCTGCGCCACCAGGAGGCGCTCGTGCACGCCGCGACCGTGGCGGCGCACAGCCTGACGCCGGAGGCGGGCGTGGGAGCGACCGAGCTGCTGGCCGAGGCGGCCGGTCAGCTCGAGCAGGTCGCCGCCGTGGACGTGCGGCTCAAGGACCTGGCCCAGCGCCTGGAGACGCTGCGCTACGAGAGCGAGGACGTCACCGCCGAGCTGCGCGGCTATCTCGCCGGGTTCGAGGGTGGGGACGACGCCGCCGGCCGGCTGGAGCAGGTGGAGGAGCGCCTGGCGCTGCTGGCGCGGCTGGAGCGCAAGCACGGCGGCACCATCGCTGACGTGCTCGCCCATGCCGAGCGCTGCCGCGCGCGCCGCGACGAGCTGGAGAACGCCGACTCAGCGCTCGAGACGATCGAGGCCGACCTTCAGCAGGCGCGGGCCGAGCGCGACGCGCTCGCCGGCCGCCTCGGCAAGGCACGCCGCACCAAGGCTGCCCAAGCTGGCCGCCGCCGTGCGCGACGCGTCTGGCCGAGCTGGCCATGGCCGACGCGCGCTTCGAGATCGAGCTTTCGCCGCGCCCGGACGGCTGCGGGCCCCGCGGCGCGGACGCGATCGAGATGCGGATCGCCGCCAATGCGGGAGGCCCGCTGGGCGCCGCTGCGCGAGGTCGCCTCCGGCGGCGAGCTCTCGCGGGTGATGCTCGCGCTGCTCAGCGTCGCCCACGGGATCTCCGACGCCGCCCAGGCGGCGCGGGGCGAGGCCGGGTCGCTGCTGGTCTTCGATGAGATCGACGCCGGCATCGGCGGGCACACGGCGCGGGCGGTGGGGGAGCACCTGCGCGCTCTGTCGGCGGGGCGCCAGATCCTGTGCATCACCCACCTGCCCCAGGTCGCGGCGCTGGCCGATCGCCATTTCACGATCGTCAAGGACGGCTCGGTGACCCCGGCGACGACCACGGTGACCGCGCTGGACGGCGACGCGGTCGTCGCCGAGCTCGTCCGGATGCTCGGCGTCCGGAGCCGATGACCGGGCCGCCAACGAGCACGCCCGCGAGCTCCTGCGGGCCGCGTGAGACCGGACCCGCCCACCCGCCCCCGGACAGGCCCGACGGACGATTTGGCGCCAGCCTCAGGCAGGCTTTGCTCGCTATGAGCGGGCAACTTGGCCGCCGGCGCCGAAGCCGCCGAACCCCTCGATAGACTCGTTCTCAGTCGATGGCACACGGCGAGACGCGCTTCATCTTCATCACCGGCGGGGTTGTTTCCTCGCTCGGCAAGGGCATCGCCGCCGCCTCGATCGGGCGGCTGCTGGTGGCGCGCGGCCTGTCGGTCCAGCTGCAGAAGTTCGACCCGTACATCAACGTCGATCCCGGCACGATGTCGCCCTACCAGCACGGCGAGGTGTTCGTGACCGAGGACGGCGCCGAGACCGATCTCGACCTCGGGCACTACGAGCGCTTCACCGACGCCAACACCAGCCGGGCCTCCAACGTCACCGCCGGCGGGATCTACAACACCGTCATCCGCCGCGAGCGGCGCGGCGACTATCTCGGGGCGACCGTCCAGGTCGTGCCCCACATCACCAACGAGATCAAGCAGCGGATCAAGCTGATGGCCGACTCCTCCGACGTCGACTTCGTGATCACCGAGATCGGCGGCACGGTCGGCGACATCGAGTCGCTGCCGTTCCTGGAGGCCATCCGCCAGTTCCCGGTCGACGTTGGCCGGCGGCGGTGCATGTTCATCCATCTCACGCTGGTCCCCTACATCGGCCACGCCGGCGAGCTCAAGACCAAGCCGACGCAGCACTCGGTCAACGAGCTGCGGCGCATCGGTATCGCGCCGGACATGGTCGTGTGCCGCTCCGAGTCGGAGCTGTCGGCACCGACATCCGCGCGAAGATCGCGCTGTTCGCCAGCCTGCCGGTCGAGGCGATCGTCTCGGCCTACGACGTGCCCGACATCTACCGCGTCCCGCTCGTCTTCAACGACCAGGGCGTCGACGACTTCATCCTCTCCGAGCACTTCGGCCTCGACGTCGGCCGCGCCGGACCTGAGCGGCTGGGAGGCGATCACCCGCCGGGCCGCCGAGGTCGCGGCGCGAGGTCGCGGATCGCGCTCGTGGGCAAGTACGTGCAGCTCGAGGACGCCTACCTGTCGGTCGCCGAGGCGCTGCGCCACGCGGGCATCCACCACGACTGCCGTGGTGGAGATCGACTGGGTCGACTCCGAGACCGTCGGCGACCCGGGGGTGGCCGAGCGGCTGTTGCGCGGCCGACGGGATCCTGATCCCCGGCGGCTTCGGCGGCCGCGGGTGGGAGGGCAAGATCACCGCCGCGCAGATCGCGCGCGACCAAGCAGATCCCATACCTCGGCATCTGCCTGGGGATGCATGTCGCGGTGAGCGAGTTCGCGCGCCACGTAGCCGGCATGGAGGGCGCCAACTCGACCGAGATGGACCTCGAGACGCCGTTCCCGGTGATCGACCTGCTGCCCGAGCAGAAGGAGATCGCCGACATGGGCGGCACCATGCGCCTGGGCGCCGACCCGGTCAAGCTGCACGACGGCACGCGGATCCGCGAGCTCTACGGCGACGCCGTCGTCTACGAGCGCCACCGCCACCGCTACGAGGTCAACAACCACCTGCGCCGGCGGCTGGAGAACGAGGGGCTCGTCTGCTCGGGGACCTCGCCCGACGATCGGCTGGTCGAGGCCATCGAGCTCTCACGCGAGGACCACCCGTTCTACGTCGCCTCCCAGTACCACCCGGAGTTCAAGTCCCGTCCCGAACGGCCCGCGCCGCTGTTCCGCGACTTCGTGGGCGCCGCGCTGGAGTACGCCGACGTCCGCGACGAGGACCAGGGCGCCTCCGCGTTATCGGAGGCGGACGCCGCCGCCAATCACGCGGCGTGAGGCGGGCCACCGAGGCCGAGCGCGAGCGGCTGCACGAGACGTTCGCGGCGCTGTGCCGCATCGAGAGCCCCTCCGGGCACGAGCGCGCCGTCGCCGACTGGCGTCACCGAGCAGTTGCGCGCGCTGGGGCTGGAGGTCGACGAGGACGCCAGCGGCCCGGTCGTCGGGTCAGACGCCGGCAACCTGCTGGCGCGCATCCCGGGCCGCGGCGCGGGCAGCGTCCTGCTCTGCGCCCACATGGACACCGTGCCGCTGGCCGCTCCGGTCGAGCCGGTGCTCGTCGACGGGCGCTGGGAGAACGCCAACGACGGGATCCTCGGTGCCGACAACAAGACGGCGATCGCGGTCATCTTGGAGCTGGCCCGCCGCGCCACCGCCGCCGGCGAGCCGCCGCCGGTCGGGATCGAGCTCCTGTTCACCGTGTGCGAGGAGGTGTCACTGCGCGGCTCGCGGGAGTTCGACGCGACCCGGCTGCGGAGCGCGTTCGGCTTCGTCTTTGATCACGCCACCCCGATCGGCGAGGTCGTCGTGGCCTCGCCCACCCACTACCGGATTCTCGCCGAACTGCGGGGACGTGCCGCACACGCCGGTGTCCGGCCGGAGGTGGGCCGCAGCGCGGTCGTTGCCGCCGCCAACGCGATTGCCGCCATGCGGCTCGGCCGCCTGGACGCCGAGACGACCGCCAACGTCGGGCTCGATCGACGGCGGCTCGGCGATCAACGTGATCCCGGAGCGATGCCACATCGAGGCCGAGGTCCGCAGCCTCGACGCCGACCGGGCCGCGACTGTCACCACCGAGCTCGTCGACCACCTCCAGGACGCCGCCAACGCGGGCGAGTGCGACCTGGACGTCAACGTCGAGCGGATGTTCGTGGGCTATCGCACCAAGGCCCGGCGCGCCGCAGTTGGCGGTGGCCGAGCGGGCGCTGCGCGCGTGCGGCTACGAGCCCCGCCAGATCGACTCCGGCGGCGCCTCAGACGCCAACTCGTTCGAGCTGGCCGGCTTTGCCTGCACATGCCTGGCCGACGGCGTCGAGCACAACCACGAGCCCGGCGAGCGTGTCAGCGCGGCCGACCTGGAGATGATGCTCGACATCGCGATCACGTTGGTCGACGAGGCCGCCGCTGAGCTCGACGGAGCCTGGCGCATGACCGGCTTTGAGGCCATCGGCTCCGAGGTCAAGTGGCGCGGGGCCGATCGTCACCGCCGGGGTCGAGCATTTCCGCCACGCCGACGGCGCCGTGGTCGCGCGTGACAAGGTCTGGCATCCGGGGGCGGTGGGGATCCTCGCCGTCGACGATGCCCACGTGTGGCTCACCCGCCAGCCGCGCGAGGCGGCGGGCATGACCGCGTCGCTGGAGATCCCGGCGGGCAAGCTCGACGTCCCCGGGGAGTCGCCGCTGGCCTGCGCCCAACGCGAGCTCGTCGAGGAGATCGGCAAGGACGCCGCGGGTTGGGAGGAGATCGAGGCCTTCTACACCAGCCCGGGCTTCAGCGACGAGCGCGTGTGGCTGTTCCTCGCCACCGGGCTGAGCGCCGCCCAGGAGCCCGCGGAGGGCGACGAGGACGAGCGGATCGAGATCGTTCCGTGGCCGCTGGACGAGCTCGACGGCGCGCTCGCCGAATCAGAGGACTCCAAGTCGCTGATCGCGCTTGCTGTGGCTCGTACGCGAGCGCGACGTCGTCGGGCGCTTCGACGGCTCGACTCGCGCCGCCTCTGACAGAGCGCCGCCCAGTCGCAGGAGACGCCCCACGGCGGGGCGAATACGGCCGCACATGGCCATCGCCGAGGCATCCGCGGTCCAGCGCCGGCTCACCGACCTGACGTTGGAGTTCCTGGCGGCGCTCGAGCTCGAGCGGGGGCTCTCGCGCAACACGCTGGAGGCCTACCGCTCCGACCTCCAGCAGTTCGGGCTGTTCCTGGCCCGCCGCGACCGCGACCCGCCTTGAGGTCACGCCCGCCGACCTCGCGGACTTCATCTCCGAGCTCGCCGACGGGCATGACGGCAAGCCGCCGGTGGCGCCGGCCACGCTGCAGCGCAAGATCGCCTGCCTGCGCTCCTTCTACCGCCACCTGCGCCGCGAGCAGATCATCGATCACGACCCCACGGCCGAGCTACGACCGCCGCGCTCACGTGGCCGCCTGCCCAAGGTGCTCAGCCGCGACGAGGTCAACCGCCTGCTGGCCCAACCCCGGGGGACGTCGCCCGCGGCGCTGCGCGACCGGGCTCTGCTGGAGACGATGTACGCCTGCGGCCTGCGCGCGTCGGAGGCGATCACCCTGGAGCTGTCGGAGATCGATCTGGAGGCGGGGATGCTGCGCGCCCGGGGCAAGGGCTCCAAGGAGCGGCTGGTCCCGATCGGCTCCAAGGCGGTGGCGACGCTGAGGTCCTACCTGGACCAGGGGCGGCCGCGGCTGGTGGGCATCCGCGACGAGCCTCACGTGTTCGTCAACCTGCGCGGCGCCGGCCTGTCCCGCCAGGGGCTCTACCGGATCGTCCAGAGCCACGCCCGCAGCGCCGGGCTGGAGCAGCGGATGAGCCCGCACACGCTGCGCCACACGTTCGCCACCCATCTGCTGGCGGGCGGCTGTGATCTGCGCTCGCTGCAGGAGATGCTCGGCCACGCCGACATCGGCACCACCCAGATCTACACCCACCTTTCCGCCGACCGGCTGCGCGACGTCTACTTCGACGCGCACCCGCGCGCCCAGATCGCGTCGGCTGCGCCGCCGGAGGCGGCAGCCGAGCCCGAACCGTCGTGAGGGCATAGCGGGTGGGGCTCACGCACTTCGACGAGGCGCCCGCGCGTGACTACGCGCTCGGCCACCTGCGCAACCGGTGGACGTTTCTGGGGGAGGCGGCGGGGTCGGAGACGATCGGGGTGCGCCGGATCGAGATCGAGCCGGGCGGCTGGTCGACCCCGGCCCACGAGCACGGCCTGTCGGAGGAGATCTTCTACGTGCTGGCCGGGTCCGGCGTCTCATGGCAGCGTGGGCGCACTGCGGCGATCGGCGCCGGTGACTGCATCGTCTATCTGGCGCGGCGCGGAGAGCACACGCTGCGCGCCGATGAGCCGCTCGACGTGCTTGCCTTCGGCAGCCGGGAGTACGACGAGGCGCTGCGCCTGCCGCGCCTGGGCATCTCCACCTTGGGCGGCCGCGCCGTTGAGACCGTCGCCGGGCCCGCCGACGGTACGCCGATCCAGTTCGTCCGCGAGGGCGAGCTCGGGCCTCCGGACCTCCCTGAGGAGCCTGGCGCCCGGCCTCGGACCGTCGTCGGGCTCGATGAGGTGGAGCCCGACGTGGTGGACCGCACGCGCGTCGCCCGCGCCCGCCGCGAGCTCGGCCGGGCCGCCGGCGCGAGCCACACGTCCCTGAACTGGGTGCGGGTGGCGCCCGGCAAGCTCGCGCACCCCGAGCAATGCCACACCCTGGAGGAGAAGATCTTCGTGATCCTGTCGGGCTCGGGCACGCTGCTGCTGGGTGACGAGGAGATCGCGGTGGGCCCGGGGCACGTGATCGCACGTCCGGCGGGCACGGGCGTGGCGCATACGTTCCGGGCGGGAGCCGGCGAGGAGCTCACCTTTCTGGCCTACGGCACCCGCGAGCCCGGCGACCTCTGCTACTTCCCGCGCTCGGGCAAGGTCGCGCTGCGGGGCCTGGGCCTGGTCGCCCGTCTCCAGACAGCCGACTACTGGGACGGCGAGGACTAGGCTCGCCGCGCACCCGCCGCGGAGGGTCACCCGGCGAGGTGGGTGCCAGAATCACCGTGTGCGCACTGGAGCGAGGGCCGTGAGGGGCCGATGAGGCGCGCGTTCGTCGTCGTGCTCGACGCCTGCGGCGTGGGCGCCGCCGCGGACGCCGCCGAGTACGGCGACGCCGGTACCAACACCCTGGCCCACCTCGCCGAGCATCTCGGCGGCCTCGAACTGCCCGCGCTGGGGCGGTTGGGGCTGGGCTCGATCCTCCCGCTGGCCGGACTGCCGCCGTCTCCGGAGCCCGTGGTGCACGGGCGCCTGGCGCCCCTCGGCCCCGGCAAGGACTCGACCGCCGGGCACTGGGGGCTGATGGGCGTCGCCGCTCCCCGCCGGCCGCCGACCTATCCCGACGGCTTCCCCTCCGAGGTGATCGAGATCGTCCGTGCCTCCAGCGGCCGGGAGGTGATCTGCAACCGTCCTGACAACGGCCTGAAGGCGATCGAGGACTTCGGCGCTGAGCACGTCGCCCACGGCGGGCTCATCGTCTACACCAGCCAGGATTCGGTGCTTCAGATCGCGGCCCACGTCGACGTCGTCGCCCCCGACGCCCTGTATGCCATCTGCCGGCGGGTCCGCGATGAGATGACCGGCGAGCACGCCGTCGGCCGCGTGATCGCCCGGCCATTCGCCGGGGCAGACGGCACCTTTGAGCGCACCGACGGCCGGCGAGACTACTCGCTGGCCCCACCGGGGCGCAGCTATCTGGAGGAGCTCCAGGGCCACGGCGTCCCGGTGCATTCCGTGGGCAAGGTGGGACAGCTCTTCGCGGGGGTGGGCGTCGACGTCGAGCATCCGGGCGCGACCAACGCGCGCGCCCTGAGCGAGACCACCGGGCTCATCTCGGGTCTCGACCACGGCCTCGTGTTCACCAACCTGATCGAGACCGACCAGGTGTACGGACATCGCCACGACTTCGAGGGCTTCGCCGGGGCGCTGGGGCGCATCGACGAGTGCGTGGCGCGCTGGCTGGAGCTGTTGGGCGAGGATGACCTTCTCGTCCTCACCGCCGATCATGGGTGCGACCTCACCTCGCCGCGCACCGATCACACGCGTGAGCAGGCGCCACTGCTGGCACGGTTCGCCGGCGATGGTGGCCGCCGCCACGACGGGATCCTCGCCGATGTCGGCGCGAGTGTGCTGGCGTGGCTGGCCGGCGGCGCCGACGCGGCCGAGCTGCCCGGGCGCTCGTTCCTGTGACCCTGCGCGCCGTCCTTTAATAGACCGAGTGCCCGAGCTTCCCGAAGTCGAGACGATCCGCCGCCAGCTCGCGCCCCATCTGGAGGGTCGCACGCTTCGTGACGTCGAGATCCTCGACGCCCGCTGGACCCGTCCGGACGCGCCGGGGCCCGTCCAGGACGCCCTGCGGGGCCGAGTGGTGCACGAGGTGGGCCGTTCGGGCAAGTACATGGTCTGGAGCCTGAGCGGCGAGCTGCACCTGATCGTGAACCTCCGGATGACCGGTGCCCTCCTGTTCGACCCGCCCGTCGACCCGCCGCACACCCGTGTCCGCCTTGCGCTGGACGACGGGCATCGCGTCGTCTACAACGACCCCCGCCGGTTCGGGACCGGACACCTGGTCGCCGGCGACGCCGCGCGTGACGCCTACCTGGGTGACCGCCTCGGGGTTGAGCCACTGACCCCCGAGTTCACCGCCGCCTACCTGCGGGCTCAGGCCCGCGGCCGGCTGGCGCCGGTCAAGTCCTTCGTGCTCGATCAGAAGCGCATCGCCGGCGTGGGCAACATCTACGCCGACGAGGCGCTGTTCCGGGCGCGCATCCATCCGCTGCGGCCGGCCGGGTCGTTACGGGGAGCGCAGCTGGCGGCGCTGCGCGAGGCGATCGAGTACGCGCTGACGGCCGGGATCGATGCCAAGGGGGCGACGATCGACGACTTTCGCCACGTCGACGGCGCCCAGGGGTCCTTCCAGGACCTGTTCAATGTCCACCAGCGCGAGGGTGAGCCCTGCCCGGCATGCGGGACGGCGATTTCCAAGCTCGTCGTTGGGGGACGGGGGACCTACGTGTGCGAGCGCTGCCAACCGCGACCGCGGAGCGCGGTCTCGGACCGAACGCCCGTCTCAGGCGGCGAGCAGCTCTGAGAGCGTGCCGGCGCGGTCGGCGGCCAGGAGCTCCTGGAATCCGCCGAGCGTCTCCCCGTCGATGACGATCTGGGGGAAGGTGATCATTCCGGTGAGCTCGGAGAGCTTGGCGCGGCCGTCCGGGTCGCGTGCCAGATTGATCTCCTCGTACTCGATCGAGCGCTTGGCCAGAAGGGTCTTCGCGCTTGTGCAGTACGGACAGAAGTCGGTGGTGTAGACCGTGACCTGCTTCATTGCTTCATTAAGTATAGCCGGGGGTCGGGTATGGCCGGCCCGCTGAGGACCGAGGCGATCGTCCTGCGGTCGATTCGCTACGGCGAGGCCGACCGCATCCTTCATCTCTATACCCCGGATCGCGGTCGCTTGAGCGCGATCGCCAAGGGCGCCCGCCGTGCTCGTAGCCGCTTCGGCGCCCGGCTGGAGCCGTTCTTCCACATCCGCGCCGTGCTGCACGAAGGGCGAAGCGAGCTGCTCACAGTCACCGGCGTCGACACCGTCACCGCGCATCGGCGGCTGCGCGAGCACGCCGCCACGCTCGACACCGCCGCGCGGGCCTGCGACGCCGTGACGCGCCTGTTCGAGACCAGCGACCCCCATCCGGCGGTCTTCCGGCTGCTGGCCAACGAGCTGGGCCTGCTGGAGGCCGACCCGGCGCATGCGCGGCCCGGCAACGGGCTGGCCTTCCGCCTCAAGCTGCTGCTGGCGGCGGGCATCGTGCCCCAGCTCGCCGCCTGCGCGGTATGCGGGGAGACCGAGCACCTCAACGGGTTCTCGGGCGCCGCCGGCGGGGTCGTCTGCACAGCGTGCGAGGCCGCGGCCTTCTCGCTCTCCGAGGACGCCTACCGCTTCCTGGTCGGCGCGCTGGGCTCGCCCCTGGCCCAGGCGCCCGACGCCTCCGAGCTCTCCCTGCGCCAGGTGGAGCGGGCCATCGGCGACATCGCCGAGCACCATGCCCACGTGCATCTGCGCCCGCTGCTGGCCGCCTGACTGTCACAGGGCCGTCACAGAGAGCCCGGCACCCGCCACCACGGTGTCAGAATCGGTGTGTGAGCGAGCAGACCATGACCTCGGGGTACGAGCATCCGACCGGGCCGGTCGCTGACCGGTTCGCCGAGCGCATCCGTGCCCGAGAGGAGGCCGACCTCTCCCCACTGGCGACGCGCTCCTACCCGGTGGCGCGCCGCCACCCCGAGACCGATTGCGGCCTGCGCACCCCGTTTCAGCGTGACCGCGACCGGATCGTGCACTGCAAGGCGTTTCGGCGGCTCAAGTACAAGACCCAGGTCTTCGTGGCGCCCACCGGCGACCACTACCGCACGCGGCTGACGCACACGCTCGAGGTCACGCAGATCTCCCGCACGGTGGCGCGGGCGCTTGCACTCAACGAGGACCTGTGCGAGGCCATTGGGCTCGGGCACGACCTCGGCCATCCTCCGTTCGGCCACGTCGGCGAGGACGCGCTGGATCGCTGCCTGCGCGAGCGCTTCGGCAGCGGCTTTCGCCACTACGAGCATTCGCTGCGCGTTGTCGACATCCTGGAGCGCGATGGGCGCGGGCTGAACCTCACTGAGCCGGTCCGCGACGGCATCGTCAACCACTCCGGGCGCTCGGCCCAGCCGGCGACCCTGGAAGGCAAGATCGTGCGGCTCATGGACCGCGTCGCCTATATCAACCACGACATCGACGACGCGGTGCGCGCCGGGGTTCTGTCCACCGGCGACCTACCCGCCGGGCCGATCGCGATCCTGGGCGAGACCGGCGAACGACGCATCGACACGCTCGTCCACGACCTCGTCGAGCACTCCGACGCCGCCGGTGACATCGTCCAGGGCGAGCTCATCGGCGGCGCCATGTCCGAGCTGCGCGCCTTCATGTTCGAGCGCGTCTACCTGGGACCGGTGGCTACGCGCGAGCACGTCAAGATCAACCGCGTGATCGACGTGCTCTTCGCCCACTACTGCGATCACCCGCAGGAGATCCCGGCCTCGCTCCCCGACGGGGAGCTCTCCATGCGCGTCACCGACTATCTGGCCGGGATGACCGATCGCTTCTGCATCCGGGTCTTCGAGCGGCTCAGCGTTCCGGACTCCTTCGCCCAGTGAGCCGCTACACCGCCGACTCGCGCGACCGCGTGTTTGACGCGGTGGACATGGTGGGGTTGATCTCGACCCGACTGTCGCTGCGACGCGCCGGAGTCAACAGCTACTTCGGGCTCTGCCCCTTCCACGATGAGCGCACCGAGTCGTTCCACGTCCGATCCGAGGAGAAGCACTACCACTGCTTCGGCTGCCAGGAGTCCGGCGACCCGTTTGACTTCGTCATGCAAACCGAGGGCCTGGACTTCAAGGCGGCGATGGAGTCGCTGGCCGACCGCTTCGGCGTGCAACTGGAGACCGAGGACGAGGATCCCGGCGCCGCTGCGCGCCGCCAGCGCCGCGAGCGCCTGCACGCGCTGCTTGATCGCGTGACCACCTACTACGCCCGCTACCTGTGGGAGGCGGGCGAGGCCCAGGATGCCCGCGAATACCTCCTGGGCCGGGGGTTGACCGAGGAGACCCTCAAGGAGTTCCGGGTCGGGTACGCGCCCAGCGCCTGGGACCGCGTGCTGATGGCCTCCCGGCGCGCCGGCTACTCCGACGAGGAGCTGCTGGCCACCGGCCTGGCCCAGCGCTCACGCGCCCGCCCCGGCAGCATCTACGACCGGTTCCGGGGGCGGGTCATGTTCCCGGCCGCGGACGCACGGGGACGCGTACACGGGTTCGGAGCGCGGCGCATGCGCGAGGAGTCCGACGCGCCCGGGCCGAGCGCCAAGTACCTCAACACCTCCGACGGCGAGCTCTACCACAAGCGCGAGGTGCTGTTCGGCATCGACCTGGCACGAGCGCCCGCCGCCAAGGCCGGACGGATGATCCTCGTGGAGGGCTATACCGACGTCCTGGCCCTGCACCAGGCCGGCATCCGCAACGCGGTGGGGATCATGGGCACGTCGCTCACCGATGAGCAGATCGGCGAGCTCGAGCGCGTCGTCAAGGTCCTTGAGCTCTGCCTCGATGCCGACCCGGCCGGCCAGGACGCGATGCTGCGCGCCTCTCGCGTGGCTGCCGGCCGGGGCCTGGAGCTGCGCGTCGTCCCGCTGCCGGACGGGATGGACCCAGCGGACCTGATCGAGCGCGACGGCGCCGAGGCACTGGCCTCCCTGGTCCGCAGCTCGACACCGTTCGTCGTCTTCAACGTGGAGCGCATCCTCGAGCATGCCGACACGCGCAGCGCCGAGGGCCGCGACCGGGCGCTGGCTGAGCTGCGCCCTGTTCTGAACGAGATGGGCGCGAGCGTCCTGCGCGACGACCTCGTGCGCCGGGTCGCCGGACGACTGGAGCTGACCGAGGGCCGCCTGGCCACCCTGCTGAGCAGCGGCGGCTCGGCCGGCGGCGTGGTGCGCGGCGGCCGTCCCGGGAATGGCTCGAGCCCTGGGGGCTCTGCGGGGGGTGACAGGGCCAGCGGCGTGGGACAGGGCGTACGCGGCGAGCGCCTCTTCCTGGCGCTGTGCCTGGCCGTGCCTGACGCCGGCGCCCCGCTCCTGGCCGACCTCGACGTCGATGAGGCCCTCACCAGCACCGCTCTGCGCCGCGCCGCGCGCCACCTCGCCCAGCACCTCCAAGCCCCGTTGGCCGAGCTGCCCGAGGGCGACGAGGAGTTCGCCCGCACGATCGCCGGCCTCGTGGAGCTCGCCGGCCGCGTCCCGGACCCCAGCGCAGACCGCCTGGAGCACGCCCGTCTCATTCTCGACCTCGAGCGCCTGGAGCGCGCCATCATCCGCGCCCGGACCGAGGGCGAGGGCAGCAGCGAGCTGGCTCGTCAGCGCGAGGTGGTCCGCGACGCGATGCGCGAAGCCGTGGCGCGGCTCGAGAAGACCCTCTGAGCTGGCCGGCCGTCGGTGGGCTTGCCTCCCAAAGTCAGCTGAAATGGGCCGTTAGAGCCGGTCGAGGCGAGGGTCTTGGGAGATTTTCCCTCTCTACCGATGAAGATCTCCCACGAC
Organism: uncultured Actinomycetota bacterium; assembly: GCA_963797705.1. Taxonomy (GTDB): domain Bacteria; phylum Actinomycetota; class Thermoleophilia; order Solirubrobacterales; family Solirubrobacteraceae; genus Palsa-465. Next base: position 758,349 of record CAWCQL010000005.1, on the reverse strand, counting down.
CACCTCGTGGTCTCCGATCTTTGAGAGGAATTGCCTCGCACAGGGCACGAGGCGCGGCGCCACGACCCGGCCTCGGGGCGACCGTCCTCTCCAAGCCCCATCGCTCGGGCCCAGACCGAGAGTGGATGGCGATCAGCCGGAATGAGATCACGCTGCCGATCGCGACGCTCCAAAGCCTCCCACTAAAGATCCGCGCCGGGGTTCCGAGTAAAGTTGGCGAGCGACCTTCAGAGGGCAGCTCACTACACCGTAATCCGGGGTAGCTCAATCGGCAGAGCGTTCGGCTGTTAACCGAAATGTTGTGGGTTCGAGTCCCACCCCCGGAGCTCCTAGTCTCACCGCGCCGGTTCCGTGAAGCTCTAACTCTCTTACGGCGCCTGGACGGTCGGTGGGGCGGTTACGCGTTGCCGGTTCATTTCAACCATGTCGCCATCGCCGCTGAGGACCGGCACCGGTCGGCGGTGTTCCTGGGGGAACTGCTCAGGCTCGCCGAGCCGACGTCGTGGGGGCCCTTCACGAGCATCGCCCTCCACGACGGTGTCCGCCTCGACTACGCCGAGCCGGGCATCGAGTTCCCGGGACAGCACTAAGCGCTGCTCGTGTCCGACGACGTGTTCGACCGCGCGCTCGACCCTGATCACCCAGCCCTAGGGCTCCGCCGCGTAGGGGGCCGCCCGCCCGGGGCCGCCCGCCCGGGGCTGAGCGCCGGGCCGGCGGCCGGGTGCCGGCAGCTGAGCGCCGGGCAGACAGACGCCGGAGCGACCCGTGGGCCGCCCCGGCGTGAACCTGCCTGTGGTGAACCGGCCCGCGCCGCTACGAACCGGAGCCCGTCGCCGACGAGGGGACGATCAGGCTCAGGAGCCCGGCCGCCTGCCCCGGCGCGACGATCTGCTTGCCGGCGAGGTTGTTGATCGTTCCGGCCAGCTCGTTGGACAACTCCATGACCAGGCCGTTGAGGTCCAGCGCGCCGTTGGGGAGCGCCGCGGCCAGGAGCTTGTTGGTGTCGATGTCAAATGCCTTGACCTCGGGTCCCCCGTTGATCGACAGGTACAGGCCCGACGAGCCGTCGAGGCCGGTCCCGATCTGGAGCACCGGGTCCGAGAGGGTGGCGGAGACCGTGCCGTTGCTCAGCGAGATGCCGCCGTCGAGGGGCACGGAAGCGGTGAGGACTCCGTTGTCGAAGCCCGCGCTGGCCGCCGGCAACCCTCCTGTGCCCGGCAGGGTGCCACCCGAGCCGTCGAGGATCGGCAGGGTGACCCCGCTCAGCCCGCCGAGGAGGCTGCCCGCGGCAGGCCCAAGCGGCGTTGCGCTCAGCCCGCTGTCCTGCAGGGCGGTCTGCAGCGCCGGGGTGAATGACAGGGCGACGCCGGGTGACGAGGAGCCGGGAGCGCTCCCCGAGTTGCCGCCGGGCGCCGGCGGAGTGGTCACCAGCTTGGCGCCGGTGGTGAGCGTCAGCGAGAAGGAACCAAGCTTCTGGTTGGCCTTGAACGCCTTGTGCTTCAGCCCCTTGTTCAGCAGAGAGGCGGCCTTCTTGGAGAGCTTGGCGGTAAGGCCGGAGACCGTCTCCTTGTTGCCCTTCATCTTCACCTTGACCTTGCCGGTCAGGGTGAGGAGGGTGACCTTCTTCTTGCCGAAGAACGCGCTCAGCGTGGCGGTGGACTTCTTGCCCTTCACGGTCCGCTTGAAGCCGAGCTTGGTGAGCTTCACCGAGCGCTTGCCACGCACGAAGCGGGTCACGCCGTTGTAGTTGACGTTGCCGCTCGTATTGGAGAAGTTCCACTTGCCTCCCTTCTCGGGGAAGGTGGCGTTGTTGCCCTTGCGTTTCGCGGGCTTGTTGGTCTTCAGCGCGATGTGGTTCTTCTTCAGCGCCTTCTTGGTCTGCTTGTTCAGCGTGATCGTCGCCTGGTCACCCTTGCTGGACTTCAAGGTGACCTGCTGGGTGGCGGCGAGCGCGGATGAGGCCGACCAAAGGCCCAGCGCCCCGAGGGCGAGGGCTAGACAAAGTCGAGATGTGAGACGCGGCATGACGTCCTTCCTGGGTTGCCCCTTGAGTTCGCTTACACGCCAGTTGCTCTGAATTTCGGTGTCTCAATCCGCGCCTCAACAAACGTGCGATAACGATGCCTACGCAAGCCTGCTCAAAGCCACAAAAGCTCGCCGCGGAACGGTGAGATGTGCGTTAGCGCGTCGCGAGTCGCTCGACGAGGTCGGCGGCTCGCGCCGGCCCCGGATGCCGGGCGGCCCACGCACCCAACTCGGCCGCTCGCTGGCCCAGATGCGCGCCTCCCAGTGCCCGCCGCGCCGCCAAGCGGAGGGTCCCCGGGGCGAGCAGCGGCCATGGGAGGCGGACGCCGGCGCCGGCCCAGTCCACGCGGGCGGCGTTCTCGGCCATGTCGCCGACGTGCGGCACCGCGAGCACGCGGGACGACGCCGCCAGGGCCCGGACCAGGGTGCCGTGCCCGGCGTGACAGATGACCAGCGCGCAACGGGGCATCGTCTGGGCGTAGGAGAGCCATTCCACGAGCCGTGTGTTGGCCGGCACCCTCACCGGATCGGCCAGCGGGCGCCGGTTCCACGTCGCCAGCACGCGCACCGGCTCTCCGTCCAGCCCGGCAAGCGCCGCGCGCAGCAGCCGGTGCTCGGGGTCCTGTGCCGTCGAGGGCGCCACCAGGACCAGCGGCGCGTCGCCGGGCGGCGGCGCCACCTCCTCAAACGGCGGCTCCCACATCAGCGGCCCCACCACGTGCACGTGCTCTGGCCAGCGTCGCGGGTACTCGAGCTGGGGCAGGGTGCCGACCATCGTCAGCTGCGTCGCTCAAGCCGCCGTGCAGCCGGTCCACCGGCGGCAGCCCCAGCCGCCGGCGGGTGTCGTTGAGCTCGGCGCGCCCGCGTTCGAGGCCTGAGCGGACCGGCCGCTCAAAGGCACGCCACAGCGTTCGGCCCGCGGCAGTTCGCGGCAGTCGCGCCCCGAACGCGTAGGGCGGGAAGCCCGGCGCCGTCACCGGATAGACATGCGGGATCAGGGTTGCCACCGGCACCGACTCAAGCTCGCCGGCCAGCGCCGGGGCCAGCGTGAGGATGTCGTGGACGACCACATCGGGGCGGGCCGCCGCCACCGCCGGGCGCGTCTCGGCGGTGGCCCTGGCCACCGCCTCGTACGGTCCCAGCGGCTGCTCGATGGTCGGGAAGGTGGGGTACTCGGGGGCGGCGAGGAAGCGCATCCCGTGAGCCTCCACCGGCTCGCGCCAGCGGCTCCAGGTTTCGTAGGTGACCTCATGGCCCCGGGCGACGAGCTCGGCGCCCAGGGCGAGCATCGGAAAGGCGTGGCCGGGCTGGCCGAAGGCACCGAGGAAGATGCGCAGCGGCTCTCGGCCACTCACGTCGACGGCACGGTCACGGTCACGACTCGGGCCGATTCAAGACTCAGGCCGCCAGTTCGGCCACCGCGCGCAGCTGCGCGATCCGGTCCTCACGCGTGAACGCCATCGGCATCACCATCAGCGTGCCCACGCCGGCGTCGCGGAAGGCGGCGATGCGGTCACGCACCACGTCGGGCGGGCCGCACAGCGAGACCATGTCGACGAGCTCGTCGGGCAGCGCGGCGGCGGCCTCCTCCTTCTTGCCGTCCAGGTACAGATCCTGGACGGTGCGGGCGGCGTCCTCAAACCCATAGCGCTGCACGAGGTTGTTGTAGAAGTTCTGCTTGCGCGAGCCCATGCCACCGACGTACAGGGCGAGACCCGGCCGCATCATGTTGCGACCCAGCTCCCGGTCCTCGGTCACGAAGGCGGACACCGTGGGCGCGATCTGAAAGTCGTCGAGCGAGCGCCCTGCGCGGTCGGCGCCCTCCTGCAGCAGCTCGCGGAAGTGGCCGACGAACTCGGGGGAGAAGAAGGTGGGGATCCACCCGTCTGCGATCTCGCCGGCCAGCGCGGTGTTCTTGGGCCCGATCGCCGCCAGGTAGATGGGGATCCGCTCCTGCACGGGCGTGATCATCAGCTTCAGCGCCTTGCCGGGCCCGTCGGGGAGCGGCAGCTGCAGCGTCTCGCCCTGGAACTCCAGGCGCTCGCGGGCCAGCGCCTTGCGCACCACGGCGACGTATTCGCGGGTGCGCTGCAGCTGGCGCCCGAAGCGCTGGCCGTGCCAGCCCTCGGCCACCTGGGGCCCCGACGAGCCGATTCCCAGCACCATGCGCCCGCCGGACAGCTCGTCGATGGTCGCCGCGGTCATCGCGGTCATGGCCGGCGATCGGCCCGGCATCTGGAAGATGGCCGAGCCCAGCTTGATCGAGGTGGTCCCGGCGGCCAGCCAGGCGAGCACGGTCGCGGCGTCAGAGCCGTAGGCCTCGGCCGTCCACACGGAGTCATAGCCCAGTCGCTCGGCCTCCTGGACCACGTCGAGCTGCTCCTCCGGGCCCATGCCGAAGCCCCAGTAGCCAACGTTCACTCCGAGCTTCATGTGCAAGGTTCCTTTCGTCGCAGGAGATCGCTTGAGGGCCTCGACGGCGCCGGTTACAGTGGCGCGGCCCGCTCACCATCGGGCGGCACAGGCTATGCGAACCCGGCGCCGAGCGACCATCGAGGACCTCCGACAGGCGATCGACCGCCTGCCCCGCCACACCCGGATCGCCATGCTCGACGGGATCGCGGGCAACGACATCATCGTCGGGGCCTACTCGTCCGGCGATGGCATCTGCCCGATGCTGGCGGCGTATCGCAACGGTGGCCGGACGAGCCTCATCGCCTTCGCGCAGGCCTGGGACCGGGTCGCCTTCCGTGGCCAGCGCAAGGCCGGCGCCCGCCGTGCCACCGAGCGCGAGCTGCTCATCCTGCGCTCCCACCTGGAGGCCAGCCTGCTCGGAGACGATGTCCCCGCGGAGGAGCTGACCGCCGCCCGGCGCGACCACGAGGCGCTCCTGGCTCGCCGCGACCACGAGGCGCTGCTGGCCCGCCGCGAGCGTCCCGGCGAGCCCCATCGCACGTCAGAGCTCGAGCACCGGCCGGGCTGGGCCTGGACCCGCGTCGTGCGGGGCTACGACGAATATGAGCGCCTCATGCAGCGCCTCGAGGAGGCTACGCCGGCAGCCCAGCCGGCATCGCGCCCGGCGCCTGGAAGATGATCTCCGGGATCACGCAGCCGGGCGTTAGGCGCAGCAGCATCCTCACCGCCTCGGCAACGTCGGTGGCCTGGATCATGTCGGCGGCGGCCACGGTCACCCCGTAGCGCTCCTGCACCAGCGCGCCCGCGATCGCCAACCCGATCCGCGCTCGAACCTCCCGTCACGATCGCCGCGCGCTCCGCCATCGACTCCTCCTCCGCTTGCACTTGCCTGACCAGGCGCGATATCCGATCAGGCGCGGGCCGGCGGCGCAGCGATACTTGCATTCAGTGAGCGATGCGACGGCAACACCCACTGCGGTCCCCGAGCCGGAGCCCGCGCCGGAGCCGGAGCCCGAACGGCGGACGACCCCGGTCGAGCTGCTCTGGGACCTCGTGTTCGTCTTCGCCATCACGCAGGTGACGACGCTGTTCGCCCGCCGCACGGGCTGGGAGCGACTGGGGGAGGCGCTGCTCGTCCTGGCCCTGGTGTGGTGGGCGTGGTCGGCGTTCGTATGGGCGGCCAACGCCCAGGAGGAGCGGTCGCGGACGCTGCGCGCGTGCCTGCTGGCCGGCACCGTGCTCATCTTCATCGTCGGCCTGGCAGTGCCCGGTGCCTTCGAAGGCAGCTCGCTGTTGTTCGCCGTCGCCTACGCGCTGGTCCGGTTCCTGCACCTGGGGGTCTACGTCGACGCCGCTCGGCGCGGCAACGCCGGCATGGGCGCGATCCTCGGCTTCGCCGTCACCGTCGTCATCGGGATGACGCTGCTGGTGGTGGGAGCGCTGGCGAGCGGCTGGGTGCGGGCGGTGCTGTGGCTGGCGGCCGTCGCCATCGACTACGCCGGACCGGCGTGGCTGACCCGGGAGCGCCTGCGTGGTCTGCAGCAGGTGGCCGTGGCCCACTTCGCTGAGCGCTACGGAGCCTTCGTGATCATCTGCCTGGGCGAGTCGATCGTCGCCGTGGGCGTGGGCATCGCGGACGGGGCGCGCCACCTCACGGCCGGATTGGTGATCGGCGGGACTCTGCCGTTGCTGACGGCGATCGGAATGTGGTGGACCTACTTCGACCGCACCGCCGACCGGGCCCAGGAGCGTCTGCGCGTGCATGAGGATCCGGTCCTGGCCGCCGCCGACGCCTACAGTTACATGCACCTGATCATCGTCGCCGGGATCATCATCTTCGCCGGCGGGGTCAAGCTGGTCGTTCACAACTCGGTGTCGGAGCCCATGCCGGACGCCGGCCGGCTGGCGATGTGCGGTGGGGCGGCGCTCTATCTGATCGGGCTGGCCGCCTTCAGGCTGCGGATCCTGGGCGAGCACTCCTACGGGCGCCTGGCGGTGGCGCTTGGCCTGGTCGTCCTCTTCGCCGCCGGCGGCGGGCTGCCGGCGTGGGTGATCGGCGCGGGGATCGCGGCGCTGATGGCAGCGCTGTGCGTTGGCGAGGTGATGCAGGCCCACGGCATCCGCGCAGATGCACCCGCCCAGGTCAGGACAGCATCGCCCGGCGCCGAGCGCGCGGGTTGACCAGCAGGGTCAGCGACCGCTCGAGGTGGGGGCGGGAGGGTCGCGATCTCGAACAGGCCTTGAGACGATCTCGCCCAGGTAGCCGACCATCCGGTGCGCCACCGCGGCGCCGTAGCGAAGCGCCGATGCCGGGTCCGCGTCGGCATGCACCCGCTCCCGCGCCGCCCGCAGTCGTCGCGCCAAGCCGATGTCGAGGGGGGAGAGGAGCTGCTCGGCGACCTCGACCGCGTCAGTGACCACGTCGGGCTCGAAGGACCACACCACCTCGAAGCGACGGCGGGCGTCGGGGACCTCGTCGTCTGACGGCTGCTCCCACGCCGCCAGGCAGGCCTGGACGCCGGCGCCGTTGATCAGCACCGCCCATTCGCGCGCGAGAGGATGACGGCGGCCGATGGGTACCTCCACCGGCCCATCCGCGGGATCGGAGGGGACGGCGAACTCCGCCAGCGCGATCGCCACGTCCGCGGTGCGCGCCATCTCGCGCCAGCGGCGCTGCGCAGCGCGGTAGAAGCGCTCGCGCTGAAAGGCACCCAGCAGCACGCCGCCGGCGCCCTGCGCGCAGTACTCGTCCTCGATCGCGCGGCTGAGGGCCTGCACCGCGGGCTTGGGCAGGATCGTGGGTGCGAGCTCGGGGCGGCGCCGGCGGAGGCCGGCGAACACCGATGCCGCCACCGGTGCGCGGCGGTTGCGCACGCGTTCGATCGCGGCGGGCAGGGAGAGGCCCTGCTCGCGCCAGCGCAGCACCTCGTGGATGCGGTCGACGTCGGCCTGCGCGTAGCGCCGGTGCCCGCCCGGGAGCCGGGATGGCTGTGGGAAACCGTGGCGGCTCTCCCACATGCGCAGCGTCCCGGCGCTCAGTCCGGTGTGCTCAGCCAGCTGGGCCGTCGTCAGCTCCGGGTTTGCGGCACGCGCCATGGGAAAACGATACAACTTGTGGAGGTTTTTCCAACAAGCCGTGAGCGAGTCGGCCCAGACGAGGAGCGAGACACGATGCGAGTACTGATCACCGGGGCCACAGGGACGATCGGGCTGTCCCTGGCCGATGCGCTGAAGGCGCGCGGCGACCAGGTCGTCGCGCTGTCGCGAGACCCCGAACGGGGACAGCGCGTGTTGGGAGATGGTGCGCAGGTCCATCCGTGGCCCGAGCCCGAGAGCGCCCCGCCGCCGGCCGAGGCTCTGGCCGGCGTCGATGCCGTCGTCAATCTGCTGGGCGAGCCGGTCGCCCAGCGCTGGTCTGACGACGCCAAGCGGCGCATCCGCGAGTCGCGGGTGCGCAGCACCAGAATGCTCGTGCGCGCGTCTCATGGCGTTGGGGCCCGACGAGCGGCCGCGCGCCCTGATCTCGCAATCGGCCACCGGCTACTACGGCCCGCGCGACGACGCGCCGATCGATGAGCAGGCCTCTCCGGGGGACGACTTCCTGGCCGAGGTGACCGTGGCCTGGGAGGGGGAGGCGACCGCGGCGGGAGACTCGATGCGCGTCGTCTGCACCCGCACCGGCGTCGTCCTGTCCTCGAGCGGCGGCGCGTTGGCCAAGATGCTCCCGTTCTTCAAGCTCGGGATCGGCGGTCCGGTGGCCGGCGGCCGGCAGTACGTGCCGTGGATCCACCTCGACGACGTCGTCGGCGGCCTCGTGCACTGCCTCGACCACGCGGAGGCGTCGGGCCCGGTCAACCTGACCGCGCCGGGCCCGGTGACCAACGCCGAGCTCGCCCGCGCCCTCGGCCATGCCCTGGGCCGGCCCGCCGTGCTGCCCGTGCCCGGCGCGGCGGTCAAGTTGCTCTACGGCGAGATGGCCGAGATCGTCACCACCGGCCAGCGCGCGATCCCCGCCAAGCTACGAGACCTCGGTACACCTTCCGCTACCCGGACATCGCGGCGGCGCTCCAGGACGTGCTCAGCGACAAGTGACGTGGAGCGGACCACGCCGTTGTGGCCACCATTCGGGCTCGCGCCGTGACCGCGCTGGTCTGGTTCCGTCGCGACCTTCGTCTGCACGACCACCCGGCCCTGCGCGCGGCGCTGGATCCGGGGGACGCAGTGGTGCCAGTGTTCTGCCTCGACGACGGACTGCTGCGCGGACGCCACGCCTCGGGCCCGCGCACGCAGTTCCTGCTCGAGTGCCTGGCCGAACTCGATGCCGGGCTGCGCCATCGGGGCAGCCGCCTCGTGGTTCGCCACGGACCGCCCCGCCGCGAGCTGCCGGCGCTCGCGGCCCAGACCGGAGCGCAGGCAGTGCACCTCTGCGGCGACGTCGGGCCGTTCGCGCGCCGCCGCCAGCGCGAGGTCCGGCGACGCGCTCGGCTGACGATGTCGACGTTCCGTGTTCACCCGGGCCTGTTCGCCGTCGATCGCCTCGACGCGATCCGCACCCAGAGCGGGGACCCGTACACCGTGTTCACGCCGTTCTTACCGCAACTGGGCGTCGCAGCCGCGGCGCGACGTCCACGGAGCCCCGCGACGCCTGCCGCCGCTCCCGCCCGCTGTCGACCCAGGTGCGCTGCCGACGCTGGGCGACCTCGGCCTTGACGCAGGAGTGCGAGGACCCGGCGCCCGGTGGCGAGAGCGCGGGACGGGAACGGTTGCGCCGCTTCCTGGCCGACGCGGTGCGCGGTTATGACGAGGGCCGCGACGAGCTGGCGGGTGGCGGCGTGAGCCGGCTCTCGCCCTATCTGCACTTCGGGTGTGTCTCCCCGCGCGAGGCTGAGCATCGCCTCCCGGACGGGCCAGGGGCCGCTGGCCTACCGCCGCCAGCTCTGCTGGCGTGACTTCTACGCCCACGTGATCGGCCACTACCCGGCCAACGCGAGGTCGGAGTTCCAGCAGCGCTATCGCGGGTCGATCCGCTGGAGTCGCGCCGAAAAGCACTTTGAAGCCTGGTGTGAGGGGCGCACCGGCTATCCCGCCGTCGACGCGGGGATGCGGCAGCTGCGCCGGGAGGGCTGGATGCACAACCGCGCACGGCTGCTGGTGGGCTCGTTTCTCACCAAGGACCTCGGCATCGACTGGCGGTGGGGCGAGCGTTGGTTCATGCGGCTGCTGCTCGATGGCGACGAGGCCTCCAACAACGGCAACTGGCAGTGGATCGCCTCGGTCGGGGTCGACCCCCAGCCGGCGTTTCGCCGGATCTTCAACCCGGCGCGCCAGCAGCAGCGCTTCGATCCCGCCGGTGAGTACGTGCGCCGCTACGTCCCCGAGTTGGCCGAGGTGCCCGATGACTACCTCGCGGAGCCGTGGACGATGCCCGATCACGTCCAGGAGCAGGCGCGCTGCCGGATCGGCCACGACTACCCCGCGCCGATCGTCGATCATGCGACCGCTCGTCGGGAGGCATTGGACCGATATCGGGTGTGACTCACCGTGACAGGGTCGGCGTGGTCTTTGTTTCGTGCGTCACGAGGGGAGGTAGCGCTAGGGCATGGCTACCGCGAACCCCGTACGCACACGCACCTATCCCGCCGAAGGTCACACCGGCGCCACCACGACGCGCACCGAGAAGGGCCTGAGCCTGGCCAGGGGCCCGGCGCTCATCCTCGGCACCATCCTGCTCGCCGTCGGTCTGTACCTGCTCTACAAGGCGCGGACCTTCCCGCCGTTCTCCAACTTCCCCAACGGGAATGTCACCAAGGACGGCGACTTCCTCTTCGGGCTCTTCGGCGCCAACGGCTGGACGGGAATGCTCACCGCCGTCGCCGGTGGCCTGCTGCTCTTCGGGGCGGCGCAGCACCTGCTGGCCAAGACCATGAGCCTCATCGTCGGGATCGCCCTCGGCGCGGCCGCGGTGATCGCGCTGATCAGCGGCAACGTGCTCGGCATGGCCGCCGCCAACGGCTGGACGAAGCTTGGCTGGGCCGCCTGCGCCGTCATCCTCCTGTTCAACACGCTGCTGCCGCGCCGCCGGCGGACCGTGGTCGTTGCCGAGGAGCCCGTCGCCTATGACGATGCGGCTGCCTACGACCGTCGCCCGGTGACCGCCGCCGGCGAGGACGGTACCGCCGTTGGCGACGAGCGCACGGTGGTCCACAGCGACCGCGGACGCGATCTCGACCACGAGCCGACGGTCGCCGATCGCGACCGCGATCTCGACGAGGAGCCGACCGTCGCGCACCACGATCAGCGTCTCGACGACGAGGAGCCCACCGCGGTGCGTCGCGACGACGCGCCCACCGAGATCCACCGCGACTGACGCCGACTGACCCCAGCGCGCCCCGCTAAACAGCATCGGGTGCGCGGAGAAATCGCGAGACGGAGCTAAAGACCGGGCCGTCCGCGCCGACTGAAAGGGCGATGACCCTTTCGGGCGCGTCCGCCCACCCCGTCGCCGAAGTCCAGGAATCGACCACCCGCCGCTCGCGCCGTGCGGTGCGAGCTGCCGTGGCCGTGCTCGTTACCGGCCTCGTCTTCTCCGCGATCAGCGCGGTCATGTGGGCCCGGGCCGCCGAGTCCAACGATCGCAAGGACTTCCACGCCGTCGCCGAGGACGTCACCTCAACGGTCGGCATCCTGCTGCAGCGCGACACCAACTTCGTCGCCACGCTGCGCACGGTCCTCACCATGGACCCGAACCTGACCCCGACGCAGTTCCAGGACTGGTACGGCCGTCTTCAGGCCAGCCAGCGGCAGGTGGGCGGCATCGGCAGCGCCGTGGTCAACGTCGTCCCCGCCAAGGGCCTCGCGCGCTTCCAGGCGCGCCGCGACGCCGACCCGGCGTTCATCCGGCTGCTCGGCTCCTCGATCGCCGCCGTTCCGGCGACGGGCCAGCAGGAATACTGCCTGCTCGGGTCCAGCGGTGCGCTCATGCCGCTGCCGTCGGTCGCCGCCCGCCTCGTGCAGCAGGACTGGTGCAACCTCCGCACGTTCGTCGGCTCCACCGAGGCGTCGCCGTTGTGGGCGTCTGCCGCGGGGAACCGCATCCTCGTCCGGCCGATCAACGAGGCCTGGCTGCACACGACGCTCTTCGAGGTCCCGTTCTACCGCCGTGGTGTGCCGGTGCGGACTCCCGCGCAACGCACCGCAAACACGCTGGGGTGGGTGGTCAGCTCCTTTGACGTCGGGACGCTGCTGCAGCAGGCTCTGGGGCGCAACCACGGGCTCCACGTCGGCCTGCGGTACATCAATCCCGACGGCCGGGCCGTGAACGTGGCCGACGTCGGCCATGCTGCCGGCTCGCTCACCCGGCATACGATCATGAACTTCGACGGCCGGTGGACGGTCACCGTGACCGGTGCTCCCATCGCCTCCGGGGTCACGCCGGCCGCGCAGGGGGCGATCATCTCGGCCGCGGGCGTCCTGGTGACGCTGCTGCTGTCGCTGCTGATCCTCACCCTGTCACGCTCCCGCGAGCGGGCGCTTCAGATGGTGGCCGAGAAGACCGGCCAGCTCCGCCACCAGGCGATGCACGACGCGCTCACCGGTCTGCCCAACCGTGTCCTGGCCATCGACCGGGCGGAGCAGATGCTGGCCCGGGCCCGGCGTGCCGACCAGCCGATCGCGGTGCTCTACATCGACATCGACGGCTTCAAGCACATCAACGACACCTTCGGCCACGCCGTCGGCGACACCTTCCTCAAGGCGGTCGCGGCTCGCCTGGAGACCGTGGTGCGCGGCGGGGACACCGCCGCCCGTCTCGCCGGGGACGAGTTCATCGTGCTCCTCGAGGCCAGCACGCTGGATGTCGGCCCCGAGCTCGTGGCCGAGCGGGTGCTGGACGTGCTGCGCGAGCCCTACGACCTGACCGAGGAGATCGGCCGCGACCTGTCGGTGACGGCCAGCATCGGGGTCGCCTACGGCCGTCACGAGACCGCTGAAGAACTCCTCGCCGACGCCGACGTCGCGCTCTACGCGGCCAAGGAGGCCGGGCGCAACCAGCACGTGACCTACGAGTCCGGGATGCAGACCGCCGCCCAGGACCGGATCACGCTCGAGATGGACCTGGCCGACGCCCTCGCCGAGGAGCAGCTCTTCCTCGTCTACCAGCCGACCTTCGACCTCAAGTCCGAGCGCACCACCGGAGTGGAGGCGCTGTTGCGCTGGCGCCACGCCGAGCGCGGCGTCATCGCCCCTGACGTCTTCATTCCCATCGCCGAGCGCAGCGGCCTCATCCTGTCGATCGGTCGCTGGGTGCTGCACATGGCCACCCGCCAGGCCGCGACGTGGCGCGCCGCCGGTCACGAGCTCTCGATCAGCGTCAATGTGTCCGGCCGACAGCTCGACCACGACGAGCTCATCGACGACGTGCGCAGCGCGCTGGCGGAGTCCGGTCTGAAGCCGTCGGCGCTCACGGTGGAGATCACCGAGACCGCGCTCATGAAGGATCCCGAGGCCACCGCGCGGCGGCTGAACGCGATCAAGGCGCTCGGCGTCCGCGTCGCCGTGGACGACTTCGGCACCGGCTACAGCTCGCTGGCCTACCTACGCCAGTTCCCGGTCGACACGCTCAAGATCGACCGCGCCTTCGTACAGGGCATCGCCTCCTCCAAGGAGTCTGCGGCCCTCATCCAGACCCTCATCGACCTCGGCAAGACGCTCAACCTCGAGACGCTGGGCGAGGGGATCGAGGACCTGGCCCAGCTCGAGCATCTGCAGCGCGCCCGCTGTGACTCGGGCCAGGGGTTCCTCTTCGCCCGCCCGCTCGAGGCCGACGCGCTGACCGAGTTCCTCAGCTCGCGTCCGGCCGATCAGCTGCCGGCGGGCGCGGAGCTCTAGCCACTCCCGCCTGGACCGGAGCGGCGCGTCGCTGCGGGACGGCGTCCGGCGCGTCGCCAAGCCCCTCGGCCGACGCGGCGCGTACCGCGCGCAGACGCGGAAGCTCGAGCTCCAGCCGCGCGCCGCCCCCGGCATGCCCCACCGTGCCCACCGCGCGCGCCTCGCCGCCGTGGGCACGCGCGATCGCCCGCACGATGGCCAGTCCCAGGCCAGCGCCGCCCGTCTTGCGGCTGCGGTCGTTGTCGGTGCGGTGGAAGCGCTCGAACACCTGCTCGAGCTCCTTGTCGTCGATCCCGGGCCCGTCGTCGAGCACGACGAAGCGCACGATCTGACCGGGCCGCGCCGTCACCTCCAGGCGCACGAGACCGTCCGGCGCGCGGGTGTGCTCGACGGCGTTGCGGATGAGGTTGCGCAGCGCCTGCGCGAGGCGGTCGGGATCGGCCGTGAGCACCGCATCGGGGACGGGCCCGAGCTCGAAACGGCGATCGGAGCCGATGCTGGCGCCCAACCACAGCTCCGCGACGAACGGCTCGAGCTCGAACTCCCGGTACTGGAGGAAGTCGCCCCGCTCCGAGCCCGCCAGCAGCAGCATGTCGTCGACCAGCCGCGAGGTTCGCGCGATCTCGGCGGAGACCAGGCGCTCGACGCGCCGGACCTCATCAGGGGAGGGGTGCTCCTGGGCCGCCAGGACTTCGAGCTGGCCGGCGATCACGGTGAGCGGGGTGCGCAGCTCGTGCGAGGCGTCGGCGATGAAGTCCCGCTGGACCGCGAACGCGTCGGCCAGGCGGTCCAGCATGCGGTTGAACGACTCGGCCAGAACGCGGAGCTCGTCCCCGGCCAGCTGCGTCGTGTCCATGCGCGGGTGCAGGTCGCCGTCGTCGACCTGCGCCGCCACCCGCGCCATCCGCCGCAGCGGCAGCGAGACCGACGCGCCGGCGAGGTAGGAGGCGATGAGCGCCAGCACCACGGCCAGCGCTCCGGCGATCACGAAGGAGCGCACGATGCTGCGCTGCGCCCGGGTGACGATGGCCAGCGGCTCGCCGGCGCCGACCCGCACCCGAAGGCCGTTCACGTGGATGACGCGCCCGTCGAGCCTGACGGCACCGATGTCGGGAGCCTCCTGGGTGGTGATGCGCGACGGCGCGTGCAACAGGGTCTGCCCCAGTGCGTTCTCGCGGTCCTGCTCGGCCACCGTCTCGCCGTTGTCGGGCACAGGGCTGCCGAGCAGCGCGGGCGGGTTGCTCACCGAGCCATGCCCGGGGATGGCCGCGAACAGCAGCGAGGAGGTGGCGCCGAACGGCTGGCCACGGAGGTAGGCCCCGATCTGGGCGAGCAGCGCCTCCGGAGTGCCGGCGTGCGCGCCCTTGACCGCCTGGGAGAGCTGGGACAGGTCGCCCGCCACATCCTGGTCGACCTCCGCCCGCAGCTCGGTGCCGGTCTGCTCGTAGACCACCACGAAGATGACCGCCGCGACGGCCAGCAGCACTCCTGTCACCCAAGCCACCAGACGCCATCGGACGCTGGTGCGGGCGATCATCCCGTGTCCTCCTCCAGGCGGTAGCCGCGGGAGCGGACGGTGACGATCGGGACCGGCCGGCTGCCCACGGCGAGCTTGCGCCGCAGGTAGCCGATGTAGACGTCGACGATGTTGGTGGCCGGATCATGGCCGTAGCCCCACACCGCGCGCAGGATCTGCTGGCGGCCGAGCACCTGGCCGGGGTGGTTCATGAAGTAGGCGAGCAGGTCGAACTCGGTGTTGGTCAGGCGGACCGCCTGTCCGCCCATTTGGACCTCACGGCCGAGCAGGTCGATCTCCAGCTCGCCACTGCGGATGACGGTGGCCGGCGCCTGGCGGGCGGAGCGCAGCCGCGCGCGGATACGGGCCTCGAGCTCGGCGAGCGCGAAGGGCTTGACCAGATAGTCGGCGGCGCCGGCGTTCAGGCCGCCGACGCGGTCCTCCAGCTCGCCGCGGGCGGTCAGGACGATGACGGGCAGCTCAGGACGCTCTGCGGCGAGCTCGCGCAACACGTCCATGCCGCTGCGGCCGGGGAGCATGAGGTCAAGGACGACGAGATCCACGCGGTCGCCGAGCGCCAGCTCAAAGCCACTCTCGCCGTCGAGCGCCGACCGGACCTCGAAACCATGGGCGCTAAGGCCACGGTCGATGAAATCCACGATTCCGGGCTCGTCCTCGATCAGGACGATGTTCGCCACGCGCCCATGATACGAGTGCGGTCCGGGCCCCTCGGGCGCCCAAGAGAGTTCTCACAAAGCGCGGTCAGCGAGCGCGCGCAGCGCCGACACGTCCTCGGGCCCGAGCCGCCCGGCGAGCTCGACCGCGGCCAGCGCATCGTCGATCTGCGCGGGCGAGGTGGCTCCGATCAGGGTGCTGGCGCTGCGGGGGTGGACCAGGGTGAAGGCGATGGCGAGGGTCGCGGGGGTCGTCTGTAGCCGCCGCGCCGGCTTGCGCAGCGCGGCGCCGATGGCCAGCTCGCGGGCGCGTCGCTCCCCGGCGGGCTCTGCGCTGAGGCGACCGGAGCCGCCCTCGGCGTACTTCCCGGTGAGCGCGCCGCCCGCCAGAGAGGCGGAGGGCACGAGGGAGGCTCCCGTCGCCTCAAGCGCCGCATCCATGGCCGGGTCCTCGACCCAGTCCAGGCGGGCCAGGCTGTAGGGCAGCTGGGCCGCGCACGGCTGCGGGACCCCCTGGCGGTTGGCCTCGGTGGCTGCCTGGGAGATCGCCTCGGCGCTCCAGTTGACGACGCTCCACGCCCGCACGCGTCCGGTGGCGAGCACCGCGGCGATCTGCTCCACGGCGACCGCGACCGGCACAGCGTCGGGCAGGGTGGAGGAGTAGAGGAGATCCAGCCGGTCAAAGCCCATGCGCTCCAGCGAGCCCTCGAGCTCGGAGACAGCGTCCTGTTCGGGCCAGAACTCCCACCACAACTTGTTGGATACGGTCACGGCGTCGCGGTCGGCCCCGACGGCGCGAAACAGCTCGCCGAACAGGACCTCGGAGTACCCGCTGGCCAGCGGCGCCTGCCCGGTCTCGTCGTCGTAGCGGGCGTCGTCGAGGAAGTTGATCCCCGAGCGCAGGGCGTGATCGAGCACGCGCTCGGCGTCGGGGCGCGCCATGCGCTCAAACGTCCGCCAGGAGCCCAGCGCGATTCGCGACACCTCCAGCGATGACGCGCCCAGGCGGTGGCGGGGAACGCCGGCATCGGCTGCCATCATCGGCGCCAGACTACCTGTGCGCCGCGTCCCGCCTCAGCCAGGGAGCGTCACCCACAGCCGCGGCGCGAGCTCGGCGAGCAGGTCAGGATCGAGGTCGGCGACCGTGGCCGCGCGCGACCGGTCCAGCGCCAGGCTGAGCTCGCGCCAGGCCTGGGCCACCGGAGCGACCCGCGCCGTCGGCCCCCATCCGACCGCGGCGCGCAGTTCGTCGGCGTGGGCGCGCGCATCATCGGCGGTGAGCGAGCCGAACGCCCGGTTGGCCCCGCCGCAGAACACCACCTGACCCAGGATCCCCGCCGCCGTTGTGGGCCGCTCGCTCATCGCGCCCGCGTGGTGGCGGCGGCCACCGCTGCCTGACCGTAGGCGATCGCCCCGTCGTTGACGGGCAGGCGCGCGGGGACGAGGACCCGCAGCCCGGCGGCGTCAAGGCCCGCCGAGACGGACTCAAGCAGTCGCCGATTCTGGAACACCCCGCCCGAGAGGACCACCCGCTCGGTGCCGTGCGCGGCCGCCTGCGTCGAGCACATCTGCACCGTCGCCCGCGCCAGCGCGTTGTGGAACCTGGCGGCGATCGCACCCACTCCGACCCCCGCGGCCATATCGGCCGTGACCTGAGAGATCGCTGGACGAGGATCGATGACCGCCATCCCGTCCAGCGCCGTGACCGGCATCTCGTAGGCCCGGTGTTCGGACGGGTCGCACGCGGCCTCCAGTTCGATGGCCGCCTGACCCTCATAGGTGACCCGCGCGCGCAGCCCGCACAGCGCCCCGACGGCGTCGCATAGCCGACCCATGCTGGATGTCATCGGCGAGGCCGTCCCGGTGGTGATCAGCCGGCCGATCTGCGACCACGCCCGCGGAGAGACAGCGCCGGCCAGCGCCGCCGGCAGCGCGGGCGCCTCGCCCAGGGCGGCCCACAGCCACGCACACGCCATGCGCCACGGCTGGCGGATTGCGGCCGCTCCGCCGGGCAGCGGGACCCGCACCAGCGTCCCGACCCGCGCGAAGGTACGCGCGTCGCCGAACAGGAACTCACCGCCCCACACCGTCTGATCAGTCCCGTAGCCCGTCCCGTCGAAGATCGCGCCCAGCGCCGGCGTTGTCTCTCCGTGCTCGGCCAGGCACGCCGCGAGATGCGCGTGATGGTGCTGGACGCCGACGAGCTCGACGCCATCGCATTCGAGCGCGTACTTGGTCGAGAGGTATTCGGGGTGCAGGTCGTGGGCCACGACCTCCGGCGTGACCGCGAACAGCCGCTGGAAATGGTCGATGCCGTCCGTGAACGAGCGCAGCGTCTCGTAGTTCTCGAGATCACCGATGTGATGACTCACCCACGCCCGCGCGCCCTTGGCGACGCAGAAGGTGTTCTTGAGCTCGGCGCCGCAGGCCAGCATCGGCCGCCGCGTCCCGCCGTCGGGAAGCGGGAGGCTGGCCGGCACGTATCCGCGCGACCGGCGCAGCACCGTCGGTCGCGGGAGCGCGCGCACGACCGAGTCATCGGTACGGATATGGATCGGCCGGTCGTGGACCAGGAGCAGGTCGGCGATCCCGCGCAGACGGTCCAGCGCGTCCGCGTCGTGGAAGGCGATGGGCTCGTCGGAGACGTTGCCGCTGGTCATCACCAGTGGCTTGCCGATATCTGCCATCAGCAGGTGGTGGAGGGGGGAGTAGGGGAGCATCACGCCGAGTTCGGGCGCACCGGGGGCCACCGAGGGCGCGACCGGCGCGTCGCGCCGCCGTGGTGCGAGGACGATTGGCCGCGCCAGGCTGCCCAGCAGCTCGCGCTCCGGTGCCTCCAGGCAGACCAGCGTCTCCGCGGCCGCCGGCGAGGGCGCCATGAGCGCGAACGGCTTCTCTTCGCGGTGCTTGCGGGCGCGCAGCGTCGCCACGGCTCGCTCGTCGTCGGCCCGACAGGCGAGGTGGTAACCACCGATGCCTTTGACCGCAAGGATCTGCCCCCGCCGCAGCGCCGCGACAGCGCCCGCCAGCGCAGCGTCGCCGATCCCGGCGGGCGCCTCGCCAACGAGGGTCAGGGACGGCCCGCAGACCGGGCAGGCGTTCGGCTGAGCATGGAAGCGACGGTCCCCCGGGTCCTCGTACTCGGCACGGCACGCCGGGCACATCGCAAAGTCGGCCATCGTCGTCAGCGGCCGGTCGTAGGGGACGCCGCGCACGATCGTGAAGCGCGGGCCGCAGTTGGTGCAGTTGATGAACGGGTAGCGGAATCGCCGGTCGGCCGGGTCGCGCAGTTCGCGCAGGCAGTCGGCGCACACCGCTGTGTCGGGCGTGACCGGTGCGTCGGGTGTCTCGCCGAGTGGGCTCTCCCGGATGGTGAACCGGTGCTCCCCGCACGCCGGCCGCGCTTCGGACGCGACCGCCTCGACGACGGCCAGCGGCGGCGCCTCGGGCCCGAGACGGGCCACGAAAGCCTCCACCGCGATGTCCACACCCTCCACCTCGGCGACCACCCCGTGCGCGTCGTTGAACACGAAGCCGGCCAACCCCAGCTCGCCGGCCAGGCGGTAGACGTAGGGCCGGAAGCCGACGCCCTGGACCGTGCCGCGAACGCGGACGCGCACCCGCGTGCGGCCGCCCTGGACGGGCGCGCGCACGCTCATCGGACCAGCGCCCGCAGTGCGTGGTAGGCGCTCGCCTGGGCCTCTTGGATCCGGGGGATGTGCTCAGAGCGTGTGACGACGACGTGGTCGGCCAAGCTCTCGGCGGCGACACGGCCTCCGTCGTAGCCGACCATGGCGATCGTGACCAGCCCGCGCCGGCGGCCCTCGGCCAACGCCGCAATGACGTTGCTGGAGTTGCCCGACGTCGAGAGTGCCAACAGCGCGTCCCCGCCCGCCCCGTAGGCGATCACCTGGCGGCTGAAGATTGCGTCGGTCCCGATGTCGTTGGCGATCGCAGTGAGGATCGCGGGGTCCTCGGTGAGGTCGATGGCCGCCCGCCCCGCCGAGCGGAAGTCCGCCACGGCGTCCATCGCATCAGTGGCCGAGCCGCCGTTGCCCAGCGCCAGCAGCTTGCCACCGCGGGCGAAGCACAGCCGCAGCGCCGCCGCCCCGTGGCGCAGAACCTCCGCGTTGTCTGAAAGCGTCTGCGCGCGGAGCTCGCCGATGTCCGCCGCCTTGGCCAGCACCGAGCGCCGCACGTCCTCCACCACGGGCTCGAGCTGGTCCTCGCGCTCGTCCAGGAAGGGATAGAGGAAGCTCGAGGCGCCGGCGTCGTGAGAGCGCCGCTCCGAGCGGCCGTTGAGCAGGCCGCGGTGTTCGAAGAACACGTGGACGAGCTCCCACAGGACGTGATAGAGCGTCTCCACCAGTTCCTGGGCCACATCGCCGTCGGAGGTCGGCGGGACGAACTCCCACTCGGCGCCGGCCCGCGCGAAGGCGATCGTCAGGCAGCCGCGTTCGCGTGCCGCCGCGATCGCCGCCGCGGCCTCGCCGCCGTCGTCGCCCGCGCCGAAGCCCATCGCGATGTCATCGGGGCGGGTGAGAAGCCGCACCTGGGTCGCCAGCGAACCGCCCTCGCCGGCCAGCCCCAGCGCCGGAAGCGCGCGCTTGCCGACGATGACGGGATGGACGAACTCAACGGCGACGTGGCGCGCGTCGGAGCGCGCCGCGGGGGAACGGCCGAACGCGACCAGTCGCCCGCCGCGAGCAAAGCGCTCGGCCATGAGATGACATAGCCGGGAGAGGCGCTCGGCCTCGGCGTCGAAGAACCGGGCGTTGACCTCGGTCCGCGCCGCCAGCAGCGCGGCCACGTCCGCGGCCGGGCCGGCACCGAGATCCGTCGCGTGGCTCATCCCGCCAGGACCGCCTCCTGGCGACTGGCGATGCGCGTCAGCCAGTCGCGCCACGCGTCGAGGCCCTCGCCGGTTGTGGCGCTGAGCACGATCCGCTCGACGTCGGGGTGGACCTGATCGATGTTGTAGAGCAGATGTTCGAGGTCGACGTCCAGGTGGGGGAGCAGGTCGATCTTGTTGACGATCACCAGGTCGCAGGCACGGAACATGAGCGGGTACTTGAGCGGCTTGTCCACGCCCTCGGTCACGGCGCTCACCATGACGCGTGCGTCCTCACCGATGCGGAACTCGGCCGGGCAGACGAGGTTGCCGACGTTCTCGACGATGAGCAGGTCGATGTCGTCCAGCGGAAGAGAGGAGATGGCCGAGCGCACCATGTTGGCGTCCAGGTGGCACTCGCCACCGAAGCCCGCGTCGGTGTTGATCTGGGTCACCGGCACGTGCAGGCTCGCGAGGCGGTCGGCGTCCATCGAACCCTGAACATCGCCCTCCAGCACGCCGACGCGCACCCCGGGCAGGTTGGCCACGACGCGCTCGAGCAGCGTGGTCTTGCCCGCCCCCGGGGCGCTCATGAAGTTGATCACCGTGACCGCGGCCCGGTCGAAGTCGGCCCGGTTGGCCGCGGCGATTGTGTTGTTGGCGTCGAGCGCCTCCTCGACCACCTTCACCTTCGTGCGATGCATTCGGCCTCCTCGACCTCGATTGACTCGACCTCGAACTCGTCCCCGCTGGCCACGGCCACGTCGCTGCCCGCGCACTGGGGGCAGCGGAACGCCGGTATCTCGATGTCCCACTGGTGCTCACACGCACGACAGAGCAGCCGCGCCGGGACGACCTCCTGCTCCAGGCGCGCGCCGTCGCACACGCTGTCGCGCGCGACGAACTGAAAGTAGAAATCGAGCGTGTCGGGCACCACCTGCCGCAGGCGGCCGACGCGGAGGTTGACGACCGTGACCTTCCGTCCGGCGGCGTGCTTGGCGACGGTGTTGACGATGGCGCTCGAGAGCGACAGCTCATGCACGCGCGGTCACTCCGCCGCCGCCCCGACCGTGCCGGCGCGCAACTCCTCGACGGTTTCCAGCACCAGGCCGACGGCCCGGTCCACCGCACCCTGGACCCGCTCCGACAGCCCCCAGCCCATCTCTGCGACCTGCTCGGGCTCGCAGGCGATGACCACCACCTTCCCAGGCCACGCCCCGACGGATTTGACGAAGCGCAACACGGTCTGCGGGTCCATGGCGTGGGGGTTGATGACGTCCCCGTCCTCGATGCCGCCCGGCACCGCCTCCTCATCGGGCTCCATGACGTACAGGGTCCCGGGCTCGCCGCCCTGCGGGGAGACGTCCAGGATGAGGAGGGCGTCATAGCCGCGCATCACCTCGTAGGCGAGATCAAGGCCGCCGGTGCCCGCATCCATGACCGACACCCCCGGAGGCAGCTCGAGCGCCGACAGGCGCCGCGCCACCTCGCCCCCGAACCCGTCGTCGCGCAGCCAGCTGTTGCCCACGCCGGCGATCAGGATGCTGCGCAGTGCCTCGTCGCTCATGGCTGCACCACCTCCAACTCCGGGGCGAAGAAGTACAGGTAGCGGCCGGTCTCCCGCATCAGCTCCTGGCCCGGATCGTCGTCGATTGTCAGGCCCAGATGGGCTCTGCCGTCGTAGTCGGTGAAGATCCGCTCGATCGTCGCCGTGCGTCCGTCCAGCATCCGCGCGTGCACGTCGGCGTCGGGCCCGGGGCGGATCACCACCTTGCCGCCGCGCCGGAACGTCTGACCACCGACGTCGAGCATCGAGTCCCCGGCGCGCGGGTCGATGAGGCCGGGCGGCTCGGGGGGCGGCTCCGTGGTCATGGGGTCGCGCAGCTCCACGCGGCCGTGCAGGGCCACGATGTCCTCGGGCGTGGCGCTCGCTGCCCGCGCGATCATCTCCCGAACGGCGGGGTCTTGGCGCTCGATCTCCGCGCGCTCGCCGTCTGAGAGCGTGCGCACGTGCAGGAGCAGCGCCTCCTCGATCTCGGTGGAATCAAAGAGCCCGCCGAGGCTCTCGGGCGCCAGCCGCGGGTGGTCGGGGAGGACGATCGCGGCGCCCAAAACGACGTCGTCGGCGTCGGTGGCCAGCACAGGGAAGGTGTTGACCGAGCCACATGGACGCTCCAGGGGCGAGACGAACCGCCCGCCGGCCACCCGCAGCACCGGGTGCGTCGACATGAGCGAGCGCCGTAGAGCGCCGGCGCGGCCGAGCCCGCTGGAGACGAGCGTGAGGTTGTCCACCCGCAGGCGCACCTCATACTCGTTCTCGCTCAGCTGCGGCTGGGTCTCCAGCGCCAGCCCCAGGGTCAGGTCGCCCACCGAGACCTCCTTGCGCGCCGGGCGTCCCGCCAGTGCGCCGGCCATCGCGCCGGGCAGCTCCACGCGGTGCGCGGTGGCTTGGTGGCGCTCGCCCGCGGCGGCGAGAAACCTCACCTCTGCGCTCAGGACCGCATCGGCCGGCGCACGCAAAACACAACGCAGCTCGAGGTGGTCGAACGTGCTGGACATGGCGGCCGCGTAGACCGGGGGATAGACGATGCCGAACGGTGTCGGAGTGGCGTTCTTGGTCGCGCCGGGGGTATAGGGGTACAGCGCGTAGCCCTCCCACAGCAGGGACTCCAGCAGCTGCTCCAGGTGGTCAGCCATCGCGACCCTCGCCCAGCAGCGCGGTCACCGTGTCATCCAGCGTCGCCAGCCCGCGCGCCAGCTTGGCGCGCTGCAGGGCCTGGAGGGTCTCCGAGCGCAGCCCCACCCACCCGGTCCCGGGGTAGTAGTGCTCGATCGTCTCGTGCCACACCCGCACCGGCATGCGGAACCCGATCGAGTTGCTCCATGGCAGCAGGACGATCTGCAGGGCGCCGTCCTCGCCCGGGTAATAGACCATGCCGTTGAAATGCAGCGCCAGCGGGGCCTCGCCGTCGGTGAGCGAGTGCAGGTACTTGGCCGCGGCGAGCTCCAGGTCGTAGTGACAGGCGAGCGGCACGGTCACCGTGGTGCGCCCGGTGAACGCGGGGACGACGACGTCCAGCGCCGCCCACACGAGGCTGCGGGTGGTCACCGCCCAGCGCTCGGGTGCGCCGAACAGCTCCACCAGGCGCTCGTGGGCGGCGTCGTCGTAGGCGCGCCGCGCGGGCTCGATCATGAGCTGGACGCTGAGCGCCAGCATGTAGACCTGGCGGCCGGCCGTCTCGGTCACCTCGAGGTCGAGCGCGAGCATCGGGGCGGCGGCGTACTTCACCGGCCGGGCGCCGAGGACGGCGAACTCCACCTCGGGAGGCTGGTCGGACGCGACCGCGGCTGTGGGGGCATTCGCGGTGGGGGAGGGAGCGATGTCCATCACGTTCTCGCGTTCGCTCGGAGACCGTCGAAGAAGCCGTCGACCGCCACCTGCACCCCGGGACCGCCGGAGATCCCCTCCCACGCGGCCTTGATCGTGCCGGTGAGCTCGTAGCAGCGGTCGATCGGGGCGATCACGTAGATCGGCGGGTCACAGAGCCGATTGGCGATGAGCCCCTCGATATCGGGTTCCAATGTCTCCAGGACCGGGTTGAGCTCGCGCATCCGCTTCCAGGATTCGAAGTGCAGTTCGCTCTCGGTCGCTCCGCCGGGGCTCGGGTACATGGCGACGATGCATCCGGTGACCGTCGACTCCATGAAGAAGGCCAGCCCGATCGGGATCTGGAATCCCGCCCACAGGTCGTCGGGCACGTCCAGCCCGGTGAGCCACACCGTCCGGTTGCCGGTGGGGCGGTAATCGCCCTCGCCCGAGCGCATCGCCCAGCAGGCCTCGCAGGCGCACACGATCCGTCGCTCGCCCAGGTGGAGGAGGTGACGGTGGTCAGACGAGATGCCGACGCCGCACAGGTCGCAGGCCTCCGTGTCGGCGGACGTCGGCGGTGGGGGAGCCGGGCGCGGCCGGGCCAGGCCACGCAGCCCTGACACCAGGTCGGCCCGGCGCCGAGCGGCCACCGCGCCGGCCACCGGGCGGCGGCCCGTCATTGCGTGAGCGCGACCTTGACGCGCCCCTCGTCGCGTAGCAGCGGCACCGGCTGGAGCTGGATGTCCTCGTCGTCGAGCGAGCGGCCGGCCCGGGGCAGGAAGAAGGAGCGCTCACACTCCGGGCAGGCGAGCGCGCCCGCCGAGAGCAGCCCCGCGTGCAGCGGCGCGCCGCACGCCGCGCAGCGGTCGTGGTAGGCCAGCAACGTGCCGTCGACGTTGGCCACCACCAGGTCCGAGCCGGCCACGCTCACCGCTGTCAGCGTCCCGTCGGCCAGCGCGGCCACCGACTGCACGTCCACCCACGCGGGCGCGGGAGCCGGCCCGGCCATCACCACCGGCAGCTCCATGCCGGTGGGCGCGGACGGCATACCGCCGCTGAGCATCGGGAGTCCGGGCCCTCCGGTGGTCTGCGCGGCAACGCCGAGCACCTCCAGGGCTTCGAGATCGGGGGCGGCCTCCTCCAACGCCTGCTTGATCGCCAGCTCCAGCGTCACCGACGACGCCGAGCAGTCAGAGCAGCTCCCGCGCAGGTGGATGGTGGCGACACCGTCGCGCAGCGACAGCAGCTCAACGTTCCCCCCGTGGGACTCCATGTAGGGCCGCACCGAGTCCAGCGCCGCTCGCACCCGGTCCTCCAACGGCACCGGATGCAGGTCGTGGATGAGCAGCAGTGTGGAGACCAGTCCGTCCTGCGACATCGCGTCCGCGAACGCGCGGCCGTCCGGGCCGGCGTCGGCAAGCAGTTCCACGATCCGCTCCAGGCCCGCGCCGTACATCTGCACCACCGCTGAGACGAGCTGGTCGGCCACCTCACGAGTGGTCTCCTCGCCCGTTGCCTCCAGGCGCTCCTGAAGATCCTGGATGCGCTGGATCAGCTCCTCCGGGGAAGCGGATTCGGCCGGCCTGACGCCCGCGGCGTCCATATCTACGCCATCGCCGTCGGCGTGTGCATGACCTTGCGCACCTTGCCGCCGCCGGTGTACATGTGCACGCCGCACGGCAGGCACGGGTCAAACGAGCGAACCGCCCGCATGATGTCGACGCCCTTGAAGTTCTCCGGGCCGTTCTCCTCGAAGATCGGCGTGTTCTGGACGGCGTCCTCGTACGGGCCCGGGGTCCCGAAGACATCGCGCGGACTGGCGTTCCACGGCGTCGGCGGGTAGGGCTGGTAGTTGGCGATCTTGCCCTCGCGGATGACCATGTGGTGTGAGAGCACCCCGCGGGCCGCCTCGTGGAAACCGACGCTGACGGCGCTCTCCGGGACCTTGAAGCTGTTCCAGCTCTTGGTCCGGCCGGCCTGGACCTCCTTCATCGCCCGCTCGAGGTTGTGCAGCGCGATCAGCGCGCTGTAGGCCTGGTGATAGGTCCGGGCGCGGTCGCGCTCGATCGCGTTGGACTTCTCGGGGACCTTCCACTCGAGCTCCATCTCGGGCATATTGGGGGAGCGCGGCAGCACCATCTGGATCGACTCGCCGGTCGCCTTGGCGTAGCCGAAGTCCACCAGGCCGGCCTTCGCGGTGCACCACTGGCGGGCGAACGGGCCGCCGCCGGTGTCACAGCAGACGTGCGTGTCGGTGCGCTTGTCATAGATGCGCGGCGACACCACCCAGGTGTACTTGTCGGTGAAGTCGCGCTTCTGCGGACGCGGTAGCGTGACCTTGTTCCACGGATGGTTCTTGTCCACCGGGTTGCCGAGCGGGTCGTGGGTGACGAACGTCTCCTCATTCTCCCAGCCGTCGAAGTAGGAGGAGCCGAGCAGGATGCGGATCATCAGGTTGATCTCGACGAGGTCGGTCGAGATCAGCTCGCCGCCGATGGCCACGCCGGGGGTGATGTAGCGCTTGCGACCCCACTCGGTCATGTTGCGGTAGTCGTAGTCGACGTAGTCAGGATCATCGAACGAGCCCCAGTTGACGAGATTTGTCTCCCTGAACCCGACCATGTCGTAGCCGGGCAGCTCGGTGAGGAAGAAGTCATAGAGGTCGTCGTGCATCGGCACGCTGCGCTTGACGTAGTCGAAGTAGCGCATCAGTCGCACGTAGTAGTCAGTGCATGTCTGGTGCGTGATGTCCGCGCTGCAGCCGCCGGGCATGATCGTCGACGGGTGCGTGTGGCGCCCGCCGAACAGGCAGTACATCTCACGCGTGTACCGCGCCACGTGCAGAGTCTCGAGGTAGAACTCGCCGGTGAATGGGTTAAGTGCCCGCATGATGTCGGCGATCGTCTTGTAGCCGTGGATGTCCGATCCGGGCGCGGCCGTGCTCTCGGCCTTGGCCAGGAGGCTGGGGTTGGTCTCCTTGACCATCTGCTCGCAGAAGTCCACATTGGCCATGCAGTCGTTGAAGATCGCGTGGTCGAAGATGTAGTCCGCGGTCTCGGCCAGGTTGAACGCCAGGTCGCCGAGCTTGGGCGGCTTGACGCCGTAGGCCATGTTCTGGTTCAGGCACGAGCAGGTGCAATGGTTGTCACCGCAGATGCCGCAGATGCGGCTGGTGATGAAGTGCGCGTCGCGCGGGTCGATCCCCTTCATGAAGATGTCGAACCCGCGGAAGATCATCGAGGTGCTGTAGCACTTGATGACCTGCTGATTGGTGAAGTCGATCTCGGTGTGGATGCCCAGGCTGCCCACGATCCGGGTGATCGGGTCCCACGACATCTCCTTGACGATGACCTTCTGCCCTGTGTCAACTGCCATCTGGTCTCCAATCTCGCGTGGCGTTCACTGTCCGAGGGTGGTGTCGGTTACCACCGCTTCTGGTAGCCGCTGGTCAGCGTGCTGCCGCGGCGCCGCCACTCGGGCTCGACGTCGTAGTTGTTCTTGATGTGACGTTGGCGCATGTAGCGCACGATCGGCCCGTAGCTGAACTGCATGATGCCGCTGAGCGGCTGCGCCCCACTTGTCCTCGTCCATGAACGGCATGTACTTGTCGGGGAACCCCGGCATCGTGCACGCCATGCAGATGCCGCCGACGTTCGGGCAGCCGCCCACGCCGTTGACCCAGCCCCGGACGGGCACGTTGCACTTGACCACCGGGCCCTTGCAGCCGAGCTTGACCAGGCAGCGATGATCAGAGCCGTACTCGGTGGCGAAGTCGCCCTGCTCGGCGAACCCGGCGCGGTTGCAGCCCTCGCGCACCGTGCGCCCGAACAGCCACTTGGGCCGCAGCGCCTCGTCGAGCTCGGGCGCCGGGGCCAACCCGGCGAGATGGAGCGCAAGGTACAGCAGCGTCTCGGTCATGTTGTCGGGCTGTGCGGGGCAGCCCGGGATGCACACGATCGGCAGCCCGGCCTTTGAGCGCCAGGTCCAACCCAGGTAGTCGGGCACGCCCATCGCGCCGGTGGGGTTGTTCTTCATGGCCGGGATCCCGCCGTAGGTGGCGCATGTGCCGACGGCGACGACCGCCGCGGCCTTGGGCGCCAGGCGGTCCATCCACTCGTTCATCGTGATCGGCTGGCCGTTCTCCGGATTGACCGCGAAGCCGGTCCAGTGGCCCTCGCCGTTGATCTCCTCGTTGCCCAGCGAGCCCTCGATGACCAGGACGAAGGGATCGAGGTCACCGTTCTCGGCGTCAAACCAGGCCTGCGCGTACTCCTGGCCGACGGCATAGTCGACCACCTGGTTGTGCACCACGACCTTGGGCATGCCCGGGATCGCCTGCAGGATGATGTCCTCCAGGCTGGGGTTGGTAGCCGAGGTCATGGCCACCGAGTCCCCCTCGCAGCTCAGACCCGTGGTCATCCACAGCACGTGTGCGGTGACGGCCTCTGTCTCCTTGTGCTTCGCATACGGACTTGCCTGTGTCGCCATCTGGGTCTCCTCTCTCAACAGATCCGTGGCAGCGGGTCGCCGACCAGTTGATCCATCACCCGCCGACCGCCAAAGCTCGTCTCCACCAGCACCATCCCCGGCGGCTCGGTGCGCACCTCGCCGATCTCCGCGGCCGCCTCACACCCCGGCACCGACCGCATCGCCGCCAGCGCCGCGTCGGCCAACCCGGGTTCCACGAACGCCACGAGCTTGCCCTCGTTGGCGACGTACATGGGGTCGATGCCCAGGATCTCGGCCGCGCCGGCCACTTCGGGCCGCACCGGCACCGCGGCCTCGCGCACGATCATCGCCACCGCCGACGCACGCGCCAGTTCGTTGAGCACCGAGGCCACGCCGCCGCGCGTGGCGTCGCGCAGGCAGCGCAGTGACGGCCCGGCGGCCTCGAGCAGCGCGTCGACGACCGGCCACAGCGAGCAGGTGTCGGACTCGATCTCGGCGTCGAGCTCGAACTCGTTGCGCGCCAGCATGATCGCGGTCCCGTGCTCGCCGATGCTCCCCGACAGCAGGATCCGGTCACCGGGCCGCAGCGCGGCCGGCGACAGGTGGGCCCGGGGGTCGTGGCTGCCGACGCCGCTGGTGCAGATGTACATCCCGTCGGCGTGCCCGCGCTCCACGACCTTGGTGTCGCCGGTGATGATCCCCACGCCCGCCGCATCGGCGGCGCGTGCGATCGCTTCGACCTCGGCGCGCAGCTCGCTCGGCGGCGAGCCCCTCCTCGAGGATGAGTGAGAGGCTCAGGGCGAGGGGGCGGGCTCCGGACACGGCGAGGTCGTTGACGGTGCCGTTGACCGCCAGCTCCCCGATCGAGCCGCCGGGGAAGCGCAGCGGCTTGACCACGTAGGAGTCGGTGGTGAGCGCCAGCGCCGCGCCGTCGATGTGGATGGTCCCGGCGTCGGCCAGCTCGTCGAGCGTGTCGGAGTGAAAGGCCGGCGCCAGCAGCCCCTCGATCAGCCCCTGCGTGGCCTTGCCGCCCGCTCCATGGGCCATGGTGATGCGCGCGTCGCGGAACTTGGCCTGCTTGCCGCGGGCGGTCTCGATGATCCGGAGGACCGTCTGCTCGCGCTCGGAGACAGCCGCGGGCTCGGGCATCACACCACCTCGCGTTCCCGGGCAAATCGGCCGAAGTTGTAGTAGGCGGCACAGGCGCCCTCGGAGGACACCATGCAGGTGCCGATGGGCCGCTCCGGCGTGCACCCGGTGCCGAACACCTTGCACTCCCAGGGCTTGATCACGCCCTTGAGCACCTCGCCGCACTGGCACGCCTTCGGGTCCGCGACGCGCACACCGGGCACGCTGAAGCGCACCTCGGCATCGAGCTCGGCGTAGGCCTCGGTCAGCTTCAGGCCGCTGTGGGAGATGAAGCCCAGGCCGCGCCACTCGAAGTGCGGCCGCAACTCGAAGACCTCGGCCATGACCTCCAGCGCGCGCAGGTTGCCCTCATAGGGGACGACGCGCTTGTACTGGTTCTCCACCTCGCAGCGGCCGGCGGCCAGCTGGCGCAGGATCATCTCGATCCCCTGCAGGATGTCCAGCGGTTCGAAGCCCGGAGATGACCACGGGCCTGCCGTAGTCGATCGGGATGAACTCGAACGGCCGAGCGCCGACCACGGTGGAGACGTGGCCGGGCCCGATGAAGCCGTCCAGCCGCAGGTCGGGTGACTCCAGCAGCGCCCGCAGCGGCGGCACGATCGTCACGTGGCTGCACATGACGCTGAAATTGGGCACACCCTCGGCGCGGGCGCGCCTGAGCGTCAGCGCGGTGGACGGCGCCGTCGTCTCAAAGCCGATGGCGAAGAACACCACCTCCCGGTCGGGGTTCTGCTTGGCGATCCGCAGCGCATCGAGCGGCGAGTAGACCATCCGGATGTCGGCGCCCGCGGCCTTGGCGTCGAGCAGGCTGCCGTCGGATCCGGGGACGCGCATCATGTCGCCGAAGCAGGTGAAGATGACGCCGTCCTCGTGTGCCACGGCGATCCCGTCGTCGACTCGGCCCATGGGGATCACGCACACCGGGCACCCCGGCCCGTGGACGAGCTCGACGTTGGCGGGGAGCAGGTCGTCGATGCCGTACTTGTAGATCGAGTGGGTGTGGCCCCCGCACACCTCCATCAGCTTGTAGTGGCGGCCCGGCTCGACCAGCGACAGGATCTGGCCGGCGACCGCGCGGCCGAGCTCGGCGTCGCGGAACTCGTCGACGAACCTCACGCTGCGGCTCCCTGGACCTGTGGCAGACGGGTGAGTGCGGTGCCGGCGTGGACCAGCAGACGGTCACCGGGCCCCACCGGGGCGACCAGGGCGATCTCGACGGTCGAATGCGACGTGTCCTCGCCGCGGCACAGCGCCAGCGCACGCGCCTCATCGACGCGCAGCACGGTCATCGGGACGCCATCGTCGCCGCAGGTCATGCAGTGCTGCGAACCGCAGTCCTCGATCACTCGATCACGCTGGCCTTCAGCTCCTCGAGCTCCTGCTCGTAGTCGGCGCCCATGCGCACCAGCAGGTCGCGCGTGGCACGCGCCTCCTCCTCGTCGACCTTGGAAATGGCAAACCCGACGTGGATCAGCACCCAGTCGCCGGGGACCACACCGCCGCCGTCGTCGTCGAGCAGACCGACGTTGACGTTGCGTCGCACGCCCGCCACGTCCACCTTGGCCAGTCGATTGGTCTCATCGACGATCTCGACGACTTGACCAGGTATTGCCAAGCACACAAATCCGTTCTACCACCCGCTTCGGGCCTGGCACGAACGGTGGTAACGCGGGTTACCTCGCCGTCAGGTAACTCCGATCACCCCCTTCCCAAGGCAGGGGACGGGGCGTAGGGTGGTGATCCAGGTTCCGATGGTCGGTGCTGACCTAGGAGACGGGTTTGCGGTGACTGTGAGCGACGGAAGGAGCGTCCAGCGTGGGTCGTTTCGATGGCCCGGCAGGCCCGGTCTCGTGCCGCGGCGGCCCGAGCCCAGCGCGCTGTACACATACCTCCTGGACGCCGACGATGAGCTCGCCGAGGAGTTCGACGTCCGCGGCCGGGTCGCCGTACGCCAGCTCGCCACCGCCCGGGTGCTGCAGGCAGGGGTTGGCGACTGTGACCTGTCGGGCTGGTTTGACGTCGCCAGACACGGCCCGGGGCTCCTCATCCTCGACGGCCTCATCACGTTCGAGACCCGGACCGGCGACCGGATCGCCACCGAGCTGCTCGGCGCGGGCGACCTGCTTCAGGCGCCCGTGCTGCCCACCGACGACCTGCTGGAGCGCAGCTGCCAGTGGCGGGCGCTGCGGCCCACGCGGCTCGCGCTGCTCGACGAGGACTTCGTAGACCGGGTCCGGCCGTTCCCCCAGGTGGTGCGCGCGCTGCTGAGCCGGGCCTGCCGGCGGACCGCCGAGCTCGACGTCCTGCGGGCGATCACCTCCCAGCCGCGATTGGAGGTGCGCCTGGTCCTGTTGCTGTGGCACCTCGCCGCCCGCTGGGGAAAGGTCGAGCCCTCGGCGGTGCGGCTGTGTCTGCCGCTCACCCACCGGCTGCTCGGCCAGCTCGTGGCCGCCGAGCGCCCGTCGATCTCGCACGCGCTCAAGCGCCTCGGCCAGGCGGGGCTGGTCAGCGGCACGGCCGATGACCTGCGGCTGCACGGGAGCCTCGACTACCAGCTGGAGTCGCTGCTCGAGCGCCACACCGCGCTGGCCGGGTCGGCGACACCGAGCGACCAGCGTGCCGGCTGACGCGGCACGCGGCGCCTCTTCGCACCGCTCGCCACCGCGGGCCTCCAACGCCGGTCACCCCATCCACGTGCTGTGGCTGACCAGCGGACTGGGCTGCGACGGCGAGTCGATCGCGCTGACCTCGGCGCGCAATCCGACGTTCGAGGACCTCCAGCGCGGCGCCTTCCCCGGGATGCCGCCGCTGATCATCCACAACTCCGTGTTCGCCTATGAGACGGGGGAGGAGTTCATGCGGCCGTGGTTCACCGCCGCCGCCGGGCGGCTCGGCCCGTTCATCCTCGTCCTCGAGGGCGCGGTGGCCAACGAGGAGCTCAGCGGCGACGGACACTGGGCGGCCTTTGGCGTCGATCGCGCTACCGGTGAGCCGATCACCACCTCGCGGTGGATCGACCGCCTCGCACCTCACGCCGGGGCGGTCGTCGCGATGGGGACATGCGCGGCCTACGGCGGAATTCCGGCGATGCGCAACAACCCCACCGGGGCGATGGGCCTACGCGACTACCTGGGCGCGACGTGGACCTCGGGGCGCAATGTGCCCGTCGTCAACGTGCCCGGATGTCCCGTCCAGCCGGACAACATCACCGAGACGCTTGTCCATGTGGCGCTGCACCTCGCCGGCGCCGGGCCCATGCTCGAGCTCGACGAGCAGGGACGGCCACGCTGGCTGTTCGGGCGCACAGTGCAGCAGGGCTGCGGGCGCGCGGGCTACGCCGAGCAGGGCGAGTTCGCCCGCACCCCGGCCGACGCACGCGGCTGCCTGGTGAAGCTCGGCTGCAAAGGGCCGGTGGCGATGTGCAACGTGCCGCTTCGTGGCTGGACCGGAGGCGTCGGGGGCTGCCCCAATGTGGGGGGCATCTGCATCGCCTGCACGATGCCCGGGTTCCCGGATAAGTTCATGCCCTTCATGTCGCCCAACCCGCTCGGCATGCTCTCGGCGCGCGCCGCGCGCGTCACCTATGGACCCGTGCTGCGCGGGTTGCGCCGACGGGCGATCAGGCGTGTCTACGACGTCGAGCCCGACTGGCGCCGGCCGGGTGACCTGGCGTCGGGCTATCAGCCGAGGTGGTAGGCGGTGTAATGCAGAGCACCGCGAATTGCGCGGTGCGGGCCACCGAACTACGGTGCGCGGGATGCGACAGCTCGGCCCGCGAGCGTTCTGGTCCTCCCTGACCTCCGGGCAGAAGCGGACCTTGCTACTGATGGGTGGCGCGGTCGCCGGGCTGCACCTGCTGGGCTTCGGGATACTCATCGCGCTGGTGACGCCGAGTCACTCGCAGGTGGGGAAAGTGGGGGCATTCACCGTTGGGATCGGAGTCACCGCGTACACGCTGGGGCTGCGCCACGCCTTCGATGCCGACCATATCTCGGCGATCGACAACACCACCCGCAAGCTGATGGCGGAGGGGAAGCGGCCGCTCAGCGTTGGGTTCTGGTTCTCCCTGGGGCACTCGACGATCGTGTTCGCACTCGCCGTGCTGCTCTCTCTGGGGGTCAGGTCGCTCGACGGACCGGTCACGAACGACGGTTCCACGTTGCATCGGGTGACGGGATGGGTCGGGACGCTCGTGTCGGGCAGCTTCCTGTACCTCATCGCTGCGATCAACGCGGTGATCCTGTTCGGGATCATCGCGGTCTTCCGCGAGATGCGGGCGGGACGCTACGACGAGGCCGAGCTCGAGGAGCAACTGAACCGCCGCGGCCTCATTAACCGCGTGCTGGGACGACTGACCCGTGCGGTGAGCAGCCCTCGGCAGATGTACCCGATCGGCGTCCTCTTCGGCCTGGGCTTTGACACCGCAACCGAGGTGGCGCTCCTCGTACTCGCCGGCGGCGCCGCCGGGGCGGGGCTGCCGTGGTACGCGATCCTCTGCCTCCCCGTCCTGTTCGCCGCCGGGATGTCGCTGATGGACTCGATCGACGGCTCGTTCATGAACTTCGCCTACGGCTGGGCGCTGTCCCAGCCGGTGCGCAAGGTCTTCTACAACCTCACCATCACCGGGCTGTCGGTCGCCGTGGCCGCGGTGATCGGCACGATCGAGCTCGGCGGGCTGCTCGCCGCCCAGCTCGACCTGTCAGGGGGGCTGTGGACCTGGTTTGAGGGGATCGACCTCAACACCCTCGGGTTCGTGATCGTGGGGGTGTTCGTGGCGACCTGGGCACTGGCGCTGACCGTGTGGCGGTGCGGCCGAATCGAGGAGCGCTGGGGCGCGGCGCTGCGCGACCGTGGCCCCTGAGGCCGCAGCCCATCAGATCACCACCTAGCCGAGGGCCTGCTGGTCGACCGCCTGCTGGGCGGGGCCGACGAGCATGGCCTGCAGCCGCCGCACCGCGTCGAGATGGTCGCCGGTCCAGATGACGCGGACGGCCGTCGCGGTGGCGTTGCCGTCGGGATCGCGCAGATCGTGGCCCACCGCATCGACCAGCCGCCCGTCGGCGACCGCGTCGGCGCCCAGCGGCTCGGGCACTCCGCCTCGCCCGGTCAGGCTCTCGGCGAAACGCGCATACCAGCCGCGGACCATGTCCGAGCCCGAGAGCAGTTCCCGCCGCGCGGCGGCGCGGTCGCCGCCGTCGGATGAGTCCCCGTCCCACAACTGGAGCACGGCGTCGCCGGCGAGTCGTACCCCGACGACGCCGGTGACCAGAGCGGTCACGTCGGCCAGCGGCAGCGGCTTGGCCCCGCGCTCGGCCAGGTAGCCGCGGAAGGTGTCGTCCAGACGTCGGGCGGCCGCCGCCGCCTGTGCCGCCTGCTCGATCGGCGGCCCGGGCGCGCCGCCCCCGGCGTCGCACCGGCCGAGGCCGTAGGCCACCGCGCTGGTGAGATAGCTGATGCTGTCGGTGTAGGCGGACGACAGCGCCCGTCCCAGCGCGACGCCGGCGCCGCGGGGCCACAGCATCAGGCCGACGAGGAGGCTCACCGCCCCGCCCAGCGCGATGTCCTCGATCCGGACCAGCCCGAGCTGCCAGCCGGCCGGCGCCAGGAGGTTGAACAGGATGGTCAGCGTGAGCGTGAACGCGGCCTGTCCCGCCGCGAAGGAGACGGTGGCCGGGGCCAATCCGGCGAGGAGGACGGCGAAGGGCAGCAGCGCCCATAGCACGGCGGTGTTGGTCCCGACCAAGGCGACGATGCCGCCGCCGATGACGAAGCCGACAGTGGTGCCGAGCACAGCGCGCACGATGTTCTGGCCCGTGTTCAGGGCGCTGGAGCGCAACACGGCGAGGGTAGCCAGGGCCACCCAGAACGCATGCTGGACCGAGAGGAGGTCGGCCACGAGGACCGCGAGACCGAGGCCGACCGCGCCTCGGATGCTGTTGTGCAGCCACACCGAGTCGCGCGCCGTGTGTGAGGTCGCGCGCTGTGACGCGGCGCTGAGGAAGCCGACGAAGCCGGTCGGCTGGCGCCCCAGCAGCTTCTGCAGCCAGGTGCGCCGCTCGGCGCGCGCGGCGTAGTCGACGTTGGCCGCGATCTGCATGACGATGAAGCTCAGCTCCTGAGAGCGGAAGCTCGGATCCAGTGCGGTGACCACACGCATGGCACGCTGCTGCTTCGTCGCCCGGGGACACGGACTCCGGAAGTCGCTCGGTGCTCACGCGCTCGAGCTCCTCCAGCGTCGAGCGCAGGCGGGCGGTGGCGTCGTCCAGGGGGCCTGCCTTCTCCGGCGCCTCGAGCAGGTCGGCCGCGCGGGCGAGCACATCGGCTGCGGCGCGCTTGACCTCGCAGACCTCCGGGATGGGCGTCGTCGCGCTGGGGGCGGTGATGGCCGAGCGCAACACGATCGCGTTGAGCCATCGCAGCTCGTCGACCAGACGCACCACCGCACGGGCCGCGGTGCTCAGGCCCGTGGGGCGGTACGGGGTGGCGAAAAAACCGG
The DNA here is from genome assembly GCA_963797705.1 of uncultured Actinomycetota bacterium. Lineage (GTDB taxonomy): Bacteria > Actinomycetota > Thermoleophilia > Solirubrobacterales > Solirubrobacteraceae > Palsa-465. Next base: position 722,538 of record CAWCQL010000005.1, on the reverse strand, counting down.
TCTGCACGGCCTCCACCGCGGCGTCGGCGGCGGCCATCGCCTGCCGGTACTCGGCCTCCCCGGCTGCCGGCCGCCCGGCCAGGACGAAGTCGATCTCGACGCTGAGGCGGGTGGCGAGCGCGCGGCAGGCGGCGATGGCCGAGCTGCGCACCGGGTCGCGGCTGGGGGCGGGCCACAGCAGGGAGATCGCGACGAGCGAGAACAGCGACGCGATGCCCCACCCCGCGAGGCGGTCGGGGATAGACGACGCGGGCGCCGGCAGCGAGACGGCAAGGATGAGCGGCAACAGGAGAGCCGTGGTGGCGCCGGCCAGGACCGAGCTCACCACTCCGCGCGAACAGCACGCCGAAAGCCACGACGGCGATGACCACCGCGGCGAGCCAGGTGGTGCGCGAGGCCAGCGTGCCCACGGCGATCAGCGCCATGCACGTGACCGCGAGCGCGACCTGGTACTGGAGCCGGTTGCGGATCGAGCCGCCGAAATCGACGAGCAGCAGCATCGCGAAGGACCCCAGCGCCGCGAACGTGGCCAGTGCCGGGCTGCCGCCGAGCACTGGCCCGGCAAGCGCGAACGCCGTTGGCATGAGGATGGCGGCACGCGTTGCACGGCGCAGCGCCGCGAAGCCGCGGTCGTGGGCGCGCAGCCACTCCCAACCGGGCAGCTCCCGCGGGATGGCGACGGACGAGGGCAGAGCAGTCAAGACGGGTCCCAGGGTGGACGGTCGAGTGCCCGGAAGTATCGCAATCGCCGATGCCGCCCTATGGCTGCAGGCGAAGCGCCAGCGAGCGGGCCGCGCCGGTCCCGTGTGCGTTGCTGGCCGACACGTGGAGCACGTAGGCACCGGGGGCCGGCTGCATACCGGCGGCCAGCAACCAGCGCGCCGCGTAGCCCGGGTGTCGCGGCGTGGTCCGCAGCGAGCCAGACGCCACCGCCGGGCCTCCGCTCGCGGCGATGTGCGGGCACGCCCCCGGACGGGTGGCGGTCGAGCGATCAAGCGTCCAGTGCACCGTGGAGGCCTGGCTGGTCGCCGCCGACACGGGCGCCCCCGGCACCACCGAACACCGGCTGGCGTGGCCGATGCTCAGCGACCGAACCGCCGGCAGCGCGAATCCGACGGGCCCCAGCCGCACGGTCAGCGCAAGCCCGGTCCCCGTGAGATTGAGCTGCGCTCGCCCGGTTCCGGGCCGGGATGGGATGAACGTGACGGTCAGCCGGCAGCCGCCGTAGGGGCGCAGAGTGGCGTGGGCGCATCCGTCGGAGGTGATGCGAAAGCGCCGCGCGTCGACGCCGGAGAGCGTCGCGTGCGCGATCGATACGGCAGCGCCGAACGGGCTGGTGAGCGCGAGGCGCCAGCGCTGGCGGTAGCCGACGCCGTCCGCACCGGCCACGGGGACGAACCGGGGGTGGCGGAGGTCCGGCGACAGCAGGCCGGAGACCGACGGGGCACTGGCCGCGAGCGGCACCTCGAGGGTTCCATCATCGGACGACAACTCGAGCGTCCCTTCGGCGTTGCCGACCGCCGCGGGCGCGAAGCGCGCGGACACCGCACACGTCTCGCGGGGCTCGAGCACCATGCCCGCGCACGGGTCGCTGGCCACCGTCAGCCCGGCGTCCGACGGGCCGGACACCCACGCGGCCCCGAGCGCGACCGGGACACTGCCGGGATTGCTGATGGTGACTGACCGGCTGCTCGTCTCGCCGGGCTGCACGGGCGGCAGGGCCGCCGCCGTCGGCGACGCGACCGCAGGCGTGCCGGGGCAGTCGCGTCCGAACTGCGCGTAGCAATCGGCGGCGGCCCGCACGACGTCGAACGCCGGCTTCGGGGTGATCTCCGGATCGGCCGGCGGTGGGTCGGCGACATCGCCGCCCAGCACGCCCTCGGACGCGAACGACCCGCTGAGGTTGTCGCGCTCGGTGACGAAGACCATGGCGGCGCCCGCGTCGACCAACGTGGGGAGCGACGCCTGCAGGTACGCGGCCTGCGCCCATTCCCCGCCGGTGTAGGCGGGGTCGTACTGGTACTGAGGATCTGACGGGTAGCCGTGCTCGGTCACCCATAGCGGCCCGGCGAATCCCTGCGTGGCCAGGAAGTGCCGGAAGCCCGCCACGTCGGGCGCGAGCTGCCACAGGTCGCCGCGCTCGTGGAGGTTGGCGACGTCGAAGGCGTGGACGGCGTCGGCGCCCGAGGCGGCGAACACCTGCGCCAGCCAGCCCTCCGCCATGACGCCGGAGATGCCACCGAGCAGCACATCATCGGCGGGGTCCACCGACTTGATCGCGTCGTGCGCGCTGCGCAGCATGCCCGCGTACTGCTGCGGAGTGCCGTCGAAGAACTCTCCGTTGTCGGGCTCGTTCCACACCTCCCAGTCGCGGATCACCGGGTCGGCGCGGCGCACGATCTGCGCGATGACCGAGGCGTAGGCAGGGAGGTCCCCGGTGGCGCATCGGCTCGGGGTGCTGGTCGGCGTCGCGCACTGCGCCATCCAGGTGGGGATGGTGAGCAGGTCGGCCACGACCTGGAGGTGATAGGTCTGGGCGAGCGCGACGACCTCGTCCAGGCCCGAGAAGTCCGGGGGCTGCGACGGGGAGGTGAAGATCAGCGCCGGCGCGACGTCGAGCCGGATGGCCGCGGCGTGCATCGCGGCGGCCTGCGGCGAACATCGCCTCCATGAACGAGGGCGGGTCGTCGAGCTGGAGCATCGAGTGCGCCCCGATCGGGTCCACCGCGGCGTGGGCGGGCCGAGCGCCGGCGCCGGCGAGGCCCACGGAGAGTGCCAGCACCGTCAGCCCGAGCGCCGGCATGCGTCGGCGCGCCGCCCACCTACAGCCGCGCGTCGGTGTGCGGATCCGGCTCGCCCCCGAAGTACTGGTCAAGAACCGTGTCGTAAACCGAATCATCCTCCGATGGATCCGATGCGCGCGCGAAGAGCGTCATCGACGAGCGCAGCTTGACGGCATCGATCGCGCCGAAGATCTGCTCGGCGTCGGTCGCGCCGAGCGAGATGAGGATCGCGGCGCACTCCGACAGACGCGGACCCAGGACGGGGTGGTGAAGGTAGGCGCGCGCCTCCTGAAGCGAGGCGAGCGCGTAGCGTTCCGACATCGCGCTGTGGCCCAGGCCCGCGACCTGGGGGAACACGAACCACATCCAATGACCGGTCTTTCGTCCCGCGCGGAGCTCGGCGACGGCCCGCTCATAGGTGTCGTGCTGGGCGGCCTCGAAGCGCGCGAGGTCGTGGGGATCGCTCACGCTAACCACCGCCTCCCCCTCCGCCACCCCCTGAGGACGTGGTCTGGGTCGTGGAGGATGCCGGCGGCGCCGCGGTCGTGCTGGACGCCGGCGGCGGGGTGAAGGTCGTCGTCGCGGTCGTGACCGCCGCGCTGGTGACCCCGCCGGACGTCGTGCTGCTCGTGGATGTCGTGGTGTGCGTGGCGGTCGCCTTCGCCTTCAGCGCTGGAACGGCTAGCGCCGCCCCCGGCCGCGCGACCGAGGCCTGTCCGCCGCCGGCAGAGTCCCCCGCCGCCAATGTCCCGGCGTCGGCCGGAGTCGCCGAGGTCGACTTCACCGCGCTTCCGATCCCGAAGCCCGCCGCGATCGCGATCACGACCAATGCACCCAGCAGCAGCCATCGCCGCTCCATGTTCCCACCGTCCCTTCGCCCGGTTCCAGAGGTGATCGTAGTGGCGCTAGCCGGTAGCGTGCGAGTCGGCCCGGTAGCTCAGTCGGTCAGAGCAGCGGACTCATAATCCGTCGGTCGTGGGTTCGAGCCCCACCCGGGCCATGCTCCGCCCCGGCGGGTATGCTGTGGCCATGCTGTCGGCAGCGGACATCCTGGGCCTCGGGCACTCGATCTCGCTCCTCCGGGGAGACCCTGGCTCTGGTGATCACGTTCATCGGGATCGGGATCGTGGCCAACCTCCTGATCGTCTACGCGGTGGGGCAGGTCCTCGCCGAGCGCCGGCAGAACCACGAGCGCGCCGAGCGCTTCCGCCAGTCGCGCGTCCGCTCGTAGCCCGCCTCTGAAGCTGTTTTCGAGCAGCCTCTGAAGGAACGAGCGCGGGGGGTGTCGAAACAGACGCCTGCCCATGAAGCAGTCATCAACTCCCATCGCCGCCCCCGAGACCAACCACGGTCACCAGGCGCTCTCGGGCTACATCACGGCCCGGTTTGACGAGTTCAGCCGCTCGCAGAAGGACGTCGCCCAGTACATCGTCGACCATCTCGACGAGGCCGCCTTCCAAACCGCGGAGGAGCTCGCGCGCCGCGCCAACACGTCCTCGAGCACGGTCGTCCGCTTCTCGCAGGCGCTCGGCTTCGAGGGGTTCCCCGAGCTGCAGCAGGCCGCGCGCGACGAGTACCGCCGCCGCGTCGGGCAGGGCGGGCATCGCCACCGAGACGCTGACCGCCGCCACGCCGCTGTTCTCCCTGGACCACACCGAGTTCGAGGCGGCGCTGGCCGCCGACCACGTCAACGTCGAGGACACCGCCCACAAGCTGAGCCGCTCCGACGTGGAGGCGGCCGTGGACGCGATCGTCTCCGCCGAGAAGGTGCTCATCGCGGGCACCGATCAGATGGCGTTCTTCGCCAGCTACCTGCGTCACCTGCTGATGCTGCTCGACCTCCGCGCCGAGATCGTGGCCAGCCCGTCCCAGGAGGCGCTGGGCCGGCTGAGCCGGATCGACGCCACCACGCTCGTGATCGGCCTGTCGGCCGGGCGTCCGCACCCTCTCATCACCCGGACGATGAAGCTGGCGCGCCACCGCAAGGCGCCGACGCTGGCCATCACCGACGCCACGCTGTCCGAGGTGGCCCGGCTGGCCCGCATCCGGCTGTACTACTCGTCCAACACGCCGGCCTTCGTGCGCTCGCACACGGCGCTGCTGTCGCTGATCCAGGCCCTGGCCTACGGCGTCTACGCCCGCGACGCCCAGCAGTACGACGTGCGCATCAAGGCCTTCCGGCTCAAGTAGCCGGCGTCCTCGGGGGGCGGGGGCCGATTACCAGCGACTGGATCGCGTGGCCGATGCGGCCGCGCCGATCCCACAGCACGCTCTCGGCGATCCCGACGCTGTCGGCCTCGATGCGCGTCTGGGACTCCAGGGCAACCCACTCGTCCACTGGCGGGCGCTCGATGTAGATGGTGAGATCGGGGTTGATGAACACGTGCTCGTCCCAGTCGAGCACGGCCGCGATCCCGTTGCCGAAGTCGCCGGCGGCGGCCACGCTCTCCAGCGGATGGACCGGCTGCCCGCCGACCAGCGGATGGCGCAGGCGAAACCATGCGGTCGCCTCGCCGGCCTCGAGGAAACGGCCGCTGCACGAACCGGATCTCCATCGCCTCGGTGGCAAAGCCGCGGCGCTGCCGGCCCTCCCAGTCGTTGCGCACCCCCTGCTCGGGGCCGGGGAAGGCGGGCCGCCTGGGCTGCCGACCCCGGCGCGCTGACGTCTGACGGGCGTACCAGCAGCGCCCGCGCCCGCGTCACCTCGGTGCCCTCGCCGTCGCGCAGAACGGCGTCCAGCAGGGTGACGCGTCGACCCGGCCGCACGACCTCCACGTCCACCGTCAGCTCGCCCAGCGGGACGGGGCGCACGAACTCGTAGGTGATCCGCGCCAGGCGCAGCCCGTCGGCCACGGCATGGCCGTTGAGGACATGGACGATCAGCGCTGCCGGGGCGCCCCCGTGCAGCGCGCCGGGGTACCACGGGCCCAAGGCGAGTTCGGTGGCGCGGAAGCGATCGCCATCCTGGACAAATACGGCGTCCGGAGTCATCGATCCGACAACCTAGCGCCCGGCTACACTGGCCCTCATGGACCCCAACGGCGATACCCCTCGCGACGAGGCAACCTTCACCGTCAAGGCCGGTCTGGCCGAGATGCTCAAGGGCGGCGTGATCATGGACGTGGTCACCCCCGAGCAGGCCAAGATCGCCGAGGACGCCGGCGCAGCCGCCGTGATGGCGCTCGAGCGCGTCCCCGCTGACATCCGCCGCGACGGTGGCGTGGCCCGCATGTCGGATCCGGAGATGATCAAGGGCATCCAGGAGGCCGTGACCATCCCCGTGATGGCCAAGGCCCGGATCGGCCACTTCGCCGAGGCGCAGGTGCTCGAGGCGCTCGAGGTCGACTACATCGACGAGTCCGAGGTCCTCACTCCGGCCGATGAGGCCAACCACATCGACAAGTGGAACTTCAAGATCCCGTTCGTGTGCGGGGCGACAAACCTCGGCGAGGCGCTGCGCCGGATCGGCGAGGGCGCGGCGATGATCCGCTCCAAGGGCGAGGCCGGCACCGGCGACATCGTCGAGGCCGTGCGTCACCTGCGCGTGATCCGCGGCGAGATCCGCCGTCTCGGGGTGCTCGACCCCGAGGAGCTGGCCACCGCGGCCAAGGAGCTGGCCGCTCCGCTGCCGCTCGTGCGCCAGGTGGCGGCCGACGGGCGCCTGCCGGTCGTGCTGTTCTGCGCCGGCGGCATCGCTACGCCGGCCGACGCCTCGCTGGTGATGCAGCTGGGCGCCGAGGGCGTGTTCGTCGGCTCCGGGATCTTCAAGTCCGAGGACCCCGAGCGCCGCGCTCGGGCGATCGTCGAGGCGACGACCCACTTCCGGGATCCCGCCCGCGTGGCCGCCGCCTCCAGCGGGCTGGGCCAGCCGATGGTCAGCGTCGAGAGCTCCAAGCTCGAGTCCGAGCAGCTGCTCGCCGGCCGCGGCTGGTAGCCGTGCCCGACATCTCGGCGCAGCGCGCCCTCGACGTTCCGGCGAAGGCCATGCCGCTGGTCGGCGTCCTGGCCCTCCAGGGCGACTTCGAGGCCCACGCCAGGATCCTGCAGGGCCTCGGCGCCGCCGCACGCGAGGTGCGGGTTCCGGCCGACCTCGACGGACTGGACGCTCTGGTCATCCCCGGCGGCGAGTCCACCGTCATGACGCTCGGCATCCAACGCGAAGGGCTGGGCGACCCGCTGCGCGAGCTCGCCCGCTCGGGAACCCCGGTGCTGGGCACCTGCGCCGGGATGATCATGCTCGACCGGACCCATCTCGGCGTGCTCGACATCGAGGCCCGGCGCAACGCCTTCGGCCGCCAGCTGCACTCCTTCGAAGCCGACCTGGATGTCACCGGCGTGAGCGGCGGCCCCGTGCATGCCGTGTTCATCCGTGCGCCGTGGGTGGCCGAGACCGGGCCCGACGTCGAGGTGCTCGCCGAGGTTGAGGGCCACCCGGTGGCCGTGCGCCAGGGCAACGTCATCGCCGTCTCGTTTCATCCGGAGCTGACGGGCGAGCCGCGCCTGCACGAGCTGCTGCTGGCTGCGGTCTCGGCCTGACATTCGGGCTGTGTGCCGTGGGTCGTCCCGCGGGGTACGGGTCGAACGTCAACGGCGGCTATCGAGGGGCGGGCCTGGGCGGTTTTGGCAGGCTTTTCAGGGGGTTTGGGAGATAAGGGTCCTCAGAGGACCAAAATCTCCCACTACCCGGCCGAGGGGCGCCTTGAGCGCCGAGGCCGCCCCGCCCACCCACTCGATAGCCGCCGTTGACGTTCGCCGGTGCCCCGGCTAACTCCCCGCGCGCCACACCCACCGACCCGCCAACGCCCCGTCTAACGGTGCGCCGAACCCCCATGCATTGAGGGTTTCGCGGAATTTCGCCGCGGGTACCTGCGGTCACCACAACAGCGGAGAGGGAGAACTCATGGCGGAAGAGGTACGGCGGATCGTCGGCAGTGGATCGCGGCGACGGATCACACTCGGGACGGCCGGGCTGCTGACGATCATCGCCCTGGTCGCGTTTGCGGCGGGGGTGTTCGCGGCGGCACCGTCGGCCAAGGTCGACCATCGCACCCAGGCCCACGGCCAGTCCGCGCTCACGCCTCAGCAGCAGGGGGCCAGCAATTTCGTCAACGGGCTGATCGGCAAGATGTCGGTGGCCGAAAAGTTCGGCCAGCTCGAGATGTCGGGCCCCCAGGGCCCCAACGGCACCGCCGGGCAGAGCCTGATCGATGACGCCAAGAACGGACTGGTCGGCTCGATCCTCGACATGGTCGGCGTCGACAACATCAACCAGCTTCAGCAGGCCGCGCTTCAGTCGCGGCTGCACATCCCGCTCATCTTCTCGCTCGACGTCATCCACGGGTACAAGACGATGTATCCGATCTCCCTCGGCGAGTCGAGCAGCTGGGACCCGGCCCTGACGCGCCGCGACGCGTCGATGGCGGCCGCGGAGGCCGCGGCCGATGGCATCAAGTGGACCTTCAGCCCGATGGTCGACGTCACCCGCGACCCGCGTTGGGGACGCGTGCAGGGCACCAGCGGCGAGGACCCGTTCCTGGGCGCCTCACTCGCGGCCGCCCGCATCCACGGCTACCAGGGCTCGAACTACAGCGCCCCGGACAAGGTGGCGGCCACGATCAAGCACTTCGCGGCGTACGGCGCCCCCGTGGCCGGCCGTGAATACAACACGGTCGACATGTCGACCCAGCAGCTCTACAACGACTACCTGCCGACCTACAAGGCCGGCGTCGACGCTGGCGTGGCCACCGTCATGAGCGCGTTCAACTCGCTCAACGGCGTCCCCGCAACCGCCGATCCGGAGACGCTGCAGACGATCCTCCGCCAGGAATGGGGTTTCGGCGGAACGGTCGTCAGCGACTATCAGGCGGTCCAGGAGCTCGAGGAATTCGGCTACGCCGCCAACGACGCCCAGGCGGCGCAGGAGGCGCTGAGCGCAGGCGTCGACATCGAGATGGCGGTCCAGCTGCACAGCCCGAACTCGACCTATGAGAACGCCGGCCCGGCGTTGCTGGCGCAGCACAAGATCACCATGACCCAGCTGAACAACGCCGTGCGCCACGTGCTCACGCTCAAGTACCTGGCGGGTATGTTCGCCCACCCGCTGACCGACGCCAACCGCGTCAAGACCGCGGAGCTGACACCGGCCAACGTAAGCCAGGCGCGGACCGCCGCCGATGAGTCGATGGTCCTGCTCAACAACCAGAGCAAGGCGCTTCCGCTCAGCACCTCGACCCCGTCGATCGCGGTCGTGGGCCCGCTGGCCGACGACGCGCTGGACCAGCTCGGCGCCGACGTGCCGATCGGCTATGACACGTCGACAGCCGCATTGGCGGCGGGCGGTGCCGACAAGGTCGTCACCGTCAAGCAGGGCATCCAGAACGCGTTGCCGCATGCCACCGTCAACTACGCGCCGGGCTGCACCACCTTCACGGTCGCCGACCCGTGCAACGAGACGACTGGGTTCAGCCAAGCGGTGACGGCGGCGCAGGCCTCCGCTGTGACCGTGGTCGTGGTCGGTGAGCCCGCCGGCGACAGCGGCGAGGCGTCATCTCGATCGATCCTCGATCTGCCGGGCAATCAGCTCCAGCTGATCCAGCAGATCGCCGCCACCGGCAAGCCGTACGTGGTGGTGCTCATGAACGGGCGCCCGCTCACGATCCCGTGGCTGGCCGACAACGCGCCGGCGCTGCTGGAGGCCTGGTATCCGGGCACCGAGGGCGGCGACGCCGTCGCCGACGTCCTGTTCGGGAAGGTCAACCCCAGCGGCAAGCTGCCGATGTCGTTCCCGCGCAACGTCGGGCAGATCCCGATCTCCTACAACGAGCTGCCCACCGGCCGACCGGCGGATCCGAACAACAAGTACACCTCCAAGTACCTCGACGTGCCCAACACGCCGCAGTACGCGTTCGGGTACGGGCTGTCCTACACGACGTTCAACGTGGGCGCCCCGCACCTGTCGTCGAGCAGCGTGTCGCCCAACGGCAGGCTGACGGTGACGGTGCCGGTGAGCAACACCGGGTCAACCGCCGGCGCCGACGTCGTCCAGCTGTACCTGCATCAGGACGACACCAGCCTCCTGCAGCCCGTGCGCAAGCTGGAGGGCTTCCAGCGCGTGTCACTCAACGCCGGGCAGACCAAGTCGGTCACCTTCACCCTGAGCCGCCAGAACTTCGGGTTCTATAACGACCAGGGCCAGTTCGTGATCGAGCCCGGCCTGTTCCACATGTTCGTCGGTGACAGCTCCGACGGTGGCAACGCGACCACGTTCACGGTGAACTGATGCGTCTGCGCCTCGCGCTGTTGGCCGTCGTCTGCGCCGCCGCACTGGCCACCGGCCTGTGCGGTCAGGCCCTGGCCGCCGGTGGCGGCTCAGGGTTGACGGCCCAGCAGCGCGCGGTGCTGCACGGTATCGCCGCCGACACGTGGCGCTTCTACGGCGCCGACGTGGATCGGACCACGCACCTGCCCCTGGACAACCTCGGTCCGGGGTCGGTGCGTGGTGCCTACACGTCGGCGGCGAACATCGGCGTGTACCTGTGGGCGGTCGTCGCCGCTCGGGACATGCACCTGATCGACACCGCGACCGCGCAGCGGCTGGCCTCGGCGACCCTCAACGAGGTGGCCACGCTCAAGCGCTACAAGGGCTTCCTCTACCAGTGGTATGACACGGCCAACGGCAACGTCCTGCTCAACCCCGGACAGGGGGACTGCACCGAGACGACGCCGGCCCAGGACAACTGCTGGTTCCTCTCCGCGGTGGACAACGGCTGGTACGCGTCGGGGCTGGTGGTGGCCCGCGAGGCGCTCCCGGGTGTGCGCGACCTGGCCAGCCGACTGCTGGGCGACATGGACTTCTCGATCTTCTACGACAACCGGCCCCAGACCGACTGCAACACCAACGCGTCGATCGCGGGCAACCAGCCGACGGGCCAGCAGTACGGCGGCTTCTACGTCGACCAAGGCCCCGCCGGGTATCACAACGGCGCGCTGTACTCCGACCCGCGGATCTCCATGTATCTCGGCATGGGCCTGCGCCAGATGCCGGGCGACGTGTGGTGGCGCACGTGGCGGACATTGCCGCCCCAGCGTTGCCCCACCGACCCGGACTTCTCCTGGCAGGGGCAGTGGCCGGTGCCGGGCCAGTGGGAGTCGGTCACCGATCCGATCAGCCACAAGCAGTTTCAGGTGTGGGAGGGCCACTACGTCTATTCCGCCTCGCCCGGCCCCCCGATCACGTTCGTCCCGACGTTCTCCGGCGGCATGTTCGAAGGGCTGATGGCCAACCTGGTCGTGCCCGAGACCCAATGGGGGACGCATAGTTTCGGGCTGGCCGACCTGCGCTGGGCCCAGGTGCAGGAGCGCTACGACACCGAGGTGCTCCACGACCCGGTGTGGGGGATGTCGCCGTCCAGCACCCCCGACGACACGGGCAACTACAGCGCCTTCGGCGTGCAGGGGCTGGCCCTCGGCGCGGGCGAGGGCCTGGCCCAGGACGTGTGCGCGCCGGCCCCGGGGGCGCCATGCACCACCGAGGACGCCGTCACGCCGCATGCCTCGGCGATCGCTCTGCCGGTGATCCCGCAGCAGGCCTACGCCAACCTGCAGAAGCTGCGCTCCGACTATCCGGGCCTCTTCACCGCGGACGGAGGCTTCTATGACTCCGTGAACCCCAAGACGGGCTCGATCGGCCACCGGCGGCTCGTCCTGGACCAGTCGATGATCATGGCCGGGCTCGACGACGCGCTCAACGACAACGCTCTGCAGCGCGACTTCGCGCGCGATCCGGTGTCGTGGGCGGCGCGGGCGGAGCTAACGGCTGAGCGGATGACGATCCACTGAGCCGCTGCGCCCGCGCTGGGCGTAGTCGCGGAACTCGCGCTCGAACCGATCCCAATCGGACCAGGGCATGCCGTCGGGCTGCGGCGGAGGCTCCTCGTCGACGGGCTCGGAGCCGCCGTCGGGCGGGTCCTCCTGGTCGCGCCCGCGCGAGAGCCACGCGGCCAGGGCCGCCACCCCGATCCCTGAGGCGTAGACCAGCCCGGCCAGCGTCGAGTGGTGGGTCAGCGTGGCCACGCCGCCGATCGCATACAGCCCGAGGGCGCACACGACCAGGCGGCGCAGCTCTGCCGGGTCTGCCGCACGGCGGGGCGCGCGGGCAAACGCGCTGGCGGCGATGGCCCCCATGAGCACAATGGCGAACGCCAGTTTCCAGGCGACCGACGGCGGCATGGTCCCATCATCGTCCCGACTCACCAGTAGGTCAAGACCGGTTCGATCAAACCTCGAGGCCGTGGCGCATGGTGTTCTCGCTCACCGCGCGCTGCTCGACGAACTGCAGCAGGTAGTCGGGTCCGCCGGCCTTCAACCCCGTCCCTGACAGCCGATTGCCGCCGAACGGCTGGCGCGCCACCATCGCTCCGGTGATTCCGCGGTTGACGTAGAGGTTGCCGACGGGAGAGCGCTCGCGCACCCGCCGCACGATCCCCGGATCCCGGGTGAAGAGGCCGCCGGTGAGCGCATAGGAGAGCTCGTCGACGACGTCGCACGCGGCCTCGACGTCGCGCACGCGCTGGACGGCCAGCACCGGCCCGAAGATCTCCTCCTCGAGTACCGGCGAGCCCTCCGGCAGGTCGGCGGCGAGCGTCGCGGGGCAGAACCAGCCCTCGCCCTCCGGAGCCGGCGCCTGGGCGACGATCCGCCCGCCGTCCTGCGCCGCCCGTACGTAGCGGGTGACGCGCTCCTGGGCCTCGCGCTCGATCACGGGGGGCACGTCGGTGCCGAGCGTCTCGGCCTGGCCCACGATGAGCGTGCGCACGGAACCGGCCAGGCGCTCGAGCAGCTGGTCGGCGATCGCCTCATGGACGAGCACGCGGGAGGCCGCCGAGCACTTCTGGCCGGCGTAATTGAACGCCGAGCCGACGATCGCCGGGACCGCCTCGTCCAGGTCGGCGTCGGAGGCGACGATCACGCAGTTCTTGCCGCCCAGCTCGGCCACCACCTGCTTGAAGTGGTTCTGCCCGTCGCGCAGCTGGGCCGCGCTGGCGACGATCTCCCGTCCCACCGCCAGCGAGCCGGTGAAGGCGATGGCGTGGACGTCGGGGTGGGCCACCAGCGCCGCCCCGGCGTCGCCCTCGCCGGGCAGGAAGCCGATCGCCTCTCCGGGCACGCCCCCCGCGCGCAGGGCCTGGACGAGCTGGTGGGCGATCGCGGGGGACTGCTCGGCGGGCTTGAGGACCACGGCGTTGCCCGCCGCCAGTGCCGCGGAGGTCATGCCGCAGGGGATGGCGAGGGGGAAGTTCCACGGAGAGATGACCGCGACGATGCCGCGGGGCACGTAGCGCAGCTCGTTGCGCTCGCCCGGCACCTGGAGCAGCGGCCGGCCCCGGTCGAGCTCGAGGGCCAGGCGGGCGTAGTACTCCAGGAAGTCGATGGCCTCGCAGACGTCGGCGTCGGCTTCGGGCCACGGCTTGGCGCACTCGCGGACCTCGAGCGCCGCGACCTGCAGGCGACGCTCGCGCAGCCACGCCGCGGCCGCGATGAGCGCCGCGGCCCGGTCGGCGGCGGGGGTGGCGCCCCAGGTGGCGCGGCCGCGCCCCGCCTCCGCGACGGCGGCATCGACGTCGGCGGCGGTGGCCCGCGCCGCGTGAGCCACCACCCGCTCGGGAGCGCCCGGGTCCGTCGAGAGCAGCTCGCCACCGGTCCGGGCGTCGCCGCCGATGAGGATCGGCACCTCGCGCGGCAGCTCGCGGTCGACGGTCGCCAGAGCCTCGGCAAGCTGGTTGCGGACGGCGGCGCGGCGCAGCTCGAGGATCGGCTCGTTGGCAAACGGGGCGGGCATGGTGGGGGAGAGCGAGGTTAGAACGCCCGCCGGGCCACCGCGGCGGCGGGCGCCGCGCTGATCAGGGCGCTCAGCCGATCAGGGCAGCAGCGGGTAGCAGGGAATCCGGAGATCCTTGCGAATCGCGACCGGCACGTGCACGGCCACGCAGGCGTCGCTCTGCCCGCTCTGGAAGACCCGCCAGCGGCCGTGGCTGTGGCGAAGTGCCGTCCACGCCTTGTTGCGAAACGCCTTGCAGCGTGTGCCCCAGCCCTTGGCCGGCTTGAAGAACACCGCGGCCCACGTCCTGTTCAGGCTGGAGGTGTAGACCGCGGCGCAGTTGCCCGGGGCGTGGGCGCCGAGCGCGGCATGGACCAGCGGATCCTTGGCGGCGCCGCTCACCGCGACGCGCGCCAGTGCCGCCGCAGGAACGGCGAGCACCGCAACGACGCCGACAGCCAGCAGAAAACGCTTCATGCCCACCGCACCGTAGCCCGCCTCACGGACGTGCCTGCAAAATAAGCCCGCATACGGTGCATTAGTCGAGGCACGTCCCGGCTTGCCGGGTCAGCCCGGGATGTTCCAGAACAGCTGCTTGCCCGAGCGAGCCAGCGTGAACGTCGCGGTGCTCCTGTGCGTGAGCGGGTTGGGCCCGTGCGTGTAGTGCACCCGCATCCGGGTGAAGACGCGCAGCCCCAGCAACTTGCGCGGCCGGAAGAGCGTGATGGTGACCGCGTGCTGGGAGAACTTGCCCGCCGCGCAGAATGGCTCGCAGTTGTTGATCCAATCATCACCGGTGCCCTGGGCGGCGCTGGTCGTCCACGAGCTCCACTTGAGCTTGCCGGGCTTCGGGCGGCGCCCGGCCGTCCCGGGGCCGGCCAGGAACCCGCTGCCATCGCCGGTGTAGACGATCTGCTTGGGGCGAACCAGGACGTTCTTGCCCTGCGTGACCGTCCCGCCATCGGCCAAGACGCTGGGCAGGCTCGCAGCGCCGGCGACCGAGGTGATGAGCAGAGCCCCGATCACGGCGAGCAATGATGCGCCAAAGCGGATCACGCCGCCCAACATACCGCCTTCACGGCGCGGCGAGCAGCTGCTCGACCGGCACGCCCCGCGCCGCCTCGGCGAGGAAGCTCTCGTTGGAGGTGTTCTCCAACAGGCGCCGGACCAGATACGCCATCCCGGCGACCAGGTCGCCGACGGGACAGTAGGTGCGCACCCGGTAGCCACACGCGGCCAGGGCCTGCTGTAGCTCGTCGCCCAGACCGCGCAGCACCTGAAGCTCGAGGTCTCGGTCATCGCCGCCGGACACGCGGTTGCACGCGATGGCGTGCGACACCGAGCGCAGGTTGTGGGAGGCGACCGCCACCCGCAGCGCGGGACGCGCGGCCAGGAGCTCGCGAGTGAGCGCCTCGAAGTTGCGATCGCACTCGGCCTTGTCCTGGAAGACCGGGACATCCCAGCCGTGCTGCCGTGCCTGCACCAGCTCGTGGTCCCAGTAGGCGCCCTTGACCAGCCGCACCGTCAGCGGCGGCTCGCGCGGGGTCTCGCGCGCCCAGGCGATGATCCGCCGGGCCTGGTCGGGCGAGTCGCGCAGGTAGGCCTGGAGCACGAGGCCGGCCGAGGGCCCGGCGCGGAACTCCTCCTCGTCGAGGAGGTCGAGCACCAGGTCCAGCACCGCCTCCCGGGAGTCCAGGGATTCCATGTCGATGTGCAGGTGTGCACCGGACGCATGGGCGGCGCGCAACAGAGGCCGCAGCCGCCGGGCGGCATCGCGTTGGCCGCGCTCGGGCGCGTCGGGACGCAGCAGCGGGGTGAGCGCGGACACCTTCACGCACACGTTGGCCCGCGGCAGCGGTCCGATGCCGTCGGTCTCCAGCGTCTCCCGCGAGGGCCAGCTCCGGGTGGCGGCCGAGAGCTGCTCGATCGCCTCCAGGCAGCGCGCGGCGTAGCGATCGGCCTCGGGTTCGGTGACCGTGGCCTCGCCCAGCAGGTCCACGGAGCTGGCCACGCCCCGCTCCCACAGCTTGCGCAGGGTGCCCAGGGCGGCGGTGGGGGTCTCGCCCACGATGAAGCGATGGGCGAGGTGGCGCACCCCGCCGGCCGCTGCGGCGCCCAGGGCGGCGCGTCCGGCGCGGGTGCCGGACATCTTCATCGCCACCGACAGGGGCGGCGGGGTGTCGGGCACCTCCTCCAGAAAGCCGATGAGATGCCGGGCGAGATCATCGAGCGACCGGCACGCCGGGACGACGTCGACGAAGCGAAACAACGCGGCGCGCAGCTCCCGGTCGCTGGAGGCCATCTCCATGGCACGGGCGTCCAGCGCCTTGAGCGGCTGGCGCGAGGCGGTCGGAAAGGCGGCCGCGAGCTCCTCACCGATCTCCCGGACGACGGACTCGAGCTCGGCCCCGTCCGTCCCGCCCGCCGAACGCACCCCGTCTACTTCGCTCATGCTGTGACCTCCCCGGCCGGCAAGGGATCGGGCACCGGCGTGGAGAGCGTGCGCCGCTCGATCTCCTCCCAGCTGACGTCGCGGGCACGCTCGGCCGCCTCGGCCGCGCCGCCCCCGTTGATGCCGAACAGGCGCTTGCGCCACAGCAGCCACACCACCACGGCCACGTTGATGAGGAAGCCGACCACCTTCAGGACCGTGCCCTCGTGGATGATCTCGTAGACCTCGAGCGGCAGCAGGAGCGTCGTGGCGATGAAGGTGAGGTACTCGGCCCAGCGCTTGCCGTACCACAGGCCGATCGCCTCCACGCCCTCGAGGATCCCGTAGCCGAGCAGCGCCGCGCCGACCTCGTGCAGGGTCCCCGACCGCAGCGAGAACAGGCGGTCCAGGTCGCGCAGGATCCCCACGTGGCCCGAGGTCTGCACCGGTCCGCCGGCCACGCCGCCCTGGAGTGCGGTGAGGATGCGGTAGTAGGCGTCGTGCAGCGTGGCCCGGTGGGAGGTGAAGAGCAGGACGCCGAACCCGATGAGGACGAGCACGATGAAGTGCACCACCCGGTCCACGGCGATGATCCGCAGCACGATCTTGTCGTGCAGCGCCTTGCCCCGGGCCGGGACGGCGATCTGATCGCGGTCAGGCGGGTGAGCCCGGACCGGATCGGCGGGCAGCGGGAGCGGGACCCAGGTGTCGCAGCGCAGGCAGCGATGCCAGCGCACGTCGCCGTGATCCTGGACGACGAGGGCGTCCTGGGGGCGGGCCGGTCCGGCGTCGCGCCCCACGAGCACGTGCCCGGACACTCCGCAGGTGATGAGCTCCCAGTCCAGGTGGCGCCGGCGGCGGGGGCGCTGAGTGCCGGGTGCATGTGCAGGCGCAGCCATCAGCCCAGGATGTTGACGGCTCGCGCGACGACGAGGCCGACCGTCACCAGCGCCGTCGCCGCCTGTCCGGCCATCAGGGCCTTGGCCATCGGGGTGAGCGGCATCGTGTCGGTGGGACTGAAGGCGGTCGCATTGGTGAACGACGTATAGAGATAGTCGATGAGCGTGGGATGCCACCCACGCGGCGCAAACTCGCGCTCGGTCATCTGCACGAAGAGGAAATCGGGATGGGGCTTGCGTTTGCGACGGCGCGCCGTCGGCCCTCCGCCGTCCAACTGCCAGTACCAGACCCCGAACAGCAGGACGTTTGTCACCCACAGCACGATCCCCGAGCCGATGAGCGCCTCACCATCGGCCTTGCCACCCTTGAGCAGGTAGTGGCAGAGCAGGACGAGCGCGTAGGAGTTGGTGACGGTGACGACGGCGATGAGCGTGAGCGCCAGGCGCCGGCGCAGCAGGGTGTCGCGCATGCGGGGGTGCGGCGCGGCCATCGTGAGGCCTATCAGTGCCAGCGCCTCCACCCCCGGGAGCAGCCAGTTGGGCCCAAGGGTCACCTTGTCGGCCAACGCCAGGTCCAGGAGGATCGCCACGCCGATGATCAGCTGCCCGCCCCAGTAGGGGTCGTATCGCGTGACGGCTGCCCGGACGTCCTCGTCGGCGACGTGCACGTCCTTATCCACCGCGCGAACGTCGTCATCGAGTCCATGGTGCGGATCGCCGGGCACGACGGGATACTGGCACGCACGAAGGCGCCCAGCGGGAGGATCCGACCGCGCGATGGCCGAACATGAGTCGGATGCGCACCTTCCTCGCCGGCGCCGCGGTCCTGGCCGCCGTCGCCCTTTCGGCGTGCGGCGGCAGCGGTGGCAGCGGCGGCGGGCAGGGCACCCGGGCGTCTGACCAATCGACGCCCGCCACCGCCACTCAGGCCACGACGGCCCACACCAGCGCCAGCGCCAGCGATACGCAGACGGCGACGGCCACCCAGAGCGCGACGACGAGCGAGAGCGGGACGGCCAGCCAGGGCGGCACGGCGACCGCCGACAGCGGCGGTGCGGCCGTCGACGGCGGCGGTGGGTCGCAGTGCACCGCCGCGGGCCTGGCCCTCTCTTACCTCGGCGGCCAGGGCGCCACCGGTCACGGCGAGCTGGGCTTCGCGCTCAAGAACACCGGATCGGGCGCCTGCTCCACTGGCGGCTATCCCGGCATCCAGTTCCTGGCCAAGGACGGCTCGGCGCTGCCGACCACCCCGCAGCACACGACCGACGATTTCTTCGGCCATCTGCCACTCGCGCCGCTCACGCTGCAGCCGGGGCAGACGGCCTCGTTCCGCTTGGGCGTCTCGCATGGGGGCGGCTCGAGCAGCGGCTGTACCACCGCCTACGGCCTGCAAGTGATCGCGCCCAACGACACGGCGACGCTGCGCGTCCAGATCCCGAACGGAGCCTCAGAGTGCGGGACCGCAACCGTGTCCCCGCTGCAGCCGGGCACCTCGGCCTTTCAGTGACCGCTGAGGACGTCTAGCGTGCGACTCGCGCCGGCAGCCAAGCGGGGCCCTCGGCGAGCATCCGCGTGATCTCGGCGGCCGGGACCGGCCGCGAGAAGTGAAAGCCCTGCACGAGGTCGCAGCCCAGCCGCGCCAGCTCGGCGACCTGCTGCTCGGTCTCCGCGCCCTCGCCCACGACCCGGAGCGACAGGGCACGGGACATGGCCACGATCGCCTCGGTGACCGCGGTGTCGCGCGATTCGGTACCGAGGCCGTCGACGAACGAGCGGTCGACCTTCAGGGCGTCGAGCGGCAAACGTGTGAGATACGACAAGGACGAGTACCCGGTGCCGAAGTCGTCGAGGACCAGCCGCACCCCGAGCGCCTTGAGCGCCACCAGCGTCTCCGCAGAGCTCGTCGTTGTCGGCCACCAGCATGCTCTCGGTCAGCTCGAGGGCCAGGATCGACGGGTCCAGGCTCGCGACACGTAGAGCGGTGGAGACGGTGTCGGCCAGCGCCCGGTTGGCCACCTGGGCGGCGGACAGGTTGACGCTCATCGTCAGCGGCGCCGCGTCGGGGCGCTCTCGGCACCACTCGGCCGCCTGGCGGCAGGCGTGCTCGAGCACCCAGCGGCCGATCGGCTCGATCAGCCCGTTCTCCTCGGCGACCGGGATGAAGTCCGCGGGGGCGATGCGCCCGCGCTCAGGGTGCTCCCAGCGCACGAGCGCCTCCACCGAGACCATGGCCCGGTCGCGCAGCGACACCAGCGGCTGGTAGTGCAGGACCAGCTCGTCGCGCTCCAACGCCCGGCGCAGGTCGTTCTCGACGCGCAGACGCGAGAGCGCCCGCCCGCGCAAAGCCTCGTCGATAGAGCTCATAGCGAGCCCGGCCACGCTCCTTGGCGCGGTGCATGGCGGCGTCGGCGTCGCGGACCAGGTCCTCGGCGCGCTCCCCGCCCTCGGCCAGCGCGATGCCGATGCTGATGGTGACGAAGTGCTCGTTGCCGTCCAGCACGAACGGGCGGGTGAACACGCCGGCGATGCGCTCGGCCATGTCGATGGCGTCCTGCTCCCCGGCGATGTCCTCGAGCAGGATCCCGAACTCGTCGCCGCTGAAGCGCGCCACCGTGTCTGCCGAGCGCACGATCTGCCGCAGGCGCGGAGCTGCGGCGGCAAGCAGCTCGTCTCCGGCGCGGTGGCCCAGGCTCTCGTTGACCAGCTTGAAGCGGTCGAGGTCGAGCGCGAGGACCGCGGTCAGCGTGTCGGGGCGTCGGCGCTGGCGCTCGGTGGCCTGGCCGAGGCGGTCCAGGAACAGCAGCCGGTTGGGCAGACCGGTGAGCGGATCGTGCAGCGCCCGGTGGCGGATGTCGTCGTCGGTGAGCTGGCGCTCCACCACGTCTCCCAGGACGTTGGCCAGCGCCTGCACGAAGTCGATGTCGCCGGCCTTGAACGTCCGCGGCGCGATCGAATGAAAGCCCAGCGCGCCGAACGGGCCGCGGCGGCCCTCGATGACCACCGTCAGGCCACTGGCGGTGCCCATGTCGGTGAGCACCTGTGAACGCTCGAAGCGCCGCTCCGTCGCCCAGTCGCTCACGATCGCCGGCCGGCCGCTGAGCAGCGCGTACCCCGATTGGGACCCCAGCCCGGCCGGGGAGCGGTCGTTGACGCGCACGCCCGGCAGCCCGTGGACGGCACGGAAGGCCACGGCGTCCTCGGATGACACCAGCTCCACCACCGCGCCGATCTCGAGGTCCAGCAGGTCGACCCCCGCGTTGACCGCCTCCTGCATGAGGTCGGTGAGACTCGCCCCCTGGAGGGCCTGCTCGCCCAGCCGGGCGACCGCGGCCTGCTGGGCGGCGCGCTGCTCCAGCTCGGCTTCCGCGTTCTTGCGATCGGTGATGTCGGACATCACGCCGTGCCACCGGGTGACCCCGTCAGCGCTTTCCAACAGGACGGCGTCGTCGCGGACCCAGACCGCGTGACCGTCGCGGTGCAGCAGCCGGTACTCCATCGGGGTGGTCGGGGGCATGATGCCGTCAGCGAAGCCCTGCTCGGCGATCAGGACTCGCTCGGTGTCCTCGGGATGCAGCCGCCGTGCCCACATTCCGGGATCGGCGCACCATTCCTCGGGCGTGAAGCCGAGGATCTCCTCGATCTGGGGGCTGACGTAGTGCCAGCGGCCCTCGCCGCCGGGATCGGCGGTGTAGAGGATCGCGGGAACGCGCTCCAGGAGCACTCTTGAGTTGTCGGATCGCGGCGGCTCGGCGGAGCTGGTCCCATGCAGTGCCCCGGCCCGCGAGTGCCCGCCGTGCGCTCGGCGGTCGGACATGTCTATGGGCTGTAATCGGCAGCCCTGGTGAGGTTCTGAAGTGCGTACGGACTACGGATCCAGCGCCTCGAACACCGAGACGTCGCCGGAGTCATCCTCGGCAGCACGGCCATCGGCGATGAGCAGGTCGAGGTGGCCCAGCACCTCGGAGATGGTCAGAAAGGCCTGGGTGACCGCGACGTTGCCCCACATCTGGCTGGCCAGGTCATAGGCGGTCTGGGGACCGTCGGCCAGCAGGCGGCGGATCTTGCCCGCCCGGCGCGTCGGTCATGCGGAAGCGCTCGTCGATGAGCGCGGCGTGCTCGGTCACCGGCGGGCCGTGACCGCCGAGGACGAGCCGCGCGGGCATCTCGCGGGTCTCGCGCAGCGACTCCATGTAGCGCACCAGGGCGTGTGGGCGGTCCTCGGCGGCGGCCCCCGCCGCCGGCTCCGTCGAGCGGCCGGGAGATGAGCGGGTTGGACGAGATGCGCGACAGCAGGTGATCGCCGGCGATGAGGATCTGGCGCTCCTCGTCCCAGAACACCGTGTCCGAGGGGCTGTGCCCGGGGCGGTGCAGGGCGGTGAGCGTGCGGTCGCGCGAGCGTGAGCTCGGTGCCCTCGCGCAGCGGCACCGTCACCTGACCGCTGGAGCCGAAGGCGCGGAACGCGCGCGCCCACCGATGCCGCAGGGCGGTGGCCAGCTCGTCGGGGACGCCGTGGCGGCGCATCACCGTCATCGAGAACTCGTCGTCGGCGGCGGCGCTGGCGCTGAAGTCCTCCAGGTAGGGCCCGAGCACGTCCAGCGCCGCCACCTCGGCCCCCGAGCGCCGGGCGATGATCTCCAGCAGGCCCGAGGTGGTCCATGTGCTGGTGGGTGATGACGATCAGCCCGAGGTCCTCGATGCGGTGACCGAGCTGCGCCAGGGCCTGCTCGAGCTCGTCCAGCGACTTGCCGCTGTTGGGCCCCGTGTCCACCAGCGTCAGCGGGTCGTCCTCGATCAGGTAGCAGTTGACGCGCCCCACCAGGAACGGGGTCGGCACCGCCATCAGATGGATGCCCGCGCGGCTTCGGGCCTGCGCCGACGGGCCGCGTCGGCCTCGGCCGGGCTCACGAGCGGATCAGGCCCAGCACCTCGTCGCGCTTGGCCTCCATGTCCGGCACGGAGACCAGCGACTCCAGGCACAGGCGCAGCAGCGGCTCGGTGTTGGACGCGCGCACGTTGAAGTGCCAGTCGTCGTAGTCGATGGAGATCCCGTCCAGACCGGCTCTGGCGTGCGTCGGAGTAGCGCTCGGCGATCGCCTCGATCTTGGCGTGCTGATCGTCGACGGTGCTGTTGATCTCGCCGGAGATGAAGTACTTGCTGCGGTAGGGCTCGAGCAGCTCGGACATCTTCGCGCTCGCGCTGGGAGAGCAGCTCCAGGATGAGCAGTGCCGGCAGCGTGCCCGAGTCGGCGTTGTAGAACTCCCGGAAGTAGTAGTGGCCCGAGACCTCGCCGCCGAAGATCGCGTGCTCCTCGCGCATCCGGGTCTTGAAGAAGGCGTGACCGACCCGGTTGACCAGCGCGCGGCCGCCGGCGCGCTCGGCGACGTCGGCCACGGCGCGGCTGGCGCGCACGTCGTAGAGGACCGTCGCCGCCGGGCTCTTTGCTCGAGCAGCGACTCGGTGAGCAGCGCGGTGAGGAAGTCGCCGTCGACGAAGTGGCCCTGTCTCGTCGATGAAGAAGCAGCGGTCGGCGTCGCCGTCCCAGGCGATGCCGAGGTCGGCCCTGCGCTGCAGCACCTCGCGCATGATGAACTCGCGGTTCTCGGGCAGCATCGGGTTGGGCTCGTGATCGGGGAAGTTGCCGTCGGGCGTCCAGTAGGCCTCGCTCAGCTCCAGCCCGAGCCGCTCGAGCAGCGGGCCGACCATCGGGCCGGCCATGCCGTTGCCGCCGTCCACCACCACCTTCAGCGGCTTGATCGCGGACTGGTCGACCAGCTTCAGCGCCGCCTGCTGGAAGACGTCGTAGACGTCGACCTCCTGAACCGAACCGCCACCGGGCGCGTCGCCGAGCCCGTCGAGGATCCGGTCGCGGACCTCGCCCAGCCCGGCGTCGCCCGACAGCGCCAGCGCGCCGCGGCTCGACGAGCTTGGCGCCCGTGTAGGGCTTGGGGTTGTGCGACGCGGTGCACATCAGCCCGCCGTCGAGCTCCCGCGAGCCGACGAGGTAGTAGAGCATCTCGGTCCCGACCATCCCGGCGTCCAGCACCGTGGCGCCCTCGGCGATCATGCCCTCGCGGTAGGCGGCGGCCATCTCCGGCGGCGGTCAGACGCATGTCGCGCCCGAGGCCCAGGCGCAGCTCGGAGGTCGGCTTGTCCTCCATGGCGGCGATGACTCGAGCGAAGGCGCGCCCGATGGCGTGGGCCGCGTGCCGGCGTCCAGCTCGTCGCCGTACAGGCCCCGGACGTCGTAGGCCTTGAACACCTCAGGATGGGTGAGCTCGGACACGCCCTGGGATGATGCCTGATAATCCGCCGCCGTGAGACCCGCCGGTGATGCGCGACCCCGTGTGGCGATTCTGTGCGGCGGCCGAGGGACCCGCCTGCAGGAGCACACGCGGTCGATCCCCAAGCCGCTGGTCGAGATCGGCGGCCGCCCGATCCTGTGGCACGTGATCTGCAGATCTACCTCGCCCAGGGGTTCCGGCGCTTCCTGCTGCTCACCGGCTATCTCGGCGAGCAGGTCGCAGCACTTCGTGCGACACCGACACGTGGCCCGCCGATGCCGAGATCCGCTGCCTGCGACACCGGCGACGACACGCCCACGGGCGGGCGACTGCACCACGCCGCGCAGGTCCTCGGCCCCGGCCCCTTCTGCCTGGCGCTATGGCGACGGCGTGGCCGACATCGACCTCGCAGCCCTGCTCGCCGCCCACGCCGAGCACGGGGCCGCCGCGACCATGACCGTGGTCCGGCCGCGCCTGCCGTTCGGCGTCGCCCAGCTCAACGGCGACGGAGTGGTCCGCGGCTTCAGCGAGAAGCCGCGTATCGGAGCACTGGATCAACGGCGGCTTCTTCTGCTTCGAGCCCATCGGTGCTGGACCTGCTCGGCCCCGACAGCGTGCTGGAGCGCGAGCCCCTGGAGCGGCTGGCCGCCGCCGGGCGACCTGCGCGCCTTTCGCCACGAGGGCTTCTGGGACTGCATGGACACCTACAAGGACGCCGTAGCCCTCAACGACCTGTGGACGCTCGGGCGCCGCTCCGTGGAAGCGGTGGAGCTGACGCGCCGGTCCGTCCGCCGCCGCGATCGGTGCTGGTCACCGGGGCGCACGGGCTGCTCGGGGCCTGGCTCACCGTGGCGCTGCTGGACGCCGGCGCACGGCGTGGTCGACCATCCGCCGCGACCGAGCAGCCGCCGTCGACGCTCGAGCTGCTGGGCCGTCGCCGGCGAGGTCCACACCGTGCACGGCGACATCTGCGAGGAGGGCCTCGTGGCGCGCGCGCTCGACGAGTACGAGGTCGTCGAGCGTGTTCCACCTCGCCGCTCAGACCGCTGGTCGGCGATCGCCAACGAGTCCCCCGCGCTCGACCTTTGAGACCAACATCCGCGGGACCTGGATGCTGCTGGAGGCGTGTCGGGCACGCGGCATCGCACAGCGTGATCGTCGCCTCCTCGGACAAGGCCTACGGCCGACCAGGCCGACCTGCCCTACCGCGAGGACTCACCGCGCTCGCAGCCGACGTTTCCCTACGACGTCTCCAAGGCCGCCGCCGACCTCATCGCCCGCTCCTACTGGCACACGTTCGGCCTGCCGGTGGCGGTCACCCGACTCGCCAACCTCTACGGCGGCGGCGACACCAACCGCAGCTCGCCTGGTGCCCGAGGCGGTCGGCGCGGCGCTGGCCGGCCGCGCTCCGGTCATCCGCTCCGACGGCTCGCCCGAGCGCGACTTCCTCTACGTCGAGGACGCCGCCGCCGCGTACCTGGCGATCTGGGGCGCGCTCGCTGGCCGGGCAGCGGCGGCGGCGAGGCCTTCAACGCGGGCGGCGGGAGTCCGCACCGTGTCGCGCGACGTCGTGGCGCTGATCTGCCGGCTGGCGGGTGCGACGCTCACCCCGGAGATCCGCGGCGTCGGCGCGCCCGCACGGGGAGATCGACCGCCAGTGGGTCGACGACACCAAACTGCGCGAGCTGACGGGCTGGGCGCCCGCCGTCGACCTGGAGGAGGGGCTGCGGCGCACCATCGCCTGGTACCGCGAGCACCCGCGAACCCTCGGCCTCATCCGCTAGAGGGCACCCGCGAGCCCTCGACCGGCTCCTATAGTTATGGGGCATGTCCGGTCATTCCAAATGGGCTTCCATCAAGCACAAGAAGGCGGTCGTCGACCAGCGCCGCGGCCAGCACTTCACCAAGCTGACCCGCGCGATCACGGTTGCCGCGCGCGAGGGCGGGGGCGACATCGACGGTAATCCGTCGCTGGCGCTGGCGGTCCAGAAGGCGCGCGATGCCTCGATGCCCAAGGACAACATCGAGCGCGCAATCGCCAAGGGCACCGGCGAGGGCGTCGACGCCGATCAGATCGAAACCGTCCTGTACGAGGGGTACGGCCCCGGCGGTGTGGCCCTGCTCATCGAGGCGCTCACCGACAACCGCAACCGCACGGGCGCCGATGTCCGCCACGCCCTGTCCAAGCACGGCGGCAACCTGGGCGAGCCCGGCTCCGTGTCCTACCTGTTCGACAAGCGGGGAGTGATCATCGTTGACGCCTCCCGCTACGACGAGGAGGACCTGCTGGTGGCGATCGATGCCGGCGCCGAGGACATCTCGCGCGACGACGACGTCTACGAGATCGTCACCGAGCCCGGGGATCTGGTGGCGGTCCGCCAGGCGCTGGCCGAAGCCGCCATCGAGATCGAGTCCGCCGATGTCACGCAGCGCCCCAAGTCACGGGTCCCACTCGAGGAGTCCGATGCCTCGCGGCTGATGAAGCTGATCGACATGCTCGAGGAGTCAGACGACGTGGGCGCGGTGCACGCCAACTTCGACGTCGACGCCGACGTGCTGGAGCGGATCGCCTCGTAAGGTCGCCGTCGGGCTCAGAAAGCGGTCCTTCGTCGAATCTTCGCCGCGCTCGCTACCCTCGGCCCCCTCATGCGAAAGACGACAACCATCACCTGTGCCGCGTTGTCGCTGGCCGCGGTCCTTGCCGGCTGCGGTAGCAGCAGCAGCAGCGGCGGTTCCACCGCGCCGGGCGTCCAGCTGGCGCCGCAGGCGGGGGCCACCTCCGCCACCAGTACTGCCCCCGCGAGCACCTCGGCCACGACCAGCGCCTCGGCCAGCGCCACCAGCACCACCACCAGCAGCACGCCGCTGCCGGCGGCCCTGAAGACCAAGCCCACGGTCACGATCCCCAAGGGCCCGCCGCCCTCCAAGCTCGTGGTCAAGGACCTGATCAAGGGCACCGGTCCCGCGGCCACGGCCAATTCGACCGTCAACGTCCAGTACGTCGGTGAGCTCTACAAGAGCGGCAAGCAGTTCGACGCCTCGTGGGACGACGGTTCGGGCCAGCCGGTCTCACTGCCCCTGTCGGGCGTGATCAAGGGTTGGCAGCAGGGTATCCCCGGGATGAAGATCGGCGGCCGCCGTGAGCTGATCATCCCGCCGAGCCTTGGCTACGGCGCCACCGCCCAATCCAAGATCCCGGCCAACTCCACGCTCGTCTTCGTCATCGACCTGCACGGCCTGTCGTAGGGGCCGAGCCCATCGGGCCGCTAGGCGCCATCCTCGCCGTCCCGGAGTCGGGCGCGGTACAGCGGGGTCGGGCCCGAGACGCCCTTGAGCTTGTGGCGTCCTGCCGATGACCAGTGGAAATCGTCGGACGCGGCGTCGCGGATCTCCCGGGTGCAGAGCACGCTGCCCGGCCGGGCCACCCCGGTCACGCGACTGGCGAGGTTGACCGAGTTGCCGAAGTAGTCGCCCGCGCGCTGCAGCGCGGGGCCGAAGGCGATACCGGCGCGCAGGCTGGGAAGCTCCTCGTCCTCGAAGGCGTCGACGAGCCTGAGCGCGACCTCGACGAGCGGGGCCGGCTTGGGGCTGACGAACATCGCGGCGTCGCCGATGGTCTTGACCAAGCGGACCGGGGGCGCGGTCAGTGACGTCGAGAGGGCGGCCAGCCGCCCCGCCACGGTCCCCAGCTCGCCGACCTCGACCTCACTCCCGAGCCGCGTGAAGCCGACGAGGTCGGCGAAGCAGATCGCCAGATCCTGGGCGCCGGCGATGTCACCCGCCTCGAGCTCGGCCAGTCCCAGGACGCCGCGCTGCACGCTGTCGCGCAGGTGGTCGGTGAAGGCGGCCACCAGGATGGGGGTGAAGGCGGGCGTCAGCTGCTCGGCCAGTTCGGCGAAGCGCAGGGCCACCTCGTCCTCTGACTCGCCGGCCTCCAGGAACGTCTCCACGAACGACGCAGCGATGGTCGCCGCCACCCGGCCCATGCCCTCGCCCAGCACCCGCGTGATCTCATCCACGCGCTCGTCGGCAAAACCTGCGTCGAGGAAGAGCTTCATCGACTTGGCCGCCTCGACGTCCTCTTCGGTGAAGACGCGGTCGTCGGCCCCGGGCTCCGGGCAGCCCGTGCTGGCGGCGGATCCGCGCCATCGTCCCCGCCGGCAGGCCGGCGCGCTCTTCGACCTCGGCGGCGGTGTAGGTCCCGCCGAGGACGCGCTCCACGGGCAACAGGGCCAGCCGATTCTCGTTGACCGCGGTGACGAGCTGCCGTTCGGAGAAGCCGTCGGCGGCGAGCCGCTCAAGCAGACGGCGGCGTTTGTCGCGCGCTTCGCCCTCGAGTCCGCGAAGCAGGCCCAGCCGCTCGAAGTCCATCGGCGCATCCTCTCTGATGGCTCCGACGTTCGCTAGCATCATCGCGTCCTCGGGGCGTCGGAAGCCTTGCGGTGCCCCTTAGCTGAAACCCACCTGTCACGAACACATGCTCCTGTCGATTTTGATGCCCGTCTACAACGAGCGAGAGCGCGTCGAGCGGGCGATCGCGGAGGTCCTCTCCACCGAGCTGCCGACCGAGTTCGAGCTCATCATCGTCGATGACGGGTCCACCGACGGCACGCGCGAGATCCTGCGCAACGGCGACTGGGGCGAGCGCGTGCGGCTGATCGAGCACGAGCACAACCAGGGTAAGGGCGCCGCGATCCAGACCGCGCTGATCCAGGCGCGCGGCGACTTCTCGTGCATCTTCGATGCCGACCTCGAGTACGACCCCGAGGACCTGGCGCTGCTGATGCCGCCGCTCATGGACGGCCGGGCCAACGCGTGCTTCGGGGTGCGTGCGTTTGACGGCTACACCAGCCACTCGTTCCTGTTCGTACTGGGCAACAAGGGCGTCACCCTGGCGTGCAATCTGCTGTTCAACGTGTACCTGCACGACATCATGACCTGTCACAAGATGATCCGGACAGACCTGTTCCAGAGTTTGCCGCTCAGCGCCGCCGGGTTCGCCATCGAGCCCGAGATCACGGCGCGGCTGGTGCAGCAGGGCGAGCGCATCTTCGAGGTCCCGGTCCACTACCGGGCACGCGCCACCGATGAGGGCAAGAAGCTCACCGCGCGCGACGGCTTCCGGGTGATCGGCACGCTGGTCCGCTGCCGGCTCTCGCCGGCGGCCTGACCGCGCTCGGACAGTGAGTGCCGACGAGGCGCTGAGCGCCGCGATCCTCTCCGACGACGGCTGGCCCTACGCCTCGTCGGTCCCGGTCGACGCCGACGACCCGGGGCGCTTCCACGCGCTGTTCGGCCGCGACTCGCTGATCTACTCGCTGCAGGTGCTGGAGACCCATCCAGAGGTGGCCCGCGCCACGCTGCGGATGCTCGCGAGCCTGCAGGGTCAGCGCGAGGACCCCGAGCTCGACGAGGAGCCCGGCAAGATCGTGCACGAGTACCGCCCCGACGCCGACCGCCGGTTTGCCGACATGGGGTGGCCGGTGCGCGATGGCACGCTGCGCTACTACGGCTCGGCGGACGGAACCTCGTGGTTTCTGGTGGTGCTGGCCGCGCTCGGCGATCGTGCGCTGGAGGAGGAACTGGTCGACTCATGGCGCGCGGCGAGCGCGTGGGTGCAGGGCGCGCTGGAACGCGGGCACGGCCTGGTGCGCCACGGCCCCCGCACGGAGAGCGGCGGGCTGGTGCAGCAGGGGTGGCGTGACACCACTGACCCCTGTCAGCCCTATGGCGGCGGGATCCTGACCGCCTGCGGACACATACCCGAGCCGCCCCTGGCCGACGCCGACACCCAGGCCGTGACCGTCGCGGCGCTGCGGGCCACGGCACGTCTGTCCGGCGAGTCCCGCTGGCTGGAGCGGGCCGATCAGACCGTCGCGCGCATCGCCGAGGCCTTCACCCCCGACACCATGGCCGTCGACGCCCACGACGGTCGCGTGCCGGGGGCGGGCTCCCAGCTCGGCTGGCTGCTGTGGGCCGATGCGCTGCCGGTTGCGGAGCGCGGCGCGTACGCCGACCGGCTGTGTCGCCCGGACGTCCTGACGGACTTCGGGCTGCGCACCCTCTCCTCGGAGCATCCGCAGTTCGTCGCGGCCGCCTATCACCGCGGCGCCGTGTGGCCGTTTGACTCGTGGATCGGCTGGGGCGGCCTGCGCGCCGTGGGCCGCGACGTCGACGCCGAGCGCGTGCGCCGCGGCGTGCTCGCCGCGATCGATCGGCTGGGCGATGCGCCCGAGCTCTATGCCGTCGGGTCCGATGGCCCGGAGCGCATCCCCATCGCCAACCGGGTCCAGGCGTGGACGGTCGGCGCGCGTTCGGCGCTTGGGCGCCGGTGGGACGGACGCGTCAGCGCGTGAGCACGTTTGCGGAGGGCCCGGGCGCCGTTGTCGACGCGCGCACCTCAAGCGTCGGCGGGGCCGGCTGGTAGACCGGCGCGTCCTCGCCGTCGATGACGGCCAGCAGGGCCGCGCTGGCCGCGGCGCCGAACGCGGTGTAGTCGACCCGCACCGAGGTGAGCGCCGGCGAAGCCAGCGTGGCGAGCAGCGAGTCGTCGAACCCGATGACCGAGAGGTCCTCAGGCACCGACCTCCCGCGTTCGCGCACGACGCGGATCAGCGCACTGGCCAGGCTGTCGCTCGTGCAGACCACGGCCGTCGGCTGGTGCTGGAGCACGCGGGTGGCGGCGGCACCGAGATCCGGGTTGGCAAAGGCGGCTGGGCCGTCAGCCAGGCCCCGGTCACGCATCGCCTCGCGCCAGCGCATATACCGCCGCTGGACGTGCTCGTAGGCCCGTGAACCACCGAGAAAACCGATGCGCTCGTGCCCGAGGCCGGCGAGGTGCTCGACCGCCAGAGTGATCCCGCGGTCGTGGTCGGTCTCGAGCCAGGTGAACGGCGAGGCGGCGGCGGGGCGGCCGGCGATGACCGTCGGCACCGCCGCCTGCGCGAGCAGCGGGAAGCGCGGGTCATCGAGCTCGGGATCGGTGAGCAGGAAGCCGTCGACGCGATGAGCGGTGATCAGGCGCTCATAGGCGCCCAGCGTGGCGGCGGCGTCGGCGGCCGGCACCAACTGGAGCAGCATCGCGTGGTCGGCCTGGGCCAGGGTGCGCTCGACGCCCGACAGGAAGCGCACGAAGAACGAGTCGACCTCGAGCTCGTCGGTCCCGCGCGACAGCACAAGGCCAACGGTCTGGGTGCGCGCCTGGGTGAGCGCCCGCGCGGAGGCGCTGGGACGCCAGCGCAGCTCCTTGGCGGCGGTGAGGATGCGCTCGCGCGTGGGCGCCGAGACGCCGGGTCGGTCGTTGACGGCGAAGGAGACCAGAGCGGGGGAGACACCCGCCCGCCGAGCCACGTCCGCGATCGTGGGACGGCGGCGTGAAGCGTCGTCGGCGTTTGCGATTGGGCGATTCATCCGCACCGGCCGGGGGTAAACGTAGCACTGTTTCTAAAGCGCTTTAGTCGAGAGGGAGGTCCGGATGCGCTTGAACCGAGCCGTGTTATCGGGGGTCGTGGGAGCGCTGCTCTGCTGCGCCGGCGCACAGGCGGCCACGCCTGAGCTGTCGACCACGAATCGTCTCCAGGATCGCCGTGAGGTCGCGGCCGGCCAGCGGTCGTATGCGGAGGGGTTTCAGGACGGCCGCTTCTACGCCAACGGTTGGCACACCACCGGTGAGATGGGTGGCGTGTGGGCGCCGCCGCTCAAGCTCGCCGACGGCGTGTGGTTCGGTATCGACAAGACGTGGGTCGGCCAGGCCACGAAGTTCTCGAGCGGCTGGGGCTACACCCGCTATGACCTGCCGAGAACCGACGGCCTGCGCCTGCAACGCACGGACTTCGCGCCCGACGCGCATCGGGCCGTGCTGTTCGGCCTCAAGATGACCAATCCGGGCGCCAAGCGCACCGTCACCGTGAAGGTCGACGCGCACTCAGAGCTCATGGGTGCCTTTCCGTGGAGCTCCACCACCCCCGCCAGCGCCGCCGACAACCTGCCCGATCACGGCAGCTTCGACGGCCGGGACCTTGTC
Organism: uncultured Actinomycetota bacterium; assembly: GCA_963797705.1. Lineage (GTDB taxonomy): Bacteria > Actinomycetota > Thermoleophilia > Solirubrobacterales > Solirubrobacteraceae > Palsa-465. Next base: position 691,303 of record CAWCQL010000005.1, on the reverse strand, counting down.
TTCACCGATGACGGCTCGATCGGTCACGGGACGCCGGTGCACCACTACGCGGCGCTCGTGGGCCAAATCTCAAGCCGCGGTCGGGCACGGCGGCCGCGCAGGGCGGCGCCTTCCGCGGTCCGCAGGGCAACCACGTCTGTCAGGCCGACGACTCGACCTCGCTGCCCAGCGCCTGCGACGACGGGCCGTTCGGCAAGGGCACCGGCGGCGAGCTGCGCTACCAGGTGACCATCCCGGCGGGTGGCACAACCACGCTGTGGGTCGCGGTGGCCGGGTCCGATCAGGGCATGAGTGCGGCCAAGTCCGAGCTCGCCGGCGTGATCGGCAACCCGGCGGGTGAGCTCGCTCAGAAGATCGCCTCGCGGCAGGCCCTGGGCCACAACACCCAGGTCAGCCTCCCGGGCGACCCGACGCTCGCCAACGCGATCACCTGGGGCAAGCAGAACCTGGCCGATCTGACACAGACCGCGTCGAACCTGCAGATCCGGTGGACCAACCAGGGCACGCAGTTCCCCGCGCCCCTCGGGACCGTCGCGCACGCCCAGTGGTTCGCCGCCGGATTCCCGGACTACCCGTGGATCTTCTCCACCGACGGGGAGTACACCGCGTTCGCGGCCGTGGCCGTCGGTCAGTTCAAGACGATCGAGGATCACCTGATCGCGCTGCGCAACATCTCCGACATCCTCAACCACGGGTCGGGGATCGTCGTCCACGAGACCGTCTCCGACGGCTCGGTCTACTTCGGGCATGACAGTCAGACGGTGGCCAGCGATGGCACGGCGACCAATGACTTCAACACCGACGAGACCGTGAAGTTCCCCAGTGCGGTGGCACTCGTGTGGCGGTGGACCGGCGACAAGAAGTTCCTGGACAGCATGTACGACTTCACCAAGCGCAACATGCATGTCATCGACGATCGCTACGACGTCGATCACGACGGGTGGCCAGAGGGCTCAGGCAACATCGAACGGCCCGGCCTGGGGCCGGAGAAGCTCGACAACGGCGTCTACTACATGCGCGGGCTCTATGACCTGGCCGACATGGCGCAAGCCGAGCACGACAGCGCCACCGCGACATGGGCGACCAACCTGGCCGACCGTCTGCGCACTCAGTTCGAGCAGACATGGTGGGACCCGTCGGTTTCCCAGTACGCCGACTCGCTGGACAACCCCGCCAACAACCAGGTCTACCTCAAGAACTGGATCGACCAGGTACCGATGGAGGCGGCGCTGACCACGGGCACGACCGTGACCCCGGGCGTTGCCAGCCACGATCACGGGGTGGCCGCACTGGCCACGCGTGAGTCCTCGTGCTTCAGCGGGGGCCGTCCCGGCAGCCTCGGCCTCTTCCACACCGCGTGTGGCGGCGGGGCCGACGGCGCGGGCGACTTCGAGATCTTCTCGCTGACCACGGCCATCCAGGCCGTCGGCGAGGGCAACTACGGTCGTCTGGGCCCGGGGCAGCAGCAGCGCTACACCGACGCCAACGCAGAGACGATGTTCTCCGAGCCCGCCACCGGCGGCACACCGGACGAGATGCCCGGTGCGATGCCCGAGATCTTCCCGTCGGCGCCCAACGGCGACCCGGCGGCGGGGATCCCGGCCAACATCAACCGCTGCTGGACGTGCCGGTCGATGGTGATGCAGGCATGGGGCAACTACGGCACGGTGTGGCCCGTCGTAGACCAGCAACTGGGCGTCCGCCCGTTCCTGGGCGACGGCGCGCTGCAGGTCGTCCCGCAGGTGCCCCCCAACCAGCCCAGCGTGGCCGGATCAGACATCCGGCTGGGGATGGGCAACGGGTCGATCGACGTGTTCGCCTCGCGTTCGGGCAGCCGGTACGAGACGCGGCTGACGTTGCACGACCTGAACCTGCGCTCGGTACAGATCGGGCACACACTGCCGGCCGGCTCTGAGCCCACCAGCGTGATGCTCGACGGCAAGCCGGTGAGCAACGCCACCACCCGCGACACCAACCGCGGCGTCGAGGTCACCGTGCCGGTCCAGGGCAACGGGCCGCACACGCTGCTCGTGACGACCTCGTAGGTCGCCGTACGAACTCAGGGCGAGACGGTCAGCCGGCGCGCGCGTCGGCTGACCGTCGCCCGCGGCGCTTCTGCGGCACCGGGGCTGCAGCTGGGGCGATCTGCTGGGTGGACGTAAAGATCGACTGCAGGGTCGAGAACAGCGGCTGCACAGGGTTGCCCGCGAGATCGATGGCGCCCTTCATCACGATCGGGGGGTGGGGGAAGGGATCGCCGCCGCTCCAGCCGGGCTTGGAGGGAAAGTTCTGCAGGTCGAACCACATCGCAGCGGCGATGTAGGGCTTGGAGGCGAGGACGCCCAGCTGGAAGGCGGCCTGATCTGTCTGGTACTGGTAGGTGCCGCGCTGCTCGGGCGGCCCGTTCTGGCTGCCCTCGAAGCCGAACTCGGTGATCATCAGCGGCTTGGCGGGATAACAGCCGTGCATGAAGTCCAGGAACGGGCTCAGCTGGTCCGGATCGTCGGTGGTGCCGCCTCCCGCATCGAACCAGCCGAAGTAGTCGTTGACGCCAAGCACGTCCAGTGGTGCGTAGGCGCTCTGACAGGCGACCCCGGGCCAGTTGGAGATGGCCATGCCGACTGGTCGCGTCGGGTCAAGCTGATGAGCGATCTGCGTGGCGCCCGCGATATAGCGCGCCTCGGCATCCCCAGGGGGCGTCTGCAACTCGTTGGCGATGCTCCACACCAGGATGGAGGGGTGGTTCTCGTTGGTGAGGATGTTGGTGCGCAACATGTTGTGGGCGAAGTTCAGCCACCCGGGACGCGTCAGATAAGTCACGTTGTTCTGATAGACGGGGATCTCTGACCAGATGAGGATGCCGTCGCGGTCGGCCGCCTCCTCCATCTCGGGATTGAGCGGGTAGTGGGCGCGGATGACCCTGCCGCCCAGCTCCCGGACCCAGCCGACCATCGTCTGCAGCTGGGTGGGCGACATGGCGGCGCCGGTCCCGATGTTGAGCTCCTGCAGATCGAAGCCGCGCAGGTCGAGCACGCGGCCATTGAGCAGCAGCTGCCCGCCCGGCCCGACGGTGATGCTGCGGATGCCGCTGTAGTCGGTGTAGCCCTGCAGCGTCCGGCCGTGGGCGTCGGAGAGCGTGAGCCCGGCGTGGTACAGGAACGGGTCGGTCGGCGACCACAGATGCGGGGTGTGAATGGTCACCGTCGCCCGGGCCACCCACGTGCCCCCGGCAGCGATCGTGTGCCCGCCGAAGTTCACCGTCGAGCTGCCGTAGGTCCCGTGCAGGGCGAGCGTCTGCGCCGCGCCGGTGACGTTGCGCACGGTGACCTGCTCCTGGATCTGAGCGGCGCACGTCGGGCAGGGGAGGAGAGGGCGGATGACCACCGGCGACATGTCGGCCACCTGGACCGAGCGCAGGTAGATCTCCTGGTTGATGCCGCCGTAGTTCCACCACCCGCCGGTCCCCGGCGGCAGGTCTCCGCCGTCGCGGTGGTTGTCCACGCGGACCACGAGACGGTTGACCCCGGCGCGCAGACCCTTGAGCGCGAACTCGAACGGCACATACTCGCCCGCGTGCGAGCCGAGCTTGCGGCCGTTGAGCCACACCGTCGCCCGGTAGTTGACGGACTCGAAGCGCACGATCCAGCTGCGAAACCGCGCCGGCACGTAGGAGGCAAAGGCTTTGGGCGGGATCGTGAAGTCGCGCCGGTACCAGCCCACCGATCCGTTTGCCGACGCGGCCGAGAGGTCACCCGCGTTGAACGAGTTGGGGACGGCGACCGGGCTCCACCCGTCGGTCGAGGCGACATTGCGAAACCACCCGGCGGTCAGTCCGGCGTTGGTGGGGTCGCCGCGATACAACCAGGCCCCGCCCAGCAGCCAGCGGTCGTTGGGCCCGTCGCGGTACAGGGCGCCGAAGGTGGGTGGCGTGGCAGCGTAGGCCGGCCCGGTCTGGGCCAGGGCGGGCGCCGCGCCGACGGTGAGACCGGCCGCGGCCACGGCGAGCACGACGAGCGCCAGCGCTGCCGCTGCTGAGGCCGCCTTCGTGAACACGCCAGACCCACCGCTACAATCGCCCGCCGATGTCAGCCGTCGACTCGCCGCAGCAGCGGCCACCCGCGACCGGCTCTGTCGGCTCCGGGGAGTCTCGCGGAGCCTCACTGGCCGCCTCCCTGCGTGATGCCGGGCGCTCGCCGCTGATGCTGGGCGTGCTTGCCTGCGTCGTCCTGGCGGCGCTGTCGGCGGCGATCCTGCCCACCGTGCCCAGCTACGACCCATGGTCGTGGATCGTGTGGGGGCACGAGGTTTTTGACCCGCACACCAGCTTCATCGTCAACGGCGGGCCCTCGTGGAAGCCGCTCCCGATGGTCTTCACCACGATCTACGGCCTGTTCGGGGGCGCGGCGCCCACGCTGTGGGTGATCACCGCCCGGGTCGGCGGGTTCCTGGCGCTGTGGGGGACGTGGAAGCTGACCAGCCGACTGGTCGGCGGCGGATGGCTGGGTGCCTTCGCGGGGCTGCTGGCGGCGATCGGGATCATCCTCACCGGCCGCGACGACCAAGCCTGGTACTACTACTTCCTGCACGGGACCTCGGAGGCGATCCTCGTGGCGGTCGCGGTGTGGACGGTGGACCGCCTGATCGACCGCCGTCATCTCCAGGCCTACCTGATCATGGTGGCCGGCGGTTTGATCCGGCCGGAGTGGTGGCCGTTCCTGGGCCTGTACGCGATCTGGCTCTGGTTTCGCGAGCCCGCGTTCAAGAGCCCGGCCATGCGGTTGGTGTTGCTGGCCGGCCTCGCCGTCCAGCCCATCGGTTGGTTTATCCCGCCATGGGTCACCACCGGCCAGCCCTTCCTGGCCGCCACGCACGCGGCCGACTACAACGGTCATCTGGGCTCCGACGTCCTGAGATCCATCCTGGCCCGCGGCGTCCGCGACCAGCTGCTGCCGGCGCTCATCCTGGCGGTGGCGGCGGTCGTCATCACCTGGGTCCGCGACCGCAACAAGACGATCCTGGCCATCGCCGCCTTCATCGCCGGCTGGTGGGTGGTGGTCGTCGGCGAGACGCTCGACGGCTATCCGGGCCTCGAACGCTTCTTCTTGCCCGCGGCGGCGCTCACCACCGTCCTCGGCGGCGTCGGCCTGGCCGAGATCGCTCGTCTGGCGGGCGGCCTGGCCGGCTCGCTGCGCCGCCCGGTGATCGCGGGGACTGCGGTGATCATCGCCGCGGCATGCATCCCCTTCAGCACCACCCAGATCAGTATCGCGCGCGACGACGAGCGGTTCGCCTCGGAGGGCGTCCACCTGCTCGACACGCTCACCCAGGCGGTCGCGGCCGCCGGCGGCAAGGCGGGCGTGCTGCCCTGCCCCTCGAGCTTCACCGCCATCAACCACTCGGCCCAGACCGCGCTGGCCTGGAAGCTGGGGGTGACCCTGCAGCGCGTCGGGACGTCGATGCGCGCGCCCGGCGTCAACTTCGTCGGGCCCAAGGCGGCGCAGATCGGTGGCCCGGCGAAGATCGACCCACGCCTCACTCACGCTGAGACCGTGGCCACTGCCGGCCCCTGGCGGGTCGTGCGCCTGACGGACCCCAACCTTCACCACGGCACCGCCTGCGTCGGCCGCTGAGCGCGCGGACCTCAACTCCCGCCTCCCGCCGACGGGCCCGTGAGCTGGGCGAGGCCGATCGCCGCACGTTGCATAGCGGCCGCCTTCTTGGCCTTCTTGCCCTTCTTGTGCTTCTTGTGCTTCTTGGGCTTGGGCTTGGCCTTGATCTTCAGCTTGTGGACGATTCGCGTCGTGTTTCCGGCGCGGTCGATGAGGGTGATGGTGATCGTGTCGGATCGGATGCGCCGGTAGACGTGGCTCGCCGTGGTACGGCGGATGCGCGCCCGCGGCGACCCGTCGCCCCAGTTCACGTAGACGGTGGCCACACCGGAGGCGGCGGACCGGGGCAGCCCGCGGGGCGGCGGGTCGGTGTAGCTGACCCGCAGTTGCTCACGCGTGTTGACGATCGAGGAGCCACTCAGCGTCCACGTGGCGCGGGGCGCCACCGTGTCGACGAACACCGTCGCCGCCGGGCCGTTGGTGGTCACGCCGCCCAGGTTGGTGGCGCTGATGAGATAGCTGTGGCGGCCGTTGGTCAGCGGTGCGGGCACGACCATTTGGGTGGCGGTGGTCTGGCCCACCGGCACGCCGCCGATATGGAGCGCGTACGTGAGCGCGCCCCACAGCTCGTTCGAGGGTGACCAGTACAGCAGCGGAGACGCGGTGGTGACGTAGCGGAAGCTGTTGGAGGGCACGAAGCCCCCGGGGGCCTTGAACAGCTGTGCGGCGACGATCGCCGTGCTCGCGCCGCTGCCCTGGACCCAGGCCACCGCGGCGTCGCCGGCCACGTCGCCGGCGGCCACGAGCCCGTCGTCGGCATTGGTCGCCCCCAGCGACGGGCTCGAGACGACCTGCTCGTCGCCGAGGTCGGCGCCGTCGGCGGCATAGCGCACGCGGATCTCGGCGGGCCCGGCGACCCCGGGGGTCTGCTGCCACGCGATGAGGTTGGAGATGAGGCCGGCGGTGGCTGGGACGGCATCGGCGGCATCGTCGTTGACCAGTGAGTCGACGCGCTCGACCGAGCCGCGGTTCTCGCCCTGCCCGAGCGGTGTCGCGAACAACTCATGGGTCCCGTCGGTCTCGGAGGTGATGAAGCCCGCCCCGTACTCCGTAATCGTCATCTGCGGCTGGTCGGCGCCCTCGGGGCCGCCCGTGGACGCGCCGTCGACCGCCGAGGCGCCGGCGAACATGGACGCCTGCAGGCGGTTGACGAGAACCCGCGACTGCGTCACTGAGCCGTTGCTGAGCGTTTCCTGGAAGGCCACCGCGCCGAAGGTCGAGTCGCCCCCGGTACCGATCGAGGGCAAACCGGCCGACGTCTCAGACCACCCGTCCAAGCTCGGGGGATCGGCCTGCTCGGTGACGGTGCTGGGCGTGGTGGCGGTGACGCGGCGGGTGAAGATGTGTCCCGCCTCGCCCCAGGCGACGATTCCCACTCCGTCCCCGGAGGCGGCGACGTCCGGGCGCCCGGTCCCCACGCCCGCCGCGTCGCCCGCGACGGCGTCCAGGGGGCTCGCCTCCAGCGGCCCACTGGCCCTGGAAGAAATAGGCGGCGCGCACGTCGCCGCCCCCGGCGCCCGCGGTGTTGGTGAAGGCGAGGTACGCCTTGCCGAAGTTGGAGATCGAGATCGAGGGGTTGGCGGCGCCGGTGAACAGGGCGGCGGGTGCGCTCAGCGGGCTGGCGGCGGAGAGCGCCTGGGCCACGTACAGGGTGCCGGCGTTGACGAAGGCCACCAGGACCAGGCCGTTCTGCCCGGCGGCGACCACTGGCTGCGAGGAGGGCCCGACCAGGCCGGCGTCGACCTGCACCGGCGCTTGGAACGTGCCACCGGCCAGCCGGGAGAGGAACACGTGAGCGACGGCGCCGACGGTCTTGGTGTACACGAGGGCGCCGGAGCCGTCGCGAGAGACCGACAGCCCGTTCAGCGAGCGGATCTCCGAGCTCGGACCGTCCACGACGGTGTCGGCGGGCGCGAGCGCGGGCGCGCGGGGGCGAGCGGCGCCCGCGAGCCCCGGCAGGACGGCGGCCACGCTCGCGACGCAGGCGCACACGCACACCGCGACCACGGCTCTGCGCTGCGCCCCGGTGCAGACTGGGAAGCGAATAAAGCGAATGACAACCGCTAGAACATCAGACACGGCGGCGGGTTGCGCCGCCGCCGCGCCGGTGACAGAGATCTAACACGCGGCAACGCGACATCGCCGGGAGGCGTGCGGGGGCGTACGTGCGACGCCGCCGGGAGGCGTCCGAGCGCCCACGGAGAATGTGTCTCCATGCTTGTCCTGGGCATCGATCCCGGCACCGCCAGCACCGGCTACGGCGTCGTCCGCGGCGTCGGCTCGCGCCTGCGCGCGGTCGACGAGGGGGTCATCCAGACCCGCCCCGGGGTGCCGCTCGAACGCCGGCTGGTCGACATTCACCGGCGCGTGGGGGAATTGCTCGACGAGCACCAGCCTGAGGGGATGGCCGTCGAGGAGCTGTACTTCGGCGCCAACGTTCGCACCGCGTTCGCGGTCGGTCAGGCGCGCGGCGTGATCCTGCTGGCCGCCGGACAGCGAGGCATCCCGACACGGTCCTACACCCCACAGCAGGTCAAGGGCGCGGTGTGCGCCAACGGCCGCGCCGACAAGGCCCAGGTCGCGCGCATGGTCACGCGCCTGCTCGGCCTGGCCGCGCCGCCGACGCCCGATCACGTCTCCGACGCCCTGGCGGTGGCCGTCTGCCACCTCAACCACTCGCCGCTGGCCCGTGCGGTGGCGGGGGTCTCGGCGTGATCGCGCTCATCTCCGGCAAGGTGGCGGTGCGCCGTGGGGACCACGTCGTCGTGGACTGCGGCGGCGTCGGGTACCGCCTGGCGGTCTCGGCGGAGACGCTCAAGCACGTCCCAGCCGTCGGACGCGACGTGGTGTTGCACGCCCACCTGATCGTCCGCGACGACGCGCTGGCGCTCTACGGCTTCTCCTCCGAGGAGGAGCGCGAACTGTTCCTCATGCTGTTGGGCGTGCAGGCCGTCGGGCCCAAGGTGGCGCTTGCCGTCCTGTCGGGCGCGCCGCCGCGGGAGCTGCTGCGGGTGGTCGCCGCGGGCGACGCGGCGCGGCTGCAGGCGGCGCCCGGGGTGGGCAAGCGCACGGCCGAGCGGATCATCGTCGAGCTGCGGGAGAAGGTGGGCGCGACGCTGCCCGAGGACTCCATCACCGTCAGCCGCTCCGACGATCCCGCCACGCTGGCCCGCGAGGCACTGCTTGGCCTGGGGTACAACCCCAACGAGATCGACGCGCTGCTCGATGGCGCCTCCGGTGACAGCACCGAGGAGCTCATCTCCCACGCCCTGCGGAGCGCACGGCGGTGAGCGTCCCGCGCATTCAGGACGCTGAGGAGCTGCCCGAGGACGAGCTCGACGTCGAGCGATCGCTGCGGCCCCGCCGGCTGGAGGACTTCGTCGGCCAGGAGGCGATCCGCGAGCAGCTCGCCGTCTCCATCGAGGCCGCGGGCATCCGCGACGAGGCGCTGGACCACGTCCTGCTGGCCGGCCCGCCGGGCCTGGGCAAGACCTCGCTGGCCCAGATCATCGCCGCCGAGCTCGACGTCCCCTTCGTCCAGACCGCCGGGCCGGCGCTGGAGCGCAAGGGCGACGTGGCGTCGTTTCTGACCGCGCTCGAGCCGCGGGCGGTGTTCTTCGTCGACGAGATCCACCGCCTGCCCCGCGCCCTGGAAGAGACGTTCTATCCCGCGATGGAGGACGGGGTTCTGCCCATCACCGTCGGCCAGGGAGCGGGGGCCAGCATCGTCACCCTGCCGCTGCCGCCGTTCACGCTCATCGGGGCCACCACTCGCGCCGGCCTGCTGACGACCCCGTTGCGCGACCGCTTCGGGATTCGCCACCGCCTCGAGCACTACGGGCCGGAGGATCTGGCGCGCATCGTGACCCGCTCGGCGCGGCTGCTGCGGATGGAGATCGAGCCCGCCGGGGCGGTCGCCATCGCACGGCGCAGCCGCGGCACCCCGCGGGTGGCCAACCGGCTGCTGCGCCGCGTGCGCGACTACGCCGAGGTCCGCCACGGCGGCGTCGTCACCGAGCCGGTCGCCGCGGCCGCGCTCGATCTGCTCGAGGTCGACGAGGAGGGACTGGATCGGCTGGACCGCGAGATCCTGCGCGCCATCTGCGAGAAGTTCGGCGGCGGCCCGGTGGGGCTCTCGACGCTGGCGGTGGCGGTGGGGGAGGAGCAGGACACGATCGAGGATGTCTATGAGCCCTACCTGCTTCAACGCGGGCTGATCGAGCGCACGCCGCGCGGCCGGGCGGCGACCCGCCGCGCCTACACGCACCTGGGCCTCGAGCCGCCCCCGCCCGAGCCGGCCCAGACGCGGCTGATGTGAGCGGGCCCGCGGGTTCCGGGGGCCGCGGCGGTTCTTCGGATACTCCTAAGCACGTATCTCTATCCTCAGCGCCGATGGCGCGCGAGCACTACTTCATCTGTCCACACTGCGGCAACCGGTCGATGGGCACCGACCGCAATGCGGGTTTCCGGCGCGAGGCGCGGGGCTGTGAGAAGTGCGGCTTCGCCTACCTATTCGAACTGCTTGACGACTACTACCCCGCTCCCAACGCGGCCTTCTTCGCCTGCGACTCCGATGGGCGCATCGTCGATTGCGGCCGCGGCTCGTTCGAGTTGACCGGGCTGAAGACCGAGCAGGCGATCGGCCGGCCCGTGCGCGACGTGCTCGGCCTGCGCTTCGATGACGGCGCCGATCACGTGGGGACGGTCCTGGAGTGGGAGGTACGCGTGCAGGGCAAGCCGGTGGAGGTCAACGCCGAGCACGACCTGCCCGCTCGGGCGGTCGCCGACATCTTCCCTGCGTACGACGACGAAGAGGGCGGTCTGCTGGTCGTGCTGACGCCGACCAACCACCACTAGCGTGGCCGGTCGACGAGCAGCACCGCTTCAGGCCCAGACCACTAGCATCCCCTCCTAGCTGATGTCAGATCGCCAGCGCCACGGCTTCGTCCTGCTCCTCGTGGTGGGCCTGATCGCCGCCTCGATCGTGGTCCTCGTCACCCAGAAGACGGTCCTGGGCCTCGACCTCAAGGGCGGCATCGAGCTCGTCTACCAGGGCGAGCCCAGTCCCCAGACCCCGGTGGTCACCCAGGAGGCGCTCGACCGCGCGGTCGACATCATGCGCTCGCGCGTGGACCAGTTGGGCGTGTCTGAGCCGTCGATCCAGACCACCGGCCAGAACCTCATCACCGTCGGGCTGCCCGACGTTCACGACGTCACCCGGGCCGAGAACGAGGTGGGCCAGACCGCCCAGCTGTTCTTCTATGACTGGGAGGCCAACGTCCTGACCCCCGCCGGCAAGCCGGCGGCCGACGGGCTGATCACCTCAGACCCGGACTCCGTGAACCTGAGCACCGGCGGCTCGGCCGGGCAGCCGGGCGTGCCCGGCGCCGGGGGGATGCCGCTCTATCAGGCAACCAAGCTCGCCGCCAAACAGCCGCCACAGCCACTGTCGAAGACCCAGTCGCGCAAGGGACCGGCCTACTACTTCTTCGGCGCCCCCGGGAGCGCCGCGTGCGACGCCGCCGCCAAGGCCAACGGGACCAAGCCGGTCGCGGGCCAGCACTGCCTGCTCAATGGGCCGGATTCGAGCGTGCAGGACCTGTACGACAACCTGCCGGCCGGGGTGACCAAGGCCGACGGCGAGCTGGTCACCGTGCCGCAGGGGACGGTCGTCCTGCAGGCGGCCAACCCGTCGGCCTCGGACATCATCAAGCCCACCAGCCCCAACGCGGAGTTCTTCGTCCTCAAGGACAACGTCGCGTTGACGGGCAACGACATCACCAACCCGCAGCCGAGCACCGACCAGAGCGGCCAGCCCGACGTCTCCTTCGGCTTCAACGGGGCCGGCCAGAGCCAGTTCTCGAAGGTGACCGGGCAGATCGCTCACCGCGGCGCCAACTCGAGCATCGGCGGCAACACGCTCGAGCAGCACTTCGCGGTGGCGCTCGACAATCAGCTCGTCACCGTCCCGCAGATCGATTTCCGCCAGTATCCCGACGGCATCGTCGGCGGCGGCGGCGCCGACATCACGGGCGGCTTCACCAGCCAGTCGGCCTCTGACCTGGCCACGCAGCTGCGCCTCGGCGCGCTGCCGATCAAGCTCAAGCGGATCTCCGAGGAGCAGATCTCGGCCACCCTGGGCGGGCAGGCGCTGCACCAGGGTCTCGTCGCCGGCGCCGTGGGATTGCTCATCGTCGCCCTCTTCCTCCTCGCCTTCTACCGGTTGCTCGGCGTCATCGCCGTCGCCGGCCTGGCGGTCTACGGCCTGTACTTCTACGCGTTGATCAAGCTCATCCCGATCACGTTGACGCTGGCCGGCATCGCCGGTCTGATCCTGACCATCGGCGTGGCCGCCGACGCCAACATCGTCATCTTCGAGCGCGTCAAGGAGGAGATACGCGCCGGGAGATCGATTCGCGCCGGAATCGCGACGGGCTACAAGAAGGGCCTCACCGCGATCATCGACGCCAACGTGGTCACGATCATGACTGCGTTCATCCTCTTCGTGCTGGCCACCTCTGACGTCCAGGGCTTCGCCTTCACGCTCGGTATCGGGACGATCGTGTCCCTGTTCACCGCCGTCCTGGCCACTCAGGCGATCCTCATGACCATGGGCGACTCGCGCGCCATCGCCCGTCCCTCCGCGCTGGGCGCCGGCGGCAAGAAGCACACCTGGACGTTCGACTTCATGGGCGCGTCGAAGTACTTCTTCTCCCTCTCGGGCGTGATCCTGCTCATCGGCGCGCTGGCCATCGGCGGTCGCGGGCTGAACCTGGGCATCGACTTCACCTCGGGCTCGCGGATCGACATGACCCTGGCCAAGCCGGCCACCTCGGCGTCGATCCAGTCGATCGTGCGCGGTGCGGGGGTCCAGGATCCGGTGGTCCAGGAGGTCGGCAGCAAGGGACTCCAGTTCCAGGTCTCCTCCAAGCCGCTTTCGGTCGGCAGCGGCCGCGTCGAGCAGGCGATCGCCGCGAAGTACGGCAAGCCCCGGTCGTTTGGCGCCACCACCGTCGGCCCGACGTTCGGGCGTACGGTGGCCCACAGCGCGGTGATCGCGATCATCGCCTCGCTGTTGGTCATCTCGGTCTACGTGGCGCTGCGCTTCAGCTGGAAGTTCGCGGTCCCCGTGCTCATCGCCCTGATGCACGACCTGCTCATCACCAGCGGCGTCTACGCATTGACCGGAAGGGAGGTGACGGTCGACACGGTCGCGGCCCTACTCACCATCTTGGGGTACTCCCTCTACGACACGATCATCGTGTTCGACCGTGTACGCGAGAACATCCCGCGCATGCCGCGGGCTGCCTTCTCGCAGATCGTCAACCGCTCCATGTCAGAGGTGCTGACCCGGTCGCTGGCGACCACCTCGTGCACCTTGCTGCCGATCATCGCGCTGCTGTTGTTCGGCGGCTCGACGCTCAAGGACTTCGCCTTCGCGCTGCTCATCGGGGTGGCGTCCGGCGCCTACTCGTCGATCTTCATCGCCTCCCCGGTGCTGACGCACTGGAAGGAGCGCGAGTCGGTCTACCGTCATCGCCGCGAGCGCATCGAGGAGGACTACGGCTTCGTGGCCCCCTACGCGCCGAGCGGCGCCGACGTCGACCCCTCGCGCGATCGTGCGCGCCGCCGCGCCGGACGGCTCACCGAGCCCGACCCCGAGGGCGTGAGCGCGGCCGAGTTCGAGAAGATGAAGCGCGACATCGCCGAGGAGGAGGCCGAGCCGCGGCGTCGCACCTCCACGCTGACCAAGCGCCTTGCCCACACCGATGACGGCGAGGGCGATGGGGCCGGTTCCGGTCGCGGCGGCAACGGCGCGGCGGGCGGCCGCGGTGGTCGCGGTGGCGCGGGCGGCTCCGGTGGGCGCGGCGCGGGTGGTCGCGGTGGCGCGGGCGGCTCCGGTGGGCGCGGCGCGAGTGGTCGCGGCGGTGGCCGTGCCTCGTCCCCGCCCCAAGGCGGCGGCGCTGGGCAACCGCCGTCTCCGCCGACTCCGCCGCCGTCGTCGACGCCCCCGATCGATCCCGAGAAACTGGACGAGCCGCTGGCCGGCGAGGACTTCGAGCACGCCCCCGACGAGGCTGAGGAGGGCGGCATCGCCCGTACTCCGAAGCCGGACCGTTCGTCCAAGCCGCGCCGGACCAACCGCCGCCACGGGAGACGCCGCTGATGGGCATGCTCGCGTGGGTGATGATGGGCCTGGCCCTGTGGCACTTCACCATCTGGCTGCCCGACCGGTTCTGGGGCGGGATCGTCGGCGCGTTTGTCGGCGCCCTCATCGGCTCCGCGCTGTTCGGCCTCCTGGTCAACGGGTTCTCCATCCCCGGCCGCCACGACACCCACCTGACCACGGCGCTGGAGGCGATCCCAGGCGCGATCATCGGGATGGCCCTCGTGTATTACGAGGGCGTGCGCCGAGAGCGCACCGGCGCCGCCGGTCCCGTCCACTATCAGCACTGAGCCTCGCGCCCGCGTAGAGCGGACCCCCCCGGCCCAGGGGTCCGTCTGAGGCGACGCCTACATTGGCGCGCGATGGCACAGGCCGCTGCACTTGCCCCGGTTGCGCCCGCCGCGGCGTTACAACCGGACCCCGCCCGTCCGCCGCTGCAGGTGGCGGGTGAGGCCCCGCGGGCTGAGGGTGCCGTTCCGCGGCTGGAGCTCGCGCCCTACGCCGCAGACGACGCGCTGGCGCTTGAGCGTGAGCTCCGCGTCGGCCACGTGCTGGCCCAGATCCTCGTGCGCCGCGGGCTGGCTGACCCGACCGCGGCGCGGCGCTTCCTTGACGCCGGCGAGGCGCACGATCCCTCTGCCTTTGATGGGATCGAGAGGGCACTTGATCTCATCGGCGGCCACGTCACCGCCGGCGGTCCCATCGTCGTCCACGGCGACTACGACGTCGACGGGGTGTGCGCCACCGCGATCATGGTCCGGGCACTGCGCAGCCTGGGCGCCCAGGTCAGCTGGTTTCTGCCCAGCCGGACTGAGGATGGCTACGGGCTGGCTGCCGCCACCGTGCAGCGCCTGGCCCAGCGCGGGACCGCCCTCATCGTCACCGTCGACTGCGGCATCACTGCGGTCGACGAGGTCGCGGCCGCCCGGGCGGCGGGGATGGACGTCATCGTCTGCGATCACCATGCACCGCGCGCCGACGGTGCGCTGCCCGACTGCCCGATCGTGCATCCGGCGTTGTGCTCCTACCCGTGCCCCACGTTGTGTGGGGCCGGGGTCGCCTACAAGCTCGCCTGCGCGCTGGGCGCTCAGACCGCCGAGGACGACCTCGACCTGGTGGCCCTGGCCACCGTGGCCGATCTCGTCCCGCTGGTCGACGAGAACCGGCGGTTGGTGCGCCAGGGCCTGGCCGCGCTGGCGGCCACGGCCAAACCGGGCCTGAGGGCGCTGATGTCGGTCTCCCGCGCCGACCCCTCCGCGCTGGACACCGGGACGCTCGGCTTCCGCCTGGCGCCGCGCATCAACGCTGCCGGGCGCCTGCGCCGGGCCGATGCCGGTCTGGAGCTGGTGCTCACTGAAGACGCCACGCGCGCCAAGGCGATCGCCGCCGAACTCGATGCGGTCAACGCCGAGCGCCGGGCCGTGGAGCAGCGCATCCTGTGGGAGGCCGAGGCCCAGGTCGCCGATCTCGCTGCCGCGGGCCCGCGCTTTGGCTACGTGCTGTGGTCCGAGGACTGGCACCCAGGGGTGGTCGGGATCGTCGCCTCACGGATCGTCGAACGCCACCACCGCCCGGCGGTGCTCGTGGCGCTCGACGGGGACACCGGCGGCGGCTCGGGACGCAGCATCCCGGGCTTTGACCTGCTGGGCGCGCTGGACGCGGGGGCGATGCACCTGCGCCGCTACGGTGGCCACCGCGCCGCGGCGGGCCTGACCATCGACGCCGCGCAGCTCGACGCGTTCCGGGCCGCCTTCGAGGCGCACGCCGAGGCGGTGCTCACCCCCGAGCTGCTCGAGCCGGTGGAGCGCGTCGACGCCGTCGTGTCGGGGCACGAGCTCGGGCTGGGCCTCGCGGAGGAGCTCGAGGCGCTCGAACCCTGCGGCATGGGCAACCCGTCGCCGCGGCTGCTCGTCCCGGGAGGCCGCTTCGACGACGTGCGGTCGATGGGGGAGGGGCGCCACGCCCGCTTCTCGGTCATCTCCGGGGGCGTGCGTGCCCGTGCGGTTGCCTTCGGGTGCGACGGCCACGTCACCGACGATCCCGCCCAGCCGCTGGACGCCACCTTCCGCCTGGAGCGCAACGCGTGGAACGGCGCGGTCGAGCCCCGGCTCGTGCTGCGCCATTCCCAGCCGTGCGCGCCGGCCGCGATCGAGCTGATCGGCGGCGAAGACGCGGCGTATCTGGAGGCCGCACTGGCCGAGGTCGACGCGGCGCTCGACGGTCCGTCCTCGCCGGCTGGCCTGGCGCAGGCCGCCCGGACGGTGGTCGACTGCCGCGGGCACAGCCCGCTGGCGGTCCTGGTCGACGCCGTGGTGGGCGCGGGCGGGCGGGGGGAGGTCCTGGCGCTGTGTGCCGACGTCTCGCGTCGGCTGCCGGGCCTGCGCGAGCGGGTCGGCGGCTTCACCCTCGCGGCCTACGACGAGCTCGATGCCAATCCGGCGGCCGCGCTCGGCTACGCGCACATCGTCGCGCTGGATCCGCCCACCGGCGCCGCGGGCGACCGGGCGCTGCGCGCCGGTGCAGGGATCGCGTCGTTGGCCTGGGGCGAATCCGAGCTGCGCTTCGCCGCGCAGATGCTCGAGCACGAGTACGGGCTGCGCGCCTCGCTGGTGTCCCTGTTTCGCGCCGTGCGCTCCTGCGGCCGCGCCGCCGGGGCGGAGCTCGAGGCGCTGCTGCGCGGCGAAGGCTCCCACGGCCGCTCAGCGAGGCTTGCCGGGCGTCTCATGCGCGTACTGTCCGAGCTTCAGCTGGTGGAGTTGGTGCGCGATCCGCCGGCCCTGGCGATCCTCGATCATGCGCCGACGGCACTCGACCGCTCGCCCGCGTTCAGGTTCTATTCTGAGGTGTACGAGGAGGGACACCGATACCTGAACCGCGCAAATCTTCGAGCAGGCGCCTGAGCCGAGCCATCGGCCGCGGTGACGCGGGCGCCGGCGGCAAGTCCAACGGCGACAAGACCGACGGGGACGGCTTCTCCACGGTGCTGGCCTCCGACCGCCCGCGCGTTGACGGCGTCGCCCAACCGAGCGACGAGACGGCGGTGCAGAACGGCGAGCTGTCGCCGTTCGAGCGACGGCTGCTGGGCGACCTGTTCGCGATCGTGGAGGAGCACGCCAGCCAGTCGGTGCCGGTGGATCGCGACCGCGTCGAAGAGGCGTTCGCCTGGGCGTGCATGCACCATGCTGACCAGCGCCGCCTCTCCGGTGAGGAGTTCATCATCCACCCGGTCGGCGTGGCCAAGATCTGCGCAGGCATGCGCCTGGACACCGAGACGCTGTGCGCGGCCCTGCTGCACGACACCATCGAGGACACCAGCGCGTCGCTGGAAGAGGTGGGCGAGACCTTCGGCGAGGAGATCGCCGGACTGGTCGACGGCGTCACCAAGCTCGACAACCTGACCTTCCAGTCACGCGATGAGGCGCAGGCCGAGAACTACCGCAAGATGGTGGTGGCGATGGCCACCGACATCCGGGTCATCCTCATCAAGCTCGCCGACCGCCTGCACAACATGCGCACGATCTCGGCGATGTCCAAGCAGAAGCAGCTGGAGAAGTCGCGCGAGACCCTCGACATCTACGCCCCGATCGCGCATCGCCTCGGTATCCACGCCATCAAGTGGGAGCTGGAGGATCTCGCCTTCCAGACGCTGCACCCGCGCAAGTACAACGAGATCAAGGGCCTGGTGGCCCAGCAGCGCGGGGAGCGCGAGCGCTACGTCTCCGAGGCCGGCGAGATCGTGGCCAGGGAGCTGGCGGAGCTGGGCATCCACGCCGACATCTCCGGGCGCGCCAAGCACTTCTACTCGATCTACGCCAAGATGACCAAGAAGGGGCGGGAGTTCAACGAGATCTACGACCTCACCGCGATGCGCGTGATCGTGGACTCCGTCAAGGACTGCTACGGCGCTGTGGGGGTCATCCACTCGCTGTGGAAGCCGCTGCCGGGGCGCTTCAAGGACTTCATCGCCATGCCGAAGTTCAACATGTACTCCTCGCTGCACACGACCGTGATCGGTCCCGAGGGCCGGCCATTGGAGATCCAGATCCGTACGCGCGAGATGCACGATCTCGCCGAGTTCGGGATCGCCGCGCACTGGATGTACAAGGAGGGCGCGCCCGGGCGCGGCGGCGCCAACGGCGCCCGCTCAGACTCTGACAGCAAGCTCAAGTGGCTGCGCTCGCTCATGGACTGGCAGCAGGACATGGCCGACCCGCGCGAGTTCATGGAGAACCTCAAGGTCGACCTGTTCGAGGACGAGGTCTTCCTGTTCACGCCCAAGGGCGAGGTCAAGTCGCTCGCCGCCGGGTCCACGCCGCTGGACTTCGCCTACGAGATCCACACCGACGTCGGCCACCGCTGCGTCGGCGCCAAGGTCAACGGCAAGATCGTGCCGCTCTCCTACCAGCTGCGCTCCGGCGACATTGTGGAGGTCCTCACCTCCAAGCGCGAGCGCGGGCCCTCCCGCGACTGGCTGGCCCTGGTCAAGACGACCCGCGCCCGCAACAAGATCAAGGCGTGGTTCAAGGCCGAGAGCCGCCGCGACACCGAGCACAGCGGCCGCGAGCTGCTCCAGGACGCGCTGCGCAAGCAGGGGCTGCCGGCCCAGAAGCTCGTCGGCTCGCCGCTGTTGGCCGACGTCATCCGCGAGATGGGCTTCAAGAAGGGCGACGACTTCTACATCGCGCTCGGCGGCGCCAAGGTGTCCGCCAACACCGTCGTCAACAAGGTGATGCAGCGCCTCAAGCAGGGCGAGGCCGCCGAGTCTGAGCCCACCGCCGCCGACGACCTGATCCAGACCAGCCGCCGCCGCAGCCGCCCCACGACCTCCTCCTCGCGCTACGGGATCGTGGTGGAGGGGATCGACGAGGTCATGCTGCGCCTGGCCAAGTGCTGCCGGCCGGTCCCCGGCGACCCCATCGTCGGCTACATCTCGCTCGGGCGCGGGATCACCATCCACCGCGAGGACTGCCCCAACGTGGCCGTGCTCAAGAAGGACCCCGAGCGCTTCACCAGCGTCTCCTGGGACGGCGACGCCGAGACCTCCTTCCGCGTGGAGATCGAGGTCGACGGCTGGGATCGCCACCGCCTCCTGGAGGACATGTCGCGGACCTTCGCCGAGGCCGGCATCAACATCCTCGACGCCCACTGCACCGTCAACCACCCGATGGTCAAGAACCGGTTCGTGGTGGAGGTGGGGGACACCCGCACGCTCGATCAGGCCATCAACCGGCTGCGCAACATCGACGCGGTGTTTGACGCCTACCGGGTCACCCCGGGCGCCGGCTAGCGGCGCCACCGGCAGCCGCGCCCGCGCCCCCCAGCGCCCGCCAGCCTGCCTGGACACCGTGCGACAAGTAAACTTATAGGTTTACTTGGAGCGGCGTTGGGAGGGCGAACGTCAACTGCGGCTATCGAAGGAGGGCCGGGCGGCTGCGGAAGGACGTGCCTCGAGTTATGCACCTTATGCGGGCTTATTTTTCCCCCACGTGACCGGGCACCGATCCGGGGCTGGCCGCGGCCACCCGAATCCCCCCTCGATAGCCCGCTGTTGACGTTCGCCGATACCCCGCCGAACGCCTCACGGCAAGGACCGCCGGATCACCCCAGCTCCGGACCGTCCCGCCGAACCGCCGCGCGCGTCGGCGGCGCAGCCACTCGCACCCGCCGCACCTCTGAGGTCGGCAGCTTCGTGAGTGCCACCGCATGGCCGACCGGCAGGGTCTTGATCTCGTTGGGATGCACGAGGAAGCGCTCGACCTGCCGCCGGCTCGCCCGTGGCCCGTTGCCCGGGCTCAGCAGGCCACGGACGTGGCGGGTCTCCTCCCACACCCACTGGGTCCCCGCCATCTTGGCGATCATCTCGGCGGACTCGGGCACGTCCTGGCGGTGGGCGATCTTCACGCCGACGATGCCCAGCACCTGGTCGCGGAAGCCGGGCGCCGCACGCTGGAGATCGGCCATCTCCTGGGTGGCGGTGAGCACGCTGATGCCCGACTCGCGCGCCCGGGCCAGCAGCGCAAGCACGTGGTCGTCACCGAGGGCGGAGAACTCGTCGATGGCGACCGTCGCGGGCTCTCCACCGGACTGCAGCCGATACCCCGACGCGCTCACCAGGTCCTGGATCGCCAGTGCCCCCAGTTGAGCGGCGAGCTTGCCGTACACACTCGCGTTGAGGCTGAAGAGGATGACGTCGGAGCCCTCGAGCCCCGCGCGCAGATCGATCGCGTGCTCCGCCGCCCCGCCGGGCACCAGGTACGGGCCGGCACACGACTCCGAGAGCAGCGCCAGGCGTGTGCCCAGTCCGCGCGCTGCGCTCACCTGATCGCCGCTGAGACCATCCAGGTAATCGAGGACCCGCTCAGTCAGCGGCTGGGGTACCCCGCGCAGCGATGCCGCCAGTCGCCTCGGTTCCATCAGCGCCACCACCTGGTCCAGCCGCGCCGGGGCGTCGGGGTCGCGTGCGTGCAGGACGGTGAGCACCGTCTGGACGTAGCGCTCGGCCGCGCGCTGGTAGTGGGGCTCGGAGAAGCGCTCGGTGGCGATGAGCTTGTCCTTGAGCGCGGTGGCGTTGCCATAGGCCAGAGGGTTCCAATGGCCCGGGCCATCGGGCGTGAAGATCCGCACCCCGCGGCCCGCCGCCGCGGCGGAGCGCTCGAGCTCGGCCGCGAAGGCCGGCGAACCCTTCATGTCGATGGCGATCACCGGGCGGCCACGGGCGATCTGCGCAGCGACGATGCGCAACATCGTGGTGGACTTGCCCGCCCCGCTCGCGCCGACGATGAGTGCGTGCGCCGCCAACTGGCGATCCGACAGCGCCACCGTGCGGCCCGCCGGATCGCGTCCCACCGTGATCGACGCCACGGCATCCGCGGCAGTCGCCCGCTCGGCGGCGCGCCGACTCGCCGCGCGCATCAGTGCCGGCACCGCGAGCAACGCCGCCCCCGCCACCAGCACCCCGGCGGCGACCCACACCGACGGCGAGGCGAACACTGCCACCACGACGGCCAGCCCGCCGTAGCGCCGTGCCGCGGTGCTGCGCTGGGGCGCGCTCACCGGTCGCGCTCCCGCTCCGCGACGTCGGCAGCTCTCCGGCGCGCAGCGGGGCGCGCACGTGCCGGTCCCTGGGCGCTCACGCCCGACGCCATGGTCACGCGCTGCACCCGGACGAGGTCTGAGATGCCCATCCGCCGCGCCGAACGCTCGATCGCCCGGCCCACCGACGGGTGCTCCACCAGGTACACCACCGCGTCGATCCGCCGGTCGGCAGCGTAGCCGGCGAGGATGCGCTCCCGGCGCTGCACCTCCTTGGTCGAGAGCTCCAGCTCGAAGGCCACCCGGTGTCTCGTTTGGGTGACGATCACCAGGTCGGGGTAGTGCAGGCGATCACGCCCGCCCGGCCCGACCCCGCCGAGACGGACCCCGTACCGCTGCGACCGGTCTGCGGCGCGGCCGTCGTGTGAGCGCATCCGGCGTTCGGAGACCACGCCGGCCAGCGCTCCGAAGCGCCCAGCCCGCGCTGTCAGCATCAGCCACGCCAGGCCGGTGTCGTGCCGATGGGTGGCCAGGTCAAAGCCACGCGGGGCGGGCAGGTCGCTGTCGATGGCCTTCAGCCCCGCACGGGTGATCTGATGCCATCCCGGGCCGCGGTGCAGCTCCCTGTGGCGGCGCAGGTGGCCGGCGTCGCCCAGGCGCCGCAGGCGCTCCCCGGCCGTCCCCTCGCTGACGCCCAGCAGCGCGGCGACCTGAGCGGCGATGACGAAGCGATGCTCTGCGGCGAACGCCAGCAAGGCGCGGTCGGTGTCGGTGATCTGGACCGTTCGCGCGGACCCGGCCCGGGCGCGCGGCGGACGTGACGAAACAGGCTCCACATAGATAGAGAGCCTCCAGCAGGTGGGTTTTCACCCCCCTCAGAGCGAAATCAGCGACCGGGGCGGGGCAGCGAGCTGGTGTCGACCACCTGGAAATCGCGACCGCTGAGCTGACCGAGCTGGTGCAGCGCGTCGTCGTTCCAGTGCGGGCTCGGCGCTCCCGAGATGAACCACGGGCTGCCGTTGTCGGCCAGGATCATCCCGTAGGTCTTGAGCGCCTGGGCGACGATCCGGGCCTGGCGCGGGAGGCGGGAGATGTTGACGCCGGCCTTCAGCCGGACCCGCAGCCCCATCGGGGGTGCTGTGTCGCCGCAGCTGCCCGCCTCGTGACGCGCCGGGTAGACGTAGTGGCGGCTGGTGCACGGCGCGGTGAAGCGCAGGGCGTGGCGGATCGCCCCGGAGGCAGCCTCACCGTAAATGGCCAGGCCCGCCAGGATGGGGAGGCCGGCTGCGTCCGCTGATGTCCACCCCGCGGGGCGGAGCTTGTCCGAGCGCAGGTTGAAGATCGCGCCCGACCCGGCCGTCCACCGCGCTCCGCCGCTCTTGGGATAGGCGGCAAAGAGCTCGTAGTCGGTGCAGGTGTCCCGATTGACGACGATGACGTGGCGGTCTCCGGTCGAGTGTGGCCCGCCCTCGATCGGCACGTTGCGTGGGAGCGGGTACCGGTGCCCGTCTGACTCCGAGGCGTACTGGAAGCTCACCGGGACACGCTTGGTCGCGTTGCTCACCACCGTGTAGGGGATCCCGTTGGGGGCGCCGTTATAGACCGTGCCGAAGTCGGGGTGGACCGGGTCGCCGACCCCGATCTGCGCGATCAGCGCGGCGGAGTCGTGGGCCACCGGGAGCTTGTCGACGCGCTGGTTCCAGGGATTGTCGGCGGGGAAGACGGGGCATCGGGTGCCGGGCAGCGTCTGGACGGACACGGGCGCCGGGGCGGAGCGACCAACCCCGGCCAGGTGGATGATGGTCACCGCGGCGATCGCGGCGGCCAGGATCAGACGGAGCGACACGCGGTTCATGACACCACCATGATTCCCTGTGGCAGGCAGGTGAACACCGCCTCGCTGACGTCCCCGATGTAGTCGCCGTCGACCTGGAGCGGCAGGGGGCGATCGTCCAGGCTGCTGACGCGCACCTCGCTGACCCCGCGGTAGCCGTGAACATGGCGGTGGCCCACCACGTGCGAACGGCCCGACAACGCCCGCCAGCCGATCGACGGCACGTCCACGGGGTTGGCGCGGCGCAGGACGATGCCCGCCAGGTCCCCGCTGTCCAGGGACGCGCCCTCGGCCATCCGCACCGCGCGGTCGCCGAAGTACGTGTAGGGGTGGGCGTTCTGGACGATCGCGGTGACGCCGTCCACGCTCTCGGCGCCGATCTGTGCCCGGAGCCGCAGCGGGTGGACGAGGTAGCGGCGGTTGAAGGTCTTGACGGCGGCCCAGGTGTAGTACCACTCGCCCATGCGGGCCTTGAGCCGCGGGTGAGCATCGACGATCTCGACCACGCTGGCGTCGAGACCGACTCCCGCCGAGAAGGTGAAGTAGCGGTCGTTGACGCGTCCGACGTCCACGCGGCGCGGCTTCCAGTCATACGCCATCCCCAGCAGGTGCTCGGTGGCGTCGACGACGTCGGCGGGGATCCCGAGCATGCGGCAGTAGACGTTGGCCCGGCCGCCGGGCAGGCAGCACAGCGGCGTGTCGGAGCCGACCAACCCGTTGGCGGCCTCGTTGACGGTGCCGTCGCCGCCGAAGGCGACGACCACGTCATAGCCCTCGGACGCCGCCTCGCGACAGAGCTCGGTGGCGTGGTTGCGGGCCTCGGTGTCCACGGCGTGGACGTCGTAGCGGCCGCGCAGGGCGTACACGACGAGGTTCTTGAGGCGATCGGAGACCGTCGTCGCGTAGGGGTTGACGATGACCAGCATCCGCCGGCTGGGGACGTCGGCCTGCTCGAGGTCGAGCATCGCCTCCAGGCGCGCCAGGGGATCGGACGAGGCGGTGCTCATGCGTCGGGGGACGGTATCGGATCGCCCCGGCGGTTCATCGCTCGCGCCAGCGCGCCGATATACTGGTCGCCAGACATAGCAGTACGCATCCAGAGGGGTGGAGGGAATGGCCCTATGAAACCCCGGCAACCTCCCGCAAGGGAACGGTGCCAAGTCCATCAGGTCCCCACAACATGGCCTGGGAGATGTGGCAGGGCGGTTTCATCGACCTCCGACCACTGACCCCGGCGGAGGTTTTTTCATATGCCGCCAGAGTCGCTTCGCTGCAAGGAATGCCACACGGTCTATCCGCTTGACGCGCGCTACGTGTGCGAGCGGTGCTTCGGGCCCCTGGAGGTCGCCTACGCGGAGAGGGCGGGCTCCGAGTCCGATCCCGCCGAGTTACGCCGCCGCATCCAGGCCGGGCCCTACTCGTTGTGGCGCTACGGGGACTTTCTCCCGGTCAACACGCTCCCGGAGGGGCATCTGCCGGCGGGCTGGACGCCCCTGCTGCGCGCCGACCGGCTGGGCGAGCGTCTGGGTCTCAACGAGGTCTGGATCAAGAACGATGCCGCCAACCCCACGCACTCCTTCAAGGACCGCGTCGTGTCGATCGCGCTGGCCCGGGCCCGTGAGCTCGGCTTCGAGACGATTGCCTGCGCCTCCACGGGCAACCTCGCCAACGCCGTCGCCGCGCACGCCGCCGCGGCCGGCCTCGACTCCTACGTGTTCATCCCCTCCAACCTGGAGGAGCAGAAGGTGCTGGCCACCGGGGTCTACGGGACCAACGTCGTCGGCGTACGCGGCAACTACGACGACGTCAACCGTCTGTGCACCGAGATCTCCGGCGAGCACGAGTGGGCCTTCGTGAACATCAACATGCGCCCCTACTACGCGGAGGGCTCAAAGACGCTGGCCTTCGAGACCGCCGAGCAGCTCGGCTGGCAGCTGCCCGACCGGGTCGTGGCGCCGATCGCCTCGGGCTCGCTGTTCACCAAGATCGCCCGCGGGTTTCAGGAATGGATCGACCTCGGCCTGCTCCACGGCACGCTCCCGACCTTCAACGGCGCCCAGGCCACCGGCTGCTCACCGGTCGCCAGTGCGTTTACGGAGGGCAAGGACTTCTGCCGGCCGGTCAAGCCCGACACCATCGCCAAGTCGCTGGCGATCGGTAACCCGGCCGACGGCCCCTATGCGCTGGATCTGGCCCGTCGTAGCGGCGGGACGATCGAGTCGGTCACCGACGACGAGATTCGCGAGGGGATCCGGCTGCTGGCCCAGACGACCGGCATCTTCACGGAGACCGCCGGCGGCGTGACCACCGCGGTGCTGGCCAAGCTCGCCGAGCGCGGCGACATCGACCCTGACGAGCGGGTCGTGGTCTACATCACCGGCGAGGGCCTCAAGACCCTCGATGCTGTGCGCGGCACGTTCGAGGCGTGGGAGATCGACCCCAACGTCGAGGCCTTCGAGGCAGCCAACGAGCGCGTCAGCGCCCTGGCATAAGATGTAGCCGCCATGGCCGTCAAGGTGAAGATCCCCACCCAGCTCCGGGCTGCCACCGAGGGCGAAGCCAGCGCCAGCGTCGATGGTGCGACGGTCGGCGAGGTGCTCGACTCGCTGTATGAGCGTTTCGGCGAGTTGCGCGACCGGATCGCCGAGGATGGCGGGCTGCGCCGGTTCGTCAACGTCTACGTCGACGGCGAGGACATCCGCTTCCTCGACGGCCTCGACACCGTCGTCAAGGACGGCGACGAGGTGACGATCCTCCCAGCCGTCGCCGGCGGGTAGGCGCCGGCCCAGGCGGCCTCACGCCGCCGCGACCGGCTCCAGCGTGCCCTCATCCAGCCACGGCGTGCGGTAGCCGTCGCGCCACAGCACGGGGAAAAACGCCTCGTCGATCTCGAGCTCGCCCGGGCGGCGGTAGCGCGAGTAGATCGGGTGCTTGTGGTCCGGATTCCACCGCGTGTCGGTGGTGATGAGATGGCTGATGATCGACCGGCGCTGGGCATCGGCGCGCTCGTTGGGCGGGCTTCCGTGAAACGTCCAGCCGTCGTGGATGGCGGCTCCGCCGGCGGGCACCTCGATCGGCACGAGCTCCAACTCGGACTCGATCCCCGCCCGCCCCGCGCAGTCGCGTACGTGGCCCAACCAGTCGTCGGGGGCGTGGAAGCTGCCGCCCATCCCTGCATGCGGCCACCGGTGAGACCCGCGCACGTAGTAGATCGTTCCGGTGTCGGCCGCCGTGTCGTCGAGCGCCATCCAACAGGTGGTCATGTTGGGTGGGTCCAGGTGGTCCAGGTAGGCCGCGTCCTGGTGACAGAGCAGCGCCTTGCCCGAGGGCGGCTTCCAGATCGCGTTGTCCTGAGCCAGGCGGGCACCCGGCAGCCCGGCCACGCGCGCGGTGAACTCTCCGACCTGGCGTGACAGCGTCACCGCGGCCAACACCCGGTCGGCCTTCCACACGTTGCACATCTGCCGCGTCAATTCGGGCGCCGTCACGCCCGGCGTGTAGTTGACCTCATCGGGGGAGAGTCCCGTCTCCCACTCGTGCTCGAACACGGCCATGAAGTGGCGGCGGATCTCGTCCAGCGCCTCGGGCGCCAGGAAGCGCTCGACGATGAGAAAGCCGTCGCGGCGATAGCTCTCGATCTGCGCGTCGGTCGGTTGCGTCACGTCGCCGCCGCCACGTCGCTCTGCACCGGGACTCCGATCCCGACCGGGCAGCTGACCCCCGTGCCGCCCAGGCCGCAGTAGCCCCACGGGTTCTTGTCGAGGTACTGCTGGTGGTAGTCCTCGGCGTAGTAGAAGGGGCCGGCCTTGGCGATCTCGGTGGTGATCTCGGGGTAGCTCTGTTCGCGCAGGCGCGCGTTGTAGGCGTCGCGCGAAGCCTCGGCGAGCCGGCGGTGCTCCTCGGTGTCCCAGTAGATGGCCGAGCGGTATTGCGTGCCGACATCGTTGCCCTGGCGCATGCCCTGGGTGGGATTGTGGTTCTCCCAGAAGAGCCGGAGCATCTCGCCGTAGGAGGTCTTGGCCGGATCGAAGACGACGAGCACCACCTCCACGTGGCCGGTGCTGCCGCTGCAGACCTCCTCGTAGGTGGGGTTGGGCGTGTAGCCGCCGGCGTAGCCCACGGCGGTGGTGTAGACGCCCGGGGCCTGCCAGAACACGCGCTCGGCGCCCCAAAAGCAGCCCATCCCCACCACGATCTGCTCGAGGCCCTCGGGGAACGGCCCCGTGAGCGGGGTGCCCAGCACGGTGTGGCGGTCGGCCACGCGCATCTCGCGGTCGCGTCCCTTGAGCGCGCGCTCGGGGGCGATCATCTTGGTCTTCTCGCGGAATCCGAACATGCCTCGAGCTTAACCGCAAGACCCTAAGCCTCGACCGGCGGAGGGCCGATAATGGTTGGGCAACAATTGTCTGAGATGAGCGAGCTCGAGCCCACCCCACCCAAACGGTCGCTGCGCCCCCTCATCGCCGGGGTCGCCGTGCTGGTGCCGCTCATCCCCATCCTCGCCGCGTTGCTGATGGGCGGCAGCAGCGGATCGGCCGCGGTGCTGACCAACGCGGTCACGGTGCCGGCGCCCAAGTTCGCCCCCGTGCCCGGCAGCGCCGCCGCTCCGTCGAACACGACCACCGCGCCGTCGGCCTCGCCTCAGCCGGTCGCACTCAGGCTGCCGCCCGGTCACGGCGCATTGGTGGCGCTGCTGCGCCATCCGACCGCGATGCGCGAAAAGCCCGGGGGCCGCGTGCTGGCCAGGCTCAAGCTCAAGACGAGCTTCGGGTCCCCTCAGGCGATGTGGGTGGTGCGCCACTCGGGCACGTGGCTGGGCGTCGTGAGCCCCAGCGCGGGCAACAACCGCCTCGGGTGGATCCGGGCCTCCGACGCCTCGCTCAGCCGGGTCACCTGGCAGCTTCGGGTGTCGCTGTCGGCGCGCAAGCTCACCGTGCTCGACAACGGGCGGGTCAAGCAGCGCTACACCGTCGCCATCGGGGCACCGGACGCGCCGACCCCCACTGGCCGCTTCGCCGTCACCGACCGGCTGCTCACCGGCGACTCTGCCGGCCCATACGGCTGCTGCATCCTGGCGCTCTCGGCCAAGGCACCGCACGCGATCCAGGACTGGAGCGGCGGCGATCGGATCGCCATCCACTCCACGCCGGAAACCGAGACGATCGGCGAAGCGGTCAGCCACGGCTGCGTCCGCCTCACGCTGGCCGAAGGCCAGTGGCTGATCAACCACGTCCCGCTCGGCACGCCGACGGTCATCACCACTTAGCCGTTTTCGCCATCGCGGGTCGGGTAGCGGGGTGGCATGCCACCACGCGGAGTGAAGCCGGGCACCAAGCGTGCTCGCCAGTACGAAAAGATCAAGGAGTCAGTGCGCGACCAGGGTCGCAGCGAGAGCCGCGCCGAAGAGATCGCGGCCCGCACGGTCAATAAGGAGCGGGCACGCAGCGGTGAGTCGCGGCAGCGCTCACGCAGCTCGACGCAGGACATCTCCTCCTCGCGCCGCGGCGGCCAGCGCTCGGGCACCGACCGCCCCAAGGGCCGCACGCGCGACCAGCTCTACAACGAGGCCAGGCAGCTGGGCATCGACGGCCGTTCCTCGATGAACAAGGCTCAGCTGCAGCGCGCCGTCGACGCCAAGAAGCGGTAGCGCCCGCCGCGCCGACACGTCGTCCGCCGGCGTCTAGTCCGGCGGTGTGTCCCCGCTGACCTTGCGGATCTTCTCGATCGCGGCGCGCAGCAGCCGTGAGACCTGCATCTGCGAGGTGCCGATCCGCGCGGCGATCTCCGACTGGGTCATGTCGCGCCCGAAGCGCAGGTAGAGGATGAGCCGGTCAGACTCCGAGAGGGTCTCGACGCCCTTGGCGATCATCGTCAGGTACTCGGCCTGCTCCAGGCGCACGTCCTCTGCGCCCAGCACTGCCGCCAGCGAGGGCACCCCGGCCTCATCGTCGTCGGATCCCGCCTCCAGCGGCGCGGCGTGGCGGGCGTGGTAGGCCTCGACCGCCTCCAGGGTCTGTTCCTCGGTGCACCCCATGGCCTCGCCCAGCTCAGACAACGAGGGTGAGCGACCCAGCTTGGACGACAGCCGCTCGGTGACGCTGGCCAGTTCCAGGGCGCGCTCCTTGACTCCGCGCGGGACGTGCACCGCCCACCCGCTGTCGCGGAAGTAGCGCTTGAGCTCGCCGAGCATGGTCGGCGTCGCGTAGCTGGTGAAGGCAAAGCCGCGGTCAGGCTCGAAGCGGGCGATCGCCTTCAGCAGGCCCACCATGGCCACCTGGGTGAGGTCCTCCAGCGGCTCCCCGCGGGCGTGGTAGCGCCGTGCGACGCTGCGCGCCAGCGGCTCGAAGCGCTTGACGATCTCCTCCAGCAGCACGGGATCATCCCCGTCCCGGTAACGACGCATCAGTTCGTCGGTCGAGAGCGCTGCGGGCGGCTCTCGATCAACCGTCACGCGTCACGTCGCAAACGCCCGCAGACCACTCGCACCACCTCGGGTACACGCATCCTCCGTACATGAAGCCTGTGCGACGGTCTGCGCCGCCGGGACCCCGTCGGCAGCCTCCCATCGAGTTGTTCGAGCCCCCGGACACCGCCGAGCAGACGCGCCCCGGGAGCCCGCCATCATATCTGCGGTGGGCGGCGCTTCAGCCCCCTAGCCCGCTGATCCCCTCGTCCTGCTCGGGTGCAAGGACGAACACCTCGACCTGGAGGTTCTGCTCCAGATCGTTGGCGCTCATGAACGAGTGAACTCTGCGGCCCGTCGTCTGCTCCACGGCGGCGATCATCGCCTTGCGCATCGCGTCCTGGAGTCCCAGCCGCCCCGCGGCGACGAGATCGCCCTTGTCGTTGGCGGTCAATGTCTGCTCGGCGCGGGTGTAGCCGCCCTCCAGCAGGCACACGACCAGGTTGCCGTCGATCGTGGTGCGAGAGTTGGTGGGGCCACGCCCCACGAACTCCTTGTGCAGCCGGCTGATTGAGTTTGAGATCTCAAGCGGCCGTGAGACGGTGGACTCGGAGCCCCCACCATCGATCTTCGGATCGGTTTCTTCGAGCATAAGCGGACGTCTGCTTTGTGTGAGGACGGTCGGGGCAGTGTATCGGTGCCCCCGAGACTGGTAAACGATTCTCCCCATCTTCGGCGGGTAGTCCGCGGGACGAGGTGCCTAAGTGTCAGAGAGCCAACGTGCGACGCGCGCCAGGTCGTCGACGAATGCGTCCATCGCGGACGCACGCTCGCCCTCGCCACGCTGGCGGAGGATCGCCGATGGATGCGTCGTCAGCGTGACATGCTCGGCGAGCTCGGACTCCATGGGCCGGCCGCGGTCGCGACCAATCCGGACCTGAGAGCCCAGCAAAGCCTGGGCCGCCGTGGCGCCCAAACACACCAACGCATCGGGCTTGACCAGCATCAGCTCAGCCTCCAGCCAGGGCCGGCAGGCGGCGACGTGAACCCGCTCGGGCGTCTGGTGGATGCGCCGCTTGCCACGGAGCTGGTAGCGGAAGTGCTTGACGACGTTGGTGACGTACGCGTCGCCGCGGGCGATGCCCGCGCGCTCCAGCCCCTCGTCCAGCACGCGCCCCGCCGGCCCCACGAACGGCTCCCCCTCGATGTCCTCGCGGTCGCCGGGCTGCTCCCCAACGAGCATGAGGCGGGCCTTTCCGGGGGTAGGGCCGGCTCCGATCACCGCCTGGGTCGCGCCCTCCCACAGCTCGCATGCGCGGCACCCCTGCACGGTCTCGCGGAGTGCTTTGAAGCTCAGCCGCTCGGGGATCGGGGCCGCCGGCCGGTCGGCGTCATCGAACAGAGTCATGGCGTCACGGTCGCGGTACCCAGGCCATGAAGCCCGCACGCATCGGCTGCTCGGGCTGGAATTACGTGGACTGGCGTGGTGCCTTCTATCCGCGGCGCGAGCCGCAGCGCCGCTGGCTCGAGCTCTACGCCGAGCACTTCGACACCGTTGAGGTCAACACCACCTTCTACCGGCTGCCCCGCCGCGACGCGGTCGCCGCCTGGGTCGTGCAGACGCCCGACGGTTTCACCTTCTCGGTCAAGGCCAGCCGGTATCTCACCCACATCAAGCGCCTCACCGACCTGGGTCAGGGCGTGGCGCGGTTCTACGAGCGGATCGAGCCGCTGATCGTGGCCGGCCGCCTGGGGCCCGTGCTGTGGCAGCTGCCGGGCAACTTCGCGCGAAACGACGAGCGGCTGCACGAATGGCTCAAGGCCCTGCCCACCGGCCTGCACACCATCGAGTTTCGCCATCCCAGCTGGTTTACGGCGCCCGTGATGCGCGCGCTGTCCGAGCGGGGCGTGGCACTCACCATCGGCGATCACCCCGAACGACCCTTCCAGACCCACGCCGCGACGGCCGACTGGCGCTTCGTGCGCTTCCACTATGGGTCGCGTGGACGGGCCGGCAACTACTCGGCGACCGAACTCGAACAATGGGCGCGGCGCATCGAGCAATGGCGCCGCCGCCAAGCGGTATGGGCATATTTCAACAACGACTGGCGCGCCCTCGCGCCGGCCAACGCCGCGTTGCTGGCTCGGCGACTCGGCGTGGTGCCCTACGCCTAGCGCTGCGCCTCCACCCGCGCTTGCGTGACCGGAACACCAAAGCGGCTCTGCAGAGCGTCGGTGTCGACGTCCTCTCGGTAGCGCTGCTCGTCGCCGGCGTGGGCGAAGACAAGGATGCGGTCGGCGGCGAAGGTCTTCAGCACGTCCTCGACGGCGTCCTCAGGGTTGCTTTCACCCGTGTCAGCGGCGGCGGACACGCCCTCGGCGCCGAGCTGGTCGACGCTGCGGCGGCGCACCTCGTCGGCGCGGGCAATCGCCTCGTCGGCGTCTGAGAGCCAGAAGCGCAGCGCGCTCTCGTGCAGGGCCGGCGCGACGACCATCACCTCGGCGTCGGTGGGATCGGCATCGCCGGGCAGGGCGTCGCGCAGCTGGTCGGCGGACACCGGCTCGGAGGTCAGTACGAGGAGTCTCATAGGGTTCGCGTACCCAGGGGCACCCGCGGAAAAACAGGAAGGGTGGGGTGGCCCATGCGGGGTATGCGACCGACATGACCCATCTCACCCCAGCGCCCGCAGCCGAGATTCCATCCCCGACTCCCGTCCCGCCCGCGCCCACCCCGCAGCCGCCGCCACCGGCACCCGCGCCCCCATCGCCCGGCCCGGATCCCGCTCCGCCCACCCCGGGGCCCACTCCGGGGCCGCCCGACCCCCCGGATCCTGTCCCCGCTCCGATCTAGTGCCGTGCGTCGCTAATTCGGTGGCAGCCTCGCGGCGTCTGGACGCGCCTGACCGGGGGCGGCGAACACGCCGGACCACCAGTACGACTTAGTTCGCCGCCCCCACCCAGCCACGCCCAGCCACTCGCGACGCTACTCACGAATTAAGCGCTCACGACACTGGCCCTACCGCGCGTACAGCGCCTCGATCAGGTCGGCGAAGCGCTCGTTGACGACGTTGCGCTTGACCTTGAGCGTCGGGGTCAGCTCACCGTCCTCGACGGTCAGGTCCCGCTCCAGGATCGCGAACTTCTTGATCTGCTCCACCTGGGCGTAGTGGGCGTTGGCGCGGTCGAGCTCTGCCTGGACGAGGGCGCGCACCTCGTCGGCCGACGACAGGGCGCCGAGATCCTCGGGCAGGTCGTTCTCCTTGGCCCAGGGGAGGATCTCCTCGGGGTCGAGCGTGATCAGCGCCACCGGGAACGGCCGGCGGTCGCCGTGCATGACCGCCTGTGAGATGAAGCGGCTCTGCTTGAGGTCGTTCTCGATGTTGGCCGGCGTCAGGTTCTTGCCGCCGGCGGTGATGATGATGTCCTTCTTGCGCCCGGTGATCGACAGGTAGCCCTCGTCGTCGATCGAGCCGATGTCGCCGGTGTGCAGCCAGCCGTCGACGAGGGTCTCGGCTGTGGCCTCGGGGTTGCGCCAGTACTCACGGAAGATGTGGGGCCCGCGGACCAGGATCTCGCCGTCCTCCTCGGCGATCCGGATCTCGACCCCCGGCAGGGGCCGCCCGACCGTCCCGAACTTGACGTTGTCCAGCGTGCACACGGTGCCCACGGCGGTCGTCTCGGTCATGCCCCAGCCCTCCAGGACGGGGATGCCGCAGGCGTAGAAGAACTCGAGGATCTCCGGCGCGATCGGCGCGGCTCCCGTCACCGCCTGATGGATGTTGCCGCCGAAGAGGCCCCGGACGCGGGCGTAGAGCGCCTCCTCGGCCCGGTCAAAGCCCTGCTGCATCTCCTCGGGGATCTCTTCGCCGCGGTCGCGCCGGCGCCGCACCTCGACGCCGATCCTGACCGCCTGCTGAAAGCGGGCCCGTTCCTCTTCGGACCCTGCCTCGGTCATCTTCAGCGCCGCCGTGTAGAGCTTTTCGAAGATCCGGGGCACCGACGGCAGGTAGGTCGGCTTGGTGTCGATGAGCTCCGGCAGGATCTGCTTGGTGTCGCCGCCGTAGTAGACGATCGCGGTGCCCTGGTCATAGGAGGCCAGCTGCGCCGTGAGCGCAAACGCGTGGGCCAGCGGCAGGAAGAGGTAGGTCGTCTCGTCGGGGGCGATGAAGGCGATCTCCTCCACCATCTCGCACACGCTCATGGCGTTGGCGTGGGTGAGCACCACGCCCTTGGGCGGGCCGGTGGTCCCCGAGGTGTAGATGATCGTGTAGGCGTCGTCGGGAGCCACCTGCGCCTGCCGCGTCTCAACCTCGGCGCGGTCCCGCTGGCGCCCGCGCGAGCGCAACTCGTCGAGCGTCATGTCGCCGGCCTCGCCGTCGATCGCCACCACCGTGCCGAGATCGGGCAGCTCCTCGCGGACCTGCTCGACCTTGGCCACCTGGTCGTCGTTCTCGCACACCACCGCCCTGGCCCCTGAGTTGCCGAGCACCCAGGCGCACTCCCCGGGCGAATTGGTGGGGTAGACCGGCACGACCACGCCGCCGGCGACCGAGATCCCGTAGCTGGCCATCGTCCATTCCACGCGCGTGTCGGCGAGGATGCCGACGCGGTCGCCGGGCTGGATCCCGAGGTCGGCGAGACCCCGCGCAACCTCCTCAATGGCCTGCACCATCTCGGTGTAGGTGACCTCGCGCCATTCGCCGTCGACGCGATAGCGGGCGGCCGCGTGATCGCCGAAGCGCTGCGCCGCGGAGCTGGGCAGGGCGGCGACGGTGGCGGCAATCGCACGGGTGCTCTCGGTCATGGGTTCTCCTCTTCTCGGCGGCGCGGCAACGGATGTGCGGTGCCTCTCAGGGCTAACTCTCGCAAAATCGCGCCGGTTGAGATCAGCTGCCACGTTCGCCGGAGCGCAAGCCGGCCGCCACCGAGCTCCACAGCGTCACGTGCGGCCGCGGCCGGGCGCGTGAAGACGCCGTCCCGGCCCGGCCGGTGGAGATCGCCTGCGTCGCCTCCGGGCTGGTGGCAAAGCGCTGCAGCGCCAGTGCCGCGGGCAGCGCCCGCCCGAAGCCGAGCGTCGACGCGTGCCACATCTCGAGCATCGGGGTCCCGCGCAGGTCGATGCGGATGAGCGCCCGCCGGCGCAGTTCCTCGATGACGGTGTGGGCCAGGGTCAGGACCACGCCGTCGCCGGCCGCCGCTGCGGCCACCGCCGCCGCGTGCGAGGTGTAGCCCACCATCTCGGCGGGCTGGAGTCCGGCGCGTGCGAAGAGGAGCCCGGCGCCGGTGGTCGGGTCAAGCTCGGGCGGCCCCAGCAGCCAGCGCTCGCCGGCGAGCTCGGCGGGCGGGATGTCGGAGCGCGAAGCCAGCCGGTGCCCGGGGGCGGCCACCACGATCAGGCGGCAGCGCAGGAAGGGCACGCTGGCCACCGTCGCGGCGCGCTCGGGTGGGGGCGCGGGCCCCAGCGCGATGTCGGCGCGACGGTGCTCGAGCAACTCGGCCATGGAGGCGCCGGCCACCGTGTCGATCGCCACCTCCAGACCCGGATCGCGGGCCGTGTACGCGTCGATGACAGGGCCGACGTGCTCGGCCACCACGTTGGTCACCGCGACCTGCATGAGGCGGGGCTGCCCCGGCGAGTCCTGAACCGAGCGGCGGGCCTGCTCGGCCAGGCCGAGGATCTCCGACGCCAGCGCTGCCAGCCGCCGGCCCCCGGCGGTGAGCGCGATTCCGCGGCCTTCGCGGACGAACAGCTCGTCGCCCAGTTCCCTGCGCAGCGCGGCCACCGCGACGGAGACGGCCGGCTCGGTCACGCCCAATTCCGCCGCTGCGCCTTTCACCGAGCCCAGGCGCGCCACGAGGACGAAGGACTGCAGCTGGGCGAGGGTCATCTGTAGGCTGGCCTAAGCGATCACTTAACTCACAGTTGCGCGCAGGATCGCGCGCCCGCAAAATCCTAGACATGGAGAGAAGGGTCTAGTGCCGCAGCCCCCGGCGGCGGGACCCGGAGCCCCCGTAGGGAAAGGACTCCGTGCAGGTCCCCGCACCGTTTGAATACGAGCGCGCGACGAGCGTTGACCACGCGCTGGAGTTGCTGCGCCGGCTCGGGCCCGAGGCCCGCATCTTGGCCGGGGGCCACTCGCTGCTT
The DNA here is from genome assembly GCA_963797705.1 of uncultured Actinomycetota bacterium. Taxonomy (GTDB): domain Bacteria; phylum Actinomycetota; class Thermoleophilia; order Solirubrobacterales; family Solirubrobacteraceae; genus Palsa-465. The sequence goes on along the minus strand of CAWCQL010000005.1, from coordinate 656,053 downwards.
CCCATGATGAAGCTGCGGCTGGCCAGCCCGGAATATCTCATCGACATCGACGGGCTGGCCGGCGAGCTGGGCTACATCCGGGAAACGACCTCGCCCACGCCCGAGATCCTCATCGGCGCCATGACCCGCCACCGCGACCTGCTGGACTCAGAGTTGCTGGCCGGGCGCGCTGCGATCTTCACCGACGCCGAGCGGGTCATCGCCGACCCCATCGTGCGTAACCGAGGGACGATCGGAGGCGCGCTGTGCCAGGCCGATCCGGCCGAGGATCTGGGCGCGGTGTGCTCGGCGATCGGCGCCCAGGTCGTTGTGCGCGGGCTCGACGGCGACCGCGTGCTCGACATCGACGACTTCCATCGCGGTCCCTACCGGACCGCCGTCGAGGACGACGAGATGCTCCTGGAGATCCGTGTGCCGTTGCGCCCGCGGTCGGGCAGCGCGTATGAGAAGGTCGATCGGCGCGTCGGCGATTGGGCCGTGGCCGCCGCCGGGGCGTCACTGACGCTCGACGAGGACGGCCGCATCGTAGAGGCCGGGGTCGCCCTGGCCGCCGTCGGGGCCGACATCGCCTGCGCCCAGGCACGCGACGAGCTCATCGGCCGCGAGCCGACATCGGACGCGTTCCAGCGCGCCGGCACGGCCGCCGCCGACGCCTGCTCGCCGGTGGCCGATCAGCGCGGCTCGGTGGAGTACAAGCGCCACGTCGCCGGCGTCCTGACCACCCGCGCGCTGGAGCGCGCGGCGGCCCGGGCGCAGGCGGGACCGGCGAGGTGATGCAGGTGACCGTCGGCGTCAACGGACAGGAGTACACCCGGCAGGTGGAGCCACGCATCCTGCTCGTCCATTTCCTGCGTGACGAGCTCGGGTTGACCGGTACCCATTGGGGGTGCGATACGTCCAATTGCGGAACGTGTGTCGTTCTCATGGACGACGATCCGGTGAAGTCATGCACCGTGCTGGCGGCCACCGCCGCCGGACACCAGATCCGGACGGTCGAGGGGCTCGAGGTCGACGGCCGGCTTGACCCGGTGCAGGAGGGTTTCCGCCAAGAGCACGGGCTGCAGTGCGGCTTTTGCACGCCGGGCATGATGCTGACCGCGCGGGCGCTGCTGGACCGGCGCGCCGCGGCGGGCACGCTGGAGGACTTGTCAGACGAGGAGATCCGTGAGGCGATCTCCGGCCAGATCTGCCGCTGCACCGGCTACACGACGATCGTGCGGTCGATCCGCTGGGCGGCGGAGCGAGAAAGAGTGCGCAACCCGGAGGAGGAGGTATGAGGTGCCCATCGCTATAGGGGCTTCAAGCGGGTGGACGATCGGGCTGATCCTCGGCGTCGTGGTGGTGATCGTCGCTGCGGCGATCGTGATCACGATCGTGGCCCTGGCCATGAGGATCGCCAAGCAGGCTTCCGGCGCCGTGCAGGGCGTCGAGGTCGTGCGTGAGCAGACCGACGCCCTGAGCGGCATCGGCCAGATCAACGACTCGGGCGTGCGGATCCTGCACTCGGCCCGGGCGCTGCGCAAGGTGGCGGTGGGCAAATGACGCTCTTCGCCCTCACCAACCACGGAGCGTGGGGCATCGCGCTCGTCATCGGGCTCGTCGCGGCCCTCGCCGTGGCCGCTCTGCTGGCGGTGCTCATCCGCACCGTCCGGGACATCGACAAGTCGGCTACCGCGCTGCTGCAGGTGGCCGGCAAGGTGGCCGGCAACACCGCCAACATCCCGCAGCTTCAGGCCACGGCGCCGGTGCTCGGACAGATCGTCGACGAGGCCATCATCCAGGACGGGTACATGAACGCCCTCACTGACGGCTACGCGGAGGTGCCGGCATGAGCTCCACCACCCTGACCGTGCTCAGCGTGATCCTGGCCGTGGTCATCGTCGTGGTGCTGGCCGGAGCGCTCCTGCTCATCCGGGCCAGCCTCGCCTCGACCTCGACGACCCTGTCCACGCTCGCCGACGCCCTGGAGGGCGTCGAGTCCGGGCACCTCGCGCCACTCAAGCCCGCGGTCGAGGCGATCAACGCCCAGTTCGCGATCATCACCGGCGCGCTACCGGGGATCGCCGCCAAGGCCGCGATCGTCGCGGAGAGGAGGCCCTCATGACCCTTGAATGGATCGGGGACGTGATCCTGCTGGTGGTCCTGCTTCCCGTGGTCATCTACCTCCTGCGCGGGGTCCTCGGGGCGGCCACCTCGATCGTTCCCAGCGTGGACCGCATCGCCCGCGCCGCGCGCGCCGGGTCGGCTGACCTGGACGCCGTGCCGCTGCTGCTCACCACCCAGGACCAGGTGGTCAAGACGATTCAGGCCGCCGCCAACTACGGCGGCTCCCTGGACGTCATCCTCGACGACGCGGAAGGAGCGTGAGGCGATGCCGGCTGCCGGATGGGTCATGATCATCGCCGTCGTCCTGATCGTGGCGGCAATCGTGGTCTACCTGCTCGCCACCATCGTGGCGCTGCGCAAGATCACGGCGGGACTCGACGACGCGATCGGCGGCGTGGGGGAGATCATCCAAAAGAGCGAGCCCGTCGCCGCGGTGGTGGCGGACATCAACGCAAACCTCGACGCGGGCGTGGACCTGCTCGAGGGGCTGCTGGTCAAGAAGGCCGGCCTCATCGAGGCAGTCGGGCTCATCGATGGCCTGTACCCCGGTGCGGCCGCGGCGGGCCTGCGCAACTTCCCGGACTCCACGACCGTGAAGGCCCCGCGCATCGGCGAGGTCTACACACGCGGGACGCTGACGCTGGCGCGGCTGGGCCGCGAGGCGCCGATCGCCGCGGCGTCGCCCAACGGCCCGGCGCTGCGCAACCCGGCCTACGGGTCGAGCGCCGCCCGGACCCTGTACCCCGACGGGCGTGAGCTGCACGCCAAGGCTCTGCCCCGCTCACCGGTGATCGGGACCGATTCGCCGGTGCAGTACGACCCCTCAGAAGAGGTCGGGGCCCCCCGTCGGCGCATGCCGGCGACGTCGTCGGAAAGGAGCTGACGGCCATGCAGACCCCCGCACCGTTCACCTACGAGCGCGCCACCAGTATCGAGGGCGCGATCGCGTCGCTGGTGGCGCACGACGGCGAAGCGAGGATCATCGCCGGCGGCCACTCGCTGCTGCCGATGATGAAGCTGCGGCTGGCTCAGCCCGAGCACCTCATCGACATCAACGACCTGGGTGACCTCTCCTACATCCGCGAGTTCGCCGACGAGATCCGCATCGGCGCGCTCACTCGGCACGTCGAGCTGCTGCACTCAGACGTGCTGGCCAGGCTGTTCCCGGTCTTTGCCGACGCGGAGATCGTCATCGCCGACCCGGTCGTCCGCAATCGCGGGACCTTGGGCGGCTCGCTGTGCCAGGCGGACCCCGGAGAGGACCTCTCCGCCGTCTGCGCCGCGCTCAAGGCGGATGTCGTCATCCGCGGCACCGATGGCGAGCGCGTGGTCAACATGCGCGAGTTCCATGTCGGGCCCTACGTCACCGCGGTCGGCGACGGCGAGCTGGTGACCGAGGTCAGGATCGCGATCAAGCAGGGCGCGGGCAGCGCTCACGAGAAGGTCGAGCGTCGGGCCGGCGACTTTGCCATCGCCGCCGCCTCGGCCGCCGTGTGGATCGACGGCGGGATGATCTCCGACGCCGGCGTGGCGCTGAGCGCAGTCGGACCGACCACGGTCGACGTCACCCGCGCCGAGGAGCTGCTCAGGGGGCAGACGCCGTCTGAGGAGCTGTTCGCTCAGGCGGGCCAGATCGCGTCCGAGGACTGCTCGCCCTCTCCCGACGGCCGCGGACCGGTCGACTACAAGCGACATCTCGCCGGCGTGCTGACCACGCGGGCGCTGCGCAAAGCCACCGCCCGCGCGTTGCAACAGGAGGCATGACACGGATGCAAGTGACGCTGAACATCAACGGACAGGACGTCTCCCGGGACGTGGAGCCGCGCACGCTGCTCGTGCACTTCATCCGGGACACGCCGGGGCTCACCGGCACCCACTGGGGCTGTGACACCTCCAACTGTGGCGCGTGCGTGGTGCAGATGGACGGCAAGCCGGTCAAGTCCTGCACGACGCTGGCGGTGATGTGCGAGGGACACGAGATCGCCACGGTCGAGTCGCTGGAGGTCGACGGCAAGCTCGACCCGATCCAGATGGGCTTTCACGAGATGCACGCGCTGCACTGCGGCTTCTGCACGCCGGGGATGCTGATGACCACCCGAGCGCTGCTGGATGAAAATCCCGACCCGTCAGAACAGGAGATCCGCACCGCCATCTCCGGGGCGATCTGCCGTTGCACGGGCTACAAGAACATTGTGGGCGCAGTTCGCTGGGCGGCCGAGCACGAGGCCGCAAACCGACAGGGCCAGGAGGTCTGAACATGGCCGTCACCGACGCACCCAACCTCCCGAGCCCCGACCAGGAGCGGCCGATCGGCTTCGGGCGTCTCAAGCGTAAGGAGGACGCGCGGTTCATCCGCGGCAAGGGCACCTACCTGGACGACATCCGCCTGCCGGGGATGGTCCATGGCGCGGTCCTGCGCAGCCCCTATGCGCACGCCAAGATCAACTCGATCGACACCTCGGCGGCGCTGGCTCTGCCGGGCGTGGCGGCGGTGATCACGGCCAAGGACCTGGAGACCCTGGGCCTGGCCTGGATGCCGACGATCTCCTACGACACCCAGGCGGTGCTGGCGGGCGACAAGGTCCGCTTCCAGGGCCAGGAGGTGGCGTTCGTGATCGCCACCGACGAGTACATCGCGCGCGACGCGCTGCCGCTCATCGAGGTCGACTACGAGCCGCTCCCCGTGGTCGTCGATGCGCGCAAAGCACTCGACGACGACGCACCGCTCATCCGCGACGACAAGGAGGGCCAGACTGACAATCTGGCCTCCGCGACGTGGGAGGCCGGCGACGAGGAGGCGACTGACCGTGTCTTCGCCGAGGCCGACGTCATCGCCACCCGGGACATCATCTACCCGCGTTGTCATCCGGCTCCGCTGGAGACGTGCGGCATGATCGCCGACTTCAATCCCAAGACCGGCCAGCTGAACCTCTACAACGGCAACCAGGCCCCCAACGTGCACCGCACGGTCTACGCCCATGTCGCCGGGCTGGCCGAGCACATGATCCGCGTCATCTGCAACGACATCGGCGGCGGCTTTGGCAACAAGGTGCCGGTCTACCCGGGCTACGTGTGCGCCATCGCCGGCTCCATCGTGGCCGGTGTGCCGGTGAAGTGGATCGAGGATCGCTCCGAGAACCTGATGTCCACCGGCTTTGCCCGTGACTACATCATGCGCTCGCAGATCTGCGCCAAGGACGGCAAGATCACCGGCCTGCGCGTCGACGTCATCGCCGACCACGGCGCCTTCGACTCCACCGCGCAGCCGACGAAGTTCCCCGCCGGGTTCTTCCACATCTGCTGCGGCTCCTACGACCTGCAGGCCAGCCACGTCAAGGTCAAGGCCGTCTACACCAACAAGGCGCCGGGCGGCGTGGCCTACCGCTGCTCGTTCCGCATCACCGAGGCCGTCTACCTCGTGGAGCGCATGGTCAACGCGCTGGCGCTGGAGATGGGCGTGGACCAGATCGACCTGCGCATGCGCAGCTTCATCAAGCCCGACCAGTTCCCGTACGAGACGACGACCGGTTGGACGTATGACTCGGGCAACTACGCCGAGACGATGAAGGTGGCGATGGACATCGCCGGCTACGACGACCTGCTGCGCGAGCAGGCCGAGAAACGCGCCCGCGGCGAGCTGATGGGCATCGGGGTGTCCTTCTTCACCGAGGGCGTCGGCGCCGGCCCGCGCAAGCACATGGACATCCTCGGCATGTCGATGAACGACGGCGCCGACCTGCGCGTGCACCCGTCGGGCAAGGCGATGGTGTCGCTCAGCGCCCAGACCCAGGGACAGGGTCACGAGACCACGTTCGCCCAGATCGTGGCCGAAGAGCTCGGCATCCCGCCTGAGGACATCCAGGTTCGCCACGGCGACACCGACAAGACGCCCTACGGCCTGGGCACCTACGGCTCGCGCTCCACGCCGGTCAGCGGCGCCGCGGTGGCCGTCGTGTCGCGCAAGGTCCGCGACAAGGCGCGACTCATCGCCGCCCACATGCTCGAGACCAGGCCCGAGGACCTCGCGTGGGAGAAGGGCCGCTGGTATGTGAAGGGCGACCCGGAGAAGGGGGCGTTGATCGAGGACATCGCCGCCCGCGCCTACAGCGGCGAGTCGCTGCCCCAGGGCATGGAGGGCGGCCTCGACGCCCAGGTCATCTACGACCCGCCGAACCTGACCTATCCGTACGGGGCCTACATCGCGGTCGTCGACATCGATCCCGACACGGCGTACGTGACGGTGCGGCGCTTCATCGCCGTCGACGACTGCGGGGTGCGGATCAACCCGATGATCGTCGACGGCCAGATCCACGGCGGCCTGGCCGAGGGGATCGGGATCGCGCTCATGGAGGTCATCACCTTCGACGAGGAGGGCAACTGCCTGAACTCGTCGTTCATGGACTACCTCATCCCGACGGCGCTGGAATGCCCCGACTTCGAGCTCGGCGCGACGGTCACGCCGTGCCCGCATCACCCTCTGGGGGCCAAGGGCGTCGGCGAGTCCCCCAACGTCGGCTCGCCGCCGGCGATCGTCAACGCCGTCATCGACGCCCTGCACCAGACCCACGGCGTCGATCACATCGACATGCCCTGCACCCCGGCGCGGGTGTGGGCCGCGATGCAGGGGCGTCCCGAGCCCCCTCAGTGATGACACCGGACGGATCAGTGACGCGCATCGACATGGAATCGGTCCCCGCCCACCCGGCTGAGATTCGCCACCTCGTCCCCGATGTCGAGACGCTGGCCCAGCGGCTGGCCTCCGTCGACTACCTGGTCGACGAGGGGCTGGCCACGGCGATGTTCCTCAGCCTCACCCTGCCGCAGCCGCTGCTGCTCGAGGGTGAGGCCGGGGTGGGCAAGACCGAGGCGGCCAAATCGCTGGCCCGAGTTCTCGACACGCCGCTCGTGCGGCTGCAGTGTTACGAGGGCATCGACGCCGCCGAGGCGCTGTATGAGTGGAACTATCCCCGGCAGTTGCTCTCGATTCGCCTGGCCGACGCCCGTGGCGCCGAGCTCTCCGAGGCCGACCTGTTCGGCCCCGACTACCTGATCGCGAGGCCGCTGCTACAGGCCCTGCGGCACCCGGGGCCCCGCCCCGCGGTCCTGCTCATCGATGAGATCGACCGCGCCGATGACGACTTCGAGGCCTTCCTGCTGGAACTGCTGGCCGAGGCCACGGTGACCATCCCCGAGATCGGCACGGTGACCGCGACGCACCCGCCGGCGATCGTGCTCACCTCCAACCGCACCCGCGACCTGCACGACGCCGTCAAGCGACGCTGCCTGTATCAGTGGATCGAGTACCCCTCGCCCGAGCGCGAGGTGGAGATCATCCGCCGGCGAGTGCGCGGCGCCGCCGAGACGTTGGCGGTGCAGGTGGCCGACGCGGTGAGCCGCATGCGCGATTCCGACGTGCAGAAGCCGCCCGGTATCGCCGAGGCCATCGACTGGCTGGCCGCCCTCAGCGTGCTGGGCATCGATCAGCTCGACGAGGCCGCCGCCGAGCGGACGCTCGGCTCGGTGCTCAAGTACCGCGAGGACCAGGAGCTCATCCGCACCGCCGGTCTGGCCAAGCTGGTGAGCGGGGCCCGGTGACCCAGAGATGACCCACGCCTTCGCCGTCGAGACCATGGAGCTGGATCTGGCGCCGCTGGTCGGCGCCTTCGGCCGGCGGCTGCACGACGCCGGGGTCCCGGTGGAGCCCGAGCGCGCCGCGCGCTTTGCCCAGGCGCTCCGGCTGACGCGACCGGTGGCGCGCCGGCGGCTGTACTGGACCGCTCGTGCCGTGTTCGTGTCTGACCCCACGCAGGTGCGGATCTTCGACCACGTGTTCGCCGAGGTGTTCGGTGTCGGGGCCCTCGGGGAGGGCCACTCGGTGATCGAGGACGTGCGCCAGGTGCCGTCGGTCGCCGATGACGATCGTCCGGTCGGCGATCCGCGGCGCACCGGGAACGGCGCCCATCAGGACGAGGCCTGGGCGGCCGGTGCGGCGCCCTCCCCGTCGCGCAGCGCCGCCGACGCCGCCGAGGAGGAGCTGCCGGTCGGAGTGCTCGCCTCCGACGAGGAGGTCATCCGCGCCAAGCGCTTCGACGCCCTGGACGCCGACGAGCTGGTAGCGCTGTACCGCCTGATGTCCCGCATCGAGCTGGCCGCGCCGCGGCGGCGCACCCGCCGTGCCGAGCGCCGGCGCCGCGGCGAGACGGTCGACATGCGCCGCACGCTGCGGGCGAGCCTGCGCACCGGGGGCGACCCCATTCGCCTGGCCCGTCGCCGCCGGCGCGTCGTGCCCCGCCGTCTGGTGCTGCTGTGCGACATCTCGGGCTCGATGGAGCCCTACGCCCGGGCCTACCTGCAGTTCCTCACCTGCGCCGCGGGAGGCGGGGACCGGCGCACCCGCTCCGAGGCGTTCGTCTTCGCCACTCGCCTGACCCGCCTCACCCGCGCGCTGCACTCCCGCAACCCCGAGCGCGCCATCCAGCGGGCCGCGGCCACCGCGCCGGACTGGTCCAGCGGCACCCGCATCGGCGACGCGCTGAAGACCTTCAACGACCGGCACGGCCGCCGGGGGATGGCGCGCGGGGCCGTGGTGGTCATCCTCTCTGACGGTTGGGAGCGCGGTGACCCGGCGCTCGTCGGGCGCGAGATGGAGCGGCTGTCGCGCCTGGCCTACCGGATCGTCTGGGTCAACCCGCGCGCTGCGGCCGCGGGCTTTGCCCCCCGCGCGGGCGGCATGGCGGCGGCGCTGCCCCACTGCGACGCGCTGGTGAGCGGGCACAGCCTGGAGGCGCTCGACGAGGTGGTCGATGCCATCGGCGCCCGGCGCGCGGACGCGGGCGAGCCGCCCGCTGCGCTCACCACGGCCGAGCCGGAGGAGGAGTCGTGGCCGAGCGCGACGCCGGTGCCGGGCAGTTCGGTGGCGATGCCGTCGGGCTACGGGCCCTCGCGCGGGCGCACCACCCCGGGCTGGAGTCTCGGGCGATGAGTCCGCACCGCCCACTCGGACCGGTGCATGGCGACCCCACGCCGACGGGACCGCTGCCCGGCGCCAGCGGCGGGCGCCCGCCGAAGATCTGCATCTTCCCGGGGTGTGAGCGGGCGGCGGTCCCACCGCATCTGCTGGGTGGACCGCAGCCGAGCTTCTGCGACCTGGAGGAGCACAACGCGCTCACCGCCCATCAGGAGCGCCAGCGACTGGCGGCCCAGCAACGTTCAAAGGAGGGAGTAGGCGATGGCGAATGAGGCATACCGCGCGGTCTTCCTGCGCGTGCACCCGACCGGCAAGATGGTCCTCAGTCTCACCACCGAGGCCGACGGCCACGAGGGCGAGTACGCCCACCAGGTCGCTGACGAGTTCGACATCCCGGCGCTGGACGTCAAGGTGATGCCGGCCGACCTGGACCGCTTCGGCGAGGGACACGGCTTCAACACCACCCCGTCGGGCGGCACCTCGGCCGCGATCGCCGCGGCCACCGAGAAGATCCTGGACAAGGCCCGCCTGCTGGCGGGGATGGCGCTCGATGCCCCGCCCGAGGCATTGAGCTGGGACGCCGGCGTGTTCAGCGCCGGCGAGGACACCGAGCGGTCGCGGACGATCGCCGACATCGCCATGTACGCCCACGGCACTGGCGCGCTGCCGCCCGGCGTCGAGGGCGGCCTCGACGCGCAGACGGTCTATCGCGACTGATGCACGGCGGGTTCGTTGATGCGTTGCGCCCGGCGCGCGCCGCCGGTCAGGCGGTGGGACGCAGCTTGGCGTCGATCTCGACGCCGACCTCGTCGGTGACCTTCAGCGTGCCGAACAGCGCGGAGTACGGCTTCATGCCCCACTCGGTCTGCTTGACGGTCGCGCTGCCGGTGACCCGTCCGTCGTCGGCGACGGTGAGATCGAAGGCGATCAGGTTCACGCCGTTGACGAGCTCGAGGTCGCCGGTGACGTGGAGGCGATCTTCGCCGTCGGGGCGGACCGCCGTGGACTTGAAGGTGATCGGCGTGCCCTTGAGCACCTCCTGGTTGATCGTCTGCGCGATGCCCTCCTTGTCATCGCCGTCGAGTGACTTCACGCCGCCCGTGCCCTCCACGACCGTGAACGAGGTCGAGTCGGCGCTGAGCTCGAGCACGCTCTGGGCCAGATCGTCGGCGATCTGCGCCGTCGCGCCCCAGCGCTCGACCTCGATGCGGAGGTTGTGGCCGGCCTTGGACGCCGCCCCGCCCTTGCCCGTGCGGACGATCAGCTTCCCGTCCTGTGGCCCCAGCTCATACGTGCCCGGCTGTATCCCCATGCTTGGATCTCTTTCTCTCTCGGTACTGCGTTGCCACCCAGAACATACCTGCGAAAGGACCGCACACAATGGTTGAGCTCGACCATCCGATTCCGGCCGGCAAGTCCATCGACGACAACTGCAAGCTCGTGCTGGACCTCGAGCGTCTCGTGCCCTGCGTGCAGGGCGGCACGGTGAAGGAGAAGGTCTCCGACGAGGAGGTCAAGGCGGAGATCAGGATCAAGATGGGAGCGATGTCGATGAGGTTCGCCGGCACGGTGAGCGTCGTCGAGCACGACGACTCAGCGCACACCGCGCTGCTGCGCGTCAAGTCGCGCGAGGTCGGCGGCTCCGGCCACGCCAACGCCGACGTCACCTTCACCCTCGAGGACGGCGGCGGCAACATCCACACCGCGGCGCAGGTCACCGGTAAGGCGGCGTCGATGGGGGAGGGCACGGTCTCCACCGTCCTGGAGGCGCTCATCGCGGACTTCACCAGTAACTTCGCGGCGGCGGCGTAGCCACGGGAGCTGTCATGCCGGTGCGCACCATGCGGCAGGTCGAGCCGGGCGAGGTCCCGGTGGACGGCGGCACCGCCGTCCAGGACCGCCCTGACCGGCCGGTGTTCCGCGGCAACGGCGAATACGACTACGTGTGCGGCTCGTGCGGCAACGTGCTGGCGGCCGGGATGGATCCGCTGTACATGACCCGGCGCGTACGGGTCAAGTGCGGCCGCTGCCGGACGGTCAACATCGCCGCCGAGGTCTCCGTCCAGGCGGCCCGCCGGCCGCGGCCCAGCGAGGCCGGCTGATGGCGGTCACTCGCGAGCCCGAGCCCGCGGCGGCTCTGTCACCAGAACGGCCGATCGGCTTCGGGCGCATGACGCGCAAGGAGGATGAGCGGCTGATCCGCGGTCGCGGCGTGTTCGTGGACGATGTGCAGCGGCCGGGCATGGTGCACGGCGCCATCCTGCGCAGCCCCTACGCCCATGCGCGGGTCGTGTCCGTCGACGCCTCGGCGGCGCTCGCGCACCCCAAGGTGCTCGGGGTCATCACCGGCCGAGACCTCGAGGCGCGCGACACGGCGTGGATGCCCACGCTGTCGGGCGACACCCAGGCGGTGCTGGCCACCGACAAGGTCCGCTTCCAGGCCCAGGAGGTCGCCTTCGTCATCGCCGAGGACCGCTACTCGGCGCGCGACGCGCTGGAGCTCATCGAGGTGGAGTACGAGCCGCTGGACGTGGTGGTCGACCCGCGGCGGGCGCTTGACCCCGGCGCCCCGCTCATCCGCGACGATCTTCCCGGACGCACCGACAACCACCTCTTCGACTGGGAGGCCGGCGACCAGGCCAGCACCGCCGCGGTCTTTGCCGACGCCGACGTCGTGGTCGAGCAGGACATGGTCTTCCCACGCTCGCACCCTGCACCGATGGAGACGTGCGGCGCGGTGGCCGAGTTTGACCGGATCAGCGGCAAGCTGACGCTGTGGGCCACCACCCAGGCGCCCCACGCTCACCGGACGTTGTACGCCGGGATCCTCGGACTGGACGAGCACAAGATCCGGGTCGTCTCACCCGACGTCGGGGGCGGCTTCGGCAACAAGGTGCCGGTCTACCCCGGCTACGTCTGTGCCGCCGTCGCCGCGATGCAGATCGGGCGCCCGGTGAAGTGGATGGAGGACCGCTCGGAGAACCTCATGTCCACCGGGTTCTCGCGCGACTACGCGATGCGCGGAGCGATCGCCGCGGACGCCGACGGGCGCATCCGGGCAGTCCGGGTCGACGTCCTGGCCGACCATGGCGCCTTCAATGCCACCGCGCAGCCCACGCGCTTCCCCGCCGGGTTCTTCCACGTGTTCACCGGCTCCTATGACCTCGAGGCCGCCCACTGCCATGTCCGCGGCGTCTACACCAACAAGGCGCCCGGCGGAGTGGCCTATGCGTGCTCGTTCCGCGTCGCCGAGGCGGTGTACCTGGTCGAGCGTCTCGTCGACATCCTCGCCCGCGAGCTGGCGGTCGATCCGGCCGCCCTGCGCCTGCAGAACCTGCTGGCGCCGGAGCAGTTCCCCTACACCTGCAAGACGGGGTGGGTGTATGACTCGGGTGACTACCCGCGCGCCCTGCGCACCGTGCTCGATCTGGCCGGCTATGAGGCGCTGTGCGCCGAGCGGGCGGAGCGGCGCGAGCGTGGCGAGCTCATGGGCATCGGGCTCTCGTTCTTCACCGAGGCGGTCGGCGCCGGGCCGCGCAAGCACATGGACATCGCCGGGCTGGGCATGAACGACGGGGCCGCACTGCGGATCTCGCCGACCGGCAAGGCACAGCTGGCGATCAGCGTCCAGACCCAGGGCCAGGGGCACGAGACGACGTTCGCTCAGATCGTGGCCCACGAGCTGGGGATCCCACCCGAGGACGTCGACGTCATCCACGGCGACACCGACGCCACGCCCTACGGCCTGGGCACCTACGGCTCGCGCTCCACACCGGTCAGCGGCGCCGCCGCCGCCCTGGTGGCGCGCAAGGTGCGCGACCGCGCTCGCATCGTCGCCGCGGCCATGCTGGAGGTCTCACCCGACGACCTCGAGTGGGTCAACCACGGCGACGCGGCCCGGCCGGCCCGGTGGTTCGTCAAGGGCGACCCCGAGAAGGGCGCGACGATCCCCGAGATCGCCATGGCGGCGCGCGGCTCCGTGGAGCTGCCGCCCGGCGTGGAGACCGGGCTGGACGCCGAGACCGTCTATGACCCGCCCAACCTGACCTTTCCGTTCGGCGCCTACGTCTGCGTGGTGAGGATCGACCCCGGGACCGGCAAGGTCCGCGTCGAGCGCTTCGTCGCCGTCGATGACTGCGGGACCCGGATCAACCCGATGATCATCGAGGGACAGGTCCACGGCGGGCTGACCGACGGCGTCGGGCTGGCCCTGATGGAGATGATCGCCTTCGATGAGCACGGCAACTGTCTGGGAGGCTCGCTCATGGACTATCTGATCCCGACCGCGCTGGAGGTCCCCGAGTGGGAGACCGGCCACACGGTCACGCCGTCGCCCCACCATCCCTTCGGGGCCAAGGGGATCGGCGAGTCGGCCACCGTCGGCTCGCCACCCGCGATCGTCAATGCCGTGTGCGACGCCTTGGCGCCGTTCGGCGTGGCGCACATCGACATGCCCTGCACGCCCGGGCGCGTGTGGGACGCTATGCATGGGAAGGATTGAGTAAATGATTCAAGGCGAGCTCGCCATCCACGTCCAGAGCCTGTTGTCCGAGCGCACGCCGTTCGTGCTGGCGACCGTCGTGCGCGCCCGCCGCCCCACCAGCGTCCGCCCGGGCAACGCCGCGGTGGTGCTGCCCGACGGCAGCATGGAGGGGTTCGTCGGCGGTGTCTGCGCCGAATCCTCGGTCCGCCTGCACGCGCTGCGGGCCATGGAAACCGGCGACCCGCTGCTGCTCCGGCTCGTTCCCGAGGACGGCGACATCGAGGGTGCGGACGCGATCGAGGGTGCCGTGGTGGAGCGCAACCCGTGTCTGAGCGGCGGGGCGCTGGAGATCTTCATCGAGCCCCACCTGCCCGCCGCGCGGGTGGTGATCGTCGGCGGCTCGCCGATCGCGGAGGCCATCGTCTCGGTGGCCAAGGCCTCGGGCTACGACGTCCTGCGCGGGGCGGGCGGGTTCGCGGCCGCCGCCGGCGTCGATCTGACCGGCGCGGCTGCGGTGATCGTCGCCTCGCACGGCAACGGCGAGGAGGCGGTGATCGCCGAGGCGCTGCGGGCCGGCGTGGGCTACGTGGCGCTGGTGGCCAGTCCCAAGCGCGGTGCGGCGGTGCGCGACGAGCTCGACGTCCCGGCTGAGCTCGCGGCCCAGCTGCACACGCCGGCCGGCTTGAACATCGGCGCCCGCACCCCGGCCGAGATCGCGATCTCGATCCTGGCGCAGATGGTCGAGTGTCAGCACGCCGACCCGGTCCCCGGCCGCCCCGAGGCCTCGGCGCCGGCGCCGGTCGTGGTGGCGGTGGCCACCGATCCGGTGTGCGGGATGCAGGTGGCGATCACCGACGCCGCGCCCCACCTCGAGGTGGCCGGCGATCTCGTGTACTTCTGCTGCGACGGCTGCCGCGATCGCTACGCCGCCGAGCACGCCGACGACCTGGCGGCCCATCAGTCGTGAGGGCGCCCGGCAGCGCGGATCGCTGGGTCACCGGGCTGGTGCTCGCCGCCGGCGCCTCCACGCGCCTGGGTCAGGCCAAGCAGTTGCTGCCCTACGGCGGCGCGCCGCTGCTGGGGCACGTGCTCCAGACCGCCCGCAGCTGCCCGTTCGATCAGCTGCTCTGCGTCATCGGCGGCGCCTCGGCCGAGGTGCGGCGCTGGGTCGACCTGCACGGAGTCGAGGTGGTGGAGAACACCGCCTTCGGCGAGGGCTGCTCATCCTCGATCGCGGCGGGGCTCGAACACGTGGACTCGCGTTGCGACACGCTGGTGCTGATGCTCGGCGACCAGCCCGGCGTGGGTGTGGCCACCGTGGAGGCGCTGCTGGACGGCCGTGGCGACGCTCCGCTGGCGGCCTGTGCCTACAGCGACGGGCGCGGCCACCCGCTGGCCTTCGCGCGTTCGATGTTCGGCGAGCTGGCCGCCCTGCACGGTGACAAGGGCGTGTGGAAGCTGATGGACGTGCACGGCGACGAGGTGGTGGACGTCGCGGTGGCGGGTCCCGTCCCGCTGGACGTCGACACCTGGGATGACTACCGCCGCGTTCTGCTGGCCGCCGCCGGCTGAGCCGCCTCAGTAAAGCGTGCCGTGGCGCGGGCAGGGCCCGTGGTGGCGCGGGTTGCCGCACGTGCACGCCTTGCCGATCGAGCTCAGATCCGAGCCGACCTCGCGCACCGTGTCCGCAAGCTTTTGCAGGAAGCGCCGGCGCGGCGCTGGCGCTGGTGCTGGCGGCCGCGGCGGCGGCGGCGGTTCAGGCGGCGTGGCCATGCCCCCGGGACGGTATCGCGCGCGTCGAGCCGGCCGGCGGGTAGGCGCCGGCCGGCTCGCGTGGGGGGCGCGAGGAGGTCAGTTGACGGCGCCGGGCTCGAGCGCCGAGGTGGCCATCACGACGAGTCGCCGCAGCGCACCCGCGGGGCCGGCGTTGTAGAGAGGGCTCCACGCGCCGTCGGTCAGCATCCGCTCGATGAGGGCCACGCCCTCGGCCTCGACCGGCTCCGGGCTGTGCAGGCGCTTGACCAGGATGTCGATGGCATCCCGTGCGTCGAGCACCGCGTTGCGACGGGCGAGGCCGAACAGGGCACGCCGCGGCAGCGGATACAGGGCCTCGTTCACGGTGTGCCGCAGCGAGCGCGCCAGCGTCCGGCGGCGGCGCTCCGACGTCAGCTGATCGGCGCGCAGGGCCAGCGCCGGCGACGAAGCCGGGCTCGCGCCCTCGGAGAGCTCGCGGGTCAACGACGCCCGATGGGTTACCGCGTATGTGCGCAGCTTGAGCGATCGCGTGGAACGGTCGGTCCCGGTGTGCCCCGGGACGGCGGTGAGATCAGCGCGCGGGGGAAGGGAAATGGTCGGCATGATGCGCTCCTGTGAAGTCAAAAACCGGGTCTGGTTGATGCCCGCGGTGGCCGCTTGAGCGGCGGCGCCGCGGCATTTGGAAAGGCCCCTCGAGCGTAGGTCCGCCCGCATCACGAGACCGTGAAGAAACCGCCCGCGGCATGCAGATTTCGTCAAGACCCGCGATGCGAGGTGGCGCGGCGCCGAAGGCGGACGCCTGGCACCACGAAGCGCACGCACCCGGTTTCAGGACAGTGCGCTCTGGGGCGTCAACATGACACGTGATTCAGAGCACACGGTCGCGGATCGCGAGGCGTGCGCTCTGGGGCGTCAGGAAATCAGGTGACGCTGCGGCGCCGTGGGTACGGCGTGATCTGAGTCCACGTCACGCCGAGACGGTCGCAACCGGGGCGCACTCGGCGAACGCTTCAACCAGTCGCCTGCGCTGAAGCTGCGCGGTGGTCGGGCCGTTGTCCTGCCAACGTTCGGCAGTGAGGCCCTCCATGAGCGTTTCGAAGGTTGTCCGCGCCTCCACTGCTTCTGCGTCGGTCGGGAGGTTCGCGAGCAGCAAACCTTCGGCTGCCCAGAGAATGGCGTCGGCCTCGGCGTCAAACAACTTGACGTTGCGGAGCTCCTCAATGAGAACGCGAACTGCTTTGTAGGCGTCGTATCGGGTTCTGCGAGTGCCGTCCATGAGCTGCTCTCTTCTCGTAACGATTCAGACCTAGGGCTGTGACTCTAGAGCGTGGCAGGCACGCGGCGCCGCAGTGGGCCGCTGATCGCCCGGCGTATAGTCGTTGGTTAGACGCGGCGCTCAGACAGCCCGCCAGGACGGCGTCCGCGTATCTCATGCAAGTGCTGCTGCTGCGGCTGTAGCCCGGTTCGCGTTGGCTGGTGCTTGCCCGATGCAAGGAGGGCCACCACGCCCGTCAAGCCACGACTCAGCGGAACGCCCCCGCCGGCGACCGACGACCAGACCGTCGATGTTCTGGACCCGGAGCGCGCCCTGGGCACCGAGGACCCTGAGCCCCCGCCGGCCGGCCAGCAAGCCGCCGCGGAGCAGGACGCGTCGGACTCCAGCCGGGTCCCGCCGCCTGCCGAGCGTCTTGTGGCGGAGCGAACGGAACGCCGCCATCAACGGATGCTCGCCCGCGAATCATCCACCGCAACGCATGAGCCGGATGGAGCCGAACGCCGCAAGCGCGCGACTGGCTCGTCGAGCGCGCTGACCGCGCTGACCGCGCGCGGGCGTCAGACGCTACGCGACGCATTCTCCGCGTCGGTGATCGGCGTGCTCGTCACCGGCGCAGCACTCGGAGCGCTCCTCGGCGCCCTCAGCGTCGCCGGGTGGCTCATCGGGCTACTTGTCGGCGGGCTAACGGTGATCCTTTCGAGAGTGCTGCGGCCCCGGTCACGCTCAACATGACCGCGGCGGCGTAGACCAGGCCTCGGCGTATCGGAGTGGCACCACCTCGCCAGACGATGGCGACCGATCCGGGTCGTCATGCGAGCCTGGCAACAGGAATCCAACAGGACGGAGCCCCCCGGCTGGCAACATGCGCGGATCCGTGACGTAGGTTTCAACAAGGTCATGCAGACGCGATCGCAATGGCGATCTGTGGAGCGTGTACGGCTGAGTCTGGACGACGGTGCTGCCACCACGGCATATGTTGCGCGCTATCCGCTCGCGACGACGGCGTTACGGGTGCGGCGGCTTCCGACTCTCACGCGGCTGGAGGCATGGTGCGCCGCGCACGGCGTCACCGAGGCCCTCGTCGGTGGTTTCTACGTTCGCCGAACCGGGGTGCCGCCGGCACCGGCCCTTACCGGCTTGCCTCTGGGCGAGCTGAGACTCGATGGGGCGCTGCAGCCATTCGTGCCGTTCACGCATCCGTGGGGCGAGCGCCGGGCCTGCCTCAGCGTCATCGGTAGTGAGGTGCAGATCGCCCGTCGCGACGAACTGCCGGAAAGCCCCTCGGGCGATCTCCTGCAAGCTGGTCCGCTCCTCGTCCGTGACGGACGAGCTGTGAGCGGCGACGAGGAGGGGTTCTCGGCCGCCGCCGACCAGTTCGATTCCGACATCACTGAAGGGCGTCATCCGCGTGCAGCGCTTGGATGTGACGGGGAGCGGCTGATCGCGCTCGCGTGCGACGGCCGTGCGGGCGACGAGGCAGGACTTTCGATTGACGAGCTCGCGGCGACGATGGCCGGGCTCGGTGCGAGTGAGGCGCTGAACCTCGACGGGGGCGGCTCGACCTCGCTCGTCTGCGAGGGCCGCCTCTGCAACCACCCGCGCGAAGCACACGAAGTCTCGGTGCCGGGCGGCAGGGAGATTGCCACCGCGCTCGTGTTCGCCCGACGCTGAGTTCGGCACCGCCTCGGCTCCAAACCTGCCGAGGGACGCGCCGCCCCTATGGTGGGGGTGTGCGCATCCTGAACGGCATCTTCTTTTTTCCACGCGGAGGATCGGCTCAGGTGGCCCGATCGCTGTCCAGGGAGCTACCGCAGCACGGATGGGACGTACGCATCCTGAGCGGCTCGTTACCGGGAGGGCCAGGCGACGCCAATGCCTTCTATGACGGCCTCGATATCGATGCCGTGGACTTCGCGGCCGGCGGAGCACCGATGCATCCGTCCTACGAGGATCGCCCGGGGGCACCGGACCGCTGCTTCGCCATGGTCGACGACGTCGAGTACCGCGTCCACGTCGCCGCCTGGGAGCAAGCACTGATCGATGCCGACGTCGGCGCCTTCGACCTCCTGCTTCTCAACCACCTGACGCCGCTCAACGAGGCAGCCGCGCGGGCTGCGCCCGAGATCCCGATCGTCGGCCACCTGCATGGAACCGAACTGATGCTGCTCGAGCAGATCGACCAAGGGGCGCCGGCTCACTGGACCCACGCCGGCGCCTGGGCTCAGCGGATGCGCCGCTGGGCGCGGCGGTGCACGCGCATTGTCGTGCAGACGCCGCGCAACCTCGAGCGAGCGGTTACGTTGCTCGGCGTCAAGCCAGCGGATTGCGCCGTGGTCGCCAACGGCTTCGACGCAGCCTTGTTCTCACCGCGGACCGTCGACCGAGCGAGATTTTGGCGCGGGGCCCTTGTCGACGACCCGCATGGCTGGCGGCCCGGCGCCGAGCCCGGCAGCGTTGGATACGAGCCTGAGCAGATCAGGGTGCTCGAAGACGCGGTCGTTCTGGTGGCCGTCGGGCGCTACACCGCCGTCAAGCGACTCGGGCTATTGATAGACGCGTTCGCTCGTGCAGAACAACGCACTCGCCGGGTACCGGCACTCGTGATCGTCGGAGGCTTCCCCGGCGAATGCGAGGGCGAGCATCCCTGGGACGCCGCGCAACGGACGGGCGCGCGCAACGTGTTCCTGGCAGGCTGGCAGGAGCACTCGGCGCTCTCGAGCTTCTTGAATGCGACGGACGCGCAAGTGCTCGCATCGGTGAACGAGCAATTCGGTCTCGTGCTCGTCGAGGGCATGGCATGCGGGCTGCCGGCGATCGGGATCAACCGCCTCGGGCCCGCCGAGATCATCGATGACGGCCGTACCGGCTGGCTCATCGAGCCCGACGACGTGGACCAGCTCACCGACGCGATCGTCGCCGTTCTCGACGATGACCCCGAGCGTCTTCGGCGAGGACTCGCCGCACGGTCGTCTGCCACCGAGCGCTGGGGCTGGCCCGCATTGGCCGGGCACATGGCGCTCGCTCTCGACCAGGCATACCTGAGCGGAACGATCAGATCACGGGTGTAGCGCCCGAGCGACCGTCCTCGCCCATCCGCAGGAACGTCCGCTCAGCCGTGGCCTTCTGCTGCGAGCGGCGTTCCGAGCAGAGGTGGCGGTGTTGGGTGGGATGGCGTGGGAGCGTGGAGTGCCAGCCGCGTGGTTCGCTGTGTCGTCCAGAGCCGGTCGGTGAGCGCCCAGCCGCCGTAGGCGAGCGCGCCGAGCGCGCCGGTTGCGGTGAGGAGGACGCCGGCGGCGCTGACGTCGGCGACACCGTTGGCTCCGAGAATCAGGACCATCGCCGTGGCACCGACGCCGGGACCGATCGGCAGGACACCGAGCGCGGCGAGGGCGATGAGCACCGCGGTCGCATCAAACAGCGAGGCGTGAACGCCGCTGGCGCGCAGCATCATCCAGTTGCGCGCGATCTGCGCGCTGACGGCGAGGGCAACGAACGTAGCGACGCGGGCGCGAGCCCTCAGTTCGCTCAGTGCGCTGAGTCCCTGCCACCACCCGCTCGGGTGGCGCCGGGAGAGTCGAGCCAAGGCTGCCATGGCGGCAAGGATCGCGCCGAAGGACACCAACGGTGTCCACCACGGCAAGCCCAGGGGGGCGACAAGCGTGAACGAAAACAGGGCCGCCAGTGAGACCTCTGTGACGACGATCGGTATCTCGGTGGCCGCGAGTGCCAGGGTCCTGGGGGTCTCCCGCGGGGCTCCACGCTTCAACGCTGCAATACGCAAGGCGAATCCGAGTTCGCCGTTGACGATGCTGCCGGCGTAGCCGACGCCGGCCGCGCGATAGACGCGCCGCCGGTCCACGGTGGCGCCGGCCGCGTGCACGCAGACGTTCCACGACTCGCTGCGTGCCAGCAGGGACGCGATCTGTAATGCCACAGCGGCCGCCAACATCCACCAGGGCGCGCCCGCGGCGGCGCCTGCGAACTGTCCCCAGCGGCCGGCCAGCACCACCACGAGCACGCCCGCGGCGAGCAGCGTTCCGACCGCGGTCAACACACCCCGTCGGCGCTTCGCAAGCGCCCCGAGACGCCGCGCGACCGTGACCACGAAATATGTTGACGCACGCCGGGACCCGCTGGCGGCGGGATCCCGATCTGCTGTGGTCAGAGTAGTCAGCGAATCAGCTTCAGCCCGCTCCCCAGGACCGACCGGATCGGGCGGACCCGCCAACTTCACTGTGGCCGGCGCCCGACCAGCGATGTCAGAACCATGGGAACCTCCTTGCGGGACCGGACTGCCCCGGCGGGGCGTTCCGAGCACCTGTTGACGAGCGGGCGGGTCGCCAAGGCTCGGGACGAAGCTGTCCGTGAGGTCGCCGTGGGCGGCTGCCCGACGGTGGCCCTGCGCGAAGCGGATTCGCAGAAAGCGGCAAGTGACCTTTGTCACGAGTCTACGCTGCGCCCACCCAAATACCAAGTCACTGGGGTGAAGCGCGCCCGGCAGGATTTGAACCTGCGACCTTCCGCTCCGGAGGCGGACGCTCTATCCCCTGAGCTACGGGCGCTCGGTTGATCGGGGAAGATCGCAGGCCAGCTTAGCCTGGATCATCCGGCCCTGCGGTCGGCTCGGCGCATGCACATCGCGATCATCTCGGACACCCACATGCCCCGCGGCTCGCGCGTGCTGCCCGACGGCTGCGTCGAGCGGCTGCGAGCCGCCGACCTGATCATCCACGCGGGTGACTTCAGCCGGCTGGAGGTGCTGGAGGAGCTCAAGGCGCTCGGCCCGGTGGTCGCCGTGCACGGCAACGTCGACGACGCCGATGCTGCGAGCCGCGCTGCCGGAGACGACGGTGATCGAGGTCGGCGACGACCTCAAGCTGGCAGTGATCCACGACGCGCGGCCCGGCCCAGGGTCGCCTCGACGAATGCGAGCGCGGTTTCCGGCCACGGACGCGGTGATCTTCGGCCACTCCCATATCCCGCTGCACGAGCGGGCGCCCGACGGCTTTCAGATCTTCAACCCGGGCAGCCCCACCGACCGGCGCCGCCAGCCGCGCGCACACGATGGGCATCTGCCACCTTCGAGCAAGGCGCGCTCGAGTTCGAGCTCGTCGACCTCGACTGATCTGGCTGACACACTCAGACCGCAGCATGGACCTCTCGATCTTCTTCGCCGGCACCGGCGGCTCGATCCCCACCGCGCGCCGCGGGCTGCCCGCGATCCTGGTGCGCCGTGGCGGCGACCGGATCCTGTTCGACTGCGGCGAGGGCACCCAGCGCCAGCTGGTCAGCTCGGTCGGGCTGGCCGATCTCACCGAGATCTTCCTCACCCATTTCCACGCCGACCACTGGCTGGGGCTGCCGGGCATGCTCAAGACCTTCGATCTCCGCGGCCGCGAGCTGCCGCTGACGATCACGGGCCGCCCGGGCCTGCGGGCGCTGCTGGGCCTGGCGCTGCGGATGGCCGGGGGCCGTGAGCTTCGAGCTGGAGCTGGTCGAGCTCGAGCCCGGCGACGAGCTCGAGCGCGACGGCTACCGGATCGCGCCGGTGCCGGTCTCCCATCGCGGCCCGGCGCTCGGCTACGTGCTCTACGAGGACGAGCGCCCCGGCGAGTTCGACCCGGAGGCGGCGCTACGCGCTCGGCCTGCAGGACGGGCCGGAGTTCGGCCGCGTCCAGCGCGGCGAGACGATCCGCGGCGTGACGCCCGAGCAGGTGATGGGCCCGACGCGGCCGGGCCGCAAGCTGGTGCTGTCGGGCGACACGCGGCCGTGCGAGGCGCTGCGCATCGCCGCGCACCGGGCCGACGTGCTCGTCCACGAGGCGACCTTCGCCGAGGAGGAGCGCGAGCGCGCCGCTGACAACGGCCACTCCACCGCCCAGCAGGCGGCGACGATCGCGCGCGAGGCCGAGGTGACGATGCTCGCGCTCAACCACGTCTCCACGCGCCATCCGCTGGGGCAGCTGCGCGACGAGGCCCGCGCGGTCTTCCCGAACACCGTCGTGCCGCGCGACTTCGACACGATCGAGATCCCGTTCCCCGAGCGGGGCGAGCCCGCGCTGGTCCGCTGGAATCGAGCGCGTGGCCGAGCAACCGGCGACGCCGGCGGCGTGAAGAAGGCGCTCGCCCCCTCGATCCTGGACACGCCGCGGATGAGCGGCGAGCCGATCGGACCCGAGCACGAGGCGGAGGTTGCCGGGCTCATGCTGGACCCGCGGGTCTACCGCACGCTGTGGCCGTGGGCGAGCGCGCCGACTCGCGCCGACGTGCGCGCCAGCCTGGCCGACAAGCGCGATCACTGGGAGCGCCACGGCTTCGGCCTGTGGCTCCTGCGCGATCGCGAGACAGGCGTGATGGTCGGGCGGGGCGGGCTGCAGTACACCGACGCGATCGGAGGCTTCGCGGTGGAGGCGGCTGGACGATCGCGCCCGAGCGCTGGGGGCAGGGCCTGGCCACCGAGCTGGCCGTGGCCTCGGTGGCCGTGGCCTTCGACGTCCTCGACCTCGACGAGGTCATCGCCATCACGTTGCCCGACAACGTCGCCTCCCGGCGGGTGATGGAGAAGGCCGGATTCGCCTACGACCGCGCCATCGAGCACGGCGGCCTCGACGCACGTTCTTTACCGCCGAAGGCGCATCGCTGACGCTCCGCGCCACTGAAGCCCGTCGCCCCTTTAACCCGGTCCCGTGAGGCCAGGAAGGAGCACAGTTGGACACCGTGACGGTCGTTCTCGACCGCGATGACATGCGCCGCACGCTGGTGCGGATCGCCCACGAGATCGTCGAGAAGAACCCCGACGGGCGCCGTCGCGCTCGTGGGGATCCACCGCCGGGGCGCGCACCTGGCCAAGCGCCTGCAGCCGCTCACCTGCGAGCTGCTGGACTCGGCGGTGCCGCTCGGGCTCGGTCGACATCGCCTTCTACCGCGACGACCTCGACCCTCCGCGCCAGCTCGCCGGTCGTCCACTCCACCGAGCTGGACTTCTCGGTCGACGGCCGCACGATCGTGATCGTCGACGACGTGCTCTACACCGGGCGCACGGTCCGCGCCGCGATCGAGGCGATCTTCGACTACGGCCGGCCGGCCCGGGTCCAGCTCGCGGCGCTGGTCGACCGCGGGCACCGCGAGCTGCCGATCCGCCCCGACTACGTCGGCAAGAACCTCCCGACCTCCCAGGACCAGCGCGTCAACGTCCGCGTCGACGAGGTCGACGGCGTCGACGAGGTGACGATCGCGGGCGGGCGCGGACTCGACATCAGACAAGGATCAAAGCCGCATGAGCACCACTCGCATGCCCCGCCACCTGATCTCCATCGACGACCTCGACCGCGCGGCATCGAGCGGATCCTCGACCGCGCCGAGTCCTTCGCCGAGGTCTCGGGCCGCGAGATCAAGAAGGTCCCCGCGCTGCGCGGCCGGACGATCGTCAACCTCTTCTACGAGGCCAGCACGCGGACCAGCTCGCTTCGAGCTCGCCGCCAAGCGGCTCTCGCGCCGACGTGGTCAACATCCGCTCGGTCGGGTCCAGCGTCGACAAGGGCGAGTCGCTCAAGGACACCGTTCAGACGCTCTCGGCCTATGACCCGGCGGCGATCGTGATCCGCTCGCCGCACGCCGGCGCCGCCCAGCTGGTCGCCGGCTGGACCGACGCCGCGGTGGTCAACGCCGGCGACGGCAAGCACGAGCACCCCACCCAGGCGCTGCTCGACGTGTTCACCCTGCGCCGCCGCTTCGGCTCGCTTGACGGCGTGAACATCTGGATCGTCGGCGACGTCAGCCACTCGCGGGTGGCCCGCTCGAACATCCTCGCCTTCACGCGGATGGGAGCCGACGTGACCGTGTGCGGCCCGCCGACGCTGATGCCGCGCGAGATCGAGGCGCTCGGCTGCGCCGCCACGCCGACGCTGGAGCGCCTCGAGGAGGCCGACGTCGTCTACGTCCTGCGGATGCAGCACGAGCGCATGCACGCAGTCGTTCGTCCCGTCACTGCGCGAGTACGCCACCCGCTACCAGATCAACGAGAGCCGGCTGCGCCCCGACCAGCTCGTCATGCATCCCGGGCCGGTCAACCGCGGCGTGGAGCTGTCGGCGGCGACGATCGACTCGCCGCAGGCGCTCATCGGCGAGCAGGTCAAGGCCGGCGTGGCGGTGCGGATGGCGGTCCTCTACGAGCTGCTGGTCGGCTCCCCGAGTCCTGGCGGCGGTGGCGTGATGAGTGTCCGGCGACTGTTCCACGCGGCCCGCCCCGGCGACGACCTGCTGATCCGCGGCGCCCACGTCCTCGATCCGCGCGCCGATCTCGACGAGGCCCACGACATCCTCATCCGCAACGGGCGCATCGCCGAGTTGGGCGAGCCCGGCAGCGCTCCGCGCGTCCGACGGCGATCGACATCATCGACGCCGCCGGCAAGCACGTGTTCCCCGGCTTCGTGGACCCGCACGTGCACCTGCGCACGCCGGGCCAGGAGTACAAGGAGGACCTCGACACGGGCACCGCGGCGGCCGCCGCCGGCGGCTTCTGCGCCGTGGTCGCGATGCCGAACACCACCCCCACCGTCGATACCGCGGCGGTGCTGGGTCGCTGGTCGAGCGCGCCCAGCGCGAGGCGCGGGTGCCCGTCGGGTTCCTCGCCTCGATCACGCGCGGACTGGCCGGCGAGGAGCTCACCGAGATGGCCGAGCTGCGCGACGTCGGGCGCCATCGGCTTCACCGACGACGGCAAGCCGGTCGTCTCGGCCGGGATGCTGCGCAAGGCGCTGCAGTACCAGCGGCTGTGCGGCGGCGATCATCGCCCTGCACGAGGAGGACCCGGCGCTGTCGGCGGACGGCGTGATGCACGAGGGGGCGGTCTCGGCGCGGCTCGGGTTGGCCGGGATCCCCTCGGTGTCGGAGTCCACGATGGTCGCCCGCGACAGCGCCCTGGCCCTGTACGAGGACGCGCGGGTGCACTTCCAGCACCTGTCCGCGATCGAGTCCGTCCAGGCGCTGGCTGCCGCCAAGCGAGGCTGGCGCGCGGGTCAGCGGCGAGGCCAGCCCGCATCACCTGACCCTCACCGACGACATGGTGCGCACGCTCGACAGCCGCTTCAAGATGAACCCGCCGCTGCGCGCCGAGTCAGACCGCGCAGGCGCTGGTCGAGGCCCTCCGCAGCGGCGTCATCGAGTGCGTCGCCACCGACCACGCCCCCCACGCGGTGCACGAGAAGGAGGTCCCGTTCGAGCAGGCGCCGATGGGGACGACCGGGCTGGAGACGGCCTTCGCGGCCCTCTACACCGAGCTCGTGCTCACCGGCGAGCTCGAACTGGCCATCGTGATCGAGCGGATGACCGCCGGCGCCGCGCTCTACGAGCTGCCCACGCCGCGGATCGTCGCCGGCGAGGAGGCCAATCTCTGCCTCGTCGACCTGGACAGCGCCTGGGAGGTCGGCGCTGACGGGCTACGTCAGCCGCTCGTCGAACTCGTGCTTCCACGGCCGTACGCTCCACGGCCGCGTGATGCTCACGCTCGCCGCCGGCGCGGTCGTCTACCGGACGCCCGATGCTCGTGCGTGAGGACCACGCCGGCTCGGGCGCGAGCGCGACGCGGGCGCGGGCGCGATGAACAGCGAGGCACGCTAGATGCCCGCACCGGCCGCCACCGCGTACGTCCTGCTCGAGGACGGCGCCCGCTTCGACGGGATCGCCTGCGGCGCCGACGCGGCCGCGGTGGGGGAGATCGTCTTCACCACCTCGATGTCCGGATACCAGGAGGCGATGACCGATCCCAGCTACGCCGGGCAGCTGCTCGACCTTCACCTACCCCATGATCGGTAACTATGGCGTCAGCGCCGAGGCGATGGAATCCGATCGCGTCCACGCCCGCGCGGCGATCATGCGCGCCGCCGTCGACCGCGAGGATGCCCCCGGGGCCGAGGCGGGCTGGCTGAGCTGGCTGACTGACTGCGGGATCCCGGCGATCACCGACCTCGACACCCGTGCGCTGGTGCGCCACATCCGCGACGCCGGGGCCATGCGCGGCGGGCTGTTCCCCGCCCGGGTGAGCCTCGAGGAGGCGCGGGCGCTGATCGCACGCCGAACCCGACATGGCCGGGCGCGACCTCGCCCGCGAGGTCACCCCCGCTCAGGCGACTGTGCTGGACCCCATCGGCGGCGCGGCACGGACCGTCCGGCGGCCTCCGCATCGCCATGATCGACACCGGCGTCAAGCTCTCGATCGTGCGCAACCTGCGCGCCCGCGGCGTCACCGTGACCCTGCACCCGTGCCACGCCTCCGCCGACGCCCTGCTCGCCACCGAGCCCGACGCCGTGTTCCTGGCCAATGGTCCCGGCGACCCCGGAGCGCTGGACTACGTCGTGGCCACCGTCCGCGAGCTCGTCGGCCGGCTGCCCGTGTACGGGATCTGCCTCGGCCACCAATTGCTGTGCCGCGCGGTGGGCCTTGAGACCTACAAGCTGCCCTTCGGCCACCACGGCGCCAACCACCCGGTCAAGGACCTGTCCACCGGTCGCACCGAGATCACCAGCCAGAACCACGGCTTCGCGGTGCTCGGACCGGGAGGCGCGCGGACTATCGACGACGACGAGCCGGTGCGCTGGGAGACCGACTTCGGCGCCGCCGAGCTCACCCACATCAACCTGTATGACCGCACCGTGGAGGGCCTGACCTTGCGCGACGTCCCCGGCGCCACCGTCCAATACCACCCCGAGGCCGGACCCGGCCCACACGACTCCCTGTACCTGTTCGACCGCTTCGTGGACGCGATCGCAACCGCGTCGTAGTGGTCTAGCCGTGCCCCGGCGCGACCGACATCCACAAGATCCTCCTGCTCGGCTCCGGGCCCGATCGTCATCGGCCAGGCGGCCGAGTTCGACTACTCGGGCACCCAGGCGTGCCGGGTGCTCGAGCAGGAGGGCTACGAGGTCGTGCTCGTCAACTCCAACCCGGCGACGATCATGACCGACCCCGAGGTGGCCACCACCACCTACATCGAGCCGCTGCTGCCCGGACCGGTGGCCCAGGTCATCGAGCGCGAGCGCCCCGACGCGCTGTTGCCGACACTCGGCGGTCAGACCGCGCTCAACCTGGCCAAGGCGCTGTACGAGGACGGCACGCTGGAGCGCTTCGGCGTCGAGCTGATCGGCGCCAACTACGACGCGATCGACCGCGCCGAGGACCGCGAGCGCTTCCGCGACACCATGACCGCGGCCGGGCTGCGCGTGCCGCAGTCCGTCATCGCCCACACCACTGCAGGACGCCCGCGACGCGCTTCCGGAGCTCGGACTGCCCTTCATCGTGCGCCCCGCGTTCACGCTGGGCGGGACCGGCGGCGGCGTCGTGCGCACCGCGGCCGATATCGAGCGGATCGTCGGTGGGGGTCTGGCCGCCTCGCCGATCGGCCAGGTGCTGCTCGAGGAGTCCGTGCTGGGCTGGGGCGAGTTCGAGCTCGAGGTCATGCGTGATCACACTGACAACGTGGTGATCGTGTGCTCGATCGAGAACCTCGACCCGATGGGCGTTCACACCGGCGACAGCGTCTGCGTCGCGCCCCAGCAGACTCTCACCGACAAGCAGTACCAGGCGCTGCGCGACCAGGCCATCGCGGTCATCCGCGCCGTGGGGGTCGAGACCGGCGGCTCCAACGTCCAGTTCGCGGTCAACTCCGCCACCGACGAGATCGTCGTCATCGAGATGAACCCGCGCGTGTCGCGCTCCAGCGCCCTGGCCTCCAAGGCCACCGGGTTCCCCATCGCCAAGATCGCCGCCCGCCTGGCCGTCGGGCTACACGCTGCAGGAGATCCCCAACGACATCACCCGCGCCACGCCGGCGAGCTTCGAGCCCGCCATCGACTACTGCGTCGTCAAGTGGCCGCGGTTCGCCTTTGAGAAGTTCCCCGGCGCCGAGGCTGACCTCACCACCCACATGAAGTCCGTGGGGGAGGCGATGGCGCTGGGCCGGACGTTCAAGCAGGCCTTCGCCAAGGCGCTGCGCTCACGGGAGCTCGACACCGGGGCGACATCCCCCGCCGACGACGAGGCGCTGCTTACGCTGCTGGAGATGCCGGGGGCCGAGCGCTACGACCACCTGCTGGAGGCGCTGCGCCGCGGCCTCTCGATCGAGGAGCTGCGCACGCCGCACGAGCATCGACCCGTGGTTCCTGCGCGAGCTGGCCGAGCTGGTGGCCGACTGGGGCGGCACCGGAGACGGCGAGGGTTACCCGTTCGCCGGTGAGCGCACCTACAAGGCGGTGGACACCTGCGCCGCTGAGTTCGCCGCCCGCACGCCCTACTACTACTCGGGCTGGGAGCGTCCGGGTCCGGATGGCCCCAACCACGAGGTGATCCGAGGCGAGCGTCCCAGCGTCGTGATCCTCGGCTCGGGCCCCAACCGGATCGGCCAGGGCATCGAGTTCGACTACTGCTGCGTGCATGCCGCCCAGACGGTGCGCGAGACCGGCCGCGACGCGGTCATGGTCAACTGCAACCCCGAGACCGTCTCCACCGACTACGACACCTCCGATCGCCTGTACTTCGAGCCGCTCACACTCGAGGACGTCCTCGCGGTCTGTGAGCTGGAGCAGCCGGAAGGTGTTGTCGTCCAGTTCGGCGGCCAGACCCCGCTCAAGCTCGCCGCCGGCCTGGAGGCCGCAGGGGTCACGATCCTGGGCACCAGCATCGACGCCATCGACCTGGCCGAGGACCGCTCGCGCTTCGGGGCGCTCCTGGACCGACTGGGCTACAGCGCGCCGCCCTACGCCACGGCGGCGAACGCCGAGGAGGCGCTGACCGCAGCGCCCGGCGTCGGCTTCCCGCTGCTGGTGCGCCCCAGCTACGTGCTGGGCGGGCGGGCCATGGAGATCGTCTATGACGTCGACGGCCTGCGCGACTACCTTCACCGAGTCGTCGCCGGCGGCGGCGATCCACCATTTATCTCGACCGCTTCCTGGAGGACTCGATCGAGGTCGACGTCGACGCCCTGTGCGACGGGGAGACCGTCTGGATCGCGGGCATCATGCAGCACGTCGAGGAGGCCGGGATCCACTCTGGCGACTCCGCCTGCGTGCTGCCGCCCCACACGCTGGGCGGGGAGATGCTCGACCGCATCCGCGAGCAGACGACCGGGATCGCCAAGGCGCTCGGCGTCGTCGGGCTGCTCAACGTCCAGTTCGCCATCCGCGGCGACGACCGCCTCTTCGTCATCGAAGCCAACCCGCGAGCCTCGCGCACCGTGCCGTTCGTCTCCAAGGCCATCGGCCACCCGCTGGCCAAGCTCGCCTGCCGGATCCTGTTGGGGGAGAGGATCGCCGATCTCGGGCTGCCGGCCGAGGCGCGGTGCGGGCACGTGTGCGTCAAGGAGGCGGTGCTGCCGTTCAGCCGCTTCGCCGGCGCCGACTCGCTGCTGGGCCCGGAGATGCGCTCCACCGGCGAGGTGATGGGCATCGCCGCCGACTTCCCCACGGCCTTTGCCAAGGCCCAGGCGGCAGCCGGGGCCAAGCTGCCCAACCAGGGCACGGTGTTCCTCACCGTCGCCGACGGCGACAAGCCGGCCGCCATCGGGATCGCCAGCATCCTGCACGACCTCGGCTTCGAGATCATCGCCACTCGCGGCACGGCCCAGTCGCTGCGGCGCATGGGCATCCCCGCTGCACAGATCAACAAGATCAACGAGGGCCCCGACAACGTCGTGGACTGGATCGAGCGCGGCGCCGTTGACCTCGTCATCAACACGCCCACCGGGACCCGGGCGCGCTCGGACGGCTACGAGATCCGCTCGGCGGCGATCAAGCGCGGGATCCCCTGCATCACGACGATGGCGGGCGGCCTGGCCGCGGCCCGGGCGATCATCGCCGCGCAGCGCGGCGAGCCCGCGGTCGTGTCGCTTCAGGAGTTGCACCGGGTGGGCACGACGAGGTCTCCCGCGCCGGGCGCCGGCGTGTCCCTGTCGCAGTGACCGCCGCCGTCACCGACCGCGTCCAGGCGCCGTTCGGCGCGCGCGCGACGCGCCTTCTCGCCGCCGAGCGCCATGGCGCCTACACCGTGCTGCGCTGCGCCGACCCCGAGGGGCCGAGGCCCGCCGCCGGGCAGTTCTACATGCTCCGCGCGGTGCAGCGGTGGGGGGGAGGCGCCGACGAGCGTCCCTACCTGCCGCGCGCGTTCAGCGTGCTGCGCGCCCCGGCCCACAGCGACGAGCTGCACTTCCTCATCGAGGACGTCGGACCGGGGACCGCGCGCCTGTGCGAGCTGGGCGCCGGCGATGACCTGATGCTGCTGGGTCCGCTGGGGATCGGGTTTGCGCGACCCCGGGACGGTCGCCGGCCGCTGCTGGTGGGGGGCGGTGTGGGGATCGCCCCGCTGGCGATCTGGCAGGACCAACTGGGGGAGGCGCACACCGTGCTCGGCTTCCGCGACGCTGCGCACGCCCCAGGCGCAGGGCTGGTGGACGGTGCGGTGGTGGCCACCGACGACGGCAGCGTCGGGCACCATGGCCTCGTCACGGAGTTGCTCGCCGCGGAGCTGGACCAGGACGCCCACGCCGAGGTCTATGCCTGCGGCCCGCCACCGATGCTCGAGGCCGTCCGCGCGCTGTGTGCCGCCCGCGAGGTGCCCGCCCAGCTCGCGCTGGAGTCCGGGATGGCGTGCGGCTATGGCGCGTGCTTCGGTTGTGTCGTGGCGACGACCGACGGCTACATCAGGTTGTGCGTCGACGGCCCCGTCATCGATGCGGCCCGCCTGAAGACGGCCCTGACCCCGGGAGCGGGACATTGAGCGCTGCCCCCGGGACGGCAGCGACGGTGGACTTCTGCGGCGTTGAGCTCGCGCATCCGGTCATCAACGCCTCGGGCACGTTTGACGCCATCGCCGCGCGCCGCGCCTTCGGGGACGGGCTGGTGCAGAACTTCCCGTTCGCGGCGTTCGTGTCCAAGACGGTGACGCTGGCGCCGCGCCAGGGCAATCCGCCGCCGCGGCTGTGGGAGCTTCCCGCCGGGCTCATGAACTCGATCGGGCTGCCCAACAAGGGACTTGAGGGTTATCTCGCCCATGACCTGCCCGAACTGGCCCGCCTCCCCGTCCCGCTCATCGTCAACGTGATGGGCTTCAGCCGCGATGAGGTGGCCCGGCTGGTCAGCGCGTTCGCGCAGCGTGACGAGGTGGCCGCGCTGGAGCTCAACGTCTCGTGCCCGAACGTCGAGACCGGGACGGTGATGGGCGCCGACCCCGACGAGATCGCGCGGCTGTTGAGCGCGGTCAGGCCGCTGACGCACAAGCCGCTGATCGTCAAGCTCACGCCCAACGCCTCCGACGTGCCGGCGGTGGCGATGGCCGCCCAGCGCGAGGGCGCGGACGCCGTCTCGCTCATCAACACGATCCGCGGCATGGCGCTGCACCCCCGCACCGCCGAGCCGTGGCTGGGGGGGACGACCGGTGGGGTGTCGGGCCCGGCGGTGCGCGCGGTCGCGCTGGCTCAGGTGCGGTCGGTGACCGAGGCGGTCGACGTTCCGGTGATCGGCATGGGCGGGGTGACACATGGTCGCCACGCCCACGAGCTCATCGCCGCCGGCGCCACGCTTGTGGCGGTCGGCACAGAGAGCTTCCGGGACCCGTTGGCGGGCACGCGCATCGCCTCGGAGTTAGCGCTCGCCGGCGGCGCGCCCCACCATTCCGGGCGGGGCCTTGACCGGCGCTGAGGGTCACTCAGTCGACGTGTTACACAGCGCATAAAGCCCCTGCAAACCAACCTGAAATCCCGAACTAGGCTCGACAATGCTGAACCTCAAGCTGAGCTTGAGTCGAATTGGGGGGTTTGGCCTTGATCGGCCCGCCCCAAGATGTATAGTCGCCGCCCATGCCGCCGGTCAGTGAATCGTTCCCCAAACAGGTCGCCGCGCCGGAGCGTTCACTCGTGCAGCGCATGGAGGCTCTGCAGCGTGCGAACGATATCCGCAGTCGGCGCGCGCAGCTCAAGCGCGATCTCAAAGCGGGTCGCGCCCCCGATCCACGAACTCCTGCTCGATCCGCCGGACTACGTGCAGACCGCCAAGGTGTTCGACCTGCTGCTGGCGGTCCCCAAGTACGGCCGCGTGAAGGTCAACAAGATCCTGTCTCAGTGCCGGATCTCGCCGAGCAAGACCCTGGGCGGTCTCTCCGAGCGCCAACGCGGCGAGCTCGTGGCGCTCCTGCGCCGCCGCTGATCACATTTCCTCTGCGCCGGTGGCCAGAGTCTTCGTGATCACCGGTCCGTCCGGCGTCGGCAAGGGAACGTTGATCCGCGGCCTGCTCGAGCGCGTGCCCCAGCTCGGCCTCTCGATCTCGGCCACCACGCGCGCGCCCCGGCCCGGGGAGACCCAGGGCGTCGACTACCACTTCCTCAGCACCGACGAGTTCGAGCAACGCGTCACCGACGGCGAGTTCGTCGAGCACGCCACCTACTCGGGGCGGCGATACGGCACCCTGCGTTCCGAGCTGGAGGGGCGCCTGCGCCGGGCGAGCCCGTTGTGCTCGAGATCGAGGTCCAGGGCGCCCGCCAGGTCCGCGAGGCGATGCCCGAGGCGCTGCAGGTGTTCATCGCTCCGCCCAGCCGAGAGGCGCTGCGGGCCCGGCTGGTGGGCCGCGGCACCGACACCGCCGAGCAGGTCGACGCCCGGCTGCAGACCGCAGAGGGCGAGCTCGAGGCCCAATCGGAGTTCAGCCACGTCGTCGTCAACGACCGCCTCGAGGACGCGCTCGAGGAGCTCGTGGACATCGTGCGTGGCGAGGTGGGTGGCCGCCGTCGCCGTCCTCCGAGTAGCGCCGCGGGGCACGGAACGAAAGTCAACTGCGGCTATCGAGGGGCGGGCCGGGTGGTGGCGCCAACCCGCGAGGGCGGTTGGGTGAGCGGCGGCAACTCGCAAGGGCGATGGTGAACTGCACCACTACGAGGCAATTCCTACCCTCGGCGTCGCTCATCCCGGCCCCGCACCCTGTTCCTCGATAGCCGCAGTTGACGTTGGCCCAAGGCCCCGCGACGCTCGGCCGCGCCCCAGCCCAGACCGCGACCCTTGCAGGGGTTTGCACATCTCCCGCTAACCTTGGTCAGCAACCAACCAGCAAAGGGCCAACCTTGATCTCACCCCGCATCGACAAGCTCCTGGACCACGTCGACTCCGACTACGCCAGTGTGCTCGTGGCCGCGAAGCGCGCGCGCCAGATCAACTCGTACTACCACAACCTCGGCGAGGGAACGTTCGACGAGTTCCCGCCCCCGATGGTCGATACCCGGTCCAAGAACTATCTGACGATCGCCCTGGAAGAAGTGGCGCAGGGCAAGCTGAAGTACCACTACCGTTAGTGACCTTGCGGGTGTAGGAAGCACTCGGCTCAGATCAGGGAGGCGGTAGAGAGGGTGGCGCGGCTGCTGTTCGGAGTGACCGGCGGGATCGCGGCCTACAAGGCGCTGGAGACGGCGCGGCTGGCGATCAAGGCCGGGCATTCCGTCCGGGTCATCCAGACCGAGTCCAGCCTGCAGTTCGTGGGGGCGGCGTCATTTGCGGGCATCACCGGCGCGCCGGTCCTCACGGGCGAGTTTCAGGACGATCCGATGCGCGGCGCCTACCCCGGCGAGCCCGCGCCCGACCGCGCGCCGATCAGCCACCTGGCGCTGGTCGAGAACGCCGACCTGTACCTCGATCGCTCCGGCCAGCGCGAACACGATCGCCAAGCTCGCGCACGGCCACGCCGACAACCTGGTGACCACCGCGGCGCTCGCCGCGGCCTGCCCGCTGCTGGTCGCCCCGGCCATGAACAACCGCATGTACCTGCACCCCGCGGTGCAGGCCAACCTCGCCCTGTTGGCTGACCGCGGCGTCACCGTGGTCGGCCCCGGCGCCGGTGATCTCGCCTCTCACGGCGAGCATGGCGTCGGCCGCATGTCTGAGCCGGCCGAGCTTCTGCAGGCCGTCGAGGCGCGGCTGGCCGAGGCTGCCCGGGCGGGTGGGGACTGGTTGCGTCCGTGGCTGGGAGTGCGCGTCTTGGTCACCGCGGGGGGGACCCGGGAGCCGATCGACAGCGTGCGCTACATCGGCAACCGCTCCAGCGGGCGGATGGGCTTCGCGCTGGCCGAGCGCGCCGCTCGCCGAGGCGCCGACGTCACGGTGGTGGCCGCCAACGTCGCCCTGCCCGCGCCCCCCGGCGTCCGCGTCGTCGCGGTCGGGACCGCGGCCGAGCTCAAGGCTGCCTGTGACGAGCGCTTTGACTCCACCGACGTGTTGCTCATGGCCGCGGCGGTCGCGGACTTCCGCCCGCGCGATCCCGCCGCCCACAAGCTCAAGAAAGACGCCGGAACGCCGCATCTCGAGCTCGAACCCACCGAGGACGTGCTGCGCACACTGTCGGGGCGACGCCGCCCCGGCCAGATCGTGGTGGGTTTCGCCGCGGAGCACGGAGACGGCGCCGTCGACTACGCCCGCGACAAGCTGGCGCGTAAGCGGCTTGACGCAATCGTGGTCAACGACATCTCGCAGCCGGGCATCGGTTTTGACGCGCCCGAGAACGAGGTGACGATCCTGGCCAGGGACGGCTCCGAGCATCGGCTACGTAGATCGCGGAAGGAGCAGATCGCCGACGGCGTCCTCGATGAGGTGGAGAAGCTGCGAACCAAGGAGTCAGACGATCGAGCCATCAGAGCAGACCCCGCTCGCACCGCAGGAGTCTGAAGCGTTCGCCGCCGTGGGGCGGGCGCTGACAGCCAACATCAACAAGGCGGTGCAGGTCCGCCCCGAGACCCTGCGCCATCTCCTGGTGTCGCTCCTGGCTGAGGGGCACGCGCTGGTCGAGGACTATCCCGGCGTCGGCAAGACGGCGCTCGCCCGGGCGCTGGCCCGCTCCATCGACTGCCAGTTCGCTCGCATCCAGTGCACCTCGGACCTCCTGCCGGCCGACGTGGTCGGGACCAATGTCTACGACCAGCGCGAGCAGCGCTTCGAGTTCCGTCCCGGGCCGGTGTTCGCCAACGTCGTCCTGGTCGACGAGATCAACCGCGCCTCGCCCAAGACCCAGTCGGGTCTGCTGGAGTGCATGGCGGAACGCCGCGTGACGGTGGACGTGCACACCCACGAGCTCGCGCGGCCCTTCCTGGTACTGGCTACTCAGAACCCGATCGAGTACGAGGGCACCTACCCGTTGCCCGAGGCCCAGGTCGACCGCTTCATGGTCCGGCTCTCGATGGGTTACCCCGACCGCGCAGCCGAGGCTGGGATGCTGGCCCAGCACGAGGCCGGGGACCAGGTGATGACGCTGCGCCCGGTGGTGACCGCCGCTGAGGTGCTCGCCGCTCAGGACGCCGCCGCGCGGGTCCGGGCCACGGCTCCGCTGCGCGACTACATCGTGCGGCTGCTGTGGCGCACCCGCGAGGACCCTCGCGTCGACCTGGGCGCCAGCCCGCGCGCCGGGCTGCTGCTGCTGCGTGCGGCCAAGGCGAACGCCATGATGAGCGGGCGCGACCACGCACTGCCCGATGACGTCCAGGCCCTCGCCGTCCCGGTGCTCGCCCACCGGCTGGTGCTGGCGCCCGAGACCCCGCGGGCGGCGGCGCGCGACGTGATCCTCGACGCCGTCGGCTCGACGAGAGCCCTCTAGATCACACCATGCAGGCGATGGCAACACCGCGGCTGCTCGCCAAGCGAGCCGCCGTCGTGGCCGCCTGCGGCGTGGTGCTGTGCGTGGTGTCGTTCATCTTTGACGCGGCACCTCTGTTCGTGCCTGCCGTGGGGC
Source organism: uncultured Actinomycetota bacterium (assembly GCA_963797705.1). Classification (GTDB taxonomy): domain Bacteria; phylum Actinomycetota; class Thermoleophilia; order Solirubrobacterales; family Solirubrobacteraceae; genus Palsa-465. The sequence continues at coordinate 619,722 of CAWCQL010000005.1, read as the reverse complement.
TCATCGCGCTCGGGGTCGGCACGCCGGCCTGGGTGTGGCTCGCCGCCCGGGGCGCCGCCACCGAGCGCCACCTGCCCGCCGAACGGGTGATCGAGGATGAACCGGTCGAGGCGGCGATCGAGGTCCGGCGCGGCCCGCTCGGCCTCCCCGGGGCCGAGCTCGTCGATCCGTTCACCGGCTTGCGGTTCGAGCTCACGGGCGAGCTCTCGCCGGTGAGGGGCGATCGCACCACCAGCGTCCGTGTGAGCTCGCGCTTTGCCCGCCGCGGACTGCACCGGCTGCCCGCGCCGGCACTCACCGTCCGCGACCCGCTCGACCTGGCTCGCGCCGACGCCGTCAGCCGTGCGGGCAGCCAGCAGGTGCTCGTCCTCCCGCGGACCGAGCCGGTCCGCTGGCTGGGCTCGGGCCACAGCCGCCGGCTGCGCCTGCCCGACGGCCACACCGGGTCCGAGGCGCTTGCCGCCGTCGACCTCGACGGTCTACGCCCCTACCGCAAGGGCACGCCCGCCAGCCGCATCCACTGGCCGGCGGTGGCCCGAGGCGCCGGGCTCATCGAGCGCCAGCTCCAGGCCGATGGTGATGCGCGCCCCCTCGTCGTGCTCGACGCGCGGACGCCGGCGTCCGCCGGCCGGGCCGTCGTTGATCTGATCGACGCAGCCGTCCGGGCGGCGGCGTCGCTGGTGCTCGAGTTCAGCGCGGCCGGCGGATGCGGCCTGCTCCTGCCCGGCGAGCAGCGCCCCACGGTGATCGACCGCGAGCTGATCAGCTGGCCCGCCGCCTATGCGCGCCTCGCCCTCGTCGAGGGCGGAAGCACCAGCCGCCCGCCGGTACTGGGCTCTGCGGCGGGGCGGGCCGGGGCGATGATCTATGTGGCCGCATCACCGGTGGAGCGCCTGGGGGCGATCCTCAGCGCGCCGGGCGGCGGCCCGACCGTGCTCGTCGTTCCCGAGGCCGAGCTCGTGGGCGGCCACCCCCGCGGGATGCGCAGCGGCGCCCGGCCGACGCTCACCGTCTCGGGCTGCCAGGGCTTCGTGCTGGGGGCCGGGCGCCACTACGGGCGCACGCGACCCGAGGACATGGTGGCGTGAGGGAGATGGCGGCGTGACGAGGGGTCGCCGGCGATGAGCGCCGGGGTATCCACCGCCGGCGCCATCGGCGGGCGCCCGCGCTCTGACCGCGCCAAGGCCGATCCGCGTGCCGCGCAGGCCGAGCGGCCATGGCTGCGTCTGGCCACCTTCACGGCGCTGGCCGGTTACGGGTTGGTGCGGTGGGCGACGCTGATGCGCCCGGAGCCGGGCTGGCGGCTGATCGGGCTGCTGGCACTGGCGGTCGTGATGGCCGGCGCCGTGCCCGTGATCGGCCGCTACACGCGCCTGGGGGCGGCCGCCGCGTCGGTGGTCATCCTCCTCCTGGCCTTCCCGGTCTCCGGGCTGCGCTGGCACTGGCTCAAGCACATGAGCATCGCGCGCACCACTGACCGGATCGAGCACGGCCTCAACCTCCTGCCCAACACGCTCGTCCCGTACCTCGGCTCCAACGCCGACGTGCGCATGGTGATCCTGATGGGGGCCGCGGTGCTCGCGCTCGACGCCGCCGCGGTGCTGGCGTTCGCCGGCGGGTCGCGACTGGGCGACGGCCGCCGGGCGGCGGCCGCGCTGCCGCTCATCGCGCTGGCGATCGTGCCTTCGACGCTCATCCGGCCCGAGCTGCCCTACCTGCAGGGGCTGCTGCTCTTCGGCCTGCTGGCGGCGTTCATGTGGGGCGAGCGGGTTCGCGCCGGGGCGGCCGCGTCGGCGATCGGCATCATCGCGCTCGCCGGAGTGGGCGGCGCGCTCGCGGCGCCACGCATCGACCAGCACTCGCCGTGGGTGAACTACCGCGCGTGGGCGGGCGTCGCCGTCCCCGTCCATGTGGACACCTTCAACTGGAACCAGACCTACGGACCGCTGCGCTGGCCCCAGACCGGGCACGAGGTGTTCACCGTGACCGCCGGCCGGTCTGAGGGTGACTACTGGAAGGCTGAGGATCTCGACACCTTCAACGGCATCAGCTGGGTCGCGGGCCTCCCGCCGCAACCCACGCTGCCACAGCCCAGCGGGGACGCTCTCGCCCGCTGGACCAAGACGCTTCACGTCTCGATCGTGGGCATGACGACCGCCGATGTCATCGCGGCCGGCGATGCCAGCCAGCCCGCGTCGACCGTCCCGGGGGGCCTTGAGCAGGGCGCCGACGCCGGGACCTGGCAGTCGGGGACGCCGATGGGGCCGGGGACCAACTACGCGATCTCGGTCTACTCGCCGCAGCCATCGCCCCATGAGCTGGCCACCGTCGGGCGCGACTATCCGACGGGCCTCCTGGCCAACTACCTGACCCTTGATCTGCCCCTCTCCACGCCGGCGATCGCCGCGGGGGCGGCGCCTGTCCGGTTCCCCCTGTTCCACAGCGCCGCCGCCCCGTCGGTGCCCAGCGGCGTCCTTGCGCCGTCGCGCCCGGCCGCGAGGCGATCCGCGCGCGGCGCCCGCGCGGTGCCCAACGGCGCCATCGCCCGCACCGAGATCGACCTGTCGCCCTACGCGCACGCCTACGCGCTCGCCCGCCGGCTCGCCGCCAAGGCCAAGACCCCGTACGCGTTCGTGATGAGCGTGCGCAACTACCTCAGTACCGCCCACGGCTTCGCCTACACCCAGACCCCGCCCCGGCACCAGTACCCGCTGGCCAGCTTCCTGTCCAACGACAAGCGAGGCTACTGCCAGCAGTTCTCGGGGGCCATGGCGATGCTGCTGCGCATGGGTGGGATCCCTGCCCGCGTCGCCGCCGGGTTCACGTCCGGGACCTACGACAAGCAGAGCGGTCGCTTGGATCGTCACCGACATCGACGCCCACGCCTGGGTCGAAGCCTGGTTCCCCAACTACGGCTGGGTGCGTTTTGACCCGACGCCGGCATCGGCCCCGGCGCGCGGCGGCACGGCCATCGAGCCGATTCTCAAGCCGACCAGCGGCAACTCCGGCGTCGATGCCGCGCAGGGACGACGCGAGGCCGGCAACAGCGCCTCCTCCGCGACGACGCTGCACCACCACACCGGCGGCGGGCACCAGCCTGTGGTGGCTGGTCGCGCTCGGCGTCGCCCTCGTTGTGCTGCTGGCCTGGCTCGCGCGCCGCCTCACGCGCAGCCACGTCGGCGCGCAGCGATCTGCTGGCCGAGCTCGAGCGTGCGCTGGCGCGCACCGGCCGCCCGCTCCAGGAGGGGACCACCCTCGCGGGGCTCGAGCGGCGGCTGCACAGCTCGCCGGATGCCGAGGCCTACGTCCGTACGCTGCGGCTCTCGCGCTACGGCGCCGCCGCCGGGACGTCCCAACGCCGCCCAGCGGCGGGCGCTGCGCCGCGAGCTGGGCCGCGGGCTGGGTTTCATCGGGCGCATCCGCGCGCTGTGGGCGCTGCCGCCACGGGTGTAGCCACTGCCGCCACGGGTGTAGGAGCGGCCAGCGTCCATCCGTCCTAAAAACGCTGTGCTGGCCCGCCACGGGTCTTAGAATCGTGGGCGTGGAAGAGCTCTATGACCTGTATCAGCGGGGCACCGCGCTGCTGGAGGCAGGCCACCATCACCAGGCGGCCATCCCGCTGGCGCGCGCGCGGGACCTGGCTCCCGACAAGACCTCGGTGCGCGAGGCGCTGGGGCGGGCGCTGTTTCATATCCAGCGCTACGAGCAGGCAGCCGACGAGTTCCGGGCGGTGATCGAGCGCGCTCCCACCAATGACTACGCCCAGTTCTGTCTGGGCCGCTGCCTGCAGCTGCTGGGCCGCCACGACGAGGCTCGAAAGCCGCTTGCGCTGGCCGCGTGCCTGCAGCCCGGGCGCCGCGACTACCGCGTCTACCGGGACCGCGCCCGGGCCCGCGCAGCCGAGCAGTCGGGCGGCTGAAGGGCGAGTCGCCAGGCGTTCACCAATGCACCCCGGCGGTGCTAACCTGCGGGTCACAGCTTTCCGGCCGGGCGTTCCCGGTGCCGTTTTAGAAAGTGGGCGCCCGCCCGCTTTTTTTATGAGATTTATGGAGGAGACAGTGAGTGCCCTACAGACCGAGATCGAAGCCAGACTTGCCGGCGTCGAGCCCGAGGTCGAGGTGCTGCTGGCGGAGGTGTCAGGTCCGACCCTGCGCCTGTTCATCGACCACCCCGACGGCGTGAGCCTCGACCTCTGCGAGCGCGTCTCGGGGCACCTGAACGAGTACCGGCAGCGCTACGCGCTGGAGGTCTCGTCGCCTGGTCAGGACCGTCCGCTGACCAAGCCTCAGCACTACTCCGTTTCCTTGGCCGCCGCGCTCGCGTGCGGCTGCGCGACGCTGATAACGGTCACAAGCAGCTGACCGGCGAGCTGGTCGGCGCTTCAGACAGCGACGTCACGATTGCCGCCGGCGACGGGGTCCTCACGATCCCGTACGAGCAGATCGTCCGCTCCAACCTCGTACCCGGAGACTGATTCATGTCCAAGGAGATCGTTGAGGCCGTACGGGGCCTCGCAGCGGAAAAGAACATTTCCCATGAGAAGCTGATGGAGGCGCTGGAAGACGCGCTGCTGTCGGCCTACAAGAAGACCCCTGGCTCGGCGCCCTACGCCAAGGTGGAGATGGACCGCGACAGCGGCGACTTCATCGTGTGGGAGCTGAAGATCCCGCCGGAGCTCGAGGAGCAGCTGCTCATCGAGGCCACCACCGACCAGCAGCCGACCGTCGACCCCGAGACGGGGGAGATGCGCGACGCTCCTGAGCCCGAGATCGACATGGAGAAGCTCAAGGAGTACGAGGACCAGATCGAGATCGAGGACGTCACGCCGCACGACTTCGGACGCATCGCCGCTCAGACGGCCAAGCAGGTGATCCTCCAGCGGATCCGCGAGGCCGAGCGCGACATGATGTTCGAGGAGTACCGCGACCGCGTCGGCGAGCTGATCACCGGAATCGTGCAGCAGTCGGACTCGCGCTACACGCTCGTGCAGCTGCGCGAGCGCGTCGAGGCGCTGCTGCCCAAGTCCGAGCAGGTCGACGGCGAGCGCTACGACCATTCGCAGCGGATCAAGGCCGTCATCAAGGACGTCTCGAACTCGACCAAGGGGCCGAGCATCATCGTCTCGCGTCGCGACCCCGAGCTGATCAAGTCGCTGTTCGAGCTGGAGGTGCCCGAGATCGCCGACGGCCTGGTGGAGATCACCGGCGTCGCGCGCGAGCCCGGCTACCGCTCCAAGATCGCCGTCGTCTCCCACGTGGACGGGGTCGACCCCGTCGGCGCCTGCGTGGGCCCCCGCGGCTCCCGCGTGCGCATGGTCGTCTCCGAGCTGCGCGGCGAGAAGATCGACATCATCCCTTACAACGACGAGCCCGCCCGGTTCGTCGCCAAGGCGCTGTCGCCCGCGCGCGTGCGCGAGGTGCTGGTCGACGACGCCGGCAAGCAGGCGACGGTCATCGTCCCCGACGATCAGCTGTCGCTGGCCATCGGCCGCGAAGGCCAGAACGCGCGGCTGGCGGCGCGGCTCACCGGCTGGCGGATCGACATCCGCTCCGAGACCGAGTTCGCGGCCGAGGAGGCTGAGCACGGCTACGAGGAGGAGGAGCTCCAGGGCCGGTGCGCCGCCATCCTCACCAACGGCCGCCGCTGCCCCAACGCTGCGCTACCCGGGTCGCGCTACTGCGGCATCGAGGCCCACCAGGCCCTTGCCGGCACCGGCAGCGACCAGGTCCAGCCCGATCCGCCGGCCGCCAACGCGGCTCCGGCGGCTGAGGCTCCGGCGGCCGAGGCCGCCGCGCCCGAGGCAGCGCCGACTGAGGCTCCAGCGGCTGAGGCTGACGCGCCCCAGGCACCGGCAACGGAGGCCTCCGCAGCCGAGGTCAATGAGGATGCACCGGCAAGTGGTACGGCGAGCGCCGCGACCGCAGACAGCGCCGGTCAGGAAGCGACGTAGACTCAGGTACAGATGAGCAACAAGCGCGTCCATGAAATCGCCAAGGAGCGTGGCCTTCCCGCCAAGGATGTCCTGGCGCGCCTCAAAGAGGCCGGCATCGACGTGAAGGCGTCCTCCTCGTCAGTCGACGAGGAGGTGGCTTCGCGCGTGCTCGCCAACGGCGGCCAGGCCCGCCCCGCGTCGGCCTCCGCTTCAGATTCGAGTTCGGCCTCGCCGGCCAAGGCCAAGCCCGCTGCCGAGAAGGCCAAGGCCAAGCCCGCCGCCGAGCAGGCCAAGGCCAAGCCGCGCCGACGGCGCCAAGGCTCAGGCCAAGTCCGCCGAGCGCCCCAAGAGCGAAGCGGCGGCCAAGCCCGCCCAGAGCTCGGCCAAGGCCGCGCCCGCCGCGCAGGCGCCACCCGCTCGCTCAGACGAGACGAGCGCACCGGCGCCCGCCGCCGACGCGAGCGACGCGAACCGGCCCGCCGGCGACGGTGGCCGCGGCCAGGGCGCCGGAGGCGATCAGCACAAGCGTCCGACCCGCGACTCCTTGCAGGGCGAGCGCGCCCCCGGCAACGCCGGTGGGCGGCGCCGGGTCGTCATCGATTCGCAGGCCTCCCGCCGCGGTCCGGGCGGCCCCGGCGGCGGACCGCCGCAGTCAAACCAGCCACCGCGCCGCCAGCGCCGTGGCCGGCGCCGGCGCGGTGTCTACGACGAAGAGGCCGAATCGCGTCCCTCGCGCACCCCGTCCTCAGACCCGACCGCGATCCAGGTCAACTCCGGGTCCACGGTCAAGGACGTCGCCGAGTACCTGGACGTCTCGACTTCAGAGATCATCAAGAAGCTGATGGGCCTGGGTGAGATGCGCACGCTGACCCAGACGCTGTCCGATGACACCATCGAGGTGCTGGCCACCGAACTGGGCAAGGAAGTCGAGATCGTGCACTCCGAGGATGAGGAGATTGCCGAGCCGGTGTTCAACGACGCCGCGGAGGACCTCGTCGAGCGTGCCCCGGTGGTCACCATCATGGGCCACGTCGACCACGGCAAGACCTCGCTTCTGGACGCCATCCGCGAGACCCAGGTGGCGGCCGGCGAGGCCGGTGGCATCACCCAGCACATCGGCGCCTACCAGGTCCGCCACGACGGCCATGCCATCACCTTCCTCGACACGCCGGGCCACGAGGCGTTCACCGCCATGCGAGCCCGCGGCGCGAAGGTCACCGACATCGCAGTGATCGTGGTGGCCGCCGACGACGGCGTGAAGCCCCAGACCCAGGAAGCCGTCGACCACGCCAAGGAGGCCGGCGTCCCGATCATGGTGGCCGTCAACAAGGTCGACAAGGAGGGCGCGCAGCCCGACCGCGTGCGCACCGAGATGACCGCGCTGGGCCTGCAGCCCGTCGAATGGGGCGGCGACGTGGAGTTCGTGAACGTCTCGGCCAAGACCAAGGAGGGACTGGGCGAGCTGCTTGAGACGATCATCGTCATGGCCGAGATCGAGGAGCTCAAGGCCAATCCCGACGCCGCCGCCTCGGGCACCGTGATCGAGTCAAAGCTCGACCCGGGTCGCGGTCCGGTGGTCACGATCCTTGTCAGCCGCGGCACCTTGGAGGTGGGCGACGCGCTCGTCGCCGGAGCCCAGTGGGGCCGGGTGCGAGCGATGCACGACTTCCGCGGCCAGCGCATCGGCCAGGCGCTCCCCGGCGAGCCCGTGGAGGTCCTCGGCTTCGACGGCGTCCCCGAGGCCGGTGAGCACGTCCGTGTCGTCGAGCACGACCGCCGGGCCCGGCAACTGGCCGGCGAGCGGGCGACCCGGCTGAAGGCGGAGTCACTGGCCCGCCAGAGCGGCAAGCGCGTCTCCTTGGAGAACATCTTCGGGTCAGGCCTGCAGGAGCTCAACCTGCTACTCAAGGCCGACGTGGCCGGCTCGCTGGAGGCGATCGAGGACGAGATCGCCAAGCTGCCCCAGGACGAGGTCTCGGTGAACGTGATTCGCCGTGCCGTCGGCGCTGTGACGGAATCCGACGTGATGCTCGCGGCGGCCTCCGAGGCCGTGATCATGGCCTTCAACGTGCGCCCGGTCGGAGACGCGCGCGCCGTGGCTGAGCGCGAGGGCGTGGAGATCCGAAGCTACGCGGTGATCTACCGCGCCATCGACGAGTTGCGCAGCGCTATGCAGGGCATGCTCGCCCCCGAGGAGGTCGAGGAGGCCCTCGGCAGCGCCGAGGTGCGCCAGATCTTCCGCGCGTCCCGCGTGGGGACGATCGCCGGCTCCTACGTCACCGAGGGCAAGATCACCCGCGGCTCCAAGGTTCGCCTGGTGCGCGACGGCACCGTCATCTGGGATGGCGAGATCGCCAGCCTTCGCCGGTTCAACGAGGATGCCCGCGAGGTCTCGTCGGGCTACGAGTGCGGCATCGTGTTGCGCGACTACGCCGACGTCAAGGAAGGCGACGTCCTCGAGACCTACACGACCCGCCAGGTCGAGCGCGAGCTCGCCTGACGCGGTCTGCCTGACTCCCGGTGACCGGATCGCCCACGGGAGGGTTCGTGGCTGTGCTGGTCATCGATCTGCACTTCCCCGACGCGGGCAGCCTCAAGGCAAAGCGCAAGGAGCTGTCGTCCATCAAGGCGCAGCTGTCAGGGCGCCTGGGCGTCGCGGTGGCCGAGACTGGGTATCAGGATCTGTGGCAGCGGGCGAGGCTGACCGCGGCCCTCACCGGAGGGTCGCTGCGTCGGCTGGCCGCCGCTGCCGACGAGGTCGAGCGCTGGGTCCTGGCCCGCTCTCCCGACGGGGCGAGCGTGGAGCGGCTCGTGGCCTCGATCGAGGATTTGCGAGGATGATGCATGAGGTCGCAGCGCGAACGAGTGTGCGGAGGATAGGATGCGCGGTGGCCGCATGCGGCGCGTCGATGGGGCGATGAGAGTCGTCCTCTCCGACGCGATCGCCAAGGATCTCAAGGACCCGCGGATAGGGTTCGTGACAGTGACCGGCGTTAAGACCAGCCCCGATCTCCGCCACGCTCGCGTGTATGTGAGCGTTCTCGGCAGCGACCCCGAACGCGCCGCCAGCATGGATGGCCTGCGCTCCGCTCACGGGTTCCTCCAGCGCCGTCTCGCGGACGAGCTGTCGCTCAAGCACACGCCGTCGCTGGCCTTTGAATACGACGATTCTGTGGACCAGGGAATGCGCATCTCGAAACTGCTTGACGAGCACGTCCCCGAGGAGGCGAGCGATGGCCAGTAACGGCGACCGCTCCTCGCGCGACCGGGTCCTCGCCGAGCTGCGCGAGGCAGGCAAGCTCGTCGTCGTCGCCCACGAGAACCCCGACGGCGACGCCATCGGCTCGCTGGTGGCGATGCGCGCGATCCTCACCGAGATCGGCAAGGACTGCGTCATGTTCATCGATGCCCGCGACCTGCCGCTGCCCCAGGAATACAGCTTCCTGCCGCTCGACGGCCTGGTCTCCGAGCCGCCCGCAGATGTGGCCGACCGCACGATCGTCTTCCTGGACTGCGGGAACATCGACCGCAACCCGGCTGAGGCCTTCCGCGGCGAAGGCGGGGTCCGCTTCCACATCCTCAACATCGATCACCATCACGACAACACGCATTTCGGCACGGTGAACCTGGTGAATCCTGAGGCCTCGTGCACCGCGGAGATCGTGTGGGACCTCATGAACGAACTGGGCGTGCCGCCGACGCGCACCATCGCGGACGCCCTGTACGTCGGTCTCATCACCGACACGGGCCGCTTCATGTATGAGAACACCGGCACCCAGGCCCACCTCATGGCCGCCGACCTCATCGAGGCCGGGGTCAGGGTGCACGACATCTACCGCCACGTCTACGAGGGCGTGCCCTACGGCAAGCTGGCGCTGCTGGCGCGGGGCCTGTCCAACGTGCAGCGCTATGACGAGGGGCGGCTCACCATCACCGACCTCAGCGTGGGGGACTTCAGCGAGTCCGACGCTCAGGAGAGTTACTCCGAGGGTGTCATCGACTATCTGCGCGCGGTCGAGGGTACGCGCCTGGCCGCGCTGGTGCGCGACCGGCTGGGCCGCCCGAGCAACGGCGGCAGCCGCAAGGTGTCGCTGCGCGCCGGCGACGACGCCATCGACGTCTCGGCCATCGCCCGCGCGCAGGGGGGCGGCGGCCACCGCCAGGCCGCCGGCTTCAGCACCGAGCTCTCCTACGACGAGCTGGTGTCGTTCCTGCGCGAGCAGCTCGCCGCGCAGAGCTAGGTTCCGATGCGGCCCCGGTGGGCCCGAGGGCCGCGGGTGGCACCGTGAGCGCGCCCGCCGATCACGTTCTGCTCTACGACAAGCCCGCCGGCTCGACCTCGCACGACGTCGTGGCCTCCGTGCGCCGCGCCCTGCCGCGCAAGACCAAGGTCGGTCACGCCGGGACGCTTGACCCCTTCGCCACCGGCCTGCTGCTCGTGCTGGTGGGACGCGCCACCCGCGCGCAGCGGTTCTTCATGGCGCTGCCCAAGCGCTATGAGGTGGTGGCGCGCTTCGGCGCGGTGTCGAGCACCGGGGATCCCGAGGGGGAGATCACCGAGACGGGCCGCGTGCCCACCGGAGAGCTGATCCTGCCGACCGGCTCCATCCGCCAGCGCCCGCCGGCGTACTCGGCGGTGAAGGTCGGTGGGCGCCGGGCCTACCAGCTGGCCCGAGCCGGGGCCGAGGTGCAGACTCGACGAGCGCGAGGTCACGGTGTCCCGCTTCGAGCAGCTGTGGCACGACGGTGACCGCCGCGGCTTTGTCATCGAATGCTCGTCGGGGACGTATGTCCGCAGCCTCATTGCCGATCTCGGCGACGCCTACTGCCTGGCGCTGCGACGCACCCGGATCGGGGACTTCGACGTCGCCGACGCCGACCCGCAACGGCCGGTGGCTCTCTCTGCGGCGCTGTCGTTCCTCCCGGAGGTGGCGCTGGACGGCGATACGGCGCGCCGGGCCGCCCACGGGGTCCGCGTCGACGCTCCGGCCGCCGGCGAGCGCGGGGACGCGGTGGTGGTGCGCCTCACCGACGACGACGGTCTCATCGCCCTCGCCGAGCCCGTAGACGGCGGCGCGGGCCTCAAGCCGGTCGTCGGCTTCCGGGGTTGAGAGCCCCCACGACCCGGGAGGGGGTCCCGGGGCGGCGCCGATTAGGCTTCGCGGCGATGCAGGTGACGATGCTCGCGGACGCCGAGGCCCGCCCGCGCCGCGTGGCGGTGGGCGAATTCGACGGCGTCCATCTCGGCCATCGGGAGGTCATCGCCGGCAACGACACCGTGCTGACCTTCGAGCCCCACCCGCTGGCCGTGGTCCGCCCTGAGGCTGCACCCAAGCTCCTCACCAGCCTCGATGCCAAGGCGGAGCTGATCGGCGGCCTGGGCGTGCAGGAGTTGGTGCTCATCCCCTTCGATGCGCAGTTCGCGCTGCAGACACCCCAGGAGTTCATCGATCACGTGCTGGTCGAGCGGTTGTGCGCCACGCACGTGTCCGTGGGCGAGAACTTCCGCTTCGGCCACGGCGCCGCCGGTGACACCGAGATGCTCGCCGCCGATCCGCGCTTTGTCACGCGGGTGGTGCGTCTGGTCGAGGTCGATGGCGAAATCGTGTCCTCCAGCCACATTCGGGGGCTGGTGTCGGCCGGGGACGTCGACCGTGCCGCCCGGTTCTTGGGCGCCCCCTTTCAGATGCGCGGGGAGGTGGTGACCGGGGATCGGCGTGGCCGAGAACTGGGCTTTCCCACGGCGAACATCGTGCCCGACGAGGAGCTGATCTGCCCTGGGCACGGCGTCTACGCCGCCCGGGCCGACGGGCGGTGCGCGGCGGTCTCGGTGGGGGTTCGCCCCACCTTCGGGACCGGGCGGGCGGTGCTGGTGGAGGCCTTCATCCTGGATTTCGACGGAGACCTGTACGGCCAGGAGATGCGCGTCGACTTCCTGGCGCGGCTGCGCGGCGAGCGGCGCTTTGACGCCGTGGAGGCGCTGGTGGATCAGATGCGGCTCGACGTCGAGCAAACCCGCCGGATGTGCGGGTGATGTCTGCTAGCCTCACCGGCCGCATGACTCTGACCCAGGAACGCAAGCAGGAGCTGATCGAGAAGTTCGGCGACAGCGCCACGGACACCGGCAAGACCGAGGTCCAGGTGGCCCTGCTCACCGAGCGCATCAACCAGCTCACCGTGCACCTGCGCACGCACGCCAAGGACCATCACTCGCGCCGCGGGCTGCTCATGCTCAACGGCCAGCGTCGCCGGTTCCTCAACTATCTGCGCAAGAACGATCTCGAGCGCTACCGCGCGCTCATCCGCGAGCTCGGCCTGCGCAGGTGATCTCCGGCGGGACTCCGGTCCCCGAGTTCACCCTCAAGCGCGGTGACGGGAGCGACTTCAGCCGCGCCGACCTTCAGGGCAAGACGACCGTGCTCGTCTTCTATCCCTTTGCCTTCAGCCCGGTCTGCACCGACCAGCTCAATCTCTACGAGGAGGTCCTCGAGGACTTCGAGGCCAAGGGCGCGACGCTGTACGGGGTCTCGTGCGACGCCACCTACTCCCAGACCGCCTTCAAGGAGAAGCTGGGCGTGACGATCGAGCAGCTGTCTGACTTCGAGCCCAAGGGCGCGGTCTGCCGCGCTTTTGACGCCTACCACGCCGGCGGCTTTCCGCAGCGAGCCCTCGCGTTGATCGGACCCGACTGCGTCGTGCGGTGGTCCTACCAGGCCCCGTCCCCGGGCGACCTCCCCGGGGCCAACCTCATCTTCGACGCCCTCGAGGCCTAGGGCCGTCGACCGCCGGGAGGTCTGGAAGTGAGCGAGCTCGGCTCCGCTCCCGTCCCTGAGCCCTCCGACGCCGACCACCGCCGCGGCGCGGGGCCGGTCACGATCGTCTACGCCGACTTCGAGTGCCCCTACTGCGCGGCGCTGGAACTACGTCTGCGCGACCTGCCGCTCGAGGTCGTCTTTCGCCACTTCCCTGTCCGATCCAGCCATCCGCGGGCATGGCCCGCGGCGTGCGCGGCCGAGGCCGCCGGACGCCAGGGCCGCTTCTGGGAGATGCACGACCTGCTCTTCGCAGACCAGGCCCGGCTCGAGGACCCGCACCTGTGGGAGCGGGCGCGGCGCCTGGGCCTGGACCTCGAGCGCTTTGACGCCGACCGCCGCCGCGACGACGTGCGCGAGCGGGTCAAGGCCGACTTTCGCTCCGGCGTGCGCGCGCGGGGTGGTGACGACGCCGGCGCTGTTCGCGTGGGGGGACGGGCGCGCCGAGCCGGTCGAGCTGGCCGAGCTGGAGCGTCGCCACAGCGCGGGCGGCCCGTAGGCTCGCCGCCGCCTCAGCCCGCGTCAGCCCGCTCAGCCCGCGTCAGCCGGGTCAGCCCGCGGCGACCCGCCCGGGCGCGGTCGCGCCCCGGGGAGCCTTGGCCTGCTCGAGGTCCTCGAGCGACGGGGGCGTGCCTCGCAGCGGACGCTCCACGCCCGGAGCGCTGATCGCCGAACGGACGAGGTCGAGCTGGCGCAGCGTCACGTCGGGCTTGACGTGCTGGAAGGAGCCGACCGCCTCGCAGACGCCCTTGACCATCATCAGCACGTCGACCGCGCTGATGTCGGCGCGGACGGCCCCGGCGTCCTGCGCCCGGCGGACCAGCGCCTCGAGCACGCCGATGAGCTCCTCGTGGATCTCGCGGATCTCGTCGTTGGCCAACCATGTCTCCGCGATCGCATCGAACAGAGCCCGGTCGGTCTGCTGTGCGGCCGACGGACTGCTCGATGAGGTCGAACAGCGCCTGGCCGGCGTCGGGGGCCTCGAGCGCGGCGTGGCCGCGGGTGATCGACTCCCGCATGCGCTCGACGACGATGGCTGCGATCAGGTGCTCCTTGGAGGGGAAGTTGCGAAACAGCGTTCCGCGGCCGACGCCGGCCCGCTGCGGCGATCTCGCCGACGCCGACGTCCAGGCCGCGCTCGCAGAACATCTGCGTGGCGGCGTCCAGAAGCCGGCGCCGGTTGCGCTCGGCGTCCGCCCGCATGGTGCGGCGCTCCTCCATCGGATGGGAATTCTGCTCCATATGCATGACGAACGCTAGTACGCGATGATCGCCTGTGTCTGGAGATCAGGCGGGCAGGGGCTGTACGCCCGCCTCGATGGCCCGCTCGACCTCGCGCATGTGCTCGGGCGCAGCGCCACGTCGAGGATCACCACGCCGGCGGCCAGCATGATCGCCGCCGCCAGGAAGGCGACGTGATAGCCGGACACCCGGGCGGCGAGGACCGCTGCCGGGCTCGTGCCGTCCAGCACGCGGGCGGTCTGGCTGGCCGCCAGCGTCGAGAGGATGGCCAGCCCCAGCGAGCCGCCGACCTGCTGGGCGGTGTTGAACAGGCCGCTGGCCAGACCCGCGTCCTCGTCGCGGACGCCGCTGGTCCCCATCAGGGTGATCGGCACGAAGGTCAGGCCCATGCCCAGGCTCATCGGCAGCAGCCCGACCAGCAGGTCTGACGACGTAGCTGCCGTGCACCGGCAGCTGGGTCAGCACCAGCATCCCGAGCGGCCGCCAGCGCGATGCCCGCGGTGGAGACGTTCTTGCACGCCCACGCGCTTGATGAGCTGCTGGGCGACGCCGGCGCCGATGATGATCCCCGCCGTCACCGGCAGGAAGGCCAGCCCCGCCCGCAGCGGGCTGTAGCCGAGGATCTCCTGGACGTAGAGGGAGGCGAAGAAGAACATCCCGAACATCCCCGAAGCCGACCAGCAGCAGCACCGAGTCGCCCACGGCGAGGGCGCGAACGCGGAAGATGCTCAGCCGCATCAGGGGCGCCTTGCTGCGAGCCTCGATGATCAGGAACAGCGCTCAGCAGGACAAACGCGGCGGCGAGCAGCCCGATGGTCTTCCCCGAGCCCCAGCCCATAGCTCTGCGCCTTGACGATCGCGTAGACGAGCACGACGAGACCGCTGGTCACGGTCACGGCGCCGGCCAGGTCGAACGAGCGGTGCTCCACCTCGACGCGCGACTCGGCGACGTAGCGGAGCGCCAGGGCGATGGTGATGACGCCGACGGGCAAGTTGACGAAGAACACCCAGCGCCACGAGGCGATGTCGGTGAGGACGCCGCCCATGAGCAGGCCGACCGCGGCGCCGCTGGCGGCGATGGCGCTCCACACGCCCAAGCGCCTTGGTGCGCTCGCTGGAGTCGGTGAAGGTGGTGGTGATGATGGCCAGCGCGGCGGGGGAGACGAGCGCGCCGCCGAGGCCCTGGAGGCCGCGGCCGACGATCAGCATCCCCGAGGACTGGGCGAAGCCGTTGAGCAGCGAGGCGGCGGAGAACAGCATCACCCCGGCCACGAACAGCCGCTTACGCCCGAGGAGATCCGCGGCGCGCCCGCCCAGCAGCAGGAAGCCGCCGAACACGAGCGTGTAGCTGTTGACGACCCACTGGAGGTTGGCCGGCGCGAAGTGCAGGCCACGCTGCACGGAGGGCAGGGCGATGTTCACGACGCGTGGCGTCGAGGACCACCATGAACTGGGCCATGCAGGCGATCACGAGCACCAGCCACTTGTTGGTGGTGCTGCTCGGCGGGCTTTCGATGACGGTGGCGGTCGGGGCGAGGGCTTCGGTCATGGGCGCTCCTGGGACGATTCGGCGCTTGAGGTCCGCGGACGATTCGGCGCGTAAGCTAAACTGGACCTGTCGGTCCGGTTACGATAACACAAGCGGACCGTGCGGTCCGGTTTTCTGTGGTCAACGTCGCTTAAGCCACCCCGGACCCGTGACTCATCGCGGCCCGCCGGCACGGCGGAGGCGGCGGGCAACCCGCTAGCATCAGGGCCGTTCGGAACGAATCGAAGAAACGGACTCCGCCGACCGAAGGGCGGAGCAGAAGGGAATTGACATATGTCTGACGCCGTTACGCGCGTCTCCGTCGAGATCGAGGGCAAGGAGATCTCGTTCGAGACCGGCAAGCTGGCCAAGCAGGCCTCCGGCGCCGTCGTCGTCCAAGCGGGCGACACCATGGTCCTCTGTACCGCGACCGCGGGCAATCTCCGCGACGTGGACTTCCTCCCGCTCACCGTCGACGTGGAGGAGCGGATGTACGCGGCCGGGAAGATTCCCGGCTCTTTCTTCAAGCGCGAGGGGCGCGCAGGGGAGAAGGCGACGCTGACCGCGCGCCTCATCGACCGGCCGATCCGGCCGCTGTTCCCCAAGGGCTGGCGCTATGAGACCCAGCTCGTCGCCCTGCCCATGTCGGTTGATCACGTCAACCCCTACGACATGCTGGCGATGAACGGCGCCTCCGCCGCGCTGATGGTCTCCAACATCCCGTTCCCGTCGCCCGTCGGCGCGGTGCGGATCGGCAAGATCGACGGCAACTTCGTCGTCAACCCCGACGAGGAGCTGCTCCTCGACGACACCGATCTCGACCTGATCGTCGCCGGGACCGAGGACGCCATCCTCATGGTCGAGGCGGGCGCCAGCGAGATCCCGGAGGCCGAGATCCTCGACGCCCTCGACATCGCGCACGAGAACATCAAGAAGCTCTGCGCCGCCCAGCGCGAGCTGGCCGAGAAGGCCGGCAAGCCCAAGACCGAGGTCGAGATCCCGCAGGTGCACGCCGAGCTGTACGAGCAGATCAAGGCCTCGCACGGCGCGGCCCTGGACGCCGCCACCCAGGTGGAGGACAAGCTCGAGCGCCAGGACGCGACCAAGACCGTCGAGGAGCAGATCCTCGAGCACTACTCGGGCGATCCTGAGTCCGAGACCTACAAGGAGTACCGCGCCAACGCGCAGCGCGCGTTCGAGAAGCTCGAGAAGACGCTCATCCGCGAGCGGATCGCCGTGCAGAAGAAGCGGCCCGACGGCCGCGGCACCGATCAGATCCGGCCGATCTCGATCGAGGTCGACGTCGCTCCCCGTACGCACGGCTCGGCGCTGTTCACCCGCGGGCAGACGCAGGCGTTCTCCGTCGTCGCCCTCGGTACCACCCGCGAGGAGATGCGGCTGGACACGCTCGGGCTGGAGACGACCAAGCGCTACTTCCACCACTACAACTTCCCGCCGTTCTCGGTCGGGGAGGCGGGCTTCATGCGCGGCCCCAAGCGCCGCGACATCGGCCACGGCGCGCTCGCCGAGCGGGCCCTGGTCCCGATGATCCCCAGCCAGGAGGACTTCCCGTACACGATCCGCGTCGTCTCGGACATCTTCGAGTCCAACGGGTCGAGCTCGATGGCGAGCGTGTGCGGCTCCACCCTGTCGCTGATGGACGCCGGGGTGCCGATCAAGGCGCCGGTGGCGGGCATCGCCATGGGGCTGATCAAGGAGGGTGACGACTACGTCATCCTCACCGACATCGCCGGCGTCGAGGATCACCTCGGCGACATGGACTTCAAGGTCGCCGGCACCAAGGACGGGATCACCGCGCTGCAGATGGACATCAAGATCACGGGCGTGACGTTCGAGATCATGCGCGACGCGCTGGCCCAGGCCAAGGTCGCCCGGGAGTTCATCCTCGGCGAGATGGCCGACGTCATCGACATCGCCGCGCTCGGAGCTGTCCAAGTACGCCCCGGGGATCTCCTCGGTCAAGATCGACCCGGAGAAGATCGGCCTGCTCATCGGCAAGGGCGGCGAGACGATTCGCGCCCTGCAGGAGGAGTTCGAGTCCCAGATCGACGTCAACGACGAGGGCATGGTCCTCGTCTACGCGGCCAATCGAGAGCTGCGGCGACGCCCTCGTGGCCCGGATCAGCTCGATGACCAAGGAGGTCGAGGTCGGTGACGAGTTCACCGGCAAGGTGGTCAAGACGACCACGTTCGGCGCCTTCGTCGAGCTGGCCAAGGGCACCGACGGCCTGCTGCACATCTCCAACGTCGCTCCCGGGCCGCCGCATCGGCACGGTCGAGGAAGTCCTCAACAAGGGCGACGAGATCGCCGTCAAGGTCGTCGAGGTCGACCGCGAGCGTGGCCGGATCGGGCTGCGTCTCGCCGACGATCCCGAGATCCAGGGCAAGACTCCCGAGGAGCTCTCCGCCGATCGCCGCCGCCGAGAACGGCGGGCAGCGTCGCGAGCGCTCCGGTGGCGGTGGTGACCGTGGCCGTGACCGCGGTGGCCGTGATCGCGGCCCGCGTGACCGTGACCGTGATCGCGCGCCCGCGTGACGGGGACCGCGACCGCGGCCGGGTGCGTGACCGGGATCCTGACCGGCCGCGTTCCTAGCACCGCGCAGACCAGCCTCAGAGTGGAGCAGCAGCACCGCCTGACGACGCTCGAGTCGGGCGTCCGGATCGTGACGGAGGCAATGCCCTCCGTCCGATCCGTGTCGCTCGGCTTCTGGATCGGCACGGGCTCGCGATATGAGTCCGACGCCGAGGCGGGGCTGTCGCATCTGCTCGAGCACCTGCTGTTCAAGGGCACGGCCAAGTACGAGTCGCTGCAGATCGACCAGATCTTCGACGGCATGGGGGCCGAGCTCAACGCCGGCACCGGCAAGGAGACGACGTCGGTCTACGCGCGGGTGATCGACGAGCATCTCGGCGACGCCTTCGACGTGATGGCGGACATGGTCTTCCGGCCTGCGCTCACCGACATTGAGTCCGAGCGCGAGGTGATCCTCGAGGAGATCGCCATGTACGAGGACGATCCCCAGGAGAAGGTCTTCGACATGCTCGGCGAGGCCGTGTTCGGCGACGACCCATTGGGGCGGGCCATCATCGGGCGCGCCGAGGTCATCTCGGGGACGCCGCGCGGCCGACATCGCACGCTTTCACCACGCCCGCTACCGGCCCCAGAATGTCGTCATCGCTGCGGCCGGGGCGGTCGATCACGACGCGTTCGTTGCTCTGGCCCGCGACCGCTGCGACCCGCCTCCACGGCCCGCCGGCGACGCGGCCGCGGTGCCCACGCCGGCCGACCACGCCGCCGTCATCGCGCGGCGGCCGGGACGGCGGTTTGAGCGCAAGGACACCGAGCAGTACCACGTATGCCTGGGCGGGACGGGCCTCTCGCGCCACGACGACCGCCGCTTCGCGCTGCGCGTCCTGGACACGATCTTCGGCGGCACCTCGTCGAGCCGCTTGTTCCAGGAGGTCCGCGAGCGCCGCGGGCTGGCGTACTCGGTGTACTCGTTCACCAGCGCCTACTCCGACACCGGTCAAGTCGGCCTCTACGTCGGCACGCGCGCCGACAACCTGGTCCAGGCGCTCGTCGGTCGTCGGCACCGAGCTCGAGCGTTTCCGCTCTGAGCCGGCCACGCCCGAGGAGCTCGAGCGCGCCAAGGAGAACCTCAAAGGGCGCGTCGTGCTCGCCCTCGAGTCCACTGGGGCGCGGATGAACCGGCTGGGCTCGGAGATCCTCGCCGAGTCGCCGCTGCTGGCCCTCGACGAGGTTGTGGAGCGCATCGACGGGGTGACCCTGTCGGATCTGGCGGCTCTGACCGAGGAGCTGTGGGCGCCCGAACGCCTGTCGGCGGCCGGCATCGGTCCCGACGCCGAGCGCTTCGATGAGGCGCTGCGCGCCGTGGTGCCCGAACTGGCCGAGAGCCCGGTCGGCTGAAGCTGAGGCACGGCCCAGTGAGCAGCTCGCTGATCAGGGTCGCCGTGGCCGGCGCGGCTGGGCGGATGGGCGCGACGGTGTGCGAGGCCGTCGAGGGCGCCGAGGACATGGAGCTCGTTGCCCGGGCCGATCCCGCTCTTGAGCATGTCCCTGGAGGACGCGCTGTCGTCGGCTCCCGATGTGCTGGTGGACTTCACCATCCCGAGCACCGCGCTGGCCAACGCCCGTCACGCGGTGGCCGCCGGCGTCCACGTCGTCATCGGGACCACGGGCTTTGACGTGGCCGAGCTCGAGGACCTCCGCGGCGCCAAGGCCAACGTATTCGTGGCCCCCAACTTCGCCATCGGGGCGGTGCTGATGATGCGGTTCGCCGTCGAGGCGGCGCGCCACATGGCCGCGCGCCGAGATCATCGAGCTGCACCATGACCGCAAGGTGGACGCACCCAGCGGGACCGCCGCGCGGACGGCTGCGCTGATGCGCGACGCGGGGCGGACGCGAGGTGCCGATCCACTCCGTGCGGCTGCCGGGCCTGGTGGCCCACCAGGAGGTGATCCTCGGCGATGTGGGGCAGACGCTGACCATCCGCCACGACTCGATCGACCGTGTGTCGTTCATGCCCGGCGTGCTGCTGGCCGTGCGGCGTGTGAGCGCTCTGGCGGAGTCGCCGATGGTGGGGCTCGAGCACCTGCTCGACTAGGCACGTACGCCGGCCTGTGTTTCGGCGCCGCCCCGGAGCGGAAAGCATCCGCGCATGCCCGGACCGGGTCCGTCCTTTCGCTCAAGCCTGTTGCCGATGGTGATCGCCGACGCGGAGCGCCGCTTCGTCGCCGCCAACCGGGCCGCATGCCTGCTGCTGCGCCTCCCGGAGGAGGCGATCCTGCGGCTGCGCGTCGACGACCTCACCCCGCCCGAGAGCCGCGAACACATCGACGAGATGTGGGCGACGTTCCTGGGCGAGGGGACCCAGCGGGGGACCTTTGAGCTTCAGATGCCCGACGGCCCGCGCCTGGCCGTCGACTACAGCGCCACCGCCCACGTCGAGCCGGGCCGGCACCTCTCGATCCTCATGTTCCCGCCCGCCGCCGGCGACGTGGAGCACGAGCCGGGGCGGGCGGTGAATACCGAGCTGCTCACCGACCGCGAGCGTGAGGTGCTCAACCTGGTGGCGATGGGCATGGGGAGCACATGGATCGCCTCCACGCTCGGCGTCTCCACCTCCACGGTCGAAACCCACGTGCGCCACTGCCTGCTCAAGCTCCATGCGCGCAACCGGGCGCACGCGATCGCCCTGGGTGTGCGACGGGGCGAGATCCGGCTGGACCTGAGCGACGACGCGCGCTGACCCATCACCCAGTGCGCTACGTCCACGATTTTGGGGATGGACTTCCCCGTGGCCGCAGCGGACAATGGGGGCTGTGGGGCGGCCGATAACCATCGACACGGGCGAGTTTCCCGATCCGATGTTCTCCGAGGGGGCGGACTTCGACGTGGTCAGCGTCAGCCGCGACGATGAGGTGATCGTCGCCCTACGTGGCGAGGTGGACCTCGCCACCGCGCCGATGCTCGAGCGCGAACTGGCCCTGGGTCCCGTCCGTGACGCGCGCGCGGTGCTCGTCGATCTCGAGCGGGTCGCGTTCATGGACCTGACCGGGCTGCGCCCGCTGCTCTCGTTCGTGATGCCCAATCGCCCCGGCCAGCGCGTTGCCATCACCGCCGGACCGCCGCCGGTGCAGCGTCTGCTACAGCTCAGCGGGTTGCGCCGCCACTTCACGGTGGTCGCGGCGCACTGGTCCTGACCGCGCCGGCCCCCACGAGCGGCGGGTCAGCTGTCGCGGACAGTGGCAGTCGAGATCGCCGCGCGCGCCAGCCCCACGTACCAGTTGGCGACGTCCTGGCGCGGCACCTCGGGTTTCTTCAGCCACCAGTTGGCCAGCGCCTCACCGGCCCCGACGATCGCCTCGGCCACGCCCTCTGAGGCGGGCGGCCGCAGGCCGGCCCGGGGCGACTCGGGGTGGGCGGGATCGGGTTCGACCTCGCCCTCGAGCATGCGCCGGACCTCGCCGACGACCTCCGCGCGCAACTGACCGACCTGCTCGGCGAGGGGCTGGCGCGCGCTGAGCTCGCGGAAGAGCACGGTCCAGCCGTCGCTGTGCTCCTGCACGAAGGCCAGGAACTCGTTGATCACCGCCCGCAGCCGGCCGGTATTGGGGTGCGGTCCGGTCCCGTGGTCCGCGTTCACCAGTCGCTGCACGAGGTCGCCGCCGGTGCGCTCGATGTACGCCAGGTACAGGCCCTCCTTGGAGCCGAAGTACGCGTAGAGCATCGGCTTGGACACGCCGGCCAGCGCGGCGATGCGGTCCATCGAGGCGCGCTCGTAGCCGCCCTCGGCGAAGACCTGCCCGGCGACACGGAGGATGAGCTGCTCGCGCAATGATCGCGGCATGCCCTGCGTTCCCGCCCGGGTTCGGCCTCGGCCAGCTGATGTGGCCTCAGGTTGGGACAAACCGGGTAGGAATCTACTGAAACGGATATTACTCATGAGTAGGTACGTATGCCCGAACGCGGAGCCAGACCCAACGTCCATCCCATCCAGCGCCGGATCCTCGACGCGCTGGCGGCGCTCAGCTCGCCGCTGCTCATCGACGACTATCTGGAGCTCATCAACCCGCTGTGGTCCACGCGGGAGCTGCGCGGGCGCATCGAGTCGATCGATCACGAGACGCGGGAGGCCGCCACCGTCCTGATCAAGCCCGGCTATCGCTGGGGGGGCCACGAGCCGGGCCAGTATCTGCGTATCGGGCTGGACATCGAGGGCGTGCGCCACTGGCGCGCCTATTCGCTGACGTCGGACCCCCAGCGCCAGGACGGCCTCATCTCGATCACGGTCAAGAACGTCGATGACGGCAAGGTCTCGCCCTACCTGGTGCGCCGTGGCCGTCCGGGGACGATCGTCTCGCTCGGCGGGGTGGAGGGCGAGTTCGTGCTGCCCGAGCGCCTTCCGGACAAGCTGCTGTTCATCAGCGCGGGTAGCGGGATCACGCCGATCATGAGCATGCTGCGCCACCTGCACCAGAGCGGCGAGCTCGGCGACGCGGTGCTGCTGCACTCCGCCCGTCGCACCGACGAGGTCATCTTCGGCGACGAGCTGCGCGCGCTGGCCGCCCGACACGAGCGTTTCGTGCTGCACGAACAGCTCACCGCCGACAACGGCCGCATGGGCCCCGCCGATCTCGATCGCCTGTGCCCCGACTGGCCCGAGCGCGAGATGTTCATCTCCGGGCCCAACGAGATGCTCGACGACTTCTCGACCCACTACGAGCAGGCAGGGGCCAGCGCGCGCCTGCACATGGAGCGCTTCCAGCCCAAGCTCGGCCTCGGCGATGGGGAGGAGGGCGAGGGCGGCAGCATCACCTTCCTCGTCTCCGACAAGACGGCCAAGTCCGACGGCAGCCAGCCCATCCTGGTCGCCGGCGAGGAGGCGGGGCTGGACCTGCCCTACGGATGTCGCGAGGGCATCTGTCACACCTGCGTGGGCGAGCTCCGCTCCGGCCTGGTCCGCGACCTACGCAACGGCAACGTCCACGGCGAGGAGGGCGAGGTCATCCGCACCTGCATCCACGCGCCGGAGGGCCCAGTCGAAATCGAGCTGTAGAGCCTTGGACGAAAGAATCCGACCCCAGGAGGACACCTCATGACCGCGACCGCCGCGCACAACGGCCACGGCCCATCGGCCTCGGCCTCGACCGATGACGCCGCTGGGTCCGAGAACCCGCTGCAGCGGCTCACCCCCGAGCAGATCGAGGCGCTGGGCCGCGAGTTCGACGAGCTGCACGAGCAGGTCAAGGCCGACCTGGGCGACCGCGACGCCACCTACATCCGATC
Source organism: uncultured Actinomycetota bacterium (assembly GCA_963797705.1). Classification (GTDB taxonomy): domain Bacteria; phylum Actinomycetota; class Thermoleophilia; order Solirubrobacterales; family Solirubrobacteraceae; genus Palsa-465. The sequence goes on along the minus strand of CAWCQL010000005.1, from coordinate 596,375 downwards.
GATGATCGCGTTCCAGCGCAAGTTGGCGCTGATCGGGCGCGCCGAGCTCATCGCGTCGCGCTGGCGCGTCCCGTGGGTGATCGGGGCCGCGACGCTCGGTATGGCGAAGATCCTGGAGAACATGGAGATCGGCCACAACGTCATGCACGGCCAGTGGGACTGGATGAACGATCCGGTGATCAACTCTCGCGCCTGGGACTGGGACACGGCCTCCACGGCCGAGGCGTGGCGCCACTCGCACAACTTCATCCACCACACGTACACGAACATCATCGGCAAGGACCGAGACCTCGGCTACGAGATCATGCGGATCGATCCGGCGCAGAAGTGGCATCCGTTCTATCTGCTGCAGCCGTTCTACAACGTGCTGCTGGCGATGCTGTTCGAATGGGGGGTCGCGGTCCACGATCTCGACTTCGACGCGATCCGCGCCGGCGAGAAGGACCCCAAGCAGATCCGCAAGGAGCTCAAGGGCATCGCCGGCAAGGCGCGGGCCCAGATCACCAAGGACTACATCGCGTGGCCGCTGATCAGCGGCCTGGTCATGACCGCGATCGAGGCCGGTGTGATCGCCGCCAAGGCCCGTGACGAGTCGCGGGCCTCGGGCCTGACCCGCAAGGCCCGCCGCGCGGTGCGCGCGCGCCGCTCGCCGCGATGGCAGTCGTGACGGGCTGCTCTCGCAGCTGATCGACCGCCGCTCCTTCCGGGAGCCGTTCACGCGGACGCTGACGGCGAACGTGGCCGCCAACCTCATGCGCAACGTGTGGTCCTACGCGATCATCTTCTGCGGCCACTTCCCCGACCAGACCTACACCTTCACCCAGGAGGAGACCGCGGACGAGACCCGCGGCGGCTGGTACGTGCGACAGCTCGTCGGCGCGGCCAACATCGACGGCGGCCCGCTGTTCCATGTCATCAGCGGCAACCTCGGCTACCAGGTCGAGCACCACCTGTTCCCCGACATGCCGAGCACCCGCTACGGCGAGATCGCCCCCAAGGTCCGCGAGATCTGCGAGCGCTACGAGCTGCCGTACAACACGGGGCCGTTCCACCAGCAGCTGGGCATGGTCCAGCGCACGATCATCCGCCTGGCGCTGCCGGGCGGCAAGGCGCGCCCCAAGCCGGGCCCGTATCACGGGCCGAAGGTGCGCGGGAGCGGGGAGCAGGCCGGAGCCACCAGCGCCGCGTAGCGTCGCCTCCCGGAAAGGCGGGCTTTCGAAGGCGGGGACGGGCTGCCGCTCCGACCCCGCCGGCGGGCCTTCGGAGATCGTGGTCAGCTGGTGACCATGTGCTCCCACGACCCTCCCGCTGGTCGCCCCCAACCCGCTCCCGATCCCGATCCCGCTCCCGAACGCGCAGAGCACAAAACTGCACACACAACCGCGCTCGATGCGGCGCGTGTGCAGTTCGCCCCACCATGTTGGTCTTAGACGCCCCACACTCCTCTCGCCTCAGCCGTGCGTGCATTTCGACCGGTCCGAGACCGCCCAGGCGGCGGCTATCCGATCGCCAGCAGCTCCAGGCGGTTGCCGAACGGGTCGGCGGTGAAGAACCGCCGGACCCCCGGCAGCGCGGAGTCCCACACCACCGGCGCGCCCACCGCCGCCAAACGCCGGGCCAGCATCTCCAGCCGCGCGACCGTCCCGATCCGCAGACCGGGATGGGCCTTGACGGCCGGGGCGAAATCCTCGGACACGCCCACATGCAGCTGTGCGCCGGCGGCCAGCGCGAACCACACGCCGCCGCGACCCGATAGCCCGGCCGGCCTGTCGATCTCGACCAGGCCCAGCATCTCGCCATAGAACCGGCGGGCCGGCGCCTCGCCGCCGGCGGGCGCGGCCACCTGCACGTGGTCAAGTAACGGCAGCGCGTCCTCGTCGGGACTCAAGGGGATTTCACCTCCGATACGGTTGCGAGCCCATGCTGATCGACGTGAAACCCGTCAGCGGCTTCAGCGACCTGCGTGAGTTTGTCGCTTTGCCGTTTCGCCTGCACGCCGGGACCCCCTGGATCCCGCCGCTCAAGCTCGAGCGCTACGCGTTCCTGACGCGCAAGCTCAACTCGTTCTTCACCCACGGCGAGGCCCAGTACTTCCTGGCCCGGCGAGACGGCCGCGTTGTGGGCCGGGTCACCGCTCAGATCGACTTCGCCTTCAACCAGTTCCACGGCAGCCGCTGGGGGATGTTCGGCTTCCTGGAGTTCGAGGACGACCAGGAGATCGTCGACGCGCTGCTCGCCGCCGCCGAGACCTGGTGTCGCTCGCGCGGTTGCGACCGCATGGTCGGGCCCATGTGCTTCCAGATCAACGACGAGGCCGGCGTCATGATCGAGGGGTTCGAGCGCGAGCCGCTGATCCGTGAGCCATGGAACCCGCGCCTATTACCAGGACCGCTGCGAGGCGGCGCCGGGGCTGATCAAGGCGATGGACCTGTTCGGCTGGGACCTGTCGATCAATGACCGCGGCGCGATGAACCCGCTTCTGCCCAAGGTCGCCGAGCGCGCCCACACCCGGCATGGCATCACCATCCGCCATATGACACGGCGCCACCTGCGCAGTGACATGGACGAGTTCGCCAAGGTCTACAACGCCGCCTGGTCGCACAACTGGGGCTTCGTGCCCGTACTCCAAGGCCGACCTGGACGCCTACACCGATCGACATGCAGCTGGTGTTCTCGCGCGACTGGTTCATGATCGCCGAGCAGGAGGGCAAGACGGTGGCGATGGCGATCCCCATCCCCGACATCCATCAGGTCTACAAGAAGATGCAGGGCCGGCTGCTGCCGCTGGGCTGGCTCTACTACCTGATGCGCGGCCGGATCATCGACCGGCTGCGGGTCGGGTTCCTGGGCGTCCTGCCCGAGTACCAGCACACCGGCGTGGCCGCCGCGCTCTACCTCGCAGCTCTTCGACGTCGCCGAGCACGCGCGTCAGAAGCACGGCGAGGCGAGCTTCATCCTCGAGGTCAACAGCTCCATGAACCGCGGGCTGGAGGCCATGGGCGGCCGCCTCGTCAAGCGCTGGCGCGTGTACGAGCGGCTGCTGGAGCCGGGCGCCGCGCCGTCGGCGCCGGCCGCGGCGGACTGAACGCCCGCCTGCGCCCCGGCGAACCGCCCGTGCCCCTGCGATAATGCCCCGCATGGCGGCGAACCTGGGCACGATCCTGACCGCGATGGTCACTCCGTTCGACGAGCGCGGCGCGCTCGACGAGGACGCGGCGGTGGCCCTCATGCACCACCTCGTCGAGCACGGCTCCGACGGCCTGGTGATCTGCGGCACCACCGGGGAGGCGGCGACCCTCGACGACGAGGAGCACCTGCGGATGATCGAGCTCGCCGCCACCGAGATGCGCGGGACCTGCACGGTCATCGCCGGGGTCGGCTCCAACGACACCCGTCATGCGGTCATGCTCACCGAGCGGGCCAGCGGGCTCGGGGTCGACGGCCTGCTCTCAGTCAACCCGTACTACAACCGCCCCAGCCGCCGCGGGATCGTCGCGCACTATCCGCGAGGTGGTGCGCGCCACCGACCTGCCGATCCTGCTCTACAACATCCCGCAGCGCACCGGCTCGGACATGCCCAACGACCTGCTGGCCGAGCTGGCCCAGCTCGACAACATCGTCGGGGTCAAGCAGGCCAACCACGACAACCTGGCCACGTCGACGGAATGGTCATCTACGCCGGCAACGACGACATGCTGGTCGACGTGCTCGAGATGGGCGAGGCGGGCGGGATCCTCACCGGCAGCCCACATCTTCGGCGAGGAGATGCGCCGGATGGTCGACGAGCCCGAGAACCGGCGCGAGATCGACGCGGGCCTGCAGGACGTCTACCGCGACCTGGCGATCGCGCCCGCGGCCTGCAGCAACAAGGCGGCGCTGAACATGATCGGCGTGCCGGCCGGCAAGCCCCGGCTGCCCTACGTCGAGCTCGACGCCGACGAGCAGGCGGTGGTCCGCGCCATGCTCGAGCGCCACGGCATGCTCGCCACCGCGGCATGAGCGCAGTGAGCGTGGAGCGCGTGAGCGCGTGAGCGCGTGAGCACACTCCGGGTCCTGCCGCTCGGCGGCCTGGGCGAGATCGGCAAGAACATGACGGTGGTCGAGTACGAGGGCCGCATCGTCGTCATCGACACCGGCCTGCGCTTCCCCACCGCCGACATGCTGGGCATCGACCTCGTGCTGCCGGACTTCGCCTACCTGCGCGAGCGAGCCGCCGACATCGAGGCGATCGTCGTCACCCACGGTCACGAGGATCACCTCGGCGCGCTGCCATGGGTGCTGCGCGAGCTCGACAACGGAGACGGCATCCCCGTCCTAGGCGGGCCGCTCACCATCGCGATGGCCCGCTCCAAGCTCGACGAGCACAACCTGCGCGAGGTGGACCTCGAGGACGTCGCTGCCGGCGAGCAGGTCGACCTGGGGCCGTTCTCGCATCGAGCTCATCCACATGACGCACTCGATCCCTGACTCGTGCGCCGTGGCCGTCGGCACCGAACTGGGCACCGTCCTGCTCACCGGCGACTACAAGTTCGACCAGACGCCGGTGGACGGACTGCCGGCCGATGTCTCGCGGCTGGCCGAGCTGGGCTCCGAGGGGGTGCTGCTGCTCTGCGGCGACTCCACCAATGCCGACCGTCCCGGGTTCTCGCCGTCCGAGCGCGAAGTCGGCCCCCACCTGGAGGAGGTCTTCAACCGCGCCGAGGGCCGGATCGTCGTCACCAGCTTCGCCTCCAACATCCATCGCGTCCAGCAGGTCATCGACGCCGCCGCCGCGCTGGGGCGCAAGGTGGCGCTGGTGGGCCGCTCGATGCGCAAGAACGTCAACATCGGCCGCTCGCTCGGGCACATCGAGGTGCCCGAGGGGATGCTGATCCAGCCCCACGAGGTCGAGGACTGGCCCGATCACAGCATCGTCGTGATCTCGACCGGCTCCCAGGGCGAGCCGCTGTCGGCGCTGCGGCGCATGGCCTACAACGACCATCGTCAGATCACGCTGCGCAGCGGCGACACCGTCGTCTTCTCGGCGACACCGATCCCCGGCAACGAGCGCGCGGTCAACGAGACCGTCGACCGCCTGTACCACATCGGCTGCAACGTGATCACCCCGCGCGAGGCGCCGATCCACGCCTCGGGCCACGGCTTCGTCGAGGAGCTCAAGCTGATGCTCAACCTCGTTCGCCCGCGCTACGTGATGCCGATCCACGGCGACCACAAGCGCATCCACCTGCATGCGCAGCTCGCCGACGCGGTCGGGATCGATCCCGAGGCGGTGTTCCAGCTCGAGAACGGGCTGCCGCTGGAGATCGACGCGTCCGGAGCCACCATCGGCGAGCGCCAGGCCGCGGGGATGATCTTCGTCGACGGGGTCGACATCGGCGATCCGGCCGACGTCGCCCTGCGCGACCGGCGCATGCTCTCGGCCGACGGGATCTTCATCGTCGTCGCCACCGTGTCTGAGCAGAGCGGCGAATCAGTGGTCGCCGCCCGAGGTCATCTTCCGCGGAGTCCCGTTCATCGAGCAGGCCGACGAGCTCGTCTCCGACATCCGCGAGGAGGTCGAGCGCTCGCTCGCGGTGGCCGCGCAGGAGGGTGTGCGGGAGATCGACCTGCTCCAGCAGTCCCTGCACGACGACCTGGCGACGTTCGTCTACGAGCGGTTGCGCCGGCGCCCGATGGTCCTGCCGGTCGTCGTCGAGGTCTGACCGGCGCCGTTCTCGGCCGGCTCGGCGGACGGCACCGTCGCCGCGGGCGCGTGCGCGGTCGGGATCCGGATGACGAAGCGCGTGCCCACGCCGCTCACGGGCTTCTCCAGGACGACCGTCCCGCCGTGGGACTGAGCCACGGAGCGCACGATGGCCAGGCCCAGCCCCGAGCCCTTGGCCCCGTCGCGGCCGCCGCGGACGAAGCGCTCGAACACGCGCGCGGACAGCTCGGCCGGGATTCCCGGCCCGGAGTCCTGGACGATCAGCACGGCAGTGCCGTCGCGGGACTCGGTGGAGGCCTCGCACTCCGGTGCCCGGCGGCGTGTGGCGGACCGCGTTCTCCAGCAGGTTGAGCACCAGACGATGCAGCTCGTCGCGCACCCCGTCGACCATCGCCGGCTCGGCGTCGATCGACAGGCTCGTGGCGCTCGGCCATCGGCCCGAGCTCGGCGGCGGCCTCGATGAGGACGTCGCCCAGGTCGGTGGGGCGGTGGGGCTGGGCCCGGCGCGCGTCGGCGCGGGCGAGCAGCAGCAGGTCGCCCACCAGCCGGCGCATTCGTCGCGTCGAGCGCAGCGCCGCCTCGGCGGTCTCGGCCTGCTCTCCGCTGAGCTCCTCGGTGAGCAGGTCGAGGTTGGCCAGCACGCTGGTCAGCGGCGTGCGCAGCTCGTGCGAGGCATCGGCGACGAACTCCCGCTGGCGATCGAGCATCGTCTGGGTGTCACGGCGCGCCGCCTCCAGCGCTGCGAGCATCCCGCTCAGCGTGCGCGCCAGCTCGGCGATCTCATCTTCGGCCTCGGGGCTGGGCATCGCGCGGCCGGGGTCCCGGGTGCGCTCGATCTCACGCGCGGCATCGGTGAGCTCGACGATCGGGCGCATCGCGCGTTGAGAGACGAACAGGCCGGCCAGCATGGCCAGCACGGTCCCGCCCAGGACGCCGAGCAGCAGGAACGCCTCGACGCGGGCCAGGGTGTGGTCGACGTTGGAGAGCGGCAGGGCGTAGAGGAGCGTGACGGTGCCGCTCGGCTTGACCGTGAGCTGCTTGGCGGCCACGCGGTAGCCGGACTGCTCGAAGTAGCCCGAGGTCTGAGACGGCGGGTCGGCGAACAGGCCGCCGGGCGCTGGGAGCTTGTCCCCGGCGGTGGCGTATGCCTCCTGTGTGGCGAGCAGGCTCCCGTCACTGTCATCGAAGATGCGGATCTGGGCGCGGTCGCCGCTGGCGAAGTCGCTGAGCCTGATGGGTATCTTCGTCCAGTCCAGGTACAGGCCCTTGAAGTGCAGCGCCGGGGCCAGCCCGTCGTCCAGGCGGCTGATCGCGGAGCTCTGCGAGTCGTTGAACTGCGTGCGAACCTGGCGGCTGGTGAGCACGCCGACGATGGCCGCAAAGCTGGCCAGGATGACGAAGCGTCAGCGCCGCCGAACCGCCGGCCAGGCGCCAGCGGACCGGGACCCGCCTATACGCGTAGTACGTAGCCCGCGCCGCGGATCGTATGGAGGAGCCGAGGCTCGCCACCCGATTCCAGCTTTCGTCGTAGGTTGGACACGAACACCTCGATCGTGTTCGTCATCGAGAACGGGTCATACCCCCAGACCTCGTCGAGCAGGCGCTGACGGGAGATGACGATCCGCTCGTTGCGCATGAGGTATTCCAGCAGCTCGAACTCGCGCTGGGTGAGATCGACGTGGCGGTCGCCGCGCATGACCTCGTGGGTGTCGGGGTTGAGCTTGAGGTCGCCGACCGCGAGATGGGCCTGGCCGCGCGGGGGGCGCCGCCGGAGCAGAGCTCGCAGGCGAGCCAGCAACTCCTGGCGCTCGAACGGCTTGACCAGGTAGTCGTCGGCTCCCGAGTCCAGGCCCTCGACGCGCGACTCGACGGCGTCACGCGCGGTGAGGACGAGGATCGGGGACATCGTCGTCTGACTCGCGCAGGCGCTTGGCCACCTCGATCCCGTCCATGCCCGGCAGCCCGAGATCGAGCAGGACCAGGTCGGGCAGGAAGGCGTGCGCGCCCTCCAGCGCGGTGGGGCCGTCGCCGGCGACGCGCACCTCGTAGCCCTCCATGCGCAGCGAGCGCTGGAGCACCTGTGCGATGGCGTCGTCGTCCTCGACGACCAGCACGCGGGGGGGACGCTCGAAATCGACCATGTGCAGGCAGATGGTAAGGGTCGCGAGGCGCTGCCCAGGCGAAGCCTTATCAGACCCTTAGACAGGCGGCCCGAGGCGCTCGCCACCGCCCGGGCGGGACGTGCTCCGAGTGGGGTGCGGGCAGGAGGCGGGGCGTCGCCGTCGAAGCGAGCACTTCGGAGATGGCCACCAGCACCAAGCCTCGCCCCAAGCCCAAACCGCGGCGCAAATCACCCCCGCCTCGGGCGCGGCGTTCGATGCTGGCCGGCCGCCCGACGCTGCCCACGGTCGCGCTCGAGCCCCACCACGTGGACATCCTCGCCCTCGCCCTCATCGCCGTGGGCGTGTTCCTGGGCGGCGTGTCCTATCTGGACTGGGCGGGCGGAACGCTCGGCGACGGTGCCGTCCGGGCAACGCGTTTCGTCCTCGGCGCCCTGGGCTATGCCGTGCCCGTGGCTCTCGTCCTCGGCGGGGTGCTCGTCCTCATGCGCGAGCTGCGCCCGCCGACCCGGCCGCTGCGTACCGGGCTGGCCTGCCTGGTCGCGGCGCTCACCCTCATGCTGGCGGCGGGCACGCTCGGTCTCGGCCCCGGAGCGACTCCGGCCGCCCAGTTCTGGCATGCGGCGGCCTTTGAGCGCCGCGGTGGCGTCGTGGGCCAGAGCGAGTTCTGGGTCATGTCGCACCTGCTCTCGACGCTCGGGGCCGACATCCTGGCGGTGTTCCTGTTCGCCGCCGGGCTGATCCTGGTCAGCGGCGCCACCCTGGCGACGGTGGTACGCGCCACCGGCGCCGGCATGGTCGGCACCGGGCGGGCCGTCCGGCGCTCCACCGACACCGTGTCCGCCACGCTCGGCGGGCGCCGGCCCGCCACCGCGTCGGCCGCGGCACGCTCCCGCGCCCGGTCGGTCACCGTGACCGGCAACCCGAACGGGCCGATCACCGCGGACCGCCTGATCGACCCTGATCTGCTCGATCCCGATCAGCTGCCCGACCCGCTGCTGCCGCCGGAGCCCGACACCGCGGAGCTGATCGTCCGGGCCACCCACGTCGAGGCCCCACCGAACGATGGCCGCCCCGTCGCCGACGAGGATGACAATGCGGCGCCGCCGCTGTTCGACCCAGACGGCGAGGGCGGTGACGGCGACATCGAGGCCTCCGACGAGCGCGCCGGCCCGCGCGAGTCAGCGGCTGGGCCTGACGGCGAGCGCCCGGCGCGCCCCGACGTCGACCCTGCCGACCTCACGCCGCAGGGCCGCTACCGCGAGGCCATCACCGACGACCCCGACTTCGAGTGGAAGGTGCCCAACGAGCGCTTTCTCGTGCGCTCGACGGTGGAGGCGGCGCGGCCCGACACCGCCGGGCAGGAGCAGGTGGCCCGCACCCTGGTCGAGACCCTCGGGCACTTCGGGATCGACGCCAAGGTCATCGGGCGGGTCACCGGCCCACACATCACCCGTTACGAGATCCGGCTGGCGCCGGGAATCAAGGTCTCCAAGGTCGCCCAGCTCAAGGACGACCTCGCCTACGCGCTGGCGGCCACCGACATCCGCATCCTCGCGCCCATCCCGGGCAAGCAGGCCGTCGGCGTCGAGGTCCCCAACGCGCGGCGCAAGATCGTGCACCTCGGCGACGTCTACCAGGAGGCGCCCGCGGACTGGTCACCGCTCACCGTGTGGCTGGGCAAGGACATCGCCGGGCGCGCCATCGGCGCCGACCTGGCCAAGATGCCGCACCTGCTCGTCGCCGGGACCACCGGCGCCGGCAAGTCCGCCTGCGTCAACGCGATGCTCTCGAGCATCCTCCTGCGAGCCACACCCCATGAGGTGCGGATCGTGCTGGTGGACCCCAAGCAGGTCGAGCTCAACCATTACGAGTCGATCCCGCATCTGCTCACCCCGGTGATCACGAGCCCGCGGATGGCCGCCAACGCGCTGCAGAACCTGGTCAAGGAGATGGAGCAGCGCTACGGGATCATGTCCCTGGCCCGGACCCGCAGCCTGCCCGAGCTCAACCGCGCACGCGACAAGCGGGGCGAGCCGCGGCTGCCCTACATCCTCTGCGTCATCGACGAGCTCGCCGACCTGATGATGGTCGCTCCGGCCGACGTCGAGGACTCCATCATCCGCCTGGCCCAGAAGGCGCGCGCGGTCGGCATCCATCTCGTGTTGGCCACCCAGTCGCCCCGGGTGGACGTGATCACGGGGATGATCAAGGCCAATGTCCCGTCGCGGATCGCCTTCGCGGTGTCCAGCCAGACCGACTCGCGCGTGATCCTTGATCAGAACGGCGCCGAGGCCCTGCTCGGACAGGGCGACATGCTGTTCTCGCCCGTCGGGACCTCCAAGCTCCAGCGCATCCAGGGCGCCTACATCGACGAGGAGCAGATCCTGGAGCTGACCGAGGTGTGGCGTCGTCAGGGCGAGCCCGAGTTCCAGGAGGAGCTCCTGGAGGAGGTGGAGTCCGAGGACGACGGTCCCGCCGGCGACGAGGATGCCCTCTCGGCCGACGAGGACCCCCTGCTGGAGGAGGCGATCTTCCTGGTGGCCTCGATGGGCACCGCGTCGACGTCGATGCTCCAGCGCCGGCTGCGCCTGGGCTACACGCGCGCCGGCCGGCTCATCGACATGCTCGAGCGTCGCGGCATCATCTCCGGCTACGAGGGGTCCAAGCCCCGCCAGGTGCTCATCAGCGAGGCTGACGTTCCCCGGATCCTCTCGCATCTGGCCGAGGCCGAGGGCGGCTCCAGTGGAAGCGCGCCGCCCGCCGGCGAGCCGGAGAAGCCCGACGAACCCGATGCGCCCGAGGCGTAACCGGGCCACTCGGCGCCGGTAGCCTTCCCGAGGCGATGGCAGAAATCGGCGCCACCCTACGGGAGGCGCGGATGCGCGCCAAGATCGACATCAACGAGGTCGAGACGCGCACGAAGATCCGCGCCAAATACCTCCGTGCGATCGAGAATGAGGAATGGAGCCTGCTCCCCGGGGACGTCTACGTCAAGAGCTTCCTGCGCACGTACGCGGACTACCTGGGCCTCGACAGCCGCCAGCTCATCGACGACTACAAGCGCCGTTACGAGCGCCCCTCAGACAACGAGATGCGCCAGATCGCCCCGCTGGCCCGCGAGCGGGATCGCAGGGAGCGAGGCGCCCGCGCGCCTCGTACGCCGCGCGCGTCCCGGCCGCCGCGTGGGCCTCTCATCCCGCCGTGGGCGCTCATCGGGGTCGTGCTGGTCGGGATCGTGGCGGCGCTGTACTTCGTCGGCAACCACAAGGGTGGGTCGGCGACCTCGAGCTCCACGCCCACGCACGCCGCCTCGCCGCAGCCCCAGGCCAAGCACCACCGCCACTCCCGTAAGGCCCCGGTGGTGGCCAGCACGGTCAAGCTCCAGCTCGTCCCCACCGGCGCGGTGTACGTCTGCCTCGTCGACGCGAGCGGCAAGCGCCTGATCCCGGGAGAGATCTTCAACGTCGGCCAGACGATCCCGACCAAGACCTCCGCCAAGCTGTTGCTCACGCTGGGCAACGCGTCGGTGAAGATGAAGGTCAACGGCGTGTCGGTGCCCGTGCCCTCGACCGGCAGCCCGGTCGGCTTTGACCTCACCCCGCGCTCGCACGCGATGTTGCCCGCCGCCAAACAGCCCCAGTGCGCATGAGCGAGGCTCGCGCCGAAACCCGCCTACGCGCGGGGATCCTCGTCACCGGGACCGAGGTCCTCACCGGGATCATCACTGACCGCAACGGTCCGTGGCTGTCTGAGCGGCTGCGCGAGATGGGCGTCGATGCCGCGATGATCCAGATCGTCGGCGATCGCCCGGCCGACCTGTTGTCGACCCTTGAGTTCATGCGCGACGACGGGATGGATCTGGTCATCACGAGCGGCGGGCTGGGTCCGACGGCGGACGATCTCACCGCCGAGATCGTGGGGCGCTTCTGCGGGCGCGAGATGGTGCTCGACGAGGCGCTGGAGGAGCGCATCGCCGAGATCCTCCGCCCGCTCATGGCCCGGTGGCCCGATCTGGACCCCGACTCCGTGCGCGAGTCAAACCGCAAGCAGGCGGTGATCCCCGAGGGGGCGACCGTGCTCAGTCCGGTGGGGACCGCGCCGGGTCTGGTCGTACCGCCCCGCAACGGCGACGGGCCCGACCGTGGTGGTGCTGCCCGGGCCCCCGAGAGAGCTTCAGGCGATGTGGGAGATGGCCCGTCAGACCGAGGCCTTTGCGGCTGCGATCGCCGGCGCCGTCGTGTACCGCCGCGAGATCGTGCGGCTGTTCGGGATCCCGGAGTCCGAGATCGCCAACACGCTGCGCGAGGCCGAGGCGGCGGGCCTGGACCTGGCGCCGCTGGAGATCACGACGTGCCTGCGCCGCGGCGAGATCGAGGTCTCCACCCAGTTTCCGCCGGCCGCGCAGCCCGCCTACGACGCCTTCCTGGACTTCATCCGCCAGCGCCATGCCGACACCCTGTACTCCGAGGACGGCTCGACCATCGACGACCAGTTGGCCGAGCTGCTCAGCTGGCCACACGCTGGCCGCTGCGGAGTCGTGCACCGCGGGGCTGTTCGCCGGGCGGATCACCGATCGTGCCGGGTCCTCGGGTTACTTCCTGGGCGGCGGGGTCGTGTACTCCAACGAGGCCAAGATCGACCTGGCGGGCGTGGACCCGGACCTCATCGAGCGCGTCGGAGCGGTCTCCACCGAGGTCGCCGAGGCGCTGGCGCAGGGCATCGCGGAGCGCTTTGACGCCGAACTGGGCGTCGGCATCACCGGGATCGCGGGGCCGGGAGGGGGCACGGCGGAGAAGCCGGTGGGCCTGGTCTGCTTCTCGGTCTGGATGCGCGCGGGGGAGGGGGAAGAAACGGGGGAGGCGCCACCACGACGGCTGACCCGCCGCAGCGTGCTCCCCGGCAGCCGCTCGGACATCCGCGACCGTTCGGTCACGGTGGCGATGCACATGCTGCGCCGCGTCCTGCTCGGCGAGTCCGACGAGCAGCCGGCGCCGGCGGCCGGCGCCACGCCGGCTTCGTGAGCCCTGACGGCAGCGTTCGGCTCTTCGTCGCCCTCGAGCTTCCCGCCACCGTCCGCGGCGCGCTGTCCGGCTGGGCCCGGGAGCACGCGGGCGGCCGGCCGGGCCTGCGCCTCGTGGAACCCGAGTCCCTCCACCTCACCCTGTGCTTCCTCGGCTCGCGCCCGGCCGCGGAGATCGAGGAGATCGCTGCCACCTGCCAGGCCGCCGTGTCCGGGCTGCCCGCGGCGCGGCTGGCGCTCGGCCACGCCCTCTGGCTCCCGCCCCGCCGCCCCCGCGTGCTGACGGTCGAGCTCACAGACGACGACCACCGCCTGGCAGCCGTCCAGTCGGCCCTGGCCGGCGCGCTGGCGAAGGGCGGCTTCTACAAGCCCGAGACCCGGCCCTTCCTCGCCCACGTCACCGTCGCCCGTGTCCAGCGCGACGCCCGCCCCCGCCGCACCGAACTCCCGGCGCCGAAGGAGACACGGTTCACGAGCAACCGGGTCACGCTGTTCCAATCACGTCTGGGCCGTGGCCCCGCGCGCTACGAGGCCCTGTCGAGCACCGAACTCATGTCCCCCGCTACAGAGTGAAGAGCGGCCGGGCTACGGCAGTTGCGACTCGATCCAAGCCTCCATTGCCGGTCCGCTCTCGACGCTGGTGATCAGCGCGTAGCGAATCCCCGGACCGTGGTGGAAACCCCCGTGGTAGAGGAACTCGGAGTCGACCACCGCCTGCTGATACCTGGGCAGGCCGATCTTGACCTCAGATGCCTTGGAGAACTGGTCGCGGCGGACCACCAGGGCGCTGGAGTCGTCGTCGGTCAGCTCCAGCCACGAGCGCACGACCCAGCCGTCGTCCTTGTTGGCCGCGTTGTTGTTGTCCAGGTGCAGGCCCCAGCGGCACTCACGCATCGTGTTGGGCTTCATCTTGAGCAGCTGGACCCGGCCGAAGCGCGCGCCGATGGACTCGACGTACTTGACGATCGTCGGGCACTTCTTGGCGTTCTCGGTCCACACGCCGTCGAGGTCGGGCTTGCCGTACTTCTCAAAGCCTTTGAGCTCCAGCTCGCCCGTGGCCGAGGTGATCGGGGCGAAGGTGGTGGCGTCGTCTGAGGAGTACGTGGTGTAGGCGAGGTTCTCGTACTCCTCGCGGGGGATCTCCGGGCCGTCGTACTTCTTCAGGCGCAGGTAGCCGCCGTTGGCCTGGAGCTTGGGCATGCGGTAGTGCGGCGTCTCGCGCTGGGTCAGCGACGGGCGCCGGACTCCGGTGACATAGAGGATGCGCTTCGTGTGTTCGTTCTTCAGAGCTTCGACGAGAGGGGACACGGTCTCTCCAAAAAGGTCGGTAGTTATGTCTACTTTGCGATTCTCGCAACTAGGGCGGCGGGAGGTCCGGCGCGCGGGGGCGCACGGGCGCAGCTCCGAGGACGGACAGGGCTCCGATCCCCCTAGCCAGATTCCATGTAACCAGCTTCGGTCCTGCCCGGCGGTGCGCCACAGACGTGTGGCTTCGGCGTGGCCGGTGGGCCTATGAGCGGGTTTCCCTACCACAGACGCCGCTGAGCAGCCCACGGAGCGGGTTCGACCGTAGGTCGTGGGAGATCTTCACTCTCCAGCGATGAAAATCTCCCAAGACCACGCTCACCTGCCCGAAGTCTGAGAGGCATCGCCTCTCACAGCCTCACCGAGTCCCGCCGGCCACGCCTGACCACAGGCGGCTACCCGGACTGCACCTCGGCCAGATAGGTCTCGGTCTCGGCGTCGTCCAGGCCACCGTGCTGCCCGCGAAACCACCGCTCGTTGGCAGGCGCCGAGCGCAGCCATACCTGGCGCCCCGGCGCCGCCAGCACCGCCACCTGGCCCAGCCGGGCGGCCAGCCGCGGTCCGATGCGATCGAACAGCTCGGCGGCGGGGAGGACTCGACCCCCACCGGCTCCGTCGTCAAGTCGCGCCGGCAGTTCGGCGAGCACCGTGTCCACGTACTCGGAGCGCACGTGCAGGAATGCGTCGCGCGAGGAGCCGGCCGGGCGCGGCTGGGAGAGCATTGCCGCAAGCTCGGGCCACAGCTCGTCCAGGTAGTCCACGCGCTCGGGTGAGACCGCCACCTGGCCGTGGTCGGCGGTGAGCAGGATCGTGACGTCGTCGAGGTCCTCCAGGCGCTCGAGGATTGCGTCCAGCGCCTCGCGCGCCGCCTCGTGGAACTCGGGCGAGTCGGGCCCGCTCTCATGTCCGGCGCGGTCGATCGCGTCCCAGTAGAGCAGCGCGTAGGCCGGCTCGTCGCGGCCGGCCATGAGATCGGCCAGCCTGCCGAGCCCCTCGGCCGGCGTCTCGAAGCCGTGGACCTGCGCGCCCCGCGTTGCCAGACGCGTGTAGGCCGAGTCGGCGATCGCGTTGGGCTGGAGCACGAAGCACGGCGCGTCGAGCGACTCATAGAGCGTGGGCCCGGGCAGGAGCACGGCCGGGTCCAGCCGGCCCTCGAGGTCGTCGGACACCCTGGAGCTGGCGTAGCTGAAGCGCAGCGGGCAGATGATGGTCTCCAACTCAGGCTCGAGCACGTTCCACTCGTACAGGCCGTGGTCCTCCACCGCCAGGCCGGAGTGGACGGTGGTCACGTGCGCGGTGGTGGTGGAGGGAAACTGCGAGCGCAGCGGCGTGATGTGCAGGCGCTCCAGCAGAGGGTGATCGTCGTGGCGGTGCAGGAACCTCAGCCCGAGGGCGTCGAGCAGCAGCAGCGCGACACGCTCGCCGCCGGCCACCCGTCGGCGGACTTCGTCGGGGATGTCGGCGAAGGAGCCGTCCGGCTTCATGCGCAGAATCGTCACGCATTTGTTTGAGGCGCGTCACACACGCGTCTTGTTTCGTTACAGGGGCCCGGGCTAGCGTGGTTTTTCCGTCCGCCGGCGGACGTACCGTGATGGGTTCAACGCGCAGAGACAAGGAGCCGGAGCGAAGCATGAGCGAGAACGAGAGAGGCGCAACCGTCGGCGCGTCTGACCCCAAGGCCGACGCCAAGCGCCAGGCCGCCCTCCAGGGCGCCCTGACGCAGATCGAGCGGCAGTTCGGCAAGGGGACCGTGATGCGCATGGGGGACCCTGATGCGCGCGTGAATTGTGATGCGATCCCCACGGGAGCGCTGTCGCTGGATATCGCACTCGGGATCGGCGGCGTGCCGCGCGGCCGGATCGTCGAGGTGTTCGGCCCGGAGTCCTCCGGTAAGACGACGCTCGTCTACCACGTCATCGCCGAGGCCCAGAAGCTGGGTGGAGTGTGCGCGTTCGTCGACGCCGAGCACGCGATGGATCCGCTCTACGCCCAGCGGATCGGCGTGGACATCGACGAGCTGCTGGTCTCGCAGCCCGACTACGGCGAGCAGGCGCTGGAGATCGTGGACATGCTGGTCCGGTCCGGTGCCGTGGACCTGGTTGCTGTCGACTCGGTGGCGGCGCTGACGCCGCGGGCAGAACTCGAGGGCCAGATGGGCGACCAGACCGTCGGCGCGCAGGCCCGGATGATGTCCCAGGCGATGCGCAAGCTCGCCGGCAACCTCAACCGCGCCCAGACGCTGTGCCTGTTCACCAACCAGATCCGCGAGAAGGTCGGCGTGATGTTCGGCTCGCCGGAGACCCAGCCGGGCGGCCGGGCGCTGAAGTTCTATGCCTCCCAGCGGCTGGATATCCGCCGGATCGAGACGCTCAAGGACGGCACCGAGGCGGTGGGTAACCGTGTGCGGGTCAAGGTCGTCAAGAACAAGGTGGCGGCACCGTTCAAGCAGGCGGAGTTCGACATCGAGTTCGGCAGGGGCATCTCCACCTCGGGGTGCCTGCTGGACTACGGCATCGAGCACAACATCGTGACCAAGTCGGGCTCGTTCTTCTCCTACGGAGATGAGCGGCTGGGCCAGGGCCGCGGCAACGCCAAGGCCTTCCTGGACGAGCATCCTGAGATGGCGGCCGAGATCCAGGACAAGATCTACGCGGTGCTCGGCATCGGCCGGGACCTGGTCAAGGAGATCGAGCGCGACGACGCGCCGCTGGCCGCGGTCGCGCCCGCCGCCTAGGCGCGGCCGATGGCGGTCGGCAGCGGCTGACATTGAGTCGTGCGGCGTATCGAATCTGAGCGCGAGCCCCCGCAGACGTCCGAGGACGGCTCGGGGGCGCACGGCCCCGGGGCGGACGGCGCCGTCTCGGAGGAGGAGCGACTGCAGAAGGCGCTGGACCTGGGCTACGCGTATCTCAACGCCCGTGACCGCACGGTCAGCGAGGTGCGACGCCATCTCGAGCGCCGAGGCGTCTCCGACGAGCTGGCCGATGCGGCCATCCAGACGCTCGGTCGCCAGGGCTTCCTTGACGACGGGCGGTACGCCCAGCTGTTCGTCACCGACAAACGGGCGCTCGAGCAGTGGGGCAGCGAGCGCATCCGCCGCGGGCTGCTCAGCCGCGGGATCGATCGTCAGCTTGTCGAGGCGGCGCTGGCCGAGGCGCCCGACCCGGCACCCGGCGACGACGGGGAGGGTGAGCCCGTATCCGAACTCGACCGCGCCCTCGGCCTGCTGCGCCGGCGCTTCCCCGACCCACCGCGGGACCGCCGCGACCGCAACCGGGCGCTGGGCATGTTGCTGCGCAAGGGGTATGAGTCCGAGCTGGCGCTCGACGCTCTGGCCGCGTACGCCCGCGGCGATTGACCCTGCATGGACCGCGCTGACCTCGCCCGCTGGATAGGTGGCTACGAGCGGGCGTGGCGCACCGCGGGCACCGAGGCGCTGGACCGTCTGTTCACGCCGGAGGCCACCTATCGCGCCGGCCCGTTCACCGAGGAGGTGATCGGCCTGCCGGCGATCGCGACGTTCTGGGAGGCAGAGCGCGAGGGTCCCGGCGAGCCGTTCACGATGCGATGGGAGCCCGTCGCCGTTGAGGGTGACGTCGGTGTCGCCTGCGTCGAGGTGGACTACACGGGGCCGCCGGAGCTGGTGTATCGCGATCTGTGGATCGTCAGGCTGGACGCCGACGGGCGCTGCCGAGCGTTCGAGGAGTGGCCGTTCTTCCCGGGGCAGCCGCTGAGCGCCGCCGAGGCGGGTTGAGCGCGGTCTTGCAGTTCGCGTCGTGTGTTACGAACGCGTTGCGCCCGCTACTTCGCGGTACTACGATTGACGCAGTGAACGAACGGCCCTATGGCCGCAAAACGCCAGCAAATACCCAGATATAGAACACTGAGATCTTCTTGTTGACGGCAATCCACAACGGATCGGTGCGACGGTCCAGATCGGTGTCGGGCTAGTCGGTTTTTCGCTGTCTAGCTGGATCGCTAGTGCCGGTGTGCCTGGGATGGCTGTCCCGTGTGTCCGCACGGGCCGCTCGGTCGCTCTCAAAACAACCTGAACAGTGGGAATGCGGTCCGGCTTCGCTCGGGCCGGATGAGAGGAAACGACCATGGAAATCATCGGTGCCGCAGCGCTCATTGCGGTCGGAATCGTGGCTGCCGCGGTTCTCTACGGGCGCACGCACGGTGCCAGCCCGGCGAGCGCGGCGAGTGCGGACCGGGATGCCGCAGCCGCGACGGCGCTGCAGGCGGCGCTCACTGAGCGCAGCGCGGCCCTGGAGCGGCGCGAGCACGCGCTGGAGCGGCGCGAGGCCGAGCTCACCGACCATCGCGAGGAGCTGGCGCGCGAGCGCGGCGAGGTGGAGTCACGCCTCGAGCGCGTCGCCGGGATCTCTGCGTCCCGCGCCAAGGAGCTCCTGCTCCAGGAGGTCGAGGAGCAGGCCAGGCACGACTCGGCGCGGCGCATCCGGCAGATCGAGGAGGAGACCAAGCGTGAGGCCGAGCGCCGAGTGCGCAACATCCTCTCGGTCGTGATGCAGCGCCTCGCCGCCGGCCATGCCGCAGAGACGACCGTCTCGGTCGTGCAGCTGGCCACCGACGACATGAAGGGCCGCATCATCGGCCGCGAGGGTCGCAATATCCGCGCCCTGGAGAACCTCACCGGCGTGGACTTCATCATCGACGACACCCCGGGCGCAGTCGTCCTCTCGGGCTTTGACGGCGTGCGGCGCGAGGTCGCGCGGCTCACGCTGGAGAAGCTGCTCCAGGACGGGCGCATCCATCCCGCCCGGATCGAGGAGATGTACTACCAGACCAAATCCGAGATGGAGGGGCACATCGTCGAGCTCGGCGAGCAGGGGACGTTTGACGCCGGCGTCCAGGGCCTGCACCCTGAACTGGTCAAGCTGCTCGGCCGGCTGCGCTTTCGCACCAGCTACGGCCAGAACGTCCTGGCGCACTCGATCGAGGTCGCCCACCTGTCCGCGATGATGGCCGAGGAGCTCGGTGCGAGCGCCAAGACGGCCCGGCGCGCCGCCCTGCTGCACGACATCGGCAAGTCGGTGACGCACGAGATCGAGGGCCCGCACGCGCTGGTCGGCGGCGACCTCGCGCGCAAGTACGGCGAGTCGGCCGCGGTGGCGCACGCCATGGAGGCCCATCACAACGAGGTCGAGCCCCAGACGATCGAGGCCGTGATCGTTCAGGCGGCCGACGCGCTCTCCGGGGCGCGCCCCGGCGCTCGCGGCGAGTCGCTGGAGCAGTACGTCAAGCGACTGCGCGACCTGGAGCAGATCGCCACTCGCCACAAGGGCGTCGACAAGGTCTACGCCATGCAGGCGGGACGCGAGATCAGGGTCATGGTGGCGCCAGGGGACATCGACGACGACGCCGCGACGCTGCTCTCCTATGAGATCGCTCGCGAGATCGAGAAGGAGCTCGAGTACCCCGGGCAGATCAAAGTGACGGTCATCCGCGAGTCCCGTGCCGTGGAATACGCCCGCTAGCGGTGTCCTTCCAAGCGATGGCGGCGACGCCGGTACCTCTGCGGCGAAAGCCTAATTCTCGTTAAACAAGAGTGTTCACTGGACCGGAATCGGGTAGCTGACCAGCTGCGGGCCAGAGACGGGAGGCTGGCGGCTTTGTGGGCCCGCGCCGCCCAGAAAGGACACTCATGTTTCAGGGTTCTCGGCCGTTGTGCGGACGGCTATCGGCTCGCCTCGCTGCGTCGGTGACCGTCGCCCTGGCGGCCGTTGCGCTGAGCGCCGGCAGCGCGAGTGCGGCTGGACTCACCGCCCACGGCCAGCTGCTGCATCTGGCCCCGGGCCTCAAGCTCAACGCCAATCAGAGCAGCAACTGGTTCGGCTACAGCCAGGGGACGCTCGAGCAGGGCAGCAAGCTGTTCAACTCGATCTCGGGCGACTGGACGGTCCCCGCGGCCTCCCAGCACACGGCGGGCACGGCCGAGGCGTCGTCTGACTGGATCGGCATCGGCGGCGGATGCGTCGACGCCGGCTGCACCCTCACTGACTCGACGCTCATCCAGACCGGCACCGAGCAGGACGTCGATGCCACCGGCGCGCCCTCGTACTCGGCGTGGTGGGAGCTCGTCCCGGCGCCGTCGATCACCGTCAGCAACATGACGGTCTCGCCCGGCGACCACATGCACGCCTCCGTGTCGGAGCTGGTCAACGACGCCGACGTCTGGAACATCACCATCACCGACGTCACCAAGAACGAGACGTTCACCACCACCGTCCCGTACCCCTCCACGCACGCCAGCGCAGAGTGGATCGAGGAGACGCCGCTCGAGATCGGGACCGACGCCGGCTTCGCCGCGCTGCCCAACCTGACCAACCCGGCGTTCAGCTCGGGCACGGTCAACGGGGCCGCGGTCAAGCTGACCACCTCGGAGCAGATGCAGCTCATCGACTCAAACAGCAACGTGATCGGGACTCCCTCGGCGCCCAACGCCGCCGGCAGCGGGTTCGACGCCTGCGCCTGGGCCACCAGCTGCAGCTGATCCGCGGTCGGATCTGATGTTGCGCGACGCCCCGGTGGTGAGCCGGGGCGTCGCCGCGTCTGGGGACTACCCTTGGCCGTATGCCGCGCCGGTATCACGTCACAACCTTCGGATGCCAGATGAACGAGCACGACTCCGAGCGCATCAAGGGGATGCTGGAGTCGCTGGGCTACGCCGAGGCGCCCAGCCGCTCGGACGCCGACCTGATCCTCTTCAACACCTGCTCGATCCGCGAGGCCGCCGACAGTCGCTTCGTCGCCCACCTGGGGGAGGCAAAGCGGATCAAGCGCGAGCAGCCGGACACGGTGATCGGCGTGGGTGGGTGCTGGGCGCAGTCGGTCAAGGAGGAGGTGTTCGCGCGCTTCCCCTTCGTCGACGTCGCCTTTGGGCCCGGACAGGTGCACAAGCTGGCCGAGTTCCTCACTTCGGACTCGCTCACCGCGCAGGGCTTCTTCGAGTTCGAGGGGTTCACCGGCCACCTGCCGGCCAAGCGCGCTCGCGACTTCCAGGGCTGGGTGCAGATCAGCGTCGGCTGCAACTCGGTCTGCTCCTACTGCATCGTTCCCTCCACGCGCGGGCGCGAGGTGAGCCGCCGGCCCGGCGAGCTGGTGGAGGAGATCCACAGGCTGGCCGCCGACGGGGTGCGCGAGGTGACGCTGCTGGGCCAGAACGTCAACTCCTACGGGCGCGACCTCCCGCGCGAGTCACGCATCACCTTCTCAGAGCTGCTGCGCGAGGTCGACGCGGTCGCAGGCATCGAGCGCATCCGCTACACCAGCCCGCACCCCAAGGACATGCGCGAGGACGTCATCCGCGCCCACGCCGAGCTGCCCGCGCTGTGTGAGCACATCCACCTGCCGCTGCAGTCCGGATCGAGCCCCGTGCTCAAGCGGATGCGGCGCACCTACACGCGCGAGCGCTACCTCGACCGCGTTGCGCTGATCCGCGAGCACGTCCCCGACTGCGCCCTGACCACCGACATCATCGTCGGCTTCCCGGGGGAGAGCGAGGCCGATTTCGAGCACACGCTCGAGGTCGCCGAGGAGGTCGGCTTTGACGGCGCCTTCACCTTCATCTACTCGCCCCGGCGTGAGACCGAGGCGGCCACCATGTCCGATCAGATCCCCCATGACGTCAAGGTGGCGCGCATGGAACGGCTGGTGGAGGTGATCCAGCGCCGCGCTCGGGAGCGCGCGCAGCGGTTTGTCGGGCGCACCGTGGAGGTGCTGGTGGAGGGCCCCTCGCGCAACGACCCGACGCGTCTTCGCGGGCGCTGTCGCCACAACAAGGTGGTCAACTTCGACGGGCTGGGCGAGCCCGGCGACCTGGTCGAGGTGGAGATCACCGGCGCCACCAGCCAGACGCTGAGCGGCGAGGCCTCGCTGGTGGCCCGCGCCGCGGGCTGACCGCCCGCGGCGCGGTCGAGCTCGGATCAGGCGTCCTGCGTCTCGGTGCGCCACGCCCCGGCGAACTGCGAGACCACCAGCCACCCGCAGACGACGGCGACGGCAGTCGTGGCGGCCATGAACACCGACCCGTCACCTCCGGTGACCGGCATCAGGTTGGTCAGGGCGGGAGTGAGCAGGACATCGCGGGCGGAACCCAGCGAGCTGATGTTGACCAGCAGGTTGGTGACGATCGCCTGCCACCCGATGACTGCGGTGAGCGTGAGGGCTCGCGATCCGGTGAGCGAGCCCACCCCGACGGCCAGCCCCGCCACGGCGATATTCGCCAACGCGATCCACCCAGCGCCCTGCAGGATGAGGCTCAGATCGGGCGTCGCGGTGCCGCCGGCGAGCGCGAAGGAGCCGATGAGCACCAGGCCGTAGGAGAACGCGCTCAGGCACAGCGTGACAATCGCCGCAGCCGGGAGCCGCACGGCGAACAGCGCCAGGCGCGAGCGTCCGGTGGTGACCAGATCGCGGAACACGCCGCTCGAGAGGTCCGCGGTTCCGACCTCGGCGCCGATGAGCACCGCGGCGAGCATCCCGAGGAACTCGCCCAGGGAGCGGACTCCGCGGGTGAACCCCGAGGATGCCGCCGGCCGGCGCGTTCTGGGCCGGATTGGAGGAGTGCTCGATGGCGGTGTAGCCGAACATGATCACGATGGCGCCGGCGCTCAGCAACAGCGCGAAGGCCATCACGCTGCGGTTGCGCCGGACCTTGAGGATCTCGGCGCCGATCATCTGACGGGCCACGCTGAGCGTCATGCCGCACCTCCAACTCGAGACGTCATTTCCAAGAAGCGCTGCTCCAGCGACTCGCGCACCGGCTCCAAGCGCGAGATCAAGATCCCGCCCGTGACCAAGCGGGCGTTGACCGCGGCGGCCCCGTCGCTTCCAGCCAGCGTCACCCGGATGCCGTCCGGCGTCGGGTAGGCGGCCGCGACGGCGGGATGTCCGTCGAGCAGGTCCAGCGCGGCGTGATGGTCGTCGCATCCGATGTCGAGCTCGTTGTGGTCGTCCTGGACCAGCTCTGAGATCGGGCCCTGGGCGATGATCCGCCCGCGGTCGATGACCGCCGCGGCGTGACAGGTCTTCTCCACCTCGTCGAGCAGGTGGGAGGAGAGGAACACCGTCCGGCCCTCGCCGGTCAGCTCGCCGATCATCGTGCGGAACTCCAGGATGCCCCCGGGATCCAGGCCGTTCATCGGCTCGTCGAGGATGAGCAGCTCCGGGTCGGCGAGCAGGCAGCGCGCGACGCCCAGTCGCTGGCGCATCCCCTGGGAGTAGGTCTTCACTCGGTCATCGGCGCGATCGGTCATGCCGACGCGGCGCAGCGCGCCGTCGATGTGACCGCTCGCCTCTGGTCCCCGCGCAGCGGCGATGACCCGGAGGTTCTCGCGCCCGGTGAGATGGCGATGAAAGTGCGGCTCCTCGACCATGGCTCCGACGCGGGCCAGCACCGGGCGCGCTCCTCGGGCACCGGCCGTCCGGAGATGCGCATCGGTTCCCGCGTCCGCCTCGGTGAGGCCGAGCAGCATGCGGATCAGCGTGGTCTTGCCGGCCCCGTTGTGGCCGAGGAACCCGAAGGCCGATCCGCGGGGGACCGTCAGGTTGAGGTCGATCACGGCGGCCCGCGCGCCGAAGCGCTTGGTGACCCCGCGGGTCTCGATGATGTTCGTGGTGGTTGGCATGCCAGCATCATCGGCGTGGGCGGCGGCCGTGTCGTCGGCCTGGCGGGGCGATTGGCGCCTCCGGCGCGCCGGGGACGCGCGGGCGCGTCTCCGCCTTACGGGGGAGGCGGCTCGGTGCCGGCGCCGGGCTTGACCAGCCCGATCTCGTAGGCCAGCACGACGGCCTGGACGCGGTCGCGCAGGCCGAGCTTCATGAGCACGTTGGAGACATGGGTCTTGACCGTGGCGTCGCCGACGACGAGGGCTTCGGCGATCTCGGCGTTGGACATGCCACGGGCCAGCAGCTCGAGCACCTCGCGCTCGCGGTCGGTCAGCTCGGCCAGGGATTCCGGGGTCTGTCCGACGGGGGCGGGCAGCCGCCGCGCCACACGGTCCAGCAGCTGCCGGGTGACCGCCGGGGTCAGCAGCGCCTCCCCGGCGGCGACGACCCGCACCGCGCGCACCAGCTCGTCGGCGCGGGACGTCCTTGGTGATGAAGCCGCTGGCGCCCGCGCGCAGCGCCTCGACGATGTACTCGTCCAGTCCGAAGGTGGTGAGGATCAGGACTCGGTGATTCGGGAGCCGGCGGATCGCCTCGATGCCGTCGAGGTTGGGCATGCGGATGTCCATGAGCACGACGTCAGGCTTGGTGGCGCGCGCCGCGCTCACGGCCTCCAGACCGTCGCCGGCCTCGGCGACCACCTCCATCTCGCCGGTGGCTTCGAGCACCGCGCGAAACCCGGCTCGCATGAGCGGCTGGTCGTCGGCGATGAGAAGGCGGAGCTTGGGCATCAGAGCGCGGGCGTCGGGTCAGTGGGTGGGGATGAGGGCGCGCACGCGGTAGCCGGTGCCGTAGCTGCGCTGCCCGGTCTCGAGCTCGCCGTCGAACAGGGCGACGCGCTCGCGCATGCCCACCAGCCCGTGGCCCTGGTCGCCGGGGTCCCCGTTGGGGCCGCGGCCGTCGTCGAGCACGGTGACCTCCAGCGTGTCGGGCGCGTAGACGAGCGTCACCGCCACCTGGGTGGCATGAGCGTGGCGCACGACGTTGGTGAGAGCCTCCTGGACGATGCGGTAGACCGACAGATCGACGGCGGCGGGCAGGTCCCGGGAGGGTCCCTCGAGATTCAGCTGTGCGTCCAGGCCCGCCTGGCACGTGCGCTCGATGAGCGTGGGCAGGTCGCGCACGCCGGGCTGGGGCTCGAGCTCCGGCGCCCCGCCGTCCTGCAGGCGCAGGACGCCGAGCATGCGATGCATCTCCGACAGGGCCTCGCGCCCGAGGTCGGCGACGTGGCCGAGGGTTTCGTGCTGGGTGGCCTGGGGGCTGGTCGCGGCCAGCGCCTGCGCCTGGACCACCATCAGCGAGACGTTGTGGGCCACAACGTCATGCAGCTCGCGGGCGATGCGCACGCGCTCGTCGCCGACGGCCTGCTGGGCCATCAGCTCGCGCTCGCGTTCGAGCCGTTCCGCCCGCTCCCTGAGGCCGTTGATGTAGTCGGCTCGCGCGCGCAGGTAGAGGGCCACGGCCACCGCAAGGCCGATGACGACCAGGCGCGACACCACGGTTCCGGCCGAGATGTGGTCGTGATGGATGACCAGCGTGGCGAACGTGGCCGCGCCGGTGATGAGGGTGGCGCCGATGACCATCGACCGGTCGCTGTACTCGGCGACGGTGAACATGGCCAGCAGCACCGGCAGCAGCACGGTCGGACCCCAGCCGAGCGCGAGCTCGATGACCAGCACCACCCCGAGCACGATCAGCGGCGCGCGGTGACGCACCAGCAGCCCTCCCGTGGCCACGACCAGGCCCAGGAACAGGGGTACGTGGGGCCCGCTGCCGGCCGCGTGGACCGTACCCAACGCCGCCACGCCGACGAGGAAGATGAAGGCGACGGGCCCGAAGTCCAGCAGCCACCATGGCAGCCGCCAGCCCAGCGCGGTCGTCAGCGGGCGTTCTCTGCGGCGAGACACGGGGTTGAGGGTAGGCCCGGCGGGTTGTGGGCGCCTCCATCCCCGCGGTGAAGCGGGCCTCATCCCTCAGGGGGATATGCCGTTCGTCGACCCGGGCGCGCCATCGCCAGGGGATGAGACCGCGGGCTGAGCCGCGGGGCAGCGGCTCGGTTGTCAGGCGGCCGTCACGATGGTCGAGGTCGTCCGCGGCCTGTGCGAACATATGTTCGTGCGCTGGGACAATCTGAGCATGGACGAGGAGGAGCGGGCCCGCCTGCCGGGGTACCGCGACGACGCCGTGATCCGCCATTTCGAGGCGCCGGACGCGGTCCCGACCCGGTTTTACGAGGTCCGGGCCAAATCGATCCTGAACCGGGTGCCCGAGGCGTCGCAGATGCCGTTCCGGTGGACGATCAATCCGTTCCGCGGATGCAGTCACGCCTGCGTTTATTGCTTCGCCAGGCCCACGCACACGTACCTGGACTTCAACGCCGGCCGGGACTTCGAGCGCGAGATCATCGTCAAGGTCAACGCGCCCGAGCGGCTGCGGGCGGAGCTGGCGCGGCCGTCGTGGAAGGGGGAGCACATCGCGCTGGGGACCAACACGGACCCGTATCAGTGGGTGGAGGGGCGGTACAAGCTGATGCGGGGGATCTGGCAGGCCATGATCGATGCGCGCAATCCCGGGTCGATCCTCACCAAATCGCCACTTCTGCTCCGGGACCTGGACCTGATGACGGAGCTGGCCTCGCGGGCGGATTTCGGGGCGGCGCTGTCCATTCCGACGATGGAGGAGAAGGCGTGGCGGGCGACCGAGCCGCACACCCCGAACCCGAAAGCGCGGATGGAGGCGGTGGCTGAGCTGACCCGGGCGGGAATTAGAACGGGCGTTCTGATTGCCCCGCTCATGCCCGGGATCAACGATGACCCGGCGCAGGTGGCGAAGATCCTGGAGATGGCCAGCGAGGCCGGTGCGGCCTATATCTCCGGCATTGCACTACATTTGAGAGGGGAGGTGCGCGGAGTGTTCATGGAGTGGCTGGCCGAGCATCGTTCCGACCTCGTACCGCGCTATCGTGAGCTTTACCGTCGTGGCGCGTACGCGCCGCAGCGGGAGCGCAGGCGCCTGGCTGAGCTCGTCAAGGGCCCGGATCGGTCGCCCTGGGAGCGCGGAAGAGGCGCCTTTCTGCGGCCGCCCGATCCGCCGCCTCCGGCGCGCCAGCCGAAGCAGGAGTCACTATTTGAGCTACACGGCTCGTCGTGAAACCGCCACCGGCCAGCTGCGTTCCTGCAACAACCTGAAACCGATCACGCTTAGGAGCCATGCCAAGGCAATTCAGGCCGCGTAAGGACCTCAATCTCGACCGGATGTTCGAAACCCGCAGCGACGCCTGGGAGAAGGTGGGCCTGTCCTTCGAGGTCAACCAGAAAGAGGTCAAGCGCGCCAAGCGTCAGGCGATCGTCTGGCTGGTGCTCCTCATCGCGGTCTACGTCGCCGCCCATGTCGTCCTCTCGAATACGCGCGAATGCCCGCACCGGCCGGCCAACAACTGCAGCCTGCTCGGGAATTGGGGGGTCTACGGCCTCACCACGCCGGTCAAGATCGTCAGCGCCATCCTCGTCCTCGCCTTCGGCTGGGGGCTGGCCCGCTCGATCGGGAAGTTCGTCGGGCCCACCTTCATGCGGCGGATGGACCCGGCCACCGCCGGGACGTTCGGCTTCCTGCTCCGGCTCATCACGGTTGGCTTTGCTCTCGTCCTCGCTCTTAACGTCGCCGGGGCCTCGTTCCAGTCGCTGGCCGTGGGCGGTGCGTTCACGGCCGTCATCATCGGTCTCGCCGCCCAGCAGACGCTGGGCAACGTGATCGCCGGGATGGTGCTGCTCACGGCGCGGCCGTTCAGAGTCGGTCAGCGCGTTCGCCTTCAGGCTGGCGCGCTCAGTGGGCAGATCGACGGCACCGTCAGTTCGCTCGGGCTCCTCTACGTCAACATTCTGCGCGGCTCCGAACAGGTGATGATCCCGAACACTCAGGCGCTCGCGGCGGTCGTCGTCCCGCTCAGCGAGCCCGACGGCGTCGACGTCAAGGTGCGGCTGAGCTCCGGCGTCACGCCCAGTCAGGTCCAGGCGATCCTCGACCAGGAGGTCTCCGTGCCCACGCGGAGCGGCACCTCGGTCAACTTGGAGGAGGTCGATGGCGCCGACGTGGTGGTGCGAGTCCAGGCCACGCCGGAGATCCCCGACGAAGGCGGCAAGCTCGCCGACGAGATCATGACCGCGCTGTCATCGGTCACCGGCGAGCACGAGGCCGCGCCGAGCAACGGCCGCTGACCGGCCCTCGAGCCCTCGGCTCCGGGCGAGCTTCGTCCGCGCGCCAACAGGGGCCGCGATGAGGCGGTCGTGGGTCGTCAGTTCGTCGGGCGCCGGTGCCCGGCGTCCATTTCGGTTGCGATCCGGCCCGAGCCCAGCTTGCTGCTCGCCCATCCTGCCGGCCCCGGGGCCACCGAGGCGATGGCGCTGCCGACGCGCAGGCCAAGCGGCGCCACGTCGATCTCAGCGCGGTCGTCGTCGATGGCCTTGATGACCGCGGCGGCGACGTCCTGCGGGGTCCTCGTGCCGACGCCCGGCGGGAGCTTGGCGCCCGTCCTGACGAACATGCCGGCATCGCGGATGAAGCCCGGGGCCACCACCGACGCGCCCACCCCGGTGCCGCGGAGATCTTCGCGCAGTGCGAGGCCGAAGCCGCGCAGCCCGAACTTCGTGGCGGAATAGAGCGATGAGGCCGGTTGGGCGGACTTCCCTGACAGGGACGAGATGAACACCAGGTGCCCTCGCCCGCGGGCGAGCATTGCCGGCGCCAGGATGCGCGCGAGCTCGATCGGGGCGCGGAGGTTGACGTCCAGGATCAGGTCGACCTCCTCCTGGGTGAGCGCAGCGAGCATTCCGGTGGCGGGGTGCGCCGCGTTGGCCACCAGCACGTCGACCTCGGCATCCAGCGCCGCGGCGGCGAGACGATCCACGTCCGCAGCCACGGCGAGATCGGACACGACCGCCTGGGCGCCCACCTCCTCCGCGATCTGCGACAACTCCGCCTCGCGACGCCCGCTCAGCACCAGGCGCACTCCACGCGCGCTCAGCGCGCGGGCGATGGCGTTGCCGATCCCACCGGTGGCCCCCGTGAGCAGGGCGGTGCTGCCGGCGAGGTGAAGGCGCGCGGGGCGGGGCACGGCGCGCAGTGTAGGTCAGCCCGGGAACACAGCGAGCGTCGCGGTGAACCCGTGCAGGAAGCTGCGCCCGCCCACCGGCCCGATCTCGCCGGCGGCGAAGAACCCCGCGGCCGGCACGCCGTTGAGCTCCGCCTGGACCATCGTGGCGTCATGGTCGCGCGCGCCGAACATCCCCTGTCCGCGGCCGTTGCAGGAGAACACCAGCGCTCCGGCCGGCCGCCGGCCGCCGATCGCGGTCGCACGCAGGCGCAGCTCGCGGCGCAGGTCCTCGCCGGCCGAACGCGCGTCGCGGGCGTGCAGACGCACCACCTGGCCGGGCGCCACCACCGCGCCCACGGTGATCGCGCCCGACTCGGGGTCCGCGCCGATCACCCCGCGCACCAGGAAGTCGCCCTGCTCATACTCGGGCTTGCCGCCGTCGATGACGATCCCGATGAGCAGCCCGGCGGCGACCAGCGCCCGCTCCTCGAGTGCCAGCTCGCTCACCGTCTGCTCGATCGCCTCGACCGCCGGCCGCCCCGCGAGCTCGTAGATCACGTTGTCCTCAGCCGCGGTGACGGTCATCTCGCGCCCCAGCGGGGCGGCTCCCTGCGAGACGCACGGCAAGCAGCTCCACGCCGTTGAGGCACAGGCCGACCGCGCCCTCCGTAACGACGCGCTCATCCGTGAACAGCGCCGCCTCACCCATCGGCGAGCGCGCGCTCGACAGGCCGCCCAGCACGGGCACACCGGGAGCGGCGTCGGCGATGCCGTCCAGGACCGCGTCGGTGGGGAAGCTGTACGGGTCAGAGAGCAGGATCACCGCCGCACCGGAGCCGATCTCGGGCATCCCCTCCAGGACGCCGACATCATCCTCGCGATGCACCGTGGCGTGAAACGAGCGCGCCTCGCCGCCCTCCAGCGCCGCCGCCCACACCGCCACGCCGGTACCGCCCTCCAGCTCGCGACCCCCGCCCAGCACCCCGCCGGCGCCGCAGCCCACCAGCGCGGCGGGCGCCAGTTCGGCGTGGACGGCGGAGAGCATGGCCTCGGGATCCGCCAGGTGCGCGCCGCTGGCGAAGACCAGCGCGAGATCGACGTCGGCGCCTCCCAGGGCCTCCCGGGCGCTCCGCGCGGCCACCGCCGCGCCCACGGGAGAGTCGTGCGCGTCGGAGAGTCCGGTGCCCACCCTCATCGTGATCCCCCTGCACCCGCGGTCATTGCTGCACGATACTGCGGGGCGTGGCTCCGCCCGAGGTGATCGCCCTGTTCGGCCCGACCGGCGTCGGCAAGACCGATGTCGCTGTCGCGCTCGCCGATCGGCTGCGGGAGGTGGGGGAGTCGCCGGTGGCGGTGTCCGCCGACGCTCTGCAGGTCTACGTCGGGCTCGAGACGCTCACCGGCGCCGCCGGGCCGGGCGAGCGCGCCCGGCTCGAGCATCGCCTGATCTCCTTCCTGCCGGTCAACGCCACGTTCAGCGCGGGCCAGTACGCCGAGCTCGCCCACGCGGAGATCGACGGCCTGCTCGCCGCGGGGCGCCGGCCGATCGTGGTCGGCGGGACCGGTCTGTACCTGCGCGCGGCGCTCACCGAGCTGAGCCTGCGCCCGGTCCCCGCCGAGGGCGTGCGCGAGC
Source organism: uncultured Actinomycetota bacterium (assembly GCA_963797705.1). Classification (GTDB taxonomy): domain Bacteria; phylum Actinomycetota; class Thermoleophilia; order Solirubrobacterales; family Solirubrobacteraceae; genus Palsa-465. Next base: position 565,811 of record CAWCQL010000005.1, on the reverse strand, counting down.
GCTGGATCGCCGAGCTCGAGGCGCGTGGGCCGGCGGCGCTGCATGCCATCCTGGCCCGCCGCGCACCATGGGCGGCGGAGACGATCGAGCCCACCGATCGCCAGCGCATCGTCCGCGCCCTGGAGCTGCTCGACAGCGGGGAGCTCGAGCCACCCACCGGCGAGTCGGAGCTGTGGACCGCGGACACGCGGCGCAGCACGCTGCTCGTCGGCCTGGTCATGGAGCGCGAGCAGCTGTACGCCCGCATCGACGCCCGCGTCGACCAGATGGTGGCCGACGGGGTCCAGGAGGAGGTCCGCAGCGCGCGCAACGCGGGCGCGTCGGACACCGCGCGCAAGGCTCTGGGCTTCGAGGACCTGCTCAGCGGAGACGTCGAGCAGATGAAGCGGCGCACACGCAACTACGCGCGCCGCCAGCTCACCTGGATGCGCAAGCTGGCCGGGGTCACGGTGATCGACCGGACCGCGCGCACCGCCGAGGACGTGGCCGGCGAGATCTTCGCGGCCTGGCGCGGCGCGCCGTCCGCCGCCGGCGCGCTCAGAACACCGCCACGAATGGATACATGAGCACCGCCGCCACCAGAACGCCGAATGCCCAGACGCCGATGACCCCCCGCAGCCACGTGCGGCCCAGCCGCCAGCCCAGCGCGGCCGCGTAGGTGGCCGCGACGTAGATCCCGGGCATCACGATCACCATGTAGTAGATGTAGCTGGTGCGCTGGTCGACCACGCTGAGGACGGCGAACGGCGTCCACGTGCCGATGAACCACGTCACAGCCAGTATCGCCAGCTGCTGGTCCTCCGCGGACTGGCCGGGACGCCGGCGGCGCACAAAGCGCCACAGACAGAAGACCAGGGCCGGCATCCCAAGCGCCATGATCACCGGGCTCGGCATACCCCAGAAGGCCACCACCGGATGGATGGCGTGGAAGTCCTGTCCGGGGAGCGAAGGGTTGATGCGCAGGTACAGGATCCCTTTGAGGTCCAGCAACCAGGCCCACGGGTAGGACGCGATTCCCTGGGGGCCGGTGGGGCTGACCTGCTGCGCCGCGTAGCTGAACATGTGCGCGATGTGCTGGAAGGGCCCGCCGTTGAGCAATGTGGCCTCGGCGTCGGCGTACGGGGTCGCGATCAGCCCCATGATCGCCAGCAGGCCCACGCACACCCCGACGCTCGTGAACACGGTCGGCACGAAGCGGCCGATAGCTCCCCGCAGGCTCCATGCGGGCGGGCTGTCGGGGTCGCGCCATCGCACGAATACGCGCGCCAGCTCGAGCAGGCCCAGGGTGCCGAGCGCGTAGGGGCCGACGAGCTTGAAGCAGAAGCCGACGGCGAGCACCACCCCTGCCAGCACCGGTCGGTCCTGTAAGTAGAAGGCGACCCCCCAGATCATCATCGCCACGACGTAGATGTCCAGGGTGAAGATGCGCCCGTGGACGAGCAACAGGTTGTCGGTGGCCAGCAGCGTGGCCGCGCCCAGGGCCGACCATCGCCCGCCGCCGGCGCTGCGCACCAGGACGAACATGCCCAGCAGCGCGAGCGATCCGAAGATCAGGCTTGCCAGCCGCCAGGCGAACGGGCCGTCGCCGAAGAGCTCGATCGCCGCGGCGATGATCAGCTTGGCCCCCTGGGGATGCTCGGCGTTGGGATCGGTCCCCAACGGCGAGGCCGAGTAGTGATCGCCCTTCGGCGGGTGGATGCCCACGATCACCCGCGCGGCGTTCACGTAGTAGGCCTCGTCGAAGATCATCGTGTGCTCGTTGGCCGTGTTGCACGGCGACTGGCATGGCTCGTCGAGCTTGTAGGCGCGCGCGCCCAGCGACAGCAGCGAGACGAGGATGAGCCCGATGATCGGGGCCCGCGTCGAGGCGTGGATGCGCTCGAAAAGGCGGGGACGGGTCGGCTCGGTGAGCATGGCCGCCGCGACGCTACACATAGACTGCCCCGGCGTGTACTTCGAGAAATGGCATGCGCTGGGCAACGACTACCTGATCGTCGAGGCCGACGCAGCTCCCGTTCGTGCTGACCCCGGCGCGGGTGCGCACGCTCTGCGCTCCGCATACCGGCGTCTTCGCCGACGGCGTGCTGCTGCTCTCGGCAGCCCGACGAACGCGGCTACGTGGCCCGGCTGCGGATCTTCAACCCCGACGGCTCCGAGGCCGAGCTGTCGGGCAACGGCGCCCGCGAGGCGGTCCTGTACCTGCGCCGCCGCGGCTGGGCGACGAGCGACACGTTCTCGATCCAGACCGCCGCCGGCGAGATCCGCCCGACGATCACCTCGGCCACGACGGCCCGCCTGGACATGGGCCGGGTGCGCCTGCGCTCCGCGGACTACCCGTCGGGGCCCGACGACGGCGCCGGCATCGCTCACCGCCGGCGGACGCGAATGGCGCGTTCCAGCACGTCCAGGTCGGCAACCCGCAGTGCGCGATCCGCGTCGGCGACCTGGCCGAGCTCGAGGCGCTGGACCTGCCCGCGATCGGTCCGGGCATCGAGCACCACGAGCTGTTTCCCCAACCGCACCAACGTCTCCTGGTACACGGTCGCTTGACCCGCATCGGATCCGCGCGCGGATCTTCGAGCGCGGCGTGGGCGAGACCTCGGCCAGCGGCACCGGCGCGACCGGCGCCGCGGTCGCCCACGTGCTCGCCGGCGGCGAGTCGCCGGTGACGGTCGTCCTCGACGGCGGGGAGCTGGAGGTCGAGGTGGGCGGAGGACCTGCACGTTACCCTGAGCGGCTGGGCGGTGCCGGTGTTCTCCGGCACGCTCGCCGACGACTTCGTCAAGGAGCTGCATGAGACCGAGTAGTCGCCTGGAGCGGATCCCGCCGTACCTGTTCGCCGCAGCTGGAGCGCAAGATCGCCGAGAAGCGCGCCGCCGGCATCGACGTGATCAGCCTGGGCATCGGCGATCCCGACACGCCGACCTACGCCGCCGATCGTCGCACGCGGCCCAGCGGGCGGTCGCCGACCCCAGCACCCACACGTACCCGACCAACCGCGGCCGCGCCGAGTTCCGCGAGGCGGTCGCGGCCTTCTACGCGCGGCGCTTCGGGGTCACGCTGGACCCCGAGACCGAGGTGATGCCCGCGATCGGCGCCAAGGAGTGCATCTTCAACCTCAACCTCGCGTTCCTGGACCCCGGCGACGTGGCGCTGGCCTCCGATCCCGGCTACCCGGTCTACACCGGCGGGCCGCTGATGGCCGGCGGCGAGCCGGTGCTGATGGGCCTCGTGCCCGAGCTCGGCTTCGCCCCCGACCTCGACGCGATCGACGCCGACACGCTGCGCCGCGCCCGGCTGATGTTCATCAACTACCCGAACAACCCGACCGGCGCCGTCGTGCCCGACGGCCTCTTCGAGCCGCCGTCGAGCTCGCCCGCGCCAACGACTTCCTGGTCGTCCACGACAACGCCTACTCCGAGACGACCTACGACGGCTACGTGGCGCCGTCGTTCCTGGCCACGCCCGGCGCCAAGGAGGTCGGCGTCGAGGTGTTCTCGCTGTCCAAGGGCTACAACATGACCGGCTGGCGCTGCGCGGCGATCGTCGGCAACGCCGAGGCGATCGCCACGTACTGGCGGCTGAAGACCAACATCGACTCCGGGCAACTTCGAGGCGGTCCAGCTGGCCGGCGCGGCCGCGCTGCAGCCCGAGGTCGACGCCGAGGTCAAGGCGATGAACGCGGTCTACGCCCGCCGGCGCGATCTCGTCTGCGAGGCGCTCGCCGCAGGCCGGCGTCAACGTCACCCCGCCCAAGGCCACGATCTACATCTGGGCGCCGGTGCCGCCGGGCTTCGCCACCGCCGCCGAGTACTGCGAGCACGTGCTCGAGCAGGCCGCGGTCGTCATCTCGCCGGGCGGCGCCTACGGGCCCAACGGCGAGGGCTTCTTCCGGATCTCGCTGACCACGCCCGACGACCGGCTGCTGGAGGCCGTGCAGCGGCTCAGCCGTCTCTGACGGGGCTACCATCGCACTGAAGTTCGGGCGACAGTAGAGCCACCGATAATGGAAACCGCCCGTCGCGACACGGAGGGCCAGCGCGCCAGGACAGCCAGCGCCAGCGCGGCCGCGCCCGCCAGCGGGCGCTGATGATCGCGGCGGTCCCGGCGGGCGAGGACGACCACCTGGCCGAGCTGGGGGAGCTGCTGCGCACCGCCGGTGTCGCCGCGGTCGGGGAGATGGTCCAGCGCCGCGACCAGCCCCACCCCAACACCTACCTGGGCGCCGGGCAAGCTCGACGAGCTCAAAGCCGAGATCGCGGCCGCGCGACGCCAACCTCGTCGCCTGCGACGACGAGCTCTCGCCGCGCCAGGAGCGCAACCTCGAATCGGCGCTGGGCGTGCCGGTGATCGACCGCACGGCGATCATCCTCGACATCTTCGCCGCCCACGCCCACACCGCCGAGGGCAAGCTCCAGGTCGAGCTGGCCCAGCTCGAGTACAACCTCGCGCGGATGCGGGGCCTGTGGTCGCACCTCGAGCGCCTCGGCGGCGGCATCGGCACCCGAGGCCCCGGGCGAGACCCAGATCGAGACCGACCGCCGCCTGGCCCGCGACCGCATCGCCGCGCTCAAGCGCCGCCTGGCCCACGTGCGCTCCACCCGCTCGGTGATGCGCGCCGAGCGCGAGCGTGCTCACCTGCCCCAGATCGCGCTGGCCGGCTACACCAACGCCGGCAAGTCGACGCTGCTCAACGCGCTCACCGGCGCCGACGTCCCGGTGCGCGACCGTCTCTTCCACACGCTCGATCCCGACCACCCGCGTGCTGCGCGCGGGCGGTCGCGACTACCTGCTCACCGACACGGTCGGCTTCATCCGCAAGCTGCCCCACCAGCTCGTCGACGCCTTCGGGGCCACGCTGGAGGAGACCGTGCCGCGCCGACCTGATCCTGCACGTCGTCGACGCCTCCGTCGACGAGGACGAGCTCAACGAGATGACGCGCGCCGTCGAGGACGTCCTGCAGGAGATCGCCGCCGACGAGGCGCCGCGCGCTGCTCGTGCTGGCCAAGGCCGACCGCATCGACGAGGAGCGCCGCGCCGAGCTGGCCCACCGCCACCCCGACGCGCTGCTCGTCTCCGCGGTGACGCGGCGAGGGCATCCCGGCGGCTGATCGAGCGCATCGAGGTCGAGTTCGCGCGCCGCCTGTTCGACGTCGAGCTGCTGGTCCCCTACGAGGAGGGGGGACGCCTGGCCGAGCTGCACGAGCTGGCCGGCGATCTCGAGCGCGAGGACACCCCCGACGGCGTCCGCGTCTCCGTGCGGCTGCCCGCCAGCGTGGCCGCCCGTTACGCCGACTTCGCGCTGTCGCCGACGGCCAACGGATGAGCCTGCGCGTCGCGCGCCTGGACGAGCGCGCGCGGCTCCCCACCCGGGCCCATGACGGCGACGCCGGCCTGGACCTCTACGCGCTCGAGCACGCGGTGCTCGAGCCCGGTGAGCGCGCCTCCGTCCCGACCGGCATCGCGGTCGAGATCCCGCCCGGCCAGGCCGGACTGGTCCTGCCCCGGTCGGGCCTGGCCGCGCGGCACGGGATCTCGGTGGTCAACGCCCCCGGGCTCATCGACGCCGGCTACCGCGGCGAGCTGCGCGTGCTGCTGCTCAACACCGACCGCGAGCGGCGCTTCGAGCTGGCCGCGGGGGACCGCATCGCCCAGCTCGTGCTCGTCGGAGTCGAGCTGCCCGAGGTGATCGAGGTCGCGAGCCTCAGCGGCAGCGAGCGCGGCGCGGGCGGGTTCGGCTCCAGCGGCAGCTGACCCGCATCGTTCGGGCGGTGGCGAGCGCGCGCGGGCGCGCTCAGGGCGTCGGCGGGGCCAGGAGGCCGTGGGTCTGCAGGAACTGGCGCGCCACCGCGGCGGGATCCTGCCCGGCGATGGAGACCGCGTAGTTGAGCTGACGGATCGCCGCGGTGGTGAGCTTGTCGTCGACTCGTTGGATGATGTCGGTGAACGCCGAGCCCTCGGCCCCGGCCGCCTTGGCCGACACGATCGGGACCACGTTGCCCCAGCCGAACACCCGCCGCGGGTCGCGCATCACCGCATAGTCGCCGCTGGCCAGTTGGCCGTCGGTGGTGTTGACGCACGGCGGCCTGGATGGTCCCGTTGTTGAGCGCGGAGTACTGGTCGCCGACCGCCATCGCGCGGTAGTGGATGGGGACGAACCCGTAGGCGACGTTCAGGTCCGAAAGGCCCGGTGAGCGTCGTCTGGAACTGGGCGGGGCCGCCGACGGTCAGCCCGGCGGTGAGGCGATTGAGATCGCCGATCGTGCGCGCGCGGTTGTCAGCCGCGTAGGCGACGGTGACCGCAAGTCCGTTCGGTATCGGCGAACGGGGTCGGCGCCAGCACCTGCATCCCGTGTGACAGCGCGTAGTGCTGGGCCCCGTCGTAGGCGTCCAGCAGCGTCCGGAACTCGTGGTGGTAGCCCGCGATGACCGTGTTGAAGGTGTTGAGGTACTCGGGGTAGATGGTGAGCGACCCGTTCTGCAGCGCCTGCACGGTGACGTCGGTGGGCCCGATGTTCTGGTTGATGTTGACCGTGTAGCCCTGGGCTCGGAGGGCCTGGACGTAGAGCTGCCCGAGCACGAACTGCTCCGCAAAGTTCTTGTCGCCGACCGTGATCACCGGCTTGCCGGCCCCGGGTAGAGCGGTGGTGGAGGTCGCTCCGGTGGTGTCGGTGCTGCTGGTGCTGCTGCTCGTGCTGGCGGGGCTCGAGGTCGAGCTCGTCGTCGTTGTCGTGCGGGTTGTGGTGGTGCTGGTGCTCACCGACGCAGTGCGTGAGCTGCCGCAGGCCACGCAGACAAGCGCCGTCAGGACGACGGCGGCCAGACGGGCGGTGGTGGCAGAACCGGGGAAGCGCATCGAGGGACGGTGATCCGATGCTAGAGCCCGGCGGCCCGCCGCGCCTCCGCATGCGCCGCCTCCTCCAGATCGTCGTCGAGTGCCGACAGTGGCTCCTGGAGCCCCAACGCCGTCTCGATGAGCCAGTCCGCGAACCAGGCGTTCTTGGGCAGCAGCGGCCCGTGCAGATAGGTGCCGATGACGTTGCCGGCCCGCACCCCCTCGTGCGGATCGGTGCCGTTGTTGCCGTGGCCCTTGAGCACGCGGCCGAGCGGCTGGGCGTCGCCCAGGAAGGTGCGCCCGCCGTGGTTCTCAAAGCCGGCCAGCACGCGGCTTCTCCGGGGCGCGTTCGGGGCGGGTGGGTCCGGGGTGGGTGGGTCTACCTCCAAATTCACCTCGATGGCCACATTGCCGATCAGTCGTGCGTCATCGCTGCGCACCGTGTGCAGGTCGACGAGACCGACCCCCGGCAGCGTCTCGGCTCCGAGCTCGTAGGAGCGCCCCAGCAGCTGGTAGCCGCCGCAGACGGCGAGGATGACCGCACCGCGGGCGGCGGCGGCGTGCACGTCGTCGCGCTTGCGCTCGGCCAGGTCGTGGGCGCACAGCTTCTGGTCGCGGTCCTGGCCCCCGCCGATGTAGTAGAGGTCGGCGCCATCGGGGTCCAGCGGCTCGCCGAGGCCGGCGGAGGAGAGCTCAAAGGCGATGCCTCGCCACCGGCAGCGGCGTTCGAGCATGATCAGGTTGCCGCGATCGGCGTAGATGTTCATGAGGTCCGGATACAGCGCGCACACCCTCAGCGTCCGCTCGGGTTCAGGCACGGAACATCACCACCGTGCTCCCGACGTACTCGTCGGTGGCCGCGATCTCCATCCGGCTGGCCGCCCGCAGGCCGGCGGTCTCGCCCTCGCGCTCCAGGACGTCGGGATCGACGCGATCGAGGTGGATGAGGTCCTGCTCGGTGCTCAGCCGGCCGTCGGTGGTGACCGTCTCGCGCCGCCGCTCCAGGGCAAAGCCGTCGCCGTCGGCGCGGACGGCCACCGGCCGGCTGCTGTAGACGACGCCGTCGCGTTCGGTGACGTCGGGCAGCGGTCCGGGCAGGGTGCCCTCGCTGATGTCGAAGAGCTCGAGGTCGTCGGCGATGGCGACAGCCAGCACCCCGGGTGACTCGAGGTGATACGCGGCGCACTCCAGGAAGGCGGCCCGCCCGGACGCGCCGCCGAGCAGCTGGATCGTCTGCATTGGAACGATGATCAGCGGGAAGGTGAGATCGAGCCAGAAGGCGCGGGCGTCGGCAACGATCGTCGTCACCTCCAGGCCGGCCGCGTGCTCGCGCAGCTGGCTGAGCAACTCGTCGTCGAGGTCGATCGCCACGACCTCGTGGCCCTCGCGCGCGAGCGCGAGCGCGGTGCGCCCGGTGCCCGCGCCGACGTCGAGGACCGGCCCGCCCACACGCTGAGCCAGCGCGCGCCAGAACGTGAGGTCGGCGGTATAGCTGCCGCACTCGAGGTCGTGCCAGATCGCCTTGCTCACGGGTGCACTCCCGCGGTCTCACGTGACCAGAAGGCCCCGACGTGCCCGCGGCGCTGCAGTTCCTGCCGCAGTTCCAGCAGCGCCGTATAGGTGGGTAATGCGAACAGACGCCCGCTGGGACAGGCGGCGAGCGCCGCGTCGAGCGCGGGGCCCAGGCCGGGAACCACCGTGAGCCGCTGGGGTGGAACCCCGGCGTACTTCAGCCGCAGGGCGAGCTCAGCGGCGCGGGTGCCGGCGCATGTCACCTGCCGGACGCGCCCCGCCAGCATCTCGAAGTCGGCGTCCCACACCCAGGAGATGTCGCGGCCATCGGCGGTGCGGTCGTTGAGCACGGCCAGCAGGTCGAGCTCGTCGGGCTCGAGCACGAGTGTGCGCAGCACCTCGTTGGCGCCGGCCGGGTTCTTGATGAGCAGGATCGCGAGCTCGCAGTCGCCGATGGCGACCCGCTCGGCGCGACCGAAGGCGGGGCTGACCGCCGCCAGGCCGGCGGCGATCGTCAGACGGCCCCAGCCCCAGCCCGAGGCATAGGGTCGCGGCCGCCAGCGCGTTGTAGACGTTGTAGAGCCCGGGGAGTGGGAGCTCGACATCCACTGTCCCCGCCGGCGTGTGCAGCGTAAAGGTGGCGCTGCGGGTCCCGTGGAGCTGGATGTCACGGGCGGAGACGGCCGGGTCGGGCCGGTGCTGGCCACAGTTGGGGCAGTGGTAGACGCCGAGGTGACCCAGATAGATCGCGTCGTATTCGTAGGCGTGGCCGCAGCGGCGGCAGTGCTTGGAGTCCGAGGCATGCTGCATCTCGGCGCTGGCCATCGCCGGGTCCTGGACGCCGAAGTAACTGACGCCCGGATGCTCGCGTCCCAGATCGGCGATAAGGGGGTCGTCCGCGTTTGCGGCCAGCGCCGTGCCCGACGGCAGGGCGGCGACCGCCGCGGCCCACCGATCGGCGATCGTCTCCAGCTCGCCGTAGCGGTCGAGTTGGTCGCGAAACAGGTTGCCGAGCACGACGGCACGGGGGTGCAACTCCGGCACGACGCGGTCAAGCCAGAACTCGTCGAGCTCGAAGAGGCCGAACCGGCCGTCGATCGCGCCGCCGCGGCGGACGGCCTGAAGCAGGGTCGAGGCCACGCCGCCGGCCATGTTGGCGCCCGCGCGGTTGTGGACCAGGGCGGTGCCGGCGCGCTCGAGCACCGCCGCGGCCATCGCCGCCGTCGTGGTCTTGCCGTTGGTGGAGGAGATCACCGCGCAGCCCTCGGGCAGCCGGGCCGCGAGGCGCTCGATCGCCTTCGGCTCCAGGCGCATCAGCACCTTGCCCGGGAGACTGGTACCGCCGCCCCGGCCGGCGCGGCGGGCCAGCTCGCCGACCCCGCGGGCGGCGAGGACCTTGGCATCGAGCAGGCTCACGCGGAGGCCGGACGGGTGGTGGTGGGCACGAGCGTCTGCACCGCCTCGGGCAGCACGCCCACGGTGACGGGGAGCTCGGCGATCGGGTCCCCGTCGGCATACAGGGTGAAGGGCCGCGAGGCGGCGATCTTGATCGTGCGCCCGCGGAGGACCTCGACGTTGTCCAGGCGGACGTGCGCGCCGGTGAAGACGCTGGGCGCCCGCCTGAGGAAGTTCGCCTTTGAGGTCTGCAGGATCATCACCACGTCAAGGATGCCGTCATCCAGTGTGGCGTCCGGCGCCAGCATCATTCCCCCGCCGTAGTAGCGCGAGTTGGCCACGGCGACCGTGTAGCCCGAAGCGGTGCGTGGCGCGGCATCGTCGACGGTGACGGTGAACGTCGCCGGCCGCCACCCCGCCAGCGCGCGCAGGAGCCCGTAGGCGTACACCATCCGCCCGCGCACCAGCGTGGTCTCGTTGGCGATGCGATTGGCCTCGGAGTCAAAGCCGCAGCTCGCGATCCCGATGAACGTCTTGTCGCCGACGAGGCCCAGATCCAGCCGGCGGACCTCGCCGTGGGCGAGCACCTCGCAGGCGTCCGGGGGCGAGTTGGGAATGCCGAGCATCCGCGCGAAGTCGTTGCCGCGGCCGCCCGGAAGCACCCCCAGCACGCCGTCGCCGTGGCGTAGCGCGTCGGCCACCGCCCCGATGAGCCCGTCGCCGCCGAAGGCCACGGCGGTTTCGCCCGCCTGCGCGGCGGCGAGAGCCAGTTCGCGCGCGTGTTCGAGGCTGGTGGTGCGCTCGACGTGGTGCTCGAGGCCGAGGCGGTGAAGGGCCGCCTGCACTCCTCCCAGCTCCCGAGCCGCCCGGCCGCCACCCGCGAACGGGTTGACGATCACGCTCAGCGTCACCCGGTCACCAGCGCGTAGAGGCTCTCGGAGATGGCGACGGGCGCCGGATCCTCGGCCGCCTCGGCCTGGTCGCGCGTTGTCACGCCGGTGAGGACGATCGCTCCGTCGATGCCGGCGGCCGCGGCGCCGCCGAGGTCGGCGTCGAGCCGGTCGCCCACCATCAGGGACGGGCCGGGGCCCAGGCGGTCCAAGGCCGTCTCGAACAGGAGCACGTCGGGCTTGCCGACGCTGCGGGCGGTGCGCTCGGTGGCGTACTCCAGCGCGGCGAGGACCGCGCCGGTGGCCGGCCAGTAGCCGTCACCGGCGGGGAAGGTGCGATCCCGCCCGGCGGCGATCATCTCGGCGCCGTTGAGCACCGCCTGGGTCGCGGTGCGCAGCTCGGAGAAATTGAAGTCGTCGTGCCCGGCCACCACCACGAGCTCGGCGTGGGAGGCGCGGTCGGTGCCGTTGACGATGCGCTGGCCGGCGTCGGCGACGTGACGGAAGATCGCCGGCGAACCGATGACGAAGGTCGGCGTGCCGGGACGGCGGTCGGCCAGCACGTACTGGATGGCCGAGCCGACGGTGACGATCTCCTCCAGCGACGCCTGCAGGCCCATCGACCACAGCTTGCGCACGTATTCCTCGGGCGCCAGCCGACTGTCGTTGGTGACGAAGGCCAGCGTCTTGCCGTGGTTGCGCAGCTCCGCCAGCGCCTCGCGGGCGTTGGGGGTGGGCGTCTGGTCGACCCAGACGCACCCGTCGAGGTCGAGCAGCACGTGGTCGTAGCGGGCAAACAGAGGGGAGAGGGGCATGAGAAGAGGCGGTGGACGCGGCCCGGATTATCCACCGCGGCGGGGGACGGACGGGGCCGCGCCGAACGCCAGATAACCGGTCGGTCAGGCCTTATGTCTCCCAGCGCACGGGTCACGCCGCAAACTCCGTAGATCCTACGGACTGCGCTCCGCAGTCCCTGCGGTCATCGCGCCGGACCCAGCGCCGATACGTGTCGGGCTTCCGATTGAGCGACCCCTCTCAGGAGGAAATCTTGAAGCCCAGCACCGAAAGCGGACGCATCTCCCAGGACGCGCTTTTGCGTCTCTGGCGCATGTACAAGGAGACCGGCGACACCGGCGCGCGCGACCGCCTGGTCTTCTCGCTGGCACCCGTGGTCAAGGCGATCGTGTATCGCAAGGTCCGTGAGATCCCGTCCTACCGGGAGGTTGACGACTTCCTCTCCTGCGGCCTGGAGGCGCTGATCAAGTCGATCGACCGCTATGACCCGGAGAAGGGCGCGACGCTTGAGCAGTTCGCGTGGACCCGGATCCACGGCGCGGTCCTCGACGAGCTGCGCCGCTTTGACTGGGCCCCGCGCTCGCTGCGGCGCATGGAGCGTGAGATGAGCCGTGCCCGAGAGCGTTTCAACGCCATCCACGGCCGTATGCCGAGCAGCGCCGAGCTCGCCGACCTCCTGGCGATCTCACGTCCTGAGCTTGACGCGCTGCTCTCCGACCTTGACCGCGCCGAGGTGGGCTCGCTGAACGCGTCGGTGGCCAGCGACGACGACAACGCGGCCGAACGTATGGACGTGCTGCCCAGCACCGATCGCGACACCGATCCTGAGCACGTCGCCATGCGCGAAGGCGCCGTCGCCCGGTTCCGCGTCGCCTTTGACCAGCTGCCCGAGCGCGAGCGCAAGGTGGCGCTGCTGCTGCACGTCAACAACCTCACGCTGCGCGAGGTGGGTGAGGTCCTCGGCGTCTCTGAGAGCCGCGTCTGCCAGATCCACGGCCGGCTCAAGCGCGGCCTGCGCGAGATGCTGAGCGCCGACGAGCTGCTCTTCCTCGAAGTGGCCTGAGGCTCGTTTCCGGGCGCGCCCCGGCAAGTGGTCGCAGGATGGTTGACTAGCGGGTGTGCGTGAGCGGCGCCTGATCTTCGGTGAGGTGGCGGAGCTCTATGACCGTCACCGGCCGAGCTATCCGCCGGCATTGCTCGACGACCTCGTCGCGCTGGCGGGGCTCGACGGCAGCCAGGCGATCCTCGAGGTCGGCGCCGGGACGGGGAAGGTGACTGTCCTGTTCGCGGAGCGCGGCATCCCGGTGGTGGCGATTGAGCCCAACGGGGAGATGGCCGCGGTGGCGCGCCGGAACCTCTCAGGGTTTGAGGGTGTGACGATCGAGAAGGCCGACTTCGAGGACTGGCCGGTGCACGGGCGCCGCTTCCCGCTCCTGGTCTCGGGCCAGGCGTGGCACTGGGTGTCGCCTGCGGTCGGATATGCCAAGGCCCATGACGTGCTCACGCAGGGCGGCGTGCTCGCCCCGTTCTGGAACCGCGCGGTGTGGGAGAAGGCCGACATTCGCGAGGCGCTGCTCGAGGTCTATGCACGCCTTGGGTCGGGCCTCTCGGTGGACGGCCCCATGCACCCGGCGAACAGCGAGCCGGGCATCGATGACGACTGGCACGCCCAGATCGCCGCTGTCCATGGGTTGGAGGACGCGGGAGTCCGCCACTACGAATGGCTGGAGCGATACTCGGCCGCGGAGTACGTGGGGCTGCTCGGCACGGCCTCCGAGGTGCGGCTCCTCTCCGAGGACCGCCGTGAGCTCTTTCTGGCGGCCGTCGCGGAGGCCATCGAGACGCATGGCGAGCCGGTGAGCATTCCCATGCTGACGCTGCTCTGCCTGGCCCGCCGTGTCTGAGGGACTCACGCAGACCCGCCCATCGTTGACCGTCCGTCCCGCCGTGCTCGACGACGCCGGCGCGATCGCCCGCGTCCACGTCCGCAGCTGGCAGGCCGGCTACGCCGGGCTGCTGGCCGGCGACGAGCTCCAGGGTCCCTCGGAGGCCCAGCGCGATGCGATGTGGCGCGAGGTGCTCGGAGACGGGGGAGGGCTGATCGTGTCCGTCGCGGAGCACGACGACGCAATCGTCGGCTTCTGCGCTGTGGCGGCCCCCAGCTCCGACACCGACGCCGCCGGCGACGTGGCCGAGGTCAGGGCGCTGTACGTCGACCCGAGCGCCTGGCGCACCGGTGCCGGACGCGCGTTGATGGCGGCGGCTCTCGCGCCGCTACGCGCTGGGCCCTGGCGCGAGGTCACGCTCTGGGTCATGGCCGGCAACGAGCGCGCCCGCCGCTTCTACGGGCAGTTCGGGTTCACCGCGGACGGTGCGCAGCGGTCAGACCGAGCGGGCACAGAAGTGCGTCTTCGGGCGTCGCTGGAGCCCTAAATCGGGCGGGACCGGACGGCCTACACCGCTGCAAGCCGTCATGCAAGAGGCCGCGCCCCCACATGGGCGTCATAATTCGGACAACAGCGTCCCAGAATGACGCTCCGCAATCCGGTGTCGCCGTAGGGGCAGTGGACGGGGCAAACCCACCCGATATCGGTGTTCAGTCCCCTGAACTCAACAGCACCAAACGTTCTCTGGACGAACGTACTAGTCCTTCAGGGCATGCCAGCTATTGAATGCCCGCAGAATCGCAGGCATTATCCTGCGCGAAGTCGACGCCGGAGGGCATTCCGGCCTCGACCAGATCACCGCCTGTTCGATCCCCCGGCCCCTGCTTAAGGAGGTCTCCAATGGGTTTCAAGAACGGCTGATGAGCATCTGGCGGAGGGGCCGCGTTCACGGGCGGGTCCCTCTCCGTCTTCATTTGTCTGAGGCAGGTATCGGCTCCACGCGTCAGGAGCTTTAGAGATGTCCAGAACAACCTGGACACAGTTGAGGCTTTCGTCGCGCGAGGCCGATAGTATGGGCTGATGCCAACGGAAGGCACAGCAGGGCGCGGCCGCTAGGACTGCCTGCACCGCCGAATAACTCGTTGTCCAGATCCTGGCGCTTGCGCTGGCGGGCTTTGTTGCCGCTGGCTCACCTCGCGATACGACCACTGGCGACGTCGGCGCTCATTCGTCACGATCGCCGTTTTCACGTTCGTCAGCGATCTCACTGCGGTGCGCGCAAGCGGCGGCATCCTCATCTCGGGAAGCTTCCTGGGGATCGTCTTGGCTGCGGTGCTGCTCGGCGGCGCGTCCGGCGCGGCACTCGGAGTGGCGTACCGATCTGTGTCGGCTGGTTCGGCACTCGGGAGCGCGCTCCACATTTTCTGACCAACCTCGTCAACTACGCGTGGTTCCCTCTGCTGAGCGGACTCGCCTTCTACGGCCTCACCTCGGCTGTTCGCGGCAACGCCGAGAGCAGTCCTGCTTCTACCTGCTCGTCTTCGTCGCCTTCGTTGTCGCTCTGGCGGTCAACTTTGCGGCTGACGCGCTGGGAAGCAGTGTCTCATGGAGGGGTCGTCCTTCGTTCAGCAAGGTGCAGGACGTTCTCGTGCCGGTGCTCTCCGCGGAGCTGTTCTCCGCTCGTGCTGACGCTGGCCGCCGTCTACGTCGCCTTCCGCCTGGGCACGACCGGCCTCGTGCTGTTCGGGCTCGTGCTCATGATCTTCCAGTACCTCGTCGGCGAGCTCCTGACGTCCAAGCGCCGCAGCGACAAGCTCCAGCGCATCGCCACCACCGACGAGCTCACCGGCCTGGGCAACCGCGAGGAGTTCCACGCCACGATCGCGCGGCGGATCGCCGCCGCGCGGCGAGTCAGACGGCCACTTCGCCGTGCTCCTCATGGACCTTGACCGCTTCAAGGAGATCAACGACACGCTCGGCCACCATTACGGCGACGTGCTGCTCAAGGAGCTCGGCCCGCGTCTGACCTCGGCGATCGGCGAGGGCGGCTTCGTGGCGCGCCTCGGCGGCGACGAGTTCGGGATCCTGCTGCCGGAGGACACGGACGACATCGCCGTCCTCGATGTGGTCATGACCCGGCTGTTCAAGCTGGTCAGCGAGCCGTTTGCGATCGACGAGCTGTCGCTCGAGGTGGGGGCCAGCGTCGGCGTGGCCCGCTTCCCGCAGGACGGGGAGGACTCCCACGCGCTGCTGCGTTGCGCCGACATCGCCATGTACGCGGCCAAGGAGGCCCAGACCGAGTACAAGATCTACACCGCCGAGCAGAACCAGCACTCCAAGCGCCGGCTGGGCGTGCTCAGCGGCATCCGGCACGCGCTGGTTCAGGACGAGATCGTCGTGCACTACCAGCCCATCGTCGACCTCGACCAGGGCACGGTGCGCGGCGCGGAGGGCCTGGTGCGCTGGCAGCACCCCGAGCACGGCCTGATCCCGCCCGGCGCCTTCGTGCAGACCGTCGAGCAGACCGGGCTCATCGGCCCCCTGACGCGGCACGTGCTGGAGCGCTCCATCGCCGAGTGCGCTGCCTGGCGCAACGATGGGCGCGAGATGTCGGTGGCGGTCAACCTTTCGGTGCGCAACCTGCTCGACCGCGACCTGCCCGCGGAGATCGAGCGGCTGCTGGACGCCTATGGCCTGCCGCCCGAAGCGCTCCAGCTCGAGATCACCGAGAGCATGATCATGTCGGACCCCGAGCGGGCGCTGGCCACGGTGACCCGGCTCAGCGGCCTCGGCGCGCGTCTCTCGGTCGACGACTTCGGAACCGGGTACTCGTCGCTGGCCAACCTGCGCAAGATGCCGATCGATGAGCTCAAGATCGATCGCTCCTTCGTCTCGCCGATGCTGCGCAACGAATCGGACCTCATCATCGTGCGCTCCACCATCAACCTCGGCCACGACCTCGGCCTCAACGTGATCGCCGAGGGTGTGGAGGACAGCCCGACGCTTGAGCGAGCTTGCGGTGCTGGGCTGCGATCTGGCCCAGGGCTACCACGTCTCGAGGCCGATGCCGGCCGACGCCTTTAACGACTGGCTCACCGAGACCGCGCCGCATCCGGCCAAGGACGCCGACGCCAAGGCGTCTGCCAAGGCCAAGAGCGTCCCGGCCTCGGTCACGCGAGGCGCCGTCGATCTCGGCGGCCTCACCTTCGCCGCTCCCGAGAAGTAGCTCGGGCCGCTCCCGAGCCGAAGTTCGGCCTAGAACAGGGCTTCTTGGGCGCTTGGCACCGGGGGCGCCAGGCACTCGGGGCCGTCATAGCGGGCGTCGTTGACGGCGAAGCCCACTTCGGTCACGCCTGTCGACGCAGCGGGCAGGCCCAGAAGGATCTCGTGCAGCTCCGAGCGCGGCGTGGCGAGGTCGAGCCACGCGGACTCAGCGCCGGGATCGAGGATGACCGGCATCCGGTCATGCAGCGAGGCGATCGCGTCGTTCGCGGCCGTGGTGAGGATCGTGCAGGTGCGCAGAGTGTCGCCATCCTCGGCGTGCCAGATCGACCATAGCCCCGCGAACGCGAACGGCTGCCCGTCGGTGCGGGTGATGTGAAACGGCTGCTTGGGGCCCCCGGTGGGGCTTGGGCCGCGGCGCCACTCATAGAACCCGTCGGCGACGATCAGGCAGCGGAAGCGCTCGAAGGAACGCCGGAAGGCCGGCTTCTCGGTGGCGGTCTCCAGCCGGGCGTTGATCATCTTCAGACCCGTGTCGGGGCTCTTGGCCCACGACGGCACGAGCCCCCAGCGCAGCATGTCGCCGCGCGTCCGACCCTCACGATCGGTGGTGACGGCGAGGACCTCGTCGCCGGGAGCGACGTTGTAGCGGGTCTTGACCTCGATCGACTCGCCGATGGGAAAGCGTGCCCGTAATGAGCCCGGGTCGGGCGTGGCCAGGCTGTAGCGCCCGCACACGGCGTACGCCTCCGAGCGGTCAGCGGCCGCGCGCCGCGACCTGCTCGGCGCGGTCGGCCTGGGCCTTGCGTTGTCGGCGCCGCCCGAAGAAGGCGAGGACGCCGATCGCCACCACGACGAGCACGAAGCCCCAGAAGATCCGCAGATCCAGAGACATGCCGCCGGTGGCCAGCGCCACCAGGCTGACGATCCCGAAGCCGAGCAGCAGCACCGCGATGACCAGGGCGATGATGATGAGCACGCCGCGGACGCGGGCGAGGGTGCCGGCGCTCTTGGGTGGGGCCACCAGGCCCATGAACTTCAGCCCGCGCAGCTGGCGGTTGGTCGGCGCCTCGACCCCGAGGCGCTCGGTGGCCCTCTTGAGGTCGTCGGCCCGCCGCTCGGCCAGAGCCAGCGACGCGTCGGCCATCCGGCGCAGCTGCAGGCGCTCCTGCGGTCGCGCCGCGGCGATCGCGCGCTGGAAGTGCGCGCGGGCGGCCTTGGCGTCGTAGCGCTCTGCCGCGCGTGCGCCGAGAATGGCCTGCGCGGCGGCCTTGAACTTGGTCTCGGCCTCGAGCTCCTCGTCGCTGCGGCTCTCCATCTGCTGCATGGCGGCGAGCTGGCTGCGCTGCTCGACGCGCATCGTTCGCTGCTGCTTGGGCATGACGATGAGTCTAGTTGCTGTGCTGGGGTTTGATGACGAAGATGCGCTGCCCGCTCAGCGACTGGCCGATGTCCAGGGCACTGGCCGGCGGCGGCCGGTACACGTCGATGTGGTGGCCGTTGATCGCGCCGCCGGTGTCCTGCGCGAGGAACCAGCCCCCGAAGCCGTCGTTCCGATACGCGGGGACGTAAACGCGGCTGCCCAGCGGGATGACGTTCGGGTCCACGGCGATCGACTGGTCGTAATGCAGCGGCAGCGAGGGCCCGGCGGCGAAGGTCACCTCGCGGAGCGGCACGTACTTTGCGCCGCGGCCGTTGGACCAGCCGCCGGCGCTGAGTGGGAACGTGACGGCGTGCTTGCGGTTGCGCCAATACCCGCCCGCCCGCCAGTACGGAGCGCCCGCTGTCCAGCCGTCAGACGGGGAGGTCGCGGCGCCCGTCGCGGTCACCCAGCCCCCATCGCCAAGGGCGTCGATGTGGTAGGTCCCGCCGTCCAGGCCGATACCCGAGCCCTCCATCGACATGCCGGTGGCCGAGTACAGCCAGTCGATGTGGTGCAGGCCGGAAAGGCCAGGCGCCTTGACCATCTTGCCCACGAACCAGGACTCGGGCGCGGGCCAGTACTCCGTGATCGCGACGCTCGTCAGCCAGCGGCCCTTGGCGTGCTTGCTGGGCGGGGGCGGGATGCGAACCGGTGCGTGCAACACGGGAGCCAGGCCGCCGCCGAGCCAGGCCGGCGCCGCCGGAGCCGGAGCTCGAGCCCGAGCCGGAACTCGAGCCCGAAGGTGGGGAGGACCCGACCGAGGCGCCGCCGCCTCCGGCGCCCTGGGCGGGGAGGGCCGCTTGACATAACGCGCCGGCGGCGATGACCGCGGCGGTCAGGAGGCGGGCAACGACGCGTTGACGGGAGGTCATCGGACGATCGAACGTGGACGGGGCGCGGGCGGACGCTATGGCTGCCGGCGCCGCGGGGCGCGCCGGTTGCAGGCGCGCAGCCTATCGCTTGGGTTCGTCGGTGCGCCGGTCAAACCTGCCCCGGACAGGCAGACCGCCTTACGACGCGGTGTCGTCCGCCGCCAGGAAGGCCGCGAGCGCGTCGGCGAAGGCGGGCCCGAGGAGCGCGGTGAGGTGATCCCCGGGCACGCGAAGCACCCTGGCGTTGGGCAGGGCTGCGGCGAGATCCTCCACTGAGCCGCGGGCGGTGTCGTCCTCGCCGGCGATGACGAGTGTGGGGATGTCGACGTCCGCCAGCGCTTCGCGCGGCGTGTCGACGAAGGTGTCGAGGAGGCAGCTCAACGCGACCGGATCCGCGTCGACGCTCCTCATGTATTGCTCCATCTGGCCCTCGGGCGTGCCCGGCGCGAACGTGCCCAGGCCCGCGAACAGCCGGCGGTAGTTCTCGCCGCGGCCGGCGGCGTGGACGATCGGATCAAGCCCGGTGCCGCCGAGCACGGCGCGCCCCGGCCGCGCGCCGAGGGCCATCACCCGGGCCGCCACGCGGGCCCCGAGCGAGTAGCCGGCGAGGTCGTAGCCGGTCAGTCCGAGGTGGGCGATGAGCGCCTCGACGTCGGCGATGAGCGCATCGGGCGGGTACGCCGCTGCCTCGTGGGGCTTGGCGCTATCGCCGTGGGCGCGCATGTCGGGCATGATCAGCCGGCGTCCCGCGGCCAGCAGCCCCGAGGCGGCGCCACTGCGCATCCAGGTGTCCAGCGCGGGCGAGATGTAGCCGTGCAGCAGCACCACCGGGCGTCCGGAGCCGATCTCGTGGTAGGCGAGAGTGAGGCCGTCGGCGGCTGTGAACGTGTGCGTTGTCGACTCGATCACGTCGATTAACGTAGCCACGCCTGATCTGCCAGGAAGCCCCACACCGGGTTGTACTGGTAGTTGCGCAGCCGTGCGGAGGTCACCTCGACCTCGCGCTCGTTGACGGTCGGAACCCATGCCGCTTCGTCGGTGAGCCGGTGGTCGATGTGCGTCCACAGCGCGCTCGCGGCGGCCGGCCTTTGCGGTCCCAGTTCCACGGCGCGTGTCATCTCGCGGTCGAGGCCAGGCCGGCAGACATAGCCGTTGCTCGTTCCGCCGTGGCAACCGAAGAACTGCGGTAGGTACGAGGATGCCGTCGGATATTCCGCCAGCCAGTCCCCGTCGACCGAGAGCTGGAAGTGCCGGCGCATGGCCTCTGAGATTGAGGCGTAGGCCGGCATGTGCAACCGGACTCGGTAGCCCAGCTCGCGCAGCACCGAGGCGATGTAGCGGGGGACGGTCGGTGGGATGAACCCCTCGTCAGGGGCGCCCCACACGTCGATCGTCTCGCCGCGCGTGCCCGACGCTGCGACAAGCTGCCGGGCAGTGGCGAGGTCAGGAGCGGACCACACACCGTCGCGCTCTGGGCGGCGGGTGTAGGGGCAGTAGCGCCGATAGCCGGGCATGCCCGGCGCCAGCGGCTGACACGCGGGGCCGGCGAATGCGCTCCCGCCATAGAGCTGGACGATGTGACGACGGTCGACGGCGTAGTTGAGCGCGCGCCGGACGCGGAGGTCGTTAAACGGCGCGATGTGCGTGTTGAGCGGGACGAACTCGATCCCGAAAGTCGGGCTGACGTGCAGGCTGCTGGGGCGGGTCAGGGCCAGGCGTCGGTATCGCCGCGCGGGGATCGTGCCGAAGAACCAGTCCGCGTCTCCGCGTTGCACCGCGGCCACAGCGGCGCCCGCCGATGCCACGCTGCGCCATATGACCTCATCCGGATTCCCGGCCGGCTGCGCGGCGTGCGCCCACTCGCGGAAGTAGGGGTTGCGCACGAAGCGGACCTCCTCACGCCCGTACCCGGCGATCGCGTACGGACCGGTTCCCGGCACCGAGCGGCCACGCGGCTCCCGGTCGGGGGTGGTCGGCGGGATCGGTGCCGAGTACGCCTGCGCGGTGAGCCTGAACAGGAAGTCGGGGTCTGGCCGGACGAGGCGGAAGGCGACCGTGCCGCGCGCATCGTCGGTGACCACACCGCGCGAGAGGTCACAGGAGGCCGGGCTCCGCTGACACGATCCGCCGCCGAGAAGGCCCGCGAAGAACGCGGCGCCCGGTGAGTGCACCCGGAACAGGCGCTCGATGGCGCGGCGGAAGTCACTCGCGTGGACGACTCGCCCGTCGGAGTAGCGGATGTGAGGCCGGATGCGGAGCGCGTAGGTCGTGCGTGTGGCGGTTGGCTTGGGCAGGGAGATGGCGAGGTCGGGCACGAGCCGCGAGCCTGCGGCGCCGTCGCTGTGCTGGAAGGTGGCGAGGGTGTCGTAGGCCAAGCCCATGAATTGCGGGGAGAACGCGAAGTTGTAAAAGGCTGGGTCGGGCGCCTGGGGACCCAGCGCGCTCCCGGCGGTCGCATTCACCTGGGTGACGATCTTCAATGTGCCGCCGCGATGGCTTGCGCCGTCGGCGGCCACCCCGACCCAGAGCCGGGCACCGTCGCTGCTCAGCGAGGTCGCCAGCCCGCCCACCTTGAACCTCGCGGTGATGCGGTTGTGGCTGGGGTCGATACGCGCGACTTCGTGGGAGTAGCGGCTGGCGACCCACACCGAACCGCCGGCCGCGGCGATGGCCGACGGGCCACTGCCGACCGGAATCGTCGCCGTCGCGGCCCGGGCGACAGGATCCACGCGCGACACCGTGGAGTCGAGGCTGTTGGCCACCCACAGCGCCCCATCGGCGAAGGTGATCGCGGCGGGGCCACCGCCGACGCGGACCCGGCCCAACTCGCGGCCAGAGACGGGATCGAGCACATCCAGGGTGCCGCTGTCGTACCCGGCCACCCATAGCGCGCCGCCCGCGATCGCGAGCGCGCTCGGTTGCACGCGGAGGGCCACCGTGCGCACCAGAACTCCCGTGCCGGGGTCGATCGCGAACAACTTGTGCGACAACGCGTCTGCCGCCCAGAGCCGCCCTGGCGCCACGGCCAGCGCGCTCAGGCTGGAGCCGGGCAGCGCCACGGTTTGGGTCACGTCATCCGTCGCGGGGTCGATGCGCTGGACCGTCGCTCCGACCGTGCTCGCCGTCCACACCGCACCACCGCTCGCGACGACCACCCCCGGTTCGCCGCCAACCGAGATGCGATCGAGCGTCGAGCTCGCTCCCGGCGCGATCTTCGAGACGATCCCGGTGCCCGGAGCGGCCGTCCACACCGAGCCGGAGGCGTGGCTCACCCCGGTCGGTGCGCCGTCGAGCGCCGTCGTGCTCAGCAGCTTGCCCGAGGTGGCGCTCAACGTCACCAGGCCGTCGCGGTCAGCCAGCGCCGCGGGGTGCGGGCCGGCAGCCGGGGCGCCCAAGCTCAGCCCCGCGACAACGGCCGCCGCCGCCGCGACCAGCGCCGCGATCGCCCGCACTGGCCGGCGCGTCACCGGACCGATCACGCGGCTGCGCGGCAGGAGGCTCGGATCGTGATCGAGGATCCGCCGCTCCAGTTCGTGCAGCTCGACTCCGGGCTCGAGACCGAGCTCGTCGACGAGCCGACGCCGCGCAGCGCGATACGCGGCGAGGGCGTCCGCCTGGCGTCCCGCCCGGTACAGGGCCAGCATCAGTGCGCTCACGAGCCCCTCGCGCAAGGGGTGTTCGTCCACGAGCTGCTCGAGCTCGGGCACCAGCTGCCTGCCACGACCCAGCTGCAGTTCGGCGCTGAGGCGGCTTTCGATCGCGGCGACGCGTTCGGCCTCGAGCCGGGAGATCTCGCCCCGCGCGAATGGCTCGTAGGCGAACTCGCCCAGCGGCGGTCCGCGCCACAGCGCGAGAGCCTCGGTCAAACGGGTGGCTGCCCGTCGCGCGTCGCCCGTGTCCAGGGCAGCGCGGCCCTCGTGGGCGAGCGTCTCGAAACGATCCGCGTCGACGTCCAAGGCGTCGGCCGCCAGCCGGTAACCGTGGTCGCGTGTCTCCAGCACGCCGTCTCCGATTGCCTTGCGCAGCCGCGACACGTACACCTGGATCGTCTTGTTGGCCGTCGGTGGGGGCGAGTCGCCCCACAGGGCCTCGATGAGCTGGTCGGTCGAGACGCGCTCCCGGCGGTGTACGAGCAGCACGGCCAGCAGGACCCGCTGACGCGAGCCGCCAAGCGGCAGCTCAGCCCCACGCTCGATCACCTCGAGCCGATCGAAGATCCGAAATTCCAAACGCCCCGGTCCCAGGCTTGCCTAGTCCAACGCTACACCGCAAAGGCCCAGCAATCCAGGCGCGTTTACCGGACTGAAACCGGGAGAGGGGACCGTCCGCGCCAACGATTGGGCGTTCGCGTCGGAGAGGAGAACGACATGGGTGAGACAGCCGATCGACTGTGGGGGCGGACGGCGTGCGCGCTGGCGCTCATAGGTGAGCTGATCGTGGCGTGGCTGGCGATGGGCGCAGCAAGCGCCTCGGCGGCGACCCTGAGCGTCTGCCCGCACGGGTGCCGCTACAGCCAGATCTCCGACGCGGTGGCCGCCGCTCGCAATGGCGACACCGTGCACGTGTCGCCCGGCACTTACCGAGGGGGCTTTGCCATCACCAAGGACCTGACCGTTGCCGGGTCCGGAGCTCTGGCCACCGTGATCCGAGGCGGCGGGCCCGTCATCACCGTCGGCACGGAGCTTGGGGCGACCGAGCCGACGGTGTCGATTCGCGGCGTCACGATCACGCACGGCCTCACTCAATCGGCGTTCGGCGACACCGTCGAGGCGCTCGGCGGGGGCGTCTACATTCCGCCCGCCGACGGCTTCGGCCCGGGCGCGACCGTCACGATCAGCGACAGCGTCGTCACCGACAACACCGCGGCCCCCGCCACCTCAACGGACGCGGGCTTCTCATGCGGCCCAACCGGGGACTGCACGTTCGCCCACGCCGGTGGCGGCGGGGTGGACAGCTGGGGCTATCTCACCGTGGACCACACGGCGATCACGGACAACCAGGCGGCGGGTCCCGTCACCAGCGACGCCAACGGCGCGGGTGTCTACAGCCAGGACGGCACGCTGACGGTGCGCGACAGCATGATCGCGGGCAATCGCGCGACGGTCGCCAACGGGCGCTTCGCGGAGGGCGCGGGGATCATGGCCGACACCTTCTTCAGCCCTCCGGGCACCTGCGTGGCACCCGCCCCGACATGTGCGCTCACCGTCGAGCGCAGCGTCGTGACCGGCAACGCCAGCACGCTCCGTTCGACGTTCCCCGTCTTCGGGGATGGCCAGTTGATCGACATGTTGGCCAACGCGGGTGGAATTCACGTCGGAGACGGCATCCCAACCAGCGTGGACGACACGGCGATAGTGGGGAACTCCGCTACGGCCACTGATCCCAACGGCGAGCCGAACGCGATCGACAGCGCGATGATCGTCGGCGACAGCCCACTGACTATGCGGGATGTGTCGGTGTCGTTCAACCGCGCCTCGACGACGAACGCAACCTCGGCTGACTTCGGCCCCAACGGAGACCCGCTCGAGCTCGACGGTCCCGGCCAGCTCACACGCCTCAGCCTGATCGGCAACGTCTCGAAGACGTCCAGCGCCGCCGGGTTTGCAGGAATCGTGGGCGGGGTTGCCGTCCTCAACTTCAGCGGCGATCCGCAGCTGGTGACGATCCGCGACAGCGTGATCAGCGGCAACAGTGCGGAGGCGGATGCCCTGACGGGCTCGGCGCAGGCACTGGGCGGTGGGGTCTTCAACAACAGCCTGTTGGATTTGGAGGGCGTCCAGATCACCGGCAACCGCGGGTCTGCCAGCGGACCGAGCGGTGAGGCTCAGGGCGGTGGGATCTGGAACGGGGTGGACCTGTCCGGGCCGCCCGTGGAGCTCACGATCGCGCACTCGAGCGTGACCCGCAACGTCGTGACGGGCAGCGCTGGGATTGCCGCCTCCGGCGGTGGACTGTTCACGAACACGCCGGTGACCCTGCTCGGCACGCGGATCGCGCTGAACCGCCCCGACCAGTGCGTGGGCTGCGGGCTACAGAGCTTCGCGGCACGACGTCATGCCGGCGCAGCCACGGTTCGCCATCACCGCCCGGTCATGGCCACGCCGTTTGCCCTGCACAGCGTCAGGACGACGGCGGCTGGTCGATCCGGATGAGGTTGCCCGACGGGTCGCGCACGGCGAAGTCGCGCGTGCCCCACGGCTGCTCGATCGGCTCCTGAACGATCTCGGCGCCGGAGTCGCGGACCCTGGTGAACGCCGCGTCGAGGTCATCGGCCTGGAAGTGCACGCCGTTGAGCGCCCCCTTGGCGATGAGCCCGCTGAGCGCGTCGATGTCGGCGGGGCTGCCGTTGAGGTAGTTGGTGATGCAGATAGCCACCGCGGGCTGAGAGGGCGCGCCGACCACCAGCCAGCGGAAGCCCTCCCGGGCGACCTCGCTGCGCAGCTCCAGGCCCAGCGTGTCGCGGTAGAAGGCCAGCGCCGCGTCGGGGTCGTGGACCAGGACAAAGCACTGGGAGAGCGTGAGGTTCATGCTCGCAACGTTACGGAGCCGCCGCCACGCGCGCCTGTCGGCTCCGGCTCGGGCGGGTGGGACGCGTGGCGTCCTTGGCAACGCATCCGGATACCTTGGCCAGCGCGCTGTGATCGCCGGCCCGGTAGGCGGTCGGCGTCTGGCCGACCAGCTCGGTGAAGCGCGCGCTGAACGAGCCCAGCGAGGTACACCCGACCTCCAGGCAGACCTCGGTCACCGAGAGATCGCCGCGGCGCAGCAGCGCCTGTGCCCGCTCGATGCGCCGCGTCATCAGGTAGGCGTATGGCGTCTCGCCGTACGTCGCCCGGAACTGGCGCGAGAAATGCGCGGTCGACATGAGCGCCGCCCGCGCCAGCTCGGCGACGTCGAGCGGCCGGGCGTATTCGCGATCCATGAGGTCGCGGGCGCGGCGCAGATGCGCGAGGTTGGCGAGCTCCTCCGGCCTCACGGTGCGAGCTCCGCGGCCTCGGAGAAGTCCTGGGAGCCGAGGACGGAGAGCAGCTCGAGCCGCTGGGCGTCCTCGGAGCCCGGCGCGGCGGTGAACACGACGAGGCGCTCGGTGATGTTGTGCTCGGAGATGAGGATCTGGCAGTGGAGGGTGAGGCCGCCGACGAGCGGGTGGACGAAGCGCTTGAGCTTGCCGTCCGCGCTGGCGATTTCGTGGCGCTCCCACAGCGCCGCGAACTCGTCGCTTTCGCGCAGCAGATGGTCGACGAGGTCGTGCGCCTCGGGATCGTGAGGTGTACGCCCGTGGACGGCCCGTAACGATGCGACCCAGATGCGTGAGTGCATCGAGTGGTCCTCTTCGGGATGGATGCCGCGCTCGGCCGGCTCGGTGAACCACCGGTAGATGAGGCTGCGCCGCAGCCCGGTGTGGCGCGTCTGCACGCCCACCAACGCCTCGGCCAGCGGGTTTTGGGCGAGCGTCACGCCCAGATCGGAGGTGATCTGCGCCGGCGTGCTCAGCTGCTCGAGCACGCGCAGCAGCTCGGGGCTGGCGTGGTCGGACCGCCAGGCGCGTGTCGGCGGGGTGTGCCCGGCGAGCTCGAACAGGTGGTCACGCTCCTGGGGGGTGAAGCGCAGCGCCCGCGCCAGGGCGGCGACGGTCTGCTCGGACGGCCGGGAGCCGCGGCGCTGCTCCAGGCGGGCATAGAAGTCCGTCGACATGTGGGCCAGCGTGGCGACCTCCTCGCGGCGCAGGCCACGCGTGCGCCGCCGGCGCCCCGCAGGCAGGCCGACGTCCCCGGGCTCGAGAGCCTCGCGCCGGCGCCTGAGGAAGTCCGCCAGACCGTCGCGATCCATGTCCTTGAGGATAGAGGCGGCCCCGCCGGTATCCAGGGACGGTCTGTCCCTGGATAGACCGGCCTCTGGTAGCGCCGCCGTGCCGGGCGCACGATGTGGCTTCACCCATGGACAGAGGAGCCCCCATGACTACGACGACCCTCCCCGGCGGAAGCTTCGCGATGACCGATGACCTGACCGTCACGCGGATGGGGTACGGCGCGATGCAGCTCGCCGGCCCGCACGTCTTCGGCCCGCCGGCTGACCGCGACGCCGCCGTGGCGGTCCTGCGCGAGGCGGTGCAGCTGGGCATCACGCACATCGACACCGCCGACTTCTACGGGCCATACGTCACCAACCAGATCATCCGGGAGGCGCTGCACCCCTACGCGGAGGACCTGCACATCGTGACCAAGGTGGGCGCCGCGCGCGACGCCGAGGGTGGGTGGCCGCACGCGCGCGCGCCCGAGCAGTTGCGAGAGCAGGTCCACAGCAACCTGCGCAACCTCGACGTCGAGGTCCTGGACGTCGTCAACCTGCGCGTCGGCGGCCTCGACAGTCCGGAGGCCGGGTCGATCGCCGAGCCCTTTACGGCGCTGGCCGAGATGCAGAGCGAGGGCCTCATCCGCCATCTGGGCCTCAGCACCGTCAACGCTGAGCAGGTCGCAGAGGCGCAGGCGATCGCCCCCGTTGTATGCGTGCAGAACCTCTACAACATCGCCAACCGCCAAGACGACGCGCTGATCCGGTCGCTCGCCGAGCAGGACATCGCCTACGTGCCGTACTTCCCGCTGGGAGGCTTCTCGCCGCTGCAGTCCAACACCCTGGAGGCGGTGGCGGCACGTCTCGAAGCGACGCCGATGGCCGTCGCTTTGGCCTGGCTGCTGCAGCGCTCGCCCAATGTGCTGCTGATTCCGGGCACCTCGTCGGTGGCTCACCTGCGCGAGAACGTCAGCGGGGCCGCACTGGAGATCCCCTGCGAAGAGTTGGCTCAGCTGGACCAGATCGCCTGGGCCCAGCCCAGACCCGGCAAAGTAGTCATAACACCGTGAAAGAGGAGAGACCTGCCGCTGGGACGAGTCGTGGGCGATTGTGGCCCTGACAGGACCATTTGCTCCCAATCCCTCCCGATCGTTACCGCCGGATGATGACCTCGTGGTCGTCTGTTTCGCGCGAACCTGGCGTTAACGGGTGTAGAACGTCGGTCGAATGACAGCGGCGTTTTGTCAGCGAACAGGCGACGCGACGTGCTTTCGCGCGCGTTGCACGGCGGCTACGCGGACTTGGAAGTGCTCGTGCCGCAAGCGAAGCGGGGCAGCCAACGTCGGGATCGTTCTCGGCGACGGGCTGATCCTGCGCCAAACGAAGTAGCGGTTGGCGTCCGTCGGCTGCTGTCACGTTTTCGGCACGTCCGCGATCAGGGAGGCAGTTCTGGTGGGCGGGCCGTCGCCGGCGGTCGTGTGCGACACTCGTGCGCGTTCGCGCGATCGTCCTGAATTCATTCGCCGGTCTCGATGGGCTCGAGCTCGCCGAGGCTGCCGACCCGACGCCGGCGATGGTGTACAGCTCGTCCATGTTCGTGCGGCGTCTCTCGGGCCGTGGGATCTTGGCCGGCGCCAGGGAGCCTTCGCGCCGGCGGGAGGGTCCACCGATTTCCCGCAGGTCCAGGGGTGGGATTTCGCCGGCGAGACCGACGAGGGCAGCGAGTTCTGGGGTTCGTGGCTCAGCCGTGGATGGGTGATGGGCGCGTTCGCCGAACAGATCGCTGTTCCGTCCGGGATCCTCGCGCCTCTGCCCGACTCCCTCGGGTTCCCCGAGGGCAGCGCGCTTCCGGTCTGCGTCCTGACCGCCCGGGCTCTCCTCGACGAAGCTGTGGTCAGTGACGGCCAAGTTGTGCTGGTGACGGGGGCGGCCGGGATGGTCGGTGGGTTTGTGACCCAGCTCGCTCGCGCAAGCGGCGCGCGGGTCGTCGCCGCGGTGCGTGAATCCGACGCAGACGAGGCGCGCCGGTTGGGAGCCGAAATGGTTGTGGGTACGGGCAGCGAACTCGAGACGGCGGTTCGTGGGGAATGGCAGGACGGCGTCGACGCGTGTCTCGATACGGTCGGGCTGGGGTCGGATGCGATGGGGTGCGTTCGGGACGACGGGGCGTTCCTCACGTCGGTCCCCACCGCGGTTCCCGAGGCCGCTCGGGGGATCGCGCCTCAGACCGTGCAGGTGCAGCCAGTCGCCGACACACTGGCCGAGCTTGCGGGCCGCGCCGCTGCCGGCGAGCTCACGGTTCGCGTCGCCGAGACCCTCCCCTTGGAGCGGTTCCGCGACGCGTACGCGCGGCTGGAAGGCGGCGGGCTACGCGGCAAGATCGTGCTCACCCCCTAGGCTGGCCGGGACCGAGCTCAGTCCCGGGCCGGCCCATCGGCGGCAACGAGCTGAGGTAGCGTCCGGCCCGCGGATGCCGATCAGGTACCACCGGTTCGCGGGCAGCAGCCTTGATCGCCTCGCGGCGCTCGCGTGGACTCCGGGCTGTCCGACCGCCACGACGTCCCATCCGCCAGCGCGAAACCGCGGTCAGGGAACGCGTGCGGCCGGGCGCGTCAGGTCTTCTCGGCCGGGCAACGGCTCATACGCGGTAGGCCAGTACTCGACCTGGCGAACGATGTGGTCCCCATCGATGTCGGAGAAGGCCACCACACGAGCCGACTGCTCGCCATCGGTCACGGTCACCTCGCTAACCACCGTGTCGCCCTCAACCACGAGTCGGTGCACTTCGAAGCTCCACCGGCCGGTGTTGGACGGGTAGCGAGCCTGGACGGCAGCGAAACTGCTGGGGCCCAAGATCAGCTCCCCGGAGCAGGGCCAGTGAATGACGCAGTCGGGCGCGAGATAGCTCGTCGCCTTCTGCCAGTCGTTGGCCTGCATCGCGGCCCAGAACGCGCTGATGAGTTCTCGGCTCGACATCGCTCGCCAGCCTATCGGCCCGACCGCCATAACAACCGATGCCGCCCTTCGTCGCGTCGCTCTCGCGTCGTTTCCCTGGTTGCTGTTCGCTGATCGATCCTCATGTGCGCGCCAGCCCGCGTCTCGCAGGCGGTTGGGCCGTGAGACGCCGACGCCGGTCATCGAGCGTCCGCTGGTCGACCCTTGGTGAGACGCGGCTTCGTCGGCGGGACCCGCGTCCGGGCGTCCGGCAGTCTCGGGCTCGTGGCTGCGTTGGCGAGGAGACATCGAATACTCATACTGGAACGAGCTCTCGGGCGGCAGTCGCCTAGCGGCCGATGCGGCCCGCCGCATCAATGCAGGCGTGCGGCCGTCGGGTGTGTCAAACGAGCGGTTTCGACAGCTCGCCCGTGCACTGCTGAGCGGTGAGCGGTTCTCGCCGCTCATCCTGGCCGGCCGACACTATGACGACCTCGTGTGCCTGGAGGGCCACCTCCGGCTGACCGCTCACGCTCTGGCTGGATTCCCGATCGAGGCCGAGAGTGAGAATCGACGGGCCCTCGCTGCGCTCCGCTCTCACCTACAAGTAGACATAAGCCCGATTATCGAGCATTCGATCCGGGAAAATCGGCCCACGTCCAGAAGCGATCGTGTCCTTCCCCCATCATCTGATCATGCGCCGCCGCCTCGTCACCGTTGTCCTCGCCGCGGCAGCGCTTACCGCCGCCGGCTGCGGCGCCGCGACCACCACTACGACGATCACCTCAGCGTCGACGCGCACGCACACAACGCACCGGGACGCCACGCGGCGGCACGCCAGCCGGGCGCGGACCCGGCGCCACGCCCGCCGGCAGACCGCCGCCACGGCGAGGAGCACCAAACCAGCCACGGGCACGGCCGCCGCCGCATTGGCCGACCTGCCGGTCAAGGGCCGCGCGCCGAAGACCGGCTACAGCCGCGAGCAGTTCGGGGATGGCTGGAGCGACACCGGGGGCTGTGACACTCGCGACCGGATCCTCACCCGTGATCTGACTGCCAAGACCTATCTGGACAGCTGCCGCGTGAAGTCCGGCGTGCTCGCTGACCCCTACACCGCTGAGCGGATCCAGTACACGCGCGGCGCCAGCGAGGTCGACATCGACCATGTGGTCGCGCTCTCCGACGCCTGGCAGAAGGGCGCGCAGCAGTGGACGCCGGGGCGCCGTGTCGCGTTCGCCAACGACCCGCTGGAACTGCTCGCCGTCGACGCGCGCGCCAACCGCTCCAAGGGCGACGGGGATGCTGCCACCTGGCTGCCCGCCAACAAGACGTTCCGCTGCGCCTACGTAGCCCGACAGGTCGCCGTCAAGATCAAATACCGACTGTGGGTCACCCGAGCGGAGAAGGATGCGATCGGCCGTGTGCTCGCTAGGTGCCCCGGCCAGAAACTGCCGGCGGCCGGCCCGCCCATCCCCGTGACCGTCACCCGCGCTGCGCCCGCATCGACCACTACCACCAGGCGCAGCACCACCGTCAGCGGTGGTGGAGGGTCAGGCGTCGGGCACGTGTACGTCAACTGCACCGCGGCGCGTGCCGCCGGGGTCACGCCGATCCTGCGCGGCACCCCGGACTACGCCGCCAACCCCAAGCTCGACCGCGACCATGACGGCGTCGCCTGCGAGTCCTAGCTCCGCCCCGGCCCGTCTTCGCTGACGCGCGCGTAGCGCTCGTAGATCACGGGCGAGCCGAAGGTTCTGGTCTCGATCAGCTCCAGCGCAACATCTTTGGTGACCGGCGGCAGAAATGGCGTGCCGCCTCCGACGATGACCGGGTGGCGGAACATGCGCAGCTCATCGACGAGACCGAACTCGATCGCCACCGCAGCCAGGCCGGCTCCGCCGATTGCGACGTCCTTGTCGGTCGCGCCGAGCGCCGCCGCTGCCTCCTCGGCCACCGACGCCTCCGCGAGCCGCGCGTTGCCCTGGACGGTGTCGAGCGTGCGGCTGAAGACGATCTTCGGGATCGCGCACCAGGTGTCGGCGAATGCGGCGTCGAGCTCGGTATCGCGCATCGACGGATCCGTCTCCCATACCAGCATGGTCTCGTAGAGCCTACGGCCCAAGAGAAGGCCTCCCAGCTCCCGTGTCTGCGTGACGTGGAAACGAAACTGCTCCTCGTCGGGCACCGACCAGGAGAACCCGCCCTCACGGTCGGCGATGAAGCCGTCCACCGAGACGCTCATGGAGTAGATCAGGATGCCGCGCGAGGCGTCAGCGTCTGGGCTCATCGGAAGCGCTGCCAGGTCGTCTGGCTGAAGCGGTCGCCCTTACGGAACCCCAGGCCTCGCACCGGGCGCACGCGGAACACGATCGCGCGCCCACCGGAACCACGGTCGATGAACGCCCCGTCGCGCGCCGCGAAGTCCCACGGACCGCCCCCGTACTTGTCCGCGAACGCGGTCGCGACCGGCTCGAGCTCGGCGTCGTCGGTGACCTGCTCAGCCTGGCCCTCGAGCACGACGTCAAGCGCTCCCTCGACGAGGTCGCTGCGCCCGGTCGTCAGCACGCACGACGGATTCTCCGCCAAATTCTTCGCCTTGCGCTCCTCAGGCCCAGTGGCGAACCAGAGCGCTCCCGCGTGCCAGACCGCGATCAACGGCGTGACGTGCGGTCGGCCGTCGGGCCGGACGGTGGATAGCCAGAAGGTGTCGGCGGCGCGTAACTGCTCAAGTCCCACCCCCCACGGCGTCGGCGTCGCGTCGGGCTCGCTGAACCCATGGATCTCCGCTGTCACGTCCTCCACTGCCATCCCATTCCCTCCTTGTCCGGATCGACACAACCGATTGCGATCTGCAACCACAATCTCCGACGTTACCGAGACCGGTGGTAGATTGCAACCGGTTCGCATGCTTGAGAACCCACGTTCCGGATGCCCGATCAACCTGGCCGTCGAGGCGTTCGGCGACCGCTGGAGCCTGCTCGTATTGCGCGATGTGATGTTCGGAGATCGCCGCTACTTCCGCGAACTTCTCGCCGGCTCCGAAGAGGGCATCGCGTCCAACATCCTCGCCGACCGGCTGAAGCGCCTCGTGGACGCCGGACTGCTGACACGTGCCGAGGCGCGGCCCGGGCAACGGGCGAAGTACAGCCTCACGGAACCGGCCATCGACCTGGTGCCGGTGATCGCAGAGCTCGGCGCGTGGGGCGTCCGGCACCGCACGACCACTCCGCGACTGCGCGTACGTGCCGAACTGCTCGCCGACGGGGGCCCGGATCTATGGGCCGAGTTCATGGACGAGCTACGAGAACTGCACCTGGACCAGCCCCACAGCGAGAAGGGCGATCCATCAGTCATGGAACGCTTGCGAGCCGCCCATGCGGCCCGCGCGTCCGCTGAGTAGCGCCCCGCAGGGCACGCCGCTTGGTGCACAGGTCCGGCAGCGTCTCTGGACCCTGGGTGGCTGGCGGCTATAGGGTCAGGTGAACGGCAAGCGTGCGGGCGGCCCCGCCCGATCGGCCAGCCCGCTCAACACGAGGGGACCACCATGATCGGCGTAAGCGTCACCTTTCAATATGACGACGACTTCGACCGCGCCCGCGTGGTCGCGGTCGCTGCAAACGCCCGCCGCACCTTTGAGGGCATGCCCGGACTTCGGTCGAAGGTCTTTACCGTCGACGAGCAGCATCATCGCGCGATGAACTTCTACGTCTGGGACTCGCGCGATGCGGCCCAGAGCTTCTTCTCCGACGAGATGCGAGAGCGAGTGACGGGGCTGTACGGCGTCGCGCCCACCGTCGATTTCGTCGAGATAGCCGAGATCGTCGACAACTCCGGGGTCCAAGCCGGGTCCTGAGCGGCGCCTGTCACATCTCCTGATCGTCGCGGGTCTCCCGATCGACACACGAAACCCGGCCGGATGCGACGAGCACCGGCACGTGAAGGAGAACAGAGATGCAAGCCACCAGGAGAATCGCAGTCGCGGGAGCAACGGGACGGGTCGGCAGCCACACCGTCGACGTGCTCAGGCAGCAGGGATACGACGTCGTCGAGATCTCACGGTCCAACGGCGTCGACGTGATCACAGGTGAGGGCCTGGCCGAGGCGCTCGCGGGCGTCGAGGCGATCATCGACGCCGCCACGGGCCCGTCGCCCGAGGAGAAGGCCGCGACCGAGTTTTTCACGACCTCCGCAGGTCACCTTCAGCAGTTGGGCGACCAGGCCGGCGTCCAGCGGATCCTCGTCGTATCGATCATCGGCACCGACCGCTTCACCGGCGGCTACGGCGCCGCCAAGATAGCCCACGAACGCGCTCACCTCGACGGTCCCGTCCCGGCCCACATCCTGCGGGCGTCGCAGTTCCACGAGTTCGTCGAGCAGCTCGTCAATTGGGGCCGCCAGGGCGATGTCAGCCGCGTGCCGGTGATGCGCACGCAGCTGGTCGCGGCCCGCGCGGTCGCCGACGAGCTCGCTGCGCTGGCCTCCGATCCGGGGCGGTTCGCCGGCGCCGGAGCGGGTGCGATCTCGGAGATCGCCGGACCGCGTGAGGAGCGACTCGCCGATGCGGCCAGGCTGGTCGTCGCGCGGCGCCGCGAGCCGGTCACGATCGAGGAAGTCAGCAACGCGGACGACCCAGACCACGAGATCAACGAGGAGGGCGGCCTGCTGCCCGGCCCCGATGCGAAGCTGGCCGGACCGACGTTCGAGAAGTGGCTCGACGGACACTCAGAGGTGGCCGATCACAGCGCGGCGTTGAGCTCGCGCTGACGCAGCGCCAGCATGACCAGCACCAGATCCCCGGGCCGGTGGACGTCGAGGCCGGTCAGTTCCTGTACCTGACGCAGCCGATAGTCGAGCGTGTTCGGGTGCACGTGCAGACGCTCCGCCGCCAACCGCCGGTCCAGGCTCGCGTCCACATAGACCGACAGGGTCTGCACGAGGTCGGCGCTGCGTCGTGGCCGGTCGGTCTCGAGCGGAGCAAGGGCGCGCTGCCTGAGCGCGTCGGCCACACGCGGTGCACTGTCGAGCAGCAGCTCGGGCAGCAGCTCGTCGACCATCATGACGCCGGTGCGGCCAAGGCGCCGGCCGAGGTCGGCGAGCCGCCGCATGTCGTCCAGGGCGGTCGCGAGATCGGCCCGGGGCGTCGTCGGCGCGATCGCCAGGACCACGTCGCCGCTGAGCCCGGGCAGCGGCGACCGGGCGCCGTCGCGCGCAAGCCCGGCCACGCGAACGCCCTCGGTGAGCGCGAGCACGCCACGATCGCGCAGTGCCGACGCGAGCTCGGAGTGGCGCCGTGCGGGCGCGCCCTGGACGGCCGCGGCGAACGGCCGGTACCGGTCAGACAGCGGCAGTCCGACCTGCTCGGCGAGCCCCCGCAACTCCGCGGGCAGCGTGCCGCCGCCGACCAGCGCGTCGAGCAGGTCGCGTAACTGGCGCTCCTCCTCGGAGACCAGATGCTGGCGCTCGGCGAGGTAGGCCTGCGCGACGGCGGCAGATACCTGGTCGATGTAGTCCAGCAGAACCTCGGCGCCGTGCAGCAGCGACGGGCGCTCCTCTGGCAGCGCTGCGTCTTCGAGGGCGTGCCAGCCGATGCGGCTGCCGAGCCGGTAGGCGTGCAACAGGTCCTCAAGCGGCATCCCCTCGGTGGCCCGGTCCTTCGCCGAGCGGCGAAACGCCGCCAGATCCTCATCGCCGGGCGGCTGGCCGACGGCGAGGTAGCGGAAGAAGAGCTCGACGTTGCGCCGCGAGATGTCGAGGATCTGGCCCACGAGCACAGGCTGTGGCAGACGACGGTAGCCGGGGATGCTGCCGCTGAACCGGGCGACCATGCGCTCAGCGAGATCGGCCGGGCTCACGCGCTGCACGATGGCCGCGAGCGTGGTCCGGTCGCTTGCTGGTGGTGGCTCAGCGAGCGTGGTGACTGCCTTGTGATCCGTCACAACGAACGCGATCCAAGACGGTGCCAGGTCCCATTGTGGCGTCCGTGATCGCCCCCATATGTTATGGCCTGGCACAACAGGAGGAGCAGATGCGCAAGCTAGTTGGCTGGTCGATGGCGTTCGTGTGCGCCATGTTCATCGTGGCGGCACCGGCGTGGGCGAAGGAGCCGGGCCACGGCGCGTACGGCGGCCATCATGGCCGTCACGGCGGTGATGGCAGGCATGGCAGGCATGAGGGCCACCACCGCGGTGGCACGGCGACGACGCCCAACCCCACCGGCCAGGCATGCGATCCGATCGACCCCTCCATGTGCATGCTGCCGTTCCCTGACAACTTCCTCACGCGCGCTGACCGCACCAGCCCGACCGGCGTGCGGGTGAACATCAGCCCGAGCGCCACGCCGCGCAACACGGCGGGGCAGGCGATCGACCCCACCGACTGGAATCGCCTTGACGGCTTCAGCCCGGGCTCACCGATCGTTACCCACGTGCCCGGGATGGACAACCCGCAGGCGTTCGCCAACACCGCCGCGCCCACCAACATCGACATCCAGCGCAGCCTCGAGCGCACCTCGCCGATGGTGTTGCTCGACGCGACGACCGGGCGGCGCTGGCCGCTGTGGGCAGAGCTCGACCGCTCGCTCGACCTCAAGGGCAACATGCCCACGCCTGCCCAGACCGCGCTGCTGATCCACCCGGCGGTCAACCTCACCGAGGGGCACCGCTACATCGTCGCCCTGCGGGACCTGCGCGACGCCAGCGGCAACGTCATCCCGGCGCAGGCCCCGTTCGCCTCG
Source organism: uncultured Actinomycetota bacterium (assembly GCA_963797705.1). Taxonomy (GTDB): domain Bacteria; phylum Actinomycetota; class Thermoleophilia; order Solirubrobacterales; family Solirubrobacteraceae; genus Palsa-465. The sequence goes on along the minus strand of CAWCQL010000005.1, from coordinate 529,522 downwards.
CTGCTGTCAGGGCACGGCCGGCCCTCTGACCAGAAGCGCTACTTCGACCATGAGATCTTCCCGCAGCTCGAACGCGCCGGAATCTCGCCACGGTCGCTGTATCTCGCGTGGGACTTCACCGTCGCCAGTCGCCAGAGCCTCACCGACTCGGTCCTGTTCATGCGCGACGACGCGCTGGCCAAGCTCGGCGACAGGACTCCAGGCGACGGGGTCGTCCAGGGCCACGCGCCGAGCTTCACCGTCGACACGTGCACCGTGTCGGTCAGTCCCGCGCCGGCCGGCTGCACGACGAGCACCTCGCTTGACTCGCGTGTGTACGCGCACGTCAGCGGCCACCTCACGGTCCCGTGCTACCTGAACGAAATGGGCTGCCCGCCGGGGTCGCGCTTTGCCTACGCAAGCCCTCAGGCGACGCTGCCGACACCGATTCCCGGCAACACGATCAGCGCCAACTTCGAGTGCAACATCCCGATCGGGGCGACGAGCGGCCAGACCTTCCAGCCGGTGCTCAACGGCCACGGTCTGTTCGGCACCGCCGACCAGGTCAACAGCGACGAGTTGTTCGCGCTGGCGCCGTTCCGGCTGATGGCCTGCGCGACCGACGAGATCGGGATGGCACAGGAGGACGTGCCCAACGCGATCACCTCCCTGCAGAACCTGTCGAGCTTCCCGTCGATCCCGGATCGCCTGCAGCAGGGGATGATCGACTTCCTCTACCTCGGCCGCGATCTGATCAACCGGGGCGGTTTCTGCTCCAGCCCGGTCTTCCAGGTCGACGGCAAGTGCGTGCTCGACACCTCGCACCTGTTCTACGACGGCGGCAGCCAGGGTGCGATCTTCGGCGGCGCGCTGAGCGCGATCGACCCGGACTTCACGCGGGCGGCACTCAACGTCGCCGGCATGGACTACGGGCTGCTGCTCACCCGCAGCAGTGATTTCCCCGAGTTCGCGCAGTTCTTCTACGCCGCCTACACCGACCCACTCGAGCGCGCGATGCTGTTCTCCCTCGAGCAGGACCTGTGGGATCACGGTGAGACCGACGGGTACGCCGAGCACATCACGTCTGACCCGCTGCCCGACACTCCTCGCCACTCGATCCTCATGACGGTCGGCTTCGGCGATCACCAGGTGACCAACTGGGCCAGTGAGATCGAAGCCCGCACGATCGGCGCCCAGTTGCGGGAGCCGGTGCTCGATCCCGGCCGCTACCCCGGCCCCACCCCCTACTGGGGCATCCCACGGATCCGCTCCTTCCCGTTCAGCGGCTCGGCGGCGATGGTCGTCGGCGACCTTGGTCCGCTGCGTGCCTGTCCCAACGACGGCGTGACGGTGTGCTCCGGCGCGTTTGCCGGCACTCCCCCGCCCCCGCTGGACAACATCGCCAACACCGCTGGAGTCGATCCCCATGGCCCCGACTGGGCGACGACCAGCGACGGCGAGGACGCGATCGGCCACTGGCTGCAGCCGCATGGCTCCCTGCCCGCAGAGTGCGACGACAAGCCGTGCTACATGGCTGGCTTCAACGGCCCCGGGTCCAGCTGACGCCCGGGTTCCAGGTGGGTCCGGACGGTACCCCTCCATTACTCAACGGGAGAGATTTGGTGGTGCAGGAGATTCGTGATCCCTCTAGGCTGCGCCTGTGGAGCGGCCGAGCGCTGACGCTTTCCTCGAGGCCTTCGACGGGCGGTTCTACGTGCCGGTGTCTGAGCCCATCGCCGGCTGGATGCCGTTCGGGTGGGGGGCCTACGACGGCAAGCCGGAGAGCCTCGGCCTCGCGCTGACCCTCGGACCCAGGAAGCGCCGCTGCGTCATGCGCACCGGTGTCCGTCCCGACAGCGCGCGGACGATCGTCCACGACCTGTTGTTCCGCGCGCCCGCGCAGGACTTTCGTTTTCCCCTCACCGTCGAGCGCGAACGGGCGCGGATCGTCGTCGAGGGCCGAGAACGCGTCTTCACGGCTTACACGTACCGTGGCGACACGGTCGCAACGGCGTCCGTGCGTGGTCTGTCTGTCACCGTCCAGATCCGAACGAGTCTCCTCCCCGGGCTCGAGCTGGGGCTCATCGATCCCGAGCAGCTCCACGAGATGCTCCAAACGCAGCCGGGCTGACAGGAGCGCGATCCGAACACCGCAGACCCGGGTAACAATCCCTCAATGATGAGCACTGGCCAAGCGACAACCTCGCATCACGGGACCTGAACGTTGGGGTTCTTCAACCGCGGCGATGGCGAGGACCCCGAGCAGGACGAGTCGCTACGGCGCATCGAGAGCGGCGGGATCCCGGCCGCCGCCGAGCAGCGGCTGCGGGAATTGGCCGGCGAGGGCGCGATGTTCACCAGTGCCCTGTCGGTCAACGAGTTCGCGCTCTTGCGGCGCATGGGCCCGCAGCCGGTCGCGCAGGTGATGGGCGCCAGCGTCATCCGCACCGGCTATCAGTTCCTCCCGGCGCTCCCACCCGGCGAGTTCGCCTCTGGTGGGAGCGGCGCGTCGTACTACAACACACGGCCCGCGGGCAACGTCAACCGCTTCACCGAGCCCTCCGTCTGGCAGTTGCGCAACTACCGTCGGCACACGAGCGAGGTCTGTGAGCTTGACGTCCTCGCCCAGGCGTGGCGCACCGCCCGGCGACGCGCGCTGGACCGGCTCTGCGAGGAGGCGCTCCAGGTCAACGCCGATGTCGTCGTCGGGGTCCGGCTGCACCACAGCGACCACGATCTCGGCAAGGGAACCATCGAGTACGTCGTCATCGGAACCGCCGTCCGCCTGCCCGACTCGACCGGAAGCGACTGGCCCATCCTCACGGATCTCTCCGTCCAGGACTACTGGCGCCTGCGCGAGGCCGGCCACGAGCCGGCCGGCTTCCTGGGAGCGACATCGGTGATGTTCGCCTCGCCCCCGGCCGTGACGCGCCGCCAGCGCCAACGGACGCTGTGGCGCAACCGCGAGCTCGACGAGCTCAGCGAGGCCTTCCGCATGGCCCGGGAGTCGGTGCGCGCGCAGATCGCGGGACAGGTCGCAGACGCTCATGCGACCGGCGCGGTGGGCGTGACCCTGTCGCACTCGGTGCACCGCGACAAGCTGGCGCTGGCCTCCTCGCTGCAGACCGCGCCATACCGCGGATGGAACCGGGGGCGGCTCGGCCTCCCGTACTACGTCTCAGGTCGGGGTGAGACGGAACGTCGCGGCTGGGTCGTCACCATGCACGCCGCGGGCACCGCCGTCCGTCCGGGTCCGGAGCGGTCGAAGGTCACTGTCAAACCAGCTGTCCGAATGAGAGCAACGTGAGCGAATACGAACCAGGGTCACTCGAGGGCATCCCGGAGTCCGGCCGCGAGCGGCTGGAGCAGAACCGACAGGGCCTCTACACCTCGGACCTGAGCGTCAACGAGTTCCTGCTCGTCACCGAGGCGGGCTTCGATCCCGTGGGGCTGGTGGTGGGCAGCTCGATCTTCCACATCGGGTTTCAGGTCACGGGACCGACGACGAGCCGCGAGCTCGACGTGCTCTCCCAGGCGATGTACAGCGCGCGCCACCTGGCCATGACGCGGATGGAGGAGGAAGCAGACCAGCTGGGCGCGGACGGCGTCGTCGGCGTGCGCCTCGACATCGGCCGCTACGAGTGGGGGGCCAACATGGCGGAGTTCATCGCCATCGGCACGGCGGTCAAGCATCGCGAGGGGGCCCTGCACCGCGCGCCCAACGGGCGGCCGTTCCAGAGCGATCTCTCCGGTCAGGATTTCTGGACCCTCCTGCGCACCGGCCACCGGCCGGTGGGGATGGTCATGGGCACCTGCGTCTACCACGTGGGCCGTCGCGGTCCGCTGCGCACGATGTCGCAGACCGGCCGCAACGTCGAGATGCCCAACTTCACCCAGGCCCTCTACGACGCGCGGGAGTTGGCCATGCAGCGCATGCAGACCGAGGCCCAGGAGCTTGGCGCGGAGGGCATCGTGGGAGTTACGCTCACCGAGCGCAGCCATGGCTGGGGCAGTCATGTGATCGAGTTCTTCGCCATCGGCACCGCCATCGTGGCGACCGAGCGCGGCTCCACCGTCGAGCCGCCCATCGCCGTGCTCGATCTCAACGACCGCTGACGACCGGTACGGTTCTCGCGTGTTCGACGGCTTCGAGGCCCGCGATCTCTCCACGGAGCGGGGCACCATCCACGCGCGTGTCGGCGGCGACGGCCCTCCCCTGTTGCTCCTGCACGGCTATCCCCAGACGCATGTGATGTGGCACGCCTGCGCGCCCCTGCTAGCCCAGCACTTCACCGTCGTCGCCGCCGACCTCAGCGGCTACGGGGACTCGTTCAGGCCGGCTCCGACCGCCGACCACCTCCCCCACTCCAAACGCGCGCTGGCCCTCGACCAGGTGCAGGCGATGGCGTCGCTCGGGTTTGACCGGTTCGCCGTGGCCGGCCACGACCGTGGCGGCCGGGTCGCCTACCGGATGGCGCTGGACCACCCCGAGCGGGTCAGCGCGCTGGCGGTTCTCGACATCGTGCCCACCGCCGAGGTGTGGGCGCGGGCCGACGACAGGCTGGCCCTCGGCTACTGGCATTGGGGCTTTCTGGCTCAGCCCGCGCCGCTGCCCGAGCGGCTCATCGCCGGGGACGCCGACGCCTACTTCGACTACCACCTGCTGATGATCGGGCTGGGCACCGATCCGGAGGCGTACCCCGACGAGGTGATGGCGGCCTACCGCCGCCAACTGGACGACGTCAGCGCCGTGAACGCCATCTGCGAGGACTATCGCGCCGGTGCGACCATCGACCGCCAGCTCGACGAAGCCGACCGGGGGCGTGAGATCGGCTGTCCGGTGCTCTGTCTGTGGGGCGCGCGCGGCGCCCTGCCTGTGTTCTATGACGACGTGCTCGCCGTGTGGCGTCCGTGGGCGCCCCGTGTGACCGGGCGCAGCGTCGACGCCTCGCACTTCCTGGTCGAGGACGAGCCGGGCGAAGTGGCGGCCGAACTGACCGCCTTCGTGCAGGCTGCCTCAACCGGCGGGCCTTGAAGGGGAAGAGTGGCGGCCCGGCTGACCGGACCGCCACTCTGTCCTCCCCGGTGCGGGTCGGGCATCCCCCGGCCCCGATGCGCGCGAAGGTCCCGGGTGTGGGGGCGGGGCGAGAAGCCCACCCGGGCGTGCCGCGCAGTCGGAGTCCGGGGGAGCCGGACTCGCCCGACTGGTACTAGGAGTCCGTCGGGCTCGTGGTGCTCGAGACCAGTTCGACCTCATCCCAGAAGGCACCGGCGCCATTGATCCGCAGCTCGGCATTGCGGACGCCCATCCCCGGAGTGATGGTGCACATGTTGTCGTTGTCGTTGTCGTCGCCGTGATGGTCGTCGCCGCGGTTGCCGTTGTCGTCGCCGCGATCGCCGTTGTCACCACCGTTGTCGCCGCCGCCGGGGCCATGGTCGGCCACGCGGTCGCCGTGCTCGACGTCGTTGTCCCCGTTGTTGTCGTTGTCCTCGGGGTTCTCGCACCTGACCTCGGTGCCGTCGCTGACGAGGCCGCTCACGGTGTCGCCGTTGTTCAGCGTGATCGTGAGCTCGCTGTTGGCAAACGTCGTCACGGTGCCGGCGACCATGTCGTTGCCGAAGTCGCGGTCCTGACGGTGACCGACGAACTTCTCGTGGCGGACGTGATGGTGCCGCTTGTGGTGGTGGCCACGATGGCCGTTATGCGCCAGAGCCACGGCCGGCACTGCCACTGCCAGCGCGGTACAGGCGATGATGATGTACAGGATCCGTCGCATCGAGGGATTCCTCCTTTTCGCCGCCGCGTCCTGGCGGCGACACATCTCGGGGTTACGAGGAGGAAGAGTCCGACGAGCCGGAAACGTCACGCGACCCGTGAGAATTTTCTTGGCCGCCGCCAGGACCCGATCCGCTGCCCGAGCCTCCGCCATCGCCGCCGGAGGTCTCGCCGCTCGTCGCGGTCACCGTGGGCGTCGAGCCCGAGGATCCCGGCGACGAGCTCGCGCTCGTGAGGTCATCGGTGTCCGTGGCCCCGCCACCGCCGGAGGAGTGTCCGCCCCCGGTCCTGTCGCTGTCGCCTGACGAGCCGGCGCCGTCGCCCGAGCTTGACCCCGATGCACCTGCGACCGACCCGGACGCGGAGCCGGAGCCTCCCTGCTGCCCACGGCCCGAGCCGGATCCGCCGCGGCTGCCGCCCGAGCCGCTGAGGTCATCGCCCGACCCGGAGCGCGAGCCAGAACCGGACGCCGAGCCCGTGGGCGAGCCCGAGCCCGAGCCACCGCCGTCGTCTCCGCGTGCGGGAGAGCCGCCTGGGGAGCGCCCCGAGCCCTCGGCGCCGCCTCCGGACGTCGTCCCTCCGTCTCCGCGGCCGCGACCGGGCCCGCTGCCGCCGTGGCCAGACCGCGTGCCGGAGAGGCGCGCGGGTCCGCTGCTGCCGTGCCCGTCCTCGCGAGCGGCTCCCTGCGCATGCTCATGCGAGATCAGGCCAGTGGCAACTGCACTGTGCCCATTGGGGACTGCGGACCGCGAGGAGGCGTGCCCGGCTGCGCGCGCGGGGGTGTGATGGCGGCCGGCCTGCGCGCTGACCGCGTGGTGGTGTGACGGGGAGGTGTGGGTGACGGCGATGCCGGTGGCGACGACGCCCGAGGCCAGCAGCGCCCCGACCTTGATGGCCAGTCCGCCGGAGGCGGCGGCAGTGCCCGCGGTCACCGCAGCGTCGGGGGCGGCGTCGACGCCCGAGCGGGCGGCGCCGAAGAACTTAACCAGCGGAAACGGGATGAGCGCCGTCGCGGCCTCGCGCAACCGCAGCCGCGCCCGATGCACGAGCTGGCGCACCGCACCCTCAGAAAGGCCCATGGTGCGCGCCACGTGCGCGCGCGGGAAGCCGAAGACCGCGGTGCCGAGGAGAGCGTCGCGCTGGCGGTCGGGCAGGGCGCTGAGCTCCGCCAGCGCAGCGTGCGCCGTGGCGCGGCGCTGCACCGTGTCCTCCAGCGTCTCGCCATGGGCCACGGTCGCGTCCAGCGGAGCATCGACCGGAAGGCGGGCCCGGGTGACCTCATTGCGCAGGATCTGATGCAGCCAGCCGCGCAGATGGCGCACCTCGGCGCCGCCCTGCATCGCCGTAAATGCGTTGAGAAACGCCTGCTGGACGGCGTCCTCCCCCCTCCCATCCGAGGTGAGGCGATGCGCCTGCGCGTGCAGTTCGGGTTCGTAGCGACGGACGATGGCGGCAAAGGCCGCCTCGTGGCCGGCATGCACGAGGCCCACGAGGTGATCATCGGGCTCGGAGTCGAGCAGCCGGTCGCTGCTTTCGAGCAGCCGGTCAGAGATCACCACCGCCATCTACAGCCTCCCGACGCCGGCAGGACCGAAAACCTTCCCCGTGCTCCGCGCTCCGGAGGCGCGACGTTCCATGTCGGTCCTTCCGGCCGCACGCTCCGGCATCGCTACTCGGTCGGCCGAGTCATCCTGAACACGTCGTTGACCACCGTGTAGTCGGCGGGGCCGCCCAGCCTCGCCACCGGGCGCAGCCGGCCGGTGTCCACAGTGCCGTCGACGATCGCCGATTCGTCGAGATGGACGCCCACCACCTGACCCACGACCAGGTGCTGATCGACGATGTGGCCGGCCACGTCGCGCAGTTGGACCGCGTGGACCACCTTGCATTCCATCGCGCAGCGCGCCGCGGCCACGCGCGGCGGCGCCACGAGCGTCGAGGCGGCCATCGCCAGGCCGGCGCGTTCGAACTCGCTGCGGCCGCGCGGCAGCGGCGCCGAGGTCGCGTTCATCTGCTCGCGCAGGTCGAAGGTGACCAGGTTCCAGACGAACTCGCGCAACTCGCCGGCGAACGTGCTCGAATCCTTGGCCCCGTGGCTCGAGAAGGCCAGCATCGGGGGGCCCTCGCCGACAGCGTTGAAGAAGCTGTACGGGGCCAGGTTGATGGACCCGTCCGCCGCCATCGTCGACACCCAGCCGATCGGCCGCGGCGCCACCAGCGCCTTGAACGGGTCATGGGCCAGCACGGTCCGGTCGCGCTTGTCGGGTTCATAGAAGATCACGGGCGACAACCTATCGAGTGCCGGGCCGATGCTCCGACCGCCCCGCAACTTCGGCCTGCGCGCGGGTATAGAAAGCGCAGAAATCCGCGAGGGAGGCATCTATGAGGCGCATCTTGCAGGTCTTTGTCCTGTCCATGGTCGTCGGGTTGTCGCTGGCCGGCGTCGCGTCCGCGGCGGGCTCGCCGTCGATCGCGACCGGCGCCGCGACCAAGCTGAGCAACACGAGCGCGGTGCTCAACGGCACGGTCAATCCCAACGGACACGCCACCCAGTACGACTTCATCTACGGTCCGACGACCGCCTATGGGGCGACGACTGTGGTCCACAAGGTCAAGTCGGGCACCAAGGCGGTGGCGGTCCAGATCACCGTCACCGGGCTGACTCCGGGGACGACCTACCACTACCGCCTCAACGCGATCAACTCAGCCGGCGCGGTGGGTGGGGCCGACCGCAGCTTCACGACCTCGGGTCACCCGCCGGCGGCGGTCGTCACCGGCGGCGCGATCAACGTGGGCAAGACGGTGGCCACCCCGACCGGAGTCATCAACCCCGAGGGAGCGACGACGACGTGGACCATCCAGTACGGCCTCACGACGGCCTACGGGCTGCAGAACTTCGCGGGCACGCTGCCCGCCCTGGACACGCCCTTGTCTGTGTCCGCGCCGCTCTCCGGGCTTGCCCCGGGCACGCTGTTCCACTACCGGATCGTGGCCTTCCACGGCTCGAGCGTCGTCTCCGCCGGCGCCGATGCCACCTTCTTCACGGAGCCGTCACGGCGACCGGTGCCGAGGATGACCGCGCACACCTCGCCTGGCCATGACAAGCGATCGCCCTTCGTGTTCACGACCTCGGGATCGCTCAGCGGTGCGGGCTCCATCCCCGCCGCCCAGCGCTGCGTCGGGAACGTCGGCGTCCGCTTCTTCAACGGCCGCCGGCAACTGGCCTTCGTGGTCGCGCCCGTCGAGGCCAACTGCAGGTTCTCGGTGGCGGCCAGCTTCCGGCGCTTGCACGCCCATGGACCCGTGAGGTTGAAGGTCACGGTGGACTACCGCGGCACGGGCTATGTCGCGCCGGTCAAGCGCGTGGACCACGTGACCGCCGGCTGACCGGGACGACGCGGGCGGGGCGCCGGTTGGCCCCAGCGTGGCGGGTGGGCGGGCGGGCGCACTAGCCTTGCCCGCCATGCCGCAGAGAGGGCCGCGTGTCTCGCCGGTGGAGATGGTGCTGCTGGCGGGCCTCGCGGCCTGGGCACTGTTCCCGCTCGTGCTGCTGCTCGTCCACGCCGGGCAGCTCCACGCCCGGTTCACCGGTGCCGACGGGCTGATCGGCGCCGACGGCGTTCTGGGCGCCGACCAGCTGCAGTACCTGGCCTGGGCGCGTGACGCCAGCGCGCACGGGGGGCTGACCTCGGACCTCTTCAGCTTCTCGCAGGGCGGCCACGTCTACCTGCAGCCGCTGTTCGCCATCACCGGCGCCCTGTTCCGGCTCGGCTTGTCGCTGCCGCTCGCCTACCTGCTGTGGAAGCCGGTCGGCGTCGTCGCCCTCGGACTCGCCGCGGTCGCCTGGGCGCGGCGCTTCTTCGGCGACGAGCTCCGGGCACGAGCCGCCGCCGTGACGATCTCGCTGTTTCTCTGCACGCCGCTGGCGGCCCTCTACAGCTGGACCCAATGGGGATCGGGCTCGTTTCGCTTCTCGCTGTACCTGCTCGGCGACGAGCTGCTGGCCGCCGACAAGCTGTGGGGTTACGTGGCCAGTGCGATCGGCCTGGCCCTGGTCCCGGTGGCGCTGCTGGCCGTCGAGCGAGCCCTGGAGCCCGACCGTCGGCGGGCGGGGCGGCGGTTCATCTGACGGCCGCTGGCGGTGGCGACGGCCTCCGCGCTTGTCGCCTCGTGGCTTCACCCATGGCAGGGGATCACGCTCGGCCTGATCTTCGTGGGCCTCGCCCTCCTGCGGCGCCTGCGCGGCTGGGCGGCGCTGGCGATGCCCGCGATCGGTGCCGGCCTGCCGCTGCTCTACTACCACCTGCTCTCCCATCACGATGCCGCGTGGAGGCTTGCCAGCCAGCACGAGGTCATCGCCCGCCTGCCCGCCGTCGTCCTGCTTGCCGGCTTCGGCCCGCTGGCGCTGATCGCCGCCTTCGGCGTCAGGCGGCCGGACGGAGAACTCGCCGAGCAGGCGCTCCTGCTGTGGCTCGGGGCCTGCGTCGTGACCTACTTCGCCAATGACGCTTTCGCGCCCCACGCGCTGCAGGGCCTCAGCCTTCCATTCGCCGTGCTCGCTGTGCGGGGCTGGCGGCGCCTGCATCTGCCGGCCGTTCTCGGCGTCGCGGGGCTGGCGCTCATCACCATTCCCGGGCTGGCCTTCAACGCGCGCAAGTTCGTACGCACCGCCAACAGCAGCAAGCTCGTGCAGTACTACCTCCCCCAGTCCGACGCGCAGGCGCTGGATTGGATCGCTCACCACGCCCCGCCCGGCGGCGTGCTCGCCCCCACCCCATTTGCCGCCGTGGTGCCATCCCAGACGGGACGGCCGGTGTGGGTCGGCCATGGGTACTGGAGCCAGGACTACCCCGTGCAGGCCCACGAGGTCAATCGGCTCTTCGGTGGCCATATCTCAGCGACGGCGGCACGGTCCTTCGTCGCCGCCACCCGCGCCGCCATCCTCGTCTCCGACTGCCGCCACCACCCCGACCTCTCCCGCAAGCTGGGGCCTGCGGTGCAGGCCGTGCACCAGTTCGGGTGCGCCCGCGTGTATGTGATCAAGCCGGCGCCCGGCGAGAACGGCTAACGCTGCCGTCCGCCAGCCGGTAGACGAAGCGCAGCCCTGACCACGTCGCGTCGATCGCACATACCTTGTTGTCCACCAGACCGCCGGCGAGGCCCAGTTCGCGCACCGTGCCCTCCCCCAGGTCGGTGGCGACGCCCGAACTGCGCTTGGGCCAGGCCACCCACAGCCCGCCCGCCTGGTCCAGCGCCTCCTTGAGCGCAGGCAGCCGCCGCTCGAGCTCCGAGCGTTTCTGGACGAAGATGACAACCACGTCGAAGCGTCCCCGCGCCCGCCGGACCACCGTGACACCCGGCGGGAGCTCACCCAACACCGCGTCGAAGTCATGCGGCGCCCCGATCAACCCGACGCGCGCGTTGGCTTTGATGCCCAGCTTGCGCGGCAGTGGGGTGCCTGAGTAGCCGGCGGTGGTGGCGTCCGCCATGGCTGAGAGCCTACGCCGCCGCCACACCGCGGGGGGCCCTGAGCGAAATCTCTCCAAAACGCGAGGAGTTCGTGGCGCCTGTGACGAATACATGACCGCCCTAGGGGGTAGAAAGACCCCGCCGATGATCAGGTCCGCCACCGCCTCCACCGAGTTCGTCCACCGGATCGACCCCCCGGACTCGCCTCAGGCACGGTTTGCCGCCGCGACGCTGCTGGCCATCCCGCCCGACGTCCGCCAGGCGCTGCGCGACGCCGTGGCCACGAGCCTCGGCATCCCGATCGACAGCTACGGCCCCGATGTGGACGTCGTGGACCCGGCCCTGCAGGCCGCCTACGACGCCGATGTCGACGACCTGTTCGACTGCTGGGTGCGCAAGCACGTCTTCGAGTCGGCCGACGACGTCCTGTTCCGCCGCGCGCTACGCCTGCCCCCTCAGGCCGCCTCCGCCGCGACCTCGGCGATCAGTCGCGAGAGCTGACTGCCCTGCCACGCCACCGGCGAGCGGCCCGGCTCGTCGGTGACCAGGCGAGCGCCCGGGATGCTCTCCGCATAGGCCTCCCCCACCGCCAGCGGGTGCTCGGGGTCTGCCTCGTCGCCCGAGGCGACGACGACCGTGGGAACGGCGATCGCGCGTAGTTCCTCGAGCGAGTCAAACGGCCGCGAGCGAGGCACGGCGCGCAGCGCGTCGGCCACCGCGTCGGGGTGCGCGTGCAGGGCCAGGCGCTGGCGGATCACCGTGACCACGGTCTCGCCAAGAGCTTCGGGAACCTTTGGTTCCCCATAGGCGGCCACGAAGCCGTCGATCCCTCCACGGCGCAGACCGTCAGAGAGCGCGTCCCACCGCGCCAGACGCTCGGGGTCGCGGTCCTCGGTCCCGCTGAACGCCGGGGTGATGATGACCAGGCCGGCCACGCGCTCAGGCCGATGCAGCGCCAACCAGGCGAGTGTGTGGGCGCCCATCGAGGCTCCGGCCAGCACCGCCCGCTCCACTCCTGCGTGATCGAGGATCGCCTCCAGGTCGGCGCCCAGGTCCTCGTAGCGATAGTCCTGCGGCTTCGCCGCGGGCGAGGAGGTCCCGTGCCCGCGCGCGTCGTAGGCGAGCACCCGGTGCCCACCGCGCTGGAGTGCGGAGGAGCCCATGACCACGTAGCGCCGGGTCGCCGTCAGGCCGTGGGCGAGCACCACCGCCGGGCCCTCCCCCGCGTCGCTTCCCCGCAGCGTCACGCGGTCACGGCTCACCTCGAATTCAGACACGCCCACCTATCTAGCAGCCCAGGGCGGCCCGTGGCCGGTGGCTACCATCTAAGAGAGCACCATGGACGTCACCGACAGCACCTTCGAATCAGCGGTTCTCGAGCGCTCGCGCACCCTTCCCGTCGTCGTCGACTTCTGGGCTGAGTGGTGCGGCCCGTGCCGCCAGCTCGGCCCGGTCCTGGAGCGAGAGGTGGCCGCGCGTGAGGGCAAGGTGGAGCTGGCCAAGATCGACGTCGATGCCAACCCGCAGGTGGCCCAGGCCTTCGGCATCCAGAGCATCCCCGCGGTCAAGGCGTTCCGCGACGGCCGCGTGGCGGCCGAGTTTGTCGGCGCCCAGCCGCCGGCGGCCGTCAAGAGCTTCCTGGACTCCCTGCTGCCCTCCGAGGCCGACGGACTGGTGGCCCAGGGCGATGAGGAGTCGCTGCGGCGGGCGGTGGAGCTCGAGCCCTCGCGCGCCGACGCTGCCGTGCCGCTGGCGCGAATCCTGCTCAGCCGCGGCGATGCCGACGGTGCCCTGGCCCTGTTGCGCGAGGTCCCGGGCAGCTTTGCCGCCGACGGGCTGGCGGCCCGGATCGCGCTTGAGCGCCGCGAGCCGGCGCTGGACTTGGACGAGGCTTTCGCCGCGCTTGACGCCGGGGATCAGCCGACCGCCCTCGACCTCTTCATCGGTGCGCTGCCCAGCGCCGACGGCGCCAAGGACGACATCCGCCGCGTCGTGGTGGGGATCCTCGACGAGCTCGGCGTCGACAGCCAGCTCGCACGCGAGTCGCGCCGGCGTCTCGCCAGCGCGCTCTACTAGGGCCGCACGGCGACCCGCCGCACACCGCCAGGGCGCTAGACCAGCAGCGTGAGCTGCTCGACGTCCGTGGGCGTCGCCGGCTCCAGCCCCGCCACGCGCACCCCCAGCAGCCGCACCGGCCGCGGGGCGGCGAAGCGACGCAGGAGGTCGAGCGCCACCGGCAGCACGCGGTCCATTGAGGCGACGGGCTCGGCCAGCGTGCGCGCGCGGGTGTGGGTGGAGAAGTCGTCCAGGCGCACCTTGATCCCGATCGTCCGGCCGCGGCGCTGCTGCTCCACCAGGGTCGCGCAGAGCCGCTCGGTGAGCCCCTGGAGCACGTCCTCGAGCGTGGCCGGGTCGGCGATGTCGTAGTCGAAGGTGGTCTCGCGTGACTCGGAGACGACCTTGCGCTCCTCGGTGACGGGGCTGTCGTCCTCGAAACGGGCGCGGCTCTGCAGCGCCGCCCCGAACCGCGGGCCAAACCGAGAGGCGAGCAGTTCCGGCGCGGCGGCCGCCAGCTTGGCCAGCGTGTCGAGTCCAGATCGCCGCAGGCGCTCGGCCGTCTTGGGCCCGATGCCCGGGATCAGCCCCGGCGGCGACTGCGCGAAGCGCGCCCGAGCCTCCTCGGCGGTCAGGATGACAAACCCGCGGGGCTTGTCGGCATCGGACGCCACCTTGGCTACCAGCTTGTTGGGGCCGATCCCGATCGAGCAGTGCAGCCCGGTGTCGCTGGGCGATCCGGCGCACCAGCCGCCGCATCTCGGCGTGTGGCGCCGGCAGTCCGGACAGCTCGAGGTAGGCCTCGTCGAGCCCGATCACCTCCACCTGCTCCGAGCATGCGCGCACCAGCGCCATCACCTGGCGTGAGGCCTCGCGGTAGTAGGCGAAGTCGGGCTGCAGGTAGATCCCGTCGGGGCACAGCCGCCGCGCCCGCGCAGCGGGCATCGCGGAGCCCACGCCGAAGCGCCGGGCCTCATAGGAAGCGGTGGTGACCACCGCCCGCGGCCCCGAGCCGGCCACGATCACCGGCTGCCCGCGCAGCTCCGGCCGCCGCCGCAGTTCGACGGACACGTAGAACGCGTCCATGTCGACATGGGCGATGCAGCGCGCCGCCATGTTCTGGACAGTAGGCCACCGTCCAGACGCCACGACGCCCCCGGAACCACCGTCCGGACGGGGGCCCGGGGCGTCGTGGCACAGCGCGAGTCGGCTACTGGCTCGACCAGACCGTGCCCACGCCGGCGAAGCCGAGCGCGGAGGCCGTGTTCTGGTTGAGGTCCCACTCGCGGCCGCCGGCGTAGGGCCCGCGATCGTCGACCACCGCGGTCACGCTGCGGCTGCCGTAGCTGAGCCTGACCTTGGTCCCACACGGCAGGGTGCGGTTGGCGACGCCGAGGTCCGCGTGAAAGCCGCACGCGGTGTTGCCGCCGTCCTCGTACCAGGACGCCAGGGCGGGGTGCAGGACGTTCACGCGGCCGGCCGGGCGCGTCGCACGGGCGTTGCGGCTGTCACCGCCGAACATCACGCGCAACGGCTGGCCGTCCGCCGCGTCGGGCGCGAGGCTCATGCGATACCGGCCCCTCGCGCCGGTCCGTCCCGTGCTCAGGGTGTGCCAGCCGTGGCTGTCGTGGCCCTGCAGGCGCACCCGGCGGTGCGGGAGCGCGGGCAGCAGCGTGCCGCCCACGTGGACGGGGTGGGTGCTGTGCACGGCGGATTCGTGGCGCGCCGGCGTGAACCGGGCGCCCACGGTCACCGTGGGGTGGGCGGCGGTTCCGGACGTCGGTGCCGGTGTGACCGTGCCCGGACGGCTCGCGGTGACGGGAACCTCCGGTGCCTGCTCGACGGCGCGCAGCAGGCCCGAGCGGCGCGGGGTGACGCGCGCCCGGAACGTACCGGCGGAGCCCACCGTCGCGGCGCCCAACGAGCGCCACGACGACTCGCCCTTGCCGGCCGTCTGGAGCAGGACGCGCTTGCCGGCGTCAGCCGCCGAGAGGCTCCCGCTGATGGTCACGCCGCGCCCGAACTGCACGTGGCGCGGGCTGACCTGTAGGTTGATGGGGGTCTGGACTGGATTCTGGACTGACTGGCCAGACCCCGACGTCACACCGGTCAAGGCGAACGCCGACGCCGGCACGGCCAGCATCGTTGTAGCAATGATCACATGTACTGAGCGCATCCTGCGCAGCGTGAAACTGGGCCTCAAGACGAGGACCTCCTTGGGTTCGACCGAACGCCTACGGAGTTAGCTGTCGGGCTCGCGGCCAGTCCGAAACGCGGCGGTGAGGCAGCGGTTCTTCAGAGGTCGCTACGGTCGCGGCTGGGTGCGCCAGGCGAACGATTCGCCCCGTGCCGGTGCGAGTACTGCCATCCGGCGGTGGGTCCCCCGCTCATCTCCGCACCGGGCAGAGACGATTCGGCAGGTCGTTTGGGAAGTCGGCGAGGCTCGCAGAACCTTGAACCAATTTGTGTGAGCATCGTCACACCAGTCCTCGTGTCATCATCAGCGACGTGGCTAATCCAGACCGCCTGACCGGGCTCGACAGCTCCTTCCTGCACCTCGAGCGCGACGCCGCGCACATGCACGTCGCCGGCTGCATGGTCTTCGACGGCGAGGCGCCGACCTATGACGAGCTGGTGGACCAGATCTCCAGTCGGCTGCATCTCGTGCCGCGTTACCGCCAGCGCCTGGCCTTCGTGCCGTTCAATCAGGGCCGGCCGGTGTGGGTCGACGACCCGCACTTCAACATCGCCTTCCACGTCCGCCACACGGCCCTGCCCAGCCCCGGCGACGAGGCCCAGCTCAAGCGCCTCGCCGGCCGGGTGTTCTCGCAGGCGCTGGATCGTTCGCGTCCGCTGTGGGAGATCTGGCTGGTCGAGGGGCTCTCCGACGACCGCTTCGCGATGCTGTCCAAGAC
Organism: uncultured Actinomycetota bacterium; assembly: GCA_963797705.1. Lineage (GTDB taxonomy): Bacteria > Actinomycetota > Thermoleophilia > Solirubrobacterales > Solirubrobacteraceae > Palsa-465. Next base: position 513,328 of record CAWCQL010000005.1, on the reverse strand, counting down.
CCACCACGCGCTCGTCGACGGCGTCTCAGGCGTCGACATCTTCACGGTCCTCTTCGACACCTCCCCGGACCCGATGCCGGTGGCCCCACCCGACCACGAGTGGGTCCCGCGGCCGTTGCCCACCGGGGCCCAGCTTCTCGCCGACGCGCTGCTCGAACGCACCACCGTCCCCGCCGAGATCGTCCGCGGGGTCAGGGCGACGCTGCGGGGCCCGCGGCACGTTGCCGGACGGTTCGGTCGTGCGGTGGGCGGGGTCAGCGCAGTCGCTCGGGCGGGGCTGCAGACGGCTCCGCCGAGCCCTCTGAACGTGCGCATCGGGCCCCACCGGCGCTTCACGTGGGTTCGTGGAGAATTGCAGGAGTTCAAGGCGATCAAGAACGCCCTTGGCGGCACGGTCAACGACGTGGTCCTGGCCGTGGTCGCCGGCGCCCTCGGGCGCTACCTGCGGATGCACGGCGAAGTGACCGACGAGCTCGTCCTGCGCGCCATGGTCCCCATCTCCGTTCGCGCTGACGTGGAGCGCGGCGCGCTGGGCAACCGGGTGGCCGCGATGTGGGCGCCGCTGCCGATCGGCGTCACCGACCCCGTCCAGCGACTGCTCACGATCAGCCGGGACATGGACGGGATCAAGGAATCGGGCCAGGCCGTGGGTGCCCAGGTCCTGACTGAGCTGTCGGGCTTTGCGCCGCCGACAATCATGGCTCAGGCGGCGCGGCTCCAGGCCCGCCAGCGCCTGTTCAACCTCGTGGTCACCAACGTGCCGGGGCCGCAGTTCCCGCTGTACATGCTGGGGCGGGAGCTCGACGCGATGTTCCCCATGGTCCCGCTGGCCGAGAACCAGGCGCTGGGAGTCGCGATCATGAGCTACAACGGGCAGCTCAACTTCGGGCTGAACGCCGACTACGACGCCCTGCCCGACCTGGAGGCGCTGGCCGACGAGCTGCGCGCCTCGATCGAGGAGCTCGCCGCCGCAGCCGGCGCCGCCCCGGCCCCCAGAGCTCGCGTCGGCCGTCGCCCGGTCCGCTCGGCGGATTGACCCCGCGCCACGACTCAGACCCGCTTGATGCCCCGCCTGCTCGAGCGCCTGCTCATCGTCGTCGTCTCGTTCGGTGTGGCCATCGGCGTGGTCGCCCTGCTCTCCGGAGGGCTACTGGCCGGCCATGACTCCCCGGGTGTGTCGGGTGCGGCGAGCGGTCCCGGCGTGGCCTTCCCCGATCAGGGCAATGCTCGGCTCAAGCCCGGTCAGCCGCGGCCGAGCTATGACTCCGAGCCGCCCACCAGTGGCGCGCACCTGCCGGCGGCCATCAACCGCAACGGCGCGCAGATCACCGACGATCAGTTGCTGCAGGCGCTGTCGGTCGGCGACGTGGTGCTGATGTACGGCACGCGCAAACCCCCGCCGGGCCTCACCGCGGTGGCGGACGGCATCGCACCGGCGGATTTCAGCCCGGCGCTGGCGGCCACCGGTCAGGCGGTTGTGCTCGCCTACCGGCCGAGCACGACGGGCGTCATCGGACTGGCGTGGGCCCACATGGTCCACGTCCGCTCCCCCACCGACCCGACTCTGCGCTCCTTCGCCCAGTACTGGCTGGGCCGGGGCGCCCCCGCGCACGGCGGTGCGCTGCCCAAGAGCTGAGGACCCTCCGGCCCGAACCCTGCGTGAGGCCAGCCGCGGCCTCAGGCGGGCCGTGCGCGGACCGCGACGGTCACGCGCGTCAGCGCGCATAACCGGTCGTCGTCGTCGCTGAGCTCGACCTCCCAGACCCAGGTGGTGCGCCCGCGATGACGCGCGCGGGCCACAGCCTTGATCGACCCCCTGGTCACCGGTCGCAGGAAGCTCGTCTGGTTGGACAGTCCCATGGCGGTGTTGCCGTCCGCGTGGACCATGGCGGCAGTCCCGTTGGTGGCCAGGCTCTCTGAGATGGCGGCGTAGACCCCACCGTGGACCAGCCCCGCCGGCTGCTTGAGGTCGTCGCGCACCTGGACGCGCCCGCGCACCAGCCCGTCGGCGATCTCGTCGATCTCCAGCCCGTAGACACGGTCAAATCCGAGCGTCGGCTCAAATGGAAGCTCGAGGGTCATGCGGCAGAGCACCTTAGTGATTTGCCGCTCGCAAGCGCCCGTCCAGCTTGGGCATTTCTTACAAGCCTCATCTACGCTACGGGCGACAATGCCACCGTTGGACAACCTTCCGGGGGATCAGCGAGCCGTTCTCGAGATGGTCCTCAAGCGTGGGCGCAGCTACGACGACATCGCCCGGCTGCTCTCGCTCGACCGCGCCAAGGTGCGCGAGCGTGCCCAGATCGCACTGGACACCATCGGCCCGCACACCGAGTCCGCTCCCGAACACCAGCACCGCATCGCCGATTACCTCCTCGGCCAGTTGCCCGAGGACGAAGCCTCAGAGGTGCGCGACCTGCTCGCCGACTCGCCCAGCGACCGCGCATGGGCCCGCGTGGTCGCCTCAGAACTGGCCCCGCTGGCTGGCGACAGGCCCCTCCCCGAGATTCCGGTCGAGCGCTCGACGCCCCGGGAGCCCGACGCGCAACCGGCCCCGGCTCCAGAGCCGGCTCCGGATGCCCCCGCGGACCGCCCCGCCGAGCCCCAAGCGCCCGGGGCCCTCGCCGCGTCCCCGATCGCCGGCCTCGGAGCCGCCCAGCCGGAGGATCAGCCCAAGCGCCGACGGGGTCGCCGACAGCGCGGGAATGGTGACGATGGCTCGCCGGCTGCCGACGGCGCCCCGAAGCGCAGTTCGCGGCTCGGCGGCGCGTTGGTCATCCTCGTCGGCGTCATCGCCGTTGCGGTCGCCCTGTTCTTCGTCCTGCGCGGTGGGCACTCCAAGAACCACTCCAGCTCGACCGCGACCTCCGCTGCCGCACCGGCGGCCAGCGGATCGTCGACCCCCACCACTGCGTCGTCCCCCACCGGCAGCACGCCGACGACCTCCACGTCGGGGACGAGTGCCAGCGTGGTGGCACAGATCAACCTCACGCCGCCCTCGAGCGCCAAGAAGAGCAAGATCGCGGGGATCGCCGAGGTCCTCAACGAGGGCAGCAGCGACGGGGTCGCGATCGTGGCCCAGAACGTTCCGCCCAACAAGACCAAGCCACCCGACGCCTACGCCGTGTGGCTGTACAACTCCGCCAAGGACGCCAAGCTCCTGGGGTTCGTGAACCCCAGCGTCGGCAAGACCGGCCGCCTATCGACCGCCGGTGGGCTGCCCAGCAACGCGTCGCACTACAAGCAACTCATCATCACCCTCGAGACGACGGCGTCGCCCAAGCAGCCGGGGTCAATCGTGCTCCAGGGCGCCCTGACCGGCCTGTAAGCGGGCCTCAGCCGCAGATCCGCGCCAGGCCGTCCAGCGCCTCGTCGAGCTTGGCCGCGGTCGCGCGGCGCAGCATGAAGCCGCCGGTCCGCGAGTAGCCGCGCAGCTTCTGCTGCTGGGAGATCGTGACCTCGGTCCCGGCGGGTACCGGATCAAGCCGGACCTCGGTCACCGACGCGCTGAGCACCCGCTCAAACGGTGTCCCCGCCACCTCCTGCTCCCACGCGCGCGCCGTCGGCGCCTCAGAGGCCACCACTCGGAAGTCGGCGCGCACGGGGCGGCCGCGCTTGGTCTTGAACACCTGCGTGAAACGGTCGGGCTCAACGCCCTCCATGCGTTCCACGCCCGGCCACCAGCGCGGCATGTGGTGCGGGTCGGCGATGAGCTCCCAGACCTCCTGCGGCGCGGCGGCCAGCGTACGAGTGCGCCGTGCGGAGGCCATCGCGCGCCTATTCGGAGTACTCGATCAGCGAGTACACGTCGTGGGGCGCCAGGGACGTGCGGCCCTCCAGAAACGTCAGCTCGACCAGGAACGCGCAGCCGACGATCTCGGCGCCGAGGTCGGCCACCAGCTCGCACAGCGCCCCCGCGGTGCCTCCGGTCGCCAGCAGGTCGTCGTGGACGAGGACCCGGGCCCCGTGGGCCAGTGCGTCCGCGTGGACCTCCAGCGCGTCGATGCCGTATTCGAGCGTGTACTCGGCGCTGATCGTCTCCGCCGGCAGCTTGCCGGGCTTGCGCGCCGGCACGAACCCTGCGCCGAGCTCGCGGGCGAGCGCCGCGCCCAGGATGAACCCGCGCGCCTCGGCCGCCACCACGAAGTCCACGTCGGCGGCGTGCACCAGCTCAGCCAGCCCGCGCACGGCGGCGTCCAGGGCCCCTGCGTCGAGCAGCAGCGGGGTGATGTCACGAAACAGGATCCCGGGCCGGGGGAAGTCCGGGATGTCGCGGACGAAGGCACGCAGATCGAGAGTCGTCACGCCAATGGCCCTGGACGGCGGGTCGGAGGACTCAGGTCGCGATCTTGCGCAGGTCGCGAATGAGGAGCAGGTGCTTGAGGTGCGTGGTCACCGAGGCCAGGTTCTCCAGCGCCTCGATCGCCTCCTTGCGCCGCTCAGGATTGCGCGAGCGCAGTGCCGGGGCCAGGATGCTCTGCAGCAGCTGGGCCTCCCGGTCGGCAGAGCTGCGGAACACTCGGAGGTTGCGCCCGCCCACGCCATAGCGCGCGAGCTCGGACACCGCCCTGATGATCTCGCGCTCGGTCTCGTCGTAGTAGTGGACGCCCGCCCGGTTCTCGCCCTTGATGACGCCGAAGTCGACCAGCTCGCGGACGAGCTCAGGCGCAGCCCCGGTGTCCTCCACCACGTCATCGAGTGAGTAGAGCGAGCCCGAGTCGTGGACTCGGACGCCGGCGCGCCGTGGCCCGGGGCGCTCCCCCGCGGCCGGGAGGGGGTCGTCACGGTCAGCCCGGCCCCCGGCCAGCTCCTGGCGGATGACCCGCAGCGGGAGGAACTCGTCGCGTTGCAGGCGCAGGATCGTGCGCAACCGTGCGATGTCGGACTGGGTGTAGAGCCGGTAGCCCCCCTGGGTGCGGCGCGGCTGAAGGAGCTTTTGATCCTCCAGATAGCGGATCTTGGAGATCGAGATGTCGGGGAACTCCTGGTGCAGCGCCTTACAGACGGCGCCGATAGTGACCGCCTTCTGGCGGGGGCGCTCATCTTCGGGCTCGGGCGGCTCGGGAATCTCGAGCTCGGGTGTGGGGGTGTCGGTGCTCATCAGCGACTGAGGAAGGCCAGCTTGTACTTTCCGATCTGCAGCTCGTCGCCGTCGGCGAGCCGGTGGGAATCGATCCGGCGGCGGTTGACGTAGGTCCCGTTCAGCGAGCCGCAGTCGTCGAGGTGATACTCGCTGCCGCGGCGCACGACCACGGCGTGGTCGCGTGAGACGGTGACGTCGTCGAGGAAGATGTCTGACTCGGGACGGCGGCCCACGGTCATGCGGTCGCGCTCCAGCGGGAAGCTCTCCCCCGCGCGGCCCCCGCCGGCGCGGATGACCAGTGCGGCGCCGCCGCGAACGACGTCTTCAAGCTCGACGACCTCGAGCTCACCGGTCTCACCGAGCTTGTAGGTGGCCGTCGACACGCCGGGCGACTGCTCGCTCTGGGCAAGGAAGGCGCCGCAGCGCTGGCAGTAGCTGGCGCCATCGTCGTTCGCAAATCCGCACTCAGGGCAGTGCTGGGCCATCGGGCCTGACGGGCGCTACTCGGGCTGGTCGGCCGGCACTCTTCCCGCCAGAATGTCGGTCAGCTGCTGGACGTCGGCGCCGGAGATGATGAGCTCCCCGCCTTCGTCCTTTTTGCGCAGGCGATTGACGAGCTCCGCGCGGAGGATGTCGATCTTGCCGTGCAGGATGCGCCGCCGATAGGAGATCTCCATCTCCTCCTCGGTCAGCTGCTTGATCAGGTCCTTCAGCTCCTGGTCGGTCAGCGACCCAAGGTCTGGAAAGGTGTCCATGCTGTTCGTTCCCTCTCGTGTGTAGGTCCGCGAGTATAACCTCGTCTCCCAGAGGGTCAAGCTGAGCTTGAGAGTCTGCCCGCCTGGCCCCGCCCCGGGTTTACGGTCACATTTCGCGTGCCAACGCCGGGTCAGGCGCTGTTTTCCGCAAGCTTACGCGCTTGCTGGACTCCGCTGCGGACATACATCGCGGTGGCCAGCAGCGCCAGGCCCAGTCCGACGTAGAGCAGGATGAGCGCCAGCCAGTGGACACCGGCCATGGCGAAGAACGGGGCGCCCATCGTCGGCGCCACGCCGACACGCCCGGCCCAGTTGATGGTGATCTCCAGGCCCCGGGACAGTGCGTAACGGCTCAGGACCAGCATCAACACCTCCCGCGCGACGACGAGCGCGATGGCCCAGCGAGGCAGCAGCGAGAAGTGCCAGCACACCACCATCCCCGAGACGACCAGGAGCCGGTCGATGATCGGGTCCAGCAACGCCCCCAAACGGCTGTACTGACCGGTGAGCCGAGCCGCGAACCCGTCCAGGTAGTCGGCCCATCCGATGACCGCGAACAGAATCGTGGCCAGCGTCGAGTGGCCGTCGCCTGAGGAGAGGGCCAGGATGAGGAACACCGGGATCCCGGCCAGTCGCGCGAAGCCGATGGCGTTGGGGATCGTCCACGGGTGCAGCGGCTGGTCTGAGCGGGTCTGGACCGGATTGGGCCCGGAGCGGTCGATTCCGAAGAGGCGCCGCTTGGTGATCCGAGGGCTCACGATCGCGCGACGGCGTCTACGGCAGCCCCCGCCACAGCTCGGCCACCGCCTCGGCCGCGCCCTCCACCGCGACGGTGCGCGACTCGCGCCCTCGGCGCACCTGAACCTCGATCTCGCCGGCGCCGAGCGTCCGGCGCCCGACCGTGAGCCGTAGCGGGCAGCCCAGCAGCTCGGCGTCGGTGAACTTCTCCCCCGGGCCCGCGTCGCGCTCGTCATAGAGCACGTCGAGCCCGGTGGCCTGAAGGTCGCGGTAGAGCGTGTCCGAGAACGTCCGCTCCTCGGAGCCGGGCTTGCCCAGCGTCACCAGCTCAACGTCGAAGGGAGCGATGGTGCGCGGCCAGGAGATCCCTTCGGCGTCGGCGTACTGCTCCACCGCCGCGGCGGCCGTGCGGGCCGGGCCGAAGCCGTAGGAGCCCATCCAGATGTGCTGCGTCTTGCCGTTCTCGTCCAGGTAGGTGGCGTTGAGCGGTTCGGAGTAGCGCGTCCCGAGCTTGAAGATGTTGCCGACCTCGATGGCCGGCTCGATGCGGACGGCGCTGCCGTTGACGGTGTCGCCTGCGACGACGGTGCGGACATCCACCGTCTCATAGGGGAAGTCGCGGCCGGGCTCCACGCCGCGAAGGTGGGCGTCGGGCTCGTTGGCGCCGACGACGTAGGACCCGGAGCCGTTGGCGGTCACCGCGGCATCGAGCAGGACCGGCAGCCCGGCGCCGACCGGCCCGATGTAGCCCGGCGGGCCCAGTCGCCGTTCGATCTCATCCGCGCGGGCGGCACGGAATGGCTGGCCGAGCGTGTTCTGGAGCTTGACCTCGTTGACGCGATGGTCGCCCCGGACGACCACCAGCTTCATCGCGTCCTCGTCGACGATCACCGGGAAGGCCTTGAGCGTGGCGCCGGCCGGGACCCCGATGGAGCCGACGAGCGCCTCGATCGTGGTGGCGCCCGGCGTCTGCACGAGCTCGGGGGCGTCGAGTCGCGGCGGCAGCTGCACCGGCTGGGCGTCGGCGGAGGCGACCTCGATGTTGGCGGCGTAGCCGGCGGCCAGGGCCACGTCGTTCTCGCCCGCCGTGCACGGCGCCATGTACTCGTCGGCTCCGTGGCCGCCCATCATCCCGACGTCGGCGGCGACGCGGTACCACTCCAGCCCGCAGCGGTCGAGCATTCGCGCGTAGGCCTCGGCGTGCTTGTCGTAGGCGACGTCCAGGCCCTCGCGGTCCCGGTCGAAGGTGTAGGCGTCCTTCATGATGAACTCGCGGGTGCGCAGCACCCCGGCCCGCGGTCGGGCCTCGTCGCGCTCCTTGACCTGGAAGTGGTAGAGGATGAGCGGGAGATCGCGGTAGGACTTGATCGCCGCGGCGACGTGCCCGGTGACGATCTCCTCGTGGGTCAGGGCCAGGACCATGTCGGCGCCCTTGCGGTCCTTGAGCTTGAACAGCTCTTCGATGGCGTAGCGGCCGGTCTTACGCCACGGCTCGGCCGGGTGCATCACCGGCATGAGCAACTCCTGGCCGCCGATGGCGTTCATCTCCTCGCGCACGATCTGGACGATGCGCTGATGGATGCGCCACCCGGCAGGCAGCCAGGACCACAGGCCGGCGCCCACCTGGCGGATGAGCCCGGCGCGCACCATCAGCTTGTGTGAGATCGCCTCGGCGTCCGCCGGGGGCTCGCGTTCGGTCGGCAGGAAATAGGTAGAGAGCAGGGTCATCGAGGCCCAAGCCTACCCGGCGATCGGCTCCGCCAGCGCGCAGCTATGTTCTGATAGAACGCTCGCAACTTCAGGTCGAGAAAAGGAGCTGTGTGATGGCCTATTCGGTACCGCCCCTCCCCTACGCGTACGACGCTCTGGAGCCCACCATCGACGAGGCGACGATGAAGCTCCACCACGACAAGCACCACCAGGCTTACGTCGACAACGCCAACAAGGCTCTCGACGGCACCGAGTGGGCCGACAAGGACGTCGTCGAGGTCCTCAAGAACCTCAGCTCCCTCCCCTCCGACAAGCAGGGCCCCGTGCGCAACAACGCCGGCGGTCACTACAACCACTCGCTCTTCTGGGAGTGGATGGCCCCCAACGCCGGTGGCGCCCCCGACGGCGCCCTGGGCGACGCCATCAACTCTGCCTTCGGATCCTTCGACGATTTCAAGGCCCAGTTCAAGGCCGCGGGCATCGGGCGCTTCGGCTCGGGCTGGGCCTGGCTGGTCCACGACGGCTCCGGGCTGGCGATCGTCTCCACCGCCAACCAGGACAGCCCGGTCTCAGACGGCAAGACCCCGCTGCTGGGCATCGACGTCTGGGAGCACGCCTACTACCTGAAGTACAACAACCGGCGTCCGGACTACATCGACGCCTGGTGGGACGTGGTCAACTGGGCCAAGGTGGCGGAGGACTTCTCCAGCGCCTCGTAAGCGTTAGACGCTTCAGGCCTTCTTGGGCCTCGGAGTGGCATGGCGGGTGACCGTCGGCCGCTCCGGGGCCTTTGGCGTTTAAACGGCTGCTATCGAACGCAGGGCGGAGGCGCCCTCGGAGCCGAATGCGTCGACCCCGAGGGTGAATTGCCTCATAGTGGTGCAGTTCACCATCGCCCTTGCCAGTTGCCGCCACCACCGGCCCGCCCCTCGATAGCCGCAGTTGACGTTCGCCGATAGCCCGCGCCACGCCGGACGGACGCTCAGAGGCCGTCAGGCGCGCGTGAACCGCCGCCCCGCCACGGGCGACTGGGACTCATCGAGCCGAGACCCGGGCTCGCCGTCGACCCGCCGCATGATCCCGGTGTTCTCCTCGCCCGCGGCGGCCGCCTCCATCGCGGCCAGCCGCTCGGGCGTCATGGCGGTGGCGTCCTCGTTCTCGGCCAGCCAGGCGCGGGCCTCGGCGGCCTCGCTCTCGTCGCGGACGACCTGCTTGCCGCGCTCGTAATAGCGGTCGATCTCGGCGAACAGCTCGTCCACGAGGTTCTCGGTGCGGACCTTCTTCAGTGGCTCGCCGCGTGAGTAGATCATCCCCATGTCCTTGGCCCCGGTGATCCCGAAGTCGGCGTGGCGAGCCTCGCCGATCCCGTTGACCGCGCAGCCGAGCACGGAGACCTCGATCGGGTCGTCGTAGGCCTCCAGGCGCTCCTCGATCTCCGACACCACGGTGTCCATGTCGAACTGCAACCGGCCGCACGTGGGGCAGGCGATGAGGACCGGCCCACGCTCGCGCAGCTTCAGCGCCTTGAGGATCTCCCAGGCGACCTTGACCTCCTCCTCGGCGTGGAAGGTCGACAGCGAGATCCGGATGGTGTCGCCGATGCCGTCCGCCAGCAGGGTGCCCAGCCCGACCGCGGATTTCAGCGAGCCCGACCACTTGGTGCCGGCCTCGGTGACGCCGAGGTGCAGCGGGTAGGGGATTCGCTGCGACAGCAGGCGGTTGGCCGCGATGGTGTTGGGTACCGAGGTCGACTTCATCGAGACCTTGAAGTTGGTGAAGTCCAGGCGCTCCATCAGCTCGACGGTCTCCACGGCGGCCGTCACGAGGGCCTCCACGGGGTTGTCGTACTCGAGCTGGCGCAGGTGCCCGGGCAGCGAGCCTGAGTTGACGCCGACGCGCAGCGGCGTACCCAGCTCCGTCGCGCGCTTGGTCACCTCAGCCACCTTCTCGGGACCGCCGATGTTGCCGGGGTTCAGCCGCACGCAGTGCGCGCCGGCATCCAGCGCCTTGAGCGCGAGGGTGTGGTTGAAGTGGATGTCGGCGATCACCGGGATGGGCGATTCGCTCACGATCGTGCGCAGCGCGTCGACGTCGCGGTCGCGCGGCACGGCGACGCGGACGATGTCGGCTCCGGCCTCGGCGACGCGGCGGATCTGGGCCATCGTGGCGGCCAGGTCGGCCGTCTCGGTCTTGGTCATCGTCTGCACGGCGACGGGCGCTCCGCCGCCGATCGGCACGTCTCCGACGCGGATCTGGCGCTGAGAGGGCATGCCGTGAGTGTAGAGCGGGCTCTGAGCTAGGAGTCCGGGGGCTCGTCACCTGGCGGCGAGGCGCCAGCGGACGGCCCGGCCCCGCCGTCGGGCGGCGTGGCCCCGTCGCCCGGCGGTCCGTCGGCGGCCGGACCGGCGCGGCGCTGCCGGATCGCTAACGCGCCGAACGTGACCCCCGCGAGGATGAGCACAACCAGGATGATGATGACCGGCGTGGGCAGGAACGAGCCGCCGCCTCCCGTTGGCCCGGTCGTCTTTCCGTGACTGACGGCGGCGATCCCTTGAAAGATGACGTCGGAGCAGTTGGTGTACTGCTTGATCGACGCCGGCATGATCGCGAGGGCATGGCGCAGTTCCTTCAGCGTGTAGCTGTGCGTCAGCTTGCCGTTGGCCTGGCAGTCGGTGAGGATGGCGTTTCCGCCACCCGCCGCCAGCGCCGAGGTTGCGCCCAGGCTCGTCACCGCCAGGGCTGCGGTCGCCCAGGCGACCGCGACGAGTCTCACGTTGCGTTTCATCGGCCGCAAGCTTAGGCGGGTGTCCGCTGGATCATCGGCGGGAGGCTCGAACCCGGGCCGGGCAGCAATTGCTGCGCACGCGCGTTGATCTGCGCTGGGTCCGTGCTCCACGGCCGCGAGAGCTTGAACCGGTACACGAGGTAACCGTCGACGTCGCGGCTGCTGATCTTGGTGGCCCCCTGCGGCGGTGCGGCGGGAGTCTGACCCCGGTCCCCCACGACATCGAGCTCGTCGATCGTCACGGGCCCGGTGTCGGTGCCGCGTGCCTCGCCCGGTCCTGACCAGGCGACGCCAGGCAGGTAGAAGGACAGTGGCCCCGTGGCGAACTGTCCGTCATAGGCGACGATCGCCCGGGTCCCGCGTATGCGAGCCCAGCGCCGTCGCGACGCCCCGCCAGTCGGGGCGCTGGTAGAAGGGGTCGGAGTTGATCTTGAACCCCGCCCACAGGAAGCCGGCCATGAGCACGCCAACGAGCGCGGCGCCGGGAAGTTTCGCTCCGGGAGCGGCGCATGCGGCTCCGACCAGGATGGCCAGCGGCGGCCACGCCGGCATCAGCCCACGGGCGATGTAGTCGTCGTGGCCGGTGAGCGCCAGCAGCAGCGGGACGACCAGGACTGAGCCGGCCAGCAGCGCCGCCAATCCCGCGCCGCGCAGCTGGCGGTCGTCGGCGCCGATGACGAGCAGCGCGATCACCGCGGCGGCCAGCGCCGCCGCCCCGAGTAGCCCATACGACACCGCTGAAGATTTGAAGAGCGTGTTGACCGCGAAGGTCACCGGCACCTGCTGGATGCGCGTGCCGAGGCCCTGGCTGGTGATGAACTCCGCCTTGTCGCTGAGACGCGGGATCACGTGGGGTACAAACGGCGCCAGCACGACCGCCTGTGCCCCGAGTGCGACCAGGCTCGCGCGGCTGCGCAGCCGATAGACCAGGAGCAGTCCCTCGGTGGCGGTGAGGAAGCCGGCAAAGTACTGGGTGAGCAGCGCCAGCGCCGAGAAGATCGCCCACCACACCAGATCACGCGTGGCCCCACGGCGCCACGCGCGGGCGAAGAACAGCAGCGACGCGGTGCACAGCACCATCAGCAGCATGTACTCGCGCGCCTCCCGCGAGTAATCGATCATGAACGGGTTGACGGCGGCCAGCGCCGCGGCGATCACGCCCGGCCCGTCCCGACACCAGCTCGCGTCCCGCCAGGTAGATCAGCGGAACGAGGCCGACGCCGAGGATCGCCGACAGCGACCGCAGGCCCACCTCGCCGGTGCCGAACACCTTGGCCCACGGCCAGGCGACGATGAGATAGAGCGGGGTATTCCACTCCGCGCCATTCCACGCGCGCAACATCGCGCCGAAGGACAGACCCAGCTCATGGGCCGCCTGGGACTCGTCCAGCCAGTAGCTCTGGCTCGCGAGCGTGGCAAAGCGCAGGACCGCGGCGAGGACGATGAGTCCGACGACGATCCACGTCTCGGTTGAGGCTGGCCAATACCTGCGCGCCGGGCCCGATCGCTCCCTCGCGGAGACGGCCGTTCGGGCCTGGAGGAGCATGCGGCGCCAGTGTAGCCGTGGCCTCCGCCTGAAGCCGCAACACCACTTCCGGGCCGCTACTGTCCTCCGCTTGCCTGTCTGTCGACGCTCAACGCCGGCGCTCGTGACTCGTCGCCTGGCCCTCGGCGCCTTGGCGGTGTGTGCACTGGCCCTCTGCCTCTCGGCCTGCGGCGGCTCGAGCACCAAGACCGTCCCTGCTGCCGGCGGTCAACCCGCATCGAGTCGGACCGGAGTCGATGTTCACGGCCGGCTCGCGAGCTGTACACGAACTCAGCCGCCAACATGGACGCTCTTGCAGCGCCTGGGGGTCGGCCTCGTCCGTCTCGACGTGAATTGGGCGACGGTCGCGCCCGACCCTACGTCGGCGCACCAGCCGGCGTTCAACGCTCGCGATCCCAGCGCCTATCCGCGCGACTGGCGCGATATGACGCGCTCATCCGAGGACTGATGGCGCGCCATATCGGGATCGACCTGGCCCTGATCGGCCCGCCCCCGCCGATGGGCGGAGGGCCGGGAGCCCCGACCCCGAGCACCCAGCCATTCTGGAAGCCCGACGCCCGCGACTACGCGGACTTCGTCCACGCGGTCGGGACGCGTTACAGCGGCCATTTCACTCCCTCGGGCGCGTCACGTCCGCTGCCGCGTATCAACTTCTGGTCGATCTGGAACGAGCCCAATATCGGGTCCAACCTCGCGACCCGAGGTGACGCACTCGGGGTCGCCGATCGAGGTCGCGCCGAAGCTGTACCGCGGGCTCCTCGACGGGGCGTGGAGTGCGCTGAAGGCAACCGGCCACGGCCAGGACCGCATCCTCATCGGCGAGCTCGCCCCGGCCGGTGCGACCAACGCGGCGAGCCTGGCTTGTTCAACGCGATGGCGCCGCTGCGGTTCCTCCGGGCGCTCTATTGCGTCGATGCCGACTACCGCCAGCTGCGCGGAACGCAGGCCAGCGAGCGCGGATGTCCAGCGACGGCGGCCGCGCTCGGCGGGCTTCGCAGCGCAGAACCCGGGCCTGTTCAAGGCCCCCGGGTTCGCCGATCATCCCTACTCGTTCACCTCGCTGCCGCCCAACGTCAAGATCCCCAACGAGCCCGACTACGCCGAACTGGCGGCGATGCCGACGCTCGAGGCGACGCTGGATCGCCTTCAGCGGCGTCTACGGCTCGAACAAGAAGTTCCCGATCTGGTCGACCGAGTTCGGATACCTCACCAACCCGCCCAACCCCCAGTGCGGACCGTCACCCCGGCGCGCGCCGCGTATTACCTCAACTGGGCCGAGTACCTGACGCTGGCAGGACCCACGGCTGGAGTCCTTCGACCAGTTCCTCATCTCCGACCCGCCCGGCACCACGGTGTTCGCCACCGGGCTGGCGACCGCGACCGGACAGCCCAAGCCGGCGTTTGACGCCTACCGGATGCCGCTCTATCTACCGGTGACCAGCGGCGCGGCGAAACAGCGGCCTGGTGGTCTGGGGCGGCGTGCGGCCCGCGCCGGACGCCGCCCGGAGCACACACCACCGCCAGCAGGTGCAGCTCCAATTCAAGCCGGCGTCCGGCGGGGCGTTCGCCACGGTCGCGACGATCCCGCTGACCAACCCGCACGGCTATTTCGAAGTGCGCCAGGCGTTTCCGTCAAGCGGCTCGGTGCGCCTGCGCTGGAAGTATCCGAACGGTCAGGCTGTCTTCAGCCGGACCGTCGACATCACGCTGCACTAGGCCGTTTCGTCGGCCCCCTGTCCACCGCGAGCGCAGTCTGAGACCTGACGCTTCGCTTAGGTGCGGCGCGCTAGCCTGCTGGACGCTCGCATTTCCTGAGCGTACGCCGAGTCGGACCGGGCGCAGAGCCCGGATTCTCGTGACCCTCGACCGCGGACGCCGCCGCTTTTGTGCGGCCGAAACTGTGTCCGCCTGGAGCTGTTATCGACACCATGCGCCCAACTCTCCCCGCCCCCAACGATCTTCTCCGCCGCTGGAGCCGCGTCGGCCTCGGTGCGGCCCTCGCCCTCGCCGCCGTGGCCTCGCTGCCCGCGACCGCGGCCGCCAGCCACAGCCAGCTGGTCATGATCCAGGACGGGAGCGACCTGAACAACCCCACCGCGGCGATGCAGGAGTTCAGGCAGCTGGGCGCCAACGGGGTGCGCGTCGTGGTCCCGTGGTTTGAGATCGCGCCGAAGGCGACCTCCACCAAGAAGCCGTCGTTCAACGCGACCAACCCCGACGCATACCCGGCCGCCAACTGGGGCAGTGTTCGACGCGATCGATCGCGCCGCCGCGCAGGCCGGGATCACCGTGGACTTCACGCTGTCGGGCGGGGCGCCCACGTGGGCGCAGTCCAAGGCTCCGGCGTCCACGGGCGTCAACCGGGCGTTCCTCGCCTGGAAGCCCAACGCGGCCGACTACGGCCAGTGGGTGAAGGCCATGGGCACGCGCTACAGCGGCCATTTCACGCCCACGGGCGCCACCTCGCCGCTCCCCGCCGTCCATTTCTGGGCCCTGTTCAACGAGCCCAACTTCGGCCAGGACCTCGGTCCGCAGGCGACCAATGACTCCAAGGTCCTGACGGCGCCGATGTACTACCGCAGCCTGGTCAACCAGGGCTACAACGCGCTGAAGGCCACCGGCCACGCCGGCAACACGATCGTCATCGGTGAGTTCGCCGCCCAGGGATTCGAGCCTGGTCCGAACCCGAAGAACGACCGGAGGAGCTGCCCGGCAACTTCGGTCAGACCCGTCCGCTGCTGTTCATCCGCCAGCTCTACTGCGTGGACAACAGCTTCCAGCAACTCCGTGGGAGCACGGCCAAGGCGGTGGGCTGCCCCACCACCTCTGGCGCGAGCCGGAAGTTCCGCAGCCAGAACCCCGGTCTGTTCAACGTCAGCGGCCTGTCCATCCACCCGTACGGGCAGAGCCAATCGCCGGTGAGCAAGGCCGGTAACAAGGTCGACTACGCCCTCTTCCAGGACATCCCGCAGGTCGAGGCCACCATCGACCACGTCAACAAGGTCTATGGCTCGAGCAAGCGCCTGCCGATCTACAACACCGAGTACGGCTACATCACCAACCCGCCGCAGACCAACCACAAGCCCTCGTACGTATCGCCGGCGACCGCGGCCTACTACATCAACTGGGCCGAGTACCTGTCCTGGAAGCAGAGCCGGGTGGCGAGCTACATGCAGTACCTGCTGGCCGACCCGCCGCCTACGGCGGGCGCCTACCAGGGGTTCGCCAGCGGCCTGGAGTTCCCCGACGGCACGCACAAGCCCAGCTACGACGCCTACCGGCTCCCGGTGTACATGCCCAAGACGTCCATCTCGCACACGACCAACGCGGAGATCTGGGGCGCCGCCCGTCCCGGGGCGTTCATGAAGAAGGACGGCATGGGGACGCCGACCGTCTCCATCCAGCTCAACGGCACCACGATCAAGACGCTCAGCGTCAACAGCGCCGGTGCGTACTTCGACACCAAGCTGAAGTTCCCCAAGAGCGGGACGGTGCGCCTCGCCTACACCTACCCGTCCACCGATCCGTTCCTTCCGGTCAGCGACGCCGGCCAGACGGTGTTCAGCCGGAGCTTCAAGATCTCCGTGCATTAGACGCCGCTGAAGGGGGATACTGAAGGCGATGCCGTCCGGGTCGCCCGCAGTCATCTCCCGCCTGCAGGAGATATGCGGTCGCGAGTACGTGCTGACCCATCAGCACGAGCTCGCGACCTACCGTTCCGACGGGCTGCTGCACTACCGCGAGGTCCCCGTCGCCGCCGTCCTGCCCGCCACCGCCGAGCAGGTCCGCCAGGTCGTGCAGACCTGTTATGAGGCAAAGATCCCGTGGGTGGCACGCGGGTCGGGCACCGGCCTGTCGGGCGGCGCCCTGCCGGTGGCCGAGGGCGTGCTCATCGTGCTCAGCCGCCTGCGGAGCATCGTCTCCATCGACCTCGACAACGGTCGCGTCGTGGTCGAGCCCGGCGTGACCAACGTGAGCATCACGCGGGCCGTGTCCCCCACCCACTTCTATCCGCCCGACCCCTCCAGCCAGATCGTGTGCTCGATCGGCGGCAACGTGGCCGAGAACTCGGGCGGGGCGCACTGCTTCAAATACGGCTTCACCACCAACTACGTGATCGGGTTGGAGGTGGTGCTCTCCGACGGGACGATGGTGACGCTCGATCGCGACGCGCCCGGGTACGACCTCCTCGGCGCCTTCGTGGGCTCCGAGGGCACGCTCGGCGTCGCCACCAAGATCACCCTCCGGGTCGTGCCCGCGCCGGAGAGCGTGAGCACGATGCTGGCCTTCTTTGACGACACCAGCGCGGCGGGCGATGCCGTCACCGCCATCGTCGACGCGGGGATCGTCCCCGGCGCCATCGAGATGATGGACCGCCTGTCCATCGAGGCCGCCGAGCAGGCCACCGGCGCCGGCTACCGCCTCGACGCCGGCGCCGCGCTGGTCATCGAACTGGACGGCCCGCGCGAGGAGTGCCTGGTCGGGCTGGAGCAACTCACGGAGCTGTGCGCGCAGGCGGGCTCGCTCGACGTGCGCATCGCGCAGTCAGAGGCCGAGCGCGACCTCATCTGGCGCACGCGCAAAGCGGCCTTCGCGGCGATGGGCCGGATCGCGCCCGCCTACTACGTGCAGGACGGCGTCATCCCCCGGACGCGGCTCTCGGAGGTCCTGCGCCAGATCGACGGGCTCGCCCGCGACTATGACCTGCGCGTGGCCAACGTGTTTCACGCCGGCGACGGCAACCTGCACCCCCTCGTCTGCTACGACTCCGGCGTCGAGGGCGAGGCCGCGCGAGCCGAGGAGCTCGCCGGGCTCATCATCAAGGCCTGTGTCGACGCCGGAGGCTCGATCACCGGCGAGCACGGCGTCGGCGTCGACAAGAAGGCCTACATGCCGTCGATGTTCTCAGAGCCTGACCTGGAGGCATTCCAGCGGCTGCGCTGTGCCTTCGATCCCCACGGGCTGGCCAACCCGGGCAAGGTCATGCCCACGCCACGGCTGTGCGGAGAGGTTCCCGGCCCCTACCGCGAGCACCCGCTCGAGCGCGCCGGCGTGGCCGAGCGGTTCTAGGACCTGTCCGATGGCGACCGCGAGCACCCTGGCCCCCAGTACCTTCGAGGACGCCGCCGCGGCGCTGGCGGCGGCCACCGAGGACCGACGCACGGTGCGTATCGTCGGCGCCGGGACCAAGCTCGGCTGGGGCAGCAGCGACGTCGCCGCCGACATCGAGCTGCACACCACCGGGCTCGACGAGGTGGTGGCACACGACGCGGGCGACCTCACCGCGACCCTGCAGGCCGGCGTTCCGCTCGAGTTGGCGCAGCGCACCTTCGCCGCCGCCGGCCAGATGCTCGCGCTCGACCCGCCACTGGCCGCGGTGGGCGCGACCGAGTCCGGCTCGGCCGATACCGCCCCCGCCGGGCCGACGATCGGCGGCGTGGTCGCCACCGGGGACGCCGGGCCGCTGCGTCACCGCTACGGCGCTCCGCGCGACCTGGTCATCGGCGCAACGGTCGCCCTCAGCGACGGCACCATCGCTCAGGCCGGCGGCAAGGTCATCAAGAACGTCGCCGGCTATGACCTGGCCAAGCTGTTCAGCGGAGCCTTCGGCACCCTGGGGCTGATCCTGTCGGTCAACGTGCGACTGCACCCGCTGCACGAGACAAGCGTGACCGCGCTCGCGGCGGCGTCGGATCCGGACCTGCTGTGCACGGCCGCCGTCGCCCTGGCCAGGGCCCCGCTCGAGTTCGAGGCCCTTGACGTGGCCTGGAAGGCCGGCCGCGGCGGGCTGCTGGCCCGATGCGCCGGTCGGGAGGCGACACGGCGGGCCCACAGAGCCGCGCGGTTGATGCGCGAGGCGGGCCTGGCCGAGGTGGACGTGACCGACCAGGACGGGCAACTGTGGGAGCGCCAGCGCGCCGGCCAGCGCTCCGCCGACCAGGCCCTGGTCCGGGTCGCGGCGCTCCCCACCGAACTGGCGGACGTCGTGCGGGCGGCCGAGGCCGCCGACGGCACCATCGTCGGCCGGGCTGCCCTGGGCGCAAGCTTCGTGGAGGTCGCCCCTGACGCCGTCGGGCGGTTGCGGGCGGCACTCCCGTCCACCGCCCGGGCGGTGGTGCTCGACGGCCCCGCCGCGCTACGCGATGGGGGCGAGTCCTGGGGGGCCCAGGAGGGCTCAGAGCTTGAGCTCATGCGTCGGGTCAAAGCGCGCTTTGACCCGACACGGACCTGCAACCCCGGCCTGTTCGTGGGAGGGATCTGATGACTGCGTTTGACCTGCACCGCCCACCTGAGCAGGAGATCATCGACGATTGCGTGCACTGCGGCTTCTGCCTGGAGACCTGCCCCACCTACGTGCTGTGGGGGGCCGAGGCCGACTCGCCTCGTGGGCGCATCGTGCTCGTCAACGACGGGCTGAACACCGAGGGGCCGATGTCGGATGAGATGGTCACGCACTTCGACCGCTGCCTGGGCTGCATGGCCTGCGTCACCGCCTGCCCCTCGGGCGTTCGCTACGACCATCTCATCGAGCGGGTTCGCCCGCAGGTCGAACGCCGCCACCGGCGACCGGCCTCGGAGCGCGCGCTGCGCAAGCTGCTCTTCGAGACGCTTCCGCACCCCAAGCGCCTGCGCGCCCTGGCGCCTCTGCTCACCGCCGGTCGCCGCCTCGGCGCCGAGCGCCTCATGCCCGACCGCCTCGCGGCGGTGGCCAAGGTCGCGCCCCAAGCGCCGGTGGGCCGCGCCGCCAAGGCCGGGGTGCCGGAGGTGACTCCGGCGATGGGCACCGCGCGAGGCCGGGTGGGGCTGCTGCTGGGATGCGTGCAGCGCGTCTTCTATCCCGGCGTGCACCGGGCCACCGTGCACGCTCTGAGCGCCGAGGGGTTCGAGGTCGTCGCTCCCGCGCTGCCGGAGTGCTGCGGCGCCCTGGAGTTCCACAGCGGCGAGGAGGCCGCAGCGGCCCGCCGCGCCCAGGCGACGATGGCGGCATTCGACGCCGCTCAGGTTGATCACGTGGTCGTCAACGCCGCCGGCTGCGGCTCCGCGATGAAGGAGTACGGAGAGCTGCTGGCCACCGCACAGGCGCGTGCCTTCTCCGAGAAGGTCCGCGACGTCTCCGAGCTGCTGGCCTCGGTGCCGGCGCGCGCCCCGCGCGGCCCGGTGCCGCTGCGGGTGGTGTATCACGACGCCTGCCATCTCGCCCACGCCCAGGGCGTGCGCAGCGCGCCTCGCGAGCTGCTGCGCGCCATCCCCGACCTCGAGCTCGTCGAGGTCGGGACCGAGCGCGACGTGTGCTGTGGCTCGGCCGGGATCTACAACCTTGTCCAGCCCGAGGCGGCCGCGCAACTGGGCGCGCGCAAGGCGCGCCACCTCCTCGACACCGGCGCCCAGGCGATCGCCGCCGGCAACCCCGGCTGCGCCGCCCAGCTTGATCTGCACCTGCGCGAGCTGGGCTCTCCCCTGCCCATCCACCACCCCGTGGAGCTGGTCAGCCGCTCCATCACGGCGGCTCAGTCCAGGTAGCCCCGGTGCGCTCTGCTGCCGTCGCGGCCGCTGGGCTGCTGGTCACGCTCGCCCTGTGCGCCTGCAGCGTGGGCGCCAAGCACTCCTCGAGTGCCGCCACAACGGGCACCGGGACGACGGCGGCGGGCACCGGAACCGGTACGGCGGCCACGGATCCCGTGACGGGTACGAGCGCGACCACCTCGTCCACGTCCACCACCTCGTCCTCGTCCACGACCTCGTCAGGCCCAGGGCAGCCGGCCGACGGTCACGGCAAGCACGCCGGCAAGGGTCCGCCCGCCGCGTCCTCCGGGCTGGCCCAGACGGCCGGTTACGGGACCTACGAACGCTGCCAGGGCACCTGCACCGGGTCGGTGCCCGCGGCGTTGCGGCGCCCCCTCCACTTTCCCTCCGCCGATGGCGGGCCGTGCCCTATCACGATCCATACCCAGGGCCCTGTGGCCCCGCGCGAGCTCCCGGCCGGGGTCGGCTTCAACAGCGTCGACGGCAGTCAATGGTTCCAGGCCGAGGTCACCTGGACGGTGGCGGGGTCCTATACGGGGCCATTGCTCATCCGCGGCGAGATGGTCGGCGGCGGTGCGCTGGGCTTCGGCACCGGCGCCACGCCGTACGACGAGCTCCAACTGCTCGACGCCGGCAGGGGGGCGCCTCGCGTCGTTGGGAACGGGCGGGCTTGGATCACCGACACGCGCATCCGCTCCGGGGGTTGCTACGCCTATCAGGTCGACGGAACCGACTTCTCCAACGTCGTCGTATTCCGCGCTGTGAGCTAACCCTGACCGTACATCCGCCCGATCACCTCGGCGTACTTAGCCGCGATCGGCTTGCGCTTGAGCTTGATCGTCGGCGTGAGCTCGTCGCCGCCGGGCAGCCAGTCGCCGCGGACGATCGTGAACTTCTTGATCTGCTCGACGCGCGCGAGGCGCTCGTTGGCGGCGTCGATCCCGGCTTGGACCGCCTCGGTCATCTTGGGCTCGTCGGCCAGGTCCTCAAAGGTCCGCTCGTTCAGTCCGTTCTGCTGCGCCCACACCGGCGCGAAGTCCGCGTCGAGCACGATCAGCGCGGTGTTGTACGGGCGAGCGTCTCCGATCACGCACGCCTGACCGATCAGGGGGCTGCTCGTCTTGATCGCCGCCTCGATGTTGGCCGGCGACATGTTCTTGCCGGCCGCGTTGATGATGATCTCCTTCTTGCGGTCGACGATGGTCAGATAGCCGTCCGCGTCGAGCGTGCCGATGTCGCCGGTATGCAGCCAGCCGTCGCTGTCCACCGCCTCCGCGGTCTTCTCGGGCTGGTTGCGGTATCCGCTCATGAGGAACTCGCCGCGGCAGAGGACCTCGCCGTCGTCAGCGAGCCTGATCTCCACCCCCGGGGACGCCGGCCCCACGGTGCCGATCCTGACCTCGCCAGGCCGGTTGCAGGTGCCGGTCCCGCACGTCTCCGACATGCCCCACAGCTCGGCCAGCTCGATCCCGATGGCGTGGAAGAACTCCACCACCTCCACCGGCGTGGGCGCGGCCCCGACGTTGACGGCCACCAACTGGTCCAGCCCGAGCATCTGGCGCAGCTTGGAGAACAGTTCCTCGTCGGCCTTGGCCACCGCGGCCTCAAGCTCGGGCGGCACCGGCTTGCCCTGCTGGCGCAGACGCACTCGCTCGGTGGCGGCCGCCACGGCCTCCTGGACGGGCTTGCGCTGCTCCTCGGGCTGGGAGGCCTGCATCGTCTCCAGGCCGGCCTTGAGCTTCTCCCAGATCCGCGGCACGGCAAAGAACCAGTTGGGTCGCACGCCGGGCAGGTAGGACAAGACCTCGCGGGGGTTGGGCGCACAGGTGACGTTGCCGGCGTAGATGACCGGGATGTAGTGGTGGGCCATCCGTTCGGCGATGTGCGCCGCGGGCAGCCATGAGATCACGCGCGATCCCACCGGGAACTCGATGACCTCGCGCACCCCCTGCGCGGTGGACATCACCGCGTGGTGGGTGAGCTGGACGCCCTTGGGGTGTCCGGTGGTACCGGAGGTGTAGATGAGGGTCGCCAGATCCTCGCCGGTCACCTGCGCGCAGGCGGCGGCTCCATCGAAGTCAGGATCGGCGCGCTCGACCTCGTCGAGTGCCAGCACCCCGTCGGGCGCCTCCCCATCGACGACGATCACATGCTCGAGCCCTGGGAGGTTCTCGCGCGCCTCGAGGATCACCGGCAGGAACGCCTGCTCGACGATCGCCACCTGTGCGCCGGAGTCGCTGATGAGGAACTCGATCTCGCCGGCCGGATAGGTGACGTAGATCGAAAACGGCGTCGCCCCCAGCGTGACGGCGGCAAGGTCGGCGACGTGGAACTCCGGCCGATTGGAAAGCATGATGGCGACGCACTGACCCCGTTGCACGCCGAGCTGGGCCAGACCGCCCGCGAGCGCGTCAACCCGCGCGAGCAGCTGAGACCAGGTCAGGGTGACGCCGTCATCGGGCGTGCGGATGGCCACCTGGTCGGGGTGTGCGGCGGCGGTGCGGCGGACCGCCTGAGCCACCGTCGCGGCGTCGACGGCGGACTCCGCCGGAGTGGTCGTCGTACTGCTCTCCATCAGTCTCCTCCTGGTCCCCACGTGGCGTCCGTCAGCGGGGCTGAGGCTAGCGCAGCGCCGGGTGGGCGCGATGGATTCAGTGGAGCGTGGGGAAGCCCGGCCCGCTGAGCGTCGAGATGTCGTTGGACAGCCCGATGACGAACAGGAGCAGGATCAGGGCGAAGCCGACGACACTGGCGCGCTCCATGACCCTGAAGGGGATCCGTCTCCCCCTGACTTTCTCCGCCACCGCCCAGAACACGTGGCCGCCGTCCAGAGGAAGGAACGGGAACAGGTTGATGATGCCCAGCGACAGCGAGATCAGCGCCAATACCTGGAGCGCCGTGGTCGCGCTGGAGGCAAAGGCCTCCTGGGTCACGGTGTAGCCGCCGACCACGCTGTTGAGTTGCTTGCGTTCCTTGGGCTCGAAGATCCGCGCGATCGTCGACACCGTCAAGGTGGTGACCGTCCACAGCTTCGACACGGCGGTGCCGGCGGCGCCGGTCACACTCGGGTAGACGGTGCCGGTCACTCGGGTGCCGAAGTCAAAGCCCAGCTCCGGATGCCCCGAGATCACCTGCGGGCGGACGTGGACGGTCACCAACTGACCGTGGCGTCGCAGGACCACGGTGACCGGCGTCGCCGATCGGCAGCCGTCGCTCTGAGTACCGGCGCACTGGTGGTTGAGGATCTGCTGCCGCAGCGCGGCCGGCGAGCCGCTCACCCCGTCGATGGAGATGATCTGATCCCCCGGCTTCATGAACGTTGCCGCGGGCGTGTTCTTGACCACGGCGGCAACCTGCTTGACCGGGACGACCACCTGCTGGCCCTGGGAGTAGAGCAGCACCCAGGCGATCGCGAAGGCGATGAAGATGTTGACTGCGGGCCCGGCGAGGATCGTCACCACCCGCTTCCACACCGGCTGGTTGTAGTAGGCCCGCGGTGCGACCTCCGCCGGGAGTTCCTCGTTGGGGTTCATGCCGGTGATGCGGACGTAGCCACCGAGCGGGATGACCCCGATCCCGTACTCCGTCTCGCCGATCGTGCGCTTGATCGGCATCGGACCGAAGAACAGCGAGAAGCGCTCGACGCGCATGCCCACGGCCTTGGCGGCCACGAAGTGGCCCGCCTCGTGCAGGAAGATCAGTGCGGCGAAGCCCAGGAATGCCAATGCGTACGACATGCGCGCGGGTTCGAGTGTGCCAGGCGTGCCTAAGAGGCGGTGAAGGCCCGGCCTATGCCGGGGCCAGCGCCTCCACCAGCTCGGTGGCCAGGCGGCGCGCCTGGGCGTCGGCGTGAGCCAGCGAGTCAAAGGAATGCACCTGCTGCTCGGGCAGGCGGGTGAGCGTCTCCTCGATGACCTCGGCGATCTGGAGGAAGCGCAGCCGGCCGCCCAGGAACGCGTGGACCGCGATCTCGTTGGCGGCGTTGAGCGTGCACGGCGCGGTGCCACCCGCGATCCCGGCCTCGCGAGCCAGGCGCAGGCAGGCGAAGGTGTCGGCGTCCACGGGCTCGAAGGTGAGCGCGCCCAGCTCGGCCAGGTCCAGGGCGCGCACCGGCACGTCGACGCGCTCGGGGTAGTGCAGGCCGTAGGCGATGGGGACCCGCATGTCCGGGTAGCCGAGGTGCGCCATCGTCGCGCCGTCGCAGAGCTGGATGAGGCTGTGGACGATCGACTGCGGGTGCACGATGACGTCGATGTCGGCATACGGGGTGCCGAACAGGTGGTGGGCCTCGATGAGCTCGAGCCCCTTGTTCATCAGGGTGGCTGAGTCGATGGTGATCTTGCCGCCCATCGACCAGGTGGGGTGCGCCAGCGCCTGCTCGACGGTGACCGACTCCAGCTCATGGGCCTTACGGCCGCGGAACGGCCCCCCGGACGCGGTGAGGATGAGCTTGAGCACCGTGCCGGGGCGCTCAGCGCCGAGGAGCTGATGCAGCGCGGAGTGCTCGGAGTCGACGGGAATGATGGCGGCCCCGGTCGCCTCCGACAGCTGCGTGACCAGCTCGCCGCCCACCACCAGCGACTCCTTGTTGGCCAGCGCCAGGTCGATCCCCTCGGCCAGCGCGGCCACGGTCGGCACCAGCCCCGCTGAGCCCACGATCCCGTTGAGCACCAGGTCACAGCCGGACTCGGTGATGAGCGTGACGATGCCCTCGGTCCCGGCCAGCACCTCACCGTCGGTCCAGGCCTCCGCGGCCCGGGCGGCGGCGTCAGGGTCGGCGAGCGCGACGCGCTTGACTCCGTGGGTCCGGGCCTGCTCCAGCAGGGTCTCCCACCCGCTCCCGGCGCTCAGCCCCACTACCTCGAGCTCCTCCTCGCCGCTGCGTGACACGACGTCGAGGGCCTGGACCCCGATCGAGCCGGTGGACCCCAGGATGACGAGCCGGCGCGCCACGCGGCCGATTGTAGGCTCAGCCGGCCGGGCGGACGATGCCCTGCCCCGAGACCCGGATGAGCCCGCGCTCGGGGAAACGCAGCGTGGCGATCGTCACCTCGGTCACGATCCGGGCATCCTGCGGCCCCACCGCGAACCGCAGGTCCGCGCGACCGGGCGCGTAACGCGCGGCCAGCCCGATCGTGGTGGTGGCGACCCGCGGCTGGCCCACCTCGCCCGCGACCGCGAGCTCCCCGCTCGCGAGATTGCGTACGAACGTCTGGAGCGTGTCGCCGACGATGATGGTGTCGAGGCGAAACAGGTCGTCAGCCAACAGCAGCATCGCCCGGACCCCGGGCTCGAGATCCTTGGAGGAGGAAAGGACCCGGCCGCGGATGCCGCCAGGCAGGACGAGCTCCCGGATCAGCACGTGCGCGCGCCGATGGCCTGCCCCACTACGATCGGGCCGTCGTCGGACGGCTCGACGGTGACGATGACCATTACCGCCTGGGACAACGTGGTCGATAGTGCCTGGAGATGGATCCGAGCCGCGCCAGGCTCGGCGCGCAACGGTAAGACGGTGCTGCCGCCTGCCGGGATCGCGATGTCGCCGACGTCCTCCACCGCGACCCTGAGCGGCCCCCCGGTGGGGTTGTGGACGACGAGCGTCACGCCCGTCCCGGGATCAGCGATCGTCAGCTCCACGAGCTCCGGCACCGACAACAGCGGCGTTGTTGCCGTAGCGCCCACGGGCGCCGTGGCGGCGCCTGAGATGACGACGGTGTCGGTCACGGGTGCCGCGACACCTCGCAGACGACCCATCCCTGCCGCAGGTGGCGGTGGTCCTCGGTGAAGCCGCAGGCCGCGTACGCCGCGGCGACGTAGTCGGCGTCCCCCGGCCCGAAGCCGGAGAGCAGCCCGACCCGCGGCTCGGCCACGTCACGCCAGCCGGTGGCGATGCCGGCGTGCACCTCAGGCGGTACGTTGGCCACGAACGACGCCGCGGGCGGGGCCGGGTCGCGGCTGAGATCGGCCTCTGCCACGCGCACGTCCACCCCGGCCCGGGCCGCGTTGACTCGGGTGGCGTCGACGCTCGCCGGCTGGACGTCGACCGCGGTCAGGGGCGCGAATCCCAGCAACCCGGCGAGGATCGCCAGAACCCCACTGCCGCACCCCAGATCGCTGAAGGAGCCCTCCGGGCTCATGTCGAGCATGAGCTCCAGGCACGCGCGCGTGGTGGGGTGGGTCCCGGCGCCGAAGGCTGCACCCTCCTCCAGGACGATGTCGATCAGCCCATCGGCCGGAGGTGGTGCCCACGGGGGACGCACCACTACCCGGCCGCCGATCGGGTGCGCCTGGTAGTCGGCCAGGCGCCGCTCGCGCCAGTCGTCAGCGACCTCGCGCTCTGAGATCTGAAATGGGGTCGGACGCACCGCTCGCGCGATGTCGCGCAGGGAAGGGAGATGGGGACCGAGCATGCGCAGCTCGATCTGGCCCCGGGGTGCCGGCGCCTCGCGGACCCCGTCGGGCACGATCGGCAGGATCCGGTCCAGCACGTCGTCGAGTGCGTGCGTGGGGAACCGGACGATGACCTCGCGCATCAGTGCGGCAGCGAGACCCAGACGTAGTAGCCGGCGACCACGGTGAAGATCACCGAGTCCAGGCGGTCCAGCGCGCCGCCATGCGCGCCGAACAGGTTGCCGGCGTCCTTGATGCCCGCGTCGCGTTTGATCAGCGACTCGAACAGGTCACCGATCGGCCCGACCACCGCCACCGCGACCCCCAGCACGAGCGCGTCGCCCTGCGTCAGCCATGTCTGCTGCAGACCCGCGATGAACACCGCCAGGATGGCGATCAACATTCCGCAGAACAGCCCCTCCCACGTCTTCTTGGGCGAGATGCTGGGGGCCAGCAGCCGCCGGCCAAACAGGCGGCCGCCGATGTAGGCCGCGGTGTCGCCCAGGAACGTCCCGACGAGGATGTCGATGAGGATCGCGCCGCCGTGGTCGAGCTCGCGCAGCAGCACGGCGTGCGCGAAGGCCAGGCCCAGCCAGAAGATGCCCAGCAGCGTGCCCGCGATCGATACGCTCGGCGTCCCGTCGCCGCCACGGGCCACCACGGCCAGGAAGGTCACCGGAATCGACGCCATGGCGATCTCCAGGACGTCGCGCTCGGAGCCGAAGCGAGCGGCCAGCACCATCGCCGGCGGCGGCGGCGAAGCCGACGACCGGAGTGGGCTTCCAGCGCGGCAGCATCCGGTAGAGCTCGTGCAGGCAGACCCAGCTGATGGCGAGCATGAACAGCGCCCACGCCGTCCCGCCGACGTCGACGAACACGATCGCGACCACCGCCGCCGGTACCGCCGACCAGCACGCGCGCCAGCAGATCGGAGCTGCGCCGCGCAGGGCGCTGCCCGCGGCCGCCTCGGGGCTGGGCGGGCCGGGACGTGCGCCGCTGCCCGGATGCGGACCGGCTGGGCGGCGGCCGGTCCCGGCTCGGCCGCCCGCGCGAGCGCGACGCCGGGGGCATCAGCGGCCTCCGAAACGGCGCCGGCGGGCCGCGAACTCGTCCAGGGACTCCTCGAAGGCCTGCCGCGAGAAGTCCGGCCACAGCTCGTCACGGAAGACGAACTCCGAGTAGGCGGCCTGCCACAGCAGGTAGTTGGAGATGCGGCGCTCGCCGCTGGTACGGATCACGAGATCGGGGTCGTGCATGTCGGGCGCATAGAGGTGGGCGCGGAACTCCTCCTCGGTAGGTCCCCGTAAAGGTTCTCGCCGCATCGACGATCTCCGCCCTCCCACCGTAGTTGAAGGCCACGAAGAGCGTGATCCGCCGGTTGTCCGCGGTGAGCTGCTCGGCCCACTCCATCCGCTCCACCAGCGCAGGGGCCACCGGAGCGGTACGGCGGCCGACGAAGCGCATGCGCACCCCCTCCGCGTGCAGTTCGGGCGTCTCGAGCTCGATCCGCCGGCCGAACATCTCCATCAAGGCCGCCACCTCGGCATCGTCGCGTGACCAGTTCTCGGTGGAGAACGAGTACACGGTGAGCTCCTTGATCGCCGAGCTCGACGGCGTCGCGCAGGCGGGCTTTGACGATGTCAGCGCCTGCCTCGTGTCCCGCGATCACCGGCAGGCCACGGCGCTGGGCCCAGCGGCCATTGCCATCAGTGATGATCGCGACGTATCGAGCCTGTGCCACCCGCGCCGTCGGACTGCGACGGCTCGGCTGACCCCTGCTGCCCGGCTACCACGAGCGACCCCTGTTTCCGGGGATGGCCACTAGACCATCAGACCTCGAGGATGTCCTCTTCCTTGTGCTTGAGCAGATCGTCGAGCTCGGCGATGCGCGCGTCGGTGACCTTCTGAAGCTCGACCTCGGCGCGGTGCTCGTCGTCGGACCCGGCCTCGCCGGCCTCCTTGAGCTCGCGCAGGTCGTGCATGATGTCCCGGCGGATGTTGCGGATCGCCACCCGACCCTCCTCGGCGATGTGGCGAACCACCTTGACCAGCTGCTTGCGCCGCTCCTCGGTCAGCTCGGGGACGACCAGGCGGATGAGATTGCCGTCGTTGCCGGGCGTCAGCCCTACGTCGGACTCCAGGATCGCCCGCTCGATCGCCTTGATCGAGCTCTTGTCATAGGGCTGGATCGTGAGCATGCGCGCCTCCGGGGCGGTGACCGTGGCCAGCTGCTTGAGCGGCGTCGATCGGTCCCGTAGTAGTCGACGCTGATCCGGTCCAGCAGCGCGGGGCTCGCCCGGCCGGTCCGCACCGACCCGAACTCGTGGCGCATCGACTCGACCGACTTGGTCATCCGGTCGCGGCCATCGGCCAGTAGCTCGTCGATCAACTCCGATTCGCTCATCTGAAGACCTCCGCTCTCGACCTCAGTGGTCACTCGTGAGGGGCCACGACGCGGACAGTACCTCAGCCGCCCACGGCGAACCGCGAGAAGCGGCGGATCACGATGTTCTCGCGGGTCTCCGCCGACAGCGCCAGCGCGGAGCTCCTCGATCGTCTTGCCGCCGTGCTTGTCCTCGTTGACGTGCTTCTGGCGCAGCAGCACGACCTCGTCGAGCCACTTGTCCAGCTTGCCCTGGACGATGCGCTCACGGACGTTCTCGGGACGGTCGGCGGCCTGCTCGGTGGCGATCCGAACCTCACGCTCGCGGTCCTCGGCGGGCACCTCGTCGTCGGTGATGGCGATGACGCCCGGGGCCGCGGCCACGTGCAGGGCCACGTCGCGCGCGAACTCGACGAACTTCTCGTTGCGCGCGACGAAGTCGGTCTGGCAGTCGACCTCCACCAGCGCGCCGATCTTGTTGTTGGCGTGGATGTAGCTCTGGATGGCGCCCTCTGACGCCTCCGCGCCCGAGCCGCTTGGCCGCCGACGCCTCGCCCTTGGCGCGCAGGATCTCGACGGCTTTCTCGATGTCGCCGTCCGACTCGGTGAGCGCGTCGCGGCAGGCGAGCATGCCCGCGCCGGTGCGGTCGCGCAGCTCCTTGACCTCCTTGGCGGAGACGGCGCTCATGCCTTGTCCTCCTGACTCGGCGTTGTCCTGCGGCGCCGTCTGACGGCGGGGCCTCGGCGGCCGCCGCTTCGGCGCGCCGCGGCCTCGGCAGCGGGCTCCGCGGGCGCGGCCGGGGCCTCCGGCTCGGCCGCCTCAGGCTCCGGAGGCGCTGCCTCGGGCGCGTCCGCCGGCGGCCGGAGCTGCCGCCGCCTCAGGCTCGGCCGCCGGGGCCGCGGCGCCGCGGCAGGCGCCTCGGGCTCGGCCGCGGGCTGGCCGCTGCCGCAGCAGGCTCGGCGCGGCCGCCGCAGGGCGGCCTCGGGGCCGCCGCCGGGGCGGCGGGCCTGCGGGGCCGCGGGCGGCGGGCGGCAGCCTCGGCGGCCTGCGGGGCGGCCGGTGCCGGGGCGGCCTCGGCGGCCTGCGGGGCGGCCGGTGCCGGGGCCGGCGCGTCGGCCGGCGCTGCGGCGGCTGGCGCGGGCGTCGGGGCAGCCTCAGCGGCCTGCGCAGCCGCAGCCGCCGCGGCCTGCTCGGCGTCGCGCGCCGCCTGCTCCTCGGCCTCGCGGCGGGCCTGCTCCTCCGCGCGAGCCCGTTCCTCGGCCTCGCGGCGGGCCTGCTCCTCGGCCTCGCGCCGGGCGCGCTCCTCGGCCTCCTGGCGCTCGCGCTCCAGGCGGGCGCGCTCCTCCTCGGCCCGGAACACGCTGTGGCCCTGCCGGCCACGACGTCGCCGATGGCGCGTGTGACCGCCGCGCAGGACCGGATCGCGTCGTCGTTGCCGGGGATCACGAAGTCGATCCCGTCGGGGTCGCAGTTGGTGTCGACCAGCCCGATGATCGGGATGCGCAGCCGCTGGGCCTCGCGCACCGCGATCGCCTCGGTCTTCAGGTCGATGACGAACATCGCGTCGGGGACCCGCTGCATGTTCTTGACCCCGCCGAGGTTGGCGCGCAGCTTCTCCAGATCGGACTGGGCCGCCATCCGCTCGCGCGTGGGCAGCAGCTGCAACTGGCCCTCGGTCTCGTAGCGCTCCAGGTCGTGCAGGCGCTTGATGCGCAGCGAGATCGTCTGGAAGTTGGTGAGCAGGCCACCGAGCCAGCGGTGGTTGACGTACGGCATGTCTGCCGCGTCCGCGGTGTCCTTGATGGCGTCGCGGGCCTGCTTCTTGGTGCCGACGAACAGGACGGTCCCGCCTCGCCGTGACAGATCGTCTGCAAACCGGCGCGCGTTGTTGAGCAGCGCATCCGTCTGCAGCAGGTCGATGATGTAGATGCCGTCCCGCTCTCCGAAGATGAAGCGGCGCATCTTGGGGTTCCAGCGTCGCGTCTGGTGACCGAAGTGAACGCCGGCCTCCAGCAGCTCTTTGATGCCGATATCAGCCAATGGTCCTGCTCCCTTTGTAATGGTTGTGACTACTGCCCGCCGGGAGGATGCGCGCCTCCGGTTGGTGCCGGAGGAGGGCCGCGATCCCGCTGATCGACGGGGTCGAAGGAATTTCTTCGAGTCTACGCAAGTTTTTCTGGGCGCGGTCGTTGAAGGGGTCAAGCGGGTCGTCGTCCCCCCTACCACCGCGACGGCTCGTACATAGAGCGAACCGAACCTCCCTTCCCCTACCTCCGGTGGTCGGTTCGCCAGCATCATCGGCGGGGCGGCTTTGGACGGGCCGCCCCGCCGTCTTTTTCTCCCGTCGCCGCCGCCCTGTCTCTAGCGGTCGCCGTCCGCCTCGGCGCGGACCAGCGCCGCCGCCAGATCATCCGGCAGCGGCGAGCTCACGTCGACAGCTCTCGCCGGTCACGGGATGCGTGAAGGACAGGCGGGCCGCGTGCAGGAACTGTCGCTGCAGCCCGTACTCGCCGGCGGTGCCGTACTGGGGGTCGCCGCATACCGGGTGGCCGATGGCAGCCATGTGGACCCTGATCTGATGGGTGCGGCCGGTGTCGAGCAGCACTCGCAGCAGCGCGGCCCGCGGTAGCAGCCGCTCGATCTCGAAGTGGGTCCGCGCCTCCCGCGGGTCGTCGGTATCGATCGACATCAGCACCCGCTCCTGGCGGTGGCGCCCGATCGGCGCGTCGATCATGCCCGTGCGCGCCGGAGGCCGCCCCTCGACGAGCGCCAGGTACTGGCGGTGCAACTCGCGCGCCGCCAGCAGGGCCTTGAGCGCCCGGTGGACCTCGTCTGACTTGGCCACCACGAGCAGGCCCGAGGTATCGCGGTCCAGGCGGTGCACGATCCCCGCGCGATAGGGGTCCTCGCCACCGGCGGCGCGGCCGGCAAGCGCCTGGGACAGCGTGCCGGTGCGATGGCCGCGGGCCGGGTGCACCACCAGGCCGGCCGGTTTGTCGACCACGAGCAGGTGGTCGTCCTCGAAGGCGACCGAGAAGGGCACCGCCGGTTCGCTCGCCACCGGGGCGGGCGCTTCGCCGGGCGCCACCAGGATGACTTCGCCCGGGCTCAGCGCATGGCGCTTGGGGCGGGGGCGTCCGTCGACGCTCACCTTCCCCGCATCGATCAGCGCCTGGGCCCGGGCCCGTGACCCCAGAGGTTCAGATAGGAAGCGGTCAAGCCGTGTCCCAGCGGCTTCCTCGGGCACGGGGAGCCGCAGCGGCGGGTCGCCCGCCCGTGGCGGGGGTGGCGGGGTCACTACTCGGCGCGCTTGGAGGGTGCGCCCTCCAGCACATACAGCAGGCTGAGGACTCCGAAGGTGATGGCCATGTCGGAGATGTTGAACGCGGGCCAGGCCGGCAGCTTGATGAAGTCGGTCACATACCCGTGGGCCAGGCGATCGATCAGGTTGCCCAGCGCGCCCCCCACGAGCAGGCCCGTCGGCAGCCACAGCCACGGCCGAGTCGGCCGCCGGAGGAAGTAGATGACCAGCGCGCTGAGCGCGGTCAGCGTCAGGATGAGCACGATGGCACCGCCGCCGGCGAAGAAGCCGAACGCCACCCCGCTGTTGTGGATGTGGACCAGGTTGACCGCGGGCAGGAACTTCTGGGTCGTCCCGAGCGGGATGTTGGCGATCACGGCGTGCTTGGTGAGCTGGTCGAGCACCAGCACCGCCACCACCAGGACGCCGACCCGGGCGAAGGCCACCGCGCGGCGTGCCCGAGTCGACTTGACGGCAGGGCCGTTGGACATCGTCGCCACGATCGGTTCAGCCGCGGATGGCATTGACGATCAGCGACTGGACGATGTAGAGCAGGATGATCGCGATCATGGGCGAGAAGTCGAAGGCCCCGATCGGCGGGATGAACTTGCGAAACAGCCCCAGGTAGGGCTCGGAGCAGTCGCGCAGGAAGTTGAGCACGACGTCGCTCCAGCGCGCGTAGGGCGGCCGCAGCCCGAACGAGAACAACAGGTTGAGCAGGATGTAGGCGAAGATCAGGACGATGTAGACCTCGAAGAGCGCCTGCACGTAGTCGGCGACGTTGCTACGGGTGATGGCCTCGATCAGCATCAGCTGGTCACCTGCAGGACGCGGTCCAGCGCGTCCGAGAACGCCGTGCGGATCCCGCCACGCTCCAGGGCGTCCAGCCCCCGCGCCGTCGACCCACCCGGCGAGGTGACCTCGCGACGCACCGTGAGCGTGTCGTAGTCACGGATGCGCAGCAGCTCAGCGGTGCCCGACATCGTCTCGGCCACGAGCTGGGCGGCGACGGCGGGCTTGATGCCGTGGCGCACCGCCGCGTCGACCTGGGCCTCCAGCAGCAGCGCCTGATAGGCCGGGCCGACGCTCGACACCCCGAGGGCGGCGCCAAGCAGGCTCTCGTCCATCGTGACCACCGTGCCCAGCCGCTCGAACAGGGCGATGACCTCGCGCTCGAGGTCGTGGTCGATCGCGTAGCCGTCACCTCCCGCGTACGGCGCATAGACGCTCACTCCGTGCCGCACCTCGACCGGAGTGTTGGGGACCATGCGAAGCACCTGGGCGCCGGGGTAGGCCGACCGCAGGCCGCCGGTCGAGACCCCGCCGAGCACGGACACGACCGCGGTGACCTGATCGGCGATCTCGTGCGCCACCATCTTGAGCTGGTACGGCTTGTGGCAGAGGATCACGACGTCAGCCTCGGCGGCCACCTCGGCGTTGCTCGCCGCCCGCCCGCCCAATTCGTCGGCCAGCGCCTGGGCACGACCCGAGCCGCCGATCCGAGCACAGCACCGGACCGCCCCAGCCCCGCGCCATGGCTCGCGCCATGTTGCCGGATCCGATGAGACCTACTCGCATCCGCTGAAATCTACCTGCGCGGCTGCGCGGGCCCGCCGAAAGGGCCGCGAAACCAGTTAGGACTGGTTGAAGAAGCCCTTCTCCACCAGGCGAGCGCGCTCCTCGGCGGAGACCTCGACGTTGCGCGGCGTCAGCAGGAACACCTTGTCGGCGATGCGCTGCATCCCGCCGTCCAGCGCGTAGGTCAGGCCCGAGGAGAAGTCGATGAGCCGCTTGGACAGGTCGGTGTCGGTGCCCTGGAGATTGAGAATGACCGGGATCGTGTCCTTGAACTTGTCCGCGACGTTCTGCACGTCGTTGAAGCTCTTGGGCGCGACGAAGTGCACCTGGACGTCGCCGCCGGCCCGGCCGTTGGCGGTGCGCCCGCCGCTCACCGGTCGCAGCGACGTGGTCCGGCGCTCGCTCGTGGAGCCCTCGTCGGAGAAGATGTCGTCGAACTCGTCGCGGCGGCGCCGGCCGAGCGGGCGGACGTTGGGCCGTTCGCGATAACTGTCCTGGAGTTCGGCCTCGTGCGAGTCGTTGTACTCGACGTCGTCGTCATCGTAGGCGTCATCCTCGGCGAGACCGAAGTAAACGAGGGTTCTGTGCCAGCTATCGCGGAAGGCCATGTGCGTGTTCAGGGTTCGCCCAATTGGGGCAATTCCCTGCCCGTGATTATGACGCGCTCACCCGTCGTCGCGGAATAGGCTCGTACCGAGACGCACGATCGTCGCCCCCTCTTGAGCCGCGACGACGTAGTCCTGGCTCGTCCCCATCGACAGATGGCGCAGCCCGTGAGCCTCGGCCAGGCGCCTGCAGGGCGGCGAAATGGGGGCGGCTGTCCTCGGGGTCCGCGGCGAACGGCGGCATCGTCATCAGGCCGACCACGGACACCGGGCAGCGCTCCAGGAAGTCTGGGAGCTCGTCTGGGCCGACGCCGCTCTTTCCCGCCTCGCCGGCCACGTTGACCTCGATCAGGACCCGGGTGTCGGGGGTACCGTGGCGCCCGAGCTGCGCCAGCGCCGAGTCCGAGGCCACCGAGTGGATGTAGCGGACGTGGGGCAGGATGTCCTTGACCTTGCGGCTCTGCAGCTGGCCGATGAAGTCCCAGGTGAACCGGCCGGGTGCCGCGTCGACCTTGGCCGCAAGCTCCTGGGCACGGTTCTCCCCCACGACAGTCACGCCTCCGTCGGCGAGCGCCGGGAGCTCCTCGGCGGGCAGGTACTTGACAGCGGCGAGGATCTCGACCTCGCCGGGGTCGCGTCCCGCCGCGGCGATCGCCTCGCGAGCGCGCGTCGAGGTTGCGCGCCACCACCCCGGCAGTGAGCCCGTGGATCAGGTCAACCACGCCACGCCCGCCTGGCGGCCGGTGACTCCCTCGTCGCGCCGATGGGAGAAGAGCAGCTCCGGGTCCGAGCAGATGGTGCACAGTGCCGATGTCGGCCACGGTCGCGACGCCGGCGGCGCGCAGCTGATGGCGCGCGATGGCCTTGAGGTCGAGGTGGCGCCCATGGTGGGCCTCGCCGATGTCGGCGAAGGCGGCATGGACCTCCTCGCCGGTCTCGTAGCAGCACGGCCCCGCGCCGGGACCGATGGCCGCGCTCAGCTCGCCCTCGCCGCCCAGCTCGCGCACAGCGGCGACGCCGGCGGCGACGACGCCCGTGGCCAGGCCGCGCCACCCGGCGTGGAGCATGGCCACGACCTGGCCCCCACCCACCCCGGCTACCGCGATCGGCAGGCAGTCGGCGGTGAGGGCGCACAGGGCAAGGTCGGCCTGATCGGTGGCCTGACCGTCCAGGCGCGGGCGCTCAGTCGGCTCCGCCGTGCCGGCGGTGATCCGCCGCACCTCGGCGCCGTGGACCTGGTGGACGAAGCTCAGCCGCGGAGCGTCCACCTGGGCGCGCAGGGTCTCGCGGTTGCGGGTGACCGCGCGCGGATCGTCCTCGGTGAGCCACCCCAGGTTGAGGCTCGCGTAGGGACCGCTCGAGTGACCACCGCGACGGGTGGAGAAGACCGCCCGGGCGCCGGGCAGGTCGATCGCGAAGTGGGGCCCGAGGGCGTAGAACGGCTCGGGTAGCTCCATGGGCCTGAGCCTACTCGTGGCCCTGGGCCGATCCGCCTCTGTCCGCGGCCTGGTGGGCGCGCGCGGCGTCGAGGGCCGCGGCCAGCTCGGCCTCGCGCCCGGCGGCCCGACCGTCGAGCTTGGCCGCCCGCGCCGCCGCCAAGGCCACGCCCACGGCGGGCCCGGGCGCCACTCCGGCCGCCACCAGGTCGTCGCCGTCGATCTCGAGGCGCACGTGGCGCAGGTCATCGAGCCAGAGCCGCGCCGGCGCCTCGGCCCCCAGCGCCCCGGCGAGTGCGACCAACTCGGGCGAGCCTGTGCCGACGGCTGCGGCGATCTGTGAGGGCTCGACCGCCGCGGTGAGCTGGTGCGCCAGTCTGGCCGCTCGCGCGGAGGCGGCACCGATCCGGTCGCGGCGCGCGGCGGGGAAGGCGAAGCGGGCGAGCAGGCCCTTGAGCTCCTTGGGCGCGACGTCGAGGGTCGCCACGGCAAGGACGAGGTCGGCGGGCTCCCCATCTTCAGGCAGCAGGGCCAATGCGCGCCGAGCCAGCGCGGCCCGGTCATCGTCGGCGATCCCGAAGCGGGGGGCGATTGCGGCGTCGACGCCCAGCTCCGCCAGCATCTGAAAGCCCCGAACGGGGTCCCCCTGCTCGGCGAGCAGCCGCAGCTCGGCGCCCAGACGGGGGCCGCTCACCGTGTCAGGCGCCCGCGCCGCCACCGCCGCCTGCGCCAACGCGCGGGTGTGGTCCTCGATCGTGAAGCCCAGCCGCGCCGC
Organism: uncultured Actinomycetota bacterium; assembly: GCA_963797705.1. Classification (GTDB taxonomy): domain Bacteria; phylum Actinomycetota; class Thermoleophilia; order Solirubrobacterales; family Solirubrobacteraceae; genus Palsa-465. The sequence goes on along the minus strand of CAWCQL010000005.1, from coordinate 476,718 downwards.
GTAGCGGGCCAGGCGCAGCAGCCGCGTCGGGTCATCGATGAAGCTCTCGTCATGCAGTACCCGGAGGCGGCGCGCCTCGACATCCTCGCGGCCGTGCGGCGCCTGCAGTAGCTGACCGCGGGCATTCCCGGACAGTCCCAGGGCCAGGGCGTTGGCCGTGAAGTCACGGCGGAAGAGGTCCTCGGCAATGCCCGCCGGCGACACGGTGGGCAGGGCTCCGCCATGCGCGTAGGTCTCACGCCGGGCACGAGCCAGGTCGTAGTTGAACCCGTCCACCGACACCGTGAGGGTCTCGAAGCGATCGTGCACCTTGGCGGGCGGGCCCAGCAGCGCGGCGATGGCCTCCAGATCACCGTCGATGACCAGGTCCAGATCGAGCGGTGCTGCCCCCACGAGGAGGTCGCGGACGGCCCCGCCGACGAGGTAGACGCCCTCGGCGTCGCCGAGCCGTGCGAGCAGCGGAGCGGCGGCGGGCAAGCGCGCGAGAACCGCGCGAGCAGGAGGTTCTCGATCGGCTCGGTCATCGCCCGGATCATGTCGCGTGCCGCGGCGCGTCGGGTGAAAGGTCCGTCTACGATTGCCGCCCATGCCCCCCGTCTCACGGCGTTGGCTGTGGCGCGGGCTCGTCGCGGCGGTCGTCGCTTTGGCCCTCGCGGGCGTGGCGGTGGCGTTCGTACTCACGCACGCTCCCGGCAACGTCTCGCACCCGGATCTGGAGTTCACCGCTCCGACGACGTCCACCGCCCCGGCGGCCCGGCCTCATGCCAAGAAGAAGCTCGACAACTTCCAATGGCCCGTGTACGGCTACAACAACGGGCGCACCCGCTTCTTCGCCGCGCCGGCCAACCTGGCCCCGCCACTGCACGTCGGCTGGAAGTTCACCGGCGGAACGTTGCTGGAGTTCCCGCCGGTCATCTACCACGAGACGATGTTCGTGCTCGATGACGCCTGCCTGGCACGGGCGATCGATCTGCGCACCGGGCACGTCAAGTGGTTTCGCAAGATCGGCACGCTGTGCGCCGCCTCGCCGGCCATCGCGCCCGAGGCCGGGCTGGTGCTCATGCCCGCGCTCTCGCAGAGCGGGCACTCGCCGGGCAACGGACGGTTCGTGGCCCTGTCGATGAAGAACGGCCACATCGCATGGTCGCGCCCGGTCGGCGCTGGCACCGAGTCCTCCCCCATCGTCCATGGGATCACCGTCTACTTCGGCGATCAGGCCGGAAACCTCTACTCCCGCAACGTCTCCAACGGCCACCTGTACTGGACCTATCACGCCAGCGGCGCCATCAAGGGCGGGCCGGCGCTGGTGGGCGGGATCCTCTACTTCGGCGACTACTCCGGCCGCGCCTACGCGGTCAACTCGGTGACCGGCCACCAGGTGTGGGCTGTCGGCACCAACGGCGCTCACTTCGGCTTTGGCAGCGGGCAGTTCTACGCCACCCCGGCGGTGGCGTTCGGGCGCGTCTACATGGGCAACACCGATGGCCGCGTCTACTCCTTCGGGGCCCGCAACGGCGCGTTGGCCTGGGCCACGGGGACGGGGTCCTACGTCTATGCGTCGGCGTCGGTGGCCGACCCCAAGGGACTGGGCCCCACCGTCTACGTCGGCTCCTATGACGGCAACATGTACGCCTTCAACGCCCAGTCGGGCGCGGTGCGCTGGAAGCACTTCGCGGGCGGGCGGATCTCGGGCTCCTCCACCGTCATCGGCAACGTCGTCTACTACTCCGACCTGGGCAGCAAGACGACCGCGGGGCTCAACGTCGTCACCGGGCGCCAGGTGTTCTCGTTCCCCGACGGCGCCTTCACGCCGATCATCGCCGACTACCACGCGCTCTACCTCGACGGTTACGCACGGATCTACCAGTTGCTGCCGGGCGCCAAGCCAGTCGCGCACGCCAAGCACAAGGCCAAGGCCAAGCGCAAGTCCACGGCCAAGCACCACGCCGCCAAGCGCGCGGCGGCACGCGCACAGCACAAGAAGAAGGTCGCGCGGGCCAAGCAGAAGGTGCGCAAGGCCAAGGCGAAGGCGCGCGCCAAGGCCAAGGCCAGGGCCAAGAAGTCAGGTTGAAACCTCGCGACACGAGCGCCCCACCGCCGGTCGCGTGCTCTGAGCTTTCAACGGAGGGCCCGATCCACGACACGCCACCCAGGTCGACGCGGTGTGTGTCGCGTGGTTTCAACACTGCGGACGCGGCTTACGCGCTCACGTCACGTCCACCGCCAGGCCTGCACCAAACCGCGAGAGAACACCGCCCCAAAGCCCCCCGATAGCGCCCGTCCGAAGGGCGTCAAATGACGCCGCGCCACCCCTCACAGACGCCTAAACCACCGCTAATGCGGGCCGATGCAGGACTTCTTGCTATCATTATAGGTCTATGCGTTGTCGTAGTGGAAGTCACTGTACGCAGCCGGCCGAGAAGGGCCGTCGGTTCTGCGCGGATCACGCGGCGGAGCTCGATCGCATGCGCGAGGAGCTCAAAGATGCCGCTGCCGCCCGCATCGGTCGGGGCCGACCCAAGCGTTCCTCGACCTGCTGCCGTCCCGGCTGTTATGAGCCTCGCGTCCCGCCCGCCGCGTATTGCGATACGTGCAGCGCCGCGGGTTACGTCGAAGAGGCCGCGTAAACACGCGGCGCTTCGCAGCTCGGGTCCCCACGAAAAACTTCATCTAGCTCCGGCGGTCACGTCACGGCGTGGGCGCTGTCAGGCGTCCCTCTCCGGCCGCACGGCAATCCCGCTGTCGGCCAGGAATCGCTTGACCTCACCCACCGAGTGATGGCCGTAGTGCAGGATCGACGCCAGCAGAACGGCGTCAGCTCCGGCCTGCACGGCATCGGTGAGATCCTGGAGCCGTCCCGCGCCACCTGACGCGATGACGGGTACCCCGACGGCCTTGGCCACCGCGTGCGTCAGCGGGAGGTCATAACCGGCGTTGGTCCCGTCGCGGTCCATGCTGGTGAGCAGGATCTCGCCCGCGCCGCGCTCCTCACCTTCGCGGGCCCATTCGATGGCGTCACGCCCGGTGGGCGTCCGGCCACCGGCCAGATAGGCCTCCCAGCCCGGATTGGTGGGCTCGGAGTCGGTCTGCTTGGCATCGATGGCCAGGACCACGCACTGCGAGCCGAAGGTGCGCGCGAGCTCGTCGAGCAGCGCTGGCCGCTGCAGCGCGGCCGAGTTGACCGAGACCTTGTCGGCCCCGGCGTCGAGCACTGCCTGGGCGTCGGCCACCGAGCGAATCCCGCCGCCGATGGTGAACGGGATGAAGAGTTCGTCGGCGGCCTGCCGCGCCAGCTCCACGACCGTGGCCCGCTTGTCCGAGGTGGCGGTGATGTCCAGGAACACCAGCTCGTCGGCACCGGCGGCGTCATAGCGTCTCGCCAGCTCGACGGGATCGCCGGCGTCGCGGAGGTCCAGGAACCCCACGCCCTTGACCACGCGGCCACCATTGACATCCAGGCACGGGATGACGCGCTTGTAGAGCATCCCTAGCGACGCCTCACACCGCTACTCCGGGTCCCAGCCGTCGCGCCCGGCGAGCGCGGCCTGGCCTTCCCCCACGTCGAGCCGGCCCTCGTACAGCGCTTTGCCGACGATCACGCCGGCCAGGTTGACCTGGCGCAGACCGGCCAGCGCCCGCAGGTCCTCGACCGAGGACACGCCACCCGAGTACACGAACGTCCCGCGCACGACATCGGCGATCCGCCCCACCTCGCCCAGGTCCGGCCCTGAGAGCATCCCGTCGCGCTCGATGCTGGAGTACACGAAGCGAGTCACGCCGCGCCTGCCCAGCGTCTCGATGACCGCCTCAGCGGGGATTTCGGTCTGATCGGTCCAGCCCGATGCCGCCAGCTTGCCCTGCCGCGCGTCGACAGAGACCACCACGCGCTCCCGGTGATGAGCCAGGGCGTCGTCGAGGAAGTCGACATCGGTATAGGCCGCGGTCCCGAGGATGACCCGGGTGACGCCCAGGGCGAGGACCTCGCGGACGGCGTCGATGGTGCGCAGCCCGCCTCCCAGCTGCACCGGGACGTCAACCTCGCGCACGATCCGCCGAACGTGATCCAGGTTGCCCGGCGCACCACTGCGCGCTCCGTCGAGATCGACCACGTGCAGCGCGCGCGCACCGGCGGCCACCCAGCGCCGCGCCGCGTCCACGGGGTCGGCGTCGTACTCGGTGCGCTGGTCGAACTCGCCGCGCGCCAGTCGAACCGTCTTGCCCTCGAGAATGTCGATCGCCGGCAGGAGGATCACGCTAGGACGCCCAGGCCGCCGGCGCGGTGTCCCGGCACAGTGTCACGAAGTTGCTCAGCAGCGCCAGCCCGTCGCCCGAGGACTTCTCGGGGTGAAACTGCACGCCCAACACGTTGGCGTGGGCGACGATCGTCGCGAAGCGCTCTCCGTACTCGGTGGTGGCGATCACGTCGGCGGGATCCTCGGGTCGCGCCGCGAGGGAGTGGACGTGGTAGAAGGCGCATCCGTCGCTGGGCAACCCGGTGGTGAGCGGCGAGGGGCACTCGAAGCGCACGTCGTTCCAGCCGATGTGCGGGATCCGCAGGCCGGCGCCTGTGATCGGGCTCACCTCGCCGGCGAGCAGGCCGAGGCCGTCGGTGAGCTCGTGCTCCTGCGATCGTTCGAACAGCAGCTGCATGCCCAGGCAGATCCCCAGCACGGGCTTGCCCGCCCCGGCGGCGCTGCGGATGTGTTCGTCGAGGCCGAGGGCGATGAGGTTGCGCATGCCCTGAGGGAACGCCCCCACCCCGGGGACGACCAGAGCGTCGGCGCTCTCCAGAGCCGCCGGGTCGCGGGTGACGAGAGCGCGCGCGCCGACATGCTCGAGCGCCTTCTCGACCGACCGCCGGTTGCCCATCCCGTAATCGACCACGGCGATCGTGGTCACGTCAACGTCCCCTTGGTGCTGGGCACCCCGTTCTCGGTCGGGTCCAGGGCCACCGCGGCGCGCAGCGCCCGGGCGCACGCCTTGAACGCCGCCTCGATCACGTGGTGGGCGTTGGTGCCGGCCTCGACGGTGAGGTGCAGCGTCAGCTTCGCGTTGGCTGCCAGCGCGCGGAAGAACTCCTCAGTCAGCTCGTGGTCGAAGTTCCCGATGGCTCCCGGCGGCAGCGGCGAGGAGAACGCCAACAGGCCGCGGCCGGAGATGTCGATGGCGCACGAGGCCCGGCTCTCGTCCATCGGGATCGTCGCCTGCCCGTAGCGATGGATGCCCGACCGGTCTCCCAGGGCCTGGTCCAGAGCCTGGCCCAGGCAGATCCCCACGTCCTCCACGGTGTGGTGGGCGCCGGTCTTGAGGTCGCCGCGGGCCTGCACGCTGAGGTCGAAGCGGCCGTGGCGCGCCAGCAGGTCGAGCATGTGATCAAAGAACCCCACGCCGGTGTCGCGCTCGCCCCGGCCGTCGCCGTCCAGCGACAGCGTCAGGTGGATTTCGGTCTCAGCGGTCCGGCGGTCGATCTCGGCGGCGCGTGCCATTACGCGCCATTGTCGCGAATGCGAGCCTCCAGGGACCTGGCGTGCAGCTCGAACCCTTCTGCCCGCGCGATGGGAGCCGCGGCTCGGGCCAGGGCGGCGGCGTCGGAGCCGATCCGCACCTCGGTGAAGCGACGGCGGAAGTGGATGGGCGACAGCGCCGAGGCAAACCGCGCGGCGCCGTTGGTGGGCAGCACGTGGTTGGAGCCGGCGATGTAGTCGCCGAACGCCGTCCCGCTGGCCGGCCCCACGAAGACGCAGCCCGAATGATGGACCTGGGGCGCGAGGGCCTCGGCCCCGGCGCCGACCAGCTGGAGGTGCTCGGGGGCGAAGGCCTCAGCGATGACCAGCGCTTGCCCGAGCTCCCCGACCGTGACGAAGCGGACCACTGCCTCTGAGTCGGGCTCGTCGGCGACCTGCGCAGCGAGCGCCTCGATGAGCTCGGCCGAGTCCGAGATGGCCACCACCAGCGATCCCGCCCCGTGCTCGGCCTGGGCGAGCAGGTCGAGGCCGAGCTCCGAGGGGTCCGCGCTCCCGTCGGCGATGACCATGAGGTCAGAGGGACCGGCGAAGCCGTCGATCCCGACCTGGCCGAACACCTGGCGCTTGGCCTCCTGGACGTAGAGGTTGCCCGGTCCGACGATCACGTCCACGTTCGACACCGTCTCGGTGCCGAAGGCCAGAGCCGCGATCGCCTGCGCGCCGCCCATCCGGTAGACGACCGACGCGCCCGCCAGCCGGCAGGCGCCGAGCACCGCGGAGTTGACCTCCCCGTCGGCGCCGGGCGGGGCACACACGGCGATGTTCTGCACGCCGGCGACGCGCGCGGTGACCACGCCCATGATCACGGTGCTCGGGTAGGGAGCGCGGCCGCCGGGGACGTACACCGCGGCACTGTCGACCGGCACCTCACGCAGCCTCACCTCGTGGCCGTCGAAGGCCACCGACTGCTCGGAGGCGAGTCCCGCCTCGGCGACCTTGGTGACGTTCTCGATCGCGATGCGCAGGCCGTCGCGCACCTCGGCGTCGAGCCGGGTCTCCGCGGTGTCGAGCTCGGCTTCGGGGACCCGTAGCGCCGCCGGGGTGGTGCCGCCGGTGTCGTATTCGCGGGTGTAGAAACGCAGCGCATCGTCGCCGCTGGCTCGCACGCGGGCGATGATCTCGGTCACCTGCTCGGCGACGGCTTCGGGGGCCGGGATCAGCTCGCGCAGTTCCTCGGCCAGTCCCACGGGGTCCCCGGACAGATTCAGACGCTCATGCTGCACCGATACGCTCCAGGACTTGGTCGATCACGGACGCTCGCAGCTTATGCGCCACTGGGTTGGCGATGAGCCGCGCCGTGCACACCGCGATCTCCTCGCGGATGACCAGGCCATTCTCGCGCAGGGTCGTCCCGGTGGCGGTGAGGTCGACGATCGCCTCCACCAGACCGGTGAGCGGCGCCAGCTCGACGGACCCCTTGACCTCCACGATCTCCGCTTGGCGTCCGGTGGCGTGGAAGTGCGCGGAGGCGATCCGCGGGTACTTCGTGGCGATCCGCACGACGCCGAGGCGCCGCAGCGCCTCCGCGGCGCGATCCTCCCCGGCGACGCTCGCCAGCACCATCTGACAGCGGCCGTACCCGAGATCGACGAGCTCGTAGACCTCGCGCTCGGACTGCTCCATGAGGACGTCCTTGCCGGTGACGCCGAGGTCCGCGGCGCCGGCCTCAACGTAGGTGGGGACGTCTGACGGTCGCATCGTCACGATGCCGACATCCTCGAAGAGCAGCTTGCGGTCGTTCTCGCGGACCTCGCGGGTGTCGAGGCCGATCCGGTCCAGGAGGGCGAGGGTGTCGCCGAACAGCGCGCCACGCGGGACGGCGATCCGCAGGTCGCTCACTGTCCCCGACCCCGTTCCTCCCCGGTGAGGGCGATGTGCACTCGCTCGACGTTCAGCGCGAAGCCGACCGCGGGCAGCGGGCGCCCGAAGGAGCCCAGCAGCTCGTCGTAGCGTCCGCCGCCGCCCAGCGGGACGCCGTACGCGGGGTCATAGACCTGAAACAGCGGGCCGGTGTAGTACCCAAGACTCCGGACCAGTCCCAGGTCGAAGATGATCCGCTCGGCCACTGCGGGCGCCAACAGGCCGTGCACCTCGCGCATGCCGCTGAGAGCGTCGTGCAGCGCGCCCTCCAACCCTTCCAACACCTCCGGTCCACCCCGGGTGTGGGCCAGACGCAGCAGCAGATCGACGTTGGCGTCGGCCAGGCCGAGCGCCCGGATCTCGCGCTCCACCCCGACGAAGTCGCCCGCGGCGAGCTCGGTGAGGATCAGGTCGCTGCGCTCGGTGTCGACGCTGAAGGCCTCGAGCAGCGACGGGTACAGGGCGGCGTCACCGAGCCCGACGCGGTACCTGTCGAGGCCGGCCGCGTCCAGGGCCTCGCACAGAACGCTCAGCACCTCGGCGGTGCCTGAGGGGCCGGGCACGCCGATGAGCTCCACGCCGGCCTGGAGAAACTCGCGGCTCTGGCCGCGCTGGGGACGCACGCCGCGGTACGCATGGGCGACGTAGCAGAAGCGCAGCGGCAGTTCGGCTTGGGCGTAGCGCGTCGCGACGACTCGGGCGATGGGTACCGTCATGTCGGGCCGCAGCACCAGCACGCTGCCGTGCTCGTCGAAGACGCGATACGCGGGCCGCGCGCCCCCGATGTTGCCGCGCTCGAAGGTCTGCTCGAACTCCAGCGCGGGCGTGTAGATCTCGCCGTAACCGGCGCGGTCGAACACCTCGCGAATCCGGTCGGTCATCGCACGCAGCTCCCGCATCTCGTCCGGGAGGACGTCGCGGGTGCCGCTCGGGGTTCGGTCCAGCGTCGCTTCGAGGCCGCCCGCGCGGGTCGAGCGGGCGGTGCTCACGCCGCTACGGGAGCGTCTTCCAGCCGTGTGATGCGGGCACCGAGCTCACGCAACCGCTCGTCGATCCGCTCATAGCCGCGGTCGATCTGGCGGATGTTGCCGATCTCGGTCACCCCGTCGGCGCACAGGGCGGCGATGAGCATCGCCATCCCGGCACGGATATCGGGGGACTCGACACGAGAGCCCCGCAGCGGGCGGGGCCCGTTGACGATCGCACGGTGGGGGTCGCAGATGGTGATGGAGGCGCCCATGCCGACCAGCTTGTCGGTGAAGAACAGGCGGTTCTCGAACATCTTCTCGTGGATCATGACCGAGCCGGAGGCCTGGGTGGCCAGCGCGAGCGCGATGCTGGTCAGGTCGGCGGGAAAGGCCGGCCAGGGCCCGTCCTCGACCTTGGGCATGTGGTCGCCGTGGTCGTTGCGGACCACGAGGTCCTGGTTGGCCGGGACGATGATGTCGTCGCCGTGGACCTCCGAGCGCAGCCCCAGACGCTCGAACACCAGGCGGATCATGCGCAGGTCGTCGGGGCGGGTGTCCTTGACGATGAGCTCGCCACCGGTCACCCCGGCCAGCACCATGAACGAGCCGATCTCGATGTGATCGGGCGCGATGGTGTGGGTGCAGCCGCGCAGGCGCGCCTGCCCGTGGACGGTCATGACGTTGGAGCCGATGCCGTCGATGTCGGCGCCCATCTGCTCGAGCATCCGCGCCAGGTCCTGGACGTGGGGCTCGGAGGCGGCGTTGCGGATGACCGTCGTCCCGCGCGTCAGCGCGGCAGCCATCAGCGCATTCTCGGTCGCCATCACCGACGGTTCGTCCATCAGGAAGTCACACGGGCTGAGGCCCAGCGGCGGGGCGCTGAGCACGATCTCGTCGGGGCGGTCCGCCACGGTCGCGCCGAGGGCGCGGAAGGCGTCGAGGTGCGGGTCAAGCCGGCGGCGTCCGATCACGTCCCCACCGGGCGGGGGCATGTGCGCGGCGCCGAAGCGCGCCAGCAGCGGGCCGGCGAGCAGGAACGAGGCCCGGATGCGCTCGGCGAGCACCCGGTCGACCTGCGTGCCGTCGACCATCGAGCTGTCGATCAGGACCTCCGCGGGGCCCAACCACTCCACGTGGGCGCCCAGCACCTGCAGCAGGCGCACCATGTCCTCGACGTCGGAGATCCGCGGCACGTTGCGAAGGATCACCTCGTCCTCGGTGAGCAAGCAGGCGGCCAGGATCGGCAGCGCCCCGTTCTTGTTCCCGGCGGCTGTGATCGTGCCAGACAGCGGCACGCCGCCTTCGATGACGAACTTCTCCAGTTTGATCGACCCCGCAGACGTGGATGGTGGACGGTCGCCGGTCAGCGTAGCCGCTACCGATGTCGGCTGTGTCGCGGGCGCGACGGGGGCCGAACGCTGAGCTAGGGTAACGGCCATGGCAGCAGAGATTTCGAGAGAGCAGGCCTGGGACCTTCTTTGCGAATGGACGCAGTCAGACTCCCTGCGCCGCCACATGTTGGCCGTGGAAACGGCGATGCGCGCCTACGCGCCCCGCTTCGACGGTGACGTTGAGCTGTGGGGCCTCACCGGCCTGCTGCACGACCTGGATTACGAGCGTTATCCATCGCTCCAGGACGGGCACCCACGCTACGCGCTCAAGGAGCTGGAGGCCCGCGGATACCCGCCCGAGTTGGTGCGCGCCGTCGCGTCGCACGCCACCTACCTCGGCGTCTCGCGCGACTCCCCGATGGAGAAGACCCTCTTCGCCGTCGACGAGCTGTGCGGGTTCCTGCTGGCGTGCGCGTACGTGCGCCCCGAGGGCCTGGTCGGGATGACCCCGAAATCGGTCAAGAAGAAGATGAAATCGCCCGCATTCGCGGCCGCCGTCAGCCGCGAGGACATGACCGAGGGCGCCGCCGAGCTGGGGGTCGACTTCGATGAGCACCTCGCGTTCGTGATCGCGGCCCTGGCCGAGCGTCGTGACGAGCTCATGCCCGCCGCAGCCGCGGCGGACGGAGACTGAGGACCGCACGCCGTGACCCCGGTCTCGGTGGTGATTCTCGAGGGCGACGAGACGGGCCAGGAGCTGCTCGAGCAGTCCCTGAAGGTGCTCGACGGCGACCTGCTGGGTCTCGATCTGGAGCTCGAGCGCTTTGACCTGTCGCTGGAGCGTCGCCGGGCCACCTCCAACGGGATCGTCGATGAGGCCGCGGTGGCGATGCGCGAGGCCGGCCTCGGCCTGAAGGCGGCGACCATCACCCCCGAAGGCGCCGGCGACGTCGGCTCGCCCAATCGCATCCTGCGCGAGGAGGTCGACGGCAAGGTCATCGTGCGCACCGGGCGCCGGCTGCCCGGCGTGGCCCCGCTGGCCGGCGTCTATCACCCGATCTCGGTGGTGCGGATGGCCGTCGAGGACGCCTACGGGGCGGCCGAGCACCGCGAGGGCGATGCGGGCGCATCCGATGAGGTGGCCTACCGGACGGAGAAGATCACCCGGTCGACCTGCCGCGCCGTGGCGGAGTTCTCCTTTCGCACGGCCGCCAAGATGGGCGCGCGCGTGTATGGCGGGCCCAAGTGGACGGTGTCGCCCGTGTATGAGGGGATGCTCAAGGAGGAGATGGACGCCGCGGCTGCGCGCCACCCCGACATCGCCTATCAGCCGGTCCTCATCGACGCGACCTACGCCGGCCTCCTCTCCGGCGCCACCGACGCGCCGCTGGTGATCCCCGCGCTCAATCGAGATGGGGACTGCCTCTCTGACCTGGTGCTGCCGATGTTCGGTTCGATCGCCGGCGCCGAGTCGGTGCTCCTGGCCTTCGACGACGACTACGACACGACGTGCGCGATGGCCGAGGCGCCGCACGGGACCGCGCCGGCGCTGCTGGGCAAGGACCTGGCCAACCCACTGGCCATGATCCTGGCCTGCGGCGCGCTGCTGCGCCAGGCTGCCGATCGCCACGGGGCCGCGTGCGAGCGAGCCGCGCGCGCCATCTACGAGGGCACGCTGGAGACCATCGCCTCGGGCGTGAAGACCCCAGACCTCGGCGGGCACGCCGGAACCACGGAGTTCACCTCGGCGGTCGTGGACCGCATCCGCACCAAGCTCGACGTCTGGTCCTCGCTGGGTTCCTGAGCGCGCGCGGGCCGCGGTCTTGGGAGATAACAACTACCTGGCAGTGCTTATCTCCCACAGTTCCCTGCCAATGGCCAGTTCTGCGCTCCAGCCCGCCCTTCCTGAGCCGCAGTTGACGTTCGTCCGTGCCCGGCTCGCTCCGGGGTCGCAGCCGCCTGAAGCCTCATGGTGATCCCAATCGTCAGCGTCCACGGGCCTGGTCGGCGCCTCTTGCAAAAACCCTTGCAAGCACCATGGTTCCGTCCGCGCCCCTCCCTACTCTTACGAACATATGTTCCAGGCTTCAGTCACGCGACTTCGCGCCCTCATGACGCTGGTCGACGATGTCCTCGGCGATCCCGAGCCCACCCCCGCCCCGCACCCTCACCGGCGGCCGGTTCGGATCCAGCGAGAGCGTCGACCCGGCAGGGTGGCGCCACGTCCCACCCATTGCCTCTCCCCCGTGCCCGTCCGGCCCGTCCCGGTCCGCACGACGCATGATCGGGTGAGTTAGCGCCCGCGTCCGCCCGCGCGGGCGCGCTCGCAGCGCGCCAGTTGCGCCGGGGACCACCAGGGCGAACCGGCCAACCGCGCCAACCGGCCAGCAGGGCGAACCGGCCAGCAGGGCGAACCGGCCAGCAGGGCGAACCGGCGAGCCGGCGTCGGGCGCGTACTACCCTTTTACGGGCGATGCTCTTGCTGCAAGATCGCGGCTGGGATCCTCCGTTTGACGAGGAGCCAGAGCGGCCGCGGCGTCAGTGGCATCTGCCCTGGCGCCCCCTCGCGTGGTTCGCGCTCTGGTGTTGGCTGATGGCGCTCGTGCCGATCGTCGGCCGACTGGTCAGCAATGTGGCTGCATACGGCGTGCTGTTGCTGGCGATCGCCCTCGTGCTCTGGCGACTGGACCGCCTCTGCCACCGGGTCAACTGGACCGGCATGCGCGACTACAAGAGCTAACACAGCGTTCACCGTCCCCGTGCGCGGCGCGGGATAGCGTTCGGCCACGCCCTCGGTCCGGGGGCTCAAGACACGAGGAGGGGACCGAACGTGCGAAGGATTCTGGGGATGACCGTGGCACTCGTGCTCGCCGTGGCCGGCGTCGCAGTTGCGGCGACCAACGGCACCTACGCGGGCACCAGCACGGTCACCATTTCCGGCTTCAAGGCGAGCCACCCGTTCAGCGTCACGGTCAAGGGCGGGCGCATCGTCACGGTGAAGCTGATCCTGGGCGCCACCTGCGCGACACTCAACGGCACCACTGGAGTCAAGACCAAGCTGACGATCAACAAGCACGGGCACTTCGGCGGCGTGATCAAGGCCGGTGACTTCACGCTGAAGCTCCAGGGCACGTTCAAGGGCAAGGCGGTGACAGGGTCATATAGCGGTTCGTTCAAGGGCGCTTCGGAGAGCTGCGCGGCCCCGAAGAACACCTTCAAGGCCCACCGCTGAGAGGTGCTGAAGGGGCCGGTCAGCGGCCGCCGAGCATCGCGACCACTGCGCCGGCGGCGCCGATCACACCCGACGGCTCGCCGGTCGGCGTGGTGTTGCCGGACTGGACGAGGGCGACCAGCACGGCGACGAACGTGCCCAGGCCAAGCACCACGCACACCAGGAACAGCAGGAACACCTGGGGATTGGCCCGGAAGTAGTTCACTATCGCTCGCATACGATGATGATGGTGCCACGGTCGCGGGCGGGCGGTCGCGGCACTGTCGCACGCCCCCGGTGGGCACGTCCGGGCAGGTTTGCCAGAATGCTCAGATGCCAGCATCAGAACACGACGGCGAGCCCATCACCGAGGAGGGCCTCGCAGCCCTCAAGGCCGAGATCGGCGAACTCGAGACCGTCGCCCGCCGCGACATCGCGGCCCGCATCCTCACCGCACGTGGTCACGGCGACCTGAAGGAGAACGCCGAGTACCACGCCGCCAAGGAGGACCAGGCGCACCTCGAGACCCGGATCCTCCGCCTGCGCCAGCGCCTGCGCAAGGCCGTGGTGGTCGACGTCGACAGCGGGACCGCCAACGGCGCCTCTGTCTTCAGCTTCGGCTGCTCCGCCGAGGTCACCGACGAGAACACCGGGGAGACCCACACCTGGACGATCGTCGGCGCCACCGAGGCCGACCGAGCGGCGGGCAAGCTCTCCGCGGAGTCGCCCGTGGCCAAGGCGCTCCTGGACCAGCCCGCAGGCGCGACGGTCACCGTTCAGACCCCGAAGGGCGCCCGGCGCCTCAGGATCGAGCGCGTCCTGTAGCGCGCTCTGTCGGGATGATCCCCTCGGGCCATGGCAGCATCGCACGCCGTCACAACGGCTGTGCCAGCCCGCTCCGCGCTCAACCCGCGGGAAGTAGGGTCGGCGCCGTCCCGACCGACAGCGCTACGCGTCGTGTGCCGCGAGTGCACGAGGAGACGGCCTGCACGTCAGCGCCGAACGCACCCAGCGTCGCCCTTCGGGTGACCGCGGGGCGACTCGCCGCGACGCCGTGCTCCCGCGCGCATACGGTGTCCAGCGCCCGCAGCACGTCCGGTACACCACGTCAGGCCGATCCCCGGCGACGTGACGCCCTGCGCAGCCGGGGTGGCCCGGACACGCCCGAAGACTGAAGAAGAGCCCGGGGCACACAAAAAACCCCGCCTGCAGCAGCAAGCGGGGCTTGTATAGAAGAACCGGCGGCGACCTACTCTCCCAGGCCCTTGCGGGCCAAGTACCATCGGCGCTGAGGGGCTTAACGGCTCTGTTCGGAAAGGGAAGAGGTGTTTCCCCCTCGCCATAGCCACCGGAAACTTGTCAAGACCCGGTGCCCTCGCCACGACGGGGCGAGGACCGCTCTTCGCGGGCCTTCAAAACTACACAGCGCCAATGAACGGGTATCAAAAAGAAATCCGTCAAGCCCTCGACCCATTAGTACCGGTCTCCTACGAGTGTCACCACTCTTCCAGATCCGGCCTATCAACCTGGTGATCTTCCAGGGGTCTTACTCTCTCTAGGAGATGGGAGAGCTCATCTTGAGGCCGGCTTCCCGCTTAGATGCTTTCAGCGGTTATCCGATCCGCACGTAGCTAACCTGCGGTGCCCTTGGCAGGACAACAGATACACCAGAGGTGCGTTCATCCCGGTCCTCTCGTACTAGGGACGAATCCTCTCAACTCTCCAACGCCCACGGCAGATAGGGACCGAACTGTCTCACGACGTTCTGAACCCAGCTCGCGTACCGCTTTAATGGGCGAACAGCCCAACCCTTGGGACCTACTTCAGCCCCAGGATGCGACGAGCCGACATCGAGGTGCCAAACCGGGCCGTCGATGTGGACTCTTGGGCCCGATAAGCCTGTTATCCCCGGAGTACCTTTTGTCCGTTGAGCGACGACGCTTCCACTTGCTATCGCCGGATCACTAAGGCCTACTTTCGTACCTGCTCGACCCGTCGGTCTCGCAGTCAAGCTCCCTTGCTGCCTTTACACTCTACGCACGATTTCCGACCGTGCTGAGGGAACCTTTGCGCGCCTCCGTTACATTTTGGGAGGCGACCGCCCCAGTCAAACTACCCACCTGTCACTGTCCGGTGCCCCGATTCAGGGCGCACCGTTAGAGATCCAATACACCAAGGGTGGTATCTCAAGGTTGGCTCCACGCCAGCCGCAGCCGGCGCTTCCAAGCCTCCCACCTATCCTGAGCGAAATGGATCGAACCCCAATACCAAGTTGTAGTAAAGGTTCACGGGGTCTTTCCGTCTAGCCGCGGGTACTCGGCATCTTCACCGAGACTGCAATTTCACCGAGCCCCTCGTTGAGACAGCGTTCAAGTCGTTACGCCATTCGTGCAGGTCGGAACTTACCCGACAAGGAATTTCGCTACCTTAGGACCGTTATAGTTACGGCCGCCGTTTACCGGGGCTTAGTTTCGGTGCTTCGGGTTACCCCTAACACCTCCACGTAACCTTCCGGCACCGGGCAGGCGTCAGCCCCTATACGTCGTCTTTCGACTTAGCAGAGACCTGTGTTTTTGGTAAACAGTCGCTTGAACCTATTCACTGCGGCCCTCTCGGGCTCCACTCGCGAAGAGCTTCACCCTACTGGGGCGCCCCTTATCCCGAAGTTACGGGGCGATTTTGCCGAGTTCCTTAACGAGGGTTATCTCGATCACCTTAGTGTGCTCCACTTGCCCACCTGTGTCGGTTTTGGTACAGGCACGCGCGACCTCCCTAGAGGCTTTTCTTGGAGGCATGGCATCCGGGACTCGCCGGCTTAGAGCCAGCTGGCATCGCACCTCAGGTTATGCGGCTCCGGATTTACCTAGAGCCACCCCTACATGCTTACCCCAGGACGACCATCGCCTGGGATCCCATAGCCTTCCTCGTCCCCCCATTCGGTCAAACGGTCGCGACGTGGTACGGGAATATCAACCCGTTGGCCATCGACTACGCCTTTCGGCCTCGCCTTAGGTCCTGACTAACCCTGAGCAGACGAACTTTACTCAGGAAACCTTGGGCAATCGGCGGAGGGGATTCTCACCCCTCTTTCGTTACTCATGCCGGCATTCTCACTTCCGTCGCCTCCACAGCTGCCTTACGGCGCTGCTTCGCTGGCGGCGGAACGCTCTCCTACCGCGTGATCCAAAGATCACACCCGCAGCTTCGGTGACTAGCTTGAGCCCCGTTACATTGTCCGCGCTCGAACACTTGACCAGTGAGCTGTTACGCACTCTTTCAAGGGTGGCTGCCTCTAAGCCAACCTCCTGGTTGTCTGTGCATTCGAACATCGTTTACCACTTAGCTAGTACTTAGGGACCTTAGCTGGCGGTCTGGGCTGTTTCCCTCTTGACGCTGAAGTTTATCCCCCAGCAACTGACTCCCGGAGTAACCGTTACGGTCTTCGGAGTTTGCCTGAATTCGGTAACCTGGTAGGGCCCCTAGTCCAAACAGTGCTCTACGGCCGCAACGGAATTTATCCGAGGCTATACCTAAATATATTTCGGAGAGAACCAGATATCACTGAGCTTGATTAGCCTTTCACTCCGACCCACAGGTCATCCGCCCAGTTTTTAACCTAGGTCGGTTCGGTCCTCCACGAGGTCTTACCCCCGCTTCAACCTGCCCATGGGTAGCTCGCTCAGCTTCGGGTCTACCGCCTACGACTATGTCGCCCTATTCGGACTCGCTTTCGCTACGGCTCCGCTCATCGCTTAACCTTGCCGCAGACGAGTAACTCGCCGGCTCGTTATGCAAAAAGCACGCGGTCACAGAACAAGTCTGCTCCCACCGCTTGTAGGCACGCGGTTTCAGGTACTATTTCACTCCCCTTCCGGGGTACTTTTCACCTTTCCCTCACGGTACTAGTCCGCTATCGGTCACCAAGGAGTACTTAGCCTTGGAGGGTGGTCCCCCCAGTTTCAGTCCGCGTTTCACGGGAGCGGACTTACTCAGGAACGCCTGCGGAAGATCATGCGATTTCGTCTACGGGACGATTGCCCTCTTTGGTGCGTGGTTCCACACGCTTCGACTACCACATGACTTTGTAACTTCCGCCGGGCCAGCCACAGCCCGGACCAGGCGCCCTACAACCCCTGCTGCGCAACGCGTGGCCGCTTACACGCAACAGGTTTGGGCTGATCCCCTTTCGCTCGCCACTACTCGGGGAGTCTCTGTTGATTTACTTTCCTCGGGGTACTGAGATGTTTCACTTCCCCCGCTTGTCTTCTCCGCGCCTATGTGTTCAACGCGGGATAACGCCGCATTACCGGCGCTGGGTTTACCCATTCGGAGATCCGCGGGTCAATGGCTATTCAGCGCCTAACCGCGGCTTATCGCAGCCGTTCACGTCCTTCATCGACTCTTGGTGCCAAGGCATCCACCATGTGCCCTTACTATCTTGACGGTGATCTTAATGGGAGAGGACCAAAGTCCTCACCCGGTGATACCCGTTTCATTGGCTACTGTGCAGTTTTCAAGGTCCGCGAAGAGGCTGTGCACCGCGCGACCACCCAGGGACCGAAGCCCTCTGAGCGCCGGCGGCACGCCGGTCTCTCAAAACTCAACAGCATGCGCCGCACTCGGTGCACGCCAAAGGCGTCAGACGCGGCCCGGCTGCCAGGTTCGGTCGACATGTCTAGTGACCGATGCGCTCAGAGCTTCGGACGCGAGGAGCTCCGAAGAGCTCCAGAGGCGTCCGCCTCCGGCATTCGGTGCCCTCGCAAAGGAGGGCTCCCTAGAAAGGAGGTGATCCAGCCGCAGCTTCCGCTACGGCTACCTTGTTACGACTTCACCCCAGTCACGAGCCCCACCTTCGACGGCTCCCTCCCAAAAGGGTTAGGCCACCGGCTTCGGGTGTTGCTCACTCCCATGGTGTGACGGGCGGTGTGTACAAGGCCCGGGAACGTATTCACCGCGGCAATGCTGATCCGCGATTACTAGCAACTCCGCCTTCATGCAGGCGAGTTTCAGCCTGCAATCCGAACCGAGACGCGCTTTAAGGGATCCGCTCCACCTCGCGGTATCGCAACCCTCTGTACGCGCCAATGTAGCACGTGTGTAGCCCTGGACATAAGGGGCATGATGACTTGACGTCATCCCCACCTTCCTCCGGTTTGTCACCGGCAGTCTCGCATGAGTCCCCAACTAAATGCTGGCAACATGCGACGGGGGTTGCGCTCGTTGCGGGACTTAACCCAACATCTCACGACACGAGCTGACGACAGCCATGCACCACCTGTGATCCTGCCCCGAAGGGAAACCGTGTTTCCACGGCGGTCAGGAACATGTCAAGCCCAGGTAAGGTTCTTCGCGTTGCGTCGAATTAAACCACATGCTCCGCTGCTTGTGCGGGCCCCCGTCAATTCCTTTGAGTTTTAGCCTTGCGGCCGTACTCCCCAGGCGGGGCACTTAATGCGTTAGCGTCGGCACGGAGGGAGTCGACACCCCCCACACCTAGTGCCCATCGTTTACGGCGTGGACTACCAGGGTATCTAATCCTGTTTGCTCCCCACGCTTTCGCGTCTCAGCGTCAGTACCGTCCCAGCGAGCTGCCTTCGCCATTGGTGTTCCTCCTGATATCTGCGCATTTCACCGCTACACCAGGAATTCCACTCGCCTCTTCCGGACTCAAGCTTGACAGTTTCCACCGGCATTCCAGGGTTGAGCCCTGGACTTTCACAGCGGACTTACCAAGCCGCCTACACGCTCTTTACGCCCAATGATTCCGGACAACGCTTGCCCCCTACGTATTACCGCGGCTGCTGGCACGTAGTTAGCCGGGGCTTCTTCTGAAGGTACCGTCACTCCAGACGGCTATTCACCGCCGAAGCTTCGTCCCAACTGAAAGGGGTTTACAACCCGAAGGCCTTCTTCCCCCACGCGGCGTTGCTGCGTCACGCTTTCGCGCATTGCGCAAGATTCCCCACTGCTGCCTCCCGTAGGAGTCTGGGCCGTGTCTCAGTCCCAGTGTGGCTGATCGTCCTCTCAGACCAGCTACCCATCGTTGCCTTGGTGAGCCGTTACCTCACCAACAAGCTAATGGGCCGCGGGCCCATCCCAATGCGGAGGCCGAAGCTTCCTTTCCCCAGAGGCCTTACGGCCAGAGGGCACATTCGGTATTAGCCCGAGTTTCCTCGGGTTGTCCCGATCATCAGGGCAGGTTACCCACGTGTTACTCACCCGTTCGCGGCTTTGCCCCGGGCCGAAGCCCGGTTCGTCGCTCCACTTGCATGTGTTAGGCACGCCGCCAGCGTTCGTCCTGAGCCAGGATCAAACTCTCCGTGAAGAACTTCCACAAAGAGTCGTCAGGAATATTCGGAGCCTCGAGCGGCCGCAAACTGTGTCACGACCGGCGACTGCTCCGAGTCCTGGGCCTGTCCCTGGTGGGATCAGGCCCTTGCGCCCACGGCCCACCGGCACGAGGCCGGCGAACCCGCATCACCTACCGGCGGAGCCGGGAGGCTAGGAGCCCGATGTACACAGGGGGCTCCGGAACGCAAGACGGGGTTAATTCTGGACCGCCGTTCGATCTGCTCCCCGAGGGGAACGGCCGAGCGACGGTGTCGAACCTGGACACATCTCTCGGCCGGGGTTCGGCCGAAGAGTGTGCATGCTGTTGAGTTTTCAAAGACCGTCGCACCTCTTGGAGGAGGGTGATCCTCCTCAGGGGCGCGCCCGGGTCCTTGAACCGGCCCCGGGGCGGACCGACGAGTATAGCGCTCCACATCGGCATCGTCGCTAAACGACGGTTTCGGTGGGGCGCTGCCTCGCGCGGCTATCGCTCAGCATAGAACCTGGACGCTGACCGTGCGGTCACGTGGGCGATCGTCGCAATCGATGAGGACGATCTGCTGCCAGGTTCCCAGCATCAGCCGGCCCTCGATCACAGGGATCGTCTCCGACGGCCCGATGATCGCGGCGCGCAGGTGAGCGTGGGAGTTGGTGTCGTGGTTGAGTCGGTTGTGCTCGTAGTCGCCCTCCGCCGGGATGAGCGCGTCCAGCAGGCGCTGGAGATCCGAGACGCCCCCGGGCTCGTACTCCATGGTGGTCACGCCCACCGTGGCGCCGATGGCGAACACGGTGACCAGCCCCCGCTGCACCCCGGTGGTGGCCACGATGCGGGCCACGCCCTCGGTGAGGTCGATGATGTCCCCGTGGCCCTGCGTCTGCAGGCGCAGCATCCCGCCGCTCACCGCCATCGCGCCCCCGGACCTACCCGACGATCTCCACCCGCGCGAAGCGGCGCTTGCCCAACTGCAGCACGCGGCCGTCCAGTTCCCCGGCGGGGACATCCAGGACATCGCCGGCCACGGGCTCGCCGTCGATCCGGACGGCGCCCTGGCCGAGCGCCCGGCGCGCCTCCGAGGTGGAGACTGAGAACGCCTGCGCCAGCAACGCGGGCAGGTGGACCGTGCCCGAGCCGTTGAGCGTCCAGCGCACGACGGGGACCTCCTCGGGGATCTCGCGGCGGATGTGGAGGCGGTCAAAGCGCTCCTCGGCCACCCGTGCCGCCTCGTCGTCATAGAAGCGCGCTGTCAGGTCTCGGGCCAGCGCGCGCTTGACGTCGCGGGGGCTGAGCGCGGGGTCGGGCTCGGTCCCCAGCAGCAGCGCGTACCAATCGGGCAACGCCGTGTCCGGGATGCTGAGCGTGCGCCCGTAGATCTCCTCCGGCGGGTCGGCGACGCCGATGTGGTTGCCATAGGACTTGGACATCTTGCGCTCGCCGTCGGTGCCGGTGAGCAGGGGCATCGTCATGATCACCTGCTCGGGCTGGTTATAGGCGCGCTGGATGTTGCGCCCCAGCAGCAGGTTGAACTTCTGGTCGGTCCCCCCCAGCTCGACATCGGCGCGGACGGCGACCGAGTCATAGCCCTGCAGCAGCGGGTAGAGCAGCTCGAGCACCGAGATCGGCTCGCGCGCGGCGTAGCGCTTGGAGAAATCGTCGCGTTCCAGCAGTTGGCCGACGGTGGTGGTGCGGGTGAGCGCGAAGAGCTGCTCCATCGACATGTCCAGCCACTCGCCGTTGAAGCGGACCTCGAGCGCGCCCTCGTCGAGCACCTTGAGCGCCTGCTCCTGGTAGGTGCGCGCGTTGGCCTCGATCTCCTCGCCTGACAACAGCGGCCGCAGCGTCGAACGACCGCTCGGATCGCCGACGCGCGCGGTGTAGTCACCGATGATCAGCACGACGGTGTGGCCAAGCTCCTGAAACTCGCGGAGCTTCTGAAGCACCACGGTGTGACCCAGGTGGATGTCGGCCGCCGTGGGGTCGACGCCGAGCTTGACCCGGAGCGGCCGCCCCTCCCTGAGCTTGCGCTCCAGGAGCCCTTCCGGCAGGCAATCGACGACGTTGCGCGTCAGCCAGGCAGCCTCTTCTGAGGGGTCGGGCGGCATGGGGCCCGATGCTAGTGCAGCGTCGCCGATGCACTACACTCTCGCCGCCGCCTGGGAAGCCCCGCCCGTCCTACAGTTACGCTGGGTTTTCCACCTCACCGGCGCCGTGGCCACGGTTGGCTTCCGGCGCTGGCCGCGATCGCATGAGCGACGACGACGACAACACCAGCGAGCCGCGGGATCCCAGAGCTCCGATCCCGTTTGCGCCGCCCAAGCGACGGTTCCGCCGCCGCAAGGACGGCCGCCGGCGCAGGCCCAAGGTCCGCAAGCTGCGGCTGTTCTGGATCCTGCTCGGCCTCGGCGCCCTCGCCATCGTCTCCACGATCTTCGGGATGATGATGGCGGTCGCGTCTGACCTGCCTCAGATCGAGAACCGGGCCGAGTATCAGAAGCTGGGGACCAACTCCTACCTCTACGACGACCACTGGCGCAAGATCGGCCTCCTCGCGCCACCCAACAGCGAGGTCATCGACAACTTCAATCGGTTGGGGCCGATGATGCGCCAGGCGATCGTGGCCGTCGAGGACAAGCGCTTCTGGTCCGACCCGGGCGTGGACATCAAGGGCGTCGCTCGTGCCTTCATGGCCGATGTCACTGGCGGCGCCCGCCAGGGTGCCTCCACCATCGCCCAGCAGTTCGTCAAGAACGCGTTGGCGGCCGAGGGCAATCGCACGGTCTTCGAGAAGCTTCGCGAGGCCGCCCTGGCCTACCACCTGACCCGCGAGTGGCCCCGCGAGAAGATCCTCGGGGAGTACCTGAACTCCATCTACTTCGGCAACGGCGCCTACGGCGCGGAGTCGGCGGCCCGGGTGTACTTCGGGAAGGCGCTGAGGTACGACCCCAACGCCGCCAGCGATGGCAACACCGACGGCTGCGGGGACGCGCCGCTGCCCTCGTGCGCATCGCGGCTTGATCCGGCCCAGGCCGCGCTGCTGGCCGGCATGGTGGCCAACCCGTCGGCGTTCAACCCGCTCCAGTCCGAGACGCGGTCGGCCGCCAAGGCACGGCGCGACCTGGTGCTGAAGGACATGCTCAACATCGGCGACATCACGCTCCAGCAGTACGACGACTTCCGCAACTCGCCGCTGCCCACCGAGAACGACATCGAGCAGCCCGAGGAGCCGCCGGCGGCCCCCTACTTCACCAGCTGGGTGGGTCCCCAGGTGGTGGCGGCGATGGAGCGCGGCGGCGTCTCGCCCAGCGTGGCCGGCTATCGCGCCTACTACGGCGGGCTGAAGATCCGCACCACGATCGACCTGAAGATGCAGGACGCCGCCGTGGAGGCGATCCGCGAGAACCTGCCCAGCGGACCGGGCATGCCCGCCGCGTCGCTGGTGTCGATCGACAACCGGACCGGCCAGGTCCGGGCGATGGTGGGCGGGCCGCTGATCGACGGCGACGAGGACTTTCAGAAGTACCCCTTCAACCTGGCCACCGAGGGCTTTCGCCAGCCAGGCTCGGCGTTCAAGCCGTTCACCCTCGCCGTGGCCCTGCAGAAGGGCTACGGACCCGAGCTCGGTGTTCGACTCCAAGCCCCTTGACCTGATCGTGCCCAACAGCGGCGGCAAGGAGCACTACATGGTCAAGAACTTCGGCAACGAGTACTCGGGGCCGATCAGCCTGGCCGCGGCCACCGAGGTCTCTGACAACAGCGTCTTCACCCAACTGGGTCTCTCGCCGGGGGTCGGGACCAAGAACATCTCCAAGATGGCGAGGAAGATGGGCATCCGGTCGCCCGTCTCCACCAACTACGCGATGATCATCGGGGGGCTCAAGCAGGGCGTGACCACGTTGGACATGGCGCACGCCTACGAGACGATTGCCACGGGCGGCCAGCGGGTGTTCGCCCCCGGGCTGGGCGCTCCCCACGAGGGCCCGGTCGGCATCGCGCAGATCCAATGCCTGAAGATCAAGTGCCGTGGCAAGTCGCGAGCTGTACGCCACACCGAAGTACAAGCGCGTGATCCCGGCAACCACGGC
Source organism: uncultured Actinomycetota bacterium (assembly GCA_963797705.1). Lineage (GTDB taxonomy): Bacteria > Actinomycetota > Thermoleophilia > Solirubrobacterales > Solirubrobacteraceae > Palsa-465. The sequence continues at coordinate 453,413 of CAWCQL010000005.1, read as the reverse complement.
AGCGGTCATCCACGAGCTGCTCCAGGGCGTCGTCGAGCACGGCACCGGAACATCGGCGGCGATCTCGGGCGTCGACGTGGCCGGCAAGACCGGCACCACCTCCAATTACGGCGACGCATGGTTCGTCGGCTGGACGCCGCAGTTCACCACGGCGGTATGGGTCGGCTACCCCAACAAGCTGATCCCGATGACCACGCTGTACAACGGCCAGCCGGTCGAGGGCGGCACCTTCCCCGCCAACATCTGGCACGACTTCATGGTCCAGGCGCTCCAGATCAACGCCGAAGAGGCCGTGCGAGTACGGCAAGCACCCACACAAGAAGAACGGGTCGAGTTCGGCGACGGGCACCGGCACCGTTTCGGACCGGTGACACGGGCACCGGGTTCACTCCCAGCGCCCCGCCCAGCGGCTCCACCGGCACGACGCCCGCCACGCGGCGCGGGCACGGGCACCAACGCCACCGGCGGGCACCGGCGGCGACACGGCGGCGGCACCGGCGGCGGCACGGGCGGTGGCACCGGAGGCGGCACCGGCGGAGGCGACACCGGCGGGGGGACCGCAGGCGGAACCGGCGGCGGAACGCGGGGGCGGGACCGGAGGCGGAACCGGCGGTGGCACGGGCGGCGGCACCGGCGGAGGCGACACCGGCGGCGGGACCGGAGGGGCACCGGCGGCGCCAGCGGCGGCGCCGGCCTGGGCGGAGGCGGCGGCGGAACCGGCTAGCCGGATCCAGGCTAAGCCGCGGCCGCGCGCCGCACCGGGCGCGACACGTACCGGTTGCCCGCGGCGAGAAACCGCCACGGCAGGTCAGGCGCCTTGGTGATGCCCATCCGGACGTCGACGTCGACCGCGACGTCGCGCCAGGCCCGAGGCCGGCCCGAGAAACGCACCGGGCCGCGCAGCAGATCGGTGTCGTTGAGCTCCGGGCCGATTCCCAGCGCCTGGGTCAGCTTGCCCGGCCCCGAGCACAGCTGGCGCACCGCGTCCATCCCACGCCGCTCGCGCATGTGATCGATGCCCTCCACCGGCTCCAGCGCGCGGATGAGCACCGCCGCCCCCACCCCCGCGGGCTCGCACACCGCGTTGAGCATCCAGTGCATCCCGTAGGAGAAGTACACGTAGGCGCGCCCGGGCGACCCGAACAGCACCCGTGTCCGGGGGGTCAGCGCCCACATAGGCGTGGCAGGCGGGCTCGGAGTCGTGGTAGGCCTCGGTCTCGACGATGACCCCGGCGGTGTCGCCGTGGGTGACGACGCAACCCACCAGGTCGCGCGCGACCTCGAGCACGGGCCGGTCGAAGAATGCGCGCTTCACCGTGTCACCGGAGCGCCGCGCGGGCCCGTTGAGCTGCTCGCGCACCCGGTCCAGCGACGTCCCGCCCTCAGACACCTTGGTCTCCAGCCACGCCCCGTCTCCGAGCAGGCGGTAGAACTCCTCGTCGAGCGCGGACGACTGGGCCGTCAGCTCAGCCGGCGTGAGGTCGGAGAGGAGCTTGCCGGCGTCCAGTGCCTCACGCACCAGGCCGGCCACCACCCCGTGGGCCTCGCGGAACGGTACGCCGCGTCGCACCAGCAGGTCGGCGATATCGGTGGCGGCCAGGAACTGGTCGGCGGCCGCCGCGGCCAGCCGCTCGCGCTTGAAGGTGATCGTGGCCAGCATCCCGGCGGCCGCGTCCAGGCACAGCTCCAGCGTGTCCGAGGAGTCAAACAGCGGCTCCTTGTCCTCCTGCATGTCCTTGTTGTAGGTGAGCGGGAGGCCGTGCATCACCCCGTGCAGCGCCACCAGGTTCGAGACCAGGCGCGGCGCCTTGGCCCGCAGCAGCTCCGCGGCGTCCGGGTTCTTCTTCTGGGGCATGATCGACGAGCCCGACGCCCAGGCGTCCGACACCTCGCAGAACCCATACTCCTCGGTGGACCACAGCACGATCTCGCCGCCCAACCGCGACAGATGGGTGGCGCACGTCGCCGCCGCCGCCAGATAGTCGAGCACGAAGTCGCGGTTGGAGACGGCGTCCACCGAGTTCTCGGACACCCCGGAGAAGCCCAGGGCCGCGGCCACCGCTCGGCGGTCGGTGTCGAAGTTGACACCGGCCAACGCTCCGGCGCCGAGCGGCAGCCGGCCGGTGGCGGCGATCACCGCCTCGAAGCGGCGCATGTCCCGGGCCACCATCCAGAAGTAGGCGAGCAGGTGATGGCTGAGGTAGATCGGCTGGGCGCGCTGCATGTGCGTGTAGCCCGGCATCGGCCAGTCCAGGTGGCGTTCGGCCACGTCCACCAGCGTGCGCCCCAGCCGGTCCAGCCGCTCGAGCGCCTCGTGCGCGTGCGCGCGCACGAACATGGCGACGTCGGTGGCCACCTGGTCGTTGCGCGAGCGCGCCGTGTGCAGGCGGCCGCCGACGCGCCCCACGATCTCGGTGACGCGCCGCTCGATGGCCATGTGGATGTCCTCGTCGCCTTCGGCGAACGCGAACGTGCCGTCGGTGAGCTCCCCGCGCACCTGCTCCAGGCCGCGTCGCAGCTCGGCCCCGTCCGCCTCGGAGATGATCCCCTGCGCCGCGAGCATGGCGGCGTGGGCGATCGACTGATCCACGTCGTAGGGGCTCAGCCGCCAGTCGAAGCCGATCGAGTCGTTGAGCCGGCGAAAGGCCGCGTCCTGAGGCTCGGCGAAGCGCGATCGACGGCTCAGCGCTCCAGGACGGCGCGCAGCTCATCGGCGACCCGCTGCACCTGGCCCTCGGTCATCGTCGGGAAGAAGGGCAGCGCGATCGACCGCGCCGCCACGTCCTCGCAGACCGGGAACTGGCCCTCGCGGTGGCCGAAGCGCTCGCGGTAGAACGACATCAGATGGATGGCGGGGAAGTACGGCTTGCTGGGGATCGAGCGCTCCGCCAGGGCACGCACGACGTCGTCCCGTCCGCACTCACGCGGCAGCTGGACGACGAACACGAACCAGCCCCGGCGGTTGCCGCCGGCGTCGGGACAGGGCAGCTCCAACCCCTCCACTCCCGCCAGGGCCTCGCGGTAGAGCGAAGCCACCCGGGCGCGCCCGGCCAGCATGTCGTCGAGGCGCTCGAGCTGGGCCAGGCCCAGCGCGCAGGCGATGTCCGAGAGCCGGTAGTTGAAGCCCAGCCGGTCGTGGTCGAGCCACCCCATATCGGGCGCGCGGCCCTGGTTGCGCTCGGAATCCAGGCGCTCCTTGACCGACCGCGTCCGGTGTCGTCACCATCCCGCCCTCGCCCGTGGTGAGCTGCTTGTTGGCGTAGAAGGCGAACACCGCCTGGTGCCCGCGCGCGCCCACGGCCACGCCGTCGGCGTAGGTGGCGCCCAGCGCCTCGCAGGCGTCCTCCACGATCGGCAGTCCCAGCGCCTCAAGCCCCGCCATGTCAGCCGGGTAGCCGAACACGTGGACCGGGAGCAGCGCCGAGGTGCGCGGCGTCACGGCGTCCGCCGCGGCGTCCGGGTCGATGCAGAGGGTCACCGGGTCGATGTCGGCGAACACCGGCCGCGCCCGCTCGTACAAGGCAACGTTGGCCGAGGCCACGAACGAGAACGGGGACGTGATCACCTCGTCGCCGTCCGATACCCCGACGGCGCGCAGCGCCAGATGCAGGCCGGCGGTCCCGCTGGACACCGCCACCCCATAGCCGGCGCCGAGCCGAGCCGCGAAGGCACGCTCGAACTCGCCCACCCGTGGCCCCAGGGACAGCTGGCCGGAGCGCAGCACCGCCAGCACCCGCTCCTCCTCCTCGGGGCCGAGGATCGGCCGGGCCAGCGGGATCTGCTCGACGCTCGTGCCGGTCACGTGCCCGGTCACGAGCTCCGCGGCGCGGCGGCCGCATCGCCGGACAGGCGCCCGCGGCTCTGAGGCTGCGCCCCGTACTCCAGCGAGTCCACGAGCGCCTCCCAGGACGACTCGATCACGTTCTCAGACACCCCGATCGACCCCCATACCTTCTCGCCGTCCGACGCGTCCAGCAGCACGCGGGTCACCGCGCCGGTGCCCTTGGTCTCGTCGAGGATGCGGACCTTGAAGTTGACCAGCTCGATGTCGCGCAGGTGGGGGTAGATCTCCACCAGCGCCTCACGCAGCGCCTTGTCCAGAGCGTTGACCGGCCCGTTGCCCTCGGCCGTGCGCACGTAGCGCTCGCCGGCGATCCAGATCTTGATCGTCGCCTCGGTCTCGACCCTCCCATCCGCCTTCTTCTCGACGATCGCCCGCCACGACTCCAGGCGGAACAGCGGCTCGTACTCGCCGGTCTCCTTGCGCAGCAGAAGCTCGAAGGAGCCGTCGGCGGCCTCGTAGTGATAGCCCCGGTGCTCCAGCTCCTTGACGCGCTCCACCAGTTGGGCGGCCAGGTCGTCGTCGAGCTCCATGCCCGCTTCGCGCGCGCGGGACTGGACGGTCCCTTTGCCCGAGAGCTCAGAGATCAGCATCTCGCGATGGTTGCCGACGATCTCCGGATCGATGTGCTCGAACGTGGCCGGGTCGGCGCTGACCCCGGCGACGTGCATGCCCCCCTTGTGGGCGAAGGCGTTTCGCCCGACGTAGGGCGCGTCGGGGTCCGGGGTGAAATTCAGCAGCTCGGCGATGTAGTTGGCCGTCGGCGTGAGCGACGCCAGCTGCGCCTCGGTGAGGCACTCGTAGCCGAGCTTGAGCTGGAGATTGGGAATGATCGAGATGAGGTTGGCGTTGCCGCACCGCTCGCCGTAGCCGTTCATCGTCCCCTGGACGTGGGTGGCGCCGGCCATCACCGCGGCGATCGCGTTGGCCACTCCGCAGCCGGCGTCGTCGTGGGTGTGGATGCCGATCCGCGCCTGCGCGCCGACCGACGCCACGACATCGCTCATCGCCGCCCCGACGACATGGGGCAGCGTCCCGCCGTTGGTGTCACAGCAGACCACGGTCTCGGCGCCGGCTCCCACCGCCGCGCCCAGGCAGCGCAGCGCGTAGTCGCGGTCGTCGGCGTAGCCGTCGAAAAAGTGCTCGGCGTCGTAGATCACGCGCTTGCCCTGCGCCAGCAGGAAGGCCACTGATTCGGAGATCATCCGCAGGTTCTCGTCGCGATCGACCTTGACGACCTTCTCCAGATGCAGCCCCCATGTCTTGCCCACCAGGGTGCACACCGGAGCAAAGCACTCGGCGATGACGCGCAGGGCCGGGTCGGCGTCGGGCGCCATCCCGCGCCGGCGGGTCATGCCGAAGGCGCACACCTGAGCGTGGCGAAACGTCTCGGAGGCCAGCAGGCCGAACAGCTCGAGCTCCTTGGGGTTGGAGCTGGGAAAGCCGGCCTCGATGAGGTCGAGCCCCAGCTCATCGAGACGGTGGGCGACGCGCAGCTTCTCTCCCGCCGACAGCGACATGCCCTCCCCCTGCATCCCGTCGCGCAGGGTGGTGTCATAGAGCTCGATGCGGGTGCTCATGGGGCGCTGCGGGAGGGGACCTTGACGATGTCCAGCCACTCGCGGTAGCGCTCATCGCGACCGTGCAGGGCGTCGAGGAAGACCGCCTGGACCGCTTCGGTAATCGGTCCCCGCCCACCCCGGACACCTCGACACCGATCCGGTGATCGTCGATCTCGCACACCGGCACCATCTCGGCGGCGGTGCCGCACAGGAACACCTCGTCGGCCAGGTACAGCTCGGCGCGGGCCAGGTTGCGCTCCACCACCTCATAGCCGAGGTCCCGCGCGATCTGCATGATCGACTTGCGGTTGATGCCGTCGAGGATGCCGGCGGTGTGCGGCGGGGTCAGGATCACCCCGTCGCGGACGACGAAGATGTTCTCGCCGGTGCCCTCGCACACGAAGCCGTGGGCGTCGAGCAGGATCGACTCCTCGTAGCCGGACTTCACTGACTCGATCTTGGCCAGGACGCTGTTGAGGTACTGCCCCGAGGCCTTGGCCTGCGGGATGAGCGAGTCCGAGGAGATGCGCCGCCAACTCGACACCTTGGCGCGGACCCCCCGGGTGGCTGAGTCTGCGCCCAGGTACGCGCCCCACGGCCACACCGCGATCGACACGCTCACCTCGCAGTCGAGCGGGTTGAGGCCCATCTGGCCGTAGCCGCGATAGACGATCGGGCGGATGTAGCACGCGGGCAGCCCGTTGGCCGCGATCAGCTCGTGGGTGGCGGCGCGCAGTTCCTCCAGGGTGTAAGGGATCGGCATGTAGTAGAGCTCCGCCGACGCGAACAGGCGCTTGAGGTGATCCTGGTGGCGGAAGATCGCCGGGCCCTCGGGCGTCTCGTAGGCGCGCTCGCCCTCGAACACGCCGGTCCCGTAGTGCAGCCCGTGGGTCAATACGTGGATCTTCGCGTCCTCCCAGGCAACGAGTTCTCCGTTGTGCCAGATGAGGTCGGCTTGTTCCACGACTGCTCCTTGATGTTGAAGACGGTGCGACGCGACGGGCGCTAAAAGGGGTGCTACAGGTGCTGCAGGACCGCCCGGGTGGCCTCGGCGGTCGTCGCCTCGCCCCCCAGATCGGGCGTGCGCAACCCTTCGGACAGCGCACGATCGACGGCCGATTCTACCGCCGAGGCCTCGTCTTCCAGGGAGAATCCATGCCGCAACATCATCGCCGCAGACAGGAACATGGCCAGCGGATTGGCGATCCCCTGACCGGCGATGTCGGGTGCCGAGCCGTGGACGGGCTCGAACATGCCGGGGCCGTCCTTGCCCAGCGACGCCGAGGGCAGCATGCCCAGCGAGCCGGTGAGCATTGCCGACTCGTCGGAGAGGATGTCGCCGAACATGTTCTCGGTGACGATGACCTCGAAGTGGCGGGGCGCCGAGACCAGGCGCATCGCGGCGTTGTCGACGAGCAGGTGCTCGAGCTCGATGTTGGGGAACTCAGCCTCGTGCACCTCGCGGACCACCTCGCGCCACAGGCGGCTGGTCTCCAGCACGTTGGCCTTGTCCACGCTGGTCACGCGCGAGCGAGCCGCCCCGAAGGCCACCCTGGCGATCCGCACGATCTCCTCGCGGGTGTACACACAGGCGTCCGACGCGGTGTCGGCGGTCCGGGACTTCTCGCCGAAGTAGATCCCGCCGGTGAGCTCGCGGACGACGAGCATGTCGGTGCCCTCAATGATCTCGCGCTTGAGCGGGCTGGCGTCATAGAGCGCCGGCAGCGGCTTGACCGGGCGCAGGTTGGCGAACAGGCCCAGTCCCTTGCGCAGGCCGAGCAGCCCCTGCTCGGGCCGGGGCGCGGCGGGGTCGGTGGTGTCCCACTTGGGGCCGCCCACGGCGGCGAGCAGGACGGCGTCGGCGCCGCGGCAGGCCGCAAGCGTGTCGTCGGTCAAGGCGGTGCCGTGGGCGTCGATCGCGGCCCCGCCGAACAGGTGCTCCTCGTACTCGAAGCGACCCGGGACCACGGCGTCCAGCAGCTCGAGTGTCGGCGCCATGATCTCCGGGCCGATCCCGTCTCCCGGCAGGAGTGATGATGCGCTGGAGGTCGGTCATGATCGAGGCGGGGACGGTACCGGTCGTGGCCGCGTCACGCTCGGCGGGCGGTCATGTTCAGCCGCACGTAGTCGAGCACCACCGGCGTGCCGTAGCGCTCCAGCACGCTGTCGATGAAGCGGTCGCGCAGCGTCCGGCGGGCAGTGGGTCCAGATGGCGCACCAGGCAGACGGTGCTGACGAACGGCCGCGGGTCCTCGAGCGGCGTCGGCTTCTCCTCCAGCCACGTGGAGACATCGCGGAACCCGGCGCGCTCCAGGCGCTCGGCGGTCTCCTCGGCGGTGGCGTAGTTCCACGGGCGCACCCAGTCGGCGAAATACGGCCGCGAACGGCTCGGCGAAGGCGACCTCGTCCGCGAGGACGCGGAAGCGGTCGATGTTGCCCTTGCCGCCGCACTGGGCCAGCAGCCGCGCGCCGGGCTTCATGTTGCGCCGCAGCGCCGCGAACAGCGCATCGTGATCTCGAATCCAGTGGAAGGTGGCGTTGGAGAAGACGACGTCGACGGGCTCGGGCAGATCGAGCTCCACCAGGTCCTGGCAGAGACGCGGTGGCGCGGTCGCCGACCGCCTCCTGCGGTGTGCCGGACCATCGAGGGCGCCGCGTCGACGGCGTACACGGTGCCGCGGGGGACGCGCCGGATGAGCTCGAGCGTGATCTTGCCGCTGCCGCAGCCGGCGTCGACCACGACCTCGTCGCCGCGCCAGCTCGAGCCGGTCCAGTTGCTCGGCGGCCCAGCGCTGCTGGGGCGCGGAGACGCGGTCATAGGTGGTCGCATCCCAGTCTCGTGTGGTGCTCATCGCCGGTCAGGCCTCCTTTGATGCGATCAGGACGGCGAACCGCCAGGACTTGTAGATGCAGTCGGCCGCGGCGAAGCCGGCGTCGCGCAGCCAGCCCAGCTGGGTCTCGACGTCGGCGCAGCGGTCGTGGCGCATGCGTTCGCGCGCGCCGTCGATCTCCGCCTCGGTGGCGCCCAGCGCACGGCAGTCATCGGCCCACCGCTGGGCGTAGATCGCGGTGAGCTCGGCGTCGGCCCGTCGACCTGCTCGGCGTTGACGAACACGCCGCCGCGGCGCAGCACGTCGTGGACGCGCCGCAGCAGCGCGCGCTTGTCGGCGTGCTCGAGATGGTGGATCGCCAGGGCGGAGACGACCGCGTCGAACGGACCCGGCGGCAGCTCGCCGCCATGTCGCGCGACGTGGACGGCGCTCACCGCGTCGCCGAGTCGCTGCCGGGCTTGGGCCAGCATCGGCTCGGAGGCGTCGAGCAGCTCGATCTCCGCCTCCGGGAACGCCCCGGCGATCATCGCGCTGAGCAGGCCGGTGCCGGCGCCCAGGTCAAGCACGCGGCGGACCTCACCCACGACCCCGCGCTCCAGGACCTCGATCACCGCGCCGTAGAACCCGTCGAAGTCGGGCACCAGCCGCCGGCGCAGCGCGTCGTAGCCGGCGGCGTGCGCCGAGAAGGCCTGGGCGGCGGACGACGGGCTCACAGCGCGCTGGTGTCCGGCCCCGCCACCCCCGGCGCTCGCGGTCGCGCTCGTAGGTGCCGATCGCGTCGTCCTGCTCGAGCGTGAGCGCGATGTCGTCGAGCCCGTTGAGGAGCCGGTGCTTGATCTCGGGGTCGATGTCGAAGTGCGCGCTTGGACACCGTCCCCACCCACCCAGCGGACCTCCTGGCCGGCGAGGTCGACCTGAGCCTGTCCGGCCTGCGCGATCGAGGCGCACTCCTCGCTGGTCAGCTGCACCGGGAGCAGCCCGATCTTGGTGCAGTTGGAGCGGAAGATGTCGGCGAAGCTCGAGGCGATGACCGCCTGAAAGCCGTAGTCCTCCAGCGCCCACGGCGCGTGCTCGCGGCTGGAGCCGCAGCCGAAGTTGCGGCCCGCGACGAGGATCGGGTTGGGCGGCAGGTCCCAGTCGGGCTCCTTGGCCCAGTCGTAGAAGAGGAACTCCCCGAAGCCGGTCCGCTCGACCCGCTTGAGGAACTGCTTGGGGATGATCTGGTCGGTGTCGACGTCGTCGCGGTCCAGCACGCTGACAGGGCCGGTGATCGTCTCGATCGCCTTCATCGGTTGGACGCCTCCCACTCGCGGATGTCGACGAAATGGCCCTCGATCGCCGCCGCCGCGGCCATCTGGGGCGAGACGAGGTGCGACCGGGCGCCGCGGCCCTGCCGGCCCTCGAAGTTGCGGTTCGAGGTCGAGGCGACGCGCTCGCCGGGGGCGGCGATGTCGGGGTTCATGCCCAGGCACATCGAGCAGCCCGCGCCCCGCCAGTCAAAGCCCGCGGCGCGGAAGACCTCGTCCAGGCCCTCTTGCTCGGCCTGCGCCTTGACCTGCTGGGAGCCGGGGACGACCATCGCGTAGACGCCGTCGGCCACCTTGCGGCCGCTGACGACCTCGGCGGCCGCGCGCAGGTCGCCGATCCGCGAGTTGGTGCACGAGCCGATGAAGACGCGGTCGAGCGTGATCTCCTGGATCGGCGTCCCCGCCTCCAGGCCCATGTAGTGCAGCGCCCGCTCGTCGCCGTCGTCCTCGGGGTTCGGGACGGCCTCGGCGACGCCGACGACCATCTCGGGGTTGGTCCCCCACGTGACCATCGGGCTGATCGCCCCCGCGTCGACGGTCACCTCCTTGTCGAAGGCGGCGCCCTCGTCGGTCTGCAGGTCCCGCCACTCGTCGGGCACCGTCGACGGCGCCGCGGGCCGCCCGATCACCCATTCGAACGTGGTGTCGTCGGGCGCGATCATCCCGGCGCGGCCGCCGCCCTCGATGGTCATGTTGCAGACGGTCATGCGCCCCTCCATGGTCAGCGCGCGGATCGCCGGGCCGGAGTACTCCACGACGTGGCCGACGGCGCCGTCGACGCCGATCTGGCCGATCGTGGCCAGGATGAGGTCCTTGGCGGTGACGCCGAAGCCGAGCTCGCCCTCGTACCGGATGATCATCGACTTGGGCTTTGACTGCACCAGGCACTGGGTGGCCAGCACGTGCTCGACCTCGCTGGTGCCGATACCGAAGGCCAGCGCGCCGAAGGCGCCGTGGGTGGCGGTGTGCGAATCGCCGCAGACGATCGTCATCCCCGGCTGGGTGACGCCGAGCTCGGGACCGATCACGTGGACGATGCCCTGGCGGTCCGATCCCAGCGAGTAGACCGGGATCCCGAACTCCGCGCAGTTGCGCTCCAGCGTCTCCACCTGCACGCGGGAGAGCTCGTCCTTGATGCGCGCCGCCACGGGGGTGCCGTCGGTGGGGACGTTGTGGTCGGCGGTGGCCAGCGTCCGGTCGGGGCGGCGGACCGGGCGCCCGGCCAGGCGCAGGCCGTCGAAGGCCTGCGGGCTGGTCACCTCGTGGACGAGGTGCAGGTCGATGTAGAGGAGCCGCCGCTCGCGCCGACCTCGTGGGCCTCCCAGATCTTGTCGAACAGGCTCTTGGGCATGGTCCTCGCTCAGCTCCTCCTCAGGCCGGCGCTCACGACGGCAAGCAGCACGGCCTCGTCGGTTCCGGGGTTCTCGAAGTGATGGGGCAGATCGGCGTCGAAGGTGACGCAGTCGCCGGCGGCGAGCTCGTAGCGGGCGCCGTCGCAGTGCAGGACGACCGTGCCCGCCTGCACGAGCGCGGTCTCGCGGCTGCCGGGCTCGTGCATCGGCGGGTCGCCGGGGCCTCCGGTCACGGCGCCGGGTGCCAGCGTGTGGCGCGAGAGCTCGGCCCGCTGGCCCGGCAGCGGCGGCGTGAGGATCTCGTAGGCGTGGCCGGAGGCCGCCGCGGGGCCGGTCCGCCGCTCGCCGCGGCGCACCACCGTCACCGCTCCGCCCTCGTCCAGGCGCAGCAGCTGCGACAGCCGCAGCTCCAGGCCGTGGGCGATCCGCGTCGCCACCTGCAGCGTCGGGCTCGTCTCGCCGCGCTCGACCTGTGACAGCATCGGCGCGCTCACGCCGCAGCGCACGGCCAGGTCGCGCAGCGACAGGTCCATCGCCTCGCGCAGGGCCCGGATCCGCGGGCCCAGGCTCTCCGGGGAGGTCAGATGTCGGCTCGGCCAACGCCATGGAGGAGCGTACGCTATCACGTACAGACGTCTGTTGCCTATCGCATACAGCCAGGCCCCGGCTGTCCGCCGGGGTAGCCTCCGATCACTCGTGCGCACGCGGCCCGATGTCCTGGTTCTCGGCGGCGGCGGCGTCCTCGGCGAGGCCTGGATGATGGGCGTCCTGGCCGGCATCGAGGACGGCGCCGACGTTGACCTGCGCGAGTGCGAGTCCTTCGTGGGCACCTCGGCGGGCGCGATCGTGGCCGCCCATCTGGTGGCCGGCAACGCGCCGCGCCGGCCGTCGTCGGTGGGCACCGAGCTGCAACTGGCCGATGGCGGGCGCCGGCCGCGGTCTCGCTGTGGCCGCCGTCGCCGCCGCGCGCCGTGCCGGTCAGACGGCCCTCGCCGCGAGCGCCACCTTCGCGCCGCTCGCGCTGGGCATGGCCGCGCCCGGCGGCGCGCTGGTCCGCGCCGCTGCTGCTGCGCGGGCTCCCCCGCCCGCCCGACACGCCTGGCGGGGCTGCGCGCCCACATCGAGAGCTCGGCGGCGCGGTTCGACGGGCGTCTGCGCGTCACCGCCGTGGACCGCGCCAGCGGGCGCCGGGTCGTGTTCGGCCGCCCCGGTGCGCCCCGGGCGCACCGTGGCCGAGGCGGTCGAGGCCTCCTGCACCGTGCCGTGGCTGTTTGCGCCGGTGCGCATCGGCGAGCGCGAATACGTCGACGGCGGCGTGTGGAGCCCCACCAACCTCGACGCAGCGCCCGCCGGCCGCGACACCCACGTGCTCTGCCTCAACCCCACCGCCAGCCTCGCCACCCGCCACACGATGCTCACCGTGATGCGCAACGTGGCGCGCTCCGCGGTGTCGGTCGAGGCGCTGGCCCTGCGCCGGCGCGGCGCCCGGGTGCGGACCATCGCCCCCAACGCCGAGTGCGCTGCCGCCATGGGCTCGAACTTCATGGACCAGGAGCCGCGCACCCGGGTGCTCTCGGCCGGCTACCGCCAGGGCCTGCTGGTGGCCGCCGACACCCGGCGCTGGTAGCGGCTGACGGGGCGCCGGCTACGGGACGACCTCCGGCGCCGGCGCGTCCGCCGCCTCGGCCTCCGCGAGCATCCCGTGGCGTCGCACCGCGTTGGACAGCGCGCGGACGTAGGCCCGGGCGCCGGCCTCGAGGATGTCGGTGGAGACGCCCTGGCCGGCCCCGGTCACGCCGCCGACCTCCAGGACCACGGACGTCTCTCCGAGAGCGTCCTGGCCGCCGGTGACGGCGTCGACGCGGAACTCGCGCAGCCGGGCGTCGACCTTGGTGGCCGCGTTGATGGCGTGGAAGATGGCGTCGACCGGGCCGTCGCCGGTGAACGAGCCGACCAGCTCCTCCCCGTCGGGACCGCGCACGCCGACGGTGGCGTGCGGCGGCCGGCGGGTCGAGGCCTCGACGTCGAACCACTCCAGCGTGTAGCCGGCGATCTCCTGGCGCAGCTCGTCGGTGACCAGCGCCTCGAGGTCCAGCGCGGTGACCTGCTTCTTCTTGTCCGCGATCTCCTTGAAGCGCTTGAAGGCGGTGTTGAGCGTCTGGCCCTGCAGCTCGAAGCCCAGCTCGGCCAGCGCCTGAGCCAGCGCGTGGCGGCCCGAGTGCTTGCCCAGCACGATCGAATTGGCCTCCAGGCCGACCGTGGTGGCGTCCATGATCTCGTAGGTGGTGCGCTCCTTGAGCACCCCGTCCTGGTGGATGCCGGACTCGTGGGCGAAGGCGTTGCGGCCCACGATCGCCTTGTTGGGCTGCACGGCGTAGCCGGTCAGCCGCGACACCATCCGCGAGGTCCGCGCGATCTCCCGGGTGTTGGCGCCCGTGAACAGGCCCACGTCGGCCTGGCGAGTGTGCAGGAGCATCACGATCTCCTCCAGCGACGCGTTGCCGGCGCGCTCGCCGATGCCGTTGATGGCGCACTCCACCTGGCGCGCGCCCGCCTGCAGCCCCGCGAACGAGTTGGCCACGGCCAGGCCCAGGTCGTCGTGACAGTGCACGGAGAGCACGACGTTGCGCAGATCCGGGACGGCGTCGTAGAGCCGGCCCAGGAACGCCGCGTACTCGTGGGGCATCGTGTAGCCGACGGTGTCGGGGATGTTGATCGTCGTGGCGCCCTCGTCGATGGCGATCTGGCACACCTCCGCGGTGTACTCCAGGTCGGCGCGTGTCGCGTCCATCGGCGAGAACTCGACGTCGTCGACGTACTGCTTGGCGTGGGCGACCGCCGCGCGCGCCTGCCCCTTGACGTCCTCGCGCGTGGACTGCAGCTGGTATTGGATGTGGATGTCCGAGGTCGAGATGAAGGTGTGGATGCGCGGGCGCTCGGCGTCCTTGACCGCGTTGTAGGCGGCGTCGATGTCGGCCACGTGCGTGCGGGCCAGGCCGGCGATCACCGGGCCCTCGACGGTCGCGCGCGATCGACTGGACGGCCTCGAAGTCGCCCGGGCGAGGTGATCGGGAACCCGGCCTCGATCACGTCGACGCCCAGGCGGGCGAGCTGCTGGGCGATCTCCAGCTTCTCCTGCGTGTTGAGCGAGATGCCCGGCGACTGCTCGCCGTCACGCAGCGTCGTGTCGAAGATCAGTACTCGGTTGGGATCGTCAGGTGGTGTCATGTCGCTACTTCCCTTGGCTCGAACTTGACTGCTTCTCGGTGCTGTTGTTCGCGGCTACGTGCGGCCGCCCACGCGCTATTCCCCCTTGCGGGGGAGGAGAAGAAGTCGAAGGGCGAGGCTCAGCGACATTCGACCCACAGCCTATCAATGCCTTCCAGAGCGGGCGCGCAGCGCCTGCAACCTCACCGCGGCCGCCCACTTGGCGTGCGCGGCGGCGCCGGTCAGGCCGCGGCGGGTCGCCACCACGCTGACCAGGGCACGACGATCTCGCCACAACCGATTCATCGTTGCGTTCTCGGGGTCGGTGCACGAGTCGGCCCGCGTCGCGCCGCTGGTGTGAAAGGCCTGGGTGGAGGCGATCTGGAGCTGGACCCCGGGCGAGTAGTGACCCAGGTCCTCGGCGAACGCGATCTTGAAGCCGTAGATGCTGTCTCCGGCGACCAGGTCGCAGAGCATCGCGATCGGCCGCTCGTCGCACACCAGCGAGAGCATGCGCAGGCGCCCCGCGCGGGCGAACCCGCGCCCCATCTCGGCGAAGAAGGTGGCGTGGGCGGGGTCACAGGCCATCGCGGTTCCCGCCCGGCCCTTCCAGCCGGCGCGCTCGAGCTCCAGGAACCTGCCCAGCGCCTCGGGGTCGTTGCTGTCGTCGCGCAGCGTCACCGGCCCCACCTCGCGCTCCAGGCTCTTGAGCCGCCGGCGGTACCCGCTGCGGTGGCGCCCGCTGAGGCCACGCTGCAGGTAGTCGTCAGTCTCGCTGCGGTACAGCGCCGCGCGCTCGAAGCGCTCCACGACGACGACGCGCGCCTGTGACGCGAGCGCTGCGGTCAGCGGTGCGGCCAACGGCCCGTCAGCGTCGACCCAGTCCAGGGAGAATGCCGGGCTGCTCCGTACGGCAGCGTGCACCAGTCTGAGCAGCGCCTCCTCGTGCCCCGCGGGCCTGACCAGCGGTATGCAGAGAAAGCAGTAGTCGTGGCGCCACGCCGCGATCACGGCACCGGGCACACCGCGCCAGGACCTCGCTCGTCGCACGGGCAGCGCAGCCAGCCAGTCCGAGCCGTCGCGCACGACCAGCAGCTGCACATCGTCCGCGCCCCAGGCGCGGGTCGCGGGCAGCACGAACTCGGGCTCGGCGAACGGGTTGGGCGAAAGCGCGTCAGCGCCCAACTCGCGCCACGCCGACAGGTCGCGCGCGGTCAGCTCCGAGATCGGTAGTACGTCGTGTCGCATGGATCGGGTGATGGCCGCCCGGCCCCGCGGGCTACTTGCCTCCGTCATCGACCATATCGCGGTGCAACGTGAGTCCCACCCCGCGCACTGGCATCCTGTGCGGCGATGACCGGCACTGACTCTCCCCGCCGCGCTCGCTGGCCGTACATCGCGCTGATCCCTTTCGGGTTCGGCGCGTGGGCGCCGATCTACGCCGGCGTCAAGGTGCGCCGTCCGCTGTGGATCGCGCTGGGGGTTCTCTGGTCGGCGATGGTGGTCGTTGCCCTGGCACTCTCGTCAGGCAAGGGGGACTCCAACGACGGCCCGGTCGGGGCGCTCGTGCTCATCGCCTGGTTCGGAAGCATTGCCACGTCCTTCAGCATCCGGGGGGAATACGAGCGCGAGATGGCCTCGCCGCTGCACGAGGCCAGGGAAGCCGCGGAGCAGCGTCTCGAGGATCGCCGCGAGGCGCTCGATATCGCGCGCTCCAATCCCGCGCTCGCCCGCGAGGTGGGCATCGGGCGCCCCGACCGCCCGGGCGCCGACGACGAGGGACTGGTCGACGTCAACAACGCGTCCGTGACCGCCCTGCTCGACCTGCCGGGAATCGACGGAGACACCGCCACCCGCATTGTCGAGACGCGCGAGAGGGTTGGCGGCTTCTCGTCGCTCGAGGACTGCGGCGCGACGCTCGATCTCAGCGGCGGCGTGGTCGAGGGGCTGAGGGGCCGCGTCGTGTTCCTGCCGCGCGGCGGCTGAGCGCTACAGAGCGACGGTGTGACCGGCGACGAATCCGTCGCTGGAGACGATCCGGTTCACCACATCGCGCCGGCACCGGGGCGCCGGTGGTGATCGCCATCGCCGCCAGCCCGCCCTCGTCGTCGGGGCTCTCGTCGGGCAGCCGGCCCACGGCCGCGGAGATGATGTTGACGCCGTGCTCGCCGAACTGCGTGCCCACCCGGCCGAGCATGCCCGGCAGGTCCTGGTAGCGGAACAGGGTGATGTGATCCTCGAGCTGGACGTTGAAGCGGTGGCCCCACGCCTCGAGCAGGTGCGGGCGGTTGCGCTGGCCGAACAGCGTCCCGGCCACGCGCACGGTGCGGCCGCCGGCCGTGACCCGGACCCGCACGAGGTCGGTGTACTCGCGGGCCGTCGAGTGCTTGGTCTCCACGAGGCGGATGCCGCGCTCCTCGGCGACGACGTGCGCGTTGACCGCGTTGAGCGTCCTCCTCGGTGTGGCCGGCCAGCGCGCCCAGCAGCGCGTGGATCGACAGCAGCCGCGTGTCGTGGTCGGCGAGGCGCCCGAAGAACTGGGTCTCGATGCCGTCGACCGAGCCGCCGTCGGCGATCGCCAGTGCCACGGCGATCCGGCCCAGCGACTCGCACAGCGCGACGAAGGGGCCGAGCACCTCGAGGTCCTCGGCCGCCGATCGCGGGCACGTTGACCGCGCTGGTCACCACGCCGCCGGCGAGGGCCGCCACCACCTGCTCGGCCGCCTGGTAGCCGGCCCGGTCGGTGGCCTCCGCGGTGGAGGCGCCCAGGTGCGGGGTCACGATCACGTTGGGGTAGCCGAACAGCGGGTGATCGGTGATCGGCTCGGAGCGGAACACGTCGAGCGCGGCGCCGGCCACCTTGCCGGAGTCCAGCGCCGCCTTGAGGTCCTCATCGACGACCAGCGGCCCGCGGGCGACGTTGAGGATGCGCACGCCGTCGCTGGCACTTGGCCAGCGCTTCGGCGTTGAGCCAGCCCTCGGTGTCGGGCGTCTTGGGCAGGTGCAGGGTGATGAAGTCGGCCGACGCGTAGACGTCGTCGGGCGACTCGGCCTGCTCGACGCCCAGCTCGCGGTAGCGCTCGGCCGACACGTAGGGGTCGAAGGCCACCACGTGCATGTTGAACCCACGCGCCCGCTGGGCCACCAGCTGGCCGATGCGGCCGAAGCCGAGGATGCCCAGGGTCTTCTCGTAGAGCTCCACGCCGGAGAACTTGGAGCGCTCCCACGCCCCGCCGGTCAGCGACGCGTGCGCCTGGGGCACGTTGCGGGCCAGCGCCAGCAGCAGCGCCATCGTGTGCTCGGCGGCGGTGATGACGTTGGACTCCGGAGCGTTGGCGACGACGATCCCGCGCTTGGTCGCGACGGGGACGTCGACGTTGTCGACGCCCACGCCCGCACGCCCCACCGCGCGCAGCCGGGTGGCCCTGGCCAGCAGGTCGCCGTCGAGCTTGGTCGCCGAGCGGATGAGGATCCCCTCGTACTCGCCGATGCGCTCCTCGAGCTCGGAGCGGTCCCAGCCGACGCCCGACGTCGACGTCGAAGTGCTCCCGCAGCAGGTCCACGCCGGAGTCGCCGATCTTCTCGGCGACCAGCACGCGCGTCACGACCGCTCCAGGACCCAGTCGATGCAGGCGGTGAGCGCCTGCACGTCGGCGGGGTCGGTGGCCGGGAACATGGCGACGCGCAGCTTGGTTGCGCCCGAGCTTGCGGTAGGGCTCGACGTCGACGATCCCGTTGGCGCGCAGCGTCGCCGCCAGTGCCGCGGCATCGACGCCATCGTCGAAGTCGATCGTGCCCACCACGAGCGAGCGCTTGGCCGGATCGGACACGAACGGCGTCGCGTTGGGGTGGGCCATGGCCCACTCGTACAGGTGCGTGCTGCTGGCCGTGGTGCGCCGCACCATCGCGTCGAGGCCGCCCTGGTCGAGCATCCACCTAGCTGGCTGTCGAGCAGCAGCAGAGTGACGATCGCCGGGGTGTTGTAGGTCTGGTCCTTGCGGGAGTTCTCCAGCGCCGTGGGCAGTGACAGGAAGTCCGGAACCCACCGGCCGTCGTCGCCGGCGGCCAGTTCGTCGATGCGCGCGATCGCCGCCGGGCTCATCGCCGCCAGCCACAGTCCGCCGTCGGAGGCAAAGCCCTTCTGCGGGGCGAAGTAGTAGACGTCGGCGTCGGCGGCGGTGAGCGGCAGCCCGCCCGCGCCCGATGTGGCGTCGATGAGGACCAGTGCGCCGTCGGTGCCCTGTGGCCGGGTCACCGGGACCATCACCCCAGTCGAGGTCTCGTTGTGGGCCCAGGCGATCGCGTCGAAGGGCTCCGAACCCAGATCCTCGCCGGGCGTCGGGGCATCGCCCGGCTCGGCGGCCACGGTGACCGGCTTGCGCAGGAACGGCGCTGCCCTGGTGCAGGCCGCGAACTTGGAGGAGAACTCGCCGTAGGTCAGGTGCAGCGACCGTTCGCGGATGAGGCAGCAGGTGGCGGCGTCCCAGAAGGCGGTGGTGCCGCCGTTGCCGAGCAGCACCTCGTAGCCGTCGGGCAGTGAAAGCAGGTCCGTGATCCCCGCCCGGATGCGGCCCACCAACTGGCGAACCGGCTTCTGGCGGTGCGAGGTGCCGATGAGCGCGGACCCCGGGCCGACGACGTAGTCGAGCTGCTCGCGACGCACGCGCGAGGGCCCGGAGCCGAAGCGCCCGTCCAGGGGCTTGAGCTCGTCAGGGATCCTGAGGTCAGTCGTGGTCTCGGTCATGGGCGCGTCGGAGAGAGGAGGGCTTGTGAGACGAGTGCCGGGAAGGCGCGGGCGCTACTCCTGGAAATCGGTGTCGATCCAGTCCATCTGGGCACGCAGCTCCTTGCCCACGACCTCCACCTGATGGCCGGCCTGCTCGCTGCGCATGCGCTTGAAGTTCTCCTGGCCCGCCCGGTTCTCGGCGATCCACTCGCGGGCGAAGTCGCCGGACTGGATCTCCTCCAGCACCTTCTTCATGGCGGCGCGCGTCTCGGGGCCGATGATCCGCGACCCGCGGGTCATGTCGCCGTACTCAGCCGTGTTGGAGATCGAGTAGCGCATGCCGCTGATCCCCTTCTCGTACATGAGGTCGACGATCAGCTTGAGCTCGTGCAGGACCTCGAAGTAGGCCAGGCGCTCGTCATAGCCCGCGTCGGTCAGCGTCTCGTAACCCGCGCGGACGAGCTCGGTGACCCCGCCGCACAGGACGGCCTGCTCGCCGAACAGGTCGGTCTCGGTCTCCTCCTTGAAGCTCGTCTCGATGACGCCGCCCCGGGTGCCGCCGATCCCCTTGGCGTAGGCGAGCGCCACCCCTAGCGCGTCGCCCGAGGCGTCCTGCTCGACGGCGACGAGGCACGGAACTCCCGAGCCCTCCAGGTACTGGCGCCGCACGAGGTGACCGGGTCCCTTGGGCGCGACCAGGGCCACGTCGACGTCGGGGGGCGGGACGATCTCGCCGTAGTGGATGGAGAAGCCGTGCCCGAACAGGAGCGTGTTGCCGGCGGCGATGCCGTCCTTCAGGCCGCCTTCCCAGATCTGGCCGTGGAGCTCGTCGGGGGCGAGCAGCATCACGATGTCGCCTTCGCTGGCGGCATCGGCGGGCTCCATGACCTTCAGGCCGTGGGCCTCGGCCTTGGCCACGCTGTCAGAAGCGGATCTCAGGCCGACGACGACGTCGACGCCGGAGTCCTTGAGGTTGAGGGCATGGGCGTGGCCCTGGGAGCCGTAGCCGATGATCGCGACGGTCTTGCCGTCGAGCTTGGAGAGGTCTGCGTCGTCGTCGTAGTACATAGGGTTCGCAGGCTACAAGGCGCAGCCTGCGAACCACTTTGCCGACGAGCGACTAGCCGCCGCCGAAGCGCTGCTGCAGCGCCATGACGTTGTTGACGTAGGCCCGCGTGTCGGAGTACATGCCGTGGGCTTGGACCGAGCCGAGGCCCTGGTAGTAGCCGGCGATGGCCATCTCGTCGTTGCCGCCGGTGTCTGAGAGCAACGAATGCAGCAGCAGCGAACCGGCCCGGATGTTGTCGGTGGCCGACGAGGTCGACAGCGGCGGGGGCCCGGCCAGGTGCTGGCCGATCCAGTCCCAGGTCGAGGGCATGATCTGCATCACGCCGACGGCGCCGGTGTGGGAGACCATGCCATTGTTGAACCCGCTCTCCTGATAGCCGATGGCCTCGGCCAGCGACGCCGGGACGCCCTCGTTTGCGGCGATGGAGCCGACGGTGGCCGGGCTCACCATCTCGGCGGTCGGCTCCGCGCCGCCACCGCTCGACGGAGACGTCGAGACCATCTCGGTCGTGGCCGGTGCCGCGCTCGACGTCCCGCCACCGACCGAGTGCAGCGCAGTACCGGAGATGAGCAGGCCGGACGGGTCAAGGCCGTTGGCGGCCGCCAGGGCGTCGACGGTCACGCCCATGCGCGCAGCGAGCGCGCTCAGCGTGTCCCCGCGCTGGACGACGTACGCACCGCTCCCGCTCGACTCCGAGGGGGCGGCTGTGCTCGTGCCCGAACCGCCGGCGCTGTGCAGGGTGGTGCCGGCGATGAGCAGGCCGGACGGGTCAAGGCCGTTGGCCGCGGCGAGCGCGTTGACGCTCGTCCCCAGCCGCGCCGCGATCGCGCTCAGCGTTTCCCCGCGCTGAACGACGAGGCCGCCGGTAGAGGCGACGGGCGCGGCGGCGCTCGTCGCCGGAGACGACACGGCCGACTCCCCGGCCGCGGCGTCCTGAGGTGGGATGACCAGGGCAGAGCCCGAGATGAGCTGCGAGTCGGACGACATCCCGTTGGCGGCGGCGAGCTGCGAGACCGACAGGCCGTCGGCGGCGGCGACGGAGCTGAGCGTCTCGCCCGTGGCGATCACGTGCTCGAAGGCGGCCGAGGCGGTCGCGGGTGCAAATGCAGCCGCGGCAAAGGTCAGTGTCAAGACCATAGATTTCCAGGTGCGCATGGACGACAGTGTCCCCGCTGTCGCACAGGCAGGAAAACCCTGCAATTGGGGTTTCAGGGTGCAACATCGCTGTCAGGCGATGACGCGCGTCACGGGCTGCACGGAGCGTTGCCGGAGCGTGCCGCGACGATCGTCGCGGCCCCGCGTGCGTCAGGCGCCGGCGCTCGCCACCAGAGAGACCCCCGGTAGCGTCACCGAGCCGTCGGCCGCGGTGTACGGAGCGGCCGCGGCGACCATGTGATCCGCGACCTCGGCCCGCTGCTCCTCGCTGAGCTCCGCGTACTTGACGCCGAAGCTGGGCGAGCAGTTGGCGCTCTCGGACACGATGTCCTGCGCGGTGGTGTAGCGGCGCTCGAGGCCCACCCCGACCACGGCAACGTCGATGAAGCCCGCGTCCTCGAGCACCTCGGCCAGACGGCCGTCCTCGGCCATCGCGAACGGCCCGGGAACGTCCGGATCCGGCGGCTGGGCGTGGCCGAGCTCGACGCAGCGCCCGTCCGGGGATCTGCGCCCACGGATTGCGTTCCAGCGTGTCCCACACCGCCAGCGCCGCGTGTCCGCCAGGGCGCAGCACGCGGCGGATCTCGCGCGCGGCGGCCGTGGGGTCGACGGTCAGCATGAGCCCCCAGCGGACGAGCACCGCGTCCACGCTGGCGGTCTCGAGATCGATCCACTCGAGCTCCAGTTGGCGGAACTCGACGTTGTCGATGCCCAACTGGGCCGCGCGAGCCCGCGCGACCTCGATCATCGGCTCGGCGCCGTCTGAGGAGATCAGCGTGCCGCCGGGGCGAACGAGCTCGGCGGCCATGAAGCCGGTGTCCCCCGGGCCGGCGGCGAGCTCGAGCACCCGCTGGCCAGGCTGGAGGCCGAGGGAATCGACCATCGCCACCGAGACGGGCATCCCCCACGTGCGGACGGCGTCGGCCTCCCGACCCCATCCCGCGGCGGCCGTCTCCCATGCGTCCCGGCTGGTGGCGCGCAGCTGGTCAGGGTCGGTCTGGGCCATGAGCCGGAGCTTATCCCTCCGGCGCCGGCGCCAACTGCTGGATGCGCTGGCCGAAGGCCTCATCGATGCGAGCGCTCATCCGCTGGCCGAAGATCGCCACCAGCGCGTCGGTCGCCACCGGCCGCAGGCGGGCGATCGTCTCGTCGATCTCCGACCAGCGGTCTGGCGGCATCCCCGCCGCCTCGAAGGGCTCCCACACCTCGCGCATGAACAGCGACACGAACGCCGCCGAGACCGCGTCGGCGTGCAACTCCACCTGCTTGAACACCGTCAGCGCCTCGTTGAGCGACACGCCGCGGGCCACCACCTGCTCGGCGACGGCCAGCAGCGAGGGGCTCGGCACCTCGTAACGACCGTCCCCGGCGGCGACGAGCACGCCCAGGGTCTCGGCCCTGCCCAGCACCGTGGGCGCCTCCTCGGCGCTCACGCGAAAGCGGGCGCCCAACTCCTCCACGGTGAGGGTCTGCGACGGCTCCGCGGTCTCGCTGACCGCTTGGCGAAAGCGGGCCAGCCGTTGGGCGGTGGCTTCGTCGTCGGCGAGCAGCCGCTTGATGCCGGCAAGGTTGAAGCCGTCGTCCTGGAGCTCCTGGATGAGTTTGAGCCGCGCGACGTGCTCGGGCCCGTAGTACCCGACCCGCAGGCGAACCTCGGGCGGGCCGAGCAGTCCGCGCGCCTGATGGGCGCGGATGTTGCGCACCGTCATGCCGGTCGCGGCGGCGAGCTGCTCGATGGTGAGGTCAGCAGGCACGCCCCGATGATACCACCAGTTGATGTTACGTCAGATGATGTGACATGCCAGAAGTCAGCTGAGCTCGCGGCGCAGCAGCTTGCCGGTGACCCCGCGCGGCAGTCCGCTCACCGGTTCAACGCGCTTGGGCACCTTGAACGGCGCCAGCCGCGCGGCGCAGTGCTCGCGCAGCCCCTCCGGCTCGACGCCGGACCCGTCGGCCAGCACCACCTGCGCCACCACCGCCTCCCCCCACTCCGAGTCCGAACGTCCAAACACGGCGGCGTCGACCACGTCGGGGTGCTCCAGCAGGACCGATTCCACCTCAGCCGGGGCCACGTTCTCCCCGCCGGTGACGATCGTGTCGGCTTTGCGGCCGGCGATGACCAGCCGCCCGTTGTCGGCGAAGGCGCCGAGGTCGCCGGTGTGCAGCCAGCCGTCGGCGCCCAGTGCGCCGGCGGCCACCGTCCGGCCCCGGACCAGGATCTCGCCGTCGGGGGCGATCTCGAGCTCGGTGCCGAGCAGCGGCACGCCGTCGGTGGCGATCTGTGAGCAGGCCTCGGTCATCCCATACGACGGAGAGACGTTCACGCCCGCAGCGTGCGCGCGCGCGAGCAGTGCCGGGGCGATCGGCCCCCCTCCCAGCAGCACCCGGCGCAGCGTCGGCGGCGCTCGCAGGCCGGCGTCGAGCAGGCGCGAGAGCATGGTCGGCACGAGGGAGACGAGCGTCACCCGCTCGCCGGGGTCCATGAGCGCGGCGAGGACGCGCTCGGTGTCGTAGCGCTCGTGCAGGAGCACCGTGGTCCCGTACACGGCCGACCGGATCTGGATGGAGAGGCCACCGACATGGGCGAGCGGCATCGGGCACAGCCAGGTCTCCGCGGGGTCCAGCCCGAGAGCCAGCGCCGAGCCCAGCGCGTTCCACAGCCAGTTGTCATAGCTGAGCGCCACCGGCTTGGGGCCCGCCGTGGTCCCGGAGGTGAACATCAGCGTCGCGGTCGCGTCAGGGTCGATCACGCGCGGCCCGCGCACGAGACCGGCGCCGCCGGCGCTGGCATCGGCGTGCGCCGGCAGCGCATCGAGAACCAGCGACGCGTGCGCCGCGCGCAGGGCCTGCTCAGCCTCGGTGAGCCTGAGGTCGATCGGCACCGCGACGGCCCCCAGGAGCAGGCAGGCGTGCAGGGCCACCACCAGCTCGGCGCTCGGCAGGGCCAGGGCCACATGGTCGCCCGGCGCCACCCGCTGCGCGTGCAGCGCGGCCGCGACAGCGCGGGCGCGGGCGAAGAGCTCGGCGTAGGTGGTCTGGGTGCCGTCGGGGGTGCGCAGCGCCGTGCGGTCACCGTGGACGCGAGCGGCACGGGTCAGCCAGGGTTCCATAGGCGGGGATGAGGCTATCCCGGGTGGCCTCGGCGCTGCCGGCGTCCTTCAGCGGGACGGTGGGAGATTTCGCCTCGCCACGAGTAGTTATCTCCCAAGGCCCCCTGCAAACGCGTCGATTTCCGCCGCCGGCGCCGGCACCCCGCCACCTTCCCCAGCCGCCGTTGACGTTCGCCGATGCCCCGCCTCAACGCCGAGGGACAACCGACCCCCAGACCCGGCTGACAGCGCGCCGCCAACTAGAGTCCCCTCCTCGCAGCGACCCCGATCAGGAGCAGACGTGAGCACCACCTGGCAGCCCGCAGGCGAGTACACCGACATCCGCTACGAGCTGGCCACCGGCGATGACGCCGGCATCGCGAAGATCACCATCAACCGGCCCGAGGTCCGCAACGCCTTCAGGCCCGAGACGGTCGTCGAGCTCTCCGATGCCTTCAAGCGCGCCCGCGAGGACCCGTCGGTCGGCGTGATCATCCTCACCGGCGAGGGCCCGGACGCGTTCTGCTCAGGCGGTGACCAGCGCGTGCGCGGCAGCCGCGGCGGCTACGTCTCGGGCGCGGACCCGGCCAACGCCGGCCGCCAGCAGGCCGTCGGGCGCTTCGAGGTCACCGACCTGCACATCCAGATGCGGCGCCTGCCCAAGCCGATCGTCGCCATGGTGGCGG
Source organism: uncultured Actinomycetota bacterium (assembly GCA_963797705.1). Taxonomy (GTDB): domain Bacteria; phylum Actinomycetota; class Thermoleophilia; order Solirubrobacterales; family Solirubrobacteraceae; genus Palsa-465. The sequence continues at coordinate 428,588 of CAWCQL010000005.1, read as the reverse complement.
GCTATGCCATCGGGGGCGGCCACGTGCTGCACGTGGTCTGCGACCTCACCATCGCCGCCGACAACGCGCGCTTCGGGCAGGTGGGACCCAAGGTGGGCTCCTTCGACGGCGGGTTCGGGGCCAGCGTCCTCTCGCGCCTCGTCGGCCCCAAGAAGGCCAAGGAGATCTGGTTCCTGTGCCGCCAGTACGACGCGCAGCAGGCGCTGGAGATGGGCCTGGTCAACACCGTGGTCCCGCTCGACCGCCTCGAGGAGGAGACCGTCCAGTGGTGCCGCGAGATGCTCGCGCTCTCGCCCTTCGCGCTGCGGATGCTCAAGGCCAGCTTCAACGCCGACGAGGACGGCATGGCCGGGATCCAGTGGCTGGCCCACGACGCCAACCTGCTCTTCTACATGAGCGAGGAGGCCCAGGAGGGACGCGACGCCTACCTGGAGAAGCGCCGCCCCGACTACTCGAAGTTTCCGCGCCGCGCCGTAGCCCTCGCCCGAGACCTGCTGAGCCACGACGATGAGCGGGTTCCGGATCTGGCTGATGGCGGCGCGCCCGCGGACGCTGCCCGCGGCGATCGCGCCGGTGCTCGTCGGCACCGCGCTGGCCGGTTTCGCCCACGTCTTCCACCCGCTGCGCTTCGTCGCCGCCCTGCTGGGCGCGCTGTTCATCCAGGTCGGGACCAACCTGTCCAACGACTACTCCGACGCGCGCCGCGGCGCCGACGCCGAGGATCGCCTCGGCCCGGTCCGGGTCACCGCGGGCGGGCTGGTCCCGCCGCGCCAGGTGCTCATCGCCACCTACGTCAGCTTCGGGCTGGCCGTGCTGTTCGGCATCTACCTGATCGCCGTCGCGGGCTGGGAGCTGCTGCTCGTCGGCGCCGCCTCGATCCTGGCCGGCGTCGCCTACACCGGCGGCCCGAAGCCCTACGGCTACGAGGGCCTGGGCGAGGTGTTCGTGTTCCTGTTCTTCGGCGTCGTCGCCGTCGCCGGCTCCTACTTCGTGCAGGTCACGTCGCTGGACTGGGAGGCGTTCGCGCTGGCGGTGCCGGTGGGGCTGCTCGCCGCCGCCATCCTGGTCGTCAACAACGTGCGCGACATCGACTCCGACCGCCGCGCGGGCAAGCGCACGCTGGCGGTCAAGCTGGGCCGTGAGCGCACCCGCGTGATGTACGCGGCAGTGGTCTACCTGGCCTATCTGCTGACCCCGATCACCTGGGTGTTTGGCCCCACCACCGCGTGGGTGCTGCTGCCGTGGCTGACCCTGCCGCTGGCCGCGGCGGTGGTGCGCATCGTGCGCACGCGCACCGACGGCCCGTCGCTCAACGGCGCGCTGGCCCGGAGCGGGATGCTCCAGCTCGCCTTCTGCGTGCTGCTCTCAGCGGGGCTGCTGCTCAGCCGCTGACGGCCGTGAAGCTCACCGTCACACCGATGACGGTCCCGCTCCGGGTCCCGTTCACGGCCGGGCACGGCACCGTCACCGACCGGGAGCTGCTGCTCGTCGAGCTCGAGGCCGCCGACGGCCTGATCGGCTACGGCGAGGCCGCGCCGCTGCAGTCCTATGACGGCGTCTCGCCGGCCGAGGTCCGCGCCGCGCTGCGAGGCGTGCGCGCCGGTCCTGGAGGAGTATCCGGACGCGCGCCGATCGCCGACGTGCTCGCCCGCTGCTGCGGAGGCCACCGTCCTGCCCCAGGCGCTGGCCGCGATCGACCTGGCGCTGTGGGACCTGGCCGGGCGCCGCACCCGCGAGCCGGTGTGGCGCCTGCTCGGCGCCGGCCCGCCGGCGCCGGTCGCGGTCAACTGGACGATCGCCGTCCGCCGACCGCTCGGGCGCGGCCCACGAGGCGGCCACCGCCCGGGCCGAGGGCTACGGCACCGTCAAGGTCAAGGTGGCGATCGGCGACGACGCCGGCCGGCTGGCCGCGGTGCGCGCCTTCGGCGGCCCCGACCTGGCGATCCGCATCGACGCCAACGGCGCCTGGTCAGTGCGACGAGGCGGAGGCGGCGCTGCCGGCGCTGGAGGCACGTGGGATCGAGCTGTGCGAGGAGCCCGTTCGCGGCCTGGAGGCGATCCGCGCGCTGCTGGGCCACCGGGCAACTCGACTACGCGCTCGCGCTGGACGAGTCCGCCGCCGATCCCGACGCCTTGGTGCGGCCTGCGGCCGACGCTCATCTGCCTGAAGATCGCCCGCTGCGGCGGGATCGCGGGGACCATCGACACCGCCGCGCCGCGCCCGCGCCGTCGGGCTACGACGTCTACCTGGCCTCGACGCTGGACGGCCCGCTCGGCATCGCCGCCGCCCTGCACGCGGCGCCGTGATCCGGCCCGCGCCGGCCTGCGGACTCGCCACGCTGGGGCTGTTCGCTGACCGCCCGCGACCCGCTGCCGCCAGCCCGCGGCTCGATCGTCGTTCCTGACGGGCCCGGCCTGGGCGAGGGTCTGCGGACTGGTACTAGCAGGCCGAGCCGCTAGGCCTCGGCGATCACCTGCGTCACCCGGCCCGGTGCCTCGAGATGCACGGCATGCCCGGCCCCGCCGATCACCTGGACCCGCGCGTCGGGCAGCGCAGCCGCCATCTCACCAGCGATCGCTTGGAACTTCGCGTCGCGCTCGCCCACCACGAGCTCGACCGCGCGCCGACACCTCACCCAGACGGTCCCACAGCGAGGGCAGCGCGCCCGTGCCCAGACCGCGCAGCGCGGCGGCCAGCCCGGCGGGGGTGTTCCGCAGCCGCTCGGCCTGCACAGCGCGCCAGGACCTCGGGCGGCTGGTCGGCCAGCACCGCCGTCTTGGCCCAGCGCTCGGCGAAGGCCTCGATCGTCATCGCCTCCACCTCGTCGGCCAGGGCGTCGTCGGCCGCGCGGCGCTCGGCCCGCGCAGCCGCGTCGGCGATGCCCGGGGCTGGCACCGATCAGCACCAGCCGCCGCACCCGTCCCGGCAGCGCCAGCGCCACGTGCAACGCCAGCCGGCCCCCCATCGAGTAGCCGACGAGGTCGAACGGGCCGGGCGCCAGCGCGCCGACGTCCCCCACCACTCCCGCCAGTGACACCGGACGGACAGATGCGGCCGCGCCGTGGCCGCGGATGTCGGGCGCCAGAGGCCGGTAGCGTTCCGGCAGCGCCGCCATGACCTGGTCCCAGCTTGCGCCCGTGTTGGTGAAGCCGTGGAGCAGGACGAGGTCGGTCGCCATCGCCCCATCATGACCGCAACCGACACCTACCTCCTGCTGCGCGCGTTCTGCGACGAGCTGGCCCGCTGCGGGCTGCAGGACGCCTGCACCTCACCGGGCTCGCGCAATACGCCGATCCTGCTCTCACTCGCGCGCGAGCCGCGGATCCAGACGCTGGTCGCACATCGACGAGCGCTGCGGCGCCTTCTTCGCGCTCGGCGCCGCCAAGGCCGCGCGGCGCCCGGTGGCGATCACGTGCACCTCGGGCACGGCGGCCGCCAACTACGTGCCGGCGGTGATCGAGGCTTGGCACGCTCGCGTCCCGCTCATCGTGCTCACCGCCGACCGCCCGCCCGAGCTGCGCGACGTCGGCGCCGGCCAGGCCATCGACCAGCTCAAGCTCTACGGCGACGCCGTGAAGTGGTTCTGCGAGGTCGGAGTCGACACCGCGACGCCCGACACGCTGCGCTGGATCCGCCAGCTGGCCTGTCGCGCCTACGAGACCGCCGCCTCCGGACCGCCGGGCCCGGTGCATCTCAACTTCCCGCTGCGCGAGCCGCTCGTGCTCGACGTCTCGCTTCCGGCAGACCCGGTGCCCGGTCGCGCCGACGGCCGCCCGTGGGTGCAGCGCGCATCGGCCCGTCCCGTCCGAAACGCCCGCACCCCCGGCGCGGGCGCGGAGCGTGCCCGCGCGCGGTGTCATCGTGGCCGGGCGCGACGAGCGCGGCCACGGTCTCGGCGACGCCGCCGCCCGGGCCGCCGAGCACCTCGGGTGGCCGCTGCTCGCCGACCCGCTGTCTGGCGCGCGCCACGGGGCCACCGCCATCGCCACCTACGACCTCCTCCTCCGTGACCCCGCCTTTGCCGATCGCGTCGCCCCCGAGCTCGTCGTCCGCGTGGGCGACCTCCCCACCTCCAAGCCGCTGCGCGCCTGGCTGGCGTCGCTCACCGACACCTCTCAACTCGCGCTCGATCCCGAGGCCGCCTGGCAGGACCCGGCGGCGGTCGTCGGCGAGATCGACCCGAGCGACCCGCGGGCGGCACTCGACGCGCTGAGCGCGGACGCCCTCATGCCGTCAGAGCCCGCCTGGCTGCAGACCTGGACCGACGCCGACGCGGCCGCACAAGCCGCCCTCACCAACGGGCTGGCCGAGACCGAGACGCTGTCTGAGCCGGGGACCGCCCGCCTGCTCGGCGAACGGCTGCCCCCGGAGGCCACGCTCGTCGTCGCCTCGTCCATGCCGATCCGCGACGCGGAGCTCTACTTCCCCGCCGGTGCCCGAGGGCCGCGCGTCCTCTCCAACCGCGGCGCCAACGGGATCGACGGGACGGTCTCCACCGCCTTCGGCGTCGCCGCCGCAACCCGCGGGCCGGTCGTCCTGCTCATCGGCGACGTCGCCCTCGCCCACGACATCGGCGGTCTCATCGCCGCACGGCAGCTCGGTCTCGACCTCACGATCGTCGTGGTCAACAACGACGGCGGCGGGATCTTCCACTTCCTCCCCGTCAGCGGCGAGACCGACGCCTTCGAGGAGCACGTCGCCACCCCACACGGCCTGGACTTCGCGCAGGCGGCCGCCCTCTACGGCCTGGACCACACCCGCGCCGACACACTCGCCGACCTCGCCGAGGCGATCACGCGACCCGGGCCGGGCATCGTCGAGGTCCGCACCGATCGCGCCGAGAACCTCGCGCTGCACCGGTCGCTCGCCGACGCCGCGCTTGCCGCGGTCCGGGCCCTCAGCCCGACAGCACCGGCAGCATCACCTGCAGCTTGACCTCGGTCTCGGCCAACTCGGCGGCCGGCTCCGAATCGCGGACGATCCCCCCTCCGGCATAACAGCGGGCCACCTCACCGCGCAGCAGCGCGCAGCGCAGCGCCACCAGGAACTCGCCGTCGCCCGAAGCGTCGGTCCAACCCACCGCGCCGGCGTACCAGCCGCGGTCAAAGCCCTCGAGCGCGGGGATCACGCTGAGCGCCTCGGCCGGCTCGGCCCCGACGGCAGGCGTCGGGTGCAGATGGCCGACGAGCTCGATCGCATCCATCGGCGAGGCGAGCTGAGCGCGGATCGGTGCCGCCAGGTGCTGGATGTTGGCCACCCGCACCACCACCGGCTCCGGCGCCGCGGTCACCCAGACCGAGAACGGGCGCAGGATGCGGGCGATCCGCCGGCCGACGATTGCGTTCTCCTCACGGTCCTTGTCCGAGCCCATCAGCTGCTCGCCCAGGTGGTCGTCGACGGCAGGGTCGGCGCTGCGCCGCGCCGAGCCGGCCAGCGCCACCGTCGTGGCCCGTTGGCCCTCCCGGCGGATGAGCAGCTCGGGGCTCGCGCCGATGAACGTCGCGTCGCCCCGGCCCACGGCGTAGACGATAGGAGCTGCCGAATGCCTCGCGCAGGAGGCCGAACACCGCCCCGGGATCGTGCGCCGCGGGCGCGTGGACGTCCACCTCGCGGGCCAGGACGACCTTCTGAAACTCCCCCGCGCGGATGCGCTCGACGGCACGGGCCACCGCCTCCTCATAGTGGGCGGGCGGCATCGGGCTGACCACCTCGTAGCGGCCCGTGGGATGGGGGTCCAGGAGGGGGAGCGAGTCGGCACGCAGCGCGTCAAGGCGCGCCGCGACCCGCGCGGTCACATCGTCGGGCGCGTCGTCGGGGGCGACCTGCGCGTTGACGGTGAGCCACGTCGCGCCTGACTGGCGGACCAGCGACAGCTCGGGCACGATCATCGAGCCCGGGGCATAGCCGCGCCACTCGGGGGAGGCGCCGCCCTCGGGGGCAAAGGCAAAGCCCCCGAACGCGGCCAGACCCGATCCGGGAGGACCGTCGAGGGGGTCGATCTCGGCGTCGGCGCGCAGCTCCTGCCAGCGCTGGGACACACCGCCGAAACGCCCCACACCGTCGGCCTCGATGACCTGGACGCAGCCCACTCCGGCAATGGCCAACCCGTCACGATCGGGTTGCTCGAGAGCGAACCACGGCTCCTGTGCTCTGCGGGACGCGACCACCGCGGCGACCGGGTCGGAGTAGAGCGCGGTCCGCGCGCTGACGCTGACCAGGACGGTGAAGCCGCGGCTGCGGGCCCGGCGGCCGGCGGCGCCCAGCCGCAGCGCGAGCCGCTGCAGCGCATCGGGGCCGAGCTGCGCGAGCGCGCTGTGCTGCGGGCCGGCGAGGTCGGTCATAGGACGCTCAGGCTACCTCTGCCCGTGTACTACCGTTGACCGCGCCGTGGTCAGCGTGATCATTCCCACTCACGATCGCGCCACCATGGTCACCCGCGCGGTGGACAGCGTGCTGTCCCAGGAGGGGGCCGAGCTCGAGGTCATCGTCGTCGACGACGGCTCCACCGACGGCACGCGCCAGGTCGTTGAGTCCCATTACGGCGACGACGCGCGCGTGACCTACCTCTTTCAGGAGCAGAGCGGGGTGGCGGGCGCGCGCAACACCGGACTGGCCCGGGCCCGGGGGGATCTGGTGGCCTTCCTGGACTCCGATGACGTGTGGCGGCCGGGCAAGCTCGCCCTCCAGCTCGCGTGCCTTCAGCGCGTTCCCGAGGCCGGGATGATCTGGACCGAGATGAACGCGCTGGGCGACGACGGCGAGCCGGTGCCCGGGTCATCGCTGCGCAGCATCTTCACCTTCCGCGTCGGTTTCGAGGAGCTGTTTGCGCACCGGGTCGCGCTCTCGGAGGTGGCCGGCGGACAGCCGGGCGAGACGGGCGCGGCCGGCGGCACGCTCTACTGGGGCGACATCTACGACGGGTTCGTGGTGGGCAACCTCGTCCTCCCCTCGGCCGCGATCATCACCCGCGAGCGCCTGGAGGAGGTCGGCGGCTATGACGAGACGCTCGCGGTCTCGGGCGAGGACTTCGACTTCTTCTTGCGCACCTGCCGCGCCGGCCCGGTGGCGTTCGTCGACGTGCCCACGGTGCTCAAGCAGGCCGACCGCCCCGACGCCCTCACCCACCCGTCGCGGCGCCTGCACCTGGCGCGCAACTACGTGACCACGATGGAGGGCGCGTTGGCTCGCGACGCGGGGCGCATCCGGCTCGCTCCCGAGGTGATCCGCTCCGCCCGCGCGTACGGGCACGCGTGGGTCGGCCAGGCCTACCTGGAGTCAGGCGACGCGCCCGCCGCCCGCCGCCACCTGCGTCTGTCGCTGCGGCTGGAGCCCACGAACCCCAAGACCTACGTCCTGTTGGCGTTGGCGCTGGCGCCCGGGCCGGTGGTGGCCCGGGCGATCGCAGCCATACGTCGAGCGCGGGCGCGGTTTCGCGGGCGCTGAGCGCCGCGAGATCAGGTTTCGCTGCGACCGCGCGAGATCGCGATCTCGCCCGTCCGCGCCATCTCGATGAGCCCGAAGGGCCGGACCAACGCCTCGAACGCGTCGACCTTGTCGCAGGTACCGGTGACCTCCACCACCACCGAGCGCTTGGTCACGTCGACCACCTTGGCCCGGAAGATCTCGCAGATCTGCATGACCTCGGCACGAGACGACCCGTCGGCGGAGACCTTGAACAGCGCCAACTCGCGGGCCAGGGTCTCCCCCGGCTCCAGGTCCCGGATCTTCAGGACATTGACCAGCTTGTGCAGTTGCTTGGTCACCTGATCGATCGGGTGCACCGCCCCGTCGAGCGTGAGCGTGATGCGGCTGACCGTGTCGTCGTCGGTTGGCCCGACGGCGAGGGTGTCGATGTTGAAGCCGCGGCGGGCGAACAGGCCGGCGATCCGGGTCAGGACGCCGGGCTTGTTCTCCACCAGGATCGAGAGGATGTGCTTGCGCCCGGTGCGCAGACCGGTGACGGCCTCCAGTTGGTCGAGCGAGAGGATCTCCTTGGTGCCTGGCTCACCCATGTCGCACCGCCCTCAGCGTCATCGTGGCCATCACTCAGCCCACCATGTCGCGCGCGGCCTGGCCGGGGGCGATCATCGGGTACGTGTTCTCCTCGCGCGTCACCCGCACGTCCACGAGGACCGGACCCTTGGTGGCCAGCGCCTCGCGCATATCGGGCACGAGGGTCGTCTTGTCCGTGAGCCGGATCCCGGTGGCGCCGTAGGCGTCGGCCAGTTTGACGAAGTCCGGGTACTGGCCCATGTCGACCTGGCTGTAGCGCTTGTCCCAGAAGAGCTCCTGCCACTGGCGCACCATGCCCAGGTAGCCGTTGTTCATGATGAACACCTTGATCGGGATCTTCTCCTCGGCGCAGGTGGCGAGCTCCTGCATGTTCATCTGCACCGAGCCGTCCCCGGCGACGCAGACGACGGTGTCGTCCGGACACCCCACCTGGGCGCCCATCGCCGCCGGCAACCCAAAGCCCATGGTGCCCAGGCCGCCGGAGTTGATCCACCGGCGGGGCTTGGCGAAGTGGTAGCGCTGGGCGGTCCACATCTGGTGTTGGCCGACGTCGGAGACGACGATCGCGTCGCCGCCGGTGGCCTCGTACAGCGCCTCGATCATGTACTGGGGCTTGATCTCTGAGTCAGTCGAGTCGGTGTAGCTGAGCGGGTGGCGCTCCTGCCACTTGTGGATGCGCGTCCACCACTCCTCCAGGCGAGCCGGGTCGGCCTCGAGCGCCCGGTACTCCGCGGTGAGCCGCGGCAGGATGTTCCTGGCGTCTCCGACGATGGGGATGTGCGCCGGGACGTTCTTGGAGATCTCGGCCGGGTCGATGTCGATGTGAATGAACTTGGCGCGCGGCGCGAACTCCGACAGCTTGCCGGTGATGCGGTCGTCAAAGCGAGCGCCGATGGCGATGATCAGGTCGGCCTCGTCCATCGCGTAGTTGGCGGTGCGGGTCCCGTGCATGCCCAGCATCCCCAGCCACTGGTCGTGCGTGCCGGGGAAGCCGCCCAGGCCCATCACCGTGCAGGTGACCGGGAAGCGGTCGGCGGTGGCCAGCTCGGTGAGCTCGCTCGCGGCATTGGCGCCCACGACCCCGCCCCCGGCGTAGATGACCGGACGGCGCGAGTTGGCCAGCGCCTTGGCGGCCAGCCTGATCTGCTTCTGGTTGCCGTCGGTGGTCGGCTGGTACCCCGGCAGGTGGACGTCGTCCACGGGCTCATACGGGATGTCGGCCCGGCTGAGGTCCTGCGGGATGTCGACGACCACCGGGCCGGGACGTCCGGTCCGCGCGATGTGGAATGCCTCATGGATCGTGCGGGGGATCTCCAGCGGGTGCTGGATCATGAAGCTGTGCTTGACGATCGGCAACGTGATCCCGATCGTGTCGGCCTCCTGGAAGCCGTCGGTCCCCAGCAGGTCGGTGCGGACCTGGCCGGTGATGAAGACCACCGGCACCGAGTCCATCATCGCGTCGGTGATCGGCGTGACCAGGTTGGTCGCCCCCGGGCCGCTGGTGGCCAGGGAGACGCCCACCTTGCCCGTCGCCTTGGCATAGCCCTCGGCGGCGTGGCCGCCGCCGGCCTCGTGGCGGACGAGGATGTGGCGGATGCCAGCGTCGTAGAACGCGTCGTAGGTGGGCAGGTTGGCCCCTCCGGGGAGGCCGAATACGACGTCGACACCTTCCGCCTTCAAACATTCCATCAGGGCGTCCACGGCACGCATAGCGCTGGCCTCCTTTCGGTGAGTTCGTACGACAGCGCGCCCGCTCACGCGCGGGCGCGAGCCGAGTGTAACCTGCTCAAAGTCCTGCGGATCGAGCGCATCCACCCATGAGCATCCGCGTCGGCCTTGACCTCGTCTCGGTGCAGACCGTCGCCGATTCACTCAGCGCGCACGGCGAGCACTACCTCGGCCGGGTCTACAGCGCGGCCGAGGTCGCCGACTGCCGCACCGGCGAGGATGTGGAGCCGCAGCGCCTGGCCGCCCGCTTCGCTGCCAAGGAGGCGGCCTTCAAGGTCCTGCGCGTGGGCGACGAGGCCATCGCCTGGACCGACGTCGAGGTCGTGCGCGATCCGAGCGGCTGGGTCGGCTTGTCGCTGTCGGGCCGCGCGGCTACGCTGGCGGAGGCGGCGGGGATCGCCGAGCTTGCCGTGAGCTTGAGCCACGAGCAGGGGTGCGCTGCCGCCGTCGTCATTGCAGACATACACAAACCTGCCGATACCTAGTGCGTGGCCCCTCCCCCAAATACGCAAGCGACCACTGAATGAACGAGACGATTCGCAAGGCCGTCGAGGACCACGCGCGACTCCCCGTGCCGGTGGCCGGCCTGGCCGACGACGATGATCTCTATCAGGCGGGAATGACCTCCCATGCCTCGGTCAACGTGATGCTGGCGCTCGAGGACGCCTTCGACATCGAGTTCCCGGACCGCATGCTCAAGCGCAGCGTGTTCGAGAGCATCGCGGCGATTCAGGCGGCCCTCACCGAGCTCCAGGCCGAAACCGTGTCATGACCGTTGTGGTCGACCGCGAGCAGGAGCTGCTCGCCGAGGTTCGCGCCATCGCCTCAGACGTTGCCGCGGTGCACGCCGACGACGTCGACCGTGCCGCCCGTTTCCCGACCGAGTCGATCAACGCCCTGCGCGCGGCGGGGGCGCTGTCGGCGCCGGTGCCCCAGGCGCTGGGCGGGGGCGGCGTGTCCGTGGGCGCGATCGCGGAGTGCTGCCACGAGCTCGGCCGTTCGTGCGGGGCCAGCGCGATGGTCTTCGCCATGCACCAGATCCAGCTGCTCACCATCGTCCGCCACCTGGAGCGCGGCAGCTGGTTCGAGGGCTACCTGCACCGGCAGGTGGCCGAGGGGCGTCTCATCGCCTCGGTGACCTCGGAGATCGGGACCGGCGGCGACATGGCCCGCTCGATCGCGGCGGTCACCCCCGGTGACGACGGCCTGCTGAGCTTCGAGAAGCAGGCGCCCACCGTCAGCTACGGGATCTATGCCGACGACCTGCTCACGACGCTGCGCCGGCGGCCCGAGGCCGAGCCCGGCGACCAGGTGGCCGTCCTCACCCACTCTGACCAGCACTCCCTGGAGACGACCGGGACGTGGGACGTGCTGGGCATGCGCGGCACGTGCTCCCCCGGATCGGTGGTCCGTGCCCGCTTCGGCGCCGAGCAGGTGCTGGGGACCCCGTTTGCCCGGGTCGCGGCCGAGTCGATGGTGCCCCTCTCCCACATCCTGTGGTCGCATCTGTGGCTGGGGATCGCGGAGGACGCCTTTGACCGGGCGCGGGCCTTCGTCAAGGCCGCGGCCAAGCGGACCCCGGGGGTCACGCCGCCGGCCGCGCAGCGCCTGTCGCGACTGTCGGGCGAGCTGGCGCTGCTCCGGGGCCTGGTGGCCTCGGGCCTGAGCGACTTCGAGGCGTGCGCCGAGGGACCGGATCGCGAGCAGCTCTCGACCATGAGCATGGCCCTGCGCTTCAACAACCTCAAGATCGCGGCCTCCGAGCAGGCCCGCGACGTGTGCTTCGGCGCGCTCGACGTCTGCGGGATCATGGGCTTCAAGAACGACACCCCGTTCAGCGTCGGTCGCCACCTGCGCGACGCCCTCTCGGCGCCGCTCATGATCGCCAACGAGCGCATCCACCAAACCAACGCCGCGCTCCTGTTGATCGCCAAGGAGGTCTGAGCACCAGTGCCCGAGTTTCGCGCCGGCAGTCCCGAGCAGGTGGCCTATCTCGACGAGCTCATGGAGGCTGGGCTGCTGGCCCCGACCGGTGTCCACGGGCTCTATGCCCGAGGAGGCCTCTTCGAGCACGTGCGGCTTCGCTTCGACGCCCTCGTCACCCGGACGGCCGCGCCCGAGTCGCCCGAGCCGCTGTGCTTCCCGCCGGTGGTCCCGCGGGCGCAGCTCGAGACCAGCGGATACCTGGGCTCCTTCCCCCACCTCGCGGGCACGGTGTTCGCCTTCGAGGGCGACGAGAAGGAGGCGGCGGCCCAGCACGAGCTGGCCTCCCGTCACGAGGACTGGAGCGGCTATCAGACGATGAGCGAGATGGTGCTCACGCCGGCCGCCTGCTACCCGCTGTACCCGGCGATCGCCGCCCGGGGCCCCCTCCCCGAGGGTGGGCTCACCCTTGACACCGGCGACGCGTACGTGTTCCGCCGCGAGCCGTCCAATGACCCGGCGCGGATGCAGATCTTCCACATGCGCGAGATCGTGCGGATCGCGGAGGCCGAGACCGTGGTGGAGTGGCGCATCGGCTGGCGGACCCGCGCCGAGGAGCTGCTGCGCGGGCTGGGCCTCGAGCTTGAGCTCGACATTGCCAACGATCCGTTCTTCGGGCGCGTGGGTCGCCTACTCGCCGCCCAGCAGCGCGAGCAGGAGCTCAAGTGGGAGCTGCTGGCGCCGGTCGCCGGCGATTCCCTCACGGCGATCGCGTCCTCCAACTACCACCAGGATCACATGGGCCACACCTATGGGATCACCACCGCCGGCGGCGAGCCCGCCCACACCGGCTGCATGGCCTTCGGCGAGGAGCGGGTCACGCTCGCCCTGTTCGCCGCGCACGGGCTGGACGTCGACGACTGGCCGGCGGAGGTCCGGGCGACGCTGGAGCTCGACTGATGGCGACCGCGTCCACGGGCGAGGTCTCGCTGTGGGGCCTTGACCCGTCCCGCTACACGCCCCACGCGCTCCACGGCTCGGACCCACCCCGGACCTACCTCGAGACCAACTGCTACGCGGACGCGCTGATCGAGCTTGTCCACGCCCGAGGCGACGAGCCGCTGGCCATGTTCGGCTTCATCCTGGCCACCGACTGGGAGGGCGATCAGTTCACCTACGCCAAGCCGCCGTACGCCGACCTCACCCGCCTGTTCGGCATCGAGGTCCACGAGATGCTCCCCTACCGATCCCTGCCCGAGCACATCGAGGAGCAGCTGTGCCACGGGCGCACGGTCCTGGTGGAGATGGACGCCTGGTATCTCCCCGACACCGCCGCCACCAGCTACCGCGCCGAGCATCTCAAGACCACGATCGTGCCCGAAGCGATCGACCGCGGCGCCGAGCGGCTGCGCTACCTGCACAACACCGGCCTGTACGAGCTCAGCGGGGAGGACTACCGCGGGTGCTTCCGCATGCTCCCCCACTTCACCGATGACGTCATGGACCCGTTCACAGAGCTGGTGCGCTTCGGCGTCGGGCCCCGACTGAGCGGCGACGAGCTGCGCGCCGCCGCGCTTGAACTGATGCGCCACTACTACGCGCTGCGGCCCGACCGCAACCCGTTCGCGGCGTGGGGCGAGCAACTGGCCGAGGACCTCCCCCGTCTGCTCGAGGGCGACGCCGCCGACTATCACGCCTATGCGTTCGTCACGGTGCGCATGGTCGGGTCCGCCTTCGAGCTTCTCGCCGACCACGTCGACTGGTGCCTGGGCGACGACGGCGCGCCGGTGGCGGCCAGTCTGCGAGAGATCGTGGAGGCCACCAAGGTCCTGTCCTTCCGCCTCGCCCGCCGGCGTGCGTTCGACCCGCTCCAAGCGCTGGGGACGCTGGCCGGAGCGTGGGACCGGGCCATGTCCGATCTGGGAAGCATCCTCTCCGGAGAGGATCGCTAGCCCGCAATGGATCTGACGGACGGCTGGGAGGCGGCCGCCACGGCTCCGGGCCGCTGCGCGACGCCGGCGGACCTCGCGGGTGCGGGCCTCGAGTGGGTGCCGGCGACCGTGCCCGGCACAGCGGCGGGCGCGGTCGGCGCTGACGGCCGCGACTTCGACGCCGAGGACTGGTGGTTTCGCTGCCGCTTCGCCACCGACGAGGCATCTGCGCAGACCGAGCTGCGCCTGGGCGGGGTCGCCACCGTCGCCGAGGTCTACCTCAACGGCAAGCTGATCCTGGAGTCCGAGTCGATGTTCGCCTCCCACCGCGTCGACCTCGCCGGGCGGCTCGGCGCCGAGAACGAGCTGGTGATCGCCTGCCGGGCACTCGTACCGCTGCTGGCACGACGCCGGCGCCCGAGCGCCCGCTGGCGCACCCGGGTGGTCAACGCCGGCAACCTGCGCTGGTACCGGACGATGATGTTCGGGCGCTCGCCCGGCTTCGCCCCCGGGCCGGCGCCGGTGGGGCCCTGGCGGCCTGTGTCGCTGGCCGCGCCCGACCCGTTGGAGTCACTGCGAGTCCGGGCGCGCGTCGTGGGCAGCGACGGGATCGTCACCCTGACCGTGCCATCGGCGGGGGCGCTGCCGCAGGGATGCGAGGCTCGCATCGCTGACGTGCGCGCCGCGCTCAGAGCCGAGACCGAGCTGGTCGTGCCCGGCGCCGCGCTGTGGTGGCCCCACACCCACGGAGATCCTGTGCTGCACGACCTTGTCGTGGCGCGCGATGGCGAGACGCTCGCCCGCCGCAGAATCGGGTTCCGGGCCCTGGGCTGGGCACAGGACATCCCCCGCGATGGCCTCGACCTGGAGGTCAACGGCGTCCCGATGTGGGCCCGGGGAGCGGTGTGGACGCCCGCGGACCTCGTCTCGATGGCGCCGTCGCCCGAGACGCTGCGCGCCCTGCTCCAGCGCGTCCGCGACGCCGGGATGAACATGGTGCGCGTGGTGGGAACCGGCGCCTACGAGCCGCCGGCGTTCTTCGATCTCTGCGACGAGCTGGGGATCCTCGTCTGGCAGGACCTCATGTTCGGCAACCTCGACTATCCCGGTCTCAGACCCGGACTTCCGGGCGGGCGTGCTGCGCGAGGCGGCCGAGGTGCTCGAGGCCGTCGCCGGCCGGCCCAGCCTCGCCGTCGTCTGCGGCAACAACGAGGTCGAGCAGCAGCCGGCCATGATGGGCCTGGAACCAGAGCTGGGGCGTGACTCGCTGTGGGACGAGGAACTGGCCGCGCTGGTGGACGCCTCGGGCGCCGGCTGCGCCTACGTGCGCAGCACCCCGTGCGGCGGCGCGCTGCCCTTTCACGCGAACGCCGGGGTCACCCATTACTTCGGGGTCAGCGGGTACTTCGAGCCGCCCGCGGCCGCGCGCCGGGCCGATGTGCGCTTCGCCTCCGAGTGCCTGGCCTTTGCCAACGTGCCCGACGAGGTCACGGTGCCGGTCCACCATCCCGACTGGAAGGCGGGCGTCCCACGCGACGCCGGCACGGGCTGGGACCTCGGCGCCGGCTGGGACTTCGACGACGTCCGCGACTGGTACCTGCGCTTCCTCTACGGCGTCGACCCCGTCGCGCTCCGACGCTCGGACCTCATGCGCTATCTGGAGCTCTCGCGCCACGCCTCGGGTGAGGTCATGGCCGAGGTCATGGGTGACTGGCGCCGCAACGCGTCGCCCTGCCGCGGGGCGCTTGTGCTCCAGCTCAAGGACATGCGTGACGGCGCGGGCCTCGGCGTCCTGGACCACCTCGGTGCCCCCAAGGTCGCCTACCACTACCTGCGCCGCGCGCTGGCCCCGGTGGCGGTGTGGCTGACCGACGAGGACGTCAACGGCGTCGACGTGCACGTTGCCAACGACCGGCCGGGCGAGCTGGCCGCCGGGCTCCGACTGGCGCTGTATCGCGACGGCGCCGCCCGCGTCGCCGACGCCGAGACCGAGGTGCGCCTCGCCGGACACGAGATGCAGCGGTTCAGCGTGGAGCAACTGGTCGGCACGTTCGTCGACGCCGCGTGGGCCTATCGCTTCGGCCCGCCTGCCCAGGACGCGATCGTGGCCACGCTGCACGGCCCGGGCGGCCCCGACGAAGCGGGCGACGGCGACGGCGAGGGCGAGGGCGAGGTTCTCTCCCAGGCGTTCTTCTTCCCGGCCGGCCGCCCCACCGGGCGCCGGTCCGCCGCCGAACTCGGCCTGCGCGTGTCCGCGTCCGAGGACGCCCTGCGGCTCGAGACCGACCGCCTCGTCTACGGCCTGCGAATCTCGGCGCCTGGATTCACTCCATCCGATGACGCGTTCTGCCTCGAGCCCGGCTCCGGGCGCACCGTCGCCCTGCGCCGCGACGACCCCAACGCTCGGGCCGACAAGGCGTCGGTCACCGCGCTCAACCTCTCCGGCCAGCTGAGCGCGACGTGAGCCAGTCCCTCTACCTCGACGTCGACGGCACTCCTGCCTTCTGCGTCCTGCACCGTCCCGACGGTCCCACAACGCGCGCCACGGCTGTTGTGTTCGTCCCGCCGTTTGGGTGGGAGGAGGTCTGCTCCTACCGAATCCTGCGCGAGTGGGGCACACGGCTGGCCAACGCGGGCTTCCCCGTGCTCCGGCTGACGCTCCCCAGTTGCGGAGACAGCGGCGGCGATCCCCGCGATCCGGCGCGGGTCGCCGCCTGGACCGCAGCGGTGCACGTCGCAGCGAGGGCGGTGCGCTCGCAGACCGGCGCGAGCTCCGTGGTGGCGGTCGGGCTGAGCCTGGGCGGGATGCTCGCCTGGCGCGCCGCGTCCGAAGGCGCGCCGATCGACGGGCTGGTGCTGTGGGCCGCGCCGGCTCGGGGCCGGGAGCTCACTCGCCAGCTCAAGGCCTTTGCCCGGCTGGAGGCCTCCCAGGTGTTCGAGGGCCTGCCCGACCCACCGCCGCTACCCGAGGGCGAGATGGAGGTCGGGGGCTTCCTGTTGACTCAAGAGACGCAGGCCGACCTGGGCGACCTTGACCTCAGCACACTGGAGTTGCCCCACGGCCTGCCCCGCGGCGCGCTGCTGCTCGACCGCGACGGCATCCCCGCCGACGAGCGCCTGCACACTGCGCTCGAAGGCCAGGGTGTGGCTGTCACGGTCAAGCCCGGCGACGGCTACGGGGAGATGACGTCGCATCCGCAGGAGACCCAGGTCCCCGAGTCGGTGTTGAGCGACGTGCTGGCGTGGTTGCAGGCCGGCGACGGCGCCGGGGCGCCCGCCCGGAGCGGCACGAGCGTCCCCGATCCGGTCCCGGTGGCCGATTCGATCACGCTGCGCGTCGGGGACGCCGTGGTCGTCGAGACCCCGGTGACCATCGCGCAGGAGTTCGGCAACCTCTCCGGCGTTCTCACCACGCCACAGGATGGCCAGTCGCCCCTGTGCCTGGTGATGCTCAACGCCGGGGCGATCCGCCGCATCGGCCCCAACCGCATGTGGGTCGAGGCCGCGCGCCGGTGGGCAGAACGCGGCGTGTCGTCGCTGCGGCTCGACGTGGAGGCGATCGGGGAGTCCGACGGCGACGTAGCGCCCTACGCCGACGACGACGCGCTCTACGTCGACGCCCTCATCCCCCAGGTCAAGGCCGCGCTCGCCGACCTGTCGCAGCGCGGCGTGTCCGACCGGTTCGTGACCGCGGGTCTGTGCGCCGGGGCCTACTGGGGCATGTACGTCGGGCTCGACGACCCGCGGGTGACCGCGACGCTCATGTTCAACAGCCGCGGAATCGTGTGGGACACCGGCCTGGCGGCCTCGCGCGACCTGCGCCGTGCCTTCTCCCAGAAGCTGACCTGGTCGCGCATCCGCCACAACGTCACGGGCCCGCGTCTGAAGGCGGTGGCGCGCTGGGTGCTGGGGATGCCGGCCCGGTGGCTGGCCCGCCGGCGGGGCGGCGAGGCCGCCGGGACGGTCCAGGACCGCGTGAGCCAGGTCATGCACCGTGTGCAGGCCTCGCCGCTGCGCTGCGTTTTCGTGTTCTCGGTGGCCGAGCCGCTCGAGGAGGAACTGACCGCCGACGGCTGGCTGCCGGCGATCGAGGACTGGCCCAACGTGACCGTGACGCGCCTGGCCGTCCGCGATCACACGCTGCGGCCGCTGATGGCCCAGCACCAGGCCCACGCCGCGCTCGACCACACGGTGGAGTCCGAACTCGGCGTCCTCGCGCCCCGCGCTTAGTTGGCCGGCGTCGCGCCGGTGGCGGCCGGCTCGCCCGTCCGTCGCCGGTTCCCGATGACGACGGCCGGGTTGCCTCCGACGATGGTGTAGGGCGCCACGTCCTTGGTGACCACTGCGCAAGCGGCGACGATGGCACCCTCGCCCACGACCCGCCCGGGCAGGATCGTCGCGCGCAGTCCGATCCACGCGCCGTCTTCGATCCGCGGCGGGTCCCGGTCGGTGACTCCCTGCCACCCGATCGGCTCGTCGAGCCGGTCAAAGCGATGGTTCTCGGACAGGAAAGCGACGTCGGGACCGACCATGACCTCCTCGCCCATGATCAGCGCGCCGTAGACCCGGCAGCCGGGACCCAGCCCGGAGCGGTGCCCGATGCTCACCCGTGAGCCAGTGCTGAGGTGCACGTCGCGGCCGATGTTGATCCGCTGACCACAGTCGGCCAGGAACCGGCGGCAGAGCTCCTGGCGGATCCAGCGTGACGGCGCGTCGAGCGGGCCTCTGCCCGGGAGCTTGTTGGCGATTCCGTAGTAGAGGCAGAGCGCGACGTAGCGCCTGATCCGGGCCGGGCTCATGCGGCGCGACTCTTTCAGACGGCGCGGCGCGACCGCGCTGTGACCATCGTCGCCTCGCTGGCCAGCGCGTACTCGGGGAACTCCAGCTCCTCGCCGCAGCTCATGCACACCGCGTCGTGCAGCTTGAGCACCTTCCCGCAGTGCGGACACTGCCGGCGCAGCTCACGGTTGTCCCAGCGATACAGCACGGCGCAGGCCAACCCGATGAACGGCACGCAGAACGAGATCAGAAACCACATGAAGAACGAGCTCCCCTTCATGCGCCCCACGATGCCTCCGGCCAGGCCGAAGAAGAACAGGATCACGATCAGGCCCATCCCGGCCATCGCAGGGACCTACCAGACGATCGTCTTCAGAGCCCAGAGCACCGCCAGAACGGCGGCTATGACAACGACGGTCCAGAACACCGCAGCGACGACGCCGATGATCACTTTGACCAGGATCGCGGCCGCGACAATGAGTACCAGCCCGGCAGCGGCTTTACGGACAACAGGTGTGTGGGAGCGGGTCGGCTCCATGTCAGAGCGCATGGGCAAAATTCTAGCGCCGCGCCCTCCCGTGCCGGGCGGTTCGCCGGGCCGCCGCGCCGCGGGGCCACGACCGCTTGACCCGCGAGGGCTCTCCGGCGGAGTTACGGACGCTTGGCGCGCGCCAGCCGAGGAGCAGGCGCGGCCGCCCCTGGGCTGACGCGCACGCGCGCGAGCCGGTACCGGCGGACCGGGACTCGCCCGGCGTCGGTCGTGCTGCGCTCGCTGGCCACCAACAGGAGTCGTGACGATCGGTGAGGGGTGAACATGAGCGGCAGTCTCCCAGCGCGCTACGCGCCCGCCATTGGCCCTGCGGACAAACATCGCGCCGTCGAGCCCTCCGCGCGGCCTCAGAACCGGACATTCGGCCACCTCCACACGGCGCGCGGAAGTGTTTGAAAGGCCCGCCCGATGGTTTAAGTAGTTTCTACGGCGCTACTTAAAGCTTCTAGAACCGATTAAACACGTGTGTTAAATGACCAAATGGGTCGCGCGATGCTCCAGAATGTGGCCAAAACCTCATGACACCTCACCACGGCGCGGCGGCCGAAACACATACTCGTCTTGAGTATTCCGACCCAAACCCTACCCAAGACTCCAATTCCGACCGTTCGGGGAGTATGCTTACGCATCACTGGCCGCCTATCGCCCAGGAGCCAGGGGGTGGCGGGGCGCTGGATATCCAACGCTGGCCGTCCGAGGGTCGCAGGGCAGATCCCGAGGGGCAACTCGGTCGCAAAACACGAATGAACTACCTTCCCGCCAGCTCAGGGGTGGCCACGGCGCCACTTCCCGCGCGCGCACGCTCAGTGCGCGAGCGCCTGTGGGCGCAGCTCGTGGGCCAGCAGCAGTGGTCCCGGCTGCGGCTCGCCGTGGACGCGATGGTGCTCAGCGTCACGATCGCCGTGTCGCTCCTGGCGGGCCCGTCGGCGGATCGCTCCTACTCCGAGAGCTGGGTGGCGCTGCTCTTCGGCATCGTCGTCGTGGTCATGCTCCACGCCCGGCCCACCCCCGACGACCGGCTCAACGCGTCGGGGCTCGAAACCTTCAACAACGTGCTCGGCGTCGTGTCGTTGGCCTCGATGCTCACCATCTCCACCGACTCGATCCTCGGCGGCACCCACCCCGTGGCGCTCGCCACCCGGCTGTGGCTGTTCACCGTGGTCTACCTCGGCGGCGTACGCGTCTTCCTGGTGACCAGCCGCCGCGAGGCGATCCGCCGGGAGGGCCTCGCCACCCCGACGCTCATCGTCGGCGCCGGCATGATCGGCTCGCATCTCGCCCACCGGCTGATCGCCGAGCCGTCCTACGGCCTGCGTCCGGTGGGGTACCTGGACGCCGACCCGCTGCCCCACTCCGAGCCGCGCGAGGCACGCGCGATTCCGGTCCTGGGGACACCCGATGACCTCGAGGACGCGATCGGCTTCACCGGCGCCCGCCACGTGATCCTCTCCTTCTCCACCGAGCCCGACCACGTGCTGGTCGAGAAGGTCCGTCAGTGTCAGGCACTCGGCGTCAACGTGTCCCTGGTGCCGCGGCTCTACGAGTCCATCAACGAGCGCGCCAGCCTCGACCACGTGGGCGGGGTGCCGCTGCTGACGCTGCACACCGTCGATCCCAAGGGCTGGCAGTTCGCGGTCAAGCACGCGCTCGATCGCAGCGCCGCCCTGCTCGGGCTCATCGTGCTCTCGCCGGTGCTCGCGGCCATCGCCGCCGCCGTCAAGCTGACCTCGCCGGGCCCAGTCCTCTTCCACCAGCAGCGCGTCGGTCGCGACGGGCGGACCTTTGACGTGCTCAAGTTCCGCACCATGACGGAGGCGCGGCGGCAGTCGAGCTTCCAGCTCGGCGACGGCCTGGCTCCCGGCGGTGTCGAGGGCCTTGACCGCCGCACGCCGATCGGCCGCATCCTCCGTGACCTCTCGCTCGACGAGCTGCCCCAACTCCTCAACGTCCTGCGTGGCGACATGAGCCTGGTCGGCCCGCGACCGGAGCGGCCGGAGTACGTGGTGCGCTTCGCGCGCGACGTCGCACGGTACGAGGACCGCCACCGCGTAAAATCAGGCATCACCGGATGGGCACAGGTTCATGGATATCGTGGTCAGACCTCGATCGCCGACCGGGTGGAGTGGGACAAC
This sequence comes from uncultured Actinomycetota bacterium, assembly GCA_963797705.1. Classification (GTDB taxonomy): domain Bacteria; phylum Actinomycetota; class Thermoleophilia; order Solirubrobacterales; family Solirubrobacteraceae; genus Palsa-465. The sequence goes on along the minus strand of CAWCQL010000005.1, from coordinate 407,531 downwards.
TACTACATCCAAAATTGGTCGATCTGGCTCGACCTGCGCATCATCTTCATGACGATTGCCGAAGTGCTTCGCTTCCGCGGTTGACGGATCCTTACAGGATTCGCCGGCTCTGATCAGAAAGCCCTCCTGATGTCCGCCAGCCCCATGCTGCCCCGACGTCGTTCTGAGAACGAGCCCGGGATCCTGCGCTACTACCGGACGCTTCGCGAGCACATCAGGCTCATCATCGCCTGCACGGTCCTCGCGGTCGTCGTCGCCGCGATCTACACCCAGGTGGCACCCAAGCGCTACAGCGCCCAGGCGCAGATGCTCGTCTCGCCCGCAGCCTCCGACGACTCCGCGCTCTCCACGCTCCCCGTCCTGCACGGCACCAGTGACCCCACCCGCGACACGCTCACCGCCGCCGGGCTGATCACCAACCCCCAGGTGGCCGAGGCCGTGGTCAAGGCCCTGCACCTCAACATCTCGGCCGACGAGCTGCTCTCAAAGGTGACCGCCACCCCAATCGGGCAGAGCAACCTGCTCGCGGTGCAGGCCACCGACGACTCCGCGGCGCAGTCCCAGACGCTGGCCAACGCCTTCGTCGACCAGGTGGTCGCCACCCGTGAGGCCAACCTGCACGCCGCCCTGGCCACCGTCATCCCCGGGCTGCAGGCCCAGCTTCAGGCCGAGACCCCCGCCGAGCGCGTCGCCAACAGCACGCTGACCTCCGAGCTCTCCCAGCTGCAGGCGCTGAAGTCGAGCCCCGACCCGACCATCACCATCTCCGCGCGCGCGGGCCTGCCCCTAGCCCCCTACACCCCGAAGACCAAGCTGGCGCTCGTCGCCGGGCTCATCGCGGGGCTTGTCCTCGGCATCGGCGGGGCTTTCCTTCTCGACGCCCTGGACCCGCGGCTGCGCCGCGAGGACCAGCTGCGCCACCTCTTCAACGCGCTCATCCTCGCCGGCATCCCGCGCGAGCGCCCGCATCACCGCTCCGCAGGACCGCTGCTGCCCACCGACCTGTCCTTCGCCGGCCACGAGGGCTACCGCTCGCTGCGCACCTTTATGGCCGCGCGCGCCGGCAACAAGCCCCAGGCGATCCTGCTCACCGGCTCCGCGCCTGGCGAGGGTAAGACGACCACCGCGATCGGCCTGGCCGGGGCGCTGGCCCAGGGCGGCGCGAACGTCATCCTCATCGAGGCCGACCTGCGCCGGCCCGCGATCGGCACCGCGCTCGGACTCAACCCGGAGTACGGCACCGAGCACCTCGCGCAGGGGCTCGTGGAACTCGAGCAGGCGCTGACGCCGCTCGTCCTCGACGGCGCCGAGCTGCAGGTGGTGGCGGTCAAACGCCCCAGCGACTACGTCGCCGAGCGCCTGTCGTTCGACTTCTCCCAGCGGCTGGTCGAGCACGCCAAGGAGCTCGCCGACTTCGTCATCATCGACTCCCCGCCGATCACCGCGGTGGTGGACGCCCTGCCACTGGCCAAGTACGTCGACGACGTGCTCATCGTCAGCCGCCTCGGCGTGAGCAAGCTGGCCAAGATCACCGAGCTCTACGACATGCTCATGAACTACGGCACGCCGCCGCTGGGCTTCGTGGTCATCGGCGAGTCGCCGATCCGCGGCTCGCTGTACTACTCCGCCGTCGAGGGCAGGCGCCCCGAAGACCTGCGCCAGGGATCTCCCGTCAGTCTGGAGACCGCCGCCGACCAGCGGGACTGACGTGGCGATCACGCCTCGCACGCGAGTGCCCGCACGGACGTGGCCATGGACGCGCGCGGCGGATCAGCACATCGGCTGGGCAGCGCTGCTGCTGACACTGTCGGCGGCCGTCGGATTGGTCGCCGGCATCAAACCGTCAATCGGGGTCGCGCTGGCGATCGGCGCCGCGTTCAGCCTGGTGACGATCTCCGATGTCACCGCCGGGCTGGTGCTGTTCACGATCCTGTCCTTCCTCGACGTGCTCAACAGTTCGTCGAGCGGCTCGGCGAGCTTCATCAAGGTTGCAGGCCTGCTGCTGTTCGGCTCCTGGTATGCCCAGCGGCTCGTCGGCACCGCCAGCACCCGTGGGGCTGTGGGCCGTATCCCGGCCAACCTCATGGTCTGCGTCGTCGCGCTGGCTCTATGGTCGGCGCTCAGCGTCACCTGGGCCGAGAGCTCCGGAGCCGCGGTGACGGCCACGCTCAGCTTCGTGCTCAACATGCTGCTGCTCCCCATCGTGATGGTTGCGGTGCGGCGCCGGGAGCATCTGTACTGGGTCCTCGCGGCGTTCCTGGCCGGAGCGATCATCTCCACCGCCTACGGCTTCATCTCCCCGGCCGCGACGGGCTCGGTCGACGGTCGCCTCGCCGGGGGCATCGGCGACGCCAACGAGCAGGCCGCGGTCCTGGTGGCGGCGATCCCCATCGCCCTGGCTCTCGGCAACGCGATGCAGCGGCCGGCGCTGCGCCTGCTCGCCTGGAGCGGGGGCGTGTTCTGCCTCATCGGTGTCTTCACCACGCTGTCGCGCGGTGGGCTCATTGCGCTGGGATGCGTGCTCGTGGCCGCCGTCGCCTTTGGCGGACGGTGGCGGCCCAAGGCGGCCGCGCTGCTGGGGGTGACCCTGCTCGGCACCGTGACCTACTACTTCGCGCTCGCCCCGCTCGCGGCCCGCGAACGGGTGACGAGCGCCACCACCAGCGGCCGGTCGGACATCTGGCGTGTCGGCTGGCGCATGGTCGAGGCCCACCCCTTCATCGGCTCGGGCTCGGGCAACTTCCAGCAGGCGGCCATCCACTACGTCCAGGGGATCGGCAGCATCACCAGTGCCAACTTCATCGTCAACGTGCCCCACGTGGCGCACAACGTCTACCTCGAGATGCTCGCCGACCTCGGTATCCCGGGGCTCCTCGCGTTCGTGGGCGTCGCCTTCTTCTCTTTGCTCGCGGCGGCCAAGGCCGCCCACAACTTCGAACGCAGCGGCGATCGGGACATGGAACTGGTGGCGCGGTGCCTGGTGCTGTCGGTGGTGGCCTTCATGTCGGCCGATTTCTTTCTCTCAGGTGAGTTCTCCAAGCAGCTGTGGCTCACCTTCGCGCTGTGCCCGGCGGTGCTGGCGCTGAGCCAGATCCGGGACCCAGAGCCGACCCGTGCCGTACCCGCCTCGACGCCCGCGCCCGGGCTCGGGCCAGATCCCGGCCGTCGGCCCCAACCCGCATACTGACGCGCTCATGACCGGGTCTCTTCGGCGCCTTCGCGTCCTCTCCGTGCTGGACTCACCCACCGATCAGGGCGGAGCCGAGCGGTTCGCCCTGGGACTGGCGACCCATCTCCCCCGCGACCGCTTCGAGCCGTGGGTCTGCTCCACTCGCTTCGCCACGCCAGAGGCCTCCGAGACTTTGGCCGACGCCGGCATCAGCCACATCAGCCTACGGCGGACGGGGAAGCTCGACGTGCATCGTCTCGGTGGCCTGGCCATGCTGATGAAGACCGGGCGCTTCGACGTCGTCCACGCCCACATGTTCGGCTCAAACGTCTGGGGCACTGTGCTGGGCAAGCTCTCAAGCGTTCCCGTGATCATCGCCCACGAGCACAACTGGTCCTATACCGGCGGGCTCATGCGCCGCATGGTCGACCGCCACGTAATCGCTCGCTACGCCACGCGCTTCGTCGCCGTCTCGGAGTCCAACCGGTCGCGCATGATCGAGCTGGAGGGCATCCCGGCCGAGAAGGTCCTTGTTCTGCCGACCGCGTACATCCCCCATCGCGAGACCGACCCCACCGACATCCGCGCCGAGCTCGGGCTCGCGCCCGACGCGCGGATCATTGGGGTGGCCGCGTCGCTGCGCGTCGAGAAGGCGCTCGAGGTCATGATCAGCGCCACAGGGCAGCTGGTCCAGACGTTTCCCGACGTCCACTTGGTGATCGCCGGAGACGGCCCTCAGCGTGAGGTCCTCGAGGCTCACACGGCAAGCGCGGGCCTGACCGGGCACGTCCACTTCCTGGGCGAGCGCCGCGACGTCACCCCGATCCTCAAGACCGTCAACGTCGGCGCGCTCTCCTCCGACTGGGAGGGCATGCCGCTCTTCGTGCTCGAGTGCATGGCCACCGGAACGCCGGTGGTCGCGACCAACGTCGGCGGGCTGCCCGAGATGGTCGAGCACGACCGCACCGGGCTGCTGGTCCCGCCGCGCGATCCCGCCGCTCTGGCGCAGGCCATCGGGGCGCTGCTGGCCGATCCCGAGCGCGGCCGGCGCCTGGCGCAGGCCGCACACGAGCGCATGGAGAGTTTCACGATCGACACCGTCGCCCATCGCTTCGGGGAGCTCTACGAGCAGCTCGTGAGCGACGCCGCGCCGGAGCCTGAATCCCGGGTGGCGACGCAGACGTGAACCCGGCACTCATCCTCTGCTATCACGCCGTCAGCCCGACCTGGGAGTCAGAGCTGTCGGTCGCCCCCGACGCCCTGGAGCGTCAAATCGAGCATCTGCTGCGCCGCGGATGGCGCGCCGCCACCTTCACCGAGGCGATCGTCGGTCCCCGAGACCGGCGCGCCTTCGCCGTGACCTTCGACGACGCGTTCGCCACAGTGCGCACCTATGCGGCACCGGTCCTACGGCAGTTCGGCGTTCCGGGCACGGTGTTCGTGCCCACCTCCTTCATGGAGGGCGAGGGGATCCTCTCGTGGACCGGGATCAAGGGCTGGCGCGACACCCCCTACGCGGGCGAGCTGCGCGCGATGACCTGGGAGCAGGTCGGCGAGCTGGCGGAGTACGGCTGGGAGATCGGCTCCCACACCCACACCCACCCCCGCCTCACAGAGTTGGGCGACCGCGCGGTGCGCGACGAGCTGGCCTTCTCCCGCGACGAGCTCACCCGACAGCTGGGCCGGCCCTGCGATTCGATCGCCTATCCCTACGGCGACGTCGACGACCGCGTCGAGCAGCTCACGCGCGAGGTCGGCTACCGAACAGCCGCCGCGCTGCCAGGCTCCTTCACCCACCTCAACGTCCACCGCTACGCGCGGCTGGGGCTGTACCACAACGATGGGCCGGCGCGATTCTGGCTCAAGGTGGCCCGCGGCACCCGGTGGCTGGGCCTGAGCCGGTCCACCGCGCGCTGATCGGCGTCCGATGACGACCCCTGCGGCCCGCCTGGCGGTGTTCTGCGACTTCTCCTACCGGCGCGACGGCGATGTCGTCACCGCCGAGCTGCCCTTCAGTCTGTTCCTGGAGGCGCTGGCGCGGCACTTCCGCGCTGCGACGCTCGTCGGCCGGTTGGACCCCACGGGAACGCGCTTTCCCTACGAGATGCGTGACATCGAGCTCGCTCCGCTGCCGTACTACGCAAGCGGCGCTGATCTGCGCGCCGTCATGCGGGCGCTGCCCGCCGCTGTGCGCCGGTTCTGGGAACTGCTGGGACGGGTGGACGTCGTGTGGGTCCTCGGCCCCAATCCACCCCACGCGATCGTGTTCGCACTGCTCGCCCTGGCCCGCCGCAAGCGCCTCGTGCTCGGCGTGCGCCAGCAGTTGCCGCGGCTCATCCGTCACCGGCACCCCGGCCGCGCCCACGTGTGGCTCGCGGCGTGGGTGCTCGACCGGATGTTCCGGCTCCTGGGCCGCGTCGCCGGCGGGGTGGTCGTCGTCGGCCCCGAACTGGCCCGTGAGTACCGCCATTCGCGCCGCGTGCACACCGCGCTGATCTCGCTGCTCTCCGAGGACGACGTCGCGCCGGCCTCCGAGGACCAGCGCGACTACGACGCCGCCGCAACTGCGCCTGCTCAGCGTCGGCCGCCTGGATCCGGAGAAGAATCCCCTGCTGATGGCCGACATCCTGCGCGACGCACTTGGCACCGACCCGCGGTGGCGGTTGGACGTGTGCGGCGACGGCAGCCTCGCCGATGCGCTGCAGGTCCGCGCCGCGGAGCTGGGCGTGAGCGACCGCCTGGTCATGCACGGCCACATCGGGTTCGGTGAGCCACTGTGGCGGCTGTATCGCGATAGCCACGCCCTGCTGCACGTGTCGATGACCGAGGGGATGCCGCAGGTGATTCTGGAGGCGTTCGCCGCGCGGCTGCCGGTGGTGGCCACGGCGGTTGGTGGCGTACCGGAGATGGTGAATGGCCGCGGGCTGCTCATCGCACCGAGCGACGCCCCAGCGGGCGCCACCGCGGTGCAGCGCGTGCTCGACGACGCCGGCGAGCGAGCGCACAACGTGCAGGCGGGCGTGGACTATGTGCGCCGGCACACGCTCCAGGCCGAGTCGGCCCGGCTGGCCCGCTTCCTGAAGGGCGACGCGTGACCGGCGCCGCCGTGGACTGCTCGATCCTGGTGCCGGTCTTGGACGAGGAGCGCTTCATCGAGCCGATGGTCGCCGCGATGCGCGCACAGCGCTTTGACGGAGAGCTCGAGTTCGTCTTCGCCGACGGCGGCTCGAGCGACCGTACCCGCGACATCCTGTCCGAGCTCGCTGCCCAGGACCGGCGGATCCGTGTCTTCGACAACCCACGGCGCACCGTGTCCAGCGGGCTCAACGTCGCGCTGCGCGAGGCGCGAGGCACCTGGGCGGCGCGCATGGACGGCCATACGGTCTACCCCGCCGACTACGTCTCCCGCGGCATCGCCCGGCTCAAGCTCGGCGACAGCAACTGGATCTCCGGGCCCCAACGCGCCCGCGGCCACAACGCGGTGTCCCGGGCCATCGAACTGGCGCTCGAGTCCCCGCTGGGCCGCGGCGGGTCAAGAAAATGGGCCCCGCCCGCCCCGCCCGCCCCGCCCCGCCCACCCCGGCCACCCGCGCCGACGGCACGTCGCCCGATGAGTTCGAACTCGATACGGGGGTGTTCGGTGGGGTGTGGCGGCGCCAGACCCTCCTGGACTACGGAGGCTGGGACGAGCGCTGGGACAAGAACGAGGACTCTGAGCTCGCGTCGCGCTTCCTGCGCCGCGGCGAGCGGCTGATCTGCCTGCCCGGCATGGGCGCCGACTACGCGCCGCGTGACACGGTGCGCGGCCTGTGGCGCCAGTACCGCGACTACGGGCGCTTCCGCGCGCTCACCGCACGCCGCCATCCGGCGTCGATGCGCCGCTCGCACCTCATCGCCCCCGCGCTCGTGGTGGACGCGACGCTCACCCTCGCGCCTGGCCGCCTCGGCGCTCTGGCCCGCGTGGGCGGCGGCATCTACGCCGCGGCGCTGGCGGCATCCGGGCTGCAGGCGGCGCGGCGCAGCCGACGACCCGCCGACGCGGTGCTCGTGCCGGTGGTGCTGGCGACGATGCACGGCGCCCACGGCGTCGGCGAGCTGACCGGCGCCGCCCGTTACGGGCCCCCGTGGGCCGCGCTGGCGCGGGCCGCCGGACTGGCGGGGACGGCCGAGGCGCTGGAGCCGGCGGCCGAACCTGTGTGGGCGCCGTCGCTGCAGCGCTGATCGACTCGACGTTCGTTGTGCACGAGTCTGTCCGGGTTGCGTGGTATGTGGACCTTTCTCTCACCAATGCTGCGAGAAACCTCAACATTTCGCGGACAGCGGTGTAGGGGGCTCAACTCTTTGGAAGCCCCGCCGATAAGCACGCGTAACTCCCTCGTCGTGCCCCCCGGATCTTTTGAGCTGCCGCCGCACTTCCCTGCGTCTTGGTGCGCTTTTCGCGTGCTTGCTCGTCCCTGCGCTGAGCGTCGCCGGACCCGCTTCCGCTGCCCCGCCGGTGTGTGCGCAGACGTTCGGCGCCTTCTCCGCGTCGAACTTCCCCAATGCGTGCTGGCGGCCCTACGGCTCTGACTCGCCGTTCAACCAGCCCCTACCGGCCGACCCGACGATCGCGTCTGACTCGGCCTCGATCATCGCCAACCTCACCGCCAACGACGTCAACTTCGAAGGCGGCCAGGGCCAGTTTGCCTTCACCTCCGACGACGGTCGCGACGGTGTCTACTACTCACGCCCCTCTGATCCCGTCGTCACCATCAACTGCACCTACTACTGGGGCTCGGGCACGTGCAGCGGATCCGACAAGGTCAACATCGACGGCGGCCAGATCCACGTCCCCGCAGGCGCCATGCCCCAGGACAACGGCTCAGACGCCCACATGACCGTCGTCGACCAGGCCGACCAGGCCGAATATGACTTCGAGCACGCCAGCTGGTCGGCTGACCACAGGACGCTCAACGTCTGGTCGGGCGCCGAGATTCCCGTCGGACCCGGCGTCGGCACCGGACTGGGCGGCGGCGGGACCGCCGCCGGGTTCGCCACCCTCGCTGGGCTCATCACCGAGCCCGAGATGGCCTCGGGGAACATCAACCACGCCATCGCCATCAACGTCCCCTGCACCAATGGTTCGGTCTATCCCGCCCAGGGCAACAACGGCCTGCCCTGCAGCAAGGTCCAAGGCGAGAACGACTCCGGCACGCCCGCGCCGCTGGGCACCCTCTTCCAGCTCAACATGACCGACGCCCAGATCGCCAACTCCGGCGCGCCGGCCTGGGAGAAGACGATCATGACCGCCATGGCGCACTACGGCGCCTACGTCAACGACACCGACGGCATCGGCGACATCGAACTCGAGGCCGAGTCCGACATCTCCTACACCAGCCTCGGCGGCCCCTCTCTGATGGACAACTTCATCAAGGCCAAGGGCGGGTCCTACTACGCCCCGCTCAAGCGCTGGATCCTCACCGGCCGGTTCATACCGGTCGATCGCCTACGCGTCATCAGCACCTGCTTCGCCCAGGGGAGCTGCCCCGGCCCGTCGCAGCGCACGGCGAACGCGCGAGCCCGTCTCGCCCACATCCCCAACGTGCGCCAACGTGCTGGGCGCCGTCACGGCATGGTCGCCGAGATGCGCTTCGCCGGCGCCCATTGAGATCAGCGTCGCGGCGCCGGAGCCGCCAACGTCTCGTCCACGACCTCGAGCAGGTGGCCGGCGTAATGCGTCAGCGTCAGGTGGCCGAGCGCGTACTCACGCGCCTGATGTCCGATGTGGGCACGCTCGGCGGGATCCGCGAGTAGCCGCGAAACCGCTTGGGCGATCGCCGCGGAATCCCCAGGCGCGACGATGAGGCCGGTCTCACCGTCCTTGACATAGTCGCGCACGCCGGGGGTATCGGTGACGACGATCGCCTTGCCCCGCGCCATGGCGTTGACGTACGTGGTCTGCCCCGAGGCGCGGTCCTCGCGAGCCTCGAGCGGCACCACCACCACCGCGGCGGCGCGTAGGGCCGCGTCGTACTCGGCCTGCGGCAGCGGGCCAACGGTGAGGTTGGGGGCGGCGCCCACCAGTTCGCCGGGGGTGATCACACTCGTCGCGATGTCGACGGGCGCCTCGATGCCCGGCGCCGCCGCGATCAGCGGGCCGTAGTCGCGCAGTGAGTTGCCGCCCGCGAAGACGCGGCCGTTGTCGGTGGACTCCAGGTCATCCTTGAACGTCGCGGGCCATGGGGTGAAGCACACCCGGCTGGACCGCAGCCCCCACGTGCGCGGGAAGCTCTCGGTCTCGAAGCGGGTGAGCACGCAGAACGTCGTCCGCCCGCCGTCGATCATCCGGATCCCGATCCGGTTGACGGCGGTGTCGAACCCGCCGCCGGCCTTCCAGGTCGAATCGGCGATGAGGATCGCCGGGTGGCGAGGTAGCCGGCGCACCAGCGCCGCGGCCACCTGGTCGCGCCTCGTGGAGCCGTCGAGGACGACCGCGTCGTACCGGCCGGCCCGGCTCGCCACCGCGGCGATGGTGGCCGCGTCGCGCTCGCGCGGGCGCAGCATGTCGACCCGCTCCTGCCACACCGCCATCGGGGGGTCGGCGCTGAACAGCGTCGAGAGGATCCTCCGGCGCGCTCCGGGCATGCGGGGCGAATCTAGCAACCGCTCTCACCGCCCTCGCAGCCGGGAATCAACGTTCGTCGTAGCCAGGCACGACGGCGTTTTGGCCGTCGCCTCGACCGGCCGATGAGCCATCCAGACGTCATGAACCGGGTTTCCCTCACCAGCCGCATTCCTAGACTGTCGGGACTGGTGTTGCCGCTGGCCGTGCTCTTCTCCACGCTGATGATCGGGTCGGCCTCCGCGGATACCTCGGCGTGTCCGCAGGCCTTCGGCTCGTTCTCGTCGGCGAACGTCCCCACCGCGTGCTGGCGGCCCTACAGCTCTGACTCGCCCTTCAACCGGCCGCTGCCCGCCAACCCCACGGTCGCGCCCAACTCGGCTTCGATCGTCGCCAACCTGACCGCCAACAACGTCAACTTCGAAGGCGGCGGCCCCTTCGCCTTCACCTCCGACGACGGCCGCGACGGGATCTACTACTCACGCACAACCGACCCGGTCGTGACCATCCACTGCACCTACTACTGGGGCCCGGGCACCTGCAGCGGCTCCAACAAGGTCAGCATTGACGGGCAGCAGATCCACATCCCCGCCGGCGCCATGCCCCAGGACAACGGCACCGACATGCACATGTCCGTCTTTGACCAGGCCAACGATCTCGAATACGACTTCGAGCACGCGACCTGGTCGGCTGACCGCAAGACCCTCAACGTCTGGTCGGGCGCCGAGATTCCCGCGGGACCCAACGTCGGCACCGGACTGGGCGGCGGCGGCACCGCTGCCGGCACCGCCACCCCCGCCGGCCTGATCACCGAGCCTGAACTGGCCTCCGGCACCATCAACCACGCGCTCTCGATCAACCTTCCCTGCACCAACGGCTTCGTCTTCCCCGCCAACGGCGCCAACGGCCTGCCCTGCAGCCAGATGCAGGGCGAGAGCAGCACCGGCGCCGCCCCACTCGGGACCCTGCTGCAGCTCAACATGACCGACGCCCAGATCGCCGGCAGCGGCGCGCCGACGTGGGAGAAGACGATCATGACCGCCATGGCCCACTACGGCATGTACGTCAACGACACCGACGGCATGAACGAGATCGAGCTCGAGGCCGAGTCAGACATCTCCTACACCAGCCTCGGCGGGGCCTCCCTGATGAGCACCTTCATCTCCCAGCAGGGCGGTTGGTACTACTCGCCACTGAACCGCTGGATCATGGAGGGCCCGGGCATCCCCATCAACAAGCTGCGGGTCGTCGACCCGTGCTGGGCCCAGGGCGTGTGCAACGGCTCCGGGACGACGACCTCGAACCCGACGCCACCGACCACCACCCTGACACCGACCACCCCGACACCGACGACCACCGACCCCGGTCTCCACCACGCCCGTGTCGACCACGCCGCCCGCGACGACCCCCGTGACGCCGGCACCGGTTCCCACACCGGTCGCCAGCGCTCCGGTGGCCCCCAAGCCCGCGCCCGTGAACTCCGCACCCCACAAGCCCGCGCCCAAGCGCAAGCAGGAGAAGGCCAAGCGACGCCCGACGGTGGCGCACACCGCCGCGGTCACCGCCTCGAGGTGCAAGGCCTCCACGCCGCGCACCTCTCGCAAGAGCGCCAAGCGCACCACCTGCGCGACCGCAGTGGCCACGGCCAAGCGCCGCCCAGCCCGCCGGGCCTGACCACCCCCACTGCTAGCCTCGGCGCGCGATCCGAGCAGCCAGGATCGCGATCTCCCCGTGGCTCCGAGCTCCGACGACAACCCCGAGACCGAGCGGCCGCTCGGGCAGGTCGCCGCCCGTGGGGCGCGCCTGGCCCTGGTGGGCTGGGGGGCCAGTCAGGGGCTCAACTTCGTCGCCTACATCGTCCTCGCTCGTCTCCTGGATCCCCAGGCGTTTGGCACCTTTGCCGCCGGGTCCATCCTCATCGCCTTCGGCGTCCTCTTCGCCGAGTCGGGCACGATGGCGGCGCTCATCAGTCGCCGCGATCGCCTCGATGAGGCGGCCAGCACGGCGTTCTTCTCACTCCTGGTCGGCGGCATCCTGCTCTCGCTGGTCTCGCTCGCCGCGTCACCACTCGTCGGCCTCTTCTTCAAGAACCACCAGGCGGGCGTCATCGCCGCGGCGCTGTCGGGCTGGCTGCTGCTGCGCGCGATGACGATCGTGCCGGACTCGCTGCTGCAGCGGCGCTTCTCGTTTGCCCGCCGGGTGGCCGTGGATCCCCTCGGCGCGATCGCCTTCGCCACGGTCGCGATCGTGACCTGCGCCGGCGGCGCCGGGATCTGGGGACTGGTGTGGGGCACCTACGCCTCTGAGGTCGTCGAGGTCGCCGCGGCATGGGCGTTTGCGCGCTACCGCCCGCGGTGGAGCCTGGCGACCATGGCCATGTGGCGGGAGATCGCGGCGTTTGCCCGACCGGTGCTGGGCTCGGAGATCCTGCGCCGGATCGCCAGCCAGATGGACGTGATCATGCTCGGACGCTTCAGCGGCGCGGGCACGCTGGGGCAGTATCGCAACGGATTCAGGCTGGCCGCCCAGCCCGCCCAGGCGTTTGTCGACGTCGGGGCCTACGTCCTGCTTCCGACCCTGGCGCACATCTCCGGCGAGCGCCGCCGCCTGGGGTCCGTGGTCCGGCGGGTGTACGGCGTCGCCCTGGCCGGTGCGGTCCCGGTGAGCCTGGCCATGATCCCGCTGGGCGTTCCGATCGCGGTCCTGTTCCTGGGCCCCGAGTGGCGTCCCGCGGGCCACGCCATCGCCGCGCTATGGGGTCTGCTTCTCGGCGGAATGGTCTCGTCGGTGGCCGCTGAGTCCTCCAAGGCGGTGGGCCGCCCTGGGCTGCTGGTGCGGATCCACACCGTCAACCTGGTGGTCACCGCGGTGTTGGTAATCGCCACCGCAATCCCCTTCGGCCTCATCGGCGTTGCCAGCGCTGTCTCGGCCAGCCAGGTGCTCGTCGGCCTCTACGCCTTCGGGCTGCTCGCGCCGCACGTCGACATGACGTGGCGCGGGTTGGCCGCCGAGGCGGTCTCGCCGTTCGTTGCCGCAGGCGCGATGCTGGCGGCGATGGTGGCCTTCGCGGTCCTCGTGCATCCGCTCGACCACGGCGAGGCGCTCGGCTTCCTGCTCACCGGGCTGCAGGTGCTCATCGGCGGGCTGGTCTACGTTGGCGCGCTCGGCTTCATCGACCCTCGCCGCGAGGCCGACCTCATGGCGGCGCGCCGCAGGCTCCGGCGCTCGGCGCGGGTGGGTTCGACCGCCTAGCCCTGATCGACGCACCGGAGGTCGCCGAAGGCCTCGGTGATCTCCGCGGGCGCCTCGTCATACCAGGACCAGGTCAGACCGGCGCGCTTGCGGACGGCGCCCAGCACGTTGCGCGCCCGCCGCGCCAGTGTGGCTGCGCCCGCCTCGCCGGCCTCGATCGCCACGTCGCGATCGGCCGCCGCCCGGCTCTGCAGCAGGGCCTGGCGAGCATCGTCCGACGGCATCCGGTCCTCGGGCAGCCCGTGGTAGACACGCGCGGCGGTTCGCTTCATGGCCAGGATCTGATGCGAGGACTGCCCCGGGTGCGTGCGGTAGACGGCCAATCGTCCGCCCATCCACACGGCATCAAACCCGGCAACGAGGATCCTCAGCCACAGGTCGTACTCCTCAGACAGGGGCAGCGACTCGTCGTAGCCCCCCACCGCTGAGAGCACCCGGGCCGGCACCGTCGCCGAGGTGAACACGAAGTTGCGCCGCAGCAGCGCGGCCAGGAAGCTCGCCCGGTCCGCGGGAGGCGGATCGAGCGCGTCCATCGCCGACCCCTGCTTGACCTGGCCGCGGCCGGCGTCGAACACGTAGGCGTCGGTGTAGGCAAAGCCGGGGTTGGGCGCGGCGGCGAGCGCCGCCGTGGCCGTCTCGACGTAGCGCGGAAGCCACAGGTCATCGGAGTCCAGGAAGGCGACCCACTCCCCGCGGGCCTCGGCGATGCCCGCGTTGCGCGCCGCCGACGGGCCGCCGTTGGCCTGGGAGACGAGCTGCACACGAGAGTCGTCGATCCCGCTCACGACCTCCGCGGTGGCGTCGGTGGAGCCGTCGTCGACCACGATGACCTCGAGCACCGGAACGGTCTGGCTCAGCGTCGAGCGAACCGCTGAGCGGATGGTTTTGGCGGCGTTAAAGGCCGGTATGACGACCGACAGGCGTTCGCTGGTCATGCGGGCCTCGAGCGGCCTGGAGGCTAGCAACACGTGCGCTTCAGCGCCGGGGCGCTTGCGCCGATGCTTCTGACAGTATGGCCCCGTTGCCCGACCTCAGCCTGCCGCGGCTACGACCCCATCTCCGGGCCGGGTTACCCGCCCTCGTTGCCGTTGCCCTGATGCTCGTGTGGGCGGCCAACGACGGCGGCTTTGACCCCAGCACCTGGTATTGGGGAGCGCTGGTGGTGCTGGCCACGTTCGCGGCGGTGTTCGTCGGTGTGCTGCGCGGCCACCTGAGGTTGTCGCAGGCCAGCGCGCTCGCCGTGGCCCTGTTCGCCGGCTACGTCGCGTGGTCCTACCTCTCGATGGCGTGGGCACAGTATCCAGGCCTCGCCCTGGACGGCAGCAATCGGGCGCTGCTCTACCTGCTCATCTTCACACTGCTCACCGCCCTGCCGTGGACCAAGGCGACCGCGCTGGGCGCGCTGTTGGTGTTCGCGGGCGGTGTGGGAATCATTGGCACGGTGATCATGGTCCGGCTGGCCTCCGGATCAAACGTCTCGGTGCTGTTCTTCGCCGGGCGCCTCGTCGCCCCCACGGGCTACATCAACTCGACGGCCGCGCTGTTCACGATGAACACGCTCGTCTGCATCGTCCTCGCCTCGCGACGCAGCCTGGCCGGCCCCGTGCGCGGGCTGCTCATCGCCTTTGCCGCCGTCTCCCTCCAACTGGCCACGATCGTCCAGAGCCGTGGCTGGCTGTTCACGCTGCCGATCATCGCGCTGGTCGCGATCGTGGTGGTCCCCGATCGGCTGCGCGTGGCCGCCGCCGCGGTCCTGCCTGTGGTGGCGGCGCTCATCCCGGTCCGCCGGCTGCTGAACGTCTACCAGAGCGGCCCATCGGACCCCCTGCGCGCTCTGGCCATCCATGCCGGCCGCCCCGCCCTGGCGATGTGCGTCGGTGCCTTCGTGCTCGGCACGCTGCTCGCGTGGGCTGACACCCTGTATCGCGGGCGTGGGTTGGGGCGGACGCAGCGCCGGGCGGTCGGCACCGCGCTTGCGCTCATCGGTGTGGCCGGTGTGCTGGCCGGCGGCCTGGCGGTCAGTAAGGGCCATCCGTTCTCGTTCATCTCCCGCCAGTGGCACGGCTTCGCTCACTCCGAGGCGAGCTTCGGCGCCTCCCACTTCACCGACGTCGGCAGCGGCCGCTACGACTTCTGGCGCGTGGCGCTGGACGCCTTCGAGCACCATCCGATCGGCGGCCTGGGTCAGGACAACTTCGGCGACTATTACCTGACCAAGGGCCGTACCGGAGAGGAGCCGAGCTGGACCCATAGCCTGGAGCTGCGGCTGCTCGCCCACACGGGCATCGTGGGCTTCCTGCTCTTCGGCGGCTTCCTGGTCGCGGCGATCATGGCGGCCGCGCGCACCCGCCGGTACGGGGATTCCGAGACCCGTCTGCTGTGCGGAGCGCTGCTGATGCCGGTCGTGGTCTGGCTCATCCACGGCTCCCTGGACTGGTTCTGGGAGGTGCCGGCGCTGAGTGGGCCGGCACTGGGGTTCCTGGGCACCGCGGGCGGGTTGGGCACCTCGCTCGGGGTTGCACCACCCGCGCGAGCGCCAGAGGCCCCCGCGCAGACCGGCGAGCCACTTGCGCCCGCGCAGGCCGGCGAGCCAGAGGCCACGGCCGAGCCGGACGCGCCCTCGCGTCGCCCGCGCGTTCCGGCGCCGCTCGGGATCGCCGCCGGGGTGGTGGTCCTCGCCTGTCTCACAGCCGTCCTCGCCTTCCCTTACCTGTCCGCCCATGAGGTCCAGGTCGCCTCCCGCGCCGACGCCAACAACCCGTCAGCGGCGCTCAGCGACCTCCGGACGGCCGCCAAGCTCAACCCCCTCAGCTCCGACCCGGGACGCCTGGCCGGGGCCATCGCGCTGCGCAACGGCCGGTGGACGCTGGCCTTACGTCAGTTCCGCGACTCGATCTCCGCGGAGCCGGGAGGGTGGTTCTCATGGTTGGGCGCCGGCCTGGCGCAGTCAGCTCTGGGCGAGCCCGAGCAGGCGCATCGCGACTTCCTCGCCGCCAAGCGGATCAACGCCAGTCAGCCGGCAGTTAAGGCCGCTCTGCAACGTGTTTATACGAAGACACCTTTGACGTCCGATGAGGCCTTCAAACTCCTCGTTTTGCTGCAGTGAGTCGAAAGACTCAAACGCTCTTTGCATATTTTGTCTAAGTCTGGGATAAGAACCCTGTGCTTTTGCTCCATCTTGCGGTACGATTCTGACGGGGTAGGTGGAGGCGAGGAAGTTGTGCACGCTTCCACTTGCGAGATCCAGAAAGGTCAGCGGGACAAATGAAACGCATCGTGACGATGATTGTGAGCCTTGCGCTCCTGGCTACCGCCCTGCTTTCGAGCACGGCGTTGGCTAACTCAACGTGCCAAAGCTACAACGCACAGTTGTGCAACGTGGCGAGCAACACCGCCTCCCGCACTACGGGAACCTCCCCCACCAGCACGAGCACGGCCAGCACCTTGCCGTTCACCGGCCTTGACGTCGGTCTGCTCGTTGTCGGCGGCGGCGCCCTCCTGGGCGCTGGTCTGGTGGTTCGCCGTTTCTCGCGCGGAGTTCAGTAGTCCAGGCGCCTGAGGGCGCAACCACGGAAGGTCTGTTAGCCCCGTCGGCCCAGCGACGGGGCTGTCGACCGTCCGGCGTCAGCCCTGATCGACGCGCTCCCGGATCAACCGGGTGACCTCGCCGCCGTCAGCGCGGCCCTTGGTCTCACGCATCACGTAACCCACCAGCGGGCCGATGGCCTTCATGTTGCCCTCCCTGACCTTTGCGGCCGCATCGGGATCGGAGGCAATCGCGGCATCGACGATCGCGACCAGTCCGTTGCCGTCGCCATCGTCGGCGCTGATCGCGCCCAGGCCCTCGCGCTCGACGATCGCTGCCGGATCGCCGCCCTCCTGCACTAGCTTGGTGAGGACGTCGCGGGCGGCGTCGCGGCTGACCTCCCTGGCCGAGACCATCGCCGCCAGCGCTGACAACGCGCCCGGAGCCACCTGGCTTTCGGCGGGATCGGCCCCGGAGCCGATGCGTTCCACGAGCTGCGGGATCCAATTGGCCACCTCGACAGGGGTGACCGTTCCCGCGGGGGCCTCCACCAGCGCGCGCTCGTAGTAGTCGGCCAGCTCGCGCCGGAAGACGAGGTCGCGCGCCATCCCGGAGGCCAACCCCAGCTCGCGCTCGAACCGCTCCATCCGATCGGCCGGCAGCTCGGGGATGGCCGCCTGCGCGGCGGCGCGGATCTCCTCGGTGACGAGCAGCGGCACGAGATCGGGCTCGGGGAAGTAGCGGTAGTCGTGCGCCTCCTCCTTGGAGCGCAAGGACGTGAGGCGGTCGCTGACCGGGTCGTAGTGCAGCGTCTCCTGGACCACGCCCTCGCCGGACTCGACGAGCCTGGTCTGACGCACGATCTCGGCGCGGATGCCCCGCTCCAGGAAGCGGAAGGAGTTCATGTTCTTGAGCTCGGCCTTGGTGCCCAGCTCGCTGGAGCCCGATGGACGGATCGACACGTTGGCGTCGCAGCGCAGCGACCCCTCGTCCATGTTGACGTCTGAGACCCCCAGTTGGCGCAGCGTCGTGCGCAGCAGGATCAGCCACTCGTGCGCCTGCTCGGGGGAGCGCAGGTCGGGCTCGGTGACGATCTCCACCAGCGGCGTGCCGCAGCGGTTGAAGTCCACCACGCTGCGATCAGAGCCGTGGATGCGCCCGCTCTCGCCGACGTGCACCAGCTTGGCTGCGTCCTCCTCCAGGTGCACCCGATGGATGCGCACGTCCCCCAGGTTGCCGCCGCGGCAGATGGGCTCGTCGTACTGAGAGATCTGGTAGGCCTTGGGCGAGTCGGGATAGAAGTAGTTCTTGCGGTGAAAGATCGACCGCGGAGCGATGTCGGAGCCCAGCGCCAGGCCGATCATCACGGCGAAGTCGACGGCGCGGGCGTTGACAACGGGCAGCGCGCCCGGCAGGCCGAGGCAGACAGGGCAGCAGTGGATGTTGGGCGGGTCACCGAAGGACAGCTCACAGCCGCAGAACATCTTGGTCCGCGTCTTGAGCTGGACGTGGATCTCCAGCCCGATGACGGGCTCGTAGCCGCTCATTGCGCCGCCTCAGAGCCGTTGCCGGCCGCGCGGGCCGCGCGCCCGTCGAAGCCGATCGCCTGCTCCAGCGCGTGGGCGGCGTCGACGAGGCGGCTCTCTGAGAACGCCGGTCCGGCGAGCTGGAAGCCCACGGGGAGGCCGTCGCTCAGGCCCGAGGGGATCGAGATCCCCGGGATGCCGGCCAGCGACATCGGGACCGTGCAGAAGTCGTTGAGGTACATGGCCAGCGGATCGGCGGTCTTGGATCCGAGCTCGAACGCAGTCCACGGGCTCGTCGGCGTGACCACGAAGTCGAACTCGCCGAACACGCTTCGGAAGTCCTCGGAGATCTTCGTGCGCACCTTGAGCGCCGTCCCGTAGTAGGCGTCGTAATAGCCGCTGGAGAGCGCATAGGTGCCGAGCATGATCCGTCGCTTGACCTCCGGGCCGAAGCCGGTCGCGCGCGTCCGGCTGTACATCGTGTCCAGGTCGCTGTCGCCCGCGACGCGAAGCCCGTAGCGCACGCCGTCGTAGCGGGCGAGGTTGGCCGACGCCTCGGCGGGCGCGATCAGGTAGTAGGCCGAGAGTGCGTGGGGCGCATGCGGGAGATGGCAGGTGTCAACCGTGGCACCGAGGCTCTCGGCGAGCTTCAGCGTGGCCTCGAAGTTCTCCCGGACCCCGGCGTCGATCCCGGCGTCCTCTTCGGAGCCGCCCAGCAGCTCCTCGGGGACGCCCAGGCGCATCCCCTTGAGATCCTGCGCCGTGGGCATCTGAATCGGCTCGGGCATCGCCACCGACGTCGAGTCCCTGGGATCGTGGCCCACCATGTGGGAGAGCAACAGCGCGGCGTCGGTCACGTTGCGCGCCAACGGGCCGGCCTGATCGAGCGAGGACGCGAAGGCGATCATCCCCCAGCGCGAGCACGCGCCGTAGGTGGGCTTGATCCCGACGATCCCGCATAGGGCCGCGGGCTGGCGGATGGAGCCGCCGGTATCGGTGCCGAACGCCCACGGCGCCAGGCCGGCCGCGACCGCGGCCGCGCTGCCACCCGACGAGCCCCCCGGCACGCGAGCCCGGTCCCACGGGTTGAGCACCGGGCCGAAGGCCGAGTTCTCGTTGGATGAGCCCATGGCGAACTCGTCCTGGTTGGTCTTGCCCAGCAGCGTGGCGCCGGCCCGTGTCGCGTTGGCGACGACGGTAGCGGTGTACGGCGGCCGGTACCCCTCCAGGATCCTGCTCCCCGCCTGGCTGGGCACACCCTCGGTGCAGAACAGGTCCTTGACGGCCAGCGGCACCCCGGCCAGCGGGGCCTCGGGGTCAGCCGCGGGAGCGTCGTCGGCGACCCAGGTGAAGGCGTTGAGCTCGTCGGCCGACGCGCGGGCGCGGTAGGCCTCAAACAGCTCGGCCGCGTCGATTTCCCGCGCGCGCAGCTTGGCGACCGCCTCGGCCGCGGTCAGCTCTATGAGCTCGCTCACGGCCGGGCCCGCCGCGTGCGTCGCCATGTCCGGACGCCGCGCATCACTCTTCGCTCGGTCCGGGGCTGGGGACGCCGAAGCCACCGTCCACGGGCTCGGGGGCCGCAGCCAGGATGACGTCGCGATCAAGGCACGGCTCCGGCTCGTCGGCGCGCATCACGCCGGCCACGTCGACGGCGTGCGACGTCGGCGGGACCCCGTCGAGGTCCAGTTCGCGGATCCGGTCGACGTGATCGAGCACCTTGGACAGCTCGACGCCCATCCGTTCGACCTCATCCTCGTTGAGCTCAAGCTTGGCCAGCTTGGCCACGTGAAGGACCTGCGCGCGCTCGAGGTTCACGGCCCCGAGTTTAGGGCGACGTCCCCGCTGACGTCCCCTCAGTGCTGCCCGCCGACGTGGGTGAGCTCGACGGTCTCGATGGGATGGTCGGGGCCGGGCTGCCAACCCTGCTCCTGGCGCAGCGACATGAAGGCGCCGACCGTGAGCGCCGCGGTCGCCACCAGCCCGGCGACCGCCCCCACCAGCGGGCTCCCCTCCCCGGTGAGAATGCGGATGAGCAGCACGATCGTCGTGATCGCCGACAGCGTGACCAGCGGTACGTCAAGCGCCACCGGGAGGGCAGGGGCGGCCCGCGTCGCCTGCAACCAGCCAAGGAGCAGCCCCAGCGCGGCGACGACCAGGATCAACCAGCGCAGCGTCGGCAGGCTCGTCCACGCGTTGGCGTGGGTGTGTCCGCCACCGGCGGTGGCGAACGAGAACCACGGCACGGCGAACACCAGCACTCCCAGCACCGCCCCGCTCAGCGTGGCGATGATCTCGCCGCGGCGAAGGCGCGAAAGACGTACCACCGCCGCGGCGACCTCCTGTAGCTACCGGCCGACGTGGATGTTGCCGACCACCGACGCGCCCGCGCGCGCCTGGAACGCGACCCAAACGAGGGCTGCGGTGAGGACCACGGCGACGTAGAAGCCGAAGCCGAAGTCCGAGAAATGGATGTTGAACACGAACTTGAGCGCGACGAACAGTGCCGTCACGCAGGCGATCACGAACCGCGTCTGAGTCCGGCTGCCGCCGATGTTGGGCAGCGCCGTCCCCGGCGAGAGCCGCTCGACGCCGAGATCAGCGATCAGCACGACCGCGCTGATGACGGCGAGGATGCCCAGCCAACCGTCCGGGTCGTCGGTCGCCGTGAGCGACGCCGAGGCCGAGATCGTGCCGAAGCTGAAGCTGATGTGGAACCACGGCAGCGCCACCAGCGTGATGATCAGCAGCACTGCAAGTCCCGCCAGGATCCAGTCATCCCGGGATACCGAGTCGAACTTCACGAAGCCCCTCCTGTTGGTTGGTCACCGATCGTGACATTGCGAACAATGTGTTCGCTATACAACGACGCCCTCCTCTGATTTCTCCTTCCAGAGGTCACCAATATTCTACGACCCGGAGCGTCGCTGCGGCAGATGTGGCCGTCGCCGGCGCGAGGGCGCGGCACCGGCGGCCCGCACCCGGGCCCGCTGCTCCCGGATCGCCTCATAGCCGCCCCAGGCAATGCCCAGCGCGCACAGCAACCCGAGGAATGCACCGAGCTTCTGGTCGACGACCCGGGTCGGGGCGGGCAGGACGATGAGCACCCGGTAGACGAGCAGGATTGCGCTCAGCCCGCCAAGGGCGGCGACCACAAGACTCGTGTCGGTCTTGTTGCCGTGCTGGCGCTGGGAGGCATGCAGCACCACCGCGCCCACCGAAGCCACGATCGTCGCCAGCAGAACCCAACGGGTGACGGTGAGCCCGTGCCACGCGTTCTCCGCGGTCGACACTGCGGGGCGCACCGCCGACGGGTCGGGGACCCCGGCGACCCCGTACCACTCGGTGGCGAACATGACCACCAGCAGCGCCAGGGCGCTGGTGGCGCTGACGAGCGCGCCCACCCGGATGCGGGGAGCCCGCGCGGGCGGACTGCCAAGGGCCTCGTCCCCGGTCAAGGCAGCCTGCTCGTCCTTCGTTGCCGTCGCCATCAGCGCTCCACGGTATTGGATCCGCGGCGGCGTGATGTGGTCCCGCAGCACTCACGGACGAGACCACGCGTCATGTCAGCGTTTGGAGATCGGCGCCAGGTCGGCGACGAGCTTACGCTCGGTCCCGCTCTGGCTGAAGCGGATGACGACAATCCCGCCGGGCTCCAGTCCGGTCACCACGCCCTCTCCGAACGCGGCATGGACCACATCGTCGCCCATGCGGAAGGCGGGTGGCGGCGGCTCGTCTCGGCCGGGGAGGTCGGCGCCGCGGCCGGCCGACTCCCACGAGGTGACCCTCGCGCGGATGCCGCCGAAGGCCCGGGGGGCCTGGACCTCACGGTCGGTGAGCTCGGCGGGGATCTCTGAGATGAAGCGGCTGGGGGCCCCGAAGTTGCGCGCCCCGAACACCGTGCGCGTCCGCGCCGATGTCATGTACAGGTCGCGCTCGGCGCGGGTGATGCCCACATAGCAGAGCCGCCGCTCCTCCTCCAGCCCACCCTCGTCCAGCGCGCGGCTGTGCGGGAAGACCCCCTCCTCGCAGCCGATCATGAACACGATCGGATACTCCAGGCCCTTGGCGTTGTGCAGGGTCATCAGTGTGACAAGGCCTTCGTCGTCCTCGCGGGTGTCGGCGTCGGCGACCAGCGCGATGGCCTGCAGGAACTCCTCCAGCGACGGCTCCGCCGATTCGCGCCCACCCACCTCCCCGTCGTACTCGACCGCCACGTTGACCAGCTCCTCCAGGTTCTCGATCCGACCCTGCGCCTCGATCGTGCGCTCGTTCTCCAGCGTCTCCAGGTACCCGGTCTCCGAGAGCATCTCCTTGAGCAGCACCGAGATCTCCGCGCCGCTCCGGGCACGTTCGGCGAGAACCTCCATCGTGCCCATGAAGCGGCGCAGCGACTTGATCGCCGCGGCGCCCAGCCCGGGCACCTCCTCGGGCGCGGCGGCGAGCTCCCAGACCGTCTCGCCGGTGGTGTTGGCGTGCGAGAGCAGCCGCGAGACCGTCGTGTTGCCGATGCCGCGCCGCGGTGAGTTGACGATCCGCGTGAACGCGCCGACGTCCTGGGGGTTGACCAGCACCGTCAGGTACGCGATCGCGTCCTTGATCTCGGCCCGGTCATAGAACTTGGTGCCGCCGATCACCTGGTAGGCGATCTCCGCGCGCACCAGCGTGTCCTCCAGCACCCGCGACTGCGAGTTGGTCCGGTAGAAGACCGCGATCTCCGCCCGCGACGTCCCCTCGTCCACCATCCGCTGGATCTCCCCGGTCACATACCGAGCCTCGGCGTGCTCGTCGTCGAGCTCGCGCACCTTGATCGGATCCCCCTGCCCCAGGTCTGACCACAACGACTTGAGCTTCTGCCCCCGGTTGTTGCGAATCACCGCGTTGGCCGCATCCAGGATCGTCTGCGTCGAGCGGTAGTTCTGCTCCAGCTTGACCACATGGGCGTCGGGGTACGCATCCTCGAACTCGAGGATGTTGGTGATGTCGGCGCCTCTGAACCCGTAGATCGAGTTGTGGGTGACCAGACCGCCCGCTATGAAGTTGTGGGTGTTGGCGACGTCGAGGTCGTACACGGGCCGGGCCAACGTGACCTGCTCGACCGACTCGACGACGTCGTAGCCGCCCTCTCCGTCGAACATGACCATCCCGGGCCTCACGGACGATGCCGGGGTGAATGGGAGCGACGTGCCGCCCCGGCCGAGGCGAGCAGTCAGGTGAACCGCGACCCCGCTGCGTTCGGCGGCGACGTGATCCACCACATGCCTGACCGCGGCCATGGTCGTCGTGGCGCCCTCGAACGCGCCCCCGTTGGGCGCCGCGAACCGTACGGCGTGCGTCGGCGCGCCCACGCACACCCCATCGCACATCGAGACCTCGATATGCGCCCGATCCAGTCCGAAGGGATCGGGCCCCTCGAGATCGGGGGTCGTGGGAGATATTGCTTGCCTGACAGTCAATATCTCCCAAGACCCCCCTGCGACGCCCGCTGCGTCCGGACTCGGAACGCTCCCGCCGGGCAGATACCCCGCGAAGTGGGTGTGCTCAGGGGTGCTCACAATCCGGCGGCCCGACCGCGTCGTGATGGCGATCCCGTCCGCGCGCTCGGACCGGTGGACGCGTTGCACCTCGGCGCCGCGGAAGTCTCCGCTGCCGTATCCAGACAGCACCTTGTCTCCGGGACGAACGTCCTCGATCGGGCGCCGGGAGCCATCGGCCATCGTCACGAGGGTGCCCGCGACGAGACACTGAGCGTCGTCTCCCACCACCATGAGGTTGCGATGCTCCCCCGCGAGCAGCTGCAGCCAGCGGTACTGGGCGTGGTTGGTGTCCTGGTACTCGTCGACGAGGACGTGGCGAAAGCCGTTGGCGTAGCGCTCGCGGACCTCGGGGAAGAGCTCCAGGACGTTGACCGCCCGGACAAGGAGGTCGTCGAAGTCCATCGCGTTCATGCGGTGCAGCTCGCGCTCGTAGGAGCGGTAGACGTCGGCCACGGTCTGCTCGAAGAACGAGCCGACCATCTGGGCGTAGGCGTCGGCGTCACGCAGCTTGTTCTTGGCGTCGGAGATCTGGGCATGGACCGAGCCCGGGGTGAAGCGCTTGGGGTCGATGCCCAGGTCGTCCAGGCAGCGCTTGATCAGCCGGCGCGAGTCAGCGGTGTCGTAGATCGTGAACTGACGGGTGTAGCCCAGCCGGGCGGCCTCGGCGCGCAGCATGCGCGCGCAGGCGGCGTGGAAGGTCATGACCCACATGGCGCGCACGCGGCGGCCCACCAGCAGCTCGGCGCGGTCGCGCATCTCCCCCGCCGCCTTGTTGGTGAAGGTGATGGCCAGGATCTCGTTGGGCTTGGCGCCGTCGGTGGCCACCAGGTACGCGATCCGGTGGGTGAGCACGCGCGTCTTGCCCGAGCCCGCCCCGGCCAGGATCAGCTGTGGCCCCTCCCCGTAGGTCACGGCTTCCCGCTGGGGCTCGTTCAGGCCGCTGAGCAGGGCCTCCAGGTCGCTCGTGAGCTCGGTCATGACGTCGCCGGATTGACGTTAGCGGGAGGTCCGGCGGGCCCACGGGTGGGCGGGCATCATCCTGTGGACATGGACGAGCTCCGCCACGCCTGCGCCGCGGTGGCCGCCCGGGCCCGCAGCGTCACGGTGGTGACCGAGGCCATCCCGGCGTACGCGGCAGCGCTGAGAGTCGTGCCGGCGCACGCGGCACAGCCCGCGTCCGCACAGCCCGCCTCCGCAGAGCCCCCCTCCGCGCCGCCCACGACATCCGCCGAACGAGAGGCATGCGCCGCGTACTGGCTGACGATGGATGCCATCAACTTCGGCTCGGGCTGGTTCCCGACGCTTCGCAAACGCGAGGGCCTCTCGGGCTACAACACGATCGCCGCCGCTCTGCGCGACCGGTTTGACACCCACGGTGCCTGGACCGCCGCCGAGCTCTCCCAGTTCGATGCCGTCACTCTGGGACCGGTCCTCGGCCAGGACCCCGGCCATGAGCTCATCGCGCTCTACTCACGGGCGTTGCGCGACCTCGGCCAACAGGTGTCCGCCGGGTACGGGGGGAGCTTCGCCGCCGCCGCCGACTCGGGCGGGGACTCGGCCATCGCGCTCGCCCACCGCCTCGGAGCCTGGCCGTCCTTCGCTGATACCTCGCGCTACGACGAGCTCACCATCCCCTTCCTCAAACGTGCCCAGATCGCGGCCGCGGACCTGAACCGTGCCGGAGTGGCACGCTTCGCAGACCTCGACCGGCTGACGATGTTCGCGGACAACCTCGTGCCCCACGTGCTGCGCCTCGACGGCATCCTCGCCTTCGACGACGACCTGGTGGCCCGCATTGACCGTGAGGAGCTCATCGTCCACGGTTCGCCCGAGGAGGTCGAGATCCGCGCCTGCGCGTTGCATGGGGTCGAGTTGCTGGTCGCCGCCCTCCCGGACGGCCACCACCTCAACGCGGCGGCCCTAGACCAGCTTCTGTGGCAGCGTGGCCAACAGCCGCACTACAAGGCCTCGCCGCGCCACCGCTCACGCTGCACCGCCTACTGACCTGTCGGCGAGGACGCGTTCGAGCACGGCGGCGACCCCGCCCTCGTCGTTGGATCCCGTGACCTCGTCGGCGATCGCGATCACGTCGGGGTGCGCGTTGGCCACGGCAACGCTGCGCCCCGCCCACTGCAGCATGGCCAGGTCGTTGGGCATGTCGCCGAAGGCCAGGACGTCGGCGCGGTCGACGCCCCGCCGCTGGCACAGCAGCGCCAGACCCGATGCCTTGCTCACGCCGGCGGCCCCGATCTCCAACAGCGTGTCGGCAGTGCTGGAGTGGCTGAGCTCGGCCAGGTCGGAGACCAGCTCGCGCGCGTGGGCCACGAGCTCGTCGCCGCTCAGCCACGGGTGACGGACCATCAACTGCAGCGGCGCGACGCGCAGCAGCGCGTCGAGCTCGGCAATGACGGTGTCGTCAGGAACGGGCCAGTGCGGGACGTAGCGGGGCTCTCGGGCGAAGACGTCGTGGCGCTCCATCGCCCACGTCGCCTCGGGCAGGGCGGCGCGTAGTCGCGCCACCACCTCACGCGCGGCCCGCACCGTGAAGGGAAAGGTGTCGAGCACCCTCTCGGTGTGCAGGTCCCAGATGACACTGCCGTTGGAGCACACCGCGATGCCGCGATGGCCCGTCGCCTGTGCCAACGGCCGCAGGACGCGCGCCGGCCGCGCCGTGCAGAGCACCACCGGGACCCCGCTCGCCTCCACCCGCGCGATCGCCTCGCGCGTGCGCGCATCAAGCGTGCCGTCACTGCGCAGCAGCGTCCCGTCCAGATCGGTGGCCACCAGCCGGGGGGTCACCGCGGCATCGTGTCAGACTTCTCAGGACCGCAATGAGCCCGCAGATCAACCACGTCAGCGTCAACGCGCGCGACCTCCAGGAGTCAGTCGACTTCTACGTGGATGTTCTGGGAGCCGAGCCCATCCCGACGCCGAACTTCGGACTGCCCGTCCAGTGGCTCGCCCTCGGGGACACGCAACTGCACCTCTTCGAGCGCGACCTCACCCCCACCAGCCACCACCATCTCGGCATCACCGTGGCCGACCTTGAGCCGGCATACCGCGCCGCCGAGCGCCGCGGCGCCTTCGATCACGACGCCTTCGGCAATCATCTGGTCGAGCTGCCCGGCGACGTCGTGCAGATGTATGTCCGCGACCCCGCCGGCAACCTCGTGGAGATCGACCACCACGGCGTCGACCGCCTGCCCGACGACCTGCGTACGCGGCTGACGGGGCTGTGGGACCTGCATCCCCAGAGCGAGGAGCAGATGCGCGGCCGGCTGTTCGTGCCCGCGCCTTAGCGGTCCCGAGCCCGCGCCTTAGCTGTCCTCGGCGCGGGTCTTGGCGATCGCCTCGGCGCCGGCCGCCCCGACGAGGAGCTCGGGCCGCATCGTCCCGCTCGCCGCCAGGTCCAGTGCCGGGAAACGACCGGCGCTGGTCAGGGCCGCGTCGAGGGCGATGACCGTCGTCTCGCCGCCGATCGGCGCCGAGGCGGTGGCGATGATCGTCACCGACCCGCCGTCGACGATGTTGCGCGCCGCGCCCAGGGCCTTGCGGGCCAGCGCCGGGCTGCAGCCGTCGAGAGTGTCGATGAACACCACGGCATCGGCGCCCCGGGCCGCGAGCCGGCGGGCCTGGTCGATCGCAGGCTCGACGGCGCCGTTACGGGCGTCCTCAGAGGCCGCGAAGCTGACCGCCGCAGACGGGGTGACCGGACCGCCGTTCCACTCGGAGATCTCCTCCGGACGCACGCCGGCGACAACCACGGACACCGACAGCTCCTCACGATCTCCCATCGCGGTGACGAGCCGGCGCAGGGCCTCGGTCTTGCCCGCGCGCGGGGCGCCGACGATGGTGACACGCGAGCCCAGGCCGAAGGGGGTCAGCCACTCGATCGCCTTCAACGTGGGGTCGTCGGAGCCGATCTTCAGGCGCTCGGACGGGAAGGCCGCGGGCAGGTCGTCGAAGCGGACGCTGTCGGCCAGTTCGGCGGCCGGGCGGCCGTTGATGGTCTCGATGCGGATGAGCGACGCGAAGCGCTCCGAGCGACGGGGCGCGCGCTTGGGTCCCGCGATGCGGTCACCGGAGACGAGCTCGCAGCGCTTCACCTGGGCCGAGGAGATGTAGACGTCGTCGTCGGAGGGGTCGGGCGGCTCCACACGGACGAAGCCGGACCCATTGGCCAGCAGCTCCACCACTCCCTCGACGCTCTCGTCTGAGTCTGACTCAGAGTCGGAATCGGAGTCCGCATCGCCGTTGGACTCTGCCTCTTTCGGCTGATCCTCGTCGGCAGCGGATTCGTCGCGAGCTGTGGAGCGTCCCCGGCCTCCACGCCGGCCGCGGCGGCGGCGCCGGCCCGCGGAGTCCTCATCCTCATCGCCGTCGGTATCAGCGTCGGCGGTCACCTCGGCCTCGGGCTCGGGCTCTGGCTCTGGCTCCGCCGCGGGCTCGGCCTCTGGCTCCGCCGCGGGCTCGTCGGCCTGTGCTGCCTTGACCCCTCTGCGGCTCCGGGTCCGCTTGGCCGGCTGCTCCTCAGCGGGAGGCTCGGTCGTCACATCGGCCTCGTCCGACGAGACCACGGCGCCGTTGCCACCCTCCTGCTTGTTGAGGATCGCGTCGATGAGCTCGGGGCGCCGCAGACGGCGATACCCGTCGATGGACAGCTCAGACGCGATCGCGTGAAGATCGGCCAGAGGGCTTGCTTCCAGGGCACTGCGATCGACAACGGACATAGGTACTCCTTTGGCTTGGGGGATCGGTGGGCTCCGGTCGCGTTGGGCCAGCGACCGGCGATTCGTAGACCCGAATCTAGCGCGCTGCCGGGTCAGACAGCGATTGCTCCCAGCGCAGCGTGTCGGGGACGCGCAGGTCAGGGTCCACCGGGCCCTCGCCGCCGAGGGCGGTGGCAACCGTGATGAAGTCGGCGGTCTCGGCGACGTCGTGGACGCGCAGCACGTGTGCCCCGGTGGCCATGCCATGACCGACCGCGGCCAGGGTTCCAGCCAGCCGGGACCGCGGCGGGCGACGAGTGAGAGCGCCCACGAAGTCCTTGCGGCTCGCCGCCAGCAGAATCGGCCGGCCCAGGCCGTGCAGCGCCGGCAGGGCGCGCAGAACCGCGATCGTCTGCGCCGGGGTCTTGGAGAAGTCCGGACCCGGATCCACCATGAGCTGCTCGAAGGCCATCCCGCGGGACGTCGCCAGCTCGATGCGCTCGGCCAGGAAACGCTCGACCTCACCGACGATCCTGTGGTCCAGGCTCGGGTCATGGTGCCTGGTCTTGGGCGGAGCGATGGTGTGCATGACCACCAGCGCGGCGCCGGTCTCGGCGCACACGTCGGCCAGTTCCGGATCGCGCAGGCCACTGACGTCGTTGACGATGCTGGCGCCGGCGGCGATCGCGGCCCGGGCCACCGCCGGCTTGTAGGTGTCCACCGAGACGCGCGCGCCGAGACCCCCCGCCACCGCCTCGATCAGCCCCACCACGCGCTCGATCTCCTCCTCGGCCGAGATCGGCGGACGGTTCGTGACCCCCGACTCCCCACCGATGTCGATGAGATCGGCGCCGTCGGCCAGCAGCGAACGCGCCAACTCCACCCGCGCCTCAAGCGTCTGGGCCAGGCCGCCGTCGGAGAAGGAGTCGGGCGTCGCGTTGACGATGCCCATGATGAGGACGCGCCCGTCGGGCCCGCCGAGGGCCAGCTCGCCCTGACTGGTCGACAGAGTGCGCGCCGGGCCGCTCACGACCCTGAGGCAGCCCCGGCCACAGGATCGGCGGGCAGATCCGGCGACGCCCAGGCGCGGTAGCAGGCCGAGGCCTCCAGCATCGCCGCGTGCGCCTGACGGCAGCCGCGGCAGTGGCCCAGATGCTCGATCACCCAGTCATCGTCGGCGGCGACGACGTCCTCGCCGTCCTGGCGCCGCGCGATGGTGCGCAGCGCGCGCTCGCGCTCGTCACACCCCG
The DNA here is from genome assembly GCA_963797705.1 of uncultured Actinomycetota bacterium. Taxonomy (GTDB): domain Bacteria; phylum Actinomycetota; class Thermoleophilia; order Solirubrobacterales; family Solirubrobacteraceae; genus Palsa-465. Next base: position 377,964 of record CAWCQL010000005.1, on the reverse strand, counting down.
GTTGCGGCGCCCCGGCGCCGCGCAGTTGCGCGCGCAGATCCAGCCGCGACTGGGCCAGCAGGAGCGGCACGGCGTCCACCGCGACGCCCGTGGTGTCGGCCAGTTCGTCGTAGCTCAGGCGCAGAAGCTCGCGTAGCGCGAGGGCCTCGCGCTCGGCCAGCGGCAGACCTCCGCTCGCGGTCGCCAGCTCGCGCGCGACGGCCTGAGGGAGCCCATCCGGATCGGTCGGGCGATCGTCGCCAGGGTGGGCGGCGGCACCGTCGTCTCGGGCGGAGGGGGCGTTCGGCGCCGGCTCAGAGGCGGGCTCTGCCCCCTGCCGGACCGCTGTCACCGCGGCGCGCAGCATCGCGGAGCGGTCGCTGTCACTGCTGCCCCGCGCGGATTGCACGGCCGTCCGGGCGGCCGGGCTGTCGCCCAGCATCCGCGTGCAGAATCGAGCCACGTCATCCATCGCAGTGCGAGCTTAGAGGTCGGCCCGGGACTCCGACGCTGCCGCTCACGCCGGCTGGGGGTCGCGCGCGAGCGCGATCCCCTCGGCCCGGGCCTCCTGCGCGAAGCGCTCGACCTCGGCGGCAACGCGGGCGGCATCCCACCCCAGCGCGGCGCCCATCGCCTCGGCGACGCGGCGCGGCGCGGGCGGCCCGGCACCGGAGGCGGTCAGCTCGCGTCCGGCGAGCAGCCCGAGCCGGGTGCGGCGCAACAGCACGTCGCCCACCGTGCGCGCCTGTTCGTTGAGAGCGGCGAAGGGCGCCTCGGCCAGAAGGTCGGGCAGGCCGGGAACGATCGGCGCCGCCAACGCCGGGTCTGACGCCGCCGTCTGCAGCACGCGCTCGGCGACATGGCCGTAGCGCCCTGCCAGCATCGCGTACGCACCGTCGGGCACGCCGTCCACGCGCGGCAGCGCGGCCGCCTCGACGGGCGCGCCCAGCGGGATCTCGTGGGTGCGGCACGGCGCCTCGCGCCCGTCGCGCTCGACGATCCGGTCCACTACCAGGCGCGCCATCCGCCGCCACGTCGTCAGCTTGCCGCCGGTGATCGTGATGAGCCCGCTCGAGGTCTCATACAACTCAGCCTTGCGGGAGATATCGACGGATTTGCGGCTGTCACCGCTGGAGACCAACGGCCGCACGCCGGCGTAGGCACCGGCGACGTCGCGCACGTGCAGCGAGACCTCGAAGAACGCGTTGACCGCGCCGAGCAGATACTCGATGTCCTGCAAGGACGGCTTGACGTGCTCGACCTCGCCCTCATAGGTGTTGTCGGTGGTCCCGATCAGCGTCCGGCCCAGCCAGGGGAGCGCGAAGATCGACCGCCCGTCGCCGACGGGGACGATCGCGCCGGCGTCCAGGGGCAGGTCCTCGCGACGCAGGATGACGTGGCTCCCGCGGCTGGGAGTGATGTGGGGCAGCTCGGCCTCGGAGTGCAGCTCGCCGGGGCGGATCCGATCCGCCCACACCCCGGTGGCGTTGACGACGTTCTCCGCGCGGATGACAAACGCGTCGCCGGCCTCCTGGTCGGCCACCGTCACCGCGGTCGCACCCCGGGGCTCGCCACGCAACTCGGTGACGCGCAGCCGGTTGGCGCAGACCGCGCCGAAGCGCTCCGCCTCGCCCAGGACGGTGAGCACGAGCCGGGCGTCGTCGGTCTGGCAGTCGTAGAACAGATAGCCGCCGGCTGGGCCCCCGGTGTCCGATGGCCGGCAGCAGGCGCGCCACCTCCTCGCCGTCGATGAGCCGGTGACGCGCCGGGCTCCAGTCCGACTCGCCGTCGAGCGCCGCGGCCCGCCGGGCACTGCGCCGCCCGCGCAGCGGCGGGGCGGCCATCACGTCGTACATGTTCAAGCCGATCCCGGTGAGCCGGTCGGGCCTGCGCGAGCCGTCGAACGCCGGCACGACGAACGGCAGCGGGCGCACCAGATGCGGGGCCAGGCGGACCATCAGCTGTCGCTCGAGCAGCGCCTCGCGGACCAGTCCCAGGTCGAAGTTCTGCAGGTAGCGCAGACCGCCGTGCACGAGCTTGGACGACCGGCTGCTCGTCCCTGAGGCGAAGTCGGCCTGCTCGACAAGCGCCACGCTGTAGCCGCGCGACGCCGCGTCCAGGGCCACCCCCGCGCCGGTGATGCCGCCGCCGATGACCAGCACGTCATACGGGTGCTCGGCGAGGGCGGCCAGGGCGGCGTCGCGGGTGCGCATGGGCGCAGGTCAGCCTAGGCGATCAGCCGCCCGCGTCGGGCGCGGCTATTTCTGCGCGGAGCGATAGAGCCCCAGCACGACCTGATACCAGGCCGGCGAGGTCTCCTGAAAGCCCGGGCAGCACGGCGGGCCGCCGGGCGCGCTGATACCGATCTCGACGTGCGGCGCCGAGGAGAGCCCCACGTCGCCGCACCCGATCTCGGCGATCGGCTCGCCCGCACTCACCACGGTCCCGACGGGCACCAGCGCGGGCAGGGCGTGGCCGTAGTAGATGTAGCGGCCCTTGTAGACCCCACTCGAGACCTTGAGCACCGGCGCGGCGGGACCGAAGCCGTCGATGCCCTCCTGGACGATCGTGCCCGGGGCCATCGCCACCTCGGTGACCTTCGGGCCGCAGGCGTTGTTGACCGTCCCGATGTCGATTCCCTGGTCCAGCGTCCAGTCCTTGGGGGGTAGGACCCGCGACAGCGGCTTGAGCGGGAACACCAGTCCGCCCGAGGGGCTTCCGGAGGACCCCGGCACCGCGGTGGTCTTCGTGATCGTGCGCACGGCCGCCAGCAGAGCCGCCGAGGTGCGGTTGCCCACCGTCCCGCTGGCCGGGTTCAGGTTGTTGGCGACCTGGAAGCGCTTGACCGCCTGCTTGGTGACCGCGTCGAAATGACCCGTGACCGGGACAACGAAGCCGACGTCGGACAGCCATGTCTGCAGCGTGGAGACGTCGTTGCCGTGGCAGCCCATCCGCAGCGTGCGGGCGAAGACCGCCTTGGCGTCGGGATCGACGATCCCCGTCGGATTGCTTGCTCGGACCAAGCCGGCTCCGCCCACCCCACCCGAGCTCGCGGCCGCGGCGTTGCTCGCGGCACCGAGCAACGCCAACGCGGCCACGAGCAGGAGCCGACTGACCAGCCTCATCTCACCTCGGGGTTCGACACCGACCAGTCCGCATCCTGGCCCGGACGCGGTGTGGGGGCGCAGCGGTCGATGGAGTTGGTGGATATGGGCACGGCCAGTCGGCCCCGGTGGGGGCGATCCAGCACAACGGGCGCCTGGTGCCTGCGGGGTTAGCTGACGGGCTCGCGCTTTGACAAAAGCGCTTCCCACGGAGCACCGTGGGACTCGCCCCACTTACATGGGTCCCCCGCTCTCCGGGACGGCGATCCAGAGATTCGGCGTGGCGGCAACCTACCAAAAAAGGCCGGCCGCCGCGGAGAAATCCGAGCGGATTTAGGCGTCTTTATGTCCGGGATCCGCGATCCCGTTGCGCCGCCGCTCCTCAATCGTCGTCTTGATTCGATTGACGGTGTCCTCGGACATACGGCGGATCTCCCAATGCGTCAGCTTGATGAGCCGCATCGGGGAGCTGGCGATGACGTCGGCGTTGCGCGGCCGGCGCTCGAGCAGGCCCATCTCACCGATGAGGTCGCCGGCGCCCAGCGAGGCGATCTTGTCGCCGCCCTGGATGACGTCGGCGGTCCCCTCCTCGATCGCGATGAGCTCGACCGAGTAGTCGCCCTCCTTCATCAGCATCTGACCCTCGGCGGCGCTGGTCTCGGTCGCGAAGGCCGCGAGGCGCTTGGCTTCGTCCTCAGACAGCTCCGAGAAGATGGGGATCGCGGTCAGTCGGGAAGGGTCCATGGCGGAGATCCTAGAGGGCCTGGACTTCGGAGGTGACCTCGCTGACCGAGGCCTTGGCGTCGCCGAACAGCATCGTGGTCTTGGGCTCGTAGAACAGCGGGTTGTCGATCCCGGCAAAGCCTGAGGCCATCGACCGCTTGAGCACGATGACCGAGCTTGACTTGTCGACCTCGAGGATCGGCATGCCGTAGATCGGGCTGCCCGGCTCGTTCTTGGCCGCCGGGTTGGTGACGTCGTTGGCGCCGATGACCAGGGTGACGTCGGTGCGCGGGAACTCGGGGTTGATGTCGTCCATCTCCCTGAGCAGGTCATAGGGGACGTCGGCCTCGGCCAGGAGCACGTTCATGTGGCCCGGCATGCGTCCGGCGACGGGATGGATGGCGTACTTGACGGTGACGCCCTTGGCCTCCAGTGCCCGCTCGAGCTCGCGCACGGCGTGCTGGGCCTGGGCCACGGCCATGCCGTAACCGGGGGCGATGACCACCTGGCGCGCATAGGAGAGCTGGATGGCGACGTCCGCGGCCGAGGTGGAGCGCACGGTCCCGCCAGTCTCACCACCCGCGCCCACCGCGGGGGCGGCCACCGCGCCGCCGAAGCCACCCGCCACGATCGCCGGCACCGAACGGTTCATGGCCTTGGCCATCTGATCGGTGAGGATCGTTCCCGAGGCGCCGACGATCATCCCGGCCACGATCATCACCGGGTTACTCAACGCCACGCCGGTCGCCGCCGCCGAGAGCCCCGTGAACGCGTTGAGCAGCGAGATCACCACCGGCATGTCGGCGCCGCCGATCGGCAGCACCAGCATGATCCCCAGGACCCCCGACACCACCAGGATCCCCACGATGAACAGCGCCTCAGAATGGGTCCCGGACGCCAGCAGCACCGCGCTGACCACAGCGATCGCGAACAACACCAGGTTGAGCACCGACTGCGCGGCGCCGGGCAGCTTGATCGGCCGCCCCGGCAGGATCTCCTGCAGCTTGCCGAAGGCGACGCCCGACCCCCAGAAACTGATCGACCCCACGATCGCCCCGAACAGCTCAAACGCCGAGACCCGCAGCGGCCAGCCCCCACCAAAAGCGTGGCGGTACTCCACCCACGCGATCAGCGCCACCGCGCCGCCGCCGACGCCGTTAAACAGCGCCACCATCTGCGGCATCGCGGTCATCTTCACGTTGCGCGCCGCCGGGATGCCCACCGCGGTGCCGATGGCCAGGCCCACGACGATCAAGATCACCGTCCCCGACCCGTCAAACGCGCCCTTGCGCAGCAGCGTCGCCACCACCGCCACCGCCATCCCCACCGCGGCGGTCTGGTTGCCGCGCACCGCGGTACGCGGGCCCGTCAGCCCCATCATCCCGTAGATCATCAGGCTGAAAGCGACGATGTAGCACGAGTCGATGAAATCCGCGCTCTGCAAGAACACGGTGCCCAGCGCGGTCACGACGCCCCACCCTCAGACGAGGACGACTCCTCGATCTCCTCCGCCTTGGGCGGATCCTTCTGCTTGAACATGCCGAGCATCCGGTCTGTCACCAAGAACCCGCCGATCACGTTGATCGTCCCGAACGCCACCGCGATCACCAGCAGGACCTTCTCCAGCACGCCGTTTGCCTCCGACATCAACAACAGACCGCCGAGCACGACGATGCCGTGAATGGCGTTGGTGCCCGACATCAACGGCGTGTGCAGCGTGTTGGGCACCTTCGAGATGACGGCGAACCCAACAAAGCCGGCCAGTACGAGCACGGCAATGTCGATGACCAATCTGTCCATGGGTGTGAGAGGCCTCCTGGGGCTACGCGGCCGCGGCCGCTTTGGCGCCTTCGTGAACGATCTCGCCGCCGCGGGTGATGCACGCGCCCGCGATGACCTCGTCGTCGAAGTCGAGCGATAGCTCCCCGGAATCGCCGATCATCAGTCCCAGCAGCGCCTGGATGTTGCGCGCGTAGAGCGCAGACGCATGCTCGGCCATCGTCGAGGGCACGTTCAGCGGGGCAAGGATCTTCACGTCGTGCTGGATGACCGACTCGCCGGGCTCTGACAGCTCGCAGTTGCCGCCCGCCTCTCCGGCCAGATCGACGATCACCGAGCCGGGCTTCATCAGCTTCACGGCCTGCTCGGTGACCAGTGATCGGCGCGCGGCGCCCGGGCACGAGTGCCGTGGTGATCACCACGTCCACCTTGCCGATCGCCTCGGCCATCAGCTCCTGCTGCTTTTGCTGCTGCTCGGCGGTGAGCTCCTTGGCGTACCCGCCGGCGCCCTCCAGGTCGCCGCCCAGGTCGAACTCCAAGAACTTCGCGCCCAGCGACTCGACCTGCTCCTTGACCGCCGCCCGCACGTCAAAGCCCTGGACAACGGCGCCCAGCCGCCGCGCGGTGGCGATCGCCTGAAGGCCCGCCACTCCGGCGCCGAGGACCAGCACCGTCGCCGGCCGGATGGTCCCGGCCGCGGTCATCAACATCGGGTAAAAGCGCCCGAGCTCCTGCGCGCCGATCAACGCCGATCGGTACCCGGAGATGTTGGCCTGACGACGACAGCGCGTCCATCGACTGCGCGCGGCTGATACGCGGGATCGCCTCCATCGCAAAGCTCGTCACACCGGCCGACGCCAACGCGCGCACGCCCTCGCCGTTGGTCAGCGGCCCGAGAAACCCGATCAACGTCGTCTCCGACCCCAGCCGCGCGATCTCATCCGCGTCAGGCGCGGCCACCTTGACCACCACGTCGCAGTCAAACGGCGCCTCGTCCACCAGCTCCGCACCGGCCTCGGCAAACGCCTCGTCTCCGATCAGCGCACCGGCACCGGCGCCCCGCTGAACGACGATCTGGATCCCGCCCTCCCGCGAGGAGTCCTCGCCGCTGGCGCGCGTGAGCTTGCTCACGACCTCGGGCACCAGGGCCACGCGTCGCTCGCCGTCAGTTGTCTCCTTCGGGACTCCGATCCGCATGCGGGCGGTGCAGCGTACCGGGTGGCGCGTCCCGAGGACGCCCCGGTCACCGCTGCCGCGGAGCTCAGCCCAGCCCGACCGGGGCCAGCGCCAGCGCGGTCAACACCCCCACAGCACCCGCGAAATTACCCGCAAGCACCTGATTTCTGGCTATTGGGGCAGCCGGGGTCGCGGGCCGCGGCGGTGGCCCGGCTTTGCGAGCGGCTGTGTGCGCAGGCGCACGCTTCGCGCGCCGCGCATCCGCGGGCGCGGCGGCCGAGGACTGCGACGCCGTGGTCGTGCTCGTGCTCGTCGCGGGTTGCGCGGGCGTGGGTGGCGGCGCCGGCGCGGCGATCGGCAGCGGCTTGCCCTCCATCGCCATCAGCGCCTCGCCGGTCACCCACACCGGCGTCTGGGTGACACCGCGGCTGTAGCGCACCGCACCGTTGGCCCCCACCAGCGAGTCCAGGTAGGCCAGCGGAGAGACGGCCCCGCCGCGGCGCAGCGTCGCCACCGACACGCCGGCCGCCTCCAAGCCCTGGACCGCCCATGCCGTCGACTGGGCGTTGGAGCCCATCCCGGGCTGGGACGGGAAGCCGCCATCTGAGTCCTGCTGGCGCCGCAGGAAGGCCACCGCGCGCGACATCGCATGTGCGGCGGCCGGGTCGCCGGCCATCGCCTCGAGCGCCGCGCCGGTGTCATCGACGTCGCTCGAGCCTCCGGCGCCGGCGAAGCTGAAGCCGCCGTCCGCATCCTGCTGGCGCACCAGCCACCGCAGCGTCTTGGAGCCGGCGCCCAGTGCCACGCCGTCGGAGCGCAGCGCGAGGATCGCGAAGGCGGTGAGGTTGACCTGGTCCGAGATCGAGCCGTCGGCCTTGAATCGGCGCTGCAGCGCGGCGATGAGGTCGCGGCCGCCGAACGAGCGCGCCGACCGCCCGGCGGCGCGCACGACGAGGATGGTCCGCTCCAGCGCTCCGACATCACCGCTGCTCGCTCCGCGCGCGACGTAGTCCATGAGGCCCTCCGCATCGCCGAGGGAGTTGAGGTCGTGGCCGGCCGACGCCAGCCCCAGCGCGGCCCACCCGGCATAGAGCTGGTCCGACGCGCTGGCCCGGCGCAGCGCCGAAGCCACCGTCGGCATTCTCGGAGCCCAGCAGGTAGTTGGCGGCGCGGGCCGACAAGGCTGCCGGAGCCGTTACCGCCGCTGCCCTGGCCACGCCCGACGCCCGGGCCACCGGCGCCCGCGTGCCGAGCATCCCCACCGCGCCGACGGCGACCACGGCCACCAGCACCGGCGCCACCACCCGTTCGACCGGCAGCCAGGTCACTTCGACCCGCCGAGCGAAGCGCTGGATGGACCGCGTGAGCGCCGGACCGAGGGCGAGGGCAAAGGCCAGGCAGCCCGCGGCGTGTATCGCATCAAAGCCCAGGCCCTGCCCGACGTAGACCCCCAGCTGGGCGAGGCTGTGGTCGCTGAAGGAGACCCAATCGCCCACGTCCTGGACGACGGTGAAGGCAAATCCGGCCGCGCAGCAGACGATCGCCAGCGGCCAGCGCCCCAGCGGTCGCGCGGCGGGCTCGCCCGTACGCGCCCGCATCCCCCACGCCAGGGCCGCGCCGAGGATCCCGGTGGCCCCCCAGGCCGCCATCTGCCACGGGGTCCACGGCCCCTGGCCGAAGAAGAAATTGGAGGTGAGCGCGGCCAGGGCGCCGATGGCGAACCCGGGCGCCCCGCCCAGCGCGTAGCCGGCGATGAGCACGATGTCGGTCGTGGGCTTCACGTTGGGGACGGCGGCGAAGGCGATCCGGCCCAGTGCGGCGAACGCGGCCAGCGTCCCGACCAGCGCCACGATCCGGGCGTCGGGACGCGCGCCCTCGTACCAGGCAAAGCCCGCGCCGAGCGCGACGGCCAGCAGGCCGAAGGCGCCGAGTTGCCAGCTCACACCATCGCCTCCCGCGCCGCGATCCGCTCGCCGATGAGCGCCGCGCCCTGCGCCGGGGTCAGCGCACCGCCGGCGCCGCCGAGAATCCGGGCCGTCTCGGTGGCGAAATAGCTGCCGCCCGCCAGCACCTCGTGAGCGCTGCCGTCGGCGATCGGAGCGCCGTCGGCCAGCAAGACCACCCTCTGGGCAAAAGCGGCCGCGAACTCGGGGTCGTGCGTGGCGACGATCACCGCGGCGCCCAGACCGGCCAACAGCTCGGCGAGCTGGTGCTTGTGATCGCGGTCCATGCCACGCGTGGGCTCATCCAGGCATACCACGGCCGGCGGGTCGCCAAGGTCGCCCAGCACCACCGCCAGGGCCAGCCGTTGTTTCTCGCCACCCGAGAGGTCGCGCGGGTTGCGGTGGGCAAAGCGCTCGCCGCTCAACCCCACGGCAGCGAGCGCGCCGGCATCGGCCTCGGCGGCCACGGTCTCGTGCACGAGGTAGTCGGTGGGGTTCTGCAGCAGCAGCGCGACGCGTCCGTTGGCGCGCACGGTGCCCGCGTGTGGGCGTCATCAGGCCGGCGGCGTGGCGCAGCAGCGTCGATTTGCCGGCTCCGTTTCGCCCCATCAGCGCCACCCGCTCGCCCGGAGCCACGGTCAACGAGACGTCGCGCAGGATCGCAGGGCCGGAGCGCAGCTCGTGCCAGACGTGGTCAAAGGCCAGTGCGGGCGGCGGCGCGCTGGCCGCCGCGCGCCGCCGAGCACGCCACCCGGGACGGCCCGCCGACGACCGGCGATCGTCATCCGTGACCGCCGGGGGGAGCAGATCGGCCCTTCGCAGCGCTGCGCGGGCGCGCTTGACACCAGGCACCGGAGGCTGCCCCACGGATGTGAGCAACCGCGCGCCCGGCGTCTGCAGATTGGGAGCCTCGCGGCCGGCCCACTCCAGGAACTCGGTCGGCGCCGCGTCGCACACGATGCGCCCACCGGCGAGCGCGATGACCCGGTCGGCCGCCCCCAGGCAACGCTCCAGCCGGTGCTCGGCGAGAACGATCGTCGCGTCGGAGTCCTCATTGACGCGCCGCAGCAGGCCGATGAGCTCGTCCCCGGCGACCGGGTCAAGCTGCGAGGTGGGCTCGTCGAGCACCACGACGCGCGGACGCCCGGCCAGCGCGGCGCCCAGCGCGACGCGCTGTAGCTCACCGCCTGACAGCTCGGCGGTGGAGCGGTCCAGCAGGTGGTCGATGGCCAGCGCCAGCGCGGCCTCCTCCACCCCACGCGCCACCTCGGCCGGCGACAGCCCCCGGTTCTCGAGGCCGAAGGCCAGCTCCGCGCGAACCGTGCCGGTGACCACCTGCGTCTCCGGGTCCTGGAACAGCGTGCCGACTGCCTGGGCCAGTTCGCCCGGCCCGTGCTCGCGCGTGTCCATGCCCGCCACGGTCGCGCGCCCGGCGAAGGTCCCGCCGTGAAAGTGCGGCACCAGGCCGCTGATCGCGCGCAGCAGCGATGACTTCCCGGACCCGGAGCCTCCGGCCACCAGCACGAGCTCGCCGGGTGCCACCTCCAGCGACACGTCGCGCAGCGCGGGCGTCGCGGCGGCCGGCGTAGGTGTAGGTCACGTGCTCCAGGCAGATCGGCGGTCATCGCCCCAGCCCCCGCCGATCGGCGAACGGCGCCAGCGCACAGACCACCAGCCCGGCGGCCAGCGCCAACGCGCCCGGCCCGGCGGCCACGCTGAGCACCGGGTAGGCCGAGAACGCGGCGGCGGGGCTCACCCGCGCCGCGATCGACACCGCCACCACCGCGACCGCGGCGGCCATGAAGGCGACGTCGTGGCGCGAGTACGGAGCCGCGGTAGGCCGGTGGGCGCCGCGCGGCCCCGTAGCCGCGGACCTCGAGCGCCGCCGCGACGTCGAGCGCGCGATCCAGCACGCCCGGTGCACGCCGCGCGCATCAGCGTCAGCCGCGACGGCGGCGGCCCCGGCCGGCAGCGCTGGGCCTCGGCCAGGCGGCGACCGTCGCGCACGAGGATCGGCACCATGCGGGTGGCCAGCGTCGCCGACAGCGCGGAGCGAAACGAGACGCGGCGAAACAGCCGCAGCACCTCGTCGGGGTCCACCGCCAGCGTGTAGAGCAGCCCGCAGAGGATGAGGGCCACCGCGCGCAGGCCGAGGATCGCGCCGTACACGGTCGCCTCCAGCGTGACGTCGGTGTGGCCGAGGATCGGCAGGTCGCCGAGCCGGACGATCACCGTCAGCCCGTCGCGGCTCACGAGCGCGTTGATGAGCATGATCGACCAGCGCCACCGGCAGCGCCCCACAGCGGCGGCGCCGCATGAGCCCCCGCCCCACCCCGGCGGCGACACCCGCGCCCAGCACGGCGAGCACGACCGCGCCGAGCACGATCGGGTTGGAGGCCATCAGCGCGGCCACTCCCAGCGCCAGGCAGTACGCGCACCCGGCGCCGGCCCGCGCGGCGTGCAGGGGGCTGGCGCGCCGCCGGTAGATCATGGCGAGGCCGGTAGCGGGACCGGGACCCGGGTGGATCCGTCGACGGCGAGGGCGAAGTGGTCGTGCAGCGCCGCCGGGGTGAGCGCCCGCGCCGCCGCGAGCACGCCGGCTGGATCGGTGCCCGTGATCATCCACGTCGGCACCGACGAGCTGTCGGCGGTGGCGGCGATCAGGCCGGCGCCCGGCGCCGAGCGTGCGCGCCACCTGGCCGCTCGGGTCCAGCAGCTGCAGCGCTGTCGCCTTCCGGGCCGGAGAAGCGGGCGTAGACGCCGCTGGCCCCCGGGCCGTGGGCGACCAGCTCGGCGGCGACCTCGGAGCGGATCGCGCTCCACGTTCCCGACGACGACGCCCAGCGTGTGCCGGACCTGAGCCGGTGCCCAGCAGCTGGCTGGAGGCGGGGACGTGCACCGCCGTCATGCGCCTTGGTCACCTGCTTGCAGGCGGCGTCGACGTCGGAGGCGCACTCGAGCGTGACCGGGTAGCGCTTGCCGCCGATGCCGTTGGTGAACGGCTCGGGGAACGAGCCGACGACCGCCGGGATGTTCTCGGTGGCGCTCCAGTCGTGCAGGTCCCACCAGATGTGGTCGCCCGCGTGCACGGCGGTCGTGGCGGCGCCCTTGGAGCGCCTGCACCCCGTTGACGTAATAGAACCAGTCGGTGTGGTCGGCGCTGCCGGAGCGGCCGTCGATCGACTGGACGAAGCCGCCGCCGTAGCGCGTGGAGACCTTGAACGAGCGCTCCAGCATGCGCATCACCGTCTCCGAGCCCGGGACCTTGCTGCGCGAGACGGTCGAGATGTGACGGGCGCCGAAGTCGCTGCGTGACCGTCAGGCTGACGCCCTTGGTGGGCGTTCCCGGGCCCAGCCCGCAGCCGCCGCAGGCCAGCACGACGGCCAGCGACGGCGACTGCGGTCAGGACTCGGAGCTTCACCACGGCCGGGGCACCTGCGCGACCGCTACTTACTGACCGTCGACCGTCGCCTCGGCGCGGATGTAGCCCTTCTGCGTCGCGACGAGCGTCAGCTTGCCCGGCTTGCTCGCGGTGACGGTCGTCGCGCCGCTCTTGTCGGTGGTGTTGACGCCGTCGGTGACCTTGACGCCGGCGAGCGCCTTGGCCTTGCCCTTGCCGTCTTGAAGTAGGACGCCTTGACCGCGAAGGGCTGCCCCACCTTGGCCGTTGCGGGCGCGCTCAGCACGATCGGGAACGCGGTGCCGCTGCCCGGCGCGGGCGCCAGCAGCAGCTGGTCGCCGGGCTTGAGCTTGAGGTCGCACAGCCCGGCCGAGGCGAACTTGTCGTTGACCCAGATGCCCCAGTAGAAGCCCTTGGCGCTGAACTTGTGGGTCTCACCCAGGACGCTGGTGACCTCGACGCCGAGGCCGCTGGAGAAGCTGCCGCCCCACTTGTGGTGGGTGGCGGCGTCGAAGTAGCCCGCGGCGCTGCTGCCAGGACAGGCGCCCTTGGGCGCGCCGCCCTTGGTGATCGACCCGGACTCGGTCGTGCGCGACCGTGGCGGGCAGCAGCGTGTGCTTGAGACCTTCGACGCGGACCGTGACGCTGGACCCGGCGCCGAGCGCCGGAGCGGTGATCGCGAGCGGCGAGTGCGGCGACGACACCGCCGAGGACTGCGAACTGTCTGTACTTCATGGAGGGCCACCCCTTTCCACGAGGGCTCTTGGCTTGACGGTCGGAGGTTGGTCTCCTGGCTCTCGGGCCTATCAGCCGCGCCTTCCCGGTCGGCTCGCTGCCGCCCAGTGGCACGTTGTGCGCTGACGTCCCCGATCACAGTGGCGGGTCCGCGCCGGATTCCCACCGGCTTCCCATGCCACCGACCTTGAACGCGCTGATCGTACCGCGCCCGCCGTAGACTGAGGCGCACGCACCGGCGATGACCGTCAACCTCACCCGCATCTACACCCGCCTCGGCGACGGCGGCGAGACCCACCTCGGCGACATGAGCCGGGTGCCCAAGACCCACCCCCGGATCGAGGCCTACGGCACGGTCGACGAGCTCAACGCCCAGATCGGGCTCGCGCTGACGTCGACGGCCTGCCCGAGGCCTACGCGCGAGTGGCTGCGCCGCGTCCAGAACGACCTGTTCGACGTCGGCGCCGACATCGCGGCGCCGGAGGACCCGCAGTCGAGCCGCGAGCGCCTGCGCGTCCTGCCCGAGCAGACGACGTGGCTGGAGGAGCGCTGCGACGAGGTCAACGCCACGCTCGCGCCGCTGAAGTCCTTCGTGCTGCCCGGCGGGACCCGCGGCGGCGGCCCACCTGCACGTGTGCCGCACCGTGTGCCGGCGCGCCGAGCGCGCGGCCATCGCCTGCGGCGACGAGGTCAGCGCCGAGGTCGTGCGCTACCTCAACCGCCTCTCCGACCTGCTGTTCATCCTCAGCCGCGGCGCCAACGACGGCGACGAGCCGCTGTGGGAGCCGGGCCGCTACCGCGGGTAGTTAGCCAAGCCGCCGGTCAGGTCCGCCGCAGCATCAGCGTCAGCCCGGACGCCAGCAGCATCCCCAGGGCGCCGATCGCTGCCGGCGCCGATCACGAACGCCTCGTGCGTCGCGCACGTAGGTGACCACCTCGTGGGGCCGCGCGATGACGATCAAGGCCAGCCAGCACGCACGCCACCGCCCGAGCACCGCCGACCGGCGCCAGCGCCTCGCCCACCGAGAACGACGCCCGCCGCGCGGGCCCGGCCTCGGCGACGCGCCCGGCGCCGCGCGCCTCGAAGATCGACAGCGCCGGCGACCCCCAGCAGCGTCCACGTGCCGGCGACGAGGAAGCCGCCGAGCACGTCGGACGGGTAGTGCCAGCCCAGCTCCAGGAACGAGTAGCTGACCGCGACCGCGAACGCCGCCATCGCCGCGGCCACCGCCGGGCGGCAGCGCGCCGGAGCGGCGATCACCGAGCACAGGGCCAGCGACATCGCCGCGGTGGCGTGACCGCTGGGCCACGTGGCGCCGCTCAGCGGCACCCACGGCACCGGGTCGCGCGGCCCGGCCAGCAGCGGCTTGAGCAGTTGCGTGCGTCTCGTTGGCGCACAGCAGGACGATCGCCAGCATCGCCGCCACGCGGGGCCGCCCGCGCACGAGCGCGACGATGACCGGCAGCGCCGCCAGGAACACGTACTCGTTGGGGCTGCACAGGTTGGCGATGAAGTTGGTCACCCGATCCAGGCGCGGGCGCGTGAGATCGGCGAAGCCGCGCAGGATCGACGCATCGGCCGACCGGCCGAGCGCGATGTAGTGGGCGGCGTACCAGATCGCGGCCAGCAGAACGACCCCGGTCGCCGCTCCGATCAATGCCGTCCGAGCGCGTCTGGGCATGGACACAGCGTAGCTCCGCCCATGCCGCCAGATCTAAGAACGCGCTTTATCTGCAGCGGGCCCGAACGCGGCGTCGGCCGTCGGGCGTCAGGCGTCCGTCAGGCGTCCGGGGCAGCCTCGGAGGCCGTACCCGAGCCCTCTGACTCCGGCTGGGCCGCCGGCGCATCGGCCTCGGGCGACTCCGCGGCGGCGTCGTTACGCGTGACCCGGAACTCCGGAGCGGTGCCGGTGCGGCGCACGTGCGAGAAGTGCTCGAGGTCCTCGGGGGAGGCGACCTCGACGGCGATGCCGTCGGCGACCTCGAACCGGTTGGCCTCGTAGAGAAGCTCCTGGTAACGGGGCGCGCGGGCCGAGTGGGCGGCGTCTTCGCCCGCACCCGCGTGACCGGTCCGGGCCCCCGCGGCACGGGCACCCGAGCCCTCGATGTCGAGGTCGAACTCGCCGAAGCGCAACATCCAGCGACGGCCGCGGGCCAGCTTGTCGGGCGTGAGCTTGACCGTCACGGCGTCGCCGCGTTCGCCAGAGCCCGGAAGGCCACGATCGCTGCGCAGGCCGGCGTGCTCGTCGACCAGCGCGCGGGTGAGCCGATCCCAGTTGCGGCTGTAGGGAGCTGGAACGATCGCCACCGGCCCCTTGGCCGCCTGGTCACCGCGGATGGCGTGCGCGACAGGGCCCACGAGCACGTAGTCCACGTGGTTGGCGTTGAGCCAGCGCAGTACTGAGATCGATTTGCGGTCGAGGTGCTCCAGCCCAGCGCGTGGCTGCGCGGACGTGGCGTCGACCCCCGGGGAGCGATGTTTGAGGAGCATGCCCGTGCGTTTCGCGCCGGGCGTGCCGACTCCTTCTCCCGCGCGTGTTTAAGAGGCCGCGGATTCAGGCTCCGCTGCAACGGCTCCGCTCTGCGCAACGGCGGCATCCATCTCCTGTGCAAACTCCGCCACCCAGCCGGCGATGAGGTCGGGCTGCGCGAGTTGCGCCCAGTGCGACCCTGGTGCCTCCCGGCGGCGCAGCCCCGGCGCGACCCGTGCCGCGGCGTCGTAATAGGCCGCGGAGATGAACCTGTCGCCGGTCGGGACGATGAGCTGGACGGGGGCATGCGCGGACGCGAGGGGGTTGCGGCGGAGCAGGCGATGCGGGATGTTGGCCCGGTACAGGTTGGCCCCGTGCCATCCGTCGGCGCACACCGTGGGCGCCGGATGGGCGTCGTCGACGTCAAGCCCCTCCACCACGGTCAGCCAGCGCCGCCAGCGGCCGCCCGCGAGCGCGACCTTCCACATCGCGGTCGGTCCGCCGGGCAGGCACAGCGGCAGGATGTACCAGGACCGCCGGGCGCGTCGGGCGGCGCGCCGCAGATCACGGGCGCTCAGAGTGGCGCGGGTGGCGCCCAGGGCGTGACCCAGCGCGGGCCCGGCGATGCTCGTAAACGACGCCACCCGCCCGGCAAAGCGCGACCGGGTCACGAACTCCCAGCCCTGGATCCCGCCCCAGTCGTGGCCGACGAGATGGACCTGGCGGGCCGGGGCCAGCGCCGAGCAGACCGCGTCGAAATCGTCGGCCAGGCGGTCGAGGCGATAGGCAGCCGGGCCACGAGGCGCGCTGGAGGCGCCCGCCCCGCGCACGTCATACGTGACGATCGCAAATCGGTCCTGGAGGCGCTCAACCACCCGATCCCACACCGTCTGCGTATCCGGATAGCCGTGAACGAGCACGAGCGTCGGGCCATCGGCTCGTCCGGCCCTGCGCACCGAGAGCTCCACCTCGCCGGAGCGGACGATCAGGGTGTCCCTTGCGGTCGGCACCCCGTGTCAATCTATAGGCCGGTCACCCATGGATGCTGAGGAACTCCAGAGACGCCGGGACGAGCGAGCCCGGGCACGGCGCAAGCGGCGCATCCGCCGCCGGGTCGCAATCGGTACGACGGTGGGCGTGGTCGTGATCGCCGTCGCCGTGGCCATCGCGTCGGCCAGCGGCAGCGGCAGCGGCACCAGCGGGGCCACGCGAACGCACGCATCCACGAGCCCACGTCGCACGCGGGCCACGGCCAAGGCCACCACGCGGCACGGCCGGGCCGACGCCCCTCACCTGCGCGGCGAGTCGACGGCCGCGGTCCTGGGCCCTGACACCGGCGTACGCGGGACGGCCTCGGTGCCGGTGCTGATGTACCACGTCATCGCCCCGCCACCCAGCGGCGCCCCGTTCCCGGGCCTCTACGTGCAGCCTCAGGAGTTCGCCCAGCAGATGCAGGCGCTCAAGCATGCGGGCTGGCACGCGGTGACCCTGGACCAGCTTCAGGCCTACTGGACCAAGGGCGCCAAGCTTCCCGCCGGGCAAGCCGATCGTCATCACCTTCGACAACGGCTACCACTCGCAGTACACCGAGGCGCTGCCGGTGCTGCACCGGATGGGCTGGGTCGCCGACGAGAACATCCAGCTCAGCGGTCTGCCCCCCTCCCAGGGTGGCCTGACGACCGACGAGGTCAAGGCGATGGTCGACGCCGGCTGGGAGCTCGACACCCAGGGCATCAGCCACGCCGACCTCATCACCCTCGACGCCTCGCAACTGCGCTACCAGATCGACAGCGCCCGCAGGACGATCCGGCGCCGCTACGGAGTCCCCGTCAACTGGTTCTGTTACCCGTCGGGCCACTACGACACGACCGTGATCGACGCCGTGCGTGCCGCCGGCTACGTCGGCTCGACCACCGTCGTCCCCGGGTGGGCCGGTCCCTCCAGCGACCCCTACCGCCTGCCGCGCCTGCGTGTCCTGGGCGGGACGAGCGCCACCGCGCTGCTGTCGCAGATCGCGGACACCCGCACCGCGTCGGCGCCGCCGGGCTCCTACGGAGGCGCGTGATGGCCACCCCCCGGATGCCTCCGACGATCCGCGGCTCGGCCCTGCGCGGGTGGGGGACGCAGCTGGGCGCCGCCACCCTGCGCCAGCGGCCGCGGCGCAGCACCGGCGTCGTTGCGGCGATCGCCTCCGTGGCGCTGGCGACCCTGGCCATCTACTTCCTGCGCAAGATCGCGCCGGTGGTGTCCCTCAGCGTGGTCTACCTGCCGGCGGTGCTGCTCGTCGCCACCTACTGGGGCATCGCGCTGGGACTGTTCACCTCGCTGCTCAGTGCGCGCGGCGTTCAACTTCTTCCACATCCCCCCCACCGGCAAGTTCACGATCGTCGACGGCCGCAACTGGGTGGCCCTGGCCGCGTTCATGATCGTCGCGTTGTTCGCCAGCGCGCTGGCCGAGCTGGCCCGCTCCCGCGCCGAGGAGGCCGAGCGCCGGCGCGCCGAGGCCGACCTGGCGGCCGCGCTGGCCCACGAACTGCTGCTGGGCGAGGACACGCAGGCTGCCCTGGGCAACGCGGCGCGGCGGGTGGCCGAGGCGCTCGGGCTGAGCTCGGCGGCGATCGAGCCCGTCCCGGCGGGCGCGGCGGGCGCGGGCCAGCCAGCACCGGGGTCGGCGGACCGGCGCCGAACCGCGCTCGCGCTGCGCGGCGTCGACGGCGAGCAGATGGCCACGCTGCTGGTGCCGGCCAACCTGCCCCCGGATACCGAGCAGCGGCTGCGCACCCAGGTGGTCCCCACGCTCGAGGCGCTCGTCGCCATCGCCCAGCGCCGCGATGCCATGCAGGCCGATCTGGTCGAGACCGCGGCGCTGCGGCGGTCCGACGACATCAAGACGGCCCTGCTGCGCGCCGTCTCCCACGACCTGCGCACCCCGTTGACCGCGGTGGTGGCCGCCGGGCACGCGCTCGGCGCCGATTCGCTGACCGCCCAGGAGCGGTCCGAGCTCAGCGCCGCCGTCGTCGAGGAGGGCACGCGGCTGGCGGGCCTGGTGGACAACCTTCTGGCACTGTCGCGCCTGCAGGCGGGCAGCGCGACGCCGCGCTCTGATTGGGTTTCGGTCGAGGACCTCGTTTCGGCCGCCGCCGAGGGGCTGCGCGGCTGGGCGGGCGGGGATCCGGTTCCCGTGCGGATCACCATCGACCCCGACGTCCCGGAGATCCGCGCCGACGCCGCCCAGCTCGAGCGGGCCTTCGCCAACCTGCTGGAGAACGCCGGTCGCTACGGCGGTGGCTCGCCCATCTTCGTGCACGCCCGGCGAGGTGGCGGGCCGGACGGGGAGGGCGTCCTGATCAGCGTGACCGATCGGGGTCCCGGCATCGACGCCGTCGAGCAGGAGCGGATCTTCGAGCCCTTCTACCGTGGGCGCAACGCCGGCTCGCTGGCGGGGACGGGGTCGGGCCTGGGGCTGGCGATCGTCAAGGGCTTCGTCGAGGCCAACGGCGGCTCCATCACCGTGCAGTCGCTCCCCGGGCAGGGCACCACCTTCTATGTGCTGCTGCCGGTGGCCGAGCGTGACGCGACCGGGACCGCCGGTGCACCGAAGGCCGCGAACGGAGCGCGAGCGGGGAGTCCGCGCGGGCGGCGGCCGGCGCGGGCAAGGCCGCCCCATGAGCGCCGCCTCCAAGAGCGGGCGCCCGCAGGTCCTCGTCTGCGACGACGAACAGCAGATCCTGCGCGCGCTGCGGGTGATCCTGCGCGACAACGGCTACGAGGCCCTCCCGGCCAGCACCGGCGAAGAGGCGCTCGACGTCGCGGCGGTCTCGCGACCCGCCGCCGCCATCCTCGACCTCGTTCTCCCCGACATCGACGGTGTGGAGCTGTGCCGGCGCCTGCGCGAATGGACCGACATGCCGATCATCCTGCTCTCGGCCGTCGGCGAGGAGGATGCCAAGGTCCGGGCGCTCGCCGCCGGCGCCGATGACTATGTGACCAAGCCGTTCAGCCCCCGGGAGCTCGTCGCGCGGCTGCAGGCGAGCCTGCGACGGGTCGGCCCCGAACGCGAGGAGACCGTGATCACCTCGGCGGATCTCACCGTGGACCTGGCCTCGCGCGTGGTCACCCTGGCCGGCGAGGAGGTTCACCTCACCCCCACCGAGTTCGACCTGCTGCGGCTGCTGGCGCGCAACCGCGGGCGTCTGATGACCCATCGGGAGCTGCTGAGCACCGTGTGGGGCGCCGGCTATGCGGACGACACCCAGGTCCTCCGGGCCCACATCGCCAATCTACGGCGCAAGATCGAACCCGCTGAGACCGAGGGAGGGCCGAGCGGGCACCGCTACATCCGGACCGATCCGGGGGTGGGCTACCGCTTCGCAGGGTGAGTTAAGGTGAGCTTGCGGAAAGGATGCCAAGGCGCGACGATCACCCCCGCGGGATCGGCGCGGCCGCGGTGGCGCGGCGCGCAAACGTGCCGCTATCGTGGGTGTTTCAAGTGCAGATAACCCCTAGGGGCACAACTGATGGCCGGCCCTGAGCGCGGCACCGGCAGGAGCGTGACTCCTGCCAACGGTCGGCGCGCTCTGTCGGAGGGGGCCCACAAGACCGACGCCCCGCTCGGCGACGGCGACCCACAGGCGACCGACGGACCCAAGCCCGGGGTCAAGCGCAACTTCAACGAGGCTGCACACAAGCTCGGCTACTGGCCGGTCACCGAGGCGCCGCGCACGAAGGACACCACCCCATCGGCGGCCATCCGCGCCGCTTCTGACGACGAGCGCGATGTCGTCGCCCACGCCGGCAAGGCAATCCTGGCCCTCGGCGCCCTCGGCATCGTCTACGGAGACCTCGGCACAAGCCCGCTCTACACCGTCCAGACGATCTTCACCCAGCACGCCGACGCGGCGCGTCCGACGGTCGCCGGCATCTACGGCATCTCATCGCTCATCTTCTGGGCGCTGATCATCGAGGTCTCCATCAAGTACGCCGGGTTCATCATGCGCGCCCACAACCGCGGTGACGGCGGGATCATGGCCCTGAGCGCGCTCATCCAGCGCCGCAAGGTGCCCCGGGCCGCGGCGCTGGTGACGCTCGGACTCCTCGGCGCCGGGCTGTTCTTCGGCGACGGAATGATCACCCCGGCGATCTCGGTGACCTCCGCGGTCGAGGGCCTCAAGGTCGCGACGCCAAGCCTCGCGCACTTGGTCATCCCGATCTCGCTGGTGATCCTTGTCGGTCTCTTCGCCGTCCAGCGCTATGGCACTGGCGCTGTCGGCTGGATGTTCGGCCCGGTGATCCTCGTCTGGTTCGGCGTCATCGCCGCCCTCGGCCTCGTCGAGGTGCTCCAGCACCCCGGGGTCGTTCAGGGGCTGTCGCCCACGTGGGCGGTGCGGTTCATGGTGGACCACGGCGTCGACGGCTGGCTGACCCTCGGTGGCGTGGTGCTGTGCGTCACCGGCGCCGAGGCGCTGTACGCCGACCGTGGCCACTTCGGCGCCGGTCCGATCCGCGCGACGTGGTTCTCGATCGTCCTCCCCGCGGTGATGCTCAACTACCTCGGCCAGAGCGCCCTCATCCTCCATAACCCCGCCGCTCGAGAGAATCCTTTTTATCTGCTGGCGCCGACCTGGGGGCGCCTGCCGCTCGTGTTCCTGGCGACTGGCGCCACGATCATCGCCTCCCAGGCCGCCCTCACCGGCTCCTTCAGCGTGGCCAAGCAGGCGGTCCAGCTCGGCTTCCTCCCCCGCGTGCGGATCGTCCACACCTCAGAGCTGGAGGGCCAGATCTACGTCCCGCTCATCAATTGGGCGCTGTGCGCCGGCGTGGTCACACTCGTACTGGTATTCCGCAGCTCCACCCACCTGGCCGACATCTACGGTGTCGCCGTCACCGGCACCTTCATCCTCGACACCACGCTGTTCCTGGCAGTGGCGCGGTCGCTGTGGGGCACGGCCAAGTGGAAGCTGGGCATCCTGGGGGCCGTCTTCTACACCGTCGAGATCGCGTTCTTCACGTCGAACCTCTCAAAGGTCGGCCACGGCGCCTGGCTCCCGCTCCTCGTCGGCCTGGTCGTCGCCACGATCATGGTCACGTGGCGCAAGGGCCGCGACATCGTCACCCGCAACCGGACAACGCACGAGGGATCGCTGAGCGAGTTCCTCGAGAGCCTGTGCAACGCCAAGCCGCCGATCGTGCGCCTGCCCGGAACGGCGATCTTCCTCAACCCGGGCAAGGAGACGTGTCCCCTGGCCCTGCGCGCGCAGGTGGAGCACAACCACGCCTTCCACGAGAAGGTGGTGATCGCCTCCATGGTCCCGGTGAGCATCCCGCGCGTGGACAAACCCGACCGCTTCGTGTCCGAGCGGCTGGGCAAGGGCCTGTTCAAGATCGCCCACATCACCGTCCGTGTCGGCTACCACGACAGCTGGAACGTCCCGGAGGCGCTCGCCGAGGCGCGCAAGCACGGCTTCCTGGACCGCAACCTCGATCTCGAGCACGCCTCCTATTTCGTCTCGCGCATGACGATCGTCCCCACCAACGCCCCCGGGATGTCCCGCTGGCGCAAGCTCCTCTTCATCGGCATGGCGCGCAACGCCACCAGCCCGATCGACCACTTCCGCCTGCCCAGCCCGCGCACCGTGATGACGGGCTCGCAGGTCGAGATGTGACCTCGGGGCCCCCGCCCCGTCACCGTCTTCACAGAATCTTGATACCGGGGCCCGGTTCCTTCACAGGACCTTGATACCCGCCCGCCGACGATCCGGGGATGGAAACTCGGAGTACTGCGCCCTCAGCGGCCCGGACCCCGGATCGCGCGTCGGGCGTGGCCGAGGCACCCGCGCGGCCGGCCAAGCGCAACTACAACGAGGCCGCCCACAAGCTCGGCCACTGGCCGGTCGAGACCGAGGCCCCCTCCGAGCGCGCGCCGTCGGCCGCGATGCAGGCAGCCACCGACGACGAACGCGATGTCGTCGCGCATGCGGGAAAGGCCGTACTGGCGCTGGGGGCTCTCGGGATCGTCTTCGGGGACATCGGCACCAGCCCGCTCTACACCGAGCAGTTCATCTTCACCGCCCACCGCAACGCCGCCCACGCCACCGTCGCCGGCGTCTACGGGATCGCCTCGCTCATCTTCTGGACCCTCATGGTCGAGGTGTCGCTCAAGTACGCCGGGTTCATCATGCGAGCGCACAACCGCGGGGACGGCGGGATCATGGCGCTCACCGCACTGGTCAAGCGCAAGCGCATCGGCCGCACCTTCATCCTGGTGACGCTGGGCATCTTCGGGGCGGGGCTGTTCTTCGGAGACGGCATGATCACACCGGCGATCTCGGTCACATCCGCCATCGGCGGGCTGAACGTCGTGAGCCCGAGCCTGGCCCATCTCGTGGTGCCCCTCTCGCTGGCCATTCTCGTCGGCTTGTTCGCAGTCCAACGCTTTGGCACCGGTGCCGTGGGCTGGCTGTTCGGACCCGTGATCCTCATCTTCTTCGCGGTCATCGCGGCGGCTGGGCTCAACCAGATCGTCCAGCACCCCGGCGTGGTAGAGGGCCTCTCGCCCGTATGGGCAGTGCGGTTCATGATCGATCACGGCGTCTACGCCTGGCTGACCCTCGGCGGCGTGGTGCTGTGTTGCACGGGTGCGGAGGCGCTCTACGCCGACCGGGGCCATTTCGGCGCCTCCCCGATCCGCATGACGTGGTTCGCGGTCGTCTTCCCCGCGGTGATGCTCTCCTACCTGGGCCAGGCGGCGTTCATCCTCTCGCATCCACGCAGCGTGAACAGCCCGACCTTCAACCCGTTCTTCCAGCTCATCCCGCACAGCTTGTTGCTCCCGATGGTGATCCTGGCCACGCTGGCGACGATCATCGCCTCCCAGGCCGCCCTCACCGGCTCCTTCTCAGTGGCCAAGCAGGCTGTCCAGCTCGGGTTCCTGCCGCGACTGCGGATCATCCACACCTCCAACCTGGAGGGTCAGATCTACGTCCCGCTCATCAACTGGCTCCTGTGCGCCGGCGTCGCCACCCTTGTCCTCGTGTTCCGGAGCTCGAACCGCCTCGGCGACATCTACGGCGTCGCCGTCACCGGGACGTTCATCCTCAACACCATCCTCTTCCTCGCCGTGGCGCGCGCGCTGTGGCGCACCCCGAAATGGCGCCTGGCCATCCTCGGCAGCCTCTTCCTCATCGTCGAGGTCGCGTTCTTCACATCGAACCTCGCCAAGATCGCCGACGGCGCCTACCTGTCGCTCGCCGTCGGGCTGGTGATCGCCGTTGTGATGATGACCTGGCGACGAGGGCGTGACATCGTCACCGAGAGCCGCACCAGCGTCGAGGGGCCGCTCGACCAGTTCCTGGAGGGCCTGTGCGAGGCCAAGCCGCCGATCATCCGGCTCCCCGGCACGGCCATCTACCTCAGCCCCGGCAAGGACACCACGCCGCTGGCCCTGCGCACGCTGGTGGAGCACAACCACGCCATCCACGAGAGAGTCATCATCGTCTCCGTGACGCCGGTGAGCATCCCACGGGTGGACCGGGAGGACCGCTTCACCTCCGAGAAACTGGGCACAGGGCGATTCAGGGTGACCCACATCAACATCCGCGTCGGATATCGCGACGGCTGGAACGTCCCCGAGGCGCTGGCCATGGCACGCAAGCTCGGATTCCTGGAGCGCAACCTCGACCTCGAGCACGCCTCCTACTTCGTCTCCAAGATGACCATCGTCCCCACCACCGCCAAGGGCATGGCGCTGTGGCGAAAGAAGCTCTTCGTCGCCCTGGCGCGCAACGCGGCCACCCCGATCGAGCATTTCGACCTGCCACGAGCGCGGACGGCGATGACGAACTCAGAAGTGGCCATGTGAGCCTGCCCCGTCGGTGACGGGTGGCGCCGGAGGCTCCGGCGCGCCACAATGAAGTCCTCACGGACAGCAGCCGACGGGAGGCTTAGATGAGCAGCGACTACATCCTCGCCTACGGAACTCACGCCTCAGCGCAGGACGGCCGGTGCGCGATGGAGTGGGTCAGCTACCTCGCGGGGGAGCCCCACTCTGACCAACCGATCTGCGTGAGCCCGGTTCTGCGCGCCATGTGCATCGCGCTCAACGACGGCTTGGAGCAGCAGCCCCGCCAGCGGCTACGTCCGTACCTGACCCGGACCATCGGCACCAGCCAGGACGGCCTGGACACTCAGCGCGGCTGGATGGCCATGGACTGGCTCGCGCGCGTCTATACACCCGCGTGGCTGCGTCTCGCTGGGCTCACCCACGCCGCGGAGCGGCTCGAGGCCGACGCCGTGATCCACGGCCCGGCCGACCTCGCGGCTGCGCTCGATCTGCTGGAAGTTGCACGCCGCGAAACCCGCGCCGCCCGCGCGCATGCCTTCGGCTCCCCCCTGCCCACCGGCTGGGCCACCGCGCTGGCCGCCGGCGTGGCCGGGCGCGAGGCCGCGTGGGCGTGCGCCGGCGCAGCTGCCTGGGCGGCCGCCCGTATCGGCATCGGGGACATCGCCGGAGACCGCGCCCGCGCCGCGGCGCGTGCCGCCGCCGGAGACGCAGCGGCGATCGCTGTGCGCTACTCGCGCGCGTCGGCGTATCACGCCGGCGCCCGGGCCGCTGCCCACGCCGCCCTGGAGCCGACGCTCGAGCGGCTGGCCGCCTCGGCGCTGACGCTGCTTGACCGGATGCTGCCGACCGAGGTCCTGCCGGTGCCAGAGCCGGCCCTCGCGCCGCCCACGCCCGCTCTGCTCTGACGCCCGCGCCGCGGGAGCGCCGCGGCTTCACATGATCTTTATGAGGGCCCGTCGTTCCTGTATGGGTCCTTGACGAACCCAGGCCCAAGATGAGCGGCATGGACATTGTCGCGGTACTTCTGGGAGTCCTCATGTTCGCCATTCTGATCGCGCTCGTCGCCGGGATCGACCGGATATGAGTGGCGCCGACCTCTTCGGGCTGATCGTCTCGGCCCTCGTCTGCATCTACCTGCTCTACGCGCTGCTGCGCGGAGAGAAGTTCTAGTCGCCATGACGTTCACAGGTTGGCTCACCATCGTCCTCTTCGTGGGGATCCTCACCGCCCTAGCGATCCCGATGGGCAACTACATGGCCGCCGTCTACACCGGCGAGCGGACCTTCATGGATCGCATTCTGGGCGGGCCGGAGCGCCTGCTCTACCGCGTCATGCGCGTCGACCCGGAGCGCGGCCAGGACTGGAAGGCCTACGCCAAGAGCGTGATCCTGTTCTCGCTCGCCGGCTGGCTGCTGCTGTACTTCATCCTGCGCACGCAGACGCTGTGGAACTGGACGGGCCTGAACCCGGAGGGGTTCCACTCAGCGCCCTCGAACGTGACGTTCAACACGACGTCGTCGTTCGTCACCAACACGAACTGGCAGTACTACGGCGGCGAGACGACGATGAGCTACTTCAGCCAGATGGCTGGGCTCACCGTGCAGAACTTCGTCTCGGCGGGCACCGGCATCGTCGTCGCCGTGGCGCTCATCCGCGGGATCATCTCGCGCAGTGGCCGGAGCCTCGGCAACTTCTGGCAGGACATGGTGCGCACCGTCCTGTACGTGCTGCTGCCGCTGTCGATCATCATCGCCATCATCCTCGTCTCCCAGGGGACGCTCCAGACCTTCGGCGCCTATCTGACCGCCCACGGACCCACCGGTCTCATCCAGTCGATCGCGCGGGCCCCGGTCGCCTCCCAGGAGGCGATCAAGGAACTCGGTACCAACGGCGGCGGCATCTTCAACACCAACTCCGCCCACCCGTTCGAGAACCCCACCGGCTTCAGCAACCTCGTCGAGATGCTGGCCGTGCTGTTGATCCCGGCGTCGCTGGTGTTCATGTACGGCAAGATGGTCGGCAGCCGTCGCCAGGGCTACGCGATCTACTCGACGATGATGATCATGTTCGTCGGCGCAGTGGTGGTGGCCTACATCGCCGAGGCCCACGGCTCCCCCGCGCAGCACGCGGCCGGGCTCCACACAGGCGTCATTCCCGGCTCCACGGGCGGCAACATGGAGGGCAAGGAGCAGCGCTTCGGCATCGCCGGCTCCGCGCTGTTCGACGTCATCACGACGGTCACCTCATGCGGGGCGGTCAACAGCGCGATCGAGTCCTTCACCGGGATCGGCGGCGCCGTCCCGTTCGCGAACCTGTCGGCCAGCGAAGTGATCTTCGGCGGCGTCGGCACGGGCCTGTACTCGATCCTGCTCTACGTGCTGCTCGCCGTGTTCCTCGGCGGGCTCATGGTCGGCCGCACGCCGGAGTACCTGGGCAAGAAGATCGAGGCCCGCGAGATCAAGCTCGTCGTCCTCGGCATTCTCATCACGCCGCTCGCGGCGTTGTTCGCCACCGCCCTGGCGGTGGCATCCAGCGCCGGGCGTCAATCGATCACGGCCGCCGCCGCCGGTGGGCCTCAGGGCTTCTCCGAGACGCTTTACGCCTACCTGAGCCAGGCCAACAACAACGGCTCGGCCTTCGCCGGCTACACCGGCTTCATCCAGCCCGCCGCCGGCAACCTAGGCTCGCATGGGATCCCCTTCGCCACTTTTCTGGGCGGCTTCGTGATGCTGTTCGCCCGCTTCGCGCCGATCCTGTTCGCGCTCGCCGTGGCCGGCTCACTGGCCGGCAAGCGGATCAGCCCGGCCGGCCTGGGCACGATGCGCACGGACAACCCGACGTTCGTCGTCCTGCTCATCGGCGTGATCGTCCTCGTCGGCGCCCTCACCTTCTTCCCCGCCCTCCTCCTCGGCCCGATCGTTCAGGGCCTCACTGGACACCTCTACTAATGGCACTCAAGAAAGACATCATCACCTCCGTCCTCGCGATCCTGGCGCTGACCCTGCTCTGCGGGATCCTGTATCCGCTGGTCATCACCGGCGTCAGCCAGGTGGCGTTCCCGGGCAACGCCAACGGTCAGCAGGTCAACGTCGGCGGCAAGCTCGTCGGCTCCAAGCTGATCGGCCAGAACTTCGCCGATCCGGTGGTCAAGAACGGCAAGCCGGTGCTCGACAAGAACGGCAATCCGGTGACCGTCGCGGACCCGCGGTACTTCCAGACGCGTCCGTCGGCGACCGTGCCGTCGGATAACGCCGCCGCGACGGCATTCTCCAACCTCGGTCCCAACAGCGTGGCGACCAAGCAGGAGCTGGTGGCGAACATCGCCGCCTACATCCAGCTCAACCGGCGCTACTACCCGCGACGCCTGACCGCGACCCAGGTCCCGGTCGACGCGGCGAACAGCTCGGCGTCCGGCATCGACCCGGACATCTCGTTGGCCAACGCCCACATCCAGGCCTACCGCATCGCCGCGCTGCGCCACCTTCCCCTGAGCACCGTCAACCGCCTGATCTCGACCTACACCGGCGGACGCGGGCTCGGCTTCGTCGGGGAGCAGGGCGTCAACGTCCTACAGCTCAACCTCGCCCTGAACCGCGTGTCCGCAGGAGGCCGCTGAGATGACCGTCAACCTCCCCGCTCCGCCCGCGGAGCCGCGGCGCCAGTCGCCTCAGGGCTCGGAGCGTCGCGCCGTCTCACTGTTCCGGCGCGACATCGTGCTGCGCGCCCTGATCGACAGCCTGATCAAGCTCGACCCGCGCGTCCAGGTCCGCAACCCGGTCATGTTCGTGGTCGAGATCGGCGCGGTCATCACCACCGTCACCTGGCTCATCCAGCTCTTCGGCGGCAAGGCGCTCGGCGGCAACGACCCGGCTTGGTACACGTTCGTCATCTCGTTCTGGCTGTGGCTGACCGTCATCTTCGCCAACATGGCCGAGGCGTTCGCCGAGGGCCGCGGCCGCGCCCAGGCCGACACGCTGCGCTCGATGCGCCAGGAGACCGTCGCCCGTATGCAGGACGGCACCACCCGCCCGGCCTCCGAGCTCACCAAGGGCGACGTCGTGGTGGTCGAGGCCGGAGAGCTGATCCCCGGCGACGGCACGGTCATCCAGGGCATCGCCTCGGTGGACGAGTCGGCGATCACCGGCGAGTCGGCGCCGGTCATCCGTGAGTCCGGCGGCGACCGCTCAGCGGTCACCGGCGGCACCCGCGTGCTGTCGGACCGCGTCGTCGTGGAGATCACCCAGGAGCCTGGTCACTCGTTCCTGGACCGGATGATCGCCCTGGTTGAGGGCGCGGCGCGGCGTAAGACGCCGAACGAGATCGCGCTGAACATCCTGCTCGCCGGACTGACCCTCATCTTCATGATCGTCGTTGCCACCCTGCGGCCGTTCGGACTGTTCGCCGACACGTCGATTTCGGACACGACGCTGATCTCGCTGCTGGTGGCGCTCATCCCCACCACCATCGGCGCGCTGCTGTCGGCAATCGGCATCGCCGGCATGGACCGGTTGGTCCGCCGCAATGTGCTCGCCCTGTCCGGCCGAGCCGTCGAGGCCTCCGGCGATGTCGACGTCCTCCTGCTCGACAAGACCGGCACGATCACGATCGGCAACCGCCTGGCGTCGGAGTTCATCCCCATGCCCGGCGTCCCGGAGGCGGAGCTGGCCGAAGTGGCGCAGCTCTCCTCCCTGGCCGACGAGACGCCCGAGGGCCGCTCCATCGTCGTGCTGGCCAAGCAATACGGCATCCGCGAGCACGACATGGAGAGCCTGCACGCCAAGTTCGTGCCCTTCAGCGCCCAGACGCGCATGAGCGGCGTCAACCTCAACGGCAACCAGCTGCGCAAGGGTGCGGGCGACGCGATCATCGCGTTCGTCATCGCCGAGGGCGGCAAGCCTCCCGCGGAGCTGCAGCCGGCGCTCGACCGTATCGGCCGCGAGGGGGGCACGCCGCTGGCCGTGGCCCGTGACTCCCAGGTCATGGGCGTCATCTACCTCAAGGACACGATCAAGGAGGGGATGCGCGAGCGCTTCGACCATCTGCGATCGATGGGCATACGCACGGTCATGATCACCGGCGACAACCGACTGACCGCGGCCAAGATCGCCGAGGAGTCCGGGGTTGACGATTTCCTGGCCGAGGCCACCCCTGAGGCCAAGCTCTCGCTGATCAAGGAGCAGCAGTCACAGGGCCGAATGGTGGCAATGACCGGCGACGGCACCAACGACGCGCCCGCACTGGCCCAGGCCGACGTCGGCGTGGCGATGAACACCGGCACCCAGGCCGCCCGCGAGGCGGGGAACATGGTCGACCTGGACTCCAATCCGACCAAGCTCATCGAGATCGTCGAGGTCGGCAAGCAGCTGCTGATCACCCGCGGCGCGCTGACCACCTTCTCCATCGCCAATGACGTGGCCAAGTACTTCGCCATCCTGCCGGCCATTTTCGTCACCACCTGGGCGGCGACCAAGGGCGGCCAGAGCCCGCTCCACGTGCTCAACGTCATGAACCTCGGCACGCCGCGTTCGGCGATCATCTCCGCGATCATCTTCAACGCGCTGGTGATCCCGTTGCTGATCCCCGTGTCTCTCAAGGGGGTCGCCTACCGGCCGATCGGCGCCAGCGCCCTGCTCCGGCGCAACCTCCTCATCTACGGGCTCGGCGGGCTGATCGCCCCGTTCATCGGGATCAAGCTCATCGACCTGGTCATCCACAATATTCTGGGCGCCTGATGCAGACGGTGGCTCTCGGCGCGAGGCTGCACCGGCGCTCGCTGGACCGCGATCTGGCCTGCGGCATCGCCCCCTGGCGCTCGCCGGCCCACGCCGCGCGGGTGGCCCAGCTCACGAGCGCCAAGCAGCGCCGGCGCCTGGCCGATGCGATCGATTACCTGCTGTGGGCAGCGATGGCCCCGGCCGCACAACGGGCTGCCGGGAGCATCCCGCCATGCCGCGCGTCGATCGAGGCCACCGCCACTCAGTTCTGCGGACTGGCGATGCGCCTGCGTTCCGACGCCCCGGTGGCGGCGGCAGGCGTCCTCCGCCTCCAGGCGCTTCTCGCCGACGGCGCCGGGCCGATCTACGCGCCGGGGCGCCTCGACGCGCTGCACGGGGCGCTCGCGATGGCCCAGCGCTGGCTCGACGTCGAGGAATGAGCCGATGGCGGTCAGCCGCGGTCGCCACAAGGTGTTCCTGGGCATGGCAGCGGGCGTCGGCAAGACCTACCGCATGCTCCAGGAAGGACAGGCCGAGGCGATGACCGGGCGCGATGTCGTGATCGGTTACCTCGAGCCCCACGGCCGGCTGGAGACGCTCGAGCAGGCCGCCAGCCTCGAGGTCGTGCCGCGGCGGCGGGTGGAGTACCGCGACACCGCTCTGGAGGAAATGGACCTGCCGGGAGTCCTGCGCCGCGATCCCGAGCTCTGCCTCATCGACGAACTGGCCCACACCAACGCCCCGGGCACCGAGCACCCCAAGCGCTACGAGGACGTCGAGGACGTGCTGGCCATCGGGGTCGACGTGTACTCCACGGTCAACGTGCAGCATCTGGAGAGCCTCAACGACCAGGTCGCGGAGCTGACGGGAACCCGCGTCCGGGAGACCGTGCCCGACGCCGTGCTGGCCGCCGCCGACGACGTGGTGCTCATCGACATCACCCCGGACTCACTCATCGAGCGCCTCCTCGCCGGCAAGGTCTACCCCCAGGAGCGCGTGCAGACCGCGCTCAACAACTTCTTCAAGGTGGAGAACCTATCGGCGCTGCGCGAGGTCGCGCTGCGCCAGGTCGCCGAGGAGGTCGAGCACAAGCGCAACCCCCTCGACGGTGACGGCGCCCGCCCCTGGAGCCGGGGCGAGCGTCTCGTCGACGGCGGCGCACCCACCGCGATCGCCGAGCGGCTGCTGGCCCTCGTGACCCCGGACCCCAGCTCGCAGCGCATCGTGCGGCGAGCCTGGCGCTCGGCCCAGCGCCTCGGCGCCGAGCTCGACGTCCTGTGGGTCACTCCCGACGAGGAACCGACCGAAGAGGAGAACGAACAGCTCGCGGCACTGCGGCGACTCATCAGCGTCCTCGGCGCCCACCTGCTCGTCGAACGCGGGCCAGACGTCGCGCTTGTCGCCCAGCGCGTGGCCCGCGAGCGGGGCACGACCTACATCCTGATGGGCGCGCCCGGGCCACAGGGCGCGCTGCGGCGGTTGATGGCCCCGGGCCTTCCGGCACGGCTGATGACCCTGCTGCCCGGCGTGGACCTGCGTATCGTGGCCGATCGGACCCAACGCGTGAAGGAGGGCACATGACACCCGTGCTCATCGCGATCATCGTCGTCCTCGCCGCCGCTCTCGGCGGCCTGAGCCTGTATCACCGCGGCGTCCTGCGCCGCCGCCCGGCGCTCGCCACGCCCGACCCAGAGTCGCGGCGAATCCTCTTCCCCTTCATGGGCTCGGCCCTGTCTCAGCGAGCGCTGGACGCCGCGCTGCGGCTGGCCCGCGCCGAGGGGGCGACGCTGATGCCCGTGTTCCTGGCCCGCGTGCCCCTGACCCTGCCCCTGGACTCGCCGCTGCCGCGCCAGGCCGCCGTCTGTCTTCCGCTCCAGGAGGCGATCGAGCAGCGCGCGGCGGCGTACGGCGTCCCCGTGGATGCGCGCGTCGAGCGTGGGCGGACCTACCGCCACGCTCTGCGCCAGACGATCGCCACCGAGCGCTTCGAGCGCATCGTGATGGCCGCCGCCACCGACGGCGGTCCGGGCTTCGGGCCTGACGACGTGGCCTGGCTGTTGGCCACCGCCCCGGGCGAGATCATCGTTCTGCGCCCGGGCGCGGAGGATCATCAGCTGCGGCCGAGCCCTCCGCGCCCGCGACGCACAGGCATCAGTGGACGGAGTGGCGCGCCCGCCCGCGAGCGCGATCCCGTCCCGTCCTGACGTCCCCGCGCTACCCGTGATCGCGCTGCTCAGTTCTCGTAGGCGCGCTGCACCTTGCCCGCCGCGGCGGTCACCGCGTCGCGCAGCTCGGGCACCCGTGCGGAGATGCGCTCTGCGGGCCCCGCTGCCGAGAGGCCCGCCACCAGGCGCCCGCGCCGGTCGAGGATCGGCGCGGCGACGGCCGCGGCGCCCTCGTCGAGCTCGGACACCGTCATCGCGATCCCATCGCGACGGATCGCCTCGAGCTCGTCCTCGAGCCCCGGGGCGCCCACCGCAGCGGCCAGACGCCGGCGCTCGTCCGCGTCCAGGAAGGCGGCCAGGATCTTGCCCGAAGCGCCGCGGTGCATGGGCCCGCGCCGAAACTGGGTGTAGGAGAGCCGCACTGAGTGGCGCTCGGTTTCCACCACGTGCAGCACGATCGCCTCCAGGGCGCAGGGGGCGGTGAGGATCACCGTCTCCCCCACCGCCTCGCAGAGCTCGGCCATCACCGCGTCGGCCGGCTCGACGATCCGCTCGCGCAGCCCCGCCTCCGCGGTACGGCCGAGGGCGACGAGCCGCGTCCCCAGGGCGACTGTGCTGTCGGGCCCGCGGGACACGAGGCCGTGCTGCTCGAGCTCGGCCAGCAGGCGGTAGGCCGTGCTCGTCGGCATCCCCGCGTCGACGGCAAGCTCGGCCACGGTGGGTCCCGCCGGCCGCCGGCCGATGTGATGCAGCAATTCGACCGCACGCTCGAGAGCTCCGGACGGCATGGCTCAGGTTCTGGGGGGCATGGCTCAGATCCCGGGCGGCTCGTGCTCGGACAGCGCCGGGCGCGCGCCGGCCACACGGGCCACGCGCAATGCCAGCCCGCCATCGCCGACGAGACGGGCCAGGCCCTCGGCGTCGGCGTTCCACTCGGTCTCGTCGGTGAGGGTCCCGGCGTACTCGCGCACCAGCGAGTACGCCCGCGAGGTGCCGCCGCCCAGCCGTTCGGGGCCGCCGCGGAGGTCCACCGCCTGGGCGGCGATGATGAGCTCGAGGGCGACGAGCCGGTGGACGAGGCCGACCAGCGACGAGGTCGTACTGACCGCCAGCGGCGCCATCGACGCGTGATCCTCGACCCCCTCGGCGAGCTGGCCGCGGTAGTCCAGCGAGACCGGGTTGGCCATGAAGCGCGCCTCCGAGGCCAGGGCTGCGAACGACCGCCCGAGCGGTCGCAGGCCGCCGGTGGGCCCCTCGCCCGGGGCCAGGCCCGTGGGCAGGCCGGAGAAGTGGTGCCACAGGAGCTTCTGCACCCGCTCGTTGGCCACCTGCGCGGCGTGCGCGATGCCCAGGCGGATGTAATCGAACGCCATCGCCAACGAGGTCACGTCGAAGTTGCCCACGGAGACGATCGCGCCCTCGTCGACGAGGACGAGCGGATTGTCCGCGGCGGAGTTGAGCTCGATCTCCATCAGCCCCCGCGCCACCGACAAGGCGTCGTAGACAGCCCCGTGGGTCTGGGGCACGCAGCGGATCGACAACGGGTCCTGGAGGTTGCGCGCGGCGCCGGGGCGCCACAGTGCCGAGTCCTCCAGGAGATCGCGCAGGCGCGACATGGCGGTCTCCAGCCCGCTGTGGGGGCGTGCGCGCGCCGCCGCGGGATGGATCACCGAGAGGTTGGCCGCGAAGGCCTCGAAGCTCAGCGCAGCGGCAATCTGCATGCTGTCGATCAGGTCGGCCGCGTCCACCAGGACCAGGGACCCACGACCGATCGTGACCCCGTTGGCGGAGATCAGGCCGAGCGCCTCCTTGGGCCCGAGCGCGACCGGTTCCAGGCCGGCGCGTGCCAGCGCCTCGGCTCCTGAAAAGGTCTCGCCCTCGAACTCCGCCCACCCGCGCCCGATCAGGACCTTGCCGATGTCGGCCATCTCCGACAGGTCACCCTGACCCACTGACCCCACCATGCGGACCACCGGATGGATCCCGCGATTGAGCAGCGCGACGAGCGCCTCGATGAGCTCACGCCGCACGCCGACCCCCGCCTTGAGCATGCCGTTGACCCGCGAGAGGATCATGGCCCGCACGACATCGCTGGCCAGGGGACGGCCGTAGGACGCGACCTGGTCGGCGACGGTGGCAAAAGAGAACGCGCCGATCTCCTCGAGCGGTATGTGGTGGCGCGACAGTGAGCCCAGGCCGGTGTTGAGCCCGTAGACCGTCTCGCCGCTGGCCAGCACGCGGTCGACCACGTCGCGCGCTGCCCGCACCCGCACGAGTGCCTCCTCGTCGAGCTCCACGCGCGCCCGGCCGCGGGCCACTGCGAGCACGTCGTCGACGGTAAGCCCATCACCAGAGAGCACGATCATCTCGTTGGTTGAGAAGGCTGTCACGGGGTGCTGCCAAGTGTATCCTGGATAGATCTCAGTGAACGAGAAGATCTCGGGGCGCATCCTCCAGCCGGACGGGAGCACCCGCCGCGCAGGATTGACAGTCGCCGACGGTCGCATCCAGCAATGGGGCGAGCCCGGCGGGCACGACACGGGCTCCACCGACTACGGCGACGCGCTCCTGCTCCCCGGTGCCGTTGACGTCCATGTCCATACCCGCAGCTACGCCGGGGAGGGCATCGAGCGGTGCACGCGCGCCGCGGCCGCAGGCGGGGTGACCACCATCGTTGACATGCCCTATGACGCCTCCGGGCCGGTCGACTCGCTGGCCGCGTTTCAGGCCAAGGTCGCCGACGTCCGGCGCGAGGCCGTCATCGACGTCGCCCTGTGGGCGACGGTGCCGCCGCGCGGCCCGATCGACGACGTGCAGGACCTCGTCGACGCCGGCGCCGCAGCGTTCAAGCTCTCCACCTTCGAGACGCACCCCCAGCGCTTCCCGCGCATCCCCGACGCCCAGTTGCTGTGTGCGTTCGCCGCGATCGCGCAGGCCGGCGGGCTCGCCGGGGTCCATGCCGAGAACGACGAGATCGTCCGCGCCGGGATCGCCGCCGAACAGGCCGCGGGGCACGGCGCCGACCCGCTCGCCCACGCCCGCTCCCGGCCGCCGGTGGCCGAGCACGAGGCGATCGCCCGTTGCCTGGAGCTCGCGCGCGCCACCGGTGTACGCCTGCACATCTGTCACGTCTCAACCCTGCGCGGCGTCGAGCTGGTGGCGGCCGCCCGCCGTGACGGCGTCGACGTGAGCATGGAGACCTGCCCGCATTACCTGCTCCTGGACGAGTCCGAGCTCGAACGCCGCGGCGGCGAGGCCAAGATCAACCCGCCGCTGCGCGAGGCGCCCCTGCCGCCCGACGGCCTGGACCTCATCTCCTCCGACCACGTGGGCTGGCCGCCCGGAGCGCAAGCACGGGTCCGACATCTTCGCCCTGGCCTCGGGCGCGCCGGGTGTCGAGCTCATCGTGCCCCTCGTCCACGACGCGCTCGGCGCCGCCGCCCTCGTGCGCCTGGTCAGTGAGGGTCCCGCGCGACGCTTCGGGCTGTGGCCGCGCAAGGGCTCGCTCCAGCCCGGAGCCGACGCAGACCTGCTCGTCCTCGACCCTGACGCCGAGTGGGAGATCGACCCGGCGCGCCTCGTCACCGCGGCCGGCTGGAGCCCGTACAGCGGCCGGCGGGTCAAGGGCCGCGTCGTCGCCGCCTACAGCCGCGGCCGCCTGGTGTGGGATGGCGAGCGGGTGCTGGGCGAGCCAGGCGACGGCTCGTTCGTGCCCGCCGTCACCGCCCGGGCCACAGTGAGCGCCGGTGCCTGACACCGGCCTGCGCTGCCGCGGCTGGCGCCAGGAGGCGATCCTGCGCCTGCTCGAGAACAACCTGGCCATCGCCGAGGACCCGGAGAACCTCGTCGTCTACGCCGCGCACGCCAAGGCGGCCCGCGACCACGAGAGCCTGCGCGGGATCGTCGCCGCGCTGACCCACCTGCGCGACGGCGAGACGCTCGTCGTGCAGTCCGGCAAGCCCATCGCGGTCCTGCCCACCGGCCCCCGAAGCCCGGCGGTGCTGCTGGCCAACGGGAACCTCGTGGGGCGTTGGGCCACTCCGGAGGTCTTCTATGACCTCGAGCAGCGCCACCTCATCGCGTGGGGTGGGCTGACGGCGGGCTGCTGGCAGTACATCGGCTCCCAGGGTGTCCTCCAGGGGACCTATGAGACCTTCGCGCAGGTGGCCCGCGAGCACTTCGGCGGGTCGCTGCGCGGCCGTCTGATCGTGAGCGCCGGGCTGGGCGGGATGGGCTCGGCGCAGCCGGTGGCGATCAGCCGCATGCTCGGCGGGGTCAGCGTCGTCGCCGAGGTCGATGCGGACAAGGCGGTGCTCCGCCGCGACGCGGGCACCGTCGATCACGTCGCCTGGAGCGTCGATGAGGCCCTCGATGTCGCCCTGAACGCTCGGACCGCCGGCGAGGCTGCCGCAATCGCGGTAGTGGCCAACGCGGCCGACCTGCTCGAGGGACTGCTCGAGCGCGACGTCATCCCGGACGTGGTCACCGACCTCACCGCTGCTCACGATCTGCGCGCCGGCTACGTCCCCGCCGGCATGGGCCTCGACGAGGTGGCGGCGCTGCGCCGCGGTGATCCCGGCAAGCTCGAGTCGTTGGCGCTGGCCACGATGGTGCGCCACGTCCGGGCGATGCTGGCCCTGCGTGCCCGCGGCGCCGTGGTCTTCGACTACGGCAACAACATCCGTCCCCATGCCGCCGGCGGCGGGGTTGACGAGGCGCTGACCATCGACATCTTCACCGCCCGCTATATCCGGCCGCTGTTCTGCAAAGGCATCGGGCCGTTTCGCTGGATCTGTCTCTCGGGCGAGGACGCCGACCTGGCCACCGTCGACGAGCTGTGCCTCGAGCTCTTCGACGGCACCGAGCGCATCACCGACTGGATCGGCCTGGCCCGGCAGCACGTCGCCCGCCAGGGCCTGCCGGCGCGGATCGCGTGGCTGGGCCACGGCGAGCGCGACCGCCTCGCGCTGGCCGTCAACGACGCCGTCGCCGACGGGCGCCTGCGGGCGCCGGTGGCGTTCACGCGCGACCACATGGACGCCGGGTCCATGACCCACCCCAACATCATCAGCGAGGCGATGGCCGACGGGTCTGACCCGGTGAGCGACTGGCCCCTGCTCAACGCGCTGCTCACCACCGCGTCGGGCGCGGACCTGGTGGCGCTGCACGCCGGGGGCGGCGGCTACGCCGGCTATTCGCAGAGCGCGGGGATGACGGTGGTGGCCACCGGCGACGCGGACGCCGCGGCACGTTTGGCCGGCGCGCTGCACGTCGACACCGCGTTGGGCGTCCTGCGCCACGCTGACGCCGGCTACGAGACGGCTCGCGCGTGTGCCGTCGAACACGGCCTCGGCCTCGGGTCCGTAGGGTCTGCGGCGTGAGAGAGCTCGATCTGCACGCCGTTCATACCGCCGTGACCGGCGGGTCGGTGCTCGCTGCCGGCGGCGGCGGCTGGGTCGACCACGGCATGCTCGTCGGCACCACCGCGGTCCAGTACGGGACCCCGCGGCTGGTCTCACTCGACGAGCTCGATCCCGACGCCATGCTGGCCACGG
Source organism: uncultured Actinomycetota bacterium (assembly GCA_963797705.1). GTDB lineage: Bacteria > Actinomycetota > Thermoleophilia > Solirubrobacterales > Solirubrobacteraceae > Palsa-465. The sequence goes on along the minus strand of CAWCQL010000005.1, from coordinate 340,380 downwards.
TGAGCGCCATCGGCGCGCCCGCCGCAGTCGGCTGGGAGATGCGCCCCGCGGATTATGTGCGCGCGCTGCAGCTGCTGATGGACGCCGTCGACGAGCCGATCGTCGGCACCGTCACCGCCCAGAACGGCTCCTCGACGACGTGCAACGGCTGGGTGGCGTCGGCGGTGCTGGGCACCATGGTCGTCGATGCCGCGGGCGACGGCCGCGCCCACCCGACGGGCAAGATGGGGTCCTTCGGGCTGGCCGCCGACGATGACTACGAGACCGTGCAGGCGGTGGCCGGTGGCAACCGCGCCGAGAATCGCTACCTGGAGGTGGTCACGAAGGGGACCGTCCGCCACACCGCCAACGTGCTGCGTACCGCCTCTGACCAGTCGGGCGGCTTCATCTCCTGCGCGCGCAACCCCCTCCCCGCCTCGTTCGTGGCCGCCCACGCCGCGGTGGGCGCGATCAGCTTCGCCCTGGACCTCGGCGAGGCCATCCTCGCCGCCGAGCCGGCTGGCCCCCAGCGCATGATCGACGTCACCGCCGAGCACCTCGGCGGACGCATCCTCACCACCGGCCCGGTGCGCAGCCGGACCCTGCGCACCGACAACGCGTTTGACATCGGCACGATCGAGGTGGACGACATCGAGCTGGGCTTCGTCAACGAGTACCTCACCGCCGAGTCAGGCGGGGAGCGGCTGGCCACCTTCCCCGACGTGCTGGCCACCCTGTCGGTGCACACCGGTCGCATCATCTCGATCGCCAACCTCCGCGAGGGTGACGAGGTGTCGGTCCTGCACGTCCCCAAGGCGAATGTGCCCCTCGGCGACGGGGTGCGCGAGCCCAGCGTGTATCCAGAGGTCGAGGCGATGCTGGGCAAGCCGCTGGCCGAATACGCGCTTGCCTGACCGCGCGCGCATCGACGACCGGCTCACTGCGCTCTGGGACATCGCCCACGGCCCCGGCGGCGGCGCCGACCGCCCGGCTTACTCGGCCGCCGAGGCGGCCGGCATGCGGCTGGTCGCCGGGTGGGCGGGCGAGGCCGGACTTAGGCCCGCGCTGGACGCCTTCGGCAACCTGTGGGCGCTGCCACCCGGCGACGGCCCGGTGGTCACCTCGGGATCACACGTGGACACCGTGCCCGACGGCGGCCGCTATGACGGCGCCCTGGGGACGGTGCTGGGCCTCGAGGTCGCCGGCGACCTGGGCGCCGGCGCCGGCCTGCTCATCTGCGCCGCCGAGGAGGCGCCGCGCTTCGGCGCGGGGACGATGGGCTCGCGCCAGATGACCGGCGCGCTGTCCCAGGAGGCGCTCGAGCAGCTGCGCGACGCGGACGGCATCAGCGCCGCCGACGCCCGTGCCGCGTACCTGGATGAGCTCAGCGACCTCCCGCGGATTGCGCCGCCGCTCGGTCGCCTGCGCGCCCACGCCGAGGTCCACGTCGCCCAGCGCCGTGCCCTGCGCGAGCTCGGTGTCGTCACCGCGGTGGCCTCACCGCGCCGCTTTGCAGTCACGATCGATGGCCAGGCGGGCCACTCGGGCGAGGTGTCGATGGCGGATCGCCGCGACGCGCTGGCCGCGGCCGCCGAGGTGGTGCTCGCCGTCGAGGCCACCGCCCGAGCGGAGCCGCCCGAGACGGTCGCTACGGTCGGCACATTGGCCGTCGAGCCCGGTGCGGTGAGCGTCATCCCGGGACGCGTCCGCCTCGCCGTCGACGTGCGCGGCATCGACCCCGAGTCGCTCGCGCGTGTCGATTCGACGATCCGGGCCGCGGTGGACGAGATCGCCGCCCGCCGCGGCGTCACGACCGAGGTCCAGCTGACGCGGGCCGGCGAGCCCGTGACGATGGACGCAGCACTCGTGCAGGCGGCGCTGCAGGCGGCGCGCGAGCACGGCGTCCACGCCACCGAGACGTGGTCCGGGGCCGGCCATGACGCCCAGCACGTCACCGCGCTCGCGCCCGCGCTGCTGGTCTTCGTCCCCCTGCATGGCGGCGAGAGCCACACACCGCAGGAGGGCGCCGACATGGACGAGATCGTCCAGGCGGGTCGCGTCGTCGCGTCGGTGCTGGGCGCCCGGCTGGCCTCTGGTTAGACGCCACTCGGCCCTTCCTGACGGGGGCCCGCCCACACCGCCGCCGCGCCGGTCATACTTCGGAGACGTTGGTGGATGGACGAAATTGTCCAAGCGGGCTCTCGGTTGTCGCCCTCAGGCTCTTGACACCCGCCCTGGGGTGTGAAAGAACCGTGAGCAGTGGAGGGGCGACATCGAACTGCCGGCGCGCCGTGATCCGTGGGATGATCCTCGGCGAATCTACACAAGGGCGGTTTAGATTGGCCGCCGCCAGTAAGTCCACGATCTCTGCCCTGAGGAGGGCTGACCGCGGTGGGCGCGCACCCATCGCCACGGAAAGGTGACGGAGCATGGCTACTGACCACAAGAGGCTTGACACGATCCGCGACGCTCGATCCGAGCTCGAGAACCACTACATCGACGAACTGGTGGCCGGGCGCCTGAGCCGCCGCCAGTTCATGCGCAAAGGTGCCGTGATCGGCATGTCGACCGGCCTCATGGGCGCGATCCTCGCCGCCTGCGGCGGGGCCAACAACGTCGGAACGTCGGCGTCCCAGACGTCTGCTGCAGCCGGTGGCTCCACCGGCGCGTCCAGCGCCCCGGCCACCAAGGGCGGGACGCTCAAGCTCGCCCAGCAGACGCCCGCCACCGCCATCAACCCGCTGATCGTCGACGACGCCGGCGGCCTCAACATGCTCGCCCAGACCGGCGAGTTCCTCACCTTCGACAACAACCTGCTCCTCCACCTCGAGCCGATGCTCGCCACCAAGTGGACGGCGAGCAAGGGCGGTTCGGTGTGGACCTTCGCGCTGCGGCCGAACGTGAAGTTCCACGACGGCTCCCCCATGACCGCCGACGACGTGGTCTACACCTTCCAGGAGCTCTCCAACCCCAAGAACGCCTCCAACGCGCTCTCCACGTTCGCCAACGTGCTCAAGCCCGACGGCGTGGTCAAGGTCGACTCGGCTACCGTCGCGTTCCACCTCGAGGCGCCCAACGGCAACTTCCCCTACCTCGTCTCGTCTGACAACTACAACGCGATCATCGTCCCCAAGGGGACCGACTTCGGGAAGTGGCAGAAGACGTTCATCGGGACCGGGCCGTTCAAGTTCAAGAGCTACACCGCCAATGTCGGCGCCAACTTCGTCGCCAACCCGGATTACTGGGGCGGCGCGCCGAACCTCGATTCCACCGAGTTCACGTTCTATGCCTCTCAGCAGCCGCAGATCCTGGCGCTGCAGGGCGGGACCGTCGACGTGATCGTCCAGTTCGTCGTCCAGGGCGCCCAGGCGCTGCTTGGCAGCAGCCAGTACAAGGTCATCAAGCTCAAGTCCTCCAACCACCGCGAGCTGTCGATGCGCAACGACCAGTCGCCGTTCACCGATAAGCGCGTCCGCCAGGCGATCGCGCTGTCCCTGGACCGGCCGGCCATGGTGCAGGCGCTGCTCCAGGGCCTGGGTGTCGTGGGCAACGACAGTCCGTTCTCGCCCAAGTTCCCGTCCACCGACCAGAGCATCCCGCAGCGCACGCAGGACCTCACCAAGGCCAAGCAGCTCCTGCAGGCCGCAGGGCACGGCAGCGGGTTCACCACCTCGCTGGCCACCGAGCAGTACGAGGAGATCCCCCAGTTGGCCCAGGTCATCGCCGAGGCGGCGTCCAAGATCGGGGTCAAGATCAACCTCAAGGTCGAGACGCAGGCCAACTACTACGGCAAGGCGACCTTCGGCAACTCGGACTGGCTGGACGCAGCGATGAGCCTCGTCGACTACGGCGACCGGGGCGTCCCCAACGTGTTCCTCGACGCTCCGTTGCTCTCGAACGGGACGTGGAACGCGGCGCACTTCAAGAACCCCACCTACGACAACCTCGTCAAGCAGTACACGGCGGCGGTCGATCTGCAGTCCCAGAGGCAGATCGCGGGCAAGATCCAGACGCTGTTGCTGGACGAGACCCCGCTGATCATCCCGTACTTCATCGACGGGCTGACCGCGACGAGCCCGAGCGTCACAGGTGTGAACCCCACGTCAATCGCGGCGATCTATCTCAAGAACGCCTCGAAGTCGGCGTAGGCGCGGATCGATCGGGCGGACACGATGGCGCTCTTCATCCTCAAGCGAATCGGCCTCGGGCTGATCACGCTGTGGATCCTCAGCGTCATCATCTTCTTCGCCGCCCAGGTGCTGCCCGGCGACCCGGCCCGAGCGATCCTCGGGCCGCTCGCCCAGCAGTCTGCGGTCGACGCGCTGTCGCACCAGCTCGGTACCGACAAATCGGTATTCGCGCAGTACCTGACGTGGCTCGGCAACATCCTCACCGGGGACTTCGGGATCTCGTACGCGCAGCAGGCGCCGATCGGGCCCATTATCGGCAAGGCGCTGGTCAACTCGTTGAAGCTCGCTCTCCTGGCCTTCGTCATCGTCGTCCCGCTGGCCATCACGGGCGGCGTGGTGGCCGCGCTCAACCAGGGCAAGTGGCGCGACCGTGTGATCAGCGTGTTCGGTCTCAGCGCGACGGTCATTCCGGAGGTCGTCACTGGGATCGTGCTCATCCTGGTGTTCGGGATCTGGCTCAACGTGCTGCCGATCCAGGCGTCGACTCCGCCGGGTGCGAGCATCGGCGATCAGATCTACCACCTGATCCTTCCTGCGATTCCCCTCGTGCTCGTCCTGTTCGGCTACATCTCGCAGATGGCGCGGGCGGGGACCATCGAGGCGCTGCACTCCGACTACGCGCGGACGGCGACGCTGAAGGGGCTGCCGCGGGGCGTCATGATCCGCCGCCACGTGCTGCGTAATTCGCTGCTCCCGACCATCACCGTCATCGCAACCCAGACCGGGTACCTGTTCGGCGGACTGGTCCTCGTCGAGGTGCTGTTCAACTACAACGGGATCGGCCGCCTGATCCTCACCGCGGCCAACCAGAAGGACTTCCCCCTGCTGGAGGCCGGGGTCCTGGTGATCGGGGCGGTGTACATGGTGGCGACGCTCTGCGCCGACATCCTGTTCACGCTGCTCAACCCGCGCATCCGCTACCGGGGCGTCGAGTGAGCGTCGGCGCTGTCCCCGTCGAGTCCGCGGCCGCCGTCAGCGCCGCCGGCGCGGATGTGCGCCGACAGGACTTCATCCGCGAGCTCACCCGTCAGCCGGCCTTCTGGGTCGGGGTGTTCATCCTCGGCTTCTGGATCCTGTCGGCCATCTTCGGGTCGCTGGTCGTACAGGATCCCCTGGCGCAGAACCTCCTCGCCATCAACAAGGCCCCATCCTCGGCCCACCTGTTTGGGACCGATCAGCTTGGCCGCGACGTGCTGGCACGGGTCATCGTCGGCTCGCAGACGATCCTCATCACCGCGCCCCTCGCCACCCTGCTCGGCACCATCCTGGGCACGGCGCTCGGGCTGATCATGGGTTACTTCCGCGGTGCCGTGGATGACATCGTGAGCAGGTTCGTCGAGGCGTTCCTCGCCCTGCCCCTGATCGTCACCGGCATCCTCGGAGTGCTCGCGCTCGGCGAGTCCAACGCCACGCTGATCATCGTCATCGGGATCGTGTTCACGCCCCTCATCGCCCGCACGGTCCGGGCGGCGGTGATCCAGGAGCGCGACCTGGACTACATCGCCGCGGCACGCCTGCGCGGCGAGAGCTCGCTCTACATCATGGTCGCCGAGATCCTGCCCAACATCCTTGCGCCGATCATGGTCGAGTTCACCGTCCGCCTGGGCTACGCCGTGTTCACGATCGTGGCGCTGTCGTTCCTGGGCTACGGGCTCCAACCCCCGACGCCCAACTGGGGGGCTGACATCGCCAACAACTTCAACGAGGTCGCCGCCGGCTACTGGTGGGAGACCCTCTTCCCCGCTCTCGCGGTCGCCACGCTGGTCGTCGGTGTGAACATGGTGGCCAACTCGATCGAACGGGCGCTGGACGCCCCATGAGCGCCACCACGCAGCCCGCTCCGGGCGAAGGGTCGGCCGAGACCGCCGACGCGCTGCGCCTCTCCCACGTGGACGTCAGCTACGCGGTCCGGCACAAGGACCAGCGCGTGGTGCGCGACGTCAGCTTCCACGTGGCCAAGGGTGAGTCATTTGGCCTCGTCGGTGAATCGGGCTGTGGCAAGTCGACGATCGCCCTGTCGATCGTCCGCTACCTCGCCCGCAACGGGCGCGTGAGCAACGGGGAGATCGAGATCGCCGGCACCGACGTGCTGGGGCTCAACAAGGCCCAGCTCCGCGAGCTGCGCGCCCGGGCGGTGTCAATGGTCTACCAGGAGCCGGGCCGAGCGTTGAACCCCTCGATCCTCGTCGGGCGCCAGGTGGCCGAGGTCTACGAGATCGCAGGCGATAACCGTAAGGACGCCCTGGCCAAGGCGCAGGAGATCCTCGCCAAGGTCCGGATCTCCGATCCCAAGGGCGTCATGGGGCGCTATCCGCATCAGCTCTCGGGCGGGATGCTCCAACGGGTCGTCATCGCCATGGCGCTGGCCTCCGAGCCGTCACTGCTCATCCTCGACGAGCCGACCACCGCGCTGGACGCCACCGTCGAGGCCGAGGTGCTCGACCTCGTCCGCGCCCTGCGCGACGAGCTCGACACGTCCCTGTTGTTCATCAGCCACAACCTCGCGGTCATCTCCAAGATGTGCGACCGCGTCGGCGTGCTCTATGCCGGCGAGATGGTCGAGGAGGGCCCCGCCACCGAGGTCTTCAAGAGCCCGCGGCACCCCTACACCGTCGGGCTGCTGCGCTCCATCCCGCGCCGAGATACCGGCGAGAGCGCGGGCGGCAACGGCCGCGCCCCTCTGGCCACGATCCCCGGATCGCTCCCCGCGCCCGGGTCGGTGACCGAGGGCTGCATCTTCGCCGAGCGCTGCGGGCTGGTGGAGGACCGCTGCCGCACCGAGGCGCCCCCGTTGTATGAGATCGGTGGCGGCCGCGGCTCGCGCTGCCACTTCCACGAGCGCGCCCAGACCGTGCCGACGGGCACGACGGCCGAGGAGCCGGCGTCTCAGCACGCTGCCCGAGATCGTGCCGGGACCCAGCCGATCGTGCGGGTGCGCGGGGCCAGCAAGACCTTCCACATGGCCGGCCAGACCGTCCGCGGTCTCCACGACGTGGACCTCGAGATCGCCCCCGGCGAAACCGTCGGCCTGGTTGGCGAGTCGGGCAGCGGCAAGACGACCATGGCCCGCGTGATCATGGGTCTCACCGCGCCCGATGACGGGGGCGAGGTCGAGGTCGATGGGCATGCGGTCGCCGGGCTCGCCACCAAGCGCACCTCCGAGGACCAGAAGACTCTGCAGATCGTCTTCCAGAACCCTGACTCCGCGCTCAACCGCCGCCACAGCGTCCAGCGACTGATCTCGCGATCGCTCTCCAAGCTCGGGGGCTACAGCGGTCCCAAGTTGCGCGAGCGGCTGCTGTCGTTGATCAAATCGGTGCGCCTGCCCGAGCGGTACCTGCCGATGCGCCCGTCACAGCTCTCCGGCGGCCTCAAGCAGCGCGTCGCCATCGCTCGCGCCTTCGCCGGGGACCCACGCATCGTCATCTGCGACGAGCCGACCTCGGCGCTGGACGTCTCGGTCCAGGCGGCCATCCTCAACCTCCTCACCGATCTGCAGCGCCGTGAGGACGTCGCCTATCTGTTCATCAGCCACGACCTCGGAGTCGTGCGCTACCTGGCCGACCGCATCGTCGTGCTCTATCTCGGTCGCGTCATGGAGGTCGGGCCGGCCGAACGCGTCTTCGGCGGACCGCAGCACCCCTACACCGAGGCGCTGCTCAGCGCGGTGCCGACGCTCGACGATCTGGACCGTCTGCGCATCCGCCTGGAAGGCGAGATCCCCAGCGCCGCTGACCCGCCCAGCGGCTGCCCCTTCCACACTCGCTGCCCGCGCAAGATCGGGGAGATTTGCGAGACGACGGAGCCCGAGCTGCGCGAGGAGGAGTCCGGCCACGGGATCCGCTGCCACATCCCTCTCGACGAGCTGCGCCGGCTGCAGGCGACGAACGGCTCAGCCGAGACCGCGCCAGCCGCGCAGTCCGACACCCCGTAGGAGCGCCACGCGAGCCGCAGCGCCGGCCAGCAGCCAGGCCGCGATGGCGAGCGCGGGCATGATCACGGCGAGATAGGCGACCTCGACACCCGCCGCCTGCTCGACGGCGCCGGCCAGCAGCGGCATGAGGACCGTCGCCGCCGCCCAGGCCCCGTTGAGGATGCCGAAGACGACGCCGTCGCTGGTGGCGGGGTCATCGTCGCGTTGCGACGCCAGGCTGTAGGCGATCGTGCTGATGACCGCGCGGGGCCCGGCGCTGAGCATCAGCGCCATGACCAGCGCCACGGTGCCGGAGCTGGCCAGCGCGGGGACGAGCGCCAGCGCGAGCGCCGCCGTGCTCAGCGCGTTGAACTTGAGAGTGCGCGCCCGGGCGCCGAGCCGGACGACCACCGAGCTGACGGCGATGTAGCAGACCGCTGCCACCGAGAAGGCCAGCCCGATCCGCCCTGTCGAGAGTCCGAGGCGGTGCAGTCCGCCGCTGACCAGCAGCTGGCTGGCGCTGCTCACCGCGCCCGAGACCACCAGCGCGCCGGCCGCCGCGGCCACCCGCGGCCGCCTGACCAGGGCGAGCAGGACCCGGGGGGTGAACGGACCGGGACCGTCGCTGACCGGCGGCTGGAAGTAGGCGATCTCGAGCGGCAGGTCGGCCGCGTCGACCGGCGGCGCCGGCGTGGCCCGGCGCACGGTCGTCGTCCCCAGGGCCAGCGGGATCACGATCAGAGCGGCGGCGACGGCGATCACCGCGAAGGGCGCACCGAGGCCGATGTGCTGGGCCAGCACCCCACCGACCGCGGGACCGAGCATGATCCCGACCGAGGAGCACGTGACCGCCGGGCCCAGGCCGGACCCGCCATGCGCCTCGTCGAGATCGGCCAGCCATGCCATTCCGCTCGTCCACACCACTCCGAACGCGATGCCGAACACGATCCTCCCGGCGAGCACAGCCGCCAGCGACGGCATGGCCTGGGCCGCGCAGGCCAGGCACAGCAGGGCGCCGGCACCGAGGGTGACGCGCCGGGCACCGATGCGGTCAGCGGCGATGCCCGACGGCACCGAGACGGCCAGCGTGGCCAGCCCGGGCAGCGCGAGTAGCAGCGCCGTCTGCGAGGCCGACAGGCCGAAGTGCGCAGACATCCGCGGCAGCAGGGGGACGATCGCCGCCTGGGCCACGCCGGCGACGAGAAACAGCCCGTACAGGAGCCAGAGCGAGAGCCGTGCGGGAAACGAGCGAACGTGAAAACGCTGGAAAGTCATCCCCAAGAGATAGTACGATTCAGGTGCTCGGTTACAGATGAGCGTTCTTGCGTGATATGACTGATCTGATCGATCAAAGCTCGATTGACCTCAAGGCGCTGCGCGCGCTCGTTGCGGTGGCCGACCAGGGCTCGTTCCGCGCTGCCGCCCGGTCGCTGGGCTACACGCAGTCGGCCATCTCTCATCAGGTCGGGACGCTGGAGCGCGCCCTTGAGGCGTCGCTGTTCACGCGGCCCGGCGGCCGCGCCGCGGTGGCCCTGACCCCCGCCGGCGACGTCGCGTACGTGAGGGCCCGCCGCGTGCTGGGCGATGTCGAGACGCTCGGCGCCGACGTGGCAGCGCTCCAGCGCGGGGAGAGCCAGACTCTGCGCATCGGCGTCTTTCAGACGGCGACGACCGAGCTGTTGCCCGGGGCACTGCGCACCCTGCGCGAGCAGCGCCCCGACGTGGAGGTCCGGCTCATGGAGATCCAGGACAGCACGCGGGCGTTTAACCGGCTCGCCAACGGTGAGCTCGACCTCGCCTTCCAGGTCAACCCGATCCCCGACGATCGCATCCAGTCGGTCCCGCTGCTCGACGATCCGTGGGTGATCCTCACTCGTCGCGACAGCGAACTGGCCGCGGCGCAGAAGCCAACCTTCGACCTCCTCGACGGCGTTGACCTCGTGGCCTGGAACCGGCGGTGGCTCACCCAGCAGAAGCTCGAACAGGCCTGGCGCCAGCGCGGGATCCGCCCTCGCATCGTCTTCCGCACTGACGACAACCTCGCGCTCCAGCGCCTCGTCGCCGCCGGGTACGGCCACGCCTGCCTGGATCGCCTCGGGGCGTCAGGGGCCGTCGAGCCCTCGCTGACCTGGCTGGACCCCAAGGAGACGCTCTTCCCCCGCCAGATCGCGCTCTGCTTCCCTCGCCATCGCGACGCCAGCGCGGCGGCGGTGATCCTCATGGACGCCGTCCGCTCCCAGTTCGGGGTGTAGCCGGCAACGGGCTTGACAGAAATGAGCGTGTGTGCGACAACGCCGCCCGTGCGAGGGGCCCCGCGATGACTGAGACCGCGCTGACCGCTGCCCCGGCCACGACCGATGCTCTGGCGGTCCGCGCCTGCGTCCTGCGCGAGCCCGGGCGCCCCCGGCGGTCGAGAGCGTCTGGCTGGACGCGCCGGGGCCGGGCGAGGTCCTCGTGCGCATCGCCGCTGCGGGCGTCTGCCACTCCGACGTGCACCTCGCCGACGGCGCAGCTCGGCGAGGGCCGCTGGCCGGTTGTGCTCGGGCATGAGGGCGCCGGGGTCGTGACCGCGCTCGGTGCGGGAGTGACCGGCGTGGATGAGGGCGACCACGTCGTGTTCTGTCTGGTCGCCTCGTGCGGCGTGTGCGAGGCCTGCCGCTCCGGGCGCCGGACGCTGTGCGAGCCGGCCGGCGCCGCGGGAGTGGCCGGCAACCTGCGCACCGGCACGCGACGGCTGCGCGCCGGCGACGGCAGCCCGCTCCAGCATGGTTCACCGTCGCCTGCTTTGCCGAGCACGCCGTCGTTGCCGGCGGCCGCGTATCCCCATCCCCGCGCGACATTCCGTTGTGGCAGGCGGCGCTGCTGGGCTGTGGGGTCATCACCGGTTTCGGCGCCGTCACCCATGCCGCCGGGGTGCGGGTCGGCGAGCGCGTCGCGTCATCGGCTGCGGCGGAGTGGGACTGCAGGTGATCGCCGCCGCCCGGCTGGCCGGCGCGGCCACGATCGTCGCCGTCGACCGTCGCGCCGAGAAGCTCGAGCACGCCCTGCGCCGCGGAGCCACCCATGGTGTCGACGCCTCGGGACACGATGCCGTCGGCGAGATCCACCGGCTCACCGGTGGCGGCGCCGACCATGCGTTCGAGGTCGTCGGCGCTGCCCCGACGATCCGCCTGGCCTGGGACGCGCTGCGCCCGGGAGGCACCGCCGTCGTCGTCGGCCTCGCCCCACGTCGGCGTGGAGGTCGTCGCTGCCCGCCATCGAGTTCCTCTCCGAGAAGTCGATCGTCGGCAGCTACTACGGCACCGGCGGACCCGGTCGCCGCCGCTGCCCGGCCTCGTCGAGCTCGTGCACGCCGGGCGGTTGGAGCTGGACGACATGGTCTCGCACCTCATCGACCTCGAGGGCGTGCCCGACGCGATGGACCGCCTGCGCCGCGGCGAGGGCGACCGTTCCGTCATCGTCATCGACCCCGTCGCTCGCGGGAGCGACGGCCGCCGAAGGAGATCGCCCATGAGTAACGATCTTCACCCCGGTTCGCTTCCATACGACGGGCTCATCGGCGAGGGCTGGAGCGGCACCGACCCCAACGGCGCGCACGTCAACGTCGTCCTGGCCGAGACGCGGCACCCCGACCGCGGCGGCGCTGCTCACCACCTTCACCTCCCCCGCTCCAGGCCACGCCCCGATCCTCGTCGTCGTCGGCGAGGACAAGGACCACTATGAGCCGGTCTGGCCGCCGACGATCATGATCAATAAGGAGACCGCGCTCGAGCCCGCCCATCAGAAGATCACCTGGGGCGCCGGCCAGCTCGGGATCGCCCAGGGTGTGCTTGACGCGGTCGCCGAGGAGCTCATCCCCGCCACCGGCGACCTCATCGTGTTCGTCGCCATCTACATCGACCCGGCGGCACACGACGAGACCGCGGTCCGCGTCGCCAGCCGGGCGGCGACGCTGAAGGGCGTGCGCACCGCGCGCCATGGGCGTCCGGAGGAGGAGACGCGGGCGCTCGTCGCAGCGGCGCGACAGCGTCACCAACCCCTTCTACTGCGGCTCCTGAGCCCGCCCGCGTGAAGATCACCGCGATCGAGCTCGAGCGGCTGACGCTGCCGCTCTCCCTCCCTTCAACGCCGCCTGGGACCCCGACCCCCGCACCCGTTTTGACGCGACGCTCGTCCGCGTCCACACCGACGAGGGCCTGACCGGGATCGGCCAGCGGCGACACCATGGATGGCTTCGAGGCCTTCGCGCACCTGTTCGTCGGACGCGACCCGCTCACGCTCGCCGCGCACGCACGGACGCTGGAGACGATCTCCTTTCACGCCGGGCGCTACTGGCCGCTGGAGGCGGCGCTGTGGGACCTGGCCGGCCAGGCGCTCGGCGTCCCCGTGGCCACGCTTGCTCGGCGGCGTCCGCGACCGGGTCCCGGCCTACGCGTCGCTCGGCGAGCTGCGCGCGCCCGAGCAGCGCGCCGAGGACGCGCACGCACTGGTCGCGGCGGGCTTCCGTGCCGTGAAGGTCCGCATCGCCCGTGACCGGATCGCCGAGGGCATCGCGGTCGTCGCGGCGATGCGCGACGCCGTCGACGACGCGCTGGAGATCATGGTCGACCTCAACCAGTGGTGGCGGATGGCGGGCGACATCGACCCCGGGCCTGGACCCCGCAGGGCGCGCGGCGGGTCATCGACGCCCTGGCGAGCTCGGCGTGCCTGGGTCGAGGAGCCGCTGGCCGGCGACGACCTGGCCGGCATGCGGATGCTGCGCGAGACCACCGGCGTCCGGATCGCCGGCGGCGAGATGGCGCGCGACTTCGACGATCTGCGCCGCGCGCTCGACGCCGACGCGCTCGACGTGCTCCAGCCCGACGTCGTGCTCGCACTTGGCGTGTCGCGGCGCGCGGACGCTCGCCGACCTGGCGCTGCGGCGCAACCGCTGGTTCACCCCGCACACGTGGACCAACGGGATCGGGCTGCTGGCCAACCTGCACGTCTGCTGCGGCGTCGGCGGCGGCCCGTACCTCGAGTATCCCCTACGACCCGCCGGGCTGGACGCCGGAGCGGCGCGACTTCATGCTCGCCGCAGCCGATGGAGATCGACGCCGACGGGTTGCTGCCGTGCCGCGACGCCCCCGGCCTCGGCATCAAGCTCGACGAGGAGCGGTCGCCACTACGAGGTGCCGTCGGCGACCGACCTGACCATGCGCACCGAGGCGTTCATCGACGGGCGCTTCGTGCCCGCCGCCGACGGACGGACGTTCGCACGCGTCACCCCGCGTGACGGGAGCGTGCTCGACGCAGGTCGCGCGCGGCGGTGCCGAGGACGTCGACCGGGCGGTGGCCGCGGCCCGCCGGGCGTTCGACGCGGCGACTGGGCCTACGCCGACCCGGCCGCACGCGGACGCGTCCTGGTCCGCCTGTCGGAGCTGATCCTCGAGCACTTGGACGGCTGGCCCGGATCGAGTCCACGCGACACCGGCCATCCCGATCTCCGACGCCCGCGGACGTCGACGTCCCGCAAGCCGCCCGCTGCTTTGCCTGGTACGGCGCAGGCGATCGACAAGGTCTACGGCGAGATCGCCCCGACCGCGGCCGACGCGCTGGCGCTGATCGGGCGCGAGCCGCTGGGCGTCGTCGGCGCGGTCGTCCCGTGGAACTACCCGCTGATCATCACCGCCTGGAAGCTCGCGCCCGCGCTGGCGGCGGGCAACTCGGTGGTGCTCAAGCCCGCCGAGCAGTCGCCGCTGCAGGCGCTGGCGCTGGCCGAGCTGGCCGCCGAGGCGGGCGTCCCCGACGGCGTCCTGAACGTCGTGCCCGGCTTCGGCGAGGAAGCGGGCGCAGGCGCTCGGCCGCCACGACGGACGTCGACAAGATCGCGTTCACCGGCTCGGTGCCGGTCGGCCGGCTGTTCCAGCGCTACGCCGGCGAGTCCAACGGCAAGCAGGTGTCGCTCGAGCTCGGCGGCAAGAGCCCGCAGGTGGTGCTGGCCGACGCCGCGCGACCTGCAGACGGTCGCCGAGGCGATCGGCTGGGGGATCTTCTACAACGCCGGCCAGACCTGCCACGCCGGCTCGCGGGTGGTCGTGGCAGGACCGGTCGCCGACGAGCTGCGTCGAGCGGCTGCGCGCGTTCGCGGCGCAGACCTTCGTCCCGGCGGACCCGGGCGCCCGATCAACGGTCCTCGGCGCTATGATCTCCTCCGAGCACCTCGACGGCGTCATGGGCCACGTGCAGCGCGCCGCGCGACGACGGCGGCGCCGCGTGCTCGGCCGGCGGGGACGCGGGCGCAGCCGGTCCCCGGCGGCGCCTACATGCGGCCGACGCTGATCGACTCGTCCGACGACCGCCACGACCGCGCGATCGTCACCGGACGAGGTGTTCGGGCCGGTGCTGACGTCTCCAGACCGCCGATGACGTCGACCACGCCCTCGAGCTCGCCAACGACACCCGCTACGGCCTGGCCGCGGCGTCTGGACGCGGGATGTGCCCGACCGCGGGCCGGCTCGCCCGGCGGCTGCGGGCGGGCACCGTCTGGGTCAACACGTTCGACGCCGCCTCGCTGGCCACGCCGTTCGGCGGCTTGCGCGACTCCGGCCACGGCCGCGACCGCTCGCTGCACGCGCTCGATTCCTACACCCAACTGAAGACCACCTGGATCTCGCTGACATGACCGTCCGCGCGACCGGCGATCGCCCGTCGGATCGCGTTCGTCGGCCTCGGCCACATGGGCTCGCACATGTGCCGCAACGTCATCGACGGCCGGGCATTGACGTGACCGCGTTTGACCTGGACCGCCGGGCCGTGCGCGCGGCGGCCGATGGCGCACCGGGCGCGCCGGCGGCGAAATCGCTGCCGGACTGCGTGCGAGGGCGCCGAGATCCTGATCACGAGCCTGCCCGGGCCGCCCCAGGTCCGCGCGGTGCTGTGCGGCGCCGGACGGCGCGATCGGCCATCGCCGCCATGACCTCCGGCTCGCTCGTGGTCGACATGTCGACGAGCTCGCGCGAGGTCGGCCGCGAGTCCCGGCGGCCGCCCGCGCCCGCCGCGTCGACTTCGTCGATGCGCCAGTCGCCGGCCAGACGATCCGCGCCGAGGCGGGGACGCTCGCCATCTACGCGGGCGGCGAGCCCGAAGGCGTTCGCCCGCGCGCTGCCGTGCTCGAGGCGATGGGCGACCCGCATGCAGATCTTCCTGCTCGGCCCCGGCGGCTCGCGGCTACGCGGTCAAGCTGCTGCTGAACCTCACGTGGTTCATCCAGGCCGTCGCCACCGCCGAGGCGCTGACCATCGGCGTCCGGCCGGCGTCGACCTCTCAACCTGCACACCGCGCTCGTCGCCTCGCCCGCCAACTCGGTGTTCCTGGAGCGCGATGTCCTGACGCTGCTGGAACGCGGCGATTACGATGAGGGCTTCGCGATGAAGCTCGTCACCAAGGACCTGGGGCTGGCCGTCGACCTCGCGCGCGACGTGGGCGTGCCCGTCGAGCTCTCCTCGCTGGTGGAGCAGATCCACCGCCGCGCCCGGTCGGTCTACGGCGACGACGCCGGTGAGATGAGCGCGGTGCGCCTCTACGAGGACCTCGCCGACGTGGAGCTGCGATGGCATACGTAGTGCTGGCCCGCTGGGTGGCGAAGCCCGGCGAGGAAGAGGCGGTTGCCGCCGCCATCGACGCGCTCATCGAGCCCTCCCGGGCCGAGCCGGGCAACCTCATGTACGAGGCGCACCGCGACCCGTCAGACCCACGGGTCTTCCTGCTCTACGAGCAGTACGCCGACGAGGACGGCTACAAGGCCCACGGCGAGTCCGAGCACTTCCAGCGCCACGGCCACGGCGACGCGTTGCCGCGGCTGGAAGCACGCGAGCGCTCGTTCTACGAAACCTGGTGAGCGTCGGATTGGGGTGGGCGGGGACCGGGTCTTATGAGCCCTGACTCGTACGCGGTGACCACGAGCTGCGCCCGATCGCGGGCGCCGAGCTTGGCGAAGAGGCGTGCGACGTGCGTCTTGGCCGTGAGCGGCGAGAGGACGAGCTGCTGCGCGATCTCGGCGTTGGAGCAGCCGCGGCCGACGAGGGCCAGGACCTCTCGCTCGCGCGGGGTGAGACGCTCCAGCGTGTCGGCCGCCTCCGCTGCGGCGCTGGGCGTCGGGCCGGGCGCCGGGGCTCCGGCCACGAAGGCCTCGATCAGCCGACGCGTGAGCCGAGGCGCGAGCAGCGCCTCGCCCGCCGCGACGACACGCACCGCGGCCACCAGGTCCGCCGGCTCGACGTCCTTGAGCAGGAACCCCGACGCTCCGGCGCGCAGCGCTCCGAACACGTACTCATCGAGCTCAAACGTGGTGAGCACCACCACGCGCGTGTCGCGCAGTTCGGGGTCAGCGGTGATCTGAGCGGTGGCCTCTAGGCCGTCGACCTTGGGCATGCGGATATCCATCAGCACCACCTGCGGGCGGTGCTCGCGCGCCTGCGCCACCGCGCTCTCGCCGTCGGCGGCCTGGGCCACCACCTCGATGTCATCCTCAGCGTCGAGGAGGGCGTGAAACCCCGCCCGCACCAACGCCTGGTCGTCGACGAGCTCGACGGTGATCACCGGCGCAGCTCACCGCTCTCAGGCTCGGCCGCGGCGACGATCGCGCCGTCGGGCGGCGGCGCGCTCATCGGCAGCCACGCGTGCACCCGCCAGCCACCCCCATCGGTCCGACCGGCCTCGAGCGTCCCGCCGAGCGCAGCGGCGCGCTCGCGCATGCCGCGGATTCCGTTGCCGGCCGTCTCCCCCGCCATCGCCTCCGCGGTGCTGGTCCCGTCGTCGGTGACGTCGATGGCGATCGCACCCGGGGCGCGGCGCACGCTCACCGTCGTGTGCGACGCCTGCGCATGACGCGCGATGTTGGTGAGCGCCTCCTGCACGATGCGGTAGGCGACGCTCTGCACCGGCGCGGGCACGTCGACGGCGCTGTCGACGTCGAGCGTGATGGCGACGCCGGCCGAGCGCAGCCCGCCGGTGAGCTCGGCGATGTCGCCCAGGCCGGCAGGCGGCCCCAGCGGCGCCGCCGCCGACGGATCGCGCAGCACGTCCAGCGTGGAGCGTAGGTCGGTGAGGGCCGCACCGCTGGTGTGCTTGATGCTGCGCAGGGCGTTATAGGCCTGATCGGGGTCGTGCTCGAGCAGGTGGGCCGCCACCCCGGCCTGGACGTTGATGGCGGTCATCGCATGTGCCACGACGTCGTGGATCTCGCGCGCGATGCGCAGCCGCTCCTCCCCGACGCGCCGCAGCGTCGCCTGCTCGGCGGTCTGGACCAGGCGCTGTTCGGAGACCCGGCGCGAGCGGATGACCTCGCCGGCCGCGATGGCCAGCAGGATGAAGGCGGTGTTGCGCACCACGATCGAGGTGACGTGCGAGAACCCGCTCGCGAACGGGATCACGCTGACCACCACACAGGGCACGATGGCCAGGCTCATCGTGAGCGAGCGGCGGCGGTCGCCGTGCAGCGCGAGCTCGAATAGGGCGATCATCGGGATGAGCACCACCGTGTTGGCCGGGTGCAGCTGCCACAGCACGAGGATCACCCCGGCCACGATGAGCGGCGACAGCACCGGGAAGGTGACGTGGCGGCGTAATGCCAGCGGCAGGCACGCGACGAACGCGCACAGCACGTTGACCACCCCGATGGGCTTGCCCTGCGCCGACAGCGCCGCGTCGATGATGAGCACGATCGGGACCAGCACCACGGGGAGCCAATCCAGGACGACCGGCGAGCTGTGCAGGCGCTTCACCACCGCCGCTCGATCATACGGCGGGCGCGGGCAGTGGCGGGCGCCTCGCCTCACGCGGTGCGATCCGGCTGTGCAGCCGGCGCAGCCCCGGCGGTGACCACCAGTTCCACCGGCCCAGCAGCGCCATCAGCGACGGCACCAGTAGCGAACGCACGACGAAGGCGTCGAGCAGGACCCCGAAGGCAACCGCCACCCCGATCTCCTGGATGAAGGAGATCGAACTGGTGCTGAACGCTCCGATGGCCACGGCCAGCAGGATCGCGGCGGCGGTGACCACGCGGCCGGTGGCCCCGAGCCCCGCGGCGACGGCCTCGCGCTCGTCGGGCGGCGTCGTCGGACTCGCCTCGCGAGCCTCCTTGATGCGGCCCAGCAGGAACACCCCGTAGTCGGTGGAGAGCGCGAAGACGACGGTGGCGGCGACCACGAAGTCGGTCGGCTCCACGCCGCCGTCGGAGGTGTAGCCCAGCAGCCCGGTGAGGTGGCCGTGCTGGTAGATGAGGATCAGCGGCGCCAGCGACGCACCCACGGTGAGCGCGTTCATGACGATCGCCTTGACCGGGAGCACGACTGAGCCGGTCATCAGCCACAGCACCAAGAACGTCAGCAGCGCGAGCAGGGCGATCGCCGCGGGCAGGTGCGAGCCGATCGCGTTCTGCTGGTCGACGAAGACGGCGGCGTCGCCGGTGACCTTGGCGGTGAAGGGAGCCTCGGTCGTGCGGATCTCGTCGACGACGCGCTGGGCGGTATCCCCGGCGGGGTCCCCGGCGACGGCGGCGTTGACCTGCCAGGTGTCGCTGCCCAGGAACCTCGGCGCGCTGACGCTTTGGACACCATCAAAACCGGCAATGCGGTGAGCGTAGGCGCTGACGGCAGCGCCGTCGGAGCCGGAAGCCCGAACCGCCACCGTCACCGGCGAGCGCCCGGCGCCGGCGAAGTCGCGCGTCAGCGCATCGGCCACGGTGCGGGCGCTCTGGCCCTGCGGGATCACGCGGCTGTCGTTGGCCGAGGACCACCGGACGCTGAGGGCGGGCAGCGCCGCCGCGACCATGAGCGCCGCGGTCACCGCCGCCACCACTCCCGGGCGCCGCATGACCCCGCGGGCGAAGCGATACCAGCGGTCGTTGTCGGTGCGGGTGTCGGTGGCGCGCGGCCCACCGGTCGCGAGCTTGCGGCCCCATACGGCCAGCAGCGCCGGGGAGATCACCAGCGCCGCCGTGGCGGCGACGAGCGCCGTGCAGGCGCCGGCCAGGCCCATCGACTTCAGGAAACCCTGTGGGAACAGGGTGAGGGTGGCCAGAGCGCAGGCGACCGTGACCGCGGAGAAGACCACGGTATGCCCGGCGCGTGCCATCGTCGTCCCGATGGCTTCGGTTACGTCGGCCCCGGCGCTCAGCTCCTGGCGAAAGCGCGTGACCAAAAAGAGCGTGTAGTCCACCGCCAGGCCCAGCCCCATCCCGATGACCAGGTTGAGTGCGAAGACACTGAGCCCGTAGAACTGGTTGACGCCGGTGAGCACCAGGAACGTCCCGAGAACGGTCGTCACCCCCACCACGACGGGCATGAGAGCCGCCCGACCGCGGAAGAACAGGATCGACAGCGCGATCAGCAACGGGAAGGCCAGCAACTCGGCGAACCCGAGGTCATGGGTGACGCTCGCGTTGATCTGCTCATCGGCGACCGCGGGCCCGCCGACGGTGACGTCGCGGTCGTGCGCAAACGCCGCCTGGGCCGCCTTCGCGGACCCGTGATCGTCGGCGCTGGCTGACAGCGTCGCGGTCACAAGCACATGCCGACCGTCGCGGGCCACGTCCACCGGCGCCACGGTGGACACCACACCGCTCACGTCACGCAGGCGCGCGTCGATGCCGGCGATCTCGTTGTGAGCGGCGGCCGGCCGCCGCGGCGTGTTGACCAGAAGCACGATTCCGGGCGTCGCCTCGGTCCCGGTGGCGCGCTGCAGCATCTTCGTGGCGACCTGCGAGTCGGAGTTGGGGGGCGCGAAGCCGCCTGAGCTCTTCAGCGCGCCCGCCAGCGGGCCGCCGATGGCCCCAGCGATGACGACGAAGACGAGGGTGGCGATCAGAGTGCGGCGCGGGCGCGCGCCGAGGGTGTGAGCGAGTGAACGGAGCATGCGCCCGATTGTCTGGGCGCGCTCGGGTTTGGACAATCGCCCCGGGGATGTGTCTTTGGGTTGGGTGTACTCCCCGCGGTGTACTCCCGGCGGGCTGTGTCGGGTGACTTTGGACGGTGCGTTTACGGCGGCTTAGGAAGGGTGGGTTGGGAGCGCCCGGCAACCTGCAAAACGCGACAAACCTCCGCCAGCGCCGCAGGTTTTCCACGAAATGCACGTATGGCATGCATTCCGTGACAAACCTGAGTGCCGCGTCGAGGTTTGTCCCCAAATGCAGGTTCAAGGTCCGCCCCCAGCGCCCAGGCCACCCCCACCCACCCTTCCCCAGCCGCCGTAAACGCCCCGACAACCACTTACTCCGGAATCCCACCACCCAAAACCAACGCCAACGTCCCCAACTCAGCCCCCACCGACCGCCGCTCCACCACCGGGGGACAGATCTCCAACACGAGTGAGCCGAACTCCTCGAGTGCCGGCGGAAAGCCCCGCCCGGTGCGCGCGAACGACTGCGCCGCCATCACCGCCAGGCAGGTCATCGAGCCCACCACGAACCCGCGGACGCGGTCGAAGCGGTTCCAGGCGTGAAACGACGGGGCGGGCACGTCGTTGTGACCAAACCCGGGCAGGGGCAGCAGTGACGGCACCACGGCCGAGCGGGCCTCCTCGGCGTAGCCCGCGCCCACCATCTGGAGCGTCCCCAGAGCCAGCGAGTCCAGCCCCGGCATCGCCTCCGGGCTCGTCTGCAGGCGCTGGAGTTGGTGCTGGGCGAGCTGGGCCAGGTCGGCGAGGGCGAACGCGAGGCCGTCGATGCAGGCCGGCGCCGCACCGTTGTGGAAG
Source organism: uncultured Actinomycetota bacterium (assembly GCA_963797705.1). Taxonomy (GTDB): domain Bacteria; phylum Actinomycetota; class Thermoleophilia; order Solirubrobacterales; family Solirubrobacteraceae; genus Palsa-465. Next base: position 319,566 of record CAWCQL010000005.1, on the reverse strand, counting down.
CCGCCGTTGGAGACCACGTCACCGAGGTCGCCACCGCCGTCCCCGACAGCGGCACCGGCACCCGCGCCGAACAGGAAGGCCGGGTTGTCGCTCACCGCGGGCAGCGCGATCTGAACGGCATCAACCGCGGCGGCCACCAGGCGGTTGGCGTTGCCCAGCACCCGCGGCAGGATCCGGAAGCTGACCGGCGGCTGCGGGTGGTTGCCCGAGCCGGCCGGCGGCACCGCGCCCTCGATCCCCGCGCGGATCGCCTGCAGCGCAACCGCTTGGAACGGGTCGCCCCACAGCGCCTCCAGCCGCTCGTCGAAGATGGCCGGCGAGACCCCGTAGGCGGCGACCGCCAGGCAGAGTGCGTTCACCGCCACCGCCAGCGTGCGCTGGGCGCAGAGGATCGCGTCGGCCAGCAGCGCCGGCGCGCACGGTGCGCCGTTGATCAGCGCCATGCCCTCCTTGACGCCCAGCTCAAGCTCCGCTGGGCACGTCGCCAAACAGCCAGCCGAGGGCCAGGATCTCGCCCGACCCGCCGTTGCCCAGGCGCGGGACCGGCGGCAGCTCGCGGCCGTCGAGCCGCGCCGCGACCAGCGCGACCAGCTCCGGGCGTGACCCCAGCGTGGCCCTCGATGAAGTTCGCCAGGCGCGACAGCACGATCCCTCGCACCACCCGGCGCGGCAGTGGCTCGCCGAACGAGGTGGCGCTGTGCAGGCCGCGCGCGTAGTCGCGCTGCTCAGCGTCGGTCATCAGCCGATCCGAGCCGTCGCCGGCGTGGACGTTGACCCCGTAGAGCTTGCGCGCCGGGTCGGCGGCCACCAGCGCCAGGAACTCCTCCCGGCGCCGGGCTACGACCTCCAGCGCCTCAGGCGCGACCGCTGACCTCCTCCCCCTGCCAGGCCACCCGGCGCAAACGCGTCCAGCGAGATGTCGGCGCGGCGCGCGAGGGTGACGGGTCACGACGGCGACACGCCCGCCCGAACCACCCCCGCCGAGGCGCAGGTGGCCACCGCCAGCATCAGATCCTCGCTCGGCGACGTTGGCCAGGTCCGGGTGGTCGAGGTTCGAGCTCGATCGACGCCACCGGCTCCGGCGGCCAACCCCAGGCTGGCGCGGCCGTTGGCCACCATCTGCCCCCACAGGTCCCCGTCGGCCGCGGCCAGCAGGGCAAAGCGGGTCTGGCCCTCGCGGCGGGCCAGCGTCTCCATCTCGCGCAGCTCCTCGAACGGGTCGATGCGGGTCTGCTCGTCGGTGCCGATCGCCAGGCGCACGCCGGCGTCGCGGTAGCGCAGCCCGGGCAGGACGCCGTCGCCGAGGTTGCCCTCGGTCGTCGGGCACGTGACGACGATCGAGCCCGACTCGGCCAGCAGCGCGATGTCGTGCTCGCGAGACGTGGATGGCGTGGACCACGCTGGTGCGCGGACCGAGGAAGCCGGTCCGCGTCCAGCAGCTCGATCGGCGAGCAGCCGTGCTCGTCCCGGCATCTCGGCCAGCTCGCGGCGCTGCTCGGAGGCGTGGACGTGGCGGACGAGGCCGTGCTCGTCGGTGTAGCGGGCGATCGCCGTCGAGCCACGTCGGCGGGCACCGCGCGGACGCTGTGGGCCGCCACCCCCACGCTCACCCCGTCGACGCCGTCGGCCCACGCCCGCAGCGCGTCCACCCGCTCCAGGAACGCCTCCACCGACGGGTCGCAGAAGCGCACCTGGCCCGGCGCAGGCGGCTCGTCCCGGCGCCCGCCGCCGGTGATAGGCCGCGGGCAGCAGCGTGATCTCCAGGCCCAGCCGCGCGCGCCGCCTCGCGCCAGCGCGATCGCCATCGCGTTGGGCTCGGGATACGGCGTGCCGTCGGGCTGGTGGTGGACGTAGTGAAACTCGCCGACGGCGCCGTAGCCGGCGGCCGCCATCTGGCCGTAGACGCGGCCGCCGACCTCGCGCATCGATCTCGGGGCGTGTGGCTCGAGGCCAGGCGGTACATCTCGGTGCGCCAGCTCCAGAAGTCGTCGCCGGGATCGACCGATCCGCTCGCCGATGCCGCGCAGGTCGAGCTGGAACGCGTGCGAGTGGGCGTTGGCCATCGCCGGGATGCGTGCGCGCCGGTTCATGCGCCCGCTGATCCGCTCGCGCCGCGGCCTCGTCGCGCACGTAGACCGACCTCGCCGCCGATGACGACGATCGCCACCGGGTTGTGGCCGAAGCGGTAGGCGATGCTCTCCGCCGGCCCGTCGAGCACCAGCAGGTCGGCGCGCTTGCCGACCTCGATCGAGCCGCGGTCGTGGTGCAGGTCGAGCGTCCACGCGGCGTTCAGCGTCGCCGCCCCGAGCGCCTCGCGCACGCCGAGGCCGTACAGGCGCGACCGCCAGGCCGATCACCACCGGCATCGAGAACACCGGCGAGGTCCCGGGGTTGGCGTCGGTGGCCAGCACGAAGATGGCGCCGGCGTCGACGATCGCCCGCCCCGGCGCCCGGTGCTCGGCGCCCAGGAACTCCGCGCCGGGCAGCAGCACCGCGGCGCACGGCCGCCTCGGCCAGCGGCGCCGATGTCGTCGGGGTGGATCATGCGAGAGGTGGTCGATCGACGCGCGCGCCCGGCGGCCAGCGCCACCGGCACCGAGCGCATGCAGGAGAGCTGCTCGACGTGGGTGCGCAGCGCCAGCCCGGCGGCCGCCGCCAGCTCGCCCATCAGCTCCAGGTGCGCCAGCCCGAAGGCGATCGACTCGACGAAGATGTCCAGCGCGGTGACGCTGCCGGCGCGCCACCACCTCGGGCATCATCTCCTCGACCACCGCCATCCACGAGTCGGCGGTGTAGCCCGTCGGGGACCGCGTGCGCCAGCAGCGCGGTCGAGGTCGTCGTCTGCGGGACCCGCGATCTCCAGCTCGCGCGCGAGCGACGAGCGCGCGCATCTCCCCCTCGCGCGACAGCCCGTAGCCGGACTTGCACTCGAACGTCGTCGTGCCCGCGGCGAGCATCTCCGCGGCCAGCGCCGACGCCTGGTCGAGCACCTCGTCGTCGGAGGCCTCGCGCAGCGCCCGGGCCGAGGACTTGATCCCGCCCCCGCCGCGCGAGATCTCCTCGTAGGGCACGCCGGTCAGCTTCTGCTCGTACTCGCCGCCAGCGCCAGCCCGCGAACGGCAGATGGGTGTGGCAGTCGACGAACCCGGGCAGCACCGCGCACCCGGACGCGTCGATCGTCACCTCGGCGATCGTCGATCGCGCTCGAGCGCGGTGATCCGCCCGTCGCGGGCGGCCACGTCGCCGGGCTCGAGCGTCTGGGCGGTCAGCTCGTCGCCGCGCAGGTGCTGCATGTGGTCGCGCGGCGGGCGCAGGACCTGCGCGGCGCCCGTGATCGACAGCGACGGCGGGCTGCCGTCACGCGACCCGGTGCTCACCGCTTGTCGGGCTCGGGGTCGAGCATCGGCATCTTCACCCCGGCTCGCGCGCGGTGCTCAGCGCCTCCTCATAGCCGGCGTCGGCGTGGCGCACCACGCCCGAGCCCCGGGTCGGCGGTGAGCGCAGCGCCGCACCCGCTCGCCGGCCTCGGGCGTGCCGTCGGCGACCGTCACCTGGCCGGCGTGGATCGACTTGCCCATGCCCGACGCCGCCGCCGTGGTGGATCGAGACCCAGCTGGCGCCGCACGCGGTCATCAGCATCGCGTTGAGCAGCGGCCAGTCGGCGACCGCGTCGGTGCCGTCGCGCATCGCCTCGGTCTCGCGCTCGGGCGAGGCCACCGAGCCGCAGTCCAGGTGGTCGCGGCCGATCACGATCGGGCCCTTGAGCTCGCCGGAGGCCACCATCTCGTTGAAGCGCACGCCGGCCTTGTCGCGCTCGCCGTAGCCCAGCCAGCAGATCCGCGCCGGCAGCCCCTGGAAGTGCACGCGCTCGGACGCCAGCTTGATCCAGCGCGCGATGTGCTCCTGGTCGCCGAACAGGTCGAGGATCGCGCGGTCGGTGGCGTGGATGTCGGCCGGATCGCCCGACAGCGCGACCCAGCGGAACGGCCCCTTGCCCTCGCAGAACAGCGGCCGGATGTAGGCGGGCACGAACCCGGGATAGGAGAACGCGTCGCGGTCGCCGTGCTCCTGGGCGCAGGCCGCGCAGCGCGTTGCCGTAGTCAAACGCCTCGGCTCCCGACTCCTGCAGCGCGCGGATCGCGCCCGACGTGCGTCACCGCGCTCTCCCCCACCCGCCGGATGTAGTCGTCGGGATCGGAGCGGCGCAGCGACCTCCGCCTGCTCGACCGTCAGCCCCGCGGGGACGTAGCCGTTCAGCGGATCGTGGGCGCTCGTCTGGTCGGTGACGACGTCGATCTCGACGCCACGGCGCACCAGCTCGGGCAGGATCTCGGCGGCGTTGCCGGCCAGGCCGATCGACAGCGCGCGGCGCTCGGCGCGGGCGGCGTCCAGCCGCGCCAGCGCGTCGTCGAGGTCGGCCGGCGCGCTCGTCCAGGTAGCCGGTCTCGATGCGCCGCTCGATCCGGTGCAGGTCGACCTCGACGCACAGCGCGGCGCCGCCGAGCATCGTGATCGCCAGCGGCTGCGCGCCGCCCATCCCGCCCAGGCCGGCGGTCACCACCAGCCGGCCGGCCAGCGTGCCGTCCAACCGCTTGCGCGCCGCCGCGGCGAACGTCTCATAGGTCCCCTGGAGGATCCCCTGGCTCCCGATGTAGATCCACGAGCCGGCGGTCATCTGCCCGTACATCATCAGCCCGGCGGCGTCGAGCTCGCGGAACTTCTCCCACGTCGCCCACTGCGGCACGAGGTTGGAGTTGGCGATGAGCACCCGCGGGCGCCTGGTCGTGGGTCTCGAACACCCCCACCGGCTTGCCCGACTGGACCAGCAGCGTCTCGTCGTCCCCGAGCCGGCGCAGCTCGCGCTCGATCGTGTGGTAGCGAGGACCAGTTGCGCGCCGCCTTGCCGATCCCGCCGTAGACGACGAGCTCGGCGGGGTTCTCGGCGACGTCGGGATGCAGGTTGTTGCGCAGCATCCGCAGCGCCGCCTCCTGGTGCCAGCCGCGGCATTCCATGTCGGTCGCGCTCATGTCGCCGCACGCTACCGCAGCGCGCGGCGTGGCAGCAGCCCGTGGGTAGCCTGGCGGTGAGATGGTCCGCAACCCGCTCAGGTCCCGCGCCCAGCGCAAGACCAGCGCGATGCTCACGCGCGTCGGCTGGGAGCCGCCCGCAGACCTGGCCGGTGCCGCGTCCGGACGGCGACGCCGCTCGTCTTCCAAACCCGCCTGCCCGCCGCCGAGTTCGTCCCGCCTGCCGAGCTGCCCAAGCGCCACCGCGGCGCGCCCGCCTCGGTCGGCGGCGAGATCCTCCCCTCGAGCAGGCCGAGCACGCCGAGCACGTGTTCCTGGCCGCCGCCATCTGCTCCACCGAGGCCGACCACGGCGTGCTCGCCACGATGACCGCCGCCCTCGCCGAAAGCCGCTGCCGTTCACCGGCCGCGACGGCGCCACGGCGGGCCGGCGCAGCGCAAGAAGGTCAAGGGCATGCCCGCACGGGTCACCGTGGTCGAGCGCCAGGAAAGCGACGGGGCGGGCGCGACCGTTTCCCCGCTCGTCGTCCAGTACGCGATCAGCCACCGCTACGGGACGCTCACCCTCACCTTCGTGGCCGCACGGGCCGGCGCTGGCCGGCAACGCCCGACGGCTGTTTCAGAACATCGTCCGGGGCTGCTCACCTGGGCGACGGAGCCGCCCGCCACCTGAGCGCCCTCAGCGGTAGGGCAGCGTCGTCCCGATCCCCAGCGCTGCGCCTTGGCAGCATCGCCTCACCCAGCGCCACGTCGGTGATCGAGAGGCCACGGTGCCAGAAGAGAATGCGCTCGTCGTCGCGCTCGCGGCCGGGCCGGTCGCCGCAGAGGATCTGGCCAAGCTCGGCGTGCAGGCTCTCGGCGGTCAGCCGGCCCGAGTCGACATGCGCGCGCAAGCGAGCCCAGCGGGCCGATGCCGGCCTGGCCCCAGTCGTCGACGACGACCTTGTCCATCACGTCGGTGAGCTCGAGCTCCACGGCGCTCACCGTCCCGTAGGGGATCACGAGCGTCCCCGGCGTCACCCATGCCGTGGACAGCAGCGGCTCTGGCTGCCGTCAGCCGGCTGGCCTCGACCATCACGTCGGCGCCGCGCAGGCACTGCCTCCCAGCTGTCCACCGCCCGGACCTCCCGATCCAGATCCTGGCTCAGCCGCCGGGCGAACGCCTCCCGGCTCTCGGGACGCAGCGAGTGCACGCGAATCTCCTCGAGCGACGGCAGCACGCGGCACAGCAGACGGACGTTCCAGTACGCCGTCCCCCGGGCGCCGATGTGGCCGAGCACGCGCGCGTCGCTGCGCGCCAGTACGGAGGCGCCGATCGCCGTCACCGCCCCGGTGCGCATCTCGGTGATCGCGGTGGCGTCGATGACGGCGCGCGGCACGCCGGTTGCGGGGTCCATCAGCAGCAGCAGAGCCAGCTCCGAGGGCAGCCCGAGGCGGTGGTTGTCCACGTAGTCGCCGACGACCTTGACCCCGGCAAACGCGGGGACGGCGCCGCGGAGCACGTTGAAGTGGCCGTTGGCGCCGCGCGGGAACAGGTGCATGCGAGGCTCGATCACCGTCTCGCCGCGGCCCTGGGCGGCCACCACGTCGCGCACCGCGTCGAGGATCTCCTCGTCGGAGAGCGCCAGCGCGTCGACGTCGGCACCGCCGAGATAGGTCAGCTCGATCGCGCTCATGCCCGCACGCCCACCGCCGCGCCCACCGTCTCGAGCAGCTGCCCGCCCGCCAGCAGCGCGTCGGTCAGCCGCTCGACGTCGGGACCCACCGGCCGGTCCTCGTGCAACGGTGCAACCCACTCGCGCACCGCGTCGTGCGCGGCGGCGGTGCCCGCGCCCAGCGACGCGGCGCGCTCGCTCAGCGCGAGGTCCACCGCCTGGGCGGCGACGATCAGCTCGATCGCCGCCAGCAGCCGCATCCGCTCGATCTGCTCGCGGACGCGCAGCGCGGCGTGGGTGGCCCCGGTCGAGTCGTCCTCCACGGAGTCGGCGCCGATCGCCGGCATGATCGACAGCGGCGCAGCGAGGTGGCGGATGTCCACCGTGAGCGCCTGCGCCGTCTTGCTCAGCGGGCTGAGCCCGGAGCGCACGCCCGCCACCGGGGCTCAGTCCGCCCGGCAGCCCGCTGAGGCGCTCGGTCTTCAGCCGCGCCTGGCGCTCGGCGCTCGCCGCGGCCACCTGGGAGAGCGCGATCGCGGTCGCGTCGAGGGCCAGGGCCAGGGCGGGCACGTGGAAGTTGCCGGTGCTGAGGATCTCGCTCGTCGTCGACGAGCACGAGCGGGTTGTCGGCGGCGCCGCCGAGCTCGGGTTCCACTGCAGCGCGCCAGCAGATCCAGCGCGACGCGCAGTGACCCGTGGATCTGGCTGACGCAGCGCAGGCTGAGCGGATCCTGGAGGCGGCGCGCCGCGCCCGGCTCGGTGAGCGCGCCGCCGGCCAGCAGCGCGCGCAGGTCCGCGGCCGCCCACGCCTGCCCCGGTGCCGGCCGGGCGGCGACCACGCGCGGATCCAGCGGGCTCAGGTTGGCGCGAAACCCCTCCATCGACAGCGCCGCCGCCACCTGCAGATCTCCAGGCAGGCGGTGGCGTCCACCAGGTCGAGCGCCGCCACGCCCGCCGACACCGCCGAGCTCGAGCAGATCGCCAGCCCGTCCTTGGGACCGAGCACGACCGGTCCCAGTCCCGCACGCGCCAGCGCATCAGCCGATGCCATCGACCTCGCCGTCGAACTCGGCCTCGCCCTCCCCGATCAGGGTCAGCCCCACGTGGGCCAGCAGGCACAGGTCCGACGCTCCCACCGAGCCGAACGCGGGGGATGCACGGGTGCACGCCGGCGTTGAGCAGCGCCGCCAGCCCCGCGGCAACGGGCGGCGTCGCCCCCGAGCCACCGGCGCAGAGTCCGTTGCAGCGCACCGCCATCGTCGCTCGCGTCAGCTCCACGGGCAGGCGCTCGCCCACGGACATGGCGCGGCCGCGCAGCGTCTGCAGCGAGAAGGCCGCGGCCGCGTGGCCGTCGACGCGGTCCACCACGCGCGACCCGAGTCCGGTGGTCAGGCCGTAGACCGGGATGCCGGCCTCGGCGGCGCGCGCCACCACCGCGGCCGATGCCCGCATCCGCTCGCTCGCCGAGGGGGCGATGGTCACCGCCGCGCCGCCGCGCGCGATCTCAGTCACCGCCTCCGGGGTGAGCGCAGTTCCGTCCAGCGACACGCTCCCGTCCATCGGGGCGACGATACTGATCGCCATCGCGCCACCGGCGGCCCACCCGCAGGAGCGGGGACGACCACTAGAGTGCCGCGCCATGTCCACACCGGGGTTCACCGACGGCGAGCGCGAGCCCGTCATCCTCGACGGTTCGAGCCTGACCGCGCACGGCGTGGCTGCGATCGCGCGTGACGGCGCCGCCGCGGTCCTCTCACCCGAGGCGCGGACCAACAACGACCGCGCGCGCGATGCGATCGCGGGGCTGCTGGCGCGTGGCGATGATCTCTACGGAGTGACCACCGGCGTCGGCGCGCTGCGGGCCTACCGCGTTCCCGAGGAGGACCGCGAGGCCTACGGTCTCAACCTGCTGCGCAGCCACGCCTGTGGCGCCGGCCTCATCCTCACCGTGCCCGTCGTCCGCGCGGCGATGGCGACGCGCGCCAACCAGATCGGCGCCGGCGGCGCGGGCGTCGCCAACGAGCTGCTCGACGCGCTGGTGGGGGCGCTCAACGCGGGGTTGACGCCATTCACGCGCGAGCTGGGCTCGCTGGGCACCGGCGACCTCACCAATCTCGCCGACGTGGCACTGGCGCTGCTCGGCGAGGGCCGAGGTGTGGCGCGGCGATGACCTCATCGACGCGGCTCAGGGCCTGGCCGACGCCGCCGTCGAGCCGGCACGGCTCGGCCCCCGCGACGGCCTCGCCTTCATCAGCTCCAACGCCTTCAGCATCGGCTATGCCGCGCTGCTGGTGGTCGACGCGCGCCGCCTGCTCGACGCCTGGCTGACAGTGGCCGCCCTGTCCTTCGAGGCGGCCGCGGCCGATCCGGTGGTCCTCGATGCGCGCATCCACTCCGCGCGGCACCGCCCCGGCCAGGCCGCCGTGGCCCAGCGCATGCGCGAGCTGCTCGCCGGCCTCGGCGAGCGCGCCCGCGAGCCCGGGCCGCTGGGGATCCAGGACCCCTACCCGTTCCGCGCCCAGCCCCAGGTCGACGGGACCGTTCACGACGCGTTGCGGGCGCTCGAGGAGACCGTGTCCCACGAGCTCAACTTCGCCGGCGAGAACGCGCTCATCGACCCCGACCTCCAGATCGCCCTGCCCAACGGCAACCCGCACGCGGCGCCGCTGGCCAACGCCATCGACGGGCTGCGCACCGCGCTCGCGTCCTCGGCGGCCCTGATCGCCGCCCGCGTGTCGACGCTGCTCGACACCGGGCTCACGGGCCTGCCGCCCTTCCTGGCCCGACACCCCGGCCCGGAGTCCGGCGCGCTGGTGCTGGAATACACCGCCCACGCCGCGGTCGCCGAGGTCCGCTCGCTGGTCACGCCGGTGGCAGCGCAGACGGTGTCGGTGTCGCGCGGGCGTCGAATCGCACTCCAGCCTGGCCCCGATCGCGGTCCGCCGCGCCCACGAGACGCTCCAGGCGCTTCGGGTCGCCGTCGCCACCGAGCTCGTCGTCGCCATGCGCGCGCTGCGCCTCGCCGGTCAGGAGCCCGTGGGCGCCGGCACCAGGGAGCTCTGGCGGCTCGCCGCCGATCGCCTCGACCCCGATCTCAGCGACCGGCCGCTGCACCCCGACGTCGAGGCCGCCCGCGTGCTCATCGAGGCCTGGGGGGCCGAGACGGCCTGACGCCGGGCCGTGTCCCCGCGCGGGGCGCGTACCTCCTACGACTACGACCAAGGTCCCATTGCAACTGCGACCGCGCAGGCCGCAGCATGGTCAGGCACCCAAGCAACGCAGAAAGGAGGACAGCAATGCGTTCACGACTGACCAAGGCAATGGTGGCTCTGGCTGCCGTCTCGGCCCTCGCCGTGCCCGCGATGGCTCAGGCCAGCCACGGCTCCGACGACCCGGCCGGGCACGTCCGTCACGAGCATCACCGTGGCGAGCATCACCGTGGCGAGTTCCAGCGCCACCGTGACCGGCCCGACCGCGATCGCGGCGATCGTCACGACAACGACCGCCACGACAACGACCGCAACGACGACCACGGCGGCGACCGCTAGCCCGATCGCCGCACGTGCGCCCGGCGGCGCTGTGGGTTCTCAGTGGGAGCTACCGGCCGAGTTTGTGCCGGTGAGCCCACAGCGCCGCCTGCGTGCGATCGGTGACCCCGATCGCCGCGAACACGCTCGTGAGATGCGCCTTGACCGTCTTCTCGGAGATCTGAAGCCGGCGGGCGATGAGCTTGTTGGGCAGGCCCTCGGCCACGAGGCCCAGCACCTCCTGCTCGCGGGCGCTCAGCTCGCCCTCCGGCCGCCCCTGCCCTTCGGCGCGCTCGACGAGCAGCTCGTGGGCGGCGCGCGGTGCCAGCGGTGACTCGCCGCGCGCGGCGGCCCGCACGCCGCGGATGATCTCCTCCGGCTCGGCATCCTTGAGCAGGTAGCCGAGCGCGCCCGCGTCGAGCGCACCGAGGATCCGGTCGCGGTCAGAGAACGTCGTCAGCACGACGACGCGCGCGTCCGATCCTGCCTCGCGCAGCTCGCGGGTGGCGTCCATCCCGTTGAGCTCAGGCATCTCGAGGTCCATCAGCACCACGTCGGGCGAGGTGGCAAGAGCGACCTCCACCGCCTCCCTGCCGTCGGCCGCGGTCCCCACGACCTCGATGTCCTCGGCCGCCGCCAGCAGACCGCTCAGCGCGTCGCGCACGAGCGGATGATCGTCGGCGATGAGCAGTCGGATCACGGCAGCGGCACCTCCAAGCGCACCAGGGTCCCATGCCCGGGCGACGAGAGCACGGTGAGCCTCCCGCCCGCGTGATCGGCGAGGTCGCGCATCAGCCGCAGGCCGAAGTGGTCGCTCCCGCGCGCGTGATCGGACTCGTCGGGGGAGAACCCGCGACCGTTGTCCACCACGCGTAGGACGACGGCACGCCCCGGCGTCTCGACGGTCAGATCGACGGTCGTCGCCTCGCCATGGGTGCGGGCGTTACGCAGCGCCTCCTGGGCCACGCGATACAGCAGCGCCTCGGTGTCGCCCGGGAGAGCGAGAGGCGCCGGTATCGAGACGGACACCGCGATTCCGGCTGCCCGCAACGGGGCCACCAGGTCATCCACGCGCGGCGCGCAGGCCCGAGCGCTGCAGGGTCGGCGGGTAGATGTCGACCAGCAGTGTGCGCAGCTCGCGGATCGTCTCGCGGGTCTCCGCCGAGCCGCGCGCCAGCGCACGGCGGGCCTCGCCTCCGTCGGTGTCGGACACGGCGTTGGCGCTGGCCGCCAGCGACAGCGACACCCCGGCCAGCCGCTGGACCGCGCTGTCGTGCAGGTCGGCGGCAATCCGCCGCCGCTCGAGGTCGGAGGCGTCGATGGCGCGGCGCAGCAGTTCCTCGCGTTCGCGCTGGCGAGCCCGCAGCCGGCGCGCCAGCGAGTAGGCCAGCGGGATCTGAACGAGATACAGGATGAGGAGTGCGCCGAGCAGCGCCGGCAGCAGGCTCATCCACCGGCGCTTGCTGGAGGCCGAGATGGTGCTGGCCCGCTCATAGTCCTCATACAGCAAGCGCCTGCCGCCGGGGCCCCGGATGCCCACATAGACCTCCACGAGGCGATTGAAGCGGCGCTCGGTCGTGTTCTCAGCGCGCGCGAGGTCGCTCTCGTCGGCCTGCGTCCCCTGACCGCGCAGGGTCTGCAGCTCATCGGAGCCCAGCGGGAAGACCTTGCCGATGATCGAGCTGGCGTCGGAGTAGATGACCCGCCCCGACGCGTCCCAGATCTTCACCCGGACGATGGGCGTTCGGTTGAGGATCCGCTCGCGGACCACGCTGTCGAGCCGGGCCAGCGCGGCGGGGTCGCCGCGCAGCACCCCCGGGGTGATGACCGGCGCGACGATCCCACGGCCGGCGAGCTGGGTGACCCCCTTGGCCTGGGTGATCGCGTCCGAGGTCGCCGTGCGCCGCACGATGACGAACGCCGCCGCGCCGATCACCACCATCGCCAGCAGGCCGCTGAGGGCAAAGCGGGCGAACAGCCGCGTCAGCGACGGGTCACGACCGCTGGGTGCCGCGGCGGCATCCGCGGGCCCCGCCGGCCATGCGACGGCCTCGCGCGCGGCGGTGACCGCGGCCATCAGCCGGTGTCGGAGTCGACGATGAAGGCCCTGCGGCGCCGCGAAGGGTCCCGGTGTCCGGTGCGCCACAAAATGGAGACTACCCAGGCCCGACCGCCGGACGAGCCGCTTGCGCCGCCTCGAACCGGCGGCGAGACGCGGGGGTCTGGCAGTCTCGCCGCCGGCCGAGTGCGGGGGTTCACAGCAGCACGGTAGGTCGGCGGGGGTCGCTCGCGCAATAGGACCATCGTCTTAGGACCCGGGCGGGCGTTCTAGGATCGACGGACGTGAGTGCCCGCGCCGAGTCAGTCCAAGCCGTCCCGGATCGCCGGAGGCGGCTGGTCATCCTCGGCATCTGCTCGATGAGCCTGTTCATCGTCGGGCTGGACGCCACGATCGTCAACATCGCGCTGCCCGCGATCCACCGGTCGTTTCACTCCAAGCTCTCAGGGCTGCAGTGGACGATCGACGCCTACACGCTGGTCATCGCCAGCCTGCTGATGCTGTCGGGCTCGACCGCGGACCGCCTTGGCCGCCGCCGCGTCTTTCAGTGCGGGCTGGCCCTGTTCTCCCTGGGCTCGCTGCTCTGCGCGCTCGCCCCCAACCTCGGGACGCTCATCGCGGCCCGGATCGTCCAGGCCATCGGCGGCTCGATGCTCAACCCGGTGGCGATGTCGATCATCCGCAACGTGTTCGAGGACCCGCGCGAGCGCGCCCAGGCCATCGGCGTGTGGGGCGCCCTGTTCGGCATCAGCATGGCGCTGGGACCGGTGCTCGGCGGCGTCCTGGTCGACTCCGTCGGCTGGCGGTCGGTGTTCCTCGTCAACCTCCCCGTCGGGATCGTCGCCATCGCCCTCACCGCGCTCTTCGTCCCCGAATCCCGTGCGCCCCGGGCGCGTCGCCCTGATCCCGTGGGACAGGTCCTGATCATCGTGGCGTTGGCCACGCTCACCTACGCGATCATCGAGGGTCCCGAGGCCGGGTGGCTGTCGGCGCAGACGCTGGGCCTCTTCGTGGTCTCGCTCAGCGCGTTCGCCGGCATCGTCGCCTACGAACTGCGCCGCCGCGAGCCCCTGCTCGAGGTCCGCTTCTTCCGCAGCGCCCCCTTCTCCGGTGCCACCGTCATCGCGGTCGCGCTGTTCATGGCCATCGGCGGCTTTCTCTTCCTCAACACGCTCTACCTCCAGAATGTCCGCGGCCTGTCGCCGCTGGAGGCCGGGCTCTACACGCTGCCGATGGCGGGGGTGATGATGGTCGTCTCGCCCCTGTGCGGGCGTGTCGTGGGCGCCTTCGGGACCCGCTGGCCGCTGGTGGGCGGCGGGCTCGCCGTCCTCATCAGCGGGCTCATCCTCACCCAGGTGACCGCACACACCTCGTTCACCGTCCTGGTCACCGCCTACGTGCTCTTCGGGGCGGGCAACGGGCTCATCAACCCTCCGATCACCAACACGGCGATCTCCGGCATGCCGCCGTCGCAGGCGGGCGTCGCGGCCGCCGTCGCCTCCACCGGCCGCCAGGTCGGCGTGACCCTCGGCGTGGCCGTGCTGGGATCGCTCGCCGCCGGCGGCGTGGTCGCCGTCGGCCCAGGTTTCGCGGCCGCCACGCACGTGAGCTGGTGGATCGTGGTCGGGCCTCGGCGCGCTCACCGCTCGTGCTCGGCTTCGTCACCACCAGCGCAGTGGGCGCTGGGCACCGCCGGCCGCGTGGCCGACCAGTTCCGCGACACGGACGCATCCCCCTCGCCGAATGCCCCCGCGGCGCGCGACAAGGGCATCCGCGTCGTGGCGGGCTAGCAGCCGGAGCTCGCCGATCCGGGCGCTAGCGTGGCAGCGGCGATGAAGCTCGTTCCCGACCACGCCCATGTCGAGCTGCGCCGCCGACCGCGACGGCGGTCACACGGTGGTCCTGTCCTTCCCGTATGACCGCGCGCTCGTCGACCTGTGCCGCTCGATCCCCCACCGCCGGTTTGACTGGGACCGCCGCGAGTGGTTCGGCCCCGGCGACCGACTGGGCTGCGATGAAGGTCACCGAGGCGCTCGAGCGCTTCCCCGAGCTGACGCCGAGCGCGGAGGTGGTCGAGTGGCTGGCTTCGGTCAAGCAGCGCTGGATCGGGTCGGTGAGCACCATCCGCTACGACGGGCGCGGCTGGCTGGTGCTCAAGACGCTCGCCGGTCCCATCCCCGAGCCGCTGCTCGAGGGCGCGGTCGAACACGACGGCCGGCTGTTGACCCCGCTGACTCTGGCGGCGGCGCAGACCCTGCGCGCGCAACGCTCCGCCCACCTCGACATCGCCGCCGAGCGGTGCCTGCAGGTGGTCGAGCACGGCGGCGACCCGCCCGCCGGCGCGGCTGGTCTACGTGCGCGGCATGGACGGCGAGGAGCTGCGCCTGGAGGTGCTGTGGGACCCGGACATCGGCCTCGGCTTCGCTGAGCTACCGGGCGCCAAGGGCACGCGATCGGTCCCGCTGGATCCGTGGCTCGCCGAGGCGCTCGACGCGTTCGTCGCGCGCCACGGCGTCGAGGTCGCAGGGCGAGGCGGTCGAGGTGCTGGAGCGGCTGCTGGGCCGAGCACCGCGACGCTGCCGACGCCGTCCGGCGCTCGCGCGCGACGGAGGCCGAGCCGATCGCGGAGACCGCCGCCGTGCTCGGCGGCGAGCCCGCGCCGTTTCAGTGGGCGGCGGTCCGCTACGCGCTGCGATGCGCGCGGGACGTTCCTGGCCGACGAGCAGGGCCTCGGCAAGACGGTGGAGGCGCTCGCCACGCTCGAGGCCGACGGCGCGTATCCCGCCGTCGTCGTCTGCCCCGCATCGATGAAGCTCGGCTGGGAGCGCGAGACGCGACGGTGGCTGCCGCACCGGTCGGTCAGCGTGGTCCAGGGGCGCGGCCGGGTGCCGGCGGCGGCCGAGATCACCATCGTCAACTACGAGGTCGTCGCCGCGCAGTTCGGGGCACTCACCCGCACGCGTCCGCGCGCCCTCGTCGTCGACGAGTCGCACTACTGCAAGAACCCGCAGGCCAAGCGCACCCAGGCGGTGCGCCGCCTGGCCGCGGCCGTGGTGCCCGGCGGCCTGCGACTGGCGCTGAGCGGGACCCCGGTGCTCAACCACGCCGAGGAGCTCATCGCCCAGCTGCGCATCATCGGGCGCATGGAGGAGTTCGGCTCCGGCGCCAGCTTCGCCCGACCAGTTCCGCGGCATGCTCTCCGAGGAGCGGCTGCATTGGCACATGCGCCGCGCCTGCTTCGTGCGCCGGCTCAAGTCCGAGGTCCTCCCCCAGTTGCCGCCCAAGCGCCAGGTGGTGATCCCCGTGGCGCTCACCAACGAGGCCGAGTACCGCTTGGCCGAACGCGACGTGATCGCGTGGCTGCGCTCCCAGCCGCTGGACCTCTCCGAGCTCAACGCCAAGATCGCCGCCACCCTGCGAGCGCGAGCGTCTGGCCCAGCTCGGAACCCTGCAGCGACTCGCCGCGCGCGGCAAGCTCGCGGCGGCGCTGGCCTGGATCGAGGACTTCCTCGCCTCCGAGGAGCCGCTGGTGGTGTTCGCGCGCCACGTCGAGGTCCAGCAGGCGGTGCTGGCTCGCTTTCCCACCGCCGCTGCACCTCCTCGGCGAGGACTCGCTGGAGCGGCGCGAGGCCGCCATCCGCGCCTTCCAGGAGGGCGACGGCCCGCGCCTGATCATCTGCGCCACCCGGGTGGCCGCCCAGGGAATCACCCTCACCCGCGCGTCCAACGTCGCCTTCCTGGAGCTCGAATGGACACCGGCGATGCACGACCAGGCCGAGGACCGCTGTCACCGCATCGGCCAGCGCGACGCCGTGACCGCCTGGTACCTGCTCGCGGCCAACACGATCGACGAGACCATGGCCCGTCTCATCCAGCGCAAGCGCGCCACCGTCGCCGCGGTGACCGACGGGCGCACGATCGACGACGACGGGCTGGTCGAGAGCGTCGTCCGGGAGCTGCGCGATGGCCGCCCGTTCACCCATCTGCGCGCGGTAGGGTGAAGCGGAATGCCGGCGCGAGCCCGCAGCACCGACTCGCAGCCCCAACGTGCACCCCGCGTGCCGCAATGTCCCGGGGATCAATGACGACGGCTTCGAGGAGCTCTGCCACCTCGTCACCTCCGAGGACCCCGACACCGCGCTCTGCGGCCAGGACGTCACCGGCTATCCGTGGAACCCGCCGTGGCCGCGCTGCGAGGCCTGCCTCGCGGTGGCCCGCGGCGAGCAGAACTGACCGGGCGGCTCAGCTGCCGGCGGAGCGGCGGTAACGGGCGACCGCCAACGGTGCGAACACCACCAGGATCACGAGCGCCCACACCACCGCGCCCCACACGTAGTTCTCGGCCGGCGTCCCGATCCACAGCGAACGCATGGCGTTGACGAAGATCGTGAACGGGTTGATGTTGGCGAACGTGCGCAGCGGCTCGGACATGCTGGAGGTGGGCACGAACGCCGAGGAGATGAACGTGAGCGGAAAGATGGCGATGAAGCCCACCGAGTTGGCCGACTCCGGCGTCGACGCGATCAGCCCGACCAGGGCGAACACCCAGCTGAACGCGTAGCCGATGAGCACCAGCAGCGCAAAGCCGGCGATGATGTGCGCCACCGGGGCGTTGAACGAGAAGCCGATGATGAGCCCGGTGATCACCAGCACGCACACCGAGAGGAAGTTGGTGACCACGTCGGACAGGGTGCGGCCCGCCAGCACGGCCGGGCGCGCCATCGGCAGCGAGCGGAAGCGGTCGATCAGGCCCTTGTGCACGTCCTCGTTGAGGCCCAGCGCGGTGACGAAGCCGCCGAAGGCGATGTTCTGGACGATGATCCCGGGGATCAGGAAGTCGACATAGGCCACCCCGCCGGTGTCGATCGCCCCGCCGAACACATAGCGAAACAGCAGCACGAACATGATCGGCTGGACGGTGAAGGCAAGCAGCAGCTCGGGCTTGCGCGGAAGCCGGATGAGGTTGCGCTCGGCGATGATCAGCGTGTCGGTGACCAGGCGTCTCATGCCGCGTCCTCCCCTCCGGTGTCAGACGGCTCCTCGGCGGCGTGACCGGTGAGTGACAGGAACACGTCGTCCAGCGTCGGCCGTCGCAGATTGATGTCGTCGACGCCGATCCCCTCTGCGGAGAGCAGCCCCACCGCCTCGGCGATCACCCCGCGCCGGGTGCGCACCGGCACGCTGACCACCCCATCGGCGGCGGACGGCGCGTCGTCGTCAGCCATCGGCCCCAGTGCCGCGAGCGCGCGCTCCGCGTCGTCGCGATCCTCGAGCACCACCTCAACCCGCTCGCCGCCGACCCGGTCCTTGAGCTCGTCCGAGGTGCCCGAAGCGATCACCAGCCCGTGATCGATGACCGTGATCGAGTCCGCCAGGCGGTCCGCCTCGTCCAGGTACTGCGTGGTCAGCAGGACGGTCGTTCCCTCGCTGACCAGCCCCTCGATCGTCTCCCACAGGGAGATGCGGCTGCGCGGATCGAGCCCGGTGGTCGGTTCGTCGAGGAAGACGACGGTGGGCTTGGCCACCAGCGCGGCGGCGAGGTCCAGGCGCCGGCGCATCCCGCCTGAGTAGGTGCTGGTCACCCGGCCGCCCGCGTCGCTGAGGTCAAAGCGCTCGAGCAGCTCCGCGCCGCGGCGCTTGGCCGCTGCCGCGCGGGGCCCCGTACAGGCGGCCGACCATGGTGAGGTTCTCCAGGCCGGTGAGGTTCTCGTCCACCGCCGCGTACTGGCCGGCGAGGCCGATGCGGTGGCGCAGCGCGGCGGCGTCATCGACGACGTCGTAGCCGACGACGGTGGCGGTCCCGGCGTCCGGCGTGAGCAGCGTGGTGAGCACGCGCACGAGCGTCGTCTTGCCCGCGCCGTTGGGCCCCAGCAGCCCGAGGACAGTGCCCCGGGCGACATCGAGGTCCACGCCATCGAGGGCACGCACATCGCCGAAGGACTTGACCACGCCGCGCACGACGATCGCCGCCTCCCTCTCGGCCGGCGGTGATGAATGACGCGAGGCCTCGGGGGTGGCGGACATCGAAATCACGTTACGGCAT
This sequence comes from uncultured Actinomycetota bacterium, assembly GCA_963797705.1. Classification (GTDB taxonomy): domain Bacteria; phylum Actinomycetota; class Thermoleophilia; order Solirubrobacterales; family Solirubrobacteraceae; genus Palsa-465. The sequence goes on along the minus strand of CAWCQL010000005.1, from coordinate 301,255 downwards.
CGCTCGGCTGGGCGGCCGATGCCGAGGACACGCCCTGACCGCAACCCTCGGCTGCGGCCGTTCAGCGGCGGCGCCGACGCCCGGGCGGCGGCAGGCCCCGAGCCACGCGACGTCGCCCTGTCTCGATCCGAAACGCGATGCCGATCGCGGCACCAATGAGGACCGCGCCGAAGAAGAACGGGTTGACCAGCAGAAGGAGCGCCACCCCGAGCATGCCGAGCCAGATGGCCGGACGGAACACGCGCCAGTTGTTCATCACGGCGCCAACCCTACCTTCCGGGGGGTTGTGTCCAACTCCGCGGCCACCCGCTTCTGGATTGTGGCCACGGCGCGGAACGCCTGGCGCAGCTGTACCCGCATAAGTGCGCTCAGCTCGTCGGGATCGATGTAGTCGTCGGGCGCGCCCCCCGCCCGGATCTGCTCCACCTGATGCTCGAGGCGGAGGTTGTTGATCAGCTCGAACGCGTCCTGCAGCGTGTGGGCATCGGCCGGCGCCAGCGTGCCCGCCTCGGCGGCCGCGCGCAGACGCTCCGACGTCGTCGCGGTGGTCACGCCCGCCGACATCGCACCCCACCGCGCCAGATCGAGGATCGGGACCAACCCTCCCTGCTTGAGGTCGAGCCTTCCCGGATGGTCACCACCGTGTTCCAGCACCAGCCCGCGGAAGCGGCGAGTCGCGGGGCGGTGCGACAGTGCGAACCGTGCGAGCATCCTGAGCAGCCGCGGGTAGCTGGCAGCCAGGCGGAACGTGTCAGCCACCGGTGTCCCGGTGTGCACCCCCCAGACCGGGCGACTGTCCGCGATGACCGAGCTCAGGATGAGCGCCTTCTCCTGCGTCGGGTCAGACATCCAGCTCTGGGCGACGTGCTGCCAGGACTCCACCGAGCGGACGAACGGCGCTGTGTCGGCGTTGACCCCGTTCTCGTCCGTCCGCAGACCGCACGCCCGCAGGCCCCCGAGGACCTCGCCGGCGAGGTCCAGGAGCTGGGAACGCGTCTGTTCCTCGCTGCCGGCGCCGCTGTGAAACCAGACGATCGCGCTGTCCACGTCCGAGCTCGGCAACGCCTCGCGACGCGCCTGGCTGCCGAGAGCCAGCCACGCGAACTCCACATCCATGCCGCCGCGCCGGTCCAGGGCCAGTTGCAGCAGCCGCCGGGTGAGCGCATCGACGCACACCGCGTACACGGACATCACGTTCGCGGCCGCCACCCGGGCGTCGTGCAGCGACACCACCATGGGCCGCAGCTCGCGTGACACCGTCACCAACTCCTCGTCGCTACGGGCGGTGGCGATCCGATTGCGCAGGTAGAAGGACGAGCGGGTGCGCAGCGCCACGAGGTCGGTGTCCTCCACCACGCCCACGATCTGGCCCGTCGGCGAGATCACCGGAAAGTGACGCAGGCCACGATCGAACATCTCGGCCAGCACCTCCCCGGCGCGCCGGTCGGCCGTGCACGTGTAGGCGGGCGCCGACATCGCTGCCGTCACCGGCTCGGTCCCGCTCATCCCGCCGGCCACCACCTTGGTCCGCAGGTCCCGGTCGGTGAGGATCCCGAACCCGTCCGGGCCCAGGTCGATCACCACCGCGGTGCCCGGCCCGGCGCTCATAAGCTGCGCCGCCTCCCGGATCGACGTGTCCGGACCGCACACCACCGGCTCGCCGCGGACCAGGCTGCCGACGGGCTCATCGGCGGTGTTGACCGCCGGCTCGCGCGCCAGCGCGTGCAGCTCGGTCGGCTCCTCCAGCAGTGAGCGCGCCACGAACTTCACTCCGGCCGGCCCTGACAGCAGGGCCTCGGCCTCGTCGGCGGCGATCCGGTAGCAGCTCGACTCCTGCACCGCGCGGGCGCTGAAGGCGGCGGGAAGCCCGGAGAGCAGTGAGCCGTGCCCGAAGAGCTCGCCCTCGCCGAGCACGTGCAGAACCTTGCCGTTGGCCGCCAGTTCGATCCTCCCGGTGTGGAGGATCCGCAGGTGCCGGACCGGCTCGCCGCCCTGCTCGAACACGACCTCGCCGGATCCCAGACGCTCGAGCTCGGCACACGCCGCGACTCGCTCGACCTCAGCGTCGTCGAGCGAGTCAAACGGCGGGTGCGCCCGGAGAAAGCGGGCGGTCTGCCGCGCCTCCTCCGGGGTCACTCAGCTACCTGTGTGAGACGGCGATCACGGGGCCGCTTCGCCGAACGCCATGCCCTCGCCGGGCAGCGTGGGCACCTCGGCAGCATGCTCCTTGAGCACTTCGATCGGCTTGCGGCGGTACACCGTAAAGTAGTAGGTCGCGCCGATCGCGTAGACGATCCCGATGAACAGGATCGCGATGTACTGCCAGTACCAGTGGCTGGGGATGACGTTTCCGTTGGCGTCCTTGGTTCCGGCCAGCGCGTCGTAGACGGCCGCGCGCGGCCAGGCGATGTTGACGGCGACGATCGCTCCGTAGATGACGGCCACGACGTTGACGAGCATTCCCCAGCGTCCGAGCGAGAAGTACGGCCCGTGGTCTGGCTTGGGCCACTCGCCCCGGATCCGCTTGCGCAACATCCCGATGGTCACGCCCAGGTAAGCGATGTAGAACATGACGATCGCCACCGACGTCAGGGCCAGGAACGCGCTCTGGTTGCCGATGTTGATGGCCAGGATCACCAGGGCGAGGACACCGACGACCAGGGCCGGGACCACCGGCACCCGCCGCTTTCCGGATACGCGAGCGATGTGGGCCCCGAACGGCAGCCGGCTATCACGGGCCATCGCGAACAGCAACCGGATGCAGGAGGCCATCACCGCCAGCGTGCAGACCGAGATGGCGATGGCCGCGTCGATGAGGAAGATGTTCCCCAGCGTGTTGCCCAGCGCCTGCTTGATGATGTAGGGCAGCCCGAGCAGGCCGATGTTCGGATCGACGATGCTCTTGACCGTCATCAGCGCGAACAGGATCAAGAGACCGCCGATGATCGACGCGGCGATGAGCGCCCGGATGATCGCCGGGGGCGCCGCTCGTCTGGGGTCGTTCGTCTCCTCGGCGAGCGTCCCAGCGGTATCGAATCCGTACATCACGTACGCGCTCATGATCCCGCCGATGATGAAGGCGCCGAAGTACCCCCAGCTGTGGCCGGCGCCCCGGCCCAGGGTGTGGAAGACGATGCCGGGGCCGCGGGTGAAGTGGAAGATGAGCAGGATCACCAGCAGGCTGGCACCGATCAGCTCCGCCATCACGCCGAAGTTGTTGATCCGGGCCATGATCTTGACGCCGGCCATGTTCACGACCGTCCCGAAGATCACCAGGATGGCGCCAAGCAGCAGCGCGTTCTGGGCGCCGCCCTTGGTCACGTACGTCCCGGCATCGGCGCTGGAGCCGAGGATCTGGAACTTGGTGGAGACCTGCGGCAGCACGACCTGCCACGCCACCGCCACGGCGGCGACGGTCACGATCGAGCCGACGACGTAGATCCACCCCGTCATCCAGGCCGCGAAGTCACCGGCGACGCGCTTTGACCAGTTGTAGACCGAACCGGCCAGCGGGTACTGGCCCGCCATCTCGCCGAAGCACAGCGCCACCATCATCTGGCCGAAGAGCACGATGGGCCATGTCCACCACACCGCCGGCCCGGCGAACAGGAACCCGAAGGCGAACAACTGGATGACGCCCGTCAGGATCGAGATGTAGCTGAAGCCCGCAGCGAACGACGAGAAGTTGCCGAGCGAGCGGTCCAGCTCTTGCTTGTAGCCAAAGCCGGCCAGCTCGCCGCTGTCGCCAGCAGTGGTGCTGCCGCCCGTGGGCGACTCAACGGTTGCCATCAATCATCCTCCCCGCCGCGCCTCCGCGCGGTCGTTTGAGCACGACCCGACCTTCGGCCATCGGCGCGTTGCGGCACAACTCAAAGCCATTGACCCAGTCGGAATCTGGCTGTTATATATCAGTTGTCTAAACGTGTCAATTGGCCCACTCGGCCCATCGTCCGGGGCGCGCGAGGCCGAGGGGGAGCGTCCGATGGCCACAGTGACCGAGCTGGACATGTTCATCGGCGGAGCGTGGCGCCCGAGCGCCACCGGCGAGACGTCATCCGCGTCCAGCCCCGCCACCGGCGAGACGATCGGCTCGGTCCCGCTGGGCGACCGCGACGACGCCCGCGCGGCGATCGCCGCCGCGCGCACGGCGGCCGACGGCTGGGCCCGGCTCACCGCGTTCGAACGGGCCGCCAAGATGCACGCGGTCGGCGACATCATCGAATCCCGGCGCGACGAACTGGCCCGCACGCTGACGCTCGACCAGGGCAAGCCACTGCAGGCCGAGGCCTTCGACGAGGTCAACGAGCTGGTCGAGTACTGGCGGATGGCCGCAGAGGATGCCAAGCGCCTCGGCGGCGAACTGCCCAACTCCTTCTCGCCCGGCAACCGGGTGATGCTGGCGCGGCGTGCCCGTGGCGTCGTCGGCGTGATCAGCCCGTGGAACTGGCCCTACACCATGCCGGCCGAGCTGGTGGCGCCGGCCCTGGCCTGCGGCAACGCGGTGGTCTGGACCCCGGCGCCGTCGACCTCCGTGTGCGCCGTCGAGCTCGCGCGCTGCATCGCCGATGCCGACCTGCCCCCCGGCGTGTTCAACCTGGTGACCGGGCCCGGCCCCGTGGTGGGCGACGAGATCGCCCGTAACCCCGGGGTCGACGGCGTGGCCTTCATCGGCTCCACCGCCACGGGACGGCTGGTCGCCAGCGCCGCGGCGGGCAAGGCCAGCCTGCTGGAGATGGGCGGCAACGGGCCTCTCGTGCTGCTCGACGACGGAGACGTCGACGCGGCCGTGCAGGCCTCGCTGGTGGCCTGCTTTCTGTGCGCGGGCCAGAGCTGCACCGCCGGCGAGCGCATCCTCGTGCACCGCGCCGTCTACGACGAGTACGTCGAGAAGCTCGCCCGCGCCGTCGCCGAGCAGATCATCCTCGGCGACCCCTTCGCGGCCGAGACGACGATGGGCCCGCTCAACAACGAGCCGGTGGCCGCCAAGATGGACGAGCACGTGACCGACGCGGTCCAGCGCGGCGCCGAGGCGTTGACCGGCGGCTCCCGGGCGACCGCCTTCCCCACCGATCTCTACTGGGAGCCGACCGTGCTCGCCGGGGTGCCCGCTGACGCGCGCGTGGCCACCGAGGAGACCTTCGGGCCCGTGGCCCCCGTGGTGGAGATCACCTCGCTCGAACACGCGATCACGCTGGCCAACGACGGCCCCTACGGCCTGCTGGCCGCGATCTACACCGCCGACCTGGGTCGCGGGCTCGAGTTCGCCGACCGGGTCCGGACCGGCTGGGTCAACATCAACGAGTCCACCAACTACTGGGAGGCCCAACTGCCCTTCGGTGGGCGCGCCGGGACCGACAGCGGGATCGGCAAGGTCGGCGGCAACAGCGTGATGCAGACGTTCACCGAACTGCAGACGATCGTGATCTCCCCGCATACCGGTCGCTAGGGCCTCTGCTGGCCGTCCGCCGGCGCTGAGTTCTCCGCCGGCGCTGGGCTCGCCGCCGGCGGCTGGGCGCGGCACCGGCGAACCTCAACTGCGGCCATCGAGGGGCGGGTGGGAGGCTGGCGCCTGGCCGAACTGCACACACGCTGGCGGGCAGGCGGTTGCGGGGCGCGTAGGCCCACGATGATGGGTACAAGTGCACACACGGCGCGCCGGAGCGGTCGGCGTGTGTAGAACGGCCAGACGTTGACACCACAGAGCGCACGCAGCGGAATCAGGGACCGTGCGCTCTGAGAGTTCAGCGGGCCGACACTTCAGAGCGCACACCCGCGACTCACGGACGGTGCGCTCTCAGGTGTCAGGCCCCGCCGAACGAACACGGATCCCGCAAACGCAAAAAGCCTCAGCCGGCGGGCGACTCCGCCTCTGCGGACGCCGCCTCAGCCGGCGCGCCGTTCCCAGACGCCGACGCGCCGCTGGCCCGCCCATCGCTCACCGCGGACCCGTCGGCCTTCTTGTGGACGTAGTACGGCTCGTTGATCGGGGCCAGCGGGGTGTTGCCCATGATCAGGTCGGCACTCTTCTCGGCCAGCATCATCGTCGGCGCGTAGATGTTGCCGTTGGTGACGTAGCGCATCGACGAGGCGTCGATCACGCGCAGTCCCTCGACACCGTGCACCTTCATCGACAGCGGGTCGATCACCGAGTCCTCCCCAACCCCCAGGCGGCAGGTGCACGAGGGGTGCAGGGCGGTCTCTGAGTCCTTGGCCACCCAGTCCAGGATCTCCTGATCGGTCTCCACCGAGGGCCCGGGCGAAAGCTCGCCGCCGTTGTAGGGCTCGAACGCCGGCTGGTTGAGGATGTTGCGCGAGATGCGCACGGCCTCGATCCACTCGCGCCGGTCGGTCTTGGTCGACAGGTAGTTGAACTGGATCGCCGGGTGCTCCTTGGGGTCCGTCGACTTGAGCTTGATCGTGCCGCGGGCGTCGGAATACATGGGGCCGACGTGCACCTGGTAACCGTGGCCCTGAGGCGCGGTCCCGTCGTAACGGATCGCCACCGGCAGGAAGTGGTACATCAGGTTGGGGTACGCCACGTCCTCGTTGGAGCGGATGAAGCCGCCGCCCTCGAAGTGGTTGGTGGCCCCGGCTCCGCGCCGCCCCAGTAGCCACGACGCGCCCACCCACGGGCGGTTGTGCATCTTCAGCGCCGGGGCGACCGACACGGGCTGCTTGGAGCTGTACTGGATGTAGACCTCGAGGTGGTCCTGGAGGTTCTCTCCCACCGCCGGCACGTCCTCCACCACGTCCACGCCGAGTGGCTGCAGATCGGACCCGCGCCCCACACCCGAGAGCTGGAGCAGCTGGGGCGAGTTGATGGCGCCGCCGCACAGCAGGACCTCGCCGGCCTCGATCGTCTCCGTGCGCCGGTTGTGGACCACGTCACAACCCACGGCACGCTTGCCCTCGAAGTTGATCTTGGTCACGAACGCCCGGGTGCGGACCTCCAGGTTGGGCCGGTCCTCCACCGGATGCAGGTACGCGCGGGCGGCGCTCAGGCGATGACCGCGGTAGATGTTGCGGTCAAAGGCGGCAAAGCCCTCCTGCTTGTATCCGTTGACATCGTCGGTGAGTGGGTAGCCCGCCTCCTGCACCGCGGCGAAGAACGCCTTGAACAGCGGGTTCACCGCCGGGCCGCGCTCCATCTTCAGCGGCCCGTCGTGACCGCGGAACGGGTTATCGGCCGGCGCGTTCAGCGCGTTCTCCATGCGCTTGAAGTACGGCAGGCAATGCGCGTAATCCCACGTCTCCATCCCCGGATCCGCCGCCCACCGCTGGTAGTCCATCGGGTTACCGCGCTGGAAGATCATGCCGTTGATCGAGCTCGACCCGCCCAACACCTTCCCGCGCGCGTGGTACACCTTGCGCCCGCCCATGAAGGGCTCGGGCTCTGACTCATACCGCCAGTCATAGAGACGGTTGCCGATAGGGAACGACAGGGCGGCCGGCATGTGGATGTAGACGTCCCACAGCGAGTCGTTGCGACCGGCCTCCAGCACCAGCACCCGGGTCCCCGGGTCGGCGCTGAGGCGGTTGGCCAGGCAGCAGCCGGCCGAGCCCCCACCGATGATCACGTAGTCGTAGCGCATGTCAGTCCCTCCCTCTCAGGGCTGTTAGAGAACGGCGCGGATCTCGCGCTCGAACGTCTCGATGTGCTCAGCGATGATCGCGCGCGCACCGTCGGCGTCGCCGTCTGCGATCGCTCGCAGCAGGTCGCCGTGCTCGTGGACGCGTGCGAACAGGTGCGGCAGCCGGTCGAGCACCAGGTACCAGATCCGCAGTGACAGGTTGAAGTAGCGGCCCAGCGACTCCTCCAGGTACGGATTGCCCGAGGCGCGATGGACGAAGCGGTGCACGCGAGTGTCGAGCGCCATCAGCGCCGCGATGTCGTCGCTGCCCTGGCTGTACTCGAGCTCGGCCAGCAGCCCCTCCAGCTCCTCGCGCTGCGCCGGCGTGACGCGCTGGGCGGCGCGATAGGCGGCGTGGCCCTCCAGCTGCGTCCGCACGTCGGAGATGTCGGCGAGATCGGTGATGTTGATCTCCGACGCGAACGTCCCGCGCCGGGGGAACACGGTGACGAGGTTCTCCAGCGCCAGCCGCTTGATCGCCTCGCGCACCGGCGTGCGCCCGATCCCCAGCTCGCCCCCGAGCACGTCCTCGTCGATCGGCGCCCCCGGCGCGATCCGCAGCGTCACGATGCGGTCGCGCAGGTCGGCATACGCGCGATCGGCGAGCAGCTCGCGCGCCATCCGAGGCTCTGTGGTCGGCGTGCTCACGGATCAGCGTCCCGGTGAGCGACGGCGCCGAACACGCGCACTGTGGTTGCTCACCCGGGTGACGACTGATATATGAGTCATCGGTTAGCAGCCTACCATTTGCCCTATGCGACGCCAAGCCCTTCACACCGCCTCATGAGCGCTTCGGCCGGCACCACCGCAGCCGACCAGGTCGCGGCCCGGATCGCCGCCGGCGAGTCCGACGCCGCCGCCCAGGTGGTCTCCACGGTGGCGCGCCACACCCCGGTGCTCACCTCGCGCAGCCTGTCCGAGCGCTGCGGCGGGCGGCTGCTGCTCAAGGCCGAGAACCTTCAGCGCACCGGCTCGTTCAAGCTGCGCGGCGCCGTCCACAAGCTCTCTCGGCTCGACGACGCATCCGGGGTGGTGGCGGGCAGCGCCGGCAACCACGGCCAGTCCCTGGCCTACGCGGCGCGGGAGAAGGGCATCCCGTGCGAGGTGTTCATGCCGCGCGAGGCCCCGGTGGCCAAGGTGGCGGCGGTGGAGGCCTTCGGAGGGATCGTGCACCTGCAGGGCGACTCGGTCGACGAGTGTGTCGCCGCGGCCCGCGCCCGCGCCGAGGAGACCGGCGCCGGCTTCGTGCACCCGTTCGACGACCCCGACATCATCCTCGGCCAGTCGACGCTGGGCCTCGAACTGCTCGAGGACGTCCCCGATCTCGCGCAGGTCGTGGTCCCCGTCGGCGGCGGCGGCCTCATCTCCGGGGTCGCGGGAGTGGTCAAGGCCCGCCGGGCCGGTGGGGACGGTGTCCGGATCGTCGGCGTCCAGGTCGACGCCTGCGCCCCGTTCCCGGAGTCGCTGCGCGGCAGCGCGCCGATCACGTTCAGCGCCCGCGCGACCATCGCCGACGGGATCGCCATCAAGCGCCCGGGCGACATCACCCTGCCGCTGGTCAACCGCTGGGTCGACGACATGGTGGTCGTCTCCGAGGAGGACATCGCCGACGCGATGGTGTGGCTGCTGGAGCGCTCCAAGCTGGTGGTGGAGGGTGGCGGCGCGGCCGGCGTGGCGGCGGTGCTCGCTGGGAAGGTGGGGGTCGGCGGGAGCCGATTTCGCGGCGCGACCGTGATCGTGCTCTCGGGCGGCAACGTCGACGCCGGCCTGCTGGCCGATGTGGCCCAGCGCAACGAGACGCTGATGGGCCGGCGGATCCGTCTCTTCACCCGCATCTCGGATCGCCCCGGCGGCCTGGCGGCTCTGCTCACCCTGATCGCGGAGGCGGGCGGGAACGTCGTCCACGCCGATCATGTGCGCGACGCCGTGGCCCTGCACGTCCGCGAGACCGGGGTCGAGATCACGCTGCAGACGCGCAGCCCGGAGCACAGCGACGCGATCGTGGCCGCGCTGGAATCAGCGGGCTACGAGGTCCGCCGCCTCGCGGGCTGACGCGAGGCCCCGGCGACGGTAGAGTCGCGCTGCACGCAATGTCGCCCATCTCACGCGGATTCCACAGTCGACGCCGGGACACGGTGGATCCCTCACGCGTGCCGCCGGGCCAGTACGTGACCCTCGACTTTCCCGTGCTCTCGGCGGGCCCGACGCCCCGCCCTCATCTCGACGACTGGTCGTTCACCATCGATGGAGCGGTCGAGGCGCCGTGACCTGGTCCTGGTCTGAGCTGATGCAGTTGCCGGCCGAGACGGTCACCCGGGACATCCATTGCGTCACCAAATGGTCCAAGCTGGACACGGCGTGGCGCGGAGTGTCGGTCGACGTGCTGTTCGAGGGCGTGACCACGACGGGCGCCTACCTCACCGCGTGGAGCGACGGCGGGTACACCACCAACCTCCCCTTGGCCGACGTCCGCGACGGCAAAGCCTGGGTCGCCTATGAGTACGACGGCCAGCCCCTGGCGCCCGAGCACGGCGGGCCGGCACGCCTGCTCGTGCCCCACCTGTACTTCTGGAAGAGCGCCAAATGGGTGCGCGGGCTCACCCTCACCGTCGATAACGAGCCAGGCTTCTGGGAGGGCTACGGCTACCACAACTACGGGGACCCGTGGCGCGAGCAGCGATACCAGGGCGACTGAACTGGCAACTCGCGCGCGTCGTCGAGGTGACGCCGGAGACGGCCACCGCCAAGACGCTCGTCCTCGACGCACCTGACTGGATCGGCCATCAGGCCGGCCAGCACGTCGACATCCGCCTCACCGCCGAGGACGGTTACCAGGCCCAGCGCAGCTATTCGATCGCCTCGGCGCCCGAGGACGACCAGCTCATGCTCACCGTCGAGGAGATCGGCGATGGCGAGGTGTCGCCCTATCTCACCGAGGAGCTCCGCGCCGGCGACGACGCTCGAGCTCCGCGGCCCGATCGGTGGCTACTTCGTCTGGGACGGCAGCGGGAGCGCCCCGCTTCAACTGTTCGCTGGGGGCTCGGGGATCGTTCCTCTGCGGGCGATGCTGCGCCACCGCGCGGCCACCTCGAGCACGTCTCCCGCCCGCCTCGTCTACTCGGCGCGCTCGCTGGAGGACATCATCTACCGCCCGGAGCTCACCGATCCGACCAGCGACGTCGACGTGCAGCTCGCGCTCACGCGGTCCTGGCCCGAGGACTGGACGGGGCACCGCGGCCGGGTCGACGCGGCCCTGCTCGACAGCGCGACCTGGCCCGCGAGCCAGGCGCCGGAGATCTACATCTGCGGCCCGACCGGCTTCGTCGAGGCGATCAGCCGCCAGATGGTGGCGCGGGGCCACGCGCCCGGCCGGGTCAAGACCGAGCGATTCGGGCCCACCGCCTGAGGACAGGAGCACCGATGGAGGACTTCATCGTGGACGGCAACGCGCTGGCGGGAGCACTCGAGCAGTACATGGGGCGCGACGTGACCGCCGAACGTGGAACCTGCGGGCACTGCGGGAGCGCGTCGATGATCGCCGAGCTGGTCGTCTACCCCAAGGCGCCGAGCCCGGTGGCACGCTGCCCGCACTGCGGTGACGTGGTGATGGTGGTCACCGAGATCCGCGACACCGTCGCGGTTCACACCAACCGCTACGCGATGTGATCAGTCGCCCAGCTCGGCGCGGCGGCGCACGACGAACTCCTTGAGCTCCTCGTCGATCGCGTCATCGATCGGCGGCTGCTCGTAGTCCTCGAGCGTCTTGCGCCAGATCTCGCCGGCGCGGGCGGTGGTGTCGCGCGCGCCCTTCTTGGTCCAGCGGTCGAAGTTCTCGGTCGAGGACAGCAGCGGCCGGTAGAAGCACTCGCGGAAGCGCTCGAGCGTGTGGGCGGCGCCGAGGAAGTGCCCGCCGGCGCCGACCTCGGTGTGGGCGTCGAAGGCGAGCGACGCCTCGTCGATCTCGAGCGGCGTGAACTCGTGGCGCAGCTCGCGCAGCAACTCGACGTCGACGATGAACTTCTCATAACAGGAGACCAGCCCGCCCTCGAGCCACCCGGCGGAGTGCATGACGAAGTTGGTGCCGGCCAGGAACGTCGGCAGCAACGTCATCAGCGACTCGTAGGCGGCCTGGGCATCGACGGTCTGCGATGCGTTCAGCCCGCCGCCGCCGCGCCACGGCAGGCCGAAGCGGCGTGCGATCTGCCCGGTGCACAGCACGCCGATCCCCGACTCCGGGCGTCCCGAACGACGGCGAGCCCGACTGCATGTCGGTGTTGGAGAGAAACGAGCCGAACACCACCGGCGCGCCCGGGCGGATCGGTCTGCGCCAGCGCGATCCCGGCCAGCGCCTCGGCCATCTGCTGCACGAGCGTGGCCGGCAGCGACACCGGCGACATCGCGCCCATCAGCAGAAACGGCGTGATGACGACCGCCTGGTTGGCCTTCACGTACTCGAACATCGCGCCGAGCATGCGGTCGTCGTAGCGCAGCGGCGAGTTGACGTTGATCAGCGAGATCGACACCGGCGCGCGCTCGATCGCCTCGCGCCCGCCGAACAGGATCTCGCCCATCGCGGATCGTGTCGGCGGCGTTGGGGCCGGAGGTGACCGAGCCCATGTAGGGCTTGTCGGAGAGCGTCTGCAGCGCGTAGACCATGTCGAGGTGGCGGCGAGTCCAGCGGCCGGTCCTCGGGCTCGCAGATCGTCCCGCCCGGCGAGTCGAGCTCGGGGAAGAACTGGGCCAGCCGCACGAGGTTCTCGAAGTCGGCCATCTTGGCGTCGCGGCGGACGTCGCCCTCGCGGATGAACGGGCAGCCGTAGACCGGGGCGAACACCATGTGGTTGCCGCCGATGTGCGCGGTGTTGGCCGGGTTGCGCGCCTGCAGCTCGAACTCTGCGGGCGCCTTGGCCACCTGCTCGAGGATCCACTCGGGGTCGAAGCGCACCCGGTTCTCGTCCTCCACGATCTGCCCGGCGTCGCGCAGCAGCTCGACCGCCTCGGGCAGCAGGAACTCGATGCCCAGCTCCGCGACGATCCGCCGCCAGCCGCGATCGAGCGTGGCCATCGCCTCCTCGCTGAGGATCTCGTAGCGGGGCATGTCGTTCACGAACATGGCGCGGCCTCCTCGTGCTTGACGGGAACGGTATCGCGTCCGTAATATATCCACCCGTGGAACAACAGTTCCAAGCAACGTGCGAACAGCACGTCCACGTCTCGCGCGCTCGGGCACCACCGCGATCGACCGCGGCGCCGAGCTGCTGGTGCGAGTGCTCGAGTCACGAGCAGCCGATCGCGCTGACCGACCTCGCCTCGGCCAGCGGCATCCCCAAGAGCACCGCCTCGCGCCTGGTCTCCGCGCTCGAGCGCCAGGGCCTCGTCGAGCAGGACGGCGAGCGCGGCCGCCTGCGCCCCGGGCCGGCGATCCTGCGCGTGGCCGAGCGCGGCCTGCTCGAGCGCAGCATCGTCGAGCTGGCGCGCGCCGTCGCTGGACGCGCTGGGCGACCGCGACCGGCGAGACGATCAACCTCGCCGTGCCGGGCCCGCAGGGCGTCGAGCACATCGCCCAGGTCGAGAGCGCGCCACTTCCTCGGCGCCGGCCAGTGGCTCGGGACGCTCGGTCGACTATCACTGCACCGCCAACGGCAAGGTGTTCATGGCCTTCGGTCGCGCGCCGCTCCCCGCGCGCGCCGCTGCCGCGCTCACCGACGCACACGATCACCGACCCGGCCGCGCTGACGCGCCGAGCTCGAGCGCGGTCCGCCGCGACGGACTTCGCCGACGGCGATCGACGAGCTCGAGCTCGGGCTCGCCGCCATCGCCGCGCCGGTGCGCGGCGCCGGCGGCCAGGTGGTCGCCGCGCTGAGCATCTCCGGACCGACGATGCGCATGACGCCCGCACGGATCGCCGAGCTGAAGCCCATCCTCATCGAGGAGGCCGGACTCCTGAGCCGGCGCCTCGGCAACACCGAGCAAGGAGAACACGCCGCATGACCCACGAGGAGATCCTGCAGCTGCTCTACGACGAGACGCTGGTCGGCAACGCCCCCGCGGTCACGGACGGCGTCAACGGCGGCCTCGCAGACGGCCTGGAGCCCGAGCGCATGCTCTATGACGCGCTGATCCCGTCGCTGGAGGAGGTCGGCGCCCGCTTCGAGCGCGGCGACTACTTCGTCCCCGAGATGCTGATCGCCGCCCGCGCGATGCAGGGCGCGCTGGACATCCTGCGCCCGCTGCTGGCCGAGACCGGGACGCGCCGGCGTCGGGACGTTCCTGATGGGCACCGTCAAGGGCGACGTCCACGACATCGGCAAGAACCTCTGCAACATCATGCTCGAGGGCGCCGGGCTTCACCGTCATCGACCTCGGCGTCAACGTGCCGCCCGAGAAGTTCATCGAGCAGATCGGCGAGCACAACCCCGACATCGTCGGCTTCTCGGCGTTCCTGACCACGACGATGCCGATGTTCAAGGCCAACATCAACGCGCTGGAGAAGGCCGGGATCCGCGACGACGTGATCGTCATGGTCGGCGGCGCGCCGGTCACCCAGGAGTACGCCGACGCGGTCGGCGCCGACGGCTACTCGGCCGACGCGTCCTCGGCGGTCAAGAAGGCCAAGGAGCTGATCCAGCTGCGGCGGGAGAGGGTACCGGCGTGAAGCCGCGGCGCGGCCTCGATCGCCAAGGCCGAGCACGCGGTCAAGTCGCCGATCTGGGGCTGTCAGATGTGCGGCCAGTGCGTGCTGCACGACACCGGGCTGACCTGCCCGATGACCTGCCCCAAGACCCTGCGCAACGGCCCCTGCGGCGGGGTGCGCGCCAACGGCCACTGCGAGGTCAAGCCCGAGATGCGGTGCGTCTGGCTCAACGCCTACGAGCGCTCAGAGCGGCTGCCGCTCTGGCGCGGGCACATCGACCACGCTGCGCCCGCCGGTCGACAACCGCCTCAAGGGCACGTCGTCGTGGCTGAACCTGTTCAGCGGCCGCGACAAGCAGGTGCCCGCGGGCTGGGCCCCGGATGTCGAATCTTGAGCGCAAGCTGAACGCCGGCGAGTTCGTCGTCACCGCCGAGATGCCGGTGATCGACGGCGGCGGCCACGCCGAGCTCCAGCGCCAGCTCGAGCCGATGCGGCCCTTCGTCGACGCGTTCAACGCCACCGACAACCCGGCCGCGCACGCCCACGTCTCGCCGCTGGCGGTCGCGATCGGGCTGCGCAGGTGGGCGTCGAGCCGATCATGCAGCTCGTCTGCCGCGACAAGCAACCGGCTGGCGCTGCGAGGCCGACCTGATGGGCGCGGCGATGTACGGCGATCGAGAACATCTCCTGCCTGACCGGCGACGACGTGAGCGCCGGCGACGAGCCCGAGGCCCGGCGCGTGTTCGACCTCGACGGCATCCAGCTGATCGCCCTGGCCCGGACGCTCGACCGCGGCCACTACCTGTCCGGGCGGCGCGATCGAGCCCGGCCGCCGCACTTCTTCGTCGGCGCGGTCGAGAACCCGCGGCGCCGCCGCTGGAGTACCGCGTGCGCCGCGCCGCCAAGAAGGCGCTGGCCGGCGCGCGCTTCCTGCAGCTGCAGATCTGCTACCGCACCGAGCTGCTCGAGCGCTTCATGCGCGCCGCCCACGACACCGGCCTGACCGAGCGGCTCGCGCTGATCCCCTCGATCTGCATCCTGCGCAGCGTCGGCGGCATGCGCTTCGTCGCCCACCAGCGTGCCCGGCATCGACGTCCCGCCCGAGACGGTGCGCCGCGTCGAGCAGGCGGCCGACGCCGAGCACGAGTGCTTCGAGATCGCCTACGAGCTGGCCTCCCACGCGCTGGCCCAGCCCGGCGTGGCCGGCCTTCACTTCATCTCGTTCCGCAAGGACGCGGGCATCGCGAAGCTCTGCGCGCCGTCTCGGAATCCCACCCACGAATCGAAAGGGAGTCCAATGGATACAGTGCTTCGGTCGCGCTCGGCGTAGCGTGACGATCGGCGCCGAGCAGCCGTTCTGCATCATCGGCGAGCGGATCAACCCCACCGGGCGCAAGAGCGTTCGCCGAGGAGCTGCGCAGCGGCGACCTGTCGACGGTGACCGTCGACGCGCGTCGCCCAGGTCGCAGGCGGGCGCCAACATGCTCGACGTCAACGCCGGCATCCCGCTGGTCGACGAGCCCGAGCTGCTCGAAGGCGATGCTGCAGCACCGTCCAGGACGCCGTCGACGCTGCCGATCTGCATCGACTCCTCGGTGATCGAGGCGCTCGAGGCCGGGCCTGTCGGTCTACGAGGGCCGCGCGCTGGTCAACTCGGTGACCGCCGAGGACGAGCGCCTGGAGGAGATCCTGCCGCTGGTGGCCAAGCACGGCGCCGCCGTGATCGGCCTGGCCAACGACGAGACCGGCATCCCCGAGACGCCGCAGAAGCGACTGGAGTGCGCGCGCAAGATCGTCGTCCGCGGCCAACGACCACGGGATCGCCACCGAGGACGTGATCATCGACCCGCTGGCGATGACCGTCGGCGCCGACACCGAGGCGGTCACGACCACGCTGGCGACGATCAGCCTGATCCGCGACGAGCTCGGCGTCAACATGTGCCTGGGCGCCTCCAACGTCTCCTTCGGGCTGCCCCAGCGCCACGTGCTCAACGCCGGCTTTCCTGCCGATGGCGATGGCCGCCGGGCTGACCAGCGCGATCATGTCGACCGCCGAGGTCTGCGTGCAGTCGGTGCGCGCCGTCGACCTGCTGCTCGGCCACGACGCCTGGGGCGCGCAGCTGGATCGCCGCCCACCGCGCCCGCCAGGCCGCCGACCGCAGGAGGCCGCATCGGCCCGCATGAGCGCCGCGCTCGCCCCAAGCGACGCGCCGCTCGAGCGCGACGACCGACGGTCGCCGAGACCGACGGCGCGCCAGCGCGTCCGGCTGCGCTTCCTGCCCGACGGCGCCGAGGTCCGCGTGCCCGAGCGGCACGCCGATCTTCGACGCCGCCAGCTGGAACGGGATCGCCATCGACTCGACCTGCGGCGGCCACGGCACCTGCAAGAAGTGCAAGGTGCGGATCGTCTCCGGCGACGTGCCCGGTCGGCCAGCGTCGACCCGCGCGCGTTCACCACCGACGAGCTGCGCGACGGCTGGCGGCTGGCGTGCCGCGCCGGCGCCCGCGAGCGACCTGGTCGTCGAGGTGCCGCCGCTGCAGACCCGGCCCAAGGCGGCGCTGGTCGGCGTCGGGCGCCACGTGATCCTGCGCCCGGCGGTCCAGAAGCGCCACCTGGTGCTCGACGAGCCGACGCTGGAGGACCAGCGCTCCGACCTGCAGCGCGTGCTCGACGCGCTCGACGACCTCGAGCCGCCACGCGTCGATCGAGACGCTGCGCGACGCTCGGCGGCACGCTGCGCCGCGCGAACTTCGACGTCACCGCGGTCGTCTGCGACGACGAGCTGATCGACGTCGAGCCCGGCGACACGACCGCGCGGCGCTTCGCGATCGCGTTCGATCTCGGGACCACGACCGTGGTGGCGACGCTGCTCGACCTCGAGAGCGGCCAGCCGGCGGCGGTGCGCTCGATGCTCAACCGCCAGCAGCCCTTCGGCGCCGACGTGATCACCCGCGATCTCGGCGACGATGATGGACGATCAGGCCCTCGGGGCGCTGCGCGCCCGCGCCCACGAGACGATGGCCGAGCTGACCGCCGAGGTCCTGCGCCGAGGCCGGCGTGGCGCCGGGCGAGGTCTACGAGATCACCGTGTGCGGCAACGTGACGATGATGCAGCTCGCGCTCGGGATCGATCCCGAGCCGCTGTCGATGGCGCCGTTCATGGTCGCCGACGCACGAGTTCCCGCCCGACACGGGCCACCGACTTCGGCGTCGACGTGCACCCGCGGGCGCTCGGCGTTCGTGTTCCCCTCGCTGGGCGCCTACGTCGGCGGCGACATCGTCGCCGGCATGCTCGCCACCGGGCTGACGCGCGACCGGCGGCTGCGGCTGTTCATCGACGTCGGCACCAACAGCGAGATCGCGCTTGGGTCCGTCGACCGCGTGCTCGCCACGGCGGCGCCCGCCGGGCCGGCGTTCGAGGCGGCCCAGATCCGCTGCGGCATGCGCGCCGCCGACGGCGCCATCGAGGGCGTCACGGTCGACGCCGACGGGCTCGACGCTCGAGGTGATCGGCGACGTCGAGCCGGTCGGCATGTGCGGGTCGGGGCTCGTCGACGCGGTCGCCGAGCTCGTCCACTGCGGGCTGCTCGACCACTCCGGGCGCTTCATCCCCGACGAGGACGCGGCCGAGCGGCTTCCCGGGCTCTGCGACGCGGCTGACCAAGATCGGCGAGGAGCGCGTGTTCGTCCTGCACTGGCGCGGCGACGATCCCGGCCGAGTCAATCGGTCTTCCTCTCCCAGCGCGACGTGCGTGAGCTGCAGTTCGCCAAGGCGCTCGATCGCCACCGGGCTGGAACATCCTGCTGCGCGAGCTGGGCGTCGAGGCCGAGGACATCTCCCAGGTGCTGCTGGCCGGCAGCTTCGGCGCCTACCTGACGCCGCTGAGCGCGGTGCGCATCGGGCTGGTGCCGCGGATGGCCCTGCCGCGGATCGTCTCGGCCGGCAACGTCGCCGGCGAGGGCGCGAAGATCGCGGCGCTGTCGCTGCGCGAGCGCGCCGAGGCCGCAGTCGATCCTGCGCGAGGTGCGAGTACGTCGAGCTGTCGGGCCGCGCCGACTTCAACGACCTGTTCATCGACCAGCTCGCCTTCCCGGGATGACCGTCGCCGCAGCCCGACTCCCCGCCCGCGCCGCGGTGGTCGCCTGCGGCGCGCTGGCGCTTCGACGTGCGCGCGATCGCCCGCCGGCGCGGCTGGGACGATCGACGTCGTGCCGGTGCCGCGCTGCTGCACAACCGCCCGAGCGGATCGCGCCGGCGGTCGCCGAGCTGCGCTGGCCAGCCACGACGTCGTGGCGCGTGGCCTACGCGCGACTGCGGCACCTACGGCGCGCTGGACGAGTCCTGGCGGACCTGGCGTCAGCGGCTGGCCGGCGACCACTGCTACGACGTGCTTCGCCGCGACGAGGTCGAGCAGGCGCTGCGCCGAGGAGCCGGGCACCTACTTCCTCACCGACTTCCTCGCCCGCACCTTCGAGCACACCGTCGTGCGCGAGCTCGGCCTCGACCGCCAGCCCGAGCTGCGCGACGACTACTTCCGCCACTACACGCGCGTGGTGTGGCTGGCCCAGCGCCCGACGCCGGCCACGCGCCGCTGCGCCGAGGCGCGCGGCCGAGCGCCTGGGGCTGCCGCTGGAGATCCGGCCGGTGGGCAACGCGGGCCTGGAGCGCGAGCTCGAGCGGCTCCTCGCCGCCTGACTCAGTCGGCGGCGCCGGCCTCGACCAGCAGCGTGGCCACGTCGGCCACGCGCAGATCGGCGCCCACGCTCTGCACGCCGTCGTCGAGCATCACCGTGCAGAACGGGCAGGCGACCGCCAGCGTCCAGGCGCCGGTCCGGCCGCCTCGCGCACCCGGTTCTCGTTGATCGCCCCGGCCGCGCTCCTCCATCCACATGTGCGCGCCGCCGGCGCCGCAGCAGAACGTCTGCTTGCCGCTGCGCGCCATCTCCACCGGTTCGCCGACGGCGCCGACCAGCTCGCGCGGGGGCGCCAGCACGTCGTTGTGGCGCGCCAGGTAGCAGGAGTCGTGGTAGGTGACCGACAGCCCCTCGGACTTACGCTGGGGTGCAGCCGGCCCTCGGCGCACCAGCCGCGACGAGCAGCTCGGTGTGGTGGATCACCTCGTAGTCGCCGCCGAAGTCGCCGGTACTCGTTGCCCAGCGTGTTGAAGCAGTGCGGGCAGTTGGCGATGATCTTCGTCACCCCGGCCTCGTTGAGCGTCTCCACGTTCTGCTCGGCGAACGCCTGGAAGACGTACTCGTTGCCGATCCGCCGGGCCGGGTCGCCGGTGCACGCCTCGCGCGGCGCCGAGGATGGCGAAGTCGACGCCGGCCCGCTGCAGCAGCTTGACCGTGCTCTCGGCGGTGGTCCGGGCGCGCTCGTCGAACGAGCTCGCGCAGCCCACCCAGTACAGGTACTCCGGGCGCGGTGTCGCCGGGCTCGAGGATCCGCACCCCGAGCGCCGTCGGCCCAGTCGGCGCGCTCGGACTGCGCCTTGCCCCACGGGTTCGACGCCCGCTCGACGTCGCGCAGCATCGGCTCGGCCTCGGCCGGGAAGCTCGACTCCACCATCACCAGGTGGCGGCGCAGGTCGACGATGTGGTCGACGTGCTCGATCGAGACCGGGCAGGCCTGGACGCAGGCGCCGCAGGTCACGCAGTCCCACACCGACTCCTCGGGCACGGCGTTGGGAACGAGAGAGATCAGATCGATCGGGGCGGCCGGACCGCCCGCTCCGCCATCGCTTCCCGCGCGCGCCTGGACGATCGCCCCGCCGTCGGCGAACACCTGGTCGCGCAGCCCCATGATCAGCAGCTTGGGCGACAGCACCTTGCCGGTGGCGAACGCCGGGCAGGCGTCCTGGCAGCGCCCGCACTCGGTGCACGAGATAGGTGTCGAGCATCTGCTTCCACGTCAGGTCGGCGGCGGTGCCGGCGCCGAAGCGGATGTCCTCCTCGGGGATGTCGGGATCGTCGAAGCGCAGCGGCTCCAGCCGCCCGCCCGGGCCGGTGCGCCCGTACCAGACGTTGAACGCGGCCGAGGCGATGTGCAGGTGCTTGGAGCGCGGCAGGTAGGCCAGGAAGCCGAGGATGGTCAGCACGTGGGCCCAGACGAACACCCGCTCGAGCACGCGCGTGACGCCGTCGTCGGCGAACAGGTGCGAGAGCAGGTTCGACACCGGCGCCGAGGAGGCGGGCCACTCGTTGAGCCCCAGCGCGATCCGGGTGGCGTGCCACAGCAGCAGCGTGATGGCGATGGTCGCGATCAGCGCCAGGATCAGGTCGGCCTCGCCGAGGTGGCTGCCCTCGAAGCGCTCGCGGCCGCATGCACCTTGCGGATGTAGAGCGCGCAGACCGACCCCGATCAGCACCAGCACCGCGAACACGTCGACCAGGAACGCGTACCAGCCCTGGTCGCCGAGCCACGGGAACGTGGCGTGCTTGGAGACCGACGCCGATCATCGCGATCACGATCGTCGGGCCCAGCACGAGGAAGCCCCAGAAGATGAAGGCGTGGATCAGGCCCGGGCCCGAGGCGCTGCAGCAGCTTGCGCTGGCCCAGCACGATCGTCGCCTCGTGCTCGGCGCGGCGCGAGCCGGTCGCCGGTGCGCGTCGACCGGCGCGCCGGCGCGCAGCAGCGTCGACCAGGAACCGCACGCGGACGGTGAACAGAGCCCCGCTCACCGCCAGCGCCGCGGCGAGCACGACGGCGGAGATGGCGACGCCTATGTGCCCCGCACCTTTCTGATCTCGGCCGAGATCGCCGGCACCACCTCGTGCAGGTCGCCGATCACGGCGTAGTCGGCGGAGGCGAAGATCGACGCCTCGCCGTCGGGGTTGATCGCCAGCAGCCGCTTGGCGCCCTTGCAGCCGGCCATGTGCTGGGTGGCGCCGCTGATCCCGCAGGCGATGTAGATCTCCGGGCGAGATCTTGGTGCCGGTCTGGCCGACCTGGTCGGAGTGCGGGCGCCAGCCGGCGCTCGTCACCGCGCGCGAGCAGCCGACCGCGCCGCCGAGCAGCGCCGCCAGCTCCTCGATCACCGAGAAGCCCTCGGAGGAGCCGACGCCGCGGCCGCCGGAGACGACCACGTCGGCGTCGGCCAGCGACACGCCGCCGCTCGACGGCGGGGACGCGTCTCAGAGACGTGCACCGCCCGGTCGGCGTCTGAGGCCGAGCCGCTCACCGCGATCGTCTCCACCTCGGACGACGGCGTCGGCGGCGACGGCGTGCGGCGCGACGCTCGAGCAGCAGCGGGGCGCCGTGCACCTGGGCCTCCTCGAGCAGGCTGCCGCCCCAGCGCATGCGCACCACGGTGGCCGGGTCGCCGGGGGTCACGCTCATGCAGTTGGCCGACATCGGCTGGTCGAGCTTGGCCGCCACGTGCGCCAGCACCTCGTTGCCGCGGTCGGTCCCGGGCGCGACCACGGCGTCGCGCCGCGCTGCTGGCGCGAGCTCGACCAGCGTCTGGGCCCAGGCCGCGGGCGCGTACGCCTCGCGAGGCGTCGAAGGCGACCGCCGCGACGTCCCCGCCCAGCCCGCCGGCGAATGTCACCGCCTGCTGGGAGAGCTCGTCCTCGGCGCCCTCCATGAAGACCAGGGTCGGCCACCTACATCACCCCGATCTCGGCAGGATCTCCACGACCCGCGGCGCCGCCTCGGGACCGTGGCCGAGCACCTCGGCCTGCTTGCCGGAGCTCGCCGGGAGCTTGAGGCGCACCATCTCCAGCCGCGGCTGGGCGCGGGCCGGCTCTGACGGCGACCAGCGGCTTGCGCTTGGCGCGCATGCGGCCGGGGACCGACGGATAGCGCGGGAGGTTGATGCCCTCCAGCACCGAGACGACCGCCGGCATGGGGATCGCGTAGACGTCGCGCCCGCTGGCCGACCTCGCGCTCGCAGCGCAGCGCGTCGCCGTCGACGCGTGATCCCCTTGATCCCGTTGACCACCGGCAGCCCGAGCGCGTAGGCGACGCGCATCGGCCACCTGGTAGTTGCCGGCGTCGGCGGACTCGTTGCCGAACAGGATGAGGTCGAACGGCTCGGTCCCGTCCTCGCGGATCGCGGCGACGATCGCCGCGGCGGTCGCCTGCGGATCCCATTCGCCGCCGTCGGTGACGAGATGGATGCCGCGGTCGATGCCGATGGCCATCATGTCGCGCAGCTGCTCCTCGGCCTCGGCCGGTCCGAGCGTGAGCACCACCGACTCTCCGCCGTGCGCCTCGACGAGCCGGATCGCCTCCTCGGCGGCGCACTCCTCATGAGGGCTCACCGTGAACCCGAGGTGTCGGGTCTGGATCGCCTGCTCGTCCTCGGTGAGGGTGATCTTGCCGCCGGTGAGCGGCACGCGCTTGACGCAGACGAGGATGTTCATGAGCGGACTCACCGACGCACCCGCTCGTTGTCGGGGTCGAACACCGGCGTGGAGTCGATCGGTGGCGACGGTCACCGGATAGCAGCTCGCCCATGTACTGGACCTGGAGCTTGGTGCCCACGACCGCGTGCTCGGGCGGCAGGTAGCTCATGAGGATGTGCTTGCCGATCGACGGGCCCGGCGCCGGCGCTGGTCACGTACGAGCGGCGGCCCTTGGCGTCGGTGATCGGGATCGCCGTCGGCGGTGAGGATCGGCTCGCCGCCGAGCATGTAGCGCTTGACGCCCGACTGCGAGGTGTGGTCGTCGACGGTCAGCGTGCACATGGCCACCGCCTGGGGCTCCTCGCGCTGGCGCACGTGCGCCTCCTTGCCGATGAAGTCCGGCCTCCTTGACCTTGCCCCACGCCATGCCGGCCTCGACGACGTTGTACTCGCCCTCGAGCTCGGCGCCGTAGGCGCGGTAGCCCTTCTCCAGCCGGCCGGTGGTGCCGTAGACGCCGGCCCCCATCGGGACCGCGCCGTGGGGCAGGCCCGGCCTCGGCGATGATGTCCCACAGCCGGGCGCCCTGCTCGATCGGGACGTACAGCTCCCAGCCGAGATCGCCGACGTAGGAGATCCGCGACTGGCGATGACCTGCAGCGGACCCGACCTCGATCTGGCGCCAGTTGGCGAACGGGAAGCCCTCGTGGGAGACGTCGTCGCGAGGTGACGCTGACGACAGGATGTCGCGGGCCCGCGGGCCCCACAGCCCCAGCGTCGTCCACGAGTTGGTCTGATCGTGGATCTGCGCCGAGCCGTCCTGCGGCAGGTGGTCCTCGAACCACTTCAGGTCCGACATCCCCCACGCGCCGCCGGTGACGACGCGGAACACGTCGTCGGCCATGCGCATGATCGTCAGGTCGGCCTTGAAGCCGCCCGACGGGGTGAGCACCGGCGTGTAGACGACGCGCCCGACGGCGACGTCCATCTGGCGCATGGCGACGCGCTGGACGGCGTCGAGCGCCCCGGGACCGGTGACGTCGAAGATGGCGAACGCGGTGAGGTCGGTGTAGCCGGCGCGCTCGCGCATCGCCAGGTGCTCGGCGTTGATGATCGGCGCTCCACCAGCGCGACTCCCACTCGGCCTCGCGCCGGGTGACGCGGTCGGCGAACTCCTCCAGCAACGGCGCGTTTGACTCATACCACTGCGGGCGCTCCCATCCGGCGGCCTCGTAGAAGACCGCCTGGAGCTCCTGCTCGCGCTCGTAGTAGGGCGACGAGCTTGACCCGCCGGTCCGACTCCCACTGCTCGGAGGGATGGACGATGCCGTACATCTTGTTGAAGCCCTCGTTGACCCGGGCCCGGATGTGGGTCTTGGTCTTCTGGTGCGGGTAGGCGCGGGCGATGTTGGAGTCATAGACGTCGATCTCGGACTCGCCGTGCACCATCAGCTCGGCCACCGTCTTGCCGGACGCCGGGGCCCTCCTTGATCCAGATCGCCGCCGCCGACCACAGGCCCGGCGACCTCGGGCGTCTCGCCCAGCAGCGGCAGGCCGTCGTGCGTGACCGACAGCAGGCCGTTGATCGCGTAGCGCGACGCCGACGGACTCGTCGCCGACGATCTCCGGCATCAGCTCGAGCGCCTGCTCCATCTGCAGCTCGAAGTCCTGCTGGGTGAACGGCAGCTCGGTCGGGCTGAGCGCCGACTCCTCGATCGAGGGGATCTCGTCGGCGTCGATCATGATCGGGCGGTGGGCGTAGGAGCCGATCTCCAGGCCGCCGCCGTCCTGGCGCTCGTACATGTTGGTGTCCATGTCGCGGACGATCGGGTAGTCGACGAGCGTCTTGGCGTCCTGGAAGCGCTCCACCGGACCGATGTCGATCATCTGGTGCACCGCCGGGCTCAGCGGGATGCCGCGCCCCGGCCATCGCGGCGATCCGCGGGCTCCAGCAGCCGCAGGCGATGACCACGCGGTCGGCCTCGATGTCACCGCGGTCGGTGCGCACCCGCCGGACGCGGCCCGTGCTCGACGTCGAGCCCGAGCACCTCGGTGTTGGCGGCCACCGTCATGCCCGCCTCGACGCGCGCGCTCGCGCATGATCGTCGCCGCGCGCAGCGAGTCCACGACGCCGGCGCCCGGGGTGTAGAAGCCGCCCGAGCAGCAGCGACTCGTCGATGAACGGCACGAGCTCCCTGATCTCTGCCGGGGTCACGCAGCGAGGTCGGCTCGATGCCCCAGGTCTTGGCCGACACCATCCGCCGGTCGAGCTCCTGCATCCGCGCCTCGGTGCGCGCGACCTCGATCCCGCCGCACTCCAGGTAGACGTCCAGCTCCTTGTACTGGCGCATGCTCTCCATCGTCAGCGCCGTCATCTCCTTGGAGTGGTCGACCGGGAAGATGAAGTTCGACGCGTGTCCGGTGGAGCCGCCCGGGTTGGGCAGCGGCCCCTTGTCCATCAGCGTGATCTCGGTCTCGCCGAGCCGCGAGAGGTGATAGGCGACGCTGTTGCCCACGATGCCCGCGCCGATGATCACGATCGCGCTGGGCGGGCGGGGAGCTGCCTCGAGTCGGATGGTGGCCATGGCCGTGATATATCAGATGCAGGTCAGCGGCGTCAACGCGATCCGCGACCCCCCGACCCCGCGACACGGCGATCCCCCAACCCCGGCGCAGCGACTCCGCTATCCGTTGCTGCCAAGCGCAGCAACTCCACGGTCCCTCGCGGGTTTAGGAGTCCGGGTTAGGGTGATATTAGGCTTCAAGCCAAAGTAGGGCGGGCAGAACGCGTGGCTCCCCAGGCCGGTGCAGACCAGCGCGTGCTCACTGACACGACAGGAGAATCCACATGACGAGTCCTCACCGCCGAATGGCGAGCGTCGCCATCACCGCGTTCTGCGTGGTGCCCGCCGCCGGCGCGCTCGCCGCGCAGGCCTCCGCCGCGACGCTGAAAGCCGACAGGGCGTGCTACGTCAACGCCAACCCGGCCCAGGGTGCCGCGATGGTGATCACCGGCAGCGGGCTTCGAACCCGGCACCACGGTGCAGCTGACCGGCGGGACGACGTTCGGCAGCGCGGTGGCCGACACCGCCGGAAACGTATCGATCCCGGCCCAGGCACCCGAGCTGCGCACGATCGCCCCGGCATCGAAGGCGACTCTGCTCACCGCCACCGCTGACAATGCCGACGGCACGCAGACGACCGCAACCGTCAAGGTCCAGTCGGCGAACCTCGCCGTGGCCACCAAGCCCGGCAGTGTCCGCAACGTCGCCAAGCAGAAGGTGACGTTCAGGTTCTCCGGGTTCGTGCCCGGCAAGCACATCTTCGGCTACTACCTGCGCAAGAAGGTGGTGGGCAAGACCAAGTTCGCGAAAGCCCAGGGCCCGTGCGGGATGCTCAAGCAGAAGGCCCTGCTGTTCCCGGGCGGCCACCCCAAGAAGGACGGCTACAAGGTGACGTTCGAGAGTTCGGCACCTACAACAAGAACGCCTTCCCCCGCGTCACGGGGATGCTGCAGATCCTGCACTTCTGATGCCCTGAAGCGCTCAGGGCCACCGTTTGAACGGCGGTCCGGCGGCGGAGGGGTCGAGCCCCCTCGCCGCCGGGCGGCCGGGACTCGCCCCGAGAGCGAGCGGGAGTCAGGCGACCGGCTGCTCGGCACTGGCGGGCATCCGCAACGCCGTGATCGCCGACAGCCCCATCGCCATGACGGCGAGCACGAAGGGGGCGCTGAGCCCGGCTGCGGACACCGCCCCGCCACCGAGAGCCGACCCGGCGGCCAGGCCACCCACCAGCGCCGACGACACCCAGGTGAACGCCTCGTTCTCGACTCCGGACGGGACGGTCCGGCCCACCAGCGTGTACTGGCACGAGAACACCGGCGCGATGACCAGCCCGGCCAGCACCGCGCCGACGAGTCCTTCAGGGATGGTGCGGGCCGCGATCAGCGGCGCCATGCAGATCACGCCCGTCCACAACAGCGCCTGGTAGCGAGCGGTGAGCGGCGCTCGCCAATCCCGCGACCCGTACCACAGACCGCCGGCGATGCTGCCGACGCTCCAGAGCGCGAGCAGAACCCCGGTCGCCGGCCGCGATCCCGCGTGCAGGGCGAGCGCCGGCAGGCCGACGGCGATGGCTCCGATGGCCAGACCGTTGAGGAAGATCGGCCCCAGCATCGCGCGCAGTTCGGGTATCGCCAACACCGGAGCGCGCCCGTGACGCGCCCCGCCTGATCCCCGCCCGCGTGCGGCCGGCGAGCTGACGAAGAGCAGGGTGCCGCAGACGCTCACCGTGCCGCTGAACAGAACGGCGGTCCCGGGCGACGCGAACGCGATCACGCCGGCGACGACGAGCGGCCCGCTGATCCACACCAGCTCCTGGACGACGGATTCGAGCGAATAGGCGGTCTCGCGCACCTTGGGGTCGCGCACGAGGTCGCGCAGCAGGGCGCGTACCGAGGGCGCGATCGGCGGCCACAGGCCTCCGGCGAGCGCCGAGAGCGCCACCAGAGGCACCGCGCCGGCCCCGGCGTGGGCAGCCGCGACGAGGGCCAGGAGCACCAGCGCCTGGAGCGCCGCTTCGGGCCCCAGCACCCGTCGGCGGCCGAAGCGATCGACGAGCCGGCCAACCAGCGGCGCGCCCGCCGCGGTCGCGAAGTCGTACGCGCCCACCGCGATCCCCGCCGCGGCGTAGGAGCCCGTGTGGGCCCGGATCAGCAGCAGGATTCCCAGCGAGGTCATCCCCTGTGGCAGGCGTGCGATCAGGGCGGTGCTCAGCACCCGGGCGCAGCCGGGGACCGACACGACTGAGCGGTAGCGGGCGACCATGCGCCGAGCCTACCTGGACCTGCGCCTCTGCTTGAATCGCGCCTCTTGCCAATGCGAGAAGGAGAGTGTGCCGATGGCCTCGCGTGAGAAGCCCCCGTTTCGCGCTGACCATGTCGGGAGCCTGCTGCGCCCCCCGGAGCTGGCGCGCGCGCGGGCCGACTTCAAGGCGGGGCGGATCGACGCGACGGCGTTGCGCACGACCGAAGACGACGCCATCCGTGGCGTCATCGAGCTCCAGCGGGCGGCGGGATTGAGGAGCGTGACCGACGGCGAGTTCCGGCGCACCTCGTGGCACATGGACTTCATCTACTCCCTGGACGGGATCGAGGAGGTCGAGGGCTCGTCGCTGCACGTGCAGTTCCGCAGTGAGGAGGGCGAGTACGACTACGCGCCCCCGGCGATGCGGGTGAGCGCCAAGGTGGGCCTCGCCAACACGATCTTCGCCCAGGCGTTTGCGTTCCTGCGCGACAACGCGTCCGCTCAGCAGACTCCGAAGCTGACCGTGCCCTCCCCCAGCATGGTCCACTACCGGGGCGGCAACTCGTCGATCGACGAGTCGGTGTACCCGGAGCTCGATCTGTTCTGGGACGACCTGACCGACGCCTACGCCAGGCAGGTGACCGGCGCCTACGAGCTCGGCTGCCGCTACCTCCAGCTCGACGACACCAGCCTGGCCTACGTCAACGATCCCGCCCAGCGCGAGCACATCGAGCAGATCGGCGGCGACCCCGACCACCTGCATGAGCAGTACATCGCCAACATCAACAAGGCACTGGCCGCCAAACCCGACGACATGGTGGTGACCACGCACCTGTGCCGCGGCAACAACCAGTCGATGTGGGCCGCCGAGGGCGGCTATGACTTCGTCGCCGAGGCCCTGTTCGGCGACCTCGACGTCGACGGGTACTTCCTGGAGTTCGACGACGACCGCTCGGGCACGTTCGAGCCGCTGCGCTTCGTCCCGGCGGGCAAGCAGGTCGTGTTGGGGCTGGTCACCACCAAGAAGCCCACGCTCGAGGACCGCGACCTGCTCAAGCGCCGGATCCAGGAGGCCTCCCGCTACGTCGATGTCGACCAGCTCTGCCTCTCCCCGCAATGCGGCTTCTCCTCGACCGAGGAGGGCAACAGGCTCTCGATCGACGACGAGCGCGCCAAGCTGGAGCTGATCGTCGGCGTGGCCGAGGAGGTTTGGGGCCGCTGAGCCCTGGCGGTACGCCGTGTCCCGCCCTTTCGGGCGGTATTTGCAGGGATACGCAAGTTTGACGAAGAGCGGGCGTTACAGCCGCCATGGGGACCAGACAGGGTGTGGTGGTAGGGATGGCAGCGGCGGCGTTCGGGGTGCTCGTGGCGTCGCCACTGGCCGGGACGGCGGCGGTGCTCCCGCAGCACCCCGCGGGCACGGGCCTGGGCATGGGCGCGCCAGGGCTGACGGTGCCCTCGGCGGCGGTGCCCTCGGTGACAGTGCCCTCCGTGAGCACGCCGGTGGGCACGACCCCCTCGGTGACCACCCCGCGCACCACCATCCCGACCGTCACCGTGGCCCCGGTGCCCTCGATCAGCGTTCCCTCGGTGACCACGCCCCGGGTCTCCACGCCCGTCGCCACCGTGCCGTCGGTCACCACGCCGTCGGTCGGCGCCCCCTCGGCCGCCGCTCCGGCACGCACCACGGCTTCCAAGGTTTCCGCGCTGGTGGGCGGGGCGACGCGCAGCGCGCAAGTGTCCGGGGCGCCGGGGGACCCCGCCTCCGCCGCCCCGGACCCAGCCACCTCCCCAGCGCCGACAGCCGCGACCGCGGCCCCCGGAACTGCCACCGCGTCCGGACTGATTGCGTCCCGCGCCCGTGCCGCGGCGGCGCACGGGCGCACCCGCACAGCGAGTCAGCGCTCCACCCCGGCGAGACGCAGAGCCGCGGCGCATGAGAGCCGGCAACTGCGTCGCCTCGTGGCGCGGCTGCACGGCTGCCTGGGAGTCCTTCAAGTGGGGGCACGCCGTCTGCTGACGCTGCGGGCCGGTCTGCACGGACCGGCTCGCGGCGCGGCGGCGACGGCCCGGATCCTCCGCGTCAGTCCGCGGAGGGAGGCCGCGCTGGAGCGGCGGGCGATGGCCGCGCTGCAGCGCAGCGTCACCACCGGCTGCGCCGGACCATCGGCCGCGGTCACGGCTGCGGGGGCTGCGCCGGCCGGCACCCAGGCACCCTCGAGCTCAACGGCCGGCGCGGCGCCCTCGGAGTCGGGCCCAAGCGCCAGCCTCAGCGCCGTTCACGCCTCCAGGCCGCCTCGCGGCGGGCTCGCTCACACCCCCTCGCCGCCCGCGCCCAGGATCGTGGACCAAGCGGAGACCGGCTCGTCGATTGCGGGCATCCTCGTCCCGGCAGTGCTGGCGCTGCTGTCGGCATTGGCGCTCGTCGCGCTCCCGGAGGTCCGCCGCCGGCTGCGACCCGCCGCCGAACCTTCCGGCCCCGGTTACGACGCCGCATCAATTCCCACCCCGGCGGCGCCGATCGCATACGCTCGCGTCGCCGAGCCCCGGAACGACGCCGCACGCGTCCCTTCCACCACGAGAACGGGGCCGTCGAGGACCGTGATGGACCAAGTGATGGCACAGATGGCGATCGACGTGTTCGCGGAGATGGCCGACGACATGGCCGGCGCTGTCCCTCATGGCCAGCCTGAGGCCGATACGTCCCACCCTCAGGTTAAGGTTGAGCATGAGCACCTGCCCAGAGACACGCCGGTGCCCCGGGACGTCTCGCAACAGCGCCCGCAGGCCTGGGCACGGGAGCACGCGACCCAGGTTGCGCTCGTGATCACAATCGCGCTCGGGTGGCTCGCTCGGCTCACGCGCCGAGGCCGGCGCCGCCGCCGGCGCTCCGGCTAGCGCCCCGGCGGTCCGGCTAGCGCCCGGCGGTCCGGCTAGCGCCCAGCGATCCGGTTGGCGAGCCCGGCGATCCGGGACTCGTGGTGGCGGACACTCTCCTGGCGATCCGCCAGCCGGTAGAGCGTGTAGATGCCGCGGGCTCCGACGAAACGCAGCGGCTCTGGCTCCCAGTTGCGCGCCGGGTTGCCGACCCAGGGCAGCCGGGTCAGGTCGGTCTCTCGCCCCAGCACGAGGTCGCGCAGGGTCCGCCCCGCCAGGTTGCTCGCCGCGACTCCCTCGCCCGCGTAGCCCCCGGCATAGCCGATCCCGGTCACCGGGTCGAGACTCACGGTGGGGCACCAGTCGCGCGAGACGCCCAGGATGCCGTGCCAGGCCCGCGCGACACGCACCCCCGCCAGCGACGGAAAGAGCGAGATCAGACGGGCCCTCAGCTCATGAATGGTGCGGTGCGGCACCGGCCCCTCACGGTCGGTGCGGGACCCGAACCGGTACGGCACGCCGCGCCCGCCGATGGCGATCCGCCCGTCGGCGGTGCGCTGGGAGTACGTGTAGAGGTGGGAGCCGTCGAGCATGGTCTCGGCGCCGTCCCAGCCGATCCGCGCCCACTCGGCCTCGGGCAATGGCTCGGTGACGATCATCGAGCTGTTCATCGGCAGCAGCATGCGGTGCTCGCCGGGCATGTCCGCGGTGTAGCCCTCGGTGGCGCGCAGGAGGTAGCGGGCCCGGACGTCTCCCCCCTTCGTCATCGCGAGGCCCGGCTCGACGGTCTTGACCGGGCTGGACTCGTAGATCGCCACGCCCGCACGCTCGGCGGCGGCCGCCAGCCCGTCGACCAGCTTGGCCGGCTGCACCCGGGCGCAATGGGGGGTGTACAGCCCTCCGCGCGCTCCGTCGACGTTGATCCGCGCGGCGATCGCATCACCGTCGAGCAGTCGCCACGCCAGGTCGTCCCCGAGGTCGCGGCGCTCGCCCTCCACCAGTTCGCGCAGACGCGCGAGCTGCGTGTCTGACTGCGCCACCGTGACCGTGCCGCCGTGCTTCCAGTCGCAGGCGATGTCCTCCAGCGCGACAACCGCCCCGACCTCCTCGACGGTCTGCTGGATGGCACGGACCATCGTCCGGGGCGCGTCGGGTCCACCGCGGGTCCGCCAGGCATCGGCCGTGCCCGAGATCTTGCCCAGCACCCAACCGCCGTTGCGTCCCGAGGCCCCAAAGCCGACCTGCTGTGCCTCCAGCACCACGACGACGAGGCTCGGCTCGGCCCGCTTGAGCTCGTAAGCCGTCCACAGACCGGTGAGCCCGCCGCCGATGATGCACACGTCTGCGTCCCGATCGCCCGCCAGCGCGGGCCGCGAAGGACGCGGCCCGAGCTGGTCGAGCCAGAACGACGGGGTGGCGGACATCAGGGGGCCGGCGACGCCGACCTACAGCATCGTGTCTGCGGGGGCGAACTCCGACTCCGGCGTGACCACCTCGATCGGATCGCCGAACTTCACCCGCTTCTCGTTGCGGAAGAACGCGGGCGCGGTGGCCTTGCGATACAGCACGATCAGGATCCCGCTGCCGACCCCCAGGATGCCGATCCACACTGGCACACCCAGGCCCAGGAAGGGAGCGCTGCTGTCATTGGCGGGGTCGGCGTAGGTGACGACCGCCTTGACCAGGATGACCATCAGGATCAACCCGCCGACCGTCGGGAAAAAGCCGAGCATGAAGAAGTTGCGAACCGACTTACGCAGCTCGTAGCGGTAGAACCAGGTGCAGCAGAAGCCGGTGAACCCGTAGTAGATGCACACCAGGATCCCGAGGCCTGCCACGCAGTCGGCGAGCACGTTGGTCGAGAGCTTCTCGATGGCGACGAACCAGATGAGCGACAGGACCCCGGCCCAGATCGTGGCCGTGCCGGGGGAGAAATTGCGCTCATGGATCTGCGCGAAACGACTCGGGATCGCGCCCCGGCGGGCCATGGAGAGGGCCTGGCGGGCGGCCGGGATGATGGTCGTCTGCGTCGCCGCGGTCGCGGACGTCAGTACGGCGATGGTGAGCAGGAAGTGCAGCGACCCGAGCACGCCCTTGGCCAGGCCCCCCGCGAAGATGTCGTCGGCGTTGTTGGTCAGGTACGTGGTGCCGGCAAACGCCTGGGACGCGACCGACACCAGCAGATAGATCCCGATCAGGACCATCGTCGACGTCACCGCGCTGCGGCCCGGTCCGTCACTGGAGTTCTCGCTCTCCTCGTTCACCGAGACCCCGGTGTCCCAGCCCCAGTAGAGGAACACCCCGAGCAGCATGCCGGAGAGGAGCGCGCTGGTGCTGACCGCGAACGGATTGAACCAATTCAGCGCCACGTGCATCGAGTGCGTGGGCGAGTCGGTGTAGGTCTTGATCAGGGCGACGACGGCGAAGATGATCAGGGTGGTCATCTCGAAGCCGAGCAGGATCTGCTGGGTCCGGGCCGAGAGCTCGATGCCCCTCCAGCAGATCCAGGTGAGCACGACGATGAAGATGCCGCCCAGCAGGATGACGTCCAACGTGTTGGCCGACGCATTGTCCAAGCCGAACAGCTGGAACCCGTAACTGCCGGCGATCTGCGCCTGGTTGGCGTTGACGACGATGTCGGAGACGATGACGATCCAGCCGACGAGGAGGCCGAGCTCGGGGCTGATCGCCCGGCTGATCCATGAGAACGACGTCCCGCAATCGGGATCCACCTCATTCATGTACTGATACGCCCAGGCGACGAACAGCATCGGGATGAAGGACACGATGACGACCGCGGGGTTGTGGACCCCGATGCCGGCGACGCCGACCATGAACCCGACGGTCGCGGCCAGGCTGTATCCGGGCGCGGTCGAGGCAACCCCAATGACGACGTTGCTGATGTAGCTGATCGCGCCCTTCTTGAGCTCTTGACGCGGCGCCTTTTGGCCCTCGGCAGCGGGCGCGGGGATCGACGTGGCTTCCATCCACTTTCCTTCCTGGAGATCTCTTGCGGCTACGACATTGGGTGGTGGCCGTGGGGCACAGTACCGCCATCGGCGGCTCCTGACTATTGCTGATCGTCCAACTGGCCCCACCTGGGTGCTCCAACCTGGCCTACGCCGAGATCAGATATCCGTGGCGGCGCGACGGCTGCGCATCGAGGCGCCCACCGACGCGGCCACGACGAGCGCGATCCCCAGCAGCGCCCGCCCGCTGAGCTGCTGGCCCAGGATCAGGAAGCCCGTCAGCGCCGCCATCGCGGGCTCGAGGCTCATCAGCACGCCGAACAGAGACGCCGCCATGCGGCGCAGCGCCTCCATCTCAAAGGAGAACGGGATTGCGGAGGAGAGCAGCCCGACCGCCGCGCCCAGCGCGAGCGAGCGGGGCTCGAGCAGATGCGAGCCCGCGGTGGCCACCCCGATTGGCAGCGTCACCAGCGAGGCGACGCACAGCGCCACTGTCAGCCCGGCCCCCCGCTCAAATGCGCGCCCCACCCGCGCGCTGAGCAGGATGTAGCAGCCCCACAGGCTGCCCGCCAGCAGGGCGAAGAAGACCCCCAGCCCGCTGATCGGCTCGTTCCCGCCGCGGGTGAGCGCGATGATCCCGGCAACCGCGAGCGCGACCCACACAAGATCCACGGGCCGGCGCGACCCCGCCACCGCCACCGTGAGCGGACCGACGAACTCCAGGGCCACGGCGATGCCCAGCGGGATGCGGTGCGCCGCGTTGTAGAAGCTGAGGGTCATGCCGGCGAGCACCAGCCCGAACACCACCGCCACCGGCAGCCCCCGCAGGGCACGTCCCCGCAGCCGGGGCGGAGAGGTCGCCAGCAGGACGAGCGCCGCGGTCACCATCCGCAACACCACCGCGCCGCTGGGCCCGACATACCCGAACAGGTGCACGGCGAGCGCTCCGCCGACCTGGACCGACGCGATCCCCCCGATGACCAACCCGCCCGACGGAGCACGTGCCAGCCACCCCGGATCGGGCGCGCGTCTCGTCAGATCGGCCATGAGCCCAGAGGATGACTATCTCGCAGGCCCGGTGCTCGCGCGGACCACCAGCTC
Source organism: uncultured Actinomycetota bacterium (assembly GCA_963797705.1). Lineage (GTDB taxonomy): Bacteria > Actinomycetota > Thermoleophilia > Solirubrobacterales > Solirubrobacteraceae > Palsa-465. The sequence goes on along the minus strand of CAWCQL010000005.1, from coordinate 266,889 downwards.
GGTGTCGAGCACCTGAATCGGCTCCACCTCCCGCCCCTCCATCAACCCCAGCAGCGCCCGGGTGGCGGTCTCCCCCTTGCCCCGGTTCGGCTGGCGCACCGTTGTCAGGCCGAGGCCCGCCGCGGTGTCGGCGTCGTCGAACCCGACGACCGACACGTCCCCCGGCACGTCCAGCCCACGCCGGCGCACCTCCCGCATGGCCCCTTCGGCCAGGCGGTCTGACTGGCACAGGATCGCTGTGGGCGCTGGGCCGAGCTCCAGGAGCGCCGCGGCCGCCGCGACGCCCTCCTGCACCGAGCTCGTGACCCCCGCCATCACCGGCACGGCGGACCAGCTCCGCCCGGCGCCGGTGACCGCGTCGCGGTAGCCCTCGAGACGACGGCGGGTCACCGCGTACGTGGCGGCGCCCTGCTCCTGGTCGCTCACCCGCCCGCGCCGCTGCCCGCGGTGCAGCGAGAACGTGATCACCGCGAGGCGCTGGTGACCGAGCTCGAGCACGTGACGCGCAGCCGCCGTCGCCCCTGCCGTGTCGTCAACGCCCACCCAGCAAGGGACAGGTCCGCCCCGGCCGGCGAGCGTGGCGGGCTCGGGCTCGTCGACCACCACCGTGGGCAGCCGCCGCGCGATGGCGGCGTCCACGAGCGGGTCGTCGTCGGCCATCGAGAAGATGAGCAGCCCGTCGATGACCGCGGCGCTGATCGCACCCGTGCGGCCGCCCGGGTCGGCTGAGCCGGGGACGAGCAGGAGCCCCGCGCCCTCCCCCTCGGCAACCGCGCTGATCCCGGCCAGCAGCGCGACGATCACCGGGTCCTCGAACGCGTAGGACAGCGGGTTGGCGTAGGCGAAGCCGATCGCGCCCACCCGGCCGCGACGCAGCCCGGCGGCCAGCGGATTGGGGCCCGGATACCCGAGCTCGGCCGCGAGCGCGAGGACGCGCTCGCGCGTTGCCGCCGACAGCTGATCGGGCCGGTTGAAGGCGTTGGACACCGTCTTGGCCGAGCAGCCCAACCGGTCGGCGATCGACTGGAGGGTGATTTGGGCGCACATCCGTGGGTACATATCTTGTCAGGTACTTCATCGATGAAGACAGGACCCTCACCCGAGACCCGCCGCGAAAGCACCAGGACGGTCATCGCGGTCCTCTGCATCGTCCAGTTCGTCGACGTGCTCGGGGTCACCGAGGTCCTCACCGCCGCGCCGCAGATACTGCGGTCGCTCGCGGCCGGCGGTGGCGCGGCCTCGGCGGTGCTGACCTCCTACGCCATGTGCTTCGGGGGCCTGCTGATGCTGGCTGCGCGGCTGGGGGAGCGCTTCGGCCATCGCCGCGTGCTCCTGGGCGGCATCGCGGCGTTTGCCGCGGGCTCGCTGTGCGCCGCCACCGCCGGGTCCATCCCGGCGCTGGTGGCGGGCCGGTGCCTGCAGGGGGTGGCCGCCGCCGTCTCGCGTGCCGGCGTCGCTGCGTCTCCTGATCGCGGCCACGCCCTCGGGCGCCGAGCGCCGGGCGGCGATGTCGGCGTGGAGCGCAGCCGGGGCCGCTGCCGGGGCCAGTGGCTTTGTCATCGGCGGCGGGCTCACTCAGCTCGCGGGCTGGCGCCTGATGTTCTGGGTCAACCTCCCACTGGCCGCGGTCATCGCCGCCGGCGTCGTGCGTGCGGTGGCCGCGCAGCGCCCTGCCGCCGCTCCGCGAACTCGACCTGCGCGGCGGCCTGCTGTTCAGCACGGGGGTCGCCGGGATCGTCCTGGGCGCCTCGCTGCTGCAGCCGCCGTCCCACGCGGGCGCGGGCGTCGCCGCGGTGGCCGGTGGGATGGTGCTGCTGGGAGGCGCGGCACGGGTCGAGCGGCGCACCCGTGATCCGCTCATTCCCCGTCAGGCGTTCCGCCTGCGGGGCGTGCGCGCCGGTGCCGGAGCGTCCTTTCTCAACACCGCCGCGACCAGTTCTGTCGCCGCCCTCGCCACTCTCGATCTCCAGCGCACACAGCATCTGTCTGCTGGGGCGGCCGGCGTGCGCCTGCTTCCGCTGAGCGCCGGCGCGATCGCGGGCTCGAGCCTCGCCGCCCCCGCGCTACGCCGGCTGCCGGCGCACCGCGCGATCGCGCTCGGATTGCTGTTGATCGGGGCGGCCGACGCCGGGCTGATCCCCCTGCACCGCGCCGGATGGCTGATGTCGCTGCCGATCGCGCTCGCCGGCGTCGGATTGGGCGTGTCCTCTGTGGCCGCCAACGCGTGGGGAACCAACGTCGGCGCCTCACTTCAGGCCGCCACGGCCGGAGCACTCAACACCGCGGCCCAGGTGGGCACCGCGCTGGGCGTCGCGACGCTGCTCCTGCTCAGCGGCGCGACCGACCATGCCTCACTGCCGCTCCATGGCCCAGCGCTCGGCTGGGCGGGCGCCGCCCTGCTGGCCCTCGCCGGCGCGATGCTCATCGCGAGACGGCCGCCTCATCCTCGCCAACACGATGACCATGCCGCCGGCGACGAGGTAGAGGCCGGCCTGGGCGTCGAGGAGGGTCATCAGACCCAGCTGCGCGGTCAGAACGCCGGCGGCGACGATGCCGAGGGCCTGGCCGGCGTTCTCGACGAGCCCGAGCGCCGCGAACACCCGGCCGCGATGGATGTCGTCTGCGGCCCGTTGCAGGAAACTGATCCCGGCCGTCTCCATGACGACGCCCGGAGCGCCGACACACACGAACAGCGCGACGTACAACGCCTCTGAGCGGGTGACGATCGGGCCGTTCCAGACCGTCAGGTCCAGGACGCCGAAGGCGACGCCCGCCGCCGCCGCGAGCGCGACGGGCCGCCAGCGATCGCCGCGGGCGGCCAACAGCAGCCCGCCGGCGATGGCACCCACCGCCTGGACCCCGCGCAGCAGGCCCGTCTCCGCCGCCCCACCGTGCAGCCGCCGGGCCACGAAGACGATGAACAGCACGACGAAGATTCCCTGGGCGATGTCGGCGACGAAGGCCACGAGCAGGGCGGCGGCGACCGGGCGAACGCGCACGACGGCACGCAGCCCGCCCGTCGAGAGCGCCCCCGCCTCGCCATCGTCGCGCCGATCGTCACCGCCGCCGGAGCTCCCCGCATGGCGCGGCCGGCGCGGCAACCGGGCGATCAGCACACCCGCGAGGCCGAAGCTCACCGCGTCGGCGAGGACGATCGTGTGCAGGCTCCCGGCCGCGAGCAAGAGGCCGCCCAGCGGCCCGCCGGCCAGCCGCGCCACGGCGGAGCCCAGTCCCGCCAGGGAGTTGGCGGAGACGAGTTGGCCGGGATCGACGAGGGCCGGCAGCAGCGCGTTCTTGGCCGGATCGAAGAGCGCGGCCAGGCTCGACTGCGCCACGATGACCGCGTAGACGATGGCCACGCCGTGGCCGTCGCGCACCAGCAGCAGCGGCAACAACGCCACGGCCTGCAGGGCGCTGAGGGCGATCATCAGCGCGCCGGCGATCGACGGTATCGGCGAGCCGGCCACCCAGCGGCGCCAGCGCGATCCCCGGGCCCAGCTCGGCCGCAAAGGCGGCCGCAGTCCCCACCGCCGAGCCGGTCAGCTGGTAGACCACGATCGGCAGCGCGACAAGGAGCAGCCAGTCGCCCGCGTCCGAGATCATCCCCGCCACCCACAGCGTGCGGAAGGCGGGGTTGCTCAGGGGTTCGCGCGCCGCCACGGTGCCTCGGTACGGGGGAACGCGTACAGGTCGACCTCGACGAGCTCGGCGTCGGCGGGCGCGGGCTCGCGATTGGCCGCGATCAACGGACGGATCAGCGCGTCGAGCTGCTGCCCCAGCACCCGGAGCTCGCCGGGGGTGATCCGCAGCGTGTAGCTCGAGGCGAGGTCCACCTCGCGCCACGCGGCGGGCACCGTGTCACGGTGTGACAGGTAGTCGCGCAGCAACCGCTGCTCGAGCGCCAGTGAGGCCGCCATCACCGCAGCCGTTCCTCGCCCCGATGGGGTGTCGGGGTCAGGCACCGGCTCCAGGTCGAACCCCGTGATCGTCGCCCGCCATGGCCGCTGCCGGCGGTCTGACGAGTCCACGGCCTCCACCAGACCGTGCCGGGCCAGGGTACGTAGGTGGTAGCTGGAGTTCGACGGCGTGTCCCCCACCGCTCGAGCGCACGTCGATGCGCTGGCCGGGCCGTTGGCCATCAGGTAGGTGAGCAGGTCGAGGCGGACCGGATGCGCCAGGGACTCGAGCACATCGGGGTCGGTGAGCACGGGCCGGCGCTCGGGCATCAGCCGGCTCCTTTCTGAAAGAGTGTTTCAGATCATGTATAGCGCGTCGTCGTGAGATCTGCAAGGCTCTTTCAGATCTCGGTGAGCGGCTAGTGTGCGCCGCCATGCCCCATCGCCATCCGTCGCTGCTCGCCGCGCCTCCGCCCGCCGCGGGCCGCCTGTGGCTGACCGGGGCGCGACTGTTCGACGGCACCGGATCTCCGGTCCGCGACGGCGCCGCCGTCCTCGTCACCGACGGGATGATCGAGCGCGTCGGGGCCGCGGGCGACGCGCCCCCCGAAGGCGCGCGCGTGGTCGAGCTCGACGGCCGGATGCTCCTGCCCGGGCTCGTCAACGTGCACGTCCATGTTCAGGGACACGAGCCCCATCCGATCCACGGGGCCGAGCCGCTGCTGGCGGGCACCAGCGCGCACTTCCTCCAGGCGACGCCTGCGCGACACCTTGCGCATGGGCGTCACCACGCTGCGTAACGTCGGCTCCCAGCGCTTGGCGCCTCAGGAGGCCCGTCAGGCGATGCGCTACGGCGCCTTCCGCGGCCCACGGCTGCTCACCTGCGGGCTGATCATCTCGGCCACCGCGCCGGGCGGGCGCTTCTACGGCGCCATGTATCGCGAGGCCGACGGCCCCGACGAGATGCGCAAGGCGGTGCGCGAGCAACTGCGCGACGGCGCTGACTTCATCAAGGTGATGACCACCGGCGCGCGCTCAAACGAACTGGAGGATCCCGAGCCCGCGCAGATGACCGACTCAGAGCTCGCCGCCGTCGTTGACGAGGCTCACCGGATGGGCTTCCGGGTGGCCGCCCACGTCGAGGGCCTGGACGGGACCGCCGCGGCCATCGCCCACGGAGTGGACACGATCGAGCACGGCATGTACCTCAACCAGCGCCCCGAGCTGTTGCAGGCAATGGCCGCCCGCGGGCAGGTGCTGGTGCCGACGCTCAGCGGCTACTACTGGATGGGCGGTTTCGGCGACGCCGTCGACCCCGCGCAGGCCACGATCGACGCCCAGATGCTCCCCAGCATCGTCGAGTTGGCCCACCACAACCTCGCGCAGGGAACGCTGAGCATGCGCGCCGCGCGCACAGGCCGGCGTCAAGATCGCGCTCGGGCTCAGACCGCGACGGCGTCTCGGGGGACGACACCGCGCTGGAGCTGGTGCGGATGGTCCACCACGGTCTCTCCGGCGCCGAGGCCCTTCGGTCTGCCACCGCGATCGCCGCCGAGGCGGCCGGGCTCGAGGACCACATCGGCACGATCGCGCCCGGCCGCATCGCCGACCTGTTGGTCGTCGACGGAGACGTGGTCGCCACACCCGAGCTGCTGCTCGATCCGCGGCGGATCTGGCTCGTGCTCCAGCTCGGTGAGGTCGTCGGCGGGGCAGCGCTCGAAGCCGCCCCGCCGACCTGACGCTCGCTGTTATTTGTGCGCGGCCGCCGCGCCCGGGGCCATCTCCGTGCCCACCAGCGGTGGGCCGTCGGGTACGCCCCAGCCGGTCACCGCGTCAAACCCCGGGCCCGCCGCGAACCCCCAGCCGGGCGGTGTGGAGGTATTGCTACCGGACGTGATGTCCCGGCATACCGACATGCCCAGCGGATGGCCGTCGGGTCCGGCCCCGTAGAGCATCGGGGCGAGGAACACCGGCGCCCGCTGCGGGCTCGCCGCGGCGGCCGACCGCGCCACCAACGCGGCCCACACCGGTGCCGCCGCGCTCGTCCCGCCGTTGGGAGCCGCCCGACCCAAGAGGACCAGCTGGTAGAAGGGCGGGCCCGCCAGCGCGGCGATGTCCGGGATGATGCGCCCTGTGGCGGTACTGCCGTCAGGAGGGCGCACATCGACGGTCTGCCAGCTCGGCTGCGGGAACAGGCGGCTGATGCCGCCGCCGGTCGAGCCGCCGCCCTGGCTGCGCCGGCCCGGCGACTGCCACCACACCACCTCCTGATCGCCCTCGAGCTGGGTTCCCCCGACGGCGAGCACGTGTGGACTGCACGCCGGGAAGTTGACGTGCGCCTGGCCGTCGTTGACCTGATCGCCCGAGCCGTCGTCGCCGGCCGAGACGCACACGGTGATGCCCAGCAGCGCCGCCGCCTGGAGCCGGTGATCGATGACCCGCCGCGCGGCCGGGGAGAAGTCCGAGCTGTCCTCGGACAAACCCCAGCTCACCGACACCGATACCGGGCCGGCGGGCACGCCCTTGACCACCTCGTTGAGGAGATCCACCCAGCCCTTCTGGTCCCAGCTCGCGAAGTACACGACGATGTCGGCACCCGGGCACAGGCCGGCGATGATCTGCACGTCCATGTTGACCTCGCCGGCCTCTTCGAGCACCTGCTCGCGATGGTCGGCCGGGAGGGCCATCACCTCCTGCTCGGTGAGCACGGCCACCCCGAGCCCGACCTGCTTGACACTGGGCTCCGGGCGCCCCTGCTGAGTGCAGAAGGTCTGCAGGTCTGAGGGGAAGTACGCACCCCCGAACTCGGCGATGGCCACGGTCTGGCCCTCGCCCTCACCCCCGGGGAAGCGGTAGCGCTCCTCCAGATCGGCGGGCGACAGCGCGCCCTCAGCGAGCGCCTGGGCCGAGCCCTCATGGGGCGGGATCCCGGGTACACGGCGCGCGACACGCCGCTGGTCGAGCCCGAACACGCCGGTGACGACATCCGCCAGGCCCGCCGGGATCTCCAGGGTCCCCTCGCGGCCGCGGAACTCGTCGCCGTCGTCGCGGTAGATGCCCAGGTTGGCGCGGAACGCGGCGTCCATCTGGGCGGCCGTCCCGCGGACCCTCAGACTGCGCGTCGAGAGCGCACTGTCGAGCACCTCCAATCCGTACTGGCCAAGCTCGGACGCAACCGCGTCCATGTCAGCTGGGCTGGCCGAGTACCTGCGCTCCAACTCCTCGCGGCTCATCGACTTGCCCGGCGTCACCTGCGGCAGTTCCGGCCCCCGCACCGTGACGGTCACCTCGATCGCCGACGCCGGGTTGACGTCACCGATCCGCTCCGCGTCGTGCTTGCGCGCACGGTCGCTGCCGGACAGCACCACATGGGTATCTGTCATGTCCCCTCCGATCCCGACAGTTAATGGAAACTGCGCCGGTGCCCATCTTCCGTCGTGCGATCGTCAGCGTCAACGCGTCGGGCGTCAGAACGTGTGCAAATGTGTCGAAACCTCTGCTACCCGGCCGCGCGACACCCGGCCTTGGTACGGTGTCGCGCCTGTCCGTGCCTGAGCTGAAATCGACCGCCTCCAAGGAGCGGACCGCCACCGTCGGCGAACTGAAGCTCTGCTACCAGACCTTCGGCGTGGCAAAGGCGCCACCGATGCTGCTCATCATGGGCCTGGCGTCGCAGATGCTGCTGTGGGACGACGCCTTCTGCGAGCAGCTGGCCGCTCGCGGCTTCCGGGTCATTCGCTTTGACAACCGCGACATCGGCCGCTCCTCCCAATTGAAGGGCCAGCCCACCCCGACGCGATGGCAGCTGCTCCGGCGCAGCCCGCGCGGGGCCGCGTACACGCTCGAGGACATGGCCGCCGACAGCGTCGGCCTGCTCGACGCCCTCGGGATCAAGTCCGCGCACATCGTCGGCGCCTCGATGGGCGGCATGATCGCCCAGCTCGTCGCCATCAACCATCCCGATCGCGTCCTGTCGCTGGTCTCGATCATGTCCACGACGGGCAACCGCGCGGTGGGCAAGCCCCAGCCGAAGATGATGATGCGCCTGATGCGCAAGGCCCAGCGCGAGCGCGAGGCCTACATCGCCGACCACCTCGAGACCTATCGCGCGATCGGCTCCAAGACGTACGACTTCGAGGAGGAGTACAAGCGCCAGCGCGCGGGGCGGCTCTTTGACCGCGGCGTCTACCCCGCAGGGAGCGCGCGCCAGCTCGCGGCCGTGGCCTCGGCGCCCGACCGCACCGAGGCGCTCGCCTCCGTCCACGCCCCCACCACCGTGATCCACGGCGACGCCGACCCGCTGGTCGACATCTCCGGGGGACGCGCCACGGCCGAGGCGATCCCCGACGCCCGGCTGGTGATCTTCCCGGGCATGGGCCACGACCTGCCCCGGGCGCTGTGGCCCGAGATCATCGACGCGATCGTGGACAACACGATGCGATAGCGTCGCCTCGGCGGCGTCGTAGCACCGAGGTGGGTCAGGCGCGCCTGCGGGCGCACCTCCCTCTCCGGGGTCACCCCGGGGATCCCCCAGTATCTGGGACAGTGCATCGCGAGCCCTTTTGAGTGCATCCATTCGGAGGCACGGCGGGGCATCGCACGACACGGAGCAGTCGATGCGCGGCGCCGCCATGATTGACCGGTCATGTACGACGAGGCCGAGCGCACCGTCATCGCCTTCGAGCTCTCCCGGGCCATGCTCGCCGGTCCCTGGCAGCTCCCCGACATCGCGGAGGCAGCCGCGGCCGAGCTGGCGCACTGGCCGACCTGGCTGGACGCGCTGGCACTGCACGTCATGGCGGTCTATCGCCGGGCGCCGGCGCGCGGTCCCGGCGGCCTGGCCCACCTCATCGAGGACTTCCTCACCGAACATCGTGCGGGGCCCGAGGTCCGTGAGCCGCCACCGATCCGGCGCGAGGCGTCGGCCGGTGCACCCGCGCCGCGCCCGCGCCGTGACTGGCCGGTCGCCCGGATCCCGTCCGTCTCCGCGCTTGCCGACGTCCTCGAGCTCTCCGACGGGCAGCTCGCGTGGCTGGCCGACGTCCGCTCACTGGAGCGCACCGTCGGCGCCGAGCGGCTGCGCAACTACCGCTACGCCGCGGTGCCCCGCCGCAGCGGTCTTCCGCGCGTCATCGAGGCCCCCAAGCTCCGCCTCAAGGAGGTCCAGCGCTGGATCCTGCGCGAGGCCCTCGACCACGTCCCGGTCCACGAGGCCGCCCAGGGCTTCGCTCGCGGACGCTCGGTCGTCGACCACGCGCGCCGCCACAGCGGCCAGCGCGTGGTGCTGCGTCTGGACCTGGCCGACTTCTTCGCCTCCGTGTCCGCCGGGCGCGTGTTCGGGATCTTCCAGACCATGGGCTACCGCTCAGACGTCGCCCATCTGCTCACCGGCCTCACCACCAACACCGTGCCGGTGCACGTCTGGGAGGTGGTGCGCAGTACCGCCGCGGACGCCGCCGTCCAGCCGCGCTTCTGGCTGGGCAGGCAGCTTGCGACACCCCATCTGCCTCAGGGCGCTCCGACGTCTCCCGCCCTCGCCAACCTCGCCGCGTTTCGCCTCGACCGCCGGCTCACGGGGCTGGCCGCCTCAGCGGGCCTGCGCTACTCGCGGTACGCCGACGACCTCACCTTCTCGGGCGCGCGGCTAGCCCGCGGCGGCGCCGAGTTCGCCGCTCTGGTCGGAACGATCGTCCGCGACGAGGGCTTCGCGCTCAACCCCGCCAAGACGGACCTGCGCACGCGGGCGGCGCGCCAGCAGGTCTGCGGGATCGTCGTCAACGCGAGGCCCAACGTCCCTCGCGCCGAGTACGACCGGCTCAAGGCGATCCTGCACAACGCCGCCCGCCACGGCCCCGCCAGCCAGGGCGTGGCTGACCGCCGCTCCCATCTGCAGGGCCGCATCGCCTGGGTGGCGTCGCTCAACCCGGCCCGCGGTCAGAAGCTCCAGCGGCGATTCGAGCAGATTGACTGGGACGCCTGAGCTTCTCGGCCGCGCTGCGTGCGTCGTCTCCGTGGAGGGTTATGCCGCCGTATGAGCGAACGTCAACAGCGGCCATCGAAGCAGGCCCGCGCGGCCGCGGCGGGACGTGCCTCGAGTTATGCACCGTATGCGGGCTTATTTTGTACCCACGTCGCCGGCCACCGATCCGAGGCTGGCCGCGGCCACCCGAATCGGCCCTCGGCCCGCGCTCAACCCAGCCGGATGAACACGCGCCCGGCCTCGGCCTTGGCCGGATAGGTGCAGAGGTTCTCGCGCGCCGGCGGGCGGGTGGCCTCGCCGGTCTTGTAGTTGAAGCGGCCGTTGTGCTTGGGGCACTCGATGATGTCGCCCTGGACGAGCCCGTCGGCGAGGTTGGCCCGCTCGTGGGTGCAGATCGGTCGGTCGCGTGGAAGGTGTCCTGCGGGCTGCGGTAGACCGCGAACGTCCGGCCGCCGCAGTCCACCTCGATGACGTCCTCGGGCTCGATGTCCTCGACGGCGCAGGCCTCGACCCAGCCGTCTGGGACCCCGTCCCCACCCACCCCCGTCACGCTTCGAACACCGCGTTGTGCATCTCGGGCCGGAAGGGCTGGGCCGCGGGCGGCAGTTCGCGCCGCACGTAGTAGCCGGGCTCCCGCATCTGGCGCAGGAGCGTCGGCACGATCTCGCGGTAGGCCGCGAACAGGCTCGGGTACGGGGTGGGCAGGTCAGCGGCGACCTCGGCGTGCAGCCGCGGGCAGCGCGTGGTACGGGACCATCGGGAACATGTGGTGCTCGACGTGGTAGTTCATGTTCCAGTACAGGAAGCGGAACACCGGGTTCATGTGGATCGTGCGGGCGTTGAGGCGGTGGTCGAGCACGTTCTCGGCCAGCCCGGCGTGCTGTGAGAGGCCGAACAGCACGGCCAGCCAGCGGCCGTAGAGGCGTCGGCAGCCCGACGTACATGAGCGGCAGGAAGCGAGTGCAGGACGATCGCCAGGGCGACGACCACCACGTAGATCGGCCACCCACGCCCGCGCCTCGCGGTACACGCGGAAGCGCTCGCACTCGGGGATGAAGGTCTTCTCCTCCTCGGTGAGCCGGCCCGCGGCGTGGCGCCCCACGCTGATCGCGGTGTCCCATGCGTCGCGGAGCCCGACGACGTTGATCACCAGCTTGGCCACATCGGGCGGCCGCATCGCCGCGATCTCGCGGTCGCGGCCGACGATGATCGTGTCGGTGTGATGGCGGGCGTGGCTCCAGCGCCAGAACGTCGGCTCCTTCATGTTCATGAACGAGGCGACCTGGTAGAGCGACGTCGTTGATCCACGACGTCCTGAACGCGGTGCCGTGCCCGCTCTCGTGCCAGCGGGAGTCGGTCGACGACCCGTAGAGCACTCCGTAGACCAGGAAGCACGGCACCGTGCAGCCAGGTGCCCCACGAACAGGCCCGCCGGCGACCCCGAAGGCGACGAGCAGCGCGAGCCACAGCGCGGTGTCGCGCAGCGCGGGCCCGTCGCTGCGGCGCATGAGCTCCTTCATGCGCTTGCGCGGGATGTCCGGGTGGTACCACTCGGCCGCCACCAGCCCCTGCTCCGCCGCGCGCTGCGCGTTGGGTCCGATGAGGCTGTAGTCCGTCTTCTCCGTGATTGCCATCCGCCCGATCCTCGACGAGGTTCTGAGGACGAGTCAACCACATGCGCCCGCCGCGTCAGGCGAGCGTCGGCGCGGCGCCGCTCCGATACTTACGCGCCGCGGCCGAAGAGGCGGCCGATCGCCGCGAAGAATCGCCGCACCGGGCCACCCTCGGTGGCGGCGGTGACGGACGCGGCCATGACGGGCTCGGGCTCAGGGCACGAGACGGGCGCACCCTCCGGCGCGCTCGAGGCGGCCGGCGCCGCGCCGAACAGGGACTCCGCCGCGGTGTTGGCCCAGATGACCGAGCGCAGATACAGCTCGTCGGCATGAGGCAGAGCCGGCCCGACGCCGTTCTCCCCCTGCTCGCGCGCGGCGACGGCGTCGAGCAGTTCGCCGAGCGGCCCACTCCGGTACACGAGCGCCCCGCGCATGTCGTCGGCGAGCCCCAACGACTCCACCACGTCCTGCATCGGCGTGTCCATGAGCGCGTCGACCACGGAGAACAGCCCGAGCGTGAACAGCTCGGATCCGCCGGCCAGTTCGAGCTCGGCGCCCGCCAGCTCGCAGAAGCGAGCCCGCGTGAGCGCTGTGAGGGTGAGCTCGGTGGGCTTGTCGTCGACGCTGGCCAGGACGCTGAGGGTCGCCCACCGGCGCGCATTGTCCAGGCCCAGCAGGGCCAGCGCATGCCCGATCGAGCGCACCTCGCTGCGCACGCCGAAGAACGCCGAGTTGACGTAGCGCAACATGCGGAAACTCAGCGCCACATCACGGGCGACGAGCTGCTCGACGTCGGAGAGCTCGACCCCCGGCCGCTGCAGGGCGGCGACCACCTGGAGCAGCGCCAGGCGGTTGGCGGAGATCTGGCGGGTGGCGACGACCGCCGGCTGGCAGAAGAAGTAGCCCTGGAACAGATCGCAGCCGAGATCGGCGCAGAACTCGTGATCGGCGTGGGTGGCCACCCGGTGAGCGAGCACCTGGCATGGGTAGGTCTGCAGCCGCTGGACCGCGTCGCTCAGTCCGTCGTGGCCGAGCTCCAGCGCGTTGAGCTTGACGACATCAAAGAGCTCGAGCACCGGGGCGGCGTGCGGCTGAGAGCCGAAACCGTCGAGCGCGAGGCGATAGCCCTGGGCCTTGAGGTCGCGTAGTGCGTCGATCAGCTCGTCGTCGAATTCCTCGGTCTCCGAGATCTCCAGGCCGCCCAGTCCCGGCGGGATCACCTGAGCCAGCCCGTCGACCACGAACTCCCGCCCCACGTTGACCCACGCTGTCTTGTGGCCGACGATCCGCTTGAGCTCGAGCTCGGTGAACGAGTTGAGCACCACGGTCGCGGTCGCGCGTTGGGGATTGTCGGAGAGCCCGTCGCCGGCGTAGCCGCGTCCACGGAACAGGAGCTCGTACCCCGCAACGTCGAGCTTGCGGTCAAAGATGGGCTGGCGCGCGATGAAGGCGGAATGCATGCGGGTCCTCTTGACTTAGTCGGCAGCCGGCGCCGGCTGCTCAAGCCCAAGGTCAGCAGGTTGACCGGACGGCTATGGACCGCTGATCAGCGCGACGGTCACCGTGCTCGTATAGGTGCCCGCAAAGCTGTTGGCGGGCACGCTCACGCCGATCGTCGGCGTGATGGTGAAGATTCCGGTCCCGGTGCCGGCGGCGGCGTTGTTTAGCTTGACCGCGGACGGCGCGGTGCTGCCCGCGGGCACCGCGAGCGGGTAGGTCACCGAGTTGGTCGGGGTCACGCAGCTGGCCCCGCCGGCGCACGTGCCGCTCACGGCGGTGGCGTGCGACGCGGTGGTCGCCAACGTCCGAGCCGTGGCGCCGCCCGTGGTGAACTGGGTGGAGGTGATCGTCACGTTCCAGCCGGCCGCGGAACCCGTGCGGGTGTCCTGGACGGTGAACGGGAGCGTGTAGGTCGGGGTCTGATCGCCCCCGGGCAGGCTGGCCGAGAACGTCGGCACGGCCGTCGTGGACAGCGAGAGTGTCGCCGCGGTGGCCGGATACAGCGCGATGGTCTGAGCGATCCAGGCGCCGCCGGTGGCAGGGGTCACCGTTCTCGTCGGCGTGGCTCCACTGGTCGACTGGGTGAAGTCGGCGCCCTCGCTCTCGGTGCCGGCGTTGGACTTGTCGTAGCGCTCGGTGGTCGAGCCGGCGGGGGTGATCGAGTTGCTCGACCACGTGCCGCTGTAGCCGATGGCGGCGATCACCGTATCCCCGGCGACGTTGGTGGTGACGCTCGGAGCGGTGGCGTTGCCGCTCGTCCCCGATGCCGCCGCCGAGGCGTCGATGGGCACGCTGGCGTCGACCCCGGAGTAGGCGGCGATCCCCCCGGAGGCGAGGCGGCTGCTCCCCAGACTCCAGGTCCAGCTGGTCGGCTCGCTGCTCCCCGCCACGCGGTAATACGAGGTCTCGCGCAGGGTCGTGGTGGTATCGGAGATCTGCGTCCACCCCGACGGCGGTGTGATTGCGCCGGTGCCCGCCGCGGTGATGGTCGCCACCATGACGGTTCCGGAAGTCACGCTCGACGGGCGGCTGATGACCTCAGACGAGGAGCCGGAGGCGTTGGCTGCCGAACTGGCGCTCACGAACGCCACCGCCGCGTCGGCGCGACCCGGCACGGCCGCCAGCACCGCGAGCGCCAGGCACACGGCGGCGCACGCCGAGGCCCAAACGCTAGCCCTGCTGGGCACGACGGGTCAGAAGCACGGCGGCGCCGAACCCCAGCCCGATCAGTGCGATGCCGCCGAGCACGATCACGAGCACGCTGGGCCCTGAGCTCCCGCCCGGTCGCGAGATCTGCGCCGCGTTGGTCGCCCCGAACACCTGGACGATCGAGTGCTGGGAGATCGTGCATGGGACCTGTCGGGTCAGGCGGTGGCCGTTGAAACTCAGCGAGACCGACGCGCGATAGTGGCCCGCCCGCAGCGGCGCGCCGGTGAGCATGACGGGATAGCTGATCGTCGTACCGGGGAGGAAGGTGTCCAGAGCGAAGGTCTTGTGCTTGAGCGCTCGGCCGCCACTGCCGGCCACCGTGACGCTTCCGGTCCCCTTGACGAACTGATTGCCGACGTTGCCCATGCCGATGAACAGCGTCTGGTAGTCGTGCGGTCCGCCGGCCCGACAGCCCGCGACGACCATCCGCCGCACCGGCCGGGTGGGGATGTTGACCTGCACTGCCATGACGGTGAGCGCCTGCACGGTGATGTGGAAGGCATGCGCGCCGTTCTTTGCGCCGTAGCGCCGCACCGCCGTCAGCGGCTGCGCGACGATCGCCCCGAGGTGCTGCCCGCCACGGGCGCCGCGCGGGACGCGCACGGTGAACGACACCCGCGCCCGGCCGTGGCTGCCGAGCACAACGCGGCGCACGGGCAGCCTGGTCCAGGCGCCCACGTCGCGGCGTCGCTGCTGGCGGGAGCGGTAGACCGCACCGGTCGTCTGACCCGTGGTGGCATCCACGGCGTAGAGCAGGACCGTGCCCCGGACGCTCGAGGTGTTGACGACGTCAACCTGGCCTTTCACCCGCGAACCGGCGCGGGCGGTGTAGACGAAGTAGCCCTTGGCGCCGGCGGGTCCGATCGGCGTCAGCGACACCGTGGGGCTGGCGGCATCGGCGCGGCTCGCGCCCGCGGCCGCACCGAGGCTGGCGACCAGGAGGGCCGCCATCATGGCGAGCAGATATCGCGACAGCGGACGCGCGGAGCGCGGCACGCCGGGCGCCTCCTACGGGCCGCTGACGATCGAGACCGTCAGCGTGCTGGAGTAGCTCCCGGCGAAGGTCGTGGCGGGCACGAAGACCCCGACGGTCGGCGTCACCGTGAACGACCCCATGCCGGTCGCGGCGGCGGCGTTGAAGAACTTGACGGCCGTCGGCGCTGTTGCCGCGGCGGGCACGACGACGGGATAGGCCACCGCGTTGGTCGGATTCGTGCAGGTGCCCGACAGGCACGGCGGCGGGGTCGGCACCCCTGTGATCGTCGAGGCGTTGAGGCCCAGCGTGTGCGGTGTCCCCCCACCGGTGGTGAACTGCGTCGAAGTGATCGTCAGATTCCATCCCCCGCCCGTCCCGGTCGTGTCGGTCGCGGTGAGCGGGAGCGTGTACGTCGGCGTGGAATCGCCGAGGGCGAGATTGGCCGAGAATGTGGGCGCGGCGGTCGTCGCGACGCTCAGCACGCCACCGGCCACCGTGCCCGTCACGGTGGGGTTGGCGGTTGTGGCGGCCGAGGCCACCGACGAGAACGAGAGCGCGAGTGCGCCCGTCGCCACGCACGCCACGACCCCTGCCACCCGGTGCTTTCCCACCATGGTCAAGACCTCCCCAGTCCTGTCTGCGCCCTGTGCGCCCCCGGCATTTGGACAACCGGACACCGCCGTTGTAGCAGCCGCGGACGCGGTGGTAAACGCGCTCTTCATGCAGGGCAACGCGCGATGACGAGCGATGCACAGGCTTGACGAAGGACCGACACCTCGAATGTCAGATATCAGACAACCGCGGTGGACGCCCCGCGATCGCCGGCGCCTGCGTCAGTTGTCCCAGGCGTCGTCGCCGACCGCGTCGGCGACGCTCCCGGCCGCAGCCTGGTGGTAGGTGACGTCCACCTCGTCGCCCGGCGTGATCCCATCGAACAGGCCCATTTCCGGGTCGGCGGTGAACGTGTCGGTCTGCCCGGTGCTGTCGTCGACGATGCTCACGGCCCCATCGCTCACCGTGCTGACCACCCCGGTCGCGTCATCCTCGACGTACTCCACGTCGTCGGCCGTCAGCGTCGCGTCGCCGTTCTGAAAGTAGCTGACATCGACCAGGTCGCCGACCAGAAACCCGTCCGTCAGGTCGGCGTCGGGATCCACGGAGAAGCTCAGCGGGCCCGAGTCCGTGCTGATCGCAACCCGGCTCCCGGAGACCTGCGTAATCGTCCCCTCCGCGACCTGATCGTCGCCCGGGTCCTCGCCGGACCCGTCGCCGGTCGTCGTTCCCCCGCCCGCGGTGGTCGACGAGGCGGGCAGCGTTACGGTGATGGTCCAGTGGCCGTGGGCGTCCACCGTCTCTGAGATGAGCACGGTCTCGCCGGGCGCGAGCCCCTGGATCTGAAGCGTCACCGAGGTCGGCGAGGCAGTGGCCGCGTGCGCCGTGCGCTGGTTCGGGGCGCCGGCGGCGTACGCCATCGCCTTGGTGGAGACCTGCTTGGAGGAGAGGCTGAGGGGTTTCCCGTCGCCGAGGCGCAGCTGCACCTTCTTGGAGCCCGAGCGGACGACCTTGGCGTAGAAGGAGATCGTCCCAGATGCCCGCGCGGTCTTCTTGACGTGCGAGATCGTGCGGCCCGAGCGGCGGTAGCTGACGGTGTCGCCGAGACCCAGGCGCGGCAGCTTGCCTCTGTAGTGGTAGCCGCGGACCAGGTGCGTGGCGTTGACCAGCTGCACGGCGTGATGGCGCGCGTCGACCGAGAGCACCTTGGCGTGCAAGGGGGCGGCGATCGCCGCAGACGGGAACACCGCCAGACCGGCAAGGCCGGTGGCCAGCATCAGACGTTTCATGGGGTTCGCTTCCTAGCTTTGAGGCGTATGCCCTCCGTGGGCGACGCCGATTCGCTCCTGCTGTCTCACTCAACGGCACCGGCGCCGATTGCGATAAGCCCGCTGCCTCCAGGGGTGGACGGGTGTATGAACGCCCGGCCGGGTCACGGCGCCCGTGGTCCCGTGGGCGGTCAGCGCCGCTGGCTCTGTGAGGGGTGCCTTAAACCTCGACCCACGCCCTGGCCCATCCCAGGTTCGCGCTTTACGCTGGGAGCGGATGACCGGGACGCGCCCACCGCTGTTCCGGGGCCGGATCAAGGAGCGCGAGGATCTGGACCGGCTGCTTGCGACCGTGGCACACGGGCGCAGCCAGGTGCTGATCGTCCGCGGCGAGGCCGGCGTCGGCAAGTCGGCGCTCCTGAGCTACGTCGTGGCGCAGGCGGCCGGGCTACGTGTCGCCCGGATCGCGGGGGTGCAATCTGAGATGGAGCTGCCGTTTGCCGGACTGCACCAGCTGTGCCTACCGATGTTGTCGCGGCACACGGCGTTGCCGGAACCCCAGCGGGCGGCACTGCGCGTCGCCCTTGGCCTGGCGACCGGCGACCCGCCTGATCGCTTCCTGGTGGCGCTGGCCGCACTCAGCTTGCTGGCCGAGGTCGCCGAGGAGCGACCGCTGCTCTGCGTGATCGACGACGCGCAGTGGCTCGACGGTGCCTCAAGCCAGGTCCTGGGCTTCGTCGCCCGCCGCCTGCTGGCCGAGCGCGTCGCGATCGTCTTCGGCGTCCGCGACCCGGGCGGCGCGGGGTTGCGCAACCTGGCCGGACTCCCCGAGATGCGGCTCGAGGGGCTCGACGACGACGACGCACGGGCCCTGCTGGAGTCAGTCGTGCCCGGTCCGCTGGACGCGGGCGTACGGGACCGGATCGTGGCCGAGACCCGAGGCAATCCGCTGGCCCTGCTCGAGCTCCCGAGAGGCCTGAGCGCCGGCGAGCTGGCTGGCGGCTTTGCCCTGCCCGATGCGGCGAACGTGCCTGGGCAGGTCGAGGACGTCTACGGGCAGCGCATCGCCGGCCTGCCCGACACGACGCGCCGATTGATCCTTCTGGCGGCGGCCGACGCCGTGGGTGACGCGACGCTGCTGTGGCGAGCCGCCGCGGCGGCGGGCCTGGAACGTGCCGCAGCCGAGCCGGCGGCCCAAGCAGGGTTGCTGGAGATCGGTGCGCGTGTGCGCTTCCGCCATCCGCTTGTCAGATCGGCGGTTTACCGGGCCGCGTCGCCAGCCGCGCGGCGCGCCGCGCATGGCGCCCTGGCGGCGGCGACCGATCCCGTCAGCGACCCGGACCGCCGCGCCTGGCACCGCGCGCACGCGGCCACGGCCCCGGACGACGACGTGGCCCAGGAGCTGCTGGACTCGGCCGCGCGCGCGCAGAGCCGTGGGGGCATCGCCGCCTCCGCGGCATTCCTGGACCGTGCGGTCACGTTCACCTCAGACCCCGGGCAACGGGCGTGCGCGCCCTGGCAGCGGCCCGCACCAAGCTCGCGGCCGCGGATGTCCTGGCCGCGGACTCGCTGTTGGCGACCGCCGATGCCGGGCCGCTGGACGACCTCGGCCGCGCCGAGCTTCAGCGCATGCGCGCACAGATGGCCTTCGATCTCACGGCGCGGGCGTGACGCCCCGCGTCTACTGGGCTCCGCGGCCAGGCGGCTTGAGCCGCTGGACCCCGCGCGCGCGCAGCGAGACGCACCTGCAGGCGCTCATCGCGGCCATCTACGCCGGAGAGTTGGCCGACGGGCGCGAGGTGGCGGCGGTGACCCGCGCGGCGCAGGCGGCGCCCGCGGCCAACGGCGACGCCGGGCTGCGTCACCTGCTCCTGCGCGCGCTGGGCACCCGCCTGACCGACGGCTACGTCGCCGCCGCACCGCTGCTGCGCGATGTGCTCACCCGGTACCTGACCGGCGAGCGGCGGGTGGACTGGCAGTGCGTGGCCTTCAATCTGGTGGCGATGGACCTCTGGGACGCGGAGGCCTGGCTCCAGCTCGCCTCCAGCCAGACCCAGCAGGCGCGCAGCACCGGCGCCCTCATCCTGCTGCCCTACGCGCTGGACTACCTCGCCGGCTTCTACCTGCACAGCGGCGACCTGGCGCGCGCGTCCGGCTCTGGTGGCGGAGTCCGCGCACCTGCACTTGGCGCCCGCGCCGACACCCTGCCCTACATACCGCTGCGGCTCGCCGCGTGGCGCGGCCAGGAGCAGGCGGCCGCCGAATTGCACGAGGCGATGCTCCGCGGCGCCCGGGCGCGCGGCGAGGGCTGCGCGGTGACCTCGGCCTACTACGCGACGGCGCTGCTCTACAACGGCCTGGGCCGCTACGACCAGGCGTTGGACGCAGCGCGCCGGGCCGTCGAGGCCGACGAGCTCGCCACCTCCTCGTGGGCGCTGTACGAGCTGGCCGAGGCGGCGTCGCGCAGCGGCCGCATCGACATCGCGCGTGACGCCGCTGAGCAACTGCTGGGACGCACCGAGGCCAGCGGCACGGCCTGGGCCATGGGCACGGGCGCACGCACCCAGGCCCTCGTCGAGGACGGAGACGCCGCTGAGGCCTGCACCTCCAGGCGCTCGCATGTCTTGCGCAGACGGGCATGGCCGCGCCCCTGGCCCGGGCGCGGCTCACCTACGGTGAATGGCTACGACGCGAAGGGCGCAGAGTGGATGCGCGCGAGCCACTGCGCGCCGCGCACGAGGCCTTTGCCGCCATGGGCGCCGTTGCCTTCGCTGACCGGGCACGGCGCGAGCTTCAGGCGACCGGCGAGAAGGTCCGCCGGCGCCGTGACGAGGCCCGCGACGAGCTCACCCCCCAGGAGGAGGAGATCGCGCGCCTGGCCCGCGACGGCCGCACCAACCCCGAGATCGGCGCCGAGTTGTACCTCAGCCCGCGCACCGTCGAGTGGCACCTGCGCAAGGTGTTCGCCAAGCTCGGCATCACGTCGCGCAAGGGTCTGCACGACGCGCTGCCAAACGGTGAGCCGGACACCGCCCCCGCGAGCGCCGCGCCCGCCGGCGCCGCAGCCGTGTGAACCTCAGCCGCGCAGCCTCATCCCGTCTCGCGCCGGGCGTCACTCCAGCAACTGCTGGCCGCCGTCGATGTCATACGTCGCGCCGGTCAGCGCGGTGTTGGTCATCAGATGGACCGCGAGCGCCGCGATATCGGCCGGGCCGACCACGCGGCGGATGGGCAGCGTGCGGCGCAGCTCGTCGCGCCGCGAGTCGAGGTCGTCACCCAGCACCCGCGCCGACAGCGCTGTGTCGACGAACCCGGGCGCGATCGCGTTGACGCGCACGGGCGCGAGCTCCAGGGCCAGGCTCCGCGTCAGCGCCGGGGTGGCCGCCGTCACCGCCGCTACCGTGCTGCTCGCGCGCGGCGAGCGGCCGCCGGTGCCGCTCATGAGGATGATGCTGCCTCCCGGTCGCACGTGGGCGGGCACGTGCCGCGCGACCTCGAGGCCCAGCGCGAGGTGGTCCGAGAGGGCGTCGCGCACATCCTGCGGGGTCATCTCGGCGAGCGCCGCGTAGCTCGGGCCGCCCGCGGTGACCATCACGTGGTCGACGGGGCCCGGAAGCCCGTCGAAGAACTCGCCCAGCGCGGCCGGGTCGCTGACGTCGAAGGCGGCGGTACTCCGCGCCCCGACGTCCGCGGCGGCCTGATCCAGACGTGACGCGTTGCGCCCGGTGAGGATGGCCTCGGCGCCCTGCGCGCGGGCGGAGCGAGCCGTCTCCAGCCCGATCCCGCGCGCTCCCGCCCAGCACCACCACGACCTGCCCCTCCAGAGCGGCGCTCATGACGCCGACCCCGCGGACGCGCGCCCGCCGAGAACCTCGCCGCGAAGCGCCTTGACCGCCGCGGCGAAGATCTCCGAGAAGCTCGGGAACGGCTGGATGGTGTCGCGCAGGATGTCCAATGGCACCCGCGCGCGGATGGCCAGCGTCGCCTGCTGCAGCCACTCGCCGGCCTCGGGACCGAGCGCGTAGGCGCCGGTAAGCCGCTCGCCGTCGCTGACCAGCGTGAGAAAGCCGTCGGACTCCGCGTAGGCGTGGGTGTAGGTGGCAGTCTTGGCCACCTCCCTGACACAGCGCGGTCCCCGCTGAACCGGCCCTCGGCCTGCGCCCACCGAGCCGGCCTGCGGGTTGGTGTAGGTCACGCGGGGCACCGCCTCGTAATGGGCCTCGCGCGTCTCGCCGAGGATGTTGGAGGCGACGACCTCCCCCTGGTACTCGCCGACGTGCGTGAGCTGCCAGATGCCGGTCACGTCGCCGAGGGCCCACAGACGCTCCCCCGCGCTCAGGCGCGCGTCGACGGGGATGCCATGCGGATTCTCCTCGATGCCCACCGTCTCGAGGCCGATCCCGGCCACGCGGGGGCGCCGGCCGGTCGCCACCAGCAGCCGGTCGCCCGCGCAGTTCGCGCCCGTCGCTCGAGCTCGAGCACGAAGTCCTCGCCGTCGCGGCGGGCGGCGGTCGCCCTCACCCCGAGCTCGAGCTCGATGCCCGTCACGCCGCAGCGCCTCGCCCAGCGCCTCGCCCAGCGGCGCGGGCTCGCGCGCGATGACACGCGGTCCTCGCCCTCGATGATCACCACCTCGGCGCCGAAGCTGCGCGTCACCTGCCCCAGCTCGACCCCGGCCGGGCCCGCCGCCCAGGACCAGCATCCGGCGCGGGACCGCCGTCATGCCGGTGGCCTCGCGGTTGGTCCAGACGCCGTCGAGCTCGCGCAGCCCGGGCACCGGCGGGATGAACGGGTCGGCGCCCAGGGCCACGACCACGTGCTCGGCGGTGTAGCGGCGGCCATCGACCTCGACGGCCCCGGTGCCCGCCAGGCGGCCCGTGCCGCGGATGAGCTCGATGCCGCGGTCGGTCAGCCACTGCACCGCGCTCGGTGTCCGAGTACTTGGAGACCATGTAGTCCCGCCAGGCCAGCGCGGCCTCGACGTCGACCTCCGCGGTGGCGCCCGCCTCGCGGGCGCCCTGCACCGCCTCGCCCGGGCGCAGGAGCGTCTTTGACGGGATGCACGCCCAGTAGGAGCACTCGCCGCCCACCAGCTCGCGCTCGACGATCGCGACGCGCAAGCCCTCCTTCCGCCAGCGCGCCGGCGCAGTGCTCCCCGGGCGCGCCCGCGCCCAGGACGATGACGTCGTAGTCGTGGCTCGTGCTCATCTGCCCTCCCGTGAGACGATCGTGAAATCGGCCATCTAGGCCGCATGCAGGGTGTCGGTGGCGCCGTAGAAACGCGTCCGGTCGCCGGCCTCCCACGCCTCGCGCAGCCCCGGCGTTGCCAGCTCCCAGTCGGCCCGGATCTCGCGCGTGGCGTCGCGCAGGTCATGCCACAGGTCGCAGAATGACGGCCGCCCCCAGAACCAGTAGCCGTTGTAGACGCTGTGGATGACCAGCAGGGGCTTGAGCACGAGCGTGTGCGGCACCATCGGATCGTGGGGGGGTCGGTGTACTCCTGGATGTCCAGGTCCTTCTGGATCTTGCGCCCGGCGTCGGAGAGGAAGGTCCACTGAGCGCCGGTGGAGGCGCGGAACTCGTTGCTCTCGAAGATGGGGTCAGTGGAGATCGTGACGACCCGGGTGTAGGCCACCGCGATCTTCGGATAGTTGTGGCGAGTTCGAGGTGCTGCTGGTGGTCCTTGGGGCAGAAATGACCGCGCGCCAGGAGGAGGATCATCGGATCGTTGCCCTGAAGCTCGGAGAGCCGGCGCCGGACCTTGGTGTGGTCGGTCAGCTCGTAATCAGGGAAGGTCCCGCCGGGAACGATGTCGGCGCGCATCGGGTGCTCCTGTCTGCAGTGAGGCGTGGCTCGTGCGCCAAGGCTCGCGCCCCGCTGACGCCCGTCGCGCCCGTGGGTGCCCTGGTCGGTGCCCCGGGCCGGTCAGCGGGCGCAGTCAGGGCCGCCGCCGGCGAGGAAGTCGATGAGTAGCGCGTTCAGCGCCTCGGGCGCCTCGAGCTGCATCCAGTGCCCGGGCCCCTCCAGCCGCTCATAGCGCCAGCCGCCGGTGACGTGATCCTCAGAGGCGGTCATCTGACGCTCGGTGAGCGCGAAGTCACCCGAGCTCCATACGCCCATCGTCGGACGGCGCGACCGGCGGGAGCCGTGCCCGGTCGCAGCCAGACCCGGGGCGGCACGTTGGCCCGGTAGTAGTTCAGCGCGGGGGTCAGCGAGCCGTTGGCCTCCAGTTCGGCGACCACCTCGTCGGGGTCGGGATGGCCGCTCCAGGCGCGGAAGTTCGCCCAGCCGTCGGCCGACGCCCACTCCTCGGCGACCCCGGCGAACTGGAACAGCAGCATGTACCACGACTTCTCGTGCTGCTCGTAGCCCCCGCGCGGAACGTCGCCGGGTGCCCGACCGAGAGCGTCGACGAGGTGGTCGACGCGATCGCCCGCCAGCGCGCCGAGACCCCACGCCACCGCCGCCCCCCAATCGTGGCCCACGATGTGGGCGCGCTCCACGCCCGCGTCCGCCATGACGGCCAGCACGTCGCCGGCCAGCGCCGCGACGCGCGTAGGCCTCGACCTCGGCGGGCTTGTCGGAGCGGCCGTATCCGCGCATGTCGGGCACGATCACCTGAAACCCCGCCTCGGCGAGCGCGGGCACCTGGTGGCGCCACAGCCGCCCCGAGTCCGGGAAAGCCGTGCAGCAGCACGACCGGCCGCCCCTCGCCGACTCAC
Organism: uncultured Actinomycetota bacterium; assembly: GCA_963797705.1. Classification (GTDB taxonomy): domain Bacteria; phylum Actinomycetota; class Thermoleophilia; order Solirubrobacterales; family Solirubrobacteraceae; genus Palsa-465. Next base: position 243,173 of record CAWCQL010000005.1, on the reverse strand, counting down.
CTCGATACTCGATCCCCACCCCGTTGTTCTCGACGCGCATGGCCACCCCGTCGCTCGATGTGTCGACGGTGGAGCGTCTCGCGCGGCGAAGTCGAGGCCTGCGATGCTCGTGCCTACGGGTGGGCTGTCCTCGCCGCCGCGCAGCGACCCGGCGTGTGCCCGGGCCCGCGGGTCGCGCCGCGCCGCGATCGCGCTCGCCACTCCCGTGACGGTGAGGACGGCCGCGATGACCGCGAGCGAGAGCCCGGTCGAGATCTCGGGGACCGCGTGGCTCTGCAGGTGGGCGAAGTGCAGCACCAGCTTGAGGCCGATGAAGCCCAGGACGACCGCCAGGCCCGGTCGAGAGATAGACGAGCCGGTCCAGCAGCCCGGACACGAGGAAGAACAGCGCGCGCAGGCCGAGCAGGGCGAACGCGTTGGCGGCGAACACGATGTAGGCGTGCGGGGTGACCCCGAACACCGCGGGGATCGAGTCCAGCGCAAACAGCACGTCGGTGCTCGCGATCGCGACGCAGCGCGAGACACAGCGGGGTGAGCGCCCGGCGCCCGGCACGGCGGGTGATCAGGCGGTCGCCGTCGTAGCGCGTCGCTCACCGGCAGGACGCGCTGGGCGACGGCGACGAGCGCGTTGTCGCTGACCGACGGATCCTGGTCGCGGTGGCGAAACAGCTGGACCGCGGTGGCGGCCAGAGCCAGGCCGAAGAGCAGGGACGTGACCGAGAACGCGTCGAGCATCGCGGCGCCGAGCGGCGATGAAGACGCCGCGCAGGACGAGCGCGCCCACGATCCCCAGCATCAGCAGCCGCGGCTGCTGGTCCGCCGGCACCGCGAAGGTGCTCATGATGATCACGAACACGAACAGGTTGTCGACCGACAGGCTCTTCTCCACGACGTAGCCGGCGAAGTACTGGGCCCCGAGGTCCCACCCGGCGATGAACGCGAAGACCACCCCGAACAGGAGCGCCACCCCGATGTAGAACACCGACCAGCCGGCGGCCTCGCGCAGGCCCGGGGCGTGGGGACGGCGACTGACCCTGCCAGAGGTCAAAGGCCACCAGGCCGGCGATGAGCGCGAGCGTCGCGGCCCACCCGGCTCCAGTCGCCACGGCCGCTTACTCCTGTGCCATTTCGTGGATGCGGGGCTCCTCCTCGATCTCCCCCACCAGCTCCTCGAGCAGGTCCTCGAGGGTGATCAGCCCGACGGTGGCCTCGGCCTCGCCGCTGACCAGCACCATCTGCACGCGCTCGTCGCGCATCCGCGCCAGCAGCACGGTGACCGGCGTGTCGCGGCCGACGCGAGGTAACGGGCGCAGCAGGCCGCGCAGCTCGACTCGGGGGTCGTGGAGCATCGCCGCCAGGAGATCGTGGACGTGGATCAGGCCCCACGGCGCATCGAGTCCCAGCTCGGGGTCCGCCACCGGCAGCCGGGTGTGGCGGGACCGGGCGGCCTTCCCCGCCGCCTCGGCGGTCGGCATGTCGAGCGTGACGAACTCGATCGACTCCCGGGGCGCCATCACGTCGCACGCCCGGCGCTCGCTGAAGACGAAGCCGCGCTCGGCCAGTTGCTGCTCCTCGGTGGCGATGAGGCCATGCTCACTGCTCTGTGCCAGCAGCTCGCGCAGCTCCTGCTCGGAGTGCGGAACGTGCCCGGCCTCGCGCGCGGGCGGGATGCCGAAGGGACGCAGCACGAGGTTGCCCAGGCCGTTGAACACGTCGACCAGGGGCTTGGTTGCCAGATAGAACACGCGCATCGGCGCCGCCACCCACAGTGAGGTCTGCACCGTGCGCGAGATGGCCACGCTCTTGGGCGCCAGTTCGCCGAGCACGACGTGCAGCACGGTGATCAGTGCGAAGGCCAGCGCCGCCGCCACGGCGACCCCTGCGACCGCGGCCTCCGCGCCGAGCACGGGCTCGAGCAGATGCTCGAACGCGGACTCGCCGACGACGCCGAGGCCGATGCTGGCGATGGTGATGCCCAGCTGGCACGCGGCCAGGTAGGCGTCGAGGTGGGTCACCGCGTGGCGCAGCGAGCGCGCCCCACGGCGCCGCGTGTCCTCCAGCTCGGACAGCTGGGTCGGGCGCATCCGGGCCAGCGCGAACTCGGCGGCGACGAAGAACGCGTTGGCGAGCACGAGCGCGGCCGCGATAAGGAGGTCGGGGATGATGGTCACATCAGCGTGCCCGATCGCCTCGCCGGCGGACATGGGGCCCAGGCTCCATCGGGCATGGGGCCGACCCTGTATCTCGGGCGGTCAGGTGCTGTCGATCGTCAGCTCGGCGGCCGCGAGCGCATCGCCCAGCGGCAGGTCGGCGGGGACGGTGATCTGCAGGCTGCCGCCGTCGCCGTAGCGCGTCCCGTTGAGCGGATCGCTGTCGAGGCGGAGCAGGTGGCGATACGCGCCGCCCCCCACCGGGTCCTGGACGGTGCTCGGGTGCCCGAGGCACTGATGAAGAGCGCCGGGCGGCCGAACGGCGTCGAGGAACCGCTGCACCTCCGCGTCGAACATGTCGTCGCTGAGCGCGTGGCGATTGGGCGGGGACAGCATCGGCTCGGGCGCGGCGACCGAGGCGGCGAGCCGTGCCTCGCCAGGCAGCCGCGCCGGCCAGGAGCGGCGCCTGAGTTCGTCCCCATCGACGATCGCCAGATGGCCGATGCCGTCCAGGCCGATCAGCAGCGGGTCATCGGGATCGACGCCCGCGAAGACGACGAGCAGGCCCTCCTCGGGCAACTCGAGCCCCACGGGCGGTGCATCCGAGGGCAGCGCGGCGCGCAGTTCGTCGAGGCGCAACTGCGCCAGGAAGGCCATCGGGATGCCGTTGAGCTGCGGCCATGGATACCCGTCGGGCAGGTCAGGACGGCCGCCGAACCGGCTCGCGCCGACGGGAAAGCGCCGGGCCGGGCACGAGCGGATCCACACGGCGGGCACGGCGCGGGCAGCCACCTCGGCACCCAGGCCGGCCTCCTGAGCCGCGCTCGCCATCCATGTCTCGGCGGCGGCGAGGATGCCGTCGCGCTCCTGGGCCTCGATCGGGCCCGCGCGCCATGGCCGGGCCGCCGCCTCGACCACCGCGAGGTCAAAGCGCCCGGTGACGTCGACGCGGACGCGCGCCTCCTTGGGAACTCCGTGCAGCGCCGTGCGCTCGCCCGATGTGATGTCCACGACAAGGTGGTCGCGCTCGCCGATGAACAGCAGCCGCTCCGGATCGAGCCACACCGCGGAATGCTGCGCGAACCCGACATCGACGACCCAGACGCCGAACGCCTCGCCGGCCACCAGCGCCCACGGTTCATTCCACCCATTGAACGCCACCGACCGGCCGGTGGCGTCGTAGCCGCCGGCCAGCAGCAGGAGGTGCCCCGGCGGCGTGCACTCGGCCGCGACCGTTGCGGCGCGCGCGTCATAGAGCGTGACCGCGCCCGTCTCGTCATCACGCGCGAGCACGAACCGGCCGCCCGTCACCGCGCAGGCCGCCCCCGGCCACGGGGCCGGCCGGCGCTCCCCGTCCCAGCCGATGATCTCCCGCGCCCCCACGAGGCCCTCGTCGCGCAACTCCCCATACGCGTACGCATCGGGCGCGGTCAGCTGCCGACGCACCACGCCGTCCCCGTCGATCGCCTCGACGGTCAGGTCGCCGTCGCGGTTCTCCTCGTCGCGTCGCCTGACGATGAGCAGGTCCGGGTCGGCCGCGGGCGCCATGCCCCACGAGTCGCCCAGCGACACCGGCTCGAGCCACCTCCCGTCACGCAGGGACACGACGTGCTCGGCGATCTGCACCGCCACCCAGCCTTCGCGCGGGATGGCGTGGTCAAAGGCGCCGTCGTCGCGAGGCAGCGACAACGGGATCCGGCCGCCCTCCGGCGCAAGCAGCACCTCCACGGCCGGACGGCGTCCCGTCGCGCCCAACCATCGGTGGGGCGCCGGCGTTGGCTGCGTCATGTGCGGAAGCTTCGCGCATCGCCCGCTTTCGCTGTTGGCCGATACTGCGCCCAACGGCCGACGGAGCCCGGCCGGAGCCGCTAGCGCAGGCCGGCGGGCAGCAGCGCCGGCGTGAAACTCAGCGTGCGCCGGTCGAGCACCTGGTCGGGCTCGATGGCACCGGCCGGGGTCACGCGGTAGAAGCCCGGCCGGCACCCGTCGCGCAGGTGCTCGCAGATGAGGCCGCCGTCACGGGTCGGGTGGGCGAGCAAGAGCCCGGGCAGGGCGTCGCGCAGCAGCATGAAGCTGAGCTCCGCGTCACGGGTGACGGACTCGAGGGTGGGCGGTGCGGGCGGGGCGAGTGCGAGCATGGATCAAAACCGGGCGTCGAGGGACAGGGTTCTGCCCCCTTCATCGGACGCTCACGCCCAGGAGTTGAGCCATTCGACGCTGTCACCCCGCCATGCGTCCGCCAACCGCGCTCAGGCTCGCCGCCTCAGCTGTCCTGGACGAGCCCCAGCACGTTGCCATCCGGGTCCGCGAAGGTGGCCACGCGCCGGCCCGGGCCGACCTCGCGCGGCGCCTGCTTGACCTCGCCTCCCGCGGCGGTGACCTCGGCCAGCTTGGCCTCGATGTCGGGCACCTGCCAATGGGCCACCGGCGAGGTCATGCCCTGGTCCGCGCCGCCGGGTACCAGCCCGATGTGCTGACCCCCGACGTCATAGCCGACGTAGTAGTCAGCCTCGTGCGCCGGCGGGGTGCCGAGAAGGGCGGTGTACACCGCGGTGGCCGCCTTCAGGTCGGTCACCGGGTGCAGCACGATCGTGATTCCCTGCGTAGACGAATCGCTCATGGTCACTCCTTGGATCGGTTCGACGGTGGTCGTCATGGCGGCCAATGTAATCCCGCCCCCGTCCCAGCGCTTCTCGAATCCTGCTCGCTTGCAGGGGCGTCATTCCTTCTCGCGGCGCGCCAGCGGGAGCACGAACCACAGCCCTGCGACCAAGGCCAGCGCAAGGGCGCCGACCACCGCCGGCGCCGCACCTCCGACCACCACGTCGGAGATGAGGACGAGGATGCCGACGAAGCCCAGGCCGAGGCAGATCATTCCGCCGATCGCCATGTAGTTGCCGATCCAGATGAGGAACGGCTTCTCGCCGTGACGGAAGAGAAGCCGGTGATGGATCGGCGGCGCCATGAGCAGGAATGCCGCCAGCGCCACGACGAGGAGGGTCACGAAGTAGACCGTGCGTTCGAAGCCGTCGACCTGCTTCCAGCCGGTGTTGAACGGCACGACCAGCAGGAACGCGAACATCACCTGGATCCCCGTCCCGGCGATCCGCAGCTCGTTGAGCAGTTCAACGGTGTTGCGATCGAGCCGCTCGGGCTGGCTCTCGTCCCGTTCCTGCTCGGCCTGCTCGGACTCGCTCACCGCAATGCGGTCTCGTCGAGGCGGTCACACAGCTCGGAGACGGACTCGAATACCTCCGCCGCTCCCGCGTCGCGCAGTTCCGCCTCCGAGAATCCCCCGGTGACCACCGCCAGGGTGGGCACGTCAGCTCCTTTCGCCGCCTTGACGTCCCACGGCGTGTCCCCCACCATCACCGCGTCCGCCGGGTCGCTGTTCACCCGCGCCACGGCCGCCTGCACCAGATCAGGCGCCGGCTTGGTCGACTCGACATCGGCGGACGTCGTCCAGGCGTCCGCGATATCCCAGGCGCCGAGCAGGTCCAGGTAGGCCTCCACCTCCCCCTGCTTGGCCGAGCTGGCCAGCACCACGGTGTGCCCGCGCTCCTTGAGCGACACGATCAGCTCACGAGAGCCCTCCATCGTGCGCACCTCCCCGATGAGCGCCTGATAGGCCTCGCCCTCCGCGTCGCGGATGTCGTCACCCAACCGCGCCTCGACGTCCTCTCCGCACAGGGCCGTCACCAACTGATCGCCGCCCATGCCGATGTGGCGGTGGATGCGCCAGATCGGCAGGACGATGTCGTGCTGCACGAAGGCCCGGAACCACGCGATCGCGTGGTGGTAGTTGGTGTCGACGAGCGTGCCGTCGATGTCCAGCACGGCAGTGGCCATCAGCGGGCTCCTAGCCGCGCCCGCTGGGGTTCCACCGTGTACTTAGGGTCACGCGCCGAGGCCATCCCCGCCGCGAAGATGCCAAAGCGCGTCAGCGCCGAGCCGGCGATCAGTGCTCCACCCGACAGCGTCGCAGCGAACCGGTTGCGCCGCGCCAACGTCCCCGCGCCCAGAGCACCCGCCAGCGACAGCGCCTTGGCCGCCTTCATGCGCCGGCCGGCCGTCCCCGTCCGCATCGCCTCGGCCACCATTCCCAGGCTGCGCTCCAGCCGATGCTCAGCCACCAGCTCGCCGACGGAGGCCAGCACGGCGAGCCGCTGCGCCGGAGCGTTCTCGGTCAGCGGCGCCGCCAGCAGTCCGAATCCGGCTCCGGCGCTCGCCGCCGATCCGGCGAAGAGGAACGGCAGCTCGCGGTGGCCTTCGTGCCACGCCGGAACCGCGGTGTTGGCGATGAGCGCGGCCGTGTAGGAGGCGACGGCGGGGCCCAGCAGCCCGGCACCGGCTCCGGCAGCCCGCCCGGCGCGCGGCGCCCGGCCGGTCAGCGCACTGGCCGAGCTGGCCATGTTGAGCGGAGCGTAGGCGGACACGATCCATGTGCCGACGCTCATCGGCGAGGTTGGCTTGAACATCCGCAGCATGTTGATGAAGCGCGCCGGGCGCCCCAGGTCGTGGATCAGCGCGACCAGCGAAGCCCCGATCGCGGCGGAGGCGCACAGCTTGGCGCGCCGCGCCAAGCGTGGCCGGGCAGTGAGGTCAGCGCCCGCGGCCAGCAGCGAGGACCCGCCCGCCAGCCCACCGGCGAACAGGTAACCGGCGATGTCGCGCTCGGCCCATACCGGCGGGTTGATGATCGGGGTGCCGTAGTAGGAGCCGCGATCGTCGCTCACCGTCCGGCCCCCACAAAGGAGGCCGCCGCGGCGGCGAGCATGGCGCCGGCGGCGAGCCCGACGCGCCTCCACATCGCCGGCAGGTCTCGCGTGGTGACCACAGGGTCGGGCGGCAGCCCGTAGACCTCGGGCTCGTCGAGCAGCAGGAAGAAGGCACCGTCGCCGCCGACGCCGTCATCGGGGTCGTGGCCATAGAGCCGAGCCTGCTCCACCCCCGCCTCATGCAGTTGTTCCACACGCCGGCCGGCGCGACCCCGCAGCACCTCCAGCTCGCCGAACTGGATCGAGTCGGTGGGGCACGCCTTGGCGCACGCCGGCTCCTGCCCCACCTCCAGGCGGTCGTAGCACAGCGTGCACTTGAAGATGCGGCCATCGTCCTCGCGCTTGTCCAGCACTCCGTAGGGGCACGCGGGGACGCAGTAGCCGCAGCCGTTGCACACGTCGGCCTGCACAACGACGGTGCCGAACTCAGTCCGGAAGATCGCTCCTGTGGGGCACACGTCCAGGCAGGCAGCGTGGGTGCAGTGCTTGCACACATCTGAGGACATGAGCCAGCGGAAGTCGTCGTCCTCGCGCTGGAAGTTCGTGACGTGACCGCCGAGCGGGGCACGTTGCTCGATGAAGGCCACGTGGCGCCACGTGTCGGCACCCAGGCCCTGCGAGTTGTCGTGTGACCAGCCCGTCCAGTTCAGGCCGTCCTCGGGGACGCTGTTCCACTCCTTGCACGCCACCTCGCATGCCTTGCAGCCGATGCACACCGAGGTGTCGGTGAAGAAGCCCATGCGGGGCGGCGCGTCGCGGTGACCTGCCTCGGTGGCCGGGTCGCCGCCTCGCAGCATGATGTTGAGCGGGCCTCGGTCGCTCACGGCGCCATGCCTGTCTGCGCGGTGATCCCGGCGCGCTCGCGGTAGGAGCGCACCAGCGCCTCGCGCGCAGGACCGCGCGGGCGTCGGCCGGGCTGGATGTCGACGGTCAGCACCTTGACCTCCTGGATGTGGGAGCTGGGATCCAGCGACATCGCCGACAGCTCGTTCATCGAGTCCCCGCGCGCGTAGCCGTTGGGGCCCCAGTGATAGGGCATCCCGATCTGATGGACCGTGCGGCCCTCGACCTGCAGCGGCGTCATGCGATCGGTCACCATGACCCGAGCCTCCACCACGCCGCGCGCACTGACAATCGTCGCCCATTGGGCGTGCTCGAGCCCGCGCTCGCCGGCAAGCTCCGGCGATACCTCGACGAAGAACTCCGGCTGCAGTTCGGCCAGGTAGGGCGTCCACCGGGACATCCCCCCCGCGGTGAAATGCTCGGTCAGCCGGTAGGTGGTGGCCACGATCGAGAACACACTGGCCCCGGGCGCACCGGGATCAGGGTGGTAGCGGTTGTTCTCGTGGTCATAGACCTGCCGAGACGGGTTGCGCTGCTGGCGGTGCAGCAGGTTGCGCATCGGAGAGTCCTGCGGCTCGTAGTGGGTGGGCAGCGGGCCCTCGGCCACCCCGGCTGGGGCATACAGCCACCCCCGCCCGTCGGCCTGCATGATGAACGGGTCGGTCCCTGAGATCGCCTTCGGACCGACGGCGTCCTCCGCAGGGCGGTAGTCCGGGGGTTTGTTGACCTCGAAGTCGGGGGTGTCGTGGCCGGTCCACTTGCCCTGCTCCGCGTCCCACCACACCAGCGCCTTGCGCTCTGACCACGGCCTGCCCTCGGGGTCGGCGGACGCCCGGTTGTAGAGGATCCGCCGGTTGGCCGGCCAGGCCCACGCCCACTCGCCGCCGGTCCAGTTCTGCTCGGAACCGGGCTTGCGCCGCGCCGTCTGATTGACCCCGTCGGCGTAGCTGCCGCAGTAGATCCAGCACCCGCAGGAGGTCGAGCCGTCGTCCTTGAGCTGGGTGTAGGCCGACAGGAACTCGCCGTCGGCATTCCAGCCGCTGATCTCGGCGAGCACCGCGTTCGCCTTGGGCTCATCCAGCCGACCGTGAGTGGGGTAGCGCCAGGTGAGGTCGAGCACCGGCCGGTCCATCTCATCGGTGGAAGCGGCCAGACGCTCGCGGATGAGGTTGCCCAGGTGATACATGAACCACAGGTCCGAGCGCTGCTCGGCGTGGGGCTCGATCGCCTGGTGATGCCACTGGACCATCCGCTGGGTGTTGGTGAACGTCCCGTCCTTCTCGGTGTGGGCCGCTGCCGGGAAGAAGAACACCTCGGTGGCGAGGTCCTCAGTGCGCATCTCTCCCGTCTCGATCTCCGGCCCGTCCTTCCACCACGTCGCTGACTCGATCAGTGAGAAGTCGCGGACCACCAGCCAGTCGAGCTTGGACATGCCCAGCCGCTGCATCCGCGTGTTGGCTGACCCCACCGCCGGGTTCTGCCCGAACAGCATGTACCCCTTGACCGTGCCGGCGATCTGCTCCATCACCGTGTCGTAGGTGCTGTGGCTGCCAGTCAGGCGCGGGAGATAGTCAAAGCAGAAGTCGTTCTCCGCGCGCGCGTGCGTGCCCCACCACGCCTTGAGCAGACTGACCGTGTAGTCGCGCATGTTGCCCCAGAACCCCTTGTCGGCGGCGTTGCCCTTGATGAACTCATCGAGATCAGGGTGGGCGTGTGCGTGCGGCATGGGGATGTAGCCCGGAAGCGTGTCGAACAGCGTCGGGATATCGCTCGAGCCCTGGATCGAGGCGTGGCCGCGCATGGCCATCACCCCGCCGCCGGGCCGGCCCATGTTTCCGAGCAGCAGTTGCAGGATCGAGGCGGCGCGGATGTACTGCGAGCCGATCGTGTGCTGCGTCCAGCCCACGCCGTGCACGAACGCGGTGGTCCGCTCACGCCCGGAATTAGCGACAAACAGCTCGCACACCTTGCCGAAGACGTCCGGCGGGATCCCGCACACGCGCTCGACCATCTCGGGCGTGTAGCCGGCGTAATGGCGTTTGAGGATCTGCCACACGCACCGCGGGTGCTGGAGAGTGGGATCGAGCTCCGGGTTGCCCGGGGCGTCACCACGCCGCTGCCCTTCCCCGCCAGGACCCTGGCTGGGCAGGTTGCCCTCCTGATCGCGCTGCCCTGCCGCCGCGGCCACGAAGGCGTCCTGATACTGCCAGCTCGTTGGGTCATAGCCGCGCAGATCGGGGTCCCAGCCTGAGAACAGGCCGTCGGCGCCGGCATCCTCGAACTCCTCGCGGATGATCGTCGGGGCGTTGGTGTAGTTCACGACGTACTCGCGGAAGTCCGACTCGGTGGTGATGACGTGGTTGATGATCGCGCCGAGAAAGACGATGTCGGTGCCGGCGCGCAGCGGCACGAACATGTCCGCCAGCACGCTGGTGCGGCTGTAGTGCGGGTCGACGTGGATCACGGTGGCGCCGCGCGCCTTGGCCTCCACCACCCACTGGAAGGCCACCGGGTGGGCCTCGGCCATGTTCGAGCCCTCGAGCACGATGAGGTCCGAGTTCTGCAGGTCGGCCGGCAGCGTGCTCGAGGCCCCACGCCCGAACGACGTCCCCAGCCCGACGACGGTGGAGCTATGGCAGACGCGCGCCTGGTTCTCGATCTGGATGATGCCCAGCGCGGTGAGGAACTTCTTGATCAGGTAGTTCTCCTCGTTGTCAAGCGTCGCGCCACCCAGCGCGGCGATGCTCATGCAGCGCCGGACGCGCTTGTCCTCGCTCTCCCACTCCCACCCCTCGCGGCGCGTGGCGACGATCCGGTCGGCCACCATCTCCATCGCCGTCTGGAGGTCCAGCCGCTGCCAATCGGCGGCGTGCGGCGGCCGGTAGAGGACGTGCTCCTCGCGCGAGGCGCCGGTGGTCAGCTGCAGCGACGCCGAGCCCTTGGGGCACAGCCGCCCCCGGCTGTGTGGCGCATCGGGGTCCCCCTCGATCTGGATGACGCGATCGTCCTTGACGAACACGTTCTGGGCGCACCCGACAGCGCAGTACGGGCACACCGACTTGACGACGCGGTCGGCGGTGCGCGTCCGCGCCTGTAGCTCGTCAGAGCCCTTTGACTTCGCCGCCGCGCCGCGACCCAGCTTGTCGGGGCCGCGCAGTTGGCGCAGTACCGGCCAGGGGCCCGGCGTCGTCACGACCCTCGCTCCAGGTCGCGTGCCGCCCGAGCCCTGACCCACGCGATGACCGTCTCGTCGCGGGTGGGGTTGCGGGCTTTCGGATTGACGAGATCCTGCGTGCTCCCCGGCGGTACGGGCCGAGCGTGCACCTCTTCTGGATGCGGGGTGTCGCTGCCATCGGCGGGCAGCCCGGTGGCGATCATGTAGGCCTGGCCCGGCGCGATGCCCAGTGCCTGCCCGGCCGCCTCGAAGGACTGCCCTTCGTCAAGCAGCGCGAGAACCTGTGCCCGGGTTGGCATCGCAGCCTTATTATCCCACCGCCGCTCATCCAAACAGGCGAGTGCCCCGCCACGGCGTGGCGTCAGGCGGTCGCGCCGGCCTGCGCGACATCGTGCTCGCCCTCGGCGAACTCCTCGACGATCTTGGCGCAGAACGCCGGCAGGTCGTCGGGGTTGCGCGAGGTGACGAGGCCCTGATCCACCACCACCTCCTCGTCGACCCAGGTCCCCCCGGCGTTGCGGATGTCGGTCTGCAGGCTCGGGAACGACGTCAGTGTGCGATCGCGCACCAGGTCGGCCTCCACCAGCGCCCATGGGCCATGGCAGATCACCCCGGCGGGCTTGCCCGACCGGAAGAACTTCTGCACGAACGCGACCACGTCGTCCTCGAGGCGGAGCCGGTCGGCGTTGACCGTCCCGCCGGGCAGGATGAGGCCGTCGTACTCCTCAGGCGACGCGTCGCTCACTAGCTTGTCGACCGTGAACGTGTCGGCCGGGTTGATGTCCGAGTTCATCGCCTGGATCTCGCCGGCGCTCGGAGACAGCAGGACCGTGCTGGCCCCGGCACTCTCCACCGCCTTGCGGGGCTCCGTGAGCTCCACCTGCTCCACGCCGTCGGTGGCGATGATCGCGATCGTCTTGCCTGTCAGGTCGTCTGCCATATGTCCTCCAGGGATTCATGTCCGGGTGTCACGGGTGACTACCCACGTGTCCGCGGCACACCCAACGCGTGCGCGCGCACCCTCGCGTGCCCTCATAGACGCCGAGCTCGACCACGCGACTCGCACCGTTTGACTGCCTGCCCCTCATGGCGATCCCACCACGTACGGCGACCAGCCTGCACGATGGGTGTAGCTTGACCTGCGAAATTCGATGACTACCACCACCCATCCACAGCCCGGCACCGATCAGGGTGGCGCGGGCACGGCCCGGGCGGCCCATGCCGTGCTGCAGTCCGGTGAGTCCGCCGAGCGGGGACGTGCGGCCCGGAACGCCGTGCCTCGCACAGCGCACGGCGATTGGGCGCCGGCGGCCGACCGTCCGGATCCGATCTCCATCTTGCGCAACCAGGCGGCCACGCGGCTCCAGGACCTCGTCCCGATCCGGTATGGGCGGATGCTGGTCTCCCCGTTCACCTTCTACCGGGGCGCCGCCGCGGTGATGGCAGCTGACCTCTCGGCGACCCCGGATTCGGGGATCGTGGTGCAGGCCTGCGGCGACGCGCACATCTCCAACTTCGGCGGCTTTGCCGCGCAGGATCGACGGCTCCTGTTCGGTCCCAATGACTTCGACGAGACGCTCCCCGGGCCGTGGGAGTGGGACGTCAAGCGGATGGCGGCCAGCGTCGAGATTGCCGGGCGCGATGTTCAACTGGCCGCGAAGCGCCGGCGTTTGCTGGTGACCGAGTGCGTCCGGGAGTACCGCCTTGCGATGCGCAGCTTCGCCGATGAGAGTCACCTTGAGGTCTGGTATGACCGCCTCAACGCGAACGAACTGGTGGACCGGTTCGGCGGACGGCTGGACAAGAAGGGCCGGATCCTGTTCGCCAGGCCGTTTGCCAAGGCGCGGCGCAAGACCAGCTTGAGGGCGGTTACGAAGCTCACCGAGCGCGTCGGCGGCGAACTGCGTTTCCGACGGGTGCCGCCGCTGTTGGTTCCGCTCAGTGACCTGGTCGAGCCCGACGACGTTCGCAAGGACACCGACATCGTGCGCGCGGCGCTTGACGCCTACACCGCCAGCCTCGACGAGGACCGCCGCCATCTCCTGGGGACCTACCGCTTCGTCGACATGGCGCGCAAGGTCGTCGGCGTCGGGAGCGTCGGTACACGCGCATGGGTACTCCTGTTCGCCGGCCGGGACGGGAGAGACCCGCTCGTGCTGCAGATGAAGGAGGCGCAGGCGTCGGTGCTGGAGCCCTACCTGGGTGCGAGCGTGTTCGAGCACCATGGCGAACGCGTTGTGCGGGGCCAACGCCTCTCCCAGGCAGCGATCGACGTGTTCCTCGGCTGGCAGCGGAGCGTCGGTCTCGACGGACTGGAGCATGACTTCTACATCCGCCAACTGTGGGACTGGAAGGCCTCCATCGACCTCTCGACGATGCACGAGTCGGGCCTGCACGCCTACACCCGAGCCTGCGGCTGGTCGATGGCCCGAGCGCATGCGCGCTCCGGAGATCGCCTCGCCATCGCCGCCTACCTCGGCGCCGGATCGAAGTTCGATCAGGCGATCGCGCGCTTCGCGGCCGCCTACGCGGACCAGAACGATCTGGACCATCAGCGCCTGGCCGACGCGGTTGCGTCCGGCGAGGTGGCTGCGCTGACCGGCATCTGATCCTCCTGTCCGCCCCCGGGGGCCGTGAAATAGTTCGCGGCTCAATGGAGCCAGGCGAACCCACGTCGGCGGCCGACCGGCGAGGCTCACGCGGCCGGCGTCTGACCGCGCGGGTGCTCGTCGGGGCGGCGGTGCTGTTCGCGGTCCTCGCAGTGACGCTGTCGTACCTGGGGCGCGCGGTGCTCCGCCCCGGCCCCTTCGCCGACCGAGCGGTCGCCGCGCTGCGTGACCCCTCCGTCCAGAGCGACGTGGCGGATCACGTCACCAACGCCGTCACCAGCATCGGGGGCGGCGACCTGGTCGCGGTGCGGCCTGTGGTGCGTTCTCTGGCAGGAGGCATCGTCGGGAGTCAGGCGTTCGCGGCTCTATTCCGCAGGGCGGTCCTGCAGGCCCACGAGGCCGTGGTGGAGCGAGGCGACGGGCGGATTCTCATCTCGGTGGCCGATCTCGGAGTGCTCGTGCAAGGCGTGCTCGATCGGCTGGCTCCGACGGCGGCCCGAAAGATCGGGGCCGAGAGGGCATCGACGCTGTTCACGCTGCACCCCGACGGCGCCGTGATCGACGTCGTCAAGGTGGCCAGACGCATCTACACCGCCGCGTGGGTGCTGGCGGTGCTGGCGGCCCTCGCCGCGATCGCGGCGTTGTTCGTCTCCGATGATCGCCGACGCGCCGCGTGGCGGCTGGGGGTCGGTCTGGCGATCGGAGGATTGACGCTGGCGGTGATGGTGATCGTCGGGCGCGAGATCGCCGAACAGGTCGCGCCGGCCGGCCGGGGGCCCGCAGTCGCCGCCCTGTGGCGAGCGTTCCTCGGTGGCCTGCAGGTCCAGGCGCTGCTCCTCGCTGCGGCGGGTGCCATCGTCGCCGGCACCAGCGCGGGACACCTCGGCCGGGCCGGTCGCGAGGCGTGGCGAGCGGCCGTGTGGCTGGTGCGGCCGGCACCGGGAGCGTCACAGCCGCCGTCGCTCGCCGGTGCGATCGGTCTCGTCGCCCTCGGCATCCTGATCCTGCTGGAGCCCGGTACGGCGCTCACCGCAATCGCACTGCTGGCCGGCCTGTACATCCTGTACCGAGGGGTGGCGGCCGGCTCCATGGCGGTCGCGCTCGGCGCTGGCAGTCTGTCTCCGAGACGCTGGTCGGTGAGACGCATGGTCAGGCAGGCGCCTCCCTTCATCGCCGGAGTGTTGGTCGTGCTTGCAGGCGTGATCATCCTCACCGGCGGCGGAGACGAAGCGCCCGCGGCCACGCCGCTCACGTGCAACGGATTCGTCGCGCTGTGCAGCCGACCGCTGAATGACGTGGCGCTGGCGGCGACCCATAACTCGATGGCCTCGGTGACGATCCCGCACTGGCTGTTCGGCCAGCAGGACGGCACGATCGCCGACCAGCTTGACGAGGGGATCCACGGCCTTCTCATCGACACCTACTACGGCTTTGCCGTGCGGGGCGGCGTGCGCACCGATCTGGACACGCTGCCCAAGCGCAACGCGGCCGAGCAGCAGATCGGCGCGCCGGCCGTCAAAGCGGCCCAGCAACTCCGCGCGCGATTGCCGGCAGGCACGGGAGGCGATCGGGGGATCTTCCTGTGTCATGGCTTCTGCGAGATCGGCTGGGTCACCCTCGCCTCGGCCCTGTCTGATCTGCGCTCCTTCCTCGTATCCCACCCCGGCGAGGTCGTCATCGTCATCAACCAGGACGAGGGTGTCACTCCCACCGATATCGAAAAGGCGTTCGAGCGCGCGGGACTACTCGACCTCGTCTACCGGGGCCCACTCGGACCGTTCCCCACCCTTCGCCACATGATCGACTCCAATCAGCGACTCGTGGTGATGGCCGAGAACGACGCGGGTGACATCCCGTGGTACCACCTCGCCTACGCGCACGCGCTCCAGGAGACACCGTTCCGCTTCACCAACGCTCCCCAGCTGACCGATCCGGCGAAGCTCGCCGCGAGCTGCCGTGCACACCGAGGCCCTACCTCCGCCCCGCTGTTCTTGCTCAACCATTGGGTTGACACCACGCCCGCCCCGCGTCCCTCACTCGCGTCGGTCGTCAACGCCCGGGGTGCCCTGCTGACGCGGGCCCAGACCTGCCAACGCCGGCGTGGCCGCCTCCCCAATCTTGTCGCCGTCGACTTCTACCGCCGAGGGGACGTGGTCGGAGTCGTCAACGCGCTGAACGGCGTATCCCGGTGACCGACCGGGGGTCGACGATGATCCATCGGCTGCGGCGGGCGCCTCGTGAGCTGATCGGTCTGTACTGGGACTCGGGAGTGGTCAACGACGTCCCGGCGCTCGCATGGTTCCTCATCTCGTCACTGGTGCCGCTCGCGCTGGGCCTCACCGCTCTGGCAGCGGTCGCCCTGGGTGACTACGCCCGGGCTCAGGAACTGTCGTCGCGGATCTCCCAGGTGCTGCCCAAGGACGTCCACGATCAAATCGTCAATCTCATCCTCCGCACCAAGGATCAGTCACCGCTGCTCATCGTCGGCTCGATCGCCGCGATGGTATGGGTCAGCTCGGGAATCGTGGGAGTCCTCGAACGGTGTCTGCACCGGCTCCTGGCCCGCCCGGGCTTCGGCGTCGTAATCGGCAAGCTGCGCAACCTCGGGGTGGCCCTTGCCGTCACGGTGCTGATCGTGCTGATGGTCGCCGTGGCCACCGCCGGCACCAATCTCGTCCGGCGTTTGGACATCGCCTCGGTGGTCATCCGTGTGGCCGTGCCGTTGATCTCGCTGGGCTTGGCCACGCTGCTCTGTGGCGCGGTGTTCCACACCGTGGCAGGTCAATCCCTGCGTTGGAGAGCCGCCTGGGCGGGCGCTGCGGTCAGCGGCGTCATCCTCAACATCACGCCGACCGTGGCCGGGTACTACCTGCGCTTGGTCGCCGGGCGAACTCCGGTCGGGCTGTTCCTGACGCTCGCCGGTGTGCTCTTCACCTGCTATCTGGCGGCGTTGGGGCTGTTGCTCGGCGCGGCCGTCGCGGCGCGGGTGCAGTTGGGCCACCGGTTGCAGAGCTGAGCCGCTACCCCCAGTCGGGGCGGAACTGGATGCTGATGCGCGCGCCGAGAGAGCTGGCGACCTTGGGGATGCTGTGCAGCCAGGTCCGCTGGCAGCTTCCGCCCATCACCAGCAGATCCCCGTGACCGATGTTGAACCGCAGCCCCGGCCCACCCGACCTCGGCCGTAGCGCAAACGGCCGCGTGGCGCCGAGCGAGACGATCGCGACCATCGTGTCGCGCGGGCTCTCGCGCGCGATGCGGTCCCCGTGCCAGGCGACGCTGTCCCGACCGTCTCGATAGAGGCACATCCCGGCGCTGACGAACGGTTCGCCGAGCTCCTCGGCGTAGTAGGTGCTCAGCGCCGACCGCGCCTCGCCGACCACCGGATGGGGCAGCGCGTCACCCTGCGCGTAGCGAGCCACGAGCCGCGGGACCCGGACGGTGTTGTCGTAGATGCGGATCTGTTCCTCGTGCCACGGCACGAGGCGGGCCAACGCCTCGCAGAGCTCGTCGGCCGCGGTGATGAAGCCCGGCCGCAGATCGACCCAGGCGCCGTCAGACAACGTTCGGCGCTCGACAGCCGCGCCGAGCCCGGCGACCCCCGGTTCACCAGAGGAATCAAACAGCGATGGCTGGAGGACGACCGACATCCCCAAGCAGTCTAGCTCCAAATGCGAACATATGTTCCCCGTTACATCTACCTAACGGGCCGTGGCCTGGCGAGGCGTGGCGAGGGTAAGGAGCGACTCGGTGCGTCGCGGCGTTGGTCGACGAACTCCGGCGTTGGAATGCGGTGCTGGGGCGGTCTCGGCGCTCCGGGCGGACCTCAGCCGGAGTCGTGGGCGATAAGCACTACGGCGTAGCGCTTATCTCCCAGGACCCGGCGCGCGCGCGATCGTTGGGAGCAAATGGGCCTGACAGACCCAAAATCGCCCACGACCCGCGTCGGCCACTCAGGGCTGCACATGCTTGTGGAGGGCATCGCCGACGGCTGAAGGGGTGACTCCTTCCCGGCGGCCGTTGGTGCGAGCCGGTGTCTGGGTTGATGATTGATGACACTCGGAGTAACGTCAGGACCGTAGTCGGGCTGCGCGTCACCGCTTCAACCAGATGCGCACTACAGGGGGCCGTGGCTTCGGGCTTATGGTGGGTCAACATGACGCATCGGCGTGCGACACACAGGCACTGCTGTCTCGCTGGAAGGAGGACCGGGATCGAGCCGCGCGCGAGGAGTTGGTCGCCCGGTTCCTGCCGCTCGCACGGCGGCTGGCCGGTCACTACCTCGGCTCTCGCGAGCCACTCGAGGATCTCGTCCAGGTCGCGTTGCTGGGCCTGCTGGGAGCAATCGATCGTTTCAACCCCGCGCGCGGCGTTCCGTTCCGTGCGTTCGCGGTCCCCAGCATCATCGGCGAGCTGAAGCACTACTACCGCAGTACCGGCTGGGCGATGCACGTCTCACCCGGCGAGCAGGAGCTGGCACTCCGGGTCGAGAGGGTGTCACGCGAGATCACGGCACGCTCCGGTCGTCCCGCGCGCGTCGCCGAGCTTGCGGAGCAGCTCGGGATCACGACTGAGGACGTGCTGGCCGGAATCGCCACGGCGACCGCTCACTACTCGATCTCTCTCGACGCTCCAGCGGGCCCGCACGGCGACGACGAGGACGGCGCGGTCGCTGACAGCATCGGAGCCGAGGACCCCTACTACGCAGAGGTCGAAACCACGCTCTCTGTCTCGGCGGCAGTCGTCGAGCTCCCAGATCGCCAACGTCAAGCGCTGACGTTGAGGCTGGACCGGGCCATGACGGAGACTGAGATCGCCCGCCGGCTCAACTGCTCACAGATGCAGGTCTCACGCCTACTGCATCGCGCCGCGGCGGGACTGCAGGAGTTGCTCGACCCACCCCTCAGCGAATCCGAGCAGTCCGCCGCCGGCCGAGAGTCGGCCCACCGAGCGGCGTGAAGGTTCTGCGGTACCGCGGTTCAGCTTGCTCCGCCAGGCAACTTCACCCCAGCACGTCTGAGGGTCGTCGACGGGTATGTGTTGTAACGCGCGTGATACAGAGCGGCAAAGCGGCCGGCGTGTGAAAAGCCCCATTTCGCGCCGATGCCGGCCACGGTGGCTTCGTCGGTGCTGGCATTGACGAGATCGTGGTGAGCTCGCTCGAGCCGCGTGTGCTGGATGATCTGGTGAGGCGTTGCGCCCAGCGATCGTTTGAAACCCTGTTGGAGCGCGCGGATGCTGACGCCCGCCGACGAGGCGACCTGCGCGACTGTGAGCGGCTCGTGGGCATGCTGCTCGATGTATTTGTCGGCCCGCCGGATCGTGGTTGAGCCGATGCTTCGTGTGGGCGCGGCGAGCTGTGCTCGGAGGTCGTGGTCCGCGCTGAGGAGAAGGCCTGAGAGGATTGCGTGGACGAGAGGGACGGTCATGATCGGCTCGCGGAAGAGCGAATCGTGATCAAAGAGGCCGGTCGCGAGGCTGCACACCAACCGGTTCCAGTCCGCTGCGGCGCGGCGGGAGAAGTCGAGCGCCAACTCGAAGCTGATCGGCTCAGTGACCGGTCGATGGAGCATCTGCTGCAGCTCGTCCTCGAGAGCGTGCCGGTCGATCTTGATCGCGAGCATGTGGCCCGGGCTGCGCCACCCCGCGAAGCCGCTCGGCCTGTCGGGTCGGAAGACCATGCCCCGCGTCGACGTGGCGACCATCTCATCGGACCCGCAGTACGCGCGCGCCTGACCAGCGCTGACGAGGTTGACCTGGTACGCATCGGCGGGTGGTTCAGTGTCGACCCGCGTGTCGGCGTCGAACGAGAGCCACTCGAGCCTGATCGGACCGAGCGACGCGGCGTCGAGACTCATCGTAAGATCACGATGATCGCCCAGGGTCGCCAGGCGGTGCTCATGGGAGAAGAGCGCGGCGGCCGCGCTCGCCTCGATGGGATCGCGACTCGATGGACCACCCTCGTGTCGCGCGCCCGGCCCGTCGTCCGTCGGACGTTCAGCGCTGGTCATTCTGTTGTGCCGATGTTATGCGTCGATCGGCGGCTATCCAGATTGCGTAGCCGACGATCCTATTTACGTACTCTTTCACCTCCGAGGCCTTGCTGCAAGCTGATCAAAGCGGTTTGCTTCGCGCAGCCGGCGAAGGTTCAACGCGGACCGGCACGCGGGCATGTTGTCGAGAGGAGGAGTCGCACCTATGTTCAGGTCCAGGCGCGCGCGCACAGGCGCGGGCGCGATAGTGGCAGCCATCATGGCGGCCGTAATCGGGGGGTGCGGGTCGACCTCGTCGACGTCGTCGAGCGCAGCGGCGGCCGGGGGGTCATCGTCAAGCACGTCTGCGGCCGCGGCACCAGCGGCCACGTCGAGCACATCGGCGGCGAGCGGGTCGGGGACGCGGATGGCGATCTTCTATTACAACCCGAGCCCGTATGGGATCGCATCCCTCAAGGGCGCACAGAAGCAGGCGGCGGCGCTGGGCATCAAGCTCGACGCCTTCGACGCCAACAACAATCCGCAGACACAGTCCACACAGATCCAGGACGCGATCACCACGGGCAAATACAAGGCGTTCTGGGTGTGGGGTCTCAATGACGTTGCCCTGACACCAATCATCAACAAGGCGCGCGCGGCCGGCATCAAGGTCGCGTCTGCCGACTACACGTGGGGCCCTTTGTCAGCCCAGGAGAAGCTGACAGCCGACCCGCAACTCGTCACGACGGTCGGCCAGGCGCTCGGCGCGGAGTCGTCGAACCTGATCGTCGCGATGAACGCGGCCTGCAAGAAGCAGGTGGGAAGCGGGCATTGCAAGATCGCCTTCCTGCCGGGGCTCGCCAACTATCCGACTGACACCGTCCGTGAGAACGCGATGACCGCGTACTACAAGGACAAGCCGAACTACACGTTCACGATCATGCCGCCCGGGATGTACGACCAGGCGGCCTCGCAGAAGGTCGCCCAGACGTACTTCACCGCGAACAAGGGCGTCAACGTGTTCGCCACGTTCGGCGACCAGATGGCGGCGGGGACCGAGACCGCGCTGAAGCTGGTCGGTGGCTACACCCCCGGCAAGAACATCGCGATCATCGGCTACGGTGGCGCCAAGGAGGCTGTAGCCAAGGTCAAGGACGGGACGTGGTATGCCACCCTCGGCCTGTATCCGGTCGCCGAGTCGCTGCTGGGAATCAAGTACCTCAACGACGCGGTGCAGGGGAAGCCGGTGCCAAACCTGGTCAACATCATCAACGCGGCGACCCACCCGCCGATCATCGACCAGGCGTTCCTGACCGCGCACCCCAACTACGTGCCGGACTGGACGCTCGAAGGCGGGATCGGTTAGTCAGGTCAGCCAACTCACAGGATCGAGGACGAGCCGGATGACAGCTCGAGCACGAGTCGGATGAGTGCAACGGCAGTTGCACCGGTCCGGCTCGTCTCGATCGGCAAGCGGTACTCCGGCACCAAGGCGCTTGACGATGTCAGCGTCGAGGTTGCCGGAGGCACCGTGCACGCGCTGGTCGGCGCCAACGGCGCCGGGAAGTCGACGCTCGGGAAGATCGTCGGAGGCGTGATTCGCCCCGACGACGGACAGCTGCTGATCGACGATCGCCCGGTCCGCTACGCGAGCCCGCGTGAGGCACGCATCGACGGGATCGCGACGATCGCGCAGGAGCTCTCGCCGGTGCCGCAGATGAGCGTGATCGAGAACGTCTTCCTCGGCATCGAGCCGCGCAGCTCCGGGCTCGTGCGCCGGCGGCGGATGCGCACGCAGTACGAGAAGCTGGTTTCACAGTGGGGCTTTGAGCTCGACGGGCACGCGAAAGTCGGCGCGTTGCGCACCGCCGACAAGCAGAAGGTCGAGATTCTGCGCGCGGTCGCGTGCGAGGCGCGGGTGATCGTGATGGACGAGCCGACCTCGTCGTTGACCAGCGTGGAGATCGAGACGCTCCACCAGATGATCCGCGCTCTGCGCGCGAGCGGCAGGACGATCGTCTACGTCAGCCACTTCCTCGACGAGGTGCTCGAACTCGCCGACACCGTGACGGTGCTACGCAGTGGGCGCCTGGTGCGGACCGGGCCCGCGGCGAAGGAAAGCGAGGAGAGCCTCGTCGCCGGGATGTTCGGTGTCGCCGCGGAGGCGGAGCACTTCGACAAACCGCAGGGCTCGACCGAACCGGTGCTCCTGGAGGTCTCCGGTCTGAGCCGCAAGGGCGTGCTCCGGGATATCTCGCTGCAGATCCGGGCGGGTGAAATAGTCGGCCTCGCCGGCCTGGTCGGCAGCGGCCGTACCGAGCTGGCCCGCGCGATCGCCGGCGCCGATCCGATCGATGGCGGCACGATCGCCGCCGACGGCACGGCACGCCGCATCCGCTCGCCAGCGGATGCGATGGCGGCCGGCATCGCGTTCCTGCCCGAGAGCCGCAAGGACGACGGCCTGTTCATGGAGCTCTCGCTGGCGTCCAACACGACATTCGCGGATCTCCGCGCAGTCGCCTCACGATTCGGAGTGCTGCGCCGCGCGCTGGAGCGCGTCAAGACGCGCTCGCTCCTGAGCTCGCTGTCGGTCGAGCCGCCCAACCCGTCGGCGAGGGTGGCGAGCCTCTCCGGCGGCAACCAGCAGAAGGTCCTGTTCGCCCGTTGGCTGTTCCGCAACCCGCGCGTGCTGATCCTCGACGAGCCGACGCGCGGTGTCGACGTTGCGGCCCGCGCGGCGATCCACCGCCTGATCAACGACCTGGCCGCCGAGGGCACTGCCGTGCTGCTGATCTCGTCGGAAATCGAGGAGGTGCTCGGGCTCGCGCACCGCGTGCTCGTGATGCGCCTCGGCTCGATCACCCGCGAGTTCGGCGCCGATCCGCCGTTGGAGGCCGTGATGGAGGCCGCGTTCGGCCTTGGAGGGAGCACGACCCCATGAGCGCCACGCAGCCGCCCGATCCTGTAGTCCCGGACCCCGTCGGGGCAGGGGACCGCGTCAGCGCCGACACGATCGCCGCTCCGCGCGTCCGCCGCCAGCGCCGGATCAAGGCTGAGCACGTCCGCGACTACGGCATCGTCGTTTTCGCGATCGCGCTGTTCGTCTACTTCACGATCGCCTCGTCCGTCTTCCTCACCAAGAGCAACCTCCTCAACCTCGTCTCCCAGAACGCGACCATCGGAGTCGCCGCGTGCGCCGTGACGTTGACGATCATCGCCGGCAACTTCGACCTCTCGCTCGGGTCGATCTTCGTGCTGGCAGAGGTGCTGGCCGCGTACGTCGCCGTCCACTGGGGAGTGGGGTGGGCGTTCCCCATCGCACTCCTCTCCGGCGCGGCGATGGGCGCCATCAACGGGCTGCTGGTGACGAAGCTGCGCATCAATGCATTCCTCGCCACGCTCGCGTCAGCGCTCACATTCGGCGGCATCGCGGTCGGAGTGACACACGGGGGACTGCTGATCACGCCGACCAGCACGGCGTTCACGTTCATCGGCCAGCACAGCGTCGGCGGCGTCCAGTACGCCGTGATCATCTTCGCCGTCGTCGCCATCATCCTCCAGCTCGTGTTGGCATACAGCGTGTTCGGTCGCCACCTCTACGGCGTCGGCGGCAACCGTGATGCAGCACGGCTCTCGGGAATCAAGGTTCACCGGACCGTGATCATCACGTTCGTGATCACCGGCGCTGCCTGCGGCCTGGCCGGCCTGATCGACGCGTCGACGACCGGATCAGGGTCAAGCGACATGAGCGGCCTGGGCGGCCAACTGGCGCTGCTCGCGATCGCCGGTGTGGCCCTCGGCGGCACCAGCATCTTCGGCGGCGTTGGCTCCGTCTGGCGCACCGTCCTCGGCGTGCTGATCCTGGGCATGATCACCAATGGCTTCGACCTGCTCGCGGTCCCCGACTACTGGCAGGACGTGGTCCGCGGCATCCTGATCATCGGCGCGGTGGCGATCAGCTCGGTCGTCGACCGTCGCTGAGGCCTACACGGCCGTCTTGGCCCCCCACAGCTCCTGAGTTGCCAGCCGCGCGCCCTGAGCGAGCGACGCGAGCTTGGCCCACTGGATCTCGGGATGGACGCGGTGGATGAACGCTCCCTGGGCAAAGCCACAGTCGGTCCCGGCGAGAACGTTCTCCCGACCGACGACGTTGGCGAGCCGGACCAGGCGCTGAGCGACCAGATCCGGATGCTCCACGACGTTGGTGTGATGAGTCACGACGCCCGGGATCAGCTTCTTGCCCTCCGGGAGCGGCACGTCCTCCCACACCCTCCATTCATGCTCGTGACGTGGATTGGCCTGCTCCATCGCGTAGTAGCCCGCATTGACCTGGAGGACCAGGTTGACCGTGTCTCGCAGCGGCGGGTCATACGCATGCGGGCCGTGCCAGCTTCCCCAGCACACGTGGTAGCGGACGCGCTCTGGCGGGAGACCCTCCAGCGCGTGATTGAGCGCATCGACTCGGAGTTGCGCCCAGCGGCGATAGTCCTCGTCGCTCTGCCCGCGGGAGAGCATCGAATCCCATTCGTGCATCAGCACCGCGTCGTCGACCTGAAGGAGGAACCCCGCGTCGACGATCGCGCGGTACTCCTCACGTAGCGCGTCTGCCAGGCCGTAGACGAATTCCTCCTCGCCGGCGTAGTGCTCGTTGCGCAACCAGTACGCGCTCGCGGGGGCGACGACCGGCATAAACGCCTCCACCTCCTCGTGTCCCTCGAGCGCCGCGCGCAGGTTGGCGATGTCGCGGTCCAGCGACGAGCGGTCATACGTGATCGGCCCGGTGCAGACCCACTCGATTGCCTGGTTCGCCGCCGGCTCGTCCTCGCGCCCGCTTGAGTCCGCGGCACGGTTGCTCTCCCGGACCGCGGCCTCGTCCAGCGCGTCGAGCGCCGCGTAGGCACCGGGGAACTCCTGGCGGTCGCGGCTGGGAGGCATCATGCTGGCGCCCTCCAGCGTCATCACACGCGCCTCCAGCCCGCTGACCCGCTCGTAGAGATAGGTGATCCAGCTCGCCTTGCCCATCTCCCCGTCATCCACGACGTCGATGCCCACGTCGATCTGGCGGTTGACGACGTCGTGCACCGCGCCCCGCAGCGTGTCGGCGTACGCGGCCTCGTCATAGCTCTCGCCGCGCTCCCCCGCGGCCAGAAACGACAGCAGTTCCGGTGGCCTGATCAGGCTGCCGGTGTGCGTCGCAAGGATCTTGCCCATTTCGTCTCCCACTCCTCGACGTTGGCCGTCGGCCCTCGCGCCGCAAGCAGCCCTGTGCGCGCAAGCAAACACGAGCTGTCGGCGAAATGCAAAGAGGTCGCTGAGAGACAAGTTTCTCGCACGGATAGGCAGGCGCGCGCCGACCACCTCGGATATAACCGGTGACACACCGGGCGCCGACCGGCGGACGAGGAGGACGAGGATGAAGGTCAGTGTGTTCGAGCAACTGCCGTATCGGCATTTGCCCGCTGGCTTCGAGGATCGCTACAGCTCGGTGGTGACCACGCCGTACTTCGATCTGGTGGAGCCTGAGCGGATGCAGGAATCGCTCCAGGCCGGGTACGCGGAGCTGTTACATGCGGCCCGAGCCGGGTTTGACGGTGTGTGCCTCACCGAGCACAGTCAGTCGTCGTATGACATCTCGCCAAACCCGAACTTGATGGCCGCCGCGGTGGCGTACGCGACGCAGGCGGAGGGACTTGATGTGGCCCTCACCATCCTGGGGCGCTCGCTGGGCAAATCGCGAGAACCGCTGAAGGTCGCCGAGGAGTACGCGCTGCTCGATTGCATCACCGGCGGCCGTCTCATCGCCGGCTTTCCGGTTGGACTGAGCTACGACGCCAACCAGAACGGCGCCATCCCAGCGATTGAGACCCGAGAGCGCTACAACGAGCACCGGGAGTTGATCCTCAAGGCGTGGACCGAGCCTGAGCCGTTTGCCTGGAACGGACGATTCGAGAAGTACGGCCAGGTGAACCTATGGCCGCGTCCGATCCAACAACCGCATCCCCCAATCTGGATCCCAGGCAGCGGGTCGCCGGGCACGCTGCTGGACATCCTCCGGCGCGATTACGCGTTTGTGTACCTGAGCTGGAGTGGGCCCAAGCTGGTCGGGCGCCAGGTCTTTGACCGCTACTGGGAGATGGCCGACAAGGAGGGGCGCGACCGCAACCCATACCGGCTGGCCTTCCTGCAGGTGGTGGCGGTCTCCGAGACCGATGCGCGCGCCGAGAAGGAGTACGCGGCCCATCTGGAGACGCACTACCGCTCCGGCCTCGGGACCGTCCCCGCCTCGGGCTTTGCGGTGCCCGGCTACGCGGAACCGGCCGGGATCGAGCACATGATCCGCAACCCCGGCGACCTCGGCATGTTCGCGAAGATGCGCCACATCACCTACAAGGAGATCGTGGACACACAGGTGGCGATCGTCGGCAGTCCCGCGACGGTGGCTGACCAGATCGAGGAGTTCGTCAGGGAGTTTCGCATCGGGAACCTGCTGGTCATGCTGCAGAACGGCTCGATGCCGCGCGAACTGACGGAGAAGAACATCTCGTTGTTCGCGTCCGAGGTCTTGCCGAGGCTGCGGCCGATCTGGGACGAGGAGGGATGGGAGAACCACTGGTGGCCGCGCGGGTCTGAGGTCAAAGGCGCCGTCGCGGGTGCGGCGGCCGGAGGGGAGGCGTGATGGCGACCGCTCTCGCCGACGTCCGCGACGAGGTGGTGGAGGTGTGCGACGGTCGTCTGCGCCTCCACGTCAAGGTGGCGGGCACCGGTCCGCCCCTCGTGTTCTTCCACCCCCTGCCCGGGCTGGCGTGGCAGCCGTTGCTCGACCGGATGGCCGAGCGCTACACCGTCTATGCGCCGGAGCATCCGGGTACGTCGCCGGGCGAACCGCAGGCGATCCGCGAAGTCCACACGCTCTGGGAGTTGCTGCTCGCCTACGAGGAGGCGCTGCGAGCACTCGGGCTCGAGCGCCCCACCGTCGTTGGCATGTCCTACGGCGGGATGATCGCGGCCGATCTCGCCGCAACCTTCCCCCACGCGTTGAGCCGGCTGATCCTGCTGTGTCCAATCGGGCTGTGGCGCGACGACGCTCCAATCCCGCTCGTGGAGATGGTCACAGGCCCGCCGGAGGAGGTGCCCACCTATCTCTTCAAGTATCCCGAGAGCGAGGCCGCGCAGGCGCTGATGGCGCTTCCCGAGGATCCAGAGCAGGTCCCAGCGGCGATTGCGCAGGGGGCGTGGAATGTCGGCTGCACGACGAAGTTCGCGTGGCCGATCGCCGACCACGGCCTCGCCCGGCGACTGCACCGGATCGCAGTGCCGACGCTGGTGCTGTGGGGCCGTGACGATGCGCTGGTCCCGGCCGTCTACGGCGAGGAATTCGCCGGCCGGATCGAGGGGAGCCGCCTCGAGATCCTCGATGACTGCGGGCATGCGATGCAGGGCGACCAGCCCGAGCGGATGTTGAAGGCGATCACGGAATTCCTGGGCTGAGGTCTCAGGCGAGAGGAGACGGCATGCGATTTGGAATCGGCGGGGTTTGCACCGAGGAGACGCTGCGGCCCGCGGACGTTGCGAGACGTGTGGAGGATCTCGGCCTGGAGTCGCTCTTCCTGGGCGAGCACACGCACATTCCGTGGTCGCGGGAATCGCCCTACCCCATGGGCGAGCTGCCCCGCAACTACTGGCGGACCCTCGATCCATTTGTGGCGCTCACCGACGCCGCGGCTGGCAGTTCGCGCATTCGCCTCGGAACCGGTATCTGTCAGCTCGCGCAGCGCGACCCGATCGTCTGCGCCAAAGAGGTGGCGAGCGTCGACGTGCTCAGCGACGGCCGGTTCGAGTTCGCCGTGGGCGGGGGGTGGAACCTGGAAGAGATGAGAAACCACGGCACCGACCCGCCTCAGCGATTCGCCATCGTCGAGGACCGTCTGAAGGCGATGCGCGAGATGTGGACCGAAGACGAAGCGACCTACCACGGTCCGTACGTGAACTTCGATCGCATCGCGGTGTGGCCCAAGCCGGTGCAAAAGCCCCACCCGCCGGTGTTGCTGGCCAGTAACGGCCCCCGCGCCGAGAGGCAAGTGCTCGACCACTGGGATGGCTGGGCGCCGATCGGCATGCCGGGCATCGCCGGCCGGGTTCGGCGGTTGCAATCAGACGCGGCCGCCGCGGGCCGGAAGGTCTCGGTGACGATCGTCGCCTGCCCGGTCAGCGCGAAGGAGTTCGAGGAACTCGAGGACGCCGGTGTGGACCGTTGCGTTCATTGGGTGGATTCGATGCACGCGGACGACTTCGACGCGCAGATGGAGCCCTTCCTCACGGCCATCGAGGACTACGGTGGGGATCGCGCCGGAGCGACGTCCACCGCGTGATGGAGCAGCTAGAGCCGGTTACGCCGAATCTGGAGCTGATCGGGCGGTTCCGGGCGACGCTCGCGCAGCCGCTTGAGCTCGGACATACGCCGTGGGGACGGCGGCGAGTGATCGGCGTCACCGGGGGCGAGTTCGACGGCCCCCTTCTGTCAGGCAGGGTGCTGCCCGGCGGCGCGGACTGGCAGGTGGTCCATGAGGACGGGACCGCGACGATCGATACCCGTTACACGCTCGAGTGTCACGACGGGGCCCTGATCTCCGTGGCCACCCACGGGTGCCGTCATGGGCCGCGTGAGGTGCTGAAGCGGATCGCCGATGGAGAGCTCGTGGACCCGTCCGAGTACTACTTTCGAGTGTCAATTCAGTACGAGACATCGGCTCCCGGATACGCGTGGCTCAATTGGGTCGTCGCCGTCGCCTCCGCAGTGCGACTCCGAGCCGAGGTTGTGTACGACGCCTACGTGGTGCGGTGACGTGCGCGCGGTGACGGTTGCCGAAGACCGGCGGTTGGTCGCGGTCGACTGCCCGGCACCCGAGCCTGGCCCCGGGCAGGTCCTTGTCGAGGTCTCATACTGCGGGATCTGCGGCTCTGACCTGCACTTCCGGGAGGTCCCGGAATTGTTCCCGGCGGGCACCGTTCCGGGACACGAGTTCTCCGGCCGGATCGTCGCCGTCGGCGAGCGCGTCGACGGGTGGAGCGCGGGCCACCGGGTGTGCGTGCTCCCGTTCGGCCAGTGCGGCGAGTGCGCCGTCTGCCGGGCCGGCAACGAGCAGGTGTGCCCACACGCGGTGACCAACGGCGTCGGCCTCGGCACCGGCCGGCCTGGCGCCTATGCCGGGCAGGTCGTGGTCGATGAACGGATGCTGTTCTCATTGCCTGATTCGGTCGATGACCGGGCCGGGACATTGGTCGAGCCGTTGGCGGTGGCGATCCGCGCTGTCGACCAGGCCCGGGTGCTCCTGGACGAGCCGGTTCTGGTGTTGGGCGCCGGCCCGATCGGCCTGCTCACCGCGTTGGTGTTGCGCCACCGCGGAGTACAGCGAACCGTGGTGTGCTCCCGCAACCCAGCCCGGGCTCAGCGCGCCGCCGCGCTCGGGCTTGACACCGTGTCGCTTGACGAGCTTGCCCTCGCCCCCCCGGCCGAGAGCCCGGCGTGTGTCTTTGACTGCGCGGGGACTCCGGCCGCGGCGCAGCTCGCCGTCCAGATCCTGCGCCCACTCGGGCGCCTCCTGCTCGTCGGCCTGTCCTTGACGCCGCTTGACCTGGCAGCCCCCGCCATCGTCATCAAGGAACTGGAGATCCGAGGCGTCATCGCCTATCGGCGCGCCCAATTTCAGGCCGCGATCGACATGCTCGCTGCTGGCGCCATCCCCGTCGGTGAGCTGATCACGGAGGTCATGCCGCTGGCCGAGGCCGAGGCAGCCTTCCAGGCGCTGACGGCAGGCGGCAGCGACAAGCTGAAGATCCTGCTTGCGCCGTAACCGGCCTCCCCCGGGCGTTGATCGACGACGAGGGATGCCCGCGTCAGCTGATGACCTGAGTGACCGACGAGTTGATCAGCTCCCAATCCACATCGACCCCCAGACCCGGGCCAGTCGGTGCGTGGATGTCGCCGTGGGAGTCGATGACCGGGAAACCCGGACAGGCCGTAGCTCAGATGCTCGAGGGTATGGTCGCCCGTCCGGTTGAACGGCAGCACCTCGAACCAATCACAGTTGTCGATCGCCATGGCCACGTGGAGGTTGGCGAGGTTGTTCATCGCGTTGTAGCCATCGTGGATCTCGCATGGGAGATTGAACGCCTCCGCCAGGTGCGCGATCTTCATCAGGCCGGTGATTCCTCCTTTGATCACGACATCGCCGCGCAGGTAGTCGGTCGCCTCGCTCACCACCCAGTGGGCAAGAGCCGCGAGTCCGCCCGGCGTCACCTCTGTCGCCATCAGTGGAATCCGCAGGTTCTGTTTGAGCCGCCGGTAGCCGTGGATGTCGAGCGCCGGTAGTGGATCCTCATACCAGAGGTAGCCGAGCTCCTCGATCTTGGAGCCAACTTCCAATGCCGCCGCGTAGGAGTAGCTCCAGGTCGCGTCAAGCATCAGTGTCATGTCGTCGCCCACCGCATCGCGGACCCGCGCGCAGGCGTCGATATCGAAGGAGATCGGCGGCGGCGCGTCCGTGCGCCACGGTGCGCGCGGCGGGTGAAGCTTGTACCCACGCCACCCCTGTTCGCGCCAATAAGCCGCCTCGTCCGCGTAATCCCGTGCACTCGCGTGGTGCGCCGACGATAGGTACACGGGGAGCCTGTCACGGCAGTTACCCAGCAGCTGGTGAATCGGTAACCCGGCTGCCTGACCGGCGATATCCCAAAGGGCAACGTCGACCACGCCCAACGTGATCGGACTGATGAAGTGGCCGAGGCTGCCCAACCGACGCCAATGGCGTCCTATCTCCAGCGGATCAGCTCCCAGCAGGAGGGGCTTGACGAATGTGACGATCTCGCGCGCGATCGCCTCCGGGCCGGGGCCCGGATAGCTCAGGAAGTTCGTGCCCTCGATTCCCGCGTCGGTCTCGATCCGCAGGACACCCATGGGAAGCTTCCCCTCCCGGGTTCCGAACACCGCCAGTCGAGGCGACGAGCGCTCGTGCATCGCGATCGTGATGTCGGTGATCCGCAAACCGCCCTCGGGGAGCGCTCTCACGCGGCGAACCTATCAGTTGCACTCGCGCCCTGTGAAACGGGTCGGCAGCGGACGCGGGGTCATCCGCTGCCGACCCGGTAGTGGGTTGTCTTCAGTCGGCTCTGACCAAGATCAGTGCCGCCAGGTGTGCGGTCCCGTCGGTGGCCCAAAGGACGCGAAGGGAGACCCGAAGCCAAGGTGCGGATCGAACGGGCGAACGTCGTTGATGAGATCTGCCACCGGGAAGATCCCGAGGATGTTCGAGCTGAACTCGGTCAGGTAGAGGAAGCGCCCGTCGTCGGACAGCCCCCACTGGCGCGGGAAGTCGCCGCTGGCGAACGTCCCCACCGTGGCCGAAGCGCCACCGCCATGAAGTGCCTTGCGGTAGTCGAGGATGCTGACGCTCCCGGCCTGCCCGGTGGTAAACCGATTGGAGTCAGCGACGGCGATGAGACGATCGTGGTCGAACAGCTGAATCCCGACCGGCGCGACACCAACCGGCGTGGTCGACAGACGCGCGTGAGACGGATCGCCGAGCAGCCGGCGGGTGCTGAAGGCCAGGACGTCGTCCTCAGCGCGAGCCGTGACCCATGCCACCCGCCCGTCCTTGGAGAGGACGACGCGCACCGGAGAGCAGCCGGCATAGACGCTGGCCCGGACTGATCGGGCCGGATCCCTCTCCGCCTTGCGCAGGTCGACCACGGTCAGCGTGCCCGCCGGGCCAGGCGTCGTGCCGGTACCGATGCCGGTGGGCGTGTTGCACGCCGTGGGGCTGTAGCCGGGATCGGTCGGATTGGCCGCTTCGTTGCTGACGTAGGCATAGCGTCCGTCAGGCGAGAACGCGATGCCAACCGGCAGTTGCTCGACTGGGATGTTGCCGACCAGCGAACTCGCGGCGCCTCCCGAGGCCACCGCCTTCCTGAAATTGATCACGCTGACCGTCTCGTTGTCCTCGTTGGTCGCAAACGCGTACCGACCATCGTTCGACAGCGCGACCTCGATCGGCCCGGAGCCGGCACCGGTCGGAACGGTCCCCAGGATCGCCCCCGGCGCCCCGGCGATCGCCTTGCGGATATCGATGATCTGCACGCCCTCTGGCGTGACCGACGAGTTCGGCGGCTGGACGGTATCCAGCAGATACCTTCCATCTCGGGTGACGGTGAGCCCCCACGCACCACCGCCCGTCGCCAGGACTGAAACGAGGCTGGCAGACGTACGGTCCTGCTTGATGATCGCAATCCCGCTCGTCGCTCCACTGAGCGACGCAAAGGCGTAGCGACCGTCAGGGGTCGAAGTGACGGCGAAGGGCGAGCCCGGCAGCGAGAGCTGCTGCAGGGTCGGACTGATCGCTTGCGCAGAAGCGTAAGGCGCAGCGCTCAAGAGCGCGCTGACGGCAAGAACGCCAAGGACTACCAGGTGACGAATCCGCATGGTGGTGACCGTGCCTTCCCTCTCTGATCGACGGTTTTGATGGGCGTCTTCCGCCCGCAGCAGCTTACTATATAATCTCGATCGACTTACTCTAGATTCTAGGCCGCTCGTCACCAACCTCCGCTGAGCAGGTCCCAAGCATGTGCAGAAACCGGCGGGTTTCTTGCATCGCCGGCGTCACGCCTCTACCAATTCGCCGCGTAACCCCTGAGGAGGAGTGAACATGGCGACCATTGCTCAAGACCCGCTGGCGGCGGCTGTCGTACACGAGGAACCGGCGCCGCCATCCGCCGGCGACCCCGCGATCCTGGGACTTCCGATATTCGTTGTCGGGTCGATCGCGCTCGGGGTCTACCTGTTCCTCAACGCCGCCGACACGGCGACGGGAGGACGCGGATACCCGCTCGGACCGGCACTGCGTAGGTAGCGCGCGCCATGGCCGAGATCGCCGTGACGGTGGAACCCGCCGGCGACGCGTACGTCGCGCTGGTGGTGGGGCCCCCACCCGAGATCCGCGACTCGGTGGCGCTCGACGCCCTGGAGGAGGTCAACGCGATTCCCGCCCTCGAGGGCCTCGTGTTGGACTTCGACCACTACGGCCGGCTCGTCGGCATTCAGGTGACCGCCGCCGCACACTCCGTCCTCGCACCGTCGCTTCTGGAGGCGGCCGAGCGCCCAGCGTAGTTCCATCGACGCGTGTCGTAGGCTGGAGATCGTGGTCGTGGTATCCGCCCAGAGCGACGCGCTCGAGCGCACGCTGCGCGAGGTGTGCGAGCGGTTGGCACCGATCGACACGACCGCGTGCTCACCGGGCGAGCGCGAAGCCGCCGAATGGATCGCCGGGCGGCTGCGGATGGCGGGCGTCGGCGACGTGGCGCTGGAGGAGGAGCCGAGTTGGGGCGGGTCTCCTCCCACCCTGGTCACCTTGGGAGCGCTCGGGATGGCCGGCGCTGCGCTGGTGCTCGCAAACCGGCGCATCTCCGGGGCGTTGGTTGCGTTGGCGTCGATCGCCGGTGTGCTCGACGAGGCCGAGAACGGGCCGCGAATTGTGCGGCGGGCCCTGCGCCGCCGCCGTGCCACGGTCAATGTGGTCGCGCGTGTAAGTGACCCGAACGCGGACCGGACGCTCGTCGTACTCGCCCACCACGACGCCGCCCAGACCGGACGCGTGTTCGACCAGACCCTGCAGCGGAGGTTGAACGAGCGGTTTCCCGCCCTGCTGCTCCGGGTCAAGACCCAGCCTCCCATATGGTGGATCGGCGTGGCGGGGCCGCTCGGCGCCTTGCTCGGCGCCGTCAGCCGTCGCCGCGCGGTGACAACCGCGGGGCTCGCCCTCGCCAGCCTCGCCACGTCGATCGTGGCCGACGTGATGCGAAGCCCGACCGTTCCCGGAGCCAACGACAACCTCTCGGGCGTCGCCCTCCTCGTCGCGTTTGCCGAGTTGCTGCGCGACCGGCCGCTCCCCGGACTGCGGGTCGTGCTCCTGTCCGCTGGGGCCGAGGAGACGCTCCAGGACGGGATCCGCGGATTCATCGCACGGCACCGGCAGGAACTCGACCCGGATCGAACCTGGATGTTGAACTTCGACGCGATCGGCTCGCCGCGCCTGATCATGCTCGAGGGCGAGGGTCCATTCTGGATGCAGGACTACACCGACCCATCCTTCCGTGACCTGATCGAGCGCTGTGCCACCGAACAGGGGATCGCGCTTGAACGGGGATTCCGCGCACGCGCGTCGACTGACAGTGTGATCACCAGTCGCGCCGGCTACCCCAGCGCCTGCCTATGCGCGCTGAACGAGTGGCACGCGATGTCGAACTACCACCTGATGAGCGACACGCCAGACAACCTCGACTACGGGACGATCGCCAAAGCAACCACGCTCGCCTACTCCGTGGCACGCCACCTCTCCCGCGACAATTAGGCTCGACGGTGTCTTAGGCGCGGTGCGCTGTCCAACGAACCGTGCCGGTGTCGCATGTGGCGCCGGTCCCGGTGTCGTCTTTCTCGCGTAGCGTCCCACTCACCTTGGAGCCGGTGGCGTGCGCGGTGAACGCAATCAACGGCTGCTCGGCGCCCGACAGCGACTGGTGATAGCTGAAGTTGCCCTTGGCGTTGACGAAGCCGTTGGGGACAGAGAACATGCCACCCCCGCTCGGTCCCGTCGTGCACGGTTCGGTGATCGTCGGGTAGCTGATAGCGATGAAGCAGTGAGCGCTCGCCGCGGAGCCGCACCGGTTGGCGGCGGTGTGCGCTTCGAGCTTGAACTTGAAGTGAGACCCCTGCGAGGTCGTCGCCGAGTAGGTTCCGGTCTTGAACTTGACCGGCACCGGCTTCGCCGCGGCCGCCGCGCCAAGCGCAAGCACCAAGACCGCCGTCAGGATTCCCAGCCTCCTCATCGCGGGCCACCCTATCCAATCGTCGACCCCCGCGCAGCCGAGACCGAGGCTGCCGCCTTCCAGGCAGTTGGTAGGTGGCCTTGTGAACACCCGTACGATTGCCAGTGGTGGGCTTCTTCGGCAGAAACCACGGTCCGGGCCAGGAGCACGTTGCGGCCATGACGGCAACCGCGCTTGTGATCGACGCGGCGGTCCCTCCTGAGGGCGGCCCAAATCTCGGGCCGGGCTCGAACGGGCCGCTGCGTGTCATGGTCGACCTGGGCTCTGGACGCAGGGTGCACGATGGGAAGATCCGCATGAGCGAGGCGCACTGGCTGGTGCCCGGCATGGAGGTCAGCGTGACGCTCGATCCCAAACACCCGGACCGGTTCGAGGTTGACTGGGAGTCGGTGCCGAGCATGGAGACCCGCGCCGCCGCCAACGACCCGGCGCTTGCTGATCCGGTGGCCGCGCGACGCAAGGTCGCCCACGAGCTCGGCCTCACGCAGGCCGACACGGGTACGGCACGGAGCGAACGCGTCCAGCGCGCGCTCGAGCAGGCCGCGACGCAGTCAGCCCCGCCAGGGAAGCTGCGCGCGGTGGTGTTGATTTCGACGATCCGGGGACGGCGCCGGATCGTCGGCGATTCCGAGAATGCCGCCACCCACGACCAGGTCACCTACGCGCGCGACAGCGCCGCGGTGCTCGCGGTCAACGTTCCGGGCCGGGCGCCGTATGCCCTCCACGTGCGGCGATTCAAGTGCGCCGTCGACCTGCTCGAGCCCATGTGGATGCCGTTGCCGGCGCTGGTGTCCGCCGTCGACCGGACCGATGTAGAGATCCTCTGGAACGAGGTTCCCGGACACGAAGCCCAGCTGATGGACCGCATCGCGGGCTCACGCGCCGCCGCGGATGCCCGAGCCGCCCAGGTCGACGCGTTCGCCGGTCAGGTGCTCCCCGACCCCTCGCAGATGCAACGACTTGCCGCCGACAGCGCCCGGCGCGCGCTTCAATACGTCCAGGACCCCGCGATGCGCAAGATGCTGACCGACCAGTACCGCGCCGCCGGCATCGACCTGGGCGAGGACGCCTGACGGGTCATCCGTTCGGGATGACGTGACGGCGCGGTGGCGCTGCGATTGTCGGTCGGGTGTGGACAGGTCGCCGGGTCCCGGCCGAGCAACCCCCGCGGGTCAAGCGGCCAGCGGCGCGACAGGACGATTTCCATGCCTGAGGGCCTCTCGCCTGCCGAGGTCGGTAAGGAGATCGCCGAGCATCGCGAGCACACCGAAGCCGAGCACGCGCCGGGCGAACACGCTCAGCGTGACCGCTGGGTCGCGATCATCGAAGCGGTGCTGCTGTCCGTTGTTGCGCTGCTCGCCGCCTGGTCGGGTTACTCGGCCGCCAAGTGGAGCACCGAATCCTCGATTTCGCTTGCGAAGGCGTCCGCGACGCGGACGAAAGCCAGCCTCGCGCTGATCCAGGCAAACCAGATCCGCACGCTGGACTCCGTCTCGTTCAACGCCGCCGAGACCGCCTTTGCGTCGCACAACATGAAGCTCTTCAACCTGGATCTCAATCGGATGCGCCCGGGCTACCGCCCGGCGGTCGATGCGTGGCTCGCGCTGCACCCCCTGAAAAATCCGCATGCACCGCCCGACCCGTCATACATGCCCCAATACAAAATCCCACAGCAGGCCGCGGGGCTGGCGCTCAGCGCGCAGGCCGACGCATATTTCCAAGCGAGGCCAGACGGCCGCGGGAACGGCGGACAAGTACGTGCGCCTCACCGTCTTTCTGGCCGCCGTCCTTTTCCTTGTGGGCATCGGCAGCCGCTTCCCAGTCCGCGCGGCGCGTTACGGGCTGGTCGGTGTCGCCGGGGTGCTCCTGATCGTTTCCGTCGTGCAGCTCCTCAGCCTTCCCGGACCGCCATCCTGACCCAGGCTGGGCGCCGGGGGACACTCAGATCGAGAGTGCCGCAACGCCGGCCGCGCGCACCTCGACCCGAACCTTGCTCAACCGGCCCGTCGCCATGCCTGGTCGAGATCGATCGGGTCAGACGAAACCCACGGCCGTTCCCATCCTCCAAGGCGCAGCAGCGCGGCGAGGATCTCGCCGGTGTATCCCCACACGACTGCACGATCGAGAACAAACGCTGGGCCGTGCCAGCCGAAGCGTGTGTTGAGCATGACGCGGTGGTCGGGGTCGGCCAACGCGCTGAACGGGATGCGCATGACACGGCTGGTCTCGCCTGGGTCGATTACGCTGACCGGCGTTGGCGTGCGCCAGTGGGCGAGCACGCCGGTCACGTCGAATCGCGACGGTGGGATGTGCAGACGAGGCAGCAGGATCAGCGGCTCGATGGTTGCCGGGTTTACTCCGGTCTCCTCGGCGGCCTCGCGGATCGCGGTCGCGACTGGATCTTCGTCGCCGGCTTCCCGCGCGCCGCCGGGAAAGGCGACCTCGCCAGCGTGGTCGCGCAGCTTGGCGCGCCCGCTGCTCCAGCAGGACGTCCGGGCCGTCGGCCCGGTCGGTCGCGATCAGGATCAGGACCGCCGCCTGCCGCTCGGCGACCGTGTCAGGTACGGGATCATTGCGGCTTAGTTCTCCGGGGCGAGCCGCCGCCACGCCACGGACAACCCCCACAAGCGCCGCCGGCACGACGCCTGACCGGAACTCCGTCGGCGATAGCCAGAGCGCGAGATCGTCGGTCAGCGAACTGTCCACACACCGAAGTCTGACGCGCTCGTCCGATGCCGCCCTGCTCACACCCTCCGAGCGCAAACTCGCGCGTTCCGCCGCGGGATCTACCTCAACATCCGGCTTGACGGAGCGCCAGCCAGCGCCGGCGTTATCAAGCTCATCGCCACCGACAGCGGGTCGGCGGGAGGCGGAAGGTGGCGGGCCGTCGACCGGCCCGCCACCTGAACGCTCACTGTCGCGCTCTGCCCTTATGCGTGCCCGACGCGGGTCCTCAGGCCGTATCCGTACGGATACAGCGGGTTGTAGTGGGGGTCGCCGACGTTGATCGGCTCCTGCGCGAGCGTCCGCGGCCAGGACACGGGCAGCTTGCCCGTGAACGGCCGTGCCCCGAACAGGTCGTCGGCCACGCCGGCGCCCTCGCTGCCCGGCAGCCAGGACGCCACGATGGCGCTGGTCTCGTTGCGCTGGGCGGGGTCGAGGATGAGCGGTCGGCCCGAGACGATGACCATGACGCACCGCTTCGTCGCCGCGCACACCTTGTCGACAGCCGCCTTGTCCGCCGCCGAGAGCTGCATGTCCTTGACCGGCCGCAGCACGCCGTTGTCGCCGGGGTCAAACCCCCACTGCGGGCCGTTGACGTCGCCGTAGCCCTCTGAGTACGGAGTCTCGCCGACGACCACGATGCCGGTGGCATTGTGCGGGATCGGCGCCGAGGCGTCCTCGCTGTAGGTGACGTTGCCGCGAGCGTCCTGGCGGATCCCGTCGAGGATCGTCGTGCCGGGGATCACGTTGGTCGAGCCGCCCTGCCAGGTCAGCGTCCAGCCGCCGGCCTGGTTGCCGATGTTGTCGGCGTTCGAGCCGGCGACGTAGATGTCGCGGTGGCCCTGGATCGGCAGCGCGTGCCGGTCGTTCTTGAGCAGCACCTGGGACTCCGAGGCCGCGCGGCGGGCCAGCGCATGATGCGCCGCGTCGCCGACCTGGTTGATGTAGCGGCGGTCGGTGTAGGGATGCTCGAACAGCCCGAGCTGGAACTTCTTGGTGAGGATGCGGCTCACCGCATCGTCGATCCGGGACATCGGAACCTGACCCGAGTTGACCAGATCGGTCAGGGTCGACTCGAACTGCTCGAAGTTCTGCGGCTGCATGAACATGTCGATGCCGGCCATCACGCCCGCCTGCACCCTCATGGCGAACGCCGCCTGCGAGTTGCCGGCCTCGGGATTGATGTGATCGATGCCGTTGTAGTCGGAGATCACGATCCCGTCGAAGTTCATCGCGCCCTTCAGCCAGCCGGTGATCAGATCCCGGTCGGCGTGCATGTTGACCCGGTTGCCCAGCCCGTCCTCGGTGAAGTCGACGTCCGAGTAGGACGGCATGACGGCGCCCACGTGATGCTGGCGCACGGCGGGCACGTACGGCGAGAGCGCGAGCCGCTCGAACGTGGCGTGACTGACCTGGTCCACGCCCTGGTCGATCGGGTAGTTGCCGGTCGTCTGATCATTGGATCCGGTGCCGTACGTGGTCAGGCCGTCGCCGGCGAAGTGCTTGGCGGTGGCCATCACGCGGTCGGGATCCGAGAGATGCCCGGGAGGGCCCTGGAAGCCGTCAATCGCGGTCTCCATCTCCTTCACGAGGCTGGGGTCCTCGCCGAAGGACTCATACGTGCGGCCCCAGCGGTCGTCGCGCGCGACGCAGATGCAGGGGGCGAAGACCCACTGCGGCCCCGTCGTCCGGGTCTCTTCGGCGGCGACATGCTCCACGTCGCGCACCAGCGCCGGATCACGCGTGGCGCCAAGGCCAATGTCGTGCGGGAAGACCGTGGCGCCGTCCATGTTCCCGTCGCCGTGGACCGTGTCGATCCCGTACAGGATCGGAATGTGCAGCGGCGTGGCGAGCGCCGCCTTCTGATAGCGGTCCACCATGTCCGCCCACGCCGTCGGGGTGTTGGGCGTCGGCACCGAGCCGCCTCCCGACAGCACGCTTCCGAGATTGTCCGTCGTGATCTTCGACGTGTCGGTGTCCACGCTCGCGCGCTCGGCCTGGGTCATCTGGCCGATCTTCTCGGCCAGTGTCATGCGCGACAGCAGGTCCTGGACCCGCTGACGGACCGGTAGCACCGCGTTCTGGTACGGCAATGGCTGTGCGTCGCCGGCGCGCGCCGCGGTGATGCCGCGGTGCCCCGTCGCGCCAACGGTTGGCGCGGCGACCGCCACGGCAGCGAGTGTGACCCCCGCCACGGCGAGTAACCGGCGCACGAGTGATCCGGATAAATGCATGCGATCCCTCCCTCTCCTGGATGGCCTGATGAGGCGTAGGCCCTCCCGCCCGGCCCGACGGCCACGCGATGGCGCGCGTGACAGCGGCACAACAGCTCTCGGACCCTCCGTCCCGACTTCTCGCGTACCCAGCTCCGACCAGCCTCAAACGGCCCAACACGGTCGTGGGATCCGGTCAAGGGACCCGTCGTACGTCGTCGGCCGCCCGCGGCTGAGGCCGGCGCTCCGGTGCTCCGGAATGTAGACTGATCCGCGCCACAGAAGGCAAGGGGCAACTCCCGGCGCACGCGCGCCCGAGCCTGCCGACTCCGCCGTCCGTCTACAGGAGACCCGAATGCAAGATCACGGCCGCTCGTCCACGTTTCGCCTGCGCCTACGCCCGCGCTGGGTCGCCGTGCTGTTCGCAGCCTCGATGTTCCTCATCGTTGGCCCGTCGGCCCTGGCCGCCCAGACCACGATCGGACCTCCTTCGGTGGACACCGACACCGGCTCCGGGCACGACTACGACCGTGATGCGGCCACCGTCACCATCGACGAGGTCGGTCTCGCCCAGACCCCGGGCGTGCTCACGGACGTGAGGTATTTCCCGGGCCCCGCAGGAGGCGGCGGAAGCCTGGCGTTCCTGGCCGTCAACCCGACAGCGGGCACCTATGACTGGGTCGGGCCCCAGATCTACGACGACACCGACTCCACCGCCCCCGGCGGCGCGCCCACCTACACCAGCGGCGTGGTCGGCACCTACACGCCGGCGCAGACCGTGGCCATCCCTCAGGGAGCTGCGCTTGGCGTCTACATGAGCTCCACGGGCATCATCCCGTTCGCGTTCGGAACCGGTACGGACCAGATCCTCCAGGTGGGGTCCCCGTCCCAGCCGCCAAACACGGAGAGCAGCTTCAGGCGACCAAGCACCGATACCCGCAACTACTCCTTCCAGGGAGACTTCGATCCGGCCACACAGCTGGTCGTCACCCCGGCGCCCGGAAACTCCGGAACGGCTCCCGCCGGAAGCCAGGACCAGCTCCCCTACCTCGTGTCATTCCAGGACGCCGCCGGGACCACAGTGCCGGACAGCGTGGACGCGCAGAACATCACCCTCGCGTCTACGGGCGGGACCGTGACTGACTGCCAGGGCCACTCGATCTCCCAGCCCACCGCGTCCGGCACGGCCGGGCTCTACAGCTTCTGCTTGCAGGTGGATCAGACCGTCGGCACGGACGCGATCACCGCGTCTGACCCCGGCGCGCCCAGCGTCACAAACGCCTCGGCCAGCGTGACCCAGACGACTCCGCAGCCCAGTCATGTCAGCGTGACCGTCAGCCCAGGGTCGACGACCGCGGACGGAGCCTCGCAGGCGACGGTGACCGCGCACCTGACCGACGCCTCCGGGGACGACTTCTCCGGCGACACGGTGACGTTCAGCGCCTCACCGGCCGGCGGCCCCACCATCTCACCCTCCTCGGCCACCGTCGGATCCGGGAACGTCGTCACCACCACCTTGACCGCGTCCAAGACGCCCGGCACGTACACGATCACGGCCCGGGACACGGCCAGCGGGGTCACGGGGTCCGCCCAACTCCTGCAGACCGCCGTGCCCACCCCCTCCGCCCCTCAAGGTGGCGCGCCGAACCCGCCTCCAACATCCGGGTCCAAGCCGCCTCCGGCACCACAGACCAAGGCGAAGCCGATCACGCTCACCTATACGTACCTGACCGCCCCGCACAAGACCGTCACGGGCCACGCGAAGCTGGTCAACTGCCGGGCCACGTTCACCGGTAAGGGAAACCAGCGCCACCGGAGCGGGACCTCATGCTGGCTGACCCTGACGATGCGTGGTCTCAAGGCTCCTCATGGCTCGCACGCCCGTCTGAACTACTCCGGCGCCACGGTGGGTACGGGCACGGCCCGTGGATCCTCGGTGAGCCTGACCATCACCCGCCCGACGCTGCGGGGCGGGAACTACACGCTGCTCGTGCACGAGCGCGGAAAGACGAAGCGGACGGTGCTCCAGGTTCACATGGCCTGAGTCGTTGCTTGCCCGTTGATGCTTGCTGCCAACGGGTTGCCCGTTTCATCGTGTCGATGCGAGGGTCAGTTGCCAGCGACCCAGGCCTTTGCCTGGTCCAGTTCGGCGAGCGCGAAGACTCGCGCCTCACCCGGAATCATCCAGGCGAAGAGCTTCGTCGCGTGGGCCATCCATTCGATGTCGGTGACGATGGCCGACCGCACCCAGGCCTCGTGGTTTCGGACGCCGAGGTTGAAGCCGAGCTTCGCGTCAGCCCACAGCGCGCCCGTCTCGACCTCGTCGAGATCCTCGATCACGTAGAGGGTCCGCAGCCCACCCCCGCGCTCAAGCGCCCGCCGGAGTTCGGGCACCAGCACCTCGTCGTAGTCGTCG
This sequence comes from uncultured Actinomycetota bacterium, assembly GCA_963797705.1. Lineage (GTDB taxonomy): Bacteria > Actinomycetota > Thermoleophilia > Solirubrobacterales > Solirubrobacteraceae > Palsa-465. The sequence goes on along the minus strand of CAWCQL010000005.1, from coordinate 201,422 downwards.
CGCTCGATCTCGCCCCTCGCGCGGAACCCAACCGTGCCGGGCGGCATGCCCGCCAATCGCTCGACCATGTCGGCGAGTTTGCGCCCGGTCACGGCGAGGCTCATCATCCCAACCGGGTGAGGGCTCGACACCCGGTCGAGGCCGAGGCTTTGCGAAAAGTCCCACCGTTGGCGCACCGTGCACTTGCGTCTCATGGGCGTCTCTCAAAAAGCACGAAACCCCCGTAGATACGGGGGTTTCAAAGGTACCGCTACCGGGATTCGAACCCGGGTTTCCGCCGTGAGAGGGCGGCGTCCTAGTCCCCTAGACGATAGCGGCGGGGAGTTGCATTTTGCGGGAGCCTTCTCGGCGCCCCGCGTGACGCCTGAGGGTCGATCTTGGGAGGGCAAACTCGTTGGATGACCCCTGAGCGCCGGTAGACAGGGTAGCGCGTCGCAGGCAGGCACGGACGTGCAAAGCTGCGGCGCATGCACGGCGAAACCATTGACGTCCAAACCCCTGACGGCACCGCCGACTGCTACCTGACCCGCCCCTCCGACACGGACCCCAAGGGCGCGGTCCTCTTCTTGATCGATGCGATCGGGCTGCGGCCCCGGATCGAGGAGATGGCTGACCGGATCGCGAGCGACGGCTATGTCGTGCTCGCCCCCAATGTCTTTTACCGTGCCGGCCGCGCCCCGCTGTGGGAGACGCCGAACTTCGCCGACGCGGAGTCGCGCGCCAAGTTCATGGAGGCTCTCGGCCCGCTGATGGGACGAGCTCACCCAAGATCGGATCGCCGCGGATTCGAACGCCTACCTGGAGGCGCTCGCCGGGCACAGCGAGGGTCCCGTCGGCGTCACCGGCTACTGCATGGGTGGCCGTGCTGGGCTGGTCAATCGCGGCCGCGCACTCCGACCGGGTCGCCGCGCTCGGTGGCTTTCACGCCGGCCGACTGGTCACCGACGGGGACGACACTCTATGAGGGCGCCGCACACGGCTACACGATGTCCGACATGGCGGTCTTCGACGAAGCAGCATGCGAGCGCCACTTCCAAGCGTTGGGCGCCCTCTTGGATCGCGCTCTGAAATAACGCCCGGCGGGGCTCTAGGACTCCCGCGATGTTGCCGATACGGGTCCTGTCAGACAGCGAAGGCAACCAGCGGGATGAGCCCTTCCTTGCGAACGCCCCCCGAGCAATTACTAACTGCCTGATCTTCTGATGCCCGAGGCCCGCCATGAGCGGGCTTTCGGCGTTTCAGGAGCGACCGCACGCCGCCGCGGCGCCGGATCGCGATCCCGCTCACCTTCGGCGCTTGCTAAGTTCTGCCGACCCGCGGCTGTGGCGGAATCTGGTAGACGCGCACGGTTCAGGTCCGTGTGGGCTAACGCTCGTGGAGGTTCGAGTCCTCTCAGCCGCACTCTTCGTCGCGCGACCTGCGCTGCATAAAGGACGCAGAGCGGCCCTTATCTAGCGTGGGCCACCGGGGCCCCGTCCCCAGCACAGAAGCGCGTCGCGCTCAGAGCCAGCCCCGCTCCTCGGCCATCCGCACGGCCTCGCCCCGGTTGCGGGCGTCGAGCTTCTGCATCACCGAGGACAGGTGGTTGCGCACGGTGCCGTGCGACAGGTACAGCGCCGTACGCCAGCTCGGCGACGGTGGCGTGGTCGCGGCTGGCGGCCAGCACCTCGTGCTCGCGCGGCGTCAGCGGCGACTCGCCCTGCGACAGCGCCGCGGCGGCCAGCCCCGGGTCGACGATCCGCTCGCCGCGCAAGCGCCCGGCGGATCGCCGAGGCCAGCTCGGTGGCGGGCGCGTCCTTAAGCACGAAGCCGGAGGCGCCGCCCTCCATCGCCCGGCGCAGGTAGCCCGGGCCGGCCGAACGTGGTCAGGATCAGGATCCTCACCGCCGGCAGCTCGGCGGCCAGCTGCTCGGCGCCTCCAGCCCCGTCATCCCCGGCATCTCGATGTCGAGCAGCGCCACGTCGGGTTCGGGCGTGCAGCGCGGCGTCCAGCACCTCGTCGCCGCGGCCACCTGGGCGACGACCTCGATGTCGGCCTCCAGCTCCGAGCAGCGTGGCCAGCGCGCCGCGGACCATCCCCTGGTCCTCGGCGATCAGCATCCGGATCATCGCCGACCGCCCGCCGGACCGGCCGACACCGGGACCGACACCGCCAGCCGGTAGCCGCCACCGGGCAGCGCCGCCGGCCTCGATCCGCCCGCGCAGCCTCTCGGCGCGCTCGCGCAGTCCGGTCAATCCCGTTGCCGCCGACGCCGGCCGTCCACGAACGCCGCGCGCTGGCACGGCCGTGCCCGACGCCGTCGTCGACCACCTCCACCGCCGGCATCGCCAGCCCGGCGCGCACCGTCACCGGCAGTGGCTGGCTCCGCTGTGGCGGATCACGTTGGTCGCGCCCTCGCGCACGGTCCAGGCCAGCACCGCCTCGACCTCGGGATCCAGCGTGACCGGCGCGCGCTCGAACTCGAGGCGTCGATGCCGGCCGCCGACAGCGCGACCCGCGCGCCCTCGAGCTCCTTCGGCGAGCGTCGGCTGCCGGTACCCGCGACACGGCCTGGCGCACCTCGCTGAGCGCCTGGCGGGCCACCCCCTCCACCTCGCCGACCTCGACGGCGGCGCGCTCGGGCGATCCCGGCAGCAGCCGCCCGGCCAGCTCGGCCTTGATCGCGATCACCGACAGCGCTGTGGCCGAGCAGATCGTGCAGGTCGCGGGCGAAGCGCTCGCGCTCGGCCGCGACGGCGGTCTGCGGCCAGCTCGGCGCGCGCCTCCGCCAGCTCCTGGTTGCGGATCGCGCAGATCGCGCATCAGCGTCAGCAGCAGCCCGACCCCGACGGCGCTGGCGGCGAACCCCACCGCGGTACCGTCGCCGCGCCGCGCGATCTCGGTCGACGCGATCGGGATCCCCGCGCACGACGAGCACCGCGGGGAACCCGATCGACGCGGCGACGATCAGCGCCGATGCAGGCCGCGCAGTAGCATGAACAGATAGCCCCAGGTCGGACGATCGACGATGGTCAGCGCGCACCGCCAGCGCGAGCTGCACCCCAGCCAGCGCAGTAGACCGCCGGCAGCCCATCCTCGTCGATCCAGTCGAGCACCAGCGCGATGTAGACCGCCGCGAACGCGATCGCCCCGGCGACGACCAGCACAGTGCTCGAGCGCCGACCCTGGCCGCCGCGCCGAACGCGTCGACGATCGGGGCGAGGATGAACGGACCCACACCAGACGAGCCCGGATGCGCGCGCGCCGAACGGCTCGGGCTCGGCGGCGTGCCGGTCCTCGCTGCCAGGTCGTAGTGCCGTGCCGGGGCCGGGAGCTCAGGCTCAGACCTGACTCCCCCTGCGGCTTGCGCAGGAAACGCAGCATCAGGAAGATCCCGATCACGGTCCAGATCGCCAGCGTCCTCAGATCGGCGCCAGTCGAAGCCCGCGCCGTGGTGGCGGGGGTCGAACACGTACTGCAGGCCCGCGGCCAGCGCCTTGATCGGGAAGATGCCCGCGATCGTCTGCAGCGCCGCCGGCATCCCAGTGATCGGGAACCAGATGTTGGAGATGAACGTGATCGGCAGCACGATCAGGTTGACGATCACCGGCGCCGGTCTCGGCGCTTGGGGATGAACTGTGCCATCCCGATCCCGATCGTGGTGAACACGCCGTGCCCGAGCAGCAGCGTGACGATCGAGCCCGGGCAGCGCGCGACCGGACAGTCCACACCCCAGACCGTCCCGCCCAGCGATCGAGCACGACCGCGGTCATCAGCAGCGACCACGATCAGGTGCCGACCCGATCCGGGCCGCCGTATAGGCCCAGCGCGGCAGCGGCGTGCCCTGCATCCGCTTGAGCACGCCCGCGTCACGCAGGATCGCCGTCCCGATCGCCAGGTTGATGAACGTGGTCATGATCACGCCGTAGGCGAGGATGCCCGGGACGAAGAAGTCGTTGTAGGGGATCCCGCCGAGCGATGGAGATGTCGCCGCCTTGTCCAGCGAGGCGAAGATCACCAGGAACATCATCGGGAACACGAACGTGAACACGCCGCGGCCGCGGTTGCGCCAGTAGGCGCGCTGCTCGTAGCGGATCTGCCAGCACGACCAGGCCGAGGTCTCGGCGCCAGCGTCGAGCTGTCGGGAACGGTCAGGGTGCTCATGCGGTCGCCTCCTCCAGCGCGGTGTCGGCTCGGCGGCGACGCCGGTCAGCTCCAGGTAGATGTCCTCCAGCGTCGGCTGGCTGACCGACAAGTGCGCGCAGCGGCAGCGTCGCGGTCCATCGCCCAGCCGGTCAGGATCTGCAGCGCCCGCACCGGCTCGGCGGGTCACGATGAGCGCGCGACCGCCGTCCAGCGTGCGGCTCTCGCACGGCACTCAGGGACATCGCCCGAGCCCGACGCTCGCGGGCAGCACGAAGCGGATCTCCGCCGGGCGCAGGTCACGGCCGCCGAGCTCGTCGGGCGGCCGGAGGCGATGATCTCGCCGTCGCGCATGACCGCGACGCGGTCGGCGAGGTACTGGGCCTCGTCCATGTAGTGGGTGGTGAGGAACACCGTCTTGCCCAGCTGGCATAGCGAGCGGATCGTCGACCACGCCTGACGGCGCGCCGCCGGGTCAAAGCCGGTGGTCGGCTCGTCGAGGAAGATCAGCTCGGGGTCGCCGACCAGCGCCAGCGCCAGGTCGAGCCGGCGCCGCTGCCCGCCGGACAGCTCCTCGGCGCGCTCGTCGCGCTTCTCGCCGAGCTCGACCAGTTCGATGACCTCGTCCACCGGACGCTGGCGCAGCGTGGTAGCGGCCGTACATCTCGATCAGCTCGTACGACGCTCAGGTCGGGCTGGACGCCGCACTGCTGCAGCACGATGCCGACCTGCTCGCGCAGTTCGCGCGCGCCCGTCGCGCGGGTCGATGCCCGAGGACGCGGCCTCGCCGCCCGTCCGCGACGCGGTAACCCTCCAGGATCTCTACGGTGGTCGTCTTGCCGGCGCCGTTGGGCCCCAGCAGACAGAAGACCTCGCCGCGCCCGACATCGAAGCGTGACCCCGCCCACCGCCAGCGACCTCGCCGTAGGACCTGCGCAGGTCACGGACTTCGATCGCCGGCTCATCTGCTTGTGTGGGAATCGAATTCATGGCAGGCAGCGTATGTCCGCGCCGTCCCCGCGTAAGTGGCGCGCCGCCGAAATCCCCTATGACATCTGTCATGCGCTCCAGCGCTCGATCACGGTGGTGTCGCGCTCGTGACCGAGGACGCCGAGCGAGCCGGCCTCCAGCTTGAAGCGCGCGCCGGCGGCGACCTCCATCTCCAGCCAGCGCGCCGTGAGCACCCGCAGGACGTGCCCGTGGGCGAACGCCAGGCCGTTCCCGTCGACAGCCGCGAATCGCGCCAGCACGCGGTCCACCCGGGCGCCGATCTCCGACGGGCGACTCGCCTCCCGGGCAGCCGTCGCGCCACAGCCACCACGACGGCGTCGTCTCACGGATCTCAGGCGTCGTCAGTCCCTCGTACTCGCCGTAGTCCCACTCCATCAGGTCCTCGGTGATCTCAGCGACGTCGCCGAACCCCGCCAGCTCGCAGGTCTCGCGCGCCCGGCGCAGGGGGCTGCACAGCACCAGCCCGAACTCCAGACCGCCCAGCTTGCGGACGCAGCGCCTGCGCCTGCACCTCGCCCTCGGGCAGTCAACGGCAGGTCCGTGCGGCTCGTGTGCTGGCCGGATTTGCTCCACTCGGTCGCGCCGTGCCGTGCGATGTAGATCTCGTGTGCCATGCCGCGGTCCCGCACACGATCTCATGTCTGGCGTCCCGCGTGTTAATTCGAGTCCGGCGACCCCGCGGGCGCACCCCCGGTGCGCTCGATCTCGTCCACCTTGGCCCGCCGGCGCACGTGGCGCTCCTCGTAGGACACCTGGGCCTGAAGGAAGGTGAGCACGATCTGGGCCGCCACCTCCACGCCGATCACCCGCCCGCCGAGGCACAGCACGTTGACGTCGTCGTGCTCGACGCCCTGGTGGGCGGTGTAGGTGTCGTGGATCGTCGCCGCCCGGACCCCGCGGATCTTGGCCGCCGCCACCGAGACGCCCGCGCCTGACCCGCACACGATGATCCCGCGTTGGGCGCGGCCGGAGGCGACCGCTTGCCCGACCTCCAGCGCCTTGTCGGGGTAGTCGACCGGGCTCGGGGCGGTCGGTGCCGAAGTCCAGGATCTCGTGCCCGTCGGCGGCGATCACGCTGAGCAGGCGGTCGCGCAGGACGTATCCGGCGTGGTCAAAGCCGCAAGCGACGATCATGGCTTCTGGGTTATCAGATCCTCGGTCGGGACCGGCGCGTCCGCCCCGGTCAGCTCGTGGGCGGCCAGCAGCGCCGCGCCCAGCACCCCGGCGCGCACGCCGTGACGCGCCACCCGGATCGTGGTCCGGTTGCCCAGGCCCGGGAAGGACGTACGCCGCCGCCGTGCGCTTGGCCGGCTCCAGCAGGAGGTCGCCGGCGCGCGCGGCGCCCCCGCCGATCACCACCTCCTCGGGATCGAAGGTGTTGATGGCGTTGGCGATACCGATGCCCACCCGCTCGCCCCACAGCTCGAGCAGCCGCTGCGGCGACCGTGTCACCGGCCTGCGCGGCGTCGACCGCCTCGACGCCGGTGACCGTGCGGCCCTCGGCGCGCATCCGACCCAGCGCGGAATCGGGATTCTCCTCCGCCGCACGCGCCACCATGACGTCCAACGCGTGCCCCGCGGCGACGCGCTCGAGCGACCCCTCCTGCGGGAACTTGCCCGGCGTCGGGCACCGCCCCGCGGAGGTCCATGCCCACGATCGTGTGGCCCAGCTCGCCGGCGCCACCGGTGGCGCCCCGGTAGATCCGCCCGCCGAGGACCAGGCCGCCACCGACCCCGGTGCCGACGGTGATCATCACCAGATCGCGCGCGACCATGCGCAGCTGCTCGTCGTGAGCTTCGGCCAGCGCGGCCACCGTGGCGTCGTTGTCCACGAACACGGGCACGCCGAGCCGCTCGCCCAGCACCTCGCGCAGCGGCACGTCGGCCAGCGGGATGTTGGCGGACGAGACCACGCGGCCGGTCTGAAACTCGACGACGGACGGCACACCCAGTCCGACGCCGTCGAGCTCGTCGCCTCGGCACTCCTCGATCATCGCCACGAGTTGCTCGATCAGCGCCTCCTGACCGGAGACGTCGGTCGGCTTGATCAGCGACTCGGACGAGATCTGCACCCCGCAAGCCGCGCCACCGCGATCTTGGTGCCGCCCAGGTCCAGGCCGATGACGTCGGTCACTGCGGCTCGCCGGTGAAGTACAGACGGGAGGCGGCGGCCTCATCCACCAGCACGCTGATGGCCTTGGCCTCAGGGACCAGCAGCGAGGACGGGGTCGACGGGTCGGGCTCGGCGTCGGGCCCGAAGGCGCGCGCAATCGCGTCGGCCTTGGAGTCACCCGACCGCGAGGAAGACGATCTTGTGAGCGCCGGCCAGCGTCGGCACGGTCATCGTGATCCGGGGGACGAACGGCTCCAGCCCCGCCTCCGGCACCCCCACGACCAGCCGCTGACGCTCATTCAACGACGTCTGCCCGGGAAACAACGAGGCGCAGTGGCCGTCGGGACCGATGCCCAGCAGCAGGAGGTCGAACACCGGCGAGCCGGCCGCCTCAAGCCGCCGCTCGTAGTCCTGCGCGCCGGCCTCGGGTCCCAGCTCCCCCTTCATCCGCTCAAACCGCGGCGCCCGATCACCGAGCGGGTCGAGCAGGCTCTCCTTGATCATCCTGTAGTTGGAGCGGTCGTCCGTGGGGTCCACGCAACGCTCGTCGCCGATCCACAGCGTGCTGCGCGAGAGGTCGAGGTCGACCCGCTGCACTGCCTGCACGAAATGCTGGTAGGCGGCGCGCGGCGTCGAGCCTCCGGTGAGCACGATGTCCCCGCCGCGCGATGGCGGCTCCCACCATGAGCGCGGCGCACCCCCTGGCAGGATCGTCGACGATCTCGAACGAGACCGTCATGCGGGACACAGCCCCCGGGCCGCGTTGAGCGCGGGCAGGTAGGTGGAGTCGCGCAGGAGCGCCTGCCGGATGCCCTCGCCGAGGATCCCGCCCTCGCCCCGCGAGGCACCGAGGATCTTCCACTCCACGCTCCGCACCGTCGGCAGTGCGCTCCAGTGCGTCGAGGCCGCCCTCGCCGCGCTGCAGCGAGAGCGCGGTGCCGTCCGCCCGTGACCACGGTGACGCCGGCCAGTCCGGGCGCCTCCTGCTCTGCGGTGTGCAGCGAGACGATCACGTCGCTGCTGTCGTCGGGTGCGCCGGAAGCCAGCCGCCCGTCCCACAGCCGCAGACGGCTGTGCTCCCACTGCAGCCGGGAGGAGAGCCACCCGGCCAGCAGCAGTGCGCTGGCCATCGAGGTCTCGCGATGGCGGATCTCGAGCTCCTCGATGTCGCGTAGCGCCTCCAGGCGCTCGGGCAGGTCGAAGGTCGCGGCCAGCCGCTCGCGCCACGGCGTGGTGCGCAGCCAGGCCAGGTCGACGATGTAAGTGTGCTTGCGCAGACGCTCGGCTCGGGCGAAGGCGTCGACAGGATCGTCGATGTCGTCGGAGTCCAGGAGCATGACGTCCACCAGTGGGCACACGGCGTCGACGGCCTCGGGGTGCCCGTGCGGGGACCACAGCACCGTCGGCAGCTCTGACACCAGCGACGGGATCGCAGATCGTCTGCAGGCCCGCGCAGGTGGTTGGGTCCGAGGTCGATCTCGACCGTCTCGTGCATCACCCCCAGCCCCGATCCCTTGGGCTCGTCATAGCTGACGGTGGCCACGGCGTCGAGCGTGGTACGCCCCTCCTCCACCGCGCACAGCACGGTGCGCGAGCCGTGGTAGCGGCCGGCACGCTCCAGGCGATTGGCGATCTCGCCCTTCCATTCGCGATCGACGATGACGATGAGGTTGATGACCCGGGCCGGCGCCAGCGCCTCGTTGGCGGCATGGCGTTCGCGCAGCAGTTCGCGCAACGCGGCCTCGATGGCGTCAGGATTCGTGTCCTGCGCAGCCCAGACGTCCTCGCTCACAGGCGCCGCCAGATCCGCCCGTCCTGGAGCAGCGCGTTGGCCTCGCGCGGGCCCGTTGACCCCGCGTCGTACTGCGGGATCGTCGAGGACTTGTCGGCATCCCACGCCTCCAGGATGGGATCGATGATCCCCCACAGCGCCTCGATCTCATCGTTGCGCGTGAACAGCGTCGCGTCGCCGCGCATCGCGTCCAGGATCAACCGCTCGTAGGCCTCAGGCGACTCCGACAAGAAGGACGTCCCATAGCGGAACTCCATGTTCACGGGGCGGATCCGCATCCGCGTGCCGGGGATCTTGGCCCCGATCGACACCGACACGCCCTCGTCGGGCTGGACCGTGAACACCAGCTGGTTGGCCTGGATTCCCACCGAGCCCGAGCTCTGCAGCGCCATGTGCGGGATCTGCTTGAGGATCACAGCGATCTCCGTCACCTTGCGCGACAGCCGCTTGCCCGTCCGCAGATAGAACGGCACCCCCGCCCACCGCCAATTGGACACGTGCAACCGCAACGCCGCGTAGGTCTCAGTACGCGAGTAGCGGGCGACGCCGTCCTCCTCGCGGTAACCGGGGACCTCGACTCCCTCCGACCACGCCGGGGGCGTACTGGGCGCGCACGGCCATCGCCTCCACCTCGTCGACGCTGGGCGGCACGATCGCCTCCAGCACCTTGAGCTTCTCGTCGCGTAGGCGGTCGGCGTCAAACGCCGTCGGCGGCTCCATCGTCAGCAGCGCCAGCAGCTGGAGCATGTGGTTCTGCACGAGATCGCGCAGCGCCCCGGAGTGCTCGTAATAGCCGGCGCGACCGCCGATGCCGATGTCCTCGGCGGCGGTGATCTGGACGTGATCGATGTAGTTGCGGTTCCACACGGGCTCGAACAGGGCGTTGGCAAAGCGCAGCGCCATCAGGTTCTGCACCGTCTCCTTGCCCAGGTAGTGGTCGATGCGGAAGATCTGATGCTCCTCGAAGACCTCCAGCAACTCGGCGTTGAGCGTGCGCGCCGACGCCAGGTCGTAGCCGAAGGGCTTCTCGATCGACGATCCGCACCGAGGCCCGGTCGGTGCGGTTGAGCCCGGCGGCGCCGAGCTTGCCGGCGATGAGCGGGAAGAACTCGGGCGCGGTGGACAGGTAGAAGACCCGGTCCAGCGGACGGCCGGCCGCCTGATCGAACTCGTCCAGCTCGCGCACCAGCTCGGCGTAGACCGAGTCGTCGTCAAACGAGCCCTGGACGTAACGGGCCTCGTTGAGCAGGCCCTGCATGACGTTGGGGTCGGGCCGGCGTCGGGAGAACTTCTCGATGGAGTCGGTGACCGTGTCGCGGAACTCCTCGTCCTCATGCGTGCGTCGCCCGACGCCGATCACCTCGAAGCGCTCGGGCAGCTGGCCCTCGTGCGCGAGGTTGTAGATGGCGGGCAGCAGCTTGCGATGGGCAAGGTCCCCGGTGGCACCGAAGATGACCAGCGACGTCGGATGGACCGGCAGCCGCTCCAGCCCCGCGACGAGCGGGTTCTCGGTGTCGGCCGCGCTGAGCGGGGAGGTTGCGCTCACTGCTTCGGCGCTGTCTTGACCGCGTGACCGCCGAACTGGTTGCGCAGCGCCGCGACCACACGCGCGCTGTAATCGCCCGCCCCGCGCGAGGAGAACCGCGCGAACAGCGCCGCCGCCAGCGTCGGCATCGGCGTGTCGTGGGCGATGCCGGCGTCCAGCGTCCAGCGTCCCTCACCCGAGTCGTCGACCCAGCCCTCCAGGGCGTCCAGATCGTTGCCGTCCTGCTCGAAGGCACGTGCCGCCAGCTCCAGCAGCCAGGACCGGATGACTGATCCGTTCCCCCACACCTTGGCGATCTGCTCGGTGTCGAGCCCGTACTCGGACTTATGGATGAGCTCGAATCCCTCGGCGTAGGCCTGCATCAGCCCGTACTCGATCCCGTTGTGGATCATCTTCACGAAGTGACCCGAGCCGGGGCCGCCCATGTGGCCCCAGCCGATCGGCTCCTTGTCGGTGGCCGGGGGTGCGAGCGTGTTGAACAGCGGCTCCAGCGGCTTGACCGCCTCCTCCTCGCCGCCCACCATCATGCAGTAGCCGATCGCCAGGCCCCAGATTCCGCCGCTGGTGCCCACGTCGACGAAATGCACGCCGCGCTCGGCGCACTTCGCATGGCGGTCGACCGAGTCAGTCCACTTGGAGTTGCCGCCGTCGATGATCGTGTCGCCCTCGTCGAACATGCCCAGCAGCTTGTCGACGGTGTCCTCGGTGGGCTTGCCGGCAGGGACCATGATCCACACCGCGCGCGGCGGCGTGAGCTTGGAGACGAGGTCCTCCAGCGAGTCCGACCCACTGGCACCGTGCTCCTCGGCCGCCTTCACAGCGTCGGCGCTGAAGTCAAAGGCCACGACCTCGATATCGGAGTCGCGCCGGACCCGGTGGACCATATTGCCGCCCATCTTGCCCAGCCCGATGAAGCCGATCTGCATGAGTCTTTACCTCCGCGGGGGTGAGGGCGCGCCCCAGTGGTCGCTCCCGTAAGTACGTTCGCACCGAGAGGTGCGACTGGTGGATGCCAGGCGAGAACGCAGGACCCGACGTGTAGCAGCGCTACACGAGGGTCCGAGGACAAAGCCTGGCGCCGCCAGGCACTCCTCGAATGCGAGCGTATTTGCGGGAGGGGCCACTAAGGCGAGGCCACGCACCTGGGGGTTGGCTCGGTGCCGTCCGTGGTCACGACTTGGCGGCCTTCTCGATCCCCGCCAGCAGACGCTCCATGGCGTCGATGAACTGGGTGACGCCGTCCTTGAGCAGCTCCTCGGTGACCTCGGTCATGTCGATCCCGGCCTTGGCGAGCGCCGCGAGATCCTCGGAGGGGTCCTTCTGGGCGGTCGGTCCTGAGAGGTGGCCATGGTCGCCGAAGGCCTCCATGGTGGCCAGGGGCATCGTGTTGACCGTATGCGGGCCGACGAGCTCGTCGACGTACTTGGTGTCCGAGTAGGCCTCGTTCTTGGTCCCGGTGGAGGCCCACAGCGGGCGCTGGATGTGAGCGCCGGCGTGGTGCAGTGCCTCCCAGCGTGGCGTGGAGAAGTGCTCCTCGAACTTGCGATAGGCCTCGCGGGCATTGGCCACCGCTGCGGTACCGAGCAGCTCGGTATGGCCTGAGGCCTCCAAGCGCTTGTCGACCGCGGTGTCGACGCGGGAGACGAAGAAGCTGGCCACCGAGGCGATGTCCAGCGACTCGCCGTTCTCCAGGCGCTTCTCCAGGCCGCTCATGAAGGCGTCGATGACGTTCTCGTAGGACTCGACGGAGAAGAGCAGCGTGATGTTGATGTTGATGCCCTCGGAGATGCACTTCTCGATCGCGGGGATGCCCTCGGTGGTGCCGGGTATCTTGATCATCAGATTGGGCCGGTTGACCCGCTTCCAGAAGTCGCGCGCGCCGTTGATCGACGCCTCGGTGTCATGGGCGATGTCTGCCGATACCTCCAGTGACACGAATCCGTCCTGGTGGTGGGTCGCCTCCCAGGTGGGACGGTGCACGTCACACGCCATCTGGACGTCCTTGATGGCGACGTGCTCGTATATCTCCTGGGGGCTGAGGCCCTCGCCGGCGAGCTTTTTGAGGTCCTCGTCGTAGTCGTCGGCGGAGCCGAGAATCGCCTTCTCGAAGATCGACGGGTTGGAGGTGTTCCCGCGCAGGAAGTCCTCGTCGATGAGACGCTTGAGCTCACCGCTCGTGATCAGGGAGCGCTCGAGGTAGTCAAGCCACGGGCTGACGCCCGCCTCGACCAGCGCCTTGAGTTTCGCATTGACGTTGGTGGCTTCAGTTGTGCTCATTGTGCTGAGCTCCTTTGGCTGGGTGACGGGCCGCCGGTGCTGGTGCCGCCGGGCGGCCGCTACCACTGAGAATAGACGGATATCCCCGCAGGCAAACGATGTTTCTGTGAATGAGCGAGCGCGCCCAAGCCGGGACTTCAGCTATGGCTCGTGCGCGGCGGCCGCTAACCGAAGAGCACGCCGTAGCGCTCGTATTCCTCGACCGGTACGCGCCGGACCGCGGCCACGGCCTCGGCCAACGCGACGAGCTTGATGTCGGTGGCGTGCAACGCCGTCATCATTCCCCACTGGCCCTCATGGGCGGCGTCGATGGCGGCCAGCCCCAGACGCGTGGCCAACACCCGGTCAAACGCCGTGGGCGTGCCGCCGCGCTGGACGTGACCGAGGACGGTGGTGCGGGTTTCAAAACCGGTCCGGGTCTCGATCTCGCGCTCCAATTGCTGCCCAATCCCACCCAACCGGGGGTGCCCGAACTCGTCGACGCCCCCCGTCGCGACGGTCATGGTCCCCTCCTGAGGAGTGGCGCCCTCGGCCACCACGATGATCGCGAAGTAGCGTCCGCGCGCGTGGCGGCGATTGATGAGCCGGCAGACCTCCTCGATGTCGAACGGCATCTCGGGAATGAGGATGACGTCGGCACCGCCGGCCAGGCCGGAGTGCAGGGCGATCCATCCGGCGCTTCGGCCCATGACCTCGACGACGAGGTTGCGGTGGTGGCTCTCGGCCGTCGTGTGCAGTCGGTCGATGGCCTCGGTGGCGACATGCAGCGCGGTGTCGAACCCAAAGGTGACGTCGGTGGCGCCCAGGTCGTTGTCGATCGTCTTGGGCACGCCGATGACGTTCAGGCCCTCGGTGTAGAGGCGGCTGGCCGCGCCCAGCGTGTCCTCGCCGCCGATCGCGATGAGCCCATCGAGAGCGTGGCGCTCAAACGTCGCGCGCACCTGATCCAGGCCGTCGGGGCGCTTGAAGATGTTGGTGCGGCTGCTGCCCAGGATGGTGCCGCCGCGGGGCAGGATGCCGCGCGTGGACTCGATCGTGAGCTCCTCGTAGACGTCCTCCAGTGGACCTCGCCAGCCATCGCGAAAGCCGATCAGCTCATCGCCGTAGGCGTCGATGCCCTTGCGCACCACCGCACGGATCACCGCGTTGAGTCCAGGGCAGTCCCCGCCGCCCGTGAGCATCCCGATTCGCACGGGCCGACATGGTACGCGGGGCGCGGGCGCGTCGCGCCCTGCGTGCGCCCAACCCCCCACCTGGGCGGTAGGGTTGGCCCGATGGCCAGACGTGCCCCGCGCCCCGGACCCCGCGCCATCGCGGCCGCCGCGGTCCTCGGCACCCTCGGCGCCATGGCGGCGATCGAGCGCCGCCATCTGAGCGGGATCGAGCGTGACGAGGACTACCGCCGGCTACGCGCCCCGCTGGATGGCCGCCCGCTCCGCATCACCTCGGCCGACGGCACCGAGCTCTATGGCGAGATCTACGGGCCCGCCGGCGCCGACACCGTCGTCCTTGCCCACGGCTGGACCGAGCAGCTGGCCTTCTGGAGCCCGGTGATCAGGCACCTGCTCGCGGATGGGCTGCGCGTGGTGGCCTACGACCTGCGCGGCCACGGCCGCAGCCACCCCGCCGCCGACGGCGAGTACGCGATGGAGCGCTTCGGCGACGACCTGGAGGCCGTGCTGGCCGCGGCGGGGGCGGGCGGCGACCACGGGCTCGCCACGGTGGTGGGCCATTCACTGGGCGCGATGTCGATCGCCGCCTGGGCCGAAGGCCACGACGCGCGCGCCCGGGCACGCGCGTCGGCGCTGATCAACACGGGGCTGGGCGATCTGCTCGCGAGCCACCTGCTTTTGCCGCAGATGGCACGGTTCCTCAACCGTCCATGGGCGAGCCAGGCCGTGCTCGGTGCCAAGGCCCCGGTGCCTCCGTTCTCGAACCCGATCGAGCAGGCCGCAATCCGTTACGCGGCGTTCGGCCCCCACGCCACCCGGGGCGACGTGGCCTTCTACGAGCGCATGCTGTTCGACTGCCCGGCCGACGTGCGAGCCGCCGTGGGCGTGGCACTGGCGCAGATGGACCTCTGGCACGCCGTGGCCCGCATCACCGTTCCCACGCTGGTGATCGCCGGCGACGTCGACCGCCTCACGCCACCCGCCCATGCCCACCGCATCGCCGAGACACTCCCCCATCCCGCCGGACTGATCGAGCTGCCCGAGACCGGCCACATGTCACCCCTGGAGCGCCCCCGGGAGGTCGCGGAGGCCGTGCAACGCCTCGTCTCAGACACTGCGAACGCCGCTGTCACCTCCGGCGCCGAGCGCTGATTCGTGCCCGCGCTCAGCCACGTCGTCACTGCCGCCAACGTCTGCTGGGTCCTGCGTGAGGACCCCGAGTTGGCCGAGGCCATCGACCCCACCCGACGCGCCCAGGCCGAGGACGCTTTGGTCGCCCGCGAGGTCCGGATCCCTGCCGGGGCCTGGGTGGGGCGACCCATGTCCTTCGACGACGGCATCGGCCTGCTCGTCCTCGAAGGCGTGATGCTGCACCGCGTCGGGATCGACGGCCGCTTCGGGGCCGAGCTGGTGGGCGAGGGCGACGTGCTGCGCGCCGTCAGCCAGGACGGGGACAGCCCCACCCTGCCGCTCACGGTGGAGTGGATCATCCTCGAGCCTGCGCGCGCCGCCGTCCTGGACGAACGCTTCGTGCGCCAGCTCGCCCGTTTCCCACAGGTCGCCGGCAACCTGTTCGCGCGGTCGGCCCTGCGCTCACGCCAGCTGGCGGTCAACATGGCCATCGTCCACCAGGCGCGAGTGGACGTACGCCTGCACCTGCTCTTCTGGCAGCTCGCCGGCCGCTGGGGCCGCGTGCGATCCGACGGCGTCGTCGTCCCGCTGCGCCTCACCCACACGGTGCTGTCCGACCTCGTGGCGGCGCGCCGGCCGACGGTCACCAGCGCGCTGTCGGACCTCAGCCGGCGCGGGTTGGTGCGCGCTGTCAACGAGGGATGGCTACTCTCCGGCCCGCCGCCGGCCCGGGGCATGAGCCCCATCCCGCCGCGCGCGGACTACTAGTGGCCCCTCCCACTAATCGTGCACATCGACCCCTACATCGTCCTTGGCAGCGCGATCATCGGCCTGCTCGTCGGGATGACCGGCGCCGGTGGTGGCGCGCTGATGACGCCGATGCTCATCCTGCTCTTCGGGGTCACACCGTCGACGGCGATCTCCTCGGACCTGGTGGCCGCGGTGGTGATGCGCCCGATCGGCGCGGCGGTGCACATCCGCGCCGGCACGGTCAACTTCAGGCTTGTGCGCTGGATGGTGGCCGGGTCGGTGCCGGCCGCCTTCGTCGGGGCCTATCTCCTGCACCTCTTGGGCGACGCCAAGTCGGCGGAGGACACCATCGAGACGTTCCTGGGCGCCGCCCTACTCGTCGGGGCCGGTGCGATGGCGCTCCGCTTCATCATCGACCGCCGCTCCGGGCATGGCCGCGACCTCTTCGTCGCCGACGTCATCACGCGTCCGCTGCCCACCCTGGCCATCGGCATCGTCGGTGGGGTCATCGTGGGGATGACCTCCGTGGGGTCGGGGTCACTGATGATCGTCGCGCTGCTGTTCATCTATCCGCGGATCGGGGCCAACCAGCTCGTGGGGACCGACCTCACGCAGGCGGTGCCGCTGACGCTGGCCGCCGCGCTGGGCGCCCTGGCCTTCGGGCATATCGAGCTCTCGGTGACCGGCTCGCTCATCCTCGGCAGCGTGCCGGCGGTGCTGGTGGGCTCGCTGCTGTCCTCCAGCGTGCCTGACCGCTACGTGCGCCCGGCGATCGCGTTCGTCATCTTCGCCTCCGGCCTGAAGTACATCGGTGTGCCCACCGAGGCGCTGGGCTGGATCCTCTGCGCGACCCTGCTGGCCGGAGCCGTCGCGTGGCTCTGGCTCAAGCGGCCGTGGGAGAGCCAGATCAACGCCCCGCGACCGGAGCCCGCATCGCGCGGTGACTGAACGCATCGACATCGCGGTCGAGGGCGGGCGGCTGGCCACCTACCGGCTCGGCGCCGCCGCCGACGCCGGCACTCCGCTGGTACTGGCCATTCACGGGATCACCTCCACGAGCCGTTCCTGGCTGGCCACGGCCCGCGCGCTGGGAGACCGGGCCACGCTTGCGGCCGTCGACCTGCGCGGGCGCGGCCGGAGCGTCGAGCTGCCGCCCCACGTCGGGCTCGACGCCCACGTTCGCGACATGGTCGCGGTGCTCGACGCCGCCGGGCTCGAGCGCGCAGTGGTGGCGGGCCACTCGCTGGGCGCGTACATCGCCGCCCGGCTGGCCATCCGGCATCCCGACCGGGTGGCACGGCTCGTCCTCGTCGATGGAGGGCTGACCATTCCCGGCAGCGCCGGGACCGATCCGGCGCGGTTCGTGCAGGAGTTCCTGGGCCCGACGTTTGCGCGCCTGGAGATGACCTTCCCCGACGTCGCCGCCTACCAGGCGTGGTGGGCCCAGCATCCGGCGGTGGCGGGTGCCGACGTGGACCGCGCCGACCTGGACGCGTACGCCGCCTATGACCTGGTTGGCGCGCCGCCGGAGCTGCGCTCGGGGATCACGCCCCAGGTCGTCTCCGACGATGGCCTGGACCTCTTCGGCGAACCCGACGCACCGCGCCTCACCACGCCCGCGACGTTCCTGTGCGCGGAGCGCGGGATGGTCGACGACCCGCACCCGATGCAGCCGCTCGCCGACGTGCAGGCGTGGGCCGACGGCGACCCGGAGCGCCGACGCGCGACGCAGGTGCCTGACACCAACCACTACACGATCGCCTGGGGCGCTCGTGGGGCGTCGGCGGTGGCCGACGCCATCGCCGCCGCGGCCGAGGTCGCGTAGGCCTCAGGCCGCGCGCGCCACTGCGGCGATGTCGGCCTGCTCGATGGCCAGGCCGATCGCGCCCAACAGCTCGGCCCGGTCGCCGAGCGTCGCCGCCACCACCGCCACGTCGGCGCGCACCGCCGGGATGCTCGTCTCCTCCAGGCCCTCGCGCACGGCATCCACGAGCAGCTCGCCGGCCACGATCAGGTCGCCGCCGACGATCACCAGCTCGGGGTTGACGACATTGCAGATGCCGCCGGCCACCCGGCCGGCCGCGACGCCCGCCTCGTGAAACACGCGACGGCACAGGTCGTCGCCGGCATGGGCCCGCGCGACGGCCTCGGTCAGCCCGGTCGCCTTCCCCAGCATCGGCCGCAGGCGGGCCAGCAACGCCTGAGCGCCCGCCACCGTCTCCAGGCAGCCGCGGTTGCCGCAGCGACACCGCGCGCCCTCGGGGTCCACCTGCACGTGCCCAAGCTCGCCGGTCATCCCGCCGTGGCCGGCGAACAGGGACCCATCGAGCACCAGTCCGCCGCCGACGCCCGAGGAGAGCATCAGGTAGACGACGTTGGAGGCCCCCCGCGCCGCGCCGGTGCGGACCTCGGCCAGTGCTCCGAGGTTGGCGTCGTTGCCGACGTGCACGGGGACCCCCAGCCGGCGGGCGAGCTCCCGCTGGGGTGACACCGCGCTCCAGCCGGGCAGGATTCCCGCTGCAGCGAGACTCGCGCCGTCGCTCCGGACCGGTACCGAGATCGCCGCCCCCACGCCCAACAGGCGCGGGCGGGGGCGGGCGGCCTGGGCGACGAGCGCGGTGAGCCGCTCGACCGCGGCGGCGATCGCCAGCTCAGCTGCGTTGTCGACGTCGAGGTCCAGCCGATCCTCGGATAGGAGGGTGCCGGTGACGTCGGCGATCGCCACCCGCACCGAGCTGTGGCCGAAGTCCACGCCCCCGAACACCCCGATGCCCGGGTTGAGGGTGAGCAGGGTGGGTGGGCGGCCAGATCGTCCGGCGACGGCGAGCGCCGCACGTTGCTCGGTCACCAGATCCTGGGCCTGGAGCTCGCCGATGAGCTTGGACACGGTCGCCCTCGACAGCCCGGTGGCGCGGATGACGTCGACGCGGCGAGCCGGGCCCGTACGAAACAGGAAGTCCAGCACGCGAAGCGCGTTGCGCTCGCGGGCCGTGGGGGCCACCATGGCTGTCAGCGCAACCCCAACAGAACGTCGACCACGAGCTGGTCCAGCGCCTCGTTGTGGTACCCACGCTGTGCCAGCGCGTTCAGCTCGCCGGCCTGCGCCTTGAGCTCCTCGGCCTCGCCCAATCCAGAGGACGAGGCCTCGCCGAGCTCAGGCGCCGACGCAGCCGTCAGCGCCTCCTGCACCTCGGGCAGCGAGTCGAAGTGCCGGGCCCGCTCGGCCAGCGCGGTGTACGTGCGGATGCAGCCACGCGCGAAGTCCCACACGCCCTCCTCGTCCTCGTTGCGGTACGGGTGGGCGTCGAAGTGGCGCGGCCCGTCGTAGCCGGCACGTTCGAGCAGACGGACGAGGTGGAAGGCCTCCTTGAGGTCCTCGGCGCCGAAGCGGAAGTCCTGGTCATAGCGGCCGATGCGCTGCGCGTTGAGGTCGATGTGGAACAGCTTGCCCGCCCACAGCGCCTGCCCGACGCCGTGCATGAACGACAGGCCGGCCATCGTCTCGTGCGCCACCTCAGGATTGACCCCCACCATCTCGGGCCGGTCCAGCGTGGTGATGAAGTGCAGGGCGTGGCCCACGGTGGGCAGGAAGATGTCGCCCCGTGGCTCATTGGGCTTGGGCTCCATCGCGAACTTCAATGCGTAGCCCTGCTCGACCACGTAATCGGCCAGCAGGTTGATGGCCTCTCGGTAGCGCTCCAGGGCGTCGCGCGGGTCCTTGGCCACGCCCACCTCGGTGCCCTCGCGCCCGCCCCAGAACACGTACACCTCGGCGCCGAGCTCAGCTCCGAGGTCGATCGAGAGCATCGCCTTGCCGATCGCCGCACGGCGCACGCCGCGGTCGTTGGAGGTGAAAGCGCCATCCTTGAACGCGGGATGGCCGAACAGGTTCGTCGTCGCCATCCCGACGCCCAGCCCTCGCTCGTCCAGCGCCGCCTTGAACGCGGCCACGATCCGGTCGCGCTCAGCCGCCGGGGTGCCGTACGGGACAAGATCGTTGTCGTGCAGGCTGACCCCCCATGCGCCGGCGTCGGCCAGGCGGTGGACGGTGTCCACGGGGTCGCGTGGCGGCCGGGTCGGCTCGCCGAACGGGTCGCGCCCCGGGTTGCCCACGGTCCACAGCCCGAACGTGAACCGCGCGCCGCCCCCATTCTCTGCGTACGTCATCGCTCCAACTCCCTCACCGTAGTTTTGTCTAAGATTAGACAGAATGAGGGAAGGGGAACAGCGAAGCGCGGTGCGCCGCGCGTTCACGACGACCGAGCCCGGTGAGCGGTGAGCGGGGCGCGCGTCATCGGTGTCGACGTCGGCACCTCATCGGCCAAGGGCGTCGCCATCGACGAGCGCGCCACCGTGCTGGCCGAAGCCGAGCACCCCATCCCGGTCTCGATGCCGCACCCGGGCTGGTCTGAGCAGGCCCCCGAGGACTGGTGGACCGCCACCCAGGCCGTCCTTCATCAACTGGACGGCGACACGGCCGACGGGATCGGCCTGTCGGGGCAGATGCACGGCCTGGTGGTGCTCGGGTCCGAGCGTCGGCCGCTGCGCCCGGCGATCCTGTGGAACGACGGGCGCAGCCAGCCGCAGGCCACCCGGATCGAGGAGGAGCTGGGGATCGAGAGGCTGGTCGCTTTGAGCGGGAACCGCGCCCTGGCCGGGTTCACCGCCCCCAAGCTCACCTGGCTGGCCGAGCACGAGCCTGACGTCCACCGACAGATCGAGCGGATCCTGCTGCCCAAGGACTACGTCCGCTTCCGCCTCACCGGCGAGCTGGCCACCGATGTCTCGGACGCGTCGGGCACGGTGCTGCTTGACGTCGGACGCCGCGCCTGGAGCGACGAGCTGGCGCGGGCCTTCGCGGTCGAGCCGAGCTGGCTCCCTGCGGTCCACGAGTCCGGGGCGGTGACGGGCCACACCTCCACCGGCGTCCCCGTGGCCGCCGGAGCAGGCGACCAGGCCGCGGGCGCTCTCGGCGTCGGGGTCACCGACGATGCCAGCCCCGCGTCGCTCGTCCTGGGCACGAGCGGCGTCATCTTCACCGCCCGCAACGCGTTCACCCCAGACCCACTGGGGCGCCTACACGCGTTCTGCCACGCCCTGCCCAACACCTGGCACGTCATGGGGGTGATCCTCTCGGCGGCCGGGGCGCTGAGCTGGCTGGCCGGGACGCTCGGCGCCTCCGACGACATCCCCGGCCTGCTCGAGGCGGCAGCGGGCTGGCCGCCCGGCGTGGAGGGGCTCACCTTCGCCCCCTACCTCTCGGGCGAGCGGACCCCGTACCCGGACTCCGACGTGCGCGGCGGCTTTGTCGGGCTGGGTCTGCGTCACGACCGCGGTGCGCTGGCGCGCGCCGTGCTCGAGGGCGTCGCCTACGCGCTGCGCGACGGCCTGGACCTCATCGCCGCCACTGGCCGGCGGCCCGAGATCGCCCGCGTCTCAGGCGGAGGCGCGCGGTCGGAGCTGTGGTTGAAGATCCTGGCCAGCGTCCTGGAGCTGCCCCTGGAACGCACCGAATCCGAGGCGGGCGCCGCCTACGGCGCGGCACTGCTGGGCGGGGTCGCCGGCGGCGTGTTCGACGACGCCCGCGTGGCGGCCCAGGCGGGCGTCAAGACCACGGGTCACGTTGACCCCGACCCTTCGTGGGTGGAGACCTACGCCGCCGAGCGCCCCCGCTATCAGGCCCTGTACCCGGCGCTCTCAGGGCTGCCGGAATGAGCGTGTGGCCCGTCACCCTCCCGATTGACCCCGCCGAGCAGGTCATGGGCGAGCTCGACGCCTGGCGGCGGCGGTTCGAGCGCGGCGAGCTGCGCCCGACGATGCCCGGGCGGCCGGCGCTGGTTGCCGGCGAGCGGTTTGCCGTCGACGCCGGACGGGTGCGCGCGGCCGGACTGGGCCACCGCGCGGCCGGCGGCATCCTGCACGCCACCGACCGCCGCCTGGTGATGCTGGGACGCGCGCGGCGGCCGGTGCGCAAGTGGCACCTCGCCGAG
Source organism: uncultured Actinomycetota bacterium (assembly GCA_963797705.1). GTDB lineage: Bacteria > Actinomycetota > Thermoleophilia > Solirubrobacterales > Solirubrobacteraceae > Palsa-465. Next base: position 179,517 of record CAWCQL010000005.1, on the reverse strand, counting down.
CTGGCCGCCGTGCGCGCGCTCGGCAACTGGGGCGGCCTGACCCTCGTGCACGACGACGGCGACACCGAGCTGGTGGTGGCCGTGGGACCGGAGGCCCCCACGTGGCATGACGCCGCCGGCTGGCTGAAGGTGGAGGCGGCGTTCGCGGCGGCCGGCGGACGCCTGGAGCAGTGGGCGGACGAGTTGCACGAGCGGCTCACGCTTGCCATGTACGTGTAGGCGCCCACCCGTCACACTCTGACCATGTCCGCGACCGAGGTCCCCGCTCTCGCACGCCCGGAGCCGGTGGTGCTGCACGCCGCCCACGCCGAACTGTGCGACCTGCTTGGCGCCGACCGCGTGCGCACCGGTGACGACGACCTCGCCCAGCACGGCCACGATGAGTCGTTTCACCCGGAGGCGCGCCCCGACATCGTCGTGTGGCCGCGCTCGGTCGATGAGGCGGCGGCGGTCGTCGCCGTCGCCGCCGCCCACCGCCTGCCGATCGTCCCCTTTGGGGCGGGCACCTCGCTGGAGGGCCACGTCGCCGCCCTCGCTGGAGGCCTGTCGGTCGACATGCGCGAGCTGGACGCGATCGGCCGCCCCTCGATCGAGGACCTCGACGTCGTCGTGCAGGCCGGGGTGACGCGGCGGGCGCTCGACGCACGCCTGCGGCCCGAGGGGGTGTTCTTCTCCGTGGACCCGGGCGCGGACGCCACCATCGGCGGCATGATCGCCACCGGGGCCTCGGGGACCACGACGGTGCGCTACGGGGCGATGCGCGAGAACGTGCTCTCCATCACCTTCGTCAACGGCCGCGGCGAAGTGGTGCGCACCCACTCGCGGGCGCGCAAATCCTCCGCCGGCTACGACCTGACCCGGCTCATGATCGGCTCGGAGGGGACGCTCGGGCTCATCTGCGAGGCGACGCTGCGCCTGCACCCCACCCCCGAGGCCATCGTCGCGGCGCAGTGCACCTTCCCCAGCGTCGGCGCCGCCGTGGAGTGTGTGGTCATGGTCAGCCAGCACACCATCCCAGTGGCGCGCATCGAGCTCGCCGACGAGCTGACCATCGAATCGATCAACCGCCACAACCAGACCGCGTTCACCGTCGCCCCCACTCTGTTCATCGAGTTCCATGGCGGCTCCAGGTCCGAGGTCGAGACCCAGGCGCGCGACACCGCGCAGATCGCCGCCGACTGCGGCGGGTCGGGCTTCGCGTGGGCCTCGGACGAATCCGAGCGCCGCCGTCTGTGGCACGCGCGTCACGGTGCCATGGAGGCCGCCCGCGCCATGCGGCCGGGGAGCGGCGCACTGACGACCGATGTGTGCGTCCCCGTCTCCGCGCTGGCCGACTGCATCGACGCCACCCAGGCCGACATCGCTCAGCACGGACTGACGGCCTCGATCGTCGGCCACGTGGGTGACGGCAACTTCCACGTCGTCGTCCTCCTCGATCCCAACGACCTCGCCGAGGTGGCGCGGGGCGAGGCCTTCCACGAGCGCCTCGTGCGCCGTGCCCTCGAGCGCGACGGCACGTGCACCGGGGAGCATGGCGTCGGCTACGGCAAGGCCCGCTTCCTGGTGGAGGAGCACGGACGCCCGGCGGTCGAGATGATGCGCGCGATCAAGCGGGCGCTCGATCCCGACGGGATCTTCAACCCGGGCAAGATCGCTGCCGCCGCGCCGCTTTAGTGTCCTGAAGTACTGAGGACGCTACCCGAGCACCAGGTCCACGTAGCCGTCGGCGATCGCCTCGGGCGAGAGCTCGCCGCGCGGCCGGTACCACTGGGCGGTGTGGTTGACCATGCCGAGCAGGGCGAGCAGCGCCAGGTGTGCATCGCCGCGCGGGCGCGCGCGCTCCAGAGCCTCGGACGCCAGCCGCTCGAACGCCTTGCGGAGGCCGCGCACCTTGCGCCAGCGCTCGCCGGACTCGATCAGGTGGCGCTCCTGCTGGAAGACGAGCATGTGGTCGCGGTGCTGCCACCACGTGGGCCACCCACAGCCGCACCAGCGCGCGCAGCTGCCCCTCGGGGTCCCGCCGGCGTCCAGCACCTCGCCGGCCTGCTCGAGCAGCGGCTCCATGAGCTGGTCGCAGATCGCGGTGAGCAGCTCCTCCTTGCCGCTGAAGTAGTGATACAGGGCGCCGGTGGCCAGGCCCATGCTCGCCGCCAGCTCCTGCATCGTCGTCTGGTCATAGCCGCTGCTTGGCGAACACCTTGGCGGCCTGGTAGACGACCTGCTGCTGGCGGCGGTCATAGCGCTCTCGCAGCGCGGGACGAGTGGGACGGACGGACACGGCACCCAGACGACTTTACCGAACAATCGTTCGGACTTCGAATGAATATTCGCTATGATCGCGCGCACCATGGACTTCGCCCTTGACGATCGAGACCGAACTGCTCCAGCGGACCGTCCGGGAGTTCGCGCAGGCGGAGGTGGCGCCCGCCGCCGAGGAGCTTGACCGCACCAACTCCTTCCCCTATGAGCTCGTCGCCAAGATGGCCGCGCTGGGGTGGATGGGCATCCCGTTCCCCGAGGAGGTCGGCGGCGCCGGGGGCACGACCCTCCAGTACGCGATCGCCGTCGAGGAGCTGACCCGGGCCGACTCGAGCGTCGCCATCACGCTGTGCGCCCACACCTCGCTGGGCACCCAGCCGATCTACCTGTTCGGCTCCGAGGAGCAGAAGCAGGAGTGGCTGCCGCGGCTGTGCTCGGGCGAGATCCTCGGCGCCTTCGGGCTGACCGAGCCCGAGGCCGGCTCCGACGCCGGCAACACCCGACGCGCGCGCGGCTGGAGGACGGCGACTGGGTGATCAACGGCGCCAAGCAGTTCATCACCAACGCCGGCACGGACATCTCCGGCGTGGTGTGCATCACCGCCCGCACAGACGATCCCACCCAGCCAACCCCCAACCACCAGGAGATCTCCAATCTCATCGTCGCCAACGGGACCGCCGGCTATGAGCAGGCCGAGCCCTACCGCAAGATGGGCTGGAACGCGTCGGACACGCGGCCGCTGACCTTCACCGACTGCCGGGTGCCCGAGGAGAACCTGCTGGGCATGCGCGGCACGGGCTTTCACGCAGTTCCTGCAGGTGCTCGACATCGGGCGGATCGGGGTCGCCGCGATGGGCGTCGGGCTGGCCCAGGGCGCGCTGGACCAGGCGCTGGCCTACGCCAAGGAGCGCCGTGCGTTTGGCAAGCCGATCTCGAAGTTCCAGCGATCCAGGCCAAGCTGGCTGACCTGGCCACCGAGATCGCGGCCGCGCGGCTGCTCATCTACCACGCCGCCTGGCTGAAAGATTTCGGCCCGCCCCAGCCCTTCGCGCTCGCCGCCGCCCAGGCCAAGCTCAAGACCGGCCGCCTGGCGGTCAAGGCCGCCGACGAGGCGGTGCAGATCCACGGCGGCTACGGCTACATCGAGGAGTATCCGGTGTGCCGCTTCTACCGTGACGCCAAGATCCTCACCATCGGCGAGGGCACCGACGAGGTGCAGCAGATGGTGATCGCCCGGGCGCTGGGAGCATGAGCGCGGAGCCTGGCTCGGCCGGCGTGTCGGCGGGCGGGCTGCCCTGGGAGGCCCGCATCCGCGAGGTCGGGCCCCGCGACGGGTTCCAGAACGAGCCCGAGGTCATCCCCACCGAGGCCAAGGTCAAGCTGATCGACGCGCTGGCCCGCACCGGCCTGCGCCGCCTGGAGATCACGAGCTTCGTCCGCGCCCGACGTGATCCCGCAGCTCGCCGACGCCGCCGAGGTGCTGCAGGCCGTCGACATCCCCGACGAGGTCAGCCGCTCGGTGCTGATCCCCAACGAGCGCGGCCTGGACCAGGCGCTGGAGTTGCGCGACCGCTTCGACGAGATCAACGTGTTCATGTCGGCCTCGGAGACCCACAACCTCGCGCAACGTCAACCGCGGCGATGCACGACTCGCTCACCGGCGCTGGAGCGGGTGCTCGCCCGCGCGCGCGAGGCGGGGCTGCGCTGCGAGGGCGTGATCTCGGTCGCCTTCGGCTGCCCCTACGAGGGCGTGGTGCCCGAGGACGCGTGTTCGAGATCGCCCGGCGGCTGGCGGCGGCCGGCGCCGAGGAGATCGGCTTCGGCGACACCACCGGGCATGGCCAACCCGCGCGCAGGTCAGCGCAGTTCTTCGAGCGGCGCGCGCGCACCTGGGCGACGCCGTCGAGCTCACCGCCCACTTCCACAACACCCGCGGCCAGGGCCTGGCCAACGTGTACGCCGCGCTGGAGGCCGGGATCGACTCGTTCGAGTCGAGCTTCGGCGAGCTGGGCGGCTGCCCGGTGCCCGCGGGCGCGACCGGCAACGTCGCCACCGAGGACGTCGTCTCGATGCTGCACGAGATGGGCGTGCAGACCGGCATCGACCTGCGCGGCGCTGATCAAGGTCTCCCGCGCGCGTGCAGTACCACCTCGGCCGTCCGCTGGGCAGCCACACGCTCGTCGCCGGCCCGGTCGACTGGCACCGCTGGGCCCACTCCGACGAGGTCTGACCGTGTTCGACACCGTGCTGATCGCCAACCGCGGCGAGATCGCGCGCCGGGTGATCCGCACCCTGGACCGGCTCGGCATCGGCTCGGTCGCGGTCTACACCGCCGCCGACGCCGCGCGCCGTTCGTGCGCGAGGCCGTCGCATGCGGTCGAGATCCCCTCCTACCTCGACATCGAGGCGGTGGTCGGCGCGTGCGCGCAGTGCGGGCGCCGAGGCGCTGCACCCCGGCTACGGCTTCCTCTCCGAGAACCCGGCGCTGGCCCGGGCGTGCGCGGCGGCCGGGGTCGTCGTTCATCGGGCCGCCGCCCGAGGCCGGCGAGCTGATGGGCGACAAGCTGCGCGCCAAGGAGGCGGCCGCGCGGCCGGGGTCCCGGTCGTGCTCGACCTTCACCGAGGCCGAGGCCCGCGACGGCGGCACGGGCGCGCGGGACGGCGCCTACCCGCTGCTGGTCAAGGCCGCCGCCGGCGGCGGCGGGCGCGGAATGCGCGTCGTGCGAGCGCCCCGAGGACCTCGACGCCGCGCTGGCCGTCGGCCCGCCGCGAGGCGCTGGCCGGCTTCGGCGACGACCGCGTGTTCATCGAGCGCTTCCTGCCGCGGGCGCGTCACCTGGAGGTCCAGGTGATCGCCGACGCGCACGGCAACGTCGTGCACCTCGGCGAGCGCGAATGCTCGCTGCAGCGCCGCCACCAGAAGGTGATCGAGGAGTCCCCCTCCCCCGTCGTCTCGCCCGAGCTGCGCGCGGCGCTCGGCAGCCGAGGCGGTGGCGCTGGCCCGGGCGGCCGGCTACGTCAACGCCGGCACCGTCGAGTTCATCGCCGACTTCGACGACCCGGCCGAGCACTACTTCCTCGAGATGAACGCCCGTCTGCAGGTCGAGCACCCGTCACCGAGCTGGTCACCGGGCCTCGACCTGGTCGAGCTCCAGCTGCGCGTCGCCGCCGGCGAGGCGCTGCCCTTCGCCCAGGACGACGTCCGTCTGAACGGCCACGCGATCGAGGTGAGGATCACCGCCGAGGACGCCGCGCGCGAATTCCTGCCCGCCGCCGGCAGCGTGCTCGCCTACGCGCGGCCTCGGGACACCTCCGACGTGCGAGTCGACGACGCGATCGAGCGGGGCACGGTGGTCGGACACCGGCTATGACTCGCTGCTGGCCAAGGTCATCGCCCACGGCGCGGACCGACCGCAGGCGCTGGCCCGCCTTGAGCGTGCGCTGGCGGACTTCACCGTGCTCGGCGTCACCACCACCACCGGGTACCTACGCGGGCTGCTGGCCGACGACGCGGTCCGCGCCGGTGACCTCGACACCGGGCTGATCGATCGTCGCGGGGTACCCGCCGGGCCGATCGACGACGACGGCGTCGCCATCGCCGCGGCGATGCTGATCCTGGCCGACCGCGGCGCGCGCGCCGGCGACGATCCCTTCGAGCGCGTCGGACGGCTGGCGGCTCGGCGGCGACGCGGGCGCGTCTCGCACTGGCGGCTGTCGGTCGGCGGCGGCGAGCCGGTCGAGGTGACGGTGCCCCCGGAGTACGTCGCCATGGTGAGCCCGCTCGGCGACGGCCGCTTCGCCATCGACGGGCGCGGCGAGTGGCTGCTGGCCCGCGACGGCGACGTCGACCTGGATCGGCCACGGCGGCTCGGCGTGGTCGGTGCGCCCGGCCTCGACCGCCGACCTCGCCGCCGCCGCCGGCGACGGGGAGCTGCGCGCCCCGATGCCCGGCCAGGTGCTGCTCGTCCACGCCGCGGCCGGGGACGGGGTGAGCGCCGGGGACCCGCTGGTCGTGCTCGAGTCGATGAAGATGGAGCTGGTGCTGACCGCGCCCGTCGACGGCGAGGTCGCCGAGCTCACCGTGCGCCGTCGGCGACAAGGTGGCCGTCGATCAGTCCGCTGGCCCGCGTGGAGGCGACGGCCGCATGAACGTCTTGCGCTCACACGCCAACCCCGGCTCCGACGAGTTCCGCGCCAACCGCGCGGCCAACGCGGCGCTGATCGCCGATCTCAACGCCCAGCTCGAGCGGGTCGCGCCGGGCGGCGGCGAGCGCGCCCGCGAGCGCCACGTCGGCCGCGGCAAGCTGCTGCCCCGCGAGCGCGTCGACCGGCTGCTCGACCCCGGCGCGCCGTTCCTGGAGCTGCTCGCCGCTGGCCGCCCACGGGCTCTACGACGACGAGGCGCCGGGCGCGGGGATCATCACCGGGCATCGGTCGCGTCGTCGGGACGCGAGTGCGTGATCGTCGCCAACGACGCCACGGTCAAGGGCGGCACCTACTACCCGATGACGGTCAAGAAGCACCTGCGCGCCCAGGAGATCGCGCTGCAGAACCGCCTGCCCTGCATCTACCTCGTCGACTCGGGCGGCGCCTTCCTGCCCTCGCCAGGACGAGGTCTTCCCCGACCGCGAGCACTTCGGCCGGATCTTCTTCAACCAGGCGACGATGTCGGCCCGGGGCATCCCCCAGATCGCCGCGGTGATGGGCTCGTGCACGGCGGGCGGCGCCTACGTCCCGGCGATGAGCGACGAGACGGTGATCGTGCGCAACCAGGGCACGATCTTCCTCGGCGGGCCGCCGCTGGTGAAGGCGGCCACCGGCGAGGAGGTCACCGCCGAGGAACTCGGCGGCGGCGAGCTGCACTCGCGCACCTCGGGCGTCACCGACCATCTCGCCGCCGACGACGCGCCACGCGCTGCAGATCGTCCGCGACATCGTCGCGACGCTCGCGCCGCGCGCCGCGCTGCCGTGGGAGCGGGCCCCGGTCCAGGCGCCGGCGGTCGATCCCGAGCAGCTGCTCGGCGTCGTCCCGACCGATCTGCGCAAGCCCTACGACGCGCGCGAGATCATCGCCCGCATCGTCGACGGCTCGCGCTTTCACGAGTTCAAGGAGCTCTACGGCCCGACGCTGGTCACCGGCTTCGCCCACATCCACGGCCACCCGGTCGGGATCCTCGCCAACAACGGCATCCTCTTCTCCGAGAGCGCGCTGAAGGGCGCGCACTTCATCGAGCTCTGCGACCAGCGCAAGATCCCGCTCGTGTTCCTGCAGAACATCACCGGCTTCATGGTGGGCCGTGACTACGAGGCCGGCGGGATCGCCAAGCACGGCGCCAAGATGGTCACCGCCGTCTCCACCGCCCGCGTGCCGAAGCTGACCGTGATCGTCGGCGGCTCATTCGGCGCCGGCAACTACGGCATGTGCGGGCGGGCCTACTCGCCGCGGCTGCTGTGGATGTGGCCGGGCGCGCGGATCAGCGTGATGGGCGGCGAGCAGGCGGCGACCGTGATGACCGAGGTCGGGCAGCCGGAGACGGGCGCCCAGCTGCGTGAGCAGTACGAGCGCCAGGGCCACCCCTACTACGCCACCGCGCGGCTGTGGGACGACGGCGTGATCGACCCGCGCGACACGCGCGACGTCCTGGGCCTGGCCCTGTCGGCAGCCGGCAACGCCCCCCTCGACGACGTGCGCTACGGCGTGTTCAGGATGTAGCTTCTCGGTATGGACGCGGTGACCTCAGCCGACGGCGTCACCATCACCTTCGAGCGTTCGGGCAGCGGCCCGGCTCTGGTGGTGGTCAACGGCGCGCTGAGCACCAGACAGGCCGGCGCAGCGCTGGCGCCGCTCCTGGACGGGGACTTCACCCTCTACCGCTACGACCGGCGGGGTCGTGGCGACAGCTCAGACCGCGACGGCTCGACGCCGCAGAACGAGATCGAGGACCTGGCCGCCATCGTCGCTGTTACCGGCGAGGCCCCGTTCGTCTTCGGCCAGTCCTCGGGCGCCGCGCTGTCGCTGGAGGCCGCCGCGTCCGGCGTCCCGATGCGGAGCCTCGTCGTCAACGAGCCGCCCTACGTCCCTGGTCCCGGCACCTCCGCCGAGACCGCGAGTGAGCTGACGGCGCTGGCCGCCGACGGGCGGCGCGATGAGGCCGTCGAGCGGTTCATGCAGAGCACCGGAATGCCTGAAGCGATGATCGAGCAGGTGAGGGCGTCGCCGGGCTGGCAACCGCTGTTGGCCCTCGCTCACACGCTCGCCTACGACGTGCGCCTGCTCAACGAGGGCGTCGTTCCGGCCGATCGCCTGAGCGACATCGCGTACCCGGTGCTGGGCACGACCGGCAGCCTGAGCCCGCCCTGGGCAGAGGCATCGGTGCGCGCGGTCGCCGCCGCGGTGCAGCACGGCGAGTGGCGCGTGCTCGATGGCCAAGCCCACAACGTCGCCCCCGACGTCCTGGCCGCGGTGCTGAGCGAGCGCTTCCTCCCGCAGTCGTGAGCCGCGTGTTCGTGACGGGTTCGGCCGACGGACTGGGCAAGCTGAGCGCGGCGCAACTCGTCGGCGCGGGCCACGACGTGGTCCTGCACGCCCGTAGCGAGGCGCGCGGCCGCGAGGCGCTGGACGGCGTGCCCGGCTCCGAGGGCGTTCTGATCGGCGACCTCTCCTCGATCGCCCAAACCCGGGCGCTGGCCCAGAGGGCCAACGACAGCGGGCGGTTTGACGCAGTGATCCACAACGCCGCCCTCGGCTACCAGGTCTCCGGCCGGTCCGAGACCGAGGACGGCCTCGCCGCACTGTTCGCGGTCAACGTGCTCGCGCCCTACCTGCTCACCGCGCTGATGACGCGACCCGACCGCCTCGTCTATCTGTCCTCGGGGATGCACACCGGCGGCTGACGCGTCGCTGGACGACCTGCAGTGGCGCAACCGCCGCTGGGACGGGGTCCAGGCCTACTCGGACTCCAAGCTGTTGGACCTCGCGCTCGCCCTCGCCGTCGCACGCCTGTGGCCGGACGTCCGCTCCAACGCGGTGACGCCGGGGTGGGTGGCGACCAGGATGGGCGGACCAGGCGCTCCTGACGACCTGGCCCTCGGCGCCGATACGCAGGCCTGGCTGGCCGTCTCCGACGAGCCCAGGGCTCGCGTAACCGGCCGCTACCTGTATCACCGCGCCGAGCGCCCTGCCGACCCCGCGGCGTCTGACCCGGCGCTTCAGGAAGGGCTGCTCGCTGCCTGCGCGCAGCTCACCGGCGTCGCGCTCTAGTCCGCCCCCGCCGCCTGGGGCTGCTGCGGCGACGCCCCCGACCGCGCCGCGGAGGGCTCGAAATCGCGGCTGCGGATGAGCACCAGGGTGAGGGCTGCCGCCACCAGCGACAGGATCGCGCCGACCAGGAAGATCTCGTTCATCCCGGTCACGAAGGCGGCGCGCACGGCGTGAGCCGCCGCCGGACGCGCCTGGGCCGGGAGGGCGGCCAGGCCTCCAGCGGCCCCGCTGCCCTGGGAGATGTCGGTGGCCAGGCGCTGTGCGGCCGCGGTGTGCACCGGGGAACCGGCCAGCAGCGAGATCACGTGCGTGCGCACGGTGTGCGTGAACAACGAACCGAGCCCGGCGATCCCGGTGGCGATGCCGATCTGGCGGAAGGTGGAGTTGATGCCGCTGGCCATCCCCGCACGGTCGGGCGTGACGACGCCGATCGCGGTCGACGCCAGGGGCGGGTTGACGAGCCCGACGCCGGCGCCGGCCAGGATGAAGCCGGGGATGAGGTGCGTCCAGCCCGAACTCTCGGTCAGCCCGCGCATCAGCAGGAGCCCGATCCCGACCAGGAGCAGCCCGGGGGCGATGAGAAACCGGATCGGCACCGTCGAGGTCGCCCGGCCCGCGAGGGTGGACGTGCTCAGGATCGCGCCCGACAGCACCAGGAAGCGAAGCCCGGTCTGCAGCGGTGAGTAGTCCAGGATGTCCTGCATGTAGAGCGTCAGGTACAGGAACAGCGCAAACAGCCCGCCCGACAGCGCGAAGGCGGCGATCAACCCACCGTTGAAGGTGGGTTTGCGAAACAGCTTGAGGTCGAACATGGCGCGGTCGCGTTGGACCGTCTCGGCGACGACGAACGCGACGAGCAGCACAACGGAGCCGATGAGGCAGGCGATGATCTCCGTCGATCCCCAGCCCTTTGTGTTGCCCTTGATCAGGGCGTACACGAGCGCACCCAGGGCGCCGCTGAAGGTGACCACGCCGATGTAGTCGGGTCGCCGCGCCCCGGGCTGGCGCGACTCGTCCACCTGCATCACGGTGATGGCCACGGCCACGACGCCGATCGGAACGTTGACGAGGAAGATCCAGCGCCACGACAGGCCGCTCGTGAGCGCGCCGCCCACGACCGGGCCGATGGCGACGGCGAGGCCCGTTATCGCCCCCCACACCCCGAACGCGGTGCCGCGCTCGCGTCCCTGGAACGTCGAGCCCAATAGTGCCAACGAGGTGGAGAACATCGCGGCGCCGCCCACGCCCTGCGCCCCTCGGGCGAGGTTGAGCAGCAGCGGATCGGCCGCGATGCCCGACAGCAGGGAGCTGAGGCTGAAGATGACCAGGCCGATCACGAACATCCGCCGTCGTCCGAACAGGTCGGCGAGCGAGCCGGTGGTGAGCAGCAGCGCCGCCAGCGTCAGCGCGTAGGCGTCGACCACCCACTGCAGATCGGAGAAGCTGGCGTTCAGGTCCCGCTGGATCGACGGCAGAGCGACGTTGACGATGGTCACGTCCAGCAGCAGCATGAACGTGCCGATGCAGACGGCGATCAGCGTCCACCACTTGCGGTCCATCGGTTCTCACTCCTCGGTTGGCGGGCGGGGGCGACCTTTCAGACTACTCAGGCGATAGTCCCGGCCCGCGGGCCTGCCTGGCAGGGTGTCCCCCGCATTCGCCGAACCTTTCCCCGATGCCCGTGCACCTCGCGGTCGCCGTGCCCAGCGGGCAGGGCCTCAAGCAGATCGGCGAACTCGCGCTGGCCTTTGCGCTCTCCTCGCTGATCGGACTGGAGCGCGAGTGGCGCCAGAAATCGGCAGGGCTGCGCACGCACACGCTGGTGGGCTTCGGCGCGGCGCTGTTTGTCATCATCAGCAAGTACGGCTTCAGCGACGTGCTGGTCCGCGGCTACGTCGTCCTCGACCCCTCCCGCGTCGCCGCTCAGATCGTCTCCGGCCTGGGCTTCATCGGCGGCGGCCTCATCTTCGTGCGCCGCGATTCCGTTCGGGGACTCACGACAGCGGCGATCGTATGGATGACGGCGGCCATCGGCATGGCCTGCGGCGCCGGGCTGGTGGTGCTCGCCCTGGCCGCCACGGCCGGCCACTTCATCGTCGTGTTCGTGTATCCCGCGCTGGCGCGGGCCCTGCCGCGCTCCCGCTATGTCGGGTACGCGATCCACGTCGTGTACGAGGACGGGCGCGGAATCCTGCGTGACGTCCTGCGCCACTGCACCGATGCAGGCTTCTCGATCGCCGAGGTCACCACCCACCGGCTCGAGCACGACGTCGCCGGCGTCGACGCGGTGGCGGTCGAGCTCGAGGTCCAGGGGCAGCCCTACATCGAGCCGCTGACCACGGCGCTCGAGGACGTCTCAGGGGTGCTCGAGGTCGCCTCGCGCGACCTGGCCCGAGCCACCGACTGAACCGCCGCCTAGGCCAGCTCGCGCCGCGTCAGCTGCACCACCGGCAGGTCGCCGGGTTCAAGCGACGCGCGCACCGTGGCCAGCTCGCCGTCGCCCAGCGCCGCGAAGCCCGCCTCCACGGTGGCGACGTATCCGGCGTCGATGACCGCGGTGCCCGTGCGCCGCCCCTCGGCCAGCCGCGCGCGGGCCTCAGCCGTCCCGATGTAGGCCCACACCCGGGCTCCGCCCGCGTCTATGCGGTCCGAGATGTCGGTGCGCTCGTAGTTGCGCTCGCGGCCGTCGAGTTGCTCGAGCACCGCGTCGTCCACCGGCAGACATACCCCGTTGACCCCCGCGGCCGGCGCGCCGGGGTGGGCCGGATGGGTGGGGGTCGTGTTTTCGGGGACGAGGTCCAGGTAGGCCACGAACACCTCCGGGCGCCGGCCGTCAGCGCACACGTAGTACTTGTAGCCGGGCAGGTCACGGCGGTTGTCCATCGCGACACCCCACATTCGGCGCAACCCCGCCACATCGGCAACGAAGCCGTGCTCCTTGAGCCCGCGCCTGGGCAGCGGTCCAGGGCGGGCGGTCAGGGACCCGTACCCGAACACGAATTGTGGGCCTCCGGCGTTCAAGAGTCAGCGTCCCCGGCCGAAAAACCGAGGACGTCGGAACCCAGCCCGTGTCGAACAGTTGTCCACACTTCTCAACAACCCGAATTGGTGCACCGATCTAGACCGGGTCAAGCCCCTAACCGATAGGGGCAATTTCCAAGGAGGGAACCACTATGAAGAAGTTCCGTATGTACCAGGTCTGCACCACGCTGGCCGCCATCGCCACGGTCGCGATTGCTTCGGGAGCCGGCTTCAAGTGGGCTTAAGCGGGTGGGCGCGCCGCCACGCCAGTCGTGGCGGCGCGCCCTCGCCGTTTGTTCGTGGGTGAGAGAGAGCAAGAGTCATGCGCGGCATCTCGAAGATCCGGATCTACTGTGAAGCCGTTTTCATCCTCAGCATCGCTGCTGTCGCGCTGTGCGTAGGCGACCTCCATCTCCGCTACATCGTCGAAGACCCGCTGACCTTTGCCGTCCTCGCCGGTGGAGTGGTGCTCGGCGAGATGCTGCCGGTCAAGATCCCCCGCCGCGGCGATGACGAGGAGCTCACCCTGTCGGCGTCGTTCGCCATGGCTCTGCTCCTCCTGGGTGGGCTGGGCCCCGCCCTGGTCGCTCAGGGCACCGCCTCCATCGTGCAGGACATCATGTCCAGGAAGCCGGCGGTGCGCGTCCGCTTCAACCTCGGCCAGTACTCGCTGTCGATGGTTGCCGCCTGGCTGGCCATGCGGCTGGTCGCGGCCTCGCCGCGACTCGACGTCCTGCACCCATTCGAGAGCCGCCAGCTGCCCGCGATGCTCCTGGGCGCGACGGCGTTCTTCCTCGTCAACGCCTTCGTCGTGGGCTCGGCGGTGGCGACCTACCAGAACGTCCCGATCGTCCGCTATTTCCGCGGCAGCGTCACCTTCGTGATGATCACCGGCGGAGTGGTGTTGCTGGTTGCGCCGATCGTGCTGGCTGCGGCCGCCTACACCGTCGTCATCGTCCCGCTCTGCCTGGCCCCCGTCCTGGCCATGTACAACTCGGTCCACCAGAGCGCCCGCTCCGAGCACGAGGCACGGCACGATGCCCTCACCGGCCTGCCCAACCGGACCGCCTTCCACGAGACGATCACGCGGCGCCATCGAGGACGCGAGCATCCCGGCAGCGGTCCTGCTCATGGATCTCGACCGCTTCAAGGAGGTCAACGACACCCTCGGCCATCGCTACGGCGACCTCCTCCTGGTCCAGGTCGCCCAGCGCTTCAAAGACGTGATCGGCGGCGTCGGCCAGATCGCCCGCCTCGGTGGCGACGAGTTCGCGGTCATCAGCCCCGGGGCCGACCGCCAGGAGGCGACGGCCCTCGCCCATCGCATCGCCGGCGCCCTCCGCGACCCCTTCGAGCTCGAGGAGATGGTCGTCGACGTGCAGGCCAGCGTCGGCATCGCGCTGTTCCCCGAGCACGGCCACGGCGTCGAAACGCTGTTGCAGAAGGCCGACGTCGCCATGTACCGCGCCAAGGAGACCCGCTCTGACGTGGCCCTCTACGACGAGCGTCATGACCACCACAGCCCGGCCAAGCTGGCCCTGACCGCCGAGCTGCGCACCGCCGTGGCCAGCGAGGAGATCGTCCTCTGGTACCAGCCCGAGCTGGACCTGCGCACCCGCGAGGTGCTCGCGGTCGAGGCGCTCGTCCGCTGGGATCACCCCCGCCTGGGCGTGCTGCCGCCCAGCTCGTTCGTGCGCATGGCCGAGGCGACCAACCTGATCAAGCCGCTCACGCAGCGCGTCATGGAGGTCGCGTTGCTGCAGGTCGCCGATTGGCACGCCATGGGCCTGGAGATCGCGGTCGCGGTCAACATCTCCGCACAGGTCCTGGTGGACCAGACGCTTCACCCAGCAGGTGGTGGCCGCCCTGCGCCGCACCGGCGTCGCCCCCCAGCGCCTCAAGCTCGAGGTGACCGAGACCGCGCTGATGTCTGACCCGGTGACAGCACGCACCGTCCTTCGCGAACTCGAGGCGCTTGGCTGCGAGATCTCGATCGACGACTTCGGCACCGGCTACTCCTCGCTGGCCTACCTGGCCGACCTCCCCGTCTCCGAGGTCAAGATCGACCGCTCGTTCGTCAGCCGCATGTCGGCCGGCTCCAGCGAGAAGGTCATTGTCAACTCCACCATCGACCTCGCCCACCACCTCGGGCTGCGCGCGGTCGCCGAGGGGGTCGAGGACTGGTCGATGCTCCCCGAGCTCGAGGCGCTGGGCTGCGACGCCGCCCAGGGCTACGCGATCAGCCACCCGCTCGCCGGCCCCGACGCCACCCGCTGGCTGCTGGACTTCCGCAGCACCTCGGGCGGGGAGCCGGTGACCACTGCAGCCTCAGCGGGCGCGATCGGACAGGCGGCATGATCCTCATCGTCTTCGCCCTGCTGTGCCTGGCGTCGGTCCCGCTCACCGGCGGGCGCGTTGGCCGCCTGGCGTCAATCCGCCTGCGCGGCACCTGGGTGCCGATGG
The DNA here is from genome assembly GCA_963797705.1 of uncultured Actinomycetota bacterium. Classification (GTDB taxonomy): domain Bacteria; phylum Actinomycetota; class Thermoleophilia; order Solirubrobacterales; family Solirubrobacteraceae; genus Palsa-465. The sequence continues at coordinate 164,513 of CAWCQL010000005.1, read as the reverse complement.
TGGCTCTGGCCATCCAGGTACTCATCACCACGGTCGCCCCCGACGGCCACGAGGGGCTGCACAAGGCGCTCCACATCGCCACCTACGTGCTCATCGGCGTGTTCTTGTGGTGCAACCGCGAGCTGCCCGGCGTCAGGGTGATCGGGCTGGGCGCGTTGCTCAACGCTCTGGTCATCACCGTCAACGGCGGTCAGATGGCGGCTTCGCGAACGGCCGAGCGCCTGGCCGGCCTGCATCTGCCCCCCGGCTTTGAGAACTCCGCGCCGCTGGCCCATCCCCATCTGCTGTGGTTCGGTGACGTCATCCCGTGGCCGGGGCCGTTTCCCAACGTCCTGAGCATGGGCGACATCCTCATCTACGCGGGCACGCTCATCCTGCTGCATCGGGTGTGCCGGCGCCCTGCCGACGGCGCGGCCGATCGCCCGGCCGCACTGGAGCCGAGCGCCGAGCCCTCGATCGGCGTGCCGGAGGCCGAGCCCGCGGGCTGACCCGCGCCCGGCTACGCGAGCTGACCCTGCTCACCGGAGGGTGACGGGGCGGCATCGCCGGCGTCGCCGTCCAGAGCCGGGTCGGTCATGTCGTGCAGCCGCGCCGCCGCCCGGCGCAGCAGCCGGGAGACCTGCATCTGCGAGCAGCCCAGCTCGTGAGCGATCTCCGTCTGCTTGAGATCGCGCTCGAGGCGCAGCGTCAGCGCCTGGCGCTCGAGATGGGGCAGGCGCCCGAGCGCGGAAGCCAGCGAATGGGTGGCCTCGACCAGGCCGTAGCTCTCGTCCACGCCGCCCAGACTGTCGCCGAGTGTGTCGGGTTGGTCATCGTCGTCGCCGGATGAGACGGGCGCGTCGAGTGACACCGAGTAGTGCGCGGTGCCGGCGTGCAAACCGACGAGCACGTCCTCCAGTGGGAGCTCGAGGTACTCGGCCAGTTCTGACACGTTGGGATGGCGACCTTGGCGCGCCTCGATCTGACGCACCGCTCGATCCACGCGCAATGCCAGTTCCTGTGCTCCGCGGGGAACGTGGACCGACCATCCGGTGTTGCGGAAATAGCGCTTGAGCTCGCCGAGGATCGTGGGAATGGCGAACGCCGGGAAGCGGACCCCCCGATCAGCGTCAAAGCGGTCGATGGCGCCGAGCAGGCCCACCGCTGCCACCTGTACGAGATCCTCGATTGGCTCGTGAGGGTTGCTGTAGCGGGAGGCAAGCTTGCGGGCCAGCGGCCGGAAGCGCTCGAACAACTCCTCTCGGGCGCTGCGGTCGCCGTCGTCGTGCCACCGCGCCATCAGCTCGTCGGTGTCGAGGGTGTGGTGGCTAGGCGGACGTCGAAGATCCTGCAACGATTGCGTAGGCACGGTTCTTCCTTCCGTTGGGCGTCAGTTGGACTGCGGGCCCGCCGAGAAGACCGCTTCGCGATCGACTGTCGTCTAGACCGACTACACACCGCACCACGCACCTGTCGGGGCGGCTCAGTTATATGCCTACCCCCATTGAGGAGATGTAGACAGCCGGAGTGTGAGGACAACGCACAGAGATTCGCTCGTGCGTCATGTCACAAATCTGACTCCGGTGCGGTCCGATTGACCCGATCGCGGCTGGGGTAGCCCCTGGACGTCCTCGAAACGTCCCCGCGACCGGACAGTGTGTTCGCAGCGCCGGCCGGGGTACCTGAAAACGCGAATCAGTCATGAACCCACTGTTGTTTGCCGACTGGCGGCGGATCAACCGCCTCTTCACCCGCGTGATGTGGGCCGTTGCCGTGGTGATGGTCTGCGCCGTGTGCATCGCGCTGGCCGCCCCGACACCCAAGTCCCACGCCGCGCACCCGGTCGTGCCGGCCGCTGCGCCCACCGTCGGCGGCAGCACCGTTCGCTGACCGCTGCGTCGAGGCGCCCGAAACCGCGCCACGACGCGGTGCACGGCAGCACGGCGACCACATTTGATCGGGGATCGCGGGCGAGTAGGCGATGGTGCCGCCGACGCCGTACCCGCCCGCAGTCCCGAGGGAGGAGAGGGCCTAACTGGCTAACAGGCCGCTGGCTCTCTACCCCGTCCCCGCAGGAACCAATCAACTATCGCGCAAAAAGTTTTGCGAGGGCGTTCACGTCGCATGCACACCTCGCGTTCAGCGCCGGATCTGAGCGGCTGCCCGCACGGTCGTTTCGCGGGGCTCAACCGGGGAAGCCAAGGCGGGACACCAAGTTAAGGAGCGAACACGACAATGGCACCGAAGCCCAAGGAACTCAACGAGCGCGACGCCAAACTGGTGCAGTGGCTCGGCGAGGCGCACACCAAGGAATCGGAACTCGAGGCCGCTCTCGGCGTCCACATCGGCCTGACCGAGAAGGCGTCGTACAAGAAGCGTCTGCAGCAGCACCTCAAGGAGACGCGCGAGCACAAGCGCACCGTTGCCCGCCGGATCAAGGCGCTCGGCGGCGATCCGTCCACCGGACCGTCGATCCCCGCTGCACCCAAGGCGGTCGGCTCGGCAGCCGGTAAGGCCAAGGCCGCGGTCAAGGGCCAGCTCGCGGCGGCGCGGGCGCTCCTGAGCGAGCAGGCGGACACCCACGTCCGCAACGCGCAGGAAGAACTGCGCGAGGAGCAGGTGGAGATCGCTGTCTACCTCCGTATCGAGACGCTCGCCACCGCGGTAGGCGACTCCGAGACCGCGAAGCTCGCCAGGTCGATCCGCCGCGACGAGGAGCGGATGGCGAAGTATCTGACGGCCGAGCTTCCACGACTGGTCAAGGACGTGGTCCGGGCCGAGATCCCGCGCGACCAGCGCGCCACGAACGGCCGGTCGCGCCGGCGGACCACGAGCCGCTCGAGCACCCCCCGGACCACCAGCCGCGCCCGCAGCACGGCTTCGCGCAGGAGAACCGCCACCACGCGCTCCAAGAGCCCCGCGTGACCCCGCCGCGTCAGTGACCGAGGGAGGCGGCGGCGGTCTCGCGCGCCATCCGCTCCGGCGGATCGCCACACAACAGCCACAGCCGGTCGGGGGTGCGTTGCAGCCGTCCCTCGTCCTCGAGCTGGCGAATGGCGGTCGTCACGGAGGGTCGTTGGGCGCCGACCAGGCGCGCCAGCGTCTCGTGGGTGAGGCGCAGCGGCACGATCACGCCGTCGGGCGTCACCCGTCCCCAGCGTTCGGCCAGGTACCAGAGCAGCATGAGCAGGCGTACGTCGACGCGGCGCAGGTTGGAGACGGCGAGTGTGATCGCCAGCGAGTGCGCGCGGTTGCTGGCGCCACGCAGCACCGTCGCCATCGCCGAGGGCCATTGACCCAGCGCCCGGGCGAACACGGGGTCGAGCACGGCGAGGCGAGCGGGCTCCAACACGGTCCACGACACCCCGAACGGGACCGGGGCGTCCTCGCCGTCACGGTCCGAGGGGCGCAGCAGGTCGCCCTGGCCCACGAGCTCGGTGGCCAGCGGCTTGTCGAGGATGACGTCGCGGCTGAGCAGCCCGTCGAGGACGAGCAGACCCAGGTGGCCCGGGACGTTGGTCGGCACCTGCGGCATCCAGCTGCCGGTCTTCGCAACGATCAGATCGGCGACGAGCTGGCGACGAGCAACCTCTTGCTGGTCGGGATCGAGGTACTCGACGATCTCAGGGAATGCCTCTACCACTCGCACGCGTCGGGGCACTCCGGTCATGGCTTCCTCCGAGCTTCTCGACATGGCCCTGCAGGGGAGGCGTACTTTGACACGAACCGAGCCGTAAGTGGGAATGACTCTGTCCGCTCACGATTCGTTGATTAGTCGCAATGCCGTTGAAGTAAAGCAACGGCTCCGGCGCAACACGCGCTTGGGTGTCGGAGAGGCGTCGGTTCAAGCACCGGCCTCAGTCCAGAAGCGACCGCGGCAGACGGCCACGGCGCAGTCCCAGACCCCGCCCAGTACCCAGAATCGGGCGTTTTGGCGCCTCAGGTTCGTCCCGTCGGAGTGCAGGGGGGCTCGCGTGCGCCCGAACCCACCGACGCCGGCCTCGACGATGCATGGTTGTCCTCCCTCGATGGACGTTCACTCCCCCACGCTGCGCCTGCCTACCCATTCCGGGCCATGTGCGCGCGCCCCATCCTCACGCCAGTCAGTATTCGGACCGCACATACGCTAATCGGACCCTTCGCCGTCGGCCATGGCCTCCGCGGTGGCCGCGATGAGGTCGATGCACAGGTCGGCGTCGAAGGCGGTGGCGTCGATTGCGAGGTGGTAGAGCGAGGGGTCCAGGATGTCCACGTCATAGAACTGGCGCAGGTAGTCGGCATGGGTGCGATCCAGCGCGCGCACGGTGCGCTCGGCGGTGTCGCGGTCGAGATCGCGTGCGCGCATGGCATGCTCGATACGCCGCTCCACGGGGCCGGTGAGCCGCACGCGGAGCACGCGCGCGTCGTTGCGTAGCGCCGCCGCCGCCCCCCGCCCCAGGATGACGCCACGCCCGGTGGCCGCCTGGGTGAGCAGCGCTTCCTGCGACGCGCGATGAAAGTCCTCGGGGGTGACGCTGTCCGACGGCAGCGGCGCGGGCGCGCCCGGGTCGGCGCCGAGGAACCCTGACAGCAACCGCACCAGCAGACCTTTGCCGCTGGGCTCCTCGTGGGCCAGGGCGTCGGCGACGGAGATGTCGAGCCGCTCGGCGACCGCCAGCGCGATCCCCCGGTCGATGAACGGAACACCGAGACGCTGGGCCAGGCCGGGGCCGATCTGGCTCCCGGCGGCCCCATAGGCAGCGGACAGCGCAACGATCGTCATCTCCGCTGTAGGGATACCCCACGAAGCCGACGGCAAAGCCGCCGACCGCTCAGCTCAGCCGGCTCACCAACTCCTCGGCGATGGCCAGCGATGACGTCGCGGCCGGCGAGGGCGCGTTGCGCACCCACACGACGTGGTCGCTGACACCCAGACGGAAGTCGTCGACGAGGGAGCCGTCACGGTCGACCGCCTGGGCGCGCACGCCCGCCGGCGCAGGGACGACGTCGTTGACCGCGAGCTCAGGAACGTAGCGTTGGAGCTCTGAGACGAAGGCGCGCTTGACCGCAGAGCGATACAGCTCACCCATCCCGGCCTTCCAGTGGCGGAGCATCATCCGCCCCGTGCCGGGCCAGGCGAGCGTCTCGCCCAGCTCCTTGAAGTTGAACGAGCCGCGGCGATATCCCTCCAGAGCGGTGGCGAGCACGGCGTTGGGACCGACCCACACCGACCCGTCGAACCTGCGGTGCAGGTGGACGCCCAGGAACGGCAGGGTCGGGTCGGGCACCGGATAGATCAGCCCCCTGACCAGATGGGTGCGTCCGGCCGCCAGGGCGTAGTACTCGCCGCGGAACGGCACGATCCGCGGCTCGGCGTCCTCGCCCGAGGCGCGCGCCAGCCGATCGGACTGCAGGCCGGCGCAGACGATCACGCTGTCGGCCTCCAGGGTCTCCCCCGCGGGCAGCTCGACCCTCGGCCGTGAGCCCGAGCGGCTCACACGTGCCACCGGCGTGCCCGTGCGGATCTCACCTCCCGCGGCGCGGATGTCGTCGGCCATCGCGTCGGCCACGGCCACGAAGTCCACGATCGCGGTGTGAGGCGAGTGCAGCCCCGCCACCCCGGCGACGTGGGGCTCGACGTCGGCCAGCTCCGAGCCGTCCAGCCACCGCAGGCCGGGGACGCCATTGGTGGTGGCGCGCTCGTGGAGGCGGCGCAGCGGTTCCACCTCGTCGGGCCGCGTCGCAACCACCACCTTGCCGCACTCGTCGTAGGCCACGCCCTTCTCGGCGCAGAACTCCTTCATCAGGTCGCGCCCGCGCGTGCACAGCCGCGCCTTGAGCGACCCGGGTGCGTAGTAGAGGCCGGCGTGCACCACGCCGCTGTTGTGGCCGGTCTGGTGACGCGCGAGCCCGCTCTCCTTCTCGAGCACCAGGACCTGGTCCTCGGGACGCGAGGTCGCCAGCAGCCGCGCGGTGGCCAGCCCCAGGATCCCGCCGCCGACCACCGCTATCCGCATTGGCTGCCTCTTGTCACGGAAATGACCAAAAAACCGTTCGAATGTCGATTTCGACGCACAGGCAATCAAACGCGCGCGCCGGCTGCCGATTTCCATTCCGAGACCCGTCCTTGCCACTGAGCCCGGAGCCCATGAGCATCTTTTCGCGCCGATCCACCCTTATCGCCCTCGCCGGCCTGTGGCTGGCCCTCCTCGTCCCCACCGCCGCCCACGCCGCCGCGACCCATGACGGCTCGAGCCCCGGCACCGTACAGCTCGACCAGCCCGCGTACACGGCGCATGAGAACCAGGGCTACCTGACGATCACCATCCAACGGACCGGCGATCTGAGTGGTGAGGAGCACGTCGGCTATGGGGTCAAGCGCCAGGACGCGCAACCCGGGATCGACTTCGACACGATCAACAATCAGTACATCGTCCTCGCGCCCGGCCAGAGCTCCTACACCTTCAACGTCCGGATCATCGACCAGGGCATGAACGCGACGCCGGTCAAGGCGCTCGCCTACCTCTACAGCTCGTGGCCCGACAGCCTGGGTCCCAATCACAACTCGCTGATCACGATCCTCCACGACGACCCGCTCGCCGCCACGCGACGCCACCAACCCCCTCGGAGTCCCCGGCCCCTCCAACGGCAACGTCATCGCCGGAACCAAGTTCTACGTCGATCCCGACAGCGGTGCGGCGAAGGCGCAGGCCCAGTACCGCAACTCCAACCCGGCGATGGCGTCGCTTCTGGGCGTCCTCTCCTCCGAGCCCGGCGCCCATCGCTTCTACATGTGGAACATGGGCGGCAACGTGTCCGGTCAGGTCTCGCACTACCTCGAGGGGACCCAGGTGCAGCAGCCCGGGACCACTGTGATGCTCTCGACCTACACGCTGGTCCACGACCACTGCGGGTACACCGCGACCCCGTCGATGGCCGCCCGCTATGAGGACTTCATGCACCAGCTGGCCGAGGGCATCGGCAACTTCCACGTCGTGTTCTTCCTCGAGTTCGACTCCCTCATCACTGCCCCGTGCCTCACCCACCAGCAGTTGGCGATCCGGGAGGCGGAGCTCAAGTACGCGGTCTCGGCGCTGGAGGCCGACCCGCACGTGGTCGTCTACCTCGACGCCGGCGCCGCCGACGCGGTCCACTACACCCAGATGGCCAAGTGGCTGCGCGCCTCGGGCGTCGCTCAGGCCCAGGGGTTCTTCCTGAACTCCACCCACTTTGACTGGACCACCTCCGAGATCCACTACGGCCAGGAGATCTCCCGCCTGACCGGCGGCGCCCACTTCGTCGTCAACACGGGCTCCAACGGCAAGGGCCCGCTCGTACCCAAGCGTCGCGTCGGCCACGGCAACGAGGTGCTCTGCAACCCGCCTGGTCGTGGCCTGGGCCCGCTGTCGCTGTCGGGCGACGTCGCCCAGCAGACCGCCTACGCCGCCACCGACGGCCTCCTCTGGTTCTCCAACCCGGGCGGCAGCGGCGGTCAGTGTGTCAAGGGCGCTCCGCCCACCGGCGTCTTCTGGCCCGAGCGCGCGGCCGAGCTGGCCCGTAACTGGGTCGACAAGGTCACGGGACCCAGGTTCAACCTGCTCGAGTCCCCCTTCGCCCGGGCGCACGGCCACAAGTAGGGCCGAGCCCTCACAATGGCCCTTTCCTCCCCTCGGACGAAAGGGCCCGCCGATGCGCTTTGCCTCGGTCCTGCACGACGGACAGCCGTACGCGGTGGCGATCGACGACCAGACAGCCGTCCCGCTCATCGGCGTCGCCGAGCTCGGCGCCCAGAGCCCCGCTGACCTGCTGCGCGACCCGCCGCTCGATCGCGGCGCGGCCTTCCCGCTCAACGAGGCCACGATCCGGCCGGTGATCCCGCGTCCGGAGAAGGTCATCTGCGTCGGGCTCAACTACAAGGCTCACATCGAGGAGACCCAGCGCGAGGACTCCGATTACCCGGTCCTGTTCACCAAGTTCGCCAACTCGCTCACCGGGCCCTACGACACGATCGCCTGCCCGCCCGAGTCGGAGGCGATCGACTACGAGGGCGAACTGGCGGTGATCATCGGCGCTGCCGCGCGCCGGGTCAGCCCCGACCGAGCGCTTGACTACGTCGCCGGCTACACGGTCGCCAACGACGTGACGATGCGCGACTACCAGTACAAGACGCACCAGTGGCTGCAGGGCAAGGCGTGGGAGGCCTCCACGCCGTTGGGGCCGGCGCTGGTGACGCCCGACGAGGCCGGCGACCCCGCGGCGCTGTCGCTGCGCACGCTCGTCAATGGCGAGGTCGTGCAGGAGGCGACCACCGACCTCTTGATCTTCCCGATCCCCACACTGATCAGCGTCATCTCGGAGTTCACCACGCTCAAGCCCGGGGACGTCATCCTGACCGGAACGCCGGCGGGCGTGGGCTTCAGGCGCGAGCCCAAGCTGCTCATGGGCGACGGTGATGTGGCCGTGGTGGAGATCGATGGGATCGGGCGCCTCGAGAACCGCTTCGCCGCCGCCCAGCGCGGCTGACACCCGTTCGCGCACCGCGACCGCGCCCCGTGACCGGTCGCACACTTGCGGGCGGTTATCGGCGCTATGTCAATGGGTAGCTATGGTCAAGCGAATCTCTGGATCTCTTAAATCTCTAGACATTCGGCTAAAGCTTGCGCGTCGTTTTGCCGACATCTTGGACAAATATCTGACCCCGTCTCCCGAGTGGAGTCCGCGATGAGCCCCGAACGAACCCAGGCCTACGGCCGCGTGATGCACACCCTGAACGAGCTAGGGCCCAGCAAGCTGCTGGGCGACGAGCAGGACCGCATCCGCGACGCCGCGGACACCCTTATCTTCGCCGCCGACCTGATCGAGGATCCGACCGCCGTCGAGGCCCTCGGCAACGTCGAGGCGCTGTGCGCCGCGCTCGTTGAGAGCGGCCGCTGGACCGAGATCACCGCCGCCCGTCTGGCCAAGGACCTGCGCGAGTGCGGTCCCGAGCTGGTCCCGGCGCGCCAGGCCGCCTAGCTCTCCTTTATCGCCGCGACGAACCGGGACCTTTACGGCCCGCTCGGAAAGCTGGCTGGACGGCGTTCCGGAGCCGTGGTGAATCCTGACGTCACGAAGCACACACCGGCGCGTTGCCGACGGTGTGCTTCCGATCACGCGTCCCGCTGACATTTCAGAGCGCACGGTCCCGAAAACCGGGGCGCGTGCGTGTGGTGTCAACCGACCGCCCACCCGACCGAGCGACGCGCCGGCTAGGCCCGGACCGCCCCGCAGGCCTCGGCCAGCGCGCCGGCGAACGCGTCGACCTCGTCGGGGCTCGTGTCCCAGGAGCACATGAGCCGCTCCTCGCGCTTGGTCTCGTCCCACGTGTAGAAGGGCCACCGCGCCCTCACCGCATCGGCGGCCTCCAGCGGCACCACGGCGAACACTCCGTTGGCCTGGACCCGCTGAGTGATCGTCACCCCCGGGATCTCGCCCAACCGCTCGGCCAGCCGCGCAGCCATCGCGTTGGCGTGAGCGGCGTTGCGCCGCCACAGGTCGCTCCCGAACATGGCCTCGAACTGGGCGGCGAGGAACCGTCCCTTGGAGGCCAGCTGCAGCGTCTGCTTGCGCAGGTACTTGGCGCCGTCGGCGAGCCCGGGGTCAAGGAACACCACCGCCTCGCCCAGGACCATCCCGTTCTTGGTGCCGCCCAAGCTGAGAAGGTCGACCCCCACGTCGGTGGTCAGCTCCCCCAGCGCGCAGCCCAGCCCCGCAGCGGCGTTGGACAGTCGCGAGCCATCCATGTGCAGGACGAGTCCCAGCTCGTGGGCGGTGTCGGCTAGCGCGCGGATCTCTTCCGGGGAGTAGCGAGTGCCGTACTCGGTGCTCTGCGTGATCGTCACCAGCCGTGCCTGTACGGCGTGCTCGTCGCCCACGCGCTCCACGCGCGCGCGCACGTCGTCGGGGGTGAGCTTGCCGTCGGGCGTGGCGACGGTGAGAAGCTTGACGCCGGCGATGCGCTCGGGCGCGCCGCCCTCGTCGACGTTGACGTGCGCGGTCTCGGCGCAGATGACCGCCTCCCAGGGACGGCACACGGCGCGGATCGACACGACGTTGGCCCCCGAGCCGTTGAAGACAAGCAGCGACTGCGCTCGCTCACCGAAGTGGCCGCGCAGCATCTCCAGCGCCCGCGCGGTCCACGGATCGGCCCCGTAGGACACCGCGTGACCCTCGTTGGCCTGCGCCATCGCGGCCAGGACGTCTGGGTGAGCGCTTGCGTAATTGTCGGAGGCGAAGGCCTTCACCGATGCCGAGCCTACGCAAAACTCGTCCCTCGGAGCGGCGCAACCTTTGTCTCGACATGCTGTTGTAAGCGTCATCAAGCCCCTGAGACCCAGCTCAGGCAGCGGCGTCCCGGTCCCATCGCCCGGCCTGCCGGGCGCCGATTTGCAACGCTTGGACCCTCACGCGCCATTATCCGGAGTGCGCCCTGAGCGAGGATGGGGTGCGCCCGTTTGCCTCATGCCCTCAACTTCGCGCCGACCCAGAACCCGCCCCGCCGCGTGGATCGCGTCCGTGCTGGGCACCCTGATCGTCCTCGCGCTGATCCCGGCGGCCTCCCAGGCGGCCGCCCCGGCGCACCAAGGCGGTCGCCTTCCACGGCTACCGGGTCTCGGTCCCGGCGAACTGGCCCGTGTACCGGCTGGCCGCCGCCCCCGCCACCTGCGTGCGCTTCAACCGCCACGCGGTCTACCTCGGTCACCCGTCGGCACAGCAGAGCTGCGCGGGTCAACCGGTGGGCCGCACCGAGGCGATCCTCATCCAGCCGCTGGGGTCGCGAGCCTCGCAGGTCCTCCCCGCCTCCACCGCCACCGGCACGGCCGGCCGCGGCGCCGAGGCGCAGATCGTTGACCGGGCGCACCGGGTCCTCGTCACCGCGACGTGGAACCGTCGGCCCGCGGTGATCCGCCGCGCGCTGGACCTCGCGTCGCTGGCGGGCGCCGTGCGCACCGCGGTCGCGCAGCGGCCACGCTCGGCGGTCGCCGCCGTGGCCTCCCGGATGCACGCCGCCGCCCGCTCGCGTGCCACCGTCCCGCGCCACCCCCGCCGGACCGGGCCAGGTCTACACCGGCCTTGGCTTTGACGCCTGCAGCACGCCGAGCACGGCGACGATGGCCGACTGGGGAGCCTCCCCCTATCGCGGCATCGGGATCTACATCGGCGGCACCAACGCAGCCTGCTCCCAGCCCAACCTGTCGGCCGCCTGGGTCAGCCAGGAGTCGCTGGCCGGGTGGCACATGATCCCCATCTACGTCGGCCTGCAGTCGCCGTCGAACTCGTGCGGCTGTGCCGGCATCTCCCCCGCCCAGGCCGCCGCCCAGGGCACCGCGGCCGCCCAGGACGCCATCGTCCAGGCCCAGGCGATCGGGATGGGCGGTGGCAACCCCATCTACTTCGACATGGAGGCCTACAACCGGACGAGCACCAACACCAACGCGGTGCTCACGTTCCTCCAAGCCTGGACAGCCGAGCTCCACGCCGGCGGCTACGTGTCGGGCGTGTACTCCAGCGACGCCTCGGGGATCTCTGACCTGGTGGCTCAGTTCGGGACCGGCTTCCTCGAGCCCGACGACCTCTGGATCGCCAACTGGAACAACCAGCAGACCACCACCGATCCCGACGTCCCGGCCACCGAGTGGGCCGCGCACCAGCGCCTGCACCAGTTCCGGGGCGCGCACGACGAGACCTACGGCGGCGCCAAGATCAACATCGACGGCGACTACCTGGACGGTGCCACGGCCGCCGCCGGCACCGGCACCGGGGTCGACGCCACGCCCACGCCGGCGCCGACGCCGTCGCTGAAGGTCGGCGGCGGTCCCGACGGCAGCACCGGCTCTCACCCCGAGCTGGATCGGTGCCACCGGGGTGGCGGCGTGGCAGGTGCTCGGGGGCCCGAGCCCCACCTCTTTCACCTACGCGGCGCCGCGCATGTCCGCGACCGCGCGGGTGCCCGTGGTGACCAAGAACGCTTTCGCCTATTGGGAGGTGGAGGCGCTGGACGCCAACGGCCAGGTGCTGGGCACCTCGCCCGCCACCCCCACGCCGGCGCACGTGATGATCTTCGGCAACAGCGCGTTCGCCCCCCGGCGCGGTCTCGGCGCGGTGCCCGTCGGGTGCATGGGCATGTCCTCCTGCGCGGTGACGACCACGATCTCCTCGGGCCGCACGACGTTCGCCGCCACCAAGCGCGAGTTCATCCCCGCGGGCGGCGGTCTGGCCTACTTCGCGCTCACCACCGCGGCCCAGAAGGCGCTGGCCAAGGCCCACAACCACCAACTCTCGGTCAACGTCAAGGTGCGCAGCACCTCGGGCCCGTCGGCGACCCGCAAGCTCACGCTCAGCTCGTTCACCACCGCCAATCCCAGCCCCGCGCGCAGCGCCGGACAGTCCTCCCAGCTCAAGCTCATCGGCACCACCGAGTTCGTCTCGCACGGTTGGGTCGGCGGGGTCCTCGCCGAATGCATCGGCACCACCCCGTGCCACGCGACGACGACGCTCATGGCCGGGCGCACCACCGTCGCCAGGACCAAGGCCGAGACCCTCGGCGCCGGTGAGCTCGGCTACCTCAGCTTCTCGCTCACCAGCGCCGGCCACAAGCTGCTGGCGCGCACCAAGACCAACCAACTCGGCGTGACGGCCACCATCACCACGCCGGCGCCCGCCGGAGCTCCGCGCCCACGCCGTCGCCCACCGGCGGAGGTGGCCTCACCGGCGGAGCATCGCCCGGCATCACCCCGACGAGCGCCACCGCGACCACGGCCACGGCGAAGGCGCGCCTGGCCCTCGTCGCCTTCCAGTAGGTAGCGGTCAGGCCCGGGAGCGCTTGCGCGACAGCGGCCGCGGCCGGGGCAGCGGCCGGGTGGCCTCAAGGGAGTGCGCGCACGACCGCAACGCCTCGCGGACCGTGTCGAGCGTTTCGGGCGCGAGGCCGGCAAGCATGTCGTCCTCGATCGCATCCATGTCGCGGTCACAGCGCCTCGAGCACCTTCAGGCCCTTGGCGGTGACCGAGGCGCGCAGCACCCGCCCGTGGTTCGGGTCGGGCCGGCGGCGGATGAAACCACGCCGCTCGAGCGCCGCGATCACGAGGTTCATCGCCTGCGGCGTCACGAACGCCCACCGGGCGAGCTGGGCGCAGGACAGGCCGTCGCGCTCGCGCAGGACGCTGAGCGTCACGTATTCGGTCGTCGTGATGCCGTGGTTGGCGACCGCCTCGTCCAAGCGCACCCGCAGGCGGCGCTCGACCCGGTAGACGAGGTACCCGATCCGCGGTACGGCGACCGTCGAGCTGAGCGGGTTCGCAGCGGTGGCTCGCTCCATGGCTTCCAAACAGTAACCGTCGAGACTGATGCTTCGGGTCAACGTCGGAGTCGTCGCTTTGCGCACTCGCCCGGCCAGCGTATTGACAAGCTACTTGCGACTACCTAGGCTGCGCCGCGGAGAGGCTGCCGCCGCCGGCGGCGCGCCATGACACGAGAGAGGCGAGGACACGATGAGCGGACGATCTGTGCGCCGGTTGGGCGCTGGGCTCCTAGCGGCGTGCGCACTGGTGCTGGCCGCGGCCGTACCGGCCATGGCTGCGACTACCCACTCGACCGGCACCACCTCCGACGGTGGCACGTGGATCGCCGATGTGCCGTCCAATTGGAATGGGACGCTGCTGCTCTACAGCCATGGCTACGGGACGCTCAGCCCCCAGGATGCGCCGGACCCGAATACCGAGGCGGCGCTGCTCAACGCGGGCTATGCCCTGGCCGGCTCCGGATATGACCCCAACGGTTCGCTGTGGGCACTGGGCAGCGCGGTCAGCGACCAGTTCCAGACGCTCCAGGCGGTCAAGAAGACGGTCCTCCCCTCGCGCCCGAAGCAGGTACTCGCCTTCGGGACCTCGATGGGCGGGCTCATCAGCGCCCTGGAGGATCAGCAGTCCAACGGGCGGCTGGACGGCGCCCTGACGACGTGCGGGCTGGTCGGGGGCGGCATCAACCTCAACAACTACCAACTGGATGGCGAGTACGCGCTGAACAAGCTGCTGGCCGGCAACGCCGCCAAGCTCGTCAACTACACGAGCCAGGGCGACGCGGTCACCGCGGCGACCATCCTCAACAACGCCGCCGCCCAGGCGCAGACGACCGCGGCGGGCCGCGCCCGTCTGGCCCTGGCGATGTCGCTCATGGACGTCGCGTCGTGGGCACCCGGCGAGTCGATGCCGGGGGTCTATGACTACGCCGCACAGGAGCAGGGGCAGTACGACATGGAGTTCGTCGCCAACCCGGTGATGATCTTCGTCGAGACCGGACGCCAGCAGATCGAGCAGGCGGCAGGCGGTAACGGCGGCTGGGACGTCGGCGTGAACTTCGCCAAGACTGCTCTCGCACTCGTCCTACTACGCCGAGGTCCACGCCCTCTACCAGGCGGCTGGACTCAGCCTCCACGACGACCTCAAGGCCCTGACCCGCGGCGCCAACATCCGCGCCTCAGACAAGGCGATCCGCTGGCTGCAGCAGACCTCGGTGCCCACCGGACGCCTACAGGTGCCCGAGTTGGATCTGCACACCATCTCCGATCAGCTGGTCCCGGTGCAGCAGGAGAACTGGTACCGGCGCCAGGTCCGCCAGGCAGGCGACAAAGCCCTGCTGCGCCAGGCGTTCGTCCAGCGCCAGGAGCACTGCAACTTCACCCCGGCCGAACTGGTCGCCGGCGTGCAGGCGCTCCAGCATCGCGTGCAGACCGGGAGCTGGGACTCGGTGGCGCTCCCCTCCAGCCTGGAAACCGCGGCGACCGGCCTCAACCTCGGCGACGCCGCGTTCACGACGTTCTTTCCCGACAAGCTCACGGGCGACAACGGCCCGTTCAACCCGTTCACCGAGGGCAGCCGCTGGTAGCCCGGGTCTGAGTCCGCTGGGCGGGGCCACGTTCGGTCCCGCCCACCGCGGACCGCCGCTCCACCATTCGCTGACCCGCGGCGGCGACCGGGTCTCCCCCGAGCGGCCGCGTCAGAGAGAATGGGGGCGCCATGGCGCCACCTGAGCCGCAGTCGATCCTGGAGCAGCCCACCTCGGCGGCGATCTTCCTGGTGCTCGTCGTCGAGCGTGGCCACGAGGACGCCGTCCGCGACTTCCTGGCCGACGTCAACGGGCTGCGCCGCTCGGTCGGCTTCCGCGTCCCCGAAGCCGTGCTGACGTGCGTCACGGGCATCGGCGCCGAACTGTGGGACCGGCTGTTCGACCCCCCACGCCCGGCTCACCTGCATGTCCTGCCCGAGATCGCCGGCGAGCGCCACGTCGCGGTGAGCACGCCTGGCGACCTGCTCTTTCACATCCGCGCCGCGCGCCTGGATCTGTGCTTCGAGTTGGCCCAGCGCCTGACCGAGGCGCTCGACGGCCACGCCCAGGTCGTCGATGAGGTCCACGGCTTCCGCTCGTTTGACGAGCGCGACCTTCTCGGCTTCGTCGACGGGACCGAGAATCCCGAAGGCGGCGCCGCGCAGGGTGCGGCGCTCATCGGCGCCGAGGACCCGGTCTTCGCCGGGGGCAGCTACGTCATCGTCCAGAAGTACCTGCACGACCTCACCAGCTGGGACGCCATGAGCGTCGAGGACCAGGAGCGGGCCATCGGCCGCAGCAAGCTCTCCGACATCGAGATGGCCGATGACGTCAAGCCTCCCAACTCCCACGTCGCCCTCACCGTGATCGAGGACGAGAACGGCGAGGAGCAGCAGATCCTGCGCTACAACATGCCCTTCGGCCGCGTGGGCGCCCGGGAGTTCGGGACGTACTTCATCGGCTACGCCGCTGACCCCGCGGTGACCGAGCAGATGCTCACCAACATGTTCGTAGGTAGCCCGCCGGGCACGACCGACCGCGTCCTGGACTTCTCCACGGCGACCACGGGGACGCTGTTCTTCGTGCCCACGTCGGACTTCCTGGACGATCCGCCCGGGCCGACGTCCTCCGAAGCGGCGGACTCGGCCGAGGAGGAGACGGAGCCGCCCGACGGGTCCGCGGATCCGGGCGACGGGTCGCTTCGGCTGGGCAGCCTCAGGCCGCCGCGCTGAGCAGCGGCAGGCCTCGGAGCTCCTCGCGCAGCGGGTCGGCCGGCGGTGTCCACCACGGCTCGGCCGGGCGGACGTGCAGACCCGCGACGCGGGTCAGCGACGCCGCATCGGCCCGCAGGTCGGCCACCGCGGGCCGGTCATCGTCTGTACGCGTGACCAGCGACCAGCACCACACGGGCGTCGGATCGCGCACCGCGGCGGTGCGCAGCCCGGCGGGCAGGCGCGCCTGGTGGCGCTTGGGCGACTCCAGCACCGCCTTGCCCAGCCGCAGGCAGCGATCGTGGAATCCCGGCCCGGCGATGCCACCGTCGTCGACGTGGATGACGGTGGCCCCGGTGTCATGCGCGAACGCCTCGGCAAACCGGTTCCACGCGTCCCACGAGGTGAGATCGGCGTCGACGAGCACCCGCACGTCCGCGGCCCGCACCGCGCCGGACCTTCCGCCCGCCACGGTGACCGCGTGCAGCGGCTCGGGCCACAGCAGCCGCACATCGAGGCGGTCGTCGGACTGGGGCACCCAGGCGATCGCCGCGTCGAGGGTTCCCTCCAGCACCCGCTCGATCTGGATGTGGCTGGGCATCACCCACTCGTCGATGCGCAGGTCCGTGCGGACCGTGGCCGCGAGCTCGTCCGGCAGCCAACTCACGTAGCCCAGGCGCACAGGCCCCGACGCGCTGGCCAGCCGCCGGCGCGCTGCCCCGGCCAGTGCGAGGATCTCCCGAGCGTCGGGCAGCAGGGTGCGCCCGGCGGAGGTCAGGCGGACGTGGCGTCGGTCGCGGACGAAGAGATCGACTCCCACGCTGCGCTCCAGCGCCTTGATCTGCTGCGACAGCGACGGGCCGGCGATGTGCAGCCGCTCGGCGGCCCGGCCGAAGTGGAGCTCCTCGGCGACGGCCACGAAATAGCGCAACTGGCGCAGTTCCACGGCGCAAGGATACGGCCTGTGCGAGGAAATTCCTATCACTGGGACGAAGCCTGTCGTGGACACGCAGCACCCGGGCGTAGCACGATGCGAGGTGATGGCGTTTGACCTCCACAGCCTCAAGGTCCCGATCGTTCAGGCGCCCATGGCGGGCGGCAACTCCACTCCGGCTCTGGCCGCCGCCGTGGGCGCGGCCGGGGGGCTGGGCTTCCTCGCCGCCGGCTACAAGACACCAGCCGCGGTTGCCGACGACATCGCGCAACTGCGCGCCGCGAGCGACGCGCCGTTCGGCGTCAACCTCTTCTGCGCCTCGCCGGCGCAGGCGCAGGCACCCGCGGACGTCGTGGCTGCCTACGCCCTGACGCTGGCCGCCGACGCTGAGCGACTCGGGGTGGCGCTGGGCGAGCCGCGCTTCGACGACGACGCCTACGACGCCAAGCTCGAGGTGGTCATGCGCGAGGCCGTACCCGTCGTCTCGTTCACCTTCGGCTGCCCGGCGCCCGATACCGTCGCGGCGCTGCAGGAGCGCGGCATCGGCGTGTGGGTCACCGTGACCAGCCCGGAGGAGGCCGTCCTCGCCCGGCAAGCGGGCGCCGACGCTTTGGTGGCTCAGGGCACCGAGGCCGGCGGTCACCGCGCGTATTTCACCGACGAGGATGCGCATGACGAATACGGGCTGCTCACGCTTTTGCGACTGCTGCGCGACCCGGGCGCCCCACCGTTGGTGGCGACCGGCGGTCTCATGGACGGCCCGGGCATCGCCGCCGCGCTCGTGGCCGGCGCGAGCGCGGTGCAGTTGGGCAGCGCGTTCATGCTCACCCCCGAGGCCGGCACGTCCGAGCCCCATCGCGCGCGGCTGGCGGCCCCGGGGCTCACTCGCCTCACTCGCGCCTTCAGCGGCCGCACGGCACGTGGGATCGTCAACCGGTTCATGGACGAGCATGACGCCGACGCGCCCCGCGCCTACCCCCAGGTGCATCACCTCACCAGCCCACTGCGCAACGCGGCCCGGGCCGCCGGGGATGCCGACGCCATCAATCTCTGGGCGGGCCAGGGCCATGCCCTCGCCCAGGCTCGTCCCGCGCGAGACATCGTGCGCACGCTGGCTGACGACGCAGCGACGGCGCTGGACAACGCGGCGGCGAGCGCACACACGTGCGCGCACTGAGGGCTCCGCCGGCTACGCGGTGGCGCCCTCGGCGCCACGCACCACGCCGAGCACCTCCTCGTGCAAGAGGCCATTGGTGACCACCGCGTTACCTGAATCGATCGCGGGTTCACCGGCGAGGTCGGTGAAACGCCCGCCGGCCTCCTGGACGATCAGCTTGGGCGCGGCGTAGTCCCAGGCGTACCCCCCGCCGCTGAGCGCGACGTCCGCCTCACCCGCGGCCACGGCCAGGAAGCCGTGGCCATCCCAGGGACGGATCCCACGCGCCCGCGCGGCCACCGCCGTGAGCGGGCGCCCGAGGCGGCCGTTCTCAAGCGTGCCGCGCCAATCATCGTTGACGGTCGCGTCGGCCAGTCGCGTCACCGTCGAGACCGCCAGCGTGTCGCCGTCGCGAAACGCCCCTCCTCCATGGACCGCCCACCACCGCTCCGCGCGCGCGGGCACGGTGACGACGCCGACGGCGATGTCCGCCCCCCGGGCGAGCGCGACGAACGTCATCCAGTTCGGGTCCCCGTCGACGAAGCGGCTGGTGCCGTCGATCGGGTCCAGGTACCAGCACCACTCCCCGTCGCCGCCGGGGCCGTATTCCTCGCCCAGGATGGCGTGATCGGGGCGGCGCTGCGCAAGGCGTTCGCGCAGCGCCCGCTCCACCGCCTGGTCGACCTCGGTGACCGGACTGCCATCGGGCTTGATCGTCACTGTGAAGTCACGGGCACGAAAGCGCGGGAGGGCGATCTCGGTGGCGAGATCGGTCAGCTCAAGGGCCAGCTCCAGGTCGGGATGCATCCTGAGCAGTGTGAGGCATCACCCCTCGGTCACCTCCACCACGGACCGCCGGCCGTGAGCTCGTCGCCGACGACGAGGCGAGATCTGCCGCGGCCGCCGCCCCACCCATTGCTCGGCCGGAGTGACGACAGCCACGTACGCGTCAGAGCCCACGCCCGCAACCCAGATCCTATGCGAGACCGGCGTCGCCGTCAGACCCGGCCGGTGTCGCGCCGGTAGGCGTATCCGGCGAGGACGGCCAGGACGACGGTCCACCCCATCACCACCAGCCATCCGGTCAGGCCCCAGGGCGCCCCGCCGGTGCCCATGTGCCCCGCCTGGGCCAGCCAGTAGGACGGCAGGCACTGCCCGAGGTCGTGTAGGAACCCTTGGGTCACTGGGAACCATGTGCCGCCGACCAGCGCCAGCAGCGCGGTCAGCCCGCCCATGACCGGCCCCACCGAGTCCACGTTGAGCAGATGCCCCAGACCGATCCCGAGCGCGGCGAACGGCAGCAGGGCGACGAGGATGAGCCCCGTCATCTCCAGCCACTGGCTCGCGGGGAGGCTCACGCCGAGGATCGCGCCGGAGATGTAGAGCGCGGCGATGGTGAGGATGGCCATGGCGTACGCGGTGAACAGCTTGGCCCGGAAGTAGGCGCGGGCCGATAGCGGCGTGATGCGCAACTGGCGTGTCCACCCGGCCTGGCGCTCACCAGCGATCCGCCCGCCGGTCGAGATCATCGAGCTCATCGTCCCGAACGACAGGAGCCCCGCCATGTAGAACAGCGCGGCCGGGATGCCCGTGCCGGCGAAGTTGTCATCGCCTGACTGCGGGCCCGCGATGATGAAGTACAGGACGAGTGGGAATCCGAGGGAGAAGAAGAAGAACCGGCGGTTGCGAAACGCGCGCGCGAGCTCGTAGCGGGTGTAGAGCAGGCCTGTCATCGGGCCACCTCCGTCATCAGGTTGGCTTGTTCGGGTGCGTCGGCGGGGTCGCGGGTGAGCTCGAGGAACGCGTCCTCCAGCGCCGCGCCGGTGATCTCGATGTCTCGGGCCGCCGGGTGTTGATCCAGCAGGGCCCGGATGGCGCGGTCCGAGTCAGAGCAGCGCAGGATCACCGCATCGCCGTGGCGCTCGGCGGTGGCGACGCCGTCCAGTTGCGACAGCTCTTCGGTGCTGACGCCGGCGAGGGTGGAGCGGATCGTGCGGTGGCCGATGCGCGCCTTGATCTCGGTCGTCGGGCCGTCGGCGACGATCCGCCCCTGGGCCATCATCACCGCGCGGTCGGCGTTGGCGTCGGCCTCCTCGAGGTAGTGCGTGGCGAAGAGGACGGTCTTGCCGCGCGAGGCGTACTCGCGCATCGTGGCCCAGAAGTCCCGGCGACCCTCGACGTCCATGGCCACCGTCGGCTCGTCAAGGACGAGCAGCGCCGGGTTGGCGACCAGCGCGATGGCAAAGCGCGCGCGCTGGGTCTGCCCTCCTGAGAGCTTCTGGGTGCGCCGGCCCGCGGCGTCCTTCAAGCCGGTCAGCTCGATCACCTCGTCGACGTCGAGCGGATCCGGGTACAGCGAGGCCATCACCACCACCAGCTCCCGGACGGTCAGGTCGCGGATGAGCGAGCCGGTCTGGAGCATGCCGCCCACCAGCCCCGCGTCGACGGCCTGGCGCGGCGGTCGGCCGAACACGGTGACGGTTCCGGTGTCGGGCTCGGCAAGTCCGAGCAACATGTCGATCGTCGTCGACTTGCCCGCGCCGTTGGGCCCGAGCAGGGCGACGGTCTCCCCCGGGGCGATCGACACATCGATCCCCTTGACCGCGGGCACCGGTCCACCCGGCGCGCGGTAGGTCTTCTTCAGTCCCTGGATGTCAATGCCTGCGTTCATGGTCAAGACAATAACATACTCAGTCTAAGTTTCGACTCTGTATAGTTTTCCTCCACAGATGACCGGCCTCCGCGAGAGCAAGAAACGCCAGACCCGGGCGACGATCGCCCAGGCGGCGGCCGACCTCTTCCGAGAGCGCGGATTCGCCTCGGTCACCGTCGACGACATCGCGGCCGCGGCCAACGTGTCGCGCCAGACCGTTTTCAACTACTTCCCCACCAAGGAGCAGATGCTCTTCGACCGCGAGGAGGAGATCCTCGCCGCTCTGCTCGCCGTCGTCCGCGAACAGCGCGACGGCGCGTCCCTCGTCGATGCGTTTCGGCGACACACGCGCGGCTTCTGGGAACGATTCGGCAAGACCCTCGCGGCCGGCGGGGAGACCCACGGCTTCTGGGAGATCGTGCGGGCCAGCCCCGCGCTGCGCGACTACGGCGAGGCCTCCTTTGGCCGACAGGCGCAGCGCGTGGGCGAGGAGATCGCCCGCGCGTGGGGCCGCCCGCCCGACGACCCCGTCTGCCAGGGCCTCGCCCGCGCACTCTGTGGCGTCAACGTCGCCGTCCTCACCAGCGGGCTGGAGCGGCTCACCTGCGGCGAGGACCCCGCCACGGTCGTGAGTGACCTGCTCGCCCGGGCCGACGAGGCCTACGACCTGCTCGAGAACGGACTGGCCGCGTACGCACCGCTCCGCGGGTAGACGATCGCGGCCGCGATCACTCCTCGCGCGACAGCGACTCGCCGATCAGCCAGATCGTCGGCGGCCACAATCCCACAAACAGCGCGCGCCGCTCAGCGTTGCCTCGCTCGTCCTGATCGACGGTCTTGGCGCGGATCCACAGGCCGATGCAGAGACTGACCGCGGACATCGAGGCGATCTGCATCTGCCAGGCGCGCAGGCCGCAGCGATACAGCAGCGTGGAGAGCATGACTCTGCGCTACCCGGTCGCCAGCGAGACACACACCCGTTGGGTGGCCCAACGGTGGGCGGGTAGGTCAAGGACATGCCTCGCCGACCCAAGCCCGCAGCCCGGTGGCTGCTCGCACTGACTTGGCCGACGGGCATCGCGCTGACCTCGTGGGACTACATGTGGCGCACCACCGCCATGCACCGGAACGAGTCCGTCGCGGACGCAAGTGCCGGCCATCTCCCTCCGCCGTTTCCCGGCGGCGCCGACGACACCGAACTGCAGCCACCCCAGGACGGGACCGGTCCGCTGTTCCATCGCCTCTACAGCATCCGCATCCGCGAGGCCGAGTTCTCGGCGACCGCGCTTATGGCGCGGCTCAAGACAGACCTCAACCAGGCCGCGCCGACCAAGTTCGCCCGCTTTCAGCGCGTCATGGGCAGTGGCACGCACCTGCGACTGGGCGACGAGTACGTGGTGCGCATGCCCGGCCCGTGGGACGGGCCGGTGAGGGTAGTGGCCGAGGGTGACCGTTCGTTTCGCCTGGCGACGCTGGCCGGCCATCTCGAAGCCGGTCAGATCGAGTTCCGCGCGTACGGGGACGACGGTCTGGTGGCCTTCGAGATCGAATCCTGGGCGCGCAGCGGAGACCGGCTGTCCAACCTGCTCTATCACAAGGTCCGTATGGCCAAGGAGGTCCAGCTGCATATGTGGACCTCGTTCCTGGAGGGCGTGGCCTCGCTCTCGGGAGGCAGGCTGACCGGCGGCGTCACCATCGAGACACAGCGCGTCGAGAACCCGTTCGCCGGACCGGCGTGACCGCTCGCGACGTTCAGCGTCGTCTCGCGGCGCTCGCCCACGCGCCGGTCAACTTCGACCCTGCCGCGCTTGACCTGGACAGTCCCCCCGCCGGGTGGCATGTCGACGATCGCTGCCAACCCCTCCCCCCCGAGCCTCCCGGCGACCCGGTTCCCTATGGGAGCTGGGACGTGGCCTGTCGCCTCATCCAGGGCTACGAATTCGCCGACCCGTCCCTGGTGCGCGCACATTACGACCGTGATGCGCCGCTGCAGGGGCGGACCATGTTGCTCGAACTGCGCGCCCTGAACCTCGTCAGCATCCACGTCGGGGTTCGCGTCGCCGACGTCTACGACGAGGTCCGTACGCGCGACGCGCGCGATGCACGGGTGTTCGGGTGGGCCTACCGCACGCTGCAGGGCCATGTCGAGATGGGCCAGATGGACTGGCAGGTCTGGAAATGGCTCGACACCGGCGAGGTGCAGTTCCGCGTCTACGCCGTCTCGCGGACCGCACCGATCGCCAATCCGGTCATCCGCCTGGGCTTCTGGTTGTTGCGCGGACACGAGCGCTCCGTGTTCCTGGACAGCACCGAGACGAGGATGCGCTCATTGACCGAGGTGGCGCTCGAGCGTGAGGAGATCGGAGAGGCTGTGCGTAACGCCAGCACGCGGCTCACAGCCCGGCGGCTCTCAGCGGACGATCCCGCGCACGAGCGTCTCGTCCAGCGTGGCGACGCCGGCTGATCGAGGAGACAGGATTTGAACCTGCGACCGCCCCGGACGCAAGTCCGGCGGTCTCGAATGAGTCCTCGACTGTCACCATGAACTGACAACCGCACACGGGCGCACGGACGCGATCGCAGCCATCGTCCGACACGAGGAGAACAGCGATGCAGACCGTTGAAGGGATAGAAAGCTGGCGGGGCCAGGACGTCCTGGACGTTGCCGGCGAGAAGGCCGGCCGCCTGGAAGAGGTGTACTACGACGGGGCCGGGCAGGAGGCGGTACTGATCTCGATCAAACGCGGACGGCTCGGCCGCCAGGTGAAGCTCGCGCCGCTCTCCGATTTTGCCGTGAGCCGTGACTACGTTCGCCTGCCGTTCAGCGGCGAGCAGATCAACGGTTCGCCCGACGTCACGGTCGGCGACGAGCTCACCGCCGAGCAGTGCGCCGCGGTCTGCGCTCTGTTCGCGGTGCAGAACCCGACCGACGGACCACTGGTCGGCGCCGCCGAGGTGGCGCGACGCAACGACGAGGCTGTGCAGGCCACCCTCCGGGCAGACGAGCTTGAGACCGAGGCCGAAGCCCGCAGGCGCGAGGCGGAGGAGGCCCACCGCCGTGCCGGAGCCGCCGCCGAGGACGCAGAAGCCGCTCAGCGCGCACGCGCCGAGGCGGAGGCCGCCGCGTCCGATCCCGGCGGGCAGACACGAGGTTCCAACTGACGCGATAGCCCGAATCTGCGCAGCTCGCCGTCATCGAGCTCATTGGCACCGTCGCACACCAAGCCCGATCTCGGGCCCGCGCAAAAACCTCAACATTCTTGCTAAAGGTTTCTGCGGCGAGTGCCGATAGTGCTCGATAGGGGCGCGAAGTCGAAGGAATTGGGGCGCATCATTTGGTGCGTTCACGGGGCAAAGACCGCCCCGTGGACGCATCTCTTGAGCCTGTATGTCCGCGTGATCGGCTGCTCATGCGCGGCCAGCGGCTTTCGGATGCCGACCAGGGCGCCATCGGCTTGGGTGGCAACCCGGGCCAGACCGAGATCGGGGTCGCGGCCTCAGGCTCGGGGGCTCTATCGCGGCCCTCGGCTACTCTGAGGCTCGCTCTGTGGGAATCTGACTTACCCGAGCTTTGACCGTCCCGTATCCGCCGCTAAATCTCGTCCATCGTGTTGGGAATCGGCAGCCGGGTGAGGATCCATTTCACGCATACGAGAGCGTGGGCGCGGAGGCCAAGGCAGCCCTCCTGGAGATGCTGCCGGACGGATGGTCCTTTGACGACAAGCGCGTCTTGGATTTCGGTTGTGGCGCCGGCCGCACACTCCGCCAGTTTCTTCCTGAAGCAGATCGGGCGGAGTTCTGGGGGGCCGACATCGATGCTCCGAGCATTGCCTGGTTAGAGCGGAGTCTCTGCCCGCCGCTGCGAGTGCTGCGAAGCGGGGCTGATCCACCGCTGGATATCGGCTATGGGACGTTTGATCTGGTGTGGGCGTTGTCGGTTTTCACCCATCTCACCGACAGCTCGCTCCCGTGGCTGTTGGAGTTGCACAAGCTGCTCAAGCCGAATGGACTGCTCATCGCGACATATATGGGCCGGTTCAACGGCGAGGTGTTCACGGCGGAGCCCTGGGATGAGGACCGCGTGGGGATGAACGTGCTGCGCCGGGATCAGGGCTGGGACGACGGCGGGCCGATCGTGCTTATGTCGGACTGGTGGGTGCGGGCGCGCTGGGGCCGGGCGTTCAAGGTTGTCGAAGTCGTGCCGGAGATCCGCGGTCAGACTTGGTTGCTGTTGCAGAAGCGCAATGTCGAGCTGACGGTCGCCGACTTGGAGAAACCCTCCGACGACCCGCGCGAGTACGTGGCGCTTCGACACAATCTCCGACAGATTGAGCGCGACAGACACGCCGCTCTGGCTGAAGTTCGAGGTCACTATGAGAGCTCGTGGAGCTGGCGAATTACCCGGCCGCTTCGCGAGACCTCGCGGCTCGGCCGCGTAGTGCGCGCACAATGGTCGCGTGCACGGTCCTAAGCTGCGGGCCCGGGACTCGCCGCAGGACTTGCGGACCGGAACCGTGCTCATCGAGGTCCTGATGGCGTGGACGTTGACCAGCGGGAACGACCCGAAGGACGGCTCGCTCCCCCTGACTTCGCTGCGACTCATCACGATCCTGGGCATGGTGATCCTCCAGGTCGCCCTCGTCTGCGTGTGGCGACTGGTGACGATGGTGCGCCGCGGAACCGTGTTCTCCGACGCCGCCTTCCGCTACGTGGACATCGTGATCGGCGCGATCGTGGCGGCCGCCCTTCTGTGGTTCACGGTCACCGCCATCGACGCGCCCGGCCAGCGCGACGACCCCGGCGTCACCCTCACCATGGACGGCATCGGCGTCGCCATCTTCGGCGTGGCACTCATCGTGCTCGTGCTGCGGATGCTGCTCGCGCAGGCCGTCGCCCGCGACGCCGAGGCGACGCAACTGACGGCCGAGCTGAACGAGGTCATCTGATGCCGATCGCCGTCGACATCGACGTGATGCTGGCCCGCCGCAAGATGTCCGTCGGCGAGCTCGCGGACCACGTGGGGATCACGCCCGCGAACCTGGCGGTCCTCAAGAACGGCCGCGCCAAGGCGGTGCGCTTCGCCACGCTCGCCGCGCTCTGCAAGGCGCTCGAGTGCCAGCCGGGCGACCTCCTGCGTTGGGAAGCCGAGGATGTCCCGGAAGAGATGGCGTCTCCCGGGGGGCCAGCGAGGCGCCTGGGTACGGCCCGGGTGCGATGAGCAACGGTCCAAAAACGAACCTGCTTGCCGGCGCTGCCGCCCGGCTGCGGGAGGCGGGGTCTGCGCGGCTGATCTCCTGGGTGACGATCGGCCAAGTTGCGCGCGGCGATGAGGATGTCAACGCCCGCGGGGTCACCAACTTCGAGGCGCTCCAGACACGGGTCTGGCAGAAGAAGGTCCCGTCCGCGGTTCTCCGCGACGGCGCCGTGAAAGCCAAGAGCTCCAGGAACCCCTTGAATCGGCTGATCGTTACCGCGGGCGTTCGGGCTCTCCAACATGGCTCAGCCGGCGAAGCTCGTGAACTCTTTTACTCAGAGGGCAGTTGCTGGCAGGCCACGGGCTCAGACGAACCCTGGCGACCAGTGCTGCCTGAGCCGCGCCGGGCTGGCTATCGCCATCGGGCTGACCCGACAATGATCCTCGAGGCCCTGGCCGCCGTCACGGACTTGATCGACGAGACACGCACCGACATCGACGCCGCCCCGACGATCCAGGTTCACGCCCGCGTCGATCTCACTCTCATCGAGGAGCGTCTGGGCGAGGCGCTCCAGCCGCGCAGCGGCGAACGCAAGGCGCGTCAGTGGATGCGCAATGCTCCGCTCATCGCCTGTCTGGAGCAGTCAGGACGCCTGCGGCGCATCAGCTACGCGCCGCTTCCGGCGAATACGACCGAGCCGTTCTGGACCACGCTTGAGCTTTTTGACTTCGGAACGCCGCTCGCGATCCCGCAGCTGGCTGGCGACCACACCGCGTCGTCCGAGCAGCCCCGGTCGGCAAAGAGCTCGTCCAAATCCTGACAACCCTGAGCCCGCGTCTGACGCCGGGCCTCGCAATGACGGAGGCACATGTCTGCTTGTCATGTCCGAATCGAAGAGCTTCGTCTGAGCCCGACCGCCGCGCTGTTCGAGGGCGGTCCGCGGGCTGGTGTCGGCGTGACCGTGTTCATCGTCCGCACACCGCCTGGCCGCTTCGTAGAGCTGCATACCCATCCCTACCCCGAGACCTTCGTGCTGCTCGAGGGCCAGGGGCGCTGGACGGCGGGTGAGGAGATCGTCGAGGCGAGCGCCGAGACGATCATCTCCGTTCCCGCCCACACGTTGCACGGTTTCCGCAACACCGGACAGCAACCGCTGCTCGTCGTCTCAGTGCACGAAAGCCCGACCCTGATCCAGGAGTTCACGGACCGCGAGCCTGCCTGACTCTCCGCTCGAGGCGTTTGCGAACGAGCACCCCAGCCAGCCTCGACCGGTAGGTCTGTCAGCCGGATGACCTTGGGGTCTCGAAGCGCAGTCCGTTGACGAGGATCGCGACCATCCGTCGGCTCTGATTGATGCTCTGCACACGACCCGGGGCGTGACAGAGCTGAGCGACAGCGAGGATGAGCTCCTCTGCGCTGATGGAGGCGCGCACACTCGACGACCTGCTCGCCAGTCTCGAGGTCAGGCTGTCCGACGACATCCTCGACCGGATCGACGAGATCGTCCCGCGCGGGACCGACGTCGGAGCACCCGACCAGTCCGCCTACCGGTCGCCGGCACTGACGCGCCCCGAACTGCGACGCCGACCGACAGCCGAGCGGGCCGCCGCTAAGCACGACTCGTCCCTCCTGGTGGAGCCGCCAGGCGTCACCGAAACATCGCGGGTGCCGTCACGCGAAAAGCGTGCATCGTCGCCGCTGGCGCGCGAGGATGACATCGTGCGCGACGGAGTGGCGTCCGGCCGGTGGAAGGTTGGCCTTGCAGCGGCCGTGGCCATGGCATGCCTGGCGGGTGCCAGACCAGCGTCGGCGCACCTGCGCTCGGGCACGGTCGCCGTCGACTATCGCGCCAGCGTCTCGCATCCGGTCAGCCGCGCCTACTCCGCTCAGATCTACCAGAGCGATCACGGCCTGAGCCTGACGCTGAGGCCGGGACACGTTGTGCTGGTGCTTGGCTATCTCGGAGAGCCGGTCATCCGCCTGGACCGGGCGGGGCTGTCGATCAATGCCGCCTCGCCCACGGCCCGGGCCATGCACCTCGTGGACAGGGCGCAGGCAGTCGACGCGCCAGCGCCCCGCTGGCGCCTGCAGCGCGGCCGCCATTCGGTTGTCTGGCATGACGCGCGGGTGCAGGGGCTGCCGGCAGGCCTGGCCGAGGGAGTCTGGAGGCTGCCACTGCTCATCGACGGCCGCAAAGCGGTGCTGTCGGGCGAGCTGCACCGCTTCGCGGATCCACCGCTGTGGCTGTGGCTGGCCGCGCTTGCGTGCTGGCTGGCCACCGGGGCGCTCCCGCTGGTGAGGCGCCGCCGCGACGTCGTCCGCCCGTTGGCGATCGCCCTCGCGCTCATCGCCGCCGGCGCGGCCACGGTGGTCGCGCTGGCGTTCGCGCTGGACGCGTATGCCTCCCCGGGGACCTGGATCGTGGGCGCCGACGTGATCATCTTCCTCGTCGTGGGCGTCGAGGTCATGCGCCGCGGGCCGCGGCACCTCCACGTCGCCGCCGCGATCTGGGTGGGCCTGGTCTGCGTGGCGCTGGGACTGCTGGACGGCGCGGTGTTCCTGCACCCCATCGTCCTGGCCATTCTGCCCGGGACGGTCATGCGGCTGCTCGTCGTGACGGCCATCGGGGCCGGGGCGAGCGCAGCGGTCCTGGGCTCGACGCAGTTCAGCGAGATCACCGCGGTCGCCGCGGCGGATGGTGTCTCCTCGTGAGGGGGCCAGGGACCGGGCGGGCGTCGTGACACACGGTCCGCGAAGTGCCACCTATAAGCGGGTCGGTCACCGAGCCGAGGGACGCTTCCGATCCCTCTCAGCTTGACATTTACTCATATCGGAAAATATGATTGCGTCGATGGCACGAGCAGCGACGACGTCGGACGTCTTCAACGCAATCGCCGAGCAGCAGCGCCGGGAGATCCTGGTGCTGCTGCGGGCGGGTGAGGGGCCGGTGACCGAGTTGGCCCACGAGTTGGGGATGACGCTGCCGGGGGCGTCTAAGCACTTGCGGGTGCTCCGGGAGGTCGGGCTGGTGCAGGTCCGCAAGGCAGGTAAGCAACGTCTGTACGGCCTTGACGCCGGCGGGCTGCGACCGGTGCACGAGTGGACCGGCGGGTTCGAGAGGTTCTGGAACGAGAGCTTCGACCGGCTGGACGAGTACGTGCAGGACCTCAAGCAGGAAAGGCAGGCGCAGTAGCTGATGAGCGCGACGGGAGGAGGAGCGCCGGCGCAGTCCGCGACGGCCGACCGCGAGATCGTGATCTCCCGGATCATCGGTGCCCCACGGGAGCTGGTGTTCGAGGCGTTCACCGAGGTGCGACACCTGTCGCGGTGGTGGGGACCGAGCGGATTCACCACCACCACGCGGGCGTTCGAGTTCCGCGTCGGCGGGGAGTGGGACTTCGTGATGCACGGACCAGACGGGACGGACTACCAGGAGTGGATCTCCTGGACCGAGATCGCCCCGCCGGAGCGGATCGCGCGGCTGCACGGTGAGTCCCGCGGCGACCCCAACGCCTTCGAGTCGGTCTTGACGTTCACGCCCGACGGCGCGGCGACCCGGATCGAGATGCGCACGCTGTTCCCCACCAAGGAGCTACGCGACGAGGCGGTCGAGAAGTACCACGCAATCGAGGGCGGCCAGCAGACCCTGAGCAAGCTGGCCACCTACGTCACCGAGATCATTCGGAAGGGAGTTGAGGACTGATGGCCGGGAATGTGTTCTTCAGCGTGACGATGTCGCTGGACGGGTTCATTGCGCCCGAGTCCCTCGAGGACTTGATGGGGCCCAAATGGATGGAACTGCAGCAGTGGGTCTTCCGGCAGCGCTTCTTCCGTGAGAACCTGAAGCTCGGCGAGGGCGGCGAGGAAGGGCGCGAGAACGACATCGTTCGGGAGACGTTCGAGCGCACCGGCGCGAGTGTCATGGGCAAGCGCATGTTCAAAGCCGGTGAGCAGGCATGGCCGGAGGAGGCGCCGTTCCACACGCCGGTCTTCGTCATGACCCACGAGCAGCGTGACCCCTGGGAGCGGCCGGGCGGGACCACCTTCCACTTCGTCAACGACGGCGTCGAAGCCGCGCTCGACCAGGCCCGCGAGGCCGCCGGCGACCGCGACGTCCGCATCGCGGGCGGTGGCGCAACGATCCTGGAGTACGTGAACGCCGGCCTGGTCGACGAGTTCACGATCGCGCTCGCACCCGCGCTGTTCGACTCCGGCATCCGCCTGTTCGAGGGCGTGGACGCGGACCGCGTGGTCCTGGAGCCGGTTCACGCGGAGCCGACAGAGCGGGTGACCCACCTGACCTACGCAGTCCGAGAGCGGTAACTGGATCCGGGATCGCACACGCACCGGTCGACGGCAACCACCTGAGCTCGTGAGCTGAAGCCCTAAATGATGCTCATTCCGAGCCGTCGGTGCCCGCAGTCGACCGAAGGTGATCGAGCTCGGTCTTCACTGCCTTTAGCTCCGTGGCGATCGCGTCGAGCTTCTGCATGACCGGGTCATCTCCGGCGGCTCGCCGTTGGGCGTCCGCGCGGGACACGAAGCCACTGGTGATCGCAGCCGTCACCACCGCGATCAGCGACAGCCCCCCGAGCATCAGAAGCCCCGCGATGAGCTTCCCGGCCGTCTGGTCAGGGACGATGTCGCCGTAACCGACCGTCGTCACCGTTTCGACCGCCCACCACATCCCCAGCCAGATGCTGTGAAACGTTTTCGGGTCCACGATGCGTTCGACAACCCCGAACACCAGCACAGCGATCCCCCAAAAGGTGGCGATGAGGTACGCGGCGTCGCGGGGACGCAGACCCTTGCGCTCGGTGCGCTTCTCCAGCCACCGCTCAGCGCGACGAGTAGGCGGTTGCGTAGCCACTTTGGCGTAGTTCGGTCCCCCTCGCGCACTCCCTGCGTCGGGCCTCGTCGCACAAGCCAATCGACAGGACCGAAGGCGCGAGTGCGTGAGTCCACTTCGTCTAGGTGCGCCTGCGCATGCTCGCGATGATCGTTCGCGAGATCACGAATCAGGTGGGCGTTTGGTGCGGTGGGCATGACCGCTTGGGCGGAGGCCAACCGTCGGGCTGGTCAAACCAGCTCGGCGCCGAGCCTTCCCGTCGTGATCCGGACGGGTCCCAGATGTCGGCAGCGCAGGCAGTGAACGCCTATCGCGATTCGCCTCGGCGGCCGCGACCTGCTAGTTCATGTAGTGCAGGCCTCTCCGAGAGGCTCTGTGATCGGCAGGACTCGCCGACGTTCGGTCGCCCCTCCGGTCGCGCCAGCCCTGGCGAAGGGCCAGGGCCGAGGTAGGCGCCGCCCGAGACGCCGATCAAGCCCAGCAAGAAACAACTCGAGGAGACAGTGATGGCAGCCAAACACAAAGTGACTACGTCCATACAACCGACGAAGCATCGACTGAGTACCGCGGAACGACGTGCGGCGGGCATCGCCTCGCTGTCCACGCGGCAGGCCGAGCTCAAGCAAGAAGCAGCCGACCGCCGCGTCCAACGTGCCGCCAAGACCGCTACGGACGCACTGACTTCCTAAAGGCATCCGGCTCGTGGGTCGGTCGCAATAACCGGACACCACCGGATACTTGGCGTGCTGCGTGATCCCCATTACCGCGACCGCCAGAGATGGCCTGGCCCTGCGGACGTAGCGCGGCCGCAATTTCGGCGACTTGGGGATTGGCGTGGCGCGCGCCTATAG
Source organism: uncultured Actinomycetota bacterium (assembly GCA_963797705.1). Taxonomy (GTDB): domain Bacteria; phylum Actinomycetota; class Thermoleophilia; order Solirubrobacterales; family Solirubrobacteraceae; genus Palsa-465. The sequence goes on along the minus strand of CAWCQL010000005.1, from coordinate 132,844 downwards.
TGAGGAGAACGTCGGGAGAGGAATGCAGGCATGAGCGCCGCTATAACCACACCATTGCAGAGCAAGTTCGGCCCTATCGTGGCTGACGACTCTGGAGCCATTACCGTTCAGGAGGCAAGTGACGTCCTGGACTGCTCGCGCTTTCGTGTCGGCGAGCTGCTGACTGTGAGCGGCGGGCGCGTGCTCGTCACCGACGTGCTGGCGCTCACATCCTTGGTGCCAGCCAGCACGCCTGCAGCACCCCCGGCTGCCAAGCTCGTTCCCCAATAGGCGCCCCCTGACGTCCGGAAGCGAAGGGCCAGAGCTCGCTCCGGCCGATTCGCACAACGGGAACTGGAATCAACGTGGATCGTGCGAGCTGCGCGAGCTGCTTCAGAACCTAGCGTCGGCTAAGCACCATAAGGGCATTCGACACGCAGCCCGATCAGCTGCATGCGGTGGACGAGCACATCCGCAGCTGCGACCCCGAGCGCGTGACGGCCGTTTCGATCGTGTGTGGCGCGGGTATTCGGGGGGTCAACCGCAGGAGGTGTCCTCATATGTCGTTGCGATTCTCGGGGCCGAAGTGGGGGCGGCGAATTTCTCTGCTGTTTCTGAGTGCCGCTTCCGCGCTCGTCTTGACGGCCGCGGTCACTTCGTCGGCGGCGGTCCAGAACTCTCTCGCCGCCGGGCGGTCGACCAGCGCTCACGTCTGGATCACGACGGCAAACGGCACCGACAGGCTCACCGACGCCGGAACCGTGCCGTTCACGAGCGCGGAGCCGAGCGCCCCGACGATCGTCATTGATCCGACGCGCAGCTTCCAGACGATGGACGGTTTCGGCGGCGCGATCACCGACTCGTCGGCGGTTGTCCTATACCGGATGTCACCCGCCGGACGCGAGCAGGCGATGCGGATGCTGTTCGATCCGCGCATCGGAGATGGGCTCAGCTACCTCCGGCAGCCGATCGGAGCATCGGACTTCGTCGCCAAGGCGCCGTACACCTACGACGACATGCCCGCCGGCCAGACCGATTACCCGCAGCGCCACTTCAGCATCGCCCATGACGAGGCCGAGATCCTGCCGCTACTGCGCGAGGCCAAGCGGCTGAACCCGAAGCTGCGGATCGTCGCCACGCCGTGGAGCCCGCCGGCGTGGATGAAAACCGGCCAGTCGCTGATCGGCGGCCGGCTGATCGACACGCCGCGGATCTACCACTCCTATGCGCTGTACCTGACGAAGTTCATCGAGGCCTACCGCGCGCAGGGCGTGGGGGTGAACGCGATCACGGTTCAGAATGAGCCCCAGAACCGGGCCCCCGCCGGCTATCCGGGGACTGATATGTCAGCCGCGCAAGAGGAGAAGGTGATCGAGGCGCTGGGGCCGATGCTGCGGGCTGCGCACCTGCACACACAGATCCTCGCCTACGACCACAACTGGTCGGAGCACCCGAACGACGTCGCGAGCACGCCGCCAGACGAGACCCAGGACAGCAACGACTATCCCCAGGAGGTCTTGTCGTCGCCGGCTGCACGTTGGGTGTCGGGCACCGCCTATCACTGCTACTTCGGGGATCCGAGCGCGATGACGACGCTCCACAACGAGTTTCCCAACAAGGACATCTACTTCACCGAGTGCTCGGGCAGCCAGTCGAGCGATCCCACAGACACGTTTTCGGACACGCTCAAGTGGCATTCGCGCAACCTGATCATTGGGTCACCGCGTAACTGGGCCAAGACCGTCATCAACTGGAACGTCGCGCTCGACCCGTCGGGCGGGCCACACGTCGGCGGCTGCGGCAATTGCACGGGAATCCTCACGATCGGCCCCGGCGACAAGATCACCGCGAACGCCGAGTACTACGCGCTCGGTCACCTCAGCCGCTTCGTGCAGCCGGGCGCAGTCCGGATCGCGAGCACGTCGTTCGGCACGACCGGCTGGAACGGCGAGGTGATGGATGTCGCATTCCGCGATCCCGACGGGACGATTGTGCTGGTCGCGCACAACGAGAACGACAACCCGCAGGCGGTTGCCATCAGCGAAGGCGGCAAAAGCTTCACGTACACGCTGCCGGGTGACTCGCTCGCGACGTTCACCTGGTCGGGTAACCCGGGCAGCACCGACAATCTCCGCGAGCTCGATCCCTCGGGCTGGACGGCCACCGCCGACCCGGCCGGGCCGACGGATCCGTGCTGCCAGGGCAACGTGGCCGCCAACGCCGTCGACGATGACGCGAGCACGCTCTATCAGACCGGTGCGGGTCAGCAGCCGGGTCAGCGGCTCCAAGTCGACTTCGGGCATCTGGAAGCCGTGCGCCAAATCGTGTTCGACACAGGCGTCAACCTCGGCGACTACCCGCGTGCGTACACGCTTCAGACGAGCACCGACGGCACGACGTGGACGACGGCCGCGACCCAATCAGCCAGCGGCCAGTTCACCTCGATCCCGCTCAGCGGCACCCCGATCCGCTTTGTGCGCCTCACATTGACAGCGTCCAGCGACAACTGGTGGAGCGTCGCCGACGTGCGCGCTTACGTCGCCAGTCGCTCGCGGTAGCGCGCGCCGGACAATACGGGTGGCGAGCGCGACCAGACTTCGTGAAGCGGCGTCGACCGTGACGCCACCACGTCACGAGCCAGCGATGACCCCCGCGCCGCGCCCAGTACATCCCGGGCCACGAACGGCCGTGCCGCGTTTCCGCACCAGTACTAGCACGCGCAGCCGCCGCCAGTCGCGTCGGGCTCGCTGAGCGGACGCGCGTGCTGCAGCCGCCGTCTCACATGCGGAACCCTTAGCGAGCGTCGCTTGCTATCCCTTGAGCTTTGTGACCGCCTTGCAGGCGGCGCTCAGCCCGCGGGCGGGGCCGGTCGACCCAGCCGCCAGCGCGCTGAAGACCAGCGTGTCCGTGCCGGTCACGCCGGTCTGCTTGAAGGTGAGGTTGCCCTTCCAATGCGCCGCCGCTCCGGTACCACCGATGACCTTCATCGACCCCTTGACCACGAGATAGCCCTTGCTCGGGTCATAGGCGCCGGAGCTGCCGCTCCACTGCACGCAGGCTGTGCCCAGTGCGTGATCTGTGAACTTGACGACCGCGAGTCTCCCCTTGCCGCTCGCCACATCCTTGGCGATGAAGGTGCCGCCCTTGGCGATCTGCGCATACGGCACGCCGGTGACCACCGACATGAGCGCCGCCACCACATGCGCGGCTGGGCCCAACTTTGCCGAGAAACTTCCTTTGGCGCCGACGGAGCCGAAATCGTGGTTGACGATGTTGACGCTGAACGCCTTACCCGAGCCGGCGGACGCCCTGGGCTTGGCCTGTGCCCGCAGCGCGCTTGTGGCCGCCACAGCCAGCGCGATCAGCACCAGCAGCGTGAGCCCGACGATTCGGAGCGTCGAGACAGAGAAACGACGGGTCATAAGTTCCGGTCCAAATGGGTCGAGGTTCAGTGCGGCCTGTCCGCTGAGCGTGGGCGAGCATCCTATAGCCCACGGCGTCACCGTCGGGCCGTTTGCCTATCACCGGTGCTGCGTCGATACCGCGCGATCCGGGTCGGCCAGGAGTCCCTCGATCAGGTTGTGGATCACGTTTCGTACGTCGGACTTTTCCTGCTCGGGGTCGTCGGCGTTGGCGATGCTCATGGCGGCCTCGTCGAGTGCCCCGATCATGACGGTGGCTAGAGGCCGGGTGGGTTGAGGCTTGAGCTCGCCGGCGTCGATGGCGGCCCTCAGAAGCTGTTCGGTCATGCCAAGTCCGTACCGCAGCGAGATCTCCCGGAAGCCGGCCCAGCCAAGGACGCTGGGCGCATCGAGTAGCACGAGTTGCCGAACCTCCGGCTCGCTGGCGATATCAACCCACGCATCGGCTGAGATACGCAGCGCGTCGGCCGGCGTCTTTGGTTGCTTGGCGACGACGATGGCTGACAGTCGCTCGATCACATCCCTTTCGACGGCTTCGAGGACGGCTAGGAAGAGCTTCGCCTTGTCCGGGTACTGGTGATACATCGCGCCGCGGGTGACGCCGGCGGCTTGGGCGATCTCCGGCGTCGAGACGGCGGCATAGCCGCGGTCGCCCCACAGCCGCCGGGCGGCGGTTAGGAGCGCCTGCTGGGTCGCGGCCGATCGTTGTGCCTGGGTTCGCGCCATGTGGATGACCTGTTGACTTACGGACAGCCTGTCTGTATGTTACGGACAGCCTGCACGTAACTCAAACCTCTTGGAGAATCTCATGCCGACCGTCACGCTCGACGCCGGAACTATCCACTATGAGACCGCCGGACCGTCGGATGGCCGCGCCGGTCGTCTTCATCCACGGCTACATGATGGGGTCATCGCTGTGGCGGCCATTGGGCGAGCGACTGGCCGCGCGCGGTTGTTCGTGTGTGGCGCCCACGTGGCCGTTGGGGGCGCACACCGAGCCGATGCGCGACGGCGTCGAGCTGACGATGGAGGGGGTCGCGGCGATGGTCGGCGAGCTGCTCGATGCGCTCGAGCTCGAGGACGTCGTGCTCGTCGGCAATGACACCGGCGGCGCAATCGCCCAGCTCGTCGCCACCCGCGCGCCCGAGCGGCTCGGGGCGCTGGTGCTGACCAGCTGCGATGCCTTCGAACATTTCCCGCCGCCGATCCTGAAGCCACTGATCGCCGCCGCCAAGGCCGGTCCGGCTTACGATGCGGCGCTTCAGCCGCTCCGGACCCGGTTCGGACGCAACCGTGGGTTTGGGGCTCTGGCTCACGCAGACATCGATGACCTCGTCGCGGCGTGGGTTCAGCCCGCCCTCACGAACCGCCTGATCAGGAACGACCTGCGGCGCTTGACGGTCTCGCTGAATCGTGAGACGACGGTCCGAGCCGCATCGCTCCTGCCTCGGTTCACAAAGCCGGCGTTGGTCGCGTGGTCCGCCGACGACGTTTTCTTCCCGCGCGAGGATGGTCAGCGGCTGGCCGAGTCCCTACCCAACGGTCGGCTCGAGGTGATCGAGAACGCGAGGACCTTCTCGATGATCGACCAACCCGACCGTCTCGCCGACCTCGTCGCCGGCTTCGCCCACACCAGCGAACAGGCGCGGCCGCGCAACCAGCTACCAACGCCAGCGAGCAGCACGCGATGATCGCAGCAGCCGGCGTTCAGCGCAGCCAGCCAGGGAGATCTCCGAGCTTCGTGACGGCGGCGCCGGCGACCTGCTCGAGGTCGTCCTCGAGTGTTCGGACGCGTTTGTCGCTTAGTTCGTGTTTCCAGCTGTTGCGTAGCTGCTCGAAGATCTCGGCGCTCAACGAGAGCAGCTCCTCGCCGCGTGGACTGCGGCGCAGCTGGACGGCGCGAGCGTCGGTGGGGTGCTGCCGGCGGGTGACGTAGGCGAGGCGTTCGAGGCTGGCGGCTGTCTTGGCCGCTGCCTGCTTGCTGACGCCGAGGCGGCGGCCAAGCTCAGAGACAGTTGCTCCGTCGCGACCGATGGCTTGGAGGGCAAAGGCGTGAATGGGACGGGCGTCTGGATGGCCGCGCGCCGCCAGTTGATCGTGGAGGCCGTCGATCAACGTGCGGAACGCTGCGGCGAGCAGGAGCGGCAGTTCAAATCCGAACCGGTCGGCTGACATGGCCGCAGATAGTGGCCGATCTAGCGCAAGACGACAACCTGGTGTACGATCTCGACAACTTGGTTGTCTAAATGAAAGGGAGTCATGGTTCTCACTGTCCGCGCCGGCGAACGTCGTCGCTCCGAAACCCCGAACGCGACAATGACGACCCTGGCGTCGCCGACACTGGGCGCCACGGCCGCCTTGTCTATGTGGCAGGTCGAGATGGCTGCCGGCGCGCAGGGACCTCGACACATCTTTGACTCCGAACAGGTCTGGACCGTTCTCGAGGGTCAGCTCGCGGCCGTAGTAGCTGGCGAGGAGAGCGAGTTGCGAGCCGGTGACACGGTCGTGCTCCCTGCCGGCACCGAGCGGCAACTGTCGGCAATAACCGACGTGCGGGTGCTCGTCTGCGGTCACGGGGACGCAACCGCACGGGTGCCCGGAGAGCACACGCCGCGCGGAACGCCCCCCTGGATCGCCTAGTCGCTTGGCTGCCATCCGCAGCCGGAAACCGCCGGCGTGTGCTCTCGAGCAGGCCGCGAAGGGCGTGTGGCGCCCCGGTCCCAGTCGTCTCAGTCCCTGACGACAAGCTGATGGCGCCCGGGTTCGGCGGGTGACGGCCGGCGCGAAAGCCGGGATGCGCGCCTACCTGAGCGTCGAGCGATCCCGGTCTCGTGCCCCTAGCGCAACGCGTGGGCGCCAGCTCACCGGGAGTCGACGCGACAGGCGCCGGCCGATCGACGGGGGACGCTGCCATCGCTTGGGGTCAAGGTCTGCACCACAGAGCGCGCACCCGGCGGCAAACGGGGTGACTCGCTCGCCGCAATGAGGACAGAATCCGGGATGCATGCGGCGAGGATGCCTGGCACGGCTGTAGCGGAGTTAGCCGAATCGCAGTCGATCCGAAGAAATCCGTCGATGGCCGCATCGCACCGGCCGGGGCTCCACGACGAGGCTCCCGCGCCCCGGGGCCGAGGCTGCTGGTCAGAGGTCGGCCGTCCGATCCCGAACGGTCAGCGAGACACGAAACAGGACACCGTCGCGTGCCTCACCGTCGGCTAGTTGCGGTTGCTCTGAACCCGGGCGCAGCTGGTGCGTCTCAGCGATCGGCTGCGATACTCACAGTCTGTTTGAGATGTTCTCAGAGCAAGCGCGCGAGGCGATTGGCTGCGCGCAAAACGAGGCCCTGGAGATGGGACACGAGAGCGTCGAGGTCGAGCATCTGCTGCTCGGCCTGTTCTCACAGGACAGCGGTCTTGATCCGATTTGGGCGGAGTTTGGACTGGCCGTCGAGCCGGTCCGCGAAGAGGTCCGGGAGCGTCTTGGCGCGAAGCCCGGCACGCCCCCCAAGGGGCAGTTGCCGTTCTCACCGACTGCGAGGAGCGTCCTCAGGTCCGCGTACCGATTCCCGGACCCCAAAGCCGAGCACATTCTGATTGTGGTCATCGGCCGCGGCGAAAGCAGCGCCAGCCAGATCCTCAGGGAGCTCGGTGCCGATCCCCACAGGATTCGCTCTGCGGCGAAGATGCTGGCCTCGCCGTTTGTCCAAGGACCAGTAGGACAACTGCGCGGCACGACCCGTGCGTTACCCCCCGAGCTCGACTTTGGGGACTGAGTAGACCTCAGGGCGCTGCCCGTTGATGCGAGCTGAGGTCAGGCTGGGTGCGTTCGCTCATGTTGCGTCGGGGGGTTGCAGGCGCGTTGTGCTGCGCCGGCCCCGGGCGATCTCGCCCGTCTCGGCCTCGCGCCACGCTCGCAGGAGAAGCGCCACCCAGGCCCGGTACGGGCGCCACGATTCGGTGATCTGGTGGATCGCTGACTCGTCGGATGTGCCGTAGGCGGAGCGGATCGCGTCATCGAGCCGTATGTCGTGGTCAGGCAATGCGTCCGGGTTGCCGGCACCGCGGATAAGGATGAGCTCGGCGGAGAACGGTCCTATTCCCGGCAGCTGTTGAAGGTGCTCAAGCCCGTCTTCGTAGGTCATCGCCCGAAGTCGCTCGCGCGTGACCGCGCCGTCCTGGGCAGCGGTCGCCAACGCACGGAGCTGACCGACCTTGCGGTCAGTCAGCCCTGTCTGGGGTGCGGAGAGCTGAGCGAGCACTGCCGGCGCGGGAAACGCCCCGGATGTGCCGAGCTCATCACTCAGACGCGCTTTGATTGCGGCGGCCTGCGTCATCCGGATCCGTTGCCCGATGATCGCCCAGGCCGCGGCCTCATATGGGGTGTAGAACAAAACCGGTCGCAGTCCAGGAAACCGTCGCTGCAGCGCTCTGACAACACCGTCGCGTTCACCGAGGGCAGCGAAGTCGGTCCCATCAACATCGAGTGAGAGCATCCGCTCAAGGTCGCGTGCTGCCTGACGGGCGAGCTCCGCCGGCGGCCGATCGCTGAGCTCGGCATGGATCGCCTCATCGTCCTGGCGCACCGTGACCTGCACGGTGCGCCAGTCGCCGTCGACCGCCCAGGCGTAGCGCAGCGCCTTCGGGTGTCCCTCAGCCCGGGTGCCCGGAAAGTCTTCGGCAAAGGCTGCCGCCGCGGTCAGCGAGAACTGGCCGAGCGGATGAAAGGTGATCGCCATTTAGGCGGCATCGTGGATCGTCACCGCGTACCCGTCGGGATCCCGGAGAGCGAAAGTACGACCGAACGGGCCGTCAAACGGGTCGGTCAAGATCGTGACCCCACCCCCGGCGAGCTGCTCATACAACGCCTGGGCGTCATCGACTTTGAGCCAGAGCGCGATGCCGAGGCCGGGCTGGCCGGAGTCAAGATCGGTGTCGGGCAGCGGCTCGCGGACGGCGAACGGGATCGGTTCGCTGGCGAACACCACAGCGCCAGGCGGTGAGGCAGGCGCACGGCGCAGGCCGACGCGGTACTCGTAAAACGCGGCGGCGGTGTCGACATCGCGGACCTGCAGCGAGATGAAGTCGGGACCAATGGGCATCGGAAACACTCCTACTTGATCGTCAAGGTCTTGACGATCAGGATATGTCAAGATGTTGACGTGAGTCAAGTCGATCTCGATACCGCCGTTGGCTACGTGCTCAAACGCACCACGGCCGCCCTCCGGACCGCGATGGACGCAGCACTGAGAGACCACGACCTGACCGTCCCTCAATACTCGTGTCTGGAACAACTCGCCCACAGACCCGGGCTCACCAACGCCACACTCGCACGTGGCACGTTCGTCTCTCGTCAGGCAATGCATCAGCTCCTAGGCACGCTGCGAAGCGCCGGTCTTGTCCAAAGCGATGGCGCCGGCCGCCACGAGCACTTCACTCTCACCGACACCGGCGCCAAGCGCCTCGTCGGCGCCTCCGCGGCCGTCGCCGCCGTGCAGGAGCGGATGCTCGCCACCTTTGACTCCGAACAGCGACGACGGCTCTACTCCGATTTGGCCGCCTGCGCCGACGCTCTCACCTAAGACCCAGTTCGTCCACAGCTACCTGGCGATCCCCCAGGAGCAGCTATCCAAGGTCACGCTGCGCCGCCAGGAACGAGCCGAGCTGGCGTTCTTGCGCTACCCCAAGATCTGGAATGGGCTCGCGACCATCACGACACCGGTGCTGGTGACCAACGGTGCGCTTGACAAGGGTGTCCCGGTCAAGAACGCGCGCAACCTGCACCGCCTGATCCCGCACTCGCAGTTGAGCATCTTCGCCGGTGCCGCGCACGGCATGATGTTCCAGGACGCGCTCAAATTCACCGCCCGCATCGCCCGCTTCGCGGACCGCTGACCTGCCTCGACGTGCGCGCCGCACGCGCCTTCGACGCTCCCTCTGATCAACCGGGGCTCGGCGATTCTGCCCGGACTGACGTGTCCGCTGCACCGGCGGGCGGCTGTCGCATGTTGCCGAACCGGCAGCCCCACGGCGGCTACTCCGTTCGTGCTAGGAGCAGCCATCGCGCGGGCCCTCGGCCAGCCGGTGAGGAATCGCTCACCGCGACACGTTTGGGTGGCGGGCGCTCCTGGATTAGGCTTCGCAGCGGATACCGGGGTCTATACGGGAGATGGCGGCAGCACATGTTCGACCGGCGCAAGCTGAGCCTTGACGGAGCGCAAGCCCAGGCGTTGGTGGTTGAGAAGACGATTTACGCCGCTGGGGTCGAGAGCGGGGAGGCGAGCGCCTGCCGCTACCGGTTACGGGTCGCCTTCCAAGACGGCGCGACCTCGGAGATCTCGTGCCGCGCGTTCGGGCGCACGCTGGCGGCGGCGGGCGTGGGGGACATCATCCCGGTGCGCTACGACCCGACAGACCGCTCGAAGATCGAGCTTGACCGCCGCGCATTCGTCGAGCAGGAAGACGCAGCGGAGCGCGAAGCGGTCGCCGAGCGCCTCGCGCGAGGCGAGGCGGCGCTGGGTCTGCCCTCGACCACGGCTGCGGCCACTTCTGTGGGCGAGCCGCTTGACCCCGACACGGGCGGCCTGCGCATCGGTGACGCCGATCGACATTTGATCGCGGAGGTCCTCAGTCAGCACATGGTCGACGGCCGCCTGACCACCGACGAGCTCGACGAGCGTCTCGGGACCCTGTACGCGTCACAGACGCGTGCGCAGGCACGTTCCGCGCTTGCCAGCCTTCCGACACTCGCTCGGTCCGGCGGGGAAGATCACGCTGCGCTCGTCTTGCCAGACTGGGCGAGCGCCCCTGAGGCAGGGGGTGCCCGATCGCCGGGATCGACGCAGCCGCGTCCGAGTGGTGCCCGCGTTGCGCCCGTTCCGACGGACGGGGAGATGAACACTGCGTATCGGCGCTGGCGCGCGAAGGCGGAGAAGACCAAGGCAGCCCAGGCTGCACACCAGCAGGCTGAGGCGTCCGGTGATCCGAGGGAGTCAGCCCTCGCGTTCAAGCTCAAGGTCAGTCGGGGCGAGGAGAAGACCGCGCGGGCGAAATTGGATCAGCTGCGCACGCGCAGACCGGGCTGGACGGCCCCGGATCCCAGCACCTCAGGCTTGTGAACCGACCTCGGACAGCGCTTGCATGATGACCTCGGTCACGGCTTCTGGCTGGGAGATCATGATCACGTGCGAGCCGTCCAGTTGGGTGATCGTCGCGCCGGCGCGTTTCGCCATCGAAAGGATGACGTCGGTGCCTGCCGCTGTGTCGGCTGAGGCGACGGCCGCCCAGGAGGGCACGCGCTTCCAGGCGGGCGGTCCCGACGGCTCGGAGAACGCCGCCTCCGCGACAGGCCGCTGCGTGGCGGCCATGACCGCGGTTTGCTCGGCGGGCAGGTCGGCCGCGAAGGCGTCGCGGAACTTGGCAGGGTCGATCGAGAGCTCCACTGCCGTCTCGCCGTCGTTTGACGGGTAGTGCATGGGGACCAGCGCGGTGTTCAGGACGCTGTCCTTGGAGCCTCCTGTGACCTCGCCAAGCACCTCGCCCTCGTCGGGGGCGAAGGCGGCGACATAGACCAGGCCGACGACGTTGCGAGCGTTGGTCGCCGCGTTGGTGAGGACCGCGCCGCCGTACGAGTGGCCGACGGCGAGGATGGGGCCCGGTGTTTCGTCCAGAACGCCGGCGATGTAGGCGGAGTCGATAGCGATCCCGCGCAGCGGATTGGCTGGGGCGGTGACCCTCACCCCCTTTGACTGCAGCAACTCGACGACTCCGTTCCAGCTCGAGGCATCAGCAAATGCGCCGTGCACCAGCATGACCGTGGGGGTCTGGTCAGACATGTCGCTCCCTTCGGCGCTTGCGGCACTCACGCAGACGCCATGATGGTCTCCAGGACGAGGCTCATCCTGGCAGATCCCTAACCCATGGAGGTAGACGTGTCCACTCCGCAGGTGCCCGGTCTCACCCGCACCGATCTGCAACGCCACGACCTGAGCGTTCCCGGACGCGAGGTGATCCAGAACCGCGTCGATATTTCTCCCGACGCCCCGCCGGTCAGGCATAAGCATCCGGGCGAGGAGATCATCTACGTCCTGCAGGGGGCGCTGGAGTACGCCATCGACGGCCGCGCGCCCGCGACCTTCAACGCCGGCGAGGTGCTACTCGTTCCGCCCGAGACCGTCCACTCGGTGAGGAACGTCGGCAATGGCAACGCGGCCGAGCTTGCCACCTACATCGTCGAGAAGGGCAAGCCGCTCCTCGTGCTCGTCGAATGAGGCATGCCCCCCCCCGCGTGGTCCGGAACTTCACGGGACCAACGAAGACCAACTTATGAACTCACGCCCGGCTTGTTGGGAGTCATCGCAGCGACGGATTGCGCGGGCGCCGGCTTCCCGTATGCGTGCGCTTTTCTTCGCTCGTTGTTGGACGCGCCCGAGATGGAGGTCCTCGCCGTCAGCGTCCGCGACGTCGAGGTCCCTTTCGGTGGGTGTTCTCGGTCGTTTCTCTGTCGGAGTCCTCCGTAGGCTCGCCCCTCGGCCGGACGCGCTCAGGAAGCACGTCCGCACCCGGCTCGGCGATCCTCAACGTCAGACCTGCAGCCGATGACGGGTGTGACGGATGCGGACGCCCGACATGCGACGCAGGTGGCTGCTGCGGGCCGCCTTTTTGTGATGGCGCCCCCGGTGCGAACGGAACGAACATCGTCGGCCTCTCCTGTTCGGTTGCGGCCAATGATCGCACCGAGCCCGCTGGTGTCAACGGTGGCACCGCGCGGCGGACTCCGTCAGCCGCCGCTCAGGGAGGACTGCGGGTGGCCGGGGCTTGCCCGTCCTCGGCACGGCCGCGGTCCTTCACCAGGACTACGCCGCTGAGGAGCCCTCGTGGGATCGCGCCGCACACCGGTTTCGCCCGTTGCCGCGGCGGCGTCCTGTTGGTCAGGGGGCGTAATGCACTGCGTGAAAGCCCCATGCGTCGGACAACCAGCTCGGGACGAGCGTGTTCAGCGACCGTTCGAGATCCCCGCCGAGCTCGCTGTCGACCACCCACCATGAGACCAGCGCGTCGGCACCCTCCGGGGTGCGCTCGCCCGGCGGATCGATGTAGACGCATCCGAGCAGCTCGGTCTCATCGTGGTTGAGCACCGCGTAGTTAAACGTGACGTGCGCGGAGATCTCGGCCTCGTGGCGAGCCAGGTCTTGCCGGTCGGCCTCGTAGGTCATGTTCTCCGGCGGCCATCCCCACATCCCCCCGAACCTCGCCCAGAGCGTCTCCCGCGAGCCCATCACCGCGGGATAGTCGATGCCAACATCGCTCTCACGGATCGGGCGCAGATGGTGACCGGTCGGTAGTTCGACGTGTTCGGGATGGACGAAGTCCTCGGGGAGCCATGACATCTCGAGCACGCTACCGGGCGCGGCCAATCAGTCGCCTTGGCGGCTCGCCTATTTCGGCACCCCGCCGCGTCGCCGTCTTACCACGGAGCGCTCCACGCACAGCTGTTCGGGAGCGCCTCGGATTGCAATGCGGGGCCCGTACGAGCTGTCAACCGGCCGGCACCGAACATCGCCGACACGAGCGTCCAGCGCAACGTGTGCGGGGCCAGCGCTATCTATCTAGGAGTGCCGTTGCGAGCTCCAGCCCAACCCACGCCGCTGCGCACCCGCAATTACCGCCTGTACTTCTCGGGGCAGCTGGTCTCGGTGCCGGGGACGTGGCTGCAGACGGTCGCGCAGGCCTGGCTGGTGTTGACGCTCAGTTCGAGCGCCGCCGCGTTAGGGATCACGGTCGCGCTGCAGACGGTGCCGGTGCTCGTGCTCGGGGCGTGGACGGGGTCAGTGGCCGACGCGGTGGACAAGCGCAAGCTGCTCATCGGCACCCAGGCCGCGCAGGGTGTGCTCGCCCTCGCGCTCGGCATCCTGGCGCTGACTGGCGTGGTCGAGCTTTGGATGGTGTGGATCCTCGCGCTCGGCCTGGGCGTCGCGCGATCGTTCGACACTCCCACACGCCAGGCGTTCGTCTCTGAGCTCGTACAGGGCCCCTCGCTGCCGCGAGCGATCGGGATCAACTCGACGGTGGTATCCGCGGCTCGCATGATCGGCCCAGCGGCCGGCGGCGCGATCATCGCCGTGTTCGGGGTCGGGCCTTGCTTTCTCATCAACGGCGCCTCATTCGTTGGGCCGCTCATCGCGCTGACCGCGATGGACACCACCAAGCTCTATCGGGCCGACGTGCGAGCGCGCCGCAGTCCCGGGGCGGTCCGCGCCGGTCTGCGCTACGTCCGCGGCCGACGCGACCTGTTCATCCCGCTGGCGATGATGGCAATCATCGGCACGCTGGCCTACGAGTTCCAGGTGTCGATTCCCCTCATGGCCCACTCCACCTTTCACCTCGGCGCCACCGGCTTTGGCCTGCTCTACGCCGCGATGGGCGCGGGCGCCGTGGTCTCCGGGATCACCCTCGCCGGTAAGGTGCCCGGGCGCGTCCGGACCCTGACCATCGCCGCCGTCGCGTTCGGGATCGCGCTCACCGCCGCAACGGCGGCGCCAAGCCCCGTGACTGAGGGAATCTGCCTGGCCTTTGTCGGGGCAGCGAGCGTCGTGTTCTCCTCCAGCACCAACGCGACGCTGCAGATCCGCGCCGACCCGTCCATGCGCGGGCGGGTCGTCGCCCTCTACATCATGGCCTTCATGGGCTCGACCGCCATCGGCGGCCCGCTGGTGGGCGGCGTCGCCGAGCTGCTAGGCCCCCGCGCGTCCCTTGGAGTGGGAGCCGCGGGCTGCGCTGCCGGCGTGCTGCTCGCGCTCGCTCTCGGTAAGGCGCATACCACGGTGAACGCTCGCCCCAGTGTGAGCGGGGCAGAGGCGGCCCGTCAGAACGTCACCTAGCACTCGTCGCCGTCGTGCGCCGGCGAGCCTTGCCTTTCCCGACGGCAGGGCGTCGTTGGAGCCTGGTGGCTGTAGACCCGGCATCGTGAGCCGAGGTTGGTGGATCGGGCTACCTTGCTAGCGATTTGGGGGTCAGACGCGCGGCTTGGACGAGTTCCAGCACGGTGTTGGCAGCGATGCGCATCTGGCTTGGGTCGCGACGAACCTGGCTGACCAGCAGCCCGCCCTGTAGGAGCATGAGCGTCTGTGACGCGAGCAGAGCGGGGTTCGCGTCGGGGCTGAGTTCGTGACGGGCGCCCATCGCTTCCAGTCCGGCGCGCAATGAGAGTTCCCAGCGTCCCAGCCCGTCGGCGAGGATCAAGCGCGACGCTTCGTCGCGTTCGACCAGTTGCCCGGCGAGTGAGCCGATCGGGCAACCGGGAGTGTTGCGCTCGACCTGCAGGGCGACGATCGCGTCCAGGTAGCGCTCGATGCCGGTGATCGAGTCAAAACCAGCGAGGACATCCGCCTGGGTTTCTAGGACGGTGTTGCACGTCGACTCGGCGACCGCGCGCAGAAGCTCATCGCGGTCGGCGAAGTAGAGGTAGAGCTGGCTCTTGGACGCCTGCGCGAGCTCGCGCACGTCATCAAGCGAAGTACCAGCGACGCCACGGTCGGCGACCAGTTCGGTCGCGGCCCGGACGATCCGTTCCCGTGTCGCACGTCCGCGGGCTGTTCTCGGCTGCTTCCCCATCCCGACCAGTCTAGCCCTACTTGGACCATTTAGTCCAAGTAGCTGCTACGCTCACCCTCTTGCCAACTTGGACCATTTAGTCCATGTTCTCTGGGAGAATTATGAGCTTCGAAGGTAAAACCGTGCTCGTCACCGGCAGCACCTCAGGTATCGGTCGGGCAGCGGCCGAGCAGTTCGCCAGCGCCGACGCCCAGGTGATCGTGACCGGCCGCGATGAGACGCGTGGCCGAGAGGTCGTAGCCGCGATCGAGTCCACCGGCGGACAGGCACGCTTCATTCCTGCCGACCTCTCCGCACCCGATGGTGCCCGGAACCTCGCTCAGGCCGCGGGCGAGATCGACGTGCTCATAAACAACGCGGGAATCTTCCCGTTCGGGCCAAGCCACGAGATCCCGATCGAGGATGTCCAGGCAGTGCTCGAGTTCAACGTCGTTGCACCTTTCATCCTGACCGCCGCCTTCGTGCCGGGCATGATCGGGCGTGGCAGCGGTGCGATCGTCAACGTCTCCACCATGGTCGCGAGCTTCGGTCTGCCGGGAATGTCGGCTTATGGCGCATCCAAGGCCGCGCTCGAACTCCTCACCAAGGCCTGGGCCGCGGAATACGGGCCGGTCGGCGTGCGGGTCAACGCGGTCTCGCCCGGGCCGACTCGCACTCCCGGGACGGTCGCCATGGGCGAGGAGGGCATCAACCAACTCGCGGCGACGCTGCCGCTCAGACGCGCCGCCGATCCTCGAGAGATCGCCAACACGATCGTCTACCTCGCCTCGGAAGATGCCAGCTTCATCAACGGCGCCATCGTCCCGGTCGACGGCGGCCGAGTCGCGGTCTAGACCCACCAGCACCGGAAGCGCCGGCGACCGGGTGGCCGGTCGCCTCTGGTGGTCGGACGGCATCGCCACCTACTAGAGAAGACGAAGCGAACGATGGATTCGATCCTGATCGAATCCATGGCGGGTTGCAAGCGGTTGCCACACATTGCCGTGCATGAACACCACCATCAACACCCACAGCCCGTACGTCGCCCTCGAGAGCGAGCCCCGCTGGTATGCCGACAGCCTGCTCGAGTTCCTGATCCCAGAGCGCGCGACCCATGGCACCATCAGCGTCTTCCGTGCGACGATGCCGGAGGGGTCCGGGCCGCCGCGCCACGTCCATTCCCGCGAGGACGAGGCCTTCGTCGTGCTCGAGGGCGACGTCCTGTTCGAGATCGACGGCGAGCGCATCGCCGCCGGCCCCGGGGCGAGCCTCTACGCTCCACGCGGCGTCGCGCATGCGTTCCGCGTGCAGAGTGCTGTCGCAGTGACGCTCGGCATCATCACCCCAGGTGCAGTCGAGCAGCACTTCCGCGAGTTGAGTGCTCCGGCCGGCCGCCGCGCGCTACCCGGGCCGGACGCCGTGCCGTTTGACATTCCCGGGCTCATCGCCCTGCAGGCGCAACTCGGTAGCGAAACCGTCGGCCCGCCGCTGACCGCGGACGAGGCGTGATGTCCCGCGCCCAGCTATCTACGGCCGACGACCCGACGTCGGGTACTCAGCGCCTGGTCTCGTACCGGGTCAGCACCACGCCGTCGGGAAACGTCCGGGTCTCCACCGGGCTCAGGTTCACCCAGTTGTCCAGGGCCGGGAAGAACGGCGTGCCACCGCCCACCAGGACGGGGTGGGTGACGAGCGCGTACTCGTCGATCAGCCCGGCCCGCATGGCCGTTGCGGCGAGTGTCGCGCCGCCGATGTCCATGGGGCCGCCGTCGTCGGCCTTGAGCCTGGTGATCTCGGCGACCGCGTCGCCGGTGACCAGGCGGGTGTTCCAGTCAACCGCGCTGGTCGTCGAGGAGAACACCACCTTCGGCATTTCCTGCCAGCGGCCGGCGAACTCGATCTCCGCCGGTGTGACGCCGGGCTGCTGGTCGGCGGTCGGCCAGTGGGAGCTCATCGTCTCCCACAGTTTGCGCCCGTACAGCGCCAGGCCCGTCGCCGCCACCCGGTCAGACCACCACTGGAAGAGTTCGTCGCTCGGCACGCTCCAGCCGAGGTCGTTGCCGGGCGCGGCGATGTAGCCGTCCAGGGTCAGGTTCATGCCAAAGGTCAGTTTCCGCATGGCGTCAGTCTCCCGTGAGTCGGTTTCGGCGTACAGACCAGCATGGCGCGCAAAAATCATCGGTCACTCCCACCGAGGGCTCGTGGGCCGGCGTGTCGCCACTGCCGACCTGATGGCCGCTTCGCGCCGCGAACGGGCGAGCATTACGTGCTGGGTCTCAGAGACCGGCTTTTCAGAGAAGCACTGCAGACCCCATTGAAGCGCGGTGTCGTGCTGCCTACGGTGAGCGTGCGAATCGACCAGCGGGCAGCTGAGTCTGCGCGCAAGGGGGCTAGATGCACACGACGGACACCGTCTCTGAGGTTGCGGAAGCGAAGTCCGAAGGCCCGACCAGGCAATGGGTCCCAACGTGAGTACACGCGGGGATCCCACCGCCTGGTGCTGATGCGGCGAAGGACGCCGTCAACAGGGAAAGGCACGGTCGACCTAATAACGCCCGACGAGCTCACCCCTAACCCACACGAGTTCGTCCACGCCAACGGGGCGGCGCCGGACTCGATCGCCGGGTGGAAGGCATTGGCCGACAGTCTTTTGACCGCTCAGTCCTGCGCATTCCACCGCAACCTCGAGATCTCCTCGCGCTACGCCTGGATCTACAAGCTCCTCCCCGCTTACTTGAAGTGGGCCGGCATGGCCGCGTTTGCGTCGCACCACGTCCGACTCGCGCTCTTTCCGCTGCGGCTGGACGCCGATCGGACTGGCTACGTCGACATTCCGCACAGCCTGGCCCGCCACAGGGCGCTGCTCATACAGGACGTCAACACGATCCGCGAGACGAACAACGCCATCTTCGACGACATCTTCTGGGTGCACCTCGCGTGCGGCACCACCGAAGAGGGGATCGGCCGTCTCCGCGCACTCCTCGGAGCCGAGCCGCACTACGCTCCCGTCCTCTCCGGCTTCGAGGCGATCGACCAAGGTCGCCGGATCCTGGAAGCCGGGGCAGCTGCCGCGGCGAGCCGACGGACGGCCAACTCGCTCACACTCGGGATCCCCAAGCTGTTCATGCGCAGACGTGGCCGAGGATCACCCGCTTCGACGACCGCTGGCGTTGGATCGTCACGAGCATCGTGCCCCGCTTCCGGAGATTCGATGCCGAGCCACGGCTGGTCGACCTGAGTCTGCGGCGAATCTTCGATGAAGCACGCGATTATGCGGCGAACCCTTGCCTCCCACCGCGCTCACCGCACACAGAAAAGGTCGCGCTGAACGACGGACAACCACGACGCATGGCGACCGCGTTTGACTAGGGGCCCTCGTCGGTTCGGAACCCACGCACGCGGGGAACGCTCTACGCACGTCCGCGCTAGGCGGAGTAGTTGGCGGGGCTGGGTTGCCGGGGTTGCCGGCGTAGGATCGGAGTGTGCTCGCCCCGGTTGATCGCGTCGAGGTGACGGTCGTGATCGACAATTTCCTAGACGTGCTGATGGCGGGCGAGGAGGGCGTGGCTCGCTACCAGGCGCGGGACTTCGGCGCAGCTGAGCAGTTGGTTGCTGAGCATGGTTTCTCCGCCTTGGTCAGCGTCGAGCGGGACGGCGACCGGCGCGCTGTGCTCTACGACGCTGGGCTCACGCCGCACGCGGTCGCGCGCAACCTCGAGGTGCTTCAGGTGCCGGTGGGTGAGTTGCGTGCGATCGTCATCTCCCACGGCCACGCCGATCATCACGGTGGCCTTGAGGGGCTCGTCCGTCGCTGGGGGCGCTCGAGGTTGCCGCTGGTCATCCACCCCGATGCTTGGCGAGAGCGGCGAGTCGCCTTTCCCTCGGGCGGTGAGCTGCGACTGCCGCCACCGAGCCGTCACGATCTTGAGGCCGAGGGCCTTGAGGTGGTCGAGGAGCGCGCCCACAGCCTGCTGCTCGACGACACGGTTCTGGTCTCCGGGCAGGTCGAGCGGGTCACCGAATTTGAGAGCGGCTTTCCGATCCACGAGGCGCGCGAGGGAGCTGCTTGGCGGCCTGATCCGATGATCTGGGACGACCAAGCACTCGTGCTCAACGTGCGCAATCGCGGTTTGGTGATCATCTCGGGGTGTTCGCACGCGGGCGTGATCAACGTCTTGCTTCACGCTCAGCGTCTGAGCGGCGAAGCGCGCATCGCCGGTCTTCTCGGCGGCCTGCATCTCACCGGTGGACTCTTTGAGGCGCGCATCCAACCAACGGTCGAGGCGTTGCAGGCCGCCCGGGTTGGTTGCATCCTGCCCGCGCACTGCTCGGGCTGGAGGGCGGTCCACGCGATCGCCCGTGCCATGCCCGAGGCTTTCGTGCAATCGGCCGTGGGAACGACCGTAACGTTCGAAGCAGCGCAAGCAAACTCGAGCTGACGCCTCAGGGCATTGGTCCCGGCTGCGGGCCACTGCCCGAGCATCCGGCCAGTCAGGTCGCGGGAACCTGCCACGAGCGGAAAGCGCCCTCGTCGAAACAACGATCGACCAGCGGGAGCGCCAGTGTCGCCCAGGTCTGTTGTCGCCATCGGACCGTGGCTGCGGCTGGGGGAGTTCCCCGGCGGGCGTCGAACTGATGGGCGATGGGAGACACCGACGCGCCGGGCGTGGGTCCCGCCTCGCGCCCGCGCGGGGTGCGCGCGCGGCTGGTCTTCGGCCTGGGCCAGTCGCTGGGCGGAAACGCGACCGCATTCGGGTACTCGGTGACGATCACCGCCAGCTTCGGCGCCGTCGAGCTCGGTCGCGGTGCTCCGCGGTTTGGTGATCTGATCGTGTTCGGGCTGGGCGCCGTCGTCGCGTTTGGTGGCTTGGAGGGCGTGGCCAGCGGCGGGTTTCGATCTCCGCTCAAGAAGGGCTCAGATGATGTGATCCTGCTCGGGACTGCGCTGGCATTCGTTTCCATCGTGCTCGCGATCGCCGCCGCCCGTGGGATCGCTGCGTTACTCAGTGGCGCGTGGGCATGGTTTGGCGCTGCGTTCTGTGCCTCGCTGGTGTTCGCGCTAGTCGAAAGCGTGGAGTTCATGTTTGCCCAATGGCTGCAAGAACGCCGCGGCGAATCGGTTGAGCCTGACCAGTAGCCACTCCTCGGCCGGGTCCTCGTCGTCCTCCTCCTCCGTGGCGAACGCTTCGGGCAGACCACTGCCGGCTGCACATCCAGGTCGAACATGCCCAGCAAGGGCGCCAGCCGACGCAATGGCTCGTACCCGACCCCAGCATGCATGTAGGTGACTCGCACCGGCGGTCTGTCCGGGATGCTGCCCGCTTGCGACACCTCAATCGTCGCCACGAACTCGTCGGCTAGACGGCGCACCATTGCGACAAGCCGATGGTCATCGTCGCTCACCTGGCGCCAGCCGTCGGGCGCCAGCCGCCTCGCCAAGTCGACCCTCAGCGCCTCCCGCAACTCGCTCGCACTTAGACGTGACACGCCATGATCCTGATACCGCCCGGCGGTCGCAGGCGCCAGAGGTCGTGCACCCGTTGGTGTTGTGCGGTAGTGGCCTGAACGAGTCGGGTGCCCCGCAGGTCACGTCAAGCAGTGGGGTTAGCGGCAGCGAACGCGACAAGTCCATCCCCATCCCACTCGGCGCGGCGAGTCATTCCAATCCTCTGCGCGAGCCTTGCAGCGGCGAGATTGTCCGGTCGAGTCCGCGCGAGGATCGGACGAGTCGGGTCACACTCGCGCGCAACCGTTAGCGCCGCGCTCGCGGCTTCGGCGGCAAGACCTTTGCCCCAAGCGTGCGGCGAGAACCGGTAATACAGATTCCAGCAGTCTCGCCCACGGAGGATGCTCGACCGGACCCCTGCGACACCCACGACCTCGCCGCGATATTCGACGACCCAGTAGCCAATGCCGTGCTGCTCCCAGTCGCTAATGAAGCCGGTGATGATTTCGTCGCTCTGCGCCCGGCTCGGCGCGCCGTGCGGCCGATGCTCGTTAGTGCGCGGATCGGTGCTGATCGCGACCAGGGCCGCGACATCGGCGGCGGTGACCCTGCGCAGTCGTAAGCGCTCGGTCGTGACGAGGCTCCATCGCTCATTCATACCCCTGAATCCTAAAAGTGGCCGCAGTTGCCGGCACAACGGCTGGGCATGTTGCGAACCCACCACAATTCATCGTGCGGCCTGTCGAGATCCGGGAACGGCTGTCCGGCGCCGGGCAGGTCGGTGAACTCGCCCTGCTTCCCCGCTTCGCGGACCTGGCGGTCGATCCAACTCTCCCAGCGGACAGCGGCGTGCCGCGTCAGGGTTTGGCTGGCTGCCAGTCGGGTCGCTGCTGACGCAGGCGCTTGTAGCGCTCGCCCAGTTCCACCTGCTCGGCGTTAGCGATCGCTCCCGCGGCCAGTTGACGCTGAGCCTCCTTGGGATCGCCAGCCGCTTTCGCTTCATTGTGGGCATCCATACACGCGCGAGCCTTCGCCATCGCGGTGCTCCAGCGGTCAGAGAGATCCTCAAGCTCGGCGTCGGTCGGGGAACCTGTCCGCGCTGCCTCGGCGGCCTGATCGTCGAGCGCGAGCTCAGCACCATGAATACGTGCGGCCGCGAACGCCTCCGAACGGCTTGTCTGATCATCGTTCATGGCGTCCTCGTCAAGCGCGATCTTCGACCGATCGTCCGGGTCGTAGCGCACCGGCACGATGTCGCCCTCGGTGAACCTCAGCTCGGTGCCCGAGAACGGCCCACCCACGCGGCAACGGAACTCGCGCGTGCCGCCGTCGTCAAAGCGCGCGCGCAGCTCGAGATCGAAGTACACCAGCCCGCCCGACCCGGCCTCGCCGCCATGCACCTTCACGCCGATCACCACGGCCTTCGCCGCCGCGCTGCTCTGGACCCCGCCCTTGCGTTTACGCCACATCCGCTCGTCCCGTGTCGTATCCCGTTACCCCTGCGGTATCGGCCCAATATAACTGCCGGCCGCATAAGAGCGTCCCGCAGGGAAGCCTTAAACGGAACGTGACGGTCGGTTCGTCAAGAGCCGCGGGACTCTGCGACCCGGCGCAGCCAGTAGCGATACCAGTCAGGGCCATAGGGGACGTAGACCCGGGTCGGGATGCCGCGGGCGTGCAGCTCGTCGAGAACCTCGGGGCGTACTCCGAAGAGCTGCTCCACAGTCACCGGCCCGTGAGCGAGCAGCAGCGCCTCGCGCAGACGACCGTCATGGGTGGCCATCGCCCAGCTCGCGCCACGCTCGGCCAGACGGAACCCGAGGCGCAGAAAGGCCACATCGGTCGCTTCCCCGTGCGGGTGAGCTCCAGTTGCCTCAAGGTACGCGCCCTTGACCAGCCGGACGTGCACGCCGGCGTCGGCCAGCGCATCCAGGTCGGCAGGCGAGCGCAGGAGGTTCGCTTGCACGGTGGCGCCGAGTCGGTCGGCCAGGCCACGTGCCGCGACGTCCAGCACGCAGGCCACGATCGCGTCGCTGCGGGCGGCGTCCTCGGCACCGACCTGGACACGGCGGCCGGCGGGGAGGGCGCGCGCAATGATGGCGAGGCGGTCGGCCACCGCGCCGGTGTCCGTGTCCAAGGCCAGGTGCGTCAAGTCCACCGACAACCAAGCCTCGGAGCTAAGCGGTGGCAACGCACCGGCCAGCTCAACGTAATCCTCGACCACCCGGTCAGCGGCCCCGGGATCGCTCAACCGCTCGCCGAACAAGTCAACGCTGACGGCATGCCCGCGGTCCAGAAGCGCTATCGCGGTGGCCAGCGCTTGGCCCCGCGATCGGCCGGCGACGTAGCGCGAGGCGGCGCGCCACGCCGCCGCCTCACCGAGAGGCACGGCCTTGACAGCGCGCTCCAGCCGTTCGCTCGTCGCCACACGAAACAACACCGCGCGATCCAGTCCCACTAGCTCAGTGTCTCAGCTCGTGAGGCTGAGCGACGACTGTCTGGGATCATCGACACATGGAGCTCGCGCCCGAATATCCCGTCGCCACGGCGCGTCTTCTCCTGCGTCCGCTGTCGGGTGCCGATGTCGATGCGTTGGTCGCGTACCGGTCGCTTGACGAGGTCTGTCGGTTTGTGCCGTTCGAGCCGATGAGCGCGGAGGTGGTGACGAACAGGCTCAAAGAGGGCTGGTCGCACAGAACGATCTCCGCCGAGGGTGACGCTCTAACGCTTGGCGTCGAACTGGTGGAGGCTCGGCAATTGATCGGGGACGTGGTGCTCTTCTTTCGGAGCGCGGAGCATCGCAGCGGGGAGGTCGGCTGGGTGTTTCACCCGGGCTTTTCAGGTTGCGGTTACGCCACTGAGGCTGCTCATGCCCTGCTGCATTTGGCCTTTGACCAGCTCGGGCTTCACCGTGTGATCGCACGGATCGATGCGCGCAATGAGGCATCGCTGCGACTCGGTACCCGGCTCGGGATGCGCCAGGAAGCGCACCTGATCAGCAACGAGTGGTTCAAGGGCGACTGGAGCGACGAGATCGACATGGCCCTGCTCGAGGACGAGTGGATCGCCCAGCACGCTGACAGTCCTCGCTGGTGCGATTACCCGTCAGCGCCATCACCGACGGCAGCCAAGTAGGCCGGATACCCGCTCAACCCGGCAGGGCCGTTGGGATCGGGAACGCACCTCCTGTTACGTCGATGGAAATCCGTGGGGAGCGCGTCTTACCGGGTCTGGCCTTGCGATGGCTCCGGTGGTGGGTCTTCGGTGGGTGAGTCGTCGTGGTGGTGTCGACCAAAGAAGCGCCCGACCCTATGCATCTCGTGCTCGGCCGTCTCCATTGGAGCCATCATCGCTACGAGCTCCTGCATGGTGTCTGTGAGGCGGTCCACCGACGCTCGCAACGGATCGACCGACGTCGCGAGGGTCTCGATGACCGCCACGTGTTTTTCGATGGACTCGGTGGCGTCCTCGATCGCGCGTACCGCTCCAAGCATGTTCGCCTCGATGTCACGGGTCTCATGCACTGTTTCCGCGACGTCTCGCTCGGCGCCGCCGAGAACCGATCGGATCGGCCGGATCAAAAAGTCGAGCATCAGTAACGCCTCCCTTTGTGATGCTACTCGTGGCATGTGGAGGACCGTCGATCGACGGTCCACTGCACCGCTGCACGAGGGGATCCATCAGCGACCGGCGCCTTGACCTACCGGCTCCGCGGTGCCCGGGCCGGGGCGTCAGCGATTTGGCGACCGCTCCGAGCTCGCCGTCTCGCTTATTGCTTTGCAGCTACCTCAATAATCGGGGAGACAGGATTTGAACCTGCGACCGCCCGGCCCCCAGCCGGGCTCCAGGGGGTAGCAACAGACGGATCCTCTTATTTCATCGGGGTTTTGTAGATCGGCGTGGGCCACACTTGTGCTCAGTTTGATGCCCTCTTTGATGCCCTCTTGGCTCTGGGCGTTCGTCACTCGCGGTAGGCACGGCCGCGCGGCAGGACACGGAGGACCAGGATCGTTCGGCTCTCCGGGTCACGGCTGAACCGTACGCGCCAGTCGCCGACCCGCAGTCGCCATTGGGGCGGAGTGATCCCGCTCAGCCGCTTGATGTCACCGGCGGGTGCGTCACCGATGAGGCCTTCGAGTCCGGTCAGGATCCGCTCGCGGACCGGCCGGTCGAGACGTCTGATGTCGCGCTCGGCCGGACGCGTGAGTTCAACGCGCCAGCGCTCGGGTGCGTTCACCGCCGCTCGGCGTCCAGCTCGGCGCGGAGCTCCTCCAGGCTGATCGTCTCGCCACGCGCCACGGCCTCCAGCGCCTCTTGGACCGCCGCGTCCTCATCGGGAGTGGTGGGCTCGTCATCCAGCGGCGCCTCGTCGAGCATGCCCGTGAGGTCGTCGGTGCGCTGATCGAGCAGCCGCAGCGCCGCTGCTGCCTCTTCTTCGGTCAGCCGCTCTACCCGCTCACGAAGTTGTTCCTTGGCGGTCACTGACGACGAATGGTAGGCGCCGGCTCCTGCGGCGCAACCTCTGATTGGAACACCCCGTTGACCAGCTCGGCCTCGTTGGCACCGGGCGCGTAGTGCGTGTAGACCATGGTGGTCTTGATGTCGGCATGAGCCAGGCCGGGTTTCACGGAGGCTTTGAATCGAGGACGATCTGTCCTCGGGACAGGAGACCCTCCAGGCGATGCCACGACCACGGAAGTACCCAGAGGAGTTGATCGAGCGCGGTGTGCGGCTGGCGATCGAGTCCGGGCGGCCGGTGCGTCACGTCGCGACGATCTCGGGATTCATCACGAGACGTTGCGCAAGCGGTGCGCCAGGCCGAGGCCGATGGCGGGCTGCGGCCGGATCTGCCGACCAGTCGAGGAGCGCGAGGAGATCAAGGCGGCTGCGCAAGGAGAACTATGAGCTGCGCCGCGCGAATGAGATCCTGAAGGCCGCGTCGGTGTTTTTCGCGACCGAGCTCGACCGCAGACCGAACGAAGTGAGCCGCGTTTATCGATGAGCATCGTGAGCGCTTCGGGGTCGAGCCGATCTGCCGGATCTCTGGGCGTGTCGGCGTCCGCTTACTACCACCGCGCCACGGGCGATCCGCTCGCTCGCGCGATCGAGGACGAGCGGCTGCTGGCACGTGATCCGCGAGACGCACAAGACCAACTACGAGGCCTACGGCTACCGGCGGACGTGGAAGGCGCTGAGCGCGCCGGGGAGACCGCTCCGCGCTGCCAGGTGCAGCGGCTGATGCGCGCAGCACGGCATCCAGGGCGCCAAGCGCCGCGGCAAGCCGTGGCGCACGACGATCCCCGATCCCGACGCGCAGCGCCGGCCCGATCTGGTCGAGCGCGACTTCACCGCGCCAGCCCGAACCGGCTGTGGGTCGGGGACCTGTCGTATCTGCGCTGCTGGGAGGGCGTGGTCTACTTCGCGTTCGTGCATCGACGTCTTCAGCCGGCGTGGTCGTCGGCTGGCAGCTCGCCGGGCACATGCGCACCGACCTCGTGCTCGACGCGCTGCGGATGGCGCTCGGGACCCGCGAGCACGGCGCTGACTTCCGGCTCGTGGCCCACACCGACCGCGGGCAGCCAATACACCTCGGCGGCCTACACCCAGGTCCTCGACGACCACCGCGTCCTCGCTTCGGTCGGCTCAGTCGGCGACGCCTACGACAACGCCATGGCCGAGAGCTTCGTCGACTAGCTTCAAGACCGAGCTGATCGCCGACCGCGTGTGGCGCACCCGGGCCCAGCTCGAGCTCGCCGTCGTCGAGTACATCAGCTGGTTCAACCACGACCGCCTCCACCAGTCGCTCGGAGACATCCCGCCCGTCGAGTTCGAAGACGCGCTGCCCGAACGGCATACGACCCCTCCGGGGTCGTCTCCGAACGACGGTGCTGAGACACCCACTTCCTCAGACAACAAAATCCAGACTGACCTACAAACCCAATCTCCGTGAAACCCGGTCCGGCTCACCGGCGGCTCCGGCACGTCGCTTGACCCTTACCGAGCGTCAGCGAGGTCGCCAGTGGGGAGCCGGCGTCAGCCGGCGGTGTCTTGCGCGCGATCACTGAAGCGCTGGAATAGGCCCCCCTTCGTGGCCGCCGTTGGAGCGGGCTAGGCGTGCGTTCAAGGTTCCCACGTGGGCCCGCGGCGACGGCCGCCGAAACGTCCGTTGAGCCATCCGCCGCTGCGGCGAGGCCGCTGATGTCGCCGCGATGGTTGCGCCAGAGATCGTAATACAGGGCGACGGGGTCTTCAGCGGTATTCGGTCCTCCACTCCGGTGGTTGCGCACTTTGAGCTCTATAGACGCCAGGCGTGGGCGGAACTGACCTTTGACTCAGGCCAGCGAGTCGATCCAGCGCTCGATGCGACGCGCCTCGCGGGTCATCAGCTCGGGGTCGCTGAAGGTGTTGGTGAGCAGCGCGATTCCCTGGTACGAGGCCATCAGCGCAACGGCGAGGTCGCGGGCGTCACGGCGGCCGAGTTCGCGAAACCGCTGCTCGGACCAGTCGATCGGTAGCCGCAACATCTCCGCGCACGCAAGGTGCAGCCCGTCCGCGCGCTTGTCCAGCTCCGAGCACAGGCTCCCAAGAGGGCAGCCGTACTGGGCTGCGAGCTCGCGTTGGGCGGTGAGTTCGCGGACCAGCGCCTTCAGCCGCGCGCGCGGTGTGCGGTGGTGTTCGAGCGTGCTCAACAGCGCCTGGATGTCCTGGACGTGACTATCGATCGCGGCCTCGACGAGCTCGTCCTTGGTCTTGAAGTAGTAGTAGACGTTGCCGACTGGGACGTCGGCCTCTCGGGCGATGTCAGCGATCGTGGTCTTCTCGACGCCCTGTCGGTGGATCACTTCGCGCGCCGCCGCGACCAGCCGATCGCGTTTGCCCGGCACGCGTTGATCGAGTGAGTCAGTCATCTCACCTAAATGGTAGCGTCTGGTAAATTAAGTCAGCCAACTAACTGATGAGTTCAATTGAGGGAGTCGTGGGCATGACGTCGATTCAGACTCAGGCAGGCATCGAGCCCCGCTCGGTGCTGCGTACCCGGCTGGGGATGCTGACGCTGCTGCTGCTGTGCGGCGTCCAATTCCTCGACGTGGTCGATTCCTCGATCACCAACGTGGCGTTCCCGTCGATCCAGCATGCGCTGCATTTCTCTCAGCAGAACTTGCAGTGGGTCGCGAGCGGCTACCTGCTCACCTATGGGGGTTTCCTGCTGCTCGGCGGTAGGCTCGCTGACCTGCTCGGACGCCGGCGGGTGCTCGTCGCCGGACTGGTCGGGTTCGGCGCCTGCTCGCTGGCCGCGGGGCTCGCGCAGAGCGAGGGCGTGCTGATCGCGGCTCGCCTGCTCCAGGGTGTCGGCGCCGCGATGATGGCCCCGGCCGCGCTGTCGATCCTCACCACCACGTTCCGCGAAGGGGCCGACCGCAACACGGCCCTTGGCGCGTGGGGCGCGATCAGCGGTCTCGCCGCCGCCGCGGGGGTGTTTCTCGGCGGTGTGCTCTCGGAGGGGCCCGGGTGGCGGTGGGTGTTCTTTGTCAACATCCCCGTGTGTGTGCTGGCGCTGGGCGCCTCGTTCGCGCTGCTCACCGGCGAGCGCAAGCGCGCGCCCCTTGCCGACTTCGACACGCCGGGCGCCCTGCTCGGTACGGGCGGCATGCTGCTGCTCGTCTACGCGCTGATCGAGGCTCCCAACGTCGGCTGGGGCAAGGCGCGCACGATCGCGATGCTGGCGGCGGGCGCCCTCCTCCTCGTCGCGTTCGTTGTCAACGAGCGGCGGCGCCGCAACCCGCTAATGCACCTTTCGATCTTCAGCGTCAAGGGGCTGGCCGCGGCGGACACGACTTGGCTGCTCGCGATGGCCGGGTTCTTTGCGATGTTCTTCTTCCTGACCCTGTACATGCAGGAGGTCCTCGGCTTCTCACCGATCCAGGCAGGCGCCGCATACCTACCCGTGACGGCGTGCCTGGCCGTCGCCTCCGGCGTCTCGTCGCAGCTGTTCGCGCGCATCGGGACGAGGCCCGTAATCGTCGTCGGAGCGCTGCTCAGCGCCGGCGGGATCTACTACCTCTCAAGAGTGCCGCTGCACGGCTCCTACGTGCCTGACGTGCTCCCTGGAATCGTGATCATGGCGGTCGGATTCGGCGCCGTGTTCGTCGGCGTCACGACTGCCGCCAACGCCGGGGTGCCCGCCGAGAAGGCTGGGCTCGCCGCGGGCTTGCTGAGCACCTCACAGCAGCTCGGCATGGCGCTGGGCCTGGCGGTGCTGTCGGCGATCGCTACCGCCCGCACCCACCACCTGCTTGCGGCCCACGCAGCCCGGCCGGAGGCGCTCACTGCCGGCTACCAGCGAGCGCTGCTGGTCTGCAGCATCTTCGTCCTCGCCGCGGCGGTAGTCGCAAGCCGCATCCCGAACACCCGCGCGGCCGCGCAGCCGCTCGTCGCTCCAGCGGCCGAGCCCGGGCCGGAGCCGGCCACGGTCTAGCCGACCGCGCACTACAGAAAGGAACCACCAAATGACTTACGTGCTTCAGGTCCGCTTCAATGGCGCCGACGTCGCGATCAGCAACCTCCCACCGCAGGAGCGCGAAGCGGTCGTCGCCGAGTTCGAGTCGATCAGACGCCTACCAGGCGTACTCGACGGCAATCAGCTCCAGCCAGCCGGCACGGCGACGACCGTTCGCGTGCGCCACGGTCAAACCGAGGCCGCAGAAGGCCCGGCCGTCAGCCCCAACGCAGCGCTGGACGGCTACTACGTCTACGACGCGCCCGACCTCGACGCCGCAATCGCCCTTGCCGCACGGATCCCCGCCACCCAGCTGGGCGCCACAATCGAGATCCGCCCAGTCGTGGTGCGGTAGCAAACACAGAGAACCCCACACCCGCCCGCCGCGGTTCGGGTCAGCAGCTCCCTCAGCATCCAAGTGGCCAGTATCGAAGCCGACTACTGCGAGCGGAGGTCTCGCGGAGCCGAGTACTTGACGGCGCCCACAAATCAGCACGCGGTCGAGATCTGGCGCTACATCCGCGATGCTGATGGCCACCTGATCGAGGGAGGCGCACCACCCGATGTCCCGCCGACGAAGCGACCTGACGACTCCCCGCGCTCCCACTGCACCGCCGCTCAAGGACTCTCGAGTTCACCCTCGCGTCGGCTCCGTGTATCTCGCGTGGATCCGATTGGCACGCCGCCCGTCGCCGACCTCGCGCGGCTGCGTGTCCCCTCGCCCCGGAGGGCGCGCCGTCGCCGAGCCCCTCCCGGCTCATCTTGCCGCGGCCGGCGTTCGACGTGACGATGGACCACGTCGCGCTCCTTGCCGCGGAATTCCCGGCGATCTCCACCGCGACGCCAAAGCAGAGCCACGTGCATGCCGCTTGGGTCCTGCACCTCGCCACCCCCCCGCCCCAGTTCCTTCACGAGTCGTTGTTCGTAGAGCGTTGGTGCGTGAGACCGCGGTGGCGCCCTCGCCACGTCCGATGAGCGATCCCCTTGCGGGCGCCCACCTGCAGACGGAGGAGGTTGCAGGCCCGACGAAGTTTGCCGAAGTGAGCGTGATGATGGCTGGAATCGTGGGGTTCATCCGGGTGCCTCTTGTGAGATCTGAGTTGCGCTAGCTCCCCGCCTCCTAGGGGCCCGGATGAACTCACCTGTTCACGAATTACGTCAGTTCGTCCAGTCGAACTGGAGCGCCGCCAGACCGGAGGCTGCCGAGCCGCTGGTGGTGATGTGAAGGACGTAGCCGTTGTTCACATCGGAGGCCGGGATTGTGATCGTGTCGGGACCGTCCCCGGAGAGGCGGATCTCGAGTGGGGCGGGATCACCCGTCGAGGTCGCGGATCCCGTCCCGCTGGACCCAGAGGCCGAGCCACTGCTCTGGTGGCTGCTCAGGCTGGTGACCGGAGCCGGTCCGGTGCCGGCCGGGGCTCGACCGGAGGCCGAAGAGCCGCCGTCGACGGCGCCCGACCCGGCGGGAATCGGCGGTCTTGACGAGCCGTGGGCGTCGTAATTCACGATGGCGTCGATGCCATCGGCGCGGAGGGCGCTCTGGAGTCCCGACGCATCGGATAGGGAGTTGATGGTGACGACGACGTCGCCGCTGGCGGCGGCGGTGACGGCGTAGGCCGCGGTGGCTCCGCTCAGTGCGCCGACACCGACCACTGTCGCCGCGGCCACGCCTGCGAGGCCCACTGGCACGGCGATGAAGCTGGGGCGCCGCAGGAGGCCCGCCAGAGGATGGCGGGGGCGCTGTTCGCCGCGCTCGGTCACGATCGTGCGCAACTCGTTGAGCAATGCTGTTTCGAAGCTGTTCATGTCGTTATCTCCTGAAGTCATAGTGCGACGGGCGTGGCGATTTGCGATGTGATTCGCGTGCGACTGCGATGCCAACGGACGCGTGCCGCTCCTTCGCTGATGCCGAGCCGGCGCGCAGCCTCGTTGACTGCCAAGCCGTCGACGGCGACCAGTTCCACGAGGGCTCGATCGCGGCGCGGCAACCTGGACACCGCCTGATACACGTCGCGGGCGGCGCGCTCGGCGTCGATCCGATGCTCGATGTCTGCCAGCGAGTCGCTATCGAGCAGCTCTCTGGCGGAGATCAGACGCGTGACGGCGCGGTTCTTTCTCGCCCTCCGGAACTCTGCGTTGACGACGTTGCGGGCGACCCCCATCAACCACGCTTCGGGGGCGCCACGCTCGGGCCGGTACCGGTCCGCGCTGTCGATAGCCGCGACGAACACGTCAGCCGTGAGGTCGGCCGCTAGGTGAGGCTCACTGACCCGCCGGGCGACGAATCTCTGCACGGCCTGGAGGTGGGCTCTATAGAACGAGGCGAACGCGTCCGGGTCGCGCCCGATCTGTCGCACCTCGCTCTCGATCTCTCTTGTCATGCCTCTACTTGGACGCGCGCGCCCACGGCGTTACAAGATCCGGACCATCACACCTCGCCTGGATGCGATGCAGCGCTGTTCGCTAGCTGCCGGACCCGTTCGGTAGACGTTCCTGGCTGAGACCCCTGCAGCGGCCTTAAGCTGTAGCAAAGTGCCGTCAGGTGTAACCCGCGCGCTAGCCGAACACAAGCGATGGAAATGACCCAGCCACGACGAGACCCCCCGGCTCACGCGCCTCAAGTTGACCGCGTTCGCGACGCGATGCGTGATCACGATGAGCGGCAGGACGACGACACACGCACCGAGGGCGAGCCCGAGCCCGATGACCCGCTGGAGCCTGATGTGCCGCGCAAGCACGAGCACCGGCAGGAGTCAGGTGAGTCTTAGTTAGTACCGGGCGTCGAGGGAGCCTCGCCGCCGTCGGGCCCCACCCTTGACGGATTGTGCTCGGAGTACGCACGGGTGTCGTCCTCGGCGCGTGCCACGCGACGCTAACGATGATCGTCTGCGTGATCGGAGACCAACCATGCGGAGCTCGGTCGGCACCAGGCCGGGACGAGGCAGACGGACTGCTCATAGCGCTTTTGGCCAGTGAGACGACCGGACCGCCGGCGCGCGATCGTCTCGGCGACCGCTCGGAAGCGTCCGATGGTGGATGGGCTTCTGCGACGTAGACCTGAGTCCCGCGGCGACCGCGTGCTTGTTGGCACGTCCAGACCGTACTGGCGGTGGCGTGGCAGTTCGCCTGGACCAGAGGCGTGGCACGCGCGCGTCGGGCTCAGGTTTCGATCGGCGTTTCGGTGGCCTTGCCCCACTCGACCCACGAGCCGTAGTAGACCCGTACGTCCGGGTAATCGAGGAGATACTTGAGCGCGAACCACGCTTCGCTCGCCCTGTTGCCGATCGTGCAGTAAGTGATCAGTGCCTTGCCCTTGGTAACGCCCGCCCGTTCGAAGACGCCCCGCAAATCATCGGCGCTTCTCAGGGTTCCGTCCTCGGCGCGCAGCAAGCCAATGGGGACGCTGACAGCGCCGGGGACATGCCCGGCACGGCCGACGTCCTCCGTGGCGCCCGAGGGCCAGAAGAACTCGCCGTCGTATTCGCGCTCCGCACGCACGTCCAGCACAAGCTGCGACTCGTCACCGATCGCGCTCATCACGGCTTCGCGAGAAGCAAGCAGATTGTCGTTCGCGACCACTGGCGGATAGGCGCTGTCCGCCACCGCGGGCACGACCGTGCTCCACGGGTGTCCCATTTGCGCCCACTGGTCGCGCGGGCCCATCAGCATCCGCACGTCCTCGTGACCGTGTGCCCGCAGCAGCCAGAAACCGAGTGGAGCGCTGTATCCGTAGGTGACCACGCACGTGTCGGGCGATATGCCCGACCGCGTGAGCAAGCGCCCGAACTCGGCGAGCCCAACGGGCTTGTAGTTCGGATCACGCAAATCCGAGTACGCGTTCCAGAGGACCGCACCGGGAATGTGCCCCTCGTCATAGGCAGCGCGGCTAACGTCGATCTCGACCAGTCGAACGCCCGGCTCGCCGCGGTGCGCCGCGATCCAGTCCACATCAACCGTGCCGCCTTTGAGACTCTCAGGGCTCATGTGCGCGGACACAGCGTCGCACAGCAAGCGGCGCCCGATCAACCCCACGCCGACCTGGCCGGCACCTGCGCCCAGGGCAATCTGATCTGCACTTTGCCGTCTTCCGCTTCGAGCGCAACCGAGAAGTGAGTCGAGATGCGCGGCGAGCGTCTTCCAGACCGCTCGAGAGCCGGTCTTGCCCACCCCCTTTCGTCTCGCGGCGTGCCTCCTGGCATCGCGTCAGCGAGACCGGTTTCGAAGCGGGACTCGGCGTCACTGTGGGTCGCCTCCCTGCTCGTTGCCAACTGGGCGTCTCTCACCGTGTTCACAAGACGTTCCCGTTCTGCGACCTGGCGGTGCGGGCGTCCCAGCGCCCTCAGCGCGGGCTGAGTCGCTCCACGGGGTGCTGTGTCGCGAAGCTGAAGCGCGCGGCACAATCCATTTGTGTCGAAGACGCGTCCTTTCGCTCGGCTTGCCAGAGACCCGGGTGCGACCCTAGATGTCCTAGCGCTCGCCCTGGCAGCGGAGTTCCGTGACGTCGACGCGGCCGGCGCAATGAGAAGGCTCGACATCCTCGGTGCGGAGCTCTCGCGCGCCGCTGAGCAGACAAACGGGACGCCGGAGGCGCACGCGCTCGCCTGCGGACAGATCATCGGCGCCGCTCACGGATTCGTCGGCGATCGAGAGCACTACGACGATCCCGGCAACTCCATGCTCGACCTCGTGCTCACGCGGCGTCGCGGTCTGCCGATCCTGCTGTCGGTCGTGTATGTCGAGGTCGCTCGCAGAGCCGGAATCCAGATCGCCGGTGTTGGTTTGCCGGGCCATTTCGTCGTCGGTCACTTCGGCACAGATCCACCAGTGCTCTTGGATCCCTTCGCGGGCGGCGGGCGACTACACACCGACGCCGCGCAACAGTTCGTGAGGCCCTGGCAAGCGCATGAAGTCGCGATGCGGATGCTCAACAACCTCGTGATGGCCTACGACCGGCGAGGCGACGTCAGCGCTGCGATTCACGCCGCCGAGTTGCGCCTAGCGCTCCCTGCCGAAGCATCGGACCGCGACGTCTTGCATGTCCAGCTTCGGGCCATGCTGGCACGACTGAACTGACCCGAGCTCCGCCTCAGAAGCGTCGCACCGCAGCCGCAAAAGACGTTGCGCTTCTGCGACAGCGGTTGCCTCCCGCCGGGCCATCAGACGCCTCGAATCTGTCGCAGTGGTCGATCCCTTCTGCGACGGGAACTTGCTTTTCCGCGTGCAGCGGCTGCACGACGGGCGACGCCGAGATAGTCGTCGCGCCATCAAAGCGGGTCCAGAGAGCCTGGGGTCTGGGGTTCCGAGTTTCAGCCGGCCGCTCGTTGTCAGCCGACGCGGTTGGTGGCTCCGGCGGCCCCCGCGAGGGCGGCGGTCGCGACAGCGGCCGGCCGCGACATGAGGCTGACCGGCCACGGCGCGAAGTGGGACGTAAGACGCGGACGCCGGCGGGCCCTTCGATCCTGATCCGGAACGGGCGTTACAGGCGAGAAGCTTTGCGTCAAGGTCGCGCCGCTAACGAGCGAAGCCGTCGAGCATCTTCAACGCCGTCGCCACGCCGTGATCGAGAAGCCGATCGGAGAGGTCGCGGTCGGTCAGTGCCCTGGCGAGCTGCAGGGTGCCGACCATCAGCCCGAAGACCGTGAGGGCGTCCGTCCGCGCGGCCTCGATGTCGGTTGGGTCCAGGCGCGAGGCGATGTCGTCGATCTCGTCCATCAGTTCGTCGGTGAAGACTTGTCTGGTGGCGGCGGGGCGGCGGGCGATCTCGTCGAGCAGCGCAGCCGACGGGCAGCCGTCGGCGCACTGGTCGCGGTGCTGGGGAGACGAGGTAGGAGCGGATGAACGCCTCGAGTCCCGCCCGATCTGGGGGCTGGGAGTCGAGGCTTTGGCGTTGGGCGCGCAGCTGGTCGGCGAGGACGTTCGCGACAAGATCCTCCTTGGAGGCGAAGTGCGCGTAGAAGGCGCCGTTGGTCAGGCCGGCGTCGGACATCACGGCCGCCACGCCGGCGCCGTCGATGCCGTCCTGCTTGAAGCGCCGCCCGGCCGCTTCGAGGATGCGCTGTCTCGTGGCCTGCTTCTGGTCCTTGCCGTATCGCATCGCGAACCTCTCTCGTCGAACTGGTCTCGATCATGCCGTGGGCCCTGCCACGCGGGGGTCTGACCCGTCCGCCGTCAACCGGTGGATCCCGCACCCAACGCGGATTGCATTATAGTCGTACTATGATATTATGACCGTAATTCAACCAGGCAAGGAGCAGACCATGGCAGCCAAGACAGACCGAGTAGCGCTGGTGACGGGAGCATCGTCCGGAATCGGGGAGGCCGCCGCACGCGCCCTCGTCGGCGCTGGGTTCACCGTGTACGGGACGAGCCGCAGAGCAACCCCGGGCGAGAAGCGCGGCGAAGTGGTGTTCCTGCCACTCGACGTCACCGACGATGAGTCGGTGGCCGACGCGGTACGCGAGGTGCTCGACCGCTCCGGCCGCATCGACGTGCTGGTCAACAACGCCGGTCTCGGTGTCGCCGGCGCTGCCGAGGAGAGCTCCGTAGAGCAGGCCCGCGCGCTGTTTGAGACCAACCTCTTCGGCTCGATCCGCATGACGCGCGCCGTGCTGCCGCACATGCGCGAGCAGCGCAGCGGAAGGATCATCAACGTCAGCTCGATTGTCGGTCTCATTCCCGTCCCCTACATGGCGTTGTACGCGTCGAGCAAGCACGCTCTCGAGGGCTACTCCGAGTCGATCGACCACGAGGTGCGCGAGCACGGAGTCCGCGTCCTGCTGGTCGAGCCCGGGTTCACCAAGACCTCCTTCGACGCGAATCTCGCTGCCGCCGACACACCGCTTCCGCTCTACGCCCAACGACGCAAGATCATCGACGTCGGGCTTGCCGACGCGCTGAAGGCAGGCGACGAGCCATCGATCGTCGGCCACGCCATCGTCGCCGCCGCCACCGACCAACGCCCGAAGCTCAGATACCCCGCCGGGAAGACCGCCCGCCGCGTGAGCAAGGCGCGCCGCTACGCGCCCACCACCATCTTCGACAAGCAGATCCGCAAGCTCAACCAACTACCCGCCTGACCGGGATCAGGCCTGCGCGAAGTTCCGGACAGGCCCTCGGCGAGGTAACTCGACACCAACCGCGGCCTCTTCAAGGGCCGAGCTCTGTCCCAGGAGGACTGACCCATGACCGCAACGATCTTTGCTTGGAAAGACACCCCGACCCACACCCTCGACGTCGGTGGCACGTCGTTCGCCTACCGGCAACTGGGCCCGCGCGGGGGAACCCCGCTCGTGCTTCTGCACCACTTCACGGCCGTCTTGGACGACTGGGACCCGCGCGTGATCGACCCGTTCGCCAAGCAGCGCCACGTGATCACGTTCGACAACCGCGGCGTAGGCGCGTCCGGCGGCAAAGTGCCGCACACGATCGCCGCGATGGCCGCTGACGCCGCAGCGTTCATCCGGGCGCTCGGCCACGATCATGTCGACTTGCTCGGCTTCTCCCTCGGTGGGGGTGTCGCGCAAGAGGTCACCCTGCGGAACCCGGACTTGGTCCGGCGGCTGATTCTCACCGGTACCGGGCATCGCGGCGGCGGGGGCCTGACCAAAATGCCGCTGATCGTCGGCGGCGCCTACACCAAGGCTGCGCTGACGCGCCTCGATCCGCGGCAGTTCCTGTTCTTCAACCGAAACGCGGTCGGCAAGCAGGCCGGGACCGAGTACATCGCGCGTTTGCGTGAGCGCACGGCCGATCGCGACAAGCCGATCTCTCATCAGGCTCGGATCGCGCAACTGCTGGCGATCCGCGAAACCGGCCTCGGCGAGCCGCACGACCTGTCGCGGATCACCCAGCCCACGTTCGTGGCCAATGGCGACAACGACGTCATGGTCGCTTCA
This sequence comes from uncultured Actinomycetota bacterium, assembly GCA_963797705.1. GTDB lineage: Bacteria > Actinomycetota > Thermoleophilia > Solirubrobacterales > Solirubrobacteraceae > Palsa-465. The sequence goes on along the minus strand of CAWCQL010000005.1, from coordinate 96,017 downwards.
AGTCAGTCCCACGCGCTGGCCGAACGGATCCCGAACAGCACGCTCGAGATCTACCCGGACTCCGGGCACGGCGGCATCTTCCAGTACCACGAGCGGTTCGTCCCCGCGGTCCTGGAGTTCCTCGACGCCGACAATCCGATCCTCCACGCGGCGAGCAAAGCCGGCGTCGCGGCGATGACCGACGTGGTGCGGCTCGAGATGCGAGCCGTTGGCGTCACGGTCGGCAGACCGGTAGACGCTCCGGCAGCCCTGCCGCGCCATTAAAGGTCGGAGCTTCGTGAATCCTGTCGTTCGCGCACACGAACCAGCAGGCTCCGGATCCCAGCGTTTGCGATGAGGTTATGGGCGACGCCTGCGACGGCCAAGTGGCGACGTTCGCCGCGCCGCCAGAACAAACACAGCGCGCGTTTGATGCCCTTTTGATGCCCTCGGGGCCAATTGGCCCGATGCACCGTAGAATCAAGTCTTGCGGATTTGCAGCTACTTCCTTAGTCGGGGAGACAGGATTTGAACCTGCGACCGCCCGGCCCCCAGCCGGGTGCGCTACCAGACTGCGCCACTCCCCGTGACGTGCGCCGATGATACCGGCGACAGAGCGGGCGACGGGAATCGAACCCGCCCTAAAAGCTTGGAAGGCTTTTGTGCAACCACAACACTTCGCCCGCGGGACGACCGATGGTAACGCTCAGGCCACGCGCGAGTGAGCCGCCACGGCCCGGACCGCGGCGAGCAGCATGCCCCGCTCGGGCGGCTTGACCAGGTAGCGCACCACACCGGCGCGCCGCGCCTCCAGCCGGTCGCGCGGGTCCGCGATGCTGGAGAGCATGATCACCCTGCCCACCAGCCCGTGGTCATCGATGAGCGTGCGGGCCAAGGGCAGCCCACCGCCGGGCATCCGCCAGTCCAGCAGCGCCGCGTCAGGAGCGTCGTGCTCCATGCGCATGAGCGCGTGATGGCCATCGGCCGCCTCAAGGACATCGATCTCGGTCCCGGCCATCTGAGCACGAACGAGCATCCGCACACGCCGGTCGTCGTCGGCGACGAGCAGCCGGATGCGGGCCTGTGCCTCCGTCGCGCCGGGCACCTCGTGCAGATGTCGCCGCGGGGGCCTCACGGCCGCTCCACGCCGTCTGCGACGGGAAGCGTGAAGTGAAACCGGGAACCGTGGCCCGGCCCCTCTGATCCGGCCCAGATCTCACCCTGGTGCGCGCGGACGATCTTGCGGCAGATCGAGAGTCCGAGGCCCGTGCCGGAGATGCCCTGCCGGTCAGGCGTCTGGACGCGATAGAACTCGCCGAACAGCCGCGGCATCGCCTCGGCCTCGATGCCCAGGCCCTGGTCGATCACGGTGACGGTGACCGCCTGCGGCACCGCCGAGGACCCGGCGGCGGGGGTGCCGCGGACCTCTCGGGCCTGCACCGCCAGCGGTCGGTCGGGATCGTCTGGCACCACGATCGCGAGACGGTCGAGGATCGCCGGGAGCTCGACCGCGCGCCGGTCCGTACGAAGCTCGCGAGCTCAGGATGAGCGGCGGTGTCCTCGGCAAGCTGGGCACCGATCTCCGCGAACTGCGGCGCGTAGACATCCCAGAACTCGCGCAGCGAGCTCTGGTCAGCATTGTTGAGGTTAGGAGCAGTGGCACCCCGCCCGTTCACAGACACTCACACATCGCCTCTCGTCGTTGGCCGATCGGGTGCCACTGAGGCGTCACGGTGGCATTTCGCACGCGCGGGACGTCGCACGTCACGTTACGGTGGGCCGCTCCCGCGTGGTGACTCTCGGGTCCCGTCCATGCGCAACGCCGACGTCGCCCTGGACACGGTCAATACATCAATTTCCGGAGTGTAAGCATCTGAATATCCGCTCATCAAGCGGAGCAATCAGGGGCCGGGAGCCATGGTGAACTTTGACGAAACAAAGATTTGCGCGACCCGCCTGCGGACCGCGAATCACTCACACGTTCGTCGACTGTCAGTCGCGTGGCGTAGGTGGCGATCCGGCCACGCGCCGCTCCTCCGTCGGCACGTCACCGTCGCGCACGAGATCTTGCGGCGGCCAAGGTCCCGTCCAGTTGTCCAGGGCACCGTCGAGCGTGACCACCGAACCCGACAGCGTTCGCCCCATCGGCGTCGCCAGCAGCGCGACCAGCCAGCCGTACTCCTCCACCTCCCCCAGGCGCTGGAGCGGCACGGACTGCGCCGCCCGCTGCCACAGCTCCGCCGGATACTTCTTCAGCGACTCGGTGGCCAGGCGGCCGAGCGCGATCGCGCTGACCGCCACCCCATCGGGTCCCCACTGCGCCGCCAGTTCCTTGCTCAGCGCTTCGACGGCCGCCCTGGCGGCGCCGGTGTGTGCCATCGCCGGGAAGCCCTGGTGCGGGGAGACGGTCACATTGACGATGGTGCCGCCGGAGGCGCGCATGGCCAGGTCGTAGGCGGCCTCGCACATCAGCAGAGTGCCGGTGACGTTGAGGCGGTGCACGGCATGCCACCCCTTGGCGGTGATGCCCTCGGCGGGCACGAAGTACTGACCGCCGGCGTTGTTGAGCAGGAGGTCCAGTCGCCCGTGCCGATCCAGCGCCCCGCCCACGATCGCCTCGGCGCCGGCGTGCTCGCGGATGTCCCCTGACACCCAGGAGCATCCCTCCCCCAGTTCGCCGGCCGTCTCGGCCAGGATCTCCTCGCGCCGGCCGGCGATGACCACGGTGGCGCCACAGCGCACCAGCTCGGCCGCGGCGGCCTTGCCGAGGTTGGTCCCTCCCCCGGTCACCAGCGCCACCCGCCCCGCCAGCATGTCCGGGGCGAAGATCCGTGAGGCCTCCAGCGCCTACTCCCCAAGCACCTTGATGACGAGACGCTTGGGGCGCCCGCCGTCGAACTCGCAGTAGAAGACCTGCTGCCAGGGGCCGAGATCGAGGCGGCCCTCGGTGACCGGGACGATGACCTGGTGATGGACGAGCAGGTTCTTGAGATGAGCGTCGCCGTTGTCCTCGCCGCCGCGGTGGTGGCGGTAATCGCCAGGGTCGGGCAGCAGCTCGCGGGCGACGTCGTTGGCCGGCTCTGTCCAGCTCGGCGGCGCGACCTTGTCCAGCCACTCCAGCGTGTCCTGAAGCAGGCCGGGCTCGTCGTCGTTGATCCAGACCGCCGGCCGTGATGTGCATCGCGCACACCAGCGCCATGCCCTCGGCGATGCCAGCGTCGCGGACCGCCTCGGCGACATCCTCGGTGATGCGGATGAACTCGCGCCGCCGCGAGGTGTTGAACGTGCGGTAGACGGTGTGCGAGAGCATCACGAGGGCATCAGGGAAGCAGGGGAGCCGGGATTCGAACCCGGATTCACGGTTTTGGAGACCGTGCGCATAGCCATTAACTCACTCCCCTGTGAGGTCCTGCGATGGTACCGGCCCGTGCCCGCATTCGAGATCCAGTTCGCGCCCGAGTTGGTGCCCGAGCTCGCCGCGCGCTTCCCCCTCGTCGACGAGAGCGCCGTGGAGACGATCGGCGGCGCTGCCCGCGCCCGCGGCTACTACCGGCGCCGCGAGTTCCTGCTCGTGTGCGCGTGGAAGACGCCGCGCAGCGCGCCGCGGGTCGCGGTCAACACCGAGTCGGCGGTCCGCGCCGCCACGCGCCACGCCCTGGCCGATCCCGACGAGGCGCTCCGGATGGAGGCTCTGCTGGCGTTGAGCGGCGTCGGCGTCCCCACCGCCTCGACGCTCTTGTACTTCGCCTTCCCGGCCCTCTACCCGATCCTGGATGTGCGGGCCCTGGAGGCGCTGGGCGTCAAGCCCCGCTCGCAGTACCCGATCGCCTTCTGGCTGGGCTACCTGGAGGCCTGCCGCGGGCTGGCGGACCGGTGCGGGGTGTCGATCCGCACGCTTGACAAGGCGCTCTGGCAGTGGTCCAAGGAGCGCTCGGTGGCGGTCCGTCTCTGAGCGCTGGGCCCTGCAGAGAGTGCGGGCGGAGGGAGTCGAACCCCCACGGGCTTGCGCCCACCGGCACCTAAAGCCGGCGTGTCTACCGTTTCACCACGCCCGCACGGCGTCGACGAGGATTGTGAGGCACGCCGACCGGGAATGCTGTGCGCATGTCGAGCGGCTCCAGAGGGTAAGGTCCGGTCCCGTGGCTCAGGTACGCAACGTCCGGCCCGGCTACGCCGTCATCCATCCCAACCGGGACAAGGCGATCTGCAAGCTGACCAAGCTCATCGTCGTGGGCCTGCTCATCGCCTCGGTGGTGCTGATGATGATCTTGACCATCGGGGGCTGGAGCAAGCTGCAGGGGATGAAGCCGGTCAACTTCATCTGGTCGGCGGTCTACCTGGTGCTCGCCTTCTACATCCTGCGCTGGGCTCGCGGGATCCTGCCGATCGCGGCCGCGCTGGCCATCCTGTTGCTGATCATCGCCGCGATAGCCGGCCTCGGGCTCGACGGCACGAGCTGGTTTGACCGCAACCATCATGGCTTCGGCGCCCCCCAGTCGCTGTTCGGCGGCGCGGGCCTGAGCACCGACGTCCTGGGCACCATCACCCTCCTGCTCGTCCCACTGGAAGCCGCGCTCATCATCTTCGCCATGATCGGCTTCGCCCAGGGCTGGAACGTGGAGCTCGAAGTGCCCGAGGAGGAGGCCCGGCGCCGCGGCTCCAAGCCGATCGCGCGCGGGCCCTCCGCGGCCACGGCCTAGTCCCGTCGATACGGCGGGTGGGATTCGAACCCACACGTCCCGAAGGACAGAGGCTTTTGAGGCCTCCGTGTCTACCGTTCCACCACCGCCGCGGGTGGAGGCGAAGTCTAAGCGGGCGCGCCGTCGAGGATCAGGCCCAGCAGCGGGTCCATGAGCGCGGGCGCGGCGGCCGCCAGCCCAGCCGGGCCGTCGTCGGCGGCGGCCAGCTCACGAACCGACAGGCCCGCTCGTGAGGCGATGAGCGCCCCCGCGGCGTAGTCCCACAGGTTGACGCCGCGCTCGTAGTAGGCGTCATAGCGTCCGCAGGCCAGCCACGTGAGGTCGAGTGCGGCCGAGCCGGCGCGGCGGATGTCGCGGACTCGAGGCAGCAGGCGGGTCATCACCACCGCCTGCTTGGCGCGGACAGCGGCGTCGTAGGCAAAGCCGGTGGCCACGAGCGCCGTGGCGAGTTCCTCGCGCGAGGAGCCGGAGATCTTCTGGCCGTTGAGCGTCGGCGGGCCAGAGCGCGTGGCGGCGAAGGTCTCTTCGCGGACCGGGTCGAGCACCACACCCACCACCATCCCCTCTGCGTCCTGGCAGGCCACGCTGACCGAGAACTGCGGGATCCCGAAGAGGAAGTTGACGGTGCCGTCGAGGGGATCGACGATCCAGCGCAGCGCGCCGTCGCCGGTCGCCCCGCCCTCCTCTCCGAGGATCGCGTCCGCGGGACGCCGCGCGCCCAGCACCCGGCGAATCTCGGCCTCGGCGGCCAGATCGGCCTCGGAGACGGGGTCGGTGGCGGTGCTCTTGGTGCGGATGCCCCCCACGTGGCCGCCGAAGCGCGACATCAGCTCCTTCGCCGCAGCGCTCGCCGCCTCGTGGGCGACGGCCAGCAATTCGTCTTCGGGAACGCTCATCTGGACCGGTTGTACTAGATCGGCGCTGCGTGCCCCGCGCCCCCGCGACCCCTGCCCTGAGATCATCCGCCGCGCATGCAGGCCCTGGACACCGCCACCCAGCTGACCCGGTTCGAGCGACGGGGAGCCGGAACCGACGCCGAGCGCCGCGCCGCCGTGTGGCTGGCCGGCCAGCTGCGGGGCGGCCGTCGCCGCGCCACGCTGCAGACGTTCTGGTGCCGGCCGAACACGGCGCTGGCCCAGGCGTGGCACGCGTTACTGGCGATCGTCGGGAGCCTGCTGGCCGTGCACCACGGCTTCCTCGGGGGCGCGATCGTCCTGGTGGCGCTGGTGTGCGTGGTCGCAGACGGGCTCACCGGCTACTCGCCCGGTCGCCGCCTGACGCGGGAGCGCGCCAGCCAGAACGTGGTCAGCCGCACGCCCGTCCCGCCGGACAGCACCCCAGCCGACACCGGCGGCGCGCCACCACCTGTCCGTCTCATCGTCACCGCCAACTACGACGCCGGACGGACGGGCCTGGCCCACCGCACCTGGCTGCGAGCACCCGCCGCCCGCCTCGGGCGCCTGGCAGGTCCGCTCAGCCTCGGCTGGGTGGGCTGGCTGGCCATCGCGATGGTGTGGCTGCTGGTCGTCGCCTTCCTGCGCCACCAGGGCTCTGCCGGCACGCCGATCGGCATCGTGCAGCTCATCCCCACCGCCGCGCTGGTTCTGGCGCTGGCGCTCCTGCTCGAGCTCGGCGGCGCGCCGTTCGGCCCGGCGGCCTCTGACAACGGCGCCGGGACCGCGGTGGCGATGTCGCTCGTGCGCGCGCTCGACGCCGCGCCCCCGCGACGGCTGGACGTTGAACTGGTGCTCCAGGGTGCGGGCGAGGCCGGGATGGTCGGTCTCCGGCGCCACCTGCGCGCCCGGCGGGGCGACCTGCGGGCCGCGAACACGATCGTGCTCGGCATCGCGGCCGGCGGCGCCGGACGGCCCACCTGGTGGACCTCTGACGGCAGCCTCGTCCCCTTGCGCTACATCGCGCGCCTGCGTGGCCTCGCTGCCCGAACCGCGGGCAGAAGCACGCCCCACCGGGGCCGCGGGACCGGCCCGGCCCTGCCCGCTCGGGCCCGGCGGCTCCCGGCGCTGACCATCGGCTGCCTGGACGCGCGCGGGCTCACGCCGCGTTCGCACCAGACAACCGACTCTGCGGCGGCGCTCGACCCCGCCGCGCTCGACGCGCTCCTCCAGTACGCGCTCACCCTGGTCGACGCGATCGATGCCGATCTGGCGCGAGCCCCTAGCGGTAGAGCAGCCGCTGCCCCAGCAGCTGCGTGACCGTCACGAACGTGTAGCCCCGCGCCCGCAGCGTGTCGATGATGTCGGGCAGCGCGGCCAGCGTCTCTGACCGGTCGCCGCCTCCGTCGTGCATGATCGCGATCGCGCCAGGGTGCGCGTTGGCCAGGACGTTGTCCTCGATCTCGCCGACGCCGGGCAGAGCCCAATCGCGCGGGTCGATGTCCCATTGGATCGTCGTGAACCCCAGCGACCGCGCCTCACCGATCAGGGCCGGGCTGACCGACCCGTCGGGAGCACGGAACAGGCAGGGCGTGAAGCCGTGGGTGGCCTTGCGGATCGCGTCCGCGGCCTGCTCGATCTGCGACTCGGCCACCGGGCCCCCGGCGGCGACGACGATGTGGCTCCACGTGTGGTCGCCGATCATGTCCCCGTCGGCGAGCATCCGCCGCTCGATCGCGCCGCCCTCACCGTACTGGGCGATGTGCTCGCCGACCTCGAAGAACGTCGCCGGGACCTTGTAGCGCTCGAGCAGAGCCAGGAACTCCGGCGTCTGATACCACGGGCCATCATCGAACGTGAGCGCGATCTCCCGCTTGCCGGTCGTCACCCCGCCCACGAATGACGGGCCAGTCGCAGTACAGCCCGTCGGCTGCGGCGGGTGCAGCGGCGCGACCTGGCCCTTCATCGGCCACAGCGTCACGCAGCCGGTTCCCTTCGGCGTCGCGCAGTGCGGCACCGCGAGCGTGCTCTGGACCTGCCATCGGATCGGGGTGTACCCGCTGCCGATAGCGGACGGGAGAAACGACGCGCTGAGCTCTCGTGAGCTGGTCCGGGTGACGACGGCGTCAACGATCGACGGCGGCCCGAGCCGCGGTTGAGCCGGGCCGGCAGCGATGATCCGGCGGTACTGGAGGCGAGCGTCCGTCGCCCCGGGGCGGGGGCCGACCAGGCAGAGCTCTCCGGTCGCCTCGTCGCCGGCGACGCGCTCGAGCACCAGACACAGCGAGCGGCCGGCCGCCGCCAGCGCCTCGGGTGAGAACGGCGTCTCCATGTCCAGGCGCCAGACGATGTCCTGACCCGACTGGGTCACCGAGGCGCTGTGGACGACGAGCGGGAGGCGGCCTGGGTGACGGACATGCGCCCGCGCGCCCGAGACGCTGATCGCGAGCACGCACACCAACGCTGCCATCACCCCTCTGCGCACGTACGTCCAATATAAGCCCGGCGGGGCTCGTTGCCGAGCTGACAATCCATAGACTGCCCAACTTCGTGTCATCCCCCGTGTGCATAGTTGGCGGGACGGGAGCGCTCGGCTTCGGCCTCGCCGTGCGCCTGGGCCATGCCGGGGTCCCCATCGTCATCGGCTCGCGCGACGGCGGCCGCGCCCAGGAGGCCGCCGAGAAGGCCACCGAACGGGTCCCCGGCGCAACCATCACCGGCGCCGAGAACCACGAGGCGGTTCAGGGCGCCGAGATCGTCATCCTCAGCGTGCCGTTCCGCTCCCAGTCAGAGACGCTGGGCAACCTCAAGCACGCGCTCGAGCCCGAGCAACTCGTGATCGACGCCACCGTCCCTCTGGCCGCCGCGGTCGGCGGCAAGGCCACCCGGACGCTGGGGGTGTGGCAGGGCTCCGCGGCGGAGCAGGCCCAGGAGATGGTCCCTGAGGGGGTCCGGGTCGTCTCGGCCTTTCACACCATCAGCGCCGCGGTCCTAGCCGACCTGGATCACGTGCTCGACGAGGACGTGCTCGTCTGCGGTGACCGCAAGATCGACAAGGCCAAGGTCATCGAATTGGTGGACAAGGTCGAGGGGCTGCGCGCGGTGAACTGTGGTCCCCTGGAGATGGCGCGCATCGTCGAGCAACTCACCCCGCTGCTCATCTCGATCAACGTGCGCCACAAGACGCGCGCCGGGATCAAGATCACAGGCTTGGATCATTGAGCCCCACGGGACCGGTCGTGGTCCTCGCCGGCGGGACCGGCGGGGCGAAGCTGGCGCGCGGGATGCTCGACGTGGTCGCCCCCGAGGACCTCGTGGTCGTCGCCAACACCGGCGATGACATCGAGATCTACGGCGGCTACGTCTCCCCCGACCCGGATCTCGTTACCTTCTGGCTCGCTGACCGGATCGACGAGCGCGGCTGGGGCCTGCGCGACGACACCTTCGCCGTCATGGACGGGCTGCGCGAGCTCGGCGTCGACGTGTGGTTCAACCTGGGCGACCGCGACCTGGCAATCGCCATCGAGCGCGCCCGGGCGCTGGACGAGGGCGCGCGCCTCACCGAGGCCCACGCACGCATCTGCGCATCGTTCGGCGTGCACGCCCGCGTGCTGCCGATGTCCGACAGGCCGGTACGCACCCGCGTCATGGCCGACGGGAGCTGGCTGTCGTTGCAGGAGTTCCTCATCCGCCGCCAGGGCGAGGGGCCCATCCAGGATGTCGACTTCCGCCATGCGCGGGCCGCCGCGCCCACGCCCGAGGTGCTCGAGGCCATCGCCACCGCGCGGGCGATCATCATCGGCCCGTCCAACCCGGTGATCTCGATCGGACCGATCCTCGCCGTCCCCGGCATGGCCGACGCGCTTGCGGCAAGCCCCGCCGCGGTGGTCGCCGTCAGCCCGCTGGTCGATGGCCGCGTCCTCAAAGGCCCCACCGAGGCGTGCCTGCGCTGGGCCGGGCGCAGCGTCTCCAGCGCCGGCATCGCCGAGACCTACGCGGGCATCCTCGACGGCCTGGTGGCTGACCAGCGCACCCGCTCTGTGACGGTGCTCGAAACCAGCGTGCTCATGAACGACTCCGAAGCGCGACAGCGCCTGGCGCAGCAGACGCTCCAGTTCGCGCAGGGACTGCGGAGATGACAGCGCACAAACCGGTTGGCTGCGGCCTCCGCGGACCCAACAGATAGCGTGTACCTGCCGTGACGACCTTCGCCATCCTGCCGATCAAGACGCTCGACGATGCCAAGACGCGGCTCGCCGAGGAGCTCGACCCGAGGCCGCGCCGGGCGTTGGTGGAGGCGATGTTCTCTGACGTGCTCGTCGCGCTGCGGCGGGCCACGCTCGTCGACCACATGCTGGTCGTCTCGCGCGATCACAACGCCCAGCGGATCGCCGGCGGCTACGGCGCGATGGTGTCCGACGACGAGGACACCGGCCACAACGACGCCGCGGGGCGCGGGATCGACCGGGCCGTCGAGTTGGGCGCCGACCGCGTGCTCCTGGTCCCCGGCGACACTCCGTTGCTGGACCCGGCCGAGATCGACGCCCTACTCGGGCGGCCGCTGCAGCCGCCGTGTGTGCTGATCGTCCCTGACCGGCACGGCACCGGGACCAACGCGCTCCTCCTGGCACCGCCGGACGCGATGAAGTCGTCGTTCGGGCCGGGCAGTCACGACCGCCATCACCGACACGCGTCGGCCGCCGGGATCACCGCGGAGACCGTCGAGGTCCCGTCCCTCGCGCTGGACCTCGACACACCGGAGGACCTCCAGGCCGTCGAGACGACGCTGGGCGAGACGCGCGGGGGCGCCGCCCACACCCGCGGGATGTTGCGACAGCTCGCTCGCAGCCGCACCTGACCGGCAACCATGGCCGCCATCACCGCCGTGGCGCTGGACGGCCTGCCCGAGATCCGGGCCGGCGAGGAGCCGGCCGAGCTCATCGCCGCCGTCATGGCGTCGGGCGCACTGGCCGCCGACGATGTGCTCGTGGTGGCCCACAAGTTCATCTCCAAGGCCGAGGGCCGCACCCGCGCGCTGTCGCGGGTCGAGGTGACCGAGCGCGCGCGGACACTGGCGGCAGAGCTGAACAAGGACCCACGGCACGTGCAGGTGGTGCTCGACGAGACCCGCGAGCTCCGCCGCGCCACCCGTGGGGTGCTGATCAGCGTCACCCGCCACGGGTTCGTGTGCGCCAACGCCGGCGTGGACGCCTCCAACTCACCCGACGACGACACCGTGATCCTGCTCCCCGTCGATCCCGACGACTCGGCGCGACGGCTACGAGCCGGATTACGCGCGCGCCTGGGCGTCGCGCCCGCGGTCCTCATCACGGACTCCTTTGGGCGCGCATGGCGCAACGGCCAGGTCGACATCGCCGTCGGGTGCGCCGGCCTGGCGCCACTGGAGGATTGGCGCGGGCGCCACCGACGCCCGCGGCCGCGAGCTCAAGGCCACGTGGATCGCGGTCGCCGACGAGCTGGCCGCCGCCGCCGATCTCGCCCGGGCCAAGGACGCCATGCAGCCCGCGGTGCTCGTCAGCGGCGCGGGACGCCATGTCAGCGCCGACGACGGCCCCGGCGTCGCACCGCTCCTGCGCGACGCGAGCGAGCTGTTCCTGTAGTCGTCCGCCTGAGCACCCAGTACCCGGGGTACCGATCCTCCACTTACCAGCGCAGAGGAGAGATCCCTAGTGACAGCCGTTCGCCGAGCGCTCGCCCTCGTGGTCGCCGCGCTCACCCTCACCGTCGCGGTGCCCGCGGCGCTCGCCGATCCGCCGCTGCCCTCCGCCGATCCGTTCTACAGCTACTCCGCCGCCCGGCTGAGCAACGGGCGCCGGGCACCGATCCTGCGCCAGCGCACGATCCCCAATGCCGATCTGGGCACGTCGACCCCCATCAGCGCCACCCAGGTCCTGTTCCGCACCAGCAAGCGAGCAGGGACAGCCGCGGCGACGGTGGCCACCATCATCTCGCCCGCATCCGGCGCCCCGCCCGGCCGCAACGCGGATCGTCTCCTACCAGACCGCGTACGACGCGCTGGGCCCCGTGTGCGACCCGTCCTACACGCTGCAGGGCGGCAACTCGGGCTATGACTCCGACGAGCAGACCCTGATCGGCAGCTACGTCGCCGCAGGGCTACACCGTCATCGACACCGACTACGAGGGCACCAACCTCGATTGGGGTGCCGGCCAGGAGTCTGGCGACACCACGCTGGACGGCATCCGCGCCGCCGAGAACCTCCTCAAGCTCCCGGCCGCCACCACCCCGGTGGGAATGGTCGGGTACTCGGGCGGCGCCATCGCGACCGAGTTCGCCTCCGAACTGGCACCGACGTACGCCCCCGGCCTGGACATCGTCGGTGTCGCCGAGGGCGGTGTCCCGGTCGACTTCGCCCACAACCTGAACTACGTCAACGGCAGCCAGGACTGGTCGGGCGTCATACCGGCGGTGCTGGTGGGGGTCGGCCGCGGCTTCGGCATCGACATCGCGCCCTACCTCTCCCCCGACGGCCAGCAGATCACCAACACCGTCTCCAGCCAGTGCATCAACAACTTCCTGGGCAACTATCCGGGGCTGACCATCCAGAAGCTGCTCAAGCCCCAGTACCAGAACTTCCTCGGCATCCCCGTCTTCGCGCAGACCATCAACCACCTCATCATGAGCCGCACCGGGACGCCCAAGGGCCCACTGTTCATAGGGGTCGGCAACCAGGACGGCACCGGGGACGGCGTGATGGTCGCCAACGACGACGAGGCCCTGGCCCACACCTACTGTCAGCGGGGCGTCTCGGTCCAGTTCAACGAGTACAGCGGCCAGGACCACGACAACGCCGCCATCCCGTTTGAGGCAGGAGCGCTCACGTTCCTGACCGCCCGGCTCGGCGGGGTTCCCGTGCCCGATGGCTGCAGCTCGATCGGTACCGGCAACTCGCTGGCGCCGGTGCCGGTGCCAGCGTCCAACGCGGGCGGCTCGCGACCCGCGGGCAACGCGGGCATCAAGCCTGCGGTGAAGCTCCGGATGCGCTACCTCGGCCGCGCGCGCGCCCGGCACGGCGTGGCGGTCGCGCTGTGGACCCCCACCGGCGCGCTCAGCAGGGTCACCGTCCGCCTGCGCCGAGCCGGCAAGGTGCTGGATGCCGTGCGCCTGACGCGGGTGGGCACGCACCAGCGCCGCGTCATCCTGCGAGTCAAGGGCAAGATGCCCAGGCCCGGCAGGTACACGGTGCTCGCGGCGCGCCGCGGCAAGACGCTGGCCAAGCACGCCTTCCGGTTGCGCTGAGGGCGGCTAAGCCGGCTCGGCGGGCGCGCCGACGGCGTGAAAGCCGCCGTCGACGTGGACGATCTCACCGGTGATCCCGTGCGAGTAGTCCGACAGCAGCCAGCAGATGGCGCGCGCCACCGGCACCGGATCAGACACGTCCCACCCCAGCGGGGCCTGTCGGCGCCACAGGTCGGCGAGCTGCTCAAACCCCGGAATGCCCTGTGCCGCCACCGTCCCCAGCGGGCCGGCCGACACGAGGTTGACGCGGATCCCCTCGGGCCCAAGGTCGCGGGCCAGATAGCGCGAGACCGACTCGAGCGCCGCCTTGGCCACGCCCATCCAGTCATAGATGGGCCAGGCGACGGTGGCGTCGAAATCCATGCCCACCAGCGACGACCCGTGCGACATGAGCGGCTGGAGCGCCGCTGCCAGCGCCTTGAACGAGTAGGCGCTGGTCTGGAAGGCGGCCCCGGCGGATTCCGCGGGCGCCGTCATGAACTTACCGCCGAGCGCGTCCTGGGGCGCGAAGGCGATGGCGTGCAGCGCGCCGTCGATCCCGCCCCAGCGCTCGCGGACCGACTCGGTCAGAGCGTCGAGGTCCTCGGGCTTGTTGACGTCGAGCTCGAGTACGTCGGCGGGCTGCGGGAGACGCTGCGCCGCGCGCTCGGTCATGCGCCGCACCCGGCCGAAGCTCGAGAGTACGACCTCGGCGCCCTCGTTCTGCGCCTGCTCGGCCGCGTGATAGGCGATGGAATCCTTGGTGATGACGCCGGTGATGAGGAGACGCTTCCCCTCCAGGATCACACGCCCTCACCGACCTCGCCGGCGAAGGAGTGAAGCGCCCAGGCCAGCCGGTCGCGGGTCTCAGATGGCTCGATGATCTCGTCGACGAAGCCCTCGGTGGCCGCAGCCTCCGCGCGCAGGTGCTCCTCGGCGTAGAGATCAGCGAGGCGATCACGCTCGGCCTCGGGGTCCTCGGCAGCGTGCAGTTCGCGGCGGTTGACCACGCCCACCGCCGCCCGGGCGCCCATGATCCCGAGCTCGGCGTCGGGCCAGGCCAGCACCAGATCGGCACCGAGGTCGCGGGAGTTCATCGTGATGTACGCGCCGCCGTAGCACTTGCGCAGCACCACGGTGAGCTTGGGGACCCGCGCTGCGGCGAACGCCCGCACCAGCGACGCGCCGTGGCGGATGACCCCCGCCTTCTCCTGCTTGGAGCCCGGCATGAACCCCGGTGTGTCCACCACCGCGATCAGGGGCACGCCGAACGCGTTACAGAAGTTGACGAACTGCGCCGCCTTCTCGGATCCCTCGGCGTCCAGCACCCCGCCCAGGTAGCGCGGCTGGTTGGCCACGATCCCGACCGGTCGTCCGTCCAGGCGCGCCAGCGCGGTGACGGTGTTGCGCGCCCACCGCGGCCGCAGTTCCAGCAGGGACTCGCGGTCGATGATTGCCCCCAGGGCGTCGCGTACGTCGTACGAGCTGCGCGGCTCTGCGGGCACGAACGCGCCCGGGTCCGGGTTCGCCGGGCTGGTCGGGATGCCGCGCGGGGGCGTCTGTCCCGCCGCCGACGGCAGGTAGGAGAGCAATTCGCGCACGCGCAGGGCGGCCGCGGCCTCGTCGGGCACGACCAGGTGGCAGACGCCGTTGCGGTCGTGGACCTGCGGGCCGCCCAACCCCGCGGCGTCGATCTCCTCGCCCAGGGCCTCGCGCACGACCCCCGGACCGGTGAGGAACATCGCGGCGTCCTGGGTCATGACGATGAGGTCGGTGAGTGCCGGCGAGTACGCGCCGCCGCCGGCCGAGGCGCCGGAGACGATCGAGATCTGGGGCACGACGCCGGTCAGGGCCACGGTCTCTCGGAAGATGCGGCCGTAGCCGGCCAGCGCCGCGGTGCCCTCCTGCATGCGCGCTCCGCCGGACTCGACGAAGCCGACGACGGGGATCCGCGCGCGCTGCGCGGTGGTGAGCACGCGCACGATGGTGTCGGCGTGGCGCTCGCCCAGCGAGCCGCCGAGGAACGCTCCGTCCTGCGCGTAGCAGGCGATGGGGCGGCCGTTGACCGCCCCGGTGGCGCCGACGACTCCGTCTCCGTCCACTGCGCGCTCGCCCAGCCGGGCCGAGCGGGCGCGCGAACGGAGCACGCGTAGCGACCCCGGATCACACAGCGCCTCGAGGCGCTCCAGCGGGCTCAGGCGCTCGCGGAAGGCGCTCCCTGCCGGCCCGACGGCGGTGACGCTCATTTCGCGGCCCCCCGCAGCGCCAGGCTGACGTTGTGGCCGCCGAAGGCGAACGAGTTGGAGAGGGCGAGCGGTGGATGGCCGTTGCCGGTCACCAGCGGCCGCGCCTCCCCGGGCACGTAGTCGAGGTCGAGCTCGGGGTCCGGGACCTCGTAGCCAAGCGTCGGGGCGATGACGCCGGTGATGAGCGTCCGGAAGGTGGCCACCGCCTCCACGGCGCCGGCCGCGCCCAGGGTGTGGCCGATCGACGACTTGGTGGAGGAGACCGGGATCCGCTTGGCCTCGGCGCCGAGCGCGAGCTTGAGGGCCGCGGTCTCCGCGGCGTCGTTGAGCTGGGTCGAGGTGCCGTGGGCGTTGATGTAGTCGATCTGCGACGCGTTGGCGCCGGCGTCGCGGATGGCCAACTCGATGGCGCGCGAGGCGGGCCCGCCGGTCGGCTCGGGCGCCGTCAGGTGGTGGGCGTCGGTGGTGGAGCCGTAGCCGGCCACCTCGCCGAGGATGGTGGCGCCACGCTCGCGGGCGGACTCCTCGTCCTCCAGGACGAGCATGCCGGCGCCCTCGCCCATGACGAAGCCGTCGCGGCGGGCGTCGAAGGGACGGCTGATCCCGGTCGGCGACAGCGCCTGCATGGAGTTGAAGCAGGCGAAGCCGAAATCGGTGAGCGTCGCCTCGGCGCCACCGCACACGACGGCGTCGGCGTCGCCGTACTGGATCATCCGCAGCGCCGAGCCGATGGCATGGGCGCCGCTGGCGCAGGCCGACACCACCCCGTAGCTCTGGCCGCGCAGCTTGTACTTCATGGTCACGGCGGCGGCGGCGGCGTTGGGCATGTACTGCGGGATGCCCAGCGGCGAGACCATCTTGGCCCCGCGCTGGCGCATGACGTCCAACTGGGTCTCGATGGTGGACTGCCCGCCGATCCCGGTGGCGACGATGCATCCGATCCGCATCGGGTCATACGGCGGCTCCTCGCCCCAGCCGCAGTGCTCCAGCGCCTCGCCGGCGGCGACGACGGCCAGCTGGGCGAAGCGGTCCAGACGCCGCGCCTCCTTGACGGAGAGATGGTCCTTGGCCTCGAAGTCCCGGCAGGCTCCGACCCCATCGGCGATCCCGACATCGCCGGCGGCCCAGCGCTCGTGCAGCATGGTGGCGCCGATCCCGAGCGGCGTGACTGCTCCGAGCCCGGTGACGACGACCTTACGTCTGTCCGGCATGGAACTCACTCAACCAGCCCGCGCGACGATGAGGTCGATGGCGTCGCCGACGGTCTTGAGGTCCTTCATGTCCTCGCCCTTGAGCACCACGCCGTACTCGTCCTCGACCACCTGGGCGAGCTCAACGAGATCCAGCGAGTCGATGTCGAGCTCCTCGAAGGTCGCGTCGCGGGTGATCTGGCTCTCGTCGGGGCCGAAGCTGGCCAGCGTCTCGACGACGCGACTCTCCACTTGTTCGGATGTCACTGACATATCTGTGCGTCTCCTCTCTTCGATGTTCTAAAAAGGCGTTTCATGCGGCCAGCCCGCCGTCGACCGACAGGACAGCACCCGTTACATAACTCGCCGCGTCGGACGTCAGAAAGCGCACGCACGCGGCCACTTCAGCCGGCGTTCCAATCCGACGGGCGGGGATGTGGTCCACGAGGTCGGCGGAGGCGCCGGCCATCATGTCGGTCTCGATCAGGCCGGGGGCGACCGCGTTGATCGTGATCCCGCGCCGCGCGACCTCGACCGCCGAGGTCTTGGTCAGCGCGATCAGCCCGGCCTTGGCGGCCGAATAGTTGGCCTGGCCCGGGTTGGCGCGCAGCCCGACGACGGAGGACACGTTGACGATCCGCCCCTGGCGCGCGCGCATCATCGGGCGCAGCGCCCGCCGTGTGAGGCGGAAGGCGGCGGTCAGATCTGTCTGGATGACGGCATCCCACGCCTCGTCGTCAAGCGATGGAGTGAGGTCGTCGCGGGTGATGCCGGCGTTGTTGACGAGCACGAGCACGGGGCATCCGAAGTGCTCCTCGAGCGCTTTGAACAGCTGGTCGGGGACGGCCGGGTCCGCGACGTCGCCGCCCACCGCGACCGCGCGGCCGCCGTCGGCCTCGATCGCGGAGACGACCGCGTCGGCACCGGCCTGGTCGGAGTTGTAGTTGACCCCCACGCCCCAGCCGTCGGCCGCCAGCGCCTTGGCCACCGCCGCGCCGATGCCCTTGGAGGCACCGGTGACCAACGCGCAGCCGTCCTCACGTGCCTCAGACATCACGCCCCCATTGCACGACGGCGCCGCCCCACGTGAACCCTGCGCCGAACGCGGCGAGCAGGACGTTGGCGCCGGGCGCAAGACGTCCGTCGGCCAGCGCGGTCGCCAACCCCACAGGCAGCGTCGCCGCCGAGGCGTTGCCGATCGTCTCGATGCACTCGACGACACGGTCGGGGTCGAGGCCGAGTCGCTCGCCCAGCGCGCGGGTGATCCGGGCGTTGGCCTGATGGAAGACGAACAGGTCGATGTCAGAGAGCGTGAGACCCGCGCGGTTGATCACGTCCAGCGTGACCTCGCTCATGCGGTCCACGGCGTGGCGGAAGACCTGCAGCCCGTCCATGCGGACCTTGCGCTCGGCGATGGTGACGAACAGGGTCTCCGCGTGCGAGCCATCGGCCCCGAGCACGATCGGGCCGATAGCGCCCCGGTCCCCGGCTCCCTCGTCGGTGGAGCTCGCCGGCGGGTGGGCGGGTCCTAATACCACCGCGCCGGCGGCGTCTGCGAACAGCGGCGCCGAACGCTTGTCGGTGTAGTCCACCAGCCGCGTGACGAAGTCGCCGCCGACCACGAGCACGTACCGCGCCCGTCCGCTCTCGATGTTCGCGCACCCCTGGGCCAGCGCGGCGAGAAATGCGGTGCAGGCCGCGCCCACGTCGAAGGCCCCGGCGCGGGTCGCCCCGAGGTTGTGCGCGACGATCGGCGCCGTGTTGGGGGTCAGCTCATCCTGGCTGAGGGTGGCCACGATCACGAGATCAAGATTCGCCGCCTCCACCCCTGCCGCCTCCAGGGCCCGCGCGCCCGCGCGGGTGGCGTAGTCGCTGAAGCGATCCTCGGGCCGGGCGCGGCGGCGCTCGCGGATCCCGGTCCGGCTCATGATCCAGTCCTCGGTGACGCCTAGCTGCAGGGCTAGCTCCGCGTTGGTGAGCCGGTCGGGCGGGAGCTCGGTGGCCACGCTGAGGATCGCCGCGGGAGTGAGCGTCCGGCTGGGCGGGGAGAGCTCGCTGGTGAGCAGGGCCGACTCAGGCATTGACGAGCTCCACTCCGGACAGGGTGCGCTTGGCCAAGCCGGTGAGCACGCGGCCCGGTCCGACGTCGACGAAGCGCTCGGCGCCCAGTTCGTGCAGCGTCAGCATCACCTCGCGCCAGCGCACCGGCATGGTCAGCGCGTCCGCGAGCTCGCGACGGGGGTCGGTGAACGGCTCGGCGGTGACCGCGGAGATGACTGTGGTGCCGTTGGCCGGTGCGGTGAAGGTGGTGTCGGACAGGGCGCGTTCGAATTCGGGGACCGCGCCGGCCATCATCGGCGAGTGAAAGGCGCCGGTGACGTCGAGCTCCATGGCCCGCAGGCCCAGCTCCTTGGCGTGGGCCATCGCCGCTGGGAAATGCGACTTGTCTCCGGAGATGACCACCTGCAACGGGGAGTTGTCGTTGGCCACGGTGAGGTCGTGGGCGTCGGCAATGTCGGGGGCGTGCTCGGAGGCTCCGGTGCCGAGCACGGCGAACATGCCCCCGTCGCCCGCCTCGACACCCGACCGGTGCATGAGCCGCCCGCGCAGTGCCACCAGCTCCAGGCCCGCGCGCTCGTCCAGCGATCCGGCGGCGACCAGCGCGCCGAGCTCGCCCAGCGAGTGGCCCGCCATGAACGCCTCGGCGGGACGGCCCAGTGCCTCCCACCCAGCCAGGCTGGCGCAGAAGATCGCCGGCTGCGCGAAGTTGGTGCCCTCGTCGGCACGGGGGAACGGGTCCTCGCCGACGGCCTGAACGGCCATCTCCAGGAGGTCGGGCCGGACGCGCTCCACGAGGTCGCGCATGTCCGGCGTCTGGCTCCCCTGCCCGGGGAACAGGATCGCGCTTGCGGCACCCATCAATTTCAACCTACGCCGCAGGCTGGGGTGGGATACAGGCGTGTTATGTAGTTCCCCCCTTTTGGGGGGAGCCCATTTGGGGGGTCCTTCGCGCAAGCTCGCGTTGGCCCGGCCACCAGTTTTCCGGGGGATCGAGCCGTTGGCCACGCCGAGCGGGTACGCTGGCACCCGATCGCCCGGTGAGCCTGCCCGCCCCCAGTCCCGACACCGCTGCCCTGGTCACCGGAGCCTCCTCCGGCATCGGCGCCGCCATCGCCCGCGAGCTGGCCGAGCGAGGGCACAATCTCGTGCTCGTGGCACGGCGCAAGGATCGGCTCGACGCGCTGGCCGAAAAGCTGACCGCGGAGCACGACGTGCGTGCCGAGGCGGTCGGTTGCGACCTGGGCAAGGCGGCCTCGCGCCAGCGGTTGCCCGCCCGCATCGAGTCCCTGGGGCTTGACGTCGGTGTGCTGGTCAACAACGCCGGCTTTGCCACCAACGGGCCGTTTCACGAGGCCGACCCGGCGCGCGAGCTCGAGCAGGTGCGGGTCCTGGTGGAGGCGCCCATGGCTTTGACGTCGGCGTTTCTGCCCGGCATGGTGCGCCGCGGCAAGGGCGCCATCCTCAACGTCGCCTCGACCGCCGGCATGCAGCCGCTCCCATACTCGGCGGGCTACTCGGCGGCCAAGGCCTACGTGCTCACCTTCTCAGAGGCGCTGCACCAGGAGCTGCACGGCTCCGGCGTGACCGTCACCGTGCTGGCGCCCGGGCCGGTGACCACCGACTTCTGGGAGATCTCCGGTTGGGAGGTGGCCGGCGGGCAGTCGTTCGAGCGCGCGGTCCCACGCCCGGCGTGGGTCACCGCCGAGGAGGCCGCGTCGGCGGGCGTCAAGGGCCTGGAGGCCGGGCGCCGGGTCGTCATCCCCGGCCTGCCCATCCGGGCGGCGATGCTGGCGACGCAGTATCTGCCCCACGCGTTCAAGCTGCCCGCGATCGAGTGGGCCATGCGCCGGCGCTGACCCTCGCGCCGGTGGCGCGCGCGCCACAGTTGACGTGCGCCGATACCCCAACGTCTCACAATGGCACTGACCCAAGCGCGCTGACATAAGCTTGAGCGAGCAATCAATCGCCCCGCCCCCACCCCCGGGAGAGAACCTTCATGGCCAAGACCATCTACACCGCCGAGGCCCACGTCACCGGAGGCCGCGAGCACGGCCATGGCGTCACCAACGACGGCCGCCTCGACGTCCAGCTGCGCCCGCCCACCGATGACGCCGACCAGGGCACCAACCCCGAGCAGCTCTTCGCCGTCGGCTACGCCGCCTGCTTCGAGGGCGCGTTGGGCGCGGTCTCGCGCCGCGAGAAGCTGGAGCTGGGCGCCGTCGCCATCGACTCGTCGGTCAGCCTCGTCACCACCGAGGACCGTGGCTACACCGTCGCGGTGAAGCTCGACGTGACGCTGCCGGACATCTCTGACGGCGACCAGGCCAAGCAGATCGTGGCCGCCGCCCACAAGGTGTGCCCGTACTCCAACGCCACGCGCGGCAACATCGACGTCGAACTGGTGGCCAACGGCCAGCCGGTGGGGTGATGCTCGCTGGGCACCTCCGCGCCGCCCTGCTGACCACTTGGATGGCAGAACGCACGCCAGACGTGCAATCTGCCATCCGAGTCACGCCGGGCTAGGACAACAGCCCGATCCTCTGGGCGCGCTGCACCGCCTCGGCGCGGTTGCGCGCCTGGAGCTTGCGGTACACGGCGCTGGTGTGCTCCTTGACCGTGTGCGGCGACAGGTACAGCTGCTCGGCGATCTCGCGGTTGGTCGAGCCCGCGGCGATGAGGTCAAGGACCTCGCGCTCGCGCTCGGAGAGCATCGGCGCCGGCTGCTCGGCCGTCGGCTCGAACACCGTCATCCCGGACCCCACCATGCGCACCGCGCGTGCGACCTCGCGCGCATCCCAGTCCTTGGAGATGAACCCCGAGGCACCGGCCGCGCGGGCCGCCGCCGGAGACATCCGCCCCGCGCCGGAGATCAGCAGCACGCGCGTGGACGGCGAGGCCTTGCGGATCGAGTCACACACGTCGGCGCCCGACTCGCCGGCCAGGAACAGGTCCACCAGTGCCACGTCGGGGCGTAGGCCGGACAGCATCCGCAGCGCCTCGTCGCCCGGTGCGCGCGGCCACGCAGCGCTCCACCCACGGCTGCTCACCGAGCAGGACGCGGAACCCCCAGTGCACCACGTCGTGGTCGTCGACCACCAGCACCCGCAGCTTGCGCTCGGGCGGGGTGTGCCCGGGCGGTGGGGCGGCAGCGGTGTTCATACCCGCGCCTCCATCACCGGGATGACGAGGCGAACCCGCCACGCGCCCTCCTCGGGTGCTCCGAAGTCCACGACACCACCGTGCTGGAGCGCCTCGAACGCCGCCAGGCGCAGTCCCATCCCGGCGCCGCGCGCGCCGGGGGCCACGCCGTCGTTGCGGACCTCCAGGCTGAAGGTGTCCTCGTCGCCGGCCACCACCACCTCCACCATGGAGGGGGTCGCGTGCTTGGCGATGTTGCGCAGCGCCTCGGCCAGGACCGACTGGGCCAGCGGCTCCACGCCGCCGGGGACCTGGACCTCGTCGGGCCACGTGACGTGAATCTGCCCCTGCTCGCCGGGCGTCTGCACCAGGCGCGCCACCTCGGCGGCCAGCGTCGTCCCGGTGTCCCCGGAGACCGGGGCCAGCGGGCGCTCCAACGCTGAGCGCAGGTCTGACAGAGCCTCCTGCATCTCGGACAGGCAGCGGTCGCGCTCGTCGCGGTCAAGCGGCTTCTCGGCGCTCAAGGCCAGCGACACTCCGAACAGCCGCTGCATCACCCGCTCGTGGATCTCGCGCGCGAGCTCCAGGCGCTCCCCCAGCCGGCGCGTGCGCTCCTGCTGGCGCGTGGCGTTGCGGGCCGTGGCCACCAGCGCCGCGGTCTTGCCCAGCGTCCACAGCAGGTGGCGCTCGCCGTCGGTGAGCTCGAACCGTCCGCCGCCGCGGTCGGCGCAGATGACGCCGTACGCGCGACCGGCGGCGCTCAGCGGCGTGCAGACCAGCGTGGTGATCCCGAACATCTGGGCATAGTCGGAGGGCAGCTGGTCCTCGATCCCCTCCGAGACCACCACCACCTCGTCCTCGATCAGCGCGCGCCGGGCGATCGGCGCGGAGATCAGGGTCGGCGTGGGCTCCAGCGTCGCCAGCTCGGTGAAGGAGGTGCCGTAGGCGCCGACCACCCGGGCGCGGCGGCGGCCGAAGTCGGCCATGAAGATCGCCGCGCGGCGCATCGTGGTCAGCCGGCAGATCGCCTCGCAGATGCGGTCATAGAACTCGGTGGAGGACGTGTCGGTGTCGAGGTCGGCCAGCAGCTCGACGAACACCTCCAGGGGCTCGACCCCGGCGAACAGCGACGGCGGGCGCTCGACGCTCATCGCCCGTTCACCGTGCCTGACCGCCTCAGGCGGCCAGCGGCTCCGGATCAAACCGGCGCCGGATGTCGTACAGCGTGGTGCGCTCGGCGGCGGGCCGCCCGGCGCGGTGGGCGGCGGCAACCAGCTCTGAGGGTTCCAGGCGCACTCCGTGGTAGCTGCCGGCCATGCGACTGATCGACTCCTCCATCAGGGTGCCGCCGAGATCGTTGACGCCCCAGCGCAGCGCCTCGGTCGCTGCATCCAGGCCCATCTTCACCCAGCTGGCCTGGAGGTTGGTGATGGTGTGACCCAGGGCCAGCCGGAACGCCGCGGTGTGCTTGAGGTTCTCCTCGCGCGAGATCTCCTGACGACCCCGTGCGCCCGTCCCAGCAGCGTCTGGAACGGGATGAACGAGAGCGGCACGAACTCGGTGAAGCCGCCGGTGCGCTCCTGCAGCTCGCGGACCACGCGCATGTGCTCGGCCAGCTCGTGAGGCTCCTCGATGTGGCCGAACATCACCGTCACCGTCGAGCGGATGCCCTCGGCGTGCGAGGCCTCGATGATCTCCACCCACCGCGCGACCGGCAGCTTGTTGGGCGAGATGCGCTCACGCACGCCGTCGTGCAGGACCTCGGCGGCGGTGCCCGGGGTCGAGCCCAGCCCCGCCTCGCGCAGCCTCGCGAACACCTCGCGCGGCGCCAGCCCGCTGACGTCGCACATGTGCGCGACCTCCATCGGCGAATAGGCGTGCAGGTGAACATCGGGGGCGAGCTCCTTGGCGAAGCGCAGCCACCCCAGATAGTCGTCAAACGTCCAGTCCGGGTGGATACCCGACTGGATGCACAGCTCGGTCGCGCCGGCGTCCAGGCGCCTCCGCCGACGCGGCGGGCGAACTCCTCGCGCGAGTGCTCGTAGGCGTCCGGGCGAGCGCTTGGACTGGCCAAAGCCGCAGAACGCGCACCCCACCACGCACACGTTGGAGACGTTGATGTTGCGGTTGACCACGAAGGTCACCGTGTCCCCGGCCAGGCGGCTGCGCAGCTCATCAGCGGCGGCACGCATGTCCTCGATCACCGCCGGGCGCCGCTCGGCAAACAGCGCGGTCAGCTCCTCGGCGGTCAGCGCGATGCCGCTGCGCGCCTTCTCCACCGCCCGCGGCGCGGCGTCATCGGACACGATCACCTCGCCGCTGCGCCCGCTGCCCCGCCGCGGGATAAACGACCAGTAGCGCGTCTTGATCACGTCCATCACCGGCCGCGACACCCACTCCGGGTCGATGTACTCCGGGTAGACGCACAGCCGCTCAGACAGCGCGTAGCCGTCGCGCGGCCAGGCGCTTGCGCACCTGCGCCGGGGACGGGAACGGGTGCTCAGGCGAGATGTGGTCACCGTTGGCGCTCAACCCGCCCAGATCGGTCGCGCCGCGCCCACCAGCTCCGGCCACCAGTCAGACAGGTTGGGCGGCACCTGGATGCCGATCTCGGGCATCAGCCGCCGCGCCTCGCCGATCAACCGCTTCATGTCCTCGAGGCTCACCGGCGACGCCCACTTCGGGCGCGTCCAGCATCGGCCCGGCCGACACCCCGGTGCGCCAGTACTCCGCGGCGGCGCCCTCGGCGATATCGGCGGGCTCCTGGCCGTAATAGCTCTGATGCGGGACGAAGTTCTGGAGGATCACCTCCTGCAGATGACCGTGGCGCTCATGCACCCCCGCCAGCGCCGCCAGCGACGCCATCCGCTCCTCCTCGGTCTCGCCGATGCCGACCAGGATCCCGCTGGTGAACGGGATCTTCAGCTCGCCGGCCGCGTCGATCGTCGCCATCCGCTGAGCCGGGTGCTTGGTCGGCGAGCCGGCGTGCACCGTCTCCATCAGTCGCTCGGCCACGGACTCGAGCATCAACCCCTGCGACGCGGTCACCGCACGAAGCCGCTCCAGATCCCCCCGATCCAGAACGCCCAGATTGGTGTGGGGCAACAGCCCGCGCTCCAGCGCCTGCTCGCACACCCACACGACGTAGGCGGTGAAATCGTCAAAGCCCAGCTCGGCGAGCTTGGCCGCCACCCCCGCGTTGTGCTCGGGCCGCTCCCCGGTGAGCACCAACAGCTCCTTGGCACGGTGCCGCGACACCCCCCGGTCAAGGATCTCGAGCACCTCATCGGGCTCGTGCAGGTGCGGCTGATGCGTCGCGAACGCGCAGTACTTGCAATAGCAGCGGCACGTCCGACTGAGCGAAAGCGTGAGGTTACGGCTGAACGTGACGCGGCGGCGACGCATGTCCGGCTGGGGATTCTAGAGTCGGGCCGCCGGGACCCCGGGGGCGGCCTATGCTGCCCCGCCCGTGCGGCGCCCGCTTATCACCCTCGTCACGCTGATCGCGGCGGCCGCGATCGCGGTCGGCTGCGGGGGTTCCTCGGGCGCCCCGGACCACCCCGCGCGGAGCGCCACGCTGGTCCTCGACTTCACCCCCAATCCCGTCCACGTCGGGATCTACACCGCGCTGGCGCGCCACTTCGACACCGCCGCCGGCGTCAAGTTGCACGTGATCGCACCGTCGGCCTCGACTGACTCGATCCGCCTGCTCGAGACCGGCCGCGCCAACTTCGCCATCCTCGACATCCACGACCTGGCCATCGCCCGCGAGCGCGGCGAGAACATCGTCGGCATCCTGCCCATCGTCGAGCGCCCGCTGGCCGCGGTGATCAGCCAGCCCGCGGTGACCAGCCCGCGGCAGCTCATCGGCAAGACCGTCGGCATCAGCGGCGACCCCTCGGACACCGCGGTGCTCGACTCGATCGTCGCCGGCGCCGGCGGACAGCCCAAGCAGCTCAAGACGATCACGATCGGCTTCAACGCGGTCAGCGACCTGCTGGCCGGCAAGGTGGCGCGGCGCGACGGCATTCTGGAACGACGAGGGGGTGACGCTCAACCGCCAGCGGCCGGGCTTCCACGTCTTCCGCGTCGAGAACTACGGCGCGCCCTCCTACCCGGAGCTGGTGGTCTGCGCCACCTCCAAGAGCCTGAAGGCCGACCCCGGACTGGCGCGCGGCGTGGTCCGGGCGCTCGTGCGCGGCTATGACCTGGCGCTGGCGCAACCCGCAGTCGGACAGCGGGCGCTCGAATCCCAGGTCCCCGGCCTCAACCACGCCCTCGACACGGCCGAGCTGGCCGGATTGGGCGCCGCCTTCCGCGGGCCCGAGGGTCACTTCGGCGTGCTGGACACCGCGTTGCTGCGCCGCTGGGCGGCGTGGGAGGCGCGCTTCGGCATCGTCAAGTCCCCGCCTGACGTCGCGACGACGTTCGACGCGGCCTTGGCACCCAAGGGGTGACGCCGCTGCCCGACGGGGCTACTGCGCGCGGAGCTTCTTGAACTCCTGGCGCACCGACTCGGTGCGGCCCCACATCTGGACCACCTCGGCGCGGCCGGTGCGGACCTCGCGCAGCGCGATCTCGCCGTCGATGCCGCCCTCGTCGAGCAGCTTGAGCGCCAGGTGCACGGCGGGGACCGAGGCAGCGTGCCCGAAGCGATGGGCCACCACCAGTCGCCAGTGCCAGTCGTTGTGCGAGTACGGCTGCGCGTTGCAGGTGACGACCACGATCGCGGCGTCGACGTAGCGGCTCTCGTCGAAGATCCGCAGGTCGAACTCCAGATCGGTCCAGTCATCGGGCAGCGGCGCGATGATCTCGTTGAACGTCTCGGCGAGCGACATCTCTGGCGCCAAGCGTACTAGCGGCCGCACCCGTAGGCCGGCTCACGGGCACAGGTGCCCGCCCCCGTACCGCGGGTCAGCCGAGGAAGTGCTGGAAGAGCGCGAACACGTTGAGCGCGGAGATGAGGCCGGCCACCACAACCGCGAGGACGATCATCGGCCGCCGGTTGACATGAGCGCCCATCACGTCCCGGCGGCTGGTGAGGATCACCAGCGGCACCAGCGCGAACGGGATCCCGAACGACAGCACCACCTGGCTGAGCACGAGCGCGTCGGTGGCGTTCACACCGCTGGCGAGGACCACCAGTGCCGGGACCATCGTCACCGCCCGGCGCACCCACAGGCGGATCCGGACGCCGATGAAGCCGGCCATCACGACCTGACCGGCGTACGTCCCCACGCTCGACGACGAAGCGCCGGAGGCCAGCAGCGCCACCGCGAAGGCCAGGGCGGCGCCACCCCCGACGAGGTTGCCGATCTGCGTGTGCGCCTCCTGCAAAGAGGAGAGCCCCGACAACTCCGGCGTGTGAAACAGCTTGGCGAACACGGCCATCATCGCCAGGTTGATCAGGCCCGCGATGCCGAGGGCGATGAGTACGTCGACCCGCTCGTAGCCCAGTACCTGGCGGCGCTCGGTGTCGTCGCGCACCGCCACGCGCCCGTTGGTCAGCGCCGAATGCAGGTAGATCACGTGCGGCATCACCGTGGCGCCGATGATCCCCACCGCGAGGTACACGGCGTCGCTGTTGCTCAGCCGGGGGAGGAAGCCGTCGAGCGCCATGTGGGCCGACGGCCCGATGTGCAGCGTCTCGTAGAGGAAGCCCGCGAAGACAATGCCCAGCAGGGCGGCGATCGCCAGCTCGAACCGCCGGTACCCGTGTCGCTGGAGCTCCAAGATCGCGAAGGCGATCACGCCCGTGATCCCCCCGGCGACGAGCAGCGGCACGCCGAAGAGCATGTTGAGCGCGATGGCGGCGCCCAGGAACTCGGCCACGTCGGTCGACATGGCCATGATCTCGGCCTGGACCCACAGGCCCCAGCTGACCGCCCGGGGGAAATGCGCCCGGCACAGCTCGGGCAGGTTGTGGTCGGTGGCAATCCCCAGCTTGGCCGACAGGTACTGCACGACCATGGCCATGAGGTTGGCCGCCAGCACCACCCAGAGCAACGCGTAGCCGAACTTGGCCCCGCCCTGAAGGTTGGTGGCGAAGTTCCCGGGATCTACGTAGGCCACGGCGGCCACGAACGCCGGCCCCAGCATCGAGATGCCGACGCGGATCCGGCCCCGCGCGAGCTGGCGCTGCCACGGGGTCCGCGTGTCGACGACGACCGCGGCCGATCCGTCGACCGTCGCCGCCTCCAGGGCGGTCTCGCGGGTCAAAGGAGTCACGCGGCCACCCGCACGCGGATCGCCCGTGCCAGGTCCCCGCCCAGCGGGTGGATGTCGTCTCCGAAGCGCACGAACACCGGCCCGCCGAACGGTTGGCGCTCCACCACCTCGAGCTCGTCGCCGGGGGCGATGCCGCGCTCGGCCAGGTAGCGCAGCATGTCGGGATCGGAGTCCGAGATCCGCGCGAACGTCCCGCACGCGCCCGGCTCCAGGGACTGCAGGCTCTCGGTCCTGACCTCCTCGATGGTCAGCTCGCGCGAGGGAATCGGGTCCCCGTGCGGATCGTGCGTGGGGTCCCCGAGCTTGGCCGCGATCAGCTCCTCCAGCTCTTCGGAGAGGACGTGCTCGAGCACCTCGGCCTCCTCATGGACGCGATCCCACGGCACGCCCAGGCTCTCCACGAGATACAGCTCGAGCAGCCGGTGATGGCGGATGACCTCGAGCGCGACGCGCAGGCCGGCGTCGGTGAGCAGGACTCCGTGATAGCGGCGATGGGTGACCAGGCCCAGCTCGCCCAGGCGCTTGACCATGCCCGACGCGGAAGCCGCGGTCACGCCGAGGCGATCGGCCAGTGCGGTGGTGCTCACGGGCTGGTCGTCGCGCATCTGTAGCGCGTAGATCGCCTTGGCGTAGTCCTCCACCGCGGTGGAGCGAAGGCCGGTGGTTTCAGAGGTGGTGCTCACGCGAAATCGAAATTATGGTACGCCTAAATTATAGTTCAGGCAAGGACCAATCGACGTATGTCCCCCTGCCTATGCTGTGGAGCGGATGACCTCGCTGACCATTTCCAACGCCGAGTACCGCGCCGTCACCGAGGCCTGCGGGCTCGTTGACCGCTCCGAGCGCGGCAAGCTCGCCCTCACCGGCGCCGACGCCAAGACCTTCCTGCAGGGCCAGGTGTCAAACGACGTCGAGGCGCTGACGCCCGGAAGCGGCTGCTACGCCGCCTTTCTCACCCCCAAGGGCAAGATGCTCGGTGACATCCGCATCCTCGATGCCGGAGACGAGATCCTCCTGGACACCGAGCGCGTCGCCCTCCAGGAGCTCTTCAACATGGTGCGCCGCTTCAGCGTCGGCTACGCGGTGGAGCTGCACAAGCGCACCCTTGAGCGAGGGCTGCTCTCCCTGCTGGGTCCCGAGGCCGAGGCGGTGGCCCGGATCGGCGACCTGGGTCCGGCCGAGGACGCGCACGCCGTCGTCTCGATCGACGGGATCGCGGCGCGCGCCATCCGCACCGACCTGGGCATCGATCTGCTCTGCGACGCCGACGACACCGCACCGCTCAGCGCCGCGCTGACCGCGCGCGGCGCCGAGCCCGTGTCCGAGACGGTCGCCGACTGCGTGCGCGTGGAGCACGGGCGGCCCCGCTACGGCATCGATCTCGACGACACCGTCATCCCCCAGGAGGCCGACCTCAACACCCGGGCGGTGTCGTTCACCAAGGGCTGTTACGTCGGCCAGGAGACGGTGGCCCGGCTGTTCTACCGGGGCAAGCCCAACCGCCGGCTGATGGGGCTCAAACTGGCGACGACGGCGCCGACCGGCGCCGAGATCTCCCTGGGCGATCGCGTCGTGGGGCGGCTGGGCAGCGTGGCCGAGTCCCCCGCTCTGGGGTCGATCGCGCTGGCGCTGGTGCGCCGCGAGGCGCCGGCCGGCTCAGACGTGGTGGTCGGCGCCGACCAGATCGACGCCGTCGTCGTCGAGCTCCCCTTCGCCGCCTGAACCACCGCCCGATCCCGCGGGGGTGGCGGCGGCCGGCCTCGCCGCCCGGGCGCTGTCCAGCAGTTCCCGCAACGCGTCACGGTCCGGCGCCGGGCGCAGGACGAGCTGCGGCGTGTCGGGGTGTGAGGCCAGCCAGGTGCCCAGGATGCGCACCTCGTCGACCTCGTCGGGCGGGACGTGGGCGCCCACCTCTCCGATCCGCCCCTCGCGCCGCAGGGCCGCCTCGGTGCGCGCGGCGAGTTCGTCCACGCTGTCTGCGCGCTGGAGCCGCCCGAAGTCAACGAGGCGCCCTGCGACCAGCCAGAACGCCTCGGGCGGGCGAGCGGGGTCCTTTTCCGGGTGCGGCGCCAGGACAAGACGCGGGCGCGCGTGAGTGGCCTCCAGCACGCCGCCGAGGCGCTCGAGGATCGTGCGCAACCGCCCGGCGCGGCGCCGCAGCGACTCGGCGCGCTCAAAACGCTGCTCGGCCGCGGCGGTGCGCATCTGGCCGTAGACGTGCCGGAGCAGCGGCTGGTCGGCGTGCGCGGGGTCACTGACGAAGAGGGCCAGGACCTCGTCCAGGCGCCGGCGGTACAGGTTGGGGTCAAGGTCGCCCAGGCACGGGGACAGGCACCGGCCCATCTGCCCGTAGGCCGACGGGTACTCCCGCCGGGGCAGCCGCCGGCCGCAATGGCGCAGCCCGAACAGCGAGTCGAGCTGTTCGACGAGCTCCAGCGCCAGCCGCCTTCCCCGCACGGGGCCGACGGTGACGGCGTGGCCCGCGGCCGGGTCGGGGCCCACCTCCAGGATCGGGAAGGGGATGTCCAGGCGGCAGCGGATGTAGACCAGCCGATCGTCGCGCCGGGTCAGGCGCTTGTTGCCCGGCGGCTTGAGCTCCTTGATCAGCCGGTTCTCCAGGATCAGCGCGCCCAACTCGGAGCCGGTGGTGCGGTAGTCCACGACGGTGGCGTGCCGCGTCCACGCCGCGGGCGGAGACGACGGGGCGAAGTGGGCGCGGGCGCGGCTGCGGATCGACACCGATTTGCCCACGTAGAGAACGCGGCCCGCATCGTCGCGAAACAGGTACACGCCAGGGTCGCGCGGCAGCTCGCCGAAGTTGGGCTCCGCGGCGGCGCGCGGACCCGGACCCGCCGGCCCTCGCCGCGCCGGCCCCCCTGGCGCCGGCGCCAGCAGGCTGCCGGGGGGCATCGGCCGCTTGCGCGGTTTGCGGCGGGCGCCGAGCATGGCCACGGCGTCTCCGACGGTGGCGGCGTTGGCGCACAGACGCGGAAACAGGGCGCAGAGCACGCGCGCGCACGTCTCAGCGTCGGCCAGGGCTCGATGCACCGTCCGCACCTCGATCCCCAATGCGTCGGCGAGCACGCCGAGGCCGCGGCGGCGCTGCAGCGGCAACATGGCGCGGGCCATCGCGGCGGTGCACAGCACCGGCGGGTCCGGCCACTCCAGCCCGATGCGCCCGAAGGCCTGGCGCAGCACGCGGCGGTCGAACGGCGCGTTGTGGGCGACGAGCACTCGGCCCTGGAGCAGTTCGCTCAGCGGCGGGATCACATCCTCCAGCGACGGGGCGCCGTCGACCATCGCCTGGGTGATCCCGGTGAGCCGCTGGATGCCGCGCCGCAGCGGCGCGCTGGTGCGAGACAGCGAGCTCCAGCGGTCGTGCAGCTCGCCGCCGCCGACCAGAACGGCCCCGACCTCCGTGAGCTCGCAGTCGTCCCCGGCCAGGCCGTTGGTCTCGGTGTCGACGACCATGAACTCGGCCGTCGCGATCGGAGCGGACAGGAGATCCATCTTCCGCCGGTGATACGCCTTGCTCCGGACGGCGTGCAGGAATCGCTGCGCGACCGGCCGAAGACCGATCGAATCCGGGTACCGGCTCGCGGCCGGGGGTGTTCTACCGACCGCGAAGCGGGGTAGGATCGCAAGTGCCCTCTAGCAAGGAGCGACGAGATGACTGCTACGGCCCCCGATACGGAACGACTACAGGAGCTCGAGGCGGATACCCGTCTGGCGTGGAGCACGTACAGCGACAGGCTGCGTGAGCTCAGCGGCGACGAGTACGAGCGTGTCGAGACCGAATCATGGATGGAGCTGCAAGCAGAGCTACAGCGACTCGAGCGCGAGCGCGAGGAACTGGTGGCCGGCGCCGCGTAGGCGCCGACGAAAATCGAGAAGCCAAGCCCCTTGGTCAGATAGGGTTTTCCGGCGGGTCATCCCGCGGGCCAGATCCGACGGGCTGATCCCGGAGAGGAGAGCCGGGTCACACGATGCGCATCAGGATGATCGGACAGCTAGCGGTCACCGCACTGGTCGTCTCAGCGTGCGGCTCGGCCGGTGGAGAGTCCCCCTCCGCGGCCCGGCCGGCCAACCCGGTCAACCTCACCGTCTACGTCAATGACTCGAAGGTGTCGGTCTCCCCGGCATCGGTGGGCGCCGGGCCGATCACCTTCATCGTGACCAACCAGGCCACCCACGCGGAATCGCTGGCGATCTCGATGGGCGGCTCCACCCTCGCCTCCACCGCCCCGATCAACCCCCAGGGCACGACCCAGGTCTCGGTGAACTTCAGGCCCGGCAGATACACCATCGCAACGGGCGCTCAGGGCAAGAACGACGCGCAACGCTCCAAGCAGTCCTCGATCCGCCCTGCGTCGATCCACATCAGACGCGAACGCGAGAGCTCGGACAACGCCGTCCTGCAGCCGTAGGCCTTCTGAGCGTGTGAGCGCTCGCACACTGAACGGCCGATTCGGCCAGACCTACTAGCGGGTACGATCCTGACCCTGACCCCCCAACTGGGGGGTACGCCCCACTCTGCAACCAGGAAGGTGTCAGCCGCGTGGCCGTCGATCTCAGCCAAGTCGCAACCGTCGAAACCGAGCCGGGAGAGCTCCCGCCCACGATGGCCGCATGGGTCATCCGCGAGGAGCGTCAGGGCGAGCCGGTAGACGCGTTTCAGCTGGAGGAGATCGAGGTACCCGAGCCCGGCGCGTTTGAGGTGATCGTGCGCGTGATGGCGGCCGGCGTGAACTTCAACAACGTGTGGGCGGCGCTGGGCGAGCCCGTGGGCGTGTGGCGTTATGGCGACCATCCCGAGTGGGGCCACCACATCGGCGGCTCGGACGCTTCGGGCGTCGTGTGGAAGGTCGGCGAGGGCGTGACCCGCTGGAAGCCCGGCGACGAGGTCGTCATCCACTGCAACCAGGCCTCCTACGAGGACCCCGAGGTCCACGGCCTGGACCCGCTCGCCGCCCCTTCCCAGCAGATCTGGGGCTATGAGACGACGTGGGGCTCGTTCGCGCAGTTCTGCAAGGTGCAGGCCCAGCAATTGCTCTCCAAGCCCAAGCACCTGGCGTGGGAGGAGGCCGCCTCCTACGGGCTGACCTACTTCACGGCCTACCGGATGCTCATCGACCGCTGCAGGCTCCAGGCCGGCCACCGGGTCCTCATCTGGGGTGCGGCCGGCGGCTTGGGGGTGTTCGCCACCCAGCTGTGCTCGCTCACCGGCGCCGACGCCGTGGGCGTGGTGTCCTCAGACGAGAAGGGCGAGCTGATCGAGCAGCTGGGCGCCGTCGGCCACATCAACCGTGGCGAGTACGCGGGCATGATGCGCCTGGGCGGCGAGTCAGCCGACGAGGAGAAGGCGCGCTTCAAGGAGTCGCGCCGCTTCTGCAAGGCCGTCGAGGAGCAGCTCGGCGGCCCGCCCGACATCGTCTTCGAGCACGTGGGCAAGGCGACGTTCCCCACCTCGGTGCTGTGCGTCAAGCCGTTTGGCAAGGTCGTCATCTGCGGCGCCACCTCCGGCTATCAACTGGACTTCGACGTGCGCTACCTGTGGATGCGCCAGAAGGAGATCGTCGGCTCGCACTTCGCCAACGCCTGGGAGGCGACGCGAGCCAACGAGCTCATCGAGGAGTCCAAGATCCGCCCCGTGCTGTGGCAGACGATGGGCTTCGAGGGGGTCGCCGAGGCGCACCAACTGCTGCGCGACAACCGCCATCTCGGAAAAATTGCCATCCTGGTGGGAGCAACCCAAGAGGGCCAGGGCAAGACCGCCGAGGGCCCCGGCGCCATCCGTGCGGAGGTGGGAGCGTAGATATGGCAGATCTTGTGTGGGTCAAGTGGTATTCGACGGTGTTCCGCAAGGACTCCTTCGCGGCGGATCTCGCGCAGGTGGCACCGCTGGCGCTCCGCTACGGCGCCACCCAGTACGCGGTGCATGTCGACAATGACGACCGCTATCGGATTACCCAGATGACGTGGGTGCCCTCCAAGACCGATTGGTACCGCTACTGGGACGGGCCGGAGATGATCGAGTTCCGGGCCCGAAACATGGGTCGCTACCAGATCCCGATCGCGTACTCGTGGGCGGACGAGATCGCCGCCGGCGCGCTCGGGCCCAGAGGTGCCGACCGCCGAGCCCAACGGCGCCCCCAACGGCGCGCCGACGCCCTCGCCGGCCACGCCCCAGGCCGCCTAAGCCGGGCGCCTCGCCGACCCTCAGCGCCACCTCGAGCCAGAACCGCGCGTCGGGGTCGTCCAGCGCGTCGCCGAACAGGTCGCGCAACCGGCCCACGCGGTAGCGCGCGGTCTGGGGATGGATGCCGAGGCGCTCGGCGACGCTGCCCACCCGGCCCTGCTCGGCCAGCCACACCGCCAGCGTGTCGGTCAGGCGCCGGCGCGAGCCCGGCGAGAGGTCGGCGAGGGGCGCGAGCCGGTCGGCGGCGAGCTCGTCGGCCAGCCCCGGGTCTGAGCGCAGCAACAGCGCCCCGGCGTATTCGCGCGCCGCCACCAGGTCCCCGTCGCCGCCTGCCAACTCCAGCGCCGCCTGGGCGCGCACGAAGCTGGCCCGGGCCTGCGACCAGTCGACGGTGGAACCCAGCCCCGCGCGGGCACCGACGGCCGCGATGGCCTGCTCGATGGCCGCGCGCTGGCCCGGGCCGTCGGGGTCCGAGACGACCGCGCACATGACCTCGCCGATGGCCTCGCGGATCGTTCCCGCGGGCAGGTGCGAGGCCGCGGTCTCCCGCCGGGGCCCGCTGATCGCCACCACCGCCAGGCTCCGGGGCAGCGCCCAGCCGGCATCGGCGGCCGCCCGCTCCACCGCATCGGGCTCGGCCGGCGTCTCGCGCACGAGCATCCGCACCAGCCGCCGTCGGCGCAACTGGGCCTCCCCCGCGGCGGCCGACTGCTCCAGGGCATACCCCTCCGCCGACTCGGCGGAGAGCACGTCGATGTAGGCGAAGATCGACTCGGCCAGCAGGTACAGGGTGTCGGGCGCAAGCCCGGCCTCGACCCCGAGCGCAGCGAACCGGCGCCAGGCCACCCGCGCCCCGATGCGGTACGCGCTCAGCAGCGACTCCAGGCTGCGGCCCGAGCGCATCTCGCCCTGGCCCAGCGCCCGGTAGACGTCCAGGCGCTCCACGCGGCCGCCCTCCTCGATCTCCGCCAGCAGGTGCTTGAGCGCCTCCTGGACCCCGATCCGCAGGCCCTCGCCGAACGGGCCCTCCAGCGGCCGCGCGTACGCGGGAATCGTCGCGACGGCCTCCATCATCTCGTGCGCCACGTCGTCGAGGGCGGGGCGCAGCACCCCGACGACCTCGGGCGGCAGCTCATGCCACGGCTGATCGGCCAAAATTCATACCTTCCTTCTAAGATCTGGCACTGTAATCATGCCCCTCACAAGAGAAAATTGCGTGGTCGGAACGTAATGTCTGTGTTCGCATGAGCCGAATCCACAAGATCGGCAACCTCGTCGGCGTGGCGGTGCCGCCGCTATGCGTGGTGGCTGCGATCGTCCTGCTCTGGAACCGCGCGATCGGTCCACTGGAGCTCAGCCTGATGGCGGGCCTATACCTGATCACCGCGCTCGGGATCACGCTCGGCTACCACCGGATGTTCACCCATCGGGCCTTCAGTGCCTCGCGCGCCATTCCGCACGATCATCGCCGTCCTGGGCTCGATGGCCGTCGAGGGCTCGGTCATCACCTGGGTGGCCGATCACCGCAAGCACCACGCCTTCACCGACATCGAGGGCGACCCCCACTCGCCGCATCTCGCCGGGCCGGGCGTCCTTGGGGCCATCAAAGGGCTCTGGCACGCCCACATCGGCTGGCTGTTTGAGACCGTCGGCACCGCCGACCGAGAGCGCTTCGCCGGCGACCTCGTCAAGGACCGGGCGCTGCAGGTGGTCGACAAGCTGTTCTTCTTCTGGGTGGCGCTGGGGTTGGTCATCCCCTTTGCCCTGGGCTGGATCATCGGCGGTGGCCTGGGCACGGCGCTCACCGCGCTGCTGTGGGGCGGGCTGGTGCGCGTGTTCCTGCTCCACCACGTGACCTGGTCGATCAACTCGGTCTGCCACTTCTTCGGGCGCAAGCGCTTTGACATTGAGGACGAGAGCCGCAACGTCTTCTGGCTGGCGCCGTTCTCGATGGGCGAGGCCTGGCATCACAACCACCACGCCTTCCCCACCTCGGCCTTTCACGGGCTGCGTTTCTGGGAGCGCGTCGCTGACCCCACGGGGCTGGTGATCGCGCTGCTCGAGAAGATGGGGCTGGTGTGGGACGTGGTGCGCGTCAGCCCCGACCGCCAGGCGGCCAAGGCGCTGCCCTCCGCGCGCGGCTCAAAGACGCTGCCCGCCTCCGGCACCTGATCTCACACTCTCCCCTGCTGCGGCGTTCCATCCGCAGCAACCAAAGAGAGGAGCCGGCATGGCCACGGTGGCTGTCGATCTGGTGACCGACGTGCGCGAGCGCGTCGACGGACTTGACTGGAACGCGCTGGGCGCGCAACTCGACGAGGTGGGCCACGCCGTCACCCCGGTGCTGCTGAGCGAGAACGAGTGCGAGGAGCTGGCTGACCTGTTTGACGGCGGGCGGTTTCGCTCGACCATCGACATGGCACGCCATCGCTTTGGCGACGGCCGCTACCGCTACTTCGACCACCCGCTCCCCGACCTCATCGCCGCATTGCGCGCATCGTTTTACCCTCACCTGGCGCCGGTCGCCAACCGCTGGAGCGAGCGTCTGCGCGGCGACACGCCCACCTTCCCGCTTGCGCACGAGGAACTGATCGCGCGCTGCCGCGAGGCGGGGCAGACGCGACCGACGCCGCTGATTCTCCGCTACGGACCCGGCGACTGGAATGCGCTGCACCAGGACCTGTACGGCGAGGTCTTCTTCCCCTTCCAGATCCTCACCGTCCTGGCACGCCGCGGCGAGGACTACGAGGGCGGCGAGTTCGTTCTCATGGAGCAACGCCCGCGCGCCCAGAGCCGCGCTCACGTGCTGACCCCGCCGCAGGGCGCCTTCGTCATCTTCCCCACCCGCGAGCGCCCCGGCCAAGGCCGCAACGGCTATCACCGCATCGGCATGCGACACGGCGTCTCGACGGTGACCCAGGGAAGCCGCACCGCCCTGGGGGTGATCTTCCATGATGCCCGCTGAGACGATTCGCGCCGGCTTGGCCTGGACCGTGGTCGAGACGCGGCTGGGGCCGCTGACGCTGGTCGGCGACCACGATGGACTGCACGCGGTCTATTTCCGGGGCCGGAGCGGCGCGCTGGATGAGGCCGCCCGGGACGCCGGGCCGTTTGCCGACGCGGTCACCCAGTTCGGGGAGTACTTCGCCGGCGAGCGTCTCGCCTTTGATCTGCCGCTGGTGCTCGCGGGCACACCATTTCAGCGCCGGGTATGGGACGTGCTGCAGACGATCGAGTACGGCGCCACCCGCAGCTACGGCGACGTCGCCGCCGAGATCGGGCGGCTGGATCGCATCCGGGCGGTCGGCGCCGCCGTTGGTCGCACGCCGGTCCCGATCATCGTCCCCTGTCACCGGGTCATCGGGGCCGACGGCAGCCTCACCGGCTACGGCGGGGGCCTGCAGCGCAAGCAGGCGTTGCTGGACCTGGAGTCGCGTGCGCACGGCGGCGACGCGCCGCCCGGGGTATGGGCGGGCCGCCAGCTCTCCCTGCTGGCCTAGCTCCCGGCCGCGCTCAGGCGGACTCGAGCGGCCCCATCGTCAGGCCGGCGTCGTCGAGAGCCACCCAATAGCCCTCGGCATCTTCACGCGGGCCGCTCCACACGATGGCGCAACCCTTGTTGTGGATCCGGTCAGCGATCCGGTACCCGTCGGCCAGCGTCACGCCCGGAACGACGCGTGAGAGCGTCTCCGCCACGTGATCAAAGGTATTGAACTCGTCGTTGAGGACCACCACGCGCCACAGGCCGCCCAGGCCTGTACCTGGCGAGCCGGTGCGCGGTAGCTCGACCGTCAGGGACATCGGTTCGCCAGCATAGCGTCACCGGGCGAGTCCGGCGAGCGACACTATTTTTGCTCAGCCTTCTTTGTCCAATACCGGTCGTAGCCGGCGAAGAGCTGCTCGACGGGCGCAGCCTGCTCGTAGGCGGCGGCCTGCTCTGGGCTGCCGTCGCGCAGGATCTTCTGCTGCACCTCGGATACGAACGCGTCGTGCCCGGCGTCGCGGGCCAGCGCCGACCAGGCGTCAAGCCGCCCGCCGAGCTCGTCGAGTTGCTGGTCGACCTCCTCGCTTGACCCGAAGTGGGTCATCGCCAGCCGCTCGGGACGCCACGCCCGGACGACTGCGATCGACTCGTGCCAGGCCTCGACGTCGATGTCGGGGGGCGGCGTGGGCGGGATCGTCATCGACTCAGGCGTGATCCGCACCCCGCCGACATCGCCCACGAACGCCGTTCCGTCATGCAGATAGGAGACGTGGTGCGAGGCGTGGCCCGGCGTGTACTCGACCTTGTAGGCGCCGTCGCGGATCGTCTCCCCGCCGCTGAGGACCTCGAGGTTCTCCTCGGGTACGGGCAGCATCTCGCCCCACAGCCGCTCCATGTCGTCGCCGTAGAGCCGTCGGGCGCTGTTGTAGAGCCGTTCCGGGTCCATCATGTGCTTGGCGCCGCGCTCGTGCACATAGACGCGCAGATCCGGCCAGCGCTCCACGAGGGAGCCGGACACCCCGGCGTGGTCGAAGTGGATATGGGTGAGCAGCAGGGCCGAGGGCCGCTCATCGCCCAGCGCCTCGAGCAGGGTCGACAGGCACGAGGTGGGCCCTGGGTCGATGAGGACGTCGCCCACCTGCCAGCACCCGATAACGCGGGCGCGGCCCAGGTGCATGAGATCGATCACGCGCACGACGTCAGGGGGCGAGCGACGGTTACTTGTCGGCCCGGCGGTTGGCGGCCTCAGAGGCCGGCCGGATCACGGTGGTGGCGTCGTCGTCAAGCGGCTGGAAGGCAACCGTGCGCTCGATCTCGCTGCGTTCGTCCGGCTCTGCGACCTCGGTCGGAGTGTCGTCCACGCCGTCCTCGGTGCCCTCTGTCTCGGCGCTCTCTGCCTCGGCGCTCCCTGCCTCCGCGTCGGCCTCATCCTCGATGTCGTCCTCGTCGTGCCCGCCCTCGATCTGCTGCCCGCCCTCGTCCTCCTGACCGAGGTCGTCCGCGTCGCCCGGGTCGGCGTAGGGCTCGTCCACAGGCGCGTCGAAGGCCACCGTGCCGGCAGTCTGCGCCGCCGCGCCTTCAGGGTCAGCGGGGAAGCGTTCCGCGGCCGTCTTGGCCAACGCCTGCAGCTGAGCGGCGAGATCCTCCGCGTCGGCGACGATCCGCTCGCGCTCGAGCCAGATCCGGTCGGTGTCAGCATCGAGGTCGCGCACGCGCTGCTCGGCGGCGTCGGCGACCTGCGCCGCTTCGATACGCGCCTGCTCGAGCCGGTCCTCGGCCTCGCTGCGCGACTGCGCCGTGATCTGCTCCGCGGTCTCGTGCGCGCGCTGAAGGATTCCCGAGATCTGCTCGCCCACACGCTCCAGCGCGCGCCGCACCGCGGCTTCGGGCGAGCGCGTTGCCTGCAGTTCGGCGACGAGCCGACGGGCCTGGCGCACGTAGTCATCCACGGCCACGCGGTCATACCCGCGCAGGGCGGATGGAAAGTCTGCGTCGACAAGCGCGAGCGGGTCCTCGGGCAAGGATTCGAGGGGCCGAGTGATCTCCGCGAGGATCGCGTGCTCGGTGGCTGCTGAGCTCTGATCTGGCATCGGTGATCTCTGGTCATTGTCGCACGTCGCCCGGCCGCCCCGGCCATACAATGCACCGAATGGCGGATACTCCCTCCGCGCGGCTTCCAGAACGCGACCGCCCCTGGATGATGCGCACATATGCAGGGCATTCGGACGCGAGGCGCTCCAACGAGCTCTACCGGCGCAACCTCGAAAAGGGCCAGACGGGTCTCTCGGTCGCCTTCGATCTGCCGACGCAGACCGGCTATGACCCCGACCACGAGCTGGCCCGAGGCGAGGTGGGCAAGGTGGGGGTCTCGATCGCACATGAGGGCGACATGCGGACCCTGCTCGAGGGCATCCCGCTGGACCAGATGAACACGTCGATGACGATCAACGCCACCGCCGCGTGGCTGCTGGCCCTCTACATCGTCGCCGCCGAAAACCAGGGGGTGGCCGAGTCGGCGCTGCAGGGCACCACCCAGAACGACATCCTCAAGGAGTACCTGAGCCGCGGGACCTACTCGTTCCCGCCCGGCCCCTCGATGCGGCTGATCGCCGACACGATCGCCTACACGGTGCAGCACGTCCCCAAGTGGAACCCGATCAACATCTGCTCCTACCACCTCCAGGAAGCGGGTGCGACCCCCGTCCAGGAGATCGCCTACGCCATGAGCAACGCGATCGCCGTCTTGGATGCGGTGCGCGAGCGCGTCCCTGAGGACCTCATGGCCAACGTCTTCGGGCGGATCTCGTTCTTCGTCAACGCCGGCGTGCGCTTCATCGAGGAGCACGCCAAGCTGCGCGCGATGTCGCAGCTCTGGGATGAGCTCGGCCGCACCCGCTACGACGTCCAGGACGACCGCCACCGCCGCTTCCGCTACGGCGTCCAGGTCAACTCGCTGGGCCTGACCGAGGCCCAGCCGGAGAACAACGTCTATCGGATCGCCCTGGAGGCGCTCGCGGTCACCCTCGGCCGCGACGCCCGCGCCCGGGCTCTGCAGCTCCCCGCCTGGAACGAGGCCCTCGGACTGCCGCGCCCATGGGACCAGCAGTGGTCGCTGCGGCTGCAGCAGATCCTCGCCTACGAGACCGACCTGCTCGAGTACCCCGACATCTTCGAGGGCTCGATCGTCATGGAGGGTCTGGTCGCCGAGCTGGTCGCCGGCGCCCGCCAGGAGATGGGTCGCGTCGCCGAACTCGGCGGAGCGGTCAAGGCCGTGGACTACATGAAGTCCGCCCTGGTGGAGTCCCACCGCGAGCGCTGGCGCAAGATCGAGTCCGGAGAGCTCACCGCCGTGGGCATGAACCGGTTTCAGTCCACCGAGCCCTCGCCGCTGACCGCCGACGCCGACGGCGGCATCCTGGTCGTCGATCCCCAGGTGGAGGCCGAGCAGCGCGCCGCCCTGGAGACGTGGCGCTTCGAGCGCGACTCCGCCGCCGTGGATGCCGCCCTGGCGGAGCTCGCGCGCGTGGCCCGCGACGACTCCGAGAACATCATGCCCGCCACCATCGCCGCCGCCCGCGCGGGCGCCACCACCGGCGAGTGGAGCCAGACCCTGCGCGACGTGTTCGGCGAGTACCGCGCCCCCACCGGCGTGGGCGACGCCGTGGCCGCGCCGAGCGAGAGCCTCTCAGAGATCCGCGACGAGGTGGAGCGCTTGAGCGAAGCCCTGGGACGGCGGCTGAAGTTCCTGGTCGGCAAGCCCGGTCTCGACGGCCACTCCAACGGCGCCGAGCAGATCGCCGTGCGCGCCCGCGACGCCGGCATGGACGTCGTCTATGAGGGCATCCGCCTGACTCCGTCGCAGATCGCCAGCTCCGCCGCCCAGGAGGGCGTACACGTGATCGGCCTCTCGATCCTCTCGGGCTCGCACGCCGAGCTCATCCCCTCGGTATTGGAGGCGCTCGCCGAGGCCGGCGTCGAGAACGTCCCGGTGATCGTCGGCGGCATCATCCCCGAGGCCGATGC
This sequence comes from uncultured Actinomycetota bacterium, assembly GCA_963797705.1. Taxonomy (GTDB): domain Bacteria; phylum Actinomycetota; class Thermoleophilia; order Solirubrobacterales; family Solirubrobacteraceae; genus Palsa-465. The sequence continues at coordinate 54,618 of CAWCQL010000005.1, read as the reverse complement.
GACGGCGCTGCGTCAGGCCGGCGTCGCCGCGGTGTACACCCCCAAGGACTGGGACCTCACCGCGATGATGCGCGACATCGTCTCGCTGGTGGCTGAACGCCACGGCGCCGACACCGCCGCGCCGGCTTGAGCGCCGCGTCGCCTGACGGATCTGAGCTGGGCGCGCGACTGCGCGAGAGGGATCTGCGGGCCGCCGCGGCGGTGCTCAACCTGGTCGAGACCCGCGGCGCCGAAGCGCGCGCGCAAACCGAGGCGCTGCTGGCAGCGGTCTCCCCCGCCGCGCTCGGCGGCGAGGCGCCCGGGGTCATCGTCGGCGTCACCGGCCCGCCCGGGGTCGGCAAGTCGTCGCTGCTGTCGCGGCTGGTCGCGGCCTGGCGGGGCCGGTCGCGGTCGGTGGCGGTCCTGGCCGTGGACCCGACCTCCCGGCGCTCGGGCGGCTCGCTGCTGGGCGACCGCGCCCGGATCGAGCGCGACCCCTCAGACCACGCCGTCTTCATCCGCTCCACGGCGGCCGGCGACCGCCTCGGCGGCCTGGCCCCGGCGACCCGCGCCGCCGCCACCGCGCTCGCGTGCGCCTTTGACGTCGTGGTCATCGAGACGGTGGGCGTCGGCCAGTCCGAGACCGAGGTCGCCGACGTGGCCGACACCGTGGCCGTCGTTGTCCAGCCCGGGTCCGGCGACGTGCTGCAGTTCCTGAAGTCCGGGATCATGGAGATCCCCGACGTCCTGGTGGTCACAAAATCCGATCTTGGACAGGTGGCGATCCGCGCGCGGGCCGATCTGGAGGCGGCGCTGCGCTCGCTGGACTCGGCGTCGGCGGTCGTGTCGGTGTCGTCGGTGGCGCCGCCGGCGGGGATCGACGAGTTGGTGGCGGCCCTCGACGCCCATCGTTCGTCGCTTGACCTCAGCGCGCGTCGCGTCCGAAGCCGCCGCATGCACGCCCTGGCCGACTACGCCGCGGAGTACGGCGACCGCGGCCTGCGGGCGATCGGAGGCCGCCGCGAGGCCGAGAAGTGGCTGTCGGCACAGGATGCGACCCTGGACGTGGCGGCGTTGCGTCACGCTTTGGAGGACAAGGCGCAGCGGACATGACCACCACCCCCATTCCCCGAATCGTCCTGCCCGGCGACCCGCTCGTCGAGGGCGACACGGCGCTGCGCCCGTGGCGCGACTCAGACCTCCCCGAGCTGGTCCAGGCCTGCCGCGATCCGGAGATCGTCCGGTGGACGAGTGTGCCCACCGACTACACCGAGGCCGACGCCCGCAACTACCTACGCCAGCGCTATGACGCCGCCTTCGCCGGCCTGACCGCACCGTTTGCCGTCGTCGACGCCTCCGAAGGCCGGCTGCTGGGCTCGATCTCGCTGCTGCGCTTCGCGTGGGGCCACGCCCGGGGCGAGGTGGGCTACTGGCTGGCCTCGTGGGCGCGCGGCCAGGGCCACGCCACGCGGGCGGTGCGGCTCGTCTGCGGCTGGGGCTTCAGCGCCCTGCGCCTGGAGCGCATCGATCTCATGGCCGCCACCGGCAACCCAGGCTCCCAGAGCGTTGCCGAGCGCGCCGGCTTCACCCGGGAGGCCGTGCTGCGCTCTTACATGCGCGGCGCCTTCGAGCGCCAGGACATGGTGATGTTCGGCCTGCTCCGCGGCGAGCTGGACTGACCGCCCGACCCGATTAAATAGAGCGCTCTAGCGAGGCGAGGCCAGCGAGTCCAGCCGCCAGCCGTCCTTGGTGTTGGTCAGCTGCACCGCTTCCAGCGACGAGGGCTGGCCCTTGGCGCGCGCCAGCACCATCGCCGAGGCCTTCCCGCCCTTGACGTGCACCGTGGAGACGCTGAGGCTCGGGTCAGCGACGCTGCGGACGAACGTGCGCATCGCCTGCCGGCAGCTGAGGCCGGCGGCGCTGAGATGGCCCACGAGCTCAGGGGCGAGGACCTGGCTGCACAGGGTGTCCGTATCGCGCGTCGCCACTGCATGGGCAAACTGCTCTAGCTTGGCCTGGACCTGGTCCGATGCGCTGGCGCCACAGCCGCTCAGTGCGTACGCAACGCCTAGGAGCGCAAGCGCATATCCCGGTTTCATCGCGGCAAAGCTACCCTTAAGGAGTGATTTCAGAACCGCTCCGGGACGGACACGGTCGTGAGATCGGGGACCTGCGGGTATCGGTCACCGACCGCTGCAACTTCCGCTGCCAGTACTGCATGCCCGCCGAGGGGCTGCCCTGGCTCGAGCGCACCGAGATCCTCACCTTCGAGGAGATCACGCGCCTGGTGGGCCTGTTCGCCGACATGGGCGTCAGCGACGTCCGCCTGACGGGCGGCGAGCCCCTGGTCCGGCGCGACTTCCCGAAGCTTGCGGCGATGATCGCCGCGGTGGATGGCGTCCACGACCTTTCGGTGACCACCAACGGCTTCATGCTGGCCCGCGACGCCGAGAAGCTCGTGCAGGCGGGCATCAACCGCTTCAACGTCTCCGTGGACTCGTTGCAGCGCGACCGCTTCTACGAGCTGACCCGGCGCGACGCGCTGGACGCGGTCCTGCGCGGCCTGGAGATCTTGGCCAGCTTCCCCGAGGCGCATCCGATCAAGATCAACGCAGTGGCCATCCGCGGCTTCACCGAGGAGGAGGTCATCCCCTTCGCGAAGCTGGCGCGCGAGACGCCCTATCACGTGCGCTTCATCGAGTTCATGCCGCTGGACGCCGATCACGCCTGGAACCGCAGCAAGGTGCTCACCGGCGCCGAGATCCGCGAGGCGATCTCGGCCGTGTACCCACTCGAGCCCGAGCCTCGCTCGCCCAGCTCCACCTCCCAGGTCTACCGCTTCGCCGACAGCCCGGGCCGGATCGGCTTCATCAACCCGGTCTCCGAGCCGTTCTGCTCGGACTGCAACCGGGTGCGGCTGACCGCCGACGGGCGGCTGCGGACCTGCCTGTTCTCCCTCAACGAGACCGACCTGCGCGCGCCGCTGCGCGAGGGCGCGTCGGATCTCGAGATCGAGCGGATCATCCGCGACGCCGTGTGGCGCAAGGAGCTCAAGCACCACGTGGGCGAGCCCGGATTCATCCAGCCGGCGCGCAGCATGTCGGCCATCGGCGGCTGATTTCGTCTCAAAGGGGGTGAAAACCCCCTCGCTGCAGGCTCTCATCTATAGAGGGCCATGCGAGAAAAAGGCGCGATACACGCACAAATATCGCGATTGGCGGATCGGCAGTTCGGCCACGTCACCCGCCGACAGCTCCGGAACCTCGCGATCCCGCCGCGCACGATCGGCTCGTGGGTCGAGAACGAGCGGTTGATCAAGGTCCACGCGGGCGTCTACGCCGTCGGCCACCAGCAACACACCCCGATTGCCCAGGCCATGGCGGCCGTCCTCGCCTGTGGGCCCGACGCCTTCCTCAGCCATGACTCCGCCGCGGCCCTCTGGGGCATCAGGATCTGGCCGCGCCAACCCGAGGTCAGCGCTCCCACCGAGAAGCGCCGCCCCGGCATCCGCACCCACCGCACCACCACCCTCACCCGCCAGGACGCCCGCCGCCACCGCAACATCCGGGTCACCAGCCCCTCCCGCACCATCCTCGACATCGAGAGCCGCCTCACCGACAAACAGCTCACCCGCGCGATCAACGACCTGCGTCTCAACAAGCACCTCAAGGCCACCGAACTCGACCGCCTCCTGAACCGCTCCACCCGCACCCGCAACCTCATCGACCCCACTCAGAACCCCACACGCTCGGAACTGGAGGACCGCTTCGTCGCCTTCTGCCGCAAGTACGGCCTCCCAACACCCAAGACCAACATCAGGCGCTGGGGTCTCGAGATCGACGCCCTCTTCGAGGCTGAGAAGGTCATCGTCGAGATCGACGGCTGGAACTACCACCAGGACCGCCAGAGCTTCGAGTCTGACCGCGAGCGCGACACCGTCGCCGCCGAGCACGGCCACCTCACGGTCCGCCTCACCGGGCTACGCCTCGACGGCCAGCCGGCGGAGGAGGCTAGGCGCCTGCACCGGATACTGGAGCTGCGCCGTCTCCAAGCCGCGTAACGTCCGCGTCAGCAACCGGACGCAGTTAACGCCAACGCAAGAACTCCTGAGCATCATCACCCCCAGAACATGTTTCTTCTGCTGCTGTTCGCCCTGATCGCCGGCGCGGGGACGGCGATCACTCCCTGCGTCCTGCCGGTCGTCCCCGCGCTGCTCGCCGCCGGCGCCGCCGGTGGACGACGGCGCCCACTCGGCATCGTCCTGGGGCTGGCCATCACCTTCACCATCGCCATCGTCGCGCTGGCCGGGCTGGTCAAGGGCGTCGGCCTCGCCGCCGGCGCCGCGCGGACCCTGGCGATCATCGTCCTGCTCATTTTCGGCGTCGTCCTGCTCATCCCCGAACTGGCCGAACGCATCCAGGCGCCGCTCTCGCGGCTGGGCCGCTTCGGGCCCAAGACCCGAGGTGACGGATTCTGGTCTGGGCTGGCCGTCGGCGGCGCTCTGGGTTTCGTCTGCGCGCCGTGCGCCGGGCCGATCCTCGCGGCCGTCATCTCGGTGAGCGCCTCGAGCGGGACGACGACCAAGATCGTCGCGGTCGCCCTGGCCTACGCAGCGGGCCTCAGCGCCGTGATGCTCCTTTACGGCCTCGGCGGCCGGGCCATTCTTGACCGCGTCAAGCGACGCGCGCGCGGGCACACGGTGGAGCGGACCCTCGGAGCTGTCCTGCTCATCACCGGCGTGGTCATGCTCACCAACCTCGACGTCCGCTTCGAGTCGGCGCTGGCCAGGGACACCAGCCTGCCGGCCTTCCTGGTGGACCCCACGCGGGCGCTGGAGAACTCCAACGCCGTGCAGAACCAGCTGGCGCAGCTGCGCCCACCGTCGCGGTTCGCCGAGCGCCAGAAGGAGAAGCTGGCCTCCGTGACGCCCATGCCCCAGCAGACAGGGGTCGCCATCCCAGGGGTCAAGACACCGGCGCTGCCCAAGCTCGGCATGGCCCCCGACTTCACCAACAACCAGAAGTGGTTCAACACGGCAGATGGCCAACCGCTCACGATGGCCGGCCTGCGCGGCAAGGTGGTCTTGGTGGACTTCTGGACCTACACGTGCATCAACTGCATCCGCACCCTGCCGTTCCTCAAGGGCCTCTACGCCCACTACCACAAGGACGGCCTGGAGATCGTCGGCGTGGAGACACCGGAGTTCACCTTCGAGCAGGAGGCCTCCAACGTCCAGCAGGCGATCAACTCCGACGGGCTGCGCTATCCCGTGGTCCAGGACAACCGCTACGGGACCTGGAACGCCTACCAGAACCAGTATTGGCCCGCCGAGTACCTGATCGACGCCAAGGGCCAGGTTCGCCACACCCAGTTCGGGGAGGGCAAATACAAGGAGGACGAGGCGGCAGTCCGCGAGTTGCTCTACGAGGCCGGCGCCCACAACCTGCCGGCGCCGATGACGGCCACCGCGATCATGCCGTCCAAGGACCTGGGGACCGGGGAGACCTACCTGAACCCGCAGCGCGCGATGGGCTTCGCCCAGCAGCTCAAGGGCGGCACCCACTTCTATCCCGGCGTGACCGACCCCATCCTCAACGAGTTCGGGCTGCACGGCACGTGGAACGCGACCTCGCAGTCGGTGACGCCGACGATGACTGGCGCGTCGATCACCGCGCGCGTCCAGGCGGCCCACGTCTACCTCGTGATGACCTCCAACGACGACAAGGCCCGCACCGCCAGGGTGCTCGTCGACGGCAAACCGATCTCCGCCTCCGAGGCCGGCTCAGACGTCCACGACGGCCTCGTCAAGGTGCAGGGACAGCGCCTGTACTCCGCTGATCTCGCTGCCCGGTGATCAGCAGCAGACGTTCACGATCCAGATCCCGCCCGGGATCAGCGCCTACGACTTCACGTTCGGCTAGGACCCGCCTCCGCTCCGCGCGTCCCGCGTGACCTCGTGACATCCGCCACGAGGGGTGTACCACGAAAGTCCTGCGCACTGCGTCCTATCATGGTCTCGATGGAGGGCTCGACGGAGGTCCGCAGCTGGTTGCGCTGTTACCGCTGCTGGTCTCAGAACCTTGAGGTACAGGTCCACTACGAGGGCATCCATCGCATCGACCCTGAGACGGGTGAGCGCGGTGAGGTGGTGGACGAGATGCAGGAGGCGGTGGTGCAGTGCCTCGAGTGCATGCACGACCAGCCCCACCTTGGCTTTCACAACGGCCGGGTGGAGCCCGTCGAGGACCGCTGGGAGCGGATGATCGCCGGGACGCCGTGGGTGGCGTCGTGCACGGTCACCGTCGACGCTGACGACGTCGAGACGTGCTCAGGGCCCGAGGCCGGCGACGCACTCTCCTACGCCGCCTTCGGCGACCACGGGACCCGCGAGTTCTTCACCCACGTGCGCTTCCACAAGCACGACGAGGACCGCATCGTCGTGCACCTGCTCGTCGAGCTCTACTCCAGGTCGGCCGAGGAGGCCACCGAAGTGCTCGAGGAGGCTGCCCGCGGGAAGCTGGCGATCACATCGCTCGCCGAGGAGTCCCGGCCGCCGGCCTCCACCGGCGACGAGCCCCACTGAACCGCCCCCGGCGCCGCTCGCGCACCCGCGGACCGTCGCCGGCCCATCCAGGCCCACACTTCGACCACGATCACCGCGGCGGCCACCGGCACCGTGGCCGGCAGCTCGTTGACCACGAAGAACAGCAGGTCGAACGCGCCGGCCAGGGCGAAGGTCAGCAGCGCCACCGGCCACTGTCGCCTTCCTTCGCGCGCCAGCACCGCGCCCAGCACCCCGGCCACGAAGAGGTCCCCATAGCCGAACAACACACTGCCGAATTGCTCGCTCTGCAGTTGGGGCAGGTGCAGGCCGCTGTGGGGCAGCGGTACGGCAGCCGTGAGCGTGGCGTTCGGTGTCTGCAGCAGGTCTGAGGCCACCAGCCACACATCGGCGGCGCACATCGCCAGGATCCCCAGCTTCAGCCACTTGGGCGGGGCTACGGCGGCCAACAGCCAGCCCAGGGTCACACAGCTCAGGGCCGACAGCAGCGTCGCCGCTCCCTGACCCCACAGCGTCGACTTCGACGCCCAGGCCAGCGCGAACAGCCCGCCGGCGATCGGCGTCAGCCACCAGCGGGCCCCGTGCGACGCCCAGCCCAGTGCCACCGCCGCCAGTAACGGCACGGCGATCAGCGCCAGCCAGGTCAGCCCGGTCGCCGTCCCTGAGACGAAGCGGATGGCGAAGATCACGCCCACGATCGACGCGATCGGGATGATCGCCCACACGGGACCGGACAGCCGGCGGATCCAACCGATCTCCGGCGGCCGCCGCGGCGCGGCGATCACGCCCGCCTGCACGGCCAGCATCACCGCATCAGACGGGATGAACGCGAGCGCCATGCCTCCAGGGTACGCAGCGCGCACCCCCGGAAGCGAAGGGTTTACAAAGAAGTCGCTAGACGTCCAGGCGCTTCTCGAGCGCCCGCAACTGCTCGGCCAGTTCGTCGGGAAGCTTGTCCCCGAAGGTCGCCAGGTGCTCCTTCATCTGCGGCAACTGCTGGGCCCACCCGTCGTGATCGACCTCCAACAGCTTGGCCATCGTCTCCGCCGAGACGTCGAGGTCGTCGGTGTTGATGCCACCCTCGCCGATCGGCGGGACGAGCCCGATGGCGGTCTCCTCGGCCTTGGTCTCGCCGGTCAGCCGGCCGAAGATCCACGCCAGGACGCGGGAGTTCTCGCCGAAGCCGGGCCACATGAACTTGCCGTCGTCGTCCTTGCGGAACCAGTTGACGTAGAACACGCGCGGCATCTGGGCGCCGTCGCGCTTGGCGACCCGCAGCCAGTGGGCGAAGTAGTCGCCCATGTGGTAGCCGCAGAAGGGCAGCATCGCCATCGGGTCAAAGCGCAGCTTGCCGACTTCGCCGGCCTGGGCCACCGTCGTCTCCGACGACATGATCGAGCCGATGAACGTGCCGTGCTCCCAGTCGCGGGCCTCGTGCACCAGCGGCACGACCGTGGCGCGACGGCCGCCGAACATGATCGCGGAGATGGGAACGCCCGCCGGGTCCTCCCACTCGTCGGCCATCGACGGGCACTGCGCGCACGGAACCGTGAAGCGTGCATTGGGGTGGGCCGCGGGCGTCTCCGACGAGGGGGTCCACTCGTTGCTGCGCCAGTCGATGGCGTGCTCCGGCGGCTCGCCGGTCATCCCCTCCCACCAGATGTCGCCATCGTCGGTCTTGGCGCAGTTGGTGAAGACGGTGTTGCGGCTGATCATGTCGATGGCGTTGGGGTTGGTGCGCGCACCGGTGCCCGGAGCCACGCCGAAGAAGCCGGCCTCGGGGTTGACGGCGTAGAGCTGGCCGTCCGAACCGAACTTCATCCAGGCGATGTCGTCGCCGATCGTCTCCACCTTCCAGCCGGGCAGCGTGGGGATGACCATGGCGAGGTTGGTCTTGCCGCAGGCGCTGGGGAACGCGCCGGCGATGTACTTGACCTCACCGGAGGGAGAAGTGACCTTGAGGATGAGCATGTGCTCGGCCATCCAGCCCTCGTCGCGGGCCATCACCGAGGCGATGCGCAGGGCGAAGCACTTCTTGCCCAGCAAAGCGTTGCCGCCGTACCCAGAGCCAAAGGACCAGATCTCACGCGCCTCGGGGTAATGGACGATGTACTTGTTGTCCGCGTTGCAGGGCCATGCGACGTCGTCGGCGCCGTCGACCAACGGCGCGCCGACCGAGTGCACGCAGGGCACGAAGTCCCCGTCGGAGCCGAGCACGTCGAGGGCGGGCTGGCCCATGCGGGTCATGATCCGCATCGACGCCACGACGTAGGGCGAGTCGGTGACCTGCACGCCGATGTAGGAGATCGGCGAGCCCAGCGGGCCCATGGAGAAGGGAACGACGTACATGGTGCGCCCGCGCATCGAACCCTTGAACAACCCGTCCAGCATCTGCCGCATCTCGGCGGGGTCGCGCCAGTTGTTGTTGGGCCCGGCGTCCGCCTCGCGCTCAGAGCAGATGAACGTGCGGTCCTCCACCCGGGCGACGTCAGCGGGGTCTGACAGCGCGAGATAGGAACCCGGCCGCTTGGCGTCCGAGAGACGCTCGAAGGTTCCCGCGTCGATGAGGATCTGGGCGAGCTGGTCGTACTCCTCGGCCGAGCCATCGCACCAGTGAATGTCGTCGGGCTGGGTCAGCGCCGCGATTTCCTCTACCCACCCCTGCAGACCGGTGTGCTCCGTCGTTGCTTGGCGCTTGGGTGCGGTGTGGGCCATGGTCGAGGGCTACTCCTTAAATGAAAAACAGGGTGGTGGCCCGGGTAGGCTACCCGGGCGGAGCACAAGCTGCTCACAAACTATAAAAAGTGCCCCGTGTGCAGGTATTTCGCACACGAAACATCCGAACTGCTGTTCGGTTTCAGGCTACCCCGGTTGCTTGCGGGGGACCAACACCAGGCGTTTGAACTCGGCGACCAGGACCCCGTCCTGGTTGAGCACCCGGGTGTGGACGCGGACCGTCCCGCGGTCGGGCTTGGACTTGGACTCCCTGACCTCCAGGACCTCGGACTCGCAGAACAGCGTGTCGCCGTGGAATACCGGCGCCGGATGGCTGAGCTCCTCCGTGGCCAGGTTGGCGATGGCCTTGCCGCTGACATCGGAGACGCTCATCCCCAGCGCGAGCGAGTAGACCAACGGCCCCACGACGACGTTGCGGCCCTGCTGGGACTGCTTGGCGTAGACGTCGTTGAGGTGCAGCGGGTGGTGGTTCATCGTGATCAGACAGAACAAGTGGTCATCTGACTCGGTCACGGTCTTGGCCGGCCAGTGCTTGTAGACCGCGCCGACCTCGAACTCCTCCAGATAGCGGCCGTAGGGGTGGGCGCCGCTGGCCTCCCGGGCGGCTTGGTCGGTCTCGACTTCGGGCATGGTCAAAACTCCTGGGTGGTGTCCTGAGAAACGAGGGCGTGAAGCATGCCAGCAGGCTGCCCGAGATGGCGCCCCCGCCAACCGCGCAACATTTCCTGAGCTACACCGTTTTGCTGTGTATGACGATCAGGACGACGTGGTGGGCGCTGGCCGGGGCGGTTCTCACACTCGCCGTGGTGGCACCGCCGGCATCCGCTGCATTTGCAGGCGCCAACGGGAAACTCGCGATCACGCCTCTGTCGGGCGCAGGACTCATCATCGCCTCCCCCCAGACCGGACGTGCGCGGCGCGTGTGCGATGCGCCACAGAACTGCGGCCTGCGTTTGACCGATCCACGATTCTCGGCCAACGGCCGCGAAGTCGTCTTCCGCGACGCCGCCGGCCAACTGCAGGTCACCACCCCCTCGGGGACGTGCGTCTTCTGCCTGAGCTCTCACCCATTCTGGAACCTGGACGGCACCAGCCCCGCCTTCGCTCCCAACGGCAAGACGATCACCTACGTCCACCGCGGGCTCTGGCAGGTCACGCCGGGCAGCACATCTCCAAGGCGACTGCTGAACGGGCCCGTGACGTCGGTCGTGTGGTCGCAGTCACACCAACTGCTTGTCACGCGCCGAGGCTGGGTGTGGACGGGTCGGCCCACACTCGCCGGAGTCCTCAGCCTGCGCCGCGTCGTCCGTGGCGGCGCGCCCGCCGCGTCCCCGACCGGAGGCGAGTTGGCGTACACGCGAGACGGCTCTGTGTTCACGCTCCGCCTCGCCGGCCACAAGATCACTCGGATCGCACGCGGCAGCGCGCCCACGTTCTCGCCCAACGGCAGCTCGCTCGCCTACCTCAACCAACACCACCAGGTGACCATCCGCCCGCTCGGCCACGGCCGGGCGCGCACCCTGACCCGGCTCCGTGGCCGATCGCTCGACTGGCAGCCGATCACGACGGCCACGCGGAAGGGCTGCGAGGCCGCCAACGGCGTGGTCGTGGCCGCCGACAGCGCCGGCAACGATCCGCGCCGCCGCCGACACACAGCAGTTCCATATCGGATGGAACGGTTGCCTGACGCGCGCTCGGGATCCCCTTCCACCTCAACGGCGGCGGCGACGGTAACGGCTACGACCTGAGCCTGGACCGCGTTGCCCTCGCCGGAAACTACGCGGCGCTGGACTTCGTGTTCACGGACAAGTACATGGACTACACGAACACGGTCAACGTGTACGACCTGCGCAGCGGGGCCCTCGTCCGCACCGGGGAGGTGGGATGTGGGTTCTTCGACCACTGCTCACTCACGTCGCTCACCCTCAACGACGAGGGGTTCGCGGCGTGGCACTCCGTCCAGACGCCCGAGAAAGCCCAACCGCCCATCTCATCCATGTCCTGTCCCACCACGAGTTTGTGCATCGCGGGCGACATGCAAGGCGGGCTGCTCGTCTCCTCGGCGCCGTCCGGAGAACGCTCGGCGTGGACGCGCCTCCCCCTCGCCGGGACCGCTGCGATCTCCGGCGTCTCCTGTCCCACCGCCACATTCTGCGTTGCGGTGACCGCCGGCGGGAGCGTGTACTCCTCAGTCGACCCCACCGGCGGAAGCGCGGCCTGGCATGGCGTGTCGCTGGGCTCCTTCCCCCTCCAGGCGGTCTCATGCGCCTCACTCTCGCTCTGCGTAGCCATCAGCGGACCGGACACGTACACCGCGACGGACCCGGCGGGCCCGGCCAGCGCCTGGACCGCGCAAACCGTGACAACGGCGCCTGCGCAGCTCGAAGCGGTCTCCTGCCCGGCAAGCACCCTGTGCGCGGTTGCGGACACCACGGGCGATGTGCTCACGTCGAGCGACCCCGCGGGCCAGCTGCCGTCGTGGACCACCACTCAGCTGACGCAAGAAGTGTTCTCCGTCACGTGTCCGACGACGAGTTTGTGCCTCGCCACCCACGCTCTCGAGATCGGGCGCCTCGATCTTCACCACCACGAGCCCGGGGGGCGGCGCCAGTGCCTGGACCGCGCATCCCCTCGGCGATGTCGCCACGTCGGTGACCTGCGCCGGGACGTCGCTGTGCATCGCGATCGACGACCAGGGAGTCGTGACAAACGATCCGTCGGACGCCTCTGCCTCCTGGAGCGTGACCCCGCTGCCGGACAACGTCGACCTCGTGTCCTGCCCCGCGACGCACCTGTGCGTCGCCGCCGGCGGGCCGGACATCCTCAGCTCAACCGATCCCACCGGAGGCTCGTCGACCTGGACCGGCGGACTCGTTGACGACCGTGCCCTGCGACCCGTGCCTGGCCGAGACGCTCGCCGCCGTGGACACTCACGGCACACATACGCTCGACACCGCGCCTGAAGGATCGGGCACGGTCATCGCCAACCTCCAGTTCAGCGGCGACACCCTCACCTGGACCGACGGCGGTGCCGCGCGCTCCGCCGGCCTCAGCTGACCGCACGGGCTCCCGCCCCGCCGGGATCCCGATAGCTTTGATGCGGCACAACCTCGATCAGGAGACTCCAGAACCGTGCGAAACCCCCGTGACTTCGGCAAGCCGCTTGCCATCGGCGCCCCCGACCCGATCCTCGAGATCCCGTTCAAGCCGTCACGGATGATCCACTTCCTGGACTTCTCCAACGAGAAGATGGTGGCCAAGGTCCCCGACATCGCGCCCACGGTGGACATCCTGCTGGGCAACCTCGAGGACGCTGTGCCCGTCGACCGCAAGATCGCCGCCCGCGAGGGTCTGGTCCGGGTGGGCCGGGAGATGGAGCTCGGCGAGACCCAGCTGTGGACCCGGGTCAACAGCCTCGAGTCGCCGTGGATCCTCGACGACCTCACCGCGCTGGTCTCTGAGATCGGCGACAAGCTCGACGTGATCATGGTCCCCAAGGTCGAGGGGCCGTGGGACATCCACTACGTCGATCGCCTCCTGGCCCAGCTCGAGGCCAAGGCGGGCCTGGATCGCCCCATCCTCGTGCACGCCCTGCTCGAGACGGGGCTGGGCATGATCAACGTCGAGGCGATCGCGAGCGCGAGTCCTCGCATGCAGGGCATGAGCTTCGGGCCCGCGGACCTGGCGGCCAGCCGCCGGATGAAGACGACGCGGGTCGGCGGCGGCCACCCCGGCTACCGCTCGATCGAGGATCCCGACCCCGATGACGCCGATGCGCCGCGCGTCAGCGTCCAACAGGACCCCTGGCACTACTCGATCGCCCGCATGGTCGACGCCTGCACGTCCTCGGGCATCCTCCCCTTCTACGGCCCCTTTGGCGACATCAAGGACGTGCTCGGTTGCGAGACGCAGTTCCGCGCGGCCTTCCTGCTCGGCTGCGTCGGAGCGTGGTCACTGCACCCGGTCCAGATCGACATCGCCAAGAAGGTGTTCAGCCCCGACCCCGATGAGGTCCTGTTCGCCAAGAAGGTGCTGGAGGCGATCCCCGACGGCCGCGGCGTGCACATGATCGACGGCAAGATGCAGGACGACGCCACCTGGAAGCAGTGCAAGGTGATGGTCGAGCTGGCTGAGATGCTCGCCGAGCGAGATCCGCAGCTCGCGGAGGCCTACGGATTCGCTCCCGCGGCCGCATAGTCCGCGCGGCAGCGTAGTCTCCCGCACCATGCGCATCTCCGCCAAAGCCGACTATGCGGTCCGCGCCGTCGTTGAGCTCGCCGCCGCCGAGGGCGACAAGCCGGTCAAGGCCGAGCGCGTCGCCACCGCACAGGAGATCCCGCTCAACTTCCTGGAGAACATCCTGGGCGAGTTGCGCCACGCCGGAATCGTGCGCAGCCACCGAGGCGCGGAGGGCGGCTTCCGCCTGGCCAAGCCCGCCAACGAGGTGACCGTGGCCGACGTCATCCGCGCCGTCGAGGGGCCGCTGGCCAGCGTCCGCGGCGGCCCGCCAGAGGACGCCAAGTACGGCGGGGCGGCCAGCACCCTGCCGACGGTGTGGATCGCGGTCCGGGTCAACCTGCGCCGCGTGGTGGAGCACGTCACCATCGCGGATCTCGCCAACGGCAAGCTGCCACGGTCGATCGAGAAGCTGACCGACGACCCGGGGGCCTGGGTCACACGCTGACGACGCCGGTGCGCTCGGCGAGCGCTGGCCGGTCGCCCGACCCACGCCTGCGCCACCTCACCGAGCACGTCGAGCATCGCCCCGGCCGCAGGGGAGCGATAGCCGGCGGGCAGGATCACGCTGATCGGCCGCGGCGGAGGCGGAGGAGCGAGCTCGCGGATGACCACGTCGCCACGAACGGCGCGGGTCACCATGTCCGGTACCAGGGCCACGCCGACGCCGGCGGCGACGAATCCGAGGATGGCCCCGTAATCGTCATTCTGGAACGCGATCCGCGGCTCAAAGCCCGCGTCGTGGCAGGCGCGCAGGAACAGCCTCGCGTCCGGGCAGGTCCGCCCTGTCGCGAGCATCCACGGCTCTGAGGAGAAGTCAGACATCGACAGGCCGGCGGCGTGCGACAGCGCGTGACCGGCGGGCATCGCCACGTACATCGGGTCGTCGAAGAGCGGCACGACGTTCGAGGTCATCGGCCTGTCCCTGGCGCGCTGGGTCGCCGCGTGGGTCGTGTGAGAGCGCCAGATCGAACTCGCCCGCACGCAGCCGCGGGATCGACTCGTCGGGGTCGTACATCTCCACCGTCAGCTTCACCGCGGGATGGCGATCGCGGAACAGCGCGACCGCCCGAGGCACGATGGATCCCGCGGCCGACGCGAACGTGGCCAGCCGCAGCGTCCCCGCCTCCACCCCCAACAGCGCGTGCAGCTCATCCTCCATGTCCTGCAGATAGGCCAGCACCGCGGCGCCGCGCTCGGAGAGCAGCCGCCCCGCATCGGTGAGCACGGCGCCCTGAGGAACCCGGCGCACCAGCACGGCACCCACCTCCGCCTCCAGCGTGGCGATCTGCCTCGACACGGCCGGCTGGGTGTACCCGAGGGCCTCGGCCGCGGCCGAGAACGAGCCGTGGCGAGCCACCTCGCAGAGCACTCTCAGACGCCGGCTGTCGAGCATGCTTAAAGGTTATACCCCCTCAAGCAAACCCCTATTTGCCTTTATGTCTCCAGCGCGTCACCATCGTCACATGAACACGCTGCTCTCCCAGATCACGATCCGCCCGGGGTACGCCGATGATCACCTGGCGCTCGCCCGCCTGGCGGCTCTCGACAGCGCGGCCGTGCCGGCCGAGCCGCTGTTGGTGGCCGAGCTGGACGGCGAGCTCAGCGCCGCGCTATCCCTGGCCGATGACACCTCCATCGCCGATCCCTTCCGCCCCACCGCCGACATCGTCGCGCTCCTGCGAGCGCACGCTGCTGCGGCTAGGCCGGCTCCTCGAACGCGGCGGCGGGCACTTCAGCCTCGTCTGAGTCTCGCTCGGCTCTGACCGAGCCCTGAAGCTGAGGCTCGATCGGGACCCCGGTAGGCGGCCGGGCGTAGACGATGTCGCCGCGCCCGAGCTCCAGCTCGTCGGCCTGCGCGCGGGTCAGCTGCGCCCGCGCCTCCGTGCCGTCGGGCAGCTCGAGCTCGAGGCGCACCTCGAAGCCGAGGTGCACGACGCGCTTGACCATGGCCTCGATCCGCGCATCGCCCGGCTCCAGCGCGATCGTCACGTCGTGGGGCCGCACGAGCCTGCCGCCCAGGCGACTGACCGGGCCCACGAAGCCCATGACGAAATCGGTGGCGGGACGGTCGTAGATCTCGCGAGGGTCGCCCACCTGCTCGATCGTGCCCGCGCTCATCACCGCGATCCGGTCGGAGATCTCCATGGCCTCCTCCTGATCGTGCGTGACGAGCACGGTGGTCACGTGCTGCTCATCGTGCAACCGACGCAGCCAACGACGCAGCTCGGCGCGGACGGTGGCGTCCAGCGCCCCGAACGGCTCGTCGAGCAGGAGCACCTTGGGCTCGACCGCCAGCGCGCGGGCCAGGGCCATCCGCTGGCGCTGCCCGCCGGAGAGCTGGGACGGACGCTGCTGCGCCCACTTGGTCAGGCCCACCAGCGCGAGCAGTTCGTCAACCCTGGCCGTGATCTCGGCCTTGGGACGCTTGCGGATGCGGAGCCCGAAGGCCACGTTCTCGCGCACGCTCATGTGGGTGAAGGCGGCGTAGTGCTGGAAGACGAAACCGATCCCGCGCTTCTGCGGGATGACGTGGCTGACGTCGTTACCGTCGATCATGATCGCTCCGGAGTCGGGCGTCTCGAGCCCCGCGATGATCCGCAGCAGGGTCGACTTGCCCGAGCCGCTTGGCCCGAGCAGCGCCGTCAGCGAGCCCTCGGGGACCTCGAGCGAGACATCGTCGAGCGCGGTGAAGTCCTCGAAGTGCTTGGAGATGTTGGCGATGTCGATCTTCATCGAGACGTCGGCCTCCTGGGCGAGAGAGCGGTCATGGCGAGGAGCACCACCAGCGAGATGATGGCAAGCTCGGTCGCGGCCGCGTAGGCGGAAGTGATGGCGCCGGGGCCCAGTTGGGAGGCGCGCTGGTAGACGAGCAGCGGCAGGGTGAGCGTCTGACCGGCCACCGAGGAGGAGACGACCAGCACGGCGCCGATCTCCCCCAGCGCCCGCGCCGTTGACAGGATCACCCCGTAGATCACGCCCCAGCGGATCGACGGGAGGGTGATGCGCCAGAACGTCTGCCAGTCTGAAGCGCCGAGGGTGGCGGCGGCCTCCTCCTGCTCGTCACCGACCTCCACCAGTACGGGAGCGACCTCGCGCACCACGAACGGCAGCGAGACGAAGATCGTGGCCAGCACCATGCCTGGGACGGCGAAGATGATCCGGATGCCGTGGTCGGTGAAGAACGTGCCGAACCACCCGTGGATGCCATAGACGAGGGTGAGGGCCAAGCCGACGATGATCGGCGAGACGAGGAACGGCAGGTCGATCAGCGAGTCGAGCACCGCCGCCATCCGCCCGCGGCGGCGAACGATCACCAGCGCGCAAGCGATGCCGAACACCGTGTTGAGCGGCACCGCGATCAGCGCCATGAGGAGCGACAGCGACAGGGCGCTGACCGCCGCCGGAGTGGTCATCCAGCCCCAGGCGACGCCGAAGCCATGCTCGAATGTCTTGAAGAAGACGACGACCACAGGCAGGATGAGCAGCGCAAACAGGTACAGCAGCGCGATCGTGCGCAGCGACAGCTTGGCCCGCCGACTAATGAGCAACGCGGCCTCCCAGTCTGCGGATGAGCACGAGTACAAGCAGGGAGAGCACGATCAGCACCAGCGACAGCGAGGCCGCCGTCTGCGGCGCGTCTGATTCGATGTCGGCGAAGATGACGATGCTCGCGATCTGGACCTTGCCGGCAATGATCAGTAGCGACCCGATCTCGCCGACCGCTCGGGCGAAGGCGAGCGCGGCTCCGGACAGGATCGCCGGGCGCAGAGCCGGGAGCACCACGCGGCGAAAGATGACGCCGTTGTTCGCGCCCAGAGAGGCGGCTGCCTCCTCCACCTCCTTGTCGATCTCGAGGAGCACCGGCTGGACCGAGCGGACGACGAATGGCAGCGTCACGAACAGCAGCGCCACCAGCACCACCCCGCGCGTGAACGCGAGATGGATCCCGAACGGGCTGTCGGGCCCGTAGAGCGCCAGCAGCGTGAGGGCGGCGACGATCGTCGGCAGCGCGAACGGCAGGTCGATCAGTGCGTTGATGAACCGCTTGCCCGGGAACTCATCGCGGATGAGCACCCACGCGACCAGCGTCCCCATGACCGCGCCGACCGCGGCGCTGAGCAGAGCCGCGGCAAGCGAGATCGACAGCGCCCGAATCGCGAGCGGGTTGGTGACTGAGTGCCAGAAGCTCGACGGGCTCTGGCTGACCGCCTTGACGGTGACGGCGGCGAGCGGCAGCAGGACGATGACGCTCAGATAGAGCGTCGACAGTCCCAGCATGAGCCCGCCCGGCCGCCGGGCGACGCGCGGCACCCGCCGGGCACGAGGCTCCTGCGGGGCCTGAGTAACAGGCCCCGCAGGCGCGGCATATGAGCTAGCTGGAGGCAGTGGGCACCCCCGCCGCCTCCTCGATCTTGATGATCGAGCCGTTGTCGGGGTCAAAGAACTGGTCCTTGACCTTCGTCCAGCCGCCCAGGTCGTCGATGGTGAACAGCTGCGGCGGCGTGGGGAACTCCTTGGTGAAGTTCTTGGCCACGGACTGGAGCACCGGCCGATAGCCCTGCTGCGCCCAGATCGTCTGCCCCGCCGGCGTCCACTGCCAGTTCAGGAACGCCTTGGCCTGCGCGGGCGCCTTGTTCGTCACGGCGATCGGCGTCTGGATGAGGAGCGTCTGCTTGGGGATGATGTACTGGATCTTGTCGCCGGCCTTCTGGGCGGCGATCGCGTCTGACTCGTAGTCCAACAGCACGTCGCCCTTGCCTGAGACGAAGGTCTGCAGGGCATCGCTCGCGGCAGCGGGCTGCGTGGACACGT
The DNA here is from genome assembly GCA_963797705.1 of uncultured Actinomycetota bacterium. Classification (GTDB taxonomy): domain Bacteria; phylum Actinomycetota; class Thermoleophilia; order Solirubrobacterales; family Solirubrobacteraceae; genus Palsa-465. The sequence continues at coordinate 36,290 of CAWCQL010000005.1, read as the reverse complement.
TCTTGGTCAGCAGGGTTCGCACGTAGGCCAGCGCCTCGGCGGGCGACTTGCCCTCCTTCAGCTCGGCGCCGTAGGCGGCCATGATGTTCCAGCGGGCGCTGCCCGACGTCGCGGGGTTGGGCGTGATCACGTCCATGCCCGGCTTGATGAGGTCGTCCCAGCCAGTGACGTGCTTGGGGTTGCCCTTGCGCACCACCATGACCACCACCGAGTCCGACGAGAAGCCCTTCTCCGGGTTGGCATCCCAGTCAGAGGCGACGAGCTTGTCGTCGACCAGGCGGGTCATGTCCGGCGTGGTGGAGAAGGCGACCACGTCCGCGGGCTGGCCGGAGTCCACGGCGCGGCTCTGCGAGCCCGAGGCGCCGAAGGACTCGGCAAAGCCCACGCCCTTGCCCTGGCTGGTCTGGGCGAAGGCGGCGGTGAGCGCGTCGTAGGCCTTCTTGGGCGTGGAGTAGCCGACGAGGTTGAGCTTGGTGCTCGGGCTGCTGGCGCCGGCCGACCCCGATGAGGAGGCCGCACTACCGCCGCCGGTGTTGGTGGTGGCGTCCGAGGAGCCACCGCAGGCCGCGAGAGCCAGCGCCGCCATAGCGGCGATCAGCACCGCGAGTACACGCGGCCACCACAGTTCAGATCGTCGGTTCATCTAGTCCTCTCAGACGGCAAAGCCGGGTTTTTCGATGGGGATTGCCTAGTAGCGCGGCACAGCATAGCCGACTAAGAAGACATCTTTAGTGAGACTGGTCTAGTTGGTGGGGATACTTGCCTTTCCGCCATTGCACGGAAGGTGGCCCGACGGCGGCGCTCAACGCCCCGGTTCTCGGGGTATTGGACGGAGCCGTGTGGTACGTAGACGTACTCGTGTGCGATGCCGCACGCCGCGCCCCCGCCGAGATCGCTACATTCCCCCGTCCCTACATGCGTTTCTTTGAGTACGAATCGCGGGCGATCGTGGCCAAGGCCGGGATCCCGGTCACCAAGCACGGGTTCGCCACGACCTCTGATGAGGCCCGCCGCATTGCTGAGGAGATCGCCGGTCCGGTCGTCATCAAATCCCAGGTGTTGACCGGCGGGCGCATGAAGGCAGGCGGCGTGCAGTTCGCCGACTCCCCCGACGAGGCGGCCCGCCACGCCGAGCACGTCCTGGACCTCGAGATCAACGGCCACATGCCGCGCGGCGTCCTGGTCGACTCCAAGGCCGACGTCGCACACGAGTACTACGCCGGAGTCGTGTGGGATGGCACCCGCAAGCGCCCGGTGATGCTGTTCTCCGACATGGGCGGGATCGACATCGAGCAGGTCGCCGACGAGCATCCTGACCACGTCGCGCGCGCACACTTCTCCACCCGGGCGCCGTTCGCAGACTGGCAGGCCAAGCAGCTGATCGCGTCGCTGGGCGTGACCGGCTCGGCGCTGAACCGCCTCACCCCCATCCTCGCCCGCTTGGCCCGGCTGTTTTTGACCTACGACATGACGCTGGCCGAGATCAACCCACTCGGCGAGCTGAGCGACGGCTCGGTTGTGGCGCTGGACGCCCACATGGATATGGAGAACGAGGCCCGCCCGCGCCAGAAGGCGCTGTTGCACGAACTGGGGGTCGGCGACGAGGAGACCCGCCAGGCCCGCGAGGCCACCCCGTTCGAGCTCGCCGGCGAGCGCGTCGACGCCCAGGACCACCGCGGCGTGGCCGGCAACGTCACCGAGTTCGACGGCAACCTCGGACTCGTCATCGGCGCCGGCGGCGGCTCTCTGACCCTGTTTGACGCGGTGCGCGCCCACGGCGGCGACCCGGCCAACTACTGCGAGATCGGCGGCAACCCGTCGGTGGCCAAGGCCTGCGGCCTGGCCAAGCTCGTCCTCCAGAAGCCCGGCGTGGACAAGATCGCGGTGATGATGTCGATCGTCTCCAACACCCGCGTGGACATCGTCGCCCGCGGCGTGATCAAGGCGTGCCTGGAGCTCGGCTATGACCCGGCGGAGAAGATCGCCATCTTCCGCATCCCCGGCGCGTGGGAGGAAGAGGGGTTCAAGATCCTCGAGCGATACGGCGTCCCCTACGCCGACCGCTCCGTGTCGCTCAACGAAGCGGCCCGCCGCGCCGTCGAACGCATCCAAGGGGCAGCGGCCTGATGTCGATCCTGGTCGACGCCGACACCACCTTCATCGTCCAGGGCATCACCGGCCGCGAAGCGGTCAACCTCACCCGCGAGTGCCTGGACTACGGCGCGGGCGCCAAGATCGTCGGCGGGGTCACCCCGGGCCGCCTGGGCCGCGACGTCCACGGCGTGCCGGTCTTTGACACCGTCGCCCAGGCCGTCGCACATCACGGCGGTCCGATCGACGGATCGGTCGTCACCGTCCCCCCCGCCTTCACCAAGGACGCCGTCTTCGAAGCGATCGAGAACGGCGTCAAGCTGGTGGTCATCGTCACCGAGCGCATACCGCGCGGCGACGTCGCCCAGATGGTGGAGCTCGCCGACATGCACGACGCGCGCATCATCGGACCCAACTGCCTCGGGATCATCGTCCCCGACGTGATCAAGATGGGCGGCATCGGCGGCCCGGCCAAGGACGCCGCCAAGTCCTATCAGCGGGGACCGGTCGGGGTCATCTCACGCAGCGGCGGCATGACCACCGAGATGTCCTCGACGCTCACCGCCGCCGGACTCGGCGTCTCCACCGCGGTCTCCATCGGCGGCGACGCCATCATCGGCCAAAGCTACGCCGAGCTCATGCCGCTCTTCGAAGCCGACCCAGACACGCAGGCGATCGTCATCTATACCGAGCCCGGTGGCCGCATGGAGGCCGAGCTGGCCGCCTGGGTGACCGACAACAACTCCCGCCTCCCGGTCGTCGCCTTCATGGCCGGGCGCTTCATGGACGAGATGCCCGGGATGAGCTTCGGCCACGCCGGCACGATCGTCGAGGGCAAGGAGGACACCGCCACCGAGAAGATCGCGCGCCTCGGCGCCGCCGGCATCACTGTGGCCGAGCGCATCGAGGACATCCCCGGCTGTCAAGGAGAAGCTCTCGGGGCCATACGTGCAGACCGCCGGAGGAGACTAATGCCCGGCACCTTCATCGACGTCCAGGTCGACCCCGCCGCCGGCACCGATCCCGAGCTGGCCAAGACGCTCGAGGGCGTGTGCCCCGTGGACATCTTCAAGGCCGGCGACGCCGGCGTGGAGATCGTGGAGCACAACCTCGACGAGTGCGTGCTGTGCGAGCTGTGCATCAACGCCGCGCCCGCCGGCGCGGTGCGCGTGCTCAAGCTCTACTCGGGCGAGTCGCTACCCGCCTGACAGGCGCTTGCGCGCGGCAGCGGTCAGCGGCCGATAGCGCCGCCCACTGCGGTCCAGATACCAGGCGCGCCCGTCGTCCGCCTCGGGCAGGCCCGCCTGGCGCAATGGGCGGGTGAGCGGCCTGAACCATGTGGTCACGGGCATCTCGTCGATGATCCGCACCACAGCGGGACGATGCCCCTCGGGCAGCTCGCCCAGCGCGCGCGAGAGCATCTCGGCGCTCAGCTCGTGTTCGGGGCGCAGCGTCACGGCGGCGACCACGAGCTCCTCGGCGTCGTCGGCGGGTCGCAGTCCATAGGCGACCGCCAGGTCCACCGCAGCCAGGTCACCGAGCGCGTCGCGGATCGGGGCGGCCAGCACCGGCCCGTCGGCCGTGTGGATGACGTCGTAGACGCCGTCAAGGCGCCAGTGGTCCCCGTCGGCGTCGCGCCGGAACAGGTCGCCGGTGGAGAGCCACGCGTCGTCGCGCGAGAACACCCCGCGCATGGGCGTCACCGAGGTGTCGGTGGGCCGCGCCCGAGCCAGGAGGAGCCCCACCTCGTCGGGCCCGCAGCGCCGCACGAACCCGCCGCGGGCGAGGATGAGCTGTTCGGACTCCTGATCGTAGGCGGCGATGCGGACCTCGGGGGTGCCCGGCAGCGGCCGACCCATCGCGCCCGGCTTGGCGTCGCGAAGGTTGACGAGGATCGCGCCGGTCTCGGTGGAGGCATAGAACTCGACCACCCGTGCGGGCGAGAAGCGTTCCTGCACCCGGCGCCACAGCCCCCGCGGCATGCCCGAGCCGATGAACAGGCGGACCGCGTGCCCACGCTCGGCCGGATTGATTGGCGCGGCGACGAGGTCGTGCAGCAGCGTCCACGTGTACGAGGTGACGGTCACTCCGTAGCGGCGCACCTCGTCCCAGAAGGTGGAGGGGTCGAACTGCGAGGCCATGGCCAGCCGTGCCCCGCCGGCGATCGCCCCGCCGATGCCCATCATCAGGCCCGAGGGGTGATAGAGCGGCGTGACGCTGTAGACGGTGTCCGTGTCCTTGAGCGCCGCCGAGGACGCCGTGCCGAACGCCGACGCCGCCCACCGGCGGTTGGTGATCCGGCTCATCCGCACGAAGTCGCCCTCCCCGGTGAAGAGGATGAAGGCCAGATCCGACGCTCGGCCGGGGTTGGGGCGGTACCACGCCGGGAGCGTCACGGCGAGCGGGTCGATCTGCTCCATGTCAGTCGTCAGCGGAAGCCGCAGGTCACGTGGGCCGCCCCCACCGCCGAGCACGAAGGTGTGCACTGTGCCCAATCCCGCCGCCTGGCCGGCGCGCTCGGGATCGGCGATGATCCGCCGCGCGGCGCCCAGTGACGCCTCGCGCGCGGTGTTGCCGTCGGGCCGGAGCATCACCGCAACCGCGCCGACCCGGTTGAGCGCGGTGACCAGCGCCAGCGCACTGGGCCGCGAGCCCATGAGCACGCCCACGTGTTCGCCCTGGCGCACGCCGATGGAGATGAGGCCCCGCACGATGTTGTCGATCCGCTGGTTGACCTCCAGGGCGCTGTAGGCGCGGTCCTCGTAGAGGAAGAGGGTGTCGTGAGCGCCGCGCTGCATACGCTCCTCGACCAGCAGTCCGAGCGAGACCCGCGTACTGGGCTGAATCTGGTCCAAGCGCGCCAGTTGGGGCAGGGAGCCCGCGGCCTCGCGAGCCAGTTCGCGCATGCTGCGCGTCGTGCGGCGGACGCCGCCCACCATCGACCGCGCGATGCCGGAGCTCACCGCGCCGGCCAGCTCCAGGCCATAGCCGACACGGTTTTGCAGCTGGTCGCGCTGCGCCAAACGGTCGGCGGCCGGCTCGTCGGGGACCTCCCCGACGCCCGCGGGCCGCTCGCCCTCGCCGTCGCGCCACAGTCCCCAAGCCGCCACGGTCGGCCACGTCAGCGCGTTGGCGCTCGAGCCCACCACCAGCCCGAAATGCCCGGCGCGCAGGGCGAGCTCATAGACATCGGCCCGCGGCGCCGCCTGGCGGATGGCGCGGACTCCGGCGGGCGGGGCGATCTCGTCGACGGTCCCGACCACGGAGAGGATGGGGCAGCGGATGTCGGCGAGGGTGAGCAGCCTCTCGTCGATCACGAACCCGCCCTCGAGCATCCGGTTGTGGGCGACGAACTGGCCGACGAACTCGGCCAGCGCCGGCCCCGGCCACGCCACCCACCCGTCCCCCTCGAGGAACCGCCGCTGCCCCTCTCGCGGCAGCAGCGCCTCGCGATCGTGCAGTTGCATCACGAACTCGATCCGGCTCCGTAGCGACTTGACCGGATCGAGCAGGAGGAAGCCGTTGCGGCTGAACCAGGCGGGCAGCGCGGAGCTGCGAAAGACGTCGGCGATCAGGCCCGCCAGCCCCGAGGCCAGCTCCTCCGGGAGCCCGAAGGGCATGCCCAGCCGGGTGTCGACGGGGCTGCCGAAGGTGATGAGCGATCCCAGGCCGGCGTTGCGGCGGTAGGCGGCCACCTGGTAGCAAAACATCCCGCCCTGCGAGTACCCACCCAGGTGCACGTCGCGGCCGGTGGCCTCGCGCACGCGGTCCACGGCATCCGAAACCGCGAGCACGTGATCGGCCAGGGTGCGCTCCAAGCCGCCCTCCTCGCGCTCGGGCGCGCCGAAGTCCACCACCCACGGGTCGATGCCGTTCTCATGCAGGAGGGTCACGGCGCTGGTGGCCGGAGACACGTCGTAGATCTCCGCGGCCAGCATCATCGGCGGAACCAGCAGGACCGCCGGGCGTGCGGGGGCCGGATCGCGCCCGTTGCCGTCCGAGCTCGGGTAGTAGCGCCGCAGCCGGTAGACCCGGTGCTCGGCGACCACCTCAAACGGCGACGGTTGCTCGTCGGTGGCCAGGCCACCGAAGCGGGCGACCTCGAAGGCGTTCTGCGCGGCGGCGCCCAGGCGGCCGATCGGGCCCGTGACGGCTTTTGGCAGCAGGTCCATGCGGTCTTCACATGTTCCCCGATCGCGGCCACGCCGTGTGCGCGGACCCGGCCTGGCGGTGGACCCGCAGCGCGACCCGCGACCTCCTCGGACCCCGGACGGGCGCTATTGTCCGCTGCCCGACGATGAGCGTGCTCAACCTCGAAACCATCGAGTGTCGCCGTGGGGACCGCATCGCCTGGCTGGTCCTCAACCGTCCCGACGCTCTCAACGCGTGGACGCGCCAGCTCGGCGAGGAGCTCACCCAGGCACTCGACGAGGTGGCCGCCGATCCCGAGGTCCGGGCCATCGTCCTCACGGGCGCGGGCCGCGCTTTCTCCTCGGGCGCCGACCTGCGCGCCGGCGTCGCCGGCAGCGACGGCAAGCCCGACGTCCGCACCCCGTTGCGCGAGGTGTACAACCCACTCATCGCGCGCGTGCGCTCGGTCCCCAAGCCGGTCATCGCGGCCGTCAACGGGCCGGCGGTCGGAATCGGATGCTCACTGGCGTTGGCCTCCGATCTCATCATCGCGAGCCAGTCGGCGTACTTCCTGATGGCGTTCGTCAACATCGGGCTGGGGCTCGACGGAGGCGCCTCTCAGACACTTGTGGAGCGCGTCGGCCACGCCCGGGCCTTCGAGATCGCCTATCTGGGTGACCGCATCCCGGCGCCGACCGCGCTGAGCTGGGGGCTGGTCAACCAGGTGGTCGAGGACGACGAGCTCGAGGCGACGGTAGGCGCGCTGGCCGCCCGGCTGGCCGCGGGACCTCCCGGCTCCTACGCCGCCATCAAGCGCACCATTAACGCGCGCGCCTACGCCGGGTTCGAGGAGCAGCTGGACCTCGAGGCCGACGTTCAGCAGGAACGCGCGTCCTCCAAGGACTTCGCCGAGGGCGTGCTGGCCTTCCTGCAGAAGCGCCCGGCCGAGTTCACCGGCGAGTAGCGGACGACCATGAACCTCGCCGGCCTCCTGACCGCGTCAGCGGAGCGCGACCCCGACCACGCCGCGATCAAGCTCGACGACATCGAGCTCAGCTACGGCGCGCTCGACGGCGCCTCGGCTCACATCGCCGGCCTGCTCGCCGAGCATGGCTTCGAGCGCGGCGACCGCGTCGGGATCATGCTTCCCAACGTCCCGTACTTCCCGGTCGTCTACTACGGGGTGCTGCGCGCCGGGGGCATCGTGGTCCCGATGAACGTGCTGCTGCGCAAGCGCGAGGTCGCCTATTACCTCTCTGACTCAGGGGCCAAGCTGCTCTTCGCCTGGCACGGGTTCGCCGAGGACGCCCAGGCCGGAGCCGAGCAGGAGGGTACGGAGTGCCTACTGGTGACGCCGGGCGAGTTCGAGCAGCAGGTGGGGGCGGCGACGCCGGACACCGCTGTCGCGGACACCGCCGACGACGACACCGCGGTCCTGCTCTACACCTCGGGGACCACCGGCCAGCCCAAGGGCGCCGAGCTCACGCACGCCAATCTGACGTTGAACGCGCGCGGCTCGGCGGCGCTGTTCGACCTCGGCAGCGAGGGCATCCTGCTGGGAGCGCTGCCGCTGTTTCACTCCTTCGGCCAGACCTGCGGCATGAACGCGACGATCAGCGACGGCGGGACCCTGACGTTGCTGCCCCGCTTCGAGCCCGCCAAGGCGCTGGAGATCATCCAGCGCGATCAGGTCAACGCGTTCCAGGGGGTGCCGACGATGTACGGCGCGATGCTCCATCACCCTGAGCGCGAGAGCTATGACGTCAGCTCGGTGCAGCTGTGCAGCTCCGGCGGCTCGGCGATGCCCGTCGAACTGCTGCGGGCCTTCGAGGAGGCGTTCGGCTGCAAGATCCTGGAAGGCTACGGCCTCTCGGAGAGCTCGCCGGTGGCCTCCTTCAACCACCGTGACCGCGAGCGCAAGCCAGGCTCGATCGGCACACCGATCCGCAACGTGGAAATGCGAGTGGTGGACGACGAGGGCGACGAGGTGGCCCAGGGTGAGGTCGGCGAGATCGTCATCCGCGGCTACAACGTGATGAAGGGCTACTGGCAGCGCCCTGAGGCGACCGCCGAGACGATCGTCGACGGCTGGCTGCACACCGGAGACATGGGCCGGATCGACGAGGACGGCTACTTCTACGTCGTGGACCGCAAGAAGGAGCTGATCATCCGCGGCGGCTACAACGTCTACCCGCGCGAGATCGAAGAGGTGCTCTACGAGCACCCCGCCGTCCGCGAGGCCGCGGTGGTGGGCGTGCCGCACGACGAGTACGGCGAGGAGGTCGGCGCTGCTGTCGCGCTCAAGGACGGGGCCGAGGCCACGCCCGACGAGCTGCGTGACTTCGTCAAGGGACAGGTGGCGGCCTACAAGTACCCGCGTGTTGTGTGGCTGGTCGACGACCTGCCCAAGGGCCCGACCGGCAAGATCCTCAAGCGCGAGATCTCGCCGCCGAGCGAGCAGTGAGCACCGCCGGTTCCGGCGCGGGCGACGGCGAGCCCGTGGTCCGAGCGTCCTTTGCTGACGTAGTCCATGTCCGTGCCGCCACCGTCGAAGACGTGCCGCAGATCTATGACTTCATCGTCGAGCTCGCGGTCTACGAGCGCGAGCCCGAGGGCGTGACAGGGACGCCCGAGATGCTTGCCGACGCGCTGTTCGGGCCACGGCCGACGGCCGAAGCGCTCATCGCCGAGATCGACCGGTCCCCCGCCGGATTCGCTCTGTTTCACGGCACCTTCTCCACCTGGGAGTGCCTACCGGGGATCTGGCTCGAGGACCTCTTCATCCCGGACCGCTACCGCCGCGCCGGCGTCGGCTACGCGCTGCTCTCGCACCTCGCCTCACTCGCGCTGGAGCGTGGCTGTCCACGGCTGGAGTGGGTCGCTCTGGACTGGAACGAGTTGGCGCTGGGGTTCTACGAGCGGTTGGGCGCCGAGCGCATGTCTGACTGGGAGCTTCACCGCCTGCAGGGCGCAGCGCTCGAGCGGGTGGCCAGCGGCGAGGCGCGCTCTCAATAGGAAAGCCCCGCCGGAGCGGGGCTTTCCGTTAGCAGGCCTGTAAGCCGGATCTTGTCAAGAGCAGTCATCCATCTGAGCGGCCTACCCGGACCTTGGCGGGTCACCTACAAACGGTCCTGCTTGGCCTAGCATCGGGTGGGGTTTACCTGGCCGCCGCGTCACCGCGACGCCGGTGCGCTCTTACCGCACCATTTCACCCTTACCGGCCTGAAGCGCTGCAGCGGCCCCAGGCTTAGGCGGTGTCTTTTCTGTGGCACTTTCCCGCGGGTTTCCCCGGGTCGGCGTTACCGACCACCCTTCCCTTTGATGTCCGGACTTTCCTCGAAGGCGAACCTCCGCGACTGCTCAGCCTGCCGGCCGAGCATAGCCGCGCGACCGCCGTCTGGCCAGCCCCGGCAAGCCCCTCACCGGTCCCGCCATCCGCACATAGCGGACTCCCGGCTCAGCTCAGCCGCGTCCCACAGCTCCGGCAGGCCCCGCCGATCGGCCGCGCGTGTGCCGCGTACACCGGGGCCATCTCCTCGCCACACAGCGGGCACCCAACGGATCTATGGGCGGCGAGTCCCTCCCACACCTCGGACACCAGAGCGTCCAAGGTGGGCTCGCCGCCCAAGTCCGTCACGCCACCCAACCGGGCGGCCTGCGCCCCCACATGGTTCGAGCCGCGAGCCACACGCGGCTCCAGCACCAGCGCACTCACGAGATGTTCCTCATCAATCCGACCACCTTGCCCAGGACCCGCACGTCGCGGCTGCGAATCGGCTCCATCGAGGTGTTCTCCGGCTGCAGGCGCACATGATCGGACTCCTGGAAGAAGCGCTTCACAGTCGCCTCCTCTCCGACCAACGCAACCACGATGTCCCCGTCCTGCGCGTGGTCCTGCGAGTGCACCACGACCAGGTCCCCCTCGATGATCCCGGCGTCCTGCATCGACTCGCCACGCACCCGCAACAAAAACTCTCCGTCCTCGCCACCGGCGAACGACGGCGTCTGGATGTACTCCTCGATGTTCTCCTCGGCCACGATGGGCTGACCAGCCGCCACCTGCCCCACGAGAGGCAGGCCCGGCTGCAGGAAGGTCTGGACGCCCGCTTGCAAGCCGGCGGCGGCGCGATCCAGCAGTTCCAGCGCTCGGGGCTTCGTCGGATCACGGCGGAGCAATCCGAGCTTCTCGAGGTTCGCCAGGTGCGCGTGCACCGTCGACGACGAGGCCAGGCCCACAGCCTTGCCGATGTCGCGCACCGTCGGCGGGTACCCGTACTTTGCCGAGTAGCGCTTGATGAAGTCGAAGATTTCCTGCTGTCGCTTGGTCAAGTCCATGCGGTCAACTCCTTTATCGGGTCAGCCCGCCAGGCCGCCGTCGAACATGTGTTCGTAAAGGTAGCGCCCCCGTCGGACAGACTCAAGCAATGACCCTGCAAAACCACCTGTTGTCGACCCGATCCAGCAGCTCGCGGACCACGCTCAGCGCCACCGCGAGACCACGCTCGTCGTGCCGCCCCACCCCCTCCACGCCGGCCTCACGCCTCGCGCGGGCGGGTCTATACTGGCCGCCCACGCGCCTGTGGCGGAATTGGTAGACGCGCAAGGTTGAGGGCCTTGTGGACTGAATGGTCCGTGGAGGTTCGAGTCCTCTCGGGCGCACTGTGGAAAGCCCCGCAATGCGGGGCTTTTTTCATGCCTGAGCTGAGCCGACTGCCGGCATCCGGCATGGTGGGTATTGTTGCCACGTGGCAACAACCCACATTTTTACCCACATCGCGGCAACGAAATGTGGGTACATGGCAACGCGCTGTGGGTACTCGCGATGAGCGTCCGCTATCACCGCGGCGGCTGGGAGACGCGCTGGCGCGACGCGTCGGGCCGGAGCCGTTCCAAGCGGTTCAAATCGGAGGAAGCCGCTCGCGCTTACGACGAAGCGGTGCGCGACGTCTCCCCCGCCGCCCGCCGTTCGGACACCGCTCGGGGCGGGTCGGGCGTCTACTCGTACTCCACTCGCGAGGGGCTCCGCTGGCGGTTCGTCGTGCGCCGCAGCGACGGCAGCCAGACCTCGAAGCGCGGCTTCACGAGCCAGCGGGCGGCGGCCGAGGCTCGGCGGCGGCTTGTCGAGCAGGTCGAGCGCCGCGAGGTCGTCCACACCACTGAGAGCTTCGGCCGATACTGGGAGCGGTGGCTGGCCCGCCGGCGCCCGTACCTCGAGGAGGGCACCTGGTCCGGTTACGAGGTCAGCGGCCGCAAGCGGCTGCTGCCCGCGTTCGCCGACAAGCGACTGGGCAGCTCTCGGTCGACGACGTCCGCGACGTTCATCGCCGACCAGGCCGAGGCCGTGGAGGCCGGCGAACTCGCAGCCAAGACCGTCAACAACGCCCTTGTCACGCTCGTGGTCTGCCTCAATGATGCTGTCGAGGACGGCCTGATCGTGGCCAACCCGGCGCTGCGTGTCGATCGCCTCCCGCCGCGCCACATCGAGCGCGAGTACCTGCGGCTGCACGAGATCCCGATCTACCTCGACTCCTGCTCGGACGTCTACCGCCCGCTGGCCGAGGTCCTGATCGGCAGCGGGCTGCGGATCTCCGAGGCGCTGGCGCTGCGGATCGGCGACCTCGAGCTCGACGACAGCGGCGGCGTGATCGTCGTCTACCGCTCCCGGAAGAAGGCCACGGTTGGCTCGACCAAGTCAGACCGCTTCCGTTCGGTCGAGATCGGACCGCGCACCAGCCAGGCCCTTCGCACTCAGATCGCGCGGCGCCGCGAGTTCGATACGGGTCTTGGCGATGGCGCGCTCGTGTTCGTCATGCCGGTGCGCGGCGCCAAGCGCAGCCAGGGGCGTTGGGCAAGCGCCGGCGTCGCGCGAGGCCATGGACCGGACGACCGTCTCGCGTGACTGGCACAAGCAGGCGCTCCAGGATGCCGCCCTGCGCGACATGCCGCTGCACGCCCTGCGCCACACCGCCGCCGCGTCATGGCTGGCGGCCGGCAACTCGCTCATGTACGTCCAACGCCAACTCGGACATGCCGACATCGGCACCACTGAGCGCTACTACGGACACCTCGAGCGACACGTGCTCGCTGCCGGAGCCATCGCCACCGAGGAAGCGATCGCCAGGGCCGCGGCGAAGCAGCGCTAAAGCAGCGACTGCTGACCGCGGATAGGCACGACCGACTTCGGCTCATCAGCTTGAGCCGGAGCCGGGCGCCATACGCGGCCGGGACGCCAGCTCGCGCGAGACTCCGCGAGCCACTGCTCGATGTCCGCGGCGACGAACCGAAGCGGTCCATCGTCAGAGCCCAGCCGAAACGACGGGATGCGGCCGGTCCGCGCCGCCTCGTACACCCAGGCTCGCGAGACGGACGAGAAGCCGAGCCACGTCGTTGGGACGCAGCAGCGTCGGGAGCGATTCGACGCCCTCGATGGCGGACTCTCGATCAGGCAGGCCCATGACAGTCTCCGCCGAATACGGTAGCTTAATCACGCTAATCACGCTACTGCGGATGTGAGGCAGATGCCCGAACGCTTCGAAGACGACCCGAGTGATCCGTGGCTGACGTTGGCGGAGATCGCCGAAGAGCTCCGGCTGAGCCCCGCCACCATCCGGTCGTGGATCTCGAAGGGAACGCTGCGAGCGATGCGCGCTGGCCAGCGCAAGTGGCTGGTCCGCCGTTCCGAGCTTGAGCGGATGCTGCGCGGGGACGATCTCGGCGATGACACACCAGAGGGTGCGGCGTCGGCGACGCGAGAATTCGACACGATCCTGCCGCCGCAGTTGTCGCCGCATTGGAGTGAGGAGGCGCGCGAACACGTCACTGCTCAGGGGTGGCTGGGGGTTGCTGAGTCTGAGTGGCAGGCGGCGTTGCGATCGAGCGAGATGGCGCCCCCGGACGCGTGGTTCGCCTTCCGGATCCGGCAGCTTGCCGACGCCGCCGCGCGCAAGGCGGCGGCGCTGGGGCTGGTCGACGCCGAGGCGGAGTCAGAGCTCGTGCCGCAGCCCAGCGCGCGAGGCATGGCGCTCTCATACGAGTTGCGGCCGGGCGGCAACCGGCCGGGGCCGGTGAAGCTATGGCAGCAGTTTGACCGTGCCGTGCAGAAGCTCGGTGACGCGCTAGCGGGCACGGAAGTGTCGGGCCTTCAGCGCGCGATGGACAAGCTCTCGTTGGTCATGCACGACCTGGCTGACGCGCTTGAGCGGTCGTCCAATACGCAGCCTCTGCGACCGCGTCGCGACGGCGACGCACCGGGGAGCGGCACGAAATCCAACCCTGCGGCTACACAGCGAAGTGTTTCGTGAACGGTGTTTTTGGAATCCATAGCTGGGCCCGCCTCCGCCCCCGGGTTTGCTGGGGATCGGACGCTGCGTTGCACCTGACTACCCGCCCTCCACATGTGGTGAGAGATGACTGCGGGTAGTCAGGTGCACTTCGCTTGTTGGTGTTGTGGTTCTCGGGGGCGGAGGCGGGCCGATCGGTGGGCACGGGCAGGGGGCCCAATGGGGAAGATGGCAACAGCAGAGAGGCATCGAGGGGAGTGGCGGTTGGTGCAACGGTAGGTTGGAGCGGCTACGGAGGCGGTGCCATCGCGGGATCTGACGCTGAGGCAGAGGGGCATGCTGTGAGTCGGAGCTCTTCGTCCTGGGCCTGGTTCGATGAGGGGTCTGGAGTGGCTGGCGAGGGTCGGGCCGTCGCCGTTGGATCCGTGGCGCTACGCGATGGGCTGGAGCGAGGTCGCGGCGCGCCACCATGCGCGCCGGCTGGAGGCCGAGGGTTGGCTGGAGCGCTGCCCGATGGTCCGTGGCGAGGGCTCGCTGTTCTTCGCCACCCGAAAGGGCGTCCGCGTGCTCGGCCTGCCGCTCATCGCCGCCACGCCGCCGGCGGCGACGTGGTGGGCGCACGACAGCGCCTGCGCGTGGACCGCGGCCTGGGCCACCGTCCGCGGCCGACAGTACCTCGGCCCGCGTGAGGTGCTCAGCACTCCTGAGTGGGCCGGGGAGCTGTACTGGGTTGATCGCCACAGCTCCAAGCGCTCGCGGGCATCGGCCGGACCTCGTGGCATTCCTGTCTGACCAGGCCATCCCTATCGAGGTCGAGCTCGCCAACAAGTCCAAGACGCGTCTGGACGCGATCCTCAAGCTCCACCTGCGGTGGATCATCGCCCGCAAGTCATCCGCGCTGATCTACATCTGCGGCGACGAGGAGGGGTGCCGACGCATCGAGCGTGCCGGCCGGCGGGTCGGCCTCTATCCGACGAGCCGGTCGCTGAGGATCGAGCTGCTCGAGACGATCAAAGCCCAGACACTCACCGAGTTCGAGCAGTCCCGGGCCGGGAGCCAGGCGGCAGCGTAGGCCCCCGAAGGGTTTCCGGTCGTATTGGCGCGCGCAAGGCGGCGCAAGCATCGAGCACTGACGTCGAACAGGCGCTGGCCGGCCTTCATCGGCCGAAAGCCAAAACCGCCGGCGAGAGAGGGCTCAGCGCTTGTAGTAGGCGGCGTTGATCTGGAGTACTTCTGCCACTCGTCGGGCAGCTGATCCTCGGCGAAGATCGCGTCAACCGGGCACGCCTCGACGCACGCGTCGCAGTCGATGCACTCCTCCGGATCGATGTAGAGCATCTCGACCTCGTCGTAGCCCGGCTCGTCCGGGGTGGGATGGATGCAGTCGACCGGGCAGACCTCCACGCACGAGTTGTCCTTGGTCCCGATGCACGGCTCGGCGATCACGTACGTCATCGCCAGATTCTCCTGACGGCTCGACCAACACCAGCGCGCCACTGTTGCACTTCAACCAGGTTGAAGTCAAGCGATGGCGAGTGACCCGCCGCCGCGAGCGCCGCGCGGGTCGACGCGGTGCTGTCGCGAAACGGCAGCACACGCTCGTCGAACATGCGGCACACATCAATCGATTCGCAGCTGCACTTGCTGCACATTTTCAGGACCCGGCGCACCGACGTGGCCCGCGCGATCAGATCGTCGAGCTCGGGCAGCTTCAGCATCGCGAGCTGGCGCAGCCGCTCGTGCGCGGGCTGATCGCGGGAGCCGAGCAGGTCGCGGATCTCCTCCAGCGTGAAGCCGACCCGCTGCGCGGCGTCGATGATCGCCAGCCGACGAAACACGTCCTCGCTATAACGGCGCTTCCCCGCCGCGCGCTCGGGCTCGGGCAAGCAGCCCGCGGGCCTCGTAGTAACGAATCCGCGACGTGCTCATCCCGGCACGCTCCGCCACCTCGCCAATCGCCATCTGCGCCGGCATACCCGCTCGCTCTCCCTGGCACGTTTGACTTCAACCCGACTTCAAGCGCAAGGGTACCGGGATGAGGACACCGTTGTGAGCCGAGACGCGCCAGCTGTCCTCGTGGCCGTCAGCGACAGCCCCGCTTCGCGCCGAGCGTGCGCAGACAGCCGCCGAGCTTGCCAGCACCTTCGATGCCCGCCTGACCATGCTGCACGTCGTCCCGCCGCTTCGCTACCGCGTCGGTCGACTGGCACCAACCGTGCCTGTCGTCGAGCGCCTCGACGACCCGCTGCGCAACCGAGTGCTGTCGCAGGCTCGCCAGCTCGCCTGGACGCACGGTGCCAACCCCTCGACGTTCCTGGTGGCAGGCGAGGCCGAGCACGTCATCGTCAGCATCGCCACCGACCTCGAGGCCGACCTTCTGCTCATCGGGACCACGCCACGGGTTCTGTCACGCAGCCTCGCCGGTAGACGCCGCCGGTGGATAGCGGCCCACGCTCCGTGCCCGGTCCTCCCCGTCGCCGCCGCCCGGCCCCGACCACCGCGGCACGGGCTCGTACCCATCCTGGCGCGATGAGCACCAGCGCAACGTGGCGGCCATGGCCACCAGCGTGCGTGGGATGCCCGACTACGCGCGGCAAGGAACGATCCCGCGGCACCTACGACTACCTCAACAGCAAGCCGGCCGGAACCGCCGGGCTCGGGGGTGCGCGTGGCGCATGAGCCAGGCAGGAGATCCTCGAAGGCACAGGATGTCCATGACGATCGCGGCTGACCCAGGGGGGCTCTTGATGGCGACGTCTCGTCGCACGGTTGGGGGAGCCGAGTTGCGGCGTGCGTGTGTTGGCCATCACGACGCCCTTCGTGCAGGGCCCGCCCGCTGCGCGCCTGCGCCGCCCATGCCGCACCTCGGCAGGTGTGCGCAAATGAGACGGCCAGACCCGCAACGGTCACCGGCGCCGCAGGAGACGCTCAGCCCCGCCTCGGCGGCCGCGGCGAGCGGGGTCTAGGCTGCGCGCGTGCCCTGGGAATGGCCCGTCGGCGCGCTGTGCGCCTTCCTGCTTGCGCTCATCACTACCCCCGCCGGGGTCTCCGGCGCCGTGCTGCTGCTGCCGATCCAGCTCAGCGTGCTGCACGTCCCGAGCCCTGCCGTGACCCCGACCAACCTGCTGTTCAACGTCGCCGCGGTCCCGGGCGGCCTGCTGCGCTTCCGGCAGGAGCGGCGGTTGCTCAACCCGCTGACCTGGCTGCTGGTCGCCGGCACGCTACCCGGGGTGATCGCCGGAGCGATCGTCCGCGTCGAGTGGCTGTCCGGCGGCCGAGCTTCCACTCGTCGCTTCCGCCGTGCTGCTGCCGCTCGGGCTCTGGCTCGCGCTCGGCAGCCAGCGCCTCGCCGCCCGCCCGCCCAGCGCCCAGCCGCCGACGACGCCGTGGGATCTGGCTGCTTGTCGCTGTGGTGGGGACCGTCGGCGGGATCTACGGGATCGGGGGCGGGTCGATCCTCGCTCCGATCCTGCTCGCGCTCGGGCTACTCCGCCTACGAGGTCGCGCCCGCGACGCTCGCCGCGACGTTCCTGACCTCGATCGGCGGGATCCTCACCTACCAGGTCCTCCAGACCTCCCATGGCGGTGCGATCGCCCCGGACTGGGCGCTGGGCGTGTTCCTCGGCGCCGGCGGGTTTGCCGGCAGCTACCTCGGCGCCCGGCTGCAGCCCGGCTGCCGGAACGCTCGCTGCGCAAGCTGCTCGGACTGATCGCGTGTCTCGTCGCGGCCCGCTACATCCAAACCGGCGTCGCGCTACCACCCAGCACCCGCCCGGCCCACGCCGCGGCACCCTGGCCGTGACCGTGACGACCGGCTCCGGTCAAGCTCCAAGCGGTTGACTGCCACAACGCTGCGCCACGTGGAGCCGGCGACGCGCGCCGACCCCTAGTCTGCGGGGATCGCGCGAGAGATTCGCGTGGCAACACCGTGCCAACATCCATCCCGTCCAGCACGGTGTTGCCTCGCTCCCTCTCCAGACGACCTAGGGGCCCCCGACCAGCCGTCGTGGGTTTCAGGTGGCCCGGACGGCGGTGCCCCCAGCCACCTCGGGGTGCCGCGCCAGCCATCGCGGCGTCGGCTGCGATCTGCTCGAGGATCGCCGGTCGGATGTCCGGGGGCGGGTCGCCGTCAAGGTCGATAGTGGTGAAGTGGCCGCGTAGCATGGGGACTCCGCTGGCCTCGGCGAGGAAGATCAACTCGAGGTCGTGGGTTCGAGCCGACTCGTTGACCTCGTACACATAGAGCAGAGGGCCGGGATCGATGTCGAGGCCGGTCTCCTCAGAGACCTCGCGCTTGAGGGCATCGGCGATGGACTCGTGGGCGTTGACGTGTCCGCCGGGAAGCGTGAGTTCCGGTTGTCGCCCGCGCCTGCGCTGCCGGGCGACGATGAGCAGGCCGTCGATCCAGATGATCGCGTGCGCCTTGACCCTCACGACGGGCTCGCTGTGGCCGCCACCGCTGTGGCGCCGAAGATCTTGCGGTAGGTGTCTTCGCCGTAGCTGGTGGGAAGGGGCTCGCCTTCGGAGAGGCGGAACGGTCTGGCGCCATCGTCACCGCGAGGGGCGCGCAGGAATAGAGCCGTTCCCAGCCGCTGCTCGTGGTAGCTCGCGGCGAGGTCGAACATGTGGGTGACGAACACGACCTTGATGTTCTCCGCCAACATTGCGTCGATGACCTGGCGGGCGATCTGCGAGCCCTCTCGTTCGTTGGTCGCGGCGAACGACTCGTTGCAGAGCAGCAGGCAGCCGGCGTGGATCTGATCGGCGATGTGGCTCATCCGGGCGAGCTCCTCGTCGAGCTTGCCGCTCTCCATGGTCTCGTCCTCCTCGCGCTTGTAGTGCGTGAACACGCCTGAGCAGGCGTTGGCGACGTAGGACTCCGCGGCGACGAACATGCCGCACTGGGCCATGAGCTGGGCCAGCCCGACACTTCGTAGGAACGTCGATTTGCCGCCTTGGTTGGCGCCGGTGATCATCACCAGTGACTTCCCGCCGGCCTCGACATCGTTCGCGACCACCGGCTGTTTGAGGGTGAGAGCGAGACAGACGTCGTACAAGCCGCGGGCTCGAAGGGCGACCTCGTTGACCGGGAGAACGTCGGGAATGGCCCGTGGCCCCGCCGAGGGCGGTCAGCTCGTCAGCCAGGTTCAGACATGCGACGTAGAAGCCGACCTCGGTGCGCAGCATCCTGAGGAAGTCGAGGACATGCTCGACTGACCGAGCGAGCGCGTCTGCCACCTGGTTGAGCGCCCTGTCCTCGAGCTCTGCGAGGGCAACGGCGCCGGCCTCGTCGCGGTCGGCCAGGGTGAAGCTGTAGCCGGATCGATCGAGGATCCGAGCGATGAATCCCTGCTCGGGCGCGCGGCGCAACGTGTACTCCGCGCCCTTGTTCCCCGTCGTCAGGCGCGCGCTGAACCGCACTCCACCCTTGAGATTGAGCTCTTTCAGGTAGCCCTCGATGAGGTCGAAGTAGTCCTCGCTGAGCTCCTCGACGAGCATGGCGAAGAATCGCGCGAACCCCGCCGAATCGATGCTGTCGGGCGTACGTGTCCGCGAGATCGCGCAGCCGCCGCAGAAAGCCCGATCAGGATCTCCATCTTGCGCACCGCGGTGCGCAGGATCAGGCGCGGAGAGTCCCGTTCCAGGATGCTGCCCCACACGGTTCGCTGGGCCTCCAGCGCCTCGCCGGCGATTCGCATAGAGGTCACGGGCCACGGCGGGACTCTCGAGGCAGTCGGCGAGAATCTGTTGGCGGTACGACGATCGCATCGGGCTCGGTCAAGCTCAGCAGCAGCGCCCGCCGGGCCACCTCGAACAGGAGCGGATCACCGGCGGCCATCGCGCTCAGCAACACGTTGAGCTCGAGATCCTGCGGTCAACGCGTCCGCGTTGGCGCGGCAGCTCGCGCTCGGTGTCGAAGTCCCGGTCGGGATGCATCAGGAACGCCTTCATCGGGCGAGCCTGCGGCGCAACGACGCGGCGTCCAGCCCGTATTTGTCGGCCAGCGCAGATGCGTAGGCCAGGCCGTCGGCGGGCTTGCGGATCACCTTGAAGGTGCGGACGGCGGGGTCGTCGGGCACCACGGTGCTCATCATGCTCACGGTGCCCTCTCCCAGCGACGCCAGCTCGTCGACGAACGTCACGAAGACGCCGAGAGCGTCGAGCGCGAGGATCTGCCGCATCACCTCGGTCCCGACGACCACGGCATCGCGGAGCGTGGTGGAGCCGAAGCTCTCGTTCATGACCAGCACGCTGTCGCGGCGTCGCCTGCTCGAGGATCGCGTGAATACGGACCAGCTCGTCCTCGAACTTGCCCCGGAGGGTCTCGATGTCCTCCTTGCGCTCGAAGTGGCTGAAGATGCGGTCGGGGAGGAAGAGGCGGGTGTCTCGTGCCCGGCACCGGCAACCCCAGGCCGGCGAGGTAGTGCAGCTGACCGAACGTCCGCGCGAACGTCGTCTTGCCGCCGTTGTTGGGGCCGCTGACGACGAGCACGCGCTCTGGGCCGGACAGATGGAAGTCGTTGCAGACCACCGGCGCGTTCTTCGCGACGAGCTTCGCGGCCAAGGCGAGGTCGAATGTGGCCGTGGCGGCGATCTCCTTCGAGCGCGCGGACACCCGCGGGTAGGAGAAGCTGAGCCCGGCGGCCTTCAGCGGAGCGATGTGCTCCAGGTAGGCGAGGTAGAACTGGACCTCGCGCTCGCACCGCGCGACGGTCGGGTCGACGAAGCCGTCGTGGCGGCTGCGGTACTCGGCGAGCCGCGCGAAAGGCGCGGGGAACAGCCGGGCCACGAGATCGAGGATCTGTGACTCGACGTGGTTCATGTCGGAGAACTCGCGGAAGCGCACTCGGTGGTCGCGCACCGCTCCCTGCTGGAACTTGGCGAACGCGCTGGCGACCTCCTCGCTGACGTCCGGCTCGCCGTCGTAGGCGCTCACGGTCACTCGGTGGCCCCGGAGGTGAACGGAATAGGTGAGCGCGGAGAGCTCGGCCTCACAAGCTTGCGTGTCGGCCCTCAGCGAGGCGAACGCATCCGAGGAGGTGTAGGCGCTGAGGTAGTCACTGCAGGGCTTGGAGCCCGGGCGCCGTGAGCTGTGCGCGTCGCCAGCGCTTCGCTGAAGGCGGACACCACGTCGCAGTAGACGGCGGCGGCACTGACGAACCATCGCTGCTGCTGTCGCTGGGCGCGCAGCGTGTCGGCGAGATGAAGGTGGGTGCGCACCCGTGCCATGCCGTGCGCAAACGCGACGACGGCATCTCGCACTGGCTCGCGCTCGAGATCGCGGAGCACGTGGTGGCGATAGCGCACCGTCTCGACCGAGCGCAGCGGGCGATGAAGGTACGACGTCAGCCGGTAGCTCTCGCGGCCCGCCGTGAGCGCGGAGACGATGTGATCGAGACGCAGATCACCGAAGAACGCGGGCTCCTCGCTGGGCCCGTCGCCGGGCGCGTCCTGCGCGTTGTCGAAGAGGATGCTGACGTGATTTGACCGCATATCGCTTCCACCGGAATCGGGTGTTCGGTAGAAGCCATCAGCCGGGTCGGCGATTCGTCAGGCGGGCCTCATCGCCTCTAACGCATCATAAACGAGCGCCGGACGTCCGCCCACGTTCCGGTCTGACGGTGCGGTATGGTTCCCGGCGCACAGATGGAGTCCTGGCGCAGGTGAGGCAGCGCCTCACCTCGAACCGCCCGCCGAGAAAAGGGCTGATGGCTCCTTTCGCCTACACAGCGCATTAGCGCGCGAAAGGAGCAGTGAAGGGCCATGCCGGTCCTGCCCGACTGGGCCATCCAGACTCTGCAGGTTGTCACGATCCTCGCGCTCGCCCCGTTGGTGACGGGGATCATCGCGCGAGCGGAGGCGATCGTTCAGCAGCGCCGCGGCCCGCGGGTGCTGCAGCCCTACTACGACATCGCCAAGCTGCTGCGCAAGGAGACGGTCCTGCCCGCTCCGGCGGGGCCGGTGTTCCGCGCGGCGCCCTACGTGAGCTTCGCCGGGCTGGCGACGATCCCGCTCCTCATCCCGGCGCTGACCACGTTCCCGCTGCCGCTGGGCTACATGGCCGACTTCTTCGGCGTCGGCCTCATCTTCGCGCTGACGAGCTTCGTCGGTCTCGCTCGCCGCGGTTGACAGCGGCAGCCCGTACGCGCAGCTCGGGCTCCAGCCGGCTGCGGTCGTTCGGCGCGTTCAACGAGCCGACCGTGATCTTCGTGACGTTCGTGCTGGCGCTGACGACGCACACCGACCTGCCGTACGCCTTCGGTGCGACCATCCGCTCGTCGGCGGTCGCAGGTCGTGCGGCCCAGCCACCTGTTGATGATCGCGGCGTTCTTCATGCTGGTGCTGACCGAGACGGGCCGCATCCCGGTCGAGAACCACGGCGGCACGCTCGAGTTCGGCCAGATCGAGGAGGGCCGCGTCGCCGAGCACTCCGGCCCGGGTCTGGCCTTCCTGCGCTGGGGTTCGAGCATCAAGCAGCTGCTGCTGTTCACGATCTTCATGAACGTGCTGGTCGTCCCGTGGGGCATGGCCGCCAGCGGCCGGCTGGACGTCGTGGCCCTGGCGATCGTCCTGTTGTTCGGCAAGGCGCTCGTGCGTCGGCGTGCGCGGTGGTGGTGATCGAGTCCAGCTACGCCAAGCTGCGGCTCTACAAGATCCCCGAGTTCACCGTCGGCGAGCTTCATGCTGGCGGTGCTGGCGGTGGTGATCTTCCTGTTCGAGCCGTCGTTCGGCGACCTGCGACCTCACCGTGTTCGGGGCGATCGCCACGATCGCCGCGGTGCTCGTGCTCCTGCTCGAGTACGGGCATGCTGCGCTCCCAGGACGTGTGGGAGCAGCTGCGCCTCTACGCGCTGGGCTCGGCCGTGGTCGCCGCGCTCGCGATCGGGACCGCGGCCACCGGACGCGGCGGCGGCAGCTCTACGTCCTGGCCGCGGTCACCATCGGGCTCAAGGCGCTGCTGTTCCCGCTCGGGATCCGATTCGTGCTGCGTCGCCTGGAGGCCGAGGCGCGAGTCCCCTCCGTGATCGGTGTCCCGAGCGGCATCCTGATCGGCATCGCGCTGTGCGCGTTGTCGTTCATCGTGCTGCGCCCGGTGCACATCGGGGCCGAGGCGGCGCTCCCGCTCTCGGCGCTGCCGGTGGCCGTCGGGGGCGTGCTCGTGGCGTTCCTGCTCATGGTGCTGCGGCCCTACGCCCCGTCTCAGCTGCTGGGGTTCCTCGTCCTGGAGAACGCGGTGTCGGTGGCGAGCCTGGTGATCGCGCCGGGGCTGCCGATCATCCTGGCGCTGCTGCTCCTCTTCGACGTGCTCGTCGGCGTGCTGGTGTTCGTCGTCCTCGTCCAGTACCTGGCGGTCGAGCGCACCGCGGTGCGCACCGACGTCCTCAACCGGCTCACCGGATGAGCTGGGCGCTCTACGCACTGATGGCCGTGCCGCTGGTCGCGACGGCTCCTCACGCTGGTCGACGGCTGGCATCTGGCCCGCGCCGCGACCGTGGTCGCCGGGATCGTCTCGCTCGGTCCTGGCCGTCGACGATCGCGCTCGGCGGTCAGACACGGGCAGGTGATCACCGCCGCCGGCGGCTGGCTGCGGGTCGACTCGCTGGGCGCCGTGTTCCTGCTGGCCACCGGGCTGCTGTACGCGATCGCCGGCGTGTTCTCCGATCGGCTACCTGGCCGTCGACGACAGCCAGGCCGACGCCCGCCGCCTTCGCCAAGCGCTACTTCGCGCTACATGAACCTGTTCGGCTGGACGATGCTGCTCGTCCCGCTGGCGGCCGACTTCGGGACGCTGTGGGTGGCGGTCGAGCTGACGACGATCGTCTCCGCGCTGCTGGTCGCCATCGACCGCACCGACGCGGCGCTGGAGGCGGCGTGGAAGTACGTCCTGATCGCCTCCAGCGGGCTGGGCATCGCGCTGCTCGCGATCATCGTCCTCTACGCGACCGGCACCCACGCTGCTCGGCGACGGCTACGTCCCCCGCTTCGAGCGCTTCCTGCAGCACGCCCACGGCCTGTCGCACGATGCGGTCGCGCTGGCCTTCGTGCTCTCGGTGGTCGGGTTCGGGACCAAGGTCGGCTTCGTGCCGATGCACACGTGGCTGCCCGACGCGCACAGCGAGGCGCCGGCGCCGGTCTCGGCGATGCTCTCGGGCTCGCTGCTGGCCGGCGGCCCTCTACGCGATCCTGCGCTTCTTCCAGGTCGCGGTCGCCAGCGGACAGCGGTCGTTCGCCGAGCACGTCGCTGATCGTCTTCGGCGCGATCTCGCTGGTCGGCGGCCGCGCTTCTTCGTGCTCCGGCAGGGCAACTACAAGCGGCTGCTGGCCTACTCCTCGATCGAGCACATGGGGATCATCGCGCTGGGCATCGGCTTCGGCGCGCCGCTCGCCGTCGCCGGCGCGCTGCTGCACGTCATCACCCACGCGGCGGCCAAGGGCCTGGCGTTCTTCGGCGCCGGGTCGCTGCTGCGCGGCTATGACACCAAGGAGGTCGACGGCGTCACCGACGCCGTGCGGGCCATGCCGTGGACCGGGCCGATGTTCTTCGCCGCGGCGCTGGCCCTGTGCGGCCTCCCGCTCTCGGGCGTGTTCCGCAGCGAGTTCGAGATCGTCGCCGGCGGCTTTGCCCGGCCCCAGTACGTCGGGGTGACGCTCCTGCTGGTCGTGCGTCAACCTCGCGTTCTTCGGCGTCATCTGGCACGCCGGCGCGGATGGTCCTCAGCCGCCGCCGACCCCGGCGGCGTCGCCGCGCGCGACTCGCGTCCGCCAGTGCCGGCGAGCGCAGCGCGTGGATGATCGCCGGGCATGCTCGGCTGCCTGTTCGTCGTCGGTCGCGCTCGGCGTGCACCTCCCCGAGCGAGCTCTCGGCGCCCTGCTGACCAGCGCCGGTCATCGGCTGGCGGCGCCGACGCGATGACCAGCGCCTCGCCGCGACTCGGTGAACTGCCCGACGACCTGCCCAGCAGCTGGACGCGGTCGGTCGAGCCGGGCCCGCCCCGCGAGGTCCGCCTGCGGGTCGAAGCCGCTGAGCGTTCCGCCGGCGCGGCCCGCGATGCTGCACGACCGCCGGCGCCCGGTTCGTGACGCTGTTCCTGGCCGACACGCCCGACCGGACGCTGGTCGGCGTGTTCGCGCTGCGCGGGTCAGCTGGTGGTGCTGCGCGCGCCCAGCGACGGCGCCGATCCGGTCACCTACGGCGATCGCTCGGCGAGTTGCTGGCCCGCGGCGCGCTGGGCCGAACGGGAGCTGTCACGAGCGCCACGGCGTGCACGCGCTCGGCGCGCCGGCGGCCGGGCCGCTGACCACACCCGACGCCGACGCGCTCGACCAGTCGCGTGTCACGGGCTGGACGTGTTCGCGATCCCGTATGGCCCGGTCCGCTCCGGGGTGTTTGAGGCGATCCAGTTTCAGATCGAGACCGGCGGCGAGACGGTGGAGCGGCTGCAGACCCGGCCGTTCTTCAAGCACCGCGGGATCGAAGCGCGGTTCGCCGGACTGCCGCCCGATCGTCGCGGTGCACGTCGCCGAGCGGGTCGCCGGGATCGCCAGCTGTCGCCTACGCCAGCGCGTTCTGCCAGGCGGTCGAGCGCGCGCTCGGCGTGACCGCCGCCGCCGCGCGGCGGAGCGGTGGCGCGCGCTGTACTGCGAGCTCGAGCGGCTGGCCTGTCATCTCGACGTGATCGCCAAGGAGGCCGAGACCACCGCCCTGTACGTCGGCCAGGCCCGCTTTCAGATCCTCAAGGAGCAGCGTGCATTCGGCTCCGCGCCCGGCTGACCGGCAGCCGCTTCGGCCGCGGGGTCATCGTCCCCGGCGGCGTCCGCGTACGAGGGGACGATCGACCTCGACAGGCGTGTCGCTGGCGCTCGACGAGCTCGAGACGCGACCTCGATCGCGAGACCGGAAGCTGTTCCTCGGCACGGCCTCGATGACCGACCGGCTGATCGGCGGCGGGCGCCTCCCGCGCGAGCTGGTCGAGGAATACGGCGCGGTCGGACCGCGTCGCGCGCGGCTCGGGCGTCTCCACCGACGCGCGCCACGAGCGTCCCTACGGCGACTATCGGCCGCCTCGGTCTCCGGGTCGTCGCCCATCGCGAAGGCGACGCGATGGCGCGCGATCAACGTCCGCTTCGGCGAGCTGTCGGAGTCGCTGCGGATCTCTGCGCCAGGCGATCGATCACCTGCGCCGCGGCGACGGCGAGCTGCAGACCCCGCTGCCCGCCCGACGGCGACCGGCGCGGCGCTGCGGCTGGGCGGAGGCGCCGCAGGGCGAGCTGCTGTTCTGGGTCGAGCTGCGCCGACGGCCTGATCCACCGCGTGCACCTCGCATCCCCGTCGCTGCGCAACTGGGCGCTGTTTGACCACGCGTTCCCCAAGCGACGTGCTGACCGACTTCGCGTTCATCGAGCACAGCTTCGGGCTGACCCCCGCGGGAGCGGATCGCTGATGCTCGAGTGGATGCTCCGCGGCCTGCGCCAAGGCCGGATCACGACGCGCTATCCGCACGCCCCGGAGCGCCCTCCCGATCGGCTTCCACGGTCCGCATCGAGGTGCGTCAACGCGTACGGCCGCGAGCGGCCCGCTGGCGCAGCTGTGCCCCACCGGCGCGATCACCGTCGACGAGACGCGGCGGGGTATCGGTTGACCGCGGCCGCTGCATCCTCTGCGGCGAGTGCGTGCGGGCAGCGCCCGAGCGCTTCCGCGTTCGCCGACGCGTATGAGACGGCGGCGCGCTCGGCGCGAGCGCGCTGGTCGTCCCCGAGGCCGTCCCCGACGACGCCCGCTGCCTGCGCAGACGCTCGGCGAGCGGGCGGCGGCGCTGCGGCGCTCGATCCATGTCCGGCACATCGACTGCGGCTCAGACGGCGCGGAGGAGTGGGAGATCCAGGCGCTCTGGAACCCCTACTACGACATCCAGCGGCTCGGGTTCTTCTTGACCAACGCGCCGCGTCACGCCGACGTGCTGCTGGTCACCGGCGGCGTCACCGCGCCGATGCGCGAGCCGCTGCAGCGCACCTGGGAGGTGATGCCCGAGCCCAAGGCGCTGGTCGCCGTCGGCACCGACGCCTGCTCGGGAGGCCTGCGCCGCGCCGAGGGGACTCACCGCCGGCGGCGTTGACCGCGTGCTGCCGGTCGACGTCTACGTGCCCGGGTCACCGCCGGCACCGATCGCGATCATGCACGGGCTGCTGCTCGCCGTCGGACTGCTCGACCGCCGACGGAGGTCGCGGCATGACCGTCGCTCTACGCGATCGCCATGGGCGCGCTGGTGATCGGCGCCGCTGCTCGCGTCGGCCTGGCGGCCGCGTCGGCCCGGGCGCGCTGCTGCTCGGCCGTCGGGTGCGTCCTGCTGGTGGTCGTCGGCGTGGACGCCGCGCTCGGCGGCGCGCGGCCGGTGCTCGAGCTCGGCGGGTGGATCGGGTTCGGCGACAGCGCCCTGCGCGCCGACGGCGCTGGCCGGGATCTTCCTGGCGCTCACCGGCGCTCACCGGCGCGGCGGTGGCGCTCGCCTCCGCCGCCTCGCCCGCCGGACGGCCGCTGACGCTGCCTCGGCGGCCTGCGTCGCTGCTGTTCGTCGCGGTCGCCATCGGCGCCGACAACGGGTTCCTGTTCTTCATCGCCTGGGAGGCGCTCACCGTCTGCGTCTACCTGATCGCCAGCGCGGGCCGAAGACCGCCGACGACCTGCTGGCCGGATACCTGACCGGCGGGCTGGCCAAGATCGGTGGCGCGGCGCTGCTGGCCGCGTTCGGCGCTGCTCTACGCCCACAGCCACAGCTTCTCGCTCGCAGCGTGGGCGGACGCCGCCACTGCCTGCGGGCACGCGAGGCGTCGCTGTTCGCCCTGTTCCTGGCCTGCTTTGCCACCAAGGTCGGGGTGCTGCCGCTCCAGGGCGGGCTTGCCGGCCGGCTACGGCGCGGCGCCGCGCCTGGGTGCGGCATCGCTGTCGGTCGCGCTGTGCGCCGGCTTCTACGGCCTGTGGCGCTTCGAGTTCCAGATCCTCGGGCCGCTGCCGGTCGTGGTGCGGCGACGTCGCTGCTGATCCTCGGCGCGCTCACCGCGCTGGTCGGCGATCGTCTACGCGCTCACCCAGGACAGCCTCCGACGATTCCTCGGGTACTCGACCGTCGAGCACGCCGGCGTCGTCCTCGTCGGCCTCGGCGTCGCGCTGCTCGGGCCAGTCGCGCCCATCAGCCGATCCTCGCCGCCGCCGGACTGCTCGCCGCCACCCTGCACGTCTGCGCCCACAACCTCGCCAAGACCCTGGCACTGATCACCGTCGACCGCATCGAGCAGGCCACCGGGCAGCGCACGCATCGACCCCCTCGGCGGACTGGGCCGGCTCACTGCCGTTCAGTCGCGGTCGCACTGGGCGTGTCGTCGCTGACCCTGGCGGCGATCCCGCCGCTCGGCGGGTTCGTCAGCGAGTGGTTCACCTTCGAGGCGCTGCTGCAGGGCTTCCGCATGCCCACCCTGCTGTCGCGTCTGCTGTGCGCGCTGGCCGCCGCCGCGTTGGCGCTGACGGCCGGACTCGGTCTCCTGGCGTTCGCGAAGTTCTACAGCTTCATCTTCCTCGGACCGGCGCGGGACCAGCTCGCCCGGGTGCGCGAGCCCACCCGATGGCCGGTCGGCGCTGGTGGGACTCGGAGTCATCCTGCTCTTCCTCGGCACCGTCGCGCCGTGGGAGATCCACGCGGTGGGCGCGGCGCTGCAGCCGCTGCTCGGCCTCAACCTGGCGGCCACCACGATCAGTCACCCGCTCGTCCTCACCCCGGTGTTCGCCGGATTCTCGGTGCTCGCCCCGACCTGGCTGACGATCACCCTGCCCGTCTACGCGCTGCTGGCCGCCGCGGCGGTCAAGCTGACGCGCGCCGAGGCCGCTCCGGGCGCGGCCGGTGCGGCGCGCGCCCGTGTGGGTGACGGGGAGCGGCGCGCCGCTGGCGGCGGTGCAGTATCGCGCCTCGGCGTACTCCAACCCGATGCGCGTGATCCTGCGCGGGCCTCTGGGCTACCGCACCCGCCTCGTGCCAGGACGGTGCCGCCGGCGCGCGACCGGCCCCGGCTGCGCCTTGAGACCTCGCGTGGTCCTGGCCGTCGATCGCTTCATCTACGCCCCGCTCGCCGTGCTCGTCTTGCGGGCCGCCGGTCTGGTCCGCCGGATCCAGTCCGGCCGCCTCTCCGTCTATCTGCTCTACCTGCTGGTCACGCTCATCCTGGCCCTGTCCCTCATCCCCATCCTGCGCTGATGTTTCAACGAATCCTGCTTGCCTGGGACGGCTCGGAGGTCGCGCTGCGGGCCTTCGACGTCGCCATCGACGTCACCCGCCGCTACGAGGCCGAGCTGACCGTCATCTCGATCGCCTACTCGCCGTCCCACGCCGAGACCGCCGCCGACCGGGCCGAGTCCAGCGACGCCGCACACCGCTACCTGGAGGCCACGTTCGACGAGGTCAAGGACCGAGCCGAGCGGGCCGGGGTCGAGGTCGCGCACGAGATCATCGAGGGCGACACGCCCGCGCGGGCGCTCCTGGCCTACGCCCACCGCCACGGCGCCGACCTGATCGTGTGCGGCCACCACCACGACCGCCGCGCCGGCCGGCTGCTGCTCAAGGGGATCACCCAAGACCTCATTGCCGGTGCCCACGTCCCCGTCCTGGTCGTCAGCGACGCGACGCATGAGTGACGGGCCTCACCGCATCGGTGGACTGAAGCTCTGCGAGTCCGAGTTCTAGGGCCAACGGCGGCCACCGACAACTGGCGCATGCCCGGGCACATCCAATCCATCCAGCGCGCCGCCGCGATCCTCAGGCTGCTCTCGGGCCGCACTCGTCGGCTCGGTGTTGTCGACCTCGCCGGGGAGCTCGAGCTTGCCAAGGGCACCGTGCACGGACTTCTGCGGACGTTGCAGAGCGTCGGGTTCGTCGAGCAGGACGCCGACAGCGGCAAGTACCAGCTTGGGGCCGCGCTGCTGCACATGGGCTCGAGCTACCTGGACGGCAACGAGCTGCGCACGCGCGCGCTGAACTGGTCTGACTCACTGGCGGCGCGCACGCAGGAGGCGGTGCGGATCGGCACCCTGCACGATTCGCAGGTGCTCATCGTCCACCACGTGTTCCGTCCGGACGACACGTCTTCAGACCCTCGATGTCGGCTCGCTGCTGCCGGCGCACGCGACGGCGTTGGGCAAGGTGCTGATCGCTCACCATCCCTACGTCGTCGCCGCGCGCAACGGCAACGGACTCGAGGCGTTCACCCAGCCGACGATCACCGATCCCGCGAAGCTCGACTCGAGAGTGCACGCGCGTGCGCGACCAGGGGTGGAGCGCCGAGATCGGCGAGTTGTCCCCCGGCCAGGTGTCGATTGCCGCTCCGATCATGGATCGGCAGGGCACCGCCGTCGGCGCCATCGCGATCTTTGGACCTCCCGAGCGACTGCTCGACGCCCGTCAGCCGCGGGGTGATCTCCTGCGGCACGTGCGCGATGCAGCCCGCGCTGTGTCACATGAGCTCGGGGCGCTCCCCTGGTGAGGACACATCGGTCGAAGCGCGCGTCTTGCTTGTGACCGTCTCACCTCGTCGTTGACCCGCTGGCGAAGTCACCGATCGACGGCGCTGAGGGCGTGACAGAGCGCATGCCGGTGGCAAAGTCACCGCTAGTCGGTGGGACGCTGCGATTCCGCAGGCCGGTCGCGAAATCGCACGGCGGTGTCCGATGAGACGGCAGCGAGCCTCGCTGTCCGCACGCGAAGTCTCCACAGAGGCCTCCCGCACCGGACTCCATACGCGACGTGTCACTCCACGGTGCTGATGCCAGCATTTGCTGCCTCCATTCCAAACAACGGGATTAACCGGAATAGAGGCCATCAGCGGCGCTAGCCGCGCTTAGGAGCGAGCCTCATCGCTCACCTCGAGTGTACCGGCTGTGACGATGCAGCACGCACGACATCGTCGAAGGCTCAGTGGCGCTGACCGGCCTGGAGAGAACCAGCCGGCCAGCGCCGGGACATGCGCCGTCAGAAGGAGACGGCGCAACGTGAGCAAGTCGCAGTGGTGGCGCTCTGGTGCACGAACTCACCGGGCGCAGCACCGTGACTTCAGCGTGAGCTGTCGGTTTCATTCCGCCGCTGCGGCATTCGTCCACCGGCCGTGCCCGCGCACGACCAGCTGTAGCTCCTTTCGCTTGTCTTGCCGACGAAAGGAGCTATTAGCTCAGTACGAGCGGTTTGGGAGCCGACCATGCGTTCCCGCCAGAGCTCCATCTGGCCCGGCGCAAGCCTACCGTAGTCATCGATCCCGTGGCCGCTGAATTGTTCAACTTGATCTCAGCGCGCGTCACTGCACTCAGGCGGGGCCGGGACGCCGATCAGGACGCGTCCGTCGATCTGACCCACTCCCCGCAACCACGCGTCCTGTTCCGGTCCTGTCGGCTCGTGTCGGCACTCCCACGCGTACTTGCGGCGGATCTCCTCGAGCTCCCATTGCAGGACGGCGAGTCGCGCATCCAGGACTCTGTGTGTGACCTGCGCCGCTGAGCCTACCCTGAAACGCAGCGCATGACGAACGCACAGACCGTGGCCGGCGTCATAGGTTGCGCGGACCCGCGGAAGCGCCATCGCTGCCTCAAGGAGCTCAGCCTGACGGACCTCTGCGGTGTCCTCCGCACGGCACGCCGGACATCGATGTAACGGCCTGAGAATGCGCTGCACCTCCCGGCTCACCCCGGCATCGCTGGCGCGCCGCCGCTTGCTCGCCGCTGGGACGGCAGGCATCTCCGCGACCAGAACCTCCAGGGCCCGCATCGTGGCGACGCGCTTACGGGCGATGGCGCGCCGCCCGGCAGAGGGGTCGGCCAGCGCCAGGTCGTGGAGGTGGGCACTGCACAGCTCACCAGGATCGGTGCGCAACGACGGGTCGGCGGCGCGGCTGGCTTGCGTCCACCACTCGAGATAGCGTCGTCCGCCAAGGCCGCCGGCGAGGCAGATCGGGCAGGCATCGACTCGGAGGTACTCGCACAACTGCACGATCGTGGAGCGTGACCGGCCGAACTCGGGCAGGCCCATCCTCCACCGCGCCCGTCTGGGCCCATCACGATCTGCGCCGGCCAAAAGGCCGAGCATGGCCGGTGCGTCCCGCTCGCGAAGACTCCGGAGCAGGTGTTGGGCGATGACGGTCATCAGATCCGGGGGCGCAAACGCGGAGAGCGTGAAGACGTGATCCAGACAGACACCTCGGTGCTCCGCGTAGTGCCTGAGGTGGCCCTCGTCCGCCAAGCCGTCGACGAGGAGATGTGCCACGTCACCGGCGCTTCGCGAGAGCGAAGCGCACGCCGGGCAGGGACCGACTGGGAGCTCCTCGCGCAGCCGCGCGCGGGCGCCCACAAGGGCCTCGCCAACCACCGTCGTGAGCACAGCACCGGCTCCGGGGTCCTCCACGACCCGGCGGGAGTGCCCCGGGCACATTCCCATACTCGCGCGAAGCTCCGCTCGCACAGTCGCCGAGGTGTGGTTCTCGTTCACGAACCACGCGAAGAAACTGCGCTCGGCATTGTCGAGGAACCGGCAGGCCGGGCACGCGTCCGTGCGCAACAGACCCACCAGTTCACTCGGCAGCGCCGACGCTGCTCGGCGGGACCTAACAGATCTGGCGGCCGTCGCGATCACCTCCTGAGTCGGTTCGCGGGACTGGCCAAAGGGCCAGACCGTTAGAAGCCATCAGCGCCAGGAGGCGCGGTTCACGGCGAGCCTCATCGCCAGTCCAGAACGATACCGGCGAGCAATAGTCCCGGCATCAGGGTTTGCTCGAGAGAGGGTGGGACTCGGCGCCCGGGAAGAGGTCCCCGAATGAGCCGCTGCCGGCGATGGGGAGCGTCCGGTGTGAACGATCCCCGCTGAGACTCGACGAACGGGCCAGCCGCGACTACTTTTCAGCTAAGCAAGGCAACAGGCCTGTCAGCCTGCCTCGCTCCAGGCATGATGCGCCTCCCGCAGCCCGTAGATGACTATGACGAGCGCGGAGAGCGGGTCGGCCCACCACCACCCCGCGGCCGCGTTGAGGACCACCCCGGTCAATATCGCTGCCGCGAGAGCGCCATCGACCATCGTGACGCGAGACTCAGTGTGGAGTACAGGATTCCGGAGTCTCTGACCTGTCGACCGCTTTCCCGCCGCGAGAGCGAACATGGCGAGCACGGTGGCCGCCAGCCAGACGATGCCCAGCGTCGAGCGTTCGGGATGCGACTGTGTGCTGAGCGTCACCACGATCTGAATCGCTATGTAAACGGCAAGCAATACAAACGCCACGGCGATAACGCGGAGCGCCCGTCGCTCCCGATCAGAACCCTCGTCGCCTTTCAACTGCCAGATCACGACCGCCGAAGCCACGATTTCGATCAGTGAGTCCACCCCGAACCCAGTGAGCGCGACCGAGCCAGCAGCGACGGCGGCGACTGCAAGGACGACCGTCCCCACGACGTTCCAAGACAGCGTTGAGTACTCGAGCCTCAGTCCGCGCCGAAGGAGACTCTCGTGAGACGCGGGGTCGGCGCGGCTGCTCATCAACCCTCCTCTGACTCGCCCCTAAACACCGCCCATACCGCGATCGAGGAGCGACTGCGGATCCGGGGAGTGTGTTCGCTCATCCTTTGGTTGTGAGACGGTGGCGCCGCCACCCTCGACGCCGGGCTCGTGGCAACAGCGTGGCAACATCCACTCTGTCCAGGGCATCCAGAGCGTCCAGAAAACCGCCCAATTTGCGCCCTCTGGACCCGGACAAACCCATCTACGCCGCGCGATTCAGGTTGAGGGCCTTGTGGACTGTATGGTCCGTGGAGGTTCGAGTCCTCTCGGGCGCACTGGGAAAGCCCCGCAATGCGGGGCTTTTTTCATGCCGTCATAGGCCGACTGCTTCCGTCCGGCGGTGTGGGTGCTGTTGTCACGTGACAAATACCCACATCCGTACCCACCTCCTGACAACACAATGTGGGTACGCATGAGCGTCCGTCTTCACCGAGGCGGCTGGGAAGTTCGCTGGCGAGACGCATCGGGCCGTCAGCGTGCGCGCCGGTTCGCGTCCGAGGAGGCGGCGCGCGCCTTCGACGAAGCGCTCGCCGAGGTCTCCCCATCCGCCCGTCGAGCCGACACCGCTCGTCACGGCCGCAGCGGCGGCGTCTACTCGTACCGGACCGCCGACGGCGTCCGCTGGCGGTTCGTATACCGCCGCAGCGACGGCACGCAGACGACCAAGCGCGGGTTCGCGAGCGAACGCGCCGCACGGGACGCCCGCCGTCGACTGATCGAGCAGGTCGAGCGCGGCGAGGTCGGGCACACCAAGGAGACTTCGGCGGCGTATTGGGACGGTGGCTGGCACGTCGGCGTCCGTACCTCGAGCCCGGCACGTGGACGGGCTACGAGATCGCCGGACGGAAGCGCCTGCTGCCGACGTTTGGCGGCACGCCGCTCGGGCGATCTCTCCGTCGACGACGGTCCGCGCAGTTCCTCGCCGAGCTGGCCGAGGACGTCGAGGCCGGCGAGCTCGCAGCCAAGACCGTCAACAACGCGCTCGGCACGCTCGTCGTCTGTCTCAACTCGGCGGTCGAGGATGGCTTGCTCGCGGTCAACCCGGCGCTGCGCGCGCAGCGGCTTCCGCCGGCATATCGAGCGCGACTACCTGCGGCTCGACGAGATCCCCGTCTATCTCGATGCGTGCTCCGATGTTTACCGCCGCTCGCCGAGCTGCTGTCGGCAGCGGTCTGCGGATCTCCGAGGCGCTGGCGCTTCGATCGGCGACCTGGAGCTCGAGGAGCGGGCGGGCGATCGTCGTCTACCGCTCGCGCAAGGCGG
Organism: uncultured Actinomycetota bacterium; assembly: GCA_963797705.1. Taxonomy (GTDB): domain Bacteria; phylum Actinomycetota; class Thermoleophilia; order Solirubrobacterales; family Solirubrobacteraceae; genus Palsa-465. The sequence goes on along the minus strand of CAWCQL010000005.1, from coordinate 1,954 downwards.
GTTGCGGTCGGCTCGACCAAGTCCGACCGTTTTCGCGCGGTCGAGATCGGCCCCGGCCTGAGTTCCGAGCGAGGGATCCGCGGTGACTTGATTGCTCGCATGCCTCCGAGCCCTGCCCCTTGGCGTTTCACCGTAAACGCTGGGCCGTCCCCATGCGCCGCGAACGCGGCTACGCCGAGGAACTGCCCGACCTCGCCGTCTGGACCGGACGCTCCGAGGCGCCGGGGGCGGTGATCGCCGACAGCGGCGGGCGCCGCGAGGATCGCCAGAAGTTGATCCTCGAAGGCTGGCGCGACGCCGTCCGGTCGGGCCGCTACTTCGCCGCGCGCCCACTGCCCGAGCCCGTCCGTCGCCCAGTCGATCAACCGGCTGGCCAAAACGGTCGGACTGACCAACGTCGACTGTACGGCCGCCGTGCAGACGACCGCAGAGCAGATCGCTGCCCTCCCCTCCGCCGCCCCCAATGACGAACCCGCCATCGACGATTCCACGCCGTCTGACGAAGGCACGCGGGCACCTGAGAAGGAAGGCCAGGCACAGTTCCATGGCCCAGCACCGCCCCGACCGATGCAAATCAAACCGCCGCTGCCGCCGCCTTCGGAGCCCGAATCTGCCGAGGCCGCGGCGGAGCGCAAGCGACGTTACCGCGACATCCTCGGCATCGATGAGCCCAAGCCCCGCCGCCGATGGCGCCGCTGACGATCAGCCGCTCGCTCCGTCACGGGTGAGACGAGGTGTTGGTTGCTATGCGCTCTGGGCACGCCGGGCTCCGTTACGCAGACGACAGCAACGAAGAGAGCGTTGGTGATCGAGCGCCAGCGTGCGGCCCGCACGATGAAGACCGCCGGCTGGCGCCGGCTCCGGCTATCGACCTCGCTGCGCTCGGTCAGGATCACGCGACCGGCCTGGGGGCCTGACATCCCAAGTTGTCTCAGTTCCCGAGGCCAGCGATCACCTTGAGAGCGTCACAGGCAGGACCGCGCCGCTCGATATCCCCGATGCTGATCGCGACGTTTTCCATGCATCTGCTGGCGCCATCGCCATCCCGCCAGGGCGAAGCTCAGGCTCCGCCCCGAACGTCACTGATCGGCGTCCTTGGGAGCGCCCTCTGACGCCAGCCGCTGATTCTTAAACCGAGCGTCGTCGGTCACCTCATGACCAAACCAAGCCGGCGGCTCAACCGCATCCGCTGCCTCCTCGGTGTCCAACTCCACCTCCGCGACCGACAACCCGGTCAGAGCCCCCGAGTAGACATCTACCTCGATGTCCAAACCCGTCGCCCGTGGGCATCACGTAGCGCGTCTTCTCAAGTCGACGACCCTCGGTCAGCGGCCAACAGACGAGCGAAACGCTCAGCCCTCGATCCCAACTCCTCCTCGGTGCGGCTGCGCCCACTTCCGCCCTTGACCGTCAGCACCGTATCGCCATCGCGCCGCCGAACCCGGACTTCGGCGCCATCGTCACCGATCGCGAGTATAGCCCCGCTCGATCCGTGTCGACGGCGACCGCTCAAAGACCAGACGGAAGCTTCGGCACGAGAAACTTCCGTTCGATCTCCACAGCCGCATCAAACCACAGAGCCAAACCAGGACCGCCGCGCAGGCATCGAAGACGACCCACCGACATTCGGTCTACGGACGCTTCGAAGCCGACGCGATCGTCTGATGGTCCAACGCTGACTGCGCGCGTGTTTTCACGCGGGGAGCGATCACGCGGTTCCTCCGATGCGTATTCCCCGATCCAGTCGGGGCGTACGCGGGCTCGACGGCCGCCGCGCTGGCGAGCGTGGCGCGTCATCTCTGCGTTTGGCGTTTGGCGCGTCTAAGCTCGGGTGAGCGCTCTCTCACGTCAGACTTACGGCGTTCTTCCTCCAAGCGGCTCGGGAGTATCGCCGGCGGACCGTAACCGTACGACTTGTAGCAATACGTACGCGGAACCAAGTAGACGACATAAC
>CAWCQL010000004.1:0-1045561 GCA_963797705.1 uncultured Actinomycetota bacterium | reverse complement strand
GAGGAGCGGGTGCGCAGCATTGCACGGGTCGAGACCAGCTTTCGTCCTCGTGCGGGCGTCGATGAGATCGCTCCACCCGCTACGCACCGTGCCAGCCCAGGAGTCTCTGCGGCGGGTCCGGCAGCGCACGTAAGCGGCGCGCCGGAGAGATACTGCGCCGGTGAACTCTCAGACAGTCCGGCGGTGGTTGATCCGTGCGCTCAGGCTGCCGGCTCTTCTGTATGACTGGAATCTCGGATGGTTGCTCGGTCGACGATTCTTGCGGCTGACACACCGAGGGAGGCGGTCCGGGCGCTGCTATCGGATGATGTTGGAGGTCGTCGGCCAGGACCGCGCCCAAGACGAGGTGTTCGTCATGGTCGGTCTGGGCCGACGTGCCCAGTGGTACCGCAACGTCGTTGCGGGTGGTGCCGTCGAGCTTGCAATCGGCAGCGAACGCTTCCGACCCGACTATCGTGAGCTCGCGCCAGCGGAGGCAGCAGCGGTGCTCGGCGATTACGAGCGGCGCAATCGACGACTTGCGCCGATCGTCCGGTTCGTGTTAGGACGACTTGTTGGCTGGCGTTACGACGGGAGCCCGCCGGCGCGTGACCGTCTTGTTCGTGAGCGTCCGATACTCGCGTTTCGACCGGCGTCACGAACCGATTGAAGCCTTGAAGCCGGCAGCTTTGACCCAGAACGCGCGGGGTAGTGACCGTGTATGGACGTGCGGAGAGAACTGATCGAAGTAGAGGAACAGTTCTGGCGAGCGGCCGGCGATCGCGATCGGTATGCGGAACACCTCGCCGCAGACGCCATCCACGTCTTCCCGGGCTGGGGCGTTGCGAGTCGCGAGGCCGTACTCCGCGGCGTCGCCGAGACGGATACGTGGAAGACGTTCACGATCGAGGACCCTGAAGTGATCATGCTGGGCGATGACGCGCAGCGCTGGTCTACCGGACCTGTGCCGAACGCGAGACTGGACCGGCTTACGAGGCGGCGATAACGAGTGTCTACCGGATGCGCGACGGATCTTGGGAGCTGGCGGTGCACCAGCAGACGCCACTGTCAGCCGGCCAGGAAAGCAGGCACACGCTCGACGGACACGAGACGGACGCCAGACGGCGCGGTCACAATGCACACGTGCGACCACTCGGGTGCTGCGACGCGGACTGCCGGTGCCGTGAGACTGCTCACGGCGGGTACCTGCTTTGCGCTGCCAGGAGATCGTTCATGACTGCTCCCGTCCGCCTCCATTTGCGCGGAACTCGAGCATCTCGAAGGTCCGTGTCGGCGACGAGGCGGCGGTCGACCGCCGAGATGCGCGCTTCCCGCGCGTTGGAAGACTCGTTGCCCAGGGATCCGAGATACCCGTGCTGGTAGGGATGCGGGGCTGGCGACCGCCTGCGGTGTCAACCCATCAGGGATTCGGAGAGGTCCCACAGACGTGCGGCATTTCCCGGGTCGAGCGCGTACCCGGCGACGCCGGACACCGTAGTCTCGGCGGGGAACTCGGGGGGCAGCCGCCGCGCCTCGTTGCAGTCCTCGAAATAGCGCCCGCCGATCCGGTCAAGCAGTGGCGAGGTGGCGACCAGCACGCTCGTCGCTGCACCCTGTTCACGGGTCTTGATCCCCGGCCCGCCTGCGGTTGCTTGTCGCTCACGGATGCCGCCCCAGATCCTTTCGAGCTCCTCGGGCGTCATATGCCGAGAGAGGTTGGTGTCAAAGATCGCTCCCGGATGGACGGCGTTGGCGGTGATCCCCTCTGATGACCAGCGCCGGTGAGCTTCGACCGCGAACAAGACGTTTGCGGTCTTGGACTGACCGTACGCCACCGCGCCGTTATACGGGCGCGCGGTGAAGAACAGGTCCTCGAATACGACCGGTGAGCGCAGATGGCCGCGGGAGCTGAGCGACACGACCCGCGCCTCACGGCCGTCCTGCGCGCCAGCCTTCAGCGCGTCGTGTAGTCCGACGGTCAGGGCGAAATGACCGATGTGGTTGGTGGCGAACTGCCGCTCCCAGTCGCGTCCGACGAGTTCGAGGGTCGGGATCCGCATCACACCGGCGTTGTTGATCAGCAGGTGCAGCGGCCCGTCCCAAGCCGCGAGAAACGCATTGATGGAGGTGAGGTCGGCGAGGTCGACCAGTCCCACGCGCACGGCCCCGCCGGTCGCCGCGCGGATCTCGGCGGCGGTGCGCTCGCCCGCGGCGGGGTCGCGGACCGCGAGCGTCACCTCGGCGCCCACCGCGACGAGTGCACGCGCGGTCTCGATGCCGATACCCGACGAAGCGCCGGTCACAATCGCGCGCGTGCCGGTGAGGTCGATGCCCTCGACGACGTCCCAGACCGTGGAACTCGCGCCAAAGCCGGTCTGAATCACGCTGTTCTCACTCACATGCTGCAGTGTGGAGCCGACACGAGCGGCGTACCAGAGATGTGATGATCCTGGGAGTGACACCCCCAGGATGAGCGCGCGGATGCGTCGTATCGTTTCACCGGTGTCGGCGACGAACGCGATCGGCGAGTACCTCCGGGCCCGGCGGGAGCTCGTCCGACCCCAAGACGCCGGCCTGCGCGACTTCGGGCGGCGCCGCACCCCGGGCCTGCGGCGCGAGGAGGTGGCGATGCTAGCCGGGGTCAGCGCCGACTATTACATCCGCCTCGAGCAGGGGCGCGACCAGCATCCCTCACCGCAGGTGCTCGACGCGCTCGCGCGGGCGCTTCAGCTCGACGAAGGTGCGACCGCCCACTTGCATAGGCTGGCTGCACCCCGGGCGCAACCGCGGTCGCGCCGGACGACAAAACCCGAACGCGTGCCGGAGACGATCGAGCAGCTGATCATGTCCTGGTCAACAACGCCCGCCTATGTCTTTGGCCGGTATCTCGACGTGCTTGCTGCCAACCCGCTCGCGACCGCGATCGCGCCATGGTTCGCGGTCGGCGAGAACCTCGTCAGGGGCGCCTTCCTCGATCCGCGCCGGCGTGAGCTGAAGCCCGATTGGGAGCGGACCCTCGCGAGCACGGTCGCCGCCCTGCGCGCCAGCGCCGGGCACGAGGTCGACGACCCCCGGTTGACTGAGCTCGTCGGCGAGCTGTCGCTACGCAGCGAACCCTTCCGCCAGCTATGGGCCCGCCACGACGTCCGGCCGAAGGGGAGCGGCACGAGCACGATCGACCATCCCCTCGTCGGCAGGCTCGAGCTGAACTACACCAAGCTCCCGATACCCGACACAGATCGCCAAACGCTGTCGATCTACCACGCCACACCCGGCAGCCCGAGCGCTCAGTCCCTCGCGCTGCTCGCAACGACCACCGTCCACGAGCGCGAACCCGAACGAATCCTCAACCCCCGCCAGGGCCCGACCACGACCGAACCCACCGCCGCCGAATAAGCACCCCGACACGCAAGGCTCGTTGAGCACGCACCCGCGCTAGCGACCCGCATGACGACGTTTCGCTGCCCGCCCAACCCGGCGACCACCGGCCATGCCGGAACGCGGCGTCGGGCTCGACAATCACGACCACGACGCGAGCCCATCGAGATATCCGGACAAAGCAAAGGCAGGTCTCGAACCACGTCCTCACAAGCGACCTGCTGATCGCCAATTGCGGCAACCCGCGCAAATATGGGCGCTCGTTGATGCCGGTGGCCGAAGGCGGACGACAAGATCCGTTCTATGCCCAGGGAGCACCATCCTGGGCATACCTACTGTGGGTGGCCTGCTGGTTCCTCATCGTCCTGAGCGCCGCGATCGCGAGCTTCGATCGTCGCGAGCTGTGAAGATCGGAACCCGACCCAGCCATCCCGACTCCCTCGCTCGCGTGACATCGAAAGCACGACTCACCCCAGCAAACCACCGCCACCCGCTCGTCGCCATCAGCGCGTCTCTCCACCTGGTCGACGTGCTTGTCCTCGGGGCAGACGTCGCCGAAGACCTGCAATTTCGCGGGAGTAGGGGCGGGCGAGCCTCAGATTGGCCTCGCCGCGCGCCCTGCTTCGCGGTCATATGAGGGAAGACGCCGACGTCGTACGGCGGCCGAAGCTTCCCCGGTTTTCGCCAATCTCGGGCATCTGCCGCAAGCCGACTCGGTGGAGGTGCGAGCTAGCGCCCCAGCCCTTCCCGCGGGTCCTGATCACACCGGTCCGCTCCCAAGCGGCGGCAGGCGCGCGTCTTCGACGTGTCCGCAATCACGGAATCGGGTCACGCGGGATCCGCCCGGCGTTAGCTGAGCAGCCGAGCGTCGGCTAACGCCGGAGGGCCGCCCCCCGGTTACGCATCCACGGACCGCCCATTGACTGGGTTGCCCCGTTGCCGGCCTCTCTGTCGGCCGGCGGGCTGGGGCCCCGCCTGGCGCATCCGGTTCAGCTGTGGTCCGGCTGGTAGGAGAGGGCGACGACGCCGCTCGGCAGTGGGGTTGCGGCGATGAGCTTCAGCGGGGGCGTCTGCCCGTTGCCACGACCAGCCGCTCGCCCGGTGAGTAGCAGTGGGTGAACCGCGAATCGGATTTCGTCGAGGAGGTGGTGCTCGAGCAGGGTTTGGCTGAGTCGCCCGTGCCCGTACATGATGAGGTCCCGGCCGTCCTGTTGCTTGAGCTCGTTCACGGCGGCCACGGGGTCGTCGGGGATGATCGTGGAGTTGTTCCAGTCCGCCCTCTGCAGGGTGGAGGAGAACACGTACTTGCGGATCGCGTTGATCGCGTCGGCGTACGGGCTGCCGGTTGGCAGGGCCGCGGTGAAGTACTCGTACGTGCCTCGTCCCATCAACATCCCGTCGCTGGCTTGCAACTGTTCAAGGGCTGCTTGTTGGGCGTTCTCGTTGAAGTAACCCATCGCCCAGGCGCGAGGGTCTTCGGTCACGCCGTCGAGCGAGACGAAGGTTGACTCGGTGATCTTGCGCATCGTTGGCTCCAATCGTTTTCTGGCGGCTTCAGGCTGCTTGTGAGACGAGCGGGACATGCCGCAGGGGACAGCTGGACGGTCAGCGAGTCGATGGCGTTCAAACCCCCTAGCTCGCCGCAAGCCGGCCGCAATGGCGAACCGCTCGGTGTCTCGCCGAAAAGCACTCGCCGTCTATCGGCGCGGACGTGACAGCCCACACACCTGGGCCCGCATCCGCCCTAACCGAACAAGAAAAGAGAAGGGGGACCGACTACCCGCACCAACCAACCCAGAGATCAATGTGGGGGGCGGGTAGTCGGTCCCCCTCTCGCGTCTTTAAGTCCTTAATTTGCAGGGCGGATGCGGGCCCAGGGGTGGATTTGGGATCCACACTTCCGTCCACACTTGTGTCCACACCTGGCCTGGCGCTCACCGCGTGCTCGAGGCCAGGCACGACGCTCCCGCCGCGTCAGCTTGATCGAGCAGAGCGAGATCCAAAGCGGGAGCGAAGCTGTCTCCGTCGCGCGGCGCCCGGCGCGCCGGATGCCCTCGCCCCCTTCGTCGCGGTCGTTCGGCCTGCAGCGCGACAGCGGCCAAACGTAGGTGCTTTGCTCGAAAAGAAGCGAAGTCGCGCCGAAAGCAGCGGAGTACGACGACGGCAGCGTCGCTGAGGCCTGCGTTGCCCCGCATTGACACGCGTTGACCCATTTCACTTGATTTGCAGGCAAAAAGCTTGCGCATGGCGGTATCGTAGACAGTGGTCACGATGCCTCCGGAGCCCCTCACGCGCGCTGATGTTCTGACCGCCTCGGAGGCCAGCGCGCTCCTGGGGATCCCGCGGAGCACCCTCGACGAACTGGCCCGCCGCGGCGCCCTGCCGGCGCGGCAGATCGGCCGGCGATGGATCTCCCGCCGCTCGCTCCTCGACCGGGCCACCCTCCCCCGGAGCGAGCCCGACTCTTGGGCCACCGGCCCGACGAAGAGCAGCTCGACTCCTGGCCTGAGATCAGCCGCCGCCGCCTCTACGCCCACCGCCCGCGCAGCTCGCGCCGCCTAGCTACAAAGCTGAGCGCCAACCAGCCGGAACCTTCGGCTTAAACCCCGCGATTAGCGGGCGAAAACCGGTCAGACCGTTGCCCGCGAACGTTGCCCGCGCAACTCGTAGCATCTTGCTACAAACTCAAATCGACCCATTTGCAGGGACTTCCACTAAGCGGACGACGGGGGTCGAACCCGCGACCTTCGGCTTGGGAAGCCGACGCTCTACCAACTGAGCTACGTCCGCGTGATGATCACACCCGGCCCGCCGGGGCCGGCGCGATGCGGGTGCGATTCTACGCGCGCCGGACTACGATCGGATGACCCGTCCTCACCCGCGCAAGGAGAACCCGTGAGCTCCACCAAGGAACAGCTGATCCCCGGGCCTGATCACCCGATCACCATCACTCCGACCGACGGGCACGTGGTGGCCCGGGTCGGCGACCAGGTCATCGCTGAGACCGATCGGGCGCTGACTCTGCAGGAGGCCAGCTACCCGCCGGTCCAGTACGTGCCGCTGGCCGACGTCGACCAGTCGCTCCTGCACGCCACCGACCATGAGACCTACTGCCCCTACAAGGGCGATGCGTCCTACTACACGGTGAGCACGCCGTCGGGCGAACTGGACAACGTGATCTGGGTCTACCGCCGGCCCTATGAGGCCGTCGGCGAGATCGCCGATCACGTCGCCTTCTACCCCGACCGCGTACAGGTCAGCGTCAACTAAGCCTGGGGCTCCACCCGCTACGGCGCCGGCGGCTGGTCCTCGGGCTCGATCGGATCGCTCACCCAGGCGGCGAACAGAGGCAGGCCGGCCCATGGACCCGTCGCGTCCCTGGGCCGCCCGGCGATGGCCACTGCCGCGTAGGGATGGTCAAAACGCAGCACGGCGGTGCGCTCGAGGGTGTGCCCCCGCGGGCGGAGCAGGGACGCGGTGCGGAACCCCAGCGCGGTCACCGCCGCGGCCTGGAAGCCGTACCGGGTGAATGACGCGATCGCGGCCTGCGTGGCTTGAGACTCATCGTCGGGTCGCGGGCCGATCAGCCCCCGCAGCGCCTCGATAGCCGGTCCCGTCCCAAACGCCGGCGACGAACTGAGGTCGAGGTCGTCCTCCACCCGCCAGGCCGGCAGCGCCGCACCCGTGATCCGCTCCAGCCGGGGCTCGCGCACGTACACCGGGACCTCCTGTTCGGAGATCTGCCACGAATGGCCCTCGCCCAATGCCAGGTCAAACAGCGAGCAGCCGGCTCTCCCCCACTCCCCGCACACCGACGCCGCCACCTCATACGCGCCCCCCAGCACTGAGGCGCGGTCCACCTCGGGCGCGGCCGACACCGACACCACGGTGAGGTCCTCCTGGGCCACCGCGCAGTGCACCGCGACCACGCCGGCCGCCTCGGTGCGCGCGATCATCGCGCGTTGCGAGGCATGTTCGTCCCAGAGCATCTGCGACACAGCGGCCTTCCACGGGCTGGCCGCTCCGCAGTGCTCCGCGGCCGGCACAACGTCGAACGGCACCGTCCACGACACCTTCGTCGCCAGCGCCGACGCCAGCACGATCCGCGTGAGCTCGTCGATCTTGATCGGGAAGCGCCGGATCAGACCCAGGGTCTCGCGATCGGCCCAGGCATCGGCATCGGCCTGGGAGGGCATAAATCCGGACTCGACCTGGTCGGGCAGGCCGCGGGTCCAGGACGCCAGCTCCGCCGTCGCGTCGTCCACCGCAACCCACAGCGCGATCGCGGCGTGCAGGGCCTTCGGCGGATCGGCCATGAACGCGGCCAGCAACTGGCTCGCCTCGTCCGCCGGACACCCCAGCGCCGCTTCGAGCGCCGCCCGGTCAGACCCATCCGCGGCCGACGCGCACGCCGCCAACAGCAGCCATATCCCCAGCGCCGAGGACACCGACCCGCGAGCGTGCTGCTCAAGCACGGCCGGAGACACGCGCCGCCCATACTCACCCACGAGCGCGGCCAAGCGCCCGACCGAACTGCCGGCCTGAACTCGCTCCGCCGCCATACGCGCCATGATGGCAGCAACCACCAGCCTCCAATGGCCCGTGTCCGCCGCGCGACCACTCGATACCGCCGTCGGCCCTGAGCTCGCCGCCCGCCTGCTCAGCGCCCCCGAGCAACACCAGCGAGACGTCACCATCGCCGCCGCAGTGGCAGCGGTGCGCGCCACCCGACTGTCCAGGCCGCTGCTGGAGGAGGTCGTCGACGACCTTGTCAACCATCACTACGACGGCCCGCGACGCGATGAGGTCGAGCGCCTGGAGCAGGATCTGGACGAGCGCGCCTGGACGCTGCGGGACCAGGTCGAGTCAGGCGGCGCTCAACGCCACGAATACACGCAGCTCTTCCGGCGGGCCCGGGCGGCGGCCGCGATGAAGATGGCGCTGGACGCCAACGCGCGGAAGGCGATGAGCGAGACCGTCTATGAGGCCTCGCGCGCCGTGCGCGAGCCCGACCGCTTCACGCAGCTCCTGGGGGCGGTGCTGGACCTCATCGAGCCCGGAAACCACTGGGCGGCGCAGGACCTGGCCGGCCTGTTCTGGCCGCGGTTCATGGAGGTCGACGGTTACGTGCTGGTCGCTGACCACTTCGAGCCCGACACCTTCGCCGAGTTCCGAGAGCGGCGCCCCGACAGCCGCCCGGCCGTCGAGGACCTCATCAACCACGTCCACGTCCTGGAGATCGCGGGACCCGAGGCCCGGCCCGAGGCGGTCGGGCAGGCGTGCCGGCACATCACGCAGGCATGGCGCGACGCACTGGAGACGACCTTCCCCGGTCGCGAGCTCACGGTCGACTGGGACCCGCAGGAGCGGATCGTGACCGCCTACTCGCGCAGCTGACCGCGCCGGACCGCGCCGAGCGACGGCGCGCGATGCCTACAGGACGTGCTTGGTGTGCGCCTGGACGACCTCGTGCCACAGCTCCTCAAGCGCGATCACCTGGGCCAGGCGGGCGCGGCGGGCAACACCGTCACGCTCGAGCTCGGCCAGTCGCTTCTTGTTGTTCTGGCGCTGGGCGGCGCCGTCCGGCATGTTGTCGTACACGTCTCGGGGGATCATCGGTGGTCTCCTTGACCTAGGGCTCTCCTTGAGTCGGTGCCGGGTGGGGGTCCGGCACCGATACCCACGGTTATCGGCAGGCCCACCCCTCGATTCACGTCAACCTGAGCCCGCTGGACGAACGTCCAGGTCGTCGGCAGCGGGGTCGACTGGCGACCCGTCTCATTACCATCAGAGCGGATGCGCCGGTTCCTTCTCCCCGGGTTGATCGCCGCCGCGGCGGTCGCGCTGCTGGCGCTCCTCACCTTTGGTGTCTCCAACCAGAACGACACGTCGTCCATCGATTCCCAGGTGGCCCACGGTCAGTTCCCGGCCGCGCCCAGCGCCGACAAGGCGCTGCCGGTGCTGGGCCGGAGCGGCACGGCCAGCCTGGCCGACTTCCGCGGCAAGGTCGTGGTGCTCAACGTGTTCGCCTCCTGGTGTGACCCCTGCAAGGCCGAGGCGCCCATCCTGGCCCAGGAGCAGGCGATCCTGGCCAAGCACAACGCGACGCTCGTCGGCGTGACCTACGAGGACCTGTCCAGCGCCTCTGAGGGGTTCGCCAAGCGCTATCACCTCGACTATCCCGTGCTGCGCGACGTCACCGGGAGCTTTGTGCGGTCGTTCGGGACGACGGGCGTCCCGGAGACGTTCGTGATCAACCGCAAGGGCCAGATCCAGGCGCTCCAGCGCTTTCCGGTGACGACGCAGTGGCTAAACCAGACGCTCCCGCGCATCTGGGCGGAGAAGTCATGAGCCGCCGGCTCACCAACGCCATCGGCGCGCTCGTGCTCGCGCTCGCACTGAGCGCCGCAGCCCTCGGCACCACCGCTCAGGCCGCCAGCACGAGCACGCCCACCGCGGCCAAGGCCTCCTATCTGGAGGTCGTCAACGACGTCATGTGCGTCGTCTGCCACGAGCCCCTGGAGGTGGCGCAGTCGCCAGAGGCCTTCCAGGAGCGCGACTACATCCGCCAGCTCGTCGCCCAGGGCAAGACCCGCAAGGAGATCGAGGACGACCTCGTGCAGCAGTACGGCCCCGCCGTACTCGCCCGCCCCCCCGCCCACGGCGTCAACCTGCTCGTCTACATCATCCCGCCGGTGGTGCTCATCCTGGGGATCGCGATCATCGCCGTGTTCATCCCGCGGTGGCGCCGGCGCGCCCGCGAGGCGGCCGCCGAGGAACCCACGCAGTCGGCCGCCACCATGGACGCCGCAGACGCCAAGCGCCTCAACGAGGACCTCGGGCGCTTCGCCTGAAGCCGACGCCTCACGCGCGGCCCCAGCCCACTACATCGAGTCCGGCGCCCCGACCCCCAGCAGCCACAGCGCGAGCTTGATCGTCTGGCGCGCGGCCTGCGAGAGCGCGATGCGGAAGGACTCGTGCGCCTCCGGCTCGGCGCCCACCACCTTGCAGTCGCGATAGAAGTCGGTGAACACCTGGGCCAGTTCGTGCGCGTAGGTGGCGATCCGGTGCGGCGCGCGCCGCGTCGGCCGCCTCCGCGATCTCATCGGGGAAGGCCACCAGCGCCTTGATCAGGTTGCGCTCGGCGGGCGCCAACGCGCCCCCGTCCCAGTCGGCGCCGTCGACCAGCGCGCCCGCCACCCGATCCTCGGAGAGCCTGCCGACCATGGACACGATCCGCGCGTGCGCGTACTGCACGTAGTAGACCGGGTTCTCCGGGGACTCCTCCTTGGCCAGCGCCAGGTCCAGGTCAACGGTCCGGTCGTGCGAGCGCTGCAGCATCCAGAAGCGGGTGGCGTCGACGCCGATCTCGTCGAGCAGGTCGTCGAGGGTGATGAACTCGCCGCGGCGCTTGGACATCGCGGCTGCGCTCGGCGCCCTCCACCAGGTGCACGAACTGGATGATCGGCATCTCGAGCGTGTCGGGCTCGCCGCCCAGCGCGGCCCAGGCCGCCTTCATCCGCGCGACGTACCCGTGATGGTCAGCGCCGACGGGCAGCAGCTGAAGCTCGACGCCGCGCTCGCGCTTCTGCAGCAGGTACGCCGACGTCGGCGGCCAGGTAGGTCGGAGCCCCGTCGGAGCGACGCAGCACGCGATCCTTGTCGTCGCCGAACGTCGTCGAGCGCAGCCACAGCGCTCCCTCGGACTCGTAGGAGTGCCCGCCCTCGCGCCACCAGCTCGAGCGCCCGGTCCAGATAGCTGGGCGACCCCTCATGCAGCGTGCGCTCGGAGAAGAACTGGTCGTAGTGAACGCCGTAGCGCTCGAGCGTCGCCTTGATCTGCGCCAGCAGAAGCTCCACCGCCGCCGCCGCCGCCTCGACCGGCATCCATGGCCTCCACACCCGGGATCTGCGCGGCCAGGTCGCGCACGTACTCGCCCTGGTAGCCGCCCTCGGGCACCTCTCGCCGCGAGCCCGCGCCAGCACCGACTCCCCCAGCCGGCGGATCTGCGAGCCGGCGTCGTTGAAGTAGTACTCGCGCCACACCTCGTGGCCGTGGTGCTGCAGCACCCGCGACAGGGCGTCGCCGTAAGCGGCGTGGCGCCCGCTGGCGGCGACCAGCGGGCCGGTCGGGTTGGCCGAGACGAACTCCACCAGGACCCGGCGCGCCACCGGCGGCGCCGCCGGCCCCGAAGCGCTCACCGGCGTCGAGCACGGTGCGCAGCGCCCGCCGGTACCAGGCGTCAGACAGGAACAGGTTGACGAACCCCGGGCCCGCCACCTCGAAGCGGACCAGGTCGGAGCCCAGCACGTCGCTCAGCGCCGCGCCCACCTGCTCGGCGATCTCGCGCGGCGGGCTTTGCGCAGCGCCGGGGCCAGCAGCATCGCCACGTTGGTCGAGTAGTCGCCCTGCCCGTCGCGCTTGGGGCGCTCCACCTTCGCGTTGGCCCGGCGGGCGGCTCGCGCCGTCGCTCACCGCGACGCTCGCAGCGCGGCGCTCACGCGACGCGCCGCCGGCAGCTCGCGTCGCAGCGGCGCGCTCATCGCGCTGCGTGCACCGTGACCGGCTGAAAGGCCGTCTCGAGCCGCTCGAGCGCCACCGGGCCGTGCCGATCGCCACCAGCATCTCGCCCGGCCTCGATCACCGCCGCCGGCGCCGGGCTGGGGCTCGAGCCGTCCGTCGGGGCGACGCACGGCCACGACCACCGCGTCGCCGCGGACCTGCTCGATCGTCTTGCCCACGCCCTCACACGACGGCGGGACCTCGATCTCCTCCATCCGGTAGTCCGCCACCTGCACCGCACCGCCCACCTGGGGATGCAGCGCCACCCGCGCCATCTCCGTGCCCGAGGTCTTGTAGGGCGAGATCACCCGGTCGGCGCCCGCGCGCTGCAGCTTCTTCTCGGAGTCCTCGGCCGAAGCCCGCGCGATGATCAGGATGTCGGGGCGCAGACTCCCGCGCGGTCAGCGCGATGAAGATGTTGTCGGCGTCGGAGTCCACGCAGGCGATCACCGCTCGGGCCCGCATGATCCCGGCGCTGATGCAGCACCTCGTCGTCGGCGGCGTAGCTCTCGATGTAGCGGACGCCCATCGCGTCGGCCTCCTCGCGGTGTGATGGGCTCGGCATCGATGGCGACGTGCTTGACGCCGGCCAGGCCGAGATCCCGGGCCACCTGGCGCCCGACGCGGCCGAAGCCGCAGATGATGAAGTGGTCTGAGTAGGAGTCGATCATGCGCTGGTTGCGGCGCTCTTCGAGCAGGCCGCTGAGCTGGCCCGAGACGAAGAACTCCGCCACCGTCGCCAGCCCATAAAAGAGCGTACCTATGCCAAACAGCTCCAGCAGGACGACGACCACCCGCCCGGCCGTGTCGTGCGGGTCCTGGATCGCGCCCAGCGTCGTCACCGTGTCCAGCGTCCACACGAACCCGTACGCCGACCGAGTACGCCCTCGGTCAGAGCGAAGCGCGATCGTGCCCAGCACCATCACCCCGGCCACGAGCGCGACCAGCAGGATGCGCCAGCCGCCGCGGTGAAGCTGCGCGCGCTCGCGGCGCGCGCGGCGGCGGCGCTCGAGCGCCTGATGGTGGCTGATGCGCCGGCGGTCGACGGGAATGGGCATGGGTATCGGTACCAGGCGCTCAGTAGTGGTAGGGCTCGCGGGCCAGGATCTTGTGGCCGCGGTACAGCTGCTCCAGCAGCACCACCCGGGCCAGCTGGTGGGGCAGCGTGATCTCGCCCAGCGACAGCCGATGGTCGACGTGGTCGAGGTCGAGCCCGAACGGCCCGCCGATCACGAAGCACAGGTCGCGGCCGCTCTGGCGCCGGTCCTCGAGAAAGCGCGCGAACGGCCAGCGAGTCGGGCTGCTCACCGTCGCGATGCAGCAGCGACACGAACGCCCGCTCGGGCAGCCGCCGCGCCACCTGGTCGTCCTCGCGGACCTCCACCAGCTCCAGCCGCGTGTGTCCGGCGAGCAGCTTCTGGTAGTGCTGCACGTCGTCGGCGAACGGAGGGCGCAACCTGCCCACGGCGACGACGACGATCCGCACGATGGGATACTAAGTCGATATGGACGATCCCAACACGCCCGAGCGTCACATCAACATCCACTTCTCGCCGGACATCATGGCCGGCGTCTACTCCAACTTCGCCAACGTCAGCCACTCCGACTACGAGTTCACGATCACCTTCGCGCGGGTCGATCATGAGGTCGAGGACGAGGAGATCCCGGGCGTGGTCGTGTCACGCATCAACCTCTCGGCCCGGTTCATGCAGGAGCTGATCGAGGCGATGCAGGACAACTACTCGAAGTGGCAGACCCGCGAGGGCGATCAAGAACCTGCCCGAGTACCGGTGGCGGGCGGATCGCAGTACGGTCCACCGACGAGGACTGATTCGCGGTCCGTCCTGGGCAGCGATCACCCTCTGGATGCTGTCACCCGCGCGCCGCTATCGCCTGACCGATGACGGACACCACCCACCGCCCCCGCCTGATGACGCGCCCGCGCATCGGCGTGCTGCTGCCCAACTTCGACCCCGAGCGGCGCGGCGGGCGAGCCGCGCCCAGGTCCTGCCGGCGGCGCGGCTGGCCGAGCAGCTGGCTTCGAGCCCGCGTGGGCCGGCGACCATCTCGCCTGTCCCGGCGCCCGGCCTCGACGCCCCCACCTGCCTCGCCGCGTCGGCCGCGGTCACCGAGCGCATCGCGCTCGGCCTCAGCGTGATGCTGCTCGGGCCTGCGCAACCCGGCGTGGACGGCCAAGCAGCTCGCCACGATCGACCTCCTGGCCGGCGGGGGCGCCTGCGGCTGGGCGTCGGGGTCGGCGGCGAGTTCCCGGCGGAGTTCGAGGCGGCCGGCGTCCCGGTGTCCCAGCGCGGCGCGCGGCTCGACGACTCGCTGGCGGTGATCGGCGACCTGCTCACCGGCCAGCCGGTCCACTACGCGGGCGCGGACGCTGACGGTCACGCGCGCCCGCGCTCGAGCCGGCGATGGCCACCGCCGCCCCCGATCTACGTCGGCGGCCGCGGAGAGCCGGCGCTGCGCCGCGCCGCCCGGCACGGCGACGTGTGGATGCCGATGTGGCTGACCCCGGCGCGGATCGCCGAGCGCTCTCAGCAGCTCGGCCGACCTGGCGCCGAGCGCGAGGGCCGGCCCGCCCCGGGCATCGCGCCGCTGATCCTGGTCCACATCGACGACGACCGCGCCCACGCGCGCGCCCAGGCCGAGCGCACATCGCCGGCCAGTACCGGATGGGGCTGGAGACGATCGAGCGCTGGACCCTGCTGGACAGCATCGACGGCGCCGTGGAGCACCTGATCAGCTTACGTGCAGGCGGGCGTCGAGGAGTTCGTGCTGCATGCCGCTCGGACGCGAGCCCGCTGCACCCAGTACGAGCGGCTTGCCGAGGTCCGCGCGCGCGCTTCGAGACGGCATGGACGACCGCGGCGGCGTCCGCAAGGGGCCGCTGCCGTGAGCGCCGATCGACGACCGAGGCCCAGTACCGCTACGACGCCTCGGCGTTCCGGCAGGTGTTCGAGCACCGCTTCACCTATCTGGCCGGGGTGCAAGCGCAACAGTCACCGCTTCGCCGACCGCCACCGCGCTGCACGACCCCGCCTGCGGCCGCACGCTGGACCTACGCCGAGCTGTGGGCGGACGCGGGCCGGCTGGCCGCGGCGCTCGGCGCCGGCCGGCGTGCGAGCCGGCGACGTGATCGTCTTCGACGCTGTTCAACGGCGCCGAGTTCGTGCTCGACGTGGCTCGCCGCGCAGCGGCTGGGCGCGATCGCGGCGCCGATCAACTTCCGCCTCTCGCCCGGCGAGATCGCCCACGTGCTCGACGACAGCCGCCCGGCCGCGTTCATCTACGACAGGCGCTCTGGCCCAGGTCGCCGCCGAGGCGCTCGCCCGCGCGACCCACCCAGCCCCGGCTCGCCGCGGTCGTCCGTCCGATGGCGGCGACTCCGCGCACCGCGCGCCGCGACCCCATTCTCAGAACTCATGCCGGCGCCGACCCCGTCGCCGGACCTCCCGGCGGCGGGCCAGCGATCTACGACGAGACGACCCGCCTGTACACCTCGGGCACCACCGGGATGCCCAAGGGCGTGTCGCTGAGCGCGCTGGTCGAGGTGCTGTCCGCCCACGACGTGATCATGCACTTCCCGCTCTCGCCCGAGGACCGCACCCTCAACATGACGCCGTGGTTTCATCGCGGCGGCCTGTACTCGGGCGGGCCCAACCCGGTGCTCTACTGTCGGCGCCGAGGCGGTGGCGCTGCGCGCGTTCGACCCGGCCGCCGTGCTCGACTGGGTCGCAGGCGCGCGGCCTCACCTTCCTCGATCGGCGCGCCGACGAACCTGGCGCATGCTCGCGCGCCGAGCAGATCGCCGCGCCCGCGTGACCTCTCGACCCCTGAACGGGATCGTGACGATGGGCGCGCCGCTGGATCGTGAGGCCTGCCTGCGCTACCAGGAGGTCCTGACGCCGCGGATCTTCAACGGCTACGGGACCACCGAGGCGTTCTGGAACACCTTCCTGCGCCCGTCGGACCTGCCCGACCACGCCGGCTCCGCGGGCCGCGCCTGCACCGACGACGACGTCGCCGTGGTCAGGATCTACGAGGACCGCCACGCCGACCCGGCCGACCACGCCGCCAAGGACGGCGACCGAGGTGGGCGAGGTGGTCGTCCGCTCGGTCAAGGCGGGCTACGCCTACGTCAACCAACCCGAGGAGCAGGCCGCCGCGCTTCCGCGACGGGTGGCTGTACATCGGCGACCTCGCCACCTGGGACGCGGACGAATACGTGACGATCGTCGGCCGCAAGGACGACATGATCATCTCCGGCGGCGAGAACGTGCACCCGACGCAGGTCGAGGCCGTGCTCGCCGAGCATCCGGCGGTCACCGACTCGGCCGTCGTCGGGCTGCCCGACGAGCGCTGGGGCGAGCTGGTCGTCGCCTACGTCGTCCGCGCCGATCCGAGAGCCTGGATGCGGCCGCGCTCGAGGCCCACTGCCACGGCCACCCGATGCTGGCCGCCTTCAAGCGGCCCCGGGCCTACCGCTTCGTGTCCGAGCTGCCGATGACCGCGACCGGCAAGAAGCTCCACTACCAGCTGCGCGAGCATGGCCGAGTCGCGACGCCGCCGAGGCCTGCTTTCAGCGCCCGTGAGCCCGACGTCCCCAGCGCTCGGATCCCGTGATCACCGGGATCGGCGCCATCACGCCGGTCGCCCACGACGCCCCCGAGACCTGGCAGGCGCTGCTCGCAGGGCCGCTCGGGGATCATCGCCGATCAGATCGTTCGACGCCTCCGACCTGCCGGTCCAGATCGCCGGCGAGATCCACGGCTTCGACGGCGAGGCGATGATGGGGCCCAAGCGCTCCCGCCGCTCGGCGCGCTTCTGCAGCTGGCGTCGCCGCGGCGCGCGAGGCGGTCGCCGACGCCGGGCTCGAGCACGGCCCGCCGACGCCGACCGGATCGCGTCGTCATCAACGCCGCGGTGGCCGGCGGTCCCGAGACCGAGCGCAACGCAGCGGCGCTGCATCGAGCGTGGCCCGCGCGACCTCAGCCCCTACTTCGTCCCCTCCACGATCCTCAACATGGCGGCGTGCGAGGTGGCGATCGACCTCGGCGTCCACGGCCCGGTCAACGCGAGCGCCGCTGGCCTGCGCCAGCGGCACGGCCGCGTTGCTCGAGGCGCGGCGGCTGCATCGCCGGCGGCGAGGCCGACGTCGTGATCGCCGGCGGCACCGATGCCGGCATCTCACGCTCGATGTTCGCCGGCCTGTCGCTGATGGGGCCCGCTGTCCGAGCGCAACGACGAGCCCGAGGAGGCCAGCCGTCCCTTCGACGCAGACCGTGACGGGTTCGTCTTCGGCGAGGGCGCGGTGGTGTTGGTGGTCGAGTCCGCCGAGCACGCCGCGGCGCGCGGCGCCACCGCCTACGGCACGATCGCCGGCGGGGCACTGAACTCGGACGCCTTCCACATCAGCGCGCCCGAGCCCTCGGGCGCGCACGCCGCGCGGGCGATCTCGACTCGCCCTGCGCAACGCCGGCGTGGCCCCAGAGGAGCTTGACTACATCTGCGCCCACGGCACCGCCACCAAGGCCAACGACGCCGCCGAGACGCAAGCGCGATCCGGATCGCGCTCGGCAAGCACGCCGACGACGTGCCGGCCAGCTCGCCCGAAGTCGATGGTCGGCCATCTGATCGGCGCCGCCGGCGCGCTGTCGGTGATGGTCTGCCTGCTCGCCATCCGCGACGGCGTGCTGCCGCCGACGATCAACCTGGAGACGCTCGACCCCGGCCTGCGACCTCGACTACGTGCCGCTGACCGCGCGCCCGGCAACGGTCCGCGCCGCCGCCGCCAACGCGTTCGGCTTCGGGGGCAGAACTGCGTGGTCGTGATGCGCGCGACCGACGGGGACTGAGGCGGCTACTCCGCCTGCGAGAAGGCGACCGCGGCGCCGATCCGCTCGGTCGTCGGCGGATGCGAGGCCAGCAGCCGCGACACCCACCGCGGCGGATCGAGGTCGGCCACGTTCTGCAGGGCGATCGTCCGCTCAAAGGAGACAAAGGCATCGGGGGCGCCGGCCAGCTCGAGGGCGAAATGGTCGGCGCGACGCTCCATCGCGCGTGACAGGCGGTTGCCGATGAGGCCGACCGGCCCGGTGGTGAGCATCGCCGCCAGCGCCACCGCCGGCAGGGCGGCGGCCGTCCCGCGCTCGGGCGAGAGCTCCCAACTGAGGCGCTGCACCGCCAGCGCCGCGGTGGGCGACACGATCGCCGCGTAGAGCAGCCCGCGCGGCACGTCGCGATGGCGGACGTGGGCGAGCTCGTGGGCCACCACCAAGCGGATCTCGTCGCGCTGGTAGCGGTCGATCAGAGTGTCGAAGAGCACGACGCGCTTGGTCGGACCCAGGCCGGTGACGTAGGCGTTGGCGGCCGTGGTGCGGCGACTGGCGTCCACGGAGTAGACCTCGCCGACGGTCACGCCGGCCTCGCGGGCCAGGGCCAGCACGTCTGAGCGCAGCTGGCCTTCGGGCAGCGGCTCGAACTCGTTGAAGATCGGGTCGAGGACCACCGGGGCCAGCGCGGCCAGCCCGGCGCCCAACACCACCGCCCCGGCGCCCATCGGCGCCCACCACGCACGGGGGAAGCGTCGCGTGCCCGCGAGGACCGCGGCCCCGGCCGCGCCGGTGAACACGGTCTGGATCGCGCTCGCCTTGGCCACGTCGGCGGCCCAGCCCCGCCAGGACTGGGTGTCCAGGCCGACGGCCATGGCGCGCCGCCGGGAGATCATGCGCAGGGGCAGCGTGGGGAGCATGAGGACCAGCGACAGCCCGGCGGCGGAGATGGCGCCGCCGGCAGCGGGCGGCCCCCAGGAACGTCGGAGCGCCGCGGGCGGCCGGCGGACGACCCGCGCCAGCGCGATCGCATCGATCAACCCCCGGGTCATCCCCAATGCCAGCTGGGGCCGGGCGTAGCGGCGCCCACGGTCGATCTCATCGGCCGAGAAGTAGGTCTCCACGTCGACCCGAACGGGCACGAGGGCGGGCGTCCGAGGGGCCAGGAGCCGCCGGGCGGTCTCGGCGGTGGCGGCGGCCAAAAGCACCGGCCAGAGGGCCCGAACGCGTGAATGCCTGCTCACCAGCGAGACTGTAGTGGTGCGCGTCGCCATCGTCTCCGACATCCACGGCAACCGGCATGCCTTCGAGGCCGTGCTCGACGCCATCGGCGAGACCGATTGCCGGGAGCTGTGGTGCCTGGGCGATCTCGTCGGCTACGGCGCGGACCCCGACGCCTGTGTCGACCTGGCGCGCGAGCACGCGACGATCTGCCTGGCCGGCAACCACGATCTGGGCGTGCGGGGCACGATCCCGCTCGAGCAGTTCTCGCGCGGGGCGGCGCTGGCCGCGACCTGGACCCAGAAGACGATCCGCCCCGAGACCTGGGAGTACCTGCAGAGCCTCGAGCCCCAGAACGTCGAGGAGGCGGCGGCGCTCTATCACGCCAGCCCCCGCGACCCGGTGTGGGAGTACGTGCTCTCTCCGCTCCAGGCCGAGCTGTGCCTGGACGTCCAGGCGCGGCGGATCTCGCTCATCGGCCACTCCCACGTGGCCCTGTCGTTCTCCCGGGTGCCCGGGGCGCCGGCGACGGGCCAGACCCGCGGCGCCGAGGAGGAGCTCGACCTCACCGAGGGCGAATGGCTGGTCAACCCAGGCAGCGTCGGCCAGCCTCGCGACGGAGACCCCCGGGCCGCCTGGATGGAGCTCGATCTCGACGCCTGGCACGCGGTGTATCGGCGCACCGAATACGACATCGACGGGGCGGCGGCGGCGATCCGGGCCGCGCGGCTGCCGGACTCGCTGGCTGAGCGCCTGCTCTACGGGCAGTAGTAGGGCAGCCGGGAGCCTCACACCGCGCCAACGGGGGCAGGCTCTACAAAACCGGAGCAGCCTCTAAAGTCAGGCGCCAGATGGGCTTGGGCTCTCGAGCATTCCTGGCCGGCGGCCTCGGCTTCGCCGCTGCCTTCGCTGTCGCGTGCGGCAGCACCAACGGGCTGCTCTCAGCCGAGCAGAACAACAGCCTGACCAGCCAGCTGAACTCGGTCTCCTCGGCCGTGGACGCCCACAACTGCGGTCAGGCCAACAGCGCGTCCGCGGCGCTCACCAACGCCGTCACCAACCTGCCCTCGACGATCAACACCACCCTGTCGCAGAACCTCAGCCAGGGCGCCAGCACCGTCGCTGAGCTGGCCGCCCGCGACTGCGCCAGCACCAGCACCACCAAGACCACGTCGTCGACGCCCACCACCACCTCGACGCCCACCACCAGCACGTCGACGAGCACCCCGACGACGACGTCGAGCAGCACCTCGACCAGCAGCAGCACCAGTTCGTCCGCAACCAATCCGACGCCGCCGGGTACCTCTTCTACGTCCAACGGTGGCGTCAGCCCCGGAGGGACCGCCACCATCGGCGCCGGTGGCAACGGCGGCAACGGTGGCACCGGCGGCAACAGCGTCGGCGGGAATGGTGGCAACGGCCAGGGCGGCAACGGACAATGACAGGCACGACCGTCATCGCAGGCAGATATCGCATCGAGGGCCGCCTCGGCGTCGGCGGGATGTCGACCGTCCATCTGGCCTTCGACAACCGCCTGGAGCGTTATGTGGCGCTCAAGCTGCTGGCCGAGCACCTCGCCGACGACCCCACCTTCGTCTCGCGCTTTCGTCGCGAGGCGCTCGCCGCGGCGCGGCTGGTGCACCCCAACATCGTCCAGGTCTTCGATTTCGGCTTCGACTCCGGCCACCACCAGCACTTCATCGTGATGGAGCACGTCTCGGGCAACTCGTGCGCCGAACTGCTGCGCGACCACGGCCACCTTGAGGTGACGCAGGCCATCGACGTCGTCTCCCAGGCCTGCCGCGGCCTGGACTACGCGCACCGCAACGGCGTCGTGCACCGCGACGTCAAGCCCGGCAACCTGCTCGTCTCGGACTCCGACGTCGTCAAGCTCGCCGACTTCGGGATCGCGCGCGCCGTCGATCAGTCGAGCATCACCCAGGTGGGGTCGGTGCTCGGCACCGCCGCCTATCTCTCGCCTGAGCAGGCGCGTGGCGATGAGGCTGGTCCCCAGGCCGACCTGTACTCGCTGGGGGTGGTCACCTACCAGCTGATCGCGGGCCGCCTGCCCTACGAGGCCGCATCGCTGTCGGAGCTGGCGCTCAAGCAGCAGCGCGAGTCTCCCATCCCGCTCGACGAGCTCAACCCCGAGGTGCCGCCGGCGCTGTCGCAGGCCGTGGCGCTGGCGCTGGCCATCGACCAGCGCGACCGCCCCGCTGACGCAATGGAGCTCGCCGAGATGCTGCGCGACGGGGCCCGGGGCGCGGGCCCGGCGCCTTCGACGCGGGGCTTTGCCACCAGCGACCACCCGCGTCGTGCCCGGCCAGCCGACGGCGGCGACCCGCGTCACCCGGCCCGACCCGCCCACCCCGGTGCCCCGCGCGCCGCGGCAGGTCCCGGCGCGGCGTCAGACCCGCCAGGAGGCGGCCGCCGCCTACGCGCGCCAGACCGGGGTCGAGGACCGCGCGGCGCCGCCGAGCCGGAGCGGCCGTGGCTTTCGCCGGATGATGGCGGTGCTGGCGCTGCTCGCGGTGCTGGCCCTGATCGTGATCGCCGCGGTGACGATCTCCAACAGCACGTCGAACACCGTGGTGCAGTACCGCAAGGTGGTCGCCCACGACGCTCAGTCGGCGATCAACCAGCTCACCGACATCATCAACAAGTACACGAAGTAGGCGCTCGGCAGACGTCAGGCCAGGACGCCGGTGGTGCCCGGTGCGGCGCCCGCCAGCAGTGCGGCGGCCACCTCGTCGAGCCGATCGACCTCGATCGCGTGGCGCAGATCGGCCATCAGCCTCGCCATGAAGCTGAGGTTGTGCAGCGTCACGAGGCGCAGCCCGGTGAGCTCGTGCGCCCGCAGCAGATAGTGCAGGTAGCCGCGCGAGAAGCCGCCGGCGCACGCCGGGCACGGACAGCCCTCCAGGATCGGCTCGCGGGAGCGCCGCCAGCGGCCCTTGACCAGATCCACGCGCCAGCGTCCGGCCGGGTCGGGGACGAGCGCGACCCCGTGGCGGCCCAGGCGCGTGGGCACAGCGCAGTCGAAGGTGTCGATCCCCTGGCCCACGCCGACGATGAGATCGTCGACCTCGCCGATGCCCGAGCAGGTGGCGCGGCCGGTCGGGGGCGACGCGGTCGAGCTCGAGCGTGGTCCAGTCCACCACCTCGTGCATCTGCGCCTTGTCCTGCCCCAGCGAGCCGCCGATGGCGATGCCGTCACAGCGACTGTCGGCGACGGCGGCGGTGGAGGCCATCCGCAGGTCCTGCTCCACCCCGCCCTGGACGATCCCGTACACGGCCTGGCCGGCGGGACCGTGGCGCTCGTGCCAGTCCAGGCAGCGCGCCAG
This sequence comes from uncultured Actinomycetota bacterium, assembly GCA_963797705.1. Taxonomy (GTDB): domain Bacteria; phylum Actinomycetota; class Thermoleophilia; order Solirubrobacterales; family Solirubrobacteraceae; genus Palsa-465. The sequence goes on along the minus strand of CAWCQL010000004.1, from coordinate 1,023,233 downwards.
CCAGCGGTGGGTGCGCTCCATCGACCGCGCCGTGTACTCGCGGGTGACGTGAAAGGGGGTGCATTCGTCGAACACGAGCGCGATGTCCGAGCCCAGCGCGGCCTGCACCGTCATCGACGTCTCGGGGCCCATGAACCGCTCGCCGCCGTCCAGATAGGAGCGAAAGCGCACCCCCTCCTCCTCGATGGCGAGGATCGTCCCGTTGGAGTCGCCGCGCCCGGAGCCGCCGCCGGGCTGGCCGCGCCGGCCCTTGATCTCGTCAGCCACGCTCCCGTGGCCCATCGAGAAGACCTGAAAGCCGCCCGAGTCGGTGATGATCGGGCCGTCCCAGCGCATGAACTCGTGCAGGCCGCCCATGTCGCCCACCAGCTCGTGCCCGGGGGCCAGGAAGAGGTGGAAGGTGTTGCCCAGCACCATCTCGTAGCCCAGCGCGGCGACGTCGCGCGGCTCGAGCGTCTTGACCGCACCGCGGGTGGCCAGCGGGACGAATGCCGGGGTCTGAACCTCGCCGTGCGTCAGGTGCAGCGTGCCCCGTCGCGCGCGGGATCCTGTGCTGCGAGCGGCGATCGTGAACACCGGCGAGACCCTAGTGGGTCTCCCACTGGCCGAGCGACCGCGCCGGCCACGTGAGCAGCCGGTGCTGGGCCGTTACCCGCGCTAGGCGGCGGCCGGCACCAGCTCGCCGACGCCGGCGAGCGTCCCGGCGGGCGACTGGCCTCCGGCGACCACGATCGCCTGGCCGATCGTCATCACCGCCGCGTCGGAGGTGGGCGTGGGCAGCCGGCCCGCCGGGCGCACCTGACCCGTGAGCGGGTCCACCGCGTCGACCGCCGCAGTCTGGTCGCTATCCCCCGGCCCCCGGCCTCCCACCAGGTAGATCATCGCCCCCAACGTCACGGCGTTGCCGTGCTCGGTGGGTCGGGGCAGCGTCCCCATCCGCCGCACGCGGTGAGTGGCGACGTCAAAGCGATAGATCGCGGCGCTCGTCCCCGCCGGGGTCACGCCGCCGAGCACATACAGGCCCGAACCACTGATCGTCACCGCGGCATAGCGCAGGCCCACCGGTAGATGCGCCACCACCGTCGGCCTGCTGCCGGGGCGCCAGGCCACGATCGTGTCCAGGTAGCTGGTGCCGTCAAAGCCGCCCACCACGTAGGCGGTGCCGCCCGCCTGGGTGACGGCGACATCGGACTGCGGCACCGACAGCGCACCGACCGGGGACGTATCACCCTGGTTCGGGTCGTACATGAGGATGTGATCGAGCTCCGTGGTGAAGCCGCCGCCGAAGACGTAGACCCGGCCGCCCAGCCGTGCCGCCTGTGCGTCGTGCTGGGGCCCCGGCAGCGCGCCGGTGTGCAGGACCCGGCGCAGGTCGGCGATCTCGACGCCCGCCACCGACACGTCGGCGTCGTTCAGGCCGCCCAGCATGGCAAAACGGTCGCCGCCGAGGGCCGCGTAGGCGGGGTCGCGGAGTGGAGCCGGCAGGGTGTAGAGCCGGCGGTAGCGCAGCGCGACGGCGCCGCCCGCGACCCCCCGGCGCCGCGCGTCTCGCGCAGCCGGCCCCGAGCGGGCGGTGGCGGACTTTCGGCCGCCACTGCCGGCGGCCGCGGCGGACGGCCGTGGCGGTCGTATGCGAGCTCGGGTGCCCGCCGCCGCCGCAGGCGGCCACGCCGAGAGCCACCGCGACGAGCATCGTTGTGAGAACACCGCGCCGGATGGCGGCGAGGCTAGAGCACCACGACCGGCGCGAGGGGCAGGTTGTGAGCATTCTCACTGCCTGCATAAGTTGGGTTTGGGCAACCGAGGAGACACTGCCCACGTGCCCGGTCGCCGCATCGCCGTCGCGCAGCTCGTCGCCGTGGCGCTGCTGGCTGCCCTCCTCGTCTCGGCCTGTGGTGAGGGCAGGCACCGCCCCCACCAGCTGCAGGGCACGAGCACGACGAGCACCTCGACCACGCCGGGCGTGGGTCCGGCCACCGGCGACACGGCGGCGGACGGGCGACAGACCGTCGACGTCTACCGCCACGACGGCGCCGGCATGCTCAGTCCGGTCGTCCGCGGCGACCCCGCGCTCGTCTACGTCCCCAACAGCATGAGCAACACGGTCGACGTGATCAGCCAGCGCACGATGCGGATCGTCGCGCAGTTCCCCACCGGCGCCCTGCCCCAGCACGTCACCCCGTCCTGGAACCTGAGGACGCTCTACGTCGACAACGACCTGGGCAACTCGCTGACCCCGGTCGACCCTCGCACCGGGCGTCCCGGCCGTCCGATCCCGGTCACCGACCCCTACAACCTGTACTTCACGCCCGACGGACGCTTCGCCATCGTGGTGGCCGAGCGGCTACAGCGGCTTGACTTCCGGCGGCCCGGCACGATGGCGCTCGTGCACTCGCTGTCGGTCCCGGCCTGTCGCGGCGTCGACCACATGGACTTCTCCGCGAGTGGACGCTACGCCTACGCCAGTTGCGAGTTCGCGGGGCGGATGATCGAGGTGGATCTGCGCACGCAGCGGCTCATGCGCACGCTCGTGCTCAACCACGGCGACGCGAGCCCTCAGGACGTCAAGCTCGCGCCCGACGGGCGGATGCTGTACGCCGCCGATCAGCTCAACGGCGGGCTGTGGGAGATCGACCCCGTCACGTTTCGCGTCCGGGGCTTCCTGCGCACCGGCAGCGGGCGCCCACGGCCTGTACCCCAGTCGCAACGCCCGCTTCATGTACGTCTCCAACCGCCTGGCCGGCACGGTCTCCGTCGTCAGCTTCCGGACACGGCGAGTGGTCACAGACCTGGCGGCTGCCCTCGCCGGCCAGCCCGGACATGGGCGGCGTCTCGGCGGACGGCAACACGCTGTGGCTGAGCGGTCGCTACAACGCGGTCGTCTACGCCATCAACACGCGGACCGGGCGACTGCGCGCCACGATCCCGGTCGGCCCCGGCCCCCATGGCCTGTGCGTGTGGCCCCAGCCGGGGCGCCACTCCCTGGGACACACCGGCGAGATGCGCTGAGCCCCCGTCAGGCCCCGGATCTGAGTCCGGCGATCCGGGGCCTGCCGGGGGCTCGGCACTCACTTCATGGGCTTAGGCAGCGGCAGGCGCCTCTGAGGCGGGTGCCTCGGCCGCGGGCGACTCCGAGGGGCTCTCGATCGCCTCGGTCTCGCCGGCGGGCGTGCCAGCCACGGTGATCTGCACCTTGCGCGGAGCCTGCTGGACCGGCTTGGGGACGGTCACCTCGAGGACGCCGTTGGCGAATGTCGCCTTCACGGAGTCGGCCTCGACGCCCTCGGGGAGGGTCAGCGAGCGCCGGAAGGAGCCGTAGCTGCGCTCGACGCGGTAGTACCCGGCCTTACGGTCCTGGTGCTCGGACTTGCGCTCACCGGAGACGGTGAGGACGTTGTCCTCGAGCTCGATGTTGACGTCGGACTCGCTCAGACCCGGGAGGTCGGCCTTCAGGACGAACGCGCCGTCGGTCTCGACCAGGTCCATCGCCGGGATCCAACGGCGGAAGGTCGTGCCGTTGGCGGTAGTGGGGGTGTCAAAGAAGGAATTGAACAGCCGGTTCATCTCGTTCTGGATCGTGCCCAGCTCGCGGACCGGCTCCCATCGGATAAGTGCCATTTAGTACCTCACTTGGAAGACCTGCGGAAGACGTGAAACTGCTTGCTCTCGCATTATGAAATCTTAGTCTAGCACTGTCAAGTTTTCTATCGCGATCGGCAGCGCGATAGCCTCCGGGGCGTGCCCGCCCCGTTCCTCGTCGCCCAGGTCAGCGACCCCCACATCGGCGGCGACTGGGGAGCCACCGACCCGGTGGCGGGGTTGACCGCGGTACTCGACGCCGTGCGGGCTCTGCCCGATCGCCCCGACGCCCTGCTCGTCACCGGCGACCTGGTCAACAACGGGACCGACGACGAGTACGCGCTGGTCCAGGAGCTCGTTGGCGCCGTGTCCGCGCCCGTCCACGTCCTCCCCGGCAACCACGACCGTCGCGAGGGACTGCGAGCCCGCTTCGGGCTCCCCGGCGCCCCGGCGGCGCCGATTCAGTACTCGGCCGACCTCGGCCCGCTGCGCCTCGTCGCCCTCGACACCACGATCCCGGGGCGGGCCGCCGGGGAGCTGGACTCACAGCGTCTGGACTGGCTTGACGCGGAACTGGCGCTCGCCCCCCAACAGCCGACCCTGCTGGCCATGCACCATCCGCCGGTGCTCACCGGGATGGAGCCATGGGACGCGATCGGCCTCGACCCTGCCGGCCGCGCCGGTCTGCAGGAGATCGTCGCGCCGCCACCCCCAGGTGCAGCGGCTCGTCGCCGGCCACGTCCACCAGCCGCTCGTCTCGACCCTGGCCGGACGGGCTGTCCTCTCCATCCCCAGCACCTACGTCCAGGCTCAGCTCGACTTCGACGCGCCCGAGATCCAGTTCGGCGCCGGCCCGCCGGGCTTCGCCGTCCACGCCCTGCTCGACGGCGCGATCACGTCCTACCTGCACACGGTCGGCTAGGAAGCGGACTCCTCGTCAAAGCGCGCATCGGCTCTGACCTCGAACACGCGACGGGCGCCCTGCTCCAGCCATCCGGTGCGCTCGGCCTCGACGGCGTCGAAGGCGGGCACGTAGGGCTTGATGTCCAGCACAGGCGTTCCGTCGAGCAGGTCCAGGCCGGCGATCTCGAGGGTCCCCCACGGACGGCGAGCAGGCGGACGACCGACACGCCGATCGGGTTGGGGTGGCGCGGCGAGCGCGTGGCGAAGACGCCGCGCCGGGTGTCATCCAGGAAGGGAACGACGGTGAGCCCGCCTGGCTTTCCGCGATGCAGGTGGGCGATGACATACAGGTGCGAGAACGTCTCGAGGTCAGCCAGGCCCGGCACGAAGCTCGGGTGGATCTCGATCTGCCCGTGCACGTCGGGGGCGGCGACCGACTGCAGCGGCATGCCCTCAAACGTCGTGAAGGGAGAGCGGACGACCCCGATCACCTGATACGTGATCGCATCCGTGTCGGGAGCGGGGTCCACGAGGCGCGATCCTAGCCGCCGCCGCGCGATGGGCCGCCGGCGTCAGGCCGCCGCGCCACCAGTCCCGCCACCGCCCGGCGCCTCCCCCCGTGCTCGACGATCGCCTCCCGATGGCGGACGACCTCGAGGTCCGGGAAGGCCCCCGGCAGCTCACCGGCGTCAAGCAGGTAGGGCGCCTCGACGTGATTGCCAAGGGCCTCCAGATCGGGCCGCGTGAAGGTCTCGAGGATGAGCAGGCCGCCGGGGGTCAGCGCCTGGGCGAGCGACGCGAACAGGTCGCGCTGCAGATAGTTGATCTGGACGATGAGGTCATAGGGTCCGGCCGGGAGCCCGCTCTGCTCCAGGTCAACCCGCCACGCGTGCACCGCCAACCCGCGCGCGGCCGCCGCCGCACGCAGCGCGTCGGTGGCTACGTCCGATACGTCCACGGCATCCACCTCGAATCCGACCTCTGACGCCAGGTAGCCGGCGTTGCGGCCATCGCCGCACGCGACGTCGAGCGCCCGCCGCCCGGGCAGTTCGGTCAGCAGGGCATGCTGCTCGGCCAGCCACGGGCTCGGCGACCGTTCGAAGGGTCGGAGCCCGCGCTCGCGGTAGCGCTCATTCCAGCGCTCGCGCGCGTCGCCCGACGGACCGGACGTCGTCAGCGGCCGCGTCAGCGGTCGCGGACGATCCGCAGGTTCGTGGTCCGAGCCTGGAGGCGGTCCATCGCCGCCTCGATGTCGGTCGACGGCGGCTCGTTGGACCAGCGCTTGCCCACCTGCTGGACCTCACCGGCTTCGTGCAGGGTGTGCAGCCGCCTGACCGTCTTCTCGTGGTTGAGCCCGGCGGCCTTGGCGATCCGCGCCACCGAGTGCTCGCCGTGCGGGAGCTCACGCAGCGCCTTGCGCAGGCGGTCCTCCCGCGGCTCAGAGCGTTCCTTGGACGACGTGGAGTTCTTGCCAGAGCGCGGCGCTCGCTTGCTGCCGCGCGACCCGCCGGTCTGTGAGGAGCTACCGGACCCGTTCGCCTGTGATCCACCCGAGCCGTTCTGCTGCGGCGCGCTGGCCCCGTTGGGCTGCGCCTCACCCTGAGGACCCGGCTGCTGGGACGTGGGAGACGACGAGGCTGCCGCCGCCGGAGCCGCGGCGGAATCCGCGGTCACCGTCGCCGTGGCCGTCGTCGTCACCGCGACCGGCGTCTCACCGGCGCGCATGGGCGGCTCGGTGCCGTAACGTGCCTTGCAGGCGGGGCACATGACGATTGGCTGCCGGCCCTCGGGCCGGACCACCTCGAACTTCTGCGGGCGGCGGCCCGTCTGGCACACCTCGCAGCGCCGGCCCGCGCGCTCGAGCTCGATCAGGTCCTCAGGCGTCATCTATGCACTCACGATAGAAGGTCGCGCGCAGTAGCGGGAGTAAGACCCTCGTCGCCGTGTCGGGACGACGGTCTCAGTCCACCGAGATCAGCGACTCGCCGGTCATCTCGGCCGGCTGCTCGATCCCCATCATCTGCAGCAGCGTGGGCGCCACGTCGGCCAGCACGCCGCCCGAGCGCAGCTCCAGACGCGGCACGGTGACGATGACCGGGACCGGATTGAGTGAGTGGGCGGTGTTGGGCGAGCCGTCGGGCTCGAGCATGTGGTCGGCGTTGCCGTGATCGGCGGTGATGAGGCAGGCCCCGCCGGTCTCGAGCACCGCCTGCACGACCTCCCCCAGGCACCGGTCCACGGTCTCCACCGCGGTGACGGCGGCCTCGATGACGCCGGTGTGCCCCACCATGTCGGCGTTGGCGAAGTTGATGATCCCAAAGCGCGGCGGGTCCTTGCGCCACGCGGTCACGAACGCCTCGGCGGCCTCCGGCGCGCTCATCTGCGGCTTGTGGTCGTAGGTGGGCACGTCGCGCGGCGAGGGCACCAGTTCGCGCTCCTCGCCCTCGTACGGGCTCTCCTCGCCGCCGTTGAAGAAGTAGGTGACGTGCGGGTACTTCTCGGTCTCGGCGACGTGGAGCTGGCGCTCGCCGCGCGCCGCGATCACCGCCGAGATCGTCGATCTCGGGCCGCTGGGGCGGGAAGGCGATCGGGTACGGCCACCCCTCCTCGTACTCGGTCATCATCGTGTAGCGCTGCACCGGCTCGGCGCCCTCACGGTCGAACTCGTCGAAGCCGGGCTCGGCCAGCGCTCGGGTGATCTCGCGCATCCGGTCGGGGCGGAAGTTGAGCCCCAGCACCGAGTCGCCGGGGCGGATGCGCGCCTCCTCCCCCACCAGCGACGGGCGTGATGAACTCGTCGGTCTCGTCGCGCTCGTAGGCGGCGCGGGCGGCCTCGGCAGCGCTGTCGTAGTGGTGCTCGGCGCGGCCGTGGACGAGCATGTCGTAGGCGAGCTTGACCCGGTCCCAGCGCTTGTCGCGGTCCATGGCGTAGTAGCGGCCGACCACCGACCCGATCCGCCCGCACCCGCTCTCGACTCATCCACTCCGCCACCGTCTCCAGGTAGCCCGCCCCGGACTTGGGCGTCGTGTCGCGGCCGTCGGTGAAGGCGTGGACGACGAGATCGGGCACCTCCAGCGACGCGCGCCAGCTCGATCAGCGCCTGCAGGTGGTCCATGCTCGAGTGCACGCCGCCGTCGGACACCAGGCCGATGACGTGCACCCGCTCGGCGCCGGTGAACGCGTCACGCAGAGCCTCGTTGGAGGCGAACTCCCCGTCCCGGGCGGCGGCGTCGATCCGGGTCAGGTCCTGCATGACGACGCTGCCGGCGCCGAGGTTGAGATGGCCGACCTCGGAGTTGCCCATCTGGCCCTCGGGCAGCCCGACCGCTCGGCCGGAGGCGGTCAGCGTCGTCGTGGGGAAGCGCGCCCACAGCTCGTCGAACACCGGCGTCTCGGCCAGGTCGACGGCGTTGCCGGGCCCGGGCTCGGCCAGCCCCCAGCCGTCGAGCACGATCAGCGCCGCGCGCTCGACCGGCAGCTCCGACGGTCCGTCGGTCATCTCAGACCCGCCCACCCGCCTAGGCGCCCGCGGCGGCCACGATCGCCGCCAACGACTCGGCGTCGAGGCTGGCGCCGCCCACCAGCGCCCCGTCGACGTCCGGCAGCGCCAGCAGCTCGGCGGCGTTGTCGGGCTTGACGCTCCCGCCGTAGAGGATGCGGGTGCGCGCGGCCTGCTCGCGAGAGCGATCGCCGACCAGCGCCCGCACGAAGGCGATCGCATCCTGGGCCTGCTCGGGGGTGGCCACCTGCCCGGTCCCGATCGCCCAGATCGGCTCGTAGGCGATCACGACATCGCCCAGCCGCTCGGTCTCCACCCGGGCCAGGTCCTCCTGGACCTGGTGGCGGAGCTTGCGCTGGGTGTCGCCGTTCTCGCGCTCGTCCTCGGTCTCGCCGACGCACAGGACCGGCAGCAGCCCCGCGGCGAGCGCGGCCGGCACCTTCTGGGCCAGCGCCTTGTCGGTCTCGCCGAAGAACTCGCGGCGCTCGGAGTGGCCCAGGACCACGCCCTGGACGTCCAGCTCGGTCAGCATCGCCGCCGACACCTCGCCGGTGAAGGCGCCGTGATCGGCCTGGTGCATGTTCTGGGCGTAGACCGCCACCCGCGAGCCCCGGGTGGAATCGACCATCGCCCCCAGCGCGGTGAACGGCGGGCAGATCGCCACCTCGACGCCGTCGGCCGACGACACCCGCGGCAGCAGCGCGGCGATGAACTCCTCGGCCTCCGCCACCGTCTTGTGCATCTTCCAGTTGCCGGCGATCAGCGGGGTGCGGCGCCCCTGGGCGCCCGGATCTGCGGCGGGCGGGGTCATCGCAGTGCCTCGACGCCGGGCAGCGCCTTGCCCTCGATCAGCTCCAGCGACGCCCCTCCGCCGGTCGACAGGTGGGTCACCTTGTCGGCGAGGCCGAAGCGCTGACAGCGCCGCCGCCGAGTCCCCGCCGCCGACGACGGTCACCGCGGCGCTCGCGGCGACCGCCTCGGCCACCGTGCGGGTGCCCGCGGCGAACGGAGCCAGCTCGAACGCGCCCATCGGGCCGTTCCAGAACACGGTGCCGGCGGTCGTGACGATCGTCGCGTACGCGTCCGCGCTGCGCGGGCCGATGTCCAGGCCCATCATCCCGTCGGGCACGTCGACGCCGTCCAGAGGCACGCGGCTCGGCGTCGGCGTCGAAGCGGTCGGCCAGCACCAGGTCTGACGGGAGCTGGATCGTCGCGGCGTCGCCGTCATCGGCGCCCGCGCCCGCGATCACCTGGCGCGCCAGCTCCACGTCCTCGTCGGCGCACAGCGAGTCGCCGATCGAGTGGCCCTGGGCCTTGAAGAACGGGAAAGCACATCGCGCCTCCGATGAGGATCTGGTCGGCCACCTTCTGGAAGGCCTTGATCACGCCGAGCTTGTCGGACACCTTGGCGCCGCCGAGCACCGCCACCAGCGGCCGCGACGGGTTCTGGAGCAGTTCGGTGAGCGTCGTCACCTCGCGCTCCAGCAGCAGTCCCGCGGCGTGTGTCGGGCACCTTGTGCGCGACCCCCTCGGTGGAGGCGTGGGCGCGGTGGGCAGCGCCGAAGGCGTCGTTGACGTAGACGTCGGCGAGCTCGGCCAGCTGCCTCGGCCAAGCTGCGGGGTCGTTCTTGGTCTCGCCGGGCTCGTAGCGGATGTTCTCCAGCAGCACCACGTCGCCGTCTGACATCTGCTCCACCACCGCGGCGACCTCGGGGCCGTGCGTGCCGGGCGCGAGCTTGACCGGCGTGTGCAGCAGCTCGCCCAGGCGCTCGGCCACCGGGCGCAGCGACAGCTCGGGCTCGTGGTCCTTGGGCCGCCCCAGATGGGAGACGAGCACCAGCTTGGCGCCCTTGCGAGCGCAACTCCTCGATCGTGGGCAGCGCCGCGCGGATGCGGGTGTCGTCCGCCACCGTGCCGCCGTCCAGCGGGACGTTGAAGTCGACCCGGACGAGAACCCGCTTGTCCCGTAGCTCGCCCAGGTCCGACAGTTCTTTCACAGCAATCGCTGCACGAGGTCGGAGACGCGGTTGGAGTAGCCCCACTCGTTGTCGTACCAGGAGACGACCTTGACCATCGTGCCGTCCATGACCGAGGTGAGCTCGGCGTCGAAGATCGAGGAGGCGGGGTTCTTGACGATGTCCGAGGACACGATCGGGTCCTCGTTGTAGATGAGCAGGCCCTTGAGCGGGCCGTCGCTCGGCCGCGGCCTTCATCGCGCCGTTGATCTCCTCGACCGTCGTCTCGCGATTGACCTCGACCGTGAGGTCCACGACGCTGCCGGTGGGGACCGGGGCGCGCACGGCGAAGCCGTGGAGCTTGCCGTTGAGCTCGGGGATGACCAGGCCGATCGCCTTGGCCGCCCCGGTCGACGCCGGGATCAGGTTGACCGCCGCGGCCCGGGCGCGCCGCAGGTCGCGGTGGGGCATATCCTGCAGGCGCTGGTCGGCGGTGTAGGCGTGGATGGTGGTCATCAGCCCGTGCTTGATGCCGATCGTGTCGTGGACGACCTTGGCCACGGGAGCCAGGCAGTTGGTGGTGCAGGAGGCGTTGGAGATGATCTGGTGGCTTCTCGCGGTCATAGGCGTCGTCGAAGTTGACGCCGAGCACGACGGTGGTGTCGGGGTTGGTTGCGGGCGCGGAGATGACCACCTTCTTGGCGCCGGCCTCGAGATGCTTGGAGGCGTTCTCGCGGTCGGTGAACAGCCCGGTGGACTCGATCACGACGTCGGCGCCCAGCTCTGACCACGGCAGGTCGGCCGGATCGCGCTCGGCCAGGACCCGGATCTCCTTGCCGTCGACGGCGAAGCCGGCGTCGGTCGCCTCCACCTCGCCGGGGAACGGCCCGTAGGTCGAGTCGTACTTGAGCAGGTGGGCGATCGTCTTGGGTCGACGAGATCGTTGACGGCCAGCCATTCGATGTCCGCGCCACTCTCGTACGCGGCCCGGAAGACGTTTCGGCCGATCCTTCCGAAGCCGTTGATTGCGACCCGTACCGCCATGCGTTCTTGCCTCCGTTTCCTGCCTTCAATGAGTCAACTGCCCAGGCCGCCGCCATCGGCGACCCAGCGAGCGACAGGCTACCTAAACGGGCTCGAGATCCCCGTCGCGCGGGCCAGGTCCGGCACCGCCGGTGGGGGGTCACGCCGCCCCGCTAGCGCCGGGACACCACCTCTACCCGCAGCCGATCGGGATCAAGCAGATATGCGGCGTAGTAGCGGCGGCCGTACTGTGGCCGCGGCCCGGGCGGCGCCGTCGTCGCGCCCCCGTTGGCCAGCCCGGCCGCGTGGGCGGCGTCGACGGCCGCCTTGCCGCTGGCCTGCAGGGCCAGGTGGCCGTAGCCGGGCGCGGGCGGGCGGCCGCGCAGCGACGAACAACAACAGCGGCGCGTTGATCCCGTAGGCGACCAGATGCTCGGACTCGGCCATCCGCCGGGCCCCGAGCGCGAAGAACACCGCGTCGTAGAACCGGGCCGTCGGGCCAGATCGGAGACCTCGAAGCCGATGTGGTCGATCACGCGGGCTCGCCGACGTCGCGGTGCAGGACGTCGACGAGGTAGCCCTGTCGCCCCGCGTAGCGCTCGGCCAGATGCAGCGGCGATCGCCACCGAGCGGTGACGGCCCCCGGTGCAGCCGATGGCGACCACCAGATGCGCCTTGCCCTCGGCCAGGTACTGGGGCAGCAGGTAGTCCAGCATCGGTTCCAGGTGCTCGTAGAACGCGTCGAGCGCGCCGTCGCGGTTGATGTAGTCGACGATCGCGGGCGTCGGCGCCGGTGAGCGGGCGCAGCTCGGGCTCGTAGTGGGGGTTGGGCAAGAAGCGCACGTCGAACAGCAGGTCGGCGTCGCGGCTGGGCCCGTACTTGAAGCCGAAGCTCTGAAAGGTGACCGCCAGACGTCCCGGGGTCTTTGGCTGGCAGCAGCTCGTCGGTGAGCTTGCGCCGCAGCATCGCCGCGGTGAGCCCGCCGGTGTTGATCACCACGTCGGCGCGCTCGCGCACGCGGCGCCAGCAGCTCGCGCTCGCGCGCGGATCCCGTCGGCCACGCTGCCCCGTGGGGGCCAGCGGGTGGCGCCGCCGGGTCTCCTTGTAGCGCGTCGAGCAGCGTCTCCTCGTCGGCCTCCAGGAACAGCACGCGGTGGCGCACCCCGGTGCGCCCGCAGATCCTCGAGCATCGCCGCCAGCCCCTCGAAGTAGCTGCCGCCCCGGGCGTCGGAGACGACGGCGGCGCGCGCCACCTTGGACCCCTCGTGCATGAACAGGTCCACCAGCGAACGGATCATCTCGGGCGGCAGGTTGTCGACGCAGAAGTAGCCCTCGTCCTCGAAGGCCGCCATCGCGGTGGACTTGCCGGCTCCCGAGAACCCCGTGATCACCACCAGATCGGTGAGCGCGGAGCCCTCGATGGGAGCGGGTTCCTCCCTGCCAACGCCGCTTGTCATCGCCCTAAAGCTTGACGGGTCAAGCGGACGCGGGGTGACGTACATGTGTACGAGGTGTGGCAGTATGGCCCGCTGTGCTTCGCCGCCGCGTCTGCATCGCCATCGTGGCGGCGCTCGGATTCGTCTTGCCGGGGGCGGTCGCCGCGCGACGCCGACGTCATCAGCGCCGGCGTCTCGGCAACGCCCACCGGCCAGGCGATGGCGCCCGGCTTCCTGGGGGTCTCCTTCGAGTTCCGCGCGCTGCATCAGTACACCGGCCGCGATCCGCGGGCCGTCGACCCGGTGCTGCTCGGCCTGCTGAAGGGCCTGGCGCCCGGACCAGTCGCCGGTCATCCGGATCGGCGGCGACAGCACCGACGGCACCTGGTGGCCGATCCGCGGCCAGATCCCCCAGGGCGGGATCTACTACCCGCTCACCAAGGGCTGGCTGCGCACGACGCAGGCGCTGGCCGCCGACCTGAACGCCAAGCTGATCCTCGGCGTCAACCTCGCCGCCGGCCGCCCGGCGATCGCCGCCGCCGAGGGCCGCGCCTTCCTGCAGGGGATCGGGCGCCGGTACATCGACGCCTTCGAGATCGGCAACGAGCCCGACCTCTACACGGTGTTCCCCTGGTACAAGGACCGCCGCGGCCACATCTACCGGGCCCGCGGCCGCGGCTACAACCTCAGCGCCTACACCAAGCAGTTCGTCCAGTGGGCGCGGGCGCTGCCCAACGTGCCGCTGGCCGGCCCGGCGGTGTCGGGGCCCGGCATGGATGGGCAAGCTGGGCTCGTTCATCGGCGCCGCGCCGCGGCTGGGGATGGTCACCTACCACCGCTATCCGCTGCGCGCGTGCGTGACCGACCCGTCCAGTCCCGGCTTCCCGTCGATCCCGAACCTCCTGGCCGACAGCTCCTCGGCCGGCCTGGCCACGCCGATGTCGCCGTTCGTCGCCGCTCGCCCACCGCCACAACCTCCCGTTCCGCGTCGCGGAGATGAACTCGGCCTCCTGCCAGGGCGCAAAGGGCGTCTCTGACACCTTCGCCTCGGCGCTGTGGGCGCTGGACACGATGTTCCAGTTCGCCATCGGTCGGCGTCGACGGCGTCAACTTCCACATGCTCCCGGGCTCCAACTACGAGCTGTTCACGGTCTCGCACAACAGCACCGGCGCCTGGCAGGCGTTCGTCCACCCCGAGTACTACGGCCTGCTCATGTTCGCCCAGGCGTTCCCGCCGGGGGCGCGCCTGCTCCAGACCACCGCGCCATCCGGGCCGGTGAAGGTGTGGGCGACGCAGGGCGGCGACGGCGCGGTCCGCGTCACGCTCATCAACAAGGACGCCAGCGCCGAGCACGACGTCTCGCTGGCCGTGTCCGGGCCACCACCCCCGGGTCGCTGGAGACGCTCCAGGCCCCCAGCGTGAGCGCCACCGACGGCGTCACCCTCGGCGGACAGACGTTCGGCGACGAGACGACGACCGGCACGCTGCCCACCCCCTCCACCACGCCGCTGGCGCCCGTGGCCGGCACCTACACGGTGCCCGCTGCCCGCCGGCAGCGCCGCGATGCTGACGATCGGCGGCGGGGCGACCGGCGGCGGCGGGATCGGCGGCGGCGGGATCGGCCTCAAGCGCCGCTGACCGGGGCGTGATCGCACAGCCGACGACGGCCAGCCCGATCAACGCTGTGACAGCCGGGTTATTCGAGCGGGGCAGCCGCCCGTCGTCCCGAGGGCGGGGGGCTAGACGCCGGTCTTGTGCAGCTCGCGGTACATCTCGCGGGCCAGCTTGCCGGGCAGCCCCGGCACCGACTCGAGCTCCTCGCGGCTCGCCGCCAGGATCGCGTCGGGCGAGCCGAAGTGGGCCAGCAGCGCCCGCTTGCGCGCCGGGCCGACGCCCGGCAGGTCGTCGAGCACCGAGGCCGTCATCGCGCGGTCGCGGCGGATCCGGTGGTGGGTGATGGCGAAGCGGTGGGCCTCGTCGCGCACCCGCTGGAGCAGCTGCAGCTCCGGGGTGTCGTGGGCGAGGACCAGCGGCGCGGCGCGGCCCGGGATGAACACCTCCTCGATCCGCTTGGCCAGCGAGATCACGGTCACGCCCCGGTCGCGAAAGCCCTGCAGCGCGCGCAATCCGGCCGCCAGCTGGCCCTTGCCGCCGTCGATGACGACGACGTTGGGCAGCGCCGCGAAGCTGGGGTCATAGTCCTTGTCGTGGGGTGAGACGTCGCGCTGCTGCTCCCAGCGCGCGAAGCGTCGGCCCAGGACCTCCTCCATCGCCGCGAAGTCGTCGGGGCCGTACTCGCCCGTCCTCGTCCTGCACGCTGGCATCGCCGACGGTGAACACCTTGAAGCGGCGGTAGTCGGACTTCTTGGGGGCGCCGCCCTCGAAGACCACCATCGACGCCACCGTGTTGGTCCCCATCAGCGTCGAGATGTCAAAGCACTCGATCCGCAGCGGGACCGTGTCGAGCCCGAGGGCCTGCTGCAGCCCGTCCAGCGCCTCGACGCGCTGCTGGCGCCGGCGCTCGGAGCGCAGCTTCTCCTGGTCGATGGCGAGGATCGCGTTGCGCTCGGCCAGCTCCAGGATGCGCCGCTTGTCGCCCCGCTCGGCGGCGCGGATCTCGACGTTGCCTCCGCGGCGGGAGCTGAGCGCCTCGGCCAGCGGCGCCAGGTCGGACGCGCTGCCGAGCTCGCGCTGCACGACGACCAGCGGCGGCACCGACATGGCGCTCGCGTAGTACTGGAGGATGAACGCCTCGGCGACGTCGGCCACCTCGGCGTCGGCGGCGTTGTCCAGGTAGAAGCTCTGGCGATCGGACAGGACGCCGTCGCGGATCTGGAAGACCTGGGCGTTGGCCTCGCCCTCGGCCACCGCCACCGCGATCGCGTCCAGCGACCCGTCCTCGTGGGCCACGCGCTGGCGCTCGAGCAGTGAGCGGACGGCCCGCAGCCGGTTGCGCTCGCGGGCGGCGTCCTCGAAGCGCTGCTCGGCGGCGGCCAGCTTCATCTCCTCGTTGAGCGCCCACTCGATCTCCTTGTAGCGCCCGGAGAGGAACGCGATGACGCCGTCGATGGCCTTGCGGTACCCCTCCTTGTCGACGTAGCCGACGCACGGGGCCTCGCAGCGCTTGATGTAGTAGTCCAGGCAGGGCGAGCCGCTGCGCCGGCCCGGCTCGGGGCCATCGCAGGAGCGGAACATGAACACCTTGCCCAGCACCTCGAGCGTCGAGCGGACCCGCTTGGCGTTGGAGTAGGGGCCGAAGTAGGCCCGGTCGCGGCGGTGGCGCTCGCGGGTGAAGTACACCCGCGGGAAGTCCTCGTCGAGCGAGATGGCGATGTACGGATAGGACTTGTCGTCGCGCAGCCGGATGTTGAAGCGCGGCTTGTACTGCTTGATGAAGTTCTGCTCCACCAGCAGCGCCTCGGACTCGGTGTGGACGACCAGCGCCTCGATCTGGGCGATCATCGGCAGCAGATCACGGCCCGCGCGCGTGCTCGGGTTGGAGAAGTGCGAGGCGACCCGCTTCTTGATCGAGATCGCCTTGCCGACATAGATCACCTTGCCGCGCTCGTCGCGGAACAGGTACACGCCGGGCTGGTCGGGCAACTCGCGGCGCCGGTCGGCGGGAAAGACAGCCATCTGTCCTTCGATCTTAGGACTCGGCCGGGCCAGTTCTTGACCGTGAAGGCGCCGCGCGGAGCCTCAGTCCACGGTGAACGCGAGCGCCACCCCGGCGCCCCCCAGCACCAGCGCGATCAGCGCCAGCACCTCTCCCGTCCCCGAGCCGACCGCGTTGGCGCTGTACCCCGGAGGAGTCAGCGTGGGATCGAAGAGCAGCGCGCCGTTAGTGGGCGGCACGCTCAGCGCGTGGATCACAAAGGCGAGCGCCACCGCCAATGCCAGCGCCAAGGCGATACGCCGCGCCCGGCCGCCCCACAGCGCCACCACCATCAGCCCGCCGGCCACCAGCGCCAGCAGCACGTCGACGCCGGAATAGACCTGCCAGGCGGTGGGATCGGCGGGTACCCCGGCCAGCGCCGCCGTCGCGCCGTAGCGCGCCCTGACCCCCGCCGAGAGCTGGTGACTCCAGGTCAAGAACAGCGACCCGAGCAGAAGCGGCCCGGCGATCGCCATCAGCCAGTCAGAGATCGTCTCACGCGCTCCCTTGCTCACGGCGGCGGCAGTGTACGCATCGCGAGGCCGGCGGCGGCCTCGGCCGCGCCCGGAAGCCCCGACCGCGAGGTCAGTAGCGCCGGGCGGCCCAGATGACCGCGCAGCCCACATACACCGAGGCGCCGACGAGAACCAGCCACGCCACCGACCCTGCGGGGCTGGCCCACAGGCGATGAGTGGCGGTCAGGGTCACCGCGAGCACGCCGGCGGCGACGTACAACAGCGCGCGCCGGCTGTCAGGCAGCATGTACAGCGAGCTGCGGTGCTCGCGATACATCACCACACCGACCCACACGATCGCGGCCAGGAAGATCAGGTAGATCCCGGTGAGCACGACGCTGGCGCCGGTCCCGCCGCCGGGCAGGAAGGCCACGGCCGCCGCGATGACGGCGATGATGGCGACGTTGCGGACGGCGGGGCTGATCGTCATACAGACAGCGTACGACGCGCCTCAAGCTGCGGCGCCGCAGGCACCCCGTCACGCGCCGGAGCTGGACCCGCGGGGAGGTCGGGGGAGGGCACGGTCCCGTCGGCGCGCTCGGCGGCGAAGCGGTAGCCGACCCCGAAGTGGGTGTGCACGTAGCGCCAGTCGGGGGAGATCGCCTCGAGCTTCTGCCGGAGCTTGCGGACGAACACGTCCACCGAGCGGTCGCCCCGCGCCATCGTGTAGCCCCACACCCGCTGGTAGATGTCCTCGCGCTCCAGCACGCGTCCGTCGGCGCCCGCCAGCTGGGCCAGCAGCTCGAACTCCTTGCGCGACAGCGTCGCCGGGGTGCCGTTGGCGTAAGCGTCGAAGCGGTCCGGGCGGATGGCCAGCTCGCCCGCGGTGAGGATGGTGTCGGCGGCGGGCAGCTCGCCGGCGCGGCGGCGGCGCAGCACCGCCTCGATGCGCGCCACCAGTTCCTCGGGATGGCAGGGCTTGGTGATCCAATCGTCGGCGCCGGTGCGCAGAGCGCGCACCCGGTCGGCCACGGGCGCGGGCCGGCTGCACACCAGGACCGCCAACCCGGGCAGCCGGTCGGCGACCCACTCGATGTAGCCCAGCCCGGTAATCGCGGGGTTGACGATCAGCGCGTGCAGCCTGAGCGCCGAGAGCTGATCAGGGTCCGCGGCGTAGCCGATCACCTGACTCTCCCACCGGTTGGCGGCAAAGCGGCGATCCAACACCGTGACCATCCCGCTGTCATCGTCGATCAGCGCGATGCGCAGAGCCGAAGCCGGGAGAGGCTGGGGCATTGGTTTTCAGTGTAGTGAGCGCCCCCGACGACGCTCTGGGCCCTCAGCCGGCCACGGCCTCCCAGCGCTCATAGAGCTCCGCGACCTTGAGCTTGGCCTCCTCGTGGCGCGCCGAGGACCGCGCCGAGGCCTCGGGCGTCGCCCACGCGGCCGGATCGGCCAGCTCGTCCTCGACCGCGCGCAGCGCCGCCTCGGCGGTCTCGATCTCGGCCTCCAGCCGCGCCGCACCCCGCCCCGACTTGGCCTTGGGTGGGTTGTGCTTCTTCGGGCTCGAGGCGCCCGCCTTGGCGCCATTGGACGACTTGCCGGACGCCGCCGCACCGGCGGCCTTGGCCTTGGCCTTGGCCGGCGGGTTCTTGGCGCGCTCCTCGCGCACGCGCAGGTACTCGGGCCACCCGCCGACGTAGGAATGCAGCTCCTGGTCCTCCAGGGCGATGGTGCGCGTCCCGATGGCATCGAGCAGGGCCCTGTCGTGGGATACCAGCAGCAGCGAGCCCGCGAACTCCCGCAGCGCCGACTCCAGCGCCTCGCGGCTCTCCAGGTCCAGGTGGTTGGTCGGCTCGTCGAGGATGAGCACATTGGCTCCGGAGTGGACGAGCACCGCCAGCGACAGCCGCCGCCGCTCGCCACCCGAGAGACCGTCCAGCGGCTTCTCGGCGTCTTCGCCGGAGAACAGGAACCGCCCGAGCAGGGCCCGGGCCTTGGCCGGGGTCAACCCGCTGACGCGCTGCGTGGCCTCGAGCACCGTTCGCGCGGTGCCGGCGTTGAGCTCCTCGGCGTGCTGGGAGAGGTAGCCGACCTTGACGTTGTGCCCGGTGAGCAGCTTGCCCTGCTCGAGCTCCCGGTGGCCCGCCAGCGTCTCGATCAGCGTTGTCTTTCCGGTGCCGTTGGCGCCGACCAGCGAGACGTGCTCGCCGCGCTCGAGCCAGAGCTCGGCGTCGTGCAGCAGCTCCTTGCCGCCGGCCGAGAGCTCGGCATGCTCGAGCTCGAAGATCACGCGGCCGCTGCGCTCGGGCGGCTTGAAGGCGAACTGCAGGTTCGCGCCGTCAGACGGATCGGCTGACAGCCGTTGGATCTTGGAGAGCTTCTTGACCCGCGACTGGGCCTGGCGGGCCCGCGTCCCCGCGCGGAAGCGCGTGACGAAGCGCTCCAGTCGCTCGATCTCGGCCTCTTGGCGCTCGATCGCGCGCCCCAGGGCCAGCTCGCGCGCGGCCTTCTCTTTACGCCACTGATGCCACGTCCCGGAGAAGAACTTCCCGCGCCCGGCCTCGAGCTCGAGCACCGAGGTGCCCACGGACTCCAGGAACCAACGGTCATGCGCGACGAGCACGATGGCGGCATCAAGTGAGATGAGGTGAGCCTCGAGCCATTCCAGCGACTCGATGTCCAGATGATTGGTTGGCTCGTCCAGGAGCAGCAGATCAGGCGTCCCCGCCAGGGCACGACCGAGCGACGCGCGCGTCAGCTCACCTCCGGAGAAGGTGTCCAGCGAGCGGTCCAGGTCAGTCTCGTCGCGGAAGCCCAGGCCGTGCAGCGTGGCCAGCGCGCGCTCGCGCCAGGCGTAGCCGCCGGCGTGTTCGAGCGCCGCCTGGGCCTCGGCGTAGCGGCCCAGCGTCGCCTCGTCATGGGCGCCCTGGGCCATCGCCTGCTCCAACGAGGCCAGATCCTGCTCGATGGCCACCAGCTCGGCCGCGCCCGAGAGGATGTAGTCGCGCAGGCTCAGGTTGCGGTCGCGGGGCGGGCGCTGGTCGTGGAGCTTGACCTTGGCCCCCTTGCTGAAGACGAGCTCGCCGAAGTCCACCGACGCCTCCCCGGCCAGCATCCGCAGCAGGGTGGTCTTGCCGGCGCCGTTGCGGCCCGACAGGGTCATGCGGTCGCGGCGCTCCAGCTTGAACGAGACCCCCCGCAGCAGCGGCTCTCCCGCGATGTCCTTGCCCAGGTCTGATGCGATGACGACGGCCATGGGGCTGATGGTAGGAGGCGCTCGGGGCGCGGGTAGCATGGCCCAATGCGCCGCTCGCGCCGCCAGGCCTACGCCCCCGTCCCCCCGCACGCGATGCTTCCGGCCCGCACGGTCATCGTCCCCGGGCGCGGCGAGTTCTTCCTGCGCGACAGCGGTGAGACCGACCCGGCGCGGCCTACGGTGATGCTCCTTCACGGCTGGATGGTCACCGCGGATCTCAACTGGCACGGGGCCTATGACGCGCTGGTGGACGCCGGCTACCGCGTGCTGGCGATCGACCACCGCGGGCACGGTCGCGGCCTGCGCGCCATGGCCCCTTTCCGCCTGGCCGACTGCGCTGCCGATGCCGCCGCGGTCCTGCGTGAGCTCGACGTCGCCCCGGCGGTCGTCGTGGGGTACTCGATGGGAGGCGTCATCGCCCAGGTGATGGCCCGCGACCATCCCGAGGTGATGAGCGGGCTCGTGCTCAGCGGCACCTGCCAGCACTTCCAGGACCCCGAGACGCGCCGCATCTGGAAGTGGATGGGCGCTGTCGGGCTCGGTCTCGGCCTGGCCCCGCGACAGTTCTACCGCTGGTGGTTTCGCAGCGCCAAGATCCAGCTCGATGAGGGCACGGCGTGGTTGCTGTCTGAGCTCATGCGCCACGAGGCCCGCGACATCGCCGAGGCCGGGCGAGAGCTCGGCCGCTTCGATTCGCGGCCGTGGCTGGCCTCGCTGACGCGCCCGCCGGCGGCGATGGTGCTCACCGGCCGCGACACCATGGTCTCACCGGCCAAGCAGCGCGAACTGGCCCAGGCGGCCGCCGCCACCGTGTTCGAGGTGCCCCTCGACCATCTCGATGTGACCGAACGCCCCGACGTCTACAACCCGGCGCTCATCTCCGCCGTGGCAGCGGTGGCGGCGCCTCACAGCGTCCCTGTCGCCTGACAAAGCGGTACGCTTCTACCTATGCGGCGCGCTCGCTTCACGATCATCCTGGCGCTCTTCGTCGGCGTCCTGCTGACCTTCGCGCCGGCGGCCTTCGCGCACGCCAACGGCGGCCAGGGCTGGTTCGGCGAGACCAACGACAAGCAGATCACCACCGCGATGTTCGCCGTGATCGTGTTCTTCCCCGCGATGATCGCGCTCTTCTCGATCATCCAGTGGCGCCTGGACAAGCGCAAGCACGCGCGCGAGGACGCCGTGAAGGCCCGTGAGGCCAGCGCCGACTGGCGCGGCGGCTGGTAGTGGCGCGGCGCGCCACGCCCACGTTCAACAGCTGAGCGACGCGAGCGGGACCGGCTGATCGCGCGGATGGGCGCGGCAAGTGAGCCTTAGGCGGGCTCGTCGGCGTCCTCGCCCTGGAAGCGATCCGCGACGTACGGGCGCAGCATCGGGACGATCACCGCGGGCACCAGCAACGGCAGCAGCAGGAGGTGCAGCCAATCCCAGGCTGTGTTGCCAGTGAAACCCGTCCACCGCCACGGAGCCAGGTACCCCGCCACCACCACCGCGACGAAGACGCCGACCGCCACCGCCAGTGCGGCGGCATGGCGGCGCCCCCAGTCTGACCGCAGCTCCACCAACACCGGGATGAGCGCTACCGCGAGCGGCAGCGCCGCGAGGTTGAGCCAGTCCCACAGCGTGTTGCCGACAAAGCCAGTCCATGCCCATGGGACGAGGTACCCGGCGAGCACCACGCACACGAACACCAACATCGCCGCCGTGAGGGCCGATCCGATCGCACCCTTCACGGGTGGGCGATGGCGCAGCCACAGCGGAAGCACCACCGCAGCCAGCGGCAAGAGCAGCAGGTGAAGCCAGTCCCACAGCGTCGCCGTGCCGCCGCTGACCCCGACCCAGCGCCAGTGCTCCCCGTAGCCGCCGACGACCACCAACAGCACGACCACGACCGCCAGAGCAGCCGCAAGCGCGCCGGTCCCGTTACGCGTGTCCGTAGCGGATGGCTCGTCCGCCACCGCTAGCCCTCATGCCCCTGAGCAGTGATTCAGTGATCCTCCACTAGAGCTTGTACACCTGCATAGGCCGCTGCTCGGTGCTCGGCGTCGATGCGGCCGATTATCTACCGTCGTCCGGCGGCTGAGTCAAGTCTCGGTGCGCGGTCCGCCCCTGTCGACGGCTCGGCGCTGCCCTCGCACCCCTCATGCGGCGCCACCACGGCCGCGGCGCTTTGGCCCAGGGCGGACGGCAGTTGTCCTGTGGGCTACCGTTCGGCCCGTGAGCGACTGGGACCCCGAGAACCCGCCGGACCTCGCCCCCGCGCTCCCACCGCGCGAGGCCATCGCCGGCGTCCGGGTCCGCGCACCGACACGCGGTAACCGCCGCCTGGAGCGCTTCCTGGCGACCGTCAACGCCGACGACCAGCTCAAGGCTTGGTGGCATGTCTCGGCGATCAACGCCACCCGGCGGCTCGGGATGAGCGATCACTCTTGGGTTCACATCCAGATCGTCCTCAACATCGGCCTGCGGCTGTCGAGGCTTCTCTTCCGGCGCGGAGTGGTCCCCAGCGTGGTGTCCGACTTCGCCATGACCGAGCGCGACGCCGAGGTGGTGGTGGCCGCGGGCTGCCTCATGCACTGCGTCGGCATGTCGATCCACCGCCGCGACCACGAGCGCTACAGCCTGTTCCTCACCGCCGACAAACTGCCCGCGCTGCTCAAGGACGTCTACGAGGAGCCTGAGCGCTCGGTCATCGTGGCCGAGACGCTGCACGCGATCATCGGCCACCGCTCAGACGGCGCCCCGTTCACCGTCGAGGCCGGGATCGTCCGCGTCGCGGACGCGCTCGACATGGCTCGGGGGCGCTCGCGGATCCCATTCGAGGCCGGCCAACAGAACATCCACTCCATCTCCGCGGCCGCGATCGATGAGGTCAAGATCAGTCCCGGCCGCGATCGTGCCGTGCGGGTGGAAATCGCGATGTCCAACAGCGCCGGGATCTTCCAGGTGGACGAGCTGCTGGCCGAGAAGCTGCGCGGGTCCGGCCTGGAGCAGCACATCGAGGTGATTGCGCGCATCGACGCCGAGCACGAGCAGCGCCTCATGCAGGTCTTCAAGCTCTGAGCGCTTCGAGCAGCACGCCCTCGCGGATACCGCCCCGCCCCACCTCGATCGTCGCCTCCAGCAGGCGGGCGGCGCCCTGCAGGATGAGCAGACCAGCGGGCAGCAACCGCGCCCGTTGGGGGTCGATGAGAAACCGCTCGGCCACCGCGCCGGCGGGCGCGCTCCCCAGCTGCGACAGCGCCCGCTCGAAGGCAGCCGCGTCGAGTACCGGCCCGACCACGCGCCCCAGCGACGTGGCGCTGCCCCCGACGGCGACGACCACCTCGGGGCACGGCGGCGCGAGCCCGGCCAGCGCCGCGGCGACCTCATGACGCGCGGAGTTCAGCTGCGCACGCGACGGCGGATCGCCGTGCAGACAGTGGTCGGTGAGCGCGCCCGAGCCGATCGGCACCGACGCCCACCAGTGCACGCGGTCGGGCGCCGCGCCGACGACAACCTCACAGGATCCGCCGCCGACGTCGACGACCCCTAGCCGGCGGCAGCGGCGTGCCGTCTCGGGCTCGAGCATGGCAGCCGCTCCGCGGAAGGCCAGCCGCGCCTCGTCCTCCCCGGACACGATCTCTACCGCCAGCCCGGTTCCCGCGGCGATCGCCTCCACCAGCACGGCGCCGTTGGCGGCCGTCCGAATCGCGGCGGTGGCCACACCCCGGATCTCTTCAGCGCCGCAGCGGAGGGCCAGCGCGAGCTGGTCGCGCACAACGGCGACCACCTCCTGGATCTTGTCGGGCGCGATCGCCCCGGAGGCGGCCAGTCCCTTGCCGATCCGAGTGAAGGCACGCTCCTGGTGGACTTCGACGAGCGCGCCGTCGACGTAGTCGGCGACGAGCAGGCGAGTGGTGTTGGAGCCGATGTCGATGCAGGCGGCGCGCACGCCCACGGGACTGTGCACTACACGAGGGACTTGCCGCGCGGAAGTGCCGCCTCTTCGGCGGACACCTCGACGCCAGGGCGCCGCTCGGGCCGGGGCGCGCGCGCCTTGCGGAACGCGAAGGGCACCGCGATGGCGAACATGAGCGAGCCCACCGCGGCCACGCCGAACGCCGCCCGCGCCGACGCGAACTCCGCGAGCAGGCCGCCCGCCACAATGCCGACGCCGGGGGCCAACATCGACATCGAGTCACACAGGCTCATCACCAGCGCCATCCACCGGTCCGGCGTGCGCTCCTGGATGGCGGTCCGCCAGGCCACCCACTCGACGCTGTTGCCGGCACCGGCCACGGCCGCACCGCACAGCGCCACGACCAGGCTCGGCGCGACGGTCATCACGGCGAAGCCTGCTGCCAGCGCGAGCGCGGAGCCGCCGATGAGAGCCGAGGCACTCCGGCGCCGGAAGCGGGCGTACACGAAGCTGCCGGCGACGGCGCCGCCGCCCCACACGCCGAGGAGCAGACCGTACCCGCCGGCGCCCGCGTCCAGCGTGTGCTGGGCGTAGACGACCTCGACCGGAATGCTGATGGTGAACACGCATAGACCGATTGCCTGGATGACCATCAGGCGCGCGAGCACGGCGTCGGAGCGGAGATGGGCCAGACCCCGGCCCAGCCGGCTCAGGGCCGAGCCGGGCTCGGGCTTGGCGCCGGGGAGCGCCGTGATGGCCAAGAAGCAGGCGATCACGCCAAACAGCCCACAATTGACGAGCAGCGCGGCGAGCGTGCCCCCGGCGGCGACCACGGCCCCACCGATCACCGGGCCGGCCATGTACCCAAAGGAGAAGCCGAAACTGCCGAGTGCGTTGCCCTCGTGCATCAGGTCCACGGGGCGGAGGATCTCGACGCGCGCGGCGGTGGCGAGCGAGCGGGCGGTCGCAGCGATGGCCCCGTCGGCGAGGGCCAGCAGCAGCACCGGCACGAGGAGGAAGTGCTGGGAGAGGTACGCCAGCGCGCCGAAGAGCAGGGCCTCCACCGCATAGAGGGTGGGCAGCACGATCCGCACCGAGGCACGGTCCAGCCGGGCCACCAGCGCCGGTGAGAGCAGCGCCGGCAGGAACTGCGAGCAGAGGAAGAATCCCGCGGACCCGATGGCGCTCCCGGTCCGCCGGTACACGAGGAGCGACAGCGCCAGCGTGCCGACTGACCAGGCCAGCTCGTTGAACACATACGCGGCCAGCAGCCGGCGGAACGCGACAATGCGCAGACACCTAATCACGCCACAAACCCCTGCAAATCAGGCGACGGTGCACCACATCCCATTCCTTGTTGGCGCCAGCAGCGCCCCGACAGTGGCGGCCGATCCCGCGAAGGCCACCCCCGGATGATATGTCACCAAGGGGCCGAGGACTCACGCTCCCGGCAGGCCCGGCTGTCATGCTGCGAGGCAGAACATGTCGATGCGCGCCCGATCCTGGCATCGCAGCCACACCTTCCACCACTCCGAATTCCCGCCCGAGCGATTGTCGGCCGAGCGCAGGCATACGGTCTCGGTGTGCCTCCCGGCGCGCAATGAGGAACGCACCATCGGCGCGATCGTCAGCTCGCTGACACCGCTGCGCGAGAGCGGGGTGATCGATCAGATCGTCGTCGTTGATGCCTCCACCGACGAGACCGGCCGGATCGCGCACGAGCTTGGCGCCGAGGTCCACAGCCAGAACGACCTGCGACCCGAGATGGGCCCGGTGCAGGGCAAGGGCGACGCGATGTGGCGGTCGCTGGCCGTGCTCACGGGCGAGGTGGTCGTCTTCCTTGACGCGGACTCCGAGCATTTTGGGGCACATTTCGCGTGCGGACTCCTAGGTCCTCTCCTGTGCGACAGCCGGATCTCGTTCGTCAAGGGTCTGTACCGACGGCCGTTCCGCGTCGGCGAGCTCACGCTGCCGGACGGCGGCGGCCGTGTCACCGAGCTCACCGCCCGTCCGTTGCTCAACCTCTTCTACCCCGAGTTGGCGGGCATCGCGCAGCCTCTGGCCGGCGAGGTGGCGGCGCGTCGCGAGCTCTTGGAGTCCCTCCCCTTCGTCACCGGTTACGGCGTCGACATCGCGCTGCTGGTGGACGCGTATGGCGCGGTTGGCCTCGAGGGTCTCGCGCAGGTGGACCTCGACGTCCGTCAGAACGCCCATCAGTCGCTGCGCGACCTCGGCCCGATGGCCTTCGCCGTGCTGCGCGCGCTGGCCTCTCGCCTGGAGCGTGACGGCCGCCTCAGCGGGCCGCTGCCCACGACGTTCATGACCCCGGGCGACGACGAGCTGCCCACGCTGGGCGGCGACCAGGTCGAGCGGCCGCCGGTGGCCACGCTCCGCGCCGCCGCCTGACGGGCGCTAGCCGAACGCCTCGCGCGCGGCCTTGCCGCCCGTGCCCATCTGCTCGAAATAGGCGTACGTCCCCTGCTCGCGCAGCTCGCGGGCCGCGTCGACCCAGCCGCCGATCGCCGCGAAGGCCAGCGCGCCGCCCACCGAGATCCGAGCAACACCGAGCCTGCCGAGCTCCTTGACGGTCGGTGCGCCGGGACGAGCCAGCACGTTGACGGGCCGATCGACCGACGCGACGATCGCGGAGGTCGTCTCGGGGTCGACAGGCCCGGGCGCGAACAGCACGTCGGCGCCGGCCTCCTGGAAGGCCTGCAGCCGGCCGATGATCTCGTTCCGGTCGGCTTCGCGCTCACGCAGGAAGCCCTCGGCGCGCGCGGTGACCACCAGCGGGCTGCCCGGCGCCGCGTGGGCGACCTCGACGGCCGCCCGCACGCGTTCGATCGCCAGCTCGCGCGGGTAGATGCTCTTCGCCTCAGGGTCGTAGTCCTCGACGGAGAACCCAGCCAGACCGGCGGCGACCGCGCCTCGAGCCGTCTCGGCGACGCCGTCGGGGTCGTCGGCGAAGCAGTTCTCCAAGTCGGCCGAGACAGGGATGTCCACCGCCGCTGATAGCGCGGCGGCGTGGGCCAGCGCCTCATCACGGGTCACCCCGCCATCGACGCGGCCCAGCGTGGCGGCAAACCCGGAGCTGGTGGTGGCCACCGCCTCAAAGCCGAGCCAGGCCATCAGCTGGGCCGAGCCGACGTCCCAGGGATTGGGCATCACCAGCGGGTCGCCGGGACGATGCAACTCGAGGAAGCGCGCGGCCTTTGCCGCCTGATCGGTCACGCCGCCACCCGGGCAGAAAGGAGGGCGCGCGCGCCGGCGGACGAGAGGCTCTCGGGCCCGCGGTGCGGGTTGAGCAGGACGGTCATGATCTCCTCCAGGCGACGTCGAAAGAAGTGATGTCCCTCGTCGGGGTCGACGAAGACGCGGCACGCCGGCAGGGACACGGCCAGCTGCAGGGCGTGCTCGACGGGGACGAGCGGGTCGCGGCCGCCATGCCATACCTGGACCTCGGACTCAACGTCCTGTGGCCCGAACCCCCATCCGCGGGAGTAGGTCAGGTAGTCCTCGATCATCCCGCCGACACCATAAGCGGTCGCATTGAGGAAGCTCGTCCCGGCGGCCTCGCGCTCGCCGGCTCGGGTGACGTACGCTGGATGGATGAGTACTCAAGCACGTGCATTGTCCCTTGGGCCCGAGGGCGGCGACGACGGGGCGTTCAAGCGCCAGGACTCGACCTTCCGGAACTGGGTGTCGGACGACGGGTCGACCGGATTCCCGGTCGCGGCGGGCCGGTATCACCTGTACATCGCCCGGGCGTGCCCGTGGGCGCACCGGACGCTGATCGGGCGGATGCTGATGGGATTGGAGGACGCCATCTCCGTGTCCTTCGTGAACCCGTTGCGCGATGAACGCGGCTGGGAGTTCACCGGCGATGGCTTCGACGACCCGGTCAACGGGTTTGCGTTCTTGTCGCAGGCTTACGACGCCACCGATCCGGCGTACGCGGCGCGGGTGAGCGTGCCGGTGCTGTGGGATCGCGAGCGCGCGACGATCGTCAACAACGAGTCCGCGGACATCCTGCGGATGCTCTCGACGGTCTTCGCTCCGCTGGCCTCACACCCGGTGCAGCTGGTTCCCGACCGTCTGCGCTCCGAGATCGACGCGCTGAACCAGCACATCTACGAAACGGTCAACAACGCCGTCTACAAGGCCGGCTTCTCGCGTCGGCAGTCCGTGTATGAAGCAGAGGTGCGCGGCTTGTTTGCGACGTTGGATGAGCTGGACGCTCGTCTGGCGGATCGGCGCTTCCTGTTCGGCGATGAGCCGCTGGAGACCGACTGGCGTCTGTTCACCACGCTCGTGCGCTTCGACGCCGTCTACCAGATCCACTTCAAGTGCTCGCTGCGCAAGCTGACCGAGTACTCGCACTTGTGGCCGTACGCGCGGGACCTGTACCAGTGGCCAGGCGTCGCGGACACGGTCTCCTTTGACGAGATCCGCAACCACTACTACGGAACGCATCCGATGATCAACCCGTCGGGGCTGGTGGCGGTGCTGCCCGCCGACGACTGGTCCGAGCCTCCGCGGCGAGGCTGAGGCCGGAGCGCACTCTCGCATCGGACGCCGGGTGTGCTCGGCCCCTGCGGGGCCTGCGGCTCTCCGGCTAGAGCAGACACGAAGGAAGAGGGCTCCTCAGTTCCCAACGGGCGAGACCGCGACCGTTGCCACGTCAGAGCCTGGGGCGGCGGCGGCCCTTCCCTCCTTCGATGCAGACGTAGCCGGGTAGACGCAGGCCCCGCAGGGGCCGAGCACACCCGGCGTGAGATGAGCATCGGCCCACACATGTGACGACTTTCGTGCGAGTGTCACGAAAGAGTGAAAACATGCCGGTTTGGAGGTGTTGCGCACCGGTATTGCCCTCACACTGAGGGCGTGGACTCAGATCCTGACGCTGTGGAGCGCACACCCCCCGATCCCTCGCGGCGCGCTCCAGCGAGTCAACGGGACGCACGTTCTGAAGCGCACAGTGTCCAGGTGCTGGGCGTGCGCTCTGAAGTGTCAATCTCGGGCACACGAGATAAGCGGATCGCCGCCGTGGCCGGGTATCAGCGCGGCCGCATCGCACGACGGCAGCTCTTGGCGGTGGGGGTCAGCCACGCGAGCATTGTGTGGCTCGTGCACAAGGGTCGCCTGCTCCCCTCCCTTCGACGCGTCTTTCGCGTCGGCCACACCGCATCGACTGAGCTTGGCGCGGAAACCGAGGGATTGCTGTCCGTCCGTGAGGGCGCTGCGCTCAGCCATTGGTCAGCAGCGGCGTTGCTGGGGCTCTGGACGCCGGCTCCCCGTGAGATCGAGCTTGTCGTGGACAACTGGACGGGCGCGACCAACCCCGGGGTGCGGGTCCACCGCACCCGCATCCTCGAACGCAGAGACGTGTGGATCCGCAAAGGGCTTCCGGTCACCTCGCCGGCACGGACGCTGCTCGACATCGCCGTGTCCGCCACCGACCGTCAACTCGAGATTGCCTTCGACCGTGGGATCGTGGAGCGGACCCTGAGGCCGTCGCACGTCCGCGACGTGCTCGATCGCGCCGGCGGTCACCGAGGGCGCGCCCGGCTTGCTTCCCTGCTCGAACGGGAGTCCGGCGCATCCACGATGACCAGTTCTGAGACAGAGGAGCGGATGCTGGCCCTCATACGCCAGGCGGGACTGCCGGCGCCCAAGGTCAACTTTCCGTTCGGGCCCTACAAGCTCGACTTCTATTGGCCCGACGCCCGCTTCGCCCTCGAGGTGGACGGCTACCGGTTCCACTCGTCCCGTTACCGGTTCGAGCGCGACCGCCGCAAGGACAACGACCTGCGGCGAGCCGGCATCGAGGTCATGCGCATCGTGGCCCGCGAGATCAAGGAGCGCTCCTACGCGCTCATCGCGGACGTCACGCGGTCGTTGGCCCGCCGCGGGCTTTAGCTTCGCCGACGACGCCTGCGGCCCAGGAGCAGGAACGCGAGCAGCAGGGCCACGATCGGCACGGGGTTGCTCTTGACGCGTTCGATGACGACGGTGCGAACGAGCACGAAACCGTCGAGCGGCTCGGCCTCCGGGGCCGGGGGCGGCGGTGGTGGTGGCGGCTCCGGAGCCGGCGGCGGCTCTGGCATCGGCGGCGGGGCGGCGGCTCTGGCATCGGCGGCGGCGGCGGCTCCGGTGCGCGGCTCGGGCGGCTCGGGCTCGGGCTCGGGGACAGGTTCGGGCGCCGGCGGCGCGATCTCGGGCTCTGGCGGCGGCGGTGGGACCTCGGCCCGGGGCGGCTCGGATTCCTCGGACGCCTCGGGCACGATCTCAGCCAACTCCGCTTCGGCCGCGGCCTCGACGGCCAGGTCCGGGAGATCCTCGTCGTCCGGCTCAGCGGCGACGGGCTCCGCCTCCGCAGCGACGGGCTCCGGCTCGGCCGGCGCGACGGGCTCCGGCGCGGCCGGCGCGGCCGGCGGCTGTGACGCCGCAGCCACCGCCTCCGCCGCAGCCGTGAGGTCCTTGCGCGGCTTGCGCCGGGACTTCTCCGCTTCGGACTCGGGCTTGGCCGCGCTCGATGCCGAGGACACCGCGGGCATGCCCACGAAGGTCTCGTACTCGCCCGGTCCGGTGAGCATCGTCTGCAGGGCCGCGGCGAACTCGGTGAGCAGCCGGGTGCCGATCTCGTCGATCATCCCGCCGCGCTCAAAGCGGGCCAGGCGGCCGGTGATCGTGTAGTCGGAGGAGACCTCGACCACGGTGGTGCCCGGGCCGCCCTCCTTGACCGCTGAGACGACGGTGGCCCGCGCCCCGCCCTGGCCCCGGCGGTCGGTGCCAGACGCCTGCAACGTCGTGGTGTGGGCGGCCTCGTCGACCGCTTCGACGGCGAGGGTGCCGGTGTAGACGGCGGCGGTCGGGCCGATCTTGACCCGGAAGCTGCCGTCATAGGTGCCGTCGTCGTTGCGGGCGCCCAGGTCGGCGCCCGGGAGACAGGGGGCGATCCGCTGGACGTCGATCAGTGCGGCCCAGACCTGGTCGAGCGGGGCGGCGACCTCAAATGACTGCTCTAGCTTCATCGCGGACCTCCTCCAGGTCTTCGGGGGTATCGACGTCGCGTCCGGAGCATAGGTGTCCCACCTCCACCTT
Source organism: uncultured Actinomycetota bacterium (assembly GCA_963797705.1). GTDB lineage: Bacteria > Actinomycetota > Thermoleophilia > Solirubrobacterales > Solirubrobacteraceae > Palsa-465. The sequence continues at coordinate 992,461 of CAWCQL010000004.1, read as the reverse complement.
CGTCCCGCCCCGGAGAAGGCCGCGCGCGCCCTCGTCGCCGTCCAACGAGGTCAGCGCCGCGATCTCCTCGGGACCGAGCACCACGGGGTGCCCGGGGCGGCCACCGTACACGGCCCGCGCGCGCGGTGGCTGCTCGACGAACATCCGGATCACCTCGGGGGTGACCAGCGGGGCGTCGCCGAGGGTGACGATCACCTTCGACACGTCCCCGTCCGCACCGAGGACCCCGACACCCCGTCGCAGCGACCACGCCTGGCCCGATGCCCACTCGTCGCAGACCACGGTCTCCGCCCGCCCGAACTGCACGCCCTCGCGAATCGACGCCGCCGACGAGCCCAGTACCACCACCACCCTTGACAGCTCGGCCACGTCGCACTGCGCGCGCACCGCCCACTCCAGCAGCGGGCGCCCGTGGAAGTCGGCCAGCTGCTTGGGCGAGGCGCCGAACCGCGTGCCGGCCCCCGCGGCCAGAACGAGCCCCGCCACCCCCACCTAGGTCCGTCCCTCCTGGCTAGAGCGATCTATCCACCGTGTCATCAGGCCCGGGCCTCCCGGATCGACCCCTCGGCCGTCAACAGCCGGCCACCGTCGCGACCGTGGGCCACGGCCACGATCTCGCCCAGGATCGACAGCGCGGTCTCATGAGCGGTGCGGGCGCCGAGGTCCAGGCCGATCGGGCCCGACAGCCGCCCCACCTCCTCCTCGCTCAGCCCGTGCTCATCCATCAGCCGCTCGCGCCGGCGGCCCTGGGTGCGCCTCGAGCCCATCCCACCGACGAACATCGCCGGCGAGCGCAGCGCCAACACCAACGCAGGGTCATCGAGCACCGGATCGTGGGTCAGGACCGCAACCGCCGTGCGCCCATCGATTCCGCCCAGTCGCTCGAACGCCTCCTCGGGCCAGGCACAGATCAGCTCGTCGGCATCGGGAAACCGCTCCGCCAGCAGATACTGCGCGCGGGGGTCCACCACGTACGTCCGCCAGCCCAGAGCCCGCGCCGAGCCGCGACAGCGCAGCCGACAGCTCCACCGCCCCAAACAAAACCAGTCGCGGGGGCGGATCACCCGCGGCTTCGAATGCCGGCCCATGCAACTCCGACCCTTCGACCCACTCACGATCCACCACAGCTACATCTCCTCCAGGATCGTGGCCAGTTCCTCCAGCGAGGCCAGCGAGTTGCCCGCCAGCAGCCGGTCGGTGTGCGGCACCGCCGCCTGCATCCCGCGCGCCAGCGGCTGGTAGTCGGGGTGGGCCGCCAGCGGGTTGAGCCACACCAGCCGATACGCCGCGCGCCGCAGCCGCGCCATCTCGACGTCGAGCTGCTCGGGCTCGCCGCGATCCCAGCCGTCCGACAAGACGATGACCACCGCGCCACGGCCGATGCGCCGGCCGTGCACCCGGTTGAGCTCGGCGATGGCGGCGCCGATGCGGGTCCCGCCCGAGAAGTCCGTGACCGCTGCCGCGGCACGGTCCATGGCCCGGTCGTGGTCGCGTCCCGCCAGCTCCTGGGTGATGCGGGTCAGCCGGGTCCCGAAGGCGAACGCCTCCACGCGCCGTTGCGCGGCCACGCAGGCGTGCATGTACTGCAACAGCATCCGGGCGTAGGGCGCCATCGAGCCCGAGACGTCGCACACCAACACCACCTGGCGAGGACGCACGCGTGGGTGCCCGCCAGCGGCGGTGCACCGGCTCCCCGGCCGTCCGCAGCGACGCATAGACGGTCGCGCGCAGGTCGGGCACGTGCTCCCGGCGACGCGAGGGGCGCGTGCGCCGTGACAGCCGCGTCGGATGGCGCTGCGCCAGCCGGGCGATGAGCTCGCGGGCCACCGCCATCTCGGCCTCGGTGTATCGCGCGAAGTCCTTCTCACGCAGCAGCTCGACATCGCTCCACGCCGCTGGCACCAGCTCGGCATCCTCGTCGGCGACGGCGCCCCCCGGATCAGAGAGCCCCATCACGGGTGCGGGACGCTGGATGTGGCCGAGCGCGCCCAACGGGTCCACCCCGTCCGCCCGCGGCACAGAACCGTCCCCGAAGACGGCGACGAACGCCAGGTCAAACCGTTCCAGATCGACGTGCTGCGAGCACAACACGGCCCGCAGGGCCAGGCGCACGTCGTCGCGCGCGGCGCAGTCCACGACCTCCAGCGAACGCACCGCGGCCAGCAGCTCCCCCACGCCCACGCGCGTGCCCTGCGCTCGCATCACCGCCCCCAGATCGCCGAGCTTCTCCACCATCCCGTCGCCCAGCGGCCCCAGAGCGGCCGCGACCGCAGCGTCCGCCCCCAAAGCGGGGTCAGACACCTTCCAGCACCCCGCGCTCGCGCACGCGCAGGACATCCTCGTGAACCTTCAAAGCAACGCCGAGCGTCTCGTCCAGCGAGGCCTCGTCACCGAGCGCCAGCAGCGCCTGCGCCCACACGATCGTCTCCCCCACCCCCGGGAGCTTGTACAGGTCGCCCTGCGAGCGCAGCCGGGACACCGCCTCCACCACGCGGGCCGCGACCGCCTCCGGAACCCCCGGCAGACGGGCCTCCACGATCGCGCGCTCGCGCTCCGGGCGAGGGATAGTCGATCCAGTGATACAGGCAGCGCCGCTTCAAGGCGTCGTGCAGCTCGCGCGTGCGGTTGGAGGTCAGCAGCACGATCGGGCGCCGCGCCGCGGAGATCGTTCCCAGCTCGGGGATCGTCACCGCGAAGTCCGACAGGAACTCGAGCAGGAACGCCTCGAACTCGTCGTCGGCGCGGTCGATCTCGTCGATCAGCAGCACGACGGGCACGTCGGGATCGGACTCGAGCGCCTCCAGCAGCGGCCGGCGCAGCAGGAAGCGCCGGGAGAACAGCTCGCCCTCGTCGACGCCGCCGCTCGGCGGCGCGCAGGGCCAGCAGCTGGCGCGAGTAGTCCCAGTCGTAGACGGCGTGATGCAGGTCGATGCCCTCGTGGCACTGCAGGCGGATCAGCTTTGCGCCGATGGCCGACGCCAGCGCGCGGGCGACCTCGGTCTTGCCGACGCCGGCCTCGCCCTCCAGCAGCAGCGGCTGCTCGAGCACGACGGCCAGATGCACCGCCATCGCCAACGGGCGATCCGCCAGATATCCCTGCCCCGCGAGGACCTCGCTCGCGGCCCTCACTGACTGAAGCTGCCGCGAGCGTCATCCTGCCCTCGATGTTATCCAGCGCCGACGGCGGCGTCCTGGATCGCCCGCCGGGTCAGGACCCGGGCCAGATGGTGCTTGTACTCGGCCGATGGCGTTGAGGTCGGCCGGCGGGTTGAGTGCCCTCGGCGGCCTGCTCGGCCGCCTTGGCGATGTTCTCGGCGGTCAGCTCCTGGCCGCGCAGCGCCTCCTCGACCGCGGTCGCCCGCAGCGGCACCGAGCCCATGTTGCGTCAGCCCGATGCGGACGTCCTCGCACGCGCCGTCTGACGCCTTGACGACGGCGCAGACCGCCGACCATCGCCCAGTCCTCGGAGCGGCGGTTGAACTTCTGGTAGGCCGTAGCCCCAGCCGTCCAGCGCCGGGATCCGGATCTCGGTCAGCACCTCCTGCGTCGGCCGACCGCGGTCGTCAGGTAGTCCTTGAACAGATCCGCGGCGGCCACCGTGCGCTGGCCGTCCGGGCCCTGCAGCGTCACCTCGGCCTCGCAGATCAGCATCGCCGCCGGCAGATCCGACGCCGGATCGCCGTGGGCCAGCGAGCCGCCGATCGTGCCGCGGTTGCGCACCTGCGGATCGGCGATCGTCGCCGCCACCGCGGAGACGACGCCAAGCTCGGGCGTGTGCTCGAGCGACGGCATGCGTCGTCAGCGCGCCGATCGCGCCAATGGCCGTTCTGGCGCTCGACGCCGTGCAGGCCCGGGACCTTGCGCAGGTCGACCAGCAGCGACGGCGCCGCCAGACGCAGCTTCATCAGCGGGATGCAGCGAGTGGCCGCCGGCGAGCAGCTTGGCGTCCTCGCCGCCGTCCACCAGCGCCGTGATCGCGTCCTGGAGCGACTCGGGCGCCGTGTAGTCGAACTCGGCCGGGATCATGACTGCGGCCTCCCTCCGGGCTCGCGCCCTGTCCTTGGTTGATGGCCTCCCAGACCCGCATCGGGCTGAGCGGCATGTTCATGTAGTCGACGCCGAGCGGTCGCAGCGCGTCGATGACGGCGTTGGTCACCGCCGCGCGAGGCGGCGATCGTGCCGGCCTCGCCGACGCCCTTGACGCCCAGCGAGTTGACCGGCGACGGCGTCACCGTCCGTATCGGTCTCGAAGCTCGGCATCTCGGCCGCCGTCGGCAGCGCGTAGTTGACGAACGTGCCGGTGACGAGCTGGCCGTCCTCGTCGTAGTGGACCCGCTCGTACAGCGCCTGGCCGATGCCGAAGACGACGCCGCCGTGGATCTGGCCGTCGATCAGCATCGGGTTGATCGGGTTGCCGCAGTCATCGACGGCGACGTAGCGGACCACCGTTGACCTTGCCGGTCTCGGGGTCGACGTCGACCACGCAGGCATGCGCGCCGAACGGGAACACGAAGTTCTCCGGGTCGTAGAACGTCGTCTCCTCCAGCCCCGGCTCCATGCCCTCGGGCACCGCGCCGATGTAGGCGACGCCGGCGACGTCGGCCAGCGCCATGCCCTTGTCCGGGCGAGCCCCGGACCGAGAACTTGCCGTCGGCGACCTCGATGTCCTCCGGCGGCGGCCTCGAGCTCGGCGGCGACGATCGCCTTGACCTTGGCCGACGACCTTGTCGGTGGCCTTGGCCACCGCCTCGCCGCCGGTGGCCAGCGAGCGCGACCCGTAGGTGTTGCGGCCCTCGGGCCCCATCGACGTGTCGCCGTGGATCACCTCGACGACCGCCGGGTCGACGCCGAGCTTGTCGGCGACGATCTGCGCGAACGCCGTCTCGAGGCCCTGGCCGTGCGGCGAGGTGCCGGTGTAGACGGTCACCGCGCCGGTGTTGTGGACGCGGACCATCGCCGACTCCCACAGCCCGGCCTGGACGCCGACGCCGGCCGGACCGGTGATCCGCGACGGGGCCAGCCCGCAGATCTCGGTCCAGGTGCAGAACCCGATCCCGCGGTAGATGCCCTCGCTCGCGCAGCTCCGCCTGCTCGGCGCGGAAGGCGGCCACGTCGACGTGCTCCATCAGCTTGTCGAGCGTCTTGTGGTAGTCGCCGGAGTCGTAGATCACGCCGGTCGCGACCGCGGCCGGGAAGTCCTCCTTGGGGATGAAGTTCTTGCGCCGGATCTCGAGCGGGTCGATCCCGAGCTCGTGGGCGAGCTGGTCGAGCGTCACCTCGATCATCTGCGTCGCCTCGGGCCGGCCGGCGCCGCGGATCGCATCGGTCGGGCACTTGTTGGTGAACACCCCGATGATGTCGGTCTGGACGTTGGGGATCTTGTAACAGCCGCCCATCACGAACGCGCCCAGCGACGGGATCAGCGGCGTGAGGATCATGTTGTAGGCGCCGAAGTCGGCCAGGATCTTGACGTGGAAGGCGGTGATCGTGCCGTCGCGCTTGGCGCCCATCCTGACGTGGGCGATCTGGTCGCGGCCCTGGTGGGCGACCGACATGTTCTCCGTGCGCGTCTCGATCCACTTGACCGGGCGCCCGAGCTTGCGCGACGCCCAGCAGGCGAGGAGCTCCTCGCCGTAGACCTGGAGCTTCTGGCCGAAGCCGCCGCCGACCTCGGGCGCGACCACGCGCACGTGATCCTCGCCGAGCCCGAGCAGGAGCGCCATGAACAGGCGCACGAAGTGCGGAACCTGGGTCGAGGTGTAGAGCGTCAGCGAGCCGGCCCGGTAGTCGGCGAGCACGCCGCGGCACTCGATCGGAGCGCCCGGCGATGCGGTGGTTGACCACGCGCCGCTCGACGATCACGTCGGCCTCGGCGAAGCCGGCCTCGACGTCGCCGCCGGCGCAGCGACCACTCGTGGACCTTGTTGGTGCCGAACTGCGCGTGCACGAACGGCGCGCCGGCGATGGCGGCCTCGGGGTCGACGACCGCCGGCAGCGGCTCGTACTCGACGACCACGTCCTCGACGGCGTCGGACACCGCGTAGCGGTCGTCGCCGATGACGACCGCCACCGGGTCGCCGACGTGGTTGACCGCGCCGCGGGCCAGCGGCCAGTGCTCGGGGTTGTTGACCTCGACGCCGGGCGGCACCCAGGCCATCGGCAGCGGGCCGCCGAGGTCGGACATGTCCTCGCCGGTGAACACCGCGTGGATGCCGGTCGCGCGCACGCGCCGCCGAGGTGTCGATCGAGACGATCTTGGCGTGGGCCTCGGGCGAGCGCACGAACGACGCCCACAGCATGCCGGGAGCGCGATGTCGTCGACGTAGCGCGCCCGGCCGGTGATCAGCGCGCGGGTCCTCCTTGCGGCGCAGCTCGCGGCCGACGTGGCCGGCCGGCGCGGGGCGTCGGTGACGCTCATGCCGTCACCTCGCGCGACTTCGACGGCGGCGTCGAGCACCGCCTTGACGATGTTGTGGTAGCCGGTGCAGCGGCACAGGTTGCCCTCCAGCCCGTGGCGGACCTCGTCCTCGGTCGGGTTCGGATTCTCGGCCAGCAGCGCGGCGGCGGCCATGATCATCCCCGGCGTGCAGTAGCCGCACTGCAGGCCGTGGTTGTTCCAGAACGCCTCCTGCATCGGATGCAGGTTGTCCTCGGTGCCCGATGCCCTCGATCGTCGTGATCTCGGCGCCGTCGGCCTGGACGGCCAGCACCGTGCACGACTTCACCGCCTCGCCGTCGAGGTGGACCGTGCAGGCCCCGCAGTTGGACGTGTCGCAGCCGACGTGGGTGCCGGTCAGCCCGAGCTTGTCGCGCAGCGCGTGGACCAGCAGCAGCCGCGGCTCGACCTCCAGCTCGTGCTCGACGCCGTTGACGTTCAGGCGCACCTTCACAGTGCTGCTCATCCCTCTCCTCCTCGGTCTCCTGGCGTGGCGGACCATACACCTGAGAGTCCGATCAGCGCGCGGGACGCCTTCGTATGCTCGCGCTCAGCTGCCTAGGCAGCGCCTTCATTCTGCGGTGCCAGGTATCGTTGCGTCCGCAACTGTTTGCTAAGGTCGGCGCCCATGAAACTTGGACGCCTCATCCTCCGCCTCGTCGTCGGCGGCTACTTCTTCGGCCACGGCACGCAGAAGCTGTTTGGCTGGTTCGGCGGCCACGGCCCCGAGGGCACCGGCCAGTTCTTCGAGAGCATCGGCCTGCGTCCCGGCAAGCGCCACGCGCTCGCCGCCGGCGCCGCGGAGGCAGGCGGCGGCGCGCTGCTGGTGGCTCGGCGCGGCCACGCCCGTCGCGGCATCGGTCCTCATCGCCACGATGCTCACCGCGATCAACCGCGTCCACCTCAAGAATGGCCCGTGGGTCACCAACCAGGGCTACGAGTACAACCTCGTGCTGATCGCGGCCGCCCTCGCCCTGGCCGAGACCGGCCCCGGCAGCCCCTCGGTCGACGACGCCATCGGCGCCACGTGGCACGGCCCCAAGTGGGCGTTCCGCGCGCTCGCCCTCGGCATCATCGGCGCGGTCGGCGCGCACATCGTGGCCGAGAAGGCCCCGGCGCCCGAGCCGGCCCCGGCAGAGCCCGAGGCCGCTCCCGCCGAGGCGGCGGCAGCCGAAGCCGCCCCCGCTTCCTGACGCAGACAACCGACCGCGGCCGGGCGTCTCAGGCGACCGGTCGCGCCACCGGCTGACCCACCGCTCCGTAGAGCTCCGGCCTCCGGTCGGCCATCGCGTCGGCCAGTTCGGTGAAGGCCTTGTCGTGTGACCGGGCCAGGTCGACGGTGGCGCTCGCGGGTCCCACGCCCCGGCTGGGAGTCCAGCACCCAGCCGTCCTGATCGACGATGCTCGTGCCCCCGTTCCAGTTCTGCTCACGCTCGGTGCCCGTGCGGTCACAGCAGGCGATGCAGACGCGGTTGACCCGCGCCGCGGCCTGCGCGATGACCACCTCGCCGGGGCGTTCGCCGTCGGGGCGCTGGCTGTAGGGCCAGTTGGTCGGCACGCAGATGAGCTCGGCGCCGGCCAGCGCCAGCGTGCGCGGCATCTCCGGGAACTCGACGTCGTAACAGACGAGCACGCCGATCCGTCCGGCGGGCGTATCGAACACCCGCGGCGGCTCGCCGCCGGGCGCGAACCACAGCTTCTCGCGATCCCACAGATGGACCTTGCGGTACACGCCGATCACGCCCGAGCCATCGACGATCGCTGCGCTGTTGTAGACCAGCCCGTCCTCGCCGCGCTCGGCAAAGCCGCCGATCACCACCGCCGAGCCGGCCTCCGCCGCCCACTCTCCAAACAGCGGATCCTCGGGGGCGATGGCCACCGACGCCGCCTCCTCGGCGGACTCGAACATGTAGCCCGAGGTGACGAGCTCGGGGAGGACCACGACATCGGCCCCGGCCGAGACGGCGTCGGAGATGGCGCTGAGCGAGAGCTGCCGGTTGGCCTGCAGGTCGGCAATCTGGGGGGCCAGCTGCTGACAGACGATCGTGGTCATGTTTGGATATTAAGGTCTCGGCGCTGGGGTGCGAGGCGGTGCGCGCCATCGCATCAAGCGCGCTCAGGCTGCTTTGGACGCAAGCACCTGATAGACCGACGCCCACCCGGTGGTGAAGCCGGCGCGCGCCGCCCGCAGGTACAGCTTCCACACCCGGGCGCGCTCGGCGCCGGCGAGGCGCACGGCCTCGTCATAGCGCGACTCGTAGCTCTCGATCCAGTAGGCGAGCGTGCGCGCATAGTCCTCGGGCAGCCCCTCGACATGACGGACGACCAGGCCGGTGCGCTCCATCGCCTGCGCGATGCGGCTGAGGGGGAGCGGCACGCCGTCGGGGAACACGAAGCGCTCGGAGAACGCGCCCTCGTCCTTGGTGTCGAAGTCCATGAGCTTGGCGATGCCGTGGTTGAGCAGGCGGCCGCCGGGGCGCAGCAGGTCGTGCAGCGTGCGCATGTAGAGGTCGATGCGCTCCTCCCCCACGTGCTCGACCATGCCGATCGAGGAGATGGCGTCGAACTTCTCGCGGGCGGGCGGGATCTAATTCCCGGTAGTCGGCCAGGCGCAGCGTGACCCGGTCGGCCACGCCCGCCTCCTCGCACCCTCTCGCGCCCGAGCTTGACCTGCTCCTCGGAGAGGGTCACCCCGAGGACGCTCACCCCGTAGTGCGTGGCGGCATGGATGGCGAAGCTCCCCCACCCGCAGCCGACGTCCAGCACCCGCTCGCCCTCCTGCAGGCCCAGCTTGGTGCACACGAGCCCCAGCTTGGCCTGCTGGGCGTCCGCGAGGTTCTCGGCTCCGCCCTTGAAGTAGGCGCAGCTGTAGGTCATCGAGGGGTCCAGGAACAGCGCGAAGAAGGCGTTGCCCGCGTCGTAGTGGTAGGCGATCGCGCGGCGGTCGCGACCGAGGGTGTGGCGCTCCCCGCTGAGCCGCAGCTCGGAGGCCGGCGGGCGAGGCGGCTTGACCAGCCCGCAGGCGCGGACGACCGCGAGGCCCAGCCGAGCCATCTGGCCGGGCGAGAGGTGCGGCGCCTCGAAGGTGTCCACGACGCGCAGCGACTTCTCGATGTCGTCGGTCTCGATCGAGCCCCAGAACGTAGGCGCGGCCGAGCCCGAGCTCGCCGGGGGCGCGGATGACGTGGGCGAGCGCCTCCGGAGAACGGAAGCTGAAGGTGGGCGCCTCCGGATCGGTCGCCGGCACCTCGGTGCCGTCCCAGAAGCGCAGCGCGAAGGGGCGCTGCGGCAGCGCGGCGACTCGAGCTCGCGGCGTAGGGGTGCGGTGTTGGCGAAGGGCAAGGCCGCGGGACTCTAGTACAGCCGCGGGCCGCGACCGGAGGCTCGGTCAGCCCTGCTGGACGGCGAGCTTGCGCTCGCGGCGCGACGGGTCGACGCGCACCACGTCCCAGGCCAGGCCGGCCATCTCCAGCGTGCGGATGATTGCCGCCGACGGGTCCAGCTGCCAGCGCCCCAGCCCGTGGCGATAGGACGTGGGGAACGCGTGGTGGTTGTTGTGCCAGGCCTCGCCCCAGGTGGGGATGGCCAGCCAGAACACGTTCTTTGACTCGTCGCCGGTGTCGTAGTCGGCCTTGCCGAAGTAGTGGCAGACGGAGTTGATGCTGAAGGTGGCGTGGTGCATGAAGAAGATGCGCGCCGCGCCGCCCCACAGCAGAGCGGTGAGCCCGCCGGTGACGGTGCCGGTCAGGGCCACGCCGAGCCCGAAGGCGGCGGCCAGCCCGACCACCACCCACAGCACGAAGGTGCGGTCCACGAAGCGGATCCACGGGTCGGCCAGCAGGTCCTTGGCGTAGCGGGTCTCATCGGCGACCTCCATGTCGGAGAACACCCAGCCGATGTGCGCGTGGACGAGGCCCCAGAGCTGGCCGCGCCAGCCGTCACGATGGTCGAGATGGGGGCTGTGCGGGTCGCCCTGCATCGTCGGAGAACTGGTGGTGCTTGCGGTGGGTGGCCACCCAGTCGATCACGGGCCCCTCGGCCGCCGCCGAGCCCAGCGCGGCGAACACGGCGCGGGTGAGCCGGTGGGTCTTGAAGCTGCGGTGGGTCAGCAGGCGGTGAAAGCCGACCGTGATGCCCGACCCGATGACCATGTAGAAGATCGCCAGCACCAGCAGGTCCTGCCAGACCAGCAGGCCGTGGTTCCACCCCAGCCACATGCCCAGCAGGACCAGGATCGGCGGCGCTCCGGTGACCACCGCGCTGGCGAGGCGGTCGACCAGCGGCATCTTGACCGCGCGTACCTCGCCGCCGGGCGCCTCGGGCGATACGTCCGTGGCTCGATCGGAGATGCGCGAGGCATCAGGCGTCGAGGGCGCGGCAACCGCTGTCGGGGTGTCGAGGCCCATGGCGTCGCGGGCGAGCCTACCCGGTTCGGGCGGCGACCGACGTAAGAATGCCTTTAGGTCACCCTAATCGCCCGGTCTCGCGGGCGATCGGGCATCCGGGTCGATTACAGCCCGACGGCGTGGTTGGCCGAGGGCTGGTAGGCGCGGCACGGCTCGCCGCGCAGGCCCGGGCAGGGCGGCAGCCCGTCGGCACGGCGACTCCGGGCACCACCGGCAGCACCAGCCGTGACGGGAACTTCGCCGAGTGGGCGATGAAGCACCTTGGCCGTCCCGTGCGGGTTGAGTCTCAGAGAAGGCCCACACCGGCTGGTCGCCGCCGGGCGCCGCGATGGTGACGCGGATCCGCGACCCCTTGCGGTAGGCGTGGCCCTCGTAGTACAGCGGTACGGTGACCTCGGTGTAGCGGCCCTTGGGGAGCGGCGCGGCGTCGGCCTTGCGCAGGCTGAGCACCGGCGCCAGCAGCGTGCTCTGCGCGGCGTCCAGCTTGCGCTCGTCGACGCGCGGACCCAGCCGTTCTGCACGAAGGTCTCCTTGCCGTCGGGGCGGACCTCGGAGATCGTCGCCTGGAGGTCGACGCTGGGCGCCGACGCCTTGACCCACAGCTGGACGGCGCCGGCGCCGATCACCACCGTGTTGGCGGCCAGTGGCGCGCTCAGGTAGGACGCCGCGGTCCCGGCCGGGTTCACCTGCCAGTGGTAGGCGGGGGTCGCGTTCCACAGGCCGCCCGGCCCGCCACCGTCATCGCCGGTGAAGCTCGTGGCCGAGCGCGCCTTCGGGTTCCAGGTGAACTCGTCGGCCGAGGCGCTCTTGGCCTTGCCTGCCGCGAGGGTCCCGCCGGAGCCCAGGTACCAGGACTGCGCCTGCGTGCCAGGGACCGGGAAACGCGAGAAGGACTGCTCGAACGCCGGGTAGGGCGCGCCCGGTGTGGCGCTGCCCGCGCCGTTGTCGAACATCACGCGGATCGGCTTGAGCGCCTGGAAGGCGTTCAGAGCTGCGGCGGTAGGTGGGCTGCGCCTGGATCGGGTCGGGCGGCAGGGTCACGTCGTTGATGCCCATCGCCGCCGCGAACACCGTGGGGGCCAGCGCCTTGGTCGTGTCCGAGAGCTGGGGCCGGCGGTGGGCCACGTACAGCTCGAGGAAGTCATACCAGCGGTTGAACGTCTGCGGATCCAGCGAGTCGACGTGGGCGCCGTTGGTGAAGGTGAACCACTTGCGCGAGGTCCCGGTGAAGTGCTGGGCCAGGTCGGCGCAGTGCCCGCCGGTCTGCTCGTCGGTGAACTGGCAGGCGAGGTAGACCGGCACGTGGATCTTGTTCACGAAGGTGATCGGCGCCAGGGGGTTGGCCACCGAGGGCACGAAGTAGTTGTTGGCGCCGGGCCATCGCCACCTGGTTGACCGCCTCGCCGTGCAGCACCTGGTTGGCCTTGCACGTCTGATCGCCCTGCTGGATGCGCTTCAACGCCCACGGCTGGCCGCCGGTCTTGGAGGCCGGCAGCGCGTCGTGGTCGCGATCGCTCGGCCCAGCCCAGGGCGAAGCCCGTGTTGAGGATCCCGCCCGGGTACAGCGTGGTCGCGGTGCTGTCGACGACGCTGAGCGGCGCGATCGCGGCCAGGTGCGGCGGGTCGGTGGCCGCCGACGAACAGCTGGCTGATGCCGCCGTAGGAGATGCCCAGCATGCCCACGCGGTGCCCGAGCACCCACGGCTGGCGGGCGACGGTCTCGATGACGTCGTAGCCGTCGAGGCTCTGCAGCGCGCTCGAAGTAGTTGAACGACCCGCCCGAGCAGCCGGTGCCGCGCATGTTGACGTCGACGACCGCGAAGCCCAGGAGGTTGGCCACGGCGCTGATGCCGCTCTCGGCGCCCGTTGGGGTCGGCGTAGCCATAGCCGGCGTACTCGACCAAGGTCGGGTAGGGGCCACCTGAGGCCGGGCCGGGGAGGTGGACGTCGATCGCCAGGCTGGTCCCGTCGCGGGTGCGCAGGTAGCCGTAGCCGCCGTCGGGCAGCTTCTGGTCATAGCCCTTGGTGCTGGGCGGTGCCGAGCGGTCGGGCATCACCGTGACCGGCGCCGAGCGCTCGGCGCCCGGCGCGCAGGCGGTAGCCCGGCGCCCGGGGTGACGTCGCGGAAGACGATGCCACCCAGCCCGTCGGCCTTCTGCGTGGCCGCGACCTGTCCGCCTCGGTCGAGCAGCGCCACCGTCGCGTGGGGCTTCAGCCCGATCGCGTAGACCTGCTGAACGCTGCCGTGGGCCACCAGGGCACGGGTCTTGGCCTGCGCCGCCGCCGCGGACATCAGCGCTCGTCACGAGCATGATCGCGACGGCGAGCAGCCAGGTCCTCCTCCTCATGGGCGGGCAACCTACTACTTCGGGTGGGCGGACGGCGCCGCTAGGCCGCGGGGGCTATCGCCCGACGGTGCGACCAGCCCGCGCGCCCGCGCCGGGACCGGCGACAGCGTCTCGCGGACCTGGGAGAGCCCGGCGCGCAGCTCCGGATCGCCCACCTCGACCGGGAGCATCGAGTCCTGCAGTTCGGCGATCGACTGGTCGGCGTCGTAGGCGGCGTCCACGGCGCGCTCGATCAGCGTCGCGCACGCTCTGGGACTGCAGGCCCGGGGAGTGCGGCGTCGAAGCGTGCGGGCCGCGCAGCTGTGAACGGCTGGCGAAGTCGGCGTAGGTGCGCTTGGCCCGGCCGTAGGCGCACTGCACCGGGCGGAACAGCTGCTCCTCCAGGACGTCGGCCGTGCTGCTCGTCGAGTTGCTCGTAGGCCTCGCCCAGGGCGGCCAGCGCTTCGGCGATCTGCTCGATGGCGACCGCCAGGTCACTCAGCACCTGCTCTCGGCCTTCGGCGGTCGTGTATGCCATCGACCACAGAGATTAGTTCGCCGGCGTGTCGAAAATGCGAACGCTCGATCGTCGTCGCGTTAACGGAGCGTGTGGTCCACTAGCGTGGGCGCGCGGTCCGACCCCCAACCACCCTCCAGCAAGGAGTCAGATCGATGCGTTTCATGATGATCATGATCCCCAACGTCTCCGAGGAGAACTGGCAGCCCACCGCCGAAGACATCGCGCCGATGTCCAAGTTCAACGACGAGCTGACCCGGGCCGGCGTGCTGCTCGCCCTCGACGGCCTGCAGCCGCCCGGCAAGGGGGCGCGCGTCGCCTTCGCCAACGGCAAGCCGTCGATCACCGACGGTCCGTTCACCGAGGCCAAGGAGGTCATCGGCGGCTATTGGCTCATCCAGGCGCGCTCCAAGGAGGAGGCGGTGGAGTGGGCCAGTCGCTGCCCGGCCAACGACGGCGACATCATCGAGGTCCGGCAGGTGTATGAGATGTCGGACTTCGAGGACGCTGCCTAACCGCCGATGGCCACCGACACGAGGCGGGCCATCGATGCGGTCTGGCGGATCGAGTCGGCCCGGGTCATCGGCGGACTGGCCCGCATCGTGCACGACCTCGGATGGGCCGAGGACCTGGCCCAGGACGCCCTGGTGGCAGCGCTCGAACAGTGGCCGCAGTCGGGCATCCCGGACAACCCGGGAGCCTGGCTGATGGCCACCGCCAAGCACCGCGCCATCGACCAGCTGCGCCGCCAGCAGATGGCCGAGCGTCGCCACGACGAGCTCGGGCGCCGCCAGGAGCGCGAGCAGGCCACCAGCGAGCCCGACCTCGCGGCCGCCGCCGACGACGACATCGGCGACGACATGCTCAGCCTCCTGTTCGCGACCTGCCACCCGATGCTCTCGCCCCAGGCGCGGGCGGCGTTGACACTGCGCCTGTTCGGCGGTCTGAGCACGCCCGAGATCGCGCGCGCATTCCTCGTCTCCGAGGCGACGATGGCCCAGCGGGTGGTGCGGGCCAAGCGCACGCTGGCCGAGGCCCGCGTCCCGCTGGAGGTGCCGACCGGGGCCGAGCTCGAGCCCCGGCTCGCCTCGGTGCTCGAGGTCATCTATCTCGTCTTCAACGAGGGCTACGCGGCGACCGCGGGCGAGGACTGGATGCGCCCGGCGCTGTGCGAGGACGCATTGCGGGTGGGACGCATCCTGGCCGAGCTAATGCCCGACGAGCCCGAGATCCACGGCCTGGTGGCGCTCATGGAGATCCAGGCATCGCGCTCGCGGAGCACGAATCGGGCCTGACGGCGAGCCGGTCCTTCTCCTCGACCAGGACCGCTCGCGCTGGGATCGCGTGCTCATCGGCCGCGGGCTGCGAGCCCTGGGGCGCGCCGAGCAGAGCGACGGGGTGCTGGGGCCGTACACGCTCCAGGCGGCCATCGCCGCGTGCCACGTCCGGGCCACGACCGCCGACCAGACCGACTGGGGGCGGATCGTCGCCCTCTATGACGCGCTGGCGCAGCTCACGCCGTCGCCGGTGGTGGAGCTCAACCGCGCCGTGGCCGTGTCGATGGCGTACGGGCCGGAGGCGGCGCTCGAGCTCGTCGACGCGCTCGTCGATGACAACGCGCTGCGCGACTACCACCTGCTGCCCAGCGTGCGCGCGGACCTGCTGGCACGACTGGGACGGTCCGACGAGGCGCGCGTCGAGCTCCAGCGCGCCGCCGAGCTGACCCAGAACGAGTCCGAGCGGCGTTTGCTCAGCCAACGCGCGGCCGAGCTCTAGGGCGCTCCGGCGCCGGTCTCCCCCGCGGGCGCGTCGGCTCTGCCCGCCGGCACCGGCGGCGCGAACAGCCCGACGAAGTCCGCTGCGGCCTCCGGGTCGCCTTCGATGCGCAGCACGCCCTCGGTGAGGGCGCGCTCGATCGGGTGGCCGTGCCACACGACGGCGGCCAGCGTGGATGTGTCGGTCGCCATCGATGCGGCCGGCGTCACCCCGGCGGGCGCGTGACCGCGCGTGATCTCCAGGCGGCCCGCCGCGATCTCGAGCGTGAACACCTGGTCGGCGACAGTCAGCTCGTAGACCGCGTCCACCCAGGCGGCCGCCTCTGTATCGAAGGTGGTCTCCAAGGCGACGATGGCGGCGTCGACCCCGAGCGGAGGCGCCGTGTCTGGCATCGGAGCCCGGCTGCCCCAGCGACCGAGCGCCAGGAGGACGGGGGCGAGCTCTGTGCCCCACTCGGTCAGCTCGTACACCTTGGAGGCCGCAGGCGGGGGCAGCTCACCCCGGCGTACCACCCCGGCCTCCTCGAGCTCGCGCAGGCGCGCGGCGAGCATGTCCGGACCCACGCGCGGCAGCCCCACGCGCAGGTCCGTGAAGCGCTTGGGGCCGAGGATCAGCTCCCGCACGACGAGCAGCGCCCACCGCTCCCCGACGATGTCGAGGGCGCGGGCGATCCCGCACGAGTCTCCGTATGTCCGCTTTGCGCTCGCCATGAGGTTGGTATTTCCAACTAGATGGTATTATACTCCAACTCACTAACGAAAACGACCGAGGAGGACAGGACGCGATGGACGTCGTCTCGGAGACTGAGTGGACACAGGCGCTACAGGACGTTCGCGCGGAGGAGAAGCTGGCCACCCGCGCCGCACAGGCGCTCGCGGCCAAGCGGCGGCAACTGCCGGCAGTGGCCTTCGACACGCCCTACCGCTTCCGGGGACCGGACGGCGTGGTGGGGCTGCGCGACATGTTCGAGGGCCGCGACCAGCTCATCCTCTACCACTTCATGTTCGCGCCGGGCGTTGAGGGCTGGCCGGACGCCGGCTGCACCGGCTGTTCGATGTTCGCTGACCAGATCGGTCACCCGGCCCACTTCCATGCGCGCGACACCACGCTGGCCTTCGTGTCCCTCGCCCCCATCGAACGGATCGAGGGCTACCGCCGGCGGATGGGCTGGACGATCCCCTGGTACTCGTCGGCGGACAGCAGCTTCAACCGTGACCTCGGCTTCACGACTGACGCGGGCGAGAGTTTCGGCCTCAGCGTGTTCACCATCGAGGGTGATCGCGTTCTGCGCACCTACTTCACGACCGACCGTGGCGTCGAGGCGCTGGGCAGCGTCTGGACGTTCCTGGACCTCACCCCCCTGGGCCGCCAGGAGAAATGGGAGGACTCGCCTCCCGACCGGCCGCAGGGTGACCCCTACACCTGGTGGCGCCGCCACGACGAATACGAGGAGCCGACCCTATGAGCCGACGTGACGACTATCCCGCGGGAGTGCCCTGCTTCGTGGACACGTTGACGGCCGACGTCCAGGCCGCCAAGGACTTCTACGGCGAGATCTTCGGCTGGGAGTTCGCCGGGCCGGGAGCGATGCCGGGCGATCCACCCGGGGAGTACTTCGTCGCGCGCGTGGATGGCGACGACGTGGCCGGCGTCGGCACCCGTCCCGCGCAGAGCGCCGACGAGGCACCGCCCGCCTGGAACACCCATGTCGCCGTCGACAGCGTCGACGCGACCGTCGCTCGGGCCACGGCGGCCGGCGCCACGGTGCTCGTCGAGCCGTTCGACGCGCCGCCGGCCGGGCGCATGGCGGTGATCGCGCACCCCGCCGGCGGCGCGCTGTCCCTGTGGCAGGCCGGTGACCGAGCTGGGGCGACGCGGGTCAACGCGCCCTCGGCGTGGGCCATGTCGCTCCTCACCACTCCAGACCCCGAGGCTGCCAAGACGTTCCTGGGCGAGCTGTTCGGTTGGGAGGCCGAGGAGTTCGGACCGTCGCTGTGGCTGTTCCGGCTCTCCGGCTATGTCGGTGGGGAGCCCGAGCAGCCCGTCCCGCGCGACGTCGTCGCCGCGATGACCGCCGGTGAATCGAGCCCGGCGGCGTGGAACGTGGACTTCTGGATCGAGGACGCCGACGCGGCCGCGGCCGCCGCGCCCGGGCTGGGCGGCGCAGTCATCGCCGAGCCCTTTGAGGAAGCGATGTTCCGCCGGGCCGTCCTGGCCGCGCCCGACGGCGCGACGTTCAGCGTCAGCCAGCTGCAGCTCAGCGGCTGAGAGCGCGCCGGTCAGATAGTCGCCAGCACAGTGCGGCCGTCGCCGCGGACACCACGATCACCGACGGCCACGCCCCGATCACCAGCCCCAGCAGGTGTGAGACGATGAACGCGACAAGTCCGGCGGCGGTGAGCTGAACCGTCACGCGGGTCCCGTCCCGGCGCAGCCAGACCGCGATGCAGGCCAGTCCGCACGCGGCCAGGACGACGCCACCGAGGGGCCGGGACCCCGTCGCGACGGCGACGCCGAAACCGGCCATCAGCCCGGCGGCGGCGATGGGCCCGGTGGGGACATGGTCGAGCCGCTCGGCGAGGCGGGGGGCGCTGAACTCATCGGTGGCCATTGCGCGATCATCTCAGAGCCGCCGCCCGGCGGGCAGCGTCAGAGCTTCCGTGGCCGGCCGGCGGGTAGCGTGTGTCCTCACCGCGACCGTCCACAGGAGAGCACATGGGTTTTGATCAGTACCACGAGCCGCCGGAGGAGTTGCCGGCCGCGACGCGTACCTTCGCCCGGCTATGCGCTTCGCTGACCGAGGAGGCCGAGGCGATCGGCTGGTATGAGCAGCGGCTGGCGGTGGAGAAGGACCCCGAGGCGGCGGCCGTCATGCGCGACGCCGTCGGCGAGGAGTACAAGCACTTCAGCATGGACCTGGAGGCACTCCTGCGCCGCACGCCCGTCTGGCGTGAGATCGCGCAGGGGATTCTGTTCAAGCCGGGCGACATCGTCGAGCACGGCGAGGCCGCCGAAGCCGAGGCCACCGGTGATGACGAGCCGTCCGGGAGCGACGGGTCCGGATCACTAGGGCTCGGCAGCCTGAGAGGAGCACTGCGATGAGCAACCACCTGCTGCGCGAGCACGCGCCGATCAGCGACTCCAACTGGAAGCTGCTTGACGACGAGGCCCGGGATCGCCTGGGCGTTCTCCTGGCCGCGCGCAAACTCGTGGACTTCTCGGGCCCGCTCGGGTGGGAATACTCGGCCACCAACCTCGGCCGCGTGACCGAGGTCCCGGCGGCGCCGTGCGACGGCGTCGCCGCAGTCCAGCGCCGTGTCCTGCCGATGGTGGAGGTCCGCGCCGAGTTCGCCATCAGCCGCGCCGAGCTGCGCGACGACGATCGCGGCGCCGCCGACGCCGATCTGACCACGCTCGACCGCGCCGCGCACCAGATCGCGGTGGCCGAGAACCGCGCCGTCTTCCACGGCTGGACCGAGGCCGCGATCAGCGGCATCGCCGAGCTGTCGCCTCATCAGGGCCTGCAGCTCGGCAACGAGCCCTCAAGCTACACGCGGCCGGTGGCCAGCGCCGTCGAGCTGCTGCTGCGCGCCGGGATCGCGGGACCCTACGCGCTGGCGCTGGGCAACGAGGAGTACAAGCAGGTCGTCGAGACTGCGGAGGGCGGCGGCTATCCGCTCCTCGAGCACCTGCGCAAGATCGTCGACGGCGAGCTCGTCTGGGCCCCGGGCCTGGAGGGCGCGATCGTGGTCAGCATGCGCGGCGACGACTTCCTCCTCGAGTCCGGGCAGGACCTCTCGATCGGCTACCTGGACCACAACGCCGACCAGGTGCGCTTCTATCTGGAGGAGAGCTTCACCTTCCACGTGGCCACGCCGGAGGCGGCTGTCCCGATCAAGGCCTGAGGGGCGGCCAGGCCGCCCCGAGAAGACCTGGCTACTCCGGAGGCCCGAACGCGGCGTCGTCGAGGTCGCGCCAGCTGAACTGCGGGTCATAGCCGAGCACCTCACGCGCGTGGCGGATGTCCAGCAGCGTGTCGTTGCCCGAGACGGTGTCGGCCACCGGCACCTCCGGATAGACCTCGGCCATGAGCTCGCGGCTGGGCGTGCGCATCACGGTGTCGGCGGCGGCGATGACGAAGTTGTCGGTGCCGTCGATGTCGGCCTCCAGCGCTCGCTCGACGCTCTCGGCCACGTGGCTCTCGTCCACGTAGCCCCACAGATTCCATTTGCGGGCGTGCGGGTCGTCCTGCCAGCCGGCGAAGCGCGCGTAGTCGGCGCGGACCATCACGTTCGAGAAGCGCAGTCCGATGATGGGGATCCCGCTCCAGCGGTGAAAGGCACGGGCCATCTCCTCACCCACGACCTTGGAGAGGGCGTAGGAGGTCTCGGGGCGCATGTGCTTCTCGTCCACCGGCGCATAGTCGGGCGGGGTGTCGAAGGGCAGGCCCAGGGTCGTCTCGCTCGAGGCCCACACGACGCGCTGAAGCCCGAGCCGCTGCGCCGCGGCGAACACCGAGTGGGTGCTGGTGGCGTTCACCCGCCACACCTCGCTGGCGGGTGCGTGAGCGGGCGAGGGGATCGCCGCCAGATGAACGACGGCCTCGATCCCCGGCAGGGTGTCGCCGCCGCTGAGCGCTTCGAGCGCCTGGCCGAAGTCAGTGACGTCGGCGCGCAGGAACGGAATCGGATTCTCGGGATGGTTGGACTCGGGCGAGCCGACCTGGTCGATGTTGAGGACCTGGTGGCCGCGGGCGAACAGGTGGCGGACGACGACGCGGCCGGCCTTGCCGCTGCCGCCGGTGACTGCGATCTTGGTCATGCCCGGAGCTCTAGCAGACCCGCGCCCCGTTAGGCTGCCGCGGATCGAGCCTGAGCCCCGCACGATCGTGTTCTTCCCCGAGGGAGCGTTCGGTCCCACCAACAACTGCGTGGGGATCGGCGACGTGCTGCGCCGGCGCGGCCACCGGGTGGTGTTCGTGATCGAGGAGTCCTTCGCCGGGACGCTCGAGGCCAAGGGATTCGAGGAGCGGCTCATGCGCCTCTCGGCCCCGCCCGAGACCCCCGAGAAGCCGGGGCAGTTCTGGAAGGACTTCATCCGCGACACCGCCCCGGTGTTTCGCTCCAGCACCCAGGACCAGCTCGGCGGGTTCATCCTGCCCACGTGGCAGGCCCTGGTCGACGGCGCACGCTACGTGGACGAGCGCCTCACCGAGATCTTCGACGAGCTCGCGCCCGACGTCGTCGTCGAGGACAACGTGTGCTCGTTCCCCGCCATCCTGGCCAGTGGCCGCCCCTGGGTCCGGATCGTGTCCTGCAACCCGCTGGAGGTCAGCGACCCAGAGCTTCCGCCCACCTTCTCGGGCCTGGCGCTCGACGACCGCACCAACTGGGAGGCGTTCCGGGCGGAGTACGCCGCGCAGGTCGGCGATCTGCAAGCCTCGTTCTCGGAGTTCTGCGTTCAGCGCGGCGCCCCGCCGCTGCCGGCGATGGACATGATCCACGAGTCGCCCTGGCTCAACCTCTACCTGTATCCCCAGGAGCTCGACTACCCGCGCGGCGTCGCGCTGGGACGGACCTGGCACAACCTGCACACGTGCGTACGGGCCACCGACGAGCCCTGGAGCCCGCCCGAGGACTCGGGCCGCCGCCGTCTGGTCTACCTCAGCCTCGGGTCACTGGGCTCGGCCGACGTGGACCTCATGCGGCGGCTCGTGGAACTGCTGGCCGACACCCCGCACCACTACGTCGTCAGCCGCGGCCCGCGCCACGACGAATACGAGCTCGCCGACAACATGATCGGTGAGGAGTTCCTGCCCCAGACCTCGATCCTCCCCCATGTCGACGCCGTCATCACCCACGGCGGCAACAACACCGTCACCGAGTGCATGTGGTTCGGCAAGCCCATGCTCGTGCTCCCCATCTTCTGGGACCAGCACGACAACGCGCAGCGCGTGCACGAGACCGGCTACGGCATCCGGCTCCCCACCTATGGGCTCGAGAGCGATGAGCTGGGCGGCGCCGTGGACCGGCTTCTCACCGACGGGGAGCTGCGGGCACGCCTGCGCACCGCCGGTGAGCGCCTACGTCAGCAACCCGGCACCGAGGCCGCCGCCGACCTCATCGAGCGCGTGGCAACCAGCGGCGAGCCTGCCGAGATCGCCGTCGCCGGCTGAGGCACATTGCGCGACTCGCGCTCATGCTTTTCGGGGATCTGCCGATTAACGCCCGCATGAGACTCGTACGCATCGACTGGATCCAGGACGGCATGGAGCTGGCGCGGGACATCCCGTCGGCCGCCCTCGGCGCCGCGCCGCTGCTGCGCCGCGGAGTCCGCCTGTCCCAGTCGCTGGCCACGCGTCTGTCGTCGCTGGGCATCCGCGCCCTGTGGATCGAGGACGACATGGGCGAGGGGATCATCCCCGCGATGCCGCTGCCCGACCACATCCGCGCCGCGACCGAGGAGGCCGTCTCCGCGTGCTTCGAAGCCGCCCGAGCGGTCGCCGCGGACCTCTCCGACCTCCCCTTCACCGCGCTCAAGCAGATCGAGCGCGCCGCCGACAGCCTCATCGACGCGCTCGCCGACTCCCCCGAAGCGGCCCTCGCCTTCGACGACCTGGCCAGCGCCGACACCTACACCTACACCCATTCCATGCGTGTCGCCACGCTGGGCCTGCTCCTGGGCCAGCGCATCGACCGCGTCGACGGCTGGGTCGACTATCGCGGTGAGGTGCGCCACGACCGGATGGTGGAGCGCATGACCCAGCTCACCATGGGCCTGCTCGTCCACGACATCGGCAAGCTGGCGATCCCCGAGCAGATCCTCAACAAGCCCGGCAAGCTCAGCCCGGAGGAGTGGGAGCTGATCAAGACCCACCCCGCCGCCGGCGCCTCGCTGTTGGAGTCCGACCGGATCTCCCCGCTCACCCGCGCCGTGGTGCGCGACCACCACGAGCGGTGGGACGGCAAGGGCTACGCCGCGGGCCGCGAGGGCTCAGACATCCACCAGTTCGCCCGGATCGCAGCCGTCGCCGACGTCTATGACGCGATCACCGCCGACCGCCCCTACCAGCCCGCCAACCCGCCCCACGTCGCGGTCAAAGCGGTCCGTGAGGGTGCCGGGACCCAGTTCGATCCCCAGATGGTCGAGCACTTCCTCCGCATCGCCATGCCCTACCCCGTCGGCTACACGATCACCCTGGCCGACGGCAGCTCCGGCGCCGTGGTCGGTGTGGACCCGGAGGAGCCCGACTACCCGGTGATCCGCCACCGCGATGGCGGCGCCTTCGTCGAGCGGGCGCTGCACATCGTCGACGGCGTCGTCCAGAGCGACGACACCGCGGCCGCCGCCTGAGCCCCTCCGCCTGAGCGCCGAGCCGGCCGCCTGACCGCGCCCGGCTAGTCGGCGTACGCGGTCACGAGGCCTCGACAGCGGCCTTGATGCGCTGCGCGAACGCGGGCGCGTCCTTGACGGCCCCGCGCGCCGCGAAGCCCACCACGAGCTTGCCGAAGCCGTGGCCTTCGAACGTGTTGTGGATCGTGACCCGGGTCTGAGTGTCGCTCACCTTCTCCAGGTCATAACCGCCGTCGGGCACGGTGACGATGTTCTTGGAGCGCTCGGTCCAGCGGATCGTGGTGGGGGCCTGCGCCGCGGTGAGCTCGAACGTGCGCTTCGTCGTCATCCCCGCGTCCTTGACCGTGCTCTCGAACACCGTGCCGACGCCCACGGGCCCGTCCGTGGTCTTGCGAATCTCCTGAACGCGCGGGCTGAACTTGGGGTCGTTGGTCCCGTCTGCCAGAAACGCGAACACCTCGTCGATGGGGCGGTCGATCAGGACCGAGCCGCTGAACCCGTGTGCCATGGACTGCTCCTTGATGGGCGATGTGTGCCCGGCCACCCTATCGGCGGATGAGCCGCCCGCCGGCCCACCGGTCCAGCGACGCGCGATGGCGATCAGCCGGCGGCCAACGCGTCGGTGATGGCGTCGATCGCGGCCAGCCGCGCCGCCAGCTCATCGCTGAGGCCGTAGCGGGCCGCCAGCTCGCCCGGCGACGCGTAGGTGAGCTTGGTCTGCTCGCCGTCGCGCCAGATCAGGACCTTGAGCGGGAGGTCGAGCGCGGCCTCAGGCACGGCCTCCATGACCGGGGTGCCCGCCTGGGGGTTGCCGAAGATCGCCACCTTGGTGTCGCGCAGGGTCAGCCCCACCGCCGCGGCCTCACCACTGTGGTCGACGACGTCGAAGAGCTTGACCCCCTTGGCCCCGAGCAACTCGCGCAGGCGCGCCACCGTGTCAGAGACCGACAGAGCCGTGAGCTTGGTGGTCAACCGGGCGCTGCCGAGCCGCGGGGTGCCCGGGGGCGACCCCGTCCCTGCCTCCGCGCCCGCAAGCGCGCCTGCAGCCGATCCCGCGCCCGCCGGCGGGTCCAGCGGCCGGTCGCGGCCCCCCACGTACACGTCGTGGATCATGCTCGGCGCGAACAGGCCGTGGCCGGTGACCCCGGGGATCTGATCCAGCCACGCCGCGATGGCGGCCGGGTCGTCGAGCTGCCCGGTGTAGTCGGCGATGACCCCGCCCTCGGGCGTCGTCGGCGCGCCCGGGCGCAGGGCCACCGCGCCCACGGCATGCACCGTGGACCGCAGGCCGAAGGCATCGAGCTCGAGCGGCACCGGAGCGTGCACCGCCTCCACGAGCTTGTCCTCAGAGACGATGAGCACGAACCGGTCCGCCGCCGCGGCAACGATCTTCTCGCGCAGGTGCGCTCCGTGCCCGCCCTTGACCGTCCACCAGTCCGCCCCCACCTGGTCGGCGCCGTCGATGGCGATGTCGAGGCGATCGAGGGCGTCAAACCGCTCGACGGCCAGCCCGAGACCGGTGGCGACCTGCTCGGTCTCGGGCGAGGTGGCCACGCAGCGCACGCCCGCAAGCCCGCGGGCTGCCAGCGCCGGGAGCAGTCGCGCCACCGTCCGGCCCGTGCCCAGGCCGACGCGCATGCCCGGCTGCACGAGCTGGGCCGCGGCCACGGCCGCCTCGCGCATCTGCTCTTCCTGGACCGCCACGGGCCCATCGTCTCACGACGGCCCGTGGCACGGTATTGCGGTCAGGTCAGGGGCGCAGCACGTCTCCGATCACCTGAAGCTCGCTGATGGTCAGGTTGCCCGTAGTGGCGCTCCCAGGGGAGCTGCTGGTCATGTCCAGCTTGACCTGGGTCGTCGTCACCGGGGAGAAGGTGATCGACGACGGCGCGTCTGAGCCGGCCGCGAACTGCACGTGCTGATCGCGCACGGGCACCCAGTCCAGACCGTTCCAGTAGGAGACCTGCACGGTGGCAGGGAGCTGGTCGGCCGCGTCCACGGTGAAGTACGGCTGCAACTCCCCGAACGTCTGGGGCTTGGGCCAGCTCACGCTCACCCAGTCTCCGGCGCGGGCGTTGGTGACCTCGTTGAGCGTCTGGGTCGGGCCCTTGGTCGAGTGGTCAGACCAGCCACCCGAGGTGGTGGTGCCGTCGAGCATGGCCGCCGGGATCGTTGTGCTGGTCCCGAAGTCCGAGTTGTCGCCGTTGAACACGCCGCCGGAGAAGCTCGCGTCGGCGGTGGGCTGCTCGGGTCCGGAGGCCAGGGCCAGGTTCTGGCCCGTGGTGACGTTCCGGGTCACGGTGACCAGCAGCCGGGCCGAAGTCCGGATGCCGCTCACCCGCCCGTTGACCGAGAACTGGCCGGGCTGGGCGACGCGAGCCGCGGCGATCGGTGGCCAGTGCACGCGCAACTCCTGGGTCACGCCGTCGGTGTAGGTCACCTTGGTGGCGACCGGCGGGGTCGGCGTCATGCCGACAGGAACCACGGCGTGGATGCTCTGGACCGAGGCGACGCCCGCCACGGTGACGATGGCCCGGGCGGGGATCCTCGTCCCGCGCACGGTGCCGCTCACCGTGTAGACCCCGGGACGCGCACCCGCGCCGGGACCGTGCCCTGACCACGTCACCCGGGACGTCGTGGTGGTGCCGTCCCCGTCGATGAGCTTCACGCTGGACGGCAGCGAGGCGTTCGTCCCCTGCAGCGTGCGCACGTAGGCGGGCGCGACCGCCGTCACACCCCGGGCGCCGGGGTTCTGGGCGTACAGCGTGGTGGTGGCGGGCAGCAGTCCGTCCGAGGACACCTTGACGGTGATCGGGCCAGGGTGCGTCGCGGACTCCACGATGGCCAGCACCTGGCCGTTGAAGGCGTCGTGGCGCGGCGAGGTGTAGCCCTCGGCGTCGTCCTCCTTGCCGTTGTCGGCGCCGGCGAACGTCCCCGCCCCGTTCACCGAGGTCAGGACTGAGTTGTCGGCGTCGGGGACCTCCACGCCATGGCGGTCGACCACCCGCACCGTCAGGTAGGACAGCGACTTGCCGTCGGCGCGCACGACGGTCTTGTCCGGAGTGATGCTCAAGCCGTACGGCCGCCCGGCGGTGTCCTGCTCGTCACGGGCGACCACGTGGCCGCTCGCGTCCTTGGCCACCGCGACGAGCTTGCCGGGCCGGAAGGGCACGTTCCACACCAGCGCGCAGCCGGCCCGAGCTGCCGTTCGGGCTCTGATAGCTCCCCGGGCACGCCCCGCCGGTGAACGTCTTGTCGTCACCGGGGCACTGGGTCGTCTCCAGGTACTTGGCCCCGGATGGCGATCGTCTTGGAGTCAAACGACTTGGCGCCCAGTGACTTGCCGTTGAGGAACAGCTCGACCGATGGCTCGTTGGCGTACGCCCACACCTGCACCATCTGACCCGGCTTGTAGTCGGTCCAGTTCATGGGGACGATGTGCACCATCGGCGCCGTCGTCCACTGTGACTTGAACAGGTAGTACCCGTCCTTGGGGAACCCGGCCGTGTCGGCCAGGCCGAAGAACGAGGTCTTGACCGGGAACGTCGTGTACGGGGTGGGCTCGCCGATGTAGTCCCAGCCCGACCAGATGAACTGGCCGGCGAAGAACTGCCGGTCGCGCACCTTCTTGAGGTCGTACTCGTTGCTCAGCGTCCAGTCCTCCATGTTGTTGTCATAGGAGGAGAGCTCCATCCTTGCCCGGAGTGAAGTTCTGGCCGGTGTTGAGCAGGTCGGGGTCCTGGTAGTAGCCGCGCGTCGAGGTCTCCGACGAGGACTCGGACTCGAAGAAGAACTTCGTCGGGTACTGGGCGTGCAGGCCGTCGATCGTCTTGGCGGTGTCGTAGTTGAGGCCCAGCCCGTCGAGGTTCTGCAGCATCTGGTCGGCCACCGAGCCCGGCTTGGGCACGCTGCGGTAGCGGTCAGAGCCGGCCACGATCGGGCGGGTGGGGTCGACCGAGCGGATGTCGGAGATGAGCCGCTGCTCGATCGGCAGCGCCTGCGGCGACGTCCAGTCGGGGATCTCGTTGCCGACCGACCACATGATCACGGCCGGCGAGTTCTTGGCCTCGTTGACCATCTCCTCGATGTCGTAGTCACTCCACTGGTTGAAGAACAGGTGGTAGTCAGCCGACAGCTTGCCCGTGTCCCAGGCGTCGAAGGCCTCCACCATCATCACGATGCCGAGCCGCTGGCAGATGTCGATGCAGCTCGGGTGACGGCGGGTTGTGCGAGGTGCGGAACGCGTTGACGCCCATCGCCTTGAGGTTGCTCATCTGGCGATACATGGCGTCGTAGTTGTCCACCGAGCCCAGCGCGCCCTCGTCGTTGTGCAGGTCGACGCCGTGGAGCTTCAGCGGCTGGCCGTTGAGCATCACGCCCTGGGTGGGGCTGAAGACGAGCCAGCGCACGCCGAAGGTGGCGGTGGCGGTGTCGAGTTGCGTGCGCCCGCGCCGGTCACCGTGGTCTGGACGCGTGTAGAGATACGGATTGGTGGTGGACCACAGGTGGGGGTTGTCGAGCCGGATGTCGGCCGCAGCTGGTGGCGCCGGCGGCGGGCACGGCGACCGCCGTCGGTGGCGCCGTTGGCCACCTCGTGCCCGCTGGCGTCGCGGACCACGTAGTGCAGATCGACCGTGCTCGCCTGGCCGCTGTCGTTGGCCAGCTGCGTGGCCACGTGGACGGTGGCGTAGTGCGACGCGATCGTCGTGGCCAGGTCGGGCGTGGTCACCGTGGTGCCCCAGCGCGCGATGTGCAGCGGGTTGGCCACGGTCAGGTGCACGTGGCGCGTGATCCCGCTGCCCGAGTACCAGCGGCTGCTCGGCTCCTGGTTTTGGACGACGACCGCCAGCACGTTGGGCGTGTGACCGTCGGTGTGGACCAGATGGGTGATGTCGTAGCTGTAGCCGGTGTAGCCGTACGGGTGGTTGCCGACGAGTTGGCCGTTGAGGTAGACGTACGAGTTCTCGAACACGCCGTCGAAGTCCAGCGAGATCTGCTTGCCCGCCATCGACGCGGGCAGCGTGAACGTCTTGCGATACCAGCCCAGGCCGCCGGGGAAGAAGCCGGTCGCGTTGCTCTGGCTGGGATCGGGCGCCTGGGTGATGCTCCAGTCGTGCGGGAGCGTGAGGCGCTGCCAGGCGGAGTCGTCGAAGCCCGGCGCGTCGGCCTTCGGGATCCGCCGAGTTGCCGTAGCGGCCGGTGGGATCGCTCGTGTTGGCGGTGTTGACGAGCTTGAAGCGCCAGCCTCCGTCGAAGTTCATCGTCCGGGTCCCGTCGTTGAGCACGCCCAGATTGGGGTCGCCGGAGCCCGAGCTCCACCCCACCGGCCCCAGATCGCTGCCCGACGGCACCGCCGCGTGCGCCGCCGCCGCTCCCCAGCAATGCAAAGGCGCCGGTCAGCGCCACCGCCGCGACGCGCGCCATCAGCCTCGAACCCATCTCCGTCCCTCCCTCTCCCGTTCAACCCTGGCGGAGGGCTCGGATACCCCTGTGCCCAAGGCTGAAACGGGAAATTGTGAGCGCTCACATGGCGGGGTCAGGAAAATGACCGCCCCGGCCGTAGGCTTGAGGGGTGCCCCCGGATTGGCTGGCCCCGTCGGAGCTGCGCGTCGGCCTGGGCTGTATGCGCCTGTCCACCGACGCCGACCGCGACCCCGAGCGGGCGGTCGCCACGATCGAGGCGGCGGTGGACGCCGGGATCACCGTGTTCGACACCGCCCGCGCCTACGGCCACGACGCACACGAGCTCGGCCACAACGAGCGACTGCTGGCCGACGCGTTGCGGAGCTGCGGCGCCGAGCAGACCGCCCGCATCGTCACCAAGGGCGGCATGACCCGCGACGGCGGGGCCTGGGTGCCCGACGGCCGCGCCAAGGCCATCCGCGCCGACTGCGAGGCGAGCCTGGCCGCCCTCGACGGCCTGCCCATCGACACCTACCTGCTGCATGCTCCCGACCCGCGCACGCCGTGGACCACATCGGTGCGCGCGCTGGCGCGGCTGCACGCCGACGGCCTGGTCGCCCGGGTCGGCCTCTCCAACGTCAACCGCCACCAGCTCGACGAAGCGCTGGCGCTCGCGCCGATCAGCGCGGTGCAGGTGGCGCTCAGCGTCGTCGACGACGCGGCCGCTGCGCGGCGGCCTGGTGGCGCGATGCGGGGAGCTCGGGATCACGCTCATCGCCCACTCCCCGCTGGGCGGCCCGCGGAGGGCCGCATCTCTGGCCCGCCGCGAGGCGCTGGTGCAGGTGGCGGCACGCCACAGCGCCGAGCCGGCCGAGGTCGCCCTGGCCTGGCTGCTGACGCTCTCCCCCACCGTCGTCGCCATCCCCGGCGCCCGACGCCCCGAGACGGCGCGCAGCGCGGCCCGCGCGGCGGCGCTCACGCTCACCGATGCCGACCAGCAGGTGCTGCGGCCGGCGCCCCGGGCACGCCCCGCCGGGGCCGGTCGCGCCGCGGACAGCAACCCGGACGCCGACATGGTGATGGTCATGGGCATCCCCGGCGCCGGGAAGACCCGCCTTGCCCGCGACTTCGTCAACCGCGGCTATGAGCGCCTCAACCGCGACGAGCGCGGCGGCTCGCTGCGCGAGATCGCGGACGCGCTCGACGAGCGGCTCGCTGCGGGCGCGCGCCGGATCGTCCTGGACAACACGTACCTCACCCGCGCCGCGCGCAGCCACGTGATCGAGACGGCCACCCGCCACAACACACCGGTCCGCTGCGTGTGGCTGAACACGCCGCTGGCTCAGGCCCAGGTCAACCTGGTGCAGCGCCTGGTCGCCCTGCACGGATCGCTGCCCACGCCCGAGGAACTGCGGGCCATGGCGCGAAACACCGAGGGAGTGATGGCGCCCACCTCCCAGATGCGCACGCTGCGCGAGCTCGAGCCGCCGGCGCTCGACGAGGGCTTCGCGGCCATCGAGGAGGTGCCGTTCGAGCGTGCCAACGCCGATCAGCCCGGACGCGCCGGCGTGCTCGTCGCCGCTCCCGCGCTCGATCATCCCGGCTGGGAGGCAGCAGTGACCCAAGCGGACCCGACCGCGCCACATCTGCTCTTCGACTGGCGCCCCGACGGGACTCCGGCCGACCTCGACGACGCGACGGCGCGTCTCGCCGGCGCCGTATCCGGCCAGGTGTCACGCGCGGTCTGCCCCCACGGCGGCGGGCCGCCCCGCTGCTGGTGTCGCCCTCCCCTGCCCGGGCTGGCCGTGGCCTTCGCAGCCGCCCACGACCTCGACCTCGCGCGGTCCGCGGTGATCGGCTCGGGGCCCGCCCACCGCACGCTGGCCAACGCGCTGGGCGCGCGCCACATCGGGGTCGTGGCGTAGAACTTCTCAGACGACATGGCCAAGACCGAGGAGATCATGGTGGACGCCGACGGCCGCGAGGTTCGCGTCTCGAACCCCAGCCGCGTCATCTTCCCTGAGACCGAGCGGACCGAGCGCGGTGACCAAGGGCGACATCGTCCGCTACTACGTGAGCGTCGGGGACGGGATCATGCGCGCGCTGCGCGAGCGGCCCACCACGCTCGAACGCTGGCCCAAGGGCGTGTTCCCCGGCATCGTGCTCTCCACCCGCGACGGGCGCCCCGGCGACGCCTTCTACCAGAAGCGCGTCCCCAAGGGCGCCCCTGACTACGTGCAGACGGCCCGCATCCAGTTCCCGTCGGGCCGCGATGCCGACGAGGTCTGCCCCACCGAGCTGGCCGTCGTCGCCTGGGCGGGCCAGATGGGGACCATCACCTTCCACCCGTGGCCGGTGCGGCGCGCCGACGCCGACCACCCCGACGAGCTGCGCCTGGACTTCGACCCCCAGCCCGGCACGGACTTCGCCGACGCCGCGCGCGTGGCGGGCGAGGCGCGCACGCTCCTGGGCGAGCTCGGCTACACCGGGTTTCCCAAGACCTCCGGCGGCCGCGGCCTGCACATCTACGTCCGGATCGAGCCGCGCTGGACCTTCATCGACGTCCGCCACGCCGCCATCGCCTTCGCCCGCGCCCTGGAGCGCCGTCTGCCCGACCAGGTCACGACGAGCTGGTGGAAGGAGGAGCGGGGCGAGCGGATCTTCATCGACTTCAACCAGAACGCGCGCGACCGCACCATCGCCTCGGCGTACAGCATCCGCCCCAAGCCGGGCGCGCCGGTGTCGGCACCGTTGCATTGGGACGAGCTGCCGCACGTCGCGCCCGAGCTGTTCACGGTGGCGACGATGCCGGCGCGCTTCGCCGAGCACGGCGACGTCCACGCCGCCATCGACGACGCGGCGTACTCGCTGCAGCCGCTGCTGGACCTCTACGAGGCCGATCTGGCCAACGGGCTGACCGACATGCCCTACCCGCCCGACTATCCCAAGATGCCGGGCGAGCCCAAGCGCGTGCAACCCTCGCGCGATCGCGACCGGCCGCGCGACTGAGCGCCGGCCGCGCGTCCAGGCCGCGACTCCACCGACACCGGGCCTAGACCGCAGACTGCTGCGGCAGCTTCTTCTTGGTGCCGCGCTTGGCCGGGTGGCGAGGGCGGCGGGACGACGGGTCCGATGTCGCCGTCGGGCGCCTCGTCGAGGTCGACGATCACCGGCGCGTGATCGCTGGGTCCCGAGCCCTTGCGGGCCTGGCGGTCCACCCACGCCGCCTGCACACGCTCGGCGACGGGCCCGCTGGCCAGCACCAGATCGATCCGCATGCCCGAGGTCCTGGTGAAACATCCCGGCCCGGTAGTCCCAGTAGGTGAACACCCGCTCGGTGGGCCAGCGGTCGCGGACCACGTCGTGCAGCCCGAGGGACTGCAGCTGCGCGAGCGCCTCGCGCTCGGGGGCGGTGACGTGGGTCTCCCCCTCGTAGGCCTCGGGATCGAAGACGTCCTCGTCGGTGGGCGCGATGTTCATGTCGCCGGCGACGACAGCCGCGTCGGGACCGGCGGCCACCATGGCCCGGAGCGCGGCCAGCCACTCGAGCTTGTAGCGGTAGTGGTCGGAGTCGGGCTCGCGGCCGTTGGGGACATACACCGAGGTGACACGGACCCCGTCGCAGGTGGCCGACACCGCCCGCGCCTCCGGGTCAGGGAACCCGGGGCCGTCGGGGATCCCGGTGACCACGTCCTCCAGACCGACCCGGGAGAGGATCGCCACCCCGTTCCACGCCGCCTCGCCGTACACCGCCACCGCGTAGTCGCGCTGCTTGAGCTCCTCGCCGAGCAGCTCGCAGGAAGGCGTCGTCGGTGAGCTTGGTCTCCTGCAGGCACACGACGTCGGGCCGGCGGTCGTCCAGCCACGGCAGCAGCCGCGGCAGGCGCTGCTTGACGGAGTTGACATTCCAAGTCGCGATCCGCATGCAGCGCCCACCGTAGCGCCTCGTTCAGCCGCACGTCACTGGCTCAGCAGCTCCATGTCGCTGGCCGCGTAGCGCGTCCCGGCCACGCCACCCGACGGCAGCGCATCGTCGAGCGCCTGAACGTCCTCGTTCGAGAGCTCGACGTCCACCGCGCCGACGTTCTCCTCAAGCCGCGTCGGGCTCTTGGTCCCGGGGATGGCGACGATGTCCTCGCCCTTGGCCTGGACCCAGGCCAGCGCCAGCTGCGCCGGGGTCAGGCTGAGGCGGCCGGCCATCTCGGTCGACCTGGTCGGCGAGCGCGATGTTCTGCTGGAGCGCCTCCTCCTGGAAGCGCGGGTTGTTGCGCCGCCAGTCGTCCTCGGGCAGGTCGTCCATGGAGCGGATCGAGCCGGTGAGGAACCCGCGGCCCAGCGGCGAGTAGGCCACGAGGCCGATGCCCAGCTCGCGCAGGGTCGGCAGCACCTCGGTCTCCGCGTCGCGCGTCCACAGCGAGTACTCCATCTGGATCGCGGTCAGCGGATGGGTGGCGTGGGCGCGGCGAATCGTCTCCGGCGCCGCCTCTGAGAGGCCGAGGTAGCGCACCTTGCCGGCCGTGACGAGCTCCGCCATGGCGCCGACCGTCTCCTCGATGGGGACATCGGGGTCGATCCGGTGCTGGTAGTAGAGGTCGATGTAGTCGGTGCCCAGGCGCTTGAGCGAGCCCTCGACAGCACTGCGCACGTTGTCCGGGCTGCCGTCGACGCTGCGCGCCCAGGGGCTGTCGGGGTTGAGCCTGAAGCCGAACTTCGTGGCGATCTGCACCTCGTCGCGGCGGCCGGCGATGGCCCGGCCGACGAGCTGCTCGTTGGTGTGCGGCCCGTAGATCTCGGCGGTGTCCAGGAAGGTCACGCCGAGCTCGAGCGCGCGGTGGATGGTCTGGAGGCCGGACTCCTCGTCACCGGCGCCGTAGGCGTGGGTCATGCCCATGCACCCCAGGCCCTGCGCAGAAACCTCCAGCCCCTGACTCCCGAGTGTTCTCCTGGTCATTGAGCTTCTCCTGATAATTGGCGATCTTGTGTTCGATGAAGGCGAGGTGCTCGCGCACCTGCGCCAACTCCGCCCGCACCGCATCTCGATGGTCCTCGAGCAGGGTGAGGCGCTCGGTCTCGTTCCCGTCGCCGGCACGCACCAGTTCGGCATAGCGCCGGATGCCGCGAATCGGCATCCCGGTCGCGCGCAGGCATTGCAGGACCTCGATCCACGCCAGGTCCTCGTCGCCGTAACGACGATGACCCGACCCGGCCCGCTCAACGCCGTCAATCAGCCCTGCTCGTTCGTAGTAGCGCAAAGTGTGCGCACTTACGCCCGAAATCCGGGCGGCGTCAGCGATTGTGAGCCCTGCCTGAACGGTCACGTGTTCGAGGTTAGGACTTAGAGCGCGCTCTAAGTCAAGCCCATGTGAAGATGGGCCGACGATGCTGTGGCGCGAATCCGAGCACGAGCCGCTGACCGAAGGGCTGTGGACCGCCGGCTGGGCGCGCGATGCCCTGGCGGAGATCGTGGCCGACGCGGAGGCGGCAGCGTCGCCCGACGGGCTGTGGCCAGGACATCCGCTCGACGATCCCGAGGACGGCGAGGTCTGGAGCAGCCTCTACCTGGGCTCCGCGGGCATGGCCTGGGCACTGTGGAAGCTCGGCTCCGGGTTCGATGCCGCCGGGGCGGTGGCGGCCGCGCTGGACCGGTACCGCGCGACGCCCGACTTCCCCGCCGACCCGCACCCGCCGAGCCTGCTCTGCGGGGAGACCGGGATCCTCATCGCCGCGGAGCGCGTCGGCTCGGCGGCCGCCGACCGCGAGCGGCTGCGCGAGCTCATCCGCGCAAACCGCAGCCACCCGACCTGGGAGCTGCTCTGGGGCTCCCCCGGGACGATGCTCGCCGCGCGCGCCGTGGGGCTCGAGGACGAGTGGCGCGAGAGCGGAGACGCGCTGTGGGCGCAGTGGGACGAGGAGACCGACCTGTGGACCCAGCATCTCCACGGCCACGATGTCCAGTCGCTGGGCCCCGCCCACGGCTTCGCCGGCAACGTCAACGCGCTCCGCGGCTACGTCGGCGACGAGGTGTTGCGCGAGCGGGTCTCGCGTCTGCTGGAGCGCACGGCGATACGTGACGACGGCTTGGTCAACTGGCCGCCCACGCCCGATGACCCGAAGATCCGGGTGCAGTGGTGTCACGGCGCCCCCGGCATCGTGACCACGATCGGCGACCTGCTGCCCTGGGAGCTGGCGCTGTCGGGCGGGGAACTGACCTGGCGCGCCGGGCCGGTGCGCAAGGGCTCCGGCCTCTGCCACGGGACGGCCGGCAACGGCTACGCCTTTCTGCGCCTGCATGCGCTCACCGGCGACGCGATGTGGCTCGATCGCGCGCGGCGCTTCGCCATGCATGCGGTCACACAGGTTCGCCGCGAGCGCGACAGGGTGGGCCACGGGCGCTACACGCTGTTCACCGGTGATATCGGGGTCGCGCTGTATCTCCGCGCCTGCCTGGACGCTGACCCGGCGTTCCCCGTGATCGAGACGATGTAGCAGTCATACCCCGGGTGATCACCCGGGCGGCTTGGGCAGATTCAGCCCGCAGCGGGAGGTGGCCACCTGGAAGGCGGGTGACTGCGGGTCAAGCCCCTGCCCGGGTTTGAAGAGCATGCCGGCCAGCGAGACGATCGGACCCGCGCCAGCGGGGACCGACGCCAACGGGTCGGGGAAGCGCGGCTCGCCATGCGTGCGCATGCACCTGGCAAACGCGAGCGCCTTGGTGAGTTGCGCCTTGGTCACCTTGATCGGTCCTCCCGGGCCGCCCGGGATGACCTTGCGACACGCCTTCTGCGCGGCCTGGAAGGCCGGTGACTGCGGGTCGATTCCGGACCCCTCTTGGATGTTGATCCCGCCCGAGCTGCTGGGATCCGGGAAGTTCGGGACGCCGTGGGCGCGCATGCATTGCGCCAGCTTGAGCCCCTCCTTGACGCCGGACGCGGCGTTGGTAGCGGTGCCCCCCGATGACCCCGAGGCGCCACAGGCGGCGAGGCAGAGCACGGAGATCAGGGCGAGGAGGATGCGCATCGGGCGGGGGCCGGCGGTGTGGCCCACGATGGTTGTAGCCCTGGCCGGATAACAGCGCCATAACGGCGTTATCCGCCCGTTAGCGGCTACTGCGCGTTGAGGTAGGTGATCACCGCCAGCACCCGGCGGTGATCGTCGGGCGACACGGGCAGGCACAGCGACCCGAAGATGTTCTTGACGTGCTTCTCCACCGTGTGCTCGGTGACGAACAGGCGCTCGGCGATCGCCCGGTTGGAGCGGCCTTCGGCCATGAGCGCCAGGACCTCGCGCTCGCGATCGGTGAGGTGCTCGAGCGGGTTGTCGCTCTGGCGGCGGCGCCCGACGAACTCCCCCACCACCGCCGGGTCCAGGACGGAACCGCCGTGCGCCACGCGGTTGACGCTCGACGCGAGCTCCTCCAGATCAGAGACGCGCTCCTTGAGCAGGTAGCCGACGCCATCGGTGCCGGCCGAGAGCAGTTCGAGCGCGTAGCGGGCGTTGACGTGCTGGGAGAGCACGAGGATCCCGACCGCGGGCCAGCGCTCGCGGATGACCTTGGCCGCGCGCAGTCCCTCGTCGGTGTGGGTCGGCGGCATGCGGATGTCGACGATCGCGACGTCCGGACTGGTGCTCTCCACCAGCGCCAGCAGCTCGTCGCCGTCCGCGGCCAGACCCACGACCTCGAACCCGGCCTCCGTGAGCAGGCGCGCCAGGCCCTCGCGCAGGATCACCGCGTCGTCGGCGAGGGCTACCCGCACGGGATCTCCGCCCGCAGCGTGGTGCCACGCCCCGGCGGGCTGGAGACCGTGAAGCGACCGCCGAGGGCCTCGACGCGGTCGGCCAGGCCGCGCAGCCCGGAGCCGCCCTCGGTGCCGGCGCCGCCGATGCCGTCGTCGGCGACCTCGACGATCAGCGAACCCTCGGCGCACCATGCCGCCACGCGGACCTCGGAGGCGTGGGAATGCTTGGCCGCGTTGGTGAGCGCCTCCGAGGCCACGAAGTATGCGGCGCTCTCCACCTGCATCCGGGAGGCGCCGCTCGACCTCGAGGCGCAGGTGCGTGGGCAGTGACGCGCGACGGCCCAGCTCGTCCAGCGCCGCCGACAGGCCGCGCTCGACCAGCAACGGCGGATTGATGCCGTGGGTGAGCTCGCGCAGCTCCTCCAGGGCCACCGCCAGGGCCTGGCGGGTCTCGCCCAGCAGCGGCCTGGCCTCTGCCTCGTGCGCGGGGAGCTTGGATTCCAGCAGCCCGAGCGACATCGCGATCGACACCAGGCGCTGCTGGGTCCCGTCGTGCAGGTCGCGCTCGATCCGCCGGCGCTCGGCGTCGGTGGCGCCGACCAGCCGCGCCCGCGACGCCTGCAGTTCCACCAGCCGCGCTCGCAGCTCGGCCTGCAGGCGCTCGTTCTCGAGCGCGAGGCTCGCCGCCGCGCATACCGACTCCACCAGTTCGGCGCTCTCCTCCAGCACCGGGTCGTGCAGCAGCGCGGCCACCGGACCGCCGTCGCGCTCCACGATGGTGACGCTGCGAGCCGGGTCGTCCGTGGGCAGGCGCACCGGCGTCCCGTCCCCGTCGACGTAGCAGCGTTCGGCGGGAAACCAGAAGGCCAGCTCCAACGAGGGGTCACCCAGCGCCCGGGACAATGCGTGGCGGAGGTCGGTGTTGGCGTGGGACCCCCCCAACTCGACCACCAGCCCCGCGACCCCGCCGCGCGCGAGCTGGCGCTGGAGGAAGACGAACATGACCGCGATCGGCACCGTCGCCGTCAGGTAGAAGAAGACGTTGGCGGGCAGAGAGCTGAGCGGGTCGCCGAACAGGTCCAGGGTCGCGGTCGTAGCCAGGACGAGGAAGCTTGCGCATCCCGCGACCAGGACGGGGGCAACCGCGCGCCGGCGAGCCGCGCTGGCCCGCAGCCACCGCCTGACGAGCACCCCCACGATCACCACCAGTAGCGCGGAGCCCACGAGGCGCTGGAGGCCAAGCAGGTTCATGGCCTCCTGGTTGTTGTGGGTGATCTGGATCAGGTTGTCCGGGCAGGAGGCGCAGCGCAACCCGGCCTTGTTGCCGTCGAGCATGGCCAGGATGGGGAACAACATCAACACGACCACGCCGCCCATGAGCCACCGGTCCAACCTCCCCGCCAGGCGACCTGTCGGGAACGAGAGCAGGAGGTAGAGGAACCCGATCAACCACACGTACTGGATGGCGTTGCCCACCGTGTACATCCAGGCCGGGGTGGCGTCGATCAGCTGAGAGGCGAAGAACCCGAACGCGGTCAGCACCATCACCGGCCCGAGGCGGTTCTCCGGCCGGGCCCGCCACGAGGCCAGCCCGCTGCCCAGCAGCGACGCGCCGAGGACCAACGTGAGAACGGCGTCGGGCTCCGTGGGGCGATCCGGCGGCTGGTGCGCGGCCAGCCACACGGCGCCGGCACCGGCCAGCGCACCCGCGGCGGCGACCACCCACAGCTTCGGCTTCATCAACCGTAGATTGTGTCGTCGATCAGCCACGTGCACCAGAGATGGGTCGGCCGCGTGCACGCCGGGTCACTCGACGGCGATCGCGGCCAGGACGTCGAGCCGGGCGGCTCGCCGGGCCGGCCACGTCGCGGCGGCCAGGCCCAGTAGCGCTGAGAGGACGACGAAACCGACGAGGCTGGCCACCGGAACCGAGAGGCTGGCCACCCCGTTGTCGCGCAGCGACACCGCCAGCGCGATGCCCAGCCCGGTGCCGATGACGATCCCGACCACTGCGCCGACCAGCGCCACGATGACCGACTCGGCGCGGATCATCGACCGCACCTGCCGGCGCTTCATCCCGACGGCCCGCAGCAGCCCGATCTCATGAGTCCGTTCGAACACCGAGAGCATGAGCGTGTTGACGATCCCGATCAGCGCGACGACGATCGCCAACGCCAGCAGGACGTAGACGAGTCCGAGCTCCTGGTTGACCGAGTGCTTCTGGTCTGCCTCGAACTGCGCCCGAGTCTTGGCCGACACGTTGGCGTAGGGCGCGAGCACGCGGTCGAGCCGGCCGCTGAGTGAAGCGGCTCCCCGGCGCCGTGCGCAACAGAACCCCGGTGGGCAGCGGGTCGTGGAAGTGCGAGCGGAAGAATCCGTCGCCGACGATGAAACTGCCGACGAGCGGGTTGGCCCTGAAGATGCCGCCGATGCGCAACGTGGTCGCGCCCGTCTGGGCGAAGCGGACCGGGACCGTCGCGCCGACGGCGAGGTGGTCGGCGCGGGCGGTATTGGCGTCGATGAGCAGCTCACCGGCGGCCATCGCGGATGCCCCGGCGCCGGTGACGATGTGCAGGTTCACGGTCTGTGACAGGCGCGCGGGGGTCGCCGCCGCCAGGCTGTCGAGCGCGCCGCGGAACTCGAACTGCCCCTGGTAGACGGTGGTTGCCGTCGTCACCCCGGGCAGCCGCGCCACGGCGGGGATGACCGATCGGCTGAACCGCACCGGACCCGGTGACGAGGTAGTCGGCGTTGACCGCGCTGTCGACCTCGTGGGCCGCCGACGTGCTCAGCGAGGCACCCAGGACGGCGATCGTCGACACCAGCGCCATCCCGATCATCAGCGCCGCCGCGGTCTGAGCGGTCCGGCGCGGGTTGCGCATCGAGTTCTCGCGCCCCAGCCGTCCCGGGGCCCCCAGCAGCGCGGCGAGCGGCCGTCCCAGGACGCTCGACAGCGGCCGCGCTGCGACCGCGGCGAGCATCCCCGTCGCGACGAACACGGCCAGGGCCCCCACGCCGACCAGCGCCACCGCCGGCTCGGCCAAGCCGGCGACGACCGCGGCGACGCCGGCCACCGCGAGGATCGCGCCGCCCGTGATCCGCCACGCTCCGCAGCGACTCCGGGACATCGGCGCCGTGGTCTGAGAGTGCTGCCACCGGAGCGATGCGCACGGCGCGGCGCGCCGGGACGATCGCCGCGAGCACGGTGACGGCCACCCCGAGCGCAATGGCCACGATCGGCGTGCGGGCCTCGAAGACCAGCGGCGCTGGCGGCAACGTGATCCCGAAGGCCCCGAGCAGCGCCTTGAGCCCGAGCGCCGCGACCACCCCAAGCCCGAGCCCGACCAGCGAGGCGACGAGCCCGGTGACCGCTGCCTCCGCCGAGCACCGAGCCGAACACCTGGCGGCGGCCCGCGCCGACGAGGCGCAGCAGCGCCAGCTCGCGGGTGCGCTGCCCGACGGTGATCGACAGCGTGTTGAAGATCGTGAAGGCGCCGACGAACAGCGCGATGGCGGCGAAGATGAGCAGCGCGGTGGAGATGAACGACAGCGCGTCGTTCACCGCGGTGGAGAGCTCGCTGGCGACGGTCTGGCCACTGACCACCTCGACACCGGACGGGAGGATGTGCGCGATGGCGCGCTGCAGCTTGACCGTGTCGGCGCCGGGCGCCGCCAGCACGCTGATCGTGTCGAACGCGCCCGGGAGGTTGAACAGCCGCTGCGCCGTGGCCAGATCAAACCCGGCAAGGGTGACGCCGGCGAGGTTGTCGGCGGAGCCGTAGGTGACGATCCCGGCCACGGTGAACCGCTGCGCGCGGTCGGGCAGGTTCATGAGCACCCGGTCGCCGACGGCGAAGTGGTATTTGGTGGCCGTCGCCTTGTCCATCACCACGTCGTCTGGCCCGCTCGGCGCACGCCCGGCCACCAGCCGGTACGGCGACAGCTGCCGATTGGGATCGAAGGAGAAGCCGAGCGTGGATCCGCCGCCACCCCCGATGGCGTCACCGTTGCGCGCCAGGAACTGGGCGTAGCCACCCACCGAGCCGTGGACGTAGGCCGACGCCGGGCAGGCGGCGCACCTGCGCGGCAATGGTGGCCGCGACCGGCCGGCGGTTCGCCGTGCTGTCGACCGTGGTGTCGGTGCCGCTGAGGGTGGCCTTGCCGCGGATCTGGAAGCTGACGTGCTGGTAGGCGGTGCCGATGAGGTCGTTGAAGGTGCGGTGCAGCGTGTCGCCCAGGACGAGCGTGCCGGTGACGAAGGTGACGCCGAGCACGATCGGCCAGGGCGGTGAGCGACAGTCGCAGCTTGCGGGCGGCGAGGCCCCTGAGCGTGACCCGGCGCATGTCAGCCTCCCAGCTGCTTCATCTGCTCGAGGACGGCGTCGGCCGTGGGCGAGGCCAGCTCCCCCACCACGGCGCCGTCGGCGAGGAAGACGACCCGGTCGGCGTAGGCCGCCGCCTGCGGGTCGTGAGTGACCACCACGATCGGATTGCCCATGCTGTGAGACCGCTTGGCGCAGGAAGGCGAGCACCTCCGTCGAGGCGTTGGAGTCCAGGTTGCCGGTCGGCTCGTCGGCGAAGATGAGCTCGGGCCGGGTGATGAGCGCGCGGGCGCAGGCGACGCGCTGTTGCTGGCCGCCCGACAGCTCGGCTGGGGCGATGGTCCAGGCGGTCGGCGATGCCGAGCTGAGCCACCAGTTGCGCGAGCCACGCCTCGTCCACCGCCGCGCCCGCCAGGTCGGCCGGCAGGGTGATGTTCTCCGCGGCGGTCAGCGTGGGGACGAGATTGAACGCCTGGAACACGAACCCGATCCGGTCGCGCCGCAGCTGCGTCAGCTCGGAGTCCCCGAGCGCCCCGATCTCCTGCTCGCCGACGAAGGCGTGCCCCGAGGACGGCGCGTCCAGCCCCGCCAGGCAGTGCATCAGCGTCGACTTCCCCGATCCCGACGGCCCCATCACCGCGGTGAAGCGCCCCCGTTCAAACCCGACAGCTGACCCCCGCCAGAGCCGTGACGGCGGCATCGCCCGTGCCATACGTCTTGGTGAGGTCGACGGCGCGGGCAGCCGGCCCCCCGGCCTTCTGTTCCATGTGGGTGGTGATCTCTGTGAGCACACCCCACAGAGTGCTCTCGCTCGGCCGTGCTGAACAGCCGGGCAGCCGGAGTCCTGCGGGGTACTGCTAGCCCTACCCCAGCGCGCTGATGCGCTTCACCAGCAGCGTCAGGAACCGCTCGGCGTCGATGCCGGTCGCGACGTGATGCAGCTGCCGCCACTCGGTCTGACGCCGCACGTCCGCGTTCGTCCGCCCGCGCGAGAGCTCTCCCCCGGTGTCGATGGCCACCGCGCACCGGGTCGTCTCAAGCAGCGATCCGTCGATCACGTGCGCCACGGCCACCGCGTCGTGCACCGGCGCGCCCACCCAGCCGTAGCGCTCGCCGTGAATCGACAAAAAGAAGCGATAGAGGTCGGCGATGAGCTTGCCGGGCGGCCCGGTGCCCTCGAGCACCTCGAGGTGATCGGGCGTGAGCAGGGCCTGGTGGGTGACGTCGAGGCCGACCATGGTGAGGTCCACGTCGGTGGCGAAGACGCGGTGGGCCGCCTCAGGGTCGCCCCAGATGTTGAACTCGGCGGCGGGAGTGACGTTGCCCTCCCCGATCGAACCGCCCATCAGCACGATCCGCTCGATGCGCTCCTCGATCCCGGGGTAGCGGGCGAAGAGCAGAGCGATGTTGGTGAGCGGGCCGACGGGCACGAGCGTCACCGGCGTCGAGGCGGACTCGAGGGTCGCGGCCAGCCAGTCCACGGCGTGGGCGTCGAGCGGCGGACGGCTCGGCGGCGGCAGGTCGGCGCCCTCAAGACCGGTCTCGCCGTGGATATCGGCGGCGACATGCAGCTCACGCATGAGCGGCCGGTCGGCGCCGGCGGCCACCGGCACGTCGGCGCGCCCGGCGCAGTCGAGCACGCGGATCGCGTTGGCGGTCGTCTTGGCCAGGGTCTGGTTGCCGGCCACCGTGGTCACGCCCAGCAGCTCCACCTCGTCGCTGGCCAGGGCCAGCAGCAGCGCGGCCGCGTCGTCGTGACCCGGGTCGCAGTCGATGATGATCGGCTTCACGGCGCGGATACTACGTGCCAGGTAATGGACCAGCCGCGCCGTCCCTGAGAGCCTCCCGCCCGTCAAAACGACCCACACAGGAGGCACTCATGGCTGACACCGACACGGTGGTGCACAACTACATCGCGATGTGGAACGAGACCGACCCGGACCGTCGCCGCGCGCTCGTCGCGGAGACGGTGACCGACGACGCCGACTACGTCGATCCCATCATGGAGGGCGCCGGGGTCGACGGGATCACCGCGATGATCGGGGCGGCACAGGGCCAATTCCCCGGCCATCGCTTCGCGCTCGTCGCGGGCCCTGAGGCCCACCACGACCGGGTGCGGTTCACCTGGTCGCTCGCGGCCAACGGCGGGGCGCCGGTGGCGATCGGCGTGGACTTCGTCAACCTCGCCGGCGACGGTCGTATGCGCTCGATCACGGGGTTCCTGGAGCCGGCTGCGACGGATTGACCGGCGTCTGGGTCGCCATGTGATGGATGTCGCACGGCACGGACTCCTGCACCACCATCTGCAGCCACCGCCACCGCCACCTCGCCGCCGGGCAGCTGCTCGGCGGCGAGGACGCCCTTCCAGCCGGGCGATCGCGATCAGCCACGCTCGCGGGGTCTCGCATTACATGATCGTGGGCGCGCCGTCGGCCGAAAATCGGCCACGAGGGGGGTGAATTTGGTCCCGCTCGAGGCTCTTAACCAGTAGTGGGAGCAAATGGTCGTCACAGAGACAAAATCGCCCAAGACCCCCTTGAGGCGGCCATCCGGGAGCTGGCCCAGCGCCAACTGGGGAACTTCGAGCGCCGGCAGCTGTTGAGGCTTGGTCTGGGCTCGGGGGCGATCAAGGCCCGCCTGCATAAC
The DNA here is from genome assembly GCA_963797705.1 of uncultured Actinomycetota bacterium. Taxonomy (GTDB): domain Bacteria; phylum Actinomycetota; class Thermoleophilia; order Solirubrobacterales; family Solirubrobacteraceae; genus Palsa-465. Next base: position 949,539 of record CAWCQL010000004.1, on the reverse strand, counting down.
GGATCATGGGCCGTGCGCTATCACGGCGTCTACTGCCAAGCACCTGCCCGTCAGGACGCGCCCGCGCGTATCCACGCCGCCGTCCTGGCCGGCGGCCCAACCGCGGTGGCCAGCCACTGTTCGGCCGCCTTTCTGTGGGATTTCCTCCCCCACTACCAACCACCCCCCGAGATCAGCCTCCCCACCGGAGACCGCCGACCACGCCACATCCTCACCCATCGCTGCCCGTCGTTAGACCGTCCGGACATCTCCTTGCAGCACGGAGTCAAAGTGACCTCCCGGGCCCGCACGCTCCTCGACATCGCCCCGACCCTCGCCCCCAAGCAGCTGACCCGCCTGGTCAACGACGCCCTCCGAGAACACAACATCCGCCCCGACGGCCTCAGCGACGTCATCGAACGCAACCCATTGCACCCCGGCACCAAACTCCTCAAGCCGTTCCTGGACCTCCCCGGCACCAACCCCACCAACTCGCACTTCGAAGACGACTTCCTGCCCTTCCTGGCCAAATACGGGCTCCCCACCCCGCTGACCAACGTGTGGGTCAACGGCCGCCAGGTCGACGCCTACTTCCCCGACCACAACCTCATCGTCGAACTCGACGGCTGGGACCACCACAAGACCCGCCACGCCTTCGAAACCGACCGCGAACGCGACGCCCACCAACTCGCCCACGGCATCCGCACCCTGCGCATCACCAAAGAACGCCTCAAAGCCAACCCCGACCGCGAAGCCGCACGGCTCCGCAGGATCCTGGACCTGGCCAGCTAGTCCAGCGGGCGGTCGGCCCAGGCCAGCCGCTGTTGCCCGTCTGAGGGGTCGACGCCCGGCCCGTAGTTGGTGAGCCCCAGGCGCTCGGCCACCTTGAGCGACGGCGTGTTCTCCGGAGCGATCCAGGCGATGAACGGCACGGAGTCGTCCAGCTCCATCGCAGCGGCCCGGGCGGCCCGAGACAGCTCGGTGGCAAAGCCCAGGCCCTGGTGGGCGGTGCCGAGGCGATAGTTGAGGTTCCACGCGCGCGTGCGCTGGCGCTGGGCACCGCCGACGCCCGCGATCTCGCCGGTGTCGCGACGGCGCGCGGTCCAGTAGCTCAGTCCGTCCTCGTCGAACCGCGCCGCGGCGCGCGTGAGCCAGTCGCGAGTCCGCGCAGGGTCGGTGTGCCTCCCGGCGGGGTCAAACCACCAGCCCGCCGGGTCGCTGAAGATGGCGAACAGGTCATCGAGATCGCCGACCGGATCGGTCTTGCGCAGGTCCAACCGCTCCGTGACCACGTGCAGGTGTGAGTTGGTCATTGCTCGCTCCCCGGATCTCCCCCGCGCCACGGCGGAAGTTCCAGCGCTCGCTCAAAGGCCGCGCGATCGTGCACCGGCTCGCCGTGCGAGACGATCACGCGCTCGAACGGCAGCTCCAATAAAGCCCGCAGCGCCGGCAGCGCCCGCTCCGCCAGCGCCGGGCAGTCCCACACCAGCAGCTCTCCCTGGGGCGCGGTCAGAGCGTCGGCAAACACCAGCGTCCGATGCTCGGCGATCCACATCGGGGTCTCGTTGCGTCCGCGGCCGTCGTAGAGCGCCGTCAGCCCGCCCGGCACCGTCATGCCCGCCTCCACCGCCTCCACCTCGCAGCGCGGCACATCGTGCGGGTAGTACAGCCAGGGCCCGAACGCCCGCGCGCCGTAGCGGCGCACGAACAGGTCCACGTCGCGGACGTGATCGGGCTTCAAGATGGCCACGACCGTGGGCGGCGCCGCGTCCAGGCGCGCCCACGCCGCCCCGTCATCTGGCTCGGGCGCGACCGGGTCGAGCAGCACCACCTCGCCGCCGGCGGCCGCGCAGGTCGAGGTCACCGGTCCGCCGAAGTCGCTGCCCGGCGTCCAGTCGGGATGCGGCCGGCTCCACACCCACAACCCGGGAGCGATGTCGCGAATCTCGGCCACGGGTCAGCGCGCGTTGCGCGGGATCAGCAGCCCGCGGTTGAACCCCTCGGCCACGGCGGCGGCGCGATCGTTGACCCCGAGCTTGGCGTAGATGTGCATGAGGTGGGTCTTGACGGTGGCCTCGGAGATGAACAGCTGGGCGGCGGTGTCGCGGTTGCTCGCTCCCTGAGCGACCAATTCGAGCACATCGAGCTCACGCTGGCTGATCGGCTCCTGGGTGGGCGCGCGCACCTGGCCCATCACACGGGTGGCCACCGACGGCGACAGCGCGGCCTCGCCACCCGCGGCGGCTCGCACGGCGCGGAACAGCTCCGCGGGTGGGGTGTCCTTGAGCAGGTAACCGGTGGCGCCGGCCTCGATGGCGGCGAGCACGTCGCTGTCGGTGTCGTAGGTGGTCAGCACGAGGATCCGCGCGGGAACACCGGCGGCGGTCAGTGCGGCGATGGCGCTGACCCCGTCCATCTCGGGCATGCGCAGGTCCATGAGGATGACGTCGGGGCGAAGGCCGGCGACGCGGCGGACCGCCTCAGCGCCATCGCTGGCCTCGCCGACGACCTCGAAGCCATCGTCACCGGCGAACATTCCGCTCAGCCCGTTGCGCACGACCGGATGGTCGTCCACGATCATCACGCGGATCGGCGCGCTCATGCGCCGTCTCCAAGAGGCGCGGCCGGAATCGCAGCGCAGATGGCGGTGCCGCCGTCAGGCTCGGACTCGATCTCCAGCGTCCCGGCGACACCCTCCACGCGCTGGCGCATGCCCGAGAGCCCGAACCCGCTCTGATCGTCGCGGGGGCGGCGGGGGCCGGTGCCGTTGACGGTGACGAAGCCGACGCCGTCGTCGCGGACGTCGAGGGTGACAAGGTCCTGCATGTAGGACAGGGTGAGCCCCACGCGCGTGGCGTGGGCGTGCTTGGCCACGTTGGCCAGCGCCTCCTGCGCGGTGCGCAGCAGGGCCACCTCGATCTCCGGGCGCATCACCCGAGGGCTACCGGTGGTGGTGAAGGACACCTCCAGCCCGTGCAGCTCGCACCAGCGCTGGGCGACGTCCTGGATGGCATCGGGTAGCCGGGCCTCGGCCAGCGGTTGCGGCGAGAGCGCCTGCACGGAACGCCGCGCCTCGGTCAGGCTCTCGCGCGCCAATTCAATGGCGAGTTCGATGCGACGCGCCCCCGCGGCCGCGCCCGCCGCTCCCCCGGCACCTTGCGCCGCCTGCAGCTGGGTGATGATCCCCATCAGCCCCTGGGCGAGCGTGTCGTGGATCTCGCGGGCCATGCGCCGGCGCTCCTCGGAGACGCCGGCCGCGCGCGCCTGGGTGAGCAACTGCTCCTGCAGGTCGGCGTTGTGGCGCAGGCTCTCCTCGAGCCGGGCGTTGGCCTCGGTGAGCGCCGACACCTCGCGGGCGCGCCGCTGCTGCTGCTCGTTGCCGATCCATCCAAACCAGGTCAGCGCGCTGGCTACGCCGGCGTTGATGAGGTACACGAGTACCAGCCCGCCGATCGCGTACACGCTGTCGTACGGGCCGCCGCCGGTCTGCGAGATGGCGGTGACCCCGGCCACCAGGGCGACGCCGATCAGCCGGCCGCGGCCGGTGAACAACCGCCACGCCCAGAAGTACCCGGTCCAGGTGTAGAACCCGTAGAGCGGCTGCCTGATGACGAGCGCCGCCGAGAGCCCGAGCAGGACCGCGAACACAACGGTGGCCACGACCGGGCCGACGAAGGTCCGCGGCTCGGTCCACGACGTCCGATGGTCCAGACGGTCCATCGCGCCCATCACAAGGGCCGCGGCGGCCACCAGGGCCAGGTCGATCTGCATCGCGCGGCCCACGCCCTTGCGCGTGGCGATGTCGAAGACGACGCACAGGACGAGCAGGACGTAGGGCAGCAGCCGAAGGAACGGCGCCTCGCGCCGTTCCCAGAACTCAAGCCACTCTTCGCGACGTGACATCGGCTTGCCTGTGGTCATCGCTCCCAGCGAAACAATCTAGCCGCGGCCGTGCACAGCACCACCGCGTAGCCGGCGAGCACCAGCAGATGCACGGTGCCGGGCCAGTGGCCGGCGATCGCGTTCTGCACCGCGGGGACCGCCGCCCCGAGCGGCGAGTAGTGGCTGACGTCGCGCAGGCCCGTCCCCATCGAGGCCTGCGGCACCCACAGCCCCGCGAAGAACATCAGCGGGAAGAAGAGCAGAGAGCCTGCCGCTGCCGCGATTCGCTGGGTGGGCGCCACGGCGGCCACCAGCGTGCCCAGTGAGAGCATCGCGGCCAGCGTGAGCACGATCGCCAGGACGAAGCCGCCGATCTGCTGGGGCAGCGCCACCGAGAAGGCGAAGTGGCTCACCAGCGCGACCAGGATCACCGCCGCCGCGGCCAGGCCGAAGTTGATGATGACCTGGGCCGCCAGCAACCGGACGGCGCCGATCGGCGTCGTCGACAGCCGACGCAGGTACCCCTTGTCCCGGTAGGAGGCGAGCGCGGCCGGCAGTGCGCTCAGCGCGAGGATGGTGATGACAAACATCATCACCACCGGCGTGTAGGCGACGATCAGCTTGACGTTGCCCAGCGAGTGCTGGACCTTGTCGCCCCCGGCGATGCCGAGCACGACGAGCAGGCCGACCGGGAACATCAGCCCCCAGAACAGCAGCATCGGCTCACGGACGAGCAGCTTCAGCTCCGTGGTCAGCAGGCGGCGAAAGCCGCTGGGCCGCGTCCGGGCGGGCGCAGCGGTGGCGGCGATGGCGGTCATCGGGACTCCTCTCGGGTCGGCTCGGCATGTTCTGAGGCGACGGCATCGGCGTCAGCGGTGAGGGCGACGAACGCGTCGTCGAGCGTGGACTGCTCGATATGGGTCTCCATCGGGACGACGCCGTCGCGGACGAGCGCCTCCATCACGGCGGCGACGAGGTCGCCGGTGCCCTCGACGGTGAAGCGGTCGCCGTGACGCACGACATCGCGGACGTCGGGCAGTTCGCGCATCCGCGCGACGTCCACCACCCCCGAGGGGCGGAAGCTGACGCGCTGGCGACCCGCCGAGCCCGCGGCCAGTGCCGCCGGCGTGTCGATCGCGATCACGCGGCCGTGGTGCAGGAGGGCAAGGCGATCGCACAGCCGCTCGGCCTCCTCCATGAAGTGCGTGACGAGGATGACCGTCACGCCCTCGTCGCGGACGCCCTCGATGAGCTTCCACGTCTCGCGACGCGATGCCGGGTCAAGCCCCGTGGTCAGCTCGTCGAGGATGGCCAGCTCGGGCCGGCCGATGAGGGCCAGCGCGATCGACAGCCGCTGGCGCTGGCCACCCGACAGGTTGGCGAAGCGATCGTCGCGCTTGGCCTCGAGTCCGAGGAGCTTGAGCAGCCGGTCGGGGTCGGCGGGGTTGCGGTAGAAGGCGGCGAACAGCTCGAGCGCCTCCCCGACGCGCAGCTTGTCGGGCAGTTCCGAGGCCTGGAGCTGGATTCCGACCCGCTGGCGCAGCTCGTCGCGGCTGCGCAGAGCGTCGAGGCCGAGGACGCTGATGGACCCGCCGTCGGGCCGGCGCAAGCCGCCGATGGCTTCCACCGTGGTCGTCTTGCCGGCGCCGTTGGGGCCGAGGATGCCGAAGATCTCGCCGCGGTTGATCGAGAGCGAGACGTCGTCGACGGCCAGCGTGTCGCCGTAGCGCACGCGGAGATGATCGACGGACACGACCACGTCGGTGGTGGTCTGTGTCCGAGTCTTTTCGAGTGTGGGGGTCATGCCAGAAGAGTCCCACGAGGGCGGCCCGCGCACATCGGCTGCCCGGCTGCAATCTGGGTCCGCCGCGGGTGATCCCGCGATCAGCCGATCGGTTGATACGCCGTCGGCCACCCCATAGGTTCAATAACTGAACTCGTGGTGCTACACTGCCTGCGCAGCATGAGTTCGATCACTGAACCCACGGACACAGGAACCCCAATGGACTCCTTCACTTCCGCCCTGACCCTGCGCGCGCAGCGGACACGCGAGCGCACCCCGCGCCTCACCGGCCTGGCCGCGTTCAGCGCCGTGGCCGCCGTGATAGCCGTCGCCTTCTACGCCTCGGCGACCCCCTCCCCCCTGTACGGCGTCTACCAGGCCCGGTGGCACTTCTCCACGCCCGTGCTGTCGCTGATCTACGCGACCTACGCGATCGGCGTGCTCGTGTCGCTGCTCCTCGTCGGCTCGCTCTCTGACCAGGCCGGGCGTAAGCCCGTGCTCGCCTGGTCGCTACTGGGCCTGCTCGTCTCGGCGCTCGTCTTCGCCACGGCGAGCTCGGTCGGCTGGCTGTTCGCCGCCCGGGCGCTTCAGGGACTGGCCACCGGTGGGGCGCTGGGCGCCGCCGGCGCGGCATTGATCGACCTGCACCCCACCTCGGATACGCGCACCGCGGCGCTGGTCAACGGCGTCGTCGCGCTCGCCGGGCTCGGCATCGGGGCGTTGTTCTCCTCGGCGCTCGTGCAGTTTCTGCCCGCGCCTCGCGAGCTGCCGTTCGCGGTGGTCGCGGCCATGATCGTTGTGCTGATCGCGTTCGTCGCCGTGCTGCCCGAGCCCGTGTCCCGCAGCGGCCGCACCATCATCCGGCCCCAGCGTCCCGCCATCCCGCAGCAGACTCGCGCCCCGTTCGCACTGGCGGCGCTCGGCGTCATCGGGTCCTGGTCGATCGCCGGCGTCTACCTCGCGCTGGGTCCGGCACTGGCCGGGCATCTGCTCCAGACCCACGGCGAGCTGGCCGGCGGCGCGGCGGCAGCGGCGCTCATGGGGTCGGGGGCGCTGGCGCAACTGGCGGGGCGCGACCTGACCAACCGCACGCTGACGGTGGCCGGCTCGCTGCTCGTGGCATTGGGCATGGGGCTCACCGCCACGGCGGTCGCGGTCGGATCGGCGCCGTTCTTCCTCGGGGCAAGCGCGCTGGGCGGCGTCGGATTTGGGCTGGCCTTCATGGGCGCCCTGCGCCACCTCAGCGCCGCGATCCCCGCCGACCGCCGCGCCGAGGTCATGTCGGCCTTCTACGTCGTCGGCTACCTGTCGCTGGCCCTGCCGGCCGTCGCTGCGGGCATCATCGCCTCCGCGGTGGGCCTGTCTGAGACCTTCGAGCTCTTCAGCGCCGGCGTCGTGGTGATCGCCCTCATCGTCGCGCTGGGCGGCCGGCGGATCGACCGCGCACCCGCGTTCTGACCACCACGAGCGGAGGTACGTCCACATGCCACTTGTGACAATCGATCTCCTGCAGGGCCGTCCCCCGTCGGAGATCGACGAGATCACCGACGCCGTCCACGAGGCGATGGTCGAGCACCTCGCCGTCCCTGAGCGCGACCGGTTTCAGATCATCGCCGAGCACGCCCCCGGCACCCTCCGGTTTGATCGCGGTTATCTGGACATCCCGCGCAGCGACGCGTTCGTGTTGATCCGCGTCACCCTTGCGGCGGGCCGCACCACCGAGGCCAAGCAGGCGTTCTACGCCTCGGTGGCCCAGCGGCTCGCCGAGCGGCCCGGGATCCCGCCGGACGACGTGACGATCGCCCTGATCGAGAACGCCCGCGAGGACTGGTCGTTCGGCCGGGGTCAGGCCAGCTACGTTGAGTTGCCGCGCGAGCAGTGGCGCTGAGCGCGCTCGCGTCCGACGCTCAGAGAAACTGCCGCCCGCCGTCGACGACAAACGTCTGGCCGGTGATCATCGCGCTCGCGTCGGAGGCGAGGAAGACGGCGGTGCCGACGATGTCCTCCGGTTGGAGGCCACGCTTGATCGCTCCACGAGCCACCCCGTAGGACTCGGCGTCGGGGATGAGCTCGCGGCTGGCCTCGGTGAGGGTGAAGCCTGGCGCGAGGGCGTTGACGCGGACGCCGTCGTCGCCCAGCTCGCGCGCCATCACGCGCGAGAGCCCGATGAGCCCGCTCTTGGACGCGACGTAGTGCGCCCACATCGGCGAGCCGCTCATCACCGTGGCCGAGGCGACGTTGACGATGGCGCCACCACCGTTGCGCAGGGCGGACGCGCATGCCTGTGCGCACAGCCACGGCCCGCGCAGGTTGACCGCCATCACGCGGTCCCACTCGGCCACCTCGATCTCATGAAACGGCCGCCGCTCCAGCCCGGCATATACGGCCGCGTTGTTCACGAGCGCATCGATCGTTCCAAACGCCTCCACGGCGGCGCGGGCCATCTCCCGTGTGCTCTCCTGCAGCGACACGTCCACGGTCACCGCGACGGCCTGTGCCCCGGCGACCTCCCGGGTCACCATCGCGCATGTCGCCACGGCCGCCTCGGCGTCGACGTCGGCGACGACCACCCCGGCGCCGGCCCGGGCGAAGCCGAGGGCGAACGCACGCCCCAGCCCGCCGCCGGCGCCGGTGATCACGGCGCAGCGACCGTCCAGCGCCCCGCTCATCGCACCGGCTCAGCGGCGAGGGCCTCGCGGCTGGCGGCCAGCTCGCGCCGCGCCACCTGGCGCGCGGCGTCCGTGAACAGCCAGCGATCGATCTCGGAGCCGACCCAGTCCATGAACTCCTCGGGCGTGAGGTCCATCCAGGAGTGGCAGATCCGGACCGCGGACTCGGTGTATCGCCACAGCTTGTCGGCGTCCTTGACCAGCTCGTCCTCGCGGCTCACCGCCTCCGCGCGGGAGTCGTGGCCGTCGACGATGTCCTGGATCGCCGCCGTGCGCCCGGCGTCCCAGCCGACCTCGGCCAGGATCTCGCCGGCCAGGGCGGCGCCCTGGATCTCGTGGCGCCGCGTGATGTCGGGCTCCCAGCCCTTCACCGCCCCCGCCAGGCCCTTGAGGTGGTCGTCGGAGGGAACCGCCATGTAGCCGATGTCGTGCAGCAGCACCGCCGGCAGCACGATGTCAGGATCGGCCTCGGGATGGGCGGCGAGCAGCTCCTGGGCCAGCGCGTAGGACTCGGGCACGTGGATCTCATTGGAGCGCGTCTGCCAGTACGGCTCGGCCAGCGCGTAGATGCGTGCGTACCGGTCCGGGTCGATCGTGGTGCTCACGGGCTCACCCGGTCGGCGGCCAACTCCGCCGTGCGCAGCATCCTGCGGGTCTCCGCCAGCTCGGCCCGGGCGATCTCGCGCGCCGCGGTCGTGAACAGCCGACCCTCGATCTGGGGCTCGGTGTGGTCGGCGTACTCCCCCGGGGTCATGCCGAACCAGTCGCAACCGATCCCGATGCCGGCGACCGAGAAGCGCCACAGGACGTCGGCGTCCTTGACCAGCTCGTCCTCCGGGGAGAGCGCGTAGGGGCGGGTGTCATGGCCGTCGATGATCTCGGCCACCCGCTCGATGACCGCCTCGTCGTAGGCCAGCTCGGCAAGGATCTCCCGGGCCAGCCGGGCCCCCTCGCGCTCGTGCGCCTTGCGGACCTCTGACTGCATCATGTCCGCACCGAAGCCATCTCGGAAGATGGCGTCCTGGTCAACGACGGCCCAGCCGATGTCGTGCAGCAGGATCGATACCGAGACGATCTCGCGGTCGGCCTCCGGGTGATGCACCAGCAGTCGCTGCGCGTAGTCGTAGGCCATCGGGATGTGGACATCGTTCTTGCGCGCGCGCATGTAGGGCCGCGCGGCCGCCCACACCGCGCTGTGGTCAGTCATCGAGAACGGTGACCGTGCCGTTGCTGCCGTCCACGCGGACACGCTGGCCGGTCCGGATCGAGGTGGTGGCCGAGCCGGTGCCGGTGACGGCGGGCAGGCCGTATTCCCGGCACACGATGGCGGCGTGGCTCATCATCCCGCCGATGTCGGTCACCGCCGCGGCGATCCGGCCGAACACCGGACCCCAGCTCGGTGCGGTGATGCGGGTGACCAATACCTCGCCCTCCTGGATCTCGCTGAGGTCCTCGGCCCCGCCGACGACGCGCGCGACGCCCTCCACAACGCCTGGCGACGCGGCCATCCCGCCCAGGTGGCCGTCGCCGGAGACGCCCGCGTTCAGCCACCCCGAGACCGCCTCGCTGGTGATCCCGTAGAGCATGATCGTGAACGGCTCGGTGACCACCGACGGTGGCTCGTTCATCGCCGGCGCGGGCGCCTTGAGCTCGAGCGCCGCGATGATCCGCTTGCGCCGGGCGATCTCGGCGGGCCAGTAGTACGGCCCCATCGGCTCCACGCCGACGGCCCAGCCGTTGCCGTAATCGAAGACCGCCTGCTGGAGCTCGTCGCGACGCACGTAGAAGATGTCGTCGGCCTCGCCCCAGAAGCCCGCGTCGGCCAGGACCTGGCCCAGCCGGCGGATCTTGCGCCAGAAGATCGACAGCGACCAGTGCTCGATGTAGAAGTTGTGGTCCTCGACGTAGGGAAAGACGACTCGCGCCAATCCCAGCTTGCCGTCGAACACCTCCCGCGCCTCGTCGTCGGGCAAGAGCTCGCGGTACTCGGCGGTGATCCGGTCGCGCTCGGCGCGGATCTGCTCGGTCGGCCGCTCGATCTCGTCGCCGGCTTGGAGCCGCGCCACGTAGTCGCGGATGAAGCCGAGCGGGATCCCGAGGTGGTCGCGCCAGACCCGGTCGCTCGAGTACATGCCGTTGCCCGCGGAGAAGTTGAACCACGGATCCTGAGCTGACTCCCAGGCGGCGATCCACTCCGCCCCGCCGGGAGCACCGGCCACGGCTTCGAGCACGGCCGACACCTCGCCGTCGCCGACCTCACCGCTGCCCAGGGCGTCGGCCACGCCGAGCGACAGCGCCAGCCGGGCCAGCTTGCGGAGTTCCTCGTCGGGCCGGAAGAGAACGACGTCGATGCCCTGGACCATCTTGGCGATCCCCAGATCGGCCACCCCGGGCAGCACCTCCTTGCAGAAGGTGAAGAAGTCCAGATAGGCGACATAGCCCAGATTGAGGAACTCGAAGTGGTACTGGAACGCCTCGTAGCAGAGCTCGATCGCCCGGTTGTAGTTGTGCGCCAGCGCGAATGTGTTGTCCAGCCCGACCCCGTCCTTGACCCAGCTGAGGTCCACCATGTCGGGCAGCGGCTCGAACTCGAGCGCCTCGAGATCGCCGATGACCCGGCGGATCTTCGTCTCCCAGTTCTCCAGCAGTGTCGGCCAGTTCTGGAAGTAGTGACCGGCCCGCTCGGCGAAGTGCGGCACCCGGCCGGGGATGTCCTCCTCCGGCACGGGGACGGGACTCATGTACACGTAGCCGTTGTGGACCCGGTAGTCGATCCCGTTGGCCGGCGGGATCAGCAGATGGCGGGTGTTGTACTGGCCCAGGCACTTGATGGCGAACTCGACCGTGATCGTGTCAAAGGGCTTGAACACCGTCGGCCAGTGCTGGAGGTCGGCGAACCAGAACCGGCCCTCCTCGAACTCGCGTCGGTCCGCGCGGAAGTGCAGGTAGTACGGGTAGAGCTCCTCCCACCCCTCGGCGCCCTCGGGCGCCGGGTCGTCGTACGGGCTGACGAACCGCTTCGCCTCAATTGTCGACATCCGCGTTGCTCCTTGCGGCCAGGGGGTTGATGAGGGTGTTGGCGATGCTCTGCAGGCCGGTGGCGTAGACGCCCGCCGGCCGCTCCTTGTCTGTCTGCCGCGGCTTGGTGCTCCACACGGTCTCGGGCCGGCTCTGGAGCAGCAGTACATCGCCATCGGCGTCCAGCGCCCACTCGACATCCTGCGGGCAGCCGTAGTGGCGCTCGACCTGCTTGGCCAGCCGCGCCACCGCGATCACCTGCGCCGAGCTGAGCGCCGGCTGAAGCTGGCGGTCGGGCGCGACCTCGCGCTCGACGACGCACCGGCCCGCGACGTCCGCCACCAGCTCGATCATCTTGGGGGCGATCGTCTGACCGGTCAGCTCCAGGATCACCTTGTCCACGGCGTAGTGGTCCGGGGTGACCGTGCCGCCCGCCACCGTCTCGCCGAGTCCGAAGGCAGCCTCGACCACGATCGTGGTGCGCTCGCCGGTGAGCGGGTCCAGCGTCATGGCCACGCCGGCGGCCTGTGCATCGACCATCCGCTGCACCACCACCGCCATGCTCACGTCCTGCTCGGCGATCGCGTGGTCGTGGCGATAGGACAGCGAGCGCGCCGAGTAGACGCTGGCCCAGCAGCGCTGCACGTGCTCGACCACGGCGTCCTCGCCGACGATCCACAGGTAGGTGTCCTGCTGGCCGGCAAAGCTCGTCTGGGCCGAGTCCTCTGTGCTCGCGCTCGAGCGCACCGCCACCGGAACGTCGTCACCGAGGTCGCGGTAGGCGCCGCGAATCGCCCGGTCCACGTCTTCCGGGAGCCGGACGGTCTCCAGCAGCGCGCGGATCCCGGCAGCTCCTGACTCCAGCGCGGCCAGGTCACCGCGGTCCAGGGAGGCCAGCGTCGTCGCGATCTGCTCGCGCAGGCCATCGACGTCACGAGCGGCCTCGAACGCGGCCGTGGTGACGATGCAGGCGGGCGGGACGGGCAGGCCCGCGGCGGCCAGGGTGGCGAGGCTCGCGCCCTTGCCGCCGACGACCGTCGCATCGCCCCCGCACTGAAGCAGCGGCGCGGCATACGGGACGGCAGGCTCCGTGCTCCACTGGACCTGCAGGTGGGCCGGGCCCCGGAACGTGCTGTTGGCCGAGTAGTCAAAGGGCTGGTCCTCGGTCAGGGTGAGGCCGGGCAGGCGCCGGGTGAGCTCTTCGAGCACGACCCTGGCCTCCAGCCGGGCCAGCGGGGCGCCCACGCAGAAATGGATGCCCAGGCCGAAGGCCAGGTGGCGGGACGCGTTCTCGCGCTCCAGGTCGATCCGGTCCGGCTCGGGGAAGACGTGCTCGTCGTGGTTGGCGGAGCCGAGCAGGAGGAGCAGGCTGGTGCCGGCGGGGAGATCGACGCCGCCAACGGTGACCGGTCGCTTGGTCAGCCGCTTCCAGGTGAACACCGGCGCGCTGATGCGCAGCATCTCCTCCACGGCGGCCGGGATCTTCTCGGGATCGGCGCACACAGCCTCCCACGCCGGGCGTTGGGCCAGCAGCTCCTTGAGCCCGTTGGCCAACAGCGCCGTCGTCGTCTCATGCCCCGCGGTCAGCTGTCCGTACACCAGTCCGGCGATCTCATCGGGCGTGAGCGTCTGGTCGCCCTGAAGGTAGATCCGGGCGAGATCGCCGGGAAGGTCGTCCTGGGGACGGTACAGTCGCGCCTCGACGAGCTCGCGGCAGTAGCGCCAGTAGCGCACGAGGTTCTCGGCGTGGTGGACCTGCTCGGCCACGGTCGCGTCGCCGAAGTTCATGTACACGCGGCTCTGCGCCCACTCCTTGACCTGGGGCACGTCGCCGTCGGGGATGCCCAGCATCCGGAAGATGACCAGCGCCGGGAGCTCATGGGCCAGTTCGCTCACCAGGTCGGCGTGCCCGCGACCGGTGAAGCGGTCGATCATGCGCGTCGCAATCGCCCGGATCTCCGGCTCCAGCGAGGCGATGCGCCGCGGAGTGAACGCCTTCTTGATGAAGCCGCGCAGTCGGGTGTGGTCGGGGGGCTGCCGGCCCGACAGCCCAGACACCACGGAGAAGCCACCCTCGTCGAGAATCCGTTGGACCTCGGCGGGCCGGCGCCTGAACGGTGACTGCGTGTTCTCTGAGGAGAACGTCTCCGGGTCGCGGAAGATCTCGCGGATGTCCTCGTAGCGGGTCACCACCCAGTAGTCGATCTCGGGGCTGTGGAAGATCGGTGCCTGCGCCCGGGCGCGCGCGTAGAAGGGGAACGGGTCGGCCAGATCAAACGGCTTGAAGTCGCGGCCCAGGGCGGCGTGTGGGCACTGGGACGCGGATACGGCGGACCCGGATACGGCGTCGGCTGGCACGAAAGTCTCTCCCTCCTCGGGCGCTGCCGGCGTTCCCCGGCAGCACGGCTCAAGCTATCCGCACCGCCACAGGCACGGTGTCGGAGCGTTCGCGTGTCGCGAACGCCGACGGTAGGGTTGCGGACCATGGCGGCGCGCGCGTCAGCGGACGATCCCCTGCGGTCGGTGTCGATCGCGCTCTCGATCCTTGACTGCTTCGGCGTGGCCACGGAGCTCGGGCCCAGCGCCGTCGCGCGCGAGCTCGGCATCGCCAAGAGCACGGCGAGTCGCATGCTGGCGGTGCTCGCCTCTCGCGGCGTCCTGGAGCGGCACGGGCCTGGGCGCTACCGCCTCGGGTTGAGGATGTTCGAGTTCGGTCAGCTGGCGCTCAGCCGCCTCAACCTGTTCGAGGCCAGCGTCCCCGTCCTCGCCGCACTGCGCGATCGCGTCCGCGACCTCGTGCAGCTGGGCGTGCCCATGGGCGGGGAGGTGTTGTTCCTGGATCGCTTCGAGTCCCAGAACCTGGATCCGCGCTTTCACGGCCAGCAATGGCGCCGCGTGCCCGCGCACTCCTCGAGCTCTGGCCGCGCCATCGCCGCGTTCAACCCGACGGTGGCGCGGTCGATGTTCGAGGCGGGTCTGATCCGCCGCACGCGCTACACCGTTGTCGACCCCCACCGGCTGGGCGAGATCCTCGCCGAGATCCGCCGGCGCGGCTATGCCGCCACCCACGAGGAGCTCGAGGAGGGGATCTCCTCGGTGGCCGCCCCCATCCTCATCGGGGACGGCGAGGACCGCCGCGCCATCGCCGCCGTGTCGGTTGCCGGCCCGTCGACCCGGCTCCAGCGCGGCGGCATCGCCACCATCGCCACCCACACCCGCGAGGCCGCCGATCACATCGGCCGGCAGCTGCGCACCGCGCCGCCACCCCTGTCGACTCTCGAACCCCACCTCTGACGCTCGGGTTTCTGACCGGTCCCTCGGGGGAACGTTGAGGTCTATCCAGAGGTTGAGAGAGAGGCGGGTGGACTGATGGGCCGACGTGGAATCGCAACCCTCGTATCGATGCTGTGTGTCGCGGCGTGCGCCGCGGCGCCGGCCGCCGCATCCGCCCACCGCCGCCACCACGCCCACCACGGCCACCACGCCGCAGCCGGGGCCGTCACCCCGGTCGCCACCGGCAGCGGAGGCGCCGTCGCCTCCATGGACGTCGGAGCCAGCCAGGCCGGCATCGATGTCCTCAAGCGCGGTGGCAACGCGGTCGACGCTGCCGTGGCCACCGCGAGCGCCCTGGGTGTGACCGTGCCGTGGGTCGCCGGCCCCGGCGGCGGCGGCTTCATGGTCATCTACAACGCGCGCAAGCACACGGTGACGACGGTCGACGGCCGCGAAACCTGCCCAGCGGCGTGCACGACCACGATGTTCCTGGACCCCAAGACGGGACACGCCGCAGGACTACACGACGGCCTCCGACCAGCCGCTGGCCACCGGCGTGCCGTCCAACGTCGCGACGTGGGCTACCGCCCAGCGCAACTTCGGCCGCCTCTCGTTCAGCGACGATCTGCAGCCGGCCATCCAGGTGGCGCGCCGCGGCTTCAAGGTCAACTTCGACTTCAACCAGCTCGAGCAGTCCAGCCTGTCAACCCTGCAGGCCTACCCGGCCAGCCGCTCGCTGCTGCTCACCCCCTCCGGTGACCCGCTGCCGGTCGGTACGCTGGCTGCGCAACCCGGACCTGGCGCGCACCTACGAGCTGATCGCTCGCCGTGGCCCCTCGGCGCTGTACGACGGGCCGATCGGCCAGGCCATCGTCCAGGCCGATGACCACCCCGTGCTGACCCCGGGCCAGACCGTGGTCACCGAGCCGGGCATCATGACGACGGGAGACCTGCGCTCCTACCGCACGCGGATCCTCGCGCCGACCAAGATCAACTACCGCGGGCTGGACGTCTACGGGATGGCGCCGCCGTCCAGCGGCGGCTCGACCGAGGGCGAGATCCTCAACATCCTCAACGGCTTCCCGCTGAGCTCCGAGCCGCGCGCCCAAGCGCTGTTCCAGTACCTCGAGGCGTCGCGGCTGGCCTACGCCGACCGCAACGCCTACGTCGGCGATCCCAACTTCGTCAACGTCCCGCTGTCAGCGGCCTGCTCGATCCGGCATTCGCCGCCGAGCGTCGCTGCCTGATCGGCAACACCGCCGCCACCTCCCCGGTGGCCGCCGGGTCGCCCGTTCGCCCCGTTCTCCGGGTGCGCGGGCAGCAGCGCGTCGTCGTCGGCATCCTCAGCGTCGCCGGAGGCCCATCACACCAACAACATCGTCACCGAGGACAAGTGGGGCGACGTGGTGGCCTACACCAACACGATCAACTTCTTCGGCGGCAGCGGCCAGGTCGTGCCCGGCTACGGCTTCCTGCTCAACAACGAGCTCACCGACTTCGACTTCGCCCCGGCCTCGCCGGGCGCGACCGACCCGAACCTGCCGGCCGGCCGGCAAGGAGCCGCGCTCGAGCATGGGCCCGGTGATCGCGCTGCGCAACGGCCAGCCCCAGTTCGCGATCGGCGCCGCGGGCGGCTCCACCATCATCGAGACCGTCGTCCAGACGCTCATCAACCACGTCGACTTCGGCATGAGCCTGTCCGACGCGCTGGCGGCGCCGCGGGTGGCCCAGACCAACTCGTCGTCGAATACGTCCGAAGCCGAGCCCGACTTCTTCAACAGCCAACTGGCCCAGCAGCTCACCAGCCAGTACGGCGAGAAGTTCAGCCTCGCCACCGGACCGATCCTGCCGCTCGACAACTATCCCGGGTGACGCGACCGCCCTGCAGATGCTCGGCCACGGGCAGGCGCGAGGCGATCGCCGAGCCGGTCCGCCTCGGCGGCGGGAGCGCGCTCGCGCTGCAGGACGGCCACGGGCGGAGCGGCTCCCATCGGCACGGCGGCACGCACCGGCACGGCCGCCACTGAGCCGCGCTCACTGAGCGGACTTCGAGTCCCCGTCCATCGGGAGCATCTGCCCTGAGATCGTGCGCCCGTGCGGGCCGGCGAGGAACACGGCGAGCGCGGCGATGTCCGCCGACTGAGTGAACTGGCGGATCGACTGGTTGTCCAGCGCCCGCTCGGTCTCCTCCTCGAGGGAGCGCCCGGAGATCTCTGCGCGATGGCGCAGGACCTGGCGCACGCGCTCGCCCTCGACGCCGCCCGGGTGGATCGAGTTCGCAGTGATGCCGAACGGACCGAGTTCCAGGGCGAGAGTCTTCGTAAAGCCGACCAGCCCCCACTTCGTCGTCGCGTAGGCGACGCGGTTGGGGTAGCCGAAGCGGCCCGCCAGGGAGCTCATGACGATGATCGAGCCCGCTCGCGACTCCTTGAGGAGCGGGATGGCGCGGCGGGTCACGTCGAACGTGCCGCTGAGGTTCACGGCGATGACGGCATCCCACTGCTCGCGGTCGTACGCGTCCACCGGGGCGGTCGGCCCGGCGATGCCGGCGTTGTTGACCAACACGTCGAGGCCCCCGAGCTCGCGGGTGAGATCCTCGAACATCGCGGCAACGGCGGTCGTGTCCGTGATGTCACAGACGGTCCCGGTGACCGACGGCGCGGCGGAGGCGGTGACCGCCCCGAGCGCGTCACCGTCGGAGTCTGCGATGTGCACCCGTGCGCCCGTCGCGACAAAGGCGCGAGTGATGGCCAGGCCGATCCCGCCGGCACCACCGGTGACGAGCACCCTCTGGGGCACGGCTGCCTCGGCCCGCCTTACTTCTTGGCGCTGAACGGGATGTCACACCCGTTGATCACGATGTTGCCCTCGTTCTCGCCGGCACTGCCCAGGACGGCGAAGATGATGTCCAGCCGGCCGCTGAGGGTCTTGCTGCCCTCCTTGATCTTCACGCGCTGGGGCACGACGCCGCTGATCTCGTTCGGATTCTTCCGGTTTGGATCGTTGAATCCCACGATCCAGTTCGAGACACCGGCGGCGGTGGCGAGCCGGAGCTTCTGGTGGCCGAGCACGCGGAGCTTGCCCAGATCGCAGTTGGCCCCGGAGAGGTGAAGGCCCGACACCGCGTTGCGGGCGTGATTCACGGTGAAACCTCCGCCGCCAGCCACCTTCCAACCCCCGGCCTTCGGCCGCGCAACCGTGGTGACCCCGAGCGCGATCGCCGGCAGCGTCATCATGGTGACGATCACCACCACCCCGGTTAGGCGGTTGGGCTTCATGCGGCGCAACCCTATACAGAGCGCCGGCCGCGAGGGGGGAAAACTTCGCACGTGACCCGGGAGATGTCCGTTTCGTCCAAGACGCGGATCGCGAACGCTGGTTGGATCTCACGGTCAACGACCAGGAGCACGCCGATGAACATCGAGTTTCTCTCCACGATCGCCGTTGTGTCCGCCGATCCGCCGTCGAGCCGCCGGCTGTACGTGGACACGCTCGGCCTCCCGTTGGCAGCCGGGGCCGACGGGGAGTACTTCCACAGCGAGCAGCTTGCCGGCGTCAAGCACTTCGGCGTCTGGCCCCTGGACCAGGCCGCGCAGGCCTGCTTCGGGACCCCCCACTGGCCCGCCGACCGTCCCGTGCCCCAGATGAGCGTCGAGTTCGATGTCGCCGACGCCGCTGCGGTGAGCACGGCGGCCGACGAGCTGGCGGCGGCCGGCTACGAGCTGCTGCATTTAGCCCGGGAGGAGCCGTGGGGCCAGACGGTGGCGCGCCTGCAGTCGCCCGAGGGCGTGATCGTCGGGGTCAGCTACGCCCCGTCCCTGCACGACTGACGCGCCGGTCGCTACCGCGAGCGCCGTCCTGCGTCATACCGGCGCCGGTCGCGCTTGGTCGGGCGCCCGCCAAGGTCAAGTGGGCCGGCGAGCCGGCGCAGTTCCCGCTGGCGCTCGCGCTCGGCGAGGCTCTCCGCCGTCTCCTCGTAGAGCGGCGCGGCCTCGGCGGCCGACACCCGGCGCTCCGCGGCGCCGCGCACGATCACCGTCCGGCGCAGCGTGCCGATGGTGATCTCGAGCTCGTCGCCGGGCTCCACCTCACGGCTGGGCTTGGCCGCCACTCCGTTGACGTGCACCCGTCCGCCCCTGACCGCCTCCGCCGCGAGGCCGCGCGTCTTGAAGAGGCGCGCGGTCCACAGCCACCTGTCGATACGCATCAGGAGACGATCACGAGGCCCCGCTTCATCGCTCGGACGATACCGGCAGCGGTCGTGCCGCACCCCGGCCACATCACCAGGCGTCACTCGCCCGGGTTGTCACCCGAACACGGCTCGGATATGGTCGTCGCTTCGGATGGGAGCCCGCTCGCGGGGAGTCACCGTGGCGATCAGGTAGGGGTACACCGGGGAGTTTCGATGTCAACAGATGGTGCAGCACAGCTGCTCTCAGGCTTGGCTCTGGCGGGCCTCGTGTTGTTCCTGGCCATGATCGGGCGAAAGGATCTTGTCGCCCAGGCCAACGGGTCCTACGAGATCCCCAACACGAGCCCGGGGGCTCCGGACAATGCGAAGGTCACCGTGTCGGTCACGTCCGGCACCGTGATCCCCAGAAGTCACGCCGCCGCCGCCACCGCGGCCAACATCCAGTCAAAGCCCGTCCGGCGCAGCGCACTCGGGGCGCTCATCTCGGGCACGGACAACCGGATCTCGACGTCCAAGACGGTCGCGTTCGCATGGACGCTGGCCATCGTGTTCGGACTGCTGTCGCTCGTCGTCGCGGTCTGGCTGGGCGACAGCGCGCCCTGGGATCTGCAGGTCAGCCGCGGGTTACAGGACGAGTACCTGCTCTTGCTGGGCGGCCCCTACGCCGCGGCCATCCTCGCCAAGTACGCAACGACGCAGCAACAGGACTCCAAGACAGCCGGCCCCGTCGGCGGCGCCGCGCCGACCCAGCTTGTCACCAATGACAGCGGGGACACGGACCTTGGGGACTTCCAGTACGTGCTCTTCAACGTGGTCGGTCTGGTGTTCTTCTTCGGCAAGTTCATCGGCCATCTCTCCGATGCGCTTCCGTTCCTGCCATCGGTCCTCACCGGCTTGATGCTCACGTCCGCCGGCGGATACTCAGCCAAGAAGCTGCTTGCGCAGGCGGCCCCCTCGCTCATTTCGGTGGTTCCCAGCTCAGCAGCACCGAGCGCGTCCGTGCAGATCTTCGGCGGGAACCTCGAGGTGCCGGCGACAGCAGCGCCGGGCGGTCACGATCTGCACCCGACCGTATTGATCGGGACCAGGACGGCAGTCGTCACCGCCCACGACCTCGTCCTCGGCAACGACCGGCTCACCGTCACGGTCCCCGCCGACGCCGCGCCCGGCTCCGCGCCCATCGCCGTCGTGCGCGCCGACGGCGTCCAGGCCAAGGACGCCCGCGGCGTCGCGATAATCCCGTTCGAGGTGCTCGCGGCAAATCCCTAGGCGGACCCCGGGGCGGCGTCCCACACCCGCGCCAGGTCGCGCGCGCACTCCCTCAGCGCTGCCCCGGCCGGATGACCGGAAGCGCCTGGACGGGCTTCGGCGCTCGCCCGCGTCGGCGCCTGCGCTTGGCCCTCTCCGTCGGCTCCGGACGTGAACTCCGGAATCAGATCGCCGCGCGCACCAGGTCGGGGAGGCCGGCGATTCTCTCGTCGTCGCGCCGGTAGTAGGTCCACGCCCCTCGGCGCTGGCTGGTCACCAGACCGGCGCGCTGGAGGGTTTGCATGAACTGCGATGCGGTCGACTGTGAGACAGCGGCCTTCTCCTGGATCTGCTTGACGCACACCCCGACCTCTTCGATCGGGTCATCCTGGGGCTCGAAATGATCGGTCGGGTCGCGTAGCCATCCCATGATCTGCAGGCGGGTCGGGTTGGCGAGGGCCTTGAAGATCTCGAGGAGCTGCGCGTCGTCGTTGGTCGCCATCCGTCCAATGATATCGGAACATCGGGTTTTCTCGATGTGGTGCTACCGTCTGGCAGAGCATCGGTAAAACGCGATATCACGATGGAGGTTCGGACATGGCCGAGAACGTGGCACTGGTCGTCGGGGCGCGCGGGGTGATCGGCGGCAATCTGGTGGAGCACCTGCTGTCCCTCGGTGACTGGGAGGTGATCGGCCTCTCGCGGCGCGGTGGTAGCGACCGCGCGGGGCTGCGCCACGTGCCCGTCGATCTGCTCGACGCCGCGGACACGCGCGCGAAGCTCGAAGGTCTGAGCGAGGTCACGCATGTGTTCTACGCCGCCTACCAGGACCGCCCGACATTTGCCGAGCTCGTCGCTCCCAACCAGGCGATGCTCGTCAATGTCATCGATGCCATCGAGCCGACGGCCCGCGACCTGCGGCACGTGAGCCTGATGCAGGGCTACAAGGTCTACGGCGCCCACCTCGGACCGTTCAAGACCCCGGCGCGCGAGGACGACCCGCCGCACATGGGGCCGGAGTTCAACGTCGAGCAGCAGGCGTTCCTGGAAGCACGTCAGCAGAACGCGACCTGGACATGGTCGGCGCTCCGGCCCGCGGTGGTATGCGGCGTCGCGCTGGGGATCCCGATGAACCTCATCATGGTCGTCGCGGTCTACGCCACCATCTCCAAGCATCTCGGGATCCCCTTCCGGTTCCCCGGCAAACCAGGCGCCTACGACTCCCTGATCGAGATGACCGACGCGGGGCTGCTCTCACGAGCGACCGCATGGGCCGCGACCGACCCGCGCGCCGCCAATCAGGCGTTCAACATCAACAACGGGGACCTGTTTCGTTGGAGCGAGATGTGGCCCAAGCTCGCCGACTATTTCGGGCTCGAGCTCGCCCCGCCGCTCCCCCTCTCGCTGGCCACGACGATGACCGACAAGACCGAGGTCTGGAACGAGATCGTCGCCCGGAACCAGCTCGCGCCAACCCCGTACGAGCAGGTGTCCTCATGGGCGTTCGGCGACGCCGTGTTCTCGTGGGACTACGACCTCATCGCCGACGGAAGCAAGGCCCGGCGGCTCGGCTTCCACGACCACGTCAAGACCGACGACATGTTCTTTGACCTCTTCGACGAGCTCCGACGACGCAAGCTGATCCCTTCGCGCTGACTTCAGGGTGTCACGGCCGGCGGCTCCCACGGTGTCTAAGTGGTGGCGGCACAACGACGACACTCAAAAGAAAGGAAGGGTGACTCATGACCCTCCAGATGGCCCAGGCCAAGCTCAAGACCGACTACGTCTCCGACGTCACCACGTCAGCGCAGAAGCTGTTCGCTGCGCTCGACACGGCGCAGCCTGAAGGCGTTCGCTACGCGTGGGTTCTGCTCGGCGACGGCGAGACCTTCGCCGCGTTGGTGCAGGTCGACGACGGCGTCGAGAACCCCATCCCGGGCCTCCCCGAGTTCCAACAGCTCCAGGAGGAGATGGGCGGGGCGCTTGCCGATGCGGCTGACGTGCAGACGCTGACGGTCATCGGCTCCTACCGCCTGTTCTGAGCGCTCAGGCAGCGGGGTCGCGGACCGACGGTCCTCGGGCGGTCAGCCACCGCCCGAGGACCGCAGCCGCACGCAGACGGCGTGTCAGTCGATCTCGACGTCGAAGTCCCAGGACACGACCGGCTTGGCACCCAGAGGCGCCCAGCGCAGCTGACCATTGCCGGTCGGGAGCACCGCGCTCAACGTCAGCGTCACCGGCCGGCCGGCGACGACCCGCCGCGGCAGGCGGCCGCCGCCGCGCAGGGTCACCCGGGCCCCGTTGCGCTCGCCGTGCTCGCCCAGGAACGCGAAGTCCCGCGATGACAACGGGATGCTTCCGTGCACCGCGGCCAGCGTGAAGGTGAACCTGGCCGGGCTGGTCGCCGGAATCGGCTGCTGGCCCTCCTCGGGCACCGCCGGCCCGACGGCCGTCACCATCGCCCGGCCGCCGGGCAGACGCACCGCCACAGTGTCACCTTCGATAGCCAGCCGCCTCCTGCTCGGCGTCGCGGTGACGACGCGGTCGCCGGCCGGGACGGCGGCCCTGGGGAGCCAGCTGGGGGCCGCGTCGCCGCCGCCGCGATGCGACGGCCCCTTGGGGTTGGTGAATACGTCGCTGCCAAACGGCGCCAGGCCCCGCTGTGCGGCGTAGCCGATATGCCCGTCGCCGTCCAGGCCCCGCGAGTGGGCGGACACGGCGAACAGGTCCTCCATGGTGCGCAGCCAGCTGTAGTGGTTGTAGAACCGCTTGCTGACCGAGCCGGGCCTGATGAAGGGCGAGATCAGCACGCTGCCGGTGTCGCCGCCCCCGGTGGTCGGATCCTTCGCATCGAACAGCGGATCGGTCTGCGGGGACTCGGCCCCCAGCGTGATGCCGCTGACGGGCCCGGTGGTGGTGATCGCATTGCCGGAGCCGTCGACGAGCTGGAAGGAGCCCTTGTCGACGAAGCCGCCATCCTGATTGGCCGCGGTGGCGGTCACGGGTGTATCGGTCACCTTCCCAACATGCGCGCCGGCCGGAATCCCGATGCCGGTGACGGTCCGCCCCGGATCGGTGGCCACGGCCGCGTTGTCATCGATCGTGGAGCTGCCCGCGGCGGCGGTGGCCCCGGCGTCGGTCCGTGCGCCGGGAACGCTGTCGCCGCCACCCAGCAGGCACGTCCCGGCCGGCTGCTTGGGCGTGGTCTGGGCGACGCAGTTGCTCGGGCGGTCGATGAAGGAGTTGTAACCGGGACCCGGGAACAGCTGATTGCCCTGGTTGTCGGTCGCCAGGGGCGTGTTGGGCCCGGTCGGCTCGGAATGGACGGTGTGGCCGAACAGCGTCTCGCCCGCGGAATCGTTCTGGATCGAGGTCTTGGCATTGGGCGCCACAAGCGTTGAGTTGGCGAAGCTGTTGCCGGTGTAGGTGAACGGCGGGAACGCCTCATCGAACGTGATGTCGATGAGGCCGCCGTCCTTGAACGCCTGGGAGGCTTCGATCTCGGGGACCACGTGGGCCAGGAACAGGTCGGCCGCATACAGCCCGCCGGTGAAGTTCACCGGCGCCCGCGGCGTGGTG
Organism: uncultured Actinomycetota bacterium; assembly: GCA_963797705.1. Taxonomy (GTDB): domain Bacteria; phylum Actinomycetota; class Thermoleophilia; order Solirubrobacterales; family Solirubrobacteraceae; genus Palsa-465. The sequence continues at coordinate 925,916 of CAWCQL010000004.1, read as the reverse complement.
GGGTTGGCGAAACCGCCCGACAGGTTGTTGCCGTGGCACACCGCGTCGTGGGCGTCGCTGCAGTTGTTCGGCGTGATCCAGCTGAACGCCGGCGTCGTCGACTCGTGCTTGAGGTCGTGGGCCAGCCCGCCGCTCTTGCTGAACACGTTGACGATGTGCTTGGCGTTGCAATCACCCGACTGCAGGACCGACTCGAACCACACGAACGGGAAGTGCTTGGGCACGTACTGGTCGGTGGCGTCGGCGCTGCCAGGGCTGGGGTCCGTCGTGGAGCCGGCCGGGCCTGGCTGGGCGAAGGGCGCCCCGCAGACGTTCGTACCGGCGCTGTGGGGCGCGGTACCCGACGGATCGGGGTTGCCGAGGTCCTGGGCGTAGCCCTTCCAGCTCACGTGGGCCTGGTCCAGTTGGTTGAACAGCGTGGGCACCGACTTCGGGTAGACGCAGCCGTTGGCGCCGGGAGCCGCGTTGGGCCCCGCGGCCGAGGTCATCTGGCCGTAGTTGGGGTTGGTACGCAGCGACCCGCTGCGATCCACGTGTCCGGCGAAGTGGTTGTAGAAGGGACAGTCGTCCTGCGTGTCGGACTCGGTCGCCTGACCGCTCACCAGCGAGATGTAGTTGTCCTGGCTGAAATGGCCGGTCCCGTAGTAGTTCTTGAGCAGCACCCCCTGGCGCGGCAGGGTCTGCCACAGGTAGGTGTTGTGGTTCAGCCCCGTGAAGCTGGCGTCGTAGGACTTGTTCTCCAGGATGATCAGCCACACGTGCTTGATCTTCCCGTGGGCGATGCCCAGCCCATCCTGGGTGGCGGGCTTGTGCGTGGCGGAGGGGGCCGCCAGCATCGGTGCGGCGATGGCGCCCGCAGGGCCTCCCGCGGATGAGCCCGCCACGACGAGCACGACGGACACCAGAGCGGCAACTGCGACGCACGCCGCGACGATCCTGGCAAACCTCATACGACACCTCCCCGCCTTCAGACACCGGACGCGCATGGTCTATCACTTCACAACTCGTTCACACAAGCCCCTCGGTCCGTTTAGATGGCTGAGCGCAGGTTTTCCGGTGTACCGGCTCTCATCGCCCGCAGGAGGACGTTAGGGCGCCCTAATATCCTCGGAGGCCTCATCCTTTCGTAGCCTCAAGGAGTCGTATGGCAGAACGCCGCGTCCTATCCACCACCGTCACCGACACCGCCTGGCTGACCCCGGGCATGGTCCGCATCGTCGTCGGCGGCCCTGACCTCGACGGTTTCGGGGCCGGAGAGTTCACCGACCACTACGTCAAATGCCGGTTCGGGGACAAGACCCGTTCCTACACGGTGCGCGCGTGGGATCCGGACCAGCACCTGCTGACGCTCGACTTCGTGGTCCACGGCGACCGTGGCATCGCCGGCCCGTGGGCGGCCCAGGCCAAGCCCGGTGACATGCTGCAGATGGCGGGCCCCGGCGGCGCCTACACGCCGTCACCCGATGCTGACTGGCATCTGCTGGCCGGCGACGACGCCGCTCTCCCGGCGATCGCCGTGTCGCTGGCCAGGATCCCAGCCGGCGTGCCGACGTTCGTGGTCATCGAGGTTGACGGACCGGAGCACCGCCAGGTTCTCGAGTCTCCGGGCGACCTGACGGTCGTCTGGCTTGACCGCCGTTCCGGACCGGGCGAGGACCCCTCGCTGCAACTCGACGCGGTCAAGGCACTGGAGTTGCCCGACGGCCACGGCCACGCGTTCGTGCACGGCGAGGCCACCACCGTCCGCCTTCTCCGTCGCCACCTGCTGCTGGACCGCGGCCTGCCCACCGAGCACCTCTCGGCCAGCGGCTACTGGAAGCTGCGGCGTACCGACGAGGAATGGCGCGCCGAGAAGCGCGAGTGGATGGCCCTCGCCGAGGCCGACGTCGCAGCACGCACCACCGCGTCATAGCCCTGCGACCGGCGATCTGAGCTGGGCTGCCGCACCAAGACGCGTCGGTAGAGTCTCCGGCCGCCGTGTGCCAGGAAGCCCGCCGAACGTGACTTCAGACGCGACCTACGTGCATGTCGCGGAGCTGCCGCTGACCATCGAGCGCTGTGAGCTGCACCCCATCGTCCGCGACACGACGAGCGGGTTCACCAAGGTCTCGATCGTCGTGCGGCTCAGCGGTGAGGACCATGTCGGTGAGGGCGAGGACATCACGTGGGATCAGATCGACCAGATCGAGCTGCTTCGCGCCGGCAACGACTTCAGCTGGCTGCACGGAACGCGCACGTTCGACGAGCTCTCGCGTCTGCTCGCTCTCGCCAATCTCTTCCCGGTCTCACCGATCCGCGAGAGCGCGTACTTCTACAGGCGGTGGGCATTCGAAAGCGCGGCGCTGGACCTTGCCCTGCGCCAGAACGGCGTCTCGCTGCAGGATGCCGTCGGCCATCGAGCGCAGCCGGTGAACTTCGTGGCCTCGATCAGGGTTGGCGATCCGCCGGACCTCACCATCCTCCGCGCGTTGCTGGATGACAACCCGCAGCTGCGCTTCAAGCTGGACCCGACGCTGAGCTGGGACGACGCCGTCGTGGGCGAACTGGCGGAGCTGGGCTGCGTCGACATCATCGACCTCAAGGGCTCCTACCGCAACCTGACCGTGGCGATGGAGCCGGAGGTACGGCTGTACCAGCGGGTCATCGAGGGCCTGCCCGAAGCATGGATCGAAGATCCGGCGCTCGAGCCCGGCAATGCGGCAGTTGCTCGAGCGCCATCGCGACCGGATCACCTGGGACGAGCCGATCCACTCGGTCGCTGACGTCGAGGCGCTGCCCTGGCGACCACGCATGCTCAATGTCAAGCCCGCCCGTTTCGGCAGCGCGCGGGCACTCCTGGACACCTACGACTATTGCGCCGAGCACGACATCGCCATCTACGGGGGTGGAATGTTCGAGCTGGGCCCGGGCCGCGGCCAGCTGCAGTACCTCGCGTCGCTGTTTCACCCAGACGCGCCCAACGACATCGCGCCGGCGGAGTACAACTTCCAGACTGCGCTCGCCGGCCGGCCACGAGCACCGCTTGCGCCTGAACCCCACCCCACCGGCTTCCGGTGGGGCTCCTACGACGGGCGCCGCACCATACGTGAGGCCGTGCCTGGCGTATCTGTCTAGGATCTGCGCATCGTGGGATCCGGGCGGGCGCTACTGCTGATCGCCGACATCGGCGGCTACACCGAGTACATGCGGACACACCGGATGAGCCTCGCCCACGCCGAGGTCAACACCGCCCGGTTGCTCGAGGCGGTGATCGACGCGGCCGGTGAGTTCGAGCTGATCGAGATCGAGGGCGATGCGGCGTTCCTGTCGCGACCGGCCGACACCCTCGACGCCCAGGCGACCGCCGCCACTCTGACCCAGGCCGTCGGCGGCATGCACCACGCGTTTCACCGGGAGCGCCAGTACGTCGCATCCAACCTGTGTCCGTGCGACGCCTGCGAGCAGGCCAACAACCTCAAGCTCAAGTTCGTCGCGCACGTCGGCGACGTCGCGACCCAGACGATCAGAGATCGCCGCAAGCTCGTTGGCATCGACGTCATTCTGGTTCACCGGCTCCTGAAGAACTCCGTGCAGGTCCCGGAGTACCTCCTCTTCTCCGAGGAGCTCTACCGCAACGGCGGCGACACGTTCGATGCGGTGGCGCAGGATGAGCAGGAGCTCGAGGGGATCGGCCCCGTCCGGACGTACTACGCAGACATCGCCAACGTCGGGGGCCCAATGCCCGCGATCCCCGATCCCGGCTGGGTCGAGCGGCTCGCCCGGACCGTCGACGTCGCCGGCCGCGGGCTGCCCTTCATGCTAGGTCTCCGGCGCCCACGGCGCATCGCCTCCGAGCCCTGAATCTTCGCGCCGATTGGCGTCGGCCTCGAGCCGGCTCGTCACGAGGTCGTCGCCCGCCGCCGCCGCAGCCGGGTACCCCGTCACGGCCGTCAGGTACGCGCCACGGCGCAGCCGGCTGACCCCGAGGCGTGCGTCGGCCGTCGCGCGCACGGTGGCGGTCCGCGGCCGGTCCTGCAGCAGGGCGATCTCGCCGAAGCACTCACCGGGTCCGAGGGTCCTCACCACGCGCCCCCCGACGAGCACCTCGGCCCGGCCCGCCCTCACGATGTAGAAGTGATCACCGCGGTCACCCTCCCGGAACGCCGTTTGCCCGGGCCCGAGCTCGGCGTGCTCGAGCGCACCCGCCAGTTGCTCGATCGTCGCGAGCGGAAGCACGCTGAGCATGTGGATGGAGCGCAGGGTCGCGACATCCGCGTCGCGCACGCGGAGCCCGGCGTCCATGGTGCGCAGCCGCGGCCGGGAGGCGATCACCGCCAGTGGTGCCAGCAACCCGATCACCACCAGGGCGGGACGGAGGCCGATCAGGTCGACCACCAGCGGCGCGGCCAGGCTCCCGGCGGCGACCCCGAGCGTGAGGATCGCCTCGAAGCCGGCGAACATGCGGGCGAGGACCGTCTCGTCGACCAGCCGGGCCAGCAGCGTGAACCCCCCGACGTCGATCAGGGCGTTGCCGATGCCAACCACGCCCAGCAGCAGGATCGCGGGCAGCGGCTCAGCGACGAAGCCGAGGAGGACGAGCGGCGCCCCGAACAGCGCGATGCCGACGCCGAACCAGGAGGCAAGCCGACCGCGGCCCACCAGACCGAACGCCAGGAGTGAACCGAGCATCCCGCCAGCGCCGACAGCCGCGGTCAGGACACCCACGCCCGCATTCCCCGTGCCCAGGAGGTCGATGGCGACCACCACCGTAAAGACCGTCAGACACCCACGCGTGAACGTCTGCACGACGCCGAGCGACGTGACCAGCGCCAACGTGCGATCACGCGCGATGACGGTGAATCCCCGCAGCAACTCGCGTCCGCCCCCCGTCGCCGACTCCGAGCGCGGCGGAGCGTCGTAGGACAGGCCGACGACCACCAGCCCGCCGAGCAGTGACGCAGCCGCACACGCCTCGAACACGGCCGCCGGTCCGCTCACCGCGAGCAGGACGGCCGCGGCCGCCGGACCGCCGAGCGTGGCGGATGAGTCGAGCAGGCCGCGCACCGCGTTGGCGCGAGTGAGCTGCTCTGGCGACTTGCACAGCGCGGGCAACAGCGCCGAGTGCGCCGGCCGATAGAGCACTTGCGCCACCGTCGCGAGGACGGCCAAGCCGTAGGTCAGCGTGGTCGGGCCGCCACCAGCGGTCACCGCCGCAATGCAGCCCAGCGTCGCAGCCCGCACCAGGCCGACGCAGGTCAGGACCCGCTCACGGCGGACCCGGTCGGCGACGGTCGCCAGCCACGGCGCGAGCAGAGCCGCGACGGCCATGCGGGCGGCAGTGACGATGCCGACGGCGGTGGCGCCTCCGTCGTGGAACGCCACGACGGCGAGCCCGACGGTGAAGGCGCCTTCACTCGCCCACATCGCGGCGAAGGAGATCTGCGCGCGGCGGATTGCCCCGCTCGGCGCGACCGGGTCATGCTCGCGACGCCGCCACACGACGCGACTATCTCATGCCAACGGGTCACGTTGTGACCGCTGAACGCTGAAGGGGACCTGCTAGTTTCGACAACGCGGTCGACGCCGTCGGCCGCGAGGCAGCTTTCTTGGGTCCCGCTCAAATGCGGTTCGGGGTAGCCACAGCCTCCCGAATCATTTGCGGCTCTCTGTCTGCCGCTAAGGAGCTGGACACATGTCCAATCAGTCGTTCGCTGAGCTCGGCGTTTCACGCGCCGTCGTCAGCTCTCTCGCCCAACAGGGCTTCACCCAGCCGTTCGAGATCCAGCGTCGCGTCATCGCCGACGCGCTCGCGGGCCGGGATATGCTCGCGAAGTCGCCGACCGGCTCGGGTAAGACCCTTGCCTTCGGAATCCCGCTCGTGGAGCGGATCGCCGCCGAGGACCGCCGACCGTCGGGGCTGGTGCTCGCCCCCACGCGCGAGCTCGCTACGCAGATTGTCGATGACATCCGCGCGATCGCACATTCCCGGGCACTGCGGGTGACTGCCGTGTACGGCGGCGTGGGTCTTGTCAAGCAGGCCCGCGACGCTGCCCAGTCCCACATACTCGTCGCGACCCCCGGGCGGCTCGAGGACCTGCTGGCACGCCGGGCGTTCTCACTTGACGCCATCCAGATGCTGGTGCTCGACGAGGCCGATCGGATGCTCGACATGGGCTTTCGCCCCGCCGTTGACCGGATCGTGTCGGCCTGCCCGGAGAGGCGGCAGACGCTCTTCTTCTCCGCGACGCTCGACGGCGAGGCGGGACGTCTCGCCCGCAAGTTCACGCAGCAGCCGGTGGTTCACGAACAGGGCCCGACGGAGCGGCGGGCCAGCGAGGACGTCGAGCATCGGTTCGTGCACGTCGAGCATGAGCATCGCCTGGAGGCTCTGGTGGACGAGTTGCGTCGCGACCGTGAGCTGACCTTGGTGTTCGTGCGGACCAAGCGCGGCGCCGACCGGCTCGTCAAACGCCTTCGCGGCCATGGCATCGAGGCGGTCGCCATGCACGGGAACAAGTCCCAGCGCCAGCGAGAGCAGGCACTCGCGCGCTTTGAGTCCGGCGCGGTCGACACGCTCGTTGCCACCGATCTCGCCGCACGCGGGATCGACGTCAGCGGGATCTCTCACGTGATCAACTTCGACCCGCCGCCGGACGGTGAGACCTACGTGCACCGCATCGGCCGCACCGGTCGTGCCGGCGCCAAGGGCATCGGCATCACGCTCGTCGGTCCTTCCGAGCACGGCGACATGGGCAAGGTGGCCGACAGACTCGGGCTCGACCACGGCCTGCATCGGCCGGCGGCGCAGGTCAGGACGGGAGCCCCGCGTGGCACCCGCCCGAATCCCACTGGCGCGCGGCGGCGAGGCAATCGTCGACGCAGCCCGAGCCGGGGGTAGCCGGCCGACACCGACCGTCGCTTGCTCGCGATAGTTAGGTGAGTACCTAAGTGATGTGCTACCCACCGTGCTGCAGCATCTCGACGTGCTTCAGCGGAGCGGGCTGGTGCGCTCCGAGAAGGTCGGGCGGGTTCGCACCTGCCGGCTGCAGCCCGGCCCCATGCGCTCAGTCGAGCACTGGATCGCCGAGCACCGCAGCACCTGGGAACGTCGCCTCGACCTGATGGGCGACGTCCTTGACGACGCGTTCGGAGACGAAGAAGGGACATCGCAGCAATGAGCATCCGGCAGCACGACTTCACCATCGAGCGGCGCCTGCGTCAGCGGCCAGAGCAGACGTTCCAAGCGTTCGCCGACCCTGACCTCCGACGGCGCTGGTTCGGGGTGCCGGACACCTGGACCGACACCGAATGGTCACTGGATTTCCGCGTCGACGGCGCCGCCCAGCGCGAGCACGGCACGGGCCTACTGCTCGACGGGCTCGAGGCCTTCCTCGCCCACGAGGTGCCCGCGTGAGCCTTGTCCTGCACCAGCACCCCTTCGCCCTGTACTGCTGGAAGCCGCTCATCGCCCTCTACGAGCGCGACGTGCCGTTCACGCCCCAACTCGTCGAGGGCGACCGCTCCGCGCTCGCCGCTCTGTGGCCACCGGCCTCGATCCCCATCCTCGTCGATGACGACGTGGTGGTGAGCGAGTCCTCGATCATCGTCGAGTACCTGGACCGCCACGGTGATGCACCCCCACTGGTCCCCACCGACCGCGACCACGCGCTTGCGGCGCGGCTGTGGGACCGCGTTGTCGACGGCTATGTCGCGACGCCCGTGCAGCGGATCGTCGGCGACGCCCTACGACCCGACGACGCCAAGGACCCGTACGGCGTCACCCAGTCATACGCCGCCCTCGACCTCGCCTACGCCACCCTGGACAGCCAGCTTCAGGGCCGCGAGGGCTGGCTGGCCGGCGACGACTTCGCGTTGGCCGACTGCGCCGCGGCGCCCGCTCTGCACTACGCCGACGTCCTCCACCGACTCGACGGCGACGCCTTCCCCGCGCTGGGCACCTACTTTCACCGGTTGCTGACGCGACCGTCGGTGGCGCGCGTGGTCGAGGAGGCCCGTCCCTACCGCGAGGTGTTCCCGCTGCCGTGGCCCGAGCGCGTGACCTGAGCGCCGGCGCGCGCCGCTGTGCTTTGATGTGCGCGCCATGAGCCAGCCGCGCAGAATCGTCACCGGCCACGACGCCTCGGGCAAATCGGTCGTGCTCTCCGACGCACCGGCTCCGAAGACCATCGACGTCGGCACCGCAGCGTTCCACGAGATCTGGCTCACGGCAGAGACGCCGGTCCCGATCGCGGCGACCGAGCAGGAGGAACCCACCGACCGTCCCGCACGGGTCCCGCCGCCCGCCGACGGGGTCGGGGTGCGGTTCACTGAGATGGCGGCGGGCGCCGAGTCACCGATGCATCGCACCGAGACCGTGGACGTCGGCGTCGTGCTCGAAGGCGAGACTTGGCTACTGCTCGACGACGGGTCCGAGACCAAGGTGGGGGTCGGTGACGCGGTCGTACAGCGAGGAACCAACCACGCATGGGCCAACCGGTCCGATCAGCCGGTGCGGATGCTCTTCGTGATGATCGACGGCACGATCAACGACGAGTTGCGCGCCACCGTTGGGCCGCTGGAGTTCTTCGACCAGGTCATCGAATAGCCCGACATCGATGATCCCGCGGGGCGCCCGAGCGTTGCGTCGCCCGTCGTGGTGCGAGACGGGTCAGTTGGCAGTCGAGTGGATCATCACCGGAGCCCTGTCGTGCCCGTCGAGGTCGTAGTAGACCCCGGGGAAGGTCTGGAACTTCCCGCTGGTGTTGTGGCGCAGTTGTGACTGGTTGAACGTCAGCGTGCCGAAGCCGGAATCGACGACGTCGAAGACGGCGCCTCCCCCCTCTCGGGCCGCGTTATCGCTCATCACCGTGCCGGCGATCAGCACGTTGTCGTTCTTGCCATCCAGGTAGATGGCACCGCCGCTGCCGCCGCCCGGCGTGCCGTGGGACGCCGGGTTGGCGCCGAAGCCGATGGCCGCGTTGTGCGTGAAGGTGCTGTTGAGGACGTCCCACTGGACACTGATGCTGCTCAGTGCCCCGCCGTTGGAGCAGCGGCCACCGGCGAAGGTGTCGCCGGTGATGTAGACGGGACGGTTCTGGTACTGGGCCAGGGCGCGGATGGCGCCCCCGCCGAGGTCAGGGCCAAAGGCGTAGCAGCGGTTGTTGACAAACCGCGTGTTGACCGCCTTGAACTGGCCGCCCTCGGCATAGATGGCACCCCCGCCGTCGACCCCGCCATACCAGCATTTCGGGATGTTGGCCGTACAGATCGCCTGATGCGTGCCGTCATACCCGTCCTTGAAGGTGATGTTCTGCACGACGACCTGCGGATAGGGCTGGTTGACGCAGTCGTCGGTTGACCACGTGCCCGCGCACGTGTCCGAGAGCAGGATGCGGCGCTTGCCGCCCCCGCTCAAGGTGACCCGGCCGCCGCCGTCCAGCACGACCAGGCGTCGGGTCTTGATCACGTTGGCGGTCGCGGTCATGACGATGGTGACGGGCCTGGGGCCGCAGTTGAAGGTGATGATGCCGCCGGCTGCGACGGCGCGGACGACGGCTGCCGAGGTGCAACTGGCCGGCCTGCCGTTCCCGATCACGTGGTTGGGATGGCGGGTATCCACCGCCCGTCCGGCCGGCGGCACAGAGACGTGGGCCGTGGCGCTGGCGCTGGCGGGGGCCGCCGCAGCGGCCACGCTTGGGATCGCCCCGACCAGCCCACACGCGCCCACGACGGCGCACAGCATCGATCTGAGCCCGTCCGTCTCCCGCATGGCACCCGATGCTAGTCCGGGCGCCAAGTAGCCTCCGCCGATGATCGCATCGGTTCCTCATCGCGATTCGCCGAAGCTGGGCCGGCGGATCGTCCGCTTGTTTGCGCCGCATCGGGGCGTGTTGGCGACGATCGTCGCCATGATCCTGGCCAGTTCGGTGTTGAGCGTGATCAGCGCGCTGCTGGTCCGGCGGGTGTTCGACAACGCGCTGTTCGTCCGGGGCGGTCCCGACCTGTCAGCGCTCTATCCGCTGGTGGCGGCGTTGATCGCGATCCCGATCGTCAACGGGGTCCTGAATGTCGGTCAGGCGTATCTGACCGAGGTGGTGGGCAACCGGGTGCTGCAGGAGCTTCGCAACCAGCTCTTTGCGCATCTGGAGCGACTCTCGCTGGCGTTCTACACCGCGACGCGTAGCGGCGAGGTCCAGTCAAGGCTGGCCAACGATGTCGGCGGGGTGCAGACGACGATCACCTCGACCGCGTCGTCGGTGGTCAGCAACGTGGTCACGCTGGTGTCCTCGGTGGTGGCGATGCTGCTGCTCTCGCCGCTGCTGACCGCCATCTCGCTGGCCGCGACGCCGTTCTTCGTCCTGTTCAGCCGGCGCGTCGGACGCGCTCGACGAACCGCCCGTCGCGAGGCCCAGGCCTCGTTGGCGGTCATGGGCTCGATCACTCAAGAGACCCTCTCGGTATCCGGGATCCTGCTGGCCAAGGTGTTCGGACGCCAGGAGTACGAGGTCGCTCGCTACCGCACCGAGAACGCCAACCAGGCCAATCTGCAGATCCGGCAGGCGATTGTCGGCCGATCGTTCTTCGCCATCACGCAGGCGTTCTTCGGGATCAGCCCGGCGCTGGTCTATCTCGTGGCCGGGCTTCAGGGCACTCACGGCGATCTCTCGGCGGGGACGCTGGTGGCATTCACGACTCTGCAGAGCCGGTTGCTGTTCCCGATCAACCAGCTCCTGCAGGTGTCGGTCGACGTCCAATCGTCGCTCGCGCTGTTCGGACGGATCTTCGAGCTCATCGACCTCCAGCCTCGCATCACCGATCGGGATGACGCGCTGAGCATCGACACGAACGACATCCGAGGCGAAGTCGCGCTCGAGCATGTGTCCTTTCGCTATGGCGGCGGTGAGGACGGCGGAGCACCCGCACCCGACGAGGCACTGCGTGACGTCTCGATGCGGGTCTTGCCCGGGCAACTGGCCGCGTTGGTCGGCCCCTCGGGCGCGGGCAAGACGACGATCTCCTACCTCATCCCTCGCCTGTACGACGTCGAAAACGGGGCGGTGACGATCGACGGTCACGACGTACGCGACCTCGGCGCTGAGACGATCGCGCACGCCGTCGGGGTGGTCACCCAGGAGAGCTATCTCTTCGGCGGCACGGTCCGCGAGAACATCAGCTACGGGCGCCCCGCCGCCACCGACGAGGAGATCGTGGCCGCCGCGAAAGCTGCGTTCATCCACGAGCGCATCCTTGCGCTGGAGCACGGCTATGACACGGTGGTGGGCGAGCGCGGCTACCGATTCTCCGGTGGGGAGCGCCAGCGACTGGCCATCGCGCGCGTGATCCTCGAGAACCCACCGATCCTGGTCCTCGACGAGGCCACGTCGGCGCTGGACACCGAAAGCGAGCGCGTCGTCCAACAGGCGCTTGAGTCGCTCATCCAGCGCCGAACCACCATCGCGATCGCGCATCGCCTCTCCACCATCCGCAACGCCGACGTCATCTTCGCCGTCGAGAACGGAGCCATCGTCGAGCACGGCACCCACGACGAACTCCTCGCCCGGGGCGGCGTGTACGCGCGGCTCTACGAGGAGCAGTTCGGTGACGGGGTGGTCGAGGCGCACTGCAGCGACGGCGTGATCCTGGCCAATGGCCGTCCCTGCCGACCTTCCCGCCGGCGTGTACGGCCCGGCGCAGAGATCCTGGCGCCCGAGATCAGAGAGCCACCGCCCTCGGCCGCCGAGATCCCCGCCGAGCTCCGCACCGTCCTGACCACCTGACACCGGGCGCTCAATTGCCCCCGGCCTCAGCCGCGGGCCAGTACCACCTCGCTGACACCGGGGATCACGCGCTCGCCGTAGGCGGCCAGGGTCGCGTCCTGCGCGTCGTGCTGCAGGTACAGGCCGAAGTGACCCGTCCCCACCTCCTCGAGCTTCTTGAGCTTGTCCACGTGGGCCTCCGGCGGCCCGATGAGACAGAACCGCTCCACGATCTCGTCAGAGATGAACTCGGTGTGCTCGTTTCCGGCGCGCCCGTGCGTGTTGTAGTCATAGCCGCGCCAGTCCTTGATGTACGCGCTGAGGCTCTCGGGGATCGCTCCGCCGTCGGCGCCGTAGCGGTTGACGATGTCGACGACGTGGTTGCCGACCATGCCCCCGAACCATCGGCATTGGTCCAGAGCGTGACGACGTTGCTCATCGGAGCCGTCGGTCACGTACGCGGGACCGGCGACGCACATGGTGAGCGCGTCGGGATCACGCCCGGCATCGGCGGCGGCCTTGCGGACCGCCGCGATGCTCCATGCCGCGATGTCCACGTCGGCGCACTGCAGGATGTAGCCGTCGCCCACCTCGCCCGCGAGCTTGAGCGCGTTGGGCCCGTAGCCGGCGACCCAGATCGGCAGCCGGCTGTCCGGATTCCACGGGAAGCGCAGCGGCGTGCCCTTGTACTCGATGCTCTCGCCGTTGGCGAGCGCGCGGATGACCTCGATGCACGCGCGAAGGTCGGCCAGCTTTACGGGCTTTCCGTTGATCGTGCGCACCGCGGAGTCACCGCGCCCGATGCCACACACGGTGCGGTTGCCGTACATCTCGTTGAGCGTCGCGAACGTCGACGCGGTCACCGTCCAATCGCGTGTCGCCGGGTTGGTGACCATCGTGCCCACGTTGAGCCGGTGCGTTGAGTCGAGGATGCGGCTGAGAACGACGTAGGGCTCCTCCCACAGCAGATGCGAATCGAACGTCCAGGCGGTGGTGAAGCCGTAGGCCTCGGCGCGGCGAGCAAGCTCGATCACGCGGGACGCCGGCGGGTTGGTCTGCAGCACGACACCGAACTTCATGGCTGGCTCCTTGTCACTGGGTGAGATCAACGACTGCTGCGAGCGCTCGGCTCGACCGTGCGCCCGTACGCGTCTATCGCGACGTTGAGAGCCGCTTCGGTTGAGTTCTCGATCGATGCGTGGGAGATCGGCGGGTCCGATTGGGCGAAGATCATGGCCGTGGGGACGATGCGGCCGATCTCCGTCGCGTCGTGGAGCGGCCCGCTGGGGATCGGCTCGCCGTCACCGCCTCCAGCCTCCTGCACGGCGGCCTGGGCGATGTCGACGAGCGTCGGATGAAACACAGTCGGCGCGGCGCCGAAGACCTTGTGTATCTCTGTGGTGCAGCCGAACTCATCGGCTGCCCACCGGCAGATCGTCTTGGCGTCGTCGAGCATCGTGGCGAGTGCGCGCGCGTCGAGGTGGCGCTGATCGAGCTGCATCTCGGTGCGGCCCGCCACTGCAGTGATCACGCCGGGCACCGCGTCCATGCGGCCGACGGTGCCGACGCCGCCGTGGGCGATGGCTGACTCACGAATCGCCAGTGCGGACCGCGCCGCGGCGGCAAGAGAGTCCTGGCGCATGACCATCGGGGTCGATCCGGCGTGTGCGGCCTGGCCGGTGAAGGTGACCAGATGTCGCTCGACGCCGAAGGTGCCCGACACCGCCGAGGCCAGGCGACCCTGCTCCAGGAGCACGGGTCCCTGCTCGATGTGCAGCTCGAGGTAACCGAGCGCCCCCGTCAACGAGGCGCCGGCGGCCGTCGCGTTCTCGACATCGACCTCGCACGCGGCGAGCGCGTCGGCCAGCGTGGTTCCATTGGCGTCGGTCAACGCGCGCACGTCGGCTGCCACCAGCGTCCCGGCGGCCGCCGAGGATCCGACCAGGCTCCGACTGAACCGAGCGCCCTCCTCGTCTGCCCAGTCGACGAAGCGCACGCCGATGGGCAGCGATCCGCCGTGTCGCTGCAGTTGTCGCATGACCTCGAGGGCGGTGAGCAAGCCAAGGACGCCGTCAAGCCACCCGCCGTCGGGGACGGCATCGATGTGCGAGCCCACCATGAGGAACCCGTCTGACTCGCCGTCGATCGCCGCCCACAGGTTGCCCGCCGCGTCGGTCTGTGGCTCGAGGCCGATCTCCTGAAGCTTCGCCCGCAGCCATCGACGGGCGCCCAGCCAGGCCGGACTCCAGGCCAGTCGGTCGGCGCCCGCGAACCGCCCGCCGCTCTGTTCGGCGAGCTCGTTGAGATCGGTGATGACCGCCTCGGGGTCCAGCCGCAGCGCGGTCATCGAACGGCCGCGGCGGCCGGTGACAGCGAGCGGCGGACAAAGCGGCCGTGCCCCGGCTGGGTGAGGATCTCACCGCGGTCATAGACGAGCGTCCCCCGCGAGAAGGTGTGGCGCACGCTCGCCGTCGCCGTCTCGCCTTCGTAGAGGTCGTAGTCGACGTTCATGAACGAGTTGGCCACTCCGTACCCACGCGGCGCGTTGGGATCGAGCACCACGACGTCTGCGTCCTTGCCGGGCAGCAGCGCGCCCTTTCGCGCGAGCCCGAAGCGCGCCGCGATCGTGGTCGAGGTGCGGGCGACCAACTCCGACCGGGAGATGCGGCCGGCGTTGACGCCTGCGTCCCACAACTTCGGGAGACGATGCTGGATCAGCGCCAGGCCATTGGGCACCAGGCTGAAGTTGTCCAGGCCGCGGGCCTTCTGTTCGTCGGTGAACGGACAGTGATCGGTGGAGACGCTCTCCAGCACCCCGCGTCTGACGAACCCCCACAGCGGCGCGTGGTTGGCGGCGCCGCGCAGCGGTGGTGAGCAGATGTAGCGACAGCCCTCGACCCCCGGCCTGCGCAGATCCTCGACGTTGTTGATGAGGTACTGAAAGCACGTCTCGCCAGTGACGTTGGCGCCGCGCTGCTGGGCGGCCTCGATCTCCTCAGCGGCCGCCGCACAGGTCACGTGCACGACGAACAGGGACGCGCCGACGCGCTCGGCGATCCGCGCCGCCCGGTCGGTGGCCTCCGCCTCAACCCACTCCGGACGCGTGAGGGCGTGGTTGATCGCCGAGGTGTCACCCCGGGCCAGGGCGCGAGTGACGAGGAGATCGATGACGTCCCCGTTCTCGGCGTGCACCATCGTGAGCGCGTTGAGGTCACGCGCGCGCTCCATACATGCCATCAGCGCGTCGTCGCGGGCCATCAACTCGCCCTTGTAGGCCATGAACAGCTTGAAGGAGCAGATTCCCGCGTCGACCATGGCGGTCATGTCGTCGAGCACCGGCTCGCTGGCGTTGGTGATCGCCATATGGAACCCGTAGTCCACGTGCGCGGCCCCGTCCGCGCGGCCTGACCACTCTTCCAGCGCCGACTGCAGAGTGTCGGGCTCACGCTGGATGGCGAAGTCGACCAGACAGGTGACGCCGCCGGCCGCTGCGGCCTGCGTACCGGTGTCGTAGTCGTCGGAGGACATCATCCCCATGAACGGCATCGACAGGTGCGTGTGGTTGTCGATCAGACCCGGCAGGACGTAGCAGTCCGTGGCATCGATCACGGTCGTTGGATCCGACGCGTCGACTCTGCCGACGGCGGCGATCGTCTCGCCGTCGATCAGGACGTCTCCGGCGAACTCGCCCTCGGCGGTCACGACCGTCCCGTTGGCGATCAGGGTCGTTTCACTCATCGCTCGCCTCCTCAAGGTTGGGGTCCCCGACGGTCCCATTCTCCCGCTAGACGACGCTCGTGTCATCGCCGGTCACGAGATCTAGCCAGCCGCCCGGGTCGGGGGTAGGCTGTCGAACGGGCAGATGAGATCGCACGGGACCGAGGCAGTGGCGGCGGCGGCCGAGCGCGCGGCGGCCGACGCTGTCGCCGCACCACGCGTGGCCGCCCTGGACCCGGCCGTCGACCTTGGGCAGCGGGCGCAGGCGGGACTGTGGCTGCAGCGCACGATCGGTAACCGGGCGACTCGCCGGCTCGCGCGCCGCGTGGTGCCCGATGACAAGCCGACGGCGCCGTCGCTCACGGCGCTGCAGGCACCGGCGCGCAAGACGTTCAAATCACGCGATGAGATGCTGGCCGCCCTCACCGGCGGGGGCATCTGGACCGGCCCTGATCGCGCCGACATCTGGGCGGCGCTGCGCTGGCTCGACGCCCAGACGGTCGACGAGATCATCAGCGAGACCCAGGCGCTGGCCGCCAAGTTCGCGCTCGGCCCCGTCATGGACCAGGTCGGAGCCGTGCCCGACATCAACAACGAACGGCTGCGGGTCGTGGGCCTGGCCGTCCTGCAGGGCGGTTACATCTCGCGCGCCTCGTTCGAGGTCCAGCACTCGGCAGCTCTGAACGCGCTGGGCGCCGACGAGCGCACCCACGTCCTCAACCTCATCGGCGCTGAGATTCCGGAGATCACCCAAATGCGGCAGACCGCCGGCTTCAGGGCGCTGACCCCGAGCGAGCAGGAGCGGCTGACCCTCCTGCTCGGCAGCGATCTCAGCTTCGCCTGGGACGAGGCGGCGGCGATGGCCAAGCTGCTCGCCGACCCGGCGAAGGACACCAAGAGCGCCGCGACCTTCCGCACCTTCCTGCACGACCAGCCGGGTCTCATGGCCAACTCGTACTGGGGCAGAAACATCGTGAAGAACCTCGCTCCCGCCAAGCACGAGTACGGAGCCCCCACCAACGCGAAGGGCCACGACTACCACTCGGGATCCGCCGACGCCAAGGCCTACCAGCTCACGATCGGCCGGCTGACCGGCGCTGTATTCAGCTTCCCGGTGTTCGACCCGGTGACCAAACCGGCGGCTCCGAAGCAGATCCCGACGCTCGAGAACATCGCCCTCGCGGTCAGCCGGGTCCCTCCCCCCGTGCTCGCGCTGATCAAGCGGATCGACCTGAACCCGGCGGTCAACCCCGACGACGCCAAGTGGGCGGCGGATCCCGGGTACGCGAAGGCCACCGGCGGGAGCTTCCCCGGCTCCTACATGACCTGCGGGTCCGACGGCGTGGTCAGCATCTATCCGACTGCGCCCGAGCACGCTCAGTCGGTGGAAGAGCTCAGCGCGGCGCTGCTGCACGAGAGCGGTCATGCCGAATCCGACAAGGCGTGGGGCGACTCCCCGTCGGACAAGGGCTGGGATCCGTGGAAGGCTGCGATGGCCAGCGACGGCCTCAGCGCCTCCAAGTACGCCCAGGCCGCGCCCACGGAGGACTTCGCCGAGACGTGGCTGCAGTACCAGCAGGTCCGCGGCACCCCGCGGGAGTACGAGCTGAGCAAGCTCATGCCCGCGCGCTTCGCGATCCTCAAGGCGCTCTCCCCATGACCGAGCACCCGGGCAAGGTGCAATACGTCGACGGCCTGACCGGGAAGGTCGTGCACGTCGCCGACGCCGCCGACGTCGACGACGCGATCAGGTTCGCGCCGGGCGCCGACGGGACGCCGCAACCAGTCACCCGGATCGTGATCACCAGTGTGGGCGACAAGCGCGAGGTCCGCCAGCTCGGAGAGGACGGAACTCTCTTGCGCACGACCTTCCAGCGAGTCGCCTGACGAGAGGGTCCAAGGAGCGAACGACACGCCCCCGCGGGTCGCTACGCGTGGCCCTCTTCGGTGCCGGGACTCAGGGTCTGCTCGCGGTGCCCCCCTGGGTCAGGATGGTCGCTGGGGACCTCGGCGAGTCGGCGATGCAGGCGCTCACGAAGCTCGTCGGGCGGATAGTCCTGCTGCGCACGACGGTTGCGAGCCACCACGACGCCCGTCGCGGCCACCCCGGCGAGCCCAGCAAGCCCGACCAGCTTCCAGCGCATGCGCATAGCCGCGTAGGGTAGTGGCGTGAGTGAGTCGGTTGTAACTCTGGAGAATGCGGTCGAGGTGGCGTCGACCGGCGACATCTGGTTGTTCCGCGGCACCGCGGTGGCCGACTGGACGATTCGGGCCGCTACCAACAGTCCCGTGAACCATGTCGGCATGGTCGTCGCGCTCGACGACCTGCCTCCGCTGCTCTGGCACGCCGAGCTTGGTCGGTCGCTGCCCGACGTGTGGACCGGACAGCGACAACGAGGAGTCCAGCTTCATCGCCTCGCAGACGCTGTCACGACATGGAACACGCGCTATCGCCAGCGGGCGTGGTTGCGCCAGCTCAGCGGCCCCATCGAGCGCTACCACGAGGACCGGCTGATGGAGATGATCGCCCGGTTCGACGGCCGCCCCTTCCCGACCACGCTGAACCTCCTCAAGGGCTGGCTCACGAGCCGGGCTCGTCGGTCGGCGTCGGTGGAGACCGTGTTCTGTGCCCAACTCGTGGCCACGACCTACCAGCACATGGGCCTGCTGCCCAGCATCCGACCAGGAAGCTGGTATGACCCAGGCCGGTTCTGGAGCGGCGACCGCCTCGGCCTCGTCGCGCCCTATGAGCTGTCCGCCGAAGTCGCCGTCCGCTGATCGGCTCTGTGAAGGTGAAGACCATCGACCCGACGATGGTGGGAGGTCTTCTGGTTGTGACTGAGTGCGGGTCGCGAACGGGTCCGCGTCAGCGACCCGCGATCGACTCACCCGCGCGACTCGAACCGTGGCCGGCCGCCGCCGACTCGTGCTCGGCCTCCTCGCGATTGGATGTATGGCCTGCCCGACCGTGGCGTTGGCGCGATTGCCGAGCCCGAAGTCGACGCTGATCGTTCCCGGCACCTCGATCGCCGGTGTCAAGATCGGGATGAGCCAGACGCAGGTGTTCCATCAGTGGGGAGGCACGGGCTGCATCCCCGGTCTCTGCACGTGGCAGGGTCCGGGGAACCCCGTCACACGCTGAGCGCGCGACGGTCAGTTTCGTTCAAGGGAAGGTCATCCAAATCGCGATCAACGCGGCCACGCGCGGGAACAATCTGAAGTTCACTCCGGGACAGCTGTCGAAATGGAAGACCGGGAAGAACATCGGCCTCGGGTCGACCAGAGCCTCGGTCAAGCGTGCGTATCCAGCCGCGAAGGCCAACAATTCGACCGGGGTGGCCGGCTGGGATCTGTTCGGAGGTCCCCATTACACGCGCTTCTCATCGTTCGGCGTCGGCCTCACCCCCGACCGGCTGCGCTATATCCAGCTCGCCTGCACGATCGCGGGGAAATGCTGAGACCGGCTGGCTGAGGCGAAAGCGCGTGATGACCGCGGCGGCCTCGAACCCCAACCCCAGGTAGAGCTCTCGGCCCGCCTCGCTGGCGTCGATGCCGGCGCTGCGCGCGCCGGCCTGCCGGGCGCCGTGCAACGCGATGGTCGTCATTGCTCGCGCGATCCCGCGACGGCGCCAATCGGGGTCGGTGTTGACGAAGATCACGCTGGCGGTTGCCTGAAACGCGGCCGAGCCTGACGTGGCGCGCACTACGCCACCATCGTCGACGGCCGCCCACAGGCCGAACGCCCGCGGCAGCGACCGCAGATGATCGGCGAGCTCCCGTGGGTCGGTGATCCCCGGATCCGCCCGGCTTGCGGCGGCGACAGCCTGCTCGAGCGGCACGCCGCCAGGGGCGTCGTCGGCCAGTCGCCGCACAGGTCGCAGCGTCAATCCGGAGGGCAGCCCAGCCGTCGACACCTGCTGCAGGTCCCGGCAGATCATCGCCGTCGCAGTGCCCGACCGCCAGGCCGGGTCGCCGGCGAGGAGCTCAGCGCATTGCACCGCGGCTGAGCAGACGGTGACCATCCCGGCACGCGCATCGCCGATCAGCGTCGGCAGTCGGTCAACGCGCGCGGTCATCGGTCACCAGCATCCTGATCTGCCGGTGACGGCCGCCAGGCAGCAGACCATGGATACCGGGCTCGTCCAGCACGGCCTGACCTGACCCTGACATCGCGGCGCACCGGGCGAGAAAGGCCCCCCGGTACGCGTCGAGCGCGGCAGAACCCATCGCCCCAGACTAGACACGAGCCTGTCTGGCCGAGGCCGTGCGCAGGTAACAGCGTGTCTCTGTGGTGGGCCAGTCCGCGCGACGCGGGCTAACCCGGCGACAGCCAACCGTCGTTGATGTGCGGCAGCAGGTAGTGGCGCAGGTCGTTGTCAGTGCCCGTGTTGTTGACGTTGTCGTCGTCGTCATAGTGATCACCAGGCTGCTCGACGAGCGTCACGGGGAACCCGGCGTTCTGCATTTGGGTGATCTCGTCCTGGACGGGGCCGATCGGATAGGTGTCGTCCTGGAGGTGAGCCAGGTGGATGTCGTTGAACTTCCAGGTCGCCGCGGCCAGCGACTGCGATGCGGTGGAGCCGGTGTCGCGAAACGGCGACGTGTTCTCAGCGAGGATCCCTGCGAACAGGTCGGCGTTGTAGAAGATCGTGCGGTAGGCCAGATCACCGCCGGAGGAATAGCCGGCGATGATCACGCGCCGCGGATCGATGTTGAGATGCGTCTTGACGTCGGCGACGGCCGACAGCACCTTGGGCACATCGCTATTTGGATCCCAGCAGTCGTCTTCGCGACCGCCGATTGAGATCGCGATGTAGCTGCGGTCATCCCCTGGCGAGATCTCATAGGCGTCGCCCTCGGCCTCGCCGCCGCAGCCGTGCATCCAGACCAGCAGCGTCTCGGGGGTCTGGTTGGAGCCGTCGTAGGACGGCGGCACGTCGACCCAATAGTCGCCCTGGCTGTCGCTGATGTCCTTGGGAGTGTTGGCCTGGTAGGAGATCGGGGCAGTCGGCTCACTGGACGCCGGCGGCGGAGTCGGAACCGGTTTGGTCGGCGGAGTGGACGCCTTGACCCGGAAGAAGCCGACCGCCATGCAGTCATTTGACTCCGAGCGCTCGCGGACCACGTGACCCGTGTCGGCGCACGCCGTCACGCGGTACGAGCCCGCCGCAAGCGAGAAACGCAGCGAGGTGCTCACGCGTATTGTCTGTCGCTGCCCGACCTTCAGGCCGTGAACGGCGTAGGCCCCCAGCGTTCGAGATCGCCCGTTGCCGCTGATTCGCAGGGCCGCCGTCGACCGTGGCGCCTTCGCATCACCGCGATCGGTGACCGTGAACGATCCGTGAACCCGGCCGTTCAGCACTCCGACGGTTCCCGACGCCACCGTCAGGTCCGGTCGACGCGGCGGATGGTGGCGGCGCGTCGCCCCAGCCTGGGGAACGACCCCTAGCAGCGCGACCACCGCGATCGCGACGACCAGCCGACAACGTGCAGCCCCGATTCCGTGCGCCCCGTGCACGCCGGGCAGTATGCCCCATCTCGCACGAGTTTGCACCTGGATCCGACCCCGATGTCAACCGCGCCGCAGCCCCAGCCCAGGCGGCGCCCGAGGGCCCAACCCCCACGCACGCAGGCCCCTTGGCGGACTGGTCGGACCGGGTTATGATCGGTGCGCGCACAGGGCGCTACCGATCCGCGGAGAGGGCGAAGCCCACCTGAACCTTGGCTGTGCTTAGGTCGGCGTCTCCTTTCCGGCCCGAGATTGCGGATTCCGGGCGCGAACGGAAGGAGGCCTTTGTGCCACCCCGCGGTCTTCCCGGTAACGCGAACCTCGAGCAGTTGAAGAACGGCGCCAAGTCGTTCCAGCGAGCGGTCCGAGCCGGCGATACTGGCGCTGCCGAAGTCGTCAACGAGTTCCATCCCCGTCTGGCCACCGCTCGCGCGGGATCTCCGGAACTGGCCGGGTTCACCCGCGCCGACGCCCTAGTGGTCGTCGCGCGCCAGTTCGGTTTCCCGAGCTGGGCCAAGCTGAAAGCACATCTCGAACTGGTGCAGCGATACGCGCGCTCGCCGCACCAGCAGCCGGTCGGCGAGCCGCTGACCGGCGACCAGGCGGTCACCGACGAGTTCCTGCGGCTGGCCTGCCTCAACTACGGCGACGATGACCCTGACCGGTTCCGGCGCGCCGAGTTGCTTCTGCAGGAGCACGAGTGGTTGGCGCGCGCGAGCATCCACACGATCGCCGCGACGGGCGAGGTTGTCGCCGCCCGCGAACTGTTGGACCGCGACCCGTCGCAAGGGTCGCTGCTCGGCGGCCCGCACGGGTGGGAGCCCCTGCTCTATCTGACCTACTCGCGTGTGCCTCTCGGCCCGGGTCGCTCGGGGGTCGCGGTCGCGCGGCTGCTGTTGGACCATGGCGCAGATCCGAACGCCGGGTACTTGTGGGAGGGACTGATCCCACCGTTCACCGCGCTGACCGGCGCTCTGGGCGGCGGCGGCGACGTCCCGAAGCACGAGGAGGAATTGACGTTGGCGCGCGTGCTGTTGCAGGCGGGCGCTGACGCGAACGATGGGCAGGCGCTCTACAACCAGGGCTGGGGCCCTGATCCGGGAGAGGATTGGCTTGATCTGCTGTTTGAGTTCGGGCTGGGCGCCGGCGACGGCGGCCCGTGGCGCCGTCTGTTGGGCGACCGGCAGGACTCTCCCCGCAAGATGCTCGAGGACCTGCTGATCGCCGCAGCCAGTCACGGGCTCACCGACCGCGTCCTTCGCCTTCTTGCCCGCGGCGTGGATCCCCGGGGCCACGAGATAACGCACCCGATCTATCAGGGACGCTCGCCGGTCCAGGAGGCGGCACTCAACGGGCACATGGACATCGTGTCCCTACTGGTCGACGCGGGCGCGCCCTGGGAGCACGATCGGGTCGACGAGCTTGTCGCCACCGCGATGGCCGGCAACCGGGCTGCTGTGGAAATGATGGTGGCGGCCGACCCGGGCCTGCGGCCGCGAGCGATCGAGCGGTGCCCCGACCAACTGGTCCGCGCGGCCGAGCAGAACAGCTATGAAGCCGTGGCGGTGCTGATCGAGCTGGGATTCGACGTCAACGCACGGTCGCGGACCGCGCCGCTGCACGAGGCCGCGATGCGCGGAAACCTGCCTGTGATCCGGCTGCTGCTCGACCACGGCGCGGACCCCAGCATCCACGACACGGGCTATGACGCCACGCCGGCGGGCTGGGCCGAGCACCATGGCCATCGCGAAGCGCAACGGCTGCTGGAGGCACTCGACCAAGCTGTGCCCACTCCGCGGCGCGACGAAGCGGACCCCACAATCCCGGCGACAGGGACGGGAGCGGCGATGCGGACCGTGACCGCCGCGTTCACGGCCGTGTCCGACGGGCGGTTCGACGAGCTCGGATCGATGCTCGCCCAAGAGATCGACTGGCAGGGACTCGCTGAGGAGGACGGGCAGATCCCCCGCTGCCGGGGACGCGCGCAAGCGCTCGAACGGATGCGGATCGGCCTGCTGGCCACCAGCGAGGTATCGGTCAGCGCATTCGTGGAAGAGGGCGACCGCGTCCTCGCGCACGTGCACCGTGCTGGTGGCGGCGAGCTCGGACCGCCGGAGCGGTTCCTCGTCGCCGAGGTGCACGACGGGCAGATCACCACCCTGTCCGCCTATGCGACACAAGCCGAAGCGCAGGACGCGCTCCACGCCGGCACACCAGACTCCGATTAGCGTCCGCACCGCCGCGCGAGCGCTCAGTGCAGCGCGATCACCGCCTCGACCTCGACCGGCATGTCGAACGGGAGCTCGGCGACCCCGATAGCGGAACGCGCGTGGTGTCCGTTCTCTCCCCAGACCTCGAGAATGAGGTTGCTGAATCCGTTGATCACCGCCGGTGTCCCATTGAACCCCGGGGCGGTGTTGACGAAGCCAAGAGCCTTCAGCCAGCCGGCTACACGATATCCCCGGCGACGCGCACGAGGTTGAACTGCAGCGCGACGCCTGGTGGCGCAGCGAATACGTCGGGCAGTTCGAGGCCCAGTTCCGCGAGACGTTCGTCGATCACGCCCACTCACGCAATCTACCGAGCGAGTCGCGCGCTGCGGTGGCAGACGGCTCCTAAATGCACCCAGCCAGCGCGAAGCGCTCGCCTAGTCTTCGGGCTCGCCGTCAGCCCGAGGCTCCTCCTCGGGATCGTTCGCGGGATCGACGACGTCGGCCGCCATTTGCGAGAAGGCGTCCGCGGCCATCGGCGCGATCGCGGAATCCATGGGGATGACCTGCCTGTGAAAGCGAGCCGTCGTGTCGCTCTGAGGTCGGGGAACGCGATCGGCGCCTGCGGCCGGGCCAGGCCCCGGCGCGGCCCGAGTCTGCCTGGACCGCGCCGCAGCGCCGGCCGGACCGGCGGGCGCGGGCACCGCGCGGTGGCGCAGCTTGGGCACCACCACCATTGCAATCGCGAGCAGGAGCCCGAGCAGCGCGGTGACGAGCGCGCTGGGGAACGACGTACTTGTCTGCGCTTGCTCGGTGCGCGCTCCAGACGGCGCCACCGACAGGTTCCCGCCGGAACGGTGATGGGGCGACGGCGTGCCATGGACGGCGCGGAGAGTGGCGCTCGAGCCCGAGCCAGTGCTCGCAGCCCCTGGAGGCGCCGACGAGAGTGCCGGCAGACCGGCGGACGCCAGCGCCGGCGCCACCGCGTCGGGCGACCCCGCGCATCCAGTCGCAGCGCTGCGCCCCAGCGCACGGACCGCACTGCGCTCGAACCTCGCCTCGCGCCGAGCGCTCACATGGAGAATGCGCGCCGTCGCCGCGGCGGTGCGCGCCGGCCCGTGGAGACCTGCTCGCAGCGACAGCAGGCGCCGCGCTCGACGATCAAGCAGTCCCAGACAACCGCGCAGGCGGCCCACCAGACGACGCAGCCGGCGATTCTCCCGCGCCGCGACAAGAGGGAGAGCGCGCGGCGATCCATGGCGAGATGCGCCATGACGCCCGCGGAGGGCACCCACGACGGTCGCCGAAACGGCGTCGCCGGACATGCTGGGGGCCGGGCCGTCCGCCGTGCTGGTGTGACCCGCAGCCCCAGACGTTGCGCCACCAGCGGCCGGCGCGATGGAGGACTGGCTCCCGGACGCTGCGGGCGTCGGCGCACGCCCCGTCGCGCCACCTGAAGCCGCGGCCACCTTGGACGCCGTTGTGCGTACGACGCTCGTCGCCGACGGGGTCGAAGCCGCGGGAGCCCTGGCCGAAGGGGTGGTGGCCGAGGGGACCGTTTTGACCGGCGTGGACACGCGCGGGGTCGTGATCGAAGGCACGGTCACAGAAGGCGAGGGGGTGGTCGCCTTGGGCGTGGTCGCCGTGGGCGTCGTCACCTTCGGCGTGGTCACGGCCGGGGTAGTGCCCACCGGCGTACTCACCGGCGGCACGGTCACCGAGGGCGTAGTGACCGACGGCACTGTTGCCGATGGCACCGTGACCGTCGGGACAGACAGATTCGGCACCGGCGCAGCAACCCCCGCAAGCGGCTGGGCGACGAGCACTCCGAGCCCAGCTGCCGCGATCCCTACCACCACACTGCGTCGCTTGCCCATGGCCTATCCCCTCACGCGGTCGCGACCAGCGAGGAGGCCGATCACGCACCAAACTTATGTATTGCTCTACATACTTCCCCCCAGAGGCGACCTGAATCAGAGGAGGAGCACCCTCAGGGCGAAAGCGTGCTGCTGCGGTTGACGCGCCGGCCCACCATCACGACCAGCGCAGCCAGACAGCCGATGAGCGCACCCGCGACGCAGGCGGGAGTCCCCAGCTCAAGAGCGGCAAACCAAGCGGTTGCCGGATGAACGCTGAGGCCGACGATCAGCCCGGCGACCGCCCCGATCACAACCCCCGAGACCGCTCCGACGGTCGCACACCACTGAAGCAGCGGCATACCGCGTAACTCGCCAGGGCTGACCGTCATAGGTGCGAATTGTCGCAGCCGGCACCACTCATCTCGGCTGTTGCGCAGCTACAGACGACGGCCATAACCCCGAGCGGCGTACGCTTAGTCCGCTTGGCTTAATTCCTTCGCCACCAGCGCGGTGCGTGTTGCGCCTGATCCTCAATCTCATTTGGCTGGTTCTGGCCGGATTCTGGCTGGCGCTCCTGTACGTGTTCTTCGGGATCCTGGCCTGCATCCTGATCATCACGATCCCGTTCGGGTTGGCGTGCTTCAGGATCGCTGGGTTCGCGCTCTGGCCGTTCGGCCGCAGGATCGTGCGGCGACCCGGCTCGGGTGCGCCATCTCTCATCGGCAACATCATCTGGGTCGTGTTCTTCGGATGGGAGCTGGCGCTCGCGCATCTGGTCACGGGCATCGCGTTGTGCGTGACGATCATCGGGATCCCGCTCGGCCTGGCCAACTTCAAGCTGATTCCCGTCTCCCTGTTGCCGCTGGGCACCGAGATCGTCAGCACCGACGATCCGCGCCAATTCGTCTAGGGCGCCGTCAGCTGCTGGGCACGGGATGCCGACCGGCGCTGGCCGCTTTGAGGTGGCGCTTGCGCTGGATGAGCCGCGTGTCAGCAGCCTGGACCAGGCCCTCCGGGTCGGTGCCGTCGTCGGGGGCGATGGCCCACGCGAACGTGGCGCGAACCTCTCCTACCACCCCGGGCGTGTCGGCCGATCGGATCGCGTCATCGAGCGCGTCGACGAGGCGGATCACGCCGTCGGGCCCAGCGCCGGGCGCGAGGACTGCGAACTCGTCTCCACCGATGCGTGCCACGCGGTCACCCCGGCGCACCACCTCCTGGACAGCCTGCGCGACCGCGCGCAGCACGGCGTCCCCGGCCGGGTGACCGTGGAGGTCGTTGATGAGCTTGAACTCGTCGAAGTCAAACAACACGAGCGCCGCCTCGCCAGCCTCGCCGGTCACCGCCCGATGGGCGAGGAGCTCCTGCAGCGCCGCGTCGAAGCTCCGTCGGTTGAGCAGCCCGGTCAGCGGATCAAGCTCAGCCATCCGCCGTTGGCGCTCCTCGGCGGCCAGCAGCCTGCCCTTCAGGAAGTGCATGACCAGCATCTCACCCGTAACCGCGGCCGCGAACGTCACGACCCGCGCCGGATACGCCGAGCTCAGGGCCGTCGGGTCGTAGATCAGCGGGCTGGCGTAGGCGCACACGAACAGCACGACCAGCGGCCAGCCGAGTCGGGGCGGGAAGAAGTAGGCCAAGAACAGCGCCGTGAAGAGCAACACCGGCTGCAAGAAGCTGTTGACGCCCCCCGTGGACCACAGCGCGAGTGCGACGATCGGCATCATCCCGGCGGTCACCGCCGCACGACGAGTGATCGACATGGTCTTCGACCGGACCCCCAGCCAGAACGAGATGCCGCCCCAACTGGCGGCAAACGCCGCCAGCGCCAGGGCCCAGCCGAGATGCGTTCGGACCGTCCCCGGCATGACCAGCACCGCGAGGCCGATCACGGCCGTGGCCAGCCACATGACGCCAGACGTGAGGTCAGCCAACGGCCCGTCGTGGCGCGGATCATCCTGCCAGCGCGGGGCGTCGCCTCTGTTTTTGGGTGGACGCGGAGTCACGCCCTGTTAATCGGAGATTCGGCAGTCAGGCTTGACGCCCAACGGACGCTCCCGCGTGCCGGCATCGCCAGCGCCCAACTCCAAGCACGCGGCCATCGCCGGCGGATCACCAGGGCTTGAGCAGCCCCGAGCGGGACGCCGGTGATCAAGCCCATCAGCGCGAGGTCACCCAGGTCGGTCGCGTAGTCAACGGCTGCAGCCCCGGCGAGCAGGCCAACCGCCATGCCGCCGGTGCTCGCAGCAACCCAGGCAGCCGGTGCGGCGATCTCGCGACGAGATCCCAGCCACTGACCCGTGCCGGCGCTAGGGCCTCAAGCGCGCGGGCGGGCTGCAACTCGACATCCGCACTCGGACCAAGGGTTACTACGAGCGCCTCGGCGCGAGTCGCTCGCTCGGCTTCCGCCTCACGCGCGTGGACCTCGGACTCTCCCCAGGTGTAACCTAGGCGGCGGGACGCTGGGGGCGATGAAGGAGGCGCTACGCTCGCGCGTGTGACGGAGAAGGTGCAGGTAGTGAGGGGCGGGCAGGCACGCGCGTACTTCGTCGCCGAGGAGCGCGAGGACGGATCGCTGCTGCTGGCGCCGGCGCCGGCTCCCCGCGTCCAACGCACGGTACCGGCCGAAGGCGACCGGGCCGTCGCGGTTGGTGAGGTCGTTGGCATCCTCCAGGTGCGCGACCTGAGGGTCGCCTACGGCCGCAAGACGGCAGTCGACGGGGTCAGCTTCGAGATCCGCCGCGGCGAGATCTTCGGTCTTCTGGGACCGAACGGAGCAGGCAAGACGAGCACGCTGAGTGCGATCGAAGGGCTGCTCCGGCCCCAGTCCGGGACGATCGAGCTCGACGGCATCGACAGCAGGCGCCATCCCAAGCAGGCCGCGGCCCGCATGGGCGTGCAGCTTCAGGCGACCAGCTTTCAATCCGAGCTGAGCATCAGGGAGATCGTGCGGCTCTACGCCGGGCTCTACGGGGTCGAGCTCTCCGACCAGCAGATCGCCGACGGCCTGCGCGTGATCGGACTCGACGGCGAGGCGCGAAAGCCGTTCAAGCAGCTCTCGGGTGGGCAGCAACAGCGCCTCTCCCTGTACATCGCGGTCGTCCACGATCCCGCGCTTCTCCTCCTCGACGAACCGACCGCCGGCCTTGATCCGCAATCGCGGCGCCAGTTGTGGACTCGGATCGAGCACATCCGCCAGGAGGGCGGAAGCATCCTGTTGACGACGCACTCGATGGAGGAGGCCCAGGCGGTCTGCGATCGGGTCGCGATCATCGACAACGGCACGCTCGTGACGACTGAGACGCCGCATGACCTGATCGAGAAGCACAAGGACGACCCTCGGGTCCGGGAGGTCGCTCGCGGCGAGGTGACGTTGGAGGACGTGTTCATCGGCCTCACCGGAAGCGAGATTCGTGACTAGCTCGACGGCACCCGCCGCACCATCGCTGCGCCTCGTGTTCAGCTCTCTGCTGCGTGCGGACTTTCTCGTGTTCCTCAAGCACCGCCGGGCGCTGGTCATCAGCCTGCTGCTGCCCGTCTTCGTTCTGGCCAGCACGAGCGGGAACAAGGCCACCGACAACTTCGGCGGGGCGGAGTTCGTCATCGGGTTGGCGATCGCCTACGGGTTGCTGTCGACCTCGCTGATCGGCTACGCGCTGACGGTCGCGCGAGATCGCGAGAAGGGCGTCTTTCAGCGACTCCGCGTCACCCCGGCCCCCACCTGGACGATCATGACCAGTCGACTGGCGATGCAAGCGGTCGCCAACCTGATCATTGCCATCGCCGTCGTGATCATCGGTAGCCAGATCCATCACATCTCGCCCACCCCTGGGCAGTACGCACTGGTGCTGCTTGTCTCGGTCCTCTCAGGGGCGGTGTTCCTCAGCATCGCCCAGGCGCTCGTTGGTCTGGTGCAGTCAGCCGACAGTGTCCAGGCCGTCGCGCGGGTGCTGTTCGCCGTGCTCATCCTGCTCGGGATCCTCGGCCAGAGCGGAGCGCTCGGCGCCTTTTGGAGTTCGTTCGCTCGCTGGACTCCGGTCGGCGCGGTGATGACACTCTTCGCCGGCGTGCTCGACCTGCACGCGTGGTCCAGCCGTGACACGCTCTCGCTGCTGGCGTGCCTGGGCTACATCGTCGTGTTCGGCGGGATCGGCATCCGCTGGTTTCAGTGGGACGCCCGGTAAGGACGGGTAGCCGACAGATCGCATCGAGCCCGCCGGACTCGGCTTGCGCGTGATTGGTCTGTGGTTACTCGTCGAGCAGGGCCAGTGCTCGACCCAGGTGCCTGATCGACGACTCGTTGATCGGGCTCGCGACGAGGATCGCCTCGTCTGCTCCGGCGGCGGCGAGATCGCCCAGGAATGTGGACACGGCCTCGGGGGAGCCCTCAAGCGGTGGTGCCTTCTCCACGAGGGGGCGTTCCCCGGCGTCTCGGTCAAGAACGACCAGAACGCAGGCGCTGCGCAGAATCGCGTGGGGATCTCGGCCCGCTCGTCGTGCGATCTCATCGACGCGCGAGCTCGCCGCGGCGAAGCCATCGGGCGTGTTTCCGTACCACTCGTACCAGGTGTTCCACCCGTCCACGTACGGGATGGCAACTTCCAGAGTCCGTGTGCGGATGGCCCCGATCATCAGTGGCGGCCGCCGAGACGGCGGTGGGAGAAGCACCGCGTCGTTGACCGCTTCATAGGTTCCTCTATAGGTCACTCGCTCCCCCGCCAACAGGCGCCTGATGATCTCGAGCGCCTCGGTGAAACGGACAAGCCGATCGTCGAATGGGATATCGAAAGCGGTGAACTCCGGCTCATTCCATCCGGCACCGAGCCCCACGACGAGCCGTTCGCCCGACAGCTCGTCGACCGCAGCCGCGATGCGAGCGAGCACCCCGGGACGGTGAAACGCCGTGCATGCGACGAGGGGGCCGATGCTGACCCGCTCGGTCACCATCGCCAGCCCGGCCAGCAGTGTCCACGCGTCCCATGGCCCGCGCTCCGGGCGCCCGTCATCACGGTACAGAAGGTGATCTCCGACCCAGACGGAGTCGAACCCCACCTCCTCCGCGGCGCGGGCCATCGCCGCGTACTCCGGCCAGCGAACGACGCGCTCGACTTCTGGCAGCTGGATCCCTACACGGAGGGGGCGCACACGCAATCTGCCCTCGGGTGGTAACGGCTCGACCTAGGAATTAGTAGCAGTCGCGTACCGCCCCGGATCGCTCGCTGCTCTTGACGCGTCGGTGCGGAGCGGCGACGCTGCCTCGATGCACGTGCACACGCGGGAAGACGCACCGCCGACCCGGATCCGCGCGGCGCCGGTCCGCGCGGCGCCCGGCCGCGGCAACGTTGCCCTCCGGCCAGGAGTGCTGGGCAATCGTGCGGTCGGCCAGCTCCTGCGTTCGCTGCAGCGCTCACCCGATTGGACCACGCCACAGTCGAACGTCGCCGGCAGCGGAATTACGCGGCTCGAGGTGCACGGCCTCGCCTACGGCACTGGCGAGTTCCAGGAGAGCTACGGCCCCGACAAGAGTCCCGTGAAGAGTGACGAGGCGAACAAGACGGCTGAGTCTCCCAAGCACATGGCCGTCGTACTCGTACCGGACACGCTCGACCCCACCCAGCCCGTCCAGGTCGTTGTGCACTTCCACGGCTGGGGATTCCGGTTCGACGAGAACGCTCACGATCCCTACGCCGGCTACCTCGTCGCGAAGGGGGGCGCCGGGCGGCCGGCTGCCGGCACCGTACGCGACGTCGACCAGGAGCACTGGGAGCAGCAGGTCGCGAGCGTCAAAGGCCAAGGCCCGCAGGTCGTCACGATCCTCGCCCAGGGTCGTGGGATGTCGAGCTTCGGTGACTTCCCGACGTTCGAGTACGTCCGCGACGTGCTCCTGAAGTCAGGCCGCGCGGAGCTCGCGACGGTGGCCAACAACGAGACCTACTCGGTCGTCCTCTCCGCCCACAGCGGCGGGGGCTCGAAGGTGATCAACACGATCCTCGGCGCCAACGAGGCGGAGACCTCTGACCGGACGGCGCTGACTCCGCAGGACATCGATCCCAAGGCGCATCGTGTCCTCAACAAGTTCCAGCCGGTCGACCTCGTGGTCCTGTACGAGGCGATGAACGTCCCCGGTCACGTGGACCTCGTCATGACGTGGGTCAACCGCCACCTTGACGCCCTCGGTGCGGGCCTCGCGAAGACGCCCGATAAGGCGAGCGCGCTCTTCGGTGCCACACCGGTGCTCCGGGGCTACTACGGCAAGCGCAACTCTGGATACGCCAAGCTCTATTGCGATCTCGCCTGCCGGATCGAGAAGGCCATCGAGGCGAAGATTCCCGACGCCTCGCGCCAAGATGCCGCGGACCATTTCCGCGTCATCGAGGTCGCCGGCCCCCGCGGTGGCGGGGTCGAGCACGAGCAGGTCCTCAGCGGGGTCGGCTCGAGCGCGAGCACAGGGTCGATCGCCGACGCCCTGCGCGCGCAGCGCGACCCCACGAGCGATCGGGCACAGGCGGTGACGTGCGAGGACTGCCGCGCTCAACTGAAGGCGTGGGCCGACGCGGCCAAGGCAAACGCGAAGCCGAAGCCGAAAACGAAGCCGTAGGTGAGCCCTACCTGGCACGAGCGCCGGCGCACGCCCGGCGATCGGTGAGGATCAGTCGTCGCGGGGCGGCGGCTGAAACACGATGCGCTTGAGTTCGGTCAGTGCCTGCCCACCGAGACGCAGCGCAGTTTGGAAGCCCTCGAGGCCGAGTTCGCCGGCGTCCAGCGACCGTCGGAGCTCGTCAAGCGCAGGTCGCTCGTCGTCCCGTACCGCATCGCGCGGGGCTTCCAGCAGGATCAGGTGTCGCGGGCGCCGCAGCCCGTGCGCGAGGCGCACGTACCGTTCGCGCTCCGCAGCGTCGAAGCCCTCGAGCGGGAGAACGACGGTCTGGCCAGCCTGAAGGCGCTTGAGAACGGCGCCGGCGAGCAGCTCGCTGACACGTTCCTCGATCTCGGATTCCGCGACCCGACCGGCCAGCAGCGCTCGCACTCGAGCCGGTGCGAGCGACGCGCCCCGCTCCTCGACGACTCGCTCGGCGAACCGGGCAGGCTCCGCCGCATCGGCACCGACGATGACAAGCAGGCTCCCCGGTGAGTAGCGCAGCCGATGCGCGGGAGCGAGAACGCGGCAGCGGACCGACACGTCGACCGGGCGCGGCGGGGCGCCATGTGCGCGTGGCCGCTCCGATGACCAGCCGGTCCGCTCATCGGCGGAGATCTTGACGCTGCGTGCGGTGGGTTTCTCAGACATGTCGACCCATCATCGTCGACTCGGGCGATCCGTGCTCTGCCGGTCACCTCCGCGCCTGGAGCAGCCGGGCGCTCGGACCGCGTCGCCGGGGTTGAGCCGGTGGGTCGCGGCAGCTACCGTCAGGGCATGCGGAGCGGTCTGGGATCGCGGCTGAACAACACGTACACCGGGTACGGGGTCGGGTCCGCGGTCGTCTGGGTGGTCCTGCTCGCGACGGGCCGCCGCGTGCTGGACGACGAGAATTGGGACAGGCTTCGACTCAGTGCTGCCGGGTGGTGGACGGGGTGGCTCTCGGCCACGATCGCGCGGATCGGCTACCCGCCGCCGCGGAAGCTGACGGAACCAGAGCAGCAACGACTCGAGAGAGGCTCACTGGTCCTGGTCGTCCTCGGGTTCGCGGGCGTCCTTCGGCTGCTGATCACGGGCAGACGCCGGGACGGCGAGACCGCGGATCCATCCGGCTGACGCCGGCCACGCCGCGGGCGCCTCCCAAGGTCAGCTTGCCACCGGCGGCGCCATCAACGAGCTACCTTGTCGGCCAGCGACCAAGGAGCGAAATGAAAGTAATCGGAGCAGGACTGCCCCGGACGGCCACCACGACGCAGGCGATCGCATTCGAGATGCTCGGCTTCGGCCGCTGCTACCACATGCGCGACCTGATGATGGGCTTCGAGACGGGCCTGCCGCTGTGGGAGGCCGCGGCCGCCGGCAAGCCGGACTGGGAGACGATCCTCGGCGATGCCGAGTCCTGCTGTGACTGGCCGACTGCGCGCTACTACAAGGAACTCCTGGAGCACTACCCGGACGCGAAGGTCGTGCTGAGCGTGCGCGACCCCGAAGGCTGGATCAGGAGCATGCGGGAGACCGTGTGGTCGATCTACTTCGGCGACTCCGTGATGCATCACACCTGCGAGGCGCGGGCGGTGCTCGACCCCCTGTGGCGGCGGTTCATGGACCTGATGACGACCATGACCTGGGCCGCAGACGTGCTGGGGCCGGGCGAGTCGACCTTTGACGATGAGTCGTTCGCCGCGTCGATGGATCGCTGGAACGAGCGGGTCAAGCGTGACGTTCCGAGTGATCGTCTGCTGGTCTGGAAACCCGGTGATGGGTGGGCGCCCCTCTGCGACTTTCTGGAGGTGCCGGTCCCCACCGATCCCGTGCCGAACGCGAACGACACCGCCGCCTTCAAAGAGGGCGTCATCGGCGGAGCGCTCGGGGTTCTGAACCAGTGGTGGGAGCAACGGGATCGTCCCGCCACCGGACTGCACGCCGCCGCGCTCGATTAGCACCTCCGAAAAAAGCGCGGGGGCGCTCCGGTCCCAGTATGCTGCGGCTCTTGGGACCGAGAAGTGTTGTATTGGTGGCCGTGGCGTGCGCCTGCGGCTGGCTTGCCGCGTCGGCGAACGCCTTCGTCTACTGGAGCAACTTCGCCGGTAGCAGCGTTGGGCGGGCCGGCCTGGACGGCGGTGGCGCCAGCCAGAGCTTCGTCACGGCGCCCCAGGCCGTCCGGCGTCGCCGTCGACGCGCACTTCGTCTACTGGGCCAACCTGGGCACGAACACGATTGGCCGAGCGAACCTGGACGGCTCCTCACCCAACCCGAGCTTTATCACCGGCGCGTCGAACCCGAGCGGAGTCGCGGTTGACTCCGGCCACATCTACTGGGCAAACAACGGCGCGAACACGATCGGCCGCGCCAGCCTCGACGGAACCGGCGTCAATCGAGAGCTTCATCGCCACCGGCACTGAGCCTGATGGCGTCGCCGTCAACTCCACCAACGTCTACTGGGCCAACAACGGCAGCGGCACGATCGGCCGCGCTGCCCTGGCTACACCGAGCGGCAACATCGTCATGGGCAGCGTCACGCAGAACTTCGTCACCACGGCCTGGACGCCCCCAATGGCGTCGCGCTGGACTCCGCCAACGTCTACTGGGCCGACTTTGGGAACGGGTCGATCGGCCGCGCCGCAATCAGCGGCATTTCGTCCGACCAACAACTTCATCACCGGCCTCAACTCGCCCAGCGCGGTCGCGGTCGACGCTGGCCACGTGTACTGGACCAGCTTCCCCGACAACGCGATCGGCCGCGCCAACCTGGACGGCAGCGCCCCCATCTCGAACTTCATCGCCGGGGCCAACGGCCCCAACGGGATCGCCGTCGACGGCGGCGCGTTCCCGCCGGTGACGACGCTGACCCTCTCGCCGGGCGCGCCGAACGGCTCCGAAGGCTGGTACACGACCGGCGTCCACGTCACCGCCGCCGCCTCGGACAACGTCTACCCGGTGGCCTCGCTGCGCTGCGTGGCCGACCCGCCGGGCCCGCCGGCCACATTCGCCGCGATCGCGCCCACCTGCCCGCTGGCCGGGGCCGGAGTCGACGTCTCGGCCAACGGCCAGCACTCGGCCTACGCCGCCGCCCAGGATTCGCAGGGCAACACGGGCACACCGGTGAGCGCCGGCTTCCGCATCGACGCGACACGGCCGACCGTGCGCTGCGCCGGCGCGCCGGCGTTCCTGCTCGGCTCAAGCGGCGGGGCCGTTCGCGCCAACGTCACCGACAGCCTGTCCGGCGCCGCTGCCCGCACCGTCGCCGCCTCGGTCCGGGCAAAGTCCATCGGCCGCAAATCCGTCACGCTGACCGGTGCCGACCACGCCGGCAACCGCGCCAGCGTCAAATGCAGCTACACGGTACGCGCCCACGCGCTCAGCCCGACCCCGTCGATGACGTGGTCCTTCGGGCTCGTCGCGAACGGAACGGCGACGACCGTCGCCTCCATGAAGCTCGTGTCGGTCCCCACCCGGGCCGCGCTCAAGCTCGTCTGTGCCGGCAGCGGCTGCCCGTCCAAGTCCAGGTCCGCCGCGGCTGTCAAGCCCCCGAAGTGCAAGGGCAAGAAATGCCATGCCCGCAGCCGCGACGTCGACCTCACCGGTCTGTTCCGCGGCCACGCGCTCAGCGTCGGCAGCCGGATCACGGTCACCGTCACCCAGCGCAACACCAACGGCAAGGCGTTCGTGTTCGCGATCCGCAAGGCGAAGCTGCCCAAGGTCCAGATCGGGTGCCTGGCGCCGGGGTCGAGCAAGCTCAACCGCGGCTGCTGAGAGCCCTCAGCGCATCGCGAGGGTGCGTGGGCACGGGTCACGGTCCTGCTGCCAGGAACGACCGGCGGTCTCCCCCGCCCTCCCGCGCGGCAGGTAACGCGACCGCTCCAGCGCACGCTGGCGGCGGCGCTACGACGTGTGCGCCGGTCAACGGCCGTCCGTGCTCGCAATGTAGCCTCGGGGCGATGTTCGATCACGTGGGGATCGCCGCGTCTGACCTCGCCGCGTCGGAGCGCTTCTACCGCACCGTGCTCTCGGTACTCGGCGCCGAGCCGAGCCACGCGGACGCCGAGCTGGTCGAGTGGGAGGACTGGGACATCGGCGTGACAGATCGCGAGCATCCGGTCACGCGCGGCCTGCACGTCGGCTTCCGCGCTCCCGATCGCGCGTCCGTCGACGCCTTCTGGCAAGCGGGGATCGACGCCGGTTACCCGGACGACGGCGCGCCCGGGCCGCGCGCGGTCTATGGCCCCGATTACTACGGCGGCTTCCTGCTGGACTCGGACGGCAACAGCGTCGAGGCGGTCCACACCGATCGCGAGCACTCTGTGCCCGATGGATGCATCGACCACCTGTGGCTCCGCGTCCGCGATCCGCAGGCGTCGCGGCGCTTCTACACGACGATCGCGCCGCACGCCGGGCTCCGCCTAACTCATGACGCCCCGGACCGGGTGCAGCTCTCCGGTCCGGACTTCTCCTTCTCGCTCGTGCGCGACGATCGTCCGCTCACCGAGCACGTCCACCTCGCCTTCCCCGCCGACGCCGACGCCACAGTGCAGGCCTTTCACGCCGCGGCGCTGGCCGCGGGATACGAGGACCACGGCGCTCCGGGCGAGCGCGCTGTGTACCACCCGGGCTACTACGGCGCGTTCGTGCTCGACCCCGACGGCCACAACGTCGAGGTCGTCAACCACAACCGCTGAGCCATGGCCGGCCAGCCCGCCCTCTAGATCTGGGCCGAGGGCGCAGCGGCGGTCATACGATGGTCGAGGTGGACCCGGACCACGAGCTCATCCAAGTCACGGAACGCCAACTCGCGGACGCCGAGGAGGCATACCGCCTCGAGCCGTCAGAGGCCAACCAGCGCCGCATCATGAAAGCCTGGTCGGCCGTGCGCCGGGCGCGGGGCGAACCAGATGATGGTGGTCGTCTCGTCCCTCCCTTCAGCACAGATGCGTAGGCAGCCTGCAGTGACCGGCTACGGTCGTCAGATGCCCGTGGATTTCGAGCACCCGAGCTGGGAGGCGGCCAAATACCCTGGTCGCCACGTCGCTCCCGTGGGCGCTCAGGCCGGGGCTCAGGAGCTTGCCGCCAATGTCTACGAGCTCGACCCGGGCGCCGTCGGCTCGCCGCTGCACGTCCACCACGCCAACGAGGAGCTACTGCTCGTCCTCGCCGGGACGCTCTCGCTGCGCGGTCCGGACGGGACGCAGACTCCTGCCAGCCGGCGCGGTGGTCGCGTTCCCCCGGGGCCAGGCAGGTGCCCACAGCCTGGTCAACCGTTCTGACGCGCCCGTTCGTTACCTCGTGGTCTCCACGACCAACCGCCCCGACGTCGTTGAGTACCTCGACACAGCCGCGACGCTTGTCGTCCTCGCCGAGCAGCGCCTGGCCTACCCAGCACGGCGCGGAGTCAGACCAAAAACCCGTCATCGCCGAAGCGATGCGCGCGGCAGCCGACAGAGACGCGTGAGAAGCCTGCGGCGGCGCCCTCGCAAAACGCATTTGGCGAGAGCCGTCGCACTCCAGGGCCCTCTCGGTTCCCGGAATGCCCAGATGGGCGATTAGTTCGCGCGAGAGGAGAGGTCTTTACTGCCATGAGCAATAGAAAAGTCATCCTCAAGATGGTCATGTCCCTCGATGGTTTTGCGACCAGCCCCGACGGGACCCATGAATGGATGTTCGAGTGGTTTGGCGAAGACTCGTCGGAGCGAAACCTGCGGGCGCTGGAGGAGGCCGGGGTGCACGCGATGGGCCGTCGCAGCTACGAGATCATGGGTCCGCACTGGGCCGCGTCCGAGGGGCCGATCGCTACCGCGATGAACGAAAAGCCGAAAGCCGTGTTCTCCAACACGCTGGAAAACGCGGAATGGGGACCGGCCGAGATCTTCGGCGGGGACCTGACCGCGAACATCGCGGACCTGAAGGCCCGAGACGACGAAGGGACGGTCCTGGTTCACGGAGGTCCCGACTTCGCCCAATCCCTGACCCGCCTGGGTCTCGTGGACGAATACCAGCTGTCGACGATCCCGATTGCGATCGGCGCGGGCCGCAGCCCGTTCGCCAAGCTAGACGAGCACCTCAAGCTTGACGTCGTCGAAGAGGAGCGCTTCCGAAGCGGAGCCCTCGCGCAGATCCTGGTGCCCAGGCGCTGAGCGCCGCCCGTGCTTTGTCGATGAGCGTCCTGCGCGTCGTGCCCGATGCGCATAGCTTCCGCGTGACTCCATGTCGAGAAGCACCAGCTGGCTCCGCTCACCAGGTGAGGGCCTCGGCGAGCGCGGCCCACGACACCAGCAGATCCCGGAGGATTTACGTCATGTCGCACATCCGACGTTTCGACCACGTTGGCATCACCGTCGCGGACCTCGACTTGGTGACGGCGTTCTTCGTCGGGCTGGGCCTCGAGGTCGAGGGCCGGACGTTCGTGGAGGGGGAGTTCGTGGACACCGTCATTGGCATCCCTGGCTCCCGTAGCCACATCGTCATGCTGCGCCCCCCGGACGGAGGTCCCGGGCTGGAGCTGTCGAGCTTCGTCTGGCCTGACCACGAGCCCGGATCGCCCACCGCCATGGCCAACGAACTGGGGCTGCGCAACGTGGCGTTCGAAGTCGACGATCTCCAGGCGACGGTCGACCGACTGGCTGCGGACGGTTACGGCCTGGTCGGCGGCATCGGTCAGCACAAGGACATCTGGCGCATGGCCTACGTGCGCGGGCCCGAGGGGATCATCGTCTCCCTGGCTCAGCGGATCGGCTGACGCCCCCCGACCTCGCAGCCCGGAACGCCGCGCGACGAGCGGCTTGAACCCGTGGTCCCAGACGTCGTGTGTGCGATCCTCGTTGCTCTGCTGCTAATGCTCCAGGAGGGTCCAAGATGCCGGGTTTGTCAGGGCGCATGTCCACCGTCGTGAAGGCGAAGGTCTCAAGCCTCTTGGATCGCGCGGAGGATCCGGCAGAGACGCTCGACTACAGCTATGAGAAGCAGCTCGAGCAACTGCAGAGCGTCAAGCAGGGCATCGTCGAGCTCGTGACCGCCAAGAAGCGGCTGCAAACGCAGGAAGCAGGCATCCAGGAGCAGATCTCCAGGCTTGATGGCCAGGCGCGGCAGGCGATGGCTGCCGGGCAGGAGGACCTCGCACGCGCAGCGCTGGAGCGCAAGCATGTTGCCGAGGGCGAGATGCAGTCGCTCGACCAGCAGATCTCACAACTCGAGGACCAGCAGCAGAAGCTGACCGACTCAGAGCAGAAGCTGCGCGTCAAGGTGGAGGCGTTCCGCAGCAAGAAGGAAGTCATCAAGGCGCAGTACTCGGCTGCAGAGGCGCAGGTGCACATCTCCGAGGCCGCGACCGGCGTGGGTGAGGAGATGGCCGACGTCGGCCTGGCGATGCAACGCGCGCTGGATAAGACCGAGAACATGAAGGCGCGTGCGGACGCCGTCGGAGAGCTCGAAGCGGCAGGGACGTTCGAGGACCTCACTGAGCTTGGCCCGCCCCAGGACGACATCGACCAGCAGCTTGATCAGCTTGGCCGTACGAGCGCCGTCGACGAGGAGTTGGCAAAGATGAAGGCCGAGCTCGGCGCGGGTGGGTCCACTGCGCAGTTGGAGGCTGGCGAGGGACAGTCCAGCACAGAGGGCACGCCGTGATCATCGGCTGGGATCGCGCGCTACGAGTTCACGCGCTGCCGGAGCAGCAGCCTCGTTCAGACCCCTGACCCGCGGTCGCGGGAAGCGCTCGCCTTGTCGCCTGAGTGACCGCGGCTTTGCCAAGCGAGCGTGCCGATCGTGACGAGCGCGTACATCGCGGTCGCGAGCGCCTCACCGGCGAGGACGTCAGAGGCGTAGTGGGCGCGCAGGTAGATGCGGCTCAGGCCCACGAGCGCCGCGAGCAGCGCGCCCGCGGCGACGGCCGCGATGCGTCCGATCCGGCTCGGGATCATGACGGTGAGCGCGATCATGAGGGCGAGGTAGCCGACGGAGTTGGCAGCGTGGCCGGAGGGGTAGCTCTGCCCCGAGGTATGCACGAGCGGCATTGGTGGACGGGGGCGGTCGACCGCGACTTTGGTGATCCAGACGCTGATCCATGTCAGCGCCGCTCCGATTAGGAGGGCAGCGGCGCGGGCACGGCGCCGATGCTGGATCAGCAGCGCGGCGCCGATGAGCAGGACCGGGCCGACGATCGCGAGCAGGCCGAGCGTCGTCACGACGCGCGCGGCGTTGCTGAGTGCTGGCGTGCGTAGCTCGTCAGCGACATGGAAGACGCGCGCGTCGGCCGCCAGCGACGGATTTGAGGTCACGACGATGGTGAGCGCGACGAACACCGCCAGCGCGCCGGCCGCGACTCCTGCCAGCGGCCAGAGGACGGATGCGCGGCGCATCGATCTAGCTTGGCGGATTAGCCATGCCGCGAACCCACGATCGCGATGTTCAGCGTCCAAACGCCCACGCCACCATCAGCGGGAACTCTTCTTTCCAGAATGCGTCGCCGTGTGTCCCCACCCGCTCGGTCATGACGACGTCCGCGCCTGCATCGTTCAGTGCGTCCGCCCACCGGCTGGCGTTCTGAAGAAAGAACGGCTCCTGGATGCCGGCGACGAGGTACGCCCGTGGAAGCGAGCTCGGCATCACGGCAGGCGGCCGGTAACCGGCCCCCGGCGATGCGCACAAGACCGTGCCGTAGAGGTCGGGATGGCGAAGGCCCATGGCGAGTGCGAGTTCTCCGCTCGCCGAGACACCGAACACCGCGGTTCGGCTGGCAGGCAGCGCGACGCCGAACCGGGCCCGCGCCCACCGGCGCACGTCCTCGACAAAGAACTTCTCGTGGGCCGCGAAGCGCTGAGGGTCAAAGGCGAAGGCGGCCGTGCTCTTGCCCGATGAGTACTCATGGATCCGCAGCGTCTCATCGTCCACGCGGTGTGCACCGATGATCATCGTCGGCGATAGATCGGCCGTCTCCAGAGCGTCCCCCCACGACGTGATCAGCTGGCCATCACCGGCGAACACGATGGCCTCCGGCGGAGCCGGCGGGACATACGCCGTGACCTGCCGTCCACGGTCGTACGGGAGCCTTTCGGTGACGAGCTGGCCTGCTGCGGGCGACATTGGCGTGGCTCCTCGTCAGTAGCGCAGGCGGCCCCGTCCGCAGGGGCTGAAACGTGGACCGGTTCCTGGTTGCCGAGACGTTACTGCTGACATCGCGGACGCCCGCAACGTTTCTAGCACCGGGTGCGTGGGATCGGATAGGCTCGCCGGCGCCCAATGAGGTGCTGGGCGAAAGACTGAGGGGCGTGGCCGCCTTCGCTCCGGGGGAAGGCCGACGCTGACGACCAAACCGAGCACGGAAGCGAGTGGCGATGGCAGTCGAGCGAGTCACGCACGGGTGTTGGGGCATGGGTGATCGAGCACGCCGTCAGCCGACCTGTCCACGCGGGCTCGCGCGGACGTTGTTGATCGTGGTTGCGACAGTGGCGGGCTTGCTCTGGTCGAGCGCGCCCGGGCGGGCGGCGTCATGGACGGCGCTGGCACCTGACGCGCAAAGCGCCAGCACGCAGGTGACACCGATCGATCTCGGCAGCAATGTTGCCGGCTCGCCGCTGGACACGTCTCCGGCCGTCTCGCATCTGGGCGTCGCAATCTCGCCCGACGGGCGCACCGGTTACGTCGTCTCGGCGGGCTCCGGCATGCTCATTCCGATCGATCTGAGCACCGGTTCGCCGATGGTAGGAACGCCGATCAATCTGACGGGTTCGGCCGGGACGGTCTACATCGCGATCTCGCCGGACGGTAGGAAGGCGTACGTGTCCGACACTGCTCACAACGCCGTGGTGCCGGTCGACCTGACGACGAGCCCGGCGACGGTCGGCACGCCGATCTCCGTCGCCACCTCACCGCAGGGGATCGCATTCTCGCCCGACGGCTCGATGGCGTACGTGGCGGGCCCTGGAAACCACACGGTGACGCCGATCACCGTGGCGACCAACACCGCCGACACCCCCATCTCCGGAGTCGGAACCAGTCCGAATCAGATCGCGATCACCCCGGACGGCAAGACCGCGTACGTGACCGACAACGGCTCGAGCAACGTG
The DNA here is from genome assembly GCA_963797705.1 of uncultured Actinomycetota bacterium. Taxonomy (GTDB): domain Bacteria; phylum Actinomycetota; class Thermoleophilia; order Solirubrobacterales; family Solirubrobacteraceae; genus Palsa-465. The sequence continues at coordinate 884,197 of CAWCQL010000004.1, read as the reverse complement.
TACCCGATCGCGCTTCCCGCCGGGACGGTCGGATCGCCGATCTCGGTCGGCGCCGGCCTGACGCCGCTCGGGATCGCGATCACGCCCGACGGGACCAAGGCGTACACGGCCAACTTCGGCCCGGCGAGCAACTTCGGCGGGACCGGCAACACGGTCACCCCGATCACTCTTTCGGACAACACTGCCGGCACACCGATCACGGTCGGCGGCGGCCCATGGTCGATCGCGGTCACGCCTGACTCAAAGACCGTCTACGTCGGGAACTCCAACGACAGCTCGGTCACCCCCATCGATGTCGCCACCGACACGGCCGGCACCGCGATCACTGGAGTGGGCGTCCCGCGCTCGCTCGCGATCACCCCGGATCAGGCGCCCGTCGCGAACTTCGCGGTTGCCAGCGCCGCGCCGGGTCAGCCGACGACGTTCGACGCCTCATCCTCGACGGTGCGCTTCGGGACCATCGCCTCCTACCGCTGGGACTTCGGCGACGGCAGCGCGCCGGTGACCACGACCGCGCCGTCTACCAGTCACGTGTACGCGGGCTCGGGCAGCTTTACCGCCACCGTGACCGAGACCTCGAGCGCCGGCACCTCCACTGGCGGCGAGGTGTACACGGGACAGACAGCCTCCCGTCTCGGCAGCCCCAGTGCGCAGGCCAGCCGCTCGGTGATCATCGGCGCCGGGCCGCAGCCGGCCGTCAGTGTCAGCGCGCACCGGCTTGACTTCGGCACGATTGCGATCGGCAACACGAGCTTGCCGCAGGCGATCACGGTCACCAACTCGGGCCAGGCGGCTTTGGTGATCTCCTCTGCCGTGCTGGCAGGCGCGAACACGCGTGACTACAAGATCACCGGTGACACCTGCGCGCACCACACGATCGCGGCAGGCGCCAGCTGCAGCACCACCCTCGCCTTCACCCCTGGCGGCACCGGCGCCCGCACGGCCCAGCTCGCCTATGCCGACAACGCCTCGGGCAGCCCGCACACGATCGCCCTGAGTGGGAGCGGCACCCACCGCGTGACGCTTGCCGGCACGGTGACGCTCAACGGCAAGCCCGTAGCGGACGCAGCCGTCGAGGCGTGCCCGACCGGGGCCGCCGGCCAGGCCAACTGCGCGGCGGTCAACACGGCAGGCGACGGCGCCTTCGCCGTCACGATCACCGCACCCACGGGCGCGCAGTACTCGCTGAGCGCGTTCCCCCCCTCGGGAGTCAACGCCGGCGAGAAGGTGCTCTCGCCGATCACGGTGCCGGCCGCCAGCTTCTCCGGATTGCAGCTTGCGCTGCCGCCGGCGCCAGCGATCCCGTCTGGAGTCACCATCGTGAGCCCGAGTCACGGCACCGAGACATCCGGAACGGGAAACCCGGCCGTGTTCTGGAATGAGCCCAACCAGATCGAGCTCGATCGCAGCCTGTTCCCACCGAACGGGACCGTTGTGGTGACGCAGATCGTCATCCGCGGAACGAACGCGCTCACCGGTGCGCCCGCCAGCAAGGTCGTCGACGTGGGCGGCACGGTTGCCGGCCACCCCGTCGGCGTCCCGTTCGGGAACGGGCCCGTGAGCGTGACGATCCCGCCGCTTGACCCGATCCATGGGCAGGCCACCGCGAGCGTCAACTACCAGTTCTTCCCCTCAAGCACGTTCGCCGCGACCGGCGTTTCGAGCACCCAGGTGCTCTATGAGGTCTATCCACCGCCCCCGTTCGGCCAGGCGCTGGCGCCGCAGCCGACCGATCCCCTGCCTGCCTATTTCCTCAACATCGGCCAGTCGGGCGGGGTGGCGCTCGGCCCGGGGTCGATCAGCGGGACTGACGCCAAGAACTTCAGCGTCGTGCCACTGAGCGCGGCCGGCGTGCCGAAGGACAGCACTGACTGCGGCTTCACCGCCGCGATGCTCCAGCCGTTTGACCAGACGACGTCCACTCCGCCGCCGTCAACCGAGTGCGGGGTCGCGGTTCAGTTCACGCCGCCGCCACTGACCCAAGCGCCGAAGATCTTCTATTACGCGACGCTTGACGTCGCAGCACGCAGCGGCGGCGCGACCGGCGCGATGCACGTCCAGCTGATCGGATGCGACGAAGATCAGGCGACCGCGGCGTCCAACTTCACCGGGATCGACGCTTGCGGTGCCAGCAACCCGCCCGACAAGGACGAACCGCCCGAGGACGAGCCACCCCCGCCACCTGAGCCGGACCCGACCCCGATCATCATCCCGTTCCCATGGATCGATCCGAGTGGGACCGTGCTCGCCCGCAGCGGGCATGGCCCGCTGGTGCCGCTGCCAGGCGCGACGGTCACCCTCCAGCGCGGCCGCGGCCGCCGCGGGCCGTTTCGCGCAGTGCGCAACCGGAGCACGGTGATGTCGCCCGCCAACCGGCGCAACTCGGATCGCACCAGTGTTCTCGGAGCGTTCGGATGGGACGTGCTGCCCGGCTACTATCGCGTCGCCGCCAGCCATTCCGGCTGCAAGCCCGCCAAGGGAAAGACCGCGCTTACCCCGGTGCTGCGGGTACCCCCGCCGGCGCTTGGCCTGAGGCTCGTGCTTGCCTGCCCCCACCTGCGGCGCACCGTGACGCACACGACGTTGCGCGTGAGCCGACACGGTACGCGTCAGCTCGTTCTGCTGGCCCGGGTCCGCGGCCGCCACCCAGCCGGGGTGGTCTCGTTCCTCCTCGGCCGGCGGCTACTCGGCGTCGTGCCGGTCGATCCGCGCAACGGACGAGCCGCATGGACGCTCCGCGGCGTCCGCATCAAGGGCTACCTCGCCAGATACGGCGGGGATGGGCTGAACGCGCCAAGCCGCGGTCGCCGATGAGCCAGAGCTGATCTCGGCGTGCGTTCTGATGCGCTCAGCTCGTTGGCCCTCATCTGCCCCGACGAGCGAGTGTGGCTGGCGGTCTCCACGCTGACGCCGGGCTCGACCGCGTCGCCCCTGGCCTTTGCTGGTGTGTGACCGCCCCTCCGGGGTCGAGGCAGGATCGCCGCAGGGTGGGTCCGGCCACAATAGGGAGATGACGACGACCGTTCCGTCGAGTGATGAGGTGAGGGCCCGCGCGGCAAGCCGGCGTCGCGCCGAGATCGCCTGCGTCACCGGTATCGCGCTCAAGACCGTCTTCGCGCTGGTGCTCCTGCCCCTGACACCGTCGCTGCTCGGGACTAACCCCGTGCTCCTGGAGGCGCTGCGCGGATCGACATCAGCGATGGCATCCGGCGGCGCGTTTGCCCGAGTGGGCGAGGCATCGCTCGCGCTCGCCGTACTTGCGCCGCTTCCGACGCTGCTCTTCGTCACGCCGTTCTTCTGGTGGGCGGGGCGGCTGTGGGGCCCAAAGGCAGCGGCGACACTGGGCGGTGGTCACCCAAACGCGGAGAAGTGGGCGCTGCGCTCCGGCGCGCACCTAGAACGCTACGGCGGACTCGCGGTCGCGTTGGCCCCGTTCCTCCCGATCCCCTCGTCGTTCGTCTACGCGGCTGCGGGGTGGACGGGGATGAGCTTCCGCCGTTTCATGGTCTTTGACGTTGTCGGGATGCTCTCCTGGATCGCCCTGATCGTCGGCCTCGGTTACGCGGTCGGACATCCCGCAGTACAACTCGCCAAAGCGATCTCCCACTATGCGTTGCTGATCACGCTCGCGGCCGCAGCGATCCTCATCGCCGTCGGAGTACTGCGCGCGCGAAGGGCCGCGGCCAAGGCGAGCGCGCGATCGGCTCCAGAAGGTACGGACGCGACGAAAAGCGACAGGAGTCCGCCCTACAAGCAGGCCGAGCGCTGACTGAGGGAAGGACCGTCCAGCCTGCGGGTCACGCCTCCGCCACTCGGTTGCCGCGTATGAGGGCGACCGCTTCAACTTGATTCAGCTCGGATCCGGCCGCGAAGGCGTCCTTGAAGATCTCGGGATCGATCTGCTGCGCCACGTGGGTCGCCAGCTCCGCCTCGCCGCGCCGCATCGATGGCCACGCCCGCAGTCCAGCACGCCCGCGCAGCCCATCGGCCGCGCCTAAGGCCATCGCGGCACGCCGAACATCTCCTTCCGCCAGGGCGAGCTGAGCATATGCGACGAGAGAGAAGGTTACGGTTTGGGTGCTGAGCTCCGTTTCCTTGCTTCCGTCTAGCGATTCCACCAGCTGTGCTCGAGCCTCGTCGAGTTGGCCCGCCCTGACAGCAAGCGACGCGAGCTGTGCTCGTGCACCCGAGTCGAGCCACTTGTAGCCGAGCTGGCCGCCGAGCTGGTTGGCCTCGATGAGGTGTCCACGCGCGGCGTCGTGTCGGCCCAGCGTCATCTCCAGCAGCCCGACGGTCAGAGCCGCCCACGCCATGAACGGCTCGTTGTGCTCTCGGAGGCGATCGAGAGCTGTCGACGCGGCCTGCAGCGCACCCTCATAGTCATCGGCGATCGGCAAGATCCACGAGACGGCCAGCCGCGACACGCTCCTGAGATACGGATCGTCGGTGCGCCCCTGGAGTCGCTCGATCCCCTCGACCGCTGCCTGCGCGCTGTCGTCGTCACCAATCTCGAGTGCAGTAGCGGTCGCGATCAACAGCAACTCGGCTTGTGCGCGATTCTCCAATGCATCGGCTCGAAGCAGTAGCTCCTGGATCCAGGCCCGACGTTCGGGCATGCGATCGCGCATGCGCCAGAACAGCCAGAGGTTCTGACACAGGATGAGGAAGATGCGTGGCAGGGGGGTGATGTCATGGGTGAAGAACCAGCGGATGGCGACCCCGAGGTTCCCTTCCTCGGTTCGCAATCGTTCGGCCCACTCGACCTGTCGTTCAGCTGGCCGGTCGGCGTTCTCCACCAGCGCACCGAAGTACTCCGCGTGCCGACGCTCGACGTCTGCCAGCTCCGCGTCGGCGGCAAGCCGCTCGGCGGCAAACTCCCGTATGGCTGCGAGCATCCGGAACCTTGGCCCGACAATGGTCGCATCGACGCTGACCAGACTGTGCCCAGCGAGAGAGTCGAGCAGATCGAGCGTCCGATCTTCGGTGAGGCCGGAAACGTGGACGGCTGCCTCGACCGTCCAGCCTTCGACAAAGATCGACAGGGTGGCGAGCATGTGCTCCTCGGCCTCATCGAGCAGCCCGACGCTCCATTCAACAGTCGCGCGCAACGTGCGTTGACGTTCGGGAAGATCTACCGGGCCGGTACCCAACGCGTCGAGGCGACTTCCGAGGCGAGCGAGCAATGCATCTGGTTCCAGCAATCGGACGCGAGCCGCTGCGAGCTCGATGGCCAGCGGCAGACCATCGAGGCGGCGGCAGATGTCCACAATGGCGAGCGCGTTAGCGTCGGTCAACGCGAAGTCATAGCGGACGGCTTGGGCGCGATCGACGAACAACTGGACGGCGGGCAACGAGGCGAGCTGCTCGATCGGCGTCAGCCCCGAGAACACAGGGACTGGCAGCGGTCCGACCGCGTACTCGCGCTCTGCGCGAAGCCGAAGCACGGTGCGGCTCGTCGCGAGAATCTCGAGACCAGGGCAGCGGGCCAGCAGCCGGTCCAGATCGGGCGCAACTCCAACGACCTGTTCGAGGTTGTCCAACACAAGCAGAGTGGGCGTTTCCCCGAACTGCTCGACCAGGACATCCAACGGGGGGCGGACGCCCTCGATTGTCACGCCCACCGCTTCCGCGATCCGCGGCGCCACCAGTTCAGGCTGCGTGATCGAAGCAAGCGGTACGAATACAGTCCCCTGTGGATACCGATCGTCCAGTTGCTCGCCCACCGCGATCGCCAGCCGTGTCTTGCCGATCCCTCCTGGACCGGTGAGGGTGACGAGCCGGACCTCCGGCTTCGCCAGCAGTTTCGAGACCTCCACGACGTCCTGGGCGCGCCCGATCAACGTTGTCGACGTCACCGGCAGTGAGCGCGGGGCCCTCCAGTCGCTGTGCAATGCGAGCGACGCGGAACGGTCAGTCCGGCTCTTGGCAGCCGCGAACCGCTCGCTGAGGAGGAGAGCCAGGTCGTCGCGTACCAGTCGTCCGAGTTCCCGAGGCGTAGCGAAACTGCGGTACGAGTCGGTCCCCTTGGTCTGGAGCTCGTTGATCATGGCTTTCAGCCCAGGTTCTCGGTCGGGCGCCGGTCGCTTGACGTAGAGCAGCCGAGGGATTGAGTGCGAGAGTCGGAACTCGTCCTCTAGCCCCGAGATGTCCATGCCCGGCCCGACCCAGCCGTACCGCTGCCAGTACAGGCCGATGAAGATGTCGGACTGCGCGAGGTAGGCCCGGTACAGCTCGCGAGGTGGGTGCGGTCGGGCTCCAAGCTCGAACAGCACGGGCGTGAGTCGCAAGGCCGAGATCGCACGGGATACCTCGACGCGTTCGTCGGCGAGCTCGGCCAGCGTTGAACTCACGAACACGCGCAGACGCTGGTCGGGTGTGCGTATCGCGCCGTTGTCCCACTTCTCCCCCATCACCTATCCCCTTAGTCCGGTGTCCACGGTCGGCTTGTTGCATGCGTCCATTTGCGTGATCAAGACCGTCGTCATCGCCGCGCCAGCTCGTTCCACGACCGGTTGGGGTCGGCTGGTCTACCGCAGAGCACCAACGGGTACTGTCGCACGCCCACGCCCTCCAGGTTTTGAGTCTGCATCGCTCAGCGTCCGACGGGCGCGCTGTCGGCGCTCCAGGTCGCGCCAATGACGTTTTGGGCGCGGCGGGTGAGTCGGAGCTGCGCCCCGAAGCTGATGAGCGCCAAGAGCATCGTTACCGCGCTGTACCAGAGGACTGTCGGCACCAGCCCGAGAGGCAGGGCCAGTTGGCCGGCGACGACGATGGGCACTCCGAAGGCGGTGTAGGCAACGAGGTAGATGGTGGCTACGACTCCCGCCCGCTGATTCACCGGGGCCAGCGGGAAGATGAGGCGCAGCGATGCAGTGAAGGCTGCACCGAAGGCGACGCCGGCGATCGCGAGCCCGATCGTCATGATCGGGAGGCTTTCGGCAAGCGCGCCGGCGATGATGCCGACCGGCCCGACGATGGCCGCATAGATCCCGATGGTCATCGCGCGCCGCGGGTTGAATTGGGCGAACGCCAGTCCGGTGATGGCCGAGGCCGCTGGCGAGATGAACCCCGCCACGCCGTTGAGCAGGGCGCTGTTCAGGTGGAAGACGCTGCGAACCATGCTGGGGGCAAGGCCCCCTGAGAGTCCTGCGAGCATCCAGACTGCGGCGATCACCGGCGCGGCTGCGGCGAGTTCCCGTCGGATAGGAGGCGGGATGGCGATACGGGGAACCAGCGAGCGGAGCGCCCCGGGGGCGTGGGCGACGCTTTCCGGAGCCAGGGCGACGACGACGATCCCAAGGATCGTGAGGATGGAGACGATGACGAAGACGATGGAGTTCGCCTTGGTCGTGAGTTGGGTCGCGACGGCGGCCATCAAGCAGCCGGCCGCGAGGCCGCCGGACAGGCTGACGCTGCCGAGGATCGTGCCCAGTCGCTTCCGGTTGGGCGGGGCGATTTCGACGAGCGCCGCGGTGAAAGCGGTCGTTGCTGCCCCCGAGGCGACGCCTTGAAGAGTGCGGCCGGCGATGACCCACCCGATACCGGGGGCGACGAGGAACAAGCCGTTGGACACGAGCTGGATGACCAGGGCGCCGATCAGTGCTGGGCGCCGGCCGACATAGTCAGAGAGCGAGCCCACTGTGAGGAGCGCGGACAGGAAGCCGACCGCATAGACGGCGAACGCAAGCGTGAGAAGCGCCGCGGGGAAGTGCCACTGCTCCTTGTAGACCACCAGCAACGGTGTGACCGCGCCTGCTGCGAGATACAGACTGGTGAACGCGATCGCCGTACCCGCCAACGCGACTCCGGCGGGCAGCGTGGGGCGGCGCGTTGTTGCCGTGGATACGTGAGCTGATGACAATGGAGGTCCTTGGGGGGCACGTCGCGAGGTCGTCATTGCGAGATTGCTTTCGAATTGACGACGCGTGGAGCCGAGCGATCAGCTGTGGTCCGGATGTCCTGTTGCCCCGGGCAGTGGGGTGGTCTCGGGCCGAGCGGTGTTCCCGTCGGACGTGAACGCCAACGGCGTGCGCGCACCATGACGAGCGCGGCGCAGGGAGGCGCGCGCTTCAGCGTCCGCGCGGAGCTCTGCGACAGATTCGTCGGTGCACGTTGCGAAGAACCCGCCGACGACCTCGAGCACCTCGTCAACCGAGTCGGCGCGGTAGAGGATCGGCTGATAAGCGGTTGTGTCGTGCGGGGTTGAACCCATCCTCACCAGGTCGAGAGGCTGATGCTCGACGTTGCGAAATCTGTCGGTCTTGCCGAGGCTTGAGAGGAGCCCGGCGCCGTAGGCGCGAGGGTGGCCGTCCTCGATCACGACACCGACCTCCAGGGAAAACCAGAAGACCTTCGAGAGAAACTCGAGGTTGTCGTCGTCGCGCAGGCGGTGCGTCGCCTCCCCGGCCAAACGGTGCAGCTCTGAGAAGGTCGGCGTCGCGAGGAGGTGACCGTGGCCGATGACGTCGTGGATGATGTCCGGCTCAGGGGTGCAGAGCGGCGCGGCGGAGTGGCGCACGTACTGCGTGGTGTGGAAGACCCAGTCGCGCAGCGAGCCATAGAACCTGCGGAGCTCCATGCGCGCAGGGGCCGGCGCGTAGCGAAAGCCGGTGAGCGGCTCCAGTCGCGCGCTTACGTCATCGAGGCGCGGGATGTGATCGCGTGGCAGGCCCAGGCGTTCGACGCCCTCGCGAAACTCGCTGATCGCGTCGCGCTCATAGCTGGGGAACAGCTCGTGGCACACCGTCTGCCAGACGTGGTGCTCGGCGTCGGTGTACTTGATGAGTGGCGTCGGTCGGCGAACTAGCGGCTGCTCACTCACGAGGTGAGCCCGCGTTCCGCAATCGGCGTACCTGGTAAGTCGCTCGCGGACCCGACTTGTCGGGCTGACGGCGTCTTTGGCGGTCAGGGGCATGGGGATGTCCTCCGTGGCGCTAGCTGGCGTGGGCGGCTTGTTCGATGAGCCGGGTGACGGGCGCTGGCGCTTCGAGCATCGACAGGTGATCGGTGGGCCGCTCGACGATCGTGCCGTGGGCGCGGTGGGCCATCGCGAGCTGCTCAGCAGGCGGGATGATCTTGTCGCGCGTACCGACGAAGAAGTAGCTCTTCAGTGACTTCCAGGCCGGGGCCGCCGACGGTTCGCTCAGGAACCCGAGGGTCACCGGGCTCTGGCTGGCGGCCAGGACATCGGCCTCGCGCTTGGGCAACTGGGCGGCGAAGAAGTCGTCGAACAGCGCGGGCTTGACGTAGGCGTCGACGTCGCCGGGGGGCGCGCCTGCGTATTGGACGAAGTCCAGCACCGTAGACGGGTCGGCCACTGCCAGCGAGGAGCCGGGCTGGGCGGTAGTGAGCTGCAACACCGTTTCGCCCTCTGCCGGCGCGAAGGCGTTGATGTAGACAAGGGCCTTGACGGTGGGCGCCTGAAGGCCCGCGTTGGTGATCACGGTCCCACCGGCGGAGTGGCCTACCAGCACCACGGGCCCGGTCGTGGCTTGCGTGATGAAGGCCGCAACGTTGGCAGCGTCGGCCGCCACCTCTCGCAGAGTGTTCGGTGCGCTGCGCACCGTGTAGCCATCGGCTTGGAGGCGGGCGATCACGAGCTTGAAGCTGGACGCGTCCGCCCACGCTCCATGGACGAGCACGATCGTCGGCTTGATGGCGCCACTGCGCGTGAACGTCGCCCCGTGGTGGCCGTGACGCGGGGTCGCGCCCACAACCGCCGCTGTTGACACGGCAGCGCCCGTAGCCACGAGCATCCCAACCGTGATGGCACTGCAAAGTAGCGTGCGCCGACGGCGCACTGGGCTCCAGAGCATGTCGAGTCCTCCTGCGGCGCGTTCCGCCGCCAGTGGTAATTGGTGGGTGGGTGCCTCAGCCGGCGATGTACGTCGGCGCGGATGCGTCAGACCGGGGACGCGACCCCGCCGCGTGCTTCACGGCCCAGTCCAGGGCGTAGTCGGCGAGCTCCTCCCAACCCTCCTGGCCGATCGTGAAGTGCGAGCGTCCCGGGAACTCGTGGTAATCCGTGAGGGCGGTCGACTTCGCGTAGTGCTTTGCCGTCGAGCGGTCGACCGCGGCCGGGACGATGTGGTCCTCGCCGCCGGCGATCAGCAAGAGCGGCGCGCGGTCTTCGTTGCGGAAGTTCACGCGCGCCGGGGTGCGCGGGTTGAAGTTCGCGAGGGCGCCCTGGAAGAGGACCCGGCCGGGCCCCGGGACTGCGTAGCGTTCGTATGCCGCCCGCGCCTCGTCCTCGCTCATCGTGTTGGTAAAGGCGTAGTGGAACTCGTCGAACGTCAGGGCCACGGCGCGATGGTTGTTGGCCGGGCTCTTGAGCACCGGGAACGCTGACCTGAGCGTCGAGAGCGGCAGCTTGGTGATCCCCTTGCTGGCCGCGGCGTCGATCGCAACGCCCGCGGCGCCCAGGCCGCGGTCGAGGAGGATCTCGGTGAAAGTGCCGCCGAAGGAGTGCCCCATGATGATCGGTGCGGTGTCGAGCGCGCGCACGACGGCCTCATAGTGGTCGACGATCTCCCCGATGCCGAGCTGCTCGATTGCGCTGGCGTCGGCGCGAAGCTGCTCGACGCCAGCGTCCATTCCCGGCCACGCCGGTGCGATGACGCGATAGCCGCGGCCGCGGTAGCGCTCGATCCAGTGCTCCCAGCTCAGCGGCGTCATCCAGAGCCCGTGGATCAGGACGATCGTGTCGGGGCGTGTGGGTTCTGTGGTGCTCATCTTGCGTGCTCCATGTCAGTTGGGATTTGACCAAGCTTGCGTCGACGCGCTGAAACGCTTGACAGTCACGCCGACGGCCCTGCGAGCCTGTCGGCCGAAGATCGACGGGATGGCCGTCTCGCTGGGAATCAGGCCGGCTGGGTGTGGCTGACGGCGGTGCCAACACCCAGGACGAGCGGATCGCCGGGGTACTCGTAAAACCGTCCGGGCTGGTCGGTCTGCACGCCATAGCCGATGCCGAGGCCCTCGAGCGCCTCACGCACCCTGGCCAGGCTCGGCCAGTCGAAGTTCTCGAACCCGACGTCGTTGGGCACGCCTACGTCCCGGCCCAATTCGTTCTGCGCGAAGCGCACAAGGGCGCGGTGGACCGCCTCGGTGCCCATCGCCTCCGCGCACATGCGCGCGCCGGCGTCCACGCCAGCCCGTGCGTAGGCGCTGACGCCCAGCAGATACAGGCTTATCTCGACGGTCTCGATCACCTCCAGCGTCGAGAACAGGCCGACGTTGCCGTCATCGAACGCGGCATCGGGCAACCAGTACGACGTGGTAAACGCGGCACCGCCGGCCGCCCTGAGCGCCTCAACGTGGTGGTACTCCTGGGTGACGGCGTTCCTCAGAACGGGCAGGAAGGCTTCCGAGGGAGTCCCCGGAGCGCGCTCGACGGCCGCAGCCACGAGCGTGACGCCCAGCGCCTCCTCCGTGACGAGGAAGTCCAGCACTTCCTGCAGGCCAGCCTTATCAGTGTGCTGCGCGGCATCCGCCGCGGCGGTGATGATGGACATGGTTTCTCCTGGCTGATGGAACGACATGCGAGGACCGTAAGCGGCCGTCTGTGCGAGAGCCTGCGTAGGACGACTGCGGTCGGCGGCCGGGTGACATGCAGTCGTTCTGCTCAGGCGTAGCCCCGCCTGAGGCAGTACGACTTGCGGTCGCGATCTCGCCAGGCGTAGGCTCACAGGCGTGCCGACGTCCTCGGACTACCGGTCCGGCGCCACGATCGGTCGTGACACGGAACTCGCGCTCATCCGGGCGGCGCTCGAGGATGTGAGCGACCACGGATCCTCCCTGGTGTTCGTCGGTGAGGCGGGCATCGGCAAGTCGGTGCTGCTCGAGGCCGCTCGCGAGCAGGCACGCGACCGCGGGCTGCGCGTTCTCGCGACGGCGGGTGCGGAGGCCGAGTCCGGACTACCCTATGCCGCCCTTCACCGCCTGCTACGCCCGCTGCTTGGCGGTCTCGATCGACTTCCCGCACCCCAGCGCTCGATGCTCCGCGTTGCGTTCGGGATCGCCGAACACGAGGGCGGCGACCTGTTCCTAGCGGCGCTCGCGGCGCTCGACCTGCTCTCGACCGAGGCCGGGCGACAGCCGCTGCTGGTCACGATCGACGACATCCAATGGCTCGACGATGCTTCCCGGGAGGTCGTCACGTTCGTAGGCCGCCGGGTGGACGCCGATCCGATCGTGATCCTGGGTGCGGTCCGCGACGGCCATCAGTCGCGGATCGGGCCGCTAGGTCTGCCCGAGCACGTCGTCAAGCCGCTCGAATCAAGTGCGGCGCAGATGCTGTTGCACGCACACGCGCCCGCGCTGACCCCCACGACCCGACGCCGTGTCCTGGCCGAGGCGGCCGGCAACCCCCTGGCGCTCGTGGAGCTCCCCGCGACCGCGGGACAGACGGGTGCACCCGCGGCCACGATTGCGCCGGTTTCGGTCCGCCTGGAACGGGCGTTCGCCGATCGGCTCCGCGGCCTGCCAGCCGAGACCGACGCGCTACTGCTCACGTTCGCGGCCGACGTGAGCAGTTCGCTGGCGGAGGTCCTCGCAGCCAGTGAGATCCTGCTCGGTCGCCCCGTGACGGTCGCGGCGCTCCAGCCTGGCTTCGATGCCGCGCTGCTTCAGCACGACGGCGACAGCCTGCAGTTCCGCCATCCACTCGTGCGCTCCGCGATCTATCAGTCCGCCACGCTTGAGCAGCGCCGACTCGCGCACGCCGCTCTCGCGCAGGTCGTCGCCAGCCAGCCCGATCGTCGCGCCCACCACCGCGCGGCGGCGGCAGCCGGGCCCGACGAGGATGTCGCAACCGACCTGGAAGCGATGGGCGAGCGGGCGCTCAGACGCGGTGCCGTCGTGCAGGCCGCCGCGGCGCTCGCACGCGCCGCCGCCCTGAGCACAGATCCCGCGAGCAAGGTGCGGCGTCTGCTCGACGCGGCCGAGCCGGCCTTCGAAGCGGGCCGCGCCGATGTCGTCAGAGACCTGGTAGGTCAAGCGCGCCGGGAATCGCTCAGCACCCACGACAGCGCCCGCGTCGCGTGGCTGTCGGAAATCTTCGATGACGGTCTCGGCCCGGGCCAGGGCCACGCGTCGCACGTCCTGCATCTCGTCGACCTCGGTGCACGAGCAGGCGCCGAAGGCGAACGCGACCTGGCGCTGGCGCTGCTGCTCGCGGCCGCGCAACGTTGCTGGTGGGCAGGCTCGGAGCGCGAGCTCTGCCTCCGCGTCGTGGCCGCCGTCCACGCCGTCGGCGGGCCGGCCGGCGAGGCGCGCCGCGTCGCTGCCATCGCGGCAGCCGACCCGCTCGGGCACGCCGCCGAGGTGAGTGCGCTCATCGACGAAGCCAGTGCGACCGGCTCGCTCGATGCGCCGAGCGCGCACCTGCTCGGCAGGGCCGCGCACTCGATCGGCGACTACGAGGCGGCCTCGCGACTGTTCTCGACCGCAGCGGAGCGCCTACGCGACGAGGGTCGCCTGGCGCTCCTGACCCAGACGCTCACGATGCGCGCGCTCGGGGCATTTCTGCTGGGCGACTGGGTCCTCGCCGGTCCTACCACAGACGAGGCGATCCGGTTGGCCGAGGACACGGACCAACCCATCTATCAGGCGGCCGCGATCGTGCCACGGGCGGCCCTTGCCGCCGTGCACGGCGACGTAGAGACCGCTTCCGCGCTCCTCGCCGACGCCTCGGCCACGCTCGAGGCAGTGGGCACCGCGGCTCTGTCATGTTGGTTTCAGATCGTCCGCGGGTTGATCCATCTGAGCGCTGCTCGCTACGACGACGCGTACACCGAGCTCGTCCGGATTTTCGATCCCGGCGACGTCGCGTACCACGCACGCGACCGGTTCATGGGCGTGAGCTTGCTGGCCGACGCCGCGGTGGGCAGCGGCAACGTCGAGCAAGCCAGACGGATCGTGGCCGCGCTCGGCGATGCGGCGGGCCCGTCGCCGACCATCGGGGTGCGGCTCGGCCTGGAGTACGCGCGGCCGTTGCTCGCCGTCGAGGAGGATGCCGAGGACGCGTTCGGCGTCGCGTTGGCGTCGCCATGGGCCATACGACCGTTCATGCGCGCGCGGCTGCAACTGGCATACGGCATGTGGCTACGGCGCCGGCAACGCGTCGTGGAGTCACGCGAGCCGTTGCGCCTGGCGCGCAGCGGCTTCGAGGCACTCGACGCGCCGACATGGGCGGCACGCGCCCGGGAGGAGCTGCGGGCTGCCGGCGAGAAGAGCGGGGCCCGGCCGCGGGCAGCTTGGTTCGACCTCTCGCCCCAGGAGTTACAGATCGCCCAACTCGCCGCAGCGGGGCTGAGCAATCGCGACATCGGCCAGCGGCTGTACCTCTCCCACCGCACGGTGGCCAGCCATCTGTACCGCACATACCCCAAGCTCGGCGTCAGCTCGAGGTCGCAGCTGAACGCCGCGCTTCCCTCCAGGGCTTGACAAGCGCGGGTACGGCGCGGGTGATGACGCTGAAGCTCGACTACATATGAGGTCCAGGGAGCGTGTGCGCGGCGCGACCACCCCACAAAACGCCACCCTGTCCCGGGCCAGTCAGGTGGGGACGAATTCGTTGACGACCTGTGCGATCAAGGTTTGGCAGCCCGGGGTGTCGGCGGTTCTAGACGCTATCTGTCCTTCCCCGGGCGCGGTAACGCTGCAGTGCGTTGCCGGCGCGCAACGCGGCTCGCACTGCCCGGGGAGCGGTCTGGGCGCTGCGAAGCGCGACATGGTCGAGCGGTGTCTCCAGTGACCGCTCGACCGGCACAACCGCGGGTTGATCGGCCGCCGCGAGTGCGTACACGTGCCAACTTCCCGGGACACCCTTCAGCGTGTGTGAGCCCCGATCGACAAACGCGAGCCCAGAGCCCGCCACCAGGTCGCGAACTGTCTGAGAGACGAGTACCTCATTCGGCATCGCCATGGCGCCCACCCGTGCGCCGACGTGCACGCTCAACCCGCTTAAGTCGCGGCCGGTGCGTTCAAGCGCGCCGGCGTGCACGCCGGCGCGCACCGAAATGCCGAGCCCCTCAGCCGCCTTGCGAATCTCGTCAGCGCACCGCACTGCGTGGGTCGGGCCGTCGAACAGGCTGAATGTGCCGTCGCCGGTGACGTTGATGAGCCGGCCGCCGCTGTGCTCCACCTCGAGCCGCACGTGCCGTTCGTGCGTGGCGCGAAGCGCCCGATATTCGGCGTCACCGATCCGGGCCAGCAACTCGGTGGACCCGACGACGTCAGTGAACAGCATCGCCCCAAAGAACCGGCCTGCGTCCGGTGGGCGCCGGGCGCCCGTCGCGACCTCCTCGACATGCAGCCACACCGGGATCCACGCCTCACCAATGGCTGCCCCTGCCTGAGTCCGAGGCAGGTGGTAGAGGCTGGCCTGGGGCATCAGCTCGACCACCCGACGCACGACGGCCTCCGGTTCCGGGGAGGTCGGCGCGTACAGCACGCGGGTCGGCGCCCGCACCGCGCCAAGGACATCGCTGATATCAAGGCGCAGGAACCACTCCCAGTACTGTCGTGCGGTCGCCGGCGTCGCCGAGCATCGTTCCAGCATCGCCATCAGCCGCCGGTTGTAGGCGGTGCCCTGCATTGGGTCGTACGCCTCGATCACTGCACCGCTCCCCCATCGATCCAGGGCCGGTTGCCAGCGCGACACGTACTCGGCGGCGTCAGCGGTCGTCCACCCGTGCTGTGCGGCATTTGCAGCGAGTGGGCCACAAGCGATCGGCTTGAACAGGACGAGATTTGCAACGCGCCCAGGCGCTCGGGCGGCTACGAGCGCGGTCAGCCCGGACGTGGTGAGCACTCCGACCAGCGTTGCCGTCCGCATCCCGACGGCGTCCATAACGGCCAGGATGTCGTCAGCGTGCTGCTCGAGGGTTGGGACATACCGGATCCGCTCGGAAAGCCCAAAGCCGCGTGGCTGCATGTAGACCGTGCGCGAGAACGACACACCCCGCTCATACACCTCATAGATGTACGGGTCGGTCCAGCACAAGTCGAAGTGCTGGGCGGTCTCGCCCACCACGACCACATCAACGCCGCCCTCGCCGACGACCTGATACGCAAGCTGGGCTCCGTCACGCTCCAGGTACTGTGCCTCAGGCGCGTCCACGCGCGAAGGCTAGACCAGACGCACAGACCGGACCTCGATTGCCCTCACACCACAAATGGCAGGCCATCTGGGAGCACGAGCTTGCGGACGTGACCGAGGAGGAAATCACCACGGCAGTCCGGGTCATCCGGTACGTGACCTCGATTTACGATTCGGTGACGTCCTCGTGCCTGGGTGGGACCAAGCACTTGAGTAGCGGCATTGGCGAGGAGCAGGTCGATCGCCGCTGTGTTTTGCGTATCCCTGTCTAGCTCATGCGCAGGCATCGTTCAGAGCAAGGAGTGCCTGCCGGATCCTGGAGAGCAGGAGCTTCGCCGGGAGCGCCGACAGTGCGGCGAAAGACCCCGAAGCCGGAGACGGCCAGCAGGTCGTCTTGATTAGCCGGTGTTCGCTGGACGGAGCGCGTCGAGTGCTGCCTGCAGGATCGGCTCGCGGTAACGGGTGTCTCCTGGGATCTTGGCGATGGCGGCGATCATGTCGAGGATCTGTTCGAGGGTGAGGTCGGTGCGGATCTCGCCTGATTGCTGGGCCGCGCGCAGGAGGGGCCGGCTGGCGTTGAGCACCCGCGTGTACCCCGCCCCGAAGACGGGATCGTCGCGATCAGCGTGCTCGAGCAGCGCGGCGGCGACGAACCGCTTGCTCGTGAAATAGGCGTAGAAGCGGCGCAGCCAGGCCAGGAAGACCTGTGCGGAATTGTCGCCCGTGATCGTCGCGGCAGCCTGGCACACGGTGTCGATCTCATCTACGTAGAGCGCTTCCAGGAGCTCGCGACGGTTGGCGAAGTTGCGGTACAGCGTGGCCGATCCGACCGCGGCGCGTCGGGAGATCTCTGCCATCGAGACGTCCGCCTCCGGATCGGCGAACGCGGCACGCGCGGCGCTGAGGATCTTCTCGCGGTTGCGCTCGGCGTCGACTCGTCGGGCCGCTGGCTGAGGTGTCGGTGTTCGTCGCATCAGAAAGTGGGGAGGGTCTCCGGTATATTCATGTGGGCACCCTCTCCGGTTTACCCGTTCGAGTTAACCACGACCCCGACCCTCGCGGCCGCCCGCACCGAGACAACAGAAGGATCTCCCCACATGAGCCGCAGACATGCAGCCGAGATGTTCCCCTTGATGAACCCCGACCCCGGCACCATCACGACCCCGGCCCTCATGACGGCCAGCGACGACGGCCAGGTCCGTCGACGGCCACGGAAATGAGCCCGTCCACCGCACTCGCGCCGGTCAGCTTCGGGATCGCGACCGCCCCCCAATACGTCAGCTACCACGACGTTCTCCGGGTTTGGAGAGAGGCCGACACGATCCCGGAGATCGAGCACGCGTGGCTTTTTGACCACCTCCTGCCGATCGGCGGTGACCCCAACGGCCCGATCTTCGAGGGGTGGACCCTGTTGTCCGCCCTCGCCGCGCAGACCGAACGACTGCGCCTCGGGCTCCTCGTCACCAGCAACCGCTTCCGACCGCCGGCGATGCTCGCCAAGATCGCCACGACCGTCGATGTCGTCTCTGACGGGAGGCTCGACTTCGGCATCGGCGTGGGATCTCGGCCGAACCCTCCCGCTGCGCGGCGGGAGTACCCAGCGCACGGACTCCCCTACCTGGACTTCGCCGACGCAGTCGCAAGCCTCGACGAGGCATGCACAGTCATCCGGCGGCTGTGGACCGAGGACGAACCATTCGACTTCGACGGCACCTACACACAGCTGACCGGAGCGTTCGGTAGCCCGAAACCCGTCCAGCGACCCCATCCGCCGATCATGATCGGCGGACGCACCACCGCGACACTGCGCGTCGTCGCTCGGCAGGCCGATCTGTGGAACATCCCCGGCGCGGACCTCGATGACTGCATCCGGCGAAGCACTCTCTTGGATCGACTCTGCGCCGAGACCGGTCGCGACCCCGCTTCGATCACCCGCTCGATCCATCTACGGGTCTCCTATCAGCGCGCCGACGCCACCCGCGAGGCGATCATGAGAGCCATCGATGCCAGCTTCCGGCACATCGTCCTCGGACTCCCCGCACCCTACCCGGAGAACGTGGCGCACTGGATCACCGGCGAACTCATCAACCCCTCGACCTGACTGTCACGCCGGGCCCTGCTTTCACACTACGACACGGAGGTCCGGTGCGATCGACGACGTCCGGTCAATGACCTATGCGTGGTGGGGACGGGATGGTGCTGTAGGGATGGCAAAGGCCAGCCTGAGCCCCTCCTGACGTGCGGAGTCGGGCCCGCTCAGAGCGTCGGAGACGTAGGCGGGTGCGGTCCCCAGGCAAACAACTTCTTGCCGCTTCGGCACTCTCCCGGGACGCCTCCGCCGTGCGGAATCGACGGCAAGCAGTGCCAGCCCTCTGGACCCTTGAGCCTGGTCTGGGCCTCGCCCTTGTAGTGAGTGTGAAGCAGCTTCTTCGCCCACCGGGTGGCGAATGAGCAACTGACGTTGGACGCCGTCACCTTCCAGGCCGTACCCTTCTGGCCGAACTCCGGGAACGCCCAGGCAGGTCCCGTGAAGTCAGGACAGGCCGCTTGGTGTGCGGTGATCGCTGTAGGTGATGCGGGTGCGGCAGGTGCGCCGGCGAAGGCGGCCATCGCCGCGATCGCCGCCGTGCATGCCACTCGAGTCGAGCGTGTCATTCGTGTCCTCCAGATTGGGGGTCGCGAGCGTATGAGGCGACGCTTATCAGGCGCTTATCGCGCTGCGACCCGGTCCGGGACCGGTCACCGGTTGCCGAGTTCCAGGCGGGCGGTGTTGCGACTGAGAAGCCGCGGCGGTGGCGATTCTCGGTGCGGACGGCAGCGCACGATCCCAAGGGCTGGATGTCGCGCTTGTGTCTCCGCTGGTGATCGATGCGGATCGCCGATCGAGCAGGCGGGCCGCTCTGTAGTGACGTCCCGATTGGCGAGCGCGCCCGCGTCCGGTGCCGCGGGCCTCTCGCAGGGGCGGTAGGTCGGTCCAGCACGTCCGAGCGACCGGCTAGGGGTTGCGGACCTTACTGAACTCTTCGCGGCCACTGAAGCAACTCTGCCGATACATGGACAGGTGTTCGAGACGGTCTCCAAACCGCTCGGGGGCCATTGGCACCCCGAGACGGCAGACCGTCTGGCGGACCTCTGCGGGCAGCGCGCCGGCAAGTGGCCCAACCGCCACGCACGACGACAAGTGCCGGCGTATCGACTCGGTCGGGGTTTCAACCACAGACGCCTTTCCAGGCGGACTTCCAGAACCCAGATCCACAGGGCGGTGCGGCCCAGCGGATTGTGCCACCAGAGGAATGATCGAATGAATGAGACAAGTGCCGCATCTACGGCTGCACAGGACCCGTCGACGCTCTCACGACAGCGAGATGGCAGCGTCGCATGGCTTTCGCGCCCGCCCGGCCGGGGAGAAGAACGACCGGGACCCCGCGATCGCAGCGGCGGTGGAGCGGGCGAAGTCGGGGGACAACGAGGCCATCCGCTTCCTCTACCTCCGCTACAAGGACAACGTCTACGGCTACGTGCTGAGCATCCTGCGCGATCCGCACGAGGCCGAGGACGCCACCCAGACCGTGTTCATAAAACTGATGTCGGTGATCCACAAGTACGAGCCTCGCCAGGTCCCGTTCACCGCATGGATCCTCAAGGTGGCGCGCAACGTGGCGATCGATTCGCTGCGCCAGCGCCGTCCGGTGCCCTGCGAAGAGGTCATCGAGAGCTGGCGTCCGGCTAACGACGTGAGCCACGAGCGCCGATCGGGACTCAAGCAGGCGCTCGAGACGCTGACCGAAGACCAGCGCGACGTCGTCGTGCTGCGCCACCTGGTCGGCCTATCGCCGGGCGAGATCGCCCACCGTATGGGCCGTACCGAGGCCTCGGTCCACGGTCTGCATCACCGCGCGCGCCGGGCCCTGCGCCGCGAACTCATCCGGGGGGAGTGCGCCCCGACCACCCGCATCGCCAACCGCGGCGGCCGCGTAGCACCCGACTGAGGCACGCGTGGACGAGCGCTATGCCACCACGGTTGCGATCATGAGGCGCGACCGCGCTGCCTCGATTGCGCCGCCTCTGCGGCACCTCGTGTGTCGCGCGGAGGACGCTCTGCGTTTGGTGAATCCCGAGAGGATCCCAATTACGGCGGGACAAAACCATCGCGAAGAGCCTGCAGCGGCGTCGCATCGACGAGAGTCTCGGCACCATCGGCGACGCACCCGGCCCCGAAGACGTCTGACCGCTGCCGGACCGGGCCGCTAATCAGATCAGCTCGCGTTGCGAGCGGCCCTCCATGCCGGCGACCGACCTTCGCGCTCGCCGCCCCGGAATCATCTTAAAACGCTTCCTCATGATGCGAGCTCGCTCTGTCCTTTAGCCCATCGGCGGATCACTTCCGGTCGGGTGACAGGCTCGGATGCCCGTCGTCCGACCGGAAGTACCGCGAACGGAACCCGCGGCTCACTCGTGACCGAGGACGTCACACCAGCCTGTCAAGGAGTCGTCCCTAGGGGCCGGACGAGCCTCCTAGCGCGGCCACGGATTCGCCGCTCGCTGCGGGCAGCGAGATTGAGGCCGGTGCGCACCGTGAGCCGATCAATGTCGGCACCGCTGTGGTTCGGCCTGGCCCTGACGCCTGACGCCGGGGCCTCGACCGAACCGTCCACCAAGACAGTCGTGCGCCTAACCGCGAGCGGGCAATCCTGCCGTGGCGAGGCGATCGTCACGTGGGGCGCCGCCAGCGAGTGCTATGTCGCCATAGGCGTCGCGCCGGTCATCGCCCAGGCCGTCGATCCCTTTCGCGTGATCGCGATCTCCGGCGCGAGCGACCGATTCGGCAACAGCGCGCTTGGATCGGCCTACGGGATCGCTCGGGTCAAGCGGCGGTCGCGCCGCAGCAGTGCGCGGTATGGCGCATGGTCGAGCATGTATTCGCGCCGGTCTCCAAAGTCGCGTCGCCGCCGTTCGCCCGACCGGTAAGCGCTCTCTCGTTGACGCTGTCTGTCCGGTAAAGAGAGTCGGCCGACCAGAACGTCGGCCACCCACGCCGCCTGATCTTCGGCGATCGGCAGGAGCGCGCGGTGAGCCTCGAAGAGTCCGACGAAGAACAGATCGTCAGCGTCGGTGTGGCCGATGCCTCGAAACAGCCGATCAGGGTGCGGACGCGAGTGCTCCGGCAGGAAGTCGGTGGCCGGCTCGTAGCCGGTGGCGTGGACGAGGATGTCGATGTCGGCGGCGGTGCCATCCGCGAAATGGACGCGACGTCCCTCCGTGTTCGTCACCTGTGGCCGGAACTGGATCCGACCGCTGCGCACCGCACGCGGGAACGCGTCGGACACCGCGATGATGTCATCGCCACATCGTCGCGTGGGCCGGGGCAGGCCACGCCGGTGAAGGTCCCCAGTGGTCGCTTTGCAAAACCCGGCAAGGGCAACTCGCCGGATGCTCCAAGGCACGACACGGGCAACCCACGGGTTATCGAGCCAGTCGATCGGGATCCCGTAGAGCCGCCGGCTCATCATCCACAGCGGTGAGCGCACCGAGACTTGAACTGTGCGGGCGACACGAGCCACGTCGCCGGCGATCTCGCCGCCTGAGGTCCCGAGACCCAGGATCAGAACGTCCTTGCCGCCAAAACACTCCGGAGTCCGATACGCGGCGCTGTGGAGCTGCTCGCCGTCGTAGGCACCGGGGAGCGTCGCGAAGCGCGGGCGCCCGTTCGTCGGAAGCGCGCAGACGAGCGCGCGATAGCGCCGTCGCTCGCCGTCCTCCGACACGAGCGTCCAGCCCTCGCCGTCGTGCTGCGCGCTCGCCGACAGCCCATCCGAGCTTGATACTGGGCCAGAGCCCTGCGTCTGAGGCGAGCGCCTCGAGAAGCGCGAGCACCTGGGGGTGCGCGGCGTAGTGCCACGGCCGGCCGGCGATTCGCCGCCCCGCGACTGACATACGCAGCTTGCTCGTGTTCGCCACCAGCGAGGCGTAACAGGCCGAGCCCGTGCCGGTCTCGTCATAGCGCCACGTGCCACCGATCCCGGGCCGCGCTTCGAGCAGCTCAAAGGCAACGCCTGAACGAGACAACGCCGCGCCCGCAAGCAGCCCAGACCCTCCGGCGCCGATCACGGCAACAGGGAGGTCCGCTTCGGTGACCATCGCGGCCAGCCTCTACACCACGAGCACCGAAGTCAAGCAACGCGCCACGGAGGCCGGGGCGGTCTACCGACCCTCGGACCCAGTCGCGACACTGATCCTCGCCGAACCAGGGACGAGGCAACGAGCCTCAGGGTCGTCGTGCCGCCTACGCAAAGCCGGGTCAACGTCGTCCGCGTTGTGTCCTGTGTGCCCACGTAAGCGGACCATCCAGATCGTGGCAAGGCACTCGCGCGGAGTCGACACCGGCGGGCGACTCCTTTGCTTCTGAAGGGCTCGTCCGTGCTTAAGCGAGTCGACGATGAATGCTATCGCCGACTCGTCGGACGACGGTTCTGAGTTCCGTGGGCGCCTCCGCGCGAGCGGATTCACGCGAAAGGGGCTCGCGACGGGAGACGGCCCGAGACCCAACCCTGCGTCTGCATACGCGTAGGCAACTCCAGAGTGCCGAGATTTCGTGATTCGCCACTCTCATGACGGGCCGTTGCGGTGACCGCCACCGCCTCGCGTCGGATTAGACCGGATTAGCACGGTGGCGGTCGAGATGCGAGCCTGAGGCTGCGGGACGTGCTGAGACTCCGTTCAGCAGTCCCCGCAGTGTCGTGGCGTAGATCTCGAGGGCGTGGCGCCCGTCGTGGGTCAGCGCGACCGAGGTCCGCGAGGCCGGTCCGCTGCCCGTTTTGCTGGTCGCGAGGTAGCCGGCCTCTTCGAGCTTGCGTAGATGCGTGATCAGGTTGCCGGCCGTGAGCTCGATCATGTCCTGGAGGCGTGTGAATGACAGCTGGTCGCCGTCGGGCAGGGTGGCCAGCGCCGCCATGATCTGGAGTCGCGCTGGGACGTGAATCAGCGGGTCGAGCGCCTCGGCGGTCATGCACCCGTCCGCATCGTGTGTGTCCGAGTTCCGCGCCGCCGCCACGTGCCGGTCGCCGCGGTCGCCAGCAGCAACACGCAGAGCCCGACACCGTTGACGAGCCACATGCCTCGGGGGCCGGCAATCGCGCCGACGGCGGCGATCAGCGCGACCGCGACGGCGACCGCGACTTGTTGCCAGCTTTTGTGGATCGCGGAGCGCCCCGCCCAGATGGCGGCGAGCGCGATCAGGGTTCCGTTCAGGCCAAGCGACCAGTAGAAGCCTGCGCTGTGGTGGGCGCTGCTCGTGATCGCGATCAGCAGCACGTACCAGACCAGCAGGGCCGCGCCCATCGCCGCGGCTTCGTTGCGCTGCACCGTCACTGAGTGGCCGCTGATGCCGGTCCGCGCTCGCGCGTAGGCGTAGATGACGGTGGCGATCCGGAGTGCGATCAGTCCGTAGAAGAACACCAGCGACGCGGGGCTTGGGCCGGTGAAGGGGTGCTGATCGCGGACGTTGAGCCACACGATCCCGAAGCCGGCCAGCGCCACCACCGCCGCCACCAGCGACACCCACGGCGCCCGGAAGTCCAGTGAGCGCCGCGCGTCGGCCTGGGTTTCTGCCAGCAGGCGCGCCGCCTCGCGGGGTTCCATTCTGCTCTCCTCGGGGGTTCCGGATGACGGTCCGATGTGTGTAGTCATAGTCCTGGCTCCCAACTAGAGTTTGCGATGCAAACCCTAGCGAACTTTGTGGGGCAAAGTCAAGGGCCATTCAGAGATGGACGATGCCCGCGGCGAGCGAGCGATGAACCGCGATGACGAGGTCGGCTGTTTCTCGGGGTAGTTGGTCGATCGAACGCGGT
Source organism: uncultured Actinomycetota bacterium (assembly GCA_963797705.1). GTDB lineage: Bacteria > Actinomycetota > Thermoleophilia > Solirubrobacterales > Solirubrobacteraceae > Palsa-465. The sequence continues at coordinate 860,248 of CAWCQL010000004.1, read as the reverse complement.
GCGCCGGCTCGCCACACCCGCCTGTATGAGCGCTGCGCCACGGAACCGATATGCGGCCGGGCTAATGGGCTTTGAGCTTCAGGGGCACCGACGTCGTCGTGTGCTTTGCGTCTGTGAGCGTGACCGTCACTGTGACGGTGTGGACTTTGTGCTTTGTAACGCGGTGTTGGAGCGAGTTGGTCTCGATCAGGACTGGGCCGCTCATGTTGGCCGTAATGCTTCGCGCGGCCTTCTGCAGCGTGACCACGAGCTTGCCGCTCTTCAGGGCGATTGACGCCAGGCTGGCGCCCGAGATTTTGAAGCCCTTGATCACCGACGTCGCCGTGCACTTCTCCTTGGCCTGCTTGGCGAGGCACGTTCTGCGCGCCATGATCGCGGAGGGCGCGAACTTCAGCCCGGCCGGCAATGCGACGGCGAGGGACGCGATGTTAGCCGCGGCCTGGCCGTGGCTCACCGTGATGTGCAACTTCGGGTGACCGGTCGCCAGTCCGCTGGCCGCGCCGCTCGCACTCGGACTGGCGGCGCAGTGTGTGAGCGTGACCTTCGATCTGACGGTCTTCGTCGCGCCGCTCTGAGACGTGAACGTTGCCGTGCTAGACGACGGCGCGCACTTGGTGGTAAACGCCTTGTGCCCGTCCGGCCCCGTGATCGTCAGGTTCAAATCGGTCAGCGGGATGTCCGGGACGCCGCTGATCGTGACTGTCCCGGCGGACAAGCTCACGTCGCCGGCCAGCGTGAGCGCGAACGGCGCCGGGAATGACAACGTGAGCGTCGGGCTTGTGGCCGAGCCCGCCAGTATGACGGTGCCGCTGAGCTTGGTCGGCGCCAGCGGCGAGGTTGCCATGGCGGTACCCACCACACAACCCGTCCCCGCGCCCGTTAGGCATCTCGCGTCAGCCCCGAGGTTGACCCCGAGGCCGCTCGGGAGCTTGAGCGCGATCGTCTTGCTGGCCGCCTCGTTGGCGGCCTGCGTGATATCGAACCCCAGCGTGGCTCCGGTGTCCTTGGCGTCCTTGGCCTCCGAGACGGCGAGCGTGGGCGCGTACGGTAACCCGCTGCAGCCCGTGACGGTGAGCGGCGCCGTGGCGGTGACCGACACGCCCGACTGAGAGACGGCGGTCATCGTCACGTTAGCCGCCGGACTCGGGCAACTGGTCGGCAACCGATCCGTGAGGGTCACCTTGGTTTCGGCGATGCCCGCGGCCAGAGTCGAGACGACGGTGGCAGCGCCGCTGGCATCGAGCGTCACGTCCGAGATGGTCAGCGGCGTGCTCCCCAGCACAGAGGCCAAGCCGACAAAGTCCGCTGGGTTCGGTGGCTTGACCAGGTCCACAGCAAACGACTGGGAGCCGCCGCCCGCCAGACTGACCGTTCCGCTGCCAACCTGGCAGGCAGCATTCGGGCTACTGGAGCGCAGACACCCCCCGCCGGCGATGCTCTCGTTCGCGAGCAGGCCAGGCGGCAGCGCGAGACTGACAGTCCTAACCACGTCGCCGCTGGTCGACCCGAACTTCTCGTCAAAGCCGATCGCCCGGCTGCTTCCGGCCATCGTGCCTGCACTCTGATCAAGCGACAAGCTCGCTGTGAAGTCCGCCAGCGCGGTCGCCGGCAGCGCAACCAACGCCGCAGCGGCGATTACCAGCCCCACCACGGCTTTTGCCTGGCCAGCTCCCACGCGTCGAGCCGAAATCAACAAGCGACTCATCACACCGTCCCTTCGGGAGGGCCCCTGAGCCAGGCGACCGTGGTGCTCACAGAGCGCAACTCCAGCGGCCTAGAGCCACGAACCTCAACCATACGCCGCCACTCCCGATCCTGCAACGCCTCGCGCTACACCCCACCGACCCGTCCGCAGCCAAAAACACCACGCCCATCGCCACCACCCCAAAGCGTCCATCGTCACGATCTCAGATACCGAAGGTGACTGCCCCGCGAGCCGCCTTCACGACGGCCGGACCTCCTCAGTCAAACCCCACGCACCAGCAGCAGCTCGTGCGCGGAGAGCCAGGCCGCCGGTGCATGGGCATCGCCCGAGTCGTCATCAACCGCGCGGCGCGCGTGCTAGCGCGTGAAAGGACTCGCTCCTGGCGATATTGTCCTCGGACCGCAGTGCCACGGGACCCGTGGCGCCGTCTCACGCCCACCGATACGCGTGCCTTAGGTAGAGTCCGGGCGTGTCGAGCGTGGCCGAGGACCTAAAGCGGGTTCCGCTATTCAGTGGGCTGAGCGAGCGCCAACTGCGCCAGTTGGTCAAAGACTTCAGTGAGCGTCGCGTTCCCGCCGGCACGCTGCTGGCTAAGCAGGGCGAGATGAGTGGTGTCGCCTTCTTTGTCATCGCCGAGGGTGAGGCCGTTGTGCTCGTTGATGGCGCGCGGGTCGCCACGTTGGGGCCTGGCGACTATTTCGGCGAACTCGCGATGATCAGCCAACGCGAGCGCATCGCCACGGTCGAGGCGCTGACGACGATGCGCTGCCACACGATCCGATTCTGGGATTTCAGGGCGTTCGCGAAGAAGAATCCTGACGTGATGTGGAAGCTCCTCCAGCATCTCGCGGGGATCCTGTTCGATGTGCAGAGCCGTCACGGTGCGCGACAAGCCGAGAGTGCGTCCCCCTAAGGCTGGGCTGTGTAGATCTCATACCGCTCGAACAGCAGCGGCACACCGCCGTCGCTGCTTGAGACGTCGGCAGTCACGCGGGCGAGCGGCTGTCGGGCTCGTAGTCCAGTCGCGCCTTGGCGCCGCGGGCCACGATCGGGTCGCCACGATGGGGATCGCCCACGAGCCAGGGGCAAGGGGACCGTAACGCGGGCGACGCGGTCGCCTTTGCGTGGGCAGCAAGGCGACCCTCTAGGTGTTGCCTCGTCCCGCCTTCCTTGTGCCGGTCCGGGTTGTCAAGGGTTGATGGTTGTCAGTGCGGCCCGCTCTGGGGTTGGGGGTGCGTGGGCGCGTTGAGGGATGGGTGTGTCTGCGGACGCCCGGCCTTACTTCGGTCCTTGACACGGGGTGGCTCCCGGTCGGGTACCTGATGTGATGGGTGTTCCGGCAGATGATGGTGCGGCCGCTCAGTCTTTTTGGGCTGTTCTGCCGCAGGGGTCGGCAGGAGGGGTGGCGGGAGCTGGCCGTGGTTCATCGGATGATTTCGGGCTTGCCGCGCGACAAGGTCGGGTTTCTCAGGCGGCGACGGGCTCAAGCGTCTGGTCGCCGAGTTCGCGCAGGAGGTGGTGGCTGCGTTTCAGGAGCTTTGCGCGCGACCGCGATGCCCGCGCGGTTACCGCCGAGCCGCTCGGCGGCCTGCAGGTAGTACTGGCGGTCGGGGCTGCTGGTGAGTAGCTTGCGCGTGTTCGGGCAGCCGTGGTGATAGAGCACGGCGTGCATCCGTCGCTGCCACTCGGTGCGCTGCTCCACCAGCGTGTGGCGGCACCGCACCCGGGCGCGGAGGTCCAGCAGATGGGCCGGCGCGATCCAGGACTCCGGGAGCCGGCCGATCAGCAGCAGCTCGCGCAGATGCCGCGCATCGGCCCAGTCGGTCTTCGCGCGCTGCTTGCGGCCCTTCAGCCCGCGAGTCTCTGCCGGCTCGGCCAGGTGAACGTCCGCGCCGACCCGCTCGAGCTCCTCGACCACGAACCGCCAACCAGTCGTCGCCGCCAACGCAACCTCGAGATCGACGCCCTCGAACCGCGTCAGGAACCGGCGGACCCCGACGCGATCAGCCGGCATGACTCGCGCGCGTCAAACCTCGCCGGTGATCGTGTCGATCCATTCGGCCGAGATCTGCGCGCGGGGCTGATCCATCCCCATCACCAACGTCATCAGAACACCCCCTCCTCGACAGCCAAGCCGTCATCAACGCGCCGGTCAGCAGCCACGCGCGCAGGGCATCGCATACCGTGAACCACGGCCGGTACCTCCTGTTCTGGGGGGGTGCGGCCGGACGAGCCCTTCGTCGGCGATGCACTCGCCGGGCGATCGCTGCCCGGGAGGACAAGAGCGATGGTGGTTCCAGAGCAACCGCCGCGCAAGAAATCTTCCCCACGGCGGAGACGCGGATAGTCTGTCCCAGACGAGCTGGGCGGTTGCCTGGCGCGCGCCGCGGCGGAGATCAATGATGATCTGTGTACGGAGGGATCGGATGACGAGGACGTGGTCGGGGTGGGTCAAGGCGTTGGGGTCGTGCAAGTCGGCGCTGACGATCGTCGGGTCGTGCGCGTGGACCAGCCGTGCCCGGGCGGACCGCCTGGTCGGAGTGGCGCTGATGACGGTGGTTGCTGCCGTCTTGGCCCCGGCGGGCGCCGCTCTGGCGTCCTCTGGCTCGACGCCGGTATTGGTTGACGGCGGCAACATACTGTTCGGCGTAGCGTGTCCGTCGGCGAGCCAGTGCACCGGGGTCGATTACGAGGGTGGTGAGGTGACGTTTGACCCGACCGCCCCGGGCAACCGGACCCGGGCGACGATTGACCCGAGTGCGGCCGGCCAGCCGGCCGGGGTGGCGTGTCCGTCAACCAGCCAGTGCACGGTCGTTGGTTTCAATGGTGCTGGGAGCGTCGAGGTGACGTTCAACCCGGCCGAGCCGGGCAGTCCGACGCCGACGACGATCGGCCCGGGCGACAACCTCACTCTGTATGACTCGTCGGCCGTTGTGGCATGTCCGTCAACGCGCCAATGCACCGCGATCGGTTCCAACTTTTCCCTTGGTGGCCAAGAGGTGACGTTCGACCCGGCCGCGCCGGGCGCCGTCACGCCGGTTACGATCGACAGCGACGTCGTCACCGCGGTTGCGTGCCCGTCCGCGAGCCAATGCACCGCCGTCGGTTACTTCGGCCGCGAGGTGACGTTCAATCCGGCCGCGCCTGGTAGCCCGACCCCGACGTCCATCGATCCCAGCGGCGAGGCGCTTAACGGCGTGGCCTGTCCGTCAACGGACCAGTGCACCGCCGTCGATCAAAGCGGCCTGGAGATCACGTTTGATCCAGCTGCGCCGGACGCCGCGACCTCAGCCACGATCCTCCGGAATTACGCCGTGGTGTGTCCATCACGCCGCCAGTGCACCGCCGTCGGCCCGAACGCAGACCATGAGGGCCAGGAGGTGACGTTTGATCCGACGGAGCCTGGCAGCCCGGAACCGACAACGATCGACAGCGCCAATCCGATCAACAACCTCGACGCCGTGGCCTGCCCATCAACGACCCAGTGCACCGCCGTCGATGAGGAGGGTGAGGAGGTGACGTTTGGCCCGCTTCCACAGACAAAGCCGCCGATGAGCACCGGGAGGCCAGTGATCTCAGGAAAGCCTAAGGCCGGGGATAGGTTGACCTGCTCCGCGGGCACCTGGACGAATGCGCCCAAGTCCTTCACGTACCAATGGAACCGAAATGGCTCCGCACTCGACGGCGCGACCAGCCCAACGCACGTGGTGGACACGCTCGATGAGGGCGCGACCCTGACCTGCACGGTAACGGCGAAGACCTCTGCTGGCTCCGCATCGGCGACCAGTAAGCCCGTCAAGATCCCGATCCCGTTCGTGGCGCACTGCCCAGGCGCGACGGGCTCGCTCTCGGGCAGCACGATCGGACTGATTCACCTGGGGATGACGCGCAGTCAGGCGCGTCGCGCGTATGCCCATCACTCCAACCGCGGCCGGCGGTACGAGGATTTCTTCTGCCTGACACCGATCGGTGTACGAGTCGGTTACCCCTCGCCAAAGCTGCTGGAGCATCTCCCCTCAAGTGAGCGGAGAACGCTCAGGGGCACCGTCGTGTGGGCCTCGACGTCTAACCCGCACTACTCGCTGGACGGTGTTCGCGCCGGCGACTCGATCGCCAGAGCTGCCACGCGACTGCATACCACCACGCCCTTCCACATCGGGCTGAACGACTGGTATCTGGCGCGACAGGCCAATCTCACCGCGGTATTGAAGGTTCGCCATGGTCAGGTGCAGGAGGTCGGGATCGCCGTCAGCGCTCTCACCGCGACCCGGCAACTTGAGAGCACCCTGATGCATTCGTTCTACTGAGCAACGGCGCCGACCAGCGTGATCGATACCTACGTGTTGCATTGCCGTGGCCTCCGGTCGTCGAGAACACGCAACGCCAGACTGCCGCTACTGATCCGAACGCGGCCGCGCGGCAGCCAGCGCGCCAGCGCTCACGGATCCGTCAGCGGCCCCATACGTGCACGCAGTCTCCGTGTTCCGCGCGATCGCTTCCACCGTCCCGACACCTTGCATCACGCGATGCGTTTGGCGACAACCCGATCGCTGCGGAGCCGCTCTCAACACCAAGGAACTCGACAGCGCGACGAGTGGGCTCTGCATAGGAAAATCGCCCGATCTCTGAGTGCGGCACTCTGCGCCCTCCCATCGGCGAGTTGCGGGGCGGGCGTCGCGGGTCGCGATGGTGGCCGCGTGAGGCTGACCGAGCGCGAGCGAAGTCGATAGCGGGAGCGGGCGAAGCCGGTGGTCTCTGTCGCGCGGACCGCCGCGGCAGTGGGACCGGGTCCGCTCCTCGTGGCCGTCGTTTGGGGACGGCCTGGCGGTTGGAGTGAGCGCCTGGGCCCGACACTCATGACGGGGGGCAGGCTCGCAGCGGTCTTGGCGTTGCCGCGCTGACGATCGCATTCGTGCTCCGGCGAGACCGACGCTGGCAGTTGCTTGGGCGAGACGATGTAATCGTCCGCCGCCTCGACGCCGCATGATTCCTTGGCCACGGGAGCGCGCGTCCGCTGTCTCGCCTCGCCGATCGCTCGTGGCTCGCTGAGCGGTAGGGAGGCCTGGATCTAGGGATCTCAGGGCGGGATGACGCTCTGGTTCGCGCCTGTTTTGTTGAATTCGCGGAGTGTCTCGCGAGCGTGCTCTGAGGTGACGCCCGAACTCAGCATGATCAGAGCCTCGCGTCACGACGAGGTCGTAGCGAGTAATTACGGCTGTAGGTGTGCTGAGCGCTGGGTGCCGTTGTCGTCCCAGGTGAGGGTGTCTCCGGTCAACGCGAGGTGCGTGAGGGCGGCCGGTGACCCGTCGGGTTCGCTAGCGCTGTCGAGTGTGTGGACGCCGATGCTGTCGCTGGCCTGGATCGTTTCGAAGGTGTCGCTGCAGTTGGGGGGTGGGACGGGCCCGCATATCGGGCCTCGGACGGTGGTGTGGACGGCGTTGACCGCGTCGCTGCCGAGCACGAGTTGATCGATGGTGCTCCCGCACAGCGGGCTGCTCGGGTCCACGCACGTCGACCCTTCGGCGTCCCAGGACGAGGCGCGGCGACCAGTCCGCAGATCGAACACGTCGACGGAGCTGGCCATCGTTTGATCGTGACCATTGGCTGAGGTGCTGGCGAACGCCGCATAGGGTGCGGCGAGCGCAACCAGGGTCGGGCCCACCACAGCTGAGTAAGAGAGCTGCGTGGCGCTGGACAGGAGCCGCTCACGGCCGTCGGCGCGAAGGCACCCCATGTACGCGGACCCGGCGGGGTAGGGGTAGTACGGCGATTCTCCTGCGCTTGCGGTGATGATCGCAGCGTCGCTGCTGGCCACCACCGTCGACCCTGGCGGGGTCACGCACCGCCCGGGTGGCGTGGCGGGCAGGGGCTGCCAATCCACCGTCGAGCCCGCCACATCACCGACCTTGCGCACCCGGCCGCCGGCGGCAGGAATGAGGCGGAGGCGATGACGTCTGTCGAAGAAAGCGATCAAGCGACCACTCGGCGACCAGGCCGCGGCAGCTCCACGCACCAAACGCCGGAACGAGCGCCCGCGTGCCGCGCCGAGCATCAACCAGGGCCCGCGGTCGAACACGATCTTCCTGCCGTCCGGGGCCCATGACGGCGCGCTCCCACGGGCAACGCGCCGAAGTGTGCCCGGACTCCCCACCCAGATCCAGCCGCCGCGCACCAGCGCCAACCGGCCTGTCGATGACCAGACGGGATCCGACACGACGGCCGAGAGCAGCACTCTCCGTTCCAGCCCATCAATTCCGAATTCGACCAGTACGTCGGGGGTGCCAGGCGAATCGCTTACCGCCGTGAGCAGCGTCGGATCGCTCGTGAACGACGCATCCAGCCACCCATAAAGCGGCTCTAGGCAATCCAGGCAGCTTCCGTCCGGGTAGACCACCTCGAAGCTCTCCTCGCCGGCGGGATCTTCAGGCACAGTTGGGGTCCCGATCAGGAGCGCCTGACCGTCAGGAGACCACTGCAGCCGCAGCGATCGACCCAGAGACGACACAGCACACGCTGCCGCTGGCGTGGCGCACAGGCGTCGCGCGTCGCGACCGTTCGCGTTGATCAGCACGATTCCGGCCCCGGACAGCGACTGAACAGCCAATAGCCCGTCCCGGCCCGGAAACGCTGCGCTCGCCGAACCCGTACACGCCAGCACCGCCACCAAGAGCACTCCCACCATCAGCCCGGCGACGCAAACACGGTCCATGACCGCACGCGCCAAACCCGCCATCGGCTCAGAGGAAGGCGGCGAAACTGTCGGCGTTGACCTCCAACAAGGGGCTATGCGGCTGCTTGCAATCGGCTCGGCGTTGGTGGTGACGTACATCGCGCGTCTTTCGTCGGGAGCAGACGCAACCCAGACTCTGCTGCACCGGTAACGGGATGCTCACCTGCTGTAACAAGCCGCTCCCCACCTCAATTGAGCTAGCCGCCGCGCGGCGCTGCATCGCCGCCCACTCACCCGGCCTCGACAACAGTACCGCCAAGCCCGAGCGGCGTTGCCACTATCCGAGAACCAGCGGCGACGCCGCCCGCACAACGTTCGAATCTATGCGTCGCGACCGACAGGCGCCGTACCACTGGCCACGGCGACGACCCCCCGCTTGGACAAGTGCTTTCGGGTCGGGGCAGCGTCAGCGGAAGGCTGCTCCGTCGATGATGCGATCGTGCCGGCCCGCAAGACGCACGAGCGCGTTGCCACGATCTGGATCGCCCGCTCCCGCGGGCACGTAGGGACACAACGCGAACGACGTCGACCCCGGCTTTGCATACGCAGGACGGCGAATCTGACGATCGTCGTCTCGTCCCTGCTCCCAGCGACGGGCGGGATTCCGGTGATGCGGAGAGACGGGCCGGCGCTACCGGGTTGTCCGCGCGCAGCACTCTCGTAGTCGCAATCGGAGCACCGGCTCGCTGCTGCTTGTAGCCCGAAGCGAGGGGGATGGGCGCGCGGACTACACGGAGCTTGGAGCGGATCGTAACTTTCAGGGGGGTGAAACGTTCTGGGTTTATGGGACCAGCGTCGCGAGCAGCGCTAGTGGTCGTGTCTGTGCTGATCGCGTTCGGTGGCGCGTCCGCGGCGGCGAGCGCCCACAAACCCAAGCCCCGGCCCTTGGTGCTGCATCCCCGGTTTCACGTTGTCGGCAGTGCCTCGACGGTTGACACCGATGGCCCGTTCGTGCTGCTGCGGAGCCCGGTCGGAACCAGTTTTGATGCGTCGGGAACGCTGATTGACGAGCAGACCGGAACCCGGACCAGCGTTTCGTATCCGGGTTGTCATCTGGATGAGTTCAACACTTGGAATCTGTTGGGCGGCCCATGGCTGATGCTCTCCTGCGATCGAGCCGGTCAGTGGGACGGTGGGTTTGAGCTGTACAACCTCTACACCGGGGAATGGCGGGCTGTCGTCCCAGACCCGACAATCTCGAGCTTCGACTGCGGCATGCCACCGTATTGCGGCGTGACCATCGCAGGGTTCGGCGCGCACTGGATCGAATGGCAGACCACACCCTGCCGCTACTGCACGCCCACGTATCAGTTCCAGAACATCGACACAGGACAGGTGCAGGGCCTGCCCGAGTGGCGGCCTGGGGGACGAACCATCCCGGATCTGGACTCCCAATCCCTGGCGCGACCGCTCTGCCCACCGCTCACCGTACCCCCCGGTGTGGCACCGCTCTCTGGAGGACCGCCGCCTGGTGTTCTGACTTTCTACGGTTCTTTCGCCATCGTGGGGAATGTCTTGGAGCGGTGCGGCTCCCGGCTAAAGCTAGCCATCGGCAATCACAACTATCCTGGGGTCCACGCCAACTCACGCGCCGTCGTGTGGGCGCAGGGCCCCAAGAGCGGCAGACTCGACGGGCTTTTTCTGCCGAGCTTGCGGCATTTTGTCATCGCGAACACTCCGTCCACCAGTCCGTATGACTATGGGCTCGCGTTGAGTTCAGGCGAGCTGTACGTACTCCGCGGGAGCGTACTCGGCGCGAGCGAGACGGTCTTCGCGGCGCCTGCCCCCACGCAAAGCCACGAGGCCGCGTCCGCGCGAGGACACCACTAGCGGGTCAGCGGGAAGACGACCCCAGCGCTCGCGCTTCGACGCAAAGGGCAGCCACGCCGGGCCCGTTCCCGCAATAGGCGTAAAGCGGCCGTAGGTGGCGACCAAGCGGTCGCTGGAGCTCGCCACCGGAGGCGCGCACAGTGGCTTTGCCTACGCATCGCCGGGTTCTCGACCCCCGAGGCGGAGCCCTGCTTACGGGGACAAACGCGTCTCCGCATCGGCCACCCGACTCCTGACTTCTGCTCGCGCTGACGCGCACGTGCTCCCGCTAACGAACTGCCACATGAACCGGGATTGGTGTTCAGTCTTTTGTAAGCGACTCGCCCTTCGTTACCAAGACGTGGTTCGTCTGTAAAGTTTGTTGGCACTCTCTTGTAGTTGCGCTAAGCTTGAGGTGATTCCCGTTAAGACTTCCGGGGAAGTTTTCTAAGGGTTTCGTCGCGCCGATAAACGTTCTTTCGCGCGACGGCGTTCACAGTGGTTCGCTGCGGACTACCGCCGTTTCGTCGGCCTTATTGGGGCGTCACTTACCAGATACGCGTCTTATCCAGATGTGCATACGTCTGGCTGCGCTGGAGTACGACGCCGCCAGTCATGCCGCGCGGAGGTGCGCGCGCGGCTGAACCAACGGTGAGAGTGATCGGTTGGGTCGTGTCACGTCTGCGCTCGGACGAATCAGAGAGGAACGCAGTGATAGTTCACGCGACTGACTTACAGGTCTCATCGGCCGCTAGCAAACCGGGCTTGCCCGCGATTCCATTGTCCAGGGTTCGAAAGGCGTCGCGTTGTACTCCCGCGGTGAAAGCCGCGTTTGCTCAACAATCGCGGGGGCGTTTACGCAAGACATTGCTAGTTACCGGACCGGGACCGACGACACGGTCACCTACGACGCGCCTGCCGCCTACCGCGCCGAGAGCTACAGCGACCTAATCCACAGGGCCGAGGTGCACCAGCTCCAAGGGCTTTCGGGAACCACAGGAGACATCACATGAAATCGTGCTTGACACGAACGCGTCACCAAACGGATCACGGCGCTGCGAGCGTTATGACGAACCTCTACGGCCGAGCGGCCGCGGTGGCTGCAGTGTCTGCCGTGGCGCTCGTCGCGTCGGTGGCGCCCGCGCGCGCCGACACGGTGACAGACTGGAACGCCAACGCGTCAACGGCGATCGTCGTCACCGCGGGCCAGCCGCCGCCGGCCGCGGTGTTGAGCTTTGCGATGGTGCAGGGCGCGGTGTATGACGCGGTCAACGCAATCGATCGCGGCCATCGTTCGTATCTGCCGCAGCCCGCGGCCGCGCCCACGGCGTCCGAGGATGCGGCGGCGGCGACCGCCGCGCACAACGTCCTCGTATCGCTGTTCCCGGTTCAGCAGGGCACCCTGGACGCCCAATATCAGACGTCGCTGGCCGCGATCCCCGAGACACCCGCGGGCAGCAAGGCGAGCGGGATCGCCGCCGGCGAGGCCGCCGCGCAGACGATGATCGCGGCCCGCACCAACGACGGCCGCGGTGGCCCGTTCACGCCAGTGAACGGCACTACCCCGGGCGTGTGGCGCCCGACACCGCCGCTGTTTGCGTCAGACCCGACACCATGGGTCGGCAACGTCCGGCCGTTCCTGGTCCCCAACGTCCGCATGCTGCGCAGCGCCGGTCCCAATCCGCTGACCAGCCGCGCGTACGCCAAGGACTTCAACGAGGTCAAGGCGATCGGCGCGCTGCACAGCACGACGCGCACCCCCGATGAGACCGACGCGGCGATCTTCTGGCAAGACCACGCCTTCGCGCTATGGAACCGCGTGTTCCGCTCGCTCGCCGCCGACCACCATCTCGCCACCGCCGACAGCGCCCGGTTGCTGGCGACCACCAACCTGGCCGCCGCTGACGCCGCGATCGGCTGCTGGAACAACAAATACCTCTACAACTCCTGGCGCCCGATCACCGCCATCCGCGAGGCCGACACCGACGCCAACCCCGCCACCACCGCCGACCCCGCCTGGACGCCGCTGTTTGACCCCGCCACCCCCGTGGCCGCCGGGCAGGCCCCGCTCGCCACGCCCCCGTTCCCCGAGAACCCATCAGGCCACAACTGCGCCGCCGGCTCCATCCTGGGGACGCTGCGCTACTTCTTTGGCACCAACAACGTCAGCTTCACTGCAACCAGCAACAAATCCGGGACGACCCGAACCTTCCACACCCTCTCAGACGCACTGCAGGAAAACATCAACGCACGCGTCTGGGCCGGCATCCACTTCCGCACCGCTGACCTCCAGGGCGTCAAGCTCGGCACCACGGTCGCCCGCTACCTCCACCAACACTACTTCCAGCCAACCCACCACCACCACCACTATGGCGACTGACCGCACCCAACCCTGGGCGCGCGACCCTGGAGCACGCCCCCAGGCCACCCAACCGGCGACGACCGACACCGCACGTCGCCGGGCCGCGGTTAGCCGCAACGATGCTTGCGGCGTGTTGGTCGTTGCCTATGGCCGCCCCAACGAGTGACGCGCGGCTGCTGACAGGCGCCGAGGCCACCCCCCGACCCAGATGGCCCTCAACGAGTCGGCCCCGAGTCCGGGCAGCCGGCACGGCCGGGCACCAGGCGGCAGCGTCTCGCGAAACATGGCCCCGGCGAGGGAATCCTCGAGCGATTGGTCCGCCGGGGATTGCTCTCGATGCTCGAAGAACGAGCCCCCGCTCGGGGCTTTGCTTTCTCGGGTCCAGGACTCCGGATTGTGGCCTGGTAGCGGAGCCATCGGCTCAGGTGTCACTGGTCGCCTCCTTGAAGGCGATCAGAAACGCTCCACCATTGCGCGGTAGTGTGTGCAATGCAGAGCGGACCGGGGAGACCGCAGCCCTTGCTAGGACGAGAACGAGAGTGGGCACTGATCGAGCGCAGCCTTGCCGCGCTACCGGGTGGCGGCGTGGTGATTGCGCTCGAGGGATCGCCAGGGATCGGAAAGACGACGCTGTGGCAGCGAGCGATCGGGCAGGCGCGGCACCTGGGATTTGCGGTTCGAGCGACCGCGCCGGGCGAACCCGATGCCGGCCTCGCCTTCGCCGGGCTGGGTGATCTGCTCGACTGCCTGCCTGAGCAGATCCTGGAGGATTTGCCGACGCCCCAGCGCCGGGCGGTCTCGTTGGCGCTTTTGGTCGACGGCGAAACCGGCTCGCCCGATCAGCGCGCGCTGCTACGCGGAGCGCTGGGCGCGCTGCGCTCTGTGGTGGCTACCACCCCGTTGCTGATCGCGATAGATGACGAGCAGTGGCTGGATGCGCCGACAGCTCGTGTCCTGGGTTTTGCTCTCCCGCGGCTGCGAGATGCACCCATCGGCGTGGTCATGACGCGGAGGCCGGCCACCGATGGCGCACTGTGGGCGGCGCTGGCTGCAGACGCTGACGGTGATCGCCTGCTGCGGCAGACGATTGCGCCGCTCGACCTAGCTGCGGTGGACGCTCTGCTGGCGAATCGGATTGGACACAGACTGCCTCGGCCGCTGGTGCGCCGGATCCATGTCGGCTCCGGTGGAAACCCTTTGTACGCGTTGGCCATCGTTCGAGAGCTCCAGAACCGGCCCGATCGTGGCGGCGATCTCCCGATCCCCCGAACGCTGGCCGACGCGATCTCGCGGCGGCTGCACGGGCTTGGCGAGCGTGCCCAGGAACCGCTGCTGGCCGTCGCCGCGTCCTCCCGCGCCACCTTGGCGCTGGTCGACGCGGTCACGGAGGGCTTTGGGTTGAGCGATCTCGACGCGGCGGTTGCTGCCGAGGTGATCGAGATCGTGGGAGACCAGGTGCGGTTCACCCACCCGCTGCTCGCCTCGACCCACTATGCCGCCACGTCCGCGTCACAGCGTCGCGCGATGCACCGCCGCATCGCCGATGTCGTCCACGACCCCCAGCAGCGGGCACGGCACCTCGCTCTCGGCGCGGAGGCGACCTCAGAGACAATCGCAACCGCGATCGAGCAGGGCGCGGTTGTCGCCGCTGCGCGCGGAGCCCCGGAGACGGCCGCCGAACTGCTGGAAGAGGCCGCCCGCCTAACCCCGGCCGATGCCAGCGAGGTGCTTCACATGCGGCTGATCCATGCGGCCGAGATGCACGAGACGGGAGGGAATGCGCCCCGGTCACGGGCTCTGCTGCAAGCGGTGATCCCCGAGCTCGGCAGCGGACCTGTGCGCGCGCGAGCGCTGATCAGCCTCGCTTGGTCGGCCGAGGACCACGATGCCGCCGACGCGCTGCTCTCCGACGCGCTTGCGGATGTACACGGTCACCCGGACCTCGAGACGCAGATCCTGCTACAGCGCAGCGCCATCGCATCGAACCGGGGGGAGTTCGTGGACATGTCCGCCTATGCCGAGGCGGCCCTCGTCGCGGCGCGGCGCGACAGCGCCCCGGGCCTTGTCGCGCTCGCCCTTGCGAGTGTCGCCACCGCGCGCTTCTTCGGGGGGCAACCCGTGGATGAAGAGGCTGTGCGGCGTGCCATGGAGTTGGAGGACCCAAACGGCAGTAACTGCCGTGACTCGCCATCCGGGTGCTCCGCTCTCATCGGGTTCTGGTCTGACGACCACGCCAGCGGGGTTCCAGCGCTGGAACGGGTGATCGATCGTGGGCGGGAGCATGGTGAGCAGTACGAGGTCGGCGCCCTGCTGTTCGAGCTGGGACTGCTGGAGTGGTTAGCCGGAAATGTCGGGATCGCCGAACGCCACCACTCCGCCTCGCGCGACGCGATGGGCGACCAAGAGCTCGTGACCAATGACCTGTGGTTGCGCTGCGGCGAGGCGATGTTCGCGGCGCGCCGCGGCGACCTCGAACACGCCAGCGAGGCGGCGAACGAGGCGGTCCGATTGGCCCACGAGGCCAACGATGTGCTCATCGAGGCTTTGGCGTTCATGGTGCTCGCCGCGATCGAGCTGTGGACAGGCAGCCCCGAGCAGGCTCACGAGCGACTGTGTCGTCTGCGGGAGGGATTTATCGCCAAGGGCTTTGGCTTCTTGGGCGCATTGACGCTCGGGCTCTGGGCGACCGACATCGAGGCTTTGATCGCACTCGATCGCCTCGACGCTGCCCAGCGCGTCGCAAACGACCTCGCCACCCGAGCGGAGATCGCCGGCAACCCGAACGCCGCTGCCGTGGCGCAGCGATGTCAGGGGTTGCTGCTCGCGGCTCGGGGTGACCTTGCCGCCGCGCTCGTCCGGATGGACGCCGCGCTGGACGCGCACATGCAGCGACTCCTACGCCCGGAGTTGGCGCGCACACTCCTGGAGCTTGGCACCATCCAGCGGCGCGCCAAACAGAAAAACGCGGCCAAGCAGAGCCTCAATCAGGCGTTGGCCATCTTCGAGGAGATCGGAGCATCGAGGTGGGCTGCTCGGACGCGCGACGAATTGCAGCGCGTCGGCCTAAAGCGAAAGACCCAGGAGGGGCTAACTCCGGCGCAGACTCGCGTTGTCGAGCTTGTCTGCGCCGGGATGAGCAACCGGCAGATCGCCGGCACGCTCTATATGAGCCCGCGCAGCGTCGAGTCTCACCTCACGAAGGCCTACCGCGAGTTCGGGGTGAAGTCGAGGGCGCAGCTCGTCGCGGCAATCGCCGGTCAGCCCTCGAGGCCGGGGGCTGACCTGTAACTGACGGCCCTCCCAGCTTTGCCGGTCCATCACTTTCATCCACATGAGTAACGGGCAGGTCAGTGTCTTGCAGTGTGTCTTCGTGACGGGCGAACAGCCGCTCGATCTCGATAACCCTGAAGCCCATTTTCTACTCCTCGGTTCCATGACAGAGCCGACTCGGTGGGTGATCGGCCCGCTGGACTGGTCACCCACACGCGTCACGCGCGACTCGACGGCTCAGGCACCGCTGGTGGGGCCGGCTCCCCGGGTCCGCGCCGCCGGCAGTCCGAGGCGCCGGCGCCTCGCCCCGACACTCGCCCCCACCAGCACGATCGCACCGCCCCCCACAGCGCCGATCAGCGGCCAGTCGGTTGAGGTCGACGGGTGATCCGGGACCAAGGCCGCGCTGGTCTCAGGTCCACCACCGAGAGGGCCGGGTTGGAACGCGTAGGCAGGCGTCGCACCGATTCCGGCCAGAGCTGCGACGGCAGCCAGCGTGGAGACGCGGCAAGATGAACGCATCAGACAAACCTCCTGAGGAACCCCCGGAGAGGGGCGAAATTTTGGCCGCCGGGACGCTAGGTCTGCAAGGAGTGGCCCGCGGCGAATGACTTACTAGATGGCGTGACCCTACGCGGTAACACCACCGACGTAAATCGGGGAACCCGCAGACTTCGCTCGAGGAGCGTCCGACGCAATACCGCACGTCGGGCGCTCTTTTGCCCACGCGGCAGCCTCAATTCGACTGCCGCTTTTCGCGCTGACCGGTAGCCGCGCCTGCACGACCGGGTCAGTCGTGACGCAGTCGTCCGCGCCGACCGTTTCGCCGACGATTTGCTTTGCTCGTCCCAGCGGTGCTGAACCAGCAATCGACTTGCGGGAGAAGCACTCGTCCGCGGACGTCGCGCCGTGCGATCACCTGGCCACGCAGGCAATCGCCGGCTCCGTCACCGCCCCGTCGTGGGAGCAGCCGTCGTGGCACCGGCTGACCCTATCCGGTGAACGGTGTCGGTCGCGACGATCGCTGCCGCCTACTGCCTTTGACAATTGGGCGGGTTCGGTCGGTGGTGTCGTTCTCTTTGCGGGCTGGGTTCGATGCGCCTCAGGCGCTGGAGGCCTCTTCGCCGTCGTCGGTCGGGTCCAGAGGCGTCATATCGATGGATCGCAGCAGGCCCTCGACGCCGCGGTTGAAGGTCCGCTTCGCAGTCGTCGAGCTGTCCAGAGAGCCACCGGTCATGGCGCCGTCCCGGAGCATCAGGAAGTGGCGCGCGGCGTTGCCCGGATGTGAGTGTCCGGCATTGTCGAACGCCCGGCGAACAGCGTCGTAGTACCAGTGGCGATGGCTCGCAATGACCCGTCGCACCGGACTGTCGGGGTCCTCGTACTCCGAGGCGGCGTTGATAAACGCGCAACCACGGAAGCCCTTCTGCCCAAGCTCGGAGACAACCTGCTCGCCCAGCGCCCGCACATCCTCCGCGCCTCGCGCCTGGGTGGTGGCGGCGGTGACCTGCTCGGCGATCGCGTCATGGACCCCTTCGAGATAACTGATGACGAGGTCCTCTTTGCTGGGGAAGTGGCGGTAGAAGGTCGCGAGCGTGGTCTGACCCTCGGACACGATCCTGTCGACGCCGACGCCGGAGATGCCCTCCGAATAGAAAAGTTGTGAAGCGGTGCTGAGCAGCCGTTCGCGAGGTTCGGAGCGCTTCGCGGCACGACGGCTAGTGGTGGCGGTCATGCCGCCATCATACCGCAAGAGAGAACGCTCGCTCTTGACACGACCGGGTGTGCGTGGTTAGCTGTCGCCGGTGCAGAGAGAGAACGCTAGTTCTTGCCTCATCTGTCGGCCTTCCACGAAAGGACTTCGCAATGTCTGCCAGCTCCGCTACCCCGCATGATTCACACGGCGCGTCCCGGCCCCTCGACCAATCGCAGCGCGTCACCAGCATCCGAGCTGTGCTCGCCCTCGCCTGGGCAGCAGCGGTCATCATCGCCGTCGGCAGCGAGGTGCCCACTACGACCTCCGAGCTCGCGGCCGGAGTGGCCGCTCTGCTCGCGTCATACCCGCTCATCGACGTGGTCGCCTCCATCGCCGGGGCGAGGCACGACGGGCGCGTCGCGAAACCTCCTGCGCGTCAACGCCGCCGTCAGCACGGCGGCGGTCGTCGCGATCGCCGTGACGGGCTTCGGCTCTGACGCCGGCGCGACGTTGGCGAGCTTCGGCGCGTGGGCGGCGATCTCCGGCGCGATCCAGTTCAGCGTCGCCATCCACGGACGCCGACCCCGCGGCGGTCAGCTGCCGATGATCGTCAGCGGTGGCCTGTCGACGATCGCCGGCCTCGGCTTTATCGCGCAGTCGGGCAGGAACGATGCGCACGTGACCTACGTCGCCGGATACATGGCCCTCGGCGTGTTGTTCTACCTCCTCTCGGCGCGAGCGCCGGCGGGCGCATCCGCGCCCGGCTCACTAGGGCAATCTGCCAACCGGCACCCCTCGCCTTTCCCTCGCCGCGACCACCAAAGCCCGTGCCTCGCCCCCGAAACCGGCGCCAACCGTCACCGCACCGCCGCCAAACCGACGATCGCGGTGATGCAGGTGTCCGGCTCGGGGCTGAGTCTGGACCCGGTCGCGTACGTCGTGCAATCGGCGACTGGCGGGCTTTGGGACTCTCAGTCTTGCGCGCTGATCAATGCGAGGGCCGTGCTGACGAGTTCAGCGTTGTCTGCTGGGGTGCCGTCGGGAAGCTCGAGCACGTCTTCGAGTCCAACGCGGACGTCGACGCCGGCCGCCCCGGCCGCTGAGATGACCTCCCAGGTCCGCGCTCCATAACCGTGCCAGAGCTGCGCCACGCCCGAGGGGATCAGTTCTGCAATCGCCCGGGCGTCCTGCGCGTCGCCCTCGACCTCCACCAACGCCCGTAGGACCTGATGAGCGAACGGGCTGCGTCGGAGTTCTTCGGCGTCAGCCGCGACGGCGAGCCCGACCTCGATGGCGATCCCCGCATGTAACGCAGCTCGCGCAATACCCGCCCAGCCGAGCTCAGAGACATTCACCGAGACGAAGTCTGGCCGTTGGCGCCAGGCGGCAACCGCGGCCGCGCGGGCGAACGGATCGGGGTTGATCGCGGCCGATGTGGAGACGCCGATCGGGAGTCGCGAAACCGCTGCGCGGATCGCCGCCACGGCGGCATCACAGGCCTTGACCTCCATGGTCTGTGCCCCGTGGCGATCCGTCGGATGGACGTGAACGGCAAACGCCCCCGCGGCCCGAACGGCGACCGCGTCGGCGGCGAGCTCGGCCGGCGACAGTGGTACACCGGGATGCTCGGCGCGGGTACGCCCTCCGTTCAAACACGCCATTACCGCCATCGCAGCCGTCCGCATCCCGTTCCTGCCGGTCGGCAGACCCACCGTAATCGTGTACCGACGATGCCCATCGGTAGAAGTCTGACGCCCTGGCCGCACGGATACCCGAGATGAGATCTCGCCCGCACGCACCGGCCGCTCGGCACGCCAAGGCGCTGAACCCGCTCGGCACATGCAGTCGGCCGGTTCGGGCCCCGGTCACCGTGGGCCAGCATCCGGCGACAGCGCGCCTCCGAGTCGGCGAGCTCGCGTGATCGCTTTCGTCTGCTCACGGCGCTCGAGCCGGCGAGTGCTTGGCCACGCTTCGGCTCGTGAGCACGTTGCCTGGCAGGCGCTCATGGGTGGCAAGAACGTCACGGCGCCTGGCGCCCGTCGGCGGAAGACTGCGGCATCTCGGTGAACCGAGCGAGCACTCACGAAACGGCGCCGTGGTGTCTGGCCCGTATACGGGCTCAACGCGATCAACCAGCGCTCTACGGCTTTACCGGATGTGCGATCTCGTCGGGCTCGGCGTACCAGCGAACGCGTTCGCCGACCCGATCGCGGAGCTTCCATTTCGCTGTCTTGTGTGCGGCGGCCATCGCCGCTTCGATCTCCGCCACGCGCGAGGCAACGATGGCGCGAGCCTCGGAATCCCGTTCGTGCTCGGCCAGTCGGTTCAGGGTGATGACGACGGTGTGATGGAGTCCCCAGTCGCCGGCGGTCAGCGCAGCGAGGCGGCTCACGTTGATCATGTGGTCCGCGTCGGCGGTCCCGATCTCGCTGGCTTGCAGCAGCGCGTTGGCATCGACCGCATCCTTGGCGTTGAGCTCGACGATCTGGAGTTTTGTGAGCAGCAACTCGGCGAGTGGGATGGTCACGCTAGCCCGACGCAGCGTCTCGCCGAGCGGGATGAAGTGGCACATCTCGAAACGGTCGACGAACACGTCGATGTGCCGTTGGCGAACGGTGTCGTAGTAGATTCGTCGCGTCGCTCCGTTGATCGCGTTGAACGTGGTATTGGCCACGTAGCCGTTGTCGATCAGCACCGAGTCCAGACGCGAGGCGTCCCGCTTCGTGGTCGCGATGTCGATGTCCTCGATCGACTCGCGACGCGAGGCCGGCAGGTGGTCACCCGCCGCGATCACGAATGCAGTGCCGCCGAGCAGGCGCGCGACGACGTTCTGCTCGGTCGCGACCGACACGAGCCGCTGCGCTTCCGCGACGATCTCAGCTACTGGCTCGTGCGTCGCCATCAGTCTCCTATCCGGACACGAACTGCGGGCCACGCGCGACGCGCTTCTTGAGATCGATCGTGATGACGGCTCCGGTCATCACGCCGGCGCTGTAGTCACTGCCCGGATTGACGGCAAGCGTCTGGCCGATCTTCGTCGACGAGCGGCTCTCGTGGATGTGGCCGTGCAGCGACACAAGCGGTTGACGCTCCTCGAGCCACTGCCGAACCGCGGTCGAACCGACCGGCGCGACCATCGGATTCCCGGCGCGGCGCACCTCACGCATCTGGTCGTCGAGCATCGGCGCGTCGTCCAGGGTGGACCGAAACGGCGGGACATGGACGTTCGCAACCCAGGGCCGGTCCGGGTCCAGTCCGTCGGCAATCGTCGACAAGCGCGTATAGATCTCGTCTTCGTCCATCTCGCGCGGGCTGTCCCACGGTGTCCGGTTGCTCGCACCGAAGCCGATCACCTGGATCACCTCGAGGTCCACGATCCGCCCATCGGAGTTCGGCACCCGGCTCGACGAATCCAAGGCCGAGTCGATCGCCCAGTCGTCATCGTTTCCCGGCAGGCTGAAGCACAGCTGATCTGGCGAGAGCTTCTCGTCGGCGATCTCCAGCCACCGCTCGACCGTGGCGACCATCTCCGTCCGAAAGCGCTCGTCGACCAACGCCGGCTCCTCGGTCATCCGCTCGAGTTCGTCCGGGTCGCACACGAACGGATATAGACCATTCGAGCGAACGCGTGCCTTGACTTCGTCGAGCTCGGCGTCGGTGGTGGCGACGGTTCGGACACCACCGACGACCGCCTCGTACCCGCCCGACCGCCGGACGATCGGAACCAGCGCCTTGCCGCACAGGTCGCCGCCGAGCGCGACGACCTCGGCACGAGCCCGGTTCGCGAGGTTGAAGACCTTCCTGAAGCACACCTCGGATCCGTGGAAGTCCGTCGCGAAGACGAGCCTGATCGGTTTCGCCATGGCGTCCCTACTCGGGAGGGAGTTCGCCGTAGGCCAGGCTCAGGTCGATCCCCTGACGGGCTCGTATCCACTTCGCGAACAGATACAGCAGCGGCGCGCCCACGAAGAAGATCCCGGTCTCGATCAGCACTGTGGTCACGTGGCTCTTGATCGCGGTGCCCGAGCCATCGTCGGTGAGCAGCACCCACAGGGCGAGCACATAGGCAATGAACGCGAGGCCCCCCACGATGCTGATCACGGGGATTCCCTTCCACCGCTTGGCAATGGGCGAGGCGTCGAACATCCGCTTACGCAGGAACGGGAGCAGGATGCCGGTGAGCGCGACGGCTAGCAGGGTGAGCGTGTTCGCGAACAGGTTGCTGAGCGTCGTCAGCCAGGTCGTGAACGTGAAGATGGCCGTCGCTCCGATGCCCAGGAGGGTGATGATCACGGTCGCGACGATCGGAGTGTGGGTTCGTCGGTTGACCGCACCGAGCGCGGTGGGCATCACGCCGTCGACCGACCACGCGAGCATGCACCGGCTTGCCAGGAGCATCGTCTGTGTGATGAAGAGGACAAGCCCGAAGGCGAACCCGAGAAGGATGATCGTCCCCCACACGATGCTGCCCGAGCCGATCGCGGCGAGCTCCGGATAGGCGGGTGTGCCCCCGGAGAAGCCGAACTTACTCGGGTCTCCGGCCCCGAGCTGGTTGAGGAACTCGCCACCCGCCATGTGCTGGAAGGTCGGGAACAGCAGCAGGATGAACAGGAATGAGACGACGAGCGCTCCGGGGATGGCGATGTAGTGAGTCCGCGTCCCGCGGCGGATCTCCCCGGCGAAGTAGTTGCTCCCGAAGATGAACCCGAAGACGAACCATGCCGGGCTGATCGCGAGAATCGTGCGTCCGAAGTCGAAGTTGGAGTGGCTGTAGCCGGCCGCGGCGGCCGCCGCGCCCACCTTGGCCGCGGCGTTGGTCGTGCCCTCGAGCGTGGCGGCGTAGTGGTTGAACTGGTGAACGAAGCCGGTGTGCGAGACAAACACGGAGACGATGACGGGCAGGAGCAGCGCGCCGATCACGTACAGCCCAAAGATGAACTGCTGAGTCCGTACGAATACTCGCGTGCCCGCAATCAGGATCAGGCCAGAGACGATCACCGTCACTGTCCCTGCGATGAAGATGCCCCAGTGCGTGTTGAACCAGTTCGCTGCACTGAGGAACCAGAGGTTTCCCGTGAACCCCGCGAGCATTCGCATCCACGCCGCCACCCCGAGTCCGGCGAAGTACGAGGCGAACACTCCGATGATGTACATCTGCCAGAACACCCAGCTGAAATTGCTCATGAACCCGACGATCGGGCTGACGATTCGGCTGACGAAGACGTAATCGCCGCCGCTTCGCGGCATCGCCGTCGTGAGCATCGCGTACAGGAACGCGCCGGGGATGCCCAGCAGGAAGGCGAAGACACACGCCAACAGGAAGCTCGAGCCTTGGTAGAAGCTGGGCTTAAGCAAAAAGAAGAATGCGATCGTCAGCGCGGGGGCCGACCAGACGACGTTGTAGAACAGCGCGTCGGTGGCACGGGCCGACCGGACCAACCCCGTCGCTTGCCTGGTGAACATCTCCGGCGTTTTCGCATCCGATGCGGTTCCTGGTATTGCGGAGTCCACTGAGCTCCCCCTATGACACACGGCTTGATTGACAGTTAGGTCCCGAGCAGGCGCTGCCGGCGAGCCGGACTGGCTGGTACGCCGGACCGGTGCTTGACGTCACTGGTCGTCCCCTGGCCGCTGGCCGGCGGCCAGCGATGACCCGAGTGCGGTATCGGACAGGTAGCCACGCGACGTCACGCCCAGCCGTCGCATTGCCATGCCGGTCAGCGCCTCCAACACCGCACGGTGCGCGGCGATCGCCGTGATCCCATTTCTGTTGTCGAGCAGCGGCGAGACCTCGACGATGTCCATCCCGCAGATCCCCGCCTCGGCGGCTACTCGGCGCAGTGCCGGCAGCAGCTCACGCGTCGTCAGGCCTCCTGGCTCGATGCCACCCGTGCCGGGGGCAGCGCTCGGATCCAGGACGTCGATGTCGACCGACAGGTACACGTGGTCCACGCCGTCGAGGACCTCGTCGATCGCGCGGTCGAGCACCTGGGCGAAGCCGAAGTGGTCGATGGCCGCCATCGTGTGTATGCGGATCCCCTGGTCGGCCATCCACGAGAGCACGTCGTCACCGGGCCAGTACCCGCGCAGTCCGACCTGGACGACGTTGCGGCCGGAGACGATCCCGTCCTCGATCAAACGGCGCATGGGCGAGCCCTGCCCGATCAGCGAGCCGTAGGAGTCCGGCGCGGTGTCAGCGTGCGCGTCGAAATGGATGAGGCCGATCCTGCCCGCACCATGATGCTCGGCCAGAGCCGACACCACGGGGCGCGTGATCGAGTGATCTCCACCAAGCGCGATCGGAACCACGCCGGCCCGCGCGATCTCACCGACGAAATCCTGAATCGCCGCATGGGAGGCCTCGATGTCGAACGGCGTGACGCCGGCGTCGCCGTAATCCACCACGCGGAGGACCTGAAATGGATCGACGCCGACCGCGAGGTTGGGCTTCTCCAGCGGCGGCACAGGCAGATACTCGGCGCCGCGAATCGCGCGAGGCCCGTACGACATCCCGCCGGCGCTCATGACCATCTCGAACGGAATGCCGCAGATCGCCACGTCCACCTCGCCCGCGCGAAGATCGGCTTCGTTCAGTGCGAGCGGCAGCTTGAGGAAGGTCTGCGCGGGATTCTGGTTGGGGCGCTCGAGGGCGTAGCGCGTGAGATCGATTGGTCCCGGAGCGCGCGGCGGATCGCCCGAGCCGTCCCGACGTGCCCTCCACTGCGGCTCATCGGTCATTGCCCACCTCCCGGCACTGCTGAGCGAAGCGCCCGTATTCGCTCCATGATCGCCTCCACTCGCTCACGCGAGACCGGATTCCACCAGACACCGTCGCCCTTGACACTGCTGCCGACGATGGCGCCGTCGGCTGCTGTCATCAGCTCGTCGACGTTGTCGATGCTCAGGCCGCTGCCGACGATCACTGACAGGGTCGAAGCTGCCTTGACGCCGAGCACCTCCTCGGTGGGCGTCGGGTCGCTCGTCCGCTGGCCGGTCGCGATGAGCACATCGGCGTCGAAGAACTCGGCGTCATGGGTGAGCTCAGCGAGGCTCCGGTCGGCAACGATCGCGTGGCTGCCGTGCTTGACGTGCACGTCGGCGAAGACGCGGATGTTCTCGGCACGCAGGTAACTGCGATACCGCAAGGCCTCCGCGGCCGCGCCCTGGACGATCCCCTCGTTGGCCACATAGGCGTTGACCCACTGGTTCGCCCGCACGAACTGGGCGTCGATCGCCTTGGCGATCGCGATGCTCTGCATCACCCCATTGGCCAGGACATTGATGCCGATCGGAACCTCAACCGCGCCCTTTACCGCGGCGGCGACGACAGCGACGGAGGCGGCAGTCTCGGCCCCCAACTGATCCGGGTGGCGAAACGGTAGGTCCCCGCCGTTCTCGACGATGAGCCCGTCCACCCCGCCTTCGACGAGCGTGACGGCGTCAGCCAGGGCCGCGCGGGTGACCTCCTGCATCGACTCGCCCTGGTAGCGAGGCGCGCCGGGCAGCGGGCGCAGGTGGACCATGCCGATGATGGGCTTGGACACGCCGAACAGTTCCTGCAGCGTGTCGCCGCGATCGGGGACGACGGGAACGGAGCGGGTCACGCGGCCCTCCTCATGCGTTGGCGTGCGCTGGCCAGGCGCGAGGTGACCTCACCCTCGTCAACCGGGGCGAGCAACGGCTCCGCGCCCTGTCCCTCGACGGCGAAGGAGGCGCTCACCGCTCCCCGCAACGCTGCTTCAACCGGGTCACCTGTCTCGATCAGGCCCGTGAGGAATCCGCCGCAGAACGCGTCACCGGCCCCAGTCGGGTCGACGCACGCCGATGACACCGCCGGCACGTCGACCACCTCGCCGTCGAACACCACGCGAGCACCCTCGGATCCGCGCTTGACGACGAGGCACGTCAAGCCGGCGCGCTCTCGGAGCAGGGCGAACAGCTCGTCGAGCGGTCGATCTCCCCAAATCTGGCGAACTTCCACATCGTTTGGCAGCAGCGCGGCCGCTCCCCGCGCAACGTCGCCCGATCGGTATGCCTCGACGTCGATCTGCGGCTCGACCATCAGGTCGAGCGTCGCGAGCACCCCGCGCTCAGCCGCACTCGCAATCGCCTCAGCCTGGGCCGAGACGCTCTGCGGCGCGACGTGCACTCCGTCGACCGCCCCCGTCGAGCATCCCTCCCACGGCTCGCGCGCGCCGTCCAGGTCCTCGAGCGCCGCTCCGTTGGCCTTGGGCACCTGACGACGAAACCCGTCGGCCTCGTAGAGCAGCCATTGCGAGAACCCATCGCCCGGCACCCTGGTCACGCCGGAGACGTCGATCCCGGCACCCGCGATCCGTTCGAGCAGTTCATCGGGGAAGGTCTCACCAACAGCGGCGCAGATCGTCGGTTGAGCGCCCCAGATCCGGGCGCCGAGCGCGCTGTACAACGCGCCTCCACCCGGCTGACGCCACATCGCCGGGCCACCCTCGACGACGATGTCGTCAAGGCCGACCTCGCCGACCATCGTCACCCTGATTGCCACTGTCACGCGTGCTCCGCGGCCGGGGCTCCGAGCCCCACCACGAACCGGTAGCGGTCGGCGCGATAGTGGATGGTGACGCTCTCGACCGGTGTGCCGAAGCGGTCGAGCGATAGACGCTCGGCTCGAAGCAGCGGGGCGCCCTCGGCAACGTCGAGGAGGCCCGCAAACTCAGCTGTCGCAACCGTGCCCTCGATGACCTGCTCTGCGGCTTGGGGCCGCGATGACGTACGCTGATCCATCAGGTCGTACAGCGACGCCTCGTCCAGTTCGCGCGGAGAAAACGGCTCACCGCCACCGAGCACCCATTGCGGGATGAACGAACGCTGGAACGCGATAGGCGCCCCGTCGGCAAGCAGGAGCCGCTCGACGAACAGGACCGGCGACTCGCTCAGCCCCAATCGCGAGGCGGTCTCGGACGGCGGTACCTCGAGTTGCGCCTTGAGCGTACGCGTGGATGGCGAGAGACCCCGCTTGATCATGTCTTCGTGAAACCCGGCCAGCTGACCGGCGGGCTGATGCACGGGCGTTGAGCGAACGAAGGTCCCGCGGCCACGCGAACGCTCAACGAGCCCTTCGGTCTCCAGTGCTTGCAACGCGGTCCTGACTGTCGTCCGGCTCACGCCAGTCATTGCCATCAGCTCGTGCTCGGTCGGCAGCCGATCCCCGGCCGTGAGCGTTCCGCCCGCGATCGACCGGCGGAGCCGCTCCTTGATCTGGAACCACAGAGGCGTCGGCGCCACGCCCTCGTCAAGGGTCCATGGGCGGGCCGGTTCGGCCACCACGCGGCCACGACTGCCCCCCGCTGAGCCCCCGCCTCCATCGACATCGCGCACCGATAAGGTCATAACGTCACTATGTCATGACATTTGAGGTCGGTCAAGCTTGACGGCGACGGTGTGCTCATTGCGTAGCAGTCGACCTCATAGACGAACCGCCCCACGGCGCGGAGGGCGGTTCGAATTCATTGCGAAGGTGGACGCGGACGCAAAGAATTCGAACCGCGGCCTCGATCCCAGTCGTCGTGACGATCGTCGACGCGGGTTCAACGCCCGCGTTCCTGGAGATTGCTGCCAAGGCGGCGCACCTCCGCGAACTCGGGATGAGCGACCGAGCGATCGCGCGCGCGACCGGCGTCAGCGACAAGACCGTCGCGGAGCCTGCGACGGTTCCGCATCGAGAGAACCTCGGCACCGTCGACGAGGCACTGGGCCCTGAAGACGACTGACCGGTGCGGGCAGAAGCCCCAGGATTAGGTCAGCTCCGTCGCGAGTAGACCTCCATGCGCCGGCGGACCTCCGCGTGCGACGCACGGAATCAACTTGAAGCGTCCTCCTGATCATGTGGGCTCGTTCTGGCCCGTAGGCCGTCCACTTCCGGTCGGGAGACGGGCTCGGATGCCCGTCTTCCGAGCGGGGGTACCGCGAATGGGACCTACGGCTCACCAGTGACCGAGGGCGTCGCACAAGCTCTTCAAGGAGTCGTCCCCACGCGCCGGATGAGCCGCCGGGCACGTCCACGGATTCGCTGCCTCGCCTGCGGGCAACCGGCATCCTCGCCCGACGCCAAAACGTTGATCCGACCCCCCGCGGGAACGCCCGACTACCGACTCTGCGGGCGCCCGGTCGAGCAGGTGGCCGTGGAAGCCGCTGTCCGAGTGCAGCTCCAAGACCCCCATATCGCCGTAACCAGGGCTCCGAGTGCGGGCTCGCCGTTGGTCCTCGTGCCTAGGTGAGACTTGGGCACCGTAGTCGCGGTATTGGCGTCGAGCGGGTTCGGCGGATCCGTTCGGCGGACACCCGCTTTTCCGATTCGGGACAGCTCTCCACCTGCGGCGGCGGAGCTGCTCCGTTCGTTCGATTCCGTTAAGCACACCTCGCGTAGCGCTCATTCCGTTACACGCGTGCGAGAGGCCGCGTGATCGCGGTCCCGAGGCCGCGCCCCGCGTTGCTCGCTATGCGCTGGCGGTGGGCTGTGTGGCGGGAATCTCTGGTGGGAGTGCCTTGGGTCCGTCGGGGTAGAGCCACGCGAGCTGTTCTGGGGTCATCTCGAGCGTGTTCGCGGCCTCGGGTGGCGCGCCGACGACGAGCCAGAGTTGATCGGCGTCCGTGTCGTTGAATAGCTGCCGGACCTCGCCGGCGTCGACGAGCAGGCTGCTGAGGGGCTCAAGCGTGTGGAGGTCTTGACCGATGCGGATGCGGCCGGTGCCTTCGAGCAGCACGTAGAGCTCGTGTGTCTGTAGGTGGCGATGGCGCGTGGAGGCTTGCCCGGGGTGCAGCCGCCATAGCCGCGCGCCGAGCGTGACGGCTTCCAGCTGTTTGGCGAGATCGGTGTTGAGCACGCCCATCTGGTTTGACCGACGCCAGAAGGCCTCCTGGGCCGGCAGGGTCCGGTAGGTCATGCGGGTCCGCGTTCCTTTTGTCGATCACGGTATGCCTTGGTGCGGATGCGATTGCCGCATGCGTCACTGGAGCACCACTGTCGCCGGCCGGGCCGCGATGTGTCGACGAACAGAAGCGCGCAGTCGGGAGCGGCGCACTCACGAACGCGCTCCGCGAGCGGGCCGCTCAGCAGCTCGACCGCATCGCACGCGATCGTGGCCAGCATCGCCTCGACCGGCCGAGCCGCGACCCACACACGCTCGCCGCTCGTCCTCAGCTGTGGCGCCAGAGGCGCCCGCGTCGCCCAGCGGTTGAGCTCCTCTCGATCCCCCGGGCGTGACTCGACGCCGGGACGAGCGAGCCGGTTGATCACCTCGCGAAGCACGCGTCCTGCCGCCAGCTGTCGACCTGAGACCCGCGGTGGTTCGCGCAGCATGTCGGTGCCCACCATCCAGCGAGCGAGGTCCTCAGCTTCGAGCAGCCGCTCGAACGACCGCCGCCACCGCTCGCCGACTGTCGCCACGAAGTCGAGGGACAGCCGGCCGCTCTTCCAATGGAAGCGAAGCTCCTCGGGCGGAAGCTCGTGGACAATCGCAACGCCCATGCGACACAGGTATAACCCATGTCGCCGAGCGACGCAAGAGCAGCCAACGAGATGACTGCCGCTAGGCCACGAGTAGTACGCGACCCTCGCAGGCGGAGACTGATGCGACCCGAGCCGCGCGACCGTCATTTTCCTGACATCAGGCGAGTCGGCGAGCTCGGTCACGGGAACGCGACGTGTGTTAGCTCTAAAAGGCTGGGTCCGGCCGAGGAGGTCTGCATGTCGTTCGAGGTGCGGCAGTCACGGCGACGGCGACGCGGTCGGCGCGGTTTACGCGCCGGCGTGCTCTGTGACTCGGCGCCGCGGCGGTTGGAGCACTCGGGCTGTCGGCGACGGCGCGATCGCGCACCCCAAGCCGCACCCTCGGAACGGGCCGACGAGGGCTGGCGGTTTTGGTCCGGGATCCGGGCGGAGCCCAAGCGCCGGCGTTTGAGCCTGGCGCCCGCTGGACCTCCGCGCAGGATAGGAGCATTGGGGACCTCTCCCACGCCCGGAGTATTTCAGGGCACACCCAGACTCCTGCACACACAAAACGCAGGGCTACTACTACGGCTTGACGCTATTGGAGGGAAGAGTGGTGTCATTTCTTCGACGGTTTAACAGGCGCACGGGGGCCGCCGCTGCGGTAGCGGCCACGCTGGTGGTGGCGGCCGTTAGCGTGCCGATGGGAGCGGGCGCCAACACGGGCCGGCACAATAGTCGTCGGGACCACAATCGCAACCCTGGGTGGGTGGCGACCTGGGCGGCCAGTCCTTTGAGTGGTGACACCACCTCGTTCAATAACCAGACGGTCCGCAACATCATCTACACCAGCGTCAGCGGCAGCGAGGCCCGGATCCGGCTGAGCAACAGATTCGGCACTCAGGCGGTCACGATCGGCGCCACCAGTGTCGGCCAAGTGCTTGACGGAGCCCAGCTTCTCCCGGGGTCGAGCCGGTCGGTTAGCTTCAACGGTCAGGCCTCGGTCACGATTCCCGCCGGCCAGGCGGTCTTGAGCGACCCGGTACACATGCATGTATCCGGGCTTACGGAGCTGGCGGTCGATCTGTACCTTCCGAATCCGACGGGCCCGGCCAACTACCACGCGCTCGCCTGGCAGACGAACTACGCCGCGGTGGGTAACCACGCCGGTGACCCCGACAGCGATCCGTTCACGACCAAGGTCGGGTCGTGGTACTACGTCGACGCTGTCGACGTGCTCAACCCCTCGACGCCCGGAACCATCGTGGCGTTCGGGGACTCGATCACGGACGTCGGTCACACCGAGGTCGATTCCGAGGCCCGTTGGCCCAACTACCTGTCTCGGCGTCTCGACGCCGCGTTCGGGAACAGCGCTCCGGCCGTCGTGGATGAGGGGATCAGCGGCAACCGGGTGCTCAACGACACCGCCGGCGAGGGGCTCAGTGCCCTGAAACGCTTCGAGAGCGACGCGTTGTCACAGCCCGGCGTCAAAGACGTGATCCTGCTCGAAGGCATCAACGACATCGGCCACACCGATCCCACTGTCACCGCAGCCCAGATCGAGTCCGGCTATCTGCAGCTGGTCAAGATGGCCCACGCAGCCGGCGTCAAAATCTTCATCGGGACACTGACGCCTTTCTCGGGCTCCAACTGTGTCTATGGCAGCAACTACGGGACGGCCGCTGGCGAGGCGCAGCGCGAGAGCGTCAACCATTGGATCCGCACCAGCCACGCTTTCGACGGCGTCGTCGACTTCGACAAGGTCACGGCCGATCCAAAAGACCCGGAGTTCTTCAACCCCTCGTTTAACGCCACTGGCGGTGCCAAGTGCACGGTGGCCGACAGCCTCCACCCGAATGACCTCGGCTCGGAGGCAATGGCTGACGCGATTCCGCTCAGCTGGTTGACTGACTGAGCCAGTTGACCCAACCGGGGTCGGTCGCATTAGGTCCCACCCCGGTTGGGCGCCAGCTAGCACGGCTAAGCGCGCCGTCGATGCAGAAATCTCGAGACGACGACAGAGCAATATGTCGCGTCAATCGCGTTATGCGCCTGACAGGCCGGAGACGATCAGGTCGGCGCGCTCGTGGGCGCGCTCGATGGCGATGTAGTCGTCCCTCGCCGGCGCTCCACTGCCGCCGTTGGTCAGAGCCTCGGGGTCCGTCGCGCTGAAGTCCGCGCCACCGGCGCGCGTGGCGCGGTGTGCTGGCAGTGGATCGGGTTCTGTCGATTGTTTGCCCGGCCGACGCCGGCAGCGTATGAGCCTGGCTCGAGCGGGTACCGTCGCCGGAGCCGTTGAGCGCCGGAACCTAGATCTGGCCGAGGCGTTGCTACCGAGCCCTCCGACGCGCGAACGCCGGACGAGCCGCACCTTCAGCAGCCTCGCCCGCAGGCCAGTCTCGCTCGGGCTGCCTGTGCCCGCGCGGAGCAGCAGCCAGACCCAGATGACCCCTTCAGGCGTGTCCAAGCAGCGAGCATGGCGAGGGTCGCTACTGCCGGCGCCGTCTTAACTCTGCGTAGGCACCGGGCCGCCTTTGCGCTTATGAGCCGAGCCCTGCAAACGGCGAGCTGCAGGCACCCGGCCGAGGCGGTCAGCGTCGGCGAGGCCGGAGTCGCGTCGATCCCACGAAGGCGCGCGTTCCGCGTAAAGCGGGGGTGCGCCGACCCGGTCTGAGGTGCATGTCACGGGACAAAAGTCGGTCGAGATGGTGGCCGGCCCGCGCCGCGGTTTGCCCGGGGGCCCCGTGGGGGACCCTCCCCGCATGTCACGAGCTGGAGGTTGTCTGGCCAGGGGTGACGATTCCTGTCTCGTAGGCGAGCACGACGGCCTGCACGCGGTCACGCAGCGCGAGTTTCATCAGGATTCGGGTGACATGTGTCTTGATGGTGGTCTCGCCGACGATCAGCTCGGCGGCGATCTCGCGGTTGGTCTTGCCGGTTGCGAGCAGGCGGAAGACCTCGAGCTCGCGTGGGGTGAGCTCGTCGATGCCGGGCGCGGGCTCGGCGGGCGCTCGGGAGGTGGCGAACTGCTCGATTAGCCGCCGTGTGATGCTGGGGGAGAGCAGCGCGTCGCCTTCGCCGACGGTACGTACGGCGGTGGCGAGTTGGTATGCGGGTACGTCTTTGAGCAGGAAGCCGCTCGCGCCGGCGCGGAGCGCGTCGTAGACGTATTCGTCGAGGTCGAAGGTGGTCAGGATCAGCACTTTGGTCGGGGGCGCTTGATCGTCGGCGAAGATGCGGCGGGTGGCTTCGATCCCGTCGAGGTCGGGCATGCGGATGTCCATCAGCACCACATCGGGTCGCAGCTGGTCGGTGATCGTGACGGCTTGGGTGCCGGTTGCGGCCTCGCCGACGACCTCGATGTCTGGCTCTGCGGCGAGGATGAGCCGGAAGCCCGTCCTGATCAGCTCCTGGTCGTCGGCGATCACGACGCGCACGCTCATGGTTCCTGTTCCTGTGGCGCGCCCGGCAACTGGGCGTCGAAGCGCCAGCCGTCATCGCCGCTGGGCTGAGGGTCGAGCTGTCCACCGCACAGCAGCAGGCGTTCGCGCATCGCATCGGTCGGCCACCCGTTCGGGCCATCCCTGCCGGCGGCGGTGAGGTGAACGTCGAGGCCGTCGGCGCCGAAACGCAGGCGCATGGTGACCGGCGCCTGATCGTAGGGGCGGATGTCATGCAGCGCGCTCTCGAGGATCCGGTAGAGCCCGAGCTCGATGCCCGGGGACAGCGTTCCGGGGTCGCCCTCCACGGTCAGCTCGATGCGCTGACCGTGCTCCCGGGCGCGCTCGAGGAGGCCGTAGATCTGATCGACGCCGGGCTGCGGACGCAGCTCGCCGCCGTGCTCGCCGTGGCGCAGGACGCCGAGGATGCGGCGCATATCGGCCAGCGCAACGCGACCGGTGCGCTCGACAGCGTCCATCGACCGCTCGGCTGCTGCGGGATCGGAGTCCAGCTGGCGCAGCGCCGCTTCTGTCACCACGACCATCGAGGCGACCTGACCGGCAACTGCCGCGTGCAGCCCTCGGGCGATCCGCGAGCGCTCGGCGGCGACCGCCAGTCGCGCGCGGTCCTCGCGCTCGACCGCCAGCCGCGCCGTGGTACGTGCCAGCTCCGAAGTCAAGAGCCGGTAGGAGCGGACGGCGCGGCCGGCGGCCCACGCACCGGTCACCGCGAACGCCGCGCCGACGAAGTCGCCTGCCTGTCCGCGCTGCGTGGCCAACGCGGAGATCGCAGCGCCACCGAGCATGAACGCGAGCCCGAACGCCGCCGCTCTGCTCTCGGCCCAGGCGGCGACCGTATAGCTGGGCACAAGTACCAAGTACGCGCCGATCACCGGCGAGTTCTTTAGCTCCACGAGATACGTGTTCATCACCGAGCCGAGCACTCCGACCACGATCAGGAATCCCAATGGGAATCGCCGGCGCCACACCGCGGCGAGGGCGATCACTGCCGCGACGATCAGGTCAACGGCGAGCGGTCCGTGCCGCTGGGAGGCGGCCAGTACCCCGAGCTCCAGCGCGGCCAGGGACACGAGCGCGATCACCCCGTCCAGCCACGGCCACCGCAAACCCGTCTGCTCGCTCCCGATCACCCGCGCCTGAGCGCCGGGCTCGTGGCCGCGTGAACGCGGCGCGCTGAAGGTCGTCCCGAAGGGAATCCGGGCGCCCACCTCAAACCCGCCGCCGGCTGGAGCCCCGGCACGTAGCGTGCCCCCATACAGCTCGACACGCTCTGCCATTCCGACCAGCCCATGACCGGATCCATTCGACGCAGCGTGCTCGCGCTCTGCCCCGCCGCTCGGTCCGCGCCCGCTGTCAAGGACCCGGAGCTCCAGCGCATCCGCGCCAACCACGACTGTGACGCTCGCGCGCGCGGGGCCAGCGTGCTTGATCGTGTTCGTTAACGCCTCCTGCACGACCCGGTAGGCCACCAGATCGACCTCCGGCGGCACCCCCGCCGGCTGGCCTTCGACCCGGACATCGACCGGCAGCCCCGCCGCGCGCGCGCTCCCCGCCAGCGCCTTGAGCTGCCCCAGGCCAAGCGGGCCACCGACAGGATCGTCGCTGTCGCGGTGCCGCGCGCCGACCATCCGGCGCAGCTCGACGAGCGCCTCGCGCCCGGATCGCTCCACGGCCCACAGCGCGTTGCGTCCAGCTTCGATGTCGGTGGGGGCGATGCGGCGGGCGGCTTGCGTCTGGACCACCATGACGCTCATGCAGTGGGCGATCACGTCGTGCAGCTCGCGCGCCATTCGGTTGCGCTCCTCGACGACCGCACGCCGAGCGGCAACCTCCTGCTCGCCGCGCAGCTCGGCTGCTCGGACCCTCAGTTCGCGCGCTAAGGCGTGCCGGCGCTCGAGCAGCCAGCCAACCGCAAACGGCAGTACGCCGACCAGCGCCCAGCCTCCGAGGAAGCTTCCGAGCGTCCCCCGCGGCGGCACGTATGTGACTACCGCCGCCCCGACCAGCCAGTACGCGAGCAGCGCCGCCGAGCGAAGCAGGCTCGAGCGCTCCGGAGTGCAGCGCCCGAGTGTGTAGAAGTTCAGCGCCATCGCGGCGACCTCCAACGAGCCATCGCCGTGGTAGCGGCTGGCGACCGTGAACACAATCAGCGCGGACACCGCGACAAGCGTCGTCGCGGCCGGGTCGGCGCGTCGCCACGCGATGCTGCCCGTCAGCACGATCAGCGACGCGACCGCGACAACACCCAGCGATCGGTGCGGTTGCGAGCCGGCGTCGAGGATCGCCCCCACCGTGAACACCCCAGCCGCCGCGCGATCGACCCACGCCAGATCGATCCGGCGGATCCGCGCGATCCAGGTTTCCACAGCGCCCACGAGCGCACGCTAGCGCCCGAGATCCTGCGCCGCGTCCTCCCACGCGCCGATCCAGGGTCCTCCCCAAGTACGACCCCGATCGCCGAATAGTCCATGAGAGATCCGTCGCGGCGACGACGACAGCCGCCCTCGACCGTGTCAGCGTCAGCCGCGCACCAACCAGGCCGTCCGAGCCAACCAACCACGGAGGCAACCGCAGTGTCACTCAACCCAACCCGCGTCGCGATCAGCCGCACCGGCTGGATCCTCTACGCGATCGTCGAAATCGCCCTGTTCGTCACCGCCAACCTGACCGCCAAGAACTCAAGCCACCCCGGGACCCTGAGCAACATCTTCTTCATCACGTTCATCGTCGGTCTCGCGGTGGCGCTCCTGCTGGGAGCCGCAACGCTGATCCGGCAGCGCCGGACCGCGCACTGAGCAGACCTAGCCGACCCATAGCGACCGAGAGCCAATCGAGGAGACCAACATGACCATTTTCAAGCTCGATTCAGGTGGACGGCGAGCAGGCAGGATCGCGCTCGGGGCACTCTGTGCCGTCGCGATCCCGGCAAGCTCGGCAAGCGCCGCCACGCTTCAACTGTTCGCGAAAACCACGCAGAACACATTCACGGATCCATCCGGTCATCCGATCCTGGGCCACGTCCCCCCACCCGCCGCCGGATCCGTCCTCACGAACACCGGCGTCGAATACCTCGGGAGCCTCACGCACCACGCCGACACGCCGAGCGCCTCGACGAACATCATCTGCTTCGTCACCAAGGCCCCCATGGCCCTGTGCTACGGACAGATCGCGATCGGCGGATCGATGCTGCTCGCGAACCACTTCACTGCGAACCTCGCCCACAGCAACCCGTTCGCATCCATGCCGATCAACGCCGGCACCAACAAATTCGCAGGAGCGCACGGCACGATCCGTACCAGGTCCGTGGGCAGCGCCAACAGCCTCAACCTAACCATCACCTACTCGACCTGACCCCCACGCGCTCGCCCGGTCGCCGCCAATCCCCGTGACCTGCAGACAGCCGCCGCGATCGGCGCCATGCTCAATCCCCAACTGAGCATCGGCCACAACGTCGACGGGCGATCCCTTGCGCACAAGGCAAGCAGCCAGAACTCGACCCGCCAATCGGCACCGTGATGGGCGTGGTCGGAGCGAAGCAGCGTGCGCGTCGCGACGCCAAAGCAGGCAGAGCCGCCGACACGGTGCCAGCCTCGCTAATCGCCAATACCGGGACTACGGTGCCCAGGTCTCACCTAGGCACGAGGACCAACGGAGACCGCGCAGTCGGGCCCTGGTTACGGCGACGGGCAGGAGCGGCGGACCGGCGGATCGTCGCCGAAACACTCGTCCGCTCCGGCCAGGCGGACCTACGAATGCGCTCGTCCGGTCGGCCTTCGGACCGCCGCCGCTCAGCTCTGTCGCCGGGCAGTCGCGTGCCGGGCGCCGGCCGGTAAACGAGCGGTCGACCGGGGCCGGGAGGCAACCCTGTCAGCTACCACTCCACCAGACCTGTAGGTCGTCGAGCGTCTGCCGTGTGACATCGGCCCGCGCCATCGGGCCTGGCATCACGAACACCTCCGCGTCGGCGACCGTTCGCCCGGTCTGTACTCCGGGCCCCGCCAGCCGGCCAAGCAGCGCCTCGGCGCTTGCCTTGAAGGTGAAGAGGACCTTGGGCACCGCCAATGCGGTCAGCTTGGTCTCCAGCAGCTCGCGGCCGTGCTCGAGCTCGCCGGCCCGAAGCCCGGAGGCTCGCGAGGTTGGGCGCTTGACAACGTCCGTGAATCCGATGCCCGTAGCGAATGCAACGTCGTCCTCGAAGCCGCCTGCCGACAGGTCGATCACGCCGGCGTCATGGAGGCGCCGGTAGAAGCGCTGACCAAGCTGCCCCTGGTAGTAATGGCCGGCCGCGACGGACACCGGTGACGGGTTGATTCCGACGACGACGGCCCGGAGGCCGGGCCGAAGGAGGTCGGCCAAGGTCTCCGCCTTCTCTCCCATCCAGGTCTCCGTCACCCGGTGCCCGGCTTTCTTTGGGCGTTGGGGGCGTACGGACGGGGCGCGCGAGGTCGGCGGGGACTCTCGTCGGACGCGTGGCGTCGCGGACCTCGGTTTGGAGATGGTGGTGGGCGTGGTCGTGCCGGCGCGGTACTCAGCCGCGAGCTGAGCAGCCTCGGCCGGCGTGAACCGATACAGCGTGCGGTATTCGTGCCCAGCAAGGACCGCATGGCCAAGAGCCTTCTGCGCTCGAAGCCAGTTGCGGAAGTCAAGGCCGGTGACCCCCAACGACTTGGCGATCTCGTTCGGGGTGACCTCGTCCACGATCACATAGTCCAGCACAACGAGCGCGAGTCGGATGAACCTCTTGCTGCTTCGCCTCATCCTCGCGAGCTCGGGACAGAGCGTCCGGTGTCGGCGATCTGAGCCGCGCCCGGCTCGCGCTCAGGACTACGGCGAGAGACCCGCTGTCGCCAAAGCGATGACAGCCATCGGTAGCCGCCCCCGAAGCAAGGCGATGGCCGCGCCCGTTGTCTGCCGTTCAACGAAGGGGGCGAAACCAGAGATCGGGAGTGTGTGGAAGACTTGACACCAATCGGGATGGGGAAGCGGACGCCGACATGGAAGGTCTACGAGCAGCAAATCTTTGAGACCCTTCGAACGAAGGCGACGAACGCAGAGGTCTTCGCGGACGCCCACCTGCCCGGTCGCCACTCAGGCGTCGACCGGCAGATTGACGTACTGCTCAAGGGACGGTTTCCCGGCCTTGACCGGCCGCAGATCATGGTCGTCGAGTGCAAGGCGTTCACCCGCCGGGTTCACGTCAAAGATGTGGAGGCAGCGTTCGGGCTTGTCGATGACGTTGGCGCGCCGTTTGGACTTCTCATCACGACGATAGGATTCAGCAAGGCGGCCAAGCGGCGGGCCGAAAGCTTCCGGGGCTTGTCGCTCGATGTTGTCGCACTTGACGATCTCGCGGTTTGGCTGCCACGACGGCCGACGATCGCCTGGACGGAAGGTACTAACACGGCAACCCTAACCTGGTGGGACGGACACGGCGTGGTTCGGACGGACGCAGTGTCTCGTGAGCTCGCAGAGCGTCTGAGCCAAGCGCGGTAGTGACTGGGTGTCACTGAGGAGTGCGAGGGGGGTTGCCGCGATTCGCGACGGCTCGTCGGATGTCGGGACGTCGCCGTCGATGTCGGGTCGACGTCCGAGATCTGCTTGGTGATCGCCGGTGGCATTGCGGGCTACAGCGACGTGACCAGACGCGACGCGCTCTAGCCCATCATGGTGCAATCAAAGACTTCGACGTCGTACGATGGGGCGCGCGCCGCCGCAAAGGCTAGGCGTTGTTCGAGAGGCAACGTGCAATGGATCACGAAGCAAAGTGCCCGCATTGTGGAGCAGCCTTGCCCTCCACCGAGGGTGTCGTCACTTGCACAGCTTGCGGACGACGCATTCCCTTCATCAGCGCAAGTGCCGAGGCGAGATCGGAGGCCCACCTCGCCATCCACGTAAAAAGTCCAAATGCTGCGACTGCCCGAAGGCTTGCACTCGAACAGGCCGTCGACGATGTCGAGCACGCCGTACGGAACCGAAACAACCACGACGCGCAGCTGGCTGCCAAACGAGCGCTCGAGGCGATCCACGAGCTGCAGGACTGCGCGAATCGCAGCGAGTGGTCGATGTCCGAGTGGAGCAAGGCCGACGCCGAGACGTGGAATGGGTTGCTAGGGGCACGGAACATCGCTCACCACACTTCTGCCGGAGTCGTCGCACTCCACGGCGAGGGCTTGCCCCAGGATCACCTCAAATGGGACATTGACGCCTCGGCTTTGGGGAAGCTGCGGTCGCGGGCGCAAGCGAAGGCATACAACGCGCGGCTCGCTAACCCAGCCGGTTCTGCCTCAACTTCGTGCCCTGCTGGCGAGAATCCAGGCTGCTTTACCGTAACGAGCTCGTGTGGCGGGCGATCCACTTGCGCGCGGTGCGGTCACTGCTCCCGGCCGCCTCGGCGGCCGCGCCCAGCGACCACCCCGCGTTCTGCACCCGAGCGATCAGCAGCTCGCGGCCTTTCAGACTGGGCCTCGCGTTAGCGTGGGTCTGGTGTCCTCCTAGGAGATTGACTGGCTTGAGCACCTGTCAGCCTCCAAGGAGCACCGGATGGCTTACCCCTCAGACCGGAACAACGTGATCAGGAACTACACCGGAGACGAGGCCACGGAGGAGACCGAGCTCCTTCTTGAGCTGCTTGACCTCTGGGGGCTTGCGCGACCATAGCCCGATTGTCGCCACCTTCGAGGACTGAGAGGCCCGAGCATGAGAGACCAAGAGCAGGTCCCGCAGGCGAGAACTCCAGCGGCACCGGCAGACGCTGGAGAAACTCCAGCCGAGAGGCTCGAGGCCCTCGACGTTCGCGGAATCCTCCGGCAACTAGCCCGGGATGGCCAACTCATCGACGTCCGTTGCGAGATGCCCCAGTGCTACTGCTTCCGGGGTCGTAGGTACTTCGCGCCGAGATCGCCGCTGACCGATTGGTCGCCGACGGCCGACCATTACCCGAGGCTGAAGATGCACGGAGGTCTCCTAACCCCGGACAACGTCCGGCTCGCGCACAAGCTCTGCAACCACCGTGACTACATATGGCGGAAGAAGATCAACGCCCTGCTCGCGAAGCGCATGTCGCTGGAGCAGATCGCCGAGAAGTTTGAACGCGGAGAACGTTCCAACGATTCACGGCACGAACAGATGGACAGCCGCATCTGTCCGGAAGGCATTCGTTTCCTAGAGGCACCTCCTTCGCGTCGTTCCGCCGACCGGGCTCGCGGAAGCGAGCGCGCGAGATCAGCGACAGGAGCTCGTCGAGAGTGAGTCCGTCTCGCGCGGCGTCGATTCGTCTCGCCGCTACTCGGGACGCTGACCTTCGCCCACCTGGACGAGCGCAGTACGTCGCGCCTGGATGCGCGCACCTGCGACCGCGGACGGTCGCTCTGCTGACGGTCCTTGAAAGGAGCCGCGGCGGAGGCGTGACTCCTCCAGGCGTCACGCGGCAGCCCTGCGGTGGCGCGGCGCACGACTCCTCTCGACATCCGGCGGTCTCCGAGCCCGCGAGTGCATCGGCGACATACCGCGCATCACGGGGTTTAGGGCCGCGACCGGGGCAGCTCACTCTGAGATGCAGGCGAGCTGAGATCATGTCGGCTGTGAACCACCTCTCACGTTGGTTTGGCGAGCGGAGCACCAGAGGGGTGCTCACCAGGATGGTCGGCGCGTGGCTGCTGGTTGGGTTGCCGGTTATCGCAGCCAGGGTCTGGTGGTCGGTGCCAGCGGCTATCGTCGTGTTCGTGGTCACCCTGACTGCGTACGTCACGGCCGCGAACCGCTACGTGCGCCATCACGGCTGACAAGCGTGACGCGCGAACCACGAGGGGTTCGTGTGTCGGTGCAGACGCTCGGTCAGCACGCGGCGATGTGCCGGGAGCCCGCTGCAGCTCGCCAGCGAGCGCTTTCGCCTCTTCGGAACGCTTGAGCGGCATGACGGCGTGGGCGACGAGGTGGGCGGCGACGCCCGAACACGCGCGGGTCCAGCGCCGCACTCGTGATTGGCCAGGACCACGTCTCTCAGCGCTCCAACGGACGCTCCTCAGTTCGTGGTCCAACGCACGTCTGGGGCGGCCGCCGGATGCCGGCTAGGCGCGAGGGAAATCGTCAGGTGCACGCGACGCCAGCTTGGAGATCGCGGATGATCGTGCCAAGGACGCCCGATGCGAGAAGGCCTGGCCCCAGCGGACCGGACCGATCCTCACCGAGCAGCGGAAGCTGTAGTAGGACGACCCTGGCTTCGACGGACAGGTTGCCTAGTTGCCAGCTGATCTCCTCACTGACGGCCTCCGGACGGTTCGTGGCGGCCAATCCCGCGGCCTCAGCCGCGTACGCCGCCGCGCCCAAAGCATGCGCACCCATATGAGGGACCGCAGAGGCCTGCCCGGCCGCTCGGGCGGCAGCGGCCGCTGCAGGGCTCACATCACGTGCGGCGCCACCTCCAACGAACCGGCGGCGAATCTCTTCTGCGACGTCGAGCTCGCCGCGGCCAAAAGCCCGCGTCCGGACGATGGCGTCGCGCGGCCGGCTATCGCCTGGAGCTTCAGCCTCGAACAGCCCGAGCGTTCGTTCCGCGCAGTCAGCCGCCCACACAGCAACGATTCGTCGGTCGGCTTGGCTCAGTGTCTGCGGAGAACGCACACCAAAATTCTCCCAAGCCTCCCCGACTTCAGCGCCCCCACCAGGTTGCAGGCTGCAGAGGACGCTACAGGGCCTGTCCGGCAAGGAGCTACCCGTTCTCAGCCACGAACTGGCTGGCCGTAAACGGCGTACCTTCGGGATCCGCCAGCACGGTCAGACGAACGTACGGGGCGTCGAGCGGTGGAACGAGCACCTTGCCGCCGAGCTTGGGCGCCTCGGCGGCGGCCGCGTCGGCATCGTTGACCGCGAATGTCACATGCCAGTGCGGCTGCTCACCATCCTTGAGCGGATCGAGCACCGCGACGACGTCCTCGAACCCGGCCGCTCCCATCTCAGCGGCACCCTTCGCGCATCCCCGGAACGATCGTCTCAAGATAGTCGCCGTAGCCCGGGAGCGTCCAGAACTCCGCGCCCGCGAGCGACAACGTGGTCCAGCCGAACACCTCGCCGTAGAACCTCTTGGCCGCTTCAGGTCAGAGGTATGGAGCGTGTTGAAGTTGACAGCGCCGTGCTCATTGACGACCTTCGCACCCTTGGTGCGGCCGGCCTGCCAGACGCAGAACACCGCGCCCTGCGGGTCCTTGAGGATCGCCATCCGGCCGGCGTCAACGACGTCGAACGCCGGTGCGAGCACCTCGCCCCCCGCAGCCTGCACCTTGGCGACCGCTTCGTCCGCGCTCGTGACGGCGACATAGGTGTTCCACGCCGGCACCGGCTGGTGATCGGCGGGCAGCTCACCGACCCCGGCGGTGCTGCCACCGCGGATCGTCGCGATGAAGAACCGCTCACCCGGAGTCTCTATCGCCGGGATGAACTCCCAGCCGAACAGCCCACGGTAGAACGGCAAAACGCTCTCCGGGTCCTTGTAGCTCGCATCGACCCAGCACGGCACGCCGGGAATGTACTCGTCGCGTTCCGACATCCTGCGCTCTCCCCTGATCGTTGGCGGTGCCGCGGACCCTAACTGCGATTTAGGTCAGCTCCGGTCCGGTTTAGCAAATGGCAATCAGATCGCCGAGAGCCCCGCCCGCCTCGATCATCGCGGCTCACGCGGCCGACGGCCGTTTGGTCTGATCATTCCTCCGCTGGACCTGCATTTGCTCTGCGACACGCATCTCGACATCGCATCGCGGGCTTGACCTCACGCGGATGGCAAGCATCATTCCTGCTGATCGCTTTTGCGTCTGAGACGGGAGTGGTTCGCGCGAGCGCATTGGCGACTAGGCGAGTCTTCCCAGACGCCAGCCGGCGCTCTGCCCGTCGCTGCCCGGAGGTGCATGCGAGGCCGCGGCGGGGCCGCGGCCTCACAGTACGCGGCGTGGTCAGAAACGCCAGCGGCGCTCAGCGGCCGGAGAGGAGTTGTCGACCGGCGGGGATCATCGGTTCGGGTCGCTGGTGGACGGCTTGGATGATCTCGGTGTTGTCGATGCCGCGCAGGTATCGGGAGGTGATGGCGAGATCGGCGTGACCGAGCTGGCGTTGGATCACGATCAGCGAGATCCCCTCACGCGACATCTCAACGGCGTGCGCGTGGCGCAGCTGATGCGGCGCGAACCGGCGACGGACCCCGGCCGCTACGGCGGCGTGGTGCAGCTGTGCGCGGATGCCCGCCGGCGCGCACGGTCGGCCGCGGGTCGGCCCGCGCACGACGCGAACGCAATCGTCGTGCCGGGGCTGTCCGAGCATTGAGCTCCTCTGGCGATGCCTATGCAAATACCAGGCTCACACAGTGGACGCGGAGCTTCCGCCTGTCGTCCAACTCAGCACTGATGAGCGCGGCCCCCCGGGCGGATGCTCAGGCTACGAGAGCGACCGCGCCGGGTGCTTGCTGGCGGCGCGAATGAGGCGTGTCAGCAAGCGCGTTTGCCCTGCACTGTCCTCGCG
Source organism: uncultured Actinomycetota bacterium (assembly GCA_963797705.1). GTDB lineage: Bacteria > Actinomycetota > Thermoleophilia > Solirubrobacterales > Solirubrobacteraceae > Palsa-465. The sequence continues at coordinate 817,245 of CAWCQL010000004.1, read as the reverse complement.
GGCGTCGCACCGAGTTGCCGCCAAAGCGGAACTTCGAGCTGATGGGCAACGGCGGGCCGGACAGCGACGACGCGGCGAGTTTCGAGATTGGCGAGGGGGAGGGCGTCGTCCCGCTTAAGCTGTTGGACCCGCTTCTCAACGAGCGCGGGTGCCTTCGCTATGCGGCGCGGCCGGCGGTGAGACGGAGGCCGCCGTCGCATGGGACGGTGACGCCGGTGACGAAACTGTTCGTTGCTAGGGCGAGGATGAGGCTCGCCACTTCGTGTCGTTCTCCGACTCGGCCCAGCGGGCTGGCGTTGGCTGCTGAGCGGTGCATCGCTGCGCGGCGCTCGGACGGCATCGCGTCCCACCATGGCGTGTCGATCACCCCGGGTGAGACCGCGTTAACGCGGATTGGTGCCAGCTCGAGAGCGAGCGGGCGCACCATCGCTTCTAGGGCGCCGTTTATGGCCGCAAGGCCGGCGGTACCGGGAAGTGCGGACTGGGCAGAGCCCGCGGTTACCAGGGTGACCGAACCGTCGTTAGACATCTTGGGCAGGGCGAGCTGAAGGCAGGCGACATATGGCAGCGTCTTGGCTTCGAGCCCCGCCCGTAGGTCGTCGAGTTCGAGCTCGCGGATCGCTCCTGCCCCGGACGCGCCGCTGAGCGCGAGCACGAGGTGCGAGATGGAGTCGAGTGGTTCGAACAACTGACGGAGCTGGTCCGGGTCGCGGGCATCGACTTGATGCCCTCGGACATCCGCGGTTTGGTGCGCGTCGCGGAGTTCCGCCACGGCCGACTCGAGCCGATCCGCGTCACGACCAGTGATCAGGACGCTATGGCCAGTGTCAAGGAACCCGGATGCGGACGCTCTGCCGATCCCGGAGCTTCCCCCCATGATGAGGGCCGATGGTGCGCTCATGCTTTGGCTCCTTTCACCGCTGCCGACGGGCCAAAGCCCGCGACCGGGACATCGCCGAGGCCGTTTTGGAAGCCGTCACGGTAGCTGCGGTAGCGCGGGCTCCACACCAGCTCGCGCTTGGCCTTGGCGTTCGAGGTGCCGCGGATCTGGGTCATCATCGAGACGCCGACCTCGCCGGCGGCGAGGCGACCGAGCCACACGGGAACGTGGCGGGGCGGCTTGGCGCCGACGGCTTCGGCGAGCGCGCGCAGCCACGCCGAGACGGGCGCGGGCTCGTCGTCGACGACGTTGTATACGCCCGGACTGCCGTGCTCGATCGCCGCGATCGTGGCCGCAGCGGCGTCGTCGACGTGCACGAATGACCACACGCCGCCGCCGTCCCCGATGATCGGGAGCTGGCGCTTGCGCACCTGGCTGACGATGTCGCCACCCAGAGCGAAGCCGGTGCCCGGACCGTAGAAGTTGGCGTAGCGCAACGCGATGCCCTCGATCCCGTCGGCCTCGCGGACTCCGTGCTCGAGGTAGCGGATCGCCTCCAGCGACTTGACCTGGTTGGCCGGTGGGTCGGAATCGAGCGGATCCTCTTCGGTCTTCAGTCCGGTTCCGGTCCGCTCGTAGCTCCAGTTGCCGTGGCTCTGGGCGATGAACCGCCGCGTTCCCGCCGCGCGAGCGCCCTCCAGCAGGTGGTCGGTGCCCTCGGTCCGCAGACGGTTGGTCAGCACGAACTCCCGGTCGAAGTTCTTGAGGCTCTTGACGCCCGTCAGCCCGGTCAGCTGGTGGATCATCACCTCGGGCTCCGCGCGCATCACCGCCTGTATGACCTGGTTGCGGTCAAGCGCGTCAGCGGCCACCGCCGTGGCGCCGAACGCGCGCAGCCTCCCGGCCTTCTGCTCTGAACGCGTCATCGCGGTCACCTCGTGACCGGCCCCAATCAGTTGGGGCACCAGACGCATCCCGATCGCACCGCTGGCACCAGCGAGAAACACCTTCATGATCATCCTCCGGATATCGGATTACATGTCCCTAGACAAGACCCGCCCCGGTTGTGTGACAACCGAGATCACCTTGGGATCCCCGCGCGGCGAGGAGGTCGCGCCGCCTCAATCGCTCGAGTGCGGCCAGCGCGCTGCGACGCCGAGCGCGACCATCACGGCTGCGGGGCCGGCGCGGAGAGGTTGCGCGGGCAAGAGACGACGCCATTAGCCACGATCCCGCCGAGCCGCCGATCGGGAACTGTGGTGACGGCGCGACCGCCCGGGCGTGGGGCTCGACCGCTGGGTCGTTGATCACAGCGCGCGATCAGAGCCGTCTTGATACATGGCGCTTCTCTTGAGGCCTGCCAGCCCGCCACTCGCTCGGGCAGGGCGAGGCGGCAACCCAGAGTTCAGATACGGAGAGAGTGCCGATCAGCCGCGCAGGCGCGCCACAGCACCTGCGCCGGCGCTCATCTTGCTGACCTCAGCAGCGATGTGGAGGCGGCGACTGGGCCGAGGTGGGCGAGCTTGTCGGGGTTGACGATCGAGCTGATGGCCCTGATCTGGCCGTCGGCGATATCGAGCGCCATCACCCCGATCAGCCGCTGCTGTGCGTCGAGATAGAGCGCTCCCGGCCCGCCGTTGACCTCCACTGGCCGCAGCGACACGCCGGGAAGGCGGGCGGCCAAGCGGACCCAATTGATCAGTGTGCGCGCGACGCGGTTTCGTCCGTTCAGCGTCCGCGCGAGCGCCGGGACCTTGCCGCCGCCGTCGCCGGTCAGCTGCACGTCCGACGCGAGTAGCGCCTCCAGCCCGGCGAGATCGCCCTGATCGGCGGCCTCAAAGAACCGTGCTGCGAGCTCCTCTTGCTGCTCGCGGGTGGTCTGAAAGCGGGGTCGGCGCTGCTCGATATGTTGCCTAGCGCGGGCGGCGAGCTGCCGCGCGTTGTCCTCGCTCTTGCCGACGATCGCCGCAATCTCCGCGAACGGATAGTCGAACACGTCGTGCAGCAGCAGCACGGCTCGCTGCTCGGGCGAGAGGCTCTCCAACAGCACCAGCATCGCCAGTGACAGCGAATCGGCTGTCTCGGCGTGCCGGGCGGGATCATCGAGGCTGTCGGTGATGATCGGCTCTGGCAGCCACTCGCCGACATAGCGCTCCCGGCGGGCGCGCGCCGAGCGCAGCTCGTTGATCGCCAGCCGGGTGGTCACGGTGGCGATGAACGCCCGTGGCGACGCGATCTGCTCGCCACCCTCGAGCGCTCGATGCACGCGCAGCAGCGCTTCCTGAACCACGTCCTCGGCCTCGGACACGCTGCCAAGCATCCGGTAAGCGATCGCGAAAGAGGCCGGCCGCAGCTCGTCAAGTAGTCGCTCGCGCTCGGTCATGCCGCCGCGAACCCCTGACGCCAGCTGGAATGCCTCGGCGCCCATGCGAGTTCACGCTTGGCCTTGGCATTGGAGGCGCCGCGGACGTCGGTCATCATCACCACGCCGGCCTCGCCGGCGAACAGCCGCCCGATGAAGCGAGGCACACGCATCGGCTGCTTGGCGCCCAGCGTCTGCGCCAGCGCCGGCAGCCACTCGGCGACCGGGGCGGGATCATCGTCGACCACGTTATAGACACCTCGGCTGCCGTGCTCGACCGCCGCCACGGTCGCGTCTGCCGCGTCGGCGACGTGGATGAATGACCACACGCCGCCACTGTCGCCGACCAGCGGGAACTTGCGCTTGCGGACCATCTCAAATGACTCCGCCCCCGGCGCCATCGAGGTGCCCGGCCCGTAGAACGCGCCGTAGCGCAGCACGATCCCGTCCGTCCACTCCGCCCCCAGCACCGCTTGCTCGAGGTGCCGGATCGCCGCCAGGTTCGCGCGCAACTGCGGGACGGGCGAGGGGTCGAACGGGTCCTCCTCGGTCTTGACCGGCCCGCCGGTGCGCACGTACGCGCCGAAGCCGGCAATCCCCTGTGCCACGAATCGCCGCACCCCGACCGCGTGCCCTGCCGAGAGCAGGTGGTCGGTGCCTTCGGTCCGCAGTCGGTTGGTCGGCGCGAAATCGCGCTCCATGTGACGCATATCCACCGCTCCAATCGCGGTCAGCTGATGGACGATCACCTCCGGCCTCGCCTGCGCCACGGCCTCCGCGACCTGATCGGGATCAAGCGCGTCCGCGACCACCGGAACCGCGCCCAGCCCGGCGAGCATGGCCCGCTTTGACTTGCAACGCGTCATGCCATGAACGTCATGCCCCGCGGCCACCAGACGTGGAACCAGCTGCCTCCCAATTGCTCCCGTTGCTCCTGCCACAAACACTCTCATCATCAGCTCCTTATCCAGAATCACTTGCACCCCGTAAGACAAGACAGCAGGCCCGGCTGTGACACCTCCGAGCACTCCGGGGCACGGGAACGCTGCCGATCAGCTTTCGCACGATCGGCCACGCCCGCAGGCCGAACGACGACCGACACCGCCCGGGCCGTCCTGCAGGGGATCTACATACGGTCAGCCACGAGGCTGGCGGGGTCGCGATTGGGGGTTGCCCGCTCTTCTCGGGCCTCTGGCAGCGCGAAGTCATGTCCGCGCGGGTCCATTCGTGTCGCGGGCGTTTGGGCGGCGGACGCGGCGTGTGACGGTGCTTGCGGCGAGGATGGCGGCGCCGCTCGTGGCGCATGCGCTGGCGAGGAGGAAGCGGCGGCCGGTGGCTCTGTTGGTCGCGATCGTCTAGAGCAGCCCGCCGTCCCGGGGGAGCCGGCCAGCGCTCTCCCGGGACGGTGGCGAGGACTTAGACCGAGACTCCGTTGAGCCATTCTTCGAAGCTGGGGCCCGCGAGCTTCGCGGCCGGGTTGGGCAGTGCCGCACCTTCCGCATAGGCCGCGGCATCGGGGTCAGCGGACTCCGCCAGGGGACCGCCACGACTCTCGCGGACCTCGATCGAGTCACCTCGGCTGGCGAAGAGCGCTCGTGCCGCATCGGCAAGACGCTCCTCCTGCGGACCGGCGACCTCGGTGATCCCACCGTTCTCGATCTCCGGCTCCTCGGCGGCGTCCGCGAGCGCTTTGGCGACGACGCGGGCAGCCACGAGTTGCGTTCGCATCTCGGGCACGTAGGCGACGCCATCCTGGATCGTCCACCCGACCAGCGGCTCGACGAACTCGTGGAACTGGGCCGCGCGAACGATCCGGACCGGGAGCGGACCTTCGAGCAGGGTCTGCTCCTGTGCCACCTTCGCCGCGTTGTAGCCGCCCTGGAACTTATCGATGCCGATGATCGACACAACGACGATCCGCTTCGCCCCGGCCGCGGCGCCGGCTCGCTGAAGGTTCCGTGCCGAGGCGGTGAAGAAGGCCGTCGCATCGTCCTGGTCGGGCGAGGGACCGGTTGCCGTATCGATGATGATCTCCGCCCCAGCGAGCGCCTCGTCGAGACCCTCGGCGGTGACCACGTCCACGCCCTTGGAGCGCGCGATCAAAACCACATCGTGTCCGCGTTGCTCGAGGATCTCGACGAGGTGCGATCCGACCCGGCCGGTGGCTCCGGTGACGGCAATTTTGTGGCTCCGGTTTTCGGTCTGCATAGTTCTTCCTTTCTCAGCGCCGAGGCCCGCCCGGCAGAATCAGTCGGTCACTTGTTTGACAAACCGCGGCGCGCTGATGTGACAATCTCCGGCCACGGATCGGCAGAGATCGTGAGCAGGGCGGGCGCCTCGACATACAGTCACGCGACGCGTCAACAGCGACCGGTTCGGGTGCTCCATCCTGTGCACGCCGTCGACGAGGCCACCCTCGTGCCCGCGCCACTCGCTGACGGTCGAGCGACCCGGCGAGCTCGCCGCGCACGCCAATTGCGTGGATGTCGGATTCTCCGGGCTCCCCAGGTCACGGATGCTTGACAGCTTTTGCTCCTCGAGACGGCGTGGAGGAGGTCGTCCTTGGAGGCCGGACAGCCCGGGCCACCAGTCCTCTCCTGCCACCACGCAGCGGCGAGATCGGCAGCGTCGCGCTGTGCAGCACCCACCGCGGGGAGCCGACACACGCCGGCGACGTCTCGTCTACATAACTCCCGGCCCTGGGGGCTGCGGCTTCTGATCCTTGCGGATGAGAACATGAGTGCCGTCAGGGAGCCAGGCCGCGAACGCAGCACGCGGGCACAGTCGACTCCCGCCTGAACGCCGAATTTGGCGCCCGAATCCGCGTCGCTCGATGTCTCCGACTTCGCGACGGACGAGGAGCCGGCGCCCCGGTCGAGGCCTGAGAGTGATCCTTTGATCCGCGACCCGGAAGATCGGCGCCGATGACGAGCTGGCTCAGTCGGGATGCGGTCACGCCGCCCCCGTACCCGCCTTCCACGAACCCACCGCGGTCTCGCCGTCTTCACGGCTCGTGTCCGACGCTGCTGCTCCGGCTGAGCGCCGCGGTCTGGATGACTCCCGCCGAATGGAGTTCCCCGAGGTTGGCGCCCGCGTCGCTGCTGCCGGACCCACAACATGGCCTCGGTCGAGACCCTCGGACAGCCACAACTCAGGCCGGGCAATTCCACCCCGGTTGCGCGCGCCGCACGACCGCTGTGCCCGCCGCACCGTCTACTCGGTGGCGAGGGCCAGTTCGGCCACGCCGACGGCCTCGGCGGCCAGCGCGGGCTCCGTTGGCTTGACGCGCATCGGGAACACGACCACCGCGATCAGCAGCCCGGCGGCGAAGATCCCGGCGGACCACCAGAACGCGGTGGTGTATCCGTGAACCTGGGCGGCGGCCTGGAGGTCGTGCACCTCCGTGTGGGTGCGCGCGAAGGCAGCGGCCGAGCTGGCGAACAGGGTGCTGAGCAGCGCGGTGCCGACCGAGCCGCCGATTTGCTGGGAGGTGTTGACCATCGCCGAGGCGACGCCCGCCTCGTTGCGGTTGACGCCGAGCGTGGCCGTGCTGATCGCCGGCGCGAAGATCATGCCCAGGCCCAGGCCGAGGACGATTAGCGAGGGCAGAACGTCGGTGGCGTAGCCGGAGCTGGGATTCAGACGGGTGAGCAGGACCATCGCCACCACGCCGAGGAGCATCCCGACGGTGATCAGCGGCTTGGCTTCGGTCCTTGGCAGGATTCGCGTCTGGAAGATCGTCGAGGAGAGCACGGTGAGCGCGGTCATGGGCAGGAACGCCAGGCCGGTGGTCAGCGGCGAGAAGCCGAGGTTCTGCTGCATGAAGTACGTGAGGAACAGAAACGCGCCGAGGACACCCGCGCCGGCGAGCGCGATCGACGCGTAGGCCCCGCCCCGTGCGCGGTTTGCGACGATGTGCAGCGGCAGCAGCGGGTGGGCGCGGCGGTGCTCGATCGCGACGAACAGGCACAGCAGGATCGTGCTGGCCGCGAGTGCGATGATGGTCACGGGGTTAGACCAGGAGTGGGTCTCGGCGTTGGAGAAGCCGTAGACGAGCGCGAACAGGCCGGCGGAGCCGGTCAGCACGCCTGGCAGGTCGATGTGCGGCCGGTTGGTCTGGGCGTGGTTGACGAGCAGCCGCAGCGACAGGATGGCGGTGGGCACGGCGATGGCGAGGTTGACGTACAGGCACCAGCGCCATGACAGCGCTCTGGGTGAGCACACCTCCGAGCAGCAGCCCGACCGAGGCGCCGCCACCGGCGATCGCGCCGAAGATCCCGAACGCCTTGGGGCGGTCAGGCGAGCCGGCGAACGTGGTCGTCAGCAGCGCCCAGCGCCGAGGGCGCGAGCAGCGCTCCGAACACGCCCTGCAGCGCCCGGGCTGCCACGAGCATCGCGAACGACTGCGCCAGCCCGCCGATCGCCGAGGCCAGCGAGAAGCCGGTGAGACCGGCGATGAACGTCCACTTGCGCCCGAACAGGTCGCCGAGCTTGCCGCCCAGCAGCAACAGGCTGCCGAACGCCAGCGCGTAGGCGGTGACGATCCACTGTCGATTGTCGGTCGAGAACTGAAGCGCGTGCTGGGCCGAGGGCAGCGCGATATTGACGACCGTCAGGTCGAGCACGACCATCAGCTGGGCGACGCCCAGCAGCGCCAGCACCGTCCAGCGATTGGGCTCGGACGGCGTGTGCGTCTGAGTCATCATCAACTCCTTGATCAGAATTACCTACACCCATATGACACGACGACAGCCCCGGCTGTGACACCTCCGAACACCCGGGCGCGGAAAGTGGGCGCGTGCGTGGCGATGCAGAGGACCGGCTGCCAACACCCGCACGACGAACGTCGCCCACAGCGATCGAGTGGGGTCTCACCGCGCTGGCCGACAATGCACTTGCCTTCTTCCGCACTGCCGATCGCGACGTGACCCGTTACGCCAGCCACCAACCATCGGCCCCGGGGCACAACCCTGATGCGCTGATTCCGCTGATCCAACGCACGCACTCCTCGACTAGCAACTGTCCGGCCAACCCGGGGCGCCCGGCGCCCCCGCCATCGGCGCGTCTCCAGGTCGACCAACGCAGACCGACACACCCGCCACGCCTATTCAACGCGTGATCTACACAGGATCAAGCCGCCCGTTGACGACCACGCCCTGCGCGGCGTCCGCTAATACCCCCGCGTGATCTGCTCTCCCCGTGGCCTCGCGGTCGGATTCCGACGGTGCCGGAGCATCGGAGATCGCACCAGCGGGTGCCGTAAGACAGCCCAAGAAATGCCCTGGTGAGGGAAGCATCAGCCGGGACACCGGCCGGTCCCGCTCTAGCCGAGGCCGCATCAATCGGCGTTGCGAAAGTGCCGGGAGATCCCAGGTCGCCTCTCCGAACCCCGGCCCTGGCACCCGCAAACCGCCACGAGTGTGACACGCCCCGCGCGCTCTTCAGCGACCGAGCACGATTGGGCCCTTATCCGCGCGCGACCTCGAGAACGACCTTACCCGTCGACTCGCGACGCTCGACCAGGCGGTGGGCGTCCGCGGCCTGGTCGAGGGCGAAGACGTGGCGGACGTCGAGCCGTGACCGCCCCGGCGGCGACCAGTGCGAAGGCGTCGGCAGTGATCGTCCGTAGCATGGCGGGATCGCTGTGCGCGAGGGTCGTGATGCTCCACCCGCCGATCAGCATGTTGTCGTTGCGCAGGGCTGCGGGCGTGAGCGCCGGCTCGGGATGGCCGCCGGAGTTGCCGTAGAGCAGCAACCGGCCGAGCGGCGCGGTCGCGCGGCGCGCCAGGTCGCGGGCAGACCCACCAACGGACTCGAGGACGAGGTCGAACGAGGCGTCGGCGATCGCGCCGGAGTCGGCTTCGCTCACGGTGACGACGTCATCGAAGCCGTAGCCCCGGGCGATGGGGACCTTCGCCGCGGAGGAGACGATGCCAGTGACCTGACGCGCGCCCGCATGCTTGGCCATCTGCCCGAGGATCATGCCGGTGCCGCCGGCCCCCGCGTTGACCAGCACCCGGTCGCCAGGTCCAACGCGACCGAGTGGATGCAGCAGTGCGTAGGCGGTCGGCACGATCGTTGGCAGCGCGGACCCGACCGCCCAATCGACGCCCGCCGGTAGCGGAAACGTCATCTGCGCGTCGGCGAGGGCGACCTCCGCGTAGCCGCCGGTGAGCGTCAGCGCGCACACGCGCTCGCCGACGGCGACGCCGTCCACCCCGTCGCCGATGGCGCGGACCGTTCCCGCGACCTCAAGGCCCGGGACGAACGGCGGCGTGACCCCGAGGTAGCCGACGCGCCGGCTCATGACCTCCGCGAAGTTCACGCCTGCTGCGCGAACCGCGATCGCGACCTGGCCCGCGCCCGGCCTAGGCACGGGCCACGCGTCGCGCAACTCCAGCACGTCGGCGTCGCCGAACGCGGTGGCGATTACCGCGCGCATCATCGCTGCCCCGCCGTCGCTCAAAATGTGGCCGGGATCGTCATGCTGAGAATCGTCTATCCGGGTCATGTCGCCTCGTCCTCTCTAAGCCGCGCCTACGCTTGGGATTACCTACAGCCGAAAAGACAAGACGGCGGTCCTGGCTGTGACACCTCCGAGCACCCCGGTACGGCAACGCCGCGCGGGTGACAACGCTGGAACGACGGTGGTCATGCCGCACGATCGCCCACAGCGCATCGCGTAGCTCGCTCGGCAGGGGGCGAAGGCACAAACAGCACTCAGAAGCCGGGTCACGCGAGACTGCCTTGACCACCGCGGCGCTCTCGTCTCGCGGGCACGATCGTGCTCTTCGGCGTCACCGACGAGTAACCGGCCAAGCTCACCCAGCTTGACTTCATCGGCCACGAGGGCACCCGCATCCTCACGCACGCTCCACTCGAAATCGGACGCCGGCAAGGCCGTGCTAACCATCTGTGCCAACGGCCGAGCGGTGACCCGCCGCTCCTACCTACGCGGAGGCGAAGCGGCTCTCCCGAAAGACCTCCGGACTGACGGGCGGCCGGACCCAGCGCAGTCTCGCGCGCTCAGCGCAGCGCAGAGTACCGCGCTCGCATCTAGGCAGGTCCCAGCCAGTCTCAACGCGCCCCCTCCATTTCGCCGAATTCAGGGCGTAGAGGATAAGCCTGTTATCCACGTTCGCACGAAGGCGCAGCTTCGGCGCCGTGCGGCCGGCGGGGGTCGGAGGTCGCTCATTCCGTTTGTCGTGGGGAGCGACTGGCCGTCGTTGCGGCGGGTTGCTTGCTGGGTCGCCGGGTTGTGGTGGTCCGGTCTTGCGGCTGCCGGGGTGGTGTGGCGAAGCCGGCGATGAGCGCGGTAAGCGCGTCGCGCCAGATGCGATCGGCGTCCTCAGGGGGGAACGTGGCGCGTAGCTCGAGGGCTGCGAGCCCTTCGCAGAGGGCGTGGAACTGAATGGTCGCGTCGCGCACGGTTCGTCGCGCGAGTAGCTTGCTGTCTTGTAGGCGGGCGAGGCGTTGGCTGAGGACCGCGAGCGCGTCGTTGGCGGCGGCACGGAATTGTGGCCAGAGCTCTGAGCTGGGGAGGGTGCGCTGTATCCCGATCGAGAACAGCGCGGGGTGCTCGAGTGCGAAGCGTCGAAACATGAGTCCGGCCTCGACCATGTCGGCTTGCGGGTCGCCGGTCAGCGGTAACTGCTCAAGAGCGGCGCGGAGAAGGCCATACGTGTGGGCGCCGAGCGCCGCGATCAGCCCGTCCCGGGATCCAAACAGACTGTAGACAGCGCGCGTCGTGGTGCCTACTTCGGCAGCGACGCCGCGGACGGACAGCGCCTCGAGTCCTCCTTCGGCAACTGCGTGTTCGCCGGCAGCGAGGAGTGCCGCGGCGATCCGCTGGTCGTGTTCGCGTGGTCGTCCCATCCTTGACAGGATAACGCAACACCGTTACGTTACGTCGTGACGAAACTCTTCGACACGACTTGAGGTGACGTGATGTTGGAAACGATTCAGCGAAGCGGGAGTCAGGGGCTCGCGTACGAGAAGCACGGCGCCGGGACACCCGTGGTGTTCTTGCACGGGCTCACGTTTGACCGCACGACGTGGCGACCGATCATCGAACGACTGGGCGACGGCGTGTGCAGCATCGCGTTTGACCTGCCTGGCCACGGCGAGACCGGCGGCGAACCCTGCAGCCTGCGCGAGGCGGTCGTCAGGGTGAACGCCGCGATCGGGAGCTTGCGTATCGGTGAGCCGGTGATCGTCGGGCATTCGATCTCATCCGGGATCGCCTCGATCTACGCTGCGTCCTATCCCGTTCGCGGCTTGGTCACCGTCGACGGCACGGTCGACATCCAGCCCGCGGCCGAGCTGATCCGGCGCTTGGAGCCGATCCTCCGCAGCGACCGCTTCGCCGACGCGTTTGCGCCTTTCCAGCAGAGCATGGGATTCGAGCACGTTCCCGAACCGCTGCACACGCACGCGCTCCAGAGCCAACACATCCGCCAGGAGGTCGTCCTGGCGTACTGGGAGCAGCTGTTTGACGATGACCCGCGTCAGCTGCAGACAGAAATCCAGGCAACGATGACGAGCATCCACGCTCCATGCCTCAGCGTGTTCGGACACCAGCTGAACCCCCACGAGCGCAACTACCTTCAGCAGCACATCTCCGACCTGCAGATCGAAGACTGGGCAGACGCCGGACACCTCGTCCACCTCGCCGACCCCGACAGGTTCGCCGCCCGCCTGCGCTCCTTCATCGAACACTGCCGCGGGTAGCGCGACCGACAGTATCGGCCTGGTAGCACCCCTCCTGGTCGCCCCCAGGCAACGTGTCAGATCGGGGAGTCGGGGTCGACGAGCGCGACGACCGTGGCGGCGATGTGCGGATGTCGCGTGTCGATGGGCCGCGGGCGTCTGGTGACGCGGGCGGGTGGCGGAGTGCCGGCACCGGTCTGACCGAGCGCCGCTTTCCCTACCCTGGCGCAATGCCGTGGGAATGGCCGGTCGGGGCGGTGTGCGCGTTCGCGCTCGCGCTCATCGCGACGCCCGCAGGCGTGTCTGGAGCGGTCCTGCTGTTACCGATCCAGCTCAGCGTGCTGCACGTGCCCAGCCCGGCGGTCACGCCCACCAACCTGCTCTTTAACATCGCGGCCGTTCCGGGCGGACTGCTGCGGTTCTGGCACGAGCGCCGACTGCTGAACACGCTCACGGGACTGCTCGTCGCCGGCACCCTTCCCGGGGTCATCGCCGGCGCGGTCATCCGCGTCGAACTGCTGTCGGGCGGCCGCGCGTCGAGCTGGTGGTCGCCGGAGTGCTTCTGCCGCTCGGCCTGTGGCTCGCGCTCGCAGCCAGCGGATCCCCCGCCCGCGTCCGGCCCGTCACGCCGCATGCAATGCGCGATCTGTCGCTTCGCTCGCAGTCGGAACCGTCGACGGCATCTACGGCGTGGGCGGCGGGTCGTTGCTCGCCCCGATCCTCATCGCGGCAGGGTTCTCGGCCTATGAGGTCGCGCCCGCGACGCTGACGACCACGTTCCTGACCTCGATCGCCGGCATCATCACCTACCAAGTCCTACAGGCCACTCATGGCGGCACGATCGCGCCCGACTGGGCACTCGGAGCGTTCCTCGGCGCTGGCGGATTTCTCGGCAGCTACTGCGGCGCGCGACTCCAAAGCCGACTGCCCGAACGCACCCTCCGCCGACTGCTCGGAGCCCTCGCCTGCGTCGTCGCCGCCCGCTACATCCAGACCGCAGCCGCGCCAACCCAGAGCCCCGCGCCCACACACCCGACCACCCCCTAACCGACCCGCTGTCAGACACCCGGCAAGTTCCGAGCAGCCACGACACGGTCCGGCTCTCCTCGCAGTACACCCGCACGAGCTCGCCCCTCAACCGAGCCGATCGCCGCGCTCCATCGCGAACATGCCGCGATGCGCCTTGGCTCATGAGGCGCAGACGTCGCCGGAACCAGGGCCGTGTGGACGGGCTCGTCGTCTGTGTGGGTGCGTAGGCAGAGCTTGGGTTCCCCTGCTGCGATTGACATGGACCACTTCCGCCGCAGCTTCCAGAGCCGGCTCCGGATCCGCGACCAGTCGGGTGGAGCCGCGTCCCTTGGGCGATCCCAGCTGAGACGTCTGCTTTGCCGGGGTAGCCGCCTTCGGGCTATGACTGCGGCGGTTCGGTCAGCCGCGATTGCCCGCCGACGTTCGATCATTCGCGGCTTAGGTGTGTTGCGGCTCACACGGGGCGGGATGTGGCGGGTTGCCCCAGCGCCGTCCACGGCTGGCGAGGACCGGTTGGATTGTCTGCTGCGCGGGCTTGACGCTCGCATCCGGCGGTGCACGAGTTGCTTTCCAGATCCGTCGCTTATAGGTTGCGGGGGTGGATGTCGTGTCGCGGGTCTGGTTGCGTGTCAGCCGGGAGCGCTCGTCGCAGAGACTCTGGCGGTGGCTGACTGCGGTGGCGCTCGCTGGCGGCGTCTGGCTCGGACTGGGAACGGCTGCAGCCGCGGCGCAGGGGACCGGCTACTCGGTCACCTTTGCCGCGCGTCAGTGCACGAGCTACAGCGACATCTTCGCCAACAGGTTCCGCGACAACCTCATGCAGACTCTGAAGAACGTGGGGCCCGATTCGCCGTACGGGTCCACTGATCTGGTCCAGCCGAGTTTCGAGGACCGGTCCCCGCAGTCGAACTGCTCGCCGCTCACCGGCTGGGAGTTCACGATGGGTACGCTGCCCGATCTGGCCCCGCTGGCCGGTCCGTGGGGGTCGCTGACGGTTGTCAACAACGATTTTCCTCCAGTCACCACCGAACCGCAGACAGCCGTGCTCAACGAAAACGGCGTAGCGACCGGCGCGGTGATCGACGGCGCGACAACGGTCGAGCTGACCGAGCCACAGCTCGACGTCGCCAACCAGGGGCAGTGGGCCCTCAGGCTGCAGGGCGGTACGCCGACCGACCCCGTGCTGGCGCAGAAATTCTTCGAGAGCATGCCGGGAGACCCCAAGTATGCGTTCGGTGCGCTGCGCTGCGGCAACGACAACAACTACGGAGACAACGTCGAGGGCATCTCCTTCCCGGGCGACGTCAAGCACATCTTCTGTTACGAGTACGTGGTGCTCCCGCCGCCCACGAGCGGGACGATCACCATCACGAAGAAGGTCCACGACGCACCGGCTGGCGACAACCCCTCTTTCCCGTTCAACGGGGACATCTCCTACGACGCCAACGGCTTCCAACTGCGCGACCGAGAGTCGAAGGACTTCTACCGGGCCGGCGGCTCGACCTGGACGGTCACCGAAGGCGCCGCGGCCAACTACCGGCTGGACGGCATCGTCTGCACCGCAGTGAACGCCGCCGACGGACCTGGACTGACCACTTTTACGGTCACCGGACCGACCGCCCAGATCCATCTGGTGGCAGGAGAACACGCCCAGTGCGTCTATCACAACTTCTATGTGCCCCCGCCGGGCGGCCTGACGATCCGCAAGGTGACCCTGGGAGGCGTCGGCACCTTCTCCTACGCGGTGACGCCTTCGCCGAACAAGGGCGAGATCCACGAGGCGGAGGCGACCACGACCCAACCAGGGGTGCCGGTCAAGGCGGTCCCATCGCTGCTCAGCCTCGCCCCCGGCCGCTACGTGATCGCTGAGCAGAAGCCAACGTCTCCCGACGGGCGCTGGCACCTGCGCGACGTGAGCTGCAACGGCGCCAAAAGATCGACCACCAACCCGTTCCCCGTCGAGATCCACAGCGGCGAGTCGGTCGTCTGCACGTTCGTCAACGGTTTCGTTCCGCGCGGCGCGATCTCGATCGCCAAGATCACCGAGGGCGGCGTCGGCACCGCCTCCTTCGTGGTGACGCCGGCCACGGGCTCGCCGACGCCGCACCTGCAGCACGCGACAACGACAACCCCGGGGGTGCCGGCCGCGGCCGAGCCGCAGACCCCCGCCGACGCCACCGGCCACCTTCGCCTCGGGCCTTATCACATCGTTGAACAGCCGCCCCTCAGCTCCACCGGAGACTGGGCGCTGACAAGTGTCGTGTGCAACGGCGTGGCGATCCCCTTCGCCCAGGGGACGTCGACCATCGAGCTCACCCGCAAGGACCCCCACGTCCACTGCGTGTTCACCAACGCCTTCTCCGCGAAACCACCGGTCCCCCCGGAGCCGACGCCCGTCCCCCCGAACCCGTCGCCGGTTCCTCCCAACCCCCAGACGCCCAGCGGCGCCTACGACATCGCTGACCTGATCGTCACCAAAGTCGCCTCGGCACCGGTCGTCACCCGCGGGCAGGTGATCGGCTTCCGGATCACCGTCAAGAACCGCGGACCTAGCCCGGCGCAGCGCGTGGTGCTCAACGACCAACCACGCGGCCCGGCGACCGTGGTCGCGGTGCATACCACCGCCGGCAGCTGCCACCAGAGTGGGCGACTGACGATCTGCCCGTTGGGCACGCTCAAACGGGGCGCCAGCGTGACCATCATCATTCGCTCTCGCGCCGAGACTCACGGGACGAGCTTTGTCAACCGAGCCGTCGTCGGAACATCCACCCAGGAGCAGTCGCTCGCGAACAACGTCGACTCCGCCCAGGTGACCGTTGCCGCCCCGCGACGGCCGGTGGTGGGCTGCGCCAGCTCCGTCCACGCGCGGCGAGGAACGGCCCGCATCGCCTGCTGAGACCGGCTACGTCAGCTCCCCGCCGAAATCTCAGCCCTGTCGTGGCCTAATCCGGCCTATGAGCAGTCGGCGGCAACACCGATTGCGCGGCCGGACCTGTCGGCTCGCCTCGTTGCAGTCAACGTTGGGGCCCGCGCGTTCGTGAGACCCGTCATTCGGCGAAGCGGGTCTGCGAACATCGTGGCGTTTGGCAGCCCGCTGATGTACGGCTTTCGGAACCAACGTGTCTGATCAGAAGCTGGCCATGATGCTCAAAGGTGAGTGTCCGACGACGACGGTGTCTCGGTGACCTCGCTCGCGTGGCCCGGCACGGTGCCGAGGCTCGCCGACGGGTCGCTGACGCTGCGAGGGTGGACCGCACGCGACGCGGACGCTGTCCTTGCGGCATGTCAGGACCCGGACATCCAGCGATGGATGGAGGTCCCGGTTCCATACCTGCCGGAGCATGCAGCGGACTTCGTTGGGGAGCACAACCAACAGCAGTGGTCATCCCAGCAGGGAGCACCGTTTGCAATAGCGGCCACTGACAACGATGAGGTGCTCGGCTCCTGCGGGCTCGTCGCAGTGAATGCTCACCACCTCGTTGCGGAGGTCGTCTGCGTGGTTACTCCATCGGCTCGAGGCCGCAACGTCGCCCAGCGGGCCGTGCGACTCTTGTGCGACTGGGCGATGATCGACGTGGGGCTTGCCCGGCTGGAGTTCTACGTCGAACCGTCGAACGTCGCTTCGCGCGCCGTGGCTACCCGACTTGGCTGTCAGTTCGAGGGGGTCCTGCGCAGCAAGGCGCTGATTGGAGGCACTCGGAGGGATATGGCGCTTTACGCGCTCCACAAGTAGCGGCCTCCGGCGGGACGGCGGGCGAGATTCCGACGCATGACGGGAGCGGCTATAGCTCAGATCTCGCGCTGCACTGCGGCCAAGCAAGTCGCGGCCATCGGGCGATGCTCACGGCGCTCGTCGACCGGCGGTGCTTGGCGCTTCATGGCCGTTGTTCGTAGCGCGTTGGATTTGCGGACGGGTCGGTCAGCCGCCGGCTCGATCTCCGAGTCCTGGCCTCGGACCGTCCACTGACTGTTTCGCACGCCCACCCTCGCGCGGAAAAGCGTTGCCGCACGTGGACTGGTCTCCCGGCTCTGGTGTGATCGGTCTCCAACACGCTGTCCTGGTCGCCCGTAGGCTCACCCACCACATCCGCCGGTGTCTATTGGGCGCAGTACTGGCCGGTCAGCTGCTTAAGGATTCGTCCGGGGATCGTGGGTTGATGCGGGTCGCTGGCGAATGGACAGCGGACGTCGTCGCCAGCGCCGCCGGCTCGCCAGCGATGATGCGCGAAGTGCGCGATCGTGCAGCCGCCTGGCTGAATCTCGCGGCAGGCGGACTTGTGAACGTCTGAGTCGGGCGCGGTTTCGATCGCCCAGGGGGCTCCTCTCGATGCTACGAACGCGTTGTAGCAGGTGTACTCACTGGCCGGAGGGTTCACTGCAGCTTTGATGATCGCGTGACGTGATGAACCGTGAACTGCGGCCCGCGCGCCGGCCAACGCGGGGAACACCGTCGCCGTCAAAACGCTGAGAAGAAGTACGACTCGTCGGCTACTCATGGTCGAGACGGTTTCTGAATCTCAGCGCTTGGCGCCGGCTTCGGGCTAGCCAGTGGTGGTCATCGTCAGGTTGCCCGACACGGTTGCCGTCCCGGTGGGCGGTCCCGTAGCGGGCGACCCTGCGCAGGTCCAGTCGCCGTCGCTGGGCTCGAGTAGTTGCCAGCCATTTTCCAAGTCGCCCTGGCTGTTGACCAACGTACGGTTGACCGCGATCGCGCCGTTGCCCCCGGCGGGCGGCGTCAGCACGACGTTGGCGAGCAAGTCGATCGGGCCGCTCGACGAGCCACAGTCGGAGCTTTGCTCGCTACCGCTGCCGGTGAACGTCAAGTCGAGCCTCACCGCCGGCGGCGAGTAGAACGTGTCGGCGTCGCCGGTGTAGCCGAAGTTCGCGCGTGCACCCGCGAGGTATGGGTCGTTCTCGTCGAGGCCTGAGTTGGAGCCGGTCGCGTTGCCCGCCCAGGTCGAGGGTGAGTCGAGTGCGCTCCACGAGCCGCTCAGCGACAGCTGGCTGTTGTGCACGTTGTTGCCGTAGGTGGACGCCGGCAGCCCACTGTTGTTGGCTTCGTTGACCTGCGCGGTCCCGGTCCAGTCGTCGGTTTCATTCTCGTCCGGGCCATTGGACGTCGCGTAGTGCAGATGCACGGTGAGCGAGCCGGTGAGTCGCGTGATCGTTGCCGCTTGTGCAGGGACCTGCAGGAACTCGTCGGCCTTGCCGGCGCGCGTCTGCATCTCAGCCTGGATGCAGGCCCTCGCCGGCGCGGTCCACTGCGACGAATCGTCGGTCAGCGTCACCTGCGCCGTGCCGGAGTTCGTGGTCGGGGAGCTGTCGCTCAACGTCCCGGGGCAACCCGGCGTGGTGAGGGTGAGCTGCGTGGTGAGCGGATCGCCATTCTGGGCAGCGGCGCGCAAGGTGAGCTGCAGCTGACCGCCGGTCGGGGCCTGCTGCTGGTCGGCGGTGATGGTGATCGTCGCGCACGCGCTCGGGTACTGCCACAGCTTGCGTGTCACGGGTCCTTCGCGGCCTGTGCCGCGCGGACGATCGTGAGTTCGAGGTCCCCGAAATCAGGGATCCAGAGCAGCCCGGGGTTGCCCTGGACGCTGCCGGTCTCGTTGCTGACCACCGGCGTTCCTGACGGCAGCGGGACGTCTATCTCGCCGGTCTCGGTCTGCCGCGCGTAGTCGTAATTGCCGCCCAGGGTCACGTGCACGGCCTCCTCGCCTTGGTAGCCGAGCAGCACGTGCGTGGGCTCGCCGTCGTCGGCCACGTCGCCGTCGTACGTGCCGGTGACGGTGAAGTCGAGCGTCAGCGCGCCCTTCATGGCGTTGGAGGTGAGGACCGCGTGGACCTGCAGGTCGTAGGTCCCGTGGAGCTTGCCGGCACCACTTGGGCAGGTGTCACCCGAGACGTCCGCGCTCGCGGCCACGGTGCCGCTGCCGCCGTCCTTTCCCGGCACGTTGAACGTGGTCGGCGCGGCCTTGGTGGTCGCGGCTTCACGGCGCCGCACGCCGTGCATCTTCGAGGCGGTGAAAGACGCCGCGACCGCCCGCTCGAACGCGGGACCCAGACGGCGTAGGTGCGGCCGCAGTCTCTTCGGGAGTTGCGCGACGGCGTGGGCGAAAGCGGTTGCGGCGAGCGTGCCGAGCGACTGTCCCGCTGTCGCCGACGTGGAGGTCTCGAGACAGAACTGCCGCTGGCCGCGCGACGGCAAGGCGGTCGCGCTGGCGGGCGCGACGAGCTTGGGATGCCTCCCGCGCGTGAGGAACACTCGGGTCTTGCCGCGGGCGCACCTGAGCGGACGCGCGGGGCGGTGGTGCGTCGCCGCGGTGCGCGCGGTCACTGGCGCCGCCAGTCCAGCCACGACGGCGAATACCGCAGCAAACACGACGGCCGCGCGACGCTTGTACCCGTTCACGCGCGCAAGCCTACCTCTGCTGGTATGCGTTGGGCGCTGGGTGTGATTCGCCGCGTTAAGGAACCCGCGGACGGTGCCGCGCGCGATGAACACGATGCCCCCGGGCCCGATCGCGTGCTCGGCGTCATCGACGGTCCGCGTGGTCGTGCGTTCTGCTCGCCGAGGAGGCCGCTGCCCGTAACCAGGCGACGATCCGGATGCGACGCCGCCTATCGGGGTTGCCAGCGGGCAAGATTTTCGACGCCTGGGTCCCGCCGCCGTGCCGGAACCACCGAACTAGAAACCCAGCCCCGCGCCGTGCTCGTCGCGGACGATCTGTGTACGCCCTCGGCGAATCAGGTACCTACCCCCGGCCGAGGATGTTGATTGGCGACCGTGTGATCGTTCGGGTCGTCCGCGTCGGATGACTCCTACCCAGCGAAGGCGATCGCCCGCAGCCGTCGCAGTCAACCTTGGCGCGTGAGACACGCACGTCGCCGAAAGCGGGGCTCCGCACAGAGGGGTCAGATCGGTTGGGCGCCTACGCAGCGCCTGGCGGGGCGGCTCATCACACCGAGTCGGCTACCTCGATCCCAATGCCGCGGCGGAGCTACGTCATGCGGGTCGTCGTGGCTGCTCCGTTGCATGGAAACCAACAGCGGCGGCGAGCGCCTCGTTAGCTTCACCGAGGCGATCCTGCACAGGCCGAGGCTGAGCTGAAGGCCGCGGGCGACAAGGCGATGGCGGCTGCAGGTGGTCGTCATCGATAGGGTTCCCCCGCCGATGAAGCTGGCCAAGGTCCTTGAACAGCACATCGCAGTGTTCGGCGAGAGCGGCAGCGGCAAGACCGTCCTGCTCTCCTCGTTCTACGGCGCTGCGCAGGAGCCGGCGTTCCTCAGAAGAGCTCTGTTCCATGTCGTCGCGGACGACATCGGCCAGGGCGCTCGGCTGCATCGGAACTACCTTGGCATGAGAGATTCAGGCGCGGCGTGCCTCGAGGCCACCCGTTTCGCGGCCACGTCCTACTCCTTCTCAGTGAAGCTGAAGGATGGGCCGATGCCAAGGCGAAGAAGGCGAGCCTTTCGACGCCCTGCGCCTCGTCTGGCACGACTACCCGGGGGAGTGGTTCGAGGAGGACGCGAGCAGGCGAGGAGGAGGCGCAGCGCCGGGTTGACACGTTCCGGTCCCTGCTGGGTTCTGATGTCGCGCTCTTGCTGGTGGATGGTCAGAGGTTGCTGGACAACGCGGGAGAGGAGGAGCGGTACCTGAAGTCGCTGCTGACCAATTTCCGCAACGGACTGCTGCGGCTCAAGGATGACCTGCTGAGCACGGCAAGCCGCTGGTCGAGTTCCCGCGCATCTGGATCATGGCGCTGTCGAAGGCCGACCTGCTGCCGGACCTGGACGTGTTCAAGTTCCGGGATCTCGCTCATATGGAAGGCCTCCGATGACATCGACGAACTGCGCAAGGTGCTCGCAGGGCTGTGGAACCCAGCGACGCGCTGTCAGTGGGTGAGGACTTCATGCGTGCTCTCGTCGGCGAAGTTCGAGCGCGGACAAGATCGAGGTGACCAAACGGGTCGGCGCTGGACCTGATCCTGCCGGTGGCCGCCATGCTCCCCTTGGAGCGCCAGTCAGTGGGCCGAGATAGATGAAGATCCCCCGGCAGGTGCTGCGGACACCCTGCTCGACAGGCGGGGCCTCTGGCCGTCGCGATGCTGCGGCAAGCTCAAGTTCGCGGGCAAGCTCGGCACGTGTGGAAGCCACTCGGTCGGCGTCGCCGTGGCGGCCGAGGTTCTGGATCGATGCGGCCAGATTGTCCGGGACAAGCTGATTCAAGATCAAGACGCGCAGGCCGAGAACACGACTACCTGACGGCGACGCTGACGCAGTTCAAGCTCGACCTCGACCAGGGCGAGACGGACGGACTGCTGATCAGGAGCCGAGCGGTGCGCCCCGGCGTAGGAGGCCTCCGCGAGGCTCATCTGGGCCACTCGGGGACGCTCTGGGGGTTCCGGTTCCTCCTCACAGGAGGGCTGACCGACCCGCTTCCGGCCTATGAACGGAGTTTCGCGGGTCATGACGACGAGCCGGCGACATGGCGTCGCGCCGCCGGGACGGTCGCGCTGCGCTTTCCCGATCCGTTGGGGCGAAGCGATGCATCCGGCCGGGTCATCCCACACGAGTTCGTCGTGTTCGGAGACCTGGCCGACGAGATCGAGTCGGTCGAGGACGGCCTGCACGATCTGGCCCCGCGTTGAGAGGCCTATGCCCGCGTCTGGGACGCCGAGCGACCACCCTCGGCCGCAGACCTCCGCCTCACCGATCGAACCGTCCCTCACTGCGAGGACTGACGCGCGAGCGGACTCGACCGATTCGGGCTGTCTGGCGCGCGCGCCTGCGCTGGCGGTTCGCAGTGTGTAGTTCAGCTTCAGGGCGCCCGGCCTGTGACCCCGAGGGCGCAGGGCAGGTAGACCACGCGTCAGCCGGTTCTAGGGCTGGCCCCGCGACACCATCAGCGCGGCGCAGGGCGCGCGGCTCGACGTGTTGAGCCCGCACTTGTTCATGACCGCCCCGAAGGCCGGCGACGGGCGCCTCCGCTGGAAACGGCCGAGCCGCGCGACGTCGAGACCACCGTCCAGCTCGTCGTGGGTCGCCGACGAGCAGGGCGCCTAGCGCGGGCGACACCGCGGACGCGATCCCCTGGGCGGGAAAGCGCAGCGACGCACTGCCCCGCCTCAGCAAAGACCCTGGAAGCGGCTGGCGGCTCGACTGGGAAGTCGATCCGACGGTCGAGCGCCGGTATCCGAGCGGCCGCCACCGCTTCGATGCGCCGGGCGGCGAGTTCGGCGTCACATTGGCCCGATCGTCACTCCGAGGCTCCTTTCCGTCGCTGCCGGTTTGGACGATGAGCGCTATCGGGACCACATCGCGTTGCATGAAAGCGGAGTCGTCGCCGGCTCATCGCCGGGAGCCCGCAGCGCTCATGCCGACGTGCGGAGGCGGATCGATCGAGTCTTGCTGAAGGGCGGAGGAGGTCAGTCAGACAGCTTCTCGACCTGGCCATCGTCGCTAACGGCGTAGATGTCGATCCGAAGAGCGCTCCCGGACTCGTCTCGGGACCCGGAGGGCGGCAGCTTCCAAACCGGTCGGGATCACGACCGCAAACCTCGTATTGGGGTCGCCGACTTCCTCGGCAGGCATTCGCCTCAGCAGCTGGCCGTACAACGTGTCCAGTCCCGCCCCCGGACGGCTCTTCGTTCGGCCCTTGACCTCCGCGTAGATGGTTTCGTTGCCTCGGCGGGCCACTACGTCAACGAACGCGGTCTCGGTTTCCGTTTCCCACCCTTGAGCCTCAAGCCACAGTCGGAAGACTGGTACGACTACATCGCGCTCGTGCCAGGCGACTTCAGGCGGCCAGTTGGCCATGCGCGGAAATCTACCCCCAAGCCATCCCGACACTCTGCGTCGAGGACGTCGGTGAGCGCGCCCCTACGAACACGATCTCGACGGCGCGCTCGCGTTCGTCCGGGGGTTTCAGGACACGAGCGCGGATAGCAGCAGCACGGTACCGGCGAAGGCGCTGCTGCATTGGACGACGCGCGACAGCACAACGCCGGCGAGGCGGCCGGCCCGCGAGTCCTCCAGGTCGCCGGTTGCAGGGTCCGCGGGGATGCATGCAGTACCCGTGACCTGGGACCCTGAGATCGGTCCGGCCTGTGTGAGAGCTTCGATGACCCTGGAGAATGGGTCGGAGGAGCGCATCGATGAAGGGTCGACGTCACACGCCGGAGCAGGTCGTTCGCAAGCTCAGGGAGGCCGACCGGCTGCTGGGCGAGGGGTTCGAGCTGCCCGACGTGCTGCAAGGAGTTGGAGGTCTCGGAGGCGACGTATCACCGCTGGCGGGCGCAGTACGGCGGGATGAAGGCCGACGATGTCAAGCGGCTGAAGGAGCTCGAGGTCGAGAACGCGCAGGCTGAAGCGGATCGTGGCCGATCAGACGCTGGAGATCGAGGCGCTCAAGGAGATCGCGAAGGGAAACTGGTGAGCCCGGCGCGTCGACGCCGGGCGGTCCGGATGCTGCAGGATCGCCTCGGGATGTCGGAGCGTCGGGCGTGCCGGATCGCCGGGCAGCATCGCTCCACCCAGCGTCACGAGCCCGTGGTGGCCGAGCGATGACGCGGCGTTGCGCGCGCGAGCTGCGGAGGATCTCGCGCGAGCGGCCGCGGTGGGGGTATCGCCGCGCGCATCAGGCTGCTGCTCGACGAGGGCTGGGAGCTGAACATCAAGCGCACCCGGCGGGTGTGGCGCGAGGAGGGCCTGCGGGTGCCGCGCAAGCGCCGCAAGCGCCAGCGGCTGGGCGAGTCGACGGTGCCGGCGGACCGGCTGCGGGCCGAGCGTCCCGATCACGTGTGGGCGATCGACTTTCAGTGGGATCAGACCGCCGACGGGCACAACCTCAAGCTGCTGCACGTCGTCGACGAGTTCACCCGCGAAGCGCTGGCGATCGAGTGTCACCGCCGGATCGACGCCGACCACACCGTCGACGTGCTCGACCGGCTGGTCGCCGAGCGCGGGACCGCGCCCGGGTTCCTGCGCTGCGACAACGGGCCGGAGCTGACCGCCCACGCGCTGCGGGACTGGTGCCGCTTCAGCCAGGCCGGCAGCGCGTACATCGACCCCGGCTCGCCGTGGCAGAACCCCTACGTCGAGAGCTTCGGCGGCCGCGTCCGCGACGAGCTGCTCGGCGGTCGAGCTGTTCTCCTGCCTGGCCGAGGCCAGGGTGCTGATCGAGGACTGGCGCATCGACTACAACCACCGCCGGCCGCACTGCGCGCTCGGGATGATGACCCCGGCCGCGTTCGCTGCCAGCCTCCGTCAACCGTCGCCGGCACCCACAGCAACGGCATCTGGGGAAGGGGGCGAGCAGCGCTGGCCCGCTTCCCATCGCATCCGGCGCCCCACAGCCGGCCGTCTTCCCAGCCCCGCAACGACAGGTCCTGCTGAGGAGATCACCTCACCGCAGGTCAACCGCCGCGGCAGCTACCGTGGCACCACCATCACATCCACCCAGCTCTCACAGCAGGTGGACCGATGAACGGGCTCCGGTCATAGGGAAGTCAACCGATTGCTTTTGCAGCGCTGGTCCGGACGCGCTCGCGGAAGCTCCGATGGGAGGCCCGTGAGCGCGACCGCCCTGCGATTCTCTTGCCGGCGGGCGCCACACACTGAAGCCAGCGGAGCAAGGTTGAGGTCTCAGACCTCACTGACCACGACTGCTGCGGGCTAGCTAGTGGCCATGTGAACTACTCATCATCGCGCGGCTTGGGCGGCGGGTCTTTGGGGCGAGGCTCCGGTTCAGGACGTCTAGGTGGGCGATATGGTGTGGTTGGGTTTCCAGGTAAGTCTGACCGAAATGGGTTCGGTTCATAGCGTTCCGGGCGCTCTCGCTCAGAACGGTCTGGTTCATCTTCCGTCATCGCGCACTCCTCATCTAGGTTCGTCCGGCTGACCATCATCGTGCGGATCAGATGGGTCCCATAGGTCATCGACGATCTCGTATCCGTAAATAAGCGTGCCGCTGAGGGCTGGGGCGATAACGAACCGCTCGTCGGAAAAGCTCGTTGGTCTCCTCAAACCGAGTTCTCTATACAGGGACAATCGATTGAGGTCAATCGCAGCTCTAACCACACTGCCCCACCGGACGGCTGCTCCGACCGACCATCGGTACAACAAGTATGCGATTGCGAATGGAAGCGCGTAGAGCCAGACCAAAATGGATTGGAGCATGACGATGGCTGACTCCGTCGGCGATGAGGCTCAGACCGCCTACTACGGCCAACAGTGCTCCGTTTACAAAGAGGGCGACTTCACTACGTGCGTCGTTCTGGACTTCGCGCTGATCTTCCGTGAGCATCAACTCGATCCGCGGCCACGCGGGTATCGCATCTAAGCCCCACCGCCGAAGCGAGTGGTGCTCGAACGCTTGGACAGCATTGCCAAAGCGCGTAGGCAGGATCTGCTCAGCCTCAATTGGAAAGTGCCGGTCGAGCACCCATGCCGCCTTCCCTTTCTCTGCATTCGATTTCGTCTCGGAGTTCAGGACGCCAGTCAGATCCCCGAACCGGTTGCGCTCCGGTGTGCAAATTAGCCTGTACAGCCACCTGAGGCCGGGGCGGTCGACGAGTTCCCTCAGTGGGTAGCCCTCGTACAACCTAAGGATCGGATAGTTCAATCCCAGTAGCAGAAGGCCAACCAGGAGAGCGGCGCCACCTATCAGCAACACTCGGGTGGCATTGCCTGAACTGTCGTATATAGCTGGAAGGAAGTCACTAGTGACGAGCTGGGAGACAACGAGGAGCACAAAGAACGCTGGAAGTAAGAATCCGACGATAAAAAGGCGGCTAAACACGCCAGCTATGTCGCTCAGGCCCACGAGACGACTCTCGCTCACCACCGGAGCGAAGTCAAGAGAGCGTTGCCAGCGCGGAAACGTCGGTACCCGGCGACCCGCCGGATGCGGCGCACGTCACTTCGTCGCCGACGTGCCGCCCACGCGCCGCGGGACGCCCAGGTCGATGCGCCGCGCGACTGTGCATGCGCAACTCAGCCGGCTTTGCACGTGTCGGTGACGGCCCATCCATCCGCGGCGTATACCGCGAAGATGACGACCGCATCGTCGCCAAGGCGATGGCGGGGCTGGAGCGGGATGTCGCGGCGGAAGCGATCGTGAGCGCGACGGCCGGCGCAGCCATCCGGAAGATCAAGGATTGCAGCCGCCGCCAGGTGACGCCTAAGGCCACTCGTTCGGCGCGGCCGCCAGCGACGACTGGGGCAACACCTACACTCGGCCACGAGGATGAGGCCATACGACGAGAACATCGTGACGTTCGAGGCCATGTTCGTCGGCTACACCGAAGCCCTGAACCGCCTGGAGGCTGCGTCCGGGGGCCGTAGCCCGGCCGCCACGTACGTGCCGCTGTTCGAGGCGCTGAACTGGGCGCACGCGCTGGATGAGCGGGTTGCCGCGCACTGGGTCCCGAACGGAAAGACGGTTGGATTCGGTTGGCGCGCTCGTGTCCCTAATGCCGAAGTCATGGCCGGTGTTCGCTTCGCGCGGAACAGCCTGCATCACGATTGGTCGGAGGCCGTGGTGTTACGGGACGGTGGCGTCTCATTCCCGCTGAGCTTTCCGCTCTCGTTCACGTCGGGGCTGAGGACCCTTCGCGTGCTTGGGAGTGGGTTTGGCGTAATGCCGACGAACTCCCTCCGCCCGGCAAGAAGCCGCATGCCGACAGCGAACGGATCTACCGCGAACAGTTGCAGGGGCGGAACGTCAAGGTGACACTGGCCGTCCTGGGTGGCGTGTTCCTGACGCTTCAGCACCTGCTTGAGCCGCACACGATCCCACGTGCCGAGAGCGTCCTGATCTCAGGGAGGTCGAGTCAATTTGTGGCTGCGGCGCGGATGGCATGACTCTTGATGACTGCGACGTCGCAAGAATCTGACGTCGTCCCGATTTCCGTGCGTCAATGCACGTCGCGATCGTTTCGCTAACGAACGACCTGCACGCTCTCCTGATCCAACACTATCTGCGGGAACGCGGCGTCCGATGCTCGATAGTTGAGGTCGATAGGCTGCCCGGTGTGACCGGCCTGGGATGGACCCTCGACAGCGAAGCTCCCAACTGCCGAACGATGCCAGATCGGGATGGTCAGTCCATCGACGTCGAAGACCTCGACGTGGTCTGGTGGCGACGCCTGCGCGGCCCTGCTGGACCACGCGTTCCCGATTCTGTCAATGATGACGCGGCCCGTGATCTCATCGCCAATGACTGTATTGCTTCATTCTATGGAATCATGATGACTGGCTTCTCGGGTAATTGGGTGAGCGATCCCGAAGCCACACGCGCGGCGGAGAACAAGCTCGTCCAACTTAAAGCGGCACGCGAAACCGGATTCGCGTTGCCCGATACTCTGATCAGCAATGATCCGGTTTGCGTTCGCGCGTTCTGTGAGGAGCTCCGCTACAACGTTATCGCCAAGCCGGTCGCAGGCACAGGCAAGACACGGATTCTCACCGGCCGAGTCACGCCCGAGCTAGTTGCAGACGACGAGCGCGTAGCCCTGAGCCCCGCTATTTACCAGGAAGCTGTCGCTGGAGACGAGCATCTACGAGTCTGTGCATTTGGCAGTGATTTTCATGCGGTAAAGCTTAGGTCTCGTCGGTTGGACTGGCGAGTACCTCTCGACTGCGAGGCCGAGGCCTATCGGCTCGATGAGGACCTGCGTGCGCCACTAGCAGCGGTGCTCGCAAAGCTTGGCCTCAGGATGGGGATCTTCGATCTCAAGATCTCATCGACTGGTGAACCCGTTTGGCTTGAGGTTAACCCGCGGGGCAGTTCCTGTTCCTGGAGGGCATGTGCGGTGTCCGCTCGCAGCGTCTTTTTCGAGCTTCTTGGAGAGCGAAGGTCAATGCCGTCCGCGACTCCCGACGGAGTGCGGTGCGCGTGCGCCGCAGGTGGATGTCCGATCCCCCGCGAATTCCCCGACGCCGGAACCCGACCACCCCTCACTCGCGGCAGTACATCGGCTGGCCTGATCTCGGCTGCCTGGACGTCGGGCGGGAGCTACTCGCTGTCGCAGCGGTCCTCGCCGTCGTGTTGGTCCTAATACAGGTTCTGCTCTTTGGCTTGGAGTTCATCCTCGTGAGCGTCCTTCTCGCGGCGGGGTTGCCGGCACGAACGTTGCTTGGTCAGCCCAGGGTCGTAGAGGCAACGTCGGTTGACCCGTTGAGTTCCGGCCGGCACCTGGACTTGCATGTGCGGGGATGGCGCCGATCCCAGCGGTTCATCGCGGAGGTCGCGGCCGAGCTCGCCGCTGGCAACGAGCCACGCGCGCCACACGCTCAATAACCACCGTCGATCGCCGATCTGAGCGCTGGCGCTTGCTCAGGCCGGTGCTTCGTCGCCAGACGGGCAGTCTGGATCTGACTGCCCCATTCCGCCAAGAGTGACGGCGACGCCGCCGTGACCGCAATAGGCGTGACCGTGCAACGGGGACCCGGCCGGTCCTGACGATCCCTTTGATCATCCGACGGTCATCAATTCGGGCGATCGCAACGGCGACATCTCGATCGCCGTCCGCATGCTCCGCGAGCTGCCAATCCCAGAGCTCGATCAACCGCAGCCTGTGCATAAGCAAACGGGCGTCTCTGCACGCCGGCGTCTCCGCCCTGGATTCGGCGACCGATGGAAGTCAAGGGTGTGGGGTAGATTTTCGGGGGGTGGAATCGGTCGCGCAGGGATGCTGGCGGGGGGCTCAGAGGGGGTCCTGTGCGGTGGCTGGGCGCCGCGCGGACGGGTGGCCCTGGTTTTCGGCCGAGTTTGCGCAGCCGGCTGGGCGCCGGGGTTGCAGCGGTGGGGGGTGAGGCGTAGTTTGTGGGGTGGGCGCGGGTGACCGACGAAGCGAAGTGCAGACGTCAGGAGCCTGGTCTGTCGCGCGGCTTGTCCTCTTTGAGTGACTTAACTATGCGCGCTCCGGTGTCGCGCTCGCGCCCACTTTTTTGGCCGGTCGTCCGGCTTGCTGGTCGGTGACCATCCGCTGGTAGGAGATCTCGGCCTGGAGAGTGAGCGCGCGTTCGGCGTCACGGATGGTGCGGTTGGTCGACCAGATGCCGGCGGCGGCCTTGGTGCGGGGCTTGGCGCCGGCGGTCAGCTCGAGCTCGCGGAGCTTCTTCTTGGTCAGCGCGGGGCGCTGGTGGGCGTAATCCTCGCCACGACTGAGCATGCACCAGAACAGGATCGCGAGCTTGCGGGCGGTCGCGACGATCGCTTTGCCGTGCCCGCGCCGAGCGCGGACGCGTTCGTAGAACGCGCGCAGCGGGCCGGGTTGCTTGACCACGCTCCAGGCCGCTTCGACCAGCGCCCACCTCGCCGACGCCGACCCGCGCTTGGAGATCCGGCCCGACCGCGCCGGTGCTTCGCCGGATTGGCGGACCTTGGGGTCCAGACCGAGGTAGGCGACCAGCTTGCGGCTGGTCATGAACCGGTCGGATCGGCCGATCGCCGCCAGGAACGTCGTGGCGCAGATCAGGTTCACGCCCGGCACGGTCATCAACCGGCGGATCTCCGGCCACGACAGCGCCTGCTGGGCGATCAGCGTCTCGACCGCTTTGATCTCTGAGTCCAGGAACGCGATCTGCCGCAGGCCCGCGTCCACCGATTCGCGCTCCTCGACGGGCAACGGCACCTCGGCCAGCCACCGGCGGCCGGTCACGCCGAACAGGTCCGCGAACGGCGGGCGCTCGATCAGCCGGCGCGCCAGCACCGCCGAGATCTCGTTCTTTGAGCGCGAGCGCGCATGCACGAGCTGTTCGCGGCGCGCGAGCCGACGACGCAGGACCCGGCAGCGCTCATCGGGCATCCACACCGGATCAAGCTCACCCTTCCACAGCAGGCTCGCCAATGCGCGAGCGTCGAGCTTGTCGGTCTTGGCCCTGGCGCTCGCGATCCCGGTGTCGTCGGGGCTGACCACGACCACGCGCTGCACGTGCGGCTCGAGGATCCGCGCGACCTCCCAACAGCTGGTGGTCACCTCCAACGCCACCCGATCCGTGGGCAACAGACTCTCCGCCAGCAGCCTCAGCCCCTCCGGTGTGCTCGGCACCCGGCCCGCCGAGCGAACCTTCCCGTCCTCGCAGATCGCGACCACACAGAAATCGCGGTGCACATCCAGGCCGATCGCGCGACCGACCCACCTCACCAACGCCATCACTCACCTCCACGACACGGTGGCAGACACTGACAGGCGGGAGAACCAGCGGGAAAAACGACACAGACCGATACGAGCTCCACACGCTCAATCCAGGCAAGTCGCAGGGGCGACCAAAAGACAACCACGGGCTCGAAGCCCATCGCCGAAAACGGCCTACCCGTCTGCGTTCTCCCAAGAAGGCCCCTGTCCCGGATGATCGGACGCTAGGCCCGAACCCGGACAGACCCTCCGGGAAGCATTTTCATGCCGCGATAACCAGGTCTCCGAGACGGCCAGCTCTCGCGATCGCTTTCTTCTGCTGACCGGGGCCGATGCGGACGAGCGCTTGCCACGGAGTTGATCGCCCGAGCTGGCGTGCACCACGAGCGAAAGCGTGAGCTGCGGCCAATAGACGAGCCGGGTGCAACGTAGGGAGCCAGGTGCCGACGCCGTCGGACGAGCACTTCGTGGAAGCGCTTGACGGGTCGCATGGTCTCGGGGCGGGCGGATGCTGGTGATGCGACCGTCCGCCCTCAGAAGCCTTGCTCTCGCCCACGATCGCCGTTGCGGCGCCCCGTGCGGGGTCGCGCGTCACCAGTCAGCTCCGGGCCTCATGTTCGAGCGTCAGGCGTCAGGTCAAAAGCGCGCGGCAGACCTCGACGTGGAACATGGTGGCGTAGCCCAGATCGTCGACGTGAACTCGTTCATCGTGCCCGTGCACGCCCGCGGCGGCGACCGCGTAGGGCGTGGTCCGCATCGGCCAGAACCCGTAGGCAATCGAGCCAAACGCCGCGCGCAGGTAGTGCGAATCGGTGAAACCGCTGCACAGCGTAGGCAACAAGATCGCGTCGGGGTCGTGGGTTTGGACGAAGGCCTGGCAGGCATCAAACAGCGGGGACGCGATCGGCGAGAGCGTTCCTCCAGTGAGGGGCTCGAGCACTTCGAGCTCATACGGCGCATCGTCACCGAGGGCCTGGCGGAGTTCCGTGAGCAGGGTGTCGATCGAGGTTCCCGGAAGCACGCGGCAGTCGCAGTCAACGCTTGCGCGCGCGGGCAGGACGTTCAACGCGTCAGAACCGTGCAGGCGAGTTGGCGCGATAGTCGTGGAAAACAGCGGCTCGAGCAGTTCACCGAAGGCGCTGTGCAGTTGTCTCGCCCGTGCAATGTCAGCATCGAGATCCTCGCCGAGTGAGCCGATGAGGGCTTGCAGCATGGTCTGCGTGACGGGTAAGAGCCGGCGGCGCGGACGATAGGCAACCAGCCGGCCGATCAGCTTCGCAAGCGTCGGCACGGCATGGGGTACGCCGTAGGGACTGCTGGAGTGCCCAGGGGTACCCAACGCCGTCACGCGAATGGTGGCCGCGGCCTTCTCACCCACATTCAACGTCACGATCGTCCGCCCATCATCCAAAAGGAGCCTCTCGGCGGCACCCTCGTTCAGCACGTACTCGGTGGCCAGATCGGGCCGCTGGTCCACCAGCCACGACATGCCCACCCCGTTGGTCCCATCCTCCTCGTCGGCCTCGGCGATGAACACCAGGTCGCCAGACAGCGGCATCCCGCTGCGAGCTATTTCCGCGACAGCGACTGCCCGCGTGGCCGTCTCGTTCTTCATGTCGCACGCCCCGCGACCCCACACGTACCCCTCATCGTCCAGCACACCGGCAAACGGCGGGTGCGTCCAAGCGTCGGCCTGCGCGGGAACCACGTCGGTATGACCGAGCAGCATCAGCGACGGACCCGAGCCGCTACCTTCAATCCGCGCCACCAGGTTCGCTCGGTCCGGATCCCGCGCCACCAGCTCACACGCGACGCCGTTGGCCTCCAAGTAGTCACGCAGCAGCCCAGCGGCTGGCGTCTCGTGCCCCGGAGGATTCGACGTGTTGACCCTGAGCAATGCACGAAGCAACTCGGTCGCCTCATCACGCAACGCGTTCACATCCACACGCCGAAACCTACGCGAGATACTTGCTACGCGCCCCCCACGGTCGGGCTGAGCAGCCCGTCGAGCAGCGCATCGTTCCACGTGGCCAGCGCCCGGGCGCGCTGGCTGTAGACGTGCAGCGGATAATCGAGCGTAAAGCCGATCGCACCGGTGGCCTGGTGACATGCTGCGCAGGCCTCGGTGATCGCCGGGCCCGCGTAGGCCAGCGCATCGGCGGCCGCAGCCTCACCGGCCAGCAGTTGCACTCCGCGCACCGCGGTCGCCGCGTCAGCTAAAAGCTGCTGCACCGGGCCCAGCGCGGCCAGCGCGCTTCCGAACGCGCGGCGCTGACCGACGTAGTCAGTCGTTATGCCAAGCGCGGCCCTGCCGAGCCCGGCCAGGTAGCCGACCATGGCCGCGGTCCAGGCAGCCGCCGCGGGCAGCCACACCGCATCGCGCACCTCCACCGCCGATCCCAACTCCAGGGCGCGATGCACGTCGAGACCGCCGGCCGAGGCCGCCGGCGCGGAACGCAGGACCACCCGGCGCACGACCCTGTCATCAACGCGCGTGAGCGCTTCGGGCTCCGCCCCCGGCGAGCGAAATAACTCTCCGGCCATCGGGCTGCCACCCAGCAACCGGTCGACCTCGCTCACTGGAGCCGCCCGCCGGCCCAGCTCAACCGCCCCCAGCCCGGCGCAGCTGACAAGCTCCGGCTCGCTGCCGAGCGTCCCCCAGCCGAGCTCATCCAGGTGGGCGGTCAGGCTCCGCGGCCACGGCCCCGACGTTGGCCGGTGGCGATCCAGCACCCCGGCGACGCTTTCGGCAAACGCGCGCGCCTCGATCGCGCCGCCGGTCAGGCCTGCGGATGACGACACTGTGCCAGTACCTCCTCGGTGTGCTCGCCCAGGCCGGGGATCCCTCGCCTGGGCGGAGTGGCGAGGCCCTCGATCTTGAACACGGAGCCCAGCAGCCTCACCGCGCCGACCCCGTCGTGGTTAACCGCGTGCACCAGACCGTTGGCCTGCACCTGGTCATCCTCAAACAGCCGGCCCAGCGGGCGGACCTCTGACGCCGGCACCCCGGCTGAGCGGAAACGCTCCACCCAGACCGCGGCCGGCTCGGCGGCGATGCGCCGCTCGAACTCCCGGACCAGGGCGAGCCGCTGCGCGCGCTCCGGCTCGTCACCGGGGGGCGCCTGCGGGTTGGCTGCCCATGGGTCCTGGATCCCCAGCACTCCGGCCGCGGCCAGACGCTGGCGCTCCCGCAGGCAGGCGAGGACGAAGAAGCCGTCGGCGGCGGCATAGGCGCGGTAGTAGGGCTCCAGTTCGTCAGCGGTCTGCTGGGCGCGGGCCTGCCGTTTCAGGTCCTCGGCCGTGGCCGTCCCCGGCCCGTCGCGGTCGCGCACGTGCGCGCGCGGGCGGCTCCCCGTCAATCGCATCGACGGACACGAAGCGCTGCGCCTGAACGGCCAGCGCGGCGCCCAGCAACGAGACCTCCAGTCCCGCTCCGCCGCCGTCGCTGCGGCGCTCGCGTTCCACCACGCCGGCGAGCACGGCGATCGCCGCCAACAGCCCGGCGGTGAAATCGGCCATGGCGATCCCGCCGGCCCGCTGGGGGACGCCCTCAGAGCCCTGCGCGTTGGCCAGCAGCAGTCCCGACAGGGCCTGGGCAACCAGATCGAAGGCGGTCAGCGACGCGTCAGGGCCATCGCTGCCCAGCGCCGAGACACAGCACCAGACCGCCGCCGGGTTGACCGCCCGTACGGACTCGCGGTCAAGTTCGAACTCCCGCGCTCGGCCGGGCGGGATGTTGTGCACCACCGCGTCGGCCGTCCGGATCAGCGCCCGGCTGGCCAGCAGGCCCTCCTCCCCCTTGAGGTCGAGCACGACCGAGCGCTTGTTGCGGTTGAGCGCGTAGAAGTAGCGGCTCTCGCCGGGGGCGAACGGCTCGTAGCGACGCCAGGCGTCACCCGTGGGCGGCTCGACCTTGACCACGTCAGCCCCCAGGTCCGCGAGCAGCATGCCGGCGAACGGCCCGGCCACGTATTGGGCGTACTCGACAACCCGGATTCCCTCCAGCGGAAGCCTGTCCGAGGCCGGCGCTCCAGTCATCGCGGGGGAAAGCCGAGTTCTCGCCGGGCGATCACGGCGCGCTGGATCTCAGCCGCACCGCCGGAGATGGTCGTCGCCACCGATGCGCGCTGAAAGGCCGCGACGCGACCCGGCAACGTCTCGATCCCCTCCTCCAACAGGCCTGCGGGGCCCAGCACGTCCACGGCAAAGGCAGCGACCGCCTGCATCAGCTCGGCGACCGAGAGCTTGGCCATCGAGCTCTGCGCGCTGGCCGGCCGCCCAGCGTCGAGCAGCTCAGCGGCACGGCGCCCGTGCAGCCGGGCGGCGTGGGCGGCACCGCGCAACCGGCGCAGCGCCCGCTGCGCGCCACGCGAACCCGCTGTCAGCGGCGCCAGCGCGTCCAGTAACCAGAAGATCGTGCCGACCTTCTCGCTGGTCACCCGCTCGTAGTCCAGCGTGCCCATCAGCACCCGCCAACCCCCGTGAAGCTCGCCGACCAGCTGTGCGGCGGGGACCTCCACCTCGTCGAGCTCCAGTTCGCCGAGGGTGCCGCCGCCCAGCGTCTTGTGGGTGGTTACCGTGATCCCGGGCGTGTGGATGTCGGCCACCAGCACCGAGACTCCCCGGTGCCGCTCTCGCTCCGGGTCGGTGCGCACGGCCAGGTAGACCCAGTCGGCGTACTCGGCGCTCGAAGTCCAGATCTTGCGCCCGGAGACCACGAACCGGTCCGCCTCACAGCGAGCCCGCGTGCGCAGGGAGGCGAGATCCGAGCCGGCATCGGGCTCAGAGAACCCCTGGCAGAAGAGAAGCCGGCCGGCGGCTATCTCAGGGATCAGCCGCTCCTGCAGCTCCGGGCCGGCAAATCGGAGCAGCGCGTTGCCGATCGTCTTGACTGACAGCAAATAGCCCGACAGCGGCAGCCACCAGTAGCCGAAACGTTCCTCACAGGCCAGGGTGTGCAGCGAGCTGAGGCCGCGGCCACCCAAGTCGCGAGGCCAGTGCACCCCGATCCACCCGTCCTGGCCCAAAGCCTCGTAGACAGCCCGCGAGTCGCCGTCGGAGGGCATGCCCTGGTGGCGCAGCTGCGGCTCGCTCGGCCACGATGTCGCATAGCGACTCGGCGAATCCGGCGGCGGCAGCCGCCAGCTCCTCAACTCCAACCGACTCCCCGGTCCGGACTGTCATGGATGAGCTCCGACCATGCCCATATCCCGGTCGATCCCCCGCGCGGCATCAACCAACCCACGTGTAAGCGCAGCCCGGAACTCCGAGGTGGCGCGCCCGGCCGGCAGCGACACGTTGACGGCGGCGGTGCCAGGGCCGTCGATCCAGCGCACCGCCACGGCGATCGACACCAAGCCGACCTCGTATTCCTCTTCGGAGACCGCCACGCCCGCATCACGAATCGCTGCCAGGTCGGCGGCCAGATCGCTCCATGTGGTGATGGTGCGATCGGTACGTCGCTCGTACGGCTCATCCCCAAGCCCGGCCCGGGCGGCGCCCGAGGGCAGCTGCGCGAGCAGACACTTGCCCAAGGCCGTGCAGTGCGCCGGCAGCCGCATCCCCACCGTGGCCCGTGATGTGAGGACCCGGTCCGCGGCCTCGCTCAGAACGTAGACGATCTCTGGGCCCTGGAGGACCGCCGCGTTCACCGTCTCCTGCAGTTCGGAGGCGAGCCGGCTGAGGTGGGGACGCGCCACCTCGGGGAGCTGCAAGCCCCCGAGCAGGGCAGGCGTGAGACGGGCCATCCCCAGACCCAGGCGGAGCCGGCGCGTAGCCGAGCTGCGGTCCAACCACCCTCGCTCGGTCAGCACCGCCACCAGCCGGTGCACCGTGGGCATCGGCACGTTCAGGGCCTCCGAGATCTCCTTCTGAGACAGCTCGGGTCCGTCCACCGCGAACAACTCCAGGATGTCCAGCCCGCGGGCCAAGGTCCCGACAGAACTTTCATTTTTCGGAACTTGCTTTCGCATACCGGTCGCGGTTAGGGTACGTTCCGCATGAGTCTGCGTCAATCTCAGGCCACGCCGACCGAGGTCACTGAGCGGGCGGTGCGCGTGATCGACAACGACTGGGTGCGGCTTCGCGACGGCGTCCGCCTGGCCATTCGCCTATGGCTCCCCGAGGACGCGGAGGATCGTCCGGTGTCGACGATTCTCGATTCGGTCCCGTACCGCAAGAGCGACGGGACCGCCGTCGGTGACGCCGCCTGGGGGACCTACTTCGCCGCCCATGGATTCGCATTTGCGCGGGTCGACCTGCGAGGCAGCGGGGATTCGTCAGGGCTGCTGGAGGACGAGTATTCGGAAACGGAGCAGGACGACGCCGAACAGGTGATCGCATGGCTTGCCGAACGCCCGTGGTGCACCGGAGCGGTGGGCATGATCGGCGTGTCCTGGGGTGGCTTCGCCGCGCTGCAGATGGCCGGGCGCCATCCGCCTGAGCTGCGAGGCGTGGTCGCCATCCACGCCAGCGAGGACCGCTACGCCGACGACGTCCACTACATCGGCGGATGCGTGTCGGCGATGGACATGAGCCAGTGGGCGACGTCGATGCTCGCCTACCTGAACCAGCCGCCGGACCCGGCGGTGGTCGGCGAAACGTGGCGCGCGGCGTGGCTGGAGCGGTTGGAGAACGCCAGAGCGTTCATCGAGCCGTGGCTCAGCCACCAGCGGCGCGACGCCTACTGGCAGCAGGGATCACCCTGCGAGGACTATGGCTCGATCCACTGCCCGGTGTACGCGGTCGGCGGCTGGAGCGACGGTTACCGGGACATGGTCCTGCGTCTGGTCGAGCACGTGAAGGCCCCGGTCCGGGGCCTGATAGGTCCGTGGGGCCACACGTGGCCGGAGGCGGGGAGGCCGGGCCCGGCGATCGGCTTCCTCCAGGAGTGCCGGCGGTTCTTCGCCGCCAGCCTCAATGACGAAGACAACGGCTTCTTCGAGGAGCCACAGCTGATCAGCTACATGCAGGAGGCGGTCCCGCCGGCCGGCTCCTACACCGAGCGGCCCGGGCGGTGGGTGGCGGACCCGTCGCTGGCCATCCCCGTCGATCAGCGCCTGGACGCACACGATCGGGGCCACGGCGCTCGGAGACGACGACAGCGCGGCGGCCAGGACCATCAGCAGCCTGCAGTCGACCGGAGTCGACGGCGGAGTGTGGTGCGGCGACGGCAGCCCGGCCGACTACGGGCTCGACCAGCGCTTCGAGGACGGCAGCTCGCTGTGCTGGGACACCGCGCCCCTGTCAGAGCGGGTCGAGATCCTGGGCAAGGGCGAGGCCCACCTGGAGGTGAGCGTCGACAAGCCCTGGGCGCTTGTGGCGGTGCGCGTGTGTGACGTGGCCCCGGACGGGGCCTCCACGCTGATCGCGCGCGGACTGCTCAACCTGAGCCGCCGTGAGGGCCATGACCGCAGCGTCCCGATGCCGGTCGACGAGCCGGTGCTGGTGCGCGTCCCGCTGCAGGCGACGGCGTACGCCATCCCGCCCGGGCATCGGATCCGCCTGGCCGTGTCAAACACCTACTGGCCGATGGCCTGGCCGTCACCTGAGGCGACGAGGCTCACCGTCCACTGCGGACCGACGAGCACGTTGACGCTGCCGCGGAGAAACCGGAGCGACCTCGACGAGGCTCTCACGCCCTTCGGGGCACCGGAGACGGGCACCGCACTGCCTACCGAGATCACGAGACTCCGTCAGGGCGGCCGCAGCCTTCGCCGGAGCCTTCATGATGGGACGACCGAGGTCGAGTTCGACTGGCACGGCTCCGGCATCCGGATCCTCGCCACGAACACCGAGATGACCGAGGACAGCATCACGACCTACCGCATCGCCGAGGGCGATCCGCTGTCGGCCACCGTGATCTGCCGGGTCACGGTGACGCTGGTCCGCCCCGACTGGAACATCGAGGTCCGAGCGCAGAGCACGATGACCTGCGACGCCCGGGTGTTCCTCGTCACGTCGACGCTCGACGCGTTCGAGGACGAGGTCCGGATCCACGCGCGTGCGTTCACGCACCGATTCCCGCGGGACGGGGCCTGATGACCCTCACCGAACCCCCGCCCGGGGAGAGCACCGAGATCGCCGGGAGACCGACGATCCCCTGGTCCTGGTACTCGGATCCGGCGATCCTGGCCGCGGAGATGGACCGCATCTTCCATCGGTCCTGGCTCTACGCCGGCCACCTCGGTGAGCTGCAGGGCCCGGGCAGCTACTTCGCCTCGGCCACCGGTCCGGTGCCGATCGTGATCACGCTCGACGCCGACAACACGCTCCGGGGCTTTGTCAACGTGTGCCGGCACCGCGGCGCGATCGTCGCCACCGAGGCGCGCAAGCGCGGCACGATGCAGTGCCCATATCACGCCTGGACCTACGGTCTGGACGGTGCGCTGCGGGCCGCGCCGCGCGCGGATGGAGATCCCGCGTTCGATTCCGGCTGCCTGGGCCTGCGGCCGGTATCGGTCGGCACCTGGGGGCCGTTCGTGTTCGCCAACCCGGACCCGAGGGCCGAGCCGCTGCGCGACGCGCTCGGAGACCTGCCGCAGGTGGTCGCCGAGCACGGACTCGACGTCGACTCGCTGCGCTTCCACCGGCGGTTCGCGTACGAGATCCGGGCCAACTGGAAGATCGCCGTCGAGAACTACCTCGAGTGCTACCACTGCGCGGTCAACCACCCCGGGCTGGTGCAGGTGCTCGATGAGCGCCGGCTCGAGTTGCGCGCCGTCGGCCTGCGGACCAGCCAGTTCGCGCCGGTGCATCCACGCGCGCTGGACGGTCGCGCCCCGATCGACGCCCACGGGGAAGTCGGCTCGGCGCAGAACCATCTGTGGTTTCCGACCCTCAAGTTCAACGTGCTCCCGGGCCACCCGAATCTGTCGATCGGGCCGGTGTGGCCGACCGGTCCTGTCAGTACGGGCGGCTACCTGGACTACTGGTTCGGCGAGGCGGTCGACCCGAAGTGGATCGACGACGTATACGTCATGGACACCCAGGTCGGCGAGGAGGACGTGGCCCTGGTCGAGGCCGCCCAGCACGGCAGCTCGATCGGGTTGATCGAGCGGGGCTGGGTGCTGGGGGGCCCCGAGACGCTGATCGGGCACTTCCAGGACTACCTTCGCGAGCGGGTGGGCCTTGACGAGCGATAGGACGACAGATGCGGCTTGACACCGTCGCACCCACCCGCCTACATTGCCGGACCTTGATCCTCGAGGGGAAGAGGGGTTGACATGTTGAGACGTGCGCCATCAGCGGCAGCGCTGATCGCTCTGGCCGCGCTGGCTCTGGCCGCGTGCGGCGGCTCCAGCGGCTCCGGCGGCAAGAGCGGGACTGGCACCGCCGCTTCGGGGACGCTGAAGGAGCCGGGGTTGTACGGGAAGTTGCCGCCGCAGGGCACGCCGACGCACGGCGGCACCATCACCTACGGGCAGCTGAACGGCCTCACGCCGAACTACATCTTCCCGATCACCCCCTCGGGCAACGCCAGCACGATCAACTACCAGTGGCAGCAGGTCATGTGGCTGCCGCTGTACAACAACTTCGCCTACGGGGCCAATCCCGGGGTCAACTACTCCCTCAGCGTGGCCAACAAGCCGGTGTTCAGCGACGGCGACAAGACGGTCACGATCACGCTGAAGCACAACTACAAGTGGAACGACGGCAAGCCCGTCACCGCGCAGGACGTCCTGTTCGACGTCGCGCTGATCAAGGCCGCGGTCGACGAGAGCGCCGCCAACTGGGGCTCGTTCACGCCCGGCTACTTTCCCCAGAGCCTGGCCAGCATCAGCGCCAGCGGCGCCTACACGGTGGTCATGCACCTCAAGCGCGCCTTCAACCCGGGGTTCTTCCTCAGCAGCCAGCTCGCGCTGAACCTGACCCCGCTGCCCAGCCAGGATTGGAACGTGGCCTCAGCCGACGGTCCGCACCTGGACTTCACCGTTCCCGCCAACGCGAAGAAGATCTACGACTACCTGGGCAAGGCGGGCGGCCAGGTGGGCACGTTTGCCTCCAACAAGCTGTGGAAGATCGCCGACGGGCCGTTCGTGCTGTCCGCCTTCAGCCCGGTGACGGCATCATGGACGATGAAGGCGAACCCGACCTTCGGCGGCACGCCGAAGCCGTCCATCTCAACCCTCCAGGGGGTCACCTACACGGGCATCACGCCGCTGCTCAATGCGATGCGCACGAACAGCCTCGACGTGGGACCGATCGACTTCTCCCAGCTGGCCTCGGTCGACAGCCTCAAGAGCCTGGGCTACACCGTGTTCGGTCTGCCGGACTTCGGATGGGCCGGGGTGATCTGGAACTTCAAGAACACGGTTCACCACTTCGACAAGATCGTCTCCCAGCTCTACTTCCGCCAGGTGATGGCGATGCTGGTCAACGAGCCGGCGATCATCGCGGGGATCTACCACGGCGCGGCCGGGCTGGCCTACGGCCCGATCCCGTCGGTGCCCAAGACGACCTACGTCCCCTCCAATGCCGTCAACCCGCCCTACCCCTACAACCCGGCCAAGGCCGTGTCGATCCTCAAGGCCCACGGCTGGCACGTGGTCCCCAACGGACAGACGACGTGCGCCAACCCGGGCACGGGTGCCAACCAGTGCGGCGCCGGCATTCCCAAGGGGACGCCGATCTCCTTCCCCTGGGCCACCGAGACGGCCGCCGCCGGACCTTATGTCCCACTGACCGACGAGGCGATCGCATCCGAGGCCAAGCAGGCCGCCGGGATCAACATCCAGCTCTTCCAGAAGACGTTCAACTACATCGCCAGCAATTACAACAACGCCGACCCCTCGGTGGCGAAGTACACCAACGACTGGGCGGTGGAGAACTTCAGCGGCTACACCGACAACGCGTATCCGACACAGAGTTCGATCTTCAACACCGGCGGCTCGTTCAACAGCGGCACCTACAGCGACCCGACGATGGATCAGCTGATCAAGAACTCCGTGTATGGGTCCGATCCCAACGCGGTGACCAAGGAGGCGTCGTACGAGACCGAGCAACTCCCCGCGCTGTTCCAGCCCAACTACGACCTCATCTACGGCGTGGCGAAGCGGGTCGGCGGACCACCGCAGTCCTACGTCAGCCTGACGCAGTACGGACTCTGGCCTCAGTTCTGGTGGGTGAACAAGAAGTAGAACCGGCCCTACGGCCGGAGCGGCGCGCGCGCCGATGATCGGATACATCATCCGCCGCATCCTCGTGGCGATCGTGATCACGATCGGGATCGCCGCGATCACCTTCGAGCTGCTGCACCTGATCGCCGGCAGCCCGGTCCACGCGGTGCTCGGTCGCGGCGCCAAACCGGCCCAGATCGCCGCCTGGAACAAACAGCACGGCTACGACCGGCCGCTGGTCAGCCAGTTCCTGACCTATCTGGGCCACCTCGGCCACCTGAACTTCGGCTACTCCTACAAGCAGGGGCAGAGCGTGGCCCAGCTGTTCAAGGAGAACGCCGGGCGCAGCATCTATCTCTCGGGCTCGGCGCTCGTGCTGTCGTTGCTGATCGCGATGCCGCTGGGCATCGCCCAGGCGGTCAGGCGCAACAGCATCGGCGACTACTCGATCACCACGCTGACCTTCGTGCTCTACGCGATGCCCCCGTTCTTCCTCGGGGTGATCCTGATCGACGTCTTCGCCCTGCATCTGCACGTCTTCCCGCCGCTGGTCCCCAGTTCGATCACCACCACCTTCGGAGCCATCACCCACCCG
Organism: uncultured Actinomycetota bacterium; assembly: GCA_963797705.1. GTDB lineage: Bacteria > Actinomycetota > Thermoleophilia > Solirubrobacterales > Solirubrobacteraceae > Palsa-465. The sequence continues at coordinate 775,412 of CAWCQL010000004.1, read as the reverse complement.
CGTGACTTCGTCCTGCCGATCATCACCCTGACCGCGGTCAACATCGCGTCGTTCAGCCGCTACATGCGCTCATCGGCGCTGGACAACCTGGCTCAGGACTACATCCGACTGGCTCGAGCCAAGGGGCTGTCGCAGCGAGCCGTGCTCTACCGCCATCTGCTGCGCAACGCGTGCCTGCCGATGATCACGCTGGTCGGCCTGTCGATCCCGGATCTGCTGGCCGGCAACCTGCTCGTCGAGGTCCTGTTCAACATCCAGGGCCTGGGGCTGCTGTTCTACAACGCGCTCCAGAGCGGCGACTATCCGATTCTCCTGGCCTACACGATCCTGGGCGGGATTCTCGTCGTGCTCGGAAACCTGATAGCCGACGTCGCCGTCACCGTGGCCGACCCGAGGGTCCGGATATGAGCGAGACCGAGGGTCACGTCAAGCCGTTTGGCCAGGCCGAGGCGCCGCTCAGCCATCCCGATCTGTTCTCGACGGTGGCCGAGGGGGGCGAGGTGCCGGCGCTGGCCAGCGGGTGGCGGCTGGCCCTGCGCGAGTTCCTGGACAACAAGGTTGCCGTGCTGGGCGTGGTGATCATCGTCTTCTTCGTGTTCTTCTGCTTCGCGGGGCCGCTCTTCTACCACACCAATCAGACCCTCACGCAGCCCCTGAACGCCAACCTGGCGCCGGGCGCGGCCAGCCCGCTGGGAGGCACGGCGGGGCCCCTGGGCACCGACGAGCACGGTTTCGACGAGCTGGGACGGATCATGGCCGGCGGCCGGACGGCGCTGGCCATTGGCTTCTTCGCGGCGGTGATCTCGATCGTCATCGGGACGCTGTACGGCGCCATCTCCGGTCTCTCCGGCCGCCTGCTGGACGGCGTGATGATGCGCTTCGTCGACATCGTGTACTCGATCCCGTTCCTGTTCATCGTGCTCGTGCTGGCCACGAAGTTCAGCGCCACCGTGCTGGAGGAGAGCCTGCTGCTGGGGTTCTTCTCGTGGCTGGTTCCGGCCCGGCTGATGCGGGGCGAGGTGCTGAGCCTGCGCGAGCGGGATTTCGTGTGGGCGGCGCGGGTGATGGGCGCAAGCCGCACGCGCCTGGTCTACAAGCACCTGATTCCGAACTCGCTGTCGGTGGTGATCGTGAACGTGACCTTCCTCGTCGCCGACTCGATCCTCGCCCTGGCCTTCCTGGGCTTCCTGGGGTTCGGCCTGCAGTACCCGACGGCCTCGTGGGGAGACATGCTCGGCAACGCCGACACCTACGTCTCCAACGGCCAGTGGTGGCTCGTGTATCCGGTCGGCGCCTGCCTGGTGGCGGTCGTCATGGCCTGCAACCTCGTCGGCGACGGTCTGCGCGACGCGTTCGACGTCCGGCTGCGGAGGCGCTAGTGACCACCACCGACCAGGGAACCGGCGCTCAGACGCCGGGCGACGACAGAGCCGAGGCGCGCGTGCTCGAGGTCAGCAACCTCAGCACACACATCAAGCTGTCGCGCTCGACCGTCCAGGCCGTCGGGAACGTCGACCTGGCGATCGACGCCGGCGAGACGCTCGGTCTGGTGGGGGAGTCCGGCTGCGGCAAGTCGATGCTGGGGCTGTCGATCATGGGGCTGCTGCCCAAGGGCGGGGAGATCATCGAGGGGTCGGTCCGGCTCGATGGCCAGGACCTGGTGGGCCTGCCGGACAAGCGAGATGCGCAAGCTCCGGGGCAACGAGGTGGCGATGATCTTCCAGGACTCGCAGTCGTCGCTGAACCCGACCAAGACGATCGGCGAGCAGGTGTCCGAGCCGGTGCGGCTGCACCGCGGAGGGTCCCGAGCCGAGGCCAACGCCCGCGCGCTGGAGGTGCTCGAGCTGGTCGGCCTGCCCCAGCCCCGGGACCGGCTGAGCAACTACCCGCACCAGCTGTCCGGCGGGCTGCGTCAGCGCGTGATGATCGCCATCGCGCTGGCCTGCGAGCCGAAGGTGCTGCTCGCCGACGAGCCGACGACGGCCCTGGACGTCACGATCCAGGCCCAGATCCTGGCCCTGCTCGACGACCTGGAGGATCGCCTGGGCATGGCGACGCTGCTGGTCACCCACGACATGGGAGTCGTGGCCGGCCGGACCGACCGGATCAGCGTCATGTATGCGGGACGGATCGTCGAGTCGGCCTCGACCGAGGAGATCTTCACCGCCATGCGGCATCCCTACACGCAAGCGCTGCTGGGATCGATCCCCAAGCTGAGCCAGGACAATCGCCGACCCCTGGTGAGCATCCCCGGGATCCCGCCCGACCTGACGAGCCCGCCCGCCGGCTGCCGCTTTGCTCCGCGCTGTCCGTACGCCACCGACCAGTGTCGCGCGGAGGAGCCGCCGTTGGACGGCGCCCGTTCCGATCACCTGTTCGCGTGCTGGCACCCGGTGACGGTCCGGCGGCGACGACGACGGAGATCGCGGTTCGCCGAGGGTCCACCGCCGAACGCGGTCAACCGAGCAACGGCCACCTTCTGGAGATCGTCAACGCGGTGCGCGAGTACCCGGTCACGGCCGGCGCGATCCTCCAACGCAAGGTCAACTCGGTCAAGGCCGTGTCCGGGGTGAACCTGCACGTCGACGTCGGCGAGGCACTGGGACTGGTCGGAGAATCGGGCTGCGGCAAGACCACGCTCGGCAAGTTGATCGTCGGCATCGAGAAGCCGGACGCGGGGCGGATCACCTTGGAGGGCCGCGAGGTGTTCGGCATGCGAGGCAGAGCGCTGCGCCGTGCGCGGCGCGACCTGCAGATGATCTTCCAGGACCCCTATGCGTCGCTCGATCCGCGGATGCGCGTGCAGGCGCTGCTGCGCGAGCCGCTCATCATCCAGAACGTGGGGAGCCGCAAGGAGCAGGATCAGAAGATCCGGGACCTGCTCACGGAGGTCGGGCTGGCGGAGAACGCGCTGGAGCGCTATCCGCACGAGTTCTCTGGCGGGCAGCGCCAGCGCATCGCACTGGCCCGAGCGCTGATGCTGGAGCCGAAGGTGATCGTTGCCGACGAGCCGGTCAGCGCCCTCGACGTCTCGATCCGCTCACAGGTGCTCAATCTGATGAAGCGCCTGCAGGCCGAGCATCAGCGCGCGTCGGTGGTGATTTCGCACGACCTGGCCGTGGTCAAGTACCTGGCCGACCGGATCGCCGTCATGTATCTGGGCAAGGTGGTCGAGCTGGGGACCGGCGACGACATCTACCGGCGCGCGGCCCACCCCTACACGGACGCGCTGATCAAGACGATTCCGGTGCCCGACGTCGCCGTCGAGCGCGCCAAGACCGAGGTCGGCATCCGTGGGCGAGCTGCCCAGCCCGATCGACCCGCCGTCCGGGTGCCGGTTCCGGACCCGCTGTCCGCGGGCGCAGGAGCTGTGCGCGGCGGAGGAGCCCGCGCTGCGGCGGTTTGGGCCGACTCACCAGGCGGCCTGCCACTTCCCGCTCCGCGAGCCCGATACGGCGCCACCGGCGCCGGCCGGCGGCGCCGGCCGCCGACGCCTACGGCCGCGTACGCGCCCAGACTGCGGGGACCGCGCGCGGTCTAGCCGAGATCCCCATCGCGTCGAGGATGAAGGCCTGCACCTCGGCGCTGTAGCTGAACCGGGCGCTGCGACCCGTGGGTCCGGAATGCGCGCCGACGCCGAGCTCCGGCCGGAACAGCAGGCGGGAGCCCTGAGTGTCCGTGGCCCTGAGCCTGGCCACCCACTTGGCCGGCTCGTGGACCGACACGCGCGGATCGTTGACGGCACCGGTGACCAGCAGCGCCGGCCGGCGCCCCGCGGGCGGGTTGTCGTAGGGCGAGTAGGCCTTCATGCAGGCGTAGTCCTCGGGATCGCGGGGATCGCCCCACTCGTCCCATTCGGTGATCGTGAGCGGGATCGAGGGATCGAGCATCGTGTTGACCACATCGACGAACGGGACCTCGGCGACCACCGCGCGCCACCGGTCCGGGCGCAACGAGTAGACGGCGCCCTGGAGCAGCCCGCCCGCCGACAGCCCCCGGGTGACGATCCGCGTGCCATCGACGAGGGCCGGCCCACTGCTCCCGGCGAGCCAATCGGCCACGGCGGCATGGTCGGTGAACGTGGTCGGCTTGGCGCGCAGCCGACCCTCCTGCCACCAGGATCGCCCGCCCTCCCCGCCGCCGCGAATGTGGGCGACCGCGTAGACGACCCCTCGGTCAAGCAGAGACGGCAGGCTGCGGTCGAACTCCGGATCCAGGCTGTCCTCGTAGGCGCCGTAGCCGTAGAGCAGGCACGGGGCGCTGCCGTCCAGCGGAGTCCCGTCGCGATAGGCCAGCGTGACCGGAATCGGCGTGCCATCCGGCGCCGGCGCCGTGCGGCGCTCGGTCCGATACCGGGCGGGGTCATAGCCGGGAACCTCCATCCGCTTCAGCAGCCGCCTGGTCCCGGTGGCCAGGTCGAGCTCATACCAGGCGATCGGCTCGATCAGCGACTGCTCGGCGATGATCACCGAGCCGCTGTCGTAGTCGTGAGCGTGCTCGACACGGATCGAGCCGGCGGGCAGCCTGAGGCTGTAGCTCCCGGACGTCGGCGCCGCCGTGATCGGTGATGGCCAGCAGCTTCCCGCCGTGACGGCGCAGGGTCAGCAGCAGGTGCTCAGCGAAGACATCGCAAGCGACCAGCCTGGTGTCGGCACGGGCCGGAGCCACCGCCGAGCAGCTGACGGACTCCCAGCCGGCTCGTCCCGGGGCCGCGAGCGCCACCTTCATCAGCGCGAACTCGCGCTCGCCGATATCCGTCACCAGGTAGAGCGTGCCCGTGTCACCGGGACCGCCTCGCGCGTGATCCACCCGGTATTCGACCCCGGGCTGGCGCGGTTGCAGCAGCACCGGGTCGGCCACCGGATCGTGCAGCTCAATCACCCGGACCTCGCTGGTGTCCCGTGACGCCGCGACGATGATCGCCAGCTCGCCGCTTCGCGAGGCAGCCAGGGTCAGCTCAAAGCGCGGGTCGGCCTCCTCGAGCACAAGCTCGTCGGCGGTGGCGGGCGTGCCGACGCGATGGCGCCACAACTGCCACTGCCGAAACAGCGCGTCGGCCACGAGATAGAAGAGGTGCCGGGAGTCCGCGGACCAGGCCACCTCAGGCGCGGTCGGGGCGATGACCTCCGGCAGGTCCTCGCCGGTATCCAGGTCGCGGATGCGCAGCTCATAGTTCTCCGCTCCGCTGGTGTCGACCGACCAGGCCAGCAGAGCCCCATCGGGGCTGGGCTCACGGACCCCCACGTCGGCGAACCCGGTGCGTCGCGCCACGAGGTTGTCGTCGAGGATCACCTCCTCCGGGGTCTCCCCGGCCGGCGACCGGAGGAGCTGCTCGTTGTCGGCGTCGGCCGGCGTCCGCGTCCGAAACGCGAATCCGTCACGGGGCCAGGCGACTGAGTCGTCGTCGCCAGTCGGGATCCGACTCGCTGCCTCGGCGGCCAGCGTGTCGGCCAGCCCGCTCAGGTGCTCGGTCTGAGCGTCGTAATAGGCTCGCTCGGCGATCAGGTACTCCTGGAGCGCGGCATCGTCGCGGGCACGCATCCAGGCGTAGTCGTCGATGAGCGTGTCGCCGTGCAGCTCACGAGCCGACGGGACGCGCGGGGCCGCCGGCGGCGCGGGCTCCTGGGCGCGCTCCGCCGCATCGTTTGTGCCTGTCACCCCGTCGCCTCCATCATCGCGCCAGGGCAACCTACCTATAGGCTGCGCGCGTTGCCACGCGGGGCATCAGATCCGGCCAGCCGTACGACAGGGTCCGTCGCTTCATCGACGGGCCCGCAGCAGCTCGGCCACTCGTTCCGCGGGCAGGCCGTACGAGGTGTTGCCATCGCGCCCAGCGACCGTGGCTGCGGCCAGCATGCTGTTGAGAACCGCCTCCTCGGTGGCCTCGACGACAGCGTCGAAGAACGGGTCGAGAGCCCGTCCCGTCACTGGCACCGGACGGCCGTCCCCGAGCGCGCCGGGCGTCACGTCCGCGGACCGCGGACCGCGAAGCCCGGTGGCCATGGCCAGGAAGATCTCGCCGCTGCCGTGATGGCCGGTGGAGCCGGTCCTGGCCAGTCCGAGCCCGGCCCGGCGGGCCAGCCGGGCGCAGGCGGCCGAGTCGAGCGGAGCGTCGGTGACGACCACGACGATGCAGGAGCCGGCTGGCCGCGGGGAGGCTTCCGGCTGGCCATCGGGAGGACCCAACAGCCGACCCACGGGCACGCCGTCGACGGTCAGCCGCTCCCGCGAGCCGAAGTTCGAGAGCAACAGCACGCCGACGATGTGCCCGGACGGGGTCACGCGCGACGCGCTGCCGATCCCGCCCTTGAACCCCAGGCAGCTCATCCCCGTCCCCGCGCCGACCGCGCCCTCCGGCGGGGCCGGGCCGCCGGCCGAGGCCCGGGCGGAGACGAGCGCGGTGTCGACGTCCACCGCGGTCACCTGCATGCGCCGGGCATCGCTCAGGAAGCTGTCGTCACATTCGGCGACGATCGGGATGATCACATCGTCGGTCCCGATCCCCGGATCCTCGGCGATCAACAGCTCGCAGGCCGCGTCGTAGACCCGGCCCAGCTGCATGGTCGAGGTCAGGAACACCGGCGTCTCGGCCAGACCCCACTCGCCGGCCGCCAGGAACCCGGTGCACTCCCCGGCGCCGTTGAGAACGGCGCCGCCGGCCGGGACCGGGCTACGGAACAGATTGCCCCCGAGATCGACGACTGTGACGCCGGTCCTGGCCACGCCGCGGCCCTCCGGTGGCGCCGGCTCGTCGCGCCACACGGTCGCGTGGCCGACGCCGACCCCGGGCACGTCGACGATCGACCCCGTCGGCCCGCTCGGCAGCAGGCCAATCGTGATGCCCAGATCAGAGGCGCGGGTCATCGCGTGATCATCCCGTACGGAGGCGCGGTCCGATGAGCGGCGGCGCCGCCACGACATCAGACCTGACCGGTTTCCCGTTCGTGTGGCATCCCGACTGCCTGCGCCACGATCCGGACGGGGAGGTCTGGCTCGGCGTCTGGGAGGCCGGGACCGAGGTGCCGGAGCGCGCCACGGTCATTCGCGACGCGCTCACCGCCGTGGGGGCCGAGATCACCGCCGCGACCGGGCACGAGGACGCAGCGATCCTGGCCGTCCACGACGCGGCGCTGGTCGAGCACCTGGCCACGATCTGGGCCGACTGGGAGGCCGCGGGCTTCCCGTCGCAGCACGGCCGTCCCCGGGTGGTGCCGTACCTGTTCCCGACCGCCGGCTTGCTGTCCGGCCTCCCGCTGCGGTCGCCCAGCGCCATCCACGGGCGCGTCGGACGGTTCTGCTACGACACGATGACGCTGATCGGCCCCGGCACGTGGCCCGCGGTCCGGGCGGCGGCGGACGCGGCGCTGACCGCGGCGGACCTGGTCGGCGCCGGTGCTCCAGCCGCGTATGCGCTGTGCCGCCCGCCCGGCCACCACGCCGGTCCGGCGGCGCACGGCGGCTCGTGTTATCTGAACAACTCGGCCATCGCCGCCCAGGCGCTGCGCCGGTCCGGGGCCGAGCGGATCGCCGTGGTCGACATCGACGCCCACCACGCCAACGGCACCCAGGCGATCTTCTACGACCGCGGCGACGTGTACGTGGGCAGCCTCCACGTCGATCCGGGCGCCGGCTGGTTTCCCCACTACGTCGGGTACGCCGGCGAGCGCGGGAGCGGCGAGGGAGACTGGGCGAACCGGAACCTACCGCTCGCGCCGGGCACCGGCGACGAGGTCTGGCTGCAGGCCGTGGACGTGCTGTGCGCCGACGTCCGCGCCCATGGCGCGGAGGCGGTGGTCGTCTCACTCGGCGTGGACGCGGCCGCTGCTGACCCGGAAAGCCCGCTGCGCGTGAGCGCCGATGGATACCGCCGGGCCGGGGAGAAGATCGGCGCGCTGGGGCCGGCGGTGGTGATCCAGGAGGGCGGATACGACCTGGATTCGCTCGGCCAACTGGTCGTGGCGGCGCTGGCCGGGATCCGGACCGGCCGCGGATGACACATCGGAGTGGTCGCCGCGACAAGTTTTCATCGCGCCGTCGCGGCGGCCCGATTAGGCTAAGCCGGTCATGTCAGATCCCTCTCACGCCCCCGCGGCGTCGCGCCGACCCAAGGCCTGGAACAGCGACCCAGCGGTCCTGACGGTCGCGGTCACCGGGGCCGACGTTTTTCGACACAACAACCCCAACATCCCCTACACGACCGCGGAGATCGCCGAGCAGAGCATGGCGGCGGGACAGGCGGGAGCGACGGTCGTGCACCTGCACGTTCGCGAGGACGACGGGACGCCCAGCGGACGGCCTGAGCTGTTCCAGGACGTCATCTCGCGGATCCGCCAGGGCAGCGAGTTGATCACGATGGTGTCGACGGGCGGCTCCAACGAGATGACGATCGAGGAGCGCACGACCGGCCTGACCGCCAACCCAGACCTCTCAGGCGTCGAGTCGGGATCGATGAACTTCGGTGACGACACGTTCATCACCCCTCCGAAGGCCGCGCGCGGGATCATCGAGCGGGCCACCGGGGCCGGCATCGGGCTCGAGGTCGAGGCTTTCGACGTCGGCCACGTTGCCACCGCGGTCCGCTGGCTGGAGGAGGGAGTGATTCCGGGGCCACTGCGGATCAACCTCGTGTTCGGAGTGCCGGGCGGGATCGATGCCTCGCCCGAGGCGCTGACCGCGATGCTCCGGCCGCTCCCGCCGGAGACCTTCTGGACGGTCACCTGCGTGGGACGCCACCACCCGCGGATGTTGGCGCTGGCCCTGCTCTACGGCGCGCCCGGCTTCCGCACCGGGCTCGAGGATGCGGTGTACATCAGCCGCGGGGTGCTGGCGGAGTCAAATGCGGCGTTGGTCACGGCGGCGATCAAACTCGCCCAGTCGGTTGGTCGTGAGGTCGCCACCCAGGAGCAGACGCGGGCGCTTCTGGGCCTCGCGCCGGCTGAATGATCTCCCTGGACGAGGCGCTCGGCGCCAAGCGAGTGATGGAGCCGGCGGGCGCGCTGCCCCAGGCCGCGCTCCGACTCGACGCCGCAACGCCGCTGCAGCCGTACGAGATCGAGATCGCCGTCGACACGCTCTGCATCGACTCGAGCAGCTTCCGGCAGATCGTCGAGGCCAGTGAGCGTGACGCGGTCAGGGTCCGTCAGGCGATCCTGGGCATCGTCGCCGAGCGGGGCAAGATGTACAACCCGGTGACGGGGTCCGGAGGGATCCTCACCGGGACCGTGCGGGCGGTCGGAGACGTCGTCCCAGATCCGCCGGCGATCGGCTCGCGCGTGGTCACGATGGTCTCACTGACCCTCACGCCGCTGCGCCTGGAGAGCGTGGGAGAGATCGACTGCGACAACCCGCATGTCCCGGTCGACGGCACCGCGTACCTGCCCAGCGGCGCGCCGTGGGTCGCCTACCCGGAGGACGTCCTCTTCGACGCCGCAATGGCCACGTTCGACGTGTGCAATGCCGCCTCCCAGGTGCGCTCGCTGATCGACGACGACACCGGCACCGTGCTGGTGCTCGGGGGTGGGCACGCGGGCCTGATGGCCCTGGCTGCCGCGCGCGACCGGCTTGTCTCCTCGGCTCGCGTCGTCCTGATCGACTCCGACGAGCGCATCTGTGAGCGGGCCAAAGCGCTGGATCTGTGCGATGTCGCCCTACGGATCGATCTTCGCGACGCGCTGAGAGCTCTGCACAGCCTCGAGGCGGCGGGGCTCCCGCGGGCCGATCTGACCGTGGTCGTGGTCAATGCGACCGACTGCGAGGCCGCGGCGATCCTGCTCACCGCCGAACACGGCACGGTCCTGTTCTTCTCCATGGCCACTTCGTTCACCAAGGCCGCGCTGGGGTCAGACGGCCTGGCCTCCACGGCGCGCATGCTCGTCGGTTCCGGCCACGCCCCCGACCGCGGCGCCTATGCCCTGGAGTTGATCAGGCGCGATCCGCGGCTGCAGCGCGCGATGGCCGACCACTGACGAAATCAGTAGTCGGCCAACGCGAGTGACGCTGAAGATCCGGTTAGCCGGCGACGCGCCGCGATGCCCAGGACGGTCGACCCGGCTGCCGAGGGAAAGTGGGAGCCGGCCGCAGGGCGCCCGTCGCCTTACGGCCTGTGATGTTCCGCTCGAACAGAACGTTGGCGTCGGCGTTCGGAAAGACCCACCCGATGTCTTGTGCTGTGCAGTTGCTCGATGTCGCCGGCCGCCGGCGCTCGCCGGCGACGTTGCCGGAGTTTCACGCCGGCAGGGCGCCCGGGAACAAGGGGCAACGCTACGCGGCTGACCCCCGACGGTCGATGAGATCATCGCGGTCATGCGCCACGCCGGCCACGCCCGGTACGGCAATCGCCTCAACGGGCTGATCGTCGTGCTCTGGCGTGCCGGGCTACGGATCAACGAGGCGCTCTCGCTGACCGAGACCTATCTGGAAGAACGCCGCAGATCGATCCTGGTCAGGCACGGAAAGAACGATCGCCGTCGCCAGGTCGGGATGGACGCGTGGGGGTGGTCAGCGCTCGGACCGTAGCTGTCCGAGCGCGCGGCGCTGCCGGTTGGTCCGTTGTTCTGCGTGATCGCCGGACCCACCCGCGGGCACGCCTGGTCAGCCGGCGCCGCCAGGCTGCAACTGCACCAGGTAGCGCTCCAGGCGGGCGTCCGCCGGCGCTTCGCGCCCCATCAGCTGCGCCATGCGCACGCGGTTGAGCTGTTGCGTGAAGGCATCGCGCTGCCGCGGATCCAACGCCAGCTGGGGCACTCGCACCTCTCCACGACCGGCACCTACCTGCAAGGCATCTCCTCAGAGGAGATCATCTCCACCGTCCACGCCCGGCGCGCACCGATGATGCATGCCCGCGCCGGCCTGGCCCTGTAGAGCACCGCGGGAGCGCATGACGCGCTCCCGCGACCTGCCACACGGGCTCGCCCCGGGGTCAGACGATCGCTCCGCACGTAACCACCAGTCGGCCGCCACTGGGCCTGGCGTTGGAATGCGGTTACGCGTCGTGGATCGCGCAGTAGTGACGCGCGTGTGGCTACGTTCATGCGGCGCGCTCGGCTTCACGCGATGCCAGTTCCCGGGGCCTTGCCGCCGGTGCCTCTTCGCAGAGACGATCTGGGCATCCTTGCCCAGATCTTCCGTCCGAGCGTGGGCGGTGTGGCGCCCGACTGTTACTTCACTGGCTTGGGGCTGATCTTGTCCCAGAACGCGCACTGGTGATCGAACGAGATGGCGGCCGCCGACATCAGCTCGTCGTCGCCTGCCGGTTGTAGCGACATCACCAGGTAGCCGGTGCCGGACTTGTATCGCGGCCAGAGGGGCACTCCGGTCGTGTTTGGGCTACCGGTCGCGGCGAACGCCGTGATCTGCGCGATCATTTCGCTGCGCAAAGTGGCCTCATTTGCGTCCAGTTGACTGTCAACTGGGATCCCCATCGCAGTGGGGAAGAGATAGCCCGGCTCCCAGTCGTGCGCTGAGCCTGGTGGGTTAGCCGTCGCGGTGCTGTACGGCGGCAGGTCGGGGTTGTCTCCCTCAAAAGCGTAGAGGGGCATCACCTTCGACAAGTACTGATCGCGCACCAAGGCCGGGCAGACCGTGTTTGAGTCCGCGGCGACCGTGCGGGACGCGACGTATGGTGATGGGAATCGAGCGAGTGGGTAGTGGGTAAGCACCTCCGATGACTCAGCTCCATACTGAGAATCGATCAGGGAGGTGTAGTCGGCGGCTGTGGTTGCAGTGCCGGTCAGGTCCTCGTCGCGGTTGACGCCGAGGAGCGCCGGCACGCGGTTGACGTGTCCCGTAGCAAATGACTTCAGGGGCTGCTCAGTGAGCGTGGTGCGGTTGACGATCGGGGAGTTCGTGCCGCCAGAGGCCTGGGCGGTCAATATTGTCTGCCACGGCACGTCGCGGAGGCAGGCCGCGACGGCGGCGTCATTTCGTTGACTACAACCGACGCTGGCTGCGAAGAGGGCGCCGGTGGCGTTCGCTTGGTGCTGGGTGGGTAGTTGCGCTTTGCAATCCTGGGGTTGCAGCGAGGTAGGTGCGCCGAACAGCGAGTTGTATTCGCCGCTGAAGTTGATCGCTTTCTCGAACAGCCCGTGGGCGGTCGGCGAGGCGATCTGGTCGCATACGCTCGAGGCGCCGGCCGAGCTGCCCATGATGGTGATGTTGGCCGGGTCACCGCCGAAGGCCGATATGTTCTGCTGCACCCACTTCATCGCAAACTGCTGGTCCTGCAGACCGAAGTCTCCGGAGTGAGCACCGAGCGCTTTGTCAGCGAGGAAGCCGAGCACGCCCAGCCGATACTCGATGCCCACTACGATCGCGGGCCCTCCGGTGGCCAGTTCCTGTTCGGGATAGGTGGATGTGGTGCCGCCCGTGAACCCCCCGCCGTGAATGTAGAGGATGACTGGCAGCGCTGAACCTGCGCCAGTCGGGGCGGTGATGTTGAGCTGCAGGCAATCTTCGCTCGCGGTGCTGGTGCCTGATCCCGGGCATCCTGGTGGCTGGATGTCCGCTGCCAGAGTCGTGGTCCACGGCGCAGACGGCTGCGGGGGCTTCCAGCGCAGCTGCCCGACAGGTGGCGCCGCGTAAGGGATGCCAAGCCACTGGTTAAAGCTAGTTTGAGCAACGATGCCCGTCGCTGAAGTCCCAGCGGGATATGAGATGCCACAGACCGGCCCGCTGGTGGTCTGAACGGTCGTGCCCGGGCTGCAGGCGGAAGCCTGGGCGGCTTTCGCCACCGTCTTTCCCGTAGCCAGACTCGAGCCTGCTAGCACCGCAATGCCAGCAGTCACGGCAAGCACGACAGCAACCGCGGCTAGCCGCCGCGATGGGTTGCGCAGCCAATCACTGAAATGCACAACGTCCTCCTATTAATGGAGCTGGACTGGATGATGGGAGCTGCACTCGAGGTTCGGCTGGAAGCCCGGCCGAGTCCTCCCCGCAACGGAGACGCGGACCGACGCGCGCTCGCCTCTGGCTCCGCCACAGGAGCACCGACAGCCTCCTGACACTGGCGATCGACAGGTAACCGGGGTCGGCTCGGGCTGTGACATCGCAGCGATCGGAGATGGCGAAATCGCGATCGCCGTGGACCGCGCTCCCGCACCCCGGTCCGCTCGACGTCTACAGCGTCTTGCCCGGCGCGCATTTCGCTGGGTGAGCTGGCAGACCCCGCTGCAGGAAGCTACCTCGATCACGCCGCCAGCCAAGTACGGCGACCGTAAACACCGACCCGAAGCGCCGGGATCGCGTTCGGCACAATGTCACCTCTCGTCAACTCTCCCTCTATTTGATCTGAGCTTGGTGCGCCGCGCTCGAAACGATCCGACCGTCGCCTCTACCCGCGTCTCTACTCCGCGCCGAGCTCGTGAGTTCTCACTTGGGGTTCGCGTGGCTTCCGGCCACCGACTGGCGTGGCAGGCGGCGCGCGGGCGCACCGATAGATAGCGCCGCGGAAATTCACGGCTTCCCATGGGGTGACAAGCTCCCCCCCTCGCTTTAGCCGACTGCCGATCAGCAGCCGTGCCCCAAAATGATGGCGGCAGTCAGCCAAAATACTGGCTGAAATGATCCTGTCAACGAGCGAGCTGCGCCGATAGACCAACCCGGCCGAGCTTGTATAGGTTCAGGCTCCAAATCGAACCGAACCGAGCCCGCAATCATCGCGACTATGAAGGAGCGCCTTGTCGCCACCAGAGCAACCACAAGCTCCGACTCCGCACAAGACTGAGCTGGCCGCCCGGCTCAAGCAGCTCAGAGCCGAGCACGGCCTCTCCCTCGCTCAACTCGCCCGCGCCACCGGCATCTCCAGCTCGTTCCTGTCGCTCATAGAACAGGCGCAATCAGACATCACGATCGGTCGACTGGCCCGCCTCGCCGAGTTCTACGACGTCGAACTGGCTGACCTTCTCAACGGCCCGCCGACCGCGCCCGCCGACCATATTCGGATCCTCCGCACCGCGCCCGAGCACATGCTGCACTCTCCAACCGAGGGAGTCGACCTCTACGACCTCACCTGCGGCGCACGCTGGACACTCGTCCCGACGCTAAGCAACTTCCGACCTGGCGGCAGCATCGAAATACACGACGAGCACGAACACGAACGCATGATCTACATTCTCGACAGCACCTTCGAGCTGGTCTTTCCGGGCGAAGCACCAACCCGCCTGCGAGCCGGAGAGGGCGCGACCTTCCACAGCGTAGGCCGGTATCGCATCACCAACGTCGGGAGGGGACGAGGCCGCGTTCTCGCAGTCCGCGTGCATCCCGATGCCCACTAGAACCGACGGTGGCGGACCGCCGGCACCCCCCTCGCACGTTGCCGAGATCGCTTAGGTGTTCGCCAGGGCGGCCGGCTGCGACTGCTTCGCGAGCGGCGATCGATGCATCCATGGGGTTCGCTTGATCCGAAGTCGCGCCCACACAACAGGAGGTGTCGCAGATAGAGGCCTGTGTTGACCAAGACGAGCACCGCGCCGAACCAAACGCGCAGTGCCCCTTTCACGAAGCTGCAGGCATGTGACGATGCCGCCGAAGGCGCCGCGGGACACCCCTTTGCCACGCACTCAGCTGTCTTGCCGCGAGCGGCGGACGTCTGCATTGCCCGGATGATGCGCAAGCCGAACGGCGCGAGGTCGCGGCGCTGCTGCTTCGTATGGCATCGGGCTGATGATTCGCCACGATGGCGATCGCGAGCCAACCCGCCTGGCGGAGGACTTCCTGCGCGAGCGTTTCAGATGGCGGGTGCTCGTTCTTGCCTATGGAATCTCAGTTGGACTGTCCAGTAAGAGCAATGGCTCCGGAGCGCACGAGGGCGACCAGAGGCTCAAGGTCGCTCGGATAGGGCACCTCCGAGCCGGCAAACGGGGTCAACTCGCGGACTTGGGCAAACGCCCGTCGCGTCAAAGCACCGAGCCTTTGCGAAGCGCGGAGCTCGAGCGCTTGCGCGGCGCACAGCAGTTCGATCGCGACGATGCGATGACCGAGTGCGGTCTGCTCGGCAAGGCGGCGAGCGGCCAGCGGTGCCATGGTGATCCGGTCGCCGATCCCCTCCTCAGGAGTGGTGGTGGCCAGTTCGAAGGAGACGGGCTGGGCCAGCAGCCGCGCCTCGGCGGTCAACGCGTGCGCTGACCACGAGATCGCTCCGAGACCGCCGTACGCCAGGCCTTCCTTCTCAGACAGACCACCGGGCAACCCTGACAGCGGCGTCTGCAGCAGCTTCATCGCTCGCTCCAGGCTGGCGGTCAACACGGGCGCCAGCGCGATCCGCATGAAGTCCAGCGCGGCCGCCACCGGCAGCGCCTCGTAGTTTCCGGCCGAAATGATGCGATCCCGCGCCGGGGTCACGATCGGGTTGTCGTGGTGCGCGTTGAGCTCGATCGCCAGCTGGCCTGACACGAATGACAGCGCGTCACGCGCCGCACCACCCACCTGAACGATCGAGCGGTAGCTGAGCGGATCCTGGAGATTGCGCGCCGCTCCCGGCCGCCAGAGCGAGCTGCCCTCAAGCGCCCGGCGCAGGCCTGCCAGCTCCGTCTGCAGCCCGGGGTAGGGGCGCGACTCGCCCACCACCGGGTCCAGGATGCTGAGGTTGGCCCCAAACGCCTCCAGGTCCAGCGCTCCCGCGACGGTGATCGAGTCGATCAGCGTCCGCGTGTCGGCCATCGCGAGCGTGGCTAGCGCGGTCGAGAACGAGTTGTTGTTGACCAGCGCCAGACCCTCCTTGGCCTGCAGTTCGACCTCGCCGAACAGGCCGCGCGCCAGATCGGCGAGCGGCGCCAGATCCGCCTCTCCGGCCGAGCCAAGCAGCCGCACATGCGGGTGCCGAGACGCGTTGAGCGCGTCCACGAGGCGCTCCGCCAACAACGGCCGAACGCCCACCGTCCCCCTCGCGAAACCATTGGCCAGGCGCAGCATCGTGGCGCGCACCACCTCGTCGGGGGCGCGGGGACCGTGACCGATCAGATGGTTCTCAAGCAGTCGCCGGTTGAACTCCGGCACGTCAGCCGCGGCCACGCGATGGCGCTTGTGCTGTCCCAGGCCGGTGGTCATGCCATACACGGCATCGTCGCGGGCAAGCACCCGCTTGACCTTCAGCCGGCTCTGTCGCATCCGTGCGATCGCGGCCTCCGATATCGACACGCGCTCGTGACCCCGCGCGACGCGGACCACCTGCTCAAGCGACAGGCTGAGGCCGTCGATCTCCACCGTCATCGCGACCAAAGGTATCCATGCCACCCTCGCCATCGCGAGCCCACGGCGGCGTCTGCCGGCGGGCAGCGGCCCAGGCGCGAGCGCTGCAGTGACGGAACAGTCGTCCGGCCGCGTCGAGGTCGCGCGGTCGCTTGGCCAGGATCTGGGCGGCCCGCTTCCGCGGGCATGACGGGACAAGCGGGCGACGTCGATTGGCTTCGCGTAGGCAGCACTGCGACGCCGAGCCTCGTCGCCTCGTCCCTGATTTCGGCGACCGCCAGCGCGTATCGGTGCGGCCGCCTCAGCCGACTGCGACCACGAACTTGGAGGCGCCGCGTCCCTCGGCCAACGCCTGCTGGGCGTCGGCGGCCGCGACAAGACCATCGACCAGGGTGACGTGGAGCGTCACCGCGCCGCTGGCCAGATCGGCGAGCACGCGGCCCAGCGTGGCGTGAAGCCAGGCAGGATCCCCAGCCGCCAGCGCGGCTAGGCTGAACCCCGTCACCGACAGCAGCCCGCCCATCAGCGATCCGAGCGGCGGGAGCGCGTCGAGCGCCGCGCCCGCGGCATTGCCGAACAGGACAATCCGCGCGCCGGGCGCGGCAACAGCGAGGTCCACGTCGAGCAGCGTCGTGCCCTGCGGGTCGAAGATGAGATCGACGCCGCGGTCGCCGGCGGCGGCGCGGAGGTCGGCGACGAGGTCCGGTCCCCGGGTGGCGACCGCGTCGTAGCCGGCACGCCGTGCCACCTGCGCTCGCGCGCTGCCGCCGACCGTGCCGAGCAGTCGGCCAGCCCCGCGGAGCCGCGCGTACTGAGCGACGGCGTGTCCCATCCCGCCGGCGGCACCGTGAACCAGCACCGTCTCGCCCGCGCGTAGCCGGCCGAGATCATCGACGAGCACCGCCGCGCTGACCAGCACACCGGTGGCGGCGGCGGCCACCTCGTCGGCGAGGCCCTCGGGAGTCAGGATCGTGTGGCGGGCGTCTGCGGTGACGAATTCAGCCAGCCCGCCGTCGCCGGTGAACGCGGTCACCCGCTGGCCGGTGCTCAGCTCTTGCACGCCCGCGCCGACCGCGTGGACGACGCCAGCTACCTCCAGCCCGGGCACGAACGGCCACGCCGGGACGTACCCCGGGTCACCGCGCCGGGCCATGATGTCCTTGAAGTTGACACCGGCGTGAGTGACACGGATCGTCACCTCGCCAGGCTGAGGCGCCGGAACGTCGAGCTCCGCGACGCGCGTGGTGCTGGCGTCAGGGGCGGGTGCATCGTAGACGAGCGCCCTCATCCGCCGCGATGGTGATGACATAGTGGTCTCCGATTCCGAATAACGCTCAGGGGCTCAGGGTAAGTGCTTCGATCCGGTCTATCTCGAACTGGGGCAGGTCGCCGACGTCGACGAGCCGTCGCTTGCAATTGGTCGAGTCCTGGTGACAACCCAGCGTCCCGGCGGGGACCGGCGCCGAGTATGGCGGTGCTACGCGAGCAGGCCGTCGATTTGGTCGACGGCCTGTCGCAGGCCGTCGACTGTGCCCATGTTCACCATCCTCTCCATGTCCTCGCGGGATTCGAACCTCTCGTGCATCTCCATCCGTGTGCCGTCGTCGCGCTCGGTGAGCCGGATTTTGACCGTGAAGAGCGGCATTCCCGCGACGGGCGTCCCGTCCGGGTCGGCGTAGGCGTTGATGAACTCCAGCGATGTTGGTGGGTCGACGGCTCTGACGCGCCATGTGCCCCACATGGCCCCGTCCGGGCCGGTCATGTAGTACGTGGTCTCGCCGCCGGGGGTGAGGTCGTGCTTCTCGAAGGTCGCGGGGTGGGTCGGCGGGCCCCACCAGCGTTCGAGCTTGCGTGGATCGGCCCACAGGTCCCACACTTGTTCGATCGGGGCGTCGAACTCGGCGATCAGGGTGATCGTCAGGTTCTGGTAGTCCGTATCGACGCTGGTGATGCCCAACCCGTCCTCCGATCGCTGGGTTCCGACCTATGCCTCGGTGTCCTGGGCGAGCAGGGCCGACATCCGGTCCACGCGCCCTCGCCACGTCGCTTCGAGGTCGTCGAGGGCATGCCGAGCGCGGGCGATCGCGCCGGCGTCGGTGTGCACGAGTTGCTCGCGCCCGCGGCGCTCCTTGATGACCAGGCCGGCCCGCTCGAGCACGGAGACGTGCTTCTGCACGGCCGCGAAGCTCATCGGGTAAGCCCGCGCGAGTCCTGACACCGAG
Organism: uncultured Actinomycetota bacterium; assembly: GCA_963797705.1. Lineage (GTDB taxonomy): Bacteria > Actinomycetota > Thermoleophilia > Solirubrobacterales > Solirubrobacteraceae > Palsa-465. The sequence goes on along the minus strand of CAWCQL010000004.1, from coordinate 757,008 downwards.
GGCTCGTCGGCGGCGCAGCGGCGAAGGATGTCGCGACGGGTCGGGTCGGCCAGGGCGTGGAACAGCCCGTCAACCGCATCCTCGCTCAGAGCACCTACAACCATATGGTGGTAGGTTACCGAGCGGGTCGGCGGGCGATCCAAGCCCAGGCCACGGACCACGAGAGGAGAGCATCATGACCGCTACCTACACCTTCGACGTCTTTTCCAGCCTCGATGGATTCGGCGCTTACGACGGCGGCGACTGGGGCGGCTACTGGGGCAAGCAAGGCCCCGAGTTTCTCGATCGCCGCCTCGCCTTATACGGCGAGGAGCAGCGGATGGTCTTCGGGGCCAACACCTATCGGCAGTTCGTGCGGCTGCTGGGCCCGAGCACCGAACAGTCGGAGGTGGGTGACCCCGTGAATACTCGAATGAGGAGCCTGCCGGCGACGGTGGTGTCGACGACACTGCAAGGACCGCTCGACTGGCCCAACGCGACCGTGGTGAGCGGTGACGCCGCCGACGTCGTCGCTCGGCTCAAGGAGGAGTCCGAGGTGCCGTTGCGCTCCAACGGCAGCCTGTCGCTCAACCGGGCGCTGATGGCCGCGGGTCTGGTCGACCGCGTCCAGGTGACGCTCTTCCCGGCGATCACCGGTCAGACCGGAGTGGACCCGATCTTGCAGGGTGCGGCCGACTTTGACCTCGAACTGATCGAGAGCCGGACGCTTGACCGCCACATCCAAGAGCTCATCTACCGGCCCACCCTGCATGTCTGAGTCCGTCCATGCCTCCCCGCCCGTCAAGCAGCTGACCTGACGCCGAGGTTCCGACCGACATGCCGACCGGTGCCCTACATCCACAGGTCTGATCGTTGCCCGTCCCGCGGCGCGCTCGACCGATGAGATCCGCTCCTCGGTGCGGTCATAACGAGAAAGACCACCACAGAAAGGGACGCACCGTTTGAAACCGACGAGCACGACGCAGGCGATGGGCCACGTGGAATCGCTGTGGCCGCGGGTGGCGGAGCTGCCGCTCGTGATCGAGTCGTGCCAGTACGACCGGCTGCACGCCGTCCTCGCCCACGAGTTCGAGCGCGTGACGACCCACGTGCGGCTGACCGGAGCCGGCGCCGACGGGCTCGGGGAGGACGTCTCGGTTCACGTGGAGGACGGCAGCTCGCTACACGAGACGCAGCCCACGCTGCCGCTGGAGGGAGAGTGGACGCTGGCCGGCTTCTGCGATCAGCTCGCGACGCTCGATCCGTGGCCCAAGCCGCCGCAGTGGGAGGCGGCGCGGCGCTATCGCAACTGGGCGTTTGAGTCGGCGGCGCTGGATCTCGCGTTGCGCCAGGCCGGTCACGCGCTGCACGATGTGCTCGGGCTCGAGCCGCAGCCGGTGCGCTTCGTCAACTCGCTCGGCCTCGGCAAGCCGCCCTCGATCGAGCCGTTGCGCCGGCGACTCGCCCGCTCGTCGGGCGTGCGCTTCAAGCTCGACGCGGAGGCCGCCTGGTCGCTCGCGCTCGTCGATGAGGTCGCGGCGACCGGCGCGGTCGACACGATCGACTTCAAGGGCCACTACGGGTTGGAGGTCAAGGATCCCGAGGCGCTCGGCGTGCTGTATGACCGCGTGCTCGCGGCGTTCCCGGACGCGTACCTGGAGGACCCGCACGACCTGCCCGAGATCGCTCAGCGCCTCGCCGATCACACCGATCGGGTGTCCTACGACGCGCCGATCCATGGCGCCGGGGACATCGGCGCGACGCCGCTTCCGGCACGCGTTGTCAACATCAAGCCGTCGCGTATCGGCAGCCTGCGTGCGCTGTTTGAGGTGTACGCGCGCTGCGCGCGGGAGCGGCGGCCGACGTACGGCGGCGGGATGGGGGAGCTCGGCGTCGGCCGCGGGCAGATCGAGCTGCTGGCCGCGCTGTTTCACGCCGAAGCACCGAACGACGTGGCGCCGAGCGCCTACAACGAGGACGACCCGACAGGCCAGCTGCCGGCCAGCCCGCTGGCACCGCGACCCGAGACCACCGGCTTTCGCTGGACGGCCTAGACGCGCTGGCCGCCGCTTCTCCGATCGATCCCAAGATTCAGGTCTACGCCGATATCGATCGGCTGTATGTCCTGACGACCTTCAGTCGTCTCGACGAAGCAGAGGCGCTGCTCCAGCGCGCGCTGGCGCTTGCTCCCGACGACCAAGCGCGGGCTGTGGCATTGACAATCGGCGCGACCATGCACCTGTTCGCCGGCGACATCGAACGGGGACTCGCCGAGCACCTGCAGGCCACGGAGCTCGCCCGGCAGGTCGACGATGTGACGCTGGGTGAAGCGGAGCGCATCGGCTTGCCGGCTCAGGCGGCCCACCTCGATCGCCGGGTGACGATCTACGCCGACCTTGTGGTGGCTCGCGGCCAAACGCGCCAAGCTGTTGAGTACTACGTGCAGTCGCTCGCCTATGCGCAGCGTGCTGGCAACGAACTGCAGGTGCTATTCGATCTGCTCGGGGTCGCGCGAGCACTCGCCGAGGCCAAGCACGAGGCGTCTGTCGAAGTCTCAGCGATGGCCGACGCGCACGCCGCCGAACTCGGCGGAGAGCCATCGGCTTGTCGCGGCATTGCAATCGTCGGGGCTGCACGGCTGGTTTCGCCACGCCGCCGTAACGTCTTGACCGACTTTGCCTCAGCAGGTGGTCGGCTCCGCACACCTCATCCTGGGCCCTGCCGTCGGCGACGGACGCGACTCTGATGGTTCAGAGCGACGGGCACGGCGTGGCCGAGTTTGTCCGAGAGCGACTAGCGTTCGAAACGGCGTTGGTTTCGACAACGTGACTGTTCCGCTCGTCGGGCGGTCGTCCCTACGGCGCTCGTGCAGGTGCGCAGAACGTCGCCGAAGTGTCGGGTCCCGGATAACGACTAGGCCCGAAGCCGCAAAGGTCGTAAGGTCTACATCCCAGTGGGCGACGAGCGAGTGCGTACCGGGATCGACGAGGCGTCGGATGCGACTGTGAGCTCGTCGCGTGTGATCACGCTCCGTGAGGCCGCCGGGGAGGCCAGGGGCGACCTCTACTCGCCGGTCCTCTTCCGATCCCTGCTGAGCCCGGCCCACGGCGTCGGCCGAGCCCGCGCCAACGCGATCCTCGCGCTCCAGCGGTCGGCCGGGAATCGGGTCGCGCGGCAGGTGCTGGCCCGGGACCTGGCGATCGCGCCGACTGTTCCCGGGGCCGCGCCGGTCACGCTGAGCCCGCGCGATCTGCAGGGCGCCCGCGCGATGAACAGGGTGCTGTTCACTGACGCAGCCGAACTCCGGGCGATCCGCGATGTGCTCGGAATCTCCCCGGATCCGGCGGTTGCCGACGACGACCTGTCGAACGCCGTCGCCGCCTACCAGGCCTCCTACGGCCTGAAGGCCGACGGCAAGATCGGCCCCATCACCTCCGGCCGCCTCGCCCAGGAGTTCACCGCGGAGTCCGACGCGCTGTCCCAGCCGCCGATCGGCGGGCGCCTGCGACGGACGGCGCGTCGACTCCACCTCCGGGCGATGGTGACGCGCACGCTCGGCAGCTATCTCCACCAGGGGTTCGTCGGGCCAGACGACAACCCCGACGGCTGCGTCACCGTCCGTGCCGACGACACCTTCAGCGGCTCTGGCAACTGGATCTCGCTCGAGTACACCGGCGAGGACGCCAACCAGGTTCATTGGCTGCAGTTCAACGCCAGTCAGGAGTTCGGCACGCCGCCGGGTGCCGCCGCTCCGGTGTTTGCCACCGGGTCGGTGCTGACCAGCAACGGGCCGGCTCCCTGGTCAAGCGCGGGGAGCCCCCAGAACTGGGTGGTCGACTCGGTCCAGAACTCGCCGGCAGCGAGCCCGAGCCCGTTCTACGACGTCAGCGGCTTTGCCAGCACCAACTCGGCCAACCGCAGCCGGGTGATGCTCGACCAGCCAAGCGGCGCCAGCATCATCGGCCAGGCCCAGGCGTTCGCGGCCGCGGGACCGGCCGCCGGGTCGCCAACCGTCACCGAACGCGACGGGTTCTCCACCTATCTGGTTAAAGGCACCCACCCCCGGTACCGGGTCGACTGGTCGGGCAGTACCGTTGTCAACATCGCCGCCGGTACGGCTAGCTCAATCCAGTATCGGCTCGGCTTCGCCGGGGCGGTGACGAGGTTGCAGGCCGATCACCGGACGGCGCTGCTCGCCAAGTACCCCGGCAACCCGATCAACTAGCGATGAACGACCGGAGCGGATGCACGCAGGCGGCCGGGCTGTGGCAAGTCAAGGAGGACGTTCAAGTAGACGACGACGCCGGCCGTCTCGCGCTTGACACCTACATCTTCGCCTTTGATGGCGCGACCGTCGTCCTGCGGCTAACCAACCGGCATGCCGGACAGTGGAAATCTGACGACGACTTCTACCGCCTCGCCGCCGAATGCCGCGGCGAGGCGCTGTACATCCGCCCACCGTTCGCTGACTGGATCGAGATCGCGACCTTTGAAGACGGCCGCTTCATTCAGATGGGCAGCGGGCGCAAACGGATCTTCGAGCGGATCGACGACGCCCAGGTGGCCGCGTGGAACCGCGCGATCCTCACCCCGCGCGAACCGCACGACTACCGAACCCGCCCGGACGGCACGCTCGCCTCTGGCCAGGGCTAGGCCACGTCCGCCGCCTCTGTCGAGGCCGTTCGGAAACGCACCCCTTTGCGCCGGTTGAAAATGCACCCCTTTGGCTTGAGGGGTGGTCGCGTGTCGCGAGGTATGCCCATGCCTAACCGTCGGGCTCGGACGAGTCGCGCGTGGTGAGCGTCCCAAGGCGGGCAAGGCTGTTGTCCGCGCACGTACGTTCTCGCGACGACAGGGGACCGTCCCAGGAGTCACCCACGGGGTTAGTAGGTGAACAACCACCCCTACCAAGGAGGCAGCATGCTTCTCATCCTGGCCGCGATCCTGCTCATCATTGCCATCGCCGGCGGCGTGATCGTTCATCCGCTGCTGTTTCTACTCGCCATCGTGGCGATCGTCGTCTTCTTCACCGGTCGTCGCGGCGCCGTCCGCTGATCGCACGCCGCAGCGCTCGGCTGGTCTCGTCCAACCCGAGCGCTGCGGCCTGAAACGCACCCCTAGGTCATCGTGGCCGCGAGGCGATGGTGGCGCAGCTCCTCGGGTGGGGACCCGTGCAGCATCCACGTGCGATCGTCGCGGCGGCTGATTTGGCCTTGCTGCTGGAGTGCGCCCAGTGCGCTGGTCACTGCGGGGCGATGCGCTCCGATGAGATCCGCGAGCCGCTGGTGAGAAAGCGGGAGCGGTACGGCGATGCCGTCAGGCAGAACCCGACCCCAGCGTTCGGCCAGATGCCACAGCGTTAGCAGCAGCCGGTCATCGACCCGTTGATGGTGAGCGATGGCCAGGGAGACGGCCAGCGCGTGAGCGCGCCTAGTCCCGCGGTTGAAGAGTTCCAGCCCGAGCTGCGGCCAGGGGTTCATGCGCACCACAAGGCGGTGATCGAGCACAGCCAACCGTGCAGGCTCCAAAACGACCCAGCCGACCTCGGCCTGAACGTGAGATCCCTCGTCGTCCCAACTCCACGGGCGAATCACGTCGCCCGCGCCGATCAGTTCCACGCACCGCCGTCCGAGCACCTCGACTTCACGGCTGATCAGTCCGTCGACGATCAGGAAGCCGCGATGATGACTGTCGGGCTCCTCGGCGCTGGCGACATCCCAATCACCGGTCGACAAGCGACGGAGGGTCGTCTGAGTCTCGCGCCGGGCCCGCTCGTAGTCACTTGCGGGCAGGAGATCCCTCACCTCAGGGTCGGCATCGACGATGCTGATGGTTCCTGCGGGGGCGCTCACTGGGACCACAATATCTGTCCCACCGTGTCTGACTACGGCGACGCGACTGTCCTCATGCGGACGTCCTTGCGAGTACCGAGTCGCTGGCTTCCCGGTCCCGCCCGATCGTAGTTTCCCCCGAACATCGACGGTCACGGCGGGCGCGTGACATCACAAAGGAGCGTTCATGATCGCGTTGGGCATTCTGCTGCTGATCGTAGGCTTTGTCGCGAAGGTCGCGATCCTGTGGACGATCGGTCTCGTCCTGCTGGTCGTTGGCCTCGTCCTGGTTGTGCTCGGCTCGATGGGCCGTTCCGTGGGGGGACGACGCCATTACTACTGACCGCGCAGGGGTCCGCGGTCCGGCGGCGCTCTCCGTGTCGATGACCAAGTGCCGAGGTCCGGCCGTGAGGTGCCCGCGCTGCGGGCTGATCATCGCGCCCCGCATGCCGACTCTCTCGCCGCGGCACTGTCCAAGATGTCTGGGGCGTCATCGTGTCGTGGTCGAGTTGGAGATGCTCCCATCGCAATCATCGGGCGATGACTCGCCTCAGGCGCCATTAGATTCGGACACGCGGCGCAGCCAGTAACGGAATCAGTAGGCCCCCTAAGGGACGTAAACGCGAGTGGGGACGTTGCGGACCGTGAACTCGCCGAGCGAGTCCGCGGCGTACGCCCAGCAGCTGCTCAATCGTGAGCGAACCATCGGCGAGCAGAAGCGCCTCCTGCAGCCGACGGTCATGGGTCGCAGCCGACCAGGGGGCACCGCGGCCAGCCGCACGAGCGCTATGCCACGCAAGTATCCGCGAGCTCGTCAACGACCAGGTCTGCTACTTCGGCGACCTGAGGATCACTGGATCGTGGCCGGCTCGTTGGTCCCAAATCGGCGCGCTGGTTCTGTTGACGTGGGCAGCAGTCGTCGTGAGGGCGTGCGTACGATCCCGAGCATGAGTGGGGTGATCCAACCGGTGGCGACGGACGACCAGCCCAGAGTGATCGCAACGCTGGTGTCGGCATTCATCGCGGATCCGGTCGAGCGATGGCTCTACCCGGAACCCTTGGAGTACCTCACTCGCCATCGTCGCTGCCTTGAGCGAATCGGTTGCGCCAGGCAAGCACGCCGACACGTTCGCGGTCCTCGAGCAGATGGACGCCGCGCACCCGAACTACCCCCACTGGTATCTGCCGTGGCTCGGCGTCGATGGGGCACGTCAGGGCGCCGGCCTCGGTGCGGACCTACTCCAGCAATGTCTGGTGCGCGTCGACGCCGATCACAGCCCGGCGTTCCTGGAAACGCCCAACCCGCAGACGGTGCCGTTTTATGAGCGTCACGGGTTTCGGGTCACCAGCATCTCAATGGCTGGCGCCTGTCCGCCGATGACCAGCATGCTCCGACCCGCGCGGTGATCATCCGGCGCCCAGTGCTCGATCTGGCGGCGACATCCAAATCACCCGGCATCCGACGCCCGGGCGATGTCTTAGGAGTCGTGTTCGGCCAGCCAGTTGCGGGGCGTGACGGACGCACGCTGCCGCGGCGGCCTCAGAGAACTCGGCAGGGAGGCTCCGTGAGCCAGGGCCTCGGCCTTGAGCTGGCCGTGCGGGACTGCTCTGACTCCGAGTTGCTCGGCGATGCGGGCGACAGCGTTCCGCTTCCGAGCTCGGATCCGGGGGAGATCCAGCGCCACGATCCGGGCGTGCTCAGCCCGCACGCCCGTGGCGTGTGCTTCGACTCTCCCCCAGACAACGACTGCGCCGCCGACGAGATCGCTGCTCAGCGCCGAAGCGGTGCGTGGACACGGTTCGTAGTAGGCGTAGATGCCGCACGTGCAGTCTGGGGAGGGCGTGTGCGCCGGATCGTGGTCGCCAAAGGTGCAGCGCGCGGTCATCTGCGAGGGCTGCCACGCGGTCATGCTGAACATCGAGCTCAGTGCTCCCTCGACCAGCCGCCAATGACGAAAGCCGACGATCGGCTCGATCAAGTCCGGCGCGAACTCCATGCCTGGCGTCCCCGACCGAGGCCAGCCCGCGAACGAGGGGCGGGCGCGACGCCCCCGAGATTTCTCAACCGAGATATCCACACGCGTGCGCTCCCGGCCCAGCACTCGGTCAAACCGCGCCAAGGCCCCAAACACGCCCATCTCAGAGCAACCCTCGGTGGCGCTGGTAGCGATGCCGTCGTCAACGCTTCGCAATGCGATTCCCCGCGCCTCGAGCTCAGCCAGCGTCGCGATCAGGTCACGAAGTGAGCGACCCAGCCGATCCAGGCGATAGACGACCAGGCAATCGTGTCCATCACTTAGCTCAGACAGCGCGCGCTCAAGCTCAGGCCGTTCGCGCCAAGGCCCCCGATCCGCAAACCATCGGTCGCAGCCCGCCGCGCGCAGCGCCTCCAGTTGCACTCGCAGGCCGTCTGGATCATCACCTCCGGCATACGCGTAGCCGATCACCACCAACCCATCGTGTCACGACAGCCGCGGCCAGTGCACCTTGTTTCCAGTCCGCCGCCATGCCACAGCCATCGTCGGCCACCCCCAACACGCGAGAGCCCCGCGGCGGCGGTGATCGATGCTGACCCAGGCACCGGCGCCGAGGCTCTGCCTATGCGCGAGCATCAATGACGAGCCCGTCCCCCGGCGCCCTGCATCCGGCGATTACATGGGCTACAACTTTGGAGATGCCTCCGTCCCCCGGCGATGGCGAACTGGACCTCGACGCGATCCGCCGAGAGCTTGAGGACAGCCGGCAGCGCGCGCACGAACGACTCGCCGCGCTCACCGCTCGTCCTGAACGTGGCAGCGCGGTGGGGTTCGGCAAGCGGATCGGTGATGGCACGTCGGAGGCGGTGAGCCGGTTGACCGATATCGGCGTGGGCGGCTCGTTGGAGCGCGGGATGCACCGCACCGAGCGAGCCATAGCCAAGCTCGACGAGGGGACGTACGGAGTCTGCGATGGCTGTGGCTCGCTGATCGGACGTGGACGGCTGAAGGCGATGCCCGACGCCGTGTTGTGCGTGGAGTGCGCCGCGGCAGAACGGCGGGCGGCGCCGCGACGCCGCTAGGACGCATCGCCCCCACCGCGAATCACCGGCGCCGCAATCACCGCCGGCCCGAGAAGGCAGGCACTGCGGAAGGCTCTCGCACGCGGTCGCCTCTGTCCGGAAGCGGCAGCGTCGCGGCCCGGCGAAGGCGGTCGTAGGAGTGCTGTCGGACCCGCCGATCCTCGTGTTGAGCCTGAGCATCGGCGAAGGACTCATGACGATCTCGATGCCAGATCGATTCCGGCTCGCGGCCCCGAGGGGACGTCGACGACGGATTGGCATGGCCATGGGGCTGCTTGAGCAGTCTCGGTTGGCGTCATGCCCGCCGCCGGGGCGCGCGAAGTCCACGCCGCTGACTCGGAGGCGGATCGCTGTGTGGCGGTTGAAGTGGCCGCCGCGCGTGGCTCGTGCCCGGCGCGATGGGCGAGACGGATCGTGTGCCAACGGGCGGCCGCGCGATGTAGGTCATCGATCTGAGCGCTGGCGAGCGCTCGAGTGAGAGCGTGGTGCGGCATTTTGAGCCTCCTCTAGCGAGTCAGGTCCTGCTCGGCATCAAGCAGCTCGAGCCGAACGGCATGGCGCGCCTGCGCCGACCCGATTGCGTACGCGGTCATTCCGGTCCTCCTGGTGTCGGGGGTTTGCCGTCCGCGTATTGAGACGCCGGCGGGGTCGAAGAAGGGTCAGTGCCTGTTGCGCGATCGCCGGGGCGACCCTTTCTCGGCGCGCGCGACGTCATAGCTGTTAATGCCGGCGAAATCGGAGCCGAGATGCGAGGATCAGAAGATGGGCCAATCGCTGCTGACGCGCGCTGCACAAGGCGAGCAGGAGGCATTCCGCGAGCTAACCGACCCCTACCGGCGGGAGCTCCAGTTCCACTGCTACCGGATCCTCGGCTCGATGCAGGACGCTGAGGACGCGCTCCAGGAGACGTTGCTGAGCGCCTGGCGCGGTCTGCCGGGTTATGAGGGCACGGCATCGCTGCGCGCGTGGCTCTACCGGATCGCCACCAACCGATGTCTCGATGCCCTGCGCGCGCTCGGCCGCCGGTCGCCGCCGCCACCCGAGCCGCCATTCGCCCCGCCGGAGCCGACGAGGCTCGGCGAGGTGACTTGGCTCCAGCCCTACCCCGACGCCCTGCTGGAGGGGATCATCGATACGGCGCCGGGTCCAGACGCTCGATACCAGACCCGGGAGACCGTCGAGCTCGCGTTCGTCGCAGCCCTTCAGCATCTCCCACCACGCCAACGCGCCGTCCTGCTTCTCCGCGACGTCCTCGGCTTCCACGCCGCCGAGGTGGCCGACACGCTTGAGACAAGCGAGGACTCGGTCAAAAGCGCCCTCAGACGCGCGCGGGTAACGACCGAACGCCTATTTCCCGCGTCAGACCGGGGCCGAGCGCCAGAGCCCAACTCACCGACAGAACACGAGCTCGTTCGCCGTTTCGCCGATGCCTGGATGGCCGACGACATCGACGGCGTCGTCGAGCTACTCACCGAAGACGCGTGGTTCACGATGCCGCCGCCGCCGCTCGAATACCAGGGCCGCTCAGCGATCTACGAATACCTAAACTGGCGGGGCGGGCGCCGCCACAAACTGATCCCAACCCGAGCCAACGGCCAGCCGGCATTCGGCTGCTATGGCACCGACTCGCAAACACCGATCGCGCACGCCGTCGGAGTGCTCGTGCTGACTCTCGCGGGCGACCGCGTCTCTGCGATTACCCACTTTGTCGACAACAGCGTTCTCGGCCCGTTCGGGCTGCCGCGCACCCTTCGTAGCTGATCCCATCACCAGCGTCGGTGAGGCGCACGTTGCGACGGTTGCGCTCCAGCAGCGTAACTCCGAATTGTGCCCGAGTCGGCGGAACTGCCGGCACCGAGCGCAACTCCGCGGCACGTCACGTCCTCCGTCGTGGGGTAAACGTCAGTGCAGGAGGCCGAGCCGAGCGACTCCGAAGAAAGACCATCACCCTGCCGCGCCGCGCTTCAGGTTCCACACACGATCAGTACCAGTGCTCGGCGGCGACTATCGGTTTACCTGGTCGCGCGTGAGACCTGGCGATCGGCGTCACGACGACGCACTCGCCCGCTCGGCCTCGCGCCGGGCGAATGGGTTGCCTCGGAGGCGCTCGCCTGCTCGGCGATCCCAGTCAGTGAGCATCCGACGCTCACGACCCTGCCGGTCGTCAGGACCGTCTGATCACGGCAACCCCGGACGGCGGTGCCGGGGCCGGCGGCGAGCCTCCGGCCCCGGGGGTGACCGGGGCCGGAGGAGTGGACGTCACGCCTGAGCGTGTGCTCAGTGGATCGCCATCGCCTGCGGGTTGAGCCGCAGCTTTGGCAGGAAGACACGGGCGGCCGGTAGGACGATCAGGGCTGCGATGCTGCCCACGGCCGCGACGTGCGCGGCGATGAGGAACGCGTCGGCGATGCCGGACGCTCCGCTTGAGCCGGTGAGGCCCCCGCTGACGGCGGCAGCGATGCTGGTGAACACCGCGATGCCGAGTGTCCCGCCGATCTCATGGCCTGTCGAGTTCAGTCCGGAGAGCATCCCGGTCTCCTCAGAGCGGGCGCCGGTGAGAATCGAGACCGAGATGGCGACGGTCGCGATGCCGAGTCCGAAGCCCGCGATCAGGATGCCGGGAAGGATGTCCTGGACGTAGCTGCCATGCGGCCCGAGCCTTGAGAGCAGCAGGAGACCGACCGACGCGATACCGAATGCGGCCGCCAGTGGTCCACGGACGCCGTGGCGGTTGATCAGGTGCCCGGCGGCGTGTGCCCCGGCTCCCGCCGCGAGAGCCAGCGGGATAAAGGACAGCCCGGTTGAGAGAGGCCCCTTGCCGAGGACGAACTGCAGGTAGAGGGAGCAGAGCAGGAACAGCCCGAAGATGAGCCCGGCTCCGAGCAGCATCAGGATCATCCCGCCGGCGACGGCGCGGTCGCGGAGTCGCTCGATCCTGAGCAGCGGCTGCTCGGTACGACGCTCGCAGGCGGCGAACAGTCCGAGACCGGCCAGCCCGGCGCCTCCCATGATGAGCGTCCGCGCCGAGGTCCAGCCTGCGTGGTCGGCCTGGGTGATCGCGTAGACGATCGTCCCCAGGCTCGCGGTGACCACGGCGGCGCCGCGAAGGTCGAGGCCCTTCCACTGTGGCCGCTTGATGTCGGCAGGAACGATTCTGGTTGCTGCGATCGCAAGCGCGAGCGCGACCGGCGGGTTGATGAAGAAGATCATCCGCCAGTCGGCCAGCTGGGTGAGGACGCCGCCGAGCAGAACGCCGATCGCGGCGCCGGCACCGCCGATTGCGCCCCACGCTGCCAGCGCCTTGGCGCGCCGCTGACCGTAAAACGTCGTGGTGATGATCGAGAGGGCTGCGGGCGAGAGCATCGCTGCCCCCAGGCCCTGACCTGCCCGGGCGGCGAAGAGCGCGGCCCCCGAGCCGGCCATTGCCGACAGGAGCGATGAGACGGTGAAGACGCCCAGACCGGTCAGGAACATTCGGCGGCGTCCAAGTAGGTCAGCGGCGCGGCCACCGAGGAGCAGGAGGCTGCCGAAGATGAGCGAGTAGCTGGTGATCGTCCAACTGATGTTGGTGCCGCTAATCCCCAGATCCTTGGCGATGTTGGGCATGGCGATGTTGACCGCCGTGATGTCGAGGATGACCATCAGCTGTGCCACCAGCAAGATGGCCAGCAGCCAGCCTCCGGTGTGCTTCGAGGTGTCGGAGCCGCCTGTGTGAGCGGTGTGGTGGTGATGGTGAAGGTGCATCGACCCTCCAGGGTGATTTGCGGAGGACTCGCCGTCGTCGTTGTCGTCGGGCGGGTCGTCCTGGCGTGACGTTGCCGTCATGGTGACCTCGCTGGGGGCTGGCGCCTAGGTCGGATGTCCCACGCTTTACGCCAAGACGGACTCCACGGTCAGCCTGGCGGGATTCGTTGGGTATCCGTCCTTGGCGCCACGCGGCGTTAGCGGCATGATGTGGCGATGCCGCGACCCCGCAAGATGCTCGTCTTAGCCGTTGAAGGCTGCCAGTCGCTCGATGTCCTCGGTCCTGTCGAGGTCTTCCATCATGTCTCGATCGAGGTCCCGGACGCGTATCAGGTCAGTGTCGTGGGGCCGAGCGAGGGCGGGGTGGTTACCACGGACAGCGGCCAGCGTCTGGGCGTCGCGCCGCTGCCTGAACCGCCACCGCGGCACGACACACTGCTGGTCGCGGGCGGACCCGGAGCGCGCGCCGCCATCGCCGACCAGGCAATTGTCGACTGGGTTCTCCGGGCGTCCCGACGCGCGCGCCGCACCGTTTCCGTGTGCACCGGTGCGTACCTGCTCGCAGCCGCAGGACTGCTCGACGACCGCAGAGCAACCACCCATTGGGCCTACTGCGATGACCTCGCGCGTCGGTACACCCGGGTCCACGTCAACCCGGATCCAGTCTTCATCAATGACGGCGACGTGTGGACCTCGGCCGGCATCACCGCGGGGATCGACCTCTCTCTGGCACTGGTCGAGGAAGACCTCGGTCCGGAGGCAGCGCTGGCCGCCGCTCGCGAGCTGGTGGTCTTCCTCAAACGCCCCGGCGGTCAGTCCCAATTCAGCAGCGCCCTCTCCGCCCAACAAGCGACAAGACCCGAGCTCCGCGAGCTCCAGGCATGGATCTCCGGCCACCTAGAAGAGAACCTGTCGGTACCCGTCCTGGCTGAGCGCGCGCTGATGAGCGAGCGGTCATTCACCCGTGCATTTCACCGCGAAGTCGGCCAGACCCCCGCCGCGTACGTCGAAACACTACGTATCGAACAGGCAAGAGACCTGCTCCAAGACGGCGCCCCCTCACTCGAAGCCGTCGCCCAAGCCTCCGGATTCGCCAGCGCCGAAGTACTCCGCCGCGCGTTTCATCGCCACCTCGGCGTCTCACCCGCCGAATACCGCGACCGCTTCCAGCTCAGGCCCTAGCAGCGCGCACCAAACGCGCCATGCCCCTCTGCGCGGCGCGCAGCTTCATGCCTCAGAGTGCGATGACGCTCTTTCCTCGGGCGTGTCCTTCTCCCTGGTGCCGGAGAGCTTCAGGAACATCGCTCAAGCCGTAGCGCCGCTCGATCACAGGCATCAGCTTGCCGGCTTCGACGAGCTCCTTCAGAACAGCCAGGTCCTGTCGGTTATGCCTGACGACGAACACCCGCATCCGCTGTCGCACGAACGGTGATAGCAAGAGCGCCTTGAACTGGCGCCCAAGCCCCAGCCAGCGCCCCACATCCTTTACGCCAACAACGACATAGGTGCCCCGACGGGTCAGCGCGCTCCTACAGTCCGATAGCGAACGACTCCCGACCAGATCGAGCATCACGTCGTAACGCTGTCCGGTTTGGGTGAAGTCCTCCTTTCTGTAGTCGATGACGTCGTCAGCGCCGATTGATCGGACCATGTCGAGGTTCGCTGCGCTGCAGACCCCGGTTACGTTCGCTCCGAACGCCTTGGCGATCTGCACGGCGAACGTCCCAACGCCGCCGGACGCCCCGTTGATCAACACCCTCTGCCCAGGCTGCACCTTTCCTTGATCGCGAACCGCAGCCAGCGCAGTGAACGCGGAGTCTCCAACTGCCGCCGATTGCTCCAACGTGAGGTTGGACGCTGTGGGCAGGAGATTGCTGGCGGCAGCACACGCATATTCCGCGAACGCGCCCTTGCACCAGCCGAACACCTCATCGCCCGGCGCAAACTGCAGAACGTTGGCGCCGACCGCCTCGACCTGTCCGGCGATATCGAGTCCTGGTACCTCGCGCCTCGGCCGCCGCAGTCCCACCACCAATCGCACGACGTACGGCATGCCCCTCAGGAGATGCCAGTCGCCGATGTTGATGGCGGCCGCATGAACGTGTACCAGCACCTCATCGTCCTTGGCGACCGGCTTGTGAACGTCCGTGAACTGCAGGACATCGGGTGAGCCGTACCGCGTTTGGATGATCGCCTTCATCGCGCTCCCCGAGGGAGGTGCTCCTTCCGGATTCACACTCACCCTATCGGCCCAGGTCACGAGCGGGGCTGATGCGCACGCGCGCGAGTGACATCTACTCTGCGGCCCTCTTTTTCAGGCACGTCGCGATCTCGTCTTGCCACCCACGCAGATAGTCGCCGTAGTTCTCGGCGAACTGCTCAAGGTCGTGCTCACCCGTTTTGCTGAGTGGCGTGAGCTCGTAGACGACCTCGACCTCGCTTCCCCCCTGGATCGCGTCAAGCGTGACGGTGATGCTGCCCGCCTTCTGACCGGGTATGACCTGCGCGTAGGCGATTCGTCGTCCCCATTCACGGTCGGTCACCAGCCAGGTCCCCTGGCGGCCATGGGCTTCGGTCTGAAAGACCGTGCCTGGCTCGCTGTCATCGTCGGTCGGCGCGGGAAACGTCGGGTCCCACCCGTGTGCCCACTCGCGCTCTCCCCGCGGGGTGAACAGCTGGAAGGCCTGCTCGGCAGGCAACGCCACGCGGATCCGCGCGCTGAGTCGTTGTTTCAACTCTCACTCCTCCTCGGTCATGTTGTGAGCGTCGGCGGCCGTCAGCGTCAGGTCGTAGACCGCTCTGAGCTGCTCGATCTTGGCCAGAACCGCCGGGCTGAACGGCGCCTGCCCCTCAAAGGCGTGGAGGACGATCCCCTCCACCAGATCGCCGAGAGACAGATCCAGGTATTCAGCCAGGGCCTTGAGGACCTTCAGCGTGCTTCCGCTCGATCCGCATGCCGGTCTGCGTACGCTCAATTGGTACCATGGTACGATGGTAACAGGCCGCCGGAGCGACGGAGCGCGGCCGGGGTTCCAGCGGGCGCGACGCGCCGTAGAGTCCGCAGCATGCCCACCTTCGTGCTACGCCTCATCGCCCCGCGCCCGAATTTCGCTCAGACCCTAACCGACGCGGAGCGCGAGATCATGGGCCGCCACGCTGCCCACTGGAGTCCGTACCTCGAGCGCGGCGACATGGTCGTGTTGGGGCCCGTTCTCACCGAAGACGACTCCTACGGGCTCGCCGTGGTGCAGACCGATGACGAGCAGGCACTTCGCCAGTTCGCAGCGCAGGACCCGGTGGTGACAACGGGAACGGCGGCGTTCGAGTTCGGACGGATGGCCGCGGGTCACGTCCGCGGACGGTGAGACCTAACTCAGCAGCGCCGAGGCATACCAGTCGCTCCGCTTCTGCACCGTCACAAACTGGCGGTCCAGGTCCTGGCAGAAGCAGTTGAAGACCAGCCCCATGTTGAGGTTGCCGTTGAGGTCGACACCGAGGTTGCAGTTGTAGCCGCGCCGGAAATTCGGCTCTGCTCGCTGGCCGGGGTGCGAGGGTTCGACAGCCGGATGTGGGCAGTCAGAGGGATGATGTTCGCGGCCGGGTCCTCACAAGCGCGGCAGGTAACCGATGTCGAACGGTGCGGCCGCCCGGGCGATCGCCTCGGGGGACGCTTTCCTATCGGAGTATCCGCGGCAGCCCGAAGTGCTGAAAGGCGCTGTTGCCGCCAAACCAGGTCATCGCGGAGATCTCCCGGCCATCGAGGGTCAGGACGAGGATTCCGTACAGTCGGGCGATCTCGGTCTGGGGGGTGGGAAGTAGAGGCCGAATGCTGGTTGGGTGTTGGCGCGGGTCGGTACCAGGAGCGGCGCGCCTCGCGTGATCATGCGGCCGCGCAGGAACGAGCCGATTCTGGCGGGACCCTGGTATTCGTGGGGCTCGGGCGGCATCCTCAGCCATGCCTCGTCCGTCAGCAGGGCGACGACGCCATCGATGTCGCCGGTTTGGATCGCGTCGGCGAAGCGGCCGACGGTGTCGCGCTCGCGTTTGGAGTCGGGGAGTGGCGCCCGTCCGCGTTCGGCGGCCGGCAGCCGCGATTCGAATGCCGCGCGGGCGCGGCGCAGCAGGCTGTTGACTGACTGTGCGGTGGTGTCGAGCATTTCAGCGACCTCCCCCGCGCGGTAGCCGAGCACATCGCGGAGCACCAGGACCGCGCGCTGGGGCGGGGACAGATGCTGAAGGCCGACGATGAACCCCAGCTCGATCGCCTCTTTGGTCTCGTAACGCGCCTCCGGCCCGGGAGCCTGGTCCGGGATCCCCTCCAGCAGGACGTCGGGGAAGGGCTCCACCCAGATCGCCTCGGCGTAGCGGGTGGGCTCAGGCATCTCGGTCACCTGCTGGAGGTCCTCCGGGCGGCGTCGGGTCGCGCGGAGGGCATCGAGGGCGCGGTTGGTCGCGATCTGGTACAGCCAGGCACGGACCGACGCGCGGCCTTCGAAGCCCTCAAGGCCACGCCAAGCGGCGAGGAGGGTCTCTTGGAGAAGGTCCTCCGCGTCGTGGACCGACCCGACGATGCGGTAGATGTGGATCTGGAGCTCACGCCGGTACGGGTCGGTCAGCTCGCGGAGCGCGTCCTCATCGCCAGCGCGTGCACGCGCGAGCATCTGGTCGGTCACGCTCGCATCCTCTCATCGACTGTTCGTTTGCGTCGCACCACTGTTATGACGTCGGCGCGGCCCGAAATTCGTCGCTCAATTTTCCTCGCGGCGAACGCCTCAACACACGCAACACCCACAAGCGCAAGCAAGGAGATTCAAGATGGGAAAGATTGTGGTCAGCGAGAACGTCTCGCTCGACGGCGTCGTCGAGGACCCGAGCGGCGAGCAGGGGTTCAGGCACGGCGGCTGGTTTCTACAGTTCATGGGTGAGGACTGGGGGGCGTGGGCTGAGGTCGAGCTCGCCGAGGCACAAGGCGCCGAGGCGCTGCTGTTGGGTCGCCGGAGCGACGAGTACTTCGGCACACGGTCACCATCCCAGAGCGGCGAGTGGGTCGACAGGTTGAACAGCTTGCCCAAGTACGTCGTGTCCTCAACCCTCCAAGAGCCCAAATGGACCAATGCAACCGTCCTGAGGGGCGAGGTGGTCAGCGAGGTGTCGAAGCTGAAGCAGCACACGGAGGGCGAGATCGTCGTGTACGCGAGCCGCCCGCTCGTCCGCACGCTGATGGAGCACGACCTGGTCGACGAGCTGCGTCTGACCGTCTTCCCGGTTGCGCTCGGCGCGGGTGAGCGTCTGTTCGGCGAGACCAGCGACAAGCGACCCCTGCGCCTGATTGACACGAAGACCATCGGGAGCGGACTCGCCCACCTGACCTACGAGCGCGCCCGGGAGGCCTAGACGAAGCTGTCGGGACGCACTCGGCGTCGCTGCGCTTCGTCAGCCCGTCGAGTTGCTGTGCGGCTTGTCAAGGACGATGCCGTCCGGCGTGATTGTGAATTCGCGGATGGCGGGATCGTGTCTGCTGGCGCGGGTCTTGAGGACTGTTACAGCACGTCGTAGCTGCGTATCTCGGGGCACGAACTGCAGCAGGATGACGTTGTCGGAGAGGTGGGAGATGCCGTCTTCCGAGAGGCTGGAGATGCCGAATAGCGCGGGTATCTCCTGGCTCATCATGAGGCTGATCTGCTGGTTGGCGCAACGCTGCAACAGTGAGTAGAGATATTCGCGGAAGCGCAGTTCGTCCACGGCGGCGCGCCGCAGGTCTCCCAGGCTGTCGATGAACACTCGACGCGCGCGCGGTGCGCTCGATGACTTCGAGAAGCTCGTAGAACCATTCGTCCAGGTAGAGGTCCACGGGCGAGCGATACATGAGCTCGACCGATTCGTTGGCCAGCGACCAGCCAAAGCCCGTGACGATCCGATCGAGTTGGGTGCTGTTCTCTTGCAGGGTCGCGATGACTCCAGGTTGCCGCGCGGCAGCGCCGTTGAAGATGAAATGCAGCCCCATGAGCGTTTTCCCTGACCCTGACGGCCCAGCGACCATCGTGGACGCGCCCGGCCAGTAGCCGTCGGCGAGCATCTCGTCGATGGCGGGGATGCCGGAGGACATGCGCTTGGTCTGCAACTCGTAGGTGTCGGTGCTGAGGCTTTCCGCGAGCCGTGGGAATACGTGTAAGCCGTCGCGGGCGATCCTGTAGGCGTGCTCGCCTGACATGAATCCCGTGCCGCGAAGCTTGAGGATCTCGAGATGGCGGACCGCGCGTTCGGCCTCGCGGCGCGTGGCGAGCGAGATAATTCCGTCGGCGACCGCGAATTCCGGTGCGGTCGCGATTTCGTCCCGTCCGTACTCGCCGATCCAGAATGCGGTCGTGGGGAAGGCCGTGAGCGTCCCGGCGAGCTCATGCAGGAACTGCCGGAAGGCCCGCGGGGTCGCAGCGTATGCCGACAGCGCCTTGAAGCTGTCGATGGCGATCACTCCCGGCCGGCGCTCTGTGACCAGCGCGCGAACGTGAGCGAGGACGGCATCGAGGCCGCCCTCGTTAAGCGTCGTTCCGAGGTCGTCGAAGAACACGCTCGTCCCGATCGCCACAGCATCGAAGAAGTCAAGGCTCTGGCCGTAGCGCAGGATCTTCTCAAGCGGTTCTGAGACCGTTGAGAGATACACGCCCGGTCGTTGCGGGGACGCGTTGTGGAACATGAACTGCTCGGCCAGGATCGTCTTGCCGCTGCCCGGGAGACCGATGATCATGTTGAGCGCGTTCGTCGGCAGGCCACCACCGAGGACGGCGTCCAGGTGTTGGTCGCCGCTGGAGAACCGTTCACTCATCAAGCGATGCCGGCTGCTTCGTGCCCGACGTCCGTTGTGGCTGAGTAGGTCCTTCACAGCCGCCACAAGCTGTCGCGGCTCGACTGGCTTCTTGAGGAACGCGTCCGCGCCGGCAGCCAGCGCGTGCTCACCGAGATCCAGGCTCGAGATGCACAGCACCGGCGTTGCGCGTTGCTTCTTCAGTCGTTCGCACAGCTCTCGGCCCACGCCGCCGGAGATCATGAGCTCGATGATCGACAGCGCGGGATCCTGGGAGGCGAACTTCTCTTCGGCGTCCTCTGCAGTCAGTGCGATCTCGACCTCGTAGCCCTCGGCGCGGAGGAAGAAGTCGTTGAGCTCCGCGCCATACCGATCGCTCTCGGCCAACAGGACCAGCAGCCGCTCAGGTGGAGTCGACCTCAGCTGCTTCCACGATCGGGTGCGTGCCCGCCTGACGTTCGGCGAGCAGACGGTGCGCATCGGCGGCGGACAGTCCCTCGTCGACGCGCTCCTTGACGAAGCGCAGCTGTTCGAGCTGGTCGCGCGTGTAGACCCTCCGTCCGCCTTCGCTGCGCTCGGCGACGATCAGCCCGTAGCGGTCCTCCCAACTGCGGATCGCCGGCTGAGACAGACCAAGCATCCGAGCGACCGACCCGATGCTGTAGATGCCGCGTGCGCGTGCCACGGCACGTGAGGGTATCGCACCTGACGTAGTTTCTTACGCGAGATGTCGGCAGCTCATGCAGATTACATCTGCAAAACATTGACGATAGCTCTGCAGTATGCGATCATGATATGTGCAGCTTCTCCCTACGAAGGACCAACCCGAAGCCGGTGCCGATGATGCACGAACCTGTTTGCCGCGGCCACGTCGCGCCGGCGCCACCGGAAATCTCAATGGCTCCCGCACAAAGCGGCGCCCGGCCGCTGATGGCGGCCGGTACGTTGTCGGCACGTCTGCTGCCGGCGCATGAGGAGCATGACCAAGTCGCGGTGCTCAGTGTCCACGGCGAAATCGACCTCGGGACCGCGCCGACGCTGCGAGACGTCTTGCAGCCGGTCCTCGAGCACCAAACCGGACCGGTCGTCGTCGATCTGTCGACGGTCTCCTTCATGGATTCGAGTGGCGTGCACCTTCTGGTCGAAACGCTCCGACGGCTCGAGCGAGCAGAACCGTGCGCTCACGGTCGTATGCCACGAGGAAGGCCAGGTACACGGACTTCTCGCTCTGGTTGGCCTGCTCGACGTTGTGACCGTGTGCCGGTCCGGCAAGAGCGTCGGGATCACCAACGACGACGTTCTCCGACCCGAGCCAGACAGGAACGACGGCGCCCACGACGCCCGGAACGCTCCCAGAGGCCCCGGCGCGGACCTCATGCCTGCAATCCACTAACCCGCGGTCCCACAGCCGCCACGCCGGCGGACGCGCCCGAGCTCGCGCAGCAAACCGGCGAAGAGAGCCTTCGATGCTCGCTCCCGGGATCGGGAGGTCACCGCGCGCGACGAACTGACGGAGCGCCTGGTCACAGAGTTGTCACGGTCGCTGCCGGCCGTCGGCCACCTCGTGGTGGCGCAGCAGCGTCAGAACCCGAAGCCAAAGACGAACTGAGAGACGATGTTGACTCAAACCACGCACCTTCCAGAGCCAAGCCGTGAACATCAAGGTACGACGGACGCGCTCCTCCGCCGCTGGCACAGCCAGGATGACCGGGTCGCGCGCGACGCACTGGTGGAGCGGTTCATGCCGCTCGCCCGCCGGCTGGCAAATCGGTACCGCAGCCCCCATGAGCCGATCGACGACCTGATACAGGTCGCCGCGGTCGGCCTGCTGGGCGCGATCGACCGGTTCGATCCCGACCGCGAGATCCCCTTTCCGTCATTCGCGATTCCCACGATCCTGGGGGAGTTGAAGCGCTATTTCCGCGACACGGGATGGTCAGTTCACGTTCCCCGAGGCGCGCAGGAGATGGCGCTCCAGGTCGCACGCGCCGCTGAGCAGATCACCTCCCGGTCCGGACGACAGCCGCACCTCCAGGAGCTCGCCGAGTACCTCGAGCTCAGCCCCGAGGAAATCGTCACTGCGCTCGACGCGGGCAATGCCCACTACGCGGCGTCGCTCGACGCACCGGTCGCCGGGGCGGATCTCGATGAGCCGCAACCGTTGATCGAGACCGTCAGTGACACCGATGGAGGCTATGGACTGGTTGAAACGACCGTGTCGCTGAACGTCGCGATGACCCGCTTGCCCTACCTCGAGCGCAGGGCCTTCCAGCTGCGGCTCAAGGAGGACCTCAGACAGCAGGACATCGCGGTGAAGCTCGGCTGCTCGCAGATGCAGGTGTCACGGCTGCTGCGCAGCGCCACCGCACGGCTACAGGAGATGATGGATCCCGCAGAAGCAGGCTGTGGCTGTCCCAGCACCGGCCTCGGTCTCGTAAATGAGGACCGGTTGCGCGTTAGGAAAGCGACCCGATGACTCATAGACCAATCGACGTATATCTCAACGATCACCTCGCCGGAGCGACATTCGGCGCCGACCTGGCTCGCCAGCTGGAAGTCCGCGCCGAAGGAACAGATTTCCAACCCGAGCTCAACCGGCTGGCGGTCGAAATCGAAGGCGACCTGGACACGCTCACCGATCTGATGCAACGAATCGGCGCCACCCGAAACCCAGGCAAACAGGCCACGGCCTGGGTTGCGGAAAAAGCCAGCCGACTCAAGCTCAGCGGGCTGACCGCGGGCGACGATGAACTCGGCACATTTCTCAGCATCGAGACGCTGTCGCTCGGGGTCGAGGGCAAAGCCTCGCTCTGGGCCACGCTCAAGGAACTCCGCGGCCAGTATCCAGAACTTCAATCGACAGATCTCGATGGGCTGCTCCAGCGAGCACAGCGCCAACGCCGGGACCTGGAGGCCGCGCGGATGAGTGCCGCGAGACGCTTGTTCATGACTGACGCGCCAGCGAGCTGACCGGCGGTGGTTCGCCCGATCGGGCGAACCACCGCCGGGAGAGTGTGTGAGCTAGCCCATCGTCGAAACGACGTCCTGGAGGGTGGCGGCGTCCTGCGAGAGTAGATACCCCGCCCGGAGGTCGCGGGCCACGGACCGATCCCAGTCACGCACGAATGCTCGGTGCGAGGGATACAGGGAGGTCAGCTTCTGTGCACTGAACGGGGTTGTCTGTCCGAACAGGATGCAGAAGCCCGGGGCGCCCGCCGGCGCCAGACCGGACAGGGTGGCGACTGGGGCGTCGACGGCAGGCGTCCGGATTCCACCGGTGACGTTGCCGTTGGCGTCCAGCACGTAGCTGGGCGTCGTCGCCTGCGTTCACGTTGAACCGTGGCATCGAGCGTGGTGGAATCCCGGTCTGCGTCCACCGGGCGAGATCGTGGATGGCGGTCTGCATCACGTACTTCTCCTCGCCGGTGTTGAACGGGACCGTGCAGGTGAACGTACCGGCGTTGGTCTCGGTGATCGGCGGAGAGAACATCTGCGCGAACTCCTGCTGGTTGGCCGCCCAGCTGCCGTCGTCGCTCTGGGACAAGGTGAGCAGGCTGGAGTCCAGGTGCGTGGTTCCGGCCACCTCCCATAGCCGGAACGTCTTGCTGTCGGCCTGGGTGGCCGGGAAGTAGTTGAAGATCTTGCTGACGACGTCGGTCTCGGTCTCGAAGGTGAGGACAGGCGCGGCTTGGTCGGTGCGTGTCTCCACCACCGAGGGCGATGCGATCGCCGGTTGCGGCGCTTGGGAGATGGCTGCCCCGGCCGCCCCACGGCTGTGGATCAGGTATCCGTCGTATACGTGCGTCAGCGGCGCGACGCCGTCGACATAGGTGGTCATGCGGCTGGCCGACTGTGACTCGCCGTCCGCGATGAAGCTGCGTGGATGCAGTCCCGGGAGGATCTGCCTCGTGAGCGACCGCAGCGCCATCCCGCCCTGCGAGAAGATGTCGTAGGAGTAGCTGTCCCCGGGAGAGTTCAGCGCGCCGTACCGGGTCGGATCCGCCGCCTTGATGGCGTTGATGCCCACAGCCTGAGCGCTTATCCCGACGTAGACATCTCCGCTGCGCAGCATCTCATCGTGGGCGTACTCCCAATCGGGGGCCGCGTCGGTGCTCGCCGAAACGTTCAGCCATTCCACGATGACGGTGCCGCTGAAGCGCGCCGGGTTGTTGGGCGCCACCACGACCATTCGCGATTCATACGGAGCCGTGGATGCGGACGTCAGCGACCAGTCGCCGTCCGAGCCCAGGGGAGCGGTGTTCGTATAGGCGTTGGCCGTCCCGGAGAAGAGGAACTCGGACTCGTGGTAGCCGACCGAGCTCAGCGGATATGACGCCAGCGGAAGGATGATCTGCGAAGGGTCGGCGACCGGTCCGCTCACGGTCGGGACCGCTGCCGACGGCACCGGATGCGAACTTTGCGGGCGGCCCGCCGGGCGATGATGGTGAGACCGGGCGGCAAGAGCGCTGACCGAGGACGCGAGCACCAGCACCAGCGCAGCGACGGCCACGATGACGGCTCGCCGTCGAGGTGGGGGGATGGGAATCATGAGTCTCTCCAAGAAGAGCGTTGTGGTCTGAAAGCCGTGCGGATCAAGCGATCCGCGCCCAAAGAGGGCACCGAGACTCCCAGGCCGCACCGCGCGCACCACGCGCCGGCGAGCGGCACGATGCGCGGCATGACCTCACGCCATCCAGCCCAGGCAGCGTCTCAATCAGTCGGCTGCGCACCAGCCGGGTCACCCGCCCGGAAGGCAGCGCCGCCACGACGGCACCAACGCACCTGGGCTACACCTAGCCTCGCGACATCACCATGGTCCCTCCCCTGTCGTGCGCCCAGCGAACAGTTGGTCATAGAGCGCACAGGCACGTTATTCGATGATTGTCGAACATGTCAAGCCCGCGTCGCCGCCAACCTCGACGTAGAGAGACGCGCCGAGAGCCCGACGGCCACCACGTTGACGGAGGGGAGGCCGGACAGCGACTGAGCACGCTGTCAGCGACGAGCCGCGTGGTGGGACCGGCTGTCAAGCTTGTGTCGTCTTGAACCGGGTGACCAACTCGGTGAGCCGGGCTGCATTGGCGGCCAGGTCTCCGGAGGACATCGCGATCTGCTGAGCTGACGCGGCCGTCTCCTCGGTGGAGGCCGAGAGCTCCTGCGTGGTCGCTGATGACTGATCGGCCACGGCCGCGACCTCGTCGATGTCGCCCAGCATGGTGCGGGCGCTGTCGGCCATGTGATCGGCGGCCACGGCAAGTTGCTCGATCTCGACGGTCATCTCGCGCACCGCGGTATCGATGGATTGGAAGGACTCGCGTGCCTGATCGACGGCCATCGCGCCCGCGGCGGTCTGCTGG
Source organism: uncultured Actinomycetota bacterium (assembly GCA_963797705.1). Taxonomy (GTDB): domain Bacteria; phylum Actinomycetota; class Thermoleophilia; order Solirubrobacterales; family Solirubrobacteraceae; genus Palsa-465. The sequence continues at coordinate 732,237 of CAWCQL010000004.1, read as the reverse complement.
GCGCTGTCGGTCACGACGTCGACGGCCCGTGCGGTCTTGCTCTGGATCGTTCCGATCAGCCGTGATATCTCCTCAGCGGCATTCTGCGACCCCTCGGCCAGCTTGCGGACTTCTTCGGCCACGACGGCGAAGCCGCGGCCCTGCTCACCGGCGCGCGCCGCCTCGATCGCAGCGTTGAGCGCGAGAAGATTGGTCTGCTCGGCGATGCCGGTGATCGTCTTGACGATCACGCCGATCTGCTCAGAGTGGGCCGCCAGCTCGCGGATGGCACCGGTGACGCCCTCCGAAGACTCTCGCACCCCGTGCATCGTCTCGGCGGCACGGTCGGAATCCTGTACGCCTCCCTGAGCCAAAGAGCGCGCATCGCCGGCCATCGTCACGGTGCGGTGGATGCGATCGGTGGCCTCGCCGGCGATGCTGACCACCTGTAGCGCGGCTGTCTTGGCCGCGTCGACTCTGCGGACCTGGAGCTGGGCGCCCTCGCGCGACGCCCTCCACCGCGTGAGCGATCTCTCCGGAGGTGCGGCTGGACTCCTCAGACGTCGCGTTCATCTGCTCGGAGGCCTGGTGGACGCTCGTGGCCGCGTTGCCGACGCTGCCGACCAGATCGCGCAGATGCGCCGTGGCGCGGTTGTACGCGTCGTAGGCGGCGATCATCGTTTCGCGCAGATCGCCGGTCAGATTGAGCATCACGCCGATCTCGTCTGCGGCGCCCTTGGGGGGCGCGCCGGTTCCGCCGCTACCCGGGCGCAGCTCAACCGTCAGATCGCCGTCGGCGAGTGCCTGCAGCCCTCTCATCAGCTGCAGCCTCACCGCCTTCGCGGCGCCGCGCATATGCTGGTGGGCCAGCTTTGCGTCGCGGTGCAGCGCAGCCACCGTGGCCGATGTCAGGACGACGCAGAACAGGACGCCGACGCCCGCCAGGATCAGCGGGACGCTCGGTACCCGAGCTCCCCGCTGACGGCCAGCGCTGCCTGCGCGATCATCACGACCACCGACCCGGCCGCGAGCAGGCAGAACTTCCATTTCAACGCAAGATCTCGGAATGGGTGCATGGTCTCCGCCTCTGGACCCACCTCGGTGTGATCGCTGAACCTGTAATCGGCAAATCAGCGCAAGGGCTTGAGCGCAAGCACTCCGCCCCCGCCCCCGCCCGGCAGCCGACCTCGTCTCTGCCCGACGTAACGCGGCGCTGGACGGCCGCGATACGCTTGGCGTAGGGACATGGGTACGGGGGGACGTCGCGAAGCGGTATTGGACCGGTGGCGGGCAGCGGCCACCTGGGTGGTCGCGGTGCTCGCGCTGTGGCTGATCGTGGCCGGGCCGGCGCGCGCGACCGCCACGATCCAGGTCAACACCACCGCGGACGAGACAACCACCGGCAACGGCACCTGCTCCCTGCACGAGGCGGTTCTCTTCGCCGACGGCACGGCCGAGTCCGACTGCGGGCCCGGCACGGCGACCGGCACGACGACGATCGTCGTCCCGGGAGGCCACTTCATCCTCGATATCGCGGGCACGCTCACGCTCAGCCGCACCACCGTCCTGAACGGAGCCGGCGCGGGGAGCACGGTCATCGACGCCGCCGGGCATGGCCAGATCTTCTCCGTCGAGGCCTCCGCCGACGTGACCATCAACGGCGTGACCATCACCGGCGGCGAGAGCGGCCTCACGCCCTGCCCCCCGCCGGTCACCGTCGCCTGCGAGCTGGCCAGGGCAAATGGGCTGCCGGGAGGGGGGCTCGCCAACGCCGGCACCCTGGCGCTCAACAACGACGTCATCACCGGCAACCTCGCTTCGGGGGGATCGCGTGACTCGGGCCTCGGTACGTCCGCCGCGCCGGGCGGCGCCGGCGGCGGCATCGCCAACACCGGCATGCTTACGATCACCGACAGCTCCATCACTCAGAACAAAACCGCCAGCAATGCCGGGAGCGACAACCCGGTGCCCGGCAGCGGCTCGCCCGGCGGCAACGGCGGTGCGAGCGGGGCCGGCGGCGGGATCGCCAACTCCGGCACGCTCGTCATCACAGGGACCACCATCGCCGGAAATTCGACCGGACCCGGAGGCGACGGCGGCGACGGCGCACCCGGGACGTCATCGGTGATGGAGGGCAGCGGAGGCCACGGTGCCGCCGCGGGCGCCGGCGGAGGCATCGAGAACACGGGCAGCCTGACGATCACGGCTTCCACCATCTCGGGCAACGCCACCGGCGTCGGAGGCAACAGCGGCAACGGCGGGGTGGCGATGGGTGGGAGCTCGGGCGGCGGCACCAGCGTCTTCCTCGGCGGCAGCGGTGGGCCCGGTGGCGGCATCGATACCAGCACCGCCATCACGGTCCAGAACTCCACCATCGCCGGGAACACCACCGGCGGCGTCGGCCACCAGGGAATCCCCAGCGGGGGACAATCGGTGACCGGATCCCCGGGGGTTCCTGGACCGGGAGGCGGCATCAACCAATCCGCCGCGGGCGCGACCCTCAGCCAGGACACGATCGTCGGCAACGTCGCCACCGGGGTGGGCGGCGGCCTGGACGCCGCGGGCGGCGCGGTCGTCTCCGTCAGCAACTCGATCCTTGCCGCGAACCGCGCCGGCGGGTCGCTGGTCAACTGCAACGGGCCGGTCGTCCCCGGGGGCAACGACATCGTGTTCGGCGACAACACGTGCGGCGTCTCCCAGAGCGCGGACCCGCGGCTCGGGGCGCTGGCGGCCAACGGCGGTCCGACCCAGACGATGGCCCTGATGGCCGGCAGCCCGGCCATCAACGCCGTGCCCGCCAACAACTGTCCGCTGGGCACCGACGAGCGCGGCGTGGCCCGGCCGCAGGGCAACGGCTGTGACGCCGGCGCCTACGAGGTGGCGCCCCCGGGAATTGCCTCGGCTGCGGCGGCTGCCGCGGGCACGACTCAGGGCGTCGTGACGGCGGCCATCGGGCCCAACCTCCGCGACACGACCGTCGTCGTCCGCTACGGGCTGACAGCTGCCTTCGGCTCCACGACGTCAGCTCAGGACGTCGGCGCCGGCAACGGGCCGGTGGCGTTCAGCGCCCGTCTCGGTGGCCTGGCGCCAGGACACACCTATCACGCGCAGATCGTCGCCTCCAACGGCGACGGGACAACCACCGGCAGCGACCTGACCTTCACCACACCGCGCGCGGTCGGCGCAACGCTCGGCACCCGAATCCTCGACGGGAACGTCCTCCTGGCGACGATCACGTGCGGCGACGGCAATCCCGGCGACGTCTGCCGCGGACCGGTGACGCTCACGGCGCACCAGACGACCCAGGGCAAGAAGGTGGTGGCCGTCGCCGCCAAGGCCAAGCCGGGCAAGGGCAAGGGGAAGAAGCCCAAGGGCACGACCAAGAAGATCACGCTCGCGACCGCCAAATTCTCGATCCAGACCGGGCACAAGAAAACGCTGAAGCTCGCGCTCAACGCGATCGGGAGCCGCCTCCTGGACCGCTTCTACACGCTCCCGGCGACCGTCTCGATCGCCGGAACCACCAAGCGCAGCAAGAAGGTCGTGTTCAAGTTCGGCCGCCTGCACATCTCGCCCGCGTTCACCTGGAGCTTCGGCCCCAGCTTCACAACGGCGCTGGAACTGAGCGTCGCGCCGCTGCCGGCTCACGCCAAGGTCGCGGTGCTGTGCCGCGGTGGCGGCTGCCCGTTCTCCCGGCGGAGCCTCACCTCCAAGCGGCGCAAGCTCGACCTCGAGCCGCTGCTGAAGGGCAAGCGGCTGCGGCCCGGCGCCAGGCTCTCCCTCCAGATCACCGCACCGGGCGATGTCGGCGAGGTCGTGACGTTCACGATCAACAGCGGCAGGGCCCCGACTGAGCGCTTCGCCTGTCTGCTCCCGGGCAGTGGTTCGCCGACGGCCTGCGCCGCCTGACGGCACCTACCAGGGAGGATCAGGATGACCGACGCATACGAGGCTTCCGTCGAACTGGCCGGCGAACTGCTTGGCCGGCCGTTGGAGCTCCCGCTGGGCCCCGGCGAGCCCGACAGCGCACGCGAGTTTCGCCGCCTGGCGACCCTGCACACGTTTGGAGACAGCTGGCCCCGGACCGACCTGCTGGACACGCGCTCGCGCAGTCTGATCTCGGTGGCGATCGCCGCAGCCCTGGGCACTCACGAGCCGTTGCGCGGACAGCTGCGCATCGCGCTGCACAACGGGGTCAGCAAGGACGAGATCGTCGCACTGTTCATCCACCTCGAGGCATATGCCGGCGCCGCCCGTGCGTTTGACTCCTACCAGGTCGCGGCCGCTGTGTTTGCAGAACAGCCCTGACCCAGCAACCTCGCCCGGGCCGGGCGTGGCGCTCATCGGTCTGAGGTGGCGTGAGCGGTGCTCTCGTCTCCCGGGCCGCGGCGGTGGGTGATCAGGACCGTGCGCCGCGAGTGTGCTGCGACGGCGTCGGCGACGCTGCCGATGAGCGCACCGGCGAACCCGTTGCGACCGTGCGAGCCGAGCACGATGAGGCTCGCGTCGTTTTCGTCGGCGGCCTTGACGATGCCTTTCCAGGTGGGCGACGTCTCGGCCACGGCACTGCGCGCGTCGAACCCTGCCGCCTGGGCGCGCGAGGCCCCCTCGGCTGCGGTGCGCTCGGCCGCCTGCTTGACATCGGAGATTTGCGCGGCGTCAAATCGGATGTCCTCGGCGGGGATGAACCCGACGTCGAATGGTTGCCAGACGGTGAGCACGAGGGCTGCGCGTCCTGGCGCCAGCTGGTGCGCGGCTTCGTCGATGGCGAGCTTCGCGAGCTCAGATCCGTCGTAGGCGAACACGATCGGACCCTGGGCCGGGCTCGGATGTTGGGTTGTGCTCATGCCGGCTCCTGAGCCAGCGCGTGACGGTGCCGGCGGTTGCGGACGGCGGCCAGAAGCGGCGGGGAATACCACGCGGGGCCGTCGCCGTCCATGAAGCGCTCCAGGTCCGGCGTGCGCGCGCGGGCGCCGCCCAGGGCGTAGAGCAGGACGGCCGCGACCGCGCCGCTGACCGCGATCCCGAGGCCGATCCAGAGCACGATCTCCGTGCCCGCTGTCGGGCTGCCGCCAACGGTGGCCGCGAAGTGGGCGAACACCGGAGCGACCATGAACGCAGCGACCGCACGCAGCAGCTCGACGATCGCGAACACGCGCTGCAGGCTTGCGGCGGGCAACGAGAAACCGGCGACGAACAGCGCCGGGGCGACCGCCGCTCCGAGACCGATCCCGGTGAGCCCTGAGCCGATCAGTGTCAGCGTCTGGGTCGGGGGGACCTCGATGCGGAACACTGCGATGCCGGCGGCGAGGAACCCCATCCCGACCAGCGGCAAGTAGTGCAGTTCGCGCGTCTTGAGCACGACGCCGAGCGCCACCGCGGTGAGCAGAGCGCCGGCCAGCTCAGGCAGGAAGAGGAGCCCGAGGTGAAGCGGGGAGTAGTGCGGCGCCAGCACGGAGGCGACCAGATCGGTTGCGGTCACCGAGGCGGCCGCCGCCGTCAGCGCCACGACGATCCCCGCGACCGGCACCGTGCTCGTCAGCATGCTGCGAATCGTCAACAGCGGGTGTTTGCTGCGGTACTGGTTGACGATCAGGATGACGATCAGGGCGAGCCCTCCCGCCAGCGGCACGATCGTCTGGACATCCAGGAAGGGGTGGGTGAGCAGTTCTGACGCGCCGTAGAACGCGGCGACGCACCCGGCCGCGGCCAGGCCGAGCACGTGCGGGGAGCGTGGCGCCTCCGGGTTGGCGGGCGGCGCATCCTCAAAGGTCAACACCGTCAGCGCCAGCGCGGCCAGAGCGATGGCGGCGGTGATCCAGAACAGCGGGCGCCATCCGCCGGCGCTGGCCTGGATGCCGCCGACTGTGGGCCCAAGCGCGACCGCGCCAAAGATGCAGACGTTCATGATCATCGCGGTAGAGCGGATCCTGGGTAGTCCGAAGCCGATCGCCAGCGGCGGGACGGCGGCGATCAACAACAGGCTCGTGCACAGTCCCTGCAGCACGTGGCCGATGATGAACATCGCTGGATTCTGGGCGGCGGCGGCCAGCACGGACCCGATCACCAGCAACGCCGCGTAGAGGACCATCATTCGCCGCTGGGGCAGAAGCTGGGCCAACTGCACGGCGAGGACCGTCCCGACGGCGTACCCGGCGTTCGCCAGGCCAAGGCCGAGGCTCATCGTCTGCGCGCTCATGTGAAGCTGCGCGCCGATGGTCGGAGCGAGCGGTTGCAGCGCCGCCGACAGCCCCAGGTAGGGCACGAGCGCGAAGATCACCATCGCTGCTGCCGCGGGGTAGCGGCCGGCCAAAGGTCCCTGTCTCATCGCGTACCCGCTTCGAGCCCGGTGCTGAGGATCGCCACGGCTCCTGACGGCCGTTGGCGGATGGATGAGGCGGCAAGGCACAGCGGTTTCATGGGCACCTTCTAAAGGTCTCGGGTTCAGCAGCTAAAATGGAGGCCGGCACCAGAGCAGGTTCCGGAGGGGGCCTCCGGTAAAGATAGCGGAGGGTACCTCCGGTTGTCAAGCAAGAAACCTAACGCTTGAGACGCCCGCCTCAGACTTGGGGGGCTTCGGTTATTCGGTCAGTAACTCGCGCTCGAGCGTGCGCAGGATGAACGCCTGGGCTGCCAGTGGGTCCCAGCCGCACCCGGTGACCAGCGCCCGCAAGGTGTCGGGGGATGCGAGGGTGAACACGATGTCGGCGACCTCCTCGGGTCCTAGCCCCGCGCGCCACGTGCCCGCAGGAACCCCCAGGCCGAGTAGTTGGTGAGGTCCTTCGCGGCGGCCGTCCTCCATCTGCGACAGGAACTCAGCGACTTCCGGCTCGGCGGCTGCGGTCGCGCGCAGGACGTCGAGCAGCGGCGTGATGCGTGGGCTGACCTCGCCGATTTGACGGACGTAGCGGGCGAGCTTGGCGTGGGGATCGGGTTCGGCAGCGACTTCGCGGGCCCAGCGCCGCTCGCTGGGGTGGGTGTCGGGGTCCTCGTCGCCGGCCACGAGTCGCGCCGCGCAGGCGGCGAGCAGCGCGGCCTTGGTGCGGTACGCGAGGTAGATGGTCTGTACGTGGACTCCGGCCTCGTCAGCGATCGCCTGCATCGTCGTCGAGGTGTAACCGCCCCGGGTGAACAGCCGAGCCGCCGCTTCTTCAACCCGGCGTCGCGTCTCGGCGCCACGGCGTGCGCGCGGGCGTGAACGACCGGTGGTCGAGCCTCGGTGTCCGGTGGGCTGGGCGTTTGACATGCCTTAGAGTCTAGCTATATAGTGGCACTATATTAAATTGGACCGGAGGCAATCATGCGAGTTCTCTGCAGCACGACGCCGATGGAGGGGGTATTCGGCCCCTTCATCCCACTCGGACACGCGCTCATCAAACAGGGCGATGACTTGATCGTCGCGACCGGGCACGATCTGCCGACGCGCGCCGGCACGAACGGAATGCGTTTCGTCCCCGCGGGCATGTCAGCGATGGACGGCGCGGTGGCGGCGATGGGCGACGCGGAGGTGCAAGCAGCGCCGGCGGGTGACCGCATCCGGTTTCCGGCCGCGATGTTCGGAGCGGTGATCCCGGCGTCGAAGCTGCCTGCCCTGCGCACGCTGGCCGCGTCGTGGAAGCCCGACCTCATCGTGCACCCCCCGGTCGACCTGGCCGGGCCGCTGCTCGCAGCCGAGCTCGACGTGCCGTCGGTCTGTTACGGGTTCGGTCAGCCGTTCGATGCCAATGTGGTCGCGGCGATCGCCGCCCGCGTGTCGCCGATGTGGGATGCGGCCGCGCTGGCGCCCGACGCATACGGTGGGATCTACCGCGGCCTGTATCTGGACCCCTGTCCACCGTCACTGGGCGGGACTGATGCGGAGGTTCCTGCCTCCCAAGGTGTGCAGCCGATCCGTCCAGAGGTACCCGGCGACCTCGCCGCGCCGCTTCCCGAATGGGCGCAAGCGCTCGGGACCCGACCCGTCGTCTACGTATCGCTGGGTACCGCTCCGCAGTTCAACCAGCCGGCCGGTTTCCAACCGCTCCTCGCCGGGCTGGCGGGTACCGGCGCCGAGGTTGTCGTAACCGTCAGCCGGCTGCACGACCCGGCCGCGCTGGGCGAGCTTCCACCGACGGTGCACGTCGAGCAATGGCTGCCACTGGCGCCGCTGCTGGCACGATGCGACGCCGTTGTCTGCCACGCCGGCACGGGCACGACCTTGGCGTCGCTCGCGGCCGGGCTACCGCTGGTGCTCATCCCGCAAGGTGCCGACCAGTTCGACAACGCGCGCGCATGCGAGCGGGCCGGTGCCGCGCGCGTCCTGCTTGGTGACCAGGTCACGCCAGAAGCTGTTCGTCAAGCGATCGACGCCGTGCTCGCCCACACCTCGCCTGAGCGTGCCGCAGCACGGGGGCTGGCGGCAGAGATCGCGTCGATGCCGTCGGCGACGGAGGTCGCCGGGACTCTCACCACGTTCGCCGAGCGCGCCCACGCAGCAGCGTGAACCCCACCTCACTGCCTTGGTCAAGCCGCCGGGGCACTGAGGTGTTCACGCGCAGCCCGGGCTAGGTAGACACACCAAGCGGGGGATCGACGTCATCGTATATCCGCGCCTCAGCGATCTTCCCGCTCTGACCCCGAACGTAGACAGCGACACCGGCCTGAGGCGGCAGCTCCGTTTGCCCCCACCGCACCACGTTGTACTCGAGCGCACACACGCCCTGCTCGTCGATGAGCGCGCAGTGTTCCAACGGGATGCCGCCATCGTTTGAGAACAAGTGCTGGTAGAAGGAACGCAGGCCGTTGGCGCCCTGGTGGAGGTACTGGCCGCCTGCCGGTTCGCGGGCGTAGCCCTGCGGTTCGAACGTCGCCACGATCGCGTCGACATCGCCGGCGGCGAGCGCCTCCTGGTAGTCGGAGACGACGTCCGGCGCGCGCAGCTCTGGGTCGGGCTGTAGCAGCGGCGGGCGACTCGTGTGGCGGCCGGTCAGTGCCCAGGTGCTGAAGTAGATGCGCAGCTCATCGATATGGCCGTCGTCCTCGCGGTCCGCGACGATCGCGAGGGGAAGATCGACTCGCCCCGTCTCACCATCGAGGTGCAGGAGCACCTCCTCAAAGCCGCCTCGTCCGGTGACGATATGCGCGACATTCTCGACCGTGACGTTGCGGCGAGCAATCCAGGCGTTCATCTCCCTGACGAACGCCTCGAAGGCGCGCCTGCCCTTGACGCGTCCTCGCACGGGGTCGTACAGCTCGGGCTCGGCGGCGAACGACTCGACCAGCGCGTCCGGCTCCCCGGCCATCAGGCCGTCGAAGTACGGCACCGCCTCAAGCTCATCCCGTCGGCTCTTGTCGTAGAACTGCGCGAGCGCCGGCGCGGAAAACAGCTCTGGCATGAACGGCACCCGACAAGCCTCCCATATCTCGCCGTGCGGCTAGATGTCGACGTGGGACCGGTCTGCGTTCGCCAGCACGCTCGTGACGTACTCCAGTTCGGTCTCGTACACATGAGCCGACTTGACGATCATCATCAACCGGCCGACGGGCACGCCGAGAGCGTCGGCTACGTGGCGCTGCAACGAAGCCAGCTCGACCAGGTTGCCGTAGCCCTTGGCGCCGAAGTCAATGCTGTGCGCATACACGACGAGCTCCACGGCACCGTCTGGAAGCCAGAAGTCGAGCATGCCGACACACGGGATGTACGTCGTGTCGGTGTGCGGCTGAAAGGTCGTGATCGTCGCCGAACGCGACGAAGGGTCAGCACGGAGGCGGTCAATCACCCACCTGATCTGGTCATGGCCGGAACGCTCGTAGTCAAACAGCCGCGTGGCGTAGCTATCGGTGTCACCGAGGTCTGCCACCCGGGCGTGATCAGTGAAGTTGGCATGCATCCACGCCAGCCGATCCGGCTCCGCGTGCGTGGCGATGAGCTCGTCGTCGGCATCCGGGCGCGCGATCAGCAGGGTGATCAGCGAGATCTCCCGGATCGGCAGGCCGTCGTACCGGCTGGGTACGCCGTTGGCGACGATCCGGCCGGCCACGGCAAACCACGACTCACCGATCGTGCCCGAGCGCAGAACGTACGGTTCATCGGATGCCAAGCGCGTCTCCAAGAACGGCATCGTCCGTCGGCCTAGGTGTGAACGCCAGGGAGCGACAGTTGCTCGACGGGTACGGGCGGCGCGTCGTCGTCGCCTGCGCTCCCCCGGCGACGGGCCCGGCGCCAGTGGCCAACGACTTCGTGGGCGCCCGCATGCCGCCAACCCGTCGCCGGGCAGAGCGGCTGGAAGTAGACGGTGCCGTCCTTGACCTCGGTCACCTCGCCCCAGATGCCGGTCCGGCCCTTGATCGCCGCCTTGATGACATCGCCTGGCTGAACGCGGTCAAGTCTCATCCCTGTGAGCGTTGAGGCTAGCGGTCGACCCAGAGGTCCCCGGTCACGCCGCCTTCTTTGCCCGGCGCCTACCCTGCGCGGCGATCTCCGCCGCCCGGGCTGCGATCCGCTCCTCGTCGGTGATCAGGTGCCACCGGGTACCGCGGCGCTGGCCGGTGCGACGGACCTGGTCCGCCTTCTCCAGCTCGCGCAACAGTGCGAGGATCTGATCGGGCCTGCCGGCGCTGGCCTTCGCCAGCTCCGACGTCGACATCCCACCCGACCCGTCCAACAGCGCGGTCAGCTTGCCGGCCGGCACGACCTCGGGGCGACGGACGCTCGTGCGTCCTTTTGTTACACGCCGCGCCCGGCGCGGTTTTGGCGCGACAGCGGACGCGTCGCTGTGGGTCAGCGCTTGGCGGGCGCCCTCCAGCCGAGCGATCTCGACCTTGGCCTCAGTCAGGCGCTGGTCGATGCTCGTGACAATGTCAGTGTTGTTCATGGCGCGGGATGGTAGACCGGCGCCGCCGAGCTTCTAGAGAAGCTCCACCGGCGGCGCTCGATCATCCGCGCCCGGTCGCGGGCCGCTCGGAGCTTGCGGGCCTTCTCGGTCGCCTGTTCGTTGCGCTTCGCGATCTCCTTGCGCAGCTCGTCGAAGGCCGTCGCCGAAGTCGACCGTCCGGGGCCGGGTTCTTGGTTCGGCTTGGTCATGAGAATGAACTCCTCGTTGCTCCACTGGAAACACTAACCACAGGGAGGATGAGAGAGCGCAGCACCCAAACGGTGGGACCCACCACCTGGAGTCTACTCTCCGGCGAGCAGCTCGCCCCGGCGTAGACGCTGGCTGGCGTGCCGTCACTGCCGGGCCTCGACCCCTACCGTGAGGAAGGAATGTCGCGGCTGGAGGGTCTAGGAAGTGTGGATCGTGGGCGTCTCGCGGCGAGGATCAGGCGCGTCAGGCAATTCGGATGGCCGCGCGGATTTCCGCTCGTCCAATTCCCGAATGTGCCGCTGATACTCGCCTTCGTGGGCGGTGTGGCCGCCGGCATGATGCACGGGGTGGGCCACCGTGAAGCCCTTGCGGTGTCCTATCTGGCGATGGCGATCTGGGCCTACGAGGAACTCGTCGATGGCGTCAACTGGTTTCGCCACCTTCTTGGTCTCGTGTACGTCGTCTCGACGGTGACCCATCTGGCGATGGCCATCCGGCATTGACCCGCCGGCGACGCCACCAGGCTTCCATCGCGAGAGCGGGGATCTCGCCGCAGAGAAAGCCACTCCACACGGGCACGCCAAGCCGGTTCGCCGCGGCATACCCCACTGCTGCTCCGGCGACTGGCAGCAGCCAGAAGAACGGGTAGGGAACCGCGCTGGACGCCCACCAGGAGGGGTGCTCGAGAGCGCGCTTCACGCGTGCTATTCGATCACCGGCGGTTCCAGCAGTGAGGCGTTGAGGTGCTCAGACAGTGCCGTGGCGGCGGCTCTTTCGGCCTCTAGGCGCTGCTGGTCGTCGTCGCCGTCGGCGAGCCGGGCGGCGTAGGACGTCGATGCGACGTCCCACAGCTCGTGGAGTTGGTCGGTCTCCAGGCGGGCCTCCCGACGCATCGTCTCGACCGTCGTGGCGATGACCTCCGCCGGCGTGCCAGCCGCGTAGGTTTCCTCCCTGTCCGTCTCACGGGCGAAGGTGAAGGTGTGTGCGGCGGTGAGCGTCGGCCGATACAGCACGCGTTCGATGCGTATGGAAGCGTCATCCAGCACGCTCGTCGAGACGCTGAAGCGCGGGTAGGGCTCGATGCCGGCCAGCCACTCCCGTCGTCCTGCGTCGGTGACTCGCCGCTCGTGATCGTCGATGGTCAGGCCGACGTATTCGGCGACGTGGACCCATCCCCAATGGGTCGCCGCCAGCAGAATGCCGATCACCGCGACGACGGCATAGAACGCACCGCCACCACCGAACAGCAACTCGGCGGCGCCGTAGCCCGCCAACACCACGCCGCCGATGAGGGTGACGCCGGTCAGCACCGAGCCCGCCGCGACCAGCCGGCCATGCCGTGGACTGGGCGCGGCCGGCTCTGGGGGTTGTTCGGTCTGGGGGAGATTGACGCGATCCACATCGAGCAGTCGCGGGTCAGGGTCGACCCCCAGGAACGCCACCATTCCCTGTCTCCCGTCAACCGTCATCTCGGGTCACGGCCGTGGTGTGGGTGGGCTGGGGTCAGCGCTGTCGCGGGGTCCCCGAGGGGGGTGCGGGAGCAGGCGCGTGGCGTGCGCCGTTGCTCGGGACGGTGGCGTCCGCCGCGAGATTGCCGGTGAGCATGCCCTGTTGGACCTGCTCCATGAGTGACCCAACCGAGGCCGGAGAGTGGGGCAGCAGCAATGTGGTCATGTTGCCGTTCTCGCCGACGGACCGGATGGTGTCCATGTACTGGGTCAGCGCGACCAGACCCATTGCCTCCTTGGGATCGATGCCGTGCTCGTCGGCGAGGACGGCGAGCGAGTCCTTGAGACCCTGGGCGATCGCCACACGCTCGGCTGCGACACCCTCGCCGTGCAGGCGCATCGATTCCGACTCCGCCTCGGCCTTCTTGATGCGAAGCGTCTTGTCGCCCTCACCCTGAGCTGTCGCGGCCTCCTGGTTACGACGCGCCGCGTTGATGTTGTTCATCGCGTCCTTGACACGCTGATCCGGCTCGATGTTCGTGATCAGTGCCTTGATGATCTCGTAGCCGTATTCGGCCATCTGGGTCTGCAAGGTGTCCTGGATGTGCTTGGCGATGGTGTCGGCATCCGCGTAGGCCTCGTCGAGGTCCATTGTCGGAATATGGGAGCGGACCACGTCAAAGGCGTACGACTTCATCTGCACTTCTGGATCATCGAGCTTGTAGAACGCGTCCTTGACCCTGTCCTCGTCGGCGTTGACCATGTACTGGATCGCCAACTTGACGACCACGAACACGTTGTCGCGTGTCTTGGTCTCGATATCGGCGTTCAGCTGCTCGACCTGCAAGCTCATGCGTCCAGCCACCTTCTCGACAAAGGGTGACTTTCGCTGAAGGCCAGGCCCGGCGACTCGGACAAACTTGCCGAACCGTTCGACGATGGCGCGTTCCTGCTGTTCAACGGTGAAAAAGAAGACTGGCATGTTGGGGACCTTCCCGAGCTCGGATCGCCCTGTCGGCGTCTGTCGCTCCGTAGCGGGCGGCTCTTCGTTGCTGGGACGAAACGGTCCGGAAGGTCGCCGTATACGCGGTGCCCTGCGCGAATTCGTTTCGCACGAGCGCTGAAATGCCTATGCCTTCATTCTACTCCGGCGACCGTGGCGCAGCGTCGGGTTCAGCGCGACTTGCGAGGCGTGCTTACTGCGGGTCAACCCCGCGCCCCCCTGACCGCCGCGACTCGCCTTCCGCTCCTTCAATTCTACAGCCCACAGAGAGTGTTCATGAGGTCCCGGTTCGTGGCGCATAATCGCCCGCCGCACGTCCGAACCGGAGCGACCGGAGGAGCGAGATGAGCGAGTGTTTGTCGACGGGTGGGAGGGGAGTGTGGCGATGAGCGAGCATGCGGTGGTCATCGCGGGGGCGGGCCCCTCCGGGATGACGCTGGCGGCTGAGTTGGCGTTGGCCGGCGTCGACGTGGCGGTCGTCGAGCGGCGTGCCAATCACGTTCTTGTCGGCTCACGGGCCGGCGGTTTTCACTCGCGCACGATCGAGATGTTCGATCAGCGCGGGGTCGCTGACCGATTCCTCGCCGAGGGTAAGGCGGGTCAGGTGGCGACGTTCGCCGGCACCGTGTTGGACATCAGCGACTTCCCGACGCGCTATCCGTACTCACTCGGGATCTGGCAGAACCAGATCGAGCGGATCCTCGCCACCTGGGTCGCCGAGTTGCCAGCCCGGATCTATTACGGACGTGACGTGACGGCCTTCGCACAGCACGACGCCGGCGTCGACGTCGAACTGTCCGACGGTGAGTTGCTGCGGGCGCGGTATCTCGTCGGGTGCGACGGAGGACGTAGCCTCGTCCGCAGAGCAGCGGGGATCGACTTTCCGGGGTGGGATGCGACGAGGAGCAACCTCATCGCCGAGGTCGAGGTCACCGAGGAGCCGCCTCGGGGCGCGCGCCGTGACGCCATCGGCACCCACGGCCTGCAGAAGATGGGGGATGGGCCGATGTTCCGGGTCATCGTGACCGAGCAGAAGCTCGGACCCAGCACCGATCCCACCCTGCGCGATCTCAGCGACGCGCTCATCAACGTGTACGGCACGGACTTCGGGATCCACAACCCCGCATGGATCTCACGGTTCACCGATATGACTCGGCAGGCCGCCACGTACCGCGACAGACGGGTGCTGTTGGCCGGCGACGCCGCCCATGTGCATTACCCGGCCGGAGGACAGGGTGTCAGTCTCGGTGTGCAGGATGCGATGAATCTCGGATGGAAGCTGGCCCAGGTCGTCAGCGGGACCTCGCTGGAGGGCCTCCTTGACACTTACCACACCGAGCGTCACCCGGTCGCTGCCCGCGCGCTTGAATACACCATGGCGCAGACCGGGCTCCAACCCCGAGACGAGCGGATGCGGGTCCTGGTCGATCTGGTGTCAGGGCTGGTCCAGATGGACGAGCCCCGCAAACGTCTGGGTGGTCTCCACTCCGGGCTTGACATTCACTACGACCTCGGCGAGGGACATCCCCTGCTCGGACGCCGCATGCCCGATCTGGACCTCGTGACCGCTGATGGGCGCCCGCGCGTCTTCGAGCTGCTGCACGGCGCCAAGCCGGTACTGGTCAATCTCGGTCAGCCCGGCAGCTTTGACATCGGCTCATGGGGCGACCGGGTCCAGCTGATCGACGCGAGCTACACGGGTCGGTGGGAGCTCCCCGTGATCGGAGTGGTCTGCCCTCCCATGGCCGTGCTGATTCGCCCCGACGGCTATGTCGCCTGGACCGGACACCCGACTGACACAGGGCTCGCGGAGGCGCTGACCACCTGGTTCGGCCCGCCCGCCGCGAGGTGAGCCACCGCCTGTCACCCGGTCAGCGCGGTTGATGCATCGTCGAGCGGGCGTCACTGGTGTGGATCATCGTCCACGCACAGATTGCTCCCAGCCCGGCGATGATCGCGCTTGCGAGGTACGCGGCGTGGAATTTGGTCAGGTCGCTGCCGGCGACGCCGGCGACGATGGTGGTCACGATGGCGATGTTGAGCGCGATCGCGGATTGCCGCTGGGTGTTGTAGATCGCCGAGGCGTGGGCGGTGTCCTGGGCGGAGATCGTGGTGAAC
Source organism: uncultured Actinomycetota bacterium (assembly GCA_963797705.1). Classification (GTDB taxonomy): domain Bacteria; phylum Actinomycetota; class Thermoleophilia; order Solirubrobacterales; family Solirubrobacteraceae; genus Palsa-465. Next base: position 716,626 of record CAWCQL010000004.1, on the reverse strand, counting down.
ATCGCGGTTTGGATCGAGAGGAACACGCCGCTGTTGGCGACGCCGCCGAAGAACATGAGCGCGCGCACCAGCCATAGGTTCGTCGAGGCGTCCACACGGAGGAAGAGCGCCAGGAAGAGACAAAGGCCGACGGCGCCGGTGCCGGCCATCACGCGCGGGCCGAGGCGGGGGTACAGGCGCCCCCACGTCTGGGCGGCGACGCCGACTCCGATGGCTTCGACGAACGTGGTGGTCCCCGAGCCGATCGGGGACTGGTGAAGCACCACCTGCAGAAAGATCGGGGTGAGGTAGAGGCTGGCCAAGAATGGCCCGCTGCTGAGCGCGAACACGAGGTTGGTAGCCCGCAGCAGCCGGTCGCGGATGAGCCTGACGCGCAGGATCGGGTCGGACTGACTGAGCGATACCCGCACGAATACACCGAGCAGCACCAGCCCGCCGATCCCGGTGGCCAGGATCGGGGCCGAGGACCAGCCGAGCACGGAGCCCTGGCTGATGGCATACAGCAGCGCACTGAGCCCGGCGCCCGAGAGGACCAGCCCACGGATGTCCAGTCGTCCGCCGGGAGAGGCACGGTGCTCTTGCAGCGTCAGGTAGGCGAACGCAAATGTGACGATGCCGATCGGGACGTTGACGAAGAACACCCAGCGCCACGAGAGCCATTGAGTCAGGACGCCGCCGATGATCGGCGCGGTACCGGGAGCCACGAGGATCGGCACGATCAGCGTCCGCGCCACTCGGGCGCGCTGCTGGGGGCCGTAGGCGCGGTAGAGCATGGCCATGCCCGTCGGGGTCAACAACCCCCCGCCGACCCCCTGCAGCGCTCGCGCCCCGACCAGCTCACCGAGACTCTCGGCCGCGCCGCACAGCGCCGACGCGACCGTGAACAAGGCCAGCGCCACCATGAACGTCCGCCTGGTCCCGATCCGGTCACCGATCCAACCCGAGGCGGGCATCACGACCGCGAGCGTCAGCAGGTAAGCGATCACCGTCCACTGCACATCCGAGAGCGGCGCGTCGAACGCGCGCGCCAGCGTCGGCAGCGCCACGTTGACGATCTGCATATCCATCGCGGTGACGAAGACCGCGCTCACGTACGCGATCGCGACCGCACGTCCTTGCCCCAACCCCCAGCGTCCCACTAGAACCGACGGCGCCGTGATCTCACGCGGTTCGGCAGACGCCACGGGCTCCAGGGTCACGCTACGACCCTAGTAGGCGTTGGGCGTAGAGTCCTCGCGTGATGCGGGCCGTGGTGATCACCAAGCGCGGAGGCCCCGAGGTCCTCCAGGTCCTCGAGCGGCCCGACCCGTCGGTGGGGCCGGGCGAGGTTCGGATCGCGGTCAAGGCGGCGGGCCTCAACTTTGCCGACACCCTTGCCCGAACCGGTCTGTACCCGGACTCGCCGAAGGTGCCGTGCGTGGTCGGCTATGAGGTCGCGGGCGAGGTGGAGTCAGTCGGCGAGGGGGTCGGGTCGGTCAAGCCCGGTGACCGGGTGGTGGCGGGCACGCGGTTCAATGGCCAGGCGGAGCTGGTCACGGTGGCCGAGAGCATGGTCTACGCCCTGCCCGCCCAGCTCTCCTTTGAGGAGGGCGCCGCGTTCCCGGTCAACTACGCGACCGCCCAGGCGGGCCTGGTCGTGATGGGAGGGCTGAAACCCGGGGAGCGGGTCCTGATCCACGCGGCGGCCGGCGGCGTCGGGATCTCGGCAACCCAGATCGCCAAGCGCATCGGCGCTGAGGTGTTCGGCACGGCGTCGGCGTCAAAGCACGCCGCGATCCGCGAGCAGGGAGTTGACCATGCGATCGACTACCGCACCCAGGATTTCGCCGACGAGGTGCGCAGGATCACCGGCGGTGAGGGGATTGATGTCGCGTTCGACGCTCTTGGGCCATCGAGCTTTCGCAAGGACTACCGGCTGTTGCGCTCAGGCGGCCGCCTGATCATGTACGGGGCCTCAGAAGTCCAGTCCGGCGAGCAGCGCAGCTTGCCGACCGCCCTGCGGACTCTCGCGAAGAGCCCGTTCTCATCGATGCCGTGGTGGAAGGGACTCGGCGTGATGAATGAGAACAAGGGTGTCTTCGGCCTCAACATGCTCTCCTGGTGGGACGCCGAGGGAGGCCTGGACCGGGTCATCGACCCACTGCTGCCGATGCTCGACGCGGGTCACCTCAAGCCGATCGTCGCCGCCACCTTCTCGTTTGACAAGGCGCCCGACGCCCACCGGTTCATTGCTGAGCGACGCAACATCGGCAAGGTAGTCCTCGTTCCCTAGGGCCTGGCCGCGGCGCCGCGGCGGCGGACGGGGAGCTCGCCAATACCTCCGGCGGCAGCGGATCCCCGGGATCAATCACCGGCGGCGACACGTCGATGATGCCGGGGTACTTCATCCCCGTGCCGGTGTTGAGGATGACCACCCTGTCGTCCGGTCGAATCTGCTCCTGAGCCAGCAATAGAGGCACGGCGGCCACCGCTGCGGCGCCCTCCGGGCAGATCAGGGATCCCTCGGTGCGGCCCGTCTCGTGCAATGCCGCCAGAATCGCGTCGTCGGTGACCGCCAGACAGATGCCATCCGTCGCCCGGACGGCTTCGAGCACCAGGAAATCGCCGAGGGCGCTGGGCACGCGGATGCCCTGCGCGATCGTCTCAGCGTCGGTCCACGGTTCCGATGTCTCGGCGCCGGCCTCATAGGCGGCGACGATGGGCGCGCACCCGGCGGCCTGCACCGCGAACAGCCGTGGAAGCTTTCCGTCGATCCAGCCCATCGCCTGCATCTCGCCCAGCGCCTTGAAGATGCCGATGATGCCGACGCCGCCCCCCGTCGGATAGATGATGGCGTCGGGCAGAGTCCAATCCAGCGCCTCGAGAATCTCGTAGGCCATCGTCTTCTTGCCTTCGATGCGATAGGGCTCCTTGAGGGTCGCCGTCTCAAACCACCCATGCCGTGGCGCCTCGCGGCTCATGATCGCGCCCGCATCCGAGATCTGGCCCCGGACGAGCGCGATCCGCGCATTTGCCACCTCCGCCTCGACCACGGCCAGACGAGGTGCGTCGACGGGCATACAGAGAGCGACTGCGAGTCCAGCCTTGGCGCCGTAGGCGGCCCAGGCCCCGCCGGCGTTGCCGTTGGTCGGCATCGCGATCGAGCTCGCTCCGAGCTCCTTGGCCCGGGAGACACCGGTGGTGGCACCCCTTGCCTTGAACGTCCCGGTCGGGTTCAGGCCCTCATCCTTCATGTACAGACCTGGCACCCCGTAGACAGCACCGAGCCGCGTCAGCGGCAGCAGCGGAGTCCCGCCCTCGCCCAAGGTGACCACGTGCTCAGGATCCCGGACAGGCAACAGCTCGCGGTAGCGCCAGAGTGAGCGGTCCGCTCGGTGTTTGAGCTTCCCGGGGTCAATCGCGCTCGACACCCGCTCGAGGTCATAGCGCGCGAGGAGCGGACCGCCGCACGGGCACAGGTTCGCCAGCTGATCGGCGTCATGTTGCTGCCCGCACCGGGCGCATTCCAGGTGAGTCAGCATCGACTGCCAGGCCATCAGCGCTTTCTTCCTTTCCGTCCTGTGTCGCCAGGGTCTCGGTGTTCCCCGATCCGCGTGGAACGACTCTCTGAATCGATCCGTGACCGCGTCACACCCTCAACGCTAACCCACGGCATGCCGAGGAAATATGCCTTGACACGAATAGTCAGATAGGCGAATATAAGTACGTGCACGAGATCGCATCGGTCCTCGGAGACGCCGCTCGTTGGCGCCTCGTCGAGCTCCTCGCCGAGCGGCCCCGCTCAGTGGGCGAGTTGGCGCAGCTGACCGGTCTGCGGCAGCCACAGACCACAAAACACCTTCAGACCCTCGCCCGGGCCGGGCTCGTCAGCGTCCATCCGCTGGGACAGCGGCGCGTGTACGCGATCGAGGCAGGTCCGCTCCAGGCTCTCGAGCGCCGGTTGCGGGAGTTGGCCCAGACCAGCGAGGCGCACACCGGCGAGCGTGATGTGATCGCGCGCTACCGCGCCGCCATCGAGGCGGAGTCCGCCATCGCGGACGCCGACCGGTGGGCGGACGGACGAACGTTCTCGTTTGAGCGCCGGCTGGCCGCGCCCCGGGGTGTCGTCTGGCGCCACTGGGTCGACGCGGACCTGCTCGCCTCGTGGTGGGCCCCGGGTCCGATGACGGTCACCGAATGCCTGCTCGAGCCCAAGCCCGGGGGTCGGGCCGTGCTCGAGTACGAGGCTGCCGGGCGGCGCTACCGCTCTGAGGGAACGGTCCATGTCGCCAAGCGACGCGAGCACCTCGCCTTTGACCTCTCGGTGCTGGACGCGGCGGGGGCGGTCTCGTTCACCGGCCATTACGACGTGAGGCTGACCGCGGCTCGCGGCGGCTCGCGGCTGCACGTCGATCTCCATATCACCGACTCGACGGTCGAGGCCGTCCCGTACATCGCCGGGATCGAGACGGGTTGGGGCCAGGTGCTCGACAACCTCGCCGACGCCGTCAGCGCATTTCAGTCCACCGCACAGCAAGCCACCAAAGCAAAGGAACGACAGCCATGACCAACTCGAACGCCCGCAGAGTGACCGCGAACATGAGCCTCACCCTCGATGGGCGCTACAACGGCCCCGGCGGGCCGGCCGACCTGAGCGCGATCGTCCCCTACATGTCGTCTGACGTCGCCCGGGGTCAGATGACCCGCATGTTGGAGGGCGCGACCACCGCACTGCTTGGCAGGGGCAACGCTCAGGGGTTCATCGCCTTCTGGACGCCGTTCGCCGAGGACGAGAACGCCGATCCGCGCGATCGCGGTTACGCGAAGTGGCTGGTCAACGTCGACAAGGTCGTCCTCTCGACGACACTGACCGAAGCGCCGTGGGAGCGGGCCCGCATCGTGAACGCCCCCGTCGCCGACGTCGTCGCCGAGCTCACGGCCAGCGGGGAGGGCGACATCCTCGTCAACAGCAGCCCGAGCATCATCAAACCGCTCCTCGCCCAGGATCTCCTGGACCGGCTGTATCTCATCGTGGCCCCCGAGATCGCCGGCGGCGGGGAGCGACTGTTCGACGACGGCCTGCCCGCGACGAAGTGGACGCTCACATACCAGGAGACGGGCCCGCTCGGCGAGATCGCCCTGGTCTATGACCGCGCGCGGTCCTGATCGCGCGCTACCAGCCCCCGTGCGCGAGCCATCCGCCATCGACGGGGATGCTCGCGCCGGTGATGAATGAGGCGTCGTCGCTGGCGAGGAACGCGACGGTGGCCGCGATCTCTGCGGGCTCGGCGTAGCGGCCCATCGGCGTACGGCGCGCGATGTCGTCGGCGGTGTAGCCACCGTCTCGCTGGTCCTGGTCGTCAAGGCTCGTGCGGACATAGGCCGGCTCGACGGTCACCACGCGCACTCCGCGGCTGGCCCATTCGACCGCGAGCACGCGGGTGAGACCCACGAGGCCGTGCTTGCTCGCCGCGTACGCCGCACGCATCGGGGCGCCGGTCTCGCTGAAGACCGAGCCGATGTTGACGATCACGCCCTGGCCGGCCGCGAGCATGTGGGCTCCGACCGCCTGGGAGCACAACAGCGGCCCGGTGAGGTTCACCGCCAGCACGCGCGACCACCGGTCCAGCGAGAGCGTCTCGCTGGGCACGACCGCGCCGACGCCGGCATTGTTGACCAGCACGTCGATCTGGCCGAACTCGCGCTGAGTCCAGTCCGCGAGGTCCTGCACCTCCGTGGGATCGGTGACGTCCGCGGTGCGGCCATGAACGGTGAGGCCGCGAGCGACGAGGCTCTCGGCGACCTCGTCCGGAGGGTCGGCCGCGTGTGAGGAGGCGATCACCACCGCGCCCCGCTCCGCCAGCGTCTCCGTGATCGCCGCGCCGATCCCCCGGCTGGCCCCCGTGACGATCGCCACGCGCCCACCGAGGTCCGTGCCGCGTGTGGTCCCGGTGGTCATTCAGGCGACGAGGTAGGTCTCATAGACGACGCCGCCAGGCAGGCGGCCGCCGACGCTGACGAAGATCCCCTCGTTGAGCCACTCAAGCTCGGGGCTCGCCGTCTCGATCCGTGTCGTCGTGCGGAAGGTGTACTCGCGCCGTCGGACAGGATCGTCTGCCAGTCGGCGTTCGGGCCGGGGAGCAGCTCGCCGCTGATCTCCGGACCCTCGAAAGTTCCGCCGGTCAGCGGCACGATGCGCCGTTGCTCCCCGCCGAACTCGCCGAGCTCGATTGGCGCTCCGACGGTCGCTTCGAGCCGGTAGAGCTTGGTCAGCTTCGGATCGGGAAGCGTTGCGCTCATGACGGGCCCTCGTCGGGGACCATGGCATCCAGCTTGATGAGGAACTCCATCGCGACCTCCTTGGCAACGCAGGCAGATGACCTGACGGGCCAAGTCATACACGCTGGTGCTGCCCGGCGACGGTCGCCGGCAGCCAGATTCACAGCGTGTACGCTGGCGCCATGCCGATGCCCAAGCGGTCAAGCGTCGAGGATTTCTTCGCTCAACTGACTGACGTGCAGCGTCCGCACCTCGAGACGCTCCGGGAGCTGAGCCTCGAGGCCGATCCGGAGGCGCGCGAAGAGCTGAAGTGGAACCTGCCGGTGTATGTCCGCGGGGACAAGACGACCCTGTGGATGCTTCAGAACTTCAAGAACCACTGCTCGCTGCGGTTCCCGCCGCCGTTCTTCGCCACGCAGAAGGCGACCGTAGAGGCGGCCGGCTACGAGGCCGGGGAGGGCTTCATCAAGCTCCCCTACGACCGCGAGCTGCCGACGGAGCTCCTCAAAGCGCTGATGGCGGCGCGGGTGGAGGAGTACGCAGCAACCGGCGCCGGCTGGAACGACCGCTGAGCCCGGCGGCGGCCGTTACGCGGGGTAGGACGCGACCTCGTCGTAGAGCCTGATCACCAGGTTCGCCGTCCCGTGCAGGTGGTCAAGCGTCTCGCGCACGTCGGGCAGCGCCTCAAGGCGCTGGCGGTCCTGGACACTTCGCATCTCGATGGTGGCCGCGAGCGAGGTGTGATCGGCGGTCTCCAGGACGCGCGCCGACACGAACCCGGGATCCTTGGCGAGCTCACCCAGCATCTCGTCCAGAGACTTGACGGCGGCGGCTCCCTCCGCGGGGTCGACCTCCCATACGTGGATGAGGACGGGGCTTTCGCTCATCGACACACCTCGCTTTCGGCTTGACCAGTGGTCAGCTCGTGGTTCCGGGTGAACTGCGGCTCGATCATAAGTCCGGCGGCGCCCCGCGCGCGACTAGGTTGACGTTAGGGTTGCGGCCGATGTCGTTGCGCGAGGTCTACAACCGCCATTGCCACAGCGCTCGCCAGGAGCGAGCCCTGCTCAGCGCGGTCGGATTCACCTCCGCGTTTGCCACCGCCCGCGCCATCACCCACTCGATCCGCGCCGGGATCGGCCCGTTTCACAACATCTCCAAGGGCGGCCGTCACATCCACCACAGCACCTTCGGGATCTTCGGCCTGCTCGGCGTCGGCTATCTCTGGACCTATCGGCTCGGGGTGGGGGACCGGATGCCGGAGTGGGCGTCACGGGTGACCGCCACCACCTACGGGGTGGCGGCGGCGCTGACGCTGGACGAGTTCGCGCTGTGGCTGGACCTGCACGACGACTACTGGGACAAGCAGGGGCGCAAGTCGATCGACGCGGTCGCCCTGTTCGGCGGTCTGCTCACCATCGGTGTCGCCGGTCGCGACATGATCGACGAGCTCGGCCTGTTCCCCAAGCGCATCAGCGCGCTCGTCGAACGCGACCAGGCCCGCCGCGAGGCCGCGCGCGGCGACGCCGCGCGCGACTCCCGTTAGACGCGGCGTCAGGACTTGATGAAGGCCAGGAGATCGGCGTTGATCGTGTCCGCCTCGGTGGTCGGCATGCCGTGGGGGAACCCCGCGTAGGTCTTGAGCGTCCCGTTCGGCAGCAGCTTTGCCGACAAGGGACCGGAGTCGGCGTAGGGGACGATCTGGTCGTCGTCGCCGTGCATGACCAGCGCGGGCACCGTGATCTTCTTCAGGTCCTCGGTGAAGTCGGTCTGGGAGAAGGCCACGATGCCGTCGTAATGGGCCTTGGCGCCTCCCATCATGCCCTGTCGCCACCAGTTGGCGATGATCGCCTCCGATGGCTCCGCGCCCGGCCGGTTGTAGCCGTAGAACGGGCCCGAGGGGAGCGCGCGGTAGAACACCGAGCGGTTGGCGGCCAACTGGGCCTGCAGGTCGTCAAAGACGCTCTTGGGCAGGCCGCCGGGGTTGGCCTCGGTCTGGAGCATGAGCGGTGGCACGGAGCTGATGAGCACCGCCTTGGCCACGCGGCTCTCGCCGTGGCGCGCGATGTAGTGCACCACCTCTCCGCCGCCGGTGGAATGCCCGACGTGGACCGCGTCGGCCAGATCGAGATGGGCGGTGACCGCCGCCAGGTCGTCGGCGTAGTGGTCCATGTCGTGGCCCTCGCCGGTCTGGCTCGACCGTCCGTGGCCGCGCCGGTCATGGGCGATGACGCGGTAGCCGTGGTCCAGGAAGAACAGCATCTGGGTGTCCCAGTCATCGGATGAGAGCGGCCAACCGTGGCTGAAGACGATCGGCTGCCCCGTGGGCGGGCCCCAATCCTTGTAGAAGATCTGGATGCCGTCGGGCGTAGTGATGGTGCCCATCTGCTGCCGCCTTTCATGTCCCGTTGAGGCGCAGCACCCTCCCCCGAAGCCCCACCATAGTGAAGCGCCGGCGCTCGGTCCAGCCCGCGCAGGCGTCGGTGTTACGGACCTGTATCCGCAGTCTGAGCGGGGGCGTCGACCCGCTCGGTGCTCATCCCGACCTTCTCGATCGTGAGGTTGACCGACCGCTCTGAGATCGGGCTCGTCGTGTGGGGCAGCCCGGCCGGCACCGTGTAGAGCTGTCCGGGTTCCAGCTCGACCCGCTCATGCAGGGTCTGCAGCAGCAGCGTGCCCTCGAGCACCAGGAACGTCTCGTCGCAGCCGGGATGACGGTGCCAGTAGAACGGCTCGGTCATGACGCTCATGCGCACCACGTGGTCATCGACTGTGGTGAGGGCGAAGTTCGCGTAGGCGTCGCTCACGCCCTCGGCGGCGGCCGCCAGGTCGATCACGACCTCCCGCGCCTCGCTCATGGGGCCGGGCGCGGGTGGGCGCGCAGCCAGCTCAAGACCTCGTCGGCGTGGCGATCGGGCGGGAAGATGGGATAGAAGACGTGCTCGATGCGCCCGTCGCGGATGACCATGGTCAACCGGCTGTAGAGGCGCTGCCCGTCCGCCTGGAACGTCGGGAGCGCCAACAGCTCACCGAGACGCAGCCCGGGGTCGGAGAGGATCGTGAACGGAAGCGCCATGCGTTCGGCAAACTCGCGCTGATAGGCGGTGTCCTGGGCCGAGAGGCCATACACCCTCGCCGCGCCCGCGTCGTGGAGCTCGTCGAGGTGGTCGCGAAAGCCGCAGGCCTCCGGCGTACACCCGCGCGCCCCGGGGATGGCGTCCCAGCCCTCGGGCAGATCGGTGCCGGGCCTGCCGCTCAGCGGATAGAGGTAGAGCACGGTGCGCCCGTCGCCGAGGGCACTGAGATCGACCGAGCCTCCGTCGGTGGCCGCGAGGCTGAGTGCGGGCATCGCCATGCCGGGCAGGTGCTGCGCGGCGCCGTCGTCCTCAGGAATGGGGAGATCGTCGGGCAGGCTCTCGAACGTCGTCATCGCGGGCTCACCAGTCCCCCGAGCTCTCGGCCTCGTGCGCGGCGTTACGGTAGGCCGTCTCCTCGCGACGGATGAGGTCGGGGTTGGTGCCGCGCGCGTGCGCCAACTCGAGCGTGAGGGCCTGGAGTGCTCCGGCGCCGGCCAGCAGCCCGGCGAGCGTGGGGTCGAGCAGCGCGGGATCGGGCACGTCGATGACGACGCGCCCGGCGGGGGTCAGCTCGGCAGGCAGCGCGGGGTCGTAGGCCCCCGAGAGCAACGCGGCGACGGGCATGCCGATCGCGGCGGCGGCCCGGGCGACGTCGCCGGCGCGCCGGGCGAGACGCTCGCGCTCTGGCCCGTCGGTGATCACCACGAGCACGATGGCGTCGGCGGGCTCGTGGCCGGCGAGCTGGCCGTGCAGCACGGTCTCGAGCTCGAGGCCGACGGTGGCCAGGCGCGCACCCTCGGCGATCTTCAGCGCGAGCTCGCGGGCGGTGGTCCGGTCGGCCCCCGCTCCGGCGCAGAGCACGACGCGGCGGTCCGCGAGGCGGCTGGCCACCGGTGCGGCCGGCGCGGAGGCCGAGGCACGTTCGATGAGCGCGGCCGCCGCGGCCGGGTCGGCCGCGAATGACCCGGGCGATCCGAGCGCGCGAGCGAGAGCGGCGCCGGCCGCCAGCGCCGAGACGTAGGCCACGGTGTGGCACCACGACTCGTCGTGACGGGGCGTGACCAGCACGTGCGCGGCGGCGCTCGCCACTCCAGCGCCGGGCTGATGCGTGATGGCGATGGTGCGCGCCCCGGCGGCTCCGGCAGCGAGCAGCGCGAGGTTGGTGGCGCGCGTCTCGCCGTCGTGCGAGACGGCGACGCACACGGCGGGGACGGGCTCGAGCGCCGCGGTCAGCCCCGGTTGGGCGCGCACGAGCGCCGACCGCTGGGGACCGACGGCGGCCGCCAGCAGCGCCGCGACGCCTTGAGCGGCATGCTCGGAGGTGCCGCATCCGCACACGGTGACCGGACGGTCGCGCTCGAGCGCGTCGGCGATCGCGTCCGCAGCAGACGACGTGCCGGCCGGCGGCTCGCTGAGCAGCGCCTTCACCACGGCGGGCTCGGCCGCGATCATGTCCTGCATCACCCACGGCGGGCCCGGCCGCAGCTCGGGGAACTCGTCGGTGTACCAGTCGGGCCTGGTCGTGCCCGCCGTCACGGGCTCGCCGGAATCAGCGCTCACTCCGAGAGTGTTGCAGCCGCTGGCGCCCGGGTCGCTCTGCACTTATGCGAGCCGATGTGACGCGGGGTCAGGCCTCCGGGAGCCCGGCGAAGTCGCGCTTGACCTGCCGGTACCAGCCCATTCCCGAGATCGGGCGCTTCCAGCGGCCCTTCATGTCCTTCAGTGCACTCTCATGCGTGGCGTCGCCGTCGGCGACCATGTCCTTCAGGTGCTGATCCTGCAGCTTGATGACCTGATCGGCAGTGTCGCCGTGCAGTTGGAAGTCACATGGGCCGCCCAGCTGCTGACATGTCATGACCTTCATCGTGTGTCCCTTTCCTCGTGTGTGGAGTCGAGGGCAAGCGTACGATTGGGCCCCTGTCCAGCGCTTCTTTGATCCTGCTCGATCTGGGAATCAGACGGCGAGAACGCGGCTGGCGCGCAGCGGCCGGCGGTGGCGGTCCAGCGCCGTGACGGCGACGTAGCCCTCGTTGGTGCCGAGGTTGATCGCGGTCTCAAAGCCGCGCCGGGGCACGATCCCCACTGAGCGCATGTCGCTGCGCCGCGCACCCGCCTCGATCCGCCAGTGGGCGAGCTCGGTGGAGCCGTTCCAGCTGGCGTACGCGGTGGCCTGGCCGCTCGAGCCGTCGCGCGCGACGGCCAGGGCGGGGGAGGTCGTGGGGTGACCGGACCAGGCCTGGCGGAAGCTGCGGTAGGACTTCTGCTTGGTGCTGGTCCCGATGCGCAGGTCGGTGAGGACGTCGCCACCGGCATCGAACTCAGAGACGTACGGCGCCGAGCCCCACCCGACGGCCACGTGACCGTCGCTCAGGTGCCGCACCGAGCCCATCGCCGTGGCATCGACGGCGTGGGAGCGCACGTATGAGCGCGACAGCGTCACCCGCCGGGCCTGTTCGTCGACGGCGAGCTTGAGCCCGCGGGTCTCATGGGTGTGGGTGCGCCCGTCATCGCCGTTGTCGAAGACCGTGAGCAGGTGGGGGTTGGGCAGCCGGACGTCGTGCTGCCAGGCGAACTGGGCGCCGCGCCCCATCTCGAACTGGCTGCGCTTGCCCCCCAGGCGCCACATCACCTCACCGGTGCCGCGATGCAGCTTGTACAGCGCCCAGGTGTGGCGGCCGGAGACGAGCAGGTTGCCGTCCGGGGTGACGTCGATCGAGTTGAGGTGCATGTAGTCGAAGTTGTCCATTGGGGGCCGGTAGGACTCGGCCGGAGAGACGTGGCCCAGGGCGCGCCACTCCTGCACGAGCCGACCGGTGGCGATGTCGACCTCCTGGAAGATCGAGTCACGGACCGAGGCGCTGGGCGAGCCGCCGAGCGAGCTCAGGTCCACGGGCACTGAGACCGGCGGACAGGTGAACAGTGCCGTGCCACGGTCGCTGAGCGTCAGCTCATGGAGATCGATGTGGTGGCCGTTGGCCCCCTTGACCCGCGCGATCTCGCGATAGGAGCGGTCGACGATGACCGCCTCGCCGAAGCCGTAGCCGGTGAGGACCTTTCCCTCCCACCAGACAAGCACCGGCTCGCCCCGATAGGTGTGGACCTCGAAGTTCGTCGGCCAGGCGTGGTCATCGGTCTGGCGGAACCAGACCGGCTCGCCGGTGTTGTCGGTGATCATCGGGCCCGCCTGGGCGCCGTCGATCGCAGCAGGCCCCATGAGCAGATACCGGCCTCCCAGGGGCCTCGGATCCGTGGTGAACGCGTAGATCGTGGGGGGCCGGAGGTCGGGCCTGGAGTGGAAGTGCCGCACGGTGCCGTTCGCGCCGTCGGCCACCCGCCACGACGCCAGGAACGGCAACTGGCCGCCGAACAGTTGCGAGAGGCCGTAGGCGCCGCCCCCGAGCACGGCGGCGCCCACGCCGGCGCGGAGCAGGCGTCGGCGGGTCATCAGGGGTTCGGAGGTCGACACAGCCATGGCGAGCCACTTCACCATACGAAGAGGCGCGCTGGATACGAACCGACGAAGAATGCGGCGAGGCACTTATGCGGGGCGTACATCCGCTGCGATCCCGTTTGCGGGCCAGGCAGCTGGGTACGCGGAACAGCTTGGTCCCAAATAAAAGGAGCATTCATGCTCACCCTCGCCCCATCAGCCGTTGAGGCCGTCGACAGCCTGCTGCACCGGCCCGAGGTCCCTGACGACGCCGGACTGCGGATCAGCAGCGCCGGAGATTCGACCCTGACGCTGGAGATCGCCCCAGAGCCTGCGCCGGGCGACCAGGTGATCGAGGAGGGCGGCGCGCGCGTCTTCGTCGAGCCCGAGGCCGCTCCGATCCTCGACAACGTCGAGCTCGAGGCGCGCACCCAGGGCGATCAGGTCGCCTTCGGCCTGACGCCGCACGCCGGCTCAAACGGTACGGGTCCCGGCGCCTAGCGTCGCGTGGGCAGGAGTGGGCGCGCCGCTTCGGCGCGCCCGCCCCGCTCAGGCTCAGCTCAGGCGATGCGGATCATCTTCTTGTTGACGAACTCGTCGGCCCCGAAGCGCCCGAGCTCGCGGCCGAAGCCGGAGCGCTTGACCCCGCCGAAGGGGAGCTCGACGCCCTCCAGCCCCGCTGCGTTAACGAACACCATCCCGGCGTCGATTTTGTTGGCCACGCGCACGCCCTGGTCGGAGTCGTTGGTCATCACGTAGGACCCCAGCCCGAACGGTGTGTCATTGGCCAGCGTGACCGCCGCGTCCTCGTCGGGGACGCGGTAGACGGAGGCCACGGGCCCGAAGAACTCCTCCTTATAGGCATCGTTGTCGGGCTTGATGTCGGTGAGGATCGTGGTCTCGAAGAAGTTGCCGTCGTGGCTGCCGCCGGCGACCAGTGTCGCGCCCTGGTCCACCGCGCGCTTGACCTGGTCGGCCAGCCGCTCGGTCGCCGTGGACGAGGACAGCGGGCCGACCTGCACGCCCTCCTGGGTCGGGTCAGACGGCTTGACCGCGAGGAGCGCGTCGCTGAACTTCCCCATGAACTCGTCGTACAGGCTGTCGACCACGATGAACCGCTTGGCGGCGTTGCACGCCTGGCCGGAGTTCTCCAGCCGAGCCCCAACGGCCGACTCGACGGTGGCGTCCATGTCGTCGGTCCCGAGCACGATGAACGGGTCTGACCCGCCGAGCTCGAGCACGACCTTCTTGAGGTTGCGCCCGGCGATCTCGGCGACCGCGGAGCCGGCACGCTCAGAGCCGGTCAGCGACACGCCGCGCACGCGCGGATCGGCGATGACCCACTCGATCTGCTCGTTGGTGGCGAAGATGTTGATGTAGGCGTCCTTGGGGATGCCCGCGTCATGGAAGATCTGCTCCATGGCCGAGGCCGACTCGGGGCATTGCGGCGCGTGCTTGAGCAGGATCGTGTTGCCCACCACCAGGTTGGGCCCGGCGAAGCGCGCCACCTGGTAGTACGGGTAGTTCCAGGGCATGATCCCCAGCAGCAGGCCGTAGGCGCTGCGGCGAACCACGGCCGAGCCGTCGCCCTCGAGCAGCTTGATCGGCTCGTCGGCCATGAACGTCGGCCCGTTGTCGGCGTAGTACTCGTAGATCGCGGCGGAGAAATCGACCTCGCCGAGGGCCTGCTCGATCGGCTTGCCCATCTCGCGGACAATGATCTCGGCGAGCTCCTGACGCTTCTCGGTATGGATCTCGCCAACGCGGCGGATGATGGCGGCACGGTCCTCCACGCTGGTGGAGGCGGCCCACTCACTGGCCTTGGCGGCGCGTCCGATGGCGTCGCGTAGCTCGTCGTCGGTGATCGTCGGGTACTCGCGGACGGTCTCACCCGTCGCCGGGTTGATGACTGCGTAATCGGCCATGGCTCCCTCTCGGTCTCGTCTCTCCGGTGTGCACATGGAAGCTACAACGCCGCCGCTGGTAGCGTCGCCGCCGTGGATACGGTCCTGACGGCGTCGCGGCCCGCTCTGTCAGATGCGGATGCGCTTGAGCTGGCGCGCGCCTGTTTCGGGGTGGCCGCGGCGACCGCCCGCGACCTGGGCAGCGAGCGCGACCGTACCTTCGCGCTGAACGCCGCCGACGCCACACCGGTGGCGATCCTCAAGGTCTCCAATGCCTCCGAGGACCCCGAGGTCCTCGACATGGAGGCCGACGTGGCTCTCCACGTGATGGCGGCCGACCCGGGTCTGCGCGTGGCGGTCCCGTGGCGCGCTGTCTCGGCGCCCGACCCCGGCGCCGGGACGCGTCGCGCCCGGCCGGCTCGGCGCGGCGATGCGGTGGCCGACCTGCGGGCGCGCTGGTCGCACGGCGACACGGCCCACTGGGCGCGACTCTACGACGTCCTGCCCGGCCACAGCCGAATCGAGGCCGCGCGGTTGAGCGATGCCGCCCTCGTCGCCTGGGGCGAGACGACCGCCCGTCTTGACCAGGCGCTGCGGGGCTTCACCCACCCGCGGGCCAAGCGCACGATGCTGTGGGACGTCCAGCACGCGCTCTCCTCGCGGGCGATGCTCGACGACATCCGCGACCCGCGCCAGCGCGCTCTGGTGGCCGGCGTCCTGGACGAGTTCGAACGCACGGTGACGCCGGCGTGGCCGCGGCTGCGCGCGCAGGTCGCGCACACCGACCTGTCGGTCGATAACACGGTCACCGACGACGCCGGGTTCATCACCGGGATCATCGACTTCGGGGACATGAGCCACACCGCGCTGATGACCGAGCTTGCGTCCGTGCTGGACTCGCTGGGCGTCGGGCGCGAGGGCGACGAGTTGTTTCGTCTGGCGCGGCTCGTGCTCGACGGCTTTCAGCGGCGCACCGAGCTCGAGGACGCAGAGCTTCAGGTGCTCGGTGTCCTGTGGGCGGCCCGGAGCGCGGTGACCATCGCCATCAGCTCCTGGCGGGTGGCGCAGGGGCTCGAGGAGCAGGCCTTCGCCGAGCGCTACAACGCACAGTGCGCGCGGATGCTGACCACGATGGAGCAGGCAGGCTGGCCCGAGGTGGCGCGCCAGCTGGGGGCTGACGTCCCCGGGGCAGGAGGCGGCCGGTCCTCGCTGGAGCAGCGGCGCGCCGCCGTGTTCGGCCCCGCGATGGAGGCGCTCTTCTACGACGTGCCCGTCGAGGTCGCGCACGCGGAGGGCGTTTGGATCACCGACACCGCGGGCCAGCGCTACCTCGACGTCTACAACAACGTTCCCTGCGTCGGTCACGGCCATCCCCGCGTGACCGCCGCCATCGCCCGTCAGGGGCGGCGGATCAACACGCACATGCGCTACCTGCACCCGGCGGCCATCGAGCTGGCCGAGCGCCTGACCGTCTTGTGCCCGCCCGAGCTCGACACGGTGCTGTTGGTCAACTCCGGCTCGGAGGCCAACGACCTGGCCTGGCGCATGGCCACCGCGGTCACCGGTCGGCGCGGCGGCCTGTGCACCTCCTTCGCCTACCACGGGATCACCGAGGCCACCGAGGCGTTGTCTCCGGAGTCGTGGTACGACGCCGCGCCCCCGCGGCACGTCGAGCGCTGGGAGCCCCCCGACCCCTTCCGCGGCGAGCACCTGGACGGGGCGGGATTCGCGTCGGCACTGGGCCGTCTGGGCGAACGCGACTGCGCCCCGGCGGCAGCGATCCTCGACGGCCTGGTGATGAGCGACCGCATCGATGATCTGGAGCCCACGTACGTGCAGGATCTGGTCCGCCAGACCCACGACGCCGGCGCGCTGTGGATCGCCGACGAGGTGCAGGCGGGCCACGGCCGGACCGGTGCGATGTGGGCCTTCGAGCGCTTCGGCGTCGTCCCGGACTTCGTCACGCTCGGCAAGCCGATGGGCAATGGTCACCCCGTCGCCGCCGTGATCACACGTCGCGACATCGTGCAGGCACTGGCCGGCCACACCGTCCTGTTCAGCACGTTCGGCGGCAACCCGGTCAGCGCGGTGGCGGCGCTCGCCGTCCTTGATGTGATCGCCGACGAGCGCGTGCTGGACCGGGTGCAGGTGGGCGGGCGCGCGCTGCGACAGGCACTGGGTGAGCTGGCCGGCGCCCACCCGGCGGTCGGTCACGTTCGCGGCGCGGGCCTGGCGTGCGGGATCGAGATCGTGTCCGACCTCACCGGCCGGACGCCCGACCGTGACCGCGCCCGTGCCGTGCGCGACCGGCTGCGCCACCACGGGGTGTTGATCGGCACCACCGGCCGCGCCGGCAACATCCTCAAGCTGCGCCCGCCGCTGGCGTTCACCGCCGCGCACGTCCCGGCGCTGGTCTCCGCGCTCGACACCTCGCTCGCGGAGACCGCACCGGGCCCGTAGCTCGGGTCAGGCGGAGGGCATGGCCGCCGGGGTGAAGTAGAAGCCCTCCTCGAGGTCGGCGATCAGCCCCTGATGGCTCGGCTCCCAGCCCAGGCGCTCGCGGGTGAGCGCGTTGGAGGCCGGGGCGTCCCAGGAGAAGAAGGCGCCGAGCCAGCCGAAGTGGTCTGCGGCGTTGTCGGGGTCGACGGACACCAGCGGCAGGCTCAGGTGCCGCGCGATGACCTCGGCGATGTCGTGCGTGGCCACGCCCTCGTCCCCGACGGCGTGGAACACCGAGCCGGCGGGTGCCTGCTCGAGTGCCAGGCGATAGAGCCGCGCCGCATCCAGGCGGTGCACCGCCGCCCAGCGGTTGACACCGTCTCCCACATAGCCCGACTCGCCGCGCTCGCGGGCGATCTCGACCAGGCGGGCGACGAACCCGTGATCGCCGTTGCCGTGCACGGACGGCGCGGGCCGGATGATGGAGACGCGCACGCCGCGCTCGGCCAGGGCCAGAGCCACGGTCTCGTTGTCGCGCCGCGGGTGACCGGGGGTCGATGGGTCGTGGCGATCGTCCTCGGCGACCGGTCGGCCGGGCTGCAGGACTCCCGTCCCGGTGGTGACGACGAGCGGGCGATCTGACCCCTCCAGCGCAGCGCCCAAGGTCTCGATGACGGCGCGGTCGGTGGCCGCCGCAGCCTCCATCTGGGAGAAGTCGTGGACATAGGCGGTGTGGATGACGCCGTCCGCGTCAGCCGCCGCACGCGCAAGGGTGTCGAGGTCGTCCAGGGAGCCGCGCACGACCTCGGCGCCGGCGTCCTCCACGGCCGCGGCCGAGGCGTCGGAGCGGGCGAGGCCCACGACCTCGTGGCCGGCCTCGATGAGGTCGGTGACGACGGCAGAGCCGATCCAGCCGGATGCGCCGGTGACGAAAACACGCATGAGAAACCTCCAGGGGGTCGACGTGGGCCTCGGCACGAAGGGCGGCCGGCCCACAGTCGATGTCAGTTACTGACATCACTGTAGCACCGCATGTCAGCGACTGTCATCACTATCATCTCACGCCATGACCCGCTGGGAACCCGGTGGCGCTCAACGCCTCGCACAGGCGGCCCTCGACCTCTACGCCGAGCGCGGCTTCGAGCAGACCACGGTCGCCGAGATCGCCAGACGAGCGGGGCTGACCGAGCGCACCTTCTTTCGCCACTACGCCGACAAGCGCGAGGTCCTCTTTGCGGGGTCGAACCTGCTCCAGGAGCCGATGGTCGCCGCCGTGGAGAACGCGCCGGAATCCACCGCTCCGATCGACGCGATCGCCGACGGACTCCGAGCAGGCGCGGCGGTCCTCGAACCGCGCCGCGCCGTTCTCGCGTAAGCGCCAGACTGTGATCGCCGCCAACCCCGAGCTACAGGAGCGCGAGCTGATCAAGCTCGCCACGCTCGGAGTGGCCCTGGCGGACGCGCTGCGCCGGAGGGGGGTGGCAGATCCCGCCGCGAGCCTGACCGCCGAGGCGGGGATCGCCGTGTTCCGGGTCGCGTTCGAGCGGTGGGTCGATGAGAGAGAAGGCCGGGAGCTCGCCGGACTCATCCAGGAGTCGCTCGACGAGCTGAAGGCCGTAACCGCCGGAGCTCGCTAGCTGTCCAGCACGGCTACGCGGCGGCGCAGCCGCTCCAGGTCCGCGTCGTCCAGGCCATGGGCGGTCAGCCACTCCGCCGAGCCGCCGTATCGCTCGTCCACGAGCGCGAAGACCCGTCCATGGTCGCCGCCAGCGGCGCGTGCGTGGTGGGGTAGGTGTCCTTGAGCTCCTCGCGATAGGTCGGCGAGGACAGCAGACGCTCGAAGATCGCGTGGATGCGCTCATCGGTGGCGAGGTAGTCCGAGACGATCGCGTCGCGGTCCACGCCGCTGGCGTCCAGCGCGATGCGCGACGACGACGCCGGTGCGGTCCTTGCCGGCAGCGCAGTGCACCAGCACTGCCCCGTCGGCACGAGCGATCGTGCGTACCGACGCGACGACCGAGTCCGGACGTCGCTGCAGATAGCTCATATAGGCCCGCACGATCGGCGTCTCGTCAGGCAGACCCTCCTGGTCCTCGCGCCCCCACGGCTTGACCGCAGCGTCAAGATCCGTGTTGCCGCCGGAGTCGGGGTACAGCGAGCGATGCTCGATGCGCACCCCGGGCGCTGCGGTGATGGGGCCCGGGCCCTCGCGCTCGACCTCCGTGTCGGTGCGCAGGTCCAGCACCACTTCGAGCGCCTCCTCGTCGACGAGCCGGCGCACGTCCTCTGCGCTCAGCGACTGCAGGTTGTCGGCGCGCAGCAGCACCCCGGGGACGACGGCACGCGCGTTTACGGCGCCGTCCAGGTCCAGCCACTGAGGAGTGCGGTCGCGGACGCTCACCCCTCCATCGTGGCATGCCGCCGGTCTGAACCTGAGACCGAGGCGTTACCGTCCCGCGGCGAGGCCGCGGGCTCAGCCCGGACGGGCCTGCCCGCTGTACTCCTCGTTGGGGAGCATGTTGGTGGCCATGGCCATCCGGTTGGTGAGGTTGTACATGGCGGCGATCTCGGCCACGTCCCACGCCTCCTCGGGCGTGAGCCCCACGTCGAGCAGCGTCTGCAGATCCTCGCGCGTGACCTCCCGGGGCCGCAGCGTGAGCTTCTCGGCGTAGGCGCAGATGGCGGCGCGACGCGCATCCAGATCGGCCCGGCGCCAGTCATAGGAGATCCGCTCGCCCAGCACCGGGTCACCGAGCTCCTCGCGCAGCGCCGCGCCATGGGCGACCAGGCAGTACAGGCAGCCGTTTGCGGAGCTGACGACGACCGCGATCATCTCCCGGTCGGCGGCGTTGAGGTGCTCTGTTGGCTCGTGCAGCTGACGGAAGTGCGTGAACCAGGCGCTCAGCCGCTGTGGGCGAAACGCATAGACGCGGAACACGTTGGGCACGAAGCCCAGGCGCTCGCGCGCCTTGGCGAACAGCCTCTGCAGGTCGCCGGGCAGCTCGCTCTCGTCGGGGACCGGAAACCAGGAGCCGGTGTCGTCCACTCGCCGGAAGTCTAAGGATCCACCGGGTCGCCAAACTACAGGTGGTGGACAACCGCGGGATCGCCGAACGTCTGGACGCGTTCGCGACGCTGCTGGAGCTCTCGGAGGCCAACCCGTACACGATCCGCGCCTACCGGCGCGCGGCCGAGACGATCCGCGGTGCCGCGCTGCCGGTGGCCGAGCTCGTCACGGCCGGGCGGGTCCGCGAGCTGCGCGGGATCGGCAGCGGAATCGAGGCGCGGCTGCGCGAGCTGGTCGAGACGGGGGAGATCGCCGAGCTGGCCGAGCTCGAGCGCGAGCTCTCGCCCTGAGCTGGTCGGGCTCGGCCGCTACCTCGGGCTGACCGCCCAGCGCTCGATCCAGATCGCGCGGGCCCTGGACATCCGCACCGCCGAGGAGTTGCGAGAGGCCGCGGCCGCGGGACGGCTGCGCGAGGTCCCCGGCATCGGCGAGAAGCCCGAGGCGCGGCTGCTGGAGGCGCTGGCGCGCGAGCCGGTGAGGGAGGCGAGCCGCGCCCGCGGGCTCCTGCTCAACCGCGCCCGGGAGCTGGTGGGCGGCATCGCCGAGGCGCTCGGCGGCGAGGCGGCCGGCGACGTGCGCCGCTGGCGTGACGAGTGCCATGACCTGGTCGTGGTCTGCGCCGGCCGCCGACCCGGCGCCGCTGCTCGCTGCCTTCGCGCGGCTGCCCCAGATCGTCGCGGTGATCGGCCGCGACGAGCGCGAGGCGGTCGGGGTGACCGTCGAGGGCGTCGCCGTCGGCTGGTGGTCGCCCCGCCGGCCGCGTTCGGCACCGAGCTGGTACGCGCGACCGGGACGGCGCGCGTATGTCGCCGCGCTCGAGCCGCTGCCCGAGGCGCCCGACGAGACGGCGCTGTACGCCGCGCTGGGGGTGCCCTGGTGCCCGCCCGAGCTGCGCGAGGCGCCCTTTGCCGCCGAGCCCCCGCCGCTGGTGGAGCTGGGCCAGATCCGCGGCGACCTGCACTCCCACACGGCGTGGTCAGACGGCCGCCAGACGGTGGAGGAGATGGGCCGGGCGGCCCGCGACCGCGGGTATGAGTACCTCGCGATCTGCGACCACACGCCGGCGGTGGGAGCGGTACAGGGGCTGACCGCCGACGACGTGCGCCGCCAGGGCGAGGAGATCGCGGCCGCCAACGCGGCGCTGGCGCCCTTCCGCGTGCTGCGGGGATCGAGTGCGACATCCTCCCCGACGGCCGGCTCGACCTCGCCGACGACGTCCTCGCCGAGCTCGACTGGGTTCAGGCCAGCGTCCACGGCGGCCAGCGCATGCCGCGCCGCGAGATGACCAAGCGAGTGCTCGAAGCGCTGCGCAACCCCTACGTGCGCTGCCTCAGCCATCCCACCGGCCGCTACATCAACCGGCGCCCCGAGAACGCGCTCGACCTCGAGCAGGTGTACGCCGCGGCGCTCGAACACGGCGTGGCCCTCGAGGTCAACGGCCTGCCGCTGCGCCTCGACCTCTCCGCCGAGCACGCCCGCGATGCGGTACGCGCCGGGCTTACGCTGGTGTGCTCGACCGATGCACATTCCACGGTCGGGCTGGCCAACATGGCGTACTCGGTGGCCACGGCGCGGCGCGGCTGGGCGACAGCCGCCGACGTTCTCAACACCCGGCCGCTGGCCGAGATCCTCAGGGGCCCGTAGACAGGTAGTGCAGATAGACCACGCGCGAGCTGAACGTGCGGGTCTGGACGAGCTCGACCTCGATCGGCGCGTCGAGGGTCGGGAAGAAGGGTGTGCCGCCGCCGACCAGGACCGGGTTGACGAACAGGTGGTACTCGTCCATGAGGCCCAGGCGGATGACGCTCGCCGCCAGGCCGGCGCCGCCGACCGCGATGTCGCCTCCGGGCTGCGCGCGTAGCCGCGCCACCTCCTCGGCGACGGAGCCGGTGGCCAGCCGGGCGCTGCCCCTCACAGTGTCAAGCGTCGTCGAGAACACCACCTTCTCCAGGGCCGTCCACGCCTCGGCGAACTCGTTGCGCACGCCGCTCGGCTGCTCCTCGGTCTCCCACAGCACCATGTCCTCATAGAGCCGGCGCCCCAACAGGTGGGCACCCAGCGCAGCGGCCTGCTCGTTGTGGAACCGGTGCAGCTCCTCATCGGGGGCCGACCAGTCGTGCCGGCCGTCGGGTCCGGTGATGTAGCCGTCGAGTGAGACGCCCATCGAGTAGATCAGCCGCCGCATCGCCCGGAAGATTATATACCTATATGGGCATGCGTGGTCTGTGACCCCCGAGAGGTAGGCTGCCGCTCGTGGACCTCGGCATCCAAGGACGCGTGGCGCTGGTCGGCGGCGCCAGCCAGGGCATCGGGCGCGCGGTGGCGGAGGTGCTGGTGGCCGAGGGTGCGCGCGTGGTCATCACCTCCCGCGAGGCCGAGCGCATCGCGCGGGTGGCCGAGGAGATCGGCGCAGTGGCCGGCTTCGCCTGGGACAGCGCTGACCTCGAGGGCGCGGCCGAACTGCTCGACCGAGTGACCGAGGTGGCGGGCCCGGTCGAGATCCTGGTCACCAACACGGGCGGTCCGCCGCCCAACCCCGATCCACTCAGCTTCACGACCGAGCAGTGGGAGCAGGCCCACCGCACCCTGGTGCTGTCCCCGATGAGGCTGCTCGAGCTCGTGCTACCCGGGATGCGCGAGCGCGGTTGGGGCCGCGTCGTGGCCATCGCCTCCACGACGGTGCGCGAGCCCATCGGCGCCCTCATCCTCTCCAACGCCGAGCGCTCGGCCCAGCTGGCCGCCTATAAGACCCTGGCCCGCGAGGTGGCCCGCGACGGGGTGACGATCAACTCCCTGCTCACCGGGTCGATCGCCACCGAGCGGCTGGCTTCACTGGCCGGCTCGCTGGAGAACGCGGAGGCCGGCGCGGCCAAGACGATTCCCGTCGGCCGGCTCGGCCGCCCCGAGGAGATGGCCTGGGCCGCCGCCTTCCTGGCCTCCCACCGAGCGGCCTACATCACCGGCGCGGCGCTCGCTGTCGACGGCGGGGCGCTGCGCGCCATCTGACGTCCCGCGCTCAGGTGGCGCGGGCGACGCCGAGGATGCGCGGGGTCACCGGGTACAGGCGCGCCGCCTCGGGGAACGGGAAGCCCCGGCAGCGCTCGAAGGTGAAGCCCGCGCGCTCGATCGCGCCCAGCGTGTCGCGATCCGCGTGGCACCCGCCGAACATCCGGGTCCACAGCGGGTCGACGCGACGTTGCCAGTGAGCAAAGCCCGGCCGGCGGGAGCGCACGTGCTCGTAGAAGCGCAGCTCGCCGCCGGGGCGCAGGACGCGGCGAAACTCATCGAGCGCCGCTGACTGGTCGGGCACCGAGCACAGCACCCCGCAGGCGACCACGGCGTCGACCGAGCCGGGCTCCAGCCCGAGCTCGTCGGCCACCCCGGCGATCACTCGGATCGGCACCGGCGCGCCGGCGGCGGCCTTCTCCGCCTGGGCGCGGAGGTAGGGCTCGGGCTCGACGGCGATGACCTCGGTGACGGTCGGCGGATAGTGCGGGAAGTTGATCCCGTTGCCGGGGCCGACCTCGACGACTCGGCCGGTCGCGCCGGCCAGCATCTCCTTGCGCAGATCCTGCTCGCCGCGGCCACGGTCACGACCGCAGAAGCGGTGAAAGAAGCGCGCGAAGAGCGGGTTCTTGATGTCCTGGCTCATGGCTGAAACCTAGCTGCCGCGGACGGGGGATAACCCCACCGCGCTCGGGGGAGCGCCGCATGGTCGCGGCGATCGGGCGTCCATAGCGTGCCGGCCATGATCCGAACGACACTCATCCTCATCTCCATTGCCGCCCTCGCGGTGGCCGCCATAGTCATCGTGGGCGGCGTGCGCATCGCCAGCGACGGCCCTCACACTGTGCAGACCAGAACGGTCGGCAGGTTTGACCGCGTGGACCTGCGTGGCTCGACTGACGTCGTCGTCATCCGTGGCCGTGGCACACCCGGGACCCTCACGGTCTCAGGCGGGCGCAACCGCGTCCGCGACGTCACGACCCGGGTGCAGTCCGGGACGTTGATCGTCGAGGACCGCGACTCCGACGCGACCCTGCATCTGTGGGGCGACGGTGCGACTGTGACCGTGAGCACGCCGTCGCTGGTGGGTGCTCGCGTCGATGGCTCCGGCGATCTGTCGGTGGCCGGCCTGACCGGGGGTCCGCTACGGATCCGTGGCGATGGCTCGGGCGATGTCGACGCCCACGGTCGCCTCGGCGCGCTCGACGCCGTCGAGGACGGTTCGGGCGACCTGCACCTGGACGACGTGGTCGCACAGTCGGCCACGGTCAACCTCGGCGGCAGCGGCGACGCCGACGTACACGCCGTGCGCACCCTGTCGGCTGTCGTCAGCGGCAGTGGCGACATCAGCTACGCGGGCGACCCCCGCGTGACCCGCCGCGACGTCTCGGGCTCCGGGGACGTGTCGCAGGGGTGAGCCTCGGGTAGAGAAGTAAACTTATAAGTTTACTTGCTCACTGGGTCGGCGCCCATCGCTCTGGCACCAGGACGACCCGGAAGCCGTCGGGATCCTCGAAGGTGGCTCCGTGCTCGCCCCAGTAGGGGTTGGCCGGAGCCACCGGCTGGATCCCCAGGCGATCCGCGACCGCTCTGACGGCCTCCTCATCGCCCAGGTACAGGACGAGCAGGGACTCCGGATGCGGCGTGGGGGCACCGTGCTCACCGCCGGCGGTCAGCTCGAGGTGCGCCTCGGTGCCGGGCAGCTCCAGGAACACGCCGTCGTAGCCGTCGTGATCATGAAATCCGCCGACTTCGACCAGACCCAGACCGTCGCGGTAGAAGCGCACCAACTCCTCAGGCGCTCTGTGTGTCGGGCGATTCGCAGCTGCATCACCCTGAGGCTAGCCAGACCGCTAGAGGCCTACGTCAGAGGCGCGCAACCCGGTGTATCGCGCTTGGGCATGAGCCATTTTGCGCCGATACGGCTCTGATGCCGCGTCATATTCGCCTCATTCTCGTCGTCACCGGCGGCTGGATCGCCGCGTGCGAAGCGCACGCGCTCGGTTTGCGCTGGCTGCCCATCGGGCCCCAGAAATGGCTGCACCTGGTGGCCATGGGGATCGGCGCTGCCCTGTGCCTGGCCCGTGCGGCGATCCGCCCGCGTGACCGTCTGGCGTGGCTGCTCATCGGCCTGGGCGTGTTCGCGTGGGCCTTCGGAGAGCTCTACTTCACCGTCGTGCTGTGGAACGACTCGGCCCCGCCGGTGCCCTCGCTCGCCGACGGCGGCTATCTCTCGCTCCCGCCGCTCATCTTCGTCGGGCTGATCCTGCTCGCGCGCTCGCGGATCAAGGATCTGCCCAAGACGATCTGGGCCGATGGCGTCACCGCCGGTCTGGCCGCCAGCGCCGTCAGCGCCGCCATCGTCTTCAAGCCGGTCCTCGCCGCGGTCAGCGGCAACGGCCTGTCGGTGGCGACGAACCTCAGCTACCCGATCATGGATCTGATCCTGCTCGGCTTCATCGCGGGAGTCCTGGCGGTCGGCGGGTGGCGCCTGGACCGCCGCTTCGGCGTCATCGCCGCGGGCGTCATGTGCTTCTGGACCGCGGACACGATCTACCTCATCAAGGCCGCAGAGGGGACGTGGGTTTCCGGCGGACCCTACGACCCGGGTTGGTGGACGATCGCGGTGACCTGCGCCACTGCGGCGTGGATGCAGCCGCGCGGGCGGGCTGCCCGGGCGCGCAGCGCGGAGGCCATCAGCGTCGCCATCGCGTCGGCGCTCGTCAGCCTGGGGATCCTCGTGGCGGGAACCTTCACCGACGTGACGCTCCCGGCGATCGTGCTGTCCGCCGGCGCGCTGCTGTGCGTGCTGCTGCGTCTCGTGCTCACCTTCCGCGCCCACCAGGGGGTGATGCGCCGCACGACGCGCGAGGCGCACACGGATCCGCTCACCGGCCTGGGCAATCGCCGTGCCTTCGCCGCGGCGCTGAGCGACCGCCTGGACGACGACGATCCCGAGCCGCTGATCCTGTCCTTGTTCGACCTTGACGGGTTCAAGAGCTACAACGACAACTTCGGCCACGCCGCCGGGGACGCGCTCCTGCAGCGCCTGGCCCAGGGCCTTGAGTCCGTGATCGGCGCCGATGGCGGGGTGTTCCGGATGGGCGGCGACGAGTTCTGCGCGCTGCTGCCCGGAGGCCCGCACGGCGAGGCCCTGCTGCGCGCCGCGGTGGGCGTGCTCTCCGATCACGGCGACGGGTTCACGATCAAGGCGTCGATGGGCAGCGTCCGCCTTCCCGAGGAGACCGCCGACGGTGAAGAGGCGCTTCGGCTCGCCGACCAGCGGATGTACGCCCACAAGAGCGAAGGCCGGCGCTCCACCGCCGCGCTCGAGGTCAAGCACGCGCTGCTCTCGGCCCTGGCCCACCGCGACCCCGAGCTTTCCGAGCACGTCGACGACGTGGCTGAACTGGCCGCCGGCGTCGCCGCAGCGCTCGGCTGCGACTCGGCGGAGGTCGAGGCGGTCCGGATCGCCGCCGAGCTGCACGACATCGGCAAGATCGCGATCCCGGAGGCGATCCTCGACAAGCCCGGGCCCCTCACCCCAGAGGAGTGGACCCTGATGCACCAGCACACCATCGCCGGGGAGCGCATCATCCACGCCTCGCCCGCCCTGTCCGACGTCGCGCCCCTGGTGCGCTCCTCACACGAGCGATGGGACGGCACCGGCTATCCCGACCGGCTGACCGGGGAGTCGATCCCCCTGGGGGCCCGGATCATCACGGTCTGCGACTCCTACCACGCGATGACGAGCGATCGGACCTACCGCAAGGCGCTCAGCGCCGAGGTGGCCCTCACCGAGCTGTGCGCCTGCGCGGGCAGCCAGTTTGACCCCGCCGTGGTCGAGGCCTTCCTGCGACTCCGGGCGCGGACGCGTCGGCAGTCGGGCGCGAGCGCGAACCAGGCTGTCGCTGAGATCGGCGTGGCCATCGCCTGACGGCCTCAGGCCATCGCGGCGGTGGCGCATCCCGGGCGCCGCCGCTCCCGCGGCGCCCGGTTGGCGCGTCCCCTACTGGTCGGCCCCGAGGTCCACGCTCGGGTCGATGAGCTGGCTCACGCCCGAGGCGACCGCGACACTGTCCTTGCCGCCGAGGGTGTTGATCTGCAGGCCGTCATTGGCACCTTCACTTCCGGAGATCTGCAGCTGCGCCGGCAGTCCTGAGACGAGCACGTCGCCCTGCAGGGTCCCGACGTGAACCTTGTCGGGCCCATCCGTTCCGTTGGCGATCACGATGTCGGCAGCGCCGTCGCCGCCGCCGCCGGTCGCGCCCAGGTCGACGTTGACGTGCTTGACGTCAGTGCCGCTGAGGTCGTTGACGGTCGTGATGTCCGCGCTGCCGAGCGTGTTGACGTTCATGTTCTCCAGTCCGTTGAGGTCCATCGTGATGTTGGCCACGTCGCGGAACAGGCGCACACGTGAGCCATTGGCTGAGACGTCGATGTTCTCGGGAGCGTTGGAGCCGTTGAACACGAGGGTGTCGTTGCCCGCCTGGCCCTCCACAGTGTCGCTCCCCTCGCCGGGGTTCCAGGTGAAGCTGTCGGCTCCGGAGCCCAGGAGCGCCACATCGGCGCCACGACCGCCCGCGACGGAGTCATTGCCGCTGCCGCCGATGAGCGTGTCGTCGCCGTCGCCGCCGGTGATCGTGTCATCGCCGGCGCCACCATCGATGGTGAGGCTGGTCAGCGTGGCAAGGCCGTTGCCGGCGGTGATCGTGTCATTGCCGCCGAGGCCCTGCACGCCGAGGTGCTCCACGGCCGTGGTCGTCTGCAGCGTGCTGCCCGAGTTGGTCGCGAAGGTCGCGACCGCGGTCCCGTCGTTGGCGACGCCGATCGCGTCATCGGCCGGCGTTCCCGAGTAGTTGACCGTGTCCGACCCTGCGCCTCCGTCGATCGCGATCGTGCCGGGGGCGGTGGTGGCGACGCCGTTGGTGACGGTGTCGTCGCCACCCACGGTGTTGACGTCCACGGTGTCACCGGCGAATCCGGTGCTCGAGGGCTCGGAGCCGGCCACCTGCACCTGCGCCGCCAGCCCTGACACGACGGCGTCACCGGCCGCATCAGAGGAGACGTGCACGGCATCCGCGGCGCTCGTGCCGTTGACGATCACCGAGTCGGCCGCACCGTCACCGCCGCCACCGGTCGCGGCCAGGTTGACGTTGACATGCTTGAGGTCGGTGCCGGTGAGGTCGTTGACGGTCGTGTTGTCCGCGCTGCCGAGCGTGCTGAGGTTCACGTTCTCGATCCCGCCGAGGTCCATCGTGATGTTGGCCACGTCGCGGAAGAACCGGACGCGGGACCCATTGGCCGAGACGTCGATGTTCTCGGGAGCGTTGGAGCCGTTGAACACCATCGTGTCGTTCCCGGCGTCGCCGTTGACGACGTCGCTGCCCTCACCCGGGTTCCAGGTGAACGAGTCGGCTCCCCCTCCCATCGAGACGGTGTCGGCGCCTCGGCCGCCGACGATCGCGTCGTTGCCATTCCCGCCGATCAGAGTGTCGTCACCGTCGCCGCCGATGATCGTGTCATCGCCGGCACCACCGTCGATCGTGACGGGGTCAGTCGCGAACGACCCGAAGCTGTCATCGACGCGGACCTCGTCGTTCCCGCCGCCCGCCTGCACGTTGATCGACGTGAACGTGCTGCGGTCAAAGGCGAAGTCGACGGTCCCGTCCTCGCCCACGTCGACCTGCAGGGTGTTCGGATTGTCGGGTGCGAGATGGAGCGACAGCTTGTCGGCTGCCCCGTCACCTTTGATCTGCAACGTCTGTCCCTGCACGCTCGCGGTCGTTGACGCCAGCGCCGGCGCGGCAGTGACGCCGAGCAGCGCGGCCATCGATACCCCGAGGACTGCGCTACCGCGCAGCACTTTTCCAGCATGGTGATTTCTCATCGTGCACCTTTCCTGTTCGGTTCCCGGTCCTGCAGCGATGCGCGCCGGCTGACTTCGGCCGGCTCGTTTGAGGGAGGACGTCGGCCGTTGGCGATCCTTCCGTTCGCGCCGGGTCCCGTGTGCAAGCGCACACAACGACGTAGCCCTGGGGCCTGAACCGTTTTCGCCGCGCACCGGGTCTATCTGGGTGCGAACACGAATACGGAAAGGACCGAATGCTGAACTTCACCAAGAAGGCCTCCGCCGACCGGGGGACAGGCTCGCGCGACGGCCTGCCGTCCAGCGCCGAGCGCGCGACCTTCGCCGCTGGCTGCTTCTGGGGCATCGAGGCCGCGTTCCGCGAGATCGAGGGCGTCCTGAAGACGACCGTCGGCTACACCGGCGGCACCGTGGACCACCCGTCGTATGAGCAGGTCTGCTCCGACACCACCGGCCACGCCGAGGCGGTTGAGGTGTGGTTTGACCCGTCGAAGGTCAGCTACGACGAGCTTCTGAGCACGTTCTGGACCGTCCACGACCCCACCAGCCGCAACCGGCAGGGTTGGGACTTCGGCAGCCAGTACCGCTCGGGGATCTTCTTCCACAGCCCCGAGCAGGAGCGTCAGGCCATCGCCTCGCGCGACGCGCACCAGGTGAGCCTGAGCAAGGAGATCGTCACCCAGCTGGTTGGAGCCGGCGAGTTCTACGACGCCGAGGACTACCACCAGCGCTACTTCGAGAAGCACGGCGGCGCCGTCTGCGCCACCACGCTGCGATAGCCACCAACGAGATTTGAGAAAGGCAGCACATGAGCAACGTCATCACCCTCACCCACGACAACTTCGACCGGGAGGTCCTGGCCTCCGACGTGCCCGTGGTCGTTGACTACTGGGCGCCCTGGTGCGGACCCTGCCGCATGCTCGGTCCCGTGATCGAGCAGATCGCGTCTGACCGCGCCGGGACCGTCAAGGTCGCCAAGGTCAACGTCGACGAGGAGCCCGCACTGGCTGAGCGCGCCGGGGTGCGCGGCATCCCGTACGTGGTCCTCTACCGCGACGGTGAGGTCGCCGCGCAGGCCGTCGGGGCTCAGCCCAAGCCCGCCCTTGAGCAGGCGCTGGGGCTTGACGCCGCGGTGTCGACCCCGGCCGCCTAGCGGCCCAGTAGCTGGCTGAGGATCGCCTCGAGCCGCGCGGCCTCGCGGTCGGGCGCGTGCTCGAGGCGGTCCTTGGTGATGCGGACGGTGGGGGTGCCGTGGGCGAGGTGGTGGGCGTCGCGTTCTCGGTCTGATTCGAAGGCGTGGCGGTCTTTGTGGTAGTCCCAGCCGTCGAGTTCGACGATGAGGTTGTGGTCGGGGAAGTAGGCGTCGACGATGGTGCCGTTGAGGGGGTGGTTCATCAGCGGGGTGGGGAGGCGGTATTTCTTGATGAAGGCGAGGAAGTCGTCTTCGAAGCTGGAGTTGGTGGGGTTTTGGCCGGGGAGGTCCAGGAAGGGTTTGAGGAGTTTGGTGGCGGGGTGGCGGGGGTTGCGTTCGATGACGTCCTGGAGGGCGTTGGGGCGGATGTTGTGTTCTCGGAGGGCGTCGTTGACCAGGCGGGTGAGTTGTTTGGCGTCAGCTGTGGCGCGATGTCCAGGATGGTGCGGGCGCGGGAGGTGACTTTGACTCCGAGCTGCAAGGAGTTATCCGAACGGTGTAACGACGGGCATCGATGGGTGAGGATGTGGCGTGGTCGGCGGTCGCCGGTGGGGAGGCTGATCTCGGGGGGTGGTTGGAAGCGGGGGAGGAACCCCCAGAGGAAGGCGGCGGACGTGTGGCTGGCGAGGGCGTGGGGTCCACAGGCCAGGACGGCGGCGGCGATGATTGCTGGCGCGTCCTGACGGGCTGGCGGCAGCGCGTACACGCCGGTGTAGCGAGCAATCAGCGCGCCGCGGGCCAGGCGTCTCCCGATGCCGCCATTGGTCAGCCCGAGTTCCAGCAGCTGGGACCGGGTGACGTGGCCAGCTTGCCTCCTCGCGTGCTCCCGGATCGCGGCCTCGCGGAGACCGTGGGCGATGTCGCCTCGTGGTGAGTCGTTTTCTCCCACTCTTTAGTTAAGAGCCTCGAGCGGGGCCAAATTCACCCCCCTCGACAGCGCCATTTCGCGCGCTGGGACCTCGACCGGCGTCGAGATCAGGCGCCGGCGAGCCCCAGATACGGCCCAAGGATCTCGCGCAGCTGCATCCGCCCACGATGCAGGCGGCTCTTGAAGGCCGCCTCGCCGACGCCCACCACCTCGGCGGCGTCGTGCGTGGACAGCCCCTCGATGTCGCGCAGCACGACCGCGGCGCGCCACTCCGCGGGGAGCTGGTCCAGGGCGGCATCGAGCTGTCGGTCGAGCTCGCCGGCCAGGGCGCGCGCCTCGGGCCCGGATTCGGCCGGCTCGGGCAGACCCGCCACCGGGTCGGGCGCGTCGTCCTCGCCCCGGGGCACCGCGCGTGGGAGGGTCCGGCGCGACAGTCGGCGCTGGGCCTCGTTGAAGGCGATCCGGTACAGCCACGTGGAGAAACGGGCGCGCTGCTCAAAGCGCGGCAGGCCGCGCCAGGCGCGGAGGAAGACCTCCTGGGTCACCTCGTCGGCGTCGCCGGCGTCCAGCCCGAAGCGCCGCAGAGCCCCGTACACGCGGTCGGCGTGCATCATGACGAGCTCAGCGAAGGCGTCCTGATCGCCGCCGCGCGCCCTCGCGATGAGGTCCTGCTCGGAGGGGCCGGGCTCGGCCGGGCTGAGGCGCCGGGCTCGGGGCTGGGGCCGGGGCTCGGTGGGGCCGCCAGTCACGGGGGCGGTTATACCGCCCCCGTTGCCCTGGTCAGGTCCTGACTAGGCGGCGGACCCGGTCTGGTCGGGTGCGGGGGACTCGGTCTCGTCGAGCGAGAGCGAGCAGGAGTTGATGCAGTAGCGCTCGCCGGACGACCCCGGGCCATCGGAGAAGACGTGGCCCAGATGCCCGCCACAGGCGGCGCAGGTCACCTCGACGCGGTGCATGCCGTAGCTCCAGTCGGCGCTCAGCTTGACGTTGGCGCGGTTGGCCGGCTCGGTGAAGCTGGGCCAGCCGGTGCCGGAGTCGAACTTCGTGCCTGAGGAGAACAGCTCGGCGCCGCAGCCGGCACAGCGATAGGTGCCGTCGCGCTTCTCGTTGACGTACTCGCCGGTGAAGGGGCGCTCGGTCGCCTTGTGGCGCAGCACCTCGTACTGCTCGGCGCTGAGCTCCTCGCGCCACTCGCTGTCGCTCTTCTGGACGGCGGGCGCGTCGTTCTGGTTCTGGATGTGCGTGGTATCAGTCATGCCCGTTTTGACCCGCTCACCAGGCCAAACGGTTCAGGAGGGTGGAGGTCTCAGGAGGGCGGAGGCTCGCCCAGGCGCCCACGCACCACCGCCGCGATCGCAGCCGCCCCCTGACCCCCACCACCGGTGGGCGCCGACAGCCGGCCCAGGCCCTGCACGACGGCGCGCAGCTCGGTCAGCAGGCGCTCGCACTCGGGACAGTCGCCCATGTGGCGCTCCACGCGCGCGCGCCCGCGGCCAACCAGCTCTCCGTCCAGGTACTCGGACATCCGGCTGGCCGCCCAACCGTGATCGCGCCGGAACTGCACCCGGTATAAGAGCCTCATAGGAGATATGACCTCGGCACAGCGCAAAGAGGTTCGCACAGGCGGCGCGTTGGAGCTGCCTCCCGGACCGCGCGCCCCCGCCCTGTGGCAGACCCTGGCCTGGATGAGCCGGCCCGGGGCCTTCCTGCAGGGCGTGCACCGGCGCTTCGGCGACCCGGCCACGATCCGCACCTATTGGACCGAGGAGCCGATGGTGCTGTTCAGCGGACCCGACGCGGTGCGCGAGGTCTTCGCGCTGCCCGCCGCGATCGCGCCCGCGGGCCAGAGCTGGGAGTTCGTGCGCCCGTTCGCCGGGCCCCACTCGATCCTCGTCATCGACGGCGAGGAGCATCTGCGTGAGCGGCGGCTGCTGCAGAAGCCCTTCCACGGCGAGCAGATGCGCGCGTTGGCGCCGATGATCGCCGAGCTGGCCCGCGCGGAGTTCGCCACCTGGCACGGTCCGGTGAACGCCCTGGAGCGCATGCGGGCGCTCACCCTGGAGATCATGCTCCGCGTGGTCTTCGGCGCCCGGGACGAGCGCGAGTTCGCCCAGTTGCGCGGCGCGGTCGACGGAGCCCTGGAGGGTGTCCGCTCCCTGCCGAGGGTGCTGGCCATGGCCGTGGTCATGAAGGACCTGGGTCCGCGGAGTCCGTGGGGCCGGTTCCGGATCGCCGTGGAGCGCTTTGACGCGCTGCTCTACGAGCTCCTCGCAAGGCGCCGCGCCGAGCCCGGGGAAGACGGCGCGTCGGTCCTGTCGCTCCTGCTCGCCCAGCGCGACGACACAGGCAACCCGCCCACCGACCAGCACCTGCGCGACCAGCTGGTGGCGCTGCTCATGGGCGGACATGACAGCTCCGCGGCGTCGCTGGCGTGGGCGTTCGAGCGGCTGGCTCGCACGCCCGAGGTGCACGCACGCCTGCGCGAAGGCGATCCCGCCTACGTCGAAGCCGTGGTCAAGGAGGTCCTGCGCGTGCGTCCCGCGCTGACCATCGCACCCCGCCTCCTGCTCGAGCCCGCGCGGATCGCCGGCCACACCATTCCGGCCGGGGTTCAGGTCGCCGCCTGCCTGTGGCTGGCCATGCGCCGGGAGGACCTATGGCCCGATGCCGGCGCGTTCCGGCCCGAGCGGTGGCTGGACGCCTCACCGCCGCACCCGACGTCGTGGATCCCCTACGGCGGCGGCGTGCGCCGTTGCGCCGGGGCGCCCTTCGCCGAGATGGAGATGCGCGAGGTGCTGCGTGCCGCCGCGGCGCTCGACTTCCGCCCCGCCCGCCCGCGCCCCGAGCGGGCCCGGCGCAGCATGCTCGTGGTCGTGCCCGAGCGCGGGGCCGAGATCGTCGTGGGCTAGGCAGTGGCGCGGGTCAGCGCCGTCGCCTGCCGCGCCTCCTCCTCATACGGGTTGTTCGCGTACCCCAGGCGCAGGTAGGAGAGGGGCATGCGGAGCGGGTGATGTTGCATCTGCCAGACATGGCAGAGCTCGTGGCAGACGAGGTCCTCATCGGCCGCGAGCCCCGGGGAGCGCAGCAGGATGAGGTTCCACATCGTGTAGCCGTCAAAGCGCCGGAACCACGGCAGTGCGAACAGCCACTGCGCCACCACGAGCGACGCGCGGTCGATGCGCACGGGGCGCGGGTAGAGCGCGAGCCGGTCCAGGCGCGCCTTGGCGGCAACGAGGACCTGGTGGTCGATCCGCTTCACGAGCACGACCTGGGCCCGGCGGGCCTAGAAGGGGCCGCCGCTCAGCGTCAGCGCGTGCGACTCATAGCCGCGGGCCAGGCGATAGAAGAACCCTCCGTCGGTCTGCGGCGTGGTGGTGCCGTCGGCGCCGCCTCCGAACAGAAGCCCGACCACGCCGGCGTTGCGGGTGGCGCGCAGGTGGGCGCCCGACGGATCGTCCAGCCACCACTGCAGGCGGTTGTCCTGGTAATGGCCCGGGGTGTTGTCAAGCGTCGTGTTGCCCACCGGGAGCTGCCACAGCACCACCGGCGTGTGGGTGCGCTGCGTGAACGCCGACAGGTAGGCGTCATGGCGACGGAAGTCAGCCGGGCCCCACCACGTCTTGGGGTTGTGCTCGACGAACTGGTAGAAGCCGGCGTCGCGGTCGGTGACGTCGTTGAAGACCAGGTTGAAGTGGGCGCGCAGCGACTCATAGAACGCGGCCGACTTGCGTCCGAGCGCCCGCATGTGCGCCAGCGAGGGCTTGGAGTAGGTGGGATCCTCGTCGGTCCCCCACGTGCTCAGATGCCACGCCAGCGTCACGTGCGGCGCCAGCCGGTTGCGCAGCGCGACCAGCTTGTGAGCGAATCCGCGCGCCAGGGCCACCGCGTGTGCCTGCTCCAGGTAGCCCCACAGGTCGGGCTCGACGTGGATGACCACCAGATGGGTGCCCGCCGAGGCGGCCACGCGGCGCAACAGCAGCTCGTAGTCGGCCCAGTAGGCGCGCATCGTCGCGGGGTTGCGCAGGTTGGAGAGGTCCTTCTGCTGCTCTGAGGAGCCGGTCGCCGGGGAGGACTGCAGCAGCTGGTAGTAGGTGAAGACGGGGATCTGATGGGCGGCGATCGACTCGCGCACGTACATCGAGGCAAACGTCCCGTTGGGGTTCCACGTCGACCACCCGTGGCCAGTGTTGACCCCGCCCGAGAGGTACTGATAGCGGGCGTCCACACGTCCCACCTGGGCGAGGTGGTGGGCGTCGCCGGGCGAGTCGCTGACACCGAGCAGCACATGGTGGGGCCAGCCCAGCGGCAGAGCTGCCAGAGACACAAGCAGGGAGAGCACGCTGCGGCGCATCGCCGCCGTCACGGTAGCGCCGCGCCGTCAGGCCCGCGTGGGCAAGAGAGCCTGCAGGTCTCCAATCACGTCGGCTTCCTTTGCATCCTTGTCGGAGCGGTAGCGCTTGACGCGCGCGAAGCGCAGCGCGATCCCGCCGGGATACCGCGTCGAGGCCTGGACGCCGTCGAGCGCGATCTCCACCACCAGCTCGGGCCGCACCATCACTGCGATGCCGTGTCGTTCCGTTTCGCGGGCGAGCAGCGCCTCGGTCTGCCAGCGCAGGAGCTCGTCGGTCAGCCCCTTGAACGTCTTGCCCACCATGACGAATGCGCCCGAGGCGGGATCGCGGGCGCCGAGATGCAGGTTCGACAGCCAGCCCTGGCGGCGCCCGTGCCCCCATTCGGCGCCAAGCACGACCAGGTCAAAGGTCTGCACCGGCTTGACCTTGCGCCACGCCTTGCCCCGCCGCCCCGCCGCATACAACGACGCGGCGTCCTTGATCACGACCCCCTCGTGGCCGGCGGCGATCGCGTCGTCGAGCACCTGCTGGGCCGCCGCCGGATCGCGGGTGAACACGCCGGGAATCCGCTGCCCCGCCGCGATCTGCTCCAGGAGGGCGATCCGCTCGCGCAGCGGCGTGTCCAGGAGGTCCTCGCCGTCGAGGTGCAGGATGTCGAAGAGGAAGGTGACGATTCCCTCCGGCGGCGCGCCGCTGTCGATCTGGGACACCGTGTACTGAAACGGCGCCGGGCCGCCGGCGTCCATCCACAACGCCTCGCCGTCGAGCACCACCTGGCGGACGGGCAGCGACCGCACCGCATCGACGATGCCCGGGAGCGTCTCGGTGATCTCGTTGAGATTCCGGGTGTAGATGCGCACCTCGTCGCCGCGGCGGTGGATCTGGATGCGGATCCCGTCGAGCTTGTACTCCACCGAGGCCTGCTCAAACCCGTCCAGGGCCTCGGTCACGTTGGCGCCCGTCGAGGCCAGCATCGGCAGGATCGGGCGGAAGATCTCAAAGCCCACCGCCCGCAGTCCGGCCTCGCCGCCGGTGATGGCGATCCGGGCCATCTCGGTCAGGTCGCCGGAGAGCATGAGGGCTCGCCGGGCGATCTCGCCCCGGACCCCTGCGGCCTTGGCCACCGCATCGGCCATGAGCCCGGCCAGCGCGCCCTGGCGTAGACCGCCGGTGAGCAGCCCCACCAGGAACGTCGCCTCGGGCTGGGTGGCGCGTCCAAACAGACCCTCGAGCAGCTCGCGTCGCCGCCCGGCTGACCCGCTGCCGACCTGCGCCTCGATCTCCGAGATCGCCTGGTCGACGTCGGCCACCGTCAGCGAGGGCTCGTCCGCTGCTCCCCGTTCGACACCGCGGATGGCGGCATAGCCGATCCCCACGCGGCCCTGGCGCGGCACGCCCGAAAGGAAGCCCACGCAGATCGGCACCTCTTCGGGCGCCAGAGCGCCCAGGAGCTCGGCCAGGATCGCCACCTTGGCCGAGCGCGAGCTCGTCGCGGCGACCGCCTCGGAGGCGGCGACGACATCGGCGAGCGGAGTGGTTGTGGCCGGCATGACGGTTCGGGCGTGTTACGCGCGTGTGACGGTGCGCACGCGGGGTGTAACGCCCAGCGCGCGCCAGGGTGCTTCTAGTGTGAAGGCAAGCATGATCAGCCTCGCTCGACAGCGCGTGCACGGCCACCTGTGGCCGATCCTCCAGACGGCCGTGGCCGCCGTGGGCGCCTGGTACATCGCCGTGCTCCTCGGTGTCGAGCAGCGGCCGGCCTTTGCGGCCATCGCCGCGATCATCTCGCTGGGCGCGGCCTTTGGCGAGCGACGCCAGCGCGCCGTGCAGCTCATCGGCGGAGTGATGCTCGGCATCGTCCTGGCCGACCTGCTGATCCGTGCCATCGGCCCGGGCCTGCCTCAGATCGGCCTGCTCGTGGTGCTGGCGATGCTGGCTGCGGTCATCCTGGGCGGCACCGAGCTGCTGGTCACCGAGGCGGCGGTGTCGGCGATCCTGGTGGCGACGCTCTCCTCGACGCCCGAGGTGCGGCTGCTCGATGTGCTCATCGGCGGCGGCGTGGCCCTGATCGTCCACACCTTGGTGTTCCCGCCCGAGCCGGTGACCGGCGTGGCCCGTGCCACCAACGGCGTGTTCGGCGAGCTGGGCGGGGTGCTGCGCGACGCGTCGTCCGCGCTGGCGGCGGGTGATCTACGTCTGGCCGAGGCCGCGGTGAGCGGCGCGGAGACCATCGAGCAGCGTCTGGACGATCTGCGTCAGGCCGTTCTCGTCGGCGGCGACACCGCCCGGTGGGCGCCGCTGCGTCGCGGTTCGCGCACGCAGCTCGAGCGCTACTCGCGCGTCGTCACCCACGCCGATCTGGCCACCCGGACGGTGCTGGTACTGGTCCGCAACGTTCGCGTGTTCGTGCGGGGAAGCAGCACCTCGCATCCCGAACTGGCCGAGGCGGTTCGTGACCTCGGACTGGCGGCGTGGGAGCTGCCACGCCAGTTCGACGAGCCGTGGCGCAGCGGCGACGTCATGCGCCTCGCCCTCGGCGCCGCCGGTGTTGCCACCGCGGTGGCAGGGCGGGATTCACGGCTGGCCGTCAACGAGATCGCGGGGCACGTGCGCTCGATCGCCATCGACATCGTCAGGGCCTCAGAGGCCGGCGAGACCGAGACCAGCACATTGGGCGAGGCGCCGACGGAGGAGCTGCTCGCGGCGCTCCCCCTCGCCGAGCCCGCCGCCATCTGAGCGCTCAGAGCGCGCGGTGGGCGCGGTGGGCGCGGTGGGCGCCGCCAGCATGGCGGCGATGTCGGCTGCCGGCATCGGGCGGCTGAAGTGGAACCCCTGACCGTATTCGCAGCCCAGCTCAGTCAGCGCATGGAGCTGATCGGTGTCCTCGATGCCCTCGGCGGTGACCCGGAGTCCGAGACTGTGGGCCAGGCTGACGATCGAGCGCACGATCGTCTCTGATTCGGGACGGTCGATCATCGTGTCCACGAAGGCCCGGTCGATCTTCAGCGTGTGCCCCGGGAAGTCGTGGAGCACCGTGAGCGACGAGTAGCCGGTGCCGAAGTCGTCGAGCTCCACGGTGACCCCGAGGTCCAGGAGCTCCTGCAGCACCGTGCTCACGACGTGAGGGTTCTCGATCAGGGTGCTCTCGGTGATCTCGAGCACCAGGTTCTCCGGCTGCAGCCCGGACTCGGTCAGCGCGGCACGGACGTGATCGACGAGCCCGCTGTCCATGATCTGGCGGACCGAGACGTTGACGCTGACGGTGACCTCGGGCGCGACGAGCCCCTCCCGGCGCCACTCGGCCAGCGTCCGGCAGGCATCGCGCAGCACCAGGCAACCGAGCGGACCGAT
The DNA here is from genome assembly GCA_963797705.1 of uncultured Actinomycetota bacterium. Lineage (GTDB taxonomy): Bacteria > Actinomycetota > Thermoleophilia > Solirubrobacterales > Solirubrobacteraceae > Palsa-465. Next base: position 677,813 of record CAWCQL010000004.1, on the reverse strand, counting down.
GAGCCCGGACTCCTCAGCCACGGGAATGAACTCGGCCGGTGGGATGTCGTGCTCACCGGCGGGCCAGCGCGCCAGGGCCTCGAGTCCGTGGATGGCGCCGGTGCCGAGATCGACGATGGGCTGGAAGAACGTGCGCAGGCGGCGCTGCTCGATCGCCTGGCGCAGATGGGTCTCCAGCGACATCCGGTCAACGGCCCGCTGATGCATGCTGTGATCGAAGACCGCGCAGCGGCCGCCCCCGTGGCCCTTGGCGTCGTACATGGCGATGTCGGCGTTGCGCAGCAGCACGTCGGCAGCGACGATCCCGTCGAGGTTGTGGGCGACGCCGATGCTGCCGACGATCTGTAGCGCGCGCCGCTCGAACGCGACCGGCTCGGCGATCGCCTCACACAGGCGCGTGCCGATCTCCAACGCCTGTGCGGCTGAGGAGACGCCGTCGAGGACGACGGCGAACTCGTCGCCGCCGAGGCGCGCCAGGCTGTCGCACGGGCGCAGCACCTGCTCCATGCGCCGTGCCACCTCGACCAGCAGGCGGTCGCCGGCGGTGTGGTTGACGCTGTCGTTGATCAGCTTGAAGCGGTCGAGGTCGATGTAGAGCACGGCGCAGCCGTCGCGCGGATCGCGTTCGCCGCGGCGCACGCACTGGGTGATGCGATCCATCAGCAGCGTCCGGTTGGGCAGGCCGGTGAGGCTGTCGTGCAGCGCGTCGTGAAGCAGTCGCTCCTCGGCGTTGCGCCGCTCGGTGATGTCCGACAGCGAGCCGGTGATTCGGATCGGGGCGCCGGCGGGGCTGGACGTGCTCAGGCCGCGGCACAGCACCCACCGCCAGCTGCCGTCGCCATGGCGGATGCGATGCTCGTTCTCGAAATACGGGCTCTCCCCGGCGACGCTGCCGTCGATCTCGTGACGCAGCCGCTCCAGATCGTCGGGGTGCACGAGCTCAAACCACGCCGCCATCTCGTCGGAGGCGAGGTCCTCATAGCCCAACAACGTCTTCCAGCGCTCGGAGAAGTGCACGCGCTGCACGGTCAGGTCCCAGTCCCAGATGCCGTCATTCGTTGCACGCACAGCAACGGCGTAGCGCTCCTCGCTGCGCCGCAGATCGACCATCGTCTGGTGCTGGCGGACCGCGTAACGGATCGTCCGCTCCAGGCTGGGCGCGTCGATCGTTCCCTTGACCAGGTAGTCGGTGACGCCCAGGGCGGTGGCCTCCATATCCACCGCGTAGTCATCCTGGCCGGTGAGGAGGATCACCGGCGCCGGCGGGTCGGTCCCCCACGCGTTGCGCACGAGGTCCAGGCCCGTGTGCTCGCCCAGCCGGTAGTCGACGAGGTACAGGTCGTGGCTGGTGAGGCGCACCACGTCCAGCGCCGCGTCGTAGCTCTGCTCCCACTCGAGGTCGAACCGGGTGCGGCCGTTGGCCAGCAGCATGCTCTGGGTGAGCACGAAATCGTCCTCGTCGTCCTCCACCAACAGGACGCGCAGCGGATCAGTGCTGTTCATCGCCGCTCTCCTGCGGCAGTTCGACCAGGTCAAACCAGTAACAGGCGAGCCGCTGCATGGCGCTGGCCAGCTCCTCGAAGGTGACCGGCTTGGACACGAACGAGTTGACCCCGAGGTCGTAGGTGCGCACGATGTCCTCCTCGGCCCGCGAGGTGGTGAGGACCACCACGGGGATGCGGCGGAGGTCCGGGTCGGTCTTGATCTCGCTCAGCGCCTCGCGGCCGTCCTTCTTGGGCATGTTGAGGTCGAGCAGGATGAGGCCCGGGCGCGGCGCGGGGATCCCACCGTCGGCATACGCGCCGTGGCCGCGCAGGTAGTGCATGAGGTCCTCGCCGTCGACCACGAAGCGCAGGTCGTTGATGAGGCGGCTCTGCTTCAGCGCGTCGGCGGTGAGGACGCGGTCGTCCTCATCGTCGTCGGCCATGAGGATGGTGATGGAGCGGCGATCAGACATGGGCACCGGCGATCTCGTCCGCGGTCGTCGTTTCGGGGAAGAGGAGGACGTCCGGGTCATCCGCCGGTACCGGTTGCGGCTGGGTCACCGGGAGGCGCACGGTGAAGGTCGCGCCGTGATCGACCTCGGCGGTGGCGGTGATCGTGCCGTGATGGCGCTCGACGATCTTGCGACACAGGGCCAGCCCGATGCCCGTCCCGGTATAGGCGCGCGCACCGTGCAGGCGCTCGAAGGCGCGGAAGATGCGGGTGGCGTACTGCTCGTCGAAACCGATCCCGTTGTCCTGGACGGTGAGCTGCGCGATGTGGTCGGCGACCTGAGCCTCCACCCGCAGCTCGGGCGGGACGTCGGGGCGGCGGAACTTCAGCGCGTTGCCCAGCAGGTTCTGAAACAGCTGGCGCATCTGGAGGGGGTCGGCCTCGACCGTTGGCATGAGGCCGACGGTGACCCGCGCGTCGGCCTCCTCGATGCTCACCTCGAGGTCGACCAGCACCTGCGAGATCACGTGCCCGAGATTGACGGCGGTGAACGGGTGGCCCTGGGTGGAGACGCGGGAGAAGACGAGGAGGTCGTCGATGAGGCTGCGCATCCGCCCGGCGGCGTCGGACATGCGGCGCAGGAAGTCGCGCCCCTGCTCAGACAGGTTGTCGCTCTCCTTGGCGTTGAGCTGGGCGGCGAAGGTCTGCACCTTGCGCAGCGGCTCCTGCAGGTCATGAGAGGCGATCGAGGCGAACTGCTCGAGCTCGGCGTTGGAGCGGGAGAGCTCCGCGGCGTGGCGCAGCAGCTCGTTGGTGCTCTGCAGCCGGGCGTTGCTCGTCGCCAGCTCGGCGTTGGCACGCTGCAGCGCGGCGCCGCTGGCCAGGAGCCGGCGCGCCAGCACGAGGAACCCGAGGGCGACCAGGCCCAAGGCGATGAAGATGGCCCATGGGATCCACTTGCGCGGCCCCGCTGACGGAGCTGAACAGCGACGACTGCGTGGTCGTGAGGACGACACGCCAGGTGCTGCCCGGGATGGCGGCCGAGACGAAGTAGCCGCCGTGCCCGTATGCCCCGCTGCCACTTCGGCCCAGGCTTGCCCGCGGGAGCTGGGTGACGGCCGCGCCGGGCGACGCCGCGAGCGGTGCCGCATCCGCGATCGTCGCGCCGCGGCCGTCGACGACGTAGGCGGCGCCGACGGAGTGCGGGATCCGTTGCAGATAGGTGCCGAACTGCGCGCCGAGCGCCGTTGTCGGCAGGCCGGCTACGAGGATGCGGGGGCCTGCCTGGGTCTGCAGCGGGACGACGAGGTCGACCACGTCGCCACCGCGGCCGCCGCCCGACAGCACATCGGATAGCGACACGGGCGCGCCCGCGCGTACGCGCGCCAACGCCGGTGACCGTAGGGCCTGTGACAGGTCGACGGCGGCGGCGCTGCGCGAGTGCGCGATCACGGCGCCGGCTTGGCTGAAGATGGCGACGAACGCCAGATGGCTCTGAGCCGCGGCCTTGTCCAACGTCTGGCCGTCGACCGTTGTCGCCGTATAGGCCGGCGTCGCCGCGACCGACGTCGGCACCGACGAGATCGCGGCCTGAATGAGGGCCGACACGACCTGCGCGCGGTCGTGAAAGCGTGACGTCAGCGTCTGGCGCGCTCCCGTCTGCGTTGCGTGCAACGACACGCCGAGCACCATCAGAGCGGCGGCCACGATGAGCGCGGCCGCACCCACGGCGGCACTGGCACGGCGTCCTCCCAAACCCAACAGCCTCTGCATTGACATACGCCGACGCTCTCCCTGCCGGTCAGCGGTCCCGTTGCGGGCCATTATGCGCAGAAGTGGTGCGTCGTTATACGTCTTTGGACAAATGTTGCAGCGCTGTGGCCAGAGCCTTTCTGGACGCCCGGAAGATCAGCTCAGACCGCCGTGGGTGCGCCGGTGGTCACGCCAGGAGGTGAAACACCTCGGTGGCGAAGGCCCCGCCGTCGTCGGGGTGGCCGTAGACCTCCCACAGGACACCGGCGGTGGCGAGCCCGTGGTCGCGCGCGTATCCGCGCACGGCGTCGTGGGTCTCTCCGATCGCCGCTGGATCGCCGAGGTGCGTCGCGCGCAGCGCTCGGCCGCGCGGGAGCTCTGACGAGATGACGCGACCGGCCGGCGTGAAGTCGCTGGGAGCGAGGACGCCCACCTCGACGTTGGGCGTCTCGTCGCGGTACAGCATGACGTTGGTCCAGTGGGGCCCGGGCGTCCCTTCGATCGCGGCCGCGAACTCCGGGCACGCGCGCACAAAGGCGTAGACCTCGTCGAGCATCGGGCGCCACAGCCGCGGAAAGTCCTCCCAGGCGACGGTGTCCGCGATCACCGCGGTGCGGCGAGGCTCGACCTCGGCCAGCGTGACCCGGTCCTCTGGCACGGCGCCACTCTATCCCGGAGTGCGCTACGCGTTGCGGAGGATGAGGTACGCGCCCACCGCGACGAGCGTGGCCGCCAGCAGAGAGCGCAGCCGCTCGGTGGGCACGACCTGCGCGATACGCCAGCCGACCAGGGCGCCGGCCAGCAGCGGCACGCCGACCACGGGCACCAGCGCCCAGGCGATGGCGCCGCGGATCGCATAGCCGATCGTGCCGACGCCGGCGATGACGATCGACTGGGCCTGGGAGGCGCCGAGCGAGGCGAGCATCGGGGCGCCGATCGAAACGAGCAACGGGACGCTGAGCAACTGGCCTCCGAGCCCGAAGATCCCGCTGACGACCGCCACACCCAGCCCGAGGGGGATGACCAGGCGTGCCGCGGGGATCGCCTCGACGGCCGGGGGCGCGGAGCCCGACCCAGGCGCGGATGAGAAGGCGCGGCGCCGCCGGCGCTCCCGCACGAGGAGCAGCGCGCCGATCGCGCCCACGCAGACGCCGAGGAGGATCCCGAACGCGCCGCCCGAGATCTGGGCATTGACCACCACGCCCAGCGGCGTGCCGACCACTGCGGTGACGATGAGCACCGTCGCCATGCGCCACGTGTCGCGGCCGCGGAGCTGTCCTGAGTGGGCGAATGCACCGGTGCCGAGCGCGGCGCTGCCCACGTTGCACGCGATGGCGGTGCCGCTGATCGCCGCCGGAGGCAGGCCCGAGAACAGAAACAGCCCGATCGTCACCAGCACGCCCCCGGGGCCAAGCGCGGTCGTCCCGACGCCGCCGGCGAAGCCGAAGAGCGCGAGGAGGATGAGCGTCCCCGCGGCGAGATGGTCCGCGTTGTGGGTGAGCCCGGCCGCGGCGAACGCCATCACGCAATGGGCGCCGGTGGACGCACGTCAGGCACCCCTCGCATCGGGCGATCTTGTCAGACCCCCACCTCGGATCAAGGCCACCGGTGCTCTGCCGACTACCCACCACATGACCAGTCGTGAGCTCATCATCCTCGCCGGCCTCGCCCTCGCGGCGTGGGGCCACCTGCTCGTGCACGAACTGTTCGGCATGGCCACGGCGTGGGTCCGCATCGACTCCCGCTTCCCTGTGGGGTGGCGCTCGTCGCCGGCCTTCGCGGGCCCGTGCCTACTGGTGCTCGGCGCGGTGTGCGTGCTGACCCCCGCGCTCGGCTGAGCTCTATCCCTGCGGCGGTGCGGCGGGTCAGCTGATCTCGTCCGGCGGGCGATCAGACACGCGCCACATCCGCAGCGCGATATGGAGCTCCAGTCGATCGTCGCCGTGGCGCAGATCTGAGCCGGTCAGCTCCTCGATCCGATGCAGCCGGTGGTAGAGCGTGCTGCGATGGACAAAAAGGGCGGCCGCGGTCGCCTGAGCGTCGCCCGCATGGTCCAGGTAGGTCTCGAGCGTACCGACGAGGATTGCCGCCTCCGGCGCCACCAAGAGGTTGACGAGACTGGGTGAAATCAACGAACCAGGATCCAGATCGCGGACCAATCGTGTGATCGTCTGATAGGACCCGAGCTCGGACCACGCCGTGATCGGGCCCTCACCGGGGACCCTCGCGGCGACCCGGGCAGCATCGACGGCTTCAGCGTAGGACTCTCGGAGCGCCTCCAGATGCTCGCGGGGCGCGCCGATTCCGACGGAAGCGATGAAACCGGCCTCTTCGGCAAACTGATCCTCTGCCGCGGCGAGAATCATCCGCGCGCGGCGCTCCACATTGACCGATTCGACCATGACCAGGGCAATTGCCTGCTCGTGAGTCGCCAGCATGAGGAACTGCCGGGGTGGGACGCGGTGGCGAGCCTGCTCGAGCGACGCCGCCAATCGCACCTTGGCCGCCGCCGGATCGAGGCGAGTCGCGGTCAACCCCGCCCGGAGCACGATCGCCGCATAGCGGCCACCCGCCACCATCGTCTCGAGCTCACGGGCGGCCGCGGCCGGACTGCTGCCGCTCAGCAGCAATTGCTCGACGAGGTTGGCCTCTCGCGTACGTTCCTCGCTCTCGAGGCGCCGGATACGAAACAGCTCCAGACCAAGGTCCGCCGCGCAACGGAGCGCCGCGCGACGCTGCGTGTCCGTGATCGGTTCAGGGTCGTCGATCAGCCACAGGTAGCCAAGCAGTGTCTCCTTGAAGCGGACAGGAACACACACCCGCGCGTCCATCCCCAACAGTGCATTAGCTGGTACCCGTGTCAGCTCCTCAGCCTCGCCGACGCGCAACGACTCAAGCCACTCGGTGACGGGGTGCGGAGCCTCCCGACGCAGGATTGAGGCGCGGCGGACCTCGTCCATGTCATCGAGGTGCGCGCTGTAGGCAACCGCTCGGAAGCGACGGTCATCGAGGCCGACGGGCCGTCCGAGCTCGACGGCGAGCGCATCGACGAGATCCTGCAGATCAGCCATCGTCTCACTTCAGCACAACCAGTCGCCCGCACCACCAACGCCCGCGCCCCGGCCCTCGCCGCGCCGCGAGGATCCGCCGCGGTCACACCGATGTCGGCTGCGCAGGCGGTCCGGAGAGCCGCGCTCGGGCGCGCTCCTCTGCGACCCGCAGGGGGCTGACGTCCCGACGCCTAGCCTCGCCGAGCACATCCGCGCAGCGAGCAGCCAACTCGGACACCCGCGCCTCGATCGTCGCCGCATCCCAGCCGAGGAAGCTTCCCCCGACATGGATGATCCCGCCCGCATTGGCGATGAAGTCGGGCACGTAGAGGATGTCGCGTCCATGCAGCTGCTTGGCGACGAGGTCGGAGGAGAGGATGTTGTTCGCGGCACCACAGACGATCTCGACGTTCAGCGACGACGCCACCGCCGGTGACAGGACCCCGCCGCGTGCGCATGGCGCGAGTACCTCGAGCTCGCGCGACAGCAACTCATCGACGCCCACAGCCTCGCCTCCTACTGCGGTGGCAACCGAGGACACGCGTTCGCGGTCGATGTCGGCGACGATCAGCGTCGCCCCGGCCGCTGCGACGGTAGCGGCCAGCTCGCCGCCGACCTTGCCGACTCCGAGTACGCCGACGCGAACGCCCGCGAGATCGGGCGCTCCCCACCGCTCCGTCGCCGCGACGAGCATCGACTCGAACACGGTTCTCGCGGTCGCGGGGGACGGATCACCGTTCCCACCGGCGGCCGGGGATTGGCCCGCGACCCAGGCCGTGCGGCGGGCAATCCGATCCATGTGCGACGGCGTGGTCCCAATGTCTTCAGCCGCGACGTAACGACCACCCAGGTCGTTGATCGCGTCGGCGAAGGCGTCCAGCGTTGCAACAGCCGGCTCGAGTGCGGGGTCCAGGATCACGCTCTTGCCCCCGCCGAGTGGCAGTCCCGCGGCGCTGTTCTTCAACGTCATCGCGGCTGACAGCCGCATCGCGTCCTCGACGGCATCATCGAGCGACGAGTATCCGGCTCGGCGGACCCCGCCCATCGATGGTCCGAGCGCGGTCGAGTGGATCGCGATCACAGCCAGCAGCCCTGCGGACTGATTGCGGATGACCCGCACCAGCTCGTAGCTTCCGCCGACGTCCAGATCCCGCACCGAGGCCATGCGTCACAAGACTTCACGACGCCCGCCGCTCAATGAAAGGAACATCTGTCGCAGATCCGGTCCACTCGCCGCGACGTGGCGCAGCCGTCCGATGCCGCCGCGCTCGTCCGCCACATCGTCCTGCGCGCGGGTGTGTAACTCCAACGATTAACCGCTGCTGCTGTATTCGGCCGAGAAGTTCTAAGCGACGAAGGCCCGCATTCAGACCACACTCCGCACCGAAACCTTCGACATGGTGGGAGCGGATGTGACCGGGCGTACGGTGGCGTTTCTGGGAGTGGGGAGGATGGGCAGCCGCATGGCAAGGCGGCTGCTCGAAGCAGGCCACACCCTGCGCGTCTATGACCCAGCGCTCGGGGCGACGGCAGCGCTCGCCGACGCCGGGGCCGCCATCGCGACGAGCCCGGGGGAGGCGTCGCGCGGTGCCGAACTCGTGCTCTGCAGCCTGCCCGGGCCAGATGCGGTCGAGGCCGCGATCCTCGGAGCCGACGGCGTGATCTCGAACGCCGCCCCCGGCACCACCGTCATCGACATGACCACGAGCGACCCCGACACGTCCCGGCGCGTGGCCGAGCGATTGGAGGTGCGCCAGGTCCGTTTCCTCGACGCGCCAGTTAGCCACGGGCTTCACGGCGCCGAGACCGGAACTCTCGCGATGATGGTGGGTGGTGACCGGCAGGTCCTCGCCGAGGCCCGCTCGGTCCTCGACGTGCTCGCCAACGACATCGTGCACGTGGGCCCGATCGGCGCCGGCCAGATCGCGAAGCTCTGCAACAACATGCTCGCGGCGATCCATGCCGCCGCGCTCGGCGAGGTGCTCGCGGCCGGGATACGCGCGGGCATCGGCCTGCGGGAGCTGACGGAGTCGATCTCCAAGAGCTCGGGCACGAGCTTCATCCTCGAGCACTACTTTCCCCGCGGCCTGTTCACCGCCGAGAGGCCCACCACCTTCGCGCTCTCCCTGATGCGGAAGGATCTCTCGCTCTTCATGCGCGCAAGCTATGAGGCGGACGCCTCGGTTCCGCTGAGCGCGTTCGTGCAGCAGCTCTACACGGCGGCAGGAACATCGATCGGTGAGGACTCAGACTGGTCGAGTGTCGCGGAGCTCTACGAGCGGCTCGCTGGCGTCGAGTTGCGCCTGCCGGTCTCTGAGACGGCGGCGGCCTGAACGATGTCCACGGTGGAACTGCCCGAGGTCGTCCTTCCGGACGCCCTGCTGGAGGCTCGCATGCTGGTCGGTGGCGCGTGGGTCGAGGCGGCCGACGGCGCTCGCTTCGAGGTTGAGAATCCATCGCGGCGCTCGATCTTGGCCACCGTCCCTCGATCTCGCGCGGCGGATTGCGACCGGGCGGTGCGTGCGGCCGCCGCGGCGTTCCCGGCATGGGCGAGCACGCCTCCTCGAGAGCGCGGTCGGGCACTGCAGCGCGTGGCCGGCGCGATCGTCGACAACGCTGAGGAGCTCGCCCGGATCTCGGCGGCGGAGACGGGCAACGCGATCCGCACCCAAACCCGTCCCGAAGCGCTCGGCGCCGCCGAGGTACTGCGCTTCTTCGGTGCTGCAGCGGCGGAGCAGAAGGGCCAGGTGCTGCCGCACGGCGAGGGCCTCCTCAGCTACACGCGTCATGAGCCGTACGGAGTGGTGGCTGCAGTCATACCGTGGAACTCTCCACTCGCGCTGGCGGCGATCAAGCTCGGCATGGCGCTCGTCGTGGGCAACACAGCGGTGCTCAAGCCGGCCGAGCAGGCCCCGCTCGCGGTGCTGGCTCTTGCGCGCTACTTCGAAGAGTTCCTTCCTCCCGGCGTGGTCAACGTCGTCACCGGCACCGGTGAGGAGTGCGGTGCGCCCCTGATGAGGCATCCGGGGGTGGCGAAGATCACGTTCACCGGCTCGACCGAGGTCGGCCGTCTCGCCATGCATGCGGCGGCAGACCGCATCGTCCCGGTGACGCTCGAGCTGGGCGGCAAGTCGCCGGCGATCGTCTTTCCTGACTGCGATGACGAGGAAACCGTCGAGCACGTGATCAACGCGATGCGATTCACGCGCCAGGGGCAGTCGTGCAGTGCCGGCTCACGGCTGTATCTCCACGAAGAGATCTTCGACAGCTTCCTCGGGCGGCTGTGCGCCCGGCTCGAGCAGTTTGTGGTCGGCGACGCGCTCGACGAGAGCGCGGACATGGGATCGCTGATCTCGCAGGTGCAGTTCGATCGTGTCGCCACCTATCTGGGCCAGGCGTTCCACGCGGGCGCCCGGGCGATCACGGGCGGCGTGCCCTCCAACGGCGCGTATCACGGCTATCAGCTTGATCCGACCGTTCTGACCGGAGTCGAGCCGTCCATGCCGGTCGCTCGCGAGGAGATCTTCGGCCCGGTCCTCGTCGCTCTTCCGTGGCGCGACGAGCGTCAGGTGGTTGGCGATGCCAACGACAGCGACTATGGGCTTGCCGGCTTCGTTTTCACCCACGACATTGACTCCGCGCTCCGCGTCGCACATCAGCTCGAGGTGGGATTCGTGCAGGTCAACCAGGGCGGAGGGCCCCACGCTGGTCTGGTGTTCGGCGGCTACAAACAGAGCGGGCTCGGCCGCGAGTACTCGATCGAGAGCGCGCTCGAGGCGTTCACGCAGTGCAAGAACGTCACGGTGAGGATCGGCCCCGCCGAGTGAACGACCCGAGCGCCAGGCCTCGTGCCCTGGAGATGCCCTGGGCACCACCGACTGTCCAGCGGCGGCTCGCGGAAATCCAGAGCGAGACAGCGCCTGGGACCGACGCGGACCTCGACGTGGCCCGATGCGCCGCCATGGCCGTCCGCCGCGACATCGACGAGACCGGGGTCGTCATGTACGCCGGCACGAACATGGTCTCGGCCGATCTCGCCGCCGCCCACGACCCGTGGCTCGGCGCCCGCGCCATCTGCGGGCTTCCCGGAGAGGAGCGGACGGCAGGTCTTCCCGCGACCGTCGAACTCGAGGTGCTCGAGGTGCTCACCGCCCGGGCGGTTGCCACGACGGTGGACGCGCCGTACGCCGACGTCCGCCCGCAGAGCGCGACCCTGGCGAACCTCGCCGCCTATACAGCGCTTGCCGCGGTTGGAGCGACCATTGCCGCACTGCCCGCCCACGCCGGCGGCCATTTCAGTCATCACGCCCACGGAGCGGCCGGCATCCGGGGGCACACGGTCATCGACCTCCCCTTCGATCCCGAGCTCCAGGATCTCGACTTCGCGAAGCTCGGCGACGTGCTCTCCCGTCATCGCCCGCAGCTGCTCGTGCTGGGTGGCAGCGTTCAGTTGTTCCCCTACGACGTCGGCCGGGCCGTCGAGTTCGCGCGCGAAGTCGGCGCTCGTGTGCTGTGCGATGTCTCGCACCCAGCCGGGCTGATTCCGGGTGCCGCGTTTCCCAATCCTCTAGGGCAAGGGGCTGACGCGATCACCTTCTCGACCTACAAGAGCTACGGGGGTCCACCGGGAGGGGTGTTGGCGACTTGCGATCATGGTGTCGCCGAGCGCGCGAGCACGGCGATATTCCCGGGCCTGACGGCGAACTACGACGTGAGCCGACTACGGCCCCTGCACGTGGCAGCCACCGAGCAGCTGCGCACCGGGGCGATGTATGGCGCCGCCTGCGTGGGTTGTGCGCGTGCCCTGGCCGACGCGCTGGTGGCGGGCGGAGTCGACGTGATGGCGGCCGCGCGGGGTCATACGGCAACCAATCAGGTGCTGATCAGGATGCCCGACCGCCCCACCGCCGATTCGATCGTGGAGCGCGCGGCGCAGGCGGGAATCTACTTCTCTGCGACCACCTACACCGACGAGCGCGGCGTTGCCACAGCCCTGCGCCTGGGCACTCAGGAACTCGCTCGGCGTGGTCTGAAGCCGTCGGCGATGAGCCAGCTCGGGGGACTCCTCGCGCGCCTCGTCCACGACGACGGCTCGTCTTCAGAGCTGCGGCGAGGGGTCGGCGAGATCCGCGAACTGATGCCGGCCGACCACGTCCTTCACGCCCCGGGAGCGCCTCCTGACGCGTGATAAGGTGCGGGCGCGCTGCATCTCGCGGCGAAGCGAGCGAACCGGTGGGCACGCATGACTGCGTTGACGGTGAGCCGGCTCAAGTGTCTGAGGGAGCTGGCGTTTCATGGAAGTATCGCCGCCGCCGCAGAGGCCCTGTGGCTGACACCGTCCGCCGTCTCGCAGCAACTGGCCGCGCTCCAGCGCGAGACCAACGTCCAGCTGATTGAGCGCTCAGGCCGTGGCGTCACTCTGACTCCGGCAGGGCGCACGCTCGTCGACCATGCCGAGCGCGTGTTCAGCGCCCTCGAGGAGGCGGAGGCGGCGCTCGGAGCGTTCAATCGCGAGCCGATGGGCTGCCTGCGAGTCGCGATCTTGCCGAGCCTCGTGCGCCTCGCGCTCAGCGTGATGGAAACGATGCGGGTCGAGCATCGCGAGCTCTCATTCGAAATCGAGGACCTGGAAACCGACGAGAGCCTCATCGCGCTCGACGGCGGGCGGGTCGACGTGGCGATCGTCGATCAGAATGACTGGACCGCCGCGAAACGCCGGTGCGTCGGGATGCAGGCGGTCGAGCTGTTTGCCGATCCACTCGTCGCCGTCTATGCGCCGAGCCACCAGCTCGCCTCGCGGGCAGCGCTCCGATGGGAGGACTTGGCGCCCGAGCCATGGGTCATCGGCCAGCCAGCGTGGTCGTTTCTCGGGCCCGTGTTCGAGCGCTGCCGTGCTGCCGGCTTCGAGCCGTCGATCGTGGCCCGCGTCCGCGACCGGTCGGCCGCGCTGGGCCTGATCGGTCAGGGCTGGGGGATCGCAGTACTGCCAACCCAAGCCGTCGGGGGGCAGTCCGAGGGCGTTGAGTGGCGCAGCGTCGCGCCAACCCTGTACCGCACCACAGTCGCGGTCACGCGCACCACGGGGGCGGACGTGCCCGCGGTGCGCTCGCTGATCGAGCGCCTGCGCGCACAGGTCCGTGACCAATCGGGCTTCGAGAGCGATCGCACTGACGCCGCATGACAGGTCGGCGAGTCCGACGACACGATTAACCGCGGCTTGCGTTGCCGGCTGAGAACTTCTAAGCGACGCGTCTCGCGCTGGCGGCGAGACTCCAATCAACATGGAGAATGAACTGCGGGTGCTGTCGCTTCAGGCACGCGGCTGGGGTACCCCGGCATCGGAGGACATTGCGGGCAACGTACGGACGCTGGCCGCGTGGACCGAGCGGCAGATCGACGAACACCCGGCCGATCTCGTGGTGCTGCCCGAGCTGAGCACGACGCCCTACTTCTGTTGTCGCCGCGATGATCGCTACTTCGCATGGGCCGAGTCGATCCCCGGTCCGACGACTGAGGTGTTCGCGGAGGTCGCTGCGCGGCATAGGACCACGATCGTCGTGCCGCTGTTTGAGCGGAGCAGCGACGGACGTTTCCACAACGCCGCGGCGGTGATCGGCCCCGACGGCACGCTTATCGGCGGCGACGCGTTCGGCGAGCCGGTCACGCATTACCGGAAATGCCACATCCCGGCGGTCGAGAATCCACCGGACACAGAGGCGTGGGAGAACTACTTCTTCGCGCCCGGAGGCGCGTTGCCGGTCTTTCAGACCCCCAAGGCACGGATCGGCGTGCTCATCTGCTTTGACCGATGGTTTCCCGAGGCATGGCGGATGCTCACCTTCGGCGGGGCCGAGGTCGTGGTCCTGCCGATGGTCGCGTGGGGCTTCGTCGAGAAGCCGTACCTCGCGATGCTGCACTCGCGAGCAGTCGAGAACGCCCTCTTCGTGGTGAGTTGCAACCGCTCCGAGTACGAGGAGCTCGACGGTGTCGGCATGGACAACTTCGGGCGATCGGTGATGCTCTCACCGTACGGCGAGACGATCGCGGAAGCCCCGGAGCGAGCGGGCGAGATGGCCGTTTACGCGACGCTCGATCTCGCGGAGGTGGCGCGCCAACGCGAGCTGCTCCCCTTGCTGCGCTATCGCCGCGCCGACCTCTATGGGTCACCGGAATCGTGGGCGCCCGCCTCGAGCCCCGAAACTCAACAGAAAGGCCCGTGACCATGCCCGTACGACCGCCCTCGCCCGACGAGCTCATGGCCGCGGCTCGAGCACATCACTTTGAGCCTTCCGACGACGAGCTCAAGGCGTACGCGCGTTACATCGAGAAGTCGCTCGCCGCGTTTGATCGGTTGGATCAGCTGATCGAGCCGAAGCTCCCAGTCGCCTATCCGCGAGCCACCGGCTATCGCCCGGGACCGGAGGAGAACCCGTACGGCGCGTGGACGTGGAAGTGCTCGATCAGCGGTGCCACCGAGGGTCCGCTGAGCGGCAAGCGCGTGGCGGTCAAGGACAATGTCGCGATCGCGGGAACGCCGATGATGAACGGCTCCGCGGTGATGCAGGGGTTCGTCTCCGACATCGACGCGCCGATCATCACGCGGCTGCTGGATGCCGGTGCGGAGATCGCCGGCAAGGCCCAGTGTGAGAACTTCTGCTTCTCGGGCGCGTCGTACACGTCATTTCCCGCGCCCGTCCTCAACCCGCACGACATCAGCCGCTGGACCGCCGGCTCCTCGAGCGGGAGCGCGGCTCTGCTGGCGTGTGGCGACGTGGAGCTGGCCGTCGGCGCTGACCAGGGCGGCTCGATCCGCGAACCAGCCGCGTACTGCGGCGTCTTCGGGCTGAAGGCGACGTTCGGCCTGATCCCGTACACCGGCGTGGCGGCGCTCGAACCGGGGCTCGATCACGTGGGCCCGATGGCCCGCACCGTCCGCGACACCGCTCTGATGCTCGAGGCGATGGCGGGACCGGACGGGCTCGACGCGCGTCAGCTCGGCATGCCGCCGCAGCTTCCGCGCTATTCGGCGGAGCTCGAGCGCGACATCAGCGGCCTTCGGATCGGAATCGTCACCGAGGGATTCGGCTGGCCCGACGCGTCGGAAGACGCTGTCGACGACGGAGTTCGCGAGGCGGCGGAGCGCTTTCGTGAGCTCGGCGTCGAGCTTGGTGAAGTGTCGATCCCGTTGCACCGCGACGGCCCGAACATCTTCAGCGGCGTTGCCCTCGAGGGAGCGTGGTCGACGATGATCCGCGACGAGGGCGCTGGGCGCGGGATGATGGGCTACTACGACACCCATCAGATCGACTTCGTGGCGCGGGCACGTCGTGCCCGGGCCCGCGACTTCTCCCATCAGATGAAGGTCGTGATCATGCTCGCCAGCTACATGGCGGAGGCGTACAACGCCCGCTATTACGCCAAGGCGCAGAACCTGCGTCGCACGCTGCGCGCGGCGTACGACGAGGCCCTCGAGGACTTCGACCTGCTGCTGATGCCGTCGGTCCCGCAACGCGCGATCGCATTCGACGACACGCGCACGATCGACGAGGCGATCTCGACGTCACTCAACATGATTCAGAACACCTGTGGCTTCAATCTCAGCGGTCACCCGGCGCTGAGCGTTCCCTGCGGCAAGCCGGGCGGGCTTCCCATCGGGATGATGTTGATCGGCCGCCACTGGGATGACGCGAAGGTACTCAACGCGGCCGCCGCGTTCGAGCGGCTCGGCGTCTACTCGACGGAGCCGGTTGGCCTGGCCGCCGATGAGGCGGTGGCGCTCGAGGCGGCCACCGGCTGAGGCTGCGAGAAGTGACAGGCGCTGAGGTGGCCCGAGCCCTCGGCGCTTGTCGCGAGCAGCTTCGGGTCAGCCGATGAACAGATGTCCTCGGCGATCGGACAGCGGGTGTGAAAGCGGCACCCGGCCGGCACGCGGAGCGGACTTGGCGGGTCCCCGGCGATGGCCGCGCCCCGCTTGCGCGAGCCGGGGACGAGCCGAGGGATGGCGCGCAATAGGCCCTGGGTGTAAGGGTGCTGAGGGCCGCCGAAGATCTCGGCGGAGGGCGCAACCTCGATGATCCGTCCGAGATACATGACGGCAACGCGATCGCACAGGTGGCGCACGACCGCGAGGTCATGAGCCACGAACAGGAGCGTCAGGCCCAGCTCCTTCTGGAGGTTGCGCAGCAGGTTGAGGATGCTCGCCTGCATCGAGACGTCCAATGCCGACACGGCCTCATCGGCGACCAGGATGTCGGGGTTGAGCGCGAGCGCCCGGGCGATCCCGATGCGCTGTCGCTGTCCGCCTGAGAACTCGCGCGGTCGCCGGTCAAGCGCGGAGCGGCTCAGCCCGACGAGCGAGAGGAGCTCGACCGCCCGCTTGTTCAGCTCCTTTCGCGGAACGATGTCGTGCACGGACAGCAACTCGCGGAGCACCTGTCCGACCGTCATCCGCGGATTGAGCGACGAGTACGGATCCTGGAACACCATCTGGACCCGCCGCCGATCGGCCCGAACGCGCGGAGTCGGAAGGACCGCCCCCTGGATCCGGATCTCTCCCGCGTCGGGCGCCTGCAGCCCGACGATCGCTCGGGCAAGTGTCGACTTGCCCGAGCCGGACTCGCCGACGAGCCCGAGCGCCTCTCCGGCCCGAACCTCAAGGTCAACACCATCGACCGCTTTGACGATCTGCCGCGGGCGCCGCCGGACCCAGTCAACAGCCGAGAGGTCCCCCTTGAAGTAGACCTTCAGATCCGAAATCTCGATCGCCAGATCGGGGCTCATCGTGCGCTCTCCGTCGCGGTCGGCGCAGCCTGATCGAGGACGTCTGGATGGATGCAGGCTGTCCCATGAGAGTCTTGGAACCGCAACGGAAACTCCCCTTCGTTGCAGTCCGCTCGGGCGAACTCACAGCGAGGATGGAATCGGCAGCCGGTGGGGACATGCGCCAGATCGGGCGGAGCACCGGGGATGGCGATGAGCGAATCCCGCACATCGTCGACGTCGGGCACCGCGCGCATCAACCCGGCCGTGTACGGATGGCGTGGGTTGCCGAACACGCTTTCCACGTCCCCGGTCTCGAACAGCCGTCCGGCGTACATCACGGCGACCCGCTCACACAACTGGGCGACGACTGCCAGATCGTGCGAGACGTAGATGATGCTGACGCCCAGATCGGCGATGAGGTCTTGCAGCAGCGAGAGGATCTGATCCTGCACGGTGACGTCGAGCGCCGTCGTCGGCTCGTCACACAGAATCAGCGACGGCTCGCACGAGAGCGCGATCGCGATCATCACTCTCTGACGCATGCCGCCAGAGAACTCATGTGGATAGGACCGGCCGCGAATCTGAGGGTCCGGAATTCCGACCAGGCTCATGAGCTCGAGTGCGCGCCGGTGCGCCGCCCGGCGTCCCAGACCCTGATGCGCCTGCGGGCCCTCCGCGATCTGCTCGATGATCGGCATCACCGGATTGAGAGCAGTCATCGGCTCCTGGAACACCATCCCGATCGATGCTCCGCGGACCTTGTTCATTGCCGACGCGCTCATCCCGAGCAGATCCGTGCCGTCGAACGCGACGCTGCCGCCAGTCGTGTGCGCGCTCTGGGGCAGAAGCCCGAGAATCGCCTTGAGCGTCATGCTCTTGCCGCTCCCGGACTCGCCGACGAGCCCCATCGCCTGCCCCTTGAGGGCGACGAACGAGATGCCGTCGACGGCACGGAACTCCTTCCGGCGGCTCCTGACGGTGACCTGCAGATCCTGGACTTCGAGGATGGGCTCGGGAGTCATGGGCGCAATGCCTCAGACAAGCCGTCGCCGACGAGCGAGAGGCCGAGGCTCGTGATCACCAGCGCGATCGCCGGGATCGTCGACAACTCCCAATTGGTGGACAGGAAGGACTGGCCGTCCGAGATCATCGAGCCCCAGTCCGGGGTCGGCGGCGGGACCCCGATCCCCAGGTAGCCGAGCGTGACGACGGCAAGAATCGAAAGGACGATGTCGGACATCGCGTAGACGATCGCCTGAGTGATGACGTTGGGCAGTAGGTGCCGGCGGATGATGCGGAGATGCCCCAGTCCCCCGGCCTTGGCTGCCAGGAGGTACTCCTGCTGCTTGGCCACCAGGATCTCACCGCGGATGATCCTGGTGTACGACACCCAGCCGACGGCGGTGAAGGCGATGTAGATGCTGCGCTCGCCCGGGCCGAGGGCGAAGACGAGCGCGATGACGAGCACGTAGAACGGAAACGCGACCACGACGTCCACCACACGCATCACGAGCGTGTCGGTAGTGCCCCCGAAGTACCCCGCGATGCAGCCGATCGCGGTCCCCAGCGTGAACATGAAGAGCACGGCGAAGAATCCGATTCGGAAGTCGATCCGCGCGCCGTAGAGCAGGCGGCTGAGGACGTCGCGGCCAAGCTGGTCGGTGCCGAGGATGTGTCCAGGGCTCCCGACGGGTTGCAGCGTCTCGGTGAGATGCTGGGCCGTGGGTGAGGAGGACGTTAGGAGCGGGGCAAAGACCGCGGCCATGACGAGCAGCCCGACGATGAGCAAACCCGCGTTGAGAACCGCGATCCGGTACCACTGCGTCCGCGGCCCGCTGTCATCGATCGGCTCGAACCCCTCCAGTTCGGTGACATTGGCCGAGTCGGAGATCACAGCCGAACTCTCGGATCGAGCAGCGAATACATCAGATCCGCCCCGAGGTTGACGAGGATGACGAGGAACCCGAACAGAAGGGTTGCCCCCTGAACCACCGGGAAGTCCCGATTCAGGATCGACTGGACCATGAGGTTCCCCACGCCGGGTAGCGCGAACACGGTTTCGACCACGACCGTGCCACCGATGATGAAGCCGATGTTGATGGCGAAGATCGTGATCGTGGGCAGCACGCCATTGCGCATCACGTGTTTGAACAGCACGCGGCGCGGCCGGATCCCTTTCGACCGCGCGGTGACGACGTAGTCAGCCTCGCTGACAGAGAGCATGCTTGCGCGAAGGCTGCGGATCAGGAGCGGCGAGATGGCGAGCGCGATCGTCAGTCCGGGGAGCACCATGCTCTCGAGGTGGTCGGGCAGGTTGGTGCCGAAACCACCAACGGGGAAGATGTGCGCGTCGAGTGCCAGCAGCAGGATGAGGATGCTGCCGATCCAGAATGAGGGCATGCCGAGCCCCACCAACGGCACGACACGGACCGCGTGATCCAGCCAGCCGTCCTTGTGGGCGACGGCGAGGCTCGCCAGCGGGACGGTGATCACGACGGCGAACACGGCCGCGAAGAGCAACAGGAGAAGCGTGGCGTCGAGCCGTGAGCCGATCAGCGACGCGGTGGACACGTGGTAGAAGAGCGACGTCCCAAGATCGCCATGGAGCAAGCGCCCCAGGAACGCGAAATATTGCGCCGGAAGCGACTTGTCGAGCCCCCAGCTGTGATGTAGCGCGGCGACGGCGGCCGGTGTGGCTCTGATCCCGAGCATCGCCCGGGCCGGATCCCCCGGGATCAGGTGGATCATGAAGAAGACGAGGATCGTCATCCCGATCAGGACCGGCACCATCTGAACCAGCCGGTGAAGGATGAGCGAGACGTGGCGCACGACGGAACCCTAGGCGCGGGCGAGCACCCGGACGCACCCGCCGAAGCGAGGCCGGAGGCCGCCATCGGCCTCCGGCCTCGGGAGCCCGGGCGCAGGCCCGATCACGCTCACTGCGACAGCCATACGTTCTGCAGCTCGTAATCTCCGGTCGGCGCGGCGACGAATCCATGGACCTTGTCGGCATACGCGTACACGAGTGGCTGGAACCACAAGAGCGTCACTGCCGCGTCTGAGTTGACGAGGTCCTGGATCTGGTTATACAGCTTGACCCGCGTCGCCTTGTCGAACGTCGACGCGGCCTGATCCACGAGCTTGTTGAACCGAGGATCGTTGTAGTGCTCTCCGAAGAGATTCAGCACGGGGACGAGCTCGTCCGCGTCGACGACATCGGAGGTGTAGTACTGGTAGGCGAACGTGTAGTTGCCGCTCTGGACAGCGGTCGCCTCCGCGTTCTGATCCTGGAGTTCGATCTTGACGTTGATTCCCAGCGGCTTGAGCTCCTGCTGGACGATCTGAGCCATCTGCTGCTGGGCGGTGTTGCCGCCGACGACCTGCAGCGTGATGTTGAAGCCGTTCGGGTACTTGGACTTGGCGAGCTCGGCCTTGGCTGCGGCCGGATCGTACTTGTCACCCGTCGCATTGGCGTCATAGAACGCCAGCTGCGGCGGGAGGTAGGAGTTCGCAGGCTTGCCGTTGCCGAAGAGGAGCGCCTTGACCATCGCCGAGCGATCGATCGACAGGTTGATCGCAGCGCGCACGTGAGGATCGTTGAGCGGTGGCTTACTGTTGTTCATTAGCAGGGTGTCAACGCGATCGCCCGGGAACTGCTTGACGGTCACATTAGGCGTCGAGCTCAGAGACTGGATCGCGGAGAACGGTGGGAACTCGACGATGTCGGCCGTTCCGCCTTTGAGCTGGTTGATCCGAGTCGTGTCGTCCGGGACGGCAGTGAACGTGACACTGTCGAGGTACGGCTTGCCCTTCTGCCAGTAATACGGGTTGCGTACGAGCTTGAGCTGCTGACCCTTCGTCCACGTGCCCAGCATGAATGGGCCGGTGCCGATCGGATGCTGAAGGAACTGCGCCTTGGTCTTACCGCCGTAGTTGTTCGGGATGACCCCGTTGGGGAAGATCGCCATGTCCGAGAGCAGCGGCGCCCACGGCTTGGTGGTCTTGATGACCACCGTCTCGGCATTGGGCGTCGAGACGCTCTTGATCGCTGCATCGATGAAGCTCCACCCGCTGGCCTTCGCGCGGGTCGTATCGAGCGAGAATTTGACGTCGGCGGACGTGAGCGGCTGACCGTTGGAGAACTTGACGCCCGGGCGCAGATGGAAGGTCCACGTCAGCTTGTCGGAGGAGACGTCGTAGCTGGTCGCCAACCACGGGACGTCGGTGTGTCCGTCCCGGCTCGGCTTGTACAGCGTCTCGAACATCAGGTCCGAGACCCAGGTCGACTCGTTGTCGAAGTCCGATGTGCGGTCGAACGTGACGATGTCGGAGGTCCGCGCGAAGACCAGGTTGCCGCCCCGCTGGGGAGTTCCGCCGCTTCCAGTGGTCCCAGCACTCGAGTCCGAACTGCTGCTTCCGCAGCCGGCGATCGCAGCACCGACAACGAACGCGGTGAAGACGGCGAAGAGCCCATGGGTCCTCATCGCCCGGCGCCCCTCCATTCGCGGACGGCCCACGCAGATCCGTGCGCCGTGCGTGTCCTTATGGCGAGGCGATCTCGCACGCAACAACCTGGCTCGTTCTCGCACCGGTCCTCCTCCGTCCTGCAGTTGTTGGCCGATCCCACGGAGTCAACACGTGATCCCGCGATCCGTCGCTTAGAAGTCCTGCCCGCGCCGCGACAGCGGGCCTTAAACATCGCGGCCCGGAGGTCGTCGCCGACCAGTCATCACCCCACCACCGCCGTGATCGACCGCTCCAGACGCTCGACGATGTCGTCGAGCTGCTCTGCTTCGGCGATCAGCGCCGGCGCCAGTTGGACGACGTCCCGGGAGGCGCGTACGAGGAGATGTTCGTGGTTGAGTGCGTGCGCGACGATCCCGGGCCCAGGCGGTACGTCGAGCCGCGTGCGCTGCTCGCGGTCGCCGACCAGTTCGATCCCCCACAGAAACCCGAGGCCGCGCACGTCGCCGATGCAGGCGTGGCGTTCGGCCATCGCGTTCAGCTTGTCGCCAAGCGCTGTTCCGAGCTCGTGGACGCGGGCGATGACGTCAAGTCGCTCGAACTCGTCCAGGGCCGCCAGTCCGGCGGCCGCAGCCGCCGGATGGCCGCCGAAGGTGTGGATGTGCTGGAACACGGCCCCCTCCAGGAACGGCGCTGCGACACGTCGCGTCGCGACCGTGGCGGCCAAGGGCATGAAGCCACCCGAGATTCCCTTCCCCAGGCAGATGATGTCGGGGACGACGTCGTAGTAGTCGGCCGCGAACCAGTATCCGGTCCGGCCGAAGCCGGTCAGGACCTCGTCGAAGATCAGCAGGACGTCGTCGCCGCACAGCTCGCGCAGACCCTTGTAATACGACCGGGGCGGAACGAGTACGCCGGCCGCGGCCATGATCGGATCGACGATCACGGCCGACACCGTCTCGCGCCCCTCCTGGTCGATCATCGCCGCCAGTTGCCGCAACGAGGCCTCGGCGCAGCAATCCGGGCCGCTGTGGTCGGCGCCGCAGCGGTAGCAGTCGGGGGGCGACACGTGGAGAAACCCGGCCGGCAACGGCTCGAACATGCCTTTGTCGCGCAGCCCGGACGCCGCCATGGCGGCGCGGGTGGCCCCGTGATAGGCGCGGTAGCGCGCGATGACCTTCGTCTTCAGCGGGCGACCGTTGAGCACGTGGTACTGACGGGCCAACTTCAGCGCGGTCTCGGTCGCCTCGGAGCCGCCGCTGAGCAGGAACACGCGGTCGAGCTCTCCTGGCAGGAGGTCTGCAAGGCGATCGGCGAGCGCGACCGCCGGCACCGTGGTGCCGTGAAGCACGGGACCGAAGGGCAGCACAGCGAGTTGCTCGCTGACCGCTTCGCGCACGCGCGCGTTGGAGTAGCCCAGACTCGTCACCATCGCGGCCGAGACCCCGTCGAGGAACTCGCGGCCGTCGTCGGATTTCAGGGTCAGTCCGTCAGCCGACTTGATCACGAGCGGCTGCTCGGCGAACGCCTTCATGTCCGTCACCGGGAGCCAGATGTGGCTCACATCCGCCTTGCCCGTTGGAACGTGAGCCGCGATCGATGCCACGGCCGACGACCCTAGCCCGGCCGGTCGGGCAGCGCCATCAAGTCCAGACGAGCGTTCGTTGGGCTACTTCCGCCCGGCACCGCGGACGACGCCGGCGGCGGCCGGCGGACCACGTACCCATGTGCATCACGGTCCCAGGACGCCTGCACGGGAAGGGTGCGGAGCACCGCCTTCGCGATCTTCTCTGACGGCGTTCGCGGCAGGACTTCGTCCCAGACGTCGACATAGCGCGGGACCATGAACCAGGGCAGCCGGGCGACGCAGTGGTCCAGGACGTGCTCCTCGGACAGCTCAGACTCGCCGCGCCGGACCACGAACAATCTGATGTCGTCCTCGGTGAGCTCGGACGGCACCGCAACGGCTGCGCTCTCGACGATCTCCGGATGTTCGTTGACGACGGACTCCAACTCCTCAGCCGAGACGTTCTCGCCGCGCCGACGGATCGCGTCCTTGATCCGCCCGTCGAAGTAGAGCCAGCCGTCCTCATCCAGGTGACCGGCGTCACCGGTGCGAAACCAGCCGTTCTGGATGGTTGCGAGAGTCTCGGCCGGCGCTCCGTGATAGCCGGTGGTGATCCAGTATGGATGGGCGCTGCGGACGAGGATCTGTCCTGTCTGACCGGCCGGGAGCGGACGGTCGTCCTCATCGACGATCGCGACGTCGAAGCCGTCCATGACTCGGCCGCAGGCGTCCACGCGTCCGGCCCGGGGCCGGTCGTAGCTCACGAGGCTGGTCTCCGTCTGTCCGTAGCCGGTGACGAGCGAGATCCCAAAGCGCCGCTCGAATTCCTCCTTGATCTTGACCATCGGGATGGCCTGCGCGACGCGGAGCGGGTGATTGGCGTCGCGGTCGGTGGGCTCCCGAGTCCACAGCATGTGCGCCATGGCCCCGAGCATGTTGGTGACCGTCGACTCTGAGGCCCGGATCTGATCCCAGTACCGTGACACGCTGAAGCGCTCCATCAGGGCCGAGCGGCCGCCGAGAATCAGCGGCAGAAACGTCCCGAACACCTGAGCATCGATGTGGTAGAGCGGAAGCGGCGAGAAGTATGCGTCTGCCGACGTCATCCCGAGACTGTCTCCGGTCCGCTCGGCGAAGATGTACGCGTGCTCGTGTGTGACGATCACACCCTTCGCCGCGCCGGTGGTGCCCGACGTGTAGAGGATCGCCATCGGGTCGCTGAAGCGGACGCGAGCGCCGGGCGGCTGCTCCTCATGGGCGAGCAACTCCGAGTAGCTCATCGCAGCGGCGAAGCCGTACACCGCGGGGTCGCCCGGATCTCCGCCGATGACAACGATCCGAGCCCCATGCGGCAGCGCGGCGCGTGCGGAGGCGAGGTTCTCGAGCCGTGTGGCGTGCACGACAATGAGCGTGGCACCGCTGTTTGAGAGAACGTGGGCGAGTAGCCGGCCTTTGAGATCCGGGTTGACCGGTACCTCGATCGCGCCCGCCTTTGACGCACCGAACCACAACGGCACGAACTCGCGGCAATTGGGCGCGATCAACGCGACGCGGTCCCCGCGCTCCACGCCGAGCGCGGTGAACCCGGCCGCGACCCTGTCCGACAGTGCATCGAGCGCAGCGAAGCTCAGCGGGCTGTCGTCGCACCACGTCCAGAAAGGCTGGTCGCCGAGCCGGCCGGCCTGGTGACGGAGCACGAACGGCACGGTGTGATGCTCGGTGGCGGCGAACCGCAGGGCGAAGGACATGCGACGCGCCTCCCGCGGTCAGAAGATCGAGGCTGGCCTGTGTTCGCCGACCACATCCTTGAGCGCCCCCATGATCTCGCCGAGCGACGCGTTCACTTCGACAGCATCCATGATCGGCGGCATCACGTTGGACTCGGACGTGGCTGCCGCCCGAATCGACTGCAGGGCGGCCTCGACCGCGGTGGTGTCGCGGTGCGCCTTGATCTCCGTCAGGCGCCGGATCTGCTCGGTTTCGACCGAACGATCGACGCGGAACACATCGACCTCACGGTCCGTGCCCTCACCTGCGCGGTAGTTCACACCGACGACCGGTCGCTCACCGGACTGGATCCTTTTCTCCAGCGTGTAGGCGTCGTCGGAGATGAGTTCCTCGATGTAGCCGTCCTCGACACACGAGATCATCCCGCCGCGGCGGTCGATCTCCTCGATCCACGCCCAGACCCGGGCCTCCAGCTCATCGGTCAGCGACTCGACGAAGTACGACCCGGCGATCGGGTCGACCGTGCTCCCGACGCCGGACTCGAGCGCGATGATCTCCTGCGTGCGCAGACTCATCTGCTGCGCGTGCTCTGTCGGGATCGACAGGCCCTCGTCATAACACGACACCGCCATCGACTGCGTCCCCCCGATCGCCGCTGCGAGAGCCTGAATCGCGCCGCGCACGATGTTGTTCTCAGGTTCCTGAGCCGTCAGCGACGCGCCCGCGGTCTGGACGTGCATGCGCAACCAGCACGACTTGGGATTCCGGGCGCCGAACCGGTCGCGCAGCAGCTTCGCCCACACGCGCCGGGCGGCGCGGAACTTCGCGATCTCCTCGAAGAAGTCGATCTGGCAGTTGAACAGAAACGAGATCTGCGGCGCGAAGTCGTCGATCCCCAGGCCGGCCCTGAGCGCGTGCTCGATGTAACAGATCCCCTCGGCGAACGCGAACGCGATCTCCTTATCGGCGGTAGCGCCGGCATCGCGAGGCTGGTAGGCGCCGATGCTGATCGCATCGATGTTCGGCATGTGCCGGGCGCAGAACACGACGACGTCGGTGAGCAGGCGGACTGCCGGCGCGGGCGGGAAGACGAAGGTCTTCTGCGCGTAGATCTCCTTGAGTGGGTCGTTCTGAAGCGTGCCTCCGAGGTCGGCAAGCGCGACGCCGCGACGACTGGCCACCTGCGCGTACATGGCGAGGATCACCGGCGCAGGGTGGTTGATCGTGAACGACGTGGTGATCTTGTCCAGCGGAATCCCGTCGAACAGGTCCTCCATATCGTGGATCGTGTCGATCGCGACTCCGACGCGACCGACCTCGTAGCGGGAACGCGGATCGTCTGAGTCGAGTCCGACGAGGGTCGGGTGATCGAAGTCGTTGGAGAGTCCGGTCTGGCCCTGGGCCATGACGAACTTGTGACGCCGGTTCGTGTCCACCGCAGTTCCGAGGCCGACGACCTGGCGGCGAGTCCACGGTCGCGCCCGGTACATCGTTGGGTGCAGGCCGCGTGTGAACGGAAACTCACCTGGCATCCCCAGCCTCTGCCAGTAGTCCTCATCGTCCCAGTCGGCCGGGCCGTAAACGCGCTCGACGGGGATCCCAGAGGCGGTGGTGAACTCCTCCTGTCGTTCGGCCGCGCGCGCGAGCGACGGGCCCAGGACGCCGGTCTCCCATGCTGAGTACCGGTCGATCCCACGAGCAGCCCTGGGGGGCGGCGACTCATCGATGCGGTTCGGCAATGCCCGACCTCCCACGCGCGACGCTGGCGATTCTTCCGAGGATCTCAGTGATGTCCGAGCCGGGTCCGAACACGGCGCCGACGCCGAGCTGCTCAAGCGCAGGACGGTCACTTGGCACCAGCGTGCCGCCCGCCACGATGGGAATATCGTCGGCCCCAGCTTCTCGCAATCCCTCCAGCAGATCGCCGCAGAGCTCCACGAGCACCCCCGAGTGGTTGGAGACGCCGATCACGTCGGGGTCCTCCTGGACGGCGATCGCGATGATCTCCTCGACGCTCTGCCGGACGCCACCGTAGATGACCTCCATCCCGGCGTCCCGGCACGCTCGGGCCAGCACCTTGACTCCGCGGTCGTGGCCGTCAAGGCCCGGCTTGCACAGCAGGATCCGGATCGGGGTGTGGCGCATCAGACCCCGAGCACCGAGATCGCGATCGAGCCGCAGTCGCCGTGAAGAAACCCGCCCATGCAGTGGGCGAGGCCGGTCGTCGCTCCCGTCACCTGCCGCGGCCCGCTCTCACCGCGGAGCTGCATGGTCAGCTCGTAGATCTGGCTCACTCCGGTCGCTCCGACGGGGTGGCCTTTCGCCTTCAATCCACCAGAGACATTCACCGGGTGCAGGCCGCCCAGCGCTGTCGCGCCGGACTCGATGAACGGTCCCCCATCGCCCTTCGCGCATAGCCCGAGGTCCTCGGTGTGGACCACCTCCGCGATGGTGAAGCAGTCGTGAAGCTCCCACACATCGATCTCGTCGGGTCCCATGCCGGCGTGCTCGTAGGCGGCGCCGGCGGCCTCCATGGTCGCGTCGAACTGCGTCAGCGGACGGTCGTCGTCGTAGCGACCCGACACCAGTTCGCAGGCCAGGACACGCACGCCCCCACGTCCGCGTCGTTCCGGTGTGCCGACGATCACCGCTGCAGCGCCGTCACTGATCGGACAGCAGTCGAGAACGGTGAGCGGATCGGCGACGGCCGGTGCCGCCAGGACGTCCGCGATGGTGATCGGTCGGCGAAACTGCGCCTTGTCGTTGAGTGCTGCGTGTGCGTGGTTCTTGACCGCGACCCCCGCCACCTGCTCCCGTGTGGTCCCGAACTCGTGCTCATGAGCCTGGGCCATCATCGCGAAGTGCGCCGGGAAGGTCATCCCGAGCGCCCCCTCGCGTTCGAGATCGCCGGCCCCATTGAGCGCCTGGATCGCGACCTTCGTGTCGACCGCGCTCATCACCTCCAGTCCAAGCACCAGCACGACGCCGGCGGCGCCTGCCTGCACGGCGAGGATCGCTTCGCGCAGCGCGCTCGAGCCGCTCGAGCATGCGTTCTCGACACGCACGATCGGGATCCCGACGATCCCGGCATCCTCGAGCGCCATCTGGCCGATCATCGATTCCTGGCCGGTGATGACTCCGGTCACGCTGTAGCTCACGTACGCAGCATCAACGTCGCTGGCCTCCAGGCCCGCATCGGCGAGCGCCGAGCGGGCAGCCTCCGTCCCCAGCGTCCGGGCCCCCGGGGTCCCGCGGAACGCGCCGAAGCGCGTGCAGGACACACCCAGGATCGGCAGGTCGGTCTTCACGCGCGGACCGGAACTGCTCGCAGGAGGCCGTCGGTGGCGCTCTGCTCGATGGTCACGCGAGTGGCTCGTCCGACCCACTCGGCCGCGTCGGATGCGAACAGGGTGAGGACCCGCGGTCCGTCGTCGAGCTTGACGTAGCCGATGCGGTACGGGGGCTGAAATCCGGCTGCCGCGACGCGCACCGTCGTCGAGGCCTCGACCGATCCATGGGGCGACAACTGCACCTCATCAGCCAACTGCCCGCATCGCCGGCACACCGGACGGAACGGAAAGGTCGCGAGCCGACACCGGCGGCAACGCCCGCCCGTCAACCCGTCGAGAGTCGCTGCAGGGCCGTCCGGCACCGGCCGAACCTACCAGCGGCCTGCGGCCCCAGCAATGGTCAACGAACGTTCGTTGACCCGTCGGCCGGCCCGTCAGCACGCTCGCGGCGCGCGAGCATCCGGAGCACGAGACGGGAGTAGCTTCGCGCGACCTGATCGACGGTCAGACGACCGTTCGGCCTGTACCAAACCGCGACCGATGAGCACATGGTGATCGTCGCGATTCGCGTGATCTCCCGATCCTCGGTGGCGAAGATCCCCTGCTCGATCCCCTCCTCGAGGACGGCGTCCCACAGTTGCTCGTATGCGTCTCGCACCTCGACGAGGCGCTTGCGGATGTTGACGGTGACCGATCCGAGCTCACGGTCGCTGATCCCTGTCTCGCGAGGATGGGAACAGTGAAACACCACGTGATGGTGCGTCAGGGCGACGAGGGCCTGCGCGGGCCCAGCGGCCTCGGCGAGCGCCTGCTGTCCTTGCTCCAGACACTGCTGGTAGGTCTGCTCGATGATGGCGACGAGCAGGTCCTGCTTCGAAGGAAAATGGTGGTAGATCGACGCAACGTTGATCGACGCGAGGTCGGCGATGTCGCGCAGCCCAGCGCCTCCGAACCCCTCGGTCCAGAAGAGCTCGACCGCTGCGTCCATGATCCGCTTGCGGGTCGCCGAGCTCGGCTGACGGGAGCTGGAGCGGACGGCCATCTGTGGGCTGGGATCATACCTGGGGGCGACCTTTGCTCTAAGCGAACGTTCGCTTGGGCGCGCTTGTTCTCGCTCGCCTCCGGCCACGAAGATGAGGGCCGAGCGATCAGCGAAAGGGCGATATGGAATCGAGCGGCTTCATCGATGTTCCCGGAGGCAAGGTCTATTACGAGCGGCACGGCGGCGGGGCGGGCCGCCCGATCCTCTGCCTCCACGGAGGACCGGGGTTCACGCACCACTCCGTGATGCCGCTTGTCGATCTCGCCGACGAGCGCGAGGTGATCGTGTTCGACCAGCTTGGTTGCGGACAGTCGAGCCGGCCGTCCGATCCGAGCGTGTGGAACACGCCGCGATATGTGGAGGAACTCGCGGCCGTCGAGCAGGGGTTGGGACTCAGCGACTACCACCTGTTCGGCAACTCGTGGGGCGGGATGCTCTCGACGCGCTTCACGCTCGATCGCAAGCCGCCGGTCGCGAGCCTCGTGCTGTCGGGCACTCCGCACGACATGCCGAGGTATATCCGGGAGCTGTCCCGACTGCGCCCGTCGTTGCCCGCAGCCGCCTGGGAGGTCATCGACCGCCACGAGGCCCACGGCTGGTTCTCCTGTCCGGAGTACGCGGCGGCAATGGTGCCGTTCTACAAGCAGCATTTCTGCCGCCTCGATCCGTGGCCCGACGGGGTGGAGTTGTCCTTCGAGCAGATGGGCGCAGAGTCCTATCTGGCGATGAACGGCCCGAGCGAATTCAACATCACCGGCATCATCAAAGACTGGGATGTCACGGCGGAACTGCCCGCGATCGACGTCCCGGTGCTGGCGATCGCGGGCCGGTACGACGAGCTCAGCCCCGAGTCCCAAGAAGACATGGCGGTCCTGGTCCCCAACGGCGAGTTCACGCTCGTCCCGGAGGGCGCCCATATGGCGTTCTGGGATGACCGCACGGCATTCATGACGGCCACACGCGCATTTCTCCGTCGCGTCGACTCGGCCTGAGCTGCTGAGTTCCGGGCACCTGCGCGGCGGCCGCGCGGGACGTTCACCGGTTGGGCACCGGGGCAGTCCTAGCCTCAACGGGATGAACCACACCTCGTTCCTCGGCGACAAGCCCATCGGGCGGATCGGCTTTGGCGCCATGCAGCTCGCCGGTCCCGGCGTCTTTGGTCCGCCACGTGACCCCGCCGCTGCGCGCGCGGTCCTGCGCCGCGCCATCGAGCTCGGTGTCGACCACATCGACACCTCGCAGTACTACGGCCCCGATGTCGTCAACGACCTCATCCGCGAGACGCTGCACCCCTACCCGGAGAACCTCAAGCTCGTGACCAAGGTCGGCGCGCGGCGCGACGAGAATGCCGCGTGGCTCCCCGCGCTGTCGCCGGCTGAGCTGCGCCAGGGCGTCGAGGACAACCTGCGCGCGCTGCAGGTCGAGCGCATGGACCTGGTCAACCTGCGCGTCGCCGATGACAAGGGCGGCCCGGGCGAGCCGACTGAGGAGCAGATCGCCACGATGCGGGACCTCCAGCGCGAGGGCAAGCTGGACCTCATCGGGATCTCCAACGTCACGGTCGAGGGGTTGCGGACCGCCGCGGAGCAGACCGAGTTGGGCGAGGTCCAGAACGCCTACAGCGTCATGGATCGCAGCAACGAGCCGCTGGTGGACTTCTGCCGGGAACGCGAGATCGCCTTCGTGCCCTTCTTCCCACTGGGCTCGGCCTTCGGCGGCGGCCCGGCCAAGCTCGCCGCCGATCCCGCGGTGGCGGCGGTGGCCGACAAGCACGGCGTCACGCCCTCCCAGGTGGCGCTGGCGTGGTTGCTGGCCCGGTATGACCGGATGCTGCTCATCCCCGGCACGACGTCGGTGGCACATCTGGAGGAGAACATGGCCGCTGGTGGGGTGGCGCTCGACGAGGAGGACCTGGCGCGGCTTGAGTCAGTGGAGCAGCGGGGCCGCCCGCAGCGCTGAGCGTTCAGATCATCTGAACGCGCGATGAGCGCTTGAGCCTATTGTCATTTGCCCTGCGCAGGAGCATCATTTTCCCTTCCTCGGGGGCATCCGAGATCCATACCTCTTTCAGGGAAGAAGGGGACACATGGCTCAGCATCCATCAGCCAGTCCAGTTTCAGATCAAGCTGGCGGCTGTCGTCCTGACAGCCGCTTTCGTCCAGGCGCCGGTCCGTTTCGCCGCTTACGCGTTGATGCTGCGACGATCGCGCCACGCCTACCCGCAGCTTTTCGACGGGCATGCGGCAGCCGCTGCGGTCGCGGCCTGCTTGGACGAATACCAGCGCGAGCTGGCGGCCTAGGAGCCGGCCGGCCCGCGCAGCCGTAAACCCCGCCGCCGCGGTGGTCTCAGCCCGTCACGGGCGCGACCACCGCGGCGGTGGATTCGCGCACGACGAAGTGACGAGCCTGCCGTGCTCAGAGCAGAGGTGACTGAGGCTGGGCGGTCACAGCAGAGACGTCGACGAGTGCGGACAGCCACGCCTGCACGCAGTGGGCATGGCGCGCGGGCGCCTGGACGACGACGGTGAGGTGGTCGGTGCGGTCATAGTGGGCCTCGACCACCCGGCACCGGCGGCGATGTAGGAGCGTGAGCGCACGTACCAGCGCGGATTGGTCGCCGGCCTTGAGCTCGAGCGACAGCTCCAGCTCGGTCACGGTACGGCTTGGATTCGACGGAGATGAGGCGGGTGTGGTCACGGGACGGCTCCTTTCGTCCTGTGATCGGAGCCGTGCGGCGCCACCAGCTCGGTCGACAGGACCGATCTGACCCACGGCTCTGTGTCAGAGCGGCGGGTCTAGGTGGCAATGGCGATGAACGTACGGGCAGCGCGCCAGGTGAGGCGGTGGGTGTGCACGCACGTGTTCATCGCCGCGCCACTGTACTCGCTGACGGCCCCCCGCGCCACCCGAATATCGGACCCGCCCAACTCAGGTCGTGACGCCGGCGGGCGGGGCGGGCCAGGGCGGCAGCTCGGGGCGCAGCCGTTCGCAGGCGGCGCCGAGTGCGAGCACGGGCACGTCGGCAAACCGCCGGCCCACGACCTGGATCCCGATCGGCCGCCCGTCGGCCGTGGTGGTCCAGGGCACGCTGATCGCGGGGTGGCCCGAGATGCTGAACGTCACCGTGTAGGCGATGTGCTCGAGCGCCCGGGCCGGGTCCGCGGCCGGGCTGGGCAGGTCTGCACTGAACGTGGCCACCGGAGAGACCGGGCAGAGGATGTAGTCAAAGCCGTCGATGGCGTCGCGCGCGGCGATGCCGATCGCCTCGAGCTGGCTGAAGTCCTCAAACAGCTCCATCCCGGTGCGGTCGGCCGCGGCGTCCATCCACTCGCGCAGGTAGGGCAGCATTCGCGCCTGGTTTTCGGCCGGCAGCTTGCGCAGGTCGCGCAGGCTGCGCATCCGCCAGAAGCGGTCAAGGCCGCTGAGCATCGCGTCGGTGATGAGCGGCCCGATCGGCTCGACGTGGGCGCCGGCGCCGCTCAGCGTCTGCGCGGCTGACTCCACGGCGCGCGCGACCTCGGGATCGGTCGGCATGCCGGCGCCGGCGTTGGTGGTGAGCGCGATGCGGGCGCCGGCCACGCGGACCTCCAGGTCCTCCCAGTCGAGGTCCTGCGGCGGGAGGCTCATGAAGTCCACGTCGTCAGGCCGGGCCAGCACCGACATGGCGCGCGCCGCGTCGGCGACGGTCCGGGTCAGCGGACCGGCCACGCGCGCGTAATAGGGCGGGTTCACCGGGACGCGTCCGAAGCTCGGCTTGTGGCCGACGACGCCGGTGAACGATGCGGGCAGTCGCACCGACCCGCCGATGTCGGTGCCGACGTTGATCGGGGCGTAGCCCGCGACGGTGGCAGCGGCGCCGCCCGAGCTCGAGCCGCCTGGGTTCCACTGCGGGTTCCAGGGGTTGCGGGTCGTGCCATGCTTGGTGGAGACCCCGGAGGTGAGCATCCCGAAATCCGGCATCGTCGTCTTGGCCACCAGTACCGCCCCGGCCTCCTTGAGCCGAGCGGCGGCGGGGGCGTCGCGCGGTGCGGGCGACAGGTTCGAGGCCGCCGATCCCAGCGGCGTCGGCACTCCCTCGGTGGTGAGGTTGTCCTTCAGCGTGACCGGCACGCCGTCGAGCGGGCTGAGCGGCTCACCTGAACGCCAGCGCGCCTCGGCCGCCAGCGCCTGCTGATCGCCCTGCGCGTCATCGCGGTGCCACACGGCGTTGATGGTCGGCTCCCAGGCGTCGATACGTGCGCGCACGGCCTGCAGCGCCTCGCGCGGCGAGGCCTCGCCCGCCTGGTAGGCGCGGGTGAGGTCCAGCGCGCTGAAGTCGGCGAGGTCGGTCATCACGTGCCGTACAGACTGGCAGGCGCGCGCCATCTTGGCCGCGGGACACTTGATTCGCGCGCCGACGCGGGCAATCTGCCATCGTCGAAACTGCAAATGAGCAGCCCTCGTGTACTTGTCACGGACGGCGAGACCCGGGCGTGTGTCGCTGCGGTCCGAGGCCTCGCCGCGGACGGGTTCGAGGTGACCTCGGCCGCCCCGGATGGGCAGGTGGCCGCCGCCCACTGGTCGCGTGGGGTGAGCCGACGCATCCGGACGCCGGATCCGATCACCGACGAGCAGGGGTTCGTGGCCGCGCTTGTGGACGTGGTGGCCGGCGGGGATGTCGACGTGCTGATGCCCGGCAGCGACGCGTCCCTGCTGGACATCTCGCGCGGGCGCGCCCGTCTGGAGCCTCACGTGCGGATCGGGCTGCCGGCCGCCGATGCCGTGTGGCGCTCGCTGGACAAGGCGGAGCTCACCGAGGCCGCGACGCGATGCGGGCTGACCCCGCCCACCACCGTGGTGTGTCGAGGCATCGACGCCGCGCTGGGCGCGGCGGCCGACCTGGGCTATCCGGTCGTGGTCAAGCCCCTGCGCTCCGTGATCGAGACCGACCAGGTGCGACGGCGGTCCGGGAGCCTGGCCGCCGCTACGCCCTCCGAGTTGATGGAAATCGTCGACCGGCAGGGCGCCGAGGTCCTGGTGCAGCGGCGCGCTCCCGGCGCGCTGGTGTCGTTCGGCGGCGTCTTCGCTGGCGGGAGGATGCTGGGCGAGGCGGTGTCCCGCTATGGGCGCACGTGGCAGCCGAGCGCCGGCAACGCATCCTTCTCGGAGACGATCGATGGGTCGCCGGAGCTCCGCTCCCAGGTGTCTGCGCTGCTGACAGACCTCGGCTGGGAGGGCTTGTTCGAGCTCGAACTGATCGAGCGCGAGGAGGGCGGCTGGCACGCCATCGACATGAATCCCCGGCCGTACGGGTCGATGGCGCTGGCGATCGGGGCGGGTTGCAATCTGCCCGCCCTCTGGTGCCGGCACCTGCTCGGCGAGCCGGTGGCCTGCACGCGGGCTACGCCGGGCGTGCGCTATCGCTGGACCGACGCCGACCTGCGCCATGGCCTGTGGCGGCTGCGCACGGGTGACGCCGCGGGGGCCGCGCGGACGCTGAGTCCCCACCGGCACGTGGTCCATGCGTTTGCGCGCGGCAGCGATCCGGGCCCGGGAGTCGCTCGGATGGTGGAGATGGCGACCATCGCCGTGGGCCGCGCGCGTGGTGCCCGTGGCGGTCACGCCCCGTCCGCCGGATCGGTTCCGGCAGTGATCATCGGAGCTGGACCGTGCGGCCTCGCGGCGGCCGCCCACCTGCGTGGCTACGACATCGAGGCGCGCGTGTTCGGCGAACCGTTGGAGTTCTGGTCGCAGCGGATGCCGGAGGGCATGCTGCTGCGCTCGCGCCGGCGCTCGTCCAATATCGCCGACCCGGATCGGAAGCTGACGATCGCCGATTACGAACGCTCGGAGGGCCGCGCGCTGCGCTCGCCCACCCTGACGCGCGACCAGTTCATCGACTACGGGCGGTGGTTCGCGCGCCAGGTCGTCCCCGATATCGACAACCGTCGCGTGAGCGCGGTCGCGCGCGCCGGCGGCGGCTTTCGCCTACGGCTGGCCGATGGCGAGGAGCTGGCGGCCTCCCGGCTCATCGTCGCGGCGGGGCTGGTCCCGTTCATGTACTGCCCCGAGCCGTTTGCCTCACTGCCCGCGTCCGTGATGTCCCACGCGTATGACCACGACACGCTCGCTGGGTTTGCCGGGCGGCGCGTCGCCGTGATCGGGTCGGGCCAGAGCGCGCTGGAATGCGCGGCTCTGCTGCACGAAAGCGGCGCCGCGGTCGAGATCCTGGCGCGCGCGTCGAAGGTGCAGTGGCTCCCTGACGACACGGTGCCCGATGTGCCGGCGACCGGCTGGGACTGGCGCCCGAGCGTGCCGCTGCCCCCGACCGACGTCGGCGGGGTGGTCACCGGCTGGGCGGCGGCGGTGCCGGATGTCTTCCGGCGGCTCCCCGCTCGGGTGCAGCCCGGCATGGCCTATCGCGCGATCCGCCCCGCGGGCTCGGGATGGCTGCGCGGCCGGCTCGCTGACGTGCCGATCTCCTGCGGCGTTGAGGTTGCGGAGGCGCGCGAGCACGATGGTCAGGCGACATTGCGGCTGGCCGACGGCTCGTCGCGGACGGTCGACCACGTACTGGTCGGCACCGGCTACCGCGTCGACGTGCGGCGCTATCCCTTCCTGGAGCGCGGCCTGGCCGCTTCGATCGCGGTGGCCGACGGCGGATATCCCGTGCTCGG
Organism: uncultured Actinomycetota bacterium; assembly: GCA_963797705.1. Classification (GTDB taxonomy): domain Bacteria; phylum Actinomycetota; class Thermoleophilia; order Solirubrobacterales; family Solirubrobacteraceae; genus Palsa-465. The sequence continues at coordinate 642,567 of CAWCQL010000004.1, read as the reverse complement.
ACAGGGCCTGGAATCCTCGGTGCCGGGCCTGCATTTCATGGGCGCGGCGGCTGCTCACAGCTTTGGCCCGATCATGCGCTTTGTGGTCGGCACGTGGTACTCGGCGCCGGCCGTGGCCCGGCGGGTGGCGGGCCGGCGCCAGCCGCCGATCAGCTTCGCCTTCTAGGCAAGCGGGTAGCCTGGAGGCATGCGAGTTGTGGTCAGCACGATGCTGGCGCTGGTGTTCGGAGGCGGTGTGAGTCTGGTGGCGGGCTCGGCGTCGTCGGTGGCGCCCGCGCGGGCGGCTGCGGCCTCTCATTCGCTGCCGCGGGCCGCGGTGTCCGGGGCCGCGGCGACGGACTGCACCATCTTCTCGGGATCGCCGACGTCGAACGCGCAATGCGGAGGCGGCAGTGACGACACGGTGGGTACGGATGGCAACGGCGCCTTCTACCGGACCATGATGTCGTTCACCAACCTCGGGATCCCGGCGGGCTCCACGATCACCGGCGCGACGTTGCAGATCAACGTCCTCGGGGCGTTTGGCTCGACGGCGGCGACCGTGGTCGACATGACGCGGGCGTTCGCACCGGGCGCGGCGACCTGGAACACCTACGACGGGGTGCATCCGTGGACGACGGCCGGCGGCGATTTCAACGCCAGTCCGCACACGGTGCAGAGCGTGGGGGGCGCGGGCGCGGTGCAGTTCAGCATTCCCGATCTGGTCCAGTCGTGGGTGAATGGGACCACTCCGTACGGGCAGCTGGAGATGGTCGGTTTCACCGGCACCGGGAACGCGTTCACGATGTCCCATGACCCGGCGCTGAGCGTCACCTACACGCCTCCGCCTCCGCCGTCGACCACCACGGGCACGACGCCGACCGGGACTCGCCGACCACCACGACCGGCCCGGTCGTGACCACGCCGGTCCCGACGCCGTTGCCGGTGGCGCATGGCAAGCGGGCCCTGCGCATCAAGGTGACGCTGTCGTGGACCTGGAACGGTGCCCACATCCGCCTGCGCAAGGTGAAGGTGGGAACGATGCCAGGGGACACGCAGCTGACCATGCGCTGTACGGGCGGGGGCTGCCCGCGCCACTCGGGCACCACGGCGTCCGGCGCGCGCACGGTCCGCCGCAGCCTGCTGAAGCTGGCGGGCCACCGATACCGCGCCGGCGACGTGCTCTCGGTCAAGCTCACGGCCACGGGGTGGAAGCAGGAGCGGGCGCGGATCTTCTTCCGCAACGGCAAGAAGCCGCTGATCCTGGGCTGAACGGCCCTCGCACGGGCAAGACCCGAGCCAGCTGGCAGGTCCGGGGCGTATGCGGACTCGGAAATGCCCGCATCTGTCCGTATGATGGTGGTTCGGGGAGTTCGAGTGTTCGATGGACGTACGGGGACAACGCGGAGGCGGCTGGTGACCGGTGTAGGCAAGTGGCAGCAAGCTGGCGGTGGCTCGCGCTGCCGTGCCGGGTGCGGCCGGCCCGGGACGTAGCGGCATGGCAGGAGGCGACCCGGGGGGCCCCGCCCAGACACCGAACATCGTGGGGCGCTACGAGATCCTGCGCGAGATCGGGCGGGGAGGCATGGCGATCGTGTACGTCGCCCGTCAGCCCGACCTTGACCGGCAGGTCGCGCTCAAGGAACTGAGCCGCTTCCACGCGGGCTCGGCCGAGTACGCGCATCGGTTCCTGCGCGAGTCGCGCATGGCCGGCTCGCTGAACCATCCCAACATCGTCACCGTGTACGAGTACTTCGAGCACGCGACGATGCCGTACATCGCGATGGAGTACGTGCCGCGCGGATCGCTGCGGCCGTACATGAAGCGGCTGACGCTGGCCCAGATCGCCGGGGTGCTGGAGGGCGTCCTGGCCGGGCTCGCCCACGCCGAGGCGGGCGGAATCGTCCACCGCGACCTCAAGCCGGAGAACATCATGGTCACCGGCGACGGACGCGTGAAGATCACCGACTTCGGCATCGCGCGCGCGACCCAGCGCGCCGGCACCCAGTACATGACCGCCACCGGCATGACGGTGGGGACGCCCACCTACATGGCGCCCGAGCAGGCGATGGCCGGGGACATCGGCCCCTGGAGCGACCTCTACTCGGTCGGTGTGCTCACGTACGAACTGCTCGTCGGCCACGTGCCGTTTCACGACACCGACGCGCCGATGGTGATCCTCATGCGCCACGTCAACGAGCGCATCCCCTCCGCCGTCGAGGTCCGCCCCGACGTCGACCCCAGGCTGTCTGAGTGGATCGACGCGCTCCTGGTCAAGGACCCGCAGCATCGCGTGCGGCACGCGGTGGACGCGTGGGAGGCCCTGGAGGACATCACCGTAGGGCTGCTCGGTCCGCTGTGGCGACGCGACGCGCGCCTGCTGGACGACCAGATCGCGGTCAGCAACGCGGTGCCGCTGACCCCGGCGCCGTTCGAGAGCCAGGCATCGATCCGGACGCCGACGCCGGCTTCCAGCCCGGCCGTGGCCGATGAGTTCGTCACCTTCGACCCGTCGCCGGCGGTCGACACCCCGCCGCCCGCGCAGCCACCGGCTGCAGACACTCCGCCACCACCGGTCCAGACCCCGCCGCCTGCGCAGCCACCGGCCGCGGACACCCCGCCGCCGGCGGTCGTCAGCCCCGCCGCCGGCGGTCGTCACCCCACCGCCCGCGGTCGCACCGGAGCCCGAGCCCGTCGAGACCCCCGACCCCGGGTACGAGACCGTGGCGGGGTCCGAGGCTGTCGCGCCGCCCGAGACGATGGCGGAACCCGCGCCACCGGTCGAAGGGCAGGCGGCCGCTGCCGAGCCCGAGCCGGCACCCGCTGCCGCGGAGCCCACGCCGACAGCGGCCGAGCCCGCGCCGACAGCCGCCGAGCCCGCGCCGACAGCCGCCGAGCCCGAGCCCGAGCCGCCAGTTGTGGAGCCTGCGCCCGAGGACCCGGACTTCGTCACCTACGCACCAGAGGCCATCGCCCTGGTGCCCCCACCCCCGCCACCGCCCGAGCCGGCAGCTGTCGAGCCGGAGCCCGCGCCCGAACCTGAGCCGGAACCGGTTGGCGCCGCCCCCGAGCCCGAGCCCGAACCGGACGCCGAGCCGCTCCCCGAGCCCGTGGCGGCGGCCGAGCCTGAGCCCGTCGTCGCCGAGCCCGAGCCGATGGCCGAGCCTGAGCCCGTCGCCGCCGAGCCCGAGCCGGTGCCGACTCCCGAGCCGATCGCCACCCCGGTGGCGGCGGCCCGCACGGACGGCCAGGCGACCGGGCGGCGTGGCCCGATCGCGGCGCTGGCCGCTGCGGCCATCGTGATCGGGGCGGCGATCGGGTTCCTGGTGGCACCGAGCTCACATAAGGCTGCGCCGAAGACGGCTCCGCTCAGCCAGGTCGCCTCCGCGGGGGCCGGTGGCTCTCTCAAGTTTCGCTTCCCCGCGGGCTGGCAGACGTCCAACTCCGTCCCGTCGGCGGCGTCGACGCTGAAGCTCGACAGTCCAACGACGGTGAGCCCCGCGACCTCGGCGGCCACCGGGGCCCTCGTGGTCGGCACGGCCAGCCCGGTCGGCGCGAACTTCCTGCCCACGGCGTTCACCGGGACCCTCGGAACGGCGGCGCAGGGCTCCCCGGTGAAGCTCGGGGCCAACACGTTCATGCGCTTTTTGGACGTCGTGCCCCAGAGCACGTCGACCGCGCTGTCCGTGTACGCGATGCCGACCCAGAAGGGGACCGCGATCGCCGCGTGCGTGCTGCCCGCCGCCGGTGCGACGGCGTTCAACGTCGACTGCGAGCGCATCTTGAGCACGCTTCAGTCCTCCGCGCCGGCGCTGCCCTTGGGCGCGAACCCGACCTACGCCTCCGCATTGGGCGCCATCGTGAGCAAGCTCAACCGAACGCGCGCGAGCGCCGGTCGGGAGCTGACCGCCGCGAAGAGCCAAAAGGCCCAGGCTGCCGCGGCCAAGACTCTCGCCAGCGCCTATCAACAGGCTGCCACCGCCGCGGCCAAGCTCCAGCCGGGCCCCGTCGGGGCGCAGGCCAGCAGCTCCATCGTCGCTGCGCTCCGCCAGCTCGCCGCCGGTTACCAGCCGCTCAGCACGGCGGCGGCGCACAACAACAAGAAGGCCTACGCGTCGGCGAGCGCCGCCGTCGCCAAGGCGCAGAGCGCGCTCAGCGCAGCCTTCGCGCAGCTCCAGCGCGCCGGCTACACGATCGGCTGACCCCGGCTAACCCGGGGCCCGAGCGCGATCAGCCGCCGCCGCCCGCGTGAGAGACCCCGGTGGTCCCGCCCGACGACGACCCACCGCCGCTGCTGCTGCCGCCTCCGCTGGAGGGAGTGGAGGCCGGCGTCGAGCTCTGGACCGGCGCCGAGCTCTGGACGGGTGCGGAGCTCTGGACCGGCGCCGACGAGGACGCCGAGCTCACCGAGCTCGCCGATGAGCTGCTGGCTGGCGTTGAGGTCGAGGGCGTTGTCTTGGGCTTCGGCTTTGCGGGAGGCGCGTGCAGCGCGGGTACGGCGCCGGCGGTCGTCAACTTCGTGATGCTCGCGTGCTGCGCGCTCGCCGCGCTGGATGGAGCCAGCGACCCGCTGCTCTGAGCGGGAGCCGATGACTTCTTGACGGCAGACCCGATGGCAAAGGCTGCCACCAGTCCCACCACCAGCGCGAGCGCCAGAAGCAGCCAGCGCTTACGAACGTCTTGACCAGCGGGCGCGGAACTGACCGCTGCCACGTCGCTGCTGGACATCACTGAGCTTTCCATCCGATCCGTACCCCCGATATGAGTTGCATCTTCATCGTAAACCAGCTGTCCAGCCGATTAACGAGTCACTAGATGATGCGTTCACGCACCGCCAGCGCCACCGCCTGGGACCGGCTCTTGACCCCCAGCCGGATGACGATGTCGTGCAGGATCGTCTTGATCGTGCGCTCGCTGTAGGAGAGTCGCTCGGCGATCTCCCGGTTGGACAGGCCAGCCGCCACCAGGCTGAGCACCATCTGCTCCCGGGGCGCGAATCCGCCATTGTGCGACGCGACGCGATCGCGTCGGCCGACCGGGGGCACGGCACCGCTGAGCCGACGCACGGCGCCAGAATCAAAGACGAACACCCCGGTCGCGACGGCGTTGACCGCGGCCAGGAGCGTGTCGGGCGTGAGCTGATCGCGGGCCAGCGCGCCGCCGACGCCAGAGCCGATCGCCTCCAGGACGTCGGCGGTGCTCGCATCGTGCATGCACAGCAGCACGCGAGCGCCCGTCTGGACGGCGATCTCCTGGACGAAGGCCATGGCGCCTCCGAGGTCTGAGTCCAGCACCACGACGTCGGCCTCGGCCAGGGCCTCGCTCTCCCATGCCAGCGCGATCGACGGCGCATGGTCCACCGCTTCCACCCCGGCAGCCATCGACAACGTCGTACGCAGCCCACTCACATAGATCGTGTCCCGAAACACGATGAACACCCGCATTTGCCCCACCTTTATCTCTCGGTCTGGTCCCTACCACGGCGCTACGGCGGGCCAATCATATGGTGCGGGGGCGCCCCGCGCACGGCTTTGTCGATCCTGTGCAGCTATTCCTCGCGGCGGGCGACACGGACGACGTGGTCGCCGGAGACCACCATCTCGTCGGGCTCGATCAGAACCTGGCGCCCGGCGGCCTTAGATCCCTGGTCGCCGGTGGCGATGTCCATCTCGTACAGGCGCAGGATCTTCACCGATTCGACCGTGTCGAAGGCGTGCATGATCGCGTAGAGCTCACCCTGGTTGAGCGAGCGGCCAGGTGGCCACCCCCGTCCCACCCCGCCGGGGGTACCGCCGATCATCGGGTTGAGATACGTGTAGAGCGCGTTGCGCACGTGGTTCTCGATCCGCTGCGTGTTCGCCCGCGGGGTCACCTGCAGGTTGACCACGACCGAGATCGCCCGGAAGCGCATCGGCTCGAGGCGCACCGGCGTGCCCGGGAGCTTGCGGGCGTCGATGTAGCGCTGGATCTCCTCCATCAGCAGCGCGTCGGGTGTGAGTTCCTCGAAGGTGAGCCGCCGGTCCGCGGGATCCACACGCGGCAGGATCCGCAGGGTCACCCCCGGCTGGCCGTCGACCACGCGCAGCGCCCGGGCCACACGTGGCGTCGCCTCGGTGGCCAGGAACTCGTAGTCCTCGGCGGTCACCGCGCGGTAGCGGGTGCGGATCTGGAGTGCGGACCGCTGCCGCGCCGACTCCAGCACCTCAGGGTCCACGCCGCCGAGCGCGGGCCGCGGGTTGGCCACTGACGCGACGCCCGGAATGGCGCTGCGCAGCACGGAGATCGCACCGGGGTTGACGTTCCCGGTGCGGCCGCCTCCATGGCGATAGCGGCCCATGCGCAGCATCGCGCCCTTAGAGGGAATGGCGCCGTGCAACGTCACGCCGCCGTCGCCGTCGCGCAGCTCGGGCCCCAGGCGGATCTGCCCGTGCACCAGGTCGATCCCGAAGTGCCGATCACCGGGACCTGAGCCCGCGAACGAGTCGACCTGTTCCCACGGCTCCCAATCGCCGTCGCCGGTCTTGACCTCGAGCGTCTCGCCGGGCCCGAGGCTGAGCACCGGCGCAAAGCGTGTCGTGAAGTTCTGGCTCGGGGTCCCGTCGCTCACGCCCACCGTCTCCTCGGTCTCGACGGTGGAGTGCTCGGCGGGCAGCAGCGCACCGATCGGAGCTGCGCTGATCTGGTAGATCTCGGGCGGCTGTGTGAACACCGCGGGCTCGCCCGAGACGCGCGTAGTCTCGGCGATCCGGCACCGCAGCCAGTGCAGGCGGCGTCCCGCGATCGCCTCTGTGCCAGAGCCCGGCGGGCACTGGACCTCAACCGTCCCGGAGCCGTAGTTGAAGCCGCCGGTGAGATCCTCCAGGACGTCGACCTCCGCCCAGGAGCCGTCGCCGAGGCTCACCTCCCAGCGCAGCGGCGGATCGTCGGGCCTGACGCCCGCGCCGCGGGCCATCGACGCCTCCATGGACACCCGCATGAGCAGCCGCGACAGGCTCTCCTCGAACCCGAGGTAGAGCGCGTCGCCGATCTGCGGCTGGCGGCTGAAGGGGATCTGGTCCGGCCCGGTGGGGTAGGCCACGCCGTCGGCAACGCCGATCTCCTTGGCGGCGCCGGCGCGCTGGACGAGATAGGCCGCCGGAAGCAGCGCGGGGATGACAAACGTCTCGGTGGTGCCGAAGACGATGGACTCCTGCGTCGCGGTGCGCAGCGTGCCGGCCTCGGTGCCGGCGCGGATCTCCAGCGCTTCGGTCGGCGGAGCGCTCAGGCGCATCCGCAGGTCGGTGTGGGCGGCGGCGGGCCCGTCGAGCTCGATGCCGAGCAGGTCCAGGAGGGCGACGTGGAGCTTGTCGGGCACCAACGCCAGCCGCTCCACCGCCAGCCCGGTCATCCAGGTGAACAGCTCGATGAGGGCGCCGGTCGGGTCAGCCCCGCCGTTGACCGCCAGCTCAGGGCACAGGATGGCGACGCGCCGGCGGGCCTCGGCGACAAGCGCCCGATGGTCACGGTCGTCGAGGCGGACGGTGGCGAGCGTCACGCGGTCTCCTCGGCCGGGATGACGTAGAAGGGATAGACGAGGTTGTAGAGCCGGCTGGTGGCCAGGACCTTGTAGGTGATGGTGATGAGCAGGGTTCCGCTCTGCGATTCGCTGAGGTCGAAATCCAGGCTGATGACCTCGATGCGGGGCTCCCACCGTGCGAGCGCGGTGTGGATGGCGGCTTGGATGTGACCGATCAGCTCGGCGTCGATCGCGTCGAACAGGAAATCGTGGACCGCGCAGCCGAACTCGGGCCGCATCGGGCGCTCACCCGGTGCGGTGCCGAGGATCAATCGGATCGCCTGCTCGATGTCGGTCACCCCGTGGGCCAGTGCCAGGACGCCACGCTGGTCGGCCTGGAGCGGGAAGGAGAGCCCGGATCCGATCAGGTCAGCCATCGCGTCCTCATCCCAGGCTGATCATCGGGCCGCTGACGGTGACGCCGCTGGGGCCGATCTGGATCGAGGACCCGCCGCACTTGATCGTGACTGACTGCGTGCCCTCGATGGTGACGTTGCCCATGTCCGCCTTGATGTTGATGTCGCCCTGCTGGCTTTCGATCGTGTAGGACTGCTGAGCGGTCTCCGAGATGTTCTGGTCCGCGCTCACCGTCAACGACTGCTTGGTCGTCAGGTTCATTGCGTCCTTGGCCGTGGCCACGATCTTCTGGTCCGACAGCAGAGCGAACGAGCCGTCCTTGCTCTGGGTGAGGTCGTCTCCGGGCTTGTCGGTTCCGTTGAACAGCGATCCCAGGACGTAGGGACGCCGCGTGTCGCCGTGCTCGAAGCCGACGAGCACCTCCTCGCCGACGACCGGCAGCATCATCAGCCCGCGCGCGTTGCCGGCACTGACCGAGGCGATCGGCGCCCACGCGCCCTCGACGTCGGGGCCCAGCGCCGGATACTGCACCCGCACCCGTCCCATGTCGTCCGGGTCGCTGTTGTTGGTGACCAGGCCAATGACGAGCTGGGCGCCGAAAGCCGGGGCGCCGCTCCCGCTGGCGCGATCGCCGCCCACCGACCCCAGCAGCGTGTGCGCCGACGAGTTGGCGAAGTGGGTCTCATAGGTGGCGCCGCCGCGGAGGACGTGAGTTGCAGCGGCGACGCGATACAGGCCGCTGAACTTCTGGCCCAGGCCGCTCACCTGCACCGACGTCCCCGCGCGGATGTTGGGGTTGCCGTCGCTGACGCCCTCGGCGGCGATGTACCCGTTGGCCAACTTGTCCAGCAGGGCCTGGGCCACCGCCTGTCCCTCGCTCTGGCTCGTGACCGGCTCGGTGGCGACGTGGATGTCGGCGCCGTCGAACGCGCTCGCCACCGACGAGCGCTCGACGCCGATCCGCGCCACCTGATTCGGGCTGGACGCGGTTGCGTTGATCGCCTGCTTCGTCTTGGGGTCGAACGCCGCCAGCGTCACCTGCTGGGCCTGCTGCGTGGCGGTGACCCGCGGGCTGAACGAGCGCAGTGTCTCGGGCCAGTCCAGCGCCACGGGGTTCTCGGCGTTGGGTTTGCGGAAGTAGGCGTTGGTGTCCTGGACCACGAACTCGAAGCCGACCCGCTCGGCCAGTCGCCAGATGAAGTCCCAGTCGGTCTCGTTGTCCTGCTGCATGAAGTCGTGGGGATCGCCGGTGCTGTCGCATTGAGCACTGAACCCCGCCTCGCCGAGAACCTTGGAGACGATGTCGCTCGTGGTCTGATTCTGGAAGGTGCGGACCTTGCGGGCCCGGATGAGGGTGTGCGACCGGTCAAAACCGCGGATCATCAACTCCACCCCGCCGGCTCCGAAGTTGAGCTCCTGCGAGACGACCTGACCCTTGAACAGGCTCGTCGTGGTCAGCTGGTCACGTGCTCCCAGCTTGACCTCCAGCGACTTGCCGATGTCAAAGGGGTGGGAGTCGATCGGCTGATCCTCGCCCTCCTTGCCCTTCTGGTAGACGACCGAGAGGGTGCACATGTCGGGGAGCCGCAGATAGCTGAGGATCCGCACCTCGCGGATGCGCTTGCTCAGCGTCTCGTCAAGCTCGTTGCCATCGACGAGGATCGAGTAGAGGGCGACGTTGCGGTCTGAGGTGACGCTCACGTGTCGAGCCTCGGGATGGTCAGGGTGCCGCCGCGGCGCAGCGCGAGCGGATTGTCGATCCCGTTGGCCTCCGCGATCGGCCGCCACCGGGTGGCGTCGCCGTAGGACTCATACGCGATCGAGTGCAGCGAGTCGCCGTCCTGGACGATGTGCGACCGGAGCCCGGCGGTGCCGCGCGTGGTGGGGTTCTGTGCCTGCCCCGGGGGCGAGGTGTCCTCGGCCTGGGCGAGCTCCAGATCGACGAACGCGCGCATCGGGTCGCCGTTGGGATGAAACAACGCGTACTGGATCGAGATGGAGAGCGGCGCCGCCTTCGGGAGCTTGGTCGAGCCCCAGCTGAAGGTGATGAACTTGGGCGCGCTCCCGCCGCCGTGCATTGCCTTCATGAGCGCGTTGGCCTGGTCCTTGACGGTCTGGTCCGGGCCCTGGAGCGAGGTGTCGAGCAGCAGCGTCAGCTTGTAGGTCATCGGCAGGCCGCCGCCGAACTCGGGGTCGGGCCAGTCCTTGCTCTGGTTGGGCTTGTAGGTCCAGACGTTGGTCTTGGAGATCGAGTACGTCTCCGGGTTGAACGCGCACTGGATCGTGTCGCCGCCCTCGATCTGCAGCTTGGCGTTCTGAAAGCCTTGCGGGACGGGCATGTCAGGGCCCCAGCTTCAGTCCTGAGTGCGCGATCTCCAGTGTCTCGCCCCACGTCTGGGGATCGGCCGCGGTGGCATTGAGGGTCGGGCCCGACCAGTGCACGGGGTAGGCGTCGGCGAAGGTGAATTTCCGCAGGTCACGCGACAGGTCGCCCTTGGCCGCGGTCAGGGTGAGGGTGATCTCCTGCGTGTCGGCCTTGGTGTGGGTGGCCATAAACCACTTGAGCAGGTCCTCATCGCTGACCAGGCCCCAGGAGAGCTTCAGGTTCGGGTAGCGCATCCGTCCCGGCAGCCGGTGGACGAAGTCGTTGTTGCCCCCCTCGGCGTACTCGAGCACATCGAACCAGATCTCCAGCCCCTCCAGTCCCTTGAAGATGCCCATGAAGGACGTGTTGGCGCTGATGTTGGGGACTTCGAGGACGACGTAGTGGACGAACGCAGTCATGGCTCAGTGGGCCATTTCAGAAGGGGTGGTTGATGAGTTGACCGAGCTGCTCCTGCTCCTCGCGCACGCGGCGGAGCATCTCGCCGTAGATGAGGTCTGAGCTGTGGCCGCCACCTCCTCCGCCGCCTCCTCCGCCGCCACCGGCAGCGGCTCCCTGGCCCGCGCCGGCCGCCGCCGCGGCGTCGCCCCCGGCAGCTGCTCCGGGCAGTGCCCGTGAGAGGGTGCGGGCCGGTCGCGTGACGCGCGCGGGCGCTTGGTGGCCCGAGCTCGGCGCCCGGGAGAGGGCGCGCGGGCTTCGGGGGACGGGGGGCGCGGCCGCTGGGGCCGCGGCAGCCGTGCCGGTGCCCACCGGCGCCGGGGTGGCCGGGGGCGGGGTGGCCGGGATGGCCGGGGTGGCCGGGGTGGCCGGGGTGGCCGGGGTGGAGGCCGCAGGGATCGTGGTGGTCGGCGCGGTGGGCGGTGTTGCTGGCGGTGTTGTGGCCGCCGGCGCGAGGCGGGACGGTGGCAGCGGGATGCTCGCCGGACCGGGCCCGCTGGGTGGGGGCGAGAGCAGCCGTGAAAGCAGTTGGGCTGTCGGTGACGGTTCAGGCGTCATGGCTGGCGGCGCGGGTGGCGGAGTCTCGGCCGCAGACGGCATAGGGGCGCTGATCGGGGAGGAGGCCGCGTGGGACCTCGGCGCCTGGCGGCCCGGGATCGGTGGGGCACCGGCGCGCGGGCGACGGGCGAGGGCGAGCGCCGGGCGCGGGCTGGTTGGGGCGGCGGCTGCCGGACGCGTTGGGGGAGTGGGTGGCGCGGCTTGGGCCGGTGCGCGGGCTGCGGCCGGAACGCGGGCTGCGGCCGGCGCGTGGGCTGCGGCGGGCGCGTGGGCGGCGGCGGGCGCGGGAGCGCCGGATGGCGCGGTCGGACGCGAGCGCACTCCGAGCGCGGTGCCGATTCGACGTGCCAGGCTTGGGCGGGGCGCGGCGGGCGCCGCGGGTGCGGCGTGTACGGCGGGTGCGGCGGGCGTCTGGCGGTGCGCGGCGGTTGCGGAGGGCGTCTGGCGGGGCGCGGCGTCCCCGTCCGGGCGGCGGACCAGCGTTGCCGCCGCACGATGGCGGGGAGGCGCCGGCGCCGCCGGGATCACGGGCGCACGGCTCAGTGGCGGTCGGTGAGGACGGGGTGTCGGCGGCGCTGCGGTCGCTCTGGCTGTTGGCGGCCCGGTCGGGGCCGTGACGGAGGCCGGGGGGGTGACCGGGGCGCGGGTGATCCGGACCGGCGCGGGCTTGCTGGCTTGGCGGGCGAGCTGCTGGGGAGCCGGGTGGGACTCGGGGCCGCCGGCCGGCGGCATGGGGGTCGGTGGTGAGGGGGCCGGTTGTGCGGGAGCCGATGGCGCGGGGGGTGCCGTGGCGACTGGGGCGGGTGCGGCGTTGGGCGGGGGCGCGAGCGAGACCGGCGGGCGCTGCGCAGATACTGGCCGCCCGGCGGGCTCACTCGCCGCGGCGACCGCAGCGCTGGCTGGTGGCTCGGGCGGGGACGGCGTGCGCCGGCGCCGGAGCACGTCCGCGATGCGGCGCGCAACCGGGCGGGTCGCCGTGGGTGTCGCGGCGGCGGCCGCGGCCGGACGTGGCGCGCCCTGGGCGGGACCGGGCCGCGGGGCCGCAGGCCGAGGAGTCGCGCGCCGTGGTGCGCGGGCCACCTTTGGACGTGGCGTGGGGGCGGGCCGCGCGGCCTCGCTCGGACGCCGGCTCAACGGCTGCGGGCGGGCCGCGGGCGGGGGTGGCGGCCCTGGGGGGTTGCGTGGCGCGCCCTGGACCGGCTTGCGCTGCAGTCCCGCGTCAGCGACCGGGGTCGGCGCTGCAGGTGCGGGCGCCTCTGCGGGTGCGGGCGCCGGGGCTGCGGGCGCGGTCGCCGCCTCAGGTGGTGCGGGCGCCACCGCCGACTGGGCGGAGGCAGCCGGTACCGAGCCTGGCGGGGGCGATGACGACACCGATGACGACGGCGACGGCGTTGGCGCGTCCGCCTGCGGTACCGCCTCGACCGGCGCCTGGGCATCCCGCGGCGCTGGCCCCGGTGGTGATGGGGGTGTCACCGGCGCCGGACTTGGGGCGGCCCGCTCGGCCGGGCTCGGTACCGCCGACGCGCGTGGGACCGGTGGCGCGGGTGGCGTGGGCCGGGCAGGCTGCGGACCCGGCACGGGAGGCGCGGGTTGCGCGGAGGCCGCCGCGGGAGGGGCGGGTTGCGCCGAGGCTGCCGCGGGCGGGGCGGGTTGGGTGGAGGCTGCCGGTGGGGTCGGTCCGCTTGGTGCAGGCGACGGCGGCGCGGTGGCGGGCGAGGACCGGGGGGCCGGTGACGGCGATGCGGCGGGTGGCGGTGATGCGGCGGGTGATGGTGACGCGGCGCGGGAACCGGGCGGCGATGGCGCCGCCGGCGAGGGTGCCGTGCCCGCAGCGGGGCGCGTGCTGAGGCGCTTCCCGGGCCGTCGCGCCCGGCCGCCTGGCGGCGGGCCCGGGACCTCGGCCGCGTGCGGGCCTTCGAGGATCCGTGCGCCTCGACCACCCTCCTGACCGGGCGGCCTCGCCCGCGCGGGCGCGGGTGAGCCCGGCGCCACACCCGGCATGGGCGTCAGACCCGGCGCTGGTTCCACCCCCGTGGCCCCCGCATAGCTCGACTCTTCAGCCGCGGCGGACGCGTCATCCTCACCCGTCTCCTCCGTCCCGCCTGCGCCGGGGGCTGGGAGGGTCGGGAGGAAGCCCTGATACACCGGCGCGTTACTGCTGAACATTGCGTCGAACATCTCATCGGGCATGTCGTAGCGTCGCCTCATCATCGCCCGGAAGGTCGCGGCCTCTTCGCTGAGCGCGGGGGCCGGCTGCGGGGCGCCAGCGGGCGCGACGGCCCCGGCCTCCGACGTCGCCGCGACAGCGGCCTGCGCCGCCATCCCCACGGACGCCGACCGGGCCAGGCTGACCGTCTCGCCCAACGGGTGAATCTCCACCGGTGGCGCGATCCGCGTCGAAGCGCTCAGCAGCTTGGGCGCCCGGCGACGCAGGACGGCGTCAGCGACCCGCGCGTGCGAGACCGCGCGCGCGGCCACGCGCTCGCTCAACGCCAGGCGGCGAAGCACCTCTGGCGGCGTTCGGCGGGCTGCACCTGTGCCGGCGTCTTCCATTCAGCTTCCGATCTCCGGGATCTGCGTGAGTGCATGAGCCTCGGCCAGGAAGCGGCGCCGGTCGGCGTGCTCCAGGTCGAGAATGGCGTCCAGTTGCCAGTGGAAGTGGTAGGCCAGTTCGGCCGCCTCCGACAGCAGTTGCTCCGAAGACGGCCTCGTCATTCCCCCAGGCGCCCGTCCTCTATATCCGTGAGGTCGACCTCGAACCGGTGCGAGCACTCGGGGCATGTCACCACTCCGACCGCCTCACCGTCACTGTTGAACCGTTCGTACAGGCGCTGGAGGTGATCGAAGTCCGCGGCGTAGAGGTTCTCCACCACGGCCGGTGTCACCTCGGTGATGTCACCGATGCGATTCACCGTCCTGGCCAGCAGCAGCACGGTCAGATAGGCGCTGTTCTGCCGGACCTCGAGCTCCCGTAGCGGCTCGATCTCATCGCGAGCCGTCGCGAGGCGCATCGTGCCGACCCGATGAATCTCACCGCTGTCGTCGACGACCCCCCGAGGTAGCGTGAACTCGATCTCCGTCTGCATCAAACGAGCGGATCACTACTGCCCGGTCCGCACAGCGCCCACTTGTCGGCGTCGATGGTCGCGGTGATCGTCAGCACGCCGTTGGAGCTGGCTTCTGACGGCGAGTGGCTGAGCCCGGTGAGAAGCGCTCCGGTGCCGACCCACTGAAACAGCGGCTGACTGGTGCTGTCCATGAAGACCACGGTCACGGCGGCCTTCTTGTCAGTGATCGCCTTCGACGCGTCGGAGATCATGTTCATCCACTTGACGAGCACGTTGCCGGGATCCCACCCCTGCGTGAGGGTCATGGTCCCGTAGGCGGGATTCTGGACCGAGGAGATGATGGTCTCCGGTTGGCCCTTATCACCGTGGAAGATGTGCTTCGGAGCCTCGATCGACCAGTCCGGCGGACTGCACGAGCTGAAGAGCAGCTTCGCCATGTCGTCCTGGCTGGCGATCGGCGAGGAGCCCTGGATATCAACGGTGATGTGGGTGACTGTTTGAACGGGAGGCAGGTCTGCGCCCATGGTCTGTTCCTTTCGTGGCTGGTACTAGGACGTCACTCTGCGACTTCGGCTCCGCCGCCGCCAGTGAATTGGCTGAGTCGGAAGATCACGAACTCAGCGGGCTTGACGGGGGCGACCCCGATCTCGCAGACGACCTGACCGGCCTCCACGATCTCGGGAGGATTGGTCTCCGCGTCGCACTTGACGAAGTACGCCTCCTGCGGCGATGCGCCGGAGAGCGCGCCGCTGCGATGCACGCGGCTCAGGAAGCTCCCGACGTTCGTCCCCAGCTTGCCCCAAAGCCGCGCGTCATTGGGCTCGAACACGCTCCACTGCGTGCCGCTCATGATCGACTCGGCGATGAAGTTGAACAGCCGCCGCACGTTGATGTAGCGCCACTCGGGATCGCTGGAGAGCGTGCGGGCGCCCCAGATCCTGATCCCGCGTCCCGGGAAGGCCCGGATGCAGTTGATGCCGTTGCGGTTGAGCTCGCCCTGCTCGGCGTGCGTGATCTGGAAGGCCAGGCCGTTGGCCCCGCGGATGACCTCGTTCGCCGGAGCTTTGTGCACCCCGCGCTCCTCGTCGGTCCGGGCCCACACGCCGGCCACGTGACCGGACGGCGGAACCCGCAGCGGCCGGCTGGTGAGCGGATCCATGACCTCGATCCACGGCCAGTAGAGAGCCGCCATCTTGGAGTCATAGCCGGCGGTGTTCATCCGCCACTCCAACACGTCCTGGGCGATCAGGCCGTCCGGGGTATCCAGGATCGCCATGCGGTCGCCCATCAGTTCGGCGTGGGCGATCATCTTGCCCTGGAGGTCGCGCATCTGCGCCCCGTCGCCGTTGAGGCTGACGACGTCGGGCATGATCAGCATCGTCACCTCGTCCAGCGCGGAGGCGTTGCCCATGCCACGGCGGGTCGCCACGTCACCCTCGAAGTCCGCGGCGCTGACCTTCTCCACCGCCACAGAGGGCACCGAGAGCGTGTAGCTGCCGGCCGCGACGCGGACGTCAGGCAGCGCAGCCCCGGTCTCCTCGATCTTGATGAGCTTGGAGGACGCATTCACCTTGGTGGCGACGAAGTTGCGGCCCTTCTTCATGGAGAGGCCGTCGTACTCCTCGGACGCGCCTCCGGAGCTGATGACGAGCTTGTAGGTGGGGTCGCAGTTGTCCTTGCCTTCCTGGGGCGGCTCCTCGGTGAGGTCGACCTTGATCTGGTCGCCGCTGCTGCCGAGCGCCGTCAGACGCAGCGCCTCGACGTCCTTGTCGGTGGCGGCGGGCAGCGAGGCCTGCGCCGCAGGCGTGCCGCGCTCGGATCCGACCCGGATGATCCAGGCGATCGAGCCGCCGTTCTGGAAGTAGCCGTAGACCGCGTGGGCGGTGTAGGAGCCCTCCATGAACGGCCCGTTCTCCGGCTGTTGCGGATCGGTGTAGATGTTGGAGAACTGCGTCCAGTTCGAGATCCGCATCGGCTTGTTGATCGGTCCGCCGGGCAGGAGCCCGACGAATGCGGCAACCGCGGTTGCGACGCCTTCGATGGGCTTGTTCCCCGACGAGACTTCCTCGACGTAGACACCCGGAGTCAGGTATGTGGGCATGTCACTCCTTGAGAGCTAGCGATGACGGTTAAACGGGTTGGCCAAAAGGGGCGTCGCCCGAAGTGGGCGCCCGCCACACGTGGTCGCCCCCAAGCGCGGTTTCTCGATGGTCCGGTCCCCATCCCCATTGCCTTACTACAAAGCAGTATCCAGCATTGGCGGCGCCCGTACCGGGAGGCCTTAAGGGCGGCTGCAGCGGATCGACTGCCCTAATGGGCAGCCCAATGGGCAGGGGTCCCGCGCGCTCAGGTGCGGGTGGACCGCTTGCGCGCCGCGGCGACGAGGTCGCAGCGTCCGCCGGGGACGGTGACGGTCCCCTTGGCCTCGCGGCCGTCGGTGGTCCTCGCCACGACCTGGTGCTTGCCCGGCGGCACGCGCGCGAAGGTGAAGCGGCCGTTCTGGTCAGTGGCGGCCCAGCGGCCAGAATCGGTCAGGGCGATCCAGGCGCCCTGCAACGGGGCGCCGTCCTCGTCGGTGACCGTGCCGCCCATGCGGTGCAGCTCCTCGAGCGTCGCGGCTCGCGGCCCGTCGGTCTGCAGGGTGCGGATCGTGGTGGTGCGGACCTCGGGGCCGCGGACGAATGTGGCGCCCGACTCGATGACGATCTGCACCACGTAGTCGATCGACGCCTTGTACTGACCACCGACCGAGGTCCAGAAGTCGGCCTTCTCCTCCCGCGGCCGCCCGACCGACGTCTCGGCTCGCGCCAACGTCGTTGCGGCGTTCTCCGCGATCACGTCGGAGGGGACGCTCGAGTAGGAGAACAAGATCGCCAGCACCTGGGAGAGCAGCCGGTGCTCATCCTCCACGGCCTTCGTCCACGCGGTGACCGCGTAAGTGAGCTCGAGCTGCAGCGGAGGATCAGAGACAATCGAGGTCCCGTTGCTCCGCCGCTCCGAGGGAGTGGCGGTGGCCCGATCCAGTGCCTCGCGCATGTCGTAGAGGAACAGGTCCACCGTCGGCCCGGTGAGCTTGCCTGACCACTCTTTGGACGGGGCGTCGAACGCGATCTCCACACCTTCGAACCCGTGCTTGCCGAGCTCGCGCTTGACCAGCGTCCGCAGCGCCTCGTCGAGGTCGGCGATGGCCGTGTTGAGAGGGACATCGACGACGCGCGCCATGGGTGCGCACTGTACAGGCTGTCACCGGGCGTCCCGGCGGACTTTTACTCAGCCTCGGTCGCCGGCCGTGCGTCCGAGGTAGTCCCTCACCGCCGCATACGAGCGCAGCTCCGGATAGTCGTGCGCAGGGATCCGAATGTCGAACGCCTCCTCGAGCAGCGCCACCAGGACGACCGCGCGCAACGAATCCCACTCCGCGACGGTGTCGGCGGCGGCCGAGGGGAACTCCTCAGGTGCCAGCTCGGGGAATGCGTTCGCAAAGCAACCGGCGAGCCTGTCGTCGATCGCGGTCATGGCTCGAGATCGACCACGCGATGCACCAGTGGCGGCGCGCCTGCGCTCGAACCTCTCGCGCGAGACGCGGAGCCGGCCCTGCGACTCGTGCCCGTCGAGCTCCGTCAGGAACTCGCGCATCGCGACGTTGCGCGCGGTGGCGTGAAAGACGAGGGCGACCTCGTCGGCGGCGAACCGATCGAACACGTGGCGCAACGTATGGTGCTCGACTCGCCGGGCAAACGCGCGACAGCTCATCACCCAGGCGTCGATCGCGGGCCCACCATCCCCGGCGGTGACAAGCAGCGCGGCGATCACTCCCAGCGGCCCGTACCGGTCGGCGTAGCTGACGGTGATGAGCTCACCGCCCCGTTGGATGACCTGCGCCAGGTCAGCTTCGGTCACCCGCTGCCCGTTGAGGTTGAACTGGCCGGCCTTGCCGATGAGCTCGAGGGCACGGGAGGCCCGCGCCGTCCCATGGTGAAACTCGATCGTGGCGTCGACTCCAGCCAGGAAGTCGGCGGATCCGTCGGCCGTGGCGAGGGCGCCGTGCAGCGCCTGTGCGGCCCGGATGCTCTCGAGGCGCAGGCCATCCTCGGCCGACAGCTCGCTCTTGCCGAACAGTGCCCGCAGGCGTTCGATAAATGGCGAGATGGCGTCGTCGTCGGCGGGGACCGCCAGGGTGAGCAGCCCAGGCAGACCCTCGCGCGCCTCGTCACGCTCGAGCGGGCTGTCGTCGATGAACACCACGGCGTCGGCGGTGAGGTTCCAGGTTTCGAGGATGCGATGGATCGAGCGCGACTTGGCCCCCCAGGTCACCTCCACGGGGTAGAGGTCATCGTGCCCGACGAGCAGGTCCGGGCGCGCGAGCGCTTCGGCCACGAGCTCTGGATCGTTCCTGCTGGCGACGCCGATCAGCACGCCCGCCCCGGCCAGCGAGGCGAGCATCTGTTGGTAGAGCGCGTGCCGGTGGTCGGCTCCGGTCCACGACACCGCCTGCGGGCCGGACTCGTCCAGCAGCCCCTTCCACAGCGTGTCGTCCAGGTCGGTGATCAACCCTTTGCGCGGGACCGGCGCGCACAGCAACTCGGCAAGCAGCTCCGCCACGGCGGAGGCGTGCTCAAGCGAATAGGGAAAGCCGGCCGCGAGCTCGGCCTTGATGTCGCGCCGCGCCGCGGGGGGCGAGAGCGTGTCGAGCCTTTGCTGGCTCACCATCGACACGCCCGGCTCCGCCGACAGCCTGGCGGCGGTGCCGGCCGCCAGTGCCCGGAGCGCCAGCTCGTGCGGGCCGCTCTGCCCGGGGGTCTGGGGGAACAGCGGGGGCAGAGCGAGCGTTGGCATGACGCAGACCACACGACGGCCGGCGGCGGCGGCGAGCACCGCGCGTTGCAGGCGCTCGAGCGCCACGTGAGCCTGGGCCACGATGTCGTCGAGCTGGTCGGGGCGCCAGCCGCCGAGCCGCCGTAGCCCGAGGCGTGGGTCGAGGTCGGCCCACTCGACGACGACGGCGACCGGATCGTTGCCGGCATCGCTCGCCCGCTCGACGTTGCCGGCCAGGTCGTCGAACAGCCCGATGCGCACCTCCACGGGCGCGGGCGTCAGCCGCTCGGTCAGCTCGGCGGCCAGGAACGTCCGCAGATGCAGCGGCTCGCACCCGCACGCCAGCCAGACCGCGAACGGCCTGCCCGTCCCAGTCCCTCCGCGCTGCACGATCTCCAGCGCGTGCGCCAGCTTCATCAGATGACGTCGAGGTAGTAGCGATCGACGGTTTCTACCGCCGCCGGGTCGGACCACAGGCGTGAGGTACGCGTGAATCGTGTGGGGGGAGGGGACCAAACCGGCGGTCAGGAACGGCCGGACGTCGGCGTAGCCCATCAGCGGAAGACCCACGTAGCGCGCACCGTCGTCCGCCGCCCGCGCCAGCAGGTCGGCGAGCAGCCTGTGGCGCGCCTCGGCGGGCGCCGACGCCCAGAGCACGTCGTCCACCACCAGGTAGCGCGAGCGGGAAGCGTCAGCCACGGTGACAACGGTGCCGGTGAGCACGGCCTCACCGTCACTGACCACGATCGCTCCGCCTCGCGACAGCTGCCACTCCGCCTCCGCGTCGCTCCACACCCGCCACAGCCGCGCCGCGCGCATCGCCGGCGGCCGCGCTCGGCGTCTCCGGCGCCCGCATCGACGAGCCGGCGCGCCGTCGGGCGCACCCCGGGCCCGCCCCCGGCCCGGGGGGCCGGAGTCAGTACGCCGACGAGGTAGGAGAACGACTTGACCCGCATCAGCGGCAGGTCGAGGAGGCGGCAGCCGGTCTCGATCATCCGGTGCATCGCCTGCCCGTCGGCGCAGTAGTTGACCACGCCGTCGTATCCGGCTGCGGCAGCGCGGCGCATGAGCTCGCTCCACACGACGATGCCGTAGCCCGATGCCTTCTGGGCCGGAGCGACGGTGAGAAAGGTCGAGATGAGGACCCGTCGGATCGTCCCCGCGATCTCCACCTGGCGGGGCAGGCCGGCGGCGAAGGCGACGAGACCCTCTTCCGTGTAGATCGCCGCCGTCACCGGCGTGCCGGGGTAGGCAAGCCACTCGGCGAGCAGGTCCGCGGTGTAGAGGTAGGGGACGCTGGGGCCGTCGGCCCAGGAGTCGCGCATCACGAAGGCGAGTTCCTCATAGTCCCCGCGGAACTCCTCCACGTCCTCGCCTGCGCGGCGGATCGTGTCCGCGATCCCGGTCATCGGATTACTGGTGTCCGGCGTGGGCTGGGGCTAGGATTCGCACATGACCGAGCGTACGCGCACGGAGACGCCTGACACGAAGCCGGCGGCGAGTCAGCGCCCCGGCGCCCCGATCGCGCGCCATCCGTCGACTGCGGGCGCCCTCGCCCTCCAGCGAGCCGTCGGCAACCGCGCCGCCACGCAGGTGCTTCAGCGGTGGGCCGCCCATCCGGACAAGGACAAGAAGGGCGTGCTCATGCCGGACGAGATGGCCTCCGAGTACAACCGCTTCAACCCGCCACTGAGCAAGTAGCGCCCGGTCGCCCCGGGGCGCGCTTTAGGAGGCGCAGGCGCTGGGAGTTCGTGCGCCCGGTGGCAGGCACAGGAACGATTCCTTGGGCAGCTTGGCCGACAGGACCGTGAAGCGGACGACCTCGCCGACCGTGTTGGTGGCGGTGATCTGCAGATCGATGGTCGAACCCACGCTGAGGTGGCGCTGCTTGAGCGCCGGGGCGACGTCGAGCTTGCCGCGCTTGGGGGCAGCGAACGATTTCCTGGCGAACGGGCATCCTCCGCCGCGGCATACGACCGCGACGTGTGACTTTCGCGGCAGACCGGACATGCTGAGTTGCGTCGCGAACGCGAACGTGCTGCTGAACGCCCACTGGTAGGCCGGCTTGATGTGCAGCCGCGCGTAGCTGAAGGTCACGTTCTTCGTCGTCGCCGGCGTACCGGCGAGGGTCAGCTTGACCGGCAGCTTGTAGCGGCTCGATAGGAGGTTGAGTCCGGCCGCGTTGAGCTTCACGTGGACCGTCGCGGTGTGGCCCGTGACCAGGGAGAAGGCTCCCTTGCCGACCGTCACCGTCTTGGTCACCTTCTTGGGCTTGCCGCCCTTCTTCGGCTTGGGTTTGGGCTTGGCCTTTGCCGCCGAGGCGGACACCCCCACGATCGACTTGCCCTCGGACGTCACCTTGGAGGTCAGCGTGATGGGTCCGGAGCACCGGCTGCCCGAAGTGCCGCCATTGCAGGCGAGCTTGAGTGTCAACTCCGGTCCCGCTGCCGAGCTCTTGGTGATCGTTGCGGCAGTGGCGCGGATCGTGGTGAACGTCGCGTCGGGGCTGACCGTGGTGCCGTCGCCGTTGACCGCGACGATGTCGAAGTGGTAGGTGGTGCCGGGGGCGAGGCCAGCCAGGTTGGCGCTGAACGAGATCGGCGTTCCGCCGGCGCCGATGTCCTGGGGAGCCGTGCTCGATCCGAAGGCGGCGGTCTTCCCGTAGCGGACCGTCACGAGCGTGTCCTTGGGGGTCAGGTTGGGGTTGATCGTGGCCTTGACCGTCGCGGTGGTGGGGGAGGTCGACGTGACCTGGACGGATGAGACGTTGGGCGCGGCGACCTCGTAGGCCCCGGCGTCGCATGCGGCCCCCTGCGGGCGACCTACGCCGCGTTGGTCGGTCGCCACGGGACAGGCGTTCGACGGCACGGCATCGATGGCCGCGCTTCCGGGGAGGAGCGCCATGGTCTGCGTCGGCCCGCCGTTGTTGGCCAAGGGCCCAAGCCCGGGGGCCGCGTTGCGGCCCGGACAGGAGTTGTCGCCGGAGACGACGTTGCCGCCCAGGTCCGTGATGGAGCCGGTGCTGCAGTTCTCGGCCGGCGACCCGGTGTTGCCGGCGAGGATCGACCCTGCCTCGGTGACGCTCCCCACTCCCGCGTCGTCGATCCCGCCGACGTTGCCAGCCGCCGTGTTGCCCGCAATGGTCACGAAACTCAGCTGCACGAGCCCAAGTCCACCGTGATAGACGGCGCCGCCGTTGCCGGGCGAGCCGGATGCGGTCCCGCCCGTTCCGCCCGCGGATGCAGTGTTGGCGGTGAAGGTGTCGTTGGCGAGGGCGGCGGTCTGACTGGAGACGGTGAGGATCGCCCCTCCTGAGCCCGCGAACGACGACGGCTCGCCGGAGCCGCTCGGCTGGCCGCTTCCCATGCCCGAACCGCCGTTCGCGCCGTTGCCGCCCCGCCCGCTCTGGTTGCCACTGAGCGTGGAGTCGGTGACCGTCAGCGTCCCCTGGTTGTAGATACCGCCACCATTTCCACCCCCCTCGGCGAGTCCGGCACTACCTCCGGGCTCGTTGTTCTCGCTCGCGCTGCTCCCCGCGCCGGCGTTACCACCTCGCCCGGCTGAGTTCCCGCTGAGCGTGGAGTTGATGATCGTCAGGTGTCCGGTGCTCTCGTTGAAGATGCCGCCGGCAGAGCCGCCAAACCCGCCGGTCCCACCGTTCTGGCCGGCGCTCACGTCAGATCCGGTGCCGCTCTCCCCACTGCTCCCGTCACCGCCCGCGCCGGCGTTGTTGTTACTGATGACGGAGTTGGTGATCGTTAGCGTGCCGGAGTTGTCGATGCCACCCGCCCAGCCGCCGTTCCCTGCGTCCTGACCCGCCTCGGCGGGACAACTCACGGTCCCCATAAAGAAGATGCAAGAGATGAAGAAGCCGCTGAACGGGAGCGTACCCGCGGAGGCGTTGTTGCCCGTCACCACGGTGTGATCCAGCGTCAGCACTCCGGCGTTGACAATCCCGCCACCGTTGTTGCCGTTCTCCTTCGGGCAGCTTCGCGGGAACGTTCCCGAGCAGCCAGTCGAGGGCACGCCCGACAGCCCGCCCGTGACAGTCACCTGGCTCAACAAGACCTGGACGTTGCTGGCGATGTTGAGCACCTGGACGTTGTTGCCACCGCTGATGGTCGTGCTCGCGGGGCCCTGTCCGACGATCGTGGTGTTCGCGGTGATCGACAGCCCGCTGCCGCTCAGCGTGTAGGTCCCCGAGGAGAGGCTGATCGTCGTGGTGCCCGACGCGGGCTGAGCTGCGCACCCGGGCTCCGAGGTGCCGCCTGCGTACACAACGGCCTCGCGTAGCGAGCACTGCCCCGCGGTCGGCGAGTCAGACGTGGTGTTGACGCTGACGGTGGTGTCGGCCAGAGCCGACGTCGCGAAGACGCCCAGTAGCCCGCATGCCGCGAGCACCACCAGCCCGCGTCGACCAGCCACCGACACCTGCCCAAAGAAACCCGGTCCCATTCTCATCCCCCTTGGCGCGATCGTATCGCCGCCGCGCCACTTTCGCGAGTGTTGCTCCTCGGTTGCCCGTCTTGATGGAACTATCGGACGCAGGCCGACGCAGTGTGCGCGCCGGGCGGCAGGCAGCGGAACGTCTCCGTGGGGGACTTGCCCGACACGATCGTGAAGACGATGACCTCGCCGACTTCGTTGGGCGCGGTGATCTGGATCGTCACCGTGGAGTGGGGGCTGAGATGGCGCTTCTTGAGGGCCGAAGCAAGCGCCAGCTTCCCGCTCTTGGGGGCGGAGAAGGTCTTCTTGGCAAACGGGCAGCCGTGGCCGTGGCAGGAGAGCAGAACCTTTGAGCCCTTGGGCAGGTGGGTCAGCGTGAGCTCGGTGGCGAAGCTGAACGTCTTGCCGAACGCCCACGTGTAGGACGGCGAGAGCTTGATCACGCCGTACTTGAAGGTGAGCGTCTTCTTGGCGGATGCCGTCCCGGTGAGCGTCAGCGTGGCCGGCACCGTATAGCGGGCCGTCAGCAGCTTCTTGCCCGTCGCGTTGAGCGACAGCGTGACCGTCGAACTCTTGCCCGTTGGGAGCGAATAGGCGCCCGACGCGATCGTCTGGACCTTCGTGACCTTCCTGGGCGGCTTGGGCTTCGGCTTCGGCTTGGGCTTGGCTTTCGCAGCCACCGCGACGACCTTGGATCCCTGCGTCGTCACATGGGAGGTGAGCTTCGCGGTGCCCGTGCACCGCTGGCTCGGCAGGCCCTGGCAGGACAACGTCAGGGTGACGGTGGTCGGCGTCGTCTTCGTGCTCACGAGGGACGCGCCCAGCGACGGTGAGACCGTTACCGGGGCGCTGGAGGCCAGCGCTGTCGTCTGCAGCAGCGGATAGGTCACGATCTCCTGGCACGAGATCTTGTGCCCGGCATCGGCGGCGGGGATCGCGAGCGTCTGCGCTGTGGCCCCGGAGATCGGGTTGCCGTCGAGGAGCCAGCGGAACCCATCGAACCCGAACCCGAACGTCGGTTGCTGCCCGGCCCACGAGGACCAGATCGCGGGCTGACAGGTCAGGGTCTGGCCGGATTGCGGGGTGCCGGCGGTCACGGGCGCACTGAGGAGGGCCGCGGGCGCGCCTGCCCCAATCGAACCGACCCGTGCAGCGCCGACCTCGGTAAACCACAGGTTTCCGTCGGAGCCCGGGGCGATACCGACCGGGCTGGAGGACGCCGTCGGGACAGCGACCTCGGTGATCGCCTTCGTCACAACGTTGATCGCGCCGATCTTGCCCGCTCCTTCGGTGAACCACATGTTCCCGTCGGCGCCGGGGGTGATGACCACCGGGTCGCCCATCGGCGTTGGGGTGGGGAACTCGGTGATCGCGTGGGTCGTGGGGTCGATCAGTCCGACGCGGCTCGCGGCATTCGCTTGCTCGGTGAACCACAGGGTGCCATCGGGGCCCGCCGAGATGGCGTTGGGCGCGGAGATTGGGGTCGTGGTCGAGACCTCCGTGAACATGCTGGTGTTCAGGTTGAACTCTGCGATCTTGCTCGCGTTCTTCTCGGTGAACCAGACGTTTCCATCTGGTCCGGAGGCGATGCCGAACGGCTGGCTGTTCGCAGTTGGCACCGTGAACTCGCTGATCGCGTGCGTTGTGGGGTTGATCTCGCCGATCTTGTCCCCGCCGTCTTCTGTGAACCAGACGTTCCCGTTTGGTCCGGTCACGAGCGCGACTGGGAATGCGGAGGCTGTCGGGATCGCGAATTCGGTGATCGCGTGCGTGCTTGGGTTGATCTCGCCGATCTTGTCCGCTGCAAACTCGGTGAACCACAGGTTGCCGTCAGGGCCCGTCGTGATCCCGAGTGGGCTGGAGTTGGGAGTTGGCGTCGCGAATTCCGAGATCGCGCCGGTCGCGGGATTGATCTCGCCGATCTTGCTGGCGTTGATCTCCGGGAACCACAGGTTCCCGTCCGGCCCAGCGGCGATTCCCTCAGGCCCGCTTGCCGGGGTCGGCGTACGCGAACTCGGTGATCTGACCCACCGGCGCAGCCACCGAACTGCCACTGAGCGCCAGCGCGACGATCAACGCCGCAGGCACGATCCATTGCCATTTCCCCCATCCGGTCACGCGTTCTCCCTCTGTCGCGCGCCGTACCGTACTCCCCGAACCGACGCGCGCCGATTGGCGGTCGGTTAAGCGTCGACTTTGCGCCCGACGTCGCGGACCATCGCGTGGAAACGGTCGAAATCGGTCTCCAGCGTCAGCCGGCCCTGCTTGCCGTACTCCTGGGCCACGGCGCGCACCAGGTGGCGCATCTCGATCTCCGAGCCCTCGTCGGCGGCGCGGAACGCCGCCGCCAGCGAGCAGTTGCGGATCGCGCCGCCCGAGAGCTTGAACCGCTCGGCCAGGAAGTCGAAATCGACGTCGTCGGCCAGCGGCGCGGCTCCAGGCAGCACCAGCCGCCAGATACGGCGGCGGTCCTCCGCCTCGGGGAAGGGGAAGTCGATGACGAAGTCCAGGCGCCGCACGAACGCGTCATCGATGTTGCGGCGGAAGTTGGTGGCGAGGATGACCGCCCCCGGGTAGCCCTCCATCCGCTGCAGCAGGTAGGCGACCTCGATGTTGGCGTAGCGGTCGTGGGAGTCGGAGACCTCCGAGCGCTTGCCGAACAGCGCGTCGGCTTCGTCGAAGAACAGGATCGCGTTGGAGCCGTCGGCGGCGGTGAAGATCCGCTCCAGGTTCTTCTCGGTCTCCCCGATGTACTTGGAGACGATCGTCGCCAGGTCCACCCGGAACAGGTCCAGGCCCAGTTGAGCGCCGAGCACCTGTGCCGCCATCGTCTTGCCGGTCCCGGACTCGCCCGCGAACAGGACCTTCAGCCCCTGGGTCCGGGACACCGTGACCTCGTAGCCCCACTCCGACAGCACCTGGTCGCGATGGCGCAGGTAGGCCGAGATCGAGCGCAGTAGGTCGAGCTGTCGCTCGGGCAGGACAAGGTCGTCCCAGCCGTACGCGGGGTCCAGATGCGCGGCCAGTTCGCCCACGCGCGATGACGACGCGTGACGCGCGCCGAGGTCCAGGTCGGAGGCCAGCGGCAGCTCGTCACCGCGGGAGCGCGCGGTGAGCAGGCTCACCTCCGCGGCGGCGCGGATCTGCTCGACCGAGAGCCGGAACTTCGCCGCCACCTCGCTGGGGTCGGTCACGCCGGTGAAGCTGCTCCAGGCCCGGCCGCGCTCGGCGAACGAGGGATGGGGGACGTCGACGATGAGCGTCGGACGGTCCGAGAGCGCCGCCGCCTCGCGGCGGGAGACGCAGATGAGCACGAGCCGCTCGGGGCTCTCGTCGACGGCGCGCAGCAACGCGCTGCGCTCGGCGGGCGAGAGGTCGGCCAGCCCGTCGATGCACAGGCGGCCCTGAGCCAGTACCGCGGCCAAGCGGGCGTCGGCGAGGGTGTCGGGCTTGTCGAGCTCGCGCGCGCCGAGCAGGACGACCGGCGCGCCGATCGCCGCGGCCACCACCGCCCCGGCGTCCGGGCCGCACACCACCAGCGGCAGCTGCGTGTGCGCCGCCAGCAGAGGCGCGATCTCGGCGATCGACTCCACGCGGCCCACCGCTGCGTCCGCGTCGATGTGGCGCAGGCGGGTCCCGGACGCGGCGCCGGCCAGCTCACCGGCTCCGAGCAGGAAGGCCACGAGCCGGTCGGCCACCTTGACCGGGCGATCGGCGAGCGTCGTGATGGCGTCCATCGCCACCAGCCGCAGCGCGCCTCCGCTGGACAGGCGGCCGCCCGGCTCAAAGCAGGTCAGCACGTCGGCGGGGTGCACTCCCTCGCCGGACAGCAGTTCGGCGGCGAGACGGGGGCTGGCCAGTCGCCGCGTGACGTCATCCTGCAGGTACGCGTAGAGGCGGCCGTAGCGGGGTTGGAGCTCCGGCGCGACGCACAACGCCAGCACCGAGCTGTCCAGCGCGTCGAGGCCGAGGCGCGACACCGCCTCGTCCAGGCGAGCGCCCGGGGTTGGCGTGCCCGGCTCGGCGGCCAGCGACACGGCTTGCTCGTCGGAGATGTAGAGACCGCGTAGCGAGTCGTTGGGGTCGTTGCCGGCCGCGACGGCGTCCTGCACCGCGGCCTGCACGCGGCCCTCCAGAAACTGAAACCAGTTCAGCGCGGTCCCGGTCTCCGTCACACGCCCGTGCCCGTCAGCCGAGGTCCCGGGCGGCGGCCTCGGCCTCGCGCTCGAGCGTGTCGCCCGGCTGCGAGACGATCAGCGGCCCGGTGTTCGGCGCGCCCCGCTGCTGAACGACGTGGGCCAACTCGTGGGCGAGCAGCTCCCGCCCCCCGCCCGAGTCGGGCTGGTACTGCCCGGCCCCGAAGAAGATGTCATTGCCCACGGTGAACGCCCGGGCCGACACGGCGCGCGACAGGGCCGCCGCGTGCTCATCGTGGTGGACGCGCACGTCGCTCAGCGACTGGCCGTAGGCCCCTCCGACGTCCGCGGCGACGCCGGCGTGGATCCTGTTCCCGCTTCCGCTGGCGACGGCGATGGCGGCCTCGACGTCGGGATGCACGAGTCCGCCGGAGAGGATCCCCTCGCCGTCACGCATCCCGCCGATGATCCGCGACAGCCCGCGGTTGCCCACCGCCGACCCCAGCCTGGACACCGCCGACTCGGGCTCGTCGCGGCGCACCGTTGGACCCAACGCCACCGGTGCCGGTGGGCGCTGGCGCTCCACGTCGGGCCCCACCGAGCGCAGGTCTTCCTGGTCCACGATGCGAGCATAAGTCCGTTGCGGCGAGACCGCAAGGGTCTTTACCGATGCACCCGAATCCACTACCCTCGACGATGGACTGCGGTACTACCGGGGGAGCTCGACGACACCTTGGCGCAATGCGGCAGCTGCGCTGACTTACGTGACTTGGACGGTCCCCTTGTTGCCGGGACTGGAAATGCTGATCACGCCCCCCCACGCGCACATGGTTGTGCAGCCGCTATGCAGCGCAGGCTGACCATCGACCATCACCTTGGCGGCGCCCGGAGTCCACGGCGACGTGGTCACCGGGACGCAGGGCGCGGGCGTGAACGCGCCAAGCTTGGCTGCGGTGGCGGCCGCGACCGTCGGGTTGGACATCGTCCCGCACATCCCGAAGGTGGGGATGTTGACCATCGGCGCGAACGCCTGGATGTTGGCTGCCGGGGTGTCGGCGGTGACCGGCGTGCCCATGGGGACGACCGTCAGCGGCACCGGGACCGGGGGCATCGCGAACGAACATGTGATCATCGCTCCGTTGCTCACCAGTGGCGGCATCGCGTGCGACTGTACGCCCGCCGCCCGTTGGTTGCAACGAGAGACCAGACGGCCGACGTGACCTAGGGGGCAAAATCGTGCTGCCGGAGATCCTTCTCGACGACGTCCGATTCCAGGAGCTGGTTTCAGAGGCGCGCACGCGCATCGTTCGCTATGCCCCGGAGTGGACCGAGCACAACGTCTCGGATCCCGGCATCACCCTCATCGAGCTCTACGCGTGGCTCACCGAGCTGCTCGTCTATCGCATCAATCGCATCCCCGAGCGACTGCATTTCGGCCTCCTCGCGCTTGTGGGCGTCATGCCCCGCCCGCCGGAATGTGCCAGCGTGCCGGTGCGGTTCATGCTCGACAGCCGGGAGGTGGCGGGGTGGTCGCCGCCGGGACTGAGATCGCCTCGCCCCGGACCGCCGGCAGCGAGTCCGTGGTGTTCCAGACCGCGGTGGAGCTGGTGGTGCCGCACGAATGCAAGCTGGCCACCTACGGCATCCAGCGTAAGGGCGCCAAGACCCAGCTGGCCGATGGCG
This sequence comes from uncultured Actinomycetota bacterium, assembly GCA_963797705.1. GTDB lineage: Bacteria > Actinomycetota > Thermoleophilia > Solirubrobacterales > Solirubrobacteraceae > Palsa-465. Next base: position 613,149 of record CAWCQL010000004.1, on the reverse strand, counting down.
GCCCATCCGCCCGAAAAGCTGCAGGCGGCGTTTGCCAGCCCCGCATCCCCCGGCGACGCGCTCCTGCTCGGCTTTGACTCCCCGATCGCCGGACTCGTCCTCCGGTTGGGCATCGAGTCCTCGCGCGCCGAGGGCTCGGCCGACCAGCGCGATCCGCCGCTGAAGTGGGAGGCGTCGGTGGGTGGCGGCGAGTGGGAGCCGGCCGCGGTCGTGGCCGACGAGACCGGAGGCTTCATGCTCGGCGGCGGCGCCATCACCGTGCAGGTACCCGAGACGGCGGGGCAGGAACGGCTGGATGGCGTCAGCCGCCACTGGCTGCGCTGCCGAGTGCGGGCGCGTGGCCACGGCGATCGCGACCGCGGGGTGTACACGAAGTCCCCCGAGATCACGTCCGTGGAAACGCTCGTGGCCGGCGCAACGGTCGAGGCCTACCACGCCGCCACCGTGACCGGCGAGCTGCTCGGGACCAGCGAAGGCATCCCCGGCGCCATCTACGCGCTGCCGCGCCACCCCGTCCTGGCCTTCGAGGCCGACGAGGTGGTCGAGGTTCGCGAGCTGGGCAGCGAGGAGTGGGTCGCCTGGCAGCAGGTCGCGTCCTTTGAGCAGAGCAGCCGCTCAGATCGCCATTTCCAGCTCGACGCTGCGCGCGGGGAGGTCCGCTTCGGCCCGGCCATCCGCCAGCCCGACGGCGGCTGGCGCCGCTATGGGGCCGTCCCGCCCGGCGGTGCGTCGCTGCGGATGAGCCGCTACCGCTATGGCGGAGGGAGTGCCGGCAACGTGGCGCCGCGCGCGCTGAGCATCCTGCCGCGGCTGGTGGACGGGATCGAGAGCGCCACCAATCCGGTGGCTGCCACCGGAGGCGTCGAGCCGGAGTCGCTCGACAGCGCGCGCGAGCGGGCCCGGCTGGAGATTCGCGCCCGCACGCGGGCAGTGACTGCCGAGGACTTCGAGCGGCTGACCTTGGCGGCATCGCCGCAGGTGGCGCGCGCCGTCTGCGTCGGCCCCGACGAGTCAGACCCGGGCCGGCCAGTCCGCGTCCACGTTCTCCCGCGGGTCGAGCCGGCCGACCGCCTGCTCGAGGCCGACGAGCTGACCCCCGACGCCGACCTGATGACCGATCTCGCCGCCACGCTCGACGAGTTCCGGTTGCTGGGCACGAGCGTCAAGCTGTTGCCGGTGCGGCTGCGCGGCGTGAGCATCGTCGCCGACGTCCGCGCCTCACCGCGCGCCGACCTTGACCGGATCCAGCACGACGTGGCTCACGCCCTCTACGTCTACCTCAACCCCCTGATCGGTGGCTCGCCGTCCGGGCCGGCCGAGGGCTGGCCGCTGGGGCGCGCGCTGAATCTGGGCGAGCTGTTCGGGATCGTTTATGCGATTCCAGGCCTCGAGTTTGTGAACATCCTCAGGATGTATGAGACAAACGTGCGCACCGGCGAGCAGTCACCCCAGCCCACCGACAGCCGGCTGGTCCTCGCGCCCGACGAGCTGATCGCCTCGGGCCGCCACATCGTGAAGGCCGCGCACCGTGAGTGACGACACGCCCATCACGAACTCCGACGGCGAGACCCCGGGGCTGTTCCAGACGTTCATCGGTGGTGGCTTCGGCACGATGCAGATCGAACGCGCGGTCGGCACCGACCCGGCTCCGCCCGCGGTGTCGGGGCGCCGCTACCTGCGCGACAACCTGCCCGGGATCTACAGCGAGGGCGACTTCGGGATGCGCCTGGTCAGCGGCTTCGAGGCGCTGCTCGATCCACTGGTGGCGGCGCTCGACAACCTGCCCGAGCATTTCGATCCGGCGTACGCCCCGCGCGACGTGCTCGACCTGCTCACCGAGTGGCTGGGCCTGGAGCACGACGAGGCTCGCTCCGGCGAGGAGCGACGCGCGATCGTGCGCATGGCGCCTGAGCTCATGCGCCGGCGTGGCACCAAGGCCGGCCTCGAGCTTGCGCTTTCGCTGGCCTTCCCTGGCATCCCGCTGCGGGTCGAGGACGCGGGCGCGGTGACCTGGTCGTTGGACCTCGACGAGCAGGACAAGCCGGCGGCGCCATCGTTCGTCGTCTACTGCGACGTACCGCTCTCGCCGGAGCGGTCAGGGGCGGTGGCGCGGCTCATCGACCAGGCCAAGCCCGCGCACGTGACCTACCGGTTGCGCGTCAAGGCATCGCCTCGCCAATCCGGGAGCTCGGCGTGAGGGTCTGTCGCAGCTGCGGGCGCGAGAACCCCGACGAGTCGGACTTCTGCACCTGCGGCGAGTACCTACGGTGGGAGCCGACCAACTTCCTGCCGTCGGTCGCGGCCCCCGACGGGGAGGCCGCTCAGGCCAACGGCGCGGCGGCGGACCACGCGGAGCAGGCCGCCCCCGGCGCGAGCGCCGCCGGTGGCGCGACGGCCCGGGCAGGCGGCGCGCCGTCTCCCCCGGCTGGCGGGCACCCGATGTCGCCCCAGGACCTCGACCCCAACATCACGCTCGGCCCCGAGATGATCCTTCCGGCCGGCGGCGCGCCGGGAGCGGGCGGTGCTGCCGGCGCGCCCCCACCGGGCGCAGCGGCCCTGTCCCTGCGCCTGCCCGGTGACGACGGCGCCGACGGCGGCCAGGTCTCCGCCTCCGTGCAGCCCGGCGCGCGTGTCACGCTCCTGGGGCTCATCCGCAACCAGTCCGACGTGGTCGACAACTTCGACCTCTCGGTTCGCGGTCTGCCCGAGGACTGGTGGACGATCGCGCCCGCGACCGCCTACCTGGTGCCCTACGGCAGCGGCGGCACCTACGAGCAGGAGGTCCAGATCCACCTGCACCCGCCGCGCACGCCCCAGTCCCAGGCGCGCCCGTGGTCGTTCGAGGTGGTGGCGGTCTCGCGGGCCTTCGGGGGCGAGGTGGCGGCGGCGGCCGCGAGCGTCACCATCGAGCCCTACAGCGAGCTGGGCACCGAGCTGCGTCCTGAGCGGGCTTCGGGACGGCTCAAGGCTCGCTACGTACTGACGGTCTACAACAAGGCCAACGCGCGCACGGAGGTCGACCTCGCCGCCGAGGACACCGACGGAGAGTGCAACTTCCGCTTCGCCGAGCCCCGGATCGCGCTCGAGCCGGGCAACGGCATCGAGTGTCCGTTCACGGTGTTCCCGCCCAAGCAGAAGTGGATCGGTCGCCCCATCGACCGGCAGTTCCAGCTCACCGCCACGCCGGTCGGCAGCACCGACCCTGTGCCCCCGCGCATGGCCACCTTCCGCCAGCGGCCATGGCTGCCGTGGTGGATGTCGATCGTGGCCCCGTTGCTGGTCGCGGCGGCGGTCGTCATCGTGATGCTGCTGCCCAAGCAGACAGTCGTGCCCAACCTCAAAGGGCAGCCCAGCGCGTTCGCCGCGCAGAAGCTGCTCAACAAGATCGGGCTCAAGCTGGGGAAGACGACGCCGAAGGCCGACCCCAAGCAGAAGGCCGGCAGCGTCATCGACCAGAGTCCCGCCGCCGGGGCCAAGGCCAAGAAGGGGACCGTCGTCGACGTGGTGGTCGTCACCGGCACCGGGAAGGCCACCGTACCCGCGATCGTGGGGCTGCCGCTCGGGCTCGCTCAGCAGAAGCTCATCGAGGCCGGCCTGGCGCTCGGGGCCGTCCAGCCCCAGCCGCCGGATCCCAACGGGAAGATCTCGTCGCAGCTGCCGCTGGCCGGGACGCCTGTCGCCGAGGGCTTCGCCGTCAACGTTTTCCAGGCCGCCCCTGTGGCCGCCGCCGGTGCCAACTCCAAGAAGGGCAAGGCCGCCGCCGCTGCCGCTGCTGCCGCCGCCGGTGGAGGCGCCGCCGCCGCCGCCGCCGCCGCGGCGGGCAACGCGAGCGCCAAGAGCCTGGCCGCCACCGCCGCGCAGGCCGGCACCGGCTCCATCCCCATCCCCAAGCTCCCCACCGACCCAACCCAGGCAGCGCAGGCACTGGCCAACCTCGGTCTCGTGCCCCAGCCGGTCAAGCAGCTGTCGACCGCTCCGGTTGGGCAGGTGGCCGGCACCGTCCCCGCCGAGGGAGCGAAGGTCCCCAAGGGCGCCAAGGTGGCGCTGATCATCTCCAACGGGTCTCCCCAGCTCGCCTTCGACAACGGCACGTCGATCAATGTCATCGACCCGATCTCCGGCAAGGTGACCGGTCAGCTGCCCGCGGGCGTGGGCCAGCAGGTGGAGCCGTCGTGGAGCCCGGACGGACAGCACCTCGTCTACGCGCAGAACGGCCAGCTCGTCCTCGTGGAGCCCGGCGCCAAGGGCTCGACCCCGGCGGTCATCACCCACCCGCCGCAGGGAACCGCCGACCGCAACCCGGCCTTCGCGCCGACCACCAAGGCGATCGTCGTCGCCTACATACAGCGCGTGGGCAACGCCGCCCACCAGCTGTGCTTCGTCTCGGTGACCAAGTTCTCCCAGTCCAACTCGTGCGTCAATGCGCCCGGGTTCGACCTCGGGGGGCAGGTGAGCTGGTCGCCGGACGGCTCGACGATCCTGGTCCTCGGGACGAAGAACAACGGCGCCAACTTCGGGCTGCTCTCGTTCTCCAGCAGCGTTCCGTTCTCCGGGCAGGCGTCTAACTGGGGACAGCCGACGCTCCAGACCAACGCATCGGTCCCCCAGCAGGGGATTCTCGCCGGGGCGTTTTCGCCCGACGGGAAGAAGATGGCGCTCGTCGCAGGCTCCGTGGCCAACGGGTTCAACCTGTTCATCGTCAAGGCCGGTGACTTCAACCCGACCCAGCAGGACGGGCTGCCGGTGACCGCGTGCCAGATCAGCTGGCGCTCGGATGGGAAGGAGCTCGCCGTCATGCAGGCCAACGGGCCGTGCGGGCCGGCGGCCACCGGCAAGATCGTGGGCGTCGATCTGTCCAACACACGCAACCTCACCACGCTGGCGCCGCTCGGCGCTCATCCCGCGTGGCAGCCGGTGCTCGGTGGCTGACCTCGCACCGCCAGCCAACCCTCCGCTGCCTGGCGCTCTGGTGCTGGTGCTGCCCAACGGCGTCCGGCTGCCCATCCGCGAGTCGATGACGATCGGTCGCGGGGAGAGTGCGGACGTCAAGCTCGAGGACCGCACGGTGTCGCGGCTGCACGCACGCATCGATTCCACGCGCGATGGCCCGATGATCAGCGACACCGGGTCGCGCTTCGGCGTCACGGTCTCCGGTCAGCGGCTGTCCGAGCCTCAGCGGCTGACCGTGGGGTCCGTGATCCAGCTCGGCAACGTGACGTTGCGGGTCGAGAGCGCGGTGGCTCATATGGCGCCCGGTGTGCCCGGTGTTTCGGGGGCGCCCGGGGCTGCAGTGGGAGCCGCAGACCCGTCCGCGGCGCCGAACGCGACCATCGTGGTCCCGGTCAACGCGACGCAGCTCGGCTTGCGCGCACCGGCTGCGATGACCGGCGATGGCTCCTTGCGCCCGCGTCTGCGCTCTGGCTGGGCGCTCAAGCAGATCGAGGGCGATGCTGAGGAGCGCTGGATCCTGCGCGACCTGCGCAGCGACACGTTCCGCACCATCGACACCGACGATGCCGCGCTGATCCAGATGCTCGACGGCCGGCTCACCGTCGCCGAGCTGCTCACCCAGTCGACCGATGTCCTGGGGCCCTCGGGACCGGGGCGGCTGGCGCGGCTCATCGCCGGGTTGGGAGAGCGAGGGATGCTCGACGGGATCGCGCCCACGCCGGTCGCCGAGCCCGAGCCGGGCCTCCTGGCCCGCGCGTTCAAGCCGCGCGAGAAGACGTTCGGATGGCTGCCCGGCTACTTCGAGCGCGCCTATCGGCACTGGGGCCGGATCTTCTTCTCCCCGCTCACCGTCTCGCTGCTGGTGATGCTGTCGGTCGCCGGCGTCGCGGTGTTCGCCTATCTCGTCGGCGCGCGCTACGGCACCCCGCTGGTGGTGGCCAACCGGTTGGTCATCGGCGGCGCGGTGTTCATCGTCGGGCGCTTTGCGATCGTGATGGTCCACGAGCTGGCGCACGGCATGGCGCTCGCGCACTACAAGCGCAAGACCACTCGGGCCGGAATCCGGATCCTGTTCATCTTCCCCTACGCCTTCGTGGACACCAGCGAGGCGTACTTCGAATCCCGCATGCACCGGATCGTGATCAGCGCGGCGGGCCCGGCCACCGACTTCTCGCTGGCGGCACTGTTCTCGATCTTGTGCGCCGTCTCACCCAAGGGCAACCTCCGCGAGGTGTTCTTCCAGCTCGCCTTCGCGGGGTACGTCGGCGCGTTCTTCAACGCCAACCCGTTCCTGGATCGCGACGGTTACCAGATCCTCTGCGAGTGGCTGCGGGAGCCCAAGCTCAAGGAGCGCGCCCGCGCGCAGCTCAAGGCGCGTTTGTCGGGCACGATGACCGAGGAGGAGGGCTCGCCGGTGCTGGCCCGCTACGCCGTGGCCGGGCTCGTGTGGTCGGTGATCGGCGTCGGGTTCGTGGTGGTCCTCTCGCTGCGCTACTACGACAGGCTGAGCGCGCTCCTCCCACACAGCGTCGTGATCGGCGGGTTCATCCTGTTCGTCGTCGTGTTGCTGCTGCCGGTGGTGTTCGCGCTGGTGATCCCCATGATCAGCCGCGCGCGGTACGGGTCCCGCGAGGTGAACCGTGTCATCCGTTGACCCGGAGGCTGAGCTCGCGGGTCGTTTGATTGAGCGGTTGTTGGTGGATCCGGTGTTTCGGGGGGAGTTTCGGCGTGATCCGGTGGGGGCGTGTGTGTCGGCGGGGTTGCCGGGGTTGGCGTCGGAGTTGGGTGCGGGTGGGGGTCGGGGGTTTGAGACGTTGGAGTTGCGGGAGTCGCGGTCGTCGTTGGCGGGGGTGGTGATGGCGGCTGCGGTGGAGGGGTTGTCGGTGGCGGAGGCGCAGGCGTTTGTGGAGCATGGGGCGAAGGGGTTGCATGGGGTGAAGATGCCGGGGCGGTTGGGGCATGGGGTGCGGTTGCCGCATGGGGTCAAGCCGCCGTCGGGGGTGCGTGCGGTGGAGGGTTTGGAGCACAGGGCGCAGGCGCGGGCGCATGCGATTGAGCATCAGGTGAAGGCGGCTGGGGGGTCGGGTGCGGCGGGGCAGTCGGGGTCTGGTGGGGCGGGGTCTTCTTCGGCTGGGGGTGTGGGGTCGGCGGCTGGTTCGTCGGCGGCTGGTTCGTCGGCGGCGGCGCCGTCTGGTTCGGCGCCGGCGGGGTCGGGTGCGTCGGGTGCTGGGTCTTCGGCGGTGCCGGCGGGTGCGGGTCGGCGTGCGGGTTCGTCAGGCGGCTGGGTCGTCGGCGGCGGCGGCGGCTGGTGGTGGGGTGGCGGCTTCGGCGGGGTCGCATGCGGTGTCGGCTGGTGGTGGGTCGGCGGCGTCGCATGGGGCGTCGGCGTCGGGGTCTGCGCCTGGGTCGGTGTCATCGGCTGCGCCTTCGGCTGCTTCTTCTTCGTCGTCTTCGTTGCCGTGGCCGGATGCGTCGTCGGGTGGGGCGGGGTCGTCGGGTGGTGCGGGTGGTGTGGTGAGCGCGGCGGGGTCGTCGGGTGGTGCGGGTGGTGTGGTGAGCGCGGCGGTGCCGGCGGGTGGGTCGGCGGCTGGTGGGGTGGCGGGTGCTGTGGTGGGGTCGGGTGCGGGTGCGGGTGTGGGTCCGGTGGGGGTGTCGGGGTTGTTGGAGGCGCCGGGGTTGCAGGCGTCGGCGCAGGCGCGGGCGTTTTTGGCGTCGGGGGGTGTGGATCCGCGGGTGGTGTCGGTGTTGGATTCGGTGTTGGCGCATCATCAGGTGGGGGTGGCGGATGTGGTGTCGGCGAGCAGTCCGGTGCATGTGCAGGCGTTGGACATCGTGTCGGTGGATGGGCAGCCGGTGGGGCCGGATAATTTCGCGGCGCGTGATTTGGTGACGGAGATCGCGGCGATGGATCCGAGTGTGCGTCCGGATGAGATTGGGACGCCGTGGCCGATTCAGTCGGCGGGGTTTTTTTCGGATCAGAGTTCGCAGGCGAGTTTGCATTTGGCGTTTGAGATGCCGGGCGCGAATGCGGGGGTGGCTGAGCAGGCGGCTGCGGTGCCGGGCGCGGTCCCGGCAGCAGTGCCGGGCGCGGCGGGCGCTCCCGTCCCCGGCGCCGTCGGCTCCGTTCCCGGAGCAGGGAGCTATCCCGCCCCTGCGTATGCCGCGGCCTCGTATCCGGCCGCGGCCGCTCCCGGCACAGGCGTACCCGGCCAGGGTGCCGGGCACGGTTCAGCCGGCCGTGGCCGGCACGGTTCCGGCGACCGGCGTCCCGGCGACTCCGGGCTCAGGGGTTGCGGAACAGGTCCAGCAGGTCGCCGGCGCCGGCGGGGGTGGGGCGCTCGCCTCTGATCCGGCGGCGGCCGCGAAGATCGGCGACATGGTGAAGTTCGCCGATTCGGCCGTCGGCAAGCCCTACGTCTACGGCGGCGGTCATGGTGACTTCACCCCACAGCCCGGCTATGACTGCTCGGGGTTCGTCTCGGCGGTGCTGCACTCGGCCGGCTACCTCACCCATCCCGTCGACACGACCGCACTGCCTTCGCAGCCAGGGATCTTGGCCGGTCCCGGCAAGTTCGTGACGATCTACGACCGGGCCCTTTCGGGCCACGACGGCCACGTGATCATCGAGATCCACGGCCAGTTCTACGAGTCGGGCGGCATGCACGGCGCCTGGGGCGGCGGCGGTGGTGTGGAGAAGATCGGCCGCCCCTCAGACGACTATCTCAAGACGTTCGAGCACGTCCTTCACCCACAGGGGCTGTAGTGGTCAAGGGGACTCACTGATGACCGACGACGAGAACGCACTCGCGGGTCGTTTGATTGAGCGGTTGTTGGTGGATCCGGTGTTTCGGGGGGAGTTTCGGCGTGATCCGGTGGGGGCGTGTGTGTCGGCGGGGTTGCCGGGGTTGGCGTCGGAGTTGGGTGCGGGTGGGGGTCGGGGGTTTGAGACGTTGGAGTTGCGGGAGTCGCGGTCGTCGTTGGCGGGGGTGGTGATGGCGGCTGCGGTGGAGGGGTTGTCGGTGGCGGAGGCGCAGGCGTTTGTGGAGCATGGGGCGAAGGGGTTGCATGGGGTGAAGATGCCGGGGCGGTTGGGGCATGGGGTGCGGTTGCCGCATGGGGTCAAGCCGCCGTCGGGGGTGCGTGCGGTGGAGGGTTTGGAGCACAGGGCGCAGGCGCGGGCGCATGCGATTGAGCATCAGGTGAAGGCGGCTGGGGGGTCGGGTGCGGCGGGGCAGTCGGGGTCTGGTGGGGCGGGGTCTTCTTCGGCTGGGGGTGTGGGGTCGGCGGCTGGTTCGTCGGCGGCTGGTTCGTCGGCGGCGGCGCCGTCTGGTTCGGCGCCGGCGGGGTCGGGTGCGTCGGGTGCTGGGTCTTCTGCGGTGCTGGGGGTGCGGGGTCGGCGGCTGGTTCGTCGGCGGCTGGTTCGTCGGCGGCGGCGCCGTCTGGTGGTGGGGTGGCGGCTTCGGCGGGGTCGCATGCGGTGTCGGCTGGTGGTGGGTCGGCGGCGTCGCATGGGGCGTCGGCGTCGGGGTCTGCGCCTGGGTCGGTGTCATCGGCTGCGCCTTCGGCTGCTTCTTCTTCGTCGTCTTCGTTGCCGTGGCCGGATGCGTCGTCGGGTGGGGCGGGGTCGTCGGGTGGTGCGGGTGGTGTGGTGAGCGCGGCGGGGTCGTCGGGTGGTGCGGGTGGTGTGGTGAGCGCGGCGGGGTCGGTGCCGGCGGGTGGGTCGGCGGCTGGTGGGGTGGCGGGTGCTGTGGTGGGGTCGGGTGCGGGTGCGGGTGTGGGTCCGGTGGGGGTGTCGGGGTTGTTGGAGGCGCCGGGGTTGCAGGCGTCGGCGCAGGCGCGGGCGTTTTTGGCGTCGGGGGGTGTGGATCCGCGGGTGGTGTCGGTGTTGGATTCGGTGTTGGCGCATCATCAGGTGGGGGTGGCGGATGTGGTGTCGGCGAGCAGTCCGGTGCATGTGCAGGCGTTGGACATCGTGTCGGTGGATGGGCAGCCGGTGGGGCCGGATAATTTCGCGGCGCGTGATTTGGTGACGGAGATCGCGGCGATGGATCCGAGTGTGCGTCCGGATGAGATTGGGACGCCGTGGCCGATTCAGTCGGCGGGGTTTTTTTCGGATCAGAGTTCGCAGGCGAGTTTGCATTTGGCGTTTGAGATGCCGGGCGCGAATGCGGGGGTGGCTGAGCAGGCGGCTGCGGTGCCGGGCGCGGTCCCGGCAGCAGTGCCGGGCGCGGCGGGCGCTCCCGTCCCCGGCGCCGTCCCCGCGACCGCCGGCGCCGTCCCCACGAGCGTCCCCGGGGCGGCCCCCTCCGGCCTCGACCCGACCACGGCTCCCGCGCCCGCGGGTTCCACCGCCGACGTTGCGTCGTCGAGCACTCCCGCCGGCGCCACCCCCGTCACCGGTGCGTCCGCCGGCAACGTCGTCGACGCGGCAGCCGGAGCGAGCGCCGCGGCCGGCAACCCCAATTTCGCCTCGCCCGTCGCCCACGCCGCGTTCGAGGCCGCTCACAAGGAACTCGGCGTCCCGTACCTCTACGGCGGGGAGAGCCCGCAGGCGGGCTTTGACTGCTCGGGGCTGATGCAGTGGGCCTACCACCAGGCCGGTGTGAACCTCCCGCGCGTTGCCGACCAGCAGTTCACCGTCGGCACGTCGGTCGGCCTCAACGACCTCAAGGAGGGCGACCTCGTCTTCTTCCGGATCGGCGGCGGCGACGTGGACCACGTGGGTATGTACGTCGGCAACCACATGTTCCTGGAGGCGCCGCGCACCGGCGAGGTGGTGCAGATGGCGGACCTCCGCAACTCATATTGGTCCTCTCAGTTCGCGGGCGCGCGGCGGGTGGTCCCGCTGTCCGGCGTGGGGCTGAGCCACGCCGCGACGACGCCGGCCGGCGCGGGCGCTACCCCGACCGGCGCAGCGGGCACCACGCCCGCTGGTGCGCCCGGCACCGCGCCCACGACTCCGGCCGGCGCCGGAACGCCGGTCGCCGGCAGCGCCACCCCCGCGGCGGCCGGGACGACCCCCGTCACCGCCGGCACGACCCCGGGCGCCGGAACCGCCCCCGGCGCCGCGCCCGTCCCCACCCCGGGCGTCCCGGACCCCGCCGCCGTGCCGGCTGCCCCGGCCGGCGGTACCGCCCAGTTCAAGGCGGTGGGCAGCGGCCACGATCACCACCACAAGCTCAACACGGTCAAGTTCCTCCAGGCCGTGCAGCCGCCCGCCCAGGCCGGCGCCCCCGGCGCCCCCGGTGTGGACCCCACCGCCGCGGCGGGCCAGCCCGTGGCCGGCCAGCCGGTTGCCGACCAGATCCAAGGCCAGCCGGGTACCACCGCGCCCGCGGGCACCGGCGCCGGAGGCATCGGCGACCAGGCGCTCTCGCAGGCGGCGCCCGCCGGCAGCGTCGTCTCGGTGAGCTCATCGCTGCTCACCAGCGGGCAGCAGACCTTCGTGGCACACCTCGCCTCGGCCACCGGCCTGAACACCCGGGTGGTCGCAGGCTGGGTGCTGGCCGAGGAATCCGGAAGCGCCGCGCAGGGCCGCCAGGCGGATTCGAACTTCAACTGGCTGAACATCGGCTACTTCGACAGCGGGACCGGGGCGATCGCGCACGCCAGTCCGTTCAGCGACCCGGTGAGCGCCGCCGAGCAGACCGCCAAGTTCCTCAAGGGCCAGTGGGGCGGGGCCAGCAGCGGCATCCAGGACATCCTCAAGACCGTGGGCAAGCCCCCCGAGGACCAGATCATGGCCATCGCCAACAGCGGGTGGGCGTCAAGCCACTACAACGACGGGGCCAACCTCCGGTCCACCTTCGAGGAGCTGGCCAACATGAAGATCGTCACCGCGCAGCCGGCGGGCGCTGGGCTGGCCGTCCCGGCTGCCGGGACCACGATTCCGAGCCCTGGCACCACGATCACCTGAGCTGCGCGCTTTTGCGTACATAGCTACGAAGATCGCGCACGAGGCGCGCTGCGCCGGCGCCTTTGGGACGCCGCGGCACTTGCGTGAACGGCCCGCCCCGACGAACATCACTGACCATGACCACCATCACGGACTTTGATCAGGGCTCGGCCCTGCTGCACTTCTCGCGCAACGGCGCGTTCGGGCCCGGCGCGACCGAGCTTCTCGTGCTCGACCGCGGCGAGGGCCCGTACGTGTTCGACACCCACGGCAAGCGCTACGTCGACGGCCTGAGCAGCCTGTTCTGCGCCCAGATCGGCTACTCGTACGGCGAGGAGATGGCGACCGTCGCCGGTGCGCAGCTCTCCAAGCTCGCCTTCAACACGCTGTGGGGGACCGCGCACCCCGCGGCGCTGGAGTTGGCCGATCGCCTGGCCGAGCTCTCGCCTCCCGGCCTGGACCGGATCTTCTTCACCTCGGGCGGTTCGGAGTCCGTGGAGTCAGCGTGGAAGATCGTGCGCCAGTACCACATTGCCAACGGCCAGCCTCAGCGGATGAAGGCGATCGCGCGCAAGATCGCCTACCACGGCGTCACCCTCGGCGCTCTGGCCCTCACGGGCGTGCCGGGCTACAAGGAGCCGTTCGGCCCGCCCGCGATCGACACCACGCACGTCTCCAACACCAACGCCTTCCGGAACCCCCTCCAGGGCGAGGAGCTCACCAAGCATCTGCTGGAGGAGATGGAGCAGGCCGTCCTGAACGCGGACCCCGAGACGGTGGCCATGATCATCGCCGAGCCCGTCCAGAACGCCGGCGGCTGTCTGACGCCCCCGCCCGGATACTGGGAGGGACTGCGCGCGATCGCTGACCGCTATGGGATCGTGTTGGTGGCCGACGAGGTCATCACCGGGTTCGGCCGCCTGGGCGAGCTGTTCGGGTCCACCCGCGTCGGCGCCAGCCCCGACATCATCACCACCGCCAAGGGGATCACCTCGGCATACGCCCCGATGGGCGCGGTGTTCGTATCTGACCACATCGCCGCCCCCTTCTACGACGAGGGCCGCATGCTGATGCACGGCATCACGTTCGCCGGTCATCCCCTGTGCGCCGCGATCGCGCTCAAGAACCTCGAGATCTTCGAGCGCGACGGCGTGGTGGAGAACGTTCGCGCCCGCGAGCCCCGTCTCCAAGAGCTGCTGGACAGCCTCAGGGACCTGCCCATCGTCGGCGACGTGCGCGGGCTCGGGTTCTTCTGGGCGGTCGAGCTGGTCAAGGGCGAGGGCAACGAGCGCCTGGACGCGGACGAGCGCGAGCGGGTGCTGCGCGGCTTCATGCCCGGCGCGCTGCGCGAGGCCGGGCTGATCGCCCGTGCCGACGATCGCGGCGACGCGGTCCTTCAGATCGCGCCGCCCTTGGTCGCCGATGACGCCGTGCTGGAGGAGATCGTCTCCGCCATGCGCGAGGTCCTGGCCGGGGCGGGCCGCCTGCTCGGACTGGAGTCAGGCGGTCCCGCAGAGGCCGAGCTCAGCCGATCGTGATCGCCTTCTCCAGGGCCTGGGATAGGAGAGTCTGTCCGGCGTAGCTGGGGTGGATCCCGCACCCGCCGGCGCTCAGCTGGGTCAGCAGCCCGGCGGTGCAGGTGTTGTCACCGGAGTGCGCCGTGGCGGCCTCCAGTTCGCCGTACCCGTCGGCGATCTTGACACCGAACGGCTTGGCGGCGGCGTCCTGGACCTTGTTGAGGAGCTGTGACTGGGCGTTGACCGCGGGCACGGAGTAGTTGAGCGAGTAGTAGTTGACGATCACCAGCTGGCCGGTGTAGTGGGCCTTGTTGCGGATGGCCGACAGGATCGTGTGGATGTTCTTGGTCACCGAGGCAACGGTGGCGTTCTGCTCAGCCGTGCTGGCGCAGCTGTCGGACGTCGTCTCCTGACAGAGGAAGAAGTCGTTGGCGCCGATCATGAGCGTGATCAGCCGGACGTTGTGATGGCTGTGCAGGTAGGAGAGCGCGAACGCCAACTGCGAGCCCTTGTAGTTCACGTGCAGCGGGTTGTTGCGGTAGTTGTCGGCGGGGTTGTGCGACGGGCTGTTCTCACACCCGTTGCTTGGCGCCGAGGCGTTCACCAGGCTCGCTGCGGTCTCGCCTGGGCATGCGGCGTTGGCGACGGACAAGCGCAGCCGGGAGCCCAACTGCTCCGGGTAGCCGGGGAAGCTCGCGGCGTTGGCGTAGTTGGGGGCCGGGACCACGGTCGGCTCCATGTACCCGAAGGTGACCGAGTCGCCGAGCGCCAGGTACTGGCTGCCGGGGACGACCGGAAGGTTCTTGGCCGGAACGGGCTTGGGCTTCGGCTTGGGCTTTGGCTTCGCGAAGGCGGCGCCGCTGCCCAGCGCCAGCAGAGCGAATACGCAGACCACCGACACCGCCGCGGCGACGCGGATGCGCCTCGCGCCGTAGACAAACTTCATATGTCCTCCTCCTCTGGGGGATTGGCTAGGGCCCGGGGGTAGGGCCGTCACGCGCTAGCAGGCCCATCGTAATCCGACATCGTCCGCGGCCGCCTCACTCCCGGCGACGGCGGCTACGCCAGCGAGGCCATCACGTGCTTGATGCGCGTGTACTCCTCGAGCGCGTAGATGGAGAGGTCCTTGCCGTAGCCCGACTGCCCGAACCCGCCGTGCGGCATCTCAGACAGGAAGGGCAGATGATCATTGATCCACACACAGCCGAAGTTCAGGGTGCGCGCGGCGCGCAGTGACGCGCCGGTGTCCCGCGTCCACACCGAGGCGGCGAGGCCGTAATCGGTGTCGTTGGCCCACTCGATGGCCTGGGCCTCGTCGGCGGCGCGCTGGACGGTGATGACAGGCCCGAAGACCTCGCGCTGGACGATCTCGGAGTCCTGCGCGGCACCCGCGATCACGGTCGGCTCCACGAAGAACCCGCGCGCGCCCCACGCGCCGCCGCCGCACAGCACCTGCGCGCCGTCTGAGCCCGCCCGATCGACGAACCCCAGCACCCGCTCGCGCTGCGCGGCCGAGATGACCGGGCCCAGCTCGACGTCGTCGGACAGCAGCGGCTCCCCGAGCCTCAACCCCGCGGCCGCGGGCACGAGCGCCTCCAGGACCGCGTCGTGCACCCGCGGGGTGGCGATGATCCGCGTCGCCGCGGTGCAGTCCTGACCGGCGTTGAAGAAGGCGGCGATCTTCATGCACGCCACCACCGCGTCGACGTCGGCGTCGTCGAGGACCACCACCGGCGCCTTGCCGCCCAGCTCGAGGTGCACGCGCGCCAGGTGCTCGGACGCTGCGGCGGCGATGGCCTTGCCGGTACGTACCGACCCTGTCAGTGAGACCATCTTCACCACGGGGTGGGTGACGATCGCCTCGCCGACGGGATTGCCGCGGCCGGTGACGACATTGAGCACCCCCGGCGGGAGCGCGTCCAGCGCCAACTCCGCCAGCCGCAGGGTCGACAACGGCGTGAGCTCGGATGGCTTGAGGACGATCGTGTTGCCCGCCGCCAGGGCGGGCGCGATCTTCCAGATGGCCATCGCCAGCGGGTAGTTCCAGGGTGTGATCTGGCCCACGACGCCCACCGGCTCGCGGCGGATCATCGAGGTGTAGCCCTCCACGTACTCGCCCGCGGCGCGGCCCTCCAGCACGCGCGCGGCGCCGGCGAAGAAGCGCAGGTGATCCGAGCACAGCGGGATCTCCTCCGCCGCGGCTCCCAGCGGTTTGCCGACGTTGGCGGACTCGACCCGGGCCAGCTCGTCGGCGTTGGCGTCGACCAGGTCGGCCAACTTCAAAAGTGCCGCAGCCCGAACGGCCGGCGTGGTCGACCCCCACGCGGGCCCGGCCTCCCGGGCGGCGTCCACCGCGGCGAAGACGTCCTCGACGGTAGCGCTGGGGATCTCGGCCAGTACCTCCTCGCTGGCGGGGTTGAGCACCGGGTCTGTCTCGGTACCGTGTCCGTCGACCAGTTCGCCGCCAATCACCAGTTGCATCGCCCACACCTCGTCGTCGGTCGCGTCCTGCCAGGTGGGCACATCATGAACTACGGTGTGCCCTTGCCGTCCCCGTGGCCTCAGACAGAGCCGACTCCGGCGCACCGGGCCGCCTACGCGGACGCCGAGCCGAGCTCGTACTGGCTTGACTCGCTGCCCGATCGCGCACCCCACGAGCCGCTGACGGGCCCGACAGAGGCCGACCTGTGCATCATCGGCGGCGGCTACACCGGTCTCTGGGCGGCGCTGGCCGCCAAGCAGGACGATCCCGGGCGTGACGTCGTGGTGCTGGAGGCGACACGCTGCGGCAACGGTGCCAGCGGGCGCAACGGCGGCTTTCTGGAGGCGTCGCTCACCCACGGCCTCGCCAACGGCCTGCGCCGGTTCCCCGACGAGATCGACACCCTCGAGCGCCTCGCCGCAGAGAACTTCGACGGGCTGCGCGAGGACCTCACCCACCACGGCATCGACTGCGAGTACGAGACCACCGGGGTTCTCACCGTCGCGCTCGATCCGCGCGAGCTACAGGACCTGCACGAGGAGGTGGAACTCGTGCGCCGCTTCGGCCACGACGTCGAGTTGCTCGACGGCGCCGGGGTCCGCGCCGAGGTCAACTCGCCGACGTACCTGGGGGCGATGTGGGACCGCACGGGATCGGCGCTCGTGCACCCGGGCCGTCTGGCTGATGGCCTGCGCGCCGCGGCGGAGCGCAACGGCGTCCGCATCCATGAGCTCACCCCGGTACGCGGCGTCCACGACAGCGGCAGCGCCGGCCTCACCCTCAGCACCGAGGGGGGCGTGGTCACCGCGCCCAAGGTCCTCATGGCCACCAGCGCCTACCCGCCGTTGGTCCCCGCCGCCGGCCGCTACATCGCCCCCGTCTACGACTACGCGCTCATGACCGAGCCCTTGTCAGACAGCCAGCAGCGGGCGATCGGATGGCGCCGTCGCCAGGGCATCAGCGACATGGGCAACCAGTTTCACTACTACCGTCCGACCGCCGACGGGCGGATTCTCTACGGGGGCTATGACGCGGTGTACCGCTACGGCGGCGACGTGGGACCGCACCGCGACACCGACGATCCCACCTTCGGCAAGCTCTCCCAGCACTTCTTCACCACGTTCCCCCAGCTCGAGGGCCTGCGCTTCAGCCACCGCTGGGGCGGGGCGATCGACACGTGCAGCCGCTTCTCGGTGTTCTTCGGCCGGGCGCACGGGGGCCGGCTGGTGTACGCGCTGGGCTACACCGGGCTCGGCGTGGGCGCGACCCGCTTCGGCGCGCGCGTCGCCCTGGACCTGCTCGACGGCCGCACCACACAGGCCACACAGCTCAAGATGGTCCGGCGCCGGCCGCTGCCCTTCCCGCCCGAGCCGCTGCGCTCAGCCGTGATCCAGCTCACGCGCAACCGCCTGGCCGCCGCCGACCGCAACGATGGCCGCCGCGGGATGTGGCTGACAACCCTCGACCGTCTCGGCCTCGGCTTTGACTCCTGAGGCGGGCGCCGGGCGCACGTGAACGGCCGCTCGTGAACGAGGCGATCGCCCTCGTCGCGCTGGCGCTCAGCCTCACCGCAGCGGTGGCGCGCTGGCGCCGCGCGCCCGACTGGGCGGTGGCGACAGCGGCCGCCGTGATCGTCGTGGCGGTCGGCGCGCTGAGCTTGCACGGCGCGCGCACGTCTCTGGGCCAGTTGGGACCGACCGTCGGCTTCCTCGCAGCCCTGCTCGTGCTCGCCGACGGGTGCCGCCGGGCCGGCCTGTTTGACGCGCTCGGAGCGCTGATGGCGTTCGGCTCGCGGCGGCGGCCTCGGCGGCTCCTCTCCATGGTGTTCCTGGTGGCGGCGGGTACCACCGCCGTCCTCAGCCTGGACGCGACCATCGTGCTGCTCACGCCGATCGTGTTCGCCACCGCGGCGCGGCTGCCCACCAGCCCGCGCCCGCACGTCTATGCCTGTTCGCACCTGGCCAACAGCGCCTCGCTCCTGCTCCCGGTCTCCAACCTCACCAACCTCCTGGCCTTCGCGGCGTGTGGCGTCTCCTTCACGCGTTTCGCGGCGCTGATGGCGCTGCCGTGGCTGGTCGCGATCGCCGTCGAGTGGGTGGTGCTGAGCCGGGTCTTCGCCGACGACCTGCGCCAGCTGAGCGCACCACCCCCGGACGGCGACGGCACACCGGAGCACCGGCCCAGCCTGCCGAGGTTCGCGCTCACGGTCGTCGGGCTCACCCTGATCGGCTTCGGCGTCAGCTCGATCGTGGGGGTGGCGCCGGTGTGGTTTGCCACCGCGGGCGCCGTCGCGCTCACCGTCCGGCGGCCGCCGGACTCGATCAAGGACCTGGTCAGCGCCGCCGAGCCGACATTCCTGGTCTTCGTCCTGGCGCTCGGCGTGGTCGTGACCGCTGCGGGGAATCACGGCCTGTCGTCGGTCGTGGATTCGCTCATTCCGCACGGCTCGAGCCTGCCGGCGCTGCTCGGCGTGGCGGCGGTGAGCGCGGTGCTGGCCAACCTGGTCAACAACCTCCCGGCGACGCTCATCATCGTCGCGGTGGTGTCGGCCAGCGCCCCCGCCGGCGTGCTGGCGATGCTCATCGGGGTCAACGTCGGCCCCAACCTCACCTATGTCGGCTCGCTGGCCACGCTGCTGTGGCGGCGGATCGTGCATGCCCACGACGAAGATGTCGATACGCGCGAGTTCCTCAAGCTCGGCGCCCTCACCGTGCCGGGCACCCTGGTGGCCGCCACCGTGGCGTTGTGGTTGGCTTTGCAGGTCTTCTGATGCGCGCACTGATCTGGATCACCGAGACCTCCTGGGCCGCCTGCGTCGACCAGGCCCGTGTGCTGGTGCCGGCCGACGCCGAGGTCACGCTCCTGCACGTCGCCGCCGTCAGACGTCGAGTACATGGCCGGCCATCCCGGCCCGGGGCGGCTGGGCCGCCACCGCCCGCCGCCGCCCGGTCCGCCCGTGCGCGAGATCGCCGAGACCGAGGCCCGGGCGCTGCTGGAGCGCGCACGAGCGCGGTTCGGGCGTGACGCCGAGCTCGATGCGCGCCGTGGCCGGGTCGAGCGCGAGGTGCTCGAAGCAGCGGAGGGTTTCGACGTCCTCATCCTGTGTCGCGACGGCGAACCGCGCCGCGAGCCCAAGAGCATCGGCCACTACGCGCGCTTCGTGGTCGACCACGCCGGCTGCCCGGTGCTGCTGGTGTGGGCGCAGCCGCCGCCGGGCATCGACCAGATGCACTGGCCCCCGCACCTGCGGCGCTGACCCGCACCACGCAATAAGTAAACTTATAAGTTTACTTGCAGTGCCGGGCCGGCCAGCTCTAGATGTTGCGCAGCAGACCCTCGGAGCGCGCCCACTCGACCGTGCGCCGGACCGTCTCGCGCGGGTCGGTGTAGACCACGCCCAGCTCACGCTCAGCGCGCGAGCCGTCATAGAGATGGCCGTGCAGCAGCGTGCGCACCATCTCGCGGCAGACCGGAGGCTTGCGCCGGCGCAGCCGGAACGCGTACTCCACCACGGTGCCGGCGGTGGTGGCCAGCGCGCGCGGCACCATGCGGGGATTGCACTCCACGCCGGCAACGTCGGCGGCCAGGGCCAGCGCGTCAGAGACGGTGAGGCGGATGCCGCTGAGCAGGTAGCGCTGGCCGGGCGCACCGCGCTCGGCCGCGAGCAGGTGGCCCTGGACGCAGTCGGCGATGTCCACCAGGCTGACGTTGGTGTTGACGAACACCGGCAGCCGGCCGTCCAGTGCCATGAGCAGAAACCGGCCGGTGCCGCTGGCCCGGCCGGGCCCCTGGACTGACGAC
The DNA here is from genome assembly GCA_963797705.1 of uncultured Actinomycetota bacterium. Taxonomy (GTDB): domain Bacteria; phylum Actinomycetota; class Thermoleophilia; order Solirubrobacterales; family Solirubrobacteraceae; genus Palsa-465. The sequence continues at coordinate 593,504 of CAWCQL010000004.1, read as the reverse complement.
GGGTTGACGTAGACGACGTCCTGCCCGGCCTCGCGCGCAGCGGCCAGCGCGGCGCGCTCACCCTCGGTCTTGGTCCGCTCGTAGGTCGACAGATACCAGCCCCGGTGCGGGGAGGACTCGGTGCCCACCGAACCCGGCGCCTCACCGATCGTCGCCGCCGAGGAGGTGTGGACGAGCCGCGGGATCCCGGCGCGCTTGGCGGCGCGCACCGCGGCCACCGCGCCGTCGACGTTGGCGCGGCGCATCGGCTCCGGGTCCTGCACGCACAGGGTGTTCACGCCGGCGAGGTTGTAGGCCAGCGCACAGCCATCCATGCCGCGCGCCATGGCGTCGACGTCGAACACCTCGCCCCGGACCACGTCGCAGCCGGCCTCGCGCAGGGAGCTCTCCGCCTCTCGGGACCGGGCCAGCCCCACAACCTCGTCGCCGCGGGTCACCAACTCCGTGACGAGCGCGCGCCCGATCACGCCGGTCCCTCCGGTGACGAACACGCGGGCCACGGAGTCTTAAGAGCGCAGGGCGGCGGAGGAGCGGATGAGATAGTCGGCGCCCGACCAGACGGTGACCACGGCGGCGATCACCATCGCCCACTGGTCTAGGTAGACGCCGGCGAAGGTCACGTCGGGGCGCAGCATGGCAAGTGCGACGGCGACGAACTGCACGGTCGCCTTCCACTTGCCCAGCATCGAAGTCTCCAGGTGGCGACCGCCGGCCTCCACCGCGGCGCGCAGGCCGAGAATGGTGAACTCGCGGGCGATGATCACGAGCGCCACCCAGGGCGAGACGCGGCCGACTGACACCAGCCCGATAAGCGCCGTCGTCACCAGCAGCTTGTCGGCTGTCGTGTCCAGGAAGGACCCGAGCTTGGTGGTGACGTTCCAGGCGCGCGCGAGCCGCCCGTCAACCCAATCGGTGGCGGCGGCCACCAGGAAGAGGATGGCCGCGGCGGTATAGGAGTGGTTCAGCAGCAGCGCCATGATCACCGGGGAGACCACGATGCGTACGCCGGTGCCGACCGCGAGCACGCGAGATGATCGCAACGCGGTCAGGGTACCCGCCTCCACGGTCACGAGACTACCTCACAGCAGGTCGAGCGCCAGGGCACGCGCGGCGTCGGCGTCGTCGGTGTCCAGCGCCGCCTCTGCGGCGGCTCGGGCGTCGGAGAGTGACACCTCGCGCAACGCCACTTTGACCTCGGGAACGAGCGCCGCCGCCATGCTCAGCTCGGTCACCCCGAGGCCGGCGAGCAACACCGCTGCCGCCGGGTCTCCGGCGAGCTCTCCGCACACCCCGACCCAGCGACCGTGCATCGCCGCCCCCTCCACAGTCGCCGCCACCAGGCGCAACACCGCCGGCTGGGGTCCGGCCAGCAACGAGGCCAGGCGCGCGTCACCGCGCTCGGCGGCCATCGTGTACTGGGTGAGGTCGTTGGTGCCCAGGGAGAAGAAGTCGACATGGGCCGCCAGGCGAGCCGCGGCGAGCGCCGCCGCCGGGACCTCCACCATGATCCCCAGCTCCATGGGCGCGTCGATGCCGGTGTCGGCGCGGGCGCGGTCCAGCAGAGCGCGCGCGGCCGTGATCTCGCCCAGCGTGGCCACCATCGGAAGCATCGCCTTGACCGGATGCTCGGCGGCGACCCGCAGGATGGCGCGGAACTGCGTGGCCAGGAGCTCGGGGCGGGCCAGTGCGAGGCGGATGCCGCGCACTCCCAGGAACGGGTTCTCCTCGGCGGGCATGGGGAGCGCCGGGAGCGGCTTGTCGGCGCCGGCGTCCAGCGTGCGCACGATCAGTGGCCGCCCATCGAGCGCCTGAGCGATCTCCCGCAGAGTCTGCGCCTGCTCCTCCTCGCCGGGCAGCTCGGCGCGCCCGAGGAAGAGGAACTCGGTTCGCAGCAGACCGACGCCCTCGGCGCCCAACTGCACCGCGCGGGCCGCGTCGCTGCCGGTTCCCAGGTTGGCGAAGACCTCGACGCGCGCGCCGTCGCGCGTGACCGCGGGCTTGTCGGCATGTTCGCGGGCTGCCGCGCGGCGCTGCTCGGCGCGCTTGCGACGGTCCTGCGCGTCTGACAGCACCGCGGCCGGCGGGTCGGCGATGACCGTTCCCGCCTCGCCGTCGAGGAGCAACGTCGTCCCGTCGGGCACCGCGAGCACCTCGGGCCCGAGCCCCACCACGGCCGGCAGCCCCAGCGCGCGGGCCAGGATCGCGGCGTGGGCGGTGGTCGAGCCCCGTGCGGTGGCGATGGCCAGCACGCGCTCGGGATCGAGCCCGGCGGCGTCGGCGGGGGTGAGCTCGTCGGCCACCACGATCCCGGTCGCCGGCTCGCGCTCATCGCCGGCGCCCGTGAGCGCGGCCACCACCCGACGGCCCACGTCGAGCACATCGGTGGCTCGTTCGCGCAGCAGCGGCTCGTCCAGGCTTCGGTAGACCGCGGCCACCTGCTGGGCGGCGTCATACCATGCCCGCTCGGCGGTGGCACCGACGGCGATCGCCTCGTGCGCCGGCTCGAGCAGGGCATCGTCGTCGAGCAGCGCGAGGTGCGCGTCGAAGATCGCGGCATCGGCGGCGCCCGCCCGGCTGGTCACGACATCCCGGTCGCGCTCGATCGCGTCCCGGGCGGCGGTCAGCGCGCCGTCCAGAGCCCGCCACTCCTCCTCAGTACCGCGCGCGTCGCGCTCGGGCGGGGCCTCGAGGCCGGCGCCAGGCCCGCCCAGTCGGTGAGCCGGGCCGATGGCGACGCCCGCAGAGGCGGCCACGCCGGTGAGTACCGCGCCTGCGGCCGGCGGCTGGACGGGCTCGGCGGGCTCGGGCGGGCTCGGGCGCCGGCGTGGCCGGCGAGGCCGGCGCGGCGCGTCCGCGGGCGTGTCCGCGGGGGATGGCTCGGTCGCGATCCCGTCGCCGAAGCCCTCGTCGGCGAGCGCGCGCAACGCGTCGATCGCCTCCGCGGCCTGGGGCCCGCTCGCGGTCACCACCAGCGTGTCTCCGAACCGAGCGCCGAGCGCGACCAGATTCGTCAGGCTGCGCGCGGTTACCGGCCCGCCGCTCGCTGGTGGCGCCGTTCTTGGCCACGCGCACGTCGGCGTCGAAGCCGCGCGCCGTTTCGACGAACCGCGCCGCGGGCCGCGCGTGCAGTCCGATCGCGTTGCGGACCTCCAGATCGGCGGTGGCATCGGCGGGGCCGGCGTCGGGCGCTGCCTCGCCGGCCGGCTCGTCCTGAATCTGGCTGGTCTTCATCGCCAGCGCCCCGCGCGCCTCGGCGGCCACCTCCTCCAGCGACGCCCCGCCGCTGGCCGCCGCCGCCGCCGCGACAGCACCCTCCACCAGCGGCGCCGCGCTCAGTTTCACCGGCCCGGGCGCGTCCGCGAGCATCTCCACCGCGAACTCGGCGCTCATCAGCGCGCTGCCGAGGTCCATGAGGACGAGCACGCCGTCGGGCGACATGGCCCGCTCGATCGCGTTGCGTACCCGCTCAGCGTCCGTACCGAGCACGGGGTGGGCGGGGTCAGAGTCCTCGATCCCGCCGGCCGCTTCGATGGCCAGTCCCTCACCGCCCATCTCGCGCGCCAGGCGCACCACGCCCTCGGCGAGAGCGTCGCTGTGGGAGACGACGACGAGCCCGACCACGAGTTGCGACTCCTAGCCCGAGCCGTTGCGGGCGGCGCTGTTGCCACCCAGCCCGTACGCGCGGTGCAGGTAGTCGATCGGGTGCACCGACGGCAGCTTGGTCCCGTGGCTGATCTGCCAGCGGCACGTCTCGGAGTCGCAGGCCACCTGCGGAGCGCCCGAGGCCGCGACCTGGTCAAAGAGGTCGCGCCCCACGGCCATGGAGATGTCGTACTTCTCGGCCTTGAGGCCATAGGTGCCGGCGATTCCGCAGCACCGCGAGTTCATCTCCTGGATCTCGAGTCCCGGAACCAGCGCGAGCAGCTCAAGTGCCGGCTTGCCCACCCAGTGGCCCTGCTGCTGGCACGGGGCGTGGTAGGCGACCTTCTCGTTGATGGGGGAGAAGTCGGTCTTGAGCTCGCCGCGGTCGTGCAGCTCGAGCAGGAGCTCGCAGATGTCGTAGGTGCGCTCGGAGACGAACTTCAGATCGGGGTCATCCTCCAGCGAGAGGATCTCGCGCGCCTCGCGCTTGAGCATCAGCGTGCAGCTGGTGGCGTTGCCGACGATGATCGTGTCCTCGTCGGTGACGTGCTCGCGCAGCGCGCGGGCCAGGCGCAGAACCACCTTGCGCCCCTCGTCGAAGAGCCCGCTGGACTGCAGGGGCAGACCGCAGCAGTCCTGCTTGGGGACCACGACCTCAAAGCCGTTGTGCTCGAGGATCTCGACGACCTTCTCGCCTTCCCACGGCTCGTAGTACTCGGTGCCGCAGCCGTGGAAGTAGACGATCTTGCGTGCCCCCGCCGGTAGCTCCGAAGCGGCCCGCTTGCGGAACCACCGCGAGAATCGCCGCCCGGCGAACTTCGGCGCCGGCGCGTCGCGGTGCACCCCCAGCACCTTCTCGCCGAGGATCCGGAACGGCTTGAAGCGCAGCGTGAAGTTCGCGATCGGCGCGGTGGGCGTGCCCGCCCGGCCCAGCCAGGTGGGGCGGGTGATGATCCGGTCACGCAGCGGGAAGCCCTTCTGGCTCTTGAGCTTGTTGCGCGCCTGGGCGTTGATCTCGGCGATCTTGACGCCCTGCGGACACACCATGGAGCAGATGCCGCACCCCGAGCAGTAGTCCACCGACAGGTCCACCGACGGCTCGTCGGCGATCCGGTAGCGCTCTGACTGGGGGCCGGCGTACTTGGGTCCGGGGAACAGCGGACTCACGTTGGACACGGGACAAGCGGTCTCACAGATCGTGCACTTGACGCAGTGGTCAAGCGAGCCGCGCAGCATCTCGGCCACGAACAGGTCGTTCCCGTGCTCGCTCGGCGCGCTCATGCGATCGCCGCCGTCGGACTCAGCTGACCCGCCGCCACCTGGGCCGCGCGGTAGCCGCTGGCCAGCGCGATCCCCTCACCCGACCCCTCGCGCCACGGCACGGCTCCGGGGAGAGCGGCGCCGGCCACCAGCACGTTCTCGGCGCCCTCGGCGCGCAGGTCGGGGCCCACGGCGACCCCCACGCGCGCCATGGGCTGCTCGTCGAGGTAGGTGGCCACGAAGCGCTCCTCACCGTCGGCGGGCACGCCGCGCAGCGGGAGCCCCAGGACCCGCTCGTGGGTGACCCAGTGCGAGTCGAGCTCGATGCCGCCCGAGGCAAAGCCGCCCGAGGCCAGCACGAACCAGGGGGCCACGTAGGAGAGATCTCGTCCGGCGGCATGTGTGGCCACTGACGTCACGCGGTCCCCGTCGCGCGTGCACGAGACGACCTCGGGGCCGATCACCAGCCGGCCGCCGGCAGCACGCAGTGCGTTGCGCAGGATCTCGTACAGCCGCATCCCCGGCACCGACGGTGGCAGCGTGGGGATCTCGAACACGCGGCGGCCCAGCCGGTGCTCGACGTCAGCCAGCACCTCGTGGGGGTCGCGCAGCCCCAGCATCGCCGGCAGCCCCACCGCCTCGTCGGCGCGCAGCGTCAACGAGAGCTCGGCGCAGAACTGCCGCCGCCACTTCTCGTCGTCGAAGTGCCGCGCGATGCCCAGCGTGTTCATGTCGGCGCGCTCGAGCTTGAGCTCCAGGCTCACCGAACGGGCGTCGATGCCCGCGCGCGCGAGGTTGGCCGCGCACAGCGCGGGATGGAAGTCGCGCAGCGCCGGGGTACCGACGATGCACACTCGCTTGAGGCCCGAGGCCTCGCCGTTGGCCATCGTCTCGGGGACGAGGGCTGAAGGCCGCAGCGCGCCGACCGCGGTCGGCAGCAGCTGGTTGCGCTCCAGGCTGCCGCCGTAGACGTAGCCGGGCAGGGGGCCGCTGGGCACGAGTTGCGCGAACCAGGCCAGCGCGTCGCTCACGACCTCGGCGCCGATCAGCGCGTAGGGATGGTCGGGGCGCGCGGCGATGAGCTGCTCCAGCGCGGCGCCGGGAGCCTCGACGCGGTCGGGCGCGTAGCCGAGCACGTCGATGGTGGCCGGCGCCAGGTGCGTGGAGCCGACGCCCTTGGCCACAACGGCGACGCGCGCACCACTCTGGGCCAGGCGCGTGGCCGCCACCAGCCCGGCGGTGCCGGTACCGATGACCACCGCGTCGAAGTGCAGCTCGCTCGTTCTCACGATGGGAGATGCTCCACGTCGAGGACCCCCTGGAAGATCCAGTCGTCGAGGCGCGCCTGGCGCAGCTGATCGCCGTAGAGGATCGGCCGCTGCCCCTTCCATCGCTCCTGCAGGAAGTCCACCAGCGCGGTGTCGGCGCCCTCAGCGGTCATCCCGTCATGGGCGTGCAGGATGCCGGTGGCCCGGTAGATGCAGAAGCCGCCCTGGCACGGGCCCATGCCCAGACGCAGCTGGCGGCGGATGTCGTCGAGGTTGGCCGACCCGGTGCGTGTGATCGCCTCCTCGAGCCTGTGGCGGGGAACCAGCTCGCACTCGCAGATCATCTGCTCGTCGATGAGGCTCGCCTCCTTGTGCGCGAGGCGCTCTCCCAGCCGGTAGCTCTCACTCGACTCCGAGCCGGGGAGCGGCTCGGTCGAGGTGGTGCACGGTCGGGTGTCGCCGAGTTGCTCGACGACGGCGTTCATCGTCTCCTCGGCCATCAGCCGGAACGTCGTCAGCTTGCCGCCGGTGATGGTGACGAAGCGCGCCGACCCCATCGCGCTGGGCGTGGTCCAGCAGCGCGTGGGCACGGGTGACGTCGCGCGAGTCGGTGTCCGGCCGCCTTGGCGTCCTCGAACAGCGGCCGCACCCCCGTCCACACCCGCAGCGCCCGCGCCTGGCGGAAGCCCGGGACGAGCTTCTCCCCGTCGTCGAGCATCGCGTCCACCTCGTCCTGGTGCACGGTGTGGTCGTCGGGGTCGTCGGTGTTGACTGTCGGTGGTGCCGATCACCGAGCACGGTCCGGATCGGGACGATGATGTCCCCGTCGGTCGGCATCTGGCAGCGGTTGATCACCGTGTTGACCAGGCGGTGGTTCATGGCGATCATGATCCCGCGGCCCGGCAGCACCCGGACGCCCTCGATCCCGGCCATGTCGGCGACCTGCCCCGCCCAGGCGCCGCTGGCGTTGACGGTCACGCGCGCGTTGACATCCATCTCCTCGCCGGTGCGCGCGTCGCGCACGCGCGCGCCGGTGATCTCGTCGCCCTCGCGATGGACGGCGATCACCGCGTGGTAGGGGAGGATCCGCGCCCCCGCGCTGCTGGACGCCGTGGCCCATCGCCCACACCGTCTTCCAGACGTCGATGTTGGCGTCGGGCACCCGGAACGCCCGTGAGATCTTGGGGTTGAGGCGAGGCTCGGATCGCAGCGCCTCCGCGACCGGGATCTCCTCGCAATCGACGCCGGTGGCGCGACAGCCCTCGGCCAACCGATCGGCGTAGTCCGGGTCGTCGAACGGCGTGGTGACGAACAGCCCGCCGGTGTCCTCGATGCAGTCGGCGGCGACGCGGCGCAGGATGCGGTTCTCGGCGATGCACTCCTCGGCGGCTCGCGGATCCTTGACCGCGTATCGGCCGCCCGAGTGCAGCAGCCCGTGGAAGCGGCCGCTGGTGCCCTCGGCCAGGTCGAGGCGGTCCACGAGCACGACGTCGTAGCCGCGCAACGCTGCGTCCCAGGCGACCCCGGCGCCCGTCGCGCCACCGCCGATCACCAGGACCTCGGTGCTGAGCGTCACCATCTGGTCAGACTACCTCTGCTGGGCCTCGAGGGCGGAAGACGCCGAGGGCGGCCATTAGACCGCCCTCGACACCGATACTCAGACGCGGGTCCGCTCGCGTCAGTCGAACCAGTCGAAGGTCCGGGTGACGGCCTTCTTCCAGTACTTGTAGTACTCGTCGCGCTTGCCGGCATCCATCTTGGGCTCCCAGCGCTTGTCCTCGGCCCAGTTGTCGTCGGACCTCCTGCGTGCTGCTCCAGAACCCGACGGCCATCCCCGCCGCGTAGGCCGCGCCCAGCGCGGTCGTCTCGGCGACCTCGCGGCCGGATCACCGGCACGCCGAGGATGTCGGCCTGGAACTGCATCAGCAGGTCGTTGTGGACCATGCCGCCGTCGACCTTGAGCGAGTCCAGCGTGACGCCGGAGTCGGCTGCCATCGCGTCCACGACCTCGCGGGTCTGGAACGCCGTCGCCTCGAGCGTCGCGCGGGCGATGTGACCGGCGTTGACGTACCGGGTCAGGCCGGCGAACACGCCGCGCGCGTTGGACTTCCAGTACGGCGCGAACAGGCCCGAGAACGCCGGCACGATGTACAGCCCGCCGTTGTCGTCGACGGACTTGGCCAGCTCCTCGACCTCCGGCGCCGCCTTGATCATGCTTGCAGGTTGTCGCGCAGCCACTGCACGAGCGCGCCCGTGATCGCGATCGAGCCCTCCAGCGCGTACACCGCGTCCTCGTCGCCGATCTTGTAACAGACCGTCGTCAGCAGGCCGGACTTGGACTGCACCGCCTCGGTGCCGGTGTTGAGCAGCATGAAGTTGCCGGTGCCGTACGTGTTCTTGGCCTCGCCGACGTCGAAGCAGGCCTGGCCGAACGTCGCCGCCTGCTGGTCGCCGAGGTCGCCGGCGACCGGCACGCCGGTCAGGTTGCCGGTCTTGACCTCGCCGTAGACCTCGCTCGACGCGCTGGATCTCCGGCAGCATCGACATCGGCACGCCGATCGTCGACGCGATGTCCTCATCCCAGGCCAGCGTCTTGAGGTCCATCAGCATCGTGCGGCTGGCGTTGGTCACGTCGGTGATGTGCAGGCCGCCGTCGACGCCGCCGGTGAGGTTCCAGATGCACCAGGTGTCCATGTTGCCGAACACCAGGTCGCCGGCCTCGGCCTTGTCGCGGGCGCCGTCGACGTTGTCGAGGATCCAGCGGACCTTCGGCCCCGAGAAGTAGGTCGCCAGCGGCAGGCCGACCTGCGCACGGAAGCGATCCTGGCCGCCGTCGGCCGACAGCTCGTCGACGAGCTTGTCGGTGCGGGTGTCCTGCCAGACGATCGCGTTGTGGACCGGCTCGCCGGTGTTGCGGTCCCACACGACCGCGGTCTCGCGCTGATTGGTGATGCCGAGCGCGGCGATGTCGTCGGCGGAGGCGCCCGGCCTTCTCCACCGCCTCGTCGAGCACCTCCTGGCAGCGCGCCCAGATCTCCTTGGCATCGTGCTCCACCCAGCCCGGCTTCGGATAGATCTGCTCATGCTCCTTCTGCGACGACCGCGACGACGCGACCCGCGTGGTCGAAGATCATCGCTCGGGAGCTCGTCGTGCCCTGATCCAGTGCTGCTGCGTACTTCGGCATTGGTTTCCTTTCAGTCCGCCAGTGCTCTCGGCGGCGCTCTTGAAGAGGTAGATAGGTGGAGGTCGCGCCGGGGTCCTGGTGACCGGCGGAGCGGTCACCCAGGTAGCTGGCGCGTCCCTTGCGCGCGACGAGCGGCGTCGTCGCGTTCATGCCCTGCTCCGCGGCGTCGACGGCGGCGCTGCAGACCAGCCTGCAGATCCGCCGCCTGCTCCAACGCATCGATCGCGGGCAGGCAGCGCATCGATCATCGTCTTGTCGCCGAGCTCGGCCTTGCCGCGAGCCTTCACGCCCGTCCAGGCCCTTACGCCAGGCGGCGACGAAGCCGGCCTGGTCGACCTCGGCCTGACCGGCCATCGACGTGCCCATCTGCAGACAACAGCGTCCCGTACAGACGGGCCGGCGGCGCCACCGACGCTCGAGACGAGCGCCATCGCGACCGTCTTGAGCACGGCTCCCGGGTCGGCCTGCTCGGACGCCTGGAGCTTCTCCAGCGCCTTCTGCATGCCGCGGTTCATGTTCGTCCCGTGGTCGCCGTCGCCGATCGCGGTGTCGAGCCGGACGAGCTCCTGCCGGTGCTCGGCCATCTCCTCCGCGAACCGCTGCATCCACGCCACCGTGTGGTCGCGATCGATCGCCATCGGCGTCTAGGCGCCCCAGCGCAACGCGGGGGTGTTGACCGGCGCGTCCCAGTAGCGGACCATCTCGTCGTCGAGCCGGAGCAGCGTGATCGAGCAGCCCTGCATCTCCAACGAGGTGATGTAGTTGCCGATCAGGTTGCGTTCGATCGTCAGCCCGTGCTCGGCGGCGATCTTCGCCACCTCCGCGTACATGATGTACAGCTCCAGCAGCGGCGTGCCGCCCATCCCGTTGACGAACGCGAGCACCTTGTCGCCGGACGCGAACGGCAGGTCCTCGAGGATCGGGGTCATCAACCGCTCGGCGATCTGGGATGCCGGCCCGATCTTCTCGCGGAAGCGGCCCGGCTCGCCGTGGATCCCGATCCCGATCTCGACCTCGTCCTCGGCCGAGCTCGAAGCTCGGCTCCCCGGAGGCGGGCGTGATGCACGGCGTCAGCGCCATGCCCATCGACCGTCCTTCGGCGTTGACCCGCCGTCCGAGCTCGGCGACCTGCTGCAGGTCAGCGGCCGTCGTCGGCCGCGCCGCCGCAGATCTTCTCGACCAGCACCGTGACGCCGACGCCGCGGCGACCGGCCGTGTACAGCGAGTCCTCGACGGCGACGTCGTCGTTGGTCAGGATCGTCTCGACCTCGATGTCCTCGGACTTGCCCAGCTCGGCGGCCATGTCGAAGTTCATCACGTCGCCGGTGTAGTTCTTGACGATGTGAATCACCCCGGCGCCGCCGTCGACCGCCTTGGTCGCCGCGAGCATCTGGTCAGGCGTGGGCGAGGTGAACACCTCGCCCGGGCAGGCGGCGTCCAGCATTCCCGGGCCCGACGAAGCCTCCGTGCATCGGCTCGTGGCCCGCGCCGCCGCCGGAGATCAGCCCCACCTTTCCCTTGCACCGGCGCGTCGGCGCGGACCACGACGAACGGGTCATAGGTCACACGGAACCGGTCTCCGTGCGCCGCCTCGACCCCATGCAGCGCGTCCGCGACGACAGTCGTCGGGCGCGTTGATCAGCTTCTTCATCGCTGGTCCTCCGATCAGCCGGGATAGAACGCGCCGAACAGGAGCGCGCCGATTGCGCCGCCGATGAGCGGCCCGAGCACCGGGACCCAGGCGTAGCTCCAGTCAGAGCGGCCCTTGCCGGGAATCGGCAGGATCGCGTGCATGATCCGCGGACCCAGGTCACGTGCCGGATTGATCGCGTATCCGGTCGGTCCACCGAGCGACATGCCGATGCGCGACCACCAGGAAGGCCACGAGCAGCGTGCTGAGGCCGCTGGCGACCTGGGCCCGGGAACGTGCCGGTGATCGCCAGGATCCCGAACACGAGCACGCACGTGCCGATGACCTCGGTGACGAAGTTCCAGAAGTAGTTGCGGATCGCCGGGCCGGTGAGAACACGGCGAGCTTCAGGCCCGGATCCTCGGTCTCCGCCCAGTGCAGGTAGTACGCCAGGCACACCAGGACGGCGCCGATCAACGCGCCGAGCATCTCGCCGATCCAGTAGTGCCACGCCTGGCCGCCGTCGATGCCGCCGTTGATCCAGAACCCGAGCGTGACCGCCGGGTTCAGATGGCGCGCCGTGAAATTGACCCACGGAGTACGCGCCGACCATGACCGCGAAGCCCCAGCCGAACGTGATGACGATCCAGCCAGAGTTCTGCGCCTTGACTTGTTGAAAGCACGGCGGCGACCACTCCGTCACCAAGCAGGATCAGAAGCGCCGTGCCGATCGATTTCAGACACCAATGATGCTCAAGTCTCTCTCCCTCCTGAGCAGAACGTTATTGGACGCGGCGATACTATCCGCGGAAGTTCGACAATGTCAAACCGAGTTCAAAATACTAGATACCCGGTTCGTCAATGTCATGGTGATCACGCGGGAGTAGGAGAAGACGGTGCCCGGCAACATCCAGTCGATCGAGCGCGCGGCGGCGATCCTGCGGCTGCTTTCGGGCGCACCGGCGGCTCGGCGTGGTCGACCTCGCCGGCGAGCTGGGGCTGTCGAAGGGCACCGTGCACGGGCTGTTGCGCACGCTCCAGCACGTCGGGTTCGTCGAGCAGGACCCCGAGACGGGCAAGTACCAGCTCGGCGCCGCGCTGCTGCACATGGGCTCCAGCTACCTGGACGGCAACGAGCTGCGCACGCGCGCGCTGAACTGGTCAGACTCGCTGGCGGCGCGCACCACAGGAGGCGGTGCGGATCGGCACGCTGCATGAAGGCCAGGTCCTGATCGTCCACCACGTGTTCCGCCCCGACGACAGCCTCCAGACGCTCGACGTCGGCTCGCTGCTGCCCGCCCATGCCACCGCGCTGGGCAAGATGCTGCTCGCTCATCACCCGTATGTGGCGGCCGAGGTGACCGGCAACGGGCCTGGCCTCGTTCACCGACGCCACGATCTGCGATCCCGAGCGGCTCGAGCGCGAGCTCGCGCGCATCGCGCGAGCGCGGCTGGGCGGCCGATATCGGCGAGCTGAGCCCGCGGCAGGTGTCGCTGGCGGCGCCGATCATGGACCGCAGCGGGCCTCACGGTCGGCGCGATGGGTATCTTCGGTCCACCGGAGCGGCTGCTGGCGGCTCGCCAGCCGCGCGGAGAGCTCGTCGGCCTACGTGCGCGAGGCGGCTCGGGCCGTCTCGCGTGAGCTCGGCGCGATCCCGTGGTGAGAGAGAGGCGGCTGATGAGAGAGCGATACGTGGCGGCGATCGACCAGGGCACGGCCTCGTCCCGCTGCCTGGTCTTCGACCGCTCCGGCGCATCGTGTCGGTCGCCCAGAAGGAGCACCAGCACATCTATCCCGAAGCCCGGCTGGGTCGAGCACGATCCGCGAGGAGATCTGGCGCAACGTCGAGTCGAGGTCGCGGACCGCGCGCTCGCCGAGGCTCGGCTGCGACGCCTCCGACCTCGTCGCGCTCGGGCATCGCCAACCAGCGCGAGACGACCGTGGTCTGGGACCGCGAGACCGGGCAGGCCGTGCACAACGCGATCATCTGGCAGGACACGCGCACCGACCACCTCGTCCGCGAGCTCGGCGGCCCGGCACGGCGACGCCCGGTTTCGCGAGCGCTCCGGGCTGCCGCCGGCGACCTACTTCTCCGGCCCGAAGCTGCGCTGGCTGCTCGACACCGTGCCCGGGCTGCGCGAGCGCGCCGAGGCCGGCGAGGTCCTGTTCGGGACGATGGACTCGTGGCTGATCTGGAAGCTGACCGGCCGCCACCTCACCGACGTCACCAACGCCAGCCGCACGATGATGATGGGCCTGCACACGCTCGACTGGGACGACGAGCTGCTCGACGCGCTCGGCGTGCCCCGCGCGATGCTGCCCGAGATCCGGCCCTCGGCCGAGGTCTACGGCGACGCCGGCGGCCGCTCGCCGGCGTGCCGGTCGCCGCGGCGCTCGGCGACCAGCAGGCGGCGCTGTTCGGCCAGACGTGCTTCGCCCCGGGCGAGGCCAAGTGCACGTACGGCACCGGCAGCTTCCTGCTGCTCAACACCGGGCGAGCGCCCGGTGCGTCTCAGACAGCGGCCTGCTGACCACGCTCGGCTGCCGCATCGGCGACGAGGCCGCCGACCTACGCGCTGGAGGGGTCGATCGCGGTCACCGGCGCGCTCGTGCAGTGGTTTCGCGACAACCTCGGCCTGATCGGCTCGGCGCCGGAGATCGAGACGCTGGCGCGCACCGTCGAGGACAACGGCGGCTGCTACTTCGTGCCGGCCTTCTCCGGGCTGTTCGCGCCGCACTGGCGCAGCGATGCGCGCGGCGTGATCGCCGGACTGACCGGCTACATCACCAAGGGCCACCTCGCCCGCGCCGTGCTCGAGGCGACCGCGTGGCAGACGCGCGAGGTGGTCGAGGCGATGAACGCCGACTCCGGCGTGTCGCTGAGCACGCTGCGCGTCGACGGCGGCATGACCGCCAACAACCTGCTCATGCAGTTCCTGGCCGACGTGCTCGACGTCTCGGTGGTGCGGCCCGATCGTGGCCGAGACGGTGTCGCTGGGCGCCGCCTACGCCGCCGGCCTGGCGGTCGGCTTCTGGCCCGACACGCGAGGCGCTGCGCGCCAACTGGCACACGGCCGCGCAGTGGCTGCCCGACATGGACGCACGAGCGGCGCGAGCGCGGCTACCGCAAGTGGCGCAAGGCGGTGGCGCGGACGACCGACTGGGTCGACGACGACGACGAGTAGCTCTGCGGGGTGGTCGCCGGTGGTGGTCGGGGGTTGTCGCCGGGCGTTGGTGGGAGGGGTCCCGTGTCGCTGGGGCACGGGCGCTGGTCAACGGCAGGGCTTGGGAAGGGTGGCTGGGGCGGGCCTGTGCGAGCCTATGCCTCGCAGAGTGGCGTGGCCGCGAGGGAGCCGTGGGAGATATTGCCTGCTGGAGAGTGGAAAATATCCCACGACCCACGTGCCACGCCCCCTCTAGCGGGCCATCGACGCAATTTGTGGTAGGCAGACCCACTCACGGGCCCGAGAAGCGTCGCCAACCGCGGCGATCCAGCTCACCGTCAACGCCCGAGCCGCCCCCTTCCCAAGCCCTGCCGTTGAGGCTCGCCCGCGCCCCAGGCAGACGGGACCCCTCCCCCTAGCGCCTGACCAAAGCCGCAGCCGCAGCCGCAGCCGCAGCCGCAGCCGCGGTCAGCCGGCAGGCGGCCCGGAGACCGTCTCGGCCTTGGGGGCCGACCGGCGGTAGGGCGAGCGCGACGGACCGCCGTCGCCGTTGTCGAAGAAGCTCTGCACCCGCTCGATCAGCGCGGCGGTATCGCCACCGTTGGGCGGGATCGGCTCGCCGAAGGACACGGTGATGCGGTGGCGGCGGGACATCAGCTTGCCGCGCAGGCGCCGCGGCCACAGCCGGCCGGGCGGCATCGCCTCGGCGGTGCCGGTGACGCGGATGGGGACGATCGACGATGTTGTGCGCCGCCGCCAGGACCGCGGCACCGCGGCGAACCCGTCCGGGGCCGCCGTTGCGCGAGCGGGTGCCCTCGGGGTAGAGCAGCAGGTTCCAGCCCTGGTCCAGCAGACGGTCGAGGTGGCTGCCGTCCTTGGACAGCGCCGCCGCCGCCCTTGCGCTCGATCGGCACCGTGTTGAAGATGAGCGACACGGCGAGGCGACCAGGCGGTTGCGGTAGAAGTAGTCGGCGGCCGCGGCCACCGCGGTCCGCTTGCGCAGCTTGCGCGGGAGCGCCGACAGGATCACCGGCGTGTCCATGTGGCTGGCGTGGTTGGCGACCAGGATGACCGGCCCCTTGAGCGAGGACAGCTTGTCCCTGCCGGTGGCGCGCCGCGCGGCGTAATAGTCCATCACCGGGTTGAGCACGAACTGCATGAAGCGCTCGCGCACGAACCGGGCCGGCGCCGAACGCGCCCACGGCAGGTCGAGCTGGGCCGCGGCGGCACGTAGCTCCCTCCCCTTCTGGGGCGCAGTGCGCGCAACATCGGACACCCGGCGCTGCCACGAGCGCTTGCGGCGGAACGGCAACACCGCCCGAGATACCCCCATGCGTGACATCCGTTACATCCTTTGCGCACCGCGTCTGAAGTGGGGTAGACCAGACCGGTAAGCTCGGCCTTGCCACCAACCGGGGCGACCTGCGACGAACGAGGGAAGGGAGGACGGATGGCCACGGATCCAAGCGAGCACCCCGCACAGCCGGAGCAGCCTGCTGACGGGTTCGCCGAGGGCGAAGACAACCCCGAGGAGTTCCCCGAGGACGAGGAGGTCGGACGCTTCTCCGAGGGGCAGGAGGACCTGCCCGCCGCTGACGAGGAGAAGCTCCATCACGGCCGCTTCTCAGAAGGCCAGGAGGAGCTTGGCGAGGAGGACCCCGAGAAGCACGAGGAACGCCGCTTCTCAGAGGGTCAGGACATGGAGCCGCCGGGCTACAGCGCCTGACGGCCCGCCATCGGCACCGACTCGGCGTCCGGCTGCGTGTCGGCCGGCGAGTCGGCATGCGCCCGAGTCGAGTCTGGGCCGGTGGCGCCCCGCGTGTACGCGCGCGGCGTCGCCAGCAGCTCAGGATCCTCGCCCTCCAGGGCCATCCAGGCGGCGCGCAGGCCGTGGCTGCCCGCGGTGGTGAGTGCGCTCACCCGGTTCTCCATCTGTCCCACCAGCAGGGCATCGGCCGGCGGGCGGATGACGCAGACGGCCGGGGTCGCCGCAGGGTCACCCGCGCGCGCCGCCAGCTCGTCGCTGAGCTCGTCATAGCGCGCTGAGCGGGACTCGCGAAGGGTCACCAGCGCCGGGTTCACCTTGGCCAGGTAGCCGTCGGTGAGCCGGGCCACCGCGCTGGAGAGCGGGGTGTGCTGCACGCCATGAGGGCGGGTCTGGAGCACCAGCATGTCGGTGGCCGTGGTCTGGGCGGCGTGCACGGGGATCGCCTCGGCCAGGGTCGCGTCCAGCCAACGACGGCCCCGGAATGCGACCGGCGGCCCCGCGAGCCAGGGCAGCCGGCCCGAGGCGCGCATCGCGCAGCGGATCTCGTCGTCGTCGCGCAGGTCGGTGAGGTCCGCGATCTGGGTGGACTCGACGTCGGTGGCGGTGCAGTGCAGCTCGATCCCGCAGGACAGGATCTCGTCGGTGCGCAGGGGGCGCTGGTGGCGCCACACCTCGCCGATGACGTAGTCCATGTCGAAGATCGGGCGCCTGCGCAGAAGGGTGTCGCGGAAGTTGACGAAACTGGGGTCCCCGAACCCGTGGGGGTACAGCGCGGTGAGATACGCCGCCTGACCCGCGAGCAGGAAGGCGCCGTTGAACGCCCCCGCGGAGGCGCCGTGGACCTCGTCGAAGGAGTCGCGCAGCCCCAGTTGCTCGATCGCCGCCGTCATCCCCGCCGAGACGACGCCGCGCATCCCGCCGCCCTCGATGACCAGTGCCACCCGGCGGCCGTCGGCGCGGCCTCCCGGCTTGGAGCCCTCGTCACGGCGGCGGCGGATGAGCTTGACCACCGGGTGCTCGCGCTGGTCGTCGGTCATCGTCGCCGGGGCGCGATGGGGATCGGGCGAGAAGCGGTTGAGGCCCGTCAGTCGCATGGCGGTGAGGGTACCCTTAGCCGCCGTGGCACGGCTCGGTCAGACCTCGCTGGACGTGACCCGGATCGGTCTGGGGCTGGCGGCGCTCGGCCGCCCCGCCTACATCAATCTCGGCCACGCCGACGACCTCGCCGCCCACACCGAGGTCGAGCGCGCTGCGCGCCCGCGCCCACGAGGTGCTCGACGCCGCCTTCGCGGCGGGCGTGCGCTACTTCGACGCCGCCCGGTCCTACGGGCGGGCCGAGGAGTTCCTGGGCTCGTGGCTGTCTGACCGGGGCCTGACGCGCGCCGACGTGAGCGTCGGCTCCAAGTGGGGCTACACCTACACGGCCGACTGGCGCATCGACGCCGACGTCAACGAGGTCAAGGATCTGTCGATCGAGACGCTGCGCCGCCAGGAGGCGGAGACCCGGGCGAATCTCGGCGCCAACATCGGCCTCTACCAGATCCATTCGGCCACCCTGGACAGCGGCGTGCTGGAGGATCGAGCGGTGCTGGACGAGCTCGCGCGGCTGCGCTCCGAGGAGGGCTGGCTCACCGGCCTCTCGGTCACCGGGCCCGCACAGGGAGAAACGGTGCTGCGGGCGCTGGAGGTCGGGGCCTTTGACTGCGTGCAGGCGACGTGGAACGTGCTCGAGCCCTCCGTCGGTCCGGCGCTCGCCGCCGCCCACGACGCGGGCCTGGGGGTGATCATCAAGGAGGCGGTGGCCAACGGGCGGTTGACGGCGCGCGGCGACGTGCCGGCGCTGGTCAAGGTGGCGGGGGAGCTCGGCGTTGCGCCTGACGCCCTGGCGCTGGCCTGCGTGCTCGCGCAGCCGTGGGTCGACGTGGTGCTCAGCGGCGCCTCCACGGTGGCGATGGTGCAATCCAACCTCGACGCGCTCGAGGTGACAGTGGGCGCTGAGGTCCTCGAGCGCCTCGCGCCGCTGGCCGAGGACCCCGAGACCTATTGGCAGGAACGCTCCGAGCTGCCCTGGACATGACCGCCGCCTAGCCCGGTCGGGCACGATAGGTGTGTGGTCTCCGGGCACCTCGTCATCGTCCTCGCCGTCACCATCGTGACGCTCCTGGCGGTGGCCGCGCTGCGCCGCACGGGCGTGCCGACGGCGGCGGTGCTCGTGGTGGCGGGGCTGGTCATCGGCTTCCTGCCCTTCGTCCCCGACGCCTCGCTGGACCCCAAGGTGGTCCTGCTGGGCCTGCTGCCGCTGCTGGTGTTCGATGCGGCGGCGACCTCGTCGGCCACCGCGTTCGTGCGCAACGCGCGGTCGATCGGCGTGCTCGCCGTGGCCCTCGTCAGCGCCACCGCGCTGGGCGTGGCCGCGGTGGCCCATTGGATCGGGCACCTGCCGTGGGCCATCTCGTTCGTGCTGGGGACGGCGGTCGGCCCCACCGACGCCGCAGCGGCGACGAGCATGGCGCGGCGTCTGGGCCTGCCCCGGCGCCTGGTCACCATCCTCGAGGGCGAGGCGCTGTTCAACGACGGCGCGGCGATCGTCCTCTACACCGCCGCGGTGACCGCGGCGACGACCGGGACCTTCCACGCGGCCCACGCAGCGCTGGAGATCATCTACGCCTCGGCCGCGGGGACGGCCATCGGGCTCCTGGTGGGGGTGGTGGGACGAAGGCTGCGCGACCGCATCGACGACCCCCCGATCGAGATCGCCGGCTCCATGCTCGTCGCCTACGTCGCCTACCTCCCCGCGGAGGCGGTGCACGCCTCCGGGGTGCTCGCAGCCGTGGTCGCCGGGCTCTACCTCGGCTGGCACAGCGGCGGCAGCGCGTTCTCCGCGCGCAGCCGGCTGCAGTTCAACGCGTTCTGGGAGACCCTCGTCTTCCTCATCAACGCCGCCCTCTTCGTCGTCGTCGGGCTGTCCTTCCACACCTTCACCGAGCAGGCGCGGGGCCCCGTCGGACGGTTGGTGCTCACCGGCATCGCGGTCGTGGTCACGGTGATCGTGGTCCGCCTGGCGTGGATGGAGGGGACCGGCTGGCTGACGCGGCTCCTGCGTCGCAGCCCTCCGCCCGACGAGGAGGACGCCCCGGATCAGGCCGGGTGGCGCCAGCGCCTGGTCATCGGCTGGGCCGGCATGCGCGGCGCCATCACGCTCGCCCTCCTGCTCGCGGTGCCGCTGACCACCAACGACGGACGGCCCTTGCGCGGCCGCGACGACATCATCTACATCGGGTTCGCCGCGATCATCGTGACCCTGGTGGGCCAGGGCATGACCCTGCCGCTCCTGGTCAGGCGGCTGGGGCTCACCGAGCATCCCGCGGTCGCCGAGGCCGACCGACGGGCCCGGCTCGCCCTCACTCAGGCGGTGCTGGCTCGCCTGCAGACCGCCGACGGCGACGGCGTCGCGCCGGAGGTGGTCGACGGACTGCGCGCCCAGTACCAGGCCCGGCGCCGGCGCCTGGAGTCAGGTGATGACGAGGACGAGGTGGTCCAGGAGGCGGCCGAGAACGCCGAGGCGGAGCGCGCTCTGCGCCGCGATCTCATCGCCGCCCAGCGCGAGGCGCTGGTGCGTCTGCGGCGCGAGGGGCGGGTCGGCGTGACCACGGCGCGGGCGCTGGAGCACGACCTGGACCTCGAGGAAGCGCGCCTGGGCTAGCGTGGCACTGATGCCCCTGCGCAACCGCGCCACCCCTCAGCAGGAGATCATCGCCGACCCCGCGCGCGGGCTGGTCTACGCCAACCGCGGGGTGCTGGTCGACGCCCACGGCGAGATCCGCCGCCGCTGGGGCGTGCGCCGCTGGATCGCCTGCCGCCTGGAGTTCAAGGGCCGCCGCCGGCGTCCGCTGATGGCGCCCGGCCGCTACACCGAGCTCTTCTTCCTCGACGAGGCGACCGCGTTCGCCGCGGGTCACCGGCCGTGCGGGGAGTGCCGCTATGAGGACTACCAGCGCTTCAGCGCGATCTGGCAGCAGCTGCACCCCGGGCAGGTCGGGGCCGACGCGATGGACGACCAGCTGCACTCAGAGCGCGTGGACCCGCAGACCCGCGGCCAGCGCCACCACGAGATGCCCTGGGCCGACCTGCCCGACGGGGCGTTTGTCTCCGAGGACGAGCGGCCCGTGGCTGGTCCTGGGCGACCAACTACTGGAATGGACTCCGGCCGGTTACGTCGCCGCCCGCCGGACACGCCCGTCCACGGGCACCGCTGTGGCGATCACACCACCCTCGCTGATCGCGGTGCTGCGGTCCGGGTGGGAGCCCGCGACCGTCCCGTTCCTGCACCCCACCGCGTTCAGCTGATGAGGATGCACGCCGTGGTGGCGTGGGCGATGAGCTTGCCGGTCGCCTGCACCGTGAGCCGCCCCTCGGCCGTGGCCAGCCGCCGCCCGGCGTGCACGACCGTGCCCTCGGCGATGACGCGGCCGGTGTCGACGGTCATCCCGCGCGCGTAGCGGATCTGCAGGTCGCTGGTGGCGTAGCCCACGCCCGCGGCCAGCGTGCTGTGGATGGCGCAACCCATGCAGGAGTCCAGCAGCGTGGCCGCGATCCCGCCGTGCACCGAGCCGATCGGGTTGTACATCCATTCGGCGGGCTCGACCGCGAACACCGCGCGGCCCTCCTGGACCTCGACGAGGCTCATGCCCAACAGGTTGGCCATCGGCGGCGGCGCGACGGCGCCGTCGATGACGGCTTGGAGGACCTCCATGCCGCTGCGCTCGCGGGCCAGCTGCGCGGTCCCCATCGGGTCCTGCCAGGTGAACGTGCGGGTGCGATGTCCGTTGTCGCTCATGGGCGCGCCCGACTGTACCGGTATGAGTTGCACCATGCAACTCACTCGGGTACGCTGGCCCCCGTGCCCCTACAGCGCACCTACTCCGGCCAGACGTGCAGCATCGCCGCCGCCCTGGAGATCGTCGGCGAGCGCTGGACGATGCTCATCATCCGCGAGGCCCTGCTGGGCGTGCACCGCTTCGACGAGATGCAGGCCGACCTCGGGATCGCCCGCAACGTGCTGCAGGCGCGGCTGGAGCGGCTGGTGGCCAACGGCATCCTCGAGCGGCGGGTCTACCAGGCTCGGCCCGAGCGCTATGCCTACCACCTCACCGAGAAGGGCCTTGACCTGTGGCCCGCGCGTCGTGGCGCTCATGCAGTGGGGCGACAAGCACGGCGGCGTGCCCGGTGGCCCGCCGGTCTCACTGGAGCACCGCGGCTGCGGGGGCGCCGTCGACGACCATCTGCTGTGCACGGCGTGCGGCGCCCGGCTGGGCCCGCGCGACGTGTGGGCCCACGCCGCCGATCACGTCCCCGCCGACCATCCGCTGCGCCGCCGTGTCCTTACCCGTTCGTGAGCACTACGCGACCGCGTCCCTCGGCGATCGGGTGGACGCCGCGCTGGCCCGCGTGGGCCTTGCCGAGGGTCCGATCGAGTGGCCGGCCCTCGCGCCCATCGACGAGTTCCACACCGGCGGCCTTGCCGCCACGCGCGAGGTGGTCGCGGCGCTCGATCCCGCACGCCGGGGATCGCGTCCTGGACGTCGGCAGCGGCCTTGGCGGCCCGGCCCGGCTCATCGCCGCCCAGCGTGGCTGCGACGTCACCGGAATCGACCTCACGCCCGAGTACGTTGAGGTCGCGGAGCGGCTGACCCAGCGCACCGGCCTCGGTGAGCAGGTGCGCTTCGTCTGTGGCGACGCGCTGGAGTTGCCGTTCGATGACGCCTCCTTCGACGCGGCGATCACCCTGCACGTCGCCATGAACATCGCCGACCGCGCGCGGCTGTACGCGGCGATCCGGCGGGTGCTGGCCCGGGTGGGCGGTTTGCCCTCTACGACGTGGCCGCGGGCGAGGGAGAGCCGCTGACCTTCCCGGTGCCATGGGCCCGCAACCCCGAGACGAGCTTTCTGCTCACCGAGGCCCAGACCCGCGCCGCGGTGGCCGCGGCGGGCTTTGAGGAGGTGTCGTTCGCCGACCGCACCGACACGGTGGTCCAGGGCGCCCGCTTCTGGGCCCGCGCCGTGGACCCGCCGCCGGGCGCCGCGCCCGAGGCGCCGCCCGCACCTCCGCCCCGGTTTGACCTGCGCGACGTGATGGGCGACGACTTTGCCCAAATGGGCGCCAATCTGCGCGAGAACCTGGTGGAGGGGCGCGCGCGGGTGATCCAGCTGATCGCGCGCGCCGTGGCCCGGCCGGCTCAGTCCTGATCCAGGAAGGCCTGCACGCGCTCGCGGTAGGGCGCGCGGTCATAGCTGTTCACCAGGGCGCCGGCCATCCGCACCGGGTCGCCGAAGAAGTAGTACTCATAGAGCGCCTGACGCCCGGAGAACGCGGAGATGCACGTGTCCCAGACCAGCCGGAAGAGCTTGACCCGGTCGGGGCCGGCGAGCGTCGCTGACTGCAGGTAGCGCGCGACGTCGTCGTGCGCGGGCCCGGTGACGTCGGCCTCGGTGGGCAGCGCCATGAGCCCCGAGGCGCCGAGCTTGCGCAGGATCTCGGGGAAGCGCTGGTAGAGCTTGGGATACCAGTTGCGCGCGGTGTTGAGCGGCTCCCACCGGGGCGTCATCACGCCATAGGGGTTGACGGCGGCGTCCGCCTCGGCGGCGCGGACGAAGGCCCGGATGCTCTCCAGGGCGATGATCACCTCGGCGACGTTCTCCTGGACGTGGGAGAACTGCTCGATGCCGATCGCCTCGGTGAGCAGGGTGACCAGGCCCAGCATGAACTCGGTCTTCGCGGTGGTGCGGGTGGTCACCTGATGGGTCATGTGGTTGATGGCGCCGGTCTCGGTGTAGAGGCCGTTGCACAGCTCGGGGTGGCCGAGCATGAAGCAGCGCTCGAACGGAACGTGGACGTCGTCGAAGATGACGACGGCGTCCATCTCCTCAAAGCGCGAGCCCAGGGGGTGGTCGTAGTGGCTGCGCCCGTAGTCGGCCGACTCGCGGCACAGGAAGCGCAGGCCGGGTGCGTCGCAGTTGATGGCGAAGGCGTAGGAGTAGGGGGCGTCCTCGGGGCGCCCACGCAGCAGGGTGGACGGGAACACCAACAGCTCGTCCGCGATGGGGCCGATCGTGGCCAGCAGCCGTGCCCCCCGGACCACGATCCCGTTGTCGTCCTGGGAGACGATCTGGGCGGAGATCTCTCCGCCGAGCTGCTCGGAGGGCGGCAGGCTGCGGTTGACCTGGGGCGGGATCAGCGTGTGGGTGAGCAGCAGGTCCTCCTCGCGCACCTTCTCGTAGTAGCGACGGGCGTTCTCGCCGTAGGCGCCGTCGGCCTGGGCAAACCACTCACCGGCCTCGCTCAGCGCCATCAGGCACGCGTTGAGGTAGTCGCCGGTGCGCCCGAGGAAGCCGTTGGACACATGGGCCCACGTGCTCATCATCTCCCGCCGCTTGACCAGGTCCTCGATCGTGCGCGGGACCAGGAACGAGGTGCCCACCCGGTTGCCGGTGGTGGGGGACTCGTAGGTGAGCAGGTCGCGGTGCTCGGGATCGTGCTGGAGGTCGTAGAGGCGCGCGTAGGTCTGTACGACGTTGCGGAACGCGGGGTGGTCGGGGATCCCGGCGGTGACGGCCTCGCCCCCGATCAGGACCGTGGGGTGCGATGCCGCGAGGCGCTCGATGTAGTCGCTGCCGGTACGCGCTGCCATGAATTCCCTCTCCTGGTGTTGACGTGGGGCGCAGCCGTTATAGCACGGATATCGCGCGTGGCGTACGAATAACGTACACTTGGCGCGATGCCTTCGGCTTCGTCGTCACTGACTCTCGAGCGTGGGCTGCGCGTCCTGCGCGTGCTCTCCGAGCACCCCGAGGGGATGACCGTCTCCGAGCTCGCCGACGCGCTCGCCACCCACCGCGCCGGCATCTACCGCCTCCTGGGCCCGCACCTGTCCGAGCGCCTGGTCCGGCGCCGCGAGGACCGCTATTTCCTGGGCGCCGGCCTGGTGGAGCTGGCCAGTCGCGTGCAGCCCCGCCTCCGGGAGGTCGCGGGGCCGCTGCTGCAGGCGCTCGCCGACCAGCTCACCGCCACGGCGGCGTTGACGGTCCGTGACGGCGAGGACGCGGCGGTCGTCCTTGACGTGCGGTCTCCTCTGCAGCGCGGACATGCACATCACCTACCGCCCGGGCCTGCGCCACCCGGTGGCCATCGCCGCTTCGGGGATCGCCATCCTCGCCGGCGGCCCGCCGCGGCCGTCCGAGCGTGCCGAGGTGACCCAGGCGCGCGAGCGCGGCTGGTCGCGTTCCACCGGCGAGCTGCTGCCCGGTGCGACAGGGGTGGCCGCGCCGACGGGCGACAACGCCGCGGTGAGCGCGGTGTGGATCGGTGCGCGCGACGAGCCGGCGATGGCGCGCGCGGTCATCGCCACAGCCCGCGCGCTGGCCGACGCGCTGTAGAGAGCGCGCTACGCCGGCGCGCTGACCGGCGCGTCGAGGTCGACGTGCGGGCTGGTGGCCAGCAGCGCGCGGACCTTCTCGCGGCCGGCGTCGCTCAGCGGCGCCAGCGGCTCGCGGGCGTGGTCCGATGCCAGCAGGCCGAGCTCTTTCATCACCCACTTCGACCGGCACCGGGTTGGTCTCCGCGAACGCGGCGTCGACCAGCGGGTGCAGGTCGTAGTGCAGCGCCCGGGCGCGCTCCTGGTCACCGGCGATGAAGGCGTCGTAGAGCTGGGCCACCGGGTCGGGGGCGAAGTTGCCCACGCAGCTGAGGTGGCCGGCGCCCCCGAGCGTGAGCATCGGGTAACAGAGCAGCTCGATGCCCGACAGGGCGATGAAGTCTGTGCCGGCCTCGTTGAGCACGTAGGAGACGTGCTCGAAGTCGCGGGTCGTCTCCTTGATCCCGACGATGTTGGCGTGGGCGCGGCGCAGGCGCCCGACCGTCTGCGGGCGTGATGTCCACGGCCGCGCGAACCGGGACGTTGTAGACGATGATCGGCAGGTCCGGGAACTCGGACGCCACGCGCGAGTACCAGGCAAACAGGCCCTGCTGCTGGGCTCGCCCGTAGTAGGGGGTGACGACCAGCGCGGCGCTCGCCCCCAGCCGCTGTGCCTCGGCGGTGAGCTCGAGCGTCTCGGCCATCAGCGCGGTCCCGGTCCCCGGCAGGAACGGCACGCGGCCGTCGATCGCCGCCGCGGCGGCGCGCATGACCTCGATGCGCTCGGCCACCGTCATCGACGTCGGCTCGCCGGTGGAGCCGCCGACCGAGATGCCGTGCGTCCCGCGCGACAGCTGCCAGTCGATGAGCCGCGGGATCGACTCCAGGTCCAGCTCGCCGGCGTCGGTGAACGGGGTGATGAGGGGCGTGATCGCGCCGCGCACCGCGGACGCGTCGCCGGCAAACGGGCTCGTCATGGGCTGGGCTCCTCGCTTCGCGTCGCTTTCCAGTTCTCGAACTCCGCCCGGCGCTCGTCCGACAGCGGGTACAGCCCGCGGATGGACTCGCCGGCCTTGACGCGCTCCAGGGCGAAGGCCTCGCGCTCCTCGACCTCGAGCGCTGCGTGGGCGATCTCCTCGGCCAGCGCGAAGGGCAGGACCACCACGCCCTCGGCGTCGCCGACGATGACGTCGCCGGGCATGCACCAGCACGCCCGCGCACGTGACCGGCACGTCGATGTCCATGCGGGATGTGGGCGTTCCACAAGGACGACGCGTTGGCGGCCCGGTAGTAGGTGGGGATGTCGAGCTCGGTGACGCCCGGGGTGTCGCGGACCCCGCCGTCGGTCACGACCCCGGCCCCGCCGCGGGCCAGAACCCGTGCGGCGAGGATGTCGCCGATCGTGCCCGCGCTCGGTGTCGCCCCGGGCCTCCATGACCAGCACGTCGCCGGCGTTGACCGACTCCACCGCGCGCTTCTGGGCGTCCTCGGATCCCTGCATGGACTCGCGGACGTCGGCGCGGATGGCGACGTAGCGCAGCGTACGGGCGTAGCCGACCATGCGCAGCTCCGGGCGCGTCGGGCGCAGGCCGGTGAGGAACGTCGTCTGGATGCCGCGGCGGGTGAGCTGCACGGTGAGCGTGGCCGTCGAGACCCGGCGCAGCGCGGCCTCGGCGCCGGCGGGCAGGCGGCGGCCCGGGCGCGGCGGGCGGCCCGGGCGCGGCGGGTGCTCGGGCGGGGACGTGCCGGTGGCAAAGGCGCGGGCATCCGCGGTCGCCTTGGGCATGGCTCCGTAGGGGGCGAGCGGAGCGGCGCCCTCCACGATCGTGCTCGTCACACTCCCCGCGCCCTCGAGCGCCACCACCACGACGTCGCCGGGCGCGACGACGTCGGCGCCCGCCGGGGTGCCGGTGAGGATCACGTCGCCGGGCTCGAGCGTCATGAACCGCGACAGGTCGGCGATGAGCTGGGCGAAGCTGAAGATGAGGTCGGCCCCGGTGGTGTCCTGGCGCACCTCGCCGTTGACGGTGCTGGTGAGGTGCAGCGATCGCCGGGTCCACGCCCTGGGCGGCCATGGCCGGCCCGACCGGCGAGAAGCCGTCCTGGCCCTTGGCCATCACGTTGGAGCCGCGGTCAGCCCAGCGGAAGTCGTGCAGCCCGAAGTCGTTGGCCGGCGCGTACCAGCCGATGTGACGGCCGGCCTCCTCGGGAGTGACGTTCCGCGCGCGGGTCGCCGATGATCACCGCGATCTCCGCCTCGAAGGCGAGCAGCTCGGTGCCCGGTGGCCGGACGACGTCGCCCCCGCCCGAGAGCGCGGTGGTGGCCTTGATGAAGTAGGACGGCTCGGTGGGGACGCGCCCGCGCTGGGCCGCGCGGCTGTGGTAGTTGAGGTGGACCCCGATGACCTTGCCCGGGATCAGCCCGTCCGGGAGCGCCAGTGGCTCGATGCCGGCCACGTCAGCCGCCTCGTCCTCGTGACAGCACTACGCCGCAACCTCGGAGCGCTGCGCGCGCTCGTCGACGTTGGCGGACACGATCGGCACCGGCTCGCCGTCGGGGCCGAGCAGCAGGCTTGACTCCTCGTACCAGCTGTCGGGAGCGCGGGTGCCGTAGAACGACCGGCAGCGCGGGTCGTTGACTGACCAGCGCAGCGGCTCGTGGTCGGGATCGCCGGTGTAGTAGTCGCAGGAGTACAGCTCGATGCGGTGACCGTCGGGGTCGCGCAGGTAGACGAAGAAGGCGTTGGAGACGCCGTGGCGGCCCGGCCCCCGCTCGATCACGTCGGTGCGGTAGCCGCCGGCGAGCTGGTCGCAGGCGCGCAGCACCCCGGCGGGGTCGGCGACCCAGTAGGCGAAGTGGTGAAGGCGCGGCCCGGTCCCCGCGGTGAGCGCGACGTCGTGGACCGTGGGCTTGCGCAGCAGCCACGCGCCGGTCATCCGCTCGCTGGCCGCATCGTCGGTGGAGATGTACTCGCTGCAGCGAAAGCCCAGCGACAGCCAGAAGCGGAAGGCGTCTTCCACGCTGCGGCGCATGCAGGTTGACGTGGTCAAAGCGCAGCAACGGCGCGCCGCGATGCAGGTCAAAGCGCTGATGCTGGGTCGCGACCTGCTCGATGGTTGAGAAGAACTCCAGCGGATAGCCGAACGGGTCCCAGACGCGCAGTGCGCGGCCCAGCCCGGGGTCAGAGCCCGCCTCGATCCAGCGCGCGGTCAGGCCCTGCTGCGCGAAGTGCGCGGCGGCCAGGTCAAGGTCGTCCTCGGTGCGCACGCGGAAGCCCAGCCGTGCTGCGGCGGCGGGCTGGGCGGGGGGCGATTGACGCAGGATGAGCGAATGGTGCTGGCGCTCCTCCCAGCCGCGCAGGTACACGGCGTCGTCGGTCCTGGCCGAGACGATCATCCCCAGCAGCCCGGCGTAGAAGCGCTCGGACGCGTCCAGGTCGGTCACCCGCAGCTCGACGAAGGCGGCGCGAACGATGTCGAAGGGGGCGGCACCGGGGCCGTGCGGGCGAGCTCGGAGGCGGGTGAGGCCATGTCTTTCAGTCCTCGTCGTCCGGGAGGCCGAGCCGGGGGATGTGATGTGAGCCGAGCGCCACGTGCACGATCTCGGTCTCACAGTAGAAGTCAAAGGCGTAGTCGCCGCCCTCGCGCCCGATCCCTGACGCCTTCACGCCCCCGAACGGGGTGCGCAGGTCGCGCACGTTCTGGGAGTTGATCCAGCACATGCCGGTGTCGATCGCGTGGGCCACGCGGTGGGCACGGCGGATGTCGTTGGTCCACACATACGCGGCCAGGCCGTACGGGGTGGCGTTGGCCAGGCGGATGGCGTCAGCCTCGTCGGAGAAGGGCATCGCCACCAGCACCGGTCCGAAGATCTCCTCCTGAAAGACCGTCATCTCCTCGTTGACGTCGGCGATGACCGTTGCCTGCAGGAAGTTGCCTGCGTCGAGGCCCGCGGGGCGCTCACCGCCGGCCAGCACCCGCGCTCCCTGCGCCTGGGCCGAGGCGATGTAGTCCATCACCCGCGCGTGGTGCTCGGGGCGGATGAGCGGGCCCAGTTCCGTGCGCGGGTCGGTGGGATCGCCGACGCGTATGTGCTTCGCGCGCTCGGCCACCGCCGTCACGATCTGCTCGTAGAGGTTGTCCTGCCACCAGCAGGCGCGAGCCCGCGGTGCAGCGCTGGCCGTTCATGGTGAAGATCTGCGCCAGCGCCGCGTCGACGCACAGCTCGGGGTCGGCGTCGTCGAACACCACCACCGGCGACTTGCCGCCCAGCTCGATCGACGAGCGCTTGAGCGTCGGCGCGCCCGCCGCGATGATCGTCTGCCCGGTCGTGGTCTCGCCCGTGAAGCAGATGAGGTCGACGCCGGGGTGCGCGCTCAGCGCCGCCCCCGCGGTCTCGCCGAAGCCCTGCACCACGTTGAACACGCCCCCGGGGATCTCGGCCTCCTCCATCACGCCGGCCAGGAGGGTGGCGGTCAGCGGCGACCACTCGGCCGGCTTGAGCACGACCGTGTTGCCCGCCGCCAGCGCCGGCGCGATTCGCCATGTGGAGAGCATGAGCGGGGCGTTCCAGGGCATGATCAGCCCGGCGACGCCCACGGGCTTGCGGATCGTGTAGTTGAGGAACTCGTCGCCGACCTGGAACGAGCGGCCGTGCAGCTCGGTGACCACGCCCGCGTAGTAGTCGAAGTTCTGCGCCGCGCGGGCAGCCAGCCCCTTCATCTGCGCCACCGGCATCCCGATGTCGGCCACCTCGCGCGCGATGAACTCGTCCGTGTGCGTGCGGATCCCGTCGGCGATCCGCCGCAGGGCGCCGGCGCGCTCAGCTGCCTTGAGTCGAGGCCAGGGGCCGTCATCGAAGGCGCGCCGTGCCGCGCCCACCGCGAGGTCGACGTCCGCCGCCTCGCCGGCCGCCGCCAGGGCCAGCACCTCGTTGGTGGACGGGTTGAGTGACTCGAAGGTCTCAGCGGCGGCGCTGGCCCGGAACCCCCCGTCGATGTAATGCTCCTGCGTGCCGTAGGTCGGATTGGCCGCGGTGACCATATAGGGGATCATATCTGATCGGGGTATATGATCGCCGTGTGCCCGCGTCGGTGATGACCAAGCAGCAGCAGCTGTACGAGGCGCTGCGCGAGCGGATTCTCAGCGGTGCGTACGGACCGGGGTTCCGGGTCGTCATCGACCAGGTCGCGGCGGAGTTCGCGGTGTCCGCGCTGCCGGTGCGCGAGGCCATCCGCCGGCTGGAGGCGGAGGGCCTGATCGTCTACCGGCCCAACGCGGGCGCCCAGGTGGCACCGGCCGAGCCCGAGCTGTTCGAGGACACGATGGGCGTGCTGGCTCTGCTCGAGGGCCATGCCACCGCCCTCGCCGCGCCGCTGCTGACCGCTCAGGATCTGACCGCGCTGGAGCAGCGCACCGATGACATGGTGGCCGCGATGGAGCGGATGGACTCACTCGCCTTCGGGCGCCACAACCGCGCCTTTCATCAGGTCATCTACGCGCGGTGCCCCAACCCGGTGCTGGTGTCGATGCTGCGCGACGTCGACCGCCGCCTGGACGCCATCCGCACCACGGTGTTCGTCCACATCCCCTACCGCGGTGCCGCCTCGGTGGCCGAGCACCGCGAGCTGATCGAACTCCTGCGCGCCGGAGCTCCGGCCAAGCGGATCGAGACCGCCGCTCGCCGTCACAAGCAGCGCACGGTCGAGAGCTTCCGCGCCTGGCAGCGCGAGCACGCGTAGGCGCCGGCCACGGCGCACTGGCAAAGCGCACGCACATCGCGCGCCGGGCGACGGCGGGGCGTATACGGCCACGATCGCGGGTAAAACTGCGCGCGCCCCGGGCCGGACGCCGCGGTGTGTGCAGTAACGCCAGCGAATGACGCGAGAGAGCACGCGCTCCCATCGCCCGAACGGTGTGCTCTCAGACGTCAACGGGGCAGCCGCTACAGAGCGCACCACAGTCCGGCATCGACCGTGTGCTTCAGGGTGTCAACCGCGCCGCCGGTGCGCCCGCCACGCCGACGGTGACATCGGCCTGGCGGCGCTCAGTCGATCAGCCCGGCCTGCATACGCCAGATCGCCAGGCGCCACATGACCACGGCGAACCCGAGAAGCACCGCGAGGTGGATGAGGTCGGCGCTCACGTAGATCCCCAGCGACACGTCGCGCACCAGCGCCACGCAGTGATAGAGCGGGTTGAACTTGGCGATCGTGTACAGCACCGGGGGCAGGGTGGAGATGGGGAAGAACGTGCCGGCCACCAGGAACATCGGGGTGAGCACGGCGCTGGTGACGTAGTTGAAGTTGTCGATCGTCTTGGCCACGGCGGCGATGAGCACACCGAAGGCGGCAAAGCCAAAGCCGGTGATAAAGCCGATGAAGGGCACGAGCAGCATGCCGGCCTCCACCTTGAGCCCGAAGGCGAAGCCGACGATCAGCGGCGCCATCCCGTAGACGCCCGCGCGAACCGAGATCCAGATGATCTCCGCGGTGACCAGTTCCTCCACGTCGACGGGCGCGGCCAGCAGTGCGTCGTAGGTGCGCTGGAACTTCCAGCGGATAAAGGTGTTGAACATGCCCGGAAACGCCGAGGAGAACAGCACCGCGGTGGCGACGACTCCGGTGGCCACGTACTCGACGTACTTGACGTGGCCGACGTTCTTCACCAGCGATCCGAAGCCCAGCCCGAAGGCCAGCAGGTAGATCGTCGGCTGCACGATCGAGGAGAACGTCGTCGCCTTCCAGTAGCGCTTGAACAGCACCACATCGCGCATCATCACCCCGGCCAGCGCGGCGGGCTCCAGCCGGCGCACGCGACGGGCGCGCCCCGGCGGGGCGGCGGCGGTCGGCTGCAGTGTGGTCATTCGATCTCCTGCCCGGTGAGCGCCACGAAGGCGTCCTCGAGGTTGGCCGGCCGGCGCACGCCGTCGGGCGCCTCGCCGTTGAGCCGCTCGGCCTCGAGCAGCGCGACCGCCGGGCCGCTGCGCCGGTAGGGCCAGCCGCGCTCGCCGGCCAATGCCTCGAGCTCGGCCAGCTCGGCGGGTGGGCCGTAGACCTCCAGCACCTCTTCACCGGCATGGCTGCTCACCAGCTCCGACGGCGTCCCCTGGGCGATGATCTTGCCCGCCGACATGACCGCCACGGTGTCGGCAAGCCGCTCGGCCTCCTCGATGTAGTGCGTCGACATGAGCACCGTGACGCCGCCGGCGCGCAGCGCGTCGATCAGCGACCACAGCTCCTGGCGCACCTGCGGGTCAAGGCCCACCGTCGGCTCGTCGAGCAGCACCAGCTGCGGGCGGTGGATGAGGCCGCGCGCGACGAGCAGGCGGCGGCGCATCCCGCCCGAGAGGTCGCGGACGATGGTGTCGGCGCGCGGGCGCAGGTTGGCGATGTCCAGTGCGCGCTCCAC
This sequence comes from uncultured Actinomycetota bacterium, assembly GCA_963797705.1. Lineage (GTDB taxonomy): Bacteria > Actinomycetota > Thermoleophilia > Solirubrobacterales > Solirubrobacteraceae > Palsa-465. The sequence goes on along the minus strand of CAWCQL010000004.1, from coordinate 561,765 downwards.
CGCGGCGGCCCGCTCGGCGCGCGGCACGCGGTACAGCTGCGCGAACACGTCGAGGATCTGGCGGGCGGTCAGCTCGATGTCGAGGTTGTCGAGCTGGGGCACGACGCCCATCGCCATCCGCGCCTGCTTGGACTCGCGAGGCAGCGTGTAGCCGAGGACCTCGATTTCGCCCTCGGTCGCGAGCGTCTGAGCGGTGAGCATGCGCATCGTCGTCGACTTGCCGGCGCCGTTGGGCCCGAGCAGCCCGAAGCAGACCCCGTGCGGGACCACCAGGTCCAGGCCATCAACGGCCGTGATCGGGCCAAAGCGCTTGACCACACCTCGCAGCTCGATCGACACCCTCTCCTCACGCACGACGTCTGAGGGTAGCCGCGCGCGGGAGGGCGTCAGCGCGCTTCAGTGGGCGGGGTCGTCGAGCTCGCCGCCGCCGTTGCCGTTGGCCGGCCCGTCTCCGTCGTCGGTGCCGGCTCCGCCGCTGGGCATCTTGAAAATCTGGGCCAGCTGGGCCGCGACCATGATGTCGCCCGCAAGCTGGATGCGGCCCTTGAAGTAGGCCGCCATCGGGTCGGAGTTGCCGCTGATGAGCCGCAGGAACTCGACGCCGTCCATGGTGATGGTCAGCTTGGGGTCAGGCCCGTCGGTCCCGCGGTTGGTCCGCGCCGTGCCGCGGTCGACCTCCAGCAGGTAGCTGTCGACGCCGCTGTCGCTGCGGCCGGTGATGTTCCACCGGACGGCTGTCTTGACCTGAGCCGCGGCCTTGGCGTCGAGCTGGCGCGGCATCTGCCAGAAGACCCCGTCCAGGACGGCGCGGCGCGCTGGGGACTTCATCAGCTGGTCCAGGCGCTCGGGCGAGCTGTCGCGGACGAGGCGGCCGATGCCATCGGCGATCTGCGCCGGCGCGTCGGCGGCGAACTTCTTGAGCTGGTCCAGGGCGCGTTGGGGATCGAACCCGAAGTCCATGTCGAGAGAGGACGGTACTAGGTGCCCGCCGTCATCCGGGCAGTCGCAGCGCTGCGCAGGCGCGCGATCGCCCGGCCCAGCCGCGCCACCCCGTCGGCGATCGCTCGCTCGCTGAGGTTCGAGTAGCCGAAGATGAGCCCGCCGCGGGCCGACGGGGCGATGCGGTACGGAGCGAGGCCCGCCACCGCCACGCCCTCACTGGCCGCTGCCGCGATGACCTCGTGCTCCGGCAGACGATCGGGCAGCCAGGCCACCAGGTGCAGGCCCGCCGCGATCCCGACGGGCTCGAGATCGGGGACGTGCTCGGCCAGTGCGGCCAGGAGAGCATCGCGGCGCGAGCGGTACAGGGGCCGCATGCGCCGCAGGTGGCGATCGAACTCGCCGCGGGAGAGGAAGTCGGCGAAGGTGAGCTGGTCCAGGATCGGCGAGCCGCGGTCGGCGAGCAGCTTGGCCGTGGCGACCGGTTCGACGAGGTCTCGCGGCAGCACGAGCCATCCGAGCCGGAACCCGGGCGCCAGCGTCTTGCTGGCGGTGCCGGCGTAGACGACCCGGTCGGGATCCAGGCCCTGGATGGCGCCCACCGGCGGGCGGTCATAGCGGTACTCCGCGTCGTAGTCGTCCTCGATGACCAGCGCGCCGGTCCGCTGCGCCCAGGCGAGCGCCGCCGCTCTCGTGGCCGGCGAGAGCACTCCGCCGGTCGGCCACTGGTGCGAGGGCGTGAGGATCAGCGCGTCGGCGCGCAACTCCGACAGGGCCTCGACCTCCACGCCGTCGCCACCGACGGGCACGCCGATGACCTCCATCCCCAGCGCCTGGGCGCTCGGCCGCGCATCGTCGGATGCCGATGGATCCTCCACGGCCAGCGCGGTGGCGCCGCGTGCTGCGAGCACGCCCAGGAGCAGTGATATCGCCTGGGCGTACCCGTTGGTGACGAGGACCGTCTCGGCCTCGGCGTGGGTGCCGCGGACCCGGTTGAGGTAGTCGGCGAGCGCGGAGCGCAGCTCAGGGGCCCCGCGACCGTCGATATAGCCCAGGCGGTCGTCGGGAGTCTGGGTGAGCACGCGGCGAACCGACCGCAGCCAGGCGCCGCGAGGGAAGGCGCTGAGGTTGCCGCGGCCGTAGCCAAAATCGACCGCCGGGCGCGCGGGGCCCGACCACGGGGCACCGGACGGATTGGCGACCGGGGAGCCGGACCCGTCGCGTGGAGGCTCAATCGCGGCGAGCCGCGAACGCGCCGGTCGCGCCAGAGCGGGGGCCACCTGCGTGTAGCCGCCGCTGCGACTGGTCAGGTACCCCTCGGCCACGAGCTGGGCGTAGGCCTCGACCACCACGCCGCGTGAGACGCCCAGGTTGGCCGCGAGCGTGCGGGTGGCGGGCAGCGCCACGCCGGCCGGCAGCGCTCCGGAGCGGATGCGCTCGCGGATCGATGCCTCGATCTGGCGGTGCAGCGCGTCCGCCCCCATGCGGTCCAGGTCGATCGCCAGGGCCGAGACCGGCGACAAATTGGTCCTTGAAACCGCCACCGAAACGGACCTTATCAGGAGGTCCGATTCCTGGAAGTCTGCGGCTGACTGACCAACCTATGCCGAGAGGAGCGCTCATGCGACGCATCATCAACTCCACCTACATCACCCTGGACGGCGTGATCGAGGACCCTCAGGACTGGCCGTCGGGCCGCCACCAGGACGATGGCCGGGGCGGCCAGATCCAGACCGAGCTCCTGCTCGGCTGTGACGCCCTGCTGCTGGGGCGCCGCACCTACGAGGGCTTCGTCCCGGTGTGGACGACGATGTCCGGGAACCCGTACGCAGATCACATCAACGCCATGGAGAAGTGGGTGGTGTCAACCACCCTGACCGATCCGGAGTGGAACAACTCCGAGGTCATCGCGGGCGACGTGGCGGCCGAGATCGCCCGCCGCAAGGCGCAGGACGGTGGCGACATCGTCCAGTACGGCTTCGGACCGGTCACCGACCTCCTGCTCGCCCACGGTCTGCTGGACGAGCTGCGGCTGTGGGTTCACCCGTTCATGCTGGGCAAGGGCGGGGGCGCGGATCTCCTCTTCCGTCCCGAGCGCGCCGGCAACTTCGAGTTGGCCGACACCACCCCGCTGGCCTCGGGCAACGTGGTGCTGACCTACCGGGTGGCGTGAGGCGGTTCAGGCCGGAAGGTGCGCGACCGCGTCGGGCACGCCCTGCTGGGCGGACGGGAACCTCGGCGCCCAGCCCAGCTCCCGCTTGATGTGGGCGTTGGAGCTGCGCGCCGAGCGGACCACCGCCCGGGCGGGGTCGGCGCCGCTGACGATGCTGGCCAACCACATGGGAACCCGGCGCGGCTTCCCCACCCCCAGTGCCTGGGCGGTGAGCGCCACGAAGTCGTACTGGGTGATCGGCTCGTCGTCGGCGACGTGATAGACCGCGCCGTCCGGGGCACGCTCGGCGGCGTCGACGCACGCGGTGGCGACGTCCTCGACGCGGACCACGTCCCACCAGTTCCTGCCGGAGCCGATGACCACGAGCCGCCCGGGGGCGCGCAGCCGCTTGACCAGTTCGCCCGCGTACCAGCCGCCGGCGCCGTAGATGTGACTGGGGCGCAGGATGACGCTGTGCAGCCCTGACTCGCGCACGAGTTCCTCGCCGCGCTGCTTGGAGCGGCCGTACTCGGTCTGCACCGGGAGCTCGGACTCCTCGTCAAGCAGCGCTCCGCCGGCGTCGCCGGTGACCACCGTGGACATGAAGATCAGGCGGGCGTCGGTCGCGGTCTCACACGCGCCGATCAGCCGGCTGGTGCCGTGGACGTTGACCTCCTCGATCTTCGCCAGGTCGCGCTGGGTGGCGATCTCCGCCGCGAGGTGGATGACGCAGTCAGGCGCGGCGTCCTGCAGCGCCTGGCTGACCGGGTCGGCGTGGGTCAGGTCACCCTGGACGGCGATCGTCCCCGCGCGGCTCTGAGCCCAGCCGGCGCACCAGCGCCGTGACCTGGTGACCGCGAGCCAGCAACTCGGCGCATACCGCGCGCCCGACGAACCCGCTCGCACCGGTGACGAACGCCTTCATGGTGAGGCGATCCTAACCCCACGCGGCCCCGCGTGGCTTGTGAGAATCCGCTGCGCCGTGGGTACCATCGGCTGCCGCGGGCGGTTAGCTCAGCTGGTAGAGCGCCTGCCTTACAAGCAGGAGGTCACTGGTTCGAGCCCAGTACCGCCCACTCGTTAAATGCTGGCTAGATGAGGCCAGCTCCATCGAAGCCCGTCGGAAAACTCGTAGCTGTGTTGCCGGGCATCACTGCTTCCGATCGGCCTCTTCCTCGGCGACCTTCAGCGCCTTCTCGGCCAGCGCGTACCCCTGATCGCCGATCGCCCGCAGTTGCGCAGCGAGGGCGCGCATCGGGTATGGGTTGTCGTCGGCGGCCATCCTCGCGCGCATCAGTGCGGCTTCGCGGACGAATTGCGAGACGCTGGAGCCTTGGCGTTTGGCGGCTTCTTGGATCAGCTTCATGCCCTCGCGGGTGAAGCTGATCGTGGTGCGTGTCATGGGCATGGTGGTGGGCTATCGAAGAGGTCCTAAATGTGTGGCCTGCTAGCGCCGATGCTAGCATTAGCGACAGCGCGAATGCTATCAAGTGTCGCGGCGAAGAACTCCGTAAGAAGAGCTTCCGTGCTGCTCAGCTAAGCTGCTAGCATATACGCCAGCAGACATGCTATCGCACTCAAGCGGGACCGCGGAGCTGATTGCTCTGGCCGAGAGGGCCGCCTACGGGCGGCTCCTGCCATCGGGCGCGGGTCACCTGCCCATAACCCAGCACAAAGGAAAGATCCATGCGTAAGCTCATCATCGCCGCGACGACCATCGCGACTCTCGCCGTCCCCGCCGTTTCGATGGCGGCTCACAGCACACGTCGTCCCCAGCCGCACCATGACGCCGTACACGGCGTCAGTACAACGACACAGTACGGTCCCGTCGCTGACGCAGTTCAACATCGTCGGCACCCACATCGTCAAGGTCGCCAAGAACGCCAGCCAACAGCTTCGTGGAGCGACAAGTTCCACTGCACGGTCAAGATCACCGGACAGCACGACCACAAGGGCAAGCCTGCAGGCCCGGGTTCGCCCCCAACGTCAGCCGCTCACGACGATCAGCTTCGGCCTGCCGGCTGGAACTCCGACTTCAACGGCGCTTCGGCGACGTCGCTCGTCGCTCACATCAACGCCAAGGGCACCGGCTTCACGGCCATCGCCACTTACCCGGTCTCGTAACATCACGATCAGTCGGTAACTCTCAGCGGGCCGGAGTCGAAAGATTCCGGCCCGGTGGCCGGTCTCCAAACGAACGGATCACCATGAAAATCAGCGGAAAACTACATCGCCGTGGGCACCGCCTGCACCGTGCTCGGAGGCACTGGCATTGCAGCCGCTTCCAACGGTGGCCACGCATCGCTCCCACGCGCACCGTGGGCCACGCCGTTCACAGCGCCAAGGCGTACCACGCCAGCGTCACCCGCGGGCCACGCGGCTTCCAGGCTGGCCGGCCACACCGGAGCTACCGGGCCACGGCATGGATGGTGCCGATGGCATCGACGGCAACCGATGGTGCCGATGGCGCTCGACGGTCTCAGGACGGAGCCGCTGGCATCGACGGCATGGACGGAGCCGCTGGCATCGACGGCCATGGACGGAGCCGCGGGCATCGACGGCATGGACGGCGCTCAGGGACCGCAGGGCGCTCCTGGTGCTCCGACGGTAAGCGCGGCCCGGCTGGTCAGTCGGCTTATGATCGTGTACGCCTCCACCACCACAGACAGCCCCGTGCTGAGTCAAGAACGACTGGCTCAAGTCTCTCAAGGGCGAGCCCGGCAAGGATGGCGCTTCTGGCGCTCCCGGTGCCGATGGCAAGCGAGGCCCGACTGGGCATGTCGGCCTATGACCTGTACGCCTCCACCACGACTGACAGCCCCGTGCTGAGTCAGAATGACTGGCTCAAGTCTCTCAAGGGCGATCCCGGTCCGGCCGGCGCGGATGGTAAGCGAGGCCCGACCGGTGCCACAGGACCGCAGGGTCCGGCTGGCGATATCACGAGCGCGACACCGACCACGATCTGCGTCGTCAGTAGCGGCAAGACAGCTGTACTCGGTACTGGTGCAGCCTGCACCGGCGCTCCCAGTATCGTCGCTTACGTCCCGACTTCGTCCTCGTAGTTAGGTTCACCAAGTCCAACGGACTGTCACCGTGTCGAACTACGAGTGCTGGTCGACGTTGACGCGGTCACGCGGTACTACGTCAACAACGATGACGTCGAGCGGGGTCCCGAGTCATCGTCAAGTCTGCACTCCGCGATCGATGGATGAGCAGCGCACCGAAACGCGATGGACACTGGACGATCTCCGTGCGCTCAATGACGCGGCGCGCGAGAACGCCGACCGCGCCCTAACACTCAGCGTTCGGCGCAATCTCGCTCTTTGGCGCTTGACGGGCGTTCAGCCAGCCCCACAGGTTTCGGGAAGGTCACAGCCGGATCATCCCTCCCCTACCGCACACCCTCAGTGCCGACCAGTACGGCATACAGACACATGACGACACACACACGACAGACAGCAATGGACCACATCGTCTGCGGACCGGGGTCGTAAACCTCAATCGACCTGCTGGTGGGTCACTGGCCCGCCCGCAGGGGCAACGCGAGGTCGGTCCGGGGAAGCGGGCCGCCTTGGCGCTGCTCACCCGAGCAGATCGGGGGCGCGAAGGGAAGTGGGGCACCGATGGGGTGGGCCAGGTCAGGATCAGCTTGTCAATGACAGACCTGGCCCGCCCTCGGCCTCAGTCGTGGTCCGGGCGCTTCCGTCCCCCTTGAGCGGGACGATGGTCAGCGCGTCCCCCGCGCTGTCGTCCAGCATCGCGTCAATCTGCGCCGGCCGCGACCGCATCCGCGCTCGCCCTGACAAGCAGGGGGTCACTGGTTCGAGCCCACTACCGCCCATTGCCCGCCGGACGACTGGGCGTACCCGCCGGTGGTGCGCGGCGTGACGACGTGCACCGCACCGGTGCGCCCGTAGATCAGCTCGGGTTCGGCCTCGTCGCGGCAGATCCACAGCACCAGCCGAGCGAGCTGGCGCCCGCTGTCCTCACTGAGGGGCGTGCCCGTGGAGAGGGTGTAGTGGGCCTGCTCGCCGTTCTCGCCCATCGATACCGTCAGGCCACGAGAGGTCACCGCGGTGACGATGCGGTCCGGCTCAGAGAGCTCCAGCCGGCCGACTCGGCGCGCGAGTTCGTGGACGTGCACCGGGGCGAGGAGCTCGCGGCGTCCCGGGACCCAGCCGAGGATGGTGGCCAGCGCCGCCGCCACGAGGATGGCGGCCGGGGTGATGGCCCACGCACCCCCTGGGAGGACGCCGGTCACCCCGCCGACAGCCACCGCGACGGCGAGGGCCAGCGAGATCAGCTGAGCCTCTGAGAGCCCATGGGCGTAGCGCCGGGCGACGTCTCCGCGCAGCCACTCGAGCCCGAAGCGCAGCAGCGCGTAGCCCGCGAGGAACACTGCGAAGGCCGTGCCCGGGCGCGCGTCGGTCAGGACCGCGGCGGTGGTGATGACCGTCAGCACCGCGCATCCAGCCTCCATCGCCTGCACGGGATCAGGTCTGCCGACGAGGTAGCCGGACCCCGTGCGGCGATGCTCGGGGCCGTACGCGATTCCGCTCGCCGGCCTCCCGTGACAGCAGCCGACCATCAGGCAGCCGACCCGCGCCACCGCGGTGAAGAGGGCCAGCCCGCACACGGTGATGTCGAGGAACGGGAGCACCGGCTGACCGGCGAGAGCCGCGAGCCCCGCGCCGACGGCGAGGAAGACCAGGATGTGGTGGTAGTAGACGAGCGTCTCGCGCCCGGTGCGATGCCGCACGACCGCCACGATCGAGAAGTACACGGCCGCGCCGCGGCGGCGATCGCGGCCTGCATCAGGACCGATCGGCCACGGATGCGGCCAGCGACAGGGTCAGCGCCACGGCGAGCCAGAACCCTGACCAGCCGGTCACATAGAACGCCCCGTGGCGGTGGCCCGCGATCGATAGGTGGGTGCGCGGAATGCGGCTCAGCATCATGCCTCCGAGAGATCCCGGAGCGCCGGGGTGTTGCCGTCGTCGCGCCGCCAGCGCACCTCATACCAGCGGCCGTCCCACTGCGAGTAGAACCCGCCTTCGGCGGTCGCCTCCGGGGAGGAGGCGACGAGCATCGCCTCGCCCAGCGCGGTCCAACCGTGCTCGGTGCGCCCCGGCGGGACCGCCGGCCCGTCGCGGAAGAAGTCCAGCGACACCCGGCGCCCAGCACGGGCTCGGCAAGGCATCGGGCACGAGTTCGCGACGCTCGGGGCTGATCAGGTAATCCAGCAGCCGTCGCGCGGCGCGGTGGTAGCCGAGGAGCGTGGGAGCCCCAGGTCGTTCAGCTCGTCGGCCACCTCCGGGCGCCCGGAGAGCACTCCGGCGCCGTCGAGCTCGATCAGCAGGGTCCGTCGGCGCGCCGCGGCCTCCGCGGGGTCGGTCATCGCGTCCAGCTCGCGGGCCCTCGTCTCCAGACGTTCGAGCTCGTCGGCGCGACCGGGCGCGTGCGGGCGGTTGGCCACAGCCCGGCGAGGACTTCCCCCGCCGGTCGCTGGCTGCGTCGCGCGCCGCTGCGGCCCGCTGCGATTGAGCTGCTGCATGCGATCAAGGATGTTGAGCAGGGCCGTCCGCGGCAGGACGAACTCGTCTTCTGCAGTGCCCACCACCACCGGATCCTCGGCCAGGGTCGACCCCGACCTGCGCCGCCACGGCTCAAGCGACGCCGCCGCGTCGGTGCTCTGTGACAGGGCTCGGCGTGGACGTCCGTCACGCTGACCGGCTCTGTCGGACCAGGCCGTCCCACAGCTGCGGCAGCGCCCCGTTGAGGAAGGCGTTGACCACGATCGCCAGACCGGCGAGCCACCCTCCGGAGAGATCCGGGACCGAGGGCGGTGTCGACGATCGGGAGCTGCAGGCCCGCGACGTCGAGTTGGTGCGGCGCGCCGCTCATTTCTTGGCTCCGTCGGCGGGGGCGTAGCCGGCACGGTGGCCGGGGCGGCGGAGGCGGCACCGCGGGGGGCGGAGTGGGCGGTGGCGGCGCGGCGGTGCCCGGGGGCGGGGTGCCCTGGCCCGGTTGGCCATGATCCAGCCTTCGTCGATGAAGATCGACCTGATGTCCCACTGCTTCCCGGCGGGAGCGCCGGGTCGTAGGTGAAGTACATCTGCAGGTTGGGGTTCGCGTTGATCTGCACCGCCCGCCCGTCGTCGCCCAGCTTCGCTGGTGAGGTCCGTGGTCGGAGCGCCTTCCACGTGTCGATCGCGCTGTCGGCCTCGCTGAAGAAAGCGATCGGATCGTCGAACGTCGTCTTGGGGATCACGCGTCCGTTGATGGTGGGCTGAGCCCACCCCGGGTCGACCGGGCCGCCGCGGTCGGGTAACGCGCATCGCCCGGACGGGGCGCCGGGCCGGTGCCATTCCAGCGGTACTGGTCGTAGTAGCGGTAGGTCACGAACCCGCTGTCGGCCTCGGCTCGCAACACCACGGCGTACTCCGGATTGGCGGCGACAACTCCCTCAGGGCGGCGTCGTGGTGGCCGCCGTAGATCCCGCTGGTCAGGAAGTCGCTTGCCGTCTGGGCTCGGCGCGCATCAGATGCGCCACCAGCGATTCGGTGAGATTGCTGGCGGTCTTTCCGGCGGTCGCGCCCCTCGAAGTCCGTCGACGTGACGCCGCGCAGGAGGTCGTCGAGCAGGCTGTCCATCGTGGCTCTCATCCATGAACGCCGTCTTGTCGGTCTGACGCCCTGCGGACGGCTTCCAGGTCATCGAAGACTCGCGCAGCGTCCGCAGCTTGAGCTCCATGTTCTGGGGTCTCGCAGGCCCATGTTCGCGATGAGCTTCTCGAGGGTCTCCTGCCGGCGCTTCACCCTCGCGGCCAGTCTCGCGTCTCCGGGAGCCTTCGCCAACGCGAGCCTTTGATCGCGAAGGTCGAGGCGACGCTGAGGAACTCACGGCGTTGGCCGGTCATGCGCGTCACCGACGGCGCCGTTTGCGATCCCCGCTTGGCCCAGTCACGAACACCCCCGCCTCGCCTCGGCCTCGAACGACCGATCCCGGCCGGCCTTTGGTGGCGATGAACTCGGTGATCTCGTCCAGCTCATGCCCGAGGACGAACTTCACGTCGTCCTGGAGCGTCGCCGCATCAAGCTCGACCCGCGCGGTCCACTTGTCCCCCGGTGAGGCGGCGGCTTGAGATCGACGATGCGCCCAGCGCCGGCCCCGCCGGTGGCCGCGTGCGGTCCCTTCGACAGGTCGGCGGTCTCCTTGAGCTCGACCCTGACCGCCACCTTGTCGCCGCCGAACGAGAGCTCGAGGGTGGCGGATTTGGTCTTGACGTCGACCTTGATGTTGTCGACCGTCGCTCCACGGCTCGCCCCGGCTTGACCCCCTTGACGCCCCGTTCGAACCTCGTTTGCTGCGTCGCGATCCCCCGGTGCGGTCGCGTGAGTACACGTCCGGGCCGCGGTGCCGCCGATCGCGTTCGCCGACACGCCCTCGGCCTCCGCGCCGAGGATGTCGCCGATCTCCTTCATCGAGCGCTTGGGGTTCGCCCGCACCTCGGTGATGAACTTCTCGCCGAAGGCCTTGCTCAGTCTCGCCGCGGCGCGCGGATCCTGGGCCAGGGCCGCCGCCACCGGCCCGAGCTCCTTGGCCGGGACCTTCTTGAGCGCCGCGAGCACCGTGTCGTCGAGCGCGCCGAGTGTGTACACCTGATCTGGCCGCAGCCCCGAAAGGCGCTCCTCGCCCAGGGCCGTAGCCACGCGCGTCTTGCGCGGTGGCGATGTCGTGAGCGCCGAAGCGATCAGCCCGCCGGTGATGACGGCCATGGCCAGCAGCTTCTCGATCGCCTTGATCTTCTCTTCCTCGGGCATTTGGCTGTCGCGAATCTGCTCGATCTTCTCTGCCGTGTCGGCCGCCAGCAGGATCCCGCCGGCCGCGTCGAAGGTGAAGCCGGTGTAGATGAAGAAGCGACCGGTCGCGGTAGCCATGGCCAGCTCCACCGAGCCCATCCGCGCCGCCTGGATCGTCGAGCCCGCGCCCATGAAGCTCCCCACGATCGCGGTGATGTCCAGGAGGATCGCGGTCGGGCTCGGCTTGGCCTTGCGCAGCTCGTCGGCCAGCGACATCCCCGCCGAGGCGGCCCCGCGCCCAGGCCAGCGGTGATGAGAACGGGGCGGCGATGTCCACTCCCGGGATCGCGGCGGCGATGATGCCGAGAGCCAGCAGGCCCATCGATCCGATCCCCGTCTTGCCCGCGGCGTCGGCGAGGTCGCTCTCGCCCTTGGTCTTCACCGTCTCGGCTGCGCCTCGCCCTCGATCTGGATGAGGATCTCGCCGGTGGAGTAGGAGTTGTTGGACTCGAGGTGGTTGATCGCCTCCGTCACGATCCGCGCCCTCGTGCTCGACGTACTCCGCCCCCGGGTCAGGTCCAGCAGCATCGTCTTGGTCGGGGTTGGCGGCGGAGGGTCCGACGAACAACTGCAGGTCCTCGGTCTTGTTGCGGCGGACGTCGAAGTGCATCGCCTTCAGCCCGGTGGCCTTGCCCTTCTGGATCTTCGCGTAGTTCTTGGCGGCCTCGGCCTCGAGCTTGTCGATCTGCTTCACGGTCTCGAGCTCTCGGTGGCCCATGATCACCTGCTGGTAGCGCGCGACATCGACCACGTTGTTGTTGCCGTCGATCAGCTCGCAGACGATCTCGATGGTGGCCGGCTCGTCGCGGCGGAAGTGCCGCTCGCTCTCCCTCCCCCAGATAGAAGGCGAACTCGCCCTTGTACTCCGTGCGCGTGCCCATGTCGGTCCGGCCCTTGAACCGGTTCATGTCGGTCTCACGCGGGATCGCCCACCACCGGTACGTGCTCGGCTTGCGGTCCGTCGGCAGCGCCGGGTCGGGATGGATCTTGTAGCCGAAGCTGTAGGTGTCCTTCTCCCCCGCGGGTTCGCCGCGCTCGGCCCCTCGTTGGTGATGTAGGCGCCCTTCGTCTTCGACTGGTCCAGGTCAGCGCCGCCGCGCTTGACCCGTTCCTGGTGCATGATCCAGAAGTACTCGGGGTAGCTCGCCGTGCGCGCGTTCTTGAACGCCTCGTCGGCCACGTTCTTGGCCGCCACGATCTTCACCCGCCGGACCAGGTAGATCATCTGGCCGTCCATCGCGATCTTGGCGACGACGAGCCAATCCCCCTCCTTGTCCATCTCGATCGAGAAGTGTTTCCACCCCAATCTGGGTTTCGATGTGTGATCAGAGGAGCCCGGCTCCATCACGAACCACTGGCGCACGTTGTAGGTGGAGAAGTTCCCGTTCGGTCCCGCCGACTCTGGCGAGCGCAGTGGAACCGCGGCTTGAAGCCGAGCGGCTGTGACGTGTCCAGGTGCTCTGCGCGGGGTCCAGGGTCTCGTGGCGTTCGCGATCGTCGGCCTCGGCGTCAAACACGGCGTCGTCGGACTCGGACGACAGGCACGACCCGGACTTGGCGCCCTTGGCGGTCCCGGTGTCACGCGCGAGAACGCGGCCCTGGAGCGGGGTGAGGCCGGCGTCAGCCCAGCGGGCGAGCTTCAATTCCCGGTCATCGACACCGCGCATGAGCCGCAGTTGAGGACCGTGGTCAACCCCGGGCGCTGACCCCACCGCCGCTTCATGGGCGTGCTCGTGTGCCAGGAGGGTGTCGCGCAGGGACGGCGCCGGCGCGGTGACATCAGGCCGGGCCTCCGCCGTTCCCTGGCCGGTCAGTAGGCGGGCGACATGAGCATTGCCCGCACCGCGCTGAAGACCCAGCAGCGCCAGGCGGGCGTCACGGGAGCCGGTGGCCCCGAGTTCGCCGAGCCGCGCGACGGTGTCCAAGGAGAGATCGGGCGAGTTCGCCACTCCCGGATCGACCGACGATGAACGGGGTGAAGGCGCGACCCCCGCCGTCTCCTCACTCGTCTGCTCGGCCCCCACGAGAAGATCCTACGGCCCCGATTACGATCCGTGGGACCGCGCGGCGTCGCGAGTGCGTCAGCGCACGTAGTTCCCGGCCCACGTGCCGTGGCCTGAGCACCGCTTGCCCGAGACGGTGGTCGCGCGCCAGGTAAGGGTGCCGTTTGCCTTGTGCCCGGCGCGCAACGCGCGCAGGTCCACCGCGAGGTGACCCGAGCCGCTGTTGACCGGTTGGGCGCCGGCTGCTCTGAGCCGGCCCTTCCGGATCCGGCCCTGCAGCCGGAAGACGAAGTCGTTCGCCGAGCGGCGCCCGATCTTGCACCGCCAGCTGACCTGGATGGTGGCTGGCCCGTCGCCCCGCACGTGGCTGACCTGCACGATCACGTCCTGGTGGTGTGAGACGACGCCGGTCCAGAAGTCCAGGGTCGTGCCGGCCGCGACGCTCGCCGTGGCCGCCAGGACCACGGCGGTGACGACGGCCACGAGACCGGGGCGGGGTTTGGGCATGACGCGGGTATACCCGAGGCTGGCGGGTCCAATCCCGTCGCCGAACGGCCACCCGGGCGCGGGCGACTAGGCTCGATGTCCGATGCACTCCCTTCCGGCACTCTCCCTGCGCGGCCTGACCAAGCGCTACGACGGCGGCCTGCTCGCCCTCGACGGATTTGACCTCGAGATCCCGGATGGCGAGTTCTTCGGCCTGCTCGGCCCTAACGGCGCGGGCAAGACGACGCTGATCAGCGCGGTGTGCAACCTGATCCGGATCACCGCAGGCGAGATCGACATCTTCGGCCACCCGCACCGCGACCCCGAGGCGCGGCGGATGATGGGGCTGGCCGAGCAGGACGTGAACCTCGACCGCTTCCTCGACGTGGAGGAGACGCTCGTCTACCACGGCGGCTACTACGGGATGAGCCGCCCGCAGGCGGTGCGGCGGGCGCGGGAGATGATGGACGTCTTCGACCTGCGCGCCAAGGCGGGGGTCCGGGCGCCGAGCCTCTCGGGCGGGATGCGCCGGCGTCTGCTGCTGGCCCGCGCTCTGATGCACGAGCCGCGGCTCGTCATCCTCGACGAGCCGACCGCCGGGGTGGACTTCGAGCTGCGCATCGAGCTGTGGCGCTACATCCGGCGGCTGCACGAGCAGGGGACCACGATCCTGCTCACCACCCATTACCTGGAGGAGGCCGAGGAGCTCTGCCAGGACGTCGCGCTCATCCGCGGTGGGCGCCTGCTGGCCCGCGACAGCCCGGCCGCGCTGCTGGAGAGCTTTGACGTCGGTTCGCTGGCCGACGTGTACGTCAAGGCGATGGCCGCCGCGTGAGCGCCTCCACCGTCATCGACGACCGCCGTCCGCCGGCTGGGGCGGGCGGGGGCAGTTTCATCCAGCGCCGGCGCGGGCTCATCTCGCTGGGCGGCCGCGAGATCCTCCGGGTCCTCAAGCTCTGGACCCAGACCGTGGCCGCGCCGGTCATGGCGTCGTTCCTGTTCATCCTCGTCTTCGGCCTCTCGCTGAGCGGGCGCATCCGCCACGTCGACGGCTTCGACTATCGGGAATTCATCGTCCCCGGGCTGATCACCATGGCCATGGTCCAGGCCGCCTACACCAACAACGCCTCGTCGGTGTTCCAGGCCCGGTTCGATCGCTACCTCAATGACGTCCTGGCCTCGCCGATGCGCAATTGGGAGATCAATCTGGGCCTGTCGCTGGGCGGAATCGCACGCGCACTGCTCATCGGCGTGGCGCTGCTGGCGCTGGCGCTGCCCATCACCCACGTGCCGGTCAACGACCCGCTGGTCCTGGTGCTGGGCGTGGCGCTCGGCCTGACGCTGTTCGCCTCGCTGGGCGTGGTGATCGGCATCTACGCCAAGACCTGGGACCACGCCGGCTTCGTCCAGAACATCCTCATCGTGCCGCTGAGCTTCCTGGGCGGTGTCTTCTACTCGGTGTCGACGCTGCCGTCGCCGTGGCGCGAGGTGTCACACGCCAACCCGATCTTCTACCTCGTGCAGGCGGTGCGCTACGGCTTCCTCGGCACCAGCGACGTGCCCGTCGGGATCGCCCTGGGGATCACCGCGGCGCTGGCGGCGCTGACCGTGACGTGGAGCGCGTGGCTGTTCCACAGCGGGCACAAGCTCAAGCCCTGACGACCCGCCGCGCGCTGCGCGTCGCGCGCCGGTTGGCACCTGGACGATCGTCTGGGTTTCAGGTGCATCGCATATCGGCGATTATTGCTTTCTGACTGGATGACCGATTCGTCACCAATGAACGAGGTTCTCCTCGCGCGGCAGCCGATCCTGGACGTCGACCTGACCGCGGTCGGATACGAGCTGTTGTACCGCGAGGCGGGATCCGACCAGGCGAACGTGCGCGACGACGAGCTGGCGACGGCGCGGGTCTCGCTGCGCGCGATGACCGAGATGGAGCTCGAGCGCCTCGTCGACGCGCGCCGGGCATGGATCAACGTCACCCGCGAGTTCGTGCTGGGCGGGCTGGCCGAGACCATCCCGCCCGACCGCGTCGTCCTCGAACTGCTGGAGGACCAGCTCGTCGATGACGCGTTGATCGACGCGCTGGCCAAGCTGCGCAGCGGGGGCTACCAGGTGGCGCTCGATGACTTCACGCTCACTCCCGACATCGAGCGGCTGCTGCCCAAGGTCGACATCGTCAAGCTGGACCTGCGCGCCCTGGGCGCCGAAGGCCTGACGAGCCTCGCCCGCGACCTCTCGCGTCACCGCCTGACCCTCGTCGCCGAGAAGCTCGAGGACCATGTCGACTTCGAGATCGCCCTGGCCGCCGGCTGCCACCTGTTCCAGGGTTACTTCTTCTGCCGCCCGGAGATCATCGAGGGCACGTTGGTGCCGCCCAACAAGCTGGCGCTGCTCAAACTTGCCGCCGACGTCCAGGATCCAGCCGTCGACCTCGCTGCGCTGGATCGCGTGATCTCCACTGACGTCGCGCTCAGCTACCGGCTGTTGCGCTACATCAACTCGGCCTACTTCAGCCTGCGCCAGCCGGTGAGCACGGTGATGCAGGCAGTGGCCATGCTGGGGATCGACAACGTCCGCAGCTGGACGACCATGATGATCCTGGCCCAGATCGGCGGCAAGCCGCGCGAGCTGTTCATCACCGCCCTCGTCCGCGCCCGCTTCTGCCAGCTCGCCGGGGAGGGCGAACGCGATCCGGCGCCCGAGCTGTTTGCCCTGGGGCTGTTCTCAGTCATCGACGCGCTCACCGATCGCCCGATGAGCACCGTTGTGCAGTCGCTCCCCTTCCCGCCCGAGATGCGCGACGCGCTCATCAACCGCACCGGCCGGGGCCGCCTGCTCGACTGCGTCGCGGCGATGGAGGAGGGGGAGTTCAGCCGCGCCCGGCGCATCGTCCCTAGTGCTCCGGAGCATTACCTCGAGGCCCTGGCCTGGACCAACGAGACAGCTCGCCACCTGCTCGACGGCGATCACGCCGCCGTGTGACCTCACCTCGGCGCCGACCCGGCACAATACGGCGCCGAATGAGCGCGCTGAACCGGTCCATCGAGAGCATCCGCGCCGAGTTCCCGGGCCTCACCGGCGGCTGGGCGTCGCTGGACGGCGCCGCGGGCACCCAGGTCCCGGCCGCGGTCATCGAGGCCATCGCCGCGGCCCTGCGCGACGGCATGGCCAATGTCCACGGTGCGTTTGCGGCGAGCGAGCGCAGCACCGCGATCGTGGAGGAGGCCCGGCGCGCGGTGGCCGACCTCGTCAACGGCCGGCCCGAGGGCGTCGTGCTGGGGCCGAACATGACGACCCTCACCTTCCACCTCGCCGATGCCCTCTCACGTGGGTGGTCGGGCGGCGACGAGGTCGTTGTCACGTCGTTGGACCACGACGCCAACGTCCGCCCCTGGGTCATTGCCGCTCAGCGCGCCGGGGCGACCGTGCGCTGGGCTGAGTTCGACACGAACACGGGCGAACTGACCGCCGAGCGGGTCGCTGAGGTCATCGGCGACCGCACGCGACTGGTGGCCGTCACCGCTGCATCAAACGCCATCGGCAGCCGGCCTGACGTCCGCGCCATCGCCGAGCGTGCGCACGCCGCAGGGGCGCTGGTCTATGTCGACGGGGTGCACGCCACGCCGCACGTCCCCACCGACATGCGCGCGCTGGGCGCCGACTTCTACGCCTTCTCCACCTACAAGCTGTTCGGGCCCCACGCCGGGACGGTCGTCGCTGATCCGGCGCTCCTTGCGCGTCTGACGCCGGCCAAGCTCGCGCCGGCCGGCGACGACGTGCCCGACCGCTTCGAGCGCGGCACCCCGGCCTTCGAGTTGCTGGCGGGGATCACCGCGGCGGTGGATTGGCTGGCCGGTCTCACCGACGTGGCCGGCAGTCGCCGTGAGCGCCTCGTGGCCGCGCTCACCGCGACCGAGTCCTATCTCGCCGGACTGCTGCGCCACGCGCTCGACGGGCTGGCGTCGATCGAGGGCGTGCGCGTCCTGCCCGCGCCGGCGCGGCGGACGTCGACACTGTCGTTCGTGGTCGAGGGCCACACCCCCCTGGCCGTCGCCGAGCACCTGGCGCAGCGCCGCGTGTCGGTGTGGAACGGCGACAACTACGCCTACGAGCTGATGAGCCGCTTCGGCCTGCAGGACGCCGGCGGGGCGCTGCGCGCGAGCCTCGTGCTCTACAACACCGCCGCCGACGTGGACCGCCTGCTGGAGGCGGTCGCCGAGCTCGCGTAGGTCCTGTTGCGCGAGCTCGGCGGAGCCTGGGCTACACGGCGCTAAGGCACGATGACCACGCTGTCGCCCACCGGTCGGGCGCCGGTGGCGTCGGACGGGTCGTTGACCGTCTGGCCGTTGACGACGAAGCTGGTCGAGCCGCCGCCGTCGAGGTTCATGGCGTCCACGGCGCCCAGTGAGCGCATCAGCAGGGCCTCCTCGGTCAGGGTCAGGCCCTCGCTGACGCCGGGGATGCCGTCGGCGGTGACCAGGATCAGCCGCCCGTGGCGATCGACGCCGGCGAACGTGCGACCGTGGCGGTCGGCGCTGAAGCTGTAGTTGTTGAGGTCGCGCGGGTCGAACACGCCCTCGCGGGAGGCGTCGATATCAAGGCGCCCGTTGCGCAACAGGATCGGCGCCGCGCTGACGATGCTCGTCTGCGGAGTCAGCGTGACGGGGCCGCCGCTCAGACGTCGCAGTTGCTCGTCGACGACGACGCGCCGGCCCACCCGCAGGTGTGAAGCCAGCCACGTCGCGCCGGTCCCGAGCCCCTGCAGCGCGGAGTCCCCGGCCGGGAGCGAGCCGCCGGCCGTGCCGATGGAGATGACCCGGCCGCTTCGGTCAAGCAGCGCCTGCGTCGCGGTCCCCGTTGGAAGCGGGGCGCCGAACTCCGGCGTGAAGAGAACGAGGTCGTTGCTGCCGGTGCAGATCGTGCCCTGCCGCGGCTCGTCGGTCGGGGCAAAGCCCGGCACGCCGCAGTCCTCGTTGCTGCCCGGGAGGCGGTTGATGCCGAGGACGCGCTGCGTCGCGCCGCCCGCGCGCAGCTCCGCGGACGAGGTGAGGTTCTCGATTCGGGCCGGGGCTCGGCCGTCGAGCACCAGGTCGGCACGCGCGTTGTTGGCCAGCGACTCGAGCTTGCCGTCGTAGACCCCCAGGCCGGTGGGGACGCCCGCCACCGCGGCGAGCGGGGCGTCGATGGTGAAGAAGCCGCCGTTGACCGCGGCCAGCGCCCCCACCTGCTGTGCCTGAGCGGCGGCCGTGGCGCGGCTGGCCACCGCGGTCCCGTGGATCGCCTCGACGTGTCCGGAGAACATGCGCGGGTCCACGATGGCTGCGTGCAGCAGCTCGGCGTCGGGCGGCTGCTGGGGGTCAAAGCCCTCCCACTCGACGAGCGGGTGGAAGCCGTCCGCGGTCAGGGTGGCCGCCTGCGCGGTGGCGGCCGCGTTCGTGGCGAACTCGCCGACGCGAACGCGCACCCCCAGGACTCCGCGTGGGTCGTCGGCGTAGTGCGGCCAGTGGACCATGGTCGCGGTGGGGGTGAACCCATCGCCGGTCAGTGCGGCCTCGGTCTGCTGTGCCCAGCCGCCGCTCCCGGCCTCCGCGAGCTCCGGGCTGCCGTCAAACGGACTCTGCGTCGGCGTCTGGATCGTCACCGTCCAGGATGGGTGCACCGCTGGGTCGCTGAACGTCCCGTTGAGCAACTGCACGCCACGCGCCGGTGAGCTGACACTCCAATGGATCTGGTGGGTGAACGCCCGTGGCCCCGATGCCGGGGCACCGTGTCGCGCCGGGGCGCCGTGTCGCGCCGGGGCGCCGTGTCGCGCCGAGGCCTGGGCCGTGCCCACGCCGACGCTCAGAGCACTTGCCACCACTACGGCCACGCCGAGAATGCGGGCACGGCTCAACGCCGGGCCACAGGGAACTGTCGTCCGCACTCGATGCCTCCTATCGGGTTCCTGCCACCGGCCCGAGCGCGAGTGTAGGTGTGCTTTATCGCGTCCCTGTGAAAGGCTCGTGACCGGCGTCAGGCGCCCTGAACCACGCGCTCCAGCAGGCGCTGCAACTCGCGCCGGTCGCGCGCTGACAGCGGTGCCAGCAGGGCGTCCTGGGCGGCATCGACGCGCTTGTCCAGCCGCGCCAGCGCGGCGCGGCCCGAGCGAGTGAGCGCGACGACATTGCGCCGGCGGTCGGCCTCGTCGCGGACGCGCGCGACCCGGCCGGCCGCCTCGAGCTCGTTGAGGATCGCGTGCAGGTCGCTGCGGTCGATCCACAGCCGCCGGCCGAGCTCGGCCTGGCTCGCGGGGCCCTGCTCGGCGAGTGAGGTCAGGACCACGAAGTGCTGGCGACGAGCGCCCTCGCCGGCCAGGGCCTCCTCGACCAGGTGCTGGGCGCGGCGCGCCACCTGGGCGGCCAGCCAGCTGGGGAGCTGCTGCAGGCGGACCGGGGGGTCGTAGCCGCTGTCGTGCTCTGGCTCGGTCACCGTGGGCAAGCTTACATTGGCACAGCCAACGTTGGAGTTGCCAACGGGTGGTGATATCGTTGGGCACACCAACGTTGACAACACCAACGAAAGGGACACTGGCCGTGGCACCTGAGATCACATTCACCCCGCAGGTCCTGGGCGAGACCGAGAAGGCCCTCAACGCCATCCTCTATCGCGAGCTGGGCCATGTGGAGCTCACCGAGCACCAGTGGATCGTCCTGCGGTTGACCGTCACCGGCGGCGGCGAGGTCGGCCGCGACCAGCTGGTGGGGCGGCTGGCCGGAGCCCTGAAGGTCGAGGCGCCCGAGGCGAAGGCCCGGGTCGACGAGCTGGTGGCGGCTGGGCTGCTGCAGGCGTCGCCGGATGCGGACCGGGTCGCCGTGACCGAGGCGGGCGCGCGGGTCCACGGCCGGGTCCGCGTCGCCGTCGACGAGATCACCAGGCGGCTGTGGGGCGACCTGCCCGAGGACGACCTGGAGACGACGGGCCGGACCCTGACCACGATCCTTGAGCGGGCCAACGCTCAGTTCGGCACGGCTTGACTCTCTGACTATTATCAGAGGATGTCCTCCTCCTCCGCGGCCACAGCCACGGGCTCGGCGGGCGGTCCGGCGGAGCTCGAGCTCGAGGTTGACCACGTCCGGCGCTTCAACCGGGCGGTGACCCAGCGCGTGGGCGCCCTGAGCGATCACTACCTGGCGCGCTCACGGCCGCTGTCGGCCTGCCGGGTCCTGTGGGAGATCGGGGTGGAGGGTGCCGAGGTCCGCGCGCTACGCGCCCGCCTGGACATGGACTCCGGCCAGCTGAGCCGGGTGCTGCGCGCGCTGGAGGCCGATGGGCTGATCGAGGTGCGCCCCAGCCCGGCCGACGCCCGGATCCGCGTCGCGCGGCTGACGCCCGTGGGGACGAAGGAGCGGGGGGTCCTGGACGATCGCAGCGACGAGCTCGCCCGCTCGATCCTGGCACCGCTCGGCCCCGGCCAGCGCGAGCAGCTGGTGACCGCCATGCGCTCCGTCGAGCGCCTCATCACCGCTTCGCTCGTGCAGACGCGGATCGTCGATCCCGAGGACCCGGACGCCCGGCGCTGCCTGCGCGCCTACTACGCGGAGCTGGGCCGGCGCTCGGACAGGCCCTTCGATCCCCGCACCGGCTCCACCGCCCAGCCGCACGAGGTCCGGCCGCCGGCGGGCGCGTTTGTCGTCGCCTATCTCAGCGGGGAGCCGATCGGCTGTGGCGCGGTCAAGCACCTGCCCGGCGGCCCGTCGGACATCAAGCGCATGTGGGTCGCCGAGTCCGCCCGGGGGCTGGGCCTGGGTCGGCGGCTCCTGCACGAGCTCGAGCAGCTCGCCCGCGAGAGCGGCGCCGGCGTGGCGCGGCTGGAGACCAATGCGGCGCTCGTCGAGGCGATGGCGCTGTACCGCTCGGCCGGGTACGAGGAGGTGCCGCCGTTCAACGACGAGCCCTACGCGCAGCACTGGTTCGCCAAGTCGCTGGCGTAGGCGCCCTCCACGCCGAGCTTGGACCCTAAGGTACGCGACATGCCCGAGCTGCACGACCTCGTGGCGATGATGCCGTTCGCGGCGCAGCTCGGCCTCGAGCTCACGTCCGCCACGGCCGAGGAGGTCACCGGCCGCCTGGCCTGGCGCGAGGACCTGTGCACGACCGGCGGCCTGCTTCACGGGGGTGCGCTGATGGCCTTCGCCGACAGCCTCGGAGGCGTCTGCGCCTTTCTCAACCTGCCGCCGGGCGCCGGCACGGCCACGATCTCGTCCACGACGAACTTCCTGCGCGGCCTGCGTGAGGGCAGCGCGACCGCCACGGCACGACCGTTGCGGGTCGGGCGCTCGGTCATCGTGGTCCAGACCGAGGTGTGCGACGGGGCAGGCAAGGCCCTGTCGCACACCACTCAGTCTCAGGCGGTCATCGCGGCCGCCCGGTCCGCACCGGCAGCCTGACGCGGCCGCTGCGGCGCAGCTGGCGCCCGGCCTCCATGGCGGCGGCTTCCATGCGCACCGCCTCGGCCAGCCGCGTCACCTCGCCCTGCGGTGACGGGCGCCGCGGAGGGAGGCTCGGGGTGCTTGGCCTCGTGGGGATCGGAGCCCCCGGCCGCCTGGGGGGAAACGTCGACGTGGTCGGCATCATGCGGCCTGCCTTTCGAATGGCATTGACGGGTTCCTCGGTGACGAGCGCCACCGCTTCGGCTCGCTCCTCGGCCTCCTCGGAGACCGGGGTGCGCAGGACGACCACCGCGGTCGCGATGGCGGCGATGACGGCGACCACGCCGATCCCGAAGGCGAGGTGATACCCGCCGAGCAACGAGTCCACGACCGTGTGGTGCTGGGCCAGCAGGGTCTTGGAGTGGCTTGTGGCGACGGTGCCGAGCACCGCGAGCCCCAGCGCACCGGCCACCTGCTGAGAGACGTTGATGATGCCCGAGCCCAGCCCCGCGTCCTGCGCCGGCACGTCGGCCATCGCGATCTGAAGCAGCGGCATGAAGGCGTTGCCGATGCCCAGTCCGATGAAGAAGTTGGCGAAGAACACGGTGGGGAAGAAGCTGGTCGACGCGCCGGCGCTCCGCATGAGCAGGAGCCCGACGATCACGCTGACCAGGCCCGGGATGAGCACGCGCATCTGTCCGAAGCGCTCAACCAATCGGGCGGTCACGCCCGTCGAGAGGATCCCGACCGTGATCGTCCACGGCAGGAAGGCGAGGCCGGTCTGCAGCGCGCTGAAGTGGCGCACATGCTCCAGGTACAGCGTGCCCAGGAAGAACGTCGAGTACATGCCGGTGACCAGCAGGCCGCGGACGACGCTCGACGCGACCAGGCCGTGCAGGCGCAGGACGCGCAGGGGCATGATGGGGTTCTCGATCCGCGTCTCGAGGGCGAGGAACGCGGCCATGAGGACGGCGGCGACAGCGCCGAAGCCGAGGACCTGCCAGGAGCCCCAGCCGTGGTTGGTCACCTGGACGATCGCGTAGACGGCCGTCATCAGCGACAGGGTGACCAGGATGGAGCCGAGCCAGTCGACCCCATGCTCGAGGCCGATGCCCTTGTCCTCGGAATGAGGAGCCGGCCGGAGGCCATGGCGGCCAGGCCGATGGGGAGGTTGACGAAGAAGATCCAGTGCCAGCTCAGCGCTTCGGTGAGCACTCCGCCGGCCAGGAGGCCGAGCGAGCCGCCGGCCACCGCGGTGAACACGTAGGCGCTCATCGCCCGGGCGCGCTCTCGCGGCTGGGGGAACTCGGTGACGATGATGGCCAGGATCACCGAGGCCTGCATGGCGGCTCCGATGCCCTGGACGAAGCGGGCGGCGATGAGGAAGCCCTGGCTGGGCGCCACGCCGCAGAGCAGCGAGGCGACGGTGAAGACGACGAGCCCCGCGAGGAACACGCGCTTGCGGCCAAGCAGGTCTCCGAGCCGCCCGGCGAGCAGCAGGAAGCTGCCGAAGGTGAGCAGGAAGGCGTTGACGACCCAGGTGAGGTTGCCCTGGCTGAAATGCAGGTCGCGCTGGATCGACGGGAGGGCGACGTTCACGATCGTCGTATCGAGCACGATCATGAGCTGCGCCAGGCAGACAACCACGAGGGCCATCCACCGGCGGTCATTGGTGGAGATGGATGTGGATGTGGATGTGAGGTTCATGCAATCCAAAAAGTTGTGGGGACGGACGGGTCGGTGGTAAAATGGAGGGCACCTCCAGAACTATGTGGAGGCGACCTCCGTTTACTATAGCGGAGGGTCCCTCCGGTTTGTCAAGCGAGATTTCCTCACGGACCCCAATGAGCGCCACCGACACCCCCACCGACATCCTCGTCACCCGCCCCAAGCGCGCTGATGCGCGCCGCAACTACGACAAGGTCATCGCGGCCGCGCGCGAGGCTTTCGCCGAGGGCGGCGCCTCGACCTCGTTGGAGGAGATCGCTCGCCGGGCCGAGGTCGGGATCGGGACCCTGTACCGGAATTTCCCCAACCGCCAGGCGCTGCTGGAGGCCGTCTACGTGGGCGAGCTGGACGGCCTGTGCCGCGCCGCGGGCGAGCTCGATGACCTCGAGCCGTGGGACGCGCTCGTGGGCTGGCTGCGCCGCTTCGTTGGCTACATGGCCACCAAGCAGGCGCTCGCCCAAGAGCTGCTTGGACTACATGGACCGCGACGCGCCGCTGTTCAAGAGCTGCCGGACGATGATGTACGAGGCCGGCGAGCCGCTGCTCGCGCGCGCCCACGAGGCCGGCGTGATCCGCCCCGACGTCACCCTCTCAGACGTCATCCAGATGGTCGGCGGCATCGCCAAGATCCAGGGCGCGGACTCGGCCCAGATCGAGCGCATCCTCGACATCGCGCTCGACGGCTTGCGCTACCGCGGCTGACCCTGCACCCGTCGCCCGCCACGCTCGCCCCCTCCGGGCGGGCGCGGCGCATAGAATCGCCGCGCCACGGGAGGCGTCTCCTTACACCGGGAGGAGGCAGTGCATGTCGATGGGCGAGCGGTATCAGCAGAACCTGGAGCAGGGGGTGGCGCCGCTGGTGGACGGGCCGCTGGTCACCGTCACGGTGGGGAGCCCGGTGGGCTCGATGTCGAACCTGTTCGGAGCCGAGGCGCTGAACGCCGCCGGCGCCGTGTTGGGGGGCGGCGGGCCCCGCCTGTCGGGCGCGACCCGGGGGCGGGTGCGCCAGAAGGGTGGCAAGGACGTTCGTCTCCCCCAGAGCTTCGCCGTGGCGGTGACGCCGACCTCGGTGTATTTCTTCAAGTGGAAGCCGTTCTGGGGCCGCGTCAAGATCAAGGGGGAGCTGGCGTGTCTGCCGCGCGCCGGGCTGGTCGTCCAGGTCGCGCAGCGCAAGGCCTCCACCGCGTTCCTGCTCGTTTCACCCTCCGCTGGGACCCGCGCCGCGTTCGAGCTCGGGACCCTGGGCTTCGCCTCGGCCAAGGCGAGGGTGGACGCGATGGTCGCCGCGTTGGACCCGGAGAGCGTCTAGGTCCAGGTTTAGGCCGGGACGGGCGTCGCGGCGAGGATGCGCCGCGTGACGGCGACGAGCAGGGTGGCGCTGAGCGCCGCGATCGCGGCCACGATGAACGCGGGCCGCGGCTGGCCGGGATCGGTGACCGCTCCGGCGATCGCGCTGGACACGCCCGCGCCGCCGGCGAGACCTGTTGACAGCCAGCCAAATGCCTCCGCCGCGGTCGCGGGCGTGACGTGGGAGTCCACCAGCAGGGAGATCGTGGTCAGGCTCGGGTTGAGCGGAAGCCCGACCAGCGCGAGCAGCGCGCCGAGGATGATGAGCCCTGGAGCGGCGATGGTGGCGGCCGTGGCGATCGCGAGCGCCGCGAGGAACAGCAACAGCCGCCCCGTGGGCGCCAGCTGCCAGCGACGGGCGCCGTAGACGGTCGCGCCCGTGATCCCGCCGACGGACAGAAGCGCGATGAGCAGACCGCTCGCCGCCGGCGAGTGGTGCGCGGTGGCGAACGTCGGCACCCCGACCGCGATCGCCCCGATCACCGCTCCCACCAGGCCGCCCGTGGCGAGCAGAACGCGCATCCCCGGCGCCCGCAGCACCGCGCCGCCATGCTCCTGCGGTAGTACGCCCCGATCGAGGTCTGGGGCAAGCGAAGCCGCAAAACCGAGTGTCCCCACGCCCGTCACGATCGCCACGGTCACGAGTGCCGCCGACGGCCCTGAGGCGGCGACCACGGCGGAGAGCAGCAGCGGCCCGGTGAGGACTGCGAGCTCCTGGGTGAGGTAGACGAGGCTGTACGCCGAAGTCCGGTCGCGATCGCCGGCCGCGGCGCCCCACAC
Organism: uncultured Actinomycetota bacterium; assembly: GCA_963797705.1. Taxonomy (GTDB): domain Bacteria; phylum Actinomycetota; class Thermoleophilia; order Solirubrobacterales; family Solirubrobacteraceae; genus Palsa-465. The sequence goes on along the minus strand of CAWCQL010000004.1, from coordinate 536,057 downwards.
CACCCGCATGCACGCTGAGACCGGCGGCAACGAGGCGCCGGCAACCACGCCGAGGGCCACGAGCACGGCGCCCGAGGCCCCGGCGTCCGACAGCGCGACGATCGCGCAGACGGCCGCGGGGTGGACGATGCCGGTCGCCGCCATGAGTCCGCGGGCGCCGCGCCGATCGATGAAGCGCCCCTGCACCGGCCGGGCCAGGCCGCCGGCGATCGACACCGCGCCCACCACCGCTCCGGCCAGCGCGAGCGAGCCGTGGTGGCCTCGGATGACGAGGATGATCCCGATAGCGCCGGCACCCTGGGTGGTCTGGGCCAGCAGGCCGGCGAGCGCCTGCCAGCGCACCGCGGGCGAGCGGAGCAGGACGCGGTACGGACCGGCCGCCACTAGTCGAGGGTGTCGGCGTAGGCCTTGAGCGCGAGCAGGGTGCGCCGGCTCTCGTGCGCAAACGCCCGCACCAGAACCGGCTGTAGCAGCTTCAGCGACCGCGGGATCTCGAGCGTGACCACGCGGCGCACGTGGGTGACGCCCGCGCTCGGAGCAAGGGTGTAACGCATGAGGACATCGATTGTGCCGGTGTGGAAGCGACCGGACATCGGCTGATGGAAGGCGACGTTCGTCGGGCGCACGAACTCGGTGACGGTCCCGTTGCGCACCCCGAACGGGCCGGGCTCGCGATAGGTGGTCCCCAGCGCGACCGGTCCCGAGGAGATCTCGTTGGTCCCGCGAAACGACGACGACTTTCCCAGCCACCGCTCCTGGCCGCGGAGGTCGACGATGAGGTCGAAGATCGTCTCCGGAGCACAGTGGACGTCCGCCTCGCAGGGCAGTTCGATCGCCATGGCCAGCGCCCTATGTCGCCCGCAGCGCCCTGGTCCCCGACAGCCCGCGTGCGTGTGTCGACGTGGCGGGCAGCATGACCCGGTAGCGGCTCGACCCGCGCCCAGCACGGACGGTGAAGCGGTAGTGGCCGATCCGCGTCGCGCGCGTGTGGGCGATGGCCACCCAGCGCCGTCCGCGCTTGACCTGGAGGGCGAGGCGGTCAGAGCCCGGTGCCGGGGTGACCGTGCCGCTCAGCTTCACGGCGGTCCCGGCCGGGACCGAGCGGCGGGCCAGACCCGCGGTGATGCGCGGGGCCACGTCGATCCGGACCGGCGCGCCCGAGGCAGCGCTCAGGGCCGGGGTACCCGCAAAGACCAGGCGATAGGTGATGTTGAGCTGCGGGCGGACGCGGAAGCTCACCGCGCCCGTGGCCGTGGTGGCGGCGTGTGCGACGGTCGTCGCCTTCGGCGCTCCGGCGGCCTGCCCGGTCAGCGCCACGACCAGGCCGCCCGCGCCGACGCCGGTGCCGGTGCCGGTGGCGGTGGCGGTGGCGGTGGAGCGCCGCAGGACGCCGGCGATCGTCGTGGCAGAGCCGGCGACGATGGTCCTCGCAGCCGAGCCCGTCCGCAGCGTGGCCCCGGACGGCGAGGTCGTCTGCAGCGTCGCCGCGCCCGGCTTGGACAGACCCACCTGCTGGGCGCCGTTGGGACCCTGGAGGCTGAGGGTGGGCGCGGTGCCGGCCGCCGCCGGGCCCGCCGAGACCGTGAAGGTGCAGCTCGAGCCCGCGGTGACGGCGCACGTGGCGGGGGTCACTCCCCAGCCTTTGGCGCCGGCAGGGAGGGCCGCGGCGATGTTCATGTTCTCCCCGGACGCCGCGACGGTGAGCGGGGCCGAGGCCTGCGTGGCGGTGAAGTGCAGTGCCGCCGGTGAGACGGTGAACGGGAGTGTGGCTGCGATCGTCGTCCACGTCGGGGCCAGCGGCGCGTCGGCCTGGCCGGGGGCGGTGGCGCGGTCTCCGCCGACGAACAGTTCGGTCTGCGAGGCGCCGAAGCCGCCCTGCGCGTCGGCGGCGCCCATGACGGCCGGCGCGTCGAGCGGCCACAGGATGTCGTGGCGATGGCCCCAGCAGCCATCGGGCATCGAAGGCGTGCAGTCGATGTTGTTCGAGCCCAGGCCGTCGTCGTACATCCACACGAAGTCGGCCTCGAACGGCGAGCCGTAGCCGCCCTCCCAGTTGGCCGTCCACGCGTCGCCATTGAACTGGGTCGGTTGCGGGTCGGCGTCGCTCTGCGCCCCGGTGAGCGCGTCCTGGTCCAGGGGGCCCGACAGGCCGAGCACCGCCACCAGCCCGCGGTCGACGCGCTCGAGGTTGGACAGTACGAGGAGCTGCTGGGGCACTGTCAGCGAGCCGAAGTCTCCGGGCAGCTGCATCGGCCCGAGCCCCTCCGCCGCCCGCGCCGCGTTGATGTCGGCGAGGGCCGCGGTCTGACAAGCCGCACTGGTGGGGGCGGTCTGGCAGGCGTGCAGCGTGGCCTCGCTCAGGTCGCGGTTGGCCGGCGGGTCGGTGAAGGCACTCGCTGCAGCCACCGGCCCGGCCATGGCGACCACGCCGCATCCCAGGGCGATGACAAGACGCGCTCCGATGGCCGGTGACCTTACTGCTAGAACCCAGGCATGCCCATGTTCCACGTGGTCGTCACGCGCAGCGGGCCCAGCTGGCGCGCGGGGCGCCCGCTGGAGGAGCAGAGCGGCTGGACGGAGCACGCGGCCTACATGGAGGCGCTCGTCGACCGCGGGTTCATCGTGCTCGGCGGCCCACTGGATGACGAGCGCCGGGTGGTTCACGCCGTGCAGGCCGAGTCCGAGGACGCCATCCGCGAGACGCTGATGCGCGACCCGTGGAACGAAACGCACCTGCAAGTGGAGTCCGTGGAGCCGTGGACGATTCGGCTCGACGGGCGCGACCGGGATAAAGGAGAGCGAGCATGACCGAGGCTGCGGAGACAGGGACGGCGCTGGTGACCGGGGTGGACTTCGTCGCCGTACCGGCGCGCGACATCGAGGAGTCCGTCGAGTTCTACGGCACGACCCTGGGCCTGCCCTTCGTCAAGCGCTGGGGCGACATGCCCGGCGTCGAATTCCAGGCCGGCAACCTGACCCTGGCGCTCATGGAGCCCACCGCGTTCGGGCAGGAGTTCCGGGCCCACGCGCTGCCGATCGCATTGCACGTCGACGACGTCGCCGCGGCGCGCGAACAGCTCGTCGCCAAGGGCGTTCAGTTCGTCACCGACGTCTTTGACAGCGGGGTCTGCCACCAGGCGATCTTCGTCGACCCGGCTGGCAACTCGCTCGGGCTGCACCACCGCTACGCCCCGGCGTAGCCGCCGCGGGCGGTCGCGTAGCACGTGACCGACGCAGGGGGTCCGGCGGCGGTCACGTGACCGCCGCAGGCGGTCCGGCGGCGCGTGCGCTCAGCCGCGCCAGCGGCGCTCCCGCTTGGTCGGCCGCAGCTTGGGCGCCGCGGGGGAGAACGTGAAGTGGAACTTCGCCTGGCGCGCCGCCCGGCGCATCGCGCTCGTGGTCGAGGCGGCGCCGGTTGTCAGGTTGAGCACGGTGACCGAGTTGGCCGGGAAGCGATAGGTGAAGCTCGTGCCCACGGCCCCGAGGCGGCGGGTCGTGGGCGCCACCGCGTTGGGGTGGGCCAGCGAGTTGGCCGCGTCGGGGTGGCCGGTGAGCGTCGTCGCGGTCCCGCCGCCGGCGCCGGCGCCCACGCCGGCGAGAGAGACGGTGGTCTGCGACGTCGCGTTGCCGTCGTTGACGACCGCGACGTAGGTGTGGCCGGCGCCCTGCGAGGCGACGTCGAACAGGGTGCCGCTCCCGGACACCAGCTGGGAGCCGATGACACGATCACCGTGCTGGCTGGACAACATCTCCTGTGCCCAGTACGAGGGCGAAACGTAGCTCTTGAGCGCGTTGTAGCCGATGAGGTTGGTCGGCCAGCTCGGCGCGTTGACGTTGACCAGTAACGGCGCATAGGAGGCGCCGAGTACGAGGTCGGCGTTGCGCTCCACCCCGGTGAGGAAGGCGGCCTCGCCCACGGCGTTGGCCAGCGTGCCCGTCGGGGTGCCATTCGTCGTCGCGAACTCGCCGACGATCACCTTCGGGCCGGTGCGGCTGACGCTGTCGAACAGGTGGGCGTTCTCGGCGAAGAACGACGGATCGTTTGAGTAGTAGTGCTCATCCACGATGTCCACCGGTCCGTTGGTCACGGGCGTGGTGGCGATCAGCTTGAGCTGCGGGTAGGCCTGCCGGATGGCGTTGGCGAACATCGGGTACCGGTAGGCGTTGTAGCTGCCCGAGTTGTCGAAGAAGTCCTCGTTGCCGATCTCGATCATCTTGACGTCGAACGGGGCGGGGTGGCCGTCGGCGGCGCGCATGGCGCCGAACGGGGTGCTGGTCGGTCCGATCGCGTACTGGATCTCATCCAGCGCCGACTGGACGTAGGGCTGCAGCTGGCTCTGGGGCACGACAGTGCCCGTGAGCGTGTAGCCCGCCCACACCGCGAGCACGGGCGAGGCGTGCAGCTCCTCGGCGAGCTCGAGGTACTCGAGCAGCCCCATCCCGTCCTGGGACCAGTACCCCCACGCGCTGTTGAAGTGCCCGGGGCGGTTCTGCAGGGGGCCGATCGTGTCCTCCCAGTTAAAGCGGGTGTCGATCGTGTCGCCCTCCAGGTAGTTGCCGCCGGGGACCCGCATGTATCCGGGATGCAGTGCCGCCAGCTCCTGCATGAGGTCCACGCGCAGCCCGTTGGCGGTGTTGTCGTAGGTGGGCGGGAACAGCGAGACGATGGTCAACCACAGGTCGCTGCCGGCCGCCGAGGCCGCCGGCGTGGAGATGACGAACCGGTTCTCCAGCGAGGACGGCGCTGCTCCGTTGGTGTGCACCGTGGTGGTGAACTGCTGCCAGGACCCGGTGACCCCGGTGACGGTGCTCGACGCCCACACGTGCCCCGAGTTGCTCTCCAGGTCCACCGTGAGCGGCCCCGGGCTCGCCGCGTTGCTGCGGGCGAAGAAGGACACCTTGTAGGTGGTCGAGGGCTTGACCGGGATGCCCCAGTAGCCGGCGTTGGCCACGCCCACCCGGCCGTTTGAGGTGCCGTGGCCGACGTCCAGCTTCAGGCTGACCGGATTGGCGGAGGTCAGCGGCTGGCTGGAGTCCAGCGAGATGCTCGCGTCGGTCCCCGGGGCGCCGACCTCCGACCACGCCACCGGGCTCGACGAGCTCTCCTTCAGATCGGTGTTGCGGATGAGCTCGGCGTAGAGGCCGCCGTCGGCGGAGTGGTTGATCTCCTCCAGGAACTCCCCGAACTGCGTGGGGTTGATGGCGGGGCCGCGCTGGGAGGCGTCGACCATGAGCCGGCCGGGGCCGGCCAGTTGGGAGATGGCGTTTGCTCCCAGAGCGCCGGAGTACGTCCGGACGTCGTCGATGTTGCCGGAGACGAAGTCGACCTTGCCGGCGTTGAAGAAGCCGCGGCCGACCGCCAGCGGTCCCGTCGCGCCCCAGTTCGGGACGAAGGGCTGCGTCTGTTGCAGGTCGCCGTTGACGTACAGAGAGATGGTCTGCCTGGCCGCGTCGTAGACCCCGGCCAGGTGGTACCACTCGTTGGGCTGGGGAATGATGTCGGGCGCGCTGGCAATCGTGCCCAGCGCCTTGGTGGAGTCATACGCGAGCCGCGTGAAGGCAAAGCGCCCGGTGTCGCCGCGCAACTGGAGGAAGAAGCCGCTGACCTGGGTCCCGTCCTGGCTGACGAACGTCTGGTAGCCGCTGGTGTTGGTGAGGTACACCCACGCCGACACGGTGAAGCTCTGGGTGGTGTCGATGACCGGCCCGGCGCTCTGTGCGTACTGCTGACTCGGGGTGCTCACCGCCAGCGAGTGCGCGCCGACGATGCCCGGCCCCCACCCGGCGCCGTTGGCAAGCGTCAGCGGGTTGTTGTTGCCCGAGCTGTCGGCCGCGGTCGCGCCCGAGCCCTCGTCGAAGGTCCAGTGCCCGGTGAGCGCCGGTGCGGCCGCCGCGGCGAATGACGGCGCCGCCAGCGAGGGCAGGGCGAGCGTTGCGGTGCTCGCCAGGACGATGGCGAGATAGCGCAGCAGGACTCGGCCCGGACGGGGCCGTGGCGTGCACACGGTCATCTTCGGTCTCCCTCTCTCCGCCCACCTGGCCGCGCCATGTGAGCGCTAACAAATCAGGTGGGTTCTCGGGTACCCATGGCGGTTTGCGCTGAAACGCACAATTGCCGTGATGGTCCGTTTGGCGACACCCGCGCCGCGCGGCCACCCCGCAACGCCACCACCCGCCGCGCGACCCCCCGCCGCAACGGAAAAATAAGCCCGCATAGGGTGCATTAGTCGAGGCACGTCCGTGCGAGGGACCGCTCGGGCGCGTCGGGGGTGGCCCGCGGTAGGCCGCCGTTAGACGATCTTGCCGGGGTTCAGGTGCCGCCCCGGGTCGGTGCCGTCAAACAGCGCGCGGAGCATCTCGACGCCTGGCTCAGAGATGTCCTGGCCGAGCCACCGGGCGTGCTCGGTCCCGACCGCGTGGTGATGCGACAGCGTGGCGCCCTTGTCCACGAACGTCTGCTGGATGGCGGACTTCACGACGTCGTACTCGACGAGCAGGTCGCCTCCGGGCGAGGGCGTGAAGGCGAAGGTGAAGTACAGGCATGCGCCGGCGTGGTAGCTGTGCGAGAGGTGGCACATGACGTAGCCCATCACCCCGAGGTCGGCGAAGGCCCGCTCGGCGGCGGCGATGACCGCGTCGTAGACCGGGGTGAGCAGGCTCCACGGCATGGCCGTCTCCGACACGTCGCCGGCCACCCCGCGGTCCAGCAGGAAGTCGCGGATGTAGGGGGTGTCGAACTTCTTCTGGTCATACAGCGCGCCGGGGCCCGAGCCGATGCACAGGCCGCCGTGCGCCTTGACGATCTTGCCCACGGCCCGGCGTTCCCGGGCGACGTGGGCGGCGCTGCCCTCGTAACCGATGAACGACAGCGCCATCGCGTCGGTGTCGAAGCTCAGCCGGCGCACCAGGAACTCGCGCAGCGCGCGCGACTGCAGCTTGTCCACGATCGTCGGCGTCTTGCGCGTGGCAAAGGAGAACTGCGTCTCGCGGGCATCGGAGACCCGCGTGACCGACACGCTGCACTCGCTCTCGGCGATCGCGCGCATCGCGGCCAGCCCGGCGGCGAAGGTGGGGAACAGATAGCCGAGGATGACCCGCTCCTCGGGCAGCCGCCGCACCTCGACGGTGGCCTCGGTGATGATGCCGAGCCGACCCTCTGACCCCAGCACCATCTGGCGCACGCTGGGGCCCGTCGACATCGCAGGGACCGGACGCGTGACGAGCGTCCCCGACGGCGTGACGACGCGCAGTCCCTTGGTCAGGTCGGCGATGTCGCCGTATCGGTCGGATTGCATCCCCGAGGAGCGGGTGGCGATCCAGCCCCCCAGCGTCGAATGGGTGAACGAGTCGGGGAAGTGGCCGAGGGTGTAGCCGCGGGCCGCCAGCTGCGCCTCCAGGTCAGGCCCAGAGACCCCGGCCTGGACGCGCGCCAGCCGGGAGGGCCCGTCGATCTCCAACACCCGGTCCAGGCGAGCCACGTCGACCGAGATGACCGGCCGCGGCTCGTCGCCCGGCGCCTCCAGCGAGCCCGAGATCGAGGAGCCGCCGCCAAAGGGGATGAGAACCGCGTCGTGCTCGAGTGCCGCCCGCATGACGGCGCCGACCTGATGCTCGGAGGCGGGCCGCACCACCACGTCGGGCACCCGGGTGAGTTTGCCGCGGCGCTGGAGGATCAGGTCGCGCAACGATTTCCCGCGCGTGTGGACGACGCGGTCCATCCGCTGCACCGATACCGCGTCGGGACCTACCGCCTCCTCGAGCGCCTTGCGCAGGCCGTCGGGCAGATCGGGGTCGGGCACGGGCAGGTCCTCGAAGCGCACCGGAGCGGACGTCGGCGCCCCCACTCGGATGCCGAGGACGCGCTCGATGAAGGGCGCCAGCTCGGGCTTGTCCTCGTGCGTGAACTCGAGGCCCTCGTCTCCCCAGCCCCACCATTTCATCGCGGTCATTGCGTGCTGGACCATAGGTGATGCCGCGCGCAGCGGTGTCCGGGCGTGACTTTCTCGTGAAGGCAGTGATCCGGCGGCCCACGGACGCCGTACGGGCGGGTGAGAGAGAGCTGAGGGCCTGGCCCGGGCCGCGACACCGCGGCGCTGTGGGAGGCGAACGGGGCGATGGACCGGTCGCTCGGCGCACAACCCAATAGGAGGACTCCATGAGTGACCTCACCAGGCGCGCGTTCGTCAAGAACTCCGCGGCGGCGACGGCTGGCATCACGGTGATCGGTGCCCTGCTCACCGACCAAGCCGACGCCCACGCGGGCGAGGCGGGCTCCCGGGCGGTCGTGGCCTACGTGCGCGACCCCCGCAAGGGAGACATCTCGGTCCTGATGGGCGACCGCGAGGTGCACGTCCACGATCGCAAGCTCGCCGCTGCGATCGCCCGCGCCGCCCGCTGAGCCGCCGCACGCGGCACGCAGCATCCCTTTCACACACCAACTGGAGGTAGAGCATGTCGTCTCATCGTGAGGCGCCGGCGATCAGTAAGGACCCCGTCGCCGACAACACCGACACCTACGCATTCGTCAGCCCGGACGACCCGGGCACCGTCACGATCATCTCCAACTACCTGCCGCTCGAGGCGCCGTTCGGGGGGCCGAACTTCTTCGAGTTCGGCGACGACGTCCTGTACGAGATCCACATCGACAACGACGCCGACGGCCGGCCGGACATCACCTACCAGTTCGAGTTCACCACGCAGGTGCGCAACCCGGACACGTTCCTCTACAACACCGGGGCGATCACCGCGATCGACAGTCCCAACTGGAACCGGCGCCAGTTCTACTCGGTGACGCGCGTGGACGGGTATCGCAGCCGCGTGCTGGCTTCGGGCCTGGCCTGTCCGCCGTGCAACATCGGCCCGTCCTCGACGCCGAACTACGCGGCGGTGGCCGCGCAGGGCATCCACGGCATCTCCGGCGGTCACACCGTGTTCGCCGGGCAGCGGCTGGAGGGGTTCTACGTCGACCTCGGCGCCATCTTCGACCTCGGCGATCTGCGCCCGCTGCAGAACCTGCACCTGGCCTCGATGGTCCCGCCCGCTCCCGGCGTCAACGCGACCAACGACTTCGGGGTGCACTCGATCGCGCTCAAGATCCCGATCTCGCAGCTCACCAAGGACGGCTCGAAGCCGACCAACCCGATGTCGCAGAAGGCCGTCATCGGCGTGTGGGCAGGGGCCAGGCGACGCCGCGCCCTGGTCCGTGAGCCCGGGTTCGCGTTCGAGGCCGGGACCGTGGGTCCAGGTGTCGCGCCTGGGCAACCCGCTGTTCAACGAGGTCATCGTCCCGATGGGCGACAAGGACCGCTGGAACGCGCTGCCGGCCTCTGAGGACAAGCAGTTCCTCAAGTACGTCCAGCATCCCGAGCTGGCCGGGCTGCTGCCGGTGCTCTACCCGGGCGCCTTCCCGAACCTGGCCGGGCTCAAGGCCGCGCGTGCGGATCTGGTGGCCATCCTGCTGACGGGGCTTCCCGCCGGCATCGTCCCGGGCTTCCAGAACTTCACGGGCAGCACGCTCGCCGACCAGCTGCGGCTCAACGTGGCCATCCCGCCGACGCCGAGCGCCAAGGTCAACGCCCTCGGGCTGGTGGCCGGGGACGCGGCCGGCTTCCCCAACGGGCGGCGCGTGTTCGACGACGTCGTCACCATCGAGCTGCGGGCGATCGCCGGGCTCACCTACCCGCTGGTCAACCCCAGCTACACGCCTGATGCCGCGGTGAACGCCATCACCGACGGCCTCACGGCCTCCAGCACCACGTACCTGTCGCAGTTCCCGTACCTGGGGACGCCGGTGAGCGGCTTTCAGACCAAGCCGCTGGCGGCATGAGGGGAGTGACGCCGATGACGGCCGCCACCAACGGGCATCGCCACGAGCACCCCACCGAGGACCTCGCGTCTCGGCATGCGTCCAGCGCCAGCGTGGCGCTGGACATCGGCGAGGGCCGCGGGGCGCTCGTCATCTATCCCAGCGAGGGCTACCGCGGCACGGAGATCGAGATCAGCCGCGCCGACGGCGACGGACGCCGTGTGCACACCGGCGTGCACGAGCGCTCCACCGCGGCCGGGTCGAAGCTCACCGCGATCTTCGGCAGCCTGGACATGGGCGAGTACGTCGTGTGGGCCGACGAGACGACGGCACGCACGACGGTGACGGTGTCCGAGGGTGCGGTCACCGAGCTGTTCCTCATCTGAGCACAGGACCTTGCCGGGCGCTCGCCAAGCGGCGGGCGCCCGGCCTGGACCCCGGATACTGGAGGGCGAGATGCAACGCAGCACATTGCAGGCGCGCCGCGCGGCGCTGACCCGGCGCGAGTGGCGCTCGTTGGCGGGTATGGGTGCCGTCGTCGTGGGACTGCACGTCGTCGGCTTCGTGCTCCTCATCGCGGTCGTCGCGCCGCACCACTACGCGCTGGGGTCATCGGGCGCGTTCACGGTCGGCCTGGGGCTCACCGCCTACACGCTGGGCCTGCGCCACGCCTTCGACGCCGACCACATCTCCGCAATCGACAACACCACGCGCAAGCTCATGGCCGAACGCCAGCGCCCGCTCAGCGTCGGATTCTGGTTCTCGCTGGGGCACTCTTCGATTGTCTTCGGCCTCGCGGTGCTCTTCGCCGTGGGCATCCGCGCGCTCGCCGCGCCCGTGCGCGACCGCGGCTCGGCGCTGCACCACGTCACCAGTCTGATCGGGACCGGGGTCTCCGGCGGGTTTCTCTACCTGATCGCGGCGTTGAACCTGGTCGTGCTGCTGGGGATCCTGCGCGTGTTCCGGGACATGCGCCACGGCCGCTTTGACGAGGCGGAGCTCGAACGCCAGCTCAACTCCCGCGGCCTCATGAACCGCGTCTACGGCCGCTTTACCGGCATGGTGCGCCGGCCGTGGCACATGTATCCGCTGGGGCTGCTGTTCGGGCTGGGCTTCGACACCGCGACCGAGGTGGCGCTGCTGTTCCTGGCCGCCGGCGCCGCCGGGGCCGGGCTGCCCGTTCTACGCCATCCTGTGCCTGCCCATCCTGTTCGCGGCCGGCATGTCGCTGCTGGACACGATCGACGGCTCGTTCATGAACTTCGCCTACGGCTGGGCCTTCTGCCGCGCCGGTGCGCAAGGTCTTCTACAACCTGACGATCACCGGGCTGTCGGTGGCGGTGGCGCTGATCGTGGGGACGGCGGAGCTGCTCGGGCTCGCGGCCGGCGAGCTCGGCCTCAAGGGCGCCTTCTGGAGCGCGGTGGCGCAGCTCAACATCAACACGCTTGGGTACGTCATCGTCGGGCTCTTCGTGGCCACGTGGGCGATCGCGCTGGTGGTGTGGCGCGTGGCCGGGATCGAGGAGCGCTGGAGCGCTGACCTGAGGTAGGGGTCGCGGAGCGCGATATTGAGGCGGCTATCGCGCCTTTTTCTCGCGCGCGGCGGGTACGACGATCTCCCCGATCGGCTCGGTGAGCCCCTGCGTGTGCTGCCGTGCGGTGACCGCGGCGGCGATCGCGTCGCGCTGATCCTGGTTGGTGGCCGGCGGCACGTCGGCGCCCCCGTCGCGCACGGTGGCGAGGTCCGGGGTCCAGCGGATGCCGCACACCCGGCGGGCCAGCGCGCGCTCGTCCACCACAGCCACGTCGAACCCCTTGCGCTCCGCCCCGACGTCAACCCCCAGCCAGAGCGTCATGGCCGGAGGCTAACCGCCCGCCATCGGCACCGCGAAGTCGCAGTCGAATCGGCTGGTCTCGACGATCGGCGGGCTGACGAGGTAGGTGATGCGCACGCCGAGATCCAAGGGCAGCACGGCGTGCTCGTGTGCCCAGGTGCGCAGCGACTCGGAGACCAGCTGCCACTGCGCCGGCGTCGCCTCGCCTGCGGGTCCGAGATGGACGAACGCCTCGTTGTGCGCCGCCTCGGTGCGGAGGGTCAGCTCGGGGATGGCGGCGGCGACGCTCTCAGCCTGATCGGTCGGGACGGGGCGACACCACTCCAACGGCCCGTCGCTGTCGGCTGACACCTCGCCCCAGTAGATGCAGAAGGTCGCTCCTTCGCGGCCCTCGATCCGGGGCAGATCGCGGTCGCGGAGCATGCCGATGAACTCCTTGCCCATTGCCCACGCTCCCTCCTCACCGTTGACGTGCCGCTTGAGGCAGAGGATCCGGCGCTCGGGGATGGTGCGGGTGTTGACTTCATACATGATCGACCTCTTTCCACTGAGTCGATCCACGAGGGCGGCGGCGAGCTGGCGCCTGATCGAGTGCGTGGCCTCCCTACCGGCCCAAAACGTGGCGATCCGCTCAGCGGCGACCGCGGGGGGTGAGCCGACAATCGCCGTGATCTGGGCCAGGGGCATCTGCAGCTCGCGCAGCGCGGCGATCAGCCGCGCTTGCTCGAGTTGGTCAGCCGAGTAGAAGCGGTAGCCCGAGCTCTCATCCACGCGCGCCGGCGGGAGCAGGCCGAGCTCGTCGTAGAGCCGCAGCGCCTTCGGCGACAGCCGGGACCGGCCCGCGAACTCTCCGATGCTCATCAGCTCCAACTCGCTCATCTCCCTCGGGATCATGGTTGCGCGACGCAGTGTGCGCCCTGCCCTTGGGGCAAGGTCAAGGGACGCCTACCATTTCAGGCAACTCATGACCGAGGGCCCCGCAGAGCTGTACTTCGATCTCGGCTCCCCGTATGCGTATCTCGCCCTGGAGCGCGCCGAAGCGGTGTTCGGCGGGCCGGTGACGCTCGTCCCGGTTCTGGTCGGCGCCATCTTCGGGTGGCGCGGCCACGGTTCGTGGGCGCTGACCCCCGAGCGCGCCGTCGGCATGGCTGAGATCGAGCGGCGCGCCCGCGAGTACGGCCTGCCGCCGATGGCGTGGCCGCCGGAATGGCCTGCCAACGCGCTGAGCGCGATGCGCTGTGCGACCTGGGCGGCGCGCGAGCGCCGCGTGGCGCAGTTCGCCCACGTGGTGGGCCACCGTCAGTGGACCGAGGCGGCCGACATCGCCGATCTCGAGGTGCTCATCGAGTGCGCACGAGAGGCCGGGCTCGATGTGGACGCGATGCGCGAGGCGATCCGGACACCCGAGCTCAAGGAGCAGCTGCGCGCCACCACGGAGCGCGCCTTCGAAGACGGGGTCCGGGGCGTGCCGACGGTGCGCGTCGGCGAGCGCGTGTTCTTCGGCGACGATCGCCTGGAGCAGGCGGCCGCCGCCGCGTAGGGTGTCCGCGACAGCTGCCGAGGGGTGGTCGCGGGCGCTTCGGCCCTGTAGCGTCCGAGTTCGTGGTGGACCGGGCCACGAGAAGACGATTTCGTGACGGCGACGCCGAGGCGGTGCGCGCGATCTATGGCGAGTACGGCCGGCTGGTGTTCGCGGTGGCTCTGCGTGCGCTGGGTGATCGCGGGTTGGCCGAGGAGGTGACCCAGCAGTGTTTCGTCAAGGCGTGGCGGGCCGCGGCTCAGGTCGACGAGGACCGCGAGCTGGGCCCATGGCTGGCGGCCATCGCCCGCCGCACCGCGATCGACGTCTACCGGCGCGAGTCGTTGCGCGCCGGGGCGCCCCTGGAGGCCGTGCCCGCCGACGACCCCGCGCTGGTCACCGCGCCGGCCTCGGCGGACACGCTGTATGAGACCTGGGAGGTGCGCCAGGCCGTCGGCGAGCTGCCCGATGACGAGCGCGAGGTGGTGCGCCTGCAGCACTTCGAGGGCATGACCCACGGTCAGATCGCCGATCGGCTCGGCGTGGCGGTGGGCACGGTCAAGTCACGGTCGTTCCGCGCTCATCGGAGGCTGGCCGCTGCACTCGGTCATCTCAGGGAGGTCAGCGCGTGAATCGGACCGCCCCGGCCCCGGCCCCCGGTGCCGCGCAGCCGAACCGAATCGTGTTCTCTTCCGTATTCAGGAAGGACAAGGAGCTGCCGTGACTCCAGGCGACGACGAGAGGATCGCGTACCTCGCCGGCGAGGACGGCGCGTCGCTGCCCGCCGACGAGGTGGCGGCGCTCGACGCGCTGCGCGCCGAGCTGGGTGCCGCCGCCATCTGGGATGAGCCGCCGCCCGCGCTCGAGGACCAGGTGGTGGCGGCCGTATCGCGCGCAGCCGCGGAGGAGCGCGGCCACAGCCCGGCTCGTGCTCCGTCGGCCTCGCCGTCGCTGTGGAGCCGCCTGCGGGCGCGACTGCCTGCGCCGGCCCGCGCTGGCGCTGTCGCTGCCGGTGGCCGCTCTGGCCGCCGCCGCGGTGGTGGTCGTGCTCATCACCAGCTCCAGCTCCTCCAACCCGCCGCTTCAATTCGCGATGGTCGTCCAGGGGACGGCACTCGCGCCGGGCGCGCACGGCTCAGCCACGCTCACGAAGACGCTCTCGGGCTGGCGGATCCAGCTCTCGGCCACGGGCCTGCCCCGCCGCGACGGCGCCGAGTTCTACCAGGCGTGGCTGAAGAATGCCGCCGGGGTGCTGGTGCCCGTGGGGACGTTCAACGACGCGCGGAAGGTCACGCTGTGGTCAGGGGTGCCGGTGACCAAGTTCCGCACCCTCACCGTGACCCAGCAGGTGGCCAACGGCAATCCCAAGTCAACGGGGCGAAAGGTACTCATCGGCACGATTCACTGATTCGGGGGACGCGTCGCGAACCGTTCGCGGCGTTGGTCCGTAAAGGGGTTCGAGCACCCGCTCGACCACATCAACGGAGGGACCACATGGGGATCCACAGACGTAGGCTGGGGCGATCGCGCATCGCTCTCGCGGGGACCGTCGCGGTGCTGGCCAGTGCCGGCTCGGCGATGGCGCTACAGGGGCTGCCGCCCGGCGGGCAGGTCAACGACGACCCGGCGGCGGGTATCAATCCCGAAGCTCAGCGTGAGCGGGGAGGATCCGACCAACGCCGACGTCGTCGGCGGGGCTCTGACCGCTGGGAAGGTGGCGGTGCCGTGGGCGATCTTCCGCCAGCAGGAGGCCGGCGGCGCCCACGATCAGATCTTCTCGCGCTCCTTCGCGGGTGGCGCATGGACGACTCGCGGCAATGGGACAGTGAACGGGAGCTCGAGCGCGGCGCCGACGTTCAGCGGCTCGCTCAACTTCGATCAAGGCCAGAACGGGGAGGCGCCCGCGATCGACTTCGCCGGTGCGGGGCGGACGGTGCCATGGGCGACCTGGTACGAGGACACCCCCGGATTCGGCGCCGAGAACATCTTCGCCAGCCGCTTCGATAACACCGGTGACGCCAATCAGGGCAAGTGGATCCTCTCCGGCCAGCCCCGTGGCCTGGCCGGCACCCCCGCGGTTCAGGCGCCCTCGCTCAACATCCACACCAACAAGGATGCCGAGAACCCGTCGGTGGCGGGCGGCACCACGACGCCCGGGGGGAATCCCGGCCCATGGATCACCTGGCAGGAGGACTCAACGGTGACCGAGACGGGTCCAGTCAACCCGTCGCAGATCTTCGTGGTGAAGCCGGTCGGGCCGGGCTCGACCAATTGCACCGGGGTCACTCCCGGGCGGCAGCGCCACCGCGCCGCTCGGCGGGTTCTGCTGGCAGCAGACGGGCGTAGAGCGCTTCGGCACCCCGACATCCGATCCGAGCCTGAACGTCGATCCCACCCGCAACGGTGTCGAGCCCGACATCGCGTTCACGGGCGCCGGGGACAACGTGCCCTGGGTCGTCTGGTACGAGAAGGACAACACCCACACGACGGTCAGCCCGCTGCACGACAACGAGATGGTGTTCGCCGCGAAGGCGGAAACCGACGCCAACCTCGGCGTGGACGGCGGCTTCCACTGGCGGGCCGTCGGCAACAACGCTCAGGGGGTGCTCAACACCGACGGCACCGCGCCGCAGAACTTCGGCTCCTGCGCCGCGGATGCCACCAGTGAGGGCAACTGCTCGCTGAACGCTAATCCGGCCGCTAACGCCGAGGACCCGCGGGTGGCCTCGGGCACGATGAACTCGGCCAATCCGACCGTGCCGTGGGTGGCCTGGGACGAGACCTTCAACGGTCACCAGCAGATCTTCGTCAGCCGCCTGCAGGGCACCGGCACTGCAGCACGGTTCGCGCTGGTCAACAACGGCCAGCCGATCTCGAGTGGCACCAACGCCGATGCGACCCGCCCCGACATCACGTTCTCGGGCAACACGCCCTACGTGACGTGGCGGGTGACGGACGCGACCACCGGGGCCAGCACCGCCACCGTGGGGCATTTCGTCAACGCGGCGAACCCGACGTTCGTCGTGGACAAGAGCGGAATCCCGATCAGCCGCACCGACGCTCCCGCCGACGTGCGTGAGCCGATCTCGTCCGGATGCACCGCCAACCCGTTCAATGCGGATGGCGCGACATGCCAGGGTGGCGCGATCGGGACGCCGTTCTTCCTGTTCACCAACGGGACGAGCCCGCTCAGCCTGTTCTCCGACGCCTACCAGTCCGACGCGCCCGTGACCGGCGCGCCGAGTGGGGTGGGCCAGAGCACGGCGACCGTCTCAGGCAGCGTCAACCCGCAGGGGGCGCGCACGAGCGTGGCCTTCCAGTTCGGGACCACGACCGCCTACGGGCAGTCGACGGCGGCCCAGACGACGGGGCCGGACAACGCGGCCGACACGTTCACAGCCGCACTGAGCGGCCTGCCGGCGGGGACCACCATCCACTACCGGGCGGTCTCCACCAGCGACTTCGGCACCCAGGCGGGCGCCGACCAGACGCTGAAGACGACGTCGCCCCCGCCGCCGCCGGTGGCCGGGAAGGCGTCAGTCGGACGCGCCCACGTGTCGGGCACGACGGCATCGGTTCCGATCACCTGCAAGGGCGACACCAGCTGCACCGTGTCGCTCAAGCTCACGGTGGTCGAGACGTTGCGTGGGCACCGGCTGGTCGCCGTCAGCGCGCGCAAGCCCAAGCTGACCCACAAGACCGTGGTGGTGGGCACCGCGAAGGCGACGATCAAGGCCGGGCACAAGCAGACCGTGCGGATCGGCCTCAACCGGACCGGGCGCAAGCTGCTGGCGGCTCGCCACCGGCTCACGGCCAAGCTGACCGTCACTCAGCGCGTCGGCGGTAGGAACCGAACCATCTCGACACAGAAGGTGACGTTCAAGGCACCGCACAAGCACAAGAAGCACTAGAGCCCAAGTGGGGGCGCTACGCGGCCGGCGGCGTGGGGGCAGCCGGCCGCACCAGCGCCCCCGTCGGCTCATGGCCGTCGAGCACGGCGGCCACCGCCTCGGCGGCCATCCGGTAGGGCGCGCCGCTGGACTGCGGTGAATACCACGCCGAGTGCGGGTTGATGATCGTGCGCGGCCAGTCCAGCGCCGGTTCCCCGGGCGCCGGGGGCTCCTCAGGGAGCACGTCGAGAGCACAGCCGCCGAGCCGTCCGGCGCGCAGTGCCTCGCCCAGCGCGCCGTGGTCAACCAGGGCCGAGCGGGCGCAGTTGACGAGGTAGGCGTCGGGGCGCATGAGCGCCAGGCGCTCGGCGCTGATCAGCTCGTGCGTCTCCGGTGTGAGCAGGGCATGGAGTGTCACCACGTCGGCGACGGCGAGCAACTCGTCGAGCCCCACCAGCTCGGCGGGAGCGGCCGTCGCGGCCTCGACGACCGGATCGGCAGCCAGCACGCGCATTCCCAGCGCGTGGGCGCGCCAGGCGACGGCGCGGCCGATCCGCCCCAGGCCGACGATGCCCAGCACCGATCCGGCGATCCGGCGGCCGGGCGCGTCGAGGTGGTCGTAGCGCCCGGCGTGGACCGAGCGGTCGAGCAGGGTCACGCCCCGCAGCAGGTCCACGGCGAACGCGATCGCGGTCTCGGCCACCTCGTCGTCGCAGTAGCCGGGGCAGTGCGTGGCCCAGGCCCCCGCCGCGGCGATGGCCGGCAGGTCGAGGTGGTCATAGCCGGTGGCGGTGGCCGCGACGATCCGCACCGACGGCAGGAGGGCCAGCTCGGGAGCGCCGACGGGGACCTCGGTGCCGACCAGGACGCCCACGATGTCGTCGCCCGCGGGCAGCGCGTCGGCGCGGTGCACCTCGACGTCCGGATGCGCCGCGAGCGCAGTCCGCGCGGACGCGACGTCGCCCACCTCGTCGATCAGGACCACGCGCGACATCGAGGCTCTCAGGACGCCGGCATGTGGAAGGTGAACATGCGATCGGCATCGATCCGCGCATACGCCGGCGAGACGGCGTCCAGGAACTCCTGTTCCCAGCCCTCCCCGTAGATCGGTATGTAGACGTCGAGGAGCGCCTGGCGAAACGCGGCGTGCTCGGGCGCCTCGATGTCAATCGGCACGGCGCGCCCGTGCACGGTGACGGCCAACTCCTCGCCGGGCAGGTACACCGCCGAGACCTGAGGGCGCGCGCGGATGTGGCGAAAGCGCACCGAGTTGTCGGCCGAGCCGAAGTGAAAGGCGCCGCGGAAGAAGACCCCGTCCACGGGACCGACGATGGGCCGGCAGTCGCGCGTGACCGTGGCCAGGGAGAGCAGGCACATGCCGGTCAGCCGCTCTGAGACCTGCTCGGCGGTCAGTCGCCGCTCCGGCTCATGGATCGCGAGCAGGTGGGGCCCCGCGCCGGCGTAGCTTGCGTCGATGAGCGCCTGCAGCGCCAGCAGATCGTCGGCGGTTTCGTGCACGCCGCCAGCAAATCACGTTTCACGCGGGCGCGCACGCACGCCCAGTGTGGCCACCAGAAGGCTGAGGACGGCGGCGATGACGAGCGCGACGTGGAGCCCGTCCACGAGCCGGCCGCCGGCGATCAGCGACCCGAACAGCGCCACCCCGATGACGCTGCCTGTCTGACGCGCGGTATTGAGCGTCCCGGAGGCGATGCCCGACCGCGAGCGATCCACGCTGCCCAGCAGCGAGGTGGTCATGACCGGCACGATCAGCCCCAGCCCGAAGCCGATCGCCGTGAGCTGGGCGACGAGGGCGACGAACGGGCTGTCGGCCCCGACTCCCTCCAGCGCCACCGCTCCGCCGGCCATGAGCAGCGCCCCACCGGCGATCACCGCGCGGACGCCGAACCGCTGGGCGAGGCCGCCGGCGACGGCGTTGGCGGCCATGATGGCTGCCGTCATCGGGGCGAAGGCCAGGCCCGCCTTCAGTGTGGAGAAGTGCTGGGCGCGTTGGAAGAAAAGGCTGAAGACGAAGATGAGCCCGTAGAAGGCGAGGTTGATCAGCAGCCCGATCGCCGTGTTGGCAGTGAACGCCTCACAGTGAAAGAGCCGCAGCGGCAGCATCGGACGGGCGCGGCGGGCCTCGATGGCCAGGAAGGCCACCCCGGCAGCCGCCGCCGCGGCGTACCCGACCAGGACCGACGTCGAGCCAAAGCCCGCCGAGCCGCCCCGGATCGTCGCGGCGGCGAGCAGGGTCAGGCACAGGACAGCGGTGAGCTGGCCCCACAGGTCCACGCCGCGATCGGGCGATCGGCTCGTCTCATCCGCGTAACGGACGGTGAGCAGGATCCCGATCAGTCCGATGGGGGCGTTGATGAAGAAGATGGCGCGCCAGCCCAGGGTTGCGGTGAGGACTCCGCCGACGAGCGGCCCGGCCGACAGCGCGGCGCTGGCGCCGACGGCCCACCGGCCGATGGCCCGGCTGCGCTCGGCGGCCTGTGGGAAGGTGTGGTTGAGCAGGGTCAGCGAGCACGGCACGAGCAGCGCGGCGCCGGCGCCCTGAAGCGCGCGCGCGCCGATGAGGATGCCCAGCGACGGGGCAAGCCCGCAGATCGCCGAGGCCGTGGTGAAGACGGAGAACCCGGCGATGAACACGCGCTTGGCCCCGATCCGGTCTCCGAGCGCCCCGGCGCTGAGGATGAGCGCTGCGAAGGCGACGGTGTACGCGTTGACCACCCACTGCAGCGCGCCGACGTCGCCGCCCAGGGCGGCGCCGATCGGCCTGATGGCGACGTTGACGACGCTGACGTCGAGCTGCACAACGCCGAATCCGAGGCTGGTGGCCACGAGGGTGAGCCCGCGGCGGTGGATGTTGGTGGAGGGCATGGACATGACCGTAGGAGGCGAAATCTTCAACCCCAGTTGAAACGTTGCGGCGGTACGATGTGTGAGATGCTCGCCGACGCGGATCTCTCGAGAGTTGCGGAGCTGATGACCGCACACCGCGCCACCATGCTGCTGGCGCTGCTCGGGGGCCGTCCGCTGACGGCGGGGGAACTGGCCGAGCGCGCGGGGATCTCGCCCTCGCTGGCCAGCTCCCATCTCTCCAAGCTGCTGGACGGTGGGCTGGTGGCGGTCCAGCAGCAGGGCCGCCGGCGCCACTACCGGCTGGCCGAGCCCCGCGTGGCTGAGGTCATCGAGGCGATGCTGACAATCGCGCCCGGCCGAGCCGCGGCCGGTCTGCGCGAGTCACGACGCGGCGCCGCTCTGCGCGGGGCGCGCACGTGCTACGACCACCTTGCCGGCGAGCTCGGCGTCGCCCTGACCGACAGCCTGGAGCACCAGCGCCTCATCGAGCCCGCCGACGGGTCTTTCGGGCTGACCGCCGCCGGCGAGCGGCGCCTGGAGTCGCTCGGCATCAAGGTGGAGGCGCTGCGCCTGCAGCGCCGGGCCTTCACTCGCCCATGCCTGGACTGGACCGAGCGCCGCCCGCACCTCGCCGGCTCGGTCGGCGCCGCCATCGCTGAGCATGCGACGGCGCAGCGGTGGGTGGCGCGCGTCCCGGGTACCCGCGCGCTGCGTGTGACCCCGGAGGGGCGCCGGGGTTTTCTCGAGCAGTTCGCCCTCAATCTGCGCTAGACACGCAGATGGTCAATGGCTCGTGACTGGTCCGCGGCGCCCAGGGCGTCGAGCAGTTGATAGAGCGCGTCGAGGGCGCCGTCGCCCAGCTCGGCGTGGACTCGCGCTTCGATGCGACGCGCCGCCTCCCGTTGGGCGGCCAGGAACTCAAGTGCCCGGCGCGTGGGCTTGACGATCTTCTCCCGGCGGTCGGTGGGAGACGGCAAGAGCGCCACATAGCCGCGGTCGCGCAGACTGGCGACGATCTTGCTGGCGCCCTGACGGGTAATGCCGAGCTCGCGCCCGATCTGCGAGATCGTGACCTCGGAGCCGCCGGTACACAACCGCAGCACCCGGCCGTCGGGGAAGCCGCGGTCGCCGAAGCCCGCTGCGGCAAGCTCGTGCTCGAGCTGACGCCGATAGCCAGCCCACGCTTGTCGCAGGCTGACGCCCAGGCCTACCGGGGGCGTGTTGCTCACTTCTTTTCGCCGACCATGAGTTCCTCGCTCTTGCGCCGTACGGCGCAATCGGCGTAATGGTGACACCGCGGGTGGCGGCAGGGCGTCTCGGCATCACGGGGAGGTGGCGGTCTGACCGCCCGATGCGTTGGCGTGGTTGATCGCCTGAGCCACCTGGGCGGGCGTGATGAGGCCGTGAGTGGCCGACGCGCAGCTGCGCCCGGCGGTCAGAAGCGCAGGGGTCTGGAAGTTGATCCCCGCCCTGCGAATCATCTCCTGTGTGAGTTGCCCGCTGGCATCCGGGTCGGGGAAGTTGGGGAAGCCATGAGCGCGCAGGCACCGCGCGAAGGCAATGAATGCCTGAACCCTGGCCCGTTGCTGCGCGGGGTTGCCGCCCGGTCCGCTGTCGGGTTTGGGCAGGATGTGCTGGCAGGCCGCCTGAGCAGTCTTGAAGGCAGGCTGACCGGTGATCGAGGGGTTGATGCCGATGGCCACCGACGTGCCGCTCGCGGAGGTCTTCACCTTCGGGTCGGGGAAGTTGTTGACGCCGTGGTTGCGCATGCAGGCCGAGAACTGATAGGCGGCCTGGCCGGGTCCTGCTTTCGCTTGCGCCGCGGCGCCTGACAGGGACGCCGACGACGGCGAGCTGCCCCCACAGCCCACGGTGATCATGGCCACGGCGACTGCGACCAGCAGCACGAGGCCGCGAGTGGATCGCGAGGAGATGCTTGGCGTCGATGTCATCTGAAAAGGCATCCTTGGCAGGAGACAATGGGTCAGTTGACGAGTTGTAGAGATGAGGTGGTGACACGACGGTCACGGCGACTGTGACCCCGCTGTTACGCGCCCTCAGACATGCTGTGGGGCGGAAACCATGAGGGTCCTGGTTGTGGAAGATCACCCGCGGCTGGCGACCGCGCTCGCCGAGGGGCTGCGCCGCGAGGGCATGGCCATCGATCTGGCGTTTGACGGCGCGGAGGCGCTGTCGCACGTCTCCATTCACCGGTACGACGTCGTGGTCCTGGACCGCGACCTGCCCGGCGTCCACGGCGATCAGGTGTGTCGTGCGCTCGTCGATCAGCGCAGCGAGACCCGTGTCCTGATGCTCACCGCGGCCAGTACGATCCGTGACAGGGTGGAGGGCCTGGAGTTGGGAGCCGACGATTACCTGCCCAAGCCGTTTGACTTCACGGAGCTCGTGGCGCGGATCCGGGCGCTGGGGCGCCGCGCTGTGGCGCCCGTGCCTCCGACCCTGGAACGCGCAGGCGTCACCCTCGACCCGTCCCGGCACTCGGCGTGCCGTCTTGGCCGGCCGTTGGATCTCAGCCCCAAGGAGTTCGCCCTGCTCGAGTGTCTGCTCGCGGCGGACGGACGCGTGGTCTCCACCGAGGAGTTGCTCGCGCGCGTGTGGGACGAGACGACCAACCCGTTCACAAGCACGGTCAAGACGACGATGAGTCGCCTGCGGGCCAAGCTGGGAGAACCCTCCGTGATCCACACTGTGCGCGAGGGCGGGTACCGCATCTGATGGGCCGCGTACTGCATGCCCTCTCACCGCGATCGTGGCTGCGCCTGCCGCGTCGCACCGCGCGGCTGCGTCTCACCCTGCTGTTCACGGGGATGTTCCTGGGGCTGGGGACGGCGCTGATCGTCGCCATCTATGTGTTGTCCTACCACGGCGACATCGTGCAAACCCAGGCTCGCGCGGTCGCCGTGAAGCCGGCGCCGCCGGCGGCGCCCGGCCAGGCAGCGGGTGTGACTGTCACCCCGCTGAAGCCGGGTCAGCCGCTCATCACCGGCGTCAAGGATCTCAGCCCGCACCAGAGCGCCGCCGTGCTGGCCAAGCCACTGATCTTCTACTGGGGGCTCCTGGTGGTCACCGCGATCGCCTCAGCGCTCCTGGGCTGGTTCGCCGCTGGACGGGTGCTGCGACCGCTGGGCCAGATGGCCGATGCGGCGCGCACCATCTCGGCAGGCAACCTGGGCCGGCGGCTGGCCCTCGCCGGACCCGACGATGAGTTCAAGCGCCTGGGCGACACCCTGGACGACTTGCTCGCGCGCTTGGAGGCGTCCTTCGATGCGCAGCGCCGCTTCGTTGCCAACGCTTCGCACGAGCTGCGCACGCCCCTCACCGTCGAGCGCACGGTGCTCCAGGTGGCGCTCGCCGACCCCGACGCGACCGAGGCGAGCCTGCGGGCCACCTTGGAGGAGCTCCTGGCCTACGGCCGCGAGCACGAGCGCCTGCTGGAGTCCCTGCTCACCCTGGCCTCCAGCGAGCGCGGTCTCAACCATCGCGAGCAGGTCGACCTCGCACGCGTGGCCGGGCAGGTTCTGCGCGCGCCGCAGCCCGACGTGCAGCGCCAGGGCCTGGACGTCGACACGACGCTCGAGCCGGCGACGGTGGCCGGCGACCCCGCGCTGATCACGCGGTTGACGGCCAACCTCGTGGACAACGCGGTGCGCTACAACCGCCCCGGCGGACGTGTCGTGGTCCGTACCGGCGCGGTCAACGGCCATGCCGTCGTGACGGTGACCAACACCGGTCCTGTGGTTCCACCGGAGGACACCGACCGGCTGTTTGAGCCCTTTCAGCGCCTGGGCGGCCGAGCGGCCGCCGCCGACGGCCACCACGGGCTCGGCCTCTCGATCGTGCGGGCGATCGCCGCAGCGCACGACGCGACGATCGACGTGACGCCGCAGTCCACCGGAGGCCTGGCGGTCACGGTGCGCTTTGCGCGCGCGGATGGCCCGGTCGAGGGCCACCCTCCGTTGGTTTGACCCCTCCAACGGGCGGTGGTATAGCTAGCGCGGACGGGACCATCACCCGGCACGGGATCGGAGGGATCAGGGGACATGGGTATGCCAAGCGCGGCGGTGGCGCCGCAGGCAAGTGCGGCCGCGACGCCGCTCGTACGCAGGAACATCTGGACGCTGCCCAGCGGTGACCGGACGGTGCAGGAGTACGCGCAGGCGGTCGCGATCATGCGGGGGCGGCACGCGGACGACCCGACGAGCTGGACCTACCAGGCGGCGATGCACGGCACCCACGCACGGTCGGTGCAGCCATTGTGGAACGGATGCCAGCACGGGACGTGGTTCTTCCTGGCCTGGCACCGGATGTTCATCTACTACTTCGAGCAGATCGTCCGCGCCGCGGTCGTGCAGGCCGGCGGCTCGGCGAACTGGTCGCTGCCGTTCTGGGACTACGGCGCCGGAGGGCAGCAGGCGACGCTGCCCACCGCGTTTCGCGCTTCGACCGCCAACGGGCACCCGAACCCGCTGTTCGAATCCGCGCGGGCGTCCGGGATCAACGCCGGCCTGGCGTTGTCTCCGGCGGTGGCCTCCTCGTCCCGGGCGCTGCGCGCCGCACGCTTCACGGGCACCGCGCGGTTCGGTGGCGGGCGGACCGCGGTGGCACAGTTCTCCAACAGCACCGGCGAGGTGGAGGCCCAGCCCCACAACGTGATCCACGACGCTGTGGGCGGTAACGGCGGGCTCATGGCTGATCCGGACGCGGCCGCCGCTGATCCCATCTTCTGGGTCCACCACGCCAACATCGACCGGCTGTGGTCCATCTGGAGCACCCCGCAGCATCTCAACCCGACCGACCAGCGCTGGACCGGCCAGACGTTCGCGTTCTTCGACGCCCACGGCCAACGCGTCACCAAGACGCCGGCCGACGTCGTCGACATCGTTGGGCAGCTGGGATATACGTACGAGGTGGCGCCCCCGGCGGCGGGCGGCCCTCCGCCTCCGCCGCCCGCCCCGACTCCGGAGGAAGCCGTGACCGGACCCGAGCCCCCCGAGGGCGAGCCCGAGCTCGTCGGCGCGTCGGAGACGGCAGTCCGCCTGGTCGGCGGTCCGGCGTCGGTGACGCTCCAGATCGACCCACAGGCGCACGACGCCGCGCTTTCTGCGATCGGCGCCCCTGCCCCGCGGCGCATCCTCCTCGGCGTGGAGGACATCGAAGCCGAGCGCAACCCGGGGACGGTGTACGGGATCTACGTCAACCTGCCCGGTGACGCGTCAGCCGACGTGGCTGAGGCCCATCACGCCGGCAATGTCTCGTTCTTCGGGGTTGAGCGTGCGCGCAACCCGCGCGGCGACGAGGCCGCTCACAGCCTCCGGGTGGTACAGGACATCACCGAGCTGACGGCGACGCTGGCCGCCGAGGGCGACTGGGACGGCCGGCACGTCGAGGTTACGTTCCGCCCGCTCGGGCTGATCCCGCCCGACCGGCCCGAGCTCACCCACGCGCTGCCCGATGACGTGTCGAGTGCCGACCCGCCGGTCACGATCGGCCGCGTCGCGATCTTCTACGAGTGATGCTGCAGCTACGCGCAGCCGCCGGATGTCTGTGGTGGCGGCCGGCGGCGTGCCCACGGGAGCGGGCGGTCATGGCGGGGTTGGTGGCGGTGATCGCTGGCGCGTGGGTCGCGCTGATCGCGATGGCGGTCGCCGGGGCGTCCGGGGGCGCGAGAGGCGGGGCGGGGATGGCCGCGATGCCGGGGATGGCAGGGATGAGTGGAATGGCCGGCATGTCGGGGATGGCCGGGATGCCAGGCATGTCGGGGATGGCCGGGATGTCCTCCGGGAGCGCGGGCGCGCCGCCCGCCCACCACGCTTTTCTGTTCGGCGGCGTGACCGTTACGAGCATCGGCATGTGGTCGCTGATGATCGTGGCGATGATGCTGCCCACTGCGCTCCCGGCGGTCCGCCACGTCGCCGCCAACAGCCTGCGCCGCCGCCGCCCGCGTGCGATGGCCACGTTCGTGGCGATCTACGCCCTCGTGTGGGTGGCCTTCGGCCTCCTGATCCTGGCGGTCGCGCCCGCGTGGTCAGGCCTTGACCGCACCGCGGTGGCCGCCGGCGCGCTCGCTCTCGCCGCCGCCTGGCAGCTCTCGGCGCCCAAGCGCCGCGCCCTGCGCGACTGTCACCGGCCGTCGCGGTTGCCGCCGACCGGTCGCCGTGCCACCGCCGGCGTGATGCGCTTCGGGATGCGCAACGGCACCGCGTGCGTGCGCTCGTGCTGGGCGATGATGCTCGCGATGTCGGTGGCGGTGACTGCCACCACGTTCTGGATGCTTGCCATCGCGGGGCTCGTCCTGGTGGAGAAGCTCGCGCCCCGGCCACGCCAGGCGACGCGCGCCGGGGCCCTGGTGCTGGCCGTGGGAGCGGTGGCGGTCGCCGTCGCCGCGCTCATTTCCTAACCCACGATGAAGGGGGACCGTCATGACCACTCCCGCCACGATTCAGCAAGGGGCGACTGGGGCCACCGTGAGGTGGCTGCAATACCTGCTTGTCCGCCGCACGTTGAGCTTCACCGACATCGACGGCGTGTTCGGCCCGAAGACCAAGCACGGCGTCGAGGAGTTCCAGCAGTCAGAGCACCTCACCGTCGACGGTATCGTCGGCCCCGCCACCTGGGGCTCGCTCGGCGGTGACGGCCCCGAACCGCCGACGCTGACCGAGGGTTCAAGCGGCGGCGTCGTGAACAAGCTCCAGACCGTGCTCAACGAGGGCCGCGGCGAGTTCGCGCCCAACTCCAATCCCGTTCTCGCCGTCGACGGCGTCTTCGGTCCGCACACCGCGACCGCGGTCAAGGGCGCCCAGCACGAGGCCGGCATCCCCGCTGACGGGATCGTGGGGCTCCAGACGTGGGCGCTGCCGGTTCACGCCGCCGGTGAAGTGATCGCCGATCTCTGCGGCGTCCCGGGCCCCGGAGGCTCATAGCTGGCGGCCGGGCTGTCTCTATCCGGTCGGGATCTGGAGCAGCGTGAGCACGGCGGAGACGCCGTCCTCGCGCAGGTTGGGCGCTCGCTCGGCGTCACCTGAGGCCACCGCGTCGAACAGCAGGTCATGGACGGCGCCGATCGCCGCGGGGTATCGCCCGTCGGGCACGGCGGGCCAGTCAGGGTGGTCCAGGCGGGCCCGGTGGTGCCAGGTGCGCAGAAGATCGGCGATCTGGCGGTGCGCGGTCAGCCGCGCCGCGAGCCCGGCCGGGCCGATCGCCGGCAGCTCGACCAGCATGCACCGTGCGAACTCGGGCTCGTCGGCGGCCAGCACCAGGTACGCCGTGACGGCACCGCGTACCGGCGCCGTCGGGTCGTCATCGTCCGCCGCGCCGTCGGCGGCGGTCCAGCGGGCGAGCCGCTCCACGATCAGCTCGAGCCCCGCGGCGTGCGCCTCCAGGAAGCACTCCTCCTTGTCGGCGAACAGCGCATAGAACGACTGGCGGGAAACCCGCGCGCGGTTCGACCACATCGGCGACGCGAACGTTGGGGTACCCCAACGTCGCCGCGGCCGACACCATCGCCCGCAGGATCCGCTGGCGCTGCGCGCGGGCCACATCCTCAGGCGGCAGGCTGCCGCGCCCGCGGGGCAACCCCCGCCGCGTGTAGATCTGGGCCAGCGTGCTCACCCGCCTAGCGTACCGCCTGGTACTGCTGTCCTTGTAAGTACTGGTGTACGCTTACGTACGGATGAGTGTGGGAGCTGTACCAGGACTGGAGTCGGTCCCGCGCGCCGGCGGGCGGTTGCGGGGGCTGCAGCGGTGGTTCGTGCCGCAGAGCTTCGTCGGGTGGACGGAGTCGGCTCCAGAGCGGTATCTGATGGATCTGCCGCTGGCCCCGCCCGTGCTCCTGACCTGCTCGCCGGAGGACTGCCGGGCGGTGTTCACCGAGCGTGACGGAGCGCTGCTGTTCGGTGAGGGGCTGCGGCGGTTCGCGCCGCACGAGGCGATGTTCGGCCACGACGCGATCGCGGCGCTCGACGGCGAGGACCACACGCGCTTTCGCCGCCGGCTCACGGCCGCCTTCCACGGCGAGGCGCTCAAGGGCTATGAGGAGGGGATCGTCGCCGTCAGCGAGCGCCGGATCGCGCAGTGGCCGCTGGGTCGGCCCGTGGCGTTCGCCGACCTCACCCATCAACTGGCCCGCGACGTCATCGCCACCTCGGTGTTCGGCGTCACCCAGGCCGACCGCGCCCGACGTCTGGGCGCGGCGCTGGATCGTCTGGATGCCGCGCTGAACTCGCTGGAGCTTGGTGGGCGGTTCGCGGCCGCGATCGTGATGCGCGGATGGTGGGCGCCCTATCCGCGGATCCACGCGATCCACGCCGAGATCGCCGCCATCGCGCGCGAGGAGATCGCCGAGCGCCGCGCGGGGCCGCCGGACGCGGCTCGGCGTGACTGCCTGGGGCGCTTTCTGGCCGACGACGAGGGCGCGATGTCCGACGACGAGATCGTCTCCGCGCTGCATGTGCTCGTCGTGGCAGGCTGGGCCACGACGGCCACGACCCTCGCCTGGCTGGCCGAGCGGCTGGCGCGCCACCCCGAGGCGCTGGCGGGCTGCGAGCGCGACGTGCGGGAGGGAGACACGCGCTACCTCGTCGCCGCCGTCCAGGAGACGCTGCGCATGCGCCCGCCCGTGCCGGTGACGCTGCGTTACGCGGCGCGCGACTTCGACCTTGACGGTCTCCGTGTTCCGCGCGGGGCGATGATCGCCGCCGACATCGAACGGATGCACCACCGGGCCGACCTGTACCCGGAGCCGAGGCTCTTCCGGCCCGAGCGGTTCCTCGAGAACCGGCCGGGGACGTACACATGGATCCCGTTCGGCGGCGGTGTGCATCGCTGCATCGGGGCCGGCTTCGCGCTCACCGAGGCGCGCCTCATCCTCCAGACCATCCTCCGGCACGTCACCTTCGCGCGCGAGGACTCGGGCGGCGAGCCGTCACGCCGGCGCACCCTCATCACCATGCCGCGCAGGAGCGCGACGGTGACGCTGGTGCCCACGCGTTCCTAGCGCCGCGGGTGCTTCCTGCCGGGCTTGACGCGGGTGGTGTGCGCGGGGACGAGGTCGAACACGCCCTGGACCCCCAGCGAGATCAGCAGCCGCGCGAAGGACACGCCGGCGACGGTGACCTCGCCCTCGGTGTAGCCGGTGGTCGCCTGGGCGAGCGTTTCGCCGTCGGAGGCGCTCCAACCGGTCTCGATGCAGGTGCCCTTCCTTGCGTAGCGCGCGATGACGTCGCCGGCGCGCAGCGTCTGTCCGACGCGGGGCAGGCCGGTGATCTGCTCGGCGACGTATACGTAGCGCCCGGCCGACGGGCCGCTGGTCAACTCGTACCAGACGTAGGGCTCGCGTCCGTCCCAGTTGCGAATGATCCCGGTCACCACGCCCGTTACCAAGGGCGTAGATGGGGTCGCCGGGGGAGAGGCAGAGGTCGACACCCATGTCGGTTCGCCCGACGTAGGGCTGCTCGCCGGTGAAGGGATTGCGGTAGGGCGCGGCGGCCCGGGCAGCCGCGGCCCCGCCCAGGAGCACGGCGGCGAGTGTGGCCGCGGTCAGAGCGATGCGCGCGGCGCGCAGCGAGAAGAGGGGCATGCCTCAAGGCATCGGCCACCGCACCGGAATCCTGAATTGCGCGTGCCGTGTGCCGCGTGCGCGTATGCCGCAGGGCCGTGTGCCGCGCGCCCGCGCCGGGCGACGACCGCTGAGCCGATCGCTCAGCCCGGGTGGCTGATGCGCACCACCACGCGCGCGGGGCGCGTGGGCAACGCCAGCGACAGGAAGTCGCGAACGGGGGCGCGGTGATCGCAGAACGGGCACACGAGCGGTTCTGTCAGGGACAGGCCGTCCGCGCCCGCGGCGATCGGGGCGTCGCAGCGCGCGCAGGCGAGCGTCGCCTCGCACAACTGGGCGGTGCGGGCGTCACGGCGGCGGTGATCACCGGGCCGGACCCAGCGGGCCGGGGTGCCGGTGGTGTTGTGGGCGTCGCCATCAATGCCGCGGAGAAAACTCACCTCT
Source organism: uncultured Actinomycetota bacterium (assembly GCA_963797705.1). Lineage (GTDB taxonomy): Bacteria > Actinomycetota > Thermoleophilia > Solirubrobacterales > Solirubrobacteraceae > Palsa-465. Next base: position 506,122 of record CAWCQL010000004.1, on the reverse strand, counting down.
CCCAAGGATAGATGCGCCAGGCGACCGGGCCGCCGCGTCACCGATCAGACTTAGCGGTATGGCACCGGATGGGATCGTGGTCGGCGACGACGGCGTCGCGCGCTGTTCGTGGGGCGACTCGGCGCCCGAGTACCGCCCGTATCACGACACGGAGTGGGGCTTTCCCGTTTCCGACGACGTGCGGCTGTTTGAGAAGCTCAGCCTCGAGGGGTTCCAGGCCGGCCTGTCGTGGCTGACGATCCTGCGCAAGCGCGAGGCGTTCCGCGCGGCGTTCGCCGGGTTTGACTTCAACGTGGTGGCGGGGTTCGGGGACGACGACGTCGCCCGGCTGCTCGGCGATGCGGGCATCGTGCGCCATCGCGGCAAGATCGAGGCGGTGATCAACAACGCCCAGCGCGCGATCGAACTGGTCGCTGCGGAGGGGTCCCTGGCGCACTACGTCTGGGCCTACGAGCCCGAGCGGCGCACCGGCGGGCTGGACCGCGCCACGCTGGCCGAGCTCGCGCACACCGTGGACTCCCGGGCGCTGGCCAAGGACCTGAAGCGCCGCGGCTGGCGCTTCGTGGGCCCGACGACCGTGTACGCCTTCATGCAGGCGATGGGCCTGGTCAACGACCATCTGGACGGCTGCCACGCCCAGGCTCCAGCGGCCGACGCGCGCCGGGCCTTCACGCGGCCATGACCAGGGCCTGAAGGGTCCCGAGTGATTGGCCAGCGCAAGCGCGCCGGAAAGTTCTCGTCCACTTCCCCGAAAAGCGGGTGTATGCGAGACTGTGGCGCGCTGCGGGAGGCGTCTCTTCGATACGCCGAACGAAGCCAGAGAGGCAGCTGTTGAATTCAGTCGAATCAGTGCAGCGGCCGCCAGCGACTAGTCGCGGGGGCGAGGCGGTCGAGCCAGACGCCGCGGCGGTCGAGCCGCGGCGGCACTCGTTCGGTCCCTACTGGCCTGCGGTGGTCACGCTCGTCATCGGCCTGCTGGTGACCCTGGCGCTGGTCCTCGTCTCGCACTCCCAGTACGTCAACAACGAGAAGCGCCTGCTCAACCTCCGTGTCCGCGACGCCGCCGCGCTGCTCGGCGAATCGGTGCCCGCCACCACTGCCTCGCTGGCGGCCGCGGTCGAGCAGGCCAACTTCACCAACGGCAGCGTGGCGCGATTCAAGCGCCTGGTCGCCCCCCAGGTGGGGCCCATGTCCGGGCAGTTCCTGTCCCTGTCGCTGTGGAAGCTGGGGGCACTGGGCCAGGGACCGGTCGCCGTTGTCGGGTCACAGCCCAAGCTGGTCACCACACACGACAATGCGGCCGCAGTCCTGGCCGCCGCGGGCCGCAAGCCCGTGCTGAACGTGATCGGACTGCTCCAGCCGCCCGATCTGCGCCTCGGCTATGCCTATGCCAACTCGACGGAGTCGGGCGGCTACCTGGTGTACGGCGAGCGACCACTGCCGGCAGGCCGCCGCTCGCGTCTGGCGGGCACCAACCAGTTCGCCGGTTTGGACTACGCGATCTACCTCGGCCGCAAGCAGACCCCTCAGTCGCTGTTGGTCACCAGCGTCGCTCACCTCCCCTTGCCCTCCCCGTCCAATGCGCAGACCGTGCCATACGGCAACGGCGCGCTCACGCTGGCCATGTCCTCCCACGTCCCGCTGGCCGGTTCGCTGCCCAAGAACCTGCCGTGGATCATTGCGGTGCTCGGCACGGTGCTGGCGCTCGCGGCGGCGGTTCTGACGCTGCGCCTGACCCAGCGCCGCCGGCGGGCCGAGAACCTCGCCGGACGACTGGAGGTCACCGCCAACGAGAACGAACGTCTCTACGCCGAGCAGCGTGGCATCGCCCAGACCTTGCAGCACGCGCTGCTCCCCGACCGCCTGCCGCAGATCCCGGGGATCCAGGCCAGCGCCCGCTACGAAGCCGGCGAAGAGGGCGTCGACATCGGCGGGGACTGGTACGACGTGATCGACCTCGACGGGGGGCGGCTCCTGCTCGTGGTCGGCGACGTCTCGGGCCGGGGTCTGCACGCCGCGACCACGATGGCGGCGCTGCGCTACGCGATCCGCGCCTACGCGGCGCAGAGCGACGGGCCGGCGGAGATCCTCACCAAGACCAGCCGGCTGGTCGACGTGTCCGAGAGCGGACAACTGGCCACCGTGCTGTGCGCCACCGTCGATATGGAGGCGCGGCAACTCGACATCACCAGCGCCGGCCACCTGCCGCCGCTCGTGCTCTCAAACGGCGACAGCCGCTACGCGACTACGGAGGTCGGCCTGCCCATCGGCGTGCAGGCGGGCACCGTGTACCGCTCCACGACGGTGACCGTTCCGCCTGAAGCGACGGTCCTCGCCTTCACCGACGGGCTGGTGGAACGGCGGGGGGAGAACCTTGATCAGGGCCTCGATCGGCTGCGCCGCGCGGCGACCAGCCATGATGTAGGCCTCTCAGAGCTGTTGGGGACGCTCGTCAGCGAGATGGCGGACGGCGGCTCCCAGGACGATATTGCGATAGTAGGGGTGAGATGGACGAGTTAGGGGTGAGATGGAAGAGCTAGAGGGGCAGTCTGAGCAGCTGATCAGCTTTGACGTGGTTGTCGACGGGCAACACCACGCCACCGTCAGCATCGACGGAGAGCTCGACATGAGCGGCATCGATCCGCTCGCCGCTCGCGTCGACGAAGTGCTGGGTCACGGTGTCACCTCCCTGACCGTGGACGTCGGCGGTGTGCGCTTTGCCGACAGCTCCGCGATCGCTCTATGGGTGCGGTGGGCGAGCGCTGTCGAGACGTTCGAGTTGCGTGAGCCGCCTCCGCTGCTGCGCCGGGTGATCGGGGCCATGGGCCTGACGGAAAAGCTGGGAGCGACGTCATGAGGCGCATGCGTACGTTCCCGGCGATCCCCCAGTCCGTGCACGCCGCGCGCCGGTTCGCCACCGACACGCTGAGCGGCAACCCTGTCTCGACCCTGGAGGCGGTGGAGCTGATGGTCTCCGAGCTGGCGACCAACTGCATCCGCCACGAGCGGACGAGCTTTCACATCACGATCGTCGGCTCGACGCGGGAGATCCGCGTGGAGGTCACCGATTCGGGATCGGGCACCCCGACCATGCGCTCGCCCGGCCCTGACGAGCCGAGCGGCCGGGGGCTGCAGATCGTCGACATGCTGTCCGACAGCTGGGGCGTAGTGCCCGAGGACCCGTCCGGCAAGACAGTGTGGTTCACGATGCCCCCCGCGGCGACGACGCAGCCGGGGTCTGAGGAGGTTGGCTCGCGCCGGCGCATCGGAGGCGACCCGCCGGCGTTCGCCGGGGATCCATCAACCGTCCAATCCGCCGAAACAGCGCCCAAGGGGCCGAGCTGCCAGCAGCGGCGCGGCACGCAGCGGTACCGGGTGCCCTGCGGGCCCCGCGGCGCGGGTCTGCACAGTCAAGGACGCCGCAGCGGCCGACGATACTCCCAGCACGATGAGTCTGGCTGTCACGCGCGACCCGCAGAGGACCTTGGGCGTCTCCGCTGACGGGGCAACCAAGCGGATCCTCTTCGTCGACGACACGCCGGACACATTCGGCGCCCTACAGGAGGCCCTGGACGCGCACGCGGGCTCGTGGCAGGTGGACTACGCGCCCGGCGGCGAGGCGGCGCTCGCGGCTCTGGCTCAGGCACCGGTTGACGTCGTGGTCGCCGAGGAGCAGATCGGCGCCATGGACGGCGTCACGCTGCTCACGCGGGTGCGCGACGAGCACCCCACCACGATCCGGATGATCCTCTCGGCGACGACCCGGCCCGGCCTGGCCACGATCGTCTCCCACCGCCTCCTCTCCAAGCCGTGCAACGTCGAGGACCTCACCGTTCTCATCAGGCGCTCCTCCGCGCTGCACGCGCGCACGGGAGAGGTTGAGGCCTTCCGCAAGACGATGGCGACCACCGCGCTGCCCTCGCGGCCCGGCGTCTACATGGAGCTCAACCAGGTGCTCTCCAGCCCCGACTGGGAGCCGCACCAGGTGTCGGCGGTGCTCGAGCGCGACGTGGCCATGAGCGCCAAGGTCCTCCAGCTCGCCAACTCTGCGCTCTTCGGCCTCACCTCCACGGTGACCTCGGTACGCGACGCGGTCATGTACCTCGGCGTGGACACGATCCGCTCGCTGGCGCTCACCGCCGAGGCCTTCGGCAAGGTCGCCCCGCGCGGCGACGCCGGGTTCTCCCTCGACGACTTCCAGGCGCACGCGATGCTGGTGGCGCGCATCACCGCCTCGATCCTCCCCGCCGGCCGCACTCAGCAGGAGGCCGTCACCGCCGCGCTGCTGCACGACATCGGCAAGCTCGTGCTCATCTCCGACGGCGACCGCCGGTGGGCCCAGCTCAGCGACCGGGCGCGGGAACGCCGCGTCCCCGTCCACGTCGTCGAGGCGGAGGCCGACGGCGTCACGCACGCGCACGTCGGCGCGCACCTGCTGTCACTGTGGGGCCTGCCCGACGGCATCGTCGAGGCGGTGGCCCATCACCACGATCCGTCAGAGGTCGACGGCCTGGCCTTTGACGGGGTCGCCGCGGTGCACATCGCCAACGGGTTGGCCAACGAACTGCACCCGGCCACCGAGGAGGAGCCGCCCGCGGCCGGTCTCGACCTCGAGCTACTCGATCGGCTGGGGCTGCGCCCGCGCCTGGACCTGTGGCGCCAGCGCTCCCGCGAGCTCGCCGCCGTCGCCGCCGTCGCCTGAGCGTCCGAGGGGCCCGGTTGGCCCGGCGGTCACGTGCCGGATGCCTCCCGCAGGCAATTGTGCCCGTTGTGCTAAACACAAAGGGGTCCCCTGCCGATTACGTCCATGTAATGCGACGATTGGTAAAGAACCAGGCCGTCCGGGTCGACCTCGATGTCAAGGTCGACTGGGAGGTCAACTGCATCGAGTGCCGGGTCCAGTCTGTTCAGGGTCCGGTCGCGACGCTGATCCCGCAGGGAGAAATCCCTGAGGAGGTGCAGACGCGCCTGGCCTCCGGTTCGCTGTGCTTTCTCACCTTCGAGCACGGCCGCGCGCCCGTCGCGTTGCGCGGCGTGGCGCTCAAGGAGGCCGACCGCGACGAGCTCGAGTTCGTCGTCGTCGACGGGATCCAGGTGGCCGAACGCCGCAGCGCCGAGCGCACGCCCTTGGTCACCGCTGTGAAGGCGACGCCGGTCGGGGCCGATGGCGCGGCCGGCCAGACAGTGTCGACGGTCACCTCCAACCTCAGCATGGGTGGCGCCCTGCTGCTCAAGCGGCCGGGCCTGGGCGAGGTCTCCAAGTGGCAGGTGGAGATCTTCCTCCCCGGCGTCTCTGAGCACGTGCACTGCGAAGCGGTGCTGGCACGAGAGACGCCGACGCACCTCGGCGTCCGGCTCATCAACGTTGAGGAAGCCGACCACCTTCGCATCGCCGGCGTCCTGGCCGGGCTCCAGCGCGCCACCCCGGCGCTCGCCTGAGCCACGTCGCTCGCCTGAGCCCCCGCTCCCTCAGTTCGTGAACCGCGTGGCCCGGGCGCTGACGCGTCCGCACTGACGCCCGCGGTGTCCGGTTTCGGGATCCGTCATCGTCTTGTAGGTGATGGATCTCGAAGCACTCATCCGCGACCACCACGATCAGCTCACCACGCGGCTGACCTTCGCCCTGGCGGGCGATCGCCACACGGCGGAGGACCTCGCCCAGGAGGCCTTCACGCGCGCCTGGCGGCGCCTGCCCGACGGGCTCAGCCCGGAGCGCCAGCGGGCCTGGCTGAAGCGAACCAGCCACAACCTGGCCGTCGATGAGCTGCGCCGCCGTGCCCGCCGCCCCACCGTCGCGCTCGACGACGACATCGCCGTCGGCCGCGCCGTGCACGATGCCGCGGCGCCCGACGCGGCGCGCGAAGCCCTGGCCGGACTTCCCACCCACCAGCGCTTCGTCCTCCTGTTGCACTTCGACGCCGGCTTCACCCACGGCGAGATCGCCCGTCTGCTCGACACCACCGAGGAAGCCGTGCGCAAGCGGGTCTCCCGCGCCAGGGCGGCGTTTCTGCGCGCCTACCGGCAGACTCGCGGCGACACGAGCCCCCTCGTCCTGCTGGTCTCGCGCGATGACCCCACCCCGCCCTACGTGCGCTGGCTGCACGACGCCGGCGCGCGGGTGCGTCACCTCACCGGAATGCCCTCCCAGCGCGAGCTCTTCCTGTCGGACGGGCTCGTGCTCACCGGCGCCTTCACCGATCTGCACTCGGGGCTCTACGGCGAGCACCCGCGCGTGACTCGCGGCGAGCCGGACCTCGAGCGAGATCGCGCTGACCTGGCCGTGCTCACCGCGGCGCTCGCTATTGACCTGCCGGTGGTGGGCGTATGCCGCGGCCACCAACTGCTCAACATCGCCTCGGGCGGCGATCTCTACCAGGACGTTGTCAGCGACGGGGCGACCACGGTGGAACACGGCGCCGGCGCCCACCCGGTGCGCACCCAGGCCGGCGCGGCGATGCGCAGTCTGCTGGGACGGGCGGCCCAGGTGGAGAGCGAGCACCACCAGGCGATCCGCCGCCTCGGCCGCGGGCTGACGGCGACCGCCACCTCCCCGGACGGCGTGGTCGAGTCGATCGAGCGGACCGATCGGCGCTTTGCGCTGGGCCTGCAGTGGCACCCCGAGCGCGACCCGGGCGGCTCCGGCGACAACATCGCGCAGGCGCTGGTGCAGGCCGCTCTGGAGCGTGCGGCATGAGACGGACGCTCACCGGACCCGGTCCGGCCGTGCCGGGAGCGCCAGCGGATGCCGACGCGGCGGTGACCCTGCGCTTCGCGGTCTTCGACGACGCGCCCGACCTTCTGCGCCTGGCCCAGCTCGACTCCGCCGAGCCGCTGGGGGAGCCGATCCTTCTCGCAGAGGTGGCGAACCGGGCGACGGCCGCCCTGTCGCTGTCTGAGGGCCGTGTCATCGCCGATCCGTTCGTCCTCACCGCGGGCGCTGTGGAGCTGCTGCGGGCGCGGGCGCGGCAGCTCAGCGGGCCCGAGCGGCCACGGAGGCGCCGGCGGCGGCCGCGGGGTGCGCGGCGCCTCGTGCGCGGCGTCGCCGGGGGCGCGTGAGGAACGTCAACGGCGGCTACCGAATGCGGGATCGAGGCGCGCCAGGCGGACGTGCCTCGCCTGGTGCACCGTATGCGGGCTTATTTTTCCGATGCGCACCCCTTAAACCACAGCGCCCGCCACGAAGGACGGGCGCTGCCGCGAGTATGCCCCTGCGGTTTTAGGAAAGGGTGAACTGGGAGATCAGCCGCTGCAGCTCGTCGGCGGTGGCCGACAGCTCCTGAGCGGAGGAGGCGATCTGCTGCGTGGAGGCGCTGGTCTCCTCGGTGGCGGCGGAGACCTGCTCGGTGGAGGCCGAGGACTCCTCGGCGACGTTGGCCACGGAGCTGACGTTCTCGGACATCCGGGTGGCGCTGTCGACGATCTGGGTTGAGGAGGCGGCGATCTGCTCGATGCGCTCGGTCATCGACTCCACGTTGTGGCGGATCTGCTGGAAGGCCTCGCGAGCATCGATGACGGTCTGGGCGCCCTCGTCGGTCTGGCGGACGCCGTGCTCGACGACGGTCACCGCGCGCTCGGTCTCGGTGCTGATCTCGGAGACGAGGTTGGCGATCGAGGCGGCGGCCTGAGATGACTCCTCGGCGAGCTTGCGGACCTCCTCGGCGACGACGGCGAAGCCCCTGCCCGACTCGCCGGCGCGGGCGGCCTCGATGGCCGCGTTGAGCGCCAGCAGGTTGGTCTGCTCGGCGATGCCGGTGATGGTGTCGACGATCCCGCCGATGCGGCCGGATTTGTCGCCCAGCTCGCGGATGGCGGCGCTGACATCGGCGGAGGAGCTCTGCACGCCTCGCATGGCGTTGTCGACCTTCGCCACGGCCTGCTCGCCGACCTCGGCGGAGGCGCGCGCCTCGGCGGCGACCTGCGCGGTCTCGGCGGCGGTCGCGGCGGAGGCACGGCTGGCCTGTGCGACCTCCTCGCTCATGGCGCGCATCTGGTCAACGGCGCGGACCTGCTCCTCGGCGCCGCTGGCCACCTGACCGACGGAGGCGGCGATCTCTCCGATGGCGCGCCCGACCTCCTCGGTGGTGGCGGCCATCTGGACGCTGGAGCTGTTGAGATGATCGGAGGTGCCGGAGATGGCGCGAACGACCGAGCCGACGCGGTCGCGCATCTCGACGAAGGCGGTGCGCAGGGCGTCGCGCTCGGAGCGCGGGGCGATCTCGACCGCGAAGTTGCCCGACCCCATCTCGGCCGCGGCGTCGGCGGTCCCGTGCAGGTAGTCGATGACCTCCCCGAAGGCGCTGCCCATCGCGGCGATCTCGTCGCGGCCCTTGACGTCGACCTCCTGGTCGACCTCGCCCTGGGCCAGGGCCTTGGCGGCCTTGAGCATCTGGCGGATGCCGCCGACGATCCGGCGCGACTGGAGCATGACAATGACGATGCCCAGGAGCACGCTGGCGAGGCCGAGCAGGATCGAGATGAGGATCGCGGAGCTCTTGCTGGAGTGGGCGGCCTGCGTGTCCTCCTTGGACATGACCGACGTGAGGCGACCCGCCGAGTTGGCGAGCGCGTCGGTAGCGGCGTCGAGCCCATTGGTGGCCAGGGCAGATGCCGCAAGCCCCTTGTGGAGTCCCGTGAGTGTCGCCTCGCGAACGTCGAGGGCGTGCCAGGCCGCGAACGCCCGCTGCACCGCGGCGTAGGCCTGGTGGTCGGCGGCAGTGGTGAGATGCGGCTTGAGGCCAGCGAGGTCGCTGCTGAACTGCTGGACGTCGCCCAGGTGGTCCGCGGCCGAGGTTCCGTCGTCCACCGTGTCCATCAGCTGCGAGCCCTGCATGGCGTAGGTATCGGTGCTGAGCGCGTCGACCATCTTCACGCGCGTCGTCCCGTTCTCCAAGGTGGAGGAGATGCTCGACACGTGAGAGATGGCCACGACGACGCCGATCGCGAACACGATCTGGACCGCGGCAAAGCCCGCGAAGAGTTGGGCACGCAGAGATGAGGTGATGAGACGCATAAGTAGGGTTAGGCCACGAGGTCGATGGTGTGAGGGCGCCGCGGGAGCGGCCACGCAGCTTCAAGCTCGGTAATCGGCGCCCGCGCGAGAGACCTTGAGCGGCGCGGTGGGGCAGAATGCGGCGATGGCGCGCGCCTCTTCGCTGCCGGCCCTGCGGGGACGGGGCCCGGTGATCGTTGCTTTGACGATCATCGCGGCGGTCGTCGTCGTCGACATCCTCATCGCCGCCGACCGGGTCGCGGTGACCAGCCTGATGATCGCGGCGCCGCTGCTGTGCGGCATCACCGCGTCTCCCGCCGCGACCCTGCGCATCGGGGTCGTCTCGGTGGTGGCTGCGGCGCTCGCCTTCCTCTGGGGCCCGAGCCCGACAACCTCGCGCTACTGGATCCCGCTGGGCGTGGTCGCCGTCGGTTCGGCTTTCGCCGTCGCCATGGCCCGCTACCGAGGCGAGGCCGATCGCGACGCGCATCGCATGCGGGTGCTGGCCGAGGTCGCCGAGATCGCGTACGGGGGCCGGCCCACCGAGGAGATCGCCCGCGCCGTCGTTGACGTGCTGGTCCCGCGCCTGGTCGACCTCTGTGCGATTGACATCATCGGCCCTGGCGGCAGGCGTGCGCCGCCTGGCCGGTGCGGCGGCCGGCGCCCCCGACCTCGCACGAGAGCTCCTGGGCCGCGCCCTTCCCTCGGCGGGCGACGCGCAGTTGCCCACGGTCACCGAGCACCGGCCCATGCTGAGCGCGGGCGACGCGCGCCGGCTGGGGCGCGACGACGAGGAGCGACGGCTGCTCGGCGAACTGGGGATCGACTCGGCGATCACCGTCCCGCTCGCCCCGCGTGGCGCGCCGCTGGGAGCGCTGCTGCTGGGGACGCGCTCGCCCCGGCCCCGACTGGCCCAGCCCGACGATGTCGAGTACGCCGAGACGCTTGCCGGGCGCGTGGGCCTCGCGCTCGACAACGCGGTGCTGTCAGTCGAGCTGTCCACGGTCGAGCAGCAGCTTCAGGTCATCCTCGGCGCGGTCGGCGCAGCCGTAACCGTCCGTGACCGTCACGGGCGGATGGTCTACGCCAACCAGGCCGCGGCCGACCTCCTCAAGCTTCCCGATCCCGCCGCCGTCCTCGCCCATGCGCCCGGCGGGCTGATGGCTCGCTTCGACGTCTACACCGAGGACGGCGAGCCGGTCGATATCACCGGACTGGCGGGCACCCGCCTGCTCCTGGGCGAGTCCTCGCCCGAGGCGATGACCGTCCGCAACGTCGTCAAGGCCACAGGCGAGGAGCGCTGGTTGCTCAACAAGGCCACCGCCGTCACAGGGCCCGAGGGCGAGATCCTCATGGCGGTCAACCTGATCGAGGACATCACCGAGACCAAGCGCCACGAGATCGCTCAGCGCCTGATGGCCGAGACCTTGCGCACCCTGGCCGAGAGTCCCGATCTGGCAGCCATGCTCCAGGCGATCGCCGACGCCGCGGTGCCGAGCCTGGCTGACTGGGCCGCGGTGGACATGGTGGAGGCCTCCGGCGAGATCCGCACGCTGGCGATCGCGCATCGCGACTCGGGCAAGGTGCGGCAGGGTTGGTACCTCAACCAGCGGTGGCCGGCCGATCACGAGTCCGACGGCCTGGGGGCGGTCATTCGCACCGGGGAGCCTCTCCTCGTCCACGAGATCACCGAGGAGATGCTCATCGGCCGCGCCCAGGGGCCCGAGCACCTGGGGATCCTGCGCGAGGTCGGCCTCAACTCGGCCATGATCGCGCCGATCCGCAGCGGCGACCGTGTCCTCGGCGCCCTCAGCTTCGTTTCGTCCACGTCGCGGCGGTTTGACGAGCGCGACCTCGCGCTGGCGAGCGACCTCGGGCGCCAGGCCGGCGTCATCGTCGAGAGCGCCGAGCTCCAGGCGGCGCAGAGCCATATCGCCCAGACGCTTCAGGCCGGGCTGATCCCGCGGTCGCTGCCGACGGTGCAGGGGTGGGAGGTGTCCAGCGCCTATCGGGCGGCGGGCCGCGCCGTCGAGGTGGGGGGCGACTTCTACGACCTCTTCTCCTTCGAGGGCGGGTGGGCGGCAGTCATCGGTGACGTTGTGGGCAAGGGCGCCGAGGCGGCAGCGCTCACCGCGCTGGCCCGCCACACGCTGGCGGCCATCGTCACGGCCACCGGCGACTGTGCCTACGCGCTTCAGGTGCTCAACCGGCGCCTGCGGGAGCGCAGCGACGACTATCGCAGCCTGTGCACCGTCGCGGCGGTGGTCGTGACCGCTGACGATGAGGTCACCGTCCTGTCCGCCGGACACCCGCTGCCGCTGCTGCGTCGCGGCGTCTCAGCCTGGCAGGTCGGCCGGCCCGGTCCGATGCTCGGCTTCGTCGACGACATCGAGCTCGAGAGCACGCCTGTCGCCGTCGAGCCCGGCGATCAGGTCATCCTGTACACCGACGGTGTGCTTGACGCCATCGGCGCGGGCGGGCGCTTCGGCGAGGCGCGGCTGCTCGAGACCGTGCGCTCGCTGGGCGACGGCGTCGCCGCCGCTCACCGCATCCTGGGCGCGATCGACCGCTTCCGGGACTCCGAGCACGCCGACGACATTGCCATCCTCAGCGTGGCGCGGGCGCCTGTCGCCGCCGCAAGCCCCTTGAGCTGACCACCATCTCTGAGCTGACCAAGCCTCACCATTGTTGACGCAGGGCCGTCCGCGCGCGTGGCGAACATGTACGCGCCGATGCCAGCGCGTGAATCAAGGGGGACTCGGACCCCACCCGCCCGGCGGCGCGCGCCCGCTATCGCACTGGTCGGTGTCGTCGTCGCAGCGGTGGCGGCGGCCGCCGTGGGCGGCGAGGTGGCGTGGCTGTGCGTGGCGCTCTCGCTCGCCTGTGCCGCCGCGCTGCGCCAGCGCCTGGCGGTGCTCGAACGCGAGCGAGACGCTCTGCGCCGCGACGCGCTGTCAGACCCCGTGACCGGGGCGGCCAACCGGCGGTCTCTGCTGGCGCGCGCCGAGTACGAGATCGCCCGCCATCAGCGGGCCGGGCAGACCTTTGCTCTCGTGATGCTCGACCTCGATGGCTTCAAGCAGCTCAACGACCGGTTCGGCCACGCGGCCGGTGATGACCTGCTGCGCGACGTCGCGGGTGCCCTGCGGCGGGCCATGCGCGCCCAGGACACCGTCGCCCGGTTCGGAGGCGACGAGTTCTGCGTGCTGGCCCCCGAGACCGATGAGCGCGGCACGGCGCGCCTGGCCGCCAAGGTGACCGGTGCGGTGCGCGACGTCAGCGTCGGGGTGGAGACTGTGGCCGGGAGCGTTGGGGTGGCGCTGTTCCCAGCCGATGGGACGACGGCCGGGCAGCTCATGCACGCCGCCGACGAGCGACTGCTGGAGGCCAAGCGCCGCCGTCCCGAGGGCGTGGGCCGGGCCCACCGCCGCGCCGCTTAAAGGGCCGCGCGGCCCTGAGGACCGCGCGGGCACTGCGCCACCAACTGCGAAGGCTGCGCTGAGTCGGCCCGGTCGAGGAGGGAGGGGGATCGAACCGCTCCGCGCTCGGGTGACATCCGTCACCGCTATCAACCATCATCAGGTGTATTGCCCATCGCCTGGCGGGCAAAACACGCTGACACGCAGCGGTTGTGAGGTTTGGCGAGCTTTGCGGCGAGCTGGTCAGGCGACGCCGCTGAGCACCGGCGTGAACGCCGGCTGCTCGGTCATCGGTCGCACGTCGACGGCGACCACCTTGTACTCCGGGCATGACGTGTTGACGTCGGCGGACTGCCCGATGAGCAGGTTGGTGCGCGCCTCGGGGAAGTGGAAGGACGTGAACACGTGGCCCGGCTCGATCCGGTCGGTGACCTTGGCGTAGAGCTCGGTCTGGCCGACGCGGCTGCGCACCGACACCTTCTCGCCGTCGGAGATCCACAGCCGGGCGGCGTCCACGGGGTGGACCTCCAGCCAGTCGCGGTCGACGATGTCGATGTTGTGGGTGCGCCGGGTCATCGTGCCGGCGTTGTAGTGCTGCAGCACGCGGCCGGTGACCAGCACCAGCGGGAACTCGTTGTCGGCCGCGTCGCCGGGCGCCTTGTAAGGCAGCACGGCGAACTGGCCCTTGCTCGTGGGGTTGTCAAAGTACCGTGTCGTACAGCGTCGGGGAGTCGGCGCCGTCAGGGTGCATCGGCCACTGGGCGCCCTTGCGTCCGATCCGCTCCTTGCTCACGCCCTGGTAGTGCGGGGTGAGCCGCCCGATCTCATCCAGCGCGTCCCACGGCGTCTCCCAGCCCATCTCGTGGCCGAGCATGCGCGAGACCGTGGTGATGATGTCGAAGTCCGTCCGCGCGCCGCCGGGCGGGTCGATGGCCGCCTCGACGAGCTGAAAGCGCCGCTCGGCGTTGATGAACGTGCCGTCCTTCTCCAAGAACGCGGAGGCCGGCAGGACGACGTCGGCGTACTTGGTCGTCTCGTTCTCGAAGATCTCCTGGCAGACCACGAACTCGAGACTCTCCATCGCCTTGATGACGTGGGCCGTGTCCGGGTCGGTCTGGGCGATGTCCTCGCCGAAGATGTACATCGCCTTCAGGTCACCGGCGATCGCAGCGTCGAACATCTCCGGGATCTTGTAGCCGACCTTGCGCGACAGCGGCACGCCCCATGCCTCCTCGAAGAGCTGAGCGGTCTCCTCGTGGTCGACGCGGCGGTACGCGGTGTAGGTGTCAGGCAGCGCGCCCATGTCCGACGAGCCCTGGACGTTGTTCTGGCCGCGCAACGGCAAAAGCGCCGCGCCCGGCTTGCCAACGTTGCCGGTCATCATCGCCAGGTTGCAGAGCAACTGCACGACCTCGGACCCGTACTTGTGCTCGGTGACCCCCAGACCCCACAGGATGGAGGCCGCGCTCGACTCGCCGTAGATGTGAGCGGCGTGCACGAGGTCGTCGGCGGGGATGCCGGTGATCTCCTCCACCGCCTCAGGCGTGTAGCTGTCGATGAGCTCCTCGGCAGCTCGTAGCCCTCGGTCCGCTCTGCGATGAACTCGGGGTCGGTGAGCCCGTCGCGGCGCACGACGTGCGCGAAGCCCAGCGCCACCGCGGCGTTGGTGCCCGGCCGCGGCGCCAGGTGGATGACGCCGTAGTCGGCCAGTTCGATCCGCCGCGGGTCGATCGTGATCAGCTTGCACCGCGCAGCGCAGCCTGCTTGATTCGCGCGCCGACCACCGGGTGACCTTGGGTGGGGTTCACGCCCATCAGCATCGCCACGTCGGCGTGGTCGATGTCGGTGAACGATCCGGTCGCGCCCGACAGGCCGAACGACTTGCGCAGAGCGAACGAGGTCGGCGAGTGGCAGACCCGCGAGCAGTTGTCGATGTTGTTGGTCCCGACGGCGGCGCGGATCAGGCGCGACATCGCGTAGCAGTCCTCGTTGGTCGCGCGCGACGAGGCCAGGCCCGCGATCGCGTCAGGGCCGTACTGCTCCTTGATCCGGGTCAGCTCAGACACGATGCGCTGCAACGCCTCGTCCCAGCTGGCGACGCGGAAGTGGTCGCCCTCACGGATCAGCGGCGAGGTGAGACGGTCGCGGCTGCGGGTGAACTGGTGCGCGAAACGGCCCTTCAGGCAGGTGTGACCCTCATTGGCGGGCCCGTCCATCGCTGGTGAGATCGACTGGATCCGTCCACCGATGACGTGCGCGTCCAGCCGGCAACCAACCCCGCAATACCCGCACGTCGTGGTGACGGTGCGATCAAAACGATCACTGCTCATGCTCATCACCTCTCCGTGGTCTTCTGTGAGGGTAGCCGCCGTTTCACGCGCGGTCGATGGTCGTCGCTCAACGGTAAGCGACCGGGTCCGTCGCCGTCCAGAGCCATCAACCTGATCTCGGTGATGGCGTCGGTGGGGCAGGTGTCGGCGCACGCACCGCATGAGACGCAGGTCGAGTCGTTGAAGCCGCTGTCCAGGCCCGCCGTGATGTTCGCTTGGAAGCCGCGACCGGTGGCGGTGAGCGCAAACGCCCCCTGGACCTCGTCGCAGGCGCGCACGCAGCGTCCACAGCTGATGCACAGCTCGTGCTGGAAGGCGAGGTAGGGGTGGCGCACGTCGTGGTCGGCGGTATGGGTGACGCCGGGCCACCGCAGCTCGTCGGTGAGCGAGATGTCGAGGCGATCGGCGACCTCGGCGAGCTCGGTGTGCGCCGCCGGGGCCTCGGGCAGCTCGGAGAGCACGAGCTCGACGACCGCCGTGGCCACGCGGCGTGACGTTTCGTCGCTGGTGTCGATCTCCATCCCGTCGCGGCAGGGCGTCGTGCACGCGGGCAATGGCTTGGGCGAGCCCTCGACGCCCACCAGGCAGACGCGGCAGGCTCCGAACGGGGCCTGGCGGTCGTCGAAGCAGAGGGTGGGCACCCACGCGTCGGCCTGCTTGGCCGCGTTGAGGATGGTGGTGCCCTCGGCGACCTGCACCTCGGTCCCGTTGACGGTGACGGTGATCATGCGAGCCCCAATTCCTCGGGAAAGTGGGCGAGAAGGCTACGCAGGGGGGCGGGCATCCCGCTCCCGTGGGCGCACAGGCTGCCGAGCTCAAGCGCCTCCAGCAGCTGCTCGAACTTGGCGCGGTCCACCTGCGAGTCGGCGGCGAACATGTCGTGGGCGCGGCGCAGGCCGATCCGGCACGGGAAGCACTTGCCGCAGCTCTCGTGCGCGCCGAAGCGCAGCAGGTGCACCGCCAGCGTCGCGCATGTCGGTCTCATCGTCAAAGGCGCAGATCGAGCCGTGCCCGACCATGCAACCCTCGGCGGCCAGCGCATCGAAGTCAAACGGCGTGTCGAGCTTGGACGCGGGCAGGATCCCGCCCAGCGGCCCGCCGATCTGGATCGCCTTGATCGTGCGCCCGTCGCGCAGGCCCCCCGCGACGTCCTCGCACAGCTCGCGCATCGTCATGCCGAACGGGACCTCGTAGACACTGGGCCGCACGAACCGCTCGTTAAAGCAGACGAGCTTTGAGCCGTTGGACTCGCTGTCGGGGCTGAGCACCTTGTAGGCCTCCGCGCCGTGCAGGGCGATGAACGGCATGTTGGCCAGCGTCTCGGTGTTGTTGACCACGGTGGGCAGGCCGTGCACCCCGCGCTCAGCCGGGAACGGCGGGCGGGCCGACACGGTGCCCCGCAGGCCCTGCAGACAGGCCAGCAGTGCGGTCTCCTCGCCCACGACGTAGGAGCCCGCGCCCTCGACGATCGTCACGTCGAAGTCAAAGCCCGAGCCCTGGATGTCGGTACCCAGCCAGCCCTCCTCGCGGGCCTGCTCGGCGGCGGCCTCCAAAGCGGGCTTTGACAGCGGGTACTCCGAGCGGGTCAGCACGAAGCCGTGGCCGGCACCGACGGCGAAACCGGCCAGGGCCAGCCCCTCGAGCACCCGCACCGGGTTCTGCTCCATCAGGTACTTGTCGATGTAGGAGCCGGGGTCGCCCTCGTCGCCGTTGGCGACGATGAACTTGGGGTCAGCCTTCGCGCCGCGGGTAAAGCGCCACTTGGTCCCGGCGGGGAAGCCCGCACCCCCGCGGCCGCGGACCTTGGCCTCCTCAACGATGTCGAGCAGCTGCTCGGGGCCGAGCTCGGTCAACGCTCGACCCAGCCCCGACCAATCAGCGGGCTCGGTGAGCACCGGCTCAGAGAGCAGGCTCTTCCACTCGGGCTCTGACGCTGCCACCGTCGACCCCGTGATCGCCCGGGCGGGGGCGTCGGGGCCGGCGTCGATGACATCGCCGTCGCGGACCGCCGGCGAGGAGTGACAGAAGCCCAGGCACACCGTCTCGGCCAGCGACACCTCGCCGTCGGCGCTGCGCTCACCAAGGTCGAGCCCCAGCCCCTCCTTGACCGCATCGACGTGGGCGCCGTCGGTCGCCGCCCAGCACGCCGTGCCCGTGCACACGCGCACGTGCCGCGCGCCCCGCGGCTGTAGGAGGTCGTCATAGAACGACGAGATGCCGTACACGGTGGCCTCCGGCAGGCCCGACACCTCCGCGGCGTGCCTGCGGTCCTCGTCGGTGAGCTCGCCGTGGTCGTCGACCGCGGCCTTGAGCACGTCCAGCGCGGTAGGCGCATGCACGGTGTGATGACGGCGGATCAGCTCAACCAGATTGCGCGACAAGTCGTCCCTCTCTCTACACCAATTGGTTCAAAGTCTCGCACAGCGGGCAGCTCGAGTGAAGCTGGCTCAGTGATTGTCCACCCACACGTTGCGGGAGGTCGTGCAGGTGTCCGAAGGCGAACAGAACGACGAGAAGGTCGAGGAGGCGGCGGCGCACGCCGCGCGCTCGGTCGAGCACCGGCGCCAGATGCAGCGCCAGTCGGTCAAGGCCGAGGCCGCCGAGGGCTCCGAGGAGGCCGGGCTGGAGCGCGAGGCCTCCGAGCACGGCGAGGCGGCGGCGGAGCAGGAGCAGGAGGCGCAGGACGCCGCGCGCGAGGCTGACCAGGGCTCCGAAGACTAAGAGAACGCAGATCAACGGGGCACACGGCGGTCACCTGCGCCGTGGCGCGCGCCCATAGAACACGGCGACCTATCTCCTTGACCCAGAAGGGAGTCGTGCGTTGTCCAGACCTTCGAGGTTCGCCGGCGCGGCCATCGCTGCGGCCGCCGTAGCGGCGATCGCGCTGCCCGTCGCGGCCAGCTCGGCCCATTCCAACGGCCACCGCGACAGCGGCCGCCCCGGCCATCACGACGGCGACGGCCGCGATGACCACGGCCCCGGGCGCGGGGCCATCCGCCACGTGCTGCTGATCTCCGTCGACGGCCTGCACCAGTCCGACCTGCGCTGGTTCATCCGCCACCACCCCGATTCCACCCTGGCTGCGCTGGCCTCCCGCGGCGCCGAGTACGCCCACGCCCAGACGCCGGTCCCGTCGGACTCAGATCCGGGCATGACGGCGCAGATGACCGGCGGCGATCCACGCACGACCGGCGTCTACTACGACGTCGAGTACAACCACGCCCTGCTGGAGGCGGGCACCACGTCCTGTCACGGGCAGGCCACCGGCGCCGACGTCATCTACGACTCGCCCGACGACGTCGACGACACCCGGCTTGACGCCGGCCAGGGCCTGACGGGTCTGCCGGGGAGCATCCTGCAGATGACCCAGACCCCGCAGGACCTGCTCAACCCGGCCACCTTCCCGGTCGACCCGCAGACCTGCAAGCCGATCTCGCCCAGCTCGTATCTGAAGGTCAACACGATCTTCAACGTGGCTCACGACGCGGGTCTGCTCACCGCGTGGTCAGACAAGCACCCGGTCTACACGTCGTTCAATGGACCGCAGGGCAACGGGATCACCGACTCGTTCGATCCCGAGATCGACAGCACCGCCCTGGAGCCCGACGGAACTCCCTACCCGGGAGGCATCGCCTGGACGGACGACAACGCCGCGACCATGCGGTACGACTCCTACAAGGTCCAGGCCGTCCTGAACTGGATCGACGGCTTTAACCACAGCCGTACCGCGAAGGCCGGAGTGCCGGCCATCTTCGGGATGAACTTCCAGACGGTGTCAACCGCCGAAAAGCTGCCGACCTCAGACGGGCTGACCGGCGGCTATGAGCCCGGCACCACCATCCCCGGGCCATTGCTCCAGCGGGCGCTGAGCTACGTCGATCAGCAGCTGAGCCTGATGGTGAGCGAGCTGCGCACCCAGGGCCTGCTCGACGAGACGGCGATCATCGTCTCGGCCAAGCATGGCCAGTCCCCGCAGGACCCCAACGACCTGACACGAATCGACGACGGGCCGATCATCGACGGGATCAATGCCGCCTGGCAGGCGGCGCACCCCGGTGCAGGGAACGTTGTGGCCGCCGGCACCGATGACGACGCGGTGATGATGTGGCTGAACCCCAAGACCCAGCAGGCGGCCGACTTCGTCCGCAACTACCTGCTGACCCACTCGGCCACCGGCAACACCGTCGACGGTGGCTCGCGCACGCTCAGCCACTCCGGGCTGCGCAAGGTGTTCGCGGGGGCCGCGGCGGCGCGCTACTTCGGCGTGCCGGTGTCAGACCCGCGCCATCCCGACATCTGGGGGATCGTCCAGCACGGTGTGGTCTACACCGGCGGCAAGGGCAAGATCGCCGAGCACGGGGGTGCCGACCCCGAGGATCGCGACGTCCCGATCCTCGTGTTCGCGCCGCGGGCCGTGACGGCCGGCGTGTTCGATCAGCGTCTGGAGACGACCTCGATCGCGCCGACGATCATGCGCCTGCTTGGCCTGAACCCCTTTGCGCTGCAGGCGGTGCGCATCCAGGGGACGCCGGTGCTGCCCGGGGTGCGCTGACTCGGACCCGGGGGTAGGCTCGCAGCGTGGATCGCTCTGCCCCCATCGACGGGTTCTCGCTCGCGTACGAGCGCTTCGGCGCCGACGCGAGCGGCCCCGCCGTCGTGCTGCTGCACGGCTGGCCCGGGGACCGGCAGGACTGGCGTGCGGTGGCCCCGCTCCTCGCGGCCGAGGGGCGCGCCACCGTGGTCGTGCCCGACCTGCGCGGCTTCGGCGCCTCCGACAAGCATCTCGCGGACCCGACGGAGGCGTACGCCGCCGCTGGGCAGGCCACCAGCGTGCTTGGCCTCATGCGTGAGCTCGATCTCGGTCCGGCGATCGTGGCCGGCTATGACGTCGGTAGCCGCGTCGCCCAGCGCATCGCCGCAGACGCTCCGGACGCGGTGCGCGCGCTCGTGCTCGCCCCGCCGCTCCCGGGCGCAGGCCCGCGCGTCCTCTCCGAGGGCGCCGTGCGCGAGTTCTGGTACCAGAGCTTTCACCGTCTGGAGCTCGCCGAACGACTGCTCGACGGGGATCGTGCCGCGGTCCGCGCCTACCTGGAGCACTTCTGGACGCACTGGTCGGGTCCCGGCTATACCCCTGAGCCCGGCGAGCTTGACCGCCTGGCCGAGGCCTACGGCGCGCCCGGTGCGTTTGTGGCGTCGATCGGCTGGTACCGCGCGGGTTCCGGGACGGTCGCGCGCAGCCTGGCCGAGCGTGCGCCGGAGCCCGAGGACCGGATCGCCGTCCCCACCACGGTGCTGTGGCCCGGCCACGATCCGCTCTTCCCGTTGGAGTGGAGCGACCGCCTCGACGAGTTCTTCAGCGCGGTGACGTTGCGGACACTGCGCGACGCCGGCCATTTCTCGCCGCTGGAGGCCCCGCAGGAGTTCGCCGCGGCGATCGCGGGGGCCCTGAATGCCGCGGGCGACTGAGCCGATCCGCGCGGCGGTCGCGCAGGACGCCGACGTGGTGGCGCGACTGCTGCGCGCCTTCAATGCCGAATACGACGATCCGGCGCCGCCCCAGGAGCTGATGGCCGAGCGGATCCGGGTGCTGCTCGAGCACGGGGACACGGTCATCCTGCTGGCCGGCGAGCCGCCGTGCGCGCTGTCGCTCACTCGCTTTCGCCCGGGGCTGTGGAGCCCGAAGCTCGAGGCGTATCTGGCCGAGCTCTACGTCGTGCCCGAGCGCCGAGGACAGGGCATCGGCCGCGCCCTCATGGAGCGGACGATGGTGGTGGCGCGCGAGCGCGGCGCCGACACGATGGAGCTCGGCACCGGTGAGGGCGATGTGGCCGCACGCGGGTTGTACGAGAGCCTGGGCTTCACCCACACCGAGCACGGGCCGGGTGGGGTGGAAACGCTGAGCTTCTTCTACGAGCGCGAGCTCTAAAGCGCTAGCCGGACCCCGTCGGCCCGAGGGCGTCGAAGAACTTGGCGATGATCGGCCCGTCCAGCGGGCCACCGTTCACGCCGCCGCTGTCCTGGACGACGATGGCGAAGGCGATGTCGCCGTCATAGCCCATGAGCCAGGCGTCGAGCTTGAGCTTGCCGCCGGCCTCGTACTGGGCGGTGCCGGTCTTGGCGTGGGCGCCTGCGGGCAGCCCGGTTCCCGCCGCGGTCCCGCTGGCGGCCACGTGGCCCATCATCAGCTGCAGCCCGTTGGTCACGGCGCTCGGCAGGGGCGAGGGAGCGATGCGGTCATCGGGCGCGCCCGTCACCAGCCGCGGCGCCCGGACGCTCCCGCTGTCCACGGCCGCGGCCACGGTGGCCATTCCCAGCGGGGAGAAGGTGACGCGGCCCTGGCCGATGGCGCTCGCCGCCAGGTCGGCCTGCCCGCTGGGGGCCGGCACGTTGGCATCAAAGGCGGTGAGGCCCAGATGAGGCGTACGGCTCAGGCCGAAGAGGTTGGCGACCGCCGGGAAGTCGCCGGCGTGCAGGTGGGCGGTGGCCAGGCCGATGAAGGCGGTGTTGCACGACTCGGTGAAGGCGCCGTCGAGCGTGCTCACCGGCTGGTCGCCCTCGGCGTTGTGGAAGACCTCGCCGTCGACGGTGGTGCTGGGCGGGCAGCTCGCCGCCGACGTGGGCGAGAGGCCCTTCTGGATCAGCATGGCCGAGGTGAGCACCTTGAAGGTCGAGCCGGGGGGATAGGCGCCCTGGAACGCCGTGTTGTAGCCGGCCGACGTCGGGTCTGAGACCGCGGCCAGGACCTGGCCGGTCGAGGCCCGGATCGCCACCATGGCCACGCTCTTGTGCACGCCGGACAAGGCCGCCTCGGCGGCGCGCTGCACGCGTGGGTCAAGTGTGGTGCTCAGCGGGTGCCCTCGCTTGCCCGGGAATGACGCCAGCGTCTTCACCAGGGTCCCGCCGGACGTCTCCACGATCACCTTGGTGGTGGGCGTGCCGGCCAGTTGGCGCTCCGCGGCGTACTCCAGTCCGGTCTGGCCGACCTGGCTGGAGGCGTCATAGGGCGGACCGAGCGCCTTGAGCTGATCGGCGGTGACGGGGCCGACGGTGCCGACGAGGTGTGCCGCGAGCTGGGGCGTGATGGCGCTGCGGGTGGTGGTCTGCTCGAACTGGGTGCCGGGCACGGCGTACACGTTGTGGGGGCCCGGCTGGGCCTTGAGCTGCTCAAAGCGCGTCTGTGAGATCTGGAACACCGGCTCGAAGAACGTCGGGTGGGCCTTGGCCTGGGCCAACGCGGGCTTGACCTGCGCGGGCGTGGCGCCGGCGGCGATGAGGTCGGCGCTGACCTCGCCGGCGTTCTTGATGCGGCTGCCGACGAGGCCGACGTTGACGAGGTGCTGCGCGGCGAGCAGCGGCGCACCGCCCGCTCCGGTGATGCCGGCGCGGGGCGGCCAGTCCTTGACCGAGGCGAGGCGGTCGGTGCCGCGCAGCGCGGGATTGATGGTGGCCGGCGTCCAGGCGACCTTCCAGATGCCGTTGCGCTGCACGAGGTTGACCGTGGTCGCCGTTCGCCATGCGCCGACGAGCGGGAGGGCGAAGCTCTGACTCACACGGGCGTGGGCCTTCGCATCCTTCTGGGTGACTCGCCCGGCGCTGAAGCTGGCCGTCTTGACCCCGAGCGCGGCAAACGCCCCGGCGTTGGCGGTGGTGAACGTCGCCGGCGGCGTGGCCACGAGCTTGCGCATCGCCGCCCAGTCACCGTGGCTCCATGCCGTCAGGTAGCTGTGCAGCGTGGCCTGGGGCGTCGATGAGGAGCCACCGCACCCGGTCAGGGCGACGACCGCCACCACCGCGGCCACGGTCGCGGTGAGGCGCCGATACGTCACGGGTTGGACGATACTGGGCGGCCTTGACATACCTAAGAGCATTAGGTAACTTCCTAATCACCTTAGGGAATGATCGCAACCGCAACTGAAACCGGAGGACACCATGAAGACCACCCCGCTCAACGACCGCCTCATCCAGCTCACGCGCTACGGATTCATCAACGCCTACCTCGTGCGTGAGGACGACGGCTTCACGCTGGTGGACACGACCATGCCCCGCACCGGTCAGGCGCTGATCGACGCCGCGGCAGCGGCCGGCGGCCCCATCCGTCGCATCGCGCTGACCCACGGCCACGGCGATCACGTCGGCTCCGTGGGCGAGCTCAAGGAGAAGCTCGGCGCCGACGTGCAGGTGCTCCTCCCGGAGCTCGACGCGCGCATCCTCGCCGGAGAGAAGGTGGTGGAGGGCAAGCTCACCGGCAGCTGGCCCAAGGTGACCTGGGCCCCCGACGTGCGCCTGGCGCCCGGCGACACGATCGGCAGCCTCGAGGTCGTCGCCAGCCCCGGCCACTCACCCGGCCACGTCGCCTTCCTCGACACGCGCGATCGCACCCTCATCGCCGGCGACGTGTTCACCACGTTCGGGACCACGGCCGTCTCCAACCACTTCTACTGGCGTTTCCCCCTGGCGGCGATGGCCACCTTCGACAAGGCGCAGGATCTCGCCTCCGCGCGCGCCCTGCGAGAGCTGGACCCGGCGCTGCTGGTCGTCGGCCACGGCCCGGCCGTCGCCGCGCCCGGGGCTGCGATGGACGGCGCGATCGCCCGCGCAGCGCGCTGATGCCACGCGCCGGCCTGGACGCCGAGGCGGTGGTGGGGGCGGCGGCGGCGCTCGCCGATGAGGACGGTCTGGGCCAGCTCACCCTGGCGCGGCTTGCGGCGGCACTGGGGATCCGCACCCCCTCGCTGTACAGCCACGTCGACGGCCTGGCTGACCTGCAGGCGCGGCTCGGGGCCCGGGGGGCCCGGGAGATGGCGGTCGCGCTGCAGGCGGCTGCCGCCGGCCGGGCCGGTGCGGACGCGCTCCGCGCCGTGGCCGGGGCCTACCGTGGCTACGCCCACGCCCATCCGGGGACCTACGCGGCGATGCAGGTCGCGTCTGAACGCGAGGACAACCAGACCGCCGGCGCCGCGGCGGTGGGCGTGTTCCTCGCCGTGCTCGACGGCTACGGCTTCACCGGCGACGCCGCGATCCACGCGGTGCGTGCGGTGCGCTCGGCGCTGCACGGGTTCGTGGCGCTGGAGCGCGAGGGCGGCTTCGGGATCGCGCTATCGGTGGACGAGAGCTTTGCCAGACTCGTGCAGATGCTTGACGCGGGCCTGCAGCGGGGAGGCTGATGCCATGGAGGTCACCGTCACCGACAATCCCGAGGCCGCGCGCTACGAGCTCGAGGTCGACGGCGAGCGCGCGGGGTTCGTCACCTACCGGACAGTCCCCGGGCGTCATCGCGTTCCTGCACGCCGAGGTCGACCCCTCCCGCGAACGGCGGGGACTCGGCTCGGCGCTGGTCCGCGGCGCGCTCGACGACGCCCGCGCCCGCGGGTTGAGCGTGCGCCCCGTCTGCCCCTTCGTCGCCTGGTACATCGAGACCCACGAGGCCTACCAGGACCTCGTGCTCTAAGTAAACTTATAAGTTTACTTCGGAGCGCGGATCGGGACGTGCCTCGTCTGGTGCACCGTATGCGGGCTTATTTTTGGGGTCAGGTGCGCGCGGCGGGAGCCCCGGCCCAGCCTGGTCAGGTGCGCGCGGCGGGGGCCGCCAGCTGCGGTCGGCGAGCGCCGTGGGGTGTGCTCCACGGCCGCCGAGAGCGGCTGGCCGGCGAGTTGGCCGCCCGCGCAGTCGCCCGCGGCGACCGTGCTGCGCGGCCGGCCGTGCAGGGCCAGCCCGCCCACGCCCGCCACGAAGAGCAGGGCGGCGCCGACTCCCATGGCGATATGGAAGGCGTCCTCGCCCGCGGCCTCGGTCGCGTGGCGCACGAAGGCGCGCTCGGCGGAGGGCACCGCGGCGTGATCGATCGTGCCGAACGTGTGGCGCGCGGCGTCGCGCACGGCCGCCTGGCTGGACGCCGGGAGGCGGTGCCCGAGGCGGTGGTTGAGCTGGGCGCCATAGAACGACGCCACCACCGCGCCCACCGCGGCCACGGCGACCAGGCTCCCGGTCCTGGCGACGGCGTTGTTGACCGCCGAGGCGATGCCCGCGTCCATCTCTGAGGCGTCGGCCAGCACGGTCGCGGTGAGCGGGGACACCGTCAGCGACAGGCCGAAGGAGAACACCAGCAG
Source organism: uncultured Actinomycetota bacterium (assembly GCA_963797705.1). Lineage (GTDB taxonomy): Bacteria > Actinomycetota > Thermoleophilia > Solirubrobacterales > Solirubrobacteraceae > Palsa-465. The sequence continues at coordinate 481,277 of CAWCQL010000004.1, read as the reverse complement.
CGCGGGGAGGACCTCGGTGAGGAACGACACCGTCGTCCCGTAGCGCTCCATCAGCGCGAACCCCGCCGCCACGAGCATCGGCCCGACGGTGAGGAACGGTCGCGGCCCGTACTTGTCCGCCAGCCGGCCCATGCGGGCAGACAGGAAGAACATCACCACGGTGGGGATGAGCCCGGTGACGCCCGACTGCAGCGCGCTCCACCCCGCCACCTGCTGCAGGTAGATGGTGACGAAGAAACCCAGCAGGCCGATCCCGCCGTACATGACGAACGTCTGCGCGTTGGCCACCGAGAAGTTGCGATGCCGGAACAGCTCGAGCGGCAGCATCGGCATCTTCGTGTGGGCCTCGTGCCAGATGAAGACGGCGAAGAACGCGAAGCCGGCCAGCAGCGCGCCCCACACGCCGGGATCCGACCACCCCAGCACCGGCTGCTCGATGAGGCCGAACGAGATCCCGGACAGGCCGAGCGCGGCGAGTGCCGCGCCCGTCCAGTCGATGCGCACGTCCGGCATGCCGTGCGCGCGGCCGGGCACCGCCACCCGCGACAGGATCAGGGCCACGATCACCAGCGGCACGTTGATGATGAAGATCCAGCGCCACGAGGCCGAGTCCACGAGCTGGCCACCCATGATCGGCCCGGCCAGGATGCCGATGCCGCCCCAGGCCGTCCAGGTGCCGATCGCCCCGCCCCGCTCCTCCTTGGGGAAGACCGAGACGATGATGGCCAGCGCCGCCGGTGTGAGCAGCGCGCCCGAGACGCCCTGCAGCGCCCGGGCGACGATGAGCACTCCGATCGTCGGCGACGCCGCGCACAGGGCCGAGCCGATCCCGAAGCCCGGCCACCCCGGCGGTGAACACCCGGCGCTCGCCGAGGCGGTCGGTGAGCGATCCGGCCAGCAGGATGAGCGCGCTCAGCGTCAGCAGGTAGGAGTTGGAGACCCACTGCTGGGCGGCGAAGCCGCCGCCGAGGTCGCGGCCGATCGCCGGGCAGCGCCACGTTGACGGCGGTGGAGTCCACCGCGGCGATCGCGAGGCCAGGATCGCGCGGTGATGAGGCGCGAGCTCTTGGTCCGTGCGCTGCGCTCCGCCCGAGCCATCAGCGGCTCGCGCCGTTGAGCGGGAGGCGGGCCGCGGAACACGGTCTGGCCCGGTCGCGATTCGAGGGTCAGACTGCCGTGGTGGCGATCGACGACGATACGGCGGGCGGTGTCCAGGCCGAGCCCGGTGCCGCTGCCGACCTCCTTGGTGGTGAAGAAGGGGTCGAAGACCCGGTCGCGGATCTCGGCGGGGATCCCTGGCCCGTCGTCGGCGATGTCGATCTCGGCGCAGTCGCCGTCGGCGCGGGTGGTGATGGTGATGTGCCCGCTCTCGCCGAGCGCGTCGATGGCGTTGTCGAGCAGGTTGGTCCACACCTGGTTGAGCTCGGCGCCGTGGACGGTGAGCTTGCCCAGGTTCGGGTCGTAGTTGCGCTCGACCTCGATCTCGGTGTGCTTGAGCTTGTGCTTGAGCAGGATCAGCGTGGAGTCCAGTCCCTCGCGCACGTCGACCTGCACCACCTCGCCGCGGTCCATGTAGGCGTAGGTCTTGATCGCCTTGACCAGCTCGCCCATGCGGTCGCGTGGACTCGCGCAGCTCGGCCGAGAGCTGGCGGGCACCGCAGCGAGGCGGCGATCCAGCGCAGTGTGGCGTCGGTGGCCGGGCCGGCGGCGTCGGCGACGCGCGCCACGAACGCCGGGTCGATGCCGGCGGACACCAGCGTGTCGGTGAGCCGCCAGGGATCGTCGATGCCGGCGTCGGTGAGTGCGTCGGTGAGCGCGTCCTCGGCGTCGGCGGCGTCGAGCGCCGACAGCGTCACCGAGGCAACGCACGTCGCCGCCGCCTCGCGCTGCAGCGTCGACCAGTTCGGCCGCCTGCTCGCGCTCGATCCCGGCCTCCACCAACATCCCGACGGTGCCGGTGAGGACGTCGAGCGCGTCGGCGAGGTCAGAGGCGGCGCGCTTGGCCGCCGAGGCGGGGTTGTTGAGCTCATGGGCCAGTCCCGCGGACATCGTCCCCAGCGCCGCCAGCCGGTCACGGTTGGCCTCGCGCTGGGTGATCCTCCGGGTCACCGGCCGCACCTTGGCCATCACGCGCATGAACACGGGCCGGTGGGCGCGGACGAGGTCGATGAAGGCCTCGGAGGGGATGACCGCGATGCGCACCTCGCCGTGGGTCACCATGCGCACGGCCGAGGGGCCGCCCACCAGCGTCGGGATCGCCCCCATCCATGTCGGGGCGACGTGATCGCCGATCGGCTCGTCGCCGGTCCCGTCCTGGACGAGGGCCTCGATCGTCCCCTCCAGGATGAGGATGAGCCCGGTCTTGGTCTCGTCCTGCCTGGCGTACACCGTCGCGTCGGGGAGCTCCTTGAGCACCGCGGCCTCGGCCCAGGCCTCGAGCTCCTCGTCGGTGAGCTCAGCGAAGAGGTCGATGGGGCGCAGATCGGCGACGGTGGGGTGGCTCACGCCTCCGCCAGATATTCGTGGATGAGCGACACCGCCATCGACCCCTCGCCGACGGCGCGAGGCCACGCGCTTGATCGAGCGGGCGCGCACGTCGCCGGCGACGAACACGCCGGGCACGCTCGTCTCCAGGGTGCGCGGCTCACGCTGCAGCGGCCAGCCGTGCTCCCGGGCGTCAGCCCCGGCGAGGATGAAGCCGCGCTCGTCGCGGGCGACGACGCCGTCCAGCCAGTCGGTGCGGGGCGCCGCGCCGATGAAGACAAAGCAGGCGTCGACGTCCACGGTGCGCTCGATGACCCCGTCCCCACCCGCCCCGCGCAGTCGCAGCCGCTTCAGGCGGCCGTTGTCGCCCTCGGCGGCGATGGCCTGCGGTCCGGGTGAGCACCTCGATGGTCGGGCAGCCGGGCGATCTGGTCGATGAGGTAGGCCGACATCGACTTCTGGCAGCGAGTCGCCGCGCACCAGCATGGTCACCCGGCTGGCGTAGTCGGCGAAGTGCACCGCCGCCTGGCCCGCGGAGTTGGCGGCGCCGATGACGACCACGTGCTGCTCGGCGCACGAGCGGGCCTCGGTGAGCGCCGCGCCGTAGTAGACGCCCGGCGCCGGTGAAGTCGGCAAAGCCCGGGGCGGGCATCATCCGGTAGGAGACGCCGGAGGCGACCAGCACGGTGTTGGCCGACAGCTGCACGCCGCCGGCCAGCTCGACGATCCGCCCGGCGCCCTCGACCGTGAGCGAGACGACGTCGGAGACCGACAAGCATCTCGGCGCCGAGGCGGCGCGCCTGGTCGGTGGCGCGGCGGGCCAGATCCGATCCCGACAGCCCGTTGGGGAAGCCGAGGTAGTTCTCGATCCGGCTGGACTGCCCGGCCTGACCGCCGGGCGCCTCGCGCTCGACCATCACCGTGCGCAGGCCCTCCGAGGCGCCGTAGACCGCCGCGGCCAGCCCTGCCGGACCGCCGCCGACGATGACGAGGTCGTAATGGTCTGAGGCCGGCGGCCGCGGCGACGCCGAGGCGCTCGGCGAGCTCGAGCACCGTCGGGCGCTCGAGCACGTCGCCGTCCTCCAGCAGCGACCACCGGGAGGCGGTCCTCGGGCGACCCCGGCGACCGTCAGCAGCTCGCGGGCCTCGCTGTCGCGCTCGACGTCCAGCCAGCGCCCCGGGACGCGGTTGCGGGCCAGGAAGTCGCGCAGGTCGTGGGTGTCCTTGGAGAAGCGGTGGCCGATCACGCGCACGCCGCCGGCCTCCAGCGCCGCCCCGGCCTCCCACGTCGTCGAGCAGATCCTCCACCACCGGGAAGAGCTGCTCCTCGGGCGGGTCCCACGGCTTGAGCAGGTAGTAGTCGAGCGAGACCTCGTTGATGGCGGCGATCGCCGCCTGCGTGTCGGCGTAGGCGGTGAGCAGCACCCGCTTGGCCTCCGGGTAGATCTGGCGGGCCTTGACGAGGAGCTCGGTGCCCTCCATGCCCGGCATCCGCTGGTCGGCGACGATCATCGCCAGGTTCTCGCCGCGGCGGCGCATCTCGGTCAGCAGCTCCAGCGCCTCGGCGCCCGAGCAGGCGCGGAGGATCCGGTAGTGCTCGCCGAAACCGCGGCGCAGGTCGCGGGCCACCGCGGCGAGCACCGTCGGCTCATCGTCGACCGCGAGGATCGTCGCGCGGCGAGGCTCGGAGGTCGACATGCGCCGCCGTTAGCTCAGCATCGGCGACGGCGGGAATCCGCGTCGTACCGGTGACCTCGGGGATCAGCATGCCCAGCTCGTCGATGAAGCACCAGCACCACTCCTCGCCGGGCTCCAGCGAGCGGATGATCGGATGCGAGTCGGCGGCGGCGTGCCGGCTGGCGTGGCGGTTGGGAGAGTCGTCGCAGCAGCCGACGTGACCGCACTCCAGGCAGATGCGCAGGTGCAGCCACACGCCGCCCTCGCGCAGGCAGTCCTCGCAGCCGTCGACGGCAGCGGGCAGCTCGGTGACCTGGATGGTGTTGAGATGGGTGCAGCTGGGTTGCCGATCGCTCATGTCCTGAGCATCGCAAACTCGTCAAGTGGGCCGGTCGCGGGGGTCGCGGGGAAGCGCACTCCGCCGTCGATGCGCAGGCGCACGGTGTCGCCGACACGCGGAGCCGGGAGCGGCGCCACTGCGTACACACGGCCGGAGTCCAGCGTGAGCTCGAGCCGGAACCCGTCCTCCAGCGCGGTGGCGCGCGTCACGGTCGCCTCATACCGGCCCGCCGGGTCCAGTGCGACGTGTGGCGGCCGCGTGAGCACGGTCTCGGCGCCGGCGCGGATCGCGCCGTCGTAGCCCAGGAAGCGGGCGACGCCGGGACTGGGCGGGTGCTCGAGCAACTCGCGTGGCGTGCCGTCGGCCACCAGCCGCCCGTCGATCAGGATGAGCAGCCGGTCGGCCAGCGCCCACGCCTCGGCGCGGTCATGCACCACCACCAGCGTGGCCCGGGTGGCCGAGCGCAGCGCGCTCAAAGCGTCCTCCAGCAGCGTGGCGCGCACCTCGGCGTCCAGGCCGGCGAACGGCTCGTCGAGCAGGAGGATGTCGGGCTCCACGGCCAGCACTCTCGCGAGATGAACCCGGCGGCGCTCGCCGCCTGAGAGCGTCGCGGCCTGACGGCCGGCGAGGTGGGCGACCCCCATTCGCTCGAGCGCCCGGCGCGCGCGGGACAGGCGTTCGGCGCGCGGGACGCCCCACCAACCCAGCGCTGCGATGACGTTGGCCATGACGCTGCGCCGCGCCAGGTCGGCTGACTGCAGAGCGATCGCGACGCGCCCGTGACACTCGATCTGCCCACCGGCGGCCGGCAGCGCGCCCGAGAGCGCTCCGAGGAGCGTGCTCTTGCCCGCTCCGTTGGGCCCGAGCAGCGCGATGATCTCCCCGGCGCGGAGCTCCAGGCTGGCGCCGCTCACCACCACTCGCGTACCCCGGCGGACACTCACGTCCTGACAGCGCAGCAGCGTCCGCGGGGTGTCGGTCCCGTCGGTCATGTCCCCGGCCGAAAGCGCAGGCGGAGCCCGCCGCTCTGGTGCTGGAGGAGGGCAAAGCCGCCCATGAGGATGAGGATCAGGACGATGAGGACGATGGCGATGGCCAGCGCCATGGGGTAGTTGCCAGCGTTGACCTCATACAGCGTGGCGCTCGCCAGGGTCTGGTTGTAGCCGTAGATGTTGCCGCCGAGGATTGCGATCGCCGCCACTTCTGACAGCGACGTGCCCATGGCCGCGATGACCGCCGCCACCATGCCCACCCGGGCCTCACGGGTCGCGAGGATCGCCACCTCGCGGCGGTTTGCCCCGAGCGTCCGGGCTTGGACCAGCAGGCCCTCCGGGAGTCCTTCGATCGCAGCCGCCGTCAGCGCCACCATGTAAGGCAGCGCCAGGATCGTCTGGGCGATGAACACCACGCGCCGGGTGGAGAGCAGGCCCAGCGAGCCGAGCGGCGCCGGTACGGCGAAGAGCAGGAACAGGGCCGTGCCCGACGAGCGCCGGCGGAAGACCCAAGCTCGCATTGGCAAGCACCCGCAGGTACTGCCGGCCTCGGAACCGGCCGAGTCCGAGGACGAGCCCCATGGGGATACCGATCAGCGCCGCGACACAGGTCGCGACGAGCGTGACCTGGAGGGTGAAGCCGATGATCTGCATGAGATAGGGATCCCCGTGCCAGATGAGCGGGACCGCGGCGCGGAACTCGTTGAAGACCGCCTGCATGTCAGCCCTCTCGGAACCTCAGCCGCAGCTGGCCCGTGCGCTGCTGGAGCACGGTCAGCGCCCCCACCAGTACCAGCACGAACGCAAGCAGGATGAGCGCGGTCGCGGTCTCGCGGGGGTCGTTGGGGGTGAACGTGAACTCGGCGAGGAGCGCGCTGGCCAGGGACTCGGTGTGGTTGGTGATGTTGCCGCCGACGATCACCACAGCGCCGACCTCGGAGATCGTCGACGTGGCGGCGGCGATGACCGCGGCCATCACGCCGATCTTGGCCTCACGGAGCGCCAGCACCGCCAGCTGGATCCGGCTGGCCCCCAGGGCGCGAGCCTGGCCGACGACGCCCGGCGGCAGTCCCTGAATCGCCGCTGCGGTGAGCGCCACGATGTAGGGCAGAGCCAGGATCGTCTGGGCCACGTACATCGCCTTGAGGGTGAATTCGATCCTCAGTGAGGCCAGCGGCCCCTCGGGCAGCAGGAAGATGAGCAGCACGACTCCGACGACCACCGGCGGCAGGGCCAGACTCGCGTTGGCCAGTACCTGGAGCGCGCGCCTGCCGCGGAAGCGACCGAGGCCGAGCGTGACACCGATTGGCAGGCCGATGATCAGGGCCGCGGTTGTCGAGACGACGAGGAGCCGGACGGTGACCCAGAGCAGGTCCATCAGGTAGGGATCCCCGTGCACGATCAGCGTGACGGCGCTGCTGATCTGGTGCCACAGGAACGACATGGCCGGCCCTACTTAGGCGGGGACTGCACGTACACCAACTGGCCGTTGGTCAACCGATACACGACGCCGGCCTGCACGCCGCGGCCGATCGTGCGCTGGCCCGGCTTGGGCAGCGGAGCGACGGTCTGGCCCTTTTGGATCCGGATGACCTTGGCCTGGTTGGCGCGCAGGCCGTTTTTGGTGATCGTTCCTGAGAGATGCAGCGACGACAGTGCGGCCAGCAGGAACGCGACCGAGAGCACGATCCCGAGGTCGAACAGGTTGACGAGGCCATCCAGCGGGTCGCCGGCGCGGTCCTCACGACTGCGGGGATGAGGGTTGACCGTGATCACGTGGCACCTCCGGCGGTGCGAGGGTCTGAGATGATGGCGGCGAGGTACTCGAGGTCGGACAGGTCCTGACCGTACATGCGGTCACGCGAGAGCGATAGGCCGAAGGCGACCGCGCCGATGAGCAGGCCGACCACGGTGACGCTGAAGGCGATCCGCAGGTTCTGGCTGAGCGCCGCGGTGTTGCCGTTGGCCAGGCCGGTGAGTGCCGGGGAGAGCGGGATGAGGGTTCCCATCAGGCCGAGGGCAGGTCCGGCGCGCACGAGCAGCCGTGTGCGGGCGAGACGCCGCTGGGCGTCGAAGTCGAAGTCGGCCAGCGCCTTGTTGATCTGGTGATCGCCGCCATCCGTGCGCGCGTGGGCGACGATGAAGTCGAGCGTCCGGCGCATCGCCGGGCTGCGCGGAAGCGCGCTCACGGCCGCCGCGGCCCCGGCCCGGTCTGACGTTGAGCAGCGCCTGGCGGGCCTTCTCGGCACCCTCGGTGAGCGCCGTGAAATGTCGCCGCGCTGCGACCGTACAGCTCCACGACGTAGCTGCCGAGCTCGTAGATCACGACCGCCAGCGCCAGCAGGGCGAGGATGAGCACGGGCACCTGCAGGGCGCGAGGAGACGTGGAAGATCACCTCGTCGATGCTGTGGCTGGTCAGGGCGGCGTCGATCATCCGAAGTCCGGCGATGGTGTCACGAGGCGGGCCTCAGCCGCCGGCGCGCAGCGATCGCAGCCAGCCGCGCCAGTGCCGGTCGTAGCCGAGCTCGCGTTGCGCTCCGAAGACGAGCAGCGCCAAGATGGCGAGAACGCCGGCGGCGATGGCAACGATGTGAGAGTGGTTCACCGGGGCCTGTCGGGCGGGCGCGGCGCCGGTGGCGCTCGAAAGGAGATGGACCAGCGGGCTTTGGTTCGCGGGCAGCGGGACGACATCGCTGACCAGCTCGCCGCGCACGAGGGTGCCCTGCGCCGGCACTGGGGCCGGATGGTGCGTTGGAGCGCGCGGTGTCCTGTGGTGTGCGCCGGCACCGGGCGTGGGAGTGGTGGTCGGGCTTGCTCCCGCGCCGGATGATCCGGAAGATCCCGAAGAGCCGCCGCCGGACCCGCCGGCTGCTGGGGTTGTGGTGGTCTGCGTGGTGGTGGTCGGAGTCGTCGTGGTGGACGTCGTGGTCGTCTGGGTGTTGGTCGACGTGCCCTTGCCGCCGTTCTTCGGGTTTCCGCTCTGCTGTTTGCCGGTCTTGTGCTTCTTTGTCGATGGCGGCGCCTTCGGGGTGGTGCCGGTGCTCTTGTCCGGGCCCGTCGTGGTCGGGCCGGTGCTCGTAGGGGTGGAAGACGTGCCCGGCTGGTTGACGGTCACCGTGACCTGATCGCCGCCGCCGCCCCCGTTGGCGTCCGTGACCTGGAGGTTGACCGTCCACACGCCGGCGGTGTTGAACTGGACGGTCGGCGATGACTGGTCGGAGGAGGCCGCGCCGCCGCCGAAATTCCAGTTGTAGGTCAGGCCGTCGTTGCTGCTCACCGTGGCGCTGAAGTTGACCTGTGCCGCCGACGGTGATGGTGTCGTTCTTCGGGAACGCGTTGACCGTCAGCAGCGGCCCCTGGAAGACCTCGATGGCGATCGGGGTGCTCTGGGTCGAGTCGAGAAAGTTGAGGTCGGAGCCTCCGCGCCACGGCCGGTCGTACTGATCGTTGGCCCCACGATCGATGACCACCGGCGTCTCGTCGCTGTTCTGAAAGTCGCTCCCAGGGGTGGTGAGATCAGCAGGTTTCAGCTGGGAGCCCGGGCCATTCATCGGGGCCCCGTTCGCATCGAGGACAGTAATCCCCGTCACGGAGGCGAGAGGGATCGGCGTCTGCAGACACCCCAGGATCGTCGCCAGTGTCCAGGTGTTGTTGGGCACCATCTGGTCGGCGAACGGTTGCCCTCGGCCGTACTGCTCCATCGTCGCCCTCGGGTACGTCGCGCACTGCCCGTTGGCGTGAAGCTGGTCCGGACTCACGGTGTCGACCTCCGTGCCACCCCCGGCCTTGTAGACCGTGGCCTGGACGATGGGCGCGGAGTCGTCGGCGACCGCGGCCGCCGCAGGCAGCACGATCAGGCCGAGGCACGCCGCGACCCCCAAAGCCAACCGCCGCCCCGGGATGGGCCCCGGAGCGGCGGTGGTCAGGCTTCGGGAGTGTCGGCACGTGAAGGCGCCGGTGCGTCACCCACCTACCGTACGGAGACGGTCTTCAGCTTGGAGAAGCTGGAGGTCTGTCCGTTATGCGAGTACTGGAGCTGCAGGATGTAGGTCCCCTTCTTCAGCTTGGCCTTGACCGTGAACTTGGTCTTGCCCTTGCCGATCGAGGCCTTTCCGACCTTCTTGTTCTGCTTGCTGCCGTTCTTCTGGGCGAACAGGGTCACCTTGCCGCCGGAGGTGGCGGGGGGCTGGCCGATGACGCCGCTGACGGTCACCTTGCCCTTCTTGATCGTGACCTTCTTGAAGCTGACGGTCACGATGTTGCCCGAGACCGTCACGTTCTTGGTGGCGCTCGTGACGGTGGTGAACTGGCCGACGTCGCGGTAGCGCGTCTGGATCTGCCACTTACCCGCGCCGAGGGTGCCGTTGACGCCGTAGGTCGTGGCGCCGGTGTTCAGCGACGAGCTGCCCACCGTCTTGAACGCCCCCTTGGAGCCCTGCTTGCGGGCCAGGACCTCGACGGTTGCGTTGGCGTCAGGCGCCTTGGGCCCGACCGACCCGGTCACCGAGACGCCACCGGTCGACGCCGTGGCCTTGGTGATCGAGATCGTCCCGGTCACCGCAACCGGCGTGGCGGCGGTGTTGGCCGGCGACAGGATGTCGCCGTAGACCGGGTTCAGCGTGGAGTTCTCGACCAGCGAGATGTCTCCGGTCGAGACCTGATACGCGCCGGATGAGGGCGGGGTGAACGTGATGCTGTAGTTGCCGTTGCCGTCGGTCTTCCCGCTCCCGACCGGAACGCTCGTGAGCCCCTCGAGCTCGCTGATCGTCACCGTCTGGCCCGACGGTGTCGCGAAGCCGGGCTCGAGATTCGTGACCGTTCCGGTGACCGTCGCGGTCTTGCCCGCGGTGATCGTGCTGGGGAAGCCCGAGGCGGTGAGCTTCGGCGACGCGGTGGCGTTGAACACGGGCGTGCCGTTGTCCCCCGCCGTTCCGGTCAGGTAGCCCTTGAGCTCTGACTGGATCTGCGGGGAGGTGATGAAGTCCATGAAGTCCTGCGCGGCCGGAAGGTTCACGGTCTCGCCGGGCTTGTTCGGGTTGATGATGTAGATGTGGAAGTAGTTGATGAGCGCGTTGGCGCCACCGGGGGACGAGGCGCTGTTGTCGCGCGCGATGATCGAGAGGTTCCCGAGTCCGGCGGTGGCAGCCGGCTTGGTGTTGAGGAAGTCGTACGTGCCGCGGTCGCTCAGCGTGTAGCACGAGTTCGGGACGGCGCCGGTGAGGGTGCACGCGTTGGTGGCGATCATGTTCGCGGCCTGGCTGACGTTGTTGATCAGGTACCAGGACGGGATGCTGGTGGTCACGGTGCCGCCGTCGGGGCACGTGGCGCCCTGGGCGCCGGTGTTGGTAGGCGCCATCCCGCCGCCGTTGGGTGCGGTCACGGTGCAGAGCGTGACGCCGGCCGGCGTGAGGCCGGCATCGTTGACGAGCTGCCAGATGGCATGCTCCTCGACGGTCGTGCCCGAGGCGGTCGTCGTGCCCCCGCGCGAGATGAACGTTGCGTGGCCCGCCACACCCGCGGCGGCGACGTCCGCGAACGCCTTGGCGATGTTGTGCGCGTCCGCCGCCGCCCCGGCCGGATCGGCCGTGAAGCCAGCCAGGATGAAGTCGTTGGTGAAGATCGCGCGGCCGAAGTCGTTGTTGTTGGAGAATCCGCCGGCGACGAACTGGTTCTCCAGCGACGCCGCGTGGACGATCAGCATGCTCGGGCCGCCATTGCCGCTCTCGGCGTTCTGGATTGCGGTACCGGTGGCCGAGCCGGTGTACTTGAAGGTGAACTGCGGGAACGCCGCCTGGAACTGCGGCTGGATCAGGTTCGGGATCAGACCCGAGTCGCTCACGTCGCTGGTGCCGACGATCGACAGCGTCGATGCGCTGTCGGCGCTCGCGAGCGCCGGGGTCAGCATCAGGGCGAGGGCGGCCAGAAGGCCGAGGACGAGGGAGGGCCAGCAGCCGGCGGATGCCGGGGCGGGCCGAAGGACCGGCGGGAAGCGTGCGCCGGCCAGTGGGAACGGGATGGGTCATCGGGCCAGCATATAGAGGCTGCTTATGTAATGCCTAGGTTGGTGAGTCGACACTTAAACGACTCGTCAGGACACGCCCGAGCCCGCGGACACGCTGCATCGCGTCAGGCCGTACCGCGCCGCGAGGGCCGGTACCGGGCTGGCCCGGAGCGTGGCCAGGCCTTGGGACAGGGCCGCTGAATCGCCGTCCTTGGCCGCGTCGGCCAACGCGCGGTACTGCTTGGCGCTGGCCGTAACCGCAGCCACGTAGTGGTTGAGGAGGGCGCGATCCTGGGCGGGGCGCGGGAGCGCCCGGGTCTCGGACGCCTCCTTCTCGACGATCGGCGCCACCCTCCGCAGGTACGGGGCCAGCGCTGACGGCGAGCCGCCGCCACCGGAGGGCGGGGGGAGCGAGCGGACGGCGCGCAGCGTGTTGATGCATATGCCGTTGGCCCGCGCGACCACGTCCTTCTTGGTGACGGTGTGGCCGCCGCAGGCCGTGGCGGCCAGGCAGACCGCGGCGATCATCACGCAGGCGAGCCGCCTCGCGTCCGTCTGCGGCCGACGTTCCAGGCGTTCACGTGCGGCGCTCATCGGCGCCTAGTGTCGCTCACCGCGGTCCTGCGACGCGCGCGGACCCGGCGGGCGGGCTTACACGGGCGGGGACTACAGATACTCGGACGCGCCGGTCACGTTCGCCTGAGAGCTGATGCCCTCGAGCTTCTCGTCACTGGTCGCGAGGTGGAGCAGGGCGGCGTAGGACACCGAGCGGCCCGCGATGACGCACGTGTGACCGTGACGCACCCAGCTGATGAGCCGGGCGGGGCCGGACTTCTGCAGTGTGAAGGGCACCCCGTAGCGCGTCACGGTCTGGCCGTGCACGCCGGTCAGCGGCGCGCCGTCGCTGATCGCGTAGCCGATGTGGCTGCCGTCGCGGCCCTTGTAGAAGACGGTGGTGATCTTGCGCCCGTCGACGGTGTCGGTGCGCGCGCCGTCTGGCGTCCAGCCGGCCTGCGGGCCCCACGCGGGGAACGGGATCCCCGCGGCCGTGAGGTTCAGGTTCTTGGACTCGCTGGCATCAACGGCGGGCGCGGGGAGCGTCGCTGAGGCCAGGGCGAGGTGGGCCGCAGCTGGCACCGTGGGCGCCGAGCCGCCTCCGCTCACGAGGATGACGACGGCGGCGACAGCCGCCGCCAGGGCGGTGGCCGTGGGCAGGACGAAGGCGCGCCGCCAGCGCCGGGCGCGGCGCGTTGTGGCGCCGGCGCCGGTGAGCTCGTCGACGTGCGCGCGCAGCGAGGCGGGCGCGGGTGCGTCGAGGGCGTGCAGCATCGTCACCGCGCGCTTCTGCTCGGCGAGGGCGGCCGTCAACTCGGGCGACTGCCTTATCTGGGCGAGCAATTCCGCCTCTCGGTCCGCCGGCAGCGAGCCGTCGGCGAGGCGCGTCAGCTCACCTTCGGGGTGCTTCCGCTCATCCGTCATGATTTCCGTTCATCAGGCAAGACTCCGTTCGGGCCCAGATCCTTCCCGCGTATCGCCCTTTGGATCGGTCGCCTCGTCGGAAAGCTGACGGGCGATTCTCTGCCGGGCGCGATACAGCCGGGTGGTGATCGTCGCCTCTCGTGTATCGAGTGCCTTGGCTGCCTCGCCGTAGGAGAGGCCGACGATATCGACGGCCACGAGTGCCAGGCGGAAGTCCTCGGGCAGCTCGGAGACGGCCTCGAGAAGCTCGCTCACCTCCACCGCGCGCTCGGGCTGATGGGTGCGCCGCGTGTCGGGCGGTTGCATGTCGTCCAGCGACGGGCCGGTCTGCGGCCGCCGTGAGGCGGTGCGCAGCCGGGAGTAGAACGTGTTGCGCAACGCGCGCATGAGATAGCCGCGCTCGTCGCCGCGGATCACGCGCGGACGGGCGAGAACCCGTGCAAACGTCTCCTGCACCAGGTCCTCGGCGTCTTCTTTGGATCCGCACAGCGCCCAGGCCGCGCGATAGAGCGCGTCCAGGTGCTGGCCTAAAGACTTCGGGTCCAGGCGTCGCACCACCTACGCATCCTACGCGGCTCGGCGCTCCGAGCAGGCCCTAAAGCGCGATCTTCGGGCGGGGCGCGGGCGGCTGGCCGTAGAGCCCGCCGACCATCATCTGGGCCAGCGGCTCGACGATCGCATCGGGGTCGGGCAGGCCGGCTGCGTCGCCGACCAGGGCCACGTGCAGCACGCGCTCATATCCCCACATCAGGCATGCCGCCAGGGTCGTCAGATCGGCGCCCGCCGGCGCCTGGCCGCTGGCGCGCGCGGAGCCGATGACGCGCGCCGTCCCCGCGGTCATCGTCTCGAGGGTCTCGAACCACAGCGCGCGGATCTCGGCATCGTGGGGCCACTCCTCGCTCACGGTCCGCAGCAGCGCGCCGTGGGTCTTGCACACCTCGACCCACTGGCGCAGGCTGAGGCGGATGGCGGCCTCGGTGTCGCCGCCCGACTGGGCGTGAAACGGGCGCACCGCCACGATCACCTGATCCATCACCTCGCGCAGGGCCTCGGCGATCACGGCGGTCTTGGAGGCGAAGTAGGCGTAGAAGCTCGTCCGCGAGACGCCGGCGGCCTCGATGATGTCGGCCACGCTGAGCTGGCTCAGCGGACGCTCGCGCAAGAGGCGTTCGGTGGCCTCGAGGATCGCCGTGTGGGCACGGGGCTGTGTGGCAACGGACACCCTGTCAGGCTATAAGTTCGCAGTATGCGCCGCTGCCTGTTCGAGCCCGAGCACGTCGATTTCCGCGAGTCCGCCCGCCGCTTCGTCGCCGAGGAGGTGACGCCCCACCAGGCCGCGTGGGAAGCCGACGGCATCGTGGACCGCGCGCTGTTCACCAAGGCCGCGGCCAAGGGCATGCTGGGCATGCAGGTCCCGGAGGAGTACGGCGGGCCGGGGGTGGACGACTTTCGCTTCAACCAGATCGTCGGCGAGGAGCTGGGCTCCGGCCGGGGCGGGTGGCAGCGGGCTGGGCCTGACGCTGCACAACGACATCTGCCTGCCCTACTTCCTGGATCTGTGCGACGACGAGCAGAAGGCAGCGGTGGCTGCCCGGCATCGCCGACGGCTCGCTCATCACCGCGGTGGCCATGACCGAGCCCGAGATGGGCTCCGACCTGGCCGGACTGCGCACCACCGCGCTGCGCGACGGGGACGAGTACGTGGTCAACGGCTCCAAGACGTTCATCACCAACGGCATCAACTCCGACCTCGTCATCACCGCCGTCAAGACCGACCCCAGCCAGCGCCACGCCGGGATCTCCCTGCTGATCCTGGAGCGGGGGATGGAGGGCTTCGAGCGCGGGCGCAACCTGGAGAAGGTGGGCCAGCACGCCCAGGACACCGCCGAGCTGTTCTTCAACGACGTGCGCGTGCCGGTGGAGAACCGGCTGGGCGAGGAGGGCCAGGGCTTTCGCTACATGACCGCCAACCTGGCCCAGGAGCGGCTGAGCATCGGGCTCTCGGCGCTGGCGGCGGCCCGCGGGGCGCTGGCCTGGACGCTGGACTACGTCAAGGAGCGCACGGCCTTCGGGCAGGCCGATCGGCTCGTTTCAGAGCTCGCGCTTCGCGCTGGCCGAGATGGCCACCGAGATCGAGGTGGCCACCGCGTTCTGCGACCAGGCGGTGCTGGCGCTCAACCGCGGCGAGCTGTCGGCTTCGGACGCGGCCATGGCCAAGTGGTGGGCGACCGAGCTGCAGGGGCGGGTCATCGACCGCTGCGTGCAGCTGCACGGCGGCTACGGCTACATGCTCGAGTACCCGATCGCCCGCGCCTTCGTCGACGCCCGCGTGACCCGGATCTACGGCGGCACCACCGAGATCATGAAGGAGATCGTCGGGCGCGCTCTGGGCGTCTGAGCGGTCTGGGCGCGAGGGGGCAGTGGTAGCCGTGCCGGCGCCGGTCGCGCCCGACCCCCGCCGCGCCGCGGCCGCCGTCCGCGCACCTACGGCGCCGTCCTGGAGGCCACCGCGCGGCTGCTGGAGACCACCTCGCTGGCCGACATGAGCGTCGCCCAGATCCTCGTCCGCCGCCGATGTCGGCCGCACATCGTTCTACGAGCACTTCACCTCCAAGGACGACGTGCGTGGTCAAGCTGATGGACAGCCTCTCCGACGAGATGGCGGCCGAGCTGACGCCGATGTTCGAGCGCGGCGAGCGCTCTGCCGACGAGGCCTTCGCGCTGGGCCTGGGCAACCTCATCGAGACCGCCGCCCGCTACGCCCCGCTGCTCGTCGCCGTCTCCGAGGAGTGGCCCGCCATCCCGGAGCTCAAGGAGATCTGGTTCCGGCTCCAGGGCAACTTCACCACGCGGCTGGCGCGGATGATCGAGTCAGAGCGCGCAGCGGGCGCTCGCGCCGCAGGGCGCCGACGCCGCAGGCGCTGGCCGCGTCGCTGGTGTGGACTGCCGAGCGAGCGTTCCACGTCGCCGTGGGCGGCGACCACCCGACGCTGGTGGACGCGCGGACGGTGGTGGAGCCGCTCGACGCAGCTGTTCGTGGGGACGATCTACGGGCGCGCCGTGGTGGCGGGCGGGCGGTACCGAGGGGGTTTGATGTCGTGCGGGGGCGCCGGGCCGCGTCAAACGGCGTGGCTTTCGAAGGTAACACGAGTGGCCCCGGAGCGGAGTGCCTCGAGTTATGCAGCGTTTGCGGGCTCTAGCATCGCCTCCAGATCGCGCCGACGCGTCCCGCGAAGCGACGCTGAGCGCCGCCGATGCCCGCCTTCGATAGCCGCAGTTGACGTTCGCCGGTACCCCGGCGCGGCTCAGCGAGGGGTCGCCGTGCCGTAGATGAAGAACTCAGACGTCGCGTCCACCGAGGCGCTCCAGCCGAGCTCCGCCAGCGCCTGCTCCAGGTCGCCCGGGTCGTAGAAGCGCTTGACGATCTGAAACTCGCGCCCGTCGTCCAGCCGGCGGGTCATCGTGTCCTCGTCGCCGAGGGCAGCTGATGGTCGGCGGCGGTCGAGCGCTCGGTGCGCGCGCTGTCGATGAACAAGACGCGGCCGCCGGGCTTCAGCGCATCCCGCCACCATCTCCCAGAAGGCGGCGAAGCGATCGACGGGGACGTGGGAGAGCCAGAAGGCGAACACGCAGGCGTCGTAGCGCTCGTCGGGCGCCCAGTCAAAGAGGTCGGCCTCGACGTAGCTGACGCGTTCGTCCCCGACCCGCGCGCGGTTGATGGCCAGCACCTCGGGGGCGGCATCGACCGCGGTGACGGAGTCGGCATACCTCACCAGGTGGCGCGTCCACAGGCCGGTGCCGCAGGCCAGCTCCAGCACGTCGCCGCGCGGGTCAAAGCGCTCGAGCACCCGCTCCAGCTCGGTCGTCTCGGCGAACCAGCGGGTGTTGGCCTCGGGCCCGCGGTCAAAGCGGCCCTCGCGGTTCCACCACTTGTCGTACTCCAGCGCGCGGGCGCGGTAGTAGTCGAGTTGCTCGGTGAGGACGGTGTCGTCGGGCATCAATCACACCGGAACCTAGCAAGCCGGTGGGGCCCGCAGCCGGGTCCGTAGACTGCCGGGCATGGCCACCACGCGCGCGATCACAAGCGAGCAGCAGCTGCGGGAGATCATCGGCGAGCCCACCCCGCTGGTCGTGACCAAGATCGCCGACCGGCTCAACCCGCTCACGCGACAGTTCATCGAGCGCTCGCCGTTCGTGTGCGTAGGCACGGCCAGCCCCGACGGCGGCCTGGACGTCTCGCCGCGCGGCGATCCGGCCGGCTTCGTGCGGATCCTCGACGAGCGCACCCTGCTGCTGCCCGACCGCCCCGGCAACCGCATCGCCGACACGCTCACCAACCTGCTGCACGACCCGCGCATCGCGCTGCTCTTCCTCCTGCCCGGGATGGGCGACACCTTCCGTGTCAACGGCACCGCCGAGATCGTCGACGACCCCGAGCTGCTGGCCGACAGCACCGTCGACGGCAAGCCGCCGCGCCTGGGCCTGCTCATCGCCATCGAGGAGTGCTACACGCAGTGCCCCAAGGCGATCATCCGCTCGGAGCTGTGGAACCCCGAGCGCCACATCGACCGCTCCGAGCTCCCCACCAGCGGCGCGATCTTCCGCTCGCTCAACGACCCCGACTTCGACGCCGACGAGTACGACCGCGAGCGGGCCGAGCGCTATAGGCGCCGCGAAGGCCTCTACTAGGCGTCCTCGACGTCCATTCGGGACACGAGCCCGTCACGGATCTCGTAGACGTGGCTCACCGCCCCGGAGGCCTGGATCTCGCCGTCGAGGTCGCGGATGACCTGCTGCACCTCCACCGCGATCCGCCCGTCCGGCAGGGTCTCGAAGCCGAGGGGGGTCACACGGGGATCGATTGAGGCCCACTGGCGCGTCCAATAGTCGCGGACCTCCTGATGGCCGTGGACGCGCGCACCCTCCCAGGCGTTGGGCCAATCGACGTCGTCGGTCATCGCGGCCAGTACGGCGTCGATGTCGCGTGCGTTGAAGCCGTCGTACATGGTGCGCAGTAGCTCTTCGGGTGTCATGGAGCAAGCGTAGCGCAATTCGCAACTCAGAGGTTGCGCGTCTGCAGCCACGCGACGTAGACCTCGATGAAGGCCTCCATCGCCGCGTTGACCCCCTCCACGTCACGCGTCGCCACGAGGTCCAGCAGCAGCCCGCGGGTCACGGCGATGCCGAGGCGGGCGTGGGCGACGCGCCTCTTCGCGCGACAGGCCCAGCGCCATGTTGATCTCGGCTGCCGGCTCCAGCCAGTCGTCGATGATCCCGTCGAGCATCTCCACGGTGTGCGCCCGCCCCTGGATGGCCTGGCCGTAGAGCTCGAAGAACAGCCGCTCGTTGGGCCACAGCGAGGGGTCTGAGATGTGGCGCCACCAGGCGCGCATCGCCTCGTCGACGGGTACGCTCGGTGCCGGGACCAGGTCGGCGAGGATCGCCCGCTGCCGGCGCCTCCACCTCGTGGACGATGGCCACCCACAGTCCCTCCTTGGAGCCGAAGTGATGGATGAGCATGCGGTGGCTGGTGCCCAGCGCGCTCGCCAGTTGGCGCAGGCTGAGATCAGTGATGCCCGTTGTGCGCCACGTAGTCGATGGCGCCTTCCAGCAACTTCTCGCGCGGGCTCTTCTCAGTCACGCCCGGCTAGTGTACCATGTGGTACATGGAACCTGTACAAGTCACAATCGACGTCCCCCAGCCGGTCGAGCAGGTCTACGACTTCCTCGACGTCATGGCCAACCACGAGCCGTTCACCAACCACATCCTCAAGGACTGGGAGTACTCCGGCCCCGACCGCGGCGTCGGCAGCAAGGCGCGCGTCCACGTGACGCGCGGCCGGTCGCACGGACACCGTCGACATCGAGGTCGTCGACGCCGAGCGCCCCACCCGCATCGTGGAGCGCAACGTCGGCGCCGGCGGCAAGCGCGTCGCCAACGGCACCTACACGCTGTCGGCGCTGCCCGCCGGCGGCACCCACGTCCAGTTCGAGTACAGCTGGCAGCAGATCCCGCTGTCAGAGCGCGTGATGTCGCCGGTCGTCCGCGGCATGCTGCGCCGCGCCAACGAGCGGGCGATGCAGCGGCTGGCCGAGCGGTTGCAGACCGCCGTGGAGGTTTGACAGGGCGTCCGGCGGGCAGGATCCTCCCGACACCTACAGGGGAGGGTTGAATGGCTGAGGTCGCCGATCCGCAGCGCGTAGCATCGCCCGAGGCGCAGCTGAACGCCGAAGGTATGGAGCGGGGAGTTGGATTCCTCGGACTCCTGTGGGCGTCGGAGGGGTCGATCATCGGGTCCGGATGGCTGTTCGGCGCCCTCACGGCGGCCGCGATCGCCGGCCCCTCGGCGATCATCGCCTGGTTTGCCGCGTCGCTGATCGTGATCGTGCTGGCGCTGGTCCACGCCGAGCTGGGAGGCCTGTTCCCGGTCTCCGGCGGGACCAGCCGGTTCCCGCACTATGCGTTCGGCAGCTTGGCCGGCGGCACGTTCGGCTGGTTCTCCTACCTGCAGGCGGCGAGCGTGGCGCCGATCGAGGTGCTGGCGGCGGTTCAGTACCTGTCCAGCTTCAGCTGGGCCTCCAGCTGGTACAGCAGCAGCGGCACGCTGAGCGGGGTCGGAATCCTGGTGGCGATCGCGCTGATGTTCTTCTTCGTCTGCGTGAACCTGATCGGGATCCAGTGGCTGGCGCGGGTCAACAACGTGCTGACGTCGTGGAAGGTGCTGATCCCGATCCTGACGATCATCATTCTCGTCGTCTTCAAGTTCCATGGCTCCAACTTCAGCGCCGGCGGCGGGTTCTTCATCCATGGCGCCGCGGTGAAGAGCATCCTGATCGCGATCCCCACCGGAGGCATCGTGTTCTCGCTGCTCGGCTTCGAGCAGGCGGTCCAGTTGGGCGGAGAGGCCAGGAACCCCAAGAAGGACCTGCCGCGCGCGGTGATCCTCTCGATCCTGATCGGCTCCACGATCTACATCCTGGTCCAGATCGCCTTCATCGGGGCGCTGGACCCGGCCCTGCTGGCCAGGGCCGGCACCTGGTCGGGCCTGATGCCCACCACGGCGCACAGTTCGGCCATCAAGGCCTTGGATGCCGCTCCGTTCTACTCGGTGGCCAAGGTCGCCGGCCTGGCCTGGCTGGCCTTCATCCTGCGCCTCGACGCGTTCATCTCTCCCGTCGGGACCGGGCTGATCTATCTCACCTCCGCGTCGAGGATCAGCTTCGGCCTGAGCAAGAACGGCTACATCCCGGACGACGTTTGAGCGCAACTCGGCACGGCGCCGCGTGCCGGTGTTCGGCATCGTCGTCTCGTCGCTCATCGGATTGCTGTTCCTGCTCCCGTTCCCCAGCTGGAGCAAGCTGGTGGGGGTCGTCACCAGCGCCTCGGTGCTGATGTACGCCGGGGCGCCGCTGGCGCTCGGCGCGCTGCGCCGGCAGAAGCCCGACCTCCCCCGTCCCTACCGGCTGCCCGCCGCGCACATCATGGCGCCGCTGGGGTTCGTCCTGGCGACCTTCATCGTCTACTGGGCCGGATGGAGCACCTACACGACGCTGATGGTGGCGCTGCTGATCGGGTACGCGCTGATGCTGGCCTCGGCGGCGTTGCACCTCAACCCCAACCAGCCGCGCGTCGACTGGGGCGCGGCGGTCTGGATCTTCCCGTACCTGATCGGGATGGGCGTGATCTCGTACTTCGGCACGTTCGGCGCACCGGACGGTGGCCGGGGCGGGATCATCGGCGGCGTCGGCGTATTCAAGGATGTGCTGGTCGGCGGCACCAACGCGCTCGGGCTCTACGGCGGGTTGCTCGTATCGGCCGCCTGGAGCCTGGTCATCTACTACATCGCCATGTCGCGGCGGCTGCCGCCCGCGAAGGTCGACGAGTACGTGGCCGAGGTGTACCCACCACCGGTCGCGGAGTAGTTCTGGTTCGCGCATGCGCGAACCAGCCGCCCGCGCATGCGCGGGCGGGGCCGGGGCGCATGCGCCCCGGCCTTTCCCTGATCAGGTAGTGACGAGGGCCTCTTCGTCTGAGTAGACCTCGCCGCGCTCGGCCTTCTCCACCAGCGAGGCCGGCGGCTCGAACCGCTCGCCGTAGCGCTCGGCGAGCTCCCGTGCGCGGGCCACGAAGCCGGGCAGGCCGCCGTCGAACCCGTTGATGTACTGGAGCACGCCACCGGTCCAGCCGGGGAAGCCGATGCCCATGATCGAGCCGATGTTGGCGTCGGCCACGGACTCGATCACGCCCTCGTCCAGGCACTTGACCGTCTCCAGGGACTCGATGATGAGCATGCGCTCCTCGAGGTCCCTGAGCGAGATCTGCGACGGGTCGCCCGTCACCGGGAAGGCGTCGCGCAGACCCGGCCACAGCCGCGTGCGCTTGCCGTCCTCGTACTCGTAGAAGCCCTTGCCCTCCAGGCGGCCCGGACGCTCGAACTCGTCGAGCATGCGGTCGATGACCTGCTCGGACGGGTGGGCGTCCCAGCCGCTCGACGACGCCTGGGCGGCGTCCTTGGCGGCGTTGCGGATCTTGCGCATGAGCTTCATGTTGAGCTCGTCGGAGAGCTGGAGCACCGGCGCCGGATAGCCGGCCTGCGAGGAGGCCTGCTCGATCGTCGGCGCGGGCACGCCCTCCAGCAGCATCGCGATGCCCTCGTTGATGAAGGTGCCGATGACGCGGCTGGTGAAGAAGCCGCGGCTGTCGTTGACGACGATCGGCGTCTTCTTGATCAGCTTGGCCACGTCGAGCGCGCGGTACAGCGTCTCGTCGGAGGTCTGCTCGCCGCGGATGATCTCCAGCAGCGGCATCTTGTCCACCGGGCTGAAGAAGTGCAGCCCGATGAAGTCCGCCGGGCGGCTGACATTGCCGGCGAGCTCGGTGATCGGCAGGGTGGAGGTGTTGGACCCCAGCAGTGCGTCGGGGGCCAGGTGCGGCTCGATCTCGGCAAAGACCTCGGCCTTGACCTTGGGGTCCTCGAACACCGCCTCGATGACCAGCTGCGCGCCCTCGGCGGCCGCCGGGTCGGTGGTGGCGGTGATCTTGGCCAGCAGCGCGTCGGCATCCTGCTGGGAGGAGCGGCCGCGCTCGACGGCCTTGGCCACCAGCTTCTCCGAATAGCCCTTGCCGCGATCGGCGGCGGCCTGGTCGACGTCCTTGAGGACGACGTCGAGGCCGGCCTTGGCGCACACGTAGGCGATGGCGGCGCCCATCATGCCCGCGCCGAGCACGACGACCTTGGTCGGCTGGAAGGTCTCGATCTCCGAGGGCCGGCCGCGGTCGCCCGTGGCCCGCTGCAGGTCGAAGAAGAAGGCCTGGATCATGTTCTTGGACACCTGGCCGGTGACCAGGTCCACGAAGTAGCGGCCCTCGATCTCTGAGGCGTTGTCGAAGTCCACCTGGGCGCCCTCCACCGCCGCGGCCATGATGTGGTGCGGGGCGGGGTAGTTGGCGCCCTTGATCTGCTTGCGCAGATTGGCCGGGAAGGCGGGCAGGTTGGCCGCGAACGCCGGGGTCGACGGCGTGCCGCCGGGGATCTTGTACTTCTTGTCGGCGTCCCACGGCTGCTGCGCCTCGGGGTTCGCGGCGATCCACTTCTTGGCCGCGGGGATGAGGTCCTCGCGGGTGGGGACGACCTCGTCGATCACGCCGACCTCGAGCGCCTTGGCCGGGCGCAGCCGCTGGCCCTGCATCAGCAGCGACAGCAGCGCGTTGGCGATGCCGAGCATGCGCACGGTGCGTACCACGCCGCCGGCGCCGGGGAGCAGGCCGAGCTGGACCTCGGGGAAGCCGACGCACGGCCTTGGGGTCGTCGACGACGATCCGGTGATGGCAGGCCAGCGCGATCTCCAGCCCGCCGCCGAGTGCGGCGCCGTTGATGGCGGCCACCACCGGCTTGCCCAGCGTCTCCAGGCGGCGCAGGACCGCCTTGCCGTCGCGCACGAAGCCGGCGATCTCGTCGGCGTTCTCCTTGGTGGCCTGCTTGAGGTCGTTGAGGTCACCGCCGGCGAAGAAGGTCTTCTTGGCCGAGGTGATGATCACGCCGGTGATCGAGTCCTTCTCGGCCTCGAGGCGGTCGACGGTGGCCAGCATCGACGCCGCGTAGGCGGCGTTCATGGTGTTGGCCGACTGGTTGGGGTCGTCGAGGGTCAGGATGACGACGCCGTCGTCGTCCTGCTCCCAGCGGATCGTGCTGTTCTCGTTGGCGGCGCTCATCTCAGACGCGCTCCACGACCGTGGCGATGCCCATGCCGCCGCCGATGCACAGTGTGGCCAGGCCGTAGCGCTTCTGCTGACGCTCGAGCTCGTCGACCAGGGTGCCCAGGATCATGCCGCCGGTGGCGCCGAGCGGGTGACCCATGGCGATGGCGCCGCCGTTGACGTTGACCTTGTCCATGTCGAAGCCCATGTCGCGGACGTAGCGCAGGACGACGGCGGCGAAGGCCTCGTTGATCTCGATCAGGTCGATGTCGTCGGCGGTCAGCCCCGCCTTGTCCAGCGCCTTGCGGCTGGCCGGCGCCGGCCCGGTGAGCATGATCGTCGGGTCGGCACCCGAGACCGCGGTGGCCAGGATCTTGGCCCGCGCGCGCAGTCCGAGCTCCGAGCCGGTCTTCTCGTTGCCGACCACGACAAGCGAGGCGCCGTCGACGATGCCCGAGGAGTTGCCCGGCGTGTGGACGTGGTTGATCTTCTCGACCCAGTGGTACTTCTGCAGCGCGACCGCGTCAAAGCCGCCCATGTCGCCGATCGCGGCGAACGAGGGCTTGAGGCCGGCCAGCGTCTCCACGGTGGTGCCCGGGCGGATGAACTCGTCGCGGTCAAGGACGACGTGGTCGTTGATGTCGAGCACCGGAACGACGGAGCCCGAGAAGCGGCCCTCGGCCTGCGCGGCCGAGGCGCGCTCCTGGGAGCGGACGGCGTAGGCGTCGACGTCGTCGCGGCTGAAGTCCTCGACGGTGGCGATGAGGTCGGCGCTGATCCCCTGGGGTACGAACGAGGTGTCGTAGGCGGTCTCGGGGTCCATGGCCCAGGCGCCGCCGTCCGAGCCCATCGGCACGCGGCTCATCGACTCCACCCCGCCGGCGAAGACGAGGTCCTCCCAGCCGGAGGCGACCTTCTGGGCGGCGATGTTGACCGCCTCCAGGCCCGAGGCGCAGAACCGGTTGAGCTGGACGCCGGCGACCGTGTCGGGCAGCCCCGCCTTGATGGCGGCGGTCTTGGCGATATCGGCGCCCTGGTCGCCGATCGGAGTCACACAGCCCAGGACGACATCATCGACGCGGTTGGGATCCAGCTCCGGGTTGCGGCTGAGCGTCTCGTGCATCAGGCCCACGACCAGGTCCACGGGCTTGGTGGAGTGCAGCGACCCGTTGACCTTGCCCTTTCCCCGCGGTGTGCGCACGGCGTCGAAGATGAGCGGTTCGGTAGCGGCCATGGGTCTGCTCCTTGGAGGTGTCTCGGGGCTGGACACGGTGTTCGGAAATCCTGCCTGCAATGTTACCCGTGAGGCGCGCGCAACAAGCTGAGCGCCTGGTGCGGCTCGGTGCGCCGAAAGCTCTGCGCCGGCCGCTGCTCGTGAGCGCCTGCGGGCTCTGGCGGGTCGCCAAGCATCGCGTCTATATAAGCGTCGCTGTGTGCGCTACCTCTCACAAGAACGTCGGCGCCGGCCGTCTGGCCGGTGGGTGAGTAGACAAGCGCAGTGCGAATGCGTCGTTGTGCGCTGTGGCGGGTCTCGCGCTGGAGCTCGGGCTCGGCGGATGGGGTGCGCTCGGCAGTCGCGACGTCGGGGACGAGCAGCCGGGTGACGCCGCGGTCGTTGATCGCCTGCAGGATCTCCTCCGGCGTCGTCAGCAACGACGACCTCCTTGTGGGCCGGGTACACGTCGAGCTTGCGCAGCGTCCCGTGGTCGGCGCCGACGTGGAAGGCGAAGTAGTCGGCGTAGGCGAAGAAGGGCTCGCCGGTGGCGCGCAGGCCGTCGTAGAAGCCGGTGACCGCGGCGAGGATAAGGCTGCCCGCGCCCGCCGCGCCGAGATGCTGGTGGATGACGATGCCCAGACGGTCATCCGCGGTGAAGCCGGGGAACACGTCGGTCAGCGTGCCCGGCCGGCCGTCGACGGCGATCTCGAAGTCCTGGCTGCGCAGCGCGGTTGTGTGCACGGTCGCCCGAGATCTTCTCAAGGCGCGTCTGTGGATCTATCTTGAGAGTTGGTGAGCGCCGCAGACTTCCCCATCGAGCCGGGCGAGGGCGAGGCCGTCGAGACCGAGACCACCCGGTCGGGTCCCTTCGCGGGCAAGACGGCGTGGGCGCGCAACCTCGAGGCACCGCTGCGCGACTTCCTGCGCACCGAGACCGGTTCGGCCGCGATCCTGCTCATCGGTGCGGTGGCGGCGATGGTGTGGATCAACGTCGATGCCTCGTCCTACAACACGGTCTGGCACATGACGCTGCGGGTCAGCATCGGCGGCGCCGAGATCTCCCAGGACCTGCGCCATTGGGTCAACAACGGGCTCATGACGCTGTTCTTCTTCGTGGTCGGGCCTCGAGGCCCGCCGCGAGTTCGACCTCGGTGACCTGCGGGACCGCCGCCGCCTGGTGCTCCCGATCCTGGCCGGGCTGGGCGGGATGATCGTCCCCATCGCCATCTTCCTGGCGATCAACGCGGGCGGCGCGTCCCGCGGCGCCTGGGGCACCGCGATGTCGAGCGACACCGCCTTTGCGCTGGGGATGCTGGCCCTGGTGGGATCGCGCTACCCCACCAGCCTGCGCGCCTTCATCCTCACCGTGGCCGTGGTCGACGACCTGGTGGCGCTGGTGGTCATCGCCGTCGCCTTCACCAGCGAGGTGCATGCCGTGGCGCTGGCGGTGGGAATCACCGTGTTCGCCCTCATCCTCGTTCTCCGCTACCGCGGCGTGCACAACGGCGGTCCGTATCTGCTGCTGGGGGTCGCGGCGTGGGTGGCGTTCCTGCAGTCGGGGATCGACCCGATCGTGGTCGGCCTCGCCATGGGCTTGCTGACCATCGCCTACCCGGCGGCGCGCGAGGACCTGGAGCGGGCCACCGACCTGTTCCGCGTCTTCCGCGAGCAGCCCATCCTCCGAGCTCGCAGCAGTCCGCCCGCGCCGGCCTGCGCTCGGCGATCTCGCCCAACGAGCGCTGGCAGCAGATGTTCCATCCCTTCACCAGCTACGTCGTCGTGCCGCTGTTCGCACTGGCCAACGCCGGGTTTGTCATCAGCGGCGGGTTCCTCGGGCACGCCTACGGGTCGGCGATCACCATCGGCATCATCGTCGCCTACGCCCTGGGCAAGCCGATCGGCATCACCGGAGCGGCCGGCCTGGTGACCAAGTTCAGCCACGGGCGGATCCGCCCGCCCGTGGGGTGGGTGAGTGTGCTGGGTGGGGGAGCGGTGGCCGGGATCGGGTTCACGGTGTCGCTGCTGATCGCGTCGCTGGCCTTCACCGGCGAGCACCTCGCCGAGGCCAAGCTCGGCATCCTGACCACGCTGGTGGTGGGACCGACGATGGCATGGGCGATCATCGGCGTCACCTACCGACTGCCCAAGAAGGTCAAGGCGCGGCTGCTGATCGGGCGCGGTGAGACGATCATCGACCTCGCCGCGCCGGTCGACCCCGAGCGCGACCACATCCGCGGCCCGTCGGAGGCCGACGTGACGCTGGTGGAGTACGGCGACCTGGAGTGCCCCTACTGCGGTCAGGCCGAGACGGTCATCCGCGAGCTGCTGTCGGACTTCGGTGACCTGCGCTACGTATGGCGCCACCTGCCGCTCAACGACGTCCACCCGCACGCCCAGCTCGCCGCCGAGGCCTCAGAGGCGGCCGGCGCCCAGGGCAAGTTCTGGGAGATGCACGACCTCATGCTGTCCCACCAGGATGCGCTCACCCTGCGCGACATCATGGGCTACGTGCAGGAGCTGGGGCTGGACACCGACCGCTTCAAGGAGCACGTGCGCAAGCGCAAGGGCGCGGCGCGCATTGCGGAAGATGTCGAGTCCGCCGACATGAGCGGCGTGTCGGGGACCCCATCGTTCTTCATCAACGGCCACCGTCACCAGGACGCCTACGACATCGAGACGCTGACCAAGGCGGTGCGGCTGGCCCGGGTGCGCGCGGCGATCACGGCGTAGCTTCCGCGCCGGCGCGCTTCCTCACCTTCCTCTTCGGGATCTCGTAAGGCGCTCTTCGCCTCTTCGTAAAACGCTCTTCGCCCGGGTGCGCACGCTGCGGGCATGTCTTCAAAGCATGTGATCCCCACTCTGGCCGCGACGGTCGCCTGTGCGCTCGGCGTCGTCCCGGTCGCATCGGCCTCGTCCGACCCAGAGACCGCGTCCAGTGCCAACTGGGCGGGGTATGTGGTGGGAGGCTCGTCCTCCTCCACGCAGTTCAAGAGCGTGTCTGGAAGTTGGGTGGTGCCGACCGTGAAGTGCACCAGCGGTCAGAGCTACTCGTCGTTCTGGGTCGGGCTCGGAGGCGCCAACGGCGGTTCGAGCTCGGCGTCTGACTCGAGCTCGTGGTCTGATCCGAGCTCAGGAATGAGCTCGAGTTCGAGCTCGGCCTCGAACACCAGCCTCGAGCAGGCGGGCACCGAGGCCGACTGCGACGCCAGCGGCTCGCCAAGCTACTCGGCGTGGTACGAGCTGGTGCCGTCGGCGCCGGTCACGGTCAGCATGGCGGTCCACCCCGGCGACCACATCACCACCAAGGTGACCGTGGACGGCGGCAACGTCACCATGCAACTCAACAACACGACCACCGGCGGCTCGTTCGAGAAGACCCTCCAGGTCTCCAGCGCCGATGTGTCCAGCGCCGAGTGGATCGCCGAGGCCCCGTCTCAGTGCAGCCAGGGCGTGTCTGACTGTACGCCGCTGCCGTTGGCTGATTTCGGCACCGCGCAGTTCAGCGGCGCCAGCACCACCACCACCGACGGGCACACCGGGACGATCTCTGACTCCGACTGGCAGTCCGCGGCGGTGCAGCTGAGCCCGGGCGCGTCAGACCAGGGCTTCGGTGCCCAGTTCACCTCCTATGGCTCGTCCAACTCGGCCGGGGCGACTCCGTCGTCGCTGTCGAGTGACGGGTCCTCGTTCTCAGTGGCTTACTCCGCCGACGCGGGCTCCGGCTCGTCGTCAGCCTCCACGGGCACCGCGGGTTCTGCGGGCTCGGGTGGGTACGGCGACCCCACCGGCGGCTCGGGCGGCTATGGCGACCCGACCGGCGGTGACGGCGGCTATGGCGGCTATGGCGACCCGACCGCGGGTTACGGCGGTGACGGTGGCTATGGCGGCTATGGCGACCCCACCGCTGGTTACAGCGGTGACGGCGGAGGCTACGGCGCCTACGGTGGTTACGGCGACGCCGGGGGCTGGGGCGGCTACAGCTTCGTCATCGTGCCGGGGGCGTAGCCAGTAGTCGATTGGGGTGTGGTCGATTTTGGAGCGATGTGCTTCAAGATCGACCACGTCCCTCCCCCGGGGGGCGCGGGGCGCAGGGCGCTTGGTCAGCGGGGCGCTTGGTCAGCGGGGCGGCGAGGCCTTCTTGAGCGCCCGCTGCGCGGCCACCACCACCGATTTGCGGTTGGCGTGGGCGAGCTCGAACAGCTCGACCGCGGCCAGCTCCTCGCGGGTGGCGAAGGGTAGGCGGGCGATCACGTCGCGCGCCTTGAGGCTCCGGTAGGCCGGCCAGGGCTCATCGACGCGGACCTGGGCGCCCGCGCCGTCCTCGGCGCCGGCCTCTGCGGATTCGCGCACGAGCACGGGCTCGCTGGAGACGTGAGCCGGCTCGGGAGGCCGGGAGCCGGGGGTGGGGCGGCGGGTGGCGCGGGGGGCGCGGGTGGCGGCGGCGCGCGACGGGGCTGCGGCGCCTCGGGGCGAGGCTCCAGCGGCTCGAGGCGAGGCTCGGCTTCGGGCACCATCACGCCCGTGAAGGCCTCGGGCTCGCCGTGGCCGTTGCCGTTGCCGTGGCCGTTGCACAGCCCCAGACGGCCGGCGACCGCGCCGACCACATCGCCGGCGACGCCGACGGCCTGATGAGCGGACTGCACGCCAATCGCGATCCCGCGTGTGGCGAACCTGTACTGGCGGGTAAGGATGGAGCCGAGCACGGGTGGCTCGCTACCCGCCGCCCCCGGACCGTAAGCAATGCCGGCGCGACCACAACCCATCCCCGATCACGTAGGCTGGCCGCCGGAGGCGAGGAGAACCCCATGGTAGAAGTGGATCTGAAGGCTCTGCTGGATCCGAGGACGCTGGTGGGCGGCGGCCTGCGGCTCGTCGAGCGCTTCGGCGACGAGGCCTATTTCGCCGCCGTCTGCATCCGCAGCGGGATGGTGGGTCCCGAACTGCCCCACCGCCTGGCCCAGATGCTCCTGGCCTTCGAGCGCTACGGACTGCTGGCCGGTGCGGTCACCATCGGCGCCATCCGCCACGGCGACCGGGTGGTCATCCGCGACGAGCGCGGTGACGTCACCTACAAGGAGCTCGACGAGCGGACCAACGCGCTGGCCAACGCCTGGCGCGACGAGGGGCTCCGGCCCGGCGACGGCGTGGCCGTCCTGGTGCGCAACCACCGGGGCTTTCTGGAGGCCGTGTTCGCCGCGGCCAAGCTCGGCGCCAAGATCATCCTCCTCAACACGTCCTTCGCCGGCCCCCAGATCCGCGAGGTGGCCGAGCGCGAGGGCACCGACCTGCTCGTCTACGACGACGAGTACGCGGAGGTGCTGGAGGGGGTCGAGCCGCCCCACGGCCGCTGGCGCGCGTGGGTCGAGGAAGAGGCCCAACACCCCGAGCGGGTCGACGACTCGCTGGAGTCGCTCATCGAGGGCGGCGACACGAGCGCGCCGCCGCGGGCCGGCCGCTCGCCCAAGATCGTCATCCTCACCAGCGGGACGACGGGCACGCCCAAGGGTGCGCCGCGCGACGAACCGAAGTCGCTGGGCATCATCGGCGGGCTGCTCTCCAAGGTGCCCTTCCACGCCCGCCAGACGACCGAGCTCGCCGTGCCCATGTTCCACGCGCTCGGCTTCGCCAGCATGGCGCTCGGCCTGGCCCTCGGCTCGACGCTCGTCGTGCGCCGCCACTTCGAGCCCGAGGCGACGCTCGACAGCCTTGAGGAGAACGAGGCCACTGCGCTGGTCGTGGTTCCCGTGATGCTCCAGCGCATGCTCGAACTGCCCGACAACGAGGTCGCCGCGCGCGACACCTCGCATCTGAAGGTCATCTTCGTGTCGGGCTCGGCGCTGAGCGTCGACTTGGTCAAGCGATCGATGAAGGCGTTCGGGCCGGTGGTCTACAACATGTACGGCTCCACCGAGATCGCCTACGCCACCATCGCCACACCCAAGGACCTGGGCGCGGAGCCGGGCAGCGTCGGCAAGGTCGTGCGCGGCGTGGTGGTCAAGATCCTCGACGACGACGGCGAGGAGGTGAAACCGGGCGCGACCGGCCGCATCTTCGTGGGCAACAGCGCCCAGTTCGAGGGCTACACGGGCGGCGAGACCAAGGAGCAGATCAAGGGGCTCATGTCCTCAGGCGATGTGGGCCACTTCGACGGCAAGGACCGGCTGTTCATCGACGGGCGCGACGACGAGATGATCGTGTCCGGCGGCGAGAACGTCTTCCCCGCCGAGGTCGAGGACCTGCTGGCCGGCCACGAGGCGATCGCGGAGGCCGCGGTCATCGGGGTCGACGACGAGAAGTTCGGTCAGCGCCTGAAGGCGTTCGTGGTCCTGCGCGGCGGCCAGGAGCTCTCCGAGGACGAGGTCAAGGCCTACGTCAAGGACAACCTCGCCCGCTACAAGTCCCCGCGCGAGGTGGTCTTCATGGACGAACTGCCCCGCAACCCCACCGGCAAGGTCCTCAAGCGCGAGCTGCAGGAAGCCTAGGCGCGCGGCCCACCGCGGGCTGACGAAATCCGACGGTCCGGGTGACCCCGAGGTGGGTATGTAAGGGGTCATCCTTCCAGCAGCCTGGCCGGATCTGCGACGCACCGCTTTCTGGATAAACTGCTGGATCCAATCCATTCCTACCGCGGGAGGTAGAAGTGATGGAGTCGAAGGTTGCTGCGCGCTGGGCGCGGCGGTCAGCGGTACTGCTGTTTGTCGCCTGTGCCAGCGCCGCCTTCGGAGTGTCGGGCGCGAGCGCTCTACCGGGGATCGGACGCGCGCCCCGGCTGCCCGTACGCGGGCCGTCGGTGAACCTCGGGTGTGACAACTCGGTCAGCGGCGGGATCCACTGCTTCGCGCAGGCGATCCGCCCCGCCAAGCGGGCCGGCCCCGAGCTCATGGCCGGCCCCACGGGTCTCGGCCCGAGCCAGATCCAGTCGGCCTACAAGCTGGCCGGGCTCAACGCCTCAGGCCGGACGGTCGCGATCGTGGACGCGTTCAACGACCCCAAGGCGGCGTCCGACCTCGCCACATTCCGCCAGGCCTACGGCCTGCCGGCGTGCACGACGGCCAACGGCTGCTTCAAGCAGGTCAACCAGAACGGCGCCACCAGTCCGTTGCCCTCGGGCGACTACGGCTGGGCGGAGGAGGAGAGCCTCGATCTCGACGCGGTCTCCTCCGCCTGCCCCACGTGCCACATCCTGCTCGTGGAGGCCAGTTCGGCCAGCACGGCGAACCTGGCCAAGGCCGAGAACACCGCAGCCAAGACGGCCGGCGTGGCGGCCATCTCCAACAGCTACGGCGGGTCGGAGGCCTCCTCGGAGACGTCGACCGACGCCTCGTATAACCACCCCGGTGTCGCCATCACCGTCAGCTCCGGCGACGACGGCTTCGGCGTGGAGTACCCGGCGGCGTCACAGTTCGTGACCGCCGTGGGCGGGACGACGCTGACCCAAGCGTCCAACGCGCGGGGATGGACGGAGGCGGCGTGGTCAGGCGCCGGGAGCGGCTGCTCGTCGTTTGAGGCCAAGCCGAGCTGGCAGCACGACACCGGCTGCGCCAAGCGCACCGTGGCGGACGTCTCGGCCGACGCCGACCCCAACTCGGGGCTGGGCGTCTATGACACCTACAACAACTGCGGGTCCAGCAGCAGCTGCGACATCCTCATCGAGGAGGGCATCGCCGAGGGCCTGGACGGTTGGGCCCAGGTGGGCGGTACGAGCCTGAGCTCGCCGCTGATCGCCTCGGTCTACGCGCTGGCCGGCAACACCGCCTCGATCACCTACGGCAGCTTCCCCTACAGCCACACGAGTTCGCTGTTCGACGTGACCAGCGGCTCGAACGGGAGCTGTGGCGGCTCGTACCTGTGCACCGCCGGAGCGGGCTACGACGGCCCGACCGGTCTGGGCACGCCGAACGGCACGGGCGCCTTCTAACGCGACCGGCTCAGATGCAGGGTCCACCCCATATCGGGGTGGGCCCTGTCGTCCGTAGACTCGGCGGGCGATGATGATCCTGCCCCCGGGTCACGCGGAGGAGGTCCGCCGCCGCCGCGCGTTCGCCCCGCGCGAGCGATGGCTGATCCGTGGGGTCGTGGCGGTGGTGGCCGCGCTGGCGCTGGTGCTGGTCATCTCACTGGCCACCGGGGAGACGACGTCCGGGCACGGCTGCGTATCGGTGAGCCTGGCCTACTCGACGGGCGGTGACCACATCACCCGCTGCGGGGACGGCGCCAAGTCCCTATGCCAGGGGGTGGGCCACAGCGGTGGGATCACCGGGGCGCCGGCCCAGACCGTCGCCGCCGCCTGCCGCAAGGCCGGGCTGCCGGTCGGCTGAGCCTGCCGGCCGCGCGCCGTCGCCCGCCGGCGGCTGTGACGGTGGTCGCCCGGTCGTGCATAAGATGCGGGGCGTGACCGATCCCGCCGCGTTCCGCGCTCAGTTCCCGGTCCTCGAACGCGTCTCGTACCTGAACGCCGGCACCGAGGGCCCGCTGTCTCAGCGCGCGGCCGACGCGGTGGCCCAGCGCATCGAAGTCGAGGTGACCGGCGGGCGGGCGGGCAAGGCCTACATGGAGGGCGTGCGCGGGCTCGCCGGCGAGTTGCGCGCCGGGTACGCGCGCGTGCTGGGCTGCGAGGTGACCGACGTCGCGCTCACCGGCTCCACCACCGACGGTGTCAACACCATCCTGGGCGGGCTCTCACTGCGCCCCGGCGACGAGATCGTCACCAGCGACGAGGAGCATCCCGGGCTGCTGGCCCCGCTGGGGCGGCTCAGGCGCGTGGCCGGCGTGACGGTGAAGGTCGCGCCGTTTGCCCAGATCGCCGATGCGGTGAGCGCCTCGACGCGGCTGGTGGCGTGCTCGCACGTCTCGTGGGTGAGCGGGCAGGTCGTCGACAGTGCCGCCCTGGCCGCCACCGGCGTCCCGGTCCTGCTCGACGCCGCCCAGGGCGTCGGCGCGGTGCCGGTGGACCTGCACGCGCTGGGGTGCGCGTTCTACGCGGGCTCGGGCCAGAAGTGGCTGTGCGGCCCTGAGGGGAGCGGCTGCCTCTACGTCAGCCCCGAGCACCTGGACGACGTGACGGCCCCCTGGCCCGGTTACACCTCGGTGGCCGACGCCTCTCAGGCGCTGGACTCAGGGCCCGCCGAAACGGCGTCCCGCTTCGATCACGGCTTTCCGCCGGGCCTGCGCAGCGCGTGGGCACTGGCGTCGCTGAGCGTGCTCGAGGAGGCGGGATGGGACTGGGTGCATGGCCGCGCCGCCGATCTGGCCGCCGGGCTGGCCGCCGGCCTGGCCCAGCGCGGGCTGGAAGTCGGCCCGCGCGGGCGTTCGACGCTGGTGGCGTGGAAGCCGCGCGCCGATGATCTCGACGCCGAGGTGGCGCGCCTGGCCGGGTCCGGATTCGTGGTGCGCAGCATCGTCTCGCACGGGCTCATCCGCGCGTCGGTCGGAGCGTGGTCCTCTGAGGAGGAGTTGGCCGCGCTCGTGGACGCCGCCGCCGGCGTCTGAGGCACTGGGCCGCCCAGGGCGCGCTCAGTCCGCGATCCGTTGCGGGTGCGTATAGACGTTGACGGTGCCGCGGCGGGCAAACCCGCACAGCGTCAGCCCACGGTCGTCGGCGAGCTCGATCGCCAGTGAGCTGGGGGCGCCCACCCCGATGAGGATGGGGGCGCCGGCCACCGCCGCCTTCTGGACGAGCTCGAAGGAGAGGCGCCCGCTCACGCACAGCACCCGACCGCTCAGCGGCAGGCCCCCGTCGAGCAGGGCGCGGCCCACCACTTTGTCCATCGCGTTGTGGCGGCCGACATCCTCGCGCGTGTGGAGCAGCTCGCCGTCGGCGTCGAACAGGCCGGTGGCGTGCAGGCCCCCCGTGCGGCGAAAGCCGGGTTGCTCGAGCCGGTTGGGCAGCTCGGCGGCGAGCGCCCGTGAGATCGTCGGTTCGGCCGAGACCGGCGCGCTCAGCACCGCGACCTCCTCCAGCGCGCCCTTGCCGCAGACCCCGCAGGAGGAGGTGGTGTAGAAGCGGCGCACGCCGGGATCGCGGGTGAGTGGGCCCGCGACCTCAATGGTGTTGTTGGCGAGATCCTCGGTGAGCCCGGCCTCGCGGGGACCGTCGATCAGGCCCTCGCCGTAGAGGAAGCCGAGGGCGAGCTCCTCGTCGTTGCCCGGGGTGCGCATGGTGACGGCCAGGGCCGCGCCGTCGACGCGGATCTCCAGCGGCTCCTCGAGCGCGACGACATCCTCGACGCCGTCATGCGTCACCGTCTTGTACACGTCTGGGACGCTAGCCGATGCGTCCTGCGGATCCGTCAGGCCGCGGCGAGCTCGCCGCTCAGCTCCACCTCGAAGCTCTGGGACTCACGCTGCAAGGTGCCGTCCTCGCCGACCGTGTAGGCGCCGGTCCGCCGCAGCGGGGGCGAGTAGCAGTGGATCGTCACCGCCGGCCCGGTGCCGGCGTGCAGGACGCGGTGGATGGCCACCGGCGGCAGCGTGAACGTGGTGCCGGGCCCGATATCGCGCGACACCGGCTCGCCGGCCAGTGTCAGCCGGTCCTCGCGCACCTGCCCGGAGACGACCGCGATCCCCGCCGCCGACTCGTCGTGGTCATGAAAGCCGGTGTCCTGGTCCTCGCTCCAGCAGATCACCCAGGCGTTGACGTCCTCGTCGTCCCAGATCTGCTCGTAGACCCGCACGTCGTCGGCGTGGTGCACGAGGTGGCGCCAGCGCTCGGGCGACTCGGCCAGCGCCGTGGCGAAACGCTTGAGCTCCTCCAGCGACAGGCTCATACCGGTGCCTCCACCGGGCCCATGACGCGCGCGGCGTTATCCATGAGAAGGCGCTCGCGGCCGGTCCGCATCGGCTCGACCACGGGGCGGTCTGAGCCGTAGACGAGCTGGCGGTTGCCGACCCAGCGCGCCATGGCCTCCACCAGCCCCGGCCCGTAGCTGGAGGTGTCATAGAACGTGAGCGGATCGTGGAGGTCCACGGCCGGGCCGCCGCGCGTGGCCAGTCGCTCTGACTGCAGCGGAGCGCCCCCGGCGAGCATGGCGAACACCACGGTCAGCTCGGGCAGCTCGCGCCGTCCGTGGGTGGCGAAGGTCAGCCACGCCGCCTGCATCTGGGAGACGTAGTCGGTGAGGGCGCGCCACCACAGCGGGTCGGTGAGCGGCGCCTCGTGCATGTGGGGGGCGGCGACGCCGCCGGGGTGCACGAACAGCGGGACTCCATGGGACTGCACGCGCTCCAGCGCGGGCCCCAGCGCGTTGAGCGCGTCGCGTCCGGCCAGGGCGCAGGCCGGTACCGAGACGCCGGCGCAGCCGCGGGCCAGCACGTCGTCGACGTCGGCGGCGTCGGGACGGTGGACGGGAATCGGGCCCCAGGCGGCGAAGGCCTGACCGAGCGAGAGCACCCCGTCGAGGTGCGCGGAGATGAGCTCAGCTGCCGCCTCGCGGTCAAGCGCCTCGATCCCGATGGGACTCGACAGGGCCACCACCGCGCGCCCGAGCCCGTCCGCGGACAGCAGCTCCGTGCGGCGGACGGCCGACTCGGCGTCGGTATCGATCACGTAGGGCAACTCGCCGCTGCAGTGCAGGACGGTGAGGCCGTCGGTACGGCGGACGAAGGGAAGCCGGTCGCGCCGTGCGAGCGCGTCGAGAAGGGGGGTGGTCCAGACGTGCTGGTGCAGATCGACGGTCATAGCTGGCAAAGATAACTAACTACATTGGATTTATCAAGAATGCGCCTTGGGCTGAGGCAACCCCAGGTCCTTGGACAGCGACGTGGCGGCGGTCTTGACCTTGGCAGCGTCGACGAGCACCGCGCGCGCCGCGGTCTGCGCGCTCGTCGCGT
The DNA here is from genome assembly GCA_963797705.1 of uncultured Actinomycetota bacterium. Classification (GTDB taxonomy): domain Bacteria; phylum Actinomycetota; class Thermoleophilia; order Solirubrobacterales; family Solirubrobacteraceae; genus Palsa-465. The sequence continues at coordinate 445,060 of CAWCQL010000004.1, read as the reverse complement.
CGTGCTTGGTGGCCGCGGCGGCGATCTTGGCCAGATCACCGTTCACCGCATGAAACCCGACGACGAGGGTGGTCATCCGCTTGGCGTACTTGGACGGCGCGCTGAGGCCGGCGAGCCGGCTCGCCTCCTGGTCGGCGCGCGCGGCCAACCCGCCGAACTCCTTGGCGACCTCGGCGTCGGTCTTGGGGCCCGCTCCCTTGATGTCCTGGGCGATCGCGGCGGCGAGGCCCACGAAATCCTTGTAACCGGCGGCAACGCCGGTCTTGAAATCGACGCGGCTGGTCGACGATGACGACTTGCCCGATCCGCACGCGACAACGGCCAGGCTTGCCGCCATGGCCAGCGCGCAGACGAGCCTGTGGGGGAGCACGCGCGCACGGTACCGCACGCGCGCGCGAGCTACTGGCCTCCGCGCGGGTTATCGTGTCCGGCCATGAGCTCGGACGATCCGTCGGTCGAGGATCTGCGGCGCCGGCAGCGCGAGCAGGAGCGCGCCGAGCGCGAGCAGATCGACGGCGCCGACACCGACGCCGAGGCCGCTCGTCACCGCCGGCGCGCCGAGAAGGCCGGCTACCTGCGGCGCAAACTCGAGCAGCGCCAACGCACCGAACGCGAGCGCGACGACGACCCGGATCTGCCGCCGGCGGCCTGACCGCGCGGTCAGATCCGGCCTATCACCAGTAGCACGAGCATCACCAGCGCCACGACCCCGAGGATCCCGCCGAGCAGCGCGATCTTGAGCAGTACGAGGACGATCGCAACCGCCACCAGAACCCCAATGAGTCCTGTGATCATCTTGTCCCTCCGGTGGTTGGTCGCCACGATTGATCCGGCGTCCCATCGGTTCCCTACCGACGCCGGCCGCGGCGATGGTCTCACCTTCGCCAGGGGACTACCCAGCCCTTCTTCGACCCAACCGGGGTTGACGGCCATGCGAACATACGTTCGTGACGAGCGACGGCAGCCCCTACGCCCGGTTCCGGCGGGCGCTTGAGACCGGTAACGAGATGCTGGTCCTGGGGGCGGCCCGGGAGCTGCCGCAGATCGCCCTCGATGACGCGCTCCGCATCTGCCTGGTCCTGCGCGACGGCGACCCTGAGCGCTACGAGCGCGCCGCGGTGCGCTGGCTCGGCCGCTTCGCGCTCGAGGCCCGCGCCGCCACGATCCCCGACCTGCGTGTCGCGGCCGCCGCGTTGCAGGCCCTGCCCACCCGCACCGCCGAGGCCATGGAGCAGTTACAGCGCCTGTGCGTCGCGCGCGGCATCGGGTGATCGCTCAAGACCGACCACGTGCTGCAGCCAGGCGGCGAACATGGCGCGCGCCTGCGCGGTCGTCCGCGCCTGGTGGCGACCGACCTCCTCGATGAGGCGCGGCAGCGCGCCCGGCCCGAGGAGCCGCTCCAGGCTCTGCTCGTAGGCGGGGACCTCCCCCCAGCTGGTGGCCAGATCGGCGTCGACCTCGAGGTGGAACTGCATCGCGTAGGCGTTGTTGACGGCGAAGGCCTGCTGTGGATAGGCGGCTGAGCCGGCCAGGCGGACCGCGCCCTCGGGCAGGTCGTAGGTGTCCGCGTGCCACTGCAGCGCGACGAACTCGTCGGGCAGCGTGGAGAACACCGGGTCGATCCGCGCCGCCCCGGTGAGGCGAACCGGGAGCACGCCGACCTCGGCCTGGGGGCCGGGGAAGGCCCGTGCGCCGAGGCCCGCGGCGAGGAGTTGCGCGCCCAAGCAGACGCCCCAGAGCGGCCTCCCGGCGCGAACCGCCTCGCCGATGAGTCGCTTCTCCGCGGTCAGCCAGGGGAGGCGGTCGTCCTCGTAGGCGCCCATCGGCCCGCCCATGACGATGATGCCGGCGAAATCACGCCAGTCCGGGAGTGGATCGCCGTCGTCGAGTTCGACGCGGTGGACCGCCGCTCCCCAGGCCAACAGCTCGTCCTCGAAGGCGGCGGGGGGCTCGCAGGCGATGTGCTGGAGGACGAGGAAGCTGTCCATCGAGGGCAGGGTAATGCCTGGACGCATCGTGAAGTCCGGGCCCGTGGAGCCGGGCGCCAGCTCAGAGCATGATCTTGCCACCGGCGACATCCAGCGTCACGCCGGTGATCCACGCCGACGCATCCGAGGCGAGGAACAGCGTCGCGGCGGCCACGTCCTGAGGCTGGCCGATGCGTCGCAGCGGAAACGAGGCGGCCAGCTCGGCGCGCTGCTCCTGAGTCGTCCACGCCCGCATGCGTTCGTTCTCAGTGGCCGACGGGGCGACGCAGTTGACGCGGACGCCGTGAGGGCCTTCCTCGGCCGCGAGATGGCGAGTGAACGCGATCACGCCGGCCTTGGCCGCGGCGTAGGCGGCGCTCGAGTGGGCGGCCTGCCGAGCCGCCGAGGACGCCATCGTGACGATCGACCCACGGCGGGCAGCGATCATCCCCGGCAGGAAGGCACGGACGCAGGCGAACATGGAGGTGAGATCGGAGTCCACCACCTCGCGCCAGTGGGCGACGGTCTCCTCTGCGGTCGGGACGGGCATCCCGTTGCCTCCGGCAAACGCAGCCAGGATGTGCACCGGGCCGAGCGCGTCGGCGATCGTCGTGGCGGCGCGCTCGACCTCGGCCTCGACGGTGCAGTCGGCTCGAACGGGGAGCGCGTGTCCGCCTCCGGCGGTGATGTCGGCGGCCACGTCGGCCAGCGCCCGCTCGTCGCGCCCGATGATCGCGACCCGGGCGCCGTTGGCGGCCAGCGCGCGGGCCGTCTCGGCCCCGATGCCGCGTGAACCGCCGGTGACGGCGGCCACGCGGCCGGCGAGATCCGGGTAACGCGCCGCCACCGCGGCGGGAGTGCCCGACGACTCGGGTGTGACGCTCGTCACCGCTGCTCCTCCGCGGCACCGGCGGGGCGGGCGAACGGTGGCGGGCCTCCGATCGGGCTGAGATGGACGCCGGCCAGCCGCCACCGGCCGCCGTCGCGGACGGCGATGTGGGTGGCGCGGAACTCCCCGTTGACCGGGCGACCCTGGAACTCGGCCTGCTGGATGTGGCGCCCGATGCGGATCGCGTAGTCGCCGTGGACGCGGGTGACCGCGTCCTCGAAGGCGAGCGCCTGCGTGTGCAGCCCGCCGCCGCGGTAGCGATCGAGCCACTGTTGCTTGTCCAGGACGAAACCGACCGGGCCGACGAGCATGAAGTCATCGGTGGCGAGGGCGTCGAGGGTGTCGGTGTCGCCGGCGATCTCGGCGCGCGTGATCGTGCGGTCCAGGTCGGCGAGCTCTTGGAGCGGGGTGGTGGGGGTTGACATGGCGGGCCTCCTCTGGGCGGTTGGTCGCTGCGTGCCAAAGGATAGATATCTAAGGATTAGATGTCAAATCCTTTGAGCCCACTGTTATGCTTGCGCTGTAATGCCCGCCCCACGCACCCCGCCGATCGGACTGCGCCTCTCCGCCGCGGCCCGCGTCGTCACCCGCGCCTTCGATGAGGCGCTCGCCGAGGCCGGCGGCTCGATGCCGGTGTGGCTGGTGCTGCTCAACCTCAAGATGCGCCGTCAGGTCGCCAACCAGCGCGAGCTCGCCGCCGCGGTCGGCATCCGGGAGGCGACGCTGACCCATCACCTCAACGCGATGGAGTCAGACGGCCTGCTCACCCGCCGCCGCGACCCCGGCAACCGGCGCGTGCATTTGGTGGAGCTGACCGAGGCCGGGGAGGCGGCGTTCGCGCGGCTCCGTGACGCCGCGCTGGCCTTCGACCGGCGACTACGCCGGGGGCTCGGCGCTGCCGAAGTGGCGGCCTTCGAGGATGTGCTCACCCGGCTCGCCGCCAACGTCGCACCGACCGGATGCCGGCGGCGATCCGGACGCTCAACGGCGGGCGGCCCGCACGGCGTGAAGTGCCGTGCGGGCCGCTGCCTGCGTAACCCCCGTGTGCTGCGGTGCCCCCGCATCGGGTGGGGAATGGCCCGATCTGCGTACCGCGGGTGTGCCCCCGGTGCTGCGCTGCCCCCGTGCCCCCGGTGCCCCCGCGCCGGTGTCAGCCCCCGTACTGGGACTGGCAGCTCGCCAGCTTGGACGCGTCGGTGCCGGCGGCCGCCACGCACGAGGTGAGCTTCGAGGCCTTGTTGAGCTGCTGGCTGGCCTGGCTGGCCACGGCGCCGGTCGCGCCGCTGGTGCTCAGCTGCTTCTTGGCCTGGTTGATGACCTGCTGGCTCTGCTGCATGCCCGTCTTGATCGCCTGGTTGGCGGTATCGGTGCTCGGCTTGATGACGGCGAAGAAGACGACGGCGAAGATCGCGAGCGAAGCGACCATGCCGACTGCCCACAGACGCCAATTGCCGGTGACAAGAACCATTGTGTTTCTCCTTGGTGTGAATGAGTCGTGTGTCAGTGCCTGCTGCGGTCACGGCAGCATCCGAGCGCCGCGACCGGTGTGAATGAGTCCGCCCCCATCAGGCGGCCGAGTGTGCGAGTTGCGCCAGCGCCTCCTCCCAATCGATGACCACCTCGTGGTCGTCTCCGTCGGCCATCCGCTTGGCCGGCACGATGTTGCCGGGGTAGAGCAGCGGGACCGCCGCCGTCGGCACCGGACTGCCGATGCGGATCTGGTACGGGTCACGCCCGTCGGCCGTGATCGTCAGCAGGAAGGCGTACATGTCGTCGCCCTTGGGATTGCGCATCCCCAGCGGCTGGCTCTGGACGATGACCGCCTTGCAGGGCGTGCCGTTCTGAAGGATGCGAGCCGCCGGGCCGGTGAGATCTCGCATCTTGGTGAAAAGCCCCATCTGCCCCTTCTCTCCTACGTCGTGGTTTCGATGCTGGGCAGCTTGAGCGGGCGCTCCGAAGCGCCGCCAAAGGAACGCCAAAGGCCCCGTTGCGCCACAGGGAGCGACGACGGCTTGTCGTCGCCTGGGCCGAGGGCTACTGTGTCGCGCCGTGACCGGTGGGATGTGTCGTTTCGGGGTGTTGGGGCCGCTCGCGCTGGAGCGCGATGGGCGACCCATACCGCTGCCCAGCGGTCGCCAGCGGTCCTTGGTGGCGCTGCTGGCCCTGAGCGGCGGCGCGCCGCTGTCGCGCGATCGGCTCATCGACGAGCTGTGGGGGGAACGTCCCCCGGCCAGCGCCGTGTCGGCGCTGCACGTCCACCTGTCCAAGGTGCGGGCGCTGCTCGGGGGCCAACTGGTGCTTGAGCCGGCCGGCTACGCGCTGGTGCGCGGTGCGTTCGAGCTCGACCTGTGGCGGTTCGACGCGCTGGTCGGACAGGCGCGGGCCGAGCCCGAGAGCGCCGGCGCCCTGCTGCGCCAGGCGCTGGCCATGTTCCGCGGCGAGCCGCTGTGCGACGTGGAGTCAGAGGGCATCGTTGCTCAGTGGCGGCGATCGCTGGAGGAGAAGCGCCTGCAGGCCATCGGGCTGAGGATCGACGCTGATCTCGCGGCGGGCCAGGCGGGCGAGCTCGTGGCCGAGCTCGAGCGGCTCGCCGCCGACCACCCCTACGAGGAACGTCTTTGGGGACAGCTCATGGTGGCGCTGTCGCGCGCGGGGCGCCAGGCGGACGCGCTCGAGGCCTACCAGCGGGCGCGCCGCCTGTTTGCCGCCGAGCTGGGCCTGGAGCCGGGCGAACCGCTGGCACGGCTGCAGCAGCAGATCCTGGACCGCGATCCGGCGGTGTCGTCGCCGGCGGTGTCGCCACCGGCGGTGTCGTCGCCGGCGCCGGCGGAGCCCGCTGCGCCCGCCGGCCCCGGCGCGGTCCTCGGGGGAGCCGACGTCGTGCCGCCCAGGCCGCGGTCTGCCCTGCCACGCCCGGCGTCGCGCCTCATCGGTCGTGAGCGCGACCTCGAGGCGCTGAGCGAGCTGCTGGACGACACCGAGGTGCGGCTCATCACGCTCACCGGCCCCGGCGGTGTGGGCAAGACGCGGCTGCTGCTCGAGCTGGCGCGGCGCGCCGAGAGCGATCACGCCGACGGTGCGGTGTTCGTCCGCCTCGAGCAGCTCACCGATCCGGCGCTGGTCGCCGCCGAGATCGCGAGCGCACTTGCCCAGCGCGACGGGACCGACGGGCTCGGTGCCGACGGCCTGTCGGGCTATCTGCGCGACCGCGAGCTGCTGCTGGCCATCGACAATTTCGAGCACCTCCTGGCGGCGGCGGCGCTGGTGGCGGAGCTGCTGGAGCTCGCACCCGGGCTGCGCGTGCTCATCTCCAGTCGCACGCCGATGCGCATTCGCGGTGAGCAGAGCTTCGAGGTGGAGCCGCTGGAGCTGCCCGCCGGCGACAGCGACCGGGATCTGGCCGGCAGCCCGGCGGTGCAGCTCTTCCTCCAGCGCGCGACGGCGGCCAACCGCAGGCTCGAGGTGGACGCCGAGGCGACTCGGGTCGCGGCACGGATCTGCCGGGCGCTCGACGGGCTGCCGCTGGCGATCGAGCTGGCCGCGTCGCGCTCGCATTCGCTGGGTACGGCGCAGATCGCCGAGCAGCTCGCCCAGCCGCTGATGATCGGCGAGCGCTCGTTGCGCGACCTCCCGGACCGCCAGCAGTCGCTACAGGCGGCGATCCGCTGGAGCTATGACCTGCTCACGCCGCGCGCCCGCCTGGCTCTGCGTCACGCGTCGGTGTTTCGCGGTGGGTTCACCGCGCAGGCGCTGGAGACCGTCGCCGCCGACGGGCCGGTCCGCGCCGAGATCGACGAGCTGCTGGAGGCCAGCCTCGTGCGACGCCAGGCCGACGGCCGCGGCGAGCTGCTCGAGCTGGTGCGCGCGTTCGCCGCGGACGAGTTGCGCGCCGGGGGCGAGGATGAGCCGGCACGCGCGCGGCACCGCCGTTACTTCGCGGACCTCGTGACACCGGGCATTGCGGCATTTGACGGCGGCGAAGCCCCCGGGGAGCTGGCCGCCTCCATGCTCGCCGATCACGCCAACGTGCGCGAGGCCGCCGAGGATGCCATCACGGCCGGCGACGAGGAGGCCGCCGTCACTCTGGCGTTGGGGTCGCGTCCCATGTGGCTGGCCGGGATGCTGCGCCAGGAGGCCCACGAGCTGGCCGAGCGGCTGCTGGATCGCTTCGAGATCCCGGGCGACCGGGAGGTGGCGCTCCTGCGCGCCGCCGCCTATCTCGACTACAGCCCGACGGCCAAGACGTGGAACCGGCGGCTGGCCTCCGCGGCGGCGCGGATCGGCGATCTCGAGGCGCTGGCCCTGGCCACCGGCAACCTCTTCGGCCAGGCGCTCAACGCCCGCGACCTGGAGGCGATGCGCGAGCTGCGCCCGCAGCTGCTGGCGCAGCTCACTCCCGAGGCCAGCGCGCGCTCGCGGGGGTGGACCCACTACTTCCTCGCGCTCGACGCGTACGTCGACGGCATGCTCGATGAGTCCTGTGAGCATGCCGCCCAGAGCCTGGAGCTCGGCTAAGGAGATCGGCCACGAGGTCATGCTGGCCAGCGCGGTGGGCACGCTGCTGCTCAGCCGGTCAGCGCGCGATGGGGTCATCACCCAGCCGGCGCTGGCGGAGACCGTGGAGCTCATGCGACCGCCCGGCGTGCAGCCGCTGGCCGCGTTCGCGCTGTGGCTGGTCGCGCGCTACGCCGCGGACGTCGCGCCCGAGACGGCCGGACGCTGGCTGGCCCATTCCGACCGGATCGTCGCGGCCATCGACTCCCAGCTCTGGCCCGAGCGCGTGCTGCGCGACGAGACCCTCGCCGTGCTGGGCATCACCGACCTCGTGCCGCTGCTGGAGTCAACCCCGCCACTTGACCACGCGACGGCTCACGCCCAGGCGAGCGCCTGGGTGGCCGGGCGCAGCGCCGCCGAGATTGCGACGAGGACGCCCTCGCGCACCCTGTCGCAGGCCGCCACGTAGGCGGCGAACTCCCGCTCGAACACGGTCCAGTCGATGGACGGCCCGTCGGTGCTGCCGTTGGGCGGGTTGCGGTCGTCGGGCCCTCGATCACGCCGCCACGGATCGTCATCGTCAGGCCCATCGGGATCGCGCCAGTGGAGCAGGACGCGTGACCAGCACGCGATGGAGACCAGCGCGGCGAGCGCCACGATCGGTGCGATCACGTCGACCGGCGGCTCATGACTGGTGACACCGGCGGCGAGGCCGGCGAGGCAGAAGGGGAGCGCCAGCGCGGAGAGAACACCGACGCGGAGGGTCGTGACGAGTGACTTCTCCATTTTTCACACTGCTTTCTGGGCTGCGGGCGGCATGGAGGGCGGATGAGCGTAATCGGTTTGCGGTGGTCGCGCCAGTCTCGAATTGAGATCAGGACGTGACTTCCTTATCGGCTACGGATTGACACTCATGAGGGCAAATTCCGGAACGACCGATTCCACGAGGCCGGTCACCACGTCATAGACATGGCCCGACACGGGGACCCGCGCGGAGATCTCCGGCGCTGCCCGCAGGCGCTCCACGTCCGCGGTGACGGTCGCTCTCGGGTCGAGGACCGCGTGGTCGCGGAGCGTGTGCTCGTCGGCGCCGATGCGCTGGGCGTAGCGCCGGCGGAAGGCATCGTCGGCGAGTGCGCCGCTCCCGCATTGAGTGTGGTGGATGACCGCGACCTCGAACAGCGGCCCGTCGGGGAGCACGCTCTCGGTGATCTGGCTGATGAAGGCGATGTCGTTGATGACCTTCGGGCGTGACCCGGCCACCGACATTGCGCACGACGATGGCGTCGCTGAGGCCGAGGCCCAGGAAGTGGGCGGGGTCGACCCGAGGATCCAGGCAGGTGATGACGAACAGGCGCAGCGCCGGGAAGACGACGGCGCCCTCGTGGCCGCCGGCGGCGGCGAAGGCGTGGTTGCGCTCGAGCGCGGTGACGATGTTGTTGCTCATGGTGTCCTTTGTCTGGGGTGGTCAGCCGCGGGCCGCGGCGGGCGAGGGTGAGGGCACGCCGGCCAGGCCGGTGGCCTCTGCGTCGGTGCTCAGCGTGGGCTGGGCGGGGAGCAGGACCAGTGCCATCAGCGCACCTGCCAGGGCGACGCCGGCAGCGAGATAGTTGGCCGTACTGAAGCCGTGGAAGAACGCGTTGGCCGCGGCGTCGTGGAGGCCTGCGGCGAGGGCGGGGTGGCCGCCGTTGCGCAGGGCGCCCGCGGCCGTGACCGCGGCGCCGACCGACGCGTGGGCGGTGCGGGCGACGGTGCCCGGCAGGCTGGCCGGGAGCAGTTGCGTGAGCCGGCTGGCGTAGAGCGACGCGTAGACGCTGCCGATCACGGCCACCCCGAGGGTGCCGCCCAGCAGGCGGGTCGTGTCGTTGATCGCCGAGCCGATCCCGGCCTTGGCGCGGGGTACGACACCCATGATCGCCTCGGTCGCGGGCGCGCTGGTGAGCCCCATCCCGGTGCCCAGGACCACCATCTGGGCGGCGATGGTCCCGTAGCCGGTGTGCACCGAGGTGGTCGTCACCCACAGGTAGAACGCCCCCATCGACACCAGGCCCGCGGCGACGACGAGCTTGGTCCCGACGCGGACGGCGACCTTGGCGCCGAGGATGGAGGCGATGGCCACGCACGACGCCACCGGCAGGAGCCGGACGCCGGTGGACAGCGGCCCGTAGCCCTTGAGGAACTGGAAGTACTGGGTGACGAGGAAGATGAACCCCGAGAGGGCGAAGAAGGAGATCGCCACCGAGGCGCTGGCGGCGGTGAAGCGCAGGTTTCCGAACAGGCTCAGGTCGAGCATCGGCTCCGCGGTGCGGCGCTCCCAGGCGACGAACGCGCCGGCGAGCACAACGACCGCCGCGAAGCTGGTCAGGGTGCGCGTGCTCCCCCAGCCATGGTCCGGCGCCTCGATGATCGTGTAGACGAGCAGCGCGATGGTGGCGCTGGAGAGGGCGAACCCGGGGCGATCGATGCGCGGGGCGTGCGGGTCGCGTGAGGTGGGGACGAAGCGTGCGACGAGGACGCCGGCCAGCGCGGCGACCGGCGTCATCGCAAAGAAGATGGCTGCGCCAGCCCGAGAGCTCGAGCAGCCAGCCGCCGACGATCGGGCCCAGCGCGATGGCCGCTCCGGTGATCGCGCCCCACAGGCCGATCGCCTGCGCCCGCTCGCCTCGCTCGGTGAACACGTTGGAGATGAGCGACAGCGTCGAGGGGAACACCATCGCCGAGCCCACGCCCATCACTGCCCGCGCGACGATGAGCTGGCCCGGATCGGCGGTGAGGCCGCCGGCCAGGCTGGCGAGGCCGAACACGGCGAGGCCCGCGAGGAGCATGCCCTTGCGCCCGAAGCGGTCCGAGAGGCTGCCGGCGGCGAGGACCGACCCGGCGAAGAACAGGTTGTAGGCGTCCACGACCCACTGCAGCTGCGCAGTTGGAGGCGTGCAGCTCGCGCACGAGGGTGGGCAGCGCGACGTTGACGATCGTCGTGTCGACGTTGATGACGAACGCGGCCAGCAGCAGCGAGGTCAGGATCAGAGGCTTGTGTTTCATCGCGGCTCCTCGAGAGGGCGGAGGGGTCGGGACGGCAGATGTCGCGCCATGTTGTAAACGGTCTAGACAAGAAAGTCAAGTTAATACTTGAAAATCAAAAGCTAGTGCTAGAGTTCATCCAGCAATGAGGTCCTATGACGAGTACTGCGCTCTGGCCAAGTCGCTCGACGTCGTCGGTGACCGCTGGACGCTGCTGATCGTGCGCGAGCTCGAGCTGCGCGGCGGCATGCCGCTACACCGATCTGCGCAACGGCCTGCCCGGGATCGCCACCAACCTGCTCGCCGACCGGCTTCGTGAGCTGGAGCACGAGGGGCTGGTGGTGCGCGAGGAGGCCCCGCCGCCGATCGCGACCACGTTGTTCCGGCTCACCCCTCGCGGTGCAGGAGCTGCGGCCGGTGCTCGAGAGCCTCGTTCGCTGGGGCATGCCGCTGATGACCGAGCGACAACACGGGCGACGCCGTTCGAGCCACTGGCTGGCCTGGGCCATCGAGCTCGTGCTCGCCGACCGGCAGCCCGACGCCCCACCGGTCACGGTCGAGGTGCTCGCCGGCGATCAGCCGATCGTGCTCGAGACGCGCGAGGGGACGCTGGTGACACGGCTCGGTGCCGCGGGGGACGCGGGCGCCGACGCGACGATCACCGGTGAGGCCCGGCCGGTGATGGGGCTGCTGCTGGGGATCATCGGGCTGCGCGAGGCCAAGTCCGCAGGCGTGAGCTACGTCGGCGACCCGGCGATCCTCGAGCGGATCGGCCCCGCCGATCAACTGAGCCGATCCGATCAGCCGGGCCGGTCCGATCAGCCGGGCCGGTCCGATCAGCGGAGCCGGGCGGGCAGCGACCGCTCGATCGTCTGAACGAGGTAGGGGCTGAGCGTCCGGGCGTAGCTGGCGGTGGTGTGCGCGGCGGTGTCGCGGTAGACGATGACGTTGCCGATCGTGGCCGGGCAGAAGGCGTCGCGACAGAAGAACGAACGGGTGGTCACCACGCGCGCCCCGGGAAGGCGCCGCGCGGCCTGCACCAGGCGGTCCGGGTCCCGGTAGGCGACGCCCGCGGGGGTGCCGCAGTCGCCCGTCGGGCGATAGGTGACCCGCGTCACGCATGCCGTGCTCTCCGACGAGACGCCGGGATCGTCCGCGACCACCACGATGTGCGCGCCCGTGGCGGCGACGGGCCGCATCGCCTCCAGGTGGTCGGCCACCGGACTCGTGTACTGGCGCAGCTCGGTGGCGATGACGACGGCGTAGTGGCGCCGATCCAGATCGTGCTGGATCGAGGCGAAGGCCTGGGCAGCTCGGTGACAGCGAGGGCGGCAGCCATCCGCAGGTCTGTCCCACGTACACGGTGACGTGCCAGTTGAGGGCGTCCAGTTGGGGCTCGAGCACGGCAAGGAGCGCCGCGGCGTGGCTGTCGCCGATGAGGGCTACGCGGACCGCGTTGCGGCGGCGGCTGCCGTAGCCGCAGGGGTGCATCGGCTGGTGCAGGTAGGCGTAGCAGGCGTAGGCGCCGCCGGTGTCGTCGGGGAGCTCGCCGGGCAGCGGCGCCACCCGGTTGCCGGTGTTGAGCGCGCAGTGGTGGCGCGGGTCAAGGGCCGCCGCACCCAGGCAGTCGCGCGGGTCGTCCTGCGTGTGGCCAACCAGGACGGGTGCGGGGAGGACGAGGCGGCTCGGACTGATCGAGCGCACGAGGACCAGGCCGGCGCCGGCCAGCAGCGCCGTGGCGACGCACGCCGCGGCGTACAGGAGCCAGCCGCGGGCGGGGACCGGGCGGCGTCCGGGACGACGGGCAAACCAGGTGGCGCGCCGCGCCGGGTTCTCCAGCAGGTGAAATGAGGCGGCCGACAAGCCGAAGATGAGCACCAGACCCGCCACCCAGTAGGTGACCGAGTAGCGGGGGACGAGGGTGACGATGAGCACGACGACCGGGAAGTGCCACAGGTAGAGGCTGTAGGAGCGGTCGCCCACGTACTGGCAGACCGGGTTGGTCAGCGGCAGCAGCGACCGCTCCCGGAGGCCTGCGCCCGTGGCGATCACCGCCGCGGCGCAGAGGGTGGGGAGCAGCGCCCACGGCGCGGGAAACCCATGGGACGAGGGGACGATGAGGAGTGACAGGAGCAGGCCGAGAAGGCCGATCCATGCGGCGGTCAGACGCAGGCGCGGATTGAGGCGCGCGATGGGCGCGCCGGCGATGGCGATCAGCGCCCCCAGGCCGAGCTCCCAGGCGCGGTCCAACGTGGAGAAGTAGGCCGTCGTCGGGTTGCCGGCGGTCTGCGCGAATGCCCACGCCAGCGAGACGCCGGAGATGACGGCGATCGCGACACCGGCGACCGGGCGCGTGTGCTCGTGGCGCCACCAGCGCAGGCGGCGGCCGATGAGCAGCAGGCCCAGTAGCACCCAGGGCCACACGAAGTAGAACTGCTCCTCCACCGACAGGGACCAGTAGTGCTGGAGCGGCGATGGCGGCAGCGACTGGTTGAAGTAGTTGACCCCGGCCTGGGCGAAATGCCAGTTGGCGCGAAACTCGACGGCCGCGATCGCGTCGGCTGCGGTGAAGTGGTAGCGGTCGATGCCGGCCAGCACGCGCGTGGCGCACACGCGTGACCCCGATGACGAACAGGCCCGCGGGCAGGATGCGCTTGATCCGACGGGCGTAGAAGCCAAGCAACGAGATCGTCTGGCGCGTCTCGAACTCGCGGACCAGGATCCCGGTGATCAGGTAACCCGAGATCACGAAGAAGACGTCGACCCCGACGAAGCTCCCCTTCGGCCAGCCGGCCAGGTGGTTGGCGATCACCGCCAGAACGGCCAGCGCGCGCAGGCCCTGGATGTCGGGCCGGTAGCGGGAGCCGCGGGACGCGGGAGGGGCGTGCGGCAGGTTCCGCTCGAGCAGGACCTCCATGACGCCCGCATTCTGCCCGGACGCGCTCAGTCGCGCCCCGCGGAACACGGCCGCCGCCCGCGGTTGGCCTTAACCAGACCGCTGCGGATAGTCAACGGGCGCGCCACGCCCCCGGTCTACCGTCGACTGGGAAGCCAGATGCCCGAGCTCACGCGCCAGATCAGCGCTTGGCGCTGGCCTCATCCCCGGGCGCTGGCGTCGCTGGTGGTGATCGGGATCGTCGCGATCGTCGCCGTCGCAGTGCTCATGCCGGGCGACCACCGCGACACGACGGCGTCAGCGCCGGCGCCCATCGCGGCCTCGCCGCCGCAGAGGTGCGCGCCAGGCTCCAGCGGGGCACCCATCGCGGATGCCCGCCAGCGTGCGCTCGGCGGTGTCCTGGATGCGGCGCTTCGCGCCGCCCGCCACCGCCTTCGCGCCCCGGCTGTGACCGCGGCCGTGGTGGTGTGCGGCCGGGTGGTGTGGGCCGGCGCGACGGGCGTCCTCGATCTCGGCTCCAAACGTCCGGCGACCGACCGCTCGCTGTTCGTCCTCAACAGCGCGGCCAAGACCTTCGTGGCCACGATGGTCATGCAGGAGATTCAAGCCGGTCATCTCTCGCTGGGCACGAGGTTGTCGCGGTTCTATCCCTGGCTGCCGAACGCCCGCCAGATCACGGTGCGGATGCTGCTCAACATGACCAGCGGGCTCCCGGACTACCTGTATAACGCGCGGATCGACTGGGTGATGGACCACCAGCCCCGCCACCACTGGACGGTCGATCAGGTCTTGACCGGGCTGGGCACGGGACTGGGAACCCCGAAGTTCCTCCCCGGCCGCGGATTCGAGTACTCGGACACCAACTACATCGTGCTCGGCGCGATCCTGGAACGGATCACCCACACCTCGATCGAGCACGACTTTCAGGGATTGATCGCCAGGCCGCTGGGGATCACCTCCGCGACCTTCGTGCCCTCGGCGCCGGCCAAGGCGCTCATCGCCCACCCGTACGTCCGCTCGCGCGATGGCTCGGTCGCCAGCCGGTGGATCCCGGGGTTCGGCGTGGCGACTGCCGTGTGGGGTCCTGTGTTCACCGATGGCGGCCTGGCCTCGAGCTCGCTTGACCTGGCGCGGTTCGCCAACGCTCTGCTCGGCGGGCGGCTTGTGGATGAGTCAGCGGTGAGGCAGATGGCCCACATCGGCCGTGGCGACTACGGCTTCGCGATGCGAGCCCGGAGCTTCGACAATCACTACTGGCTGGGACACCGTGGTTACTTCGGCGGCTTCGAGGCCGAGGACTGGACTGACCCCGCGCGGCAGCTCACGATCGCCGTTGCGACCAACCTCCAGACGAGCGGGGGCACGCCAACCTCCACCGACATCTGGCAGGCCATCACGCGGGCGTATGACCACCAGAACCTCGGTGGCGCGTAGATTGTGGCTATGAAAGAGCTCCGAGGAGTCGCGTCGGCCCTCGTACCGACGCCGCTGCCGCAATGCCTGGCCCTTCTGCAGGCGGTCGACGAATACCCGGTCTGGTATCCGGAGGTCGTCCGCGCGGTTGACGTGCGCGAGCGCGACGCGTATGGGGTGCCGACCCGGGCCCAGACCGCGTTGCACATCTCGGTGGGGCCGGTGACCAAGGACTTCGACCTGCTGATGGCGGTCACAGTCGAACCACCGGCGATCGTCAAGCTCGCCAAGGTCGGCGGGGACGCCAAGTTCGAGGTCGTCTGGCGCTTGACCGAGGGGGACGCCACACGGATCGAACTCGAACTCGACGCCAGTCTCGACGTCCCTCGGTTCCTGCCGCTCGGCGACGTTGGAAACTCCGTGGCGCAGGGCTTCGTCTCGGCTGCGAGCGCAGAACTCGCACGCCGTGCAGCCGGTTAGCGTCCGGCGGCGGCGCGATGGATGAGCTGATCTCGGAGGCGGCCGAGGAGTTCGCGGCCGCGCACACCACCCCGTTTGACGGCGCGCTGGCCGCGGCCTCGAACTGGACTCGCGCGAACACGTCGTGGCCGGGAATGATGGCCGGCCTGCCCGAGGCGCGGCTGCTGGAGGCGCTGATCGTTATTTCGGGCGCTCGCTCGGTGCTCGAGCTCGGAACGTTCACCGGCGTTGGCGCGCTGGCGATGGCCGCCGCGCTGCCCGCAGGCGGCCGCGTCGTGACCGTCGAGGTGGACCCGGACAACGCAGCCGTGGCCCTGCGGCACATCGCTGCCAGCCCGCTGGCCGATCGGATCGAGCTCATCCAGGGCGACGCACGCGAGGTGCTCGCACCGACTACCGGGGCCGTTTGACCTCGTGTGGATCGACGCCTGGAAGACCGACTACCCGCGCTACCTCGACCTGGTGGTGCCCAAGCTGGCACCGCGCGGGATCATCGTCGCCGACAATCTCTTCCGCGGCGGCGCCACCCTCCCGCCGGCCGACGACGACGAGGGGACCCGCGGCGTCCTCGAGTTCGCCCGCCGGGTGCAGGAACACCCAGGGCTCCACAACGTGCTCCTGACCGTCGGCGACGGGCTTTTGCTCGCCTGGCCGGCACCGCGGTGATCGAGCCGTCGGGCGTCAGGACGCGCTCGGCGGCGGGTCGATCCGGGCCTAGACGGACTGGAAGTCGTATCGCGACGCGATCGGCCCCATCACCTCGGGCGTGAGCGGTCCGCGTCTCGCTGCTTCTCCCAGCTCGCGCATGTAGTGCTCAAAGCCCGACGGGGTCTGCATGTTCAAGAACCGAACGGGCGACGGGCCCGGGTTGCTGAAGGTGTGGACGATCCCGGGAGGGACGCAGACAAAGCTGCCCGCAGCCACCTCGTGGGTCGCGTCCCCCAGGCGCATCGTCAAGACGCCCTCCAGCACGTAGAACATGTCGTGCAGCTGCCGGTGGGTGTGCGGCGGCGGGCCCGGGAACCCGGGAGCGAGCGTGGTCTCGGACATGAAGAACGTGTCGCCTGTCGTTTCGCCGGTCGCCTTGAGCACGATCTCCGAGCCCCCGCCGGCCTCGATCCGCTCTCCCTCCCCGGGCTGGTGGAACGTTGCCTCGCTCACCGGCTCAACAATACGCCCGGCATCCGGGCGCCAACCAGGCCGACGACCGGCGACATCCCGACATCGGCGAGCGAGCTGGCCACGGCATGCGTCCCGATCGCGCCCGTCGTGGGCGGCTGATAGCTACATCACCCGCACGTTAGGATCGCGTGGGCGGGGGCCTCAGTGACCGGAGACGGGTGTGTCTGATTCGATCGAGCTGGCGACGATTTTGCTGACTGATTTGGTTGGCTCGACGCGGCTGGCGACGTCGGTCGGGCCGGTCCGGGCCGACGAGCTGCGCGACGAGCACTTCGCGCTGCTGCGTGAGGCGATCACGTCCTCGGGCGGGCGCGAGGTGAAGAACACGGGCGACGGGCTGATGGTGGCGTTCGCGTCGGCGTCGAGCGCGGTTGGTTGTGCGGTGCTGATGCAGCAGATGCTGGAGCGGCGCTATCGGCGGGCTGAGCAGCAGTTGCACATCCGGATCGGACTCGGCGCGGGCGAGTCGACGGTCAAGGATGGCGATTACTTCGGGATGCCGTCGGTCGAGGCCGCACGGTTGTGTGACCAAGCGCCGTCTGACGGGGTGTTGGCCTCCGCTGCGGTACGGATGCTCGCGGGGCGAGCCGCGGGAGTCGAGTTCGAGTCGACCGGGATGCTCGAGCTCAAGGGCTTCCCGGACCTGGTCGAGGCGTTCTCTGTGTCCTGGGCGCCGGTGGCCGAGGAGGGTGACGCACCGGGCGGTTGGCCACTGCCGGCGGTGATGCGGTCGGTGCCGCGGCTGGCGTTTGTCGGCCGCGAGTCTGAGCGGGCCCAGCTCGAAGCGGCTGTCGCCGGCGCGCGCAGTGGGACGCGGCGGGCGGTGTTGATCTCGGGCGAGCCAGGGATCGGGAAGAGCCGACTGGCGGCGTACGCGGCGAACGGTGCGCACGGCGTGGGGTTCGCGGTGTGCTGGGGCGCATGCAACGAGGATGTCGGGGTGCCGTATGAGCCGTGGATCGAGGTCTGTACGCAGCTGGTGGAGCGCGCGCCGGCCGAGGTGGTGGCCGCGCACGTGGAGCGTCATGGCGGCGAGGTCTCACGCTTGGCTCGGAACCTCGGGCGGCGGATACACGATGCCCCGCTGCCGCAGGCCTCTGACCCGGAGACGGAGCGGTTTCTGTTGTTCGGAGCGGTCGCCGGCCTGTTGGCGGAAGTGTCCGCGTCGGTTCCGATCTGCGTCGTGCTCGATGACTTCCACTGGGCGGATGGTCAGTCGGTGGCTCTGCTCAAGCACGTCGCGCGCACCGCCGGGGAGGCCGCACTTGCGGTGATCGTCACCTATCGCGACTCCGATCTGGGCAAAGACCATCCGCTGACGGGCGTGCTGGCGGATCTCCGGCAGCTGGAGGGGGTCGAGCGGATCGCGTTGCACGGTCTCGGCGCCGACGAGGTCGCGCAGGTGCTCGCCTCGGCCGCCGGTCATGAGCTCGACGAGGACGGGATAGGGCTGGCGGGAGAGATCGCCACCGAGACCGACGGGAACCCGTTCTTCGTGGGTGAGGTGCTCCGCAGCCTGCTGGAGTCCGGCCGGCTGTTGTATGACGAGGCCTCCGGTCGGTGGACGGTCGACCGGTCGACGGCGCTGGGCCTGCCCGAGAGCGTGCGCGAGGTCGTCGAGCGGCGCGTCGATCGGCTCGCGGGGGAGGCGCGTGACGCGCTGACCCTCGCCGCTGTGATCGGCCGCTCGTTTGATCTCGAGCTGCTCACGCACGTCGTTGACAGCGATGAGAGCCGGCTATTGGATCAGCTCGAGGGGGCGGTCGCCGCGTCGCTGCTGGAGGAGTCGACCGAGCACGTGGGTCGGTTTCGGTTCGTGCACGCGCTGATCAACCAGACGCTGTACGAGGGACTGGGCGCAACGCGACGGGCGCGGATGCACCAGCGCGTCGCGCAGGCGCTCGAGGAGCTATACGGCGCGGACCCCGGCGAGCGACTTGGGGAGCTGGCGTTGCATTGGCGGCTGGCGACGGCGGCGGTCGACAGGCCGAAAGCGGCGGACTATGCCGCGCGGGCGGGCCAGCGGGCGCTCGAGAGCCTCGCCCCTGCGGAGGCGGTGAGGCTGTTCGGGGACGCGGTCGAGTTGCTCGGCCCCGGTGACACGGTCGAGCGCTGCCAGGCGCTGATCGGGCTCGGCGAAGCTCAGCGTCTGACAGGTGACGCGGGGTCCCGGGAGACGCTGCTCGAGGCATCGCGCATCGCCTCAACCGTCAACAATGCTGAGTTGGCAGCAAAGGCCGCGCTCGCGAACAGTTCCGGGCTTGTCACCGTGATCGGTGAAAGTGACACAGCGAAGCTTGCCGCAATCGAACGGGCGCTCGTGCTCGACGATGGGTCCGATCTGGGCCGGCGAGCGCGCGTGTGCGCACTCCACGCGATGGAGCTCCTCTTTGACCCGGCCGAGGTCGAGCATCGGCGAGCGCTCGCCGGCGAGGCGATCTCACTCGCTCGCCGAGCCGGTGACCCCGGTGCGCTCGCGCACGTCCTGCACAACGCGTTCCAGGCCGTATGGTCGGCCGACACACTCGCGCAGCGCGTGGCAATCGCCGATGAGCTGAATAGTGTCGCGAGCCGGACGCAGGATCCGGCCCTGCAGTGGTGGGCGAGTTACTCCGAGCTCATCGTCTCGTTGGAACTGGGCGAGATTGAGCGCGCATCGGCCGCGATCAGGCGCGAACAACAGGTCGCGGACGAGCTCGGACAGCCGGCCCTGCTCTGGCTCGCTTTGGCACACCGTGCAACTCTGGAGCTGTTGCGCGGCGACCTCACGACCGGAGAAGGGCTGGCGGAGCGGGCATTTCACCTAGGTCAGGACGTCGATGCCCTCAACGCGGCGTTGTACTACGGTTCCCAGCTGTCGTTTGTGCGGGCTTGCCAGGGCCGGGGCGCGGAAGTCGTCGCGATGCTGGAGCAGAGCGTGGCCGCGCAACCCGGCATTCCCGCCTGGCGTGCCGGCCTCGCCCATGTCTACTGTGGGCTTGGTCAGTTCGACAAAGCTGCGGCGATCGTGCAGGAAGCGGCACGGGACGGGTTCGAGCACATCTCGTGGGATCCGGTGCGAGTCACCACGCTCGCGTTCTACGCGGCCGCAGCCGCGCAGTCAGGGTGTGGCGAGGCGGCGGCGATTCTCTACGACCTGTTGGAGCCGTGGCAGGACCAGCTTGCGACCACGGACACCCTGAACTACGGGCACGCGAGGTTGTACCTCGGAGAACTCGCCCGCACAATCGGCAGGGACGAGCTCGCCATCGAGCATCTCGAGTTCGCCTGTCGCTTCCACGAGGATCGCGGGCTGCTCTTATGGGCCGCCGAATCGCACGTGTGCCTCGCGCAAGTGCTCACGGGGCGGGACGAGTCGGAGCGTGGGCGCGAACACGCCGAGCGTTCGCTGGAGCTTGCGCGCAAGCACGGCTACGGCACGATCGAGCCGAGAGCTGTGGCGCTGCTCGACGGTGCGCTCTAGTCGTGCACCCCGAAGCCTTCCAAGATCCGCGGCATGGCGCGCTCGATGCGCGCGACGCGGGTCTTGGACTGCTTGTACTCGGCGATCTGCGGATCCTTCGGCGTCTCGATCATGCGTGGCACTTCCGCATCGTGGTGGTCGAGGCCGTCAGGCCGAGTAGGGTGAAGTCATCGATGATGAACGACGCAAGCCGCGGCGGTCAGCGCGGCAGCTCGCCAGCGCGGTGCAAGGCGGCCGGGACGTCGGTGCCGCGCTGCGGCACCTGGATGCTCATGGATCTGAGCCTGAAGCTGCGGGACTAGCGGACGCACTGGCCCGGTTTCTCGTCGCGCGGTGCGATTCGCACCATGCGGGTTGGCGAGTGGTGCGCCAGGTCGTCGTTGATTCGGCGGCCGACGCGCCCTGGGAGAAGTGCGCGCGACGCGCGGTACCGCTGGTATCTGAGGATCTCGTCCGGCTTGCCGGTGATCGTGGCCGGACGCCGTTGGTGCGCGCCCAACATATCGCCGCGCAGCGCCGTGCCGAACAGATCGCCGTCCATGTCGATCAGGCCGCTGTCTTGGCGGATCTGCGGCTGGGATGTTCCGCAGGGACTCCCGAACGTTGGCGGATCGCGCTGACATCCGCGGTCGGTGCCCGATCACGCGAGCAGGTCGCGCGCGCGCTCGATCGCTCGCTTCGCGCATAAACAGTGCGGATTCGCTTCGTGGTACTCACCCGCGACGACGGCCGCCGATCGGTGCGCAGCGCACATCGGCCCGCGTTCACGCACCAAAAGTAAACGGCCGCCCCGAGTGACTGGGGCGGCCGCAAAAAAATCGATGCTCGCGCGAGATCTTTGGCGAGAAGTGCACGGGCACCGACCCCACGAGGGTAGCTGATGCACGGCTGGGGGGAGCGTCGCCGGTCGCAAGGCCGCGCCTTGCGGCTAGTCCGTTGGCTTGGTCGGAGCGGTGCTCACGTGACGTTCGAGTCGGCGGTCGGGCACCAGCCACATCAGCGCCACGCCGACGTACACGGCGAGGGCGAGCCACCGATTGGCGAACGACAGACCAATACCGATGCAGTAGAGCAGCGGCGAGATCTTGCCCTTCACATCCGAACCGATCGCCGTGCGAAGCACGGAGCGGCCGCCCTCCGCCCGGAGCAGCATCGTCTGAAGGACGTAGTAGGCGAGCGCGGCGCAGAGCAAAACGATCCCGTAGACGGCGGTCGGGGTCGACGGAAACCGGTGCTCGCTCATCCACGCGGTACTGAACGGGATCAAAGACAGCCAGAAGAGCAGGTGCAGGTTGGCCCACATCGCTCCGCCGGTCACTCTGGAGACGGCGGCCAGCATGTGGTGGTGGTTGTTCCAATAGATCCCGAGGTACACGAAGCTGAGCGCGTAGGCCAGGAGCACCGGCAGTTCATGCGCCAGCGAATGCCACGAGGTGCCCGCCGGGGTGCGCAACTCGAGCACCATGATCGTGATCAGGATCGCGATCACGCCATCGCTAAACGCCTCCAGCCGACCCTTGGGCACAGCATGAGCCTAGTCATGAGGAGGCCAGACGCACAGCCCTCCGGGTGCCGCGAACGCCGTACTGCTAGGGCTGAGGCGCGAGAGCGAGCCCGAACGGAGTCCCTTCAGAGTCTCGACAGATCGCCCATTGCGATCCGGGATGGATCACGCTGCCCCCGAGGGTGGTGACGCGGGCCAGCGCCGCTTCCATGTCGGCAACCGTGAAGTACGGCAGGGAGGCCGTGTCGCCGGGGCCGGCACCACGCTCGTGAATGCCCAGCGCGGGACCTCCGCCGCGAGTTTGCCAGCCGCGCCCCTCGACCTCCGTGCGCTCGGCGAGTTCGCCACCGAGCAGGCCCGACCAGAACCGACGTGCGCGCCCGGGGTCATCAGCCGGGAACTCGATAAGACCGAGCGGTCCATTCATGCCTGAGACCATAGTGGCCTGCGTGCTGGCTGGCGGAGGTCACCTGCTGGGGACCGAAAGCTGTGCGATTCCTCCATGTCGCAACTCACGCGGCACACCAGCGGTGAACATTTGATCCCCCGCCCGCATCGCACGGTCCGTGGCTCTCAATGCGCCCCGCATTTTTCGCCCGGACTGCAGCTTCCGTGGGTAGGAGGTTGCCTTCGCGGAGGTCGTGCCGAGTCGGGCGCGGTCTCCCCGAAGTGCTGCCCGGGCCCGGTCCGCGCCCACCCTGAGTGCGGATTTGGCGAGCGATCAGCCGAAGGACATGTGTGCGGCCATGATCGCGTTCAGGTACCGGATCAGCGGCCGCAGCGCGCGTGGGAGCCCGCGTTGGTAGAGCTCCCAGCTGTGTCCCCGGGTGACCACGAGGTAGGTGTAGTAGCCCGCGTCCAAGCAGCAGCGGGCATCACGCAGGTGGGTATGTGCCAGCAGGTAGCGCAGGCGCCGCAATCGCCAGCCCGTGAGCTCGAAGTCCTGCTTTTTCTGCCCTGAGATTCCGCCGAGCGTGATCGTCGCCGTGGCTGCTCCGTTTCGGTCCACGACCAGTTGGCTGGCAAGCGGATCGAAACCCACCACGCGCTTGAAGAGGACGAGAAGCGGGGCCGGTCCCCCGTATACCTGCGCGGGTTTGCGCAACGCGGACCGATCCGCGGTGGTGGAGTTCGCGGTCGGGTGATCCGCGCCGCATCCGGTGCACAGCCAGAGGAGGCCGGTCGTCGTCATGAGCAGGGCGGTGGCCGACAGAGCAGCCCGGGCCACCTTAGCTAACCGGATTGATGCTCTCATCCGGTTAGTATGAACGCTTCGGCTCCAAGCCGCGAGGTTTAATGCCGGCCCTATGCCCGCGCACTACGTCTTTGAGGAAGGATTGGCGCTGCCAGCTCTGGTCGCGGGCCATCCGGCGCTCGAGTTCTGCAACACCCTGTCGGGCTGGGATGCCCCACCGGGCAGCGATTACCTGACCAGCTACGACCATCTGGCGGTATGGGCGGGCCACGTCAAGCTCCTGCCCCGCGACCACGTCGATCGATCACGCACGTCCGCTCAGCGCCAGCCGCGAGACGCCGCGGGAGTGCTGGAGCGCGCCCGGCAGGTGAGAGCTGACCTCTATCTCGTGCTGACCGAGGAGCGCCACGGACCCGCGTTTGATCGGCTCGCCAGCGCAGTCGACACGATGACGGCCCAGTTGCGCCTGAGTCGACACGACGATGAGATCGTGCGCCGGATCGACTCCGCCGCCGGCCTGGACGCACCGCTGTTGGCGGCGCTTTGGTCGGCATCCGAGCTGCTGGTGTCCGATGACCGCAAGCACGTGCGGACCTGCCCGGGGCACGACTGCGGGTGGTTGTTCCTTGATCGCACCGGGCGACGGCGGTGGTGTCTGATGGCGTCCTGCGGCAATCGGGCAAAGGTGCGTCGCCATGCCGAGCGCGCGCGCCGGGGATCTCAGCGCTGATGCGACCCCTCGGAGCCGATCTCAGAGCTCGTCGACAGCTCTCGAGCCCGCCATCTACGCCCGCGTTCCGGCTGATGTTGGCCGGGCAGGAGAGTGCGGTTAGCCGAGGTAGCGCTTAGAGATCTTCGCGATGTAGGTGTACTTCGGATTAACGACTTAGGTGCAACGTGCCTCAGCAACCTAGCCCAGGAGCATCACAGCGTCCTGGACGCTGAATCCGTAGTCGGACTCCATCCAGCGCACGAGTTCTTCGACCGCCGAACGGAAGGCGTCTTCCAGAGAGCGAGCGCAGGCGACGGCCGCGATGTAGTCGTCGGTCTCGAGACGTGGCCAGCTCATGTTCGCGGGCCGAGAGGCGAGGTCAAGCACACGTCCGTGCGGGTCCGGATCTCGATCGCGCCGATGCCGCACAGCTCGCCGTCACCTTGAACCGCATAGCAGTCGCCCAAGTAGAAAAGAGCTCCGTCGACAGCGATCGGCAGGTAGAGCGTTGCCCCGAGCCCGATCTCTTGGACATCCACGTTTCCACCGTGAGGCCCGTTGTCGATAGTGCTGATAGCCTCGAGTAGAGGCGAGGTGCCAATCGTCCCGATCATCGGCTTGACCGGAATCCGCGTGCGCTCGTCCCAGACGACCTCACCGTCCTGAACGTCGACAATGCGCGAGTGGACGCCGAAGTCCCGATAGCGTATCCAGTCGACGAACGAGCCGAAGCCCGGACGAGTGCCGTGAAGCCCGGCGGGAGGAGCTCCATCTCCCCACGTGGCACACTAGCACATTCGCCGGCGTCGCACCCTCGACGTACACCGGCCCGGTCACCGGATTCACGAACGGCATGTTGACCATGCTCTCGTGGAACTGCGCATCGGTGGTGTGAAGCACATCACCGATGTTGAGCTCGGTTTCGATCCGCAGGGCGTCCCGGGTGCCACCCGGGCCACCTCAGGGTGATGTGGTCCCAGCGTGTAGCGAACCTCGCCTTTCGGGATCTCGAGAGGATTGGTGGGCTGCGTGTCGCCGCTCACGATCACACCGACTCTGCGTGCGGTTCAGTGGCCAGTGCTTCGGGCGGGACCGTCTCGCCGATCTCCGCGAACGCGTAGTCGATGTTCACCGCCTGTTTGGACGGATCCGCCACGCGAGATACCCGATGCCGGCGATCAACCAGCCGATCACCACTCTGGGCGCCCATTTCAATGGGTAGCCGGGGTCGGGATCGAACGACGTGTAGACGACCAGAGCAGATCACCGCCGCGATGATGGGCACCCCCCAGTTGCGGAACCATCCCGCACCGTCTGAAACCTTGCGGAAATACATGACCGCGGCCAACGCGATCATGATGAACGCGACGGCAGCGGCGAACCCGATCGCGAATCCGCCGAACGCGAACAGCGACGTCGGCGTCCAGACTGAGCCGGCGATCAGGGTGATGGCAAGGCTCAGACTCATGGTCATGCCGATGGCAACGTAGGGCGTGCGGCGCGAGGGCAACGTCCAGCCGAGCTGGCGGGGAAGTGCCCGGGCCCTGCCCATGCCGTACTGGATGCGCACGACCGAGTTCGTGCTGGCGATCGTGTTGCTCAGGATTGAGAGCACGATCAGCACCTCGAGGATGTCGACCCACCCCTGGCCGAGGCGTGCCTTGACCAACGCGAACCACGGTGTGCCCTGGCTGGCCACGAGGGCGTTCAGGCGTCCGATGCCGTTGCTGCCGAAGCCGAGGATCATCGCGAATGTTGCCAGGAACAGCACGGCGCCGATGAGCCCCAAGGCGGTGTAGATCGCCTTTGGCACATTGCCGTGCGGATCGTTCACTTCCTCCCCGAGTACAAACGACTGTTCGAACCCGAGGAAGATCAAAATGCCGAACGCCAGCGCGAGGGAGAGACCGGTGAAGCTCGACGGGGCGTGTGACGGTGAGAGCGGCGCGAGTGTGAAGTTGCCGTCACCGATGACTTTGGCGATGATGATGAGTGACACGAGGAGCAGGAAACCGTCGCACACGATCGCGAGCGTGAGGTCGATCCGCATCGACAGGCCGATACCGACGATCGCCAAGGTCGTGACAATCGCTGCCGCGATCAGCGACCAGATCCACCAATCGATGTTGGCATGGAGGACGTCGGTGGCCATCGCGCTGCCATAGATACCGACCGCGGCCAGGAGTAGGGGCACGAAGAACAGGTAGTAGCTGAACGAGAGCCACGTGGTGAGAAATCCGACGCGCTCGCCCAGACCGTGCGTGATGTACAGTCGATCGATGCGGCTCCCGGGAGAACGCCGCAGAACCTGCCGATCGTGAGAGCGACCGCGAACATCGCGATCCACGACACCAGGAAGATGAACGGGGCCGAGAAGCCGGCCTGCGAGACGACGAGGGGAGCGACGCCAAGGGCGCCCAGCAACGGGCCCATCACCGCCACGGACATCGCCAGCGCCCCCCAGAACCCTATTGCACGATTCTGAAGCCCCTGTTCGCGCTCGTCCGCAGAGGGCGTGGGTGGTCTGCTCGCTGATGTCATCGGCTGCGCTCTCCTCACTGTGGGTCCGGTTGTAGGCTCTCGAAGAAATCCCGGTCCATCGCTACGCGCACCGTCACCAACGGATCGACGACCTGGCAGATCTCGATGTCAGCCTTGATCGTGATCAACAGATACGCCTCGTCCTCGGTAAGGCCCTTCTCTTCCATGAGGAGGTCGATGCTGTCCCGCACGGCCAGCTTGACGGCATCCTCCAAGGTCTTGGCCGACGCCAGTGCCATGTACCGATCATGAGTAACGATCCGCGGCCGGCGGATCGTCTTTCCCTTCAGCAGTTCGACATGAAACGTGACCTCTGCGTCGGTCTCCGGTGCCACGCCGCAGAGCTCCCCATCGCCCTGGATCTGATGGCAGTCGCCCATGAACAACAGCGCGCCCGGGTGAAACACGGGAAAGTGAATCGCCGACCCCGCGCACACATGCTTGGCATCCTGGTTGCCGCCGTGGTCCCCCGGCTCGATGCTCGGGGATCGACCCCGTCGCGGGGGCCACCCCCATCGCGCCGAGATTCGGCCGGATCTCGATTTCGATGCCGCGTAGCCAGCGCAGGCGGCCGTTTTCGGGCGTGAAGAAGTGGAGCGGCATCCGCTCCCATTCCAGGGTGCCGAAGTCAGTATGACCCCCTGGATCCCGGTGCCGATGAGCTCGATGTGCTCGATGTGAACCACGAGCGAGTCTCCGGGCTCAGCTCCCCTCGATGTAGAGAGGGCCCGTGAGCGGGTCGCATTGGTCGAAGTCCAGGACGTCGAGCGTGTCGCCGGGCTCGAGCTTCTGGTCTCCGAATGCATTCGTGGTCTCGACGAGCACTCGCTCCCCCAACGCGATCGTCGCGCACAGCTCGTGTTCTGAGGAGTAGGTGAAAACGCGGTTCGATCGTGAGATGCGGCGCATGTTGCCGTTCTCGGGGCTCATGGCCGGAGCGAGGGGGCGGCGTCGGCGCCAATCGGGAGTGATCTCATGTCACAGTTGCCTTTCTCTTGCCTGATGCGCGGTCACCCACTGGCGAGCATCCCTCGGGCCGCCGCCTCCATGAGTTCGGGAACGATCTCCAGCGTCAGGGGGTCGACGTCTGGGTCGTACGCCGAGAACGTGGTGGCGGCGACGTCGAAGCGTTCCCCCACCATCTATATTACTCGTGACATCTGAGCCATAGTGAGTCCACCGCTAACCTTGTAGAGACTCTAACGCGCTATCTCAACGTCTATGACATATGTATCGACGTACAAATACAACACCTCCACTCTAGTAACCAAATCATCCAATACGTCCTCCAACACTCTCTCAAAAACGTATTCAACTATTACCAACAAATCCAACAAACATACAGCAACTCGAAATTCTCATAAAACAATCCTCAGCGTAACATCATACTAACCCAACATCAACATGTGCTCTCCGGATTGGTGGCTACCCAGATCTGCTCACGCCAGTCTTCCAGCAATCACCGCAGAACGATACCGCCATCCCGTCAAACAACCCGTCGCGAGTGCTCAGGTCTCCGCATCGGCGTGAGCGTCCAGCCAGACACGCCTAGTCGCGTTCGTCCAGACCGCTGTCACCCCGATCGACGAGTCGCAGTTGCCCGACGAGATGAGAACACGCGCCGCACCGCTTTCGTCCTCTGCTACGCGTTGGCATTGCCCGTTATGGATGAGGTGGCGTGCCATCTGGTCGCCCGGACGAACGCTCGTCATCCTGCGGATCATCTGCGTCGATCCAGGCGACTTCTACGTTAAGGCCGAGCCGTCGCAGGCGCCTAGAGACCATGTCCTCGTCTAAGAGTACGAGCGGTCCACGTCCCATCGAGATGCCTCTGTGGCCAAGGTGGCACGAACGCCGATCAAGGTGAGCGCGTCGACGCGGCAACGCCTGCCTTCAAGAGGTCTCCGGTCTAATGGTCTGACCAGCCATCGCGCAACGCTATCCTATTCTCGCAGAACTCGTGCTGTCAACCAGCCTGGCGGCGGCCAGTGTGGAGCGCTATGACCTCGTGGAAGCGCGCGATATAGCGAGTCATCGCGGCTGCGCGCGTCTGGATCCCTCGTGCGGACTACCGCAGCGATCTCCCGGTGGCCGTCCATTGAGGTTCGTCCACCCTGAAGAGTCTTCTGAGCGTCGAGCCAGAAGTCAAAGACCCAGGCGCGCTGATCTCGCTCGCCGCCACATGAGCTGATTGTGAGTCGCGCCGGCAAGGCAGCCGTGGAAGCGTTGTCGAGATCTACGTACGCCGCTGAGTCAGGAGGTCAGTATTCTGCTCAAGAGCTCCTCTCGTCGGTGCAGCTCAGACGTCGTGGCCCGCGTCGCCGCCAGCTCGGTCATGTGCCGCTCGATGACCTGGCGTAAGTCCGCCACCTCGCGAAGGTCACGTGTCTCGCTGTCCATCCGCTCCAGAAGCTCATGCGTCCGGCGCTATCTAGGCTGCACTACCGTGCCGAGTCCCGGCTTGCGGTCAGCCAGCCCTTCAGCGTCAGCTCATGCATCGCTTCGCGGTACTACGCGCGCTAGACGTCCAGTCGTCGCGCAATCTCACGCTCTGTCTGAAGTTTTGACCCTGCAGAGATAGAGCCCTCTACCAGCCTCCGCTCTATGCGAGTCGCCAGATCTTCCGGCACCGCTACCTTACCGCGTCAACTGTTGCCAGTCGAAGGCAGGCTCAGTCATCGTGCTGCGCTAGAGTACGATTCTCATGCGTCTGCAGCGCATCAGCGCGCGTCTTCCTTGCGCCTGGCGATGAACTGTGCGTCTACTGTAATCTCTTGCGTGTCTCTTCGATCGGGATCGACATTGCCAACAGACTGGTCACGCTGATCACGAAGCAGTTGCGG
This sequence comes from uncultured Actinomycetota bacterium, assembly GCA_963797705.1. GTDB lineage: Bacteria > Actinomycetota > Thermoleophilia > Solirubrobacterales > Solirubrobacteraceae > Palsa-465. The sequence continues at coordinate 416,460 of CAWCQL010000004.1, read as the reverse complement.
ATCAAGATCGTGATCGTCGGTACACCGCACTGCCCTGAACATCATCTCCGATCCTTCTCGTGTTAGCACGGCCTGTGTCTGCGTGGTGGCGCACATCGGAAATCCGCCGTCTATAAGTATTCGGCAAACTCGGCTTGCAACTGCAGTCTTAGTCCCACATCGCCTCCAGATAGCGATGAGCCGGTACCGGCTAGTCGGCTTCGCCGGTCAGGGTCTCCCGCACTCCCGCCCGTACTGCGCCCTAGTATGGGTCGACTAGTCGCGATCCCAGTCGCACGTTTGAGAGGAGCTAGCTTCTACCAGCGTCCACTCCTCGGCGAGCACAATGTCGAAACCCGCGGCCATTGCGTCCTCTGCTCCACGAATGGTCGCCGCAGATACTGCCACACCCGACACGCCCAGCAACTCGAGGAAGTCCTGCAGCAGGTGCGCTGTGTCGCTGTCGTTGTCCGCGAAATGACCTCCGAGCACCGCGAGTCGCGCTCCTTGGACTTCATCTACTCTACCTGCCGGCGGCCCTGGCTCGCCTGCGATGACGGCATCGATCAGCTCTGCGTCGCCAACAGATCTAGTGATCGGCCCGATGACGTCACACGTTGTCGATAGCGACATCAGACCATCCGTACTCCATCGTCCGATCCACTGCTTCATCCCAACGCAGCCGCATAGGGCAGCGGGAACCCTCACCGAGCCTCCGGTATCCGTCCCCAGGCTTCCGTGGCACAAGCCCGCTGCCACCGCGGCGGCGCTGCCACCGCTTCATCCGCCGGGGATCCGGTCGACACACCGGCATTGCGAACGTACCCATAGTGGTCGTTCTTGCACGTGATACCGAACGCGGCCTCATGGAGGTTCGTCTTTCCCTATCACTATCACGCCGTCTTCACCAAGCGCGTGCACACGCGGCATCTCGCTCTGGCACCCATTCGCCGAACAGCTTGGTGCCTCCGGTCGTCCGACAGCCGCGGTCGCCAGGTTGTCCTTGATTGCGACCGGAACGCCGTGAAGTGCGCCCATGTGTCCTCTATGCCGGTGATCATCAGCTCACGCGCCTGCGCGAGCGCGGCATCGGCAGCCACCGTGATAAACGCATTCCACCACGCGCCCTCGTCGACAGGATGCGCCGCAGACACTCTGTCACAGCCTCCGTCGCCGACAGCGCTCCGCTGCGGATCGCGTCGCGCGCGTTCACCACCGTGCGGAGCGGATCCTCCGGCCCAGTAGAGAGATCCACAACAGGTCGAGAAACGCTCATGAGGCCCCCGCGCGCCGCCGACGATTGCAATGAAGGACCCAGGGCGGCTGATGGTCAGACCAGCCTACTGGCGCTCCCGCATCGCGGCAATGCGCGATGCCCGCGTCGTAAGCACACTGACGTTGCCGCGCCGCATCGTTGCACTCGCTACGCGCACCGACCCGGTTATCGCGCCGTGGCCTAGCGCCGGGCGTACACCGCTTGGCCCGGTGGCCGCAGGTCGCCTTTTGCGCGGAGGCGGGCTACGCCATACCGACTCGAGTTTCGTGTCCGGTCCACTCGCGCTCGCGCAGGGCGAATTTCTGGACCTTGCCGGTAGAGGTCTTCGGGAGTGGGCCGAAGTCGATTGCGTCGGGGCATTTGTAGTGAGCGAGCTGCTGGCGGCAGAACGCGATGATCTCGTCTGCGCTTGCGGTGGCCTCGCTGTTGAGGGTGACAAACGCCTTCGGTCGCTCTCCCCAGCGTTCGTCGGGAACCCCGATCACCGCACACTCCAGGACGGCTGGGTGGGCGCATATGGTCTGCTCGACCTCGATGCTGGAGATGTTCTCGCCGCCGGAGATGATGATGTCCTTACTCCGGTCGCGCAGTTCGATGTTGCCGTCGGGGTGCCAGACGGCGAGATCACCGGAGTGAAACCAGCCGCCACGACACGCCTTCTCGGTCGCCCCCTGGTCTGCGAAATAGCCGCTCATCACGTTGTTGCCGCGCATCACGACCTCGCCCATCGTCTCGGCGTCCCGGGGGACGTCATGCATCTCGGGGTCGACGACGCGGATCAGGTCGGCTGAGGGGTAGGCCTGGCCCTGGCGCGCGAGCAGCCTGGCCTGCTGCCCCGCCGGCAGCTCCTCCCAGCCCTCCTGAGTTGGACACACCGTGATCGGGCCGTAGGTCTCGGTCAGGCCGTAGACGTGCACGATCCGGAAGTTGAGCTCGGCCATGCGCGCCAACAGGGTCGGCGAGGGTGGAGATGCAGCAACCATCGCGGTCACCGGGCGCTCCAAGCGGTGCGCCCTGGGGTGGTTGATGATCATCAGCTGGACCGTCGGCGCGCCGTTGTAGTGCGTCACCCCCTCCTCCTCGATCAGCTGCCAGACCAGGTCGGGATCGACCGCGCGCAGCGCCACGTGCGTTGCGGCGACCGCGGTGACCGCCCACGGGAAGCACCAGCCGTTGCAGTGAAACATCGGCAGCGTCCACAGATACACGGACTCGGGGCTCATCCCGGCCACGATCACCTCGCTCAGCGCGTTCAGGTACGCGCCACGGTAGGTGTACTGCACCCCCTTCGGCTGCCCGGTAGTGCCCGAGGTGTAGTTGATCGAGATCGTCTCCTCCTCATCCTCGAGCCAGCTATCCGGGCGCTCGCCGGACGCGGCGGCCAGCAACTCCTCGTACTGATTTTCAGTATCGCCAGGGCCACAGCGGATCAGCGTGACGTCGGGTAACGCGAGCGGCGCAACGAGCGCCTCGAGCTCGGCGTCGAGCACCAAGAAGCGAGCACCGCTGTGCCCGAGGATGTACCCGACCTCTGGGCTCGCCAGCCGATGGTTGATCGCTACGAGAATCCCGCCCGCCGCGGGGACGCCGAAATGCGCCTCGAGCATCGGTGAGGAGTTGAACAGCAGGGTGGCGACCCGGTCTCCCTTGCGCAGCCCCGCCGACCTCAGCGCATTGGCCAGCCGCCATGCGCGCTCCGCCAGTTGACCGTACGAATAGCGGCGCTCTCCGTCCACCATCGCGATCCTCTCGGGATAGATGTAGGCGGCCCTCCCGAGGAAGTCAACGGGGTTCAGCTCCGTGCGAAACACCCTGCTCGCGACGGAACCAGGCGCGGACGCGCCTTCGCTCGCCACCGGCGCGTCGGTCATGCCCTTCCTCCTTCACTTGAAAGTCGTCCGCCACCGGGCGGCATCAACGCCCTCGGGTGGAGTATCGCGCCTCGGCCCGCGCCAGCCAACTGCGGACCGACGAGCCGGCTTGTGCCACGAGCAGCCCGCCAGTACGTTGTCCTCATGAGCTCCCTGCCAGACACCGACTACCGCAATGTGCTCGTGACCCGCGACGGATCTGCCGCCCGGATCGTGCTCAACCGCCCCGAGAAGCGAAATGCGCTGTCGCTGGAGCTGATGGAGGAGATGATTGCAGCCCTGCGCGAGGTGTCCGCACGGCGTGAGACCCGGGCGATCGTGATCGAGGGCGCCGGTCCGGCCTTCTCGGCGGGGCACGACCTGTCGGAGATGACCGGCCGAGACAGAGAGTTCCTGGGCCAGCTCTTCGATCGCTGCAGCGTGATGATGGAGACGCTCCACGAGGTTCCCCAGCCCGTGATCGCCAAGGTCCACGGCATCGCTACCGCCGCGGGCTGTCAGCTGGTGGCGGCGTGCGACCTGGCCGTCGCCGCCGAGGGCACGCGCTTCGCCACCCCCGGTGTCAAGATCGGCCTGTTCTGCTCTACGCCGATGGTCCCCGTATCGCGGGCGGTGGGTCGGAAGCGTGCCATGCACATGCTGCTCACGGGTGAGCCGATCGACGCGGCGACCGCGGTCGAGTGGGGGCTGGTCAATCGCGTGGTGGCGCACGAGGAACTTGAACCCGCGGTCCTTGAGCTGGTCGACGCGATCGGCCGCTCAAGCGCGTACACGGTCGCTACGGGAAAGCACGCCTTCTACTCCCAGATCGATCGCACCGAGGAAGAGGCCTACGAGCACTGCGAGCTGGTCATGACCGAGAACGCGCTCGCGCACGACGCGCAGGAGGGCATGACCGCATTCCTCGAGAAGCGCCCTCCCGTCTGGCGTGACATTGCTACCCGGGGCTTACCGGTCGAGCGTCCGTAGTCGACAGATCCGGAACAGCGTCCGCGCCGCACTTGCCTCCGGGCCAGGTTCGCACGGTCTGACCCGGTGTTATCTATGTCCCCCAGCCCGGTGGCGGCGAGTGCACGCCCGGGACTATGTTCCAGTATTCGACGTTCTTGGAGGCCAAGCCGCTCTTCACAAACGTCACCACGTTGGTCTCGAGCAACGTGATCATGTGATTGCCCTTCGGGTTGTACACCGGATCGCGGAAGGTCACCCAGATCTCGATCGCGGCACGATCACCACTGACGATGGGTTGTCCCTGAATGCCGTGAATCATCGACTGCGGCCGTGTCACATCGACCCAATACTTGTGAATCGCTTTCCGACCGACGAAAGTCTGGTTTGCGACCCCCGGGATCGATTGATAGACGCCCCTCGGCGTAAACAGCCTCACAACCGCATTGGCGTCTCGCGTCTCCCACGCCTGCAGATAGCCCTGCATCCAGTTCGTCGCCGTCTGCTTGCTCACCTTGTACGCAGCAGAAGCCTGGGATGCCGCGCCCAACATGCAGGCCAGGATCGTGGCTACGGCCGCCGCCAGCTTCCAGGTCTTGACCGTCAAAAAGCCCATATCCGCAACCTTTCATGAGAAGGCTCGACAGGCCGCGCATCCTTGCAGCTTCTGCATCAAGCCTCAAGGTTCCGACCGAGTCTGGTCAATAGGCTTGGCACTGTGTGCCAGCTTCAGCGCGTTCGCGGCGATCACATGGATCCGGTTCTCGCCTTTGAGCTCGCGAATCGGACCTACTTCGCCCGGTTGATCAACGACCGCGGCGACGATTTCTATGAGCGATATGCGGAGCACCACCGCGAGCTTCTGACCGAGCAAGCCAGCGGCGAGTGCATCTTCCACGTCCTCGTCGATCAAGACGGGACCGTCTCTGGGCGCTTCAACCTGTACGACGTCGTCGACGGCTCAGCCAGGGTCGGGTATCGAGTCGCGCAGCGAGTTGCCGGACGAGGTGTGGCGACCGCCGCCTTGCGCCAGCTTTGCCGACTGGCGCAAGCTGACTACGGTCTGCGGATCCTCACCGCCGAGACGAGCGCAGAAAACCCCGCCTCGCGAAGAGTGCTTGAGAAAGCGGGATTCTCAGCGACCGAGGACTGCGAGATCGCCGGCCAACCTGGGATCCGATACACGCTCCGGCTGACCGTCCCAGCTTGAGTTCGTGGTTTCGTTTCAGCGGAGCTGCGGCATCTCTCAGCCCGGATTCGGCGTAGACAACCCTGCTATCCGCCCCCATGTGGCCCGATCGAGCTGTCAATCCGACTGCTGCGATCTTTGTCCATGTGGAGGTAGACAGCCGGGCAGGCTGAGACGATTCTCTCGGTGGTGAAGCCGCTCATCGGGATAACGACCTCCGAGTTACGCCCAGGAGAGCTGAGCACGCTCCAACGCCACGGCGAGCCCCCGCACCCTGAGATGGCGCTCGGGATGACCTACGTGCGGGCGATCGAGGCCGCGGGCGCGATTCCGGTGGTTGTGCCTCCGGTCAGCGACCGGGACGCGCGGCGCTTGCTCGGGCGTCTCGACGGGCTCGTGCTCTCGGGAGGGCCGGACCTCGCCCCCGGGGCGTATGGCGCGCAGCCTCATGTCGAGCTGGGCCCGACCGAGCCACACCTTGATCGCTTCGAATATGCGATCGCGCGAGAAGCAGTGCGGGTCCGGTTGCCGACCTTGGGCATCTGTCGCGGTGCGCAAACGCTCAATGTCGTGCGCGGCGGCACCCTGCACCAGCACCTCCCCGACGTCGTCGGCGACACGATCGCCCATCGCCAGACCACAGACGGTCGCATACCGACTCACCCGGTCAGCGTTGCGCCCGAAAGCACGCTGGCCGGCGTGCTGGGAACGACGCGGCTGAATGTCAACTCATTTCATCACCAGGCTGTCGACCGCCTGGGCGCTGGCCTGCGCGCGTGCGCCTGGGCGCCGGATGGGACCATCGAGGCGATCGAGGACCCCGAGCACCCTTTCCTGCTCGCGGTTCAGTGGCACGCAGAGACCCTGCGCGACATCCCCATACATCTGGCGTTGTTCGAAGAATTGGCCAGCGTCTCAGGCAGGGGCACCACAATGCTGCGACGGGCTGCCTAGCGCCAGCGGTCCGGCGCCAGCTGCCCATTGAGGGCCGCTGTAGCCTCGTCCCATGTCCGGTTCCCAGACGCACTCGGTCAAGCGTCATCTCGACGTCGACGCTGATGGCTACGACGTCCAGATCCGTCGCCTGATTCCACACTACGACGAGATGATCGCCACCGGTGTACAGCTGGTGACCGCGCTGGCGCCGCCCGACGCGCGCGTTCTGGACCTCGGTGGCGGTACTGGTGCACTCTCGTATGCCGTGCTCGATGCGCTTCCCGGTGTCCGCGTGACGGTGCTCGACGTGGACGCGGACATGCTGGGCGAGGCCCGTCGACGGCTGGCCCACTTTGCAGATCGCGTCTCGTTCCAGGAAGGCAGCTTCTTAGACGCGCTGCCGGCCGCAGATGCCGTGGTCGCGTCCTTGGCGCTGCACCACGTCCATGACCTGCAGACCAAGACAGCGCTCTACCAGTCGATTTACGCCACGCTGTCGCCCGGCGGGGTGCTGGTCAACCTGGACGCCGCGGTGACTGACGGTGCGCGGCTTCGCGGCCTCGGGTTTGACCGTTGGGCGGCTCGGATGGGTGATCACGGCATCACCGATGCGCAGGCGCGCGGCCATTTCGCGGCGTGGTCGGAGGAGGACCGGTACTTTCCGCTGGACGTGGAGCTGAGCGCGCTGCGCGAGGCCGGCTTCGATGAGGTCGAGTGCTTCTGGCGGCGGGAGTTGTCTGCCGTCACATGCGGGCTGCGCGCTTGAGCGTCACCCCTTTCGGGGGATGCGATATCACGGCTTCGTTGGGATGCTCGGCGGTGTCGCTGCCCGCAACCGGAAGGACCGTTGATGAGCGCCGTACCGTCTGAGAATCCTGTCCTTGACACGCTGGCCGCGATGACCGCGGAGTCGGTCGCGCGGTGCGACCTGGACGCCAACTCGCTCCTGGCGGCACGCATCGCCGCCCTCGTGGCCGTGGGTGCGCCGGCGGCCTCTTATCTCATGCACGTCGGGCCTGCGATCGACGCGGACGTCACCATCGGGCAGATCCAGAACATTCTCATCGCCGTCGCGCCGATCGTCGGCACGACACGAACGGCGTCCGCCGCCCTGAACATCACCGAGGCGTTGGGGATTGCCATCGTCGCCCTTGAGGACGCACTCGAAGCCGAGGAGGACGCGTCGTAACGTTCGCTGCGGAGCGGCACCGGCATTCCGGACGCCACGTTCGCCAGCTTCCCGTCGATAGGAGAACGCATGGATTGGAAGGCGCTGGCCGATAAGGGCAAGCAGGCATTCCAACAGCGAGGCGGCTCGAAGGCCGCCAAGGAAGACGCTGAGGAGCTACGTAACATCGCCCAAGGGCAAGGCTCTGTCACTGATAAGGCCAAGGAGGCCGCAGCGGCAATTCGCGAGCCGGGCGCGCACCATCCTGATCCGCCCGAGGCGATTGGTTAGTTACGGCTGCCTCGTCGTCCTCTTGAGGACCGTGCACCTGAGTTCGTCCGCAGCCAGCATCGCCGACCGACACGGCCGCGGCTGCCCGCTGTGCGGTGCCGGCGCGGGTTGACGCGTCGCCGACGTCCGGGAATTGACGGCGCCACGGTCGCAGCTCCCATCAGGTGAGGATATTCACCGCGCGTGCGACGACGAGCCCGAGAATGACCAGCGAGATCAACGCCTGCACGCCCATGGTCAGCTTGGCCCAATGCCGCAGCGGCATGACGTCGGTCGGGCTAAACGCGGTGGCATTTGTCAGGCCAAGGTAAAGGTAATCGAGGAACAGCGGTCGCCAGCCGGGGGGCGCGAGGGCCGGGTTCATGTGCTCCGGGAAGGCCAGGTGGGGGTATTTTGCCGTGCGATGAGCGCGCGCCGCGGGGCCACCGGCATCGATCTCCCAGTAGGCGAACGTGAACGCGATGATCGTTTCCAGCCACACCAGGGCTCCGGATGAGAGCAGCTCATGCGGGTTGTTCAGCGCCCTGTTGCCATTCACCAACTCGACCGTCAGCACGACCGCTTGTGTTGTCGCCGCCACGACGAGCACGACTAACAGCACGACGCCGATCGCGCGAGTGGCGCGTGACTCCCGGTCGATGCGTCCCGGGTCGGCGATGATGTGCGCCACGAGCAGCAGCGCCAGCACCGCCGGTTCGATCCACTTAGACACCAGGCTGAAGCGATCGGGCAGCAGCAGAGGGACGGCGATCGCAATGCAAAGCACTATCGCCGGAGGCCAGCGACTCTCTCCGCGGAGGTCGTCGGCCTGCTCCTGAGTTAGACGACTCCCCATCACGGACTCGGCTGCAGAGCATAACCTGACCCAGCGTGCTCGCTCCGGAGAGCGCGCTGACCGGCGACGCCGCGGAAGGCTCGCAACGTCGGTCTGAGCAGCCGCGTGGGCCGCAATACGCCTCAGGGACGGTCGGTCTCGGCCGCGGACTGCCTCTCGACGAGAGCTGCTGCCGGCCCCTCAAAGAGACCGTAGCCGTGCTCGCGCGAGAGCTCGAGCGCGCGGGCGGCATGCTCGCTTGCTCGAGCACCATCGCCTCGCGCGGCGAGCCCACGTGTCGACAAGGGAGGGTCGAGGAACGCCCCTCGGATTTGGGTAAGCTGGTGGTCTCGTCCACTGTTGTTTGACGCGAGAGGGTTCGATGCTGATGCCGGGTCAGCTGACCTTGAGCGGGCCGCGAGGCACCCGCGCGGGTACCAGAATGTGGTGGCGATGAATTTCCGGCTGCCGGATGTGGCGGCCCGGGAGTTGCCGAACCTTGTGGGTCGCCTTGGGCTCGGCGGCGTCGAGCCGATCAGGAGGCTGGTCAGCCGCTCGGTGATCAACAAGTTCGGCTACGCGACGACGCTGCGGCCGCGCGCCCTCTCGCTCGCGAGCGACTACACGAGTTGGCTCAGCCTTACCGACCGGACGTTCTCGGGGCGGCATCTACCGCCGTCAACCCCCGAGCAGCAGGCAAGCCTGCCGCCGGAGGCGGACGTGGTGGGGCTGTACCGCCGGGAGCGGCTGCTTACAGCGACGGACACGAGCGTCATGTTCATGTTCTTCGCGCAGTGGTTCACGGACAGCTTTTTGCGCACGAGCCTGACGGACTACCGCAAGAACGAGTCCAACCATGAGATCGATCTGTGCCAGATCTACGGGCGGACCATCGACGCGACGAACCTCTTGCGCTCCATGCAGGGTGGGCGTCTCAAGAGCCAGCTGATCAACGGCGAGGAGTACCCCGAGTTTCTGTTTGCTCCACGTGAAGCCGGTCAGCCGGCGGTGTTCAAGCCGGAGTTCGCGGGCCTGTTCGACCCGACGTTTATCACGGACGTGATCCTGAGAAGTGCGCCCGAGCAGCAGACCGACACGTTCTTCGCGGTCGGTCTTGAGCATGGGAACTCGACGATCGGCAACACAGTCATGAACATCGTCTTCTTGCGCGAGCACAACCGGGTGGCCGCCATCCTCGCCCAAGAGAACCCTGCATGGGATGACGAGCGCGTCTTCCAGACCGCCCGCAACATCCTGATCGTGATGCTGCTCAAGCTCGTCGTCGAGGAGTACATCATGCACATCGGGCCGTTCGATTTCCCCATCGAGGCGGTGCCTCTCATCGCCGACGAGGAACGTTGGAACCGGCCCAACTGGTGCGCGATCGAGTTCAACCTGCTCTACCGCTGGCATCCGCTGGTCCCAGACACGATCGGCACCGGTCCGGACGCGCTGGATGCGACAGGTTTCCGCAACAACAATCCGCTGGTTCTGCAGAAGGGCATCGAGGCGATCATGGCCATGTGCTCGAACGAGCCCGCCGGAAGGATCGGCCTCCTGAACACGCCGGCGTTCCTGGTCGACAGCCCAAACCCCAAATGGCCTTCGGTCGAGGAGGTGACCGTGGCGCTGATGCGCAACGCCAGACTGCGGTCATTTAACGACTACCGCGAGGCGTACGGTCTCTCGCGGCTCACCAGTTTCGAGGAGCTGACGGCCAACAGCGAAGTGAGGCAGCGACTCGAGGCGCTCTACGGCGACATCGACAAGCTGGAGTGGTACGTCGGGATCTTCGCTGAGGACTATCCCGACTACATGATGATGGGTGAACTTCTGACCTATATGGTCGCCAACGACGCCTTCACGCAGGCACTGACCAACCCACTGCTCGCGCGTCAGGTGTTCAACGACACGACGTTCACGAGCACCGGGATGGGCATGATCAAGAGCACGAGCTCGCTCCAGGACATCGTCATCCGCAACGCCGGCTCGCCCACCAGCGTTCACGTGAGCTTCAGCTACGGCGGCGATGGCTCCGCTCACCGCAAGCGACCCAAGCGATAGTCGCATCCCTACTTAGCACGCTGATCTGCGTGGATCGGTTCCTTGGGGCAGCGAAGGTCTCAAGCCACCCGAGGTCCATTGCTGGCTCGAGACCGAGCACCTCGGCGTAGAAGTCGGTGCTGCCCGCGGGATCTGCGGCCCGAGGGCCGGTTATCGCATGTGGGTGTCTTGTTACGGGTGAGCATCAGGGTCCCGCGCAGCCTGATCGTGCGATGGCCGACAGGCAGCGCATTCTCAAGGCGATTTGCGCCACGACCGAAACCGGGGAGGGCCCACCGTGATCACACCTATCTGTCTTGAGAGCATCTCCAGGAAGGCCAGATGGCCGCTGGCGCTTGCCCTGGCGACGGTTGCGCTCGGGGTCCCGGCTTCGGCGGTCGCGTTCAGCGACGCGCCTTCCAATGACAACCGCGCCGACGCGATTGGCCTGGCGCCGCTGCCTCAGCATCTGGGCGGCACAACGGTGGGCTCCACCACCGAGCTCAACGAGCCGGCGTCGGGCTGTGCGCCCACCGCCGGTTCAGTCTGGTACACGCTCACCGTCGGGACCTCACCCCCAGACAGGATCGGGGTCAAGCTCGCTGCGAACGGGGACCTCGACGCGGCGGTCGACGTCTACCAGCAGCAGCGCTCGCAGATTCGCGCGGTTGCGTGCCGGAGGACTGATCAGAACGGGCGCACGGCGCTCGCGTTCGCGCCGAGTCCCGGTGCCACCTATCTGATTCGGATCGCGCAGCTGGCGGATTCGGATCCGGGAACATTCTCGCTCAGCGCATTCGCCCTGCCGGCGCCGCCGCACCCACCCGGCGTCCGGCTGGGCGCGGGTGGGGTGAACGGCACCCTGGACGGAACACTCGACACCGCGGCGGCGTACTCGATGAACCTGACGGCCGGAACGGTCTACAAGGTCAACCTGATCAAGGCGAGCCAGGGGTGCATGCGCCTGACCGTCTTCCCGCCGCGAACGGCCTCGTTCGGCGCCACCCCGGTGGCCGGTCTTTCGTGCGCGGGCTACCGGTTGTTCACCCCACGGTTGAGTGGCGTCTGGAGCTTCTTGATCTCGGCCGACCCGGGGAATCCGGGGACCCAACCCTATGGGCTTCATGTCCGGCCGGCATCCGCCGACGAAACCGCGCCCGGCGAGCTCCTACCCAACCTCGGCCATATCACCGGCTTCCTGCGCGGCAATGTCATCAACGACGTCCGCCTGTTCAGGTTCGACGTCACGCGCCGGAGCGACCTGGAGTTGTTCCTCCAGGCAGCCTCTAGCGCGCCGTTTGATCTCAAGCTGCTCAACGACAGGGGGCACTACATCCAGTGCAACTGCGGCTCCACTGGTGAGGAGACGATCCGCCGTCAGGTTCCGCCGGGCCGATATTTCGCCGTCGTCCAGGCGGAGGATTTCGGCCGGGGGCCGTTCACCCTGTACCGCCAGTCGCGGCTGATCACCCACGTGAGCGTGGCGGTCAACGGAACCCGTTACGCCCAGGTGCCACCGGGCGCCAGCATCCCGATCACGGCGAAGGTGGTGCCGGCGGTTGACGGACCCGTCACGGTCGAGGTTGACTCCTTCGATCCCGTGCAGGGCTGGCAGTTCTACCGCTTCTTCCACGTCCAGGCGGTCGGCGGGGTGGCGCGGATGCCCTTCGTTGCCCCCCATGTCGGGCGCTGGCGGGCCACCGCGTCCTTTGACGGCACGCGCACGGCCAGCCCGGCCACCACCGGATTCCTGTACGCACTTGTCGCGGGTCCCCTGCAGCAATAGGGCCACGGGGTCTCCTGACCAGATCCGCACACAAGCCATGAGCGGTTGGCGTGCATTAACTGATGAACGGATGCAAACCCTTGATCGCGGCCGTAAGATGCGCCCAACAGGAAGGGACGGGGATTGGCCACCACCGGCGCACCGAGGCTTGGCATCCGCTCGCTCACTGATCCCGGCGTTGCCCAGCGCCGAGGATGAGCCATGGCTCTGCGGTCGCTCGTGCAAGGGTACGACGAGCTAAGGCTCAGGATCGAGCGGCGCGAGAACGCCTGCTACCACGTGCTCGCCAGCACTCGCCTCGCCGAGGCGACGGCGAGCTTTGAGCTGCCGTTCAACGAGCTCGCGGTCGAGAACTTCATCCTCAAGGTGAGTCGGCCACGGGGGCATCGTCGCGGCATCGACACGTCGGCGATCGATGATGCTCGGCGGTTCGGGGGCGAACTGTTCACCGCGCTGTTCAGCGCCCCGGTCGTCGGACTGTATCGCGAGGCTCTGGCCCAGGCTCGCCACGAGGGCCGGGGCGTACGGATCACTCTGTGCCTGAGCGGCGCGCCCGAGCTCATCGACGTGCCCTGGGAGTACCTGTTCGACGATCCCGACTTCCTCGCGGTGTCGGCGTTCACCCCGGTGGTGCGGTACCTGGATCTGCCCCGCGCCCACCGGCCCCTGTCGGTGGCGCCACCACTACGGCTGCTCGGCGTCATCAGCAGTCCCGCCGAGTACGACCGGCTCGACGTCGAGCGCGAGCGTGACAACTTGGAGCGCGCCCTCTCCGGACTGACCGAAACCGGAGCAGTTGAGCTCCACTGGCTCGAACGTCCGACGCTCGGCGCGCTGCTCAAGACGCTCCAGCTCCAGCCGTTTCACGGTCTGCACTACGTCGGCCACGGCACGTTTGACCGCACCGCGGAGCGCGGCGTCCTGCTGTTCGAGAACGACGAGGGTTGGGCGCAACCGGTCAGCGGCGACAAGCTGGGCATGATCCTCCACGATTTCTCATCACTGAGACTGGCCGTCCTCAACGCCTGCGAGGGCGCGCGAGCAGGACGGACCGACCCGTTTGCCGGTGTGGCGGGATCCCTGGTCAACCGCGACATTCCCGCGGTGGTGGCGATGCAGTTCGAGATCAGCGACGAAGCCGCGATCGTCTTCTCGCGCGGCTTCTACGAGCCGCTGGCGGCCGGTTCCCCGGTGGATGAGAGCCTGGCCGCGGCGCGCCTGGCGATGCTGGCGGAACGCAGCGACGACATCGAGTGGGGAACCCCCGTCCTGTTCATGAGGGTGGCCGACGGCCGGATCTTCGACCGCGGCGAGGGATCGGAGTCAGACGCCTCTCCGTTGCCACCGCACCGCAATGGCGGTGGATCACGGGGGCGCCCTCGGCGTCGCTCCCGCGACCCACTGAGCATCGTGATCAACTACCGGCGCGAGGACACCGGCGGCCACGCCCTGCTGCTGGGCGATCGGCTCGCCCAGCACTTTGGACGCGAGCACGTCCACCAGACCAGCGAGGACCGGTCCGAGTTCGCGGATGGGGCCACGCCGGGATCCACCCCGGTCCTGCTCGCGCTGATCGGCCCCTCCTGGGCGGCGAGCCTGAAGCGGGCCGGCGCAAACGGTCATAACCGAGACATCCCGCGCCGCGAGATCGAGGGGGCGCTCCGCGACCTGCCCGAGTCGGTCCTGCCGGTGCTGATCGACGTTCCCATGCCCGCGGCCGAGACGCTGCCACGGTCGCTTCGCGGGCTGTGTCGCCGCGAGCCCGCGTCCGTACGGCACGCATTCTTCGATGCCGACCTCGACGCTCTGATCGACCGCCTGGAACACATCGCCGACGCCGGGCCCGGCCGGACCGCCGGCGAGCGTGCCCGCCCCGCCGTCAGGAGCGCGGTCAGCGCCGCGCCACCTCCGGTGCGATCGGCACCAGCTGCCGCCGGGATAGCCCGGCCCTACCACGACCATTACGTCGACGTGGTCGCCGCGATGCTCGATGGGACGGTGGTCCCGTTGCTCGGTCCCGGGGTGCGGGGCTCGCCGGCGTCCGTCGACCACCTCGCCGCGCCGCTCGCCGCGCAGTTCGAGGCCCCCGCCACGGGGTTGGCCGAAGTGGCCCAACGCGTCGCCGTCACATTGGGCGAGCGACATCTCTACACGGCATTCAAGGAGCTCGTCGCCGGCCAGTCCGAGCCCACGGAGGTACATCGGTTCCTGGCGGCGCTGCCCGGGCTTATGCGCCGGTCGGGCTCAGAGCCGCGCCACCAGTTGATCATCAGCGCCAACTATGACTCCGGGCTCGAGCGCGCCTTCGAGGACGCGAACGAGCCGTTTGACTATGCCGTGTATCTGGCGTCCGACGGGTGGTTCGTCCACGTCCCGTGGGGAGAGGACGCGTCCGAGCCCGAAGCCAGAAGCATCCTCGAGCCCAAGCGGTACGTGGGCTTCCCGATCGACGACGAGGGCGAGCTCGAGCGACCCATCATCGTCAAGATCCATGGCGGCGCCGACGGTGGCGAGGGCGGGGTGGCGTGGCGCAACAACTACGTGGTCACCGAGGATCACTACATCGACTATCTGCCGACTCAGAACATCCAGGACCACCTGCCGATTCAGATCCTCGACAAGCTGACCGGAAGCCGCTGTCTGTTCCTCGGCTACCGGCTGCAGAGCTGGAACGCCCGCGTGTTTCTCAGACGGATCTGGCGCGGGATGCCGATCAGCGAGAGCTCGTGGGCGGTCGAGCAGGGTCCGGATCTCGTGGAGAAGGCGTCCTGGAGCGCAATCGGGCGCGTCGAGCTGCTCGCCTCAGGCTTGCCGGAGTACGTCAGCGAGCTCCGGTCGATGCTCCTCGAGACCCACGGAGCCCACTGAGCGGTCGGTGACCGTGGCCGGCTCAGGCTCCAGCCCCGCGGCTGCCGACGCAACTGAGCAGCGCAGTCCCTTCCAGGGCCTCGGGTTCTACACGGAGGCTGACGCCAGGTGGTTCTTCGGCCGGATGACAGAACGGAAGATCATCCTGTCGCACCTGCGCACGGCTCGCCTGACGCTGCTCTACGCGGAGAGCGGCGTCGGAAAGAGCTCGCTGCTGCGTGCGGGCGTGGCGGCGCGACTCCGGGAGCTGGCGCACCGAGGAAACGGGGCGGGGCGATCCCCGAAGTTCATCCCAGTCGTGTTCAGTGCGTGGAAGGACGACCCGGTCGAGGACCTCATCGCCGAGATCGAGCGGCAGGCGCAGCCCCTGATGGCCGACGCCCACCGTCAGGACGCTCCTGCGGCCGGAAACGGGGCCGGGAGCGGGAGCGGGAGCCACTTGGCTGCGGCGATCGCTCGGGCCACATCCTCGCTGAACGCGACCCTTGTGATCATCCTGGATCAGTTCGAGGAGCACTTCAGTTACCGCGCGGGGGCCGCGCGTCCCGACCTCCTCGCCGACGAGCTGGCGCACTGCATCAACTCGCCCGAGGTACGAGCCAATTTCCTGATCGCCGTGCGCGAGGACGCCTACGGACGGCTCGGCGACCTCTTCGGCGGTCGCATCGGCAACGTCTACAGCAACTATCTGCACCTCGAGTACCTCACGCGGGACGCGGGACGTGAAGCGATCGAACAGCCGGTGGCTGTCTACAACGCAGATCATCCCGCGGACGAGCCGATGGCTCTGGAGCCCGACCTGGCGGATGCCGTGCTCGCCGAGGTCCGGCGCGGCAACCTGGAGCTCGGTGCGCGGCGCCCCGACCTTGAAGGCGGGGGCAGCTGGCTGGGCGTGGACGCCGACGCGATTGAGACGCCGTTCCTGCAACTGGTCATGTCCCGCATGTGGGAATGGGAGCAAGCCCATGGCTCACTGACGTTGCGCCGGGCCACGCTCGACGGAGAGCTGGGCGGGGCCGAGGCGATCGTGCGCAACCACGTCAGCCACGCTCTCGCCGGTCTTGCCGGCGAGGAGCTGGAGGCGGCCACGGACTTCTTCCAGGCTCTCGTCACGCCGTCAGGCGCGAAGGTGGCGCACACCGCCGCCGATCTCGCGCAGATGACCGGACACCCCGAGGACACGGTGGCGTCGGTCGTCCGGCGTCTCTACGAGGAGCGGATTCTGCGCGCGGTGGATCCTGCTCCGGGCACCACGCAGGTGCGCTATGAGATCTTCCACGACCGGCTCGCGGCCCCGATCCTCGATTGGCGCGAGGAACAGGAGAACGCGCGGCTGAAGCAGGCCGCGCTCATGGCCGAGCGCGACGCCGAGGCGCAACGGATCCAGACTCGTCGCTTCAAGCGCCGCGCCCGCGTGATGCTGGCGCTCGCGCTCGGCCTGCTCATCCTCCTCGTGGCGGTCGTCGTGTTGCTGCAGTACGCCCGCGACCAGAGCGCCACCGCCAGGCGCGAGCAACGGGCGGCAATACGCCAGAGCGCCGCGGCGACCTCCTTCGCTCTCACAGCGAGAGCCGACTCGCAGCTCAGCAGCAGACCCGACGTGTCGCTGCTGCTGGATCTGGCCGCCTCCGCGAGGCGGCCGCAGCCGGTCGCCGCCCGCAACCTCGCCGCGGCACTGGAGGCGATCCAGCGCTCCGGAGCCACGGGGGTGCTCAATGGCCACACCGGCGCCGTGGAGAGCGTCGCGTTCAGTCCGGAGGGTGACCTGCTGGCGTCGGCCAGCAGCGACAGGACGATTCGCTTCTGGACGGCGAACGCCGGCGCCCGGTATCCGCTTGGTCCTCCACTGCGAGCCGACAGCCCGCTCTACAGCGCCGCGTTCGCTCCGGACGGTCACACGCTGGCATCGGGCGGCGTTGGCAAGGTCATCCTCTGGAACGTCCTCCGTCGCGCCAGGGAGCGCACGCTGTCCTACGACGGCGGCGCCGTGACCAGCGTCGCCTTCAGCCCGCGCGGCGATGCCTTCGCCGCCGGCGGTTCCAACGGGACCGTCCTGCTGTGGAACCCCGTGACGGACGCCCGGCGCGTTGTGCCCGTTCCCCGGGGCCGCGAGGTGAGGAGCGTCGCGTTCAGCCCCAACGGGCATGTGCTCGCCGTCGGGAGCGGGAACGAAGTCACCCTGTTCGACGTCGCCCACGGCCAGGAAGTTGGTCAACCGCTCGTGCTCTCGAGGAGCAGTGTCTACGCCGTCGCGTTCAGTCCCGATGGCCGGACGGTGGCGGCCGCTGGGAGCAGCGGCGCTATCACGCTCTGGAACCCGCTGACCCGCGTGCACCGGCGACTGGGGCGGCAAGATCAGAACCCGATCAACAGTCTTGCCTTCAGCCCGGACGGGCACGCCCTGGCCGCGGGCAGCGAGAGCACCACGATGGTGTGGAGCCTCACCACCCGTCGCCAACTGGAGAATGGCGAGCCTCTGACCGGGCACCAGGGCGCCGTCTACAGCGTCGCCTTCAGCCCCAACGGCGCGATGCTCGCGTCGGGCGGCGCCGACGGCACGATCGTGGTGTGGCGCTACCCCGTCAGGCAGCGGTTTGGCGTACCGCTGGTCGTGCGCCACGATGAGATCAAGAGCCTGGCGATCAGCCCCGATGGGCGGCTCATCGCCTCCGGCGGCTACCGTGGCGCCATCTGGATCTCACGCCGCGGTGGCGGCTCGCCCGTGCACGTGCTCAGGGCCAACGCCGGCCAGGTCAACGACCTCGCGTTCGATCCGGCGGGCCCTCTGCTCGCCGCCGCCTACGCCGACGGGACGATCGGGCTCTGGAATGCCATCACCGGCGCGCCGGTCGGCCCGCGGCTTCGGGGCGAAGCCGGTTTCGGGGCCATGCTCTCGATCGCGTTCAACCACACGGGGACGACACTCGCCTCAGGCGGCACGGACGGCACGGTCCGCCTGTGGGATATGCGCAGCCGTACTCAGCTCGGGCGCCCGCTGGTGGGTAATTTCGGGGCCGTGTACGCGGTCGCCTTCAGCCCGGACGGAGGCATCATCGCCGCCGGCGGCACGGGCAGGGTGATCCGGTTGTGGCAGACACGAACGCGGGCGCCGCTCGATCCTCCGCTGGTCCCCGAGGACGACGCCGTGTTCAGCCTGGCCTTCGCCCCTCACGGCCGCCTGCTGGCCGCCGGGGCCGCCGACGACGCGATCCACCTGTGGCGGATCGGACCCCACACCGACACCCTGGTTCGGACGCTGACCGGTGACTCCGGCTATGTCCGCAGCGTCGCGTTCAGCCCGGACGGGACGACGCTTGCCTCCGGGAGCACTGACAACACCGCGCGGCTCTGGGATGTCGCCACCGGCAGCCAGCTCGGCAGTCCCCTCACCGGGCACACCCGGTCCGTGGAGAAGGTCGCGTTCAGCGGCGACGGTCATCTTCTCTTCACCGCCAGCTCCGACAAGACCGTCAGGCAGTGGCAGGCCGTCCCGACGCGCATCTCCTTCGCCGCGTTGCGCGCCCAGGTCTGCCGTTTCGTCGGGGCCGGGCTCAGCAGGGTCGAGTGGTCCGAGTACGCGCCCGGCATCCCCTTCCGCCGGACCTGTCCCCGCACGACGCCGAGCTAGCCAGGCTGCGCTCATCGGAGCCGGCGCGGGCCAATGCACGGGCGAGCCGCCGGACCGCGTAGAAGGAGGGACGGCGGACGTAGGAGGGGTCGGCAGTGAGCGGGTCGCTGCTGCGCAGGATGCCCTCGGACGCGTAGCGCCCGGAAAGCGAGTCGCGCTCGGTCACAAACACGGTCGCCGCTCCGGCGGCGAGCATCGCCGGGATTACGCACATCATCCACGCCGCCTGGGACGCCGGTCCGTCGTGGTACCGGGTGTCGGTCTGCCACGCCGGATCCGCCGGATAGCCAGTCTCGGTCACCCACAGCGGGCCGTCAAAGCCGCGGCGCAAGAAGTACCTCCGCCACTCGGTGACGACCGGCCCCGCCTCGGCGGCGGACGTGCGGACGTGGATGTTGCCGATGTCGTAGCTGCGCGCCGCGTCCACCCCGGGCGTCGCGAAGACCGCGTCCAGCCAGCCCTTGCCCGCAGGGCCGATGTCCATCAACCCGCCCAACGCGACCCGCGCAGCAGGGTCGGCGGCGTGGATGGCGCCGTATGACGCCGCCAGGATGTGGGCGTACTGCTGCGGGGTGCCGAGGAAGGACCAGCGCCCATCCGGCTCATTGATGATCTCGAAGTCGTCGATGACGCCGCGGGTGTGGGCGGCGATCGCTCCGGCATCCCGTGCCCAGGCGGCCGGGTCGGCGGGAGGGCACAGATAGCTGGCTGCGAACGAGGCGCCGCCGGGACAATCGGCCAAGTACCAGGGCGTGGCCAACAGGTCGGCGAGGACGCGCAGGTGGTAGCGGCGGGCCAGCCACATGTACTGATCGATGCCCGCCCAATCGGGCGGTCCATTCTCATCTGGAAACACGGCGGAGAGCTCGACGTCAAGTCGGATCGTTGACGCGCCGACCGCAGCCGCCTCCTGAAACATCGCCTGCTTCCCCCCGAAGGGAGTCGTCAGGTAGAGCATCGAGTGCACTCCGATCGACGCCATCGCTGCCGAATCCCGGCGTGGCCTGATCCGAGGCCGCGGTGCGGCCCACGCTGGCGCCGGTGACGCGATGAGCACCCCGAGGACCAGTGCGGCCAGTGCGGCCCGTGTCCGAGGTGGTGTGCCGTGCTGCATGCCACGACGGTCGTGTCCCGGGGTAACAGACCAATCACCCGCGTTAACCTGTGGCGGCGGAAGGGGAGTGGCATCTTGTTACTCCCTGTTAGCACCTGGTGAGGCACCGCGAGGATGCTGCGCGAATGTCAATCGCTCGACGCCGCGCCGGCGCCATGGAGGATTCACAGCTGCCGTTCGCCGGCGTCGGCGACCACGGATCGTGGCCGACGTCGCCGCCGTCACGAGGCGCCGAACCAGCCCGGCTGACACCCGCCCGGGCCCGCCGCCGCCTCGCGCGTCGCCTGCGGCGGCTGGCCGGGACGTCACCCGAGCCCGATCCTGTCCGCCGCCGGTTCGTGTTCGTCTTGGTCGATCGGGTGGCCGACGCGCGCGACGACCTGCTCGAGGTGGCCGACCTCATCGAACAGGCCGCGACGGCCGACCCCAGCTGCCTGGCTGAGGTCCGGCGGTTGCTCACCAGCGGGTGTGACAGCGCCCTTTACAACCCGGATATCCACGTGTCAGAGCTGCACGCCAGCATGTATTTCCTGCGCTGCCGTCTCCAGGATATGGCGGATGGCTCTGAGGACCCGACGTGATGCGACCGGCGGATCACGCGGGCGGCCACTGCACCACGCCTGCCTCCATCCGAAATCCGAACTCCGCCGCGAAGGCCAGCCGGACCGTCTGCTGTCCGGCGAGACCGAGCTCGGCTTCGAGCGGGTGGCTCGCCAGCCGCTCCACCGACAGCTCGTAGGAGCCTCGCAGGCGCCGCCACCGCAGCGAGCCGGGCAGCACGCTGGAACGCGCCTCCACCACCTGCTGCAGAACGGCCAGGTCTCCGTGCTCGGCGTCGCGGATCTGCTTGAGGAAGGCGAGCCGCACGATCTGCTCGGCCATCAGCTCCGCGAGCGTCGTCGTCCGGGCTCGCGCCGCCTGTGTGGGTGAGCGCGCGGCCCCGAGAGAGCGCCGAGCGGGCTCGCCGGGCAATCCTCCCAGCTCCCCGAGGACGTGGCCGACCAGCGATGCGAGCGTGTCTCCCTCATCCGACATCTCCGGTTCGGCATCGGCCAGGCCGCCACGGCGCAGGCTGCGACGCCGAATCGTGATCAGCCGGCACCGGCCCATCTCGGCCGACGGCGCATAGTCAGGGACTCCATGGACATCGACGGCCAGCGTCTCGGGTGGCTCGGGCAGCCGCGCGTCCTTGCCCCCTCGGGGATCGCCCAGGCGCGGCATCCAGCCCTGCGCCTTGGCGAACCCGTACACCTCGCGGCCGGACGCGAACGCGATCGGATCGTCGACCCACAGGTACGGCATGAAGATCGCCAAGTGCTCTTCCAGATACCGGCACCCGTCGTGGTGCTGCGCGATCGTCGGCACCCAGATCGCGGCCTCCGGCTCGGAGGCGCTCGCCCGGTTGGCGTGGCCGGGATGTAACGAGCGCAGGCCGGCGATCGTCCCAACGGTGAGAATCACCGGTGCCAGACGGGGCACGACGTAGCGACGGGCGCCGCCAGTCGGCTGTGCGAACACGCGGTCGCACAGTTGCTGGACCCGGTGCCGGTCGGTGCGCAGCACGAAGCAGTAGAGCCGAGCCCGTTCGCAGACCAGCGGTCCGGGCGCCGTGGCCAGGGAGCCGTACTCGACGTACGCCGGTCGATCACGTCCCGCCGCCCTGGCATCGGCGGACACGTCGATCAGCGCGGCGGCCGCCTGCTGCCCGGACGCGACCGCCGCCTCGACGCAACCACCGTCGATCCCGTTGCGCGTCCAGTCACCCGCCAGCACGAGGTTCTCGAACCCCGATCCGCCGGGGTGAAGCCGGGCGTCCACGCTCCCGGCCGGTGTCGTGACGTAGCGGTCGGTCGGCGCGACGTTGGCGCTGACGTGCTGCGCGCGCAGCCGGTCACGGCCCACCCGGCCGCTCGGATCGAACAGCACGTTCCAATCAAACGCCCCATCCTTGACCGCTCCCGGCCAGATCGCCCCGATGTCCCGCTCCAGGTAGTCCCCTGCCCAATCGCGCACCGCGTCATCCGCGGCGGCGGGTTGGACCCCATCAGGCAGCACGGCGCAGAAGTAGGCGACTGCCTTGGGACCGTCGTCGCCGTCGTGATCCTCCGCCGCCAACAGGTGGCTCATGTCGCAGTAGGTGTCAAAGGGCTCGGCGAACGCGGTGGCTGGAGGGTCGAGCCCGTCGACGTTCGATGGGGCTCGCAGTTCGCGAATCGGTTTGGTCAGCCACAGTTGGAGACCCTTGGTGCGAACCGTCTCCGCGCGGCTGAGCATGGTCCTAAAGCGCGGGTCGGCTGCGGCCAGTTCACCGCAGATCTTGCTCAGTGCGCCCACGGGGATGGCAAGGACCACGTCATCGAAATCGGCTCCGCGGACGAGCGTCTCTGCCTCAGGCTCCCGGTCGACCAACTGGGCGCGATACGGCGCCGCCGGCCAGCACCACCACTCCCCGATGCGCTCGATGGCGTCGTACGCGCCGGGGCCCCCGGCGATCGTCGCCCGGCGGGTCAGCTCGATCGCACTAACGATCGGGCGTCCGGGCATCAGGCGCAGCGCGGTCACCTGTGAGAAAAAGCGGAACTTCACCCCGCGCCGCCGCAGGGCGAGGTATAGGGGTGAGAACACGATGTCGCCCATCCCGGCTCGCATGCGCCACATGAACGAGCCTTCGTAGTTGATCATCAGCAACAGTGACTGCAGGCCGCGGCCCGCCGCCAGGCTCGGACGCCGCTTGTCTCCACCCCGGTAGGCGAACGTCAGGTCGTAGAGGCCCCGAAGCACCGGGGAGCGCATCAACGTCTGCTGGTCCACCCCGTGGCGGCCGAGCCATTCGCGCAGGTCCTCCGTGTCCAGCACGTCGAAACCCCGCCACAGGACCCCGTCGGTGACGATTCCCGCGAGGGAGGCCGCGACCAGCTCCAGCACCCCCTGCCACAGACGAACGCGATCCGAGGCCTCCTCTCCCCTCAGCTGGCCTCCGAGCCGGCGCACCTGGTCGAACAGCGCTGTGATCAGCTGCTCGACGGCCAGCGTGGAGGTCGGGCGCCGAGGGCCCGCCGCGAACGGTCCCAGGCCGCGGGTGGCCGACGGAGCACGGGCATCAGGGCCGACCGTGACCGAGGATTCCATCGCATCGATCTCGTCGGCGATCTGATCGAGCGTGGCCGCCATCTCGGCGGTGGCGGAGTCGGGGGTCTCGCCGAGGGATCCGCCGCGGCGCACGCCCGAGACCCTGAGCTCGGCGCGCACGCCGGTCGCCAGCAGACGCGTGGTCCGAGCCACCGCGAGCCCGATCCCGAGGCGCCGGGACCTCGTGGGCGGACCCCGATCCGGACCGCCACGAGGGGGCAGCTGGATCCCCTGCCTCACCCACCTGCCGTCGTCGCGTCGCTCATAGAGCGAGATCGCGTCGCACTTCTGGAATGGCACCGTCCACCAGTCCTCGCCATGGGCCAGTCCTGCCTCCTCGTAGGCGGCGCGCAGCATTCGGAACGAGCGCTCATAGAAGCCGAACCAGACGTGCAGACCGTGCTCGTGGATCCGGCGGCCGACTGTGTCGCCATCACCGCCACCCGCCCGGCCGCTGGCGCCCTTGCCCCCGAGTCGCCAGCTCTCCTCATACACCGTCACGTCGAATCGTCGCCGCAGGGCCGGGGACGCGGTGAGCTCCCAGGCGGCGGCGAGGCCGCCGCAGCCGCCGCCGAGGATCGCGACCCTGGTGACACCGTCGTCTGCGCGTGACGCCGGCTCTGTCATGACACGCTCAGTGCGCCGGCTGAGTCAGGCGCTGCAGCTCCCGTGCCGCCCGCTGCTCCCACAGCGGAGCCCCGGCCCGGATCGCGGCCTGCGTCGCGTCGGAAAGGTGGGACGCGGCCGCGTCACTCTCGCCGAGCACGAGCGCGAGCGAACCGAGATAGAGGGCGACGGGCCCCCACACCCCAAAGGCGGGGAAGGCGATCTGGCCGTTCCAGGGCTCGAGGATCCGGTACAGCACAGCTGCTGCGGACACATGCTCGAGCCGGGAGCTGACCTCAGCCAGGATGCACGCGACGGCCAGCCAAGTGACGTCGTACGGATGGTCGCCGAAGCCAGAGGCGACCGCCTGCTCGAGGAGCCGGCGGGCCTCGTCCGTCTTTGGTGTCGCGCTCAGCGCAAGCGCGAGGATCGCACGGAAGCCGGGCACACCTGGGTTGTCCCGAGCCGCCTGCTCCACGAGCGCGACGAGGTCGCCCAGGGATCCTCGCTCGAACGCGATCGACGCCTGCTGCGCCGCAAAGCACACGAGAGCATCGGGTTCGCTGACCTGGCCGATCGCCAGCGCAGTTGCCGCCAGCTGATCGGCGCGTTCCAGCTCACCGGACACGATCGCCAGGTTGGCCTCGTCGGCGTAGCGCAACCACAAGGTCGTGGGCTGGCGGAACCGGTCGGCGATCGTCTGCTCGCGAGCCGCCCAGGACAGCGCCGAGACCGTGTCACCGCTCTCGAGGCACGTGTAGGCCCTCCAGTGGTAAGCGTAGAACTGGACCACGGGGTCGCTGCGGAGCTCCGCCGCAGCAACCGCCTCCAGAGTGTTCGCCTGACGCTCGGCGAGCGTCTCGGGCGCCAGCAACGTCACAAACCGCATGTTCAGGACGGCACTGAGCGTGTCTGGGTCCTCGAGCCGGCGAGCGATGCTCAGCGCCTCGTCGCTCAGCTGGACCCGCCGGTCCCATTCGGGTGAGTACATCAGCTCTGCGGCGTGCATCGCCAAGAGCTGGGCGCGCTCCGGCCCGTGATCGTCGCCCACGACCCGAAGGGCCGCCCGCAGCATGGCGATACGCGCCTCGTCGACAATGCCCGTCGCGCTCTGCATGCCGCGCGTGTTGGCCAATGCGGCGCGGACGAGCTTCTCCCCATCGGCAATCCGTTGTGCGATCTCCGCCGCCTCCAGCAGGGTCTCCCGAAAGCGGGGGTCCCCCGCCTGGCGCTCGGCCTCACCGCGCTTGATGAGCAGCTCGCATCGCTGGGAGTCCCGGGCCTGGCGTCCGCGGCCGAGCAGGCCCAGCGAGCTCTGATACCACCGGCGGGCTTCGTCGGGAGCGAGCTTGTCCAGTGCCTCGTCCCCGGCCAGGATCGAATATCGCAGGGCCCTCTCGGTATCGGCGTCCACAGCTTCAGACCAGTGCCGCGCCAGCTCGGCGAACGGTGTATCCCCGCGGTCGGCTCGTGCCTCCATCGCCACGGCCACCCTCCGATGCAGCTCGGTCTGACGTGTCGGGCCAAGCTCGCGATAGAGGTAGCGCTGCATCAGTTGATGGGCGAAGCGATAGCGAGCCGGCCGACCCGGCATCTGGCTGAGGATGGTGTCTCGGACCGCGCTCTCCACCGCGTCCAGCGGCGAGCTCACGTCCACGATCTCGGTGACCAGATCAAGGTCGAACTCCTCACCGATGACCGAGGCAGCGCCAAGGCAACGACGCGTGTCGTCATCGACACGCCTCAGGCGCCGGGCGAGCGTCTCGGTGATGCTGACGGGCAGGTTCGACGCCGGGTCGACCCCGTCGGTCAGCCGCAACCGACCGTGCTCGCCCACGAGGGCACCGGTGTCAGCGAGACCGCGCACCAGTTCGGTGATGAAGAACGGGTTACCGTCGGCGGTGCTCGTCAGGGCGTCGGCCAGGTCGGCGTCGGCGGTCCCCGGCGGCGTGTCAACGATGCCGCTCACCAAGTCCACCACGTCGGCGCTGTCCAACCCGGTTAGACCCAGCCGAAGCACGTTCGGCTCTCGGTGAAGATCCGCCAGCAGCTCTCTGACCGGATGGTCCTCCCCGAGCCCGTCGATCCGGGACGTGGACAACACCACGAGCGCCGACCGGCGCGGCGAGGACAGCAGCCGGCGCAGGAGCGTAAGGGTCGGCGGATCGGCCCAGTGGAGGTCTTCGATCACCAGAAGCAGGGGCTGGTGCGCAGCGGCGGCGGCGGCGACCAGGAGCCCCTCGATCGCCCGGAACAGCACGTAGCGCTCAGACTCGCTCGGCTCCGCGGCCACCGCCGGTGCGCCGGTGGCGCGGCCGGCCAGGGCCGGGACCAGCCGCGCCACCGATTCCCCGTATTCGGCAACGTGGCGCTCCAGCAGCGCACGCGGCGCATGAGCGACGAGATGCTCCAGGGCTTCGACGAATGGCTGGTAGGGAAGGCTGAGCCCGTCCTCGCAGCGGCCAGCGACCACCAGCACCCCGTTGCCGCGTGCCTCCTCGGCGAACTCGCTGACCAAGCGCGTCTTGCCGATCCCCGGATCGCCGGTGACGAAGACGGCCCGCGGTCCCAGGTTCGCGGCTTCGCTCAGGACTCGGGCCAGAGCCTGGCGCTCCCGCCGGCGGTCGGCGAACACCGACGGGCCGGACGGGACCAGGCGGATCGGCATCGGCGCTTCGACCGTCGGCGCCGAGTCGACGTCACGCCCAGATCCCACGACGCCCTCCGACATCTCCAGCGAGGCCGCCTGCTCGAGGATCTCCAGCTGAAGCGCCTTGAGCGCCGGGCCGGCCTCGAGGCCAAGCTCGCTCGCGAGCGCGGTGCGGACGCGGTGATAGACATCGAGCGCGTCGGCCTGACGACCAGAGCGGTAGAGCGCCAGCATCAGCTGTCCGGCGAGCCGCTCATTGGTGGCTCCCTGCGCCAGAACGAGCCCCTCCAACTCGCCGATCAGGTCAGCATGCCGGCCCAGTTGAAGCTCGGCATCGATCCGGGCCTCCAGCGCTCGCATCCGCAGCTCCTCCAGCCGGCGGATCTCCGCAATGGCGAAATCCTCAAAGGCCACTTCCGCCAGCGGCGGCCCTCGCCACAGCGCGAGCGCGCGGGACAGGGTCTCCGACGCCTCTGCGGCTGCGCCCGTCTCAAGCGCCTGCGTGCCCGACCGGACGCCGCGCTCAAACGTGTCGGCATCCAGCTCGTCCGGAGGGATTGACAGCAGGTAGCCGCCACTGACCGTCTGCAGCCACGGCTCGGAATCGGCGGCGAGCGGTTCCAGGGACTTGCGCATGCGCGCGATCGCCATCTGCAGCCGGTTATCGGCGCCCGAACGCGTGGGCCCCCAGACGGCGTCGATGATGGCGTCCTTCGAGACGGCCCGGTTCCCGCGCAACACCAGAAAAGCGAGCAGGGTCACTTGGCGCGGCCCTCCTACGGCGAGACGTTGATCGCCACGCCACGCCTGCACCGGTCCGAGGATCCGAAGACTCGTCATTTCACCCGCCGTGCGTGACGGCAACGCTAACAGCCATGGGCCGCTACCGGCAAACGTTTGTCAGCCGCACTCCACGAGCCGTTCGCGTTGGCCCGGGCTCGCGCGGTCCGGGACAGTTGGGCGTCCCGCTCAGAGGTGAGTGATTCGACGGCATGACGATCACGCCGCAGAGGGGGCGAATCGTCAATATTTACGGGACAGCACACCGTGAGCGTCTACCAGCATCGGCACGAAGACATGCCTCGCCCTGTCCTAAACCTAGGCAATGGGCGAGTGAAGCTCTGGCTACGCGCGGAGATCAAGCAGTGGGCCGAGGACGAGGCTGGCGGCGCTCGTCGCCGGCGTTCCGTCGACCACTGACGCCGAGCTTCTAACTCAATGCAGAGATGAAATCTGGTGGTGTGGGTGCCTCTCGCCCGCCGCTCATCCACTTGCGATTTGTCGACGGGCTTGATGCCCGGCGACAAATCGCAGGTACCGCGACGGTGACCCGCGGATCACCTCCGGCCGTGAACGTCTCGCCGCGCTTTCAGGAGCCGGCCCCACCGGCTGGATGAGACCCTGAGCGCGCATCGGGGTCTTCAGTGGGCCGGCGTTGGGACCGCGGACCAGGCCGTATGCGGACGCGCGCAAGCGTGGCAAAGCGCGCGTCCGCTCGGGCGTGGGGGCAAGCAAAGTGCGATCGCGCGGGGCTGCCAACTCGGGGACTGGTCCTGGCGACGAGCAGGCGACCGGCGCCTCGGCCTTCCGAAGTTCCGCGGTCTGACGACTTGAGACCGCGGGATCAGAGCGCGTGGGCGCAGACGCGGTCGTATTGTCTTGCGGCGAGCTGGTTAATGCGGCTGTCCGACCGCGGCCGGCGAAATGAGAGGGTGAGGAGGACGCGCGATGGATCACACGTCGATCGACATCTATCTGGTGATCGACACGTTCCTGCTGCTGTTGATCGGTGTGGGACCGAAGATCGCGCTGGTTCCGTTTCTTGAGGTGACCTCCGAGATGGACCCTGCGACCAAGGCACTCGTGGTGCGTAAGATGCTCACCACTGCGGGCGTCGTCTCGGTACTGCTGGTCGGACTCGGCGAGTTGTTGGCGCGGCTCCTGCATTTTTCTACGGGGTCGTTGTCAATCGCGGGGGGTGTCATCCTGATCATCATCGCGGCGACAATGGTTCTGGGGTCGGCCGACCCGCGGGAGAGTCAAGCGATCAAGGGTCAGGATCCGGCCCGGATCGCGGTCTTCCCTTTGGCTGTTCCGTATCTCCTGAACCCGGCGGGGATCGTCACCCTGGTGACGCTCTCGGCCGAGTCGGACTCGGTCGCGGCTTTCGCGATGGTGCTGGGCGTCCTTGCGCTGGTGTTAGCGCTCGACGTTGCGGTGTTTCGATGGGCGAACCGGGTGAGTGACCATCTCGATGAGAGTCGCATGCTCGTGACCGAGAAGATCTTCGGTTTCCTGCTCGCGGCGCTCGCAGTCCAACTCATGCTCGACGGACTGCACAGTGTTGGCGTCATCCACCTGGCCGGCCACTGAGCCAGATTCAACGCGTAACCGCGCGCGGTTCGCTCCTGCCGGGATTTCGAGCAGGAGCAGCCGACCCGACGGTCCGGCTTCTGAGCAAGCAGGCGGTACGCGTCGTCGGCCGGTGGGCGGCTGCCGATCTCGGGAAGGATGCGTCAACGGCCGTCATTGCGAGTTTGCCGGTCGGCCCTGCCTTCGTGTGACAACGGCCCCGGCGGCCGAGGTCGCGCAGCTGAGTTGTCCGCGGAACTCTGACGCCACCGATGACGCGGCCCCGCCAGCTCGCGGGCGCCTCCCGCAACCAGACGAAGCGAGGGTAGCCGGCTCGTCCCTGGCTGCCAGGACCCGAGCGGCGGCGCGAGACCGATGATGACGGCGTCGCGCACCACCGCAGGAGACACGATCAGATCGCTGGGCCCACGGCCAGCGGCTCCGCCCGGCAAACAACACCGGCGACCCACCCTTCGCTCGGGGCCTCATCCCGTTGCGGCTGGGATCGCGCCGATCGCCGAAACCGGGGCGCACCGCATACCTGGCGGAATGCGCCATTTGCATATGCAGAGACGGTCCGAGCGCTCCGGGGTCGCGGCCTCCATGACCGGAGCCGGCCCTGGACGTTGGTTACGCAGATCCAGTGGCCTACGTCGTCCGCCCGACACGAGTTCTTGTCCCTCCACGGCTCAAAGGGCTGCTCTCTTCCGCTTGCGGAGGGTCCAGGTGCCTAGGATGTGGTCGGCCATGGCCTCGGCGGCACCATCGGCGTCGTGGCGCAACAGTTGCTCGTAAATGGCGACGTGCCCGAGGTGGGACTCGCGGATGTCTTCGTCATCCGCCCGGGGGTTGTAGCGACTGCTCGCCCGGGCGTGCGGATGAATCACGCGAATAATCGAGCGGCCGAGCCGATTCCCAGAGCAGGCCATGATGAAATCGTGGTACTGGGTGTCGGTGTCCTGGTAGAGCTCTGGATGACGACGCTGCGAATCGAGTTCATCCAGGAGCCTGGCGAGCTCTTCGAGCTCGGTTCTGGTCATCCGCTCTGCGGCGGCGCGGACCATGTCGCACTCAAGTGCGACGCGGACCTCCACGAGGTCATCGAGGACCCGCATCGTCTCGTCGTGTCGGATCGTGGCCTCGAGCACGATGGGATCGAGCAGATTCCACTCCTCAGGCCCGGTGATCGTCGTCCCTTGACCTTGCCGCGCGCGCGCCAGGCCTTTCTCCTCGAGGACCTTGATGGCTTCTCGGACCACCGTGCGGCTGACTCCGAACGAGGCGCAGAGCGCCGGCTCGGGCGGGAGCAACGATCCGGGGGCAAGCGTGCCTCCGACAATCTGGTCGACGAGTGCGGCCACGACCGGGATACCCAGGCGGGCCGGGCGTCGCGGCCATGGGCTTCTCGTGTCGAGCTCACGACTCATCGATTCGCCCCCTCCTCGGTGTACGCGACCGGGTCACGCTCAACGACGGTACGAGCCGCCACATCGCTTCCGTGCGCCACGGGGAGCGGAGCATCGCGGCGGACGAGCCCGGCGGTAGTGAGCTTATGCCAAAGCGCTGGCGGCGGCTGCCTCGCGTACTCCTCGCAGTTGCGGATGACCTGGTCAGGCGAGCGCGCGCCGACGCAGACGCTGACGACGGCCGGATGGGCGAGCGGGAAGGCGAGTGCAGCAGCCGGAAGGGTCGTGTCGTGCTGGGCACAGATCTCGGCGATTCTGCGCGCCCGGGCAACGAGCTCCTCTGGCGCCGTCCGGTAGTCGTATCGGGCACCCGGCGACGGGGCCGGACGAGCCAGGAGCCCGCTGTTGAAGACACCGGCGGCGACGATCCCGATCCTCTTCTCGACGCATGTCGGCAGCAGCTCGTCGAGCGCGGGCTGCTCGAGCATCGTGTAGCGCCCCGCGAGCATCATCAGATCCATATCCGTGTTCCGCGCGAAGTCCGTCAGCATCGCGGTCTGGTTCATCCCGGCGCCGATGGAAGCGATGACTCCCTCGCTTCGCAGTTCTGCGAGTACGGGATATGCGTTATCGAGCGCCTCCGTGTAGTGCTCGTCGGGATCGTGGAGGTAGACGATGTCGACGCGATCGACCCCGAGCCGCTCAAGGCTGGCCTCGAGCGATCGCAGCACGCCGTCGCGACTGAAGTCCCAGACGCGGCGATGGGAAGCCTGGACCGCGAACCCCTCGGTGTCGTGGGCGTGCGGGGCAGGGAGCGGCTCGAGCAACCGGCCGACCTTCGTGGAGAGCACGTACGCGTCGCGTGGAGCGCCCATGAGCGCCCGGCCGAGGCGGCGCTCCGATAGCCCCAGCCCGTAGTGGGGCGCAGTATCGAAATATCGGATGCCGCGCTCCCAGGCCGCCTGCACGGTAGCGCTCGCCTGCTCGTCACTGATCGCCCGATTCAGGTTTCCCAGCTGCGCGCACCCGAGCGAGAGCTCGCTGAGCCCGAGCTCGCCGCGCGGGACCGGCCGCCTCGCGATCACCGCTGGACCCGCGCACTCAGGCGCTCGACAAGCGTGCGCACCTCGTCGAGCCTCGCGGTCGAGGTGTCGCCGGGCGTTGTCATCGCAAGTGCCCCCCGCGCGGCGCCCCCGCGAGCTGCGCGATCCCGTCAGCGGCCGCGTTTGTGCGGAACGTAATCTCGACACACGGCAGCCCGCCGGCGAGCAGGGCTCGCCCAGCGGCGGCGCCGCATCGCGCGTCGTCGAGCACGACGACGGGCAGTGCGCCGCACGCCGCGATCGGCTCCAGCGCGCTCACCGGCCGAGCCATCCGCCGTCGACGGCGAGCACCGTGCCCGTGACGTAGTCCGACGCCCGCGACGCCAGGAATACGACCGCGCCGGCGATGTCCTCCGGTTGTCCCCAGCGGCCCGCTGGGATGCGGTCGAGGATCGCGCGGGACCGGATCGGGTCCTCACGCAGCGCGAGTGTGTTGTCGGTGGCGATGTAGCCCGGGGCAACGGCGTTGACGTTGACGCCGGCGGGCGCCCATTCATTTGCCAGCGCCTTGGTCAGGCCGGCGATCGCGTGCTTGGACGCTGTGTACGCCGCGACGTTGATCCCGCCCTGGAAGCTCAGCAGCGACGCCGTGAAGATGATCTTCCCCTTCCCTCGTGCGGCCATGTCGGCGCCGATGGCCTGTGCGAGCAGGAACGGCGCGGTGAGGTTGACCTCGAGCAGGCTGTCCCAGGCCGAGATCGGATGTTCGGCGGCCGGCGCTCGGTGGATGGTGCCCGCGTTGTTCACCAGGATGTCCACCGGCCGCTCGAGCGCTTTGATGCGGTCGAGCAGGCCGCGCACCTCCTCGCGGTCGGCGAGATCGGCCGGCATCGCCCAGAAGCGCCGTCCGTGGGCTTCGACCCGCCGCCGCGCCTCCCCCCCGCCCGGCTTGAGCGCAGCGCTCACGCCGACGACATCGGCTCCCGCGCATGCGATCGCATCCGCGATGGCCAGCCCGATCCCGCGACGCGCACCTGTGACCACCGCCAGCCGTCCCCGGAGCGAGAACGGTGAACCGTCTCGCTCGCCGCCGGCGACCTCGCTCATGTCCCATCCCGGCAATCGATCAACACCTTGACCACCTCCGCGCCCGACTCAAGCGCCGCGAACGCCTCGGGCGTGCGATCGAGCGGCTCGATCGTCGAGATCAACTCCGCCGCTGGGATCCCGCCAGTGGCCAGCAGCTCTACCGCCCGCTCGAAGTCGCGCCGCTCGTACACGCGGGCGCCGCACAGCTCGAGTTCGCGCCAGAATACGCGAAACAGATCGACGGCCACCGGCTCCGGGTGAATCGCGACGACCACGAGCCGCCCGCGAACGCGCAGGGCGTGCGTGGCCGCTCTGAGCCCGGCCGGGCTGCCTGACACCTCGAAGGCCACTTCGGCACCGGCCCCGCCGGTCCAGGAGTCGAGCGTCGACTCGATGCCCGGTTCGCTCGGGTCGACGGTCTGCAGGCCCAGCCGCTGCGCCACCGAACGCCGGAAGCTGTTCGGCTCGGAGACGAGCACCTCCGCTCCGGTGGCAGTCGCCACGCACGCGATGAGCAGCCCGATCGGCCCTCCCCCGACGACGAGGACACGGTCCCCGGGCGACACCGCGCCGCGGCGCACATCGTGGACGGCGACCGCGACCGGTTCGGCGAGGGCGCCGTGCTCGAGCGCCAGCCCGGGGGGCAGGCGCACCAGCAGGCGCTCGGGGACGGTCCAGGACTGCTGCATCGCTCCGGCTGCGTCGATGCCGACGAACACGAGGTTCTGGCAGACGTGCCGATGGCCGGCGAGGCAGGCCGGGCACCGCTCGCACCAATCCAGCGGCATCACGGTGACCGGGTCGCCCGGCGCGTGGCCGGTCACCCCCGCTCCGACGGCCGCGACTGTGCCCGACATCTCGTGGCCGATGACGGCCGGGATGCTCACGCGCTGGTCCATGGCACCGTGCTTGATGTGGAGGTCGGTCCCGCAGATGCCGACGTACGCGACGTCGAGCCGGACTTCGCCCCTCCCGGGCGCGCTGGGCGGACGCTCCTCGAGGCGGAACTGCTCGTTACCGACGTACAGCGCTGCGCGCATGGCTGCTCGGGGTGGTCTCGAATCCGGAGGGCAGCAGGCCGTAGGTTGCGATGGCCGTCTCGCTGAGAACGGATTGTTGGTCGTCCGGCGAGAGCTCGGCGAGAACGTCGAGTACCACGTCGAACCACCGTTCGACCGTGGTGCTCAGCGTCGCGACTGGCCAGTCGCTCGCGATCATGCACCGCTGCGGCCCGAACACCTCAAGCGCGTGCTCGAGGTAGGGTCGCACGTCGACGGCTCGCCAGCCCGGAGCCGCCTCGGTGGCGAGACCGGACAGCTTGCAGGCGACGTTCGGGAACGAGGCGATTCGCGCGAGGTCCGCGCGCCAAGGGTCCAGACACGAGCTCGCCACCGGCGGCTTGCCGAGGTGATCGAGCACGAACGACGTGCCCGGACAGGCCCGGACGAGCGCCGCCGCCGCTGGAAGCTGGTCGTGGGTGGCGCATAGATCGAAGGTGAGACCCCACTCGGGGAGCAGGCGGACTCCGCAGATGAACTTCGGGTCGGTGATCGCTTCCCGCGGCGTGGCCCTGGAGCAGGCGCCGCACACCGACGACGAGCGGTTCCGCGGCCACGGCCGCGAGGTGCGGCTCGGCTGCTCTGCCACGGTGCAGCGGCGCATAAGCGACGATTCCGCGGACGAGAGGCTGCTCGCACGCCAGGTCCCTGACCCAGCGCACCTCGGCGAGCGCCTCGTCGCCGCGGCAGTCGGCCTCGACGAAGAGGGCGCCGGCGAGTTCGTGGTGCCCTGGGTTGAGGTCCTCTGGCGCGAAGCGCCGCCTGAGCTGAGGATGAGCGGCGAGCCAGTCGTGATGGCGGGCGCGCGGATCCCAGAAATGGACGTGTCCGTCGATGATCATGCCGACGCAGGGCTGTCGGATCGAGCAGAGCGCCGCCGCTTGCGCTGCCACATCGAGATGATGTGCTCACGCATGGCCTCGCCCGCGCGTTCGTGATCGCGCGCGATGACGTGCTCCAAGATCGTGATGTGTCCGCGATGGGCCAACCGTAGATCCTCGGGCCGGGCATCGTTGTAGCCGACGCTCGAGCGGGCCTGGTCGTGGATGGAGCGGACCACGGCGCGCCCCAGGCGGTTGCCTGAGATCCGCATCAGCTCGTCATGGAGCCGCGTGTCCAGCTCGAGGTAACGCGTGCGATCACCGACGGATCGCTCGAGCTCGGCCACCAACTCGCGGAGTTGCCCAACGCTCTCGTCGCTCACCAACGTGCTCGCCCGGGCGGTCATGCCGGCCTCGAGCGCAGCCCGCACGGAGATGAGATCGTCGATCACCTCGCGCCCCTCGTCGTGGCGGATTGTCGCCGACAGGACGATGGGGTCGAGCAGGTTCCACTCGCCGGCGTCGGCGACCACCGTGCCGCGGCCCTGGCGGACGGTGACGAGTCCCTTCTCTTCAAGTACTTTCAGGGCCTCTCGCACGACTGAGCGGCTGACGTCGAAGGATTCGCACAACACGGGTTCAGGCGGGAGCAGCGTCCCCGCGGGATACTCGGCGGAGACGATCCGGTCGACCAGGACGGCGACAACGACGACGCTCAACCGGGTTGGCCGGCCGGTCAGCGACGCGAGCGCCAACGTCGTCGCATCGGGGGGGTGCAAGAGCTCTGTCGCCTCGCCTTGAGGGGGCTGTGACACGAGCGGCGACCCTAGCAGAAACAAAATACGTCCGCTATCAGTTGACATACTACAGACGTATGATGTATGAATTCCTGCGTGACCGATAACACGCGGCCGATGCGGATCACGCATATTGAGAGCTATCCCGTTCGGATCGCCGGTGTGTCCCCTTCATTCGTGTGGCGGCACGGGCTGCGGGGCGCCCCTCCCGACGGCGAGGGTGCGGTGTTGCGGATCGGGACCGCCTCGGGCGCAGAAGGCGTTGCCCTCGCGCCGCGACGCGGCGCAGGCAACATCCTGAAGGACATCGTGGAACGCGTGTTGCGCGATGAGCTGATTGGTTCGGATTCGCTCCAGCGAGAGTGGCTGTGGCATCGCCTGTGGGAGCTCGACCGAACCGAAGAGCTGCCCCTGTACATCCTCGGGCTGGTTGACACCGCGCTGTGGGACCTAGCAGGTCGAGTCGCCAACCTGCCGACTTGGCAGCTCCTGGGCGGGTTTCGCCGCTCGATCCCCGCCTATGGCTCGACGGTGACGTTCGCGACGGTCGAGGAGTACCTCGACGTCATCACGCAGTGCCTCGAGCTCGGCTACCCCGCGATCAAGCTCCACGCCTGGGGCAATGCGCGCGCCGACGCGCACCTGTGCCTGGCGGTGCGCGAGCATGTCGGGCCCGACGTGCCGCTGATGTATGACGGCTCCGCGGCGTTCGATCTGCCCGACGCGGTGTACCTCGGCGACGCGCTCGCCGATGCGGGCTATCTCTGGTACGAGGAGCCGATCCGGGAGTTCAGCGTCACCGCCTACAAGTGGCTGAGCGAGCGGGTGCGTGTGCCCCTGTGCGTCGCGGAGACCTCCGACGGCGTCCACCTGAACACGGCCGACTTCATTGCCAGCGGCGCTGCTTCGTTCGTGCGCACGAGCGCGGAGCTGCGCGGCGGGATCACCGGAGCGATGCGGATCGCCCATCTCGCCGATGCCTTCCGGCTGCGGGCGGAGGTGCATGGCATGGGCAACTACTCCCAGCACTTGTGCATGGCGATCTCGAACACGACGTACTACGAATCGCTCGTGACCTCCACCGAGGTAACTCGCGAGGCCGTCGTGGATGAGCATGGGCTCGTTCACGCCCCCGGCGGCATTGGCCTGGGTCTGCCCGCAGGCCCCGACTACCCGCCGGAGCTTCGTCACCTAGTCATCGATGCTGCGCGGTCTGCGGCAATCCTGTAACAGCAGAGAGGAGAGAGGCATGAGGTTTTCCGAGAGGCCGCCTTCGGCGCGGCCCTCACAGTGGCGGCGAGGGCGAACCCAGGTCACGTCACTCGCCGTCGTGGCCCTTGCCGTGATGGTTGGTGCATGCGGCAGCAGTAGCGGCAACGCTTCCAGCACCTCCAGCGCCGCACCAGCCAGCAGCACCGCCAAGCCGGCTGGTCCGGTGGGCGGCCCGCTGGAGGTTTGGGTCGATGCCGTTCGTCTCCCGGTGGCCCAGGCCTACGCCAAAGCGCACCCGAACGTGCATATGCACATCGTCACCTTTGACGGCGACGCCAATGGCGCGACGACGCTGCAGACGAAGATCCAGCTGTGGAACCGCATCGGAAGCGGCTGGCCGGATGTCATCTTCAGCGAGCAGGTCAATGACCCGGTCTGGATGGCGCAGAAGCCGTTCGACTACGCGGCACCGGTCAAAGGTCTCATCCCGGAGAAGTTCCTCAGCCAGTGGCCCGCACCCTCGACAGCGCAGTGCACGATCAACGGCACCCAATATTGTGTGCAGGACAACCTCGCCCAGGTTGTGCTGTGGGTCAACAAGAAGCTGATGAACCGTTTCGGCTACAAGGTCCCGACAACGTGGCAGCAGTGGGCCGCGGTCGGCGCGGATGTCGCCAAGAAGCATCCTGGCTACGTCGTGGGGACGAGCGGAGAGTCGTTCAGTCACTGGATCTATCTGTGGGGCGACCAGTGCCCGCTCTCGTCGGCTGCAGGGACCCAACACCGTCAAGATCAACTCCGCAGATCCACACTGCACGCGAATGGCGAGCCTGCTCGATCCGCTGATCCACAACGGGACGGTCCCGCCCCTGAGCGTCTTCACCCCCGACTTCGCCAAGAAGTACGGCGGGGCGGACGACAAGGTCCTGATGATGCCGGGGCCGAGCTGGTACGGGCACGCCGTGTTCGATCAGGCGCTGCACATCCCGGCCGGGCAGATCACGGCCACGATGCCGCTGCAGTGGGGGAGCGAGTCGCCGATCACGACCGGCCAGGTGGGCGGCGGACCGTGGGTCATCTCAAGACACACAAAGAACCCGGCGGCTGCTGGCGATTTCGTCACCTGGGCGACGACGGCCTTCAATCCCCTCCCCACCACGTCCAAGGCGGCGAGGCCCGGCTACCCGGCCTATCCGCCTCTCGCCGCCAGTTGGCTGGCGAGCCTGGCCAAGGATCCGTACTTCGCCGCCGATCCTGGGCCGGCGATGAAGGCGGCCGCCGACCTGATCTGGAAGGGGTGGAACCTCGTCACCTATCCGGATCAGCCAGTCTGGTCCAACACCGTCGTGACGAAGCTCATTGCCGGCAACTCGCTGAGCTCGCTACTGCCGGCGCTGGGCACCGACCTTGGGCACGCGGCTCAGGCGGCTGGGTATCAGGTCACACACTGACGAAGTGACGTCGTCAGCTGTCACACCGGAGTACGCGGAGGCCACGCGATCGCGTGGCCTCCGCTTCCGGTTAGGCCGGGGCTCCCCATTCATCCTGGCGTACCTGCCGTTCCTGATCCTGTTCGGCGTCGCGCCGACGATCTACGCGCTCAAGCTCGCCTTCACCAACGTCAACGGCAGCTGGGCCGGCCTTCACAACTTCGTCCGCACGTTCAACGACTACCGCTTCGTTCCGGCGTTCAAGCACGTTCTTGTGTACACGAGCGTCTGGCTCGTGGCGCTCGTCCTGTTCGTGGTCACGCTGACGCTCCTCCTCCACGGCCGTGCGAACCGGGTCTCGTCGACGTACCGGTTCCTCTTCTACCTGCCGGGCGCGCTGGCGGGCGCGGCTTCGGTCCTGGTGTGGCTGTTCATGCTCGACCCGGCGGTCAGCCCCGGCTCGTTTCTGCTGAACCACGTGTTCGGGGCGCATCTGTTCGCCCAGTCGATCGCGCCCGCGCACCTGCCGTTCATCTTCGCGATGATCGCGTTCTGGACCGGCGCCGGCGGTTGGATCGTCGTGATGTACGGAGCGCTGAACACGATCCCACCCGATCTCGAGGAGGCCGCGCGGATCGACGGCGCAGGCCCGATCACGATCGCGCTGCGGCTGAAGCTGCCGCTGATCCGCAAATGGATCGCCTACATGGCGATCCTCTCGTTCGCAACCGGCACGCAGCTGTTCGTCGAGCCGCAGCTCGTCAACCAGGCCAGCCTCGGCCTCGTTTCCGACACGTGGTCGTTGAACCAACTCGCCTACCAGATGGCTTTTCGCTACGGGGACTTCAACGGCGCCGCAGCGATCGCGGTCGACCTCCTCGCGATCGGGGTGGCCGCTGCCGTGCTGATTGTCACGCGTACCGGGCTGTTCAAGCGGGAAGACTGATGTCGACCGTTGAGAACCGTGGAGTCCGGCGGACCCTCCAGGACGGAGGGCTGGCGCGCATCGGAGGACTCGGCGTGCGGCTCGTGATCCTCGTGGCGTTCGCCGTGTTCTTCGTGATACCGATCGTCTGGCTGATCCTCGCCCCGACGAAGACCGACGCCGCGCTCGCCACAGCGAATCCGCTCTCGTTCGGCAGCTTCCATCAGATCGCACTCGCGTGGCAGCATCTCGACGGCTTCAGCAACCACATCTTTCGTACCTGGATGGGGAACTCGCTGCTGTACGCGTTCGGCGCCACGGCGATCGTCCTGGTGACCGGGATTCCCGCCGGCTACGGGCTGGCGTTCGGGACCTTTCCCGGTCGGAGGCTGGTCCTGATGGTGACGCTCATCGTGATGATCATGCCCGCCGCCGCGCTCGTTCTGCCGATCTTCCTCGAGCTCAACTCGCTGCATCTGATCGGCAACGTGCTGTCGGTGATCCTGCCGTTCGCGTTCTACCCGTTCGGCGTGTATCTCGCCTACATCTACTACTCGACTGCGATCCCACCCGAGCTGCTCGACGCCGCGCGCAGCGATGGCTGCGGCGAGTGGCAGACGTTTCGCCACATCGCACTGCCGCTGGCGAAGCCGGTGGTCGCCCTGGTGTTCTTCTTCAGCTTCGTCGCGGACTGGAACAACTTCTTCCTGCCCTATGCGGTGCTGGCCGACTCGGCGCAGTACCCAATCCAAGTCGGTCTCTCGGACCTGCTGTCCTCGACGCCCTCGTTCAACCCGGCAGTGGGGGGCGGGGGCCAGCAGGTGAACATCTTCCGGCCGGAGCTCGCGCTCGCGACCCTGCTCGCCGTCGTCCCGGTGGCGATCGTGTTCCTGTTCTCACAACGTGCGCTCGTCAGAGGTCTCGTCGGCGGAGCGGTGAAGGAGTGATACATGGCTGAGGTTGTGTTCGAGGACGTATCAAAGGTCTACGGCGACGGCACGCGCGCCGTCGACAGGCTCGACCTTCAGATCGCGGACGGTGAGTTCATGGTGCTCGTGGGCCCGTCTGGTTGCGGCAAAACGACCGCGCTGCGGATGGTTGGCGGGCTCGAAGAGATAACCAAAGGGGTCGTGCGCATCGGGGCGCGCGTGGTCAACCACGTCTCGCCCAAGCGGCGTGACATCGCGATGGTCTTCCAGAGCTACGCCCTGTACCCCCACCTGAGCGTGCAAGACAACATCGGCTTCGCACTCAAGATCGCCAGGGTTCCGAAGGACGAGATCCGCCGGCGCGTCATCGAGACCGCGCGCATGCTCGATCTCGAGCCTCATCTGAAGCGCAAGCCGCGGTCGCTCTCAGGCGGCCAGCGCCAGCGCGTCGCGATGGGCCGCGCGATCATCCGCCAACCGCAGGCGTTCTTGATGGACGAGCCGCTGTCCAACCTGGACGCGAAGCTCCGCGTGCAGATGCGCGCCGACATCAAGAAGCTCCAGAGCGACCTCGGCGTGACGACCATCTACGTCACCCACGACCAGGTCGAGGCGATGACGATGGGCGACCGCGTCTCGGTCATGCGCAAGGGCGTGCTACAGCAGGTCGCGGGCCCCGAGGAGCTCTACGAGCAGCCGCGGAACATGTTCGTCGGCGGCTTCATCGGCAGTCCCGCGATGAACATGCTCGAGGCCACGGTCGAGCGCGACGGTGACGTGACCAAGGTAGTGGTCGGCGACGCCCAGTTCGAGCTGGGAGCGCAGACGCTGGCAGCTCACCCTGCGCTCACCGCTTACGCCAGCCGCTCGATCGTGCTCGGCATCCGCCCCGAGGGCCTCCAGGACGCGGCGCTGATCAACGGCGATCCCCGGCCGCGCCTGCGCGGCCAGGCGATGCTGCGCGAGGCTCTGGGCCCCGAGGTCCTCCTGCACTTCTCGGTCGCGGCCCGCCAGGCGGTGACCGATGAGGTGCGCGAGCTTGCCGAGGACGCCGGCGATGACCGAATCGTCGAGCGGCTCGCCGCGGGCGCGCCGTCGAGCACGACGCTCGTCGGGCGGCTCAGCCCGCTGA
This sequence comes from uncultured Actinomycetota bacterium, assembly GCA_963797705.1. Classification (GTDB taxonomy): domain Bacteria; phylum Actinomycetota; class Thermoleophilia; order Solirubrobacterales; family Solirubrobacteraceae; genus Palsa-465. The sequence continues at coordinate 375,970 of CAWCQL010000004.1, read as the reverse complement.
CGAAGCTCCGCGAGGGCGACCCGTTCGAGGCTGCGATCGACGAGCGATCCCTGCATTTCTTCGACGCGCAGACCGGCCTTGCGATCCACGACCAAGCGCCCGCCGCCGCGATCTGAGCCGCTCCTTGGTAGTAGTCGTGGCTCACGGCGCGCGCTGGGGCATCGTATCGAGGGCCGGGCTGCCACAGTGCTTGGCCTGATACCCAAGGGCTGAGCCGGTCGCCACCAGAACATCGAGGGTAACGGTCAGGACTATCGCTCGTTTCATTTCTCGTACCTACTCGTAGCAGCAACGGCAGCCAACACTCTGGACTTCTGGGTTACGGGTGATCTCTCTCTCCCGATGAGGATTCCCGACTGGGCTCGCGGACAGAGTCGGGCGCTGGCTGGCACGCAGGCACTTCGCCGGTTCGCGGCGTGATCATCCGTCGACCGGACCGGCCTGACCATCGGAACCGTGGCGACGGGGTCGCGTCTCTTTGTTTCTGTAAATTCGCCCTAGCTTAGGTTCCTATGTGTGGTAAGTCTAAGCGACGGTGACCTCCTCGTCGGTGCCTTCTGGCTCCGGTGTCGCCGTATCTCTTTCGCTTGAGGCGTCGGCGTTCGAGCTCCGTGAACCTCACACCGTTTTTTGCGTGGCCGATGTAGAAGTCCAAGCACGGCCCAGACCAGCGTCAGGCAGCTGGTCTCTCCGGGGAAGCGACCCATGACCTTGGTGCGGCGTTTGACCTCGGCCAGCGACCGCTCCAGCATGTTGGTCGAGCGCCACCGGCGACGGTGGCGCAGCGGGTAGCGCAGGTGCACCACCAGCGCGTCCAGATCATCGGCGAGGCATCTGGCGGCGGCGGTGTAGCCAGCTCGATCGAGTTCTCGACGAGCGCGTGGAGTCGGTCGCGTCCGTCGGCGGGGCTGGTGGCGTCATCCAATGCTTCCCAGTAGGCCCCGCGATCCGGTCGCGGTCGCGCTCTGGGAGCTTGGCCAGCAGGTTGCGCAGGCGGTGCACCGCGCAGTGCTGGCGGTCAGACGCCGGCCAGCACTGATCCACCGCCTTGATCAGCCCCGGCGCGCCGTCGCCGACGATCAACAGCGGCGCGCCGACCCGCGGGCGATCAAATCGCGGCCGAGCTCAAGCCAGTCCGTCGTGAGACTCGCGCATCCCCAACATCACTGACGAGCAACACGCGTTCCCCGTCCTCGGTGAACCCCCACGCCACGAGCACCCCCTCCTTGGGCCCATCCGGGCGGACCGGCAGAAAGACCGCGTCGAGAAACAGCGCGACGATCTTCACGTCGTAGAGGTCGCGACGGGTGAAGTGCTCATAGCGCTCCCGCAGCTCCTGGCAGATCCGCGACGCCGTCGCCTTCGACAGGCTCCCCAGCCCCGCCTCGGCACACAGCGCCTCGATGTCACGCATCGACAGGCCCCGCACGAACGCGCCGATCACCATCGCTCTCAGCGGCTCGGTGCGCAACACCTTGGTGCTGCACGCAAACAGCTTTGACACAAACGGCTCCGCCGCCGCCCGCGCCTGCGGGATATCGACCTGCAGCTCGCCCTCGAGGGTGTGCACCTTGCGCGGGCGAAACCCGTTGCGCAGCGCCGACCCTTCGTCGCCGAGCCCGCGCCGCAGACGCACTCCGGCGTTCGTAGCGAGCACGGCCCAGCCACGCATCAAACTCGTCCTCCACGGCGCGCTGGATGATCAACCGCGCCCCCAATCGGGCCAGCTCCGACAGCGACTCGCGGGGGTTCTCGCTGACCCCCACGGCCAACAGGTTCTCGATCTGCTCTTCAATCTCCGCCGACGGCGGTACGGTACGTCTCACGGCGTAGGCCTCCTTCATCGTCTGCCAGGACTTGAGGGAACCTACGCCGTTGCCTTGACAGCATCGCCGACGCTATTTACAGCACCTCTGAGACGCGACCGCGACGGACTCGTCCGGCGTTGGCGCTGGCGGACGACCGCTACGTCGCCAACCCGGTCGCGCGCCGGAGTTGCGGTTCGAGGACGAAAGAGAGACCGTTGCGGATCGCGGTCTGCGGCGAGTGCTCCGCCACCGGGTGGGCCGTTGTCTCGCCGGCGTGACCTAGACCGCGGTGCGGCCTGGGAGTACGGTGCGAAGCGTGTCTGACCGTCCGGACTACGTTCCGCCGTTGTGGATCAGGCAGGGAGAGGGAGGACGGCAGCCACAGCCGCCGCGAGTCGTGTTCCGCGAACTGCTGTTCGCCCCACTCTCGTCAGGTGCGTTTGGCATCGCGCTGCTCGTGAGCGGCCACACGCTAGCAAGCACCGTTGTCCTAGTCCTCACCTTGATCATGACGGTGCAGTCGGTCATTTACGCGCCACGGGCGCTCCGCGCCGCCCGCCTCGCCGATGACCACCAGCGCGCTGATTAGGCGCCTCGGTCCAGCGACGAGCGACGGTGCGATGGATGAGGTCCGCACCCATCCCCGCCGCCGATCTAACCGCGAGGGTTGGCCAGCGACCACGATCCCCTTCGCCGGTGCTCGAGCGGCTTAGCCGGGGACGCGTTTACTGCTCGCGTTCCACGAACTCAGCGCCGTACTCAGCGGGCGCTCTGCATGATCGCGACGGAACCAGAGCAGCTTGACCCTTTGCCCGTCCACCATCCACAGGTTGACGCGGCTTGTCATGACGCCAGTGTGGATGTCAGCGCGTTCGATGTGATCGGCTTGAAGCCACAGATGCTTCCCGCCGCGAGAGGCGATCTTCCCGAGCTCAGGACCAGTGAACTCCCGTTCTGCGGGATCGCCGGAGACCGTTTGCAACAGCCCATGGCTAGCGGTCGCAGCCAAGCCTGTCGGGATCCGCAGCAGCCCATCAGGCAACAGCCACAGGTCTCCGTGGATCCAATCCAGCCACCCCGTCGTGCAACTCGATGTGATGAGCTGACCGACCGCCACGAAACCCACAATACCCACCTGGGGCCAGCCTCCGCAAAACCCCTGACGCCGGCGCGCGTAGTCGCGTCTGAGCACCAACAGCCGTACCGCTCCCTTCGATAGCTCACAGCGCCGATCTCGACGCCGACCGGCCACGGCGCGATGCGCCCTCTCACGATCTGAATGTGCGCCGTGTCCCAGCGTGCACGACCGCAATCCTCGGTCAGCCCGCGACCGAACTGGCGAGTCCCATGGCGACGAGGCACAATCCGCGCCTACGCGACACCAGTCCACGGCAAGCAATGGGCTTACGCGACGAGACGCACAGGCCGCCCCTATCGCTTGGCTCGCCAGGACGCCGAAGCAGTAACGACCGTTGGTGGCGGCGCACCGACCGGACGGCAACTGCAGCAGGACGCGGGGGCTGTCCATAGTTGCTGGCAGCTCCCTCCCCGAGCGTGACGAGCCGGGCGTGTGTCGCCTGCCGCTGGGTGCCGAACGCGGGCAGGCCGTCTCGTTTCTTCTGCGGCGAGCGGCTTATCTACTTGACTGCGATCGCTCCGGGGTCGCGCCCTCCTGTGATGAAGCGCTGGCTCACGTGTGTGCCGATGAGATTCGCCCGCGCAATCGTGCCGCTGGCGAAGTCGGTCCAGTAGACATGCTGGCTGTCGACCGCCATCCCAAAGGGGAGGTTCGGGTCGGTGATACGACTCTCGTTGACGCCGGTCCCGTCGAGGTTCCCGCGCCCAATCGACGTGGCGCGACCACAACACGTGCTGTCGGCCCAGTAAACGTGATCGCTGTCGACGGCTACCGCCTGTGTTTGGTCCGCGCCCGCGATGAAGTGCTCGTTGACGTTTGTTCCGTCGAGGTTCGCGCGTCCAATCGCGTTGCCCCTGGCATTAGCCCAGGTTGTAGTCGTTATAGAAGTAAAAGAACCAGTAGGCGAGCCACACGCGACCATCGCTTCCGGTCGCCGAGTGGCCGTAGACGCGATTGGCATATTTCGCCTGCGCGTGCATTTCCTGCGCCTCGGCGACGTAGTTCTTTGACGTGACGCCGATCCGGTCACCGGCGAGCACGGCGTCGCCATTGGCGTAACGCGCAGGGCCGAGAAACCCTAGCGAAAGCAACGGCTCGCCACCCGTCGGAGTGGCCGATGCGATGACGGTCGCGTCGGCTCGCTTGAGCTGGTTGCCAGGGTTGTCCGTCCACTCCGACGCCGCATCGGCGAAATACGGCTCCTGCGAGTCGTAGCGCAGCACCGGAGTGTGACGCTCCAGCAACAAGGCCGGTTCGCTGGTCGTGGCCATCGCTGCGGCGAAACTACCAGCCTCAGGCCGCCTGAGGGTCTGGAGGCGGACCATGAGCCCCGGGAAGATAATCAGCAACCCCTTGCCGGCTCACGCGCGCGTGGCCCGGTGTACTCGACGATTGGAGCGTCGCCATAGTAGTGGCAGGCCCCGGCGCGGCCGGAGAGTCGAAGCGATCGTCAGCGCGGTCGCCGGCCATGACCGCGTTCGGAGCGATGAGAAGGCCGGACGTGGTGCTCGTGGGCGGCCCTCCGGCGTTAGCCGACTTTCGGCTCAGCTAACTCTGCGCCGTCCGCTGTGGCCGCTCCGGCGATGAAGCGGTCACGCGCCGCGAGCCCGCCGGCGCGGTTCGTCGACCGGGACCATCTCGCTCGTGCCCGCTCCGCCCTGTGGGCGACGGTTTGCTCGGGTCCTGCTAATTCTCGGCGAGGCGGATGCGCGCTTTCCGCGCAAGGCGGGTCTGAGCGGGCTCGGCGAGCCGAGACGTGCTTTCGAATTTTGCGGGTCTAGCAGCGCGAGCCCTGCATTCACGAAAACGCGCTACTCCAGGTCGGCGGCAACGACGACGACCGCGCGGATGACGGAGCGAGCCCCGCAGGTAGCGACGAGCAGGTCGCTCGCCGCTCTGGTTGCTCAGCACTCCTTTCCGAACGGCACGTGCATCCAATACAACACTGCTCACGCAATAGTGAGCTGGTCGAGTAGCGCTCCCCAGACCGGGTTGTACTGGTAGTCGTGGATGTGACGGGAGACAACATCTATCGCGTTGGGCGTCACGGTTGGGACGAGCAGCGCGAGGTCGGTCAGCTTCTTGTCCAGACGGCTCCACAGCCGGTTGGCGGCGGCGGGCTGCGTGGCCTGTAACGAGGCGGCGCGCTCGACCTGGCGATCGAACCCCGCATTGCAGAACTCGCTGTCGTCGGTGGTGTCGACACCATGACGCGCGACGAACTTCCCGCACGTGAGCTTGCCGATGAAGTCACTGGCGGACGCGTAGTCGGCGCTAAAGCCACCGTCGATGACTTGGGCGCGGTTGCGCGAGTCGCCGGTGTAGGTGAAGTAGGTGCTGTCGGGGAGCAGGCGCAGCGACGCGCGGTAGCCCAGCTTGCGAAGGGCCGTCACCGCAAGCCTGGTGTCCTCGATGGCACCCGAGGGCGATGGGGTGACGTTCCAGACGACGACGCGCGTACCCCGGGTACCGGAAGCTGCGACGAGGCGCTTCGCCCGGGCGAGATCGGCTCCCTTCCAGCGGCCGTCGTCGCTGGGATGGCTGGTGTAGGGGCAATGCCGGCGGTATCCGGGGATCGCGGGCGGGAGCAGCTGGCAGGTGGGCTTCGCGGCTAGTGTCCCCCCGTAACCGTCGACCGCAGCGCTGCGGTCGACGGCTAGGTTGAGCGCGCGACGAACGCCGACCTGGGTGAAGGGTGGGGCGTTGGTGTTGAGGAACAGAAAGCTCGTCACCAGCGCGGGATTGACGTGAACCTGCACGCGGGGGTTGGCGAGCAGGTCCCGCGCATTCCGGCCCGGTAGCCGCCCAAGGTTCGGATCGAAGTCGACGTGACCGTCGGCGATCGCGGTGTCGGCCTGGGCGGAGGACAGCCCCAGCGGGATCGTTATGCGGTCGGGGTATCCGGAGGGCTGGGCGGCCGCCGACCATTCGTGGAAGTAGGGGTTGCGCACCAATCGCAGTTCGCGCCCCGCGACATAGCGCGTGATCCTGTACGGGCCGGTGGCTGGAAGGGGCGTGCGAGCCTGCCGTTCCGGCGTCGATGCGGGGAGGACGTAGGCGTAGCTGACGGTTAGCTTGTAGAGGAAGTCGGGGTCGGGCCGGGTCAGGTGAAACGTGACGGCGCCGCTCGGATCGTCGGCGACGATCCCTTCAGATAGGTCACAGCGGCTGGGTGTCCGGATGCAGCGGGCCGCTCCATCGATCGCTGCGTACAGTGGTGCGCCTGCGGAGCCGATCGCGAACAGCCGCTCGAACGAGTGGGTTACGTCGCCGGGTCGCAGCGGCGCGCCGTCCGAGTAGCGGATTCCCGGTCTGAGGGTGAACCTGTAGGTCCGTCCGCCGTCGTCGGGCCTTGGGAGTGCCAGTGCGAGGTCAGGCACGAGGCGACCGCCGTCGGGGCCGGCGACGTGATCGAGCGTCACGAGCCCGTCGTTGCTCAATCCCAAGCCCTGCGGAGGCGGGACGTTCCACGACGTGCTGGCTGCGGGGTCAACCGTGTCGATCACCGCGTATGAGCCGACGGCGGTGAGATTGCCCCCGGGCCGGGCGGCGAGGGCGTGGACGGCGACCCACAGCCCGTGGTCTGTGGCGAGCGACGAGATGCCGCCGCCGACGTGGACTCTGGTCACGACCGACATGGTTCGGGGGTCGAGACCGAGCACGATGCCGTGGCGCTCGTCCCCTACCCAGAGATGGCCACCCGCGGTCGCCAGCGTGCTCGGCGCGCCGCCGAGGCCGACCGGCGACGCCGCTGTTCCGCCGTGGAGGCTCAGGCGCGACACCGTGGCGGCAAGCCGATCAACCACCCAGATCCCCGCGTTCGTGGCGGCGATCGCGGAGGGTGCGCCACCTGTCCGGACGGTCTGGGCGACAGTGTCCCCTCGGGGATCGATCCGTTGCACCCATCCCAGCTCGATGTCGGTCACCCAGATGCCCTCGCCGATCGCTGTCAGGCTGCTTGGATCGCCGCCGATGCTGACGGTCGCTCGCCGCAAACCGGTGCCAGGATCGAGCCGGCTGACCGTTCCATCGCGACGGTCGAGGACCCACAGGCTTCCCGCGTCGAAGGCGACGTCGCTGGCGCCGCCCGCCACCGTAATCGTCTGGGCAACCGTATCCGTTGCCGGGTCAATCGCGGACACGGTGCGATTGGCTGGATCGAGCACCCATACCGCCCTGCCGCCGACAGCTATCCGGCTCGGCCCGGCGCCCAGGGGGATCGTGGCCAGAATCCGGTGGGCGCTCGGGTCGATTCGGACGACGTCGCCGGCCGGCGCCTCGGTCACCCACAACGATCCGAACCCGGCCACCATGTCGGTTGGTGCGGCCCGCAGGGCAACCGTCGCCCTGATCGCGCCGTCGGCCGGAGAGACCAGGGCGACGCCGTCACCAGCGAGCGATCGCTCCGGCCGGTGTGTGCGCTCGCCCTTGGGCGCCACCGTGGCGACAGCAAGAAACGCGACCAGGGCCGCGGCCGCGACGGCGACCGCGACTGTGACCCGGACGCGGAAGCGACCTCGCCCGTCGGACGCCGGCGGGTGGGGCGATGGGGCCACGAGCTTTGGTTCATCGTTGGCGGCCGGCACGCCGGATGGTCGGGGCGACTCGCTCTCAGGTGGGTCGAGCGCGGCGTCCTGTCGGAGGATCGCCCGTTCGAGTCCTCTCAGCGCGGGTCCGGGCTCGACGGCGAGCTGGTCGACCAGACGCGCTCGTCCGGTCCGGTAGGCGGCGAGCGCGTCGGCTTGCCTGCCCGAGCGATACAGCGCCAGCATCGCCTGACCTCGCACGCGCTCTCGCAGCGGGTGCTCGGCGACCATCCGCTCCAGCTCGGGAACGAGCCGGCGGTGGCGGCCCAACGCCAGGTCGGCGTCGACCCGGTCCTCAGTCGCGACGAGCCGCATCTCGGCGAGCCGTTGGATCTCGATCTGGGCGAACGGCTTGGAGTCGAGATCGGCCAGCGGCCGTCCGCGCCATAACGCCTCCGCTTCGCGCAGTGTGCACGACGCGAGTTCGTGGTCCCCAATCTGCGTGGCCCGGTGGGCCTGCGCCAGCAGCTCCTCGAACACGTCAAGGTCCAACTCGCCGGAATCGACCCGCAGGCGATAGCCGGGAGCCTGCCGGACCAACCGAGGCTCCGGCGCCCCCGGCAGGTCGATCACCGTGCGCAGGCGCGAGACCTGCACCCGCAGGGTGTGGTCCGCCGTCTCGGGCCGCGCGTCGCCCAGCAGCTCATCGATCAGCTGTTCACGGGAGACGACGCGGTTGGCGTTGAGCAACAGCATCGCCAGCAGGGCGCGCTGACGTGCTCCACCGATCTTGACCGGCGCGCCGTCGAACCAGAGCTCGAGCGGGCCGAGCACGCGAAACGCGACCGCCCTGTTAGCCCCCATCACACTGAGGATTGTCTTATATGGCAGCGGCTGAGACAAGACTGAGACAGCCGTGAGACGAAGCGCCGCGACACTGCCCGTCGAGAGGGGCCTCTCGTGACGCAGTTGGCCCCCGTCGAACGTTCTGTCAGGAGGAGGAGCCATGAATCGGGGAACCGCTGTCGCAATCGCCGTGGCAGTCTCCGCTGCGCTGGCAACCTCCGTGCCAGCCGCACGCGCCACCTACGCGGGGAAGCGCGGGCCGATCGTCTTTCAGCGGTCGCTGAATCCCAAGGACGACAGCTCGACTCAGCTCTTCGCGGTCTCGCCTACTACCGGACGGGTTCGACAGCTCACCCACTTCCATGGCGGCGCGTTCGATCCCGCCTATTCGCCAAACGGCAGGCAGATCGCGCTCGACCGTCGGTTCCCGAACGGCCCGGACGCGGCCTACACAATCCGCTTCGACGGCTCCAACCCGATGCGGCTTCCAATTGCCTGTTCCGGCCAGTGCCTCGGCATCGACGAACCCAACTGGACCCGGAGTGGTGACGACATCGCCTTCGGGCGCGCGTTTGGCCCGATCGTCAAGAACAATGCCTCGACGCTCGAGCTTGCAACTGCCGGGCTATCTGGAGCGGGCGACCGAGTGATTCGGACGTTCGGGCCGACGGCAACGGGGACCGAGCCCCACAACGCGGTGTGGGCGCCGAATGGGCGGATGCTCGCCGTCACCGTCCTGAACACCACGAAGAAACCCGTCAACGCCAGTGCGATCTACTTGGTCAGCGCAAACGGCAAGACCATCCGCCGGCTCACGCCGCGTAACCTCGATGCCGGCAACCCCGACTGGGCGCCGAACGGCAAACGCATCGTGTTCAACTCCTTCTACGAAGGACAGTCGGAGTCGGAGCTCTACACGATCCGGCCCGACGGCACGGGGATGCACCGGATCCGCAAAGAGAAGAAGAACAATTACGCCTTCGATCCGGTCTGGTCGCCCGACGGTGGGCGGATCGCATTTGTCCACACCTCGAGGACGACGCCGCCCCATATCTGGTCGATCGCGGCCGACGGCACGGAGCTGCGCCAAGAGACTCACGGGAATCTGGTTGATCTCGAGCCCACCTGGGGCACGCCTCCGGCGTAGTCGGAGGTTGGCTCCCGCGCCTCGCCGGTCGATCGCAACACTGTCGTCTGAATCGATTAACCAGCAGCGGACCCAACGCTTCCGCTCCTGAGCAGTTCCAGCCACGCTCGAGCCGACGACATCAGTGCTGGTCTCACGCACATCCGGCGCTTCGGCTGCTCCGAAACGGGCTGATTAAGCCCCTCCTCCCAGCGGCGGCGCGACGCCGTCCTGCTTCTGCTCACCGACGAGCATCTCCCTCTGGATCTCCGCGGCCTTCCTTCGCGCGGAACTCGCGCACGATCCGGGCGTCGTGGCCGCCGAGTTGCGCCGGCGCGACCTCAGAGACGCGCCTGCCGCGCTTAGCGGGTGCGCCTCGGTTCCGGCAGAGAGACCCGTGGGAGCGTGAAGGCGGGTCCGGGAACGGTGGGCAGCGTGCGGAGCGTGTCGGTCCGAGCCCCCAGGCGAGTCGTTCTCCGTCCGACTTCGACTCGCGCCGCGCTAGTGGATCAGACTGCTTTCCACGGTGGTGGTGAAGGCGTCGAAGACCTCGGCAGAGGGTGGCAGGACCTGGGTGATCAGGACTGCCGCGAGATCATGATCCGGCCAGGAGTACCACAGAGTCCCGAGTCCACCGGCCCAGCCGTAACGGTGACCTGCGGAACTCTCGACCACGCCGACCCCGTAACCCCACCCGCCGGAATCGAGGAACGTCGCCGCCGACGGGCCGGCCCGCTGTTCGGACGTGAGCCGGTCGTTGGTCATGGCGATCACTGAGGCGGGGGTCAGAAGCCCGCCGCCTCCGTCGAGCAGCATTCCCGCGAAGCGCAGAAGGTCGCCGGCGGTCGACACCAGACCGCCGCGCCCGTCGGCAAACGGGGGCGGGGACACCCACCGACTGGTGGCGACGCCATCGAAGGGTGCGAGCCCGTTCTGGCCTTGCACGTAAGCCGGGACGAGGCGTTCTGGATCGCCCACGAAGGCGGTGTCGCTCATCCCGAGCGGTGTGAGGAGGCGATCTGTGAGCGTCACGTCGAGCGGGCGGCCAGCCGCCCGGGCGATCAGGACGCCCAGGACCGCGAACGCCAGCTCGTACCGCCACACGCTTCCCGGCTGCTCGAGAAGCGGCAGCTTCGCGAACCGTGCGATCCACTCATCGGGTGGCGGGAGGGCCGGCGGGTCCGGCGGGCCGAACCCGAGTTCGAGCTCGGTCGCTCTGTCGACAGCGGGGCACTCAATCTCGAACACCCAGCCGAAACCCAACCGCATGGTGAGCAAGTCCTCGATCGTCACCGGCCGTCGTGCCGGCTCGGTCTCGTCGAGCGGGCCGTCGAGGCGCCTCAAGACGCGGCGATCGACGAGCTCGGGCAGGAACCGTTCGACGGGGTCATCGAGGCCCAGCACACCGTCCTGGGCCAGCAGCAGGGTCAGCGCCGCGATCATCGGCTTCGTGTTCGAGCTGATCCGTACCTGGGCATCGACGAGCAACGGATCGTCGCCGGCAGGCGCGGTCGTTCCCAGCGCGTCGACGGTCGCCTCGCCGCGTTGTCGCAGGCCAACGACAGCCCCTGGCACGACGCCGGCCTCCACAAACGGACGGATCGCCTCGATCAATCGTTCGGTCCGCATCGGCTGATCATCGCACCCGGCAGTCGCGATCACAGTAGGAGCGCAACGGCCACCGAAGCGCGCCAGAACGCGAGACGGCCACCGCTCGCGCGGGCCGTCAGAGTACCGACTCTTACCGCCTGCGCGGCAAAGACCTCGACGCCCGCCCCACCCGCGCCAACCCCTAACCGCTCCCCAACCCGGACGCCGGGTGTGCTCGGCCCCTGCGGGGCCTGCGTCTACCCGGCTACACCAACCACGAAGGGGGCGAGGCGACCGCGACCCCAACCCTCAAGTGGCCTAGTTTTCAACCGGCCTCACTGGCCTAGTTTTCAACCGGCATTGACAGCGAAGCGGCCGAGATGTCTGCGTCGCGAGCGAAGCGGATGTCTGCGAGACCGATTGGCGGGGGTTGATTCATGGCCATGGCCGGCGGCGCGGGCGCTTCCGGGCGTGCCGTTGGGGCTCAGCGCTCGGTCGGGCCTTCGGGTGGCTTCTGCCCCGAGCATGGAGCGCCCAGCCCGAGCCGCATGCGCTGTTCGCGACCGCTCGACTGGACGATTAGCGAGTAGCAACCCGCCGCCTGAACCCAAAACCCGCCAGGGTAGGCGAGCCAGCCAGAGCGGGCCTGCGACGGCCTCGCGCATCCGCGGACAACCACCGCCTTGTGTGGCTGGGCCGGTCCGTTCGCCCAGCCGATCCAAAGTCGCTCCCTGTGGGGGACCAACAGCGAGAACCTGGAGTCGGCTCTGATCAGCAGCCCGGTTTTCGCGAACAGACGGGGCTCCGGAGGGACATCGTGCGTACGCGCGGTTTGGAGCGCTCGCGAGTGCGGACTTGTGGGCAGGCCCACCACGTTCAGCACGACGCTGTAGTCACGCGGCGGCACGCTGGTGTCGATGAAGTCTCCGCAGCGCAGGCGCTGGGTCGCGCCCGGTCCGACCGCCTTCGACTCCACAGCTGCGGCGGCCGTCGAGGACGTCGTCGTCCCGCTTCCGGTGTTCGACGATCCGCTGCCGCCTCCACAACCGCTCAGAACCAACGTAGCCGCGATCACGGCGATGGTCGAACGTCGCATCACCTTGAGGAGCCTACGCCGGCGTGCGGTCCCCCCCGGGCGAGTACATGAACGGGTCATTCACAGCTAGCGCTCGTTCCCAACGTGGGCCGCTCGAGACGTGGGCGAGACACGACCATCCGCCTCCGGACGACGCTGTTGCGCGTCCGATAGACCATGGTCATGCGGGCTGTAGTCGGGCGGCGCTCGGTCCGTGGCTCAGGGCGCCCGGGGCGGGGCGCGAAGGCCAGCGCGCTGCGAGTGAGTGTCGTGCGGTCTCAAGCTTGGCGGTCCGGTGCGTGGGGATGGCGGGGCGATGAGTTCCGGAGCCGCCGTCGGTCTAAGCTCGCATACGCCAGAAAGGAGCTTGCATGTTGCTGGACAAAAAGAACGCGTTGATCTACGGCGGTGGCGGTGCGATCGGCGGCGCCGTGGCTCGCGGCCTTGCGCGCGAGGGCGCGCGTGTGTTCCTCGCGGGCCGCACGCCGGAGCCGCTGGAGGGGGTAGCCGCCGACATCCGGGCCGACGGCGGCCGTTGCGACACGGCGATCGTTGACGCGCTCGACATCGCGGCGACCGCCGCTCACGCGGACTCGGTCGCCGCCGAGGCTGGCTCGATCGACATCGGGATGACCGCGATCAACCACAACGACGTGCAGGGCACGCCGATGCTCGAGATGGCGATCGAGGACTACCTCGCTCCGGTGCTCACGGGCGTGCGGGCGTCGCTGGTGGCCTGGCAGGCGCTCGGTCGCCACATGGTCCGCAATGGCGGCGGGGTGCTGCTCAACTTCGGCGGGGACGGCCCACCGGTACGCACGCATCCGGTAGGCGGACTCCAAGCGGGCCTGGCCGCGGTCGAGTCGATGCGCCGGCAACTCGCGACCGAACTCGGCGAGCACGGCGTCCGCGTGGTCACGCTACGCACCGGCGGGATCCCCGAGGCCGTCCCGGCGGACTTCGCCCACCGCGAGCAGATCGAGGCGGCGATCGCCGGTCAGACGCTGCTCGGCCGCGCGGCGACGCTGCGCGACGTGGGCGACGTCGCGGCCTTCGTGGCCTCCGATCGCGCGCGCACCATGACGGCGGCCACGGTCAACATCTCCTGCGGGACGCTGATCGACTGACGCGCCGGGTCGCCAGCTCGCGCGCGTGACGGTGCCCGGCGTCGCGGCCAGCACCGGGCGCGACGAGCGCACCGCGAGCGGCGCAGTCGCCGGATCGGTTGTGACGAGCACGTCGTCGAACGCCGCGATCGCGGCGTTCACCGCCCCGGCCCCAATCGGCGACGACCATCACGCGCGATCGCTCCAGAGGCATCCCGGTAGCCGATCCGCTTCTGCGACCAGGTTCTGCTTTGCGCCAAGGCAGGTTTGGGCGGAATCGTCGACGGGGTGCGCGTCCAGAGAGAAATGCAGGGCTAGCGGATGCCGGTGGGCGGCCGATGAGTTCGGCTGCCCGCGTTGGTCTAATGGTCGGGGTCCTCAACAGACGAAGGAGAATCGTGACTATCGCTTTCCCAGGCGAATCAGCCGGACTATCGAGCGGCGCGCGACCGGCTGCTTGAGCAAGAGATCGAGCTGCGCCGGGCGACCGAGGCGGTAGCGGTCTCGGGGCGGGCGCTGGCGCCGGGCGGCATCGGTTCCGGAGGACTATGCGTTCCATGGCGCCGACGCGGACGGCGCCCTGACAGAGGTGAAGCTGTCCGAGTTGTTCGAGCCGGGAAAGCACAGCCTCGTGATCTACAACTTCATGTTCCCGCGCGATCACGGCGACGCCTCCGCTGGGCCGGCGAACGGCGAGACGGCACTGCTGCCCGTGGAGGAAGGCCCGTGCCCCTCGTGCACGGCGCTGCTTGACCAGCTCGACGGCGCCGCCGAGCACGCCGCGCAGCACATCAACTTCGCCGTCGTCGCGAAGACGTCGCTTCCTCGTCTGCTGACGTTCGCTGAGGAGCTCGGGTGGCGTCGCCTCCGTCTCCTGTCCTCGGCCGCCAACACGTACAACCGCGACTACCACGGAGAAACTGCCGAGGGACTCCAGCGGCCGATGCTTAATGTGTTCCACCGTGACCCGGACGCTATCCGCCACTTCTGGGGGTCAGAGCTCCTCTACGCCCCGACCGACGACGACGAGGACCCGCGTCACGTCGGCACCCTCGAGCCGCTCTGGAATCTCTTCGACCTCACCCCCGAAGGACGCCCGCGCGACTGGTACGAGCAGCTGAACTACTAACGAGCGCCTCCAGCAAGGACCATCCGGGCTCGCGCATGCCGCGCGCAGCAGGGAAGTCGGCGTCGCGACCGGGACACTCCTGCCGAAGGCGAAGCAGGTGTCCGACGATCGGGCCTGTGCCGCCGGATCTCGCGTGAAGCGGCCCCGCCGGCGTCGGTACCGCTCTTCGCGGAGACGGGCAGTGAGATCAAGTGTGCGGGGATGTCGGCGCGACGGCGGCGATCAGAACCTCGGCCCGCGACCGTTCGCTTCTACGTTGACGCTGACGTGCTTGGCGTTGCCAAGGTGGTCGCCGCGCTTCGCCACGACGTGACCTATCCCGGCGACCCGGGAGCCACGATCCACAGGCGGATCCGGCTGGCTTGTCCGATCACGACGCCCGCCGTGAAGGACGAGATCTGGATTCCTGAGGTCGCCCGACGCGGATGGCTGATCATCACGCGGGACCGCCATATCCAGGACCACCCGGCAGAGATTGCTGCGGTCCGTGAGCACGGCGCCAAAATGGTCGCGCTCAGCGCCCCTGATGCCGGCAGCGTCTGGAACCAGCTGGAAGTCGTGATGGCGAACTGGCGCAGGTTCGAGGATCTCACCTCGAACGCCCGTCCGTTCATTTGGCGCGCCACACGCTCCGGCTTGGGAAAGGTCAGCCTCGACTGATCAGCCGCGTGTAGTCCGCCGGAGGTCAGCAGGAAGCGACGTCAGGTCATCCCGAGCGACGCATGGCACCCTCCTCCGCGCGGGTGCATCGTCGCCGACGCGATCGTCCGCTTGAGATGGCCCAAGACGCGAATGCGATCGCCGACATGCTGGTCGGCGCCCATGCACGACAGCAGTTGCCGGCGGTCGACACACTGTCTCGTAGCGCTTCCGGGATCCCGCGGCGGGATCATCTCTGTGGGATTCGATAGGGCCGTGCCGCCGGGGCCAAGCAGCATTCGGGCGACCGATCTATCCATAGGGCAATTGCCCTATGGCCCTCGAGCCTGCTCGAGCACATACTCGCGCCTAGCCTCGGCGTCGTTCGGAGACGCCGGAAACGTAAAGGAGGACCGGGATGCTCCTGGCAACGACCACGGTCGAGGACTTCGACCGTTTCACGCGTGTCTTTTCCACCGCGGGCGCTGACAAGCGCAAGCAGCATGGCTCAAAGGGCGCGCTCGTGTTCCGCGACCCCAACGAGTCAGACCGGGTGTGGGTGATCTTCGACTGGGACCTCGACGGATGGCAGAGCTTCGCTTCAGATCCTGATGTCCCGGCGATCTTGCAGGAGGCCGGGCACAAGACCCGGCCGCAGGTGCCGGAGCTCAGCGGCCACTACGAGGCGTAGGAGCGACGTCATGCGAGAAGCAATCAAGGTCGGCGTCATCGCCGACCAGACGGGTGCCCTCTCGATCCTGGGCGTCCCTCAGGCGAACACCGCGATGCTCGTGGTGGACGAGCTCAATGCGTCCGGCGGCCTCTTGGGCCGTCCGGTCCAACTGCTCGTCGAGGACAGCGCCACCGACGATGCGCAGGCGGCCGCGGCCGCGGCGAAGCTGGTCCAGGATGATCACGTCGCCGTGCTCCTGGGCGGCATCTTCAGCTCGACTCGGGAGGCCATCAAGGAGCCGGCGGTGGTGGAGGGCGAGACGCTCTACATCTACCCCGAGCAATACGAGGGGCAGGAGTATCACCCGCTCCTGTTTTGCACCGGCGCCGTTCCCGCGCAGCAGGTCGAGCCGCTCATCCCGTGGGTCATGCAGCACACCGGGGCTCGGACGTTCTACCTGCCCTCGGCGGACTACATCTGGCCGCGCGTGATGAACCGCAAGGTTCACGAAGTCGCGTCGGCCAACGGCGGCAAGATCGTCGGAGAGGAGTACTTCCCCGTCGATCACGCCGACTGGGGCCCGACGGTCGACAGAATCAACGAGAGCGCCGCGGACGTCGTGTTCAACACGACCGTCCCCCCCGGTTGCGTCCCGTTCCTCGAGGCGCTGTGCGAGTCCGGCTTCACCAAGCGTGGCGGACGTGTCATCACGACCTACATCGAGGAGAACCTCGTCGCGGCGCTGCCGTCCGAGCACGTCGAGGGGCTGTACGGGTGCATCGACTACTACCAGTCGGTGAGCGACCCGTTCAGCAAGGAGTTGCTCGGCCGGTACAACCGGCGTTTTCCGCACGGCCCGCAGTTCAGCGCCGGGAGCGGGTGCACGGGCATGTACCGCGGGCTGAAGCTCTGGGAGGCCGCCGTCACGGAAGCCGGCTCGCTCGACCAGGCTGCAGTCGTCGCGGCGCTCGACCACGCGAAGATCGACGCGGGTCCCGGAGGGCCGGCCGAGATGGTGCCCGGCCAGCACCACGTGCGACTGAACGTGTACATCGCTCAGGTGCACAACAGCAGGCTCGAGGTGGTCGAGAGCCTGGGAGCGATCGACCCCAACGAGCACGTGCGAGCAGTGGCGTAGACACGGGCGCCAACCGATGGAAGGGGAGCCGCCTGCCATGGCGGCTTCCCTTTCCGGGCGACACCAGACTTGCGCCGGCGCCCGGCGCGGGCATAAGATCGACGCATGGCGCACGACGGCCACGGTCCGTCGGCAGCACGATCCTCCGGGGGCGAAACGCCGGTCCGCGCTGCGGAGGTGATCGGGGCGATGTCGATGGCGACCGATCTTGGGACCGGTCAGCCCCTCGAACACGCGCTCAGGACGGCGATCCTGGCCGTCCGCCTCGGAGACCTCGCCGGGCTCTCGCCGTCGGACCTCGTGGACGCGTACTACATCTCGCTGCTGCACTCGTTCGGCTGCACGTCTGACGCGACCGAGCAGACGGAGCTCTTCGGGGATGACATCCAGCCGCGCGCAAAGTTCGCACTCGTCGACGGGGGCAACCCCGAAGAGGTCGGAGCGTTCCTCAAGGATGTTGTGGGACAGGGACGACCACCTGAGGTTCGTGAGGCGATGGTCGCCCACGCGCTCGAGAACGCGCTCGAGATCGCCCGCTCGACGTTCGCCCTGCACTGCGAGGTCGCGCAGCGCTTCGCCGGTTGGCTCGGCTTCGGCCCCGGCGTCGTGTCGAACCTGGCGTACGTCTTCGAGCGCTGGGACGGGAACGGCTTCCCGGGTGCGGCCGCGGGGGAGACGATAGGACTACCGGCGCGGGTGCTCCACGTCGCCCGTGACATCTCGGTCTTCCTGTCGGCCGGGGGACCCGATCGGGCGGGCGACGTGATCGAGCAGCGCGCCGGCGGTGCCTACGACCCGCACCTGGCAAAGCTCGCGATGCGATCACCTCGACCGAGTTGCTCGACGGACTCGACGACGCGCTGATTTGGGAGCAGGCGATCGCCGCCGAGCCGCCGCCCCAGCGCTGGATGACCGGCGAGGAGATCGACGACGCCTTCCGCGTGGTGGGGACGTTCACCGACCTCAAGTCCTACTGGCTGCGCGGACACGCCGATGGCACGTCCCAGCTCGCCGAGGCGGCCGCGTGGCGTCTTGGTCTCCCGGAGGACGAGGTGACAATGGTGCGGCGCGCCGCGCTCGCGCTTGACCTTGGCCGAGTCGCGGTCACGAACGCAATCTGGGAGAAGCCCGGACCCTTCGGTCTCACCGACTGGGAGCGCGTGCAACTGCACCCATACTTCACCGAGCGCTCGTTCGCCCACGCGCCCGCACTGGCCTCCATCGGCGAGCTGGCGGGTGCCCATCACGAGCGGCTCGACGGCGCCGGCTACCACCGTAAGACCCTCGCCCCGGCGCTCAGCCGAGCGGCGCGCATCCTCGCCGCCGCCGACTGCTACCAGGCGATGCGAGAGCGGCGCCCGCACCGGCCCGCGCTCGACGCTGTAGCCGCCGAGGCCGAGCTACTGCGCGACTCGCGCGCCGGCCGTCTGTGCCCGGAGGCGGTCGACGCCGTGCTGGCCGCCGCCGGTCACCGTGTGGCGAGACGGCCACGCGACCTACCCGCAGGCCTCACGGACCGCGAGCACGAGGTTCTGCTCGCGCTCGCCGCCGGAAAGACCAACAAGGAAATCGCGGAGAGCCTCGGCATCTCCGCCAAAACGGCGGGCCACCACGTCCAGCACATCTTCGATAAGACGGGCGCGCGAACCCGGAGTGCCGCGACCGTCTGGGCGTTCGAACGGCACCTCGTGCCATCCGCCTAAGAAGTCGTCCTGCCGACGCTCATGGGTGAGGTGTGTGCTGGCCGCCGGTCGCTGCGCCTCCTTCATAACGATCTCGCGGCGATCGCTTTCGCGTCTTGGACGGTCTCACGCGGACGATCGCGTCGGCGACAACCCGATCGCTGCGGAGCCGCTCTCAACACCGAGGAACTCGGCAGCGCGACGACTGAGCTCTGCATATGCAAATCGCCCGATCTGAGTGCGGCACTCTGCGCCCTGCTCTCGGCGAGGACCGTTGCTTAGGGCTCGACGATCGGCTGGGGCAACTCGTCCTCGGCCCCGTCAACGCCGTACAGCAACTCGACCATCGCTCGCACCTCTAGATAGGTGCCAGCGAGCGAAGCAACGTCGTCGGGGGACGGCTCGATCCCTGCCGCGTGTAGCGCCACCGCAACGAGTTCCTGGGCGAGCTCAGACACGATCGTGCTCCTCGCAGGCGATTGAGGGGACACGCTTATGCCAGTCGGTGAGCCGCTGATATGCGTCGGCGACGCCCAGGACGGTCGCGTCCTCCGAGGGCCGCCCGGCCATCTGCATTCCAAGCGGCATGCCGCGGTCGCTGAAGCCGATCGGAATCGAGACCACGGGGTTGCCGACCGCGCTCCAATAGTCGGTGCGGATCGCCGCAGTCAAGTCGTCCAGATCCAGGGCTTCCAGCGGCGGGGCGTCCGCGATCGCGGTCGCACAGACGATCACGTCGACGTCACGGTAGAGATCCAGTACCCGCCGGCGAACGGCGCGGCATACCTTCTGCGCGATCTCACGGTCGCCCGCCGCCAGCAGCGCGCCCTGCGCCAGCGTACGGCGAGTCGAGACGCCGAAGGCGTCCCACTGCTCGCGCAAGTGTGGAGCGTGCTCAGCGAACCCCTCCGCGAACATCGTCACGAGCACCGCGCTGACGCAGGGCTCGTAGAGGGGTAGCGCGACCTCACGCACCACAGCTCCCGCGCGGTCGAGCACATCGACGGCCGCGTCAAAGTGGCCGGCCAGCTCCGGGATCGCGTCGCTGTGCCCGGAATGAAGGTCGCGCTCGACCCCGACCCGCAGCCCTCGCAGCGACCGACCGAGTTCAGACGAGAAGTCCGCCGCACGATTGGGGGCCGCGAGCGCCTGCAGTACGGCCGCGGCGTCGGCCGCCGTGCGAGTGAGCGGGCCGACGACGTCCAAGCTCGGACTCAGCGCGATCGTGCCCGAACGAGCGACGAGCCCGAGCGTCGAACGCAATCCGACGATGCCGCAGTAGGCCGCGGGCAGGCGGATGCTGCCGCCGGTGTCGGTGCCGATCCCGGCCAGGAACGTTCCCGCCGCCACGCCCGCGCCGCTCCCCGCGCTCGAGCCGCCCGCCCAGCGGTCCGCGCACCACGGGTTGCGAGCCTCGCGATCGAGGCGCCCAGCCTCTGGCGTGCCGACGGCGAGCTCGGCAGTCGTCGTCTTGCCAGTGATCACCGCACCCGCATCGCGCAGACGCGAGACGGCGGTCGCGTCCACCGGCAAGCGCCAGGTGGGATCCGTGACGTCGGTGCCAGCCAGCGTGGGCCCCTCGCGCGTGAAGATGATGTCCTTGACGCCGACCGGGATGCCGTGCAGGAGCCCGCGATCGACGCCCGCGGCGAGATCCCGGTCGGCCTCGGCCGCCGCGCGCTGGGCGGCCTCGTCGAACCGGGTCGCGTAGACGTTGAGTGTCCCGTCGACGCGATCGGCGCGCCGGGTCACCTCGGTCAGCAACTCGACCGCCGAAAATGTGCGATCTCGCAGTCCGCGCGCAGCCTCAAGGATCGTCAACGGCATCGCATCGCACACTGACACACGCGGCACGATAGGTGGCGGGACGCCCTCAACCGGGCCGCGACCGCTGGGATATGATCGCGCGATGAAGGCGGTCGAAAGGGCCCCCCGCGGCGCCGGCGGCTTCCGTGTGCAGCCCGCATTCACGGGCGCTCCGCCAGGGCTAGCCCACGCGGCCGCCGTGAAGTGAGCGCCTCAGAGGATCACAGGCCGTCGGCCGATTCGGCATTCGGCGCCGCGAATCTGTGGCCCGGTCTCCAGATCCGCCATCTGGCGGCGCTGACGGCGCTCGCGCAGGAGGGCTCGTTCGGTCGCGCCGCCGATCGCCTCGGCTATACCCAGTCGGCGATCAGCCAGCAAATCGCCGCGCTCGAGCGCGCCGTCGGCCAGTTGCTGGTGGAACGACCGCGTGGGACGCGTCCGGTGAAGCTCACGCCGGCTGGCTACTCTGCTCGAGGAGCATGCGAGCAAGATCCTCACCCGCCTCGCCGCGGCGCGGGCGGACCTCGAGACGCTGCCCAACGATGGCCTGACGACGCTCGAGGTGGGCGTCTACCAGAGCGTGGGGGCGCAGAGTGATTCCCGCCGCCCTCCAGCGCTTCTCCACGGCCTACCCACACACGAAGATCCAGCTGATCGAGAGCAACACCGACGAGGAGTTGCTGACAATGCTCAAGCGCGGACAGCTGGACGTCTCGTTTGCTGTACTCCCGCTCGGCGACGGACCGTTCGAGTGGGTCCAGCTGCTCCGGGATCCGTACATCCTGATCGTGCCCGCCGATTCGCCCCTCGCCGGCCGATCGGCGCCACCGACGCTCGCCGAGCTGAGCGCCTTGCAGCTGATCGGCTTTCGCGAGTGTCGGAGCGTCCACGCCGCCGAGGAGCAACTGCTCGCGCACGGCGTGGTCCCACGGATCATCTTCCGCTCCAACGACAACCGCACCATTCAGGCGCTCGTCGCCGCCGGCACTGGTGCGGCGTTGATCCCGGCGCTCGCGTTCGAGCCGCACGATGACGCGGTCGTGGCCGTACCGCTCGATCTGCAGCTCCCGCCGCGGATCCTCGCGCTCGCCTGGCACCGCGACCGCCATTTCGGCCCCGAACTCAAGGCATTCGCCGAGATCGTTCGCGAGAGTTGCCTCGGGGTGGTCAGCGCGGGCGCCGCGCCTGCTAATGGCGGCGATTAACGAGCTAATCGCCGCCCCCGCCGGCCTTGACCCCGGGCCACGGCGAACCTAGCGTACGCGCACGACTACCCGTCGTCCAAGACGACCCGCGGAGGGGTGATGGCAGAGACAAGCTCAGGTGGAAGCCTCGGCACGATCGGCAAGCTGCGGCACGGGGCGGTCGGCCTGCCCCAGACATTCGCGCAGTCGTTCGCGCTGCTTGCGCTGGCGCTGGGCAGCGCCACCGGGACCAGCGTCGTGGCGGCATTCGCGGGGCCGTCAGTGCCGTTGGTGTATGTCCTCGGCGGGGTGGTCAGCCTGTGCCTCGCGTCGGTCATCATCCGTTTCACCCAACGCATGGCCAGCGCCGGCGGCTTGTACACGTTCACCGCGCGGGGTTTGAACCCCGAGGCGGGCTTCATCAGCGGCTGGCTGTACAGCATGGGGTTCGCGGCCGGTATCTCGTTTGTGATGGTGATCTCGTCCATCTACCTGTCGGACGTGTTCGAGTTGCACGCGCACATCCACATCGGCTGGTTTCCGTTGTTCTTCGTCGAGATGGCGCTGATGACCGCCCTCGCGCTCGTGGACATCCGCCTCTCGACCAAGACACAGTTGATCGCCGCCGCGCTCGGCGCGACCGCGATCCTGATCGGGATGATCATCGTGCTCGCCAAGGGCGGCGCCGATGGAGTGAGCGCAGCTCCGTTCAATCCCAAGCACGTCTCCTCAGTCGGCAACCTCTTCCATGGACTTGTGTTCGCGTTCGGTGCCTATATCGGCTTCGAGGCCGCGGCGGCACTGGGGGAGGAAGCCAAGCGTCCACTCGAGTACATCCCGCGCGCAGTGCTGGGTGCCGTCCTGGTCGGCACGGTGTTCTACGTGTTCGTCACCTTCTGCCTGTCGATCGGGTTCGGCAGCGCGGGCGCCGGCAAATGGGCCGCCGACCCGACCGCGTACGACACGATCGTCACCCACTATGCGGGCAAGGGGCTGGCGGTCATCGTCGATCTGGCGGTCTCACTCGATGCGTTCGTCGCGTCGCTGGCGGCGACGGTGCTCGTCTCCAGAACTCTGTTTGCGATGGGGCGCGAGGGCGGCCTGCCGCGAGCGTTCGCCTGGACGCACCCTCGATACCAGACCCCGTGGGTCGGAGTGATCGCGTCGATCGTGCTGACGCTAGTGCTGGTCACCTGGCTGGCGTATTTCACATACGACCCGCTCACGTATTTCGCGTTCATGGCGACCGCCGCCACGTTCCTGCTTCTCGGCACGTACATGCTGGTCGCCGGTGCCGGGCTGCGCTACTTCTGGCGCGACACGCGAGCGCAAGGAGTGCGTTACAACATATTCCTCGACTTCGCGGCACCTGTGATCGCGATCGTGATCTGCGGCCTGACCATCTATTGGTCGATCGTGCCGGTGCCGCCGCATCCACTCAACGAGGCTCCGTGGCTGGCGCTCGGCTGGTTGGTGGTGGGCGTCGTGATCCTGATCTGGATGCGCCAGACGCAGCCCGACAAGGTGCACGGCTTCGGCCGGATCCTCGGTGAGCAGGCCGCTGAGGACCCGGTCGCCGACGCGCAGCCGTCGGGGGTGGTCGCGAGCCCATGAGCCGGCGCGCGCGGCCCGATCAGGCAGCCACACGGCTGTCGTCGTCGACCACCAGGTACAACGTCGGTCGGGCGTCCGAGCTGCTCGACGGTGAGCGCCGAGTGGTCGAGCTCGGTGGACGTGAGATAGGAGTCTTCAACGTGGGCGGGAGGTTCTTCGCCCTCCGTAATCGCTGTCCACACCAAGGCGGCCCTCTCTGCAGAGGCAGGGTGTTCGGGCGCCTGGAATCCGACCAGCCCGGCGAGTATCGCTACGACGACGATAGGTACCTGCTCGAATGCCCCTGGCACGGTTGGGAGTTCGATCTCGAGACCGGACAGTCGTGGTTCGATCCGGCGCACACGCGAGTGCGGCGCTATCCGGTCGTATTGGAACGGCCGCAGGCGATCGCCGGCCTACACCCCGGCGAACGGCTACCGGGGCCCTACACGGCAGAGTCATTTCCCGTCGACGTACAGGACGAGTGCATCATCGTCGATCTCGGGCGCTGAAAGAGACGACCGTGGCCTCGTTCGCACCCATCACCTCAACGCCGGCAGCGCCCGGCGATAGCGCCCGGGCCAAAGTCGAGCTGATCGACTGCGACATCCACCACATGCTGCCGTCACAGGCGGCGCTGGCGCCCTACCTCTCGGAGCGGTGGCGGCGCTATCACGAGCGCTTCGGGCTGCGGCAGGTGTTGGAGACCCAGTACTGGGTGACTACGACCCACGTTCAGGCGGCCCGCGTCGATGCTTTCCCGCCCTCGGGCCTGCCGCCGGGATCGGACCTCGACTTCCTGCGTTTCCAGCTGCTGGACCACTGGGGCATCAGCTACGGGATCCTGAACGTCACCGAGGTGTTCATCTTCAGCGCCCAGCGCGGCGAGTACGGTGCTGCGCTGACGCGAGCGATCAATGATTTCACTCGCACCGAGTGGCTCGAGCCTGAGCCTCGACTGAGGGCGGCGGTCGCTGTCACCGCCGACAACCACGAGGCGGCCGTGGCCGAGATCGAGCGGCTGAGTCCAGACCCGCGCTTCGTGCAGGTGCTGATGACGCTGCGCAACGAGGCTCCAATGGGCAACCGCCGCTACTGGCCGATCTACCGCGCCGCCGCCGAGGCGGGCTTGCCCGTCGCCGTGCACGTGGGCGGAATCGCCGGCCATCCGCCGTCGGGCGCCGGGTGGTTCTCGTACTACTTCGAGATGCACGCCGGTCACATCCAAGCCTTCCAGGCGCACGCCGCGAGCCTTGTCCTGAGCGGCGTGTTCGACGAAATCCCCGACCTCAAGATCGTGTTTGTCGAGGGCGGCTTCTCGTGGTCGGTGCCACTCGCATGGCGGCTCGACCGGCTGCAGCGCGTGCTCGGGGAGGAGATCCCCGAACTGCGCCACCCGGCTTCTGAGTACCTGCGCCATTTCTGGTTTACGACGCAGCCGATCGAGGAGCCCAACCGGCCCGAACAGTTCACGGCGATGGTCGACGCGCTTGATCTCGACGACCGGCTGCTGTTTGCCACCGACTACCCGCATTGGGACTTCGACGCACCCGACCAGGCGCTGCCGCGCGGGCTCGCGGAGGAGGCGAGGCACAAGATCTTCAACGGAAACGCACGCGCGCTCTTCCGGCTCCCGGATGCACCAGGCGGGGTGAGATCCGGGTGAGTGTGCCCGGCGCTGTCATCGACTCAGACGTGCACTGCGAGGTGCCCGACGTGGCTGCGTTGATGCCGTATCTGCCACGCCACTGGCAAGCCCGGCTGACGGAGAATGCGTGGGCCGGGCCGGCCGGCGTCGCCCACTGCTACCCGGCGCCCGTCGCCGGCGATCGGATTGCGTCGCTGGACCAGCTCCGCGAACGGGTACTGAGCCCCGAGGTCGAGCGGATTCTGCTCACTTGCTACTACGGCGTCGAGATGATCCGCCATCCAGACCTCGTCCGCGAGCTCGCCTCGGCAGTCAACCGGTGGATGAACACCGAATGGCTCGGCGAGGAGCCGCGCATCCGTGGCACACTCGTGGTGCCGATCGATTACCCTCAGGCCGCCGCCGAGGAGATCCGTCGCTGGACCGTCGAGGACGGCTTCGTTCAGGTGCTGTTTCCGGTTGTGTCACAGCGCACGTACGGCAACCGTGCTTACTTCCCGATCTATGAGGCCGCCCAGGAGCGGGGGTTTGTGATCGGACTGCACTTCGGCGGAGTCAGCGGCGCCGCACCGACCCCGAGCGGCTGGCCCGATCTGTATATCGAGGAGTCGGCGGGGATGGCCCACGTCTTCCAGGGCCAGATCCTGAGCCTGATCGCCGAGGGCGTCTTTCAGCAGTTCCCAACGCTTCGGTTCACCGTGCTCGAGAGCGGGGTGACATGGTTGCCGTCACTGCTCTGGCGCCTCGACAAGATGTGGAAGAGCTATCGGCGCGAGATACCGTGGGTCCAGGCGCCGCCGTCCACGTACCTGCGCGAGCGCATGCGCGCGACGCTGATGCCGCTCGACGTACCGGCAGATCCTCAGCTCGCGCTGGATTTCGTGCAGCAGATGGAGCTCGAGGAGTTGCTGCTGTTCGCGACCGACCGCCCGCACGAGCACGGCTGGGATCCAGCCGAGATGCTCGCGCTGCTCGAGCCCGACCGTCGCGAGCCGATCCTGGCCGGCAACGCGCGCGCCTGGTATGCACTGGGCTAGCGGCGCGTCATCCCCGGATCCGCTCGCGGCCGCGGCCGAAGGGAGGTTTGTCAACCTCGGCGCGATCCCGCAATCGGTGCCGCGGTTCGCGCTGCCGCGCGAGCGCGCGATCGACCCGGTCACGTTCTCGGTCGTCGGCGGGGCCCTGTTCTCGATCTGCGAGGAGATGGATCTCACGCTGCGCAACGCCTCGCTGTCGCCGATCATCAACGTCGGCAAGGACTTCTCGTGCGCCTTGTTCACGGCCGATGGGCAGCTGTTCGCGCAGGCGTGCAACTGTCCCGGTCACGTCGGGTCGATGCACTACGCGGTGTTCGCGTGCGTCGAGCGCTTCGGCATCGACGCGATGAGCGACGGCGACGCCTTCCTACTCAACGACCCCTACCGCGGCGGGACGCATCTCCCGGACATCACGATCATCACGCCGCTGTTTGATCGCGGCGAGCTGATCGCCTTCGCGGGCAACCGCGCACACCACAGCGACGTCGGCGGCAGTGTCCCCGGCAGCTTCCCGATCTCGCGCGAGATCTTCGAAGAGGGGTTGCGGCTCCCACCCGTCCGCTGTCTCGATCGCGGTCAGCGCGTCGATGCAATCTTCGAGGTGATCCTCGCCAACGTGCGCACGCCTCGCGAGGTGGAGGGTGATCTCGACGCTCAGCTGGCCGCCAACGAGGCCGGCAAGGCCGGGATCGCGCGCGTGATTGAACGCTTCGGTGCAGACGTCGTGCTTGGAGCGATCGGCGAGTACCTCGATCACTCAGAGCGCGCGCTGCGGGCGGGGCTCAAGATCCCAGAGGGCTCTTACTCGGCCGAAGACTGGATGGACGGCGATGGGCACTCGCCGCGCCGTCTGCGGATCCGGGCAGAGGTGACGGTCCGCGACGGCGATGTCTACGTCGACTTCACCGGCACCGACCGCCAGGTTCGTGGCCCGATCAACAGCGTCTTCGCGACTTCCGTGTCGATGGTCGTGACGACCCTGCTGGCGCTGACCGACCCGTCGATCATGCCCAACCACGGGTTCTACCGGCCGATCCACGTCCGGATCCCGCCGGGTACGCTCCTGAACCCGATGTTCCCCGCTCCGGCCGTCGGGTTTCCCGACGTCTGCAATCGGGTCGTCGACGTGCTGATGAAGGCCCTCACCCCAGCGCTGCCGGACCAGGCGATCGCGGCGACCAGCGGCACCAGCTCGAATGCGTTCTTCGGCGGTGCCGATCCGCGGACCGGCATGCCGTACGTCTGGTACTCGATCAACTCACAGGGAGGCTGGGGCGCCCGTCGCGGCGCTGACGGCTGGCACGACACCTGCTTCGTCGAGGCCAACGGGTGGGACATCCCGGTCGAGACCATCGAATATCGCTACCCGTGGCGGGTCGTCGAGTACGGCCTGCGCAGCGACAGCGCCGGCGCCGGGCGATGGCGGGGCGGCGAGGGAAGCCGACTGGCGATCACTCCGCTCGACCACGAGTCGGTGTTCTCGCTCAACGGCGATCGCGCCTCCACGAGACCATACGGACTGTACGGCGGCAAGCCCGGCGCCACAGCCTCCTGCACCGTCCATCGCGCCGACGGCTCCGACGAGCGGATCGCACCCGAGACCATGAAGGCCGAGGGCGTGGTCGTGCGCCCAGGTGATGTCGTCGTGATCGAGGGCACCAGCGGCGGCGGATACGGCAATCCGCTCGAGCGGCCGGTCGAACTCGTGGAGCGTGACGTGCGCGACGGGCTGGTGTCGCGCGCCACCGCGCGACGTGACTACGGCGTCCTGATCGACGAGGGTACGCAGACGGCCGACGGGCCCGCCACGGCCACGCTTCGCCACGAGCTGGCATCCGCGTTCGAGGCGGTCCGTGACGCGTTGCCGGTCACCGATCACGACGGCTACACCCTGAGTGCACTCGAGGCCGACACTGGGGCGGCCCGATGAACGGAGCCGACGTCGTGCTCGGGATCGATGTGGGGGGAACGTTCACCGATGTGATCTCGGTCGACCCCGGCAGCGGGGTCGTCGCCGCGTCCAAGTCCCCGACCCGGCCCCACGCGATGCTCAAGGGGATCAGGGACGCCGTCGACGGGCTGGCTATCCCTTGGGATGCCGTCTCGGGTGTCGTGCACGGCACGACGATCTGCACCAATGCGCTGATCGAGGGAACGCAGGCGAGGACCGGGTTCATCGGCACCCATGGCTTCACCGATGAGTTCGACATCCAGCGGATGGCGCGGCGGTGGGCGGCGACGCCGCAGGCCTGCGTGTATGACTTCCATCAGCGCAAGCCCGATCCGGTCATCCCGAGACACCTGCGCCGAGGCGTGCTGGAGCGGATGGCATATCCCGGCGTGGTCGTGACCGAGCTCGACGAGCACGGGCTCAACGAGTGCGCGCGAGAGCTCGCCGACCAAGGAGTTGAGGCGCTCGCGGTCTGCTTCCTCTGGTCCAGTGCAAACCCCGCCCACGAGCAGCGGGCCAAAGAGCTGCTCGAGTCCGCGTTCCCGGGACTCGACGTCTCGATCTCGGCCGACATTGCTCCGGTCGTCCGCGAGTACGAGCGAATGGTCACGACGGCGGTCAACGCATCGCTCATGCCAATCATGAGCCGTTACCTCACGACGATCCAGCGCGACCTGCACGCGCTCGGGTTCAGCGGCAAGTTGATGCTCATGCAATCGCATGGCGGGATCACCAGCCCGGAGTCGTTGGCGGGACGGCCGGCGCTCACGCTCCGAAGCGGGCCCGTCGGCGGCGCGGTCGCAGCTGCTTGGCTGGCGCGCTCACTCGATCTCCGGACGGTTCTCGCCTGCGATATCGGCGGCACGAGCTGCGACACGACGCTGATCCGCGACTTCGCGATTCCATTGACCGACCGCTCCGAGGTGGATTTCCAGCCCGTCGTCGTGCCGACGGCGGACATCCGCTGCATCGGCGCCGGCGGGGGCAGTATCGCGTGGCTCGACGCGGGCGGCGCGCTCCGCGTGGGTCCGCAGAGCGCCGGATCGACGCCCGGCCCCTCCTGCTACGGCAGGGGTGGGACCGCACCGACGCTGACTGACGCGAACCTCGTGCTCGGGCGGATCGGCGAGCAGACGCTTGGCGACGGCTCGATCAAGCTGTCGCTGCAAGCGGCCCGCGACAGCATGCGCGAGCTCGGCAACCAACTCGGCAGAGACCTCGAGGCCACCGCGGACGCGATCGTGACGGTCGCCGTCGCCAACATGGCCGAGTCCGTGCGGCTACAGACGGTCGACCGGGGACACGATCCTCGCGAGCTGACGCTGGTCGCGTTCGGCGGCGCCGGCCCGCTGCACGCGACGCTTCTGGCTGAGGCATGCGCGGTCGAGAAGGTGGTGATTCCGCGTGAACCGGGAGTCTTCTCGGCACTCGGGATGGTGCTGGCGGACCGCGCGATATCGGTTCAGGCCGGACTGCTGAGCGTGCTTTCGGACCTCGATCCGGCAAAACTGGCCGACCGGTACGTGACGCTCGAGCGCGAAGCGCGCACTCTGCTCAGCGCGTCGCCGGGCGACGCCGAGGTGCGCATCACGCGGAGCGCGGCGATGCGTTATGAGCTCCAGGAGTGGGAGCTGCGGGTGGACGTCACCGGCCTGTCGTTGGACGACGGTGCGCGGCACGAGTTCGCGCATGCATTTCACGCCGCGCACCTGGCGCGGTTCGGATTCGCCCGCGAGGACAAGCAGGTCGAACTCGTGACGCTCTATCTCGATGCGGCGATCGCCGGTGCACCGGTGCAACACGGCGCCACCAGCGGCGCCGGATCAGCGCCCCCGGACGCGCTGACGGGCTACCGCGCGGTTCAGGTCAGCGCCGAGCGCGTCGCGCCGGAGTGTCCCGTCTTCGAGCGCGCCCGGCTCACGGCCGGAACCATCCTGCACGGCCCGTGCATCATCGAGGAGCCGAGCGCGACGTCGTTCATACAGCCGGGCTGGACCGTTGTCGTCGACGATGCGGGCAACCAGCTCGCCGGCCGGGAGGCGGCAGCGTGAGCGACACCGTACCGCTGGGCGAGGCGATCGATCTCACGCTGCTGCACAACCGGCTCGTGAGTATCTGTCGCGAGATGGGCGTCGCGACCATGCGAACCGCGTATTCCCCCGTCTTCAGCGAGGGCTTTGACTTCGTCTGTGCGCTGTTTGACCCGGGCGGGCGGATGGTCGCGCAGGCCGAGTACAACCCGTCCATGCTCGGCGCGGCCAATTTCGCCGTGCGCTGGGTGCTGGAGGAGATCGGCGCTGACGCGTTTGCGCCCGGCGACGTCTGGGTTCACAACGACCCATACCGGGGAGGGTGCCACCTGCCTGAGCACATGGTGCTGAAGGGCATCTTCTGCGGCGACGAACTGGCCGGCTTTGCCGCCGCGATCGGGCATGTGGCCGAGATCGGGGGTCGCGCCGTCGGTGGCCTCCCCGGCGACGTGACCGACATCTACCAGGAGGGCCTGCGCCTGCCCCCGGTCAAGCTGATCAGCGGCGGTCAGGAAGTGCGAGACGTCTGGAAGATTCTGCTGACCAACCATCGCACCCCGAAGCTGACCTGGGGTGACCTGCACGCGTTGCTCGGCGCGCTGACGATCGCCGAGCGACGGCTCGGTGAGCTGTTTGACGAGCGGGGCGTCGCGCGGACGCTCCGCGACATCGGCGAGCTCATGCGCCGCTCGGAGGCGTGGATGCGCCGCGAGATCGCAACGATCCCGGACGGCGAATACACGTTCGTCGACGTGATGGAGAACGACGGCATCACTCCCGAACCGCGGTCGATCCGGGTCTCGGTCTGCATACGAGATGGGGAGGTGATCGCCGACTTCACTGGCACCGATCACCAGGTGCGCGGGCCGATCAACGCCACCTATGCGGTGACCGCTGCGGCGACCTACAACGCGATCTTCCATCTGACCGATTCCGACGTTCCTCGCAACGCCGGCTGCTATCGCCCGATCCGGATCATCGCGCCGCCTGGCACGCTGGTGAACGTCACCCACCCCGGGGCCGAGGTGGGCGGCAACTCCGAGACCCACTGCCGGATCATCGGCGTGGTGCTCGGGGCGCTTGCCGCAGCGCTTCCGGATCGCGCCGTAGCTGCCGACGGAGCGACCGGCTGCAACTTCGTCTTCGGAGGCTTTGATCCACAGACCGGAGAGCCGTACGCCAACTACCATTTCGAGAACGTCGGCTGGGGCGGCGCACGCGACCACGACGGCAACGACGCCCAGTGCGCACCCCTGGCGATCAGCCGCAACGTGCCGGTTGAGGTCTTCGACCTCCGCTATCCGTTCCTCACTCGCTCGTTGGGGCTCGTGACCGACAGCGGCGGCGCGGGGCGCCATCGCGGCGGACTCGGGACCGAGCGGGTGCTGCTGGTGCAGGCGCCCGAGATCACGATCGGCGCACTCTTCGATCGCGCCGTGGTGCCGCCGTGGGGTCTCGCCGGCGGCCTTCCGGGCGGGACCGCCGCGATCGAGATCCGGCCCGCCGGCGAGCCGGACTTCAGCTCGTTCAGCGACCGCTATGGAACCGTCTCGCCGACGAAGTTCTCGAACATCGTCGTGCACGAGGGCGACGAGATCAGGATCGTCAGCAGCGGAGGAGGCGGCTACGGGAACCCGAGCGAGCGACCGGAGGATGAGGTGCGGCGTGACGTCCGCAACCGCTACGTCTCACCCGCGATGGCGACGCAGCTGTACGGCGCGCAGTTCAGCCGCCGATCGGAGGCGGCGACCCGGTGAGGACGCCGGAGCAAAAGATCGGTGACGGGCGCTGGGAGGAGCGCGGGCACGCCGACAACTATCTGCTGAAGTCGAGCATTCACTGCTCCTGCTGCGGGCGGATGATTGTGCGCCACGCGTGGGTCGCTTCCGGGGCGGTCTTCTGCGAGCCCGCCTGCGAGGAGCTCTATCACGACTACTGGTCGCCGCGGCACGGAGGCGAGGTGGCGTGAGCGTTCGGGTCGGGATCGATGCCGGCGGGACGTTCACCGATCTGGTGGCGGTCGATCCGGTGACCGAGGCCGTGTTTGCAGCAAAGGTCCCATCAACCCCAGCGGCGCCGATCGACGCTGTACGCGCCGCGCTGCGTGAGGCGGCAGTCCCGGCGGACGACGTCGAGCACGTCATCCTCGGCACGACCGTCGGCGCCAACGCGGTGATCGAGCGGCGCGGCGCGGCGGTGGCTTACGTGACGACCGAGGGCTTCACGGACGTGCCGTTCATCCAGCGCGGCAATCGTCGCTACCACTACGACCTGCATTGGCGCAAGCCGAACCCCTTCATCAACCGCTGGCAGGCGTTCGGCGCACCCGAACGAGTCGATGCCCGCGGGGAGATCGTCACTGCCCTCGGGCCCGACGACGCGGAGCGCCTCGCCGCCGAGCTCGCCGCCGTGGCCGAACTCGAGGGACTCGAAGCGGTCGCCATCAACTTTCTCTTCTCGTATCTGAACCCGCGCCACGAGCGCCTGCTCGCCGAGGCGTTAAAGCGAGCAGCGCCGCAGCTCGCGGTCTCGGTCTCACATGAGGTCGCTCCGGTCTGGCGTGAGTACGAGCGCGGCATCACCACCATCGTCGACGCGTATCTGAAGCCGCTGTTCGAGACGTTCGCGGGCTCCATGCTCGAGGGGCTGGTCGAGACCGGGATCCGGAGCCGGTGCAGCCTGCTGCGCTCCAACGGCGGAATCCAGCCGCTTCGGCAGGCCGTCAGCGCGCCGGTCCATCTGCTCCTGTCGGGCATCGCCGGTGGCGTGATGGCCGGCAAGCGGTTCGGGCAGGAGATCAGCGAGGACCTGATCACACTCGACATGGGCGGCACGAGTGCTGACATCGCTGTGATCTCGGGCCACGAGCACCGGATCGCCGCGACGCACGAGATCGAGTTCGGGCTGCCGCTGGTCACGCCGGCGATCGACGTGACGACGATCGGCGCTGGCGGCGGCTCCATCGCGTGGGTGGACGGAGGGGGGTTCCTGCGGGTCGGACCACACAGCGCCGGGGCAGACCCGGGACCGGCCTGTTACGCACGCGGGGCCACCGAGGCGACCGTCACCGACGCAAACCTCGTGCTGGGACGGCTCGACCCGAACTATTTCCTCGGCGGCGAGATCACGCTCGACCGCGATGCCGCGTTTGGCGCACTCGGGCGACTCGGCGCGCGGCTCGGACTGTCGACGGCTCAGGCGGCGCTGGCGGTGGTAGCGATCGCAAACGAGGAGATGGTCAACGCGATCCGAGTGCGAACGGTCGAAGTCGGAGTCGATCCGCGCCGCTACTGCCTGGTCGCGTTTGGCGGCGCCGCGCCGTTGCATGCCGCAGCCATCGCGCGGCGCCTGGGTATCGCCCAGGTCGTGATCCCGCCGCGGCCGGGACTCGGCTCGGCGATCGGCGCGCTGACCGCCGATCTGCGCAGCGACCAGGTCGCAACCGTCAACGCCCGGTCCGACAACGATTGCGCCGACCAGCTTCAGGCGCGAGTAGACCAGCTGCGCTCCAGTGCCCTGGCAGAGCTCGACAGCGCGGACAACGGTGCGACTGTGACGACGCGGCTCGCGCTGCGGTACGCCGGCCAGAACTACGAGCACGATGTCCAGCTTCCGTCCTCACCCATCACCGGTCCCATCCTCGACGAGACCTTCTCCCGGTTCGCAGAGCTACACCGCGAGTTCTACGGCTACGACCTGCGAGGTGAGGTCATCGAGATCGTCGATCTGATCGTGACCGCGACCATTCCATCGCGGATCAAGTTGCCCCCGCCGGATGCCCCGGCGCGGCGGAGCCCGACGCGACGCGAGCTGCATTTCGCCGACGGACCCCGCGATGCGACCGTCGTGCATCGCGAGGCGATCGAGCCGCGGACGAGGCTGACGGGTCCGGCGATCGTGCAGGACACCAACGCCACCACTCTCATAGAGGAGCACGACAGCATCGTGGCGCTCGAGGACGGCTCCTTGATGATCCACGTCGCAACAGGAGGTCTCGAACTGTGAACACAATCGTCAGCGAGCAGGTCCCGCCGGAGGTTCTGCGCTTCCGGGCCGAGTTTCCGATCTTCGAGCACCGGACGCACCTGGCCAGCAACTCGAAGGGGGCGCTCAGTCACTCGGTGATCGCGGCCCACGAGGAGTACCTGCGAACGTGGCGCGAGCTCGGAGCGCCGTGGGATGTGTGGGTGCAGCAGCACGAGGCGCTCAAAGCGCGTTTTGCGCAGTTGATCGGCGCTCGGCCACATGAGGTGGCCGTCTGCCCGTCGGTCTCGACCGCGTTTGGCGCGATCGCGTCGGCACTGGAGTGGGGGCAGCGACCAGGCATCGTCCTGGACGACTTCTGCTTTCCGTCGGTCGCCTACCTGTGGCATGCCCAGAGCGCGCGGGGTGCACAGGTCCGGCCCGTCCACGCCGACGAGGCCGATGAGCTCAGGCCCGAGGCGTTCGCAGACGTGGTCGACTCGTCGTGCCAACTCGTTTCGGTCGCGCATGTCTGTTACCGAAACGGTCACAGATTGGATCTCGAGCCGGTGGGCCGGATCGCGCACGACGCCGGAGCGATGTTCGTGGTCGACGACTATCAGTGCTGCGGTAGCCGACCAATCGACGTCCGCGCGGCCGACATCGACGTGCTCGCCACGGGCACGCTGAAGTTCCTGCTCGGCTCGGCGGGCGTCGCAATGATGTACGTCAAGGAGGAACTGCTCGAGCGGCTGCATCCGACGGTGACCGGCTGGTTCGGTCAGAGCAACCCGAACGATTTTCAAATCGACCGACATCTCGAGGCGCCTGACGCGAGCCGCTTTCAGAGCGGCACGCCGGCGATTCCGGCCGTCTACGACAGCCTGGCCGGGATCGACCTGATCAGTTCCGTGGGGCTGGAGGCGATCGGCAGCTGGATCGACCACCTGACCGCGTTGCTGATCGAGCGTCTGGAGAACGAGGGGTTCGTCACCTCCACGCCCCGTGACCCCGCGCGCCGCGGTCCGCAGGTTGCCGTTCGAACGCACGACATGTCCATGGCGGTGCAGGAGCTCGCGCGGCGAGACATCTTCGTCACCAGCCGCGACGGCAACATCCGCGCCGCCTTTCACTACTACAACACGCCGGCGGACATTGATGCGCTGATGGTCGCGCTCGACGAGATCCGACCGCTGATGGTGCAGCGTGAGCACTGACGCGATCGCCGCAGCCTCGCGCGTCCCGGGACTCGGAAGGTCCGGGATTCGCGAGGTGATGGACCTCGCATCGACGCTGGACAACGTGATCCACCTCGAGCTCGGGGAGCCGGATTTCCCGACGCCCGATCACGTGGTCGAGGCCGTCACGCGCAGGCTCGAGGGCGGGATGGTGAAGTACACGCTCTCCCGCGGCACCGTGGAGCTGCGCGAGGCAATCGCCGCCAAGGTCAAGCGCCGCAACGGGATTGAGCGCGGCGCCGGCGAGGTGGTGGTGACCTCCGGCGGGACCACCGCGGTCGTCGAATCGCTGCTCGCATGCGTGAGGCCCGGCGACGGTGTGCTGGTGCCCGACCCCGGTTGGCCCACATTCACGATGGCCACCCAGCTGGCGCGCGGACGCGTGGTCCGCTACCCGCTTGTTGCGCACGATGGCTTCGAGCCCGACCTCGACGCTCTCGATCGTCTTGCCCGCGACGCTCGCGTGCTGATCATCAACACGCCCGGCAACCCAACCGGGGCGGTCCTGAAGCCGCAGACGGTGCAGCGCATGGTCGAAGTCGCCCGGCGGCACGATCTGCTCGTGATCAGCGATGAGGTCTACGAGGACCTGATCTTCGAAGGCGAGCACGTCAGCGCGGCGAGCTGGGACGAGGACGATCGCGTGATCTCGGTGTTCAGCTTCTCGAAGGCTTATGCGATGACCGGGTGGCGCGTGGGGTACGTGGTCGCGCCCAAGCCGCTGGCCGAAGCCATCGTGCAGGTCCAGGAAGCCGTCATCGCCTGCCCGTCCGACGTTGCGCAATGGGCGGCGCTCGCGGCCCTCGAAGGTCCTGACGGCGATGTCAATCGGATGCGCGCCTCCTACCGTCAGCGGCGCGACGCCGCGACCGCGCCGCTTGCCGACGCGGGGCTGCTCGCCTCAGTGCCCCGTGGCACGTTCTACGCGCTCGTCGACACGAGCGCGCTGAGCTCGGATGGCTATGAGGTTGCGCGGCGGCTGTTGCTCGATCACCGAGTTGGGGTGGCGCCCGGGGAGACGTTCGGGCCGGCGGGCCACGGTCTGGTCCGAATATCGCTGGCGACAGCGATCGACGAGCTGATCGAAGGTGTTCGCCGGATCGTCGCCGCCGTCCAGAACGCATACCCGGACCGAGGCAAGGGGGACTAGGAATGGATCGCGACTCAGTCGGATGGCGCGGGTACATCCCGGCGCTGACGACACCGTTTGACGGCGACGGCGAACTCGACCGCGACGGATGGGTGAAGCTCGTGGACTGGGCCACCGACGAGGGAATGCACGGCCTCGTCGTCGCGGGCTCGAGCGGCGAGTGGTTCACGCTCGACCACGACGAGCGGGTCACGCTGTTTGAACTCGCCAAGCGCACGGTCGCTGGCCGGATCCCGGTGATCGGATGCTGCAACGCGCTCAAGCCGCGCGAATCGCTCGCGCTCGCCCGTGCGGCGCAGGACCTGAACATGGAGGGGATCATCCTCGCGCCGCCGCCGTACGCAGTACCCAATGAGCGCGAGATACTCGCGTTCTACGAGAGCGTCGCCGCGGAGGTTCGGCTCCCTCTCTGTCTCTACAACTGGCCCCGCGGCACGAACGTCGACATGAGCCGCCGGTTGATCGAACGCCTCGCTGAGGTCGAGACGGTGGTGGCGATCAAGAACTCGACAGGGAGCTTTACCGGCTTTCTCGACACGTTCTTCGCGCTCAAAGACCGGATCCGAATCTTCGGCTTCGGTAGCGACGAGCTCTCGATCACGCTGATCGATCGCCACCGCGGCGACGGCACGATCGGCGGCGGTGCCGTTCTGGGTCGCGTGCACCCGCAGTTCTTCGAAGCGATCTGGGCAGGCGACCTCGCCCGCGCACGAAGCCTGGGGGCGATCGACAAGGCGTTCTTTGACTTCTCGATGCGACCCGACTTCTCGCCCCAGTTCGGCTCGGCGCAAGCGATCATGAAGACCGCGCTCAATCTCCGCGGCCTGCCCGGTGGCTATCCCCGTCCGCCTTACCTTCCCCTGACGGACGAGGAGACCGAGCGAGTTCGCCTACATCTCGACGAGATGGGCTTTCTCCATTCAGCCACCAACGGCGACGACCACACAGCGACCAGAGGAGCACGAGTTGAACAGCAATCGTGAACTGCTGAGCCCGGGCGATCTGCACCCAACGCCGGGATTCAGTCACATCGCCATCGCGAAGGGTTCGCGGCTGATCTTCATAGCGGGGCAGGTGGCGCTCGCGCCCGACTTCTCGATCATCGGCGGCGACGACCTCGGCGCCCAGACGGAGGCGGCGATGCGCAATCTCGAGGTCGCGCTCAAGGCGGTCGGCGCAACGTTCGACGACGTCGTCCGGCGGACGATCTACACGACCCAGCCGACCGAGTTTGAGACGATCACCGCAGCGATCGAGCGCGTCCAGCAGTCAACCGACCATCCGGCGCAGACAATCGCGGGCGTCAGCGGACTCGCGGTCGCAGGGCTGCTGATCGAAATCGAGGCGACGGTCTCGCTGTCCTAGCGGCGCCGAAGTGCACCCACCGGATTGCGGGGGTCGCCGACGATGGTGTCCGACCTGAGGCAATCGACGCCCGGTTCATGTTCCCGAGAGTCTGGCGCCAACCCTACTGAGTAGGTCGCGTCGAGGTTCACGGCGGTCAGGGCCGCTCGCGGCGAAGAGAACAGCAGGATCGACACTGCCGCGTGGGCGACAAAGGGAGCGTCCGACTAGTTCCGCGCGGGCCATGCTCCGCCACGATCTGGATCGCCCGCTCGCGCGGCCAGGCGTCACCACAAGGCGGGCGAGGTGGATAGGCTTTTCGTGGGCAGCACGGCGAACCTGAGGGTCGTTGCCTCGTCCCTCCTTCCTTGTGCCGGTCCGGGTTGTCAAGGGTTGATGGTTGTCAGTGCGGCCCGCTCTGGGGTTGGGGGTGCGTGGGCGCGTTGAGGGATGGGTGTGTCTGCGGACGCCCAGCCTTACTTCGGTCCTTGACACGGGGTGGCTCCCGGTCGGGTACCTGATGTGATGGGTGTTCCGGCAGATGATGGTGCGGCCGCTCAGTCTTTTTGGGCTGTTCTGCCGCAGGGGTCGGCAGGAGGGGTGGCGGGAGCTGGCCGTGGTTCATCGGATGATTTCGGGCTTGCCGCGCGACAAGGTCGGGTTTCTCAGGCGGCGACGGGCTTAAGCGTCTGGTCGCCGAGTTCGCGCAGGAGGTGGTAGCTGCGTTTCAGGAGCTTTGCGCGCGACCGCGATGCCCGCGCGGTTACCGCCGAGCCGCTCGGTGGCCTGCAGGTAGTACTGGCGGTCGGGGCTGCTGGTGAGTAGCTTGCGCGTGTTCGGGCAGCCGTGGTGATAGAGCACGGCGTGCATCCGTCGCTGCCACTCGGTGCGCTGCTCCACCAGCGTGTGGCGGCACCGCACCCGGGCGCGGAGGTCCAGCAGATGGGCCGGCGCGATCCAGGACTCCGGGAGCCGGCCGATCAGCAGCAGCTCGCGCAGATGCCGCGCATCGGCCCAGTCGGTCTTCGCGCGCTGCTTGCGGCCCTTCAGCCCGCGAGTCTCTGCCGGCTCGGCCAGGTGAACGTCCGCGCCGATCCGCTCGAGCTCCTCGACCACGAACCGCCAACCAGTCGTCGCCTCCAACGCAACCTCGAGATCGACGCCCGCGAACCGCGTCAGGAACCGGCGGACCCCGACGCGATCAGCCGGCATGACTCGCGCGCGTCAAACCTCGCCGGTGATCGTGTCGATCCATTCGGCCGAGATCTGCGCGCGGGGCTGATCCATCCCCATCACCAACGTCATCAGAACACACCCTCCTCGACAGCCAAGCCGTCATCAACGCGCCGGTCAGCAGCCACGCGCGCAGGGCATCGCATACCGTGAACCACGGCCGGTACCTCCTGTTCGATTGGCCGGCCGCGCGGCCGCAATCCGCGCGCGCCAACGCCGCCGTTCGACGCGGAGGACCGGCCACCTTCACCACCCCAGTCACACCAAACGGCACATCACATCTCTCGGCGACCAGAGGGTCGGGCTGCCCCGTCGGGACACTGTTCGCCGGCCTGTCGCAACTCGTCCGATGCGACAGCCCGCGTCACACCCACTTCGAGACGGCCTTCTTCACGAGGGCCGTGACCTTCCTCTCCTCGGCGGGGCCGATCTTGAGGATCGCGAACGAGGTCGGCCACATGTCGCCGTCGTCCAGGTTCGAGATCGGATCGAAGCCGATGGTGCAGTAACGCACCTTAAACTTGCTCGCTGGCTGCATGAAGACGCAGACCTTGCCGTCGCGCGCCCAGCCAGGCATGCCGTAGTACGTCTTCGAGGCGAGCATCGGCGCATGCTTGCGCACGATCGCATCGATCTTCTCCGCCATCTGCCGCTCGTCGTCGGGGAGCTTGGCGATCGCCTCCGCGAGGGCTTTGTCGAGGTCCTCCTGTTTCTGCGACGCCTTCCGCTCGGCCGCGGCCGCCTTCATCGCGGCGCGCTCCTCGGCGCTGAACCCGCTCTTCGTGCTCCTCTTCGTCTCGGCCATGTGACAATGCTAACTGTCGCTTTCCATGCAACGGAGCAGCGACGAAAGACCGCACACCGCCGCTCGGTCGCCGGACCGGGTGGAGCTGGCCATTCGGTCTGACATGGGCTACTTGCGGGCATTGCATAGGCGTCGACCCGATCTGGCCACCCCTAAGCGGAGCCCTCCTATCGGCCACCTCCAGGGACGGGCGTGCCAGCCCCATCTTGGATGTGAGCAGCGGGCAGGCCGGCCTCGAGTGCGCCGGCTGAGTGGCGCTGGTTCGTGATGGGGAGGTCTGGTCTGTTCGGTGCGCGTCGGGTGCGGCCGGCGTGGTTACGATGCTTGCGCGGTTGTTGATCTGCGATCTGGAGGTGGTCGATGGCGTCGGTTTCGATCCCGGGGCGTCTGGGCGCTGTGCGGCTCGACGGTGAGCTGCCGGCCCGCGCCGACGTCGGCACGGTGTTCGACGAGCTGGACTATCAGATGGCCTGCCAGGCGTATCTGTGGGCCTTGCCGTTGGTGTCCTACGCGCAGTGGAGCAAGCAGCAGCGCGAGGTGTTCGGGGCGACCAGCACCGATCTCGTCGGTTATCTGAGCTACCGCGACAAGCTGGGGATCATCACGGCCAACGCGACGACGCCGTACATCATGAATCTGATCGACCTCGGCGAGACCGGGCCGCTGGTGGTCGAGCTGCCCCCCGGCCCGACCGCCGGCGGGTTCTCGGATTTCTGGCAGCGCGAGTTCGCGATCGTGGGGGAGATGGGCCCTGACCAGGGACGGGGTGGACGTCATCTCGTAATCCCGCCGGGGCAGTCGGCTCCCGCGACCGACGGATACAACGTCGTCCAGGCAACCGGGATGAACATCTTCTTCGGGTTCCGCACGCTCGACCCTGATCCTCAGCGTTCGAAGGCGCTGGTCGAAGCGGTGCGCATCTACCCCTACGTTGATCGTGACGACCCTCCGCTGACCCGTGTGGTCTCGCCCGATGGGCGCAAATGGTCTGGTGATCAGCCCCGCGGCCTGAACTATTGGAAGGTGCTCCACGAGATCTACCAGCGCGAGATCGTCGACGAACGCGACCGCTTCTATATGGCGATGCTGCGCCAGCTGGGGATCGAGCCCGGCAAGCCGTTCGCGCCCGACGCCCGCACTCGTGAGATCCTCGAGCAGGCGTCGGCCGCCGGGGAGCTGATGGCCCAGGCCAACTCGTTCGCCAAGCGCTTTGAGGGGTCAAGGTGGTGGCCCGATCGGCAGTGGGACCTCGTGCTCGCGATGACGAACCCGGCCCAGCGCGGTGAGCATTACGACGAGTTGCTGGAGCGCGCGTCGTGGTTTTATGAGGCGGTGACGTTCTCAGAGGCGATGCGCAGCCAGACGCCCGGCAAGGGGCAGGCATACCTGAGCGCCTACGCCGACGCCAATGGTGAGTGGCTCGACGGCGGCCGGGGCTACACGCTGCACGTCCCGGCCGATCCCCCGGCCCAGCTGTTCTGGTCGGCAACGGTCTATGACGTGCACACCCGCTGCCTGATCGATAACGAGCAACAGCGCGGTGACCGCGGCTCGCGGGATGCCGAGGTCGGCTATAACGAGGACGGATCGGTTGACCTCTGCTTCGCGCCGACCGAGCCGAGCTCCGGCGCGAGGAACTGGGTGCAGACGATCCCGGGCCGCCACTGGTTCTCCTACTTCCGCTTCTACGGCCCGCTCGAACCGTATTTTGATCGAACCTGGAAGCTAGGGGACATCACCCCAGCCTGAACATAAGACCCCTCGCAGGCAGACCGTCCGGAGTGGCCTTGCCTATGCGACGACGGTCTTCCTGCACAGTCCTGGCGCACCCTGCACTCGGCGATGGTCGCGTCTCAGCAGCAAGGCTCCGCGAACGGTCGGATGATCGGCCTCGTTCCGCGGCGGTGACGTCAGGGAACGCGCGGTCATGTGGGGCCGTCGGCTCTGCTGGTGGGGAGCGCGAAGGGTTTCCGGCCTAGGCCGGGAGCCGCGGTCGGGTGAGGGTGCCCGGTTGGCGGCTGGGGGGCGGACCGGGCAGCCAGCGGGTTGGTCAGGTCCGGCGCCTCATGATCGCGAGCGCTCGCCGGATGGCGTCGGCGGGTCCGTCGATGCGGGCGTTGCGTTCGCGTCGGGCGCGAGCGGGCGTGAGGGCGCCGGCGTCGAGCATCAGCAGGGTCTGCAGGTCGCAGTGGACGGTGACGTCGGCGCTGACGGGTGAGGGCCCTGAGCGTGGGGTCGCGCGGTCGTGCTCGACGAGGATGTGGAACCGTTCCTCGCCGATTGTGAAGTCGTAGGTCTCGCGGACGCGCCGGGTCAGGTCTGGTGGGGCGGTGGCGCAGCGGACGAGGGCGAGCAGGGCACTGCGGGCGCTGCTGGGGTCAAGGTGTTCGCCGAGGGGTAGGCCGGCTCCCCATTGGGCGAGGCTGACGACCGGCTGGCGTAGCCGTTCGCCCAGCTCGGTGAGGACGTAGACCTGGGCCTCGCCGGGCGGCGGCAACGTCGTCTTGGTGATGACGCCGTCGGCTTCGAGGGACTTGAGGCGGTCAGACAGCCGGTTGGTGCCCATTGCCGGGAGCTCGCCGAGGAGGTCCTTGAAGCGCTTGGGGCCCAGCAGCAGCTCGCGGACGATCAGCAGCGACCACCGTTCGCCCACGACGTCCAGCGCACGGGCAATCGGGCACATCTGCCCGTAGGTGCGTGTGCCGGATGCCATCACGGAAACACTAGACGTAAGAATCTAGTAAATGACTTGACAGTACGCACTATACGAAAAGTATAGTGCCGAGACTGGAGACGGCGCGCGAATCGCCGCCGGCGGCCCAGACCAACGACATCCGGGAGCTTGACCTGATGAGCACCAAAGCACACCGTGACCGTTCCATGGGGCTCGTGGCTCGTGTCGCTGACTGGACAACGCGGCACCGCGGGCGCGTCCTGACCGCCTGGCTGATCATCCTGGTCGCAGCCATCGCCCTCTTCAAGAGCGCCGGATCGGACTTCTCCAACAGCCTCACCCTGCCGGGAACCCAGTCA
Organism: uncultured Actinomycetota bacterium; assembly: GCA_963797705.1. Classification (GTDB taxonomy): domain Bacteria; phylum Actinomycetota; class Thermoleophilia; order Solirubrobacterales; family Solirubrobacteraceae; genus Palsa-465. The sequence goes on along the minus strand of CAWCQL010000004.1, from coordinate 333,479 downwards.
CAGGCCGCCGTGACCGCGTTGCAGCGAGACTTCGCCACGCAGGCGGGCGATCAGGATCAGATCGTGTTCGCCACCTCGAGCGGGTCGGTGACCTCCGCGGCGACGAAGGCGCGGATCGTGCCGGTACTGGCTCGCGTAGCGAGCCTGCCGCATGTCGTCGCTGTGGTGAGCCCGTATTCGGCGCGCAGCGCCAGTCGGGTCTCATCCGATGGCACGGTGGCGTTCGCGACGGTCACCTTCGACGAGCAGGCGAGATCGCTCCCGGTCGCCGCGATCGATCGTGTGATCTCAACCGCCCAGGCCGCACGATCATCGTCCTTGCAAGTCGCGCTGGGCGGCCAAGCGATCGAGCACGCCGAGAAGCCATCGCTTGGTTCAGCGACCGCGATCGGACTGCTCGCCGCGATCGTCGTCCTGCTGATCACCTTCGGATCGTTCATCGCGATGGGCCTACCGATCATCACCGCGCTGCTCGGCCTCGGCGTCGGCATCAGCCTCGCCGGCCTGGGCTCCCACATCATCCAGATTCCCGACTTCGCCACGCAGCTGGCCGCGATGATCGGACTAGGCGTCGGGATCGACTACGCGCTGTTCATCGTCACCCGGTTCCGGGAGAACCGACAGCGCGGCGCCGCGGTCGATGACGCCGTCACCGGGGCGATGGACACCGCCGGACGCGCTGTGCTGTTCGCCGGCGCGACGGTGATCCTCGCGTTGCTCGGACAGTTGCTGCTCGGCGTCGGGTTCCTGGACGGCCTGGCCGTCGCCTCCGCGCTCGCCGTGCTCACCACCATGCTGGCGGCGCTCACCGCGTTGCCGGCGCTGCTCTCCCGGTTCGGAGAGCGCGTCGGACGCCCCTCACGACTCGCGCGCACACGCTCCACACATGCGCCCGCGGCGGGCATGTGGCTGCGCTGGTCATACGCGATCGCCCGCCATCCGTGGCGCGGGGTCATCGCCGGGATGGCGGTCATGCTCACCCTCACGATCCCGGCCCTCTCACTGCGAGCGGGCAGCAGCGATGCCGGCAACGACGCCGGCAACCTCACCACGCGTCATGCCTATGACCTGATCGCCAAGGGATTCGGCGCCGGCGCTAACGGCCCGTTGTCGATCGTCGTGCGCCTGCCCCGCACCCATGACGCCACTGCGGTGCGCAGCGTCACCAGCACCCTGCGTGACCAGCGCGACATCGCATCGGTCTCCCCGGCGCAGATCAGTCCCGCCGGCAGCACCGCCCTGCTCGACGCCTACCCGCGCTCCTCACCGCAGTCCGCGGCCACGACCAATCTCGTCAACCAGTTACGCGACTCCGTACTCACGCGTGTACAGCGATCCACCGGCGCGACGATCCTGATCGGTGGAGCGAGCGCCTCAGCGATCGACTTCAGCCACGTGCTCTCCAGCAAACTACCGCTGTTCATCGGGGTCGTCCTGATCCTGTCCGCGATCCTGCTCGCGCTCGTATTCCGATCTCTCATCATCCCCGTGCAAGCGGCCGCGATGAACCTCCTCTCGATCGGCGCGTCGCTCGGCGTGATCGTCGCCATCTTTCAATGGGGCTGGCTCGGCAGCATCCTCGGAGTCACCCCCGGACCGATCGAGGCGTTCATCCCGGAGATCCTGTTCGCGATCGTCTTCGGCCTCTCGATGGACTACGAGGTGTTCATCGTCTCGCGCATCCACGAGGAATGGGTCCGACGCCGCGACGCTACCGCCGCGATCCACCACGGCATGAGCACCACCGGACGGCTCATCACCGCCGCCGCCACGATCATGATCTGCGTGTTCGCGTCCTTCGCCCTGGGCGAAAACCGCGCCGTCAAGCTGTTCGGGATCAGCATGGCCAGTGCCGTCTTCCTCGACGCGTTCGTCGTCCGCAGCCTCCTGCTCCCCTCAGTCCTGCAGCTCCTCGGCCCCCGTGCCTGGTGGATGCCCACCTGGCTGCGCCAACGCACCCCGCAGATCTCGATCGACGCTGAGATCCCCTCACTCACCCCCGCACTCGAGGACCGATGACACAGCACGACTCTCCCGGGCCGACATCCGCGGCCCCCGCGGCCGGAACGTCGCCATGAGAACCCAGTCCCGGCGGGATCTCAGCGCCCCCGAACGCGTCGGACGCACGAGCGCCGCGCTGCGCAACCTCCACTTCTGCCGCGCAGCGTTCTCCGCACTCTGGGTCACCCCTACTACTCGTCGCCTACCCAACCTCCGACACGGTCGCCACCCTCGCCGACCTGCACACCGGCCACACCGACCGATCGCGACTCCCCCAGCGCATCAACGTCACCGCCAGCGCGGCCGCTGCTCTCGCCGTCGCGCTTGCCGTAACCCAGGATGTCACCGCCGCAATGGACGCGTTCGCCGCCTGGGCGATCCTCAGCGGAACCATCCAACTGACAGTCGCCGCCCACCGCGCCGGTCAGCTCCCCGGACAATGGCTCATGATCATCAGCGGCGCCGGCTCCATCTTCGCCGGAACGACGTTCATCAACTGGAGCCAGCCGCCCACCGTCTCCACGCGCGCGTGCTCGAGCCCCGCAATCGGCGATAATCGCGTCTCGGATTTGCAGCTCGCACCATCGCATTCGTGTGCTCGTCCATGCCGCGGCTGGCGATCGCTATCACCACGGAGGCGCTCGCCAGGTCGATCGTCTGGTCGTCGGTCCCGTTCAAGCGAGGGTCTGGTGGCGATGAACCTGATGCGCGCTCAGGGTCTCATCCAGACCGTGGGGCCGGCTCCTTGAAAGCGCGGCGAGACGTACACGGCGAGGGGTGATCCGGCGGTCTCTGTCGCGGTACTTGCGACTTATCGACGGGCACCAAGCCCGTCGACAAATCGCAAGTGGATGAGCGACAGGGCGAGAGGCACCCACACCACCAGATCAAGAATCTGAGGATGGCCGGCGACCAACAAACGTTGCCCGGGACCGTTGCCCGGGTCGGCGACGCAGTGGCGGTCCCACCACGGAACTGCCAAATCGCCAGCGTCTGCAAGGAACGATGAAGCGGGAGCGACGGGACTCGAACCCGCGACCTCCGGCGTGACAGGCCGGCGCTCTAACCAACTGAGCTACGCCCCCGAGGGGGAGATTGAGTATGCCAAGCCCGCTGAGTTGATGCCTACGCGCTCCCCAGCACCCTGTCGCGCAGCCAGCCGTTGACGAAGACCCCGCGCGGATCAAGGCGCTCGCGCAGGCTCAGGAAAGCCTCCATCCGCGGGTACAGCGGGGCGATGGCGTCGGCGCGGGCCGTGAACACCTTGCCCCAGTGGGGGCGGGCCGCATACGGCGCCAGGGCGGCCTCGATCCGCCCGACCACCGCCTCCACCTCAGCCGGCTGCCGGCGCCAGGTGAAGTGCACCGCCAGCGAGTCGCGCCCCTGATGCGGGCTCAGCCACAGCGAGTCTCCGGCGATCGTCCGCAGCTCGGAGATCAAGAGCAGCGGGATGATCTCCTGCGCCAGCGCCCGGATAGCCTCGATCGCGGCCACCGCGTCCGCGCGCGCCACGAAGAACTCGGACTGAAGCTCTTCGCCAGAGCTCGGCAGAAAGCCCGAGCGAAAGTGGGGCAGGCGCTCGGACCAGGGCCCGGGCACACCCTGCTGCTCGGTGCAGTTCACCGGGTCGCCGCCCAGCACCGGGTGTAGCTCGGCCATCGCCGCACGCACGCCCAGGAGCTCCTCGAGATCGCCGTCTCCAGAACCCGCGCCGCCGTCAGCACCACCGTCGTCGACCCGGCGCTTGACCCACACCTGCTCGGTTCTCGCGCCGCAGAGGTGAAACACGCTCACGCTGTCGCCCGCGCCGAAGATCTCGTCGAGACGCCCGAACAGGGTCTCCCAGCTGACATCCTCAAACACCCGCTGGCGCATCTCATAGAACGGCTGCACCGCCAGGGTCACGCGGGTCACCGCCCCCAGCGCCCCTAGTCCGATCACGGCGCCCTCGAAATCCGGATCGGCCCGCCCCAGCGTGACGAGCTCGCCGGACGCCAGCACCATCTCGATCGCCCGGACCGCGGTCGCCAAGTTGCCGTTGCGCACACCCGAGCCGTGGGTGCCCGTAGCGATCGCGCCCGCCACCGAGATGTGCGGCAGCGACGCCAGGTTCTCAAGCGCCAGGCCGCCCCGGTTCAGCGCCTCCGCAAGCGCCGCATAGGTCGTGTGGCCAGGCAGCGTCACGGTCTCCGCGGTGCCGTCGACGACGATCTCGCCCGGCAATCCATCCAACGCGACCAGCGCTGCGCTGTCGGCGATCGACGTGAACGAATGCCGGGAACCGAGCACGCGCAACGCTGCTGCGCCGCCGACCAGTTCCTGCAGCTCCTCCAGCGTCTGCGGCCGATGCAGCGCGTCTGCGCGGTAGGCGTAGTTGCCCGACCAGTTTGTTCCGAGCGTCTCGGCGGCCACGCCCTCAATCGTCGCAACTTTGCCCGGCCGGCCGGGTTTCAGCAGATCGCAAGTGATCGTCCCTCGGCGCGCCCAACCCGGCCGTGGGCGCTCCACAGGACGATTAGCTGCGACGGGGATCCTGGAAGCGGGTCCCCGTCGTGCGTTAACGGCGCTCTCTCAACAACCCGAGCAGGCCGTGGTCATTGGCCGCCGCGCCAGATGAGCTCCATGATGGTCCGGGCGAAGCGCTCGTAGCGCTCGGGGGAGAAGCGCTCGGGGTCGATCAGCACCATCCGGCCCGCCTCCTCGCTCAACCGCAGGATCGCCCGCCCGCAGATCTCGATGTCGAGGTCGGCGCGGATCCCCGAGCGCTTCACGGCCAGGGCGACGAACTCGGTGAGCCGGGCCAGCAACCGCGCGCGGTTGGTCTCCACGTGCTCGCGCACGATGGCCGGGGTGCCCTCGGGCGGCAGCAGGATGATGCGCCAGGTGTTGGGGCGGCTGGCGACCGCGTCGAGGAAGCGCCGCACGCCGGCGGCGAACATGACCGGCGGGTCGCCGGCGGTCTGCGGCGCGGGCGGCACCACGTCATCGAGCTGCGCCAGCGCATACGCCTCCTCGCGCTCGATGAGGGCCTCCAGCAGGCGGCCGAGGTTGGAGAAGTGGTCATAGATGACCGGGCGGGTAACGCCGGCCGTACGGGCGACCGACTCGATCGAGACGCCCTCGTAGCCCTGCTCGACGATGACGCTCAGGGCAGCGTCGATGAGCTGCTCGCGCCGTTTCTCCGGCGCCATGCGGGGGGCGTAGCGTCGCCGGGGCTTGGCGGCATCGGTGGGCGGCTGCGGGTTCATCGGGTGACGATCGAGGCGTGCCATGAGCTACGCGCGTGTAGCTTCCCGAGGCGAGAGGTTACCGATAGCGTCGCTTGCATGACTGCTGTGTTCGACGGCCACAACGACGCGCTCACCCGCGAGGACCACGCCCTGCTCGCATCCGGCCGCGAGGACGGCCACCTGGACCTCCCGCGGATGCGCGCGGGGGGCCTGCGGGGCGCCATCTTCGCGGTGTTCACCGAGTCCACGGAGTTCGACTGGACGCCCGTGGAGCGCGACGACGGCGTCCGCGAGTACGCGCCCGCGGAACCGGTGTCCCAGCTCGAGGCCGCCGCCTCGGCGACGCGCGCCGCCGGCCGCCTCGCGGCGCTCGAGCGCGCCGGCCACGTCCGGATCGCGCGCTCGGTGGCCGATCTCGACGCCGTCCACCGCGACCCCGACGGACCACCCGCGGCGGTGCTGCACATCGAGGGCGCCGAGGCCATCGACCCCGAGCTGGAAGCGCTCGAGCACTGGTATGCCGCCGGCCTGCGCTCGCTGGGCCCGGTGTGGAGCCGCTCCAACGCGTTCGGCCACGGAGTCCCGTTCGTCTTCCCCTCAACTCCTGACACCGGCCCGGGGCTGACCGCTGCCGGGCGGGCGCTGGTCGCCCGCTGCGCCGAGCTGGGGATCATGGTTGACCTCAGCCACCTCAACGAAAAGGGCTTCTGGGACGTTGCGCGGGCCGAGCTTGGACCGCTGGTGGCCAGCCATTCCGGCGTCCACGCGCTGGCCGCCACCAGCCGCAACCTCACCGACGACCAGCTCGACGCGATCGGAGCCTCCGACGGGTTGGTCGGGATCATCTACGGCTGCCAGTTCATCCGCGCCGACCTCGAGGACGACCCCGACACGCCGCTGTCGGTGATCGCCCAGCACGCCGCCTACGTCGCGGAGCGCATCGGCGTACGCCACGTGGCGCTGGGTTCGGACTTCGACGGCACGAGGATCCCCACTGAGCTCGCCGACGTCGCCGGTCTGCCCAAGCTGCTCGACGCGCTGCGCGCCGCTGGGTTTAGCCAGTCTGACCTGGAGGCGATTGCCTGGGACAACTGGCGCCGTGTGCTCGGTGCCTGGTGGCGCTGACCCGGTTCACGGCTGGGCGATGTCGGTCTTGCGCCGCCGCCGGTTGTGGCGCGACAACTCGTCGACGACGGCGGCGAGCACGTCCTCATCCCACGAGTGCGTGCGCAGCAGCCGGTAGCGCGCGGCACTCACGCGCATGTAGGCCTCGGTCTCGGTGGTGGTGCCGATGAGGTCGGCGCCGCGCAGCATCTCGATCACCGGGCGATATTCGTTCTCCAGCCACAGGTAGGCGGCCTCGCGCCGGCTGATCGGCTCACCGCGGTCCTGCATGGTGCGAAAGCCCCACGCCTCCACCGCCTCGGCGAGGCGCCCGTAGTCCCAGGGGTCGGTGAGCTTGATCTCGGCGCGGGCGTTGTCAGGCAGCGGCACGCGCTCGAAGAACACCCGCTCATGGCTTTTGACGGGCAGCTCGTCGAGCGTGATCGCCTGCTCGGCGCCGATGCGCGTGACGACTTCGGTGACGTTGGCGTCGATGTCGGTGCGGCCCAGTGCGCGGGCCACCGACACGCGGTGATGGCCGTCACGCACGAAGTAGATCTGGCCGACGCGGACGAGATCGACCGGCGGCATCGCCTCGCCCCGCCGCATCGCGGTGGCGATGTGCTCCCAGCGCGACCGCATCCGGCCGGTGGTGGGGCGAAAGCTGCGATCGAAGTCGCGGCCACGGTCCACGGTCCCGACGATCGCGTCGAGCGGGACCACCGCCTGGCCGGCCGTGCGCTCGCTGACATAGCCCAGTGCCGCCACCACCTCCTCGTAGGGCAGAACCAGGCGGACGTCGTCGGGCACGCCGCGCAGGCGGGCCACCATCGCCCCGAGCGCGGCCCGGCGTCGCGCACGCAGAAAGTCGGTCTGTGCGTCGAGGCCGGGCATCCCGGTGGAGCGCGGCGTACCGGGCATGGGCGTCCGACTCTAGCGGCGCCCAGAGGCGGCCCTTTTGTCGCTTGGTTGCCGCGGGCGGGGGCTACGCCGGCGGCGCGACGGCGGCGCCGGCGGCAGCGCCATTGGCGCCAAGCAGGGTCTGGCCGGACTCCGGGTCGAACAGGTGGATGTGCTCAGTGTTGAACCAGAGCTCGGTCTCCTGGCCCTGGCGCACTGTGCTCGCTGCGTCGAGACGAGCAGTGATCTGGCTTCCTTCTTGGCGGGGCAGATCCGCGGCACCCGCATCGCTCGCCAGCTCGTCGAGCTCCCGGCTCGATACGCGCTCGGACTCGACGACGAAGTACGCGTAGAACTCCGAGCCCATCGACTCCAGCACATCGATCTTCGCCTTGAAGGTGATCCCGTCGGGCCTGTCACCGACGACGGAGCTGTCCTCGAAGTCCTCCGGGCGCATGCCGACGATCACACCGCCGCGACCGCCGCCGGGCCCGGATTGGAGCCGGCCGCGGACCGTATCCGGGATCTTCATCGTGCCGATCGGCGTCTTGATGCTGTCACCGTCGATCTCGCCCGGCAGGAAGTTCATCGACGGCGAGCCGATGAACCCGGCCACGAACAGGTTCTTCGGGGCGCCGTAGAGCTCGCTCGGCGCGCCGACCTGCTGCAGGAGGCCCGCCCGCATGACCGCGATCCGGTCACCCAGGGTCAGCGCCTCGGTCTGGTCGTGGGTGACGTAGATCGTGGTCGTCTCAAAGCGCTGCTGGATGCGAGCGATCTCGGTGCGCATCTGGACGCGCAGCTTGGCGTCGAGGTTGGACAGAGGCTCGTCCATGAGGAAGGCGCTCGGGTTGCGCACGATGGCGCGCCCCATCGCGACCCGCTGGCGCTGACCACCCGAGAGGTTGGCCGGCTTGCGGTCCAGGTGTGCCTCGAGGTCGAGGATCTTGGCCGCATCGGAGACCTTCTGGTTGATCTCGGCCTCCGGGGTCTTGGCCAGCTTGAGCGCGAAACCCATGTTCTCCCGCACGGTCATATGCGGATACAGCGCGTAGTTCTGGAACACCATCGCGATGTCGCGATCCTTGGGGGCTCGGTCGTTCATCAGCTTGCCGCCGATCTTCAACTCGCCGCCGGTGATGTCCTCGAGCCCCGCGACCATCCGCAGCGCGGTCGACTTCCCGCAGCCCGACGGGCCGACGAGGATCATGAACTCGCCGTCAGAGACGTCGAGACTGAGGTCCTTGACGGCCTCGAAGCCGTCGCCATAGCGCTTGGTGATGTGCTCCAGTGCGATCTCAGCCATGAGAGCTCTCCTTATCCCTTGACGGCGCCCGCGGTCAGGCCGGCGACGATCCGGCGCTGGAACACGAGCACGATGATGATGACCGGGATCGTCACAACGACGGCGGCGGCCGCGATCGTGCCGATTGGCTCAGTGAACTGTGAGGCACCCGGGAAGGCCGCAATCGCCGCGGGCACCGTCTCGGCCGAGTTGGTCGACGTCAGCGTCGATGCGAACACGAAGTCGTTCCAGCAGATCATGAAGACCAGGATGCCTGTGGTGAAGATCCCCGGCGCGGCCAGCGGGGCGATCACCTTGACAAAGGCCTGGTACGGCGTAGCGCCGTCAACCTGTGCCGCCTGTTCAAGCTCCCACGGGATCTCTCTGAAGAACGTCGAGAGGACGAAGATCGACAACGGCAGGGCGAACGTCATGTACGGGATGATCAGTCCGGGCCACGTGTCATAGAGGCCGATGTTGCGCCACAGGTTGTACAGCGGGCCGACGAGCGAGATCGGCGGGAACATCGCGATGGCCAGTGAGGCGAGCAGGAGGATGTTCTTGCCCGGGAAGTCCAGGCGAGCGATCGCGTATGCCGCGAAGCAGGCGATGAACACGGCCAGCACCGTCGAGATGAGCGCGATGCCGATCGAGTTGCGCAGCGCGTCGGTGAAGATCGACTGCTTGAAGATGCTGCTGTAGTTGGCCGTGGTGATCTTGCTGGGGAAGAAGTCCCCATCGCCGATGGTGGTCGGGTCCTTGAGCGACAGCGAGATGATCCAGACCACCGGGATCAGCGCAAACAGGGCGATCAGGACGACCGCGCCCGACCAGCCGAGTCGCTTCTGCAATGTGCTCTCCATGATCAGTCACCCCCCGTCGGACTCGCGCCGGCTCCGAACACCTTGATGAACAGGAACGCGATGATCCCCACCAGGACGAACAGCAACACCGAAACGGTCGACCCGAGTCCCAGGTTGAGACGATTGAGCAGCTGGTTTGACGCCAGCACAGAGAGCGTCTCGGTGTTGTGAGCCCCGTTGTTAAAGATCACCACCGTGTCGTAGATCCGGATGGCGTCCAGGGTGCGGAATAGCAGCGCCACGAGGATCGCCGGCTTCATCAGTGGGATCGTGATCTTCCAGAAGCGCTGCCAGGTGGACGCTCCGTCCACCTTGGCCGCCTCATGCAGCTCGTCGGGGACGAGGGCCAGACCGCCGAGCAGGAGGAGCGCCATGAACGGCGTGGTCTTCCACACCTCGGAGATGATCACCGCGACGTAGCTGCCCGTCGTGCTGGCCAGCGGGTCGCTCTTGATGCCGAAGAGCCCCGGAATCCAACCGGAGTCAAGCTCGAAGGCGTAGCGCCAGGAGTAGGCGGCGACGACGGTGATGATCCCGTACGGGATCAGAGCGACGGCCCGCACCGCGCCGCGGGCGAAGATGACACGGTGCATGGCGAGCGCGATGAGCATCCCGAGGACGAGCTCGAGGCCAACCGAGAAGACGGTGATGACCAGCGTGTGCACGACGTCGGCCCACCACAGCGGCGAGCTGAGCACAGAGCCGTAGTTATCGAAGCCGATGAACTTGTTGGCGTCCGGGAAGCGCAGGTCCGCGCGCTGCAGCGACAGGATGAAGGTGTTGATGATCGGCCAGATCGCCACCAACACCATCACGATGACGGCGGGCGCGATGAGCATGTAGGCGAGCCGGCGCTCCGCCTTGGCACGGTCGGTCAGGTGGCGCTTGCGCGGCGTCTGCTCGGTCGCGGTGCCCGTCCCGGTGGCTTGTATTGCGCTCAAATCAGGGCTCCTGAACTCAGTGCCGCCTTGAGCTGACTCTTCAACGTGTCAAGGACGGACGTGGGGTCGATCGATGCAGGCGGCGACAGCGCCTTCTGGATGGCGATCGTCACATCGGCGTACGCCGGGGTCTGGGGTCGGATCCCCGCAGACGCGAGCTGCTTGGCGATCAGAGCCTTGAACGGATACGGCTTGGCCAGCGCCGGGTCGGTGTAGAGCGCGGCGAGGGTGGGGGGTAGGCCGCCCTTGATCGCGTCGACCTTCTGGTTGGCGGTATCGGTGAGGCATTTGATCGCCGCATAGTCGAACTCCGGGTACTTCGAGAAGCGCGAGACGCCGAGGTTGGAACCGCCGATGGTCACCTTGGCGCGCTGGCCAGGGTTGACCGATGGGTAGTAGGTCCAGCCCATCTGCTTGGCGAGCTTGGGGTCGTCAGCCTGGATCGAGGGATACACGAACGGATAGTTGAGCTCGAACGCTGCGGAACCGCTCTCGAACGCGAGCCGTGCGGTGCCCTCATCAGAGTTGGACAGCGACGGGTCGGCCCCCGGCGACGTGGCGACGTCATGGATGATCGTCGCCGCCTTCTGGGCCGTCCGATCGACTGAGACCTTCGTCGGCCCCTTGAGGATCGAGCCACCCTGGGAGGCGACAAGCGTGTTGAACCACACCGTGAGGCCCTCGTACTGCTTGCCCTGGACCTCGATGTAGTGCGGCTTGCCTTGCCTGGCCAGCCTGACGGCGTCCTGGATCATCTGCGCCCAGGTGGTGGGCGGGTTCGGGACCAGGTCCTTGCGATACCAGAGAAGCTGGGTGTTGGAGTTATCGGGCATGCCGAAGATCGTGCCCTTCCAGGTCGCCGTGGCCAGCGGCCCCGGGAGCATCCCCTTGCTGGCGGCGACTCGGTTGGCGCCGACCCACGGGCGCAGCCAGCCCGCTTCGGCGAACTCGGGCGTGTAGGTCACGTCCATGCCGATGATGTCGATGGAGCTGTCCTTGGCCGCGAGGCGCCGCACCAATTCCTGGCGCTGGCCGTCAGCGTCCGTGGGCAACGTGTTCAGTGCGATCTTGTACTTACCGCCCGAGGCCTGGGAGCAGACCTGCGCGGCATGCGCGAACGATCCCGACGGCTCGGGGAAGATGTACCAGTTGAGCGTAGGCGGTCCACTGGACCCTCCACACGCGGCTAGGACCCCCGCTGCCAATGCAGCTGCAAGGCCTGTGAGCCCTCCCTTGACCAAGCGCTCTCACGGCACCTCCCTTCTCCTTCCTCGCAGGGCAGGCTACCCCCTGATCCCAAAAACACAAACCTCAGTTCGTGTTTGTGTGCGATCGGGGTGGCCGGCGCCCTCAGACGGCGCTGGCCACCCAGCCGCCGTGGGCCGGGACGACCGTGAGGTCGCCGCCGTCGCCGGCGCGCGCCTCGAGCTCCAATCGGGAGGTGGGTGCGGGTGCCGGCGCAGGCTCGTCGCCGAGGTTGACGGCGATGATGTGCTCGCCACGCCGCAGGGCGACGATGCCGGGTTCAGATTTGAGGATTTGGCTCTCGTTGCCGGCCAGCCGGGAGCGCAGCGCCATTGCACGACGGGTGAAGGCGAGCGGGGAGTCGGAGTCCTGGCTCTGCTGCGCCGCGCCGGCCGAGGGGGGTGGGGGTTGAACGGGGGTCAGCCACGGCTGGGCGGTGCTGAAGGCGCCGTGCCCGGCAGCGCTGTCCCAGACCATCGGGGCGCGGAAGGGGTCGCGGTGGTTGCGGTCTCGCTCGGGGCCGTTCGTCGGCACATCGGCGACCCCGAGTTCGTCGCCCTCAAAGAGAAAGACGGGACCGGGCAGGCAGAGCAGCACCAGCGCGACGGCGCGGGCGTTGTCTGGCCCGGCTCGCGTGGCCAGCCTGCTGAAGTCGTGGTTTGAGAGGACCCATCCCTGGCCCCCGGTCTGCAGGCCTGTCTCGATGGCCTGGCGCAGGGCGGCGGCGTCACTGACCGCGAACAGCTCCTCGAAGTTGAAGACGACGTCGAGCGCGGTCAGGTAGGCAGCGGCTTCGACGATGGGGAGGTAGACCTCGCCGACCAGGAGCACGTCGCCGACGGCGCGCCGGATCGCCTGCAGCGCATCGCCGATGTCGGGAGCGTTGCGCGAGTGGACGTGATCGAGCTCGAGGTCCTGCGCGTCGCCGGGCAGCTCGGGCCGGTGGGTAGCCGGCGGGTCGTCGCGCAGCGCCGGGTCCTTCATCAGGCGGTCCAGCGCATCGAGCCGGAACCCGTCGATGCCGCGATCCACCCAGAAGCGCATGGCCCCGGTCATCTGCTCGCGAACGTCGGGGTTGCGCCAGTTGAGGTCCGCCTGCTCGGGAAAGAACGAGTGCAGGAAGTACCGCCCGCGCGTCTCGTCATAGCCCCACGACGACCCTCCGAACGCCGCCCGCCAGTTGTTGGGCGTGTCGGTCCAGACGTAGTAGTCGGGGTGCTCGCGAAACCACGGATGCTCGGTCGACGTGTGGCAGGGCACGAAGTCCAGGAGCACCCTGAGTCCGAGCTGGTGCGCGCGGGCCACCAGGGCGTCGAGATCCTCAAGGGTGCCGAACGCCGGCTCCACGCTCCGAAAGTCGCTGACGTCGTAGCCGAAGTCCGCGTTGGGCGACGGGTAGATCGGCGACAGCCACACCGCCTGCACGCCCAGCCCCGCGATGTAATCCAGCCGCTGGGTCACGCCCGGCAGGTCGCCGACCCCGTCCCCATCGGTGTCCTGGAACGACCGGACATAGACCTGGTAGATGGCCGCCTGCTCCCACCACATGGCGCGGGAGCCTAGATGGTTGATCAACCCTCTAGCCGCACAGTGCGCACCGCCCCCATTCAAAGGGCTGGGGCAGGCGCCGCAGCTGCCCGTCGTTATGGCTCCACTCCCGATTGACGTACCGCCCGATCACCACCGCCGCCACGCGCCCGGCCCCCGCCTGCCTTCAGGGCGGCGGCGGCGCTGCGTGCGTTGGCGCCGGTCGTCCACGTGTCATCGATGAGCAGCACCGCCCGACCGCCGAGCACCGTCGTCGCCGCATAGCGCTCGGCGCTGAACCGGTGCGCGGCCACGGCCGTATCGGTCCGGCTCAGGAGGCGCTCGTACCGCGGCACCAGAGGCTTGACCAGCTCGCCGACGAGCCGGTGCAACGGATGCGTCCCGTCCCGCCCGGCATCGCTCGACGGCACGGTCGTGACCACATCGAAGCCGGCGACGCCGGCCGCTCGCGCCAGGCACCGCTCGTGGTCGCGCAGGTGGCGCCACAGCACCGCCGCCAGCCCGGCCGTGAGATACCGAGCTTCGTGCCCGGCGTAGCGCTTGTAGCCGGCCAGCGCGTGATGGAGCTGCTCGCCGCCGATCGAGTAGGAGATCGGCGCCATCGCGTCCACCCAGTCCCCGTCGTGCGAGCAGTGGTAGCAGCGCGTCCCGCCATCGGTCAGGTCGAAGCAGCGCGCGCACACCTCGGGCCCAGGCCGCGGGCCCAGCATGAAGTTCGCGTAGGACGCGCTCAGCTCGACGACGTCTGCCACGGCGGCTACTCAACGAGCTCATCCAGGGCATCGAGCCGCTCTACGGTCTGCATCACTTGCTCCGCGCCTTCGATGACGTACACCCCCGGGCGGCGGGCGAGCTCGCGCGCCCACGGCTCGTCCAGCAGGGCCCGCCACAGGAACACCGGGCGTCCGTGGGCCAGCGCCAGCCGCGCCTGCACCCGCGCTCCGCTGCGAAACGAGGCCTCGACCACCACCGTGCCCAGCGCCAAGCCGGACATCACCGCGTTGCGCAGCGGAAAGCTCGTCCGTGTGGGCGGTGCGTCGGGCCAGAACTGCGAGACCACCGCGCCTGCGGCGGCGATCTCGCGCTGGAGTACGGCGTTCTCCGGCGGATAGCTGTGGCGCAGGCCCGTCCCGATCACGGCGACCGTCCGGCCACCGGCGGCCAGCGCCGCTTGGTGTGCCGCGGTGTCGATGCCCGCCGCCAGCCCGGACACCACCACGTATCCCGCGCGCGTGAGGGCTCCGGCGATGCTCGCGGCCGTTGCCCGCCCGCCCCGGCTCGCCCGCCGGGCGCCCACGACGGCGACCGATCGTGCGTCCCCCGGCGTCAGCGCGCCGGCGACGAACAGCACCGGTGGCCGGTCATGGACGGTGCGCAGGTTCGGCGGGTACGCACGGTCGAGGACCGACAGGAGTTGCAGCCCGTCCGCGCACCAGGCATCGATCTCGGCCGCGGCTTGCGCCAGCAGGGGCTCCGGCGCCTGGGGAAGGAGGGAGCCCTGGCCGCCATCGTCGATCAGTTCGGCCTCCAGCACCGCCAGGGCGCTGCCGGCCCGCTCCACCGCCTCCGCGTACTCATGCCACGGGCGGCGGTCCAGCCGCAGCAGAGCGACTAGCGCGGCGCTCTCCCGCGCCGAGCTCATCGTCGCGCCGGGTCCGTGCTCAGCTGAGCGAGTCGGTCCGCTTGTCCGAGGGCTCGGACGTCTCGTAGGCGAACTCGTGGCCGCTGTCCGGCTCAGAGCCCTCCTGCGCTGTCGCCGCTCGCCTCGGTCTCGTGCGCGAACTCGTGCCCGTTGCTAGCGGCCTCCGAGGATTCGTGCACGGGCTCAGCGACGACCGATGGGGATGTCGGACGCGGCGTGTGCGAACTCGTGCTCCGTGGTGTCGGTCGCCGGCTGCTCGTACGGCGCCTTAACCTCT
The DNA here is from genome assembly GCA_963797705.1 of uncultured Actinomycetota bacterium. GTDB lineage: Bacteria > Actinomycetota > Thermoleophilia > Solirubrobacterales > Solirubrobacteraceae > Palsa-465. The sequence continues at coordinate 318,443 of CAWCQL010000004.1, read as the reverse complement.
GCGGGATCGTGGTGATGTTCCCCGTTGATCGCCGCGCGGAAGTCCCGCAGCCCGTTGCCGAGCTGGCGCCCAACCTCGGGAAGCCGCTTCGGGCCCAGCACCAGCAGGGCCACCACAAGCACGAACACCAAATGCGTGGGTTGGAGGATGTCTCCGACCATTGATCTCCCAGAGTACTGGCTTCGGTCCTTCGGGGCGACGATTTTCTGCGACGAGGCCCCAAGCGCCCGGTTTTGCTGTCCATGAATCCAGCACAGCACGCCGAGCGGGCCGTGTGGGCCCGGGGCCCCGGATCGGCACACTCTTTTTACACGGCGTCACACTTTCGTCACAAAGCTGGGCCTGCGCACACGCAGTCGTGGCCTGTCTGCGTGGGCCGCGCGCCGCGGGTGTAGATGCGCCGCCTGAGCTCAGCCGTGCTGATGGCGATGGCGACCGCGCGCCCGTGGTGTGGGTCGCCCGAAGGTGACCGCGACGGCTCGGCTCACCGCCGCAGCCCACGGGTAGTCGGACTCCGTGGCCGTGGTCGCGACGGTGAATCGGTAGCGGACCACTCCCCGTCCCGACCCGTAGCTCCAGTCGAACTTGAACGCTCCGTGGGAGTTGGTCCGGAACGGCTCCTGAACCGATTGGCCGCCCGGATACGGGACCCGCAGGCGCAACGCGACGCCGTCGTGCGGCACCCAGCCGCCGACCAGACGGCCGGTGATCGTGATCTTCCCCGACCACGGGAGCACCCGGGGTGAGATCGACACGTCGATCCGGGCGGGGACGAAGAGCTTGACCGTCGAGGACATCGCCGGCTCGGTCCTGCCGTTGCCCGGATAGACCGCCTCGATCAGCCGTGACGGGCCCGCGGGTACCTTGGCCGTCCACTCTCCCGACGCGTCGGTCGTCACGGTGCTCATGAGCCTGAATCGTGGTGCGTTGTCGTTGGGCGAGGAGTAGACGTTGACCGTCTGGCCGGCGAGCACGGTTCCGTCAGACAGCGCGAGGAAGCCGTTGACGGTCGTGGCCTTGCCATGCCTGATGCGGCGCAGGGGCTGGTTGACGGCGTGAGGGAGGAGGACCCGCCGCACGCGGCGCTTGACGTAGACGGGCTTGCCGTGGCGCAGCACCGGCTTGCCGTGGCGCTTGAGGACCACGCGGACGGTCCGGACCACCGTGCGGGCGTGGCATTTGCGTACGCGCCTGCGCACCGTCCTGGGCCGCCCACGCACCTTCACGCGCTTGCCGTGGCGGCGGACGGTGTGCAGCCGCCCAGCCACCTTGACCCGCTGCGTGGTGGTGTGGCAGCGCAGCGCGTCGGCGATCCGCGCGAAGGTGATCGCCGAGGCCGTCGGCTGGCGGATCGTCATGTCGAAGGTCTGCGGAGCCGACGTGCCGGGCTGCCCGGCCGGTCCCACCGCGTTGTTCTCGCCCACGCACGTCACCGAGTGCGCGCCCAGTCCGGACACCGGCACCTGGGCAGTCGCGCCCGAGTAGAAGGCGCTGGGCCCGCCGTCCACCGCGCAGCGGGCGCCGGCGACGCCCGAGGGGCCGGCCGTGACGTTGGTCGTGACGAACTGGGTGGCGCCGGTCGCCGAGGCGACGTCCGCGGGGCCGGAGAGGGTGAGGCCGACGGGGTCGTTGTCGACCTTGAGGGTCGCCGTGTCGGTCGTGGTCACCTGCGCCGCATTGGACTGCCTGCAGCTGCAGGGTGAGGGTCGCCGGCGCCGGGAACGTAGGCGCGCGTGTCGACGCTGGCGCCCCCGGCAACGGTCCACGACGCATCGGGGCACTGCTGCCACTGCGACGCGTCGGGTGTGGCGGCGGGCCCGGGATGATCGTGCCCCGTTCACGACCGCGCTGGATCACGGCATACGCCGGAGGGATCCGACGTCGCCAGATCGGGATCGGGATAGGGCGTGCCCGACCGGGTTCCAGACGTAGTGCGAAGTCTGGTAGAAGAGGTTGTTCGCGCCAGTGGCGACGATGGTCGGGTCCCCGGTTCTCCGCGGCCGTCAGCAACACGCTGTTGAGCGCGATGCCGGCGTTGGCGGTGCATCCGCCCGCCGCGCCGCAGACCATCTGCCACCCCCAGAAGCTCGAGGCAAACGGCCCGATCGCTCTCCGACGGGTCTCCGGTGCGCCACTGGCGGCCGCCGCCGGCCCAGTACGCGCCGCCGCCCCACTGGTTCCCGTTGTTGATGTTGTCGATCTCCGCCGGGCTGGAGACCGCCGAGACGATCGTGATGCCGGCCGGGGCGGTCGTCTGGATCCCGACGCGCTCTCCTTGGGGAGCGGTGTTGATCGGCCCGTGGCCGAGGTTGCCCGGCGATGAAGTTGAACCCCAATTGAGGCGGGGCCGCCGATCGGCGACGGCTGACATGGCGGCGTGATGAAGATCCCGGTCCCGCCGCCGTTGACGCTGAAGATGTTGCAGCCGTTGGCGGTGTTGTTGGCGCCGAGGTTGACGCTCACCTGCAAGACTGCCGGCCAACGCCACGCTGGGACACGCGCCGATCGCCGGACCACCACCGCGATAGCGCACGATCAGGCCCTTCCTCAGCATCGTGCCCCCACGCCTCCTAGCGCCCGCTCCCGCTGGGGATGCAGGAGTCCTGGATGTTGAATCCGTAGTCGGCCGGGGTGAAGGAGCCGCCGCTGATCCAGCCCGTGTGCACGGTGAACTGCGCGTGCCCCCATTTGCGTCGATCCACAGGTCCGGCGCCGCTCCCGGCGGCGGGAAGTTCGACGGGCTCGGGCTCGTCACCGTTGCTGTCGGGTCGTTGAACCCTTTGGCGCAGCCTGGCGAGGTGACCGTTACGACAAAGACGCCCGGACCGGTGTGCTGCAACGAGATGCCGTCGTTCGGGTTCACGATCCCGGTGGCCCCCACCGCACCGAACGCCTGAATCGCCGAGGCCCCGGCCGCGCCCTTCGGGCCCTGCTTGGCCCAGCTCAGCTTGACCTGCCCAGGCTTGCACCGCGCGCCGTGGCGGACCGACAACTGGCCGGTCTTCTTGTTGGCGCAGGCGTTGACCGTGTTGGAGTGCGAGTGGCTGGTGGCGGCGTACCCGGTGCCGCCGAGCGCAACGAACAGCGCGACCCAACCGACGAGGTTGCTGCGGAAGTGGGCGATGAGTCGGTGCACACGCACCTGCCTTTCGGACGACGACACGGTCAAAGCCTCATGAGCACTTGGGGTTGCATCCGTCGGTGATCGAGCCGATGCCGGTGGGGCCCGCGGGACCAGAGGCACGCTTAGAACCCTCGGCCTGAGCCGATGATGCGGTGGACTCGGCTGGCGCGCTGGATCCAGACGGCGCGGTCGACGCCGCGGACGTTGAGGGGGAGGAGGCGGTGGATGGCGATGCCGCCGCCTCGGTGACGGTGGGAGCCGGCGATCGCGAAGACGTCTGCGGCCGGGATTTGTGCCGCGTCCGCGTGGTGTGGCGAGCCGAACCACTCGCGCGCGTACGCGCGCGAGTTCCCGTTCGAACTGTTGGGTGATGGCGCCTGGCCGCGCGCGTCGGCATCCGGTCGGTCGAAGAGCCACCCAAAGCCGTCTTCGATAGCGGCGCGTGACGAGCCGGGGTGTTGCCGTGCCCTGCCGCGCCCTGGTGTGCCGCCGTGCCACTCTGCGAGGCCGAGTCCTGGGGCGCGGCCGGATGCGACGCCGGCCCTTGATGTGCTCCGATCGCCGCGATCACGACGAGGGCAACGATGGGCACAGCGACCACGGCCCACCACCGCGGTACGCGACCCGTCCCGAGGCCGAGCCTGAACGTGGGGAGGCGTCGCAGCGTCGGCATCCGGCGCCCGGCCACGGGAGCGACGAGGCCGACCGGAGGCTCCAGGTGCTCAGGGCTGGGATCGGGCGGGGCCTGGAGGGCGTCGTGCAGCGCCGCTGAGTCCTCGCTCCAGAAGGCGTCGGCCGCCGGGGGCGTGGCGCCGTCGAGCTCGCGCTGCGCGGCGCGGGCTCTGGCGGCAGGCCCGACCGGAACCAACTCCTCTGGCGGGCCCAACCACTCGCGAGGAAGCCGGATGACGTTCTCCTCGTTGCGAGTCAGACCGCCACTGTCTTCGGTTCGTCTATCGCCCGTTTCCACGGGTTTGCAGACCTTTCTTCCGTCCAGGTGCCATTCCGTCTCCGTGGCGCGGTACAGTATAACTCTGAATTAGCCCCAGTTTGTCTCAATTAGTAAACACTCTATGAGCCCAAGCGAGCCTGAAGAGACGTATCTGACCGTTGCCGAGGTGGCGGAGACGTTGAAGCTCAACCAGCAGACGGTCCGCAACTGGATCGACCAGGGATCGTTGCCGGCGCTGCGGGTGGGGCGGAGGGTGCGGATCAAGCGCTCGGACTTCGAGCGCATCCTGGAGGAGAGCTACAGCGCGGGCTCCGCGCCGCCGGGCCGGAGGGCTGGTCCCAGCGCTGATGACTTCTGGGGTGGCGAACCGGTGGGTGTGGCCGAGCCGGGTCCGGGCGCGGCGGACTCGGGCACGGGCCGTCAGGGCGAAGGAGGCGGATGAGCTTCGGCGATGATCTCGACCGACAACGCGCCCAGATCATGCGCGCGGTGCGTCACGCCAGCGACGACTGGGCAGCGGCGATGCGCGCCCACAAGCTGGCCCCGCCCGATCCGGGGTTCGCGGTCGCGGCTGCGCGACCTGGCGGAGGCGGCGTCCAACGAACAGGTGGCGTGGGAGCACGCACACGCCGCCGGGTTGCTGTGGCGACCCGTTCCCGGCGCGGAGAACGCGGAGCCGCCCTATGAGCTGAGGCCGGGCACCGGGCGGCGCGGGCCGGCAGCGCTGTGGGACCGGTTCGATGCGGCGGTGGCCACGCTCAACCATGCGATCACCGGGTCGAGCGCCGCCGCGGTCGCCGATGCGTTCGGCGAGTTCGCGGAGGCCGCCGGGGGGCTGGCCGACGCGGTCGCGGGCGAGGATGCGGCCGGCCAGGGGCCGCGGTCGCGCGCCCAAGGCGCGGCCTGACTCAGGCAGGCACTCCAAGCCGACGTACGTTTGCGCACGTCTTCAGGGCCGATGCGCCATTAATTAGTGAAACATCCGCAGGAGTCTCACAGGATGTTTACCGTTCATGAAAGTGGGCGTGGCACGCTGGGCTGGAACTGATGCCGACGGAGGGATTTGATGCCTCAGATCATCGTGACCGCTGACAAGCTGGCTGAGGACGCCGAGCCCCCCATCATGTTCCGGGAGAGGGTGAGCGAGAGTGACTTCGAGTCCGAGCATTTCGCCTCCCAACTCCTCGAACGGCTGGGGTGGGCTGTGGGCGACGCCGAGGAGGTGAACCAGCGCTCGCGGGTGAAGGCTGACCAGCGCCGCGCACGTCAGCGGGTCATTGACGCGGCGCAGCGCGAGATGGCGCGCAATCAGCGCGAGCGACGCTCGGCCAGCGTCGTGACCACCGCTTCGTAGACGCCGGCGCCGTAGCTCTCTGACGCGATCTGCACGCCGCGCCGGCCTGTGACCTCCTGCCCGAGGGTGAGGTCGCGCTCAAGCGCGTTGGCTACGAGCCAGAAGGTGCCGACGACAGAGGCGGCCTCAAGGTCCTCGCGTGAGTCGCCGGCCGCGATGCAGTCCTCTGGCGCGTAGCCGCGGATCTGCATGTGGCGGGCAACGCCGCGAGCCTTTGACGCCCCGCTCGGGATGAGGTGATAGGCGTGGATGACGGGCATGCCGGGCATCTGCTCAGACGCCGCGCGGATGACGCCGTTGTCGACGAGCCGCAGCCAGCCAAGCCCCTCGGCCTCCAGCAGCGAGCCGACCTCGTCGAGGTCGACGTTGCCACGGAACAGATGTGAGACCTCGCGCCCGCGCGACCACGGCGTGTGGTACTCGAGCGTCCCGGCGTAGCGGTCGAGCAGCAGCGTCGGCGCCCCTGAGGCGTCGATCTGGTCGTAGATCGTGCCGCCCTCGATCGCTGGGCTCGACGCCGTCGGTGAGCCACTCGAGCTCGCCGTCGACGACCACGCCGCAGCCCAGCTCGAAGATGTAGGCCGTCGAGCCGATCAGCCGCGCGCTCTCGAAGACGCTGCCCTGCCGCCGGCCCGAGTAGATGACGACCTCCACGCCCGCCCGCGAGCACGCCTCCAGGGCGCGGACTCCGAGCGCGCTGAAGCCCCCGTCGGCTCCTGTGAGCAGGGAGGCGTCGGGCCCGAGCAGGGTCCCGTCGAGGTCGACGTAGAGGCAGCGCACGGCGGCCGCGACCGTAGCACCGCGCCCGCTCGACCCGGGCGCAGGCGGCTGCGGCGGGCACCAACGGCCGGGTCAGAGCCGCCCGCCATACTGAGACTCGACCCGTGTCGGCAGTACGAGAAACCGAGCCCTGGGAGGCGCTGCTCACCACCGGACGCTCGGACGAGCGCCTGGTGCACGACGACGTCTACGAGGGGCGCCCCGGGCGCTTCGTCTCCATCCCCGACCAGCTGAGCTGGCCCGTCACCCAGGCGCTGGACCAGGCCGGGATCGAGCACCTCTACGGCCACCAGGCCGAGGCGCTGCTCAAGGCCTTCGACGGTCCGACGGTCGTGACCACCGGTACCGCCTCGGGCAAGTCGCTGTGCTTCCAGCTCCCCACGCTCGAGGTGCTGACCACCGACCGGACCGCCCGTGCGCTGTACCTCTACCCGACCAAGGCGCTGGCCCAGGACCAGGCCCGCTCGCTGCACCGATTCGGACTGTCCAAGCAGATCCGGCCTGCCATCTACGACGGCGACACCCCCCGCCAGGAGCGCTCGGCGATCCGCAAGCGCAGCAACCTCATCATCACCAACCCCGACATGCTGCACGTCGGGATCCTGCCCCATCACGCCGCCTGGGGAGACCTGTTCGCCAACCTGGCCTTCGTCGTGGTCGACGAGGCGCACGTCTACCGAGGGGTGTTCGGCTCCCACGTGGGCAACGTGCTGCGCCGTCTGCGCCGGGCCGCTGCCATCCACGGCACCGAGCCGCGCTTCCTGTTGGCCTCAGCCACCATCGCCAACCCGGTGGATCTGGCCGAGACCCTGACCGGCGTCAAGCCGTTCAACCTGGTCGCGCACGACGCCGCGCCGCACGCCCAGCGCCGCATCGCCATGTGGAACCCGCCGCTGCTGGACGAGCAGCTCGGGGTCCGGGCCTCCGCGCTCTACGAGGCCGCCGAGGTCTTCTCCGAGCTCGTGCAGAACGGAGCCCGGACGATCTGCTTCATGAAGTCGCGCAAGGGAGTGGAGCTCATCCTCAAGCACGCGGTGGACCGCCTCCCGGCGGAGCTGGGCGAGCGCATCGCGCCCTACCGCGCCGGCTACACCCCCGCCCAGCGCCACGAGATCGAGCGGCGGCTGACGACCGGCGAGCTGCTCGGCGTCGTCGCCACCGACGCGCTGGAGCTCGGCATCGACATCGGCGAGCTCGACGCCGCGATCTGCGTCACCTTCCCCGGTACCGTGGCCAGCCTGCGCCAGATGTGGGGCCGCGCGGGCCGCCGCGGCCGTGGCCTGGCGGTCTACATCGCCGGTGAGGACGCGCTGGACCAGTTCTTCTGCCGCCACCCGTCAGAGTTCCTGGAGCGGCCGGTCGAAGCCGCGATCCTCGACCCCGACAGCCCCGAGATCTACGCCGAGCATCTCCTCTGCGCCGCGCACGAGGCGCCGCTGTCAGACGCGGACGAGCCGTTCCTGGGTCCGCAGTGGCGCCAGGTCGCCGGCGAGCTCACTGATGCCGGCCTGCTGCGCGAGCGCGCCACCGGCTTTGTCCCCAAGCGCGCCGACGACTATCCGGCGGCGCGCGTCGCACTGCGGTCCGCCTCGCCCGACAGCTTCGTCCTGCTCGACGCCGCCTCCGGCGAGGTACTGGGGACGATCGAGGCCGGGCGCGCCTACTCGACGGTCCACGAGGGCGCGGTGTATCTGCACCTGGGCCGCTCCTACCACGTGCGCGAGCTCGACCTCGGCTCCCGGCGGGTCGTGCTCGATCCCTTCGAGGGGGACTACTTCACCCAGGCCAAGCGCGAGATCATGCTCTACATCGAGCGCCTGACCGAACGGCGCGACACGCGCGGGGTCAGGCTGTCCTACGGCTCGGTCGTCTACACCGAGACCGTGATCGGCTACCAGCGCAAGTCGCTCCAGGATCACGAGGTCATCGACTTCCAGTCGCTGGACCTGCCGACGACCGAGTTCGACACGCGGGCGCTCTGGTACGAACTCGACGAGCTCATCGCCGCCGAGGAGTTTCCGCGCCCAGCCCTGCTGGGCTCGCTGCACGCGCTGGAGCACGGCCAGATCGCGGTCCTGCCGCTGATCGCGATGTGCGATCGCTGGGACATCGGTGGGCTGTCGATCGATGCCCACCCGCAGACGGGCGGGCCGACGATCTTCATCTACGACGGCCACCCGGGCGGCGTGGGCATCACGCGGCGCGGCTACGAGGAGTTCGACCGGCTCGTGGCCGACGCGCAGCGACTCATCGGGGAGTGCCAGTGCCAGTCGGGATGCCCGTCGTGCGTGCAGTCGCCCAAGTGCGGCAACCTCAACGAGCCGCTGCACAAGGCGGGGGCGCTCGAGCTGCTGCGGCGGATGGGCGATCACAGGATCTAAACGACCCCGGCTCCGCGCAGCCGCAGAATGAGGCGCATCCGTCTGCGCAGCGACCCGTGGCAGGGACCGACGCCGGCCTCGGCATGGCCGGGCCGGGGTCCCACCCTTCCCACCGCCGCCCACCAGGTGACCCTCCGAAGGCAGGCGACGCCCAGCGACGCGTTTGTCCCGCTGCCGCCCCCATCGGGTCCGCCGCCGTTTCGCCTACGGCTCGCCGACATCGTGGAACCCGACCGGATGGCCGCGATCGACCGAGCCGGCCTGATCAGGTTTCACTGCGTCGGCGACACCGGCGGCTGGCGTGACGGGCGGCCCCAGCGCGGGGTGGCCGAGGCGATGGTGGGGGAGCTGCACGGCTGCGCGCCGGTCGAGTTCTTCTATCACCTGGGTGACGTGGTGTACCCCCACGGGGAGGAGGCCGGATACCGGTCGCAGTTCTTCGCGCCCTACGCGGCGTACTCGGCGCCCATCGTGGGCGTGCCGGGCAACCACGACGGCGAGCTGACGCCGAGCTCGCACGCGGGGACACTGACCGGCTTTCTCAAGGCGTTCTGCTCCGAGTCGCCGCCGTTGCGCGACGCCGCGTTGCGGCTGCCCCGCGCGGTCATCGCCCAGCCCAACGTCTACTGGACGCTCGCCCATGACTGGCTACGGATCGTCGGCCTGTACTCCAACGTCCCCGAGGGCGGGCAGCTGGCCATCGACCAGCTGACCTGGCTCGTCGGCGAGCTCCGCGCCGCGCCGCCCGACGTCACCCTCATCCTCGCCATGCACCAGCCGGTCTACTCCGCCGACGTCGTGCATGGCTCCAACCTCGAACTGGGCGCGCTGCTGGACGAGTGCTTCGCCGTGGCGGGACGGGTGCCGGACGCGGTGTTCACCGGGCATGCGCACAACTACCAGCGCTTCGCCCGCCAGGTGCACGGTCGCCAGATCCCCTACGTCGTCGCCGGCAGCGGAGGCTTTCACGAGCGCCACGGCATCGGGACCGGCGTCTCCGACATTCCCGCGTCGTTCCCGGACCTGGACGGCGTGACGCTCGAGTCCTTTCAGTGCAGCGAGCACGGCTTCATGACTGTGAGCGCCCGCCGCACCGGTGCCGAGGTCGTCTACAGCACCGTCTCAGACGGGGCAGCGCGGTACTTCGACTCGTTCCGGATCGCTCCGGGGCGGCTCACCTGATGGGGATGTTGATCGTGCCGGTGAGCCCGTTGGTGTCGGCCTGGGCCGAGCCCGTCATCACGCCGAGCATGCTGATGACCTGCTGGGCGATGGGCGACGGCGCCGTCTTGAGCACGGTGCGCAGCAGGTCGGGCAGGTCGAGGCTGAAGGTGACCGAGCCGCCGGCGGTGCCGGCCACGTTGCTGACCGGCGCGGCGGCGTAGGCGCGCATCTGAGCTGCGGTACCTCGGCCGAGCACGAGCTGATCGCCGATCACCGTCGCGGTCAACGGCGTCTTACCGTCGTGGATGCTGTAGAAGCCACCGCCGAGCGGTGTGACGTGGGCGCCGCGCGTCTTGGCGAGCCCGGCGAAGGTCGAACGCAGTACCGCGGGATTCGCGAGCTGTACCCGGACCAGGGTGCTGTGAGTGTCGCTCGACAGGATGAGCTGGCCGGTCATCTGCTTGGTCACGGTGGCCGCGTCGACGCCCGAGCGCTTCTTGAACTGGGCCAACTCGCGGAGGTACTTGGCGTAGTCGGCGGGCTGGGTCGCCTTGATGGCGTCGAGGGTGAAGTTGATGATCTGCTGCGGGTCCCGGACCCCAACGCCGATCGGCAGGCTGCTCACGATGCCGGCCGGTGATGTCCCGCTGGCGATCGGCAGCTGACTCACCGACAGCGGCTTGCCGGTGGTGGCGATGTGGAAGCGGATCGTCGACCCCTTCTGATCGCCGGTGATCGACGCGGCGTAGCCGGTGATCGCGGCCACCCACGGCACGAGCCGGGCCTTGGCGGCGCTGGGGGCGGCGAGCACAGGTGCGAGGTCGCCGAAGGCGGTGACCAGCCCGTCGGCCGGGACGCCCGTGGTGGCCTTCGCGTAGCTGGCGGCGTCAAAGCCCTGGTGGTTGGCGTGGCGATCGAGGGCGGCGTCGAGGACCGCGGCAGAGCGGGCCACGATCACCGTGGCGCCGGAGGTGGCCAGCCCGGCGTCGCCCACGGAGTAGAGCGTCGCTCCGTCGTGGGTGCCGCTGCTCGAGAGGTGAAGCTTGTGGAGCAGCGCGGTCAGCTTGCTCGCGCTCTTGGTCACCCACACCGCCAGGAGCTGAGCGTCCGATCCGGAGCCGCTGAGCCCGTCGGTGGAGACCAGCCCGGCGGTCACGGGGTTGCCGAACAGCGGGCGGATGTCCTTGTTGTAGTCGATGCCCAACTTGCTCAGCTGGGCGAAGACGGCGGTGGCCGCGAGGGCGTAGCTCGGGTTCTGGCGCTCAACCTGCTGGACCGCGCCGGCCTTGGGGTTGGTCGCCGCCGTGATCATGAACGGCGAGGTGGTGGGGAAGTAGGAGAGCGCCTGGATCTTGGGATCGTTGGAGCCCCCGCTGCCGGGCTTGGAGCTGCCGCAGCCGGCGAGCACGACGACCGCCATCCCGGCGATGAGTAGGGCGGTCAGACGGCGCACGCCGGTCAGAGTACCGAGAGCTCGGGTCCCGTTGTGCGGTTATGGACACATATCCGGTGTCGCAAACCGACGCCCACTCGCTAGCATCGCCCGGCCAGGGCGAGATAGCTCAGTTGGTAGAGCACACGACTGAAAATCGTGGTGTCCCCGGTTCGAGTCCGGGTCTCGCCATCCTCGACGTGATGGCGTCCATGCCATCACTGGTTTCCGGTGGCGGACGGCGCGGGCGGCGTATCGGGCCGGTTGGTCGTTCACCGCCCCACGTGTCCGCCGCGCATCGCCTGATAGCGCGGGCTGAAAACCGGCCCGACGCGCAACGAGGAGGCATAGCTGCCGTAGTTCGTCAGCGACACCTGCCCCAGACCGCCGGTGCTGGAGTCGAGGTTCCACACAGCGATGGCGATCGTGTTGGCCCCGTCGGTCCGCAGGATTCCGTTCGGGATCGGGAAGCTGTGTTCGGGTCCGAGGTAGTTGACGTAGTCGCCCAGCTGCCAGCCGTTGACGTAGAGCAGGGCGCGGTAGCGCCGGCTGGGGTTGTCGGCGAACGTCACGCCGATGGAGGTGTCCTGCCCGGGCGGCAGGTGCAGCGAGACGGTCGTGCGATACCACGAGACGCCCGCTCGCGTGTCAGAGGCGGGGAGTGTCACGGGCGTCCATCGTGCGTCGGGATAGCCCGGCAGATCCCAGCCCGTGCGCTCGCCGAACAGACCGCCGTAGGCCAGTGGGCCACGCACCGGATCCTGGATGTTCTCACCGCCCAGGTTCCCCTGAATGCGCCAGGTCACCGCGGTACCGGGAGACCCGATGAGCGCTGCGGTGGTCAGGCCACGGGCGGTCTTGTTGGCGTTAGTGGAGTTGTAGTCCTCCTCGTGGCCCATGTTGACAGTGAGCACGGAGATGACGTTGTCGCTGCCCTGGTGCAGCGATCCGGCCGGGAAGACGAAGTCGGCGCTGCCCGTCGTCGAGCTGCCCAGGAACTGCCCGTTGATCCAGGCAGAGAACGCCTGGGCGCCGCCACCGGAGTCCGATACGAGATGCACGCCGGTCTCATTGCCCGTGGCTTGGAAGTGTCCGCGGTACCAGACATTCCCGGTATGGAAGCCGTAGTCGTCGGCGTACAGGATCGGGAGTGATTGCACCGGCGTGATGCTGTTGGTGGTGGTCTTGTCCGCCACCTGCCAGCCGGAATCGTCAAAGCCGGGCGACGCCTCGGGGGATTCCTCTTGATGGCGCCAGTGGGTCAGCGCGGGTAGGTGGACGGGCGCCGCGACCGGGATGGAGCCCACCCGGCTGCCACTCGGGGTCGGTGTGGTGCGCACCGGCCGACCGTTCCAGGTGACCTGGCTCGCGGAGCTGAACACCTCAAAGCTCGGATCGGTGCCGTTGTCTCCCGTGAGCGCCAGCTGTCGGCCGCCGGCACTGCTGACGGCGGTTCGCAGCAGGTGCGTGCCACGGACCAGCACCGGCCCCGCGGCGGTGTCTTGGCGCCAGAACGTCTCCGCCGTTGGCTTATCGGCGATCAGCAGCAGCAACGGCCGCTGTCCGGAGGGAGTGACGGTGACGCGGATGAGTCCGGTGTGCTGGTAGTCCAGGCGTAGGTCGCCACGCTGAGCGTCCCAGTTGGTGGTCACCGAACCACCGCTGACATGCACGTGAGGCTTGGACCCGTAGTGCAGCACCGTCTCGCCGTCGCTTCCGGAGTCGCCGTAGAGCACGGCGATGTCGCGGCCGGCGATCGTCGCGTCGGTCATGATCTCCGAGGTCGAGTACTGCAGTTGCGAGGCTCCGAGCTTGTAGTTGGCCACGATGATGTGCGAGTCACGCCCGTCGAGGGTGATGGCGGTTCCGGGCTGCTGGGGAACGACGGGGTAGGTTGGGGTCGTCTGGGGCGCGGTGGGGACGTCGATCGCGTCGATGGAGACGTAGTTGTCGGTGGAACCACTGGTGTGGGTGCCGTCGACCACGATCTTCAGGGTGTGGGTTCCGCTGCTCAGCCCTGTCTTGGAGAACAGGACCGCCTGGTTCGCGTTGCCCGAGCAGTCGACCGTCGCCTGCTTGACCCCGTCGAGGTAGACGTCCGCGAGGCCGTGGTTGTTGGTCTGTGAGCCGATCCAGCGCACTGCCGTGCCGGTGAAGGACACGCTCATGGAGTCGCCTGCGGTGTTCGAGAACGACTCGGTGTTCTTGTAGTCACCACCGGTGTAGCTCTGGTTGGCAACGTGTGACCAGGCGCCCGTGTAGTTCAGCGCCGGGTCCGTGTCGTCGTAGGTGTAGGTGATCTCCGGGATCGGCTTCGCGTTGAAGTCGATCGCTATATGGGTGCGGTCGACCGAGGTCGAGGTCGAGTCGGCGTGGCGCAGGACGTGGAACTGGGTCCCGGTGTCGGGATTGATGCGTCCCGTGTCGATGATCGCTGGGTTGTCGGGGGGCTGGGTGTTGATGAGGTCGGTCTTGGTCAGCGGCGTCACGGCCTGGGTGAAGTAGCCGATCAGCTTGTCCTCGTAGTACTTGGGGTCGAGCTGCCGGGTCTCCCGGATGGCGGCCCCGTAGTCGTAGGAGGTGTAGTTCTCCGGGATGCCCAGCCAACCCCAGTTGGTTCCGCCGTAGGTCATGTAGAAGCTCTGCGCGGTCGCGCCGACGGCGATGTTCTGCTTGTAGAAGACATTTGCGAACTGGTCGTTGATCAGCTGGGCGCACTTGTCGTAGCCCGGGCCACCCCACGGATCAAACGCGCCGCCCTGGAATTCGGGTGAGTACAGCGGCTTGTCAGCCGGATGGTCATACGAGATGTCCGGGACGCCGTTCCACCGCGAGGGATTGGAGCAGTTGAACCCCTGCGGGTAGGAGTCCGGGCCGTCGACGTTCAGCTCCCCGGTACCCGAGTTGAAGGTGCCGTTGTTGTTGCCCGTCAGAGGCACCGTGATGCCGTCCGCTCGTGCCTTGTTCTCGAGGTCCTGCATGTAGGTACGCCCGGCCGCGGAGCCGTTGTAGTACTCGTTCTCGATCTGATACGCGATGACCGAGCCCGTCCCGTTTGTCAGCTGATGTCGGGCGATATGCCGGTCGATCTGGGTCATCCACTGATACGCGAATTGCAGAAAGCGAGGGTCGGCGCTGCGGTTGTTCTCGGCCTGCGTGGTCAGCCAGCCCGGCAGGCCGCCGGAGTCGACCTCGGCGTTGATGTACGGGGCTGGGCGGACGATCACGTACAGCCCGGCTTGTTGCGCCATGTCCAGCAGCTTGTCCACGTCGCGGACGCCCGTGAAGTCATAGACCCCGGGACGCGGCGAGTGATAGTCCCAGTCGAAGTAGAGCGAGACGGCGTTGAAGCCGGCGGCCTTCATCTTCTGGAAGATGTCGCGCCAGAGGTCGGGGCTGGGCAGGCGGAAGTAGTGAAACTCCCCCGACCAGAGGTAGGTACGCCGCCCATCGATGATGAACGAGTAGTGGTCGTAGGACACCGTGTGGCTGGCCGCCGCTCGGGACGTCGCATGTTGTGTCCTCGCCGACGCACCGGCCGGCCAGGCCGTCCAGAGTGCGACCAGAGCCGCGGCGAGCACCGCCAGTCGCCCGATGTGCGTTCGCCGACAGACCGGCCGCGTGCTCGTGTTGGAGCGCATGCCTCTACCTCGTCTCTCCTGTGACTGACCCGAGCGGCTTCGCGCGTACACGCGCAGCCTCTTATGGCGTCGGTCCCTGCCCGCACCTGGATTCGCGGCACAGCCCGCGTAGAATTGTGAGCGCTCACACCGGCGCTGTCAAGCCGTTCTACGGTGTCAACTAGTCCAGCGCGGTCTTGCTGGCGAGGTGCTGCCAGTCGTGAAGGAAGATCGTCTGGAAGTACTCGGCGGCCTGGGCGTTGTGGATGATGACGCCGGCATCGCGGTTGTAGAGGGTGCCGTCGGTCGACCAGTTCTGACTGCTGATCAGCACCACCTGACCATCGACGATGATGCCCTTGTTGTGGACGTTCTTCTGGGTCTTGGCGCTATTGACCACGTCGAGCCCGAGGCCCTGGAGCTGCTCGAGGTAGGGAAGCGTCTCGAACTCGCTCATGATGATCTTCACGTCAACGCCCGCCTTCTGACGGTCGATGACGGCGCTGATGAGGTCAAGGAATCCCCCCGCGTTCGTCGCGGTGGCCTTGGGGGGCTCGATGTACTGGTACTGCATGTACAGCGTTTCTGTGGCGCTGGCGATGAGATCCTTGGCCGCTCCGGCGTACACCCCCGGGTCTGGGGTCAGCACCGGAATGATCTTCATCGTGTCGGTGATGGTCAGAGGATCGAAGAACTGCGCGAAGCGATGGGTTTCGCTGCTCGGTAGGGGCGGAGGCGGGAGCGGCGCCCCAGCTGTTTCCGGCGGCCGGTTGTGCTCCGCGGCGATCGCCTTGTCGTTGAGGATGTACTGCTCGAAGGTATTGGCGAGCGCGGCCTCCTCGATGATCACGTGCCAATCGCGGTCGTAGTGGCGCGCGGTCTGTGCGTCAGCCGCGTTCGCCCCTGGGTCGATGTCGGGCTGGTTTGAGTTGTTCCAGTTGCCCGACGAAAGCCAGAAAGCGTTGTGGTCTCGGACCGCAACCTTGATGTGGTACGCGGTCGGGAAGATCCATGCGTCCGCCTCGGGGTCGGTTCTGGCCAGTGCCCACGACTGGGCGAACCCGTGGCCGAGCGCGGACGCGAGATCCAACACCGTCTGGGCATCGGGCTGGTCGGCGGTCGGGTTCTTGGCGGGGTGGTCGAGCACGAGCGTGAGCTGCTTGCCGGCCATCGCGGCGGCCACGGCGGACTCCACGTGGGCCGAGGTGAAGTCGTAGAGCCCGACGGTCAGAGAGGCGGTTGTCGCCTGCAGGAACGGTTCGAGCATCTTCCAGCCGCTGTCAGGGCTGGCGCAGATATGAATCGTCGCCTGGGCGTCGACAGGGTCGAGAGCAACGCCGGCGGGAGGCGTGTAGTTCAGCTCGGGCTTCGCCGCTTGCGCCCGGGCCAGCGCCGCGTGGGCAGAGGCGGCAGCCGCCGGTCGGACACCGGCCAGGGTCTGCTCTTCGGGAAAGTGAGCCACGGACCCGAGGTCTGGGCTGAGTCGAAGTTCTTCGGCGAACCCCGCCGGGTCGGTCAGCTCTTTTCTCTTCGCTGCACTCGCCTGCCGCACGTCCACGGGAACGCCGGCCACCTCGGTGGGCAGCAACTGGGCGGGCGAGAGATCGGCGGTCTTGTGCTCGACCGTCACGACGATCGCCGGTGTGTCGGTCAGCCAGCCGCCTGTGGCCTTGTAGCCCGGGCGGACTGACAACACCCCAGGCTTGCTCAGCTCCCCGATGTGCTCATCGATTACCGAACTCAGGCCCGTGTCCCCGGCCATGGCGCTCCCCCTCGAGTTGGTCGACGAGCAGGACGCTACCAGCGGGAATCAGCGAGTGTCGATTTCGTCAGGTCGGGAGGTTCGGCGCGAAATCCACTCTCCTTCGCGCACGCGGAGGGGCAACGGTCGGGGTCCACGGCGTTCGCGCTCCGCTCCGTGGCGTCGCCGCTTCGAAGAGAAGCTGCCCCAACACGGCGGCCGCCAACAGCGCTGCGAACGCGACAGGTGCGATCGCGCCGCCGGCCGCCGCGAGGATCACTCCCGCCACCGCCAGGACGATCCGACCCAGGAAGGTCCGATCGCGCAACGAGGTCCACTCGGCCCCGAGGTGGATTGCCGCCAGCGACAGGGAGAAGGCCGCGACGCCGCCGGCCATGGCCCAGCGCGCGCCGGCGCTGACGCTGGGCCCGACCGCATCCATGATCGCGATCTTCGTGCCCTCGCCGAACGCGGCCACGCCGGCCAGCAGACTGAAATGGGCGTAGACGAAGACGAGTCCTAGCGCGCCGCGCCCCACCACCGAGGTGTCGGCGAGGTCGAAGTAGATCCACCACAGGCTGAGCGCCACGACGAAGCTGAGGCCACCGACGATCCATGCGGCGACGGTGAACTCGAAGCCCGCCACACCGGCGACCGCGGCCGCCACAGACTCGCCCAGCACGATGATGAAGAAGGTCCCGAACCGCTCGACGAGGTGCGAGATGACCACCGACGCGCCTCTGAGCGTCCTCCATGCACGGACCGGGATGACGAGGTCGATGACCATGGCCGCCGCCCACAGCGCCTCCCTCGCCGGGCTGTCGACGAAGATCGAGGCCAGCCAGAGGACGGTCGTCGACCCGTAGCCGACGAGGTACACCTCAGACAGCCGGCGCCCGTCGCCGCCGACGTGGTGGCGGGAACGCGCGTATAGCAAGAGCAGCAGCGCCCGGACCACCACGTAGCCCGCCGCGAAGCCCGCCGTGCCACCGTGGCCCGTCATCGCGTGCGGCACGTTGACCGCGATGGCGGCGATGGCGAGCATGGCCGCCGACTTGGCCAGCCGGAAGACCAGGTCGTCGGTGTCGAAGCGGTTGGCGTAGAGCGCGTACAGGACCCAGGCCCAGATCACCACCACCATCAGGCCCACGAACCGCGCGAACACGGGTGCCGATGGATCGCGGGCCAGTGCGGCGCCGAGCTGGCTGACCGCCGCTGCGAACACGAGGTCGAAGAAGAGCTCGAACCACGTCGCATGGCGCTCCTCGCTGGGGTCGGCGGTCGTGCGCAATCGCGGCGGCTCGAGCCGGAAGGTTCCGCCCGCCCCCAGGGCGCGGCGCCGCGGCTCGGTCACGTGCGAGCCGCAGGCGTGTAGAACTGCGTCTCGCCAAGCCCGAAGGACCAGTTCTCGGCCGCCGTCTCCGTGACCGAGATCAGCACGTCCTCGGGCCGGACCCCGGGGTTGGCGCTCAGGCGCTCGACGATGCGCCGGTACATCGCGAGCTTGTCCTCGGTCGACTTGCCCGGCGCCCAGAAGACCTGGATCTGCACGAGGTCGTCGCTGCGCTCGATGCCCAGGAAGGGTCCGTAGGCAAAAGCGTCGGCGCCATGCTCGGTGATCGCCATAAAGCGGTCCCCGTCCTTGATGGCGACGGTCTCGCGCATCGCGTCGTAGATCTCGTCCATCAGAGCCTGCTTGTACTCGGACGTCTTGCCATCACGGATGGCGATGCGGGTCACTGGCATGTCGATGTCTCCTTGATCAGTTGGTCGGCGATGGCGTCGAGCTCGTCGTACGCCCGATCAGTGATCGGGCGCCCGCGGTTCTTACCGCGTGCCCACCGGCCCCGCAGCGTGCCGGTAAGAACCGCCGCCGCCGCTCCTCTAATGGCCCAAACACACGGGCCGTGCGCGAGGCGGCCGCGACATCAGGGAGTGGACATGACGGCGTATCGCACGATCGACGTGAACGGCAGCGAGGTCTTCTATCGGGAGGGCGGAGACCCATCGATGGCGACGCTGCTGCTCCTGCACGGCTTCCCGAGCTCCTCGGCCCAGTACGAACAGCTCATGGGGCGACTCGAGAGCCGCTTCCACGTCATCGCCCCTGACTATCCCGGATTCGGACAGAGCCCACCTCTGTCCACCGCCACCACATTCGATCGCCTGGCCGACGTCATCGACGCGTTCACTGAGGCGGTGCAGTTGGATCGCTTCAGCCTGTACATGTTCGACTTCGGCGCCCCGGTGGGGTTCCGCATCGCCTCCCGGCACCCAGAACGCGTCCAGGGCTTGGTGCTCCAGAACGGCAATGCCTACGAGGCGGGACTCGGCCCGGGCATGCAGGGGCTGCGACCGTACTGGTCCGATCGGGCCGCTCACGAGCCCGCCATCAGGGGACTACTCACCCTCGAGGTCACCCGCTCGCAATACGTCGACGGTGTGGCGGACCCGAGCACAGTCAACCCGGACCTGTGGGAGCTTGACCAGCGCTACCTTGAACTGCCCGTCCGCGACTTGGTAATGCTGGACCTCCTCTACGACTACCAGAGCAACGTCGTCCTATACCCCACGTGGCAGGAGTACCTGCGCACGCACCGGCCTCCGGCGCTGCTGGCGTGGGGACGCAACGACGTCTTCTTCCCCCCTGACGGGGCCCGGGCGTATCTGGACGATCTGCCCGACGCGGAGCTGCATCTGCTCGACACCGGCCACTTCGCGACGGCCACTCATACCGCGCAGATCGCCGGGCTCATCACCACGTTCCTTGACAGCCGGGTGCTCGCGCATGCCGCGGTCTGACGCCCACACCGACCCCTGGTCACAGCTCAGACGCACACAGCCGGGAGCGTCAAGACCACAGGAGTTTGCGCAAGTTTTCTGAAGCCGCGTCGTTTTGAGACTCATCACGCAGTCTCCACCCGTTCGCGGAGGTAGGACGTGGTCGATTCAAAGCTTTTCGCCATGAACGGTCCCGAGTGGACCGGATCGGGCCATCCCCTCTTCGGGGTCAAACAGCGCCATGACGCCGATGGCGCGGTGCGCATGACGTTGGTTGGCGAACTCGACCTTTCAGCCACGGATGGGCTGAGGGAACAACTCGACGAGGTTCAGCGCGGCAAACGGCGGGTGCGGCTGGACCTGTCCGAGTTGGAGTTCATCGACTGCAGCGGCATCCGCGCCATCCTCGACGCGATGGCGCAGGCGCGCCGTGAGGGCACCGCGTTGGAGGTGGAACGGTCGGTCAGCCCGATCGTCGGGCGGATCGTCTCGCTGGGCTCGATCGCCGCCGACCTGTGGCCGTCCGACGGCTCTGGCCAGCCGGGGAGTGCAGCCGCGGCGTAGTCGGGCCGATCAGGCGCGCGACGGCACGCCGGGCGTAGACCGAGCGATCAGGCGCGGCCGGGCTCGCAGAGCACCACGCGGTCGCGGCCCTCGCGCTTGGCCCGCATGAGGTACTCGTCGGCGTCGCGGACGAGACGCTCGCGATCATCCTGTGAGTCGGGCGAGGTGGCCACCCCGGCGGAGACCGTGAGGTTGCGTCGCGGCCCCAGGTGCGCGGCGCGCACCGCATCGACGACGCGGTCGGCCACCTGCTTGGCCTCCTCGCTGCTCGTCCGCGGCAGCACCAGACAGAACTCCTCGCCGCCGGTGCGGCACGGGATGTCGTCGCGGCGGCTCTGCGCGCGCAGCACCTCGGAGAACTCGCGCAGCACCTGGTCGCCGGCAGAGTGCCCGAAGGTGTCGTTGATGGCCTTGAAGGCGTCGACGTCGAAGTAGACCACCGAGGTCGGCCCGCCGCGGTCGCGCTCGTCGCGCAGCGCGCGCGATAGGCAATGCTCGAAGTGGCGGCGGTTGAACAGGCCGGTGAGCTCGTCGGTGAGGGCCTGGATGCGCAGTTGCTCGCGCTGGGCGGAGTTGGCGTAGGCCATCGCGGCCAGGGACGCGAAGCGGCGCAGCAGCAGGCTCTCCTCGGGCTGAAACCAGGCCGGCTCGTCCTCGCGCCAGACGTTCAGCGTGCCGACGACGTGATCGCCGACGACCAGTGGCGCCACCAGGATGGCGTCGTCGTCGCTCTGAGGCGTGCCCGGCATCACGTGCTTGCGCAGGAGTGGGTCGCCGGGAGCCAGGTAGACCACCTCGGCGCGCAGGACTGCCGATCCGGTGATCGAGTTCTCCAGCGCGGGTCGCGACGCCAAGGTCTCGGGCACGTAGCGACCGGTGGCCAGCAGCGGGACGAGCAGCCGCTCGGCCCAGACAACCTCGTACACCGCGAGGCTCGTGTACGGCACGATCGGCGCCAGCGCGTCAGCCATGCCCTGGAGCGTCTCCTCGAGGGACTGAGCCGCCAGGACGCCGGTGGCGGCGTCGATGATCGCCTCGAGGCCGGCCACGAGCCGATCGCCCGCGTCCGGCTGGATATGCACGCTGGAATCCATGATGGTTTGCTCGACCGGATGGCCGTTTCAGGACCTCATCGGGCCGGCCCTGCGCCAACTTAACTGAATCCGGTCTAACGCCGACGGACGTCAGCGCGGGGCGGGACCGAGCAGGTCCCAGCGGTTGCCCGCGACATCGCGGAACACCACCACCCGCCCGTAGGGCTCGACCCGCGGCTCGCCGACGAACTCGACGCCGGCGTCGCGCATCCGCTGATACTGGCCGTCGAAGTCGTCCACGCGCAGGAACAGCCCGACGCGCCCGGCGAACTGGTCGCCGACCGCCTGTGCCTGGCGCTCCCCGTCGGCGCGGGCGAGCAGCAGCCCGCTCGTGGCCCCGGGCGGGCGCACGACGACCCATCGTTTGGCCTCGCCGGTGACGGTGCTCAGAGCGGGAGAGTCCTCGATGAGGTCGAACCCCAATGCGTCGACGAAGAAGGCGATCGCCGCGTCGTAATCCTCGACGATGACCGAGACGTGCTCGAGGTACATGCTCACGCGGCGCGCGCTCCCGCCAGCTCGCCGGCCACCTCCGCGCATAGGCGGGCGAAGGTCTCCAGCAGGGGCGGGCTGCGGCGCTCGTGCCAGGCCAGCACGAGCTCGGACGGCCCGAGGTCGCGCACCGGGAGCATGGTCACATCGCCCCGGTCGAAGATCGGCGCGTTGCCCGCTGCCAGCAGGCAGATGCCGATGCCACTGGCCACCGCCTCGTAGGTCTCCTCGGTGTCATTGATCTGCGCCGCGATCCGCACGGGGTGGCCGTTGCGCTCCTCGGCGGCCAGGAAATGATCGCGCAGCGCACCGGCGCTCGGCGGGTGGGTAAGCGGAAGCCACACGAATGCGGCGTCGGTGACGTGGGCGGCGAGTCCGCCGGTCGGGTCGCTCCACGCGATCTGGCGCAGCTCGAGCTCCACCTCGGGGCAGCTGGCGACCATCATCGCGCGCACACGGGGGAGCACCCCGCGCCCAGGGCTCGTGTGCATCCCGATGACCAGGGTGCAGTCGCTGCTCTGGATCAGCGCGCGCTCGGCCTCCTCCCAGGAGGCGATCACCCGCTCGGCACGGGGGAGGAGTTCGCTGCCGGCACGGGTGAGGCGGACGCCGTCGGGCTCGCGATCGAAGAGCGTCACGTTGAGCTGTCGTTCCAGCGCCCGGATCTGCTTGGACAGAGCGGGCTGGCTCACGTACAGCCGCTCGGCGGCCCGCGTGAAGCTCAGCTCGCGCGCGACCGCCGCGAAGTAGCGGAGGTCGCGAACGTGGACGTCCATAGCCATCGGTTATACCAATGGGTCTTGGACGGCCGGCCCGATGCCAGGCACCATGGGTGCCATCACATGCGAGCCCTCGTCCACGACCCCGCTGCGCCGCACGGCCTCCGCCTGGGGCAAGCCCCCGACCCCACGCCGGAACCCGGGCAGGTCCTCGTGCGCGTGCAGGCGACGTCGCTGAACTTCGGCGAGGTGCTGGAGGTGACCGCGACGTGATCGTCGTCACCGGAGCTACCGGGAACGTCGGGCGCGAGGTGGTGGCGGCGCTGGCCGAGCAGGGCCTGCCCGCACGCGCGATGGTCCGCAGCCGCGACGCGGGCCCCTTCCCGGCCGGGGTCGAGGTGGTCCAGGGCGACCTGGACCTGCCCGAGTCGCTCACCCCCGCCCTGCGCGGCGCCCAGGCTGCGTTCCTGCTCGGGGGCTGGAGCGACATGCCAGGCCTGCTCGCACGCGTGGCGGACGCGGAGGTCGGCCACGTTGTGCTGCTCACATCGCGCTGTGTGATCGGCGGGCGGCCTGACAACGCCGTCACCCGGATGTGGCTGGACTCCGAGGCGGCCGTGCGTGAGTCCGGCGTGCCGTGGACGTTCCTGCATCCCAGCGGCTACCACTCCAACGCGCTGCGCTGGCTGCCGCAACTGGGCCAGGGCGACGTCGTGCGCCAGCCGTGGCCGGAGGTGCCCGTGGCCACGATCGATCCGGCCGACATCGCCGCCGTGGCCGCCGCCGTGCTCTCTGACCCGGCGGCGCACGCCGGCCGCGCGCACGAGCTCAGCGGCCCCGAGCCCCTTACCCCCGGCGATCAGGTCGAGATCCTGGCGCGGGCGCTGGGTCGCCCGCTGCGCTACGAGCCGATCACAGACGAGGCCGCGAAGGCGGAGATGGCCGGCACCACACCCCAGCCCTTCATCGACGCGTTCTTTCGCTTCTACTCCGACGGCGAGTTCGACGACTCCCGGGTCGTCGGCACGGTCCATGAGCTCACGGGGCGCGCGCCGCGCACCTTCGAGCGCTGGGCCCGCGACCACGCAGGCGCCTTCGCCACAGATACGTAGTCCGCTACGCATGTGCGGAGGGGCGTGGTGCCCGAGGCTCTGAGGATGCACCGTCATCCGTCGCAGAGGAATGAACTCGTGGACCACCTCAAGACCCCCAACCGGTGGCTGATCCTGGCCACCATGACCGGCGCGTTGTCGATGGTCATGATCGATCAGACCGTCGTCAGCGTCGCCCTGCCCACCATGCAGCGCGACCTCGGCCTGTCGGCGACCGGCGTGCAGTGGGTGGTCAACGCCTACCTGCTGCTGCTGGCCGTGCTCGTGGCCTTCGGCGGGCGCGTGGCTGACCTGTTCGGCGCCGAGCGCACCTTCCGTGCCGGTGCGAGCCTGTTCGTGCTGGCCTCGGCGCTGTGCGGACTGGCGCAGAACGAGATGATGATCATCGCCTCGCGCGGCCTGCAGGGTGTGGGCGCGGCGATGATGACGCCGTCGACCGGAGCGGTCATCGTCAACACGTTCGACATCCGCGAACGGGGCAAGGCGATGGGGATCTACACCGGGATCTCCATGGTGTTCCTGGCGCTCGGGCCGCTCGTCGGCGGCCTGCTGACCGAGAGCGTCAGCTGGCGCGCGGTCTTCTACGTCAACCTTCCCATCGGCATCGCCATCGTGACCGCCGCGCACTTCACGCTGCCGCACCGGCCCCGGCCCCGCGTCCCCCGCGGCGCGATCGACTGGACCGGGATCCCGCTGCTGGTCGGCGGGCTCGGGGCGCTCGTGCTCGGGCTCATGCAGGGCCAGAGCTGGGGCTGGGGGTCGCCGGTGATCCTCGCGCTGTTCGCCGCCGCCGCGGTCCTCATCCCCGTCTTTCTCTGGTGGGAGCACCGGGCGCCCGCGCCGCTGGTGACGCTGAGGCTCTTCCGCGAGCAGAACTTCGGCGCGGACTCCGCGGTCCTGGCCGGCGTCCAGTTCGCTCTGGTCGGCGCCTCGGTGTTCGGCGCGGTGTGGTCCCAGCAGGTGCTCGGGTTCAGCGCCATCCACGCCGGTGTGGCCATGCTGCCGCTCACGGTGCCGCTGCTGTTCGTCGCTCCGCTGGGCGGCCGCATCTACGACCGCCTCGGCCCGCGGCCGCTGCTCGTCACGGGCGCGCTGCTGATCGGCGGCGGGCTGGCCTGGCTGGGCTGGCACCTGCACCTGCGTGAGTACTGGTTGCTGGTCCCCGGCTACATCGCGATGGGGACGGGTATCGGGCTGACGATCTCGCCCGGGACGACCGACGCGCTGGGCGCGGCCGCGCCGCAGCAGCGCAGCCAGGCGAGCGGGATCGTCCAGACCGTCCGCCAGGTCGGCGGCGTCATCGGCATCGCGGTGCTGGGCGCGATCGTCGCCAACGTCTCGGCCACCGTGCCGCGGGCCGGCTCCGCCGCGCACCTGACGGCCGCCACCAACGGCGTCGCCGCCGGTTACTGGACTGGCGCCGGGATGATGGTGGTGATGGCGGTCGTCGCGCTGGTGTTCGTGCGCCGGCGCGCGCTGGACGCGCCGCCGCACCAGGACCCGGCGGGGATCGCAACGGTCAACGCCCCAGCGCAGCGCGCGCCAGCGGCCGAGGCCGAGCCGCGGTCTAGCGCCGCGGCGCCGCGAGCGCCCGCCGGTCGCTGACCCCGAGCTTCTGCATCCCCCGATACAGATGCGTTTCGACGGTCCGCACCGAGAGGACGAGGCGGTCAGCGATCTCGGCGTTGCTGAGGCCCTGCGACGCCAGGTCGATCAGTTGCGCCTCGCGGGGCGTCAGCTCCACCGCGGTGGTGTCGAGGCCGTCGATGACCGGGAGCTCGCCGCCCTGGTCGGCGACGTGGAGCTCGCGGGCACGCGCCGCCGCCCGCCGCGCCGAGTCACCGCGCCCGGAGGCCACGAACGCGGTGGCGGCGTCGCTGGCGGCCTCGACGGCGTAGCGCCGCGCCCCGATGGCGGCCATCTCGTCGGCGGCCGCCAGGAGGGCCGACCCGTCCCGAGCCGCCTTCGCCGCGGCGTGCTGGGCGTACGCGCTGACCAGCCGCGACTCGCAGCGGGCGGCCATCTCCTCCAGCTCGGCCGCGGCGGGCGTGCCGGCCCGCATGGCGTCGTAGACGAGCTGGGGGGTGAGGCCGGGCATCTCGTCGAGAGCGGCGGCGTCCTCGAACAGTTGCCTGCCCGCCTCGGCGGGGTTGCGCATCCGCAGGGCCCAACCCTCCGCGCGACGCACCGGGACCCGCTGCAGAGGCAGGGGCGGGTGAATCTCGCACCACGCCTGCATCCGCTCGAGCGCCGCCAACGTCCCGTCGAAGTCGCCGGTGAAGCAGGCGACGCCGACCTGGAGCGCGCGCACGGTTGCCACCGCGTTGAAGGGGTCGCGCTGGGCGAGGTGGACGTCGGCCTCGGCGAGCCAGCGCGCGGTGTCGGCGTACTCGCCGCGAAGGAAGTGCAGCCGCGCCAGCGCGAACGCGGCGAGCCCGACGGCCCCGTGGTCCCCGGCGCGCACGCCATCGCGCACCACCTGGCTCATGTACAGCTCCAGATCCGCCCAGCGGTAGCCGGTGTCCAGCGGGATCACGGAGAGCAGGCCCAGCGCTGCGAGGTCGCTGTCGTCCATGGGGATTGCGGGACGGGCCGCGAACGCCTCCGCGGCTATCGCATCGCCGCGGCCGGCGAGGAACGCCGACAGCCTGCGCAGGACATCGCGGCTGCGCCCGACAGCCTCGCTGACCCACGGATCGTCCGAGGTTCCCGTGGTTGGGGGCGGCGCGCTCACTCCGTCGGCAATGGCGGTGTAGGTCCCGCGGATCCCGGTGGTGAAGCGCCGCCAGCTGTCGTCGTTCCCCCACGTCTCGGCGCGATCCATCAGCGCACCGATGGCCTCTGGGCGCCGCAACCCCCACTGGTACAGCCACAGGCGCTGGCGCACGTAGTCGTGGGCGCTGGGGCTGCCCGGAACGACCGGCTCCACCGCCGCCAGGGCGGCCTCGGCGTCCTCGCTGCGGTTGCGCATCGCGTGCGCCTGCGCCAGCAGCAACGCCGCGGCGACGTCGGTGGCCGCGCCCGCGCGCGCCGCCAGCTCGGCGCCGAGGTCGGGATCGCACGCGTGGTTGGCGGCCCGGGCGGCGGAAAAGGCCAGGTCTGGCGCCAGCTCACTGCCGGCGTCGAGCAGGAGGCGGGCGACGCGCAGCGCGTCGTCGGGTCCCCAGGGTCGCCGGCCCTCGAGCCCGGCCACCAGCCGCAGCCGCACGCCGCGCGCGCGCAGGGGCGGCAGGACGGCGCGCACGGCCTCGCCGTAGAGCGGGTGGGCGAGGCGCACCTCGTCGCCGGCCATGGTCACCAGTCCGTGGGCCTCGGCGACGATGAGGGCCTCATCGGAGGCCAGCCCGGCGAGCTCGGAGGGGGTGAGCGGCTCGCCGAGGGCCAGCAGCTCCACTACCTCGCGCTGCTCCGCGGTCAGCTCGGCCAGGCGCCGCCCGACGAGTTCCGCGAGCGAGGTGCTCGCCGCCGGCCTGCCGTCCAGCCGCCAGAACCCGGGCTCGTGCACGAGCGCTCCGTCCTGGACCGCGCCGCGGACGAGCTCGCGGGCGTAGAGCGCGTTGCCGCGGCTGACGTCGGTCACCCAGCGCATGGCCGCTTCCTCGACGGGGTCGGCGAGCGCGGTCTCGACCAGAGCGCGGATGTCATCGTCGTCGAGCGCCGGCAGCTCGATGCGCCGGGCGGCATCGTCCTTCCACAGGGACACGATCGCGTCCGGACACGGTGCGCCGGCGCGGACCGTGGCCAGGATGAACGCCGAGTCCGACGTGGCCAGATGCAGGATCAGCGCTGCCGACACGGGGTCCAGCAGCTGCGCATCATCGACGCCCAGCACCACGGGACGGCCCGCCGCGCGCTCTCGCAGGTCCTCGCCGCAGCGCCGCATCAGCGTGACGACGTCGTCGGAGCGGACCGACTCGGGAACGAGATCGGCGACCGCCGCGAGGGGGACGGTGGCCGCGCTGCGCGTGGCCTGGATCCACTCGACGAACGCACCGGCGCGCTCGGCCGCGGCCTGCGCCTCGCGGGCAAGGCGTGACTTGCCCACGCCTGGTTCGGCCACCACGACGACCCCGTGGCAGCCGCCGTCGGCGCGGGCGGCGGCAATTTCATCAAGCTCACGGTCGCGGCCGACAAGTGGCCACACACCCACGAGTGATGACGCGTCCGACGAATACCCCCCTGGCATACGAGGGCATGCACTCTACGCCCGACGATCCGCCGGCCAAAACGCCGGAATGAGGTCAGAGAAGGTGTCGATCCAGCCAGCCGAGGATGGTCTCGGGCCCAGCGTCCTCGAGAAAGCGGCCGGCGGGGGCGCCCAGTCGCTCCCACAGCTCGCACGACTGGCCGGGCCAGAGCGCCTCCGCCCCGCCGTCGCTGTCGCCGTCGCGGTGGCCGGTGGCAGCGCACACCAACAGTGGCGTGGTGATCCGCGAGATCTCGTGGCCCAGCGTGTAGGCGCGCATGCGCTGGAAAAGGTCGTAGAGCGGCATGCCAGGCGGGCCGAACCCCTCGGCGGCGCGCCGCAGGCCGATGCTCGTCCGTGGAGCGAACAGGTCAGCGAGATGCAGCTCGCGATCAAAGGCGCCGCGGTCATCCTCGTGCAGCGCCGCGTGGGCGACGGACGGAAGCGCCGCGAGCCACGGTCGGGCCGCCTCGACGATGCCGGGGGCCACGACGGCGGCGGCGAAGCGCTGCTCGTAGGCCAGGGCACGCGTGACGCCGAACCCGGCGAGGTGAGATCCGACGATGGCCACACGGGAACCGTCGACGTCCGCACGGGCGATCACGGCGTCGGCGACCTGGGCCAGGACGGCCTCCCAGTCGGGTCGCAGGACGAGACCCTCCCGGCACAGTGCCGCCTGCCGGCCCGGGCCGTCGAAGGTCATCCAGTGATAGCCGCGGGCGTGGGCCGCGGCCCCGGCGAGCGTCCATGCCTGCGAGATGAGAGCGCGGCCGCCGTGGTCGATCACAACCAACGGCCGGCGGCCATGGCCGCCGGAGAGAAAGTAACCGGGGAGGCGGGCGCCCTCGTAGGGCACTGATACCCGCTCCCCGCCGGCCAGTGACACCGCACGATCCCAGCAATCACGCTGGCGCTTCCACAGCTGCGCCTCGTCGACCGAGCCGTCGCTGTCGGCGATCGCCACCAGCGCGGCGGCGTAGTAGGACGCGGCGTGGCGGTACAGCGCGGCATCGGCGGTGCGCTTCGCGGCGGCCCACGCGGCGCCTCCGGCCTGGGTCCACTCGCGCAGCCATGCGTCCGCATCGCCGGCGGGGATCCGCGCCTGGGTGGCGGCGATCACGTCGGGATCGGCGGCCCCGCACCGCGACGCGTCGCGCAGGTCCTGCATGGCCAGCTCCTGCGGCTGTGGCGTGACGGCGGGGGGCATCGCTTGAGTCCCGACGGCTCCGCTCAGGCCAGCTCGTGAGCGGTCGAGTCGTCGCCCGCGGCGGAGGATTGCTTGACGGCCCACACGACGAGGGCAACCGGAACGACCCAGTTGAACAGGATGTTGGTGCCCGGCCGGTCCAGCGCGCCGGCCAGGATGTGGAACGGCACCATCGCGGCGAACACCGCTCCCCACATGATCGTGAGCCTGCGGTTGATCGACTTGAACTGCGGCGAGGACCAGAGGCGCTCGTCCACCTGCTCGCGGGCGTACTGCTCGGTGAACGGCACGAACAGCAGTGACGTGAAGGCGATCACAGCCAGGCCGGCGGCAGCGATGCCACGGGCGTAGCGCGCGACGTCGGTCGCGGTGTGGTGGTCGGCGACCAACGCGACGACGAGGAAGGCGGCGAAGGTGGCCACGGCGCCGAGCTCGAGCATCTTGGGGCGTCCCGCGCGCAGCCCGGGCACGGCGATCGCGACGGCGGCGACCAGCGCGACCCCAGCACCCAGCATGAGGCTTACGTGTTGGGCCAGGATGGTGAAGACCACCCACGGGACAAGCGCAATGAAGATTCCCGCGCCGCTGGCGTGTGACTCGGCGTTGGCGGTGGGTGAGGTGGTGGACGACGACATGGTGTTCTCCCTCTGGTTCGTGTGTGACGTCAGCTCCATGTCAGACACGGTCCCATCCCCATGGGGGTCTGTCCTGCGTAGCCCACTACGTAAGTCGCCGTCGACTCCGTCTGCGGCTCGCTCACCTCATCAAGGAGCGCCGTGATGCGCGCCCGATCAGGCTTGCCCTGCTCGGTGACCGGCACGCGTCGCACCACGGCGTTCTGCCGCGGGACGAGGTGCTCACCGTGGAGGCGGCCCACGAAGCTCCGGAGGCTGTCGGCGTCGGTGGAGGCCCCGGGCGCGAGCACGACCACCGCGCCGAAGCCGCCCTCGACCGGGATGGCGACGGCGTAGTGGACGTCGGCGTGATCGCACAGCGCCTCCTGGACGTCGATGGGCATCACCCACCGTCCGGCGACCTGACGCTGGTCGACGGCGCGGCCGCGGACGTGCAGGTAGCCATCGCCGTCGAGGAATCCGAGATCACCGGTGAAGTACCGGCCGGCGCGGAACCCGCCGTGGGAGTCCGCGCCGTCGTAGCCGTCAGCGACCTGGGGCGAGCGCACGGAGATGAATCCCTCCTCGCCGCACGGCGCCTCGCTGCCGTTCACCCGCTCGACGCGGACGTCGACCCCCGGCAGGGGCGCTCCCGCGGTGGACAGCCTCTCGGGGTGGGCCGCCGAGTACTCGGGGACGGCCAGGACGCTGACGATCCCGGCCTCGCTGGCGCCGTAGGGGTGGGCCAGGATGGGCCCGGCGCGCCGCAGCAGGCGGCGCCGCAGTGCCGGGGCGGCGTCGGCTCCGATGTGGCTGATCGCTACCACAGAGGAGAGGTCGCGCGAGACGAAGTCGGGATGGTCGATCAGCTCGACGAGCAACGGCTCGACCAGCGCCAGATGGGTGATGCGCT
The DNA here is from genome assembly GCA_963797705.1 of uncultured Actinomycetota bacterium. Classification (GTDB taxonomy): domain Bacteria; phylum Actinomycetota; class Thermoleophilia; order Solirubrobacterales; family Solirubrobacteraceae; genus Palsa-465. Next base: position 288,213 of record CAWCQL010000004.1, on the reverse strand, counting down.
CGGCCTCGATGGTGGCCAGCACCTCACGGGCGTCAAAGCGGTCGCGCAGAACGACCGTGCCGCCGCCCATCAGGACCTGATCGACGAGAACCTGCGCCACGTACGCGAACGAGGTGCACACCAGCTGGCGGCGATCGCGCATCGGGCCGGCGTCAACGAGCCGCTCCCAGCCGGCGAAGGTCCGGAGGCTGAGCTTGGACTGCCCGGTGGTGCCGCCGGAGGCGACGAGCACCGCCGGCGCGTCGGCATCGACGCTGCGCCCGACAAAGCTGTGCCGGCCGCCGGTATCGACGGTGAGCAGGTCACGGACGCCGGGCACCGGGCCCACCGACAGCAGCCGTGGCGAGCGCGCGGAGCGCACAACCTCCGACGCTGCCGCCGCGGTCTCGGGGAAGACGATCACCGCGTCCGGGCGGACGTGGGCGAGGAGGGCGGCCAGACGGCCACGCGCGCCGGTGTTGGGACAGAACACGGTGGCACAGCGCAGCAGGCCTGCGGCATAGCGGACGGCCAGGGCGTCGGCGCTGATCGTCGGCACGATGGCGACGCGATCGCCGGGCCAGACGCCTGCTTCCTCGAGCGCGAGGGCCAGCCGGACGACGAGCCGTCGGAACTGGAGCGCCGAGAGCTCACCGCGCGTGTCCTGAATCACCACCCGGTAGGGCCGGGTGTTGGCGCAAGCGAGGATGCGCTCGACGTAGGGAATGCGGTTCATGAGGCGGTTCCTTTGCGATGGATCAGGTGACATCGCATACGGTGCCCTCTGGGGCCGCCCCCGACGTTCGTATCGGACTACGTCATTGCGCTTGCCGCGATACGACGTACCTACAGCTCGTGGCGGTGTGCGACGCCGCGCTTCTGCATGGCCCGGTACACGTAGGTCTCCACCGTCCGCACGGAGAGGACGAGCTGGTCGGCGATCTCGGCGTTGGAGAGGCCGCGGGCGGCAAGCCCGGCGATCTGAGCCTCGCGGCGGGTGAGCTCGGTGGCGACCGCGTCCAAGCCGTCGATAGCGGGGAACTCGGCGCCCTGGTCGGGCGCGAACAGCTCCCGGGCGCGCGTGGCGGCGCGTCGTGCCGAGTCTTCGCGACCCTCGGCCACGAACCGCCGGGCCGCGTCCACCGCCGCCTCCATCGCGTACGCGTCGGCGCCGATGGCCGCCATCTCATCGGACGCGGCGAGCAGCCCGGGCCCGTCGCGCGATGCCTGCGCGGAGGCGTGGGCCGCGTAGGCCGCCACCAGGCGAGCGTCGCAGCGCTCCGTCAGGCGCTCCAGGTCGGCGGCGAGCGGGCCGGCGCTCCCACCCGCGCGGAGCGCTTCGTAGAGCAGGCGTGCAGCGAGGTTGGGCTGCACGGTGGCGGCGGCCGCTGCCGAGAAGGCCTCGGCGCCGGCGGCGTCGCTGAGGGCACGCGCCCCCCAGCCCTCGGCACGGGCGAGGTATCCGATCTGGGTCGGCAGGGGCTCGTTCCTGCCCAGCGTCGCGTGCACGGCGGCGAGAGCCTCCCGGGCTCGCGCCGGGTCGCCGGTGAACAGGCCGATCCCCACCTCGAGGGCACGCGCGCTGAAGACGGTGCCGAACGCATCCTGGATGACGAAGTGCCCGTCGGCCTCCGCGATCCAGCGCTCGGCGTCGCGGTAGCGCCCGCGGGCCACGGCCAGGGCAGCCAGAGTGAAGGCGCCCACGCCGGCCGCCTGGTGGTCGTCGGCGCCGACGCCATCGCGAACCAGCGTGGACGCGTACGCCTCCAGGTCACCCCAGTCCTCGCCGGCCTCGAGCCCGATGACGCAGGTCAGCCCCACCATCGACGCGTCGTAGTTGTCGCGCAGCGGGACCTCCGGGCGGTGGCGCGAGGCCAGCGCGTAGGCGTCCTTGGTCCGGCCGACCGCCATGAGCCGGAACAGGTGGGCCAGCTCCGCCTGGCGGCGCGCGCGGGCGTCCAGCGACGGGTCGGCGAGCCGGCGCTCCACCTCGTCGACGCGCTCGGCGTAGTCCTCAACGCCCTCGACGAGCCCGGAGATGACCAGCCGCCACGGATCGAGGCGCTCGGGCCACTGCGGGTCCTCCGACCACTCCTGCGCACGATCCAGCAGAGCCTGCGCCTCGTCCCGGCGCCCGAGCCCCCAGTACAGGACGTGCACGCGCTGGGCGACGTAGCCGAGCGCCGCCGGGTGGCCGGGAACCTGGTCCTCGGCGGCGGCCAGCGCCGCCTCGGCGTCGGCGAAACGATTGCGGACGATGTGCGCGCGACTGAGCACCAGGGTCGCCTCGAGGCCGAGGCCGGCCTCCTGAGCGCGCAGTGCGAGCGTCGCCGCCAGGTCGGGGTCCCCGGCGACGTTCGCGGCTCGGGCCGCGTCGAGGAGGTGATCGGCGGCGACCTCCGCGCCGGCCTCCAGCCGCCAGCGCACGACGCGCAGCGTGTCGTCGGGCGTCAGTGGCGCACGCCCGCCGATCGTGTCGGCGAGCTTCAGATGCAGAGCCCGGGCGCGGAGCAGCGGCAGGTCTGCGCGCAGGACCTCGCCGTAGAGCGGCTGGGCCAGGCGGACCACCGCGTCCGGGGCGCCGGGGTCGACGGTGACCATCCCCCGCGCCTCGAGGTCCTGCAGGGTGTCAAGGTCGCTGAGCGCCGCGATCTCGCCCAGCCGCAGCGGCTCCCCCAGCGCGAGCAGCTCCAGGGGCGCTCGCTCGGCCTCCCCGAGCGCCCCCATCCGCCCGGTCACCAGTGCCGACAGCGACGGGCTCACCGCCCTGCGCCCCAGCCGCCACAGCCCGCGGTCGAATGCGAGGCGCCCCTCTTCGAGCGCGCCCAGGATCAGCTCGCGGGCATACAGGGCGTTGCCGGCGCTGCCGTCGACCACGCGGCGCACGACGGACCGCTCGACGGGGCCGTCGAGCGCTGCTTCGACCAGGGCCTCGATCGCCGCGTCGCCGAGCGGCCGCAGCTCGATGCGCAGGGCGCCGCCGTCTTTCCACAGCGCGTCGATCGCGTCGGGCGCGGTGACGCCGGTCCGCACAGTGGCGACCACGAACACCCCGGCCGCGGTAGCCAGGTGGAGCACGAGTGCGGCCGACGCGGGGTCCAGGAGGTGGGCGTCATCGATCCCAAGGCAGACCGGCCTTCCGGCGGCTCGGGTTCGGACCCGCTCGGTGCTGCGGCGGATGAGCTCCAACGGATCGTCGGAGCGGACGTCGTCGGGAATGAGCGTCGCGAAGGCGCCGAGCGGGATCGCCGCCGAGCTCGTCGTGGCGCGCGCCCAGTAGGTCAGCTCGCCCGCCTGTTCGGTGCGAGCGAGCACTTCACGGGCCAGCGCCGATCGTCCGACACCTGCGGCGCCGCTGATCACCGCGCCTGGGCAGCTCGGGTCGGTGCGCGCGGCGGCGATCTGCGCGAGCTCGGCGTCACGGCCGATCAGCGGCCAGTCACGTGCCGCCGGCGATGCGATCGGTGAAGCCCCGTCCGGCACCTTGGCTTCAGTCTAGGAGCGCCGGGGCGCCGTACGTCTGTCGTACGTCGTAGCCGCGTCGTAGTAGTGGCGGCGAAATGTCGTAGCGCGCTACGAACGCCGTAGGCCCCAGGCCCTGAGACCTTGCTGTCCACACCGAACGGCACCACTGACCGGAGCCGAAGACAACGATCACAAGGAGCAACCTGATGGCCTCACACACTCACTTCCGCAGCGGATCCTGGACCCGCACCCGTCTGGCTCAGGCCGGCGTCGGCCTTGGCGTCGCCGCCTCGGTCCTGTCCGGCGCGGCGGTGGCCACGGCCGCCACGCACGCCCCCGCGCCCAAGCCCGTCGCCTACGCCGCCCAGGCCAAGGTTCCCTACAGCTCGGTCACCGTGGCCCCTGGCATCGCCCGTGCCGGCCAGCACATCACGATCTCCGGCAACGCGCCCAAGAACGCGCACGCGGGCCAGTGGATCACCCTGCAGTCATTCGCCTTTGCCGCCAAGCAGGGCACCAACGGCGTCCCGTCGGTTCGCACGCAGGTGCTGGTCAACGGCAAGTACACCGCAAAGGCGACCGTCCGCGCCGGCCTGAAGCCGACCAGCTACGCGATCATGGGCACGTTCCAGGGCAAGGAGCTGGACACCGTGGCCTGGGTCAAGGTGAACAGCCGCGTCGCCCGCCCCTACAGCACGGTGACGGTGACCCCCGGCACGGTGCGCCCGGGCCAGCGGATCACGATCTCGGGTAACGCGCCCAAGAACTCGCACGCCGGCTCATGGATCACCCTGCAGTCCGACGCGTTCGCCTCCTCGCGGACCATCAACGGGATCCCGGCGATCCGCACCCAGGAGCTCGTCAACGGCAAGTACTCGGCCACGGCCACCCTTCGCAAGGGCCTGAAGCCGACGACCTACGCCGTGTCGGGGACCTTCCAGGGCAAGCCGCTGGACACCGTCGCCTGGATGACCGTCCGCTGAACACCGCCTAACACCAGACAACATCCTGAACGATTGACTGAGAACGAGAGAACATGACGGTCGGCGTCGCGAGCGACGCCGGCCGTCGGTTCGAACCGAACGGAGACAGCTATGAGAACGCATCGCATCCGCACCCTCGCCGTCGGTGGCCTCGCCACCGTCGTCTTCGCCGCCCTCGCCGCCACCGCCATGGCCGGGGTGGTCAGCTCGCTGGGCGTCGGCCAGCGCACCATCGCGGGCAAGCGCACCAGCATCGTCGTGGACCGCCGCGGCGACACCGTCTACGAACTGGGCGGCGAGAGCGTGGCCAACCTGAAGTGCGTCAACTGGACCTGCCTGAAGACCTTCTCGCCCGTCCTGGTCCGCTCCGCGTCGACGAAGGTGCCGGTCGCCGCCGGCGTGGCGGGCAAGATCAGCATCCTGCGCCGCCCCAAGGCCAACCTCTACCAGGTCATGCTCAACAACCACCCGCTCTACTTCTACTCGGGTGACACCACGATCGGGGCCACCAAGGGCCAGGGGCTCAAGGGTCCCGGCGGCGGCACCTGGCACGTCGTCTCGGCCGGCTGAGCATGCAGATCGGCCTGCATGCCCTCGGCATCGGGGCCGGCGCCCGCCGCGACGTCATCGACGCGGTGGCCGCCGCCGCCGAGGGCCACGGCTTCGGCCGCCTGTGGGCGGGAGAGCACGTGGTCATGGTCGACGAGCCCGAGTCGCGCTATCCGTACGCCGCCGACGGCCGCATCGCGGTCCCGGCGGCCGCCGACTGGCTCGACCCGCTGGTGGCGCTCAGCTTCGCCGGTGCCGCCACGACCCGGATCGGCCTGGCCACCGGCGTCCTGCTCTTGCCAGAGCACAACCCGGTGCTCCTGGCCAAGCAGGCCGCGAGCCTTGACCTCCTGAGCGCCGGCCGCCTCACCCTGGGGGTCGGCGTCGGCTGGTCGCGCGAGGAGTTCGCCGCGCTGGGCGTGCCGTTCGCAGGCCGGGGGCGGCGCGCCGCCGAGTACGCGCAGGCGATGCGGACGCTGTGGCGTGACGACGTCGCGTCCTTCAGCGGCGAGTTCGTCTCCTTCTCGGCGGTACGGGTCAATCCCAAGCCGGCCCGGGATCGCCGCATCCCGCTCGTGTTGGGCGGCAACAGCGATGCGGCGCTGCGCCGCGCCGCGACCTGGGGCGACGGCTGGTACGGCTTCAACCTGCCCGACGTCGCCGCCGTGCGCGAGCGCGTGGCCGTGCTGGAGGGGCTATGCGTCGAGGCCGGGCGATCCGTACGCGACTTGCACGTGGCGGTGGCCATGGCGGCGCCGGTCCCGGCGGACCAAGCGGAGCTGGCCGCCGCCGGGGTGGACGAGCTCGTCGTCGTCCAGAGCCCTCCGGAGGATCCGGGTGCGGGCCCCGAGTGGGTGGCGGCGCTGGCCGACCGCTGGGGGCTGCCGGCACATCCCGTCCTCGATCGTCCATAATCTGTGACGACGTGAGGCGACGGTGCACCATGTGCTGCGCGCTGGCAACGGCGCTGCTGGCCGTGATGGCGGGATCCGCGTCGGCCGCAGGGCTCGGGCCGACGACCAAAGTGACGGTCAAGCCCGGCTCGGGCACGCCGCGGACCCACTTTGCCCTCAGCTTCCGCGTCCCGGTCGCCACCGGGCGGTTCGGCTCAGTCCAGATCGCCGACACCCTCAGCGTCACCGGTCCTCGCGGCACGCACTGCCAGTCGCGCGCGATCCGGGCGGTGGGGCGGGCCAAGAAGGGCAAGCGGGTCAAGATGACGCTCAAGCCCGCCAAGGGCGGCTGGTGCGCCGGGCGATGGCACGGGACGGTCGTGCAGAGCGAGTCGGAACGGTGCACGCCCACGCACGGTCGCGTCTGTCCGGACCTGGTCGTGGCCCCGCGCGTCATCGCGAGCTTCCGCTTCCGCGTCAAGCCCGGCGCGACGCACGGCGCGCCGACGCAGCCGTCCGGCGACGTGCCCACGTTCGCGGGGCTCGTCAGCGCCATCACCTGCCCAGGGGGAGGGCCGACGCCGCAGTCGGGCTTCGCGATCCCCGGCCCGGTGATCGGGCCCGAGGCGAGCAGCTACATGCTGAGCTGGAACGCGGCCACCGACCCGGTCACCCCGAGCTCACAGATCGTCTATGACATCTTCGTCACCACCACGCCGGGCGCAGAGGACTACGCCAAGCCGTCGTTCACCTCGGCCCCCGGGGCCACCTCGTTCACGACGCCGTCCCAGCCGCACACGGCGACGCCGTACTTCGTCGTCCGCGCGCGCAACCAGGCCGGACACGAGGACACCAACAAGGTCGAGCGCGCCGGCGTCGTCTCCTGCCCCCCGCTCACCGAGCCGCAGCCTCAGCTCGCCCGCCGGTAGGCGCGCCGCGCTGGGCATACCTCCACGGTACCGTCGCGCGCCTTGACGTTCGCCGAGCCGGGGTGGTATGAGTGGCTCCCTGTGAGGGCGCGCTCATGCTCGTAGACCTGCACGGCCATTTCCCGATGCACCTGCTCGAGGACGACAAGCAGCGCGCGCACGAGCGGCTCACGGCATGGTTTCGCCACCGCTGGCAGGGGCTGGTGGTGGAGCTGATCAACCTCTTTGCCAACTACGAGGGCCCGGGCGACACTCCGAGTGTCACCGAGCAGCTCATGCGCGACGGCGACGTGGGGGTGACGCTGTCGGTTCTCTACCAGCCGTTTGACGAGATGGACCTGACACAGGACTACGCCGCCCCGCCGCTGGGGAGTTACTTCACCGACGTCCTTGACCAGCATCAGACCGTGGAGGACTACGCCGCCGCCCACAGCGCCGACGTGGTCGTCGCGCACACGGCGCAGGAGCTCGACGAGCACCTCGCCCAGGGCGGTCGGCCGATCCTCGTCCACGCCATCGAGGGCGGCTTTCACATCGGCGACGAGTCCGCCCAGGTGCAGGGCAATGTCGCCACGCTGGCGCAGCGCGGCATCGCCTACATCACGGTGGCCCACCTGTTCTTCCGGCAGGTCGCCACCAACGCGCCGGCGCTGCCCTTCCTGTCTGACGGGATCTACAACCACGTCTTTGAGCAGGACAAGGACGAAGGGCTGACCGCACTGGGCCGCGAGCTGGTCCACGCCATGATCGACGAGGGCATCCTCGTCGACCTCACCCACATGCGCGCGCAGTCGATCCGCGACGTGTTCGCGCTGCTGGACGAGCGCGATCCCGACAACGAGATCCCGGTGATCGCCACCCACATGGCCTACCGCTTCGGCGGCCTGGAGTACTCCTTCGACGACGACGACGTGACGCGGATCGCCGCCCGCGGCGGGCTGCTCGGGCTCATCCTCTGCCAGCACTACATCACCAGCGGGCTCGACGTGCCGGAGAACTTCGAGGGCTCGGTGCAGGCGCTCTGCCGCCACATCGACCGGCTCCACGACCTCACCGGCAGCTATGACCACATCGGCATCGGCTCCGACCTCGACGGCTACATCAAGCCGGCGCTGCCCGGGCTCGAGCACCAGGGGCGGATGGCCGATCTACAGCGGGCGCTGGTGACGCGCTACGGAGCCGACGTGGCGGAGCAGATCGCCGGCGGCAATGCGCTGCGGTTGCTGCGCACGGAGTGGGGACGCAAGCGGCCCCGGTGAAGGGTCAGGGCGCGTCCTCGGACGGCTGGTTGGTGATGATCCGCGCGCTGCGCCCGTGGGTGAAGAAGCTGACCGACCACTTGAGCAGCACCAGCAGTCGGTTCTGGAACCCGATCAGGTAAAACAGGTGGACCCCGAGCCACAGCAGCCAGGCGGGGAGGGCGCTCAGCTTCAGGAACTTGATCTGCGCGACGGCGCGCCCACGTCCGATCGTCGCCAGGTTGCCCTTGTCGAAGTAGTGAAACGGCGTGGTGGTACGGCCGGCGAGGCGGTCGGCCACCAGCTTGCCGGCGTAGCGCCCTTGCTGGATGCCCACCGGCGCGACCCCTGGGTAGGTCACCGGTTCGCCGTCGGTGCCGCGGACGCGGACCATGTCACCCAGGGCGATGACCTCGGGATGGCCAGGGAGAGTGAGGTCGCCCTCCACCGTGAGCCGGCCGGCCTTGTCCACCTCGGCGCCGCATAGCTGGCCCAGCCGCTTGGCCAGCGGGGATGCCGTGACCCCGGCCGCCCAGATGACCGTCTTGGCCTCGATGCGCTCCGTCGCGTCGTCGGGGCCCGAGAGCGTGACCGAGTCGTGATCGACACCCACGACGGTGCGGTTGAGGCGCACGGTGACGCCCAGCCCCTCCAGGGAGCGCTGCGCCTTGCGCGAGAGCGAATGCGGGAAGCTGGTCAGCACCCGGTCCAGGGCGTCGACCATGATGACGCGGGCGGTTCCGGCGTCGATGGAGCGGAAGTTGTCGCGCAGCGTGTCTCGGGCCAGTTCGGCGATCTGCCCGGACATCTCGACGCCGGTGGGGCCCGCGCCCACAACCACGAAGGTCAGGTGCGCCTGGCGCGCCTCGGAGTCCTCCAGCATCTCCGCGGCCTCGAACGCACGCAGGATCTCGGCGCGCACGGCGATCGCGCTCTCGAGCGTCTTCACCTCGGCGGCGAACTCGCGCCAATCCTCGTGTCCGAAGTAGGAGTAGCTCGAGCCGGCGGCGACGATCAGCGTGTCGTAACTCACCGGACCCGACGCGGTGTCCATGGCGACGGCGTCACTGAGGTGCACCTGGCGGGCCTCGAAATCGAAGTCCGCCACCTCGGCGAGCAGGACCCTCACGTTGCTCTGCGACTTGAAGATCGCACGCAGCGGATAGGCCACCTCGCCCGGGGACAGGGCGCCGGTTGCGACCTGGTAGCTGAGCGGCTGGAAGAGGTGGAAGTTGCGCCGGTCGATGAGCGTGATCTCCACCGGCGCACCGCGTAGCGCCTGGACCGCGCGCAGGCCACCGAAGCCACCTCCGATGACGACGACGCGGTGGCTCACGCTGATCGCCTCCGCTCGCCGTCCAGGCTCACCTGTAGGTCGGCGGCGTGAGTCATCCGGCTGTCTGGGGCGCCGCCGCGCGCTCGGCCTCGGCCTCGACTTCGATGTCCACGGGGCGCATCTGCACCCCGGCGGCCGCGTACGCGTCGACGGCGTCGAGCGTCTCGGCGGCGAGCAGGGCGTGGGCGAGCTCGTTGAGCTGGTCGCGGTGCTCGGTGAGGAGCTGGGTGACCTGGGCGTGGCAGTCCTCGACGAGCGCCTGGACCTCTTGGTCGACCAGCCATTGGGTCTGGGGTGAGGTCTCTGAGGCGCCGGGCAGGAACGGGCTCTGGCCCTCGGAGGGGAGCAGGGTGATCGGTCCGAGCTTGTCGCTCATGCCCCAGCGGCCGACCATCTGGCGCGCGATGTTGGTGAGCTGCTGGATGTCTGACTCGGCGCCGGTGGTGATCTTGCCGTAGACGATCTCCTCGGCGACCCGGCCGCCGAGGGCCACCTTGATCTTGGCGTCCAGCTCCTCGCGTGAGTAGGAGACCCGGTCGGCGTCGGGGGTCGACAGCGTGACGCCGAGCGCCTGGCCGCGGGGACGATCGAGACCTTGCGCACGGGGTCGGCGTCGGGGGTGAGCATCCCGACCAGGGCGTGGCCGGACTCGTGGTAGGCGGTCCGCTCGCGGTCCGCGGGCGACAGGATGATCCCGCGCGGCGCGCCGAGCAGGATCTTCTCCAGCGAGTCGGTGAAGTCAGCCATGTTCACCTTGTCGTGCCCGCGGCGGGTGGCGAGCAGCGCCGCCTCGTTGGCCAGGTTGGCCAGGTCGGCGCCGACCATGCCCGGGGTGGTGGAGGCCAGCACGCCGAGGTCGACGTCGTCGGCGAGCGGTATCGAGCGGGTGTGGACCTCGAGGATCTTCTTGCGCCCGTCACGGTCCGGGGGCGACACCCCGACGCGCCGGTCAAACCGGCCGGGGCGCAGCAGCGCCTGGTCGAGGATCTCGGGGCGGTTGGTCGCGCCCAGGACGACGACCGCGTCGTTGCCCTCAAACCCGTCCATCTCGGTCAGGATCTGGTCCAGCGTCTGCTCGCGCTCGTCGTTGGCGCCGGTGATCCCGGCCGACCCCTGGCGCGAGCGGCCGATGGCGTCGAGCTCGTCGATGAAGATGATCGACGGCGCGGCCTCCTTGGCCTTGGCGAACAGGTCACGCACCCGGGCGGCGCCGACCCCGACGATCGCCTCGATGAACTCCGACGCGGCGATCGAGAAGAACGCCGCGTGCGCCTCGCCGGCCACCGCGCGCGCCAGCAGCGTCTTGCCGGTGCCCGGAGGCCCGAACAGCAGCACGCCGTGCGGCATCCGCCCGCCGAGCTTCTGGTAGCGCTCCGGGGTCTTGAGGAAGTCGACGATCTCGGTCAGCTCCGCCTTGGCCTCGTCGATCCCGGCGACGTCGTCGAAGGTGACCCGGATCTTCTCGGGGTCCACCCGCCGCGCCTGGGAGCGCCCGAAGTTCCCCAGCCCGCCCAGCCCGCCGCCGGCGCCGCGCCTGCGCGCGGCGGGCCAGCAGCACGAACAGGCCGACCAGCAGCATCGTCGGGCCGAACCCGAGCAGGATCTCGGCCAGCATCGACGTGTGCTGCGCCGTGGACTTGGCGTTGACCTGGACGTTGTTGTCCTGCAGCAGCGTGGTCAGCGCGTCGTGGTTCCAGAACGTCGGGACCTCGGTCTCAAACAGCGTCGTCGGGCTCGGCGTTCTTGTCGTTGGCCGGGTATTTGACCTTGGCGGTGAACGTCCCCTCGATCGTGTTGCCCGTGGTGGTGATCGACTTGACCTTCTTGGCCTGGACCTGCTGCAGGAAATAGGGGCTGAACGGAACCTTCACCCGGGGCTCAGACCCAGGCTGAAACACCAGCACCGAGAGCCAGTTGACCGCCAGCAGCACGATCACGAAGATCCAGAACCCGCGCAGCCGGTGCGGCGGCCTCGGCTTGTGCTGATCAGGCATCCCGCGCCCATCAGGCGCCGGAGCCACCCGCCAGCCCTGCTTGTCGCGCGGCATCGGCGCCGGCGGCACCGCCTTCTGCGAGCCGCCAGAGCGATCGGGGGTTGGGGAGGTTCGGTCCTCGGCCATGCCCGCATTGTGACGCAGGGCGCTTCTCGACCCCATAAATCCCACGCGGGGCCGTCGGGAAGGATTTCGTAAGGGAGGCGTCCCTGCATGGGAACCCGTTCACGACCCCAAAGGGGGCTCCATGGCTCGACTACTTCACCACCGCCGGTTGCGTCGCTTCCACGTCGCAATCGTCGTCGCCGCGCTCGCGGGTCTCGCCAGCGCAGCGATGGTGGGCCTGGCGGTAGCCAAGACGCTCACGCTGCAGGTCGCCAAGGGGGCGTCGGTCACCAACACGGCCGGATCCACCAAGACCGAGGCCATCGTCATCAACACCAAGGGCCGCGCCGTCTACACGCTGAGCGGCGACACCACCAAGCACCCGAAGTGCACCAAGGCCAACACCTGCTTCCAGTTCTGGCCTCCGGTCACCGTCTCGTCGGCCAAGGGCCTGAGCAAGGCGGCCGGCGTGAAGGGCAAGCTCGGCGTGTTCAAGCGCAACGGGATCATGCAGGTGACCCTGGGCGGCCACCCGCTGTACACGTTCTCCCAGGACCACAAGAAGGCCAACGCCACCGGCGAGGGCCTCGTCGCCTTCGGCGGCACCTGGCACGTGGTCAAGGATCCGAGCGCGGGCGGCAGTACCGGCAACACCAGCTCCACTCCCACGATGACCACCCCCACGAACCCGTACCCCGGCTACTAGAGCCAACCCCGGACCCTCATCGCCAGGCTGCGATGGTCGCATCGCGCGACGCCCGTGACACCGCCACGCGGCACTGACGAAAAAACGGGGGCGCCCGCACTGAGCGGGCGCCCCCTTCTGACACGCCTTCCCTGGTGGCGCGGGGGTGAACGCCAGGCGCGCCAAGGTTCACATGGCCCCAAGGACGCGTTCGGAACGCGATCCTTCCCCAAGGCGGCGAATTGCCCGGGTCGGCCGTGACCGCCGGCCAACACGGTGATCACGCCGCCGCGCTGACGTCCGATCACGCCGCCGCGCTGACCTCCGATCACGGCCCGTCGCTGACGCCCGAGCGCCAGCTTGACCCCGAGCGGCTGGGCGACCATCTCGACCGCCTCTACCGCGCGGGCTGGGCCCTGTGCGGCTCGCGCGAAGACGCCGAGGACCTGGTGCAGGAGACCTACGCCGCGGTCCTGCGCAAGCCACGGCGGCTGCGCTCCGACGACGACCTCGGCTACCTGCTGCGGGTGCTGCGCAACACCTTCGTCTCTGGTCGGCGAGCGGCCGCGCGCCGCGCGCAGACCACCGCGCTCCCCGACGACCTCGACCTCATCGAGGACCGCCGCGCCGTGCGCGCGGAGTCCCGGCTGGAGGCAGGAGAGCTGTTCGCCGCGATCTCGGCGCTCCCGCCGGACTTCCGTGACGCCGTGGTGGCGATCGACGTGCTCGGCCTCTCCTACCGGGAGGCGGCGCGCGTGCTCGACGCCCGCGAGGCGACGGTCACCACCCGCCTGCATCGTGGCCGCCAGCGCCTGGTGCGCGAACTGGCCCCGACGGAGGCGGTCAATCCCGATCAGGCGGAGGGTCGGTGAGGGCCAGGCGGCGCAGTTGAGCCGCCGAGACGTCGGTTCCGGTGAGGATGCACGTGCTGCCCTCGCGCCGCCAGGTCACCACGAGGCGGCCGTGCAGTCGCAGCGTGCGCACGGTGACTCCATCCTCTACCGTCACCCTCGCGGCCGGCTGGGGCAGCGCCGGCGCGCTGAGGATCGTGTAGGCCATGCGCGCGGCGCCCAACGAGTAGTACACGGTCACCGCTCGATGCATGTCGAGCATGTCGTGCCGCAGGCCAGTGGGGCGCCACCCCAGGGTTGAGGTCCAGTTGGGGAAGTAGGCGTCGCCCACCTGCTCTGAAAGCTTGATACCGGGATCGTCGGGGTCGGGGGTCGGGGCGGGGCTAGCCGCGCCGTGGCTCGCCAGGCCGGCGGCCTGTGTCAGGGACGGCGTCGCGGGGCCGCCCGGCAGGAGCACGCCCACGGCGAGCACCGCGGCGACCACCGTCATGGCCGTGGCCGCGCGCAGCCCCCACAGCCCGCCTGGAGCGCGCGTCCTGCGCCGGCCCGCGTCACCGGCCGGCGCAACGCCCAGCAGCGGCCGCCGGCGGGACCGAGCTTCGGCCTCGATCCGCCGTCGCAGGCGCCGCGGGGCGCGAACCTCCGCTTCGACCGCGCGCAGCAGCGACAGGACCCACCGCTCGTGGGCGAGTTCTTCGGCGCTCAGATCGGGGCCGTGATGACTGTCTGGGTCGCGATGACTGTCCATGGGCGAGACGCTCTTCCTCCGTGAGGACGCTCCACGCCGCCCCTCCCTTCCCGTGCTCATCACCGGCCCGCCGGGACCGCGGTCGGTCCGGGCATGTGTTTTCCCATATCCTTGGGACGTGTATTCGAGCTGCTTGTGGGGTCGCGAGCAGGATGATCTGCGCTAACTGCCGCCTAGAAAACCCTGACGGGATGAGGTTCTGCGGCGGTTGCGGCACCCCGTTGCAGGACCCCGGCACGCCTCCCGTCAACGGCCCCGGCACCGCGCACCGCCGCCACATGACGGTGATGTTCTGCGACATCGTCGGGTCCACGCCGCTGGCCGAGACGCTCGATCCGGAGGACTTCCGCGAGATCCTCACCGGCTACCAGGAGGCGTGCGCGCGGGCCACCGACCGCTATCACGGGTACATCGCCCGCTACGCCGGCGACGGGGTCCTCGTCTACTTCGGCTACCCACAGGCGCGCGAGGACAGCGCCGAGTGCGCGGTCCATGCCGGCCTGGCGATGTTGGAGGAGCTCGACGAGCTCAACCTGGGGTTACGCGACGAACACGGGATCTCGCTGCGGGTGCGGATCGGCGTGCACACCGGGATTGTCGTCGCGGGCGAGATGGGCGTGGGGGAGACGCGGGAGCGGATGGCCATCGTCGGCGAGACGCCGCACATCGCGTCGCGACTGGAGTCGATCGCCGCGCCTCAGACGTTGGTGATCAGCGACGCGACCCGGGACCTGGTGGAGGGCTACTTCGTCACCGAGTCGCTGGGCGCCCAGCAGCTCAAGGGCGTCTCGCGCCACATCGGCGTGCACCGCGTCCTGCGCGCGACCGGGGCGGTCGGCCGCCTCGAGGTCGCCGGCGAGCGCCGGCTCACCCCGCTGGTGGGGCGCGACCACGAGCTCGCCCGTCTGGCCCAAGCCTGGCAGCAGGTCAAGCGTGGCCACGGCGCCATGGTCCACCTCACCGGGGAGGCCGGGATCGGCAAGAGCCGCATCGTGCGTGAGCTGCTGGACCGGCTCAACCCCCAGGTCGGTGAGGCGCAGACCTGGCGCTGCTCGCCCCATCACCAGGGCACCACGCTGCATCCGGTCATCCGCCACCTCGAGCGGCTGCTGGCCCTCGATGCCGGCCGTCCCGCCGCCGAGAAGATGGCGATCCTGTCAGAGGCCGTGCAGGGCGCCGGGCTGTCGCCGACCGAGGCGGTTCCGATCCTCGCCGGGCTGCTGGCCATCCGCGGCGAGCTGGGCGAGTCGACGGGTGGCCTCACCCCGCGCGACGTCCGCACCGCGACCCTGCACATCCTCGAGGCGCTGCTCATCGCCAACCCGGCCCGCCATCCGCTGCTGCTCGTGGTGGAGGACGTCCATTGGGCCGATCCGACCACGGTCGAGCTCCTGCACCGTCTGGTCGCTGACCTGGCCCACCTCCCGGTGCTGTGCCTGCTCACCTTCCGCCCCGAATTTGCTCCGCCCTGGACCGGATCCAGTCCGGTCCTGCAGCTGGACCTCGGACCGCTGAGCTCGGAGAACGTCCGCGCGTTGGCCGCGTGGGCGAGCGTCGAGCCGCTGGACCCCGCCGTGCTCGACTGGGTGGACTCCACCGCCGACGGCGTTCCCCTATTCGTGGAGGAGACTCTGAAGATGCTCGAGCACGCCGATGAGCTGAAGGCCGGCAACGGCCGAGACACGCTGACCCAGGTGCCCTCCACGCTGCAGGGGCTGCTCACCGAGCGTCTCGATCGGCTGCCCGCTCTCGGCGGCGTCGTCGACGTCGCTGCGGTGCTGGGCCGCGAGTTTGACCGCGACCTGCTGGTGGCGCTGTGGCCCTCCGAGGGCCCGGAGCTCGAGCCGGCGATGGCGCAGCTCGCCGTCCAGGACGTGCTGCGGCCCGTCCCAGGCGAACGGGCCCGCTGTGAGTTCTCGCACGCGCTGCTGCAGGAGGCCGCCTACGACCGGATCCTGCGCCGCCGCCGCCAGGCGTTGCACGGTCGCGTCGCCGGCGTTCTCACCGAGCGCTTCTCCACTCTCGTCGAGCGCGAGCCCGAGATCGTCGCCCGCCATTGGGACTTTGCCGCCGAGCCCGAGAAGGCGGTCGGCTACTGGCACACCGCCGGCATGCGGGCGCTGGAGCGCGCCGCGTTTTTGGAGTCCGCCGAGCACTTCCGCCGCGGCCTGGAGGCGCTGGACCTCGCCGGCGTCGATGACTCGGGCGACCTGGAGCGTGTCGACCTGCTCACGTACCGGGCCGCATCGTTGCAGGCCGCGCACGGGTACGCGGCGGCCGGCGTCCAGACCGCCTACGCGGCGGCCCGCCGGGTCTGCGAGCGCACCGGCGCCGAGGACCGGCTGGTGTCGGTCAACCGCGGGGAGTGGAGCTTTCACCTGTTGCGCGCGGAGTACGGCCAGGCGCTGGCGCTGGGTGACGAGATGCTGGCGCTGGGCGAGCAGGCCGGCGACGAAGTCCGGCTCGCCGAGGGCCACCTCTACCGCGGGATGGTGCACATGTACCTGGCCAACTTCGAGATCGCCCGCGATCACCTCGAGCAGGCATTCACCCGCTATCACCGCTCTGACCAGTTCGTCCAGATGTCCGAGGCGCAGGGCGACATGGGCGTGGGGGCGCTGGCCTATCTCGCCCTCATCCTGTGGAACCTGGGCTACGCCGACGAGTCCCGGGACCGCTCGGACCTCAGCCTGGAGCTGGCCGAGGACGTCAGTGGCCCGGTGACCAAGGCCCAGGCGTGGGGGATGCGCAGCATCCTGCACCTGGCCCGCGGCGAGCCGGTGGAACTGCGCCACTGGACCGAGAAGACGCGTGCGCACTCGGCCGACCTCAACATCGGCTACTGGCACACGGTCTCGCTACTGCACGCCGGCTGGCAGCACGGGCGCGGGGGTCAGCTGAACTCGAGCATCGCCACGCTCGAGCAGCAACTGGACGAGTACCTGGCCTCCGGCTCGCGGCTGAGCCTGCCGCACTTCTACATCCTGCTCGCCGACCTGCGCCTCGCCGCCGGTGACCAGCCGCGGGCGCTCGAGGCGCTGCGCGCCGGCCGGGCCCACATCATCGACACCGGCGAGCGCTTCTCGGAATCCGAGCTCTTCCGCTTCATGGGCCGGGCGCTGATGACCGGCGACGCCCCTGACCCGGAGGCCGCCACCGCCGCCTACGAGCAGGCGATCGCGGCCGCCGCCGAGCAGAAGGCCAAGCTGCTCGAACTGCGCGCGGTCACCGGCCTGGCCGTCCACCAGGGCCGTACCGGCGGGGAGGGCACCGCGCTCGAGCGCGTGGCCGAGTTGTGCGACTGGTTCGGGCAGGTGGGGTCCCGTTCCGAGCTTCCTGACATCGTGCGGGCACGACGCCTGCTCAGCGTGCAGCAGACACCGTCATGACGGGCGAGGGACCGGCCGTCACGATCGCTGGTGGGGGGCTGTCGGGGCTGACCGCCGCGATGCGCCTGGCCCAGCGCGACTACAAGGTGACGCTGTATGAGCAGAAGGCGTGGCTGGGGGGCAACCTCGGGTCCCGCCGCATGCCCGACGGGGAGCATCTCGACGTCTATCCCCACATGTACCTGGACTGGTACGCGAACTTCTGGGCCCTGCATCAGGACGCCACGCACCAGCCCAAGGAGGCGCGCTTTGCGCCGTTCTCCACGGTCAAGCAGCTGTCCAAGGACGCGTACCCGAAGTTCGCCTCGCTGACGGACATGTACTCGCCGTGGCACATGATCCAGAACATGTTCTCCGGGGTGGGGCCACCGGCTGACATGTTCGTGTTCGGCTACGCCAGCATCGACCTGCTGGCCGAGAAGTTCAACCCGACGATCACGCTGGACAACGTCGACGTCAACGCGTTCCTCAACACCCGCCCGTACATGACCCGGGCGGCCTCGGACGCGTTTGACAGCTTCATCACCCGCGTGTGGGCCATCCCCAGTTACCTGGCCTCGGCCCCGGACTTCCGCCGCTACCTCGCCTACAGCGTTCTCAGCCCCAACCCCGCGTTCTGGCTGCCCACCGGGTCCGGGTACCGGCAGGTGATCGAGCCCCTGGTAAAGACGCTCGAGCACCTCGGCGTGACCATCGTCACCGAGACCGAGATCACCGGCGTCTCGTGCGCGGACAAGCGCGTGACGCAGATCGGACTGCGCAGCACGCGCCGCGATGCGGCCACCGGGACGTGGGTCGGGGCCGGCAACGAGCGCACCGAGACCGTCGAGAACCTGCTCCTCGCGGTCCCCGCCGGCACCCTTTCCAGGCTGGTGCGCACGCCGGTGGCGCCCGATCAGCAGAGCGTCGTGGAGGAGGCGCCTGACATCGCCGGGATCGTGCGACTGCGGGCGACGCAGGTGCCGATCATCTACCTGTTCTTCAAGCACAAGCTGGACGCCATCCCCAAGGAGCCGGTGGGGCTCTACGGCTCCACGCTCTCGCTGGCCTTCACCGACATCTCCCAGACCTGGCAGGACGTGCCCGCGTTTGCGGGCAAGACCGTGCTGGCGGTGTCCTCGTCGGACACCAGCGGACTGCCCGGCACCACCTCGCTTGCCGACGCCCAGGCCATGCTCCAGGAGCTCTCCGAGTTCCTTCCGTTCCGTCCGGGCACCAAGTGGGGCGAGTCACCGGATATCGACTGGGAGCACACGAAGTACGAGTCAAACGCCGACTCCCAGCTGTTCATCAACCAGACCGGCACCGACGCATGGCGCCCGCACGCCTCCTCCAGCCACATCTCCAACATCTATCTCGCCGGCGACTTCTGCAACAACGACGTCGGCATGACGACGATCGAGTCGGCGGTCACCACCGGGCTGGAGGCGGCCAAGGTGATCGTGCGCCGCAACCGCTACGGGGATCCGGTGAAGATCATCCCGCCGGAGCGCAACCTGCTGTACGACCTGGGCTACGTGTGGCTGCGCTATGCGTGGGCTCCCTACACGGCGGCCGCCAGCCTGTGGTCCCACGCACAATCGTTCGCGAAGGAGGGGTGTCGGAAGCGAGGGCGCGGTGGGCTGCCGTGGCTGCCGTCACCGAGGGGGGTCGTGCCGGGGTTGCTGTGGTCCAAGCGTCCGGGTTCGGGCAGTGGCTCGACGCTCGACCCCGGCCTCGAATCCGGGCTGGGGGAGGACCCAGACGGCGAGGGCGGCTCCGGCGGGCGGCGCTGGATGAGCTGACCGCGGTCAGCGACGCGACAGCTGGCGGACGTGGTCGACCAGGGCCAGAAGCGGCTCGGGCCGGCGCGCGAACTGCTCGGCCTCCGCGCGGGCGGAGTCGGCGATGCGGTCCAGGACCGCCTCGGCCTCGTCGAGCTGGGCCCGGTAGGCGTCGGCGAGGACGGCCAGGCGGCCGGGATCGTCGTCGTCGACGGCGAACAGGTCGCGGATCTGCGGGTCGCGGATCGCCAGCGCGGCGGGGAGGGTGAGGATGCCGTCGCGGACGTCCTCCTCGCCGCCGCCGCCCAGGGCCTGCAGTCCCCGCTGGTCGCCGACATCGTCGCAGCCGTGGTACAGCACACCCAGGAAGTGCCCGTACTGGCGCAACCGCTCCGAGCGGGCGCCCAGCACGGCGCAGATCTCGAACATCGAGCCGGTGTCCTCGCCGGCAATCCGCTGCCAGTCCTCGACCCCCAGCGGCTGACGGCGCAGCCGCCACTGCAGGCACTCGGCGGCGCCGAGACGGCGCAGGAGCTCGGCCAGATGGGTCACCGCGAACGCGTCGCCGGCGAACGCGGCGAAGGCGTCGGCCACGAGGTAGCCGGAGGCCATGAGCGCCGGCAGCTCGCCGAAGCGCTCCTGCACGGTGGCGATGCCGCGGCGCTCGGGCGATCGGTCGAGGACGTCGTCGACGATCAGCGACATGTTGTGCATCAGCTCCATGGCGAAGGCCAGCTCCACGGCGTCGGCCGAGGGCGTGGCGTGCACCGCGCGATCGCAGGCGAAGAGGGTCAGCGGCCGGAAATGCTTGGGCGTGCCTGAGAACGCCCAGGTGAGCGACTCGCGCAGCTCGGGGTCTACCTGCTCGCAGCCATGCGTCGATGCGCTGACGGAGCTTGGCGATGTCGCCGGTGGCATCGAGCTGCGCGATGACGTCGTCGCTGGAGATCTGGCTGGTGGTCACGTCTTCACCCGGTAGGGCCGGCGTGGCGGGCCGCTGCGCGGCCAGTCGACAGGGCGGGTGGAACTGTCCAGGGCGTCGACGCCGCGCCGCAGCTCGCGCCACGACAACTCCGCCGACTCGCGCGCGAGAGCCACGAGTTCGTCGCGCAGCGTCGCCTCCGCCGCCTGGGTTTCGGTGCCTGCGCGCCCGAACGAAGCTCGGACGGCGAGGCTGAGAAGCGGGCCGGAGCGATGCCGCACCAGCAGCGCGCAGCCGGTGCCCACGCGGAGAGCGGTCGTGGCCCCCACCACCGAGCTGGTCGTGATCAGACGAGGTATCAGCGTTCGGCTCAGGTGGTTAAGCCTAACCGCTCCTCGCGGGGCGATCGGCGCCTGGTGCGGCTATTCGGTTATGTGGTCACGGCGGATGGTTCGCCCGGTGCGGCGGGCGCCAAGGCGATGGACTCGCCGCGCGTGTTGGTCGCCTTGAGCCCCAGGAGCGCCGCGGCAGCGATGAAGAGGCTGCCGACGAACAGCGCCCGCTGAAAGCCTCCGGTGAGCGCGCTCGGGACAGAGGCATGGTGAGCCAGGAGATCACTGGTGTGCGCGGTGGCCGCCGCCGAGAAGATGGCGAGCCCCAGGGCCCCGCCCAGCTGCTGGGAGGCGTTGAGCAGCGACGCGGCCAGCCCCGACGTCTCGGGCGGCACGCCGGCGTTGGCCGCCGTCGTCACCGCGACGAACACCGGCCCGAAGCCGACCGAGACCACGAGCAGCCCGGGGAGAAGGTCCTTCAGATAGGAGCCGTCGACGGGAACCCGGGAGAGCCAGTACAGGCCAACCGCCGAGATCAGCGCGCCGACCACGATCATCGGCCGGGTGCCGACCCGGGTCAGGAGCTGGGAGGCGATCCCGGCGCAGATCCCGACCACCACGCATAGCGGCACGTAGGCCAGGCCGGTCTGAATCGGCGTGTAGCCGAGCACGTTCTGCATGTAGAGGGTCAAGAAGAAGAACATCGCGGTGAAGCCGGCGAAGGCGATGAGCTGGGTGACGTCGGCGAAGCCGAGTCCGTTGATGCGGAAGATGTGCAGCGGGGCCAGCGGGTTGCGCTGGCGCCGTTCGTTGACGACGAAGGCGATCAGCAGGACGACGGCAGCGGCCAGCCCGCCGATGGTGCGCGCGCTGCCCCAGCCGACGATCGGGGCCTCCACCAGGGAGTAGACGAGCACGAGCATGCCGCCGGTGGCCAGGACGGCGCCCGGCAGGTCGAAGTGCTGCAGGCGAGCGCGGGGTCCGTCGGGCGCGATCATGCGGAAGATCGCGGCGAGCACCAGCACGGCGGCGACGGGGTTGACGAAGAACACCCAGCGCCACCCCGGGCCGTCGGTGAGCAGTCCGCCGAGCAGGACGCCGGCCGCTGAGGCCAGGCCGCCGACGGCGCCCCACACGCCCAGGGCGGTGTGGCGGTCCCGGCCCTCCTTGAAGGTGGTGGTGAGGATCGACAGCGCCGCCGGCAGCATCAGCGCCGCCCCGGCGCCCTGGGCCAAGCGCGCCGCGATCATCAGCCCCGAGGCCTGGGCCAGCCCGCCGATGAGTGAGGCGACGCCGATGGTGACCGTGCCCGTCACCAGTACCCGCCGGCGCCCGAGCAGGTCGGCGGCACGCCCGCCCAGGAGCATGAACCCGCCGTAGGTGAGCAGGTAGGCGCTCGGGACCCACTGCAGGTCCTGGACGGAGAAGTGCAGCGCACGCCGGATCGACGGAAGCGCGACGTTGACGATCGAGGCGTCGACGAAGTCGAGGAACGCGACACGCGCACAGCAGGGCCAGGATCAACTTGCCGGTGCGCGTCGCCAGAAAGGAGTGTTCGGTGTTCATGGGGTCCTCCGCGATATGAGCTGTCACGGGGATGACGTTTCCCGGCGAAGCAACGTGACGACGCGTCTCGTCACGTTTGCTCTCGCGCATGCGTCATACGGGTATGAGGCCAATGAGCGAGCAGGCCTGGCCGGCCCCGCAGTTCGAAGAGCACCGCCCGCATCTGCGTGCGGTGGCCTACCGGATGCTGGGCTCGGTCACGGAGGCCGACGATGCCGTCCAGGAGGCCTGGCTGCGCCTGGACCGCGCGCAGCCGGAGGGGATCGAGAACCTGCGCGGCTGGCTGACCACCGTCGTGGGGCGGGTGTGCATCGACATGCTGCGGGCGCGCCGCTCACGCCGCGAGGACTTCGTGGGGGAGTGGCTCCCCGAGCCGGTGGTGGGTGCGTCAGCCGAGACCGACGATCCCGAACAGGAGGTCCTGCTGGCGGACTCGGTGGGTCTGGCCCTCCTCGTCGTGCTCGAGATGCTGAGCCCCGCGGAGCGGCTAGCTTTCGTCCTGCACGACATGTTCGCCGTGCCCTTCGATGAGATCGGGCCGATCGTGGGGCGCACGCCGGAGACCACCCGCCAACTCGCCAGCCGGGCGCGGCGCCGGGTCCGAGGCGCGCCCGAGCCCGACGCTGATCTGGAGACTCAGCGGCGGGTTGTCGAGGCCTTCCTGGCCGCGGCGCGCGCGGGCGACTTCGCCGCCCTGATCTCGCTGCTTGACCCCGAGGTGGTGTTCCGCGCCGACACGGGTGGCCGGGCTGAGGTCGTGGCCGCCCGTCTTGAGGGCGCCGAGGCGGTGGCGCGCCACGCGGCGGTCAACGGCTCGCGCTGGGCGCGCTGGTGTCACCCGGCGCTGGTCAACGGCCAGTGGGGCATGGTGATCGTCGCGCCGCGCCGGCCGATCGGCGTGGTGGGGATGACCGTTTCGGGCGGCCGGGTGGCCTCGATCGAGCTGATCCTCGACCCGGCCAAGGTGTCGGCGGCCACGCTTGGCATGCGGAAGTTCTCGTAGCAGATAATCCGGCCGCGGTCGCATCGCGTGTTATCGTGGTGTGCGTGGCCACCGAGGTTCACATCCCCCAGGCGACCGGCGAGGCCGCAGAGCCCGCCGGCAACTGCCTCATGGGCAACCTGGGGTGGATGCTGGACCAGGCCAATCACGCCCTGGGCTCCGAGGTCGCGGGCGCGCTCGCCCCGCTCGGGCTCGGGCAGCGTGGGTTCTGCGTCCTGTCGGCGGCGATCGACGCTCAACTCACGCAGACCGAGCTGGCCAGCATGATCGGCCTGGATAAGACCACGATGGTGGTCACGGTCGACGAGCTCGAGCGCAAGGGTCTCGCGGAGCGAATCCCGTCCCCGACCGACCGCCGCGCGCGCGTGATCAAGGTCACGGACGCGGGGAGGGCGAAGGTCGCCGAGGGCCAGGAGATCGTCCTGCGGGTCCAGAACGAGGTGCTCGACGCGCTGCCGCTGTCCGATCGCTCCGCCTTCGTGGCCGCCCTGATGAAGCTCGTGAGCGGCCGGCTCTCCACCGCGCCGCCGTGCAGCCCCCCGCTGCGGCGGCGCGAGCAGCGCGCCTAGTCTCGCGGCTCGGCCTTCACGGTACGGAGCAGCGTCAGGGCCGTCAGCGGGAAGAGAACGACGGACAGGAGCCCGGCCGCCACCAGCGCCGCATAGACCGCGGGACGGACGAGGTGGAGCTGTACGCCGATTTGGCCCGCGACGACCACGAAGCTGATCGAGGTGGCTTGTAACAGTCCGGCCGCGAACATCTGCCTGCGATTGGTGAGCGACCTGTAGACGAGCGCGGGCACCCCTCGGGCAACGAGCAAGGCTGCGAGAAAGATCGGCACGCGCGCGACATTGGTGGCGCTGGCGAAGAGCGCGTTCAGCTGGAATCCCACTCCGGTGGCGACGAAGAACACTGGCACGAACAGGCCGTAACCCACCGCCTCGAGCACAAGCTTGACACCGATGCCGCTGGCCTCTCCGGAGAAGAAGAGCGAGACGAGGACGATGGGCGCGATCTCGGCGATCGAGGCGCCCGCGATGACGAGCTGTCCAAACGGCGTGCCAGCCTGACCCGCGTCCTTCAAGATCGGGATCACTATCCCCACCGAGGTCGCCGATAGCGCGATGCCGATAAGGAGCGGCGACCTGACCAGCCCGCCCGCGTGCAGCCCAAGAGTCCCTTGGTCGTTGACTGGACTGGTCGCACCGGGTCATCGCGGCTCGTGGGTCGCAGTCCCCCAAAGCATCTGACGTCAGCGGGGCCGGAAACCTTCCGGGGCGGCGCACTGTGCGCGCCGCGCACGTGGGAGTCCTGGTCCGCCTCGCAATCTTGTGTCTCTTTCCCGCGCGCTCGTTCGTCGGACTGACATGCGCACCGGATCAGGCGGGACATCCGTTACAGATCTCTCTCAAGATGATCTTGTACGGAACTATCTGATACGGTGTGATCCTGCAAGAAACGAATTTCGGTAGCGAAAGGAGTCAGGGATGTCAGTGACGGAGATCAACCCAGCAGAGGCGCCAACAGGCGACCGGTCCCGCTGGATCGCGCTGGTGGTGCTGTGCGTCGGAATGCTGATGATCGTGCTGGACCAGACGATCGTGAACGTGGCGCTGCCGTCGATCCAGCGTGACCTGAACTTCTCCACCTCGAGCCTGGCGTGGGTCGTCAACGCGTACCTGATCGCGTTCGGCGGATTGCTGCTGCTGGCCGGGCGGCTGGGGGACCTGGTGGGGCGCAAGCGGATCTTCCTCATCGGCCTCGCGGTGTTCACCATCGCCTCGGCGCTGTGCGGGCTGGCCGACAGCCAGGGCCTGCTCGTGGCCGCACGGTTCGTGCAGGGCGCCGGCGGGGCGCTGACCTCCTCGGTCATCCTCGGGATGATCGTGACGATGTTCCCCGAGCCGCGTGACCAGGCGAAGGCGATGGGCGTGTTCAGTTTCGTGGCCTCCGGCGGCGCCTCGATCGGCCTGCTCGGCAGGCGGCGTGCTGACCCAGGCGCTGGATTGGCACTGGATCTTCTTCGTCAACATCCCCATCGGGGTGCTGGCCGCGCTGGCCGCAGTCCGCGTCGTCGTCGCCGACGAGGGCGATCGGCGCTCGCGCTGGTGCCGACCTGCCCGGAGCCACGCTCGTCACCGGGGCGCTGATGCTGGCCGTGTACACCATCGTCAAGACCAGCGAGTTCGGCTGGGGCTCGGCGCACACGCTCATCCTGGGCGCGACGGCCGTCGCCATCCTCGGCGCGTTCGTCGCCCGCGAGGCGACCGCGCGCACGCCGCTCATCCCCCTGCGGATCTTCCGCAGCCGCAACGTGTCGGGCGCGAACCTGGTGCAGGCGCTGATGATCGCCGGCATCTTCGGGATGTTCTTCCTGGGCGCCGTCTACATGCAGCAGGTGCTCGGGTACGACCCGCTCCAGGTGGGTCTGGCCTACCTACCGGTCGCGTTGTCGATCGGGACGTTCTCGCTGTTCGTGGCGCCGCGGCTCAACATGAGCATCGGACCACGGGCGACGCTGTTGCCGGGCCTAGTGCTCATGGCCGTCGGCCTGTTGCTGTTCGCCGCCGCGCCGGTGCACGCGGGCTACGTGGTCCACCTGCTGCCGGTGATGCTGCTGCTGGGCGTCGGCGCGGGCCTCAGCTTCCCGTCGCTGATGACGATCGCCATGTCGGGCGCCGAGCCCCATGAGGCAGGCCTGGCCTCCGGCCTGGTCAACACCTCGATGCAGGTCGGCGGCGCGCTGGGGCTGTCGGTGCTGGCCACGCTGTCGGCCAGCCGCGCCAAGGACCTCCTGGCGTCGGGCTCCAGCTCTGCTGCGGCCACCGCCGGCGGTTTGCATCTGGCGCTGATCATCGGCGCCGGCCTGGTCATCACCTCGGTCGTGGTCGCGACGGTCGTGCTGACCCCGGCGCGGGCGCTGGCCCAGGCACCCGCCGAGGTGTCCCAGTCAGACAACGCGCCGCGGATCGCGGCGGACGAGCTCTACACCGAGGCAGCCTGAGGAACATCGCGGGCCGAGGGTGGCTACCCGCCCTCGGCCCGCGGCGGGTGCATCGCGGCGCGGCTACCCGCCCGCGGCCACCGGCCGGTGCATCGCGGGGCGGCTACCCGCCCGTAGCCACCGGCGGGCCCCCCATCTGCCGGTACAGGTAGGAGAGCTTGTCGGGGTTCAGCACGGTGAGGATCGAGACGATCTTGCCGTCGCGGACCTCAAGCGCGGCGACAGCGTCCTGGTCGCCGACCGAGAGCTGAGCGGCCGGCTGGCCGTTGACCTCGATGACTCGGGCGTAGGAGGCCGGACCCGAACCGCCGGCGCAGCCCCCGCAGGAAGGCCATGATCTTCGTGCGCCCCACCACCGGCACGGGGGCGGCCCGGGCCTTGCCGCCGCCATCGCTGTAGGACACGACGTCCTCGGCCAGCAGCTCTTCGAGGTCGGAGAGCTCGCCCTCCCCGGCGGCCCACAGCAGACGCTCCAGCAACTCGGCGTGCCGGCTCTGGTCGGCCTCGGATGCGGCGGTGGTGCTCGGCCAGATGGGTCTGGGCGCGATGCAGCAGCTGACGGGCGTTGGCCTCCGAGACGTCGAGGATCTCGGCGATCTGGCCGTAGGGGACGTCGAAGGCCTCACGCAGTACGAACACCGCGCGCTCGGGTGGCGTGAGCTCCTCCATGAGCCGCAACGTCGCCAGCGACAGCGTGTCGCGCTTGACCAGGCTGTCGAGCGGATCGAGGGTGTCGTCGGCGATGACCGGCTCCGGAAGCCACGGCCCGGTGTAGGTCTCGCGAGTGGCCCGCGCCGAGCGCAGCTGGTCCAGGGCCAGCCGGCTCACCACCGTGGTGAGGAACGCGGCCGGCTCCCGGACCTGGCTGCGATCGGTGCGCAGCCAGCGGACCATGGCGTCGGCGACGACATCCTCGGCGTCCCACATGCTGCCCAACAGCCGGTAGGCGATGCCCAGCAGACGGGGGCGCAGCGCGAGGAACGCCGCGCTCCCGTCGTCGCCGTTGCCGGGCCGGGCGTCAGGCTGGGTCGCCTGCCCCGTCTGCCTGTGGGCGCTCTCTTCAGTCACACCGCCACCGATGGTTGCACTATCGCGCCGAGATCCGCCTGCCACGCCTCTTGCACCCGGGCATAGCGCGGCCGCCAGTCCAGCTCGGCCTTGGCCCGGGCGTTGGTGGCGCCGACCAGCCTGTTGAGGAAGGCGACGCCCCAACTCCCGGCGACCAGGCGCGCCAGCCACTCCGGGAAGCGCCGGGGCGGGCGGGCGCCGAGCAGGCGGGCGAACTCAGGCATCCACTCGCGCGCGGCCAGCGGCTGGTCGTCGACGATGTTCAGCACCCCGCTGACCTCAGGGCGGTCCAGGGCGGCCACGATCGCGGTGGCCGCATCGTGGGTGTGGACGAACGAGAACATGCCCGATCCGTCGCCGACGATCGGCAGCTTGCCGCCGCGTACCGCCTCCACCATCGCCCCTCCCGTGTCAAAGCTGGTCCCCGGGCCGACGAGGCTGCCGAAGCGCAGGCTCACGCCGCCGGTCTCGGCGGTGATCCGCTCGAGCTCCTTGAGCGCTGCCAGGGCGGGGCGAAATGCCTTGGGACTGTCCGTCCACAACGGCGAGGCCTCGTCGGCGACCGGCCCGGCCTCGGGGTCATAGGCGAAGGCGATCGACTCGGAGATCATGCGCACGCCGCGGGTGGCCACCACCAGGTTGGCTGTGCCCTCGGTCCGCAGGCGGTTGGTCTTCGCGAACTCCTGCTCGAACTTGCGGACGTTGAGGTCGTGGGGGATGGCGGTGAGCAGGTTGACCACCACCTCGGGCTCGAACTCCGACACCGCCGTGACGAGCGCGTCGCGGTCCAGCGCGTCGGCCGAGACCACATGTCCGTTTTCGACCTCGACAGGCGTGCGGTGCACGAGGGCGATCGTCTCGTGCCCCACCGCGTCGAGCAGGGGGAGCAGTTGGCGCCCGATCGCGCCGCTGGCACCGGCAACCAGGATTCTCATGGTGTCTCCTTTCACAGGGTTCGGTCCTGTGGGGTTGACGGGAGACCGCCGGCGTTTGTGACAGCCGCGAACCGCCGCGGCGAAGGTGCCTAGATCTTCACGTTGTGGTCGTCGAGCCACTCGACGACCGGCTCGGGCGGTTCGCCCTCCCACTCGGCCCGCACCGCCAGGCGAATGAGCTCGCGCGGATCGGCATGGAGCTCGTCGCGGCGGAAGCTCAGGTAGACGGTGAGCGCCCCCGCCACGGCCAGCGAGCCGTTATTGACGGCCGGGTCAAGCCGGGCGAGCACCTCGCCCACGCGCTCCTCCACATCGAGGCCGGCGACCGGCTCGTCGTCGTCCTCGAAGGCCCGCTCGAAGTCTCCGACGACCGCGTCGTCATCGTCGGGGTCGACGATGTCGGCGGCGCGCTTGACGAGATCGAAGAGCGAGATCGGTCGCGGATCCATGGGCGCGAACTATCGCAGCTTCAGCGCTCGGGGACCCGCGTGCGCAGCTCCTGCAGCCACGCCGCCGACGTGCTGTCGGACGGGGCGCGCCAGTCTGACCGCGGTGACAGCGATCCGCCGGAGCCGACCTTGGGCGCGTTGGGCAGCGCCGAGCGCTTGAACTGGCTGGTGCGGAAGAAGCGGTCCACGAACACCTCCAGCCAGTGGCGGATCTCCTGAAGCGAGTACTCGTGGCGCGCCTCGGCGGGGATGAGGTCGGGCCAGTCGCCGCGGGCGCGATCGCCCCACGCGTGCTGGGCCAGGTAGGCCACCTTGCTGGGGCGATAGCCGAAGCGCAACACGTAGTAGAGGAAGAAGTCCTGGAGCTCGTAGGGACCGACGATGTCCTCGGAATGCTGCTCGGGCCCGTCGTGGTCAGCGTCGGCGCTGGCCGGGATGAGCTCGGGGGAGATGGCGGTCTCGACGATGTCGGCGAGGACGACGTTGGCCTCGCCGGAGAACTGGCCGGTGTCGATGGCCCAGCGGATGAGGAAGCGGATGAGCGACTTGGGTACCGAGGCGTTGACGTTGTAGTGCGACATCTGGTCGCCGACGCCGTAGGTGGACCAGCCCAGGGCCAGCTCGGACAGGTCGCCGGTGCCGACCACGATCGCCTGGTGGTAGTTGGCCAGGCGGAACAGGTGCGAGGTGCGCTCGCCCGCCTGGACGTTCTCGTAGGTGATGTCGTACTGAGGCTCTCCGTCGGCGGCGGGATGGCCGAGATCGCGCAGCATCTGCATCGCCGAGGGCTTGATGTCCATCTCGGCCGCGCTCACGCCCAGCGCCTGCATGAGGGCATGGGCGTTGCGCAGCGTGCGCGCGCTGGTGGCAAAGCCCGGCAGCGTGTACCCGAGCACGTTGGCGCGCGGCAGCCCCAGCCGGTCCATCGCCCGCGCCGCGACGATCAGCGCGTGGGTGCTGTCCAGGCCGCCGGAGACGCCGATCACGATCTTCTCGATCCCGGTGGCCAGCAGCCGCGTCTGCAGACCACGCACCTGGATGTTGTAGACCTCCTCGCAGCGCTCGTTGCGGCTGACCGGATCGGCCGGCACGTAGGGGAAGCGCTCGACGCGTCGCTCCAGCGCGAAGGCGTCGGTGGGTACGCCGAGGTCGAACTCGACCCGCCGGATCTGCCGCGCGCGGTCGCGCAGGTCGTGGATCGAGTCCGCGTAGCTCGAGGTGATCATCCGGTCAGAGAGGATGCGGTCGAGGTCGAGGTCGCCGATGATCAGCTCCGGCTCGTCGGAGAAGCGCTGTGACTCGTGCAGGAGCTGGCCGTTCTCGTAGATGAGCGCCTGGCCGTCCCAGGCCATGTCGGTCGTTGACTCGCCCAGCCCGGCGGCCGTGTAGACGTAGCCCGGAGATGGTCCGCCCCGACTGGGCCTCGCACAGCATGCGCCGGTAGCCGTCCTTGCCGATGGTGATGTTGGACGCCGACAGGTTGGCCAGCACGGTGGCGCCGGCCAGCGCCTGGTAGGTGCTGGGCGGCACCGGCGTCCACAGGTCCTCGCAGATCTCGACGCCGAGCACGAACCCGGGCAGGTCGCGGCAGGCGAAGACCATCTCCGGGGTGAAGGGGACGGTCGTGCCGAGCAGGCGCAGCTCGTCGCCCACGAGGTCGCGCGCGGCGCGGAACTGGCGCTTCTCGTAGTACTCGTGGTACTCGGGGAGGTAGCTCTTGGGGACCGCGCCCAGGATCTCGCCCGCCGTGGATGATCAGCGCCGCGTTGAACAGCCCGCCCTCGGCCTGCACCGGCGCGCCGACGACGATGACCGGGCGCAGCGACGCTGACGCGCGCACGATCTCGTGCAGTGCTCCGGTGACCGCGTCCAGCAGCGCGCCCTGGTGAAAGAGATCCTCACTGGAGTAGGCCGCCAGCCCCAGCTCGGGGAAGATCACAAGCGCGGCATGGTCGGCGTGGGCGCGCTGGGCCAGTTCGACGGTGCGAGCGCCGTTGAAGCGCGGGTCGCCCATGCGGACATGCGGGACCGCCGCCGCCACCCGGACGAAGCCGTGGGCGTACGGGGACTCGAAGGGCATCCCGCCGCTCTGGTCGACTGCGCGCATGCCCTCAGTATTGCCTGCCCGGCCCCAAAGAGCCGGGCGCGGCCGACCGCGACCGTCCTCAGGGGTCGTCTAGAAGCGCAGAAGCGCGGCGATGCCACCGCCACGCTGCAGCGCGGGCGGCGGCGGGGTCAGACCCCTCGCCGAACACGAGCACAGAGGCGTCCTGCAGGACCGCCGCCTGGACGACGGCTCTCGCGCAGATCAGCGATCTCTGCGGTCTGCGAGCCGTCGGTAGGGCACGTCGTGGTCCCCTCGGGATAGAGCAACCCGCAGCTGCGGGCAGCGCACCCCTCGCGCCGCGAAGTTATGCGCCAGGAGAAGGGTCTCGACCCGGCGCTCGTTCAGGGCGGCGAGGGTGTCCTCGACGCCGCGGGCCGCGCGGCTTCCGGCACCGATGCGGTTCTCGAACTCGGCCAGCGTCGCCGCCGTGGCGGCCTCGCGCGCACGCTCGAGAAGCGGCTCGAGCGCGTCACGGATGTCGGCGACGGTCGCGGCCTCGACCTCGAGGTCGAGGCGCCCGTCGAGCAGCAGCGGGCGCAGGTCGTTGTGCAGTGCGGACTGGAACTGGTCGACGTCCTGTGCGGTGCCGCCGAGGGCCAGCTGGCCAAAGCGGTCCTGCTGCCACTCGCGATGCAGCTCGTCGGCGACGCGGCGCAGGTGGTGCTCGACGTCGGCCTCGATGCTGCGCTCGTAGTTGGACTGCGACCAGCCGCCGCGGCTGTGCCTGCCGTGGACGTCGTCGGCGATGTCCTCTGACTCGGTGAGCTCGGCGAGGTCCCCGACGAGGATGCGTCCCGTGCGGTGACTGATGAGGGCCACCGCGACGCGCCCCTCGTGGGGGCCCGCCACCAGCGGCTCGATGTACGGGGTCGGCGCGATCACCACGCTGGCCGGGGTCGCCACCGGCAGCGGCACGGCCTCGAAGAGGTCGTCCTGGCCCGAGCAGAAGACCGCGAGTGCCCGGGCGCCCGACACCGGCAGCTCGTCGGAGCCGAGGTAGCCCTCCAGGCGTTCCAGGTCGGCGGTGAGGGCCGTCCGATCGGCGTGCGAGAGGCCGTCCCTGGCGAGACGGCCGTCGCGCTCGGCCTCATCGATGAGTGAGCGCACCTGGGTCGCCCGCGCCGGCGCGGTGGCGAACCGCGACGGATCGAGGTCGAGGTACACGCTGATCACCGGATGCTCGCCGGTGTGCTCGAGCATCCGCCGCGCGGTGGCGACCGCGGTGCTCATCCGTCGGCGCTCTGTGGCCGCTGCCCCGGACGCCCGAGGCGCGGTCGGCGTCATCGTCGGGCGATCGGCCGCTCGGTAGGGGTCGGAGTCGGCGTCGGGCTCCGGCGTGCCGACGGGGTTGTTGAGCGCGTGGTGCGGGTCGTGCCCCGAGTCCGGGCGGGGCTCGTCGCGAGCCGCGAGCTCCTCGGTCGACGACTTGGGCTCGAGCGGGCGATCCGGCCGCCTCCGCGGGATCCGAGGCCCGCTCGTAGATGCGGTCGGGCTCGTGGCGGGTGCCGGGATTGGGATGCGATTCCATCGGCGCTCCTTTCAGTCGGGTAGCCGCTTGCTACTTCAGCATACGCGCGCCGCGCGAGACTGCTTGCGCTAACAAGCAATGCGCTAGAATGAGCGGATGATGGCAACGACGCCCACAGCTCCCGTACCGCGTGTCCAACGACGGCGTCGCCGAATGGTCAGAGCGCCACGCCGATGCCTGGATCGGACTGCTGGAGACCCACAAGCAGCTCACCCGGGCGCTCGACGCCGAGCTCGAGTCGCGCTACGGCCTCAGCCTCTCGCGGCCTGGAGCTGCTGGCGCGGCTGGCGGCCGCCCCCGACCGCTGCCTGCGGCTCTCGGCGCTGGCCGCGCAGGCGGGGCTCAGCCTCAGCCGGGTGTCGCGCATCGCGGTGACGCTCGAGACCCGCGGCCTGATCGAGCGCACGCCGTGCGACGAGGACGCCCGCGCCGTCGAGGCCCACCTCACGCCGGCGGGCCTCACGCTCATGCGCGAGGCCCAGGCGACGCACTTCGCCTCGGTGCAGCAGCGCTTCTTCGACGAGCTGCGCCCCGGCGAGCTCGAGGCGCTGGCGGCGGTGTTCGGCCGGTTCTCGCCGCGCGCCGCCGCCACGTGACGGCGGCCGACGACGCTGCCGCGCGTCAGGCGACGCCGTCAGCCGCGAGCGTCGCGCCGCCCACCGCTCCAGCGCGCGCAGGTCGCCGGCGCCAGGTTGTGCCCGGCGCCCGGCTCGACGTGCACGGTGACCGCCGCGCCGGCGGTGTCCAGCACCTCGGCCAGCCGCCGGGTCTGCTCGGGTGAGGAGTACGGGTCGCCCTCGCCGGCGGCGATCAGGACGTCGGTGCCGGAGAGCTGCGGGCTCGCCCTCGGGCTCGTAGGGCAGCATCGGCCGCAGCAGCGCGGCCGCGCAGCAGCGTGGGGTGGCGCAGCAGCAGGCTGACCGCGATGTTGGCCCCGTTGGAGAAGCCCAGCGCGGCGATCTTGCCCGGGTCGCGGCCGTAGGCCGTGCGCGGCCGCCGTCACGAACGCCGCCAGCTCGTCGGTGCGCACGAGCAGGTCGGGGATGTCGAGCTGCCCGACGGCCAGGCGGCGGAAGAACCGCGGCATCCCGTCCTCGAGCACCTTGCCCCGCGGCGACAGCAGCGCCGCCGACGGGGCGAGCTGGCGCCCGAGCCCGACGAGGTCGTGCTCGTCGCCGCCCGTGCCGTGCAGCAGCAGCAGCGTCCAGTCGCCGAGCGTGCCGGGCTCGAAGACGTGCTGGAAGCCGAGCTCGGTGCGTCGGCGTTCATCGCTCAGCTCCCGGCGCGGGCCGGCGCGCGGACGCCAGACGCGCGTGTCGGGCAGCGGCGTCAGCCGCGGCTCGATCTGGGCGCGGCTGCTGCTCCAGGAACGGCGGCAGCGACAGGCCCTGGCCCATGTCCTCGGGCGCCTCGTCGGAGGCGAAGCCGGCGCCGTCGAGCGTGGCCAGCTCGTAGAGGATCCCGCCCGGCTCGCGGAAGTAGACCGACTGGAAGTAGAAGCGGTCGATCACCGGGGTCGGCGTGCGCGCCGGCCGCGGTGACGTGCGCTGCCACTCGGCGAGCTCGGCGCTGCAGCACCGCCCAGGCGACGTGGTGCACGGTGCCGGCGCCGGGGATGCCGCGCTCGTCTGACTGCTCGAACATGATGCGGCCGCCGCGGTGCTCGCCGCGCGCCTCCCAGTCGTCGGCGCTCGAGCTCGGAGAAGCCGAGCACCTGGTCCAGCAGCGCCTCGCTGCGGGCCGGGTCGTGCGACCTTGGCGCGCACCGCCTCGAAGCCCTGCAGGGCGAACTCGGCCGGGACCTCGAGGCTGGCGGCGATCAGCGGCGCGTCGGTGGTGGTGACGACGGCGAGCTCGTGGCCCATGCCCTCGGGGTCGGCGAACAGCAGCCGCCCGGGCTCGCGCTCGGTGGCGACGCCCTCGTCGCCGAGCCGCTCCTCCCAGAAGTCCAGGGCGTCCTCGGAGGCGACGCGGTGGACGATGCGCGAGATCATGCCGGCGCCGGCGCGCCCGGGCGCGGCGCCCGGGTACTCGAAGAAGGTGATGTCGGCGCCGGGCGAGCCGTTCTCGTCGGCGTAGAACAGGTGGTAGACGCCGGGGTCGTCCTGGTTGACGGTCTTCTTGACCAGCCGCAGTCCCAGCACGCGCGCGTAGAAGTCGACGTTGCCGGGCGCGTCGCCGGTGATCAGGGTGATGTGGTGGATGCCTTCGATCGGATTCATGCGTGTCGGTGCTCCTCCCTGGCGCCCCCGTTGGTGCGGGGATGGCCGGTGGACGGGGTGGGATTAGCTTGCTAGCGCAAGTATATCAGCGCAATGCTTGCGCGCGCAAGTACTGCGATCCGCGATGATGCCGGCATGGTCGATGATGTGCGTCTGCCCGCCGCCGCTCCGCCCAGCCGCGTCTCGCTGTTCATCACGTGCTTCAACGACACGATGTTCCCGCAGACCGGGCGGGCCGTGGTGACGCTGCTCGAGCGCCTGGGGTCGCGGTCGATTTCCCGCTCGAGCAGACGTGCTGCGGCCAGATGCACTTCAACACCGGCTACGCGGAGGAGACGATCCCGCTGGTGCGCCGGTTCGTGCGACGCGTTCGCCGACGCCGAGGTGGTCGTGTCGCCGTCGGCCTCGTGCGTCGGGCATGGTCCGCGACTACTACGCGCGCGTGGCCGAGCTGTCCGGCGACGCCGGCGCTCGCAGCGCGAGGTCGACGGCGATCGCGCCCCGGGTGCTGGAGCTGACCGAGCTGCTCGTCGACCGGCTCGGCGTCGAGGACGTGGGCGCGTACTTCCCGCACCGCGTCACCTATCACCCCACCTGCCACAGCCTGCGGATGCTGCACGTCGGCGACCGGCCGCTGCGGCTGCTGCGCGCGGTCGGGCGGCATCGACCTGGTCGACGCTGCCCGAGGCCGACCAGTGCTGCGGCTTCGGCGGCACGTTCGCGGTCAAGAACGCCGACACCTCGATCGCGATGCTGTCCGACAAGGTGCGCACGATCCTCGACACCGGCGCCGAGGTGTGCGTGAGCGCCGACAACTCGTGCCTGATGCACATCGGCGGCGCGCTGTCGCGCCAGCGCGCGGGGGTGCGCACGATGCACCTCGCCGAGATCCTGGCCCAGACCGAGGCGGGCGGCGGTCACGTGAGCGGCGATGGCCGCAGCGCACGGCGCGCCGTGCCGTTCCCCGAGGCGGCCCGGGCGGCGCTGGCCGACACCCAGCTGCGCCACAACCTCGGCCACGCCACCCACGCGATCCGGGCCAAGCGCGCCGCGGCGGTGGCCGAGCTGCCCGACTGGGAGGCAGCTGCGCGAGGCCGGCCGCGCGCTCAAGGAGCGGGTGCTGCGCCACCTCGACGAGTACCTGCTCGAGCTCGAGGCGTCGGTGCAGCGCGCCGGCGGCAGTCGTGCACTGGGCGCGCGACGCGGAGGAGTGCAACCGGATCGTCGGCGACATCGTCGCGTCGCCACGGCGTCGACGAGGTGGTCAAGGCCAAGTCGCTGACCACCGAGGAGACCGGGCTCAACGAGGCGCTCGCGCAGCGCGGGATCCGCGCCGTGGGAGACCGACCTGGCGCAGCTGATCATCCAGCTCGCCGACGACGCGCCGTCGCACATCCTGGTCCCGGCGATCCACAAGAACCGCGACCAGATCCGCGACCTGTTCCGCGCGCACGCTGCCCGACGCGCCGCCCGACCTCTCCGATGACCCGCGCGAGCTGGCCGAGACGGCGCGCGCGCACCTGCGCAAGCTGTTCCTGGAGGCGCGCGTCGGGATCAGCGGCGTCAACTTCGCCGTCGCCGAGACCGGGACGGTGTCGGTGGTCGAGTCCGAGGGCAACGGCCGGATGTGCACGACGCTGCCCGAGGTGCTGATCAGCGTCATGGGGATCGAGAAGGTGATCCCGACGTGGCAGGACCTCGAGGTCTATCCTGCAGCTGCTGCCGCGCTCCTCCACCGCCGAGCGGATGAACCCCTACACGTCGCTGTGGACCGGGGTCTCCGAGGGCGACGGGCCCGCGCGAGTTTCACCTCGTGCTGCTCGACAACGGCCGCACCAACGTGCTCGCCGACGAGATCGGGCGCCAGGCGCTGCAACTGCATCCGCTGTTCGGCGTGCCTCAACGTGTGCCCGGTGTACGAGCGCACCGGCGGCCACGCGTACGGCTCGACGTACCCCGGGCCGATCGGCGCGATCCTCACGCCGATGCTGAGCGGGATGACCGCGGCCGGGCTCGCTGCCCTACGCCTCGAGCCTGTGCGGCGCCTGCTACGAGGTCTGCCCGGTCAAGATCAACATCCCCGAGGTGCTCGTCCACCTGCGCCAGGAGGAGGTCGGCCCGGCATCGCGCGCGTCCGGCGTGCGCGAGCGGGTGGACCCCGAGCACGTCGCGATGCGGGCGATGGCCCGGGTGTTCGCCAGCCGCCGGCTGTACGAGGCGGCGCAGCGCGCCGGCCGGCTGGCGCAGTGGCCGCTGGTCCGCGACGGCACGATCCGCCGCCTGCCCGGGCCGCTGTCGGGCTGGACCTCGGCCCGCGACCTGCCGCGCCGTCCCGTCGCAGAGCTTCCGCGACTGGTGGCGGCGAGCGCGCTCGTGAGCGGCGCGCCGCGACGAGATCCTGGGCCGCATCCGCGGCGCCGCTCGACGACGTGCCGGCGCCCGAGCGCGCCGCCGACGTCGCCGGTGGCCCGCGACTATCGCCACGCCGGCGAGCGCACCCGCGAGCAGCTCGTCGGGCACTGCTCGCCGAGCGCGTCGCGCGACTACGCGCGCCGAGGTGCGCGCGCGTCGCCGCCGCCGAGCTGGGCGACGCGGTCACGCGCGGCGTGCGCCGAGCGGGGGCTGCGCCGGCGTCGTCGTCCCGCCCGGCCTGCCGGCCGGCTGGCGTCCGCGCGGCGTCGAGCTCGATCGAGGACGCGGAGCTGAGCGCCGCCGAGCTTGACCGCGTCGACGGCGCGGTCACCGGCTGCGCGGCCGCGATCGCCGAGACCGGCACGCTCGTCCTCGACGGCTCGCCGATCTGCGGGCGCCGCGCGCTGACCCTGGTGCCCGACCACCACATCTGCGTCGTCCTCGCCGGGCAGATCGTCGAGCTCGTCCCCGAGGCGATCGCCGCCGTGGCCCCGGCGGTGCGCGAGCGGGCGCCGGCCGATCACGCTGGTCTCCGGGCCGTCGGCGAGCTCGGACATCGAGCTCGAGCGCGTCGAGGGCGTCCACGGGCCCCGCGACCTGCTGGTGCTGATCGCGACCTGACGCGGGCTCCGGCCACATACGCGAACGTCAACTGCGGCTGTCGAGGGGGGCGGTTCCGGCGTGGGTGGTGGCCTGGGGCGCGGCGGTTGGCGACGTTTCTGGGGGCCGTGAGTGAGTTTGCCTACCACTGGTCCGCCCGATTGGGCTGCGGAGCCCTTCTGGCGGATGGCCTTGGGAGATTTTCACTCTCCAGCAGGCAATATCTCCCAAGCTCCCGCCAGCAACGCAACGCCTGAGAGGCATGGGCTCTCACAGCCCCGCCCAGCCACCCTTCCCAAGCCCAGCCGTTGACCAACGCCCGTGCCGCAGCCACACGGGACCCCTCCAAACCACCCCCGAGCCCAGCCACCCCACAAAGTAAACTTATAAGTTTACTTGCGCGACGACGTGCTGGTCAGGTACGTCGCGGCCATGTCCTTTTCCCCGTGCTCCGGGATTCCCTGCTCCAGTCGATCGCGGATCGCCGTGACCAGCGGCAGGTCCAGGCCGTGCAGGTCGACGGCGTCGACCACCAGCCCGGCGTCCTTGGCCGCCAGGCGCAGGCGGAACGAGGGCTCGAACTCCCGGGCCATCATCGCCCGGCCCTTCATCTGCATGTAGCCGATGTCGAGCGGCCCGTCCTTGACGGCATCGAGCACGAGCTCCGGGTTCAGGCCGAGGCCCTCGGCCAGGGCCAGCACCTCGGCGGTCCCCTCCAGCACCGTGAGGACCCAGGTGTTGACGGCGAGCTTGAGCCGGGTGGCGCGCGCCGGCCTCGCCGATCCACATCGTGCGGCTGCCGATCACGTCGAAGATCGGCTGCACGCGATCACGCGCCTCCTCAGCGCCCGAGGCGAGCACGACGAGGCTTCCCTGCTCAGCGGGCGCCTTGGTGCCCAGCACCGGCGCGTCGAAGAAGGTCAGGCCGCGCTCGGCGGCCAGCGCGGCGCAGCGCTCCGTGCCCTCGATGCCGATCGTGCTCATCTGCAGCCAGACGACGTCGTCAGCCGCCGCCGGCCGACAGCGCCCCGTCGTCGCCGTTCATCGCATCGAGCACCGTGTCGGCGTCGGCGACCATGGTCAGGATCACGTCGGCGCCGTCGGCCGCCTGCGCGGGGGTGTCAACGATCTCCGCGCCGTCCTCGCTCAACGGCTCGGCCTTGTCGCGCGAGCGGTTCCACGCCCGGATGGCATAGCCGTCGCGCGCCAGGTTGCGCGCCATGGCGAACCCCATGATCCCGCCGGCGCCGAGCACGGCGACCGTCTGCTTGCTGGCCATTGATCGAGATCCTTTCGGTTGACGTGACTCGGGGTCAGTGAGCGGCGCGCCAGGCGGCCATCCGCACGAACAGCTCGGGCGGCGCCGGCCGCGGGAGCGAGGGGTCGAGCTCCCGGTAGGCGGCCATCACGTTGGCCGCTATCCGCTCAGGGTCACCCCAATCGGCAAAGTCGGAGATGTCGATGTCGTTGGCCGCCTCAGCGGCGTCCATCCCGGCGGCGAAGCGCTCCCCTGCCTCCTGGGCGATGTAGGCCAGGTAGCGGCGGACATCGCGCACGCCGGAGGCGTCGGTGACGGGACCGTGCCCG
Organism: uncultured Actinomycetota bacterium; assembly: GCA_963797705.1. Classification (GTDB taxonomy): domain Bacteria; phylum Actinomycetota; class Thermoleophilia; order Solirubrobacterales; family Solirubrobacteraceae; genus Palsa-465. The sequence goes on along the minus strand of CAWCQL010000004.1, from coordinate 249,571 downwards.
GGGACCAGCGTCGTGGCGCCCAGCTCGAGGATCCGGTCACAGGCGGCGATCCAGTTGCTGAGGCTCGCCCACACGATGGGGGTGCCGTCGATGAACAGCAGGTCGCCGGTGAAAACGGTGCCCGCGTCCGGGATGTGGACGATCGTGTCGCCCCCGGTGTGCGCGGGGCCGAGCTCGACGAACGTCACCGCGCGGTCGCCCACGGTCAGCTCCAACTGCCCGCTGAACGTCCGCGACGGGGCGCGGAAGGTGATGTTGGAGAAGTCGAAGGGGCCGAAGGCGTGCTGCACGAAGTCGGCGAGATCGGGCGGCATGTCGGGCGCCTTCTTCAACGCGTGCAGCACCTCGGGCGAGAGCTGGCCCATCTCCTCGGCGCTGGCCGCGGAGGCGTAGATCTCGGTGGCGGTCGGCAGCAGCTCGTTGCCAAAACAGTGGTCGGGGTTGGCGTGCGTGTTGAGCGCGGCGTCGATGGGAGCGCGCTCGGTCACCGGCGCCATCGTCTCGAGCATCGCCCGGGTGAGCTTCAGGTCATAGAGCGTGTCGACGAGCAGCGACGTCTCGTCCGCGCAGACCAAGCCCGCGTTGCTCCAGCCCCACCCTCCATCGGGCTGCAGGTAGGCGTAGAGCCCTTGACCGAGCTCGTGGAGTCCGCGGGTGTAGGCGACCTGAGGCAGGGGTGGCTATTCCACCACAAGCTGCGGTGCGGCCTCGCCCGTCGGCGCGCGCAGTGGCCGGCGGAACCCCGAGATGGCCATCCCCGCGGCGGGGATGAAGGCGACCACGATGAGCGCCAGCGCCCACACGAACGTCGAGGCGAAGGCGTGAGCCAGCGGCACGGCGACCACGGCGTGTGCACGCGTCGGCAGGTGCTGCAGGGCAGAAAGGCCGCCGCCCGAACCGGCCACGCGGCTGCCGATGATTCCGGTCAGGTTGCTCGCGATCGCCGTGGCCAGCAGCACCGACAGGATCGCGGTGCCGATCGAGGCGCCGGCCTGGCGGATGATGTTCATCGCCGTGCTGGTGCGGGCGATCGCGGCCGGTGGGACGGCCTGCATGGCCGCGGTCATGTTCGGCATCATCGCGAGGCCCATCCCCAGACCCTGGACGAAGCTGCCCGCGCCGAGCAGGACGTAGGAGGTGGTGGCGCCGACGAAGGCGAAGGGGATCATCCCGATGGCCACCAGCGGCAGGCCGCAGGCGGGCAGCCACGTCGGCCCGTAGCGGTCGGTGAGCCTGCCGGCGACCGGCATCAGGATCATCGCGCCGATCCCGCCCGGCGCCAGGAGCAGACCCGCATCGAGCGCCGACTGGCCACGGACCGTCTGGTAGTAGAGCGGGACGAGCAGCATCGAGCCGAACACCGAGATGGCGAAGAGCAGGAAGGTGCCGCCCGCGGCACCCGCTCGGGTGTGGGCGAACGTCCGCAGGTCGATGAGTGGATTGGGCGTGCGCCAGCTGTGTAGCGCCCAGGCGGCGATGAGTACGACGCCGGCCAGGGTCGGGCCCCACGACTGCACGGCGCCGAAGCCATAGGTGGAGGACTCGGCCAGTCCGAAGATGAACAAGGCCAGGCCCGGTGAAAGCAGCGCCATGCCCAGCCAGTCCAGCCGGTGCGCGGGCTGGGGTGTGTCGGGGTCCAGCACGATCAGCGCGAGGATGAAGGCGACGACCCCGATCGGCACGTTGATGAAGAAGATCCAGCGCCAGGAAGCGCTGTCGACGAGCCAACCGCCCAGGATCGGCCCCATGATCGGTGCGATCAACATCGGGACCCCGAGGATGCCCATGACCCGGCCCATGCGACTGGGGCCGGCCTTCTTGGTCATGATCGTCATGACCGACGGCATGATCATCCCGCCGCCGATGCCCTGGAGCACCCGGAAGAAGATGAGCGAGCCGGCGCTCCAGGCCAGGCCCGACAGCACCGAGCCGATGGTGAAGAGCACCAGCGAGGTCATGTAGATGCGCTTGGTCCCGAAGCGGTCCGCCGCCCAGCCGGTGATGGGAATGACCGTGGCCAGGGCCAGCGTGTAGCCGGTGATGACCCACTGGATCGTCGTCAGCGAGGCATGAAAGACCTGCGCCAGATGGTCGATGGCGACGTTTACGATCGTCGTGTCGAGGATCGACATGACCGCCCCCAGCAGGACGACGCCCGCGACGATCATCGTCGCGCGGTCCAGCGCTTCCGGCTGGTAGGGGGTCTTGGATGCCTCGGCCACAGCAATATCGTAGCGGACCGATGGGTCCGGTTAGGCTGCGGGTGTGTTCAGGCGTCCAGCGCGGCGACGATCAGCCCGGCTCCGATGGGCACCAGGGCGGTGGTCACGTGAGGGTCGTCGCCCAGCAGGCGGTTGAAGCTCTGCAGCTCGGACTCGTGGGAGACGGCGTTGTCGATGGCCAGCACCGCCCCCGGAGCGAGGCTACGTCGCAGGTTGGGCCAGTAGCCCGGATACTCGGGCCGCTCGGCGTCAAGGAACACGAATTCCCAGGCCGCATCGGGGTACTCGGCCAGCGCCTGGGCGGCGCCGATCGTGCGGCAGTTGACGACCTGGCCGAGCCCGGCGCGGTTGAGGTTGGCCAGAGCCTGTTCCGTGCGCCGCGGGTCGATGTCAAGCGTCTCGACCTGGCCCCCGACGGCCTCGGCGGCGTCGGCCAGCCACAGCGTCGAGTGGCCGTTGGAGGTACCGACCTCCAGCACACGCCGCGCGCGGGTGGCGCGCACGAGCACGCCGAGCAGTTCGGCGGTCTCCGGCTCGACGTTGCGCAACCGGGCCAGCCGGTCGCCCTGCGCCGCGTCGTACTCGCGCCCCGCCGCGAACACCTCCGCGGCGATGGTCCGCCGCTCGGGCCTCATGTCGGGAAACGTTAGCCGGGGCCGCTGGCCAGCCAGTCGGCGCCGCGGCGATACAGGTCCTCAACCTCGGGGCCGGTCAGCCCCGGCATGTCGCGCTTGACGTCGTAGCCGATCCGGGTCTGGATGTAGGCCAGGTGGCGGTAGCCGGAGGGAAACTGCGCGAGCAGGTCGCCGTCGAGCTTCGGCCCGGGGCCGCCGGAGACGGGGGTGAGGCGGTCGATCTCGTAGATCGGCTGGCGCAGCACCACGCCCCACCGTCCATCCCGGCGCTCGACGAAGTCGTAGAAGCGCCCGGTGCACACGACGTCGCACTGCGACGCCCTCCACGGTCGTGCGCTGGGTGATCGTCATCTTGGTCTGGGCGATCGCCCGCTCGCCGGCCAGGTCCACCGACGTGCCGCCGAGGAAGTGCAGGATGCGCACCCCGCGCTCAAAGCCCTCGCGGCTGACGCGGATGAAGTCGGCGGCGGGCCCCTGAAACCAGGTGGCCATCATCACGCCGTCGTCGTGCCACACGGTCGCGAAGCGCTCCCAGTCGCCGGCGTCGCGCCACACCACCCAGTTCTCGACCAGGTCGCGGATGGCCCGATGATCGTCCGCAGGCGTCACGCGAACACGCCGTCGGGGGCGAACGTGCCCGGGGGCGCGCCGGGGATCTGGCTCGTCGGCGGTATCGGCGGGCCCACCGTCCCGTCCAGCGGCGGGGTGCCGTAGGTGTGGAACGTCTCGATGGTCTTGACCCCCCACGCCTGGCCGCGCGCCCGCTCGGCCTGCGTCCACTGCACGGGCTGATACGCAGGGTCGTAGATGAAGTGGGTGCCGGTGGTGATCTCGACCCGGTTGCCGCCGGGCTCGTAGACGTAGAGGAACATCCCCTGGGCCACCGCGTGCTTGGAGGGGGCGGCCTCGATCGGGACGTCGGCGTCGACGAACAGGTCGGCGGCGCGCAGGCACTCCTCGCGGGTGTCGACGAACCAGGCGAGGTGGTGCAGCCGGCCGCTGCCGCCGGCGTGGTCGGCGGTGTAGATGAGCTCGTGGGCGGCGATGCGTCAGGCTCATCCAGGCGCCCGACTCCTCGCCGTAGTCGAGGATGACCTGCTCGTAGGTGCGGTAGCCGAGCTGCTCCTCGGCAAAGCGCCGGTTGGCGGCGATGTCGGCGGCCAGGATGTTGACGTGGTCCAGATCCGCTTGACCGAGGCGCCCCGATCGACGTGGCGCTGGGGGACGTTGCGCAGCCGCGGGCGCAGCTCCTCGGGCGGCACGTATCGGTCCTGCTCGTAGAACAGCTCGAAGCGGTGGCCGTCGGGATCGCGGAACACGATAGGCGGCGCCGTGGCCGTGGTCGCCCTCGATCCACCCGTCACCGAGGCCGGTGGCCTCGATGCCCGTGACCCGCCGCTCCAGCGCCTCGGGGTTCCAGGCGCGGATGGCCACGTGGCCGAGGCCGGGCAGCTTTGACTCGGTGAGCTTGAGGCCGTAGGGCTGGTACTCCCCCCACCCGCGCAGGAACACCGACTGTCCCTCCCGGTGCTCGATCTGCATCCCGAACAGGTCGACGAAGAAGCGCAGGCTCTCCTCGGGAAACGGGGTGAGCAGCTCGGCGTGGGCGATGTGGGCGAGATCGGGCGGCTCGGCCATGGTGATCACGCCCCTTCGACGCGGGCGCGCAGGCCGTCGAGGTCGTAGGAGAGCTCGCCGTCCTGGAGCTTGATGCGCTTGACCCGCTCGTTGTCCTCGCGCTTGCGCGACGCCTCGAGCACCTCGTCGACGCGGCTCGGCCTCCACCACGGCCGCCCCGTCGGCATCCAGGACGACGATGTCGCCCTGGTTGATCGTGGCCCCGCCGACCTGCACCGGCTCGCCGATGGTCCCGGGAATGTCCTTGGTCGCGCCCTTGATCCGGACCCAGCGGGCCCAGATCGGCAGCCCGAGCTCGGCCAGGGTGTCGATGTCGCGCACCGCCGCGTCGATGAGGATCCCGGCGGCGCCGTGGGCCTTGGCCTGGGTGGCCAGCAGGTCGCCGACGATCCCGATCGGCCGGGGCTCGGGCATCGTCAGCACCAGCACCTCGCCGGGCTGAACCTCGGCCATGGCGGCGTGGACCATGAGGTTGTCGTCCTGGCCGCACTTGACGGTGCGGGCGGGCCCGGCCACCCGCGATCCGGCGAGGATCTGGATGAGGTCGAGGTCGACGTAGCCGCGCCGGCCGCCGGCCTCGTAGACGGTGGCCGAGCCGAGCGCTGCCAGCTCTGCGATCGCGTTGTCGGTCATAGGCTGCTCACCACCTGGGGGGTGACCCGCTGGAAGGCCTCGGCCTGGCGGATGTCCTGGTTTCCCGAGGAGCGCCGGGCGTGGTTGCCACGGTGGTCGGCGCGCTCGGCGTAATAGGTGTGAAGGTACTTCTGGGCCTTCATCTCGGCCATCGCCGCGCGCTTGGCGTCCATCACCGCGGTGATGTCGACGAAGGTGGTCGGCATGAAGTTGCACAGCTCGGGCTGATGGGGCTCGAAGAGGAAGAACTCCGGCGGGCGGACGGTCTTGAACGAGCTCTGCACTCCCGCGCCGGCGGCGAGGCTGCGCGCGCGGCCGACGGCGGTGTTGGCGACCGGGTGATCGGGGTTGAACGGATCGGTGTCGGTGTGGGTGATGAGCACGTCGGGGGCGAACTCGCGGATCTCGTCGGAGATGCGCTCCAGCGCGTCGCCGTCGATCTGCAGCGGGTAGTCGCCGAGATCCAGGCAGCGGAAGTCGGCGCCGAGATGGCCGGCCGCGCGCTCGGCCTCGCCGTGGCGGATCTTCTTGACGTTGTCGATCGTCTGGCCGTCCTCCTTCCACAGCTCGCCCGACTCGCCCTTCTCGCCGTAGGAGAGGGCGATCACGCGCCCGACTCCGCCGGTGGAGGTGGTCACCGCCAGCGCGCCGCCGGCGCGCCACACGAAGTCGGCCGAGTGCGCGCCGATCACCAGCATCCGCCGCGGCTCGGCTCACCACGGATCGGCTCCCGCCACCCGGCGCGTGTTGGCCACTGCCATCACCTGGACCTCCTCGTCGTTGAACCCGGCCTCGAGCAGGCGGTCGACCATGATCGCCATGCCGTCCTCGACCGGAGGGTTGAACACCTGCCCGAGATCGGTGGAGAGGACCGAGTGCTCGGGACCGGTCTCGCGGATGTGGGCGATCCACTGCGCCCAGGCGATCTTGCCGGTGTGCGGCGTCGTCATGCACCGCTCGAGGAGGGCGCCGCGGCTCGCCAGCGCGTCCTGATCTTCGACGCTCAGGCTCTGGGCGGGGAACTCCGGGTGGGTGATGACGATCTGAGTGATCCCGGCCTCCAGCGCAGCGTCGACGACGGCGAAGATCTCGTCGCGGGCGAGGTGCCCGGTGGCCAGCAGCAGGCCGTGGTGGGCGATCCGCTCGAGCACCGCGCGCGTCTCGGGCAGGACCGCTGCCGTCGTCGTCCACCACCGGCACGGGCGGGATCTCGATGCCCTGCTCGCGCAGCTCGAGCTGGAGCTTGACCCACACCGGCACCTTCGCCCCGGCCGGCGCCGTCGCGCTCGTGGGACTCGTTGACGGAGTCGACGGTGGGCAGCCACACCGTGCGCACGCCCTCGCGGGCGGCCACCTCCACGGCGAGCGCGTTCAGCCCGCCGACGGCGCGGTTGAGCACGATCGCCCCGAGCGCGTCGATCGATGGCACCGCGGCGCGCACGACGCTGGCCCGCTCGGCGGTCGAGGTGTAGTGGGACTTGAGCACGAACCCGTCCATGCCCAGTGCGGCGAAGCGGTGGGCCAGCGTGACGTCGTCGACGATGCGCGGGACGACGTCGGGCGCGACATGGATATGGGTGTCGTAGGCGCCGCGGAGCAGTGCGCGCGCGCGGTCTGAGACGGCGATCGGCTCCGCGCCTGCGCTCATGCCGACTCCTGGGTGGCCAGCAGCGCGTCGGCGACGTGGGAGAGGTGCCGGCGCATCGCCCGCTCCGCGGCCGCGCCGTCGTGGGCGGCGATCGCGTCGACGATCGCGGCGTGCTCGGCGAAGGAGCGCTCGCTGCGGCCGGGGACGAGGATGGTCCGGTAGGTGAATCGGACGAGCTGCGAGCGCAGGCCATCGATGAGCCGGTTGGCGGTCGTGTGCCCGCCGATCTCCAGCAGCCGCCGGTGCAGCACGGCGTTGGCGTCCGAGGCCTTGAGCAGATCCCCGCCGTCGAGCAGCCGGCGCATCTCGGCGAGGATCGCCCTCAGGTCGGCGACGTCCGGCGTCGGTGGCGTTGCGGGCGGCCCGGCTGGCCGCCAGGCCCTCCAGCGCGGCGCGCGCCTGCAGGATCTCGATCGCCTCGGGCACGCTGACCAGGCGCACTCGGGCGCCCCGGTGGGGCTCGAGCTCCACCAGCCCCTCGTGTTCGAGGCGCGCCAGCGCGGTGCGCACGGCGGAGCGGCCGACCCCGAGCCGGCGGGTCAGGTCAGCCTCGACCAGGCGCTCGTTGGGCAGCAGCCGGCCGGCCACGATCGCGGCGCGCAGGCGTATCCTCGGGCCGCTCCGGCTCGCCGCTGTCCGCCACCCGAGCATTGTCGACAATTTTGTCCACGAAAGCAGCATAAACGCAATGCGCTCCGTGGGGTAGTTTGCGCATGCCTGACCCCTGAGGAGATCGTGACCGAAGACCGTCCCCGCAGTGCCGACTTCGTGCAGTCGCTGGAACGCGGACTGCTGGTCATCCGTGCCTTCGATGCCGAGCATCGCGAGCTCGGGCTCAGCGAGGTGGCCCGCATCTCCGGCCTCACCCGTGCGGCCGCGCGGCGCTTCCTGCTCACCCTGGCCAAGCTCGGCTACGTGACCTTTAACGATGGCCGGTTCGCCCTCACCCCGCGCGTGCTGGAGCTCGGCTACGCCTACCTGTCCTCGCTGAGCCTGCCCGAGGTCGCCCAGCCGCACATGGAAGCGCTGGTGGCCCAGGTCAACGAGTCCTCCTCGATCTCCGTGCTCGACGACACCGAGGTCGTCTACGTGGCCCGCGTGCCCACCCGCCGAATCATGAGCATCACCCTGTCGGTCGGCACGCGCCTACCCGCCTACGCCACCTCGATGGGCCGCGTCCTCCTGGCCGCCCTGCCCGACGCCGAGCTGACCGCGCGGCTGGCCCGGATCGACATGCGGCCGCTCTCGACGCACACCATCACCGACCCCGACGCCCTGCTCGCCGTCCTTGACCGGGTGCGCCGGCAGGGCTGGGCGGCGGTGGACCAGGAGCTCGAGGAGGGGTTGCGGTCGCTGGCGGTCCCGATCAAGGACGCTTCCGGCACGGTCGTCGCGGCCTTGAACGTCTCCGTCCACGCCAGCCGCGGGACGATGACCACGCTGCGGCGCGACATCCTGCCGTTGGCGCAGGGGGCGGCGGTGGCCATCGAGGCCGACCTGCGGCGGGCGACGGGGTCGGACTCGCGGTCGCTGCGGCGCTGACCGCCGCGGCGAGCTCCCAACCTGCATAACGCGAAAAACCTCGGCGCGCCCCGGAGCTTTTGCGCGGAATGCACGTGGGGCATGCACTCCGCGCCAAACCTGCCTCGGCCGCAATCGTTTTGCGCGCCTTGCAGGTCGCGGCGCCCGCCCGAACCACCTCCTTCGAAAGCCGCTGTTGACGTTCGCCGGTGCCCCGACAACCGCCGAAAACTCAAACAGCAGCGGCAGCGGCACCCGAGGCAGCCGGGGCCGGGGCCTCATCCGGCGAGAGCTCCCGCGCCAACCGCGTCAACAGCCCCGCCAGCTCCTCGTTGTCCTCGGGCTGCCACCCGGCGCAGATCCGTTCCAGGCTCGCCCGCCGCTCCGCCACGAGCCGCCCGGCGATCTCGGCCCCCGCGGGCGTCACCCCCACGACGCGCCCGCGCTCCTCCCCGGCGGCAGGGTCGCGGCGCAGCAGCCCGCGTTCGTCGAGCTCGCGCAGTGCGCGCTGGCCGACCTCGAGCGGGATGTCGAAGTCCGCGCACAGCTGGGGGATCGAGGCCGGGTGGGCCTCGTCGACCTCGGCAAGGCGGACGATCAGCCACGCCGCGGCGGGGGTGAGGTCCACGCCGGCGCGCTCGACCAGCCTCGCCACCAGCGCGCGGCGGCCCTCCCGGCCGATCAGCACGCTCATCGCCCGCGACGCCTCGGCCAGTGAGTCGGTGAGCCGTGGCGCGGCGAACGACTCGCTGAGCCCGGTGCTGGCGGCGATCGTCTCGCGCAGCGGGCGCTGCTCGAGCGCCCAGCTCAGCAGGAAGGCGACGGCGGCGACGCAGGCGGCGACGATGAACACCGTGGACAGGGCGTTGGTGAAGGCCGTGAGGTAGGCGTCGTGGATGGGCGTCGGCAGCCGCCTGAGCGCCGCGGTGTTGAGGCCCGCGCCGGTGCCCAGCGACCCGCCGGCCGAGCGCGGCAGCGTCGAGGCCAGCTCCGCGGCCAGCCGATTGGAGAAGATCGAGCCGAGAACGGCCGTCCCCACCGAGCCGCCGATCGACCGGAACAACGTCGCGCCCGAGGTGGCCACGCCGAGATCCTTGTAGTCGACCGCGTTCTGGACCGCCAACACCAGCACCTGCATGGTCAGCCCGAGACCCAGGCCGAGCACGAACATGAACGCGGAGGCCGCGCCGCGCGTCGTCTGCGGGTCCATCGTGGAGAGCAGGAAGAGCCCCACCACCATGATCGCCGTGCCGGCGATCGGGAACGGTCTGTAGCGGCCGGTGCGGCTGATGAGCTGGCCCGAGCCGATCGAGGTGATGAGCAGTCCGGCCATCAAGGGCAGGATCTGCAACCCCGACTCGGTGGGCGTGGCCCCCAGCACGACCTGGAGAAACAGCGGCAGGTACGTGACCGAGCCGAACAGGGCAAAGCCCACCACCAGCCCGATCCCGCTGGTGACGCTGAACACGCGGTCGCGGAACAGGCGCGGCGGCAGGACCGGCTCGGCCGCCCGCTGTTCCACCAGCACGAAGGTGACCAACAGAACGATCGCGATGACGCCGAGCAGGACGATCTGCGGCGATCCCCAGGCGTAGTCGGTCCCGCCGAGCGTGCACAGCAGGACGACCGCGGTGAGTCCGCCCGCCAGCAGCCCGGCGCCCAGGTAGTCGATCTGGTGGTGGGTGTGGTCCCGGCGCGAGGGCAGCGTGACGGCGAGCACGGCAAACGCGGCTACGCCGATCGGCAGGTTGACGTAGAAGATCCAGCGCCACGACAGGGTCGTCGTGAAGAACCCGCCCAGCAGCGGCCCGATGACGCTGGCCAATCCGAACACCGCCCCGAAGATCCCCTGGTACTTCCCGCGTTCACGCGGGGTGACGACATCGCCGATCGCCGCCATCGTGCCCACCATGAGCCCACCGCCGCCGAGGCCCTGGAGGGCCCGGAAGACGATGAGCTGCGTCATCGTCTGCGCAGCGCCGCACAGCGCGGAGCCGATGAGGAACACCACCAGGGCGACCTGGAGCACGATCTTGCGGCCGTAGAGGTCGCCGAGCTTGCCGTACACCGGCGTGACCGCCGTCTGGGCCAGCAGGTAGGCCGTCACCACCCACGAGATGTGGCTGAGGCCGCCGAGGTCGCCGACGATCGTCGGCAGGGCGGTGGACACGATCGTCTGGTCCAGCGCCGCCATGAGCAGCACCAACATGAGCCCGACGAAGACGACGAGGATGCTGCGGTGCCCCTCGGGTTCCGCCCCTGCGGGATTCCCGTTGGTGACCGCTGCCGACTCGCCTGACATGCCCGTCCTCCCAGATCGCGTCAGCCGTCGATCATACGACCGCCCGCGCGGTGTCCGGACGGCGGCGCGCCGCCGCCTCGGTGAGCACCCAGCCGACCAGAGCAAGCAGCGCCGTGGCCCCGCCGAGCACGCAGATCGCCGCCCCAGCCGTCGGATCCGTACAGCGACGAGGAAATCGCCGACGAGCGCGGCGCCCCCCAGGAAGTAGGCCACCATGTACGCGGTCGTCAGCCGGCTGCGGGCCTCGGGGCGCAGCGCGTAGATCGCGCTCTGGTTGGAGACCTGCAGGCCCTGGACGCCGAGGTCCAGCAGCGCGATGCCGGCAATCAAGGCGACCACCGAGGTCTTGCCCAGCGCCATGACCCCCCAGCTGGCGAGCATGACGAGGATCGACGCGGTGGTGACGCGGCCGTTGTGGCCTCGGTCGGCCAGGCGCCCCGCGCTCGATGCCGCCAGCGCGCCCGCCACCCCCACCAGGCCGAACAGGCCGATGACGCCGTTGCCGTAGTTGTAGGGGGGACCGGAGAGCAGGAAGGCCAGCGATGTCCACAGGGTGCTGAAGCAACCGAAAGCCAGTGCGCCCACCATCATGCGCTGGCGCAGGATCGGCTCCTCGCGCACGAGCTGCACGACGGAGCGCAGCAGCCCGCCGTAGGAGAGCTCGGTCGTGGGAGGGACGCGCGGCAGCCTGCGCCGCAGGGTGGCGGCCAGGAGAACCATCGCCGCGGCGCCGAAGAAGTACACCGTCCGCCAGCCCGCGGCCGCCGCGATGAGACCGCTGACCGTCCGCGCGAGCAGGATCCCGATGAGCAGCCCGCTCATCACCGTCCCCACCACGGACCCGCGCTCGTGCTCGGCCGACAGCGACGAGCTCATCGGGACGACGATCTGGGCCACCACGGAAGTGACGCCGACCACCCCAAGCGCCGCGCCGAGTACCGCGAAGGCGGGTGCGGTGGCGGCGACCACCAGGGCCGCGGCGGTCACGAGCATGGTGGCGCTGATCAGCCCGCGGCGCTCGTGCAGATCCCCGAGCGGGACCAGCAGGGCGAGCCCGAGCACATAGCCAAGCTGGCTGATCGTGATGAGCAGGCCTGCCGTCGCATTGGAGACGCCGAAGTCGACCGCCAGGGTGTGCAGCAGCGGCTGGGCGTAATAGAGGTTGGCGGCGGCGGCCCCGCAGACGGTCGCCAGCAACAGCACCAGGCCGCGGCTGATCCCGCCTCCGAGCTCCGCCTGGCCGGCGCCGGATCGGCGCGTGGTGCGAGGCTGAGACATCTCTCACTGAACATAGTCCGGAGCTGCTCAAACAACGCCCCGACTGTGCCGACAAACACTCAATGCACCCGAAGGTGGAAATGCCGGCTGGGCTGCGCCGGGCGCGGCGGTCCGCCGCTGTCGCACGGGCGACCCTCGCGATCGCCGGAGCGGTCATCGCCGTCGCCTACGCGCCCGCGGCGCGTCACCATCCCCACCGCCCGGTGCTGGTGCTCATCGGCTTCGCGATCATCTTCGCCACCGCGCTCGTACAGCTTGTCGCCCCGCGCACCGAGTGGGTCAAGATCGAGGAGTCGCTGGCCCCGGTGTCGGCGATCCTCATCATCGGGCTGGGCCCGGAGCGGATCACCACCGTATGGCTGCTGTGGCTGGTCGCCGTGGCCTGCGGTGTGCTGGCCCGCGGCGGCCGCGTGTTCTGGGTCGGCCGCGCGATGCTGCTGGCCTCTCTGGCGCTGCCGATCATCCGCCACGGCCAGATCACCCTCACCTACATGTCCGTGTGCCTGGCGGCGATCACGCTGCTGCTCATCTGCGGCCGCGTCACTCAGGAACTGCGGGCGATGCTCGACAAGGCGCGCTATGACGCCGACCACGACGGGCTGACCGGAGCGCTGAACCGCGCCGCCTTCCGCGGAGCGCTCGACGCCCTCCTGGCTCGCGGCGGCGACGGGGCGGTCCTGCTGCTCGACCTCGACAACTTCGGCGCCATCAACAAGTCGGCCGGGCACGCCGCCGGTGACGCCGCCCTGCGGCGGGTGGCGGCGCACCTGGAGCGTACGGCCGGGGACACCGGCATCGCCGGACGCCTCGGCGGCGACGAGTTCGCCCTGATCCTCACCGGGCCCGACCCCGAGGCCGTCGCACGCCGGATGCTGTCCGACGTCACCGGCACGCCCGACAGCGGTCCGGCGCTCGCCGCCTCGCTGGGCATGGCGCTGTTCCCGCGCGACGGGGAGGACGCCGAGTCGCTGCTGCGCGCCGTTGACGTGGCGCTCCGCGTCGCCAAGCGCACGGGGATCAGCCAGCTCTCGGTCTACGCCGGCGACCCGATCGGCGGGCGCGGCCCCGGCGGAGCCCACGAGGCGCTGGAGCGACTCGTGCGCGGCGAGGGACTCGAGATGGCGGTGCAGCCGATCGTCTCGGTGCCCGATGGCACCGTCCACGCCTACGAGGCGCTGGCCCGCTTCCGCCTGGGCTCCAGCTCCAATCCGCTGCACTGGTTCGCCCTCGCCGACGAGTTCGCCATGCGCGACCAGCTCGAGCTCGCCTGCCTGCGGGCCGGCCTCGACCTCCTTGCCGAGCTTCCCGCCGGGGCGCGGCTGAGCGTCAACCTGTCCGGGCCGCTGCTGCTGGACCCGCGCACCAGCGACCTGCTGCGCCGAGCGCCGCACCTGGACCGGCTGATCCTCGAGGTCACCGAGAACAGCCTGCTGGAGGACACCCCGGGTGTGGTGGCCGAGATCGAGCGCCTCATCGGCGAAGGGCTGAGCTTTGCCGTCGACGATATGGGCGCCGGCTACTCGGGGCTGCGTCAGATCACCGCGGTGCGCCCCGACTACCTCAAGCTCGACCGCTCGCTGATCAGCGGCATCGACACCGATCCCGACCGTGGCGCGCTTGTCTCGGCGATGCTCGGCTACGTGCGCCAGACCGGCGGCCACCTCATCGCCGAAGGCGTCGAGACCGAGGCGGAGCTCGAGACGCTCCGCGGCCTCGGGGTGACCCTCATCCAGGGATATTTGCTGGGCCGTCCGGCCGCGCCATGGCCGGCCGTGACCGCCGCCGCCCGCGCCAGTCAATAGCCTTCCGCGCGCCCCAGCGTGAGCCGTGGGGGCCGGATGGCCCTGGCGGCGGCAGAAGAGAGAGGACGTCAAAGATGACTGACCGTTTTGTGGCGCGCTACGCGCGCTCGGGTTTCGGACCGTGGGCCCGGACCGCCCTGCCATCGGTTGTGTGCGCGTCGGTCATGGTGGTTTTGGCGGTCGTGGCCGCACCCGCCGTGGCCAAGGCGCCGGCGGCGTCATGCCAGCCGTACTCCGGCAAGCCGTGCCTGTTCCCCTTCCCTGACAACCGCCTGACTCGCGCCGACCGCACCAGCGCCACCAAGCTGCGCGTGAGCCTCCCGGCGGCGGCGATGCCCGTCAACACCAAGGGCGTGCGCATCTCGCCACGTGAGTGGAACCGCAACGACGGCTTCAGTCCCGGCTGCAGCGATCCTCCTCCACGTCCCCGGCCTGGACAATGCCGCGGCGCTCAAGCGCACCGGAGCGGTCGGAGTCACCAACATCGCCGCGTCGCTGGCCAAGCGCCAGCCGGTCGTGCTCATCGATCAGGGCACCGGCCAGCGCCAGCTCATCTGGGCCGAGCTCGACTCCCTGGCCAAGAGCCCGGGCAGCACCGACCTCATGATCCATCCGGCCAAGCTCCTGGCCGACGGCCACACCTTCATCGTCGCGCTGCGCAACCTGCGCACGAAGTCCGGGAAGATCATCCCGGCGCCCAAGTGGTTCGCGCGCCTACGCGATTTCGGCAAGCTGCCCAAGGCCGAGCGGTCCCAGACCGCTCGCTACGCCGCCATCTTCCAGGCGCTCAAGCGGGCCGGTATCGCTCCTAACAAGAGCCTGTATGCGGCATGGAACTTCACCGTCGGCTCAGAGAAGGGCCTCACCGGCCGCATGCTGGCGATCCGCAACAACGCGTTTGCCCAGCTCGGTGACAGCAACCTCGCCGACGGGGTCGACGCCGGTCACGCCCCCGCGTTCACGGTGACCGACTCCAAGCCGCTGGTCTCCGGGACGGGCGCCACGCTCACCCAGGTCGACGGGAGCATGCAGGTCCCGTGCTACCTGATCGCCTGCGGGCCCTCGACCCAGCCCGGGTTCCACTACAGCTCCAACAAGCCCGACGCCACGCCGACCCAGATCCCGGGCAACGTCGCCACCACGACGTTTACGTGCATCGTGCCGAGCACCGCCACAGCCCTGACCCCGGCGCGGATCGCGATCTACGGGCACGGCCTGCTCGGATCCCCCGACGAGGTCACCGCAGGACCGATCGAGGCGCTGGCGGCCGGCCACAACATCGTCATCTGCTCCACGGCCTTCTGGGGCCTGGCCGATGCCGACACCCTCAACGACGCGGCCGCGTTGGGCAACCTCAACCTGTTCGGAGCGGTCATCGACCGTCTGCAGCAGGGAGCGCTCAACATGCTCTACCTGGGGCGGCTCATGCTCAACCCGGGCGGCCTGGCCACCAACGCCGCCTTCCGGCAGATCGGTCAGCCCGTGATCGAGACCTCGAACCTGTACTACGACGGCAACAGCCAGGGCGGGATCGAGGGTGGCATGCTCACCGCGCTCTCCCCGGACTTCCGCCACGCCGTGCTGGGCGTGACCGGGATCGACTACGGCAACGTGCTCGTGCAGCGCAGCACGGACTTCGCCCCGTTCGGGACCATCATGTACGCGGCCTATCCCGACCCGTCGCTGCATCCGCTGCTGCTCGACCTCACAGAGCAGCTGTGGGACCGTGGCGAGCCCGACGGTTACGCCCAGCAGATGACCACGCACCCGCTCCCCGGCACCCCGACGCACCAGGTGCTGATGCAGATCGCCTACGGCGACCACCAGGTGTCGATGTACGCGGGCGCCATCGAGGCGCGGACCGTGGGCGCCTCGGCCTATCAGCCGGCGCTGGACCTGAGCACCAACCGCTCGCGCGATCGCAACCTGTTCTACGGGCTGCCGGCGATCAAGGCGTTCCCGTTCGACGGCTCGGCGATCGAGGTCTGGGACAGCGGCCCCGGCCACACCTCGCCGCCGCCGCTCACCAACACCCCGCCCGCGGAAACCAGCACCGGCAACGAGCAGGATCCCCACGGGGATCCGCGCAACACGCCCGCGGCCCAGCAGCAGATCTCCGATTTCCTGCAGCCCAACGGAGTGGTGACCAACGTGTGCGCCGGCGCGCCGTGCCGGAGCTCTGACTACACGCCCTAGTGGGCCCAACCCCAACGGTTGGACCCACTAGCCGGTTCCGCGAACCCGCTCGGCGAGGCGCTCCTCGATGGAGTCGTCGTGCTCGGCAATGAGCCGGACCTCATCGCTGAGGTCGTGCGCGATGATCGTGTCGAGGATCGCCTCGCGCGCCGGCTCATCGAGCGCCAGCGCGGCGAGGACCATCTCCTTGCGCTGGCGCTTGTGGAGGTGATTGAGGAGGTCCAGCGCCTCCAGCCAGAGCCCGTCGTCCGCGGCGGCCGCGATGACGCCCGCCGACCTCCCCTTGGGGAGCTTGGTGAAGAGGCGGCTGAGCTGAGAGCGGTCCTCGAGCACAAAGGCGGTCTGCAGCACGGCCTTGTCGTCCATCGCCGCCAGCGCGGCGGCGATGGCCGGGTCTGAGAGGTGGCCCACGAACCGGCCCATGGTCACGTACTCCCGCCGCTTGACGAGCTCGGCGGTCACCTGCCCGATCAGGGCAGGGGCGATGGAGGCGATCAGGTCCGAGGCGCGACGCGGGTCAAGCTCGACCGCCACGTCGGCCAAGAACGGCGGCGGGAGCTTTCCGGCCACGTCGATGGCCTTGTCGGTGTCCAGCAGCCCCGCCAACCGGGCCGAGAGCAGTGGCCCGAAGGCACGCTGGCCGATGGTGGCGGTCACGCCGGCCGGAAGCAGGCGGCTGGCCGCGGCCAATCGTCCCAGCGCGCTGCCGTGGGCGTCGTACAGCGTCTCGGTGACGCCCTCGCGGAACGCGCGTAGGTCGGCGGGCGCCAGGCGCTCCAGGTAGGCCAGTTCGTCGGGCTCGCGTCCCAGCAGCCGGGCCAGCTTCATCACCTCGGCGTGGCCCTGGAGCAGGTCGGCGGCGCGGCTCATCCGACCACGCGCTTGATCGGACCGCGCAGCAGGCGCGGGATGTGGCTGAGGGCGCGGTCACCGGCCTCGCTCAGCGCGGCGGCCTGCCGGTGGCGCGCATCGGCGACCGCCGCCGCGAGGTCGGCGAGCTCGTCGTCGGAGAGCTCGCGCAGGCTGTCGGGGACCGATCCACGCAGCTGCGCGCTCAGCGCGGTGAAGGCATCTTCGGGCACGTCTGAAACCGTCTACCCGCTAACGCTGCGGCGGCCTCGAGGGATGTTGCGCCAGATCGGGCCGGGCAGACACGGCCGCGTAGTATCGCGAAACCGATGCGCGCGCTCGTTTCCCACCCCGATCGGCCGTACCTCGAGTTGGCCGAGGTGACCGAGCCCGAGCCGCGCTCAGACCACGCCGTCGTTTCGGTGGAGGCGATCAGCCTCAACCGCGGCGAGGTGCGGCGGCTGGAGCGCATGGCGGCAGGGACGATCGCGGGGTGGGACCTGGCCGGCACCGTCAGCTGGCCGGCCACCGACGGCTCCGGCCCCAAGGCCGGGGCGCGAGTGGTCGGGCTCAAGGACGTCGGCGCCTGGGCCGAGCAGGTCGCGGTCCCCACCGAGGCGCTGGCCGAGCTCCCCAACGGGATCTCCTTCGAGCAGGCGGCGACGCTGCCGGTGGCCGGGCTCACCGCCCTGCGCTCCCTGGAGATCGGCGGGTATGTCGTGGGCAAGCGGGTCCTGATCACCGGGGCCAGCGGCGGCGTCGGGCGCTTTGCCATCCAGCTGGCCAAGCTGGCCGGGGCGCACGTCACCGCCATCGCCCGGCGCACCGACGGACTGGCCGAGCTTGGCGCCGACGAGGTCCTGCCCGAGCTCTCCGGCGACGGGGATACCTTCGACGTCATCCTCGATGCCATCGGCGGACCTGTGCTCGGTGCGGCGCTTCAGCGCGTGGCACCGCGCGGCAGCGTGATCAGTTTCGCCGCCACCGTCACGGAGCCGGTCAGCTACCCGACCCGCGAGCTGTTCTCCCGAGCGCCCGGCGCGCAACTGCACGGCCTCTACATCTTCGACGAGCTCGCGCACACGCGGACGGCAGCCGCCGATCTACGCCGCCTCGCCGACCTGGTGGCGGCCGACCGACTGGACTGCCAGATCGACCTCACCACATCGTGGACCGAGGCCGCGGCCGCCGTTCAGGCTCTGCTCGATCGCCGGGTGGCGGGCAAGGCCGTGCTGACTATCGACTGACCCGCGCCGCCGCGCCCGGTCCGCGCACCGCGTCCGGTGTGGTGTCGATCTTCACGTAGGAGTAGTCGCCGTTGAACCCGTCGTCGGCCTCTGGGACCATCCCCGGGCAGCCGTCGCGGAGGTCCTCGCAGTCAAACCGCTGGACCTGCCCCCGCCCGCCCAGCCCGATGTCCAGGCGCGAGTAGTAGTAGAACGAGAACGCGTTGCCGTCGTGGTTGGGGTCCACGGCGGCCTCGACGGGGTCGTCGCGCCAGCGCTCTGAGAGCAGACGGTTCTGCGCGCCCGGCGCGCCTTTGAGGTAGCGATCGAACCACGCGGTCAGGTACCAGTCGGTGATGTCGGGCCCGCGCAGCGAGGCGCCGAACGCCTGGTTGGGGATGAAGCTGAAATCCAGGTGCGAGCCGCCGCGGATGACGATCTCGCCCGAGTCCACGCCCGCCTTGGAGTAGGCGAGGACTCGGACTCCTTGAACGTGGGGTCGGGCAGCGAGGTGTTGGGCGTGGGGGGCAGCCCGTAGTCGGCGGAGATCCCCAGCGCCGGCTTGGTGATCGGGACCGTGGCGCGGTCGGCGGGGTCAGCGGGGCAGCCGGCCTCGCCGATCGAGCCCTGCGGCGATGGGCCGCTGCCCGGCACCGACCCCGCGTCGGGACCGGGACCGCCGAGGTTGTCGAGGGCCACGATCGGCCTTCACCCGCTTGTCCCACTGCCCGATGTAGGACACGCCGGCGGCGCCGTAGGAGTGCCCGACGAGCCCGATCTCAGCGGGGTCGAGCAGCTGCCAGAACGGGTTGTAGCCGGCGTCGAACCCCTCGGCCACCCGCTGGTTCTGCTTGGCGTCGTGGCTCGTGCCGCTGCTGCAGCTCGGCACCGGCTCGTACGGATGCTGGGGGGTGGAGAGCAGGAAGTCGATCGCGTCCTCGGTGCCGTCGTAGAAGGGGCGGCCGTCGGTCTGGGCGGGGACGCCCTCGCTCTGGTCAGGGGAGGCGCCGAAGCTGTCTGATTGGCCCTGGCCCTGTGGGTCGAAGGTGAGCACGACGTAGCCGTCCTTGGCCAGCGTCTGGGCGGCATACCAGTACATCTGCTCGTCGGCCTGGACCGAGCCGTCGGTGATGACGATCCCCGGGCGCTTGGCCGGGCCGGCCACGGTCGCCCACACATGCCCTGAGATCGTCGCCCCGTCGCGCGCGGTGAACAGCACGGGCCGGACGATCCCGTCGCCGTCGGTGGCCCAGTCATTGAGGCGGATGTCGCCGGCGCACCCGTTGGCCAGGTTCCAGCACAGGTCATCGGTAAAGAAGCGGCCGGGGTCCGCGGCCTCGGCGGCCAGTGCCTGAGCGGTTGAGGCGGCGCTGTCGGCGGCGAGCTGGGCCTGGTAGGCGGGGTGTCGTAGATCGCCTGGCGCTGCTGGGTGATCGAGAAGTTCTGGGCCTCGACCACGGGGTCAAATGTGGCCGGCGGCTTCGCTGTGGCGCCGGTCGCGGCGGCTCCTGCGATGGCGGCGATCGCGCCAAACGTGGCCGCGCCCGCGGTGAACCGTCTCGTGCGCCCCTGCTCGCGACTTCCATCTCTCGCTCCCTCTCTGTCCAGCGCCCCGGTAAGTGGCGCATCGGGCTACTCGCGAGTAAGTACCCAGATTGCACGGAAATCTCTCGTCGCGGGCCGCCAGGCTACGGTCAGCCACGATCGACATCGTTGTTGAGCGTTGATTAGGGCGCGGGACCTGCTACAGCACCCACTCGCATCGAAGCTCCGATGGGATTACGCTGTGCGCTCTGGGAACACGACCTCTGGAGGAGGATCAGTGAGTAGATACGTCAGGCCGTGGGCAGCTGGGCTGCTCGCGGTATTCGCCGCAGGCGCCATCGCTGCCTGTGGCGGTAGTAGCTCGTCGAGCAGTTCGGCGAGCCCCGCAGCCACCGGAACCAGTTCGGCGAGCGGGACCAGCACGGGTGCCAGCACCGCTGCGTCTGGGGGCAAAGAGGGCGGCACCGTCACCATCGTCTCGGGTACGCCGCCACTGTCGGCTGACCCGGGTCTTGACTTCACGACTCAGGGCAACGAGCTCGAGTCGGTGATCGACACGCCCCTGCTGACCTTCAAGCGCGGCGTCGAGGGAGCCGGCGGAAGCACCATCGTCCCCGCGCTGGCGACCGGTCTGCCTGAGTCCTCAAACGGCGGCAAGACCTACACGTTCACGCTGCGCCCGAACCTGCATTACTCCGACGGCACGCCGATCAAGGCCTCGGACGTCATCACTGCGCTGGAGCGCGACCTGAAGATCCCGTGGCAGGCCGCATCGTTCATCAGCGGCTACATCAAGGGCGCCGACGCCTACGCCAAGGGCAAGGCCAAGACCATCTCGGGCGTGAAGGCCGACGACACCAAGGGCACGCTCACCGTCAACCTGGTGGCCCCGTTCTCTCCGATCGTGGACATCTTCGCGTTGCCGGGTACCGCTCCGGTCCCGGCCAACACGCCGGCCAAGAACCTGGCCTCCAAGGGCACGATCGGCGACGGCCCCTACATGTGGTCGAGCATCAACCCTGAGCATCAGTATGTGCTGGTCCAGAACCCGAAGTTCGATGTTCCCGGCCTGCCCAAGGGGCACGCCCAGAAGATCATCTACAACGTCAACTCCAACGTCCTGGCCAACGCCGAAGCGGTGCTGGACAACCAGGCCGATGTGTTCGACCCCGGTGACACCCTCCCGCCGTCGATCCTGGAGAAGATCAAGACCTCGGCGGCCGATCGGTACAAGGCGCTCCCGCTGAACTCCAGCTGGTACTTCTGGTTCGGGGTCACGCAGAAGCCGTTCAACAACATCTATGCCCGTCAGGCCGTGCTGGCCGCGACGGACGACCGGGCGCTGTCGCGGCTTGACAGCGGTTTCATGACGCCGGACTGCCACCTGATCCCGTTTGGCATCCCCGGTCACTCCAGCCCGTCGAGCTGCCCGTTCCACAACCCCAACGGGCCGCCGAACATGACGCTGGCCAAGCAGCTGATGAAGAAGTCCGGGATGATCGGCCAGCCGGTCACGATCTACGGCGAGGAGCGAAGCCCCCGCCGCCAGTACCTGGACTACTTCGCCGGCGTCCTGAACTCGCTCGGGTTCAAGGCGACGGAGAAGGTCGTCAACTCCGGCGTCTACTTCACGACGATCGGTGCGCCGTCCCTGAAGCCGCAGATGGGCTTCGGCGACTGGAACCAGGACTTCCCGGAGCCCTGGGACTTCATGCAGCTGTTCGCGGGCAACGCCGGGTCGTCGCTGAACTACGGCTACGTCAACGATCCGCACTACAACACGCAGATCGCGTCGCTCAGCCAGAAGCCCACGTCGAGCGTGGAGAGCCAGTGGGCCGCGCTTGACGCGTACGCGGTCAACCACGCGTACTACGACGCCTACGGCCACGAGAGCAAGGTCAAGTTCTACTCCGACAAGTTGAACTACAACGCGGGCGTCATGTCCGTCGAGTACCTGACCGACCTCACGAGCCTGCAGCTGAAGTAACAACGGGCGATCAGCCGGGAGGCGCCAATTCTTTAGGCGTCTCCCGGCCCGCTCGCCGGCTTCCGGCGGTAATCTCCCCAACGACTCAATGGCTGTCGACCCCGCTTCCCGACATGCGGACCCGTCCCAGGACGCAGCGGTAGCGTCGCCCGCGGAGGGCGCCGCCGGGTTCCTCATCGGAGAGACCCCTGAGAAGGACCCCTGGGCCGCGGGCCAGCATGCGCCGGCGATCGGGCCGTGGAAGCTGGCCGGCCGGCGGCTGCGGCGCAACAAGCTTGCGCTTGGCTTCCTGGGGCTGTTCATCCTGCTCGTCGTGGCGTGCCTGCTGGCCCCGTTCTACTCGAAACACATCGCGCAGATCGGGCCGAACACGAACAACGTGACCGGAACGGTCGACGTTCGCGGGCACCAGGAGAACGTCGTCTCACTCGACGGCGTGCCGATCGGACCGACGTTCACGCGCCACTACTTCTTCGGAGCCGACACCAACGGGCGCGACCTGGCCGTCCGGCTCCTGTACGGCGGCCGTACCTCGCTGCTCATCGGCGGGGTCGCCACGCTGATCATCATCATCTTCGGCACTCTGGTCGGCCTGCTCTCCGGATACCTGCGCGGTCCTGTCGACGCGGTCCTGCGGTGGCTCATGGAGCTGGTCTGGTCCTTCCCGCCGGTGATCCTCGGCGTCGTCGTCGGCACCGCACTCGCCTTCGGCGGGATCGGGCCCATCAAGGGCAACTCGATCTTCATCCCGACGTTGATCATCGGCGGGATCTACATCCCCTACCTGGGCAAACCGATCCGCGGCGAGGTGCTGCGCCTGCGTGAGATGGACTTCGTCGACGCTGCACGCGTGGTGGGGGTCAGCCCGTGGCGGATCATGTTCTCGGAGATCCTGCCCAACGCCGCGTCCACCATCACCGTGTTCGTGCCGATCATGCTGGCCAACACGATCCTGCTCGAGGCCTACCTCTCGTTCCTGGGGGCCGGGGTGCAGGCGCCGAACGCCTCGTGGGGGACGCTGATCTCCGACGGCCTCAACTACATCTCCACGACTCCGACCTTCTCGCTGATCCCCGGGGCGATGCTGGTGCTCACGGTGCTCAGCATCAACGTCGTCGGCGACGGCGTGCGCGACGCGCTCGATCCCCGCGCGCAGGTGCGCATCAAGACCTGATGGCCCGCTTCATCGTCAGACGCTCGATCTCGGCGATCGCGCTCCTGCTCGCCACCTCGTTTCTGGTGTTCAGCTTCTTTGAGCTGATCCCCAACTACAACCCCGCCCGGGCGATCGCCGGCCGCAACGCCAACCAGACCACGGTGGACCAGGTCGCCAAGAAGTTCGACCTCGACAAGCCGTTCTACGTCCAGTACGTGCACACGATGAAGCTGATCTTCACCGGTCAGGTCATCGACTATCAGAACGATCTCAACGTCGTGGACCAGTTCAAGGAACGATTTCCCGTGACGCTGTCGCTCGTCGTCCCGGCGGCCATCATCTGGTTGGTGGTGTCGATCCTGCTTGGGTTCCATCAGCGCGCTGAGAGTCGGCCGATTAACAGATCGCGCGGTGATGGTCGGCGCCATCGTCGGCGTCTCGGTTCCGATCTTCCTGCTGGCGGCGCTGCTGTTGTACCTGTTCGCTTACAAGTGGACCATCTTCCCCAACACGGGGTACACGCACTTCGGTGACAGTCCGACCCAGTGGGCCTATCACCTGATCCTCCCGTGGGTCTCGATCGCGGTGCTGAGTATCGGGTTCTACTCACGCGTGCTGCGCTCCAACCTGCTCGACACCGTCAACCAGGACTACGTCCGCACGGCTCGGGCCAAGGGGCTGTCACAGCGCCGGGTGTTCAGGCGCTATGTGCTGCGTAACTCGCTGATGCCGATCGTGACTCTGTTTGGACTGGACTTCGCGTTGCTGCTCGGCGGCGCCGCGCTGGTCACCGAGACCGTGTTCAACCTCCCCGGCATCGGCCAGTTCGAGGCGAGTGCGATCGGCAACCTCGACGTCCCGCCGATCCTGGTCGGTGCCATCTTCACCGCGTTCTTCGTCGTTCTGTTCAGTGCCATCACCGACGTTCTCTACGCCGTGCTCGACCCGCGGGTGAGGCTCACCGGGTGACCGCTCGCGGAGAGGATCGCTGATGGCCGATCACCTACTCGACGTTGAGGACCTGGAGGTCTCGTTCGTGACCGAGGACGGGGTCGTGCGAGCCGTCGA
The DNA here is from genome assembly GCA_963797705.1 of uncultured Actinomycetota bacterium. Taxonomy (GTDB): domain Bacteria; phylum Actinomycetota; class Thermoleophilia; order Solirubrobacterales; family Solirubrobacteraceae; genus Palsa-465. The sequence goes on along the minus strand of CAWCQL010000004.1, from coordinate 225,865 downwards.
CGGCGTGTCATTCAGCCTCGACCGCGGTGAGGTCGTGGCCATCGTGGGGGAGTCGGGCTCGGGGAAGTCCGTGACCGCGATGACCCTGATGGGACTGACCCGGGGCCCCAACTCCCGGTTTGCCGGCTCGGCGCGCCTGGACGGCGAGGAGCTGGTCACCGCGTCCGAGGACAAGCTGCAGCGGATCCGGGGTGAGGAGATCGCGATGATCTTCCAGGACCCCATCTCGTCCCTGAGCCCGGTCCACCGCATCGGCGACCAGATCGTGGAGCAGATCCGGGCGCACGAGAACATCTCCAAAGCCGCCGCCCTCGATCGAACGGTGCAGCTGATGGAACGCGTGGGGATCCCGCGGGCCAAGGACCGCGCCCGGGCCTACCCACATGAGTTCTCCGGCGGGATGCGCCAACGCGCCATGATCGCCATGGCGCTCTCGCTCTCGCCGAGCGTGCTCATCGCCGACGAGCCGACCACGGCGCTGGACGTGACCATTCAGGCGCAGATCCTGGAGGAGATCCGGACGCTGAGCCGCGAGTCAGACAGCGGGGTCATCTTCGTCACCCACGACCTCGGGGTTGTGGCCGACATCGCCGATCGCGTGGTGGTCATGTACTCCGGGCGCGTCGTCGAGCAGGGGACGCTCAACGAGATCTTCTATGACCCGCAGCACCCCTACACATGGGGGCTGCTCGGTTCGGTTACGCGTATGGACCGCGAGCCGCCGCACCGGCTCCCCGCCATCCCCGGCCAGCCGCCGTCGCTGGTCAACGCGCCCAGCGGCTGCCACTTCCGGCCGCGCTGCCCGCACGCGTTCGACAAGTGCGGCGAGGTGCCGCCGCTGGAGTCGCACGTCAGCGACGACCCCAATCACGTCGATCGCTGCTGGCTCGACGTGGATGAGAAGCGCACGCGGCGTGAGGTCGAGGACGGCCGGATCGGCCTGAGCGCGAAGTCGGTGGCGGCGTGAGCACCGACGCCCCGGAGGTTCAGTCGGGCGCCACGGCGTCCGAGAAGGCGCCGATGCTGGAGGCCGACCACGTCCAGCTCTACTTCCCGATCAAGAAGGGCGTGTTCATCGACCGCACCATCGGCCACGTGCATGCGGTCGACGACGTGTCGCTGCACCTGCACGAGGGGGAGACGATGGGCGTGGTGGGCGAGTCGGGCTGCGGCAAGAGCACCCTGGCGCGCTGCTTCGTCCGTCTGCTCGAGCCCACCGACGGCGCCATCCGCTACCGCGGCCAGGACATCACTCACCTCGGGCGCAAGGCACTTGATCCGATGCGCAGGGAGGTGCAGCTCGTCTTCCAGGACCCCGTTGCCTCGCTGAACCCCCGCAAGCGTGTGGGGCAGATCGTCGGCACGCCGCTGCGCCTGCATGGGATGGACGACAAGAAGGCGGACGCGCGGGTGCGCGACCTGCTCGATCGTGTGGGGCTGAACCCCGAGCACATCAACCGCTTCCCCCACGAGTTCTCCGGCGGCCAGCGCCAGCGCATCGGCATCGCGCGGGCCCTCGCCGTCGACCCGCGCCTGATCGTCCTCGACGAGCCGGTCTCGGCACTCGACGTCTCGATCCAGGCGCAGGTGGTCAACCTCCTGGACGACCTGCAGGACGACCTGGGCCTGTCCTACGTGTTCATCGCCCACGACCTCTCGGTGGTGCGCCACGTCTCAGACCACATCGCGGTCATGTACCTGGGCAAGATCATGGAGGTCTCCCCGGCCAGGGAGCTCTACTCCAAGCCGATGCACCCCTACACGGAGGCGCTCCTCGAGGCCATCCCGATCCCGGATCCCGAGGAGAACAGCCGCCGCGAGCGCAACGTCATCGGTGGTGAGCCCCCCAACCCGATCAACCCGCCCTCGGGATGCCGGTTTCACACCCGCTGTCTCCACGCCACCGAGATCTGCAGCGCCATCGAGCCGCCGCTGGCCGAGTACGCGGGTGGGCATCTCACCGCGTGCCACCATCCGCAGAACGTCACCGCGGAGGAGATCTCAGGCGCCAAGCGCTCGGCGATGAGTCCACTCAGCGCCGGGCAGGAGATGCCGTCGAACAACGGCGGGTCGCGGACCGCGGCGCCACCCAGCGTCGAGACGCCGCGTGCCGAGGCGCCGGTGGCAGGGGAGACGGCCGATGACGCCCCGGCGGCACATGAGGTCGATGACGACGGGCCCACCGGTCAGGCATAACGTCCCCGGCCGCCTCGCCACGGCCCTGGTGACGATGATCTGCGGCGGCGCGGCCGTCGCGTGCGGCGGTACCTCGGGCTCGTCGAGCAGTTCGAGTGCGCCGCCCAAGGACGCCGCGCAGCATGTGTGTGCCAGCGCGCGCGGCGCAGCCGCCGCCGCGCTCCACGGCACTGTGTCGCTGAAGATCGCCAATGGCGACCCAGCCAACGTCGAGTGCCGGTTGCGCGTGAAGGGCACGCGCCTTGACCTCATCGCCCAGCAGTCCGCGCAGGCCTGGACGCAGTGGGACACCACCCAGGTTCACCAGCTGCAGGCCTTTGGGCCCAACGCCAAGCCTCAGCCCGCGCAGATCCCCAAGGAGTTCAATGCGCCCGGCGTCCTCGTCGGCCTGGATCCCCGCCCAGCGGATGATCTTCGCCACCAACGGCACACAGAGCAAGGGCGGGAGCTACATCACGGTCACGGTGTCGGGCAAGGGCCATGGCAAGGCCGAGGTCGCGCTGGCCCGGGCGGTGACGCTGGCGGCCATCAAGGTGGCGCCGAAGGGCCCCAATCTCACCCCGCCTCCCTGATGCCAGCTGCGAGAGTGGACTCGATGGCCGTGCTGCTGCTCCCCGGGCCGCTGGAGGGCTTCGAGCGAGAGGAGCATGCGCGCAGCCTGCTCTCGATCCCGCGGGTCGTCGCCCTGGAGGCATCGCGGCGGCGGCCCCCCTCGTGGCTGCGCAACGCGGCCCCGCTGCGCCAGGCCCGGAGGCTGCGGCTACCGGGGCAGCTGCGGATCGTGGTCCTGTATGACCCCGCGCAGTACCCGCTGGCCCGGGCGCTGTGCGCCCAGCACGAGGACGCCGAGCTGTGGTACCTGCCCCCCGACCGAGCGACGGTGAGCGGCCGCAACGCCCAGGAGACCCAGGAGCTGTTGGTCTCAGACTCGCTGGCGCGCGATCGATCGACCCGCACGCTGACCGAGACTCCGCCGGGGGACTCCTACCACGATGACCTCCGCATCCGGCTGCGCGAACTGGACGTGATCAATGGTCGTGTCTTCATCCCGGAGGCACGGTTCACGCGCAGGGTAGGACTCTAAGGGGGGCGCGCTGAGCAGGTAAGGGGTGATGGCGGGAAACGCGCTCCGTTCTCCCGATGTGGCTGCCGGCGCCTCAGTCCACTCTGGGATGCACGGTGCCAACGAACGAGAGGCCAGAGCCATGCACCCCCAACTCAGCTCCATCATCGCCGAGAGTCACGCGCGCGATCTCCAGCGCTCCATCGAGCGTTCGCGGGGCGGCGGTCGGGTCCGTCCGCGACTTGTATCCGCGCTCCGGCGATACTTCATACATGCCATCCCGGTTGACCAGCAACCACTTCGTCGGACGGGTCGGCGAGCTGGCGGAACTGGAGCTCGCCGTACGCGAGGCCAGCGCCGGGCGGCCCACGCTGGTTCTCCTCGGCGGTGACTCCGGCGTCGGCAAGACCCGCCTCGTCGGCGAGCTGGAGCAGCGCCTGTCAGTGAGCGCCTCGGAGAGCCGCCGGGACGGGGAGACCGAGGTCCTCATCCTGCGCGGCGACGGCGTCGAGCAGGCCGACGGCGAGCTGCCCTACGCGCCGCTGCTGAGTGCTCTGCGGCCCCTGGTCCGCGAGCGCCATCCGGCGCTGGAGGATCTCAGCCCGGGCGGCCGCCAGCAGCTGGCGACGATCCTGCCCGGCCTCGAGGACCCCGGGCGCCCGGCGGACGTGCGGTTCGCCAACGACCAGGTGCGCCTCTTCGAGGCCGTCCTGGAGCTCATCGACCGCCTCACCACCTCCGCTCCGTTGATCCTCATCCTGGAGGACATGCACTGGGCCGACCGCTCGACCCGCGCCTTCACGGCCTTCCTCGGCCGCACCCTGCGCCAGGAGCGCATGTGCATGATCCTCACCTACCGCGCCGACGAGCTGCACCGGCGCCATCCCCTGCGTCCGCTGCTGTCCGAGCTGGAGCGCCTCGAGCGCGCGCGCCGCATCCTGCTGGCGCCCTTTGATCGCGACGAGTTGGGCGAGGCCCTCGCCGACATCTTGGGCGCCGCGCCCGACCGGATGCTGCTCGAGCGCCTGTTCACGCGCAGCGAGGGGAACCCGCTCTTCACCGAGGAGCTGCTCGCTGCCGGGCTGGACGGCCGTGGGGCGGCGCCGCAGAGCCTGCGCGACGCCTTCCTATCGCGCATCGAGCGCCTGTCGTCCGATGCCCAGCGCCTGGCCCGCGGGGTCGCCGTCGCACGCACCGCCGACGAGCCGATGTTGGGCGCGGTCACCGGGCTTGGCCACGACGTGCTCCAGGACGCCCTGCGCGAATCGGTGAGCGAGCAGGTGCTCGTGGCCGGCGCCGACGGGCGCTTCGGGTTCCGCCACGCGCTGTTGCGCGAGGCGCTGTACGACGACCTGTTGCCCGGCGAGCGCGGCGAGCTCCACATCGCGCTGGCCGAGGAGCTCGAGCAGCGCTGCGGCGCCGACGACGATCGCGAGCTCGAGCGTGCCTCGGCGATTGCGGCGCACTACGCCGCTGCCGGGGACCAGCCCCACGCGTTGCGCAGCACGATCGCAGCCGCGCGGGCGGCTCACAAGGTCTATGCGTATGGCGAGGCTTCGACCCTGACCGAGCGGGCGCTGGAGCTGTGGCCCCGCGTCGACGAGCCCGAGCAGGTCGCGGGCCTGGACCACGTGGGCCTGCTGACGATGGCCGCCGAGTCCCACCAGGTGGTGGACGAGCGCCAGCGCAGCGTCGTCCTCATCACCGAGGCGCTGCGAGAGCTCGACCCGGACGCCGAGCCGGCTCGCTACGCCGCGCTGCTCGCCATGCGGGCACGCAACGAGTGGCAGCTCAACCGTGGGGAGGAGGCGGTCAAGCTGGCAGAGCGTGCGCTCTCGATGCTCACCGAGGACGACCCCAGCGGGGAACGCCGGCGGCTGCTGGCGTGGCTCGCGCGGTCGCGGTACCTGCGCGGGCGGTTCCGCGAGGCGGCGGCCGAGGGCGAGGCCGCTCTGGAGGTGGCGGTGGCGGCGGGCGATCGCGAAGCCGAGTCGGACCTGCTCAACACCCTGGGGATGGCCTATGTGTCCCTCGGCGAGGTCGACAAGGGGATCGCGTCACTGGAGCGCGCGATCGACGTGGCGCGCGACAACGACGACTTCGACGGCATGTCCTTCGCCTACTCCAACCTCGCCGACAAGCTCAGCGAGATCGGGCAGACGGAGGAGGCGCTCCACATGGCGCGCAAAGGGCTCTCCATCACCCCCACCTATCACGTGCGCGGCTACGCGTGGATCAAGTTCACGGTCGGCGAGATGTCGTTGCTCGCCGGGGATTGGGAGGCCGCCCGGGACGCGCTCTCGATCTCACCGACGCGCGCCGCCGGCCTGCTGTTCATCTACCGTCAGCTGCTCGCGGCCGAGGTGGAGCTGGGCGTCGGTGACGAGGAGGCCGCGGCTCGGTGCCTCGACGCCGCGCAGGAGCTCGTCGCGGTGACCAACCAGCCGCAGTGGATCAGCCTCTACGGCGCGCTGCGCGCCGACCTGCTCGTGCGCCAGCGAGACCTGGCCGGGGCCCAGACCGCCGTGCAGGAGGCGCTGGACCGCCTCGAGGTGTGCACCGACGACGTCACCGGAATTGCCTGGCTGAGCTGCATCGGCCTGTGGGTCGAGGCCGACCGGGCTCAGCGGGCCCGCGACCTGCGCGAGGCCGGCGACCGCCGCGACGCCCTGGCCCGGGCGCGTCTGCACGCTGATCGCCTCGCCGCCACCGCCCAGGACGGCGGGCCGGTGGAACGCGCCCGCCTGACCCAGGGCAAGGCCGAGTTGGCGCGGGCCCGCGGCCGCGGCGGTGCGCGGGAATGGGAGCGCGCGGCGGCGGCGTGGGATGAGCTCAAGCGCCCGTACCCCGCCGCCGTCGCACGGTGGCGCGAGGCCGAGGCGCGGGCGGCGGCCGATGATCGTGCGGGCGCGGGTGAGGCTGCCTCCGCCTCCCTGGCGGCCGCCGAGGCCCTCGGCTCTGAGTGGCTGCTCCGCGAGGTGCGGACGCTGGCCGAGCGGGCTCGCCTGGACCTTGGCGGCGCGGGGTCGCCGGCCGAGTCCGGGGCGGTGACGACGAACGGCGACGGGGCCGCGGCTGGAACGGCGGCGGCCGACGCCACCGAGGACCCGTTCGGGTTGACCCCGCGCGAGCGCCAGGTCCTGGCCCTGCTGGCCGAAGGGGCGACCAACCGCCAGATCGGGGCCGCGCTGTACATGGCTGAGAAGACCGCAAGCGTCCACGTCTCCCGGATCCTGGCCAAGCTCGGCGTGCAGGGCCGGACCCAGGCCGCTGCGGTGGCGCACCGGCTGCACCTCGCCTAGGGACCCGCCCGCCGCCCCACCCGCCGGCCCGGACCGGGGAGGGCAAGTAAACTTATGAGTTTACTTGTGTCGCGTCGCGAGGGGGTCGTGGGAGATAAGGGCCATCCCATAGCCCTTATCTCCCACAGTCCCGTGTCGCGGGCAACCGGCGACGCCGCAACTCACCCCTCGATAGCCGCCGTTGACGGTCGCCGGGGCCCGCCGGCCACCCCGAACCACGCGGCAACCCCCGGCAACGTAGATTGTTGGGCCGTGCGTATGCCGGCCGAATGGGAGCCTCATGAGCGGACCCTGATGGGGTGGCCGTGCCGCGCTGACCTGTGGGGCGAGACGATGGACCAGGCTCGCGCGGACTATGCGACGGTGGCCAACGCCATCGCCGCGTTCGAGCCGGTGACGATGATCGCCAACGCCGGGGCCGACGCCGCCGACGCTCGGGCGGCGTGCACGGGGAACGTGGAGATCGTCGAACTGGCGCTGGACGACTCGTGGCTGCGCGACTGCGGGCCGATCTACGTCGTCGACGACGACGGGAGCTCGCGGACGGCGGTCCACTTCGGCTTCAACGCGTGGGGCGAGAAGTTCCCGCCCTGGGAGCGCGACGCCGCGGTGGGTCGGCTGATCGCCGAGCATCTCGGCGACCCGGTGATCGACGGCGGGATGATCCTGGAGGGCGGCTCGATCCACACCGACGGCGCCGGAACGCTGCTCACGACCGAGCAATGCCTGCTGAACCCCAACCGCAACCCGGGCATGTCACGCGAGGAGATCGAGGCGACGTTGCGCGATCGGCTGGGGGCACAGACGATCCTGTGGCTGGGCTTGGGGCTGCTCGAGGACCGCGACACCGACGGCCACGTCGACCTCATCGCCGCCTTCACCAGGCCCGGCGAGGTGCTGCTGCAGACCGTGGCCGAGGACAACCCGAACTTCCCCCATTGTCAAAAAAACCTCTCAGTACTGGTGTCCTCTGGGGTACAGGTGAGGCAGATGCCGTACCTGCCCTACGCCACGGTGGCCGGCGAGACGGTGGCGGGCAGCTATCTCAACTTCTACATCTGCAACGGCGGGGTGATCGTGCCCGTGGCCGGCGCCGAGACCGACGCGGCGGCGCTGGAGATCATCGCCGGCTGTTATCCCGGGCGCGAGATCGTCCCCGTCCCCGGGCTCGTGCTCGCCTACGGCGGCGGGGGCCCGCACTGCATCACCCAGCAGGTACCGTTGACCGCTGCCCGATCGTGAGGCCTGATCTCTGACGCCGCCTGAGCTGATCACCGCCTTCCCGCCGCCGCCCTCGCCGGCGCGGACGCGCCCGCCCGAGCGCGCGCCGCTGCGCCTCGGGCTCGTCCAGGAGCGCTGGCACGCCGACGCCGCCGAGCACGAGGCGGCGCTCAGCACCGGCATCGCCATGGCCGCACAGGCGGGGGCGACGATCGTGTGCCTGCAGGAGCTCACCCTCTCGCCGTACTTCGCCGTGACAGCCGGCGGGCCCCAGGCGGCGGGCGCCGAGCCCGAGGACCTGGACTCCGGCCCGACGATCTCCTTCGCGCGCCGCGCCGCCGCCGAGTCGGGCGTCCACGTGCACGCCTCGCTCTACGAGCGCTCGGACGCGCCGGACGGTCTGGGCTTCAACACCGCGATCGTCGTCGCTCCGGATGGGACGCTGATCCAGCGCACCCGCAAGCTGCACATTCCGGTCACCGCGGGCTACTACGAGGACCACTACTTCCGCCCCGGCCCGGCCGGGAGCGAGGCCTTCCCGCTGATCGCCCTGCCCATGGGCGACGGCGAGGCCCGCCTCGGGGCGCCGACGTGCTGGGACCAGTGGTTTCCCGAACTGGCGCGCGCGTATTCGCTTGAGGGCGCCGAGGTCCTCATCTACCCGACCGCGATCGGCTCAGAGCCCGACCATCCGGACTTCGACACCCAGCCGCTGTGGCAGCAGGTGATCGTCGGCAACGGGATCGCCAACGGCACCTTCATGGTCGCGATCAACCGGACCGGGGTCGAGGACCCGCTCACCTTCTACGGCTCGAGCTTCATCTCCGATCCCTACGGCCGCGTGCTGGTGCAGGCGCCGCGCGACCGGCCGGCGGTCCTGGTCGCCGACCTGGACCTCGACCAGCGCCGCGACTGGCTGGAGCTGTTCCCGTTCCTCACGACGCGCAGGCCCGACGCCTACGCGCCGCTCACCCAGCCCCGCTCGCCCGCGCCAGCTTCTTCCCCGGGTTGAGCAGGCCCTTGGGGTCAAACAGCCGCTTGATCTGCTCGTGCAGGTCCAGCGCCGGCTCGGGCCATTGCAGCGCCAGCGCGCCGCGCTTGGTCACGCCCAGCCCATGCTCCCCGGACACCGAACCGCCCAGCGAGGCGGCCAGGGCGTAGAGCTCGCGTACGCCGGTCTCGGCGCGCTCGGTCTCGTCCGCGTCCTCCAGGTCCACCATGAACGTGGAGTGCAGGTTGCCGTCGCCGGCGTGACCCCAACTGCACGCGGGGAGCCCCAGGCGTTCCCCGATCTCGCGCGTGGTCAGGATGCCCTCGGCGAGATGCTCGAGGGGCACGACGATGTCCTCTGAGATCTTGCCGCCGCGGGCGGTGGTGACCGCAGGGCCCACCCCGCCGCGCCAGCGCCACAGCTCACGGATCGCGCCCCGCTCCTCCGGCGCGTAGGTGGTGAGCGAGCCCGGGCCCATCGCCTCCAGGAGCTCGTGCTGTAGCCGCGCTGCTTCCTCGGCCGATCCGTCAGCCTCGGCCATGAGCATGAACGCTGGCTCGGCCGGCGCCTGGGCGGGAAAGGCGCCTAACGACGCTGCCACCGCCGGCTCGTCGAGATATTCGAGCGCCGCCGGTTGCAGGCCGGACCCCATCACGGTGGCCAGGGCTGCGCAGCCCGTGTGCACGTCGGGATAGAACGCGACCACCGGCAGCACCACGTCGGGCGCCGGGACCAGCCGCAACCACGCGGCGGTGACGATGGCCAGCGTGCCCTCCGAGCCGACGATCAGCGAGCGCAGGTCATAGCCGGCCACGTCCTTGCGGATCGGCCCGCCGATGCTCATCTGCTCCCCGGAGGCGAGCACGACCTCGAGGCCACGCACCCACGTTCCTGTGACCCCGTACTTGAAGGCGTGCGGACCCCCGGCGTTGGTGGCGATGTTGCCGCCGATCTGCGACTGCTCGAGGGCCCCGGGATCCGGCGCGTAGAACAGCCCGGACTCGCGAGCGCGGCGCTGTAGATCGCCGGTGCGGACGCCCGCGGGGACGTGGACGCGCCACAACTCGGCGTCCAGCTGCGTCGGCCCGCTGAGGCGCTCGAGGCTGATGACGACGCCGCCGTCAAGCGGCACCGCCCCGCCGGCTAGGCCGGTCCCGCCGCCGCGCGGGATCATCGGCACGTCGTGCGCATCGCACCAGCGCACGGTGGCGGCCACGGCGTCGGCGTCCCCCGGCACGGCGACAGCGTCGGCGCGCCCCCGCAGGTTGTGGGTCTCCGAGTAGTCGCTCAGGTACTCGCGGGTGTCGCCGGGCAGCACGCTGTCTGCGCCCAGCACGGCGCGGAGTTCGTTGAAGGCGGAGGTCGATGCCGAGACGGCCACGAAGGCCTGATGCTACTGGGGGCGGGTGGCGCCGCCGCTCGCGATGGGCAGCGCGTAGTAGAGGGCGAGGCCGGCGCAGATGGCCAGCGACAGGTAAGCCGAGAGCACGGCGACGATGGTGGCGACCAGATACGGCGCCACCCCCGACGCGGCCCGTCCCAGGATCCGGCGGCGTTCGTCCAGAGGCATGTCGGCCGACAGCATGTGGGCACGCGCGAGCAGGATGTGGCGGTTGAGGACGGAGAAGGCGATGGCCATCACCAGGAACGCGCCGGAGTAGACGCCGGCGGCCAGCTTCTGGCCATGGTCGGCGCGCAGGTAGTCGGCCATGAGCTCGGTGGCGAAGGGCAGGATGGCGATCGTCATCAGCAGAACCAGGTTGAGGATGAGGATCGAGTGGTCGGCCTCGCGCAGGCGGCTGATCATCGCGTGGTGGTTGATCCAGATGATCCCGATCGTCATGAACGAGATGACGTAGGCGATGTAGTGGGGCCAGTTCTGCCCGAGCTCGTAGAGGAGGCCGCGGTGGGCCGACGCCTCGAGGGTGGGCGGGACGATGTCGAGCACGAGCAATGTGATCGCCACCGCGATCACCCCGTCGGAGAAGGCCTCCAGCCGGCTGGTCCCCATAGCTGACCACTTTCGGCAGCGTGCCCGGCGATCCTCGTTTCAGTGGACACAGGCGACCGGGCGCGGGAGACTGCGCACATGCTGCGCCCGGGAGACGCGCGACGCCAGATGGAACGCACGCTCAACGCCGCCTACGGCGACGGGCTGCTCAGCCAGCAGACGCTCGTGCAGCGCCTGGACGTCCTCTTCGGCTCTGAGCTCGTGGACCCGGCCGGGCTCGTGGGCGACCTGACCCTGCGCCGGCCGCGCCGGGCCGCCTCAGCCACCTGGGAGCGTGTGGTCACGGCGCTGCGGCGTGCCGCGGTGCTCGGCCGCCCTCGGCCGCGCGAGCCGGCGACGCTGCTGGCCCTGGACTGGACCGGGGGGCGCGACGAGCTCGTGGTCGGGCGCCACGACGCCTGCGACGTGGTGGTGGGCCATCCGTCGGTGTCGCGTCAGCACGCCCGGCTGAGCTTTCGTGACGGCCATTGGGTGCTGCGCGACCTGGACTCCACCAACGGGACGCGGGTCAACGGCACGCCCGTCGTGCGCTACCGGCTGGAGCCGGGGGACCGGCTCTCGCTCGGCTCAGCCGATCTGCTCGTGGACTGACGGCGCGCTGGCCAGCTGGGCTCGCACCGCTTTGCGGTCGATCTTGCCCACCGGCGTGAGCGGGATCGCGTCGACGAGGTGCACCTCGCGCGGGTACTTGTAGCCGCCGATGTGTTCGCGCGCCCAGCCGATCAGCTCGTCGCCGCTGAGCTCGGCGTCGGCAACGAGGCTGACGAAGGCCACCACCTCCTCGCCGTGGCGCTCGCTGGGCCGCCCGACGACGGCTGCCATCTGCACCGCGGGGTGCTCGACGAGGGCGTCCTCGACGTCGCGCGGATAGACGTTGAAGCCACCGCGGATGATGAGGTCCTTCTTGCGGTCCACGATGAAGAGGTAGCCCTCGTCATCGAGGTAGCCGATGTCGCCGGTGCGCAGCCAGCCGTCCTCCAGCGCCTCGCTCGTCGCCTCGGGCGCACGCCAGTAGCCCTGCATGACCCCGGGCGAGCGCGCACACACCTCGCCGGGCTCGCCCGACGGCAGCGGGCGCCCGTCCCCGTCGCGGATCTCGACCTCGGTGCCGGGCACCGGGCGCCCCACCGAGCCCCGCTTCACCGCGCCGGTGGGGTTGGTGGAGATGAGCGCCGCGCTCTCGGTCAGACCGTAGCCCTGGCGGATCGACACGGAGGGCACGCGGCGGCAGAACGCCTCCTCGACCTCCGGAGCGAGCGGCGCGCCGCCGGAGCTCATCCACTCCAGCGTCGACAGTTCGTAGTCCTCCAACGGCATGCCGAGCAGGATCTGCAGCATGGTGGGCACGACCGCGCTGACCTGCAACGCGTGCTCGCCGATCATCGACAGGTACACCGACGGATCGAACCAGCGCAGGAGCACGTTGACGCCCTGCTCGGCGGTGTGCATCCCGGCGATCGTCACCAGCAGGCCGTACGCGTGCGACAGCGGCAGGGTGGTGAGGTGGCGGTTGACGCCGGGCACGTGGGCCGCGTCGTGGGCCTGGCCGCCGGAGAAGTACAGGTTGGCGTGCGAGAGCATGACGCCCTTGGCGCGCCCGGTGGTGCCACCGGTGTAGAGCAGGGCGGCGAGGTCGTCGTCGGCGCGGGGCACGATCGGGCGGGGGTCGGCGCGCTCGAGCTCGGCCAGCTCCACCACGCCGTCCGCGCCGCTGTCACCGGCCGCCTCGGTGCAGATGACGAAGCGCACATGGTCAAGCCCGTCGGTGGCCTCGGCGACCTTGTCGACGAACTCCGGCGTCGTGATCACCGCGCTCGCCTCGGCGTTGGCGATCACGTGGCGCAGGTCCGGGGCCGGCAGCAGGAACGTCGCGGGGGTGACCACCGCGCCGGCGAGCCACAGCGCCTGGTAGGCGATCGGCACCTCCGGACAGTTGGCCATGCACACCACGACGCGCTCGCCGGGGGCCACTCCAAGCTCGGCGAGCCCGGCGGCGAGCCGCTGGGACCGTGACCACAGCTCCCCGGAGCGGTGCCAGCGCCCCTCGAACAGCAGCGACGGGTAGTCGCCGCGGCGCTCGAAGGACCGCTGTGCCAGCAGGCCGAGGTTGCGTTCGCCCACAGTGCTCATCGCGCGAGAGGGTATCGACACGCGCGCGATCATTGAGGCGGACGGCGTCACAAACGCGCGGCGTTGTTCATCTGTAGGGACATGTCAGTGGTGACACGGTCCAAGAAGAGCAGGGTGATGGACGCCGATGGCGTCCTGGCGCTGTATGACCGTCACGCCCGTGAGCTGGTGGGCTTCTTCACTCGGCGCACCGGCGATGCGCACCTGGCCCTGGACCTCCTCTCCGAGACGATGTTGGCCGCGTTCGAGCATCACGACCAGTGCCGCGCGGAGTCCGAAGGCGAGGCGGCGGCGTGGCTGTATCGAATCGCCACCAACCGGCTGGCCGCGTATTACCGGCGCGGCGCGATCGAGCGGCGCGCCACGGAGCGCTTCGTGGCGGAGCTCCGGGCGCCGACGACCGAGGAGCTGTCAGCCATCGAACGGCTGGCTCAGGCCGACGAGGGCGGCGCCCTCACCGCGGCGCTGGCCGGCCTGTCGGAGGACCAGCGCGCGGCGGTCCGCGCCCGGGTGCTCGACGAACGTTCCTACGAGGCGGTGTCTCGCGAGCTCGGCGTCAGCCAACAGGCGGCGCGGGCCCGGGTGAGCCGCGGGCTGCGCGCGCTGCGACGCGCAGTGGCCGGCGATCCGGGAAGGAGTCGCGATGAACAGGCGTGAGCGGGACGCATTCGACGATCTGCCGATCCTGGGCGAGCTGCGCGATGCGCTGGCCGCCCACATGAGCCAGTCGGCCACCGCCGCCGGTCCGGCGCCGCGGGGCCACGAGCGGCGGCAGGCGAGGAGCTGGGCGTTAGCCGGTGCGCGGCGTGCCGGGCTCGCGCTCGCGGTTCTGGTGGCCCTGGCGGTCGTGGCCGTCGGGCTCGTCGCTGTGCACCATCGGACGGCTTCACCGTCGCCGGACACGCCAGCGGGTCACGGCAGCTCGCACATCCCCGGCCCCGCGCCCCCGGTGGCCGGCGGGGGCATCGCACGGGCGCAGCGGCAGACGATCGCCCACGACCACGCTTGTGCCCAGACCGCCAACCGCGGGCAGACGATCGATCATGGCGCGCCGCCGGAATCGATGCTGTCGGTCCTCGGCGTGCTCAGGCGGCCGGCGTTGGCGCCCGATCCGACCAACAAGGTGCTCCACAGCATCGGCTGGGATGCCGGAGCAGGCGTCTACGTCAACTACATCCGCCGGGCACGCACCGAGTATGGCCGCAGCTACTGGATCGTCCCCGAGGCGCGCACGACACCCTTCGGGCCGATCCCGGCCCGGTGCTACGGGGAGTTCCGGGCGACGCTGAAGCGCGATCTGCGCCACGCGTCGGCGGCCGCGCGCGCCCGGGCACTCGAGGCTCAGCAGCAGCAACTGGATGCCGAGCGTCAGGAGAGCGAGCATCGCCAGGGCCTCTGCTTTATCGAGATCGGGCTCCGCACCCGTCCCCATCCCGGCGCCGTGGGCTTTGGGTGCGGGGCTGCCCCCACCGAGGCCAACCCGCTCTCGGGCGGCAACGGGTCCGGTGACACCGCCGGAGGGACGATCCAGTCGGGCGTCGTGCCTGACGGCTTCGTCGCTGTGACGGCGCACTACCCGGCCATCGCGGGCGCTCCGGCTCTCACCCTCACCTCCAACGTCGTCAACAACGTGTACGTGCTCAAGGTCCCGCGGCGCCCGGCACGCGCGCAGTCCCCGGATCAATGGCGTCTGCGCCGGGCCGACGGAGGCGTGCTGACGGTGTCGGGCGTGCCAGCGCCGCCCGTCGGGCCGGTCCAGAGGACCCACAACGTGCAGCAGGGCGGCCGCGGCGGAGGCGGCTGATCCGCGGCCGAGGCGGCTGGTCGGGGGTCCGGCTGGCCGGGCTGCCACTATCGGTTGGTGGCCCCCGTCGCGATCGACACCCTGGATGCCGCGGCGCTCGAGCGCCTGCGGGCGCTGACCGCCGACTCGGAGGCGGAGTTTCGCCCCGGACAGCTGGAGGCGATCCGCGACGTCGTGGCCGACCGGGCGCGGGTGCTGTGCGTCCAGCGCACGGGATGGGGTAAGTCGGCGGTGTACTTCGTGGCCACGTCGCTCCTGCGCGAGGCCAACGCCGGCCCGACGCTGATCGTCAGCCCGCTACTGGCGCTCATGCGCAACCAGATTGCGGCGGCGCAGCGGCTCGGGCTGCGCGCCCACACGGTCAACAGCACCAACCGCGACGAGTGGGACAACATCCGCGACCTGCTGGCGCGTGACGGCGTCGACCTGCTCCTGATCAGCCCCGAGCGCCTCAACAACCCGCGCTTTCGCGAGGAGATGCTGCCGCTGTTCGCCGCCTCCGTGGGCCTGCTGGTCATCGACGAGGCGCACTGCATCTCTGACTGGGGCCACGACTTCCGCCCCGATTACCGCCGGGTGCGCGACATGCTGGCGCTGCTGCCCGAGGGTGTCGCCGTGCTGGGGACGACCGCCACGGCCAATGATCGCGTGGTCGAGGACGTCACCGAGCAGCTCGCATCCGCAACGGACCCAGCCAATCCCACTCGCCCGCCGCTGCGCGCCTACCGAGGCCCGCTGGCGCGGACCAGCCTGCGGCTGGAGGTGGTCGACCTGCCGCGACCGGCCCAGCGGCTGGCGTGGCTGGCCGAGAATCTCGGCCCGACGGGCTCGATCGAGGGCTCGGGGATCGTGTACACGCTGACCAAGCGCGACGCAGACCAGGTGGCCACGTTCCTCAACGCCCAGGGGATCAGCGCGCTGGCCTACAGCGGTGACCAGGACACCGCGGACCGCATCGTGGCGGAGGATCGGCTGCTGGGCAACGAGGTCAAGGCGATCTGCGCCACCAGCGCCCTGGGCATGGGCTACGACAAGGCCGATCTCTCCTTCGTCGTCCACTACCAGGCGCCGGGCTCGGTGGTGGCCTACTACCAGCAGGTCGGCCGCGCGGGGCGCGGCGTGGATCACGCCGACGTGGTCCTCCTGCGCGGTGTGGAGGACCGCCGGATCCAGGACTTCTTCATCGAGCAGTCGTTCCCGTCGCGCGAGCGGGTCACCGCGGTGCTCGAGGACCTGCGCACGGCCGGAGACCAGGGCCGCAGCACGCAGGAGCTGCTGGGCGTGGTCAACATCGGCAAGGGCCGGCTGGAGGCAATGCTCAAGATCCTCGACGTGGAGGGGGCGCTACGCCGCGAGGGATCACGCTGGATGCTGGCCGAGGACTCGCAGTGGAGCTATGACGGCGAACGGTACGCGCGCGTCACCGCGCTGCGGCGCGAAGAGCAGGACGCGATGGCGCGCTTTGGCTCCGACGGGCGCTGCCTCATGCGCGTGCTCCAGGAGGAGCTCGACGATCCGCATCCGGAGGACTGCGGCCGGTGCGCGGTGTGCACCGCCCCGCGCTTTGCCGCCCCGCCGGACCCCGGGCTGGTCGAGCTGGCCGGGCGCCACCTGCGAGCGGCGCCGATCGAGCTCGAGGTCAAGAAGATGGCGCCCGACGCGTCGGGGTCGATGCGCAAGATCCCCGAAGACGTGCGGGTGGAGCCCGGGTGGGCGGTGGCCCGCTTCGGCGACGGCGGCTGGTGGCCGGCGATCCAGCGTGGCCTGCGCGGCGAGGGCTTCGAGGCCGAGTTGGTGTCCGCGCTGGCCGAGGCGGTCGGTGCCGGCGCCCGTGCGAGCGGTATCGAGGTCGCCTGGCTGACGTGGGTCCCCTCCGTCCGGCTGGGCGAGACGGTCGCAGGGCTGGCGGCCCAGGTGGCCGACGCGCTCGGGGTCCCGGCGCTGGAGCTCGTGGTCCGCGCGGAGCAGCGCCCGCCCCAGGCCGAGATGGCCAACGCCGTGCAGCAGGCCGCCAACGTGCGTGGCGCGTTTCGCGTGGCCAGCCCGCCCCCGCCCGGCGCCGGAGTGTTGCTCGATGACCGCCGCGGCTCAGGCTGGACACTGGCCATGGTCGGCGGCCAGCTGCGCAAGGCCGGGGCCGAGCGGGTCATCCCGCTCGCCCTCGCCACCGCTTTCTAAGGCGGACGAGGAGCGGGCGCGGGCTATGCCGCCTGCGCGCGGCCCGTGGCGGTGGTGTGCAGCAGGGCGGACCGATACCCGGAGGCCAGTTGGCGCAGCGACGCGTCCCAGGTGCGCTCCTGGACGGTGGCCAGGGCGGTCTTGCGCAGCCGATCGCGCAGCGCCGGGTCGCGCACCACGGAGAGGAGCGCGCCGGCCAGTGACTCGGCCGAGGGCTCGGCCAGCAGCCCGGTCTCGCCGTGGGCGATGAGTGATATCGGCCCGCCCTCGGCGACCGCGATCACCGGCAGCCCTGACGCCTGGGCCTCGAGGATGACCTGGCCGAAGGTGTCGGTCCGGCTGGCGAAGAGGAACGCATCGGCCGACGCGTAGGCGCTGGGCAGGTCGGTGCCCGACAGCCAGCCCAGGAAGGTGGCGTGGTCGCCGAGGCGCTCGCGGAGCACGCCCTCCTCGGGGCCGCCGCCGGCGAGCACCAGGTGCAGGCGCGGATCCTGCTCGCGGGCGCGCAGGAAGGCGTCGGCGAGCAGGTCGACCCCCTTCTCCCTGGTGAGGCGCCCGCAGTACATGACGTTGACCTTGCCGCCGAACATCTCCGCGTCGCGCAGGCGCGGGTCGAAGCGGTCCAGGTCGACGCCGCGGTCCCAGCGCGCGACCTTGGTGGAAGCGATTCCGAGCTCGGCCAGGCGCCCATCGCTGGCCGGGCTCGGGGACAGGACCACGTCGCAGGCGCCGTAGAAGACGCCCAGCGCCGCTCCCGCGATGGCCTCCAGGTGAGCCGCGCCGGAGCGCAGGCCAGCGTAGGCGGCCAGTTCGGTGTGGTAGCTGCCGATCACCGGCAGGTCCAGGACCCGCGCCAGCAGCCACGCTCCGATACCCGAGGGACCGGGGGAGGTGAGGTGGACGAGGTCGTAGCGGCCCTCGGCCAGCGTCTCGACGATCGCCGGGAGGCTGGGGACGCCGACCGTCAGGCCCCGGTAGAAGGGGATGTCGATCTCGGCCACCGCGCTCAGGCGGCGGTCGACGTCGCAGTCGGTGCCGATGACCTCGACCTCGTAGCCCGGGACGCCGCGCTCGCGGATCTGCTGGATGGTGTGGGTGACCCCGTGCATGCCGTTCAGGCCGTCGGCGACGAGCGCCACCCGCGGCCGGTCGCCGTCTGAGCGGGTGAGCTTGAACTTCTCGCGGCCCAGGAACGCAGCCGCGGCGGCGTAGGGGATGCCGGGGATGCAGGCGTCGAACAGCGCCGTGGCGTGCGCGCCGAGGTCGCGCGCCGCCGCCTCCGGGTTGGCGACGATGTCCTGGACGGCCTTGGCGAGCTTGCGCTCGTGGATACGCCGGGCACGGCGGCACAGGTCGGGGTGGCTGAGCTCGCCCTCCTGCAGGAGCTCGAGCAGTGTCGCTTCGTCGATGGGGTGGGCGGGGTCCTCATCCATCGAGATCAGCCATGCGCGCAGCAGCGCCCGGGCGTCCTCGGGGCCTAGGTCGGCGCCGGCCGTGCCGCGGCGGACGTCGCCCTCGCGCATGACCCGCTCGACGATCTGCAGCACCGCCTCGGGCTTCGGCCGGCCGGTGTCCTGCGACGGGGCCAGGCTGCGGATGGCCAGCGACATGGCCGCGTGGGTCCACTTCGCCGCCGAGCCCTGCGCGCCGTGGGCCTCGGCGCGGCCGGCGCGCACGTGGGCGAGGAACTCCTGCGGGGTGGCGGCCCGCGGCGTCTCGGTGTACGTGCGGCCGATGTCGATTCCGGCGTGGTCGTCCGATCCGCCGATGGCGGTGCCGCCATGGGTCTCGATGTAGACGAACGCCGGCAGGTTGAGTTCCTTGGCCCGCGACCCGTTGCGCGTCTCCCAGATGGGGAAGAGCTGGGCCAGGCGGCGGCGGTGGCGCGCGGTCAGCGGGGCCTCGACCGCGTAGAACGGGTGGGCCAGGGCCGTGGTGACGCCGTGCTCCTGCAGATAGGCCGCGCAGTTCTCAACGCTGTCGTTGTGGGCCTGCAGCCACTCGTGATCCTCGGGGGTGATCCCGTAGCAGAGGACGTGGACCGCCTGGGGCTCGCCGGCGAACCAGACCGTCAGCTCCTCGGAGATGAACGTGTCCGGGAGATGCGCGATGGCCAGCGCACCCTCGATGGTGTCGTGATCGGTGATCGTCACGAAGTCCATGCCGCGGCGCTTGGCCAGCTCATAGACCTCTTCGGGGGGCGTGGCGCATTCCGGCAGGCTCAGAGACCGCTGGATCCCGAGCTTCGACAGCTCCGACGCCGTCGAGTGGACATGCATGTCGGCGCGACTGTTCTCGTTCATGGCCCACAGCATTGGCGCGCAGGCCGGTGCGTCCGTGAAGAAGGCGCACACATCCGGTGACGATCCTGTGAAGCGGGCATGCCTGGCCCGTCGGGGCGAGAACCATGGGTCACATGGCGCCGCCGAAGCTCTCCATTGCTGCCCACAGCGACTCAGCACTGCTGGAGGTGGGCCGTCTGCGCATCGAGGTGTCGGTGCGGCCCTTCGCGTTCACGATCCGCCGCGACGGGCGTCGCCTCATCCGCGCCGGCGGGGCCTGGCTGGCCGACGGGGAGGTCCGCGACCAGTTCGTTCAGTTCACCGAGGGCGTGATCGCCCACGAGGAGCGCACCCCAGCACAACGGGCGCGCCACGCGATCCTGATCCGCGAGATCGAGCGCGGGGTGTGCCTGAGCTTCCGGCTCGACGGCGGCCGAGCTGTCCGCGCGCGGATCGAGGTGGTGGCCGCCGACCGCGTACGCCTGACCCTGGACGCCGACGCAGAACCGCTGCGCCTGGGCTTTGACTGGGATCGTCGCGCCGAGGAGCACCTGGTGGGCCTCGGCCTGCGCCACCACGCCCGCTTTGACCAGGCAGGGCGCGACATCCAGCTCGGTGCCGACCGGCGCTACACCGGGCCCGACTGCCCCGCCGAGATGCTCGCCGAGGGCGGCGTGCCCCAGGGCGACTGCGCGCCCGTGCCGTGGCTGCTGTCCAGCCGGGGGTACGGGATCCTGGTGCCGCACCGACGCCAACGGGACGCGCTTCGACCTCGCCGGCGAGCGCGTCTCGGTCTCGACCCGGGCCCACGCCGGGCCGCTGGTGCTCGACGTGCTCTGCGCCGGCACGCCGGCGGCCAACCTGCGCGCGCTCTGCCGCCTCACCGGCTTCCCGATGCAGCTGCCCGAGTGGGGCTACGGCTTCTGGAAGAGCCGCGACGTCCACGAGCACCAGGACGACGTGCTCGACGACTACGAGGGCTTTCGCCGCAACGCGATCCCGCTGGACGCGATCGTCATCGACTCGCCCTGGGCCACGCAGTACAACACCTGGCAGTTCAACCCCCACCAGTTCCCTGACGCTCACGGGATGATCACGCGGATGCGGGCCGACGGCGTCCGCACGGTCGTCTGGGTCACCCCGTGGGTCAACCTCGATTCGCAGCGACGGCCAGATCCCGCCCCAGCCGGCGTCCGAGCGCCTGCACGCCCAGCCTGCCCCCACCTACGCGCCGGCCGCCGCCGCCGGCCACTTCGTACGCGAGCCCGACGGTGAGCCGTTCGTGACCAAGTGGTGGATGGGCACCGGCTCGGTGGTGGACTTCACCAGCCCCGCGGCAGAGGCCTGGTGGCGCGAGTCGGCCAAGCGGGTGCTGGAACTGGGCGTGGCCGGCATCAAGGCCGACGACGGCGACGGGCTACTACATCCCCGACCGGGTGAGGCTGGCCGACGGCCGACCGGCGCCGAGGCGGCCTGGGCGCTGGGCGGGCTGCACCGCGAGTGCCTGCAGCGGGCGCTGGACGAGGTCCATCCCGGCGAGGGGGTGCTGTTCGGGCGCAGCGGGTGGACGGGCCAGCACGCTCTCGGGCTCACCTGGGGCGGGGACCAGGTGTCCGATTTCTGGTCGTTGCGCGTGCTCGTCGTCGCCGCGCTCACCGGCGCCAGCCAGCGCGATCTCCAACTTCTCCCACGACATCGGGGGCTACCTGGGGCACAAGCTGGTCGAGCGCTGCCCGCCCGAGCTGCTCGTGCGCTGGCTGCAGTTCGGCTGCTTTACGCCGCTCATGCACGCCCACGCGCGGATGCCGCAGGAGCCGTGGAACTACGGCGACCGGGTCCTCGACCTCTACCGCGCCTACGTGCTGCTGCACGAGCAGCTCGTGCCCTACATCCGCGCCGCCGCGCTCACCGCGGCGCGCACCGGCGTGCCGATCATGCGCCCGCTCTGCCTCACCGACCCCGCCGATCCGCGCGGGTGGAGCATCGCCGACGCCTACGGCTTCGGTCCCGCCCTGTGGGTCGCGCCCGTGCTCGAGCAGGGGATGCGCGAGCGCGAGGTCCCGCTGCCCCGCGGCGAGTGGGTGGAGACGTGGTCGGGCGAGACGGTCCGCGGCGGCGGGGACGTCGTCGTCGCCGCGCCGATCGATCGCATCCCGGTGTGGGTACGGGCCGGCTCGATCGTCGTCACCTATCCGGCCGAGCACGTCGCCGCCGGATTGGGCGACGGGGGCGGGCGGGGCGAATCCAGCGCCCGCTGCAGGCCACGCTGTGGGGGACGCCGCGGCTCGGCCATACCGCCGCGCGGCTGGCCGACGGCAGCACGATTCGCTGGCGCGCCGGTGCAGTGGGAGCTGCCGGAGGGGCGCGACGTGACCGTCGCGCGGCGCTGAGCCGGCGGCCCGGGGGGCTGCTCTATGCTCGCGCCGTGCACTTCGCTGAGCTGACAGACGTCGAGCAGCGGGTGCTCGGCTGTCTGATCGAGAAGCGCTGGACGACGCCCGACCAGTACCCGCTGTCGCTCAACGCGCTACGGCTGGCCTGCAACCAGTCCACCAACCGCGACCCCGTCACCGACTACGACGAGAGCCAGGTCCGCGACGCCGCCCAGCGGCTGTCGAAGTACGGGCTGGCCCGCCTGGCCAGCGGCGCCGGCTCGCGCGCCACCAAGTACCGCCACCTCGCCGAGGAGGGGCTGGGCCTTGACCGCGAACAGCTGGCGGTGCTGGCCGTACTGCTGCTGCGCGGCCCCCAGACGCCGGGCGAGCTCAAGATGCGCAGCGACCGGATGGCCCATCTGGGCGTCACTGGACGACGTCGAGCGCGTGCTGGGCGAGCTCGGCGACAAGGGTTACGCCCAGCGGATGGGCCGGCGCCCGGGCCAGAAGGAGGACCGCTTCCGCCAGCTGCTGGGCGGCGACGGCACCAGCGAGTACGACCTGACGCGCCGCGCCCGCGCCGCGCCGATCGCGGTGGGCGGCTTCGACGAGCCGGTCGGCCGGTGCGCACAGCGCGACCGGTCGACCGGAGCGCAGCTACGACGAGCCGGCGACGGCACCGCCCGGCGCGCCGATGCTCAGAGCAATGGCGCGCTCGAGGCACGGGTGGCGGCGCTGGAGGCCGAGGTCGCCGACCTCAAGGCCCAGCTCGCCGACCTGCTCGAGTAAGGCGCGGCCCGTGCTCCGGTCACGGCCCCGTCGCGGGCGTCGCGCCTACAGGATCGCGATCTCGCAGTTGTCGCCCACCATGAAGCGGTAGGCGCGCGGCTGACGCTCGCCGCGGCCGATCTTGACGTTGCGGCCCAGCAGCGAGGACTCCATGCGCCCGTCGAGTTCGCGGACCTCTGAGCCAGTGAGCAGGATCGAGTGCTCCACCTCGGCGTCGACGATGACGCAGTCCTCGCCGATGGCGGTGTAGGGGCCGACGTAGGCGTCGGTGAGCTGCGCGCCGGCGCCGATGATCGCCGGGCCGCGGACCGAGGAGCGCTCCAGCCGGGCGCCCGCCTCGACGATCACGCGGCCCTCGACCTGGGAGTCGACCAGCTCGCCGTCGACGCGCGTGGTGATCGTGTCCAGGACGAGCCGGTTGGCGGCCAGCATGTCCTCCAGGCGGCCGGTGTCCTTCCACCACCCCTCGACGATGTGGGGGTCGACGCGCATGCCGCTGTCGACCAGGTGCTGGATCGCATCGGTGATCTCCAGCTCGCCGCGGGCCGATGGCGAGATCGCCCGCGCGGCGGCGTGGACCGCCGGCGTGAACATGTAGACCCCGACCAGGGCCAGGTTGGTCCGCGGTTCCTTGGGCTTCTCGACCAGCCGCACGACGACGCCGTCCTGGAGCTCGGCGACGCCGTAGTTCTCCGGATCGGCGCACCTCGGTGAGGAGGATGAGCGCGTCGGGCGCATGCGTCGTCGAAGGCGCGCACCAGGTCGCCGATACCGCCCTGGAGCAGGTTGTCGCCCAGGTACATGACGAACGGCGCGTCGCCCAGGAAGGGCTCGGCGGTGAGCACGGCGTGGGCGAGCCCGGCCGGCTCGTCCTGGACGATGTAGGTGATCCGCACCCCGAAGCGGCCGCCGTCCCCGGTCACCTCGCGGATCTCGTCGCCGGTCTCGGGGGCGATGATGATCCCGACCTCCTGGATCCCGGCGTCGGCCATCGCCTGGATGGCGTAGAACAGCACGGGCCGGTTGGCGACCGGGCACCAGCTGCTTGGCGCTGGTGTGCGTGATCGGCCGCAGGCGAGTGCCCTTGCCGCCGGACAGGATCAGGCCCTTCAATGCAGGCATCGTGCGCAAATGTAGTGGTTGGCCGGGGCTACGGCGATCTCGGAGAGGCTGCTAGTAGGTGCCGCCGAGCTTGCGGTGGTCCCAGCTGGCCACGCGCTCGAGCACGAACTGCATTCCGACGCGCTTGCGCGCCTGGGCCAGGATGGCATCGTCGATGCCTCGCACTGGCCGGTCCGCCGCTGTACCGGGCCAGGATCTCGGCGCCCAGGGCGGCCACCGCTTCGGTGTCGCGGTGCAGGTCCACGGTGGCCTCGAGCATCACGCCGCGCAGCTGGTCATAGGTCTCGCCGGTCTCGATCTGCAGCGTCGCCCGCGGGTCGCGCTCCAGATTGCGGACCTTCTGGGACTTGGCGAAGGTCCAGGCCCAGATGTCGGGGCCACGCACGACGAACCAGAGCGGCATCAGGTGCGGCCATCCGCGCAGGCCGTTGGTGGCGCAGACGAGCGTTCGCTGCTCGTCGATGAAGGCGCGCACGCTCAGCCTCGGACATCTGGATCTGGCCGCGACGGCTAGACAAGTAAACTCATAAGTTTAGTTGTGGCGGATGAACCGGGATGAGGCATGCCGGGCGGGTGTCGGGGGCTGGTCCCGGCCGGGGCTAGGAGACGAGCTGGGCCCCGGCGCCGATGGCCTCGGCGGCGTGGCGCACCGCCTCGCGGGCGTCGGCGGGCTCGAGCACGACAGCGTCGCCGGCCTCCTTGAGCGTCTCGCGAACCAGCCAGTCGACGCCGGCGAAGCCCAGCTCCACGATCAGCGCGCCGTCCTGGAGCTCGGAGACGACGTGGCGCTCCTCGCGGGCCCAGCGCGCGCGCTCGGGGGAGATCCAGACGCGGGCGCGACTGGAGGCGGGGACCTCGCCGGTCCTGGGCCACCCGTCGACGTCGGCGGCGGGGTCGACGTCGGGGCGGGCCTCGAATCGCCTCGTCGGTCACCGTGGCGGACTTGATGCGGTCCAGTCGGAAGTGGCGAACGCTGTCGCGGGTGGGATCGAAGCTGGCCAGGTACCAGCCCTCGCGGCCGTTGATCAGCGCGTAGGGCTCGACCCGGCGGCTGGTGAACTCGTCCTCGTTCTCCTTGTAGTACTCGAAGATCAGCATCCGCCGCTGCGCGATCGCGCTGGAGACGACGCCGGCGATCTCGACGTTGTCGCCGCCCGGAGCGGCGAACTGGAGGCCCTCGTGCACGGGGTCCTCGCCCAGCGCGGCGACGACCTTCTGGCGCACCGATGTCAGCGACCCCTCGGGGATGTGCTCGCCGATGAGGTCGATGGCCGCGATCAGCGCCTTGGCCTCCACCGGGAGCAGTCGCGCGGGCCGCGCGAACGAGTCGCCGTAGGGCTCGGGGTCGACCTCGATCGAGCCGTCGGGATGGATCTCGGCGTAGAGCACGTAGGTGCCCGGCGCCGAAGTTGACGACGTTGAGCACTGCGATGTCCTCGCGCAGCTCCTGGTCTGAGACCTTCAGCGCGGCGCACAGCTCCTCGGCGTCGAGCAGGCGGCCGGCGCGGCCGGCCTCGATGAGGATGCTGGCCAGCGTCACCAGCCGGGCGAAGCGCTCGGGGCGGATGGCGGCATCGGTCCGGTGGCCGTTGCTGTCCTCGCCGTCGCCGCGACCGCGGCTCGAGCGGGCGCCGTTGTCATCGGCGCGTGTGGGGCCGGTCTCGTCGGTCCCGGCGGGCTCCTCGCCACCGGCCGGCGTGGCGACGACGTCGGCGATCTGCGGCTCGCCGGAGTGGCGCTCGACGAGCAGCCCGACACGCTCGCGCAGCTCGTCCACCAGCTCGGGCGGACCGACGATGCGCGCGTTCTCGCCCAGGCCCAGCACCCAGGCGATGAGCTGGCGGGCGTTGGCGTAGGGGGTGACGAAGAGCACGTCGTCGTCGCCGGCGGGGCGGATCTCGCCGTAGCGGCCGAAGTGACGCTCGATCTGCCAGGCGATCCGGCTGCCGATCCAGACCTCGGCGACTGCCCACCGGCTCGCCGAACTGCCAGTCGATCCGGTTGGCGTAGCCGCGGGGGTCGAAGTTGTCGGGGCGCTGGAAGTCGTGCTCGGCCTTGGTGGCGTAGCCGACCTTGCCCTGGATGCGCGACAGGCGGAACACCCGGATCGCGTCGCGCTCGTGCGAGCGGCCCACGACGTAGAACTGGCCGCCCTGGTAGAGCAGCTGGTAGGGGTCGACGCGACGCGTGCCGATGTCGTCGCGCTCCATCGTGTGGTACTCGAAGACGATCGTCTTGCGGCGGAAGATCGCGGTCTCGATCTTGGCCAGCCGCTGGGAGACGTCGTGGCCGCCCG
This sequence comes from uncultured Actinomycetota bacterium, assembly GCA_963797705.1. Classification (GTDB taxonomy): domain Bacteria; phylum Actinomycetota; class Thermoleophilia; order Solirubrobacterales; family Solirubrobacteraceae; genus Palsa-465. The sequence continues at coordinate 200,105 of CAWCQL010000004.1, read as the reverse complement.
CCGAGCCGGTGATCCCGAGCGCGACCGTGCTCTGCGCCGGGCGTCGACAGCGGGCTGGGCCGTCCCCAGGAGATCTGCTGGAGCGCCAGGCGCAGCGGCTCGGCGTAGGCGAACTCGCCGTCGAGCAGCTGCAGCGCGGTGCGCAGCGCCGCCAGTTCCTGGTCGGTGAACTCGATCGGGGGCAGGTGGAAGTTCTCGGGGGGCAGCGAGTAGTTCTCCTGCTCGACCAGGCCGTCGACCGGCTTCTCCACCGAGAGCACGATCCCCAGCGCCTCCAGCTCGGAGCGATCGGCGTAGAAGCGCCGCGCGAACGCGTCCTCGTTCATCACGCTGTAGCCCTCGACGTCGCGCCTGATCTCCGGCGCCGTCACCGGGCGGCGCTCGGCCATCAGGTACGAGATCAACGAGAGCTGACGGATCAGTTTCTCGGTGTCCTTGGCCATCCCCGCAGCAACTCTAGCCGGGGGCCGGGGGCGGCGAACCTGCCCCGGCGCCATCACACGGAATTTGCGCACTTTTGGCACAGCGCGGCACAGGTGTGCCCGAACGGTTGTCGAGAGGGGCTGCGCTGACGCCCGATCAGGCGGCGCGCCGCTGCTGCCGCGGCGACCGCCGGCGGCGGCGAAGATAGGCGCCGCCGCCGATCCCCTTGTCGCACGACGACCACTCCGCGCCGGCGGGCAGCGCCCGCTCGATGCGATCGAAGCTGCCCAGCCGACCGCCGAGGTTGTCGGCCATGTGCACGAGCGTCGCCTCGCGCGTGCACGGGACCACCGGGCTGCCGTGCTCCAGCGAGCCGTGGTGGCTCAGGATGATGTGCAGCAGCGCCTGAGCGGTCTGCGCGGGGAAGCCGTCGATGGCTCTCGATCAGCGCTGCGCACGCGGTAGTAGCCGAGCGGGATCTCGCCGTAGAGGCGGCCCTGATCGGACATCTCGATGGCGTCGTCGCGGATCTCGTAGGCGTCGAGCTTGCCGATGTCGTGCAGCAGCGCGCCGGTGACCGCGACGTCGCGGTCGATCCCCGGGAACGTCGCCGAGATCGCGCTCACCGCCTGGGCGACGGTGAGCGAGTGCTCGAGCAGGCCGTGGCGGTAGGCCTGGTGGTAGTGCTTGGCGGCCGGCGCGTCGCGGAACATGCGGCCACGCTGGGCGCGTCCTCGGCCGAGCAGCGCGTCCAGCAGGCCGCGCAGGTGCGGATCCTGGACGGTGGCGACAAGCTCGCGCAGGTCGGCCTCCATCTGCTCGACCGGCCGCGTGGGCCCGTCGAGCAGCGCCTCGGAGTCGTACTCACCGGGATCGGCGCGGCGGATGGCCTCCACGACGAGCCGCCCGCCGTGCGACGGGTGCACCGAGAACGCTCCGGCGACGTGCACCGGCTCGCCGCTGCGGCAGACCGCGCGCGCGGCCGCGACGTTGTCGAGCACCACGGCCGGCAGCACCCCCGTGCGGTTGCTGAGGGTGAGTTTGAGGTACTCCTCACCCTCACGCCGGCGGCGCACATCGAGGGATCGCAGCAGGAGCACCCCTGCGACCCGGGTCCCTTCCCGAAGCTCTCGAACCTGCATGATCGCGGACGACGATAAAGACGCCCCCGGACGGTTCGGCGGGCCAAATCCGCTGCGTAGACCCCCGGGAGCGGCCGCTCAGAAGCCAGTCGGGTGGCGGACCGAGAAGGTCTTGAGGTCCGGCTCGTCGGCCGGTCGGTCCGACCACCGCGAGCCGGTTTCGGCCAGCGCCACGGTGTCGAAGCGCAGCCCCGCGACGTACATGAAGGTATGCCCGGCGTTGGCGAACACGGTGATCCACTTGCCTGGCCCGGGTTGGCCCCAGCGCTCGAGGTCGCCCGAGACGACGGTGCGGTCGAGCAGGTGCGCGGCGGCGAACACGTAGCTGATCGAGCCCGAGCAGTCATACGCGGTGTCCTCGTAGGTCATGTGCCCGCCGCCGTAGCGGTACGGCAGGTGCGCGATCTGGTTGCCGGCAGCAATCACCGCCTGGACCGCTGCGGGCGCGCCGATCGGGGCCACGGCCAGCCCGTCGGGGGTGAGCGTGGCCTGCGTGGTGGAGGCGGTCATCCCGCTCTGGGCCAGTTCCTTGCGGATGTCGGCGACCGACATCGGTCGGGGCAGGGCGGACGGCGTACTGCCGACGTCGACACTCACCCCCGCCGAAGCAGGCGCCGATGCCGGATCCACCTTGGCCGCGGCGCCGGCGACCGGCTGGATCACCTGGGGATGGCCCTGAGGGAGCGGGTCGGCCGAGCTCGCCGCCGTGGTGGTGGAGCTGTGCGACGACTGGCCCGCACAGCCGGCGGCGGCCAGCGCCATCAGCGCCGTCAGCGCGAGCGTGATGATGCGGCGCCTACGCATCCGGCCGAGTATGCCGGACGGCCTGGGCCCGAGGCCGCACTCAGTCGTCGAGGCGCCCCGCGTAGAGCGCGAACACGGCGCCCTGGGGATCCTGGACCACGCCGATGTGGGCGATCCCGATGTCGGTGTTGCCCATGAGCACGTTCCCGCCCAACTCGGAGACCTTGGCCAGGCTGGCGTCGAGGTCGTCGGTGGCGAAGTAGACGAGCCAGAACGGCGGGGTGCCGGGCGGCATCGGCGGGCGGATGCCGCCGTTGGAGCGGCCGCCGTTCTCGATCACCAGATAGGGCATCTCGCCGCCCTCCATCGGGCTGGTGCTCCAGCCGAAGAGGCCACCGTAGAACGCCGCCGAGCCGTCGAGGTCCGGTGAGCCGAGCTCGTTCCAGCACAGCGCGCCGGGGGCGTTGACGAGCCCCGCGCCTTGATGCTGGTTGGGCTGCCAGATGAGAAACCAGGCCCCCTGAGGATCCTGGATGACGGCCATACGACCGGCCTCCATGACATCGAACGGAGGCGCGTGGACGTCGGCGCCCAACTCGGCCGCCTTGGCCGCGGTGGCATCGGCGTCGGCCACGGTGATGTACGAGTTCCAGGCCGGCGGGACGCCCGCGTCGCGCTGCTGCTGAGGCTGCGGTGAGACCGCGCCGACCCACTTCCCGCCGATCGCCGCCATCGAGTACACGACGCCCTCGCCGGCGGGCATGTCCTCGAAATCCCATCCGAACAGGCCCGAGTAGAAGGCCTTGGCCGCCTCCTGGTCGGTGGTGTTCAGGTCCGTCCAGCTGAAGGTTCCCGGTGTGTGCTGCGTGCGTTCTCCCATGCGGCCGACGCTACCACCGGGTGGGGCCGCTGAGAAGGCCGGGTGGTGAACCGGGCCGGTGGGGCTGACGTGCGCGATTTTTACAGCCATGTTGGAAAGATCGCGCGCGGCTTCGGCGGATCCCGGTCTCGCGGGCCGCGGCAACCCTCCAGGCCGCCCTTCCTCAGCCGCAGTTGACGTTTGCCGGTGCCCCGCACCACCAACCGAGCGAAGCACCGGCCCTTAAACGTCGCGGGGCCCGGCGCATGTGCCGGGCCCCGCGTTGAATTGCTCAGCTGCGATGCGCCGCTAGCGAACGCGGACGTAGCGGGTCTGGGACCCGACACGTCCTGCCGCATCGATCGACAGGCGGATCGTGTACCGGCCGCCGCGTGACTGGCGACCAAGGGACAGCGTGAGCTTGACCCGGTTGTGCTTGACCAACCCGGCCCGGTTGCTGACCAGCTTCTTGCCCTGGTAGAGGCGGGCGCGGATCAGCGTCTGGACCTTCGAGCCGCCCCGCGTGGTGCAGGTCAGCACCAGCGAGTGCTTGCCCGTGGCGTGGTTGCAGGACACCTTGGGCAGCTTGACCACGGTGACCTTGTGCGAACCGTGGCCGCTCGACGAAGAGCCGCTCGAGGACGAGCCGTTCGACGACGAGCCGCCCATCGAGCCGCTGCTTCCCGCCGGAGGCGGTGACTGCGACGCGCTGGAGCTCTGCCCATCGGGTCCGATCACCTTGGTGATCTCGCCGGTCTGGTCGTTGAGGATGATCGCCGGAGCGTGTCCGGACTTCTGGTTGAAGTCGAACGCGTTCATCAGCGTGCCGGCTGCGGAGTCCGCGGACTCGTTGCCGATCCGGTTCAGGCCCCAGTTGTCCTCGATGAAGCGGACGACGGACGCCTGGTCGGTGAACGTGTTGTCGACGTAGTTCTGCTTCGCCCACGGTGAGATGACCAGCAGCGGCTGACGCGGACCGACGCCGCAGCGGTCGTTCTGGGCGGGCGGGGTCGTGGTGGACCCGCACTTGCCGGGGCCGTTGAGGGTGTCGGCCGTGTCCTGGGACTGGCGGATGATCGGTCCGATCTGGTGGTCGTACCAACCGTCCGAGTCGTCGTAGGCCAGGACGATCGCCGTGCTCGACCAGTCCTTGGACTGCTCGATCGCGTTGACCTCATCGACGATGAAGCGCTGCTCGTCCAGCGGGTCCGAGTAGCCGGCGTGGCCGTCCTCGTACTCCGGCGCCTTCAGGTAGGACACCGACGGGATGTCCTGCTTCTGCTGAAGCAGCTGGTTGAACCACGACACGTCGTACTGGTGGTTGACGGCCGAGGTCGCCGCGGTACCGGCAGGGTCGCTCAGGCCCACCTGCGACAGCGATGTCGGCGAGACGTGGTTGGGGTTGGCGGTGTCGGCGTAGTACTGGAACGGCTCGTGGTGCTCTGAGTAGTCGGCCGACGGCGAGTTGCCGATGTTGTTGTGTGACGTGCCGCAGATCGCCCGGCCGGCGGTGATCGCCGACGGGGTGAACCCACCCTGGAACCAGCCCCAGGTGATGCTCTTGCGGTTGAGCAGGTCGCCGATGTTCTGCCCCGACATCGAGGCGGTCACCCCGCCCGGAGTGCCGTCGGCGTTCAGCGGCGTCGACGCGTTGGAGCACTGGTCAAACAGCGGCTCGGCGTCGCCGATCATCGTGCCGTTGGCGATGTTGCTGGTGGTGCCGCCATGGGCGGTGGCGCCGTTGGTCTGGCCGCTGACCACGTTGATCGCGCCCGGCGTCGACGGACCGAACTGGGTGCTGTACGAGTTGTCGTTGAGCGTGTAGTGCTGGGCGTAGTTCCACAGCGCCGTGACGGTGTTGCCGTCGTAGTAGTCCATGACGATCCCGTTGGGGCCGTAGTTGCCCTGGTCGGGGAAGGTGGACTGGCCGCCACCCGCCGGCAGGCAGCCGGAGCCGGTGGTGTCCTGCACGAACTTGTCCATCAGCCCGCTGTCAAACGCGCTCTGCTCGGCCGAGTAGCCGTGGTTCTGGTCGCAGGTGAGCGCCTGGCTCGGGTCCAGACGCTGCGGGTCGTTGACGTTCGGGTTGGCCGTCAGCAGCGCGTCGTTGAGGCCGTTGACGGTTGGCGTCCCCGGCGCCGCGTGGAACTGCGGCTCCCCGGGCGGGTTGGTGGCGAACGGATAAGTCGCGAAATAGTGGTCGAACGAGATGTTCTCGCCGAAGATGACCACCACGTGCTTGATGGGCGTGGCGGTGGCGACGGTCGCTGGGTCCGGGGTTGGCGAGCTTGCCGTGGACACCGAGAGACCGATCGCTGATGCCCCGATGGCGGCCACGGCGACCACCGCAGCGATGAGTTTCTTGCGGACGTGCAAGTGAGCTCCTTTGCTCAGTTGGCGGGCGGCAGCATGGTGTGTGCCACGGCCGCCCTCGTGGCGACAGCGGCATCCTCTTTGGTGCGCGCCGCACTGATGTGAACCTGGCGTCACACACTCGTGTCCATCCTGTTCACGCCTTGGCAACGAGTTGGTAACAACCGCGCGCTCGGGGCCCCGTTAGGTTCCCGGGGCGGTCGCGCCGTCGCGCGCTGTCACGCCAGACACATGCCAGGCTCATCGATCAGCACGGACTCGCTGCGCGGCGGCGGAGCGGGGGACGAGGGTCCCGGCGGCTCCTCCCGGTCACACCGGCTGGCGTGGTGGCTGGCGGGGATCGGCGCTCTTGCCCTCGTTGCCATCGTCGCCGCCGCCATCATCCCGGGCTCGCACTCGGCGGCCACCAGGCAGCCCTTCAGCACGCTCGCCGTGGCGGCCCACAGCTCGTCCGCCAACCAGCTCCACGCCCATCTCTCCTCGGTGTATGGGTCCAGCATCCCGGCAAGCAGGTACGGCACCAGGATCTCGCGCCAGGAGAACGGCATCGGCCCCAACGGCCAGATCGCCTCGGACCTGGACCCGCTCCCGCCCAACTCGTTCAACCGTCCGGTGGCCGGCTACATCCACTACGCGCTTGGCGTCTCCGGTCAGCTCGGCACCGCGCTATCCGCGCTCACCGCGCAGCTGCAGGCCGGCGACCGGCCCGGTGCCGAGCACGCCTGGGACGTGGCCTTCACCGACTACCTCCGCCTCGGGGCCGTCTACGGACTGCTGCCGGGCCACCTCAACGATCGTCTGGCGCAGATCCCCACCGCCCTGGACCAGACTCACTTCACCGGGCTGCATCGCGTGGAGAAGGGGTTGTGGCAGGGCGCGCCGCTGCGCTCGCTGGTGCCCGTGTCACAGGCGATCAGCGCCGCGATCCCGTCGCTGGAGCGCACGCTGCCCAGGACCGAGATCGACCCGATCGACTACGCCGCGCGCGGGCACGAGATCCTGGAGGACGCTCAGCGCGATTTGATGAGCGGCAGCCAGGTTCCCTGGAGCGGGGAGGGAGTGCTGGGCACCGCCGCCGGGATCACGGCGACGCGTGAGGTCGTCCGCACGCTGGCGCCCCTCATGCAGGGCCGCGACAACACCCTCGTCGAGGTCGACAACTGGCTCCTGCGCCTCCAGTCGACGTTCGAGGCGATCCGCCGGCCCGACGGCAGCTACCCGACGCTCGACCAGCTCACGATCGCGCAGCGCGAGCGCATCAACGGCAATCTCGCGGGGGCGCTGAGCGCGCTCGAGGACATCCCGGGCACGGTCGAGACCGTGGGGCTTCCCACCATCCCGACCATCGCCACCCAGGAGCGCGGCAAGTGAGCCCCGTCGACCGTCGTAACTTCCTCAAGGGCTCGCTGACGGCGCTGGGTGCCGGCGGCGCCGGCGCCGTCGTCGGGCTGACCAGCGCCGAGCGCGCCCACGCCGCGCCGACGCCGGACCTGGCCACCGCCTCGCGCGACGTCGACGCCCGCGAGCTCATGCAGCGCCTCCCCTTCGACGCCTTTCACCAGAGCGGCATCATCACGCCCAAGCCGGCGCAGGCCACGGTGGTCGCGCTCGACAGCGTGGCGCCCAGCCGAACCGCCCTCGTCGAGGGGCTGCAGGCGATCTCCGCAGAGGCGCGACAGCTCACTGCGGGCGTGTCGGTCGGCGTGGCCGAGATCGACGATCCCCCGCCGGACTCCGGGATCCTCGGCTCCTACAACGCTCCGGACTCGCTGAGCGTGACCGTCGGCTTCGGGGCGTCGCTGTTCGACGGCCGCTACGGCCTGGCGGCCAACCGCCCGCCGCACCTGACGCCGATGCCGGCGTTCGCGCTGGATGAGCTGGATCCGACGCGCACCGGCGGCGACGTCATCCTCCAGATCTGCGCCGGTCAGCGCGACACCGTGGTCCACACGGTCCGCGAGTTGATGCGCGCGGTCGCCGGGAAGCTCACGATCCGCTGGATGCTCGACGGATTCCAGACCGCCGTGCGCGACGTGAATCCCAAGGCCAGCACTCGCAATCTGTTCGCCTTCCGCGACGGCACCGCGAACCCCGACGTCAACGACCCCGCGAAGATGGACGAGTTCGTCTGGGTCAAAGCGGCGGCGGGGGAGCCCGCCTGGACGACCGGTGGCAGCTACATGGTGGTGCGCACCATCCGCCAGCACGTCGAGTTCTGGGACCGTGTCGGCATGCTCGAGCAGGAGCAGATGATCGGGCGCTACCGCGTGAGCGGCGCGCCGCTGGGCGGGACCTACGAGCACGAGGACCCGCGCTTCGATCTCGACCCCAAGGGCGACCGGATCCCGCTCGACGCCCACATCCGCCTCGCCAATCCCCGCACACCGAAGACCGCGCACCAGCGGATCCTGCGCCGCGGCTACAACTACGACCGGGGCGTCGACGAGGCGGGCAACCTCGATCAGGGGCTGCTCTTCATGGCCTTCAACAAGAATCCTCACGAGCAGTTCGCGGTCATCCAGCGCCGCCTGGAGACCGAGCCGATGACCGACTACATCCTGCCCGTCGGCGGCGGGTACTTCTTCGTCGGACCGGGGTCGCGCGGGAGCGGCGACTGGGTGGGCTCGGGCATGCTCGACTAGAACGGTTACGAGCGCGCGATCGACGCCGGGTCGGTGCGCTCCAGCCGCGTCATCGTCACGCTCGCCGTCAGTGCGGCGCTGGCCGCCCCGCGGTAGACCCCCTTGATCGGAGGGACGTCGGCGTAGTGGCGGCCATGGCCGATCTTGACGTGGGTCTCCCCGGCGAGCACGCGGTTGGTGGGGTCGGCACCGACCCACACCGGATCGCCCTCCGTCGGCCACCGGCAGCAGCGCCTCGAGCCAGGCGTGCGTGTCGACCTCGACCGACTCCTGGCCGTCGCCAGTTCCGGCCGCGAACAGGTAGCCCGAGACGTAGCGCGCAGCGATCCCGTGGCGTCGCAGCAGCGCCAGGCCGAGGTGCACGAAGTCCTGGCACACGCCGGCGCCGGCCTCGAGCAGGTCGATGACCCGCGAGTCCACGTACGTGGCGCCCTGGCGGTACTCGAAGCGGTCGGGGATCAGCTCTGAGCTGAGCCGCACCGCGGCCAGCGGCGAGGAGGACGCCCGGGTGGCCGAGAGCAGCTCCTGGAGCACGGGATGCTCGGGGGCGTCGTCGGTCTGCAGCAGGAACTCCCCGCCGGCCTCGCGGTAGTTGGGGTCGGCCAGCGCCTCCCAGGTCGCCTGGGGCGGCTCGGCCGAGGGCTTGGTGCTCACACGCGCGCGCACGTCGATGGTGAGCTGCCGGTGCGGCCGCGAGACCTCGAACTCGACCACCTCGGTCCCGAAGTAGTCGGTGTGGCGGTGCAGCCGGACCTCGGGTGTCAGCCGCACGCCGAACTCGTCGCAGCGCTGGCGCCCGTCGCCCAGCGGCTTGACGCGCAGCGCGTTGAGGTTGTCGACGACGTCGGCGTCGTACGTCGTACTCGGTGAGATAGCGGATCGCGAAGTTCATGACGGTGGTGCGGCGGCGGGTGCCGTCAGACGTGAACGGCAGCCAGCGCGGCGATCGCAAAATAGCGGGCGTCGATGTCGCGATCGACCAGCTCCAGCTCGTCCTGTACCCGCTCCAGGATCTGCTCCAACGCGCCTCCGGCGTCCGGGGCACGCCGCTGTAGCTCGAGATCGGCGATCAGCCGGCCCAGCCGCAGCACCGGCGGTGAGGATCGCGGCTGGGCATCGGCGGCGGTGAGCGCCGCCGAGAGCGCCTCCACCGACGAGGCGACCGATCCCGGATAGGCGGAGTCGAAGAGCAGGAAGCGGATGACCGGCCCGACGGTCGGGCGCCACCCGCACCGCGCGCCGATAGGCCTGAAAGCCGCCGACCGCATGCAGCAGGGCCAGCGCTTCGGTCTCGTGGCCGTCGCTCCAGCGGGCCGGCGGGGATGGCGACCCGCAGCATCCGCAGGATCATGTCGGCCTCCTCGATGCGCCCGCCGGCCTCCAGGAAGGCCCGGCCCTCGTCGCGCAGCAGCGTGCGGTCCAGCAGCCCCCAGAACAGCGCGCAGTGCTCCTTGACCTCCTGGTAGAAGGAGTAAGGCCCTGACTGCAGCGCCGCCTGGAGGTCGTAGCGCCCCAGCAGCAGGTAGAAGGAGTTCAGCGCCTCCCACATCTCGGTCGAGATCACATCGCGCATGGTGCGCCCGCGCTCGCGTGCGCGGGCGACGCAGGAGACCACCGAGGCGGGGTTGTCGGTGTCGAGCGTGAGCAGGCGAGCCACCTCGACCCGGGCGGACGGGGCGGGTACGGGCCCGGGCGCGGCGTCGTCGCCCAAGGCGTGCTCCTCCTCGCCCAGCGCCGGCGGCTTGGCGCCGATCGTGGCCAGCACCCCCTCCCAGCTGAGCGCGACGCCCCGCTCGCCGGGCCCGCCCGGCGACGTCGGCGTGGAAGGCGCCGTCGAGGATGCGGGCGGTGTGCTCGGCGCGGGTCGAGGTCGCGGCCGAGCCAGAACAGCTCCTGGGCGATCCGCGCCAGCATCAGTGTGTCCCGTCCGGTGCATGCACCGGACGGCCGGGCAGTGCATGCACTGCCCGGGGCCGGGCCGCATGCGGCCCGGCCTCCAGTTGCTGCTGTTGCTGTTGCTGGGCCTGGCTCTGCCAGCCGCCGTAGCGGACGTCGGGCAGGCGCGGCCGGCGCTGCAGCGGCACGCCGTCCCGGACCCCCGGATCGCTCTGGTCTTCGTCGTCGAGCACCCACGTGTCCTTGGAGCCGCCGCCCTGTGACGAGTTGACGATCATCGAGCCCTCGCGCAGGGCCACGCGGGTCAGCCCGCCGGGGACGATCCGGATCTCCTCGCCGAACACCGCGAACGGCCGCAGGTCGACGTGTCGGGGGGCCAGGCGCCCGTCGCCGACCTCGGTCGGCGCCGTCGAGAGATGGACGAGCTCCTGGGCGATGAAGCGGCTGGGGCTCCTCCTCGATCATCCGCGCCTGCGCCTCGCGCTCGGCGGCGGTGGCATGGGGTCCGATGAACACGCCCTTGCCTCCGGACTCCGAGGTCGGCTTGACCACCACCTCGGTCCAGCCGGCCCAGCACGTGCGCGGCGCTGGGTCTCGTCGGAGAGCAGGTAGGTGGGGACGTTGTCGAGGATCGGCTCCTCGCCCAGATAGAAGCGGATCATCTCCGGGACGTAGTAGTAGATCGCCTTGTCGTCGGCCACGCCCGTGCCGATCGCGTTGGCGATCGCGACGGTGCCGGCGCGGTAGGCGCGTACCAGCCCCGGCACGCCCAGCATCGAGTCGGGCCGGAACTCCAGCGGGTCGATGAAGTCGTCGTCGAGGCGGCGGTAGATCGTGTGCACGCGCTGCAGGCCCGGCGGTCGTGCGCATGTAACAGACGGCGTCACGCACGACGAGGTCGCCCGGCTCGACGAGCTCGACGCCCATCTGGCGTGCCAGGAAGGCGTGCTCGAAGTAGGCGGAGTTCATCGCGCCCGGCGTCCACAGCACGACGGTCGGGTCGCTCTCGGCCGCCGGGGCGACCGCGCGCAGCGCGTCGAGCAGCAGCGACGGGTAGTTGTCCACGGCCCGGATCCGGTGCCCGGCGAACAGCTCGGGCATCAGCCGGGTCATCGCCACCCGGTTCTCGAGCACGTAGGAGATGCCCGACGGCGTCCGGACGTTGTCCTCGAGCACGCGCCAGCGGCCGTCGCCGTCGCGCACGAGATCGCAGCCGCACACGTGGCAGTAGACGCCTCCCGGGCGCGCGGACGCCGTGCACCGGGCGGGCGAAGCTCGGGGCGGCTGACGATCAGCGACCACGGGACGATCCCGGCGCGGACGATCTCGTGGGCGTGGTAGACGTCGTCGACGAACGCGTTCAGCGCCCGGATGCGCTGCGCCAGCCCGCGCTTGATGGTGGTCCACTCGGCGGCGGTCAGGACGCGCGGCACGAGGTCCAGCGGCCAGGCGCGGTCACGGCGCTCGCCGTCAGAGCCCGCGACCTCGAAGGTGATCCCCTGCTGCATGAAGATCGTGTCCCGCCGCCGGCCGGCGGCCTGCAGCGCCTCGGGGCCCAGGCGCTTCAGCGCCGCCATCAGCGATGCGGCGTGCGGAAGCGGTCGACCGTCCTCGTCCAGCAGTTCGTCGCGGCATCCGTCCGGGATGCGGTACTCGAACCGGGGCGTCTCGGTGTCGGTCACCGCCTCTATGTCTACCCGTTCGCGCGCACGAGTGCCATCGGCACTCGGACAACCCGATGGCCCCCTGCTTATCCCAGCGGAGTGCGAGCTCGTGCGGTTCGACCGGCGGCCGGTACTTGTTCGCGGCGCGGGAATAGCACCGCGAACGTTGTCCGACGCTCCAGAGCGCACGGTGGCCGCGCGGGTGGGGCGTGCTCCGAGGCGTCGGCATCAGTCGCGTTTCAACGCACGCCGGCCGAAATCGCGTCGCGTGCGCTCTGCAACGTCGCGTCTGCCGTGCGCGCTGGTGGCGGCCAGGCGCACCACGTCAACCTTCTCGTCAAGCCCTTCAGTCCCCGACGAGCTGGTGGAGCGAGTGGGCGAGCCGACCGGCCGGGAGTCGCCGCCGGCCGGGCCCGGGGAACGTCTAGCGCCGGTCGCCGCTAACCGGCGTTGACGAGTTCGCGATGGGCGACGCGGTAGTAGGCGTCGCGCATGACGAGCTCGACCGGCTGCCCATCGGCGGTGTGCCGGTAGGCGAGGCGGCGGGCCTCGTGGAGCGTCCGGCAGCGGACAGGGGAGCCTTCGTCGGGAAGCTCCACCTCCCAGTCGCCATGAGACTCATGCTCGATGCGGATCGTGGGGTAGGCAGCAGAGGTCATGACACCAAGGGTGCCACCCCGCGGCCCGCTTGTCATCACCTCTGGACGAACTTTTACCCGTCTGGGTGGAATCCACCATCAAATCACGGCCACCAGACGCACCGTCCACAGCCACGGGCACCTTGCCCTTTATTTGCGTCAGCTACCCCTTGCCGCTGCCTGCTACAACGTCGGCGTGACACCGGATGAGTCGGCAGTGGGCTGCACCGGCACGGTGATCGTCGCCACGCGAGGGGAGGCGGGACCGGGCGAGGTCCTGGTGAAGACGCGCGGGGGCACCGAGGCCTACCTGGCCTGGTCCGAGCATCCGCTGGCCAAGGGGACCGAGGTGCTCGTCTACAACGCTCGGGGAAATAGGGCGTTGGATGTGATGGAATTCACCAGTGAGGGCTAGTTGTCCATCGTGCACGGTGGGGGGCGAGGTGATCTGCAATCCCTGAGAGGAGTCTGTGATGTTCGGTTTTCGCGTGCCCGCGCCCGATGAGGCGATGCTCATCTCGGGAGGACGTTCGGGTCAGAACGGTACGCCGTTCAAGGTGGTGACCGGTCATGGCGCCTTCGTCGTTCCCTTCATCCGCCAGGCCAGCTTCCTCACCCTGGCCATGCGGGAAGCCGAGGTCGCCGAGCAGTGCGTGACCAAGCAGGGGATCGCGCTGCAGGCCAAGGCGGTGATCGCGTTCAAGGTCGGCAACGACCCGGAGAGCATCGTCAACGCCGCTCAGCGTTTCCTCTCTGATCAGGACCAGATGTCCGTGCTGGCGGGGCGGATCTTCGCCGGCCATCTGCGCTCGATCGTCGGCTCGATGACGGTGGAGGAGATCGTCACCGAGCGCCAGAAGCTGGCCACCGAGGTCCTGGACGGCTCCAAGGCGGAGATGGTCAAGATGGGCCTGATCGTCGACTCGCTGCAGATCCAGTCGATCGACGACATGGGGGCGGGCTACATCGACGCGATGGCCGCGCCCCACAACGCCGCCATCCAGCGGCAGGCCAAGATCGCCCAGGCGCAGGCCAACCAGGCGGCGGCCGAGGCCGAGCAGGAGTCCTCGCGCAAGCAGGCCGAGTACCAGCGCCAGACGGCGATCGTGCAAGCCAAGTACAAGGCCGAGGTCGACAAGGCCCAGGCCGAGGCGGCACAGGCCGGCCCCCTGGCCGAGGCCGGCGCGCAGCGCGAGGTGATCGCCGCCCAGACCGAGCTGGCCCAGCGCCAGGCCGAGCTGCGCCAGCAGCAGCTCGTGGCCGAGGTGGTCAAGCCGGCTGAGGCGGAGGCCGAGAAGACGCGGGCGCTCGCCCAGGCTGATGCCGAGCGGATGATGATCCAGGCCGAGGCGGCCGCGTCGCACAACCGGGTGGCGCTGGACCGCATGCTCATCGACCAGTTGCCTCAGATCGTTCGCGAGGCGGCCGGCGGGCTGGCCAACGCCAACATCAACGTGCTCAACGGCGCCGACGGGCTGGGACAGCTGGCCGCCGGGCTCGTGGGCCAGGGGCTGAGCATCTTCGAGTCGATCAGGAGCAACCTCGGCGACTACGACGAGGACGAGGACGACGCGCCGCCCACTCCCCAGCTCTCGGGCAACGCCGATGGCGCGGCCGAGGAGGTTCGCCGCGCCCCGGTGGACCCCAACTCAGGCCCCCGAGCGGAGCAGTAGACGCACGCTCAGCGTGCCGCGTGCGACGCCCGGGCCCGCTGGGCGGCCAGGTAGTCGAGCGCCCACGCGAGCCAGGCCGGCGCCTGTGAGTGCCACAGCGTGGGCGAGTGGCCACCGGGATAGGTGTGGAAGATGTGGGCGATTCCGGTGTCGGACAGCGAGGCGTCGTACTGCCGGTTCATGATCAGAAAGCGCGAGTCCTGGCGTCCGACGTAGAAGGCGATCTGGGTCGGCTGTGACCGCAGCGCGGACTTGAGCGTCGTGCCGCGCGGCACCTTTGCCGCCGCGTTGGCCTGCGGGGACCCGAGCTGGAGCACCTTGGTGCCGGCGGGATTGGTGGCGACGAAGTAGCCGCTCCACGACTGCACGGCGCCGAACTGCCGCAGGTTGCGCAGGCCGATGTTCATGGCCCCGTACCCGCCGGCCGACAGGCCGACCAGCGCGCGGCCGTCGCGGCCGGCGATGGTGTGAAAGCGCGCGTCGATGCACGAGGTGAGGTCCTGGGAGATCGCCTGCGGCCAGTCCTCGGTGGCGTCCCAATCCAGGTACTCGCGATCGGAGCCGGCATTGCGCGCGCCCTGCGGCGCCACCACGATCGCCTTGCGGTCCGCGGAGACCAGCGCCGAGGCCACGAATGCATTCTGCCGGTAGGAGGATGGGCCGGCCGGCAGACCGTGCAAGAAGTAGATGACCGGATAGCGCCGGCCCGACGCGTATCCCACCGGGAGGTAGACCTGCGCCGGAATGGTGCCGCCCAGCGACGGTGACCTGCACGCCACCGACAGTGTGCGCGCCGCAGAGGAAGTCGCGGAGCCGCCGCGCGCACGGGCGTGCGGCTTGCCCCTGCTGGCCAGCACGACCGCGGTCGCGCTGCCGAAGACGACCAGCGTGGCAGCGGTGAACGCCAGCGCCCGCAGCAGGCGGCGGCGCCTCATGACACGACACCCATCGCACTGATTCAAGCAGTGCAAACACGGCGCCTACGAAACTCATCGTCGCGGGCCGTAGTGTCGCTCCGGTGACGGCACTCCCGTGGGGAACCATCAGGCGCGGCGCCGGCGCCGCGGTCTGGGTGGTGATCCTCTTGGCCGGATTGCTGGCCGGTACCGGCTGGCTGTATGTCCTGCGCGGCCTGCACTGGCTGCGGTTGGGCCCGCGGATCGCCGACTCGCTGCCCCTGCTCCAGCTCGCGGCCTCTGACGGCCAGCCGCTGGTGCGCGTGGTGGTGGCGTGGGTCCTGGCCGGCGCGGTCACCGGGGTCGCACTGGCTGAACTGCGGCCTCTGCGCCGTGTCGTCCTCGCGCTCGTCCTGGCGCTGGTGGTGCTGCTGCTCGCCTCGCAGGTGTCCTATGCGCTGGCGCGCAACGTCGCCTTCTCCTCCACGGTGTTCACGCGCACCCCCGGGCTGGGCCCGGTGCTCGAGGCGTGCGCCTTCGCGCTGGGGTGCGCGCTACCGCGGCCGGCCGATCGCCGGCAGCGGCCGGGGCCGGGGCCGCGCCGCCGATCGCTGATCTCGTGGATCAGCGGCTTCGACGATCGCGGTGTGCGCGGCGGCGAGCACCGGCACGCCGGCCAGCACGATCGCAATCGCCAGCCCGTGCAGCACGCTCGCCGCGGCGCCGGCGCCAAGTGACTCGCCGAACACGGCCACGCCGCCGGTGAGCGCGACCAGCGCGGTGCCGGCGGTCATGAGCGAGATGGCCGGCACGGGCGCCCCTGTCTCGAGTGCGGCCTGGAAGCAGAGGAAGCCCGCGACGGTGCCGAGCACGGCGACGAGCGTCCACCCGCCGGCGAGGCTCGCGAGCCCGCGGTGGTGCCAGTCCAGGGAGACCGCCTTGATGGCGGCGTCGGCCAGGCCATAGAAGATCCCGGCGGCGGCTGCCCGCGCCGCCGGCGCCGGTGCCCGGGCGATGGCCGCGCCGCACACCGCGCCCAGGGCGACCATGACGATCAACCGGCCGGCATCGAGACGGTCGACGGCGGCGGAGAAGCCGATTGGCAGCGCCGCGAGTCCGGCGGCCATGACCAGCACCGCCAGGGCCTGCCCGCGCGTGACGCGATGGCCGAACAGCCCCGCCGCCAGCGGCACCGAGAGCGCCAGCCCTCCGGCGGCGAACGCCTGCACGAGCGCCAGCGGGGCGATGGCGACGGCGACGATCTGCAGGGCGAAGCCCAGCCAGCCGAGCGCCTGTCCCGCCAGCCACACCGGCTGCTTGACCGAGCGCCGGAGGCGCTCCATCACCCCGCCCGCCGCCGCGCCGTGGCCCAGCGCCCGGTGCTGCAGCAGGAACCCGAGGTTGATGAGTGCCGCGGAGACCAGCGCCAGAAGCAGGCCGCCGATCACCGGGCGGGAGGCACCCGGGATCGGCGACCCTTCTCACGCTGGCCGAGGCGAGCCGCACGTCGTTGGACCCGCGCGGCCGCGTGGTGGTGGTGACGACCCTCGCCGTTGGGGATGGGGGCGACGCCCGGGGTCAGCGACCGTGCCATGCCGCGTGAGGGTTTGGGCGGGGTGCTGGTGTCCCGCGAGGCGAGGATCAGCATCTGGTCCAGGTGGGCATGCCAGAGCTGCCAGTCGTGGCCGCCGTGATACAGCGCCCAGGTCACGTTGGCGCCGGCGGCGGCCAGCGCGGCGGCCATCGGCCCGGTCTGGGGGCTGTCGTCGTCGTCGCGCCCGACGAACAGGAAGGCGCGCACCGGGTCGCGCGACATCAGCGCCTTGAGCCGGTGCACGTAGTCCAGCGGGCTGTTGGCGTCCAGCGTCGCGGCGCTGGCGCGGGCAAACACGCCGCTGCGCGTCTCGATGTAGTAGCCGCTCCAGGACTGCAGGCTGGCGAAGCTTCCGACGTTGTGCAGCGCGATGTTGGTGGCGCCGTAGGCGCCGGCCGAGAAGCCGGCGATGACGCGATCGTCGCGGTGGGCCAGTGTGCGGAAGCGGTGGTCGACGTCGTGCACCACGTTCATCACGTAGCCGGCGAAGTGTCCCGACGGCGTGTTGGCCCATTCCGAATCTGAGTAGGTGCTGCCGGCGATCCGCCCGTCGGGGAAGACGAGGATCATCGGGCGCATCCGGTGCTGTGAGATGAGGTTGTCCATGCGCACGGGGAGCTGAGCGATGTCGGTGAAGACCGCGGGCCGTCCGGGGCTGCCGTGCAGGAGGTAGTAGACGGGGTAACGCTCTGAGCCCGTGACCCTCGTCTCATAGCCGGGAGGCGTGTAGACGACGTAGTCGGCTTCCCGGCGCAGCGCGCGCGAGTAGAAGTGGACGGTGTGGAGCTGTCCGCGCCGGGCGTGGGGTAGGAAAGCGACGGTGTCAAAGCCACGGTGCTGGTAGTAGGACTCCCAGTAGCTGTAGGCGCCGGCCAGACCGATGACGGCAAGGACCACGGTGGCGAGCGCCGCCGCCCGGCCCGGGCGCGTCACTCTCATCGCGCATGTCCGATCGGCCCGGGGGGACGCAGCCGCCCGGCCACGATTTCCGGCAGCCCCTCGCGCGCGGCCGCCGCCCAACGCCCTCGCTCGCGATGCGGGAGATACCCCTCGGCCTGCAATACGCGCGTGATGGTGAGCGGGAGGGCGGCGCGCGATTCATAGACCAGGTAGCGCGGTTGCCACTGCGGGGAGAACTTCTCGTTGAAGCGCACCAGCCGGTCCATCTGGAAGCGGCGGTGCAGCGGCCCGAGCACGATCCGGGTGAGCGTCCGCGCCACCACGTTGCGGCTGGGCTCGCGCCGCACGAGATGCGCGAGGCCGGCGTAGTTGAGACTGACCTGGGCCACACCCCGTTCGCGCGCCTGGACCAGGGCCCGTGCCACGAGGGCCTCGTTGAGGCCGTTGGGCGTCTCGCCGACGCGATGCATCGTGTCCAGCGACAGCGTGTCTGCGCAGGTGACAAAGCGCATCACCCCGCCGACCTCGCCGGCCGGGGAGCGGGCCAGGACATAGAGATCGTCGGCGCGCAGCGACGAGCTGAAGTCGCCCATCCCCATGGCGAAGCCGTGCACGTGCGGGTGCTCGTCGCGCCAGCGCGCGGAGACGAGCTCGATCTCGGTCTCCAACCACGTGTCGATCTCGCGCCCGTCGTAGGCGGAGATCGTCCAGCCGCGCCGGGCCACCCGGTGCACGGATTGACGCAGCTTGCGCACCGCACGGCCCTCCAGGGTGAAGGTGCTCGGATCGACGAAGGCCTCCTCGCCGACGCACAGCGCATGGAGTCCGAGCGCGCGGTAGGCCTGAAGGTGTGTCTCGGCCGCGCCCCACAGCGCGATCTGCCAGCCGCGTCGGCGCGCCTGGTCCTGGAAGGCGGCGACCACGTCCCCCGCGGCGTCGTCGGGCGCGACCGGGTCGGCGGAGATGATCGCGGTGCCGCCGATCACCCGGTAGGCGAGCACCCCGCCGGCGGCGAAGGCCAGCGCCTTGTCGGGCCGCAGCAGGAACGGGGACAGGGAATCGGTGCCATGGGCGTCGACGATGGCCCGTGCGGCGGTGTGCTCGTGGTCAAGGTGGCGGTTGCTGGCGCCGGCGGGGCGGACGAGCGAGCGCAGCGCCAGCACGGTGATCGCGGCCGCCCCGGCGATGAGGACATCGATGAGGGCGCCCCACCCGGCGGAGAGGCGCGGCCCGGCCGCCGCGGCCAGCGAGTGCGCGGCCGGATGGTGCAGGACCTTGGCGAGGACGTGGCCGGCGGTGCGGCGGACGTCAGGCGCGCTGGCGATCGCACCCGCGGCCAGGCTCCACGCGAGGATGGCGGCCAGGGCGATCGCAGGCCTGGGCCGGTTCGAGCAGCCCAGGCGGAACGCCCCTCGCCCGAGCGTGAGCATGAGGGCCAGGCATCCCTCCACCGTCGCCTCGCCATATCGCCCGTGCCCGGCGTTGAGCGCCGCCAGGGCGACCAGGCCGATGATGGTCAGCGAGACGGCGGTGCGCGTTCCCCGCCACACCCCCGGGGCGAGCGCCAGGAGCGCCGCGCCGAGGATGAGGGCCAGCGAGTGACGCCCGACCGGAAACCCCGGGTACGCCGCGGCGACGACCCTGCGGTGGACGCGCGCGGACACGTCGTGCAGCCCGAAGATCACCGACTGTGTGGCAAGCACCGTGACCGATGCCGCGGCGGTCTGCCGGATCGACAGGAATCGGATCTGCCCGCGCATGGCGTCATTCTGGACCGCCTGAGGGGACACTGGCGAGGGCCGACGGCCCAAACAATCCGCCCGTAAAGCGCGCATCACCTTACAAAAACATGACGCGCCCGCCGCCCAAAGGTTCGACGGCGAAAGTCAACGTCTGAGCACGCCGTTTAGTCTTGCGGCGATGAGGATCCTGATCACCGGCGGGGGCGGAATGCTCGGCCTGGACGTGCAGCGGGCGGCCGAAGAGGCCGGCCACGAGCCGATCGCGCTGACCCGCGCGCAGCTGGACATCACCGACCGCGCGGCGGTGATGGACGCCGTCGCGGGCGCGGGTGTGGACGCCGTGGTCAACTGCGCCGCGTGGACCGACGTCGACGGCGCCGAGTCCCACGCGCGAGGACGCCGAGGCCATCAACGGCACGGCCGCCGGCAACGTCGCCGCGGCCGCGGAGGCCGCCGGCGCCTGGGTCATCCACGTGTCCACCGACTATGTCTTTGACGGCGAGAAGCCGACCGCGTACGTGGAGTCCGACCCCACGGCGCCGGTCTCCGCCTACGGGCGGTCAAAGCTCGACGGCGAGCTGGCGGTCGCCGCGGCGGCGCCGGAGCGCCACACGATCGTCCGCAGCGCGTGGCTGTTCGGCGCCGGGGGCAAGTGCTTTCCCAAGACGATCCTGCGGGCCGCATCACAGCGCCCGGAGCTGAGCGTCGTCGCCGACCAGATCGGCTGTCCGACGTTCACCGGTCACCTCGCCCAGGCGCTCGTCGCGCTGGCGGCGCAGCCCATCCCCGGGGTCCTGCACGTCGCCGGGGGCGGGCAGTGCTCCTGGTATGAGTTCGCCGCCGCCACCGTCGCCGCGGCCGGCGGCGACTGTCCCGTGCGACCGATCTCCAGCGCGGAGTATCCGACGCCGACGCGGCGGCCCGCCAACAGCGTTCTGATCTCAGAGCGCGGCGCCCCGACGCTGCCCGAGCTGGCGCGCCGGGCTGGAGCAATTCATCACCGAGCTCGCGGAGGTACGTGCATGAAGCTTTTGGTCTGCGGCGCGGCTGGGTTCATCGGCTCGACCTTCGTGGAGCTGCGCGTGCGCGAGCACGGCGACGACGTGACCGTGCTCGACGCCCTCACCTACGCCGGGCGCCAGGAGAACCTGCGCGAGGTCGCGTCCGACATCCGCTTCGTCCAGGGCGAGATCCAGGATCCCGAGGCGGTGGCCGCGGCGATCGGGGACGCCGAGGCGATCGTCAACTTCGCCGCCGAGACCCACGTGGACCGGTCGATCGCCGATCCGTTCGCCTTCAGCGTCACCAACGGCGCAGGGCACCCACGTGCTGCTCGAGGCCGCCCGAGAGCGCGGCCTGCGCTACGTCCAGGTGTCCACCGACGAGGTGTACGGGTCGATCGAGACCGGCTCGTTCACCGAGACCTCGCCGCTGCAGCCGTCGAGCCCGTACAGCGCCACCAAGACGGGCGCCGATCTGCTCGTCCTGAGCTACTTCCACACCTACGGCCTGGAGACGCTCGTCGCCCGTGGATCCAACAACTACGGGCCGCGCCAGTACCCCGAGAAGCTCATCCCGCTCATGATCCTCAACGCCATGGCCGGCGATCACCTCCCCATCTACGGGGACGGCCGCAACGTGCGCAACTGGCTCTACGTGGAGGATTTCGGGCGCGGGATCGGCCACGTTCTGACCCACGGAACGCCCGGTGAGGTCTACAACTGCGGAGGTCCGGACGAGTGCGAGAACATCGAAGTCGTGCACCGGATCCTGGAGTTGACCGGCGCTGACGAGTCCCAGCTCGAATACGTCACCGACCGCCCCGGCCACGACCGCCGCTACTCGCTGTCCTCCGACAAGCTCGCCGGCCTGGGGTGGCGCGCGCAGACGCGCTTTGCGGATGGGCTCGAGCGTACGGTCGCGTGGTACCGCGACAACGCGTGGTGGTGGGAGCCGATTCGGTCGGGCGCGTATCGCGAGTACTACGAGCGCCATTACGGCCGCTCGCTGCGCTAGTGGGGCTCCCAGAAGTGGTGTCGCGCGGGAGGGTCCACCGGTGACGACCGCGCGCGGCCGGCACGCGCCGCCGCCCGAGGTCCGGCTTCCGCTGCAGCGCGAGCGCCTGCTGCGCGCCGCGGCGCGCGAGTTCGCCGAGCGGGGCTACGCCGGCGTCTCCTCGGAATCGATCAGCCGCCGCGCCGGAATGTCCAAAGCGACGTTCTACGAGCACTTCGCCAACAAGGAGGAGTGCATGCTGGCGCTCTTCGACATGGGCGCCGAGCTGGTGCAGTCAGCGATGGCCGACGCCGCTCGTAACGCGCCGGTCGGCGATGCCCGCGAACGGCTGCGCGCCGGGACACGCGCCTTCCTCGGCGCACTGGCTGAGCATCCGGAGTTCGCGCAGACGCTGCTGGTGGAGATCATCGGAGCCGGTCCGCGCGCCGCCCAGCGCCGCGACCAGATCCTCCAGGCCTTCGCCGACGTGCTGGACGCCGAGAACGCCGCCGCCGCTCGCCGTGGGCTGATGGGGCGCTTCCGTTCGCCGCACGACTCCTTCGCCGTGGTCGGCGCCATCACCGAGCTCGTCTCCCGCCAGGTCCGGCTCGGCGTCCCCGACCACGTCCTGGACCTGGCGCCGGTGATCGACCGCCTGATCTTTGGTCTGCTCGGCGCCGACCCGAGCGACCACGAGGAGCCGTGAGCCCGGCCGACGCGGCGGGACTGCAGGCACTCGAGACCGAGATCGTCTCCTGCCGCAGGTGCCCCCGGCTGGTGGCCTGGCGCGAGGAGGTGGCCCGGGTCAAGCGGGCGTCGTTCGCCGACGAGACCTACTGGGGCCGGCCCGTTCCCGGCTTCGGCGACGCCGGCGCCTCCGTGGTCGTCCTGGGGCTGGCCCCGGCAGCGCATGGGGGCAACCGCACCGGCCGCGTGTTCACCGGCGACCGCTCGGGCGACTGGCTGTTCGCGGCGCTGTACCGCGCCGGCTACGCCAACCAGCCGACCTCGCGCACGCGCGACGACGGGCTCGCCCTTGACGACTGCTGGGTCGCCGCCGCGGTGCGCTGCGCCCCGCCGGCCAACAAGCCCACCCCGACAGAGCGCGACACGTGCCTGCCATACGCGGTCCGCGAGCTTCAGCTGCTGAGCTCCGCGCGGGTGATCGTCTGCCTCGGCGCATTCGCCTGGGACGCCGCGCTGCGCATCCTCGCCGTACTCGGGCACGAGCGATTGCGACCGCGGCCCCGCTTCGGTCATGGCGCGGAGGCGGTGAGCGGCCGCTTCACGCTGCTGGGTTGCTTTCATCCCAGCCAGCAGAACACGTTCACCGGCCGCCTGACCGAGGACATGCTCGACACGATCTTCACGCGCGCGCGGGAGCTGAGCTCGGCGCGATGAGGTGGCGCGCGGCAGGGATGGCGTGCCTGATCGCCGGGGCCCTTGCGATCGCGGGATTGGTGTTGGGGGCCCGCCGGGACGACGGCCTGGGCGCGGCGACCGCTGCGACGCCGGCTCCGGCCGCTGCCGGCGCGCCGGGAGCCGTGGCGGGGCCGCTGACTCCCGGAGCGGGCGGCGTCGGCCGACCGCTGCGCGAGCCGGCCGTCTACACCAGCCGCCACGGCGTGCTGAACGTGACGCTGGTCGTCTCAGAGAAGCGCGTGACGATCGCCGGGCGCCGGATCCTGGCCAAGGTCTACAACGGCTCGTTCGCCGCCCCGACGCTGGTCGCCTCCCCTGGCGACCTCGTGCGAGGTCAGGCTGGTCGACCACCTCGACGAGCCGACCAACCTGCACTTCCACGGGCTCGAGGTCTCGCCGGGCGGCCACGCCGACAACATCTTCGTCTCGGTGGCGCCGGGACACTCGTTCCAGTACCGCTTCCGCCTGCCGCGCGACGCCCCCACCGGGACCTTCTGGTACCACTCGCACGAGATGGTCCCGATGTCGCAGATGGGGCGGTTCCCGAACGCGGCATCCGAGGAGCAGGTGTTCGACGGGCTCTCGGGGCTGCTCGAGGTCACAGGGCCTCGACGCGCGACCTGCCCGCTCCGGCTGCGCGGGATCCCGCAGCGCTACCTGGCCCTGCGCGACGTCCAGGTGGCCGACGGGGCCATCGTCGACTCAGACATCGACTCCAACGCCCCGACCACGCGGCTGGTCGACGGCCAGTTGCGCCCGCGCCTGACGATCGCGCCCGGCCAGACGCAGCTGTGGCACATCGGCAACGTCGGCGCCGACATCTTCTACCGGCTGTCGCTGCCGGGACACACCTTCGAGGTGGTCGCCCAGGACGGCCACCCGGTCATCCACGCCCGGCGGGTCTCGACGCTGCTGCTGCCGCCGGGCAAGCGCTGGGACGTGCTGGTCCGCGGCGGCGGCCGGGGGACGACGCCGCTCAAGACGCTCTTCTACCACGAGGGCGACGACCACTACCCGGTCACGACGCTGGCGACGCTGGTCACCACGGGGCGCGCGGTGCACCCGTCAGCGCCGCCGAGCGTGATCTCCTGGGCCTCGGTCGACCTGCGCCGGGCCCGGGTGGCCCGCCGGCGGATGGTGGTCTTCTCCGAGAACCCGGCCGGCACCGTGTTCTTCATCGACGGCCAGTCCTACGACCCGTCGAAGATCAACTTCCGCGCCAGGCTGGGGACGGTCGAGCAGTGGACGATCGTCAACCACACCGAGGAGACGCATCCGTTCCACATGCACACCTATCCGATGCAGCTGATCTCGGTCAACGGCGTGCCGGCCTCCTTCGACGGCTACCAGGACGAGATCGTGCTGCCGCCCCACGGCTACGTGGTCATGCGGGTCCGCTTCTCCGGGTTCACCGGCGAGACGGTGTTCCACTGCCACATCCTCGCCCACGAGGACGCGGGGATGATGGCCAACATCCTGGTCACGCGATGAGGGCCATCGCGGCGTGCGTCGTGGTGGCGGCAGCGATCGCCGTCGGCGCCGTGCCCGCCGGTGCGTCGTCCGCGCGGCTCGCGCCCGGGTGCCGCTCGTTCCCGCGGCCCGGGATCACGAGCGCCGGCCGGCTCCCGCTGATCTGAGCGCCGAGTACGGCGTCCTGGGACGCGCCCGGCGCGCCACTGACCGCATCGCGCTGCACCGGCTCGGCGCCCTGCCGCTGAGCGGGATCCTGCCCGGCCGGGATCCGGTACCTCGGTCGCAGCCGCCTACGGAGGCCGCGTCTACGTGATCCCGGCTCGTCATCTGCTGGCCTCGCCGCTCGAGCCGATCCGCTGCGAGCCGAAGTCGCGGCGTTCGCTGGAGCGCGAGCTGCTGCCGAGCCTGCGCAGCGAGTACGCGCAGCAGGGGCTGTGCCTGGTCATCGTCTACGCGACCCAGAGCAGCCCGACCTGCCAGCCCGCGCCCGGGACGGTGGCGGCGTTCCTGTTCGGCCCCGGCTCACCGGGCTTCGGGCTCGCGCCTGACGGCGTCGCCGGCGTCGTCCTGCACTTCCGGGTCGGGCCCGCGCGTCACGCCCGGGTGCACGACAACTTCTGGATCGTCAACGACCCGACGTTGCTGGCGACGCCGTGCGGGCTGGACTGGACGACCGCGCGCGGAACCGTGCTGCGTACGGTGGCAAGCTGCACCAAGGACACGACCTGAGAGCGAGAGCGAATGCAAGGGATTCAGTTCACCCAGTTCGGAGGCCCCGAGGTGCTGGAGCTCGTCGAGCTCCCCGATCCCGAGCCCGGCCCCGGCCAGATTCGCGTGGCCGTTCGTGCCACGGGGGTCAACCCCATCGACTGGAAGGTCCGCAGCGGCGCGATGGGCGGCGACCTGCCCAAGCGCACGGGCCAGGAGGTGGCCGGCGTCGTCGACAAGCTGGGTGACGGGGTGACCGGCGTCGAGGTGGGCGAGTCGGTGTTCGGCGCCGCGGCCGGCGGGGGAGGTGCGGCGCAGCTCGCGCTGATGGAGAGCTACGCGCGGATGCCGGAGGGGCTGGACTTCGCCGGTGCGGCGGCCCTGCCGGTGGCGGTGGAGACCGCGGTGCGCACGCTGGACGCGCTCGGCGTCGGCTGGGGGCCAGACCATCGTCATCAATGGCGCCTCGGGGAGCGTCGGCATCTCTGCCGTGCAATGCGCCCGCGCCCGCGGCGCTCGCGTGATCGGCACGGCCAGCGCGGCCAACCAGGACTACGTGCGCGAGTTCGGCGCCGAGCCCACAACCTACGGCGACGGGCTGGTGCAGCGGGTTCGGGCGCTGGCGTCCGACGGGGTCGATCGGGCGCTGGATGCCTCCGGCGGCGGGATGCTCCCGGCGCTGGTGGAGCTCACCGGCGCGCCCGAGCGCGTGGTGACGATCGCCGACTACGCCGGCGCCGAGGCAGACCGGCGTGCCCTTCAGCGGAGGGCCGGGCACTCCGCGCGCCTGGTACGCGCTGGGCGACGTGGCGCAGCTCATCGAGGACGGGCGCTTTCGCCTGCCGGTGGCCCAGACGTTCCCGCTGGCCGATATCGCCGAGGCTCACCGCATCTCCGAGACCGGCCATCCGCGCGGCAAGCTCGTGCTGATCGTCTCCGAGGGATGACCGACGCTCCGCGGGCCGAGCTCGCGGCTCTTCAGATCGCCGATCCGCCGGAGGCGTGGGATGCCCTCGGGTTCGCCGTGTCCGCAGGACGGGGTGATCGTGCTCGGCGGCGTCGAGCTGTGGCTGGACGCCGGCGGCCGCGGGATCACCGGTTGGACGCTGCGCCACATCACCCTGCACCACGACCTCGACGGTCTGCCCACCGGCGTCACCACCGATCCACCCCCCTCCGACGCCGGACACCCGAACGGAGCGATGGGGCTCGACCACGTCGTGGTGACCACGCCGGACTTCGACCGGACCGCGGCGGCGCTCGGGGACGCCGGCATCCCGCTGCGGCGCGTCCGCGAGGTGGGCGAGATCCGCCAGGGCTTTCGACGCCTCGGGCCGGCGATCCTGGAGATCGTCGAGGCGCCGAAGATGCCCGCCGGGCCCGCGCGCTTCTGGGGCCTGGTGGTGATCGTGGCCGACCTGGTGGGCCTGCGGGCGCGCCTGGCGCCGCACGTGGGCGAGATCCGCGACGCGGTCCAGCCCGGGCGGCAGATCGCCACGCTGTCAGAGGGCGCCGGGCTCTCGCCGAAGATCGCTTTCATGGACCCGGAATAGAGGTCGCCCCGGGCCCGCGCCGCGGTCGGGTTCTGCGGACAGAACCGGTCCTCGATCCGAAGTAGCCTCGTCAAGGTGTCCCTTGACGTCTTCAGCCCGCGCACGCGCGAGTGGTTCAGCGGCGCCTTCGCAGGCGCCGACCGCAGCCCAGGAGCAGGCCTGGCCGGCGATCGCCTCGGGCGAGCACGTCCTGATCTCGGCTCCCACCGGGTCGGGCAAGACGCTGGCCGCGTTCCTGTACGCGCATCGACCGCCTGGCTGAGCTGACGCCGCCCGTCCAACCCGCGCGACCGCCGCATCGGCCTGGTCTACGTCTCGCCGCTCAAGGCGCTCTCCTACGACGTGGACCGCAACCTGCGCACGCCGCTGCGCGGGATCGGCGCCGACCTCAGGTGGCGGTGCGCACCGGCGACACGCCCCAGCGCGAGCGCCAGCAGATGCTGCGCGAGGCGCCCGACATCCTCATCACCACGCCCGAGTCGCTGTACCTGATGCTCACCGGGCAGGCCCAGAAGCTGTTCGAGGGCACGCGCTGGTGCATCATCGACGAGATCCACGCCGTGGCCTCGACCAAGCGCGGCTCGCACCTGGCGCTGACGCTGGAGCGGCTCACCGCCGCCGCCGGGCGTCGACGTGCAGCGCATCGGCCTGTCGGCGACCCAGAACCCGCTCGAGGAGGTCGGCCGCTTCATGGTCGGGCCGCACCGCCAGTGCCGCGTCGTCGACACCGGCGTGCGCAAGGAGCTCGACCTGGAGATCCACGTGCCGGTCGAGTCGATGGTCGAGCCCGATGCGACAGTCGGCGCCGCGACCTCGATCCGCTGGCCGGGGGCGAGGCCACGCGCCGCTCGATCTGGCCGGCGATCTATCCCGAGCTGCTCGAGCTCATCCGCCAGCACAAGTCGACGATCATGTTCGTCAACAACCGCCGCAGCGCCGAGCGGATCGCCCTGCGCCTGAACGAGATGGCCGGCGAGGAGCTGGCCCGCTCGCACCACGGCTCGCTGGCGCGCGAGGAGCGCACGGTGGTGGAGGAGATGCTCAAGGCCGGCGAGCTGCCGTGCCTGGTGGCCACCTCGAGCCTCGAGCTGGGGATCGACATGGGCGCGGTGGACCTGGTCATCCAGGTGGAGTCGCCCAAGTCGGTGGCGCGCGGCCTGCAGCGGATCGGGCGTGCCGGCCACTCGGTGGGCGACGTCAGCCGCGGCCGGATCTTCCCCAAGTTCCGCTCCGACCTGCTCGAGTGCGCGGTGGTGGCGCGACGCATGCGCGAGGCCCAGATCGAGACGACCGTGGTGCCCGCGCAACCCGCTCGACGTGCTCGCCCAGCAGATCGTGGCCATCGCCGCGGCGGCGGGCGAGGACGAGACGGTGGCGGTCGACGACCTGTTCGCGCTGGTCACGCGCACCCACTCCTACGCCGAGCTCAGCCGCGGGCAGTTCGAGAACGTGCTGGACATGCTCGACGGGCGCTACCCGTCCAGCGAGTTCGCCGAGCTGCGCCCGCGGATCGTGTGGGACCGCGTGGCGGGCACGATCCGCCCGCGGCCGGGCGCCCGCCAGCTCGCCGTCACCAACGCCGGCACCATCCCCGACCGCGGCCTGTTCGCCGTCACCCTGCCCGACGGCCGCCGCGTCGGCGAGCTCGACGAGGAGATGATCTACGAGGCCCGCCCGGGCCAGACGTTCCTGCTGGGCGCCACCACCTGGCGCATCGAGGAGATCGGCCGCGACCGGGTCATCGTCACCCCGGCGCCCGGGGTGCCCGGCGCCATCCCGTTCTGGAAGGGCGACACCATCGGCCGCCCGCGCGAGCTGGGCGAGGCGATCGGCGCCTTCGCGCGCTGGGCCGTGGACCAGTCGCCCGAGACGCTCGAGCGCGACTACGACCTCGACCGCCGCGCCGCGAGCAACCTGGTCGAGTTCCTCACCGAGCAGCAGCAGGCCACGCGGGTGGTGCCGTCTGACCGGGCGATCGTGGTCGAGCGCTTCCGCGACGAGATCGGCGACTGGCGGCTGTGCGTGCTCAGCCCCTTCGGCGGCCGCGTCCACGCCGCCTGGGCGCTGGCGCTGAGCTCGCGGATCCGCGACCGGGTGGGGCTGGAGTCAGACGCGATCTACTCAGACGACGGGATCATCGTCCACCTGCCCGACGCCGAGGAGCCGCCGGGCGCCGACCTGGTGCTGCTCGAGCCCGACGAGATCGAGGACCTCGTCGTCGCCGAGCTGGGGTCCTCGGCGCTGTTCGGGGCCCGCTTTCGCGAGAACGCCGGCCGCGCGCTGCTCATCCCGCGGGCGCGGCCGGGCAAGCGCACGCCGCTGTGGCAGCAGCGGCTGAAGGCCCAGTCGCTGCTGGAGGTGGCCAAGAAGTACGGCGAGTTCCCGGTGATCCTCGAGACCTACCGCGAGTGCCTGCGCGACGTGCTCGACGTCCCCGGGCTGGTCGAGCTGCTCACGCGCCTGCACCGCCGCGAGATCACCCTGGTGGAGGTCGAGACCGCCACCGCGTCGCCGTTCGCCTCCTCGCTGCTGTTCGACTACGTCGCCACCTACATGTACGAGGGCGACACGCCCAACGCCGAGCGCCGGGCGGCGGCGCTGTCGCTGGACCGCGACCTGCTGCGCGAGCTGCTGGGCCAGGAGGAGCTGCGCGACCTCATCGACCCCGGCGCGCTGGAGCGCGTCGAGGCCGACCTGCAGTGCCTGTCGGAGCCGACGCGCGCCGCCAATCGCGACGGCCTGCTCGACGTGCTGCGCCGGGTGGGCGACCTGTCCGTTGGATGAGGTGTCCGCGCGGGTCTTGGAGGGCCTGGATCCCTCGACGATGCTCTCCGACCTGCGCGGGGAGCGGCGCGCCGCCCGGGTGCGGCTCAACGGCGAGGAGCGGTGGATCGACGCCGCCGACGCGGGCCTGTACCGCGACGCGCTGGGCGCCGCGCCCGCCGGCGGCCTGCCGGCGGCGTTCCTGGAGGACGTCCCCGACGCGCTGACCCGCCTGCTGCGCCGCTATGGCGCCACCCACGGCCCTTTCACCACCGCCGACGTGCGGGCGCGCTATGGCATCGACGCCTCGGCGGCGCTGCGCGAGCTCGAGCGCTCCGGCGACCTGGTCCGCGGCGAGCTGCGCCCCGGCGGATCCGAGCGCGAGTGGTGCGACGCCGAGGTTCTGCGCCGCCTGCGCCGCGCCTCGCTGGCGGTCCTGCGCAAGGAGATCGAGCCCGCCGAGGCGCGCGAGCTGGCGCGCTTCCTACCGGCGTGGCAGGGCGTGGACCGCCATCCGGCGTCCGGCGCCGGCATCGACCGCCTGCGCGAGACACTGGTGCCGCTCCAGGGGCTGGCGCTGCCGGCCGAGGTGTGGGAGTCAGACGTCCTGCCCCGGCGCGTCGGCGCATACTCGCCGACGTGGATGGACCAGCTGTGCGCTGCGGGCGAGGTGGTGTGGATCGGCGCGGGCGCGCTCGGTCGCAACTCGGGCCGGGTGGCCCTCTACTTCCGGGAGGACCTCGCGCTGCTCGGCCCTCCGGCCTTATCGCGGGGACGTGCGCCACGACGAGGCGCATCAGGCGATCAGGGAGCGACTGGCCGCGGGTGCGTGTTTCTTCACCGACCTGCTGGTCGACATCGAGGACTCGTCGCCCGAGGAGATCCAGGAGGCGCTGTGGGACCTGGCGTGGGCGGGCGTGGTCACCAACGACGCCTACGCGCCGCTGCGCGCGCCGCGGCTGACGCTGGCCCGCGCCCAGCGCGAGGTGAGCCGGCGCGGTGCGGCGCGCGGCGGGCGCTTCGGGGCCGCGCGCCGGCGGGGCGCGGGCGCGGCGGCGCAGGTCCAGGGCCGGTGGTCTTTGACCGAGCCGCTGCTGCGCGGACGGGGAGGGCGGACCCGAGCGCGCGGCGGCGGGCGCTGGGCGAGCTGCTGCTCGAGCGCTACGGCATCGTCACCCGCGAGCAGGTCCTGGCCGAGGGCATCCCCGGTGGCTTCTCGGCGATCTACCCCGAGCTCTCCCAGCTCGAGACGCTGGGCGTCGCGCGCCGCGGCTATTTCCTCGAGGGCCTGGGCGGCGCGCAGTTCGCGCTCCCCGGTGCGGTTGAGCGGCTGCGCGCCGGCGCCGCGGGTGGTGGCGGCGGCTCCCGCGACGATGGCGCGCCGCTGGTGCTCGCCGCAGTCGACCCCGCGCAGCCCTACGGCGCGGCGCTGCCGTGGCCCAAGCGCGGTGGCGTTGACGATGACAGCCGCTCAGGCGCGGCGCCCGGCGCGCGTCGCCGGTGCCTTCGTGGTGCTCGTTGGCGGCGACCCGATCGTCTACCTGGAGCGCGGCGGGCGCGCGCTGCAGACGCTGGTGGCCGCCGGGGACGCGCGGATCGAGGTTGCCCTGTCGGCGCTCGTCGACCACGTGCGCAGCGGCGCGATCAAGCGCCTCGGCCTCGAGAAGGTGGACGGCGAGTCGGCGATGACCTCTGCCGCTGGGACCGGCGTTGCTGGCGCTCGGCTTCCAGGAGGGCCCGCGCCGGCTCACCCTGTCGGCCTGACCGCGACGGACTAGAACGGCGCCTGGGGCAGCCACCGCATCCCACCTTCCCTAGCCTGCTGTTGACGTTCGCAGATATCAAGCACCCTCGACGCGATGCCTGAGGGCGACACCATCGCCTACGCCGCGCAGCGGATGCGGCCGGTGCTGGAGGGTCACGTGCCCGACGAGGTCCGCACCCCGCATCCCCGCCATGCCCTGGATCGCTGGCCCGAACGGCTGGGTGGCCGCGCGGTGACCGAGATCCGTACGCACGGCAAGCACCTGTTCCTCTGCTTCGACGGGGATCTCGTGCTGCATTCGCACCTGCGGATGACCGGCACCTGGGGCGTCTATGCCCCGGGCCGGCGGTGGGGCCGGTCGCCGCGGTTGGCCTGGCTGGTGCTGGAGCGCGGCGGCCATCAGGTGGTGCAGTTCAACGGGCCGGTGCTCGAACTGATGACCGAGAGCCGCACACGTTTTGACCAGCGGCTGGCCGCGCTCGGCCCCGACATCCTCGCCGAGGGCTTTGACGCCGACCGGTTCCTGGCGCGCCTGCGCGCTGACGACCCCACTCGTGGGATCGGCGAGGCGCTGCTCGATCAGCGCAACGTGGCCGGCATCGGGAACATCTGGAAGTCCGAGGGCCTATGGGAGGCCGCCCTGGACCCGTGGCGGGCCGTTTCGTCGGTGAGCGACGAGGAGGCGCTGGCGGTCATCGCGGCCGTGCGTCCGCGGATGGCGCACTCGGCACGTCACGGGCGCATGGACGGTGAGGCGCGGGTGTTTCGTCGCGCCGGGCGGCCGTGCCCGCGGTGCGGCGCCACGGTGCTCGCGCGCGGGCAGGGCGACGACAACCGGACCGCCTTCTGGTGTCCGGGGTGCCAGCGCTGACGCCTGTGAGGGCCGCCGCGCCGGCGGCCGCCGCCCCGCGGGTCGGCGCGGCGCGCCTCCGGCCGCTGCCCGCCGCGCCGGCGAGCGTCTATTTGATGCGGCACTGCGCCGCGCTGTAACGCGGCGGGCTGCCGTGCGCGGCGTCGCTGTGGCCGGCGGTGGTGCGCCGCACCGTCTGGCCGATGACCTTGCCGCCCCGCGTCCAGATGAAGGTGACCGTGGCGTTGAGCAGGCCGGTGTGGGCGCTGAACGGGAAGACCGCGCCGTCCTGCTGCAGCCCGCTGGCGTTGGTGCCCAGCGACAGGCGGGTGGTGGCGAGGTTGCTCTGGATGGGGAGGAAGCGGTGCTGGGCCTGTGACCAGAAGTCGACCTGGACGACCATGAACATGGAGGCCGCGAAGCCGAGCGTGGGCATCTGCCCGCGTACGCCGAGATCGTTGCGGTACGAGCGGGTGTCGCAGATGTTGACCGTCGCCCACAGGGACCGCGACTGCTCGGCGCTGCGAACCGCGCGAGCGATTCTGGCGGGGCCCACGTCGGCCGCCGCCGACCCGGCCGCGACGAAGACTGCGGCCGCGAGTACCGTTGTCACCAGCGCGGCACGCATGGGACGAAGATATCGAGCTGTCGTGGTGATGGAACCCATGCGGTCGCGTAGTGAGGGTGGTGATCGAGACTCAGGCGCAACCTCAGTCCGGCGGGCGTCGCTCCACCCAGAACTCCTGGGAGCGCTTCGAGTTGCTGTATCGCTCGAGCCGGGACGACGTCTTCGCCTACGTGGCGACGCTGCTGAACGACCGCGCCGCTGCGGAGGACGTCACCGCGCTGGCGTTCGAGCGGGCCTACCGGCGTCGCATGACGTTCGACCGCCGCCGCGGCGAGGAGCGTGCCTGGCTGTTCGGCATCGCCCGCAATGCGGCGCTCGACGAGCTGCGTCGCCGCAAGCGCCTGGCCTCTCTCACCGTCGACCCCGAAGACGTGTCCGAGGCCGAGGACGACGACGGCGCCGAGGTGGCGCTGCGCCGCACCGCGGTCCGGGCCGCAATGGCGCAACTGGCACCGCGTGACCGTGAGGTCATCGCCCTGAAGTTCCACGCCGGACTGCGCAACGCCGAGCTGGCCAAGGTCCTGGGAGTCAGCGAAACCGCCGCCGGAACCCTGCTGTATCGAGCCATGGAGAAATTGAGGAAGGCCTGCGATGCGAGGATCTGACAGCGACCCCCAGGGCGAGGAGATGGCAGGCGCGCTGATGGCGATCGACGCCACGCTTGCCGGTGATCCCGTGGACCCCGAATACGCCGAGCTCGCCGAGCTGGCGCTCATCCTGCGCCGAGAGCGACCCAGGACCAGTGACGCGTTCACTGCGCGCCTCGACGAACGGGTCGAGCGCCGGTTCGCCCGTCCCGCGCCGGCGGCGCGCGGGACGGGCCTTCGGCGGTGGCTGGGACGGCTCGGCTGGCCGCGCTGCCGCGCGGCGGCGGCGCGGGCTTGGTGGTCGTGGCTCGCCGGGGCCGCGCTCGAGCTCATCGTGCTGCGCCGGCGAGGCAGCAGCTGCCACGGCGAGCTCGCGCGTGCCTCGTCCAGCAGTGCGGCCGCACAGTCATCGCGGCTCCGCCGCGGCCGCGGGTCGAGCGGGTCGAGCGGCGCCGCAGCGGCAAGCGCCTCCTCCGAGCAGCTGGCCCGCGCGAGATCGCGCGCCCGACGGCCCACCCGAAGAGCCTCGGCCGCGTCATGCGGCTGCGGCGTCGAGCGCGCCGAGCACGGCCACCTCCCCGCGTCGGGGTCGGGCGTCGGTCGTCCCCACCCCGACGATCCCCGGCAAGCGCCAGGTGGTGCAGTCCGCCCAGGTCATGCTCGGCGTGGCCCCAGGCCGGATCGACGACGTCTCCCAGCAGGTGTTCAACGTCGTCGGTCAGGAGAAGGGCTACGTCAACAGCTCCAATGTCACCTCCGGCGCCGGCGGCAGCGCGTTCTTCCAGCTCAGCGTGCCGGGCGCGAACCTGGCGGCGACGCTGGCCGCCCTGTCGGAGCTGAAGGGCGCCCACGTGGTCTCGCGCACCGACAACACCAATGACATCACCGGCCAGGTCGGCGGCGCCGGCCAGCGCCTGGCCGAGGCGCGGGCGCTGCGCCGGTCGCTGCTCAAGCAACTGGCCGACGCGGTCACCACCGAGCAGGTGGACAGCATCCAGGCCCGGCTGCACGACGCCAACGCCTCGATCGCCTCCGACCTCTCGAAGCTGCGCGGCCTGCAGCGCCAGGTGGCCTACAGCAACATCACGGTCCGCATCCAGCCGTCCACCGCGCCGGCGCCAGTGACGCACAACAGCTCCAGCGGCTTCACCATCGGCAAGGCGGCGCATGACGCGGGCCGGGTGCTCGTGGTGGTCGCGGGCGTGGCCCTGATCACGCTGGCGGTGATGCTGCCGGTGGCCCTGGTGGTGGCCCTGCTGGCGTGGGTCGGCTCCGCCGTCCGGCGGCGCCGGCGCGAGCAGGCGCTCGATCTCGTCTGAGCCCGGGCCGTCCACCAAGCCGGGGCCGCTGTGTGCTATCCCTCACACAAATGGCGGCGACGAGCGAGGAGACGATCACCCTGCTGCACAGCGTCCCCCTGTTCGCCACGCTGTCGGATGAGGATCTGGCCGAGGTGGCGGCGGTGACCGTGCCCCGGCACTTCGACGCCGGCGACGTGGTGTTCCGCGAGGGCGATCGCAGCAATACGTGTTACGTGGTGCGCTCCGGGCGCGTGCGCGCGGTGCGCGAGCACAGCGGACGGCGCACGCTGACGCTGGCGACATTCGGCGCCGGCGACATCTTCGGCGAGCTGGCCATGTTCGAGGACGAGAGCCGCTCGGCGACGATCGAGACGCTCGAGGACACCGAGGTGGCCGCGATCCTCGGCCACGACATGCGGCGCCTGCTGCGCTCGCACCCGGAGATCTCCGTCAAGCTGCTCGGCGCGCTGGGACGGAGGCTGCGCGAGACCAACGAGCGCCTCGCCCGTCAGTCCTTCCAGACCGTCCAGAGCCGCGTCGCTGCCGCTCTGGCGGAGCTGGTGGCGACGGCCCGCGCCGAAGGCGCCGGAGAGACCGATGTGCTCATCACCGCTACTCAGACCGATCTGGCGCAACTGGCGGGCTCCTCACGCGAGTCGGCCAGCCGTTTTCTGGCCACGCTGGAACGCGCCGGCGTCATCACTCAGGGTCGAGGCAAGCTCACCGTCCACGATCCGGGCCGGCTGGAGGGGTACGTCTATTAGCGCGGGCGTCGGAGCCGGCGAGTTCTCGGCCGGGGGGCGTCGTGGTGCGCGGGGATGAGGTCGTGGTGATCGTCCCGGTAAAGCGAGCCGCCGATGGCCGCCGTGTGCTGGGCCTGCCCAAGGGCCACCTCGACGGTGACGAGACCCCTGAGCAGGCAGCCCGGCGCGAAGTCGCCGAGGAGGCGGGCGTCACCGCGGAGCTGGTGGAGGAACTGGGCGATGTCTGCTACCGCTATGACCGGCGCGGCCGGCGCGTCGCCAAGACTGTGCGCTTCTACCTGTTCAGGTACGTCTCCGGGAGCGTCGACGACCACGACCATGAGATCGAGGAGGCGCGCTGGATGCCCCTGGAGCAGGCGGCCCGGGAGCTCACGTACGCCGGGCGAACGCGAGATGGTGGAGCGCGCCCTGTCGCGATCCGCCAAGGATCGGTAGGCTGCGCAGCCGTGCGGGTGCTCAACTTCTACTCCTCGGTTTTCGCCGACCAGCTGCGGCGCGGCCGCAAGACGGCCACGATCCGGCTCGGCGACAAATCCCACAAGTACCACAAGAACGAGTGCGTCCTGGTCACGATCGGCTACCAGCACTCCCCCCGCGAGAAGATCTTCCACGCCGTCATCGACCAGGTCGAGGTCAAGCGCGTGCGCGACCTCTCCCCGCGTGAGATCGAGCACGACAACCCGGAGTTCCGCCGGGTCGACGAGATGGTGCACTTCCTGGAGCAGATCTACGGCCGCAAGGTGTCGATGGACGACACCGTCACCGTCGTGCGCTTCTCGCAGATCATCGAGCAGCCGCCCGAGCAGCTCCGCGACCGGATCCACGGTCTCGGCGGCGCGCGGAACTGACCCGCGGCGCCGGGCCCGTCGACTCCCGCACGGTGAGGTCGCCGCCGATGAGCAACTGCTGCGGGGGCGCGCTGCCGTCGCGCAGGCGCTCGATGAGCATCTCGGCGGCCAGCCGGCCGGCGTCGAAAGCCGGCCATTCGACGCTGGTCAGCGCCGGTGTGAGCATCTCCGCGTACTGCGAGGCGATCACCGAGAGCACGGAGAAGTCGTTGGGGACGCGGAGGTCGGCCTCGCGCAGGGCGGCTAGCAGGCCGCTGAACTGACCCCCGGTGGTGATGGCTGCGGTGCACGTGGGCTCAGAGGCGAGCAGGTCGGCGGCGACGGCGTGGGCCTCGTGGGGCGGGTGCGGGCAGGGGAGGTGGATGCCGCGGATGCCCGCCTCCTCACAGCCGGCGGCGAAGGCGTCAGCGGCGATGAGCGCGGAGGTGTAGCCGGCGGCCAGCTGGTGCTCGGGGAAGTTGAAGAGCGCGACGCAGCGGTGACCCGAGCTCGGCGAGGTACTTCAAGCCGACACGCACCGCGGCGCCGAAGTCCAGATCGACGTAGCTCAGCCCTGAGGTGTCGGCGGTGCGGCCGATGAGCGAGAAGGGAAGGCCCGCTGACCGCAACTGGTCGACCCGCCCATCGTCGGCGAGCGTCTCCATCAGGATCACCCCATCGGCGCGGTGGTCGCGGATCAGCTCGACGATGGTGGCGGGATCGGTGGCGGCGGTGGACAGCAGCAGGCCGTAGCCGCGGGCGCTGGTCGCCTGAGTGGCGCCCGCCACGAAGGTCTGCTGGACGGGGACGAGGTCCCAGTTCGGCGATGGGAGGAACAATGCGACGGTGTGCGAGGCACCGCTGGCCAGCGCGCGGGCCGGCCCGTGAGGCCGGTAGTTCAGTTCCTCGATTGCGGCCAGCACGCGTTGGCGTGTCTCCTCGGACACCGGTCGTTTGCCGCTGAGCACGTAGGAGACGGTGCTGAGCGCGGCGCCGGCGCGCTCTGCGATCTGAGCCATTGTCGGAGGCTTTGTGTCAGTCATCGGTGTCCCTCATACGGTGGCAAAGTGTTGACGCATACCTCTGTGTGACACCCACTTGACTCCTGTTGATGCTCATGGTAGCTTCGCCCTGTCGAAGCGCTTCGATGACGATCATAACCGACGCGCGATGCCGGCCAAGGTTGCGAAGCTCACCTTACCGGCTGACGTGGCGTCGGATTTCAGCTGCTCGGCGACTGCGGGCCGTATTCAGCCCGCGACGGAGGAGAGAATGAAGAGGTTGTCGATGGGCGCCGCCTGCGCGGCGCTTGCAATGCTGGCTGTCGGCTGTGGAAGCTCAAGCAGCTCCGGTGGCTCAAACACGTCCGCGGCGAGCGCCGCAAGCTTCGGTACCAACGCGAAGGGAACGGTGGTCTTCTACCAGCGTGCTGCCACCAATGCCCTGGCCCTTGCGCTGGTCCCCAAGTTCAACGCGACACATCCGGGATTGAAGGTCAAGATCGTGCAGACCTCGCCCAACAATGACACCTCGACCCTCGCCACGGCCATCCGTGCCGGTCACCCGCCCGACCTCGTCGGGCTCAACGACGTCGACGTGCCGGAGTTCACCAGCGAGCACACCCTGATGAACCTGACGCCGTACATCAAAGCCCTGCCCCAGTTCAGCGCGCTGAGCCAGGGACACCTCAACCTTGGTAACTACCAGGGTCAGATGTACGCCACGCCATACCTCGCCGATCTCTCGGTGCTCTGGTACAACAAGGCACTTTTCGCCAAGGCTCATATCAGTGGCGCGCCCACGTCGTTCGCGCAGATGGTCTCCGACGCGGACGCCGTCCAGAAGCTCGGTCTCCCTGGCGTGCACGGCGTGTCCTTCGCCGGTGACTGCCAGGGGTGCCTCGGCTTCGTGATGGAGCCAAACCTGTGGGCCGACAAGAACTACATGATTCAGGGCGACCTGCCCAAGCAGTCGGCCAACATCAAGGGCAACGCGGAGTTGACCGCGCTCATGAATGCCTACCACACCATGTGGAAGAACGGTGACGCACCGGCCAACGACCAGACCGACAACGGCGCGACCTGGGGCGATGATTTCGCCACCGGCAAGGTCGGCCTCTACCCCGGGCCCTACGGGAAGTACCCGACGTTCGTCAAGAGCGGCAACATCAAGGACTTCGGGATCGCGCCGCTCCCGGGCCAGAACGGCGGGGCCGGCTCCACCTTCGACGGAGGAGACGACTTCGTCATCCCGAATGGCGCCAAGAACGCCTCCGGCGCGTGGGAGTTCGTCAAGTGGATGCTGGCTGCGCAACAGCAGACGCAGTACCCGAAATACGGCTACACGCCGGTCGTGACGAGCACGCTCACTCCGAGCTTCAGCAAGGCCAACCCGTACGACGCAGTGGCGCTCAAGGCGCTCAAGACGGGCTACGCGCCCACCACCCTGATCTACGACCAGGCCTACAACGAGCCCAACTCCCCGTGGTTCAAGCTGTTCACCGACGCCGTCTACAACGGCGACGTCACCGGCGGCGAGTCCACGGCCCAATCCGGGTTCGAGCAACTGCTGACGTCGACCAGCTCGGGGCAGTAACAGGGTTCGCTGGGAGGCGTCCCTGATCCGACGTGGGAACCGTCGCTGACAAGCCGCGCCTGGCCCTCCGCGCACGTCGCGGAGGGCCGGCACGAAACACGCGAGGCGCGCAGAGCCGGCGCGCCTCGCGCACCGGAGCGCTCCTGGTGTCGCCGGCCGTCGTGCTGGTCGTGGCCTTTGTGCTCTTCCCGCTCGGCTATGCGGTCTACATCTCGCTGACCAATTGGCCACTGCTCGGGCCCTACCACTTCGTGGGCCTGGCCAACTACAAGGAGCTGATCCACGACAGCGGCTTCAAGCACTCGATCGTCTTCACCTTGACCTACACGGCGATCGTCACGCCGCCGATCTTTCTCGTCGGCTACGGCCTGGCCGCGCTGCTGCGTGCCAACCGCTTCGGAGCCAAGCTGTTCCGCACGATCTTCTTCCTGCCCTTCGTCGTGGGGCTGAGCACCGTCAGCTTCATCTTCGAGATCGAGCTGCAGCCCAACTCGGGGGGCGTTGACTTCGTGCTCTCCAAGCTCGGCATCGTCTCCGACAGCCACGCGTGGACGATCAACGAGACCGGCGCGTTGATCGCCATCTCCGTGATCGTCGTGTGGTTTGCCTCGGGACTGACGATGCTCATCCTCACGGGAGGGATGCAGGGCATCCCGTCAGAGCTCTATGAGGCCGCCGACGTCGACGGTGCCTCGTGGTGGGCGAAGGAGTGGCGGATCACTCTGCCCATGCTGCGGCGGTCGATCGCGCTGGCCCTGATCATCTCGGTGATCGGGTCGTTTCTGGCCTTCAACCAGTTCTACATCCTGGCCCAGAACAACGTCGGGCTGGAGACCGTCGTCGAATGGATCTACCAGACGGCGTTCACCCGCTTCCAGGTCGGCTACGCCACCGCGATGGCGATCTGCCTGGTCGTGGTGATCGCGCTGGTGACGGCGTTCCAGTTCGTGATCCTGAGAGACGACACCGAGCTATGACCGAGGTCGCCACCTACTACGAGGACCTCGCGGCTCCAGTGGCC
This sequence comes from uncultured Actinomycetota bacterium, assembly GCA_963797705.1. Taxonomy (GTDB): domain Bacteria; phylum Actinomycetota; class Thermoleophilia; order Solirubrobacterales; family Solirubrobacteraceae; genus Palsa-465. Next base: position 160,667 of record CAWCQL010000004.1, on the reverse strand, counting down.
CCCCGGGCGGCGCGCCCTCGCCGCGGGGCCGGTTTCTGGGTCTACCTCGGTGTGGCCACGTCGCTGGCGGTGGTCTTCGTGCTCCCGATCGTCTGGGCGGTCCTGCGTTCCTTCCAGCCGGCGCGCCTGTCGAGCCTGGCTCCGCAGTCCGCCGACTTCACCCACATGACCGTGTCGAACTACCGGGCGGTCTCACACGGCCAGTACGACATCCTCCCCAACCTCCTCAACAGCGTGATCGTGGGGCTGGGGACGGTGCTCGTGACGACGGTCGTCGCGACCCTGGCCGGCTACGGCCTGGCGAAGTTCCGCTTCAGGGGATCGGGGGTCGTGTTCGGGATCATCCTGCTGGCGTTGATGATCCCCTTCCAGGCCGTGCTCACCCCTCTGTACCTGGAGCTCTCAGACCTTCACCTCACCAACAACCTTCTTGGGCTCATCCTGGTGTACAGCACGTTCAACCTGCCGTTCGGCGTGTTCGTGATGCGCAACAGCTTCCAGCAGGTGCCACAGGAGCTCGTGGAGTCGGCGCGGGTGGACGGCGCGGGATTCATGTTCACCCTGATGAAGGTGATGAGGCCGCTCATCCTGCCGGGGCTGGCCACGTGCGCCATGTACGCGTTTCTGTACGCGTGGACAGAACTGCTGCAGGCGGTGACGTTCGTTCAGAGCCCGGAGAAGCTCACGCTCCCGGCCAAGCTCTATGAGGTGACGACGTCGACCTACGGGTCGATCAACAACGCGTATCTCTCGGCCGGCGTGGTGATCGCGATGGTGCCGTGCGTGGTCTTGTACTTCGCGCTCCAGCGCTACTACGTGCAGGGAATGATGTCCGGGGCGGTCAAGGGGTGATGGTCATGAGATGGCACTCACGGCAAGGAGGAGACTGACACGATGGCGACGCTAGCGCTCGAGCAGGTCACCAAGGTGTTCGACAACGGCGTGGTGGCGGTCAAGAGCGTTGACCTGTCGATCAATGACGGGGAGTTCGTCGTGCTCGTGGGCCCCTCGGGGTGTGGCAAGACGACGGTGCTCCGGATGGTCGCCGGGCTGGAGGACGTGACCAGCGGCACCATTCGCCTCAACGGCGAGCCCGCCAACGACGTCTCACCCGGGGGGCGTGACGTGGCCATGGTCTTTCAGAACTACGCGCTGTACCCGCACCTCAACGTGCACCAGAACATCGCCTTCTCCCTGGCGGTGCGCAAGGTGCCCAAGTCCGTCCGCGACGAGAAGGCCCGCGAGGCGGCCAAGCTGCTCGGCCTCTTCGAGTTGCTCGACGCCAAGCCGCGCCAGCTCTCGGGCGGACAGCGCCAGCGCGTCGCCATGGGCCGCGCTCTCGTGCGCGAGCCGGCCATCTTCCTGATGGACGAGCCGCTGTCCAACCTCGACGCCAGCCTGCGCGTGCAGATGCGCACCGAGGTCATGCACATCCAGCGCCGGCTCGGGGCGGCGACCATGTACGTCACCCACGACCAGACCGAGGCCATGACGATGGGCGATCGCGTCGCGGTCATGCGCCTGGGTGTGCTGCAGCAGTTCGCCCCTCCCCAGGAGCTCTACGACCGTCCGGCCAACGTCTTCGTGGCGTCGTTCATCGGCTCGCCCGCCATGAACCTGTTCGTCGGGTCCCTTTCCGGCGCAGGCGACCGTCTCGAGGTCGGCCTTGGGTCGCAGCGGTTCGCCCTGGGCCCGACACGGCCGCCGGGGCTCGAGGCCTTCGCCGGCCGCGAGGTGGTGGTGGGCATTCGGCCTGAGGATCTCGTGCCGGCGGCCAAGCATGCCGAGGGCGATCGCGAGGGTGACTGCGAGCTGGTCGCCGATGTCGATCTGGTCGAAGCGCTCGGCAACGAGCAGCTCGTGCACTTCGCGATCGACGCCCAGAGCTTCCGAGCCGGGCGCGCGACTCAACTTGCCGGCGATTCCGGAGACACCGTCGCCTCACGCTTTGCCGGGTCGCCGGCGGGCAAGGGGATCGCGCGCGTGGACCCGCGCGTCCGCGTGACCGCCGGCGGGCGGGTCACCCTGGCGCTCGAGGCCGAGCGGCTGCATTTCTTCGATCCCGCCACGGGCCTCGCACTGTCCCGTGAGCAGGGCGCACGCGTGGAGGTCCCGGCGTTATAGCGGGCGGAATACGACCGCCTGGGGGCCTGAGTGACACGCGCGCACGGGCGAGGCACATGCGTGTACGACCTCCGCGACGGTGCGAACGACAACTTGGAACAACGAGTGCGGAAGAGACTGAGGGTCTGACATGACAGGAGTGAACGTCGGTAGCGAAGTGCAAGCTCCCACGAATGTTCGTGGCCACGACCACGCCGGGCCCGTGCGCCCCACCGCGGGCGCCCGGACGGCGCTGGCACCGGTGGACTATCGCGACGTCGTCATCGCCGGCGGCTTCTGGGGCGCGCGGCAGGAGCGCAACCGGGAGACGTCGATACCGATCGGCAGCCGCCGTCTGCGCGACGCCGGGAACCTGGAGAACCTGCACCTCGCCGGTCGCCCCGGCGACTTGCGCGCGTCCTACCAGGGGCCGGTGTTCATGGACTCCGACATCTACAAGTGGCTGGAGGCCGTCGCCTGGGAGCTCGGGCGCGGCGACCAGCCCGAACTGGCCAGCGAGCTCACTGAGTGGACCGCGGCGCTGGCCGAGGCCCAGGACGAGGACGGCTATCTCAACTCCTGGGTGCAGGCCGGTGGGGACCCCGCGCGCCGGTACGAGGACCAGGCGATGGGCCACGAGCTCTACTGCTACGGCCACCTCATCCAGGCGGCGATCGCTGCGCATCGCGCCGTGGGCTACCCGGACCTGCTCGGCGTGGCGCGCCGGGCTGCCGATCATCTCGTCGCCACCTTCGGCCCCGATCTGCACCCCGGCTTGGAGGGGCATCCGGTGGTCGAGATGGCGCTTGTCGAGCTCTACCGAGAGACGGGTGAGGGGGCCTATCTGGCCCTGGCCCGTCATTTCGTGGACGCCCGCGGCCATGCGACCCTCTCCGGGCATGGCCGCGGGCCCATGTACTACTCAGACCGTGTGCCCGCCGAGGAGGCCACACACCTCGAGGGCCACGCCGTGCGGGCCCTGTATTTCGCCTCCGGAGTCGCCGACCTCGCCGTCGAGCTCCCCGCGCCGGACGCCGCACGCCTGGAGGAGGCCCAGCGGCGCCAGTGGGAGGACACGGTCGCGACGCGCATGTACCTCACGGGCGGCGTCGGCTCGCGGTGGGATGGTGAGGCGTTCGGCGACGCATTCGAGCTGCCGCCGGACCGCGCCTACTGCGAGACGTGCGCGGCGGTGGCCACCGTGCAGTGGAACTGGCGTCTGCTCCTGGCCACCGGCGAGCCGCGCTACGCGGACCTCATCGAGCGCGTGCTCTTCAACGGTTTTGCGTCCGGGACGTCTCTGAGGGGCGACGAGTTCTTCTACGTCAACGCGCTGCGTGTCAGGGACGGCGCCGTTCCCGACGACCACCGCAACCCGGCCGCCGGACGCCACGGCTGGTACACGTGCGCCTGCTGCCCGCCCAACGTCATGCGCACCATCGCGCAGCTCAGCAGCTATGTGGCCACCCAGGGGGAGGAGGCGCTTCAGCTGCAGCAGTACATGGGGGGCACCGTGCGCGCGGGACTGGGCGCGGGCGAGGTCCGCCTCGCCGTTGCCACCGACTACCCGTGGAGCGGGACGGTCGAGATCGAGGTGCTCGCGACGCCTGACGAGGAATGGGCGCTGGACCTCCGCGTACCCGGCTGGTGTGAGCAGGCCCGCGCCACCGTGCATCCCGCCGGTCACTCCAACGGGACCGCGCCCGAGCCGCCTCTGCCAGGGGCGCCGGGAACGTATCTGCGCCTGGAGCGGTCGTGGACGGCCGGCGACCGGGTGGTGCTCGAGCTGCCGATGGACGTCCGCGTGACCGTCGCCGACGAGCGCGTCGACGCGGTGCGCGGCTGCGCTGCCGTCGAGGTGGGGCCACTCGTGTACTGCTTCGAGGACCACGACCAGCCGGACGGGGTGAGCGTCGACGACATCGTGCTCAACGGCGAGAACGCCACCGTGTCATGGCGCAGCGACGTCCTGGGCGGCGTTGCCGTGGTGCAGGTCGACGGGGGTCGGCTCATCGATGCGCCGGGCGGCTATCGCCCCCGGGGCGGGCGCGCAGCGGTGGCGCCGGCGAGGCTCACCGCGATCCCGTACCACGCGTGGGCCAACCGCGGGGTTCGGGCGATGCGCGTCTGGGTTGCGCTTGACGGGGACTGATCCGGGGTTTGAGCGGGGGCGGCTGGTGGCCTGACGCGGCCTAGTGGCCGTGGCCGCCGTACCCGCCGGGTCCGCCGTGGCCGCTGGGTCCGCCGTGGCCCCCGTAGCCGCCCGGTCCGCCGTGCCCGCCCGGTCCGCCGGAGCCGCCATGGCCACCGTACCCGCCCGGTCCGCCGGGTCCGCCCGGTCCGCCGGGCCGCCTCCGTCCCCGCCCGGTCCGCCGGAGCCGCCGGAGCCGCCGGGTCCGCCTGGACCGCCATAGCCACCCGGGCCTCCGTGTCCGCCCGCTCCGCTCGGGCCGCCCGGGCTCCCATGGCCCTGGTTGTCGCCGGGACTGCCGGGGCCGCCATGCCGCCATGGCCCCCAGGCCCGCCGCGGCCGCCATGGCCGCTGGACCCGCCGGGACCGCCGTGCCCCTCGTCACCGCTCTGCGCGTCGGGGCCGGGGGCCGGTCCGCCATCGTGTCCATGGCCGTGGTGGCCGTGTGAAGCGTCGTCATGCCGGTCGCCACCGACCGGGCGGCGGCCCGAGCGCACGGGTTTGCTGGTCGTCGGCACGCTGGCCACGACCGTCGTCGTGGGAGGAGTGGTGGTCGGGGTCGCCGGAGTGGGGGCGGGTGGTGACGTCGGTGTGGTTGGTGCGGTCGGCTTGCTCGGCTGCTTGCGGGCGGGAGTGTGGTGCCGCCCCGCGGCGCGCCGCCGGGTGCCGGCCGGATGCCGAGCGGTCGCGCGCCGGTGAGCGGGCGCCGTGCTGGCGGTACCGGGGCGTAGAGTGGCGCCGCCCTGACCACGCGCGGCCACGAAGGTCACGCCGTGCCGGGCGGCGTGGCGCCGGCGAGCTGTGGCGGCAACGCGCGTCGTGGACCGCCGCTGCGCGTGATGCTGCTGTGTCGGCGCATTCAGGGCCGTCGACGCCGGGGAGCCGTTCGTCGACGGCGGGCTGCCGAGCGGGCCTGCCCCGATCGACAGGGCCACCAGGCCCAACAGGACGACCGCGACGGCGCCGGCAGCTCCGAGCCGGACGTTGGTTGAGCGCAACAGGCGCGCCGGGCCGCCCGCGGCGGATACGGGCGATGCAGCGGCAGCGCCCGCCGTGGCGCCAGCGCCCGCAGTGGCGCCGGCACCAGCCGCGGCGACCAGCGCCGGCAGCGGCGCCGGTGACGGCCGCAGGCGATGCTGACGGGGCGCCGAGCGGCGGGTCTGGGGCGACGGCCGCGGGGGCGTCTTGCGCAGGGGCGCCGGAGGGCGGCGTAGCCGCCCCGGGTACGGGCTTGGCGCTCCCCTCCTCGCCATCAATGGGCGGTCCGTCGCTCATCACCAGCTCATCATAGGATCGTTGGGCCGATCGGCTCCATTCCCCGCGACTCCGGACCCCCCAGGCGGCGGGTAGCCTAGAGGACGATGATCAGCACAAATCAGCTCAAGAACGGCAACCACATCGAGGTCGACGGCGTCGTCTACAAGGTCCTCGAATTCCAGCACGTCAACCCCGGCAAGGGCGCCGCGTTCGTGCGCACGAAGCTTAAGCGCGCGTCGGACGGCAACGTCATCGACAAGACCTTCCGCGCCGGCGAGAAGTTCCGCGCCATCCGCACCGAGGTGCGCCGGATGCAGTTCCTCTACGGCGACGGCACCGACGCCCACTTCATGGACTCCGAGAGCTATGAGCAGATCACCGTGCCCCAGGCGTCGCTGGAGGAGGAGTTGCGCTGGACCAAGCCCAACGACGAGGTCGAGCTGCTGGTCATCGACGGCCAGCCCGGCGGCCTCCAGCTCCCCAGCGCCGTGGACCTCGAGGTCACCGAGACCGAGCCCGGCCTGCGCGGCGACACCGCTTCGGGCGGCGGCAACAAGCCGGCCACGCTGGAGACCGGCGCCACCATCCAGGTGCCGCTGTTCGTCAACATCGGCGACCGCGTGCGGGTCGACACCCGCTCCGCCAAGTACCTCTCGCGCGCCTAGGGCCAAACGCTGGCCCTAGGCCTTGCCGCGGGGGTTGCCACCGTGGCGTCGCGCCCCGCGACATTTTTATGCGCAGCGCATAAGAAGATCGCGTTCAGGCGCTCGCGCGCACCACGCGGTGGCTGCGCCGGAACTTTCCCCTCGTTGCGCCGTTTCACAGAGTCATGAGGTGGCGGTGGCGCGGGCTGACCTATCTGTTGCTTCTCGTGGCGGCTGTATCGCTCTCGCTGGCGGCGACTGCGACGGCAGCGACGGTCGCGTGGCGGCAGGCAGGAGAGGTTGACGCTAAAGGCCCCGTGGGGCTTGCCTGTCCATCTGCATCGCTGTGCTTGGCGGTGGACGCCGCCGGCAACGCCGTGACCTCGACGAGCCCGGCGACGGGCGCATCAAGCTGGAAGGCGTCGGCGATCGACTCCGGCGCCGCGCTCACGGCGGTGAGTTGCCCATCGACGCAGCTGTGCGTCGCGACGGACGGTTCCGGGCGGGTGCTCACAACCGAGGACCCGGCCGATCCCCGGGCGACGTGGCAGCCCGTGGCCCTTGCCGATCACCCGTGGGCGGACGTGTCGTGTCCGGCGGCGACCTTCTGCGTTGCCGTCGGAGGGCAGGACGTGGCGTTCTCTGCCAACCCCGCGGGTGGCGCGTCCGCGTGGACGGTGGTGAGCGGTGTAGACCAGGCAGTGGACTACGACTGCGCCAAATACCAACTCGGCCCGAACTGCTCCCGTGAATCCTTCGCGAGTGTGTCCTGCCCGACCGTGTCGATATGCGAGGCGGTCGACGAGGGTGGCGAGTACGTCGTGTCGACCAGTCCGGGTGACGCCGACGGCTGGCGGCACTTCGGTGACCTCGAGACCACGGGCTTTCCGGATGTCGACGTTGCGTGCGCGTCAGAGACCGCTTGTCTGCGCGACTGTGCGCTCGGAGCGGACGGCATACAGGCCTGCGATGGAAACGGCTCCTATGACGATGGCGCCGTGCTCGTGGACGATCCGAACACGGCCACGCCGCCGCGTACCCTGGTCATCGCTCCGGAGCCACTCGTGGGGCTCTGGTGCGCGCGCCCGGGATGCTTCGCCGCCCGCGAGTCCGGTGGCCTGCTCGGCTCTCCCGATCCTGGCGAAGCCGATGCGTGGTGGCAGCAGTTGGTGGCCTCCCCGCCCGCGAAGGCGACGCACATCGGGACGGTCTTCGCCGCCGTGGCGTGTCCGTCCCAGTCGCTGTGCGTCGGGCTCACCACACAAGGGGCATTGATGATGGGCCCGCCAGCGGCGTCCATCGCCGAGGTGCGTACCGATCTGCGCGACGCGCTCAGCCACATCCCGCGCACCCTGCGCGCAGGCCAGCTTGAACGGCGCGGATTCCGAGCGCGGTGGCGAATCCCGGTGGCGGGCAGGTTGACGGTCGGGTGCTACCAAGCGCTCACGGGCAAGCTGGTGGCGCGAGCCACTCGGTCGGTGGCAGTGCCGGCCGACCCCGCGGTCACCGTCCGCCTCACCCCTGCTGGTCGCAGGCTGGTGCTCGCCGGGCGACGGCTCCGCCTCGCCGTGCGGGCCACGCTCGCACCAAAGGGCCGCTCGGTCCTAAACGCCACGGGCCACGCGATCGTCGTGCGCTGAGATCGCGCGCACGACAGCCGGCTCGTCACTCGCGCGGCTCAGCTGTTGTCGCGGTTGCGGAACACCTCGGCCAGCGCCACCGCGGTCGCCACGCCCGCGTTGAGGCTCTCCAGGCCCGGCCTGGCCGCCCGGGATCCGGACCAGCGCGTCGCAGAACTGCTTGGTGCGCTGGCGCAGCCCCTCGCCCTCGGCGCCGACGACCAGCACGGTCTTGGCGTCGAACTCGGTCTGCGGCCAGCGTGCGCTCGCCGCGCTCGTCCAGGCCGTAGACCCAGAAGCCCGACGCCCTTGAGGATCTCCAGGCTGCGGGCCAGATTGGTGACGCGGAAGATGTCTCGACCAGCTCGGCCCCGCCGACCGCGACGCGCGCCACCAGCGGCGTCACCTCGGCGGCGCGGTTCTTCATGACCAGCAGCGCGTCGACGCCGAAGAAGGCGGCGCTGCGCAGGATCGTCGCCGAGGTTCTGCGGGTCGGAGATCTGGTCCAGCGCCAGACGACCACGCGCGCGTCCGCCGAGCCCGCCGAGTCAGCCTCGGTGAGCAGCGGGCGCGCGTGGTGAGCGCGACGACCCCTGGTGCTTGTCCTCGTCGGAGACGCCCCCGGCGCGGCGAAACTCGGGCCACGGCAGCAGCTCGGGCTGTGATCCCGGCCTGGCGCGCCAGCTCGATGAGATCGCGGTGGTAGGACTCCTTGCCGGCCGAGCAGCAGCCGCGTCACCGTCTCGGGCCGCGTCAGCAGCACCGCTCGCACCGAGTGCTTGCCGAACACCTTGTCCACGGCGAGGACGGTATCGCGGCTCCGTCCGGCTTCGGTTGCGGCACGTCCTTGCCATCCGCGGCGGCCCATGCGACCCAATCGGCTGGCACTCTTTACACGAGAGTGCCAAATTGGCCTTGAATAGCGCGAGACGCAAGCTATAGTGCGCTACGCGCTGGCACTCTGAGCACGCGAGTGCCAAGCGCCGCAGCTTCGCAACACTTCTAACGGAGGTCAGGTCACATGAAGCTCAAGCCCCTCGGCGATCGTCTGATCGTACGGGCCATCGAGGAGGAGGAGACCACGGCGAGTGGGATCGTCCTTCCCGATACCGCCAAGGAAAAGCCCCAGAAGGGCAAGGTCCTGGCCGTCGGCGACGGCAAGGTCAACGAGGACACCGGCAAGCGCACGCCGCTTGACGTCGCCGAGGGCGACGAGGTCCTCTACAGCAAGTACGGCGGCACCGAGATCAAGGTGGACGGCGAGGAGCTGCTCGTCCTCCGCGAGTCCGACGTGCTCGCCAAGGTCCAGTAGCCGAAGCTCTCGCTCTAGGAGAACCAGAGAACACATGGCACATAAGGAACTGAAGTACGACGCGGAGGCCCGCAAGGCGCTCGAGCAGGGCGTCGACGCGGTAGCCAACGCGGTCAAGGTCACGCTCGGCCCCAAGCGGCCGTTACGTCGTCCTTGACAAGAAGTTCGGCGCCCCCACGATCACCAACGACGGTGTCACCATCGCCCGTGAGATCGAGGTCGAGGACGTCTTCCAGAACCAGGGCGCCCAGCTCGTCCGCGAGGTCGCCACGGCGACCAACGACGTGGCCGGTGACGGCACCACGACGGCGACCGTGCTCGCCCAGGCGATCGTTCGCCAGGGTCTGAAGAACGTCGCCGCCGGCGCCAACCCGCTCGCGCTCAAGCGCGGCATCGAGCGCGCTGTCGACCAGGTCGTCAAGAACATCGAGACTCAGTCCAAGGAGATCTCGGGCAAGGACCAGATCGCCCGCGTGGCGACGATCTCGGCCGGCGACGATGAGATCGGCGACGTCATCGCCGACGCGATCGACAAGGTCGGCAAGGACGGCGTGGTCAACGTCGAGGAGGGCCAGACGTTCGGCATGGACCTCGAGTTCACCGAGGGCATGCAGTTCGACAAGGGCTACATCTCGCCCTACATGGTCACCGACCAGGAGCGCATGGAGGCGGTCGCTCGAGGATCCCTACATCCTCATCGCCAACTCAGAAGATCGGCTCGGTCCGCGACGTGCTGCCCGTGCTGGAGCAGGTCGATCCAGTCCGGCAAGCCGCTGCTGATCATCGCCGAGGACGTCGAGGGCGAGTCGCTGGCGACGCTGGTCGTCAACAAGCTCCGCGGCACGTTCACCGGCGTGGCGGTCAAGGCACCGGGCTTCGGCGATCGCCGTAAGCGCATGCTGGAGGACATCGCGATCCTCACCGGCGGCGAGGTCATCACCGAGGAGATGGGTCTCAAGCTCGAGAACACCCAGCTCTCGCAGCTCGGTCGCGCCCGCCGCGTCGTGGTCACCAAGGACACGACGACGATCGTCGACGGCAACGGCGACAGCGATGCGATCAAGGGCCGGATCAACCAGATCAAGTCCGAGATCGAGACGACCGATTCCGACTTCGACCGCGAGAAGCTCCAGGAGCGCCTCGCCAAGCTGTCGGGCGGCGTTGCCGTGGTCAAGGTCGGCGCTGCCACCGAGACGGAGATGAAGGAGAAGAAGCACCGCGTCGAGGACGCGCTGCAGGCCACCCGCGCCGCCCTCGAGGAGGGCATCGTGCCGGGCGGCGGCGTCGCGCTGCTGGTCGCCCAGAAGGCGCTCAACATCGACGTCGATCGAGCTCCCCGACGAGCAGACGGGCGCGAGGATCGTGTACCGCGCGCTCGAGGAGCCGCTTCGTCAGATCTCCGAGAACGCCGGCCTCGAGGGCTCGGTCGTCGTCAACGACGTCCGCAAGGCCAAGAAGGGCTACGGCCTCAACGCGGCCACCGGCGAGATCGTCGACCTGATCGCCGCGGGCATCATCGACCCGGCGATGGTCACGCGCTCTGCGCTGCAGAACGCCGCGTCGATCGCCAAGAACATCCTCACCACCGAGGCGATCGTCGCCGAGGTGCCCGAGAAGGATGGCGGCGGCGGTAGCCGGCGGTGGCATGCCCGACATGTCGGGGATGATGTAGGCCTCGCAGCCAAACCGCAGTTCTTGAAAGGGCCCGGCCATGCGCCGGGCCCTTTTTTCGTCTCGGGGCCCTTAGGGCCGTTTTCGTCTCAGGGGCTTTAGGATCGCGAGGCGATGGAGGAGTACCAGGAGCTCAACCGCGCCAGCTGGGATGACCGGGCGGCCGCCCACGCCGCTTCGCCCGGATATCGCGTCGACGACCTGATCGCTGACCCGGAGCAGCTGAGCCATGTGGTGGCCTTCGACGTCCCGCGGCTGGGGGACCTGCACGGCGTCAACGGCGTGCACCTGCAGTGCCACATCGGTACCGACACCCTCTCGCTGACCCGGCTGGGGGCGCGCATGACCGGCGTCGATCTCTCCCTGGCGTCGCTGGAGCAGGCCCGGGCCATCGCGCAGCGGGCCGGCGTGGACATCGCCTACGTGGAGTCAGACGTCTACGCGGCGTCCGAAGCGCTGGGCGGCGCGACCTTCGATCTCGTGTACACCGGAGTGGGCGCCCTGTGCTGGCTGCCCTCGGTGGAGCGCTGGGCGGCCACGGTGGGCGCCCTGCTGGCCCCCGGAGGGCGGCTGTTCATCCGGGAGGGCCACCCGATGATGTGGTCGCTGGACGAGGAACGACCCGATGGGCTGCTCGTCGTCAACTACCCCTACTTCGAGACCGAGGCGCCGATGGTCTTCGACGACGGCGGGACCTACGTGGAGACCGACGTGACGTTCGAACACAACCGCACCCACATCTGGAACCACGGCCTGGGCGAGATCATCACCGCACTGCAGTCCGCCGGGCTGGAGCTCACGATGTTCGTGGAGCACGACACGGCGCCGTGGAACGCTCTCCCCGGTCAGATGGAGCGCGTCGGCGGCGACGAGTGGCGGCTGATCGAGCGCCCCGAGCGGGTGCCGATGACCTACACGCTGCAGGCGGTCAAGGCCGGCTGACCGCGTCGGCGGCGGGCGGGACGGCGTCGGCTGCCGGCGCGGCAGCGCGGAGCTCCCGGCGGTAGACCCCGAGCGTCTGACGGGCCACCTCGGCCCAGTCGAAGCGCAGGACGTGCTCGCGCGCCTCGGCCACGAGTTGGGCGCGCTCGGCGTCGTCGGTGAGGACGCGCTCGAGGATCTCCTGCAGCGCGGCGGCGTCGCGCGAGGGGAAGCGCAGGCCGACGGTGCCGTCGTCCGGGACCACCTCGCGCAGGCCGCCGGTGTCGGCGACCACGCACAGGCAGCCGGAGGCCATCGCCTCCAGCGCCACGATCCCGAACGGCTCGTAGATCGAGGGGACGATGCACAGGTCGGCGACGCGGTACAGCGAGTGCAGCATGTCGTCGCCGACCCAGCCCAGGAACACCCCCTTGCGATGCAGCCCCAGACGCCACGCCTGGCGGCGCAGCTCGGCCTCGGCGGTGCCGGTGCCGGCGACGACGAAGCGGACGTTGCCCAGCCGCTTGATCACCGGGGCCAGCGCGTCGAGCGCGAGGTGAAAGCCCTTCTCGTAGACGAGGCGGCCGACGAGCAGCACGAGCCGCTCGTCGGGCTTGGCGTAGCGCGCCCGCAGGGCATCGAGATCGTCGGCCACCGGCTCCAGGTCGCGCGGGTCGATGCCGTTCTGCATCGCGGTGATCTTGGCGGCGCGGATCCCGAACACTGTCGGCGACGTGGCTGCGCATGTAGCGGCTGCAGGTGATCACCTGGTCGGCGCGACGCGCCATCTCGCGCTCGGCGGCGTGGATGTGGGACTGCGGGTACTTGTCCACCCAGCCCTGGTGGCGACCGTACTCGGTGGCGTGCACGGTGGCGATCCACGGCCGCGGCACGCGGCGGGCGACGCCGCTCGGCGGCCTCGGCCACCAGCCAGTCGTGGGAGTGGACGAGATCGAAGTCGCAGCTCGTCGTCGCAGCTCGGTCGCCGGCAGTCGCGCATGGTCCTGGTTCATCGACGCCACCCAGCGGATGAACGCCTTGACGTCGTCTCGGGGAAGGGCGGCTCGCATCACGCGATGCACGATCACCCCGTGGCGCTCCTCGCGCGGCCGGCAGATGCTCGCCAGCCCCGGGTGAGCGACGTGCACCTCGACGCCCTCCTGCACGAGGTTCTCCGAGAGCTTGCGCACGTGTCGGGCGAGGCCGCCCTCGATCACGGGCGGGTACTCCCAGGAGAACGTCAGCAGTTCGCATCGGGGCCGGCGCCGGACTCTACCGGGAAGGGACGTGCGTCACTCGCGCGCTCGAGCACCGCGATCCCGTACTCGTCGAGCAGCTCGCGCCAGGGCGCACCGACGTGCTCGAGCTCGCGCTCGTCGCCGTAGAGCACGTCGCGCCAGCGACCCGCCGCGCCCGGCAGCTCACCCTCGGGTGGCCCGGGCCGGGTGCAGACGGCCACCAGCACCTCGCCGCCGCGCATGAACGCCACGGTCGTCGCCGGGCGCTGAAAGCGGCTCGTACCCGTCCGGCGAACGCGCTCGGGCCGGCGGATGCGCAGGCCGAGCAGCGCGGGCGGTCAGCCACAGCTTGCGGATGTCGAGCCCGGTCGGGGCTGCGCGCCCCCGGCCAGGCGGCCGAGCATCGCTCTCGTTCCACTCGCCAGTCGACCGGACGGCGGTTGTCGGGGTCCACGAGGGCGAACATCGGCAGCTCGTCGCCCTGGTAGATGTCGGGCACGCCCGGGCACGGTGAGCTTGAGCGCCACGCGTGCGCAGCGCGACGCAGTCGCCGGCGAACTCCAGCTCGCGGGCGAACGCCTCCAGCTCGCGGCGCAACGCCTGGTCGGCGTAGACGCCGGTCGATGAAGCTCATGACCGCCTGCTCCCAGTCGGCGTTCTGATCGATCCAGCTCGTGTTGCGCTTGGCCTCGCGCAGCGCCTTCTCCATGTACGCCTGCACCCGCTCGACCTCGATCGGCCAGGCGCCGACGAGCGTCTGCAGCAGGAAGTAGCGCTCGAGGTCGTCGGGCGCCCCGCCGTCGCGCAGCGGCTCGGACGAGCTCCAGCCACCTGCGCGCCATGGCACTCCCAACGCGACGGCATCCACGTCAGCGCGGCCATCCGCGCCCGCACGTCGGCCGAGCGCTTGGTGTCATGGGTCATCGTCGTCAGCATCGCCTCGGGGAAGCGCCGCGCGCGCTCCGCGTTGGCCGCGTGGAAGCGTTCGGCGGCGATCCCGAAGCGCCCCGGGTCGCCCGCCGACGTCGCAGAGCGCCAGCAGGCGCGCGTAGCGGTAGAAGGCGGTGTCCTCAACGCCCTTGGCCACGACCGGCGGGCGTCGTCTGCTGAAAGCGGGTGACGAACTCCGGCGGTGCCGGCTGCTCCAGCAGCAGCATCGCGGCGACATCATCTGACAGGTCAGAGGCGGCGGCGACCGCCTCGCGGTCGGCGTCGGTCGACCACGCCCGTCGACGGCTCGACGTACGTGCGGTACACCGGGAACGACGCGGCCGCCCGCGCCCAGGGCCTCGGCGCCACCGGCGACGTCGACCAGGGCCGCCAGCCGCTCCACCTCGGGAGCGAACGTCGTCGTGGCCTGCTCGAGCTTGGCCTGCGCCGCCACCTCGGCGAACGACCGCCGGTCGCCCGAGAACTCCGCCCACAGCGCGGTGAACGCCGGCTCGGCCGCCGGGTCCACGAACAGCGCGCAGACGTCGTTGAGGAACTCGTAGCCGACGGTACCCGTCACCGGCCAGTCGCGCAGTCGCTCGGAGGGCTCGAGGATCTTCTCGATCCACACCGTCCCCGCGCCGCGCGTCGCGCAGCCGCGCGAGGTACTGCGCCGGGTCGGCCAGGCCGTCGGGATGGTCGATGCGCAGGGCGTCGACGAGGCCCTCGCGCACCAGCGTCAGGACCAGGGCGTGGGTCGCCTCGAACACCTCGGGGTCCTCCTGGCGCACGCCCGGCCAGGTCGTCGATGTCGAAGAAGCGCCGGTGGCGGCCGGTGGCCGGGTCGATGTCGAAGAACTGCTCGCGCAGCCGCGGGTCGGTCCAGAAGCGGTTGGCGTCGTCGGTGGCCATGTGGTTGGGCACGATGTCGAGCACGATGCCCAGTCCGGCGGCGTGGGCGGCGTCGGCCAGCTCGCGGAACGCCGCCTCGCCGCCGAGGTCCTCGGAGATCCGCGTGGGGTCGACGACGTCGTAGCCGTGGGTGGAGCCCGTCCGGGCCTGCAGCGACGGCGACAGGTACAGGTGCGAGATGCCGAGGTCGCGCAGGTAGGGGATCCGCGCGCGCGCCGCGGCGAAGCCGAACTCGGGCGTGAGCTGCAGGCGGTAGGTGGCCCGCAGAGCGGGCCGGCTCACGTCACTCGCCGCAGGATCGTGATCGAGTGCGCGGTGACGTTGATCGAGTCCCTGCGCGTCGTAGCGTGACGCTGCCCGGCTGCTGCCGTCGGGTCCGCGGTGCACAGCTCGAGCTCCCAGCGCGCGCCCATCCGCCGGCGCGGCAGCTTGAACTCGCGGTCCTCGGCGTGGGCGTTGAACAGCAGCACGAACGAGTCGTCCTCGACCTCCTCGCCGTGGGGCCCGGGGCTGGCGATCGCCTGGCCGTTGAGGAACATGCCCAGCACCGCCTCGCCGTGCTCCCAGTCGCGGCTGGTCATCCGCCGCCCGTCGACGCGGAACCACCACACGTCGGGCAGCGGCGAGTCGTTGACCGGCTGGCCGCGCAGGAAGGTCTCGCGGCGGAACGTGCAGTGCTCGCGCGCGCAGGCGGATGCAGCCGCTGGGTGAACTCGCGCATCTGGCCGCCGTCGTCGTTGATGTCCCAGTCATACCAGCTGATCTCGTTGTCCTGGCACCAGGCGTTGTTGTTGCCGCCCTGGCGTGCGGCACAGCTCGTCGCCGCCGAGCAGCATCGGCGTGCCCTGTGAGACGAACAGCGTGGTCAGGAAGTTGCGCTGCTGGCGGCGGCGCAGCTCGATGATCGGCGGCATCGTCGGTCTCGCCCTCGGCGCCGCAGTTCCACGAGCGGTTGTCGTCGGTGCCGTCGCGGTTGTCCTCCTGGTTGTCCTCGTTGTGCTTGCCCTTGTAGGAGACGAGGTCGCGCAGGGTGAAGCCGTCGTGGGCGGTGATGAAGTTGATCGAGGCGAACGGGTCTCGGCCGTCTGACTCGTAGAGGTCGGCGGAGCCGGAGAGCCGCTCGGCGAACTGGCCGACGCTGGCCGACGCGCGCCAGAAGTCGCGCATCGTGTCGCGGTAGACGCCGTTCCACTCCGACCACAGGATCGGGAAGTTGCCGACCTGGTAGCCGCCGGGGCCGACGTCCCACGGCTCGGCGATGAGCTTGACCTGGGAGAGGACCGGGTCCTGATGGATCGTGTCGAAGAACGCCGACAGGCGGTCGACGTCGTAGAACTCGCGGGCCAGCGCGGAGGCCAGGTCGAACCGGAAGCCGTCGACGTGGCAGTCGATGACGAAGTAGCGCAGCGAGTCCATGATCATCCGCAGCACCGCGGGATGCACCGGGTTCAGCGAGTTGCCGGTGCCGGTGAAGTCCATGTAGTGGCGCGGGTCGTCGGGCATCAGCCGGTAGTAGGCGGCGTTGTCGGCGCCCTTGAACGACAGCATCGGGCCCAGGTGGTTGCCCTCGGCGGTGTGGTTGTAGACGACGTCGAGGATCACCTCGATCCCGGCCTGATGCAGCGCCTTGACCATCCCCTTGAACTCGCGCACCTGCTCGCCGCGGCGGCCGGTGGCGGCGTACTGCGAGTGCGGCGCCAGATAGCCGATCGTGCTGTAGCCCCAGTAGTTGTGCAGGCCCCGCTCGTGCAGGAACGACTCGTCGCAGATGTGGTGGATGGGCAGCAGCTCGACCGCGGTGACCCCGAGGTCCTTGAGGTACGCCAGCGCCGGTTCGGAGGCCAGCCCGGCGTAGGTGCCGCGCAGATCCTCGCGCACGTCGGGGTGGGTCATCGTGAACCCCTTGACGTGGGTCTCGTAGATGATCGTGTCCGCGAACGGGGTCCGGGGCGGTCGGTCGCCCTCCCAGTCGAAGCTGTCGTCGATGACGACCGACTTGGGGATGGCGCCCGAGTCGTCCTCGTCGTCGAGCTCGAGGTCGGCTTCCTCGGCGTTCTCGACGCTGTCGGGCGGCACGTAGGGCAGCACGTTGGCGTCGTGCGACCAGTCGACGACGCCGTCGATCGCCTTGGCGTAGGGGTCGATCAGCAGCTTGTTGGGGTTGAAGCGGTGGCCCTCGTTGGGGGCGTAGGGCCCGTGCACGCGGTAGCCGTAGCGCTGCCCGGGCCCGACCCCCGGCAGGTAGCAGTGCCAGTTGTGGGCCCGGCTGCCGGTGACCTCGATCGGCGTCTCGTTGCCCGTCGTCGTCAAACAGGCACAGCGTCGACGCCCTCGGCGTGCTCGGAGAACAGGCTGAAGTTCGTGCCCTCCCCGTCCCAGACGGCGCCGAGCGGGAAGGGCCGTCCCGGCCACACCTCCGTCACTGGATCAGCGCTCCCGCCATGGCCGGGAGTTTGAGGGAACCGCCGCTGAGATGCGCGTCGCCGCCGGCGCTCAGCTCGATCGTCTCGCCCTGGCAGGGGATGCTCGACCGGGCCCGTGCCGAAGTTGCAGGCCAGCTCGATAGGGCCCGCGGCGGACCACCAGCCAGCTGGAAGCGCTCGTCGTACTCGATCTCGCGCGGCGTGCCCGCTCGGCAGCTTCTTGCGCGCCGCGATCAGCTCCCGGTACAGGCGGGCCAGCCCCTGATCGGCGCGCCGGGTGAGCTTGGAGCGCTCGAACGTCGCGCGGGTCCTCGGGGTCGGGGACCGTCGCGCGGCGAACTGCGCGAAGGCGGCGAACTCGCTGCGCCGCCCCTCCCGGGTCGCCTCGCGCGATGTCGGGGTCGATGTGGTTGGTGAAGTACTGAAACGGCGCCAGCTCGCCGTACTCCTCGCCCATGAACAGCATCGGGACGAACGGCGAGAGCAGCGTGCAGAACGCGGCCAGCGGCCGGGCGGTGGCGGGCATGCGGTCGCCGTAGGCGCGGTTGCCGACCTGGTCGTGGTTCTGGGAGAAGACGACGAAGCGCTCGGGCGGGATGTCCTCGGCGGGCGCGCCGAAGCGCCGGCGGCGAAACGGCGAGTACTCGCCGTCGTCGACGTGGGGGCGGTGGAAGGCCTTGGCCAGCTGGGCCACCGTGCCGAAGTCCGCGTAGTAGCCGTCGCGGTCCTCGGTGATGAGCGTGCGCAGCGCGTGGTGGAAGTCATCGGCCCAGGCGGCGTCGCAGTTCCAGCCGCCGCGCTCGGGCGGCCGCATCACGATCGGGTCGTTGAGCCCGGACTCGGCGATCACGTAGTGGCGCGGGTTGACGGCGTGCACCCGGCGCGCCACCGCGGCGACGATGTGCTCGGGGCTCTGAGTCGAAGATCGCGTGGATGGCGTCCAGGCGCAGCCCGTCGATGCCGAAATCGCGGACCCAGCCCTCGGCGCTCTGGCACACCCACTCGCGCACCGGGTCGCACTCGGCGTCGTCGAAGTTCATCGCCTTGCCCCACGGCGTCTCGTACTTGGCGGTGAAGTAGGGCCCGAACGCCTCCATCGCCGCCGCGCCCGACGCGCCGAGGTGGTTGTAGACGACGTCGAGGATCACCGCCAGACCCGTGGCGGTGGGCCTCGGCGACGAACGCGGCCAGCTCCATCGGGCCGCCGTAGGAGGACTGGGCGCGCCGAGATGTAGACGCCGTCATAGCCCCAGCCGCGCGCTCCCGGGAACTCGGCCACGGGCATGATCTCGATCGCGGTCACGCCGAGCTCGGCGAGGTCAGCCAGGCGCTCGGTCGCGGCCGCGAACGTGCCCTCCGCGGTGAAGGTGCCGATGTGCAGCTCGTAGATGAGCAGGTCCTCGAGCGCGGGCGCCGTGAAGCTGCCGCGCCGGCCGGTGGCGAGCTTGCGGGTGTCGAGCACCCGCGACGGGCCGCGCAGCCCGTCGGGCTGCCAGCGCGAGGCGGGGTCGGGCAGGTCGCTGCCGTCGATCACGTACACGTAGTCGCTGCCCGGGGCGGCGGGGACGATCGCCTCCCAGACCCCAAGGCCGATGTCGATCATGGCGTGGCGCGCGTCAGCAACCTTGACGAACGGGGCGGCGGCGCGCGGCGCCCAGACACGGAACTCGGCGCGCTCGTCGTCGATCTGACGCGCGCCGAGCGGCCGTTCCCAGGGGTAGGGCTCGTCGGGCTCGGCCGCGCTAGACATCGACATGGGGCATCAGGCTATCCCGCCGCCGCCGGGCGGCGACGCTCACTGCGGTGGCGCTCACTCCTCGGGCACGAGCCAGAGCGCAGCCAGCGGGGGCAGGGTGACCTCCGCCGAGAAGGGCTGGTCATGCCACGGGATCGGCTCGGGCTGCACCCCGCCCAGGTTGCCGACGTCGCCGCCGCCGTAGTACGCCGAGTCCGTGTTGAGCGCCTCGCGCCAGCGGCCGGACCGGGGCAGACCCAGGCGGTAGTGCTCGCGCGGCACCGGTGAGAGGTTGGCGATGAACACCACCACGCGCTCGCCCTCCCGCGACTGGCGGGCGAAGGCGACCACGTTGTTATCGGCGTCGTTGGGCTCCAGCCACCAGAACCCGGCCGGGTCTGAGTCCATCTCATAGAGCGCGGGCTCGGCGCGATACAGACGGTTGAGATCGCGCACCAGCGACTGGATGCCCGCGTGCTCGGGCTGCTCGAGCAGGTGCCAGTCCAGCGAGCGCTCGTGACTCCACTCCGCCTGCTGGGCCAGCTCGCCGCCCATGAACAGCAGCTTCTTGCCGGGGTGCGCCCACATGTAGGCATACAGGGCGCGCAGGTTGGCAAGCTTCTGCCAGGGGTCTGAGCCGCCCATCTTGGAGTACAGCGAGCCCTTGCCGTGCACCACCTCGTCGTGGGAGAGCGGCAGCACGAAGTTCTCGCTGAACGCGTACATGAGGCTGAAGGTCAGCTCGTGGTGGTGGTAGCGGCGGTAGATCGGGTCCTGCTGGAAGTAGCCCGAGCGTGTCGTGCATCCAGCCCATGTTCCACTTGAAGCCGAAGCCGAGGCCGCCCAGGTAGGTGGGGCGCGAGACGCCCGGCCACGCCGTCGACTCCTCGGCGGCCGAGATGATCCCCGGCTCGCGGCCGTACATGACCTCGTTGAGCTCCTTGAGGAACGCGACGGCGTCCAGGTCCTCGCGCCCGCCGAACTGGTTGGGCACCCACTCGCCCTCGCGGCGCGAGTAGTCCAGGTAGAGCATCGAGGCCACGGCGTCGACCCGGATGCCGTCGACGTGGTACTCGCGCAGCCAGAACAGGGCGTTGGAGATGAGGAAGTTGCGGACCTCGTAGCGCCCGAAGTTGAACACCAGCGTGCCCCAGTCCGGGTGCGATCCGCGACGCGGGTCGGCGTGCTCGTAGAGGGCGGTGCCGTCAAAGCGAGCCAGCGCGAACTCATCGCGCGGGAAGTGCGCCGGCACCCAGTCCAACAGGACGCCGATCCCCTTGGAGTGCATCTTGTCGATGAACGCGCGCAGGTCGTCGGGCGAGCCGTAACGCGGCGTGGGGGCGTAGTAGCCGGTGACCTGGTAGCCCCACGAGCCGGTGAACGGGTGGGCCATCACCGGGAGCAGCTCGACGTGGGTGAAGCCCATGTCCTCGCAGTAGGCCGAGAGCTCGTCGGCGAGCTCGGCATAGGTGAGCGGGCGGTTGTCCTCCAGCGAGTTCAGCCGCCACGAGCCCAGGTGGACCTCGTAGATCGACACGGGCTCTGCCAGCGGCTGGTCCTTGGCGCGGTCTGAGAGGAACTTGGCGTCCTTCTTTGCACCAGGCGTGCCCGGGGACGTGGACGACCGAGGCGGTCTTGGGCGGGACCTCGGTCTCCTGGGCGTAGGGGTCGGCCTTGAGCAGGATCTCGCCGTCCTGGGTGAGGATCTCGTACTTGTAGCGCTGGCCCGCACCGACCTCGGGCAGGAACAGCTCCCAGATGCCGCTCGACCCCATCGAGCGCATCGCGTGCAGCCGGCCGTCCCACGAGTTGAAGTCGCCGACCACGCTCACCGCGCGGGCCGCCGGGGCCCACACCGCGAACGCGGTGCCCTGGGTGGGCGGGTCTCCCATTTCGATGACGTGGGCGCCGAGGCGCTCGTAGAGCTCCTCGTGGCGGCCCTCGCCCATGAGGTGCAGGTCCAGCTCGCCGATCGTCGGCGGAAGGCGTACGGGTCCGCGATGGTGAACTTGCCGACCGGAGCCGTAGTCGACCTTGAGCTTGTACTTCAGCGGCAGCTCGGCGCCCTCGATCTCGGCCTCGAACAGGCCGCCGGGGTGGATCTCGGTCATCGGCACACCCTTGCCGCGGCTGGGCTTGACCGTCACCGACTCCGCCGAGGGGCGCAGCGCGCGGACGACCACGCCCGCCCTCGGAGGCGTGGGCGCCGAGGATGGCGTGGGGCTCAGGGTGCTCGCGGCGCACGAGAGCGTCGAGATCGTTTTTGGCGATGGTGGTCATGCGGTCTCCAAGAGGCGAGCGATACCCGCCACGGGGATGGGCAACCAATCCGGCCGGTTGTCGAGCTCGTACTGAAGCTCGTAGATGGCTTTCTCCAGTTCGAAGATCGCCAGCATGTTGGCGATGGCGGTCTCGCCGCCGGGCAGCAGCGCGGGGTCGATGGCGGCGAAGTAGTGCTCCAGGAAGATGGCGCGGGCCTGGTCCTCGAACTGGCCGGGCGCCGGAATCCCGCGCATGATCTCCGCCGCCGAGGTGGCGTAGGCCAGCGAGCGCAGCATGCCGGCGACGTCGCGCAGCGGGCTGCGCTTCTGCCGGCGCTCGAACAGCGGGCGCGCCGGCTCGCCCTCGAAGTCGATGATGACCCAGCCCTTGCCGCCGGCGCGGTGCAGGGTCTGGCCGAGGTGGTAGTCGCCGTGGGTGCGGATGGCGCGGCCGCCGACCCCGCTCTGGGCGCGCATCGAGATCTGCTCGCGAACGTCCTGGCCGCGGCCGGCGATGGCGGCCACGCGCTCGTCGTCGGGCAGGCGGATGAAGACGCGCTCGATGTCCTCGTCGATGGTCGCGGTGAGCAGCGCATCGACTCGGCGCTGGGCTCCTCGGGGCTGAACGCCGGGTCTGCGGCGTCGGAGGCCAGGCAGTTGTGCAGCTGCGCGGTGACCGTCCCGAGGCTGCCCAGCTCGGGCAGGAATGCCGCCGGGTCGGTGGCGATCTGATCCAGCGCCAGCTCCCAGCCGCCCGACCGCGTCGCCGAAGAAGCGCTGCGCCACGCCCAGCGTGGCCAGCAACGACCTGCCCTCGTACTCGTACCACCCCTGCAGCGGCGCGATGTTGGCGAACTCGCGGCGGGTGAGGAACTGGAGCACCTCGAGCTCGGGATTGATGCCGGGCTCCAGGCGCCGGAACACCTTGAGCACCGTCTCGTCGCCGAACACGATCGACGAGTTGGACTGCTCGACGCCCATCGGGCGCACGCGGCGCCTCGAGGGGCAGCTGCCCGCTCAGCTCGACGCGCTGGAAGCGGAAGGTGCCGTTCGCGCCCTCGATCGTGCTCTCGGCGTCCATCTGGCGCATCAGCTCGCGGACCAGCTCGGGGTCGGCGACGGCATCCACGGCGGTCCAGTCCTCGGTCGCGCAGACGACCGGGCGATCGCCCACCTGATCGGCGGCCAGCAGCACGAAGGGCAGTTGGTAGAGCTCGTGGCTGCCGGAGGCAAACCGCGCCTGGACGAGGTTGACGACGAGCGGCGGACCGTCGGCGATGGCCACGCTCTCCTCGATCTGCAGACCGGTGACATGGCGCGACTTGGAGGCGTACCAGCGCTGGGCCTCGAGCCACGCCGCCACCGTGTCGGGGTCCAGACGCTCGATCTCGGCGCGCGCCGGGTTGGTCACGTGCTCGGTCATCCGATCGCGTCCTCGCCCTCCTGCACGAGCTGGAACCAGAAGAAGCCGCGGGGCGCGAGCGTCAGCAGGTAGTTCAGATCGCCGATCCGGGGAAAGCGGCTGCGACCGAACAGCTCGACGGGATGGCGGCCCGCGTGCGCGGACAGGTCGAGCTCCACCGCCTGTGCCGAGCGCGCCAGGTTGTGGACGCACAGCACGATGTCGTCCTCAAAGCGCCGCAGAACCGCGAAGACGCGCGGGTTGGACGTCTCGATCGGCTCGTAGGTCCCCAGTCCGAACACCGGATGCTCCTTGCGCAGCGCGATGAACCGGTGCATCCAGCGCAACAACGAGGTGGGCGTGCGCAGCTGCGCCTCGACGTTGACCGCCTGAAAGCCGTACACCGGGATCCATCAACGGCGGCGCGTAGAGCTGCGCGAAGTCCGCGCGGCTGAACCCGCCGTTGCGATCCCCGGTCCATTGCATGGGCGTCCGCACCCCGTCGCGGTCGCCGAGGAAGATGTTGTCTCCCATCGCGATCTCATCACCGTAGTAGAGAACCGGTGACCCTGGCAGGCTGAACAGGATCGCGGTCATGAGCTGGATCTCGTCGCGGCCGTTGTCGAGCAGCGGGGCCAGGCGCCGGCGGATCCCGAGGTTGATCTTCATCCGCGGATCCTTGGCGTACTCGGAGTACATGTAGTCGCGCTCCTCGTCGGTGACCATCTCCAGGGTCAGCTCGTCGTGGTTGCGCAGGAACAGGCCCCACTGACAGTTGTCGGGGATGGACGGAGTGCGCTCGAGGATCTCGTAGATGGGGGTGGCCTCCTCGCGGCGGACCGCCATGAACATACGCGGCATCACCGGGAAGTGAAAGCACATCTGACACTCGTCGCCGTCGCCGAAGTACTCGACCACGTCGGCCGGCCACTGGTTGGCCTCGGCCAGCAGGACGCGGTCGGGGTACTCCTGCTCGATCTCCCGGCGCACCTTCTTCAGGTAGGCGTGCGTCTCGGACAGGTTCTCGCAGATCGTGCCCTCGCGCTCGTACAGGTAGGGCACCGCGTCCAGGCGAAAGCCGTCCAGCCCCATGTCCAGCCAGAAGCGCAGCACGCCTGACATCGCCTCGTGGACCTCGGGGTTGTCGTAGTTGAGGTCGGGCTGGTGAGAGAAGAAGCGGTGCCAGTAGTAGGCGCCGGCCACCGGGTCATAGGTCCAGTTGGAGACCTCGGTGTCAGTGAAGATGATGCGCGCGTCCTGATAGCGCTCGTCGGTGTCAGACCACACGTACCAATCGCGCTTGGGGCCGTCAGGGCCGCCGGTGCGGCTCTCCTGAAACCATGGGTGATCGCTTGAGGTGTGGTTCATGACCAGATCGGCGATGACCCGGATGCGGCGGGCGTGGGCGGCGTCGATCAGTTCCTGGACGTCGTCGACCGTTCCGTAGTCGGGGTGCACCCGTGTGAAGTCAGAGATGTCATAGCCGCCGTCGCGCATCGGCGACTCGTAGAAGGGCAGCAGCCAGATGCAGTCGATCCCCAGCCACTGGAGGTACTCGAGCTTCTCGATGAGCCCGCGGAAGTCACCCGAGCCGTCACCGTTGCCGTCGAAGAAGCCGCGGATGTGGATCTCGTAGAAGACGGCGCGCTTGAACCACAGCGGCTCGGCCTCGAACCACTGATAGGCCTGGTTGGGTGCCGCGCCGGCTCCGGCGGCGGCTCCGGCGGTGCCGGTGGCGCCCGGGCGTGACTCGCGCGCCAGCAGATGCGTCAGCGTGGAAGGTCCGACGCTCATCGCTCGACGACAAGCACGTGCGCCTGGCGCACCCCCGGGGCCAGCGCCACATAGTTGTGGCCGATCCGCCACTGGTAGCGCTCGCCCGACAGCTCGTCGTGGACGGTGAAGGTGGGGGGCAGGCCGAGGCTCGCCGGGATCACCGTCACGCCCTGCTGACCCTGATGCGGATCGAGGTTGACCACGCACACGATCGTCTCTCCGCGGGTCTGCTTGGCGTAGGCGATCAGCGCCTCGTTGTGGGTCTCGAGGAAGGTGACGTTCGACAGCTCCTGCAGCGCCGCGCTCCCACGGCGCAGCCGGTTGAGGCGGGCCACCATCGGCAGCAGCGGCCCGTCCAGCTCGCGGTGCTTGATCTCGTACTTCTCGGAGTTCATGTACTCCTCCGAGCCCGGCCGCACCGGCTCGTTCTCGAAGTGCTCGTAGCCCGAGTAGATGCCGTAGCTGGGGCTGAGCGTCGCGGCGAGCACCAGCCGGCTCTCGAACGCCGCCGGCCCGCCGTGCTGGAGGTACTCGTGCAGGATGTCCGGGGTGTTGACGAAGAAATTGGGGCGGAAGTACTCCTGCTCGCCCGAGTAGGCGAGCTCGGTCACGTACTCGGTGAGCTCCCAGCGGGCGTTCTTCCAGGTGAAGTACGTGTAGGACTGGCTGAAGCCGAGCTTGCCCAGGTGGCGCATGACGGCGCGCTTGGTGAACGCCTCGGCCAGGAAGATCACGTCGCGATCGCGCGCATGGACCTCGGCGATCAGCCACGACCAGAAGGCGAACGGCTTGGTATGGGGGTTGTCGACGCGGAACACCTTGATCCCGCAGTCGACCCAGTGCAGGATGGCGGCGAGCTGCGCATCCCACAGCGACCGCCACGCCGGGGAGTTCCAGTCGAAGTTGTAGATGTCCTGGTAGCGCTTGGGCGGGTTCTCGGCGTACTTGAGCGTGCCGTCGGGCCGGCGCTGGAACCACTCGGGGTGCTCGGTCAGCCAGGGGTGGTCGGCCGAGGCGTTGAGTGCCCAGTCCAGGGCGATGTCGATGCCCAGCTCGGCGGCGGCGGCCGTCAGCGACCGCACGTCGTCCTCGGTGCCCAGCTCGGCGTGGACGGCGTCGTGGCCGCCTGAGGCGTCACCGATCGCGTACGGCGATCCGGGATCGTCGGGGCCGGCGGTCAGGGCGTTGTTGCGGCCCTTGCGGTGGGTGACCCCGATCGGGTGGATCGGCGGCATGTAGACGACGTCGAAGCCGAGCTCGGCGAGCCGGGGCAGCCGCGCCTCGACGCCCTTCAGTCCGCCCCAGGAGCGGGGGAACAGCTCATACCAGGCGCCAAAGCGAGCGCGCAGGCGGTCGACCTCGATCGCCAGCGGATGATCGAGGCTGACGTTGCCATGTCGCTCCTGCTCGTGCTCGACGGCGAGCCCGAGCTCCTCGCCCAGCACGACGTCATGCTTGGCGGACTCGGGCACGCTCGAGTCGGCCAGTTGCTCAACGGCATGCTGGATGAGCCTGCGCCCGGCGGGGTCCTGGGCGCGTTCGGCCGCCGCCTCGAGCAGGACGCGGCCCTCCGAGAGCTCGCCGCTCAGATCCTGCTGGTGCGCGTTGACCTTGCGCTGGAGCTCGTCGCGCCAGGTGCCGAACACGTCAGTCCACGCTTCGATCGTGTACTGCCAGGCGCCGGGCCGGTCCACGCTGAACTGCCCCGCCCAGCGCACGCCCCCCAAATGGGCGTCGATCCGGCGCAGGCCGACCTCGCGCCACTGGTCCTCGCCGGGACCGCGATAGCGGATGACCGCGCGGATGAGCTCGTGGCCGTCGCGAAAGATGTCGGCCTCGATGTCGACGACGTCCCCAACACACCGTTTGGCGGGGTAGCGGCCGGCGTCGACGGCCGGCGTGGGGAACTGGATGACGATCCGGCGCGGAGCCTCCTGCGCGGCGTCTGACGCCGGCGGCGGCGGTCCCGGTGCCGGACCTGTCTCGGTGTCTGAAGTCCCGATGCTCACTCGTCTGGAAGGTATCCACCTCACGCCATCGGGTAAACCTCCGCTCGTGAAACGCTCGTGAACCAGTGGGCGAGATCGAGCGGGGTCCAGCTGCACATCACCTCGCTCCCCGACGGGCAGCTCGGCGCCGACGCGTACCGCTTCGTCGACTGGCTGGCCGCCGCGGGCCAGTCGTGGTGGCAGGTGCTCCCGTTGGGGCCACCCGACCGCTACCGCTCCCCGTACAAGTCCAGCAGCGCCTTCGCGGCATGGCCCGGGCTCCTCGCAAACCCGCGGGCGGTGGTGTCGGCGGCCGAGATCGCGGACTTCCGCGAGCGCCACGCGTTCTGGGTCGGCGATTGGGAACGCTTCGCCGGCCGCGGCGCGGTCGCCGACCAGGTGCGCTTTGACCGCGAGTGGGGCGCGCTCCGGGCGTACGCCGCCGAGCGCGGGGTGCGGATCCTGGGTGACGTCGCCATCTACGTCTCGCCGGGCGGGTGCGACCACCGCTATCACCCGGAGCTGTTTCAGACCGGGTTCGTCGCCGGCGCCCCGCCCGACGCGTACTCGCGCACCGGCCAGCTCTGGGGCAATCCGCTGTATGACTGGCCGGCGCTGCAGCGCCGACGCTACCGCTGGTGGGTGGAGCGCGTGCGCCGCACCCTCGACCTCTTCGACCTCGCGCGCATCGATCACTTCCGCGGCCTGGTCGCCTATTGGTCGGTGCCGGCGCGGGATCGCACCGCGCGCGGTGGCACGTGGAAGCGGGGCCCCGGGATCGCTCTGTTCAGAGCCCTGGAACGGGAGCTCGGTCCGAAGGCGGGGGTGCCGCTGCCGCTGGTGGCCGAGGACCTCGGCGTCATCACCGAGCCCGTGGAACGGCTGCGCCGGCAGCTGGGTCTGCCCGGGATGCTCGTCATCCAGTTCGGCATGGGCCCCGACGACGCCCACAGCGTCCATCGCCTGGCCAACCACACGGCCGACCGGGTCGTCTACACCTCCACGCACGATCAGGACACCGTGCGCGGGTGGCTGGAGTCGCTTGACGAGCCGACGCGGGCCTTCGTGGACTCCGAGGTGGCGAGGCTCGGCTTCACCGACCGGCGCCGCCCGTGGTGGGGGTTGATCCGCTACACGTTCTCCTCGCCCGCGCCAGATCGCGATGATCCAGGCCCAGGACGCGCTGGGGCTGGGGTCCGAGGCGCGCATGAATGCCCCCGGGAGCGCGGGGGGCAGCTGGCGGTGGCAGATGCGGCGGGGCGCGCTGACGGCGGCGCTGGCGAGGCGGCTGCGGGAGGCCAGTGAGGAGTCGGGGCGGCTGGCCGGCGGGTCTGAGTGACCTTGGGGCCGCGCGGGGCACCGGCGAACGTCAACTGCGGCTTTCGAGGGCGGCACGGGCGGCCGCAGCCGGCCCGGGCCGCTCCGCGCGCCGGTCGTGGGAGATATTAGTTCTGTGACAACCATTTTCTCCCACGACCCCGATCCGAGGGCCGCCGCGGCGACCCGTCCCTCATTCGATAGCCCGCAGTTGACGTTCGTCGGTACCCGGCCAGACGCGGAAGGCCTACCGGGGGCCCCGCCGCAACCGCGGCCGCCAGCGCATCACCGCCCCCCGCGCACGCAGCTTGGCGCCGCGGTAGACGTAGGTCATGTCGCCGCGCAGGCGCCCCACCCGGGTCGTCCGATAGCTGATCAGTGATGCCGGGGCGACGGGCGCCACCAGCCCGTCGGCGCGCCAGCACGGCCAGGGCGCGCTCGGCGATCGCGATCTGCCCGAACGCGGTGGGGTGGACGCGGTCGGCCATCACGTGGTTGCGCGCCCCGAAGTCGCTGAGGTCCACGACCAGCGCGCCGGCCCGATCCGCCGCGCGGCGGATGACCGCGTTGAGATCGGCCACCTTGGGCCCGGCGGGCGGCAGCCCGAGCGCCGAGCGGCGCCGTGAGCGTCAGCACACGGTCACAGCGCGCGGCGAGGAAGCTCAGGCAGGGCTCGTAGCCGGCGGCGAAGGCGCCGGGGTCCCAGTCCAGTCCCCGCACGTCGTTGACGCCGATGTACAGGCAGCCCACGTCATAGCGGGCATCCGGATGCGCCGCCCGGGCCTCGAACGCCGGGATCTGGCGGTCGCAGCACATCGTCAACGCGGGCGCCGTCGGTGGCGTAGCCGGTGTAGGCGAGCCCGAGCGCCCGGGCCGTCCACAGCGCCCAGGACTGCAGGGCGACGCCCCACTGCAGCTCGCCGCCGCCGTTGGTGATCGAGTCGCCGAAGGCCAGCACGCCGAGCCGCACCGGCGCAATCCTATTGTCGGCTCCGTCCTGGCAGCGGCCAACCGCTTCAAGGCATGTGAGGTTTGGCGTCGCCATCGAGGGGTGATCCTGTGCACTGGCCCGTGTTCCCCCGCCACACGGCGGGGCAGACGGCCCTGATCGCCCCCTATGCCAGATAATCGCCTCTTGGATCACGCGACCACCCAATACGACGGCCAGATCGACATCCTCGCCGCCGCCGAGGATCTTGCCGAGCGCATCCCCGACGCGCTCGCGCCGCTGGCCCGCGTCGCCTACAACTACCGGTGGTCCTGGCTGCCGGGCGGCCCCGAGCTGTTCCGCGGCGTCGACTCCGAGCGCTTTGAGCTGTGCATGCGCAACCCCGTCCGGTTGCTGCAGGAGTCGCCGGCCCGGGTACTGAAGCGCGCCGCCCACGACCGCGACCTGGTGGCGCGCGCCCAGGCGCTCGAGGCCGAGATCGCGGCCGACCTGGACCGGCCGCCGCGGCGGCGCCCGGGGTGGACCCCGCCCACCCGGTCGGCTTCCTGTGCGCCGAGTATGGCGTGCACGTGTCGCTGCCGATCTACTCCGGCGGTCTGGGGGCCCTCGCCGGCGACCTGCTCAAGGAGGCCTCTGACCAGGCCCTCCCGCTCGTCGCCGTCGGCCTGATGTACCGCAAGGGCTATTTCCGCCAGCGCATCGATGCCTCGGGATGGCAGCACGAGTACTGGATCGACACCGACCCTGACCGCCTGCCCGCCGCCCTGGTCACCGGCCGCGACGCGACGCCGATCACGGTCACCGTGCCGATCGGCGACAGCGACGTGGTCGCCCGCATCTGGCGCGTCGACGTCGGCCGCATCCCGCTCTTCCTGCTCGACACCGACTGCGCCGACAACGGACCGATGGAGCGCTGGATCACCGGCCGCCTCTATGACGGCGACCCGCAGACGCGGCTGGCCCAGTACTCGCTGCTCGGCGTCGGCGGGGTCCGGGCGCTGCGCGCGCTGGGCTACGAGCCCGGCGTGATCCACCTCAACGAGGGCCACGCCGCGCTGGCGCCGCTGGAGCTCGCCCGCGGCTACCGCGAGACCGACGGGCTGTCGCAGTCAGACGCGCTGGACCGCGCTCGCAGCCGGACCGTGTTCACCACCCACACGCCGGTGCCCGCCGGCAACGACTCCTATCCGGCGGGGGAGATCGAGGAGGCCGTCGGCCGGCTGGCGGGCGAGCTGGGGTGCTCCACCGAGGAGCTGCTCGCGCTCGGCCACGACGTCGGCGCCGACGCTCAGGCGCCGTTCGGCGTCACCCAGGCGGCGCTGCGGATGAGCCGCGCGGCCAACGGCGTCAGCCGCCGCCACGGCGAGGTGGCGCGTGAGATGTGGCAGTCGCTGTGGCCCGACTCGCGCGCTCGACGAGGTCCCGATCGGCCACGTCACCAACGGCGTCCACGTCCCGACCTGGATCGGGCCGCCGATGCGCGAGCTGCTCGACCGCCACCTGCCCGAGGACTGGTGCCGAGCGCGCGCGCCGACCCCGAGGTGTGGGCGGCGGTGGATCAGATCCCCGCCGAGGAGCTGTGGCAGACCCGCCGCCGGCAGCGGGCCGACCTGGTCGACCTTCGTGCCGGTCGCGCAGCGTCGCGCGACCGCCTCGGCCGCGGCGACCTGCGCGGCTACGTCGACGCGGCCGCCCGCGCCTTTGATCCCGACGTGCTGACGATCGGCTTCGCCCGGCGCGTGGCCACCTACAAGCGCCTGGACCTGCTCATCCGCGACCCGGACTGGACGCTCGCGCTGCTGGCCGGCGACCGCCCGGTGCAGGTGGTGCTGGCGGGCAAGGCCCACCCGCGCGACGAGGAGGCCAAGCGCTCCTGCAGGCCGTGTTCGGGCTCAAGGCGGCGCGAGGTGATCGGCGAGCGGGTCGTCTTCCTCGACGACTACGACCTGTACTCGGCCAGCGCGCTGGTGCGCGGCTGCGACGTGTGGCTGAACCTGCCGCGCCCGCCGCTGGAGGCCAGCGGCACGAGCGGCATGAAGATCGGTCTTCAACGGCGGGCTGCAGCTCAGCGTGCTCGACGGCTGGTGGGCCGAGGCCTACGACGAGCCCAACGGCTGGGCGATCTCCGGCGAGGTCGACTCTGACCACCACGCCCAGGACGAGCGCGACGCGGCTGCCGTTCCACCACCTGCTGCGAGACGAGGTCGTGCCGGCGTTCTACGACCGCGACGAGTCCGGGCTGCCCGCAGCGATGGATCGAGCTGATGCGCGCCTCGCTGCGCACCCTGGGGCCCGATGTTCTCGCGCCACGCCGGATGCTGGCCGAGTACGTCGACGGCCCGTACCGCGGCTGACCCGGCGGCTGGCTATCTAGGACTGCAGCTCGGACAGCGGGCGCGGCGGCGGGCCCGACGTACTTGGCGGTCGGGCGGATCAGCCGGCCCTCGCGCTTCTGCTCCATGATGTGCGCCGACCAGCCGGCCGTGCGGGCGCAGGTGAACATCGGCGTGAACAGCTCCGGCGGCACGTCGGCGAAGTCCAGCACCACCGCCGACCAGAACTCGACGTTGGTGGCGAGCACGCGGTCGGGCCGGCGGGCCTGGAGCTCGGCCAGCGCGGCCTGCTCGAGCGCCTCGGCGACCTCGACGCGCGGGGCGCCGATCTCGTGCGCGGTGCGGCGCAGCACGCGGGCCCGCGGGTCCTCGGCGCGGTAGACGCGGTGGCCGAAGCCCATCAGCCGCTGCCCGCGGTCGAGCACGTCCTTGACGTAGCGCTCGGCGTCGCCCGTCGCGGCGACGTCGTCGAGCATCTTCAGCACCCGCGAGGGCGCGCCGCCGTGCAGCGGGCCGGACAGCGCGCCGACGGCGGCGCTGACAGCGCCGCGGCCACGTCGGCGCCGGTCGAGGCGACGACGCGGGCGGTGAACGTCGAGGCGTTCATGCCGTGCTCGGCGGCCGAGTTCCAGTAGGCGTCGATCGCCTTGACGTGCCGGGGGTCGGCCTCGCCGCGCCAGCGGATCAGGAAGCGCTCGGGGATCGAGGTGGCCTTGTCGATCTCGCGCTGGGAGACCGGCGGCCGGCCGATGCCCGCGCGCCGACTGGGCGACGAAGGAGAGCGCCATCACCGAGGCGCGGGCGAGGTTGTCGCGCGCCTCCTCGTCGGAGATGTCGATCAGCTGCCCGAAGCCCCACTGCGGCGCCAGCATGGCCAGCGCCGACTGGACGTCGACGCGCGGGTCGCCGGAGCGCACGCTGAGCGCGTTGCGGCTCGGCCGGCGGCAGGCCCGGCCGCAGCGTGCCGTCGACCAGCAGGCCCCAGACCTGCTCGAACGGCACCGTCGCCGACCAGCTCCTCGATGTCGACGCCGCGGTAGCGCAGCGCGCCGCCCTCCCGGTCGGGCTCCGCGATCTCGGTGGCGAAGGCGACGACGCCCTCGAGGCCTGACTGGACTTCCGCGGTTGCGCTCATCTAAGGTGTGGCTCCTGGGGGAGGGGGCTCGGCGGCCGAGATTAGTCCTTGGTCCCGAGCATCGCCGTCCAGGGGCGACGGCCTAGTGTGCCGCTCGTGCCGGACCTGCTCACGCGCCCCGCGGTCGAGCTCGCCGCGCTCGGTCCGCACCGGCGAGCTCAGCGCCGCGCGAGCTCGTCGAGGCGTCGCTGGACGCGATCGACGCGCTCGAGCCGCAGATCAACGCGTTCACGCACGTCGCCCACGAGTCGGCGCTCGCAGGCCGCGCGAGGCGATCGCGCCCGGCGACCCGCGGCCGTTCGCCGGCGTGCCGATCGCCGATCAAGGACAACCGCGCCGTGGCCGGGATGCCGCTCACGATGGGCTGCAGACCTGTTCGGCGACTACGTCGCCGCCGCGCGACGCCTACCTGCGTGCGGCGCCTGCGCGATGCCGGGTTCGTGATCGTCGGCAAGACGAAGCTGCCCGAGAACGGGATCCTGCCCACCACCGAGTCGCGCCGCTTCGGGCCGACGCGCAACCCGTGGGCGCTTGACCGCACGCCCGGCGGCTCCAGCGGCGGCGTCGGCGGCGGCGGTGGCGGCGGGCATGGTCCCGATCGCGCACGGCAACGACGGCGGCGGCTCGATCCGGATCCCGGCGGCCTGCTGCGGGCTGGTCGGGCCTCAAGCCCGCGCGCGGGCGGGTGTCGGTCGGCCCCGACGCCGGTCACGAGCTTCCTGGTCACCGACGGCGTGCTGACCCGCACGGTCGCCGACACCGCCGCCGCGCTCGACGTGCTCGCCGGCTACGAGCCCGGCGACGCCACCTGGGCCGCCGCCGCCGCCGGCGGCCGTTCGCGCAGCTCGCGGCGGCGAGCCCGTGACGGCTGCGGATCGGACTGGCGCTCAACCCGCCGCTCGACGACGCCGAGGTCGACCCGGTCTGCGTGGCCGCCGCGCGCGACGCGGCGGCGCCTGCTCGAGTCGCTCGGCCACGACGTCGAGGAGTTCGACGCCGCCGTGGTCGGACCGCGGGCTGCTGCCCGACTTCACGCGGGCCTTCGGGCCGGCGACGGCGATGGCCACGTTCGTCGGCGGCCGGATCGCCGGCCGCGAGCCGACCGAGGCAGGACGTCGAGCCGCTGACCTGGGCGATCTGGGAGCACGCCCGCGCCCAGAACACGCTCGCCCAGCTCGCCGCCCAGGGGACGCTGGAGCGCGTCGCCCGCACCGCTCGTGGCCGAGCTCGCAGCGCGTTCGACGTCGCTGCTGACCCCGGCGCTGGGCATGCGGCCGGTGCGCACCGGCGAGATCCACGGCCGCGGCCCGGACCCGTGGGGCCACTACCGGCGCTCGGGCGCGTTCACGCCGTACACGGCGATCGTCAACGTGACCGGCCAGCCGGCGGTCTCGCTGCCGCTCTACCAGGGCGAGGACGGGCTGCCGCACGGGCGTCCAGCTATCGGGCCGCCGGCGCGCGAGGAGCTGCCTGCTGGCGCTCTGGCGGCCGCTGAGCTGGCGAGCAGGCGCTGCCGTCGGCGCGGCCGCGCTCGCGTCTGCGCCAGCACCGCCGCCATCGCGCCGCGGGGTGACCCCGAGCGCGCTCGGCGTCGGCGGTCCCGCGGCGGCGACGAGCGGGATCTCGAGCAGCTCGGCCTCGTCCCAGGTGGCGAACGCCGTCGGGCCGCCGACCAGCTCCACGGTCTTCAGCATGCGGCGGGTCAGCCGCATCGGGACGCGCACGATCGGGCGGCGCCGGCCGAACGAGCGCGAGCGCGAGCTCGACGATCTCGCGGTGGGTCAGCGTCTCGGGTCCGGCCAGCTCGTAGCGCGCCGCCGGCGCGGTGCCGGCGGCGGCCCGCCCGGCAGCGCGGCCATCACGCAGTCGGCCACGTCCTCGGCCCAGATCGGCTGAAACGCGCGCGTCGCCGGCGCCGGGGATCGGCATCACCGGCAGCAACGACATGCGCTGCAGCAGCGTCAGGTACGGGTCGCCGGGGGCGTAGATGATCGACGGCGCGAACACCGTGTGCTCCAGCGTGGACTCGAGCACCGCCCGCTCGGCGACCGCCTTGGCGCGCATCAGCCGCGCCGCGGCTGCGCGTCGACGCCCCGAGCGCGGAGAAGAAGACGAAGCGCTGCGCGCCGGCCCGCTCGGCCGCCTGGACCAGCCGCCAGGTGGCCACGCCCGGCGAGCTCCTCGATCGAGCCGTGCGGGCTGGTCGCGGATGACCGAGGCCAGGTGGACGACGGTGTCGACGCCGCGCAGGGCGTGGCGGAACGAGAGGTGGTCGCCGAGGTCGCCGAGCGCGATCTGCACCCGGACGCGGTCGGGCCCGAGCCGGCGCGGATCGCGGACCAGGCAGCGCACGGGGGTGCCCGCGTCGCAGCAGCCGCCGCAGCAGCGCCCGCCCGACGGTTCCGGTGGCGCCGGTCAGCAGCAGCACCGGCCGGAGCGCTACCCTGAGCGGCTGCCGGGGCACTGTGCCTAGAATGCGCTCTCCGCCGCCTCCGTGCCGGCAATGTGCGAACTGCAACCTAGATAGAGGAATCCGACACTCATGGCCTACGTGATCGCCGAGCCCTGCATCGGCACCAAGGACAACTCGTGCGTCGAGGTCTGCCCGGTCGACTGCATCCACCCGACGCCCGACGAGCCCGACTACGACAAGGTCGAGATGCTCTACATCGACCCGGAGGAGTGCATCGACTGCGACGCCTGCGTCGAGGCCTGCCCGGTCGACGCCTGCTTCGCCGAGGACCAGCTCCCCGACGAGTGGCAGAAGTACATCCAGCTCAACGCGGACTACTACAAGAACGCCAGCTGATTGGACGACCCGCGCGCATGCGCGCGGGTCCGGCGGGTGCATGCACCCGCCGACGGGTCGGCGCATGCGCCGACCCGCACAGCTCCCTAGGCCATCGGCAGTGACATGCCGGCCGGCTTGGGGGCCGCGGCCGGCGCGGGCGCCTGCATGCACCGGCAGCTCGATCGGCGATGAGCGCGATGAGCCCGCGGGCGCCGTGGCGCAGCGCCTGGGCGGCCGGGTCGTCGGGATCGGCCAGGACGAGCGGCAGGCCCGCTGTCGGACTGCTCGCGCAGCGGCATGCGTGAGCGGCACCTTGGCCAGC
This sequence comes from uncultured Actinomycetota bacterium, assembly GCA_963797705.1. Classification (GTDB taxonomy): domain Bacteria; phylum Actinomycetota; class Thermoleophilia; order Solirubrobacterales; family Solirubrobacteraceae; genus Palsa-465. Next base: position 125,437 of record CAWCQL010000004.1, on the reverse strand, counting down.
AGCGGCACGTCGAGCTCCTCGGCCAGCAGCTGACCGCCGCCCTCGCCGAAGATCTGGAAGCGCTCGCCGCCCGGGGTGACGAAGCCGGACATGTTCTCGATCACGCCGGCGATCTCGAGCTTGAGCTTGGCCGCCATCTCGGCCGAGCGGCGGGCCACCTTCTGGGCCACCGGCTGCGGCGTGGTCACGATCAGGAACTTGGCCTGCGGCAGCAGCTGGGCCAGCGTCATCGAGACGTCGCCGGTGCCGGGCGGCAGGTCGATCAGCAGGTAGTCGAGCTCGCCCCAGTCGACGTCCTCCAGGAACTGCTGGAGCGCCTTGTGGAGCATCGGGCCGCGCCACACGACGGCGGCGTCCTGCTCGACGAAGAAGCCGATCGACATCACCTTGATGCCGTCGTGGGCGGCGATGGGGATGAGCTTGCGCTCCGCGTTGACCTTCGGGCGCTCGGCGCCGAGGCCGAGCATGCGGGGCTGCGAGTAGCCCCAGACGTCGGCGTCGAGCACGCCCACCTGTCTTGCCGTCGGCGGCCAGCGCGGCGGCCAGGTTGGCGGTGACGCTGGACTTGCCGACGCCGCCCTTGCCCGAGCCGATGCAGATGACGTTCTTGACCTGGGCCAGCGCGCCCTCGGGCAGGCCGCCGCGGCCGAGCTTGCGGCCCAGGGCCGCCTTCTCGTCGTCGGAGAGCACGTCGAAGGTGACGTTGACGCCGGTGACGCCGTCGAGCCCGCGAATCGCCGTGGCGACGCCGGTCTCGAAGTGGCTGCGGATCGGGCAGCCGGGGGTGGTCAGCGACACCATCACGTCGACCACTCCGTTGGCGTGGACGTCGATCGAGCGCACCATCTCCAGCTCGACGATGTCGCGCCGCAGCTCGGGGTCGATGACGGATCGGAGGGCTTCAGTGACTTGTTCTGACGTGGGCATGCAATTCATTCAAGCAGGTCCGATGGGCCCGGCTTTCGGGGCTGTTCGTCAGGCGACTTCGGGCGCGAGCTGCGCGATCAGGGCGAGGACGTCGAGGTCGTCGTGCAGCAGGTTCTGGCACATCACGCGGTGCACTCCCGCGTCGCGCAGAGCGGCGAGCTGCTCGACGGCGCGCTCGGTGGTGCCGAAGATCCAGCCGGCCGGTGGATCGCCCAGCAGCGCGTCGGCGCTGGAGCCGATCCGCTCGCCAAACGGCCGGCGCGGGCGCGCAGATCTGCCTCGTCGGCGCCGACAACGAAGCCGGTCATGATGCTGAACGGCAGCGGGTCGCGCCCGGCCGCCTCGCAGGCCTTGGTCACGGCGCCCTTACGGGTGGCGATGTCGTCGAGCGTGGCGAACGGCGTGTTGTACTCGTCGGCGTAGCGGGCGGCCAGGGCGGCGCTGCGCGGTCCGGCGGAGCCGCCCATGATCAGCGGCGGCCGCGGGGTCTGGACCGGCCTGGGCTGGGCGTCGAGGTCCTTGAGCGTGTAGTGGGCGCCGCTGAACGAGAACGAGGCCTCGGTCCAGGTCCCGAGCACGATCTGGAGCTGCTCCTCGAGCACGTCGACCCGGGTCCTGGTGTCAGCGAAGGCGAACCCGTAGGCCTCGTGCTCGCGCTCGTGCCAGCCTGCGCCCAGGCCGAGCTCCACGCGCCCGCCGGAGACGTGATCGGCCGTCACGACGACCTTTGCCAGCTCGGAGGGGTGGCGGAAGGTGGCGGGGGAGACCATCGTGCCCAGCCGGACCGTGCTCGTCACCGCGGCCAGCGCGTTGAGGGTGGCCCACGCATCCAGCGAGCCGCGCTCGGGGTGCTGGCCGTCGAGGTTCATGTAGTGGTCGGAGCGAAACAGGGCGGGGATCCCGTGCTCCTCGCACCCGTGCGCGATGGCCACCCATTGCTCCCAGCTCACGCCCTCCTGGCCCTCGATCATCAGACACAGATCCATCGGCTCGACCCCCTCGCGGTTGATTGTTGAGGAGGCTAGTGCCGCGCGCCGTGTGCCGGGAACGCGCGGCTCAGGTGACGCGGACGCTCTTCTGCACCGCGATCGCCCGCTTGTCGACGGTGGCGAACACCGTCAGCGTGTAGCGCCCGCGTTTGAGTGCGTGGAGCACGACCGTCCCGGCGCCGCGGCGGGCCGAAGCGGTGCGGGTGAGCACGCCGTGTTTGCCGCGCTTGACCAGAACGGTCACGGTGGCCTTCTCGCTGAGCGTGAAATGCAGGGTGGGGCGCTGGCCGGCACGGGCGCCGACGAGACGGACCTTCGTGAGCTTGGGCGGCCGCTGCGCTGCAGGGACGAGCGCCTGATCGGCGGCCGGCCACGCGGCCGTCATGGTGTAGCCGCCGTAGTCGGGATCGAAGTGCACGCCCTCTCCGGCCGGATAGTCAAATTCCCTCTTGCCCTTGATCCTGATGAACCCGGTGCCCTCGATCACGTGATAGACGATGTCGCCGTTGTGCTGCACCGATGCCGTGAACGCGCTGCCCCTGACCCCGACCGCGATGGTCGGCTCCTGCTGCTCGAACTCATGGGCGCCGAGCGCGCTGGACACGCCGGCCCACATGTTGCCGAGCAGCAGGTGGAACTGGTCGGAGATGGTGCGGTGGCCTTCCTCGAAGTTCGACTGACCGTCGCACTGCATCTTGCTGCTCGGGCCCACCCGGTAGAGCCCGCCGTCGGGCAGCGTGATCTCAACCCGGGACTTGGCGCCGGTCGACACCGTCTCGCCCCGCTGGATCACCGTGCCGACCGCCGGCGCGTCGCCCTCGCTGAAGCTGACGACCCCGCAGGGCACCGTGATCTTGATCGTCCCCGACCAGGACAGGCTCATCGGGCACTGTCCCTCAGGCTCCCCGAACTGGTCCGCGCATGAGCTGGGCAGCTGCGCCACGGCGTCGGCATTGCTGACGGCCTTCGTGAACGTGTTGCTCTTGAGCGCGTCGGCCGGCAGCGAGATCCGCGCGCTCAGCACGTCGGGCAGCGACGGCTCGAAGGTGCCGGACAGGTTGGCTGCGTCCGCGCTCAGATCGGTGGTGTCCCCGAACTGGTCGGTGGCCGGGCAGCTGACCTGCCCGGTCTGGTTGTTCTGGTCAACCGAGGTGATCGATTGCACCGTGAGCGTGCCGCCGGCGGCGCTGGCCTCCGGTGCCGGCGCGTCGGGCGCCGCCGGGAGCGAGCCTGTGCAGTCGGCGGTGTCCAGGCCGCTGCTCGTGAAGTGATAGGTGCCGGGGGGCGGAGCGGTTGTCTGTAGGACCTCGCCCGGGGCGCCGGGGCCTGTCGCCTGGAAGGTGATGGAGCCGTCGGACTGCACCTGGCCGACATAGGTCGTGCTCCACTTGAGTGCCACGTCGGTGTGCTCCGGGGTATCGGTGCCGGCGCCGTTGGTCGCCGAGAACGTCCCGGTGCCATCGAACTCCAACAGCACCGTGAGCGGAGGTGTCGGGGCGTCGGCGGACGCCGATTCGGTCAGGGCGCCGCCGATCAGGACGCTCGCCAGCAGTGCCGCCGTCAGCGGCAATCCCGCCCGTCTCCGCACAGCCCTCATGGTGTTCAGTCCTCCACCCTCATGACCCCGATCGAGCGCGCAACCTAACACACCCGAGCGGCGCGGTCGAGCCGCCGGTCCGTTTTAAAGACCGACGGGGCGCCACTTCCGTGACGCCCCGGCGGTTGAGGGAGGAGAGGGTGCTACGTCCGCCGGCGAGGTTATGAGGCCGGCGAACCTGTCCCGCACGGGGCGCTCTCCTCGGCGCCCGGCGGGGGAAGCTGGTGCTAGGCGATCGAGGTCAGACGCTCCTGAGCGTCCGCAACGATCTTCTCGACGCGCGCGCCGACGACGCCCGACTGCTTCTCCAGGTCGCGGCGGACGGTCTTCAGGTCGCGCTCGACGCGGCGACGATTCTGCTTGACCGTCTTCTCGACGCGGTTGCGCCGCTGGCGCAGTTCGCGCTCGAACTTGGTCCGGGTCCGGCGCACCTGACGCTCGAAGCGGTTGCGGGCGCTCGCGCCGCGGCGCTCGTAGCGCTTGAGCTCGCGCTCCACCGAGGCCCGGGTGCCGAACTTGGTGCTCAGGCCCTTGACCGTCGAGACGAGGTTCTCGCGGGCCAGCAGGCTGGCGCCGACGGGGACCAGGACTGCGCGCTCGGCGATCTGCTGGACCTGGGTCACGCGCAGCCGCGTCTCGGCACCGGTGGCGCTGGAGGCGCTTGAAGCGGTCGCCTGGGCAGTGTTGACCGTCCGGCGGGCGTTGCCCTTGGTGGCCGAGCCGGTGCGGCTCGCGGTCGTCTTAGCGCTGCTCGCGGTGCGGCGGGCGTTGGCGCGCGTCGCAGAGGCGGCGCGGCGCGTCTCGTTGCGCTTTTGGGTCGCTGCGGCCTTCTGGCCGCTGGTGTTTGAGGTCTCAGCCATGGGTTTCAGAGCTCGCTTTTCGTCGTCGTGAAGATGGTAGCTCGTTCGCTTGCGTTGATCGAACACATGTTTGTAAACCACCATAGCGGCTGGGTTACACACCTGTAGGAAGCGAGGTGAGCGCGCGAGGGGCGGCGGATGCCGCGCGGCCTGCTCTGAGAACGCGGGCCAGCTGCTAGCTAGGCGCTTGAGCGCTGAGGAAGCTGCTCGTGGAACCCCACGCGGCGCAGCCAGCGGGCGGGGTCGGTGAGCTCGGGGAGCGTCGGCAGCGCGTCGGGGCCCGAGAAGACCCGCGTCAGCGCCTCGGTGCCGGCGGCGCGGACGATCGCGTCGCAGAAGAACTTGCCCTGCTCGTACTGGCGCAGCTTGAGCTCCAGTCCCAGCAGCTTGGCCAGCAGGCGCGAGAGGCCAGACTGCGACTGGCGCCGGCGGTCCAGCGCGGCACGCAGCGAGGGCAGCGAGGGCAGGAGGTCGGGCGCGACGGCGTCCATGACGTGCTCGGCGTGGCCCTCGATGACCGCCATCACCGCCTGGACCTGGTCCAGCGTCGCGCGCTCCACGTCGCTGGTGACGATGGAGACCAGGTCGCCCTGGCGCAGGGCGTCGAACGTGCGCCTGACCTGCGCCCAGGTGGGCAGCCGCAGCTTGCGCTCGGCCTCCATGCGCAGCTCCGCGCTGCGCAACAGCTCGCGGACGAGGCCGGCGACGTGCGAGTGCAGCCACGGGACGCCCGCGAACTGGACGGCGTGCGTGACCTCGTGCAGCGCCACCCAGGTCATGAACTCGTCCTCCTGGGCCTGGAAGGAGCGGACCGCCTGGCCGAGGTTGGGCATCACGAACAGCAGCCGCGGCGGGGCCGCAGACTCGGGCTCGTCGAGGAGCACGAGCTCGTACTGGCCGAGCACGCGCTGGGCCAGGTACCCGAGCACCACGCCGACCTCGGTGGTGACCGACCACGCCCAGGGCGAGCTTGGCGGCCGGCTTGAGCGGCCCCAGGCCCTCGCCGGCGCGGTCAAGCACCGGGTCCAGCAGGCTGCGCATCGCCGCGATGTTGGTCTGCACCCACTCGCGCCGGCCGATGCCCTCCGGGGGTGGCAGCGGGCGCGCGGGCGCCAGCCCGGTGTAGGCGGTCACGCGCCGCTCGGACTCGACGGCCAGCGCGGGCAGGTCTGCGCGCGGGGTGGCGGCGTCGCCGGTGCCGGCCAGGTAGCCGGCGATCTTCTCGGCCAGGATCCAGTCGATGACCGTCACGGGCGGCGGATCGCCTCCAGCTCGTGCAGCGTCTGCGGCGGTGCGGGCCGCGACCAGCCGGGAGCTGGGGGTCGCGTCCAGCGGCGCCCCGAGCGGATCGTCGAGGTCGGCGAAGTTGATGAAGCCGCCGGCCTCGCGCACGATCAGCTGGCCCGCGGCGGCGTCGACGCCGCGGCACCGCTGCAAGCGTGACCATCGCGTCAAAGCGGGCGGCGGCGACCTGGCACAGCGTGGAGGCGATCGTGCCCAGCGCCCGCAGGCGCCGGGTGACTGCGCGTGAGCGGCTCGATCGACCGCGTGCACCCACTGCGGGTCTGAGGACTCGATCCCCAGCAGCTCGAGCCGGCCGTCGCGTGAGCGGCGCTCGGCGCAGAGTGGGGTCCAGCGGCACCCCGTCGCGCCAGGCGCCCTCGCCGCGCCGCGCCCACCACTGCTCGCGGGCGCCGAAGTCGTGCACGAAGCCGAAGGCGACGTCGGCCATCGTCGGGCCGTCGGCGACCGCCACCGACAGCGCGTAGTGCAGGCGTCGCGCTTGGCGTTCAGCGAGCCGTCGATGGGGTCGATGATCACCCGCACGCCGCCGCCGCCGAAGTCGACCTCGCCGCGCTCCTCGCTGATCGCGGAGAAGCGATGTCCCTGGTCGTAAAGCGCCTGCAGCTCGGCGAAGACGACGGCCTCGGCGGAGCTGTCGATCTCCAGCGTGCGGTCGCCGCCGCTGCCGCGCGTGCCCGTCTCGCGGGCCCGCTCGACGGTGGTCGGGGTGTCGGCCAGGATCTCGGCCAGACCCTCGACCGAGCGCCGGCACAACGCCCAGCCAATCCGCGTCCAGTGCCGTGTCGGTGGTGCCCATCCTGCAACCTATGCTGTCAGACGGTGAGCCAGGAGAACGCACGCGGCAGGTCCCAGGAGGGCCCCGACCTGCTCGCCGGCGGCGACGGACCCAGCCTGTTCACCGAGGATTCCGCGCCGGACCGCCCCCTCGACGGCCTGCTCGCCGCGCAGCGCGAGGCCGCGACCCACTCCGACGCGCGAGTGGTGATCGTCGGCGCCGCCGGCACGGGCAAGACCCACGTGGTCCAGGCGCGCTTTCGCTGGCTGGTGGGGGAGGGTTGCGCCCCGAGCGCATCGGGCTGCTCGTCCCCACCGATGCGCGTGCTGCCGCGCTGCGCGCCCGGATCGAGACCCGGCTGCCCCGCGGCTATGACGAGCTCTACGTGCTCACGCCGGCCCAGCTCGCCGGCCTCGTCCTGCGCGCGGCGGGCGCCGGCGCCGATCCGTTCGAGTCGGTGCTGACCGCGGGGGACCGGCTGGCCATGCTGGTCGAGCGCATCGACGAGCTGTCGCTGCGCCACCACGACTTCGGCGGGCGCCCCAACACGCTGCTCGGGGGCTTCGTGCGCCGCATCGACCGGCTCAAGGCCGAGCTCGTCGACCGCCGACGCCTACGTGGCCTGGGCGCGGGCGCTCGCCGACGACGCGCCGGACGCCGAGCTCGAGCGCGAGTTCGCCCAGATCTACTGCACGCCACGAGCGGATGCTGGCCGAGGCGGGCGCACGCGACGACGGCGACCTCATCGTCGGCGCGCTGGACCTCGCTCGGGCGCAGCGCCAGCCTCGCCCGTCGCTTTGACCACCTGCTGCTCGACGACGCCCAGGAGCTCGACCTGGCGCCGGCGACGCTGGCCCTGGAGGTGTCGGCGCGCCGCGGCGGTGACGATCGCCGGCGATCCCGACGCGGGCCTGCGGCGCTACCGCGGGGCCGGCGCGGCGCGGATGCGCAGCTTCTCGACGGAGCGGACACGTCGCGTGGTCGCGCTCGACGCAGGCCAGCGCTGCCCCGAGCGCGATCTGGCGGCGCCGCGACGTCGGTGCTGGAGCGACCGCGCCCGTCGGTACAGGCCGCGGCTGCCGGCGGCGAGTGCGAGCTCTGGCGCTGCGCCAACGAGCGCTCCCAGGCGCAGTCGGTGGCGGTCGACATCGAGCACCTGATCGCGCGAGACGCGGTCGCTCCCGGCCGAGATCGCGGTGCTCGTCCCGGAGATCACCCACGAGGGCCAGGCGGTGAGCGTGGCGCTGGAGGAGCGGGCGATCCCCCACCGCCTCGTCGGCGAGGCGGCGTTCTTCCAGCGGGCCGAGATCCGCGACGTGCTGGCCTGGCTGCGACTGCTGGCCGATCCCGACCGACGCCGGCGCCGTCGTGCGCGCGCTGGCCCGGCCGCCGATCGAGCTGCGCTCGGTCGACATCGCCCGCTGCACGCAGATCGCGCGCCGGCGCAAGCTCGACATGGTCTCGGCGCTGGCGGCGGCGATCGAGGCGCCGCAGGTCCCGCCCGAGGCCCGCGAGCGCATCCGCGTGTTCCTCAAGCTCTACAAGGCGAGCATGAGCGCGCATCGACACCAGCCGCCCCGACCTCTACGTCCACCGGCTGATCGAGCGGCTCGGCCTGCGCCGCCAGCAGCTGTTCGCCGCCCAGTCCGACGTGGTGGAGCGGCTGCGCGCGCTGGCCAGCTTCGGCGAGCTGGCGGCCGCCTACGTGACGCGCGCCGCCGCAGGCCACCCCGCGCGAGTTCGCGCGCTCGATCGCCGCGGTCGCCGACTTCGGACTGCGCGAGCAGGAGGAGCCCGAACTGGGCGCACGGCGCCGGCGGTGCAGGTGCTGACGCTCGGCGCGCTCGGGCGGCCTCGAGGCCGAGCACGTCTACGTGATCGGGCTGCATGCCGGGGTGGCGATGACCGCGTCCGAGCGCGATCCCGGACTCGCTGCTGTCCGAGCAGCTGCCGCCCGATACCGAGGAGGCCCGGCGCGCGGCGCTGGCCCAGGAGCTGTACGTCGCCGCCGAGCCGCGCCCGCACGCGGCTGGTGCTGGCCTATCCCGCGCGCCGATGACCGCGGCGCCGCCGCTGGTCGCCGCTGCCGGCGCTCGAGAGCGTGCGCGGCGCGCTCGGCGCCACGTGGCAGGAGCGCGAGGAGGAGCTGTTCGGCCCCGCCGAGACGCTGCACTCCACCTACCGGCTGCTGCGCGACGAGCTGTTGGAGGGCACCGCGCGAGCCGGCGGCCGGCTGGCCGAGCTGCGCTTCGACACCGACCTCGACGTCTCGCACGCGGTCGTGCGCTACCTGGAGCTGCTCAAGCTGGCGGCGCTGATCGCCCGGCCGGACGGGCAGAGCGTGGCCGAGTCGCTGCGCGACGTCAACTCGCGCATCCTGCAGGCGGTCACCGCCGAGCAGCGCGAGATCTTCGAGTCCTCGGCGCTGGACGACTACCTGCTCGACGCCGAGCGCGACGCCCGCCGGCGCGCCCAGGCGATCGTCGCGCGCGACGAGCCCTCGCTGGAGCCGTTCCTGCCGCCGCCGCGGCGAGGGGGTGATGCTGTCGGCCACCGACATCGACACCTACCGCACCTGCCCGCTCAAGTACAAGTTCGCGCGGGTGTTCCGGATCCCTCAGGAGCCGACGCTGCACCAGCGCTTCGGGATCCTCGTCCACCAGGTGCTCGAGCGCTACCACGCGGCCGCCGGCGAATCGGCTCCGCGCGCGGGCTGCCCGAGCTGCTGGGGCTGCTGGAGGCGGGCTGGCGGCGCGGCGGCTTCGGCGACTCCGAGGAGGAGCGCCAGCTGCGCGGCAAGGCCGCGTCGGCGCTGACGCGCTACCACGAGCGCTTTCGTTCCGAGGAGGCGCGAGCCGGTGTGGTTCGAGCGCCAGTTCACCTTCAAGCTCGGGCCCCATCTGCTGCGCGGCCGCGTGGACCGCGTCGACCGCCTGCCCGACGGCGAGTACGAGCTGATCGACTACAAGACCGGCCGCCCCAAGAGCGCCGCGCAGCTCGCCGAGGACGTCCAGCTCTCGCTGTACGCGGTCGGCGCGCGCGAGTCGTGGCGGCTGGAGGCCTCCCGGCAGGCCTACTACTACCTGCTCGACGACCAGAAGGTGGAGGTGCCCGCCGACGAGGGCGAGCGGGGCGGAGTGGGTCCGCGAGGTGGCGATGGAGGTCGCCGAGGGCATCCTCTCGCAGGGCTTCGAGCCGACGCCGTCGTATCGCGGCCTGCTCGATGTGCGACTACCGGCTGGTGTGCCCGGCCGCCGAGCGCTGAGGCCGAGGGCTTACGGCGACGGCGGGGTTTCGCCGCCGCGCTGGCGCAGGAACCGCTGGAGGTCGCGGGCGATCGTCTCGCCCGACGGGAGCGCGCTCGGGGAGTCGTCGGCCTCCTCGCTGGCGGCCTGCTCGAGGCGCTCGACGAACGCCTGCACGTCGGGGTCTGACTGCACGGCGACGTTGACCTGGCGCTCGTAGTCGGCCGAGGCTGATCTCGAGGTCCGAGCCGTCGACGGCGACGCCGACCAGACCCTCGAGCTTGCGCACGAGCGCGAGCGCCGCCTTGGGGTTCGGCGTGGCGGCGATGTAGTGCGGCACGGCGGCCCACAGGCTGGCCGAGGGCAGGCCCGCCTGCTGGCAGGCGGCGTGCAGGATGCCCGACGATCCCGGTCGGGCCCTCGTAGGAGGACGGCGCGAGGCCGAGCCGAGCCACGAGCGCCGGGTCTGAGCTCAGGCCCGGTGACCGACACCGGCCGCGTGTGGGGCACGTCGGCGAGCAGCGCGCCGAGCGTCACCACGAGCTGGGCGCCGAGCGCCTCGGCGAGCTCCACCACGATCTGGCAGAAGGTCCGCCAGCGAAACGAGGGCTCTGAGCCGGTGAGCAGGATGAGGTCGCGGGGCGCGCGGGGCACGCGCGCCTCGAACAGCTCCACCGCCGGCCACACGATCTCCCGCGTCTGGCCCTCGACCATCTTGACCCGCGGGCGGGTGGCCTGGAAGTCGTAGAACTCCTCGGGGTCGATGGTCGCAAAGCGCTCGGCGCCCAGCGCGGTGCCGACGTAGTTGATCGCGCTCGAGGCGGCGTCGGCGGCGTCGTTCCAGCCCTTGAAGCGCAGATCAGCGCGGGGGCGCGAAGGCCGTCGGGACGGTGCTCCCATTGCAGTGGCTGCATCCGAACCACCGTACATCATGCGCTGATGCCGCCTGACAGCACCAGCGCCCCCACGGTCAGCGTTCTGCGCCCCGGCCAGGATGTCGATCGGGGTGTTCGCCTGCACCCGCAAGGACCGCCTGATGACCCGGATCGGGATCGCCCTATCTGGCGCTCGAGCTGCGCGACCGGACCGGCGCGCTCCCGGCCCGTGCCTTCCAGGACGCCGACGCGCTGGCCGGGCGCTTCGAGCGCGGCGATCTCGTGCGCGTACGGGGCCGGGTGGAGCGCTTCCGCGACGAGCTCAGCCTCGAGGTGTCCGACATCGCGCGCGTCGCTGCCGAGGACGGCATCGACCCGGGGCAGCTTCCTGCCGACCGCCTACCGCGACCTCGACGAGCTCGACGGGTTCCTCGAGCACCTGGCCGGGCGAGGTCTATGACCGGGCGTACGCGGCGCTTCTGGCGCGCCTGCTGGGCGACGGCGAGCTGCGCGCGCAGTGGCGCCGCGCGCCGTGCAGCCGGGCCGGGCACCACGCCTATCTCGGCGGCCTGCTCGAGCACACGGTGGCGGTGGCCACGCTGGCCCACGAGGCCTGCCAGCTGCACCCCGGGCTGAACTCCGACCTGCTGATCTGCGCGGCGCTCGTCCACGACCTCGGCCGCACGCGGGAGTTCACCTACGGCGCCGAGATCGGCCTGACCGACGAGGGGCGGCTCCTCGGCCACCTGGTCATCGGCGAGCGGATGCTCTCCGAGCGCGCCGCGGGCGTGCTGGACGACGGGCGGCGGCTGGCGCTGCTGCACTGCGTGCTCTGCCACCACGGGCCGGCCTCGGCGCCCGGCGGGCGGTTCGCCTCGACCGAGGCGCTGGCGCTGTACCGCCTCAACGCCGTGGACGCCGGGATCAAGGGCGCGCTGGAGCACGGGCTCGGGGCCGACTGAGCGCCGCGCTGCCGGTCTCCGCGCGCCGCCGGCGCCTGCGCCCCGAGCCGTGGACTGCGCGGTGGCGAAATCCTGACGCTTCAGAGCACACACCCCGCGGAACCCGACCGTGCGCTCCAGAACGCGAGTCATGTTGACACCTCAGAGCGCACGCCTCGACGACCGCGACCGTGCGCTCTGTCGCGTCAGGAATCTGAGCGGGCTGGCAGAAGTGCACACACGTTGGGCCTCGGCCGCCTGCGTGTGCATTTGTACCCACCATGCTGGGCTTACGCTCTCCACCCCTCGAAACCACGCACCGTGTGTGCACTTTCGCCAACGCCCGTACCCACCCCTCCCCAGCCGCAGTAGACGTCCCGACCCGGCGCGCCGATCCACGGAAACCGCGGCGTTCTCCCCGCTAGAATCAGTTGCGCAGTCAAACTTTTCGCCGAGCATTGAGGAGGCACCATGGAGGTCGAGATCTGGTCGGACGTCGCATGCCCCTGGTGCTACGTCGGCAAGCGCCGCTTCGAGGCCGCGCTGGAGCAGTTCGAGCACAGCGACGACGTGACGATCACCTGGCGCAGCTTCGAGCTCGACCCCGAGGCGCCGACCGAGCGCGAGGGTGACCGCGCCGAGCACCTGGCCGGCAAGTACGGCATGAGCATCGAGCAGGCTCGCCAGGCCGAGGCCCAGATGACGCAGACCGCCGCCGGCGAGGGCCTGGACTTCCGCTTCGACGTGGCCCGGGCCGGCAACACCTTCGACGGGCACCGCCTGGTGCACCTGGCCAAGGCCCACGGCCTGCAGGACCCCATGAAGGAGCGGCTGCTCCACGCCTACTTCTCAGAGGGCGAGCTCATCTCAGACCATGACGCGCTTGACGCGGCTGGCCGTCGAAGTCGGCCTGCCGGAGGATGAGGTCCGCGAGACCCTGGCCTCCGACCGCTACGCCGCCGATGTCCGCGAGGACGAGCGCATGGCCCACAGCTTTGGCATCAGCGCCGTCCCGACCTTCGTGATCGACCGCCAGCTCGGTGCCTCCGGCGCTCACCCGTCCGAGCAGCTGCTCGGCCTGCTGCGCCAGGGCTGGGCGCAGCGCAAGCCACCGGTCGGGGTCGTGCTGGGCGCCGACGGCGAGGCCTGCGGCGTCGACGGCTGCTGAGCGAACGCGGCGCGAGCGAACGCGGACCCGCTCGCGCGAGCGTCGCGCTCCGGCTCGCGCTAGCGGGCCCGCAAGCTGCCGCGGTTGCGGTTGATCCGGCCGCGCTTGCCCGCGATCTGCCACGGACCGGGCGTGAAGTCCAGCACCATGTTCACGATCCAGACGATCACGGTGGCCCACACCAGGGTCCAGAAGCCGTGGATGAAGAAGCCCGACACGATGGCCCGGGTGAGAACCAGCATGAGCATCGAGACGAAGAACCAGGCGATGCCGAGCGTCAGGATCGCGAACGGGAGGGTGATCAGCCGCAGGAGCGGCTTGAACAGCGTGTTGAGCACGCCGAACACCGCCGCCGCCAACAGCAGCGAGCCCGCGTTATCGACGTGCACGTCCGAGAGGACCGCCGCGACCACGCCCAGCACCAGCGCGTTGGTCAGCCACGAGATGAGGAGGCGGATCCACAGAGGGGGGGCATCGGTCATGGGCGTGTCCGGTTCTGGTCGCGGTTCGCCGACGAAGGCTACAGCTACGGTTTCGCCGCTCATGAATTTCAGCGCCCAGCATCGCGGCGGGGCGGGCGAGCCGCTCGTCCTCATCCACGGCTTCACCGACACGTGGCGGACGTGGGAGCTGGTGCTCCCCGCGCTCGAGGCGCGCCACGACGTCCTCGCGGTGACGCTGGCCGGCCACGCCGGCGGCCCGAAGATCAACGGCGACCTGTCAGACGACACGCTGGCGGTTGCGGTGGAACGGGCGATGGACGGCGCCGGCTTTGACACGGCCCACCTGGTGGGCAACTCGCTGGGCGGCTACACCGCGCTGCGCCTGGCGGCACGCGGTCGCGCGCGCACCGTGGTGGCCCTGGCGCCCGCCGGCGGCTGGGCCGCGGGTGACGACAGCTACAAGGACACGCTCCAGCATTTCGCCGCCACCCAGGAGCTCGTCAGGGCCGCCGCTCCGCACGCCGACGCGATCGCCGCCTCGGCTGACGGGCGCCGCCGCGCCACCGAGTTCATCACCACCCACTACGACCACATCCCACCCGCGCTCATCGCCCACCAGATCCGCGGGGCGGCCGGCTGCGAGGCGGCGCCGGCGCTGATCGACTACGCCCACGTGCACGGGTGGAGCCTCGACGCCGAGCGGGTCACGTGCCCCGTGCGCTTCGTGTGGGGCACCGCCGACAGGCTGCTGCCCTGGCCCCGCGCGGCGGAGGGCTATCGCGTGGCGCTGCCCACGGCTGACTGGGTCGTCCTGGACGACATCGGCCACTGTCCGCAGCTCGACCTCCCGCTCGAGACGGCGCAGCTCATCCTGGGGTTCACGGGCGGCTGACCGGCAGGCCAGCCGCCCTCGCAGCACTACCGGGTGACGGGGCGGATGCGCAGGAACGCCGGGCCGCCCGAGCGCCCGCAGGCCGGGAACGGGAAGGGGACCACCTTCGACGCGCTCTGGTTGGGCGGGAACACGCGCAGGCCGGCGGCGGTCGTCGGCGGGACACGACGGCAGCGCGCCGATGTCAACGATCCCCAGCGTGGCGTGCGCGGTGTGGCCGTTGGTGAGCGTGATGCTCCTCACGGTCTGACCGGAGTCACGGCTGCCGGCGCGGCCGATCATCCCGCCGCGGAGGTTGACGGCCGAGACCCCGGGAAAGCCGCGCAGGACACACGAGTGGCCCGAGAGGTTGGTGAAGTTCAGCGTGTAGAAGATGGTTCCGGCGGTTCCGTTGCCCTGGGTGTTGATCCACACCACCAGACCCTGGGTCTGGCAGGCTGGGGGAGCCGCGGCGGAGGCGGGGGTCGCGGCACCGGCGGGACCGCCCGCCAGCGACAGGACGGCGACCACCGCGGCGACGGCGCTCGCCCCAACGAGGCTGCGGGACAACCACGACTTCAGACCGGAAGGACGACGCACGGTCATGGGCACTCCTCGCTCTGTAGGCCGGACGGATGCCGGCGGTTGCCGCGATTATCGCCGGTGGGGATGTCACGTTCGCGGGCGCCGTAGCGTTCAATGGCAGAGCATGGCCGTCGCTTCCCCGCCCCCCGACGTCCCCGCCAACACGCGCCGGCTGGCGCTGGCGGCCGCGCTGCTCACGGTCTGCCTGTGGGCATCGGCGTTCGTCGGCATCCGTTACGCCGGGCGCGAGCTCGGTCCCGGCCCCCTCGCGCTGGCCCGGCTGCTCGTCGCCAGCGTCGCGCTGGGGGCGTTGATGCTCATCCGCCGCCCCCCGATGGTGGGGCGGCCCGGGCTGCCGGGGGTGATCACGTGCGGAGTGCTGTGGTTCGGCGCCTACAACGTTGCGCTGAACGCCGCCGAGCGGCGCGTCGACGCGGGCACGGCGTCGCTGCTGGTCAACGTCGCCCCGCTGTTCATCGCCATCCTCGCCGGCTGGCTGCTGAAGGAGGGGATCGGCCGGCTCCTGCTGGTCGGATGCGCCGTCTCGTTCACCGGGGTCGCGCTCATCGCGGTGGGCACGTCGCGGCACGGGCTCAGCGCCGGGTGGGGCGCTGGCCTGTGCGTCATCGCCGCCGCGGTGTACGCGGTGGGTGTGGTCGCACAGAAGCCGGCCCTGCGCTACGGCTCACCGCTGGCGGTGACCTGGCTGGCGTGCGCGATCGGCGCGATCTGCTGCCTGCCGTTTGGGCCCCAGCTCGTGCACCAACTGGGCCACGTCCATGGCTCCGCCGTGCTGTGGACGGTGTATCTGGGCCTCGTTCCGACGGCGATCGGGTTCTCCACCTGGGCCTATGCGCTGGCGCGCACCGACGCGGGCAAGCTGGGCTCGACCACGTACCTGGTGCCGCCGATCGCCGTGCTCTTGGGTTGGGCCATGCTGGGCGAGGTGCCGCCCTTCATCGCCCTGCCCGGCGGGATCCTCTGCCTCGCTGGTGTGGCCCTGGCGCGCTGGACTCCGCGCCGGCGTGCCGTCACGGGCACCGACGCCGCCGTCGCGGTGCCGGTGGCGCCCGTGAATAGCTAGCCTCGCAGGGCATGGCTCACCTCATCGAGCTCGACGGGGTTCGCCCCACCGTCGGCGAGGACGTCTTCCTGGCGCCGACCGCCGTCCTGATCGGCAACGTGCACGTGGGCGCTCGCTCGAGCGTCTGGTTCGGAGCGGTGCTGCGCGGCGACCTGAGCCGGATCGAGATCGGCGAACGGTGCTCGATCCAGGACACGGCGGTGATCCACTGTGCCATCGACCTGCCCACGATCATCGGCGACGCGGTGACCGTCGGGCACGGCGCGCTGCTGGAGGGCTGCACGATCGAGGACGGCGCCGTGATCGGGATGGGCGCCGACGGTGCTCCAGCACGCCCGCGTCGGCGAGGGGACGATGATCGCCGCCGGCGGGGTGGTGTCCGAGCGGATGCAGGTGGCGCCCGGCGTGCTGGCCGCGGGCGTGCCCGTGACCGAGCGCAAGCCGCTCTCGGGATCCGCGGCGCGCTGGTCTCAGATGGCCGTCGAGGACTACCAGGAGCTGCGTCGCCGCTACCTGGCGTTGGGAACCGAGACCGCCGTCTCACGATGAATCGCGCGGCGATCGTGGGCGCGGGGCCGTCCGGGTTCTACGCAGCCGACCAGCTGCTCAAGGCCGGGTTCGCCGTCGATCTGTACGACGCGCTGCCCACTCCCTATGGGCTGGTCCGCGCCGGCGTTGCCCCCGACCACCCCAAGATCAAGTCGGTCATCCGCGTGTATGCCAAGACCGCGACGCATGAGTCGTTTCGCTTCTTCGGCGGCGTGTCGCTGGGCGTCGACCTCTCGCCGCAGGACCTCCTGGCCCGCTACCACGCCGTCATCTATGCCGTCGGGACCTCGACCGACAACCGCCTCGGGATTCCCGGCGAGGACCGCCCCGGCTCGCATCCGGCCACCGATTTCGTGGCCTGGTACAACGGCCACCCCCACTACGCCGATCACATGTTCGACCTCAACGGCGGGCGCGCGGTGGTGGTGGGCAACGGCAACGTCGCTATCGACGTGGCCCGGATGCTGGTGCTCGACCCCACGGAGCTGGAGCCGACCGACACCGCCGATCACGCGCTGGAGGCGTTTGGCATGGCCGGGGTCACCGAGGTCGTCCTGCTGGGGCGCCGCGGACCGGCCGAGGCCGCCTTCACCAACCCGGAGCTGCGCGAGCTGGGCGAGCTGGAGCGTGCCGACGTGATCGTCGACCCGGCTCAGCTCGACGGTGTCGAGGTGCCCGAGGACGGCGAGGCCACCAAGCGGCGCAACGTCGAGATCCTGCGCGACTACTCCCAGCGCACCCCGTCGGGCAAGTCGCACCGGCTGGAGCTGCGCTTCCTGCGGTCGCCGCTGGAGATCCTGGGCGAGGGCGAGGACGGGCCGGTCACCGGCGTGCGTGTGGCCATCAACCGACTCGTCGCCGGCGAGGACGGGCGGGTGCGAGCCGAGCCCACGGGCGAGACCGAGGAGATCGAGTGCGGTCTGGTGCTGCGCTCGATCGGCTATCGCGGCACGCCCGCTGGCGGGCATCCCCTTCGACGATCGCCGGGGGCTGATCCGCAACGAGCAGGGTCGCGTCGTCTCAGACGACGGCGTGTCGCGCGGCGAGTACGTGGTGGGCTGGATCAAGCGCGGGCCCACCGGCGTGATCGGCACCAACAAGAAGGACGCCGCCGACACGGTGGCCAGGATCCTCGAGGACGCCGAGACAGGCGGGCTCAGCCGGCCAGACCCGGCGCTGGCCGACGACGACGCCATCGCCACCTGGCTCACCGAGCGCGTGCCTGACCACGTCACCTGGTCGGGCTGGGAGATGATCGACGCCTACGAGTCGTCGCTGGGCGAGTCGATGGGCCGCCCGCGGGTCAAGCTGGTGAAGCTGGCTGAGCTGCTCGAGGCCAGCCGCGGCCCTGGCTGAGTCGCAGCAGCGAGAACGTCTCGCCGCCACGGCCGATCCCGTCGCGCTCGTAGGCCAAACCGATCGCCGCGGCGACGGCGAGCGATGCGTGCGTTCTCCGGGCGGATTCGGGCGACGATGCTGGGTGCGCCGACGCGATCGAACGCCTCGTCGCGCACGGCGGCGGCGCCCTCGCGGGCCAGTCCGCGGCCCCACACGCTCGGCGCCAGCCACCAGCCGATCTCGTACTCGTGGGCGTCGATGCCCGCGCCCTCTCCGGCAAAGTTGAGGGCGATGAAGCCGACCGGCGCACCGTCGGCGCGGGCGACCCGCCAGCCGAACCCGTGCTCGGCCCAGTGGGCCAGGACCTGCTGCCCGACGCCGTGGATGCGCGCGTCGCTCCACGTCGTCCCGTCGCCGACGTAGCGCATCACCGCGGGCGTGCGGGCGAGGTCGCCGAGCAGCCGACCGTCCGCCTCGGTCCAGGGATCAAGCGTCAGGCGCTCGGTGCGCAGGGGCGTCGGCGCGGACACGCCGGTCACCTTAGACACGGCCTGGCGGTTACTAGGCTCGGGGCTCGTGAGACGCATCGGGCCAGCCCTGGAGGTGCGCGATTTCCGCCTGTGGTGGCTGGCCATCCTCTGCATGTGGGTCAGCCTGCAGATGCTCGAGGTGGCCATCGGCTGGGAGGTCTACGCCCAGCACGGGTCGGCGCTTGACCTGGGCTGGATCGGCCTGGCGGAGTTCGTGCCGATGTTCGTCCTCGCGCTCCCCGCCGGCCAGCTCGCCGATCGCGCGCCGCGCCGCCTCGTGTTCGCCGGCTCACTGCTCATCGGCGCCGGCGTCGGTGTCGGGTCTGGCGCTGGTGAGCGGCTCCGGTGACACCTCGGTCGCGCCGTACCTGGCACTCGCGGCGGGCGCCGGTACCTCGATGGCGATCGGCACCCCGGCCGCCCGGGCCCTGCCGCCGACTCTCGTCCCCACCGAGCTGCTGCAGAGCGCGATGACGCTGCGCTCGATCGCCACGCAGGCGGGGCAGGTCACGGGGCCGGCGCTCGGCGGCTTGCTCTACGGCGTGTCGCCCTCGCTCGTGTACCTGCTCGCGGCCGGCGCGTGCCTGGTGGCGGCGGCGCTGGTGATGGCCATGCACCCCGCGCAGGCGGCCGATGTCGCGCAGGCCGCCGATGTCGCGCAGGCGGACGGCGATGACGCACCTGAGAGCGAGGAGGCCGCCGAGAGCCAGGGCGCCGACCTGCACAGCGTGCTCGAGGGCCTGCGCTTCGTCCGCCACACCCCGATCCTGCTCGGCGCCATCCTGCTCGACCTGCTGGCGGTGCTGTTCGGCGGTGCGGTCGCGCTGCTGCCGATCTTCGCCAAGTCGATCCTCCACGTCGGCGCGACCGGCCTGGGTGTGCTGCGCGCGGCGCCGGCCGTCGGCGCACTACTGGGCGCCGTGGTGATCACGCGCCACCCCATCGCGGGGCGTGCCGGCCGGCTGCTGCTCACCGTCGTGTTCGTCTACGGCGCCTGCATCGTCGTGTTCGGCCTGTCGCGCTCGTACCCGCTGTCGCTGGCGGCGCTGGGGGTCAGCGGCTTCGTCGACCTCTACAGCATGAACATCCGCTCCACCACGGTGGCGCTGGCCAGCCCGGATCGGCTCCGCGGTCGGGTCAACGCGGTGGAGATGGTCTTCATCAGCGCCTCCAATCAGCTGGGCTACTTCGAGTCGGGCCTGGCCGCGGCGCTGGTGGGGGTGATCCCGGCCGTCGTCGGCGGCGGGATCATGACGATGCTGATCGCGGCCAGCTGGGGCCGCCTGTTCCCGGCCCTGGCCAACGTGGATCGGTTGGAGGCGGTTCGCCCACAGCCGCTGAAGGCCGTCGCTTAGCTGGGTCGTCCGGCTGCGGGCGTCGGCTGGTCCTCCGTCGGCGTCGCGGCTGGGTATCGGTGAACGTCAACGGCGGGCAACGAGGGAGGCGTCGGGGCGGCACCGGCGCCTGTGGTGTCCCTCAACGGGTAGTGGGAGATTTTGGGTCTGTGACGACCCTTATCTCCCAGGACTCCTGCAACTGGCCACTTCGGCTCCGGTCCCTCCCTTCCCAAGCCCGCCGTTGACGTTCGCCAATACCAAGTCAAAACGTCAGGCGGAGACCGCGCGCCCAAGGCTCCTCGGCTATGAGCTGAACACGTACTCGGCGGGCGCGAAGGTCTGCGTCCGCTCCAGGTACTCGCGCATGTAGCCCGGCCAGTTGGTGACGATCCGCCCCTGGCGGTCGCGATACCACGAGTCACACCCGGTCCACGCCGTGCCCGCAAAGCGGGCCTGGAGCTCGCGGTCAGAGGCCGCCTCGACTTCGGGCCGGACATCGAGGCTGCGGTAGCCGCCGGCGCGCAGGTGCTCGAGCGCCCGGCGGATGTAGGTGGCCTGGGCCTCGTGGTAGAAGATGATCGAGCCGCCCGAGGTGTTGGTGTTGGGGCCGTAGATCAAGAACATCGACGGGAAGCCGGGCACGGTGAGGCCCAGGTGGGCGTGGGCGCCGCCGCTCCAGACGTCGTCGAGGGTGCGCCCGGCGGCGCCGGTCACGCGCGTCGGGGCCACGAACTCCGTGGCCTTGAAGCCGGTCCCCCAGATGATGCAGTCGGCCTCGTGCACGCGCCCGTCGGCGGTGCGCAGCCCCGTCTCGGTGATCTCCTCGATGTCCTCGGTGACCAGCTCGACGTTGGGCCGGCCCAGCGTGGGCAAGTAGTGGGAGCTGAACAACACGCGCTTGCAACCGAAGGTGTAGTCGGGCCAGGCCCGGGCACGCAGCTCGGGGTCCGGGAGCTGGTGGCGCATGAACGCCGCCGAGCGCATCCCGGTCAGCCGCCCGACCGTCCGCGGGTGGCGGATGGCCAGGGTGAGGCTCTCGCAGTAATTGAAGAGGAAGCTACGGCGCAGGCGCTGCACCCCGGGGACGTGGCGGATCGCGGCCCGCACCAGCGCCGGGTATACGTGGTTGCGCCGCGGCAGAAACCAGTTACCCGTGCGCTGAAAGACGCTGAGGTGGGCGGCCTGACGGGCCACCTCAGGTACGAACTGCACGGCGCTGGCGCCGGTCCCCACCACGGCGACGCGCTTGCCGCGCAGGTCGTAGTCGTGGTCCCAGCGCGCCGAGTGGAAGCTGCGGCCGGCGAAGCGGTCGCGGCCAGGGAGGTCCGGGATCGACGGGCGGTTGAGCTGGCCGGTGGCGAGGATGAGCACGTCGGCGTCGTAGCGGTCCCCGGGCTCGGTCTCGACCGCCCAGCGGCGGTTGACCGGGTCAAAGGCGCAGTCGCGCACGCGCTGGGAGAAGCGGATCGCGTCCGTGACGCCGTGGTCGCGCGCCACCTCGCGCAGGTAGGAGAGGATCTCCTGCTGGGGCGAGCACAGACGCGACCAGCTCGTGCGCTGCTCGTAGGAGAACGAGTACAGGTGGCTGGGGACGTCGCACGCCGCCCCGGGATAGCTGTTGTAGAACCACGTGCCGCCCAGGTCCGAAGCGCCCTCGAGGATGGTGACGTCGTCAAAGCCGTGGCGGCGCAGCTCGATGGCGGCCGCGATCCCGCCGAAGCCGGCGCCGACGATGACGATCTGAGGCGGCGAGGACATGGGACCGATAGCCAGGTGCGACGGGGTCATCTTCGCAGGAGCGGGCGCGCGGGCGTCGCCGCGTGCGATGCTCTGCACCGATGGCCTCGGTGGACGGCTTTGCAACGGTGGGGATCGTGTCGGAGGGCGGCGCGCTGGAGGCGCGCTTCGTACCTGACGCCAACATGCTCTGCCAGTCGCTCACCCACGACGGGGTGCAACTGCTGCACACGGGGCGCGGCGTGGAGGCCTATGCCCAGCGCGGCAAGACGATGGGCATCCCGCTGCTGCATCCGTGGGCGAACCGGCTGTCGCGGCGCGGTTATGTCGCCGGTGGCAAGGAGGTGGCGCTCCCGCCGCCCGACGGCCGCTACGCCCTTGACCCCAACGGCCTGCCCATCCACGGCGCGCTGCCCGGCCTGCTGCGCTGGGAGCTCATCGAGACCGGCGCCAAGGACCGCATCAGCGCCCACCTGGACTGGAGCGCACCCGAGCTCATGGAGCTCTTCCCCTTCGCGCACGAGCTGCGCCTCGACGCCATCGCAGGCGACCGCGGCCTGGAGCTCATCACCACGTTGCGGCCCACCGGCGCCGACGCGGTCCCCGTGTCCTTCGGCTTTCACCCGTATCTGCACCCGCCGGGCGACGCACCGCGCTCGCAGTGGCAGGTCGCGCTGGGCGCGTCCGAGCGCCTGGTGCTCGACGCGATGATGATCCCCACCGGCGCCACGGTACCGCTGGAGTCCCGCCACTTCGCGCTGGACGGCCACAGCTGGGACGACGGCCTGGTCGGGCTGAGCTCACCGCCGGAGTTCAGCGTCACCGCGGGCGCGCAGACGGTGACCGTCACCTTCGACGAGGGCTATGGCTACGCCCAGGTGTTCGCGCCCGAGGGCCAGGACTTCATCTGCTTTGAGCCGATGACCGCGCCCACCAACGCGCTCGAGAACGGTGGCGCTCTGACGGTGGTGGCGCCCGGCGATGAATACCGCACCGCGTTCAGCATCGCGGTGACGGACAATTGAGACACGGAGCGCCGTATGTTTCATATCGGTCATGCTTTGGCGATGACCGCTGACTCACACGAGATGGAGAGCCCATGGACCTGACCTTCAACGAGCGCGAGCTGGCCTTTCGCGAAGAGCTGCGCGGCTGGCTGGCCGACCACGAACCGGGCCGCGAGCCTGACGGCGAGGACGCCAACTACACCTGGCGGGTCGAGTTTCAGCGTGCGCTGGCCAACGACGGGTGGGCGGCCGTGCACTGGCCGCCCGAGTACGGCGGCCGCGGCGCGACCCTCACGCAGTCGGCGATCTTCTTCGAGGAGCTCGGCCGCGCCGGGGCGCCGCTGCCGGCCAACGTGCTCGGGCTCCTGCTCGCCGGGCCGACGATCATGACCTGGGGGACGCCGGAGCAGAAGGAGCGCTATCTCACCCCGATCCTCAGCGCCGAGGAGATCTGGTGCCAGGGGTTCTCCGAGCCCGACGCCGGCTCTGACCTGGCCAGCCTCAAGACCCGGGCGGTCAAGGACGGCGACGGCTGGGTGGTGACCGGTCAGAAGGTGTGGACCAGCGCCGCCCAGTACTCCAAGTGGTGCATGCTGGTGGCCCGCACCGACCCTGAGGCGCCCAAGCACAAGGGGCTCACCTACTTCCTGATGGACATGGAGCAGGAGGCGGTGACGGTCCGGCCCCTGCGCCAGATCACCGGCGAGAGCGAGTTCAACGAGCTGTTCATCGACGGGGCCCGCATCCCCGCTGAGAACGTGCTGGGTGGGGAGGGCAACGGCTGGAAGGTGGCGCTGACCACGCTGATGAACGAGCGCGCCGGCTTGGCCTTCTTCCTGCAGGTCCGGCTGCGCCAGATGCTGGACCGGTTGATCGCCGAGGCCGCGCAGCGCGGTCAGCTCGACGATCCGGTGATCGCCGACCGTCTCGGCGAGCTGCACCTCAAGGCCGAGATCCTGCGGCTCACCGCCTACCGCGGGCTGACCGCGATCGAGAAGTACGGGCAGCCCGGCCCCGAGGGCTCCCTCACCAAGTGGATGTGGTCAGAGACCAACCAGCAGCTCACGCAGCTGGCCGCGGATCTCCTCGGCCCCGCCGCGCTCACCAGTGGCGGGCGCTGGGCCTACGAGCTGCTGCGCGCCCGCGGCAACTCGATCGAGGGCGGGACCACCGAGGTGCTCAAGAACATCGTCGCCGAGCGCGTGCTCGGTCTCCCCAAGGCCCGTTAGGAGGGTTGACATGGATTTCGACCTGACCGAGGACCAGCGTGAGATCAAGAGCGTGGCCCGCGAGCTGCTGAGCGCCCGCTCCCCGTTTGCCAAGGTGCGCGAGGCGGCCGAGGCGGCGGAGTACGACGACGCCTTGTGGCGCGAGATCGTGGAGCTCGGGTGGCCGGGGATCGCGGTCGCCGAGGAGTACGGCGGCCAGGGGCTGGGCGCGGTGGAGCTGGCCGTGCTGCTTGAGGAGCTGGGCTACGCCTGCGCGGCAACGCCGTTCCTGGCCACCGCCGTGGCCGCGGCGGTCATCCAGGCGGGCGGCAGCGACGAGCAGCGTCGCCGCTGGCTGCCGGGCCTGATCAGCGGCGAACTGCGCGCCGGCGTGGGCGGCGCGGATCTCGTGGTGGACGGTGCCGGGGCCGACGTGATGGTCCTGCTCGAGGACGACGGCGCGCGGCTGCTCGAGGGCGGGCGGGCGGAGGTCGAGCCTCTCGTCGCGATCGACCCCACCCGCCGGTTTGCCACCGTGCGCGGCGAGGGCGAGGGCGAGGGCGAGGCCCTGGGGGCGGACGCCGCCGATCGGGTGCGCACCGCGATCGCCGCCGAGGTCGTGGGGGTGTGCCAGCGCGCGCTGGAGATGACGCTTGACTACGTCAAGGAGCGCAAGCAGTTCGGGGTGCCGGTGGGGTCCTTTCAGGCCGTTTCGCACCGCTGCGCGCAGATGCTGCTCCACACCGAGAGTGCCCGCTCGGCCGCCTACTACGCGGCGTGGGCCGCCGACGCCGAGCCCGAACGGCTGGGCGAAGCGGCGGCACTCGCCGCCGCCGCCGGAGCGACGGGCGCGCGCGAGGTGGCGGCGTCGGCGATCCAGGCCCACGGCGGCATCGGCTTCACGTGGGAGGCGGATGTGCACTGGCTCTACAAGCGGGGTGAGGTGGACCGGGCACTGCTGGGCGGAACCAAGCGTCACCACGCCGCCCTGGCACGCGCCGCGGCGCAGCGGCTCGCCGTCCCCGCTTCCTGACCGCCGATACAAGTAAACCTATAAGTTTACTTGTATAACGTGGCGTGACTTTCGTGCGCTGAGCGCTCGAAAGATCCGCCACGTCCGTTCGGGCCGCTCCGGTTCGCAAGATCTGTGGCGGGGGCAGACGGGCGACAGGGAAGCGTGCGGCGGCGCCGAACAGCCTCGTGATCGCCAGCCAAGGAGTCAGCTCATGAACAATTTCCATCGCCCGCACGGCGGGCTGCAGGAGGCCGACGCCCCCGACGAGGCCTCCCGGTCACCGTTCTCGGACCTCGCTGGGCGCTTTGCCAACTGGATGACCGGGGCGGACCGCCTGACCATCGACGAGGCGACACAGGCACCGGTGCCCACGCCCGAGCCGGCGGAAAGCAAGGCCGCCGAGCCGCCCTCCGCGAGCGACGACCAGGAGGCCGCGCGCTTCCCGGTGGCCCCATTCGGCTACAACCGCACCGCCGTCGACGAGCACCTCGCCGCCCTGGAACGCGAACTGGACGAGCTGCGGGGGGCCAAGGAGGCCCCGATGGCCTCGATCACCGACGAGCTCGAGCGGATCGGCGAGCAGACCGCTTCGATCCTCGTCGTCGCCCACGACCAGGCCAACGAGACCACGCGCCTGGCCCAGGAGCAGGCCGAGCGCTGCGTGGCCGATGCGGCCGCCAACGCGGTCCAGATGACCGCCGATGCCAAGTCCAAGCTGCGCGACCTCGACGCGGAGACCGACGCCGTGTGGCGCGAGCGCGAACGGCTACTCGAAGACGTGCGCGTCGTCTCGGCGGCGCTGGCCAACCTCGCTGACCAGGCCTCCGAGCGCTTCCCGGCCGAGCCCGCGGCGTCCAACGGCGCGTTCGAGCGGGTCGCCGCGCCCGCGCGCGGCATCTGGGAGCAGACCGACGAGGCCGCGGAGGCCCACGACCTGGACGCCACCCAGCCGCGGACGACCGATCCGCAGGCCACACAGCCCTTCGCGGTTCTGGAGGAGGACGGTCCGCCGGAAGCCCTCCATACCCAGCCGGGCGACACGGGCAGCTGGTTGGTTGGGCTCGAGCCGCCCGACCTCGAGCGCTGACGACGCCAGAGCCTGACGGCTGGGTCAAACAGCACAGACATTTCCTTCCAATATCCATACAAAACTCCCTTAAGGTCGCCGTGGATCGGGCCGACAATTACTGGGCATGGATTGCGCGGACGCATCGAGGGATTCCGAATCGCAGTGGCGCGAGCGTCAATTCGCTGACGCACAGGCTCTGGCACACGTCGGCTCGTGGGAGTGCTCTCTCTTGGAGGACGGCGCCGCCTGGAGCGACGAGCTATGTCAGATCTTCGGCCAGCCGGTTGGGTCGACGCCCACCTTTGAGGAGTTCGTCGAGCTGATCCATCCCGAGGACCGCGACCGCGTGCGGCGCGACCTCGGCCGCATCGCCCTGGGCGAGGTGTGCGACTCGAGCTTTCGGATCATCCGGCCCAGCGGCGAGATCCGCCACGTCCACGGCCGGGCGCGGCGTCGTCCGGGGGTGGCCGGCGGCGCCAGCTTCGTGGCCGGGACCATCCAGGACGTCACCTACCGCCACGAGGCCGAGAACGCTCGCCGTGAGGCGCAGGAGCTGTTCGAGACCGCCTTCTCCCAAGCGCCGATCGGCATGGCGCTGATCGCTCCTGACGGCCGGTGGCTCAAGGTCAACCGCGCCCTGTGTGCCATCACCGGCTGGTCCGAGGTCGAACTGCTCCAGCGGCCCTTCGCTGAGATCACCCACCCCGATGACGTCGGCGTGGACGCGGAACTGATCGCACTGCTCGAGGGCGGCGAGATTGCCAGCTACCAGTTCGAGAAGCGCTACGTCCGCCGCGGCGCGACCGTGATCTGGGCCGAGGTGTCGGTCTCGCTGGTGCGCGAGGCCGACGGGACGCCACGGCACTTCATCGTGCAGGTCGAGGACATCAGCGAGCGCAAGGAGGCCGAGCGCCGCCTGCAGGCCGCCGAGGCCGATGCGCGTGCCGAGCGCGACCACGCCACCGCGATCATCGGGGCCATGGGCGAGGGCTACGCGCTCACCATGGACGGCGAGATCAAGGCGATCAATGAGGCCCTGTGCGTGCTCACCGGCTTCTCGGCCGTCCGAGCTGATCGGCGTTCGGCCCCCCTATCCGTTCTGGCCGCCCGAGGAACTCGAGACGATCACCGCGATCCTGGCCGAGGTCGTGAGCAACAGTGGCGGCACCCACGAGCTGACGCTGATGCGCGCCAACGGTGAGCGGTTCGAGGCCGAGATCACCGCGCGGCCGGCCCGCGAGGAAGGCGGGCGCGCCATCGGCTTCGTCAGCACGCTTCGCGATGTCAGCGTCCAGAAGCGTCAGCAGCGAGAGCTCGAGCGCCTGGCGCGCACGGACAGCCTCACCCAGCTCGCCAACCGCCACGTTCTCCAAGAGGCTCTGACGCGTGAGGCTGCGCGCCGCTCGACCGACGGCCAGCAACTCGCGCTCGTGCTGCTCGATCTCGACCTGTTCAAGCAGGTCAACGACGCTTTCGGTCATCCGGCCGGCGACGCGGTGCTCATCGAGGTCGCGCGGCGCCTGGAGCGCACCGTCCGTGCCGGCGAGGTGCTGGCGCGCGTCGGTGGAGAGGAGTTCGCGTGGCTGGTCCCCGCCTGCGACGCCCAGGAGGCCGTGGCGGCGGCCGATCGTGCGCGGGCGGAGATCGCCTCTGAGCCCTTCGGGCGCGCGGGCAAGCTGACCATGTCCGCCGGCGTCGGCCTGGTGTCGACCCCGTCGGACGCCGACACGCTTTATCGCATGGCGGACCGCGCCCTGTATGAGGCCAAGCAGTCCGGGCGCAACCGGACCTGCTCGCACGGCGCCGGGGTGCTGCGCACCGCTCGACGGGCGTCCTAACGGCCCCGGCGCCGCTACGCTCGGGCGCCATGACCACATCCACCCGGTCGCAGGCGATCGATGCCGTGCTCGCCGAGGCGGTTGCCTCGGGCGAGGTCCCCGCCGTCGTGGCGGTTGCCGCTGACCGCAACGGCGTCATCTACGAGGGTGCGGCGGGGCCGTGTGCCCCCGGCGAGGAGGCGACCGTCGACGCGGACACGCCCCTGCGAATCATGTCGATGACCAAGCCGGTGGTGACCGTCGCCGCGCTCGTGCTGGCCGAGCAGTGCAAGATCGACATCGACGCTCCGGTGGAGGAGTACTGCCCCGAGTTCGCCGCCCTCGGCGTGCTGGACCGCATCGACGACGGTCGTCCGATCCTGCGCCCCCCGGCCCACAAGGCCACGGTCAAGCAGCTCATCACCCACACCGCGGGGCTCGGGTACTGGTTCTGGAACGCCGACGTGCTGGCCTGGGAGCAGGCCGTCGGCGCGCCGAAGCCGATGTCGGGGCTGCGTGCGGTGCTCGACGCTCCCCTGCTGGCGGAGCCGGGGAGTGCTTTTCAGTACTCCAACGCCACCGACTGGCTGGGGCTGGTCGTCGAGGCGGTGTACGGGCGCTCGCTCGACGAGGCGGTCACCGCGATCGTCACCGAGCCGCTGGGGATGAGCCGGACCGGGTTCGCGCTCGACAACCGCGCCCGGGCGGAACTGGTGCCGGTGCACCTGCGGGCGCCCGACGGGCGCTGGGCCGCGAGCGAGATCGAACTGCCGTCGCGGCCCGAGTACGTCTCGGGCAGCCGCGGCCTGTACTCGACGGCGCACGACTACCTCACCTTCCAGCGCATGCTCCTGGGCGAGGGCACCGGCCCCGACGGGACGACGGTGTTGACGCCGGCGACCGTCCAGGCCATGTTCTCCAACCAGATCGGATCGCTCGACTTCCCCGCCGAGATCCGCACCGCCGACCCGCAATCAGCGTTCGGCCTCGCGCTGGGCCCGGGCTACAAATGGGGCTACGGGCTTCTGCTCAACACCGCCGATGAGCCCGGCCGGAGGCGCGCGGGCAGCGGAGGCTGGATGGGGCTGTTCAACACGTTCTTCTGGGTGGACCCGGCGGCCGGGGTGACGGGCGCGCTCTACACCCAGGCGCTTCCGTTCCTGATCCCCGAGGCGCTGCGTCTGGCGCGGGACTTCGAGACCGCGCTCTACGCGTCGCGGTGAGCTGACCTCAGGGCACCAGGGACCATGACCGACTCCGCGCCCTCCCCGCGCTCCGCCTGGGTCTGCACGGCCGTGGGGCTCGCCGGCTCCCTACTGGTTGCCTACGCCGCGCCGCGCGCGGTGGCCGACCACGTCGTCGGCTGGTGGTACATGCCGAGCGCCCCGATCGGCCGGGGCCACAGCACCGTCCTGGTGTACATCGGCATGGCGGTGTTGTGCGCCGCCTGGCTGGCCATGGGGCGGGCGGTGCCGTCACGGCGGGCGCTGCCGGTCATCGGTGCGCTGTGGATGCTCCCGTTGGCCCTCGCGCCCCCGCTGTTCAGCCGCGACATCTACAGCTACCTGGCCCAGGGCCTGATCCTGCACCTGGGCCACAGCCCGTATCACACCGCTCCGGCTGCCCTGGCCGGCCTCGGTCATCAGCATGTGCTCGACGCCGTCTCGCCGTTCTGGCGTCACACCACCGCGCCCTACGGTCCGCTCTTCCTGGGGCTGCTCAGCGTGGTGGCGGGCGTGGTGGGACACCACCTCGTCGCCGGGGTTCTGCTGGCGCGGCTGCTCGAGCTCGTCGGTGCCGCGCTGCTGGCGGTGTACATCCCACGCGTCGCTCGGTCGATGGGCAGCGACGGGCGCCGCGCGGTATGGCTGGGGCTGCTCAGCCCTCTGGTCAGCCTCGAGCTGATCGCCGCTGGGCACAACGACTTGCTCATGGTGGGCCTGCTGGTCGCCGGCGTCGCCTACGCGCTGGACGGCCGCCCGCTGCTGGGCGTCGCCATCTGCGCGCTGGCGGCGACCGTCAAGGTCCCCGCGCTCGCCGGCGCTGCGTTCATCGCGGTGGCCTGGGGGCGCGAGGAGCTCGGCCGCGCGGCGCAGGTGCGCTTCATGGCCACCGCGGCGCTGCTGGCGCTCGCCGTGCTGGGGGCGGTGACGGTGGTGTCGGGCGTCGGCGTCGACTGGCTCTCGACCTCGCTGTTCTCGACCCCGGCCAAGGTCCGGCTGGCCATCACCCCAGCCACCGGCCTGGGCTATACGGTCGCCGCGCTGCTCTCCGACGTCGGCATCGGGGTCTCCCACCGCGGCCTGGAGGGGGTGTTCGGGGTGATCGCCTTCGGGCTGACTGCCGTGACCGGCGCCGTGATGCTCTACCGGGTGCGGGTGGGGCGGCTGGTGCCGTGGCTCGGCGCGTTTCTCGTGATCGCGGCGGCGGGCGGGCCCGCGGCGTGGCCGTGGTACTTCATCTGGGGCCTGGCGCTGCTGTGCGCTCTGCGCGGCCCGCAGCGCTCGGTGGGCCTGGCGCTGGCCATCGTGGCATCGGTGTTCGTGGTCAAGCCCAACGGCATCCTCGCTCTGCCCCTGCCGTCCGCGCCGGCGGTGATGGTGGCCTACGCCCTGCTCGCCGCGATCGCTGCGATCGTGTGGCACCACGGTCGGCGGCGGCGCCGCGAGGCCCCGGGCCCGGCGCCCGTCCGCGAGAGCACCCCGTCCGCGCTGGCCGGTACCTGAGGGCCGCCGCGATGTCCGTCGAGGTGCAGGAGCGACCAGGCCTCGTGGCGCCGGCGCGAGCGGGCGTCCGCGACGCGCGCACGTGGGGTGTCATCGCCGCGCCCGCCGTCCTGGCCGCCGTGCTCTCGCTCATCGGCCTGAGCGGGCGCAGCCTCGGCTTTGACGAGGGCGCGACCGCCTCGATCGCCGCCCAGCACGGCGCGGCGCTGTGGCGGGCGATCGCGCATGACGGCGGCAACATGTCGGGTTACTACCTGCTGATGCACGTCCTCGTCGACGTGTTCGGCAACGGCCTGGTGGTGCTGCGACTGCCGTCGGTCATCGCCACCGCGGCCACCGCCGGCCTCATCGCGGCGATCGCACAGCGCCTGTTCGCCGACCGGCGCGTGGCGCTCGCGGCGGGCGTGCTGGCCGCGGTCAGCCTGCCGCTCATCTACTGGGGCCAGACGGCGCGTGGCTACGCCCTGATGGTGGCCTTCGTATGCGCTGCGATGCTGGCGTTCATCGCGCTGGTCGACGGCGAGCGGGGTTCGGGCGCGCGCGCATCGCGCGGGCCATGGCTGTGCTTGGTGGCGGCGATGGGGCTGGCCATGTACTGCAGCTTCGTCGCCGCGCTGGTGATCCCGGTGCAGCTGGTGGCCCTGCTCGCCCGCCGCGGCGCGTGGCGCCGCTACGGCTCCGCGCTGATCGCGATCTGTCTGCTGTGCGCGCCACTGGCCGTCCTCGCCGTCCGCCGGGGCTCGGGCCAGCTGTTCTGGGTGCAGCCTCCCAGCCGCATGGTCGACACCCAGGTGCTGCAGGCCCTGACCTCCGCCGGCCTGCAGCCGGTGTTCCACCACAGCTTCACCACGAAGGCGCTGATGTGGGCAACCCTCGCGGCGGTGGTGGCGCTGGTGATCGACACCGGGCTGCGGTGGCGGCGTGGCGAGGCGGTGTGGGGGATGGGGCTGGTCCTGGCCTGGTGCGTGCTGCCCGCGGGGCTCACGTTCCTGTACTCGGTGATCTCGCACCCGATCTTCGTCCCGCGCAACGTGCTGATGTCCACCCCCGCGGTCGCCCTGGCCTTCGCACCGGCCCTGCGCGACCACCGCTGGCCGCGCTACCTGGCCCCGATCCTGCTGGTGGCGGTGCTCGCCGCGCGGGCGATCCCGGTGGTGCGCGCCTACGGCGTCTCGCCCGAGCCGTGGCAGGCCGTGACGGCGACGGTGCTGGCCCAGACCCAGCCGGGCGACTGCGTCACCTTCTATCCGGCCGACGCCCGGATGGCGTTTCAGTACTACGTCGGCACCGGCGCCGCCACGCGCGCCGCGCCCCGGTCGGTGGTGCCGGCCATCGCCTGGGGCACGGTCCGCCCCTTCGTCGAGGACTACGCCCTCCCCTCGCGCGCAGCGCTGGCGCGAAGGACCGCCGGCTGCAGGCGGATGTGGCTGGTCTCCAGCCACGAGGGCCAGCGCAACGGGCCCCCCCAATCGCGCGCCAACCGCGCGCGCTGGTTCGGGTTGGCCGCCGAACTGCAGCGACGCTTCGGCTCCGGCCACGTCTACAAGTTCGGCTACGCCAGCGTCATCCACGTCCAGCTGATGCCGGGCCGCCGGACCGGCTGAGCGCGGCCGGGTCCCTGGGGCCGGGCCTAGGGACGCAGCGTGAAACCGTAGAACGTCAGCATGCTCAGCCCGGCCAGCAGGAAGCCGTTGCCCCACATGATCACCCTGAACCAGCGGCCGCGCGCGTAGCGGCCGACGGCCATCAGGGCGGGGAAGGCGGTGATGAGCATCCGCGGCAGCGGGGGCACGTTGGAGGACGTGTAGGCGAGGAAGGCGATGGCCAGGGTCCACAGGATGGCCTCGGGAGAGATCTCGCGCCGCGAGAGGTAGACGAGCCCGAGCCACAGGGCGAGCACCACGCCCCCGATCAGCCCGATGACCAGGTTGAGATTGATGGTGGGCTCGTTGAAGTGCTGGAAGCTGATCTCAGAGGCCAGCTTCTGGGCCATGTGCCACAGCGAGAGCGGCGTGGTGGTCTCGCTCCAGCCGTGATGCTGGGCGATGTAGGTGGCGAACGGACTGCCCGTCCATGCCCACAGGAACGCCATGAAGCCGCCGACGCCGGTGAGCGAGAGGATCGGGGCGAGGAAGGCCCGGCGCGCCGGACGCACCGACCAGCCCCACCGCCGCCATTCCCGCAGCGCGGCGAACAGGCAGACCGGCACGAGCACCAGCCCCACCGGCTGCACCGCGGTGCCAAGCCCGGCCAGGATGCCGGCCAGGAGCCAGCGCCGGCGCTCCAGGGCATAGATGCAGCCGGCGGCGAGGGGCAGCAGCAATCCCTCGGAATAGACCATCGAGAACACCACCGAGCCGGGGAAGACGACGAACAAGATCGTCGCGCGGCGCGCCGTGTCGCGGTCCCACCAGCCCTCGGCGAGGCGGTGGACCAGCACGGTGGCGACGAGCCCGCCCACCCCCGAGACGAGCAGCCCGGCCACGGTGGAGCACCAGATGGCGTCGTGGCTGGTGAGGAGCAGCAGCGGTTGCTGCGACGACGTAGATGGCCAGCGGGAACAGGGGGAAGAAACCCAGGTTGGTCTGGGCGAAGGACACCTCGTGGGGATAGCCCTGATTGGCCACCGACCGGTACCACAGCCCGTCCCAGTTGGCCAGCTCGTGCAGGAAGTTGTGGTGGCCGAAGGCGCCGTTGAGGTAGGCGACCAACAGCAGCAGACCCCGCGCCGCGAGATAGATGACCGTGATCCAGAGCAGCTCCTGGCGGGCGGCCGCAGACAGGCGGGCGCGCCTGGCACGGCGCTGCGGGACCGCGCGCACGCGCACCGGCTCCTCGACGACGGTCGCGGCGCCGGCTCTCAGCTCGAGCTCGGACATCCCCGAGACGCCCACGGGCTCGTCACCAAGCGGCCCGGCTGAGTCGGGAAGTGTCTCCACGGCGGGCCAGTTTATGAGCCGTGAAGTAAGAACGGCGTATGGCGCAGGCTTTGAGGTGGCTTTGGCACTAGCCCGAGACCGGTTGTAGGGACACGGTTCCATGCCACTGGAATGCGTCCGTGCACGCCGCTCCGTCGCCCTGACACGGGCTGGCGGCAAAGTCCTGGGCCTCGTCGGCCGAGCCCGCCGGCCACGCGACCGAGACCGGCGCATAGGGCCGGGCCGGCAGCGTGCCACCCAGCAGCTTGAGTGAACCGACGAGCGCGGTCGCGGCCCCGGAGTCCCACAGCGAGGGCCCCAGCGTGAAGTTGTCAGGGCTACAGGCTCCCTGGGCGCGCGTGGCCACCGGCACCCCGGCCTCCAGGCCCGCGCCCGCCGGGAAGGACAGCAGGCCGCCGGGATCGCGGCCGCCGGCGGTGAAGCTCATCGTGCAGTGAAACGTGGTCGCCTTGCCGTTGCAGCCCATGTCCTGAACCGAACGGACGAGCGTCTCGGTGGCGGTGACATGGGAGCCGGCGGCGTCGAAGCTGACCGCGGGCACGAGCGTGGTGGTCCCCGAGGTACGCACCGCCGAGAGCAGGCGGTCCAGATCCACCACGTAGCGCACGCTCCACGTCATCGGGCTCACGGTGTCGGTCTCCTGGTCGACGAAGGGTCCCGCGCCCGCGCACACGCTGCCGTAGTCCTGCTGGTAGGCGATCGACTCCCGGCCCGAGCCCGCGTAGAGGACCGCCACCTGGAAGTCGCGCGCCAGATCGGCCCGGACCGCCCGTGGGGGCGGCGCAGGGCGCGCGCCGTTGCCCACCAGCTGGTAGTAGGTGCTGTGCAGCGGCGGAGTGGCGCCCGAGCGCGTCTGCCCGGCCGCCTGCGGCATGACCGAGCGCACGACCGCCCAGGAGCCGTTGACGCTGGAGGTGCGGATCGAGACGATCGCCTGGCCGCGATGCGATCGCTGCGCGCTGAAGGCGTGCGCGACCGCCCGCTGCGTGCGACCTCCGGCCAGCCGCGCGGCGAGCCCGGCCGACGGCGCCGTGAGGGACAGCGCGCACAGTCCCGCGATGATGGCCACCCCTCGCGTGGCTGCCTTCGAGCGCACCGGCATCCAGGTCGAGATTAGAGGCTGCCTCCGTCGCCCGGCGCCGCCAGGATCGCCCCCACCACGGTCTGAGGGTCGCGCTGGGGCACGAGGTGCCCCGACGCGGTGCTGCGTTGCAGGCGGGCGCCGGGGATCTGGTGGCGCAGCCGCTCGACCGCCCGCGCCGGCACGACCCGGTCGTGCGTGCCGGCGATGATCGTCGTCGGGGCCCTGATCGCGCCCAAGCGGCGCTCGAGCTCGGGCAGGCCGCGGACCAGCGCCCGTTGCTCGGCCGCGTAGGCGCGCCACGCCGCCGGTCGCCGGGCGGCGGCGCCGGCCTCGCGCAGGTAGGCGTCGTCGAGCCGGCTGGCGCGGGCGATCCGCCGGCGGACCGGCGCGGTCCCCAGCGCCAGACCCAGCCCGCCCAGGATCGTGGCGGCGGCGAGCTCCCCGGCCACCGGCACCGACAGCCAGCGGTCCACCGGGTACAGGGCGGCCAGGTTGGCCGCGGGGGCCACGAGCACGAGGGCGGACGCCCGTTCAGGCCTGGTGGCCGCCAGCCACGCCGCGACGGCGCCACCGAGGCTGTGGCCGACGATCACGGCACGCTCGGCGCCCCGCTCATCCAATGCAGACAATGCCGCCGCGGCGTTGCCGGCCAGGTCGCGCGGAGGCGTGACCCCGTCCCAACCGGGGCGGTCGGGAGCGAGGACGTCGGTGCGCTCGCGCAGGCCCGCGACCACGCCGTTCCAGTCCGCGGCGCTGCCGGGCTGGCCGTGCAACAGCAACACCGTGGGGCGCGCGGCCGAGGTCACAGCGGCACGGAGGGGGTGGGCAGGAGGCGGCGCTACGCGCCGGGTGGCCCGCCGCGGGGGTCGTCGCCCACGGCCTGACCGTCTCGCCCCACGTAGCCGTCCTTGCCGCCGGCCACCACCACGATCGCGTCGTCCTGACCGACGTTGCGCATGCCTCGATGAGTGGAGGGATCCACGCGCGCCATCCCGCCGGCGCGCACGACGTGCGTGGTGCCGTCACCGAAGCGGAACTCCACCTGGCCCTGGTGGACGAAGTAGGTCTCCTCCTGGTGCTCGTGGAAGTGCACCCCGGTCGCGTAGCCGGGCGGCAGCACGACCGCGTTGATGCCGAAGGCGGTCACTCCCAGCTCACGGCGGACCTTGCGAAACCCGTAGCCCTCGCCCATGGCGTCCAGGTGGGACACCGCGTAGCCATCGGGGGTGGGTGCCTGTTCCTCGTCGACCACCAAGTGCTGCATGGTATCTGCCAACGCCCGCTCCGGCATGCCGGGAGGCACGGGAGGGGGCATACTAGGCCGGTGACCTCAGCGCTCCTATCAGAGGCGCTCGCTCCTCTGCGCACCAACCCACAGCGCACTGCGGTCATGTTCGACATCGACGGCACGCTCGCGCCGATCGTCGACCACGCCTCCGACGCGCACGTCCCGGAGTCCACCCGCCAGTTGCTGATCGCCGTCGCGCGCAGCTACGGCCTCGTCGCCTGCGTGACCGGCCGGCGCGCCTCCGAGGCGCGCGCCATGGTCTCGATCGGCTCGATCAACTACGTGGGGTCCCATGGCGTGGAGCTGCTGCGGGCGGGGTGGACCGAGGCGGTGCTCGACGCCGGGGTTGCCGACTGGATCC
This sequence comes from uncultured Actinomycetota bacterium, assembly GCA_963797705.1. Lineage (GTDB taxonomy): Bacteria > Actinomycetota > Thermoleophilia > Solirubrobacterales > Solirubrobacteraceae > Palsa-465. The sequence continues at coordinate 89,767 of CAWCQL010000004.1, read as the reverse complement.
GCCGGATCCACGATTTCGGCCGCGAGAGCGACACCGCGGACGCCCGCAAGCTCCGCGTGCGCCTTGAGGACAAGGGCCCGATCGTGGCCTTCCACTGGCGGGGCGCTCCCGACGAGGACGCGGCCAAGGCCGCGGTCGACGCCATCGCGCAGCGCGCCCAGGCTGCCGGCCTGCGCACCCACTGGGGACGCAAGGTGCTCGAGGTCCGGCCCCCGGTCAAGATCGACAAGGGGTCCGGGATCACCCGCCTGCTCAACGAGGTGGGCCCCGACATCGAGATGGCTCTCTACGTCGGCGACGACACCACCGACATCGACGCCTTCCGCGCGCTCGGGTCCATGGTTGAGGAGGGCCGCCTGGAGCGGGCCGTGCGGGTCGGGGTCCAGTCCGACGAGGGGCCCTCAGAGATCCAGGCGGAGGCCGACCTTGTGGTGGACGGGACCGAGGGCGTGCGCGAGCTGCTGACCCTGCTCAGCGGTGAGTGAGCGCCGGTGCGGTTCGCCGATTTCCTGCGCACCACCGTCCTCATGAGCGCCGGCTCTGCGACCCTGCTGGCGGCGATCACACTCGCCGGGGGCCTGGGCGGCGAGCACCCCCTGGTGGTACCGGTCGCCGCCGGATGGTGGGTCGCGTCGAGCATCATCGGGCTGTGGCTCGGCCGCCGCGCCGAGACCTCACCGCCGATCGCCACGCTGCTGGCCAGCGCGCGCAGCCAGCCCTCACTGCCCGAGCTCAACCCGGCGCGCGTCGTGCTCAACCGGCTGTGGCCGATCCTCCTGTCCACGCTGGCCGCGGCCGCGGTCGGCGTGGCCCTGCCGCAGGTCCCGGCGATCGCGGGAGGCTTCGCGATCATCTGGGCGCTGGCGTGGCGCCGGCAGTCACGGGCGGTGACGGCCATCGAGGAACGTGACGGCGCCCGCTTCTATGTGGAGCAGACCTCGCCGCTGCGCCCGATCCGGTTGGTGCGCACCCCCGGGTTCCGTACCAACCTCATGGAGCTCAACGGCTCGCCCTCGACACGGTCGGCCCGCCAGGTCTGACGCCGCCATGGCTGTTGCGGGCCCGGACGGAGCCGTCGACGTCCTCATCGTCTCCGTGGGCGCCACGACCGGGTGGCGGGCCGCGGCGCGCGAGCTCGGCGCGGCGTTCGAGCGCGCCGGCGCGCGGACGGTGACCGTCGACACCGGCCCCGTGCGTGAAGTGCGGACGTTCATGCTCACTGATCTCGTTCAGGCGGTGGCCGCGCGCCGGGCGGCCGAGCGCGGGATCGCCCGGTATCGACCGCGGGTGGTCGTCTACTGCTCGCTCACCGCCGCGCTCCTGTGGCCGGCGCCCGGGGTCATCTGGACCGACGCGATGGCAGCGGAAAACCGCCCGGGGCGGCACGGGGTGTGGCAGCGGCCGCTCGAGCGCCGGCGGCTGGCCGAGTCCCCGCTGGTGCTGACGATGGCCGCCGACGCGCTGGCTCCGCTCGGCGTGGCGCAGCGGCCCGAGTCGGTGGTCGTGCCGGTGGCGGTGCAGAGCTCGGGGCGGGCGGGCGCGGTCACGGTGCGCGACATCGACGTCGTCGCCTACGCGGCGGACCCGGTCAAGCGCCGCCTTGACTTCGTGCTCGAGACCTGGCGCAGAGCTCGCCGCGGCGACGAGACGCTGGTGGTGACCGGGATCGACGGCGTCTCCGACGTCCCGGGGGTGCGGTTCACCGGGCGCCTGCCCCCCGACGAGTTCCGGGCGCTGTTGCGCCGCGCTCGGGTGTTCATGGCGGCCTCGCGGCGCGAGGACTTCGGCATCGCCCAACTCGAGGCGCTGGCCGACGGCGCCATGCTGGTGACCACGCCCGCCCCGGGCGCGTACCCGGCGTTGGCGCTGGCCCGCGAGCTCGATCCGCGGCTGGTCTCAGAGGACCTCGTGCCCGCCCTGCGCAGCGCCCTGGACGATCCCACGGCAGACTATGCGCGCCGGGCCGCCGAGCTGGTGGCGCCGTTCAGCCGCGACGCCGTGACCACAACTCTGACCGAACACGTACTGCCCCGTTTGCTGGCAGGATGGGGCGCATGATCGCCCCCGCGGCCATCCCCAGCCCCGCGTCGAACGGCTTCAGCATCGGCCCGTTCTTCTTCCATGCCTACGGGATCGCCTACGTGTTTGCGGTCGCGGCGGCGATCCTCATCTCCCGCCGGCGCTGGGGTCGCGTGGGCGGGGACCCGGAGCTCTGCTACGAGATCGCGATGTGGGCCTTTCCCGCCGGGCTGATCGGCGGGCGGATCTACTTCGACATCACCACGCCCAGCCAGATTCCCGATCACTGGTGGGGGATCTTCGCCATCTGGGACGGTGGCCTGGGCATCTGGGGCGGCATCGCCGCCGGCACCGCCGTGGGGCTGTGGGTCGCTCACCGGCGGCTGGGTCGCGCGGACCTGCTGCGGTTCATGGACGCCGCCGCGCCGGGGCTGCTCGTCGCCCAGGCGATCGGGCGGATCGGCAACTACTTCAACCAGGAGCTGTTCGGCGCGCCCTCGTCGCTGCCCTGGGCGCTGAAGATCTCGCCCCCGCACCGCCCCCCGGGGTACCTCAACGTGCCCACGTTCGAGCCCACCTTCCTCTACGAGCTCATCTGGAACCTGCTGCTGGCCTCGTTCCTGGTGTGGCTGGGGTCGCGCCGGAAGATCCGCGCGCCCGGGCTCTTTGCCTTGTACGTGGCGGGCTACTCGGGCTTTCGCATCTTCGAGGAGACCCAGCGGATCGACTACTCCAACCACATCTTCGGCCTGCGCCTGAACTTCTTCGTCGCCTCGGTCCTGTGCCTCCTCGGGCTGCTGTGGTTCGTGGCGCTCCAGCGTGGATGGCGGGGCTGGGGGGTGGAGCCGGCCGAGGTGGTGTCGGAGACCGCGCGGGCGGCGGGGCCGACGCGGGGGCTGGGGTTCCCGCGGGCTGCGGCCGCTGCCACCGCTTCGGGGCCCTCAGGCTCTCGTGGGGGCGGTGGCGCGGGACGCCGGCCGCCGCCACCGCCGCCTCGGAAGGCTTCGGGGCGCTCGCGGCGACACTGACGCTGGTCGAACGGAGCCTCTCACGGAGAAGGCGAGCTCGTCGGACTGCGGGGGGACGTGCCTCGACTGGTGCACCGTATGCGGGCTTATTTTTCCGGAGCGGCCGCCGCCGCCTGAGCGGCCGCCGCCACCTGAGCGGCCGCCGCCGCCTGAGCGGCCGCCGCCGCCTGAGCGGCCGCCGCCCACGGCCCCGGCGGCGAACCTCAGCGGCGCGTGCGCGGCCGCAGCGCAGCCAGCTCGTCCCACGGCCGCGTGTTGACCACGTCGTCGGGCCCCAGCCACGCCCGCCGCGCCGTGGCCACGCCGTAGCGGACCACCTCGAAGCCACCGACGCGGTGCGCGTCGCAGTTGATGATGATCGGGATCCCCGCCTGCGCCGCGGCGCGGGCGTTGACCTCGTTGAGATCGCGGCGGTCCGGGCTGGAGTTGATCTCCATCAGGGTGCCGGTCTCCCGCGCGGCCTCCACGATCGCGGGGAAGTCGAAGTGGTACGGCGGACGGCGCTCGATCTTGCGCCCCGAGAGGTGCCCGATGACGTCGACGAGCGGGTTGGACATCGCCCTGATGATTCGGGCGGTCATGGCCGCCGAGTCCATGGCCATGGACGAGTGCACGGAGGCGACCACCCAGTCGAGCTCGGCCAGGGTCTCGTCGTCATAGTCCAGCGAGCCGTCGGGAAGGATGTTGACCTCGCTGCCGGCCAGCAGGGTGATCCCGCCGACGGCGTCGGTGCCCGAGAGCTCCCGGATGCGGGCCACGTGGCGCGAGAGCTGGGTCGGATCGATGCGCACCGCCACCGAGGTCGAATGGTCGGTCACCGCGAGGTACTCGTAGCCGGCGTCGCGGGCGGCCAGGGCCATCTCCTCGATCGAGGCCGTGCCGTCTGAGGCGGTGGTGTGGCTGTGCAGGTCGCCGCGCAGGTCCCCGGCGGTGATCAGCTGCGGGAGCGTTCCGTTGGCCGCGGCCTCCAGCTCGCCGCGGTTCTCGCGCAGCTCGGGCTCGATGTAGTCCAGCCCCAGCAGCGCGTAGACCTCCTCCTCGCGCGCGCAGCGATGGGTCTCGCCGGTGCTGTCGTCGAGCACGCCGTACTCGGACACGTGCAGCTTCCGGCGCACGGCGGCCTCGCGCAGCGCCATGTTGTGCTGCTTGGAGCCGGTGAAGTGCTGCAGCAGGTTGCCGAACTGGTCGGGGGCCACGATGCGCAGGTCGACCTTGAGCCCCGTGTGGGTGCGCAGCCGCACGCCGGACTCGGTCGCGTTCTGGGCCGTCTCGACGAGCTCCAGCGCGGCGGCGGCCTGGGCCAGCGCCAGCGGATCGGAGGCGGTGGCGATGATGTCGAGGTCCTTGACGCTGTCGGTCATGCGCCGGGCCGAACCGGCCAGCTCGACCCGTTCGGCCGCCGGGTGGGCGCGCAGCGCGTCGAGCAGCTGCTCGCCGACGGTCAGCGCGCGGTTGAGCACGACACGCCGGCCGGCGCCGTTGCCGTCGGCCTCCGCGGCGCGCTGGGCGGTGATGGCGGCCAGGATGCTCTCCTCCGCCTTGGGCCCGAACCCCTTCAACGCGCGGATCTTCTGATCCGACGCGGCCGCTTGGAGTGCCTCGAGCGAGTCGATCGACAGCTCCTCATAGAGGCGGCGCGCCCGCTTGGGCCCCAGGCCCGGGAGACGCGTGATCTCGAGCAGGCCGGGGGGGAACTTGGCGCGGAGCTTGACCGACGCCGGAATGTCACCCTCGTCGGCCAGGGCCACGATCTTCTCCTGGATGATCGCTCCGACGCCCGGCAGTTCGGTGGCGCGCCCCTCGCGGGCCAGCGCGGTCACAGAGACCGAGGCGTCGCGCACCGCCTTGGCCGCGTTGCGGTAGGCCACGATGCGATGGATGACCGCCCCGTCGAGCTCGGAGAGGTCGCCGAGCTCGTCCAGCGCCGATGCGATATCCGAGTTCGTGGGGTCCGCCATGGTTAGTAGCCTAGCTTCGCCCCGGCGCTATACTTTCTGAAGTAAACCGACAAGGAGACCGACATGGCAGGCCCCGTGACTGACGTGACCGACAACAACTTCCAGGCCGAGGTCGTCGAGTCCGACGTCCCCGTGCTCGTGGACTTCTGGGCGCCGTGGTGCGGTCCGTGCCGCCGGGTCTCTCCCGTCGTGGAGGAGATCGCCTCCGAGCGCGGTGACGCGCTGAAGGTGGTCAAGCTCAACATCGACGAGAACCAGCAGACCGCCGTCAAGTTCAACGTGATGTCGATCCCGACGCTGATGCTGTTCAAGCACGGCGAGGTCGCCAAGACGGTGATCGGCGCCTACCCCAAGCGCAAGATCGAAGAGGAGCTCGAGCCGGCGCTCTCCTAGGCCGCGAGCGCGACGCCGATCCGCAGCGGCCGGCCGTCGATGACCGACGGCTCCAGGCCGTCCAACGACTCATAGCCGACCGTCGTGGCGAGGGTCTCGCCCGCGATGTAGCCCTGATGCTCCCGGGCGGCGGCGAGCAGTTCGGGATCCCCGTCGAGGGTGAGCACGATCCGGTCTGAGACCTCGAGTCCGGCCGCCTGGCGGGCATTCTGCACGGCGCGCACGATGTCCCGTGCCCAGCCGTCCACGCGGAGGGCGTCGTCGATCTCGATCTCGAGGGCCACGGCGTGCGAGCCCTCGCGCTCCACCTGATAGCCCTCGAGCGGCTTCATGGTGATGAGCAGGTCATCGGCAGTGAGCTCGTGATCGTCACCGCCGATGGTGATGGCCACGGTCCGCCCCTCGCGCAGCGCCGCCGCGACGTGCGCCGGGTCCAGCCCCGCGACGGCGGCGGCCACCATCGGCATCTGCTTGCCAAAACGCGGCCCGAGCGTCCGGTAGTTGGGCTTGACCTCGATCTGGCCCAGCTCGTCGGCCTCGGAGACGAAGCGCAGCGCGTAGACGTTGAGCTCGTCGCGGACGATGTCCGCCAGGCGCTCGATCGCCTCGCGCTCGCGGCCGGTGGCGACGATCACCGCCGCGCGCAGCGGCTGGCGCACCTTGATCTTGGCCTGTGCGCGTGCCGCCAGTCCCAGGCGAACCGTCTGGCGCGCGACGTCCATGTCCTGCTCGAGCTCGGCGTCGCGCGCGCCGGGGACCGGGAAGTCGCACAGGTGCACGCTGGGCTCTGAGCCGTCGAGGTTGTCGTAGAGCTCGTCGGCGAGGAAGGGGCAGAACGGCGCGAGCAGCTGTGCCACCGTCACCAGGCACTGGCGCAGCGTGGCGAACGCGGCCGGGTCACCGTCCCAGAAGCGTCGCCGCGAGCGGCGCACGTACCAGTTGGACAGCTCGTCGACGAAGGTCTGGATGGCCCGGCCGGCCGTGGTGGCGTCGAAGGCGTCGAGGCGGTCGCGGACAACCTCCACGGTCGCCTGCAGCCGCGACAGCACCCAGCGGTCCAGGTCGCCGTTCGGCGCCGGCGGGCCCCCGTTGGGGGAGACGCCGTTGACGTTGGCGTAGAGCACGTAGAACCCGTACGTGTTCCACAGCTGGAGCATGAACTGCCGCACCGCCTCGCCGATCGTCTCCAGCGAGAAGCGGTAGCCGTCCCACGGCTGCTTGGAGGTGAAGAAATACCAGCGCAGCGCGTCGGCTCCGTAGCGGTTGATGACCTCCCACGGCTCGACCGTGTTGCCCAGCGACTTGGACATCTTGCGCCCGTCCTCGTCGAGGATGAGCCCGAGGCACACCACGTTCTTGAAGGAGGACTGGTCGAACAGCAGGGTGGAGATGGCCAGCAGCGAGTAGAACCACCCGCGGGTCTGGTCCAGCGCCTCGCAGATGAAGTCGGCGGGGAAGCGCTCCTCGAAGTGGTCGAGGTTGTGGTGGGGAGCCTGGAACTGGGCGAACGGCATCGACCCCGAGTCAAACCAGACGTCGATGACCTCGGGGACGCGGTGCATGTCCCCGCCGCAGTTGTCGCACGTGAGCACGACGTCGTCCACGTAGGGCCGGTGCGGATCCTCGCAGCTTGACGCCGGACTCGCGCTCGAGCTCGGCCAGCGAGCCCATCACCTTCACGCAGCCGTGAGCGCAGCGCCACACCGGCAGCGGCGTGCCCCAGTAGCGCTCGCGTGAGAGTGCCCAGTCGACGTTGCCCTCCAGCCAGTTGCCGAAGCGCCCGTGCTTGACGTGGTCGGGATGCCAGTTGACGCCCTCGTTGGAGGCCAGCAGGCGATCCTTGATCTGACTGGTGGCGATGTACCAGGACGGCTTGGCGTAATAGAGCAGCGGGGTGTTGCAGCGCCAGCAGTGCGGATAGGAGTGCTCGTAGTTCTCAGAGCGCAGCAGCCTGCCCCGGGCGCGAAGATCCTCGATCAGGTCAGGGTCGGCGTCCTTGACCCAGCGGCCGGCGTAGGGGCCGATCCGCTCGTCATAGGTGCCATCCAGCCGCACCGGGTTGACGACGGTCAGCCCCTCCTGCTCGCCCAGGCGAAAGTCGTCTTCGCCGAAGGCGATCGCGGTGTGGACCAGCCCGGTCCCGTCGGTGGCGGTGACGAAGTCGGCGGGCAGGACGGTGTGGCCCTTGGGGCCGTAGGCCTCCGCTGCGATGAACGGGAACGGCGGGTCATACGCGGTACCCACCAGGTCGCGCGCCGGGGAACGCGCTCGAGCACCTCGGCGCCCTCGCCCAGCACCTTCTCCACCAGCTCGGCGGCCACGATGGCGATCCGGCCATCGTCATAGCGCGCGCGGACGTAGGTCAGCTCCGGGTGGACCGCTACGGCGGCGTTGGAGACCAGCGTCCATGGCGTCGTCGTCCACACCATCAGCTCATCGCCCACCTGTGCCGCCGGGTGGGCGCGGTTCGGAACACGCGTGACCGGGAGGCGGACGTAGACCGACGGGTCGACCACGTCCTGGTAGGCGCCGGGCTGCCCCAGCTCATGGCTGGACAGCGTGACCTGGTCGCGCGGGCAGTAGGGGACGACCTTGAGCTTCTCGTAGAGCAGCCCCTTCTCGTGGATCGTCTTGAGCGCCCACCACACCGACTCCACGTAGCTGGGGTCAAGCGTGCGGTAGGCGTCGTCGAGGTCGACCCAGAAGCCGATGCGCTCGGTGAGCCGGTTCCACTCGGCCACGTGGCTGAGCACCTTCTCGCGGCATTTGGCGTTGAACTCGGCGATGCCGTAGCGCTCGATGTCGTCCTTGGAGGTGAAGCCGAGCTCGGCCTCCAGGGCCAGCTCCACCGGCAGGCCGTGGCAGTCCCAGCCCGCCTTTCGCTCGACGTAGTGCCCGGTCATCGTCCGGTAGCGGGGGAAGATGTCCTTGAACACGCGGCTGAGCACGTGGTGGGTGGCCGGCGGGCCGTTGGCCGTGGGCGGGCCCTCGTAGAAACCCCACTGGGGTGCGCCGGCGCGACGGCGCACCGACTCGGCGAAGACGTCGCGCTCGCGCCAGCGGCTGAGCACCGCCTCCTCCAGCTCCGGGAAGGATGCGTGGGGATCGACCGGGCGGTGCGGGCTGCTCATGGGCGGGGGATTCTAGGAAGCCCCGGCGCCCACGAACGGTGCGCTACGCGCCGGCGGGGGCGCTGGAACGGTGCACGACCGTCGGCGCCGCGTGCGGAGCCGAGCGCGCGGCGGCCTGCTCCAGGCGCGAGAGCAGTGCGTCGCGGGCCGCCACAGGCGTGTCGCCGAGGCGGCACGACCGTGCTCGCACCGGTGTCCGGCACGGCGCTGCGGTAGTCAAAGACGGCGACCTCGCGCACGATCGAGCGCACCGCGTAGACGAGGCGGCCGATCGAGTCCAGCGAGACGCGCCGGCCGGTCAGGATCACCGCGGCCGGGTTGAGCGCCCGCAGGGCGCGGCCCAGCCGGGTGAGCTCGATCGACGGGGTGAGGGTCAGCGTGCGCAGCCCGGCACGGCGCAGGATCACCTCGAGCGCCTGGGCGTGGAGGGCGTCCAGATCGCACGGCGCGGAGGCGTCGAAGATCATCACGCCGTCGCGGCGGCTCGCCGGCGGGGCGAGACGGCGCTGCGCCGACAGCCAGCCGCCGGCGTGGCGCCAGGCGAACTCGTACTCGGCGGTGCTCGCCCCCGGCTCAAACAGGGTGGTGACGGCGTCGAGCAGGACCTCTTCGATGGTGCGCTCGACCGAGCGCAGCCCGAGGCTCTCCTCCAGCAGGCGGTTGGCGCCGTCCTCGTCAAAGCTCGTGAAGGTGGCGGTGAGGCGCGAGGGGGTGGACGGGCCCTCGCCTCGCTCCCGCGCGAGCGAGATCGCCGACGAGACGTTGTGGGTCTCCGCCAGGGTGAGTCGCAGGGCTTCGACCTCGGTCAGGGAGTACTGGCGGTGGCCCCCGGCCGAGCGTTGGGGCTTGGGGAAGCCATAGCGGCGTTCCCAGCTGCGCAGCGTGTTCGGGCTGATCCCGAGCATGACCGCAGCCGCATTCGTCCGGATTCCGTTCATAAGGGAGTTATTTCGTCGTTGGGAGAGATAAGCAAGGATCGCAACGTTGACTGCACTTTGGCCGGTTTCGTGCGGCGCGAAGGAGTCAGACGGCGGGCGTCGTACGCGCCACGAGCCCGGTGCGGCCAGCGGGTAGCCGGACAGGGCGACGTCAGCGGGCGGCGCGGCGTCCACAGCGGCGGACGCAAGCGGCGATGGTCATCGCGCTGACAGGTTTCAGCGGGACGAGCTCACAGCTCCAGGGGCGGCGAGCCCGCCCGATGCGGCGACGGCGAGCGCTCAGGCGCTGGCGCTTCGGCGCGGCGCGACGGGGCTGCTTTTGCTTGGCGGAGCCACCACGGCGAGCAGCTCGCCCTCGATCAGCTCCAAGATCCGGCGCTGGGCTGCCCCGGAGCCGGGAGGCAGGTTGCGCGTCCCGGTGGTGCGCACCCGTCCCCGATCCAAGCCGCGCCGGTAGACCGCCACCGGAACGGCGCCGCCGGCCAGGCGAATCGCGTAGGCCCAGCGCGCGACTGCGTCGTCGTCCAGGTGGGACCCGGCGACGACCACGAGGTTCGGGCGGTGCACGGCGACCGCGTCCCCGATGCCGGCCACGCCGCGGGCCGACAGGCTCAGGACGTCGATCCCGGCGCGCACACAGAACAGCTCGAGCGCGCGGAGGTAGGGCGCGTCGGGATCGAGCTCATCCCGCGTGGCGTCGCCGAAGACGATCGAGACGGGGCGTACAGGAGGCGGTGAGAGGCGCGTGGCGCGCCGCAGCCAGTCGGCGGCCCAGTGCGACGCGAATGCCCACGCAGCCGATTCGCTTCCATACCGTCGTAGGATCTCGTCCAAGGTGGGGAGCAGGACCTCTTCGACCGAGCGCTCAACCGTCCGGAGCGCCAAGGCCGCCTCGATGGCGGCATCCGCTCGTTCGCCCTCATACGAGACGAGCGCGCCCACCAAGGAGTTGGCGTCCGCCGCGAGGCCTTCACGCGCGCGGGATACCGCGGACGAGATCGACAGGCCCTCCTGGAGGGCGTCGCGCAACGCCGCGATCTCACCGTGGGTGAAGAGGCGGTGCTTGCCGGGTGAACGCTGGGGCTTGGGGAACCCGAACCGCCGTTCCCAGGCCCGCAACGTGTTCGGGCTGACGTTTAGCAACGCAGCCGCTTCGCTGGTCTTCAGGTAGCGCACTTGATCAGAAAGGTGGCCCGGAACGTTGCGGAATACCCCCGGTACGCTTAAAATTGCACGAGTTACCAACCAGAAATCTGTGCAAAGCGTGTGGGAAGTTGCGTCCATTTTGACGCGATTTGGGAGGAACGCAAGTCACAGAGTGCGACCGAGAGGACCGTCCAGAGCCTTGTGCGTGTCGTCGCATCAGCGTCCTGCCCGCGAAAGCGGGGCGGGGCTGCCCTCGGTCGCGATGTTCTTGGAGGGAGGGAACATGCACTGGCGTAACGGTTGATCGACGGCTACGGATCAACGATTCAACGTTGGTAGCGAGCCAGTTTTCACGCTACCTTGCAATTTATGCTCCGCCGACGCGCTGCAGATAGCGCTGGTCGCGTTGCAGCTGCGTCGATCGCGCTGGCGAGCTGTCGCCGTCTCAGGGACGGTGATCGCGTTGGGGCCGCCTGATCGCGTGGGCGCGCTCAGCGTGATCCTTGGGATTGCCGCCGTCGGCGCTGGCCTCCTCGTGGCAGGGGAGCGCGACGGGCTGTCGATTTCCGCGTCCTTCATCGTCACGGTTCTTGCGGCGGCCTTCCTCGGTCGATGCGTCGGCGGCCGCGGCTGCGGTCCTCGCGGAGCTCAGCGCCACTGTGATGCTCCGCACGCAGTGGCGATCGGTCGTACTCATCAACCTTCCGACGGCGGTCGTGCCCGCCGTGGCAGCGGCCGTGATCGTACATAGCCTCGCTCCGAGTCCGTCAGACGACGCGCGCTTCTATCTGGCCGTCGGCCTGGCGGGGCTCGCGTCGCTGGTGATCGAGCTTCGTGATGTTCACCACGTTGCGGCGGCTGACCTTCCCTGAGACCGAGCAATTCGGGCTCCGCACACTGCTCGAGTTCCTTCCCAGCGGTGCGCTGAGCATCCTGGTTGCGGCGGCCGGGGCCAGCATCGAGCTGAAGGTCGGGCAACGGCGGGCATCGCCTTCGCGCTGGCTGCGGTGTTCGCGTTCTCCTACATGGCCCATCTGCTCGACCGCTCCCGCCAGCGCGCCCAGCAGTACGTCTCGCTCTCCTGGGGCGTGCTCGCGGGCCTCATGCGCTCGCTGGACATCCGCGACCAGCGGGCCGCGCGCCACTCGGCCGCAGTGGCCCGGTTCGCGCGTGACATCGCCGAAGCAGGTCGGGATGACGCGAGGCCGAGCAGGAGTTGGCGCACACCGCCGGGCTGCTGCACGACATCGGCCGCTTCGCGCTGTCTGACCGCGTTGCCGAGCGCGGGCGCACGCTGACCGACGAGGATTGGGTGGCCATCCAGCGCCATCCCGAGCTCGGGCGCCGACGTGCTGCGCGATCTCGGGATGTACGGACCCGTGGCCGAGATCGTGCTCACCCACCACGAGCGTGATCGACGGCCGGGGCTATCCCGCGGGCCTGGGCGAGGAGGAGATCCCGGAGATCGCCAAGATCATCTCGGTCGCCGAGGTCTACGACACGCTCACCGCGTCAGACACCTACCGGACGCAGATGAGCTCGTTCGAGGCGCTCACCGAACTGCGCCGGGTGGCGGGCAGCCAGGTGGACTCCCGCTATGTGGAGGTTTTGGCCGGGCTGCTCAGCGGCGAGGGCGTCGAGTACCGGCACGCGGACATGGCCGACTTCGACGCCGAGCTCGACATGGAGCGGCGCATCAACCAGGCCGGCGCAGGCGGCTGACCGGCGCCCGCGCGCCCGCCGGCAGCAGACCGACAGTCGTTGAGCAGGCGCCGGGGCATCCGGTAACGCCTTTCACGTCGCTTCACCTCGTGACACGGGCCGCCGGCAAGCGGGCCCGCGTCACAGCAGCGGGTGGATATGTGGGGCGGGCCGCCAGGGCCGGTCGGGTCCGCCCTAATTGTTCGGGGGGCTGGGGGTTCAGCCGACCTGACGGTCAAGCACTGGGTCTGAGCTCTGCTGCTCCAGCGAGCCGACGAACTTGTCGATCTGCTCCTGACTGAAGCGCCGCTGTCCTCCCGGTGTGCGGTAGGACTGCAGATAGCCCATGTCCGACCAACGTCGGATCGTTCCCAGCGAGACGCCAAGCGCCTGAGCTGCCTGTGATGTGGACAGGCCCAGCGGGCTTCCGTGGATTTGCCTCATGACTCCATTTCAGCGCTCTTTGCGCAGCGATAATCAGACAAGCACAGCAATTGCACAACCTTTTAACAGCAAATCATGTCCTTGTCGCCCCGATAGTCCAGAAGGTGGTCATAAGGCAGTGGGGACAGTCTCCAAAAAGGTACCCACCAATCCTCAATGCGGATCATCGGGTGGACATCTGGTCGATGCCGTCCCCTGACACGATTTAGACCTTGCGTCTTCGCCTCTACCACCACCAGGACGGCGCACGGGTCGCCTACCGAGAGACCGGGGCCGGTCCGGCGCTTGTGCTTCTGCACTCGCTGGGCCTCTCGCACCGCGAGTGGGAGCCGATCGTGGCCCCGCCTGGCCGACGCGCTTTCGTCTTCTCCTGCCCGACCTGCCGCTGCACGGCGACTCCGAAGATCGCCCGCGCCATCCGTACTCGCCCGACTGGCTGGCGGATGTGATCGCCGGCTTCTGTCGCGAGGCGGGCGGGCCGCGCTGCATCGTCGCCGGCCACGACCTCGGGGCGGAGTTGGCTGCTGCTCGCGGTGAGCACCGGCCGGCTGGAGCCCAGCCGCATCGTGCTCATGCCCAACCGCCTGCACCGTCGCGACGAGTTCGGCGCCACGCGCGCGGCCTGGCGGCTGTCGTGTCGTGTGGCAGCGCTCCCGGGCCTGGATCGCGTCATGTCCCACGGGGCCAAGCTGGTGTTCCGGCCCGCGCTGGCCGAGCGGATCTCGGTCCAGGGCAACTCGGCGGCGCGCGACCTCATCCGCCATGCCTTCGCCGACGTCGGCGGCAACGGCAACCGCGCCCGCTCGTGGGCCAAGTTCGCCAGGCGCTGGCCGGTGGAGGCGCAGACTCAGCTGCTTGACGCCTACCCGGAGATGCACATGCCCGTCCTCTTGCTGTGGGCCGAGGAGGACCCGGCGCATCCGATGGACGCCGTCGCGCGAGGCGCTGGACCTGCTGCCCGACGCCCAGCTGCGCACGGTGCCCCACGCCGGGTTTCTCATCGCCTACGACGATCCCGTCGCGGTGGCGCGGGAGCTCATCTCCTTCTGCGGCTGACGCCCGCTAGCGTTCATCGCATCGCGCGCGAACGACATGGTGAAAGGACGTCATGAGCCTGCAGGAGAAAGATCAGCTGTGGGGCGGCGAGACGACCAAGGCGGTCGCCAACTTCCCGGTCTCCGGCGAGACGCGTCCCCGTTTCCGTCATCCACTGGCTGGCCCAGATCAAGGCCGCGGCGGCCCGCGTCAACGCTGAGCTCGACCTGCTCGAGCCCGAGCTCGCCGAGCGGATCGCCGCCGCGGCCGACCGGGTCGCCGCCGGCGAGTTCGACGACCAGTTTCCGATCGACGTCTTCCAGACCGGCTCGGGCACCTCGACCAACATGAACGCCAACGAGGTCATCGCCAACCTCGCCGGGGACGGCGCCCACCCCAACGACCACGTCAACATGGGCCAGTCCTCCAACGACGTGTTCCCGTCGGCGGTTCATCTCGCCGCGCTGGATCGCGCCGAGCACGAGCTGCTGCCGGCGCTTGAGCGGCTCGAGGCCGCCTTCGCCGCCAAGGCCGAGGACTTCCACGACATCGTCAAGGCGGGGCGCACCCATCTCATGGACGCGGTGCCGGTCACGCTCGGCCAGGAGTTCTCCGGCTACGCGGCGCAGGTCCGCCTCGGGGCGCGCCGCGTGCGCAACGCGCTGCCCCAGGTCGCGCAGATCCCGCTCGGCGGGACCGCCACCGGCACCGGGCTCAACACGCACCAGGAGTTCGCGGCGCGCGTGCGGGCGCGACTGACCGACAAGACCGGTCTGGAGATCCGCGCGCCCGAGGACCCCTTCGAGGCTCAGGGCAACCGCGACGCGCTGGTCGAGCTCTCGGGCGCGCTGAAGGTGATCGCCGTCTCGCTGACCAAGATCGCCAACGACCTCGCGCTGATGGGCTCCGGGCCGCGTGCCGGGCATCGGCGAGCTGCTCCTGCCCGAGCTCCAGAAGGGCTCCTCGATCATGCCCGGCAAGGTCAACCCGGTGATCCCCGAGGTCGTGCTGCAGGTCTCCGCGCAGGTGATCGGCAACGACACGGCGATCACCATCGGCGGCCTGGAGGGCAACTTCGAGCTCAACGTGCGCGTGCCCGCTGATCGCGCGCAACCTGCTGCAGTCGATCGGGCTGCTGGCCGCGACGGCCAAGATCTTCGCCGAGAAGTGCGTCGACGGGCATCCAGGCCAACGAAGACGGCTGCGCACCGCTCCGCCGAGGCGACGCTGGCCGCCGCGACTGCGCTGAACCCCCACATCGGGTACGACAAGGCGGCGGAGATCGTCAAGGAGGCGGCGACCTCGGGTCGGATGCTGCGCGAGGTCGCCTACGAGAAGGGCGTCGACGAGGAGACCTACAACAAGGCGATGGATCTCCGGGCGATGGCCCGCGGCAATACATAAACCTCGTCAGGCGTTGACAAACCGCCACGGATCGCCCTATCACGGCGATCCGTTGCAACCTTTCCGAAGCGGCGCGTGGGGGTGGAGCGGCGTGATTGAATGCCCGCCGCTTCATCCAAGCCCCCAGGGAGGTAAGTCTTGCGCAGCCGATGTCTGCTGGCGCTCATCGGAGCGTCAGCCGTATGCGCGTTCGCGGCTCAGAGCGCGGTCGCGGAGCCGTTCCACGTGGAGTACCCCGCCCACTTCGGCGCGACGCCGCCGACCACGGCCCAGTGCGTGGCCGAGGCGCAGATCGCGTGCTATGGGCCACTGCAGTACGAGCAGGCCTACAACATGAAGCCGCTGTACCGCGCCGGTCTGACCGGGGCTGGCAAGACGATCGTGATCGTCGACTCGTTCGGATCGCCGACGATCAAGGCCGACTTGAACACGTTCGACGCCGCCTACGGCCTGCCGGGGCCGCCGCAGTTCAACATCATCACGCCCGACGGGCCGGTCAACCAGAATGATCCCGACGCCCCCGGCTGGGGCGTGGAGACGTCGCTGGACGTCGAGTACGCCCATGCGATGGCCCCCGGCGCCAATCTCCTGCTGGTGGAGACGCCGGTGGCGGAGACCGAGGGCACGACGGGGCTGCCCGAGATCGTCGCGGCCGAGAACTTCGTGATCAACCACCACCTCGGTGATGTGATCACGCAGAGCTTCGGCGCCACGGAGGAGACGTTCCCCAGCGCTCGCTCGATCCTCAACCTGCGCAGCGCATATTTCAACGCGCTGGCGCATCGCGTGAGCGTGCTCGCCTCCTCGGGCGACGCCGGCCCCACCGACGAGACCTCGAACCCGAACGCGGATGACTTCTATCCCTTCCGGGTCAACAGCTGGCCGTCGGCTGACCCCCTCGTCACCTCGGTAGGAGGCACGCAGCTGCACCTGGACGCCAACGGCAACCGCCTCGCGCCCGACAACGCGTGGAACGATCTGCCGACGGACTGCACGGCGCCGTGCGCCGGCGGCGGGGGCGACTCGGCGGTCTTCAGCCGGCCCTTCTACCAGGACCGCGTGGCGAACGTGACCGGCCGTATGCGCGGCACGCCGGACATCAGCATGAGCGCGGCCGTCAACGGCGGTGCCCTCGTGTTCTGGAGCTTCCCGGGCGAGGGTCCCGGCGGCTTCAACATCATCGGCGGCACGAGCGAGGCATCCCCGCTGTTCTCCGGCGTGGTCGCGATCGCCGACCAGGCCGCCGGGCATGATCTGGGCCTGCTGAACCCGACGCTGTACGAGCCGCGGCGACGGCTTCGGCTCCGGTGTGGTCGACGTGACCCGCGGCAACACAACGGTCACGTTCGACAACCCCGCGGATGAAGAGTTCCCCGGCATCCACACGGTGCCTGGCTTCAGCGCGGTCCGTGGCTACGACATGGCCACGGGGCTGGGCACGGCCGACGGCACGGCGCTGGTCTCCGAGCTCGCCGGTCGCGGGGGTTCAAGCGGCACTGAGCGCCTGAGGTACGTCGCAACCCCTCAGGGCGGCTCGCCCGGCCACACCGGCCGGGCGAGCCGTAGCCGTTAAGGGGCGGCTCGCCTCCGGTGGCGGCGCGGGTCAGGTGGCGCGCGTCAGGAAGTGGCGGCGCGCGTCAGGTGGCGCGGCCCGTCAGGTGGCGACCGTCTCGGCGCCGAGCTCGCGCGAGATGGCGACGTCGACCGAGTAGTCGATCGGCACGACGATCACCGAGGGAAGGTCGAGGGTGAGGGCGTGGCTGAGCCGCTGGGAGAACTCGTCGGCGCTGGTGCACCGCCACGCGGGCGCGCCGAAGGCCTCGGCGAGCTTGACGAAGTCGGGGTTGCCGAAGTCCACGCCGAAGTGGCGGCCGAACTTGTTGTCCTGCTTCCACACGATCGAGCCGAACTGGCCGTTCTCCCAGATGACGTTGACCACCGGCGTCTTGAGGCGTACGGCGGTCTCGAGCTCCTGGCAGTTCATGAGAAAGCCCCCGTCGCCCGACACGGTGACCACGTGGCGATGGGGGTCCACGAGCTTGGCCGCGATCCCGGTGGGCAGCGCGAACCCCATCCCGGCCAGGCCGTTGGCGATGAGGACCGTGCCCGGCTCGTGAGCGGGGAACATCCGGCCGATCCACAGCTTGTGCAGGCCGACGTCGGAGACCAGCACGTCGCTGCGGCGCAGCGCCTGGCGGATGTCGGACAGCACGCGGGGTGGGCGCATGGGGAAGTGATCGTCATCGCGGGCGTCGCGTAGCGCGCCGAACACGAGCTGCGCGCAGGCGGTCTGACTCCGGTGGGCGAGGCGTTCTTGCGGCTGCAGCCGGCGGCCAGGCGCGCCAGCACGTGGGCGATGTCGCCGATCAGCTCGACCTCGGGCATGAAGAACTCGTCGATCTCGGCGGCGACGGTGTCGATGACGACGATCTTCTTGTCGGCGCGCGGGTTCCAGTGCTCGGGCTTGTGCTCGACGAGGTCGTAGCCGACCGCGATGACCACGTCGGCGTCCTCGAAGCCGGCCAGCTCGTAGTCGCGGGCCTGGAGCCCGACCGTGCCGAGCGCGTGAGGGTCCTCGTAGTCGAGCAGGCCCTTGGCCATGAACGTCTCGGCCACGGGGATCCCGGTGGTGTGCACGAACGCGCGCAGCGCGCGGCTGGCGTGGGTGCGGATGGCGCCGTTGCCGGCGAGGATCACCGGTCGGTCGGCGGCCATGATGATCTCGGTGGCGCGCTGGAGCTCGCGCATGCCCGGCTCGGGCTGGACCGGGGCGTGGCGGGGGAGCGGCGAGGCGTCCAGCGGGCGCATCATCACGTCCTCGGGGAGCTCCAGGTGGGTGGAGCCGGGCTTCTCGGACTCGGCCACCTTGAACGCCTTGCGCACCACTTCCGGGACGATCTCCGGGCTCGAAACCCGTGCATTCCACTTCACGACCGGGCGCATGATGCCAGGAGGTCGATGTACTGGTGTGACTCCTTGTGCATCCGCTCCAGGTCGGACTGGCCCGTCAGGGCGACGAGCGGGGCACGATCCAGGAACGCGTCGGCCACCGCGGTCACGAGGTTGGTCGCGCCCGGGCCCAGCGTGCCCAGGCACACGCCGGCGCGGCCGGTCAGCCGGCCGTAGGCGTCGGCCATGTATGCCCCGCCCTGCTCATGTCGGACGGGCACGAAGTCGATAGAGGAATCAGCAAGGGATTCGTTGAGGTCGAGCGTCTCCTCGCCCGGGATCCCGAACACGTACTTGACGCCCTCTGCCTCCAGGCACTCCACGAAGACATCTGACGCCTTGCGCTCGCTCATCACGCCACCCTATCTAACCGCTCTCGGCCGTCCGCTAACCGCAATCCGCGCGGCGAGCCTGACCCGGCCGCGGCCTCCGGGCCCTGCTCACCGCCGCCGTCCTGCTGGCCGGGTTCAGCGCCGCTGCACGCGCCAGCAGCACCTTCTACATCCGCGGCGGCGGGGACGGCCACGGCATCGGCATGAGCCAGTACGGCGCCTACGGCTACGCGCTGCACGGCGCCGGCTACAAGACGATCCTGGCCCACTACTACCAGGGCACCGCGCTGGCCACGACCAATCCGCGCCAGACCGTCCGCGTGCTGCTGGCGACCGGTTCGGGCGTCGTTTGCCGGGGCCACCGGCGTGTCCGGATCACGCACCCACCTCGCGCCGCCACCACCTACACCGTCAGGCCGGCCGGGGCCAAGCTGGCGATCGTGACCGCCGCGGGCAAGCCGGTGGGCACCTTCGCCTCCGCCGCTGACCGTCACCGCGCCCGAGCACGGCGCCGCTGAGCGTGCCCGGCCTGGGCAGCTATCGCGGCTCGCTGCAGTTCTCGCCGTCAGACGGCGGGGTGCAGACCGTCGACGCGGTCGGCCTCGACGACTACGTGCGCGGCGTGGTCGCCGCCGAGATGCCCTCCAGCTGGGCCAGCGCGGCGCTCGAGGCCCAGGCGGTCGCCGCCCGCACCTACGCGATCACGACCACGGTCGGGGGCAACGGCTACGACCTCTACTCCGACACCCGCTCGCAGATGTACGGCGGCGTGAAGTCCGAGACGGCGTCCACCAATGCCGCGGTCGCCGCCACCAGCGGCCAGATCGTCACCTACGACGGCAAGCCCGCGGTCACCTACTTCTTCGCCTCCTCGGGCGGCTACACCGAGAGCATCCAGAACGTGTGGGCCGGCGCGACGCCGGAGCCGTGGCTGCGCGGCGTCCCCGACCCCTACGACAACGCCGGGCAGGACCCGTACCACAGCTGGGGATCGCAGATGAGCCTGGCGGCGGCCGCCCGCAAGCTCGGTCGGCTGGTCAAGGGCAGCCTCGTCGGCATCGCGGTCACGCGCCACGGCGTCTCGCCGCGGATCGTGCAGGCCCAGGTCGTCGGCACCCGCGGTACGAGCACCGTCAGCGGCGCCCAGCTGCAGGAGATCTTCGGCCTCGACGACACATGGGCGACCTTCACGTCGATCACCACCACCGACCCGTCCGGGAAGCTGAGCGGGACGGTGTTCCCGGCGCCCGCCGGAGGCTCGGTGACGATCCAGTCCCAGACCGGTCGGACGTGGCACACGGTGTCGACCAGCGGCGGTCTCGGGCAGCGGCGCCTACAGCGCCACCGTGGCCGCGGGCCGCTATCGCGTGGTGGACGGCGCGGTTCGACGGACCGCGCCGTCGACGGTCCCGTAGCGGGACCAGTCTAGCGCTCCCGGGCGTGCCCGGCCCGCTGCTGACCATCGACGGTCCGTTCGTCCTGTACCGCTCGTTCTTCGCGCTGCCGGACTCGATCACCGACGGGGACGGCCACGCCGTCAACGCGCTGCTGGGCGCCGCCAACCTCATCCTGCGCATCGCCGCCGACTGCCGCCCGCGGGCGATCGTCGTCTGCTTCGGCGCAGAGGCAGCCGCGCTACCGCACCGAGCTGTATCCCGCCTACCACGCCGACCGTCCGCCGGTGCCCGACGCGCTGGACTGGCAGTTCGCGCGCGCGCCGGACCTGTTCGGCGCCTTCGGCTGGACCACCGCGGACACCGACGACCTCGAGGCCGACGACCTGCTGGGCGCGCTGGCCGAGGCCGAGGTGGACGCCGGCGGCCGGGCGCTGATCATGACCGGAGACCGCGACATGTACCAGTGCGCCGGTGAGCGGGTCAGCGTCGTGTTCCTCAAGCAGAACTCGGCGGGCTTTGACGAGGTCGACCCCGCGGAGGTCAAAGCGCGCTACGGCGTCGTGCCCAGCCTCGTCCCCGACTTCATCGCGCTGCGCGGCGACCCCTCCGACGGGCTGCCCGGCGCTCCGGGGATCGGCCCCAAGACCGCCGCCGAGCTGCTGGACCGCTACGGATCGTTGGAGGCGGTCGATCGCCGCCGCCGACGAGCAGCGCCCGCGGATCGCGGCGTCGCTGCGCGACAACGCCGACGAGCTGCTCGCCTTCCGTGACATCGCGACGCTGCGCCCGGCGCGAGGTCACGCTCCCCGAGGACGCCGAGACCAACCTCGACGGTGGGGCGGTGGCGGCCCGGGCGCTGGGCATGAACCGGCTGGCCGAGCGGCTGGAGAACGCCTCGTCGCTCGCGGACCTGTAGGCGTGAGCGTGCGAGGAAAGTGCGCGTATCACGCACAAATCGCGCGCGTCACGGCGTGAACTTGACCGTGATCACGTCGCCGTCGGCGACGACGTAGTCGCGGCCCTCGAGGCGCAGAGTGCCTCGGTCACGCGCCCCCGCATAGCCGCCGGCGTCGCGCAGCGCATCCCAGGAGACGATCTCGGCGCGGACGAAGCCCTTCTGGATGTCGGAGTGGATCAGCCCGGCGGCGTGCCACACCGACAGGCCCGCGGCGCAGGTGCCAGGACTGGGCCGGCTTGTCCTCGCCGGCGGTGAAGAAGGCGACGAGATGCAGCAGCGAGAAGGCCCCACGAACGACGGTCTGCAGGCCGGACTCGGCCAGCCCCAGGTCCTCGCGCATGGCGGCGGCGTCCTCGTCGGACAGCTCGCCCAGTTCGGCCTCCAGGCGCGCCGACACGGCCACCGCCTCGGCTCCCTGCGCGGCGGCGTGCGCCGCGATCGCCGGCGGGACCTCGTCTGAGCCCTCCTCGACGTTGGCGACGAACAGCACGGGCTTGGCGGTCAGCGGAGAGAGCAGGCTCATCGCGTCCGGTGCCGTCCGCGGGCGGCGGCACGGTGCGGGCGGGCTTGCCGGCCTGCAGCGCCTCGATGACCTTGCTCCAGCCACTCGGCCTCGGCGATGGCGTGGCGGTCACCGCCACGGGCGGTTCGCACCACGCGGTCGCGGCGGCGCTCGGCCTGTTCGAGGTCGGCGTAGACGAGCTCGGTCTCGATCGTCTCGATGTCAGCCAGCGGGTCGACCCGCCCCTCGGGGTGCACGACGCTGTCGTCGGTGTGGGCCCGCACGACGTGCACGAGCGCGTCGGTCTCGCGGATGTTGGCCAGGAACTGGTTGCCCAGCCCCTCGCCGCGGTGCGCGCCCGCCACCAGGCCGGCGATGTCGTGAAAGGCGATCGTGTCGGGCACGATCTTGGAGGCGCCCACGATCTCGGCGACCGTGTTCAGCCGCTCGTCCTGTACGGGCACGATGGCCACGTTGGGCTCGATCGTGGTGAACGGGTAGTTGGCGGCCTCGGCGGCCACTCCCGTCAGGGCGGTGAACAGCGAGGACTTGCCGGCGTTGGGCATGCCCACGATCCCGACCTTCATCGGCACGACGTCCCACCTCCTGCGGCGACGGCCCCGAGGGCCGTGCCCAGCAGCGCGCCCGCGACGACGTCTGAGGGGTAGTGGACGCCGAGGTAGGGCCGGCTGATCCCGAACGTGACCGCGGCGCCGTAGAGGACGCCGGGAGCGACCAGCCCCCGGTAGACCTGGGCGGCCGCAAACGACGTCGTGGCGTGGGCGCTGGGGAACGACAGCGCCGAGACCACCGGCGAGAGCGCCGGGAGCCCATCCAGCCGCGGGCGCGGGCGGCGCACGGCCAGCTTGACCGCGTAGTTGAGCCCGTACGCGGCGGCCACCGCGGCGGCGCCGCGCAGCCACCGCCCGCGCCGTCCCGGGTCCAGCGCCGCGCCGGCGACGCCGAGGGCCAGCCAGCAGGCCGCGTGCTCTCCCAGCCGCGAATAGACGAGCGCTGCCCGCTCGCGCCGGGGCCCATGGCCGCGGGTGCGGGCGGCCATCAGCAGACGACGGTCGAGCTCATTAAGCATCGGCATGCGCCCTGACTCTACGAAGCAGAAGGCGCGCGCTGGCAGACGACTCCAACAGTCCGTAAATTCGCGTCATGCGGAGAATCGGCGGGTTGCCCGCCAGGATTGCGCTCGTGGTGGCGGCCGGGGCGCTGCTGGTGGCGATCGGCGTCGCCCTACTGCTGGTCAACACGGTCAAGCTCAAGCACTCGGCCGACGCCACCACGCGGTCAGACACCTACCTGACCGCGGTGATCAACCTCGAACGAACCATCGTCGACGCCGAGACCGGCCTCCGCGGCTATGTCATCACCGGCCGCGCGCTGTTCCTGGACCCTTCCCGTCAGGCCCAACGCAGCTACCCCGGAGCCGGGGCGGCGCTGACCCGGGCGGCGGCCGCCGACGGGGCCTTCCCGGCGCAGGCGAGCGCGCTCGAGCGCACCGCCGATGCCTACATGACCGGCTATCTGCCCCGGACGATCACGCTGGCCACACGCGACCGCGCCGCTGCCGGCACCGACGCGGTGACGCTTGAAGGCAAGCAAGCGGTCGACCTCGTGAGGGCGCGAGCGGCCAGGCTCGAGCAGTTGGTGTCAGCGCGCGAACGGGCCCGCCAGAGCACCGCCAGGACCGACGCCAGCCACTCCACGGTGGAGGCGATCGTCGTCCTCGGCCTGCTCACCGCGGCCACGCTGCTGCTGGGGCTGTTCCTGGGCTATCTCGTGATCTCGCGCGAGCGGTGCCCGGCAGCGCAGCGAGCGCACCGTCGAGGTGCTGCGCCAGAGCCTGCTGCCGACGGCGCTGCCGTCGATCCCCGGTTGCGAGCTGGCCGTCCGTTTCCGCCCGGCCCGGGAGGCCGAGCTCGTCGGCGGGGACTTCTACGACGCTTTCGCGGTCAGCGACGGACGGTGGGCGATCATCGTCGGCGACGTGTGCGGCAAGGGGGCCGAGGCTGCCGCGGTGACGGCGATGGCCCGCTGGACGCTGCGCAGCCTCGCCTCATGGTCGGTGGGCCCCGACGAGGCCCTGCGCTTCCTCAACCGGGCCATGCTCGGCGAGGACCTGAACGGGCGCTTCATCACAGTGGCCTACCTGCTGCTCACCGTCGAGAACGGGACCGCCCAGGTGTCGCTGGCCTGTGCCGGACATCCGCCGCCGATCCTCGTCCCGGCCTCGGGCGACGCCCGCACCCTGCCGTCGCGCGGCACGCTTCTGGGTATCTGGCCTGACATCCGCCTACAGACCACGGAGCTTGCGCTCGGACTCGGCGACACGATCCTGCTCTACACCGACGGCGTCTCGGACCCCGGTCCCGGCCCCGAGCGCCGGCCCACCGAGGCCCTGCGCGAGCATGAACACGGGGCCGATGCCGGCCAGCTCGCCGACGCGCTCGAGCGCTACGCCACGCAGCCGGCCGAGGCCGAGCGCGACGACATCGCGATCGTGACCGTGCGGTTCACCGGCAGCACTCAGCCGCTGACCGAGCGGGCGTCGGTCAGCCGCGCGGGGGCGTCGTCGTCGCACTCGGCGAAGAATCCGCCGACCACCTCGAGCAGGTGATCGATGCCGTCGGCGACGAAGAGAATCGGCCACGCACTTCCGGGTCGTGCTCCGGTGGCCACCGCGGCAACGATTAGGAGGTTGCGCCGCCACCACGCGCCCGGTACGTTGTGTCTGCCGCACGTCTCTGACCCGACATGGACGCCACGGATCGAAGAATCGTTGCGCTGCTTCGCGAGAACGCGCGCCGCTCGTTCTCAGACATCGGCAAGCACGTGCACCTGTCCGCACCGGCGGTGAAGCGCCGGCTGGACCGGCTCGAGCGCGACGGGGTGGTATTGGGCTACACGGCCGTCGTCGACCCCGAGGCGTTCGGGTGGCATGCCGAGGCGTTTGTCGACCTCTACTGCGAGGGTGAGATGTCCGGCTCGGTCATCAAGAAGGCGGTGCAGAGCGAGCCGGGCGTGGTCTCGGCTCACACCGTGGCGGGGGAGGCGAGCGCCCTGCTGCACGTGATGGCGGAGGACACCAAGAGCCTGGAGCTGGCGCTGGAGCGCATCCGCGCGACCCAGGGCGTGACGCGCACCGTGACCGAGGTCGTCCTCTCCACGCTGTTCACGCGATGAGGCGGGCCTATCCCGACGGCCGGCCGCCGTCGATCCGCGATTTCATGGCCTTCGAGGAGCACGTCCGCAACGCGCGGGCGCTCAGCGGCCGTGACGTACCGCCGGCGTGGTACGAGATCCCCGTCTTCTACTTCACCAACCCCGGCGCGACATACGGCGACGGCGATGACATCCCGATGCCGGCCGACACCCAGATGCTCGACTACGAGCTGGAACTGGCCTGCGTGATCGGCCCCGACGGGCGGCCTGAGGGCTTCACGATCATGAACGACTTCTCGGCCCGGGACCTGCAGCTGAAGGAGATGCAGGTGGGGCTGGGGCCGGCCAAGGGCAAGGACTTCGCCACGGCGCTGGGGCCGGTCCTCGTCTCACCCGACGAGCTGCCCGCCGATCTGGACATGCGCGCCGTCGCGCGTGTCAACGGCGAGGTGCGCACCGACACCCGCACCGGCGGCATCTACCACTCATGGGACAGGCTGATCGAGACCGCGGCGCGCAACACGCCCGGCCTCATCGCCGGTGAGGTCCTCGGCTCTGGGACGGTGGGACGGGGCTGCATCCTGGAGCACGGTGACGGGCGCTGGCTTGCGCCAGGCGACGAGGTGGAGCTGGAGATCGAGGGGATCGGGGTGCTGCGCAACCGGATCGTGTAGGTCAGCCGCCGAAGCCGACCCGGTGGGCCTCGGTGTCCACCAACACGTAGACGACCTTCCCCAGGTCGAGGGTGACGTCTCCGTCCTCGGCCTTGAGGTTGTGCCACCCGGTGTTCCCGAGCGCTTCGCGCAGCTTCTCCAGCTGCTTGGGCGCCACCCGGGCTGAGAGCACCGGGCCGCCCAGGAAGCCGATGTTGATCTTCTGGGGCTTGTCGTCGTCTGACACTTAATGCTCCTCTGCTGGCTGCACGATCTCGGTGAGGACTCCGCCGGTGGAGGCGGGGTGAATGAAGGCCACCCGCGACCCGCGGATGCCGGTCCGCGGCGCCTGGTCGATGAGGCGCATCCCGGCCGCGGCGCACGCGTCCAGTGCCGCCTGCACCGACTCGACCCGGTAGGCCACGTGATGGAGTCCCGGCCCACGGCGGGTCAGGAACTTGCCCACGGCGGTGTCCGGGCTGAGCGGCTGGAGCAGCTCGATGTGACTGTCGCCGACGTCGAGCAGCGCCGCGTCGACGCCCTGCTCGGACACGGTCTCACGGTGGACGAGTGGCATGCCGAGCTGGTCGCGGTAGAGCGCGAGGGCGTCGTCGATGCTCTCGACGGCGACGCCGACGTGGTCGATGGCGGTCAGCACGGCGCCGCCGAGGATATCGACCCGGCTACTTCGCGCTGGGCGGAGGCTCGGGTGTCTCGGTGGACGCGGCGGCGAGCCCGAGGTGGATCCCTGGGCGCCGGTCCGGCGCCGTCACGGGCGTCCCGGCCATGATGCGGTCGATCTCCTCGCGCTCGAGCACCTCGTCGGCGAGGAGCGCGTCGGCGAGCTTGTCGAGCTGGGCGCGGTGGCTGGACAGGAGCTCCTGGGCCGCTCGGAAGGCCTCGTCGGCGAGCTCGCGGACCTCCTCGTCGCGGACGCGGCGGGTGGACTCCGACAGCATTTCGGAGTTGACGCGCAGTGAGGTGAAGCCGGTCCCCATCGCGTAGTCGTGGATCATCGAGTAGGCGATGTCAGCCACGCGGCGCAGGTCGTCGGTGGCGCCGTTGGTCACCGAGCCGAACACCAGGGACTCGGCGGCGCGCCCGCCCAGGAGCATGGTCATCATGTCCACCAGCTCTGCGCGCGTGCGCAGGTAGCGGTCCTCGGCGGGGAGGTTGAGGGTGTAGCCCAGAGCCCGCCCGCGGGGGATGATGGAGACGCGGTGGACCGCGTCCACGGACGGCAGCAGCTCGGCGACGAGGGCGTGGCCGGCCTCGTGGAAGGCGACGACGCGGCGCTCGCGGTCGTTGAGGCGCCGCCGCGACTGCATCCCGGCGACGACGCGCTCGAGCGCCTGGTCGAAGTCGGGGCCGTCGATCGTGTCGTGGCCGTTGCGGGCGGCGTTGATGGCGGCCTCGTTGCAGATGTTGGCCAGGTCCGCGCCGGTGAGCCCGGCGGTCTGGCGGGCGAGGATCGAGAAGTCGACACTGTCGGCGACGGGCTTGTCGCGCGAGTGGACCTCGAGGATGCGCTCGCGGCCGAGGACGTCGGGAGGCGAGACGAAGATGTGGCGGTCGAAGCGGCCCGGGCGCAGCAGGGCCGGGTCGAGCTTCTCCAGCAGGTTGGAGGCGGCGATGACCACGACATCCTTCTTGCCGTCAAAGCCGTCCATCTCGACCAGGAGCTGGTTGAGCGTCTGGTCGTACTCGCGGTTGGCCGCCCCGCCCGAGCGAGCCGTGCCCACGGCGTCGAGCTCGTCGATGAAGATGATCGCGGGGGCGTGCTTGCGCGCCTCCTTGAAGAGGCGGCGGATGCGGGCCGAGCCCAGGCCGGCGAACATCTCCACGAACGACGACGCCGACTGGGAGAAGAAGGTTGCGCCCGACTCGTGGGCGACGGCCTTGGCCAGCAGCGTCTTGCCGGTGCCGGGCGGGCCGTGCAGGAGGATCCCGGCGGGCAGGTGCGCGCCGAGGGTGCGGAAGCGCCTGGCGTCGCGCATGTAGTCGACGATCTCGCGCAGCTCGGCCTTGGCCTCGTCAGCCCCCGCGATGTCGTCCCAGGCGATCGGCGGGGTCGTCTCCGGGCGGATCTCGGCGGGCTTGGTCCGGGGCACCAGCCGCATCGTCATGAACACCAGGACGACGAGCAGCCCCATGAAGATCAGCGGCAGCCAGTCGTGCACCCAGGTGATGAAGTCGGTGTCGCCGAGGAACGTGCCGTAGAGCATGCGTTTGAGGATTATCGGCAGCTCAGGGCGCCGGGTGAAGGGCTGGTGGACGAGTTGGCTGTTGAGTGGCCGGAGGGGTCGGGAGGTTGGGCGCGGTGCGATAGCGCTTAAAGGCGGGCTATCGAGGGGTTGGGTCGGATCGCCCGGCGACCTGCAAAACGTGAAAAACCTCCTGCGCGCGATCAGGTTTGGCGCGGATTGCATCCCCTAGATGCATTCCGCGAAAAAGCTGCGGTCGCGGGACACGTTTGCCGGGATATGCAGGTTCGGAGACTCACGACGCGCCGGCGCAGCCCCTCCCTCCCCAGCCGCTGTTGCGCCGGGTAGACGCAGGCCCCGCAGGGGCCGAGCACACCCGGCGCGGGGCTACAGGACGCGCTCGAGGCGCGGGTTGGGCGCGTAGGCCCGCCCCACCTTGGCGCACGGCTGCCCGTCGAGCAGCACGATGTCCGCGGTGAAGTCGTTCTGGCCGCGGATGAGGGACGAGCCGACCCCGTAAGCGTCCACTGGCACCTCGGCTCCCTCGAACTCGCGGATCCGCGAGGCGGTGAAGCCCCCGCTGACGACGATCTTGACATCGGGAAAACCGGCGCCGTCCAGCGCGCCGCGGACCTTCTCCACCAGGCGGGGGTTGACGCCGATGGGCTTGAAGCAGCCCATCTCGTTCCACAGCGAGCGGTCGACGAGCAGCTCTGAGGTGTCCAGGCGCACGCCCCACAGCTTGCCCTGGAGCGCTTCGGCCACCTCGAGGGCGGTGGTCACCGAGTCGTTGACGAAGTCCACGAGCACGGTGATGTTCGTGTCGGGATGGAAGTGCTCGGCGAACTTGACCGCGGCCTTGACGGTGTCGCCTCCGTAGGCGGCGATGAGCGCATGGGGGACGGTGCCGATGCCACGGCCGCCCCACCAGGACGCCTGGGCGTCGGTGGAGACGCCAATGGCGCCGGCGACGTGGGCGCTCCAGCCATCGCCGGTCTGGACCAGCCAGTGGTCGTGGCGTGCGGGGAAGAAGAAGATCTGCTTGCCGCGAGCCGCCTCGACGACCTCGGCGACGTTGCGCATGATCAGCGATCGGCGGGCCAGCGAGCCGAGGTAGACCGTCTCGAGGTGAGCGAACACGGAGTAGTCGCCTTCGATCGTCATCACCGTCTCGCGGGGGACGATGCGGTCGCCCTCCTTGAGCGCGTGGACCTGGAGGCGGTCCCAGCCGGGGACCCACTCGCCGCCGTCGTAGTGGCCGGCGCACGTCTTGAGCACCGCGATGGCCTCGTCGATGCCACCGAGGATCGAGTCCTCCTTCTGGAAGACCTGCATCGTCACGTGGGGATGCTCGCCCTCGGTTTCGAGCAGCGACTTGGTGAGGACGAAGTACGCGTCGGAGTAGTACCCCTCGCGGATCCGGTCCACCGGCAGCCGGAAGATCGCGGGATCGAGGCGGTTGGCGACCTGCGTGGCGATGCGAAGAGTCTATTGAGGCTGGTACGCTGTACTCGAGATGCTCTGCATCCCACGCCACTGACGCTGTTTTAGAACCGCGGATGCCGCGGCCTGCCCGGGCCGCCCGCCGTCCGCTCCCCCGTTCGTCGTCAGTGAGTGTGTGTGATGAGTTCGTACCTGCGCGTTCTGCGCCACAGAGATTTCAAGTTCCTCTTCCTCGGCCAGTCGGCCAGCGCCGTCGGCGATCAGGTCGTGATCGTCGCGCTGGCGCTCTACATCACCCAGCGCACGGGATCGCCGACGGATCTGGGTCTGGTGCTGGCCGCGCAGGCGCTGCCGCTCATCGCGCTGGTCCTGTTCGGCGGGGTGTGGGCCGACTCGGCTGCCCCGCCATCGCATCATGACCGCGGCCGACTACGCCCGGGCGCTGCTGCACGCCGTGCTGGCGGCGTCGATCGTGCTCGGCGGCGCGAGCGTGGCGGAGATGATCGTGATCGAGGCGCTGTTCGGCGCGGCCCGGGCGTTCTTCCAGCCGGCCTACTCCGGCCTGCTCCCCCAGACGGTCCCCGACGCCGAGGTTCAGGACGCCCGCGCGCTGTCCTCGACGACGGAGAACCTGGCCATCCTCATCGGGCCGGCGCTGGGCGCCGCGATGGTTCTCACCGTCGGCGCCGGCGCGGCGTTCGCGCTCGACGCCGCCACCTTCCTGATCAGCGCCGAGCTGCTGCGCCACATGCGCCCCCGTGCCCGTGGCGACGTGGCGCAGGAGCGCACGACGGTCATCGCTGACCTGCGCGCCGGCTGGCGCGAGGTACGGTCGCGCACCTGGGTGTGGGCGACGATCGCCGCCTTCACGGTCGCGGTGCTCTGTGCCTACGCGCAGTGGTATGCGCTGGCGCCGCTCGTCTCCAAACAGCTCTACGGCTCGGCCGGCGTGTTCGGGTTGCTCGAGAGCGTCGCCGGTGGCGGCGCCGTCGTCGGCGCGCTGGTGGGCATCCGCTGGCGGCCCCGGCGCCCGATGGTCGTCGGCCTTCTGCTCACCCTCGTCTGGCCGATCCAGACGCTGGCCTTCGCCGGCGCCGCGCCGCTGGCCGTGGTCGTGGTGCTGGCCTTCTGCGCCGGCCTGGGCTTCACGTTGTTTGAGGTGTGGTGGTCGACCGCGCTGGTTCGCCACATCCCGCCCCAGGCGCTGTCGCGAGTCAGTGCGTATGACTGGATGGGGTCGCTGGCCCTGCTGCCGCTGGGCTTCGCCGTCGCCGGTCCCCTGGCGGGCGCTCTGGGCGCCCGGACGGTGCTCACCGTCGGCGCCGTGATCGCGCTGGCGATGCTGGCGCTCGCGCTGGCGCCCCGCGGTACCCGCGCGCTCGTTGACGACGGCGGCGAGGAGGAGCGGGCCGCCGGCTCAGCCGAGCAGCTCGCCGATGATGTCGCGATAGAAGCCGGTGGCGAAACCGAGATCGCGCACGTCGATGCGCTCGTCCGCGTTGTGCATGAGCGCGGCGGTTTCTAGCATCGGTTGGTGGCGCTGGGGAAAGAAGCCGTAGGCCACGCAGTCGGGGAACGCCTCGCGAAACCAGCGGGAGTCCGAGAAGCCGGGCAGGATGACCGGCACCGTGCCCGCGCCGGGATCCTGAGCGGTGACCCACTGATCGATCGCGGTCATCAGCGTGCTCTGAGGCGACGAGCCGTTGCCCACGACCTGTTCGGTGAAGTCGATGCGCAGATCGTCCGTCGGCTCACCCAGGACCTGGCGGATGCGCCGCCACACCGCATCCTCGCCCAGCCCCGGAGGCACCCGGCAGTCGATCCGCACCTGGGCGCGCGAGGGGATGACGTTCATCTTGCTCGAGCCGCTGGCCATCGTGGGGGTCAGCGTCACCCCGAGCATCGGCTCGACCACTGTGCGCAGCCGCGGCTCCTGCTGCGCGATGCGCGCCAGGGCGGTGGACGGGTCGTCAGGGTCGTAGCCCAGCCCGCGCAGCATCGCGGCGGGCGCCTCGGTGAGCTCGAACCCCTCAGGCTGCTCCGCCAGCGCGGTCAGGACCGGGGCGAGCTTGAGCAGGGCGTTGTCGCCGGTGCGCGGCATCGAGGCGTGCCCGGCCGCGCCCAGCGCGGTCACGTTGAAGCGGAAGATGCCCTTCTCGGCGCAGCAGACGCCGTAGCGGCGCCGACCGTCGTACTCGAACATGGCGCCGGCGCCCTCGTTGAGCAGGAAGTCGCAACGCACAGCCTCAGGATGGCTCTCGCAGCCAGGCGGCGCCGACTTCGCCGCCGGTCTCCTCGTCGGACACGAACACGAGCTTGAGCGCGCCGGAGGTCGGGCGCCATCCCTCCCGTGCCAGCGCGACGCCCGCGACGGCCTCGGCCGCCACCTGGTTCTTCATGTCCAGGGCGCCGCGGCCCCAGACGAAGCCGTCGGCCTCGGCGCCCGACCACGGATCATGGCGCCATTCCGAGGCATCGGCGAGCACGGTGTCGACGTGCCCGAGCAGGACGAGAGTCGGGCCGTCCCCCTCGCCGCCGAGGGTCGCCACGAGATTGGGACGCTCGGGGTCCGCGGCCAGGATCTGGGTGTCGAAGCCCGCCTGACTGACGTAGCGCTCGAGGTGCTCGATCGCCGTCCGCTCGCGGCCTGGAGGGTTGACCGTGTCGAAGCGGATGAGCTCCTGGAGCAGCTCGACGCTCTCGCGCTGCAGGTCGTCAGACGTCATCGTTGACGACCAGACTATCGGCGTAGGATGCGCGCGGTGCCGGGCGCCCCCGACGACCTCGAACTCGCGCTGGAGCTGGCCGACGCGGCCGACGCGATCACGATGGCCCGGTTTCGTGCCGCGGACCTCGTCGTCGAGACCAAGCCCGACCTGACGCCCGTCTCTGAGGCCGACCGCGCCGTGGAGCAGGCGATGCGCGAGCACCTGGCCTCGCGGCGCCCCGACGACACCGTGTTCGGCGAGGAGTACGGCGGCGCTTCCGGCGATGGGGCCGCCGGGACGGGTGGCCGGCGCTGGATCGTGGACCCCATCGACGGGACCAAGGGCTATGTCCGCGGCATGCAGGTGTGGGGCACCCTGCTCGCGCTCGAGGACCGCGGGGAGATGGTCCTCGGCGTGGTCTCGGCGCCCGCCATGGGCCGCCGCTGGTGGGCGGCGCGGGGCGCCGGCGCCTTCACCACCGACGTCGCCGGCGGCGACCCTCGCTCGATCCGCGTCTCCGGGATCCGGGAGCTGGGTGACGCTCAGATGTGCTTCGGCGGCCACGAGGAGTGGCGCCAGACCGGGCGGCTCGAGGTGCTCCTGGCGCTTTCGGAGAGGTGTTGGCGCACCCGCGGCTACGGGGACTTCTGGCAGTACATGCTCGTCGCCGAGGGCGCTGCCGAGATTGCGCTGGACCCCGCGGTCGCGCTGTGGGATGTGGCGGCCCCGATGGTCATCGTGCAGGAGGCGGGGGGCCGATTCACGGACTTCACCGGAGCGGCCACTGCGGCCGGCGGGGACGGGATCGGCTCAAACGGCCACGTGCACGAGGCGGCTCGGCAGATCCTCGCGGCCTGACCGCCGGGGCCGAGTGGGTGCGGCCGGGCGGGTGGGGTCGCGGGTCTGAGTTCATACTCAGGTCATGGAGCGACTGTTCGGCGAGGACGTGGCGCCGGGCGCGGCGCCGCCCAACGACTCCCAGCGCCACGCCGACGGGGCCGGGGCCGAAGTGCCGCTGGCCACCCGGATGCGCCCGACCACCCTGGACGAGCTCGTGGGCCAGGAGCGCCTCCTCGCGCCGGGCTCGGCCCTCAGACGCGCCATCGAGGAGGGCCGCCCGCATTCGATGATCCTGCACGGGCCGCCGGGGTCGGGCAAGACGACCCTGGCCCGCATCGTGGCGCACGCCTCCGACGCCGCGCTGGAGGAGGAGAGCGCAGTGGCGGCGGGACGCGCCGAGGTGCGCGCGGTCATCGAGCGAGCGCGCGAGCGCCTGCGCAGCGGCCGGCGCACGGTGTTCTTCCTCGATGAGATCCACCGCTTCAACAAGGCTCAGCAGGACGCGCTCCTGCCGGCGGTGGAGGACGGGGTGATCACGCTGATTGGGGCGACCACCGAGAACCCCTACTTCGAGGTCAACTCCGCGCTCATCTCGCGGACCCACCTCTACCAACTCGAGGCTCTGGGGCCCCCGCAGATCCGTACGGTGCTCGATCGGGCCGTGGCGGCCGGCCACTGCGGCCCTCCGGAGAACGTGGACGAGGACGCGCTCGAGTTCCTCGCCGAGCGCTCCGGCGGAGATGCGCGCACGGCGCTCAACGCGCTGGAGCTCGCGTGCGAGGCCGCCGGGCCGGACCACCAGGTCACCCTGGCCCACGCCGAGGATGCGCTGCAGCGCCGGGCGCTGCTCTACGACCGCCAGGCCGACAACCACTACGACACGATCTCCGCGTGGATCAAGGCCACCCGGGGCTCCGACCCCGACGCCTCGCTGTACTACCTCGCGGTGATGCTGGAGGGCGGGGAGGACCCGCGCTTCATCGTGCGTCGGATGGTGATCCTGGCGTCCGAGGACATCGGCAACGCCGACCCCCAGGCGCTCTCGGTCGCCACCGCCGCCGCGGCCGCCGTCGAGCACGTGGGGCTGCCCGAGGCCCAGTTCGCGCTGGCCCAGGCGGCCATCTACCTGTCGATGGCTCCCAAGTCCGACGCGGCCAAGCGGTCGGTCTTCGCCGCCCGCGACTACATCGCCCAGCACGGCGCCGCCGCGCCGCCCGCACACCTTCGTTCGTCCACCCGCAGCGACGGTGGCTACGACAACCCGCACCGCCGGCCCGGGCATCTCAGCCCGCAGGAACTGCTACCCGATCCTGCCATCGGTGCGCGGTTCTACGAGCCCGACGACGCCGAGGCGCAGTTGCGCGAACGTCTCGATGAGATCCGGCGTGGGCGCGGTCGTGCAGACGCCCCGAAATAGCTGCACATTCTGGGTATTTGCGCCGCATGAGGCGGCGCTGTGGCGGTCGGCCCGACTGCTGAAGCTACTACGCTGTAGGAATGGCTGAGAGCCCGACTTCGGGGGCCCTGCTCGCCCGCTATCACCCCCTGCCGCGGGGCCCGCGCGTGTGCCTGCGCCTCGTGCGCCGGCGTGACCTGGCAGCGATCGCGGACCTCTACGCCCGTCAGGGCATCCCCGTGCCCGAGCTGTCGTTGGCACGTCTGGTCAGCTTCGACCTGCTGACCAGGCTCGTGCTGTGTGCCACCGCGCTGATCGACGGCCGGGAGACCGTCCTGGGGGTCGCGGCGACCGAGCTTGACCGCCCCACCGAGCCGACGCTGGTGGTGGTCGACGAGGCACAGACCGAAGGTCTGGCCGAGTTGCTCTCCGGCGCGCTCGTGGCCCACGCCACGGCGATACGCTCGGCCGCATGACCGCCACCGCCTCCGCCGCCGACCAGCTCGAGTCCTTTAACCCCGCCACCGGTGCCCGCCTGGGCGCCGTGGCGGTGACCGCCCCCGACGACGTCGCCGCCGTCGTCGCCGGCGTCGCCCAGGTCCAGCCGTTCTGGGCCCAGCTCACCCTGCGCGACCGCGCCCGGTATCTGGAGCGCGCCGCGCAGGTCCTCATCGACGAGTCCGACGAGATCCGCGACCTCATCGTCGCCGAGCAGGGCAAGCCCCGCAACGAGGCGTTCGCGATGGAGGTGCTGCCGACGATCGACGCCCTGCACTGGATCGCGGGCGAGGGGCAGCGCATCCTGGCCGACGAGTCGGTCCCCATGCCCCAGCTGTTCCTCAAGACCAAGCAGACGGCGTTCACCTACGAGCCGCTCGGGGTCATCGGCGTCATCTCGCCGTGGAACTACCCCTGGAGCATTCCCTTCGGCGAGGTGGCGCTGGCGCTGATGGCCGGCAACGGCGTCGTGCTCAAGCCGGCGTCGCTCACGCCGCTGCTCGGCGAGCGGATCGCCCGGGTGTTCGAGCGCGCCGGCGTGCCCGAGGGGCTCATCCGCGTCGTGCACGGACCTGGGACTGGCGCGGCGGTGGTGAGAGCCGACGTGGCCAAAGTGTTCTTCACCGGTTCGGTCGACACCGGACGCGGGGTGGGTGAGGAGTGCGCCAGGCGGCTGAAGGGCTCGGTGCTCGAGCTGGGCGGCAAGGACCCGATGATCGTGCTCAGCGACGCCAATCTCGAGCATGCCGTCGCCGGGGCGCTCTGGGGCGGGTTCGCCAACGCCGGCCAGACCTGCTCGGGGATCGAGCGCGTGTACGTGATGCGCGACGTGGCCGACCGGTTCACCGCCTCAGTCGTCGCCGGCGCGGGGGCCCTGCGGGTGGGTGACCCCATGGGCTGGGATACCGAGATCGGGCCGATGGTCTCGCGAGACCAGTTCGAGATCGTGCGCGAGCTCGTCGACGACGCCGTGGCCGCCGGCGCCACCCTGCACGGCGGCGGCCCGCTCGACACGCCGCCCGCGGCGGGGCTGGCGGGCGACTTCTATGCCCCGGCGGTGCTCACCGGCGTCACCCACGAGATGCGGATCATGCGCGAGGAGATCTTCGGGCCGGTGCTGCCGATCATCACCGTGGACTCCGAGGACGAGGCGCTGGCGCTGGCCAACGACTCGGAGTTCGGGCTGGGCGCGTCGGTATGGACATCGGATCGCGGCAAGGGGGAGCGGTTCGCCTCAGAGCTTCAGTCGGGCATGGTCTGGATCAACGACCACATGTTCAGCCACGGCGCCTGCCAATGCGCCTGGGGCGGGGTCAAGGAGTCGGGGCTGGGTCGCACCCATTCCAAGTTCGGGCTGTATGAGTGCGTGAACGTCAAGCTGCGCGTATGGGAGCCCTCGACGATCCGCAACCCGTGGTGGCACCCCTACGACGAGACGCTGGGTCTGGCGCTGCGTCAGACGGCCAAGGTCCTCTACGGACGACCCTCGATCCGCGCGGCGGCGCTGCGCGACGGGGCGGTCCCGCTGCTGCGCCTGGGCGGTCGGCTGGCCAAGGACGCATTGAAGCGCTGATAGTGCGAGCACGAGCGGGCTACGCTTAATCGCATGCCCGCTCAGGCCTACTCCGGCAAGGAATGCGTCTGCCAGTTCCGCAAGGGGATCTGCGACCAGAGCTGCGTGCGCGACATGCTCGACACGCCGTTCTACATCGCCTGCCTGCGCCTGAAGGGCCGCCGGTGCGCGGTGATCGGCGGTGGCGACGTCGGCCTGGAGAAGGTTGAAGGCCTGCTTGCCTGCGACGCCGAGGTCACGCTCGTCGCCCCGGAGGCGCATCCGGCGCTGCGCGAGCTGGCCGACGAAGGCTCGATCCGGTGGCAGCGCCGCGGGTATGAGTCCGGCGACCTGGACGGTTGCCTGATCGCGATCGCCGCCACCAACGACACCGACGTCAACATCCGCGTCTTCGACGACGCCGAGCGGCGGGCCATGCTCGTCAACGTCGTCGACGTCCCGCCGCTGTGCAACTTCATCCTCCCCGCGATCGTGCGCACCGGCCCGCTGGCGGTGGCGATCTCGACGGCGGGGGCCTCGCCCGCGCTGGCCAAGCGGATGAAGCGCGAGATCGCCGAGCTGTTCGGCGAGCCATACGCAGACCTCGCGGTCCTGCTCAACGACGCTCGCGGCTGGGCCAAGGGCACGCTGCCCACCTACCAGGACCGCAAGGAGTTCTTCGAGGGCATCGTCAACGGGGACCCGGACCCCATCGCGCTGCTGCGCGGCGGGCGGCCGGGCGAAGTTCGCGATCTCATCGCGGCGGCCCAGCGCGCCCACGCTCCCGTCGCCGGCTGATCCGGCTGATCGCGCGGCGCCCATGAGCGACCTGACCCACCTCGACGCCGCCGGCCGGGCCAGCATGGTCGACGTCTCCGCCAAGCCCGCCACGGAGCGGCGTGCCCGAGCGCGGGCGGTGGTCCGGGTCTCGCCCGAGACCGCGGCCAAGGTCGCGGAGGGGGACGCCCCCAAGGGCGACGTCATCGGCGTGGCGCGGATCGCCGGGATCCAGGCGGCCAAGCGCACCTCCGAGCTCATTCCGCTGTGCCACCCGCTGTCGCTGTCCTACGTTGGCGTCGAGGGCGCCATCGACGTCGCCGCCGGGGAGATCGAGCTCATCGCCGAGGCGCGCACCACCGGCCCCACCGGGGTGGAGATGGAGGCGCTGACGGCGGCCTCGGTCGCGGCCCTGACCGTGTACGACATGGTCAAGGGCGTCGAGCGCGGGGCCGAGATCGCCGGCGTGGCGCTGCTGGAGAAGTCGGGCGGGCGCTCGGGGCACTGGCAGCGCTGAGCCACGCTGAGCCGCACCGAAGCCCCTCTCGGACCGGCGCCCACCTATGCTCAGCGACTGATGAAGACCGCCATCCTCACCGTGTCCACGTCCGTTGCCGCTGGCGAGACCGAAGACCTCTCGGGCGCGGCCCTGGCTGAGCACGCGGAGGCCGCCGGCGCCGAGATCGTTGCGCGCGACGTCCTCCCCGACGACCAGGCCGCCATCGAGGACTGGCTGCGCCGCCGGGCCGCCGAGGGCGCGTCGCTCATCTTCACCACCGGCGGCACCGGGCTCACCGACGACGACGTCACCCCCGAGGCGACCGAGGCGGTGATCGAGCGCGCCGCGCCGGGCTTTGCCGAGGCGCTGCGCGCCGAGGCGGTGCGCCACACGCCGATGGGGATCCTGACGCGGGGTGTCTCCGGAATCGTGGGCCGCTCGCTGATCATCAACTTCCCTGGCAATCCCAAGGCGATCGGCGAGCTCTTCGGAGTGATCGCGCCGACGCTCCAGCACGTCGTGGCGACGTTGCAACGTGAGCGTGGTCAGCGGACCCCCGGCCATTGAGTTGCGCGCGGTCGGACGCCACTTCGGCGAGCGGACCGCGCTGCGCAACGTCTCGGTGACGGTGGCGGCGGGCGCCACGCTGGCCGTACTGGGCCGCAACGGCGCCGGCAAGACCACCCTGCTGCGGATCCTGGCCTCCCTGCTGCGCCCCCACGAGGGCGAGATCCACCTGCTCGGTGAGCCCGTGCCCGCCCGCGCCCACCTGGTCCGCGGTCAGCTCGGCCTGCTCGGCCACGAACCCCTCCTCTATCGCGATCTCAGCGGTCGCGAGAACCTCCAGTACCACGCGCGGCTGCATCGGATCGAGCCCGAGCGCGTGGAGGAGGTCCTGGAGGCGGTGCAGATGGAGCGCCGGGCGTCGGACCCGGTCAGGCTGCTCTCGCGGGGGATGACCCAGCGGCTGGCGGTGGCCCGGGCCGTGCTGCACCGCCCCCGGCTGCTGCTCCTCGACGAGCCGCGGGCCAACCTCGACCCCGCGGCCTCGGAGCTGATCGAGCCGCTCATCGGCCGCGACAGCGGCTGCACGCGGGTGCTCACCAGCCACGATCCGCGGGCGGCGCTGGCCGAGGCCGACATGGTGCTGGCCCTCAAGGACGGCCGGCCGGCCTACGTGGGCGTGCCCGGCCAGTTCGGCGAAGAGCAACTCGGGGCGCTGTACGCATGAGGACCGCCGTGGTGGTGCTGCGCAAGGACCTGCGT
The DNA here is from genome assembly GCA_963797705.1 of uncultured Actinomycetota bacterium. Classification (GTDB taxonomy): domain Bacteria; phylum Actinomycetota; class Thermoleophilia; order Solirubrobacterales; family Solirubrobacteraceae; genus Palsa-465. Next base: position 51,422 of record CAWCQL010000004.1, on the reverse strand, counting down.
CTGGAGATGCGTACCTGGGAGACCGTTCCGGCGATGGTTCTGTTCGCGCTCGTGACGTTCGTCATCTTTCACTTCGGCCTGAACCGGGCGACGATCGACGGTCAGCTCGCCGCGGGCGTGCTGGTGGTCACGCTGCTCTTCGCGGCGATGCTGGGCGTCAACCGGTTGTTCGTCGCCGAACGCGAGCAGGGCGGCTTTGACGCCTTTCTCCTGGCTCCGGTGGATCGCACCGCGCTGCTGGTGGCCAAGGCCACCGCACTGTTCCTGTTCCTGGTGGTGCTCGAGATCGTCGCCGTGCCGGCCTTCGGGCTGTTCTTGCTGGGCCCGTCGCTGGGTCACGCGCTCCCCGGGCTGATCCTGCTGCTGGCGCTGGCCAACCTGGCGCTGTCGGTGATCGGGACCTTCGTCTCCGCCATTGCGGTCCACACCCGGGCACGGGATCTGATCGGCCCGATGCTCGGCCTCCCGCTGCTGGTCCCGGCGCTCATCGCCACCGCGCGGGCAGCCGGCCCGCTGCTCGCTGCCACCCACGCGTCCCGCATCCCGCCAGGGAAGTGGCTGCTGATCCTGGCTCTTTATGATGTGGTGTTCGGACTGATCGCATACGCGGTGTTCGATTTCCTGCTGGAGGAATAGCGATCTCCCCCACTTACGGCAAGGGCCTGCGCACTCTGTCGCTGGCCACCACAATCACTCTCGGCGCCGCGCTTGCGCTGGTGTTCTTCTATGCGCCCCTGGACGCCAGCCAGGGCTTCGTGCAGAAGATCTTCTACATCCACGTGCCGCTGGCCATCGTCTCGCTGGGCGGGTTCATCTTCGGAGGCCTGCTGGCCATCGGCTACCTGCGGACCGGCGATCGGGCCTGGGACATGCGCTCCTACGTGGCCATTCACATGGCGCTGATCTTCGGCGTGGGCGGGCTGATCACCGGCTCGATCTGGGCCAAGGCGTCGTGGGGCCACTGGTGGGTGTGGAACGAGCCGACGCTCGTCTCCTACCTGATCGTCCTGCTGCTGTTCGCCACCTACCAGCCGCTGCGCTTCTCCATCGAGGACCCTGAGCGCCAGGCGCGCTACGCCAGCGTATTCGCCATCGTCGCCGGCGCGTTCGTGCCCCTGAACTATCTCGCGGTGTCGCTGGCCACGGCCTACGTGCACCCGCGTGTCCTCACGCTGAGCAGCGCCAACCTGCCCCCGTCGATGGCGCTGGTGTTTGTGATCGCGCTGGCCGGGGTCGCGCTGCTCTACGTGACGTTGTGGAAGTACGAGATGGCCGCCAAGAACGCCCGCTCGCAGGTGCGCCGCCTGCGCCGCACCCTGCTCGGCGACGATGCCGTGCGGCCGGTGGGACGGAGCGCGGCGCCGTCATGAGCCTGCTGATCGCCTCCGCTCCGGCGCTGCCGCTGGGCACCTCGGGCAAGTACGTCGCCGCGGCCTACATCGTCTTCGTCGTCCTGATCCTCATCTACGTGTCGATCATGGCCGTCCGGGCCCAGCGTCTCGAGCAGGAGCTCGCCGAGCTGCGCCGCGACGTCGAGGCCGCCAGGGCCGCCGGCGACCCGGGCGCCGATCGCGAGCACGAGGCGGTGCTGTGAGCGAGCTGCTGACCATCGGCGTCTCGCACAAGACCGCGCCGGTCGAGGTCCGCGAGCGCCTGGCCCTCCCCGAGGCGCGCGCCACTGGGTTCCTGCGCGACCTGCGGGGCGGCGCCGAGGTCCACGAGGCGGTCGCGGTCTCGACCTGCAACCGTACGGAGCTCTACCTGGTCGTCGGCGACCCAGTCGAGGCCGAGTCCACGGTGCTGACGATGCTCGCCCGTCAGGCCGGGATCCGTCCCACCGAGCTGGCCGGCGCCATCTACTCACATCGCAACTGCGACGCCGCGCGCCATCTGTACCGCGTGGTCTCAGGGCTGGACTCGATGCTCGTCGGCGAGGCCGAGGTCCAGGGGCAGGTCAAGCGCGCCTACGAGGCGGCGCTGTGCCGGGACACCACCGGCCCCCTCACCAATCGTCTGTTCAGCGCGGCGCTGGCCACCGGCAAGCGCGTGCGCACCGAAACGGCCGTCGGCGAGGGCCAGCTCAGCCTGCCCGGAGCGGCGGTGGCGCTGGCGCGCGAGACGCTCGGAGCTCTCGACGGCCGGCGGGTGGTCATCATCGGCACCGGCGAGTCGGGCGAGTTGACCGGGCGCGCTCTCGCCGACAGCGGGGCCGCCCTCGTCTTCGTCGCCAACCGCCGGCGCGACCGGGCGCTCAGCCTGGCCAGCCGCTATCACGGCACCAGCATCCGCCTCGACGAGCTGCCCGAGGCGCTCGCGGCCGCGGATATCGTCGTCGCCGCCACCGCGTCGCCGCATCTGTTGCTCGAGGTGCGCGAGATCGCCGACGTCATGCGCGCTCGGCAGGGCCGGTCGCTGCTGCTCATCGACCTGGCCGTCCCTCGCGATATCGACGACGCATGCGCGGGCCTGGAGGGCGTGACCCTGATCGACATCGACGATCTGCAGGCGATCGCCACTCGCAACCGGAAGGTCCGCCAGGCCGAGGCGCGGCGTGCCGAGGGGATCATCGAGGAGGAGATCCAGAAGTTCGCGGCGTGGCTGGGCTCGCTGGAGGTGCTGCCGACGCTGGCGGCGTTGCGCGCCCACGCGGCGGACATCGCCGGCCAGGTGGTGGACGAGAACCGCGCCAAGTGGGAGTCGGCCTCCCCGCGCGACCTCGAGCGCGTCGACGCCGTGGCACGAGCCGTGGTCAACCGTCTGCTGCACGAGCCCACCCTGCAGATGAAGACGATGCACGACGACCGGGTGCACGCGCGCATGGCGCTCGTCCGCGATCTGTTCGGGCTGACGGTGGAGGAGGGCGTCCCCGCCGGCGAGGCGCTCGACGCGGCCCTGGCCGACGACGAGGAGCCCGCCGCCGCAGGAGGGGCTGAGATCCACGAGCTGCCCGCTCGCACGGGAAACCGCCCGCACCCAGCCCGCTCCCGCTCACCCCGCTGATGCGCGTCGGCACGCGAGGCAGTGCCCTGGCCCTGGTGCAGGCGCGCTGGGTCGCCGAGCGCCTCGGCCCTGGGGTCGAGATCGTGGAGGTCACCACCCTCGGCGATCGCGGCGCCGCGCTCAACGATAAGTCGCGGTGGGTATCGGCGCTGGAGCAGGCGCTGCTCGACGGCCGCATCGACGTCGCCGTGCACTCGGCCAAGGACGTTCCCACCGAGCTGCCCGAGGGCCTGGAGCTGGTGGCGATCCCCGAGCGCGCCGAGGCCCGCGACGTCATCTGCGGGGCCGCCGGGCTGGCCGAGCTGACCCCGGGCGCCCGCGTGGGCACGAGCAGCCTGCGCCGGACCGCCCAGGTGCGCGCCCAGCGCGGTGACCTCGACGTCCGCGAGCTGCGCGGCAACGTCGACACTCGGCTGCGCAAGCTTGCCGCGGGTGAGGTCGACGCCCTCATCCTCGCTGCCGCGGGCCTGCAGCGCCTGGGCCGCGACGATGAGGTCGGAGGCGTGCTTGCTGAGTTCGTCCCCGCCGCCGGGCAGGGTGCGCTGGCGCTCGAGGCCCGCTCGGGAGCGATCAGCGCCGATCGGCTCGCCGCCGTCTCAGATCCCGACGCGACCGCGTGTGTCACCGCCGAGCGCGTGCTCGTCAACGCCCTCGGCGCCTCCTGTAACACGCTCGGTGGGCGCTCATGCGCAGGCGCTCGGCGACGGACGCCTGACCCTCACGGCCTGGGTGGGACTGCCCGACGGCTCGGCATGGCTGCGCGACGAGGTGACCGCGGGCGCGGACGAGGTCGGCATGGCCTGCGCCGAGCGGATGCTGGCTGCGGGGGCCGCGGAGCTCCTGCGCCGGTCCGAGGTCGCGGTGTCGGCGTGACCGTCTACCTGGTCGGTGCCGGGCCGGGCGACCCGGGCCTGCTCACGGCGCGCGCGCTGGAGCTGATCGCGAGCGCCGACGTCATCGTCTATGACCGCCTCATCCCCGTGACTGCGCTGGACGGCGCCCGGCCTGACGCGGAGCTCATCTACGCCGGCAAGGAGGGCGGCGGCCCGTCGGTATCGCAGGACGAGATCGTGGCGCGATTGCTGGAATTCGGCGCCTCCGGGCGCGAGGTCGTGCGCCTGAAGGGCGGAGACCCGTTCGTCTTTGGGCGCGGGGGCGAGGAGGCTGAGCGGCTGCGCGCCGCCGGGATCGCGTTCGAGGTCGTTCCCGGCGTGACCGCCGGCGTGGCCGCGTCCGCCTACGCGGGTATCCCGGTCACCCACCGCGACGCCGCCAGCGCGGTGGCGTTCGTCACCGGCCACGAGGACCCGGCCAAGTCCGAGTCCGTGCTCGACTGGGCGGCGCTGGCGCGCTTCCCCGGCACGCTCGTGGTCTACATGGGCGTGCGGCGCCTGGAGGCGATCGCGCATGAGCTGATCGCGGGCGGCCGCCCCGGCGATGAACCCGCGGCGGTGATCCAGCGGGGCACCCTCCCCGACCAGCGCGTGGTCACCGGGACGCTCGAGACGATCGCCGACGTCGCCGCCGACGCCGGGGTCAAGGCGCCGGCGATCTCGGTGTTCGGGCCGGTGGCCGCGCTGCGCTCCGAGCTGGCCTGGTTTGAGTCGCGGCCGCTGGGCGGGCGGACCGTTGCCGTGACCCGGGCGCGGGCGCAGGCCAGCGGGCTGGCGTCACGGCTGCGCGGCCTGGGCGCCGCCGTCGTCGAGGCGCCGGCGATTCGCATCCAGGAGATCGATGGGCCCGCTCCGGACCTGTCGCGCTACGACCTCGTCTGCCTCACCAGCCCCAACGGCGTCCGGTTGCTGTTCGATCGCCTCTATCGCGCCGGGCAGGACGCGCGGGCGTTCGGCAGCGGGGCCGGCGCAACCGGCGCGGGTGGCCCGCGGATCGCCGCCATCGGCCCGGGGACGGCCGCGGCGCTGCGCGAGCACGGCCTGGTCGCCGACGTCGTGCCCGAGAAGTTCGTCGCCGAGGGCCTGGTGCGAGGCGCTGGAGGGCGTCCCGGTGACACGGGCGCTCGTCGCGCGGGCCGCTCAGGCGCGCGACGTGCTCCCTGACGCGCTGCGCGAGCGCGGCGCCGAGGTCGACGTGCTGGACCTCTATGAGACGGTGGCCGAGCCGATGTCTGAACTCCAGCGCGAGGCGGTGGCCGGCGCGGATTACGTGACCTTCACCTCGTCCTCCACGGTGCGCTTCTTCTTTGCCTCGCTCGACGGCGAGATGCCCGAGGCGCGCCCGTCTGGTCAGCATCGGCCCGGTGACGAGCGACACCCTGCGCGAGCACGGCCGCGAGCCCGATGTCGAAGCCTCGCGGCACGACATCGACGGGCTGGTCGGCGCCATCGTGGATGATGCGACGGCACGCTGATGCCCAGCACGCAGCATCCGTCACCGGTCATCACCTTCCTCTCTGACTACGGGCTCGTCGACGATTTCGTCGGCATCTGCCACGGGGTCATCGCCAAAGCGTGCCCGCAGGCCCGCGTGATCGACCTCACCCACGGCATCGGACGCCACGACGTGCGCTCGGGCGCGATCGTGCTCGCCGAGGCGATCCCGTACCTCCCGGTGGGGGTTCACCTGGCCGTGGTGGACCCCGATGTCGGGGCGCAGCGGCGCGCGGTGGCCCTGCGCACCGGCGACGGCCGGCGATTCGTCGGCCCCGACAATGGTCTGCTGACGGTGGCCGCCGAGGCGGCGGGCGGCATCGTCGAGGTCGTCGACATCGCCCAGAGCACGTTCCGTCTCACGCCCGTGTCGGCGACCTTCCACGGCCGCGACATCTTCGCCCCAGTGACCGCCGCGCTCGCCGCCGGGGCGACCCTGAGCGAGGCCGGCTCGCCCCTGGATGCGGGGGACCTCGTCGTCCTCAGCCTTCCCACCTCCGAGGTCCGCGACGGGGCAGTCGTTGCTCACGTGCGCTATGTGGACCGCTTCGGGAACCTGCAGCTCAACGTGGGCCATGAGGACGTGGCCCAGTCGGGGCTGCGGCTGGGGCGTGCCGCCACCGTCGAGCCCGGCGACGGCAGCGCGCATCCCGTGCACTACGTGCGAACGTTCGCCGACGCCGTCCCCGACGAACTGCTCCTCTATGAGGACGCGCAGCGGCGCCTGGCCGTCGCCGTCAACCACGGCGACGCGGCCAAGCGGCTGGGCCTCGGGCTCGACGACGAGCTGCGCATCCGCCCCGGATGAGCGCCACCGCGCCGTTCGGCTCCCCCCGGCTGCACCTGCGCAGCACTGACTCCACCAACACGCGCGCCCGCGAACTGGCGGCGGCCGGCGCCCCTCACGGGATGCTCGTCACCGCCGCCGAGCAGACCGCGGGCCGCGGGCGCCAGGGGCGCAGCTGGTCGGCTCCGGCCGGCCGCTCGCTGCTGTGCTCGGTCATCGTGCGTGACCCGCCCGCGCTGCTGTCGCTGCGCGCCGGGGTGGCGACCGCCGAGGCGGTGGGTCCCCAAGCGCGGCTCAAGTGGCCCAACGACGTCTACGTCGACGGGCGCAAGGTCGCCGGGATCCTCGTCGAGGGGCGGCCGCAGGAGGGGTGGGGCGTCATCGGCGTGGGCGTGAACGTCGCCGTTCCGGCCGACGCATTCGACGACGAGCTGGCCGGCCGGGCCGGGACGCTGGCACTGGGGCCCGAGGCGATCGAGCCCATCCTGGCCCGGCTGCTGGCGGCGCTGGAGCGGTGGCTGGCGGCCTCTGACGAGAAGATGCTCGACGCCGTGCGCGCCCGCGACGCGCTCCTGGGTCACACGATCACCTGGGCGGGCGGGACTGCTCGCGGCGCGGGTATCGATGAGCACGGACGCCTGCTGGTGGATACCCCCGATGGACGCCAGGCGCTCAACGCGGGCGAGGTGCACCTGGGTTCTCAGCAGTGATCGAGCCGGGCCGGTGCACAACGCCGGTCGGCCCGCGCCCGCCGATCGCTCGGCGTGACGCGGGCCGGGTGCTCCGGCTATGCGATTCAGGCGATCAGTAGCGCATCTTCGGGTCGACGAACACGTCGTCGATCTGCGATGAGCCGGTGAGCGCGGTGAAGCGGATTCCCATCGGGACGGTCCCTCCGTGGAGCAGACCCGTCAGCACCGAGGCGGTCAGCATCGGCAGTGACGGACTCCAACTGGTGGAGAGGGCGACCGGCCCGACCGGCACCGCAACCTCGAGACCGAGGAGCGGCAGCCTGTAGACAACCGACACGAGGACGGTCGAAAGCAGGCCGTTGTTGCGCGCGAAGAAGCGGAAAGTCGGGTACGCCGCGTCCACACACGTGAACGGCGATGTCACCGATGCCCCCGCGGGCAGGTAGACCGACGACGCTCCGACAGAGCCGGTTGCGCCGAAGGGCTCACTCCCCTTCACGATGCTCGCACCGTGGCTGAGAGTCCAGCCCGACGCTCCGTTCTCAAAGGAACCACCCGGGACGAGCTTGTAGTCGTTCGAGTCGCCCCAGTGAGTGAACGGCTGCGACAACGCAGCGTTGTCGCACGCGTCGGTGCTGATCAGTGCCGCCTTGGCCGGAGCACCGGACAGGACGGCGATCCCGAGGGCCGAGATGACGGCACCCACGAGACGGGTATGGCGGCTGAAAAGGCCCTGCAACATGTGTACGCACCTTCCGTGGTGTGCACTGGCAGCCGAGCTATCTGCGAGAGACCTCTAGCTTTGCGTCCCTGGCTCACGCCAGGTTTGCCCTTTTCAGTTGGTTTTGACGCAGAGGGCATCGGGCCGTCGACACCAATGCTCATTTCTTTAGTCGTTTAGTGGACGCATGTCCGAGCGGCCCGAGCGTCCTCCCTACATCCCCTACCTCATGGTCGCCTCTGATCCGGCCGATACGTGCGCAGATATGTCTGGGAAGCGCCCGCGACGATGAGCAAAGAGCCAACTCTGGAAGAGCAGGAGTTGCTGGCCGATACCCGCCGTCGCGCCACGGCCGCCAAGCCCCGTGGTGAGCTGCTGGCCGAATTCATCGTCATCGCCGGGTTCGTCGCCGGCATCGGCGCAATGTTCGTGCTGCCGTCGCCGCAGGGGTGGAACCCCGTGGCGGCCATCCTCTCTGTGGCCGTCATGTGGCTCGCGATTCGGGTGGAGTTCGAGACGCCGTTTGGCTTCACCGTGGCGAGCCAGCTCGCCTTCGTCCCGATGCTCTTCGTCATGCCACTGGCCTTCGTCCCGCTTGCCGTTTCGGCAGTGCTGGGTGCTCAGGTCCTGCCCGACGTGCTCGCCGGCAGAGTGCCCGCGGTCAGGCTGCTGCGCTGCCCCGCCAACGCGTCGTTCGCCGTCCCTCCGGCGCTCGTCTTCGCCATCGCCGGTGTCCGCCCCGGCGCCGCCGGTCCGCTACTCCTGGTGGCGGCGCTGCTCGCCCAGTTCGCCGGTGACTTCCTGGCCGCGACCGTCTACGACGCCCTCTCGGGCCGCACCAAGCTCCGCCACCAGTTGCGCGAGGGCGGTTGGGTGTACCTGATCGACGCCGCGCTCTCGGTGGTGGCGCTCGTCGTCGCCGAGGAGCTGCACCGGGCGCCGTACGCGGTTCTGGCGGTGGTGCCGCTACTCGGACTTCTGCGGATGTTCGCCAACGAACGGCGCGAGCGCCTGGGAAAGCTGCTGGAGCTCAACGAGACCTACCGGGGCACGGCACTGCTGCTGGGCGACGTCATCGCCGCCGACGACGGCTATACCGGCGAGCACTCCGAGGGCGTGGTCGGCCTGGCGCTGGCGGTGAGCGACGCGCTCGGCCTCGACCCCGAGCGCCGGCGCAACCTCGAGTTCGGCGCCATGCTCCACGACGTCGGCAAGATCAGCATCCCCAAGGAGATCATCAACAAGCCGGGCAAGCTGGACCCGCACGAGTGGGAGATCATCAAGACCCACCCGGCCGAGGGACAGCGCATGCTCGATCGTGTCGGCGGCTTCATGCTCGAGGTCGGCGCCATCGTGCGTGCCCACCATGAGCGCTGGGACGGCGGTGGCTACCCCGACGGGCTGGGCGGCGAGGCCATCCCCCTCGAGGCGCGCATCATCACGTGCTGTGACTCCTGGAGCGCGATGCGCACCGATCGCCCGTATCGCCGTGCCATGCCGTTCGAGGTGGCGGCCGAGCAGATGATCGCCAACGCCGGATCCCAGTTCGATCCGGCACTGGTGGAGGTCGATGCTCCCCGTGGTGGCGGCGGCTGAGGCGGCGCAGGGCGCCGCCGCGGTCGAGGCGGCGCAGGCCGCCGGGCACGTCAATGGGACCGCGGCGGAGGTCGTGACCGCCTCGCCACAGGAGCTCTCGGCGGCGGCCGCGCAGCTCGCGGTGCCCGCAGCCACCACCTGAGTCCGCGCTATGCGGCCTCTTCGGCGTCCTGGGCCGGTCGCGCCCGGGTCCGGCGCTTGGGCTTGATCTGATCGACCGTGCCCTCGGCCGGGTCGGCGGCGTCCGCCCCCTCGGCCGCGCTGGCGGAGTCCGTGGCCTTGGCGGCTTCCGCGGCGGCTGCGGCGGCTGCCACAGCCTCGGCGGCCTCCGCGGTCTTGGCCTCCGGCTTCTTGCGCGGCGTCGCGGGTGCGGCGCCTGGGCGCGGGTTTGGCCGCCGGCTTGGGCTTGGGCTCGGCTTCGGCCACCGGCTCGGCCGCATCGGGCTCGGCACTCGGCGTCGGGCTCGGGCTCGGGCTCCGCAGCCGCATCGGGCTCGTCGGGCTCGTCGCGGCGGTCGTCCTCATCGCGGTCGTCGGTGTCGGCCGCGATGTCGAGCTCGCGGTCCTCGTCGTCTCCGTCGCCGTCGGAGTCGGCGTCGGCTGCGATCTCCAGCTCGTCGGTGTCCGCCGTTGTCAGCGTGGTCTCCCGCGGCTCGGCGGCGCCGTTGCCGTCGGGCCCGGCCGTCGCCCCCGTCTTGCGCCGCCGCCGCTTTGAGCCGCGGCGACCCTTGGGGAAGTTGCGCAGCAGCTCACGCGCCAGTGCGGCGGGCTTGCGTGCCATCCGGGTCCGGGCGCCGCGCAGCGCCTCCTCGGCCTCGGGGGTGTGGGCGAGCGCCGCCGCGAGCAGGGCGGCGGACAGGCGTCGGTCCTCCTTGCGGCTGGCGTGCACGAGCCGGCGGGCGTTGCGCGCGTGCGCCGAGCCCGACGAGTTGACCAGCAGGCCCAGCAGCCGCTTGGTCTCGGGCCAGCGCTGCACGGCGTACTCCTCGTGCACTTCGCGCGTGTATTCGGCCATGCGCCAGATCCACGCGTTGGCCTGGTCGCGACGGCCGATGCGCCGCTCGGCCAGCGCCTGGAGCATGATCTTCACGCCTTCGCGGCGCTCGTCGCGCGGCCAGGTGCCCATGATGTCGATGGCGGTGTCGAACGCCTCGGCGTCGCGGCTGGCGGCGATCTCCTGCAGCGCCCGCAGACGCAACTGCGCGTTGCGGTTGCGCTGGACCGCCGTGAGCAGGAAGCGGCGCTTGAGCTCACCGCCGCGGTCGAAGTGGAGCATCGCCTTGGCGCGGCGCCAGCCGTTGGGGGCCACCCGCGCGCCCGCCAGCGCGGCCCACACGTGCTGCTCGCCGTAGTCCAGGTGCTCGACGGCGATCCGCCACAGCTCGCGCTCGAAGACCTCGGCCCGGCGCTCGGCATCGGGCGTCACCGGCAGCACGCGCCGCTCCACCCGCACGCGCCGGCCGCGTCCGCGCCGCACCGGGCCGACGACGATGGCGCCGCCGCGGTAGACGTCGCGGTCCAGCAGCGAGTGCAGGGTGACGACGGGGTCGTCGTGCTTGGTGGCGGGATGGACGAAGTCGATGACGATCCCGGCCTCCTTGCCCGGATGGCGGCGGGTCACGCGGCCCACGCGCTGCTGGTAGATGCGCTTGGACGCGGTGGGGGCCAGGTGCATGCAGATGGTGGCGCGGGGGCTGTTCCAGCCCTCGGCCAGCAGCTGGGCGTTGATGAGGACGTCGATCTTGCCCGACTCGTAGTCGGCCAGGATCCGGGCCAGCTCGCGCTTGGGCGTCTCGCCCGAGACGCCCTTGGCCTTGATGCCGACGTCCCGGAAGGCCTGGGCGACGTTGTAGGCGTGCTTGACTCCGGCGGCGTAGACGACGCCCTGGCACCCCGTTGAAGCGCGTCTTGTAAAGGTCGGCGATGGCCACGTTGAACGGAGTCTGGTCCAGCAACTGGGCCAGCATCTCCTGGTCGAACTCGGTGTCCACCTCGCCGCGGCGCAGCAGGCACCTTGGCGATGGTGCGCACGCCCGGGCCGGGCGGGATGCGGATGCAGCGCAGCGGCGAGATGACGCCCCGGCGAGCGGCCTGAGCCAAGTCGAAGCGGCTGGTCTGGGTGGGGAAGAGGTCGGTGACGTGGCGGGCGATGAGCGCGCCGGTGGCCGTCATGCCGACGAAGACGGGGCCCGACCAGGCACGGATCGCCGCCGAGGTCTTCTCGCCCAGCGCGGTGTGCGCCTCGTCGCAGATGACGATCGCGTAGGCGTCCGAGACGCGTCCGGCGTTGCGCACGAACCACTGATAGGTCTCGACGGTCACCGGCCCGTTGGAGGCGTCGTGGCCGTCGAGCAGCGCGCCGCTGATCCGGTCGCGGTAGCCGCGGTCGCGCAGCTCGCCGTGGAACTGGTCGACGAGGTTGCGGCGGTGGGTGAGGATCAGGACGCCGCCGGTGCGCGAGGCCTCGACGAAGCCGAGCGCGGCGACGGTCTTGCCGGCGCCGGTGGCGTGCTCGAACCAGAAGCGCTTGGCGGCGTTGGGATCCTCGGGCTGCTCCTCGAGCTGCCCCTCCTCGTCCTCGCCCTCGTCCTGCCAGTCCTGTGGCTCCTCGTCCTCAGGCTCCTCGTCCTCGGGCTCTTCGTCTTCGTCCTCGTCATCGTCGTCGAGGTCGTCATCGAGGTCGCCGTCCTCGCCGGCGGGCTCCTCGTCGGTGTTCGCCGGCTCTTCGGCTGCGACCGCATCGAGCGCCGCGGATGGTTACGCGGGCCACGATGTCCTCGGGGACGACGCCGTTGGTCGCGGACGCCGTTGGCGGGCTGGCTCTCGGCCAGAAGCGCGGTGAGCGTGCCCGACAGCGCGTCGACCTGGTGAGCGGAGAGCACGGTGCCGTCGACGAGGCGCGGCTCTTCCTCGGAGAGCAGCCGCTCCAGGCCGAGCAGCAGCGAGAACTGACGCCGCCAGTCGACGGACGGTGTCGTGTTGCCGGCGTCGACCTCAGCGATAGCCGCGTCCAGCGCGCGCCGACGGGCTGACCCAGGGGCCAGGGCCTCTTCGAGCGATTCGCCTTCGTAGACGAAGCGCTCGTGCGTCAGCAACTCGGCGCGCGCGATCGCGTCAGGACTTGGAAAGGGGGTGGTCATCACCCATCGGTGGTTGAAGCGTTGCGTCAGGATGAGCGAGCCGCGGCATGAAGTCGTGGCGGCTCAGCCAGTCTCAGCACGAGGCCGAGCACAGCGAAGTTCCTCAGAAGCGTCCCCCCGGCCTCGTACCCGAAGGATAACGGTTATTTAAGCAGATCTAACGGACCGCCTCTAATGGCAGGCGTGCAGCGGGTTTGCGGCGACCATCGGACGGGCCGTGTGGCAACCTTGTCGGCTGTGAGCCCGCGCAAGAGATTGGCAGCGCTGGCGGTGCTGCTGGTGGCACTCGTGGTCGGTCGCCGTGCTGGTGACGCGGCCGAAGACCAGCACACCCCACAGCGCGAACCTGTCCAAGTCCGCGGTCACGCTCGGCGCTGGCCGGCTCGCCCGCCGCGCTGGCGCTCGCTGCACGCCCAGGGCAATCAGCTCCTCTCCGGCGGCACCAAGGCGTTCGAGGCGCGCCTGCGCCGCTGCGCGGCTATCCCGTGGTCATCAACAAGTGGGCTTCGTGGTGCGGGCCCTGCCAGACCGAGTTTCCCGGCCTACCAGCGCGCCTCGGTGGCCTTCGGGCGTCGGGTGGCCTTCATCGGGATCGACGGCAAGGACCACAACGCCGCTGCCGCTGCCTTCCTTCAGCCGCTTCCCGGTCAGCTATCCCAGCTACACCGACCCTCACGAGAACATCGCCCGCTCCATCCAGGCCGCCACCTACTACCCCCAGACCGTCTACATCGATCGCCAGGGCAAGCGAGGTCTTCGATCACGCCGGCCCTTACGAGACTGCCGCCTCGCTGGAGAAGGACATCCGGAGGTACGCGCTGCGATGACCGACGTGCTCACCTACGAGGTACGCCGCGTGCGCGGCGACGCTGAGATGGCGGCGGCCCTGGCGCTGCGCCACGACGTCTTCTGCGTCGAGCAGGGCGTGCCCGTCTACGAGGAGCTCGACGGCCGCGACGGCGAGGGCGTCCACCTCGTCGCCGTCTCCGACGGGACCCTGCTGGCCACCTGCCGGCTGCTGTTCGTCGGGCCCACGGTGCAGTTCAGCCGCCTTGCCGTGCGCAAGTCGGCGCGGCGCCAGGGCATCGCCTCGGCGCTGCTCGCCCTCGCCGACGAGGAGACCCGCGCCGGCGGCGCCCGCCGCCTCGTGCTCCACGCCCAGACCTACGCGCGCTCGCTCTATGAGGCCGCCGGCTACGAGCCGCGCGGGCGCATCTTCATGGAGGCCGGGATCGAGCACATCGCCATGGAGAAGCACCTCTCCTGAGCGCCCCGTCACGGCGCGGCGCGGTCCCGGTAGCGTCCCCGCGGTGTCCGAGATCCGCATCGATCCCGCTCACCGGTCAGCGCGTCGATCCTGGCCGAGGTGCGGGCGGGGCGGCCCGGGAGCGGCCTGGAGGGCGGCCACGTCCAGGCGGCGGAGCCGCAGCGGCGAGGCCGGCGGCCGGCGGATGCGGAGGACCCGTTCGCCGAGGGCAACGAGGCGCAGACACGCCCCCGAGCTCTTCGCGATCCGCCCCGACGGCAGCGCCCCGGACACCCCCGGCTGGCGGGTGCGCGTCGTGCCCAACCGCTACCCGGCGCTGGACCCCGAGGCCGAGGATCCGCCGCCGTCGGAGAACCCCGACCTGTTCTGGAGCGGCGCCGCTCGCGGCGCTCATGAGGTGATCGTCAACGCGCCCGAGCCGGTGAGCTCGCTGGCCGACCTCGAACCCGACGCAGGTCGCGCTCGCCGTCGACGTGTGGCGCGAGCGGATGCGCGCCCACCCGAGGCGGCCTGCCTGCACCTCATGGTCAACGAGGGGCCGAGCGCCGGCGCGTCGGTCGCCCACACGCACGCGCAGCTGTTCGCGCTGGACTTCGTGCCGGCGGCGATCGCGCGCGAGCGGGAGCGCTTCGGCGCCTACGCGACCCGGACGATGGGCGGCAACCTGCTCGCCGACCTGCTCCAGCAGGAGGTGCGCCGGCGCGAGCGGGTCGTGGCGGTCGACTCCGAGGCGGTGCTGCTGGCCGACCTGGGCCGCGCCCGTGCCCTACCAGCTGATGATCATCCCGCGCCGGCCGCGCATGCGTTTCGAGGAGGACGGCCCCACGGCCGCGGCGCTGCTGCACGACGCGCTGACGCGCCTGCGGCGGCGCCTGGGCCACGCGGCCGCGGTCAACCTGTGGGTGCGCACCGCCCCCCGGGGCGCCGAGCACTTCTGCTGGCGGATCGACATCGTCCCGCGGCTCACCCATCTGGCGGGCTTCGAGCTCGGCACCGGTGTGGGCCTGAACGTCGTCTCCCCTGAGCGGGCGGCGGCCGAGCTGCGCGAGGCGTGAGGGCGCTGGTCCAGCGCGTCAGCCGCGCCTCGGTTGACGTCGACGGCGAGCGGGTGGCGGAGATCCGCGCGGGGCTCCTGGTGCTGCTGGGCGTCACCCACGACGACACCGAGGCCGAGGCCCAGTGGCTGGCCGACAAGGTGCGCGCCCTGCGCGTCTTCCCCGACGCCGACGGGCGCATGAACGAGCCGCTGGGCGAGCGCGAGATCCTCTGCGTCAGCCAGTTCACGCTCTATGGCGACACGCGTAAGGGCAACCGCCCCAGCTACGTCGCCGCGGCGCCTCCGGAGCTCGCCGAGCCCCTCTATGAGCGCTTCTGCGAGCTCACCGGCGCCCGGCGGGGAGTGTTCGGCGCGCACATGGCGGTGGCGCTCGTCAATGACGGCCCCGTGACGCTGCTCTTGGAGTCCCGCTGACCGCAGGCGTGCCGGGCGGGCGCGAGGCGGCCCAGCCCGGTCAGGTCGGCTGCAGACCGGCGCGGGCGAACAGCTCGCGGTCGTTGGTGATGACGGCGCTGACCCCGAGCGCCTGCAGCGAGAGCAGCCGCTGGGGGTCGTCCACCGTCCACACGTACAGCTCGCCGCCGGCGGCGCGGACCGCCGCGACCAGCCCGGGCGTGACGATGCCCCAGTGGGCCATGATCGCGTCGGCCAGCCCGCTGCGCAGCGCCTCGGCGGCGCGGCGGGGCATCACCCGGCGCAGGTAGGCCAGCATCGCGTAGGCGGCCGGCCGAGTCAGCCGGTGAGACAGGTAGTCGCGCCGTGCCTTGGGGATCGAGAGGCCCAGTCGCAGCTCGGGCGCGTGGGCCCGCAGGACGCGCAGGCTGGCGGGCTCCATCGTGGAGACGAGCGTGCGGTCAACCAGATCCAGCGAGCGCAGGGTGTCCAGGACCGCGAGCTCGTAGCCGGTGCCCTTGACGTCGACATCCAGCTCGACGCTCCCCGGGAGCAGGTCGCGCAGCGTACGCAGGGCGTCGGCGAAGACCACTGGCCGTGGGTGGTCAAGCTCGTCGGGAGAGTGCGCGACGACCAGCTCGTCACCGCGAGCCAGGACGTCGAGCTCCACCATGTCCCAGCCGGCGCCCGCAAGGCGCTGTGCGAGCTGGTCCAGGTCGCCGCCGGCCTTGATGATGCTGTGGCCGACCCGGCGGCATCGGTGTTCGGTGACGGTCATCGTGGGTGAATGACCCCTCGTGGGTCGCAGGCCCCCTTTTGGTCAGCGTATCGGCCCGCCCGCTCAGGCTCGCGCTACGCGCGGCAGCCGCCCGCTGCGGATGTTGATCCGCGCGCGCTCGCGCTTGTACCCATGGGCGGTGAAGGTGACCGTGACGACGTCGCCGGCACGGTAGTGGTGGCCGGTGAGCCGCTTGAGCACGTGGTGCACGCCCTTGGGCCCGGCACCCGTCATCTTCGCCGGCCGTCCGCAGCCTCGCCCCTTGCAGGTCACGGTCAGCCGGGTCCTGTGCGGGAAGTGACCGATCTTCACCGCCTGCAACGTGGTGGTGGAAAAGCGCCAGGTCCACTTCATCAGCAGCTTGATCCTGAGCGCGTGGCGAGCGCGTGGCCTGGGGATCGGGGTCGGCTGCGGCGTGGGTTGGACCGGCGGCGGGGGTGACACGATCGTCTGCTTGATCTGGCCGTTGCCGTACACCGCGTAGTGGGAGGCGGTGCCGGGATAGATGGCCCACGGGGGGCCGCCGTGCTCAAAGCCGCCGTTGAGCGCCAGCGACTCCTGCACATTGACGTCGTCGATCTCGACGGTGGGGGAGCCGACCGTGGGGTAGAACTGGACACGCAGGTTCGTATGACTGGTCGCCGACTCCACGCAGGCCTGCACCGGGGACCAGTCCGAGCCGTTGCCGAGGCCGGCGTAGTCATCAGAGCCGCTCACGCTGGCCGCGCCGCCGGTGAGCCACAGCGTGAACCTGCCCGACGCGCCGGTGGCGCCGAACTCGGTGCGCACCTCGGCCGACCCGCAGACCGTCTGGCCCGGCGCGGTCTTCAGCGGGATGTCCTGAATGATCCCGCCGCCGCCGGTGGAGGTATTGGTGGCGGCGAAGTGGGTGCCGGCATACGCGGGCGGCGCGCCCGGAGAGTTGCCGTAGACGACGAGGTTGGACTTCGAGCCGGGGTAGATCTCCCACGGAGCGCCGCCGTGCTCGAAGCCGCCGTTGACGGCCAGTGATTCCTCGACGTTGACGTCGTCGATCTCCACGGTGGGGGACCCGACCGCGGGATAGAACTGGACGCGCAGGTTGGTGTGGCTGCCCGTCGCCTCGGTGCACGTCTGCACCAGCGACCAGTTGCTTCCGTCGGGCAGGCCGCTGTACCGGGCGCTCGAGCCGTCGTGCGCCGCGTCTCCAGTCAGCCACAGGGCAAAGCTTCCGGAGGCGCCGGTGTTCGGGTACTCCGTCCGCACGCGGGCCGAGCCGCAGACGGTCTCGCCCGCGGATGGTGTTCAGGGGAATGTCCTCGATGATCCCGCCGCCACTCGAGGAGGTGTTGGTGGCGGCGAAGTGCGACCCGGCGTAGGCCGGGGGCGCGCCGGGGGCGTTGCCGTAGATGACGTAGTTGGACTTCGAGCCGGGGTAGATCTTCCACGGGCCGCTGCCGTACTCAAAGCTGCCGTTGGTCGCCAGTGACTCCTGGACGTTGACGTCGTCGACCTCAGTCGTGGGCGATCCCGGGGTGGGGTAGAACTGGATGCGCAGCCCGGTGTGGGCGCTGCTGGCCTCCACGCACGTCTGGGCCTGGGTCCAGTTGCCGACGTTGCCGAGGCCGCCATAGGCGGTGGCGCCGCCATTGCTCGCGGTCTTGCCGGTGAGCCACAGGGTGAACTTGCCCGAGGCGCCCGTCGCGGGCAACTGGGTGCGCAGCCAGGCCGACGCGCACACGACCTGGCCGGCGGAGGTGTTCAGCGCTACGTCCTGGTAGATCCCGCCGCCGGCGCTGGTGGTGTTGGTGGCCCCGTAGTGGGTGCCGCTGTGCGCGTTCTCCACCAGCACGGTGTCAGCCGAAGCCGCCGCCGGCGCGCAGAGCGCCAGCGCGAGCATGGTCCCCAGCACGCGCATCGTCATCTCATCCCACCTGCCAGGGTCTGATCGTACCGTCGAGACGATCAGGCGCGGGCCACATGCGGCTTGCGCCCGCGCCGGATGGTGATCCGCGCCCGCTCGCGCTTCCAGCCGTGCGCGGTGAAGGCGACGGTGAGGACATCGCCGACGTGGTAGCGGCGCCCGATCAGCCTGTGGAGCAGAGCGTGGATGCGCTTGGGGCCGGCGGCGCTGAGCTTCAGCGGACGGGGACACCGCTTCCCTTTGCAGGCGATGGTGAACCGGGTGCGGTGGGGGAAGCGGCCGACCGTGACCTTGCGGATCCGGGTGGTGCCGTACCTCCAGGTCCACTTGATGACGAGCTTGATCCTGAGCGCGTGGCGTCCCTTGCCCAGGGGAATCGTCGTCGGCTGCGGGTTGGACTGCACCGGCGTCGGGATCGTCGTCTTGACGCCGCTGCGGGATGACGACGTAGCTGGCGTTGATGCCCGGGTAGGTGGCCCACCCGCCGGGACCGTTCTCAAAGCCGCCGTTGGCGGCCAGGGATTCCTCGACGTTGATGTCGTCCATCTCGAGCGTCGGGACCGTTCGGGGTGGGATAGAACTGGGGCCGCACCAACGTCTGGCCGGCGGTGCTCTCGGCGCAGGTCTGGACCTGCCTCCAGCTGTTGCCGTTGCCCAGGCCGCTGAAGTTCGCGCCGCCTCCGTTCGCGGTGCTCCCGCCGAGCGTGAAGAGAGCGAAGGTCCCAGACGCGCCCGTGGCCGGGGCCTCGGACTGGACCCAGGCGGAGCCGCACACCGTCTGCCCCGGCCCGGTGGCGGCGCCGATGTCCTGGTAGATCCCGCCCCCACCGTCGGTGGTGCTGGTGGCGCCGAAGTGCGAGCCCGTGTGCGCGGTCGAGGCGCCGTTGGTAAACGCGGCATAGAGGGTGCTGGTCCCCGGGTAGGTCGCCCAGGACCCGGCGCCCGCCTCGAAGCCGGCGTTGGCCGCCATCGACACGTCGACGTCGACGTCGTCCATCTCGATCGTGGGCCCACCGGGGGTGGGATAGAACTGGATGCGCAGGGTGGTGTGGGCGCCGGTGGCCTCGACGCAGTCGTGCACCTGGGTCCAGTGATCGCCGTTGGGCAGGCCGCTGAAGTTGGCGCCCCCGGCGTCGGTGGCCGCGCTGCCGACGAGGAACAGAGCGAACGTGCCCGAGGCGCCGGTGGCGGGGGCTTCGGTGCGCACCCACGCCGAGCCGCACACCGTCTGGCCGGCGGAGGTGTTGAGCGCGACGTCCTGGTAGATGCCACCGCCGTCCGCGGTGGTGTTGGTGGCGCCGAAGTGGCTGCCGGTGTGCGCGCGTGGTGGCGCCGTTGCCGTAGACGGCGAAGTTGGAGTTCGTGCCCGGGTAGGGCGCCCACGCGCTCATGCCGGTCTCAAAGCCGCCGTTGGCGGCCAGCGACACGTGGACGTCGACGTCGTCGATCTCGACCGTCGGACCGCCGGGGTTGGGGTAGACCTGGATGCGCAGCGTGGTGTGGCTGCCGGTGGCCTCGACACACCCCTGCACCTGGGTCCAGTTGTTGTCGCCGTAGCCGAGGCCGCTGAAGTTCGCGCCGCCGGAGTCGGTGGCGCTGCCGCCCAGCAGAAACAGGGCGAAGGTGCCCGAGGCGCCGGTGGCGGGGACCTGACTGCGCACCCACGCCGATCCACAGACGGTCTCGCCGGCTGACGTGCTCAGCGCGACGTCCTGGTAGATGCTGCCGCCGTTCGCGTTCGTGCTCGCGGCTGCGAAGTACCCGCCGCTGTGAGCGTCCTCGACCACCACGGTGTCGGCCGCGCGCGCATGCGGCGCGGTCGGCGCGGCCTGAGCCGCCGGTGCCACCAGCATCGCCCCCAGCGCCATCCCTAGCGCAACAAAGCCCCTCATTTCTGTCCTACCACCGCGCGCGAATGATTCCACATGACGCGCGCCGTGACAAAGGGCCCGGTGCTTACAGGTGGCGGGGCGCGCGCCGGCTCCCGGGCGAACGGGTGCGCAGCGCACGCTCATACACCTCCCACGTGGCGGCGGCGACATCGCCCCAGGTCCACTGCGCCGGGGCCGCCGCCGGGCGCGACAGCCCCTCGGCGTGGCGGACGAGGCCGTCGAGGTCGTCGACGTCCGAGAGGGTCGCGCGTCCGGCCAGCACCTCGCGCAGGGCGGGGACGTCGCACGCGGCGACCGGGGTGCCGCAGGCCAGCGCCTCCACCGGCGGCAGCCCGAAGCCCTCCTCGTCTGAGGGGAACACCAGCGCGTGCGCCCCGCTGTAGATGGCGGCCAGTTCATCGTCGGGCACCGCACCGGTGAGCTGCACCCCACGCAGCTCGCGGGCCCACCGGCTCACCGGGCCGACGAGCACCAGCGGCATCGAGCGCTCCGCGCGGGCCAGGGCCGCCACCCGCTTGCGCGGATCGGGCCGGCGCATCGTGCCAACCCACAGCAGGTAGCGGTCGGGCAGCTCGTAGCGCTCTCTGACCGCCGCCACCTCCTCGGGCGGGCGTTTCCAGAACGCGGGCGCGGCGGCCTGGGGAATGACCTCGATCCGCTCCGCGGGGATGTCGAGCGCGCGGATGGCGTCGTCGGCCACCGTCCGTGTGGGCACGATCACCCTCGTCGCCCGCTGGACGGCGAGGTAGCGCAGCTTGAAGCGCAGGCCGGTGCGCATGTAGTCGCCCGGATGCTTGAGCGGGATGAGGTCGTGGAGGGTGACGACCGTCGGCACGGGAGAGCGCAGTGGCGCGCCATCGAGCCACGGCGAGTGAAACACGTCGCCCCGGCGCGGATCCCGGCTCTCCACCACCGCCCCGGGGGCGTGCTCGGCCAGCGCGTCGAGCAGACAGCGCGCATAGCGGCCGGTGCCGTGCCACACCGGGGCCGGGCGGCTGTCGAAGGCGAGCTTCATACCGTCAGACGGGCGCGCAGCGTGGCAGCCGGGGCAAAAGCCAAGGCGACGGGGTCCGGTTCGATGACCGTGGCGGTGGGCATGAGCTCGACGTCGGTGTTCCCCGCGGCGGCACTGTATCCCGGCGGCGGCGCGGCTGTCGAGAGAGCCGGGCCGGGACGATACGTTCACTGCGTGAAGGAGTACTACGAGGAGCTCTGGGCGCGGCTGCCCGAGGACCTGGCGCCGCCCGACCAGACGCTGCGCCGCCGCTTTGCGCTGGCCAACGTCGGCCCGGGTGACCGCGTGCTGGACCTCGGGTGCGGTACGGGCGATCTCGCGGCCGACATGTCCGGCGCGGGCGCCGACGTGATCGCCGCCGACGTCGCCCAGAACGCGCTTGACCGGGCGCGCCGCCGCCACCCCGAGCTCGACCTGCGCCTGGTCGGATTCGACGGGCCGCTGCCCTTCGATGACGGCGCCTTCGCGGCCGTCTGGTCCAGCGAGGTCATCGAGCACGTCGCCGACACCGCGCGCTGGGTCTCAGAGGTGCGCCGCGTCCTGGCGCCTGGGGGCCGGGTGCTCCTCACCACGCCCAGTCACGGCCGGCTGCGCCTGCTGGCCGGCGGGATCGAGCGCTACTCCGAGCCGCTGGGCGACCACCTGCACCTCTACACCGCACGCTCCCTGCGCGAACTGCTGCGCGACTTCGCCTTTGGCGACATCGAGGTGCGGTCCGTGGCCGGTCCGCCGCTCGCACGGCGGCTTCTACTGGCTCGCGCGGTGCGGTGATCGCCGGCCGGTCGCGCTGAACGTAACCCGGGCATGACGGCTCGCCCTCCCTTTGCGCGGAGCCGCGGCTTCTGCTCGACTGCCGTTTACGAGGCTACGCGCCGTGGCGTTTTGGCCGATGCGCTGCTCGAGCCCGACGCTGCGCCTGTGACTTTGACGCGCGCCGCCCGCGGCGCGAGTCTGCCGCTTGGGCCCTGACGATGACGGCGTTGCCGCGAGCCTGGTCGTGATCGACCGGCTGGTTGAGGCCGAACACCTGGTCCATCGCGGCGATCGCAGCCGCCGGGGCGCCCGGTGGCGAGGTCGAGCCGCCCCAGCCACAGCCAGGGTTGAGGATTCTCGGGCTGCAGCTGGGTGGCCTTCACCAGTTCCGCCCGCGCCGCGCGTGGATCGTTGGTCGCCTGATAGAGCACCGAGAGCAGGTACAGGGGCTCGATCGAGAGCGGGTCGCGGCTCGCCGCGGCGCGAGCGCTGGCAAACGCGGTGGCCGGCTGGTTCTCGCGCGGCGGCCATCGCCTGAGCGGATCGCAAGGGCTGCCACATCACCCAGGCGCCGATCAGCGCCACCGCCGACCAGGCCGGTGACGAGCGCCGCCGGCTCCGGGCCGCTCCAGCACCGACACGCGCCGCGCGGCCCGGCGCCCGACGGGCGCCGCCAGCGGCCCGCGACCGGCCAGCCAGCCGGCGCACAGCAGCACCGGAATCGCCACGCCCGGGAAGTAGAAGGTGAAGTCCAGGCAGCGACTGGATTCCGAAGACCACGCACCACGATCGCCAGGGCGACCAGTCCCTGGCGCTCGCTGGACTGCTCCGGAGGTCAGCGCGCGCCAGCGGCGTGCCGATGGCCAGTGGGCGCGCCGCCGCGCGGCACCAGGCGACCAGCAGGGCCAGCGTGAGGACGACGCCGATCAGCCCCAGGTCCGCGAAGGTCTGGAACAGGTAGCTGTGCGCCTGGTCGGCCTTCGCGGTGCTCGTGGTGTAGCGCAGGCGAGCGATCCCGTAGCCGAGTTCACCGACGCCCTTGAGCAGCGCGTGGCTGCCGACGTCCAGTGCCTGATGCCAGTACGCGGGGCGGCTCGAGCCGAGCTGGGCGATCCGGCCCGGGGTGTCGTAGACGACGCTGTGGGTGCTGACCAGCGATTGCCAGGCGTGGGAGATCTGCCCGAACAGCCCCCGGCTCGAGGCCGCCAGGGCCGCCACCCCGGCGACCGGGACGAGCGCGACCACGAGGGCGAGCAGGGCCGTCCCGATGCGCCGGCGGACGGGCTCCGGGACGGTGACGCGCGTCATGGCCAGGCTCGCCGCGAGGCCGAGCGCCAGCGCGACCACGACGATCCCCAGCAGCACCGGGCCGAAGGCGTGGCCGGCGGCGTCCTGCGCCGGGAGGGACACGTGGTCGATGGTCAGGTTGTGGTCGTTGAGCGCCACGACCACGATCGGCACCGCGCACAGCCCGGACAGGCCAGCATCAGCGCCGAGCGCAGCCGCAGCGGGACGAAGGCCACCCACGCCGCGACGGCGACGACGCCCGACCAGCGCCGCCGAGCGCGAGTAGGAGAGGGCGATGACGGTCATCATCAGCGTCATCGCCGGGATCGTCAGCGCGCGCAGGACCGTCGAGCCCGCCGGCCGCGTCGCCGCCCACAGCGCCGGCGCGAGCCCGAGCGCGGCGCCCACGCCGATCGCGTTCCAGTAGCCGAACGGCGCCAGCAGGCGCCCGTAGTCGTTGGCGGCGCGCCAGCGTGGACGGGAACACCTTGGCCAGCAGCGAGTAGGCGCACAGCGCCGTCATCGCGGTGGCGATGCCGCCCACCAGCGCGGGCCACCGTCGCGGCGCCAGCCGGCCCAGTGCGACGGCGCCGGCGAACGCGGCTCAGATACGACAGCAGCTGGTTGGCGCCGAACCACGACCAGTCGGGCTGCTGCCGACCACAGGATCGACAGCGCCGCGAACGCGGTGAAGGCGGCGAACAGCGCGACCGCGGGGGCGCCCCAGGCCCGCCCGCGGCCGCCGATCAGGACCACCGCGGCGCACGCGCCCGCGCCGAGGAAGGTGATCACGATCTGCGACCACGTGTTTGCCGCGGTCACCGTCTGATCGATGCTGCTGCTGGTGAGGAACACCAGCGCCACCAGCGCGGCGGCCACCGCCAGACCGGCGATCAGGTTGCGGGTGAGCGAGACGGAAGAGTGCGGCCGCGAGGCTGGCGCCGGCGCTCCTTCCCCGGCGCCCGGCGGCGCCGGCACAAGGGTCGACACGGGGGCGGAGGCTAGCAATCGCGGTCTGCGCTCTGGCGCCATGACAACGCCGCCTAACCCGGCGCTCGCGCGATCAGCATCAGCGTGTGGCCGAATCTCGCCGCCCGGGAGCGGGAGCCGAGCTCGTCCAGCGGCCACAGCGCGCGCTGCACCGGCGGGGGCAGCCGCCGCCACGTGTAGGTGACGGCGTGCAGCCGGGGGTCGAGGCCCACGCGCCCGCGCCTCGGCGACCAGGCGGCGCGGCGAGAGCGGGATGTCGTCGGGCGTCCCGTGCAGCCGCGTGGCCAGGCCGGTCCGGTTGGCCAGCGCCAGTGCCGCGCCCACCGGATGCCACAGCCCGGGCTCGACGGCGACCAGCGCGCCGCCGGGACGCAAGCAGCTGCGCCGCCTCCGCGAAGCACGGCCCCAGGGGCCCCTGGAAGGCGAGGTGGTGCAGCACCAGCCGGTACAGGACGACGTCGAACGAGCTGCGGCTCGAGGCCCAGCCGGCCGGCGTAGCCGACGATGCCGTCGTCGGCGCGGCCGGTCTCGAGCACGCCGGCGACCTTGGCCGGGTCGGCGTCGGCGCCCACGAGACGAAACGCCGGCGCTCGGAACAGGTGGCGGCCGGGATGCCAGCCGCAGCCCACCGACAGCACATCGCCGCCGGGCAGCCCGAGGTGGCGGTCCAGCAGTGCGCGCTCGCGCTCCATCATGTGGCGGTAGTTGAGCTCCAGGGTGGCGGGGCGGCTGTGGCGGTCCAGGAGGTTGTCGGCCTCGTAGGGCGCCGACGCGGCGGCGACGGCGTCAGGCACGGAGCGC
Organism: uncultured Actinomycetota bacterium; assembly: GCA_963797705.1. Lineage (GTDB taxonomy): Bacteria > Actinomycetota > Thermoleophilia > Solirubrobacterales > Solirubrobacteraceae > Palsa-465. Next base: position 26,963 of record CAWCQL010000004.1, on the reverse strand, counting down.
CTCCTCGTAGGCGGCGACGGTCTCCGCGCCGCAGCGCTCCCAGGTGAACTCCCGGGCGACCGTCGTCGCGCGCCGCCTGGCGCAGCGCCGCCGAGCCGCCGCTCGTCGCCCAGCAGCGCGTCGATCCGCGTCCGCGAGCGCCCGCGGATCGCCGGGGCGCGACCAGCTCGATCCCGCCGCCGGCCGCGGCGATCTCCTCGGGCCCGTCCTCGCCGCGCGCGCCGATCGCCGGCACGCCGGCCGCCATCGCCTCGACGTAGGCGACGCCGAACGCCTCGGCGACGCTGGGCAGCACGAACAGCGACGCCGACGCGCGCCACCGCCACCGCGTCGGCGTGGGGCAGGCGCCCGCGCAACTCGACCCGGTCAGCGACGCCGCAGCGCGGCGGCCAGCGCGCGCAGCGCGCTCGCGCTCGGGGCCGTCGCCGACGATCGACGTAGCGCAGCCGCGGCCGGCGGTCGCGCAGCGCGCGCCAGCGCCTCGATCACGTCGGCGTGGCGCTTGCGGGCGATCAGGTTGCCCGACCGTGACGAGCGTCGGCGCTCGGCGGGCGCCGGCGCCGGATCGGGCGGCAGGTCGGTGCCGAGGTGCACGACGCGGGTCGCGCGCAGCGCCGCGCTCCACGCAGCGCGCGCGCGGTGCCGGCGCTGTTGGCCAGCACCAGCCGGGCGTGGCGAGCGTGCGGCGCACCGCGGACGCGCCGGCGTGGCGCGCCGTGGACGTCGCCGCCGTGGACCGAGACGACGAGCGGCGACCCGCGGCGCGGCGCGCCGCACCGCGTCGCCGGCGGGGACGGCGTAGTGCGCGTGGACCAGGTCGAAGGCGAACTCGGCGCGCAGGCGCGCGCAGCGCGCGGCGCAGCGACGGGCGCCGCCCACGCCCCCCACGACGCGTAGCTCCACGGCCGCGGCGGCGACAGGTAGCGCACGTAGTCGACCCGGATGCCGTCGAGCACGGTCGCGGCCGGGCTGGCGCATCGCGTCGCGCGAGCGCCCGCAGGTCGCAGCGCGCGCAGCGTCGGCCAGCGGCGGCAGCGGCCGGTGCAGCACGAGCACGCGCACCTCGGCGCCGGCGTCGCGCGCCGCCACCGCCTGGCGGTGCGCCCACACGCCCAGGGTCGGGTCCGCCGCCCGCGGGTAGTACTCGGCGACGATCACGACCCTCATCGCCAGCGCCGGTGGGTGGCGAGCGTGCGCTGCGCCTCGCGCCGCGGTCATGTACGGACGCTCGGCGAGGAACGCGCGGGCCTCGGCGACCGCCGCCTCGCGGTCGTAGGAGGCGGCGATCCGGCGCAGCCCGTGGCGGATCGGCAGTGGCGTCGACCACGCCGATCGCGCCAGCCGCGTGCGCTGCGCGATCGCCGACCAGTGCGCGTCCAGGCCCCAGCCGCGCGCAGCGGCCGGGAACGGCAGCAGCTGCGTCGAACGTGTCGGCGCGCAGGGCGCAGACCGGGCCGATCTCGACGAACCGCGTCTCGCGCACGACGCTGCCGGGCCGCCGGCGGGTCACCGCCCAGGCGGCGTGGGAGCGCCAGCCGGTGCGCCGGCTGGGCGAGCGCGCAGGTCGAAGCGCTCGGCGAGGAACACGAACGCGTCGAGGAAGCCCGCGGGGCAGCGCGACGTCGTCGTCGAGCGACCAGCAGCCAGTCGTAGCCCGCGGCGGGGTGGCGCTGCCAGCAGCGCGTTGAGGTTCTCGAACTTGCCGCGATCGCCGACGGCGCCGGTGACGAACGTCGACCTCGTGGTGGGAGCGCGGCAGCTCGGCGCGCGCGGCCGCCAGCAGGTTCGGCACGTCGTCGCGCTCGACCGCCAGCGCCAGCACGCGGCGGCGCGGCGAGGGCGCCGCGGCGCGGCGCAGCCGCCAGCGGCTGCAGGCGGCGCCAGCGCGGACGGCGTCGCAGACGGCGTCGGCGACGACCGCCCGCGTCGTCGCGCGGATGCCGTGGACCTGGCCGCTGGTGCCCGACAGGAAGTCGTCGAGGTCCGGACGCGGGCGGCTCAGGCCGGCGCCGCGCGAGCGGTCTCGCGCAGCCGTCCGGCGGCGTGGGCGGCCATCACGATCCCGCTCGCGCAGCGGCGCCGGACGATGTGCCACTGACAGCCGGCCAGCGTGCGCAGCTCGGCGCGCCAGCGACGGCGCCGCGCCCTTGCGCACGTCGTAGCGCCGCGACGCCGCGGCCCTGGCGCGTAGGCCGCCCGCGACAGCGACGCCAGCGTCGCGTCCGCGGCGCGTGCGGCGGTGGTCGAGCCCGGCGCGCGGCGAGGTAGCGGATCCGGCCGCCGGCCGGCGGTGTAGCGTCGCTCCCAGTCCTCCTCGTCGCCGCGGCCCGCGCATCGCCTCGTCAAACGCGCCCGACCCGGTCCAGCGCGCGGCGCCGGATCGCCATGTTGGCGCCCCAGACGAGCGCCACGTCGCGGTCGGCGGGCCCGAGGTCGAGCGTGGTGATCGGCGCGGCCTCGCGGCCGCAGGAGCGCGGCCCGCCGCCCTCCAGCCGGGCGCGGATCGGGCCCGCCGAAGACGTCGACGTCGGGAGCGGCGCCGACGCCGGCGAGCAGCGCCGTCGAGCCATCCCGCGGGCGCCGAGATGTCGTCGTCGATCAGCACGATCAGATCGCGCGCGGGCGGCGTCGATGCCGGCGTTGCGGGCGGCGTTGAGCCCGCCGGGCGCGGGCGCGGCGCACCACGCGCGCGCCGTGGCGCCGGGCCACCGCGGCGGTGGCGGCGTCGCCGCCGTCGCTGACGACGAGCACCTCGGCGCCGGCGCGCCGCGCCTGGGGCGCGACGCGAGGCGAGCGTGACCTCGAGGTAGTCGGGCGCGTCGCCGGGTCGGGATCACGATCGTGGCTGTCGGCGGTGGCTGGCACGACCGGAGATTGCTGCCCGGCGCCCGGCGCCGCGGCAGCCGGACGCCGGACGCGGTCAGCCGGAGCGCGGCGGCGCCGCGCGCCGGTGGTCGCGCAGCTGGCGCGCGAAGGCGCCGACGAAGCGCGGGTTGTAGCGCGTGTAGCGCCGCCACAGCCGCCGCGGCTCATGGGCCAGCCGGTAGGCCCACTCCAGGCCGGACTCCTGGAGCCAGCTGGGGCGCCTGGGGCACGAGCCCGGCGTGGAAGTCAAACGCGGCGCCGACGCCGATGAGCACCGGCGCCTCGAGCTCGTCGCGCATCTCCGCCATCCACTTCTCCTGCTTGGGCACGCCGATCCCCACCCACACGACGTCGGCGCGCGAGCCGTTGATCTCCTTGATCACGGCGGCGCGCTCCTCGCTCGGTCAGCGGGCGGTGCGGCGGCGAGTAGCCGCCGACGATCCGCACGCCGGGATAGCGCTGGCGCAGGTTGAGCGCGAGCTGGACCAGCGCGCCCTGGTTGCGGCCGCCGTAGAGGTACATCCGCTGGCCCGAGTCGCGCCGCGCGGGCGCAGGCGCGGGCCATCAGCTCGGGGCCGTAGACGCGGTCGCTCGAGCGAGTGGCCCGAGCAGCGTTGAGCGCCCACACCAGCGGCTGGCCGTCGGGGACGTTGAGCGATGAGCCCAGCAGCGCCGAGCGCAGCTCCGGGTCCTCGGCCGACGCCATCACCGCGTGGACGTTGCAGACGCAGACGTAGCCCTGCTGGCGCGCCCGCACCATGTCGTCGATCCAGTCCAGCGCGCCGCTCGTAGTCGGTCAGGCCGAGCGGCACGCCGAGCACGTCCGACCGTGTCGGGCGGCGTCACGGGCGGCGTCGAGCTCTGGCTCGATCGAACCCTGGGGGCGCATGGGGTCGTCAGGATCTCCTCGCATACGAGACTGGATTTCTCAGAGGTTAGGCGTAGGAACGAGGATGATGCCCGCAAGTTACGGGGTTCCTCCGCATTAGCTGGACGGACGTCAGAGAAGTTGCAGACGACACGAATGTCGCGACTGACGGCCCCGTGCATGCGCCGACAGTACCGCACCGCGACGTGCCGTCGCATGCCCGCGGACTGCGTAATCTCGCACGGCCCATGGACTGCCTGGTCACCGGCGGCGCCGGCTTCATCGGATCGAACCTCGTCGACGCGCTGGTGGCGCGCGGCGATCGGGTGACCGTGATCGACAACCTCGTCACCGGCAAGCGCGAGAACCTCGACCGGCGCTCTGCACAGCGGCGCGACGCTCGAGATCGTCGACGTCCGCGACGCCGGCGGCGGTCGCCGACGATCTTCGCCGCGGCGCGCCCGCAGACCGTGTTCCACCTGGCCGCCCAGATCGACGTTCGCCACTCGGTGGAGCGGCCCGCGCCGACGACGCCCAGACCAACGTGCTGGGGACGATCAACGTGCTCGAGGCCGCGCGCGCGGCCGGGGTGCGGCGCGTGGTCAACACCTCCACCGGCGGCGGGCTGTACGGCGACGCCGACGTGCTCCCGACGCCCGAGGACAGCCCGATCCGCCCGCTGGCCCCCTACGGCCAGAGCAAGCTCGGCGCCGAGGGCTACTGCGCGCTCTACACCCGCCTGCACGGGCTCTCGACGGTCTCGCTGCGCTACGGCAACGTCTACGGGCCGCGCCAGGACGTGCACGGCGAGGCCGGCGTGGTGGCGATCTTCTGCGGCCACCTGATCGACGGCACGCGCGCCGACGGTGTTCGGCGACGGCGGCCAGACGCGCGACTGGGTCGACGTCTCCGACGTGGTGCGCGCCAACCTGCTGGCCGCCGAGTCCGACCATCACCGGGCCGGTCAACATCGGCCACGGGCAGGAGACCTCGGTGCTCGACCTGCATCGCGGCGCTCAACGAGGTCGCGCCGGCAGCGTCCGCTCGCCGAGCCCGATTTCGCCCCCGAGCGCCCCGGCGAGGTGCGCCGCAGCTGCCTGGACGTGACCCGCGCCCGCACGCGAGCTGGGCTGGGAGGCGCAGGTCGCAGCTGCGCGACGGGCTGCGGACGATCCTGGCCGGCCTCTGACCGGTCGTCATCCAAGGACGGCACATCGGGGCCCGGAGCGTCCGGCGCGGGCCCACCCGGTTCTGGCGGATCAGCGTCGTCGTCCTCAGCGGCACTGGCCACCGCGAGCAGCCCGAGCCCGAACGTCGCCAGCAGCCCGGCGGCCAGCACCCAGAAGGTCCACGATCCCACCCAGCTGGGCCGCCACAACGACGCGCGTGAAAATGCCGTAGGGAGCCACGCCAACAAGGAGTGCCGGGATTCGCTCAACATAACGAGCGAGTACTCGAGGCCAGCGGGCCGGCCGGACATCACGACGTTCGGGCGAACCGCCGCCGCGCCGGAGAGCGTGAAGGTGCCGGTGTCCTCGCGTAGACAGATCCGGACGGGTCGGTTGGCCGCGATCACGTCGTCGAGCCGTGCCGCCCAGCGGCCCTCCGCAGCGATGGCACGCAATGTTCCGGAGGCGAGCGTCTTCCCACTGCTCTGATCCAGAGCCGTGATCGTCATCGTTGCCGGTCCCCCTATGGCGCCGCCCCAGATCCCAATGCTGTTCGAGCCGTCGGAGCCGGATACCGGCCCCTCGCACGTCCGGGCGCCGGGGTGCAGGACGGCGACCTGGCCGCTGCTCTGCACCCCAAGCGCGAACGTTCTCGCCGTGACCGAGCGCGACGCCGAGACCAGCAACGCGACGATCGCGATCACCGCCACGGCGATCGTCGCCGCCACGCCTGTCCGCCGTGCGCTCACAGGTAGTACCCCTGAACGATGGTGGTCAGGGAAATGACCTGTAGGACCAGGAGCGCCGTCAGCGTGAGACCACAGGCGGTGGAGCGGACACGCCCGGGCACGGCGCGCACCACGGTCGCCACAACGAGAGACCAGGAGTCCCACCACAGGCAGCAGGTACCGGCCCTGGTTGAACTGGCCGCCACCCGCGAGGATCACGCGGTACTCGCTGATGTGCAGGAGGGCGAGCAGCGAGATGAGCGCGAGGGCGAAGAAGCTCAGCAGCGGCAGCCGCCGGACCAGCCCGCGACGGCCGAGGATGACGGCGGCGGCGACCGCGATGGCCCCGGCGATGACGGCGCCCGCCCGGTAGACCCAGTTGGGCTCGAACACGTCGAGCCATCCGAAGTTACCGAGTCCCTGCCGCGTCCAGATGTCGTACACCGGGAGCTGAGGGGTCGTTCTGAACGGCACCATGAACGACAGGCGAGGGAGGTAGAACTGCCAGACGTAGCTGAGGAACTGACGAACGTTGAAGGCGTGCGCCGAGGAGGCGCCCACGGTCGTGATGGCCGTGCCGCCGAGGCTCCGGGCGAGCGCCAGCCACGCGAGTACGGGCGCCCCGAGCGCTAGGGCGCCGATGGCGATCGGGCCAACCGCCGCTCTGCGCTCCGCGGCGGGCCGGCGCCACCAACCGATCGCGATCGCGAGTCCGATGGCCGGGACGAGTGCGACGAGGTCGCCTTGGTCAGGATCGCCGCCGCAGTGAGCGCGCACACCGCAATGACATCCGCGCCCTGCGCACGCCGGTTGATGATCCGGGCCCCGACCACAGGACGACGTCCACAGCGCGATCAGAAGCCCGTCGGGGTTGACCGAGCTCGACATGAAGGTCACCATCGGCAGCAGTACCGCGACCGCCGCACCGGCGAGCTGCGGTAAGCGGCGGCGTCCCAGCGTCTCACCAACTAGCAGCCACGCCGCCAGGGTCGTCGTCAGGAGCAGCCCCACGCCGACGAGCCGCATGGCGTAAAGACGCCCGAACGCGGTGCCGCCCTTGTCCAATAGATAGCCGATGGCGGCGTACAGGTAGTAAAGCGGTGGGTTCTGGCTCGCAGGATTGGGCCCGGAGCCGTCGCTTTTGGCAGGCGGATCGGATCCGTGCACCGTGGCGAGGTAGGCGTCGTAATCGGCCCGGCTCCAGTCGGGCGGCGAGGTTGCCGGATAGAACGCTCCGCGGCTGGCCCCGACGGCGCTGTCAGCCAGGGACTGGTCGCCGGAGATTCCGGGCCGGCCCGGTTGCCCCGGCAGGGCGAAGTCCTCCGCCAGGCTCTGGGCGTAGGCGTAATGCGCGACCTCGTCGGGGGATTGCCACGGAGGGACGATCAATGCCCACGACACTCCGATGACCGCGACGATGCCGAGCAGCAGGAGAAGCCCCCGAGGCGGTGCCAGCCGCCGGAGGACTGTGCGCCCCGGCGCAACCTGAACGGAGCGCTGCATGGCTCGCCAGGGTAGTGAGTTCCTGCCAAGCACTGGACTACCTGGGCACAGTGACACCGGTCTCGCGGCATGATGACCTCGTGCATCCGTCCGTCACCGTGGCGCTCCCGACCCTCAACGCCGGTCCCGCGTTCGCCGAGACGCTGGCGGCCGTCTGCGCCCAGCGCCTGGCGAGAGAGCTTGAGCTGCTGGTCTGCGACTCGGGCTCCTCGGATGGAACGGTCACGCTCGCCCGCCGTCATGGCGCGCGGGTCATCGAGATCCCCCGTGACCGAGTTCTCCCACGGGGCGACCGCAACCTGCTGATGAAGCGCTCCGCTGGTGACCACGTGGCCTTCCTCACCCAGGACGCGGTGCCGGCCGACGAACTCTGGCTGGACCGGCTGCTCGACGCGTTCGCCCCGGCGCCCGACGTGGGGCTCGCCTTCGGGCCCTACCTCCCGCGACCGGGCAGCGTCAGCGTGTCGCGGGAGCTCCGAGTGGTTCGCCGTCCTTCGCGCCCGACGGCGGCACGCGATCGACCGGCTGGATCCCGGTCCGAACGCGGCGCGCCGGGCGCCCGCTTCCTGGGCCACCGCGGCTTCTTCACCGACGCCAACGGCTGTGTGTGCCCGCTCGGCGTGGCAGCGGGTCGCGTTTCGCGACATCGCGTACGCCGAGGATCACCTGCTCGCCCAGGACATGCTCCGCGCCGGTTACGCCAAGGTCTACGTCCCCGACGCCGCCGTGGTCCACTCGCACGAGTACTCCGTGGGGGTGGCTGCGCCGGAGCTTCGACGAGTCGCGCGCGGTCCGCGAGGTGTACGGCGTCTCGCCCCCGCGCGGCCGCGTCGTGACGCCGCGCGCAACCTGTGGGGCAATGTCGGCGCCGACCTACGGTGGGCCCGCGCCCAGGCCGCCGAGCGGGCCGGGCCTGCTCGGCCGATCGGCGCTGCACCACGTGGCCCGCGCTACGGGCGCAGTGCTCGGCGCGCACGCCGAGCGTCTGCCGGGCCCGCTGACAGCGCAACTTTCGCTCGAGCGTCGCCGTTTGAACGCCGAGGTGCCTAACGAACTGCAAAGCGACGCGGCCGGTCGTCGGGGCGGCTCTGGGCTACCCTCTCGCCCATGCCAACTCCAGCCGTCGGCGGCGAGCGGCTGCCCGTGGTGGTCGCGCGGTCGCGTCAGCAAGTCGTTCACGCGTCCCCGAGGAGCGCGTCCACACGCTCAAGGAGCGCGCCCTGCATCCTCGCGCGGCGGATCCGCCACAGACAGCTTCAAGGCGCTCGACGACATCTCGTTCGCTGTCGCAGCCGGGCGAGTTCTTCGGCATCGTCGGGCGCAACGGCAGCGGCAAGAGCACGCTGCTGAAGTGCCTGGCCGGGATCTACCGGCCGAGGGCGACATCTGGTTCCGCGGCCGCCTGTCGACGTTCATCGAGCTCGGCGTCGGCTTCAACCCGGACCTGGCGGCGCGCGACAACGTCGTCATGAACGGGATCATGCTCGGGCCTCTCCCCGCGGGAGGCGCGCGAGCGCTACGACAGCGTGATCGAGTTCGCCGAGCTGCAGGAGTTCAAGGACCTCAAGCTCAAGAACTACTCCTCGGGCATGCACGTGCGGCTGGCCTTCTCGGTCGCGATCCAGGTCGACGCCGACATCCTGCTGATCGACGAGGTGCTGGCGGTCGGCGACGCCGCCTTCCAGCAGAAGTGCTTCGACGTGTTCAACGACATGCGCGACGAGGGCAAGACGATCGTCTTCGTCACCCACGACATGGGCGCCTGCAGCGCTTCTGCCACCGCGCGATGCTGCTCGAGCGCGGCGACATCGGTGTACCTCGGCGACCCCGACGAGGTCGCCGACCGCTACCTGGAGCTCAACTTCGGCCGCGACGCCCGAGGCCGCCGCCGCCGCCGGCGAGCGCGAGGCGGCGACGGCGAGGCGCGCGTGCTCGAGGTCTGGGTGGAGGACGAGCGACGGCGAGCGGCGCTCGACGGTGCCCCAGCACGACCGGATCACCCTCAAGGCCCGGGTCGCGTTCATGGTGGACGTCGACGACCCGTCGGCCAGCGTGTACGTCCTCAACGAGCGAGCACAAGGCGATCCTCGTCGCCACGACGGCGGTCGAGAACGAGCGCACCGGCGACTTCCGCGCCGGCGAGGAGGCTGGTGTTCTCGTTCGCGCTTCGACAACGTGCTGGCGCCCGGGCCGCTACTAGCCCGATGTTCAAGTTCGCGCACCGCGGCTCCGGGCTGGACCTGATCGATCGCTTCGAGGGCGAGTTCTCGTTCGTCGTGACCGGCGCCGCGGCGCCCGGGCGGCCTGGTCGACCTGCCGGTGCAGGCCGGCATCGCCGCGGGTCGCCGAGCGTCGCAGCCCGAGAGGCGCACCGAGTGACCGTCGAGCGCGCCCGACGCCGGACCCGGCCGCCGAGCGTCGCCGGGTTCCCTACGAGGCGCTGGGGCGGCCGATCCAGCGGGCCGCGGGCGCTGACCGACGATTGGCGCCGCTTCTGGCATCTGACCTACAACATCGCCGTCACCGAGTGGAAGCTGCGCTTCTTCGGCTCGGCGCTGGGCTACGTGTGGCAGCTGATGCGGCCGCTGCTGCTGTTCGGCGTGCTCTACATCTTCTTCACCAGTCGCGCAAGGTCGGCATCGGCGACCGGACCCGGCGGCGAGCTTCTACGGCGCCCAGCTGCTGGGCTCGATCGTGCTGTTCACCTTCTTCGGCGAGGCGACGACGGGGCGGTGCGCAGCGTCGTCGACAGCGAGACGCTCGTGCGCAAGATCCAGTTCCCGCGGCTGGTGATCCCGCTGTCGGTCGTACTGCTGGCGCTGTTCAACCTCTCGCTGAACCTGGTCGTCGTGCTGATCTTCGCGCTGATCGCAGGGCGTGCGGCCGATGCTCACGCTGGCTCGAGCTGCCGCTGATCCTCGCGATGCTGGTCGTCTTCTGCCACCGGGCATCGCGATGCTGCTGTCGGCGCTGTTCGTCAACTTCCGCGACATCCAGCCGATCTGGGAGGTGCTCAACCAGATCCTCTTCTACGCCTCGCCCGGTGATCATCCCGATCGAGCGGTCGCAGCAGCGACCTCAGCCCCGACGCTCGCGCACATCTACATGCTCAACCCGCTCGCGGTCGTCTTCCAGCAGTTCCGCCACGCGATGATCACCAACGCCACGCTCAGCGCCGGCACGCGTCGGCGGCCCGTCTACCTGCTCGCGCCGCTCGCGATCGTGGCCGCGACCTGTTCGCGCTCGGCTTCTGGGTGTTCAATCGCGCCGCGCCGCACATCGCCGAGGATCTCTAGCGGTCGGCGTACCCGCGGCCCGCGTTCGCGTCCGCGGCATCGAGGACGAGCGCTCCCGGCGCGGCGACGTCCGACAGGTCGACCTGCGGGTGACGCGCGAGTCGTTGAGGCTCGCTCCAGCGCAGTCGATGCGCTGCCGCGCGTCGATCGCCGCGGCCTGATGCCGGCGCAGGCCCGCCGCTCGCGCAGCAGGTCGCCTGCCAGCAGCGCGGCCGCGACCGCCACCGACTCGCGCGTGGGCTCGGGCATCAGGCAGTTCTCGCCGTCGACGCAGAAGTCGCGGTTGCCGTGGGCGTCGGTGCACACGACCGCGCCGCCGGTCGCCATCGCCTCCAGCGGCGGCAGGCAGAAGCCCTCGTGCGTCGAGGTCTGGACGAAGACCGCCGCCTCGTTGAACAGCTCGTTGACGCTCCTCGTCGCGCGGGCGCTCGACGTAGCGCATGCCGTGCGTCGGTGGCCAGCTCGGGCTCGATGCCGAACATGCACAGCTCCGGCCGCGGCTCGGGCAGCGCGCGCCAGGCGTCGATCGTCAGCGGCAGGTTCTTCAGCGGGTTGGAGCGGCCGAGCGCCAGCAGCATGTCGTCGCGGCGCGGCGACCGTCTCGAGCGGGCGGAAGTCGTCCAGGTCGATCCCGGGCGGGATCAGCTCGGCGTCGCAGGCCGAGCTCGCGCAGGCGCTCGCGGTTCCAGCCGGAGATCGTCATGTAGCGGAACTCGGGCCGGTAGGTGGCGAGCACGCGCGTGGCGCACCGACTCGTCGTCGGGGTAGTAGCTGGTCTCGATGTCCTGGACGAAGTAGACGGGGATGCCGTGCACCACGCTGGCGCGCCACACGGGCGTCGCCGGTGTTCCACCAGGTCGCGACCTTGATCGCGTCGAGCGGCTCCAGCGCCTCGGCGCAGCTCGTCGTAGTCGAGCGAACGTGCGCACCGGCGCGCGCAGGTCAAACCAGTCGGGCGGCTCCGCCGAGCGTCCACAGCTCGACGTCGTGGCCGCGCTCGAGCAGGCCGTTGAGGTGCTCGAAGATGTCGCGGTGGCCGCCGCCGACGCCGGTGCCCTCGGTCACGTAGACGACCCGCAGCCCGCCGTCGTCGGTGCGCACGGCGCGCCGGTCGAAGAAGTCGCCCCAGCGCTCCCAGAACACGCGCTGGGACGCCAGCTCGCGCTCGCCCTGACTCGGTGCCGCGCGTGACCGACTCGAGGTGGCAGAGCCGCGCGAGCGGGTAGTAGACGACCTCGCAGCCCGGCCTGCCAGGCGCGCAGGCAGTAGTCGACGTCCTCGTAGCGCCATCGGGTAGCGCCTCGTCGAACAGCGCCGATCGCGTCGATCGCGTCGCGGCGTGACGTACATGCAGGCGCCGGTCGCCGCGAGCATCGGCCCGGCCACGTCGGCGGGTCCCCAGTCGGCCGGCTTGAAGCGGTAGCGGTGGTCGAACCACTCCGGCGCGCCGAGGTTGCGGATCGTGCCGGCGTACTGGATCCGGCCGTCGCGGGTACAGCAGCTTGCGCGCCGACGATGCCGACGCCGTCTCGCGCGCTGGCCGCGTGCTGCAGGCACGCCAGCCAGCCGCGCAGCGGCGATCATGTCGGAGTTGAGCAGCACGACGTCGTGCTCGGGGTCGGCGGCGCGCAGGCCGCGGTTGACGTTGGCGGCGAAGCCGACGTTGCCCGTCGCCCGCGACGATCTCGATGCCCGTCGATCGCGCGCAGCTCCGCCAGGTGCTCGGGGCCGCTGGCGTCGTCGGCGACGATGATCCGTGCACGCGCTCGCGCTGGGCGTCGTGCGCCGGATCGCAGCGCACCAGCTGGCGACCAGCTCGGCGTCGCGGTAGCTGGGGATCACGACGGTCACCGGCCGGCCGTGCTCGCGATACCAGCGCCGGGCGGCCTTGCTTGCGTCCCGAGGCCCGGTTCCCAGGCCCAGTGCGCGATCCACCCCCAACAGCCGCAGCGGGAACACCAGGGCGTGGCGTACGAGCCCCGATGCGCCGTGGTAGCGATAGGTGAGATAGACGCGCCGGGGCAGGTTGGCCAGCCGACCCGGCCGCCTGCCGTCGAGCGGGGAGCGCGACACCCTGAACCGCTGGCCTAGCTGCGCAGGCGCCGCCGCGCGTCGCGCAGCGGCTTGATCATCGGCCGGACGTAGCGGAGCATGCGTCGTCCGTACATGAGCATCTGATCGAGCTCCTTGGCCTCCTGGCGTGCGGCGGCCGTCTCGGCCCGCGCCTCGGCTAGGTCATGTTCGAGGTCAGCGATCCTCAGCTCCAGCTCGGGGATCTGGGCCAGCCGCTGTTCTGCCTCGGTGAGCAGCGCGACGACACGGTCGTGCTCCTGGGCGAGCGCCTCAAGCTCGGCGATGCGCTGGTCCTTGTCATGCATGGCCCCAGACAGGTCGGTGTCCACGGCGCAGAGGCTAGCTTCCAGCGCCGAAGGGCGTGGATACGATCGACCGATGCCCGAGGCCGCATTCGTCCTCTCCACCGATCACGATCCGTCGCTGCGGAATCTCGTGGAGACGGTCCGCTACGAGCTCGAGCTCCAGGCGGTGCCGTCCCGGCTCGACATCGGTCGCTTTCCCGAGCCGCGCCCGGAGCGCGTCTACGTTCTGCTGGATCCGTGGGCCTACGTCGCGAGCGAAGGCGAGGCCGCGCTGCCCGACGACGCGGTGCTGCGGCGCACGATCTTTCTGGTCGATGAGCCTGCGCCCGCCCCGGCTGAGGCGGCGCATCGAGCACTGCTCGCACGGGCGGGCGACGTCTTCGCCTTCGATCCCCGGACGCGATTGGCGCTGGAGCGACTCGAGATCGCCTGCCGGCTGCTGCGCCCCGGGTATTCTGCCTCGCTCGACCGCTTCGACCCCGACGCCGAGCGCCCGATCGATCTCGCTTTCGTTGGGACCCGGACCGACCGCCGCGCGCGTCACCTGGACCAGGCGACCACCGTTCTGGCCCGTTACCGCAGCGTCGTGAGCTTCCACGAGCCAGACCCGGTGCCCGACGATCACGCCACCGCGTCGTCAGAGCCCGGCCCTGCGCTGCTGTCGCAGGCCAAGATCGTGCTCAACGTCCACGGCGGGGACGACAACGCACTCGAGTGGCGACAGGTGATCGACGCGGTACATGCTGGAGCCGTCGTGGTCACTGAGCATTCTCACGGGATCGCTCCGTTGATCCCCGGCGAGCACCTGCTGGTCGCGTCGGCGGACGCGGTTCCCTACGTCGCCGAGGCCCTCCTGCGTGAGGGGGAGCGGCTGGCGCTCATGCGCGTCGCGGCTCACGATCGCCTGCGCACCTGGCTGCCGTTCGCGTTCCCCGTGTCCGTCTTGCGCGCGGCGCTGGTCGAGCTGGTGGGCGAGCCGCTACCGGCGGGAGCGTCGCTGGGCCACGCTCGGAGCGGACCTCAGTCGTAGCGCTGGAGGACGAAGTCGCCGCGGTCGGTGCGGTAGTTGGGGTTGTAGTAGGGGTCGTGGGTGTGTGTTTGGGCCCAGGTGGTCCGGAGCTGCCAGATGGCGGGGAGGTCGTTGGTGGTGGTGTCGGCTCCGGTGGTGCGTAGGCGGGCGTCGGGGACGATGACGGTGCGGTGATGGTGCTCGCCGGCGCGGAGGCAGTAGTCGATGAGGGCGAGGTCGTGGTGCTCGGAGTGCAGGCCGCCGAGCTGGTCATAGAGCGCTCGCGGGGTGCAGAGGATCCCGCTCACCGCGCTGAGGTTGTAGACCGCCGGCGGCGCGGCCCGCGCTGAGGCGCCGTGGTGCAGGTGCAGGGGGATGCCGTCGGGGATGGCGATGCCGGCTTGTTGGATGCGGCCGTCGGGAGCGAGCAGGACGGGTCCGGCGGCGGCGATTCCTGCCTGGTTGCTGTAGCCGAGCAGGCGGGTGAGCCAGTCATGGGTGAGGCCGATGGCGGGGGCCTGCATGAGCAGGAGATGCTCGGCGGTGGCGTGGGCGGCGGCGGCCGCCAGCGCTTGCGTGGGGTGGGCGCCGTCGGGAGCGGCCAGCGCCGTGACCCGGTCGGGGCTCAGCCCGGCGGCGTGCACGGCGGCCCTGGCGTTCCCGAGCACGTCCTGGGGGGCGGTGAGGATCAGATGCCAGGTGGGGTGGGGCTGGGCCTGCCAGGACGCGGCGGCCTCGCACAGGCCGTCGGCGCTGTGGATGGAGAGGACCAGATCGACGCTGGTGCCCAGGTCCACCTGATGCACGATCCGGTGCAGGCCCGGGGACTGCCCGAACTGCACGTCGGCCTCGATCGCGCTGCGCTCCAGGTGCTCGCCGATCGCGCCCGGTTGCGCGAGATAGGCCAGTGGCTTGGCCTGGTCGCCACCGGCGACCGACGCGGCGTGCGCGCGCCAGTGGTACAGGACGCGGGGGATGTGCTCGATCCGGCCGGTGCGCTCGATCAGCCGCAGCACGAAGTCGTAGTCCTGGCACCCGTCAAAGCGGCTGGCGAACCCGCCGAGCTCCGCCGCCACGCTGCGTCGGTAGACGCCGAGATGGCAGGTGTACATCAGAGCCGCCAGGTGCTCCGGGGACCAGCCGGGCTTGACGTGGCGTTCTATGAGCCCGCTGTCGCCCACCACGTCCTCGTCGGAGTAGACCATGTCCACGTCGGGTCGGGCGGCGATGGCCTCGGCGACGTGCTCGAGCGCGTCGTGACTCAGCGTGTCGTCATGATCGAGCAGCGCGATGAACTCACCGGTTGCGCGCTCGAGGGCCGCGTTGGTGGCGGTGGAGATGCCCTTGGCCTCATCGTGGCGAACCAGGTGGATGCGGACGTCCGACGCGGCGCAGCGCTCCAGCGTCGCGATGACGGCGGGATCTCGCGAGCCGTCGTCGGTGAGGCAGAGCTCCCAGTTCGGAGTACGTCTGCTCGCGCACCGAGTCGATGGCCTGCTCGAGCATCTCCACCGGCGGGTCGTGGACCGGGACGAGCACCGAGATCAACGGCTTGATCCCGGCGGCGGACGGATCGGCATTTCCCCGCCGGGCGGCCCGTGGCGCACCTGGGTCGGCGAGGGCTGGCTCGAGCCAGATGGCCCGACCAAGCGGAAACGACGGGCCGGTGCGCAGGACATCGGTACCCAGCGTGAGCGCGGTCGTTCCGGCGGCGAGGGCGACCTCGACATGATGGCCTCGCGGCTGAGCATGGTCTGACGCCTCCAGCCTCCCCTCCCACACGATGCGCTCGGCCTCGCCGCCGCTGCGGCTCGAGACCCAGGCCCGGATGGCGCCGTCGCGGTCGCGCCAATCGTGGGGCAGGAGCATGGCGCGGGCGGTGAGGGATACTGCGCCGCCGAGGACTACCGGGAAGGTGACCGCCGATCCGGTCTCCGTCACAAGGGCACGGCCGAGCACGCCGTCAGGGTGAAGCGCCCATCGCGAGTCCTGCGAGCGCTCGTCCAGGACAGAGCGCAGCGAGGCTAGCGCCAGGCGCTCACCCGCTGGGGCCTGCGGGCCGGACCGACGACGATGGATGCGTGCTGCGGCGCTGCGGAGCACTGAGGCGGCCATCGCCGGGGTCACGCCGCCGCCCGGGACGAAGTCGCCGCGGTCGGTGCGGTAGTTGGGGTTGTAGTAGGGATCGTGGGTGTGGGTGGCGGCCCAGGTGGTGCGCAGGTGCCAGACGGCGGGCAGGTCGTTGGTGGTGATGTCAGGTCCAGTGGTGCGCAGGCGCGCGTCGGGGACGATGACGGTGCGGTGGTGGTGGTCGCCGGCCCGCAGGCAGTAGTCGATGAGGGCCAGGTCGCGGTGCTCGGGCCGCAGGCCGCCGAGCTGGTCGTAGACGGCCGCGCGGCGTGCAGAGGACCCCGCTCACCGCGCTGACGTTGAACACCGAGGTCCCATAGCCGAACAGCTTGTCCATCGAGGATCGTTGCCCGTGGAGCAGATGCAGCGGGATGCCGTCGGGGATGGCGATGCCGGCTTGTTGGATGCGGCCGTCTGGGGCGAGCAGGACGGGTCCGGCGGCGGCGATTCCGGCCTGGTCGCTGTAGCCGAGCAGGCGGGTGAGCCAGTCGTGGGTGAGGCCGATGGCGGGGGCCTGCATGAGCAGGAGGTGCTCGGCGGTGGCGGCACTGGCAGCGGTGGCCAGGGCGCTGGCAGGATGGGCGTCGGCGTCGGTGGTGATGGCGGTGATCCGGCTCTCGGGGATCCCGGCGGCGGTGAGCGCAGCGGCCGCCGGCGTCCAGGGCGGAGGCGGGGGCGGCGAGCACGACGCTCCAGGTGGGGTGGGGCTGGGCCAGCCAGGAAGCGGCGGCGTCGGCGAGCCCGTCGGCGCTGTCGACGGCCAGCACCAGATCGACGCTCGTGGCCGGATCGACCCGATGCACGACCCGGTACAGCCCGGGCGGACCGAACCCGACCTCGGCCGGCACGCCCGACCCGCTGTAGGTGCGCGGCGATCGCGTTCCGCGCCGCCACGTATGCATACGGCTTGGCCTGGGCGCCGCCGGCCGTCGAGTCGGCGTGGGCGCGCCAGTGGTAGAGGACGTGGGGCACGTGGGCGATCCGGTCGGTGCGCTCGATCAGGCGCAGGATCATGTCGACGTCCTGGGACCCGTTGTACTCGGTGCGAAACCCGCCGAGCTCTGTCACCAGGTCGCGGCGGTAGACGCCGAGATGGCACGTGTAGCCGTTGGTCGAGGGTGTCGGGCGACCATCCCGGCTTGAGATGGCCCCAGACGCGCCGGCCGTCCATGACGATGTCCTCGTCGCTGTAGAGCATGTCGAGGTCGGGTTGGGCGGCGATGGTGTCGGCGACGTGCTCTAGCGCGTCGAGGCTGAGGGTGTCGTCGTGGTCGAGCAGCGCGACGTACTCGCCGGTGGCGAGCCTGCAGGGCGGCGTTGGTGGCGGCGGAGATCCCGCCGGGGCTGTCGTGGCGGATGAGGTGAATGCGGGCGTCGTGTCGGCGCGAAGCGCTGCAGCGCGGCGACGATCTCGGGGTCGGTGGAGCCGTCATCGACCAGGCACAGCTCCCAGTGCGGGTACGTCTGCTCGCGTACGGAGGCGATCGCCTCCTCGAGCATGTGGGGAGGCGGGTCGTGGACGGGCACAGTACCGAGATGACCGGCACATGGCCCTGCTCCACCGTGAGCGCCGGCTGGGCGGGCCGGGCCGCCGTCGGCGCAGCGGCGTCATTGAGCTCGGGTCGACCCAGATGGCGCGGTGCAGCGGATATGGCCCCGAAGCGTGGCGGAGCTCGGCCCCGAGCGACAGCTGGACCGTGCCGGGCGGAAGCGTGCAGTCGACCGGCCGGCCTGCCGGCCGGCCGAGGTCAGACGCCTCGAGGGTCTGCTCCCACAGCACCCGTCTGCCGCTCGCGGATCCCACCCACGCGCGGATGGCCCCCCGGCGGTCACGCCAGTCGTGGGGCAGCAGCATCGCCCGCGCGGAAAACACGACGTCGGCCGCCAGCGTCAACGGGAATGAGACGACGTCGCCGTTTCCGACGACGAGCACTCGGCCGCGCACCCCGTCGGGATCGACCGTCCAGCGCGCTCGCGCCGAACCTTCATCAGCGCGTGCGCGCAGCGCCGAGAGCGGTATTCGCTCGCCCACGAGCAACGCTGGTCTGGCCCGGGTCGCGGCGGGTTTGGATTCTGGGAAGGCGCGTGCCTTGGAGTGTTGGCTCATCGCGCAATGAGGCTAACGGCGAATCGGCGTAGCCCCCGACGCGTGAGGTAGCCTGCGGATCTCGATGAGCGACCAGATCGCCACCGGATCCTCCGGCGCGAGCGCGGATGGAATCCCGGAGCGCTTCGTGCCGGATGAGATGCGCGGACAGCTCGTCGGAGCCGAGCACTTCGCGCGGTACCGGTGGGCTGCCGGGTTCTGTTCGGGTCGCCGCGTACTCGACGCAGGCTGTGGCGTCGGTTACGGCGCCGAACTGCTTTGCGGCGCCGGCGCGTCCGAAGTGGTCGCGATCGACGTGTCTGAGGCTGCGGTCGAGCTGGCCAGGTCCGGCGTCTCCGCCGGCGTGACCTGCGAGGTCGGGGACGTCAGCTGCGCTGCCCTACGGCGACATTCGTTCGATGTCGTCGTCTGCTTTGAGGTGATCGAGCACGTCGACAACCCGGACCAGGTGCTCGACGAGCTTGCCCGGGTGCTGCGACCCGAGGGCTTGCTGTTCATCTCCTCGCCCAACCGGGAACGCTACGTCCCGGGCAATCCTCACCACCGGCATGAGTACATCCGGTCCGAGCTCCAGGCCGCCCTCGATGCTCGATTCGGATCGGCTCGGATCATTTCCCAGCACGTGATGCTCGCAAGCGTGATCAGCTGGTCGGGAGCGCCGCAGTTCGAAGGCGCCCAGACCTTTCGGAGGGCTGATGCCGAGCCAGACTCTGAGGACGAGGTCTACCTGCTGGCGATGGCCGGCATAGACCTTCCGCCGGATCCCGGCCCGGTGGTCTCGCTTGGGAAGTTTGCCGAGGCCAGGCGGTGGCTTGAGCACATCGACAATCAGCAGCGCCACGTTCGACGCGCAGGCGCAGTACATCCAGGAGCTTGAGGACCAGGAGAATAATCGGCGTGCGGCTCTCGTTCGGCTGGCCGAGACTGAGCAGGAGCTTGCCCAGCTGGACGACGCGCGGCGGGAACTGGCCGCGGTGCAGGAGCGGGAGGCGGCGCAGTCGGTTGAACTCCGCTCCCTGCGTGCAATCGCCGCATCCAGAAGCTGGAAGCTCGCGGTCCGTCTGCGCCGGATCTCCGTCGCGGTCAGACGGCGGATGTGACGCTTACTCTGGTGCGATGACCCCGGCCATAAGCACCGGATTGGCCTCGATGATCACCGAGAACGCGTCGGTTGACGAGATGTTCGTCAGCGACAGCATGGAGTGCTGTGCCACTCGGTAGCGGGCAAGGATCTCCGGCACTCTGATCGCCGCGGTGCCCGGCGCTGGCCACCGCGCACCACAGCGCGAAGTCCTCCCATCCGTGGAGACGGCGGTCGGTCGGGTAACCGCCGAGTTCCTCGCGGACCACGCCCGTCCGCATCAGCGCCATCGCGTCGATGTAGTTACCGACGCGGAGCCGTTTGGGCTCCCATGGCCACGAGTTCATCAACCCGAGGCACTGATTGCCGGCGAACTTCTCAAGGCTCCCGTATGCAAATGCGGCATCCGGATCGTTCGCAAGCGCCGACATCAGCCGGCCCAGGCAGTGCGGATAGAGCTCGTTGTCGGCGTCCAGGACAAAGCAGAATTCGCCGCGGGCCAGGCTCAGCGCGCTATTGCGAGCGGCGGCTAGCCCGCGGTTGACCGGATGGCGCAGCAACAGTGCCGGCACGTCCTGATGGTGGCTCATCCATTCAGTGACCGTGGCGCCCGAGCCGTCCGAGGAGCCGTCGTCGACGATGATCAGCTCAACGTTGCGCTCGCGGGACCGAATGGCCGACGACAGCGCGCTCGGCACGTGGGACGCGTGGTTGAAGAGCGCGGTGAGAACGGATATCCGGGGCGCGGCGGCATCGTAGGCGGCCGTTTGCGCCACTCGCTGCAACCACGGCAGGGGCATTCCCGTGGCCGCCTCCAGCTCGGTCCGTGCCTGCTCGCGCCGCAGCGTCAGCATCTCCAACCGCAGGTCCTTGAGTGCCCTGCGCATCCACGCGGCGTTTTGATCGCCGAGTGACGGCGATGCCGGCTGCAGCGGCGCCGAGACGATCGGCAACTTCTCGGGATCGGGCTGGGGTTGGGTGAAGAACACGTGCCCGGGGTCCGGGACCGGATGGAGCTCCGCCAGCTCCGTGGCAGCGTCGGCCAGGCGGCGTACTCCGGGAGCCAGCGTCACCTGTTGACGGAGCATCGTGTACGCGGCGGTCTGCATCCGCCAACGCCGATCCCCGTCCTTGAGCAGCATCTCGATGAGCAGGTCCAGAGACCCGGCGTCGCCCATCAAGAGGTGTTCTCCCGGCACGAGCGGGGCGAAGTCAGTCGAACGCTCGCTGACCACGACGGCGCCGTTACTGATCGCCTGCACGATCCGCAGCCATTCGAAGTAAGGGACCTCACCCTGGTGGAGGTTCACGAGGATCTTGGCCCGGTTCAGCAGATCCCACTTGGCGGCGGCGCGGAAGCTGCCGGACTCAGCCCAGTTGGGACGTGAGTTGTCCGAGAGGACCAGCTCGGCCCGATAGCGGGACAGGGTCCGAGCGTAGGAGCCCAGTGCTCGCTCTCGGCGGTCGCTGATGGCCCCCGATAAACAGGACGTCGACATCGCGTTCCCGCTCGGTGAGGTGATCCCACACCTCCGTCCAGCCGAGCTGGAGGTGCTCGGCCGCGATCCCATGGTGCGCGAACGCCCGCACGCCGGCGCGGTTGATGTCGAACACCTTGCCGCCCCGCGGGGCCAGCTCCACGTTGGAGTCAAAGAAAGGCGTGTTCGGCTGCTCGGCGCAGATGAAGATGGTCCGCTTCAGCACTCCGGGCAGCGGGCCGAAGCGGCCGTGCATGAGCGTGAAGTACTCGTGCGGCGGCACCATCACGTAGATCAGATCCTGCCGTGGCTTCGGAAAGTTGCCGATGTGCAGTGAGGTGCGGATGCCGGCGGTGGCGGCTTCGGCGCGCAGCGCCTCCACCAGCTCGACGAAGAACAGGTTCTGGCGCGGGGCCAGGACGAAGGCCAGCTCGGGAGCCATCAGCTCAGGATCTGACCGGGTCCGGCTGCTTCGAGCTGCACGCGTCGTCGCCGATCTTCTGAAACACGCTGAGCGAGAAGACGTCCACGTGTTGGACCACGTGCTGGCGCCGTAGATTGAGCTGCAAGCCGGCCGGTGCGGGAGGCGAGTACCGGCAAGGTCAGGGCATTGTTCGGATCAAACGCCACACCACGCGCAGGCTAGACCATCGATTTCGGTGCGTCTGCTAGGTGCAAAGGCCCTGGTGTGGCGGTCCGTCTCTTTAAAAGTCCCCACATGAGTGTGGCCCGCTCCCCATGGGCGTCGAGCTCGACGTGACCCCTGACCTGCGCTGGGACGCCTATGGCTATCGAGCGCACTGGCACGTCGTGGCTGACGATGCTGCCCGCACCGACGACGCACTGATCGCCGATTGTCACGCCCGGCAAGATCACGCTCTGGGTTCCGATGTAGCTCCGGTCGCCGATTCGCACCGGCGCGGTCGTGGCGGGCGCGCGCCCCCCAGTCAGTGAGCGCTGCACCGTGTCGTGTGTGTAGATCTGTACGCCCGGGCTGATGCAGCACCACTGACCGATCTGCACGGTACTGCCGCTGCCATCGAGCATGACGAACGGGCCGATCCAGGTGTCGGGGCCGACGCGAACATCGCCGAAGACGTAGGCGTTGTGGTAGATGCTCGTTCGCTCGCCGAAGCCGAGCGAGCGGGCGCGCTCCCAGCGATCGAAGAGGAGTTCCTCGAATGGCAGGTCGCGGTCGAAACGCTCGCGCATCGAGCCACGCAAGTCAGCGTCGAGCGACCGGAGCGTCTCGAGCAAGTCCTCCGCGCTATCGGAGGACATGCGACGTGTTCGCCTTGCGAAAGTACTCGGCGGTCCGCTCGATGCCCTCCTCGAGGTCGACGCTTGCCTCGAAGCCGAGCACTGTGCGGGCCTTGTCGATTTGCGGGATTCGCAGCTCGATGTCGGCGGACGCTCGCGGCTCAAAGCGAATCCCGGACGCGCAGCGAAGGACGCGAATGACGGTGTTCGCGAGACCGTAGATCGTCGTCACGGCGCGGTGGTTCCCGATGTTGAACGACTCGCCTATCGCAGCCGGCATGACCATCGCTCGCAGCAAGCCGCGGAGCATGTCGTCGATGTAGCACCAGGCTCTGATCTGTGTGCCGTCGCCGTGGATGATGAGGTCTTCTCCGGCTATGGCCTTAAGAATGAAGCCGCGGATCGCGCCCTCGCCGACCTGCCCCGGCCCGTGACGTTGAACGGCCGCACGGTGACCGTCGGCAGGAGCTCCTGGCGAAAGTAGGCGTAGGCAAGGTGCTCCTCGGCGATCTTGCTGACGGCGTAAGTCCATCGGCCCTCGCCGACCGCGCCGAGCACCGCCGGCGCAGTCTCGGCTGAGCGGAACGCGAGCTGGCCGAAGACCTCGCTCGTGCTGAAGCAGACAACGCGCTTCAGCCCGTCGAAGGCGCGTCGCTGCATCCAGAACGTTGGCCGAGCCGATCATGTTGACCTGCATGGTGTGCACCGGTCGTTTGATCACGGTGTCAATGCCTGCGATGCCGGCGCAGTGGACGACATATGTGGACTTCTGGATTGCTTTTTGGATCGCAGCCGGGTCGAGCACACTGCCCTCGATGACGCGCAGGTTCTCGTCCGCGAGGTAGGGCTTGTCGCTAGCGCGTTGCGGCTGAAGTCGTCGAAGACGGTGACTTCGTTGTCTGGCAACAGCAATCCGGCCAACGTGGAGCCGATGAACCCGGCGCCGCCGGTGATGAAGATGCGCTCTCCCCGCAGTTCGGGCGGAACCTCGATCGCGCCGCTCACGCCGACTCCGCCAGCGCCTCACGCACAGCGTCCGCTACCGCGCTGATGTCCTCGTCCATGAGGCGCGGGTGAAGGGGCAGCGCCACTGCCCGCCTGGCGAGCATCCACGAAACTGGGATGTCGCCAGGCTTGGTGTCGCATGCCGAGCGGAAGCTCGGCTGGGCGTGGAGCGCGTACGTGCCGATGGTCGACTCCACGTCGCGCGCGGACAGCGCGGCGATGAAGCGATCGCGGTCGATGTCCTCGTCGAGCACGGCAACGTAGGCCTGGAAGGTCGAGCCGAAGCCTGCGACGGTCGCAGGCGTCCGGATCCCGTCAAGAGGCTCGAGCTGCTCGCTGAGCAGCCGCGCCAGCTCATTGCGCCGACGCACGACCTCGGTGAGCTGCGGCAGCTGGGCGGTTCCGAGCGCGGCGAGGATGTCGCTCATTCGGTAGTTGAACCCCGGTTCGACAAATTCAGGCGAGTCGAAGCCGTGATTGCGAAGTAGCGTCAGACGCTGTGCCAGCGCGTGCTCATCGGTGACGACCATCCCGCCCTCCCCGGTGGTGATGATCTTGCGCGGATGAAGCTGCAATGTCGCCGCGATCCCGCGACGCGCGGACGCCTCACCGCCGAGCTCGGCGCCAAGCGAGCATGCCGCGTCGCAGAGCACCGGGACCGCCAACGGCTCGAGCAGCCGCTCGAGCGCCGGGTAATCGGCCGGCAGGCCGAAGAGGTCGACGGCGATGACCAGCCGCGTCTTCGGTGTCAGGGCCGCCTCAACCGCCCGCGGCTCGATGTTGTAGGTCGCGGCGTCGACGTCGACGAGCACAGGCCGCGCGCCCCGGTGGAGCACCACATGGCCGGTGGCCGGGTGGGTGAAATCGGGAACGATGACCTCGTCGCCAGGACCGATGTCAAGTGCGGCAAGCGCGAGATGAAGCGCGGTCGTACCCGACGAGACCGCGACGGCGTAGCGGACCCCGACCAGCTCCGCGACCGCGCGCTCAAACTCGAGGACGCGCGGCCCGAGGTGAGGTGGCCGCTGGCCAGCACCTCTCCGATGGAGGCGAGTACGTCAGGACCAAAGCTTGGGTCCGCGAGTCGGAGACTCCGTCGCGCGGTTCGCGGAGCGCTAGAGGGGGTCATCGACGGGGCATTCCAGAAATCGATCAGCCATGCTACCCGCGCTTGTTGGAGAACGCCCGGATGAGCCCCCGAACGCGCATCGGTACTCAGGCGAAGCTTGGCCCGCTGTCCCTTCATCGGAGAGACACATGGCCCCGCGGGTGCCCCAACGCCCCGACGACGCTATTTTTGGCCGGAGGCTCCCGGATATATCGAGCTTGACGACTGAGCGGGCGCGAGACCCTCGATCTTGATTCAGGACGATGGCACAGAGCTCCCCGCGCTCGGGGCCTCGTGATCGCCCCGCGCGCGGGGCGATTAATGGTCGGCGCATCGGTCAGCGGCGCTCGATGGCCTGGTGGCCGACAGGCCGCTCCGCCCGGTCGAGCTCGGGGTGCTGATACCGGTGCTTGTCGCGCTGGGTGTGGCGGCCTATGCGAGCTACATCCGACACGCCGGATTCGTGACCGACGATTGGTCGCTTCAGAGTGGCTGGTCATGAGCCATGGCGGCCAGCTATCGCATTCCGGGAGCTTCATCAGCGCCTTCTCGGGGCGTCCAGCGCTTGGTCTCTATTACGCCGTCGTCGAGGCCGTCTCGGATTTCACCAGGGAGCATCTCGCGCTGGCGCTCAGCTGGGCGATCCTTTTTTCGATTACTCTTTACGTCCTGTTCCGCAGCTGGGGTTCCAGCGCTCGCGAGCGGGATCATTGCGGGCCTGACGTTGATCTTCCCGGCGTCGGACTCCCTCCGGCTATGGGCGATTCTCGGAGACGGCTCGTACACGCTGTGTCTTCTTGATCTGGGGGCGGTGTCTACACCTTGCAGCTTTGACGCGGAAGGCCGCCGCCGTCTGGCGCTTCGGGGCTGCGGGCTCGCCCTCTACGCGCTAGCCTGACGACCTACGAGATCGGGATGCTGCCTCTCGCGATCTCATTCCTTCTCTACCGTTGCTTTGTTCCGTGGCACCGAGCGGTTAGGGAATGGGTGCTGGATTTCGTGCTGGTGGTGTCGGTCTATTCCCTGGTCACCACCCACACACGGTCCGCGCGCCTCACCACAGCCGACACCATCCACCACGCATTCCATATTGCTCGCGACGCGTTGAAGCTGATGGGTGCGACTGTGCTGCCCTTTGGGGGCTCAGGATGGGTGGGAGTCGGGGTGGCCGGGGTGGTGATAGCGGCGCTGTTGTCATCATGTCGCGGCTGCCGCCGACGATCCGACGAGACGCGAGCTGCGCCGCTGGCTTTGGGTCATTGTGCTGGCAAGCGTTTTCGCGGCTGCTGCCTACGCCATATATGCGCCGGGCTCGCGATTTACACTCCCCTCGCTCCGGGACTGCAGAATCGCACCAATGCGCTCAGCGCGCCGCTACTGATTGCCATTGCGATATGCGCTCGGTGCACTATTCGCCCTGTTGGTCTTCCGGCGAGTCCGCAACGGGCAACGCTACGCGGCCTTGACAGCCGCGGTCTTCGGGCTGGTGATTGGAGGCTTCTATCTCGTGGACACTCGCCAGGATGCGGCCACCTGGAAGGTGGCATACGACCGTGGCGAGCAGGTGCTCAGCCAGATCAAGCACCTCATACCGAGACTCCCGCCCGGAAGCATCGTCGTCTCCTTCGGGAGCCCGCATACGAGGCGCCTGGACCCCCATTTGGGCCACGACCTGGGACTTGGATGGCGCGGTGGCGCTGCGCTACAACGACGTCAAGCTCGGGCGCGGTTTCCGGGGTCCCTGGGACCGTCATCAGGTGCGGGCCGGGTTTAGCCGGCCCGTTCAATGAGCTGTACCGGGATTGGTTCCGGCGTCCGACTCGCGGCCCTACGGCAAGCTCTTTCTGTTCTCGACCAACGGCTATTGGGCGGTGCCGCGGAACCAAAAGGAGTGTCTACGCATGAGTCCCAACTACGTTCCAGGACCTTGGACGGCACCGGAAAGCTGAGTTCCTTCCGGCGGCTGGTCCTACGACGCCGCGTTGAGTAGGCGATCGCCGGCTCACCCGCTGGGCCCGCGGCCGCAGCTAGGCCGGCATCTTGCTTCCAGGCTCCCGCGGAACGCGCCGGGTCCCGAGGTCGCGTCCGCGCTCGAGACCCTCACCGGCGGTGCCGCTGGTACCCTCGCGAACTACTGATGACGACCGCTCGCTTCAGGAACAGGGCACGTTTCCTGTCATGAGCGATCCGCTCTCAGAACTACAGCCTTCCGCGGCGGTTCGCCCTCCCGTCCCGAGCGTCGCGCCGGTCCTCTGATCGCGCTGCCTGCGTATAACGAAGAGAGCACGCTCGATGAGATCATCCGTGAGGCGGTCGAGGAGGGGCGAGCGCTGGGTGAGGCCTTTGAGGTGTTGATCGTCGACGACGGGAGTAGCGACGACACACCCGCGATCGCGGCACGGCTTGCGGATGAACTGGACGGGTACCGCGTTGATCGCCACGCCGTCAATCGCGGCTTCGCCGGGGCAATGCGATCTGTCTGGCGCAGTCACATGGCGAATACGTGTTCATGGCTCCGGCGGACGGCCAGGGCCCGCTGCGCGACGTGCGGCTGTTCTGGGCGCTCAGGAGCCACTACGACCTGGTCTTTTCCTCTCGTCTGGCGCGCAACGATTCGTCGCGACGAAGGGCATCCTCGGGCTTGTGGTACCTGTTCCTGCGCTTCCTTTTCGCTTACCAGATCCCCGAGTTCTCGGCGCTCTTCCTCTTCCGACGCGATCAGATGCCCTCCCTTCCAATCGCGGTCCGCGAGGACGGCCTGAACTTCTTGCCGGTGCTGTACATGACGGCAATGAAGCAGGGCAAGCGCGTCGGCGTCCTGGGCATCCTCGAGCAGCCGCGCCGAGGTGGCCAGGCCAAGGGCTTCGATGTCGCGCTCATCGCCAGGACCATCGCCGAGGACTTCAAGATCTGGTGGCGCATGCGCGTCCGTCCGCCCCGGTGACAGCCGAGACGATTTCCAGGCGTGATGCTGGTCC
>CAWCQL010000003.1:0-384853 GCA_963797705.1 uncultured Actinomycetota bacterium | reverse complement strand
GCGCTATCGACCTCGCTGCGCTCGGTCAGGATCACGCGACCGGCCTGGGGGCCTGACATCCCAAGTTGTCTCAGTTCCCGAGGCCAGCGATCACCTTGAGAGCGTCACAGGCAGGACCGCGCCGTCTCATATCCCCAATGCTGATTGCGACGTTTCCATGATCGCTGGGCCATCGCAATCCCGCCAGGCGAATCTGGTCTACGCCCCGAGCGTCACTGATCGGCGTCCTTGGGAGGCCCTCTGACGCCAGCCGCTGATTCTTTAACCGAGCGTCGTCGGTCACCTCATGACCAAACAAGCCGGCGGCTGAAACGCATCCGCTGCCTCCTCGGTGTCGAACTCCACCTCCGCGACCGACAACCCGGTCAGAGCCCCCGAGTAGACATCTACCTCGATGTCCACCCGTCGCCCGTGGGCATCACGTAGCGTGTCTTCTCAAGTCGACGACCCTCGGTCAGCGGCCAAAGACGAGGAAACGCTCAGCCTCGATCCCCAACTCCTCCTCGGTGCGGCTGCGCCCACTTCCGCCCTTGACCGTCAGCACCGTATCGCCATCGCGCCGCCGAACCCGGATTCGTGCCATCGTCACCGATCGCGATATAGCCCTGCTCGATCCGTGTCGACGGCGACCGCTCAAGACCAGGCGGAAGCTTCGGCACGAGAAACTTCCGTTCGATCTCCACAGCCGCATCAAACCACAGAGCCAAACCAGGACCGCCGCGCAGGCATCGAAGACGACCCACCAACATTCGGTCTACGGACGCTTCGAAGCCGGCGAGATGCGTCTCATGGTCCAATGCTGACTGCGACGCGTGTTTTCACGCGGGGAGCGATCACGCGGTTCCTCCGACGCGTATTCCCTGATCCAGTCGTGGGTGCGTACGCGCCGACGGCCGCCAGCGCTGGTGCCGAGCGTGGCGCGTCATCTCTGCGTTTGGCGTTTGGCGCGTCTAAGCTCGGGTGAGCGCTCTCTCACGTCAGACTTACGGCGTTCTTCAAGCGGCTCGGGAGTATCGCCGGCGGACCGTAACCGTACGACTTGTGCCTGCTATCCGATGAACTGTCCCGCCCGGACTCGCTACCGGTGAGCGTTCCCCGCCCGCGCCCGGGCGGAGCCGAGGACGATGCTCGGCGACTGGGCTGGGCGCTATTCCCGGTCCGCCTGTTCCTTGGCGTCACCTTCGTCTACGGCGGCATCCAAAAACTGAGCGATCCAGGCTTCCTGCACGCCGGCGCCCCGACCTTCATCGGCACGCAGCTGCGCGGATTCGCCAACGGCACCCCCGGCGGCTTCATCCTCCGCGCCTTTCCGATCCCGTATCCCGTGCTGGCGGGGGTCGGAGTCGCCCTGACCGAGATCGCTGTTGGGTTGTTGGTCGCCACCGGGCTTCTTACCCGGGCGGCGGCAACTGTCGGTCTGCTCTTGAACCTCTTGCTGTTCCTCACCAACAGCTGGCATACCTATCCCTATTTTCTCGGCTCAGACATCGTGTTCGTTTTCGCGTGGTTGCCGTTCGTCGTCGTCGGCGCGACGCGGCAACCGACGCTGGAATCGATCGTGCGGAGGTTCTCGATGCCCCGCGCTCCGGCGCAACGGCGCGTCCCCGGCGCTGCGGCGTCAACTGCGCCTCCGCGCTCTGCGTCGGCCGGAGCGTCGGAGCTCACCCGCCGCGGCGCGGCGACCGCGGCGCTGAGCGGGGTGGCGGCGGTGACCGCCTTGATCGCCGGGGTCTCGGTGCTGCTGCGGGGCGCCTATCGGCCCGCGCACACGCTGAGCGCCTCGGACTCGCCGCATCCGACGTCCGGGCGCCGTTCGACGGCCAGCCACCACTCGACGACCGTCGCCCGATCCACCGGTGCCGGTTCGTCGAGCGGCCTCCCCGCCGGGGCGGTCAGGCTGGGGGCCGCGAGCCAACTGGCCGTCGGCCAAGGAGCCACCTATCAGGATCCGGGCAACGGCCAGCCCGACATCGTCATCCGCCAGGCGAACGGCACGCTCGTCGCCCACAGCGCCGTCTGTACCCACGCCGGGTGCGAAGTCGGTTACCAGGGAGGCCAGATCGTCTGTCCGTGTCACGGATCGGTCTTCGATGCGAAGACGGGAGCCGTGATCAGCGGTCCAGCGGTCACCGGCCTGTCCCCGCGGAAGGTGATCCAGCACGCGGGCGAGATCTACGCACTACCGACGTGAACGCTCGTCCAGGCCACAGCCCCGGCACTGGGACACACGTGGTCATGCAGGGCCGGAAGCGGCGGCTCCTCGCCGAGGCGATCGGCCTCCTCGCCCCGGCGCGAAGGCCGACGAGGTGACCGCGATCTCGAACGGGATCCTTGCGGGTGGCAGAAATAGCTCGCCTTGAAGTCATCTCCGGCCCCCGCCACCCCGTGCAGACCACAAGGCGTCCGTTAGTCGATCGTCCAATCTCGACGCTCCGCGGGTGTATGCAAAGGGGAAGCTTGGGTCCGCGCGGTGATCGCAACACCTGCCCAGTTGGTGGGACTTTCGAGGTCATCCGTGCTCGGTGGTTGCGTAGCGCGTCGGTCGTCGCGAAGCCGAGCCCGAGGGCGAGGCGGGAGCGGCGCGCTCTGCGGCTATCCGCTGCGAACCGGTCCCCCACCGCCACCGCTGGCGACGTGAGCCGGACCGACCAGTACGGCTCGCTTCGCGTGCGCGATGACTGCTGAGGAGACGCTCCCGAGCAGTGCTGACTGGGCGCGGCCGAGCCCGCGGGAGCCGATCACGATCGGCTCGGCGTCGAGCTCCTCCGCGACTGCGCAGATCGCCTCCCACGCCTTCCCGCGCGCCACCCTCGCAGTCGCGTCGAACCCACCGGCCCGCGCGAGCTCCGTGCCATGCTCCGCCTTGTCGCGCGCTACATCAGCGAAGATCTGGTCGACGTCGATCTCCCTCGCGAGCAGTCGCCCCAGCGGCGCTGAGGCGATCGTCACCGGGTCCCACGGCTCCCAAACGCGAACCGGTTCCCACACGGTGAGAACGACTGCCGAGCTCGGCGCGAGGAATTCGCCCGCCTTCGCGATCGCGGCAGCGGCGTCCTCTGAGCCGTCGAAGCACAGTAGCGCCGGGGCCCCTCTGGAATCTGCGGATCGTGCTGACACCGCCTGATCATCCATGATCGCGATCAATCATCGGTCCGCACGTTCCCCGGGGCTTTGCGGCGCGGTTGCTACGGATTTGAGCTGGCTGCTCGCTGCGAACCTTGACGTCATGACCACGGCGCCGGCCCCGACGATCGCGCGCCCCGGTGTCCCACCGCGCGACAGACCGCGCCGTGACGCGCGCGAGCTCGCCTGGTTGATCGACCGTCGCGCCCAGATCCTTGCGTCGATCGCCGTCGTGGCGATCGTGGTCGGCGGCCCCCTGCACGCGGTCGGTTCCGGGACTGCCGGGGACGCGGTATGGGCTGGCGCTGTCGCGCTGCTGGCCGCCGAGCTCGCGTTCGAGGTTGGCCGCAGCATCGTCGTGCAGCACAGTCTGGGTGTCGACACGATCGCGCTGGTGGCGATGGTCGGCGCGCGCTATCCATCGCCCGGCAGAGCGTGCTGGCCGGCATGGGTTTCGGCATGGCCGCCATCGCTGTCGCCGCCGCCGGCCACGTGCCGCCCGTCGCCGGCGCTCTGCTCCAGGAAGTCATCGACCTCGCCGTCAGCCTCAATGCGCTGCGCGCCTTGCGCGGCTAGGTTCGGCCGAGCCAGGTAAGAGGACTCTGAACGGGGGCGAACCGTTTCCTTACCGATCGTGTCGATATTTGCTAGCTCCACCACCGGGACCGAGCATGTACGAGAACGGATCGCATGAGCCACCAGTGACCGGCCGCGGCATACGCGTGCTCCTGGTCGAGGATGAGCGCTCGATCGCCGAGCCATTCGCGCGGGCGCTGAGGCGCGCCGGGTATGACACGACAGTGGCGCAGACCGGCCGCGACGCGATCTCGCTGGTCGCATCCGTTACGCCGGATGTAGTCCTGCTCGACCTCGCCCTGCCGGATCTGGACGGACGGGACGTTTGCCGGAAGATCCGGAGCGAGTCGGACGTTCCGATCATCATGGTCACCGCGAGCGGGACGGTGACCGACCGCGTCGTCGGACTCGAGCTCGGCGCGGATGACTACATCGTCAAACCGTTCGCGACCGACGAGGTGGTCGCCAGGATCCGAGCCGTGCTCCGGCGCGGCCGTCCCCCGGCTGCAAACGACCATGAGCTGGTCGTTCAGGACGTCCGCATCGACCCCGGTTCCCGGCGTGTGTGGCGGGGCGGCCGCGAGATCTCCCTGACCCGCAAAGAGTTCGACCTGCTGTCCCGGCTCGCGCACGATGCGGGGCGCGTGGTCACACGCGAGGCGCTGATGTGCGATGTGTGGGACATGAACTGGTTCGGTTCGACCAAGACGCTCGACGTCCACATCGGCTGGCTACGCCGCAAGCTCGACGACGACCCCGCCGACCCCGCCTACATTCACACCGTGCGCGGGGTCGGTTTCCGCCTCGCCGCCGAACCGGAGTCCACGCCATGAGCATCCGCGTTCGACTGCTCGGTGCGCTGGCGTACGTGTTGTTGCTCGCGATCGTCGCGTTTGGCGTGCCGTTGGCGCTGAACCTCAGCGCCCGTGTCAATGCCGAGGTGCGGACGCAGGCACAGGGCCAGGCCGACCTCGTGGCGGCGACAGCCGCCGACCTGCTCATGCGCCGCGCGGCGCTCGGGACGCTCACGAGAAACGCGGCGCAGTCCGTGCGTGGGCGAGTTCTGATCGTCAACGCGAGCGGCGGCGTGCTGGCGGACAGCGCGGGCCCGGCTCAGCTTGGTTCCAGTTACGAGAGCCGGCCCGAGATCGAGAGTGCCCTGGCGGGCAAACCGGTTCAGGTGCAGCGAGCATCGAAGACGCTTGGCCAGCGGATCCTCGCGACCGCAGTACCGATCATCCACAACGGTCGCACCGCTGGTGCGGTGCGCGTCACCCAGAGCGTCGCCGCGGTGCACCAGGCGGTGTTCAACGTCGAGCTCGCGCTGATCCTGATCGGGCTGATCGTGCTCGCGATCGGCTTGCTCGCCGGTGGCGTGCTCGCGGCCCAGATCGGACGCCCTCTCCGCAGGCTCGAGGTCGTCGCGCGTCGCGTCGCGCAGGGCGATCTGACGGCCCAAGCAAAGGTCGAGGGGAGCCTTGAGCAGCGCTCGTTGTCGAACTCGTTCAACGAGATGACCGACCGGATCGCCCGCCTGCTCGACGCGCAACGCGAATTCGTCGCCGACGCCTCGCATCAACTTCGAACGCCGCTCACGGGCCTCCGGCTGCGGCTCGAAGAAGCCAAGGCGACGGCCGGCACCGACGACGCCGTACGCGAGCTGGAGGCCGGACTCCGCGAAGTCGACCGCTTCTCGCACACTGTCGATGAGCTGCTGCTGCTGAGCCGAGCCGGGGAGCGTCGCCTGAGCAGCACCACGGTCGATCTCGGGGATGTTGCGACCGCCACACAGCAGCGGTGGCTGCCGAAGGCGAACCGGCTCGGAATCACCCTGACCGCGACGCGCGAAGACAAACCGGGGAGCGTCTGGGCCGCGCGGGCGGACCTCGAGCGGGCGCTGGATGCGCTGGTCGAGAACGCCCTGCACTATTCGCCGTCGGGCTCGTCGGTGACGATCGCAGCCACGCCGGGGCGGATCGACATTTGCGATCGTGGTGCCGGCATCACCGACGAGGAGCGGCAGGTCGTGTTCGAGCGTTTCCACCGCGGCAGCGCCGGCGGGTCCGGCCCACCAGGCCATGGCCTCGGCTTGGCGATCGCGCGGGAGTTCGCCCACGGGTGGGGCGGCGAGATCTCGCTCGAGCCGCGCGCCGGCGGCGGCACGACGGCCAGTTTGAGGTTTGCGCTGCTCGACGGCGCCAGCAGTGATCAGCATGGCGACTTTCCCCGTGCTTAACCGACTGCAGGCTACGGTCGCGCGACGATGACGCGCCGGGGATTTGCGCTGGCGGTACTGGCCCTGCTAGGCATCACGCTGGCCGTTGCCCTGACCTGGACGATTGGGCAACTCGCGGGCCAGCACATCGGTCTCGCGTCAGCGCCGCCGTCGGTGATCCGTGGACTCGCGCCCTCTCCCGGCCCGGCCGAGCGACCCGAACGGGCGCCGAAGGATCGTGCCGTAAGCGGCACTGAGACGCGGAATCGTCGTTCGGTGACCGCCGCGCCAGCAGCCGTCCTGCCGGCGACGGTTACGGCGGTGGGGCCCGTGACCCACGCGCCGGTCCCCGCCGCCAGCCCGACCGCGATGGTCACGGTCACACAAGCGTCCACGCCGGCGACAACCGCGCCAGCCCGACCTGCTGGTGGCTCGCCGGGTGGCGGCGACAACGGCAACGGACCCGGGGACTCGGGTCGCCGCGGGAGCTCCGGTCCAGGTGGGTCACCTCACTCGGGCAACGGTCGCGACGACTAGTTGTAAGTCCCGAGCAGATTGTTCAGTCTGGTGATGGGTGGTTCTCGGCCGATGGCTGAGTGTGGTCGGTGATGGTTGTAGTGATGCAGCCAGCCGTCAAGGGCTGCGGTGCGTTCGTCGCTTGAGCGGTAGATCGCGCCGTAGGCCCACCCGCTGAGCATGGTGCGGATGAAGCGTTCGGCTTTGCCGTTGGTCTGTGGCCGGTAGGGCCGGGTTCTGAGGTGGCGGATGCCGAGGGCGTGGCAGGCGATCGCGTGCACCGTGGAGCGGTAGGGCGATCCGTTGTCGGTGATCAGCCGCTCGACGGTGATGCCGTGGCGTTCATAGAAAGCGATCGCGCGGCGCAGAAAGGCGACAGCGGTGGTGGCTTTCTCGTCAGAAAGGACCTCCACGTAGGCCAGGCGGCTCGCGTCATCGACCGCGACATGGACCGCGTCCCAGCCCACCGTTCCTCGGCGCACCCCAGCAGCGTCGGTCTTGAGCAGTAAGCGGCGGCTGCCCGTGGGTCCGGTGACGCGTTTGCCGGCGCCGCCGTGGATGCGCCCCAGCTTCTTGACGTCGATGTGGATCAGCTCGCCCGGACGCTCGCGCTGATAACGCACCGCGGGTTCCAGGCCCAGACGCCCGAGGCGACCCAGCCCCTGGCGTGTGAGGATCCCGGAGATCGTCGACAGCGGCATCCCGAGCAAGTCGGAGAGCTCGGGAGCGGTGAACCGCAACCGGCGCAACGACACCAACAGCTCGACCGGGCGCGGGTCGGTGCGGTTATGCACCCGCCTCGGGGCGCTGGACCGGTCCAACAGGCCGGCTGGGCCTTCTGACCGGTAGCGGGTGACCCACTTGGCGCAGGTTCGCTCGCTCACGCCGGCCGCCTCGGCGGCCAGCGTGACCGACCGATCCTGCGCCAATACCTGCTCGACCATCCGAGCACGAGCTTTCAGACTGAGCGCCGCGTTACGTGCAATCGCATCCGGGTTCTCCTTGGGACTGGGGCTTAGAGAACCACCAGCCTCCAAGGAGGCCCGGATGAACAACGTGCTCAGGAACTACACCTAGTCAGTACGGAGCGACTATCCGCAGATCATGGGTAGATCTGCTCGTTCGTGCGCTGGTCGATGATTCGGATCGCCGCGCTCGGACAGGCCTCGGCCGCCGCAATCAGCACCTCCTCTGAGCTGGTCGCGATGACTCGCGCGACGTCGTCGACCACGAACACATCGGGCGCGACGTCGGCGCAATCTCCGTGCGCTGCGCACGCGCCCTCGTCGATTTCCGCGTAGTAGCTCATCGTCTTCCTTTCTCGATTGAACTTCTTGCCGCCGGCAGTGAACGTGGCCGGTTGACGAGCAGCGCGGCGACTGCGCGGCCGGCATGGGTGAAGGTGGCGGTGAAGCTTCGGGCGTCGAGATCGCCGTCAACCTCGACCGCGTCAGCGCTGCGGCTGTCGCCGACGTATTGGATCCGGAGCCCGTACTGGTCGGTCCAGAAGCTGGTCAGCGGCGCCTCGCCCGGATCGAGCCCGAGCATTGCTCGAGCGGCGCGGCCTGCCTGCCGGCCCGCGGCTTCCCAGTGTGAGCCCGGAACATGCCGTCCCGACGCCGCGTTGAACGTCGTGGCCGCGTCACCGGCCGCGAACAGCCCGGCGGCCCCGGTTCGCCCGTCGACGTCGACCGCGACGCCGCGCGAGACGTCGAGGCCGGAACCGCTGAGCCAACGGACGTCGGGATCGATTCCGACGCCGACAAGCACATGGTCGCAGGGGACGACCTCGCCGCCGGATAGCTCCAAGGTCCGGATCGCGCCCTTGCCGGCGGCCCGGTCGACCGTGCGGCTGGTCAGCACCCTCACTCCCTCTTCACGGTGCAGGCGCTCGAACCAGGTGCCGAGCTGCGGGCCGAGCACGTTGCCGAGTGCGCACGACGCGGCCTCGATGATCGTCACCTCGACTCCCAGGCTGCGGGCGGTCGCCGCGACCTCGAGCCCGATGAAGCCCGCGCCGATCACCGTGAGGCGGGCGCCGGGCCGTAACGCGTCGCGCAACACGCGAGCGTCGTCGACGGTACGCAGCGTGCAGACGTTGGCGTACCGCTCGAGCAGCGACAATGTCCGCGGCCGGCCGCCCGTTGCGATCAGCAGCTGCGCGTAGCGCAGCGCTCCCCCGTCAGATAGCTCGAGGCGCCGCTCGCCGGGACGGACCGCGGTCGCACCGATTCCGAGCAGCAGTTCGACCCCGTGTTCGTCATACCACTGCTGCGGCCGGTACGCCAGCGTGTCGTCGGGCTGGGTCCCGGCCAGCAGCTCCTTGGATAGAGGCGGTCGATCGTACGGGCGGTGGACTTCGGCGCACACAATCCTGATCGCGCCGTCGTAACCAGCACGCCGGAGCGCCTCCGTGCAGCGCTGCCCGGCGAGCCCGCCGCCGGCGATCACAATGCTGTCGGCCCGCGGACGGCCGTTCGTTGCAGTCGTCATGGCAGGCAGCTTCGCCTGCGCGGGTAAGAGGATTGCTGGCTCCAGGTAAGAGCGAGTTGAGCTTTGCCAAACCTTTGCCTGCGGTTGGGCGGCCGCTGGAGCAAACGCGGCCACAGTGCCCGGCGACCCGACCACCGGAGGCCAGCACATGCACAAGCACACTCGACTCGCCGGAGCGGCGGCCGCCGTCCTCGCCGCCGGACTCGCCGGCTACTCGCTTCGCCCGTCGAATCAGAGCGGCAACCTGGTCGCCGCCCGCAATCCCGCGGCCGAGGTGCGCACCCAGGTGATCCGGCGCACGATCCACATCGTCAAGCACGAACGCAGCGGCCAGGGAGGCCGCCACGACCGCACGCTTGTCGCCTCCGGTGGCGGGCTCCGCACGGCCGGTGGCCGGCCGGTGAGCACCGGCGCGAGCCACCATTCCGCGGCTGCTGTCGGCAGCGGTGCTGCGGCCCCGGTGGTGACGCGCACGAGCTCGCACCCAGTCTCGTCCGCAAGCACGGGCGCCCCGGCGTCAAGTGCAGCGCCCGTCACCACCCGGACCAGCACACACCAGAGCTCGGGCTCGTCGAGCAGCGGCTCGCACTCGTCGGGCACGCCCGTGACGACGCGGACGAGCACCCACAGGAGCGGCTCGGGCTCCTCCGGATCGTCCAGCAAGCCGGTCACGACTCGCACCAGCAGCGGCGGTGGCCACGGTGGCGAGGGTGGCGACGGACGCAGAACAATGACAACTGAGGCGCATGCAATCGCCGACCAGCCGGCGGCGCCTCCACGCCGAGCCGACCGCCGCCAGCCCGTCCCGGGGCCCGACCGGCTGACCGTGGTCCTGTTCTCGGTCGCGTGCTTCCTGGCCGTGCTGGCACTGCTTTCAAGCCAGTCGCAGGCGCCCACCAGGAGCCCGCGGCCGGTCGTGATCCTGCGGAAGATCTACCGGACGACGGTGGTCAAGACGATTGACGGTGGCACCGGACCCACCGGCACCTCGGTGTCGCAGTCGGTGTCGGGGTCCGGCGCAGTTCCGTTCGCGGCCCCGACAACGCGTACTTCCTCGACATGATGGCGCCCGTACTCGATTACACCTTCGACGCGATGGGCAGCGAAGTCCGGCTGCTGATCGGCGACCGGCTGTTGCCGACCGCGCCGCTCGCCGCTTGAGGCCGCCGACCGCGAGCGCGCGTTCGTGTGGGAATTCAGCGATCGGCTTTCGCGCTTCCGCGAGCGACAGCGACCTGTCCGCCTCTGAACCGGGCCCCGAGGCGTGTCGTGCCGGCATCCCGGCTGTTGCGGGCCGCAGTCAGCGCGGGCCTGTGGGCCGCGCAACGCAGCCAGCGGCCTCGTCGACCCGACGCTTGTGCGCGCGCTCGAGCGCGTCGGTTACGACCACTCGCTCGATGGGGCGACGCCCGCGTCGCTGGCGCAAGCGCTGGCGCATGCCCCGCCGTCGCCGGGCCGCCCGTCCCGATCCGTGCGGCGCGGTGGCGGAGGATCGCGGTTGATGACCGGGCCGGTGTCGTACCCGGCCGCCGGGCGTGATGATCGACACCGGCGGCATCGGCAAGGGCCTGTGCGCGGACGCGGTCGCCCTGCGGCTCGGGGGGTACACGCGGTTCGTCGTCGACTGCGGGGGCGACATCGCGGTCGGCGGCGTCGGGGCACAGCTCGAGCCATACGCGATCGCGGTCGAGCACCCGCTCACGGGCCGCTCGATCGGCTCGATCAACGTCAGTCGCGGCGGCATCGCCACGTCGGGCCTGAACGTCCGGATCTGGCAGCGCGATGACGGCAGCTTCGCCCACCACCTGCTGGACCCGAGCACCGGATCGCCCGTATGGAGCGGGCTGATCGGCGCCACGGCGCTCGGCTCCAGCGCGCTTGAGGCGGAGACGCTGTCGAAGATG
Source organism: uncultured Actinomycetota bacterium (assembly GCA_963797705.1). GTDB lineage: Bacteria > Actinomycetota > Thermoleophilia > Solirubrobacterales > Solirubrobacteraceae > Palsa-465. The sequence goes on along the minus strand of CAWCQL010000003.1, from coordinate 374,026 downwards.
GCGCTGCTGCTCGGGCCCGGCGGCGCGCGCCGCGTGCTGGCCGACCACGGCGGCGTGATCGTGCACGACAGCGGCGAGTCGAGGCGATCGGTCCCGTGCCGGGCCAGATCGACACCGCGCCGGTGCGCACGAGCTGCGCGGGCGATGAAGAGCGCTCAGCCGCTTCAATACCTGTGGTGGCTGGTCAGCGAGCGTCGGGCATCGTCGCGCTGGTGCTGATCTCGCTCTCGGTCGTGTTCGGTCTGGCGATGGCGGCTAAGGCGCTGCGGCGCCCGAGCTCAAGCGCGCCGTGACTGCGCTTGCACGAGCACTGGCGCTGACGGCGCTCGCGGCGATCGCTGTGCACGGCCTGGCGCTGCTCGGAGACCAGTGGCTGAAGCCCGGCTGGCGTGGGATCGCGATCCCGTTCGCGCTGCCTACCGGCCCGGGTTCACGGGTGCGGCATCATCGCCGGCTACTTGACGCTGCTGCTCGGACCGAGCTTCTACGTGCGCCGCCGGATCGGCGCCCGGCGGTGGCGCGCACTCCACCGGGGCACGGTGATCGTGTGGGTGCTGTCAGCGCTCCATGCGCTCGGCGCGGGGAGCGATAGCAAGACGCTCTGGCTACGGATCGTCGTGCTAAGTCCGATTCCGGCGGTCGCGTACCTCCTGGTCCTGCGCATCGCCTCTTCCAAGCCCGCCGCCAGCACGGCGGTCCGCGGAGCGGGCCCGCATGCGAATCGCCCTCAACGGACCTTCGACACGACGTCGCGCAGACTGCGCTCGGAAACCGCGGACGCCGGGCCATAGCCGGCGGCGCATGCGGTGCTTGGCGCGGGGTGCCGCGCCGATGTCCCAAAGCGGAGATCACCTACGCCGGGTCTACGCCAGGCCATATGACTCGTAGGCTCCGATGTCACACGACCCGTTGTCGGCGGTTCCGCGGGATGCCGGTGCTCGGCGGATCGGCGACCGCAGGCGCGCAGTGCGACGTCTGGGCGGACCCGGCCGCCGGCGAGAGCGCGTACTCGGCGATCGTCAGGGTCGTCGAGGCTCGCGTGCGAGCGCAAACACGCGGTCTCCGGTTCGCCGGGTCAGGCCTGACGCTCGGACCAGTACTGCTCGGCCTCGGCTTCCATCTTCGCAAGCCGCGTGTAGTAGTCGGGGAACTCGTTGAGGTGCGCCCGCGCGATCTTGCCGGTCGTCAGCTCGTCGTCGTCGCTGACGTTCGTCTCCGGGTCGCGCCGGCCGTGCTCGAGTTCGACCCCGAGTCCCAGCCGGAACTGCTCGACATCGAACCGCGAACGGTCCCAGTCGATCCCGATCCGCTCGCCGATCTCGCGAGCCTTGTCTGTGGAGAACCCAGGATTCTGTTCGCTCATCGCGCCAGTCTCGCCGATCGCCCACCGAGCCGCTAGACGCCGAGAGGGCGAGCTGCTCGCCTGGGCGTTCGCCGCGCAGGATCCAGCCGCCGCCGTTGGCGGGGAAGCCCCCTTGTGTCGCGGAGGGTGAGGCGCGCCGGCGCCGCGGGCGGGGCCTCGCCGTGGAGGAGTTGGGCGACGATCTCCGGCAGCAGCCGCAGCGCACCAAGGACGCCGACCAGCGGTCGGCGCCGCCCGACCTCGATCAGATCCGCGCTCGTGAGCGCGGCCCAGGTCTTTTCGGTGCCGGCATCGACCGCGACTGCCAGCTCATCGGACACATCGAACACCGGGAGCAGCTCATCGACCAGCGTCATCACGGGTTGCTGGCTGGCGCCAACGGCGTCACGCTCGGGTTCGCGCAGCTGGGGCTGGGCAGGGTCGGTGCGATCTCACTTGCCCAGGCGTCGATTGCCGCCCAGTTGCGGTGATCGCCCAAGCGGCCGCCGAACGCGTGGAACAGCACGCGGGACCAGAATGGCCACTGATGCTTGAGAATGACCCCCTGAAAAACGCGGTAGTCGCGCGGCCGGAGGGCGGCACGAACCTCGGTGATGCCTCTGGGCTCCTGATGGGTCAGAGGGCCGATCAGGCGTTTGGTATCGCCAAACGATCCCACGCTGAAGAGCCAGAGCGCTCGCGCGGCCAGAGCGCCACGTTGCTGCGCTACGAACTGGTCAGCCTCGGGTGGCCAGGACTGGTCGTAGACGGGTGCGCCGAATACCACCGCGTCGTAGGGATCGAGCGTGTCGACCGCGCTGACGGGTTGCAGGTCTACAGCAACGCCGCCGTCAGCTATGCGGGCGGCGATCCGGGCAGCGATACCTTCGGTGGCGCCGTGGCGGCTTGCGTAGACGACAAGCAGGGTCATGATGTGATCATCGTGCGGCACCGGGCCGGATACGTCCGGGAAACCCCACATCACGGCTCGGCCCAGAGTGCTGCGTCGGGCGTACCCGAAGCGATCGCACCGCGAAGGTGAGACCGCTGAACACGTCCGGCGTTGGCGATGCTGGAACGTCGACCACCGAGGTAAGACAACCCCATCGTCGATCGAGAGCGCTGCCCGCCGCGCGAGGCGCCCGTACTTGATTCGTCCTACTTGACCGCTCTGTGGTTTGGCGGCGAAGCGTGGGATCCGGTGCTGCACAGACTTCGGATTATCGGAATCTCACGCGCCACGCCGACGCTGCTCGCCGCCACGATGATTCCGCCAGGCAGCCAGTCGCCGCTTGCCAGGACGATAACCCCGAAGATAAGGCAGGCTCCGAGGGCCACCGCGATGATCGCGGCTCGCCGCGCTTGATGCTTGAACTCTTGCTGGTTGGCCATGATCACTGACCTCCTTCTCGAGCACCTCATCTTGGCCGAACGTGATCCGGTTGCCATCCGAGCAAACCACGTCTGGAGGTCCGGACAACCATGCACAGGCTGGAAAACCACCTGACGCTCGCGCAATCCGCCAGTCTCATGAGCATGCCGGCCAGTCAGGGCCTACTGGTCGGGAGCGTCGCGCAGCGTCTGCGTGAGATCGCTCCGTGCCCAGTTCTCGTGGTGCGCCGGCCGCCGCCGCGCCAGAAGCCCGATCGGAGGCAGCTACGACGGTCGGGGCCGGGTCCGCCGCCGCCTGACTGCAGACCGGGTCCGGTCGCCGGGACCATCTGCCGTCCGCACGTTCCCCCGGGCGCAGCGGCGGGGTCCTACGGATTTCGGATCGGGTGCTTGCTGCAAAGCTGAACGATATGAGCAGTGCCCAGGCATCCACGATCGGGCGCCCGGGCGATCACCCGCGCGATCACCGGCACCCGGGACGTCACGAGCTCTCTTGGCTGGTCGAGCATCGTGCGCAGATCCTCGCGTCGATCGCGGTCACCGCGATCGTGGTCGGCGGCGTGTTGCATGCCTCCGGGTCGGCGGCCGCCGGGGACGCGGTGTGGCGGGCGGCGGTCGCGCTGCTGGCGGCCGAGCTGGCGCTGCGAGGTCGGTCGCAGCATCGTCGTCGAGCACAGCCTGGGCGTCGACGCGATCGCGCTGGTGGCGATGGTCGGCGCGCTCGCGCTCGGCGAGGAGCTTGCCGGCGTCGTGATCGGGCTGATGTTCTCCGGCGGCGCCGCGCTCGAATCGGTCGCCTCGCGGCGGGCGCGCCGGGAGCTGACGGCGCTGATCCAGCGCGCACCGAAGGTCGCGCAGCTGCGCGTCGGTGATCGCCTCGAGGAGGTGGCGGTCGAACGGGTGCAGATCGGCGATGTCGTCGTTGTGCGCGACCGGCGAGGTCGTCCCGGTCGACGGGACGATCATGAGTCCCGAGGCGGTGATCGACACGAGCACGCTCAGCGGCGAGCCGCTGCCCCAGACGCTTCGCGCGGGATGCCGGTCCTCAGCGGCTCCGCAAACGCCGGCGCGCCGTTCGACGTCCGCGCCGACCGGCCCGCCGCCGAGAGCGCGTACGCGGCGCTGGTCAGGCTGGTCGAGCAGGCCCAGACGCAGCGCGCCCCGTTCGTGCGGATGGCCGACCGCTACGCCGGCTTCTTCCTGCCGGCCACGATCCTCGTAGCCGGTCTCGCGTGGGGCATCAGCGGCGACCCGGTCCGGGCGCTCGCCGTCGTCGTCGTCGCAACGCCCTGCCCGCTGATCCTCGCTGCGCCGATCGCGCTCGTCTCCGGCCTCTCCCGCGCGGCGCGAGCCGGGGTGATCGTCAAGGGCGCCGGCGCGATCGAGACGCTCGGCGAGGCCCGGACCGTGCTGTTCGACAAGACCGGCACCCTGACCGTCGGGACGCCCGAGGTGCGAGAGATCGTCACCCACGCGCAGTGTGGGCCCGACGAGCTGCTGCGCCTCGCCGCCTCGCTCGATCGCCTGTCCGCGCACGTGCTTGGCGACGCGCTGGTGGCGGCCGCGGCTGAGGCTGGGATCGAGTTGACGCATGCCCGCTGACGTCCGCGAGGAGCCCGGTCAGGGGATCGCAGGGGACCGTCGACGGCCACCGCGTCGCGGTCGGGAGCCGGGCGTTCGTGCGCACAGCCGGGATCCGGGATGCCGAGCGCGCATCGGCGAGGCTCGCGACCACCCGCGGGCTCGGGCGAGGCGCACGTCGTGGTCGCGGTCGATGGCCGCGTGGCCGGCGTGATCGTGATGGCCGACGAGCTGCGCCCCGACGCCGACCGGATCGTCGACCGGCTTCGCGCCGAGGGGATCCGGCATGTCGCGATGATCTCGGGCGACCGCCGCTCGGTCGCCGAGCGGGTCGGTCGCGAGCTCGGCGTCGACCGCGTCTACGCCGAGCAGTCCCCCGAGGACAAGCTCGAGGTCGTCCGCCGGATCGCCGCCGACCCAGTGCTGCGACCCGTGATCATGGTCGGCGACGGCGTCAACGACGCTCCGGCGCTCGCGATGGCCGACCTCGGGATCGCGATGGGCGCCGCCGGCGCGACCGTCTCCTCCGAGACCGCCGACGCAGTCATCACCGTCGACCGCGTCGACCGCGTCGCCGATGCCGTGCACGCCGGCCGACGCGCGCTCTACATCGCCCGGCAGAGCGTGCTCGCCGGCATGGGGCTGAGCATCGCTGGCGATGGGCGTCGCCGCCGCCGGCTACCTGCCCCCGGTCGCCGGCGCGCTGTTCCAAGAGGTCATCGACCTCGCGGTCATCCTCAACGCGCTGCGGGCGCTGCGCGGCTGACGCACGCTCCGGGCGAAGCGCAAACGCCAATGCTCAACTGGCCGATCTCGTGTCGCCGGTGTCCGTTTCGGCGTCCTCGCGCACAACGTCGAGCAGACCGTGCACGAGCAGGTGCGCCCCTGAGCCGACACCGAATGTCCAATAGCGCCGGAACCAGCGCCGCGCCTGGTCGTCAGTTGCCACGGTGCGCATCACCGCGCGAAGCAGCGTGCGCTCATCCTCGAGTGCCGTGACGCTGAGCGCATATACCGTCTTCGCCCAGCCGGGCTCTGCAAATGCCTTGAAGACCCCGGCGGTGACGTCGGCGTACTGGATCACCGGCCGCCAGAACTTCCCGACCAAGCCAAGCGCGAACTCGCTGACGGGGCGCTGATCGAGCAGGATCCAACCGCCACCGCTCATCGGGAGCTCTGTCGTGTCCCGGAGGGTCAGGCGCTTGGGCGCCGACGGCGGGCTCTCCCCGTGCAACACGTGCGCGACGATCTCGGGCAGCGCGCGAAGCGCGCCGAGGGCACCGACCAGCGGCCGCCGTCGCGCAACGTCAATCAGATCCGCGTTCATGAGCGCATGCCAGGTTCTCTCGGGGGTGGCCTCAACGACAACCGCCAGCTCGTCAGAGATGTCGAAGATCGGGAGCAGTTCGTCGACCAGCATCGTCGCCATCGCTGTCACCTGACCCCGGCTGCGGAGAGCGTCAGACCAATGCGAGCCTTCGCCGGGCACCCCGCTGCGGTGGACGCGCGCGCGGCTTGGCCGGTCACGACTCGTGCCCGCGGCGCCCGAACGCGAAGTACGAAAGCGGCCCGACGAAGTTGATCAGGCAGAGGAGGCGCCACCGCGTCGTCGGCCCACGAATGAGGTCCGCCGGTCGCCGTTGAATGTCGCGCTCGGCCGCGATCAGGAGTCCAAGCTGCGCTGTCCCCAGCACGACAACCCCCACCTGCCGTCTGCGCGGGAGCTCGCGGAATCTGGCCCGTGATCGACGCATTCCTACCGTACCGCCCACTCGGCGCTCAGCTCCGAGGCGACACGGCCGGCAAACGCGTCGATCGCGTCCCAGTCCCTGCAGTCGCCCTCCGGTGCGTGCACGGCCTTCGTCGCCGCACGTTCGGCAAACCCGAGCGAGGCTGTCTCGAGTCGACCTGCGAACACACGGTGCCCACGAGCGCTGACCCGTCCGATCAACTGCTCCATGTCGGCCGGCTCGCCGGCCGGGATCAGATGCTCCGGCGGTCCGAGCGGTCCCGAGCTGAACAGCCACACCGGCACCGATGACAGTTCCGCTGAGTGCTGGGCGATGAACCCCCGAGCCGTCTTCAGCCAGCGGCCCATGTAGATCGCGCTCCCGACGACGACCGCATCGAACCCGTCGACGCTGGCCACGCGGTCCATCGGCACAGCCTCCGCGGAGACACCACGATGCGCGAGACCGTTCGCGATCGCTTCGGCGATCTCACGCGTCGCGTCATGACGGGAAGCCGCGGTGACGAGCACGCGCACGACCCATCACCTACCACGTCGCACGGCCGGCTTGCCGGCGACTGCTTCGTGACTCGCAGACGGAGCGGCGCGGAGAAGAACGAGCAACGGACAACGAGCGCTCCGCGCGAGCCGCGAGCCGGTGCTGCGATGCACGAGCCGACCAACCTGGCCGTAGCCGCGCGACCCCAGAACGAGCAGATCCAGCGAGCCACTGTAGAGGGCAAGCGCCTCGGCCGGTGACCCGTACACAGCTCGGGCGTCGACGCCTTCCAACGCATGGAGCCTCGCCTGGGCCTCGCAAACCCGCCTATCCATCGTGTCGCTGACCGGCAGTGGACCCGGACGCCGCATGCGCGTCGGAATGGACACCGCCTCACACGCCGACAGCCGCGCGCCGTGCTCGCGCGCAATCGCTCGCGCGACCTCGAGCGCCGCCTCGCTTTCGGGAGAGCGGTCATACCCAACGCCGACTTCGCGGATCGAACCGCCGCCATCCCCATCGCCGGCCGGGGCGATCGCCACCGCGCATCGCGCGCCGTTGAGCGACGCGTGCGTGTCATCCCCGATCAAGACGCGACCGAGCAGACCACGAGACGACGAGCCCACGACCAGCAGATCCGCTCGGAGCTCCACCGCAAGCTCATGCAGCCCGCGCCCGACCGAGGCCGACCACTCGCAGCGCAGGTCAGCATCGATCCCCGCCGGCTCGCGCGCCGTCTCGAGAAGCTCGACTCCGGCGGTCCGCTCAGCCTTGGCGACTGCCGCACTCGCACCCGGATAGAGATACGGATCGGACGTGAGCAGGTGGGCGAGCGTGATCGTCGCGTCGCGCGCCATCAACGTTGCGGCGAGCGCGATGGCGTCGCGTCCCGCGCGCCGATCGCGGACACCGACAACGATCCTGTTGAACATCCGCGGCTCCTCAGTCCAGATTGCCCTGATGACGCTATGTCGCACACACCCGCTGGCCATCCGCAGCCGATTCGGGTCTTCCTTGCGGCTTTCTACGAGCGCGCCTCACCGGGTTCCCGGATGACTACTCGTGCCTCGCGGTAATCGACCCCGAGGCCTGCCGGACCAACCATGCGCACTCCGCGGGTGGTACGCGAGGATGGAGCGCTGGCGTGCGCGCCGACCAACCTCCCGGATCCGGTGGAGCGGCAGCGCGGTCAATACCGGGGTGGCAATCGAACGCGTCAGCTGGTTCCGGTGAATCCTGGCAGCACGATCCGGAAGGTGGCGCCGTGCCCGGGCTCTGACTCGACGGTGATCGTTCCGTCGTGCGCCTCGACGAGCGCGCGCGCGATCGCCAGCCCGAGGCCGCTGCCCCCGCTGTCGCGAGAGCGGCCGCCGTCGAGCGATGGAAGCGCTCGAAGATCGGTTTCGAGCTGGTCGGCGGGGATGCCCGGGCCGGTGTCGCGATCGAGATCTCCGAGCCGGCCGCCGCCTTCGCCGCGAGCCGTCACGCTGATCGTGTCGCCCGGTTCGGTGTGCGTCGACCGCGTTACGGACGAGGTTGCGCAGCACCTGCGTCAGCCGGTCGGGATCGGCATGAGCGTCCCGCCGACCGCCTCGATCCGAAAGTCTCGTTCGCCGAACAACGGCAGATCGCGGCGGAGATCCTCGAAGAAGTCGTCGAGGTCGATCGCGCGTGGCTCGACCAGCCTCCCAGCCTCGGCGCTCGCCAGCGTCAGCATGTCGCCCACGAGCCGGTCGAGCTCGTCGAGGCGGCTGCAGCAATGTCGCGGTCCCCTCGTGGCGCCTGCGCTCGTCAGTCTCGCGGTCGAGCAGCTCGACCTGCGCGCGGATCACCGCCAGCGGCGTCCGCAGCTCGTGCGAGGCGTCGGAGACGAAATCGCGCTGTCGCTTGAACGCGCGCTCCGAGCCGCTCGAGCATGTGGTCAAACGCCTGCGCCAGCACGCCGCACCTCACCGCGCCCGGACACCGAGCCCCGGCGCGATGCGAGAGATCGCCTCGTTCCACAGCCGCGGCGACCGCTGTCATCCGCCGCATCGGCGCGGCGATCAGCGTCGCGAGCCCGACCCCGACCAGCGACCGCCAGCACCAACGCGAGCACGCCGACGACCACGAACGTGCGGCGCAGACTCGACTGTCGCCTGCTCGACCGGCGGTCAGCGGGTCCGCCGAGCCGCAGCGTCCCGACCGTCGCCCGTGCGCGACGATCGGCTGCGGTCAGCACCCGCATGCTGCCGGCCTCGACGACCGAGGCGGTCGCAGAGCCCGAGCGGCGCGTCGAGCAGACCCGCCGCCTTCCGGCGGGTGTGCACGCGGTGCTCCTCGGGGCCGACCACCTCGGGGTGGTTGGTGACCGTCCGGCCGCCGATGGCCTGCACCGCGATGATCAGTGACTCGGCGTGGTATGGCTGCGTCGCGATGAACCGGCGAGCGGCCGCTCCAGCGCCGCGGGCGTGGAAGATCGGCGCCCGCGGTCGAACTGCCGCCACTCTGCGGCCTGGGTCCTCAGCTGCGAGTCGATCTGGCTGCGCAGCCGCGCGCCGGTGCCGCTGTACAGCGCCAGGAAGCTCGCGCCGACCGCCACCGCCGTGACGAGCGCGATCGCCGATCGCCAGCTGCGCGCGCAGGCCGACGTGCACCGCGGGTCTACTCACGGGGACGCGCAGCCGGTAGCCGACGTTGCGCACGGTCTCGATCGGGTCGTCGCCGCCGGCCGTCGCCGAGCTTGCGGCGCAGATAGCCGATGTACACCTCGAGCACCTTTGTGCCCGGGTCGAAGTCAAAGCCCCACACGGCGTTGAGGATCTGCTCGCGCGAGAGCACCTGGTCGGGATGGCGCATCAGGTACGCGAGCAGCTCGAACTCGCGCGCGGTCAGCTGGACCTCGCGCCCGTCGCGAGCGACCCGCCGCGTGCGCAGATCCATGCGAATCTCGCCCGCCTCCAGCACCGACGCCTCTGCGCTGGCCGCGCGTGACGCAGCTGCGCGCGCACTCGCGCCAGCAGCTCCTCGAACGAGAACGGCTTGGTCACGTAGTCGTTCGCGCCGCGATCGAGGCCCTCGACCCTCTGCTCGATCGCCGCGCGCGCGGTCAGCACGATCACCGGCAGATCGGGCAGCCGCGCGCGGATCGCCTCGAGCACCTCGAGCCCGTCCCTGCCCGGCAGCATCAGGTCGAGCAGCACGAGCGCGTAGTCGCCGGCTCAGCGCCGGCCGCCTCGCCGCTCTCGCCGTCGTGGCAGACCGTGACGGCGTGGCCCTCGGCCGAGGCCTGCTCGACGAAATCCAGCCAGCGTCCGCTCGTCTTCGATCACCAGGATGCGCATCGCAATCGATGCTAAGCGCGCGCGGCCGGCGAATCGTCCGCAAAGAACCGCGGTACGCGGTGGGTAAACCCGTTCTGAACCGGCCCTTACCGCGGTCTTGAACGCGGAGGGCAAGCTGATCAGCGTCAACCACCGCGCCGCGTCCGATCAGGGACAGCGCACCACCTCGATCAAGGAGGAACCACCATGCTCAGGTCACGCACGATGGCAGTCGCCGGCACCATCGCCGCGCTATCGCTCGCCGCCGCGCCGATTGCCTCGGCGTCCATCGATACCCACAGCGGCAAGCCGGGCCCGGTCCGCATCCAGCGGGTCGACAAGAGGTCCCCGGACAAGACGATCTCGCCCGACCGGACGAACTCGCACGACCGCAACGCCCAGCGCGACTCGACCAACACCGTTGACCACGATGGCCGGCGCGGCGGGCAGGCGCGATCGTCCGCCCGCCGCGCCGAGCCACCAACCCACCGCTGCCCGAGCCACCCCACCTTTCTGAGCTGAACCGATGTCCAACGGATCCGCCTCACGATCGCCGTCGCCATGACGATCCTGCTGTCGCTCGCCGTCAGCGCCGCCGGCATCGCCCTGCACACTGCCTCCCCGGCAGCGCCCGCGAGCGCGCCGGCCCCGCTCACGACCCAGGCAGTGCACCCCACCTTCACCCCGAACTGGCATGAAGAACATGACTGAGAACGCCCCCGCCCGCCGCCGGCTGTACCGCACGGTCCTGAGCCTTGCCGTCGCCGCGGTCGTCGCGGCGTGGCTGCCCTTCACCGTCTTCTACGTCACCGCGCTGAACCACACGCCCCCGGCACAGGTCGCCTCGCTGACCTACAGCCACGGCACGCGGATCGTCACCACCCGGACGAGCGGCGGCCAGACCGTCCGCACCGTCGTCGGCGCCGGCGGCAACCACCAGACCACGTCCGTCACGCCGGTGACAACGCACGTTTCGTGACCACCGTCAACCCAACGCATCAACTGTTCTGGTTCGCCAGCCGCGCGTTCGGGATCGTCGCGATCGTGATGCTCGGCGTCTCGGTCGCGGTCGGCCTGACGATGTCCGGCCGCCTGTGCGGCGGCCGGGCATGAACGCCAAGCTCCGGCAGTTCCACGAGGCCTCGACGCTCGTCACGCTCGGCCTGATCGTCGCGCACGGCGGCCTGCTGCTCTTCGATACCTACCTCCGGCCCGGGCTCGCCGGGATCACGCTGCCATTCGCGATCGGCTACCGGCCCGTGTTCACCGGGCTCGGGATCATCGGAGGCTGGCTCGCAGCGATTCTCGGGCTGAGCTTCTACGCCCGCCGGCGGATCGGCGCCAAGACATGGCGCAAGCTCCACCGCTTCACGATCGTCGCATACCTACTCGCGCTCGCGCACACCGTCGGCGCCGGCACCGACGGCACCAGCCCATGGATGCTGGGACTGCTCACCGCGCTCACCGCGCCGATCGTGTTCGCGTTCACCTACTCGAATGCTTCCCGGTACGCCCCGGGGGCGTCGCCGACGGCGACGGTTACCTGGCCAGCACCCGGCAGCCGCGAGTCCAGTGCACTGAGCCGTTGGGGATCCGATCGTCGAAGCAGACCGTCGTCTCCGCCCTCTGACGCCGCTCGCCCTACACCTGCACTGCATCCGCATGCAGTGTTTCCAAGCGACGCGCCTCGACCGACTCCGGCGTGACGCCGTCGCCCGACTCCGGAAGCTCGCGATGGCTGACCGAACCAGCGCCCGAACCGCGCCATCCAGGCCTTCGACCTTCTGGACACGCGCACCTCCCTCCGCCTGCGATCCGCAGCGTGAACAACTCCCAACGCGTTCGGGCGGCAGCGCGGGAAGTCGCGGCGACGACCCGAAGCGCCACCAACACAGGCAGGTCCTCCTCGAACCCTGCTCATACGCCGTGTAGCCGTGTCCACCCGACCGCTCCCGGCAGGCGAAACGGCGGCCCCGGCGTCCCCGTGTGCGGAGAGTCGCGAGGCTGTCGGAATATCGGTGTCTGTCTGGCGGGTTTAAGACACTTCCGGGATGGCTCGAGATTTCGTTGCGTGTTGATCGTGGTCAGTTGTTGTTGATGCCGCCGTCGTTGACGGAGTGGCTGCCTGAGGATCACCTGGTGTGGACGGTGCTCGGGGCGGTTGATCAGATGGATCTTGACCGGTTCCGGGAGGCGTATCGGCTGGGTGCGGCGGGTCGTGCGCCGTATGACCCGCAGATGTTGGTGGCGCTTTTGCTCTACGCGTATGCGCGCGGGAACCGGTCTTCGCGCGGGATCGAGCGGGCGTGCCGGGAGGACGTGGCGTTCAAGGTGATCACGGGGATGCGGACGCCGGATCACTCGACGATCGCGGAGTTCCGCCGCCGGCATGAGAGCGGAGATCGCCGAGCTGTTTGATGAGGTGCTCGGCCTGTGTCGGGAGGCGGGGTTGGTGTCGGTCGGGGTGATCACGATCGATGGGACGAAGATCAAGGCGAACGCGTCGATGGATCAGAACCGCTCCTACCGGGAGCTGGTCAGCAGATCCTGCGCGAGGCCGAGGAGACCGACCGGCGGAGGACGGCTCTACGGCGGCGCGCGGCGATGAGTTGCCCGAGCAGCTGCGCACGCGGAGGGCCGCCGGCAGGCGCTGGCGGACGCGAAGCGGCGGCTGGCGGAGCGCAAGGGCCGGCCGATGAGGAGCCCGGTGCGGAGATCGAGATCGATCTCGAGGCGCGGTGCTCGGCGCCGGTGCTGCGGCGTGGCGGCCGGCGCGAGTGGCCGCGGGTCGCGCGCGCGAGCTGGAAGCGCACGCGCCCAGCAGGCGCGGCCGATCCCGCGTGATCGGGACGATCGCTGTTCAGGCGCTCGAGCGGCTCGAGGAGAACCACCGGTTGACCTTGCCGCAACGAGGCCTATGAGCGCTGGCGCGCGACGCCCGGGACACGAAGGGTCGGGTGCTGAAGGGCAACAGCAAGCCGTTCACGCCGCCGGAGCTGCCGGAGGGCATGATCAACCTCTCTGACCCGGACTCCCGGGTGATGCGCACGCAGGGCACCCCGCCCCGCCAGGCCTACAACGCGCAGACCGCCGTCAACGAGCAGCAGGTCATCCTCGCCGCGGAGATCACCGTCGACGCGCCGGACTTCGGGCATCTGGAGCCGATGCTCGACACGCACCCTGGGGCACCTCGCCAAGCACGGCGTGACCGAGCAGCCCGAGGTGGTGCTCGGGGACGCCGGCTACTGGCATACCCGGCAGATCCAAGCGATCGAGCGAACGCGGGATCGAGGTGCTCGTCCCGCCCGACGGAACGATGCGCGAGGGCAACCGCCGGGCTGGGAGCACGGCTTCTACGATGTCATGCGCGACAAGCTCGCCACCGACCGCGGCCGCAAGCTCTACGCCCAGCGCAAGATCACCATCGAGCCGGTCTACGGCTCCTGCGCAGATGGAACCCTCCGCGAACGCGGGTCACGGTGCCCCGACCGGACCGGGCCGTCAACGTCTTTCCCACCCCCGTGTCGCATATAGGGTGTTCGCACTGTTTTCGCAGCAACGGGGGCTATACGAACATCGTCGAACCACGCGCAGGCTTCGGTAGATGGATCGCGGCCGACTCGTGAGCCGGCCTCGGCGCCGCGTAGAACGCGGCAAGCATGACAACACTCGTGACCAACGTCCACCCCTTTCATCACGTTCGATGCGTGCAGCAAACCCCACGATTTGCACGATCTGGACGCTGCTGACAGCATCCACACGGCGCGTACATGGTTGAGGGCCTTGTGGACTGAATGGTCCGTGGAGGTTCGAGTCCTCTCGGGCGCACTGTGGAAAGCCCCGCACTGCGGGGCTTTTTTCATGGCTAGGCTGTGCCGGACTACCGCACGCAGAAGCTCGCCGAGCTCTGGTTGAAGCAGAGCAGCCCGCGCAGTGTGCGGCCGTCCTGGTCGAGTACCACCAGGCGCGGCTCGTGATTGCGGTCGAGGATCTCGACGGCGTCGGCCAGTGGAGTGTCGGGCGTCACGGTGGCGACGTCGCGACGCGCGAACGCCGCGGCTGGGGCGGTGTCGGGCGCCGTCGGGTCCAGCGCATCGCGGTCGATCGCGCCCCGGAAGGCCGCGCCGTCGACCAGGAGCACCACGCGCTGGCTGGATTGCTCAAACGCCCGGCGCACCTCGCCCACGGCAATGTCGGAGCTGAAGGTCTTCGGGCTGGCGATCATGATCTCGCCAACGGTCAGCGGCAGAGCCTCGTCGCGCGGGATGCGGTGCCGTGACCGATCGCCAGTGATCACGCGGCCCATCTTAAACCCTGCCGCGCCGCTGGCAAGCGGGTTGAGGCTCGAGGGATCTAGCATCGCCGGTGTGTTCGAGGCCGGCGCGATCATCCTGGCAGGCGGCAGGTCCTCCCGGATGGGCTCGCCCAAGGCAGCGCTCGATTGGCATGGCTCGACGCTGCTGCGCCGCGTCACCGGCTTGGCGCTGCGGACCGTCGATGGCCCGGTGGTCGTGGTGCGCGCGCCGGGGCAGGAGCTGCCCGAGATCCATCCTTCGGTCGAGACGGTGTCAGACGCGCGCGAGGGCCGCGGGCCGCTGCAGGGGCTCGCCGCGGGACTGGCCGCCATCGGTGACCGCGCCGAGGTCGCCTTCGTCTCCTCCACTGACGTGCCGCTGCTGCACCCGGCGTTCATGCGCCGCGTCATCGACGCCTTCACGGCCGACGTGGACGTCGTGCTGCCCGAGATCCACGGCTTTCGCCAGCCGCTGTCGGCGGCCTATCGGACGAGCCTCCTTCCCGAGGTGGAGGCTCTGGTCGCTGCGGACAAGCTCAAACCTGCGTTCCTGTTCGAGCGCTGCCGGGTGCTGCGACTCGACGACGCCTCGATGCTGCGCGACGCGGCGTCTCGCCGCCCTCGATCCCGACCTGGCCTCGGTGCGCAACCTCAACGAGCCCAGCGACTATGAGCAGGCCCACGCGTTGCCCGCCCCCGAGATCGAGGTCCGCCGCTTCGGGACACTGGCGATCAACGGCGCCCCGCGTGCCCAGCGGGTGCCCGCCTGGACCCTGGGCGAGCTGGCCGACACCATCGCGCTGGTCCTGGACGAGCACGTCGTCGCCGCGCTCAACGGCGACCAGATCACCCGCGATCGCGAGCTGCCATTGGCAGCTGGGGACACGGTCGGGTTCATGGTCGCCGACGCCGGCGGTTAGTTGACGGACACCCTGCTCAAGCCCGACAAGGGGCTCGTTAGGATCGGGGGATGGCAACGCCACGTGGTGGCTATTTCGGTCGGGCGCTGATCGTCAACCTGACCACCGGCCAGAGCAGCGTCAAGCCCATCGACGAGTCGGTGCTGCGATCGTTCGTCGGGGGCGCAGGCTTGGGAGCCTGGCTGATGCACGAGTGCTGCCCACCGGGCGTCGATCCGCTCGCCCCCGAGGCGCCGCTGATCTTCGTGTTCTCACCGCTGGTCGGCACCCCGCTGACGACGAGCGCCAAGTTCGCGGTGGTCGCCAAGTCCCCCCTCACGGGCCGGTTGACCGATGCGCTGGCCTCCAGCCACTTCGCCATCGCCGGCAAGCTCACCGGGCATGACGCGATCGTCGTGCGCGGCTGCTGCCCAGAGCCCTCGGTGCTGATGATCGACGGCAGCACGGCGTGGGTGGCACCTGCCGAGGACCTGTGGGGGCTCGCGGCGGCCGAGGCCGAGGCGCAATTGCGCGAACGGATGGGACCGGCCTGGCGGGTGGCCGCGATCGGACCGGCCGGCGAGCGCGTCGTGCGCTACGCCACCGTCTCGCACGACGGTCGGCACGCCGGCCGTGGGGGTCTCGGCGCGGTGCTGGGCTCCAAATGGTGCAAGGCGGTCATGGTGCGCCCGCGGACCAAGGTCGCCTCCGCGGACCCGCCGGCAGTGCTGGCCGCCGCCAAGGATCTGCGCCAGCGGTCCTTCGGGCAGGCGACCGCAAAGTACCGCGAGCTGGGCACGATGGCCAACCTCCTGGCCTTCAACGCCATCTCGGCGCTGCCGACCCGCAACTTCTCGGCCGCCTCGTTTGACGGCGCCGAAGCGCTCAGTGCCGAGCAAATCGCCGAGCTGCGCCAGGTAGCCCGCAACTCCTGCGCGTCCTGCTCGATCGGCTGCGAGCACGTTTACAAGAGCCGCGGGGACAAGAAGGTCCGTATGGAGTACGAGAACGTGTTCGCGCTCGGACCGCTATGCGGCGTCAACGACCCCGACATCGTGATCGCGGCCAGTGGACGCTGCGACGAGCTCGGGCTGGACACGATCTCCACCGGCGGCACGATCGCATGGGCGATGGAGTGCGCCGAGAAGGAGCTGATCGACGCGCCGTGGCTGCGCTTCGGTGACGGCGAGGCACTCCTGCGTGCCATCGAGGAGATCGGCGCCCGGGAGGGCATCGGCGACCTGCTCGCCGAGGGCTCGCGCTTCGCGTCCCGGATGGTGGGCCACGGGTCCGAGGCGTTTGCCGCGCACGTGAAGGGCCTCGAGCTACCGGGGTATGAGCCGCGCACGCTTCAGGCGATGGCCCTCGGCTTGGCGGTCAACGCGCGCGGCGCCGACCACAACCGGTCAGGCGCCTACGAGGCCGACCTCTCCGGGCAGCACGACCGTCTGCACGGCGGCGAGCCCCATGTCCGCGGCGCGATCGAGACCGAGGACCGTGCGGCGATCATGGACTCGCTCATCCTCTGCAAGTTCCTGCGCGGCGTGTTCGAGGACCCGATGTCGGAGTGGGCGCGGCTGCTCAACACCGTCACCGGTTGGGACACCGACGCCGCCGAGCTGGCTCGGACGGCGCAGCGCATCGTCATGACCAAGCGGTTGTTCAACCTCCGCGAGGGCTGGACCCGCGAGGAGGACTGGCTGCCCGAGCGATTCCTCTCCGAGCCGGTGGCGCTCGACTCGGGCAGAAAGGCCACGCTCAGTGCGGAGCGCCTGGACTCGATGATCAGCTCCTATTACCAGGGGCGTGGCCTGCAATCCACGGGCCTGCCGCGCAGCGAGACACTCGATGAACTGGACCTTGTGGGGCTCGGAACCGGTTCTGGACAAATAGGTTTAGGCAAGGGAGACTTGGACTGATGGCCACCACCTCTGCGACGCAGCCGACCTCGATCACCAAGAACCTCTCGCTGCGGATCGACGGGCAGGAGGTGACCGTCCGCGAGGGCACCACCATCCTGCAGGCCGCTGCCCAGCTCGGGATCAGCATCCCGGTCCTCTGCCACGACGACCGCTACGACCCCGTCGGCGTCTGCCGCATGTGCGTCGTCGACGTCGGCGCACGCGTGTACGCGGCGGCGTGCGTGCGCCCGTGCGAGGAGGGGATGGAGGTCACCACGGCGGGTGAGACGCTCGACCGCCACCGCGCCACGCTCACCGAGCTGCTGCTCGCCGACCAGCCCGATCCCGCCAAGGATCCCAAGGAGACGACGACCGCCGACAACGAGCTGCTGGTCCTGGTGCGCCAGTACGGCGTGGAGAAGGACGAGGAGCAGCTGCCCCAGGGCGAGGGGCGCGGCATCGACGACTCCAACCCCGTCATCGCGGTCAACCACGACGCCTGCATCCTGTGCGACCGCTGCGTGCGGGCCTGCGACGACATCCAGGGCAACGACGTCATCGGCCGCAGCGGCAAGGGCTACTCCACCCGGATCGCCTTTGACCTCAACGATCCGATGGGCGAGTCCTCCTGTGTGACCTGCGGCGAATGCGTCGCGGCCTGCCCGACCGGTGCGCTGACCAACAAGCCGCTGCATGACATCCCCATCCGGCCGCGCTCAGAGCTGCGCCAGGTCGACACCGTCTGCCCCTACTGCGGCGTGGGCTGCGCGCTCACCTACCACGTCGACGACGAGCGCCAGGCGGTCGCGTTTGCCGAGGGCCGCGACCAGCCCGGCTCCAAGGGCCGGCTGTGCGTCAAGGGCCGCTACGGCTGGGACTACGCCCGGTCCCCGCAGCGGCTGACCACGCCGCTGATCCGCCGCGAGGACTCATATCCCAAGGGTCCGCTGTCCGGGGACGTGAAGGGCGAGGGCCGCGGGCGGCGCAAGCCGGGTGGCCTGGTCGATTACGACGAGGTGATGCCGCACTTCCGCGAGGCGAGCTGGGAGGAGGCGATGGACCTCATCGCCAGCCGCCTGGTCGGCATCCGCGATGAGTACGGGCCGGGCGCGATCGCCGGCTTCGGCTCGGCGAAGTGCTCAAACGAAGAGGCCTACCTCTTCCAGAAGCTGATCCGCGCGGGCTTTGGCACCAACAACGTCGACCACTGCACGCGGCTGTGTCACGCCTCGAGTGTCGCCGCCCTGTTCGAGGGCGTCGGCTCGGCGGCGGTCTCCACCACCTACGGCGACGTCATCAACGCCGACGTCGCGATCCTTGCCGGCACTAACACCACCGCCAACCACCCCGTGGCCTCGTCGTTCTTCAAGCAGGCCCGCCGACGCGGGACCAAGCTGATCGTCGTGGACCCGCGGCGCGAGCGCGTCGCCGACCACGCCGACATCTACTGCCAGATCAAGCCCGGCACCGACGTCGCCTTCTACAACGGCGTCATGAGCGAGATCATCGCGATGGGGCTGGTCGACGAGGAGTTCATCGCCAAGCGCACCAGCAACTACGAGGCGCTGGCCGAGCTGCTGACGCAGTACTCCGCCGAGCGGGCCGGGCAGATCTGCGGTATCTCCCCACGCATGCTGCGCGATGTGGCGCGGATCTGGGGCGAGGCCGGGTCGGCGGTCGTCTACTGGGGCATGGGGATCTCCCAGCACACCACCGGCACCGACAACGCACGCTGCCTCATCGCGCTGTGCGCGATCACGGGGCAGGTGGGCCGCCCCGGTACGGGTCTGCACCCGCTGCGGGGCCAGAACAACGTGCAGGGCGCCTCGGACTCCGGGCTGATCCCGATGTTCTATCCCGACTACCAGCCGGTGGACCGTCCCGCCGCCTGGGAGCGTTTCGAGCGGGCCTGGGGGCGTGAGCTTGATCACGTGCGTGGCCTCACGGTCACCGAGATCGTCGGCGCTGCCCTGAAGAAGGGCGTGCGCGGGATGTACATGATGGGCGAGAACCCGTTCCTGTCAGATCCCAACATCAACAAGGTCCGCAAGGCACTGAGCGCGCTGGACTTCCTCGCGGTGCAGGACATCTTCCTCACCGAGACCGCCGAGTTCGCCGACGTCATCCTGCCCGCCTCGTCCTACCTGGAGAAGGACGGCTCCTACACCAACACCGACCGCCGCGTCCAGCGCGGGCGCAAGGTGCTGGACCCGCCCGGCCAGGCGCGGGTGGACTGGGAGATCATCCAGGACATCTCAAATCGCGTCGGCTACGAGATGAACTACAGCTCGGCCGAGGAGATCTTCGACGAGCTCGTCTCGCTGATGCCCAACTACACCAACCTCGCCTACGGCAACCTCGGGCCGACCGGCAAGCTCTACCCCAACGCCGACCCCGAGAACTCTGACGGGACGATCGTCCTCTTCCAGGACCAGTTCAACACCGATGACGGCCTCGCGCACCTTGTGCCGGCCGAGTGGATGCCCGCCCGGGAGCTGCCCAGCGAGGAGTACCCGTTCGTGCTCAACACCGGCCGTCTGCTCGAGCACTGGCACACCGGCTCGATGACGCGGCGGTCCTTCGCGCTTGACTCGATCTCGCCCAAGGCCACCGTGTTCATCAATCCGATCGACGCGGAACGGCTGGGCATCGCCGACGGCGAGTTTGCCCGGGTGACGTCGCGGCGGGGCATGATCGAGCTCGAGGCGCGCGTGTCGCACCGCGAGACCCCGGGCAGCTGCTTCATCCCCTTCCATTTCCGCGAGGCGGCCGCCAACCTGCTCACCATCGACGAGATCGACCCCTTCGGGAAGATCCCCGAGTTCAAGTTCTGCGCCGTCCGGGTCGAAGCGGCCGCGGGCGCTGCGGAGGCATGGTCATGAGCGTCGTCAACGGCGGCGTTCCCGGGCGCGAGGCCCGCGCCGGGAAGTTCAACGGCCCGAGCCTGATCCCGTCGCTGAACGTCATCCAGCGCGAGCATGGCTGGCTTCCCCGCGAGGAGCTCGTGCGGCTCAGTCGCGAGACTCGCCGGCCGCTGTATGAGATCGAGGGACTGATCTCGTTCTATCCCCACTTCCGCGTCGAGGCGCCGCCCCGGGTCGAGGTCACCGTGTGCCGCGACCTGTCCTGCTGGCTACATGGCGCAGACGAACAGATCGCGCAGGTCCACGCTCGCTACGGCGACGACGTCGAGATCGAGGTCCGCGAGGTCTCGTGCATCGGCCGTTGCGACATCGCGCCGGCCGCCACCGTCCAGGAGCACCCCGTTCCGGCCGTCGACATCGGCGCCGCTGTCGAACGGGTCCAGGCGACGGGCGAGGCCGATACTGGTGGCAAGAGGCCCGAGCCGCGGACCTGGCCCAACGACCCTTACGCCGGCCAGGAGCCTGACGCGCGCTACGCCAGCGTGCGCGCGATGCTCGCCGGC
The DNA here is from genome assembly GCA_963797705.1 of uncultured Actinomycetota bacterium. Classification (GTDB taxonomy): domain Bacteria; phylum Actinomycetota; class Thermoleophilia; order Solirubrobacterales; family Solirubrobacteraceae; genus Palsa-465. Next base: position 353,660 of record CAWCQL010000003.1, on the reverse strand, counting down.
GACCTCGATGCCGATCAGGTCATCGCGGCGCTCAAGGATTCTGGCCTGCGCGGCATGGGGGGCGCGGGCTTCCCCACCGGCTCCAAGTGGGAGCTGGTCGCCGCCCAGGCGCCCGAGCCCAAATTCGTGATCTGCAACGCGGACGAGTCCGAGCCCGGCACGTTCAAGGACCGCCAGATCCTCTCCGAGCAGCCCCACCTGGTGATCGAGGGCATGCTGGTCGGCATGCTCGCGGTTGGCGCCGAGCAGGGCTGGGTGTTCATCCGCCACGAGTACGGGATCGAGGAGGACGCCGTCCGCGCCGAGCTTGACCGTGCCCGCGCCGCCGGGCTGCTCGGGACCGACGTCCTCGAGTCGGGCCGCCAGCTCGAGATCGACATCTTCACCTCGCCCGGCGGCTACATCCTCGGCGAGGAGTCGGCGCTGATCGAGTGCATGGAGGGCCACCGCGGCGAGCCGCGCAACAAGCCGCCGTTTCCCGGGGTCAGCGGCCTGTGGGGCAAGCCGACACTGATGAATTCCGTCGAGACGTTCGCCGCGGTCCCGATCATCCAGCAGCGCGGAGGGCAATGGTGGAAGGACCAGGGCGTCAACGGTGGCACCGGCCTGAAATTCTTCGCCGTCTCGGGGCACATCGCCAAACCCGACGTCTACTGCGTGCCCATGGGGACCACCGCCCGTCAGCTGATCGAGTTGGCCGGGGGAATGGCTGACGGCGCGACGCTCCAGGCCTTCCAGCCGGGCGGCTCATCCTCGAACTTCCTCGGTCCCGAGGAGCTCGACGTGCCGCTGGACTTCAAGCCGTTGGCCGACGCCGGCTCGATGCTCGGGTCAGGTGCCGTCGTGGTCATCAACGACCAGACCGACCTGCTGGCTGCCGCCACCAACGTCCTGCGCTTCTTCCGCAACGAGTCCTGCGGTAAATGCGTGCCGTGCCGTGTCGGGTCCCACAAGGCCCACGCCATCCTCGCGAACGCACTGGCCGAGGGGTTGGGCCCCGACGCGATCGACACGCGCGTCGACCGCCTTGAGGAGACGCTGCGGATGACCTCGATCTGCGGACTCGGGCAGGTCGCGCTGGGGCCGGTGATGAGCGTCGTGCGCCGCGGACGCGCCGGCGCCCCCAACTGAGCGACGGCATGGCCGCCAGCGGCCGCGAATTCTTCACCGCCAAGACGGTGGCCGAAGCGCTGGCCCACTTCCGCCCGGCCGGTCGCACGGCCTCGGAGATCATCGTCCTGGATGAGGCCGCCGGTCGCGTCCCCGCCGCCGACATCCTGGCCGGAGAGGCACTGCCGGGCTTTGACCGCTCCAGCGTCGACGGCTACGCCGTCCGCGCCCAGGACACCTTCGGCGCCTCGGACTCGATCCCGGCGTACCTCGCGGTGGCCGGCAGCGTGGCCATGGGGGCGCTCGCCGACGTTGCGCTGCCCGCCCACAGCGCCATCGCGGTCCCCACCGGAGGCGCACTCCCCGACGGCGCCGACGCCGTCGTCATGATCGAATACACCCAGGAGGCGATGGCGGGCACGATCGAGGTGGTACGGCCCGTCGCGCCCGGTGAGGGCATCGTCCGCGCCGACGAGGACATGGCGCCAGGCCAGGCCGCGGTCCGTGCCGGGGCACCGCTGAGAGCCCAGGACATAGCCATGCTGGCCGCGCTGGGCATCGCTGAGCTCGAAGTCCACGTCCGGCCGATGGTGAGCATCCTGGCCACTGGCGATGAGCTGATCGCGCCCGGTGCCGGGGCCGTCGGCCCCGGACAGGTCCGCGACGCGTTGAGCAGTTCCGTGGGCGCGCTCGTGCGCGAGGCCGGCGGACGGCCTCTCCCGCCGCAGATCGTCCGCGACGACCCCGGCGCCCTACGGGACGCCCTCGGCCAAGCGCTCGCCCATAGCGATGTGGTGGTCATCTGCGCGGGTTCGTCGGTCGGCGCGCGCGACGAGACGGCCGCCGCCGTCGCCGCGGTTCCGGGCACGGAGATCTGGTGCCATGGTCTGGCGATCAAGCCGGGCAAGCCGACCTTGCTGGCCGCGAGCGATGGGATCCCCGTCATCGGCCTGCCCGGCAATCCCCGCTCCGCGCTCGTCGTGTTCCGGCTCATCGGCATGCCCGTGGTTCGGCGCGTCGGGGGTTGGAGCGCCGAGCATCGTGCCGCGTCGACCCCACGGCGGCTGTCGCGCGATCTGCCGTCGGCGGCCGGCCGGCTCGACGTCGTCCAGGTCCGGCTGTCGGGGGATGAAGAGGCTGATCCGATCTTCGGCCCCTCTGCCCTCCTGTCCGTCCTCACCGCGGCCGATGGCTACGTGATCGTTCCCGAGGACGCCAACGGCCTGTCGGCCGGCGAGGCGATCGAGGTGTTCCTCTATCGCTGAGCGCACCACACCGTTCCTGCGTGACGTCCCCCTGGCGCGGGCGCTTGAGGAGTGGGCGCGCTGCCGTGCGGTGACCGGCTGCCCGTCCCGAGTCCCTGCGGTCACGGTGGCGCTCGATGAGGCCGTCGGGCGGGTCACCGCCGAGCCGATCTGGGCATCGCGATCCTCACCGCCGTTTGACGCCGCGGCGATGGACGGCATCGCACTGCTGGCTGCCGACACCCGGGGCGCCAGCGAGACCACCCCGCTGCTGCTCGCACCCGATGCGTTCGCAGTCGTCGACACCGGCGATCCCCTCCCCGAGAGCTATGACGCCGTGGTGATGCGCGAGCACGTCCACTACGTCGACGGTCAAGCCGAGCTGCGCGCCGCCGTCGCCCCATACCAGCACGTGCGCTCGATCGGCGAGGACATCAGCGCCACCGAGCTGCTCCTGCCCGCCGGACACCGGCTACGCGCGGTCGACGTCGCGGCGGCAGCCGCCGCCGGCGCCACCGACATCGTGGTGCGCCGCGCACCGGTGGTCGCGATCCTGCCCACCGGCGACGAGATGCGCCCCGCCGGCTCAGAACTCGCCCCCGGGGAGCTCCTGGACACCAACTCGCTCATGCTCGCCGCCCAGGCCCGTGCCGCCGGCTGCGAGGCCGTCACTCTTCCCATCGAGCCCGACGACCAGGACCGCATCGCGGCCGCGATCCGCGACGCGATCGGTGGGTGCGACCTCATGATCGTCATCGCCGGCTCCAGCGCCGGGCGCGACGACTACACCGCCCAGCTCGTCGAGCGGCTCGGCGCCCTCGCCGTCCACGGCGTCGCCGTCCGGCCCGGGCACCCGGTTGTCCTGGGCGCCATCGAGGCCACGCCGGTGATCGGCGCCCCCGGCTACCCCGTCTCGGCGTCGTTGACGTTCGACATCTTCGCCGCTCCGCTCCTGGCCGACCTGGAGGGCGCCATGGCGACCCCACGGCCGCAGACGCGGGCCCGGCTGGCGCGCAAGGTTGTCTCGGTGATCGGCTCCGACGACTGGGTCCGGGTCCGGCTGGGACGGGTCGGCGAGGGGCTGGTGGCCTCGCCATTGCCCCGCGGAGCCGGCGTCCTCACCTCGCTCGTGCGCGCCGATGGACTGCTGGTCATCCCCACCGAAGTCGAGGGGCACCACGCAGGCGAGGAGGTCGACATCTCGCTGCTGCGCAGCCTCCCCGAGATCGACGGCACGATCGTCGCCATCGGTTCGCACGACCCCATCCTCGATCTGGCCGCGTCCGAGCTGCGGACGCGCGACCCCAGGGTCACCCTCGCATCCAGCAACGTCGGCTCGCTGGGCGGGCTCATCGCCCTACGCGACGGGCTCTGCCACCTCGCCGGCTCGCACCTCCTCCAGCCCGAGACCGGCGAATACACCATCCCGTATGTCGAGCAGATGCTCGCGGGCCGGGACATCGCGATCGTCCGCCTCGCGCACCGCGAGCAGGGGCTCATCGTCGCGTCCGAGAACCCGCTCGGCCTCGGCGGGATCAGCGACCTCGCGCGGCCTGGACTGCGCTACGTCAACCGCCAGCGGGGCGCCGGCACTCGCGTGCTGCTCGACTACGAGCTACAGCGCGCTGGCATCGACGCTACGGCCCTCGGCGGCTACTCGCGTGAGGAGCCGACGCATCTCGCCGTCGCCGCCGCCATCTCTGCGGACCGGGCAGACTGCGGCCTGGGCGTGCAGGCCGCCGCCCGAGCCTTCGGCCTGGGCTTCGTGCCTGTCGCCCAGGAGCCCTACGACCTGGTACTCGAACGCGAGACCGCCGAGTCAGGACGTCTCGCGCCCCTGTGGGTGCTCATGGAGACCGCCGAGTTTCGCCGCGCCGTCGAGGCACTTGGCGGCTATGACACCAGCGAGATGGGCCGGCGCATCCGCTAGACCCCCGCTCAGCCGCCGCCCAGGCCCGTACTGAGCACCACCTCGGCGGCGTCGACCGGAAAAGCATCGCCTTCGACGGGGGCAAAGAAGGTGCCGTCGCTGCGCACCGCCTCGTAGTCCTGGCCAAGCAGGTCGCGATAGAGGTCTTCGGCCTTGGCCACCGATCCCCCATCCTCCGCCGACCACTCGGCCAGCACCTCGTCACCGGCCGCCGTTCTGCGCACAAGCTTGCCCATAGTTCGATGCTAGACCGACACCGCAGCCTCTGCACCTATCAGGGGACCAAGAACCACGTCTTCCATTCCGTGACCGTCACTCCCCAGCTGGTCCGGATCGCGCCTCCCGCGCCGGTTTGCGGCGCGATACGGGCCGATTGTCGCGATTCGTGGCCACGGATACCACGGTCAGGCGCAGGCCTCCGGTCCTAGTGCGGCTGGGGGCGGGCTCCAGCAAGCCAAGGCGCAAGTCATCAGCGGCGCTCTGGAGATCGTCGAGAAACCCGCCGGTTTGCCGACCCTGGACTGCAGCGGACCCACCCCGGCGGTGATCTGAGTCGAGGGCCTTGTGGACTGATGGTCGTGGAGGTTCGAGTCCTCTCCGGCCCACTGTGGAAAGCCCCGCACCGCGGGGCTTCTTGATGCTCGCACGCCGCCGCAATCCTAGGCGCCCGTCGGCTGGGGGCGCTCGCCGGTGGCGATCGTGGCCGCGGCGAGCAGGAAGGCGATGACGGTGATGAGCAGCGCCGGGGTGTAGCTGTGCGCGGTTTGCAGCAGAACCCCGGCGAGCGCCGGGCCCAGCGCGCCTCCGGTGGCAAACAGGGCTTGCTGGGCGCCCATGACCAGGCCGAGGTCGGCCTCGCCGACGAGCTCATGGGTATAGATGCCCTGCAGCGTGTAGACCGCGCCGATCGATGCGCCGGCCAGAGCGCTGTAGAGGACGGCTGTCGCGACGTGCCCACTGAACAGCAGCAGCGCCGCACCGGCAGCCCCCACGAGGAACGTGACGGTGATGGTGGGCCGGGTGCCAAGGCGGCGGAGCGCCGGGGTAAGGGGGATTCGGCCGCCGAGCTGCGCCAGGCCGCGTAGGCCGCCGATGGTGGCGGCGGCGCCGGTGGACAGGCCGGCAGCGATCATGGCCGGGACCTGGTTGACGAGGATGATGTCGATGGCGGCGCCGCTGATCATCGACGCGACGATCCATCGGCGAAATGCGGGAGCGCGCCACGCGGCGGCGAGCGCATCGCGCGCGCGGCCACGAGCGTGGGGTCGGTAGACGCCGTGCCCAACGTGGCCGGGGCTGGCCAGCGCGGCCCCCGCGAACACGATGAGGGTCAGCGCGGCCTGGACCCGCAGCGTGCCCGGCCACCCGAGCGCGTCGACCAGCCACGCGGTGAGCGGGAGAAAGATGGGGCTGGCGAAGGCGCCGAGAATGGTCAGCCACACCACGGCGCGGGCGGGCTGATCCCCGGCGGCGCGCATCGCCGTGGGCTGGGTGATGTGGTAGAAGCCCAGCGCGGAGATGACCCCGCAACCCAGCACGTAGGGCGCGGCGAACGCGATCAGCCCCGAGGGCACCGACGCCATCGCCAGTCCAGCCGGCCCGAGGACCGCCGCGATGGCGAACGCCAGCCGAGGTCCGAGGCGGTCGACGAGCCGGCCGCCGGCCACGCCGCCGATCCCGCCGATGACCAGCACCGCGCTGAAGATGGCCCCGAGCGCCGCCGGTGACCACCCGGTGCTGTTGTTGATGGGGTCGATGAGGACCCCGTAGGAGTAGTAGGCGACCCCGTAGGCGACATTAGTGACCAGGCCGAGAATCGCAACGCTGATCCACAGTGGCCGTTAGGGACGTGGGCCGCGGCGCCGAGAGCGATCGCGCCGGCGCAGGTAGCTGACGGATGCGAGGTGATCGGCTACTGGCAGCCGCAGCTGCCGCCGGCGGTCGCCTCCGCAGAGCAGCAGGTGGCCTTGTCGGTCGGCTCGCAGCACGTCGACCTGCTCGGTGGTCGAGCAGCACGCGGCCGCGCTCGCCTCCTCGGTCGTGGCGGTCACCACCTCAACGCCCGAGGCGGGCTTGGTGGCGCGCACGATCGCCGAGATGGCGGCGGGGTGCACGCGGTGAGTCTCGGTGATGCTGATGTCAGTCAGCCCGGCGGCCTGAGGGCCTCGGTGAACTCGTCGCGGGTGAGCGCCCCGGCGATGCAGCCGGTGTAGGCCTGCATGTCGGCGCGGGTCGCCTCGTCCATGTCGTCGTCGGCCACGACGTCGGAGACGGCGAAGCGACCGCCGGGCTTGAGCACGCGGGCGGCCTCGCGCAGGACCTGGGGCTTGTCGCCTGACAGGTTGATCACGCAGTTGGAGATGATCACGTCGACGCTGTCACGGGGCAGCGGGATCTCCTCGATGTGGCCGCGCAGCCACTGGACATTGCTGACGCCGGCCTCGGCCTGGTTGCGGCGGGCGAGGTCGAGCATCTCATCGGTCATGTCCAGCCCGTAGGCCAGCCCGGTCGGCCCGACGCGGCGGGCGGAGAGCAGGACGTCGATCCCGCCGCCCGAGCCGAGGTCCAGCACGGTCTCGCCCTCGTGCAGCTCGGCGATCGCGATCGGGTTGCCGCACCCCAGCGACGCGAGCACTGCCGACTCCGGTAGCTCGTCACGCTCACCGGCGTTGTAGAGCGAGGAGCCGAAGTACTCGCGCTGCTCCTCGGTGACGATCGCGCCCTCGGCGCTACAGCACTCGGCCGCCGAGGCGTTCTCGCCGGTGGCCACGGTCGCGGCGGCGGCGTACTTGTCGCGGATGACGTCGCGCAGCTCGGTCTGGTCGGTGGGGATGCTCATCGGGATGCTCCTTGGCGTGAATGCGAACGGGTGGGTCAGGCGCAGCAGCGGCGGGGTGCGGGCGTCGGACGGAGGTGCGAGATCAGCGTGTGCCAATGCCGGGTCGCCCAGCGGCGAGCCAAGGACGGGGCGTCGCCCTCCGCGCAGCAGCGCGCCCACCAGCTCAGCTCCTGTTGGTGTTGCTTGGTGACCAGGGACAGCAGAGTCGGACTCATGAGTGCCTCCGCGAGACGCGGTTGGACGGATCGGTCAAGGAACGAGTGGTCAGCTCAGCCATGTCGATAGCTCCTGGAGCGCGTCGGGGATCACGTAGTAGTAGGCCCACAACCCTTGACGCTCTGAGCCGACCAAACCGGCCTGGCGCAGCACCTTGAGGTGATGCGAGACCGTGGGCTGGGAGAGATCGAACAGCGGCACCAGCTCGCACACGCAGACCTTGCCGGCGTGCTTGCGCAGCACGTCTATCAGCTGGATGCGCACGGGGTCGCCCAGCGCCTTGGCCACGGCGGCCATGCGGGTGGCGTGCTCGCGCTCGACGTCGGGGTAGACGACCGGCTCGCAGCAGGGCTGGCCGACGGGGCGCTTGGTCTTGGGGGTCAGTTCCAAATCGATGCTCATCTATTTATAGATATCGATTGAACTGACGTTTGTCAATGCTTACACTCTGCGGTGGGTTCCCGGAGATCACGAATGGACATCGACTTCAGTCCCCTGCTGCGCCGATGCCTGGACGCCGCCACCGATGAGCTGGCCACGGATTTCCGCGGCATGTTCGGCCGCGAAACGGTGGCGCGCTGTGTGGCGGATTCGGCCGAGCGCATCGGCGAGCGTCCCACCGTCGGCCCCAACTTCCTGCCGGTGATCATCAAGCGCTACGCCCAGGATCGGCTGTGGGCGGTCGCGCAGGCCGACGGCCGCGTGGACAAGCCCTTGCCGGAGGTGCTGTTCGTGTGCGAGCACAACGCCGGGCGCAGCCAGATCGCCGCGGCGCTGACTCATCACCTCTCCAACGGCTGGGTCGGGGTCCGCTCGGCTGGCACGCATCCCGAGGAGCAGATCGACCCGGTGGTCGTGCAGGCGATGGGCGAGATCGGCGTCGACGTCGCCGTGGAGTTCCCCAAGCCGCTCACTGACGAGCTTGTCCGCGCCGCTGACGTGGTTGTCACGCTGGGCTGCGGCGATGCCTGCCCGGTGTATCCGGGGCGGCGGTACTGCGATTGGCCGGTGTCTGACCCGGCGGGGCAGCCGTTGGCGGTGGTGCGCGAGATCCGCTATGAGCTCTATCACCATGTGTGGGATCTGCTGGAGACGCTGGTGCCGACGGGCGACCTGATCGCCCTTCACCGTCCGATCGGAGGTCAGCCGTGAAGCGTGCCGCGGTCATCACCGACATCCACGGCAACCTGCCTGCGCTTGCAGGCCAGCCTGGCTGCGATCGACGCCATCGGCGTGGATCAGATCTTCTGCGGCGGGGACCTGGTCGGCTACGGACCGCATCCCAACGAGGTCTGCCGGCTCATCGCTGAGCGCGAGATCCCGACCATCTATGGCAACTACGACTACGCCATCGCCCGCGACCACGACGATTGCGGCTGCGCCTATGTCACCGCGCATGACCGCGAGCTGGGCCAGCAGTCGGTGGCGTGGACGCTTGCGCACACCGACGAGGCGTCCAAGGAGTTCATGCGCGAGTTGCCGTTCGATCTGCGCTTCGAGCTCGGCGCCCACCGAATCTGGCTGGTGCACGGCAGCCCCCGCAAGGTCAACGAGTACCTGTTCGAAGACAAGCCCGCCCGCCTCTACGAGCGCCTAGCGGCGTCAGCGGAGTGCGACGCGCTGATCTTCGGACACACCCACAAGCCATGGATCCACGAGTACGGGGGCGTGCTCTTTGTCAACTGCGGCTCGGTGGGCAAGCCCAAGGACGGCGATCCCCGCTGCGCCTTCGCCGTATTGGAGCTCGATGAGCACGACGCGCTGAAGGTGTCGATCGAACGCGTGCCCTACGACGCCGAGAGCGTCGCCCGCGAGGTGGCCGCCGCCGGCCTGCCCACCGAGTACGCCGAGAAGCTGGTGGCCGCAGCGTAAGAGGAGGCTGGAGTCATGAAGTACGTGTGGTTTGTCTGCACCCACAACGCCGGATGCACCAACCTCCCCGACGGCTTCGCCGCCGGCGACTGCGCCGTCACCCACCACCGCCTTCTCGGTGACACCTACCTCCCGCTCGGGACCACCGCGCACAAGCAGGGTCGCCTCGCCGCCGAGAACGCCCTCGGCGGCTCCCGCGCGTTCGCCGGCAGCCTCGGCACCCAGGTCGTCAAGGTATTTGACCTCGTCGCCGCCAGCACCGGCCTGCGCGACCACGAAGCGACCGCCGCCGGATTCGACCCGCCCACCGATCGCCTACGAGGCCGATGACCACAAGCGCTACTACCCCGGCAGCCATCCGATCGCGATGCGCTACATCGGCGACCGCCGCATAGGGCGACTGCTCCGCCTCCAGTTCGTCGGTCAGCGCTCCGGCGGCGCCGCGTTTGAGGATCTCCCGTCGCGTGTGGCCGGAGCGCTCCAGGCGGCGCACCAGCTGCTCCTCACGGATGGCGAAGTAGGTGCCCTCTTCAAGGAGCTGTTCGTCGCGCATGGGATTCCCCAGTAAATCTGTTGACTTACTGAAAACATACACAAACCGCCCCTGGTCACACCAGCCAATTTCACCGAGGAAGGCCGCTACGTGGTGACCGGAATGTGCACGAAGTTTGGCGGCAGCGGATAGCCGAGATATGGCGTGCTTAAGCGGTGCGTATGTGAGACGCCGGGCGTGGCTCCGGTGAAGCAGTCACTGCCGTCTGGATGTAGCGGACGGCGACTAGGCAGGCGATGGCGCCGAGAAGACGCCTAAGACTGCGTTCGGGGAGGCGCCGCTGCAGGCGAGCGCCGCAATAGCTCCCTGCGAAGCCTCCAGCGCCGAGGAAGGCGCCGAGGATCCACTGCGGGGCGATGGTCCCACCATGCACCGCCTGCAGCACCTGGTAGGCGGCGATCCCGACCACTGAGGTTAGAAATGTCGCGGTGAGGGTCGCCGGAGCGACCTCGTAGACGCTGTAGCCGAGCGCGATCAGAATTGGGGCCAGGATCGAACCGCCGCCGATGCCATAGAGCCCGCCGACGATGCCGACGACGGCCGCGAGCACGCCGGTCCCCGCCCGGTGACGACGTGTGGGGACTGGGCGCGGTCGCGCCAGAGTCTGAGCGCCGAGCAGCAGCCAGAGTCCGATGGGGAGCAGGACGAGCGCGGCGATGATGGTGAAGCTCCGCTGACCGGAGAATACCTCGACGCGCAGGATCGCTCCGGCGATCACCCCGGGCAGGGTCCCGACAACGAGCAGACCGGTGAGCGGCCCTCCAAGACGATGCTCGCGCCAGAACCGCAAGAGTCCGCCGGGGGTCGCGGCGACGTTGAACAACAGGTTGGTCGGCGTCACCGAGGGGCTCGGCACGTGTAACACGCTCAGCTGGACGGGCAACAGCAGCACTGCCCCCGACACCCCGGCCGGAGTCGTCGCCAGCGCGAGCAGAAACGCGAGCGCAGCGCCAACAGGCCATTGCCAATGCACGCCGCGGAGACTAGTGCCGCGCCCGGAGGCGCTGGCACAAGGCGGCAGCTCAGACGACTGCGCGGGAATGGTGGTCTCAGCCGAGGTTCGGAGCGGAGTAGCCTGGCTTGGTGTTAGGAGCTAGTCGCTGAAAGGGGGTCCGTTGTGCCGATCATCATCAACGGCCGCGAGGCGCCGGTGCCGACCGACGCTCGTGTTTCGTTGCTGGACTTCGTGCGGGAGCATCTGGAGCTCCACGGCACGAAGAAGGGCTGCAACCAAGGTGCGTGCGGCGCGTGCACGGTGCTCGTCGATGGGGAGCGGATCCTTTCCTGCCTGGCGCTCGCCGTCCAGTACGACGGCCGCGAGGTGACCACGATCGAGGGGCTCGCGAGCGGTGGGGCTCTGCACCCGTTGCAGCAAGCGTTCATCGAGCATGACGGATTTCAGTGCGGCTACTGCACCCCGGGTCAGATCTGCTCGGCGGTCGGGATGGCGGATGAGATCGCGCGCGGCGTGCCCAGCCACGTCACCGACGACCTTGACGCCACCGAGATCGCCCTGGATGAGGACGAGCTGCGCGAGCGGATGAGCGGCAACCTGTGCCGCTGCGGCGCCCACAACGGGATCGTCGATGCCATCGCCGAGGTGTACGCGGGCGCTGATCGAGCTCGCCTACACCCGCGCGACCGACGCCGCCGACGCGATCCGCCGCGCTGAGGGCGGCGACGCGGCCTACCTCGGCGGCGGCACCAACCTCGTTGACCTCATGCGCGAGACCGTCGAGATCCCCGTCAGCGCTCATTGACGTGACCGGCCTCTCGGCCGAGATCGAGGAGACCGACGACGGCGGTCTGATGATCGGGGCGGCGGCACGCAACACCGCCGTGGCTGAGCATCCGGCAGTCCGCACGCGGTACCCGATGCTCACGCGTGCGATCGTCGCCGGCGCCTCGGCGCAGATCCGCAACATGGCGACGGTCGGCGGCAACCTGCTGCAGCGCACTCGCTGCACCTACTTCTACGACACCGACGGCTCGCGTTGCAACAAGCGGTCACCCGGGCGAGGGCTGCGACGCGATCGAGGGGTTCAACCGCATGCACGCGATCCTCGGGGCTTCGCCGGCGTGCGTGGCCACTCACCCGTCGGACATGTGCGTCGCGCTGGCGGCGCTCGACGCCGATCGTCCACGTCCGAAGCGCGTCAGGGAGAGCGCGCTGTCGCGCTCTGCGACCTGCACAGGCTCCCCGAGGATCGTCCCGATGCTCGAGACGGTTCTGGAGCCGGGCGAGCTGATCACCGCCGTGCAGCTGCCGGCGTCCGAGATCGCCGCGCACTCCACCTACCGCAAGGTGCGCGACCGCTCCAGCTACGCGTTCGCGCTCGTCTCGGTCGCCGCGGCGCTCGAACTCGACGGCGACGCGATCGCCGACGCGCGAGTCGCGCTGGGCGGGGTCGCGCCCAAGCCGTGGCGGGCCTGGCGCGCCGAGGAGGCGCTGCGAGGCCGACCGGCGACGGAGGTCACCTTCCTCGACGCGGCCGACGCTGAGCTCGCCGACGCCCGCCCTCTCACCGGCAACGCGTTCAAGGTCGAACTCACCCGCCGCACGCTCGCCGCCGTCCTGCAACAGCTGACCGAGAGAGCTCGCCGATGAGTACCGCCGACCCCCGACCCGCCGTCGCGATCGTCCCGGAGGGCTGGACTCCGAAAGCCGGCTCCGGATCCAGTCCTGCGCGACCAGCACGGCCTCATCGGCGCCCAGGTCTCCCGGCTGGACGGGCCCCTCAAGGTCCGCGGCGAGGCCCGCTTCGCCGCCGAGTACGTGATGGAGGGCATGGTTTACGCCGCGTTGCGCTACAGCACGGTCGCTCGCGGCCACATCACGACGCTCGACACCAGCGCCGCCGAGGCCGCGGCCGGCGTCGTGCTGGTCATGACCCACCGCAACGCCCCGCGGATGCAGCCGCCGCCGCTGTTCCTGACCGCGCCCAAGGCGGCCGGGGGCAGCACCCTGCCGGTGATGCAGGACGACAGCATTCACTGGAACGGCGAGCCGGTCGCGGTCGTCCTGGCCGAGACGCAGGAACAGGCCGACCACGCCGCCTCGCTGATCGAGGTCGCCTACGAGTCCTCGACGCCGCGGACGTTCGAGGAGGCCAGGGCGCACCCGCGCACGCCCGACAGCCTCGTCGGTCAGCCGGTCGAGGTTCTGGTCGGCGACGCCGAGGCTGCTCTCGCCGACGCGCCGCATTCGATCGACCTCACCTACCGCACGCCGCGCCACAATCACAATGCGATCGAGCCGCACGCGGTGACGCTCGCCTGGGAGGGCGAGGACCTCATCGTCCACGACGCCAGCCAGGGGGTGAAGCTGCACGCGTGGACGTTGGCCGCAGGTCTTCGGAATCGACGAGGACCAGGTCCATCTCACCTCGCCCTACGTCGGCGGCGGGTTCGGCGGCAAGACGCTGTGGTCACACCATCTGCTCGGAGCTGCCGCGTCCAAGCTCGCCGGGCGCCCCGTGCGAGTCACCCTCTCGCGCGAGGGCGTCTACCGGCTGGTCGGCGGTCGGACGAACACCGAGCAACGCGTCGCGATCGGCGCCGACGACGACGGTCGCTTCACCGCGCTCATCCACACCGGCATCTCCGCGATGACCCCGTACAACGCGCTGGCCGAGCAGTTCACGTTCCCTGCGCGACACATGTACGCGACCGAAACCCTGAAGACCGACCAGCAGGTGGTCGACATGGACATGCTCGTCCAACTCGTTCATGCGCGCGCCCGGGGAATCGGTGGGCACCTTCGCGCTGGAGTCGGCGATCGACGAGCTCGCCATCGAGCTCGATCTTGACCCGATCGAGTTGCGGATCCGCAACGAGCCCGAGACCGATCCCGAGCTCGGGTCTCCCGTTCTCCGCCCGGCACCTCGTCGAGGCGTGGCGCGCGGGCGCCGACCGTTTCGGCTGGAAGCAGCGGGCGGCGCCGGGCACGCGCCAGGACGGCGAGTGGCTGATCGGAATGGGCTGCGCCACCGCGACCTATCCCTACCATCGCTTCCCCGGTGGCGGTCGCGCGGATCCGACTCGACAGGACCGGCCACGCGACGGTTGAGGTGCCGGCCAACGATATGGGGATGGGGACCTCGACGACTCAGACGATCATCACCGCCGAGCGGCTTGGCTCTGCCGCTCGAGCGGGTCACCATCGCCTACGGCGACTCCTCGTTCCCCGGCAACCTGCATCGCCGGGGGCTCCGGGCAGACCGCGTCGATCGGCGGCGCGGTCATCGCTGCCCAGCGCACCCTCGTCGAGCAGCTGCTCGCGCTCGCCGGCGACGACTCGCCTCTGGCCGGGCTGACCGCCGACGAGGTCGGGAGCCGCGACGAGGGACTGTGCGAGCTCGCCGACCCGAGCCGCGGTGGGAGAGCTACTCGCAGATCCTGAACCGGGCGGGCCGCGACGAGCTGACGGTCGTCGCCTCAGCCTCCGACCCCGAGGAGACGCAGGCCTACTCGATGCACTCCACCGGCGCGATCTTCTGCGAGGTCCGCGTCAACGCGGTCACCGCTGAGACCCGCGTCGAACGCATCCTCGGGTCCTATGACTGCGGCCGCATCATCAATCCCAAGACCGCCGCCAGCCAGTTCCGCGGCGGGATCATCATGGGCATCGGCCTCGCGCTCATGGAAGAGACCGAGTTCGATGAGCGAACCGGGCGGATCATGAACCCGAGCCTCGCGGAGTACCACGTGCCCGTCCACATGGACGTGCCCAGAATCGACGTCATGTGGACCGACATCCCCGATCCGCACGCCCCCGCCGGCGCGCGCGGGATCGGCGAGATCGGGATCACTGGCGTCGGCTGCGGCGATCGCCAACGCGATCTACAACGCGACCGGCCGGCGCGTGCGCGACCTACCGATCACCCTCGACAAACTGCTCTGAAGCTGCGGGCGGCCGGTGGTAGGGGGCGGTGATCCGCTCACCCGATCGGGATGATGACTTGCCGTTCGGGGGACGCTTGGCTTCCGGTGCATTCGTTGGTGACAGGTCTCTTTGCTGAGGCCCGGGCTCGCTATGAGCACCGTCAGGATTGTCGAGTGGAGGTGGCAGGTTCATGCCAGACCAGGTTGCTAGCGGGGATGCCGGCGTCGCGGGGTGGATCTCCGCAGAGCTGCAACAGAACGTCATCCAGCCGATTGCGGATTTCCAGAATCCGAATCAGGAGTGGCGCCGGCTCTTCTCGGAACTGCTGGGGACATTCTTTCTGGTGATGGTTGCCGCCGGTGGAGGGATGATGGGGGCCGCGTTTCCGAACACGATCAGTCGCACCGCAGCGGTGGTCGCGCCGGGGCTCATGGTGTTGGGAATCATCATGTTCATGGGGAAGGTCTCGGGCGCTCACCTGAACCCGGCGGTGAGCATCGCGTTCGCGCTGCGCCGCGACTTTCCGTGGCGACGGGTGCCCGCCTACGTCATCGTCCAGCTGATCGGCGCGACGCTGGCGGCGCTGGTGCTGCACGCGGTGATCAACGTGTCGGCCGCCGACGGTTCGAACTACGTCGCGTCGGGTTATAGCGCCGGTGCGGGGTTCTGGATGGAGCTGCTGTTGACCTTCGGGTTGGTGAGCGTGATCCTCGGGACGGCTTCGGGGGCGCAGAACATCGGGATCATCGCCGCGCTGGGCGTGGGCGCGTATATCGCGCTGGCGGGGTTATGGGGCAGCCCGATCTCGGGAGCGTCGATGAACCCGGCACGCACATTCGGCCCCGATCTCGTTGGGGGGAAATTCACCGACTACTGGGTCTACATCGCCGGGCCAATCGCGGGTGCCGCGGTTGCGGTTGGCGCCGCGTTTGTGCTCCGTGGTCCCGGCGGCGGCATGTCGGGCTCGGCCGCCGCGCAGGGCGCCCTCTACACGGAGGCGGCACGAACCGAGCAGGGCGGCTCGGCCGCCGTGGAGGGTGCTCCTCCACGTCGAGGCCCAGAGGCGCGGGGAGCGGACGTCGCTTGACAACGGAGCACGGCACCGATCGCCGATCGGAGCGGCTCGCGCGGGAACTCGAGCCGCGCTCCGTGTAACGCTTTGGCCGCTCGGGTGACCAACGCTCATCAACCATCTGCTTGAGGAGCGACCCATGTCCAGCAACGACCACCCGATCCACCACGGCACCTTCGCTGACGGCGAGGCGCACCCCGAGAGCTACGCGGGCGAGGACCACGTCGGCACGTTTGCCGAAGGCGAGGCGCACCCCAGCACGTATGCCGACAAGGACCACACGGGCAGCTTCGCCGAGGGCGAGGCGCGTCCGGAGGACTACACGGGCGAAGACCACGTCGGCAGCTTCGCCGCTGGGGACTCCGGTCACCAGGGCTGACCAACTCCGCGATGCGCTGCGCCGGGCCGCCGCATGTGACGGCCCGGCGCTGGTCGAGGTCATCGGCGACCCCGACCTCATCCAGGGACGTCTAGGCGCGATAGTCCGGGTTGGCGTAGTCAAACCGGCAGCCCGCATCCCACAGGGCCACCTGGTTACCGTGGGCAGGAATGCCGCCGGCGTCCTTGAGCATCCGCGCCACGTGCAGCAGGTTCCAGGTCAGGAATGTGGTGTTGCGATTGGCGAAGTCGTTCTCGGGACCACCTGAGCCCGGGTCCAGATAGCTCGGCCCCGGCCCTGCTTCACCCAGCCAGCAGGAGTCGGCCTGAGGCGGAATGACGAATCCGAGGTGCTGCAACGAGTACAGGATGTTCATGGCGCAGTGCTTGGCGCCGTCCTCGTTGCCGGTGATGATGCAGCCGCCGACCCGCCCGTAGTACGCCCACTGCCCGGCGTCGTTGAGCAAGTGGCTGTTTCCGTACAGGCGCTCGATCACGCGCGTGCACACCGAGGACTTCTCTCCCAGCCAGATCGGAGAGAGGAGGACCAGGATGTCCGCTTCGGTGACCTTGGCGAAAAGCTCGGGCCACCCGTCGCGCTCCCACCCGTGCTCGGTCATGTCGGGGTAGACGCCGGTGGCAATGTCGTGGTCGATCGCGCGCACGGTTTCGACCTCGACGCCGAGCCGGTGCATGATGGCGATCGAGCGGTCGGCGAGGCCCTGCGTGTTGGAGACCTCAGGCGAGCGCTTGAGGGTGCAGTTGATGAAGATCGCCCGCAGGTCGCTGAAGTCCCAGCGGGATGCGGCGCAAAGCTCTTCCTGTCGCTCGTCGAGAACGGTGCCCATTGACTGTCCCTCCGTGTGAGATCGGGGTTGCCTCTCGTCCAGTCGCACGAGTCCGCGTTTCGTTACGCGGGGTGGGCCGTCGCCGGCAGCGGAGGGCCATCGGCGTGCCCGTTGGCGGGCACGGGAGCGAGCAGGAGAACTCGGTCCCCGGTCCGGATGGTCGTCTCGGGGAGCGCCGCCACGAGCTCCCCGCGGACGCTGACAGCGACGATGATCGATCCCTGTGGCCAAGGGACGTCACTGACACGACGACCCGCCGCGGGCGACTGGGCCGTGATGCTGAGATCGACGATGTCGTAGCCGTCGAGGGGAGCGCTGGATCGCCGGGCGGCGTGCTCCGCGTCCGCGGCGCCGAACTCCGCGGCGACGGCTCCCGCCTCGATGCGGCGGTCGGCGGTGGCGACGCTAGTCGTGAGCGCAGAGAGGACGTCTCGGCGCGTGATCCAACCGCGGACGTGCTCGCGATCTCCAGAGAGGACCGGGAGGCCGGAGCGTCCGTGCATCGTGAGCTGGCGCAGCGCCTGTTCCAGGGTCTCATCCTCGAAGAGCTCCTGTGGGTCGCGCGTGGTGTGAACGACCAGGCCAAGCTGACCCAGCCCGTCGACGCGAGGCCGCGGCTCAGAGGTCCGCGTCGGGTGCGGGTTCAAGCGCGGCAGCCTGTTGCCGGTGTGGACCGGCTGCATGACGTCAGCGACCCGGAGGGTCTCGAGCACGTTGTCAGGTCGCGGGCGCTCGATATCGATCCCGCGGCGCAGCAGCTTGGTCGTGTACACGCTTCCGTATGAGAGCTGCTTGGACAACGCGGCCGCGATACCCGAGGCGAGCATGATGGGCAGGGTCAGCGTGAAGTTGCCGGTCATCTCCACCACGCTGGCGATCGCCGTCAGCGGCGCCTGTGCTGCGCCGGCGAACACGCCGCCCATCGCCACCACCGCGTACATCGCCGGAGGGCCGATCGCCGGGCCGAAGAGGTGGTGCGCGGCGACGCCGAAGGCCATGCCGGCCATGGTTCCGATGAACAGCGAAGGAGCGAACACGCCACCCGAGCCGCCGATCGAAAGGGTAAGGCTGGCCGCGACGATCTTGCCCACGAGAAACAGCAGGATCAGCCCGACCACGACGTGTCCGGCAATCACCGAATCCATCACCGGGTACCCGACCCCGTACATCTGAGGCAACGCCAGCAGCAGCAATCCCAGGATGACTCCCCCGACCGCCGGGCGAGCCCACTCCGGCCGGCCGCGCCACAGTTCGTCCGCCCGGTCCTCCATCCGATAGAGCACGGTCTTAAAGGCCAGCCCGATGAGTCCGGCCACGACAGCCAGCACGCCGACGAGCAGGTAGCTGGTGTCGTTCGTGATGGCGAGGTCGTGCGGGATGGCGCTGAAGAACGGCGCCGAGCCGAACAGGGCGCGGCTGATGACATCACCGGTGACGGCGGCCAGGCTCGTCGCGAACAGTGCGTCGAGCGAGAACTCACGCAGCACGATCTCGAAGCCGAAGAACAGCCCAGTGATCGGGGCGTTGAACGTCGCCGCGATTCCACCGGCAGCACCGCAGGCGACGATGATCCGCAACCGGTGCTCGGACATGCGCACCCACTGGCCCAGCGTGGACGCCAGCGCCGAGCCGATCTGCACGATCGGCCCCTCCCTCCCCACCGAGCCGCCCGACCCGATCGTGACCGCCGACGCCAGCGCCTTGACGATCGTGACGGGCGGGCGGATCCGGCCGCCGTTCTCAGCGACCGCCAGCATCACCTCGGGCACGCCGTGACCGCGGGCCTCCCGGGCGAAGCGCTGGATGAGCGGGCCATAGAGCAGCCCACCGAGCACCGGCACCACGAGCACAAACCATATTCCGAGGAAGGGCAGGTGCAGGCTGGGAGCGTGCCCCTGCTGTCCGAACTGGCTGTGCCCCGTGGCCAACCAGGTGACGAAGAAGACCAGCTCGCGAAACCCGGCGGCGCCCAGGCCCGCCGCCGCGCCGACGACAAGCGCCATGACCGCCAAGCCCAGGCGATTGGACCCCAGCCACCCTGAAATGGCGTGGACGGCGGACCGCCGCTGAGCTCCTTCTTCCATGCACCGACCTTACACTGTAAGGTCCAGACGTGCCCGACGAAAGAGCTACACGAGCGAGAGCGCGGCGCGGAGCCAGGAGCGGACACCGCCGCACACCGCTGACCCGGCAGTCGATCGTCAGCGGAGCGATCGCCTTGATCGAACGCGATGGGCCTGACGCGCTCAGCATGCGTCGCTTGGGAGCGAGACTTGGTGTCCAGGGCATGGCCCTGTACCACCATTTCGCGAGCCGAGAGGAGCTGCTGGGCGCGATCGCAGACGAACTGCTAGCGCCGCTCAACGAGGTTGAGCTCACCGACGATTGGTCCGAGGCGTGTCTGCGCTTCGCCACCACACTCCGCACCGTTGCTTCGCGGCGGTCGGCAACGTTTCAACTGGTCGGCCTCCAGCCGTTCAACTCACCATCCGCCCTGCTGCCGGTGGAGCGGCTGCTCGAGGTGCTGGTCGAAGCCGGGTTTCCGCCGCATCGTGCGCTGGGCATTTACCGTGCGATCGTCAGCTACGCACGCGGATACGCGCTCGCTGAGGCAACCGGCTTCACGGTCGATGCCACCCGGCGCGACGGACGCCGCCGGCTGCGTGCCCTGCCGGCTGACCAGTTCCCCATCCTGGCGGGCAAGGCCGAAGAACTGGCCGTCCTCGACGCCGACGATGCCTACCTGCTGGGTCTGGGCGCCATGCTTCGTGGATTGGCTGACTGACACGACTCATATCACCGGTTCCGCGCCGGTGCGACTAACACGGCGCGCGTGTAGAGAAAGCTGAATCCTCGCCGCTGCAGCCGCGTAGCGCTATGGGTGTCCGCCCGTCCGGTAGCACCGGACGGGCGGATACTGCCGATGTTTAAGCGGCTCTGGCCGCTGCGCCGACGACCAACGGCCGCACGAACGGTGGCACGTGCTTGAGCTCGTCGCGCTCGATGCCGATCACCTCGAACCCGGCACTGCGGATGCCGTCGACTGTCCGGCGGTTGCACCGGCAGCCATGGGCCATGCGGACGTTGATCTGCTGGAGCCGAAGCTGCAGACGCCGCACCATCGGTGCCTCCGGCTCGGTTACCGTCAGCGACCGCACGCCTTCGCCATAGAACGGCAGGTTGGCGCCCGTCCCGGCGCCGATCTCCAAGACGTCGCCGGCCGCGTCGACCAGCAGCGCTCGCCGGTGCGCTGCGAGCCCTGCGCTCTCGGCGCGGCTCATGATGTGGTCATAGTTGGCAGCAAAGATCCGGCCCCACAGGCTCATGTGATCCTCCAGTCCGATGTGTGTCTGCGAGCCATGCCCTCAGGCTCGCCCGGTGCACATGAGGTCCCGGAAGGTGAGCGGTTGTTACAGGGCCTCTCTACCCATCCGCACCAACTGTCGTTCGGAGTGCCCACGCCACACGCTGCAGCCGAATGCGGCATCACGCCGAACGGCATTCTCTACTGCGGGCGCAGGTCCCGGAACGCCCGCAGCAGCGCCTCGGCCGTGCGGGCGTCAACCGGTGGCTCGGGCAGGTCCGACATTGAGTCGACCATGCGCCGCATGTCCTCGAGATAGCCGGTGCATCCGTCGCACTCGGCCAAGTGCGCCTCGAACCGCGCCTTCTCGTCAGGCAAGAGGCTGCCGTCGAGATAGTCGCTGACGAGCTCGACGAACTCCCGGCACACGAGGGCATCCCGATGGCGGTGGCGACGCCAGAGCCTCATGACGCGGCCGCCTCCACCAGCGGAGCCAGGGCCACGCGAACGTTGGTTCGAGCGCGATGCAGAAGCACTCGCTGGTTGCCGTCAGCGATCTCCAGCAGCGAGCAAACCTCGTCGGCGCGCAGGCCAACGAGGTCGCGCAACGTGATCACTGCGCGTTGGGCCGGCGCCAACTCGTCGACAGCTTCCAGCAGGCGGCCGCGCAACTCCTTGCTCAGCAATCGCGCCTCGGGGTCGCTCTCCAGCCGCGACGGGGCGCTGCGCCAGTGACCATCCCCCCCAAACGCCCCCGGGTCCACACCAGGGCCATCATCCGTCTCCAGCGCCGAAAACGGCACTGTGCGGGCGTCTCGAACTGCCCTCGTGCGTGCCCGGTTGGCGAGGATGCTGAAGATCCACGTGCTCAGCGAGGAACGACCCTCGAACGAGTCCAGTCCACGGATCACCGCCAGCCACGTCTCCTGGACCACGTCGTCGGCCGCGGATGGTGTGCGCACGAAGGTACGGGCCACTCGGCGCAGGCTCCCGTCATACCGGCGCACAAGCGTGTCAAACGCTTCCTCGTCTCCGGTTCGTAGTCGTGCAAGCAGAGCCCGGTCGTCCTGCACGCCGAGAGCCTAACGCTTTGACAACCGCCACGCAGGGAGCGCGGGGTGCGTACCGCGTGGCCGGAACGCCCACCGATCAGGCGGCCGCCGCATCCACCGTCTTGGAGACCGCGATCTCGTAGACGCCGTTGGACAGCACCTCGTCCACCAGCGGAGCAATCGCCGCCTTCTGCTCGGCGTACCCCAGGTCCCCCTGGCTGCGCTCCATCTCCCCCAGCGACCCGTCGAAGAACCCGAACGTGATCACCACGTCCTCATCGCCCAGGCTCCGCAGGACGTGGTAGCGGACCCAGCCGCCCGGATCGGCACCCTCAGGCGGCCCGAAGCTCGCGGTGAACTGATCGAACGTACCTGGCTTCAGCCGGCGAATAGCGTGAGCGCACAGCATGGCGTGCCTCCTCTGGCGTGCCTCGATGTGATGTCTGCGGACATCAGGTCCCGTACAAGCTCAGTCGCGGCTGCGCCCTCGTTGTTACACCCTCACGCCACTGGAGCACCAGAGGCCCGGCCAAGCCGTGGCTCCTGCTATGCGAGTGGCTCATGAATCAGCAGCTCGCCACGCCCCACCGGACAGTCGGGCAGGGTCCCGACAACAGCCAGCGTTTTTCCACGTGCCGTTGCGGGCAGACCCGCAGCAGAAATGCGCGGTGCCGGGGTTCAGCGCCGGCCCTGAGATACCGATACCAAGCTCATGCACGACGACCCCATTCAGATCCTCGAAGTCCGCGCCGCCGGAGAGCAGCGCGCGGTGACGATCACCGCGGCGGTCACGGCTGACGCGAGCCGGGCGCTCTTCGTCGCGCTCTCAGAGCAGCTTGACCGTCGCCGCGCAGATCCAACCGCGAGCGTGAGCGATGTGCTCGCGCTGCGAGAGCAGAGCGCGCTTATCGAACGGTTCGCTCCGCTCGCCACCGCCGGCGCGCACGCCGTCGTCCAACTCAGGCACTCAGATCTGCGCGCCTGCCTGCTCGATCTCACGGGGTACGCAGACCGAGTGGACGGGGAGCATTTTCAGCCAGTCGAACTGCGCGAGCGTCTGCGGGTGACCGCGCAGATTATCGCCGCCCTGTGGGAAGCAAACGCAACCGCGACTGCTGCGGCTGCGGCTGCGAACCAATGACGCGCGCCGCGCATTGATCGCCCTCCCTCGGCGCTTGAGCCGTGACCGGACGCCACTACAGAGCCTCGAGCACGAGCCGTCAGAGTCGCTGTCGCGCGTCAGGGTCCTTTTCGGAGGTGCACGCCGTAGAAGCCTTGCTTGCGGTATTTGCCGCCGGACGGTGTGAAGCTGACCCACAGCCTCAAGGTCACCCGGTAGCGGTGGTGATGCACGAGGCGTGTCCCGCGCCGGTTGGGTTTCACCCGCATCACGAGCGTGGTCGCCCGCTTGACGTGCGTGAGCGTGCGAGCGTAGACAAACCGGCGTCTGGCCGGCTGCAGGAGCACCGCGGTACGAGCAAGGTTGTCGTTCCAGACGGTCTCGAGCACGTCGATCCTGCCCGGCCCGGGCACCTTGACCTTGAAGCTGACTGTCCCATCGCTGCCAGGTTTGATGTCCGACACCGTGAAGCGCGCGGCGGGCGCCGTGACCCTCTGGGAAGTGCCGCTCAGCGATCCATCGCTGGCCTGGAAATTCTGATCACCGTTGTAGCGGGCCGTGATCCGGTGGCGGCCGACCGAGAGCTTCGAGGTCGTCACCGACGCCCGCCCGGAGGCAACGCTCGCCTTGCCGATTCGCTTGGAGGCCGAGAAGAACGTCACCGTGCCGGTCGGCGTACCCGCGCCGGGTGCCACCGCAGCGATTCTCGCCGTGAACGTGATCCGGCGGCCGACTGTGGACGTTCTTGGAGCTGGTCACGCTCGTGGCGGTCGTCGCCGTGGACACCGGCTCCGAAGCCGAGCCGCGCTTGCGCATGCTTCAGATCACTCCGCTCGTAGAAGGCGGCGATCGCCTCGGTCCCGGTCGCGCTGGGCGTGAAGCTCACCGAACATGCCGCCGAGGACCCGCTGCCTGACAACACACAGGTGCCGCGGCCGGCGAAGGTGACCGGCCCGTCGGGGTGGTCGGTGCCGCAGCGGTGTCGGTGACCGTCGCCGTGCATCTCGTCGGCTGACCGACGACCACCCGGCTCGGTGAGCATCCCACGCCGGTTGATGTCGGGCCCTGACCGAAGACGTACACCTGCCCTGCGTCGGCCTCCTCATCATTGGGTGCGCCGCGACGATGGCACCGCGGGAAATCGCGACCGAGGATCCGAGCGCGTCATGCTGTGCGCCGTCGGCTGCCGTCAGGCTGACCGCGGTGTCCTCGCTCACCCATCCCCCTGGCGGCCGCGCGAACACGTACACCACGCCCGCTTCTTGATTGGCGCCCACCGACTCATCCGGTGAGCCGGCGACGACCGCAGACCCGTCATCGGAGACCGCTAGCGAAGGCCGAAGCCGAGGTCGCCGACGCCTGATAGCGGGGTCAGCTTCGCCGTCTCGTCCTCGCTGGCCCATCCGCCGGCCGGCTCAGAAAAGACGTACGCGACACCAACAAACGGGGCGCTGACCGCGACCGTCCTGCCGTCAGCCGACTCGGCCACCGACCTGCCGAATCCGTCGCCGGCGATGGCGTCAGAGGCGTTCAGTACGGCCGCCTCGCTCTCGCTGGCCCACCCGCTCGCGGGCTCGGTGAACACGTAGGCCTTCCCGGCGCCCGCGCTGATCAGTGTCCCCGCCACGACCGTCGACCCCGAGGTCGCCACTGACGCTCCGAGCCCATCACCCGAAGCGCCGTCCGAGGCCGTCAGCACCGCGGCCTCATGCTCATCGGCCCAGCCACCCGCCGGCTGCGTGAAGACATAGACGGCTCCCGCCCCCGAGTTGGCGCCCAGCGCGCCCGCGAACACCGTATCGCCAGAGACCGCCAGCGATCCGCCGAGCAATTGGTTCGCGTCGGTGGAGGGAAGGAGCTTGGCGTTCTGCTGTTCGCTACTCCATCCGCCCGGGGGTCTACCCAGACGTACACCACCCCCTCCGCCGTTGTGGCTGAACCGTCTGTCGTGGCACCGGCCACGACCGTCGACCCGTCGCCTGAGGCCGCCACCGCCTCGCCGAGCTGCTCTGCAGGGTCCGAGACCGTGAGCTTGGCCGCCTCGTGTTCGCTCGCCCAGCCACCTTGCGGTCTCGAGAACACGTACACGGCCCCGGAGCCACCGCCGCTCCCGCCATCCTCAGTGGTGCCGCCGACGGCGATCGTCGAGCCATCCGCCGAGATGGCCACCGAGAACCCGAACTCCCCACCCGAGAGCGCGTCAGAGCTGGTCAGTTTCGCCTGCTGGATGAGCGGGTCGACCCGCACCGGATACTGCGCGCCCCGGTCATCGACGCTCAAGACCAGCCGGTCGGCGCGCACGTGCATGCTGGCCGGCAGCCTCCGCCCACGCGCATCGGTGGCGACCAGCCCGCGGTACGCGAGTGACACTCCACGGCCGGCGAACACCACGCCGCGGCGAGACAACGTCGCATCCAGATCGCCCGACAGCGCGAGCGACAAGTCACGTCTCCACGCGCACCATCGACAGGGGGCCGCGGCAGCGTGAATCCCTGGTCGATGCCGAGCGGCCCATTCTCGTACCACTGGACCAACCCGCGATGCCGGTAGACGACGCGATTCGCGTCAGCGCGTGGCCGGGTGGCGGCCACGGCGCGCAACCGATCGCGGTAGCCGTAGCTGGTCAGTCTCATCCCCAACCTTGCCGCGCCCGAGGAGAACACCGCCCCGCTCGTGCCAAAGAATCCGCGCAGCCGCTGCCCGCCGTTACGCAACACGTAGTCGTGTCCCGATGCCAGAGCGCGATAGGCCTGGCCACTGCGGCCCACGATTGCTGACACCGGAGCCTGGGCGGCCGCGGGCAACGCGGCGCTCGCGCCCCGATCCGGGGTGAGCGCGCTGGCCGTGTTGGTCGCGGCGGCGATGGGCGTCACTGACCCCGAGCCTCTGCTGACGACGTGAGCGGTGTGCCAACCCGCCACTCCGTCCGGCGCCGCGGCGATCACCAACGCGACCCCCAGCACCAGCCCGACAAGCAGACCCCACGAGCCCGCCCACCTCCAGCGCCGGCCGCCAACCCCACTCAACACGCTGCACACCATCAACGCCTCCCTATCCCGGTAAGCCATCTCCACCACGTCGGCCGGTACCCGCCACCGCGATGCGGAGCATCCCAGTGGCCGGTCGTGTTTTCATTACCAGAACGGGTTAACTCTTATTGGCATCTGGGAGCGGTGGCCGGGCGTGGACGTCGAACAGCAGACGCGATCGAAGCGACCGTCGGCGGCCATCGGCGCGCCTCCCCGCACCCGGCGCATGCGGGGGCGCGAGCGCGAACTCGCCGAGCTGGAGCGCTTGATCGCCCAGGCCCACGAGGGTGAGGGCGGAGTGGCGGTGATCGAGGGCCCTCCGGGAATCGGTAAGACCAGGCTCCTGGCCGAGGCCGGCAATCTCGCGGCCGAACGCGGCCTCGTGGTGGCGACCGGAGTCGCCGACGAACTGGACCGGATCACCCCGTGGGCTGCCCTGCTGGGCGCCCTGACCTCGACCAACCCCATGATCGTGAGCCGCGACGAGCTCATGGCGTTGAGCGGGCTGCTCGACGGTCGGCTCGAGGTGCTGGAACGCATCCGAATAGCGCTCGAGCACGCTGCACGCGACCAGCCGCTGCTGATCGTGATCGACGACCTCCACTGGGCTGATGCCTCAACGCTGCTGGCTTTGGCCTCACTGACAGCGCAGCTGTTCTCGTATCCGATCGTCTGGCTGCTCGGCCGGCGTCCGTTTCCCTCATCGCCTCAGATGGAGGCACTCATCGAACGGATCATGGCTCAGGGGAGCGCGCGACTGGAACTCGGTCCGCTCACCGCCGGTGCCTGCACAACGCTGCCGAGGACCTGCTCGGCCACACGTCGGATCCCGGCATGGACAGGCTGGTGGCACGCGCCGAGGGCAACCCGCTCTACATCGTCGAGATCCTGCGCGGTGCACACAGCCGTCGTGGCGACCGCGCCTCGACGATCGATCCTGACACGCAGGTCGTCCGGTCGCTCGCGTCGTTGTCTTCGATCACCTCCGCTCGCTCTCGAAGGACGCCCGCCGCCTGATCACGGTGGCAGCGGTGCTAGGTCAGCGGTTCTCGGTGGTCGAGCTCGCCGCGATCACCGGACAGCCGACGAGCGAGCTCCTGATGCCACTGGGCGAAGCACTGACCGCTGACGTGCTCGTAGAGGACGGCCAGCAGCTCTCCTTCGTCCACGATCTCTTTCGGCGCGTCGTCTACGACGAGGTGCCGGCGTCCGTCCGGCTCGCCTTGCACCGGACGCAGCCGCGGCTTTGACCGCGCTGGGAGCACCCGTGCTACGGATCGCCAGCCATCTCGCGATTGGCGCGTCCCCGGGACGACGAGGCGATCGAGACGTTGGCCGCGCCGCGGGCGATCTGTTCGGTACCTCCCCCTCGGCGGCCGCGGATCTCGGCGCAGCGGATCGTGGAGCTGCTCGCCGATGAGGACCAGCGCCGCCGGCTGGTGGCCGCCGCAGTGCAGATGCTCGGCTGTCGGGCCGGCTACAGACGCACGCGCGCTCGGTGAGGCCTACCTTGCCGGCCATGACCTGCCGGTTGCCCTTCACGCGCAGATCCAGCTGGGCATGCGACGGGCCTGGCTGATGCATACCGGCGAGCCATACCCGACGGCGCTCCCTCGACACCTCGTGACCGACGCGAGCATCTCCGCGGCGGTGCGCGCGGACTTGATCGCCGTCGATCAGAACCCGGCGATTCTCGCGCGCCCTGCCGCAGAAGTCGCCCCGATGCTCGATCGGCAGCCGAACTGGTGAAGATCGACGGCGACGCGATCGACCTGGCATTCGTGCAGAGCATCCGTCTGGGCCTCGAGCAGTAGCAGCGTAACCTCTGGCGACGTGGGGATCTCTCGCAGGCGCCGCTGGCCGGCTTCCCCACGCCGCCCGACCGCGCGGTGGCGATCCGCGACAGCAACATCGCCAGCTGCCTCGCGACGCTCAGTCGCCCGGCGCATGCCCTCGAGATTCTCGCCGACGCATTGCGCGCGGCGTCGTCGTCGGGACAGACCATCATCGTCTCGCGCTGCCACAGCATCCGGGCCATGGTTCTGCTCGAAATTGGTCGCATCGACGACGCTCGCGCCGAGGCCCACGCAGCCGCCGATCTCGCCGACAGCCTCGGTTTTGGCTACTACCTCGGTCAGGCGCTGGTCACCGTCGTGGAGACCGCGCTCCGACAAGGCGACCTCGAGGCCGCCCGAGCGGCCGCGACATGCTGGCGGAGCGCTCATCCCACGAGCCGATGGGAGATGCGCCCTGGCGGCTGCCCTGTGCGCCGACGCGACCGGCCAGTCCGACGCGGCTCGCGAGGCTCTCGAGCCGATCGTGCAGCGGTTGGGTCAGTCACGGTACGTGATCGTCGACTGGTATCCGGCGCGGCTTCCGCACCTGTCGGAGTCGCACTCCGCTCCGGCGCCCGCGAACAGGCCGCCGTCGCGGCGCGGGCCGCAACGAGTCGCACGGCGCAATCCCGGCGTGGCTCGGCGGCTGGATCGGCGTTTCACGCGCAGGGGCTGGTCGCGTCAGATCCCGAGATCATCCGCGGAGCGTCCGACCTTTGCCGGCGGCGACCGGCCCCTGGCCACCGCGGCCGCCCGTGAAGATCTCGGCAGGCTGCTGGCCGAGCGCATGCCCGCGACGAGGCGATCGAGCAGTTCGACGCCGCCTACGACGCATACGTACCGCCGGCGCCTCGCGCGACACGGCACGCGTCCGAGCCGCGCTGCGGTCGCTCGGCATCCGCAAGCGACAGGCGATGTCGGACGTCCGGACCGAGGATGGGAGAGCCTGACCAAATCCGAGCGGCTGGTCGTCGATCTGGTCGCGCGAGGACTGACGAATCGCGAAGCCGCGACCGAACTGTTCCTGTCACCCGACACGATCAACGCCCACCTCAAGCACGCCTTCGCGAAGCTAAGCATCCGCTCACGGTCCAGCTCGCCCGTCTCGCCGCCGAACGCGAGCACGAACAACAGCGCGTTTCCGAGCCGAGCCGACCCATCCGATAAAGGTCCGGGCGACGACGCGGCCCGTGTGCCGACCCGGGTACTGACGGGCGCGACACGTGGATGAGACGGTCAGGCTGGAGGGCGTCACCAAACGAGGAGATCCACATGTCTGACACGACCGAGCCATCAGGCGCCACCGCGATTCGCCCGTTCCACGTTGAATTCCCGGAAGAGGCCTTGGAGGACCTGCGCCGCCGCATCGCAGCGGCGCGGTGGCCGACCAAGGAGCTCGTCGAGGATCGCTCCCAAGGGGTGCAACTGGCGACGCTTCGGGCGCTCGCGGAGTACTGGGTCAACGGTTACGACTGGCGCCGGTGCGAGGCGCGGCTGAACGCGCTGCCGCAGTTCAAGACCGAGATCGACGGCGTGGACGTCCACTTCATCCACGTGAAGTCGCGGCACGAGGGGGCGTTGCCGCTGATCATGACTCACGGCTGGCCCGGCTCGGTGATCGAGATGCTCGACACCGTCGGCCCGCTGACCGACCCGACCGAGCATGGCGGGCGCGCGGAGGACGCGTTTGACCTCGTGCTGCCGTCCGTGCCCGGTTACGGCTTCTCCGCCGAGCCGGCCGAGGTCGGCTGGGACCTGCTGCGGACCGGACGGGCCTGGGCCGAGCTGATGCGCCGTCTCGGCTATACCCGCTATGTCGCCCAGGGCGGCGACGTCGGCGCCGGCGTCACCGACGCGATGAGCCGCCAGGCGCCTGAGGGCCTGATCGGCGTCCACACGAACCTGCTCGTGCCTGCGCTGAACGACCCCGCAGCCCTGCCGGCGGACACCGAGCAGGAAAAGGCGGCGCTCGCCGCGATCAAGACGTTCGAGACGAGCGGCAACGGTTACTTCGTGGAGCAGTCCACCAGGCCCCAGACCATCGGCTACGCGCTGCTGGACTCCCCGGTCGCACTCGCGGCGTGGATGGTGGACCACGACACGGACGCCTACTACAAGATCGCGCGCGCCTTCACCGACGACAAGCCGTCGGGCAACCTCACCCGCGACCACATCCTCGACAACGTCACGACCTACTGGCTGACCGGCACCGGCGCTTCGGCAGCGCGGTCGTACTGGGAGGCCTACGGGCCAGACGCGCCTGCTGCCGGCCAGAAGCCTCTGCCGGCGTCGTCGATCCCGTTCGGCTTCACGACGTTCCCGGGCGAGATCTGGCGGACGCCGCGCAGCTGGGTCGAGGCGTCGTACCCGAACGTCGTCTACTTCAACGAGGTCGACAAGGGTGGCCACTTCGCCGCGTGGGAGGAGCCCGAGCTCTTCAGCGAGGAGATGCGCGCGGCGTTCAAGTCGCTGCGCTGAACGCGACCCGGTCGCTCAAGACCCAGGCCTGGTTCTAGATCCGTTGAGTCTCGTGTCCCGCCCAGGGTAGAAGAGGCTTGGGCTCGCGGGTCGGCTGCGGGCGTTCGACGCGGAGGTGGACATGACCAGAGTCAAAGCGTTGGCAGCGCTCGCGATGTGCGCGGGTTTGGCGGCGATCGTGCCGACAGCCGCGGCCGCGCCGATCTCGAAGGCAACGCGATTTCAGGCGCTCGGCGCCAAGGTCACCTGCGGTATCGAGATCCATAGCCCCTCGGCGCCGCCCCGCGAGATCCTGTGCGCGGCACGAGGGATCCCGGCGCCGAAGGGACCAGGAGCAGGCGATGCGGGTTTTGTACAGGTCGCGGTGCTCGGAACCCCTCGGCTGCTGCGCCTGAGCCAGGATTCGTTTGTGGCGGGCACAACGGCACACCTGGGGCGGGGACGGTTGTGGAATCAGCTCGGCGTGACCTGTCATGTGGCGGAGGCGTCCGTGATGTGCTTCAACGGCAACAACCACGGCTTTGTGATCGGAAACGGGCGGTACCGCTCGTTCTGATCCTCGGAAAAGCAAGGACGCGCGAGGAGCGCGGACGCCATCGGTTCGCCCGCGTTCAAGGCCGACCGCAACGACGAGCGCCCATCTCACCCGACGTCGCGGATCGCATCGGCAAACGCCTCTGGGGCCTCCTGCGGAAGGTTGTGTCCCACGCCGCCCCGGATCGTCCGGTGCACGTACGTCCCCGAGAACTTCCCTGCGTACGCATCCGGCTCGGGATGGGGCGCCCCGTTCGCATCCCCCTCCAGTGTGATCGTCGGCACCGCGATCTCCGGCCCCTCGGCGAGCTGGGTCTCCAGCTCGAGGTAGTCAGCTTCGCTGTCGGCCAGCCCGAGCCGCCAGCGATAGTTGTGCGTCACGATCTCGACGTGATCCGGATTGTCGAATGACGCGGCGCTGCGATCGAACGTCTCGTCGTCGAAGGTCCACTTCGGAGACGCCGTCTGCCAGATCAACCTGGCGAACTTGTGCCGATATTTGTCATAGCCTGCCCGCCCGCGCTCGGTCGCAAAGTAATACTGGTACCACCACTGGAGCTCAGCCTCTGGAGGCAGCGGCACCTTGCCGGCCTCCTGGCTGCCGATCAGGTAGCCGCTCACCGATACCAACCCGCTGACCCGCTCCGGCCACAGCGCGGCGACGATATTGGCGCTGCGGGCGCCCCAATCGAAGCCGGCGATGACCGCCGTCTTGATCCCAAGAGCATCCATCAACGCGACCGCGTCGAGCGCGAGCGCCGCCTGCTGCCCGTTCCGGACCGCCCATCGGACAGGAACCGTGTCGTCCCATACCCTCGGAGGTACGGAACGATCACGCGATACCCATCCGCGGCCAGGCGCGGCGTCACCTCCTCATAGGAGTGGATGTCGTACGGCCAGCCGTGCAGGAGGAGGACGGACGGGCCCTCAGACGTCCGGCGTCGACATAACCGACGTTCAACCGCCCCGCGTCGATCTGCGTGATCGGACCGAATGAGCTGCTCGGCGGCCGGCTGCTCGGATGTGTGAGATCCACGCTCTCGCCTCTCTCCACTGACACCTGGCGGAGGCTCGGCCTGACCAATCAGGCGACAGCGGCCGGAGCCTTCACAGTCGCGAGCGCATCCAGAATCACGTCGGTCACCGCGTCGGGCTGCGAGATCATGATCACGTGTGAGCCCTCGACCTCAGTGATCGTTGCGCCCGCCCGCTCAGCCATCGATCGGACGACGTCGGTGCCCGCCGCCTTGTCGGAGAGGGCGACGACGGCCCAGGATGGGAGGTCCTTCCACACAGTGCTCCGTTCGGCTCGGAAAACGCCAGCTCGGCGACGGGCCGCTGTGTCGCCGCGAGCAGCGGCGTCCGTTCGTCGGGCAGGTCCGCAGCGAACACCTCGTGAATCTTCGCGGGATCAACGGCGAACTCGACGGCCGTTTCACCGTTCGCCGTCGGGTACTGGCGGGCCACCTGTGCGCTGCCCAGGAGACTGTCTTTCGACGCCGCCGCGGCCTCACCGAGCCGTTCGCCCTCTTCGGGGGCAAAGGCAGCGACATAGACCAGCCCGACAACGTTTGCCGCCTCACTCGCGGCGTTTGTGATCATGGCACCACCGTAGGAGTGCCCGACGGCCAGAACCGGACCGGGCGTCTGCCCGAAGACGCTCGCGGTGTACGCGGAATCAATCGAGATGCCGCGCAGCGGATTGGCGGGCGCCGTGACCTTCACGCCGTTGGCGTGCAGCCGCTGGATGACTCCGTTCCAGCTCGAGCCGTCGGCAAAGGCGCCGTGCACGAGCACCACGGTCGGCGTTTCCTGAGACATGCGTACTCCTTTCCTGAACGTCAGCAGTCACTCGGTCGTCCTGGCGGGCGCGAAGAAGTCGATGAGTAGCTGGTTGACGTGTTCGGCCGCGTCGTGATGGACCCAATGCGAGGCGTCGGGCACGCGCTCTACCCGATCGAGGTTGGGGACGTCGTCGTGGTCGGGCTCTGCTAGCTCGGAGCCGAGGTAGGCGTCTTCGTCGCCCCAGATGACCAGTGTCGGGGCGGAGATTGGGCGAAGCTTCGCGACTGCTTCCTTCTGGGACTGCCTGACCGAGGCGCGGTAGTAGTTGATCATCCCGGCTGCTGCCCCTGGTTGCGACCACGCCTCGACATAGCGCTGCATCTCTTCTGGCGTGTACGGCGGATTCGCGTCCTGCAGGAAATGTCGGAAGAAGTGCCAGTCTCTGGCGTGGACGATGTCCTCGGGCAGTCCCGGCGTCGCAAAAAAGAAGAAGTACCAGGACTTCCGCAGCTGGCTGGGGTGGTGCAGGCCTTCCTGGAGGCGCCGCGGATGGGCCGCGTTGAGGATCACGAGCCGGTCGACGGCCTCGGGGTGATTCATCGCGACGGTCCAGGCGATGCTTCCACCCCAGTCGTGACCGGCCAACAGCGCAGACGTGGCACCCCGTTCCTCGATTAGGCCGCGGATATCGGCCGCCAGAAGGTCGACAGCGTAGTCCTTGAAACCCTCTGGCTTCGACGACAGGTTGTAGCCGCGTGTGTCGGGGGCGACCACGCGAAAACCGGCCGCCACCAGCGGCGCGATCTGCATCCGCCATCCAAACCAGAATTCCGGGAAGCCATGGAGCAGAACGACCAACGGACCGTCGCCGGCCTCGGTGTAATGCAACCTGATGCCGTTCACCTCGGCGTAGCCCTCGCGAAGTTCGATCTGCTGATCTGAGTAATTGGTGAGGACATCCTGGGTGAGGTTCTCGGTCGAGTTCACGATTGGCCTTCCCTCGTTGTGTTGGGGGTCGAGCGTTGCTGTCGGCGCTCACGGTTTCGTCCTGGACGCCGTACCGACAGAAGCTCTCGCGTTTTCAGCTGCGTCGCACCCGCGTACTCCCTAGTTGGCGCACTGGTGGTCGTCGCCGGAGCCGACGCTCCGGCGCATCAGACGAGGTGTCGAGCACCGATAGCCCAACGACCTGCTCGATCGAGCCGACCCCGGCGGCCTGGGTCATGTCTGAGCGCCTCCGATCGCGTGAAGGACGGCTGCCGCGTACTCGGCGGGCGCCTCTTCCCATACGAAGTGGCCGGCGTCGATGACCACGACGCGGCTGTTGGGCAGGCGCGCGTCGAGGAACTCGGCGTTGGCCAGCGGCACGACACGATCGTGAAGACCGTTGATGATCGTCACCGGCGTCGTGATCTGCGGCAGCATCTCGGCAAGGACGGGCAGCTCATCGGGATACCGGCGCGCGTATCGCATCGATTCCACGAACCGGTCGCCGGCGTATCCGGCCCGGTAGTCGGCATGCACATCGTCGGCGATACCGCCCCGGATCGTGCCCACCGCCGTGTCGACGATCACCTGCGGGTCGATCTTGCGGTACTTGTCCAGGTCAAGGTCGAGCACCCACGACCGGAGTGGCTCACCCAGTTGCAGTGGCACCGCGGCGCCTCCAGTGCCCACGGTCACGCTTGCGAAGGTCGCCGGATGTGCCGCCGCCGCAAACAGTGCCGCCGAGGTGCCGACATCGGGTGCGAGGATGTGAGGTCTGCCCAGATCAGCCTCGGCGGCGACTGTGGCCAGGAACTCGCCCATCGCCCGCGGCGACAGCAGATCGTCTCGTCGTTCGGATGCGCCGAAGCCGGGCAGGTCGATCGCAAACAGCCTGGCGTGTGCCGAGAGTGTCTCCCACATCGAGGCGAAGGCGTAGATGCTTTCCGGCCAGGGACTGGTGAGCATGAGGACCGGTGTCTGTCCGCCCCCGCTCTCGGCATAGCGGATCCTCAGACCGTCAAGCGTGCGGAACTGCGGCGCGATCGTCGTCGTCGGTGACGTGCTCATCGAGGCTCCTCGTGTGCGTCGGATGTGAAGGTGTCCGTGAGCGGCAGGGCACTCGTCGAGCGGCCTCGTCTCCTCCTGGCCACCTCCGGACTGCGGTTGGGGCCACCGCGCATCACGGTGACATGCCATCTGGCTGGCTCGCCCCCGTGTCGACCCCAGTCCGCACGCGGGTGGCGTGCCGACGGACCGGACCCAGCCCCACGGCGCCCCAGCGGACGGCGACAGCCCGCGAGTCCCCTCGGGTTAGGCAGGCTGTCCGTCTCGCTTGCGGACTGAGCTTGCCAGCGTGCTGGCCAGCTCCCGGCGGGATTTGATCCCAAGCTTGGCGAACACGTGGCGCAGGTGCCACTCCACAGTGCGCCGACTGAGGAAGAGCCGCGCGCCAATCTCGGGGTTCGAGAGTCCATCCCTCGCCAGCTCGGCGATCTGCAGCTCCTGCGGTGTCAGAACATCGCGCGTCTCGGCGGCTCGCTTGCGGACTGTCTCCCCGGTGGCCAGCAGCTCGCGACCGGCACGCTCGGCGAACCCCTCCATGCCCATCGCGATGAAATTGTCGTGGGCGATGCGCAGCTGGGTCCGCGCGTCGACCCGGCGGTTCATGCGTCGAAGCCGCTCCCCATAGAGGAGGTGAGTGCGGGCGAGCTCCGCTCTCACGCGTGTTCGGCTCAAATGGCCGATTGCCTCCACGAAGTGGCCCTCGGCATGTGGGTCTGCGCTCAGCAGGGCCCGTGCGCGTGCGTCGATCCCAAGCGCCCAGGCGGTTCCGGTCGCCTTTGCCTTTCTGGCCAGCCGTTTCTGGGCGTCCGCCGCGAGGTCGGTTCTCCCGGTTCGCGTGGCCGGCTCGACCAGTTCGCTGAGGCCCCAGTTCTCCGCGATGACCTCCCGGTGCTCGCTGGCGGCGGCTGCGGCCGCCAGGGCCTCCTCGTACCGGCCGAGCCCGTTACACAGGACAGCGCGCGAGTACGCACTGATGGCCAGTCCGATGCCCTCGCCGCGGGCCTCGGCCTCGCGCTCCGCTGCCTCGATCAGATTCGTCGTTTCGCGCGGTCTGCCGCGCCAGGCCGAGAGGATCAACGCGCCGTAAGGTGCGGATCGAATACCCGTTGCCTCGTGGACCGACTCTGTCTCCGAGACTGTCGCGGCGGCAGCTGCCAGCTCTCCGCAGAACACCAGGATCGGCGCGCGGGCGCTGAGGGCGAGCGCGAGTTCGCTGAGCGTGCCCGTGTTGCGAGCGATCTCGACGCTGGAATGCGAGAGCGAGCACGCGTGTTCGTCGTCCCAGGACTCGAGAGCGAGGATGCAGCCCTGCCAAAGCCAACGGAGTCGTTCCTTGGCCGAGGCCTGGTCTCCGGCGAGCCGGCGCACCGCCTCGCGGCAGCGCGGGACGGCCCGGTCGTAGTCCTCGGCGAGGGCGACCAGCGCGTCCAACAGCAGGTCGGCGGTTGCCTGCTCGGCCTCCGGTGGGCGCGGCGCGGCGCGGGCGGCCTCCGCGACCTCGGGCATCCCGACGCTGCCGTTGAGTCTGGCTCCGAACATCGCCGCGGAGAACGCGTCCACATACGTCTCACGCGCGATCGAGACGTTAAGCGGCTCGAGGCGGCGGGCGGCGGCCAGCAGGAGCGCGGTCGCCTCGCTCCCCCGGCTGGCGACAAATGCCAGCTGCGCCTGGAGCAGGTCGACCTGCGCGTGTTGGAACTCTCCCAGCGGCCCCGCTTGCGCGATCGCCAGCAGGCCGCGAGCCGTGGTGAAGGCGCCGGCCTGCACACTGACCTGAGCGGCCGCGAGTGCACGTTGGCGTCGGAGCGCGGGATCGGGCGTCAGAGCGACGGCACGCTCCAGGAACGCCGCCGTGGCGGCGGCGCCACCACGGGCCTCAGCCCGGGCAGCCGACCGCTCGAGCTCGGAGGCCACACCCTCGTCCGGCCCGTCTGCCGCCAGCGCCCGGTGCCAGGCGCGGCGATCGGCCTCTGAATCCGGATCGCTTACCTCCGCCAGCGCTTCGTGGGCGCGCCGCCGGCTATCGCGTGACGCCGAGCGATAAACCGCCGAGCGCACCAGAGGATGGTGGAAGCGGACGCTGTCCCCGAGTTGCAACAGCTCAGCGGCCTCCGCGGGCGCGAGTGCGCCCGCCTCGATCCCGAGATTTCGGCCGGCCCGCAAGACCAGCGCCGAGTCACCGAGCGGCTCAGCGGCCGCCAGCAGCATCAGTCGCTGCGCCGCTTCGGGCAACTCCTTCACCCGACGGAGATAGTGACGCTCGATGTACGCCGGAAGCTCGGCCGCGACGGGAGCCTCAAATCCACCGGCCAGCTCGGCAGCGGTCATCCGCCCAGGCAGTTCCAGCAGGGCAAGCGGGTTCCCGCGAGTCTCAGCAACAACCCGGTCGAGTACGCGGTCGTCGAGACGGCCGCTGACCATGCTCCTCACTAGCGCGCGTGCATCCTGCTCCGGCAGCCCTTCGAGACGTAACTCGGAGAGGCCGTCGAAGTCGTGCACTGCCGCGGGCTCTCGCACGGCAACTACGATGGCGACCGATTCCGCCCGTACTCGACGAGAGACAAGCCCCAAGATCTGGCTTGAGGCGGCGTCCAGCCACTGCGCGTCCTCGACGAGACACAACAGTGGCCTCTCCTCCGCGACAGCGGCCAGCAGGCTGAGTACGGCCAGTCCAACCAGGAACCGTTCGGGCGCTTCACCGGCCGCTAGTCCCAGAGCGACGCCCAGGGCCCCTCGCTGCGGGGCCGGGAGCGCGTCGAGCCGGTCAAGCATCGTGGCAGAGAGTTGATGGATCCCGGCGAAGGGCAGCTCCATTTCCGCCTCCACCGCCTTGAGCTCCGCAACTCGGAGGCCTGACGACTGGCGAGCGGCGTATCGCAGCAGTGCGGTCTTGCCGATGCCTGCCTCCCCGCGGATGACCAGGACCTTGCTCTCGCCCGCGCGAACGCTCGAAAGCATTCCATCAAGCAGGTCACGCTCGCTGGAACGGCCCACGAAACCTGGTGAAAGCATCCAGGCTCCTAGCCGGGCAGCGCGGCCTCGAGCCCGCTGCGCGAGTCGATCCCCAGCTTCGCGAACACCTTGTGCAAGTGGTACTCGACGGTCCGCGGGCTGAGGAACAGCTGACCGCCGATGTCG
Source organism: uncultured Actinomycetota bacterium (assembly GCA_963797705.1). Taxonomy (GTDB): domain Bacteria; phylum Actinomycetota; class Thermoleophilia; order Solirubrobacterales; family Solirubrobacteraceae; genus Palsa-465. The sequence continues at coordinate 316,386 of CAWCQL010000003.1, read as the reverse complement.
ATGTTGGTCAACCCTTCGCGGGCGAGCCGGGCGATCTGATCCTCCTGCGGTGTGAGCTCCTCGTGCACCTCTAACGGACGCGCGCGGGGCTTCGCGCCGGCGGCGACTAGTTCCGTCCGAGTGCGATCGGCGAACGCCTCCATGCCGATCTCGATGAACATGTCCTCGGCCGCCTGCAGCCGCTCGCGCGCCTCGCGAACGCGGCTGTGGCGGCGTAGCCACTCGCCGAAGAGCAGGTGCGCACGGGCGAGTTCGGTGCGAATTCCGGCTCGATCAAGCTGCTTGATTGCCTCGCGATATGCCCGTTCAGCCGCGTCGCCATCAGCAAGAAGCGCCCGGCACCGCGCCTCGATGCCGAGTGCAAATGAGGTACCGGCAGGCTGCGTGGTCGCCACGAGCTCGTCCAGCGCCTCCGACGCAGCCGTCGTGTCACCGATGCGCTCGGAGGCTTCGATCAGCTCGAGCAGCGCCCACATCGTGACCAGGGGATAGACGCCGTTGGTGACGATTTCGCGGGATGCACCAGCAGCGTCCTCGTATCGTTTAAGGCCGTTGTACAGCACCGCGGCGGCCCAGTACGCGACCATCACCGCGTTTCCCTGCCCTTGTCTCGTGCCGTCTTGGATGACCGCCTCGATCAAGGGTGAGGCCTCGGCTTCGCGTCCCTGCAAGGCGAGGATTCGGAGCAGCGCGAACGGCGGAACATGATTCCCCGTTGCATGCCGAGATGCTTCCGGCCTCGGCATTCAGGCGCTGTGCGCCCGCCAAGTCGCCCCGCCACGCTCGTTCCAACGCCAACGCCTGGAGGTGGATCGGCAGCTCTGCAAGCGCGCCCGCCTCACGCACCATCCGAGCCTGTCGTTCATACACCGGCGTCGCATCGCCCCACATCGCTAACTGCTCGCCGCCAACCCGCACACCCCACCGTACGATGTCCTCCGCCGGCAGTTGCAGGGCGCCCTCCGCCGCGCGCTGGAGGATCGGGGTGGCCGCCGCGTGCCCGTCCGTGGTCAGCACGCGCAAGCCCTCGATCAGCAGGTCGAGTGGATGCGGGTCCGGGGGCAGCGGCGGAGAGCGCGGACAGCGTGAGCAGAGCTCGAGCATCAACGCCCGCGCCGCCGAGATGGTCGCAGCGATGGCGCGCCCCAGGCGGTCAAGTAGGCCCTGCGAGCGAGTTGCACGTCGAACGGCTCGAGCTGTTTCGCCGCCTTAAACAGCAACGGGGCGCCATCCTTGCCGTAGCGTGGAGACGTAGGCCGCGTGTCCGCGTAGAAGCGCGGCTCGCGCGCGCTGAAACCCATCGAGCGCGCCGCTTTCCGCCATGGCCAGAAGCCGCAGCATCGACATCGAACGTCCCGGCCTCGAAGCTCACCTCCGCCGCCGCCAGCGCGCGCCCTGCCTGGAGGACCGGGTCCGGACGTCAGAGCCGCCGCTCGCTCCAGGAATGCCGCAGCCGCCGCGAGGCCACCGCGACCCTGCGCTCGCCCTGCGGAATGTTCCAGTTCGGCCGCCACGCGCCTCGTCTGGCCCGGCAGCCGCGAGGGCGCGGTGCCAGGCGCGGCGGTCGGCGGCGAGCTCGGGATCGCTCACCTCGGCCAGTGCGTCGTGCACGCGCCGTCGCTCGGCGAGCGACGCCGCTCGGTACACCGCTGAGCGCACCAGCGGGTGGTGGAACCGAACGCGGTCGTCGATCTCAGCAACCCGGCCTCCGTCGCGGGTCCCAGCGCGCCAGGGTCCGATCGACAGTCGGTCGGCCGCCCGCCACAGCAGCGCGGCGTCCCCCAGCGGCTCCGCTGCCGCCAACAGCATGAGTCGCTGCGTCGCCTCGGGCAATCCGGCGACCCGCCGCTGATAGCCCTCTTCCAGCCGGCTCGGTAGGTCGCTTGCCGCCAGTGGCGCAAAGCCCCCGGCTCGCTCCGATGGGCTCATCCGCCGCGACAGCTCCACGAGCGCCAACGGATTGCCCCCTGTCTCCTCGATGATCCGGTCGCGGACGCGGTCGTCGAGCGGGCCCGGCACGGCTCTCGACAGCAGAGCGCGGGCATCGGGCTCATCGAGGCCTTCCAGCCACCAGCTGCGGCAGGCCGTCGAGCGCCCGCGTGGTGATCGGCTCGCGCACCGAGAAGATCATCGCCATCGGTTCCGCCACCAAGCGCCGCGCGACGAATCCGAGCGTCTCGCATCGAGGCTGCGTCGAGCCACGCCGCGTCATCCACCAGGCAAAGGAGGGGACGCTTCTCCGCCGTCGCGGAAAGTAGGTTCAGCGCTGCGACGGCAACCAGGAACCTGATCCGGGGCATCGCCTGACGCGACCCCGAAGGCGACTCGAAGCGCGTCCTGCTGCGGTTCTGCGAGTACGTCGAGCCGGTCGAACATGGGCGTGCACAGCCGCTCGATCCCTGCGAACGGCAGCTCCATCTCCGCCTGGATACCTTCGATCTCGGCGATGCGCAGGCCGGACGCCTGCCGCGCCGCGTACCGCAGCAGCGCGGTCTTTCCGATGCCCGGCTTCGCCGCAGATCACCAGTACGGCGCTCCGACCGTCGCGTGCCTGAGCGAGCATGGCGTCGAGACGTTCACGCTCGCGCGTCCGGCCGATGAAACCAACCCCCCGCAGTGGCTGGCATCTCGCGATTCTAAGGCTCGTAAAGCTGCCGCAGGCCCTTCAGCCAATCGTCTCTGCCGTCGCCACCTGTCGAGGAATCGAGAGCACCTCTTCGGGCGGCGCCCTGCCGACGCTGATGCCGCGCTCGCGCAGCTGGCGAGCGACCCCGGGCGTCACACGGTCAGCCGCGAGAGGTGCTGACGATCGCGCCGCGCGCACGGATATGGCGCGCCGCGTGCTGGTAGAGCAGCGAGGCGCTGCCTGGCGTGGTGTGGACGAGGACGTCAACGCCCGCAAACGCAGCGTTGGACTCGGCGAACAGTCGCTGGACGTCGAGGTCGTCAGCGAGATCGGCGCGCACGGTGACGACCTCGCCGTCCGCGGCCAGGATCTCCGCGACCGTCGCTTCGGCCGTGCGCTGATGCTCGAGGTAAACGACGACGATCGCCCAGCCCCAGCGTGTCAGCGCGCGCGCGAGCTCGCGGCCGGTTCCAGCCGAACCGCCGGTGACGATCGCCACCACGTCAGCGGGGACGCCGACGGCTGCGCTCCTTGTGACTCGTTGCCGTCATTGCGTCTCGGCTCCTTGCTGCGTCGCCGGTGCTGGTGACGCACGGCACGGTGACATCCGGCCTCGGAGCGATCGTCCCCGTGGAAGCCCCAGTCGGCACGCGGGTCGCCGTGGCCGATGATGTGACTGCCGCCGGGACTCCAGGGTCACTACACTGGCGTCGACCCGCGAACGCACTAGGGCCCTCACTGGCGCGACGAGTCGCCGCCAACCGCGACCGTCAGCGCCGAGCTGCAACGACCAGGAAGGAGAGAGCTCGATGGCGAGCTTTGACTACGACGTGGTGATCATCGGCTCGGGGTTCGGCGGAAGCGTCGCCGCGCTCCGCGCCGCGGAGAAGGGCTACCGGGTCGGCGTCATGGAGTCCGGCAGGCGCTGGCAGGACGAGGACATCCCGAAGACCCAGTGGGACCTGCCGCACTTCTTGTGGCTTCCCGCCGCGGAGCTCTACGGGATCCAGAGGATCGAGTACCTCGACGACGTGCTCGTCCTCTCCGGCGCAGGCGTCGGCGGCGGCTCGCATGTCTACGCCAACACGCTGTACGTCCCGCCGAAGCAGTTCTTCGACGCGCCGGAATGGGCGGGCATCACCGACTGGGCCGACGAGCTGGCGCCGTATTTCGACCAGGCGACGCGGATGCTCGGCGTCGTTCGCTACCCGTACATGCCCACCGACGTCGACCGGGACCATCCAGCAGGTCGCGATCGACATCGGGCGAGGGGAGACCTTCAACAAGGCCCCGGTCGGCGTCTACTTCGGCACGCCCGGGCGTCGAGGCCGACGATCCGTACTTCGGCGGGGTCGGACCGCGGCGCACCGGCTGCATCTCGTGCGGCAACTGCAACATCGGCTGCGGCCACAACGCCAAGAACAAGCTGACGACGAACTACCTCTACCTGGCCGAGAAGCTCGGCGCCGAGGTCCACGACTCTGCACGAGGTGTACGACCTCGTCCCGCTCGACGGGGGCGGGTTCGAGGTGCACGCGCGTCATCCCGGCTGGGCGCAGCGAGCGGCGCACCTCCACCATCACACCTACACCGCCGAGCAGGTGATCGTCGCCGCCCACGCCTACGGCTCGTCGAAGCTCCTGCATCACATGCAGCACAAGGGCCGCCTGACCGGCCTGTCGAGCCAGCTCGGGCAACGAGCGCGGACGAACTCCGAGCAGCTGCTCGCCATCACGCGGACCCACGAGGAGTGGAAGCGCGATCCGGAGAAGATCCACATCACGCCGGGGTCGGTCGCGATCACCTCCGGCGTCTGGCCGGATCCGGTGACGAGCATCGAGCCGACCTACTGGGGGGTCGGAAGCGACGTCTTCGCGTTCCTGTGACCTACCACCAGCACGGCGAGCAGAAGCACCCGACTCGCGTCCTGGCTCAAGGAACTGGTCGGACACCCGAGCGAGGTGCTCGGCTTCGACGACCCGCGCCACTGGTCCGAGCGCAGCTTCATCGCGCTCTGCTTGCAGACGACCGACACCTCGATCGAGCTGTACTGGCACGACGGCCTGCTGCGCAGCCGGCCGTCCGGCACGCCGCCCTCGGTGCATATCCCGGCGATCGAGGAGTTCGTCGACCGGGTGGCGAAGAAGATGGGCAGCGCCGAGGGGGCGCTCGCTGACCGAGGTCATCAACCGCAACGCCTCCGCCCACTTCATCGGCGGGATCCCGATCGGCGAGAGCAGCGAAAGCGGCGCCGTCGACCCCTACCTGCGCCTGTTCGGCCAGCCGGGCCTCCACGTCATGGACGGGAGCGTGATGCCGGCCAACCCGGGCGTGAACCCGTCACTCATCGATCACCGCCCTGGCCGAGCGCGCGATGTCGCTCTGGCCGAACAAGGGCGACGCGGACACCAGGCCACCCCTGGGCTCCGGCTACGAGCGCGTCGACCCGGTCATGCCGCACCGCCCAGTCGTGCCCGCAGGCGCTCCAGGCGAGCTGCGACTCGACGCGAAGAAGGCCGACGTCATCCCCGCATACCCGTACTGAACCAGCCGGAGGAAGGAGAAGCACGATGACCGAGCTCGCTGCCGACGCCTTCCGCACGCTCGGGCCGGGCGACGCGATCCCCAACGACTTCGTCGTTCCCTACTACCTCGACGACCTCAAGCTGCGGATCTCGGTCGCGCGGGTCGACGACCGCCTCTACGCGTTCGACGACCTCTGCACCTGCGCCGAGCAGGCATGCCCGCTGTCCGGAGGCCTGCTCACCGGCACGACGATCATGTGCCAATGCCATGGCTCCCGGTTCGACGTCACCACCGGAGCCGTGATCAACGGCCCGGCGACCGAGCGCACTCAAGTCTACGAGGTGCAAGAGGTCGACGGCAGTATTCAGATCCGAGCCTGACGCGGCGCTGAGGCAGAGCGTCGATGGCGAACATGGCGCCCACGCCGAAGGCGTCGCGATCGTGCTGTTCCTCCCGCGCTGGTGCTGATGCTCGCGTTCGCGTTCTCCTACGTCGGCGCCTTCCACGAGCCGACGCCGCACCACGTGCCGATCGCGGTCGTCGGCCCGCCCGCGGCTGCGGTGCAGCTCAACCGCCTGCCCGGTGACCCGCTCGATGCGCGCCAGGCCTCGTCCCGCTCCGATGCGCTGTCGCAGATCGACGATCGCGACGTCTACGGCGCCTATGAGGTGGCGACGAACCGCCTGTTCGTCGCCTCGGCCGCGAACCGGGCGACCGCCATCGCGCTGGAAGAGACGTTTAACCGGGTCGCCGCTGCGCAGCGCCGGCCGGCCGTCCGCGTCACCGACGTCAAGCCGCTGCCGCCCAACGATCCCAACGGCACCGCGGCGTTCTACGCGGTGATCGCGTGGGTGTTCGGCGGCTACATCGGCGCGACGCTGATCGGGTTGATCGGCAGCCCCCGCAGCCGCAGCAGGCAGCGCGCGGCAGCTCGGATCGGAGCGCTCGCGGGATTTGGCATCGTCGCCGGGATCCTCAGCGTGGTCATGCTGCGCGCCAGCTTCGGCGTGTTCTCGGGCCACGTGGTCGCGCTGTGCGCGATCGGCGGCGCTGACCATCTTCGCCAGCGGCGCCGCCACGGCGGGCATCCAGGCCGCGGCCGGCCCGGCAGGGACCGGGCTCGTCATTCTCGTCTTCGTGATCCTCGGCAACACCGCGTCGGGCGGGCCGTTCGCGCGGCCGCTGCTCCCGGGCCTGTGGAGGACGATCGGCGGTGTGCTGCCGCCCGGCGCCGAGCGTCGACCTGGCGCGGTCGGCGCTGTTCTTCGACGGCGCGCGGATCGCGGGCCCGATCCTCGTGCTCGTCGGTTGGGCCGCCCTGGGTACTGCGCTCGCGCTCGCGCTCGGCGGCCGCATCGTTGACCCAGTCGAGATCGAGGCACAGGCCGCCGCAGGAGCAGCGGTCTGAACAGCGTGCCGCCTATGCCCAGGCGACGCCCTCTCGGCAGTTCCGTGGCGGCGAGTGACGGCTGAGCGGAGATGGGCTACTGGCAACCACAGCTCCCGGCGGCGGTGGCCTCCGTAGAGCAGCAGGTGGCCTTGTCGGTCGGCTCGCAGCAGCTGGCTTGCTCGGTGGTCGAGCAGCACGCGGCCGAGGTGCCATCGGCGGGCTTTGTGGCGCGAACGATCGCTGCGATGGCCGCGGGGTGCACGCGGTGAGTCTCGGTGATCGTGATGTCAGTCAGTCCGGCGGCCTGAAGGGCCTCCGCGAACTCATCGCGGGTCAGCGCCCCGGCGATGCAACCGGTGTACGCCTGCATGTCGGCGCGGGTGGCGTCGTCCATGTCGTCGTCGGCCACGACGTCAGAGACAGAGAACCGGCCGCCGGGCTTGAGCACCCGGGCGGCTTCGCGCAGGACCCGGGGCTTGTCGGCCGAGAGGTTGATGACGCAGTTGGAGATGACGACGTCGACGCTGTCGCGCGGCAGCGGGACGTCCTCGATGTGGCCGCGCAGCCACTGCACGTTGGTCACACCAGCCTCGGCCTGATTGCGACGCGCCAGGTCGAGCATCTCATCGGTCATGTCCAGCCCATAGGCCAGCCCCGTGGGGCCGACGCGCCGTGCCGAGAGCAGCACGTCGATCCCGCCGCCCGAGCCGAGGTCAAGCACGGTCTCGCCCTCGTGCAACTCGGCGATCGCGATCGGGTTGCCGCAGCCCAGCGAGGCCAGCACGGCCGATTCAGGCAGCGCGTCGCGCGCGTCGGAGTCATACAGGGAGGAGCCGAAGTAGTCGCGTTGCTCCTCGGTGACGATCGCACCCTCGGCGCTGCAACAGGCCGCCGCCGAGACGTCCTCGCCAGCGGCCACGATGGCGGCCGCGGCGTACTTCTCACGGATGACGTCGCGCAACTCTGTCTGGTCGGTCGGGATGCTCATTTGGCGTGCTCCTTGGCGGGATGAATCAACGAGAAAGGCTCAGGTACAGCAGCGCTGAGGACTCGGCGCTGGAGGCAGATGTGAGATCAGCGTGCGCGAGACGCGCGCCGCCCAGTTGCGAGCCGCGGACGGGGCGTCGCCCCGCGCGGCGGGGGTCATGAGCATGCTGACGCAACGCGGTCCAACGGCTGGGTACGGCAGGTCAGCTCAGCCATGTCGAGAGCTCCTTGAGCGCGTCGGGGATGACGTAGTAGTGGCCCATAACCCTTGACGCTCTGAGCCGACCAAACCGGCCTGGCGCAACACCTTGAGGTGATGAGAAACAGTGGGCTGGGAGAGGTCAAACAGGGGAACAAGCTCGCACACGCACACCTTGCCGGCGTGCTTGCGCAGCACGTCGATCAGTTGGACGCGGATCGGGTCGCCCAGTGCCTTGGCCACGCTGGCCATGCGGGTAGCGTGCCCGCGTTCGACGTCGGGGTAGACGATCGGCTCGCAGCACGGCTGGCCGACAGGGCGTTTTGTCTTGGGGGTTAGTTCTAGATCGACACTCATCTATCTGTAGATATCGATTGAACTGATGCTTATCAATGTTTAGACTGAGCGCGGGTCGCCGTTGGCGGCATCTCCTCCTGGGACGGCGTCGCCGCGATGACCGGTGCGCCCTCGGCGCGTGGGAGGTTGACGATCGCAACTCCGAGGATGACCAGGACGATGCCCACCATCGCGGCTGCCCCGGGCAGCGACCCCCGGACGGCCTCCACGAGAACCGCCACCACCGGGACGAGAAACGTCCAGGCATACACACGCGTCGACGGCCACCGGCTCAGGGCGGCGTTGAAGCCGACGTAGACCAGCACCTGGCCACCGAGGATGAGATAGGCGAGCTGAGCCAGAAGCACCGGTTGCCCCCAATCGGTGCTGCCACCCGCGAGCAGCACCAGCGGAATCAGCGGGACGCCGCCGGCCAGAAACTGCGCGGCGGTGATCCCGGCGATGTCGAGGTCAGGCTCACGCTGGGTGAGCACGCGCATGCCGAGCCCACCGCCCGCCCAGCCCAGGGCGCCCAGCAGCGCGAGCCCCAGCCCGATCGCCAGTCGTGAGCCGTGCGCGATGTTCCCCGGTTCGGCGAACACCACCAGCAGCACACCGGCGAATCCGATCACCAGCCCCGTCGCGCGCAGCCGCGTGATCCTCTCGGCCAGCGCGAAGCGGGCGATGATCGCGACGAAGAACGGCGCCGAGTTCGCCAGCACCGCCGCTACCGCCGCCCCCGCGCGATCGGTCCCGACGCTGATGCCGACCTGCGTCAACGTGGTATTACCAAATCCGATGGCCAACGCCCATAGCCACAACCGTCGCGTCCGCGGCAGCCGGCTGCCCATGAGCGGCAGCATCGCGGTCAGTGCTGCGCCGCCCACCAACGCTCGCAGCGTCGCGATCATGATCGGCGACGTGTGATGCAACGCCGAGTCGGTCACCGGGTACACGACCCCGGCCGCCGTCATCGACACCGCCAGGATCATCGGCACTGGCAGTCGCCTCGGCGGTGCACCGCGCCTCGGACGCATAGCCAACCCATACCACCGGTTCACCTCCGCTTCCACTAGCGGTATGTGAAGGCGCGACGCAGCCCCGGCGGTTTGGTCGCGCTAACGCGTGAACTCCGCGGTCTCCGCGGGCGCACCGAATAGTGGCTCACCGCGTGTACGCGCGGAGCGTGCGGGACGAACACGGTGGCGGCACTTGCTGTCAAGATGGTCCGGTTGCCCGAGCACTACCAGCGTCCCGGATGGTTCACGACCAACGTCTTCAACCGGCTGGTGGCCGGGCTCACGCGCGTCGGCGTCAGCGTGTATGGCTCCCGCGTGCTGGAGGTAAAGGGCCGCAAGTCAGGCGAATGGCGGCAGACCCCGGTGAACCTGCTCCGCTACGCCGACACCGACTACCTCGTCTCCCCGCGCGGTCAAACGCAGTGGGTGAAGAACCTGCGCGCGAGCAACCAAGGGAGGCTCCGTGTCGGCCGGCGGACGGAGCCGTTTACGGCGGTTGAGGTCTCCGACGAGGACAAGCCGCCGCTCCTGCGAGCCTATTTGAAGAAGTGGAAATTCGAAGTCGGCGTGTTCTTCGCCGGCGTCGGGCCCGAGTCGTCAGATGAGGAACTGCGCCGGATCGCGCCGGATCATCCGGTCTTCCGGCTGACCAAGAGTTCGGACCCGACGCGGCCAGCGCAGACACCGACTGCTCGGTGAGCATTGGTCAGCGAACAGGCTCAAGACGGCGATCTGCGTGGGCACCCGTCTTAAGCCGGTTCGGGTGGCCCGAGATTCCAGGCGTCACAGAAATGTGCCTGAGAGCAATAGATGATTGATGACACTCAGGCATGTGGTGATCGGGCTCGCCGCGACTGCAGCGGTCTTCTCCGTGTTGGCGCCTCGGGCGGACACGCGTCGAGCCGAGGACGCGGGCAATGTCGCCGCTGTCGTTCGCGCCGCGGCGACGTCCGCCGGCCCCATTCCACCGCGCTCGTTGACTGCCTCGCGCCTGCGTCCGCGCGCGGGCCCGGGCATGCCTGAGCAACCTGGAACGGCCGTCAGCAACTCGCGATTGTTCAGCAATCGGGTGTTCGTCAACGCAATGGTGGGGTTCGCCCTCGCCAATGGCGACAACGCCCAGTATCCCGCCGTCAGCACCGACGGAGGCCGACAGTGGAGGATCGATGGCCCCCAGGTCCACGTCGACGCGGCCGATGGCCCAGAGGCGGTGCAGTTCGTCGGCATCGCCGGACCACGCACGTTCTTTGCCTACGGGAGCAGCACCGTCGACGTCACCACCAACCGCGGTCGCGTCTGGTGGGAAACACTGCTCGGTGAACAGGTGATGGCGGTGGTTCCCAGCTCTGCCGGCGAGCTCGTCGCGTATGTCGAGCAGTCGGTGAGCAGCCAGCGTCTCAATCCGGCCGTCACCTGGCAATACGTCTCACGCGACGGCGGTCGCCACTGGCGCTACAGCACATCGTTCGGAGGATTGTCCGGCTGACCAAACTCCTGAACGGACGTGCGAGCGCCAGCGAGGCGCCGATCACACGCCGGAATCTTGAAGCGCTCATCGGCTGCCGTATTTTGCTGCCCGGCGACTCCAGGTTGGCGGGTCACCCCGCGCCCGAGGCGAGCCTCGTGAGAAACTGCGGCAGCCGGCCAGCGCCGAAGTCGAAGAACCGCGCCCAGTGCGGCTGGACGTGATGCGCGCCATCTCGTCATAGAGCGACCGGACCTGACGCTCGAACTCTGCGACCTGGTCTGCGGCCAGCGCCTTGGTCGATGCTGCGAGGTACTCGTCGGGAACACCGTCGACGATGGCCACGCTTGCGACTCCACGGATCAAGAGCGCCTTCGCGTCGGCTGGCGTGTCGCCGACATCGATGCTCAGCGCGACCGCCGGACGCGACGACAACGCCTCCACCTTGGGCGCAGTCGCCGCGGTGCAGATGACGATCTGGCTCCCGTCCCAGTGAAAGCCGATCGGGATCACCCGCGGAAAGTCGTCTGATCCGTTGTAGCCGAGCCGCAGCAACGTTGCCGAGTTGAGCAGGTCGCGCGCACCGGGATGGTCAAGCTCCTGGGTGACGTCCTGTGGGTTCATGACGACTCCTTATTGAGATTGCTGCGGATACCAGTGGTTTGGCCCGGCGCAGCGCGCTCTTTGCCGCGCCGGTCGTAGCCCTTCACCTGGTGAGCGGAGCCCGACAGAGATTCTCGACGCGCAATCACTGGGCCCGTCGGTCCGTCGCCGCGGCGCGCATCCGGGTGGACAGGTCCGCTTTGGGGCCACAAAGGTGTGCAATTCCTCCCTGCTCCTGATAAATCCCGCCCAAATAGCGGGGAGGCGGACGCGAGGGGGTAGCTTGGTCGGCCCGGTTACCCTCGCGTGTGGAGGCAACCGACCCACACCGGCCATGACATGCGTTATCTGAAGACAAGCGAAGCGGCGGCACTGCTCAACGTCGCCACCAACACCCTGCGGGCGTGGGAGTCGAGATTCGGCTTCCCAACGGCGCAACGATCCGCGGGTAATCACCGGATGTATCTGTATGCCGAGGTGGTCGCTCTGCGCGGGACGCTGCAGGACTGTGTCTCGATCTCGTCAGCGGTGAGCCTGGCGCGCGAGGGGCTCGCCGCCCGGGACAGATCGCTCATCGCCGCGCTCGGCGACTACCACCGCGGGCGGGCGGATCTCGCGATGGAGGCGGCGCTCGGGTCACGCTCGGTGGAGCGATGCGTAGAGCAGGTCCTCCTGCCCGCGCTTGACCACATCGCCCGGGAGCGCACGCTCGAGTCGGCCGCATGGGCGTTCTCTGCGCAGTGGGGGGCCGATTGGCTCCGGCGCGCCGCCCGGCTTTCAGTAGCGCGGTCGCGTTCATTGTCGATCGTGCTCGGTGACGCGTCGCGAGACGACCTGGACCCCGACGCTCCGCACATTCGCGCGCTGGAGCTCTTTTGCGCGCGGGCCGAAGCCAAGATGATGAGTCTGTCAATCCGCGGCGTCGCGGGTATCCGTGACGCGCTGCAGGCACACCAGCCGGATCTCGTCGTAATCGCGGGAGGACACATGGCCGACGACGCCGTCGCAACCTGGGCGCACGCAGTCAGGCTCGCTGCGGGTCCCACGCCGATCGCGCTGTACCGCCGGGGAGACCAGCTCGGGCGAATGCCGACCACGGGCACGACCATCTTGCCGACCCGCGCGCATGATGCGCACGATCGCCTCATCGAGCTGGCCCAACCGAAACGCACGACCGTGACGATGTCGGGCCCTGCGGCCGCGCGCTCTTCGGCCTGGTCATGACCTAGCCGACCGGCTCGCGGCACGGCTGGCCGACAGGCCGCTCATAATCCGTTGAGACGATGAGCACGGTGTTGTTTGTCTGCCGCCAGAACGCCGGCCGCTCCCAGATGAGCCAGGCGCTTTTTCAGCGGGCCTCCGGCGGCCGCCACCAGGCTCTGTCGGCTGGCACCACCCCCGCCGCCCACGTCCACCCCGAGGTCATCGAGGTGATGCGCGAGCTCGGCATCGACCTCGCCGACCGCACCCCGCAACTGCTCACCCCGGAGCTCGCCGCACAAGCCGACGTCGTGGTCACGATGGGCTGCGGCGACGAATGTCCGTTCATCCCTGGCACGCGCTACGTCGACTGGGACCTCACCGACCCCGCCGGCATGCCCCTCGATCACGTACGAGAGATCCGTGACGAGATCGATCGACGAATCCAGGCGCTCGTCGACCAGCTCGACGCACCCACCAACCGGGTTGACCGCCTCGTGGACTGAATGGCCCGCGGAGGGCGGTTGGGAACGTCCGGGGGTGTGCCACAGGTGCGCGTATGTGGAGCCTATGCCGGGTACACTCAGTGAACGGTGGCAGCTACTGAGGTTCCGCGGTGAGGACACCGCCCCGGCCGGCCGTCGTGCGACGTGGAGCCGGTAGGCGCCTGACGGGATTCCTCGCTGTGGGGGCGGCGATGATCGCCGCGTCGCTCTGCTGGTTCAGCGTGGCGACCCCTGGGCTGGCGAGATCGAGCGCACCGCCGCGCGCAGAGCCGTCCGGCTTCGGCTCCAATTGGACGACCTACCACGGGGACGCTGAGGCGAGTCGGGGTCGATGCGGCGCAGACCAAGCTGCGGCCTTCGCGGCGGGCCTGGACCTCGCCGGTTCTCGACGGGCAGCTGTATGGCGAGCCGCTCGTCGCCGACGGCCGGGTTGTCGCGGCGACCGAGAACAACACCGTCTACGTGATAGCCGCACGCACTGGGCGCATCTTGTGGTCACGCCACCTAGGGAAGCCAGTGCCATCCGGTGACCTGCCATGTGGCGACATCGCGCCCGTGGTCGGCATCACGGGCACCCCTGTGATCGACTCCAAGCGCCACGAGATCTTCGTCGACGCGGACACCCTGATGCGCGGCCCGGCTGCGTCTCATGGTGTGGAAGCTTCGCACCGTCTCTTCGGGCTCAACCTGTTCACCGGCAAGGTCGAGCTGGACGAGCGGGCGATGCCGAACGCCGGTGAGGACCAGCTCGCGCAGCTGCAGCGGCCAGGGCTGGCGCTCGACCACGGTTTCGTGGTCATCGCCTACGGTCAGAACAGCGGCGACTGTCCCGGCCCCAATGGTCCTGCCCACGGCTATGTCGTCTCGATCCCGGAGAAGGGAGGACGGCTCCACTACTTCCAGATCGGCAGCGGCCGAGGATCGGGGGGCGGTGTGGATGGGCGGCAGCTCTCCGGTCATCGACCCTCACGGGAACGTCTACGTGGCGAGCGCCGACGGCTACGACCTCGGGGCGGGCCAGCGCTACGACGACAGCGACGGGGTGCTCGAGCTCTCGCCGACCATGCACCTCAAGTCGATCTTCTACCCCAGGGACTGGCAGAGGCTCAGCGCCCAGGACCTCGACCTCGGGACCGGAGACCCCGCCCTCGTGGATGGCTTCGTGCTCCAGGTCGGCAAGTCCGACACCGCCTATCTGCTTCGCCAGGGGCATCTCGGCGGCGTCGAGGGCGAGGTCACCTCACTTCCGGTGTGCAGCGGCGACCCCGACGGCGGGCACGCGGTGAAGGGCTCGGTCGTCTACATACCCTGCCCGAACGGCGTGACGGCGATCAAGGTTTCGGCGAAGGCCCCCCACCTGAAACAGCTATGGACCGACACCGACGGCGCCGCTGGCGCGCCGATCATCGCCGATGGACTGGTCTGGACGATCGGCGGTGACGACGCCGTGCACGGCCTCAACCCCGCTAACGGCAAGGAGGTCGTCTCGATCCCCTTCGGGGCGTTTGCCAACCACTTCACGACGCCGTCGGTCGGCGATGGCCTGTTGCTGGTTGCGGGCGCCGATCAGGTCCTTGCCTTCATGGGTCCGGGCGGGCGGCCGCCGTCACCGCCGCGCGCCCCGCGCTGAGGCGTCCGCCGTCAGGCGTCGCGTGGAATGACGCGGTCCACTTCGACTGCCTCAGCGGAGCGCGTGTCGAGATAGACCACGATGACCGTCGGTGAGCCTCCGAACCACGCGCTGAGCTCGCCCTCGCCAACGAAGTCTGCGGACCGCTGCGAGCCGTCCGGCTCCATGACCCAGACGGGCTGGCCCTTGTGAAATTGTCCGTCGCCGATGCTCATTATCGATACGCGCCTGGACGGTAATTCTCGCGAGACATTCCCGGAGAGCGTACGCGCCAGGGGCGGTCGTTGGGGAGCTTGATCTGACGCGGGTCGTCAGGGGTCACCCGAAAAGGGTGATCCGTCGACCTCGAGAGCGATCGCGAACGCCGCTAGACCTCGATACGTGAGCCCATGACGACCGTGCGGTCCCGAGGGAGGCCGAAGTAGTCGGCTGCGTCTGCAGTGAGGTGAGCGGTCGCCAGAAACAAGGTCTTGCGCCAGCGGCTCAGGCCGGGGGCGTCACCGCGGTAGAGGTCGATCTTCGACAGGAAATAGGAGAGCTCGTCGACGTCGAACGCGAACTCGATCTCAGCCTGCTGGAGGTCGCGCATGACCGCCGGCACGTTGGGCTGGTCCATGTAGCCAAAGCGCGCCGTCGCGTGGGTGATCCCATCATCGCGATAGCCGAGGTCGTCGATCACGATCCGGTCGGCGCTCGCCACGTGGGAGACGTCGAGCGTGTCGATCGTCAGGAGCACCACATGCTTGTTGAGCGCGTGGAGGTGATCGACGCTGGCGCGCATCGCGAGCGGCGCGGTCAGCATGTTGCGGTTGAGGAACACAGCGGTTCCCGGTACCCGGGTTACCGGCGGCTTGTGTCCCCGCAGGTCGTCGACGAAGGCGCGTAGCGGGCCCTCCGCCTGTTCGCGACGCGCGGTGACGATCGCGCGGCCGCGTTGCCACGTCGTGAGCACTGTGAAGACACTCACGGCGATCACCAGCGGAAGCCATGCGCCATGGGTGATCTTCGTCACGTTGGCCGCCAGGAAGAGCAGGTCCACGCAGAGCAGGCACCCAGCGCCGATCGCGACAAGCCAGAGTGGCTTGTGCCAATCCTGGCGGACGAGGTAGAAGAACAGGAGGGTGGTGATGGTGATCGTGCCGGTGACTGCCATCCCGAACGCGAAGGCGAGCGCGGCGGACGTCTTGAACGTGACGACGAGGGTGAGCACGGAGACCAACAGGAGCCAGTTGATCCACGGCACGTAGATCTGACCGGCGGTCTCCTCCGAGGTGTGCGCGATCCGCAGTCGCGGCAGATAGCCCAGTTGGACGGCTTGGTGGGCTACGGAGAACGCGCCCGTGATGACCGCCTGGGACGCAATCACGGTGGCGGCCGTCGCCAGGAAGATCAGTGGCCACTGACCCCAGTGGGGGACCAGCAGAAAGAACGGGCTGCTGATGTTGCGCGGATCGCCGAGGATCAGTGCGCCTTGACCCATGTAGCTCAAGAGGCAGGCGGGGAACACCAGCACCAGCCAGGCACGGGTGATCGGAGCCCGCCCGAAATGCCCCATGTCGGCGTAGAGCGCCTCGGCGCCCGTGACCGCAAGCACCACTGCCGCCAAGGCGAAGAACGCGATCGAGAAGTGATTGAAGAAGAAGTCCAGCGCGTAGGTCGGCGACAGCGCCTTGAGGATCTCCGGGTGTCCGGCGATACCCCTCACCCCACACGCCGCGATGGCGAGAAACCACACGAGCATCACGGGGCCGAACAGGCGGCCGACGGCCGCTGTGCCTATCCGTTGCAGCAGGAACAGGGCGACGATGATCGCGGCGGTGATCGGCACGACCATCTGCCCCAGCGACGGCGCCGCAACCTTGACTCCCTCGACGGCGGACAGGACCGAGATCGCGGGCGTGATCATGCTGTCGCCGAGAAACAGCGATGCGCCGAAGATCCCCAGGCCGGCGAGCACCCATTTGGTGCGTGCTCGGCCCATGCGCGTGCGGCGCACCAGCGTGATCAGCGCCATGATCCCGCCCTCCCCGTGGTTGTCGGCGCGCATCACCAGGAACACGTAGGTGATCGTGACGACGATGACCACCGACCAGACGATCATCGACACGATCCCGAAGATGCTGTTCGTACTGACCGGGACTGGGTGCGGGTCGCCGGGATTGAACACCGTCTGGATCGTGTAGATCGGACTCGTCCCGATGTCGCCGAAGACCACACCCAGAGCGCCGAGGATCAGCGCTGCGCGGGCGGTGCCGGAGGTGTGAGAGCTACGTGCGTTCATCTGCAGCGCATTTCCTACCTGCGGCGCACCACCGTACACCGCCGCAGCGCCGCGCGCAGGGGACCACTAACGGCTGATTGGGACCCCGAACCTTGGGAGCAGTCCAGGGTCGAGAAACGCGTCGATTCTGACGATCTGCGCCCCCTCGATTTCCAGCAGGCTGATCCCGTGCGGGTTCCAGGTGCCGTCCTCGGCCCGCACTTCAATCGTCACGGCGGGCCGGCCGTTCGCCCAGGTCGGCCGGTGCCGAATCCGAGTCAGGTCGCCTTGGGCGATGGTCTCGAGGAAGAAGTGCGCGATCTGTAGGCCACCGCTGAGTGACGGCTGGGGCGGCATGCGCAGGGTCGCGTCCTCCCGCAGTAGCGCCACGAGCCCATCCATGTCGGCGTGCTCGAACGCTGCCACGTAACGGTTGAGCAGTTCACGCTCGGTCGGGTCCGCCATGGTCCTGACTGTCTGGGGCAGTTCCTGGTCGATCGTCGCTCGTGCGCGCTGCAGCGCGCTGTTGACCGATGCGACCGTGGACTCCAAGAGTCCGGCGACCTCCGGCGCGGTCCAGCCGAGCACGTCGCGAAAGATCAGCACCGCACGCTGACGGCCGGGGAGTTGCTGGATCGCACGCAACAGCGCCAGTTCCATCCCCTCACGGATGGCGTAACGCGCCGCAGGGTCATAGGTCGGCGAGGCCGTGGGGTCCGATGGCCGGTCGGGGAACGGATCGATCGGCTCTGGTCGCCGCGGCCGGCGCTCGAGTTCATCGAGGCACGCGTTCGTCGCGATCCGATAGAGCCATGTTTGAAACTGCGCTCTGGGCTCAAAACGTTCCAGCGCCCGCCACGCACGCAGCAGTGTTTCCTGGGCGAGCTCCTCGGCGTCGTCCGCGGAACCCAGCATCCGATAGCAGTGCACCTCCAGCGCGTGCCGATAGGGCTCGATGAGCCGACGGAACGCCCGCTCATCGCCGGCCTGTGCGCAGGCCAGCAGTAGACGCTGATCCGTTCCGTCGGCTGGGACGTTCATCTCGGGGTCACTCGGTTTCGTACTCGTCGCGGCGGCGGATCCAGAGCTGCCATCCGTCACCCTCATCGCGCCCTTTCGGCGCCCGGTCAAGAATGCCGTAGTAGGGCATCAGGAACTCCACCCCGCGGCCGGTCGTCGAGTACGTCTGGTAGATGACCCCGTCCTCCAGGCTGAAGGCCGTGAAGCCGAACAGCTCGGTCAGGTAGCCGTAGATGTCGGTGCCGGCCACCTCTGCGTTGCGGAATGCGACCGCCGGCAACTGGTCGAGCATCGGCTCGATCGCCACCCTCGTCTGCTCGAGAGTGCTCGAGAACCCCAAGTCGGTGTTGAAATCGCTCTCGTAGCTCGACGCCCAGCTGAACTTCCACCCCATCCGCACGCGATAGGCCGCCAGCCTCTCGATCGGCGCCCCAGACACCGCGATGAGCGTCACATCCCGCGCCTTCAGGTGCGGGATCACGCTGTCGAAGCCGTCAGCCATCGACGAGTTCACGGGGCACCCGGCCACGTAGCTCGGGCCGAACATGAAGTGGTAGACCAGCAGCTGGGAGCGGCCGTCGAACAGCTGCGCCAGCGTTTTCGGGCCCTCCGCCGTCTGGAGCGTGTACTCCTTCTGCACTGGCAGCCGCGGGAGCGCCCGGCGTTGCCGGGCGAGTTCGTCGCCGATGCGGGTGTGTTCCTTCTCGCGCTCCAGCAGCGCGGCACGCGCCGCCCGCCAGGTTTCTCGCGTGTCGATCTGTGTGGGTCGTCGTCGTTCCCATGTTCCGCTCCCCTATGCCGCGATTGGCTCGGCCGGCACCAGTGCCGCGTTCTGGCGCTCGAACTGTTTCGCGACACCTGCCTGCCATGCGTCTGCCAGCGACTGCGACATCGGGTCGGGGAAGATCTCCTCCTCACCCCGCTCCACTCCGTCCAGCGTGCCGCGCGCCACATCCTGCGCGGGCGTCTTCGGGATGTCCAGCCCTCGGACCATGTCCGTGTCGATCGGGCCGGGCATCACGGCGTAAACGCTGACCCCCCGGCCCGCCAGCAGCGCCCGCAGCGACTGAGTGAGCGACAGCGACGCCGCCTTGGAGACCGAATACGCGGGCAGCACCGGGACCGCGGCAACCGCACCGAGCGACACGATGTTGACGACGGCTCCGCGGCTGCGGGTCAGCGACGGCAGGAACGCGCGGGTGACATCCAGCGTCCCGTACAGGTTGACCGCAAGGTGCTGCTCAAACGCGGACCGATCGCTCAAGTCATCCGCGACCGAGACACCCGCATTGTTGACGAGGATGTCAAGGGAGTGGACTCGATCGACGGCCTCCTGGATCTCCGCTGGGGCGGTCACATCCAATCTCAGCGGTGTGACGCGCTGATCCGATACCTCGATCGGTCGCCGCGAGGCGGCGTACACCCGCTTCGCGCCCCTCTTCAGGGCTTCATCGACCAACGCCCGTCCCAGGCCACGATTGGCCCCGGTCACCAGCACCGTCTTATTCACGATCGTCAAAGACATCGTCGCTGCTCCTCTGTTGGCGTTTGCGATTGCGCAAACCGTCAAACGGCCGACGGCAACGAAACTCATCGCTGTTCGCCAGCACAGAGGGAGGCGCGAGACCGAGCGCCCGCGCGGTTGGCCGCAGCGGGGGCGCGCGCTGGGCCTCGCGCGCCCCGCCGTCGCCTACGAGCTCAGCGCGCGCCGAGAACGCGGCGGGCGATCACCGAAGGCAGCTCCTTGCAGATTCCTGACCGCCACCGGGGCAAGCAGGACGGCGGTCAGTGCCTCGGCAACGATCGCAATCAGGATCGGCGTGTCGTAACCGCTCTCCATGAAGCCGAACAGCGGCTGGCTTTCGGCGATGAACAGCGCAACCAGCGAACCCACGGCGATGGCGAGCCCGGCCATGCTGAGCAGACCGGCCGCCAGATCGGCCTGCCGATCCCCGAGCACCCGCTCGATCGGTGCGAGCAGGCCGATGGCCACGATCCCGGCTCCGATCGCGTTCAACAGGAACAGCGGCCCGATCGTCGGCAGGACCGAGTAGTTGTCGCCGATGTACTGCTGCAGATGGACGGCGCCGACGACCAGCAGGGTGATGGCACCCAGGCGGCGCATGGTTTTGAGGGTCATATTCAGATCTCCTTGCCTGGATTGGTTTGGGGTGTCCCCGCTTACGTCGATGCCGGAGGCCGGCGGTTCTTCCCCGACTTACGGACTTCTTATCTCCGCGCGCGGGCTCACCACCATTTGCGCTCGAGCGCCGCTCGGGTCCCTCCTGAGCGATCGAGCGCGTCGAGCTCCTCCATGTCATCCGGCGGAGAGCTCGAAGTCGAAGATCTGCGCGTTCTCCGCGATGCGGTCGCGATGGGTCGACTTGCGTGACGACCGGGATGCCGCGCTGCACGCACCAGCGCAGCAGGATCTGGGCCGGGCTTCGCCCGAGGCGGTGCGGCGATTGCCCGCGACGACCGGGTCGCGCAGCTGTGCGCCGGTGCCCAGCGGGCTGTAGGCCTCGAGCGCGATGGCCCGTTCGCTCGCAGGCGTCAAGGAGCGCCTTGCGATAGGCCGACGGGTTGAACTGCACCTGGTCGACCACCGGTGGCGACGGTCGCACCGGCGATGACCTGATCGAGCTCGTCGGCGTCGAAGTTGGAGACGCCGATCGCGCGGGCGTAGCTGCGCGCGCGCGCGGCCTCCATCCCGGGCCAGGCCCAGGTGGCCCCGCCTGCGGCCAGTGGACGAGGTACAGGTCGACGTAGTCGACCCCGAGCCGCTCGATGCTGTAGGCGGCCTCTCTGAGCGGATCGCGCCGGCCGGGGTGGAACTTCGTCGTGATGAACACCTCCTCGCGCGCGAGGCCGCTCTCGCGCAGCGCGCGGCCGACGCTGGCCTCGTTTCCGTACGCCTGCGCGGTGTCGATGTGGCGGTATCCCGAGCTCCA
This sequence comes from uncultured Actinomycetota bacterium, assembly GCA_963797705.1. Lineage (GTDB taxonomy): Bacteria > Actinomycetota > Thermoleophilia > Solirubrobacterales > Solirubrobacteraceae > Palsa-465. The sequence continues at coordinate 295,668 of CAWCQL010000003.1, read as the reverse complement.
GCGCCGCGCGCACCGCGTGCACGCACTCCGGTCCGTCCGGCACCTGCCACACCCCGAGCCCGAGCAGCGGCATCACCGTTCCGTCGGCGAGGATCCGGCCGCGTCCGTCGGCCGTCAAGAGCGCCGATCGGCTCCGATGCCGGCATGCCCTAGTCGCGCGGCGGACAGGGCCGCGCGGGCCGCGCGCGGCGATGTCGGCCTGGGTGTTGGCGTGCCCGGCGATGCCCCAGCCGCCCTCGGGCGACTCGGTGAGCAGCACCCACGTCCGCTGCGCGAGCGTCGGATCGCCCGCGGCCGGGCGACGATCTCGGTCAGCTCCTTGACGACCCCGAGCTGCTTGTCGCGGTCCAGGACCCCGCCGGGCGTGAGGACCTGCACGCGCACGTAGTCGCTGCGCCCGGACGCGGTCGAGATCGCCTCGGCCGGGAGGTCGTGGATGAACGCCGCGGTGTTGTCGGCGAACAGCGGGATCTCGGGGACCGCCTCCCAGCGCATCACCGCGCGGGCGAGGTCCTGCGCCAGCTGGTGCTTGTCGGCGAAGGTCCCGGCGGTGGCGTAGACGTCGATCATTGGCATGACGTCGCAATCCTTCAGCCTCGACGCCCGTCCGCATCGCATGGCGTGTGATGTTTTGGCGGCGATACGTGCCATGCCACCGCGATGGCCGTAGACTCGCCGATCTGGATCCGGGCGACCTCTCCTCGCTCCCGTTGTTCGCGGTCGGGATGCCGAACTCGCGTCGATCGGCGTTCAGCTCGACCGCGTGCGCTCCGGCGCCGGCGCCGTCGTGCTCGTCGAGGGAGAGCCGGGCATGGGCAAGACCCGCCTGCTGGCCGAGGCGGCACGGGTCGCGCGACGGCTCGCGTTCCGGGTCGGCGTCGGCGCCGCCGAGCCCGGCGCCGGCGTCGTCGAGCTCGCTCCGCTGATGACCGCGCTGTTCGACGGCTCGCACCCGCTGCTCGAGCGATCCGAGTTGCGGGAGCTTCACTCGCTGCCCGAGCAGCGCTACTGGCTGCTGCAGGACCTGCAGGCGATGCTCGAGCGCGCCGCGCTCGACGGGCCGCTGCTGATCTCGCTCGACGACCTGCAGTGGGCCGACAGCGGCACCGCGGCGGCGCTGCGCGCGCTGCCCGTCCGCCTCGCCGGCCTGCCGATCGCCTGGATCCTCGCCTTCCGCCCCGGCCAGGGCTCGGCGCAGCTGCTCAGCGCGATCGAGCATCTCGGCCACAGCGGCGCCGAGCCGATCGTCCTCGGCCCGCTCGACGACGCCGCCGTGGCCCAGGTCGCCGAGGACGTCATGGACGCCGAGCCCGACGACGCGCTCCTCGATCTCGTCAAGGGCGCCCGCGGCAGCCCGTTCGTGCTCACGGAGCTGCTCTCGGGCCTGCGCGACGAGGACCTGATCCGCGTCGTCGCGGTCAGGCCGAACTGATCGAGGCGCGCCTGCCGCGCCGCGTCGGCGTCACGATGCGCGAGCGCCTGCGCGGCATGTCCGGCGCCCGCTCGCGAGGCCGCCACGGTCGCCGCCTCGCTCGGCCGCCGCTTCTCCTTCGCCGACCTGGCCAACATGCTCGACCGGCCGCCGGCGACACTGCTCGGGCCGGTGGAGGAGCTGATCGACGCGGCATGCTGGTCGAGAGCGGCGACCGCCTCGCCTTCCGGCACGACGTCACCCGCGAGGCCGTCCGCGAGAGCGTCCCGGTGTCGGCCCGGCGCGCGCTCGACCGCCAGGCCGCCGACGTGCTCCTGGCGGCCGGCGCCGCACCCGTCGAGGTGGCCGCGCAGATCGCGGCGAGCGCCGAGCCCGGCGACGAGCAGGCGATCTCGATCCTCCTGCGCGCCGGCGAGGCGCTCGCGACCACCGACCCCGGCGCCGGCGCCGATCTCAGCCGGCGCGCGCTGGAGCTCGCGCCACGCGACCACGCCCTGCGCGGACCGCTCCTCGCCCAGACCGCCGTCCTGCTCCATTCCGCGGGCCGCGTCGACGAGGCGCGCGCGTTCGCCGACACGCATCTGCGCGACGCGCTGCCGGCAGAGCAGGAGGCCGAGGTGCTCCTCAGCATCGCGGGCATGTTCCGCGTCCCGCCCGACGCGCGGGCCGCCGCCGGCCGCCAGGCGCTAGCGCTGCCCGAGCTCCCGGCGCACCTGCGCGCCCACCACCTCGCCGCGCTCTTCCACAACCTGCTCGTCGGCGGCCGCACCGAGGAGGCGAAGGCGATCCACGCCGAGACGGCCGCGGCCGTGCAGGCGAGCGGAGACGCCAACTCGGCATTCGCGCTCGCGCTCGCCGAGACCGTCACCGCCTACGTCGACGGGCGCTACGACGAGCACTCGAGCTGACCGAGCAGGCGGCGCGCGCCGGGATCGGCACGACCGACTGGGCGCGCGAGCGCCTCGCCCAGGAGTGGCGCTGCGAGACGCGCACCGTGCTCGACCACGTCGACGACTCGCTGCGCCTGGCCGCCGACGGCATCGCGGCAGCCCAGCGCGACCGCAACGGCTGGGCCATCCGCATCTTCGAGATCTGGCGCGGCCGCCAGCTGCACCAGCTCGGCCGGCTCGACGACGCCGGCGCGATCCTCGAAGGGCAGTTCAGCCCGGAGACCGGCGATCGCTTCTTCGGCGCCCTCGACGCCGCCGGCATCGTCGCGCTCGGCCGCGTCGCCCTGCATCACGGCGACGGGCGCCTGCAGCAGCGAACCGCGGCACTCGCCCACGGGCTGCTCGAGGACGCCACGCCGAACTTCCGCCGCGAGGCAGCATGGCTGCTCGCCCTGCAGGCCATGGCCGCCGGCGATCCCACGGCCGCGCACGCCTGGCTGTGCGCCCTCGGCGAGGATCAGCGCACCGCGATCCTGCCGCTGTTCCCGATCGACGTGACCGACGAGCCCCAGCTCGTCCGCATCGCGCTCGCCGCCGGCGACGACGAGCTGGCCGCGGTCGCGGCGGCCCAGGCGGAGCGGCGTGCGGAGCTCAACCCGCGGGTCGCGACGATCGTCGCCACCGCCGCCCACGCCCGCGGGCTGCTCGACGTCGAACATCGACGACCTCGAGCGCGCCGTCGACCTGTTCGCGACCGGGCCGCGCCCGCTCGCGCGCGCCTCCGCGCTCGAGGATCTCGGCGTCGCCGCGCCCGCGCGCGGCGCAGTCGACGGCCGCGTCGAGGCGCTCGACGACGCGCTCGTCCTGTACGCGGAGGCCGGCGCCAGCTGGGACGCGGGCCGCGTGCGAAGCCGCCTGCGCGCGCACGGCGTCCGCCGGCGCCTCGTCGCACGTGAGCGCGCCGACACCGGCTGGGAGGCGATGACCGACTCCGAGCTCGCCGTCGCGCGGCTGGTCGCCCAGGGTCTCACCAACCGCGAAGTCGCCGAGCGGCTGTTCGTGTCCCCGCACACGGTCTCCAGCCACCTGCGAAGCATCTTCGCCAAGCTCGACGTCAACTCGCCGGCTCGCGCTGTCGCGGCTCGCCGGCCAGCGTTAGCCATCACACGTTCGTGTCATTTCCGCGCGGCCGATCGCTGCTGTCGTGCGCCTCCATGACCCTGTCCCCACAGCAGCGCGCCGCCGACGGCCTCCTGATCCGCTATGCCGAGACCGGCGCGACCGCCGACGACACGATCCTGCTGCTCAACCCGTGGCCCGAGAGCCTCTTCGCCTGGGACACGATCTGGCCGCGGCTCGCCGAGACCGCGCGGCTGGTCGCCATCGACCTGCCGGGGTTCGGCCGGTCCGAGGGCAGGGCCGAGCTGTTGTCCCCGCGGGCCATGGGCGAGTTCCTGCTGCGTCTCGTCGACGAGTGGGAACTCGGCCGCCCGCACCTCGTCGGGCCGGACGTCGGGACCGGGGCCGTCCTGTTCGCGCTGTCCGAGGCGCCCGACCGGTTCCCGAGTGCCGTCGTGGGCAGCGGCGGCGCGTCGTTCCCGCTCGAGGTGACGGGCGCGCTCAAGGACATCATCGACGCGCCGGACGTCAGCGCGTTCGCGGGCCTCGACGGGCGCGACATCGTCGCCCAGGCGCTCGCAGGCATCCAGCGCCACCGGCTGCCCGACGCGGTGCGGGAGGACTACCTGACCTCCTACGCCGGCGAGCGTTTCGTCGAGTCGATGGCCTACGTGCGCAGCTATCCGTCCGACCTGCCCGTCCTCGCCGGGCGACTCGGTCAGATCACGACACCCGTGCAGATCATCGCCGGTCGCCACGACGCGCTCGTGCCGCCGAGCAACGCGGAGTTCCTGCACGCACGGCTGCCGCACAGCAAGCTCGACATCCTCGAGACCGGGCACTTCACCTGGGAGGACGGAGCCGACGACTACCTGGCGCTGACGCGATCCTGGGTCGAGGCCCACCGCACGGCCGGCGCCCGCGGGTGAGCGCATGCCGAGCACTGCCGGCACCCGGATGATCGTCCTGCCCGGCGGAGGCTACGCCGAGCACGCGGCCCACGAGGGCGAGCCGATCGTCGAGTGGCTCACCGGCCTGGGCATCCCCGCCGGCGTGTTTCGCTACCCGCTGCTGGCGCGCCACCCCGAGCCGCTGGACGCGCTGCGGGCCGAGATCCGCCGGCTGCGCGCCGGCGGCGCCGGGCGCCTCGGGCTGATCGGGTTCTCCGCGGGCGGCCATCTCGCCGGCCTCGCCGCGCTCGCGCCGGGCGCCGCTCCGGGCGAGGCGGTCGACTTCGTCGTCCTCGGCTACGCGATCACGTCGATGGAGACCGAGACGTATCGCCCCGCGCGACTGATCCTGCTGGGTGACGATGCGGCGCCGGAGCTGCGGCGCGCGACCTCACTGGACGCGCTCGTGACCCGGTCGTCACCCCCGTTCTTCGTGTGGCACACGGCCGAGGACGTCTACGTCCCGCCCGAGCACACGTACCGCCTGGCCGCATCGCTCGCCGCCCGCGACGTCCCGCACGCCGTCCATGTCTTCGCCCACGGGCCCCACAGCCTCGGCCTGGCGCGCGGCAGCGGCGATGCGGCGGCCTGGACGACGCTCGCCGCGTCCTGGATCGCCGAACAGACCCAGCAAGGGGAAACCGCCATGCCGAGCACCATCGCCGACGCTGTCGACGCCATCCAGGGCACGGGGCGATAGCCGATGTCCGAGACGGCAGCGGCCGCCGCCTACGCCGACGCGGCGACGCAACGCCTGAGCGCCTCCGACGGGGTGAGCTACGCGTACCGCGTCACCGGCGACTCCGAGGCGACGCCGCTGGTGGCGTTGCAGCACTTCCGCGGCAATCTCGACAACTGGGATCCCGCGCTGATCGACGCGCTCGCCCGCGGCCGCCGGGTGATCACGTTCGACAACCGCGGCGTCGCCGCGTCGACCGGGGCGACGCCGAGCACGATCGCGCAGATGGCGGCCGATGCGCTCGACTTCATCGACGCGCTGGGCGTGGGGGAGGTCGATCTGCTCGGCTTCTCGATCGGCAGCTTCCTGGCCCAGGAGATCGCGCTCATCCGCCCCGCGGCCGTGCACAAGCTGGTGCTCGCCTCGTCCGCTCCGCAAGGGGCCAGCGGAATGCACGGCTGGGCCGAAGACGTGATCGGCGCCGTCGGCAAGCCCGAGACTCCGCCCGAGGACTACCTGAGCGTGTTCTTCACCGGTTCAGCGGCAGGCCGGGCGGCCGGACAGGCCGTCCTCGGCCGGGTGTACGGGGCGCGCACCGTCGACCGCGACGCGGCGACCAGCTGGCAGACGCGGCTGGCGCAATACGACGCGGTCTGCGCGTGGGGGCAGCCGAACCACTCCCTGCTCCAGCGCGTCGCAGCGATCGAGCAAGCCGGTGTTCGTCGCCAACGGCGACAGCGACCCCATGATCCTCCCGCGCTACTCCCACCTGCTGGCCGGGCTCATCCCCGCGGCGCGGCTGAAGCTCTATCCGGATGCGGCGCACGGCTTCCTCTTCCAGCACCACGCCGAGTTCGCGGCCGACGTTGACGCGTTCCTGGCCGGCGCGTGAGCGGGGCGGCGACGCGCGAGAGCCAACCCACGCCTTCAGCGAGCCCGGGCGAGGACGTGGAGTTGGCAAAGCACTACTGCACCGAGTGGCCGTAGTCTCCCGTGCAACGAGCCGGCACCGTGGCGCCGGCGATCTGAAAGGGAGCCGGCTTGCAGGAGTGGAGCACATTCGCGGTCATTGCCGGCAGCGCGGCGGCGGGTCTCACCGGTCTGCTGTTCGTGGCGGTCTCCATCCGGGCTGAAGTCATCGCGAGGTCTCAGGAGCTCCGAAACCGCGCGGCTCAGACACTCGCATTGTTCGTCACGGTCCTGTTCATCTCGATCCTGCTCGCCATCCCGGACCAGTCCGTCCGGCTCCTGGGCGTCGAGCTCGTTGCTCTTGCCGTCATCGTCGCGGGCGTCATGCTGATTCTCGATCAACGAGCAAGCGTCAGTCAGAACCCAGAGGGTGCCCCCGAGCACCGAGTCGCGTCGATACTCGACGCCGTCGCGCCTAATGCCATCACCTCGATCCTGCTCCTGATCGCGGGTGGTCTCCTGATCGCAGGCGTCCACGCCGGCCTTGACGTGTTGATCCTGCCGGTAGCGGTCGCTCTCGCTGGAGGCGTCACCAGCGCCTGGCTGCTGCTGATCAAACTGCCGGCGTAGCCCGACGCCGCGAGCGGTCAGGCAGCGCCCGAGTCCGAGTGGGGAGCGTCGAAGTCGCCGATCACCGGCTTGCCGATGTCATACGCGAGCATCGCGTAGGAGTCCGCGTTGAAGAACTGCCGGGTGCTGCCGTGGCTGGTGTAGTCAGGCTCCCACTCGTACCCCAGGTCCAGATCGCAGTGGTATCTGTGCATCCACTCGTGGAGGAGTGTCGAGCCGCGGTAGTTGACGTCGGGGTTGCTGTAGAACAGTGGATAGACCCGGATGTCAGTCCACGGCAGGCACCAGAGTGCCATCGCTTCGGTGGAGCCGTTCGGCTTGCTGTGGCACACGTAACTCGTCCCGGACACCTCTCTGGTCACCTGCAGCAGCGCACTTGCGACCAGGCGCGCCGCGTTGACGCTGGTGGTGTGGAAATGATGGTTGAGCGCGTCACGGACCTCGCTCGGCGAGTTGCCGTCATACGCATTGAGCTTCGCGATCGCGTTGCGGGCGATCAGCTTCCCGCGCTGGTGCGCGGCACCGATCTGGCCGGCCTGATCGTCGCTGCACGATTTGCACTTGATCCCGTCAGGCAGCGGCCCCGGCGCCGTCGTCGTGTCACGAGCCAGGGTACGCGGGGCAGCCGCTGGCCGGTTGGTGCGCGCGGAGCCCGCCACGAGGCGGCTGACGGCCCGGTTGCCGACGCCATTCTGCAGCGCGATCACGTTTGCGCGAGCGACGCGCGGCGGCATGCGCGCTGACAGACCAGCATGCGGTGTCGTTGTGGCAGCGGTCCTCGCCGTGGCCGGCGCCGGTAGAGGCGCAGCCTCGTTCGTCGCCTCCCCGGCCTCTACACCCACTCCGCGGCCCTCAATCCAACGGTCCCGGGCATGCTCCAACCGTGCCAGAGCGACGCCCGCGCGTCAACCGGCGCGTCGAGCCGCCGAGGAGGTCGAGAAAGCGCACCGGACTCAGGAGCGCAGCGCCGCCATGGGCGTGATCCTGGCCGCGCGGATCGCCGGGTAGGAGCCGGCCAGCACGCCGACGGCGACGCCCAGGAACGGGGCGGCGATGACCAGCGTGCTGTTCATCACCGGCGTCCAGTGGTTGACGGAGGCGATCGCCGCCGTGGCGAGAACGCCGATGGAGGTCCCGAGAACCCCACCCAGCATCCCCACTCCGGCCGTTTCGAGCACGACCAGCCGCGCGATCTCAAGGCGTCTGTAGCCCACCGCGCGGCGCAACCCGATCTCTGATCGGCGCTGCGCCACCGACATGATGGTGACCGCCGCGATGGACAAGAAGCCGATTCCGAGGCCGGCGAGACTCAGCACGGTCAACAGCGTCGAGAGCGACGCCTGAACCTGGGAGCGAAGGGTCGCCGGGTTGGGGGGCACCTCGGCGGCGACCTGGCGGGGCTGGTCTGGGTCAAGCTCGGCGGGACCTTCGCGGCCGATGAGCTGCGCCGCCCCGGGCGTGGTGCGCGCGATCACTCGTCGCGGATCGCGGTGACCGGCGATCACCTCGGCCACGTAGGGCGGCACGATCACGCCCAGGAGGGCCTGCGACTCCTGTTGGGAGCTGGACACGACGCCGACCACCGTGAGCACGACCCCTGACACCTGGATCGCCGGGTCTCCCAAGGACGAGCTGATCCCCAGCTGTGATGCCGCGGCAGAGCCGAGGAGCGCGACCATCTGATGATGCATATCGGCGCCGGCGTCATAGAACCGCCCCGACGACAGCGCGGCCCCGATCGCCGCCAGCGCCGGAGGTGACATCGCGGTGACCGGCAGCCGTGTCTGCGACGGCTCGCCTGAGGTCGTGCCCACCCCGACCGGCAGTGGCTGCTGCTGATCGATATCCCACACCAGCCCCGCGTGCGTCACCCCTCTCAACCTCGCCAGCCGCGCCGCGTCGGCCTCTGAGAGCGACGCGGGCCCCTGGAACTCGACCGTCGTCGCGCGCAGTTCATTGAACGACGCCGAGACGGCGTTCGAGGCGCTTTCGGTCAGCCCATTGGTGGCAGTGAACGCGCCGACCGCGACGACCGTCCCGACTGCGCACAACAGGGTTCGTACCGGGTGGCGCGCGATCGACATGACGGCCTCCACGACAGCCGACGCCAAACCGCTCACGGCAGCTCGCTGCCGGGCAGCGCCTCCGCATCGAGAAACGCGCCCGCGCCCTCGGACACCAGCCCGTCGCGGACGCTCAGCAGCCGCGGCAACGTCCGCGCGATGCCCATGTCATGCGTGACCATCACCACCGCCACGTCGGGCGCCTGCTTGTCCATCAGCATCTGGAGCACCTCGCCACTGGTGCGCTCATCCAGGTTCCCGGTCGGCTCATCGCACAGCAGCACCCGCGGCCGCTGTGCCAGCGCCCGAGCGATGGCCACCCTCTGGCATTCCCCGCCCGACATGTGTCCCGGGAGAAACCGGCGTCGGTGCGACAAACCGACGAGGGCGAGCGCCTCGACCGCGCGCTCCCGCCGCTCCCCGGGCGGCAGACGCCGCGGCCGCAGTCCCAGCTCGACGTTCTCCTGCGCGCTGAGCGAAGGCAAGAGAAACGACTGCTGGAACACGAAGCCGAAGAATCGGGCTCTCAGCGCCGTCTGCTCACGGTCGGTCAGCGCTCCGACGCGCTGGCCGCCGACGCGGTAGTCGCCATCGGTGGGGAGGTCGAGTAATCCGAGCAGGTTCAAGAGCGTGGACTTGCCCGATCCCGATCGCCCGATGATCCCGAGCACCTCGCCCGCCAGGACCGAGAACGTCGCCTCGCGCAGCGCGGGGACCGGCGGCGAGCCCGGGTACGTCCGCCCGACGCCCGTCAGCGTCAGCAGCTCGCGCGTGTTCGGTGCAGCCGCGACGCTCATCCCGAGCCGGCGAGCCCGATCACGACCTGTTCACCGGCGCTCAGCCCGGCGGCCATCGGGCGCACCACCTCGTGGCCGGCGTAGGCCAGTCCCGCCCGGACCGGTACTGACACCTGCCGTGACCCGTGCAGGACGGTGACCGATGACGCGCCGGAGGCGCTGGTGACCACCGCAGACACCGGGACGACCCACTGCAGGCCGCCTGCCTGGCCGGTGCGGATGTGCAACGCCATGTTCTCCCCGACATAGCGCGCCGCCGCGGCTGGATTCTGCGGGGTCAGCGTCAGCTTCGACCCTGGGCCGGAACCGGGCACGAAACCCGGCTTCTTCGCACTGAGCCTGATCGCGAACGAGCCTTTGCTCAGATCAGACGTCGCCCGCCCGGTCGCGCCGACCCTGAGCAGGCTCGCCGTGTTCAGGTCGGTCGTGGCCTGAAAGGACAGGCGCCCCGAACCGAGCTTGGCCAGTGGCTTGCCGCTGGCGAGGGTCTGTCCCAGATGGGCCACCGACACCACGGTCACCGGCAGCGACGCCGTCAACATCACCTCGCCCAGCGGGACCGTGGCAAAGCGCTCGGGCCGGGTCTTGTGCTTGCCACTCGTGGTCTTGACGATGGCCACAGCCGTCTGCGGCGAAAACCCCACGCGGTCATACAGATCGGCGACCGCCGCCGCCGTCCCGGCGCCATAGGTGCCCGAGGTGTCCAATCCAATCGAGAACCCTGCCGACTCGAGGCCGGCCTGCAGTTCGCTGACTTCGATGCCGGTGCTGCCGTAGCTCATCGTCGAATAGGCCGGGATCTGGCCGCGCATCACGAACACGGGCCGCCCCGCGACCGCACCGATCAGGCTTCCATCGTTCACCCGCGCGCCGCGAGCGGTCGATACCGCCGTCACCACCGCCAGGTCCCCTGACAGATCGCCGGGTGCCCCGACGGAGATCGCCCCGCCGTCGGTCAAGGTGCCTCGCAGCACCACGGTGGTCCGGGCGTGCGTCCGCAGCACCGGTGCGGTCAGCACCGACGCTTTGGGAGCCCGTGCCCGGGCTGCCTGTTGACCGGGCGTCGATACCCCCTTCCCGATGAGGAACGCAGCAACGCCGACTGCCACCGTCAAGGCCAGCACCACCCCGACGACGCGTCCACCACGACCCTGCAGCGGTGTACCGCGATCTCCGTCGCGCCTCCGGCCCAGCTGCGGGACCAGTCCTCGGCGTCCCTCGGTCATGACCCGACCAGGCTCAGCTTGATCCCATAGCGCCGCTCGAGCGAGGTCACGCGCCCGTTGATCTGGCTCTGCAGCGCCGCGACGGCGGTGGCGTTCTGGGCGAGATAAGTCGCGCGGCGATCGTTGAGCAGGGATGTCGTCGTGTCGATCACCTTGGTCCAGCACGCCGCCAGCACACTTGCACCCTTCGCCTGCAGTGCCTGCAACTTGGAACTGTTCGAGCTCGACGGAGAGATCGGTCCCACCTTCGCCTGCAGCCGGCCATACAGGCTCTGAACCGATGTCGCCGGCACCCCGTGCGCGGCGCTGCATTTCGCCGCCTTCTTGCTCAGTTTCCTGATCTGGCTGGAGCCTGTGATCTGATTGACGATCGTGTACCAGTGGGATGTCAGCGGGCCCAGCTTGGGTGACCCGAACAGCACGTTCTGCCGCTGCGTCGTCCTGAAGCAATGACCGATCCGCGCCTGCCACGCCTTGCGCTCGGGGGCGCTCATGCCCCCCTGCGGGTTGAAAAAGGGGCCGCCGCCGGTGAACAGGCCGAGGTCATGGGTCGCCTCGATCACGGGCAGGTTGGGGAACTGCGCGTTGCCCAGATCCGTCGGCGGCCCAACGGTCGGGAGCGTCGGCGCCGCAAAGCCATCGCTGGTCATGCAATCGCCGAGCACCCGGCTCTGGACCGTCTGGGCGAACTGCTCGAGCTGCGTACCGATGACTGCGTCGGCACCGTCGCGAGGAGCCACGAACGCGATCACCGCCGCCCCGATCGACGTCCCCGCGCCGGATCCCCCGCTGCCGCCTTGGCTTGAGCCCCCGCAGCCCGGCAACACCGCGGTGCACGCGAGCGCGACGGCTCCAAGGATCCCTGGCCCACGAATGCCCTCGGCGAAGCCGGCAATCCGCGCCCAGGGCTTGAACGGACTGACCTTCAAGTGCGCCATTCCTCCTGCTCGGATCCAGCCCCGTCGCTGATCCAACCGGATTTGCTCAGCAAAAGTCAAGCGCGTTGAACCCGGTGCACCGCTGGGTGCAGCCGCGGCCCGAGGTCTCGGTCGGGCTAGCGTGAGGACGATGAACAGCCAACGCAACGGCCAACTGCGTCTCAACGCCTATCTGCGCAACTCCGGGTACCACGAATCGGCCTGGAAGGTCTCAGACGTCGACCCCGCCACCGTCCTGGACGTCGGATGGTATGTCCGGCTGGCGCGGATCGCCGAGGAGGCGGCGATCGAGACGATCTTCTTGCCCGACAGTCCGGGAGAGGCGGAGTTCCGCTCCGAATACCTGCCCCGATCGTTCGTCGACCCGGTCCAGCTGCTGACCGCCGTGGCCATGGCGACCGAGCAGGTGGGCCTGATCGCGACCGCGTCGACGACCTACTCCTCACCGTGGGATCTGGCGCGGCGTTTCGCCACGCTGGACATCATCAGCCACGGCCGGGCGGGCTGGAACATCGTCACCACCGTTGAACCGGCGGCGGCGGCCAACTTCGGCGAGCTGCCCCATCCGCCCCGTGAAGAGCGCTATGCACGTGCCGACGAGTTCGTGGAGGTCGTCCTGGCGCTGTGGGACGCATGGGAGGACGACGCGTTCGTCGGCGACAAGGTGACCGGCATGTGGGCAGATCCAGCGAAGCTGCACCCGCCCCGTTTTGACGGCCGCTGGTTTCACGTCGCCTCCTACCTCCCCTTTCCCCGCTCGCCGCAGGGCCACCCGTTCCTGGCCCAGGCCGGCTCCTCCCCGCCGGGGGTGGCGCTCGCGGCCAAATACGCCGACGGCGTTTTCACCCCCCTGAGCGACCTCCCCTCCGGCCGGCAATTTCGCGCGAAGCTGCGCGAGCAGGCCGTGGCCGCGGGGCGAGACCCCGACCAGGTTGCGGTCCTGCCCGGTCTCTCGTTCGTGCTCGGGTCAACCGAGGCCGAGGCGCGCGCGCGCCGCCAGGCCCTCGAGGATGCCGCCAGCAGTGAGTTCCGCTGGCGCAATCTCGCCAATCTCGCCGGCCTGGACTTCCGGACGATCGACCCCGACGCCCCGTTTCCACCAGAACTGCTGGAGGCGGCGCCCAAGACGAGCTTCGGGGCATCCATCTACGAGCTGGCAAGCCGGGAGCCGACGAGCATTCCGGGCGGTCGCCGCGCAACTCTCAGCGCTGCCCGGCGGACTGGACTTCGTCGGCACCCCCGAACAGCTCGCGGATCTGATGGCCGAGTGGTACCTCGGCGGCGCCTGCGACGGGTTCACGCTCATGCCCCACCTGCTCCCCGACGAGCTCACCACGTTTGTGCGAGAGGTCGCCCCCATCCTCGAGCGCCGCGGTCTGCGCACCGGCGAATACACGGGTCACACGCTGCGCGACCACTTCGAACTGCCGCGCCCCGCCCGACGCCGCGCCGCGTCGCGCTGATACGATTGAGCCATCAACCGTCCGATCTCAGTCACGTTGTTCAGCGACCCGGCGTGTCCGTGGGGATATTCCGCAAACCCTGCGCTCCGGGTGCTCGAGTGGCGTTATACCGACCAGCTGGACTGGCGCTTGGTGCTGGTCGGGCTCAGCGAGGACACCTCGCGCTACGCGGAGCATGGATTCACCCCGCTGCGGATGGCGCGGCAGCGAGTTGATGTTCCGCGATCGATACGGGATGCCGTTCGCGGCGAAACCCAGGCCACGGCTGAGCGCGTCATCACGCGCCTGCCGGGCCGTGATCGCCGCCCGCCGGGAATGGCCCGGCAGCGAATGGCGCGTCTTTCGCACTCTGCAATTGGCCAACTTCAACCTCGGGCTGCTCTTTGACGACGACGAGCAGATGCGTGAAGTGCTCGCCGGCGTGTCCGGCGTCGACGCCGACCGGATCGTCAGCCTCATCGACGATCCCGACGTGCTGACCGAGTACGAACAGGACAAGGCGCAGACGCGTACGGCCGGTGGCTCGGCAACCGAACTCCAGGGAAAGGCCGGAAACAGCGATGGCGCTGTCCGCTACACCGCGCCATCCCTGCTCTTCGAGACCGGTGATGGCCGCCGTCTGGAAGCGGGTGGTTTTCAGCCGGTCGAAGCCTACGACGTGGTGATCGCCAACCTCGATCCGAGCCTGGAGCGCCAAGCGCCGCCCGAGGATCCAGGGCCGCTGCTTGGAGTACTTCGACTTCGGCCTGACCACCCAGGAGGTCGCGGCCATCATGGCGCGGGGGAACGATCGGCCGGACCGCCCTGCCGCAGAGGCCGCCCTGCTCGAACTGGTCGATGCCGGACGCGCCGAAAGACTGGCCCTCGGGGATGACGCGCTGTGGTCGGCTCCCGGTCACAGCAGCGACAGCCAGCAACTGGCCGCGGCCGGCGCCGCACTGAGGGCCTGAGAAGCCCCACGGCCGACCGGGTCAGCCTGCTGTCGACGACCTGGAGGTGTCATGGACATCGGAATCATCGGAGCCGGACACATCGGCGGGTCGCTGACCCGCCGGCTTGCGGCGCTCGGTCACGCCGTGCGGGTGTCGAACTCTCGCGCTCCCGAGACCTTGGCCGATCTGGCCGCTGAGACCGGCGCGACCGCGGTGTGGGCGCGCGACGCCGCCACAGACGCCGACGTCGTCATCGTCAGCATCCCGCAGAAGAACGTCGTCGATCTCGCCCAAGGCATCGTCGCTGAGGCCAAGCCGGGCGCGCCCGTCATCGAGACCAACAACTACTACCCGCGCGAGCGCGATGGCCTCATCGCGGCGATCGAGGCCGGCACGCCAGAGAGCGTGTGGGTCTCCGAACAGCTCGAGGCCCCGGTCTTCAAGGTGTTCAACGGGATCTTCTGGAAGCACCTGCTCGAGGGTGGGCTGCCGCGCGGCAGTACCGGGCGCATCGCGCTTCCGGTCGCCGGCGACGACGCGGCCGGCAAGCAGATCGTCTTCGATCTCGTCGATGAGCTCGGCTTTGACCCGGTCGACGGCGGGATGCTGGCCGAATCCTGGCGCCAACAGCCGGGAACGCCTGTCTACGGGGCCGACCTGGATGCCAAGGGAGCCATCCAGGCGCTCGCAGCGGCCTCGCCAGTACGCCCGGATGCGTTCCGCGCGGCGGGGTCTGGAGATGGCGAGACCGGCGGTCAGCCGCGGACGGTCTGAACGAGCCCCGCGACGAAGTGCGCCCCGGCGGCGCCGAGAAATCACTTTTCTCGGTCCGACGACCACAAACCCGGTTAGGATCTGGTCGCCTTGGGCTTGTCACCGACGTCGCGCAGTCTCAGTAGCCCTGCGAAGTGCTCGTCGTGGTCGTGGTCGTCTTGGTCGTCTTGGTCGTCGTCTTTGACGTGGTCGTGGTGTGCGTCGTCGTCACCGGCGGCGTGCGAGTGGTCGTCGACTTCGTGGTGGTGGTCGTCACGGGAGCGACGTGGGTGACCGGCGCGGCCGTCGTCACGACTGGCGCCGCAGTGGTCACCGCGGTGGTCGCGGTGGCGGTGGTCGAACTGTGGGTGACGGAAGGCTTCTTGTGGTGGGCCTTCTTGTGGTGCGCGGCCTTCTTGTGCGGCGCGGCAGCGGCCGACGAGGTCGCGCTCGACGTGGTCGAGGCGGTGGAGCTGGTGGGGGCCGTCGTCGACGATGAGCCGCTTGGGCCGCCGGAGCTGCCGCAGCCCGCGATCACCGCGCCCGCGATAAGTGTCAGCAGCGCTGCTTTCATCCGCTCTCCCCTGGTCGTTCCAAGACTCCTGGCGAAGGCTAACAATGCCTGAGGTCAGCGTGGGAACTGGGACGTCGCCCGCCCTGCCCGCCGACCAGGTGACCGCCTCGCCGCCCGAGGCGGAGTACGGGAGCCGGTCGCGCTGGCTGCTCGTCGTCTGCTGCGTCGCGCAGTTCATGGTCATCCTCGACCTCAGCATCGTCAACGTCGCGCTGCCCTCGATCCAATCGAGCCTCGCCTTCTCCTCCGCCGACCTCCAGTGGGTCGTCGATGCCTACGCGATCGCGTTCGCAGGCTTCCTGATGCTGGGCGGCCGCGTCGTGGACATCTTCGGCCAGCGCCGGACGTTCACGATCGCGCTGTTCGCGTTCGCCCTCACATCACTGGTCGGCGGCGCCGCTCAGAGCCGCGGGATGCTGATCGGGGCGCGCGGGGCCCAGGGCCTGAGCTGCGCCTTCATGGCCGCGGCGTCGCTGGCGATCATCACCTCGTCGTTCCCGCCCGGCCCTCCGCGAAATCGGGCCATCGGGCTCTGGGCCGCGATGAACGGCGCGGGTGGGGCAGCCGGCACCCTGTTCGGCGGAATCATCACCCAGGAGCTGAGCTGGCGGTGGGTGCTGCTGATCAACCCGCCGATCGGGATCGTCGCGGGGGTTGTCGCCTGGAAGGTGGTGAGCGAGCGCCGCCGAGCCGACGGTCCGCGGTCATTCGATCTCGCGGGCGCGCTGACCCTGACGATCGGCCAGATGGTGCTGGTCTACGGGGTCGTCGAGGCCGGCCTACGCGGCTGGCACGCCGGCCTCGCCCTCGGTCCGATTCTCGGCGGGCTCGCGCTGCTGGCCCTGTTCTGTCTCATCGAGACCCGCGCCACGGCGCCGCTCGTCCCCTTCAAGGAGCTGACCAAGCCACTCAGGGACGCGAACACCATCGTGCTGCTGTTCAGCGCCGCGCTGTTCCCGATGTGGTACCTGAGCTCGCTCTATCTGCAACAGGTGCTCGGGCTCTCGCCACTCAAGGCAGGCCTCACGTTCCTGCCGATGGCGCTGACGATCATGGTCGTCGCCAGGCGAGCCGGCGGACTTGTCGCCCGCTTCGGTGCCCGCACGGTGCTGGGCAGCGGCCTGGTGATGATGACCGCCGGGATGCTGCTGTTCACGAAGATCTCGGCAAGCGGATCCCCCATCGTCTACATCGTGATCCCGGGCATCCTGACCGCGGCCGGGATCGGCATGTCGATCGTGCCCTCGACGATCATCGCCACGCAGGGGGCCAAGCAGGGCCAGGCGGGACTCGCCTCCGGGCTCGTCAACACCTCGCGGCAGATCGGGGGCGGGCTCGGGATCGCGGTCCTGATCACGCTCGCGACCTCACGCACGAGCCACCTGATCGGCGGCGGCACCGACGTGGATCAGGCGCTGACCGAGGGCTTCCGGCTGGGGTACTACATCGCGGCCGGTCTGTGCGCCGCAGCGGCCGTCGCGAACTTTGCTTGGGTGGCGAAGACCCCGGTCACCGATGAGGTTCGTCCGTACGTCCGGCGCTTTGGCGCGCTCATCGCGGTGACGTCGGTGATCGTGGTCTTCGTCGCGGTCGCCTTCGCCGCCGGTGGCTCGCACGGCGCCCCGATCGGCGCCTATACCACCAACGGCGCCTACACCTTCGCCTCCGATCCGTCGCTGCATCCGCCGGTGGTCACGAGCGATACACAGGCGGCAACGAGGAAGCTCGCCTCGGGCTACATCTTCCTCGCCAACTTCTATGACCTCAACTATCCGCCGATGGTCGGCCAGAGCGGGCCGCTCATCCTGGACAACCATCTTCAGCCTGTCTGGTTCAAGCCGGTGCCGACCAACCTCGTCGCCTCCAACCTGAGCCTCCAGACCTTCGAGGGCAAGCCCGCGCTCGCCTGGTGGCAAGGGGTCGTCTCCAACACCGGCGCCACCGATAGCGGCGAGTACGTGGTCGTCAACCAGCACTACCAGACGGTCGCCACCCTGCACGCGACCGACGGGTGGGTGCTGACGACCCATGAGATCGCGATTCAGGGACATCACGCGTGGGTCACGGTGAACAAGAACCTGCCCATGAACCTCTCTCGCTACGGCGGGGCCTACAACGGTGCGCTGATCGACTCGGCCGTCCAGGAGTACGACCTCACGACGGGCAAGCTGCTCTACACGTGGGACGCGCTCAAACACATCCCGCTGAGCGAATCGGAGGCCTCGCTGCCCACCAACGGCTTCCCGTGGGACGCCTATCACGTCAACTCGATCGACATCGTCGGCGACGGGACGTTCGTGGTCTCGATGCGCAACACCTGGGCGGCGTACAAGGTGAACATCAAGAGCGGGGCGGTCGCATGGACGCTCGGCGGCCGGCGCTCGACCTTCACCTTCGGCTCAGGCGCTGCGTTCCAGTGGCAACACGACGTCGTCACCTATCCGGGCACCCCCCTGCTCACGCTCTTCGACGACCACTGCTGCCAGATCACCGGCGGTGGCACCTACGTGCCGGCCACCGGCGCGTCGCGAGGTCTGGTGCTCAAGCTCGACACCAAGAGCCACACCGCCACCGTCGGCGGCCAGTACGGCCACGGGACGGGGTTCGACGCCGAGTACATGGGCAGCATCGAGCCGTTGCCCGGGGGCAACGAGTTCATCGGCTGGGGATCGGCGAACTACTTCACCGAATACACCGCGTCGGGCCAGATGCTGCTCGATGCCAAGCTCCCCTCCCCTGACATCACCTACCGGGCGCTCGTCGAGCCCTGGAGCGGCCAGCCGTTGTACCCGCCGCACGCCGCCGTACGGCGCCAAGGTGGCAAGACCACTGTGTACGCAAGCTGGAACGGCGCGACCGACGTATCGTCGTGGCGCGTCAAGGCCGGTCAGACCACCATCGCCACGGTGGCCCGAACGGGGTTCGAGACAACTGTCCAGGTCCAGTCTGGGGCAACGAGCTTCAGCGTGCAGGCGCTCGATTCACATGGCCGGGTGCTCGGCACCTCGGCCGCGGTCAAGGTCGCCTAGTGCCGCAGCGCCGATCAGCCCGCCGATCCGAGCCCCAATCGGTCGGGTCGACCGACAATGGTCTGCTCCTCGGGGTCGGGGAAGGACCGGGCGAGCGCCTCGTCCAGCAGGCGCCGCTCGAGCTGGACGCGAGGCCGCGAGGCCTCGTCGATCTCGGCGGAGAGGTGGTCGTAGAGAGCGTGTAGGCGCCGGCCGACCTGCGCCGAGCCGGCGCCGTAGTGGCGGATCTCGGTCAGTCCGAGCTCCAGGTATTCGGTCCATGTCGGCGCCGGGACGCGTCCGACGGGCATGCCGTCGCCGTCGAACACGAGCATCGGCCCCGGGGCGCGACGATAGAGCTCGACGAGCAGCTGCTCGATCCGGTCGAGCGCCTGCACCGCGGTGGTCGGGTCGTTGACCGCGGGTGACAGCGCGCGGATCGCGATGTCCACGAGCATGCGCAGCACGAAGGCGGCGTCCTGGTCGATCGTGCGCTGGCGCGCCAGGACGACCACCCGCCGGGCGTACGCCGCTTCCGGCGCCGAGCGCCCTCCGTGAATGCGGAGCGTCGGGGTCCCAGGGGCAAGATATTGGCCAACCATCGTCATCACTTCGACAAAGCCCCCCGTCTGGGACGCGAGCCGCACCAGCGCCGCGCGATCGATCGCCGCCAGCACGGCGGCTGGGCCCTCGTGTGTGACGACGGCAGCGGCGGCGTCCACCGCCATGTCCGGCTCGTGTCCGGCGTGCTGCGCGCCGAGCGGATGGACGTCGTCGATCACCGCCCCGGCGCGCCGCATCAGGCCCCGGAAGATCCCGCCGATCTGCGTGAGCTCAAATGCCCGCTGCACGAGCGCGACGAACGCACCGAGCGTCACCACGAGCAAGACCAGCCCGAAGCTCACCGTCGCGATCGGGACGAAATCGCGGCCCGTGCTGTCGGAGCGGCCACCGATCGCCGCCAGGGCGAACAGCGCGTAGGTCGCAGTGGCGGTCGGGAGGGCCAGGCCGGCGATCACCACGGGATCCCGCCGCAGCCGCGCCGCGAGCCTTGGCGAGTACGACGATGTCTGGATCTGCGCGGCGACGAACACCGCCGAGAAGATGATTCCGGTGAAGGTGATCATGCCGGCGGCGAGCGCCCCGAAGATCTGCTGCGCCGCGGCGGCGGCAGTCGGCGAGCTCACGCCCTCCCCGAGGTGTTCGTCGAGGACCGGTAGCGCCAGCGCCAGCACGACCGCGACGACGTTCGCCGCAAGCACGGGCACCCACATCGCCGAGGCCAGCCACAGGCGCTCGCGCAGGAACCGAGCGTGAGCTGGGCCCAGGCTCACCGAGCGCCGCCAGCCAGACCCGGAAGGTCCACCGCCGCCGGGGGAACCTCTGCGGCCGTGTTGCCACGCAGTCGGAGGCCCAGCATCGGGTATACGAGCGTCGACAGCACGGCAGCGCCCACCAGCGACGCGGCCGTGGAGGCGCGCATGTGCCCGCTGTTCTGCGCAAGGGTGGTGATGGCAAGGACGAGCGGCAGCTGCGTGGAGGAGAAGCACGCAAGCGCCAGGCGCGCGCGGCGGTCGAGCACATCGCGGTAGAGCAGCAGCGCCGGGGTGCCGCGTACGACGAGGAACAGCCCAAAGAACGCGAACAGCTTCACGACGCCCGACACGCTCGCAAACAAGGCGTCGATGTCGAGCTGCATCCCGCTGACCACAAAGAAGAACGGGATGAACACGCCGAATGCCAGACCGAGGTCGGAAAAGAACTTGATGAAGTGCGTCACCTCCAGGCCGAGCACCTGCGGCCCGATGATCACGCCGAGCAGAAGCTCCAGCACGACAGCAGGCACGAGCAGTCCCCGAGCCGTCACCAGCACCGACAGCGTGCCCGCTACTGCAGCCGTCGTGACGACGGCCAAGAACTCACCGGGCTCCACCTGAATGGCAGCGTGGACGGCGAGCACGGGAGGATTGCATCCGCGCCGGTGATCCGGGGCATCATCCGGATCGGGTGAAGCTGGACACGGCGCGAGCGATCACCCGGCCTGGGTGATGCGGGGTCACCCAGGGTGCCGCTGAAGTCCGGCGCAGCCGTCGACCTGCGCCAAGGAGCCACATGCCAGACGATCAACGTCCGAACATCCTCGTCATCTGGGGCGATGACATCGGGATCACGAATCTGAGTTGCTACAGCGACGGATTGATGGGCTACCGAACCCCGAACATCGATCGGATCGCCGCTGAGGGGATGCGCTTCACCGACTCCTACGGGGAGCAGAGCTGCACCGCGGGCCGCGCCTCCTTCATCACCGGCCAGAGCGTGTTCCGGACGGGACTGAGCAAGGTGGGGATGCCCGGCGCCGACGTCGGCCTGCAGGCCGAGGACGTGACGATCGCCGAACTGCTCAAGCCACTTGGCTACGTGACCGCGCAGTTCGGCAAGAACCATCTCGGCGATCTCAACAAGTTCCTGCCGACGGTGCACGGCTTTGACGAGTTCTTCGGCAACCTCTATCACCTCAACGCCGAGGAGGAGCCCGAGCAACCGAACTGGCCCCCGGCCGCTGATTTCCCGGGCTTCAACGAGCGCTTCGCCCCGCGCGGGGTGATCCACTCGTGGGCCACCGACCAGGACGACGCCACCGAGGACGAGCGCTATGGGCGCGTCGGCCGCCAACGGATCGAGGACACCGGCAAGCTCACGCGCAAGCGGATGGAGACCATCGACGATGAGATCCTCGAGCACACCCTCGGCTTTCTGGACAAGCGGGCCGGCGCCGACGCGCCGTTCTTCTGCTGGTTCAACACCACCCACATGCATCTGCACACCCATCCCAAGCCTGAGAGCATCGGGCAGGCCGGGCGGTGGCAGTCTCCTTACCACGACACGATGGTCGACCATGACAAGGTCGTCGGCGCGGTGCTCGACAAGCTCGATGAGCTGGGGCTGGCCGAGAACACGATCGTCATCTACAGCACGGACAACGGGCCCCACATGAACACGTGGCCCGATGGGGGCATGACCCCGTTCCGCAGTGAGAAGAACACCAACTGGGAGGGCGCGTTCCGGGTCCCGGAGATGATTCGCTGGCCTGGGAAGATCCCGGCCGGCGTGGTCTCCAACGAGATCGTCCAGCATCACGACTGGCTGCCCACGTTCCTGGCCGCGGCGGGGGAGCCCGACATCGTCGAGAAGCTCAAGGCCGGTCACACGATCGGCGACACCACGTACAAGGTGCACATCGACGGATACGACCTCCTCCCCTACCTGACCGGAGAGGTCGACAAGTCACCGCGCCCGGGGCTGATCTACTTCTCCGATGACGGGGATGTGCTCGCCATCCGGTTTGACAACTGGAAGGTCGTCTTCATGGAGCAGCGCGTCCAGGGGACGCTGCAGATCTGGGCCGAGCCGTTTGTCCCCCTGCGCGTGCCCAAGCTCTACAACCTCCGCATCGACCCGTTCGAGCGCGCCGACGTGACGTCGAACTCCTATTACTCCTGGCTGCTCGACAGCGACTACATCATCCTCGCTGCGAGCACCCTGGTCGGGCAGTTCCTGGGCACCTTCCAGGAGTTCCCGCCGCGCCAGAAGGCCGCGAGCTTCACCATCGATCAGGTCGTCGCGAAAATGGAAAGCGCGATCACATCGGGCCGATGATCCGGGAGTCGCCGGTGTCCGCCATGGCCTGGGTGCCGCCGGCGACGTTTCGGATGGGCTCAGACGCCCATTACCCCGAGGAGGCGCCCGCTCACCCCGTCAGCGTCAGCGGATTCTGGATTGACCGCTATGAGGTCACCAACCGTGACTTCGCCGCCTTCGTGGCCGACACCGGATATGTCACCGTCGCCGAACGGCCGCTGGATCCCGCCGACTTCCCAGGCGCTCCGGCCGAAAATCTGGTGCCAGGCTCACTGGTATTCACCGGCGCCCCGGGCCCCGTCGATCTGCGCCACTTCTCGCAGTGGTGGACCTGGACTCCAGGGGCCAGTTGGCGACACCCTCACGGTGAGCGGTCATCACTGCGCGGACTCGAGCAACACCCGGTGGTCCACGTCGCCTTCGAGGATGCCGAACGGTACGCGGCGTGGGCGGGCAAGACGCTTGCGACCGAAGCCCAATGGGAGCGCGCTGCGCGCGGCGGCGTCGACGGCGCCACGTACACATGGGGAGACGCGCCCGAGCCGGCGGGCGCGGCGCTTGCGAACTTCTGGCACGGCGAGTTCCCCTGGCGGCCCGACGCCGGCTACGGACGCTCCGCCGCCGTCGGCTCCTACCCCCCGAACGGCTACGGGCTGTTTGACATGGCCGGCAACGTCTGGGAGTGGACTTCCGACTGGTACAACTCGCGCCACGCCGAGGCCCCCGCGAGCGCCTGCTGCACCGCAGTGGATCCGCGGGGAGGGTCGGAGCGTGACAGCCTCGATCCCGCCCAGCCGCAATTCGCCGTTCCGCGCAAGGTCATCAAGGGTGGGTCGTTTCTCTGCGCCGACAGCTACTGCCTGCGCTACCGCCCCGCGGCCCGCCGCCCGCAGATGATCGACACCGGAATGAGCCACATCGGGTTTCGCTGCGTGGCCCGAGACCAGGTCAGTTAGCCGGCGGACGTCGCCCGCGCGCCGTGGTTGTCCCACAGCGTCCTCGCCGTGAGGGCGGCCACACCGTTGGCGCGTGCGCGGTGGATCGTCAGTCCAGCGAGAGCGGTTCCGACGCACATCCGCTGGAACTCGTCCACGACTTCGATCGCGAAGTCGGCAACGTGCCGTCGATCGGCGTGCCGCACGTACCGCGCCGTGCCGACGATCGAGCCGTCGCGGTCGTCGACTGCGGCGATCGCATCATGGCGGCACCCATCAACCTCGGTGAGGAAGGTCAGCTCTCGCGAACTCAGCCGTGGCTTCGGAGAGAGAAAGCGGCGATACCGCGACTCAGGGCTGAGGCGGTCAAAGAGCCGTGCGAGCCCCGACCGGTCGCTGGGCCCGAGCTGCCGCACCGACAGCCGCCTTCCAGCCGACGTCACAACCTCGCCGGTGGTCGCCGAGAACGTGACCTCTGCTTCGCACACGGTCATCGGTCGCACCCCACGAGTTCGGGCGGGCGCGCGTACTCGACCTGCCTCAGTTGAGCCATGCGGTGAGTGAGTTCTGCGTTCATCGGGACGTGGGACCTCGTGTGTGGCGGGTTCAAGGACACGCATCCTCCGCGCCGCTCCGCGCTCACACATCGGGCGCATCCCCTGACACCGCCCCCCGAACATTGAGAGCCGTGGCGATTCCAACGCCCGCGGACCGAGGCCGGTTCGCCCGCGCGACGCCCCCATCAGCCCGGCCCCGACTGACGACCCTCTAGCAGCAGTCGCAGCTGTCGCCGCGCCAGGCGGAGTGCGCTTCGCGAATCGCGACAGCGCCGATCGCGATGGCCACCGCCGGATCGGCCCACCACCAGCCCGCGACAGCATTGGCCAGCAGGCCCACGAGCAGTGCCGCCGAGAGGTACGCGCACAGGAGGTTCTGCCGACCCTCGCTGGTGGTGGCGTGAGAGCCAAGCGCCTCTCCAACACGCCGTTTGGCGCGGGCCAGCGGCGGCATCGCGAGCAGCGTGATCGCTGCCAGCGCGATCCCGGGCCAACTGATGGCGGGATGCTGGGAGCCAATGAGGTCACGGGCGGATTGCGCGGCGATATAGATCGCCAGCAGCAGGAAGCTGGCGGCGATCAACTGTTGGGCTCGACGTTCCGCCTCAGGAGACCCCGCACGACGTGCGCTCATCAACCAGATCACCACCACGCCGGCCGCTGCCTCGATCAGGCTGTCGGCACCGAAGCCGGTCAGCGCAATCGAGCCCGCGACAGCGCCCGCCGCGATCGCGACCGCCGCTTCCAGCAGATGCCAGCCGAGGCTGAGCTGGCTCAGGCGTCGGGCCTGGCGCACGAGCCGGTCGCGGTCTCCGGTGCTCGACAGATCGGGTCCGACGACCGGCAGGATCGGCAGCGGGGCTCGCGTGCTCACCCAAACAACGCTACGACACCGCAGATCCGGCCAGGTCAGAGCGAGCCGGGTCGGGTCCCGACAACGAGCAGACCGGGGAAACCCAGCCTCGCCAGTCGCTAGCGTTCTTGGAGGTGAACGAAGCGACGCCGAGCATCTACGAGTGGGCCGGGGGCCGGGACGCGTTTACCCGCTGGCTGAACCGGTTCTACGACCTCATCGAGGCCGAGGCGCCGGACATCGCGGCGCTCTTCGGTGGAAAGGTCAGCGAGGAGCATCGCGTGCACGTCACCGACTGGTGGACCGAGGTCATGGGCGGTCCTCCGACGTACACGGAGCGGCGCGGTGGCTACGAGCACATGCTCGCCCGCCACCACGACCTGGCGATCACCCCTGAGCAGCGACTCGCCTTCGTGACCCTGCTCAGCCGCGCCGCGGATGACGTGGAGCTGCCGGCCGACCCGGAGTTCCGCGCGGCGATCATGGGTTATGCCGAGTGGGGCTCGCGCCTGGCGGTGCACAACTCCCAGTCCGGAGCGCAGACTGTCGCGCACGCGCCGGTGCCGCATTGGGGTTGGGGCGTCGCGCCGCCCTATCGACCGGACAGCTGACTGGGCACCGGACGGGCGGCGAGATCAAGCGCCGCGAGCGGCCCCTCCCTGCCGAAGCTGTTCTCGGACGCCGTCGATGATCAGCGCGAGTCCGTAGGCGAAGCGCTCTGCCGGGTCGGCGGTGATCACCGACCCGAGTGCTTGCGCGAAGAGCGGGTCGTCGTGTGGCGCGTTGGCCTGGCGTGTCTGCCAGTCCTCGCCCTGCTCGTGGAGCCGCAACTGCGCCTGCTCCTCGATGGTGTGGCCGAGCACGTAGTACATGGCTGCATAGGTGATCCACCCGGCTCGATCCACAGGGATGCCGGCGGCGCATAGCACTGCCACCGCCGCGGCACCGGCGGCGTTGGTGTTGGGTTCGGGGACGAACGTTCCGGCGAACAGCCGCGCACCGTCTCGGTGGGCGAGCAGTGCGGTGCGGAACCGGTCCGCGAGGACCGTGAGTTGCTGGTCCCAGGAGCCCTCGGGCATCGGCTCGGCGATGCCCTCGACCAGCTTCTCTGCCATGGCATCAAGGAGCGCTTCCTTGCTGGGGAAGTGACGGTAGAGAGCCCCGGCTTGCACGTTCAGGGCGGCACCGAGCTTCCGCATGGTGAGCCCGTCGAGCCCCTCGGCGTCAAGGAGCGCGAGCGCTCCGTCGACCACGTTGACCTTTCGCAGCAGCATCCGTCGATCTTTCGGTTGACAGAACGGGAGCCTAGCACTACTGTGAACAACGTTCACTGTGAACAATGTTCACTCTGCTTAGGAGGTTCTCATGTCTCGACTGAAATCACCCCGAACCCCGACTCCCCGTCTGCTTCCCGAGCCGGTCGCTCGCTCGCATGTCTCGCTCGGCGTCGTCGTTGCGATTGCCTGCGTGGCTCAGTTCATGGTCATCCTCGACACGTCGATCGTGAACGTCGCGCTGCCCGCGATGAGGGCTGGGCTTGGGCTGTCGACGACCGATCAGCAGTGGGTGGTGGACGGCTACCTGATCGCCTTCGGCGGTTTGCTCCTCCTCGCCGCCCGCGCTGGTGATCTGTTCGGCCGCAGATGGGTGCTTCAAGTCGGCCTCATGATCTTCACCGCCGCAAGCCTGGCCGGCGGTCTCGCCCAGGATGCCGGGCTGTTGCTCTGTGCTCGCGTCGCTCAGGGGATCGGCGCCGCCGCGCTGGCTCCCTCGAGCCTGAGCCTGATCACCGCCAGCCATCCCGAGGGCGAACTGCGCCACCGCGCACTCGCCGTGTGGGGCGCCGTCGGTGCCGCGGCAGCACCCATCGGCATGGTGTTGGGCGGCGTGCTGACCTCAGGGCTGTCCTGGCGCTACGTGATGTTCGTCAACGTTCCGCTCGGCCTTGCCCTGCTGGTCGCGAGTGCCGTCACGCTGCTTGGATCGACACCCTCCGCCGGACGGGGCCGCCTCGACGTCCCCGGCGCGCTGACGGTCACCGGCGGGGTCGCGCTCATCGTCTACGGCGTCTCCCGGGCCACGACCGCAGGCTGGGGCTCCACCTCGGTGATCGCGTCTCTGGGCACCGGAGTCGGACTCCTGTGCGCGTTCGGGGCGATCGAGCGTCGCAGCCAGTCTCCGCTGGTCCCGCTCGGCGTGTTCGCGCACCGCAACCTAACCGCGGGCAACGTCGTGATGGCCTGCCTCGGCGTCTGCTTCACCTCGAGCTTGTTCTTTGTGTCGCTCTACCTCCAGCAGATCCTCGGCTACAGCCCGGCCAGGACCGGATTGGCGCTGCTGCCCATGGGCATCCTCATGGTGATCGGAGCGTTCGCCTCGAAACGACTCGTTCCCCTGGTCGGGGCGCGGACGGTTCTCGTCGGTGGATCCATCGCTGGTGCGATCGGGCTCGCCTGGCTCTCACGTCTGCCGGTTCACTCTGCCTACGCCGGCCATATCCTCGGCCCCACCCTGGTCGCCGCGGCGGGCTTCAGCATCATGATGTTCCCGGTGACCGTCGCCGCCACCAGCGGCCTCGAATCCCATCTCGCCGGACTGGCATCGGGCCTGCTCAACGTCGGCCGGCAGCTCGGCGGGGCCATCGGCCTTGCCGTGCTCGTCACCGTCGCCGCCGGCGACACCCGTCACAGCCAGCACCGGACGCCCGCCGCGGCCACCGTGCACGGGTATCACACCGCGCTGCTCATCTGCGCCGCCGTGAGCGTCGCCGCCGCCGGCATCTCCCTGGCCATCCCGAACGGCCTCCCCATCGCTCGCCGCCACACGCGAGCGCGCCGGGACGCACCTAGCGACAACTCGCGTCGCGCCATACTGCCCGGGTGACAGGCGGTCTGGCTCTGGACGGTGCGGCGCTCATCCTGATCGACGTGCAGCGCGGCTTTGACGACCCTGGCTGGGGCACGCGCAACAACGAGGCGTGCGAGGCGAACATCGAGGCGCTGCTCTCGCATTGGCGTGCGCGCGAGCGGCCCATCGTCTTCGTGCGCCATGACTCGCTCGAGCCGGGTTCGTCGTTGGCCGCCGGCACACCGGGCAACGCGTTCAAGGACGTGATCACCGGCGAACCCGATCTGCTCGTCACCAAGCACGTCAACTCGGCGTTCTACGGCGAGCCCGATCTCCATGGCTGGCTTCAGCGCTCCCGGATCCACCGGCTCGTCATCGCGGGCATCACGACCAACCACTGCTGCGAGACGACCGCGCGCATGGCCGGCAACCTGGGCTATGAGACGTTCTTCGCGCTGGACGCCACCCATACGTTTCAGCGACGCGCGCCCAGCGGCCGGATCCTGAACGCTGATGAGCTCGCTGAGAGCACGGCGACGAATCTCGACGGCGAATTTGCGAGCATCGTCAGCACCCGCGAACTGACGGCAGCCTGACAAGCCGCGCCCCCGTCAGTCGGTCATCGCCTGCTCCATGTCGTCGGCCAGGGCCGGATGATGGTAGGGGCCCGGAGCCCGTAAGGCAGCGATCACGCGCTCCTGGTTCTCCAGGCCCTTGTCGCGGCTGAGTTTGACCTTGCAGACAAAGCGCGTGATCGGGATACGCAGCCCCACCGTTCCCTTGGCCAACTGCGCGCCCGCCTCGGGCTCCAGCCACAACGGCTGCTCAACATGGCGCTCGAAGTGCGCGACAAGCCGGGTGAGCACCCGGAAGTTCTCCTCCGCGTCGAGGATCTCGGGCACCCCATAGCAGTGCGCCACGCTGAAGTTCCAGGTCGGCGCCGGCGTCGACCCTGGCACGTACCAGCTCGGGCTGATGTATCCGTGCCGGCCCTGGACGATGACCATGATCTCCTGATCTCCGAATCCGTGGAGGCGCTCATCCGGACGCCCGACATGGGTCAGTACCGCCAGCTCGGGCGATGCCTCGTCTAAGAGCACCGGGTAATGCGAGGCGACAAGCTGTCCTGCGTTGCTGCTCACCAGGGTGCACCACGGGTTCTCTTGGATCAGCCGCCGCACCACCTGGGGATCGTCGCTGGCATGAATCGGATTCGGTCGCATGCCCAGAGTGTTGCGTCTCCAGCCCTCGGGCGTAGCGCCCGCCCCGGCCGCCCCGTGGGCGGCCGGCGCGAGGGAACAAGCGAGCGCGACCTAGTTGGCGGCGACGCCGATCCGATGCCCGTGGGCGTCGGCGAGCACTCCGAAGCTGACACCTGGCACCTGTTGCATGGGCTGGATGACCGTGCCGCCGAGCTCCTCAGCCTTGCTCAGCGTGGCGGCAACGTCGTCGACAGCGACGAAGAAGAGGACTTCGTCGTCGGGTCCTTGCCGCGGGCTGATCGCCACGGCCGGGCCTGCCTGGGCGCCCGTGTCCATGAAGGTGTAGCCGGGGAAGCCACCCTCAGACGCCACCTTCCAATCAAACAGCGCGGCGAGGAACTCGCGCGTCGCGTCCGCGTCCTGAGAGCGGATCTCGGCATGAATCACTGGATGAGGCATCGACACTCCTTGTGCGATCGTGACGGCCCCGATGGCCGTCATCGCCCTATTGACGATCACGCGGCGCCGATGGGGACACGCCGGGCAAGCGTGACGAGGCGGCACGGTGCGACGTAGTGTTGGCACATGAGGCGCATCGCGTTGATCGTCGTGCTGGTGCTCGCGGGGGGAGCCGCGGCCGCTGCCGTCAGCCTGGCGTCGGCTTCAACGCGCGATGCTCGAACATCTCTGAGCGCGGCGGCCAATCGGGCCAGCGCGACCGCCGAGGCAGCCCGACTGCTGGGGCTCGTTGCCCTCCCGGCCGGAGTGGTCCGCTCGGCGACCGAGCCGGCGGGGGACCAGCGCGGCCTCAGCGAACCGAGCTATGACGAGGCGACACCGAACCTCGTGGACGCCAACGCCTGGTGGACGACGACGGCCTCGCCCGATGCCGTGCTGGCCTATGTCGCAGCGCACCTTCCCGCCGGGGCGAAGGGCGCCGGGCAGTCCAGCAGCAGCGGTCCCCCAGGCACGGTCCCGACGCAGTCAGAGACGTTTGAGCTGCCACCGGTCCGCGGCGTACTCGCCGAGCGTGTCCTGGGAGTCACGACGGCGGCGCTTGCTCACGGGGTCACCGGGATCCGGACCGACGGCGAGGCGGTCTGGCTGACCCCCCGGCCCGCGTGGGAACGGATTCCTGATGGGGTGGCACGCGTGGTGTTCACCGCCCGGGGAGCCGATGTGCGCGGTCGGCTGGGCCCGACCTCGGCTCCGCACACTCTGAGAGACGTGCGGGCCCGGAGGCTCGTCTCGTTGCTCAACGCGGCCGAGATCGTTCAACCGGGCGTGACGGCTTGCCCGCTGGGGTTTGACGAGTCGGTCTTCCTGCGTTTCACCGCGGCCACCGGCCGCACCCTCGCGCGCGCCACCGAGCACCCCACCGGGTGCGCGTCGGTCACGCTCGCGATCGGCGGGCGGACCGGACCGCCCCTCAGCGACTATCCCAGCGTGACCAACGAGCTCCTCCGCCTTGGCGCGATCCCGGTATGCGGCGCACGGACGCTCTCAACGTCGGTGTCCCCGCCCGGCCGCAACGGCCCGGCCGACGCCCGCATCATCACCTTCAGCTTCCAAAACCGCTCTACGGTGATGTGCCGCCTCGCCGGGTTTCCGCGCCTCACCGTCTCCGACGCCTCCGGCCGGCGCGTCCCGCTTTCCCTGACCCGTCTCGGCGCAGCGACCGTCCGCCACGAAGGGCTCGCGGCCACCTCGATTCTTGACCCCGGCCAGTCCGCAGGATTCGGCGCCACCTACACGCGCTGCCGCGGCGCGCGCGCCGCCGTCCACGCAGAGGTTGAGCTCCCAGGGGTCGGTCGCCGGTTCCGGTTCACCGTCGGCACATCGCGTCAGCCGTTTGCGCCCTGCCGAGGCGCCGTTGGGATCGGAAACATCTAAGCGGGCCAGAAGACCCCCGAGCATCACGGTGTCGCAGGCGTGCGTGTCGCTCGGAGCCGGGCTCCGACCACGCGGGCCGCCCGCGCGAGCCGCTCTGATTCCTCCTGCAGAGCCAACCGGCCCGCAGGCGTGAGTGAGTAGTCGCGGCGCTCGCGACCGGAGACGACGTAGGCCTCCCCCACGGTGATCAGTCCCTCCTCGAGCGCGCGGTCGATGATCGAGTAGAGCGTCCCGGTCGAGACCCGCACGGTGCCGCTCGAGAGCTGAGAGGCGCGCTGCATCATGGCGTAGCCGTGCAGCGGTCCGTCGATGAGCGCGGCGAGCGTGAAGTAGCTTGGGGTCCGAAGTTCCATGTCGACCGGATAATATGTCGGTAGCCGACATGTTGTCAAGTTGACCGCCACCCCGCCCACCGAACCGACCTGCGCGACGCAGGGTGCAGCGGCCGGTGGGCGCGATCGGCTGTTCCCCGGCAGCTAGGCCTCGTCGCCCAGCGCCACGATGTGTCCGGGCAGCCGCTGGTTGTCGCCGTACATGAAGTGGTTGTGCATGTTCTCGGAGAACCGGCTGGCCTCGGTGGACTTCCCCACCGCCTCGGCCACCTCGCGGACCAGCATCGGCGAGGCACCGCAGCACACGCCGAGGTAGTTGATGCCGAGGTCGTGGACCTCCTTGGCGAACGCGCCGATCTCGTAACGGTTGGCATACAGCGGGTCCAGCGCGGTCGGGAAGGTACGACCGTGGGGCGAGGGAACCCTGGCGCGGTCGTCTGAGAGGTTGAAGAACGTCGGTTCCTCAGTGGTGGTCCGGTAGGGGATCGGCAGCGCGCCGACATGGCACGACACCGCCGCGCGAATCCGCTTGAGCCAGGGCAGCATCGTCTCGGGCCCGCGGAAGCAGTTCATGCCCACAACATCTGCGCCCGCCTGCTCCAGTTGCTGGCAGGCCTCGACGATGCCGACCCCGTCGGCCATCCCCTCCATCGCCATCGGCGCGATCGTGAGCACCACCGGCAGCCCGGTGGCCTTGGCGACCTCGAGCGCCGCGAGCGCCTCGCCGGCGTAATAGAACGTCTCGCCGATGATCATGTCAGCGCCGCCCTCCACCGCCCAGCCCACCATCTCCTCGAACATGCCGCGCACCTCGGCCTGGCGGGCGCTGCTCTGGGGATCCCAGATGTTGGTGTTCGAGATGTTGCCCGCCATGAGATCCCCGGGCCGCTGGTCGGCGACCTCCCGGGCGATCTGTAGTGCGGCGCGGTTCAGGGGCTCGAGGAGATCCTCCTTGCCGATGACCCGCATCTTCTCGCGGTGGCCGTTGTAGGTGAACGCCTCGACGACGTCGGACCCTGCGCGCTGGTAGTCGACGTGCAGGGTCCGTAGAGCGTCCGGGTACTCCAGGGCGACCTCGGGAACGAACTCGCCGGCGGTCAGGTACCCGCGGCGCTCGAGCTCGAACAGGAAGCCCTCGGCACAGATCACCGGCCCGGCGTTCAGGCGTGCGGTCAGGTCCTCGCTCGGAACCTCAGTGCGGGAGTGAGACATGTACTGCTCCTCGGTAGTGAAGGGACAGGTCCTCCCACGAGAGAGCAGAGAAGTCAACGTCGGTCGGCACACGCCCTCCATCTCTCGTGGATCGGCACTACACGACGACGCAGGCGGTCTCCTGACTTCCGGGTCGAGCGCCCTGACCCCGCCTTCCCAGGCCGGTGGGCCCAGTGGCAAACGTGAGGTCGAGCTCCCTGGTCACAGTGGCGAGGACCGTGTCGGACTTGAACCGACTTCCCGGCCCTGCATCGACATCGCGAGTCTAGCTGCTGAGATCGCCCGGGCGCTCGGCTCCACGCCGGCGCTCGCTGATCGACGCGAGCATGACGCTGGCTTCGAAGAGCAGATAGAGGGGCACCGTCTCGAGCAGCATCGTCACCGCCGAGCCCGGCAGCACCGCGGCGACCAGACCGCAGGCCAGGATGGCGTAGCGCCTCTTGCTGCGTAGCTGTCGCGGGGTGACGATTCCCGCCCGTGTGACGGCGAAGATGGCCACCGGGACCTGGAACAGTAGGCCCATGGCCAAGAGCGTCGTCGCGGCGAACTTGTAGTACTGACTCGCCTGCACCAGCACGTTGAACTCGCTGCTGTTGAAGTTCTGAAAGAAGTGCAGAGCCGATGGCAGCACCACCGCGTACCCGAAGACGACGCCGGCCGCGAACAGCACCGGAATAGCCAGCGTGACCGGCAACATGCGACGGCGCTGCTCGGGCTCGAACGCCGGCATCAGAAAGCCGTAGACCTGGAGCAGGATCAGTGGTAGCGACAGGACAAGGGCGAGGATCGCAGTCACTGTCACCGTCGTGGTGAACGGCTCGCCGATGCCCAGGGTGACCGGCCTGTCCCCGGTCGGCGCGGCCGACAGCTGCGACACGTCATGGGCAAGGTTGTGTTGAACCTGTGCCAGTGATGCCGTCACGGCCGGCTGTCGGCTCTGTGTCCCGAGCAAACCGACGACTGTGTCAAGTTGCGCGGCGATGTCACGAGCGCTGCGCTGAACCTTGTAGGTCGCTCCCAGCGGCCCATGTCCGGCACGCACCTGCTGCTGGGTCTGGTGAGCCAGCGGACGGTCGATCAGCCGGAGCACCTTGGTGTTCTGCCAGAAGCAGATGCCGAACGCGACGGCGAGCGTGAGCAACGAGATGATGAGACGCGTGCGCAGTTCGTCGAGGTGGCCGACGACGCTGAGGCGCTCCTCGTTGCCGATCGGGCGCCAGCGAACGGGCGCCATGGCGTTGGGCATCTGCATGGGCAGCGTGGTGTGACCGCGGGGCGGGGCTCAGGCGGCCGGCTGCGCCGGGGTCGAGCGACGCGGCTCGTCGGCCTGCGGTGCCTCGGGAGCGTCCGTCAACGGATCCGCGGTGTACTGCGCCGCGTGCTCCGAAATCGATGACGGCTGGCTGTCTGCGCTCAGTGAGTCCTTGAAGCCGCGCAGCCCTGAGCCGAGCGATTGCCCCATCTCGGGCAGACGCTTGGCGCCGAAGAGCAGCAGCAACAGCACACCGAGGAAGAGAAGGTGGATTGGGTTGTCGAGTCCGAGCATCGCGCTCCCATCGTTCGAGGTTTCCGGCCATCCCTGCTACGGGCTGGCCGGCGAATCGGATCAGTTACCTCTTGAGGAGCGGTCCGGCATTCGCCGGGACCTGCTGCGGGTGGGTCTAGGGGCCGGTCTCGAGCTCGCGGAGCATGATCACGTGGTCGGGATTGATCCCGACGCGCTCGCCCGTCTGCGCATCCGTCATCCAGGCCAGTTCCATGATCGAGCCACGGGCGGCGGACAGGATCGCCGACTCGACGACCCGAGGATCTCCATCGATCCTCAGGCGATCGCCTCCGACCAGGGTGATCTCGGTCACTGCCATGCGCGGCGACTCTACGTCAATCGCGCGCGCGGAGGTGAGCCGCTGATCGCCTAAGGCTCTTCAGGAGTCGAACATCGAGATCGAGTACGCGCTGCAGCCGAGCACCTCGCAGGCGGGCCGCTCGGGGTCGGCGGGGTCGTGCCGGTAGACGATGAACGGCTGATGTGACCCCATATCGAAGATCGCGAGCACGATCTCTCCGCAGACCGGGTCGGGCGCGCCTACCGCGGTGACGCAGTCCAGGTTGCCGCGGCGCGTCCACAGTTCGCGGATCCGCCGGCAGGCGGGCGCGCGCCCCATGCGCACCTCGGTCTGCTGACGCAGCCGCTGGTACGCATCCTCACCCGCTCGGCCCTCCGCACTGGGCATGAAGAACGCGCTCACAGCATTCACAGCCCGCGGTCGCGCTCATCCTGAGTCAGAGCGGCGGCCAGCGCGGCGGGATCGAGGCGCCTCTCCAGATCTGACATCCGCTTGTCCTGGCGCTCGGACGCGCGGTGCACAGAGTCCTGTAGACCCTGGACGAGTTGCTCCAAATGGGCGACCCGGGCTCGAAGGTCCGCAAGCTGGACGGACGCCAGCTCCTGCCCGTCACCTGACGGGGCCTGCGACGTCGCCTCTGACCCGGTCAGAGCGTGCTGCACCTGCCGGATCCGGGCCTTGATTCCCTCGGGCGCGCCACTCACCGGGGCCTCTCCGCCGTCACGCCGACACTCGCATCAGAAGCCTCCGTCGTCATCAAGGAAGTGCAGACGCAATCCATGTCACTGGCAAACTTCCCTCTGGGCGTGGACCACGCCCGAGGATCCACCGTAGCACCTCGAGAGCCCAGGTCAATCCGCCCGCCCGAGAGCAGGCCAGGGCCTGGGGCAGGCCGCGCCGGTGTTCGCGCGGGCGCGCGAGACCGCGGGCGCGCTATGGTGAGCGGACGCCGCGCGCCCGCGCGGCGCTCAAGCAGTGCCCCGCGTTTCGCCCAGTGCGTTGCTTGCCAGCGTCCTCCGTGTTTCGCCGCGCACGTGACGGAGGAAGTGCACCGATGGCCACAGGAACCGTCAAATGGTTCAGCGACGACAAGGGCTTTGGGTTCATCACGCCCGACGATCCCGGCAAGGACCTGTTCGTCCACCACTCCTCGATCCAAGGCGACGGCTACAAGTCTCTCGCCGAGGGCGCCAAAGTCAGCTATGACACAGAGCAGGGCCCCAAGGGTCCCGCCGCGGCCAACGTTCAGACGATCTGAGCTCGCGCGCTGATCACGACGGGGCTTCGGTTCCGCCGCCACCGCCGCCCGGTCGCACCCAGACCGACTACCCGCACGCGGCACTGCATCGTCATGCGGTGACGCCCAACCGAGGAGACGGTGATGTCCCCGCGCGGTAAGAAAAGAACGACCATGGCCAAACTCAGCCGCGAGAGCCGACTGCGCGAGCGCCGGGTCGAAAAGGAAGCTCGCAAGCAAATCCGGCGACGCGATGCGGAATCGCTGCCCGTGGAAGACCGCTGGCTGGACCACACAGACTCGGGCCCGTCAGATCCCCCGACACGGGACTCCGGCGCGTAGGCGAAGGTCTCGTGTGGGCCGACGGAGTGGCGCCGTTGATGAACGAGCGGTGAACGCCGCACGCCCCCGGCCCACCTGAGGTTCGGGGCCTGCCACGATGCCGGGATGGCCAACGGTGGACAGCGCTCGGTCCTGATCGTCGACGACGAGCCCACGATCGTCGAGGTCGTGGCGCGCTATCTGGAGCGGGCCGGCTATGCGACCCGGACGGCCGCCAGCGGCGAGCAGGCGCTCGCCGTCGCCGCGCAAGAGCGACCGGACCTCGTGGTCCTGGACCTCATGATGCCCGGCACCGACGGTCTGCGGGTGATGCGGCGGCTGCGCGACCAGGCCTCCGAGAGGGTCGGGGTGATTCTGCTCACCGCGCGCGGCGAGGAGTCAGACCGCGTCACGGGATTGCGACTCGGCGCCGATGACTACGTGGTGAAGCCGTTCTCGCCGGTCGAACTCGTCGCGCGAGTCGACGCGGTGCTGCGACGGGTCGAGCGGGCCTCCGATGGCGAGGATCCCATCCTCGATCTCGGCGAGATCCGGATCGATCCGATGGCCCGGCAGGTGTTCGCGCGCGGCGAGGAGATCCTGCTCACCCAGCGCGAGTTCGACGTGCTTCTGTTCATGGCACGCCATCCCCTCCAGGTGTTCTCACGCGAGCAGCTGATGGACGCCGTGTGGCAGTACTCGTTCTACTCCGACACGTCGACGGTGACGGTGCACATCCGCCGGTTACGCGCGAAGCTCGAGCTCGATCCGTCGCGGCCGACCCACATCCAGACCGTGTGGGGCTCGGGCTACCGCTTCGCGCCATGAGCCCCGGCGCGCACGATGCCGGCGTGATCGTCCGCGCGCGCTCCTGGGCGGGGTCCCTCTCGCGCCAGTTCGCCATCGCCGTGGGGCTGGCGATCGCCCCCGTCCTCGTCGCGCTGATCGTGTTCGGGTGGTTGATGGTGATCTCCGGCGACGCGGTCGCCGAGATCGCCGCGATCGTCGTGGCCGCCGGTGCGCTCGCCATCGCCGGCGCGCGCCTGTTCGCCCGGCAGATCACCGCCGACGTCGATGCGATCGGCCGAGGTCTCGATGCGGTGGCCCGCGGCGAGCGCCACGTGGCCATCCACACCACGGCCCGTGACGAGCTGCACGGGCTGGCCGAGTCCGCGAGCGCGATGATCGCCCAGCTGTCCGCCGAGGAGCATGCCCGAACCCAGTCAGAGGACGCCCGGCGCAACCTGGTGGCGGCGGTGTCGCACGATCTGCGCACGCCCATCACGTCGCTGCAGTTGCTGACCGAGGCGATCGGCGACGACATCGTCGATGGCGAACACCGGCGCGCCTATGTCGACCGGATGCGCACCCACATCGGCGCGCTCAGCGCTCTGATCGACGACCTGTTCGAGCTGTCGCGGCTGGAGGCCGGCGACATCACCTGGTCGCTGCAGCAGGTCGCGCTCGACGAACTGGTGCAGGAGACGATCGAGGCCATGCGCGTGCAGGCGGACGCCAAGGGGGTCAGGGTCAGCGCGACCCTGCCGCGGGATCTCGTCCCGGCCCGGGCCAACCCGGAGAAGCTCCAGAGGGTGTTGTTCAACCTCATCCAGAACGCCATCCGGCACACCCCGGCCGACGGCAGCGTGGTGGTCCGCGCCGAGCCGTCGGGGAGCGGAATCGAGATCGAGGTGTCAGACACGGGCACCGGAATCGCCGGCGGCGACCGGACGCGAGTGTTCACGGCCTTCTACCGCGGCGGCCGCGAAGCGGCGCGCAGCGGCGAGGGCGCCGGGCTCGGCCTGGCCGTCTCACGAGCGATCGTCGAGGCCCACGGCGGGCGGATCTGGCTGGCGGACTCCGACCAGGGCACGCGGGTGCGCTTCAGCCTGCCCACGACCGTGCCGTAAGCGCCGCGTAATCAATTAACGGTCCCTTCCGAAACCGGAGAACCTGTTGCCGGCCGGTGGGGCCGGTGCTCCAATGAGAGGCACGTCCTGCGGTTCGCCCAACGCGGGGCCGGCGCGGTCCACCCAGCCTCACCGGACCCCGTCTCTCACAAATCCTCACCTCCAAGGAGAGACATGCATCCTTCGCTGCGCGCTGTCGCGCGTCTGGCGGTACTGGCCGCAGGGCTGACCATGGCGACCGCCGGGATCGCCGCCGCCCATCCGTCGACCGGGCACCACCAACCGAGCCCGGTGGTTGGTCACGTCTACGTCAACGACAACTCCGCACCGGCCAACGCGATCGCCGGCTTCGATCGCCACGCCGATGGGACCCTCACCCCCATCCCGGGATCTCCGTTCGTCACCGGCGGCGCCGGCACCGGCGCGGTGATCGGATCACAGGGCGCGCTGCAGCTCACGGCCGGCGGCCGCGTGCTCCTCGCCGTCGACCCCGGCAGCAACGACATTTCCGAGCTGCTCGTGGGCCGCGACGGACGGCTCGAGCAGCTGCTCGGGGGCACCACCCCCTCGCAGGGCAACGAGCCGGTGAGCATCGCCGTGTCCCGCGGCCTGGTCTACGTGGCCAACGCGGGCGCCGGCGGCAGCAACTACGCCGGCTTCGCCTTCGATCGGTTCGGGCGGCTGCGGCCGATCCCGGGCGCTACGTTCGCGCTGCCCGACGCGGCGCAGCCAGGCGACGTGCTGATCAACTCGACGGCGACCAAGCTGGTCGGCACGCGTGTCGGCACCTCCCAGATCGACTCCTTCGCAATCGACCGGAGTGGGCGCCTGCACGCCGCGTCAGGGTCACCGTTCACAGCCCAGGGCCCTGGTCCGTTCGGCAGTGAATTCAGCCCCGTCGATCCTGACCAGGTGTTCGTGTCAAATGCCCATGGTGGCGCGGACGCGGGCACGGTGTCTGCGTTCAGCGACGGTCCCGGCGGCGTCCTGAGCTCGATCGGCGCCTCGCCATTCGCCAACCACCAGACCGCCCCGTGCTGGGTGGAGATCAGCCGCGACGGACGCCATCTCTTCACGGTCAACACCGCGGTGCCGAGCATCTCCAGCTACCGCATCCACCGTGACGGCACCCTGCGCCTGATCGGCAACACCCCGTTCGCCGGGGCCGATCGCCTCCACGCTCGCGCCGGAGGACGCCCGCCTCAGCCCCGACGGCTCCACCCTGTGGGTCGTCGACAGCAAGGCGAACGCGATCAGCGGTTTCGCCGTACGCGGCGGGCGGCTGAGCCAGATCGCCGCGGCCCAGACCGCGCTGCCCGCTGGGGCCACTCCGTTCGGCGTGGTCGTCAACTAGCGGTCGCTGCCGGGCCGGGGGCGCAACTGCCGTCTTCGCGACGGCGGAAGCGCCCCCGGTCTGCGCAGCAGCACGCCCGCGCCACGCCAACCGCACATCGGGCAGATGGGTGCACTTCGG
Source organism: uncultured Actinomycetota bacterium (assembly GCA_963797705.1). Lineage (GTDB taxonomy): Bacteria > Actinomycetota > Thermoleophilia > Solirubrobacterales > Solirubrobacteraceae > Palsa-465. Next base: position 257,046 of record CAWCQL010000003.1, on the reverse strand, counting down.
CACCGCCACCCTCCTATGCCGACCCGTCTAGGGGTCCTATGAGCGCCGGTGTAGGAGTCCTACCTGTCCGGATCTAGGAGGGCGGCCTCCGGGAACCATGCCCGGTTGTCCGATGTACGTCCGGCGCCTTACGACGACGCTCACCGTCATGCACATCGCACGCTCATACCCACGTTTCGGCCGGCTGCTCGCGGCCCTGGCCACGTCCCAGCTCGGCGACTGGCTCTACAACCTCTCGTTGCTCGCGTACGTTCAGCAGCGGACCCACTCAACCGTGTGGCTGGGCGTCACCACCGCCGCACGAATCGCACCACTCGTCCTCGGCGCACCGATCGGCGGCCTGATCGCCGACCGTCTCGACCGCCGCCGGCTCATGTTCGCCGCCGATGCCCTGCGCGCGGGGATCATGGGCGCGCTCGTCGTCGTCGCGGTCGCGGGCCTGCCGGTGGTGCTCGTCCCGCTCCTGGCGGCGACCGCCACACTGGCTGGGGTCGCCTACCCGCCGAGCGTGGCCGCGGTCACCCCCCGCCTGGTCGATGCCGACCAGCTCACCGCCGCCAACGCCGCCCGTGCGGCGATCGGCCCGGTCTGCATCGCCGCGGGCCCGGTGCTCGGGGCCGTTCTCCTACTCATCGGCCCACCCCCGGTCGCCTTCGCCATCAACGCCGCGACCTTCGTCATCTCCGGCCTGCTCGTCGCCTCGATCCCCGCCGGCGCTGAGTTCGCCCGCGCGCCTCGGCCCGACCACGAGGACGCGACGACCGCCGACGGCGTGCGCGCGCTCCTGCATGACCTTCGCCAGGGTGCGCGCGCCCTGAGGGCGGCCCCCGAGGCCGGCTGGATGGTCAGCGCCGACGTCGCCGGCAGCCTCGTCTACGGCTCTCAGACCGTTCTGCTGCTGCTCGTCGCCTCTCGGCTGCATCTGGGCGCCGGCGGCTACGGCTACCTGCTTGCCGCCCAAGGCGTCGGCGGGATCGCCGGTGCCACGCTCGCCGGCCGGCTCGGCCGCACCGCCGGCCGCCGGCCGACGCTTGCCGCCGCGCTGGTCATGGTGGCCCTCCCGCTCCCCGTCCTGGCCTTCACGACAAGCGCCGTCGTGGCGATCGCTCGTCGGTGTCGTCGGCGGGGCCGGCGCGCTGATCGTCGAGGTCGTCGTGGACACGCGTCTGCAGCAGACGCTCGACGAGTCTCGGCTCGGGTGCGCGTACGGGTTTGCCTTCGCCGCGTCGGTGGGTGGCATCGCGCTCGGCGGTCTGATCGCGCCCGTGCTGGTGTCCATCGCCGGCCTCGGCGGGGCCCTGTACCTCCTCGCCGGTGCCGTCCTCGCGCTGGCCTCGGCCATCGCGCTGCGCGGGCGCTGCCGTTGGCCTACGAACCGGCGCTGTCGGTGGAGAGCAGCCCGAGCCGCTGAGCGACTCCGGCGGCTTCCACCCGTGTTCGAGCGTCGAGCTTGGCCAAGATGCGGGTGACGTGGACCGTGACGGTCTTCTGGCTGATATAGAGGCGGGCGGCGATCTCGCGGTTGGTGGCGCCGCCCGCCATCAACTGCAACACGTCGAGCTCCCGGGCGGTGAGCCCGATCCGCTCCGCGGTGGTCGGCTCGTCGCCGGGCGCATGCGCGCCACCTTCGTCGTCCGCGGCAGTGTCCTCGCCGTCCTGCAATGGCACCCGGGCGCGCCGTGCCAGATCAGCGATTTCACGCCGCAGCGGCTCCGCCTGGAGCCGCTCCGCGGTCCGGTACGCGGCGGCGAGCATCGCCGGGACCTCGCCGCGCGGACCCCCGCCGGCCAGCACCGAGCTCGGCGGCACGCCACCGGCAGTACGCGACCTGGAAAGCGCGCCCCGTACTCCTCCCACCGGTCGGCGAGCGTCGTCCACTCCTCGGCCGACGCGGCCGCGTCGGCCCTGGCGGCCTCGACCGTCGCCTGCTCCACCCACAGCAGCGCCTCCGGGCGAGGATCGGCGGCCACGAGGGAACGGCCGATATCGCGGATCTCGCCGCGCCCGCCGCACCGCGTCCGCGAGCGCCTCGCTCTCGCCGGTGGCGCGCGCCCGCGCCGCCAGCTCCGCTTCGGCCCGGGCGCCGACGGCGATCACCGGCGCCAGATACCCCACCTCTGAATCATCGGTCTCCTCGCGGCGGCCCAGCTCAGTGGCGACGACCTCGAGCGCGTCGGCTGGCCGGCCATCCCAGAACGCCGCCTCGGCCCGCGCAGTCGCCGTTGGCCCCGTCCACATCGACCCCACGGCCTCGCGCATCGCCCGGTCAACCTCGCGCAGCGAGCGCTCGGCGCCGGCAGCGTCGCCACGCAGCGCCTGGATATGGGCGAACGCCGCCAGAGCATCGGCCCGTCCGACTCCCCAACTTGTCGTCGGTGCCATCGCCTCGGGGAGGATCGCGTCCGCCTCCTCCCACCCGCCCTGGCGCACGAGACGGTCCGCCAGCTCGGCGATCAGTATCGGCAGGACCCCCGGGACGCCGTCACGCCGGGCCGCGGCCACGCCAGCGCGCGACACCACGATCGCCTCATCGAGCCGGCCGGCCTGATCGAGCACCTCGGCCAGGTTGATGTTGGCCCGCGTCATCTCTTCCGGGTCTCCCAGCTCGTCGGCGAGCTGCGCGTGACCGCTCAAGGATCGCGATCGCCCCATCGATCTCGCCCGTCATCTGCAGCGCGGGGCCGAGGCTGTTGCAGACCCGGCACTCCTCGAGCGTGGCGCCGGCCTGGCGAGCGAGCTCCAACGCGGTTTCACAGCGTTCACGCGACTCCGTTCCGCGGCCCAACAACATCAGGAGGTGGCCCTCGGCGCCCAGCACGCGCGCACGATCCGCCGCCGGTGCATCCTCCGGCATCACCGCCACCGCGCGACTGAGCTCCTCGACGGCGTCGCGATGCAGGCCGCAGACCCACAGGTACCGGCCGACGCGCTCGTGGAGGGCGGCCGCGATGAGCGGATCCGAGGTCACGTCGATCAGACCGATCGCGCTGCGACCGAGCGCCACCGCGCGATCGGAGTCACCCGCCAGGTGAGCGGCCTCGGCAGCCCGGCGCAACAGCTCCACCCGGTCGGGACTGCCCGCACGCTGCTCCGTCGGAGACGGCGTCCCACAGCTCCGCGGCGCGCTCGAAGTGCGCGTTGGCCTCGGCGAAGGCCGCCATCCGCTCGGCCTCCTCGCCCGCTTGCGCGGAGGCGGCGAACGCGGCCGGGAGGTCGTGCGCGGCTGACCAGTGCGCGGCGAGCTCGGCGGCCACGCTGCGGCCTGAGGCCGACAGCGACGGGATCGGCGGCCAGCGCGCGGCCCACCGCGGCGTGCAGCGGTCCGCGCTCGCCGGGCAGCAGGTCATCGACCAGCGCTTCGCGCAGCAGCGCGTGACGAAAGCGGTAGACGTCGTCGTCGTGCTCCTGGACGAGCACGTGATGGGCGACCGCCTCTCGGGCCCCGCCCAGCAGCGTGTCGTCGAGGCAGGGTCGCGGCGGCATCGAGCAGGGCGTGGCGCACGCGGGCGCCCGCGACCGCGGCGACCCTCAGCACTGCTTGGGCGTCCGGGCTGAGCGCCTCGATCCGGAGCATCAGAGCATCGCGGATGTCCTCGGGCAGCCGGCCGTCCGCGCTGTCGCCGCCGGCAGCGACGAGCTCCTCGGTGAAGAACGGGTTGCCCTCCCCCCGGCTCCACAGCTCCTCGACGAGCTGGGGAGCGGGCGGATGACCAAGGATCCCGCTCAGCTGCTCGGCCAGCTCGTCTCGGGTGAACCGCTCGAGTGTCAACCGGGTGACCGCCCGCGTGCGGTCGGCCTCGGCCAGGAACCCGCGCAGCGGATGGCGGCGATGCAATTCGTCGGTGCGGTATGTGACCGCGACGACGAGGCGCTCCGTGCGCCGGTTGCGGATCAGGAACGACAGGAAGTCCCGGGTCGACGGGTCGGCCCAGTGCGCGTCCTCCACGATCAGGACGAGCGGCCGCTCGGCGCCCAGGCCGCCGAGCAACCCCAGCAACAGCTCGAACAACCGCCCCTGGGCCAGCGACGATGGCCCCAGTCCGGCATCCCCAACCTCGAACTGGGGCAGCAGCGCAGACAGCTCTCGCGCGCCGCGCGGGAGGATCTCCGCCAGCTCCTCGCCGGTGATGCCGCGCAGCGCGCCGACCAACGGCGCGTAGGGAAGCTCGGCGTCGCCCAGGTCGACGCAGTCACCGGTGATCACCCGCGCGCCGTCCGCTCGAGCGCGAGCGGCGAACTCGTCCATCAGCCGGCTCTTGCCGACTCCGGACTCCCCGCCGATCAGGACAAAGCCCGGGACGTTCCCGGCGGCGTCGCGCACCAAAAGCTCTAACCGTGCGAGCTCGGCCGTGCGCCCGACGAACTGCGGGGAGGCGACGCGGATCGACACGGGCCAAGGATCTCATGTCTCCCGGCCACCGGTCCGCCGGGACGTCGTGATACAAGCCGCCGGTGCACCCGCATCTGGAGTCGTCCGTCCAGGAGGAGCTCGAGCCCACGCTCGACCTGCTGGGCCGGCTGATCGCCGAGGAGTCGGTCGAGGGCTCGCCTGCCATCGGGCGCTGCCTGGACGCGATCGACGCCACCGTGGCGCCTCTCGGTGGCCGGCGGCGTCAGGTGGCGTTCGACGGCCTGCCCAACCTCGTCGCCGACTGGGGCGACGCCGACGACGACCGCCGGCTCATCCTCGCCGGACACACTGATGTGGTCCCCGCCGAGGGCGAGTGGGAGACCAACCCGTTCTCGCTGGTCCGCCACGGCGAGACGCTCATCGGCCGTGGGGTGTGCGACATGAAGGGCGCGCTGGCCGCCTACGTCGGCGGGCTCAAGGTCGCCGCGCGGCACGTCGACCTGGATCGCACGCCGGTCTCGCTCGTGGTGACCGGCGACGAAGAGGTCGGCAGCCCGCGCGGGATGGTCCCGCTGTTGGAGGAGGGCCACGTGACCGGTCGCTGGGCGGTGTGCGGCGAGCCGACCGGCCTGGACGTCTTCACGGGCAATCGCGGCGTGGCGTGGTTGCGCATCAAGATCAGCGGCCGCGGGGGCCATGCCGGCCTGCCTCACGCCTGCGACAACCCTGTGACGGTGGCCGCGCGTACCGTCACCGCGCTCGATGCGCTCCCGCTGAGCGCTCGAGATGACCGCTTTGACCCGTCGACGCCCAGCCTGACCGTGACCTCGATGCGAGTGGACGGCGAGCCGGCGATCAACACCATTCCCGATGCGGTGTGGCTGTCGATCGACCGGCGTCTGCTCCCCGGCGAGACGCCCCAGGCGGCGCTCACGCAGATCGAGTCAGCGATACGCGATGTCGTCCGCCCTCCGTTCAGCTTCGAGCTTGTCGTCAATCGCGTCTGCCCGCCGTACATCGCGGCAGAGGGTGACGTTCTGGTGAGCACGATCCAGCAGATCGTCCGGCGCGTAGGCCGCGCCGGGACCCTCGGGACCGACCCGGCCGCGGACGACTCGTCGTGGCTGGGCAACGCAGGCATCTCCACCGTGCTCTGCGGGCCCGGGGCGCCCGAGCAGGCACACACCACCGGCGAGCGGGTCGACGTCGGGCAGATCCGCGATGCGATCTCGATCTACGCACAGGTCATCCTCGCCGCCCTGCGGTGATCGTGCGGAAACGGTCTGCCCCATGAGGGGTCACAGCGACGTCGAGCGGCCGCTCACGTACGGGCCCGGGTCGCCGTTGAACCATTGCGACAGGATCTGGCGCGCCACTGGGGCGGCGCTGACGTCACCGAAGCCCCCCTTCTGCACCCAGACGACCACGACGATCGGCCGAGCGGTGATCGACGGCGGGACGAAGCACGCATACCAGCCGTCGTCGGTCTCGACGCCCGCCGCGTCGAAGTACTGCGCGGTGCCGGTTTTGCCATACACGGACTCGCCGAATCCGGCGAAGACGTCCGCCGACGTGCCTCCCGGCTGGGAGGTGGCGCCGAGCAGACCCGCCTGGATCGCCGAGAGGTAGGCCGGATCAATGCTCAGGTGTCGTCGCGCCGGCGCATCGATGCGTTGAAGCACGGTCCCGTCGGGCGCTTGGATGCTGGTCGCCAGGTGTGGCCGGACGATGGTCCCGCCGTTGGCGAGCGCGGCGTAGACCACCGCGAGCTGCAGCGGAGAGATCTGGACGTCCCCTTGCCCGAGGGCGAGGCTCTCGTTGTCGCCGACCGACCAGGGGCGGTTCGTGCCGTCGGCGATGCCGCAGCCGCCGGCGGGATGGCGTGGCTGGCCGTGGAACGGTCCCCTGCCCGCGTCGCACTGGGCCTCGAGCCGATTGCGACGTGCGCGCCAGACGGCGTCCGGAAGGGTCCCGGGAGCGGCACCGGGTAGGTCGATGCCGGTCGGACGGCCGATCCCATAGGCCCGCGCCCAGGGCTGGAGCGCGCCGCCCCGGGGGTGCGCAGCCGGGTCGGCGTTGGTGAGGACCCCGAGGTTGTAGAAGAAATCGTCGGAGGAGACGCGTAGCGCCGAGGTGAGATCCAGCGGCCCGTACACGGCCCTGCCGGAGTTGTGGCGGCATTGCCGGGCTGCCCCGCTGCCCACGCAGTAGCGGCCGGTGTCGTCGAAGATCTCACCCGGCGACCATGCGCCGCTCTGGAGGGCGGCGGTTGCGGCAATCGGCTTGAACGTCGATCCCGACGGCGCGACGCTCTGGATCGCGCGGTTGAGCAGTGGATCGCCGCTCGCCGGCGCCGTCAGCCGCTCATAGCTCGCCTGAGACAGGCCGCCGGCGAACAGCGCCGGCCGAAAGCTGGGATTCGACCCCAACGCGAGCACGGCGCCACTGCGCGGGTCCAGGGCGACGAAGGCGCCTCCCGTACCGCCGTTGAGGGCCACCGAATGCGCGAGCGCCGCCTCGCCGGCGCGCTGCAGGCCGGCATCGAGCGAGGTGACCACGTCGTCGCCGGGCACTGGTGCCGTCGCGGCCAGCGTTCCGGCCGGCCGGCCCATCGCGTCGACCTGCATGCGCTCGACGCCAGCCGTACCGCGCAAGAAGACGTCGTAGGCGGCCTCGAGCCCCGACTGGCCCACGATCGCGTCCGGCTCGAGACGCCGGTCGTCTCGGCGATGCAACTCGGCCGCCGTGACCGGACCGACGGTGCCGAGCGTCTGCGCGGCGAGGTCCCCATGCGGATAGGCCGTCACGTACGTGTCGACGATCGAGACGCCCGGATACTCCGGCTGGCGCTCGGCCAGGAAGTACCGGGCGGCGCGGCTCACCCTGGCGCCAATCACGACGTCGGCGTACGGTCGCAGCGCCACCTGCTGCGCGACGGCGCAGGCAATCGGCGACAGGTGTGCGCGGCGCGGCCATCCGGCGATCGGGCAGCGGCGCCGGTGAGCCGACATCCTCAGCACACGCGCGAGGGAGGCGTAGACCGCAGCGTCGCGGCGCGGCGGTCGCGCGATGTTCGCCGTAGAGACCGGGACCGGCAGGCGCCCCGGGCGGATCTGCACCGCCTGGCTGCGGCGGCTGCCGGCGAGCACCACGCCGTGACGGTCGAGGATCTCGCCACGCGATGGGGACACAGGGATCTCGCGAACGCGGTTGACCGTGGCGGCTCGCAGGTACCGGTCGCCGCTGAGCACCTGGAGGAACCACAGGCGCAGGAACACGATGGCGAACAGGGCCAGGCTGAGCGAGGCGGCCAGCGCGACCCGCCGCGCCGGCTCACCCCGGATCATGCGCCGGCAGAGCCGGACAGACCCGCCGCGTCGACCGCGTCCAGGAAGCGCGCGATCAGCGGCCCGTCGCGCGGCCCGCCGTCAAGCTCACCGCTGTCCTGGACCACGATCGCGAATGCGATGTCGCCGCGGTAGCCCATCAGCCAGGCATCGGTCTTCACCTGATCGTTCTGCTCGTACTGGGCGGTGCCGGTCTTGGCGAAGGTCCCAGCCGGCAGCCCGGTGCCCGCGGCCGTGCCGCTCTCGGGGACGTGAGACATCATCGTCCGCAGGCCATCGCGCACCGCGGCCGGCAGCGGCGTGGCGGCGGTCCGGTCGTCGGCGGCGCCGGCGACGAGTCGGGGCGCGAGCGCGGTGCCGTGATCGACCGCGGCGGCGACCATCGCCATGCCCAGCGGCGAGAAGGTGAGCGTGTCCTGACCGATCGAGGCCGCCGCCATCGCCGTGCGGCTGCGCGGAGCGGTGACGTTGGCGGCGAATGCCGGCACCCCGAGCCGTGGCGTGCGCTCGAGCCCGAACGCGGCGGCCGCCGACACGAGGTCGTCCGGGCGCAGATGTGACAGCGCCAAGTCGATGAACGACGTGTTGCAGGACTCGGTGAAGGCCTGATCGAGGGTCTGGGTCGGGCCGTCCCCCTCGGCGTTGTGGAAGGTCTCGCCGTCGACCGTCACCGTGTTGGGACACGCAACCGGGCTCGACGGCGACAACCCCCGGCCGATCAACGCCGCGCTGACGAGGACCTTGAACGTGGATCCGGGCGGGTAGGCGCCCTGCAGCGCCGCGTCGAAGGCCGCGCCCGTCGGCTCGGAGACCATGGCGAGGACCTGGCCAGTCGACGCGCGCATCGCGACCATCGCCACGTTGTGGGTCTCCCCCGCCAGTGCCGCTTCGGCGGCTCGCTGCACGGCGGGGTCGATTGTGGTCTGAACGGGACGGGCCTGGCGGCCGGCGAACGTGGCCAGCGTTGCCACCCGGGCCCCGGCCGCGTCCAGCCCGACAACGGCCACACGCGGCGACCCTGCTAACCGACGTTCGTAGGCGGACTCCAATCCACTCTGGCCGACGACGCTGGACGCGTCATAGGGCGGACCGAGCCGGCCCAGTTGCTCAGCGGTGACCGGACCGACGGAGCCCACGAGATGGGCCGACAGCTGATCGGTGATCGCATGCCGGCCCGCGGTGGCCTGAAATGCCGTGCCCGGCACCGCGTAGACGTTGCCCGCGCCCGGGGCCGCGCGCAGTTGCTCGAACCCCGCGCGCGAGATCTCGAACACCGGCTCGAACTGGTCGGGATGGGCGCGCGCCGCCGCCAGTGCGGACTGGGCGCGGTCCCGAGGCGCGCCCGCGGCCACCAGATCGGCGAGCACCACCGACGCGTTGCGGATCCTCTCGCCGACGACCCCAACGGTCACTTGGGAGCGGTCCCTCGTCAGCGGCGCGGCGCCCGCGCCGAGGATCTGGCCTCGCGCCGGCCATGAGCGCACCAGCGCCAGCCGGCCGCCCGCCGGCAGTCCCGAGTCGAGCATCGTCGGCGACCAGCTCACCCGCCAGCGGCCGCCACGCCGCACGAGGGACACGGTCGTCGTCGTGTGCCAGGTCCCCAGTCCGCGCAGACGCAGGTCGGCGGTGACGTGTCCGTGCGCCTGTGCCGGGCCGGTGTCACGAACCCGCCCGGCGCCAAAGCGCGCACTGGTCACGTCAAGGGCCGCGAAGGCCTCGGCGTTGGCCCGGGCGAAGTCACCCAGCGCAGGGGCGCGTGTCACCAGCGCGCGCATCGCGCGCCAGTCGCGATGGCTCCAGGCGGCGAGGTAGCGGTGCAGGACCGGTGCGGCGTCAGCAGCGGACGTGGCGCCGCCTCGACCCGACACGGAGCCGCAACCGCTTGCCGCCAGCACGAGCAGCGCCACTGCCGTCCAGGTGACTCGAAGGCGTGGAGAGGACATGCCCGGCGAGGCAATCAGTGCACCGGCGTCATGTCAAAGACGCAAGTTATACGACTTCATGTCTTTTTGATATGACTTGCGGCCATGGACCTCCTGGCACATCTCGAGGCGTTCGCAGCGGTGGCGGAGCGGCGCAGCTTCTCGGCGGCGGCGGAGCAGTTGCACATCGCCCAGCCGCTCCTCAGCCGGCGGATCAAGAACCTCGAGCGCCGCCTGGGCGGGGAGCTGTTCGAGCGCTCGCAGCGCCACGTGCGCATCACCGACCTCGGTTCGCTGCTGCTCCCGCACGCCCAGGACGTCATCGCGCGAACCGGGCACCTGCTGACCCTCGCCGAGTCCGCGCACCGCACCGCGCCGATCGCGGTTGGGATCCCACCCGAGTGCGCACCGGCCGCGCTGGCCCGCCTCATCTCCGGCGCGGCCGCGCACGGTGTGTCGGTCACCGTCCACGAGTCTCCGGCCCGCGATCGCGCGGCCGCATTGGAGGCGGGGCGGCTGTCCTGCGCGCTCGTGCGCGTCCCGGTGCACGGCGCGGCGCTTGTGGTGCCGATCGGCGTCGCATCCGCCGCTGGGGCCGGAACCGGAGCGACGGCCGGCGGCGGCGCGGTCCACCTCGACAGCCTGCGCCCGCGCCGCGCGGCAGCAGCAGCGCCGCCCCTGCGACTGCTCGTCCTCCCCGAAGACGACATCGCCCTCTTCACCGACCGGCTCGCGCGCGCACTTGCCGCGGCAGGCATCGCCGAACGGTGCATGGAGCTTGCTGCGTCGGCGTCCACGGCGGTCGCCGAGGTGCTCGGCGGAGCCACCCGGCTGATCTGCGACGAGCGCTTCGCCGCGCGCCATGGGCTGACCTGGTCGCCGCTGGCCGATCGTGGCCTGCACCGTGGCTACGAGCTCTCCGTCCACGTCAAGCCGCCCTATGGCCCCTCGTTGGGTTCGCTGCGGACGTGGCTCACGCCGCTTCTGGCCGCAGCCACCGGCGCTATGGAACCGGCCATGCCCGAACCGGCGCGGCACGCCGAGGGCGAGGACGGGCGGCGCCTGGCGGCCAGCGCATGACCGGCCACGCCTACGTCGCGACCACGCCGACCGGGCTGATCGCCGCCGAGGGCATCGCCGACGACTGGGAGCGGCTCGGCATCTCGGGGCACTTCCTGGCGCGCAACGTCGACACCGGCGAGGAGCTCGGCTTCGACGTCGCCACCCCGGTGCCGCTGGCCTCGGTGATCAAGGTGCCGCTGGCGTTGGTGGTACTCGAGGCGATCGAGCGTGGAGCGCTCGACCCGGCGGCGCCAATGCTCGTCGATCCGGCACGCAGCGTTGGCTCCACCGGTGTCAGCGCGTTTCGCTTTCCAGCGACGATCGCGATCGCCGACCTCGTCCTGATGACGCTCTCGGTGAGCGACAACGCCTCCGCCGACGTGCTGATCGAGCTGGTCGGGTTCGACGCGGTCAACGAGGCCGTGAGCGACTGGGGCTGCCCCGGCATCCGCTTCCGCCACCCCCTGCAACGCATGCACGATTCAGCGTCCCGGGCGGCCGCCGGGAAGCTGTCACTCGCGCTGGAGTTGGCCGTGCAGTCCGATCGGACGGGCCAGCACGTGATCGAGCCGCTCGACCCGGGATACGCGAACGTCGGGACGGCAGTCGATCTCGTGACCCTGCTGCAGCGCGTGTGGCGCGACGAGATCAGCGACCCCCGCGCCACCGCCGAGCTGCGGCGGCTGATGGGGATGCAGACGTTCAGCCATCGTCTGGCCAGCGATCTGCGCTCGGACACGATCCGTGTCAGCGGAAAGACGGGCAGCTACCTTCATCTGCGCCATGAGATCGGCGTCGTCGAGTCAGTCGACGCGGGCGCGGGGACCGCACGGGTGGCGATGGCGGCACTGACCCGCACGGCGCGTCCGGCCGCGATCGCCCCGGACGTCGACCTCGCCATCGGCGACGCCGCGCGCACCGCGTTTGACGAGCTCCGCCGCTCAGACCCGAGGTGGTGACGCCTGGGCGCTGTGCCGCCGCACCCACTCCAGGAACACCACGACGCCGTCGACGACCTCGTCAAAGCGCAGGGACCGCAACAGGTCGAAGGCATGCTGCGCCCCGGGCAGGCGGAAGTAGACGACGGGCGCGGCGGAGCGAGTGCGAAGTGCACGGACGAAGTGGTCGGCGTGGCTGACGTCGATCTGGTTGTCGTTGTCGCCCGCGGCGACCAGGAACGGCGGAGCCTGGGGCGAGAGGTAGTCCTCGGGCGATGACGCCGCCTCACCGGACGCCCGCCGGCCGTAGTACCCGTACAGGCATACCGCCGCCGCGACGCTGGTGTCCACTTCCGCGGCGGAAGGCTGGAACGCCGACTCGTTGGGGGTGAGCGCGGCCATCGAGGCCAGATGCCCGCCGGCCGACCCTCCCGCGACGACGATGAGCGACGGATCGGCTCCGTACTCCACCCCCTGCGTCCGCGCCCACGCGATCACCGCCTTGGCGTCGACCAGCGAGTTGGGGAAGCGCCCGGCCGCGCGCAGGCGGTAGTTGGCGCTGATGCAGAGCCACCCCTCGCTCGCCAGCCGGTAGATGAGCGGCAGCGACTCGCGGCTCTTACGCCCGATCTGGAAGTGGCCGCCGTGGAAGTGGATGAGCACCGGCATCGGCTGCGCCGGCGCGTCCCGGCGGCGGTACAGGTCCATGAGGTTGCCCCGGCCCGCGTCGCCGTAGGCGACGTTGGCGATCCGCTGCACGGCGCGCGGGCGCACTGGGAACGGGGCGATGACGTCACGCAACACCCGCAGTGCGCCCAGCGGCGGCAGCTGCGCGCGACCGGCCGGCCAGGCGTCAGGGAGATCATCGGCCAGCGCGCTCTGTACCACCGCGCCGGCCGACCATGCACGCTGGACGACGCGCAGCAGGCCGAGTGCGGTCACCACCGCCACGCCGAAGAGGACCCAGCCGCCCGCTGAGGTCAGATCGCCCTGGGCCAGGACGGGGACGGTGACGGCCGCCAGCGCCGCCAGGGCAATGAACGGATACTCGTTGACCCAGTGGGTCGTCACAAACGTCGCGCGTGCGACGCTCACCGGGCGGCGCGGCGCCCGCAGGATGATGGCCGTGTACAGCGCGACGACCACCACCGACGTGAGGTAGCCAATGGGCACAGCTCAACCTTTCCCCCCCGGGATCTCCCGCTTTGCGGTTGAACGGATACTCGCGCCGCCCTGGGAAGTCAAGACGCGCGCGGGCGCGGTGGTCTGCTCGCGGACCGCTTCGACGGCCGTGCTCACCGCGACCTCCCACTCCACGCCCGGCAGGGGATCGCCCCGGAGCAGGCTCGCGCTCACCCGCAGGTCTCGGGCCAGCCGGCGCTCCGCCGTGACATCGACCCCGCCGGTCCCGCACGTTCCGGAGAGAAGCGACGCGTCCAGCACGTCGGCGGTCCGCCACCGACGACCGGCAACCGCGCGCGCGGCAGCGCACACGCGATCGACGATGAGCGACGGGCTCTCCGGTGCGAGCGCGTCAGCCACACCCCACATCACGCGCCCGCCGCGGTGCATGAGGCGGCGGATGACGGCCTGCGCGGCGCGCCCGCAGCCATACCGGATCAGGTCGTAGGAGATCACGTGAGGCTCGGCCTCATCCAGCAGTTGCCACGGCACCTCGCCGCAGACATGCAGCCCCCACGTGGGAGCCGCCGCTCGCAGCGCGTCCCACGCTGCCGTCCTCGCACCCTGGCGCTGCGCCGCCATCAGCCCCGGCTCGTCGACGACGACGAGCGCGCCGAGCCCCAGATCGTGCAGACCGCGCACCTGGTCGCTCACCGCCGCCGCCAGCCAGCCCGAGATCTCGCGGGCGAGGTCCGGCATGTCGCGCCGGCCGTGGGCCGACCGGCGCTCCAGAGCCACCGCCAGCGTCAGCGGGCCCGTGACCTGCAGCTTGACCAGCCCGGCGGACGGCGGATGGCGTCTCAGGTGCAGGATGAAGTCGTCCCAGGCGACGGGCAATTGGCGATCGCGATCGGGCGCCCATCCGCAGCGTCCCGGATCGGCGCCGAGCCACTCCTGCAGCATGTCTCCGTAAGCGCGCGGGAGCTGGGGGCAGAACGGCAGCTCATACGCCGTCGCGGCGTGACTGACGGCCTGCGCAGGACGGGTGAACGGCAGGCTTCCGACCCCCGTGGTGGTCAGCGGCGCCATTCGCGTCAGCATCGAGCCCATGTTCGTCTCCTTTGCCGGCGGCTCATACGCGGAGCCGCATTGCCGGTCCGCCGGAGAGCACCGGCGGAGAAGTCGACAGGTCTTCGGGCTCGGATGCTTAGGGGGCGGGTCGCCTTCCCAGACCGGGGTCCAGTGGCGGTTGACCGGCCCACACATCCCCACCGCTGCGCGTCAGCTCCGGACTCAGACCGGATTCCCTGACCCCTGGGCATTGGGGCGTATCGGCTTCAGCGGCAAGGATAACGGCGCCTGCACCCGGAACCGGCGCGCGGCGCCGGCGCATCGCCGTCACGATGACGCGATCAGCCCGCCACCCTCCCCCTCCCCGTTCCGATGCTGATCGCCGCCGCCGCGGAGGCGACCCAGCACCTGCCGGGCGCATTGCACACGCTGGAGCCCACGCTGGACCATTACGGGTACCTGGCAATAGTCGGGCTGCTGTTCCTCGAGGACTTCGGGGTGCCGGTCCCGGGCGAGACCATCCTCATTCTCGCGGCGGTGTATGCGGGGACAGGCCGCCTGAACATCTTCCTGGTGGCCCTGCTGGGGTTCTGCGGCGCCGTGCTCGGCGACAACGTGGGCTTCGCCATCGGCCACTTCGGCGGTCGCCGGCTCGTCCTGCGCTACGGGCGCTACGTGTTCATCACCCCTGAGCGGCTCGACCGGGCGACGGTCTTCTTCGAGCGCCACGGCGGCAAGGTCATCATCGTCGCGCGCTTCATCGAGGGGCTGCGCCAGGCCAACGGCATCGTCGCGGGCATCACCGGGATGCATTGGCGTCGCTTCCTGATCTTCAACGCCATCGGCGCTGCCCTATGGGTCGCGGTATGGACCACCCTCGGCTACGTCTCCGGAAGCCATATCGACACCATCTACAACGCCGGCATCCGGTACAGCACCTATCTCCTCGCCGCCCTCGTCCTGCTGATCGCCGCCTACGTCGCGCGACGTGTGGTGCGCCGGCGCCGCGGGCGCGGCGGCCGGACCGACAGCGCGTGACGGGCGGCACGAGGATGGCCGGGGGCAAGGAGCGCGTCGAGCGCATCGATCACCTCCCGCTCACTGCCGGTCGCCCCAGTCGTGCGGGTCACGTCGGATCTCCGGAGCTGGGGTGACGCAGGTAGCCCGCACCGGCGACCGCGGCCAGCACAGCGGCCAACGCCAAAACCCATGCCGGGTCGGACTTGAGCAGGAGTGCCCCGACGAGCGCGCCGATCAGCATCGCCAGCACCGCGCACGATCGCCGCACGAGGGAGCTGCGATTGGCCCGCAGATGGCGCAGGTCGGCGGCCAGACCGGTGAGCGTGAGGGTGAGCACGGTGGTCGTCAGGTCGGGCACGGCGAACCGCCGCACCGTCGCATTGCGTAACCCCATGGCCAGCGCCAGTAGTCCGATGACCGTGTCGCCGGAGGCTGCATCGGGCTGGACCGTCGCCAGCGCGGTGACGAGCGTCGCCACCGTCAGGAGCGCCACCTCGGCGCCCAGCGCCGCGCCCAGGTGAGCTCGGTGGCGCGGTGCGAGCGCGTCAGCCAGCATTCCGCCCAGCGCCGCGCCGACCAGAAACGCGGCGAGCGAGACGATCGGGGCCACGATCGGCAGGTCAAAGCCACCGGCGATCCCGAATCCCAGCAGGACGATGTTGCCGGTCATGTTGGCGCTGAACACCCTGCCAAGACCGAGATAGCTCACGGCGGCCGCCTGCGCGCGCTCCCGGGCCACCCGCTGGGCGTCAGCTGTCACCGGGCGCGCGGTCGTTACTGAGCCGCTCCGTCCTGGATCCAGCGCTGGAAGCGTTCGACCCGCTCCTCAGGCCATGCGCCGTCGCACGGCATCGTGCCCTCACTCAACTGTGCGGCGATCGCGTCGGCATGGGTGACGACATCGTCGTAGGACCACAGATCGAACGCTCTGCGCATCGCGTCGCGATCCTTCTCGCGAAACAGCGGCTTGATGTCGGCTTCGAACCCGATCGTGGGTGAGTCAGCTGTTCCCATCTCGGTCGCTCCTGTGGGGTGGTCGCGGGGCGGCGCCCGCGTGCGATGTGGCCGCAGACGCCCGACCGCGGGAGCCTACGCCGCTCTCGAGTCGCCGTCGACCCGGTACGTGCCTGCAAAAATAAGCCCGGATACGGTGCACCAGGCGAGGCACGTCCCGAACCGCGCGCCGTAGACGCCGCCCATGCCACCGGGGCGGTGCGGCACGGCGGCGTGTTTGAATGAGGACGAAGCCGAGCCGACGTCCTGCCCGCCCGGCCTCGTCCCACCCCGTGACCCGCACTGCCCGAGCCCGAGCCCGCACCACGACGCCCCGCCGCGTGAGCACCGCGGCCCTGGGTCGATACGCCGGGCTCGCCCTCGCGCTGGCCGTGGTCGTGTGGGGGGCGATGAGCCCGGGCACCGCCCGCGCCGACGGCGATCCGGGCAGCGACGTGCTCGTCTACCAGTCGCTGTTCGTCACATCGAGCGCCGGGGTGTCGGTGGCCACGCAGGTCCAGCTCAACGGGTTGTTGGCGCAGGCCAAGCAGGCGGGGGTGCCAATCCGCGTCGCGGTCATCGCGCACCGCTCCGACCTGGGTGCGGTGGGCGAGCTGTGGGGCAAGCCCCGCGCCTATGCGCGCTTCTTGGGCTATGAGCTGTCGCTGTCCTACCGGCAGAGGCTGCTGGTGGTCATGCCGAGCGGGTTCGGGGTGTCCTGGCCCAGACACGCGACGCAGAGCGCCTACCGCGCGCTGGCCGGAACGCACCCAGCCCCCGGCGGGGACGGGCTGGCCACCTCCGCCGAGACCGCGGTGATGGCCGTGGCGCGGAGCGCCGGCGTGACGCTGCACCTCAAGGCCTCGTCCGCCTCCTCCACGACCGGCTCCGCCGCCGGAGCGTCCGGGAGCGCCTCGAACGCCCCGGCCCCCCGCGGCGCCGGTACCGGATCCGCCTGGCTCACCGACGCCGGCCTGGCCGCCCTCGCCCTGCTGGCCGCCGCCGCCATCGCAGTGTCCGCGCGGGCGCTGATCCGCCGCGGGGCGCTGCGGGCGCCACGGCGCCGGCACGCTCTGCGGGGGCTGCTGCGCCCCGCGCCGTTGCTCACCGTCGGCGGGGTCGTCGTGCTGGCCGCGATCGCGGCCGCGTCCCAGCTCTCGGGCTCATCGTCGGCCGACTCGCTGGGTACCAACCCCTCGCTGGACCCGGGCACAGCGCTGTCGGGCCGGCCCGCCCCGGGCTTCACCCTCAGCGACGAGGCCGGCAGATCGATCTCGCTCAAGGCGTACCGGGGCAAGGTCGTCTTCTTGGACTTCAACGACTCCGAGTGCACCACCATCTGCCCCCTCACCACGACCGCGATGCGCGAGGCGCAGCGGCTGCTCGGGTCTGCCGGAGCCAGCGTGCAGCTCCTCGGTGTGGACGCCAATCCGAAGGCGACCTCGATCGCCGACGTGCTCAGCTACTCGCAACTGCATGGGATGCTGGGGCGCTGGCACTTCCTCACGGGTTCGCTACCGCAACTGCGGCGGGTGTGGCGCGCCTACCACGTCCAAGCTGACATCGAGCGCGGCCTCATCGAGCACACGCCCGCGCTGTACGTGATCGACCCGCAGGGCCGCCTGCGCCGGGTGTACGTCACCCAGCAGTCCTACTCGGCGGTCGGCCAGTTCGGCCAGCTCCTCGCCCAGGAGGCCTCGCGCCTGCTCCCTGGCCACCCCAAGGTCGCTGCCGACGACTCGTACGCCCAGATCCCGACGATCTCCCCCGCCCAGACCACCACCGTGCCCAAGGCCGGCGGCGGAACGCTGAGCTTGGGCCCGGGCCGCCCACGGCTGTACCTGTTCTTCGCCACCTGGGATCAGGAGGTGATGAGCCTGGGCGGTCAGCTCGACGCGCTCAACCGGTACGCGGCGACTGCCGCGGGCACGGGCCTGCCGGCGCCGACCGCCGTCGACGAGGGCAGTGTCGAGCCCTCACCCTCCACCCTTCGCGATTTCCTCTCGGGGCTCCCCCGCCCCCCGTCCTACCCGGTCGGCATCGACACCACTGGGCGCGTCGGCGACGGCTACGAGGTCGAGGGGCAGCCGTGGTTCGTGCTCACCTCCGCCAACGGCACGATCCTCTGGTATTGGAACGTCGACACGCAGGGCTGGCTGAGCACCGCCAGGCTCGCCGCCCACGTCCGCGCCGCGCTGTCAAAGGCGCCCGCCGCCCCCACCGGGACCGCCGCCGTCAGCCGTGCCCTCGCCGGCTCACCCGCCCCGCTCAACGCCCTGCACCAGCAGGCCGGCCGGCTGCTCGGGTCAGACGCGGCGCTCACCGCCCGCATCCACGGCCTGCAGGGCTACCCGATCGTCGTCAACGCCTGGGCCTCGTGGTGTCCGCCCTGCCGCAGCGAGTTCAGCCTCTTCCGCTCAGCGTCGATCCAATACGGGCGCACCACCGCCTTCCTGGGCGCCAACACCGACGACGATGCCGGCGACGCCCAGGCGTTCCTGCGCCTGCACCCTGTCAGCTACCCCAGCTACCAGACCACCAGCAGCCAGCTTCATTCTCTGCTGCCCGGCGGAGTCCAGGGCCTGCCGATCACGATCTTCATCGGCCGCAACGGCAAGGTGAACTACATCCACACCGGCCAGTACTCGTCGCAGGGCAGCCTCGACGCCGACATCCAGACCTACGCGCGCTGACCCTGGCCGGCGCGCGCGGCGTCGCCGGTCGGTCAGGTAGGCAGCTCCTGGCCGGCCCGCTCGGCCACCATGTACGCGGCGTACCAGTCCGGCCAGTTCGCGTCGGCCTCGCCGATGCGCTTCTCGTGCTCGCCGTGCGCTGCCGACGCGCGCCGCATCGCGTCGGCGAGGTCGCTGACGCTCGTATATGAGGTGTCGGCGGCGTCCACTCGTCCGGGGAGCCGACGGGTGATCTCCTGCAACAGCCAGCGGTTGCCGTCCGGGTCGGTGAAGGTGGCAAACGAGCCGTAGGTGGCGCGGTCGGGCGCGGGCCCGCCGACGCGATCCGCGTCGCCCTCGGGCTGGAACTGCGCGCCGGGAGCGCCCGGGTGGAAGGCCTCGCTGACCTGCGCGCCGCGTGCGGTGAGCGCCTCGCGGGCGGCTTCGATGTCGGAGACGACCAGATACAGGTTCTCCGCGGACCCGGGCGGGGCGGTCGTCAGCTTTTCCCCGAACTGGATCGAGCACGGCGACCCGGGCGGGGTGATCTGGACGATCCTGACGCCGTTGTCAAACGGGAAATCTGCGTCCAGTCGCCACCCCAGCCCTACGTAGAACGCCTTCGCGCGGTCCACGTCGGAAACCGGGATGACGACCACCTCCAGCTTCAGATCGACGTTCGGGACGGTGGTATCGGCGGCGCCGGCACTGGCTTCTGTCGCGCTCATGTCTACCTCCTTGGTTGGGATGCTGGGACTTTCCCGGCTGAGTGGCACGGTGTCGCCAGGGGGACCCCTGGTCGGCTCACTGGTCGATCGCGAGCGGCGGCGCCGCGAGCCTTTCGGCGACGAGCTGACGCGCAGCTCTCTCGGCCTGCCGCGAACCGGTCACCGCCTCCAGGAACGGCGCGCGCGGGAGCGCGAACAGCGTCACCTCCGAGGTGGCCGTGACCGTCGCTATCCGCGCCCCTTCGTGTAGCAGCGCGATCTCTCCGAACCCGTCGCCGGGTCCGAGTTGCCCGACCTGGGCGCCGGCGATCGACACGACGAGCTCCCCCGCGACCACCACGAAGTACTCGTCTCCGGGCCGCCCCTCCTGGGCGATGACGTGGCCCGCCGGTGCCTGGACCGGGGTCAGGGCGCGCGCCAGGTCCTCCAGCACCGGCGCGTTGAGCATGGCGAACAGTGGGACACCGCGCAGCGCGCTCAGCTCCAGGTCCAGCGCGGGCGCACTGCGCTCGATCTTGCGCAGCTCCGGCATCGTCAGCAGCGGGACGACGATGAGCAGCCCGCCGACCACCGCGACCGCTCCGCGAGCGCCGGCGATGGCGACCAGCACCGGCACGGCGAGGGACCCCACCGCCAGTCCGAACGTCTCCACGCCCTCCAGCACCCCGAACACCCGGCCATGCAGCGGCGCCGGGACGGTGCGGTGAAGGATCGTGCGGCCGCCCACATCGAGCACGGTGCGGCCTGCGCCGGCAATCGCCAGCAGGCACAGCACGGCACCGACCGCCGGCCATGCCCCCACCGCGATGAACGCGACCCCCCACGCGGTCGCAGCCAGCAACAGCGGCCCCGCGAGGCGGTGCCGGCCCACCAGGGCCAGTGCCACTGCCGCCCCGGCCACTCCGCCGGCGCCGAACGCCGCTCCCAGATAGCCCGCGCCGCCGGCGCCGAGCCCGAGCACGAGAGCGGCAAGGACCACCTCCAGCACGTCCAGTGCGCCGAGCACCGCGTACTCGGCGGTCAGCATGATGAGCGCCGGAAGCGCTCCGGGCGCGACCCGCACCGCCTCGCGAACGGACACCCCGCTCTCCTCCGGGTCGTCGTCGACGCCCACCCGGCCGAGCCGGTACAACGGAGCCACGACCAGCGCCGAGCCCGCCACCACGCCCGCGAACACGACCAGCGCCCACCCCGTGCCGACCGTCGCCAGCGCAACGCTCGCAACCGCGGGTCCGGCCAGCAGCGTCAGGTTGTCCACCCAACCCGACACGACGTTGGCTGCCGTGAGCTGAGCCGGGGTCTGCACCAATGCGGGCAGCAGTGCCGCCTGAGCCGGGCGCGTCAGCGTGACCGCAGAGGCTGCGACCACGGCGCCCGCGTAGACGGCAGCGGCCGGGGCGCCCGTCAAGACCAGTATCGCGGTGGCGCCCAGCGACCCCGCCTGCGCCACATAGCCCCCGCACAACGTGGCCGCCGCGCCGCGCGCGTCGATCAGACGAGCCGCCAGCGGCGCGACCACCGACGCCGGGAGCAGTTGGACTGCCGCGATGAGGCCGGCCGCCGAGGTGCCGCCGCGCCGGAACGCGAACACCAGCACCACCACCCACACCCCGTACTCGCTGATCCCGAACCCGCAGTACGCAGTCTCGACACGACGCAGCCGCCGGCTGGCCAGCACGCGAGAGAGCACGGCAACTCGATGCCTCACCGCCCAGGCCGATCCCCGGTCCCGCTCACATGGAGACACTATCCGGCGCGGGCCGGCGCGGGCCGATTCCGGCCGGTCTCCGACGCCGTTCGCGCGGTCAGATCGTGCTGGGCTCCGACGCCGGTCGGGCGGTCAGATCGTGCTGGGCTCCAGCGCGGCGGTGACCACCACCACCATCCAGCGCAGGGCGCCCGGGCCCGACGGGCTGTACATGGGGCTCCACCCGCCATCTGAAAGCATCCGTTCCACCATCGCCGCACCCTCGGCGGTGATGGGGACCGGGCTGCGCAACCGCTTGACCAGACGATCGATCGCCGCCTCGGCATCGATCACGGCACCACGGCGCATGAGGCCGAAGGCCCGCCGCGCCGGCGCAGGATGGCGGGCGTCGAGGACGGCATGACGCAGCGAACGGCTCAGGCTGCGGCGCGAGTGGTCACTGGTGAGCTGGCGGGCGCGCAGCGCCAGCGCCGGCGAGGAGAGCGGGTCCGCTCCCTCCGCCAGCCGTCGGGTCAGCACGCGATGCCGGGTGGCGACGTGAACCCGCAGCAGCAGCGGCCCGAGGCGGTTCGGGCTCCGCGGAAGACGGCGGCGGACGGCGCCGCGGGAGGGCGCACGCTCCCGTACGCGGCTGCTCAGGGGAGGCAGGGCAATGGCCGGCATCACAGCGAGGTTAGGACGCCCATCGCCGTACCTCGCGGCCACGTCAGGTTGCGAACACCGTGGCCCAGTCGTCCCGAACGCTGATCTCGGTGAACCCCGCGCCGAGCACCTGGTCCGCGCCACCCTGATCATCCACCTCGCGTTCGGAGTCGTCGTGGCGCAGGACCAGCCGGAGCGCCGGTCGTCCGTCACCGCCGGCGAAACGGAGCATCTCCAGATCGCCGTTGGAGTTACCCACGGCAATGGCCGGCCTGCGCCCGGTGCGCGCCCAGATGTGCAGCGGCTTCTGGGGGCCGTCATCGAAGGAGTCGAGCTTGGCGGTGTAGACGATGCGGCCGTCTTCGTACTCGGTGCCGAATCCGGAGCCAACCACCCGTTCGCGCGGGATGCCGTAGATCCGCTCGGCGGCCGGACGCATGAAGTCGCGATCGCCGCCGGAGACAATGAAGGTGAGGAAACCGTGGGTCTCCAGGTAGCGCAGCAGCTCGATCATCGGCTGAAAGCCGCAGTGCATATACGGCCGCTTGAACTGTGGGTGCTCGGCGTCGGCGAAGAAGGCCAGCACCTGCTCGGCGTAGACCTCGGCATCGACGCCGGCCGAGGTCTCGCTGAGAGCGCCGATCAGGACCTTCAGATCACCGTCATCGCCCTGGTAATGCTTGACCATGGCGCGGCCCAGCCAGCCGAGGTCGTGCTCGTAGGCGGCCTTGAACGGTTGCCGGTCCCGCAGAGCGGCGTCCGCCTGCGCCGCCTTCGCGAAGTTGCGGATGATGAAGTCAAGCTGGACGGGCATGGGCTTCTCCGGCCACAGTGTTCCGTCGTTGTCGAACACCGCAATGCGCTCGTGCACCGGAATGTGCCCCGGGCCGTCTTTCTGCGTCGCGGCCGCGACGAAGTCCGTAATCGCTCCGGTGGTGGCGGTGTCACGCCATGAGGGCAGCGCTGCTGTGTGACCCATGGCCGGCAGCGTGCCTGCTGCCCGGGTGAGCGCTCATCCCCCGCAATGGGTGATTGACGCCGGCCGCTGCTACTCAAACCGCCGGCTCGAGCAGCTCGGCGTTCGCCGTCTCCGGCGGGGTGCCGTAGACGTAGACGAGCAGATCCTCGTCCTGATGGTTGGCACTCTGCAGCGGGGTCCCCGGATCGATCCGGATGGCTCCGCCGCGCGGTACGTCCTGGCGCACCGGCGGCTCGCCGACGTATATCGACAGCGTCCCCTCCAGCACCACGAACGTCTCCTCCTGGCGCGGGTGGCGGTGGCGGCGGCCCTTGGCGCCCGGCTCGTAGCGCCACAGGCTGGCGCGCATATAGGCGAAGGGCTCGAGCTCGAGGAACTCGGCGACGTGTCGCGCCGGCTCGCCCTCGTCGTGGGGACGGGTGAGCCATTGCAGGTCGTCCGGGCGCATCACGCGGTAGGTCACGCGCGGACCGTAGCGCCATCCTCGCAGCGAGCGCCTTCGCGCCCGAGGCCGACGCGCCTAGAAATCCTTGTCGGCGTTGCCGCTCTCGTTGACCGTGTTGGAGCTCACGGCGTTGCCCGCGGCATCGGTGACCGTGGTCGAGGGCGTCCAGGTCATCGTGCCCGTCGTCGCCGCGGTGCCAGCGGTCGTGCTCGGCGTCCCCAGCGTCACGGTGATCGCGCTGCCGCTCAGCACCATCGCGGCGGAGGTCCCCGACGCGCCGAACGTGGTCGTCCTGGAGACATAGTCCTTGCGGCCGAGGTCGACCGTGCCGAGCGGGAAGCTGCGCCTGGGAGGAGGCGTTGAGCACCTCGAGCTTGTCGTCGCCGGAGGTCCCGCCGTCGACGATCTCCACGATGACCGGCTGCGAACCGCCATCCCAGCCCGACAGCACGGTGTTGGGATCCACGGCCTTGGTGTAGGTGAAGATCACGGTGTCGCCCGCCTCGGGCTTTCCGGCGGTGCCGCCGGAGACGTTCGTCGTCTGGATGTTGCTCGTGCGGGGGGCGGTGTTGTCCACGGTGACCGAGTAGCTCGTCGTAGTCGCCGTGCCCGCAGCGTCGGTGAGCTTGACCGTGAACGCGTGGGAGCCGGCGGCGAGGCTGCTCTTGGCGGTGAGCTGGGCGCTGCGGTAGTCATAGCTCTGGCCATCGATCGTGTAGCTGCCCGAGGTCAGCGCGGCCGCGGTCTGGTTGGTGGTGATCGCGCTCACGTCGGCGGTCACGCTGCTCACGCCGGCCGGAGGCGTGCCCGACCCGGTGACGTTGGCGTAGACGAAGTACGTGCCGCCCTGCTTGATGGCACCGGAGATGCCGCCGGCGGACTTGGCGATGACGGCACCCGCGACGGTGGGACGGTTGACGGTCAGCGTGTCGGTGGCGGTGTCGCCCTGGCTGCCCACGGCGTAGATCGTGTGCGCCCCCTGGGCGGTTCCGGCGGGCAGGACCACCACGGCGGTCGCGGAGCCGCTGGCGGGGATCGAGGTCGGCGACATCACGCTGGTCAGCGTCGTTCCGGTGGCGCTGTCGAGCTTGAAGGCGACGGTCTGGCCCGCGGTGTAGCCGGTGAGCGAGGCGGTCACCGTCGCCGGCAGGCTCGTGACCGTCGTCGCTGAGGTGATGTTGAGCCCAGGGGCCTGGATGGTGACCGCGGCGCTCTTCGCGCTCTCGGCGCCCACCCACGCCTGCAGCGAGGGCGTCACGGTGTAGGTCCATGTCCCGGCGGGCACCGATGCCTCGGTGCACGTCAGGACGGTGAGCGTGCCCGAGCAGCCCGAGCCGATGGTCTGGACGACGCCAGAGGCGTTGTAGCGCTTGACGGTGTAGCCGGTGACGTTCTGGCCGAGCAGCGTGGCCGCCGTCCAGTTCACGGTGAGGCTGTGCCCGGTGGCGGCAACCGTCGGAGCAGAGCCGCTCGGCATCGTGGCGGCCTGGACCTGTCCGCTGGCGTTGCCGTTGCCCGACCACGCGGCGTAGGCCGCGCCCGGCGCCACGCACGCGGCGAGGATGAGCAGAAGCAGGCAGGCGGCGCGGCGGGTCACGGCCGCCCGTCCATCGTGGCCGAGAAGGCGAGGGGGATCGTCGCGCCCTCACACGAGTCCGGCGCGGTGGCCAGCATTCGCAGGGACGCGTAGGCGGTGCGCGTGCCGCGCCGCGCGATGGTCATCCGCACGGTGATGCGCCCGCCGACCACGGCGCCCGACGGGCAGTTGCCGGTCGGCTTGCCGGGCTTGAGCTGCAGGCCGAGCACCCGCACCTTGCGTGCCAGGAGGTTCTTGATGCGCAGCCGGACCTGCCGGACGCTCCCCGGGTACAGAGTGCCCGAGACGGTGGCGGTGACTGCGAGGGCACGCCGGCTGGAGGACTTCAGCGACGCGGCGTGGTTGTGCACGACGGCGGCGTAGGTGGTCGCGCCCAGAGCGAGCGCGACCACCACGACGAGGATCGTCGATATCCGCTTCATGAGAAGCTGCCGCTGTCAGGTGTTGCGGGGACTAGGAGGCGGAGCTGGCCCCGTTGAGGCTCACCGGGATGGTGAACGTCGCGCCCTGGCAGCTGTTGTCCGAGGCGTTGGTCATCTTGACGCTGTTGCTCACCGCCACCTGAGTGGTCCCGTTGGCGGGCACCGCGATGCTCAGGTTGTGCTGGTCGGTGTAGGTCACGCCCGTCGGGTGCGTCGCGTCCTGGCCGCACGTGGAGTGCGAGGCGTCCGCAGTGATGGTGCCGTTGCCGGTCACGTCGGTGACGGTGATCGGGTACGGGTTGGGGTTGGACACCTTGAGGGTGAGGTCAGCGGTGGCGCCGGGGTACAGGCTGGCGCTGGAGGCCGTGGCGGTGACGGTGCTCAGAGCCTGAGCCGTCGACGCCTTGGCCACGCCCGAGCCGTTGCCGGCCGAGGTCCA
Organism: uncultured Actinomycetota bacterium; assembly: GCA_963797705.1. Lineage (GTDB taxonomy): Bacteria > Actinomycetota > Thermoleophilia > Solirubrobacterales > Solirubrobacteraceae > Palsa-465. The sequence goes on along the minus strand of CAWCQL010000003.1, from coordinate 231,588 downwards.
GGCCGCATAGCCGAGGCTGGCGATTGCCAGCACCATGACAGTGACGGCGGCAAAGATCAGCCGCCGCTTTCCAAGCAGCTTCTTCATTAGAGAGGCTCCGATCCGTTTCGAGGGAAGGTCGCTACGGGAACCGTCATCGGCAATTCGTCCAGGTTTCTTGAATTCTTTTTCATGGATGGCAGTTCAGGGAACCCTCGTTCATGGAAGGCCGATTCAACAGTTTTTTTGATTAATGACTTTTGAGCCGACCTCTCGACGGGAATAGATCGTTGATATGACCTGGACGTTCCTCTCCAACCACGGCAACGTGATCGTCTACATCGACGAGCACCGCGACGCGCGGCTCCGTGAGATCGCCGACGCCATCGGCATCACCGAACGGGCCACCCATAAGCTCGTCTCCGAGTTGGTAGAGGAGGGCTACCTCACCCGCAAGCGCGTCGGACGCCGCAACGAGTACGCGGTCAACTGCGAGCAGCACCTGCGCCACCCCGCCCTCGCGGGGCACACCGTGCGCGAGTTGCTGCTCGGGATGACGCGGCAGGTACCGGGCGCGGTCAAGCGGGACGGCTGAGGCCCCGAACGGGTGCCTCGTCGCCGGGAGCGCGCAGCCAACCGCGCTCCAGCACCGCCAGCCCGTCGGCGGCCAGGCCGGCCGCGATCTGAGCCTCGCCCGCGTCCACCGGCACCGCGCCCTCCGCGAGCACCCGGCGCAACAGCCGCCCGCGGCGCTGGCGGTCACTGCCCTCAAACGGCTTCTGGCGACGCGCTCGGACCGCATCGGCGGGGGTCGCGCCCGCCGGTCTACTACACCCCTCGCGCACGGGGCACGCGTCGCATCGCGGCCGCGCCGTACAGACCCGCTGGCCGAACTCCATCAGCGCCTGCCCGGCCCGCCATGGATCGCCGGAGATGTCGACGTGGCCGTCAAAGCGCCGGCGCAGCACGCGGCGCACGTTGACGTCCATCGGCAGGACGGGCTCCTCGCGCGCGAAGCACGCCACCGCCGCCGCGACGTACGGCCCCACGCCGGGGAGCACCCGCAGGTCCTGGGGCCAGCCCGAGGAGGCCACGATCCGCGCCGAGCGATGGAGGTCGCGCGCGCGGCGGGGGTAGCCGAGCCCCTGCCACTGACGCAGGACGTCGGCCAGCGACGCCGCGGCCAGCGCCTCGACGCTCGGCCAGCGCTCCATCCACCGGACCCACGCCTCCGCGGCCCGGTCGACGGTGGTCTGAGCCGACATCACCTCCGACACCCACACCGCGTAGACGTCGCGGGTGGCACGCCACGGAAGGGGGCGCGCATGCGCGATCCACCAGTCAAGGACAGCGGCCAGAACCGGATCGGCGACGCTCCGGGCCGGCGCGGTGGTCTGTGTGGTGCGGCCGGTCATCTCAGAACACGAACGGTGCGGGCGGTCAGTGTCGCAGCTGGCACACCGCTGGTAGCGTCCCCGCCATGCCCTCCGCGTGGCCGGCTCTCGATTACGAGGCGTGGACTGAGACCTGCGACACGCTGCACGCCCACACCCAGGTGCTCGGCAAGCTCGCGGTAGCCCTCGCCCCTCCCGAGCCTGAGCTCCAGCACGCCGCCCTGCGCCTCACCGCGCGGGGCTGGGAGACGCTGCCCCTGCCCGCCCCCGACGGCTCCGGGGCGATCGTCGCCGCCCTGGACCTGCGAACCCACGAGGCCGTGGCGGAGCACAGCTCTGGTGCAGAGCGCCGCGTGGCCCTCGGTCCCGACCGGCCGGTGGGCGCGGTCACCCGCGAGCTGCTCGCCGGGCTGCGGGAGATGGCGGGCGACGTTCGGATCGACCCGACCCCGCAGGAGGTGCCCTGGACGGTGGCACTCGACGAGGACGACGAGCACGTCCGCTATGACTCAGACCAGGTCGAGACCTATTTCGTCATGGTCACCCGGGTCGCGCTCGTGCTCGCCGCCTTCCGCGCCCCCTACCGCGGCCGCTCCACCCCGGTCAATGCGTGGTGGGGGTCGTTCGACCTCGCGGTCAACCTCTTCTCCGGCCGCCCCGCCGACCCGCCGTCGGCCGACTTCATCATGCGCAACGCCATGGACGCCCAGGAGATCGCCGTCGGCTGGTGGCCAGGCGATCCGCGCTACCCCAAGGCGGCGTTCTACGCCTACGCCCATCCCGCCACTGAGAGCTTCGCCGGCGCCACCCTGTCGCCGCCGGCGGCCCGCTGGGACGGCGAATTGGGCGAGTACGTCCTGGACTGGACCGACGTGTGCGCCGCGCCTGACCCCCACGGCGCGGCGCTTGATTTCGCGCGGTCGGCGTTCAAGCACGCATGCACGGCCTGCGAGTGGGACCCGGCGCTGGCCGCCAGCACAGAGGGATCGCCTCCGCCGGTCAGATAGCCGCCCCGACCGGTCAGACAGGCCGGGTTCAGTGCATGCGCCCGCGACCGGGGCCGAGCACCAGGTCACACCAGACCTGGGTCGCCCCGACCGCGTCGCGCCCCACTCCCCACTGTGTCGACAGCTGCTCGACGAGGCGCAACCCGTGTCCCCCGAACACCTCGGGGTTCCTGGGAATGAGCCGGGGCTCCATGTCGCAACCGGGATCGGTGACGGTGATCCGGAGGTGCTCGTTGAGCACAATCAGATCGACCGTGACCCGCTGGTCGGACCCCACGCCGGCGTGCCGAACGCTGTTGGTGACAAGCTCTGAGATGATCAGCTCCGCATCCGAGGCGGTCTCGCGGTCGATGTGCCGGAGGTGAGCCGACATCAGGCTGCGGGCGTGTCGGGGGCCCTGAGCGCCACCGGGAACCCGGAACGAAATCGTCTGAGCCCCTTGGTGTGGCCCAGACGGAGGGACGACGTCGGATGTTTCCCGGTCCGTGGAACTGGCGGACACGTGTCCGCTCATCGACAACCCCCAGTCGGAGCAGTCAAAACGTTGGTCGTCTTGACGGACCGGGGGGCGGCGGCCGATCGTGCGCCCGGCGCCTACGTTCCGTGTTTCTCGAGTACGCAAACGACGCGACCGCAGCCATCATCGTCAGCGCTGGTCGATTGTACCGGGATTCGCGCCCCCGTGGGGAGAACCGGGAACAGGGCTGGTGCGCTCCGAGCGCGGAGGAGTACGCTCCGAGGTCAACCTTCGCACGGGTCCTCTCCGCTCTCGCGGCCCCGCGTGGATCTTCCACAGACGAGGCGGAGAGAGGCCGAAGTGCCAGGATCAGACGAGCACCTGACCGGTGGCGCGCTCAATGCTGCCCTGGCCAACGAGATTGGCAGACTGATCGCCGACTTCACCGGCCGCGGCGCCCAGAAGTCGCGCGCGTTCGTCGATCAGGACGCGGTCGTCTGCATCCTGGAGGATGGGGCCACCAATGCCGAGCGCAACCTCGTCTCGGCGGGCCGCGCCGATCTCGTGCGGCTCCAGCGCGATGCCCTGCAACGCGCGATGGGGCCACAGCTCATCGACGTGGTCGAACGCCTCACCCGTCGCACGGTCCGGGTGTTCCTGAGCGGCAGCGACGAGACCGGCGGCGCCGCGGTCGAGATGTTCCTCCTGGAGACCGATTCCTGACAGTGGCTACTCGTGCGCCTGACGGAGCGCGGTACGCTGTGATGAGACAGGGTCCGAAGCGGTTACACGCTCACCGGGCCAGGTCGCGACTTCGAGCGGACGGCGGAGGCCTCGCAGGCCTCGCCGGACGGAGGAGCACAGGGTTGAGCACACCCGAGCGAGAAGTTCAGCCGGCACCCCTTGCCGGCGGCAGTCTGCTGGCGGCGATCTCCACCAGCATCGTCGGAATCCTGCGCGACCACTACGGCCGCGGTCCGATGAAAGCCAAGACGTATGCCCTCGACGACATCATCGTCGTCGTCATGCGCGGCAGCGGGTTCACCCCGCTGGAGCAGACGATCATGGACAGCGGCGACCCCGACCGGGTCGTCGCCATGCGCGAGGACTTCCAGCGGGTCATGAAGGAGCGCTACGCGGACACGATCAAACGGCTGACCGGCCGCAACGTCGTGGCCTTCCTCTCCCAGGCCCACGTCGAGCCGGACATCACGATCGAGATCTTCTTCGTCGACGGGCCCCTCCCCGGTTTCGGGGCCGTCGAGATCACGGAACCGGAGCTCCTGGACCCCCAGGTGAGGGCCCCCGAGTAGGGGCCCCCGAGGGTCTACGTCGACCGCGGGCGCTCGGTGGCACGAGCATCCTCCGCCACCCGGGTGTCGGACGTCCGGGTGGCCCCGGCGTCCCGATCGTCCGGGACCGCTGACGTCCCCGCGAACTCGTCGCGCTCGTCGTCGGAGATGAGCTCGTCGTCGGCCAGTCCACGTTCGTGGAGCTTGGCCTCCTCCTCGCGGGCCTGGGCTGCCGCCCGCTCGCGCTGCGCCTCCTGCTCGGCGACACGCGCGCGCTGCTCGGCGACCTCCGCCTGGCGCTCGCGCTGGGCAGCTTCCTCGCGATGGGCAGTGACGACCTGGTCGCGTCGCTGGTCGAGCCTGCGCTCGCGGCCTCTGATCCGTTGGCGCTCGCGCATCCGCGGCACCGCGACAAATGCGGCGATGAGCAGGATCACGACGACGACCACGATCACGATGATCACAGCAGTGGACATTCCCTACCTCCCTGAGTTTGGGTTCGTTCCCCAACATCCGCTACCCCGCGCCCCTCCGCGCCAACCACCAGGCCACCAACCACTAGGCCGCAAAGCGGCGCGGGTCCACCGGCGCCGGATCACACACCGGCGCCTCGCCACAGATCAGCTGCGCCAACAGCAGGCCGGAGACCGGGCCGAGCGCGACCCCCGACCCCTCGTGGCCGCATGATGTCCACAGCACCCCGCGCGCCGGGTCGCCGAACGCGTTGTGTCCCAGCGGGCCGACTGCCGGCAGCCCATCGGGCAGCCACGGCCGAAAGCCGCACCAGACCCGGCGCATCGGGAGCTCAGCCAGGGCAGGGACGAACCGCGCGGCTCGGTCGATCATCGCCCGCGTCACCTCCTCGGAGATGCGGTCGTCAAAGCCGACGCGCTCGCGGCTGGAGCCCACCAGCACCTCGTCGCCGTCGAGGGTCTGCTCGATCACCGACGCGATCATCCGCCCCGGTTCGCCGCTGGCGGCGGCAGTGATGTAGGCCGCCTCGATCAGCTTGTGGCGGATGAGACCGGGCGGCGCGGCCAGGGCAACGAGCTGACCCTTGCGCGGCTCCACCGGAAGTCCGGTCAGCTCGGCGGCCCACGGCCCGGTGGCCAGAACGACGTGGCGGGCCTCCAACCGCTCGCCCGAGGCGGTCCTCACCGCGCCCGGCTCGACCGCCGTGACGGCCACGCCGGTGCGCACGGTACAGCGTCGCGAGCATCGCCCGCGCGAGCCCCGCGGGGTCCACCTGAAGGTCGCCGGGCTCGAGCACACAGCGGATCCCGGGCGCCAGGGCGGGCTCGAGCTCGTCGCCGGCCGGTTCGCCCTCGGGATGGTCGAGCAGGAGCGCCCCCTTGGCCGTCACGCGCGCGGCGGGGAAGCGACTCTCCCAGCTCGCGCCAGAGCTCCCGGCCCAGCACGGTCATGTCGCGCTCGGCCCCCGGGAGCTTGTCGGACACCAGCACGTTGCCCTCCCCGCGGCCCGTCGTGCCCTCCGACACGCCGCTCGCGGTCGAGCACCAGCACGTCGCGCCCTCGCTGCGCCAAATAATGTGCCGCCGAGGCCCCGCAGATCCCCGCGCCGACGACGAGGACGTCAGCCAATGCGGAAGCCGGCGGGGAACGGGTCCGTCGGGGTCCAGCACGTAGGACGCCGTGCCGGTGATCCAGGCGCGGCCCGTGATCTCCGGGATCACCGCGGGCCGCCCGCCGACGATGGTCTCCCCCACCAGCCGGCCTGTGAAGCGGGTGCCGATGATCGACTCGTGCACGAACGGTGTCGCCGAGGTCCAGCCAGCCGCGGGCGTGGCGCTGGGCCATGCGGGCGCTGGTGCCCGTCCCACACGGCGAGCGGTCCACCCAGCCCGGGTGGATCGCGGTGGCGGCGCGCCCGTCGGCGCCGTCGCCGGGCGTCGTCGGTCCAGATGACGTGGTGGCAGCCGCGGATGGCCTCGTTCTCGGGATGCACGGGCTCGGGCACCGCCGCCATCAGCTCGAGGCCCGCGGCGATCAACGCCGGAGCGTGCTCGGGCGCGACGGTCAGACCCACCGCGGCGGCGTCGGCGATCGCGTAGAAGTTGCCGCCGAAGGCCATGTCGTAGCGCGATGCCGCCGGCCTCGCCGTCGAGCTCGTGGACGAACGCCGGGCACGTTGCGGATGGTCACACTCGTGGCCTTGCCGCCGGCCACCTGGACGCGCGCCTCCACCAGGCCGGCGGGAACATCGAGGCGCACGATCGTCTCGGGCTCGGTCACCGGCACGCGCCCGGTCTCGACAAGCACCGTCACTACACCGATCGTGCCGTGCCCGCACATCGGCAGGTATCCGCTGACCTCGACGAACACGACGCCCCAGTCGGCGTCGTCGCGGCACGGGGTCTGCAGGATCGCGCCTGACATGGCGCCGTGGCCGCGGGGCTCGTTCATGAGCATCTGACGGATCTCGTCGTGCTCGCGTTCCAAGCGCAGCTTGCGCTCGAGCATCGTGTCGCCCGGCAACTGGCCCGACGCCGTCGACGATCACGCGCGTCGGCATCCCCTCGGTGTGGGAGTCCACGGCTTCATAGCGGGCGACGGTGGCCATGCTGGCCGTAGATCTTAAGATGGTGGGACGTCCGCCCGCGAATCAGCCCGCAGCGTCGCGGGCGGGTCCGTTTCCAACGTCCAGGAGCTGTCCATGCGCTTTCCCGGAATCATCCCCGCCGTCACCACGCCGTTCACCGAAAGCGACACGATCGACTTCGGGGCGCTCCAGGCCAATGTCGACGCCCTCGTCCGCGGCGGCGTGCACGGCTTGGTGGCCACCGGGACGATGGGCGAGAGCGCCAGCCTGGACCTCGATGAGCGCAAGGCCGTTACCGCCGCCATCTGCGAAGCCGCGGGAGGACGGGTGCCGGTGCTGGCCGGCATCGCCGCCCCCACCGCCCGCGTCGCGACGGTGTACTCCCTCGCCGCCCAGGAGGCCGGCGCGACCGCGCTGATGATGCTGCCGCCGCTCAATTACAACGGGGACTTCCGAGAGATCTCCGCCTACTTCGCCGCGGTCGGCCGGGCCACGGGGATGGAGATCATGGCCTACAACAACCCCGGCGCCAGCGGCGTCGAGCTGTCGGTCGAGATGATCGCCCGCCTGGGCAACGAGGTCGAGGCGGTGGTGGCAGTCAAGGAGTGCTCGGGCGAGACGCGCAACATCGCCGCGATCATCGGAGCGACGGGCGAGGACTTCGAGGTGGTCGTCGGCGGTGATGACTTCGCGCTGGAGGGCTTCTGCGCCGGCGCCACCGGCTGGGTCTCGGGCGTGGCCAACGTCATTCCCGTCGACTGCGTGAAGCTCTACGACGCCTGCCGCGAGGGTGACCTCACCACCGCGCGCGAGATCTATCAGCGGATGCTGCCATTGGCCCGCCTGGACTTCGACCCCAAGCTGGTCCAGTACTTCAAGGGCGCCATGGACCACGTCGGTTTGCACGGCGGTCTGTGCCGCGAGCCGCGAATGCCGCTCACCGAGGCCGAGCAGGAGATCCTCGGCCACGCCATGGACGTCCTCGGGGCGGCTCCGGTCGCCCAGCCGGCGTAGCCGATGTCGGCGACGCTGCACGGGGTCGACCCCCGCACCGGCCAGCCCGGGCCCGACATCGCGGAGTCCACCGCGGACGAGCTTGACGCCGCCATCGCCGCCGCGGCGCAGGCAGCACGCGACCCGCGACTGGCCGACGCCTCCCGTCGCGCGGAGATGCTGCGCGGCGGCGCCGCACGACTACGCGACCGCAAAGACGAGATCGTCGCGCGCGGCGGCGATGAGACCGGACTGCCCGAGGCCCGCCTGAGCGGCGAGCTCCAGCGCACCGCAGTCCAGCTCGAGATGCTCGCCGACGTGATCGTCGCCGGTGATCACCTGGAGGTCATCATCGACCCGGCTGACGCCGACGCCGCTCCGGTCCCCCGTCCCGACGTGCGCCGCATGCTCGTCCCGATCGGACCGGTCGCGGTCTTCGGCGCGTCCAACTTCCCGCTGGCCTTCAGCACCGCCGGCGGCGACACCGCGTCGGCGCTGGCCTCCGGCTGCCCGGTGGTGGTCAAGGGCCACCCCGCGCACCCGCGCACGGGCTCCCTGGTGGCCGAGCAGATGAGCGCGGCGGTGGCCGATGCGGGGCTGCCCGCGGGCACATTCGGCCACGTGCTCGAGGCCGGCTTCGGCCTGGCCGAGCGCCTCGTGACGCGACGATCGGATCGAGGCCGTGGCCTTCACCGGCTCGCTGCGCGGCGGGCGGGCGATCATGGGGCACGCGTCGGGGCGCCCGCGGCCGATCCCGGTCTACGCCGAGATGGGCAGCCTCAACCCGGTGATCGTCACCGAGGCGGCGCTCGGCGCCCGAGCCGCCGACATCGCCGACGGGCTCGCGGCCTCGGTCGCGACCTTCGGTGGCCAGCTGTGCACCAAGCCCGGCATCGTGCTCTTCCCCGCCGGTGCGCCCGGCGAGGAGTTCTGCGGGCTGGTGGGCGAGCGCCTGACCGCCGCCGCGCCGCAGGTCCTACTCACCAAGGCCATCGCCGACGGCTTTGCCGCGGGGCTTGCCGAGGTCGACGCGGTGCCCGGGGTGACCCGGCTCAGTGAACGCGGCGCGGTCACCGCCGGGGGCGACGGCGACGTCATCGTTTGCCGGCGCCCCTCCCACCGCCTACCGCGCCGACGCGGCGGCGTTGAGCGCCGACGCCCTGCGCGAGGAGCACTTCGGCCCCGCGGTCATCCTCGTGCCCTACGCCGACGCGCACGAAGCTCGTTGACGCCCTGCGCCCGCTGGGCGGCCAGCTGGCCATCTCGATCCACAGCGAGCCGGCCGACACCGAGTGGGTTCAGACCGTCCTGCCCCAGTGCGTCGCCCAGGCGGGGCGGATCGTCTTCGACGGCTTCTCCACTGGGGTCTCGGTGTGCTGGGCGATGATGCACGGCGGCCCGTACCCGGCCAGCTCCAACGCGGCGGCGACCTCGGTGGGCATGACCGCGATCGGGCGCTTCCTGCGGCCGGTCGCCTACCAGAACGCCCCCGCCGCGCTGCTGCCCCCGGCGCTGGCCGACGACAACCCGCTTGGAGTGCCGCGCCGCGTGGACGGCCTGGTGCAGTAGGGCCGGGGGCGCCGTCAGGCCGCGGCTGCCGCGGGCGCGCGCCCCAGGATCAGGTCGGCGCCCTTCTCGGCCACCATCATCGTCGGGGCGTTGGTGTTCCCGCCCGGGATGACCGGCATGATCGACGCGTCGATCACGCGCAGGGCCTCGAGGCCGTGCACGCGCAGGCTGCTGTCCACCACCGCTCCCTCGGCGGTGTCGCTCATCCGGCAGGTTCCCACCGGGTGGTAGATCAGCATCAGGCGCCGGCGGATGTCGGCCTCGAGGTCGGCGTCGTCGACGGCGTCGGCACCCGGCTTGAGCTCCGTGGTGATGATCTCGGCCGCCGTCCGGCTGGCGGGCGATCTCGCGCGCCAGCTTGACTCCGGCGACCAGCGAGGCCAGGTCCTCGGGCTCCGACAGGGTGTTGGTGAGAATCCGCGGCTTGTCGGTCGGATCTGACGAGCGCAGCCACACCCGGCCACGCGCCGCCGGCGAAACGAGCACCGGGGCGATGACCATCGCGTGTCCGTCGTAGGTCTCGGCGCCGTGGTCCTCGTAGTAGGCGGCGCCCATGTGGAACTGGATGTCGGCCGCGGGCAGACCGCCCCGCGTGCGATGAAAGGCCACCACCTCGGCCACGGTGGAGGTGAGCGGTCCCGAGCGGCGCAGCAGCCATTCGGCCAGGAACCTCGGCTGCTCGGCCACCAGCAGGGTGTCGGTGTCCGAGACCTCCCAGATGACCGTGACGAACGGGTGGTCCTGCAGGTTGCCTCCAACGCCCGGCAGCGCATGGCGGACGTCCACCCCGACCGCGCGCAGTTCGTCGGGATCTCCGATCCCCGACACCTGCAGAAGCTGGGGAGAGCCGATGGCGCCGGCGCTGAGGATGACCTCGCGGTCGGCCCGCAGCACCTCGCTGCGCCTGCGCCCGGTGCGGACCCTCACGCCCACGGCACGCGTGCCCTCGAGCTCCACGCCGAGCACGGTGGCCCGGGTGGCCAGCACCAGGTTGGGCCGCTTGAGCGCGGGGCGCAAGAAGGCGTCTGCGCTCGAGAAGCGCCGGCCCCGGGACTGGGTGACCTGGAACATCGCCACGCCGTCCTGCTCGGGCCCGTTGTAGTCGGCGATCCATGGGATTCCCGCCGCGGCGCTGGCGGCGATCAGGCGGCGCCCCAGCGGGCGGGGCGACCGCTGCTCGGAGACCCGCAGCGGCCCGCCGGCGCCGTGCCACTCCGAGGCGGCCGCGGACGTTGTCCTCGGAGCGGATGAAGTACGGCAGGACGTCCTGATAGCCCCAGCCCGGCGCCCCCTGGGCCGCCCATGCGTCGTAGTCCAGGGGCCGGCCGCGGACGTACAGCATCGCGTTCATCGAGCTCGAGCCGCCCAGCGCCTTGCCGCGCGGGATATAGAGCGACCGCCCGTCGACGTGCGGCTCGGGCTCTGTGGCGAAGTCCCAGTCGAGCTTGGTGTGGAACTGCTTGGCGAAGGCGGCGGGGATCTTGATATTGGGCGAGCGGTCGCGGCCGCCGGCCTCGAGCAGCAGGACACGTGTCTCCGCGTCGGCGGACAGCCGGTTGGCCAGTACGCAACCGGCCGAGCCGGCGCCGACGATGATGTAGTCGAAGGTCTCCATGCTTACGCGTTGAGCGGGCGTTCGTCGGCAGTCTGACGGGCGCGCAACCAAATCGCCACGCCAGCCGTTATTAGTGAAGAGAACCGGGACGCGGCTTGATACCGTCCGGTGTGTGCAGGTTGGTGTGATTGGGGGGTTGGTGCGTGCCATACGTTCGCTGCGCTAGCTGCGGGGTGTTGAGCTACACGTCGCCGGGCGCGACATCGGGCGCATGCCCGGAGTGCGGCGTGCCCGCCGCGCGATCCAACGGGACCGACGGCGCCGACGGCTCAGCGCGCCGCCTCGACGCGTTGATGCGCCTGACGCGGGACCTGCTGGACGCCGACGTCGCCGTCCTCAGCGAGATCGCCCACGGGCGCGAGACCGCCCGGCGGGCCTCCGGGGAGTGGCCCGGAATGGAGTCCTTCGAGGGGCTGTGGTCCCGCCTGGAGGACACCGTCTGCCAGCGAATGCTCGAGGGGCGCGTCGGCAATTACATCCGCGACGCTCAGGCCGACGACCGCGTCAACGAGCTGCCGATGGTCCGCGAGTTGCGCATCGGTGCCTACCTCGGCGTCCCGATCCGCCTCGACGACATGCGCCTGTACATCTTGTGCTGCCTGGACCGCGAGACGCGTCCCAGCCTTGGAGAGCGTGAAGTGCGGCTGCTCTCCGGGCTCGCCGAGTCAGTCCGCGTAGAGCTCGGCAGCCTGAACTGACTGCAGATTGCGCAACCTGGGTAGCGCATCGCGCGGCCGGGTAGCGCTTTACTCATGTCTGTGAATCGCATGCGCCCGCTGGTCGCCGCGCGCCCACGCGCGGGGGCGGCAGCACCGGCCGTCCTCGCCGTCGTGGCTGCGCTCGTCGCCGGCTGCGGCGGCACCTCCCTGAACTCGTCCACCAGCGGCGCCCACGCCAAGCCGGCCGCCGCGAAATCCGCCGCCGCGCCGAGCACAGCGGGTTCCGGTCCCAGCGCGGGTTCCGCTCCCAGCGCGGCCTCCGTCGCGACCGCGACCGCGACGACGCATGTCACCGTCAGCGTCCCCGCCGCCAACCGCCAGGGCGTCTTCCAGGGCCCGCAGACCTTGACCCTCCCGCACGGCTGGACCGCCGAGGCGTGGGCGCTCGTGCCGGGCGCGCGCCTGGAGACCTGGACCCCGGAGGGCAACCTGCTGGTGAGCGAGCCCTCGGCCGGCAAGGTGGTCGAGCTCATCCCCAGCGCCCACCGCAACCGGCCGCCGGCGCAGCGGACGGTCGTCGCGGGCATGGAGAACCCCCAGGGCATGGCCTTCGACCACGTCGGCGGCCAGGAGGTTCTCTATGTCGCCGGATCGGCCGAGGTCGATCGTTTCGTGTGGTCACACGGTGAGGCGACGTCACGCTCGGTCTTCGCGGGCGGCCTGCCCGACGGCGGCGCGCACCCGCTCAAGAACGTGGTCGTCGGCCGCAACCACACCGTCTACTTCGACATCGGCTCGGCGACCAACGCCAGCCCGCAGGCGGCGAGCAGCACCCCGCGCGCGTCCGTTCTGGCCTACCGGCCCAACGGGCAGCGGATCCGTGTCTTCGCCACCGGCATCCGCAACGGCGATGGCCTCTCCTTCGCCCCTGACGGGACGCTGTGGACGGCGGTCAACATGCGCGATGACATCGCCTACCCCTTCCACCGGGCCTACGGCTCCGGCGGTGACGCCTACGGTCAGGTGATGGCCCCCTACGTGGCCGATCACCCGACCGACGAGGTCGCCCGGCTGACGCCCGGCCGCAACCTCGGCTGGCCCTACTGCGACCCCGACCCCGACACGCATCGCGGCGTGGCCGGCACCGGCTTTGACTACACCAACCCGCCGTTCGACGACGACGCCCAGACCAACCCTGGGGGTAAGACGCTGAACTGCGCCAAGCTCGCCCACATCAACGTCGGCATTCCCGCCCACAGCGCACCGCTCGGGTTCCACTTCCTGGCGGGCTCCAAGCTGCCGGCCCCGTGGCGCAACGGCGCCGTCGTCGGAGTCCACGGCTCCTGGGACCGCACGCCCCCACGCGCGCCCGCCGTGCTGTGGATGCCGTGGGAGGCCAAGGGGCGGACGCTCGGAGCCGCCCGGACGCTCGTCGGCGGTTTCCAGCACTCCGACGGGTCACGCTGGGGCCGCGCCGTGGACGCCGTCGCCGGACCTGACGGCGCGCTCTATGTCTCAGACGACGCCGCGGGGGCCGTCTACCGCATCGTTCCGGCGCGCTGAGCTGCCTGCCAGTTGCGCTCGAGGTTCGCGATGAGCGCGGGGCTGTAGAGACAGCGCGCCTGCTCGGACGCGTACAGGCTCATGTAGCGGCGGAACGCGGTCAGCGGCTCCTGGGCGAGTCGCAGGGCTCGCCGGTTGGCCACCAGGGCGGTTGTCCCCGCGCTGAGCAACTCCTCGGCCGACCGCTCGAGCGCAGCATCGATCTCGTCGTCGGCGACCACCTCGTCAGCGATCAGCCGGCCATCGGCGGCATCGGCCTCGAAGGCGCGGCCGAACATGATCGCCTGCCGCGCGGCGCGCTCGCCCACCAGCCGTGGCAGCCGCAGGTTGGCGCAGCCCGGGATGATCCCCTCCTTGCGGGCGGGCAGGTTGAAGTAGGAGCCCCGCTGGGCCACCACGCGGTCCATCACCAGCAGCCACTGGCAGGCGCCGCCGATGGCAAAGCTCTCCACCACCGCCACCCACGGCTTCTCGCGCGCACCGGCGTCCGCCTCCGCGGGCAGATCGGAGGCGACGCAGTGGCCGCGGTACATCTTGGTGATCGCGCCCAGTTCGCGGTCGAGCATGAACTCGATGAGCGAGATCTGCCCGGTGTAGAGGGCGGTGAGGTTGATGCCGGCGCCGAAGATGCGCCGGCCGGCGTGCTTGGGGTGGATGGCCGGGCCGCCGCGCAGCACGCCCACCTCGATGGTGTCGTCGAGCAGCACGAGGTCAACGGCGATCTCCATGGCCCGCGTCGACGCGTCGTCCTCGGCGTTGAGACAGGCGTGGTTCTGGTTGGTGACGATCCCCACCGGGCCGTTGCGGTCGATGCGCATCGGCCCCAGGTCGAGGCTGCCGTCGCGCTTGAAGGTCTCCAGCGCGGCCAGCGCCTCTGGCAGCGGCTCTGACATCGAGGCGATGAGGTGGTCGCCGCACGGCGGGTCGGCGAGGAGGTGGGCGATGAAGTCACCCTGCGCGATCTCCAGTCCCGCCTTGTCCTTCTGCAGGCGGGTGCGCTCGGCCGCGATCTCGGCGCGCGAGGGGAGGCGGCCCGGGTGGCGCTCGGCGGCCCGGTAGGCCACCTCGGCGAGGCGCAGAGGCCGGGTGAGGCCGTCGGTCAGCTCCTCGTAGACGGCGATGGCATGGGGACCATCGAACCTGCCGCCGCGGCCGCCCTGCCGGTGCGCGGTGGTCACGCCCCGCCCACGATCGACTCGCGGCCCGTCCAGTACGGCGCGCGCAGTTCGCGCTTGAGCACCTTGCCCGCCCCGGACTTGGGCAGCGGCTCGGTCCTCAGCTCGATGCGCTTGGGGATCTTGTAGTCGGCGATCGCGCCACGGCAATGCGACACGAGGTCGGTTTCGGCGACCTCGGCGCGCGGGACGACCACCGCGTGCACCGCCTCGCCCCAGCGGGCGTCCGGGATCCCGAACACGGCGGCCTCCAGCACCGCGGGATGGCCGTAGAGCACCTCCTCGACCTCGGTGCTGTAGACGTTCTCGCCGCCCGAGACGATCATGTCCTTGGCCCGATCCACCAGGTACAGGAACGAGCGCTCGTCCATGTAGCCCAGGTCGCCGGTGCGATACCAGCCGTCCACCATGGCCTCGGCCGTGGCCTCGGGCTTGTTCCAGTAGCCGGCCATCACGTTCTCGCCGCGGATCACCACCTCGCCGACGGCGCCCGCAGCCGCCGTCCTGCCGCTCTCCTCGTCCAGGACGCGGACCTCGACGCCGATGGCGGGTTGCCCGCACGACCGCGCCTGGGGCATGTCGAGCAGCGTCTCCTCCTGGGCCATGATCGTCGCGATCGGCGCGGTCTCGGTGGTGCCGTAGAGGTGCATGAGCTCCGCCCCTCCGAACGCCTGATGGGCCCGGCGCAGGGTCTCGGTGGCGACCGGGGAGCCGCCGTGGCTGAGCAGGCGCAGGCTGGCGACGTCGCGCGGCCGCGCCAGCTGCTCGTCTGCGAGCGCGGCGAGCATCGTGGGCACCACCAGCGTCGCCGTCACCCTGTGGGCCTCGATGAGCTCAAGCGCGGCGGCCGCCTCGAATACGGGGAGCATCACCTGGCACCCGCCGTGCCACACGGTGGCCAGCACCGCGATCGAACCTGCGGCATGGAAGAGCGGCGCCGCCACCAGCCAGCTCGTGTCGGGCCGGAAGGCGAACTGGGCCTGGAAGTGAAACGCGTTGGCCACCAGGTTGCGGTGGGTGAGGATCACGCCCTTGGACGCACCCGTCGTCCCGCCGGTGTAGAACAGCCCGGCCATGGTGTCCGCCGGCAGGTCGTCGGGGAACTCCGCCGCGGGCGCGGCGGCGAGCAGCGCCTCATAGCCCTCGTCGAGGTCGATCACGTGGTCCACGATCCCGTCGGGATAGTCGATGCCCGAGGCCACGAAGAGCACACGTGCCCCCGAATCCTCCAGCGCATAGGCGAGCTCGGCCGCGGTGTGGCGCTGGTTGAGCGGAACCAGGGCCATCCCCGCGCCCGCTACGGCCTGGTAGAGCTCGAGGTAGCGGTGGCAGTTGCGCCCCACCACCGCCACGCGCTCACCGTCGCGCACCCCCAGCTCGCGCAGCGCCCCCACCAGCCGGCGCGCGCGATCCCACGTCTGCGCGTAGGTGATCTCGATGTCGCCGCACCGTGCAGCCACGGCGTCAGGCGCGGTCCGCACGGCGCGCCGCAGGGGGTCGATCAGCGTGGTCATGGCTCTGCTCCCTCGTCTGTCAAAACCATCAGTGGGTGTGGTGGACCTCCTGGAGGCCATACACCGGCGTGTCGATGCCCTCGGCCCGCGCCTTGAGTTGGAGGGCGAGGTACAGCGAGTAATGGCGCGACTGGTGCAGGTTGCCGCCGTGGAACCACAGGCCCGGCTGCTGGGTGGGCTTCCACATGTTGCGCTGCTCACCCTCCCAGGGACCGGGATCCTTGGTGGTGTCCGACCCCAGCCCCCAGACCTTTCCGACCCTGTCGGCGACCTCCTGTGAGATGAGGTCGGCCACGGCGCCGTTCATCGACTCATAGCCGGTGGCGTAGACGACGACGTCGGCCGGCAGTTCGGTGCCGTCGGCCATCACCACCGCGTCGCGGGTGAGGTGGTCCACCTGGCCGGCCTGGAGCTTGACCTCCCCGCTGGCGACGAGCTCCGACGCGCCGACGTCGATGTAGTAGCCCGACGCGCGGCGGAGGTACTTCATGAACAGGCCCGACCCGTCCTCGCCCCAGTCGTGCTGGAAGCCGGCGGCCTCCAGCCGCGCGTAGAAGTCGGCGTCACGCTCGCGGATCTGCTCATAGACGGGGACCTGGAGCCCCGCCATGATCCTGTAGGGCAGCGAGGCGAAGATCATGTCGGCCTTCTCGGTGGTGACCCCGGCGTCCACCGCCTGCTCGGAGTACAGGTCGCCGAGCGCGATCTCCATCAGCGTCGCCGAGCGCACCACGTGCGTGGAGGAGCGCTGCACCATGGTCACGTCGGCGTCGTGCTCCCACAGGGCCGCGCAGATGTCGTGGGCCGAGTTGTTGGAGCCGATCACCACCGCTCGCTTGCCCCGGTACGCGTCGGGACCCGGGTGCTGGGAGGAGTGATGCTGATCTCCGGCGAACACGTCGGCCCCTGGGAACGACGGCGTGTGGGGGCGGCCCGACATCCCGGTGGCGAGCACAAGCTGTTTCGGGCGCAGCGTCAGCTCCGAGCCGTCGCGCTGGACCACGAGCTCCCATTCACCGGCGGCGTCGTCGTAGCGCGCGCGCTTGGCCTCGGTCGCGCCCCAGTAGTTGAGCTCCATGACCCGTGTGTACATCTCCAGCCAGTCCCCGATCTTGTCCTTGGGCGAGAAGACGGGCCAGTTGGCCGGGAACTTGATGTAGGGCAGGTGGTCATACCAGACCGGATCGTGCAGGCAGAGCGACTTGTAGCGCTTGCGCCACGAGTCGCCCGGACGGGCGTTGCGCTCGACGATGATCGCCGGCACGCCGAGCTGCCGCAGCCGTGCCCCGAGCGCGATCCCGCCCTGCCCCCCGCCGACGATGACGACGTAGGGCTGCGTGGTGAAGCCCAACTCCTCGGCCTCACGCTGGCGGTCCTCCAGCCAGGTCTCACGCTGGGGGTCTGCGCCGTGCTGCACCCCCTTGGGCCGACGGGACCCCAGGGCCTGCTCGTGGCCCTTGAGCTCCTCGAGCGCGGTCAGCAGGGTCCAGGCCTTGCCGTCGATGAGCCGGAGATGGCCCCCGGCCCGGCCGGTCTCGGTCTCGAAGCCGATCCACGCCTCGGTGACGCCGTCGGCGCTGGCCGGCTCCTCGGTGGTGTGCCATCCGCGCGGCTTGATGTGCGGCAGCGCCGCCTGGAGCATGTGCGTGACGCCATCGCGCCCCTCGACCGTCCGGACATTCCACGTGAAGGCCACGAGGTCCCGCCAGTAGCTCTCGGCGGCGAACAGGTCGGCCGCGGCGACGGCGTCACCCGCCTGCAGCGCACTGTCAAAGCGCTCCAGCCAGTGCTCAACCTCGGTGGCTGCGGACGGACGGACGGTCGTGGACATCGCATCTCCCCTCGGTACCGGTGGCCTCCACACTGAATACCACGCCGGGGCCCCCGTCTGGGCGTAACGTGTCGGCGTGATGCCAGACGCCGGGGTCAGCGAGCGCAGCGACATGGGCCGCGGCCTACGCGCGCAGGTGCCGCGGTCCAGCCAGGCCGCGTGGACCGCGCCGTCCCGTCGCCGTGACCCGGTCGAGATCATCCGCGGCCAGGAGGCTGCCCGCATTCCTTCTCTTCTGCCGATCCGACACGAGCGGATGGGGGTGTCGCCGTTCACCTACTTTCGCGGCGCGGCCGCCGTGATGGCCGAGGACCTGGCCCAGACCCCTTGCTGCGGCCTGCGCGTCCAGGCCTGCGGGGACGCCCACCTGGTCAACTTCGGCATCTACGCCACCCCGGAGCGCCGGGTGGTCTTCGACGTCAACGACTTCGACGAGACGCTCCAGGCGCCGTTCGAGTGGGACGTCAAACGACTGGCCACCAGCCTCGTCGTGGCCGGGCGCGACCGCGGCTTTGCCGCCAAAGAGTGCGCCGCCGCGGCACGGGCGGCGGTGGCCGCCTATCGCACCCGGATGGCCACCTCGGCGCAGATGGGCCACCTGGAGGTGTGGTACGCCCGATTCGACGCCGATGCGCTGGTGACCCTCGCGACGCGCGCTGGCGCCCGCGAGCTGAGCTCCGACGTGCTGCGCAAGGCAGAACGACGCACGAACCTCACCGCCCTGGAGAAGCTGACCGAGGTCGTCGACGGTCAGCGCCGCATCGTCGATCGCCCCGCCGCTGGTCGAGCATCTCCAGAACCCCACCGACTCGGTCGACGCCGAAGCGGTGGTCGGCCAATACGCAGACTCGCTGGGCGACGCTACGCGTAAGCTGCTCGGCCGCTACCGGCCGGTGGACTGGGCGCGCAAGGTCGTCGGCGTCGGCAGCGTCGGCACCGATGACGCCGTCGTGCTCCTCATGGGCGACTCGGACGCAGACCCGCTGTTCCTCCAGGTCAAGGAGGCGGGCGCATCGGTGCTCGAGCCCTTCGCCGGCGCCAGTCCCTACGACAACCACGGCCGGCGCGTGGTCGCCGGCCAGCGCCTCATCCAGTCCGCCAGTGATGTGTTCCTCGGGCTGGACACGCATGGGCGAGCGCGACTACTACGTGCGCCAGCTTCGCGATATGAAGGGCTCGGTCCCGGTGGACAAGCTCTCCGCCGACGAGCTGGCCCAGTACGGACAGGCCTGCGGATCGGCCCTGGCCATGGGCCATGCACGCTCCGGAGACGCGGTGGCGATCGCGGCCTACCTCGGAGCGGGCGACCGCTTCGATCGCGCTGTCGCGGCGTTCGCCGACGTGTACGCGGACCAGAACGCCGAGGACCACCAGGCCTTCGTGGCCGCCATGCCGGCGCCCACCACCGCCTGACGGATCGGCGCGTGGGTCGCCGCGCTCAGCGCGACACCTCCAGGCGCATCTCGTGCTGGGCCAGGCTCATCTCGGCGCCCAGCCCGCGCAGCACGCCGGCCAGCGGGTCGTCGCTTCCAACGTTGGCCAGACGCAGCGTGCCCCGGCCCCCCGCGGCGAGGATCAGATCGCTGGCAGCCGCCCGGTCCACGGCGGCGATCTGCAGCACCCTGACCATCGCGTCATCGGGCAGGCAGATGGCCGCGCCGGCGATCTGACCGGAGCGCTGCACCGCCATCCCGACCAGCCGTGCGCCGCGCTCGCGCATGCGCACGATCGATGCGTCGGCGCGCTGCCAGGGCTCGCGGCCGGCCCGGTGGCCCGCGATCCAGGCGTGGGCGGCGTCGACGTCGAGTTCGCGGGGCTCCACGATCTCGCGCTCGGGGTCAGGCGCCAGCGCCCAGATCTCCAGGTGGCGCACGCGCTCGAAGCCGAGTTGCTCGTACAGCCCGATCGCCGCCTCATTGTTGTCCAGCACCTCCAGCCACACCGTCTCCACCCCCGCGGCGGCGACGGCGTCGATGGCGGCCGTCAGTGTCCGTGCGCCGAGACCGATCCGGCGATAGGCCGGCGCCGTGCCCATCCCGCCGATCCACGCCTCGGTCCCGCGGCGCGCCGCCAGCGCGAACCCCACCGGCTCCACGTCGACGGCAACCCGCGAGCACGCCAGGTCGATGTCGTTGTAGGCGATGTGGTCCGACAGGGCCGCCTCGTCCATGACCATCGGCACCAGATAGTCAGAGAAGCCGAGGTTGAATACCCGGACCAGCTCGCCGGGACCCAAGGACTGCGCACTCACCAGACGCAGCGCGTCGGCGCGGGCTCGTGTCTGTGATTCGCGACTGCTCATCGGGCTCAAGCTACCGATCGTCGTCCGCGGACGGCGGACGGCCGAACTGCCCCCGGGAACGCTCAGCTACGAGGCCGGCGTCGAGAACGGCCTGGGAGAGGGGCTCGGGAAGCCGCAGCGCGCGGCGAACCAGGTGAGAGCGCGCCTGCAGCGCGGGCGCGAGCCCGACAAGCTGCCGGCGCCATGCGGCGAGGCTCGGCGGGTGCTCCGCCGCTGCGGCGAAGATGAAGGCCTCGACGCGGACCTGACGCACCAGTGCGCCGATCGGCCCGCGCGCCGCCGCCGGCCACGGGCCGCGCGCGAGAGCATCGGCGTTGCGCCGCTCAACTGCGGCAGCCTCGCTGCTTACCCGCTCCAGGTCACGCGCCGGGGTGCGCGCGGTGAACCGCGCCGCCTCGAGGTCGAGCCTCCGAACGCTCACGTTCTGCGCATGCGCGATCACCAGGTAACGCCTGGCGGCCGAGGTGACCACGCCATGGGTGATCGTGAACGCCCCGCCCCGCAGCGGCGTCGGCGCCTGATCACGGCCGGGTAGCGACATCCACTGCGCGAACACGTCGCCGTAGCGCGGCTGCGTGCCGTTGACCGTCAAGGCGGTCATGTCCACCGTGGAGAGATCGGGGTATGGCGTGGCCTTGCCCGATACCTCGGTGGGGTTCTCCTGAAGCCATTCGGCGAGGTTGAAGTCGCCGGCGGTCTCGTCGGTGGTGGAGAGCGTGCTCGTCTGCCGCGCGGTACGGTCCTCGATCGACAGGCGCCAGTGGCCAGCGGTGAGGGTGAGCGCGGTGGAGACGTGGTCGCCCGCATGGACCGCAAAGAGGACCTGCGGGCGAAAGCCCCGTCTCGTGTCGGTCCAGAACGCGGAGTACGCCGGGATGTTGTCGGGCCCGCGATCCTCGAGCGTCCCCACCTGGATGAATGGCGGGTGCGGCACGCCCGGGCGCCTGGGCGCCGATCCACGTGCTGGCGTGCGACTCGCCGGTGCTGGTGATGCGAGGCACCGACCACGACGCGGTCACGGCCGTGACGTGCCCGCTCCACACGTACCCGGCCATGTGGCCGAACGACGACAGTGCCCCCGCTGTGCCGCCCGCGCCCCCGCATGCCGCTGCGCCGAGCGGCGATCACTGTCGCCGCCGCCACCACCCCTAGCCATCGCCCCGCCGTGCGCATCGATTCCTCCCCGACAATCCGACCCCCGAAATCGTAGACCCCGGGCGCGCGTTTGAGGAGCGTCGGGCCGGGCGGGCTCTTACGGCTGGCTGGGCTCGGGCGCGCCCGTGCTGTCCGTGGCAGCGCGGCGTGGTCGGCCTCGGATCACGGGTGGCGACGGCGGCGGCTGGGCGTACGCGCCCAGCGCGGCGGCGCCGGCCTCTATCCCCGTGGTGAGCACGTCGACGTCCGGGGCGTGATCGCGGTCGCCGGTGACGCCGAAGTACAGCGTCCCGTCGTAGGAGAAGATGGCCACCACGATCCGGATGGTGCCGACGATCGGGACGTACGGGTAGGACTCGAGCAATCGCCGCCCCAGAGCCCGGACCGGCGACTGGGGCCCGGGGACGTTGGTGGTGGCGGTGTCCATGTTCAGGCGCGCCGATCGCGTCATGGCCCGGCTGCCGAGCGCCAGTAGCAGCGGTGGGGCAAACCCGGAGAGCTGGGCCAGGACGTCGCCGGCCACCGCCTGCTTGCTGGCCTTGATCCCGTCCATCTGCGCCCGGATGCCGGCCAGACGCGCCTCGGGGTCGTCCAGCCCGACGGGCAACCGTGCGAACACCGCCGACACGCGGTTGTTGTAGACCCCTCGCTCGTCGGGACGGCGCACGGACACCGGGACCATGGTGCGGACCACCCGCTCGGGCGCGATCGCCTCCCCGCGCTCGTCCAGGAGCGCGCGAAAGCCGTTCGTGATCACGGTGAGCACGATGTCGTTGACCGTGCCGCCCAGCGCCTGACGCATCTGCTTGACGTCGCCGAGCGCGACGGTGGCCCAGCTCCACGTCCGGTGAGGCCCGATCGGTCCGGTCAGCGAGGAAGTGGCAGGCCGCATCGCCGGGGCCGCAGCGGCGAGTGCGCGGCCGGTGTTGACCGCCCCGCCGAGCACCTGCGGCCAAGCCGCCACCGCCCGGCGCACCTGGGATGCGGGATCCACCATGCGGCCGGCGACACCGCCGCGCGAGGAGCTCGAGGCCGCTGGGCTCCGGCGCCGGTGCCCAGTGATCGCCGTCGGCGGCGTGGCGTCGCGGCATCGTCATCGAACATCACCGACATCAGATCGGTGGCGGCGACGCCGTCGACCATGCAGTGATGCACCTTGGAGAGCAGCGCCCAGCGGCCCTCCGAGAGCCCCTCGACCATCCAGATCTCCCACAGCGGCCGCGCACGGTCCAGGTGCTGGGAGAAGACGCGCGCGGCCATCGCCCGCAGCTGCGACTCGGATCCCGGCGCGGGGACGGCGGTGTGGCGCAGGTGGTAGCTGAGGTCGAAGTAACGGTCGTCGACCCACACGGGCTCGGAGATGCCGAAGGGGACGAAGCGGACCTTCTGGCGGTAGCGCGGCGTGTGGTGAAGCTTGCCGCCGACCATCGCGCTCAGCTCCGTGAACGCGGGCGCCGGCCCCTCGAAGATGCTCACCCCGCCGATGTGCATCGGCGTGACGTCGTTCTCGACGTGCAGGAACATCGCGTCCTGAGCGCTCATCGGGTTCACGCCACGGCCACCTCCGCCCGCTCCAGCACGCGCTCGAGCTCGGCGTAGACCCGAGGGTTGACCGCCATCCCGCAGTGGCTGCCGTCGATCTCGACGCACGTGGCGCTCGGGTCAAGGCAGGCGCGCCAGTCGACGATCGCGTCGCGTGCGCGAGTAGACCATCAGCGCCGCCATGCCCTCGGTGAGCGGCGCGCGCAGGAGCGCGTAGTACTCGGTGCAGCAGGCCCCGTCGCGGCACTCCGAGCTGAACACGCCGGGGACGCCGAGGTCGCCGAGCCGCGCCACTGAGCGGATCGTGCGCATGACGCCGGCCGAGACCGCCAGCGGATCGAGCACCGGGGAGCCGAGCATGACCACCGCCGCCACCGCCTCGGGGTGGCGCACCGCCAGGGCGCGGGCCAGCGTCCCGCCGCGGCTCTGACCGATCACGATGGCCGGCTCGTCAAAGTCCGCCAGCACCCGCTCGAGCCGTGTCAGCTCGCGCCCCGCGCAGCCCGCGTTGATGCGGATGCCGCTGAGGCGCACCGTATGCCCGCGACGGCGCAGCCAGCCGGCCAGCATTGTCAGCGAGGCGTCGCCGGCCATGAAGCCGGGGATGAGCAGCACCGGCGGACGGCGAGGCGCCCGCGCCGGAGTGCGAAAGCGCCCGTCGGCCAGCAGGCCTGCCAGCTCCGGCCAGTACCTGAGTTCTGCGTAGAGGGGCGCGCCCACGGGCGAACCCTACTGCTGCTCCCGCACCCCCGGCGGCGCGCCGCACCCCGGCCGGCGGCCGCTGCTCGCCGGAGCGGTCCGCCGGCTGTCCCGACGATCTACGGGCGCGCCTCGTACACCAGGTTGAACGGCGTCTCGGCCACGCGGCGGAAGCGGCTGAACCCGCCGCTCTCCACGACGTCGCGGATCCGCGCCTCGCCCGCCTGCGCCCCGAGCGCCAGCCCCACCTCCTGCGACAGCGACGCCGGCGTGCACAGCAGCGTCGAGAAGCCGTAGTAGGCCCGGCCCGACCGGGTTGAGGTTGTCCTGGACGTGGTCGCCGGCGTTGGGCTCCACGATCATCCACGTGCCGTCGCTCTTCAGCGTTGAGAGGACGTGGCGGGCGGCGCCGACCGGGTCGCCCATGTCGTGCAGGCAGTCGAACATCGTCGCCAGGTCGTAGTCGCCGCCCGTCATACGACGCCGCCGGCGCCACCTGGAAGCGGACGCGATCAGCGACCCCGGCCTCCTGGGCGCGCGCCCGGGCGGTCTCGATCGAGCCCTCGTGATAGTCGAAGCCCGACAAACGTGGAGTTCGGGAACGCCTGGGCCATGAGGATGGTGGACGAGCCGTGACCGCAGCCGATGTCGGCGACCTTCGCGCCCCTGGTGAGCTTGGCGACGACGCCCTCGAGTGCCGGCAGCCACTCGCCGACCAGATTGGCGTTGTAGCCGGGGCGGAAGAAGCGCTCGCAGCCCTCGTGGACGTCGTGGACGTGCTCGTGCCAGCCGACGCCCGTCACCGCTGCGGGCGCCTCTCGACGATCCGCGGCGAGTCCGTCACGGAGCCCAGCGCGATCTGGAAGAAGCCCGGCAGGTAGGCGGGGCTGTCGGGGTCGGTCAGCGCCACCGTCTGCTCCGGCGGCAGCGAGTAGGTGCCGCTCTCGGCGTCATAGGCGCATGAAGCCGCCGGCCGCCTGGGCGTTGGCCCACTCGCGGACGTAGCGCTCGGCCGTCCCGGTGCGCTGCGCCAGCTCCGCCGAGCGTCAGGCTGCCGGCGCCGGCGAGCGCCCGGTAGAGGCCGAGCCGGTCCCCCATCACCACCAGCGCCGTGTTCAGTGTCGCGCCGACCTCCTCGACGGCGCGGAAGACGAACTCGTGCAGCTTGTCGATGTCGACGGCGCCACGGTTGCTCGATTGTGCTCACAGTGGTCCCTCCTGATGAGACGTTCTTGGGTATCTCGTCAAGGGTGGCCGACGGGCGCGACCTCCGACATGGGCAGCCCTGCCCATATTTCGCCCGAGCGCTACCGATCTTCGCCCGCGATGCGCGCACCTCAGTCGATCAGGCCGAGCCGGCGCGCCTCGGCCGCCGCCTCGCCCCGCGTCCGCGCCCCCAGCTTGCCCAGGATCGAGGAGACGTGGTGGTCCACCGTGCGCGGGGACAGCACCAGCCGCTCGGCGATCTGCCACGTTGCGCAGCCCCTGGGCCAGCAGCGCCAGCACCTCGAGCTCGCGTCGGGTCAACGCGGCCGCATTCGCCGTGCGTCGCCGGAAGCGGGCCGCGCGGGATATCGCGCGCGCCGAGTTCGCGCAGGCGCCGCGCGACCAGCCGTGCCACCGGCAGCGCGCCGAGCCGTTGCAGCTCTCCCAGCGCGTCGCGCAACCGCGCCTCGTCGCCGGCCTGTATGCGCGCCAGCGCCGCCTGGAAGGTGCAGCCCAGCTCGTCCCAGAGCAGCGCTGCGCCGGCCGGGTCGCCCGCCAGCTCGGCGGCGAACGGCGGCGCGGTCTCGCCGGCCGGGAAGCCCAGCCCGGCGCGCGCCCGCCACACCGCGAGCTCGCCCAGCTCCCACGGCTGCTCGCGCAGCGCGGCCAGCTCGGCGGCAGCGGCGGTCTCCCCGTCGATCGCAGCCAGGTCGCGCCGCAGCCACGCCGCCTCGGCGCGGGCCGCCGCCACCGGCGCCAGGCGCTGTAGCTCGCCCGTGGGCAGGGCCTGGGCCAGAGCCTCGTCGAGCAGCTGGCGGCCGCGCTCCTCGTCCCCGGTGCGGATCGCCAACAGCCCGCCCGCGACCCGCGCGACGATCTGCTGCGGGACGGACGCCCCCGGGTCGGCCAGAACCTCGACGACCAGGCCCGAGGCGTCGCTCCAGTGGCCGAGGTCCACCTCCAGCTGGGCGCGCCAGGCAAGGAGGTACAGGGTGTAGCCAGGGATGTCGTGCTCGTCGCACCACGCGATCCCCTCGGTCGAGATACCCCTCGGCCACGTCGGACTGCCGCTGGGTGACGCCCGTCGCGGTCAGGTTGGCGTACGCGCGGCCGACGTCGTCATCGAGTCCCGCGGCCTTGGCCCGGCGCAAGGCTCTCCTCGAGCGTGGCGAGCCGGTTCTGCTCGCCCTCCGGGTACCGCTGAGCGGCGCCGATGTTGGTCAGCGCATGGACGGCGGTCTCTTCGACCCCAAAGTGCTCGGCGAGCTCCAGCGCGCGCTCGCCCCAGGCAATCGCCTCCTTGCTGTCGAAGGCGAGCATCCGCAGCTGGGACAGGTTGCTGTAGGCCCGGGCCAGCTCGGGGGACGGCTCGAGCCGCTCCAGCAGCGCCACGGCCTCGGCCGCGGTGGCCGCTGCCTCCTTCCCGTCCCCGGTGAACCAGTGGTAGCGCGACAGCGACCGCAGCACGTCGCCCTCACGCAGCGGATCCCCGGCGGTGCGGATCAGCTCCAGCGCGGCGAGCTGCCGCTCCACCGCGTCGCGTGGGCCGGTTGATCAGGTAGTGCTCCTGCGCCGAGCTGGCCATGCAGCTCGGAGCGCTCGGCGGCCGGGCGCGCGCCGCCACCGCGATCGCCCGCTCGTAGTGCTCGGCCGCCTCGGTGTGGGCCCCGAGCGCCGCGGAGCGCGCGCCGGCTGTGACGGCGTGGCGCAGCAGCGCGGCGTCGTCCCCGGCGGCTTCGGCATGGTGGACCAGGTGCGAGGGCTCGCCGCCCGCCACCTCGAGCGCACTCAGGATGCGGCGGTGCATCGTCACCGCCTGCCCGGGCCCGAGCTCCTGCTCGATGACCAGACGGGCCAGCTCGTGACGGAACGCAACCGCGGGCCCGCGGGCCTCGAGCATGCCCGCCTCCAGGCACCGCTCCAGGCCGTCCAGTCCATGCTCCGAAGCCTGTTCGAGCAGCCGCAACTCGGCCTGGGGCGGGATCGCCGCCACCAAGTCGAGCAGGCTGCGGGCCTGCGCATCCAGAGGGGAGGCGCGGGCCAGGACGGCATCGCGCAGGCTGGGCGGGACCTCGCCGGCGGGCGCAGCCAGCATCTCGGTGACGAAGAACGGGTTGCCCTGAGTGGCCGCGAACACCGCGGCGCCGTCCCGGCCCGCCCGGTGCGCCAGCGCGTCGACCCCATCGCGTGACAGCGGGGCGAGGTGCAGGCGGTCGACCCCGGGCGCCGTCGCCAGCCGGCCCAGCATCGCGCGCAGGGGATGTGCGGGTTCGAGCTCGTCGTCGCGGTAGGTGGCGATGACCAGCGCGGGGACCTGCTGCACCCGGCGCGCCAGGTAGGCAAGCGCGTCGACGGTCCCATCGTCGGCCCAATGCAGGTCCTCCAGCACCATGACCGCGCCAGGCTGTGGCGCCAGGTCCTCAAGCAGCGCCCGCGCGACCTCGTAGGGACGGGCGCCCCGTCGTCACGACCTCGGCCGCCGCCCCGCCCAGCGCGCCGGTGACCTCAACGAAGGGGCCCAGCGGGGGTGGTGTCGCGAGCGGATCGCACCCACCCCAGAGCACGGTCGTGCCCCCCAGCCCGTCGCAGAAGTGCCGGACCAGCGCCGTCTTGCCCACTCCAGCCTCGCCGGCGACGAACACCGCCTGGCCGGTCGCCGACCGCCGCACGGCCCCGAGCGAGCGTTCGAGCGCTGCCAGGTCATCCTCGCGTTCGAGCAGGCGCTCATCCACCCCCGGGTCGACTGCCATGGAGCCACGATAACGACCGTGTAGGCCCGTTATGGGGCTGTTATCTCACGCAGGGCCGCCGCTGCCCGGGTGTGAGTGCAGCGTCTGTGACCCGCGCCTCGTGGGCGAGCAGGCCCCGCTTGACCTCCAGACCCGCCGCGTAGTCCACCAGCCGGCCGTCCGCGCCGATCAAGCCGGTGGCAGGGGACGACGATGCAGAACGGGTTCTGGCCGTTGGCGGCACCGACCGCCCGGGCGGCCTGCGGGCGCCCCAGCTCCGCCGCAATGGCACCGTAGGTCCGCGTCTGCCCGAACGGGATGCGCATCAGCGCCTGCCACACCTCGGTCTGAAACGGCGTGCCGTTCAGCCGCAGCGGCAGGTCAAACGCAGTGCGCCCGCCCACGAAGTACTCCCGCAACTGGCGCGTCGCCTCGGCGAAGGGCTCCGCGGCCGGTCGCCAGTCGTCGCCGATCGCCGGGGCCCAGCGCTGCCCGTCGATCCAGAGCGCCGTCAGCTCGCCCCCATCCCCGGCGAGCAGCAGGTCGCCGGCGGGACTGGGCATGCGCGTGAAGAACGTGGTCATGCCAGCGGCCCACAGGTGCTGGATGGCGTAGGCGCGGTACGGCCGCCACGGCTCGGACACGCGTTCGGCCTCGCGGGGGCTCGGATCGCATCCCAGGCGCACCAGTCCGTGGCGCAGCCCGGCGTCGCCGGGGATGAAGGCGTCGGGGTCGTGGAGAGCCCGCATGGCGATGTAGCCGGCCGTCCAGGGCCCGATCCCCGGCAGAGCGAGCAGCGCGGCGTACGCCTGCACGCGGTCGACGGAGTCGTCGAGCACCAGGCGCCCCGCCGCCAGTTCGGCGGCCATCCCCACCAGCGTGCGTCCCCGGCTGCGTGGCATGGGCAGCGCATCGGGTTCGAGCCGCGCGATCGCCGCGGCGACCGGGAACAGATGGGTCACCCGGCCGACGGGGTGGGGCAACGGCGTGCCCAGGTCATCGACGACACGGGCGACGAGCTTGGTCCCAGCCGCCACGGTCACCTGCTGGCCCAGCACGGCGCGGACCGCCAGCTCGC
Organism: uncultured Actinomycetota bacterium; assembly: GCA_963797705.1. Taxonomy (GTDB): domain Bacteria; phylum Actinomycetota; class Thermoleophilia; order Solirubrobacterales; family Solirubrobacteraceae; genus Palsa-465. The sequence continues at coordinate 203,269 of CAWCQL010000003.1, read as the reverse complement.
AGCCGTCGGGATGACCCGGCACGCGCCGCCCCGGCACGGCGCGCGCGAGCTCACCGATGACCGGGTCGACGCCCAGATGCGCGGCGATCGGGGCCGGATCGCGGTCAAGGTCGAGCAGGCGCCGGCACGCCGCGACCGCCGCGTCGAGGTCGCGGTCGTCCTCGAGCACGAACGTCGCGTCGACGTGGCCGTCCCGCGGGACGAGATCGATAACGCCCGGCGCCATGCGGCAGAGCCAGGCTGCGCCGGTAACCGCCGGTGATCAGCTCCTCGATGCCTGGCACCACCCGGCGGCGCAGAAACGAAAGCGGCCACGCACCGTCAAACGGCAAGCGTGCGGGCAGACGGATGGAGTGCCGCGACATCTCAGTTCAACGGTGGCAGGGCCCGCGGCGTGAGGTTGGCGTCAATCGCCGCTGACCGCGGGCCGCGCTGCGCGGGGCAGCAGGATCAGGCAGGCGATCAGGCCTGAGTCGAGCAGGATGTAGGCCGGGAAGGCGACGGTGGCGAATCCCCAGTCCTCGGCCGGGATGGTCAGCAACGTGATCGCCGCACCCGCTACGCCCCGACAGGAAGGCAGCCGCGTGCTCGGTGTGTGGATACCGGTAGGCCTTGCGGATCGTCGGGATCGCGGCCGAGGAAGTCGGCCAAGACGCTGAGCAGGATGGCGAGGTTGCCGCGACCCGTCGCCGCCCAGGCGACGAGAGCGATCAGCGACAACACGCCGCACCCCGCGTCGAACGGGGTGACACGCGCATACGCCTTCGGGTCCAGGAACGAAGCGGCCACGACCAGCAGCGGACCGACGCCCACGGCGAGCGTCAGCACCGCGTTGAGGCCGACCCCCTGGGCGACCTCGGCAGCGAACGCGATCATCGGGGCAAGCGCCCACAGCATCCAGGTCACGCGGTTGGGCTGGGTTTTGCCACGCACGGTGTCGACCGCATACGCGGCGTTGCCGGTGACGACGATGAGGGCGCCGAGGATCGCGAAATGCGCGTCGATCATCGTCGCGGCCGGGAGGCGTCAGCGGCGCGTGACGGCGTGCAGCGCGAGCATTTCGAACGCGACGGCCGCGCCGAGGAGCGCCGTGGTCTGTCCGGGAGCGTCATAGGGCGGAGAGACCTCTACCAGATCAAACCCCGTGAACGAGATCCCGGCCAGCGCGCGTAGGAAGCCCAGCGCCTCGCGCGGATACAGCCCCGCCACCTCCGGCGTCCCCGTCCCGGGCGCGAAGGCCGGGTCCAGCACGTCGATGTCGAAGGACAGGTACACCGGGCCGTCCCCGATGCGCGCCCGCACCCGCTCGCCGTACTGGGCCGGCGTGAGGGTGGCCAGTTCGTCGCCGTCGATGACCTCGAAGCCCATGTCGCGCGGCTGGTCGACATCGGCTGGCCCGTAGAGCGGACCGCGCATGCCGGCCAACAGCGAGCGCGACGGGTCCAGCAGCCCCTCTTCGACGGCCCGCCGAAACGGTGTGCCGTGGAAATAGCGCTCTCCGTAGTACTGATCCCACGTGTCGGCGTGTGCGTCGAGCAGGACGAGGCCCACCGGCCCGTGCACCGCGGCGTGGGCGCGCAGTTCGCCGAGGACGATCGAGTGATCGCCGCCGAGGATCACGGGGACGATGCCGGCACGCAGGACGGGCTCCAGACCCTCGGCGATCTGGCTCGGCGGTGCGCTGTGCGTTGCCGGGCGTGATCTCCAGATCGCCGCCGTCGACGACACTGAGCGTCGCGAACACGTCGATGTCGAGCGGCGGGTGATAGGGCCGCAGCAGTGCCGACGCCGAGCGGATCGCCTCGGGCCCGAACCGCGTCCCGGTGCGAAAGCTGGTGGCGGTGTCGAAGGGCACGCCGATCACCGCTGCATCGACGTCGTCGTGCGGGACCTCCACGTGCGGCAGCCGTGCGAACGTGCGCGGTCCGGTGTAGCGGGGCGCTTGGCTGGCATCCGGCGGCTGAAAATGAACCCGCCCGCTCCGGGAGACCGTCATCGCACACCCCTCTGCGGGTCGGGCAGGGCCGGGGCCAGAATCCACAGGATGCGCGCGCCGTCGCCCAGGACGCGCCAGCTGTGTGGGACGGCAGCCCCGAAGGTGAGGGCATCGCCCTGCGCCAGCGTGAACGTCTCGTCCTCCACCTGGACCTCGATGGAGCCCGAGAGCACGAAGCAGACCTCGCACTCGCTGGGCAGCGTGTAGAGCGCCGACCCGCCCGAGCCGCCCGCCGACGCCGCCGTCTCCAGCACGGTGACATGGCGCTCGTCGGCCGGGGTGATCAGCGTGTCGACCACCTCGGCCGCCTTGGGCAGGTCGGCCACACGCGGCCGGTCCGAGCGGCGCACCAGGGTCGTCTGGGGCGTCTGAAAGAGCTCGGCGGGCGACAGGCCGAGGGCGTGGCAGATCCCCACCAGGCTCGCCACCGACGGACTGGTGATGTCGCGCTCCACGCGAGAGAGAAAGCTCTTGGTCACGCCGCTGCGCGCCGCCACCTCTCCCAGCGACATGCGGCTCGCCTCGCGGGCGTGGCGCAGCCGGGCGCCGAAGCGGATCCTCTCGGTGTCGTCCACAGACATACGGTACGTGGTGGTCCGCGGCGGTTAGATGCTGGCGTCCAGCGCCTCGTCCGAGGCCTCCCCGGTCGTCACGGCCATTGTGAACCCCTCTCCTCGTGAGCTCGGCGATGCGCGACGGTACACGACCGTTGCGTGGGGATCAAGGCCCACGCTGCCCGACCAAGCCCGGCTAAGCTGCGGCCGATGGAGCGCGAGACGCAGCTGGCCCACGCGCGGCTGCCGGCGGTGGAGCGCGCCACCATCCACCCCTTCGAGGACGGCCAGCCGGGCCCCGTCTTCTACCAGCGCTACGCCCATCCGGTGGGGCTGCAGGCCGAGCGGCTGATCGGTGAGCTGGAGGGCGGCCGCGGCCCTGCTGTTCCCCTCGGGCATGGCCGCGATCACCGCGCTCGCGCTGTCGATGCTGCAGCCGGGGGCGCGGATCGCCGTGGCCGACGGGGGCTACTACGGGACCTTCGGGATGCTCAACGGCGAGCTGCGCCGCTGGGGCGTGGATGTGGTGGGCTTTGACCAGACCAGCCCGCCCCCACCCGCCGACCTGGTCTGGCTGGAGCCCTGCGCCAACCCGGTGATGACGTTCCCCGACCTCGACGCCGCGATCGCCGTCGCCCACGACGCCGGCGCCAAGGTCGCGGTCGACAACACGGTGCTCAGCCCGCTGCTGCTTCGCCCGCTCGAGCACGGCGCCGACTTCGTGATGCACAGTGCCTCCAAGATCCTGGCCGGCCACCACGACGCGCTGCTCGGCGTCGTCACCTGCGCCCGCGCCGAGGACCGCGAGCGCCTGGCCGCATTCCGGGGCGCGACCGGGATCGTGGCCGCCCCCGACCCGGCGTGGCTGCTGCTGCGCGGGCTCAAGACGCTGGGGGTCCGCGTGCAGCGCAGCTCGGCCACCGCGCTGGAGCTCGCGCGCCGCTTGCGCGATCACCCGGCGGTGCTGACGGTCCGCTATCCGGGCCTCGACGACCCCGTGGCCGCTCGTTACGTGAGCTCCTTCGGTCCCCTGCTGTCCTTCGACGTCGCCGACGCCGAGCAGGCTCTGGCGGTCGAATGTGGCCTGCAGCTGATCGAGAACGCCACGAGCCTCGGCGGCGTCGCCTCGACGCTCGAGGCCCGCGCGCGATGGGAGGGTGACCGCATCCCCTCCGGGCTGCTGCGGCTCAGCGTGGGGCTGGAGGATGTCGAGGACCTGTGGGCCGACCTGGCCCAGGCGCTCGACGCCCTGGGCTGACCCCAGTCCACGCGTCGTTCGATCGGGGCACGGGCGAACGCCGACCGCGGCGCGCGCGTTCTCACACTCCAGAAATTCCACCGGCCAATCTGCACACACCCCTCCGGCGGGACCGGTGTGTGTGCACTTCTGCCCACCATGCTGGTCCTATACGCCCCACGCCCACGGCATTCCCACCGCGTGTGCACTTTGACCAGCCGCCCACGCCCACCGATCACCCCGACACGATCCCGAGCCGCACCGCCTCGGCCGCAGCCTCGGTCCGCGTCCGCACCCCCAGCTTGCCCAGGATCGACGAGACGTGGTGGTCGACCGTCTTGCGGGAGACCACCAGGCGTTCGGCGATCTGGGCGTTGCGAAGCAGCGTCTCGTCGCCGCCGGCGCGGACGGCGCGGACCGCGGGGACCGCGCGGACCGCGGGGACCGCGCGGACAGCGCGGCCAGCGCGGCGTCGTAGGAGCCAGCCCATCCAGGTCCACGCCCGCGACGCCGCGGCGCCGTCGCCGGCCAGCTCCAGCCGCCACGGTTCGGCGAGCTCTCGCGACACACGCGTGTCGGTGATCCCGGCGCGCCGGCGCCAGACGAGGAGCTCACCGAGTCCCCAGGGATTGTCCCGGGCCGCCGCCAGTTCGTGGACCCCGTCGGTTTCGCCCGCCACCGCGCCCGGCGCGCCGGCCAGCCAGCGCGCCTCGTGCGCGCGCCACCGCGACCGGCAGTAGCCGCTGGATCTCGCCGGTGCCGGCGGCCAGCGCCTGTGCTTCGTCCAGCGGCCCCCACACGTCGGGGTCACCGCGCCGGGCCCACAGCCGGCCCAGCACCGCCAGTGGCGTGATGCGGCTGAAGCGGACTGCCCCGGGCCCGTGGTGGCGCGCGGGTAGTCGCGCATCTCGACGGACCCGGAGCCCATCTCGTCGTTACAGACGGAAGTGGGCCTCAAGCTGGGCGATCAGCGCCTTGTCGCGAGCGCTCTCGACATCGCGAGCGGGCACGCCCGTCCTGATCTCGAAGAGCCGCCGCGAGGCGTAGTCCATCTCGGCCAGGCTGCGGCGGAGGCGCTGCGTGAGGGTGGTGAGCGTGCGTGCCATGGTGGTTCCCCTGTTCTCGTATCGATGGGCCATTCGCTGTCCAGGACGATGGACTAAGCGGCGACCGGACACATCGGCAATTCGCAGCGCGCTCATCGGTCCCAGGCCTTACCTGAAGCGGCCACAGCCTTACCCGGGTCCGCCAACCGTCCAGGTCGTCAGCGCGGCCAGAACCCTCCAGTTTGCTGGCAGTTCCTATGCAAACCTGCCAAAGCTCCTCAGTAGTTACTACGGATTTTGCCGTCAGGGCCTAAAGCTTCTGAAGGCCTGCGCCGACGACCCCGTCATCGGTCCAATGGCAAACCTGTCGTAAGGCAGGGACGCAAAGCCAGAGGTCTCGCCCATCGATGGTCGAGATAGCTCGGTTGCCGGCGATGTAAGTCACCTTCTCTCCATCCGGAGAGCGCAACCGAGGGGAACCATGATGGCCTCGATCATCCATGGGCGACTGCGCCTGCCTGCTCATATCCGTGTGTCTGTCGTCGCCCTCGTCGCGATGGTCGGCCTCGTGTGGCTCCTCTTCTTCGGAGTCGCTCCGCGCTTGCACCCCACCGCTGTGCGCACCGGCGGCTTCGCCCCCGCCGCCGGTGCGGGCGGTGGTGCCAGCTGCCCCGGCGGCCCTCTCTCCTTCGCTCGCGCGCCTGGCGGCGACCAGCCCCAACCGTCGCGTCGTGGCCATCATCCAGCTCCGGCACGGGGTTGACCTGGCCGCGGGCCGCACCCTTGTGCGCTCGGTGGGCGGGCGCCCCGGCCCGGGCCTGCAGATCATCAACGGACTCTCGGCGACCCTCACCGCCGCCGACGCTCGCACCCTGGCGACCAGCCCGCGCGTCCACGCGGTGTCGCTCAACGCCGTGCTGCGTCAGACCTCGTGGGCCGGGACGCCCGCGCCGTGGCAGCTCTCCACGACCTATGACCAGTCCGTGCACGCCACGGGGCTGTGGCGACGCAGCACCGGGCGCGGCGTCGGCGTGGCGGTGATCGACACCGGCATCACCGGCGACATCCCGGACTTCCGCACCTCACGCTGGAACTCGAGCTCGCGCGTGATCGCGTCGGCGGTCGTCGACCCCAACGCGTCCACCGCCGCTGACACCTATGGCCACGGCACCGCGGTGGCAGGCCTGGTGGCCGGCAACGGACACGTCCGCGGCTGGAACGACCCGCTGAGCAACGACTACTCGGGCAGCGCCCCCAACGCCAACCTCATCTCCATCAAGGTCGCCAACGACGACGGCCAGGCCACGACGCTGGATGCGCTCTACGGCCTGCAGTTCGCCGTCGACCACAAGGACGACTACAACATCCGCGTCATCAACATGTCGTTCCGCTCCACGGACGCCGAGTCCTACACGACCGATCCGCTGGACGCCGCGGCCGAGCAGGCATGGTTTGACGGCATCACCGTGGTGGCCGCCGCAGGCAACATGGGTACCGCCGCAGACGCCGTGTCCTACGCCCCCGGCAACGACCCCTACGTCATCACGGTCGGCGCCGTCGACGACCAGGCCACCGCGGACAACTCCGACGACGTCGTCGCCGACTGGTCCAGCCAGGGCACCACCCAGGACGGCGTCGCCAAGCCCGACGTGGTCGCGCCTGGCGCGCACATCATCTCCACGCTGGCGCCCAACTCGGACTTCGCCAGCCTCTGCCCGACCTGCGTGATCGACGGCTCCTACTTCCAGGTCAGCGGGACGTCGCTGGCCGCCCCGATCGTCGCCGGGGTGGCGGCCGACCTCATCGCCGCTCACCCCGACTGGACCCCGGACATGGTCAAGGGCGCGCTGGTCAACACCGCCACGCAGCTGCCCGACGGAGCAGCCGAGGTCAACGCGTGGGATGCCAGTTGGGCGCGCGGCGACCAGCTCACCTCCGACCAGGGGCTGACCCCCAACACTCTGATCGACCCCGACACCGGAAGCATCGACTACAACGCCGCCAGCTGGAGCGCCGGCAGCTGGAGCACGGCCGCCGACCCGTTGGCCGCCAGCTGGAGCGCCGCGAGCTGGAGCTGCGTGGGCTGCTCTGCCGGCACTGGCGCCGACGACGGCAACGGTGGCGACGGCGGTGACAGCGGCAGCGGTTCCGGGGGCGGCGTGGACCCGACCGCCGCCAGCTGGAGCACCGTCGGCTGGACGACGATCTGGGGCTGATCATGAGCGCGATGAGCCCCACCAAGTCCTTCTCCCGAGTGCGCTCTGCGTTCTCTCCCATCTCTCGGATGCGCCCCAGGCTCCCTCACCTCACGCGCGCGACACGGATGTCGCGCGGTGAGGTCGCCATCTGGCTGCTGAGCGCCGGCCTCGTGGCCGCCGGGGTCGCCCTGCTGGGCTCCGGCGCGGTCAGCACGCAGCCCGTGGTCCCGTCGATGCAGGTCTCCATCTGGATCCTGCTCGTCGCCTTCGCCGCCGCGGAGCGCTTCGTCGTCCACGTCCACTTCCGCCGCAGCGCTCACTCCATGTCCTTGGGGGAGATCCCGCTGGTGCTGGGCCTGATCTTCGCCTCCGGCCACGACGTCATCCTGGCCGGCGCGATCGGGCGGCTGCTCGTCCTCGCCGTGCACCGCCGTCTGCCCCCCATCCGCCTGGCCTTCAACTTCGGGCAGTTCCTGCTGGGCAACTGCATCGCGGTGATCGTCTTCCATGCCGTCGCCGGCTCGGCGACTCAGATCGACCCGACCGTATGGGCCGGCGCGGCCCTGGCCACCGCCGCCGCCTCGATCGCGGCGGTGCTGCTCATCTCCACCGCCGTCTCGCTGTCTGACTCCCGCCTCAGCGTCGCCCAGGTCGCCGAGTCGCTGCGTACCGACCTCGCCGTCGCCGCGGTGAACACCAGCATCGGCCTGTGCGCCGCCACCATCGTCGACAACGACTGGCGGGCCGCGATCCTCATGGCCGTCCCGATCATCGGCATGTACCTCACGTTCCAGGCCTATGTCGCCGAGCGCCAGCGCCACGGCCGCCTGGAGTTCCTCTACGAGGCTGCCCGAGCGCTGTCGCGCACGCCGGAGATCGGCACCGCCCTCGAAGGCCTGCTCGCTCAGGCGCTCGACGCCTTCCGCGCCGAGGTCGCCGAGATCATCTTCTTCTCCCCCGACGGCAATGACGCGCTGCGCACGACGGTCCGCGCCAACGGCACCGGAAGCGTGCTGGAGGGCCTGGAGCCCTCGATCGTCACCGAGCTGCGCGAGCTCATCGGCGGCCACGGCCCCGGCGCCTGCGCCACCACTGAGATCGCCGACGGGCCGCTGGCGGACTACCTGGCCGAGCGCGAGCTGCGCCGCGGCATGTTCGCCGTGCTCTCGGGGGAACGCAACTGCATGGGCGCAGTGATGATCGGCAACCCGTCCGGTCGCGTCGATCGGTTCTCCGCCGACGACGTCAAGTTGTTCGAGACGCTGGCCAACAACACCAGCGTCGCACTCGAGAATGACCGCCTTGGGCACACCGTGTGGCGGATGAAGGAGCTCCAATCGGAACTGGAGCACCAGGCCTCCCACGACCCCCTGACCGACCTGGCCAACCGTCTGCTGTTCGCTGAGCGGGTGTCCAAGGCGCTCGAGCGTGACCCCGAAAGCGTGTCGGTGATCTTCATCGACATCAACGACTTCAAGACGATCAACGACACCCTGGGCCATGCGGCAGGCGACGAACTGCTCGTCGCCATCAGCGGCCGGCTGCGCGACTGCGTCAGGCCCTCGGACACGCTGGCCCGGCTGGGCGGCGACGAGTTCGCGATCATGCTCGAGCGCACCGCCTCACAAGACGAGGCCATCCAGATCGCCGAGCGCATCAACCGGCGGCTGGCCGAACGCTTCGCCATCGGCGGACAGAACCTCACGGTCCGCGCCAGCGCCGGCATCGCCACGGGCGCGGCGGGCAGCGGCGAGCCGGTCACCCCCGAGGAGCTCATCCGCAACGCCGACGTGGCCATGTACCGCGCCAAGCAGGCCTCCAAGCGAGGCTGGGAGCTGTTCGAATCCGGGATGGAGGTCCCGGTGATCAAGCGCCACGGGCTCAAGCAGCGACTGCGCGAGGCGGTGCGCGAGGAGTCCTTCGACGTGCACTACCAGCCGATCGTCGAGCTCGAGACCGGGCGTGTCACCGCGTGCGAGGCCTTGGTCCGCTGGCTGGACGGCCCGCGCGGCTGCGTGAACCCCGGGTCGTTCATCCCCGTGGCCGAGGAGATGGGCGTGATCGTTCCGCTGGGACGCTCGATCCTGCGAGCGCTCCTGCCGCGAGGCCCAGCGCTGGCCCGCCCAGAGCGGCGCCTCGGCGCCGGCCATCCACGTCAACCTCTCGCCGGTCGAGCTGCACGACCCCCACTTCCTCGCCGGTGTCGCCGGCGTGCTGGACCGCACCGGCCTACGCCCGACCGGCTCGTGCTGGAGATCACCGAGGGCGTCGTCCTGCGCGACCCGGAGAAGAGCATCGCCATCCTGAACCAGCTGCGGACGCTGGGCGTGCAGCTGGCCCTGGACGACTTCGGCACCGGCTACTCGTCGCTGAGCCACCTGCGCTCGCTGCCCATCGACTGGCTGAAGATCGGCAAGCCGTTCGTCGACGCGGTCGACGAGGGCGGGCTGGACCGGCCGTTCGTGCGGATGATCCTGGAGCTCGCCGGCGGACCTGAATCTGGGCGTCGTCGCGGAGGGCATCGAGCACACTCGCCAGCTCGGCGCGCTGCGCCAGCTCGGCTGCGGCTACGGCCAGGGCTTCTACCTCGGCATGCCGGGCGAGCTGGAGGCCGCCGGCCCGCGGCTCAACGACATCGCCGACTACCGCCGGCCCGCGCTCGTCGCCTGACCGGCTGCTCGCGCTCGCCGGCGCGAGCTACTGGCGCTCGCGGACGGGCTTGGCCTCGAGCCACGCCCGCTCCATGGCCGCGCGCGCCTTCAGCAGGTCCTGGTCGAAAAGTATCTGCTCGTCGCTGTCGAGGATCCCGCGGGGCGCGTTGAGGTACGCGGCGTAAGCCTCGATCTCGGCGCCGACGTCATCGGGGAAAGCGTTCATCGGTTCACCTTCATCACTGCGGTCCGGCGACGGATACCCGGTTCGATCTTTCGACAATCCGCCATCCCCCGAGATGAGGCGCTTCGCCGGCGGTTCCGGTGCCTGGTGATCACTCTGGCAGCATGGCCTGATGGTGAGTGCAAGACCGGCGATCGTCGTCACCGGCGGCAGCCGCGGCATCGGCGCAGCAACGGTGCGCGCGCTGGCCGCCGAGGGCTACGACGTCGCGCTCGCCTACCACTCAGACGGTGCGGCGGCCGAAGGCGTGGTGGCGGACGCGACCGCCGCGGGAGCGAGCTGCGTGGCCGTACAGGCCGACGTCAGCCGCCCGCAGGACGTCGAGCGGCTGTTCACGGCGGCGGCACAGCTGGGGCCGGTGGCCGGTCTCGTCGCCAACGCCGGGCTCACCGCGCACATCGGCGATCTCGCCGACACGCCGGTGGAGGTCATCCGGCGCGTGATCGACGTCAACCTGGTGGGCGCCGTCCTGTGCTCGCGCCGCGCCGCCCAGGTGATGTCAACGGCACGCGGCGGCGCCGGCGGGACGATCGTGCACGTGTCCTCGGCCGCGGCCACGCTCGGATCCCCGCACGAGTACGTCCACTACGCCGCGGCCAAGGCCGGAGTCGACGCGCTGACCGTGGGGCTGGCCAAGGAGTTGGCCGCAGAGGGCGTCCGGGTGAACGCCGTCGCTCCCGGACTTGTTGACACCGAGATCCACGCCGCCGCCGGCCGGCCCGACCGCGCCCGCAGCGCCGCCGAGCGCATCCCGCTCGGGCGGGCCGCACATGTCGACGAGATCACGCCGGCAATTCTGTGGCTGCTCAGCCCCGCCGCCGCCTACACCACGGGGGCCGTGATCCGCGTCGCCGGCGGCCTGTAGCGCGCGGCGTCAGTCGACCTCGGCCCGCAGCAACTCCGCGCGGTAATGGCGCCACAGCGTCGAGCGGCTGACGCCGACCGCTTCAGCGATGTCCTGCGTGCGGGCACCTGACTGCACCGCCTGGATCACCAGCCGACGCAGCTCTGCGTCATGGTCCTCCACCAGCGACCGCAGCTCTCCTAGGATCGGAACCCGCACATTCCAACGGATAACCGCGCACGCCGATGGCTAACCCCTATCGGGCCAGAAAAATGAGCGTGCGCCGACGAGGTCGACGGTGCGGGCGACCTGCTCGGTCATCGGGCCATCGACCTCCAGCGCCCACTTGTCGCGCCGCGCACCGTCCACCTCGCGGATGATCTCCTGGATTCCGCTCGAGTCGATGAACTGCAGTTCAGAGAGATCGAGGCGGACGGAGTAGCCGCCCTTGCGCAGCTCCCGCAGCCGGATCGAGAGGTGATCGATGACCGCGACGTCGAGCTCGCCGATCAGCATCAGGCGCAGGACGCCGTTGCGCTCGAACCTCTCCTCCAGCCGGAACACGCGGTCTGAGTGAGCCATAAGCACGCGTCGAGGCAGCCTCTCCACAGTCGTTCCCGCTGCGTCGCATCGGCCCTCCAGGACCGCCGCAGCGTGCCAAATTGACACGTTGAGGTCAAGGCGGGGAACATTGGGTCAGGGTTATCGAGCAGAATGCCATGCATCGGCACGGCACGACCCGGGTACTCGGGGGCCCGAGGAACGCAATGCGCGACTGGCAGCAAAAAGACGAGAAGGAGCTCGACGGCGCGTTCAAGGAGATCGCGTTCATCCGGATGCCCCCGGCCGAGTTCGTGCAGCGCTTCGAGATCACCTTCACCCAGCGCCAGCACGGCAAGCGCGAGATGCTGAGCTATGCCGCGATCGAGCTGAGCTCGGGCGCCAGGTACTTCCTCCAGCACGAGACCAAGCTGTCGGACCAGGGCATCTGGCTCTACGGCAGCGCCGAGCGCGACCCCAAGGGCCAGTGCGACGAGTTTGCCGAGGCGTTCGGGATCGATGCGGCCGACATCGCGGCGTTCTGAACGGCGCCTGCGCGGCGGGCGGCGCTAGGCTCAAACCGTTGTGTCACGAGCCTCGGTGCTGCTTGACGCGCTGACGAGCGAGCCGGCGACCACGTCTGATCTCTATGACCGCGTGGGCTATCCGGCCCTGACGCGGGTCGGCCTGATCCCCTACCACGCGTTCCGCGACGAGCTGGCCAAGCTGTCGGCCGCCGGGCTCGCCCACAGCGAGGACGCGCCCGACGGCTCGACGGTGTGGTGGCGTGGCGACGATCGCTCGTGACCGGACGACCGCTGAGGCACCGCTGTGATCGCAGCCGCTGAGCCGGCTCACACCCCGAGCGGCGTCACCTCGGCGGCCAGCAGCGCTCGGTCGCTGCCGAGCGTCGGCACGTAGGCCACGCAGTTGCGGCCGCTGCGCTTCGCCTCATAGAGAGCGCGATCGGCGGCCTCGAACATCGGGCCGAACTCGATCTCATCGCCCAGGGCGCTGCTCACGCCGACCGAGACCGTCACCGGCAAACCCGCCGGCTTGCTGCCCTCGATGGTGGCGCGGACGTGCTCGGCCACGTCGCACCCGGGGCGCAGACCGGCGCCGGGAAGTACCAGCAGCAACTCCTCGCCGCCAACCCGGTAGAGCAGTTCGAAGGACCGCAGTTCCTTGCGCAGGACGTAGGCGACGTCCTTGAGCACGGCGTCCCCGCAGGCGTGGCCGTACTCGTCGTTGAGACCCTTGAAGCCGTCGAGATCGCACATCACCAGCGAGACCGGCGCATCGGTGAGCCTCGCCTGCTCGGCCACCTCGCGGAAGCGGCCCTGCAGTCCCTGGCGGTTGAGCAGCCCGGTCAGCGGGTCAAGTACGGCGTCGCGGCGCCAGCGTAGCTCGGCATTGAGCACCGGCTGCTGGGCGACGACGAGCGCACCCAGCACCACGATGACCCCCATCAGCGAGGTCGGATTGTGCTCCAGGACGTGCGGTGACCCGACAACGGCCACCACCAGCGAGCCCGACCGTGGCCAGCAGCGCGCCCACGAGGAACACCGGCAAGCGGAAGCGGGCGGCAGCGGTCAGCACCGGGATGGCCACCCACGGCAACAGCGGGCTGTGCAGGCCGCCGCTGAGTCCGGTGCCCACCAGGATGAGGGTCGCGTGCAGGCACAGCGAGCCGGCGATCAGGCGCTCAGGCCGCTCGGCCTGATGCAGAAGCCGGTCCAGCCCCAGCAGCGGCACCGGCGCCAGACCGAATACCGCCAGCGGCCACCAGCCGATCCAGGGCACCATCACCAGGACGCCGATGCCGCAGAACGCCCCGGCGAACAAGCGGGCGCGGCGCACCGCCGGGCTCATGTCGACAAGCCGAACCAGATCGACCTTGGTCGGGCACAGCCAGCCCCCGACGTACTCGCCCTCGGGAACGTCGCGCCGGTTGACTCGTGTCCGCCCAGCCCGCCCGCTCCCCGTGGCGGCCACGTCGCGTCGACGCCCGCGCCGCCGCGCGGAGGCACGCCGGCGCGAGGCCGGGGGCGTCGGCTGCGTCTCCTCCGTCACTACAAGTTGCGGACCCTGCGACATCGGCACTGACCTTCCCTGGGGTGCAGCGTGCGGTCGACCTGCACGACGCCCGCCGTCGGGTTTGTGTAAGGGCGTTCTCGACCGGGCGCGACGTTGCGACCGTCTCGCCACCGCATGGTGGACGCACGTACGACGAATCCCCGCACCACCGCAGGGATCTGATCAAATCAGCCGATCCGGGAGCGTTTCAGGATGCGACGGGAGACGCGGCCAGCAGCTCGTCGAGGTCCAGCGCCGCATCGATCGCCGGGGCTTCGTCGGACCCATAGCGCGGCCACTGATCGAAGGGGCGGTCCCACGCCAGCTCGAGGTCGTTGCCGTCTGGATCCGAGAGATACACGGCGAGATGCGTGCCGTGATCCGTGCACCGCCACAGCTCGATCCCGGCATCCATCAGCCGCCGCACCGTCTCGGCCAGCCGGGCTTTGGTGGAGAAGTTGAGCGCAACGTGATGCAACCCGGTCACCCCGTCGGGCTGCGGCGGGCCGCCGGCCGACTTCCACGTGTTGAAGCCGAGATGGTGGTGATAGCCGCCCGCTGAGAGGAACAGCATGTCCCCGGTGGTGCCCCAGCCGGGCACATCCCGGGCCTCGAAGACGACGTCGAAACCCATGATCCCGACGTAGAACTCTCGGACGCGGTCGATGTCGGCGGTGCGCAGGTGGACGTGGCCGACACGGAGATGCGGGTCGATCGGATGGTCGGATGCGACCTGTGGATCGCAGGGTCCCTGGGGGCCGCTCATGATCCCTTCAGACCGTAGCGAACGACCACCGCCGCACGGCTGCGCGCACACCCGCGAGCCCGCGGGCTCAGATGCTCAGCCCGCCGTCCACCGCGAGGGTGTGGCCGGTCATGAACCGGCTCTCGTCGCTGGCCAGGAACACCACCGCCTGTGCGATCTCCGCGGGGTCGGCGTGACGTGCCAGCGGGATCATCTGCTCGAACACCTTGGCCGACTCCTCCTCAGAGGCGCCGATCGCCTCCACCTCGATCGTGTGCTGGAAGGTGTTATCGGTGGGCCCGGGGTGGATCGAGTTCACCCGGATCCCCTTGGGCGCCATCTCCTTGGCGGCTGTCCGCATCAAACCGACGACGGCGTGCTTGGACGTGGCATAGGCGGCGATCCCCCGATCGGAGGTCAGGCCAACCACGCTCGAGTTGATGATCAGGCTGCCGCCCTCCTCCATCACCCGCAGGGCGGACTGGGCGACGAGGAAGCTACCGGTCACGTTGACCGCCATCACGCGGTTGAACACGTCCACGGGATACTCGGCCACCGGCGCCACCACCCCGAACACGCCCGCGTTGGCAAACGCGCAGTCCAGCCGTCCGAAGCGCTCCACCGTCTGCGCAACGGCGGCGTCGACCTGGCCGGGATCGGTCACGTCGGTCAGCGCCCACGCCGCGACGTCGGCGCCCAGCTCCTCCGCCGCCCGCTCGAGCGCACCCTGATCGAGGTCGGCGATGAGGACTCGTGCGCCTTCGTCCACGAAGGCCCGGGCGGTGGCGAGCCCGATGCTCCCCGCGCCCCCGGTGATGAACGCCACCTTGTCGGCCAGGCGCAGCGGTCGTGCTGTGCTCACCGTCTCCTCCGTTTCGCGAGTGGGAGCGCAATATATGCGCGCGGCGCGGGCGGTCGGGGCCACTTGCCTGGCAGCGAACTGCTTCTTGCCCGCGAGCGCACTCACCCTGGCGCGCCCACGGACCCCGAGTAGGGTTGCGCGCTCAACCACCAGAGGAGGGGTTCATGCAGTTCTCAGGCCGAGTCCGGGCGGCTGGTATCGCCCTGCTCATCAGCATGTCGTTCGCGGCCGTCGCGGCGAGCAGCGCCGCCGCCCACCCCGCCCGCGCTGCCGCCGCGCCGAACGTCCCGCGCTTCAGCATGGCGGGCTACGTGCTTGACGCCAAGTACACGCGCGGGCGCAACACCGGCAACACGTTCGAGCAGACCTACAAGGCCAAGACCGTCCACGGCGTGCCCATCGCGGGCCCGAACGTCGGCGCCAAGTTCCCCGTCGAGGACTACGTGGCGATGCAGATCGGCAATCACGAGCTCTACGTGGCGTGGCTGGATACCAAGACCCACGCCCTGCTCGACGTGTTCGTCATGAACTTCAAGACGCACGCCATCTACGACTACGCCCCCGGCAGCCTCCATCCCGAGAGCACGGGCACGGTCACGGTCAAGCACGTCGGGAAGACCCCGCCGCCCGCCTGATCTCACGCCGACTGGTGGCGGCCGTCTGCCGGGCGGCCGCCATCGACTCGAAGCGCGCACGCGCGCGCGTAGGACTCGGTGAGCTCACTCCACACCTGTGCGGTGCGCTCGCGCCGCGGCAGGGCGGGCGGGGCGGGCGGGACCGTGTCCCCCAGGGCATCCCAACCCCGCTGCTCGAGGCGGACCGCGGTCCCGGCCGGCACGGCCGTGAAGGTGAGCTCCACCTCCGTGGCCTCGCTGGGATCGAAGAACAGGTGCCACAGGTAGCGCAGCCGCGTGGGCGGCTCCCAGTCCAGCACCCGACCCCAATCGTGCTCGGCGCCGTCGCGCCCGCGCTCCACGATCCGTCCGCCCGCATGCGACTCGAACGTGATCGCCGCGGGATCGCCGCTCACCGTGTGGCCCGGCGGCCACCACGTCGAGCACCTCCGGGTCCAGACCTCGAACGCCCGAGCGGGCGGGACGCCGACCTCGAACTCGACGACGAGCGGCTCATCACCCATCGGCCAGGTCCGTGTTCTCCGCGACGAGGCGAAACCGGGTCGCAGCGTTCTCCCAGACGTCCGCGAAGTACGCGCGGACCGCGTCCACCCCTTCGCCGCGCAGCTCGTAGATGTGGCGCGTCCCGTCGGGGCGGTCGTTCACCAGGCCGGCGCCCTTGAGCAGGCGCAGGTGGCGCGAGACCGCGGGGCGGCTGATGGGCAGCTGGTCGGCGATCTCCTGAACGCTGCGTGCGCCGCCGCTGAGGATCTGCACGATCGCCCGCCGGTTGGGATCACCCAGGGCGTCGAGGGCCTCAGAGGCGCTGCGTGCGCTCTCCGACGTGTCGCGCTGCGGGCTCATACCACCGAGATCTTGTCAGTTCGTAACCCACAAGCTACCGTAACATGTAGGTTACCGACTACCTGCCGCCGGAGGAACGACGATGAGAGCGAACGCACCCGCCGTGACCGGCTCGGGCACGCCCGAGCATCCCTGGACCCTGACCACGCCGCCCGGCAAGTCCACATACCGGGTCTACCGCGACGAGGCAGCCGACCTGCCCGCCCTCGTGTGCGTGGTGGGGACGACGACGCTGGGTTACCACCTGCGCGCGATCACCGACCTGCACGAGATGCTGACGCGCCACGGCGACTGGATGGCGCTGGGCAACACTGACGAGCAGAAACCCGCCCCCGAGGGCAGCGTCGAGGCGTGGGCACGCTCGCCGGAGAACCCGGTGGGCGGGTGGTACGGGCTCAAGAAAGGCCTGCGCGGCCGCTTTGGCAACTACGTGCCGCCGGTGCTCGAGGCGCTCGGCCTCGCCGAGGTGGAGCACAACGCGCGCAACAACCGGATGCGCGCGCTGTAGGACGGGCCCCCCTGCCGCCGGGAGGACGGGCCCCCTGCCGCCGGGAGGACGGGCCCGCCCTGCAACCGCGTGCGCGATTTGTGCGTGTATCGCGCCTAAATCTCGCACGCTCCGGCGCTTAAATCGCGCACGCTCCGGTGAACCACGGGTCAACGTGCCGGCACACGGCCAGCGGGCTCTGGAACAGCCCCACCGACGGCAGCGCCTTGCCCGTGAATGAGAACAGCGTGAGGTTGTCGTTGGGCGTCCCCGCCCCGGGCTCCCACCCCACCCCCGGGATCCACTCGGGCTCCCAGTAGAAGAGGCCCTGGGCCAGGTGGTGCGGGACCTGGGCCAGGATCGAAAGCAGCGTCGTTGTAGAAGCTCTCCTGTCCGCCCGGGTTGGCCGGGTAGCCGGTTTCGAGCTGACTGGTCTGCCACACGAAGTTGCCGGTGCTGTCACCGGCGGCCAGCGTCCACGCGTACTGGGACTCGGCGATGACGATCGGCTTGCCGTACCTGGTCGCCAGCGCGTCGACGTTGGCGCGCATCTGGTTCAGATGCCCGTGGAAGAACGGGTAGTACGACAGGCCGATCACGTCGAACGGCACCCCGCCGGAGACCATGTGGTCAAAGAAGCGCGTGCTGTCGGCGTTGTTGCCGCCCTCGTCGAAGTGCAGCATCACCTGCAGCCTGTGCCCTGAGGGGTTGGCCTCGCGCGCGCCCGCCACGCCGGCCTTCAGCAGGGTCACGAGGTTGCTCCAGCCGGTGTCGTTGGTCCAGTCCACCTGGCCCACCGGCCACAGGATCCCGTTGCGGATCTCGTTGCCGATGGAGACCATGTCCACCGGGGTGCCCTGCGCCGCAAAGGCGTGGATGACCGAGCGGGTGTAGCTCTGCACCGTGTCGGTGAGCTGGGCCAGATCCTGTCCCTGCCACTCCGCCGGAATGTCCTGGTGCTGCGGGTCGGCCCAGAAGTCGGAGTAGTGGATGTCCAGGTACAGCTTGTCTCCGGCGGCCTTGATCCGCTGGGCCATCTTCAGGTCCGAGGCCAGGTTGCTGTAGCCGGGCGGCGGGTCCACCCACAGGCGCAGGCGGACGTAGTTCAGCCCGTGGTGGTTGAGGATCGACAGTGCCGATCCGGGCGCCCCGCCGTCGGTGAACCGCGCGCCCGCGGCCTCCTCCTGGGGCTCGAAGGAGAGGTCGGCGCCGCGGTCGGGGATGGCGCTCGATGGCGTCGAAGAGAACGTGCGGAACTCCCCGATGCAGGGCGGCGTCCCGTCGTTGTCGGTGACGTCGATCTTCACGTAGCGCGCGCGCAGCGTGCCGTGCAGCGGCCAGTACTCGGGGGTGTTGGCCTCCGGCGTCTGCTGCTGGAGGTCGGGGACCGGCGACAGCGCGCTGGGGTCGGTGCCGGCGCTGATGTTGACCAGCGCCGTCGTCGCGCCCGAACCCAGCGTGAGCCCGAAGCCGTTGAGCGTCCGCACGCTGCCCAGGTCGACGGTCACGTTGCCGGTCCACTCCGTTGAGCACCACTGCGTCGTGGCGTCGCCGTCGATGGCGTTGGACGCCGGCGACCCGTCGGCCTGCGTTGACGCCGTCGCGGTGCCGGCGAGCGCGACGTTGAGCGCCGTGGTGTACGGCGCCGCGGCGTGGCCGTCGTGATGGGCCACGCGGTGGGCGCGCTTGTGGGCGGTCCGGTGGTGCGTCGCGCGCACCTTGTGGGCGGTCCCGTGCTGCGTCGCGCGGACGGTCTTGGCGCCCGCCATCGCCACCGTCCCCGCGCACGCCAGCGCGCAGCTCACGGTCAACGCTATGGCGAGACGCATAACGCGGTCAGACATAAATCTCCCTCCCTGCTCCGGGCGCTCCCGGCTGTGAGCGCTAACACGATCGGTGCGCAGAGGGTACCCCTGGAGTCTGGGCCGAAACCCGTTGCGGTGGCCGCGGGCGTCGAGGTCCACGCGGTCTGACGGGGTTTCAGATCCGCCGCAGCCGCGTCTCGGCCAGGGCCACCCGGGCCGCCGCGTGCCCGCACACCCCGTGTACCCCGCCGCCGGGATAGGTGGCCGCGCTGCCCAGGTACAGGCCGCGCACCGGCGTGCGGTAGGGGATCAGCGCCGGCAGCGGACGGAAGATCAGCTGATCGGCCGCGTAGCTGCCACCGCCGACATCGCCGTCGACGAGGTTCTCGTTGCGGGCGCGCAGGTCGGCGGGGCCCATGACGTGCCGGGCCAGGATGAGATCGCGAAAGCCCGGAGCGAAGCGCTCGACCTGGGTCTCCATGCGCTCGACGTGGGCGGGCGCCGCGGGCGCCCAGTCGATCTCCGCCGGGCCGCGGGTGTAGGCCCATGCGGTGTGCTTGCCGACAGGAGCACGCGTAGGGTCGGCGATGGTCTGCTGGCCCAGCAGGAGGAAGGGCCGCTCCGGGAGCGCGCCGCCGCGTCCGGTCACCGGGGTCGCCGCGGCGAACACGTCCTCCTCGCTGCCGCCGACGTGGACGGTGCCGGCCGCGCGCGCCGTGGGGTCGGTCCAAGGAATCGGCCCATCCAGCGCCCAGTCGACCTTGAGGGTCGCCGGCCCGTGCCGGTAGCGGGTCAGCGCCCGGGCATAGCGCGCCGGCAGGTCACCGCCGGTGAGCCGCAGCAGCGCGCGCGGCATGACGTCGGCGATCACGATTTCCGCCGCGATTCCCTCGCCCCCGTCAAGACGGACCCCGGTGACCCGGCCGCCGCGCGCCACCACCGCCGTGACCGCGGCGCCGGTGCGGACCATCCCGCCCAGGCTCTCCAGATAGGAGACGAGTGCCTGCGCCAGCCGCCCGGCGCCGCCCTCGGGGCTGGGCCAGCCGGAGCCGTGGGCCAGGAGGCTGAGATACACCGCGCCGATAGCTGAGCCCGCGGCGTCCAGCGGGGCGTCGGTGTGCAGCGCCGAGCCATAGAGCCACGCGCGGGCGCCGGGCGCTCGGAAGAGCTCGCCGGCCAATGCCTCGGCGGGCATGAGCGTCACCCGCGCCAGATCCAGGGCACCGCGCACCCCCAGGCTCTTAGTGAGCCGCGCCGCCCCGCCCAGCGGGGGGAAGCCCGAGAGCATGGCCGCGCGCACCGCCCCGTAGGAGTCAAGCAGCGGCTGCGCGAAGGCCCGCCACCGCTCGCCGTCACCACAGCCCAGCGCATCGAGGCTCGCGGCGGTGCGGTCGAGGTCCCTGTACAGGGCCGCCCCCGGACCGGCGGGCAGGGGGTGGGCGCAGCACACCTCAGGGTGGATCCAGCGCAGGCCGTGCTGCTCCAGGGGGAAACCCGCGAACACCGGGGACGCGACACCAGCCGGGTACACGGCCGAGAACGTGTCGTGGCGAAACCCGGGTAGCGTCAGCTCCTCGGTGGCCACCGCGCCGCCGGCCCGGGGAGAGGCCTCCACGACGGTGACGGCGTGGCCGGCGCGCGCGAGGGTGATCGCGGCCGCCAGGCCGTTGGGCCCCGAGCCGATGACCACCGCCGTCTTTGACCTCATCGGACGACCGCCAGCACGCGGTTGCATCGTAGGGCCGACCCCTCTTGTCGCGACGCCGCGCGCCGCTATATCGTTGCCCGCGTGACTGACCGGCTCCCCGGAGCGGGGTCGTCGGGGGCGGAGAGCAGCGGCGGCGGAGCCTCTGGCGCGCCGTTGACCCGGTCGATCCTGGACGCCGCGTACGAGGCCTTCGTCCGCATGGACGCCGCCGGACGCATCCTCGATTGGAACCCGGCCGCGGAGCGCACGTTCGGCTTCGGGCGCGACGAGGTCCTCGGGCGAGAGCTGGCCGACACGATCGTGCCCGAACGCTCTCGCCAGGCTCACCGCGACGGCCTCGAACGCTTCCTGCGCACCGGCGAGGCCGCGTTGCTGGGCGAGCGCACGGAGCTCAGCGCGATCCACCGCGACGGTTATGAGTTCCCCGTCGAGATCACGATCGCATACGAGCGCTCGGGCGAAGACGGCACCCCCACCTTCCACGCCTTGCTGCACGACATCTCCGAGCAGCGGCTCAGCGAGCAGGTCCTGCGCGCGATGCGATCGGTGACCACCGCGATGGCGCGTGCCGAGACCCCGCAGGAGGCCCTCGAGGCGCTGCTGGAGCGGCTGGGCCAGGACATGGGCTGGGACGTCGGCGGGTTCTGGGCGCTGGCCGACGACGGCGTGCTCGAGCTCGCGGCCGGCTGGTCCGGCGGAAGGGTCGACGCCTCGGAGTTCGAGCGTCTCACGCGCCAGCTGCGGCTCGAGCCCGGAGCCGGGCTGCCAGGCCAGGCGCTCGAGCGGCGTGCACCGGTGTGGGTCGACGACTATCCGGCGGACCCCGCCATGCTGCGGACGCGCGCCGCGCGCACCGCCGGCCTGCATTCGGCGGTCGCCGTGCCGGCAACGCGCGAGGGCGACCCGGTGGGCGTCATCGAGTTCCTCTCCGCTGACGTGCGCGTGCGCGATCGCGCGACGGTCGGAGCGCTGGCCACCGTCGGCGGCCACATCGGCGAGCTGCTCGGCGTGCTGGAGGAGCGCCACGCCCTGCTGCGCAGCCTCGAGACCCTGGCCCTCACCGACCAGCTCACCGGCCTCCCCAACCGCCGCGCGTGGGAGGACACTCTCTCCCGCGAGCTCGCCCGGGCCGCGCGTGACACCCTCCCCGTGTGCGTCGCCGTCCTCGACGTCGACGGGTTCAAGGGCTACAACGACGACCGCGGTCACCTGGCCGGCGACGCGCTGCTCAGCCAGGCCGCCGAGGCGTGGCGCTCGGAGCTGCGCGGCGGCGATGTCCTGGCCCGCTACGGCGGCGACGAGTTCGCCGCGCTCATCCCCGGCCGCGCGCTGGACACGGCGGTCGTGGTGGTCGAGCGCCTGCGGCGGGCCGCCCCGGAGGGGTGCACCTGCTCGGCGGGCGTGGCCATGTGGGACGGCGCGGAGTCCGCGACGGACCTGTTCGGGCGCGCCGACGCTGCCTTGTACGTGGCCAAGCACTCGGGGCGCAACCAGCTCGCTGCTGCGACCTGACCCACCGGGACGTCTCGCGTGGTATCAGGCCGGGCCACCCGCGCCGGCCTCCTTACGCCTCCAGGAAAAATAAGCCCGCATACGGTGCACCAGGCGAGGCACGTCCCGCCGCGGCGACCCGGATCCGCTCTCGAAAGCCGCAGTTGACGTTCGCAGATACCCCGCCACGACGCCAGCGGAGATCAACCACGTGCGGCGCGCCACAGCGACGCGGCGAGCAGCCCCAGGGCGCAGACGGGCATGATCCACCAGGCGGTGGCTCCCGCCCCGGCCGCCACCGCGGTCACGCCCAGCGCCACCACGACGCCCGCCGCGGTGCGCCAGTCGTCGCCGACGACGAAGTCCCACAGGAACGCCCCGAACGCCCGCACCCGCGCGCTCATGCGCGCACCACCGCCACGACGAACCCCGCTCCGCCGCAGCACCGCAACCATCGCCAGCGCGCAGCCCAGCGTGGCAGGGATGATCACCAGCAGGGCCGCGTCGCCACCGGGCCAGTGCGCGCCGGCGCCCTCGGCGCCCCAGAAGATCCCGAACGAGGTCAGCATCACGCCCACGCCGAACTTCAGCGTGTTCTCGGGCACCCGCGACAGCGGCGCGTGGACGATCACGCCGGCGAGGGCCACACCGATCACCGCCACCGCAGCGGCCGCCGCGGCCAGCGGCACGTTGTGCTGGTTGGCCCCGAACGTCAGCACGATGAACACCACCTCCAGGCCCTCGAGCAGCACGCCCTTGAAGGCGACGGTGAACGAGTAGGCATCCAAGCCCTCCGCACGAACACCCCCCGCCCCCTCTGCCGCCGTTCGCTCGGACGCGAAGGCCGCCGCCTCGTCGTGGAGGGCCTTCAGACCCGCTGGCGCGCAGGATCGCCTTGCGCAGCCACTGCAGGCCGAACACCAGCAGCAGCCCGCCCACGACCACGCGCAGCACGTTGAGCGGCAGCGCGGTCACCGCCGGGCCCAGCGCCGCGGTCAACACCGCCAACACGAGAATCGCCGCTCCCACCCCGGTCAACGCCGAGCGCCACGACCTCGTCGCACCCACCGCGAGCACGATCGTCAGCGCCTCCACGGCCTCGACCGCACACGCGGCGAAGACCGACAGGACCAGCCCGACCTCGGGTCCGCTCACGCCGTGCGCACCGCCGCGGAGTCGGCCAGGCCCAGCTCATCGATGGCCTGGTCGCGCATCTTGAACTTCTGCACCTTGCCGGTCACGGTCATCGGGAAGGCGTCGACGGTCTTGACGTAGCGCGGGATCTTGTAATGGGCGATCCGGCCCTGGCAGAACTCGCGGACCGCGTCGGCGTCCAGCGAGGCGCCCTGCCGAGGGATGATCCAGGCCATCAGCTCCTCGCCGTACCGCGCGTCGGGCACCCCGATCACCTGCACGTCGGCGATCGACGGGTGGCCGTAGAGGAACTCCTCCACCTCGCGGGGATACACGTTCTCTCCGCCGCGGATGACCATGTCCTTGCTGCGCCCGACGATGTTGACGTAGCCCTCGTCGTCCATCGTGGCCAGGTCGCCGGTGTGCATCCAGCCGTCGGCATCGATCGCCTCGGCGGTCCGCTCCGGATCGTTCCAGTAGCCGGCCATCACGCTGTAACCGCGGGTGCACAGCTCGCCGGGGTCGCCGCGGACCACGGTCGCACCGCCGTCGGGGTCGACGACCTTGACTTCGACGTGTGGGTGGACGCGACCCACCGACCCCGACGCGCTTCTCGACAGGGTCGTCGAACGCGGTCTGGGTCGACACCGGGCGAAGTCTCCGTCATCCCGTAACAGATCCCCACCTCGCTCATGTGCATCAGGTCCATCACCCGCTTCATCACCTCCACCGGGCACGGCGAGCCGGCCATGATCCCGGTGCGCAGCGAGCTCAGGTCATAGTCGGCGAACCGTGGGTGGTCGAGTTGGGCGATGAACATCGTCGGCACGCCGTACAGCGACGTGCAGCGCTCCTGCGCGCACGCGTTCAGCGTCGCCTCGGGCTCGAACGCGGGCGCCGGGATGACCATCGCGGCGCCGTGCGTGGTGGCGCCGAGGTTGCCCATCACCATCCCGAAGCAGTGGTAGAAGGGCACCGGGATGCAGATCCGGTCCTGCTCGGTGTAGCGGCATCCCTCCCCCACGAAGTAGCCGTTGTTGAGGATGTTGCGGTGCGTGAGCGTCGCGCCCTTGGGGAACCCGGTCGTCCCGCTCGTGTACTGGATGTTGATGGGATCGTCGGGGGCGAGCCCGGCAGAGCGGGCGCGCAGCGCCTCGTCTGACACCTCGCCGGCACCGGCCAGGAGCTCGTCCCACTCAGGCGAATCCAGGAAGACCACCCGTTCGAGCTCGGGCAACGCCGGGCGGACCTCCCCGATCATGGCGCGGTAGTCCGAGGTCTTGAACGCGGGGGCGGCGACCAGCATGCGGCAGCCCGACTGCCTGATCGCATACTCCAGCTCGGAGGTCCGGTAGGCGGGGTTGACGTTGACCAGGATCGCGCCGAGCTTCGCGGTGGCGTACTGGACCAGGGTCCACTCCGCGCAGTTGGGGCTCCAGATCCCGATCCGCTCGCCCACGGCGACGCCGGCCGCGAGCAATGCCCGGGCCAGCTCGTCCACGGCGGCTCCCAGCTCCGCGTAGGTGTAGCGTCGGCCCTGGGCGCAGGAGATCAGCGCCTCACGGTCGCCGAACCGCGCCACCGCCCGGTCAAGGTTGGCGCCGATCGTCTCGTCGAGCATCGCGGCGGAGGTGTCCCCTCGCGCGTAGGAATCGCTCATCGCCTCTCCGAAAGGTTGGCTATCAGGCCTGCACGGCGATTCTACGGCCGCACGTCCGGCCTGTCGGATCTTCATACTGGGTTAAGACGTGCCCCTCCCCCTGCTGTTGTCGTGACCGCCTGCCATGTCTTGAGCGAGGACCCGGAGCTCGCCGAGGCGATCCCCGCGCCGCTGCGTGCCCGGGCTGTTGACGACTGCGTCGCGCGGGTGCGCAGCGTCGGACGTGGCCGGTGGCGCCCAGACTCGGGCAGCGAGAACTGGGTGGGGCCCGGCGGGATCGGACTGCTCGTCCTGGACGGCCTGCTCCTCCGCCGCGTCGGAGTGGATGACCGCTTCGGCGCCGAGCTATTGGGAGAGGGCGACCTTCTGCGCCCGTGGCAGGGCGAGGAGCCGACGGGCACGCTGACTCGGATCACCGGCTGGAAGGTGCTCGAGATGACGCGGGTGGCGGTACTCGACGAGCGCGCGGCTCAAGCCATGGCGACCTATCCGCAGCTCACCGGCGCGCTGGTGGCCCGCGCCGTCGAGCGCAGCCGCAGCCTGGCGGTCAACATGGCCATCATCCACCAGGCGCGTGTCAACATCCGCGTGCTGATGTTGCTGTGGCACCTGGCCGATCGCTGGGGCCGCGTGCGGTCTGAGGGCGTGGTCCTGCCCCTGCATCTCACCCACACCGTGCTCGCCGACCTGGTGGCCGCCCGGCGCCCGACGGTGACGAGCTCGCTCACCGAGCTGACACGGCGGGGGCTGGTGGAGCCCCAGAGCCGCGGCTGGCTGCTGCGGGGCGAGCCGCCGGGCGAGCTGCTCGAGCTCGAGCCCGTAAACGTGGCCGCGAACGCCGCCTAACGCCTGTCCCGCGGCACGACGCGCTACTTGACGGTGATCCGGGTGTGCATGCCCTTCTTCAGGTGCCCTGGCATCGAGCAGTACAGCTCGTAGGTCCCGGGCGACAGGCGCCAGGTGGCCTGGCTGAGCTTGCCCGACTGGGTGATCGCGTCAGCCTGGGGGCGGCCCACCATCGCCCCGTGACTCAGGCGGCGGACCCGCAGATCGTGGGCGTCCTGACCGCGGTTCCATAGCTGGACGATGACCGTGCCGGCCTTCACCGAGGGGCGCGACGGCCACAGCGACCACTCCTGCGCGTAGACCAACAGCCGCGACGGGGCGTGCGCCGCCCCGCCGCCCGCAGGCCGCGTGGCGCGGCTCGTCCCGGCGCCGACGCCCGCGGCCGCGAAGCACACCGCAGGCGGCGGCCAGCCCGATCGTCAGGGGTCTGCGCAGACGGATCGTCACTTGATGAGCTGGTAGCGGGGGAAGGTCCCGGCCTGAGGGATCACGGCGGCGGCATCGTGGTCGAACCACTGCTCCAACAGCGAGCTGTAGACGCCGCGGAAGTCGACGTTCTCCTTCTGGTTGCCGTTGGCGTCCAGGTTGGTGAGCGAGGGCCACTCCCCCACCATCGTGCCGCTGGCGCGCGTGCCGATGAGCATCCCCACGCCGGCGGCGCCATGGTCGGTGCCGTGGCCCCCGTTCTCCAGGGCGCGGCGCCCGAACTCCGACCACACGTGCACCAGCACGCGATCGGCGATTCCGCGGGCCTCGAGATCGGCCTGGAAGGCGGCGATGGCCTCAGAGATCGTCGTCAACCCCGGGGTGAAGGTGTCGGCCTGAGAGGCGTGAGTGTCGAACTGCGTCTCCGGGGTCAGGGCGACACAGCGCAGCGGCAGCCCCGAGGCGATCATGGCCGCGAGCCCGGCCAGCCGCTGCGGGAAGTCGGACTTGCTGTCCTTCGGGTAGGTGACCGGAGCGGTGTAGGTCGGCTTCCCGTCCGCGTCGCGGAAGGGCGCCAGGGCGTGACGCACGATCCCCACCTCCGAGGCGGCTCCCGCGACCTGCGCCATCGCCGCGTCGCCCGAGCGCCGGTGGGCGTCGCCCAGCGCCGAGGCAGAGTCCAGCGTGTCGGTGAACACGTCGCCCCACACGTCGCGCAGCCACAGCGAGAAGCTCTCGGGCAGATCGATCGCCGCCACCGGGTTGACCGCGGTGGCCAGGGTGGGGTTCATCTCTGAGTCCATCGACAGCCCCTGGAGCGGGTTGGTGCCCGTCCCGACCTGGTCCAGGTAGCGGCCGAGCCAGCCCGTCGTGACGCGTGTGTCGGCCGCGCCGACCTCCCAGTAGTGGCGGCTGGTGAAGTGCGACATGTCCGGGTCGCGGTAGCCGATCCCGGGGAACACGGTCAGCTTGCCCGCGCTGTGCAACTGGGCAAAACCGGCCGCCGCCGGGCCCCAGCTCAGCCGCGGGTCCTCGGCGAACGGGATGCCCGGCAGATGGCGAGATGGCCAGCGTCGGGCGCAGCTTGCGATACGTCGGGTCTCCGGTCGGCGCGAGCACGGACAGCGCGTCGATCCCGCCGGCGAGAAAGATGGAGACGAGGACCGGGCTCGATGGGCTCTGCACCGTGGCCGCCTCCGCGATCCCCTCAGACAGGGCCTGCCCGCCAAGTCCCAGTCGCGCCGCGCCGTACACGGAGACCAGGCCGCCGGTCGGCGGCCAGCAGGAACCGGCGGCGGTCGACCCCGGTCCCGGCAGGGACGGGCATACGGGGATCCCATTCCCGGGGGTTCGGCGTCCTGCCCGCGGCAAGCGCGGCGCGCATCGCCTCCGTGCGAGTGAAGTTGGCGCAGCAGTTCTCGGCTGGTGGGCGGCCCATCAGCAGGTCTGCCAGTCGGGCGTGGTGGGGATGAGCACGCGCAGGGCGTTCTGGCGCATGACCCGGTAGGGACGCTCCTCCCAGTCGGCCTTGATGCGCTTCTGGGCGCGGCGGCTGAAGGCGCGCAGCTCCTTCATCGTGGCGTCCGAGAGCTCGGGGTTGCCCCAGAAGGCCAGCGCGCGGGCCAGTGCCTGCGAGGCGTTCTCGCGCACGTCGTAGGACTTGGAGTCAGGGTCGATCGCGTTCTTGGTCAGCGCGTAGTTGACGGCCTGAAAGCGGGCGGTCCACCGCGAGGTGTCCAGCCAGTGCGTGTAGTCCCAGCCGGCCACGTTGGGCGGCTCGAACAGCCGCTGGCCGGTCTGCGTGCCGAGCCAGGCCCACGCATTGGTCTGCACCGTGTTGCCGGTCGCGCGCAGGAGCCCGGCGCAGTAGACGGCGGGCGGGATGACCATGCGCTCGCCCTCATAGAAGAGCGGGTGGCGGAGGATCGCCTCCACCAGCGGGCGGGTCTCGAAGCCGCTGCGTACGTAGGTGCGCTCCAGCGCCCGCAGCACATCGGCGGGGATCGGGTCGGCGACGAAATAGCCCCAGAGCTTGCTCACCATGAAGGACGCGTGGGTCCGGTGGGTCACGCACAGCCGGCAGGTATCGAGGTAGTTGAAGCGGCCCGCGCTGGCCGAAGATCGTCTTGACCCCGGTGTCGTGCAGCTTGGCGTCGAAGCGGAAGTTGTAGGGCCCGCGCGAATCGCTCCAGCTGTTGGTGAAGCCGGTGAGCGCCCGGGCCTGCTGGTGCACATCGTGCTGGGTGTAACCGCGGTCGGCGCCCAGCGTGAACAGCTCCATCACCTCGCGGCCGTAGTTCTCGTTGGGGCTGTACTTGTTGTTCTCGGTCCCCGACAGCCACAGGAGCATCGCCGGATCCCGGGTGACCTCCACCAGGAGGTCGTGGAAGTTGCCCAGCGCCCGCGCGCGCATCATCCGGTTCTGGCGCAGCATCAGTGCCGCCGTGGCCCCATCGATCGAGGTGGCGAACCAGCTGTGCCAGATGAGGGTCATGCGCTCGACCAGCTGCTGGTTTGAGCGCACCATCCGGTCCAGCCACCAGCAGTGGTCATCGCCCCACACGTCGATCGGGTCCAGGGGCAGCCCGTCGTCGCCGTGCGGCGCGCGGCCGATCAGCTGGGCGCGGCCGTGCGGGCGCGTCAGGGATGCCACCGCTCCATCGAGCCCGAGCGCGGCGAGCCGCCTGGCCTGGCCCGGCGCCGGGCCAAAGCCCGCACGCCACAGCAGCCGCGTGGCGTGCGCGGCGGTGAAGCGACCGCGCAGGGTCGCGATCGGGGAACCGGGTATCGGGGGCATATCGACGTCGGGACGGGCGAGGCCGTCCGAATACAAGGGGGTGATCGGCAGAATCGCCGGGCCCTTGACCTCCGGGCGGCCCAGCACCCACCAAACGTCTGAGAAGTCTGCCCGCCGGGTGATCTATCTCACCCTGGCGTGCGTAAACGAGTTGGAATTGCTCCCGAATCCGGGGCAGAGGCCGTGCGCCGAGGCCCCAGACCTGATCTCCTACGCACCGCGCGCAATGTTTCGCCCAACACTCTTCCGTAGCGCCCGCCCCGACCTGCGCGAGCTGGCCGATGAGGACCTGATGCCGCTCGTTCACGACGGTGACGCCCGCGCCTTCGAGGTGGTGTTCGACCGCCATGCCGACGCGGCGTTCTCGCTGGCCTATCGGATGTGCGGGCGGCGCAGCATGGCGCAGGACGTCGTACAGGAGGCGTTTCTCTCCCTGTGGCGCAGCGGCGCGCGCTATGACCGCGCCCGCGGGAGCGTCCGTTCGTGGATCCTGGGGGTTGTGCGTAACCGCACGATCGACCTCTTTCGCCGCGACACGGTGCGCGCGGGGCGAGACGTCAGCGCCGAAGGCGTGGTGGAGCGGATCTCCTCGGCCGAAGACGTGTCGGCCGACGCCGAGCGCCGCGAGGATGCGCAGGACGTGCGCGCGGCGCTGCGTGACCTGCCGCCCGACCAGCGCCAGGTGATCGAGCTCGCCTACTTCGGTGGCTTCAGCCACAGCCAGATCGCGGAGATGCTCGACATTCCGGCGGGAACGGTGAAGGGAAGAATGCGGCTCGGGCTGACCAAGCTGCGCGTGGCCCTCAGCAATCCTTCGGGGGCTCTGCTATGAGCGAGTGCAAGCGATGAGCGACCGAGATCGAACACCCGACCGGCGTGCGTGCGGGGGCGACGTCGCCGCCTACGCCCTCGGGGCGCTGGACTCCACCGAGACCGAGGCCTTCCGGGCCCACCTCCAGAGCTGCTCGGTCTGCCAGGAGGAGCTGACCGCGTTCCAGCAGGTCGTCAACGAGCTGCCGCTGGCCACCGCCACCCACAAGGCTCCGGCGGCGATCCGCCGCAAGGTCATGCGCGAGGTCCGCGCGGACGCCCGCAGCGCCAGCGCCAGCGCCGGCGCCGGCGCCGCATCGGGGCGCAGCGCTCGCCGCTCCGGGTGGCTCTCGCGCCCAGCCATGGCACTCGGGGCCACGCTGCTGGTGGCCGTCGTGGCGGCGGTCGCGGTCCTGACCGGCTCGTCATCGGGCCCGACCGCCCGCGTGGTCACCGGGCAGGTGGTCGGCCCGGGCACCGCGCAGCTGCGGATCGTCTCTGACCGCGCCTCCCTGGTGGTCCATCACTTCGCTCAGCCACCCGCGGGGAAGATCTACGAGGTGTGGATCGTCCACGGCAAGAATCCGCCGTCCCCCACGACGGCCCTGTTCAGCCCCACCTCGGCCGGCAACGCCGTCGAGGAGGTTCCCGGCGACCTCAAGGGCGTCTCCTCGGTGCTGGTGACGCCCGAACCCATGGGCGGCAGCCCGCACCCCACCCATCCACCGGTCATCAGCGTCCCGCTGGACTGATCCGCTCGGGGTCGCGGCTCGTATAGCTCTCACAGTCACCCAGCGACACTGAGGATCGGAGAGCCTTCACATGATCGGACTCGAGAACCCGCTGCACATCGCGATCGTCGTCGTCGTCCTGCGTCCCCACGAAGAGTGAAGATCGCGATCGTGGGAGCGGGCGTGTCGGGTCTGGTGACTGCGCATCTGCTGACGCCCGCGCACGAAGTCACGGTGTTCGAGGCCGCCGGCTACGCCGGCGGCCACACCAACACCGTCCGGGTCGACACGCCCAACGAGACCCACCACGTCGACACCGGCTTCATCGTCTTCAACGACCGCAACTACCCGAACTTCGAGCGCCTGCTCGAGCGCCTGGGCGTGGCCAGCCAGCCGTCGCCCATGAGCTTCGGCGTCAGCGACGGCCGCGGGGACTTCGAGTACACGGGCGCCTCGCCCAACGGCCTGTTCGCCAAGCGCGCGCACCTGGTCACGCCCTGGTTTCACCGCATGGTGGCCGACCTGGCACGCTTCAACCGCGCCGCCCGCGACCTCCTCGCTCGGGCGGCGACCGGAGAGGGCCCCTCGCTGGGCCAGTGGCTGGAGCAGCAGCGCTTCAGCCGGCCCGTTCGTCGAGCGCCTGATCGTGCCCCAGGCCTCGGCGGTGTGGTCGGCCGACCCGCGCCAGATGTGGACCTTCCCCGCCCGCTTCATGGTCGAGTTCTTCGACAATCACGGCATGCTCTCGTTCCGCGGCCGGCCGCAGCTGGCGGACGGTCAGCGGCGGCTCGGCCCGGTACGTCGACGCGCTGCTGGCCGCTTCACCGGACGATCTGCGCCTGAGCACGCCGGTCAGCCGCGTCTCGCGCCGACGACCGAGGCGTGCTGGTGACCCCGCGCGGCGGCCGAGCCCGAGTCCGTTCGACGAGGTCGTGCTCGCCACCCACTCAGACCAGGCGCTCGCGGCTGCTCGCCGACGCCATCGGATGCGGAGCGCGGCGCTGCTGGGCGCGATCCCCTACCAGGCCAACGAGGCGGTGCTCCACACCGACACCTCGATGCTGCCGCGCCGCCGCCGCGCCTGGGCGAGCTGGAACTACCACCTCTCCGACACTCCCGTGGGCGCACGACCGTCACCTACCACATGAACCGCCTCCAGTCCCTGCAGGCCGAGCGGGAGTTCTGCGTCACGCTGAACCGCACCGCCGAGATCGACCCTGAGCACGGTGATCCAGACGATCGAGCTACGCCCACCCGGTGTACACGCGCGAGGGCATCGCGCGCCCAGCAGCGCGTCGCAGGAGATCAGCGGCCGCAACCGGACCCACTTCTGCGGCGCGTACTGGGGCTGGGGCTTTCACGAGGACGGCGTGGTGAGCGCCCTGCGCGTGGCCGAGCACTTCGGGGCGCGGCTGTGAGCGACCGAGCGCGCATCTACGCCGGGCACGATCCGCCACCGGCGGGTCTGACTCCGGCCACCGAGTTCACCCACCGCGCTGTCGCTGGCCTACGTCGACCTCGACGAGCTCCCCTCGCTGCTGGGCGGCCGGCTGCTCCGCCGCGGCCCCGGCGCGCTGCGCTTCCGCCGCGGCGACTACCTCGGGCCCGCGTCGGTCGCCGCTGGACGTCGCCGTCCGCGACCGAGTCGCGCGAGCTGTCAGGGCAGCCGGCCCGACGGGACCGGTCCGGCTGCTCACCCAGCTGCGGTCGTTCGGGTTGTGCTTCAACCCGGTGAGCTTCTACTACTGCTTCGACGCCGGCGACCGCGGGGAGCTGCACAGCGTGCTCGCCGAGGTCACCAACACGCCGTGGGGCGAGCGCCACTCGTACCTGCTCTCAGACCGCGCGCCGGACTCGAGCGTTGCTGCGGGGCCGCTTCGCCAAGGAGCTGCACGTCTCGCCGTTCATGGGCATGGACCACGTCTACGACGCGCGGGCCACGCACGCCGGGCCCGACGCTCTCGGTCCACATCGAGAGCCGCCGCGATGGCGCGGCCGTGTTCGACGCGACGCTCGCCCTGCGCCGGCGCGAGCTCGACCCGCGGCGCGGTGGCGCGGATGACCGCGCGCCACCCGCTCGCCACGCGCGCGGGTGCTGGCGCTCATCTACGGACACGCGCGTCGCGCTCAAGCTCCACGGCGCGCGGGTGCACCCCCACCCCGGGACAGCCGGCGCCGTGACAGACCGCGAGGCCGGTCGCTGTCGGACGGTGGCGTCGCTGCTCCTGCGCGCGATCCGCGTCGGCAGCTTGACCATCGTCGAGGGCGAGGCCCGCCGGACCGTTCGGCGTCCGGCCCCCCGGCCGCCACGATCCACGTCCACGATCCCGGGCTTCTGGCGGATGCTCATGCGCGGCAGCCGCGGGCTGGCCGAGTCATACGCCCAGGGCATGTGGGACTCGCCCGACCTCGTCGCGGTCATCCGCCTCGCCGCGCGCAACGCGGTCGCTGATCGACCGCGTCCGGCGCCGTCACGGCACCGCTGTGGAAGCCGCGCCAGCGCGTCCGCGAGGCGCTCGCAGCCGGCGCACCCGGCAGCGCAGCCGGCGCGACATCGCCGCGCACTACGACCTCGGCAACGCAGCTGTTCGAGCGGATGCTCGACCCGACGATGATGTACTCCTGCGCGCTGTTCGAGCACCCGGGGATGTCGCTCGAGGAGGCGTCGGTGGCCAAGCTCGAGCGGGTCTGCGAGCCGCCTCCAGCTCGGCCCCGAGGACCGGGTGCTGGAGATCGGCACCGGCTGGGGCGGCTTCGCCGTGCACGCCGCCGCCACCCGGGGCTGCCGGGTCGTCACCACGACGATCTCCGAGCAGCAGCACGACTACGCCGTCGAGCGCGTCCGCGCGGCCGGGCTCGAGCGACCGCGTGCACGGTGCTCATGCGCGACTACCGGGATCTGCGCGGCAGCTTCGACAAGCTGGTCTCGATCGAGATGATCGAGGCGGTCGGCTGGCAGCACATCGGCACGCTTCTTCGCGCGCTGCTCGGACCTGCTCACCCCGCACGGGGCGATGCTGCTGCAGGCGATCACGATCGACGACCGCGCCTACGAGGTCGAGAAGGCCTCGAAGTCCTTCATCCAGCGAGTACATCTTCCCCGGCGGCTGCCTGCCGTCGATGGAGGTGATCATGCGCAACGTCGCACGCCACACCGACCTGCAGGCGGTCGGCCTGGAGGACATCACCGCCAGCTACGTCGAGACGCTGCGGCGCTGGCGCCACAACTTCATCGGCCACAGCCGGGAGCTCGGCCGAGCTCGGCTACGACGAGCGCTTCCAGCGGCATCTGGACGCTGTATCTCGCCTACTGCGAGGGCGGATTCGCCGAGCGGCGGATCTGCGATGTCCAGCTGCTGCTGGCCAAGCCCCAGTGGGCGGTCCAGGCGGGCGCCGCGGTGCACAGCACCGCGATCGCGGTCGCAAACAGCGCCTAACTCGGTTATCGGCAGATCCGTCGAGGGACTTGAGCCCCTATGTCAGTTATCTGACATAGCGGCTGTGATCCGCAGCGGCACCGACCCTCGCAGGACAGGGGTGAACGGGACCGGGACGACCCCATCAAAAAGGAGCAGTGCCTCTACATGGCTCAAATCAACCTCGAGGCCGTCGACACCGACGGCGCCATCCAGGAAGCCGCCGAGGCGGTCGCCGGTGACACCCGGATGTCGCTTCCTGCGCAAGGGCGCCGTGCGGCGGTGCCGCGGCCCTCAGCGGCGGCGCCATCCTCAGTGCTCTGATCCCCGGCGTCGCCTGGCGCCAAGACCGTCGGCGCCCCGCCGTCGAGCTTCGGCAAGGGTGACATCGGCATCCTGAACTACGCCCTGACGCTCGAGTACCTCGAGAGCGTCGTTCTACAACGAGGCCGCGGCGAAGGCAAGATCACCAACAAGGCGCTCAAGCAGTTCCTTCGACACGGCGCAGAAGGACGAGAACGCCCACGTGAAGCTGCTCAAGAGCGCGCTGGGCAGCAAGGCCGCCAAGAAGCCGAAGTTCGACTTCGGCAGGGCGATCACCGACGGATCCGGCGACGTTCGCCGCCACCGCCTACGTGCTGGAGAACACCGGCGTCCACGCCTACCTCGGCCAGGCGCCCAACATCTCCGACGCCGGCCTACCTGCTCACCGCGGCGTCGATCGTCACCGTCGAGGCGCGCCACTCCGGCGCCATCGGCCTGTTCCTGGGCAAGTCGATCGCGCCCGCACCCCGTTCGACACCGGCTGGACGGCCGCCAAGGTCCTGGCCGCCGTCAAGAAGCACCGGCTTCATCAAGGGCTAGCGCCCGCTAACCAGCCAGTAGTCCGCCCGGCTCTGACTCGGCCGCGATCACCTCGTTGGCGATCGCGAAGGCCGAGTTGGCAGCCGGCACCCCGGCATAGATCGCCGTGTGGATGAAGATCTCGCCGATCTCCTCCGGGGTGAGCCCGTTGCGCAACGCCGCCCGCACGTGCATCGCGATCTCGTTCTCGCGACCCAACGAGGTGAGAACCGAGAGGGTGATCACGCTGCGGGTGCGGCGGTCCAGCCCGTCGCGCGTCCAGACACCGCCCCAGGCGTAACGGGTGATGAAATCCTGGAAGGGCTCGGTGAACTCCGTGGTGCGCTCGATCGCGCGGTCCACGTGGGCGTCGCCCAGGACTTCGCGGCGCACCTCCATCCCCGCGTCGCGGCCGTCGTCGCTCATGTGCCGCCGCCCAGGTGCGCGGCGATCAGTGCGGTGACGGCGTCGGCGCGCTCGACGCTGGCCAGGTGGGCGGCCGGGTCCAGGATCTCCAGCCGTGCGCCCGGGACGGCGGCAGCGATCGCCTCACCGTGCTCGGGTGGGATCGACGGGTCCTGGCGCCCGGCCACGACGAGCGTCGGCGCGGCGATGCCGGGCAGCCCGCTGCGCAGGTCCATGGCCGCGATCGCCTCACAGCAGCCGGCATAGCCCTCGGGATCGATCCCGGCGATCATGGCCCGGTATCGCGCCACGATATCGCGGTGCGACTCCGCGTAATCAGGGGTGAACCACCGGGCGAGGACGGCGTCGGCGACGACCTCCGGCGAGCCCGCCTCGCGCACCGCCGCGGCCCGCTGGTGCCAGCCCTCAGGCGGCGGCAGGAACGCCGAGGTGCACAGCAGCACCAGCCGGTCGATGCGCTCGGGCGCGTTGATGGCCAGCCACTGCCCCACCATCCCCCCGATCGACAGCCCGCAGTAGGAGACGCGGCGCAGGTCGAGCCGGTCGAGCATGGCGAGCACGTCGGCGCCGAGCTCGTCCATGGTGTATGGGCCGGTCGGGACCGGCGAGCCGCCGTGGCCGCGATGCTCGAAGCGGATCACCCGGTGCGTCTGCGACAGCGCCGGCAGCTGGGGGTCCCACATCTCCAGGGTCGTGCCCAGCGATCCGCCCAGCAGCAGCACGGGAGCCTCATCGGGGCCGGTGACCGAGCAGTTGAGGTCGACCGGAATCACGCGCCGTGGGCCTCCGAGACGCCGCCGGGCTCCGACCCGCCGTGGGCCTCCAGCGCCCGGTCCACCAGCTCGCCCGCGCCGGGCGGGATCGGGTCCTCCCCGGTGGGCGCGCCCGCCAGATTGGCCTGCATCAGGTCGGGGTGCACGATGAGGTCCTCCAGCAGCTCACGCGCCCACGCCGTGGCCGAAGCGGTGAGGCCCAGCAGTTCGGTGTAGGTCCCCCACTCGGCCTGCCACGCCCCGGCGGCGCGCTCGTGCTCCTGCTCCATCGCCGACAGCGCGGTGGCGACAAGACCCGGGGTGCGCTTGGCGCAGGCCAGCACGGAGACCGCGCCGACCGGGTTGCGCTTGTGGGCCATCGCGCTCGAGCCGCCGCGGGGGCGGGCGGGGTCCGTGTCCCCGCCCTCGCCGGCCTCCCCCACCTCCTGCTGGGCCAGCAGCGTCACGTCGCGAGCGATTTTGGCCAGCACGCCCGCAAATGCTCCCAGAGCGCAGGCCAGCGCGACGGGACGCAGCCGGATCGCCTGCCAGGGCAGGACCGGCTCGGCAAGCCCAAGTTCCACGGCCACCCGCCCCGCCACCGCCGGTCCCCGGGCCCCGACGGGCCCGCCCATCTGCACCGCCAGTTGGGTGTTGCGCACCTCCATCAGCCGGCGCCGACCCTCGTCCAGGCCCGTCAGCCAGCCGGCGGCGCGCAGCCCGAACGTGGTCGGAAGCGCCTCCTGAAGCAGGGTGCGCCCGATCATCGGGGTGTCGCGGTGCGCCCGCGCCAGCGCGGCGGCCGCCTCGGCGCCGGCGCGCGCATCGTCAAGCAGGGGTGCGAGCGCTCGCCGTGCGATCAGCATCATCGCCGTGTCGGAGATGTCCTGGCTGGTGGCGCCGAGATGGACGTGCTCCTGGGCGGGCTCGGGGACGGCCGCTCGCAGAGCCTTGACCAGGCCCACCACCGGGGTGGCGCTGTCGGCCGCGGCGCGGCCCAGCTCCGCGATGTCAAAGGCATCGGCCCGGCACGCCGCGGCGATCTCCTCGGCGGCGAGACCTGGGATCAGGCTCTCGGCGGCGCACGCCCGAGCCAGGGCCGCCTCGACGTCGAGCATCGCCTGCAGCCACGCGCGGTCGGTCAGCTCCGCGGCGGCCGCGCCGCGCGCGTAGATTCCGCCGAACAACCCGTCAGACGTCAAAGAAAACCGTCTCGTCCGGTCCCTGGAGGCGGATGTCAAAGCGATAGCCGCCCTCCTCGGGCGTCGCGATCAGCGTGTGACGGCGTTCGGCGGGCACGAGCCCCAGGATCGGGTCCTGTGCGTTGGCCTCTTCCTCGTCGCCGAAGTAGATCCGCGTCACCACACGGTTGCAGCATCCCACGCGCCATGAGATTCACCGCGATGTGCGGCGCCTGCAGCCGGCCCTTCCCGCCCGCGGGCACGCGGCCGGGCTTGACGGTGAGGATCTCGTACTCGCCGTCGCCGACCTCGACGCCGTAGCGCGCGAAGCCGCGAAAGCCCGTCATCTCCGACGCGCCGCCATAGCCGTGGGCGTCGGCGAAGCGGCCCTCGGGATCGGCCTGCCAGGTCTCGATGAGATGATCGGGGACGGGTTGGCCCGCGCCGTCGTAGATCGTGCCGGTGATGGTGATCGCCCCCGGCGTCCCCGCGTCGACGGCATGCGGCCCCTCCGGCCACGGCAGACCGATGGCGAAGTACGGGCCCACCGTCTGCGAGGGGGTGGTCTGGAAGATCAATGTGCCTCCTCGAACGGCGTCGCCGCGGGACCGCGCAGGTAGATGTCGAACTCGTAGGCGGCCGCCCAGTCGGGCTGGGTGCCGTGGATCGAGAAGCGGGAGACCATGCGCTCGCGGGCACCCTCGTCGCGGACCGAGTTGAAGATCGGGTCATACGGGAAGAACGGGTCCCCCGGGAAGTACATCTGGGTCACCAGGCGCTGCGCGAAGGCGCGCCCCATGCAGCGAGAAGTGGATGTGGGCAGGCCGCCAGGCGTTGTAGTGGTTGCCCCACGGATACGGGCCGGGCTTGATCGTGGTGAAGCGATAGCGGCCCTCGTCGTCGGTCAGGCAGCGGCCGGCGCCGGAGAAGTTGGGGTCCAGCGGGGCCGGCCAGTTGTCCCAGCGGTGGCGGTAGCGTCCGCACGCGTTGGCCTGCCACACCTCCACCAGCGTGTTGCGCAGCGGCTTGCCCTCAGTGTCATAGATGTGGCCAGAGACCGTGATCCGCTCACCGATCGGCTCGCCCTCGTGCTGCCGCGTCAGGTCGGCGTCGCCCGGAGCGATCACCCGCGCGTCGCCCAGCGCCGGCCCTGTGACCTCGGTGATCGTCTGCGGCAGGTAGATGAGCGGCTGCGTCGGATGTCTCAGCGCGGTCGACTTGTAGGGCGGATAGTCCAGCGGCGGGTGCGCGCCGGCCGGCTCGCG
Organism: uncultured Actinomycetota bacterium; assembly: GCA_963797705.1. Taxonomy (GTDB): domain Bacteria; phylum Actinomycetota; class Thermoleophilia; order Solirubrobacterales; family Solirubrobacteraceae; genus Palsa-465. The sequence goes on along the minus strand of CAWCQL010000003.1, from coordinate 165,020 downwards.
GACGTAGTTGGTGGGGGTGTCAGCGACCGGCGCGTAGATCGGCTCGGTCGTCTCCTCGGTCTGCTCGGTACTCATCTCGGAGTGTCAGTCCCCTCTCGATCTCTGGGTGCAAGGGTGGGCGCCGCGCATGTCACGGCGCGCGTCAGCGGGCGAGGAGCTCGCGCAGGGCCGTGAGCTCCTCGTCGGTGGGGGGCGGGGTGCTGCGCAAGTCGCCGGCGACCTTGAGCTCCCAGCCGGTGGCCTCGCGCACCTCGTCGGCCCCCACCCCGTGGTGGACGTAGGTGAGGGTCAGCTCACGGGTGTCGGGGTCGGGCTCCAGGACGCCCAGATCGGTGACGACCGCCGTGGGGCCGCGGCCACGGAAGCCCAGGCGCTCGCGGTCGCCGGGGCCGTCGCCGAAACCGACGGTGGTGCGGAAGTCCAGGCGCTCGACGAAGGTGCGTGGGGAGTGCGGGGCGATCACCACCACCTCCTGGCAGCAGGCCGCGATCTCGGGCGCGCCCCCGGCCCCCGGCAGGCGCGTCTTGGGGTGGTCATAGTCGCCGATCACGGTCGAGTTGAGGTTGCCCAGCCGATCGACCTGGGCAGCACCGAGGAACGCGACCTCGACCCGGCCCGGGCCGATCCAGTAGTTGAACATCTCGGGCACCGACACGACCGCGTCGGCGGTCTCGGCCAGCTCGCCGTCCCCGATCGAGAGCGGGATGTGGAACGGCTTGGCGCCGATCGTGCCCGACTCGTAGACGAGCACGAGGTCGGGGTTGTGGACCATCCTGGCCAGGATCGCCGCGGTACTGGGGCGCCCCACGCCGATGAAGACGGACCTGGCGTGCTCCAGCCGCCGGGCGGCGACGACCGTCTGGACCTCGCCCGAGGTCGCCCGCTCGTTGGTGGCGGTCATCGGGAGGCCCTGGTGGGCTCGAGGACGTGCTCGCGCATCCAGGACTCAAACCCCTCGCGGTCCCGGCTGAGCTTGTCCCAGAAGCGGTAGAAGTCGTTGTCGCGGGTGGTGAGACCCAGGCTGTAGGAGGGCTGGGACCCGCCGGGCGCCTCGGCGACCGCGTCGATCACCCAACCCGGGATGACCACGCCACCGGGCCGTGGCTCGAGCTCGTCGACCACGCGCTCCACGGTCACCAGCACTCGATCGGCGGCGAGGGCGGCCTCCTTCTGCACACCGGGGATGCCCCACAGTTGGACGGTGCCGGCGTGGTCGGCCTCCTGGGCGTGGATGATGGCCACGTCGGGCCGCAGCGCCGGCACGGCGACGAGCTCCTCGCCGGTGAACGGGCACGTGATCGGCTTCACCCGCGTGCGCGACGCCAGATCCGTGCCCACGTAGCCGCGCATGACCGCGAACGGCAGCCGGGCCGCACCCGCGGCGTAGCGGTTGGCCATGCCGGCGTGGCTGTGCTCCTCCAGCTCGATGGCGTGAGGCCAGTCGTGCTCGACGGCATCGCGAAAGCGGTGCAGCGAGCCGACGCCCGGGTTGCCGCCGTAGGAGAACACGAGCTTGCGCGCCGCGCCCATCCCGATCATCTGGTCATAGAGGATGTCCGGGGTCATCCGGATGAGCTCCAGCTCGCGGCGCTCCTGGCGCAGGATCTCGTGGCCCGCGGCGAACGGGATGAGATGCGTGAACCCCTCGATGGCGACGGCGTCGCCGTCGTGGACCAGCTCGGCCACCGCCTCGGTCAGCGAGGTGACCTCGCTCATGACATCACCGCCGCCGGAGCCGTCTGGTCCAGCCGCAGCCCCACGTAGTTCTCGGCCAGCGAGGTGGCGGCGGCGGTCGAGGTGGTGACGTAGCGCAACTGGGAGCGCTGCAGCTCACGCCCGAACGCGTCGTCATGCGGATTGAGGTGGAGCATGGTGGTCATGAACCACGAGAAGTGCTGGGCCCGCCACACCCGCGCCAGACACCGGTCCGAGTACTCGTCCAGGCCCGTGTCCGAGCCATCGGCGAAGTGCGCGACCAGCGCGTCGGCGAGCACGGTGACGTCGGCCACGGCCAGGTTCAGGCCCTTGGCCCCCGTGGGCGGGACGATGTGGGCGGCGTCGCCGGCCAGCAGCAGCGACCGGTAGCGCATGGGCGCCGCCACGAAGCTGCGCATCGGGGTGATCGCCTTGTCGAGCACCGGGCCCTCTCGCAACTCCCAGCCGTCGGAGGCCAGCCGCTGATGGAGCTCTGACCAGATCCGGTCATCGGACCAGTTGGCGATGTCGTCGTCGGGATCCACCTGAAGGTAGAGGCGGCTGAGGGTCGGGGAGCGCATGGTGTGCAGGGCAAAGCCGCGGTCGTTGTAGGCGTAGATGAGCTCGTCGGTGGACGGCGCGACATCGGCGAGGATGCCGAGCCACGCGTAGGGGTACTCGCGCTCCCACACCGAGATCGCGTCCCGCGGGATGGTGGGCCGGCAGACGCCGTGAAAGCCATCGCATCCGGCGACGATGTCGCAGCGCAGCTCGCGCTCGGCGCCCTCGTGGCGGTAGCGGATGACCGGCTCGTCGTGGTCCAGACCCTCGACGGTCACGTCCTCGCATTCGAACAGGAGCGGCAACCCCGTCTCCGTGCGCGCCGTGATGAGGTCCTTGACCACCTCGGTCTGCCCGTAGATCATCATCGTGCGGCCGTGGGTGAGCTCGCGCATCGGGATGTGGTGAAGCGTGTGGTCAAAGCACAGGTAGATGCCGCCGTGCACCATGCCCTCGCGGTCCATCCGCTCGCCCACCCCGGCGTCGCGCAGCACCTCCATGGTGCCCTGTTCCAACAGGCCGGCCCGGATCCTCGCCTCGACGTACTCGCGGCTGCGCGCCTCCAGGATGACGGCGTCGATGCCGCGGCGATGCATCAATTGTCCGAGCAGAAGACCGGCTGGGCCGGCGCCGATGATCGCCACCTGCGTTCGCTCGGACATCACTGTGCTGGGGAATCTATCGCTTTGTTTGGTCGCATAGCGACCGAACGAGCGCTATGCGAACAGTTCTCCGGCGTGAACGGTCAAGCGTTACCCTGCTGCCGCCATGAGGAGATTGCTGCTGTTGGCGGCCCTGTTCGCCGGGCTCGCCGCCGTTCCGACGACCGCGCAGGCCGCGGCGTGCCCGCACTGGGGACGCCCCGCCATCGCCGCCGACCCGCGCCCGGGCGCCCTGCGCGTGTTCGCCATCCAGTTCGCGCAGCACCCGGCGCAGATCGCCACCGCCGCGGACTACCGGCATGCCATCGACTGCGCGCTGCGCACCGAGGTCCTCCCCCATCTGGCCGCGGACCGGCCCAACCTCGTCGTGTTCGACGAGGACATCGGTCTGGAGACGATCGCGGTCGGCCCGAGAGGCGCCACCGCCCGCGCCCTCCTGCGCCAGGGCAACGGCTGCACCGGGCAGCTCTGCCTCACCCTGGCCACGCTCGGGGACATCAACACGGGCTACGGCCGGGCGCTCACCTACCTGCAGAAGCGCCACCCGGCGCTCGCGTCAGCGCTCGGACGCGGCTTCGTCGCCGCCACCGACACGTTCGTGCGCGTGTTCATGACCACCATGGCCCGCGAGGCGCTGCGCCATCACCTCTACATCGTCGCCTCCAACACCCAGGCGCCGTTCGCGCTCACCCACGACGCGGCGGCGGTGTCGGCGCTGCGCGACCCCGCCACTCCGAGCGGTCCGCAGCGTCTACGCGCCCACCGCCGGCACGGCCTATGACCAGACCTTCGTGTGGGGGCCCCGCATCGTCCATCACGGTGCTCCGGCGCCCACGGCCAACCTCCTGGCCGACAACCGCAAGGTCCCGCTGACCAGCTTCGAGCAGGCCCTGGGCTTCACGCCCGGCCCGTCCGGCGGCGCCGCGGCCAAACGCAACCTGAGCCCGGTGACCATCCCGGGCACCGGCGCCCGCCTGGGGCTCGCCACCAGCCTGCCCGCGTTCGCGTACGGGACGGCCACGCCCGCCCGCGCGTGTGCCGACGTGACCAAGACCTATATGCGCTGCCTGGACGCGCTCGGGGCCAACGTGGTCATCCAAGCGGACGCCAACGACGGCGCGTGGACGGGCGCCGACGGCTCCGACCCGCTCGAGCACTGGCAGCCCCTGTCGTGGATGGGCTCGGCCTACCGCGCCGTCAGCGATCCGAGCGTGCACTTCACATACGCTGTCAACCCCTTCATGGTCGGCAACCTCGCGGACACCCCCTTCGACGGCCAGAGCGCCATCCTTCAGCGCGGCCTGCGCGCCGACAGCCGGCGCGGGCTGCCACTACGTCGGCAACGCCCGCTTCGTGCCCGGCGACGACGACCCCGTCAACCGCGCCTACGCCGGCAGCAAGACGCAGTTCCTGGCGCTGGCCCCGTGGGTGGCGCCCGACGGTCCGCGCGACACGCTGCGCGCCGTCGGCACCCGGCTGGCCGGCAGCGGGCCACGCGGCGACCGCTACGTCCAGACCGCGCTGATCGCGGACCTGCCCTTCCCCGCCGATCACAGCCGCGCCGGCTGCGTGAGGGCCGGCCGATGACCGAGATCTCACGCCGACAGGCGATCGTCGGCGCCGCCGCCGCGGCCCTGGCCGGCGACGCCGCGACCGCCGCCTCCGCCGACGTCAAGTCGCGCCGAACCGGCCGCGCCGGCGCCACGCGCCGAGTCGACGTCATCGTCGTGGGCGCCGGACTGGCCGGCCTGGCGGCGGCCTCAGACCTCGCCCACGCCGGACACTCCGTGGTCGTCCTCGAGGCGCGCGACCGCGTCGGCGGGCGCACGCTCAACCACCCCGTGGGCCACGGCGAGGTGGTCGAGGTCGGCGGCCAGTGGGTCGGCCCCGGTCAGGACCGGATCATGGCCCGGGCCAAGGCGCTGGGGATCAAGACGTTCAAGACCTACACCAAGGGCGACCAGGTCTTCGACTACCAGGGCACGCCAGACCCACTTCACCGGTCTCATTCCGCCGCTGCCTTCAGCTGACGCCGCCGATTTCGCCAACCTGTTGGGCGAGCTGGTCAAGCTGACGCCCACGGTGCCGGTGGACAAGCCCTGGACGGCGCCCGACGCCCTCGCCCTCGATGGCCAGACGTTCGAGACGTGGAAGCTGGCCAACTCCAGCACCCCCGGCGCCCGCTTCCTCTTCGACCTCGCCACGGAGTCGGTCTTCGCCGCCGAACCGCGCGACCTCTCCCTGCTGCACGCGCTCTTCTATTACAACTCGGGCAACGGGGCGATCAACCTCACCAGCACCGCAGGCGGCGCCCAGGACTCGCGGTTCGTCGGCGGCTCCCAGCTGGTGTCGATCCGGATGGCTGAGCGCCTGGGCAAGCGTGTGGTGCTCAACGCCCCGGTGCGGCAGCATCACCCACTCGGGTCGCGGGCGTCACCGTCGCCACCGATGCCGGCACCTGGCGGGGCAAGGCCGTCATCGTCGCCATGGCGCCGACGTTGGCCGGACGCATCGACTACGACCCACCGCTGCCCGGCGCCCGCGACCAGCTCACCCAGCGTGTGCCCCAGGGAGCGGCGATCAAGTACGAGGCCGTCTACCCCTCGCCGTTCTGGCGCTCACGGGGCCTCAGCGGCTACGCCAACAGCGACCGCTCGCCGATCCGCCTGACCTACGACAACTCCCCGCCCAGCGGTACCCCCGGAGTGCTGTTGGGCTTCGCGACCGGACGGGACGCGCGCCGGCTGACCACCATGGCCGCCGGAGCGCGCCGCAAGGCGGTGCTCGGTGCTTTCACCAGGCTGTTCGGCGCCCGGGCCACCCATCCGCGGATGCTGATCGAGCACAACTGGTCTGAGGAGCCGTGGACACGCGGTTGCTACGAGGGCTACCTCCCACCCGGCGTGTGGACCGACTACGGGCACGCGCTGCGGGCCCCGATCGGCCGGATCCACTGGGCCGGGACCGAGACCTCTGAGAGTGTTCATGGGCTACATGGACGGCGCGGTGCGCTCGGGCGAGCGGGCCGCCTCCGAGGTGCGCTCGGCGCTCTGAGGCGCGCCGGCGCCGGCGATGAAGTCCGCCGCGCGCTCCCCGATCATCAGGCTCGGCGCGTTGGTGTTGCCCGAGATGACCGCCGGCATCACCGAGGCGTCGGCGACCCTCAGCCCCTCGACGCCGTGCACGCGCAACCGCGGGTCGACGACAGCCTCGGCGTCGACGCCCATCCGGCACGTGCCCACCTGGTGGTGGTAGCTGATGGCGGTGCGCCGCACGTAGTCGCGGACCTCCGCGGCGCCGCGCACCTCCGGTCCCGGGTACAGCTCGCGCGCGCCCCACTCCTGCAGCGCGGGCGCGGCCCCCATCTCGCGGACCTGGCCCAGCGAGGCTTCCAGCGCCACCAGGTCCGCCTCGGCCGAGAGGATCCGCGGATCGATCACCAGCGGGTCGTCCGGGTCCGGGCCGCTGAGGCGGATCGTGCCCCGGCTCTGAGGACGGACCATGCCGCCCAGCAAGGTGAACGCGTTGGCCGGCCCCTCCATCCACGGCTCATACAGCGGCACGCTGAAGTGGATCGGCTGCGTGTCGGGACCGGGTAGATCCGACCGGCTGCGCCACCACAGATGGGTCTGGATCGGCGACAGCCCCTCGGCGAAGGGGACGATCTCGCGCTCGGCCGACCAGATCGACGGAGAGAGCAGGTGATCATGCAGGTTCTCGCCGACGCCCGGCAGATCCGCGACCACGGCGATCCCCAGCGTGCTCAGGTGGGCCGCCGGCCCGATCCCCGACCGCAGCAGCAGGGCCGGGGACTCGATCGCGCCGGCGCTGACCACGACCTCCACGCCGGCCCGCGCTCGATGCAGGGCGCCGTCGCGGGCGAACTCGACCCCGGTGCAGCGCGTGCCCTCGACCAGCAGGCGGTGCGCGTGGGCCCCCGTGAGTACGCGGAGGTTCGGAGCGTCGATCACCGGGCGCAGGTAGGCAGCGGCAGCGCTGTGGCGCTTTCCGTCGCGGATGGTGAGCTGCATCTGGGCCACGCCGTCCAGCACGCCGCTGTTGTAGTCGGGGTTGTGGGCGACCCCGATCTCCTGGGCGGCGGCCATGAACGCCTCATGGACCGGAGCCAGCTCATAGCGGCTCATGATCCGCAGCGGACCGCCGGCGCCGTGTAGCGCCGAGGGACCGGCGTCGAAGTCCTCCATGCGCACGAACGCGGGCAGCACGTCCTCCCAGTCCCAGCCTTCGGCGCCGAGGCGCACCCACTCCTCGTAGTCGGTGCGCGCCCCGCGCACGTGGATCAGGCCGTTGAGGCAGCTCGAGCCGCCCAGCACCTTGCCGCGCGGCCAATGCAGCGACCGGTCGGCCGCCTGCGCCTGCGGCGTCGTGTAATAGGCCCAGTCCTCCGCCGCCAGCCACAGCTCGTGAAAGCGCGCGGGATCGTGGATCGCCGGGCTGTCGTCGGGGCCGCCGGCCTCCAGCAGGAGCACGTTGACGTCGGCGTCGATGAGCCGGCGCGTCAGCGCGCACCCGGCCGAGCCCGCACCCACCACGATCACGTCGGGGGCAAACCCCTCCATGCCAACGCTCATAGTCCGCTCCTCGCTGGACGGCGGCCGCGACGACACGAGCGGCCTCCTGGGGAACGCCCACCCTACTTAGTCAGGACTCCTGGATGTGATCGGCCTCGCGCGCGCCCGGGAAGGGCCGGGTGAGGCAGTACTGCGTTCAGGGTGGCCTCGGGCACGCCCTCCACCCCGGGAGTGTCAGAAGCGATGCCCTGGGTGTGGGGGTCGTCGGCGAAGCCGCCCACCTCGACCGAGTGCTCCGGCGTGCGGTAGCCGGAGACCCCGATGAGGTGCAGGTGCAGCGCCTGGCCCATCGCGTCCAGGCGCGCGGCGATGATCGGCTCCTGGTTGACGGTGTAGTTGGTGCCCGCCGCCGGGAAGAACCCCCACTCGCCGCCGTGGGGCACGAACGGCGTGTTGACGCAGCCGCCGGAGGGTGCTGGGGCCACCCCGCCGCCTCCGCTGCCATTGGCGGCCGCCGCGCGGGCGGCCGCGGCGGCGGCCCGGGCCGCGCGGGCGCTGAGCACCGCGGCCTCATGCGTGAGCGTCTTCTTGAGTGAGATGAGCCTGGCCGCCACGGCGCCGCGGTCGTGCTCGGCGTGCAGCTGCTTGCTGACGATGGACAGCCGCAGCTGGGTCACGTTGTCGCGCTCGACCAGGATCGCATCGGCCTGGCGGCGCCGGCGCGCCTGCACGGAGGCCAGGTGAACCGTCTGAGCCTGGACCGCCTTGCGGTCAGCCACAACCCGCTGCATCGTGGCCACGTTGCTCTTGCGGATCGCCGTGAGGTTGCGCACACCGTTGACGAGTTGGTCAAAGCCCTTGGCGTTGACGACGACGCTGACGATGTTGGGCGGCGGCGACTCATAGTCGGCGCGCAGCTGCGCGGCCAGCGTCGCCTGGTCGCGAGCCTCCGAGGCCCTCAGCGCGGTCAGCCGCTTGCGGGCCGTGGTGAGCTGGATGGTGACGTTGGAGAGCAGCCGCTCCTGCACGCCCAACGCGTTCTCGATCGCGGTCAGCCGCGCCTCGAGGTTGTCGATCGTCCCCTGGTAGCCCTGGATCTTCTGGCTCTGGGCGGTGATCTCCGAACGCAGTTGTTGGGCGCGCTGCTTACCGGCCTGGTAGTTGCTGCTCAGGTCCGCCCAGCCGGGCACGGCGATGAGCCCGAGCACCACGGCGGCCAACAGAAACGGGTATGCGAAGCGACGGGCGTTGAGCATGCGGTCGTCGTGACAGCGTGCGACGAGGCGACTCTCGAAGGGCGAGAGCCGGCTGACGCAGACGTCGCGAAGCTATCAAGACGAGCGGCGAGAGGTCGCTTTGTCCTGCGTGTGCAGTGAAACTTGCAGCGCGGCACGCGCCTCACGCGGGCACTACTGGATGGTGGAGGTTCCGCCATTGGAGGCGGCGTGCAGCATCGCGGCCCGGGCAAGGCGCACGACGTGACCGGTCGGCCCCACGCCCCAGTCGCCGGTGCATCCGGTGAACGTGGCCGAGCCGCGCTCGGCCTGCGCCACCGTCGTGGCCAGCGCCGGCGTCGCATGGGGTCCCACCGTGGTCGCCGTCCTGGTGGTGGGGCCCTTGACCGTCGTCGTGTGCGTCACGGTCGTAGTGGTGGTCTTCGTCGTCGGCGTCGTCGTCGTCTTGGTCGTCGGCGTCGTCGTCGTCTTGGTCGTCGTCGTGGTCTTGGTCGTCGGCGTCGTCGTCGTCTTGGTCGTCGTCGTGGTCTTCGTCGTCGACGTGGTGGTCGTCTTCGTCGTGCTCGTGGTCGAAGTCCTGGTCGTCGACGTGGTCGTGGTCGTCGGGGTTGTGGGCGTGGTCGTCGTGGTCGTGGTCGTGACCACCGGCGGCGGCGGTACGGCCACGATCGGGGGCAACGTCGCCGCCACCGTGGTCGTCTCAGTGGTCGTGGTGCTGGAGGAGGTCGTGGGCGTCGTCGGCGGCGTGGTCACCGGCGGCGGCTGATGGCCGCCCGAGCCGCCGCTCACGCCCGTGCCGCCGTTCAGGTGGCCGCCGTTGCTGGGCTGGGTGGGCGTCGTGCCGAGGTGCAGCGGCGCCACCGCGATGCCGTGGGGCCCGGCTGAGGCGCGCAACGGCGACGGGGCGCCCCCAGTCTGCCCGATCACCGGGCTGTGCCCGCGCAGCGCCGCCGCGCCGGCACCCCCGCTGCCCGGCAGGGCGGGCTTGGAGCTCTCAGACACGCGGGCCGAGAGATTGCCCCCTGGGATCGCGGGACCGCTGAAGACCTGCCCCAACGTGCCCAGCCCACCGAGCGGACCGCTGCCGGTCGCGAAGAACAGCACCACGATGATCGAGGCGGGAATGAGGACGGCAACCAGCGAAGCCCCGTAGATCTGGCGCCGCCACGCGCGGACCAAGCCCATTTTTCTAGAGGCTAGTGGCGAGCCTTCTCGAAACCTCCTCATCTGGAGGTTCTTGTTACGAAAAAGCCGCATTACCTGCACGGAGGCGAACATCTTGCATCGCACCGGTACGATCCGCCGCGGTCTACCGTGGGGTACAGGCTGATGGGTCGCTTCTCGATCGCACGTTCGCTGCGCCTTGCGTTGGTCGGCCTGGCCATCGCGCTCGCCTCCGTGGCCGCCGCGGGCATCGCCAGCCTCTACAGCGCGCGTCAAACCTATGAGAACGTCCTGGCGCGCAGCTCGGACCTCGGCACGGCCGTGGCCAACCTCACCAGCGCCGGCGTCGTCCAGGTCGAGATCGCCCACGACGCCACCGGGCCGCTCGCCCCCGCGGCCCGCCGCCAGGCCGCCGCCGCGTTCGACCGCTCGGCCCGCGCGGCCACCGCGCTCGCGGCATCCGACTCGCCCAGCGCCAAGCTCCTGGCCCACCAGATCGCCCTCCAGCGCCTCGCCGTCGCCCAGGCCCAGCGTGGGCGGCTGAAATCCGCGAGCGCCGGGGGCACGACCCTGGCCAACGCCGCGACGGTGGCCGACCAGCTCCAGGCTCGCCAACGGGTCCGCCAGGAGCAGGCCTCAGACCGCGACCGCAGCCGCTCGCGCACCGCCATCACCGTCGCCATCGTCGCCGGGGTGCTGGCGCTCATCGCCGCCCTCATCCTCATCGCCGGGCTGGTGCGCTCGATGCGCCGGCCGCTGGACGAGTTGGTCGGCGCCACCGGCGAGCTGGCCTCGGGCCGGCTCCAGCGCCGGGTCCAGCCCAGTGGCCCGCGCGAGCTGCGCGAGCTGGGGTTGGCCTTCAACGCGATGGCCGACGATCTCGCCTCGGCCCAGCGGCGCATCGAGGACGAGCGCCGGCGCCTGGCGGTGACGATCGAGAGCCTCGGGGATGGGCTCATCGTCACCGAGTCGGAGTCCAGCGCGATCGCCACCATGAACCCCCGGGCGGCGGAGCTGCGTGCGAGAGCTGGCCCCCGGCGGGAACGTGGATGCCCCCGGCAGCCCGCTGCCCGCGCTGCACACGGCGCTCGAGCGCGAGGTGGTCATCGACCACGGCGGTCGGATCCTGGCCGTCACCGCGGCCCCCATGGGCGACGACACCTCCAGCGGCATCGTCTGGACCGTCCGCGACGTCACTGAGCGCGCGCGGCTGGAACGCGCCAAGTCCGACTTCGTCGCCACCGCGTCGCACGAGCTGCGCAGCCCCCTCACCTCGATCAAGGGCTTCGTGGAGCTGCTCGAGCGCAGCCCCGACAGCATGTCGGCCCGCCAGCTGGAGTTCCTGGACATCATCAAACGCTCCACCGACCGGCTCGTGGAACTCGTCAACGATCTCCTCGACGTCGCCCGGCTGGAGGCCGACCACGTGGAGATCAGCGCCCGCCCGATCGACATCGGCGAGGCCGTCCAGGAGCTCGCGGAGCTGATGGGGCCGCGAATCGCGGCCAAGCACCAGACGCTGGGCACCTACGTCGCCCCGACGCTCCCTCTGGCCATGGCCGACCCCGAGCGCATCCGGCAGGTGATCGGCAACCTGCTCACCAACGCCCACCTCTACACGGGCGAGGGCGGGCGCATCCACCTCGGCGTCGAGGCCGACCGCGCCTGGGTGAGGATCGTCGTCGCCGACACGGGCATCGGCATGACCACCGAGGAGACCGAGCGTGCCTTCGAGCGCTTCTACCGTGCCCGCAGCGGCAACGAGTCGTCACCCGGGACGGGGCTCGGGCTGTCGATCGTCAAGTCGCTCGTCGACCTGCACCACGGCGTCATCGAGGTCGACTCCGAGCCCGGCCGGGGCACCACCTTCCACGTCCTCATCCCCGCCGCCGTGGCCGCCGACGACCTGGACTCAGTGGACGTCATCCAGGGCCGGCGGGTCCTGATCGTGGACGACGAGCCCGACGTGGCCGAGCTCATCGCCGGCCAGCTGGCCCCGCTCGACGTCGACACCACCATCGCCACCAGCGGCGAGCAGGCGCTCCTCGCCCTGCGCGGCGAGCGCTTTGACGCGGTGACGCTTGACATCCTCATGCCGCACATGGACGGGTTTGAGGTGCTGCGCCAGATCCGCTCTGACCCCGAGCTGCGCGCCACCCCGATCGTGTTCGTGTCCGTGTTCTCGGCGCGCAGCGAGCTCTCGGGAGAGTGGGTGGTGGCCAAGCCCATCGACGCTGCCGAACTGCGCCACGTGCTCGCCGCGGCCGTCCGTGCCGGCCGCAGCCGCGTGCTCATCGTCGGGCGCGAGGAGCTGCAGGACACGCTCGAGCCTGCGCTGGACGAGCTCGGCATCGAACACCAGTGGGAGACGTCGGGTGCGGCAGCCGCACGAGTGTGCGGGGAGCGGCGCTTCGAAGTCGCCCTCATCGACGTAGGAATACGCAACCCGCAGGCGGTTTTGCAAGCGTTGGATCTGCGCGGACGTCGACTCCGGCGCGCGGTGATCCTATTCTCAGACGGGGCATCGCCGACACCCTCGGGTATCGTCAACCTGGGGCTTGAGGTCGTACCGGTCCAGGACGCCGCTCATGCCCTCCTATCTGCGTTGCGCGGAGATCGAGAACAAACGAGTCGAATTGCCGGTGGAGCTCAACACAGAAGCTGAGCTGACGCGGGAGATCGCGCGGCTGCGCGCCGAGCTCGCCCGCCGTGAGCGCGAGGCTGCGGGCAAGGAGCTGCAGCTCGAGCGCTACGCCGCGGACCTGCGCGACACCTTCAAGGAGGAGCGCGCACTCACGCAGCAGCTCACCCGCTCCTATCGCGCCACGGTGCGCGCGCTCTCCAATGCCGTCGAGGCCCGCGACGCCTACACCGGCAAGCACGCCGAGCGCGTCGCCGCCTACGGCATCGAGATCGCCCGGGCGGCCGGGGTGCCGCGGCCCGACGCGCCCGAGCTCGAGTTCGGCTTCCTGCTGCATGACATCGGCAAGGTGGCCGTGCCCGACTCGATCCTCTACAAGCCGGGGCCGCTCACCGCCGAGGAGCGGGCCCTGATGGCGCGTCATCCCGCCATCGGCGCTGAGATCGTCGGGCAGATCGAGTTTCTCACCGAGGCAACCGAGATCGTGCGCTCCCATCACGAGCGCTGGGACGGCATGGGCTACCCCGACGGTCTGTCGGGCGAGAACATCCCGCGGTCGGCGCGCGTCTTCGCCGTGGCTGACGTGCTCGACGCCCTCACCACCGACCGGCCCTACCGCGCGGGCTTCCCGCTGCGCCAGGCCCGGGCGATGATCATGGAGGAGTCCGGCACCCACTTCGACCCAACCGTGATCGAGGCCTTCCGCGACATCGAGGACGCGACGTTCGTGCAGATCGGGCGCGACGCATGGTGAACCGACAGGTAGGGGCCCGATGAAGCGCGGCGTGCTGGTCGTCGACGACGACCCATTCATCCGCAAGCTGGTGGCGACCACCCTCGAGGACGTCTCGGAGTTTCAGCTGTTCGAGGCCGGCGACGGCGTCCAGGCGGTCGAGGTCGCCGAGCGAGAGCTGCCCACGATCGTTTTCCTCGACGTCGACATGCCGCGCATGGACGGCATCGCCACCTGCCGGGAGCTGCGCAACAACCCGGCGACGAGCGCCGCCACCATCGTCATGCTCACCGCGTCGCACGGGGATCGCATCGAGGCCCAGGCCGAGGCCGCCGGCGCCGACCTGTTCCTGACCAAGCCGTTCAGCCCACTGGACCTGCTGCGGCTGGTCGATCGGCTCGGCGCGCAGAGCGACCGCCTCGACCACCACCCCTGACGCCAGGCCCCGGGGCGCGATCTGCGCCGCCGGCCGGCGTCAGCTGATCCGGATCAGGACGATCGTGTTGAGGACGAACAGCACGGCGAACAGGATCGTCCACCGGTTCAGGTTGCGCTCGACGAGCGACCCGCCGCCCAGCGGCCCCGCGCCGGTGCCGACGCCGAAGGCTCCCGAGAGGCCGGCGTCCTTGCCGGAGTGCATGAGGATGAGGAAGATGAGCGCGCACGCATATGAACACCTGGACGACGTCGAGGACCGCGGTCATGCGCTCGATGGTACCTGCTCGTGCGCGCGCGCCTCGTCGAGCTGATGCAGGATCTCGACCGCCTCGGCGCGCAGCGACCCGTCCAGCGCGGCGTAGTCCTCGTCAGACAGCTTGCCCGTGCGCACGTCGAGCTCGGCGTCGCGGATCTCGCGGTACTTGGCGTCCCGCGCCGCCTCCAGTTCGGCCACGTCGGGCGCCTCTCCGGCGGGATCGCCGGGCCGTCGCGCCGCGCGCAGCGGAGCGCTGATCAGGTAGACCACTCCGGCCAGCACGATGAGGACGAGCACGTAGGCCACGTTCAGACCAGCTCGCGCTCGCGCTCGGGCTCAGCGGGCTCGGGCTGCCGGCGAGGCCGCGGGCAGCGTCGCCGGTCGGCGACCGCGCACCGACAGCCTGGGCGGGCGCGAACCGGTGCCCGAGCGTCGCGGCACCGGCCACAGGGCGATGAGGCCGCCCAGTGCGGCGATGATGGCGCCGATCCACAGCCACATCACCAGCGGCGAGACCTCGATGAGGAACGTCGACGCCCACGGGTGCGTGACGAACCGCTGGGCGATCTCGTTGATGAGCGACGTCGCGCAACTGGAAGATCGTGTTCAGCTGCGCGGTGCGCTGGGCGGGCGGCAGCTTCTCGGCGGTTGATCAGCGCCTTGGCGATCGTGACGTCGCCCTGCTGACGAGGCTCTGCAGCGCGCCGCAGGTTGGGCGAGATGACGACCCAGAGGTCGCGCAGCGCGCCCGAGTCCAGACCGACGCGGCTCTCGGTCTGCGCGCCGTCGGAGGTGTTGAGGAAGCGCCCGATCGGGTGCATCGGGTCCTGCGACGGGTACAGGCCGTAGCGTGGTGTGCAGCGTCGTCACCCTGTGCCCGCCCTTGGTGACGGCCAGGTCGCGCGCCGAAGGAGACCTTCTGCGCCGTCGCGTGGGCGGTCGGGTGGACGTATTTGAAGGTGTAGCCGTCGAGGTGCACGCTCTGGCCGGGGCGCAGCGTCGCGAAGCGCTGGTGCTGGAACGACGTCGACCCGGCCACTCCCGACCAGCGCCACCGCCACCCCGGCGTGCACCAGATAGCCGCCGTAGCGCCGGCGATTGCGGCGCACCAGCGCCACGAGCGCACCGGGCCGGGGACTCGCCGGTCATGGCGCGGCGCGCCCGGGCGCCGCGGAAGAACTCCTGGGCCACGGTGGCCACCACGAACGCCCCGAAGCCGAACATGATGTAGGCGAAGACGTGCTGGGTCACCCCGGGGACGAAGGCGAGGATGACGAACGTGCCCAGCCCCACCGCCACCGGGAAGGCGAAGGTGCGCTTGAGCTTGGCAACCGTCACCCGGCGCCACGCGATGATCGGCCCGATCCCGGAGAGCACGACCACGATCAGCGCCAGCGGGACGACGAAGTGGGCGAACACGGGCGGCCCGACCGAGGTCTGCGTGCCGGTGATCGCCTCGGAGATGAGCGGGAAGAACGTGAGCCAGAACGACCACGGCGGCGAGCGCCACCAGCACCACGTTCTGGAGCAGGAACACGCCCTCGCGTGAGAGCAGAGAGTCCAGACGGTGCTCGCTGCTCAGCGCGTCACGGCGGTAGGTGACCAGCCACACCGACCCGAGCACCATCGCCGCGATCAGCACGACGAACGCGATGTTGAGCGTCGGGTCAGAGACGAAGGCGTGGATCGAGCTGAGGATCCCCGAGCGCACCAGGAAGTCGCCGACGATCGCCAGCGTCCCGGTGAGCAGGACGAGCGAGGTGTTCCACACCTTCAGCATCCCCCGCTTCTCCTGGATCATGATCGAGTGGATGTAGGCGGTGCACACCAGCCACGGCATCAGCGCCGCGTTCTCCACCGGGTCCCACTCCCAGTACCCACCCCAGCCCAGCTCGGTGTAGGACCAGCGCGCGCCCAGCAGGAGCCCGATCCCGAGGCACAGCCACCCGGCGAGAGCAAAGCGGCGGGTCACCTGGATCCACTCGGCGCCGACCCGGCCGCTGACCAGCGCGCCGATGCAGAAGGCGAAGGGCACGAGCAGCAGCGTGAACCCCGAGTACAGCATCGGGGGATGGATCATCATCGTCGTGTGGCGCAGCAGCGGGTCCAGCCCCGCCCCCTCGCCGGGAGGGCTGGCGAGCTGGTGGCGAACGGGTTGGCGAACAGCACGATCAGCCCGACGAAGAAGATCGAGCAACCCGAACAGCACCGACTGGGCGTACGGCACGATCTCGCGCACCCGCCGGCGCGTGATGAACAGCGCCAGGCTCGACCAGAACGACAGCAGCATCACCCACAGCAGCAGCGATCCCTGCTGCGTGGACCAGATCGCCGCCGCCCGGTAGAAGAACGGCGTCGTCGTGCTCGAGCCGCTGGCGACGATGTTGTAGGAGAAGTCCGAGCTGATGAAGGCGACGTCGAGGATCACGAACGCGATCGCCGACATCCCGCAGGACCGAGTACATCGCCCGGCGCCCGGAGTCCACCCACTCGCCCTGACCCGAGCGCGCCCCGTACAGCGTCGCGCCCAGCCCGTAGACCGAGCTCAGCAGACAGAGGATCAGCAGGACGCGGCCGGCGCCGGCCATCAGCGTGGGCTACCCATCAATACGAGCCGGAGGCCGCCTGGTACTTGGAGGGGCACTTCGTGGTCAGCGTGTTGGCCTGGCCGACGAACGTGCTGCCGGCCGCGCCGCCCTCCTTGACGTCAACCAGGACGCCGCGCCCGGCGGCGAACGGGTCGGGGATCTCGCCCGGTGTAGCGGACGGGCACCGACATCTTGAGCTTGGGGTCGCGCACCCGGAAGAGCAGCACGCCGCCGTCGCGCTTCACCGAGCCGCTGAGCACGGTCCCGGCGAGGATGTAGGTCTGGCCCGGGCGGGCCTTCTTGACCAACTGCGACGCGGTCACCTCGTCCCGGCCGGCGGCGAAGCTGGTGTAGACGAGCGCCGACGCAAGAAGCAATGCGACGGTCAGGGCGACGGTCAGGCGGATGGCACGCTTGCGACTGGGATCCATGCCGCAGCCCATTGTCACACACCGCCCGCCGGCCACGCCTCGGCAGCGGGCGGCGCTGGCCGAGGCCCCCGCGACTCCACGACGCCCCGCCGCAGCCGGCCCATCCGCCCGCACCCCACTACTCCAAACGTCGGATTGTTAGCGGAGTGTTAAGGGACAGGACTTTATGGCTCGGGGGCGAAACCTTTGGCCAGTGTCGCCGTTCCTGGCCAATAACAGTGCTTGCTAGAACAAAGAGCGGCGTCGACAGGATCCGACGCCACCGCGAGGGGCAGTCGACGCGTGTTGCAAGCCGCGGCACGTCGTCCTCTGCGGCGCTGACCAACGAGAGCACTCCCGTCAAGCGGCGCCGGCGCGAGGTCGGCGGCATGCAGGACGAGGCCGTGTACTCGTGCGAATGCGGGTTCGTGTTCCACGCTCCCGTGTCGACATCGGTCGGCTGCCCTCACTGCGGCGGCGCCCAGGCCTGGTAGTCGCGGCGAACCAACTGCCCCGTGGCGGGCACCCGAACTGATTGAATCCCCGGCTGGGAGATGCCGGTGGAGGTGCGCCGTCGTGAAGAGAGCTGTCATCACTGTGCTGGTGAGCTGTGCCGCCCTGGCCTGCCTGGCCGTGCCGGCGATGGCCGCCGACGCCTACCCGGGCATGGAGCACCTGCACTTCGCCGCCGGGCCCTACCGCATCACCCCGGGGGCGAACCTGATCCTGCTCGACTCCAATCACGTGCCCAAGCCCGACCAGAACGGCTACATCGTGCGGATGGCGCCCAACCTCCACTACGCGCGACCGAGCGGCAAGTGCTGCGGCGGGATCCCCCGCGTCGACGTCATCCACCTGCACCACGGGGTGTGGCTGAGCAACGGCACCGCCGGCGAGGGTGAGGGCAACAGCCTGGCCGGCCTGTACCCGTTCATGGCCTCCGGGGAGGAGAAGACCGTCTACGAGTTCCCTCACGGCTACGGATACCCGGTGGGTGCCTCGGACACGTGGATCCTCAACTACATGATCCACAACCTCACCAACAAGGCCGCCCAGGTCTACATCACCTACGACATCGACTTCGTGCCCACAACCTCGCCGGCAGCGGCGCAGATCACGCCCGTGCACCCCATCTGGATGGACGTCGAGGACCACGAGATCTACCCGGTGTTCGACGTCCATCGCGGCAGCGGCGTCGACGGCAAGTTCACCTTCCCCGACATGGCCAAGCACCCCTACCCGGCCGGTACGCCGCCGCTCAACGAGTTCACGGTCGACCACCCGGGGACGCTCGTGGCCACCGCCGGGCACCTGCATCCCGGGGGCCTCTACGACGATCTCGACCTCATCCGCCCGGCCACCAAGCCGGCCCCCGGGACCATTCGGGGCACGATGCCCGACTCGGTGCGGCTGTTCAGATCCAACGCCCACTACTTCGACAAACGCGGGCCCATCTCATGGGACATGGCGATGACCGCCACCCCGGCCGACTGGCGACCCCAGCTCAAGGCCGGCGACGTGCTGCGCATCAGCTCCACCTACAACACCACCCGCGCCTCGTGGTACGAGTCGATGGGGATCATGGTCGTCTGGGAGGCCTGGAACACCGAGGGCGGCACCAACCCCTTCGCCCATCCCATCGACGAGCGCGGCCACGTCACCCACGGCCACCTGGCCGAGGACAACAACCACGGCGGCGCCCACTCGCTGGGCGTCAACCCGAGCTCGTTCCCCGACTGCACGCGCCGCACCGTCGACATCTCGCGAGTTCCAGTACGACCCCGGCGACTTCACGTCGACCGGCATGAACCGCTGCATCCCGACCGTCACCGAGGGCCACTCGATCACCTTCGTCAACGACGACGCGAGCCCCCTCTCCCCCGGCAACCCGCTGAGCCCGAGCAAGGCGTACCTGGACTCGGTCTTCCACACCGTGACGTCGTGCCAGAACCCCTGCGGGCTGAACACCGGGATCTCCTACCCGCTGGCCAACGGCGCCGGCAACTACGACTCCGGCCAGCTCGGCCTCGGCACGCCCGCCACCGGCAAGCTGAGCTGGAGCACCCCGACCGGGCTCAAGCCCGGCACCTACACGTTCTACTGCCGGATCCACCCGTTCATGCGAGGCGTGTTCCGCATCGTGCAGTAGGTGTGAAGCCTCGGCGTTTGGCCGGGGCATCGGCGAACGTCAACTGCGGCTATCGAGGGGCGGGCCGGATGCTGGCGGCAACGCGCAAGGGCGATGGTGAACTGCACCACTATGAGTCAGTTTGCCCTCGCCTCGACGCAGCGGCTCCCGCACCGTGGCCCTCGAAAGCCGCAGTTGACGTGCGCTCGCACACTCGAACCGCCCAGAGCCTGAGTCAAGTAAACTTATGAGTTTACTGTAACTGGCCGGCGACGCCTGCGGCGGCGGCGACCACCTCGCCGCGCAGCACCATCGCGTAGGCGGCCTCGATGTCGGGGGCCAGGTAGCGGTCGGGCCCCGGCCCGCCCACGGCATGCCGGTCGGCCGAGCCACCGCGCAGCGCCGCGATCACCGCCCCGGTCGCCGGCCCCGGCTCCAGTGGCGCGCGCAGCTCCACGCCACGGGCCGCGGTGACCAGCTCCACCGCCAGCACCCGGGCCAACCCGTCCACGGCGCGCCGCAGCTTGCGCGCGGCCGACCAGCCCATCGACACGTGGTCCTCCTGCATCGCCGAGCTCGGGATCGAGTCGACCGAGGCGGGCACGGCCAGGCGCTTGAGCTCGGACACGATCGAGGCCTGGGTGTACTGGGCGATCATCAGCCCCGAGTCGACCCCCGGATCATGGGCCAGGAACGCGGGCAGGCCGTGGCTGCGGGCAGCGTCCAGGAAACGGTCGGTACGCCGCTCGGCGATGCTGGCGACATCGGCGACGACGATCGCCAGGAAGTCGAGCACGTAGCCCAGCGGGCGCCCCGTGGAAGTTGCCGTTGGAGGCCACACGGACCTCGTCCCCCCCGCCCGCGATCACCGGGTTGTCGATCACCGCCGCGAGCTCGCGCTCGGCCACCGCGGCGGCGTGGGCCACCGTGTCCCGGGCCCCGCCGGCCACCGCCGGGGCACAGCGCAGCGAGTAGGCATCCTGCACCCTCGGGTCCTCGGGGCCGCGGTGGCTGGCCACGATCGGGCTGCCGGCCAGCATGGCGCGCATGTTGGCGGCCGAGGCGGCCTGGCCCGGCTGCGGGCGCAGCGCCTGTAGATCGGCGGCGAACACCGCGTCGGTGCCGAGCAGGCCCTCGACGCTCAGCGCGGCGGTGATGTCGGCGGTGGTGAGCAGACACCGCAGGTCCTCGAGCGCCAGCAGCAGCATGCCCAGCATGCCGTCGGTGCCGTTGATGAGGGCCAGCCCCTCCTTCTCGGCCAGCTCGATCGGCGTGATCCCCGCCGCCGCCAGCGCCTCGTCCGATGGCAGCAGCGCCCCATCGACATCGCGGCAATCCCCTTCCCCCATCAATGCCAGCGCACAGTGCGCCAGCGGCGCGAGGTCCCCCGAGCAGCCCAGCGAGCCGAACTCGTAGACCACCGGCGTCAGCCCGGCACTCAGTATCGCGGCGTACGCGGCCGCCGTGTCCCGGCGGACCCCGGTGTGGCCGGTCGCCATGGTGCAGAGGCGCAGCAGCATCATCGCGCGGACCACCTCGCGCTCCACCTCCTGACCCGACCCGGCGGCGTGGCTGCGAATCAGCGACCGCTGCAGCTGGGTGCGGCTCTCGGCCGGGATGTGCCGGCTGGCCAGGGCCCCGAAGCCCGTCGAGACGCCGTAGTGGGGCCGGACGTCCTGGGCGAGGGCGTCGATGGTGGCCCGGCCGGCGTCGATCGCGGCCAGCGCCGACGGGGACAGCTGCACCGCCGCGCCGTCACGGGCCACGGCGACAACCTCGGCGGGCGTGACCGGGCCGGTGTCGACGGTGACGACGGGAG
Source organism: uncultured Actinomycetota bacterium (assembly GCA_963797705.1). Taxonomy (GTDB): domain Bacteria; phylum Actinomycetota; class Thermoleophilia; order Solirubrobacterales; family Solirubrobacteraceae; genus Palsa-465. Next base: position 144,158 of record CAWCQL010000003.1, on the reverse strand, counting down.
TCATGGCGTGCATTGAAGGGCAGCGCGGCGGCGAATGTCGGGCGGCGGGGGCGGGGCCGCAGTTTGCGCAAGTTTGGAGCGACGCAAGCGTTCCAGAGATCACCGTTCACCGGAAAGGAGAACCGCCCCAGATGTTCCGACGTTCCGCAGGGTCGCTGGTCTGCGCCCTGCTCGCCCTGCTCGCCGCCGCGACCGCCGCCAGCGCCGCTCGAGCCCCGCGCATCTGGTTCCCGATGAACCGGCTGCCGCTCGCCCACGCCACCCGGCTCGGAGCCGCCTCGCCATCGCAGCGCATGGAGGTCGGCGTCGGCCTGAAGGATCCCCATCCGGCCGCCGAGCAGCGGCTCATGGCGGCTCAGCAGGACCCGGCCAGCCCGCGGTACCACCACTTTCTCACCCCGGCCCAGTACGACAAGCGCTTCGCCGTCTCCAAGGCGAGCTTCCGGCGCACGCTGAGCTGGCTGCGCGGCGGCGGGGCCACCATCGTCGACACCTCGGGCGCCCGCGACTTCGTCGAGATCTCGGCCACGACCTCGCAGCTCGACCGCCTCTTTGCCACCACCATCGGCAGCTACGAGGCCCAGGGCGTGCATTTCCTGGCCAACCAGAGCGCGCCCAGTGTGCCCGCCGGGCTGAACGTCCTCACGGTGATGGGCCTCAACACGCTCATCCACCCCACCACGCCCCTTGACGGCGCCAGCGCCGCCAACCGGGCGCCTGGCTCCAGCCTGCTGGGCCGCGCCACCGACCCCAGCGCGCTGAAGTCGATCGCCGGTGAGGGCAACCTCCTCAACTCGATCACCTCGAGCCTGGGCGTGGCGGGCATCCTCGGCAAGACCGCCGCGGGCACGCCCACCATCCCGGCGACCCTCACGCCCCAGCAGCTCTGGAGCGTCTACGACATGCCGTCTGAGAACACCGGGCAGGGCCAGTCAGTCGCGGTCATGGGCTCGGGTGACTCGAGCACCACGGTCAAGGACCTCGCCCTCTTCGAGCAGGAGTCCAAGCTCCCCCAGGTCCCGGTCAAGGTGACCGACATCCCCAAGGACGGCGACTTCTCCGATACCAGCGGCAGCGTCGAGTGGGAGCTCGACACGCAGGCCTCGACCGGCATGGCGCCCAGCGTCAAGCAGGTGCACCTGTACTTCGCCCAGCACCTCGTCGACCCCGACGCGGAGGCCGACTTCGCCAAGTGGGTCGATGACCGCAACGGCCCCAAGCAGGCCAACGCCTCCTTCGGGGAGTGCGAGACGACGCCCGCCAACGCGACGCTCGAGAGCACCATCCCCACCCAGTTCAACAACAACCAGGACCAGAACGCGCTCTACGGCACCGGCGCCCCCAATGCGCTTGAGCCGGTGGCCGACCAGACGCTGCGCCAGGGGGTGCTGGAGGGCCGGACCCTGTTCGCGGCCACCGGCGACACCGGCTCCTCGTGCCCGGTCCTGGTCCTCGGCCCCGAGGCGGGCGCCGGCAACGGCGTGCTCAACCAGGGCGTCCCGATCGTCAACTATCCGGCGGCCAGCCCGTACGTGGTCGCGGTCGGCGGCACCGTCCTGTACCCCGACTCCGACAACACGCGCGGCCTGGAGTACCCCTGGCCCTACACGGGCGGCGGCCAGAGCTTCTTCATTCCGGCGCCGAGCTTCCAGTCAGGCGTGAGCGGCGTGGACCGGCCGTGTCTATCTGACGTGAGCGGCAACCCGAACACGAGCGGAGTCACCTGCCGCGGCATTCCGGACGTGGCCGACGAGTCCGGCGACATCGCCACCAGCTCCTACGACATCTACTCCGACGAATTGGGCGGCGCCTCGGGCGAGGGCGGGACGAGCCTCTCCTCGCCGCTGATGATGGGCATGTGGGCGCGCGTCCAGGCCGCCGCCCGCGGCGGGACGGGCTTCGCCGACCCGCTCATCTATGCCGTCGGCAAGAACGCCACGCAGGACGCGGCGGATTTCAACGACTACGAGGTCGGCACCAACGGCGCGTATCAGGCGCTCCCCGGGTGGGACTACGTCACCGGCTGGGGCACGCCCAACCTGACGCCGTTGATGAAGGACGTCGACCACGGCAGAACGGCTCCGATCCAGGCGGGTTAGCGACCCAGAGAGCAGACGCGGGAGCGGTGTCCGGGCGCTCGGGAGGCGCCCGGACACCGCACAGTCGGGTCTGGGAGCATCGCGGCCATGCCCAACACCCCCAACGTCTACGAGCAGCAGTTCGAATACGACGACACCGACCCGCCCGGCTACCGCTGCGGCGTGACCCGCATCGGCGCCGCCGCCGGCGGCAAGGACCAGGTCATCAAGGAGTTCGAGATCCCGCCGGGCGAGACGCTCTGCCCGTACCACTATGAGTACGAGGAGGAGTGGCTTCTGGTGCTGCAGGGCACCGCCACCGTGCGCACGCCCGACGGCGAGCACGTCGCCCCGCGCGGAGCGCTGATGTGCTTTCCCCCCGGGCCCGCGGGCGCCCACAAGGTCGCCAACCCCGGCGAGGAGCCGGTGCTGGCGCTGATGTGGTCAAGCGCCCGCGAGCCGTCGGTGTCGGTCTATCCCGACAGCGACAAGATGGGCGTCTGGGCGGGCGAGGATCACGTGCTCCTGCGCCGCTCAGACGGCCACGTCGACTACTACGAGGGGGAGTAGCAGGGGCTCGCCGCGCGAGCCGCTTCGCCCCCTGCGCCTACACCCCGGCCATCGTCACCTGCGTGAGGCGCAGGTGGTTGCCCGACGGGTCACGGAAGCCCGCGTCGATCCCGTACGGGCGCTCCTCGGGCTCCTCCACGAACTCGACGCCGCGGCCCTTGAGCTCCTCGAAGTCCGCGCGGCAGTCCTCGCTGGTGAGGAAGACCGTCGCGGCGACGCCCTTGGCCATCACGGCCTCGATCTGCGCGACCGTCTCGGCCTCGAACACCGGCGGGCCGGGAATGGCCATGAGGACGATCGCTACGTCGTCCTGGCCGGGAGGGCCCACGGTGAGCCAGCGGAAGTCGCCCAGCTCGGGCATGGTCACGTCGGACTTGATCTCCATGCCGACCTTCTCGGTGTAGAAGGCGAGGGCCTCTTCCTGATCGTGGACCCATAGTTGTGCGCTGGCGATGCGGATCATTTTCTCCTCCAAACGGATGGGAATGAACTGATGCCGTGCACGCTAATCGGCGGCCGTTTCGCTGTCTTCTCGAAATGTGCTGCGTTGCGGGCGGCCGTAGGCGCGCACGACGCAGCTGGGCACGACAGCCCGCGACGCGGCCGGCGGGAACGCGGCGCGGTAGGCGGTGGGCGACACGCCATACGTGCGCGTGAAACTCGAGGTGAACGAGCCGAGGCTCTGCAGGCCGACCGAGAAGCAGATGTCGGCCACGGAGCGGTCGGTGTTGCGCAGCAGCGCGGCTGCCCGTTCCAGGCGGCGGGTGAGCAGGTAGACGTGCGGGGAGACCCCGAAGGCACGTCGGAACTCGCGGCTGAAGTGCGCCCGCGAGAGGCCCGCTGCGGCCGCCATGTCATCGACGCCGAGAGGATCGGCGTAGCGCGAGTCGGCCAGATCCCTGGCGCGGAGAAGGTGGCGGGCACGGGGCGCGTAGAGCATGGCCTCTGAGTATCCCAGCGCCCGCAGCCGGTCAGCGGACCGCCGGCAGCACGAGCCGCGACGGATGCTCGGCGCCACGCAGCAGCTCGATGTCCACCGCGCGCAGGGTGGCCGCGGTGGCCCTGGCGGGATCCTCGCCGGTACCGGGGTTGCGCGCGTAGCGCGGGTGCGCCCCGGAGGAGACCTGCAGGCGGATCCGGTGCCCGGCGGCGAAGCGGTGGGCGATCGGCCACAGCTCGAAGCGCACGTGCCACGCCCCGTCCTCGGAGTGCTCGAAGCGGCCAGGCGCCACGCTGGTCAAGGCGTCGCAGACGTTGCGCGACACCCCGTCGGCGTCGACGTCGCAGACCCGCGCGAACACGTCGAACCAGGGCGCGCTGGCCCGCAGCCACAGCTCGACGAAGACGTGCCCGATCGCCTCGAGAGTCTGGCGCAGCGACCGGGCCGGTGTAGGTGAGCACGTCGGCGCGCGCCTCGAGCGGGGCGTTGTCGACCACGGGCGTGCGCGAGAGCAGCACCGGGCCGCCGAGCGGCGGGCGTCGGGTCGGCCGGGTCGTAGCGGTAGGCGTCCGCCTCGGCGCGGTCGCCGCCCCGCCCGCGCCACCCGAGCGCGCTGGACGGTCAGCCAGCGCCCCGCTCGCGGCTGAGATAGAGCGATCGCATCCAGCGACGGCGGCGGCCAGCGCGGCAGGTCGCGCCACCCGCCGCCGTGCGCTCGCCGGTGACCATCAGCCGCACCGGAGCGAGTCACGGACGAGCCGGTCGTCGCCGAGCAGGTGGGCGCGCATCCAGGCGATCCCCTCGCGCTCGGCCGCCGCCCGTCGAGCCCCGGCGATGTGTGGGCCCACGGCCCGATCAGCAGCTGTGGCGAGCGACCGGCCTCGCTGCAGCGCCTCGAATCCTCCAGCATCCAGGGCAGCAGGATGTCGTACCAGCCACCGACGAACGAGACGGGCGCGGTGATGTCGGGGACCGTCATGTGAGAAGTCGCGGCGCGACCAGTGGGGTCGTCGCGACCGGGGCTGGCGAACGCCTCCTGAAACCAGTCGACGGCGCGCGCCGGTGAGCCGCTCGTCCAGCGAGGTCAGCGGCAGTTCGGACACGCGCCTGCCCAGCCCCCGCAGGGCGCGGTTGATCGACACCAGCCCCAGCCGGCGCTCCTGCATGGCGACGATGACCAGCCACGAGGCGAGTGTCTCCAGCGACAGGCTCGCGCCGGCGTAGGTCTGGTCGTGGAACTCCGAGGCGGAGACCTGAGACCGCCATCGCCGCCAGCTCCTCGTCCGGCCGGCTCGCGCGACCGCCCACTGCACGAAGCCCAGATAGCTGGGACCGAGCATCGCGACCGGCCCGGCGTGCCACGGCTGCGCGCGCAGCCAGCGCAGCGTCGCCAGCCCGTCGGCTCGCTCGTCGAACGGGCTGAACGTTGCCGCCGGAGCCGAACGTGCCGCGCACGCTCTGGATGACCGACCTGCAGGCCGCGCTCGGCCAGCAGCCGCCCGAAGCAGCAGCCCGACGAACTGGCGCCGCCCGTAGGGCGAGCGCACGAGCACGGTCGGCTGGGCCGGTCGGCGGTCTCGCGCGCCACCCAGCGGTCGGCCAGCAGCACGACGCCGTCGTCCATCGGGGCGCGCAGATCTCGGCGGCACACCACGTCGAGCGTCTCGGCGCGCGGGAGCCCCATCCGCCGCGCCATGATCTGGCTCGGAAGGCTCAACCGCGGTACCGACTCGGAAGGCTCAACCGAGGTTCCGCGCCCAGCTCATGGGTAGAGGATGGCATGACCTCGCCCCGGACCCGGAGATAATGCCCGCAATGCAAAAGGAAGCGCAGCTCACGCAGACCCCGGGAGGCAAGGCGCCCAAGGGCGACGGCTGGTTCGTGCTCAACGCCCGCGAGGCGCGCTGGCTGACCGGCGATTTCGGCGCCTATACCCGCTTCGAGGGCGAGGAGCGCTGGCAGTCACCTGGGCGTCAACATCGGCGTGCTCGAGCCCGGCCAGCCGGCCTGCTACTACCACGCCGAGAACGATCAGGAGGACTTCCTGGTGCTCAGCGGCGAGTGCCTGCTGCTGATCGAGGGCCAGGAGCGGGCGCTGCAAGGCCTGGGACTTCGTCCACTGCCCGGCCTGGACCGAGCACGTGTTCGTCGGCGCGGGCGACGGGCCGTGTGCGGTGCTGGCGGTGGGCACCCGCACCGGCGACCAGACGATCTACCCCGTCGTCCGAGGTGGCGCCCACGCCACCGCGCCGGGCGGTCCAGTCGCGAGATCCCGACGTCGCCTCCAGGGCCTACGCCGACATTGCCGACGACGTCGGAGACTCCCTACCAGGACGGCTGGCTGCCCGACTACTAGATGGGCGAGTTCGACGCGCTCACGGTGCTCGTCACCGGCGCCAACGGCGGGATCGGGACGGCCACCACCGAGGCGCTGGCCTCCGGCGGCGCCACCGTGTTCATCACCTGCCGCAGCCAGGCCAAGGGCCGCGCCCGTGCGCGAGCGATCGCCGCCGCGACCGGCAACGCCGACCTCCACCTGCTCTCGCTGGACCTCGCCGATCTCGGCTCGGTGCGGGCCTGTGCCAACGCGTTCCTGCAGACCGGCGCGCCGCTGCACGGGCTGTCAACAACGCGGGACTGGCCGGCAAGCGCGGAACCACCGCCAGCGGCTTCGAGCTGGCCTTCGGCACCAACCACGTCGGCACGTTCCTGCTGACCGAGCTCCTGCTGACGCCGCGCTCCGAGTCCGCTCCCGCGCGGATCGTCAACGTCTCCTCCGAGGGCCACTACCGGGTCGAGGGGATCGACTACGACGCCGTCCGCAGCCCCACCCGGACGCGCACCGCGTTTCACGAGTACTGCGTCTCCAAGCTCGCCAACGTCCTGCACGCGCCAGGAGCTGGCCCGGCGCCTGGAGGGCATCGGCGTGACGACCTACTCGCTGCACCCCGGGACGGTCGCCACTGACGTCTGGCGCAGCGTTCCCTGGCCGATCCGGCCGCTGATCAAGCGGCGCATGCGTCCCCGGAGGAGGGCGCGCGAACGTCGCTGTACTGCGCCACCTCGCCCGAGCTCGCCGCCGAGACGGGGCGCTACTACGACGGCTGCCAGCGCAAGGAGCCAGCCGCCACGCCACGCCGGAGCTGGCCGCCGAGTTGTGGCAGCGCAGCGAGGACTGGGTCGCAGCGCCGCCGCCCGGTCCCTAGCTGACGTAGCCGGCTCCCGAGCCGGCGCGGCCAGTCGCCGTCGGGCAGCCGCCAGCCCGGCGGGCCGGGCAGTCCGAGCGCCGCCTCCGGCCCCCACGAGCCCGGCTCGTAGGACTGCGACCGCCGGGGGCTGCTCGATCACCGGCGCGCACACCTCCCAGATCCGCTCGATCTGCTCGGCGCGCGTGAACAGCAGGCGCTCGCGCAGCATCACGTCGTGCAGCAGCCGCTCGTAGGCCTCCAGGCCGTCCGCCCCGTCGAACGCCTTGTCGACGTCGAGCGTCAGCGCGGCGCGACCCAAGCTCGAACGCCGGCCCCGGGACCTTGGCCCGCACCTCGATCCGCACCTGCGGGTCGTCCGACAGCTCGAACACGAGCTCGGAGGGCCGCGCCGCAGTGCTCGGGTCCTGTGTCGGGGAAGATCCGCAGCGGCGCTTCGGTGAAGCCGATCGTGACCGTCCGCCGGCCCTCGGCCATCGACTTGCCGGTGCGCAGGTAGAACGGCACCCCGCTCCAGCGCCAGGTGTCGACCCACACCTCGAGCGCGACGAACGTCTCCACCTGGAGTCATCGGCGACGCCCGTCGCACGTCGCGGTAGCCGTCGTACTGGCCGAACACGGCCCGCTCGCGGTCCAGCGGCCGGATCGCCGTCGAACACCTTGGTGCGCTCGAGCTGCAGCGCCCTCGGCGTCGACCCGCGCTGGGCGGCTCCAGCGCGACGATCCCGAGGATCTGGATCAGGTGGGTGACGACCATGTCGCGAAACGCCCCGGTCTGCTCATAGAAGCCGGCGCGGCCCTGGATGTCGAGCTTCTCGGGGACGTCGATCTGGACGTAGGCGATGTGGTCGCGGTTCCAGACGGGCTCGAAGATCCCGTTCGCGAAGCGCAGCGCCAGGATGTTCTGCGCCGCCTCCTTGCCCAGGAAGTGGTCGATCCGGTAGATCGACTCCTCCTCGAGCACCTCGTGCAGGTCGCGTTGAGCTCCTTGGCGCTGGCCACGTCGTGGCCGAACGGCTTCTCGACCACCAGCGAGCAGTTCTCGGCGATCCCGCTCTTGCCCAGCATCCGCACCATGTCCTGCATCGCGCTCGGCGGCACCGACAGATAGACGAGCCGCTCGCCCTCGGCGTCGATCTCCTGCTCGGCGTCCGTGACCGCCGCGGCCAGCTCGCTGCCGTCCTCGGCGCTGGAGGTCGACGAAGCTCAGCCGCGCGGCGAAGTCGTCCCAGTGCTCGTCGAGCTCGACCCGGCCGTACTGCTGCAGCGCCTCCTTGACGTGCTGGCGAAGTCATCGTCGGATCCCGGCGTCGGCGCCCGGAGCCGATGATCCGGAAGTCCTCGGGCATCAGGCCCTCGCGGAAGAGGTGAAAGAAGCCGGGGAACAGCTTGCGCTCGGCCAGGTCGCCGGTCGCGCCGAAGATGACAAGCACGCGTCTGGACGGTTGCGCGAAGGCCCGCAGCGGCTGATCGTCGACCGTCATGCCGGGGACGCTACACGACGGTGAGCATCGGGTTGCCACCACGTGGCGGCCGCGTTCACAGGCGGTTAGACGTCCCGGCGCCCCCTTGTGGTGGAGGGATACTCGATTGCGGTGGAGCGCTACGAATCGCACGGCGCCGCGCACAGGCGTCGCCGGCTCGCCGATCGACGAGCTGATCGCCGGCGCCGACGGCCGGGGGCGCTGGCCGCATTGGGCCTGGCGTGCGTGGCCGTCGCGTGCGCGGCCTTCGCCGTCGCCGCGTCGGGCGGCGCGACCCCCTCCCCGCTGACCTCGACGGCCGCGCGCCACGCCCATCACCGCCACGCGGCCTTGCGGCCCGTCTCGGCGGTGGTCTCGGTGGCCGCCGGCGCGAGGCGGACCATGGTCCCGCGCTCGTACCTGGGACTGTCCACCGAATACTGGGCGCTGCCGGTGTGGTCCGGGCAGATGCCGCTGCTCGAGCGGACCCTGTCGCTGGTGCGCGTCCGCGGAGACGGCCCGCTCATCCTGCGCGTGGGCGGCGATTCGGCCGATCGCACCTTCTGGGACCCGACCTCGGCGGCGATGCCGGCGTGGGCGTTCTCGCTGGCGCCAAGGTGGCTGGGCCAGGCGCGCGCTCTCGTAAAACGGCTGGGGGTGCGGCTGATCCTCGACCTCAACCTCGTCACCGACACCCCGGGTGTCGCCGCGCGGTGGGCGCGCGCGGCGAGCTCCGCGCTCCCGCCCCACAGCATCGACGCCTTCGAGGTCGGCAACGAGCCCGACCTCTACAGCCGCGCTGACTGGCTGGCCATCACCGCCGACCGCGGGCTCGACGGCCGCCTCGCCTTCCGGACGGGCGGGCGTCGGGACACGGGGGTGGCGCTGCCGGCGGCGCTGACCGCGCACGACTACGTGCGCGACTTCCATGCCTACGCCGCCGCCCTGGACCAGGCGGCGCCGCGGGTGATGCTGGCGGGGCCCGCGCTGGCCAATCCCATCCACCACGGGCGCTGGGTCACGACGCTCATCGACGGCGCCCAGCGCTCCCTGGGCATCGTCACCATCCATCGCTACCCGTACACCGGCTGCCCGGGGCGGCGGGGCACGCGCGCCTACGCCACGATCGCCCGCGTCCTCAGCCCGACGGCCTCGACCGGCATGGCGGCCACCCTGCGGCCTCTGGTGGACGACGCTCACGACGCGGGGCTGCCGCTGCGCCTGACCGAGCTCAACTCCGTCAACTGCGGCGGCCGGACCGGCGTCAGCGACGCCTTTGCCACCGCGCTGTGGGCGCCCGACGCGTTGTTCGCACTGCTGCGCGCCGGCGTGGACGGCGTCAACCTGCACGTCCGCGCGTCCACCGTCAACGCCCCCTTCGCCCTCGGGCCGGGAGGGCTACAGGCCCGGCCGCTGCTCTACGGCCTCATCCTCTTCGCCCACACCCTCGGCCCTGACGCCCAGCTGGTCACGGTGCGCTCGCGGCTGAGCCGCTCTGCGGACATCGCGGCGTGGGCGGTCCGCGTGGGGCGTGACACGCTCCACGTCCTGCTCATCAACAAGAGCCGCCGCGGCGAGCGCGCGTCGCTGCGACTGCCGGCGACCGGCCGCGCCGAGGTGCAGCGACTGCTCGCCCCCTCGGCGAGCGCACGGTCTGGCCTCACCCTCGGGGGCCGCGCGCTCGGGGCCGACGGGCGGTGGGAGGGTCTGCCCGCGCACCAGGCGGTCGCCCGCCGCGACGGGGCCTATGCGGTGGACGTGCGCGGCATGAGCGCCGCGCTGATCAGCGTGCGGCTGCGGGCGGGCGCTCTGGGCGTCCCCGGGAACGCCGGCCGCGGCTACTGATGACCGGCCACGGCGTGGGGCACGTAGCGCTCCTCGAGCCGCTCGATCTCAGCGTCGCTCAGGGACAGTTGCTCGGCGGCGAGTGCGTCGTCGAGGTGCTCGAGCTTGGTCGCCCCCACGATCGGCGCGGTCACGCCAGGCCTGTGCAGGAGCCACGCGAGGGCCACCTGTGCGGTGGAGACACCGCGCTCTGACGCCACCTCATCGGCGCGCTCGACCACGTCGAAGTCGGTCTCCGGCTTGTAGAGCGAGTCGGCGAAGGCGTCGGTCTGCGCCCGGGTGGTCAGCTTCTCGCCCGACCGCGTGCGGTTGCCGGTGAGCATGCCCCGCGCCAGCGGGCTCCAGGGGATCACCCCGACGCCCTGATCGAGGCACTGGGGGATCATCTCGCGCTCCTCCTCGCGGTAGACCAGGTTGTAGTGATTCTGCATCGACACGAACGGCGTCGGAGCGGCGGCCTGGGCCTTGGCGAACTGCCATGCGTACATGCTGCTGGCGCCGATGTAGCGCGCCTTGCCGGCCTTGACCACGTCATGCAGCGCTTCCATCGTCTCCTGCACCGGGGTGTGGCGGTCGAAGCGGTGGATCTGGTACAGGTCGACGTAGTCCGTCCCCAGGCGCTTCAGTGACGCATCGATCGAGGCCATGATGTGCTTGCGCGACAGGCCCTGGCCGTTCTCACCGGGCATCGTCTTGCCGTTGACCTTGGTGGCGACCACGTACTCCTCGCGCATCCCGAACAGCTTGCGCAGAAGGCGCCCGGTGAGCACCTCGCTCTGGCCGCCGTTGTAGACGTCGGCGGTGTCATAGAAGTTGATCCCGCCGTCAACGGCCCGGCGCAGGATCGGCTCAGCGGCCTCCGCGTCGAGCGTCCACGGCCGGCTCTCGTGCTTGCCGTAGCTCATCATGCCCAGGCAGACCCGGGACACCCGCAGGCCGGTCCGGCCGAGATTGACGTATTCCATCGCGGCGAGCCTAGCGGCAGCGCGGCGGGGCTCAACTTCGCGGCGCAAGCGGCCGACTTAAGTCAGAGGAACCTCCCTCGACCCTCGGAGCCCCATGTCCGTCAGCCCCATCGGCGGCGTCACCAACGTCTCGTCCCTGCTGCAGCCGACCGCCACGCAGATCGCCGGCACGCAGGACACCGTCCCCACGTCGGCCACCACCACCGCCGCCCAGACGGCGCCGACCGCCGACGCGGCGCAGGCCTGGGAGGAGGCGATGCGCGCCGCCATGGGCGACGAGTCCTCCTCTGACGACTCATCCTCAGATCCGCTCTCCGCGCTGGCCACCCAGAACGCCGCGGCCAGCTCGATGGCCAGTCTCCCCAGCGCGCTGGCGAGCACCGGCGCCACCACCGGGACCACCACGGGCGCCACGACCTCCGCTGCGTCGCTGGCCACGCCTTCGGGCGGCGCACCCCTCACGAGCGCTCCGGCCACGGCCACCGGCGCCGCGACCACTCCCGCCACGGCCGGCACCAACAGCACCGCTCAGCCCGCGCTCACCCCTCAGGCGCTGGCCGCGCTCGTCTCGGGCAGCTCGACCGCGCCCACCAATCCGTTGATCACGTCGTTGTCGGCGCCGAGCGACGCGCCCACGCCGGCTGCGCCGGCGACCGACGACGCGAGCTCATACCTCTGAGCAGCGCCGGGACGGCGAACGCCGGCAGGCCTCCGGCCCACATGATCGTCGCCGCCACCCGCTGATCGTGCAGTGCCGACGGGCCGAGAGCGGCCACGTAGTGGTGGTAGACGGCGTGAGGGGCGAGGCCGAGCCACGCCCCGATCAGCAGCATCGGCGCCATGCACGCCACCAGACACGTCGCCCGCACCCGCGAGCGCGCGCGGTGCGGAAGCGGGTCAACCCCTAGCAGAGGCGCCCACATGAGCAGCGCCGCCGCGAGGTAGGCGGCGTGCTCGGCCTCGTGGACGGTGTCGTTGGTCAGGGCCAGCCCGTAGACCGCGGGCACGTGGGTCACCAGCAGCACCGTTGAGAACACGCTCACCGAGCCGACCGGGCTCGTCAGCCACGCCAACGGCCGCGAATGCAGCCAGCCGGCCAGCGTGCGCCGCCCGCCTCGGCCCAGCGCGAAGAAGGCCAGCCGGATCGGCGCCCCGGCGGCCAGCAGCGGCGCCACCGCCACCCACATCACCATGTGCTCCAGCATGTGCGCCGACAGCCGCACGTCGGCCTGGGTCCCGATCCCCGAGTAGAGGTCGACGACCAGCAGCGCCAGCCCGGCGCCGAAGCAGGCGGTCCGCCGCCGCGGCCAGCGCCGGTGGCGGCGGTCGCGGCGGCTGCCGATGGCGGCCGCGGACGCATAGACGCCGGCGGCCGCTGCGCACAGCACCAGGAACGCGATCCCGGCCGAGCCATCCAGGCTCCACTGCGATGCCAGCGCCCGCGAGGGTCATGCGCTGCCTACTGGAAGATCTCCGTCGTGCAGTCGCCGCCGGGCAGATGGATCTCGTGCGGGCGCGCGCCCTCGGCCTGCTCGTGGAAGTCCACGAAGAAGTCCGGATCGAGCGCGTAGGTCCCGTCGGCCTGGCGGTCGAGCTTGGTCAGCCACCCCTTCAGGCCCGGATAGAACTGGTTGTCCCAGGTCGAATACAGCGAGTTGGACACGTAGACCCGGTCCCCGTCCAGCGAGTTCTGGAGCATCTGCGGGCCGCCGTTGAGCGCCTCGGACGCCTTGGGGTGACCGCCGTCGCGGCCCAGCAGGCCGCCCAGCCACACCTGCGAGCGCAGCTGCGGGTTGGCCGGGTCCGAGACGTCGTAGTGACGCAGATCGCCGTGCAGCCAGTTGGAGAAGAACAGATCCTTGTCATCGAGCGAGAGCACGAGATCGGTGATCAGGCCAGGCACGCCGCCGGGCAGTGGCCAACCCTCGAGCTCCTCGTTGCCGACGTCGATCACCTTGTCCGTCTTCCAGGTGCCGTTGCGCTCAAAGCGGATGATGTTGCTCGACAGGGTCGCCCCCACGAAGCCCTGGGCCGAGTCCGGGTCGTGCTGCCAGCGGATCTCCAGCGGGATCAGGCCCTCGTCGCCGAGGTCGATCGTCTGGACCTTCTTGCGCGTCTCCAGATCCCAGAAGTGCAGCTTGCGGCCGTACTTGCCCGCGCCGACGTCGGCGGGGTCAAAGCCACCCTGGAAGGTGTTGGGCGCCCCCCACTCGCTGGAGATGAGGGTGTTCTGGCGCGGCTGGTACCAGAAGTCGTAGAGGAACTCCATGTCGCCGGCGTCGCGCTCCCAGCGCTCGGCCACCGAGAAGTCGCGCGCGTCGAGCACCGCGAAGCCGCCGGGCGAGTTGCCGTCGGCGTCGCCGAGCATCGAGATGGTGACGATGTCCCCGGGCATGCAGTGCACGGTGTGCGGCGCGCTCAGCCCGAGCTTCTCCTTGATCTCCTCGCCCTCGATGACGTTCTTGATCGTGGGCTTGCGCGGGTCGGAGATGTCGAGCAGGTGGATGCGTGAGGAGCGGAACCCGGGGACGATGAGCGTGTCGCGGGCCAGTTGGGAGTGGCAGGCAGAGGAGCACGCGTTCCAGCCGAAGTGGTGCAGTTCGTCGCCCACGTTGGGCATGTCGGTCCGGTGCACGATCTTGCCGTAGTCGGCCGACACGGGGTCGACGTCGACGACGGCGACGAAGTCAGGCTTCTCGATGCCCGTCCCCTCGTAGAGGGAGGCGACGTAGATGACCTTCTCAGGCGGCTGCTCGCGCGCGACCTGGGGTGAGGCGTAGCCCGGTCCGGAATGCTCGTGTTCGCTCATCGGGATCCCTTCCTCGTGGACTCTTCGGCGGCTGGCGCCACTGTACCGCCCGGCCGCCGCCGCCGCACCTTCCCCGCACTAATTCGATCGAGATGACCCTGATGGCGAAATGCGCGCCTGGCGTGCGTTTCGCCATCGGAGTCGGGCGCGGCGTGCCGCACGGCGGACACCCGGCGGCGGTGCTCCGCAGCTAGCCTCCCGGGGGCGACCGCTGCGACCCCCAGGAGGCCCACCGAGATGAGTACGACGACCAGCGTCCCCCCGCTGCGCGAGCGACCCGCCTGGCAGGCCCTCGAGCGCGATTACGAGCAGATCCGCGGCCTGCATCTGCGCGAGCTGTTCGCGGAGGACGAGAGCCGCGGCGAGCGCCTCACCGCCGAGGGCGCCGGCCTTTTCCTGGATTACTCGAAGAACCGGGTCACCGACGAGACCCTGACGCTCCTGGTTCAACTGGCGGAGCAGTCCGAGCTCGCCGAGCGCACCCACGCGATGTTCTCCGGCGAGCGCATCAACGTCTCGGAGAACCGCAGCGTGCTCCATGTCGCCCTGCGCATGCCCAAGGGCAGCTCGCTCGTCGTCGACGGGGTCAACGTGGTCGACGAGGTGCACGAGGTGCTCGACCGCATGGGCGCCTTCGCCGACCGCGTGCGCTCGGGCGACTGGAAGGGCCACACCGGCAAGCCGATCCGCAACGTCGTCAACATCGGGATCGGCGGTTCAGACCTGGGGCCGGTCATGGCCTACGAGGCTCTGCGCCACTACTCGCAACGCGAGCTCACCTTCCGCTTCGTCTCCAACGTCGACTCCACCGATTTCGTCGAGGCCACCCACGACCTCGACGCGGCCGAGACCCTGTTCATCGTCTCCTCCAAGACGTTCACGACGCTCGAGACCATGACCAACGCCGCGTCCGCGCGCGAATGGGCACTGAGCGCATCTCGGCAACGACGAGAGCGCCATCGCCAAGCACTTCGTGGCCGTCTCCACCAACGCCGAGAAGGTCTCGGCGTTCGGCATCGACACACGAGAACATGTTCGGCTTCTGGGAGTGGGTCGGCGGCCGCTACTCGATGGACTCGGCGATCGGCCTGTCCACGATGCTCGCCGTCGGTCCCGACGGCTTCGCCGAGATGCTGGCCGGCTTCCATGAGATGGACGAGCACTTCCGGACCACCCCGTTTCAGCGCAACCTCCCGGTGTTGATGGGCATGCTCGCGGTCTGGTACAGCGACTTCTTCGGCGCCCAGACGGTGGGGGTGATGCCCTACGAGCAGTACCTCAAGCGCTTCCCGGCCTATCTCCAGCAGCTGACGATGGAGTCAAACGGCAAGCACGTCACCCTGGACGGGGCGCACGTGGACTACGACACGGGCGCCATCTTCTGGGGCGAGCCGGGCACCAACGGGCAGCACAGCTTCTACCAGCTCATCCACCAGGGCACGCGGCTGATCCCCGTGGACTTCATCGGCTTCGCCCAGACGCTGAACCCGCTGGGCGACCACCACGACCTGCTCATGTCCAACGTCTTTGCCCAGGCCGAGGCGCTGGCCTTCGGCAAGACCGAGGCGGAGGTCCGCGCCGAGGGCACCGCACCGGAGATCGTGCCGCACCGGGTGATGGAGGGCAACCGCCCCACGAACACCATCCTGGCCGAGCGGCTCACGCCGAAGATCCTCGGCACGCTGGTGGCGCTCTACGAGCACTCCGTCTTCACGCAGGGCGTGGTCTGGGGCATCGACTCCTTCGACCAGTGGGGCGTGGAGCTGGGCAAGGCCCTGGCCAGCCGGATCATCCCCGAACTGGCCTCCGAGGCCGAGCCCGACCTCACACACGACAGCTCCACCAACGCGCTCATCCGCCGTTACCGCGGGATGCGCTGACCCCGACCGGAGCCCGACCCGCCCCTAGGGCGGACCCCCCGTCCCACCCTTTCGGGCGGCACCTGGCGGGGTGAGAAGGTGTGAAAACCCAACACCTGGGGTGGGGTGACCGGACCCCCGAACAGGCCTACTGTCACGGCTGTACTCAAGATGATCTACGCCGCTGACAAAGGATCTTTCGACGGGGGTGTCATCACGCCGGCCGGCCGCGGGGGCAGGTCGTTCGGCACGGGGGCGGTTGTGGCCGGAAACGGCCGCGTTGGGGGCGAGTCGGAACGTGGGCGCAGGTTGCTGCGGCGGAAGGGCAGCACGTTCCACAGGGGGGTGGCTCCGAATTGGTCGGGGTCACGGTGATCGGGGGACGACGCGGCGGATCTGACGGCCGTCGCGTCGCCCGACCCCTCCTCCCAGAGGGGGCCGGGTCCTGGTCGCACGACGAGGGGCGCACGTCGGGCGAGAGGCGCCAACGAGCTTTCAGTGTCGGCGGTTCGCATGGGGAACGCGAACCGCCGCAATCGTCGCGCCTGACGAGCGCGATGCCGGCAGGATCCCATAGGCGTTTGCGGCAACGCCGATCGTGTCGGGATTCAACGAGCCGATCGCCTGGGGCGAGGCGATCGGCTCGCTACTACTTCAGTTCAGAACTCCTTGGCGGTGAGCACGCCGGACAGGAGCACGGTGGCCACCAGTCGCGCGCGCTTCTCGTTCTGGGGCAAGTCCCCCAGTCCGTAGCGCTCGAAGAGCACGCGCAGGTGGGCCTTCACCGCGTCGACGGTGAGGAACACCTCTTCGGAGATCTGCTTGTTGGTGGCCGCGGTGGCGGTATCCGACGCCTGCACCGGCCGGCAGAGCGCGATCAGCACCTTGCGCTGCATCGGGGACAGGGGCAGGATCGGGGCGAGGTCGCGGCTGGAGACGGTGGAGTCCCCGGTCTTGATGACCGGCTCGCGAAAGACGATCTCGGAGTTCCCGCACGACGATTCGGTCATGGTCGACCAGACGCCGACGCCCAAGGGCCCGGGTCTGGTTGATCAATGAGCCGTTTCGAGAGAGCCCGTCGTCGACGAACGTCCATTCCTGGCCGACGCGCTCGATCAGCGCGTGCGCCCGCGAGACCTCGGCATCGCCCTCCAGAGATACGTCCGCCTCAGGGTCGCGACCGATCGTGACCCGCCACGTGGCCGGGCCCAGCGGCGAGGATCTGCTGGTGGCCGGCGGTGTCCCTCCAGACCAGGAAGGGGTGCCCGATGCGCTCGGCGGCGATCACATCCTTCAATTCGGCGGGACTGCGCTCGAACGTGCGGGCAGGGGCCGACGAAGGGGCCGTGGGCGCGGCACCCTCCCGACGCATCTCGCTCATCGCCACGAGCCTCGGTTCGCCATCGCTGTACGCAAAACTACCGGACGTTCACGCCTGGACCGGGATCCGTGGGACGATTCACCCGTGGTTGGGCGTTTGGACGTGGAGGCGGCCTTCGAAGCCGCCGGTTATCGCATCGAGGCCGTCATCGGCCGCGGCGGCGTGGGCACCGTCTACCGGGCGGTCCAGTTGAGTCTGCAACGTGACGTGGCGCTCAAGCTCCTGACCGCCGAGCAGAGCGCCGACACCTCCTTCCGCCAGGACTTCCTCGACGAGTCGATCCTGGCCGCCAGCCTCGACCACCCCCACGTCGTCCCCGTCTACGACGCCGGCGAGGTGGAGCGGATCCTGTACATGGCGATGCGCTATGTCCCGGGCAGCGACCTGCAGGGGATGATCCGTCGCGAGGGCCGCCTCTCCCCGCACGCCTCGGTCATGATCCTCGAGCAGGTGGCGGGCGCGCTGGACGTCGCCCACGGCGCCGGGCTCATCCATCGCGACGTCAAGCCCTCCAACGTGCTCATCGCCGGCGGCCAGGGCGCCGAGCAGCCCCTGCACGCGTGGCTGGGCGACTTCGGCCTGTCCCGGCGTATGACCGACCCCGAGGAGCGGACCACCGAACGGCCGCTGGGAACCGTTCACTACGTGGCCCCCGAGCAGATCCGCGGTGACGCGGTCGATCACCGCGCCGACATCTACTCCCTGGGCTGCCTGCTCTTCGAATGCCTCACCGGCTCGGTGCCCGTTCCCCCACTCCTCCGTGCCCGCCGTGCTCTACGCGCACCTGGAGGCCCCGATCCCCACGGTTTCCGACCTCGGCATGGGGCTGCCCGCCGCGATGGACGAGGTGATCGCGTGGGCGCTGGCCAAGGCCCCAGACGACCGCCCCCAGCGCGCCGGGGAGCTGGCCCAGGCCGCCGCGCGGGCCCTGGGCGGCGGCGAGATCCGGCCCGCGGGGGCCGTCACCGGCTCCGCCACCAGCGGCTCAGCCGCCAACGGCTCGGCCACCCGCGCGCCCGCCCCGACGCCCCGCCGGATGCGAGCCAGCCGGCCCGTCGTCGGGCGGCTGTTGGAGTCCGAGGATCTCGTGTCCCTGCTCGACGACGCCACCTCGGGCATGGGTGGCGTGGCCACGCTGGCCGGCGAGGCCGGCATCGGCAAGACGACGCTGGCGCGCCAGCTGTCCACGCTCGCCGAGCAGCGGGGAATCCCCGCCCTGTGGGGCGTCGGCGCCAGCGCCGAGGCCGCCCGCCCGTACTGGCACTGGATCCAGCTCGTGCGGGCGATCGCGGCCCGCCGCGAGGGCCCGGAGGTGTTCGAGGCGCTGGGCGGCGCCGGCGCGTGGCTGCACGCGATCGTGCCCGACCTCGAGCTCGGGGGTGGGCCGGAACCGTCCCCGCTGCCGTCGCACATCGGCGCCGAGGAGGGCCGCTTCCATCTCTACGACGCGCTGCTGCGGCTGCTGGAGATCGCGGCCGAGCGCTCGGGCCTGCTGATCGTCCTCGACGACCTGCACTTCGCCGACGAGGCCTCGCTGCTCGCGCTCTCCTACATCTCCCGCGCCGTGGCCGACAAGCGCATCCTCATCGTGTGCACGCACCGCGACCTGGAGCTCGAGGAGTCCCGCCGCGACGCTGCGCCATTCTCCGAGCTCGTCCGGCCCACCCTGGGGATCGTGCTCAAGGGCCTGCCCGCGCGCCGACGTGCGGCGCATGATCGAGAGCCGCCGCGACAGGCCCACGCCCGACGCGCTGGTGGACCGCATCCACCAGCTCACCGGCGGCAATCCGCTGTTCGTGTCTGAGCTGCTCAGCCTCATCGAGGCCGAGCAGGGCCTGGACGACTCGGCGGTGGCCGCCGGGGCGATGCCACTGCCGGCGGGCGTGCGCGACGCCATCACCGCGCGCCTGGCCATGCTCTCGGCCGAGGGTCGCGAGATGCTGGGCGTCGCCTCGGTGATCGGCCAGCAGTTCCGCGCGGGGACCCTGGCCGCGGCGGCGGACACGCCTGCGGTCGAGCTGCTGGAGTTGCTCGACGAGGCGGTGCGGCTGCGCCTGGTCCGCCCGACCACGCAGTACGCCGACGGCTACGGCTTTCACCACGGCCTCATCCAGGCCACCCTCTATGACGCGATCCCGCGCGGACGCCGTCTCGCGCTGCACGACGCCGTGGCCCAGGCACTCGAACAAGATCCGGCGGCGGTGGCCGGCGAGGGCCTGAGCCGAGATCGCCCACCACTACCTGGAGGCCGCCCCCGCGGGGGACCCGCAGCGGGCCATCGACTACGCCCGCCGCGCGGGCGACCGAGCCATGGAGACGTTCGCCTACGACCAGGCAGTGGCCATGTATCGCGGCGCGCTCGGCGTGACCGGCCTGACCGAGAGCCAGCGCGGCGAGCTCCTGCAGGCCCTCGGAGAGGCGCAGATGCGCGTCGGCGACACCGAGGCGGCGCGCCAGACGCTGCTGCGCGCCGCCGATGCCGCCCGTGTGCGCAACGACCCGGTCGCGTTCGCCCACGCCGCCCTCGGCTGCGCCATCTGGGGCCTGAGCAACGGAACCGACGAGCAACTCGTGGGGCTGGCCCAGGAGGCGGTGGCCCGGCTCGAGCACGTCGACCAGCCGGGACTGATGGCGCGCGTCGAGGGCCTGCTGGCCGCCGCGATCTACTGGTCAGACGAGGTCGAGCGACGCGAGCGGCTGGCCGAGGACGCGCTGCGCCTGGCCCGCGCCGAGGACGAGCGCCACCACGACCACGACTCGGGCGAGACGCTCGGCTACGTGCTCGGCCGTTACCTGCTGGCCCGCTGGGGCCCCCAGTCGGCGATCCGCGACGTGCCGATCTCCGACGAGCTGGTCGAGATGGCCCAGCTCCAGGGCGACTACGAGCTCGAGTTGCTGATTCGCAACTGGCGGATCTCGGTCCTCATGGAGCTCGGCCACTTTGCCGCCGTGGATCAGGAGATCGCGCGGGTCGAGCAGATGGCCGGCGAGTTGCGCCAGCCCCGCGCCATGGTCTTCCTGCCCCTGCACTACGCCCTGCGCGCCGGCACGATGGGCCGCTTTGAGGAGGCCGAGGGCCTCAATTCCCACTCGTCGGAGATCGGGCGCGAGCTGCGCGGTTCGACCAGCGATCTGGCCGGCAGCGCCCAGTTGCTCATGCTGCGCTTCTTCCAGGGGCGGCTGCCTGAGCTCGAGCAGCCGCTGCGGAGCCTGGCCGCGTCGCGACCGGAGATGGTCGGCTACGCCTGCGCGCTGGCGGCGATGTTCACCCAGGCCGGGCGCCCGGCCGAGGCCCAGGCCGAACTCGAGCGCCTCACCGCGTCGGGGCTCGACGGCTTCCCCAAGGACTGCACGCACCTGCTGATGCTGGCTCTGGCCGGTGACGTGGCGGCCGAGCTTCAGGACGCGGAGCGCTCCCGCCAGATCTACGAGTGGCTGACGCCCTACAGCGGCCGGTGGGTGGTCTCGGCCGGCGCCTCGCGCCCTATGGCCCGTGGACCGGTCGCTGGGCCGCCTGGCCATCGCCTCGGGCTCGATCGACGTCGCGCTGGACCACATCGCCGCGGCGCGGGCCCAGAGCGAGCGCGCGGGGGCGCTGCCGGCGACCACGCTTGCGATGCTCGACGAGGCCCGTGCCCTGGCGGCCCGCGGCCGAGCCGAGGACCACGACCGCATCCGCCACCTGATCCGCCAGGTCCTCGAGCGGGCTCAGCAGATCGGCATGGGGTGGGTGGTGGACGCCTCGGTGGAGCTCGGCGTCGGGCTGGGATTCGGCGTCGAGGCCGAGGCCTGATCAGCCGCCGGCGATCTTGCGCAACGCCGTGACGCCGGGCACGAACAGGTAGTGCCCGCCGCGCACGGTGACGAACTGCTCGCTGCGGGTGATGAACGATGGCGGCCGGCCTCGGTCACCCTGGATCGTCATGCGCGCCGTCGGCTGGCCGGGATCCAGCCCCGCGGTGAGGAAATCGCGCTCGGTCCCGAGCCCGAAGGTGTCGCCGCCCATCAGCCAGTTGCCCTGGATCTGCTCGAACTGGCGGCTGATGCTGGCGTTGAAGCACACGAAGATGAGCCCTCGGGTGCTCGTCGCCGTCGACGTAGGGCAGTCCCCGCCGGATGATGCGGTTACGCCGGGTGCGCTCGGTGCGAAAGCCCAGGGCGTCGCGCGGGTTGGAGCGCCGGACGTGCGCGCCCAGCGGGCAGCGCACCCCGCCGGCGTCGTCCGCGTAGGTGAAGTCGTTGATCTCCAGGTCATGGCGGCGGCGGGCGTCGGCGCCGTCGTCGGCGTCGGCCATCGGCTGGGGGCATGAGCCGGACTCGGGCCGGCGGATGAGCGAGTCGCCGCTGGGCCAGCGGCCCAGGATCTTGGCCCGCAAGATGTCCCGGGCGGCCGCGTCGTCGCCGGCGTGCGCCGTGAGCCAGCGGTCGAACGCGTCCACGTGCTGCTCGAGCTTGCGCCACACCATGAACGTCCCGTTGACCAGGTACGGGTCGCGGCCTCCGGGGACGACCACGTCCTCGTCTTCGTGGCCGAGCAGGAATTCGCCCACGCTTGACCTCGCGCCACTCGTCGCCGGTCGAGCCGCGGGCGGCGGCGCTGGACGCCTTCGCCACGCCGTGAACGGCGGTCCTCGGAGACGCCGCTGAGCGCCGGCTGCGAGAAGCCGTCGCGAAAGCCGAAATGCTCGCGGCCGGCGGGAAGCATGTCCGCCCGCTGGTCGTGGACGACGGTCACGCCGGCGTCCCGCAGTTCGCTGACCAGGGCGGGCGTCGCGTCGTCGCGGGCATCGCAGGTGAGCCCCAGCACCGTGAGCAGAAGGTGGACCTCCTGCGTGAGGGCCGGGTCCCACCGGTCGGGGTCGTTGGCACCGAGGTCGCCGAGCTCTGCGCGCGCCCGTGCCTGCATCCCCTCGCGGAAGTCGGCAAAGCGCGTGAACGGGGTCTCGTCGACACCGAGCCGGAGCAGGCCGGGGTGGGTGAAGGCCACGTTGAGCCTGGTCTGTGGAGGGTCTGACCAATCGCGCTCGGTGGCGATCCGGTCCTCATCGACCAGGCGCGTGAGCAGGGTGCGGGCGCGGGCGGGGTCGTCGATACGGGCAAGCAGGTAGGCGGCATGGAGGTGGCGAGCGTACCCGCGCAGGATGTTGCCCTGGATGTCGTGGCGAGCCATCATCGGCGCCCCAGCAGTGCCTGGACCGCGGGAAGCTGGCGGAAGTCGTGCGCCAGCGCGGTCGGGTCACGGGCGCCGGCGCGCGAGATCAGGTCGCCCAACTGTGCCCGCAGTGACAGGGCCCGGTTGACCTGCCCCACGGTCAACCCGTCGGGGATGGCGCTCACCACATATTGGGCCGGGCGCCAGTTGGCCGCGTCGCACAGGTAGTCCTGAAGCGCGCCCGCGGTCAGCGTGCCGCCGCCGTGCGACAACTGACAGTGACTCCAGATCGCCAGCGCCTCGGGGGTGACGGCCAGGGCGCGCAGATAGTCGATCGTGTCACCGTCAAAGACACTGGTGAAGCACAGGTAGGGGCGGTCATGGTCCAGTGCAATCACCACCAAGCGAGCGAAATGCGTGGGAGGCAGCACGCCGGTGAACGGTGAGGGCGGCGTGGTGGCCCGACCGGCGGCGGTTGGCGCCGCGTCCCGCGGCAGGGCGCTGAGGAACCGCTGGAGCTCCGCCTCGCGCCCCCCGGCCACGGGCGTGATGATCGCGACCTGCCCCACGCCTACACCAGCCGGTGCACCGCGACCACAAGGTCGCGCCAGCGGCGGTCGAACTCCGTGGCCGAGGCGCCCTGTGTATCGGAGACGAACTGCTGGACCAACGGCTCGAGCTCCAGCGCCTGGGCAATCACCTGGGTGGAGGCTCCCGGCTCATAGTCGGTCCAGAAGTGGCCGACTCCGGCGTCGATGACCTCCACCCACTCATCCAGTCCGGTGGTGGGCAGGGCGCCGGGAAACTCCGTGGTCGCACCCCAGATGCTCTTCCATTGCAACGGCATGATGCGTCCGAAGTCCGGGATGTACGTCTGGTCTGAGCCGCTCCAGTTGGTCTCGAACAGAAGAAACCTGGGGTGGCGCGCGTCGGGCCACAGCGTCCACCGCGCCAGCGCGATCACCTTCATCTCCAGCAGCGGGCGGATGAGGATGTTGGTGGTGCGGCCGAAGGCGAAGATGGCCAGCAGCCGCCACCGCTGGCAGCGTTTGAGCTTGGTCACGGCGGTGACCGCTCCCCACCGGCGATAGGTCACCTTGTCCCTGGACACAGGTGCCACATCACGTCGCTTGCCCACGTCGGACTAGCCTACGGCGGCCGCACGGGTGTTTGCAAGGCGACGGGCACGTCCACCGGCGCGCGGTGGCCGCACCACCGGGACACGAGCGATTAGAGTTGCCCCCGAGGGCACCTGACCGTGGCGGGCACGCACAGAGGGCACTATGACGCCGTCGTCATCGGCTCCGGTTTCGGAGGCGCCGTCGCCGCGTATCACCTGGTGGCCGGCAGCGACCTGCGGGTGCTGGTACTCGAGCGCGGCATGCCCTACCCCCCGGGCTCGTTCCCCCGCACGCCGCGTGAGATGAGCCGCAACTTCTGGGATCCCAGCGCCGGCCTGCACGGGTTGTTCGAGATGTGGTCGTTCTCCCACGTCCGCGCCCTGGTCTCCAGCGGGCTGGGTGGCGGCTCGCTCATCTACGCCAACGTGCTGCTGCGCAAGCCGCCGGAGACCTTCGCCGCCGACGCATCCAACGACGGCGTGCCCTGGCCGGTGACGGCGGCCGACCTGGACGCTGAGTACGACGACGCCGCTGCCATCCTGGCGCCCACCCCCCTGCCCGACGAGTACTTCACACCGCCTCGCGAGCGGGGTGGCGTGACCAAGACCCAGCAGTTCTTCGCCGCGGCGCGCGCGGGCGGCCTGGAGCCGGCGCGGGCGCCGATCGCCGTGACCTTCCGAGCGCCCGACCGCGAGGGCCGCGACGCAGCGCGGGCCGTCCCCGGGGTGGCCTTCGGCGAAGACAACCTCCACGGGCGTCCCCGCCACACCTGCACGCTGGTCGGCGAGTGCGACCTCGGCTGCAACGAGGGCGCCAAGAACAGCCTGGACCACACCTACCTCTCGCGGTTCCTGACCGAGGGCGGCGACCGGGCGCACATCTTCACCTGCTGCGAGGCCACCGGCATCGCGCCCGAGCCCAGCGGGGGCTACCGGGTCCACTTCGCCGAGCACCGGGCCGCCCGCGCCCAGGTGCGCCGCCGCCGGGAACTGCACGACGCCGGCGCGGAACTGCTGGACCCGCAGACCGACGACACATCGGACGCGTGGACGCGCACCGTCACCGCCGGCGTCGTCGTGGTGGCGGGCGGGACGTTCGGATCCACCCGGCTCCTGCTCGCCAGCCGGCCACGGCTGCCGCGGCTGAGCGCCCAGTTGGGACGTCGCTTCTCCACCAACGGAGATCTGCTGACGGTGGCCCGCGAGTGCCGCGCGCCCGATGGGTCCCCGCGCGACCTCGACCCCACCTACGGTCCCGTGATCACCGCCTACGCCGAGCACGTCGCTCGCGGGCGGCGGCTGTGGATGCAGGACGCCGGCGGCCCCGGCGTGTCGGCATGGGCGTGGCAGGCGCTCGAGATCCCCCGCGACGTGTGGTCGGCGCGGGCGCTGCTGCCCGGCCTGATCCGCGGGCAGCGCGGCGGGCGGATCAGCCGGCTGATCGCCCGGGCGCTCGGCTCCAGCGAGTCCTCGGCGTCGATGCTGCCGATGCTGACCATGGGCGAGGACGTGGGCGGCGGGCGCATGCGCCTGGAGGGCGACGGCCTGGCCCTGGACTGGAACCCGCGCGGGGACTCGCGCTCCTACTTCGAGTCGGCGGTGAGCCTGGCCGAGCTCTTTGCCAAGGGCCTCGGAGGCCGGCTGGGGCCGCCGCTGGCCGCTCGCGTCGCGCCCGGCCTGACCGCGCACCCGCTCGGCGGATGCCCCATGGGTGTCGACGCGCGCACCGGTGTCGTCGACTCCCACGGCGAGGTGTTCGGCTACCCGGGATTGTTCGTCGCCGACGGCTCGATCATGCCCGGGCCCGTCGGGCCCAACCCCAGCTTCACCATCGCGGCGATGGCGGGCCGGATCGGCAAGGCAGCACGGCAGCGCGCGTCATGAGCGGCGTGAGCTGGAGCGAGACCTTTCGTGGCCGGCTCGCCTTCGGTCAGACGGACTTCAACCAGGCGATGCTCGACACGCACGGCGAGGCGGTCACCGCCGGCGTCACCGTGGTCATCCCCGACCTCGCGCGCTTCTTGGCTGCGCAGGCCGACGGCGGCATCCGCGACCCCGATGCCATGCCCGCCCAGGTCACGGAGCGGGTATGTCCGCTGCGACGCCTTCGGGGGTGAGCTGCGGGTCCGCTCAGGGCAGGTTCCGGGCGTTCGTGCCCACAGCGCAGACCGAGCCCCGTGATGCGCTGCACCTCCGGATGCGTTACGAGCTCGAACTCGACGGCCCCGGCGGCCGGGCCTATGTGTTGGAGGGGTTCAAGCTCGTCGAGAACGACCCGGGCTATGACTCGTGGTCGGACACCACCACACTGTTCATCCGGATCCGCCACGGCGACGAGCCGGTGGCGATCGGCGTACTGCAGATCAGCCCGCTGGCCTTCATGCGCCAGCTCACCACGTTTCGTGGGAGCGGGCCGACGCGGTCGGCAGGGCTGCACGCGCTGGCCCGCTACCAGCGGTATTTCCTGACCTCTCTGGTGCGGACCTACCTCGGGCCGCCGGTCAGCGGGTCGCGGCCGAGCTTTCCTGAGGATCGCCCCCCGCCGCCGTGGCAGCCGTCTCCCGAACCGGAGTTCACGCGCGTTCCCGGCACCCGGCTGGCGCGAGCGATCGTGCCCTTCACCGTCCCCGACCTCGACTTCGGCCTCAACCTGCACCGCCTGCGCCGCCTCGACGACGACGGCCAGCCGGTCGCCCCCACCCTCGGGCCGGTGCTGCTGGTCCCCGGCTCGGGCGTGCGCGCGGAGATGTACTACGGCCAGCCGGTGGGTCCGTCGTGCGCCGAATACCTGCTCGGCCTCGGCTACGACGTGTGGGTCGAGACCTGGCGCGCGTCGATCGACCTGCCGCCCAATGACTACACCCTGGACCACGCCGCGATGCATGATCACCCGCAGGCGGTGCGCAAGATCCTGAGTGTGTGCGACGCGGAGCATCCCGGAGAGGGCACGCCGCTGAAGGCGATCGTCCACTGCCAGGGGTCGATCAGCTTCATGATGGCCGCCGTCGCGGGCTGGATCGATCCCCGCGTCACCCACATCGTCTCCAGCGCGGTGTCGCTCTTCATCGACGTCACCGAGAGCACATGGCTCAAGCAGCGGCTCGCCATGCCCATAGTGGCTCAGATGTTCGGTGGGCTCGACGCGCAGTGGGGCATCCGCCCCATCACGCCCAGCGCGGGCTTCTTCGCCGCTCTGGCCAAGAAGATGGAGCGGCCCTGTGGCAACCCCACGTGCCAGGTGGCGAACTACATGTACGGCTCGGGCTGGGACGTGCTCTTCCGCCACGTCGACGACGACGGCAACCCATGGGTGGCCGACGCGCTGCACGAGTGGGCCGGCCGAGAGGTCGGCTACACCCCGCTCAGCCTCATCGCCCAGGTGGCGCAGTCAAGCCGTCACGGCTACATCGTCCCCTCCCCCACGCCGCCACCGGGCACCCCGCCCGCCTACCTGGCCAGCCCGCCGCAGACGCAGGCTCAGATCACCTTCATCGCCGGCGATCACAACAACATGTTCCGCTGGCAGGGCCAGCACCGCGCCGCCCATTTCTTCGACGAGGCGGTCGGCGAAGGGCAGACTGACTTCGTCGTCCTGCCGGGATTCGGGCACCTCGATACGTTCTGGGCTCGCGACGCGCCGACGGTGTCCTTCCCGCTGATCAAGGCCGGCCTGGAGTGGGACCGGGGCACTCCGGCGCCGCACGAGGTCACCGGCCTGCCGACGGTGGGCCGGACGCTGCCGCGGAGGCGCGGGCGGATCTTCAGCCGCCGGGGAGCACGCGCAACACGTCGGCGCGCATAGGTGCGGTGAAGCACCGCTCGCCGGGCCGCTCACCCGGCGTGCCCAGACGGGCGAAGGCCGCGGCGATCTCCTCGCGCCGCGCCTCGAAGACCGGTCCACGGTCGGGGTCGACGCTCACCGTGCGGGCGCGGAAGGCCTCGACGTCAGGCAGGCACACGGTCACGTCGTAGTCGATGGTGACGGCACGCTCCAGCCCGACCCGCTCGGCATCGGCGAGCGCCGCCTGGGCGGCCCGACGCACCTCCACCTCGTCCTCCACGAGGCTGGTCAGGGCGAAGAAGTCGCCTTCGGCGAGGGGCTCTGCGACGTACACCGCGCCATCAGGCCGCAGCACCCGGCGCGCCTCGCGCAGTCCCGCCTCCAGGTGCTCGGGGGCCACGTGGTGCAGCGAGCGCATGAACACGACGAGGTCCACGGACGCGTCGTCGAGCGGGAGCGCCTCGGCGCGTCCGACGAGGTACCGGCCACGCGGGCCGGGGCCGCCCTCCCCCGCATCGCCACCGTCGCGGGCGCGCGCTGTGGCCAGTTGCTCCTCGGAGATCTCGATGCCGATCGGCCGCGCACCGGCTGCGGCCAGTTCCCGGACCAGCGCCCCACCGCCGCAGCCGACGTCGACGACGTCCTTGCCCGCGGGCGCCACCAGGCGCTCGAGCATCGATGTGTCGGTAGTCGGTGCCGTGGTCACGGGTGGATCCTAGTTCTGCCGGGCGGGTGGTGGAGTCGGGCTCGCACGCCGCGCTGATGCGTGCTGGGGGCACGTACGCCGAGCTGTTCGAGCTGCAGGCGCGCGCGTATCGCTGAGCAGGGAGGTCGCCCCGCAGGGCATCCCAGCTGCCATCGCCGGCGCCGGCATCGCGGCAGGTTGGGCGATCGCACGGCGCGAGCGTCGGCGCCGGCGCGCCACCCCCACCACGACCAGCGTCAGCGCGATCGGCACGGTGGCGGGCAGCAGCAGCCCCGGCGTCAGCAACGAGTCGTAGGCGATCGCGAGTCCGGTGAGGACCGCGGCGCCCCAGACCTGGGCCCGCTGACCGGCCAGCGAGGCACCCAGCAGCGCCGCCAGGAACAGGTCGGGGTAGCCGATGGTTGTGCCTCCCAGGTGGGCACCGGTGAAGCGCGGGCCGTGAAAGTTGGTCTGGGCGGCGGCCAGCACTGCGGTCTCGTGGTAGCCGGGCCCGGCCAGCAGCAGCGTGATGTCCACCGCCGACATCGCCACCACGCCCACCAACAGCCACCGGCCGGGGATGAGGCGTTGCAGCCCCGTCCCCACCGTGAGGCAGGCAAGCGCGGTGACCACCCCTGTCCCGATGTGGCCGCCCATGCCGCCGGCCCACACCGCCAGTGCGCCGGCGACGGCGGCCAGGGGCAGCATCACGAGCCGAGCGCGTACGACGAGGAGCACGGCGATTGCCGCAAGCAGCGGCGCGGTGACGGCGGCGGCGAGCACCGTGGACGAAGCCAGCCCGGGGGCGATGAGCAATCCGAAGGTTCCGACGATGATCGACACCGGGAGCAGCGCCGCCCACGCCGGCGCGCGCAGCCGCGCCAGCCGTGGGAACGGTTTCGCTCGTGGGAGGAGGACGAGCGCGCCCTCCAGCACGGAGGCGGGCACCCCCGAGAGCGCACTGTGCAAGCTCAAGCTGACCATACGATCCGATCTGTGTTCGAGTGATGAACGAGCACGCCGGACCGCCGCGCCCGAGGGCCATACGGCGGCCAGAGGGCACGAGTGGATCAATCGATCGCCGCGGGAGTGGACCGCGCTCGAGTTCCCGGCGGGCGGCTGACTCAGCTCGCCGGTGTTATTGAAATTCCCAACCAGGATCGGACTAAAACCTCAAGGTTTCCTCAAGATCCGCGTCCAGTGATGATCCTGGGTCTAGTGACGGACCTTCGCGGTGCGTCGCCGCCCACGCATAATCGAAGGCGTGGACATCCGCGACGCCACGCTCGAGGACTGGCCGGCGATCTGGCCGTTCCTGCGCGAGATCGTGTCCGCCGGCGAGACCTACGCCTACGACCGCGACCTGACCGAGGAGCAGGCGAGCGAGTTGTGGATGGTCGGCCCACCCGGCCGTACCGTTGTCGCCGTCGGGGACGACGGCCTTGTCGTCGGCACGGCCAACATGTACGCCAATCGCCCGGGCCCCGGCTCCCACGTCGCCTCGGCGAGCTTCATGGTCGACCCCGCCCGCGCAGGCCGGGGCGCGGGGCGCGCGCTGGGCGAGGCGATGCTCGCGTGGGCACGTCAACAGGGCTTTCGCGCCGTGCAGTTCAACGCCGTGGTAGAGACCAACGAGCGCGCCGTGGCGTTATGGCGCTCGCTTGGCTTCACCGTGATCGGGACGGTGCCCGAGGCCTTCGCACATCCGACGCACGGCTACGTCGGGCTCCACGTCATGCACCGGTTTCTGTGAGCAGGTCCCCGATCATCTCGGCGGGCGGCGGCGCGCCCTCCCACCGGCCTTCGGGGACGGGCGTCCCGGCATCCAGCAGGAACCGGACGATCTCCGCATAGGGCGCACGCGGAATCTCGGCGACGGTCTGCATCGTCGGGCCGCCCTCGGGGTGATGGCAGTTCCGGGACCCGTGCAGAGCGGCGCCGATCGCGTTGCCGCCGTGGCCGAAGACCGTGCGCGCCCCGCGCGAGACGAGCAGCCGGACGATGTCGGGATAGCGCCGCCAGGCGGCCTGGCCCAGGGGCACCCCGTCCGTGTCCGGGTCCCCATCCACGCGTGCTCCGGCGTCGAGTAGCCGCTCGACCGTGCCGGTGTGCCCGCCCTGAACCGCCATGAACAACATCGCGTCGAGGTCGATGCCGTCGCGCGAAGGCGGCGTCGCGCGCTGCCCCGACAGGAACGCGCCCAGCCCTCGATCCTCCTCGGTCACGACTGCGGGGTCGGCCCCGCGCTCGCGTCAGCACCTCGGCGACCTCGCTCTCCCCCCATCGGGTGGCGATCTGCAGGGCACTCGGTCCGTCGGGCTCGTCGTCCTCGCGCCCGTCCACGGGCGCTCCGGCGTCCAGGAGCAACCGCACGGTTCGCGCCGGCCGCCGCCGCCACACCGCCTGCAGCAGATGGCCCGACGACGGGCGCGCCCCGTGGACGCAGAACATCTCGGTCATCTCCGCGTAGGGGAAGTTGAGCGCGCGGCCCAGGCAGAAGTCGACGGCCCTGGGATCGGTGCCGGCATCGATGAGCAGCGCCGCGCACGCCGGATCGGGGAACTCGCAGCCGTGATAGAGCGCCTCGCCCACCCTCCGGCCCCCGTTGTCGTTGGGGTCCGCGCCCGCGTTGATCAGCATCTCGGTGATCCGGACGTCGTTGAGGATGCCGGCGGCGCCGTAGAGCGGCACCTGCAGCCAGCCATCGTGGTCAAAGGACGCGTTGGGGTCGGCGCCGGCATCGAGCAGCCGGCGCACCACCGCGCGCAGCCCCTCGGCGCGCCCATGGTCGGCGCGGGGCAGACGCGAGAACGTCGCATACAGGATCGGCTCCCAGCCGAACGGCGGTGCCGGCGCGCGTGCCGCGCCGGGCGAGGCCTCGAGCAGGCGCGCCACCTCATCGGCATCCCCGGCCACGCATCGCGCCGCGATGTCGTCTCGCGATATCGGGACGCGAGCGGCGAGGAGCTCCACGGCGGGGCGCGGATCGGACGAGCAGGCTGCTCGCACCAGGCGCTCGGCCTCGGTCATTGCTCGGGCTCCCGGGGCTGTCGCCGGCGACGACGGCGCGGCATCTGAGGGGTCGCGCCGGAGCGCCGCCGGGCAGGTGCAGGCCCAGCGGGGCGCGGCGCCGGCGCGTGCTCCTCGGCGTGGCTGCCCTGCGGGCGGCCACCCTCGTTCTCCTCCCCGTCGCGCGCCACCGGCCCGCGAAGGACGTGCCCGAGCGCCCGACCCGGATCGACGAGCATGATGAGCCGGTCGTCGATCGCCGCGATCTCGTCGCCCAGCGCGTCGTCGCCCCCAGCTGCCGGAATGGAGCTGATCCGGTCAGCCGGGACGTGAGTGACGCCGTCCACCCCGTCCACGATCAGCCCCAGCACGCCGTCAGCGACGTCGATGACGAGGATGCGCGTCGCGTCGGTGATCTGCAGCGCCCCGCCCAGATTCTCTGAGAGGTCCAGGACGGGCAGCACCAGGCCGCGCAGGTTGATCATGCCTCGGACGAGCCCGCGCGCTGTCGCCGTGACGCGCGGCGGCGTGTAGCGGATGATCTCCCGCACGCTGCCGATGGGCAGCCCGTAGTGCTCGCCCTGCAGCGAGAACTCGATGAGCTGCCGTTCGGACTCGGCTGGGGCGTTGCTGGCGCCGGCCACCGCCCGAGCCTACCGGTGGTGGCCGACCAGTACAGCTTCGCCTTCGTGGTCAGCTGGGGTTTGGTTGTGCAGCATCGCCGGCGGTGTCAGACTCGCCCGATCTGGTCCATCGTCTGAGGGAGGTACGTATGGCGGAGAGCGTCTATCGCGTCACCGAGGTGGTCGGCGTCAGCAGCGAGTCCTGGGAGGCCGCAGCGCGAGCCGCGATCGAAACTGCCGCCAAGAGCGTGCGCGAACTGCGGGTGGCGGAGGTCGTGCGCCAGGACCTCACCATCCAGGACGGAACCATCCTCAACTACCGGATCCGCCTGGGCATCTCGTTCAAGTACGACCCCGAGTAAGCGCAAGCAGGGTCCGAGCACCCCAGAAACATAGGGACGGAGGGCTCCCAACATAGGGAGTCCTCCCGATGTGCACCCGCGCTGGCGCCCGTAGCGTGCCCTCCTGTCATCGCCGTCAACACCGATCAGGAGGACACCAATGCCGCGATACATGGTGCACCGCACGTGGCCCGACAAGCTGGAGATCCCCGTTGACAACGGCGGCGCAGAGACGTGCCGCGTCGTCGTCGAGCGCAACGGTGAAGAGGGCGTCAACTGGGTGCACTCGTATGTGAGCGCCGACAAGCGCACCACGTTCTGCATCTACGACGGGCCCACGCCCGAGGCGATCCGCAAGGCGGCCGCCCGCAACGGCCAACCGGTCGACCAGATCACCGAGGTACGGGTGCTGGACCCGTTCTTCTACGCCTGACCCCAGGCACGGGACCGAAAGAAGGAACCAATGCTCATGCTCATCAAACGCGTCCTCGCCGCGGCGATCGTGATCGCCGCCGTGGCCGCGCCGACCGCCGCCTACGCGCGGGTCATCGAACCTCCGAGCGGCGCGTACCAAGTGCCGGTCACGCCACCCATCACCACGCCCGCCCATCTCGCGGGCGCGTCGGCGGCGAGCTCCTCCTCGGGCTTTCGCTGGGCGGATGCCGGGATCGGGGCCGGGAGCCTGCTGGTGCTGATCGGCGTCGGCGGGGCAGCCGCCGTCGCCTACCGCCGTCGAATCCACCCGCTGGCGAATTGAACACCGCACCATTCAGAGGCGCGGCGGCCGGGTTGTCTCGCAGCCCGGCCGCGCGCGCGGCGTTGCGGCTCGTGCCCGGCGAGGTTGCGTTGCCGGCGCGTCCGCGGGATGATGGCGTCGTGCGGAGCGTGGGCAACGCTCCAGGGCTCGAGGCGGCGGAGCTGCTGGAGCGTTCGGGACAGCTGGGCGAACTGAACGACCGCTTCGGGGACGTCACAAGCGGTCCCCGGGGCTGGGTACTCCTCGTGCGCGGCGAGGCGGGGATCGGCAAGACCGCGCTGCTGCGCGCATTCTGCGGCTCGCTCCCCCGCCCGGTCCGGGTCCTGTGGGCGGCCTGCGACCCGCTGTTCACCCCGCGGCCGCTGGGACCGCTGCTCGACATCGCGCGCGACACCGAAGGCGAGCTGCGCGCGCAACTGGATCGCGGAGCCCGACCCCACGACGTCGCCGCCGCGGTCCTGTCGGAGCTGGCCGCGCCGGGCCCGACCGTCGTGGTGCTGGAGGACCTGCATTGGGCCGACGAGGCGACGCTCGACGTCGTGCGGCTCGTCGGCCGCCGGGTGGAGGCGCTGCCGGTGCTGCTGGTGCTCACCTATCGCGACGAGCAGGTGCATCGTGGCCATCCGCTGCGCATGGTGCTCGGCGAGCTGGCCGGCGCGGGACCGGTGCGCCGTGTCGAGCTGCGCGGCCTCTCGCCCGATGCGGTGGCCACACTGGCGCGCGAGTCCGCGGTCGATCCGGAGCTCCTCCATGCCCGCACCGCCGGCAACCCGTTCTTCGTCACCGAAGCGCTGGCGGCTGACACCGACGGCGTTCCGGCCACCGTACGCGACGCTGTCCTGGCTCGGGCGGCGCGACTGGGCGACCGAGCCCGCGCGACGCTCGACGCGGTCGCGATCGTCCCCCAGCGGACGGAGGTGTGGCTGCTGCAGGCACTGGTGGGAGATGTGCCCGACGCCCTCGAGGAATGCCTGGGCTCGGGCATGCTCCGCGGCGATGAGGGCGGAATCACCTTCCGACACGAGCTGGCGAGGCTGGCGATCGCCGAGTCGCTGGCGCCTCACCGGGCCGTCGCGCTGCATCGCTGCGCCCTCGCGGCACTGAGCGACCCCGAGATCGGCGCGCCCGACCTGGCGCGACTCGCCCATCACGCCGAGGCCGCGGACGACGCGCCCTCCGTCCTCCGTTACGCCCCTGCCGCCGCAGAGCACGCTCTGGCCCTGGGCTCCCCCCGCGAGGCCCAGGAGCAGTACGCGCGCGCACTGCGGTTCGCCCAGGGCCTACGCCCCGAGCTGCGCGCCGAGCTGCTGCAGCGCTTTGGCGAGGTGACATACCTCACCGACATGCGCCAGGAGGGAGTGCAGGCGCTGACCGATGCGCTCGCCATCCACCGCACCCGCGCCGATCTCCGGCGCCAGGGGATCGTGCTCTGTCTCAAATCCCGGCTGCTGACCTGCATGGGCCAGACCGCGGAGGCCAGGGCCGCGGCGCTGGAGGCGATCGGCTTGCTCGAGCAGGGCGAGCCCGGCGCCGACCTCGCCCGCGCCTACAGCGCGCTCTCGCACGTCTCGATGCTCGCCGGCGCGACGGAGGACACGATCCTGTGGGGCGAACGGGCCGTCGCACTCGCCGAACGGGTCGGCGACACCGAGGCCCTGGTCAACGCGCTCAACAACGTCGGCACCGTAGCGCTGCGCCAAGGCGACGCGACCGGCGCTGCCCGGCTGGAGCAGAGCCTGGAGCTCGCGCGGCAGGCCGGCCTGGGGCCGGATGTCGGCCGCGCCTACATCAACCTCGTGGGGACGCTGGGCACGTCTCGGAAGTGGGCGCAGGCCGATCGTTATCTCGAACCTGGGATCGAGTACTGCCGCGAGCACGGTCTCGAGGCGTGGCTGAAATGCCTCATCGCTGCCAAGGCCCGGTCGTGTTTGGACCAGGGCGAGTGGGATGAGGCCGCCGAGCTGGCTGCCTCGATCCTCGATGGGCCATGGGATTCGGTGGTGGGACCACGTCACGAGGCGCAGCTGGTCCTCGCACTGGTTCGGGCCCGGCGCGGTGATCCCCACTACTGGCCGCTGCTCGACGACGCGCAGGTGCTCGCCGATGAGGTCGGCGACCTTCAGTTCCTCGCCCCCACGGCGGCGGCGCGGACCGAGGCGCTGTGGTTGGAAGGGCGATCGGATGCGGCCGCCGCAGAGACGCAACGGGCGTTCGACCTCGCCGTCGCCCTACGCGACCCAGAGTTCATGGGCGAGCTGGCGGCATGGCGCCGGCGGGAAGGGGTGCGCGAGCCGTCCCCCTCCGGAGTGAGCGAGCTCTACCGCAGGCAATGCAGTGGTGACTGGCAGGCGCGCCGCCGAGATGTGGGGCCGCCACCGGTGCCCGTACGAAGCCGCTCTGGCCCTCGTCGACTCCGACGATACGGGCGCGCTGCACCGGGCCCTCGAAGGGTTCCAGGCGCTTGGAGCGCGCCCGGCGGCAACGGTCGCCGCACGCCGCCTGCGCGAGCTGGGCGAGCGCGGCGTGCCGCGCGGGCCCCGCCCACAGACGCGGGAGAATCCAGCGGGTCTCACCGCGCGCCAGCTCGAGGTGCTGCCGCTCCTGGCCGAGGGGCTGCGCAACGCCGAGATCGCCGAACGGCTCGTCGTCTCGCCCAAGACCGTTGACCACCATGTGTCGGCGATCCTGAGCAAGCTCGGCGTCCGCTCGCGGCATGGAGGCGGTCGCCGAGGCCGGGCGCCTCGGCCTGACCTGACCGCAGAACGGCGCCGAGGCGCTCAGGGCGTCTCGTAGACCCCGGGCTCTACCACGAGGTCGCGGTCGTCCTCCTCGTCGGCCACGGCCACGCGGCCGCGCGGGAGCCATCGGACCGTGACGATGAACGTGGCGGCCATGATGCCGGCCATCACATAGAAGACGGTCTGGGTCGAATGCGCGAACGCGAGCTGGACGTCGTGCACGATTGCGTGCGGCTGCCCGCCACCACCGCCGCCGCCGCCCGATGTCCCGAACGAGCTCGCCACCCGATGGGCGACGCCGCCGGGCACTCCGGCCTTGGTGAGGGCTCCGGTCACGTTGGTCTCGTTGCGGCTGATGAGGATCGCGCCCATGATCGCCAGGCCGAGCGCCGCCCCGAAGTTACGGGCGGTCTGGGTGATGCCCGTCACCTCGCTGTAGCTCGTGGCGGGCGCGCGGTTGACCGCGTCGGTGCTGGCCGTGCCCAGCATCAGCCCCATGCCCGCGCCGGCGAGGATGATGTACGGCCGCTGCGAGCCCAGCGACAGGTGGGTGAGATGGTGACCGAGCAGGTAGAAGCCCACCGCGCTGATGATGCTCCCGCTGACCACGGCGGGGCGGGCGCCGCGGCGGTCCAGGATGCGCCCGCCGACCTGTGCCGCGATCACGAATCCGATGAAGAAGTAGAGGATGTAGAGGCCGGCGTTGGACGCGGTCTCGCCCAGCGACACCTGCGAGTACACGCTCGCAAAGAAGAAGAAGGGGATGAAGACGGCGGACATGAGGCCCAGCGCGGCCGTGTCGACGGCGAACGCCCGGTCGCGGAAGATCTCCAGGCGCAGCAGCGGCTCTGCGGTCCGCAGCTCCAGCAGGACGAACCCGACCAACAGCAGGAGGCCGATGATGATGCACGCCCAAGTGGCGGCGTTACTCCACCCCCACGTTGAGGACTGCTGGAGCCCGAGCACCGTCAGGCCCATTCCCCCGGTGACCAGCACGGTGCCCCGGTAGTCCAGCTTGGCCGGGTGCCGCTCGTCATCGGGGTGGGCGCGCCAGATCAGATACAGCGCGATGAGGGCGACCGGGATGTTGATCCAGAAGATCGCCCGCCACGTCCACTGGGTCAGGTAGCCGCCCGCGATCGGGCCGATGGCGGTCAGCCCACCGGAGATGCCGAAGAAGATCGCCATGGCCTTGCCGCGCTCGCGCAGGGGGAAGGAGGCGACGACGATGGCCACCGCTGCCGGGAACATGACCGCCGCGGCCGCGCCCTGGACCACCCGGAAGAAGATCAGCCACGGCGCAGCGATGCTGCCCTTCGGGGTCAACCCGCAGGCCGCCGAGGCGACCGCGAAGCCGATCACGCCGATGACCACCATCCGCCGCCGGCCCAGCACGTCGCCGAGCTTGCCCCCGAAGGCAAACAGCGCTGAGAGCGACAGCAGGTACGCGTTGATGACCCACTGCGACGCCGTCGGCGACAGCGACAGCTCCTTCTGGATGTTGGGGATGGCGATGGCGACGATCGTCTGGTCGATGAACGTCATCGCGACGGCGAACACCATCGCGGCCAGGACCAGGTTCTTGTTCGGTTTGCTCACGTCGTCTTCCCCCCAACGTCGTTGCCGCGCGCGATTCTGAACAGTCCCAGGCGGCCTGTCCAGCCGCGCCAACACGATGTCAACCCTCAGCGCGCCGAGGCTCCCGCGTTACGCCCCCGGCTCCTCTCGCCCGGTCACGCGCAGCTGCTCGCCCCCGACGGTCACCACGTCGCCGGGGTGCAGCTGTCGGCCCCGCCGCTCCTCGCGCTCGCCGTTGACCAGGACGGGCCGCGAGGCCAGAAACCCCTTGACCTCGGCGCCGCTGTCGATCATCCCGGCCAGCTTGAGGAACTGGCCGAGCCGGATCATCTCGCCCCGAATGGCGACGTCGGTGGGCATGGTGTTTCGAGACGCTACCGGTCGCGGCCCGACCGATGGTTACGCTGTCAGACGTGTCGATCGAAACGCCTGAGGAGCTCGCGGGGCTGCGCGCCAGCGGCCGCGTCGTCGCCGAGGCGCTTCGCGCGATGCGGCGGGCCCTCCGGCCGGGGATCACGACCGGCGAGCTCGACGCGATCGCCGCGCGGATCTTCCGCCGCGCCGGCGCGCGCTCGGCACCCGGACTGACCTACGGCTTCCCCGGCGCCACGTGCATCAGCGTCAACGACGAGGCGGTCCACGGCATCCCGGGGCCCCGGCGGCTACGTGAGGGAGACCTCGTGTCGCTTGACGTCGCCGTCGAGCTGAACGGCTTCTACGCCGATGCGTGCATCACCGTGGGCGTCGGGCGCGCCCGGCCCGCCACCAACCGCCTGGCCGCCGCCGCGCGTGACGCCCTCGCCCAGGCGCTCGGCGCCGCACGGGCCGGAGCACCGCAGAGCGCGATCGGCGAGGCCGTCGAGCGTGCCGCGGCCGCGCACGGCTACGCGGTGTGCGGCGAGCTCATGGGACACGGGATCGGCCGGGGCCTGCACGAGGCGCCGGACGTCCCCAGCGTCTTTGACCCCACACTGACCGAGCGCCTCACCGACGGACTGGTGCTCACCGTGGAGCCGATCGTCAGTGCCGGAACGGGCGCAGTGCACCAGCGCGGCGACGGCTGGACGGTGTGCACCGCCGACGGCGCGCTGGCCGCCCACGAGGAGCACACCATCGTCATCACCGCGGGCGCGCCGCTCGTCCTCACCGCCTGAGCAGCCGCAGCGAGTCGGGTCAGGAGATCTCGCCCGGCACGGCGGTTTCAGCCGATCAGCGCCTCGAGATCAGCGATCGCCTGCGCCGTGTCGGTGAACACCACTCCGTGCATGCCCGCCGCTTGCGCGCCGTCGATATTGTCCGGCACGTCGTCGAGCAGGACCGCGTCCCCCGGCGCGCACTCCAGCCCCTCGCACACCGCGTGATAGATCCGCGGATCGGGCTTGCGCCACCCCACCTCGTGCGAATAAACGATCAGGTCGCACATGTCCTCGAAGCCGTAGAGGGCCTGCTCGCGCTCGCGGGCCCCCACCACGCTGTTGCTGAGGATGCCCGTGCGCATGCGGGGGCGCAGGCCGGCGAAGTAGTCCGCCAGCTCATGATTGAGCGTCCCCAGGTACTCCGTCCACGCGTCGTCCATGAGCGCGGCGAGGTCCGTCTCGTCGAGGCCGAACTCCGCGGCAATGCGCCGTTCGATCTCCGCGAGCGACGCGCTCCCAGTCGCCCCCGGCTCGAAGATTGCGCCCACCCGCTCCTCGAAAGTGTCGGGCGTCAGCCCGAGCCGCGCGGCCCAGCCCTCGCGCCAGTCAGTTCGCGGGGTGATCTCCAGCACCCCACCGATGTCGAACACCACGGCCTGGATCGGCACCGCCTGATTAT
This sequence comes from uncultured Actinomycetota bacterium, assembly GCA_963797705.1. Taxonomy (GTDB): domain Bacteria; phylum Actinomycetota; class Thermoleophilia; order Solirubrobacterales; family Solirubrobacteraceae; genus Palsa-465. The sequence continues at coordinate 105,443 of CAWCQL010000003.1, read as the reverse complement.
CCAGGCATCGGAGCGGAGTCTTGCAGCCAGTTCATGTAAAAGTCCGCCCGACCGCGTCAACTCAGAACCTCTCGATTGTGCGAGTTTGGCTCACCGGACGGGGTGCCTGATACGCCGTTACCCTTGCCACCATGGCGGGGCGCAGTCTGAGACGTACGACGGTGCTGGGGATCGCCGTGGCTATGGCCATCGGTGCTGGGGCGGCCATCGCTGACGCGGCCGGCGCGCTGAAGGGTTCGCCGGCAGCGGTGCACGTCGCCCAGCAGGTGCTCGCGCATGCGCGGCATGTTGCCGCCATCCACTGGTCACAGGGCGGCGACCAGTGGGAGTGTCCGTCGCCGGACGGCCCCATCGTCGGGCCTGCGCTCAAGCGGCCTGAGCGCGACTGCCGCCGGGCAACCGTGACCTTCGACGAGAACCTGCGCGACGGGCGGATCATGCGATCGCTGTCGACGACGACCGCTCCGGGGCTGGCCACCGACACGGAGCTCGTCAGCCGGGCCGGCGCCTGGATGCGGTCGGGCAGCGCCCGCTGCTGGGACGCCGAGGGGGCCGGCCTCGTCAACGTCCCCGCGTTCACCTATAAGGGCGAGCGGCTCAGCATCACCGCCCGGACCCCGGACGTGATCACGCTCCGCGGGGTCGGCGGTGGCGTTCGGGAGATCGACGCCATCGACGCCGACACCTTCGCGGTGCGCGAGGTGGACCTGCGCATCCCCGGAATCAGCGGCACCGCCGAGCTCGTCGGCCGCTTCGCCAATATGCCTCGCCACTTCGCCCTGCCTCGCAGGCCGCGTCACGTCTGCTCAGACATCGTGCGGTTCCCGCCCCGCCCAGCGCGCTGACCCGCGGCTGCTCCCTTTAGTCCGCCACCCCCAGGCCCCACCCGCCGTCGATGACGATCTCCTGGCCGGTGATGTACTCCGACGCCGGGGCGGCCAGGAACAGCGCGAGGCCCTTGATGTCGTCGGGCTGGCCGACGCGGTGCATCGGGATGTCCCTGCCGATCGCGGCCTGCAGGTCCGGATTGTGGGCGTGGCCCCCGCCGATGTTGGTGACGAAGAACCCGGGCGCGATGGCGTTGGCCGTGATGCCGTAGGCGGCAAGCTCGAGCGCGATGGTGTGCATGAGGTGCCGGGCGCCTGCCTTGGCGGCCATGTATGCGGCGCCGATCGCCGGCTCCACCTTGGTGGCCGCCAGCGAGGTGGTGATGATGATCCGCCCGGACCGCCGCGGGCGCATGTGCCGGGCGGCGGCCCGCGCCGTGGCGAAGATGCCGCTGAGGTTGATGTCGATCACACGGGCCCAGCGCTCGGTGGTGTAGTTCTCCAGCGCGCCCTCCTGCACCCGCGGCCGCTCGCCCCCCGCCCAGGCGCCGACGAACCCGGCGCCGGGATCGATTCCGGCGTTGGCGAAGGCGACGTCGAGCCGGCCGTAGGCGTCCGCGGCGCCGTCGATGACGCGGTCAAGAGCCGCGTGATCGGTCACGTCGGCCACCGCGCCCCGCACGTCGAGACCCTCCGCCTCCAGGCGGGCCACCTCTTGGGCCAGCGCGGCCTCGTCGACGTCGATGAGGGTGACCCGGGCCCCATGGGCGGCGAGCGCCTCGCCGTAGGCGAGCCCGAGGCCGCTGGCCCCGCCGGTCACGATCACGCCGAAGCCCGTCACGTCGAAAAGGTCAGATCCACTCACGCGCTGCTCCTCTGGTCGCTGGCCGGGCGAGCCTATCCCCTGTGCGCCGGGACCATCAGCCACGGGCCGCCGCGACGAGCGCATCTGAGACCCGGGCCACGGCGTCGTGCAGCGGCCCGGGTTGGCGAGCCAGGACCACGCGCCGCATCTCCTGCGGCTCGCCGCGTACCGACACGATGCTCACGCCTCCGGGAATGACGTCCCGGGCCACCGGGGCGAGCGTCGTGATGGCCAGTCCTGCCGCGACGATCTGCAGCTTGGCCATCCAGTCGCGGACGACGTAGCGGACATCGGGGCGCTCGGCCAAGCCTGGCCACACGCCGAGCAGTGATTCGCCGGCGTCGGAGCGGCTCGCCACCCAGATCTGTCCCTCGAGCGCGTCGACGTCGACCACACCAGCGGTCGCGAACGGGTGGTGAGCCGGGACGCCGAGGACCAGTTCCCGCTCCGAGAGCGTGGTGAGCTCGAGCGGCGGAGACTCCGCGTCCGGCGGTCTGAAGGGCGGGATGCGGGCGATCACCGCGAGGTCGAGCGTCCCGGCGCGCAGGGCACGAGTCAGAGCCGGCGTGGTGCCCTCGCGGAGTGTCACCTTCAGCTCACGCGGCAGCGACGCCAGGGCGGTCGGCACGAGCCCGGCGGCGGCGGTCGCGAAGGCACCGAGTCGGACCGGTCCGAGCGTCGCCGGGCCCCCGCCGAGCTCGCGCAGTGCGCCATCGAGCTCGTCGAGCACCCGGACTGCGGAGGCCAGCAGTCGCACCCCGGCAGCGGTGAGCGTGACGCCTTGGCGGCCTCGGTGAAACAACTCGCGGCCGGTGGCCGACTCGAGCGCCGCCACCTGCCGGGAGACGGCTGACTGCGTGTACCCCAGCGACGCGGCAGCCGCGGAGAACGAACCCGCCTGCGCTGCCTCGCGCAGCACCCGTAACCCCGTCGGCGAGATGTCGGCGGCCATGCTGTTTACGCATGGTAGCTGTTCTTCATTGTCGTTTACAGCATGGGCGATCGGGTCTACATTCGGCGCATGACCCCATCACGCATTGCTGTTGTCACCGGCGCCAATCAGGGGCTCGGCCGCGCCCTCGCCGAGGGGCTGGCCGCCCGGATGGCGCCCCGGGACCTGATCCTGCTCACCGGACGCGACCCCAAGCGCGTTCATACCGCGGCCGCCGAGGTCGCCGCGGGCCCCGCCACTGCGCAGGTGCAGGGCCGCGTGCTCGACGTGCGCGACGCCGACGCCATCGCCGCTCTCGCGCAGGAGTTGGGTGAGGTGGACATTGTCTTCTCCAACGCCACCGCGCGAATGAGCCCTGACGCCGACCCCGCAGACGAGGTCGACGCCATCGCCGAAACCAGCAACCTCGCCACCACCTCCGTCCTGCGCGCCTTCGCCCCTCGGATCCGCCCGGGCGGCCGTCTCATCATCGTCGCCAGTGGGCTCGGGACCCTCGACAAGCTCGACGAGCGGATCGCCGGCCGCTTTGCCGACGCCGCCGAGGCCGACCTCGGAGCCGTCGACGAACTCGTCGCCGACTGGCGCGACGCCGTTCACGACGGGCGGGCCGACCAGGAGGGCTACGGACGCTGGCTGAACATCCCGTCCAAGGTGGCGCAGGTGGCAGCCGTCCGGGCCCTCGCCCGCGAGCGCCGCGACGAGGACTTGGCGCACGGCAGGCTGCTGATGGCGCTGTGCCCCGGCCTCATCGACACCGACGCCTCGCGTCCGTGGTTTGACGACATGAGCGCCGCCCAGACTCCGGCGCAGGCCGCATCGTGGCCGGTCGAGCTCGCGCTCGCCCCGGACTTCGACCCGGCGTTCTACGGCGAGCTCGTGCAGTTCGGCAAGGTCCTGCCCTGGGAGACCGGCGTCCCCGTAGCCCACAGCGCAACCACGTGAGCGCCGCGCCGGGGAGTCACTGCAGAGGTGGGTGGCGGCCGGTGAGGCCCGCGGCCGCCTCCCACGCCGCGGCGTGCTCGAGCAACCGGCGGTCACCGCGATAACGACCCACGAACTGAAGCCCGACCGGCAGCCCCGCGGAGGTGAACCCCGCCGGGACCGCCGCCACCGGGTGTGCTGAGACGGTGATGCGCGAGCACGCCCGCATCCAACCCAGGTAGTGGGGCATCGGCACCCCGGCGACCTCCGTGGGGTACTCCTGCTCGATCGGGAACGGAGCGACCTGAGCCGCCGGCGCGGCGAGCACGTCGAAGCGCTGCAGCACTTCGGTGACCGCCATGAAAACCTCGGACTTGGCGACCATCGCAGCGGCGATCGCGGAGGCGTCGAGAGCCAGGCCCTGCTCGACGTTCCAGATCAGCGTGTCCTTGGCGATCCCGCGCAGCGCCTCCAGGCTGGGACCGAAGCTTCGCGCGAAGGCCAGCCCCCGCAGCGTCTCGAAGGCATCGTCGGCGTGGGAGAGGTCCAGCGCGACGTCATGAACGTGGCAGCCCAGCGCCTCGAGCTGCCCGCGCGCATCGTCGAGCACGGCCATGACCTCGGGCTCGATCGGCAGCCCGCCGACGTCGGGGCACCACGCGACCCGCAGCCCGGCCAGATCGCCGCTGAGCTCGGGTGCGAACGCCGCCGGGTCACCGTATGACAGCGGGCTCTGCGGGTCCGGCCCACTGATCGCGGTGAGCATCAGCGCCAGGTCGCCGACGGTCCGCGCCAGCGGCCCCACCACCGAGGCGGTGTCCCATATGTCTCCGGAGCCGCTGTCGGGCACCAGTCCCGGCGTCGGCCGCAGCCCGACGACGTTGTTGAACGAGGCCGGGTTGCGGATGCTGCCGCCGTGGTCAGAGCCGTCGGCGATGGGCAGCAGGCCTGCGGCGAGTGCCGCGCCGGCTCCGCCGCTGCTCCCGCCGGCCGAGCGGTCGGGCGCCCACGGGTTGCGGGTGGCGCCGAACACCTCGTTGAAGGTATGAGAGCCGACCCCAAACTCCGGCGTGTTGGTCTTCCCCACCACGATCGCCCCGGCCGACCGCAGGCGAGCCACCACCAGGCTGTCGGCCGTGGGGACGTGCTGGGCGAAGGCAACGGACCCATACGTGGTCCGGATCCCCGCCGTGTCCTCCAGATCCTTGATCGCGATCGGGAGGCCGTGCAACGCACCGAGCGGCTCGCCGGTCGCCGCATGACGGTCAGCGGCATCAGCCTCCTCCAGGGCCGCCTCCGGGCGTAGGCTGACGATCGCGTTGATGCGCGGATTGACCTCCGCGATCCGGTCCAGGTGCCACGCGACAACCTCGCGCGCGGAGAGCTCCCGGCGGCGAATCGCCCCGGCCAGCTCCCGCGCCGTCCACCAGTGAAGCGGCGCCGCGGCGGGCCCGGCGCTCTGGTTCATCGGCGCGGCGTTCTCGGGTGAGCCGGGAGGCCAAAGAGCGAGAGGGCACTGCCGCCCAGGATCGCTCGCTTCTCCTCCTCGCTGAACCCGGGTTGGTCCCAGATCGCCGCGGGGGTGTCGAAGTCCTGGTGTGGATAGTCAGACGCGTAGAGCAGCGTCTGGCCCCCGTTCATCATGTCGAACATCGCGCGGGTGTCGCTGGCCCGCTCGTGGCTCTCAAACGGCTGGGTGGTGAAGAAGAACTCGCGGATGTACTCGCTGGGCAGCCGCGTGAGGAGCGGCGCCTCGGACGAGCGCTGCTTGTACTCGTTGTCCAGGCGCGCGATGGTGAACGGCACCCACGCCTGCCCGGCCTCCATGAAGATCCACCGGATGTGGGGGAAGCGCTCGGCCATGCCCGAGAGCACCACGTTGGTGAGGTGCACCATCGCGTAGAACGGGAAGCCGAGGGCGTGGACGCCGAGGAAGCTGTCCAAGACGGCGAAGGGCTTCTCGCGCCAGTTCGGCGCCGAGTGGAATGCCACCGGCAGCCGCCGCTCGTTGAGCGCGTCGAACACCCTCATGTAGGGGTTGCGGTGCAGCGGCTCGTTGTGCAGACAGGTGATCATGAAGCCGACCACGCCGGGTCGGCCGGTGAACGCCTCGATATTGCGCAGTGACTGCTCCGGATCGTGGATCGGCAGCAGCGGCATCGCCAGCAGACGGTCGTCTGAGGGGATCACGTCCTCCACCAGCCACCGGTTGAAGGCCCACGTCAGCTCGTCGCGCACCGCGAGATCCGGGTTCTGTCCCAGGTTGAGCATCGGCGTGGGAAACACGATCGAGTAGTCGATGCCCAGCGCATCCATCGAGCGCAGGGAGGTCGCGGCGACGGGGTGTATGGCGCCCCCGTCAGCGTCGAGCGGATACACGCCGGCCTCCCCCGCCCCGGCGCCCCCGGCCCGGATGCGCCCGCCCGCCGTCCGGTCGCCGAGGTTGCCCGAGATCAGCCCCGGCTCGACCACCAGCGGCGAGTTGAACATGAACGAGCGGCGGACGTTGGGGCTCTCGATGTAGGCCACGATCTCCGGCAGGCACGCCGTCTCATAGCAGTGGCTGTCACAGTCGACGATGGGGATGTCGAACAGCCCGCGCCGGCGCGCCTCGCGCTCGGCGTTGACCAGGTAGTGGTCCTGCCGGCGGTCCGGCAGCAGGCGCGCGTCGTGAACTGTGTCGGTGCTCATGGCCTCCCGTCCTACACGTCGAACATGGCGGCGATCTCGAACGAGTAGATCTCAGACGCCTTGAGCATCGCGGCGGCGGTGATCGCCACATCGGTGCTGGTCACCGTGCGGTCAGCGGGAAACGGGGGGATCTCGCCGTGCTCGCGCACGCGCGCCCCGTAGGCGGCCACCGCGTCGGCGAGCGCGCGCTGCAAAGCGGCGTCGCTGGCGGCCGACGGCGGCCCGGACGGCTCAGGCGTCGACGTAGACAACCCCGTCCTCGACGATCACCGGGCAGCGGCGCAGACGGAGCCGCGGGTCGTGCGCCGCCTCGCCCGTGGCCAGGTCGTACTCCCAGCCGTGCCACGGGCAGACCAGGCGCAGCGCGTGCTCGTCCAGCACGTCGCCGATCACCTCGCCTCCCTCACCGATCTCGCGCCGGGTCGCCCCCACGAGCTCGCCCGAGCACACCGGCCCACCCTGGTGGATGCAGCGGTTGTCGTACGCGTAGACCTGCGCCTCGTGGCGGAACACGCCGATCTCGCGGTCGCCGATGTCCACCATCACGCCGCCGGGCTCAGGAATCTCCTCGAGCGGGCATACCCGGTAGCGCTGGAGGTCGCGAGCTTGAGTCGCCACTGGGTTGTCAACGCTCCTTCCTCGCGCGTCGGGGCCGGATCGGCGACGCTACCAGAGCGCCGCCGATCCGCCACACCGTCAACGAAGCCGACGCTCAGGCGACGGCCGCCGGGGCGGTGGCGCTCACCGCCGCCTCGATCAGCTTCACCACGTCATCGGCGTGGGAGACCATCGCGAGGTGGCCCGAGTCGACCTCCACCGTGGTCGCCCCCATGCGGGCCGCGAACTGGCGCTCGGCATCCGGCGGGATCGCCTCGTCGTTGGCGGCGACGAGGTACCAGGTCGGGTGCTGGGTCCACGCCGGCGTGCCCATCACGTCCTCGAAGGCGCTCATCGAGATCGGTTGTTGCACGGCGTGCAGGACCTTGGCCTTGACGGCGTCGACGCCGCAGGCGAAGTGCTCCACGAAGTCGCCCTCCGGGATGTAGGCGAAGCCCAGGTCGTCAACGATGAGGTTGACCAGCGACGGGGTCGGCGGCCCGGCGCCGAGGAGCGCGCCGAGCGACTCGCCCTTGTCGAGCCCGAACGCTGCGATGTAGACGAGCGCGATCGCGTTGGGGGCGTCCTCACCGAGGCTGGTCATGATCTGGCCGCCGTAGGAATGGCCCACGACGACCGTGGGCCCAGTCTGGCGGCTCAGGACGTGCCGCAGGCGGGCGACGTCGTCGGCCAGCGATGTCTCAGGGAACTGTGGAGCCGTGACGATGTAGCCCCGGGACTGCAACGACTCGATGACGGTGCTCCAGCATGAGCCATCGGCCCAGGCCCCGTGGACAAGGACGATGTTGGGTAGCTCACTCACGGTGAGCCTCCTTTTCATTGGACGGACCCGGCCAGGGCGGCCGGGGGCGGCCACCGATCATCCCCGCCCTGCTCGCTGCGGTCAAAACTTTGACATGCAGCCAAACGGCTGCCTATAATCATGCAGCCAAATGGCTGCCTATCACGACCCACATTCGATGGACGGCATCTTCCGGGCGCTTGCCGACCCGGGCCGGCGGCGGCTGCTGGACAGCCTGAACGCCCGCAACGGACAGACCCTGCGCGAGCTGTGCGCGGACATGGACATGGCGCGCCAGTCGGTGAGCAAGCACCTCGCCGTGCTCGAGGAGGCCAACCTCGTGAGCACGGTGTGGCGCGGCCGCGAGAAGTTGCACTACCTCAACGCCGCACCCATCACCGAGATCTCGGAGCGGTGGATCAACCGCTACGAGCAGCCGCGGGTCGACGCGCTCACCGACCTCAAACACGCACTGGAGAACCCCTCGATGGACAAGCCCTCATTCGTCTACACCACCTACATCCAGACCACGCCCGAGCGCCTGTGGGAGGCGCTGACCAGCTCGGCGTTCACCGAGCGCTACTGGAGCGCCGCCTTCGAGACCGACTGGACGCCGGGCTCAGAGATGGTCTGGAACCTCTTCGGCGTGCGGGTCGCCAACCCGGAGCAGGTCGTGCTCGAGGCCGACCCGCCCCGGCGCCTGTCCTACACGTGGCACACCTTCACACCCGAGCTGGCCCGAGCCGCGGAGGTGGACGAGGCGAGGTTCGCGGCGGCGGCGGGCGAGCCCCGGTCCAAGGTGACCTTCGAGATCGAGCCGGCCGGCAGCGCGGTGAAGCTCACCGTCGTCCACGACGGGTTCCCGGTCGACAGCACCGCCGCCGGGCTCGTCGCCAACGGCTGGCCCCGCGTCCTCTCGCGCATGAAGACCCTGCTGGAGACCGGCGACACGTTCCGGATCGACGGCTGACGACACCCAATCAGACAGACAGGAGACACACCATGAGCACCCCCACGATCGTGACCCGCGAGGAGTGGCTGGCCGCACGCCAGGACCTTCTCGCGCGCGAGAAGGAGCACACCCACATGGCCGACCAGCTCGCCCGCGCGCGTCGCGAGCTGCCATGGCTGCCGGTGGACACGTCCTACACGCTGCAGACCGCCGACGGGCCCAAGACGTTGGCGGACCTGTTCGACGGCCGCTCGCAGCTGGTCGTCTACCACTTCATGTTCGGGCCCGACTACGACCACGGTTGCCCGGTGTGCTCGTCGATCGCCGACAGCTTCAACGGCGTGCTGGAGCAGCTCAAGGCGCGCGACACGACGATGATCGCCGTCTCGCAGGCGCCGGTGGACAAGCTCGAGGCCGAGAAGGAGCGGCTGGGCTGGAACTTCACCTGGGCCTCCAGCCACGAGAGCGCCTTCAACGCCGACTTCGAGCATTCGCTGACCCGCGAGCAGTCGAGCGCCTGGGTGCCCAGCGCCCCGCCGATCGTCGCGCAGAACGCCGCCGATTGCGGGACCGACCCGGCTGGCTACATGGCGCAGCGGCCGGGGCTGAGCGTGTTCGCGCTCCACGACGGCGAGGTCTATCTCACCTACGCCAGCACGAACCGTGGGCTCGAGGTGGTCATGACCTACTACGGCATCCTGGACCGGACGCCGCTGGGCCGCAACGAGGGCGAGCCGGCCTACCCGACGTGGATGCGCCGCCACGACGAGTTCGCCGCGGCGTGACGGTGACGCGATGACCGCGCACGCTATCCGCCCGCACACGGAGTCCCGCCTGGTGCCCGCAGCGGTGGCCGCCGGTGTCCTCGCTGCGGCTGCCGCGGGCTGGGTCGTGCTGGCCCGGCGCATGGCCGGCATGGACATGAGCCCCGGTGGCGATCCGGGCGCGCTGGGATGGTTCGCCGTCACCTGGGCGGTGATGACGGCGGCCATGATGCTGCCCGGCTCGACGCCGGCGGTGGTGCGGGCCGTCCGGGGTCAGCGCAGCCCCGCCGGGTCCAGCGCCGCCGCCGCCCCGATCGCCGCCGGCTTCGTGGTCGCCTATGGCGCGGTGTGGCTGCTCGCCGGACTCGCCGGCTACGCCTGCGTGCAGGGGGTGCGCGCGCTGGACGTGGGCGCGCTGGGCTGGACGTCGGCGGGGCGCTACCTCGCCGCAGCTGTGGTGGTGGGCGCCGGGCTCTATCAGCTCACTCCGGTCAAGCGCCGCTGGCTCGAGCGCTGCGTAGCGCCGGCGCGCCATCTCCCTCGCCCCGGCGTCGCGGGCGCGCTGCGAGCCGGCGCCGAGCACGGGGTCTGCTGTGTCGCGTGCTGCTGGACGCTCATGGTTGCGCTGTACGCGCTTGGTCTCATGAGCGTGACCTGGATGGTGGTGGTCACCGTCCTGATCGCGGGCGAGCGACTGGTGGCGCAGACGGCCACCGCGGTCGCCGCGGTCGCCGCCGTGCTGGTGGTGCTCGGTCTGGGGATCGCGGTGGCCCCGGCATCTGTGCCGGGCCTGACCCTGCCGGCGGCGGGGCATCCGGGCGCCATGGGCATGGACATGAGCATGCGATAGCCGTCACAACCCGCGCCGTCCACGGGTCATCTCCATTGGACCGCTCATTCGAGGTGACTGGAGGTGCCCGAGATGGCACGGATTGAAGGCGTACCGCAGAGCGAGGCCGGCCCAGTGGTCAAGCTCGTCTACCGCTTCATGCGCCGCGGCATGACGAAGATGACCGGGCGCGCGCCGGCCCACGGCAGCGGGATCGAGCCGGTGGAGCTGTGGGCCCATCAGCCCAAGATGCTCAGCGGCATGGGCAAGTTCGCCGGCGCGGCACGCAAGGGCAAGAGCGTGGACGAGCGGATCAAGTACCTGATCGAGCTCAAGGGGTCGCAGATGATCGGGTGCGAGTACTGCGTGGACCTCGGGTCACAGATCTGCCGCAACTCGGGTTTCTCTGACGAGGAGCTCCTCGCGCTGCCGCGGTATCGGTCAAGCGACCTGTTCACCGAGCGCGAGAAGCTGGTGCTGGATTACACCGTGGCCGTGATGCGCACGCCCGTGGAGGTCAGCGACGACCTGTTCGCGCAGATGCGGGAGCGCTTCAGCGATGCACAGCTCGTGGAGATCACCGCCCTGCTGGCCGCCGTGAACCTCAACCGCTTCAACGCCGCGTTCCGGATCGGCTCTGCCGGCTTCTCCGAGGGCATGGTGTGCGTCCCGCCCGATCGCCCAGCGGAGACCACCGCACCGACGGCGGCGGCGCGCCTCGCGGGTAGTGCCCTGAGTCGCTAATTCGGTGGCAGCCTCGCGGCGTCTGGACGCGGATCCTGGACCCGCCCGCCTGCGGCGAACACGCCGGACCACCAGTACGACTTAGTTCGCCGCCCCCACCCAGCCACGCCCAGCCACTCGCGACGCCGCTCACGAATCAACCCCTCAGGACACTAGGCCGGCAGCGCCCAGGCCCGCGCGATGTCGGCCCCGAGCCGGCAGTTGCCGCGGACGATGTCGAGGTTGACGGCGACGCTCGCCCCGCCGGTGTGCTCGTGGATGTACTCGAGCAGGAACGGAGTGACGTCCTTGCCGCGGACCGATCCCGCGTCGGCCGCGCCCGAGAGCCTCGTCGAGCAGGCGGTCGTGCAGCGCCGGGTCCAGCTGCGCGGAGACCGGGAGAGGGTTGGCGACGAGGATCCCGCCGGGAAGGTCGAGCGCATCGGCGGCGCGCATCACTTCCGCGATCTCCTCGGCACTGGTGACCGCGTGGTCGACCGTGTAGCCGCTGTCGGCCAGCCAGAACGCGGGGAAGCGGTCGCTGCCGAAGACGAGAACGGGCACGCTCAGCGTCTCCAGCCGCTCCAGCGTGGCGGCGATGTCCAGGATCGACTTGACCCCGGCCGACACCACCGTGATCGCGGCAGCGCCCGAGGATCCCGAGGTCGGCCGACTCGTCGAAGGTCGTGCCGGCGTCGCGATGCACGCCGCCGATCCCGCCGGTGGCGAACACGCGGATGCCGGCCTGCGCGGCGAGCAGCGCGGTCGCGGCGACGGTGGTGCCGCCGCTCGCGGCACGGGCCATCGCGACCGGAAGGTCGCGGACGCTGAGCTTCAGCGCCCCATCGCTGCCCGCCAGCCGCTCGAGCTCCTGCGCCTCGAGGCCGACGTGCGGCACGCCGTCGAGCACCGCGATCGTCGCCGGAACCGCACCCCGTTCGGCCACCGCCTGCTCGAATTCGCGCGCCGCGCGCACGTTCTCGGGACGCGGCAGGCCGTGGGTGATGATCGTCGACTCCAGTGCGACGAGCGGCTGCCCGTCACGCAGCGCGCGGGCGACGGGCTCTGAGACAACCACTCCTGGCGGGGCGGGTGGCACCGGCGCACCGTAGCGAACGGGCGCACGCGCCATCTCGAGCGCGCCAAGCGCCGGACGGCCCGTGATGATGTCGGACATGCCGCCCGAGCCCCTCCCCTCCGCGACGCGACCCACGTCGCTCTCCATCTGCACCCTGGGCGACCTCATCCTCGACGTCGTCGTGCTGCCTGACCGCCCGCTGGTCGCAGACGGTGACACGCCCTCCGCCATCCGCGTCGCCGCCGGGGGCCAGGCCGCCAACGTGGCGGCGTGGGCCAGCGCCCTGGGCGCCCACAGCTGGCTCATCTGCGCGCGCGGAACCGACGGAGCGAGCACGCTGGCCGCCGCCGAACTCGCGTCCCACGGGGTCGAGATCGGCGGGCTCGTGGTGGACGGCCGCGGCGGCGTGGTCGTCTCCGTGCGCAACGCCCACGGCGAACGCACGATGGCCTCCGACCGCGGCGTCGCGACCATGCTCGGGCCCTCCGACCTCGAGCGCCCGTGGCTCGCCGCCTGCGACGTCCTTCACGTGTCGGGCTACTCCCTGTTGCGGCAGCCGATGGCGGACGCCGCCATCGAGGCCGCGCGCCTGGCCCGCCGGGTCACCGTCGATCTGGCCTCGGCGCACGACATCGAGCTGCTCGGCCCGCGGACCTTCGCGGCGCGCGTGGCGGCTCTGGGGCCCGAGCTGGCCTTCGCCACCGAGGCCGAGCGGGCCGCCGTCCCGGACCTTGACACGAAGTGGGTCATCAAGCTGGGAGCGCGCGGCGCGCGGTTCCCCGAGGGCGAGTACCCGGCTCCGGACGTCGCGGTGCTCGACACCACCGGCGCCGGCGACGCGCTGGCCGCCGGGTACCTCGTCGGCGGTCCACAGCGCGCTCTCGAAGCCGCCGCGCAGTGCGTGGGCATGGTCGGCGCGATGCCCCGCAAGCCGGTGGGCTGACCGCATCACCGGGCGCCGGCGGCGGCCCAGCCCCGTGTCCTTGTTGTGAGGCTGGTGTGAGGGCGTTGTAGCCCCCTGGACAACGCCTCGGCTCAGGCTTAGAGTGCGGCCGCGTGTGCACCCAGGGGGGCGCCGTGGCCCGTCGGGTGCCCCGGAGCAGGGCGGCGCATGGGCGGCGCCCGTGAAATGGGCAGGGTGATGAGGATGCGGGACGTCAGTCGGCGCAGGTTCCTTCAGATCGCGGGCGGGGGCGTTGCGACGACGCTGTTCTCGGACAGCATCGCGCGGGCGCTGTCCATTCCGGGCAACCATTCCACCCGGTCGATCCGAGATATCGAGCACATCGTCGTCCTGATGCAGGAGAACCGCTCCTTCGACCACTACTTCGGCACCCTGCGCGGCGTGCGCGGGTTCGGCGACCCGCACCCCGTCACGCTGCCCAGCGGCCAGCCGGTGTGGTTCCAGGCCAACGGCAGCACCGTCGTGCCGCCGTTCCGGCCCGACGTCGGCAACCTGGCGCTGACCTTCATCGAGGACCTCGACCACAGCTGGGCCGGCACGCACGAGATGTTCAACGGCGGCAACTGGGACCAGTGGCTGCCGAGCAAGACGACCACCGCCATGGCTCATCTGCAGCGGCGCGATCTGCCGTTCCACGCTGCCCTGGCTGACACGTTCACCGTCTGCGACGCCAACTACTGCTCGCTGCTGGGACCGACCGACCCCAACCGCTACTACATGTGGACCGGATGGGTGGGCAACGACGGCAAGGGCGGCGGGCCGGTGATCGCCAACGACGAACTCGGCTACGACTGGGGAACCTATCCCGAGCGCCTTCAGGCGGCGGGGATCAGCTGGAAGATCTACCAGGACATCGGCGACGGCCTGGACGCCGCCGACTTCTGGGGCTTCACCGACGACGCCTTCATTGGGAACTTCGGCGACAACTCGCTGCTGTACTTCCACCAGTACCAGAACGCCCCGGACAGCAGCCCGCTGGCCCAGCGAGCCCGCACGGGGACCGACCTCAAGGCCGCCGGCGACGACATCGCGGACGCCAACATCCTGTTCAGCCAGTTGGCTGCCGACGTCAAGCGCAACAGGCTCCCCCAGGTCTCCTGGATCGTCGCGCCCCAGGCCTACTGCGAGCACCCGGCGTTCCCGCCGGGCTACGGCGCCTGGTACACCGCCCAGTGCCTCAACGCGCTTACCAGCAACCCAGACGTTTGGTCAAAGACGGCGCTGATCATCACCTTCGACGAGAACGACGGCTTCTTCGACCACATCCCCGGGCCGTACCCGAACGTCGGCGGTCTGTCCGGCGAGTCCACCGTGCCGCTGGACAACGAGTTCTTCGAGGGCACCGCCGGCACGCCAAAAGGGAGCAACGGCGTCCCCGGGCCCTATGGACTGGGCATTCGCGTGCCGCTGCTCGTCGTCTCGCCGTGGAGCACCGGCGGGTTCGTGTGCTCCGAGGTGTTTGACCACACGTCGCTGATCCGTTTCATCGAGGCCCGCTTCGGCGTCGACGAGCCCAACATCACGCCATACCGGCGCGCCGTCTGCGGCGACCTGACCGCGGCGTTCAACTTCCGGGACGCCCACGACCGCGTCCCGCGTCTGCCCAGCGTCGACGCCTTCAAGCCGACGTCCGGCGTCGTGCCCCCGGACTTCCACCCGGTGCCGCCGGCCAACGGGTCGGTCCCCACCCAGGAGCCTGGGGTGCGTCCCTCGCGGCAGCTCGGCTACGACCTGGAGGTCGGCTTCCATGCCCACCCGCAAGGCCTGCGGTTGCGGATGCGCAACCGGGGCAGTCTCGGTGCCGGGCTGCAGGCGCGCTCGCTCACCGTCAGCGGCGCCCCGTACAGCTACACGATCGGCGCCGGTGACAAGATCGACGCGACGCTGCCCAACCCGGGCACGTTTGACCTGAGCGTCCACGGTCCCAACGGCTTCTTCCGCCACTTCGCCGGCAAGGGCACGCCGGCGCTGAGGGTCGACGTCCGCAGCGACCACGCCCCCGGGCGTCTGCGCATCGGACTGCAGCCCGAGTCAACCGGCCACGGCCACCACGAGACTCTGGTGCACATCGCCGACGCCTTCGGCCGTGACCGCACGCTCCGGCTGCGCGGCGACGAGGAGCTGATCGTCGACACCAACCGCTCGGGCGGCTGGTATGACCTGGCACTGACGACGCCGGGCGACTCGCGCTTCAGCTATCAGCTCGCGGGTCGCCTGGAATCGGCGGCACGGCTGACCAGCGATCCCCAATTGGGCGGCTCCTAGCCGCGCACGTCGTCGCTGCTTTCACGCTCGGGTTAACCCCACCCCCGGACGCCAGCGCGCCGCATTGGCGGCGACGCGCTCATGGCTGACCATCGGGGCCATGAACCCATCACGTTCCATCTTCAAAGCGGCCGGGCGCGACCTGGCCTACCTGCTGGTGGTCCTGGCTACCAGCATCGTCGAGTTTGTGGTGTGGGTGGCGGGCGTGTCGGTGAGCGCGTCGCTGCTGGCGCTGGTGATCGGCGCGCTTGTCTGGCTGGCCACCGTGGGGGCCTTCCGACGAGCCGCGGACGTCGACCGGCGCACCGCCGGGTGGTATCGGCGCCGCCCGATCCACGGCGACTATCGCGAGCCCCGGGACGGCTCATCGCTGGCTCGCGCCCGCGCCGTCACCACTGACCTGCGGACCTGGAAGGACCTCGGCTGGATGGTCGTCAACTCAACCGTCGGCTTCGTCATCGCCACCGCCGCGCTCACCGTCACCGCCCTGGTGATCGGCTACCTGGCCATGCCGCTGTGGTGGTGGGCCATCGACGACCCGAGCAAGCAGTACGCCACTCTCAACCTCGGGATCTACACCGTCACCTCCACCGGCCTGGCGCTGGTGACCACCGGGCTGGGCCTCGTGCTCCTCCCGGTCGCCGCGCTCGTCAATCGCGCTGCTGCCGCCGGGCACGCCCGCATGGCCACACGGCTCCTGGGTCCCGGAGGCGAGGCGGAGGAGGCTCACCGTACCGCCGCGTATCGGGCGTTTGCCGCGTGAAGGCGGTCAGGGGGCGGGCTGGAGCCGCCCCCTGCCCGGACCGGTGATGTTGAAATCGGCGTGTTGGACGAGACCGACCGCGTTGGCAGGCCAGAACGCTCCTGTCGGCGGGGCCTTGACCCCGGGACCGCACAATCCCCCGGACTTGCCGGGCAGCGCGATCCAGGCGAACGCGTCAGCAAAGGCGTACCCGGTCTCGCTGGTGGGTCTGGGGCCGAGCCCGCGGGCCTTGGGGCCGCACAGGATCTCGTTGCCGTGGTGCACCCGGTCCTTGGGGCGCAGTGGGCCTCGCCCGTTGTCCGAGGTGGAGACCACGAAATGCACGCCGTGGAGCGCCCGCGCGACCCTCTGGCCGTAGGCGATCTCCGAGGTGGTCCAGTCGAAGTGGGTGGAGTTGAGGAAGAACCCCTGGGCCTGGTGGATGCCGGCGCTGTTGAGCATCCGGGCGGCCGTCTTGTACGAGAGCGCGTCGCCGGCACCGGCGTCGAGATAGACGACGACGTGCGGGTTCTGCTCGAGCGCGGTGATCGCGTAGCGCAGCTCCGTCATCCGCGCCGCAAGCGCGCGACCGTGCAGGCACGGGGTGGTGATGATCGAGTCCATCTCCAGGAACACGACGGCGCGGAAGTTGCCGATCCCGGCCGAGAGTCCATCGATGAAGCGCTTGTAGGCGGCGATGCGCGACGGGGGATCGGCGGAACCGCCCCGCGCGCACTGGCCGTTGACGATCCAGTAGGTCGCCAAGGTGGGGATGGCTGCGGGGTCCTGGACGTCGGCGTTGCGCAGGAACTGGAACACGGAGTTCTTCGGGGTGCGGCCGTTCCAGGAGCCGAAGCGATCGGTGAACGGCTGGTCGGCGATCTCCTGGATGAGGGTCGACTCCTTGGGGTGGCGGCGGCGGAGCCTGCGGGCCGCCTCAGCCGCCGGTGAATGGTGGGGATCGGCGTAGAAGCTCCCGCCGGCCACGACGTTCCCGGCAGCGTTGGGGACGCCCGGGAGCTCCAACGGGTTGCTGGGATCGCGGGTCTGCACCGGAGCGTTATGGAGGATGAACAGCCTGGCGTTGTGCGACCCGAGCTTCTCGGGGAAGGAGCTGTAGAGGTACACCGCGGCGCGGACCGAGGGCCCCCGCCAGTCATGGGCCACGATCGGGATCGTGAAGCTGGCCTGCGACTGCCCCGGCAGGAAGTGCAGCGTGCCGCCGACCGTCTCATAGTCAATGCCAGCCACCGCATTGGCGCGGTGGATCCCATAGCGGACGTATTCGTCGCCGTGTCGCGAGCCGGTGCGGTTCACGGTCACGGTGGCCTGCCCGGCGGTCTCTGAGATGCGATAGCCGGTAGCCGACAGGGACACGGTGGCGTGCGCCACGCCGGTGAGCGCGAGTTGGCATGCGCACGCGGTGAGGAGGAGGCGAAGGAGACGGGACATACGCCCTCGTATAGCCCGACCGCGGTGCCGAGACCAAGCTACGCGGCAAGGCGCGCGGGATTTGCACGGGTTCAGGGCCCCGGAATCAGGCGAAATGCACGGCGGACTGAGCGGATGATGGAGCGGACGGCGGCGTGGCTAAGCTCGATGGCCGGGGCGGGACCGTCGGGCGCACCACAACAATCTGGCGCTTGCCCGTGTTCTAGTCCTTGTTCGTCCTTGTCCTACGTCCATCTGTGAGGCTCATGAAACGCTGTCTTCTCCTTCTCCTGTCCCTGTCTGCCCTGGCGATCCCCGCCTCCGCCAGCGCCACCACCTTCGGCGCCGAGGTCGGAAGCATCTTCACCGGCCAGCAACGCGGCCAAATCTCACAGGACCAGGCGACGACCAGCCTCCAAGCGCTCTATAAGGCCGGGGGGCGGACCGGGCGCGCCGATTCCAATTGGGCGATCACGGAGCCAAAGGCGCCAGTCCACGGGCGTCACACGTACAACTGGACCTTCGACGACATGATCGTCACCGACATGGCGACGGCCCGTCTGAAGTGGGAGCCGACGCTGGCCTTCGCTCCGCGGTGGGCGGAGGTCCATCGCTCCAACGTGCTGCACAAGAAGTCGGGGAAGGTCATCGCCTTCCTGCCGCCGGCCAGCAACGCGACCTTCGCCGCCTACGCGACCGCGTTCATGAAGCGCTACGGGCCGCACGGCGCCTTCTGGAAGGCCAACCCCAACCTGCCCCAGGTCCCGGTGACCACCCTTGAGGTGTGGAACGAGCCCGACAACGTCAATGACTGGGGATCCGACATCAACCTGTCGGACTACGCCCGCATGTACGAGGCTGTCCGCACCGCCATTCATCGCGTCGATCACAGCGCTCGCGTGATGACGGGCGGACTGGCCTGGACCGAGTCCTCGCTGCCTCGCTTCCTCAAGGCCTTCCGCGGCAAGGCGATGGACGCGGTTGCGGTCCACCCCTACGGCAACACCCCGGCTGCGTCGGTCAAGATCGCCAAGGACGCTCTGGCCGACATGAGCAGGGCCGGTCGCGGGCGTGTGCCCGTCATCGCCAACGAGTACGGCTGGACCTCGACTCCCGACACGTGGGGCTCGACGAAGGCCAAGAACGTCAACAGCTACGCCTACAACGCGCTGATCGGCCTCTCCAAGCTCCGGCTCTCCGAGATCGAGCCGTTCGCCTGGGCCCCCACCTGGGGCCTGGACACCGGCGCTTTCGCCAGGGCGCTGAAGAAGATCCAGCACCACTGAGCCGTCCGGGAATGCCGGGCCCGCCGCGACGAGCGGTAGGCCCGGCGGCCCGCTGAAGCCGCGCTCAGGGCTTCTTGGGCTGAGAGACTTTGGCCGTGATCACCCGCCGCCTCGCCCGCTCGTCACACCCCGTCCTGAAGGACCTCGAGTGGCCGGTGTTCGAGGCGGCGGGACCGCGCGACGGGCCACGGGCGTGCCTACTCGCCGGGGTCCACGGCTGCGAGTACTCCTCGATCTCCGCGCTGACACGTTTCATGCGCGAACTGGACATCGCGGCGCTGACGGGCACGATCGTGGCGGTGCCGGTCGTCTCGCCGACGTCGTTTGCCGCGCGGTCGCCCTTTGTCGTCCCCGAGGACGGGCGCAACCTCAACCGGTCCTTTCCCGGGGACCCGGACGGAAGCTTCACGGACGTGCTCGCCCACCACGTCTTCTCGGAGTTCGTGGCCGGCGCCGACCTACTCATCGACCTGCACGGCGGCGACTTGGTCGAGGCGCTCGAGCCGTTTGCCCTCTATGACGACTCTCCGGTGCGCGACACCGCCGAGCGCCTCGCCCGCGCCTATGGCCTGGGCTACATCGTGTGCGACACCACCGACACACTTGGCGGAACGACAAGCGCCGCCGCTGCGGCCGCCGGGATTCCCGGCGTCACCGCCGAGGCGGGAGGCCGCGGGCTGCTCGAGCCGGCGGAGGTGGAGCGCCACCTCCAGGGCCTGCACAACTCGCTGCGCGCCGCCGGCATGCTGGACGGCGAGCCCGATCCGCCCCCCGCGGGGCAGCAGCTGGTGGAGCACTTCCTGTGGCTGCGCACCCCCGTCCGCGGCTGGTGGCAGCCGGCGGTGGACGTCGGCGACACTGTTGCCGCCGGTGATCAGCTTGGGACGGTCCTCGACGGATTCGGCGACACCCTCCAGGTGATCACCGCGCCGGAGCCCGGGGCGCTCCTCTTTCTCACCTCCAGCCCGGCTGTGGAGGCCGACGGCCTGCTCGCAGGCCTCGGTGCCGGCCTGCGCCCCTGCGACGCCGGGTCGCACTGACGCCCCGTGTCCGAGGGCGAGATCGGATTCCTGCTCAAGGACCCGGAGGGGTGGGCAGAGGCGGTGCGGGGAACAGTTCGATCCCCTCATCCGCCGCCTGCGCCACCAGCAGGCGGCTGACGAGTCTGGTCAGTGCGCGCCGGTCCGAGGCGGGCAGGTGCTCGAGCAGGGCCGAGATGTCAGCACCAAAGCCCAGCGCGGCCTCGTTCACCAGCGCACGGCCGGCGTCGGTGAGCCTGACCAGCACCGAGCGTCCATCCGCGGGCGACGGCGCACGGGCCACCAGGCCGCGGCGCTCGGCGCGTTCGACCAGCCCGCTCACGCTCGACTTGTCCAGGCCCAACAGCCGCGCCAGCTCGTTGATCGTCGGCCGGCGATCGCGCAGGACCCCGAGCAGCCGCGTCTGGATGACGGACAGCTCGTGCTCGGCCGCGCGGCGCTCGAGCAGGCGCTGAACGAGGAACGAGAGCTGGGCCAGCCCGTCGACGGGAGTCAGTTCGCGCGTTGTGCGCGCACCAGCGGGACGCACCGGTCGATCGGCCATGGTCGCGCAGCGTACTTGATTTAGTCAGTGGCACCAACTAAATTGGTACGTGCCACCAACTAACCACTTCACGGGGACCCCGCAGGAGCGAGCCATGCCAACGATGAACGCCGCGGTCGTCACGTCCTTTGACCAGCCACCCCACTACCTGCCCTTCGAGGCCCCGCACCCCTCCACCCCAGAGGAGATCCTGGTTGACGTCCTCGCCGTCGGTCTGCACCCGCGTGTGCGCAGCGGCGCCGCCGCGGCCCATTACACGAGCACCGGCGCGTTGCCGATGATCCCCGGCGTCGACGGCGTTGGCCGGCGCCGCGACGGCACACGGGTCTACTTCGTGGCCGGCGACGACGACCTCGGCACGATGGCCGAGGCGGCGGTGGTCGACCCCCGGAGGGCGATCGAGCTGCCTCGTGACGTTGACGCCGCCACGGTCGCAGCCACCATGAACCCCGCGATGTCGGCCTGGGTGGCGCTGCGCCGCCGCGTGGCGATGGCGCCCGGCCAGAGTGTTCTGGTGCTCGGCGCGACCGGCAACGCCGGGACCATGGCGGTGCGGATCGCGCGTCAACTGGGTGCCGGACGCGTGGTGGGCGCCGGCCGCGATCCCCAGCGACTGCAGGCCCTCATCGCGCGGGGCGCCGACGAGGTCGTCGCGTTGACCGAGGACACCGACGCCACCGGCCGGGCTCTGGCCACCGCGGCCGCCGACATCGACATCGTCCTCGACTATCTGTGGGGCCCGCCCGCCCAGCAGGCGATGATGGCCCTGCTCATGGGGCGCACGGACCGCAGCCGCGCCCTGGACTGGGTTCAGATCGGGGCGGTCGCCGGGCCCACCCTGGAACTGCCGTCGGTCGCGCTGCGCTCGGCCAATCTCCGCCTCCAGGGCAACGGCCAGGGCGCCGTGTCCACCGCCGCCTACCTCGCCGAACTGCCGTCGCTCGTCGAGCGGATCAGCGACGGCACGCTTGCGCTGACGGCCGCCCCTCGGCCGCTGTCCGACGTCGAGACGGTCTGGGCCACCACGGACCCGCCCGGCCGGCGCACCGTCCTCGTGCCCTAGCCGTGCCCGGTGAGGTCCGCGTGGACGAACAGGATGTCGTGATCGGTGTGTAGCGCCGGCACGACGTGCACCGCCGGCGAGCGCAGCGCCCCGGTGCCGTAGACCTGCTGGATCCCGGGGTCCTGGCGGGCCGACGCGTCGCTGCGCACCCAGAAGCCGCGCGGAGCACACGGGGCCAGGCGGTTGACGTCGCCCCCGAAGATGACGGCGCGCGCGGCTTCCCGACCCGCCAGCATCGTCCTGAGCTGGGTGCACTGCGGGGCGTTGGCGGCGACCTCGACGGGCTCGTTGGAGGCAAGATGAGCGGTGCACACGACGATGCGCGCCCGCGTGGTCACACACACCCACTGGCGTTGCTCGGGGCCGGCCTCCGCCGGGAACGGGTGACTGTCGCTGCTGACGATCGCCGCCCGTGTGAGCACCGCATCGCCGAACAGGCCACGCCCGCGTGGATGAATGCAGGGCAGCCTCTTGCCGTAGTAGTCGATGCTCGAGAAACGCAGGTGGTAGCCGGTCTGGCGCGCGATGCGGGCGACGTCCCCGCCGCAGGCTTCATTGAAGGTGATCGCATCCGGGTGGGTCTGACGGATCTCGGCGGCAGCCGCCTCCACCCCCACCGGGTAGTGCACCCTGGCATAGCACCCCGCCACGCCCGATAGGCACAGGTTCATCTGCATCAGCGCAAAGCCGGGGCCCGACGCGCGTGGGGCGGCCGCGGCCGTCCCCGCCGGATCTTCGCAGCCCGTCACGCATAGGGCGAGCGCGCACAGAACCGCGGTACACAGGGCAGCTCCGGCAGTTCCCGAGCACCCGGGGCGGGAGCGGGCCGAGGTCGTCACAACCCTTGACGGTAGCTTCGGCCGGCCCGCGCTGAGCCGCCTGCTCGATGGACGACGCGTTGACGCTGACGACGCGCACTAGGCTGTCGGGAATGTCGCTTGTGATCGTGGGAGCGGGGCCCAACCTGGGACTGGCCGTGGCCCGGCGCTTTGGGCGTGAGGGCTTCGCCGTCGGCCTGGTCTCGCGCACGGAGTCCCGGCTGGTCGAGCTCGCCGGGCAACTGCGGCTGGACGGGATCACCTCGGCGGGCGCCGCCGCCGACATCCGCGACAGCGACGCGCTGGCCGCAGCCATCGCCAAGCTCGCCGACGAGTTGGGCCCGGTCGAGGTGCTCGAGTACTCACCGCTGCCCGCTCGAGAGTTCATGAAGCCGATCCTGGAGACCACCGCCGACGACGTCCGCGGCCCGCTCGAGTTCAGTGTCCTCGGGGCCGTTGCCGCCACACAAGCGGTGATCGGGCCGATGCGCGAGGCCGGTCGCGGCACGATCCTGTTCACCACGGGCGGCGCCGCTGTCAACCCGTACCCAGAGCGCGCGGGCGTCGGGATCTCATTCGCAGGCGAGGTCGCCTACGCGCGGATGCTCCATGACGCGGTACGCAACGACGGCATCCACGTCGCCCACATCGCCATCGCGGGCCAGATCGCCCCCGGCGCCGACAACGAGCCCGACGACATCGCCGAGGTCCTGTGGACGCACCATGTCGACCGCCGGGTGTTCCAGACCCGGCTCGGCATGCCCTGAGGCGTGCCCGCGACAGCCCTCGTCAGGGGGCGCCGCGGCCGGTGGACACGATCACAGCGACGCTGCAGACCCGTCGCCGCGAGACAGGCTGAGCTCGGCCCAGACGACGTACCCGTGGTCGCGCTCCTCGCCCCAGCGTTCGCACAGCGCATCGACGATCCGCAGGCCCCACCCTCCCACGCCGTTGTCGGTGGGCGGCGCCGGCCCGGCGTGTGAGCCCGAGAGCCCGGGGTCACGGACGCTGATCGTGAGCAACTCGGCGTGGCGTGAGGCGCGCACCTGCAGGTCATGGTTCGGCGTGGCGCCGGAGTGCGTCACCGCGTTGTTGACCAGCTCGCTGGCCACCAGCATCACATCCCCGAGGATCCACCCCAGGCCATCGATATGGCTCAGCTTCTCTCGCACCGCGGCCGAAGCTGCCGGCGCGCACGGAAGCGTCAGCGCCATGAGCGTCTCATCCCTACCAAGCATCTCTCTAAGAGGGTTACCCGCACTGAGCGAATGACACAGGAAATACGCGGCCGTCACGCTGCGACGGCGCTCAGCGAGTCCAGCGGCGGGCGCTCGTCGACTGGCACGCGAACGACGGCACCGTCCTCCCACGGGCGCAGATACTGGCCGCCGGTGGCACTGCGCGGACCGTCCAGCCGCCGCTCCACCGCGGCCAGCACGGCGAAGGCCATCTCCCCGAGCGCACGCAACGGCTGATGGCGATTCTGGCGGGAGCCGAGATGGCACTCGGCCAGCGCGGGCAGGCCGCAGCGGTCCAGCGCGTCGATGAGCACTGCGACCTCGACCCCGTAGCCCATGGGGAACGGAATGCTCGTCAGCACGTCGCGGCGCGCCGCGAATTCGCCCGCGAGAGGCTGGGCGAACCCGGCGAGCAGTGGAAAGTGCAGGTTGAGCAACGGGCGGGCCATCACCTCGGTCACGCGGCCACCCTCGTGGGGCAGGCTCTGGCCTCCGGTACGAAACGGGCGGTCAAACGCTCCCTTGACCAGCGCGACAGCCGGCTCTCGGAACATCGGGCCCAGCAGACCGAGGAGATGGTTTGCGTGGGGATCCTCCGTGTCGGCGTCCAGAAAGCAGACCACGTCGCCTCGACTGCACGACAGAGCCCGCCACATGGCGTCGCCCTTGCCCATCGCGGCGCCGTGCTCCGGCAGCAGATCATCCTGCTGCACGACCATCGCGCCCGCCGCCGAGGCGAGCGCCGCGGTGCCGTCCCGCGACGCCGCGTCGACGACGATCACCTCGTCGACCAGCCCGGCTGCCACGGCCGGCGCCACCGTTGTCTCCAGAACCCCGGCGATGGTGCGGGCGCACTCCTTGGCGGGCAGGACCACCGACACGGTCGTCGACCGCTTGGCCC
Organism: uncultured Actinomycetota bacterium; assembly: GCA_963797705.1. Taxonomy (GTDB): domain Bacteria; phylum Actinomycetota; class Thermoleophilia; order Solirubrobacterales; family Solirubrobacteraceae; genus Palsa-465. The sequence continues at coordinate 81,150 of CAWCQL010000003.1, read as the reverse complement.
CACGCAGGTCCTCCACTGCGAACGCTTCCGCTCGGTAGCGGCGCTGCTCCTGCCACATCGACACGGCGAGGTCCACCGAAAGGCCGCGGCGCGCCCGCCCGTCGGTCCGCGCCGAGGTGCGCACCCGGACATCCGCGGCTCTGGCCACCGAGATGCCGTGGCGCGCCAGCTTGGCTCCGAAGGCCTGGTCCTCCAGGGCGCGGCATGCGTCCAGACCACCCACGCGCCGGTAGGTCTCAAGCGTGACTCCCAGGGATGCCCCGGCGAAGTGATGGTGCTGGGCCGCGGGATCGCTCGCAGCGACATCTGACAGCCGCCGTCGCGCATCGCGCGCGCGCCGCGCGCGCACCGCCTCGGGCAGACGGACGGCATCGTCGGGGTGCAGGTCGATCAGGCCGGCCACCACCCTGGCCCCGTCAGCCAGGTGCGCCCGCTGGCGCGCCAACCAGTCCTCGGCCGGTGCGGAATCGGCGTCGGTTGTCGCGATGAGGCCGTCGCGGCATCCGAGAGCCTCCAGGCGGTCAGCCGCCGCATCCATCCCGATGCGGCGAGCCGGGCCCGAGCCGGCGCCCGGGCCCGCGAGCACAGTGAGCGACAGACCGAGACGCGCGGCGGTCGCCCGCGCCACGTCCTCGGTGTGGTCGGTGCACGCGTCGGCCACGACAATCGTCTCGAACGCGCCCGTCCCGACCGTTTGGCGCGCAAGCGCGCTCAGGCAGGCCGCGATCGTCTGCTCCTCGTCGCGTGCCGGGATGACGACCACGCTCACAAGGGCCATGGTGCCCCCTGCGTGATGAGTTCGCGCCCGCGGTCGTAGTCGTCGTCGCGTTCGTGGGTCAGCACCCCCGCGATCCGGCCGTCGCGGCCATACCAGGCCACAAAGGCGCCCTCGTCACCGCGATGCAACCGCGTGGCGTCAAAGCCGTCGCCCCAGGCCGCGTACTTCAACGTCCGCGTCCCGATGGTCGACCAGAAGCCCGGCACCTCATCCCAGCCGGCCTCCACGCCCGCGGCGGTCTGCCCCGCGACCGCCCCCTGACCCAGCGCGTCGCCCCAGTGCTCGACGCGCAACGGCCGGCCGGCGGCCAGGTTGTCGGCCCGACACACGTCGCCGGCGGCGAGCAGCCCCTCGCGCGCGGTGCGCATGGCGGCGCTCACGGGGACCGCGCCGTCGTCGAGGTCAAGGCCGGCCTGGGCGGCCAGTTCAGAGCGGGGCGCCACTCCTGTGGCCATGACCACCAGGTCGCCGGTCACGCGCTCGCTCCCGGCGGTGACCGTGACGGCTCCGTCGGCGCGCTCGATGCGAAGCACGGAGGCGCCAAGGTGAGTGACGACCCCATCCTCGGTCAACCAGTCCTCCAGGATCTTCGCCTGAGGCTCGCCGAGGCGGCCGCTGTTGGGCAGCGGCTCATCGCTGATGAGATCCACCTCGTTGCCACGCGCGCGCAGCGAGGCGGCGATCTCGCAGCCGATGAAGCCCGACCCGATCACCACCACGCGGGCGGCGTCAGCCAGGCGAGCGGTGAGCCGGCGGACGTGCTCGACGGTGCGTATCACGTGCACCCACGGGCGGTCGCCGCCAGGGACGGGCAGGCGCATGGGCTCGGCGCCGGTGGCCAGCAGACAGGAGGCGTACGACAGGGCGCGCCCGCCGGAGAGGAGCACCTGGCGCTGCCCGGCATCGAGCCCAACCGCACGGCCGGCCACCAGGTCCACCCCCTGCTCGTCCAGCCACGCCTCGTCCTCGAGGGGCAGATCCTCCTCGGCGCTCTCCCCACGGAGCAGATCCTTGGTCAGCGGAGGCCGGTTGTAGGGCATCCGCCCCTCGTCGGCGACGATCGCGACTGGCCCGTCGCCGCGGGCGTCGCGGTAGGCACGCGCGGCCGACAGGCCCGCCGGACCGCCTCCGATGACCAGCAGTGAGTACGGCTCGCTCACCGGCGCTCCAACACGTCGAGCAGATACTCGGGCCGGCACTCGGACGTCAGCCGGCGCAGCCAGGTCTGACGGCGGGCCTCGTCGTGGACCTGCGCCGCGGTCATCGGCCGCTCGGGGCCCGCGGGCCGCCAATGTACGCAGACCACCCGCGCGCCGGGCACGGTGCGAGCCTCCAGGGCCTCGAACGTCCGCGCCAGTGTCGCGGCATCCAGGTAGTACAGCGTCTCTGACGCAACCACCAGGTCGAAGCGCTCGTCCGGGAGGTCCTCCGGGATGAGCCCGAGCAGGGCGCGCGCGTTGCGGCGCGCCGCGAGCGCGGCGCGAGCACGGCGAACCGCCGTCGGCGAGTAGTCGATGGTGGTCAGCCGCCGGCACCGGGGCGCCAGCCGGGCACTGAAGACCCCGATCGAACCGCCCAGCTCCAGGGCGTTCTCAAAGGGGCCCGGGCCGCAGGCGGAGAGGGTCGCGTCGTACTTGGCCCTCTCGTAGGCGCTGCAGCGGTAGCCCCACGGATCGGGATCGGCACGGTACTGCGCCTCGAAATGATCGACGGCGGTCATGTGACGGTCCGGTGGGACGCCACGGCGCGGGCGCCGGCGGCGGCCAGTGCGGGGTCGAGGCGGTGCTGGAGGCGGAACAGTTCCAGGTCGCGCCGGGCCCGGTCCAGCCGGCCCCCGGTGGCGAACGGGTGCGAGCCGCAGGCGCGCTCGGCCTCGGCGAAGATGGTGCGACTGGCCTGTGTGATCGCGGCCCGCGCATGCAGGGCGATGTCGGCCAGATCTGCCGACGCCGCGTCCATGGCGCGGGCGGCCCGCTCCAGCCAGGCGGTCATCGTCTCCTGGGCGGTGCGCATGTTCCCGACCGCCAACTCCTCGAGTGGCCCTGAGGCCGCACGTTCCGCGATCGCCTCCAACGCGCCGTCCACCGCGCCATCGGCCATGCCCGCCCAGCTCGCTGCGGTGCGCAGCGCGTCGCGGCCGAACCATGGCTGCTCAGCCAGCGCGCCCGGACCGCCGAAACGGGCCAGCACGGGGGCCCCATCGAAGATCACCCGGTGCGAGACGGAGGCCCGCATGCCCGCGCCGCGGTACCACTGCTCGTCGACGACCACGGTCGCCGGATCGGTCAGGTCGACCCAAACGGCCGCCGGGGCCGAGGCATTGGGGTCGCGCGCCAGGACCAGGCCTCGGTCAAGGCCACCCGCGCCCGAGCAGAAGGTCTTGACCCCGGTCAGGAGCTCGCCGGAGCCGGAGCTCGCCTCCTGCACCACCGCCGGGATGCCCTCGCCCGGGCGCGGGTCCCCGCCCCACACGCCGACGCGCAGCTGACCGGCGCGCACCGCGTCCAGCTCGCGGTCGCGCAGCGCGGCGGGCGCCTGCACCGCCAGGCGCTCGACGCCGTTGAGGTGGCCGTCGAGGATCCGGCCGATCGACCCATCGGCCCGGGCGACGCTGCGCACCAACCCGAGCTCGGCGGCCGCCGCAGGACGCTCTGACCCCGGCTGGGCGTTCCAGGCCAGCGCGCCCGCGGCCTCGAGGTCGGCGATCGCGTCCTCTGGGAAGGGCGGGACGGCCGCGCGGTCGCGGGCGTCGGCGCCGGCGGCGACCCGCGCGAGCGCCTCGTCCAGCCGCGCCACGTTGAGCTCGGGCACCGCGGTGGTGCTCATCGCATCGCCTCGAGGCTGAGACCGTGGCGGCGGGCGTGCTCGGCGACCAGTGAGACGTACTGGACGGTTGCCGCCGCGTCGTCCCGACGGGCGCCGGGGCCCAGTCCGTCGTGGGCCAGGACGACGGCTCCATCGCTCAGGTCCGCGCGTGTCGCCTCGAACATCTCCGGGGCCGAGTCCCCACGCCAGTCGTGGGTGTCGACGGTCCATCCGACAAGGCGCAGGTCACGATCCCGCGCCACCTGCACCGACCACGGCGCCGTGTCGCCCCAGGGTGTCCGCCACAGGCTCGGCCTCAGCCCGAGGCCCGCGAGACGCCCCAGCGCCGCGTCGGTGTCGCGCTGCAGCCACGCCGCGTCGCGTTCGCTGTGGCGGACATGCTCGTCGCAGTGCAGGCCGACGGCGTGCCCCTCCTCACGCATCCGTGCGATGAGCTCCGGGTGAGCCGCGGCGCGCGCAGCGATGGGAAAGAACGTGGCGCGAGCGCCGAGCGCCCGCAGCCGATCGAGCAACCGCGCGGTCCACACCGGGTTGGGACCGTCATCAAAGGTGAGGGCCAGAGCCGGCACGGCAAGCGACTACCCGCGCCTCTCCGCGCAAAACGGCCGACGGCGCTGCGGACCGCGGCCACAGCTAATGTGTCGCCCGCGCCTGGGATGGATCCAACGCCAGCCGGCGCACCGAGCAACTGGTGCTGACGCAGACGAGAGGGGTTTCGAGTGCCTGGTCCTGACGAGCGTAACGGCGGGTTCCTGACGCGACGGCAACTGATGGAGCGGCTCGGCATGGTGGGCGCGGGCGCGTTCGTCAGCCAGTCGGCGTTCGACTGGATGGCCGGCAACAGCTGGGCCTCGGTGATCGACCGGGCGGCCAGAACCAAGCCGGCAGGCTCAGACCTGGAGGCGGTCGAGCACATCGTCTTCTTGATGCTCGAGAACCGCTCCTACGACCACTATTTCGGCGCCTACCCGCGGGGACGCGGCTTCGACGATCACCCCAAGCACTCGCTCGGTCGCCTTCGCCCAGGACTATCCCGGGCGGCTCCAATGTCGTGCCCAAGCACAAGCTGCTCCCGTTCCACCTCCCCAGCAACCACGGCCTCGAGTCGACCGACGACCTCACCCACGACTGGGGGCCGATGCACGAGTGCTGGAACCACGGCAAGATGGACTCCTGGGTGAAGGTCCACACCCGGCCCGAGTGGGAAGGGCCCAAGGGCGCGATGACGATGGGCTACTACACGCGCGAGCAGCTGCCGTTCCACTGGGCGCTGGCCGACCACTTCACCCTCGGCGACGCCTACCACTGCTCGATCCTCGGCCCCACGCACCCCAACCGGCTCATGGCCACCAGCGGGACGATCGATCCGTCCGGCACGCACGGCGGCCCGGTCGTCGCTACCAACGCCACCGAGGACACGGTGTGGAACTGCACGTGGACGACCGTCCAGGAGCTGCTCGAGGACAAGGGCGTCTCGTGGAAGGTCTACACGCCGAGCAACGTCGGCGTCAGCGGCAAGTTCGCCTCCCTGACCAAGTACCTGACCTGGAACCCCAAGTTCTATGACCCGACGGTCACCTCGAACCTCCTGCTCACCGACAACGTCCTGCCCTACTTCAAGGCCTTCCAGAAGCCGGGCACGCCGCTGTTTCAGAAGGCGTTCAAGCAGACCTTCCCCAACGACTTCGCCGCCGACGTGAAGTCCGGCAAGTTCCCCAAGGTCTCCTGGATCATCCCGCCGCTCGGCTTCGACGAGCACCCGTCGGCCTCGCCGACCAACGGGCAGTGGTTCGTCTCGCATGGTCCTCGACGAGCTCACCTCCAACCCGGAGGTGTGGGCGAAGACGGCGCTGTTCATCATGTACGACGAGAACGACGGCTGGTTTGACCACGTCGCCGCCGCCCACCGCGCCCAAGGGCACCAAGGGCGAGTACCTCACCGACCAACAAGTTCCCCGCCGGCGAGCCCAAGCCCGAGACGCTCGGCATCGAAGGTCCGCTGGGCCTGGGCGTCCGCGTGCCGCTGCTCGTGGTCTCGCCCGTTCAGCCGCGGCGGCCACATCGCCACCGAGGTGTTCGATCACACCTCGCAGCTCAAGCTGATCGCCAAGCGCTTCGGCGTCGAGGTGCCCAACGTCTCAGCGTGGCGGCGCAAGACCGTCGGCGACCTCACCTCGACGCTGTTTCAACTCCAAGACCGACAAGTCGGTCCCCAAGCTCCCCAAGACGGAGATCGTGTTCGCGCCCTCGGGCCCGGCCAGCTTCACGGGCCAGTGGACCGAGTCGGGCGGCTTCGGCCCGAAGATCCCCACCAAGCAGCGGATGCCCAACCAGCACGGCGGCTCCGCACCGGCGAGCAAGTTCTTCAAGCTCGACGAGCGCGAGCACGCGATCCCCGACGACGCGCGCACGCCGATCGACGTCAGCGGCCCCCCGAACGAGACGGCCAAGTCGCGCGGGAACAAGCTGTTCTCGGCCTAGCGCGTACCGACGGATCCCGTGGGACTACCAGCACACACACGCGGTGAGCGCGAGAAAGTCCGCGGACCGCGTGACCTGACTGTGTAGGGTCGCCCCATGACGGGGCCGAGCGATGAGGCCGAGCGGCGGTCGAAGCCGACGCTATGGCAGCGCATGGCGGTGAGGAAGCTTCGCCGGGCCGCCGGCCGCGCAACCGGCGAGCCCCTCGCTCCGGAAGATTGGGAGATCGCGTGGAGGCTGCACGAGCAGGGACTCGGCGGCGCATTGGCCAAGATGTTCCGCGCACTCCCGAGCAGCCCGCGCTGCGGCATCTGCGGCGCTCCGTTCGCCGGCCCGGGTCGCTTGATCGTCGGGCCGCTCGGGTATCGGCCCTCGCGGAAGAATCCGACGGTCTGCGGGACGTGCGTGGAGTTCTCCCCGCCCGGCGGGATGACACAACACATCGGGGTGCTGTTTGCCGACCTGCGAGGCTTCACCGCCCAATTTGACGGGGGCGATCCTGAAGAGGCCTCGCGGCTGCTCCGGCGCTTCTACCGGTGCGCCGAGGACGTTCTCTTTCCCGATGCCGTGATCGACAAGCTCATCGGAGACGAGGTGATGGCCCTGTACCTGCCAGACCTCAAGCCCAGTCTGACCCGCGAGGGAGTTCCCGCACGGATGCTCGAGCATGCCTGTGAGCTCCTGCGCAGCGTGGGGTACGGGTCCGAGTCGCCTCCGTTCGTCGAGATGGGGATCGGGATCGACGTCGGCGAGGCGTTCGTCGGCAATCTCGGCCAGCGGGCGTTGTTTGACTTCACGGCGGTCGGGGACGTGGTGAACACGGCCTCGCGGCTGCAGGCCGAGGCCGCGGGAGGCGAGGTCGTGCTGTCGCAGCGCGTCGCGGACGGACTCCCCGCGCAGGTCGGGACGCGCGTCGAACTACAGCTCAAGGGCAAGCGCGAGCCCCAGGCCGCCTACCGTCTCGCGGTCTAGCGAGTCTTCAGGGGGTGGTCGACGTGCCGGTGGTCGACGTGCCGGTGGTCGACGTGCCGGTGGTCGACGTGCCGGGGGTCGACGTGCCGGGGGTCGACGTGCTGGTGCGCGTCGGGCGTGTCCGGCGCAGCGCGTCGAGCATCGCCCCGCTGCCGACGCTGTTGTCGTGCCCGAGCGTATGGAGCTTGCCCTTTGCGTCGTCGAGCACCGTCGCGTGATCCGCGGCGCTGCCCTGCTTGACCTTGATCACCTGGTAATGCGCGCGCAGTTCGTCACGCGCCGCCTTTGGCAATGCGGTGAACTTGGCAGCAAGACCGACGCTGTCAGGCACGCGGTGCGCCATGTCGAGCCCCGCCTTGGGAAGACGCTTCTTCTGCCGCTCCTCCTCATCGGGACTCACGGTCTCGCCGAAGATGAGGCGGATGCCCTGCTCGAGCATGTCGTAGGAGACGGTGTAGTCGCCGGATTCGCCGTAGTACGCGAGGAAGCGGAAGGACCCCGCCAGGTAGGTGCTCGCAGCGCCGGCATCGAGCCCGCCCAGCTTCGCGAGGTCGGCCTTGAGGTTGCGCGCGACGAGCTTGAGGTAGGCCTCGATGCGGTTGCTGGCGGCGAGGTAGTCGTGGGTGATCCACTTCTTCTTGTTGGGATCGGTCTCGGGGTCCTTCGGGTCGGGCTCACTCTTGAGGAAGTTGTTGACGCCTTCATAGAGGACCACCGAATCCAGCAGGTGCGTCCCGGTCTGCGCCTCCTTCTCGGCCATGGCGGCGATGTAGTTCCCGCCGAAGCTCCAGCCGGTCAGGACAAGACCCTCCTGCTTGACCTTGATCCCCGTGTCCTTCTCGAGGATTCCGAGTACGCGCGTGACGTATCCGGCCGGATCGGTGACGGCATCGCCGAAATCCGGAGTGGCGTCGAAGCTGCCCTGCGGCATGATCACGACGACCTGCGTGTCGCCTTTCTCCGCGACGCTCTTTGACAGTTGCTCGTCGGACCGGTCCTTGTCAGGGTCGACGTCGCGGACCGTGCTGCCCTCGCGCCGATAGCCGGCGCGCTTGCTCCCATGAAAATGCAGCCAGATCTGCACGTGGTCCTGCTTGAGGTCGGTGGGCACGAGCACGACGGCGCGGTTGCCGCTCTCCTCGTCGGTGACCTTCTTCTGGATGTCATCGGTGAGCGACCGCTCGGTGCTGCCGCCGAGCTTGGGGTCATACAGCGGGTAGCGATCAACCCCCGGCGCCGGCGTGGTCTTCTCGTGGTTCGGGCTTCGCCGGCTCGTCTTGGGCCAGCCGACCTGGCGCATGAGGCGCCCGACCGCCGCGTTGCCGGCCGTCCGCTGGAGCGCCAGCACGCCTCGCGCATACGCAGGAAATCCATGATCGACGTCTGCACTGCGCGTCGCGCCGGACCGGTCGCCGGCGCCGCGCGCGCGACTGATCCGCACACGTTCCCCCGGCACCGGCCAAGCCTCCCAGAAAGCCGATACCCGCGCAATGTCGGCCCGGCGATCCTGAAACCCAGCTGTCACGTTTCGTTCTCGGCCCGCGTCATGGAGGTAGTGACCACGACCATGGAGGAACAACCGTGCTGGAGAAAGTCTTCTACACCAGCGTGCTCGTGAGCGACCAGGACAAGGCGCTTGACTTCTACACCAACGTGCTCGGACTCGAGAAGCGCGTTGAGAACCCGATACCGGACGGGCCACGCTTTCTGACCGTCGGCGTCGCGGGCGACGACTTCCAGTTGGTTCTCTGGCCCGGGACACCGGGCCAGGCCGAGCCGGCGATGGGCCGCCCCCCGGCGTCGATCACGATCGAAACCGACGATTGCCGCAAGACGGTCGAGGAGCTGCAGTCTCGCGGGGTCGAGTTCGTCTCAGACGTCATCGAGTTCCCCTGGGGCTACGTCGCGCAGTTCCAGGACCCCGACGGCAACCGGCTCCAGGTACGCGAGGGCCGCTGACCGCGATCCGTGTCGCGGTACGCTGGCCACAACAGGCCGGCGTACCGCGTCGGCCGCGGCGACGGCCTCGCGCGGCCGAGAACAACGCGACCGATGCTTCACTCTCTGAAAGGGCGGTCCGCCCCGGCGGCGTGAGTCCCGCCAAGAAGGCCGGCCGAGACATCCGCCGGACACGCCGGACACGCCGCCACCGCTGCTGGGGGCATCTTGTCATCGCCCCGCTCTGGGTCGCCTATCAGGCCAACCTCGGGACCCTGCTGCGAACCTGCGACGCCACGGGCGCATGCCTCGCGGTCCCCGACACCCCGCACTACCGCCAGGCGCTCGCCGTCGGGGACTCGCGCAACATCGCGCGGCGGTGCTGCATCCACTGGATCGGCACTGGAAAAGACCGCTGGATTCGGCTCCAGCGCCAGCGCGGATGGCAGGTCCTTGCCGTCGAACTGGCCGATGACGCAATCGCGCTCCCCCGCCTTGAGCCCGCGACGCGACCCACCGTCGTGCTGCTTGGTCACGAAACCCAGGGCGTCCCCGTCGAGCACGTCGAGGCGGCCGACGCGTGCGTGGAGATCCCGATGGTCGGCGTCGGCGCGAGCCTCAATGTCGCGGTCGCCGGCAGCCTGGTCCTCTACCGACTCGCCGGCCTTGCGTAGGGGCGTCACTCACCTGCACTACGAGGTGATCAGCGCAGGGTAGGCTCGCTCGCGTGTCTGAAGCTCCCCTTCGGCTCTATGGGATCCCGCTCTCGCATCCGGTGTTGGGGGTGCGGGGAATGCTGGCCTTCAAGGGCCTCTCCTATCGGTATGTCGAGTTGCTGGCCGGCGGACACCCGCCCGCGTTGTGGGCGTTGGGGTTCAGGGGCGGCACGGTGCCGGCCATCCGGCTGCCCGATGGTCGGCGCGTGCAGGGCTCGCTCGCGATCGCCCAGGCGCTCGAGCAGTTCGCGCCCTCACCGTCGCTGTATCCCGCAGAGTCCACTGCTCGCACCGCCGTCACCGACGCCGAGCGCTGGGGAGAGTCGGTGCTCCAGCCCATCCCGCGACGGCTGATCCGTTGGGAGCTGAGCCACCATCTCAGTCAGCGCCAATGGTTTGCCGACGTGGCCAGCCCTCTGCCCGCCCCTCGTGTGGCGGGCGTCGTGTTGACACCGATCGCTCCGGTTTTCGCGCGCATCGCCAGAGCGAGCGACCGCCAGGTCAGACAGGATCTCGATCAACTCCCCCACCTCCTGGACCACGTCGATCGCCTCATCGCTGACGGAGTGCTCGGCGGCGACCAGCTCAACGCAGCGGACTTTCAGATCGCCCCGTCGACCCGGATGCTGCTCGCCATGACGGACACGGCGCGCCTCGTCGCCAATCGCCCGGCTGCGGCGCTCGCGCTCAGGGTCGTACCCGCGTACACCGCAATCCCCGCTGCCCTGCCGGCCGACTGGATTCCGGCCACGCCGACCGGCGTGTGATCGTTTGACGACATGTCGATGATCGATGTATGCTGCGCCGCGCATGGAGCTACGAACGCCGAGCTACTTCGCGCTGCTTGACCGCGCGGCCACGGGCGCGGTGGCGCGGTGACCCGCGAGAAGTGGGTGGCAGCCGCGCTGCTGGCGCTCCCGCCCTCGATCCGTGAGGCACGAGGGGACGAGATCACCGGAACCGTCCTGGACAGCGCCGGCGACGGATCTCGGGCGCGGTTCGTTCACGAGCTCGCTGCTCTGGTGGGGATGGGCCTCCAGGCGCGAAGCGTGGGGCGGGGAACCCGCAGGCTCGTGGCCGATGGCTTTTGTCGCGGCGCGATTCTGGTGATGACGCTCGACCTCAGCACGCTGCTCGCCCAAAGGCTCGACGGACTGCAGGACCCGCTCCTCTCCTGGGCGTCCATCGCAAGCCTCGGGGTTGCGCTGGCGGTCGCCCTCATCGGCGCCGAGCGACTGGCCGGCGTCGTCGCGCTCGCGTGGGGGTTGGCACGGGTGCCCGAACTGGTGTCCCACAATCCGACCTTCCGAGGGATCGCTCCGACGATCGTGCCCGTCCTGTGCTTCATCGTGCTCACCCTGGCACCCCGGCGGCGCGGCTTGGATCCCCGGCGCCTCGCGTGGTTGGCAGCGACCGCAGCCCTGGTGCTCGCATACAACCACAGGTTCGGTGTCGCTCCGTTCACCGCCGTCGTGAGCCTCGCCGCAGTCATCCTGATGGTCACGGCGGTCCTCACGATCGGCTCCGATCCACGCCTGGCGATCGCGTGCGCGCTGCCCGCGATCTACGTCGCACTGATGGTCGCCGGCAAGCCCGCGCCCGCCGCCTGGCTACTCCTTCTCGGACCGCCAATGCTGCTGACGATCGCCGCCATCAGCGCCCGACGGCTCACCCGGCCACCCAAAGCACTCTGAGCGGCCCTCCATAAGCGCCTTGGCGGTCCGGGAGTCTCACGTCCTGCGACCCCGGCTGCGTCCACCACGGTGCTAAGTTAAGGCTACTAACTTAAAGGTTAGGCCTATTTACTATTGTCGAGGAGGACGCGATGACCACGCACACAACGACCGCACCAAGTGCAGCGATCCGATCGCGACGCGGTCGGCCGATGGCCGCGCCCGCGGCGGCCGGTCTCGCCTTCGTCGCCGCGTGGGCGGTGGGTCTGGCGGTTTGGCCGTCAAACCTGGATGTGGACGCGTCCGGCACGAGGGTTGTGTCGGCGTACAGCGGCCACCAGGGGGTGGCAGTGACGCAGTACCTGCTGGTTGAGGGAGTCGCGGCCATTGCCCTGGCGATCGTCGTGATGGCGCTCGGGCGGACCATGATCCGGCGCGGCACGGCGACGCGTGGGCGGGTCGTACTGGTCGCTGGTGCCGGCGCGGTGGTGGTGTCGCTGGTCGAGTGCGCCCTCGGCCTGTGGCTCTCCGCCGGCGCCGTGCCCGACGGCGCGACCGGCCGCGCTGGCGTCCTGTTTCACCTGATCAATCGGATGGATGGCGTCAAGATGCTCGCGCTGGCGGCGGTGGCCGTCGCCACTATCAACCTGGCGCGCGGGGCCATCCCTCGTTGGCTGGGATACGTCGGCGCGCCGCTGGCAGCGGCGATGATCACCTCGGGTGTCGGCTATCTGCTCCTCAACAACTCACTCGCCCAAGCCGCGGCGGTGTCGCTGGCGCTTCTGCTGATCTGGGTGGCCGCGACGGGCGTGACCGTCAGCCGCGAAGGCCGTTAGGCCGAGCCGTGCCGCGCGCCGGTGTGACCCACGATCGCGTTGTCGCCGAAGCTGCCGTCCTCATCGACGAGGTCGGACTCGAACGGCTGACCCTTGCCGCGATCGCGCAGCGGTTCGGTGTGACGCTCCCCAGCCTCTACAAGCACGTCGATGGGCTGGACGCGCTCAAGCGCGATCTTGCCGTGCACGGGGTGCGCGAGCTGACCGCGGCGCTCTCGGCTGCCGCGGTCGGCCGCGCCCGATCTGAGGCGCTGCACGCGATCGCAGACGCCTACCGCGACTACGCCAGCATCCACCCCGGCCTCTCCGCCGCCGCCGTCCGCGCTCCAGACGCCGCCGACGCCGAACACGTTGCCGCCAGCGAGGCCGCGTATGCCGTGCTGTTGGCCGTCCTGGACGGCTACGGGATCGCCGAGGAGGACGCGGTCGACGCGGTCCGCTCACTGCGCGCCGTCATGCACGGTTTCGTCACCCTGGAGGCAGCCGGCGGATTCGGCATGCCGCAATCGGTCGACGCCACCTACACGCGCCTCATCGACGCCCTCGACACCTCCTTCGGGGCCTGGTCGAGTTAGCGTGCGTGTGTCGCAAAGCTAGGGTTCCTCGCCACACAGACTCGCTATCCAGCAGAGGAGATCACATGTCCGATTTTGCGAAGGTCAACCTGCTCGAGGTCGAGGACTCCGTCGCGGGGCGGGTCGAGGGGCTCGAGGGCCGCTTCGGCCGCAAGCACCTGGCCTCCCGTGACCTCGGGGTCAGTCTCTTCCGATATGCCCCGAACCTGCGCAGCCCGATGGCTCACAGCCACCGGGAACAGGAGGAGGCCTACGTCGTCGTCGCCGGCTCGGGCCGGATCCTGGTCGACGACGAGACCCAGGAGCTCCGGACCTGGGATGTCATCCGCGTCGCGCCGGAGGTCGTCCGCGCCTTCGAGGCCGGTCCCGACGGGCTCGACATCATCGCCGTCGGAGGTCCCAAGCCCGAGGAGGGCGATGGCGTCCGCGCCACCGCCACCTGGCCCGCAACGGACTAGCGAAGGAGAGCCGCACGCGGTAGCGTTTCCCGCCGTGCCGGGGCGGTGGGATGCCGTTTAATCCTCTGGGGCTGCAGCCCGCAATTCGGGACGGGATCGCCGGCGAGGGGCTGGTCACGAGATCGGCGGCCGGCCCTGACAGCTCGGGCTACGGGGAGCAACAGGGGTTCACAGGCGGCTATCGCCGCTTCAGCGCCACGACGCCGATGATCATCCGCGTCGCTGGTCACCCGCCCTTCTATCTCGAACCCCAGCGTCTCGCCTCACGCGAGAAATACGCGGTTATCGGCATGCACCTGCCGCTCGTCGTCTCACGCGACCTGCGCCGGATCCGGATCGAATGGGATCAGGCGCCGACCGTCGACGAGCTGATCTCGCGCGGTGAGCGCATGTTCACGGATCCGGACTCGGTGGCCGCCGAGCTTGAGTCAGCATGGATCGAGGTCGCGGCCCACGCCGGCGGCACTCCGCCCCAGCGTCGATGGCGCCCTGTGTTCGACCGCCCCACCGCGCGCATCATGGCCATCGGCCACGGCGCCAACGATCATCAGTCGATGATGGGTAAGTGGGAGCTCCTGCTCTCGGTCGCGGTGCCGGGCCGGCCCCGGTTCGGCTATCGGTTCACCGACAAGGTGCCCCGCAAGGCGCTGCTGCTCCCGGGCATCGACATCCCCATCGAGCTCGACGGCGACCGCGTGCGGATCCCGTGGGACCAGATCGGATCGATGGACAAGTTCGTCACGAGCCTCGCGTCGGCGGCCAAGGCTGCGCGGGCCGCATCACCGGTCGCGTCCGCCGCCCCGCCCCCGCCCGGTGAAGGCCCCGGCGAGTCCGATGCGCTCGATGACCTCAAGCGTCTGGGCAAGCTCCGCGACGCGGGCATCCTGACCGAGGCCGAGTTCGCGGCCGAGAAGGCCCGGGTGCTCGACCGAATCTGAGGAGAGATCGATGTTCGGCAAACGCAAACAGGAGCTGCTGGCCAAGCTGGGACTCGATCCGGCGACGCTGCGGCAGGCGGCGGGAAAGGTGCAGGCGGTCACGGCCGCCATGAGCCCCACCCAGTTGGCCTACCGACAGTTGGTACAGCGGGTCGCCAACGGCGCGGAGATGGCGGCGACGCTTCAGTCCTTCACCGTCGGCGAGGCGCAGCCCCAGATGGGTGGCGTGAGCGTCTCACTCGACTTCATGGTCGAGCCGCCGGACGCAGTGGCGTATGCGGCCACGGCTGAGCAGGTGCTGCCGGAAGCGGTCATCCAGACCCTCGCAGACGGTCAGCGAATGACCGTCAAGGTCGCGCCCGACGATCCGCAATGCCTGATGCTGTGGAACTCGCCCCACGCCGCCGGCGGAGCGGACCCCGACACGGGGCGACCGCTGGCCGCCACCGCCCCCGAGCCATCCTCAGACGATCGGATCGCGAAGCTGGAGAAGCTCGGTGAGCTGCGCGACGCCGGCGTTCTCACCGAGGACGAGTTCCAGGCCCAGAAGGCGAAGATCCTCGCGCGCTGAGCCTCAGCCGAGCACGGCGAGGGCGTCGAGCGCGACGGGCGAACTGGTTGTGCTGGTGATCGTGATCGTGTGGGACGTGGTCGTGCTCACTGGGGCGCTGACGTAGACGACCTCGCGCTCCACGGCGGTGGCGGAGTGCTCCGAGACGGTGGTGCAGATACCCAACGCTGACGCCGGAGTCGATGCAGACCTGGATCGAACCGGAGGCGGGACCGACCGGGGCGATCACAGCGATCGACCGGCCCGTGAACGTCATGCTCGCGGTGGCGCTCGGGGAGCTAGCGGTGTGGAGCTTTCCGCCGTACGCGCCGCTGTCGGTGCCCTGCACCCAGGGTTGCAGTAGGTGATCGAAGGATCGCTGTCGTCGATCACGTTGAGCGCGAACGGGTCACCTGCGGGCCCCTCGGCGGCGACGCCGAGTTGGTTCTCGGCCCGCACGCGCAGCTGGTGATCTGGGCCACCTGGCGCGATCGGCACGAGGCGCCGATGTCGTCCCCTGCATGTTCTGCAGCGTGGGTATATCCGCGAACGCCCCCAGGCTGGCCGGGCGTCGCGCCGGCGCGCTGCTCGACCGTGTACAGCAGCGCGGAGGATGGGACTGAAGGTGTCGCTTGCCGACCAGCTCTCCTGCACGCCGAGCGTTCCATCGAGCTGTAGCTGTCCGCCGACCGGGATGCGTCGGCGCGGCCGGCGCGGCGACGGTCGGCGGCGTCGTGTCGATCCTGAACTGATAGGTCGCGGGCGTCGGGTCGGTCAGCCCGTGCGTCGAGGTCGACTGCACCTCGAACTTCCACACCCCGTCGCTCAGCTGCACGTAGGTGACGGGACTCGGGCACTTCTTGAACGCCGGCGCTGGGGATCCGACGAGCGCCAGGCGGCACGCGAAAGTCGCGCCGGCGCTGGAGCTCCTGAAGGCAAACGTCGCGGTGGTCATTCCGATCGTGCTCGCCGGAGTGGACGTGATCACCGTCTCGGGATAGACTGACCTTGAACGTGAACTTGGCCGGTGTGGGATCGACGGGCCCGGCGGGAGAGGTCGACCGTGCCTCGAAGGTGTAGCTGCCGCTCGGCTGGGCAGGGTAGGTCTTCGGGCTGGAGCATGGCTTGAACGCCGGCGGGCTGGCTCCGGCCTTGCGCAGGCGGCATTCAAGCTTCGCGCCGGCAAGCGAGCTCTTGAACCTGAACGTCGCTGAGGGGATCAGCAACGTTGCCGGTGGATGAGACGTGATCGTCGTCTGCGGGACGACGGGCGCGAACTTCAGCATCGCCGACACGTCGTTCGTCGCCGCGTCGAAGGCGAAGACGTCGCCGGTTCCGGTTGACCGCCGCCGCCACCGGCAGGCCCGTGAAGTGACCGGCACCGAGCGTCTCCAGCAGCTTGCCGGTGCGTGACAACCGGTCAATCCGGTGCTCGGTTCTGGAGCCGACGAACACGTCTCCCGTCGGGCCGACGGCCAGACCGCCCGGCGGGCTGGCGAACTGGTTCTCGTAGCCGCCGGTGGAGCTGTACTCCTGGAGCAGGACCTGAGTGCTGTGCGGAGGACCGACCTGGGCGA
Source organism: uncultured Actinomycetota bacterium (assembly GCA_963797705.1). Lineage (GTDB taxonomy): Bacteria > Actinomycetota > Thermoleophilia > Solirubrobacterales > Solirubrobacteraceae > Palsa-465. The sequence continues at coordinate 64,832 of CAWCQL010000003.1, read as the reverse complement.
ACAGGTGACCGTCCGGGGTGACCGCCAGATCACAGCACACGTCGTTGCCCGCCAGAGTGAAGCGGCGCACCTGGTGCAGGCTCGCGACGTCGAACTCGTAGATCCGCGCGGTGGTCCGGCCCACGAACGGGTTGCGCTCGTCACCCACGTAGACGTGCTGGCCGGTCGGGTCCACCGCCACCCCCGTCCCCAGGCGCGTCTCGTCCCCGTCGAAGCCCTTGCCTCGGAGAAACGCACCGCTCGACGCCGAGTACTCGGCCAGGTACGGCCGTGAATCCACCAGTCCGCTCAGCGACTTCGAGACATTGCCGACCACCAGCACGTCGTGCCCGCCCGGAGTGACCGCCAGACCGTCGACCTGCAGGTAGCGCCGCTGCCCTCCCACGCGGAATGTGGTCGAGAACGAGCGGATCCGCTTACCGGTCGGTGATATCTCCTCCACGTCGGCCGCGTCCCCGGAGGGGAGCGATCCCTGCTGGGTCCGGGTGGCCTTGAATGCGTAGATGTTGCCGTGGCCGATCGACGGCGATCGGATTCTCTGTGCCATCGCCCAGGAACCGCCTGCTGGTGATCTTCAGTGACAGCTTGTACAGGCTCGTCGACGCGTGCCCGGGCGCACTCGACGCCGCCGCGATGCTCGACGTCAGCATCGCAATCGCCAACCACGCCATCAGCGCCACGGCCGCCACCAGCCCGACCGATCGGCGGCGCAGGTACCCCTCGTTACTGATGTCCTCCCTCAAGGCTCGGTCCCCTTCGGCGCGCAGCATACCGCCCCCAACACAGCGGGGCGAACACAATGAGGACAAGGGTCAAACCGCTCACTGCGAACAGCGTGGGGTAGCCGCTGTAGCCGTGGTAGCCGAACACGACCTGGTCGGTCCCCGCGGGAACGTAGACCGCGACGAGCGCCGGCGCCACCATCCGGATCGGCTGGCGCCGGCCGTTGACGGTTGCCGTCCACCCAGGGTCATAGGAGGTGCTGAGCACCGCGATCCCCGGGCGGCCCATCTGCACGGTGGCCGAGGCCTGGCCGTTGTCGAGGTCGGCGCGTTGCCTGCGGACCGTGCCGGCGGGGGCCTGGCGTGGCGGCGTCCGCACGCGGACGTCCCCGCCGGCGTCAGACCCGTAGTTGACACTGAGGTATGCCCCGTCCGCGGCGAGCCCGGAGCGGAGCAGCGCCACGCTGCGAGTGCCGACGTTCGTCCGGTTCGCCGAGATCTCACCGACGATCCGGCCGGCCTGGACGTAGCCGGTGCCGTCGAGCGTCCACAGCGAGTAGGAGCCGGAGCGCATTGCCAGCCGCGCACGCACGGGCGGGTGGTGTCCGGGGGGAACGATGAGGTAGCGGATCCCGAAAAGCCGGTAGTCGGAGGGATCGCGGTCGTCGAAGTAGTACTCCGGGTCGGTCATCAGCGACGCCGTCCGCAGTGTGTAGCCGACCTCGTCGACGTCCCGGCTCTCCAGATACTTGAACACGGGCACCGCCCCAACCGTGAAGCGCTGTCCCCAGTTTGTCGGCAGCCCGGCGTACGTCCGCCCGCCGCCGTCACGTCTGATCCTCGCGATGAGGCGGTCCACTGCCGCGCCCTGGGTGTCGTCCGCGCGGCCCTGGGCCGCGACCGCGGCCGCACCGTGGCGGTCAGAGGCGCCGAGCTGAAGCCAGGCGGGCGCGAGCACGGCGACCACCGCCACGAGCACGACGACTGGGGAGAGCCCGCGCGGCCACGGCGCGACGCGCGCTTTGAGCAGCCGCATTCCGCCGGCCCCCAGCCACGCCGCGCCCCGGCCGGCCAGCAGCAGCGCGGCAAGCTGCACGCCCATCATGAAGCGGCGAAAGAACAGGTCGGCGCTCCCCGGGATCACATCGGCGACCGACCCGAACGTCGTGCGACCGAACGCGAGCAGCAGGCACACCCCGAGCGCGATCAGCAGGCCGCGACCATCGATGTCTGAGGACCACGCCAGCCACGCCAGGCCCAACCCGAACGCCGCGAACACGGTCACCACCGGCAGCCGGCCGTGGTCAAGCAACTGCCCCGACACCAGCCAATCGAGCACCTGGCGCGCGCCGTAGCCGTTCTCCAAGGCGGTGCCACGCACGATCTCGTTGGTCGCGGCCCAGTCGCCTTGGGTGAGCAAGGGAACGACTACCCACGCCGACGCCAGGAGCGAACCGCCCAGGAGCGTCGCCGCCCGCCGCAACCGGACGACCAGGCGCCCACCGGCGACAAATGGCCAGACCAGCAGCACCGACAGCGCGAGGTACCCGGTCTCGAAATGCAGCGCGACCGTCAGCGAGATCAGCAGCACCGCCCGGAGATAGCCGCGCCCATCGCGGATCGCGCGCCAGCTGTACCCCCACGCGAGCGGCAGCGTCCACATCGCCCACAGCTGCGTCCAGACGCCGAACCCGGTCGGGACGTACGCGTGCTGCTCGTAGCCGACCCCCGTGGCGCTCACCAGGAACGGCGCCATCGCGGCCGAGGCGGCCGCCGCCGGCCTGCCCGCCCCGAAGGCGCGGGCCGACAGGTAGACACTGATCGGCCACAGCGACAGCAGCAGATACATCGACCAGCGAAACGCGACATCTGGCCCGGTCAGCAGACCGATCGCGCCGGTCAGGATCGCCGGCAGGCTCTGGTAATGAAGGAACTGCGGCGACCCCTCACCCAGGAATGGGAACCAGCTCGACGGCGGCAGGTGTCCGGTGCGCAGCTGCGCCGTCGCGAAGCGCACCATCTGCTCGTGCAGCGAGCTGTCGTTGAGGTACGCCACCCCGTGGGTGAGCGCCCGCAGAGTCACGAGGTTCCAGCCGACCGCGGCGGCCAGGAGTAGCCACGGCCACGACGCGGCGGCCCGGCCCCCATCGGGGAGCCGGGCCGCGAGGCGTTCCGTCGGCGACGCTCGCGCTCGACGAGCGCTGACAGCCGTCACAGGCTCTATCGGTGCGCGCGCCCGTGCTGGGATGTGCGCCCGCCGATCATCCGAGGTACTTGAGACCGGTGGGGTCAGCTCCGTCGGAGCGCGAGCAGGACGCCACGTGCCAGGTGCCCGCACCCGTGTTGCCCGACGCGATCGTTTCCGTGTTCGTCACGCCCGGGCCCACGGTCACCTTGACCGGCGGACCCGACACGTTCGCACCCTGCGGCGTCGGCGCACAGTTCACCAACCCGCTGACGGCCGCGGGACCGCGCGCCATCTGGAAGTTGATGTGCTCGTGGGTGTCCATCGCAGCGAGCTTGCGGTTCACGCCCGCCAGCCCCGCGTCGGTATTGAGGTTCACGGTCAGCGAGCCGTCACCGTTCGTCGTGACCGCGAACGCGGATGGAGCGGCCGCCCCACCGGCGCTCAGGATGAGCACGAGTACCGCGCCGATGCCAGCCAGCCCAAGCGTGCCGCCGGCGAGAAGTCGCGGACGCTGGCGGCGCACACGTGCCCGCTCTGAAGGGCTCGACAGTTCACGGTGTGCCGCGCGGTCAAGCTCGGCGCCGAAGCGCTCAAGGCTGGGTGGGATCTGGGTGGTCATGCTTCCTCCTGGGGAACAGTGTGGGCGAGGCGCCGCAGAGCGCGCGACACCCGTAGGCGTGCCGCCGCGGGTGCAATGTCGAGACGGGCGGCGAGTTCTGGGTACGGCAGCTCGTCGATGACCCGCAACTCGAGCGCTTCCCGTTCCGCGGAGGAGAGGGCGTCGAGCTGATGCTCCAGCGCACGGCGAGGAGACAGGCGCTCCTCGACTTCGGTGAAGCCATCCTCGGCGGCAAGGTCGAGCGGCAGGCCGAGCCGCTCGCGAGCGCGCGTCTCGATCTGATCTCGCCGGACGGTGTCCGCGAGAACGTTGCGGGCGATCCCAAGCAGCCACGGCAGCGCCGCGCCGTCGTGGTCGTCGTGGAACCGATCGATGCTCAAGAGAGCCCGCGCGAACGTCTCCGCGGTCAGGTCGCTGGCCGCCCAGGTAAGACGCCGGGACAGCCACGCGTGCACGTCGCCGACGTGCCGGGTGTACAGCTCTGAGAAAGCTGACGGGTCACGCCGCGCGTGCTGAAGGAGCTCAGCGTCGCTCGGTGTCCCGCGAGGTCGTCGTAGTGATTTCACACCTCGATATCGCATAACCCCGGTTATTTGTATCCAGGGTTCCCTGCGACCGACGTCGCGACCAGGCGTCGAGCACCGTCATCAGCTCAGCTGCCCGCCCCCGTGTTCCCCGAACCGGTGTTGCCCGTGGAGCAGCGCACCAGGTGGAAGCTGCCCTCGGCGGTATTGCCTCCCGACTGGCCCGGGGCGATGGTCTCGGTGCCGTTCGTGCCGACGATCACCCTCACCGTGGGCCCCGAGACACCAGGCCCTTGCGCGCACGTTACCGGCCCGTTGGTGGCCGCCGGCCCCCGGGACATCTGGATCGCGACCGTCTCGTTGATCCCCTGCGCGGCGAGCGACGCTTGGAGCTCGGGAAGGTTCTTGTTCTTGACGTAGTCGAGCGTCACCAGTACCGAGCCGTCGGCCTTCTTCGCGACGGCAAACGCCGGTGTGGTCGCCGCGGTCCCGCCCAGGGCCAGCACCAGAACCGCGCCGGTGGCCGCTCAGTCGCACCACCGCGTCCTGACCGCCCGCCCACTGGTCACAGTGGCGTGCGAAGACGCGGCTGGCGATCCCGAACAGCCAGGCCCGGTCTGAACCTCGGCGAGGGTCAAAGCCGCCGAACCCGTCCACGGCCCGGAGGAACGTCTCCGAGGTGAGATCGGCAACTATGCGCGCAGCGCAGTCGGTGAGACTGAGCCGCGGCCTTGGTTGCGGGATACAGGCCAGCCAGGACAGGAAGCGTTCGTCGGCGGAAAGGGGACGGCCGGCCGAGGCCGCCGTCGTGCGGCCGGGACCCCCCGGCGGGGAACGCGATGGAACGCAGTGACGTGTCAGTCACCAGGTTCCATCACGTGTCCCTGCACGAGTGATCAGCAGGCGGCCGATGCGGAGACGGTGTGAATCTCCTTGGCGGCCCCATTGGACGGCAGCGTCGAGGTGAACGTGGCCGAGTAGGGACGGGTGTGGCCCTGGCAGCCGATCGACGACGTCGCGGCCACGGTCTTGCCGTGGACCTGCCGGGTCAGCTTGAGGAAGGCGAGGTGCTCACTTTCCAGCGAGCCGACCATTCCCGGGACCGGATAGTTGATGTAGCTGGGGATGGGCACGTCGAGTTCCAGGTACTTGCCGTGTTGCTTGTAGGTGGCCGGGTAGGGCCCGGTCGCGCCGGTCGTCAGCGCGCCACCAAGGCACTGGTGCGCAGGCGTCTCGACGAAGAAGAAGGTCAGCTTGCCCTGCCCGCTGTTGAAGACGTCCAGTTGCGGGTTGCACGCGGCCCCGGGGTCCTGGAAGTTGTTCGCCGCACCGAGAACGGCGGTGATGGAGCCGGTCGCGACCTTTGATCCCTTGGGGCAGATCGCGTCGGTGTGAGCGTTGGCGATCTGGTTCAGCGTGCAGGTCGGGAAGTCCTTGCCGTTCTCGGTCAGGCCGTAGATCCTGGTCTTGATGTCGAGCTGGACTCCCGCTCGGTTGCCGTTGGTGCCATGCACCTGCAGGTTCTCCGTGTAGCCGGTCGGCACGGGTTTGGAGGCCGTGCCGGCCTGCGCGGGCTTCATGGTGATGCCGGCGCTGTAGGTGTTGATCGCCGCGTGCGACGTCGCGGCGATGCCGAGCACCGCCAGGGCGGTGATCAGGACTGCGATCCGTTTCATAGGGGTCATCCTCGGGTTGTGTGGTGCCGCCGCTCGAGACTCAGCGGGCCTGCTGCGCCACGGCGGCAGGCACGCTGATCGGGAGTCCCCAGTCAACGGTGTCGGGTGCCGGCTGCGCCGCGCATGGTCAAAGTCGCGGCCCTGGACGCTGCTGAGAATCACGCGGTCCCGGTCACGCAGCCGAAGGTGCTACTGCACTACATACGCCCTGCAACCAGGGAGTTACGGTCAGAACCTAAGAGTTTCCGATGACTGCCTAGCCCGCCAGCACGTCGTGCGCGAACCGCACCGCGAGGGCGCCGTCACCGACTGCGCCCGCGACCCGGTTTGTCGCTCCGGCGCGCACGTCACCAGCGGTGAACACTCCAGGACGGACCGTCTCGAGAAGATGCGGCTCGCGGTCTTTCAGCGGCCACGACAGATGCCCGTCGCAGCCCGCCGCTCCAGTACCGCACAAGAGGTAGCCGGCGGCATCGAGAGCAAGGACTCCACGCGCAGCCTCGGTGCAGGGGGTGGCGCCGATCATCACGAACACTGCCGTCGCGGTCACCGCCACGACCGTGCCGGTGCGGCTGTCGCGAAGGTCGACGGACTCCACCGTTGCGGTGCCCCGCACGGCGGTGAGCTCGGTCTCGGTCATCACCTCGATGCGAGGTGACCGCTCGATGCGGTCGGTCAGGTAGCGCGACATCGTCGTGCTCAGGGCTTTGCCTCGGACAACCACGCGCACACTGCGCGCATGCGAGGCGAGATGGAGCGCCGCCTGGCCGGCCGAGTTGCCGCCGCCGACGACGATCACATCCTCGTCCCGGGAGCGCTCCGCGTCGGTGGGCATCGCGGCGTGATACACGCCGGCGCCCTGGAAGCGGTCGATGCCTTCGGCGTCCAGCTCGCGCCACCGCGCGCCGGTCGCCATCACCACCGAGCGTGCGAGCACGTGCTGTCCGTCGTCGAGGTCGACGCGCACGAGCCCGTCGGCTCCGTCGGCCATCTCGACGGCGCGGTGAAAGCTCGACAGCACTGCGTCGAAGCGCCGTGCCTGCAGCGTCGCGTTGCGGGTCAACTGGGTGCCTGAGATCCCGGTCGGGAAGCCGAGGTAGTTCTCGATCCGCGTGCTGGTCCCGGCCTGACCACCGGGTGCCCAGGCCTCCGCCACGAACGTCCGGAGCCCTTCGGAGCCGCCGTAGACCGCGGCCGCCAGACCGGCTGGGCCGCCGCCGAGGACCACCATGTCAAATCGCTCACCGTCCACCTCAGCGCGGAGGCGCAGAGACCGCGCGACCTGCGCCGCGGAGGGGTTGCGCATCACCTCGGTCGCGTGGACCAGGATCGGCGTCTCAGACCGCGGGATGTCGAGCCACTTGAGCAGCGTGGCACTCTCCTCGTCGGTGTCGACGTCAAAGAAACGCACCGGCAGCAGGTTTCGCTCGAGCAGATCGCGGACCTCGAAGGCCCGCCGGGATCCTCGTGGAGCGATGAGCCGCATCACGCCCTGCCCCCTGGCCTCGTGCCACGCACGCCGCTCCAGCAACGTGGCGAAGATGTGCTCGCCGAACTCAGGCCAGCGAGCCACCATCATGCGCAGCTTGGCCCGGTCAAATTCGATGACGTCCGTCGACTCGACGGCCACGCAGGCGCTGATCGTCGGCTCACCGGTGAACACCGCGATGTCGCCGATGAATGTGCGACTGTCGGCTTGGGCGATGTAGACGTCCTTACCGGGCTTGCGATCGATGAACTCGACGAGTCCGTGCTCGATGACGAAGAACGGCGCGTCGCGGACGGCATGCTCATACAGGACCTCACCGGGCGCGACCGTCCGCCGCCGTCCACGCTTACCCAGCCACGCCAGCTTGGCGTCAGACAGCCGCGGGAAGAGCACCTCGTCCGCGAGATCGGGGAACTCCTCGCTGCGGAACACGTCGGTCGTCGCCATAGCACGAGGCTACCGGCCGATCCAACCACCCGCCCAACCTCATTGTCCGGCGCGCGCGTGGTCTCGTGCGTCGTCAGTCAGGAGGCGTGCCTGTGCACAATCAGCACGGTACGCCCCGAGTGCGCCGCGACAGCGGCCGCCACGCTGCCGAGGAAAACGCCTGCCAGACCGCTCTTGCCGTGGGAGCCGAGCGCGATCAGGCTCGCGTCGCGGTCGTCGGCGACGCGGGCGATCCCCTTCCAGGTTGGCGCTTCGGTCAGCTCGACACTCTCGGCGCGGAAGCCGGCGGCTTGTGCCAGCGAGGCTCCGTGCGCGGCGGTTTGCTCGGCAGCTCTTCTGACCTCGTCGCTTGCCGCCGCGTCGAACTCGACCCCCGGCGGCGGGATGAACCCGACCACGAACGGACGCCATACGGTCAGCACGATGGCGTCCCGTCCGCCTGCCAACTGGCGGGCCGCCTCGTCGATCGCGAGCCCCGCCAGTTCCGAGCCGTCGTAGGCGAACAGCACCGGGCCAAGGTCGCCGGCGCTCATGTCGCTGCGCCGGCGCGATCGGCCGCGGGCTCCGCCGAGTCGCCGTTGCGCGGGCCGCCGTAGTGTCCACCCGCGTCACAGGCGAGCGGCTCGGTCAGCACCGTCGCCCTGGAGGAGTCACGGATTCGGGTCGAGCAGCGGCGGCGAGTACCACGCCGGCGCCTCGCCGCTCTGCCATGTCTCCAGTGCCGGTGCCATCGGGCGTACCCCGCCGAGCGCATAGAGGGAGACCGCGAACAGCGTGCCGGCGCTGGCGATCCCGAAGCAGATCCACAGCGCGGTCCGGGTGCCCGCCGCCGGGCTCCCTCCGACGGTCGTGGCCACGTGTACCAGCACCGGCCCGACCGCGAATGCTGCAACTCCTCGCAGCAGTTCGATGATCGCGAACACGCGCTGCAGGGCGTTGTTGCGCAGCGAGAAGCCGGCGATGAACAGTGCCGGCGCCACCGAGCCGCCGACGCCGAGTCCGACCAGTCCAGAGCCGATCGCCATACGCAGCGACGTTGGCGGGAGGTGAGACAGAAGTACCAGGATCCCCGCGATCAGCGAGAGCATTCCTCCGAGCACGAGGTAGTGGAGACCCCGGGTTCGGAAGACCACCCCAAGCACAACCGCGGTGATCAGCGCAGCGATGAATTCGGGGAACTGAAGCAGGCCCAGGTGCACGGGACTGAACTTGTCCGAGAGCAGGACGGCGGCCAGCGCGACCGCGGATATGGAGCTCGCTGCGGCGCACATCGCAACGACGATCCCGCTCACCGGGAGTGTGCTGCCGAGCGGGCGAATGCACAGCAGCGGACGCTTGGCGCGGTACTGGTACACCAGGAGAACCACGATCAGCGCGAGCCCACATGCCAGCGGCACGAGCGTCATGACATCCACGAACGGGTGGGTGAGCAGCTCCGAGGCGCCGTAGAACAGGGCCACGCATCCCCCGGCAGCCAGTGCGACGGGGAGTGGGTTGCGAGTGGCGCTGCGGTCAGCCGGCGGCGCGTCCTCAAAGGTCAGCAGCGACAGCATCAGCGCCGCGGCCGCGATGCCCGCGATGATCCAGAACAACGGGCGCCACCCGTTGGCTTGCGCCTGGATGCCGCCCACCAGCGGCCCCAGGGCGACTGCTCCGAAGATGCAGACATTTAGGATCATCGCCGTCCAGCGCAGCTTCGCGAGCGGAAATGAGACGACGAGTGGTGGCACGGCCGCGATCAGCAAGAGGCTCGTGCACAGGCCCTGCAAGACGTGGCCGGCGATGAAAAAGCCCGCGTCGGGCGCGGCCGCCGCGAGCACGGAGCCGAGTACCAGCAGCGCGGCATAGAGGACCAGCATCCGACGCTGGGGAAGGTGCTGAGCCAAGAGCACGGCCAGGACGGTGCCCACGGCATAGCCGGCGTTGGCCATGCCCGAGGCGAGGCTCATCGCCTGCAGACTCATGTGCAGGTCCTTGGCGATGATCGGGGTGATCGGCTCGAGGGCCGCCGACAGCGCCAGGTACGGGACGAGGGCGAAGATCACCATCGCCGCGGCCGCCGGATAACGGCCGGTCCAGGGACCCTGTCGCATCAGTCGATTTCGCAGTCCACGAGGGCCATCTCATGATAAGCCCACCGTGTGTCTGACCTTGTCCAGGCCTACGCACCGGCCCGGGTATCGGTCGCGTCTCTTTGGGAGTGGATTCGACGGAGGCGCCGGTCAGTCGCTGACCTGCAATTGGCTCGCCGGGACCGGAGTGAGGTCGGCGATCGTCTCTCGAACGAGGTCGGCGAGTTCCTCCGGGGGAACGTCCTCAAAGGCAGCGGCGCTCTCTCCGAAGACCTCGGTGATCACGCCGACGATCGCGGCCATACGGACGCGCTCTCGCAGGGCCATCGCCGGCGAGGAGAGGATGCGCTCAAAGCGCACTTCGACGTCCCGGCCGCCGTCCGGCATCACCGCGTCAAGGCTCTCGAACGCGCTGCGGTTGCGGTTGTGGAGGAGCAACAGCTCGCGGTTGTCGACCATGAAGTCGATCATCTCGTTGGCAAGGCGAGGCCAGATCGCGACGCGGGCCGCCCCATCGGGGGCGGCTCCGGACTGCTCCTCTGCGTCTCGCTCTACGGGCAACTCGGGGAGGGCTGGTCACCGATCCACGCGGGCCTGACTCTGACCCCGATGGTCATCGGGATCATCCTCGGCATGACGATCTCCTTCGCGCTGGTCGACCGCCTAGGACGCCACCTTCTCCACATCGGGATCCTGCTGATCGCGGCGGGCACCGCCGGCATCGCCCTCACCCTGACCGGCGCCCATAGCGCCTCGACCTGGGATCTGGTCCCTGGCCTCTTGTTCGCCGGTCTCGGTGCTGGCACGAGCTTCGCCCAACTCTTCGGGTTCGTCCTCAACAGCGTGACCATGGACGAGGTCGGGTCCGCGTCCGGTGTCCTTGAGGCGGCCCAACAGCTGTCGACCTCGCTCGGCGTCGCCGCCCTCGGAACGATCTTCTTCGCCGCGTTCGATCACCACCTCCCGACAGATGCGCTGCAGATCACCGCGTGGGCGTGCCTCGCCCCGCTCGCCGGCGCGTTCCTGTTCGTCTTCCGCCTGCCCATGCATGCCCGAGACGAGCAGGAAACTCTGCAGCAGGACGACCCGACGCCGTCGCCGGTGCCAGGTTGAGCGTCCTGACACCGCCCTGCACGAGGCTCGATACAGGCGGCGGTTAGCTGCCGTCTCCGCCCAACGCTGTGGTGATCTCGGCGATCGCCTGCTGCTCGGCGTCGCTGACGCTCTGGCCGTGCTCGCGATGGGCGTTGGCGACCTTGCCGGCGAGTGTGAGGACAAACCGCCGGTAGTCGCCGACTTCGTCCGCAGTGGCCTTCGTCTCGAGCAGAGCTACGGCGTCGCGCAGATGCTGCAGGCCTCCCTGCTTGAGCTCCTCGGGCGAGTGGTAGTGCGTATGGTCGCGCTCGGGCTTGGCGGCCGTGATCTCATCCAGCAGTTCGCTTTCTCCGTGCTCCTGGCGCGCTTCGGTATAGGCCTTGGCCATCGCGATCGTCTCGCGGAACGTCCCGCCCTTCTGGGCAGTGAGGACGATCAAACCGGCGCTCGGGGGCGCCTCGAGTATGAGCTTCCACTCATCCTGCGTGAAGTCAGCCTTCCCAGTCATTCGCGTAGCTCCTCTGCGGGTTGACGAGTCGAAAAGTTCTCTGCTCTTCTGCGCAGGATCGCAGGTCAGTCGACCGTACCGAGCGGCGAGCCCGATGGCTTGAGGCGCCCCGGGATACCGCGAACTGATCGACGCCTGGCCCGTGTGGCTTAATGGCAGGGTGGAGCCTCGGCCGGCCGATCAAGGCGGGTCGTGATCGTCATGGAGGATCTCTGATGGCCAAGCCAGCCGAGCAGTTCCCGATGCCCGATGGGAGCATCTACATCGTGCGGCGACCCGCCGCCGAAAGCGACGGGGCGTTTGTCGAGATGGACTTTGTCCTGCCCCACGGATGCGTCCCCCCGCCGCCGCACATCCATCCCCATCAGGTCGAGGACTACGAAGTATTGGAGGGCCGCTTTGACGTGGTGATCGACGGCCGGTGGCGCACCCTAGCGCCGGGTGATCGTGCCTCGGTGCCGGTCGGAGCACTGCACACATTTCGCAACCACTCCGGGCACACGGTTCGCGTGCGCAACCGTCACACACCCGCGATGCGGTTTGAGCAGTTCATCGAGCGGACGTGCCACACCCTGAAGTCGGCTGGGGTGACCCGCAGACGCGACCCCCGCATCGCCGTATACCTCTCGACGATCATGCTCGACTACGACGACACCCTCTACCCCGGACGCGCACGCGAACGGATCCCCATGCAAGCCCTGGCCGCGATCGGACGGATGCTTCCAGGCGCACAACACGCACCTTCCGGTAGGTCAGGGTAGGAATGCGCGATGGTCCGGTTCCGGGTGTTGCGGTGCACGCGTCAGCAGCCTGACTCGCTGCCTTCCTGGCCTTCAGACCGGGTTGTAGAACGGAGAGATCCAGGTTGTGTGCACAAGTAGAGAGGTGGGTGGACGAGTGCGTCTTTTCACTCGAGCAGGTCGACGAAGCATCATCGTGGCCGTTTCGATCCTCGGGCTGGCCGCAGTCACGGGTGTCGTCTCGATCGCGGCGGCGGGGACCCATCAGGCCAGGGCGGCGAGCGCGGACTCGAGCGGGCACTGGGTCGGTACGTGGGGCGCGAGCGCGCAGCCGGCGACGCCGTCGTCGCTGGCCGGACCCGGAGATCAGTCCGCGGCGGGGTTCAACAATCAGACGGTCCGCAACATCGTCTTCACCAGCGCCGGAGGCAGCCAGGTCCAAGTACGCGTCAGCAACGTATTCTCCGACCAGCCACTGGTGGTGGGACGGGTCGACGTCGCCGTCGAGAAGAGCGGAGCGCGTCTGGAACCGAGCACCAATCACGTCCTGACGTTCAGTGGCAGGCGCTCGATCACGATTCCCCCCGGAGCGGAGGTGGTCAGCGACCCGGCCCCCATGGCGGTCCCGGCGCTCACCGATCTCGCGGTCAGCATCTATCTGCCGGACGCGACCGGCGCGGCCACCTATCACTCAGACGCGCAGCAGACCAACTTCATCTCAGGCACCGGCAACTTCGCCGGCCAGGCCAGCGGCGCCGCCTTCACCACCCAGAGTCAGTCCTGGTACTACCTCGACGACGTCAACGTGTTCGAAGCGCGCAACGGGCCGGGCGCGGTTGTGACCTTCGGTGATTCGATCACGGACGGGTTCCAGTCCCAGGTCAACGCCAACGCCCGGTGGCCCAACGACCTCGCACGACGACTGGCAGCGGCCGACTCCTCCCATCCGCTGAGCGTGGTGGATGAGGGCATCAGCGGGAACCGCGTCCTCAACAACTCGGCGTGCTTCGGCACCGACGCCCTCTCCCGGCTGGATCGAGACGTGCTCACCCAGTCCGGGGCCAAGGACGTCATCCTGCTGGAAGGGATCAACGACATCGGCTTCTCGCAGACGCCCAACACCGGTTGCTCGGTTCCGAACACCAACGTGTCAGCGGCCGACATCATCGCCGGCTATGAGCAGATCATCGCCCGCGTCCACGCCGCGGGGCTGAAGATCTTCGGCGCGACGCTGACGCCGTTCAAGGGGGCGGCGTACTGGTCACCGGCAGGCGAGCGCAAGCGCGAGACCGTGAACAACTGGATCCGCACCAGCGGCGAATTCGACGGCGTGATCGACTTCGCGGCCGCAACCGCCGATCCCAACAACCCAACGATGATCAACCCGGCGTTTGACAGCGGCGACCATCTCCATCCCAACGATGCGGGATACCAGGCGATGGCCAACGCCATTGACCTATCGATGCTCGGCTGACTTCGCCTTTGGCTAACGCCAGACCCGCACCCGACCCGCCCCTTCGCGCTCCGCGACAGGGGCGGGCGGGCGGGCGGCACACTCGTTCAGGACCAGTCGCCGCCCGCGGGTGTCCACGCGCGGTTTCGACCCACGCTCGCAAGCTCTAGGACATATCGGAACCTCGTCCGGAGGCCCTGGGACGCTCCCACAAGGATCAGCTGTGCGTCCCCGCTCCGACCGTGCCCGCGACGCAGCCGGCCTTCCCACTCTCCGCTTCCACGACCTCCGCCACACCTACGGCTCGCTCCTGGTCGCCCGCAGCATTGACCTCGTCGGAGTCAAGCGCGCGATGGGTCACGCAAACGTGAGCGCCACCGAAGGCGAGTCTGTCAGGCGTCCTGAGCGAGCATCCGGAGGAACTCAGCCGGCGGGTAGATCGGCAGCTCGTCACGCAACCCGAGCAGATGTTGATCACCCGTCACGAGAAAGGCTCGTCGATCGATGGCGAGCGCAAGCAGGTAGTCATCGTCGGGATCGGGCGAACTCACCGCCGGCGGATCCGCCGGATCTTCGGCAAGAGTCCCATGGTTGCGCAGCCAGCCGATGTAGGCAGCGGCCGTCTCGGCGGGGATGCGCTTGCGGAGCTTGGGGTAGCCGAACGCGCGCGTGATTTCTGTCAACAGCAGCTGTGAGACGATCAGCTCAAACGCCCCATCTCTCGTCGCGCGCAGTAGTTTCGCCGAGGGCCCGCGAGACGACAGGACAGCTGAGATCAGAACGTTGGCGTCAACGACCGCGCGCACCAGATCCCCGTTTCCGAGGCCTGGTTGCGTGTTGGGCCTCAACCGCGAGCTCGCTGGCCTTCGCCTCAGAAAGCGTCGCCGACCCCCACAACTCGTCGAGAACGTCGAGCTTGAGATCCCGACGCAGCGATTCCTCGATCACGGCGCTATCGGACACACCGGTGCGAGCCGCACGAATCTTGACCCACTTCAGGACATCTTCATCGATTGTGAGCGTTGTCCTGACCTTCGTCATCTCCGCATCATAGCGTCATGATGCAACGGTGCACCCCTCCCGCCCGTCCCCACGCGTTACCGCCTCGGCTGGATTGCAATGACGCTTTCGCTGCCGATGGTCGGCGTCGGACTCAGCTATTCCGATCTCGGCAAAGCCGCCGCCCTCGCGGGAGTCATGGTGGTCGGCTCGGCCTTCGCCTGCCTCGTGTCCATGTCTTGGCCCGAGCACGCTGCGGCCCCTTCATCCGCTCGTGTGCCGAAGCCGACGCTCGAATACGGCGTGCGCCTCGGCGCCGCCGGCGCGACAGCGGCCGCGGTCGGCTTCCTGCTCGACCTGGAGCATGTCGGCTGGGCATGCGCCGCGGCGCTGCTGGTCATGCGACCCGCCGCTGAAATGCAACGACTCAGGAGCGTCGGCCGGATCGTCGCGGTCGCCCTCGGCGCGCTCGCGGCGATTGGGCTCGTTCGCCTGAGTCCATCGGCGTGGGCATACAGCCTGGCCGCCATCGCGGCAGCGGCAGCCGCCGGCGCCACCCACCGAAGTCGGTGGTACGCCACCCCAGCGTTCACCACGTTTCTGGTGTTCCTGCTCCTCTTGTACTCGAGCCCTCAAGACGCCGCGTCACGCTTCAACGAACGCGTTCTAGAGACCCTGCTCGGCGTCGGACTCGCCTACGCATTCGGTCTCGGCCTCCCGGCACTCGCGCGACGATTCCGAACAGGCGGCCCACCGAGTTAGCCCGCGCCGCTCCTTTGGGCTGGGCAGCACTCCGCGGGTCCGCGTCTGGTCCCGGGCGCAAGCCGTTTCGGGGGAGTTCGGCTACCCGACGTCCTTCAGCGCGCGACGCCGATGCGACAGTCGTCCGCAATTCCGGAAACCGCTAAAGGAATTGACCCGGGTGCCGATACACCGTGTGAAGGAGGGTTGAGCCACGCTCACGATCAGCGAAGCAGCCACGGTGCTCAACGTAAGCGCGGAGACACTGCGCCTGTGGGAGCAGCGGTACGGCTTCCCAGCGCCGGCGCGTAGCCCCGACGGACGCGATGAGTACGACCGCGACCAGCTGATCGGGCTCCGCAACGCCCTGCAGGACAGCAGATCGGTCACCCATGCTGTCGCCAAGGCGCGAGCGACGCCCAGCCAAGCCCCCGAACACATCCTTTAGATAGGTAGGGCTGGAGGTTCTGGTTACCGGCCCACCGCGCGGCCGTGGCGGCCACTTCGCCGCCCGGCAGGAGCCACAGCTCTTCTCAGCAGAGGTCCGCGCAGCGTTCCGATCGCTGCGATAGTCACACCATGGCCGAGCAGCTGCATATGCCTCCGTTCGCCGGGGCGGCCTGGTGGCTCAACTCCGAGCCACTCGGCCCCGCCGAGCTCCACGGCCACGTCGTCCTCGTCAACTTCTGGACGTTGACGTGCATCAACTGGTTACGCCAGGAACCGCATGTCCGCGCCTGGTCGCAGGCCTACCGCGACGACGGGCTGATCGTGATCGGCGTCCACACCCCGGAGTTCGCCTTCGAACACGAGATCGAGCGCATCCGACCGGCGATCAAAGAGCGAGGGATCGACTACCCAGTCGCGGTCGACAGCCACTACAGGATCTGGAACGCGTTCGATAACCACTACTGGCCGGCGCTGTACTTCATCGACAGAGACGGCATCATCCGCGACCAGCACTTCGGCGAAGGACGCTACGAGCAATCCGAGCGCGTGATCCAGCAGTTGCTCGAGGTCGAGCGCGACCTCGTGACCGTCGAAGGAGTCGGCGTCGAGGCAGCAGCCGACTGGACCCATCTCCGGACGCCCGAGACGTATCTCGGCTACGGGCGCAGCGAGCGCTTCACGCCAGCCGACAGTGCCACGCTCGAGGCCCAGGTGCACCAGTTCCCGAAGGGGCTCCTCGTGGACCACTGGGCGCTTGCCGGTGACTGGACGATCGGAAGCGAGAACGTTGTCCTTGATCAGGCTGGTGGCAGCATCGCCTTCCGGTTTCACGCGCGCGACGCGCATCTCGTTCTGTCTCCTGGTGCGCGAGGCCCGATCCCGTTCCGTGTGTTGCTGGACGGCGAGGCTCCGGGCCCGTCCGCGGGCGTCGACGTCGACCAGGACGGAACTGGCGTGCTCCGCGACGGGCGCCTGTACCAGCTCATCCGCCAACCCGACACGGTCCACGAGCAGACGATTGAGATCACCTTCCTCGAACCAGGCGCCGAGGCGTACGTGTTCACGTTCGGATAGCTGCAGCAGTCCGTCCTACGAGCACACGGATCGAGGTCGTCCCTCACGCAACCAGGAGGTAGCCATGAGCGGTACCGAAGCGCACCAGGATGCGCCAGTCATCGACTACGAGAACCTGCCCGCTCCGACAGAGGGCATCCTCGTCACCCAGTTCATCACCGTCCGCAGCGTTGCTCGGTCGCGCGCGTTCTACTCCGAGGTCCTCGGCGGCCAGGTGGTGCTGGAGGAGAACCCGTGCATCGTCAAGCTCGCCAACTCATGGGTGCTGATGAACCCGGGTGGCCCCCCCACCCCCGACAAGCCCGACATCTCACTCGTGAACTACGAGCCCGGGAACACCGTCTCGAGCTTCATGAACCTGCGCGTCGCCGACATCCAGGCGTGTTATGAGCAGTGGAGCTCAAAGGGCGCCGAGTTCGTCACGCCGCCGATCGATCGCGGAGCCGAGATCCGCTGCTACATGCGAGACCCCGACGGCTACATGATCGAAGTCGGCCAGGCCACCGGAGTGCTCCACGGAGAGCTCGCCAAGAAGCGACCAGAAGACCTGCCCGGCTAAGGCGACGCGATCACGAGGGCGGCCCAGCTCTGGACCCCCTGCGCTTCACCGCCGCGCTGGACAGGAACGCGCTGGGCTCTCTGCGTGTCATGTCGCTCCTTCAGTTGAGGAGACCGACAGTCGCAGCGGCCGGCAGCGATCGAATCACGCAAGGCGTAGTTCTCCACAAGAAGCCTCGTACTCACCGCGACCGGCGTTCCGCACAAAACCGGTCTCCCATCGCTGCCGGGGATGCACTCGAACATCGAAGGCAGAGGCACCGAGGCACGCGTTATGCTCGATGTCGATGGGTTGGGAGCTGCAGCGTGACCCGGTTTCGGCGCCTACGGGGCGCGCAGTGCGGCCTCGCGTGCCCGCCAGGCCCGAGGCGGCGGTCATGCGCCTCCAGCGCGCCGCTGGGAACCGCGCTGCCGTGCAGTTGGTCGCTCGCTCGCGGTCGCAGTTGCGGGAGCGCGTCCTCGCGCGGGATCCCTTGGACGACCTGGAGAAGGACGACGCCGCCAGGGCCGGCCGGTTCGACGACCCCATGGTTCAGGCCGTGTATGACAGGCACGCTTCCGGCACGGAACGACAGCGACTCGCGCTCGGGGTCCTCGACTTCCCTCCGGCCGCCCCGCCGGCGGGCAAATGGCGGCACCTGGCGTGGAGGGACATCGCGGCCGACGCGGCCGAGCGGGTGTTCAACGCGGCCGCGTTTGACCAGGCGACACTGGACGTCTGCGGCACGGCTGCGACGCTCAACGTGGCGGTGAGGATCGACCCGGTGCAATACGCGCGGCTGGTGGTGGAATGCTATTCGCGCGGGACGGTGGACGACTCGGAGTTCAACTCCGAGTTGCTTGACACGACGCCGCAGCCCGGCATGGCGGTGGTCGACTGGATGCTGATGAGCGCCATGCAGAGCAGGGCCAACGACTCGTACACGTTCAATGGGCGGCCGGGTGGCCACGCCGGTACGACGTTCAAGCAGGATCGATGGGAGCTGAAGGCCTTCGCCGGGGCGGTCGAGACCGACACCATCGACGCTGAGGACGACCAGGACGTCATCCCGGCGACCAAGCGGGTCAACGCTCTGCTCTCAAGCCATCCCGGCGAGATCGAGGTGCTCATCTCGGTCAACAGTGATGTGGTGAGGAACCCCACGGTGGTCTCCCATGGGCACGACCACGTCGTGGCGCTGACAAAGCCCGCGACGATCACCGAGGATTGGGGACCTGTTGTCCACGCGCCCCCGCCCGGGGTCCTTCCGGGCCCAAATCCAGAAGCAGAGCCTGTCCTTCCGCCGATAGGCGCCGCGTACAGGGGGACGGTCAGCGCCGATCTGTTCACCTGGGGCAAGATCCTGCCCTGGTCTGGCAGCGTGGCTGAGTGGCAGCGGATGGTCCATGCGTTCATCGTCGGCTCTACACGCAAGGGCCTGCTCTGAGCGCCCAAGAAGTGCCCGCTACCGTCGTGTGGTGGGAACAGGACCAGGGTGACGTCACGGCCTGGGTGGCGGTCCGAGCGGGCTCGCCGCCGCTGGCGCACGAGGCGTGGCTGGCGCAGTCGGCGATCCCGGCACGGCAACCGGGCGACTGGGCGGCCGTGAGCAGCATTCCGCTCGGCGGGATGGGTCAGGAGCTCTCGGCGTGGTTGCGCGACCCGATCGGCTCCGGCCGACCCGGCCTCGGCTCGCTCGCGTTCGCCGCTGACGCCCGACCCCTCGTCGGCGAGGCGAGCGCCGAGCTGTACGACGCATGCCGAGCGGCGGCGCGTACGCTGGTGGCCGAGCGCGCCCGGGACGAGATCGTCGCGCGGGAACCACGCAGTAGCGGACTGAGGCTGCTGCGCGTCAGTGCCGATCGGCACGGGCTCGACATCGCCCCGGCGATCGACGAGCCGACGTGGCGCGGCGGCCCGATTGACGTCCATCTCGGCAGCGACGCTGGGGCTCCCACATTCGTGACCGAAACCGTCACGCTCGGCGCGATTGCGACGGTGCTGCCATGCGCGCGTACGCGGTTCGAGCACGCAGTCGGCTCGATCCCGGCCAGGCTGCCGAAGCTGTTCCTACCCGGCGCTCCTGACCCACTGGTCCATCTCAGATTCGGCTGATCACGAGCTCTGCTCATTCCGAAGCCGGATGAACTCCCCGAAAGCCGCTACTCGCGGCGCCGCGCGGCTACGGCGCGGGGCCTCGACCGCGCCGCGCGGACTGCCGGGCGCGCGAGGCTACTGGTCGAGCAGATGCTCTCGCCGCAGGTCGGTAACGATATGCGCGACGTAGAGCTTGGCGCTGATTCCGTCCACGTCGGGCACTCGTGTGCACCACGGCGCCATGCGGCCCGGTAGCTCACAGCCGAGAACGGCGTCGGCAAATCGGTCGAGCTCGGTGCGGTTATGAGCAGACCGATCTTCGGGACGTTCGTCGGTGCGGAACTCGTGAAGTGCGAACACTGCGTGCGCCGCGTCCGCGGCATCGGACAGCGTCCCCGCCCAGGCGGTCAGCAATTGATAGCGAAGCGCGCCCGCTCGCGGGTCATCGGCGGGGTACCGACACAAACGTGCGAGAAGATCATCGAGCCGCGCCCGTGCTTGCGAATTATCGTTGAGCCGTTTGGCGCGGCGGGCTCGCTTGACCTGCTCCGTGACGGTGTCGCCCAACGACTCGCCGGCCTTCGCCTCTAGACACACAACGACCGCCTCGTCGGTCGGCGTGCGAGCGCGCAGAACCAGGTCGTGGTTTCGTGTGTTCCCACCGTGGGCATCGAAGGTCGATCTCGCCTCGACCATCACTCGGTCCACCGTGATGCCAGCCAGCTCCGACTGCGTCGCCAGCGCACCGAGAAGGTCCAACGGACCTGACCACGCCGCCGCCAGCGTCGGCGCGCTCGTCCCAGGCTGTCGGTTCTTACCGTCAATGTGGGCGACCCAGGCCGTGTAACCGTCCAACGAGGCCGCGGCGTTTCGCCAGAAGAACCGCATCGTCAGCGCACCCTAGCCCCTCAGCAGCTGGGCCGGACCGGTGCAGGCGCTCGGCCGTGATAGCAAATGGCGCATCCCGCACCCGTCAACCCTGGCCCCGCATCCAGGCGATTGAACGTTGCCAGGGGGACGTCCGCCACGCCCGCCGGCTTCCTCGCCCGTCACACATCGGTCGAAGCGGCTGGTAGGTTGCGCCGATCACGACCTACCGCGGCCAGCACGAGAAATCTCACCTCGCCCGGGCGCTGCAGGCGGCTGTCAAGACGCGCGCCGGCGGCTGGCTGTTCATCAACGTGTTCCCTGCCATCGACCGATGGCTGATCCCACGGACGCGGGGGCGTCTAAAGGTCGCCCTGGGCCAGCCGATGCTGCTCCTTCACACGCGTGGCGCACGGTCAGGCGAGCCGCGAACCACCCCGCTGCTCTACACCCCCTTGGACGACGCGTTCATTGTCGTGGCGTCCAAGGCGGGGGCCGATCATCACCCAGCCTGGTATCACAACATCCGCGCCCACCCCGACGCCGTCTCGGTGGAGTTCGACGGACGTCGTGTGGCGGTACGTCCGCGCATCGTTGAGGGGGCTGAACGCAGTGAACTCTGGGAACGCGTCAACGACAACTACAACGGCTATGAAACGTACGCGCGGCGAGCCGGCGGGCGCGTCATACCGCTAGTCGTTTTGGATCCCGGTCTCAACTAACACCCGGGACCGGGATCAGCGCGGTGACATCAGGCCGCCGGTTCTGCTCTTATGCTGCCGCCGACCGCGCTCGACGGACACGGTTGGGGTCACTACCGAGCGAGGTGCGCGTGAACCAGTTGCACAGCCCACGCGCCCTCGCCGACGGCTGTAGCGCAGCGCTTGCTTGACCCGGAGCGCACATCTCCGGCCGCGAACACGCCGGGGACGCTGGTCTGCAGCAGATTGTCGGCGTTGACCGCGGCGCCGGTGAGAATGAAGCCGTCTTCGTCGCGTCTGACCACGTCGTCGAGCCATTGGGTGCATGGCGACGCGCCGAGGAACAGGAACAAGAACGCAAACCGCAGTTGCTCGCCACTCATGAGCGTGACTGCCTCCAGGCGGCCCTCCGCGCCGTGCAGCGCAGCGATCTCGCTGCGGTCGCGCACCTGGATACCGTGGTGCTCGACCTCTCGCACGAGGTAGTCCGACATGGTCTCTCGGACATCGCCGCGCCGGTGAAGCAGCGTGACCAGCGCGCCGCCGCGTGCGAGCCAGACGGCCGCCTGTCCGGCGGAGTTCCCGCCGCCGACCACGGCGACGCGTTCGGCGCCGCAGAGTTGGGCCTCGGGCGGGCCGGCGGTGTAGAAGACGGTGAGCCCTTCGTACTGGTCGAGGTCAGCGACGGGGAGGCGGCGGTATTCGGCGCCAGTGGCGATGACAACGGCGCGGGCGGCGACCTCGACATCGTCCTCCAGCCGAACGGTGTGACGGTCGCTGCCGGCAGGATGCAGCGAGACCGCGCGATAGGGCGTGGCGAGCCTGGCGTTGAACTTGCGCGCCTGGGTCACGGCGCGGCTGGTCAGTTCCGAGCCGCTGAGCCCGGCAGGGAACCCGAGATAGTTCTCGATCCTGCGGGAGGTGCCGGCCTGACCGCCCAGACCGGTGCTGTCGACGAGCAGAGTGTCGAGGCCTTCCGAAGCGCCGTAGACCGCCGCGCCCAGACCGGCCGGACCAGCGCCAATAACGAGCAGATCAGCCTGCTCGCGGGCGGCCAGCTCGCGGCCGATGCCCAGCGCCCGGGACAGCTGACCTGGGGACGGCCTCTCGAATTCGAGGCCGCCGGGCAGCCTGACCACGGGCAGTTGTGCCTCGTCGAGGCCCTCCATCAGTGTCGCCGCCGCGGGATCGTCAGCGTGCTCAGGATCGCGCCAGGTGAAAACGAGGCGGTTGCTGCGCGCGAAGTTGACGATCCGCATCGTCGCCTTGGACGACTGTGGCCCGATGATCTCCAGGCCGAGGCCGTGGACGCGCTGGAGACCTTCGCGGCGCGCGATGAACGCCGAAAGCACGACGTCACCGAGCGGACCGTCTTCATAGAGCAGCGACCGCAACGCATCACGTTCAACGGCGAGATAGCGCAGAGGCGTGATGGCCACCGCGGTGACGAACACCGTCTGGCCCGAGAGCAGGTTCAATTCGCCCAGGAACCCCGACGGGCCGTGACGGACGATCTCGTTGCCCGCAGCGTCAAGGATCGCCGCCTCACCCTCGATGATCGCCATGAACGGGTATTCGCGATCACCGACCTGGTAGAGCACCTCGCCGGCGTCAGCGGTCCGTTCCTCGCCGATGGCGGCCAGCGTCGCTAGCTGCGACACCGACAGCGTTGGGCTCGGCGGGGGAACGAGCGGGTGAGCTGGCTGCTCGGTCACGGGACGTGATCTTCCTCGGTGCGGACAGCGGACCGTCGGTGGCACGCCCGTTCCTGCTTCGGGCCGCCGACCAGTTCGATTCGGGCTGCCCGACGAGCCTGCGGTCGCCGACTTATCTGCACACCTGGGGTGCGCGACTGGAACAGTAGGTAATCCACCATGCCGGTGTAAGGTAACCGGCGCGACGAGAGTAGCGGGTGTTCGAGGCGCTCACCCTGGGTGTGTTTGAGGCCGGGCTCAGCTGGTCGATCGTGTTCGGGAAGCGAGATGCGTTCCGGAGAGCCTTCCACGGCTTTGACATCGCTCGTGTCGCCGCGGTGACGGAGCGAGACGTCGACCGGCTGATGCAGGATCCTTCGATCATCCGTAACCGGGCCAAGATCCGCGCCACGGTCGAGAACGCCCACGCGATGAGCTCCGCGTCGCCCAGCCTCCCGGCGCTCGCGAGGTCCTACGAGAGCACGTGTAAGCGCGCGCCGCGATCGATCGCAGACCTCCCCACGTCGACGCCGCAGGCGGACGCGTTCGCCAAGGAGCTGAAGTCACAGGGCTACCGTTTCGTGGGGCCCACGAGCGTGTATGCGTTCATGCAGAACGTCGGCGTGGTCAACGACCACATCTACGGCTGCTTCTGCGCCACCGACTTCATCCAACCTCCGAGCCCGGCCCGAGGCCGTTGCGGATCGGGATCCAGCGAAGCCCATGTGAGGCTTTTGGCGCCCAATCGCGGCAGCACGCACGACGGATGGCTAGCCGGGGCCCTGCGGCGGCACGAGGGCCCGGTCGGGCGGGTCGAGGTCGCCAGCGGAGATCGGCTCGTAGATCCGCTTGCGCCCGCTGCCGACATCAACGAAGCGGCCGTCCTCGAACCGCGCGAGGTCGACCCACGCGCCGTTCGGGGCCTGGTAGGTGAGCTCGCCGTCGGCGAGGCGTGCGGGCAGCCGGAAGACGTCGTCGGGCGGCCGCGACTGCCACTGGTGGACGGTCCGCAGGCGGAGCGCCACGGTCGCGCCGTCGAAGGCGAAGATTGGAACGTTGGCGGCCGCTCGACCGCCATCGTCGGCGACCGGCTCGTCGCGGCTGACCCGCCAGATTCCGATCGGGTCCACCGTCACCGGATCGGCGAACTCGGGAACTTGGCCTTGAGCGCCGCGGCGTGCTCGGCGAGCAGACCCCTCACCTGGCCGGCCCACTTCAAGAAGTATCGGTCCGGCTTTGATTTGCCGGTGGCGATGTCGACATCCTCGATCACGAAGTAGTCCACTCGGTAGATCGCGCGATCGCCCTTGACCGCGTACGCGGAGAACGTATCCCGCGTTGTCACCACCGGCGACCCCGCGCCCGGTCCCGACGCCGCGAATGACTGCGCTCCGGATATGTTGCTGTCCTCGCCCGGCTCGTCGAGCATCGCAACCTGCACCCCGGCCTTGACGCGCGCCGCACCGCCGCTGACGTCGTAGAACGGGCTCGGGGCTGGGTCGGTGGGGTCGGCGGGCACCGAATCGAGCGTCCAGTGGGGGGTCGAGGGGTCCGAGAACGTCATCGGCCCGTTGGTCGTCTGCAGGGTCCCGGTCGCAAACACCGGCGCCGCCGCTCCGGGCGGCGTCCCGAACTCCTCGCTCGAGATGAACTGCAGCCAGTGGACCGAGTCGGCGTCCGCGCCGACGTACTCCATGCTGACGGCGTTCTTCAGCGAAAAGCCCGTCTCCACGTCGCCCATCCGGACCGTGACCGCGCCCGAGGGCATGTCGTCGGGTCCGACAAATCCCTGACTGGTGACGCTCCCGTGGGTGCGCAGGGACATCGACCGCAGGCGCAGTCGCTGCGCGACGCGGCGAAGTTCCGTTCCCCGGGCCGGATCGCCGAGGGCGTCGGCCTCCGCCGTGATCTCCGCCGCGAGCGGCCCCGCGGTCTTGGCCCCGAGCATCCCGTCCGCCGTCAATCCATAGTCGGCCTGGTAGCGGGCCACCGCGAGCGACAGCTCGTCGTCGATGACCGACGGCTCGCGCGAAATGCCGAGCACATCCCGCACCGTGGCGATCTCCTTCGCGTCCGTGAACAGCACCTGGTTCCACCACTGCGCTTTCCGGAGCGCCGCAGCCGAAAGGTCGACGAGCGGTGGCGCCGCGACCTTCGGCGCGATCAGGAACTCGCGCGCGAGGATCGCCCGCGTCAAACGGTTGCCGACAAGACGCTGGAGCACCAGCGCCCGCTCGGCCGGCGTAGCCGCCTTGGCCGCAATCATGGGGATCGACGGTGTAGCCGCCTGATCGCTCGCCCGCTCCACCTCGACCTGCGAATTGTCCGGTCCCACGCTGCGACAGCCTACTGCGGCCCCCGCGCCGCCCGGATCAGAATCCTCGGCCAGCCCGGGCTTGTCGGCCCGCGGGCCCCGTGGCGGCCGACTTCAGCCCATCGAGTGGATCTTGTGCGCCTGGATGGTGAGAAGCACGCGTGTCTGGTCACGCCCCCCGTACCACGGATACGGTGTCCCGAGATAGCGCTGCGCTAGCTGCTCGATGTGCTCAGCGGCGCCGTCGGTGGTGAGGCTCAGAACCTCTCCACGGACCGCGAAATACCGCGACGGGTTGGTCGGGTCCGACACGGCCACGGCCACTCGAGGATCCCGTTGGATGTTCTTGACCTTCTGAAACCCGTCCACGGTGTTGATCAAGATGTGGACGCCATCGGTGTCGACCCAGGTCTGGGTCAGCTGAGGCGACCCATCCGGCATCGACGTCGAGATGAAGCACGGACTCGCTTGGCGCAGCAACGCCACCAACGCGTCAGGGAGGCTGATCGTCACGCGCCTCTCCTCTCTCATTGTTGAACCTATCCAGGATCGCCCGCAGAGCCCGAAGCAAAGCTCGTGACCCGTCGCAGCCTCTATGGAGTATCGCGGACGCCGCGCACCCGCGCCTGCTGAGGCGCCAGGATCACATGGTCAGGCGCCCGTTCGCGCAAGCCCTTCGGCCTACGCCGAGATCCGGCAGAGGATCCGGGGTTGTTCCCGCGAGTGCCGGTCGGCGTCAGTCCGGACCGATCCTCCCGGATTCCCCGTTCTGAAGGTTCTCCACTAACTGCTTGGACTTCTCCTTCGCCTTGGTATCGGCAACGGTTGCGAGGCGGTTGGCCTCGGCATCCTGGTCCGCCCAGGCGGGAGCAAGCGAGAATCGACGCCGGGTACCGACGTCATAGGTCAGCGTTGTTCGAAGCCAACTGGCGATCGCCTGAAGCGCCTTGAACGTGTCGGGTGCTAGCCGAGCGGAGGTGTGCTTGGCCGGAGCCGACGATCCGGAAGCACTGACCGCCGTGAGCGCATCCTGCAACTGAAAGAAGGCCTCGCGGGCTTCGGCTGACAGGTAGATACCACCTTCCTCGAAGTACCAGCGACGCAGGCGGGTGCACACGGCTCCGACGTCCTCCACGGCTGGTGGACCCGGTGGCTCACGAGCGTATTTTGCTAGCGGTTGCAGGGCGGCCCACAGTTGCGGGTAGACGCCCAGCCGCAAATCGCGTAGCGCGGCGTCGTAGCGCCCTTCCAGTTCTGCCAGGACCCGTCGCCGTGTCCCTACATACGCGGCCCAGATCGCACCTGCTGCAGATCCCACAAGTCCGATGACCGCGACGACTGCTTGCCACACGCTAACCCCTCCCCACCCCAATCCGCGCCAGTCTCAGCGACTGATGCAGCCGGTGAGAAGGCAGTCAAGCGAAATCGCTGCTGGATACGCGTCCGGCTCCCAACCCGGCCCAACGGCGCCGCTGGCTGGCTCAACGGCTCCAGCGTGCTGCTGCGACAAACCCCGTGGCGGATAGCCATCTCAACTGCCCGCCGCACCCTCACCCTGTTCCACGCCGGAGCAACCGTCCGCACCATTCCGGTCGTCGTCGGCAAACCCAGCACACCAACCCCAGAAGGACTGTTCGCGATCGCGTGGGCGATCCCCTGGCACCCGACCGATTTCCTGGGCAGCTGGGTCCTCACGCTCAGCGCTCACAGCAACGTGCTGCACGCGTTCGACGGCGGCGACGGGGAGGTCGGCATTCACGGCCGCGGAGGGGCCAGCCTGCTAGACCCGCTCGGATCCGCCCGCAGCCACGGCTGCATTCGCCTCGCCAACGACAGCATCGACTGGCTCGTGCACACCGTCGGCCGCAACCACCTACCAGGCACGCCCGTCCAGATCAGCTAACAACCCTCGTTTGGAAGCAGCACAGGCAATCCCACGCCGGGCACTGCCGCCCACCGGCCGCGCTGCGATACATCGACACCCCTCTTCGCCAGAGCGCTCGCAGGCGCGGCTTTGGCGTATCGCGAAAAGCAATCGCGCCGACCGTAATCTGCGACACGCAGATTCGGCGACGAGGGCTAGCTAAAACCCGCTATGGCTAGCGGCCGCTATCCATAGGACAGGAAATCCGGGTTGCCGAGCGCGGTGTGCGCGCCGGGCCGGGAGGGTCGTCGGCAGGTGCCGGTTTGCCGCACCGTGGACTACTTGAACCCGGCCGAAACCCAGGTCAGCTGGTACGATCCGGCCAGCGTGGGGACGCTAGGCCAATCTGATTCGGCCGCCGAGACGGCCGATCCGGAAGCATCCCGTTTCGCTACGCCGGGCCCCGCGGGCCCCGCCGAGTTGCTGGGCGTCGCAGGAGTTGGTCCGCGGTCGACTGGCTTGAGCCGTATCACGCCATGGATTGACGAGGGCCAGCGCTCGCTGACACGGATTCGCGCGGCGGCTCTGCTGCGCCTGCAGACCCAGATCGGCAACCGCGCAGTCGCCCGCCTCACCGCCGATGGCCATCAATCCACCGGGCTCGGCGAGAGCTCGAAAGCTGCGATCCGCGAGCACGATGGGCATGGTCCTGACGCAGCGGATTGGGCTGCGCCCGGTCGCAGCCCGGAGGCTGCGCAGTCAACACTGCTTCACCCGAAGTTGCAGCGTGCCCGGTCACTGCAGCGCGATACAGAAGTTAAACCCGATGGTCCGTGGTGGCAGTCGCGTGCTGACTGGGTACGTGCAGCGGTCGGCCGAGGCGACTTCGTCAACTACACAAACGCTCCCGAGACCGCAGGCGCGTATTGGATCATCAACGGTCTCAACACGGACGACCAAGCAAAGATCATGACGTTCCTCGATGCGAGCACACTTGACGCGCTGCTTGATTACGACGAGAAGGCCGCCGAAGCGGGGATTCCCAACGTGGCCAACATCGTGGCCCAGGCGCGGAAGGCCAGGGCACTGCGCCAAGCGCCGCAACGTGACCCACTAAAGGTCATGGTGCCAGGTACCTGGGTGGACGATTTCAAAGAGGTGGGGTACGACATTAACTATCGCATCGATGAGGGGGGCAGCCCATCCGAGTGGATCCAAGTCCACTATAAGGACGGCACTCAGATAGACCTGAACTGGTATGACTTCGAGGACGCTAAGTTGTCGACCGACGACATGAAGGCCGCGCTCCAAAATCGCTTTCTGGGTGCTGGGCGTCGGGTCTTCCCGGGCCGCACGCCCACGAACCCCGGAAGACCCGGTTACAAACCCCGATACGCACTCACGCAACAGCTCTGCCCTCGCCTTTGGGCTATGCACAAAGAGGTAGAAGAGATCGGAGCCGAGAGCACGATTGCGCTGATGCAGCTGAGCCTGACCGCGGTCATGGTCATACTGACAATGCCGGCGATGCCGGTCGGCCTGGCGCCCGAGACAGCGGTGACGCCCAGCAGGGTGACCCGGCGTGTAGTGCTTCGCAGTAATCGGATCTCGGTCGGACAGGCAGCCAACATGGAAGCTGCGTTCCGCCAAGACATCCGCAACACCCGGGACATGCTCGTCAAGATTCCGGGCTCTACCAAGGAGGTCCAGGGCGGCGTCGGACCGGTGCTCTCGGGATGCCTCGACAAGCAAAGCGGTGAGATCTCCTATGCCGTCAACCAAGGCAAGATCCCCGAACGGATGCATCCATTGCTGAAGGCCAGATACGAGGCATACCTCCAAGGGGCCGGAGGGACGACCCCGCCAACCGCGGGCGTGCCTGGGGCGCATTCTGAGATCGGAGCTCTCAACAAGGCTCTGTGGGCGCGCGATCCTGCAGGCACCATGACCGCGATTCCCGAGGGCGAGTTCACCATGCACAACGCATCGCTCTATCGAAACCGGCCAGAAGGCGTCCCGCCCATGTGCACGAACTGCTCCGGCATCGTGCCGCCCGAGGTCAAGTTCCTCCAGTGAGCGCTCCCGCTCGCGTGCCGCACCAGCAGCTTGAACTCGGCGATGAGCAACTGGTCATTTGGAACGGAAGACCCTTCACAGGGATTGCCGTCCAGGCTGATCTCGAGGTACCGTACGTCGCCGGTCTGATCGAGGGCGTCAGCGTGCTCCATGAAGACGGCCGGCTTGCAGAGACCGTAACGTATTGGCAAGGCGTTCGCCACGGGCCAACGACGGAGTTCGACCGCACTGGTCAGCACAGCGTCGACGAGGTCTACGAGTACGGGATCCTAGCCGCCCGGCGCGTCTGGTCGAACGAGGGCCGCGTGTCTAGCGAGTGGGCAATCGGTCCCGGCGATGACCTCTACCGGATCCTGCATCTGAGCCGACGACGATTCAATTCGATCGCTCCGCCGGTCGAAGGATTCGCCTATCCTCCCGGAACCTAGAGGCATGACTGCGCCAACCGACACAGTGGTTGGCGCAGACCCTGCCGTCACACTGCGAGGGCCTCCAGGTCGAGCGGTTGACTTCGGCGTTGTGCCGCCAGAATTCGCCCCAAGAGCATGCCTCCGCTCCACCCCGACTCCACGCTCAATCCTAAACTCGGCGCCCATTGCCGTCTAAGACGCCGGGCAGCGGCTGCGCCGGCCGCCGGGCCGCGGCACGAGCGGACGCGAGGCCGGACCTAGCGCTTGCACGTGGTGGCGGCTCTCCGACAGTCAGCAGCCTCGGCCGGGCTTGAGCGACCCTGGGGCAAGACACGTCGCCAGCCACGTCGGTTGCTTTCCGGAGCGCACGTGGAAGATGTAGACCTTCCCGACGAAGCCGGTCTTCACGAAGCTGACCGTGAGCTCTCCTCCGGCTGGGAGGCGCAAGCCGTGAAAGTGGGATGTCAGGTCGAGCGTTCGCGTCAGAACGCCGCGTACTCGGCGGCAGTGCGCTTGTTTTTGCTTGCAGCCCAAGGCTTCGACGGTGGTCTTGCGTGGTTTGAACCGGCATCTGTGTCGACTGCAGGCGATGACGACATTCGTTCTGATGGGCAGGGCCGATCCGGTCATCGACGATACTTTGGAGTAGGTTCGGTGCGGATCGAACGTCCAGCCGAGAAGCGCGAACGCGAGTGTCCCAAGTGGCTTTGGCACGGTGATCGTTGCTGTGGCCGTGTTTGACGCGCCGCCGGAGTCGATCGCTCGATAGCTGAAGTGATCGGTGCCGTGATATCCCAGGCGTGAGAGATACACCAGCGAGCGAGTGCGCTGATCGATCGCGCTTAGAGTCCCGTGTGACGGAGGCGAAACAACGGTGTAACTGAACGGCACGCCCGCGGCTGCCTTGCAGGACAGCGCGACTCGCGCTGCGCCGCCGCCTGGGCGGGTCCTTGACCGCACGCTCTTGCAGGTCGGCGGCAATGGCGGGATCGTGATCGTCGCAGTGGCGAGGTTCGCGGCCCCGACGGTGTCGCTCGCATCGTAGGTGAATGTGTCGGTGCCGGTGTAGCCCGGCTGCGAGATATAGGTCACCGCGCCCGTGGACTGGTCGATCGGTCTCAGCGCGCCGTGCGCCGGGGGTGTGACGATCGCGTAGGTGAGCGATACCCCTGGCGGTCCCGAACATGAGAGCGATACCGATGCCGCGCCGCCGCCCGCGGGTGTGCTCGCCCCCACGTCGGTACAGGTCGCGGGCTGCGTGAACACCCATGCCGCCCCCACAAAGCTGCTGTCGACTTGAGCGCCGACCAGCGCGGTCGTGGCGTCGCGCGACAGCGCTACTCCCACGCCGAACTCGCCGCCGCCGACCTCGCCGCTACCGTTGGGGCCTCCGCAGACGCCGCTGCAGTCGCCAATCAGTTTCGTCCCCTGCTGACTCCAGGTCGCGCCGGAGCGTATGAACACGAATGCTGCGCCAACACCGGCGTTGTCGCCGACCGCGCCGACCAGCGCGGTGTTGGCATCGGCCGACAGCGCGACGCTGTAGCCCAGTTCGCCGCTGCCGCTTTCGCCGGCGCCGATCAGCTTCTGCTGACTCCAGCTCGCGCCCGAGCGGGTGAAGACCCACGCCGCCCCGGCCCCGCTGTTGTCTTGCCACGCGCCAATCAGCGCGGTATTGCCATCGGCCGAGAGTGACACGCTTTTGCCGAACGCCCCCGGCCCGGTTTCGCCGGCGCCGGTCAGCTCTTGCTGAGTCCAGGCCGCGCCCGAACGGGTCAACACCCATGCCCCTCCAACACCACCGCTGTCTCCGCTCCCGCCAACGAGTGCGGTGTTGCCGTCAGACGACAGCGACACGCTCTGGCCGAACGCAGCGGGCCCGCTTTCGCCGGCGCCGATCAGCTTCAACCCTTGCTGGCTCCAGGCCGCGCTCGAGCGCGTGAATATCCACACCGCCCCAGCGCTGGCGCCATCGGCGCCCGCGCCGATCACCGCGCTATTCCCATCGGCCGCCAGCGCCACGCTCTCTCCGAACTCCCCCCCGCCGCTTTCGTCGCCGGCGGTCAGCTTTGGCCCTTGCGGGCTCCAGATGCCGCTGGAGCGAGTGAACGCCCATACCGCCCCGGCATTTGCGTTGTCGGTCAGACCGCCGATCAGCGCGGTGCTGCCGTCGGCCGACAGCGCCACGCTGAAGCCAAACTCACCCTGGCCGGCTTCGCCGCCGCCGATCAGCTTGGGCGCTTGGGCGCTCCAGATCCCGCCGGAGCGCGTGAACACCCACGCCGCTCCGGCGTGGCCGTTGTCCAACGGGGCGCCGATCAGGGCGGTATTGCCGTCGGCCGACAGCGCCAGGCTGAAGCCAAACTCGCCCTCGCCGCTCTCGCCGCTCCCATTCGGGCCGGTACACGCGAAGCTGCAGCTGCCGATCAGCTTCGCTCCCTGCTGGATGAACGGGTCGATCCTCAGCGGGTACCGCGCGCCCTGATCCACGACGCGTACAAGCACCCGCCCCCGCTTGAGCACCAACCGCGCCTTTAGTCGACGCCCTGAGGCGTCGATCGCCGCCAGACCGCCGTAGCGCAACGCCACCCTGCCCGACCGGGCCAGGAACACGAGCCCCGAGCCCGACGGCCGCCCAACTAACCCGCCCCCCACTCCCAGAACCATTGTCAACGCCCGGCCGCGCCCAGCTGGACGCCGCGCCAGCGTCAGGCCCTGCTCGATGCCGAGCGGCCCGGCCGCGTACCACTCTGCCACCCCCTCGTGGCTAAAGACAACGCGGTTGCGATGTCCGACCGGCGTCGGTGCGCCGATCGGGTCTTCGCGCTCGCCGCGGCCAATCGCGCTCAGCGATAGCCGAACCGACCCGCCGCCCGCGGTCAGATCGACACCACGGCGACTGAGGTTCGCGACCACACCGCCGCCCCCCAAGCGGTAGCCACGCGCCGTTCGCTGCGCACGAAACCTGACGTCGCCCGCGCCCAACGCCGTCGAGATGACACCCTGGGCCTGCACCGGCAATCGCTCCAGCCGACCCGACGCTCTCGCGGGCGAGCGACTTGACCCCGCCGGCGCGCTAAACCGCGCAGCGCTGATTGACAACGCAGCGGCCACGAACGCCACCCCTAGCACCCCGACGGCAACGAGCCACCACGGACTCCACCTTCGGCGCCCGAACCCCACCATCACGACACACCGCTGCACCATCTACACCGACTCCCCCCGGAACCCGGGTCGGCTGCGCCCAGCCAGCACAACCTATACCTGCCGCCCCAAGCAGTCAACCCGAGTAGACGATGACCAGACCGTTGACGACGCTCGACGTGTGTGCCCCGGGGAGAGAGCCAAGCATCAGGCGCTTCGGATTGATGAGCCAGGCCGGGTTTCGCGGAGACTTTGAATCGAGGACGATCTGTCCTCGGGACAGGAGACCCTCCAGCGATGCCACGAGGACGGAAGTACCCCCAGGAGTTGATCGATCGCGGTGTGCGGCTGGCGATCGAGTCCGGGCGGCCGGTGCGTCACGTCGCGGCTGATCTCGGGATTCATCACGAGACGTTGCGCAAGGCGGTGCGCCAGGCCGAGGCCGATGGCGGGCTGCGGCCGGATCGACCCACAGCCGGTTCGGCGCTGTCGCGGTGAAGTCGCGCTGCACCAGATCGGGCCGGCGATGCGCGTCGGGGTCAGGGGTCGTGGTGCGCCAAGGCTTGCCGCGACGCTTGGCGCCCTGGATGCCGTCAGCGCTGCACCCGGCAGCGAGGGGCGGTCTCCCCAGGCGCTCGCAGACATCCCGCCCGTCGAGTTCGAAGACGCGCTGCCCGAACGGCATACGACCCCTCCGGGGTCGTCTCCGAACGACGGTGCTGAGACACTCACTTCCTCAGACAAGAAAATCCAGACTGACCTACAAACCCAGTCTCCGTGAAACCCGGTCCGGCTCAGTATTTCCAGTCCGCGCGGGTACGCACACCAAACGGCAGACGGGTCGGAACCGTGCTCGCCTACCAGGGCGATCGGTGGTGGCTGTTCTACGTGCTCAACCGCAGCTACCGCGACGCACGCTTCCAGGAGCAGATCGTGAGGCGCGCGGGCACATCGCTCACGCTGCCCCCATTCCGGCTCGTTTCGGGAAGCTGGGGAATCGCCACGCCATTGCCTGTGCGCGACGTCGCGCTCGTCAGACTCGCCGCCCTCGCCGACGGCACTATCGCCCGCCACGAGGGCGCGGCGGTCATGAGACGAGTCAGACGTTCTCCCAGGCGATCGCGCGCACCGGAGCAGCAGCGGTTTGCCGTCGAAGTCGCTGGCGCGGTGAAGGCCGTCGCCTAGATCCCTGGGCGCGATCGCAATCCTCCGGGGTCCCGGCGGTGCCGCCAAGAGGGCGGCGATCGGCGGCGGCGTGGGGCCGGGCCTGTCAGTTCGTGCCCAGTGCACCGGCATTTGGTCACGCATCCGGCACCCGTACCCGTTTTCGCCCAGCGGGAGCTTTCCCATGTCGGGGGGCTGCGGGGCGGCAGGTAAGGCGTTGTGCTCGCTCTTGGGCGGTGGTAGGTTGCTCCGAACTGCGGATCACGGCCACGCTGGTTGGGGCTGTCAGGTGAGAGGAGTAGGCGTTGAGGAAGCTCTGTTGTCTCACTGTCTTGTCAGTCGCGGCAGCGGTCGCTGCGCTTCCGGGCGCGGCGGTGGGGGCGGTGAGCAGCGAGAGCATCGCCGCAAATCCGTTCGCCGGCGTTGCTACGCGCGCGGCTACCCAGCTCGGCGCGCTGTCCCCCAGTTCGCCTCTGGCTTCCCGTGGCGCTCGCCGGTTGCCCCGCGCGACCCTGACCGCTGCGCCCGCGGCAGTCACTGCAGCGCCTGTTGCCACGGCATCCGCCATGTCGGCTTCGGGAGCCGGTTCGCTGCTCGCGAACTTCAACGGCACATCCAGCCGCGACAGCGCGGTGACGAACTTCAATCAGGAATTCGAGCCGCCCGATCAGGGCCTGTGCGTCGGAA
Source organism: uncultured Actinomycetota bacterium (assembly GCA_963797705.1). Classification (GTDB taxonomy): domain Bacteria; phylum Actinomycetota; class Thermoleophilia; order Solirubrobacterales; family Solirubrobacteraceae; genus Palsa-465. Next base: position 30,479 of record CAWCQL010000003.1, on the reverse strand, counting down.
ACGGCTTTGCGATGGACATGGTCAACTCCGCGTACACGATTTACAAGCAGAATGGCTCGGTGGTCAGTGGACCGTTCAACGTCAACGGGCCATTCGATGAGGGCCTGACGGAGTTCACGAGCGATCCGCGCTGTTACTACGATCCCACGACCAACACGTGGTTCGCGACGATTCTGTTCATCAGCGGCGGCGACTTCGGATCAACCTTCGGGGAGTCTTCGCACTTGGACATCGCGGTCAATAGTCCCAACGGGCCGACTGTCAACGGCACTCCTGGCGATCCCACGAATCCGTGGATCGTCTATCAGATCGACACCACTGACGCGGGCGGCAACGGCTGCCCATGCTTCGGCGACCAGCCCCGGATCGGGATCGACTCACAGAATGTCTACGTCAGTGATGATGAGTTCTCGATCAACGGCCCACAGTTCGACGGCGGCGAGATCTACGCGTTCTCCAAGAGCGATCTGGTTGGACTCGCACCGTCGGTGCACTTCGTGCGCTTTCCGCACCTGAGTGTCGGCGGGACCACTCCGTTGGCGCCGCAGCCGGCGCTGACCACCGGCGCCTCGGCCACCGAGTACTTCCTGGGATCGCTGGATCCGAACGGGACGTTCGATCAGCGACTCGCCGTATGGGCGATGTCGAACACCAGCGCGGTGAGCACCGGCGGGATGCCGACGCTCTCGAGCCTCGTGCTGACATCGGAGGCCTACGGGGTTCCGCCCGGCGCCGAGCAGAAGGGCACGACGAGCCTGTTGGACAGCGGCGATGACCGGATGCAGCAGACGCAGTTCATCAAGGGGAGCATCTGGGGCGAGCTCACTACCGCACTCACGATCCCGGGCGACAGCACCGAGCGCGCGGGAGCGGCATGGTTCGACGTCCAACCGCACCTGACAGCGGGCAAGCTCGACAGCAAGACCAAGGTCCAGCAACAGGGGTACGTGGCCGTCAAGGGCCGGTACTTCATCTATCCGGCGCTTCAGGTGACGCCGGGCGGCGGGGCGGCGATGGTCGGCGCTGTCTCCGGCACCGATCTGTTTCCCAGTGCTGCGTTCACAACGCTCGCCCCGGGCAGCGATGCCTTCGGGCCCGTGCGGGTGGCCGCGAACGGGGCCACGAACTACGACCCAACCGCGACGCGCTGGGGCGACTACTCCTGGGCCGTCATGGACCCGGGCGGGAAGTCGGTCTGGCTTGCAACCGAGTACGTCCCGCCGAAATCGAGCCAGACGGTGGACGGCATCAGAGACTGGGGCACACGGGTGATGGACGTGTCGACGCCGTAGGACAGCGTCCACGGCGTGAGGACGTATCGGTCGTGAGCAGATGGCGAGGTACGGTTGCGGCGGCGCTGGCGTCAGTCGCCGTACTGGCCTCTGGCGGTGTCAGCCGCGGATTGCCCATCAAGTCCGTGGCGGCCGCCACGCCACAGAATGACTCGGGGATCTCCGGTGAGGTGGTGATCGGACCAACTTGCCCGGTTGCGCGGCCCGGCAAGCTCTGCGAGAGACCGTACCGGGCGACGCTCACTATTCGTCGTGAGACCGGGGTCCCGCTCGTGACGCGAGTGCGGTCCTCCTCGGACGGCCGCTTCCGGATTTCACTTGCGCCGGGCAGGTATCTCGTGCTGCCGCATAACGGTCACCCTTACCCGCGCAGCTCACCCGAGGTCGCGACCGTGTACAGCCATCGCTACTCGACTGTTCTGGTCCGCTACGACAGCGGGATCCGCTGAGGCGCTGTCGGGCCACGGAGTCACTGTGCTGAGATGGCGGTGCCATCGTGAACCGCGACCGCGACCGGCGCGGCGGCATTTGACTGAGGGTTGAGGCTGATCGACTGCACGCCGCTGACCATCTCGCCGGAGCTGCGTCGCCACGGCGTCGGCCGGAGTTCGAGCGTTCGCGATCGCGGCTCTCTCAGCGACGATCTCGCCGGCAGACGGGTTCGCGAAGGCAAAGTCGAAGCCGTTGATCAGCGTGCCCTTCGGGGACTCGTTCTGCTGCGCCCCGCTAGCGGCGACAAGCGGGTCTCCGGCCCGGCCGCGCCGGCGATCGCTTTCGTTTCGATCCGGATCGTCAGGGCCAGCCTGGGCGCGGGGTCTCGTGACCCGCTGCGACGATCCGCTGGCCGCGGCCCGTCCCGCCGTCCGTCAGCCGACGCGCGGCGCGGGCGCGTGCCAGACCCTTGACGAGATCGCGTTGATCGTGGCGACCCCGTAACCCTCGCTCGGGTTAAAGCTCGTCAGCACCGCGATCAGATACCACCGCCCGTCGCCTCGGATCCGCCCGATGCTGTTGACGTGCCAGCCGCCCCCAAACGGAAGCCAGCCGTTCTTGAGCGCGACGCGCACGCCTGAGGGGACGCCTCCGCTCACGCCCCAGGCCTGCGACGGCGTGACGTTCTCCATCAGCCGCAACGTGAAGCGCCGCGCCCCCTGGTCGATCACAGCGTCCGGCTCAAGCAGTTCGTCAAGCAGCTTGAGCTGATCGCGGACGCTGGTCGTGGTCAAGCCCCAATCGACGTTCGGGGTCGTCTGATGCATACCGACGAGGCGGTTATAAGCCGCGACGCCGGGCGCCCCGCCGTCCTGGTTCCACAAGGCGGTCGCGTCGCCGTTGTCGCTGTCCTCGATCATCCCGCCCGCGGTCCGGACGTCAGCGCCCGAGATCGGCCGGCCGTGGAGCTGATGGAGCAGCGTTTCGAGAATGTCGACCTTGACGATGCTCGCGGTGACCTGCTCAGAGCGGCCGTTCCATAGATAGGTCCGGCCGGTCAGCATGTTCTTCACGCCGACCGCGATGTCGCCGGTCCGCGAGCCGATGAGTGTGCGCATCGCCGGCGTTGCCAGCGGGTCCACGAGCCGTGGCTTGCGCTTGTGATGCTTGGCCGGGTTCGGTTTTGCAGCAGCGCCGGCACATCTGGCGCCTTATACACCAGCCACCAGCCGCAGCTCACTCTGGGCTGAGTGCGCCGCGTGCGTCGGAGCGTCGCTCCTTTCCGCGCGGGATGGAGGTTCGCCGACGCACACTGGCAAGACCCAGTCAAGGAACGGAAGCCGGGCCGTCCAGGAGCGACCGGTGCGCTCGGCGTGCTGGACGGCCACGTGCCGCGATGCCGAACAGACTTGCGAAATCAGGCGTGCCAGCGCGTCCGCTGTATGTGCACTCGGACGCTAGACATGGTCGAAGCGTCCTCGGGAGGTCAGCGGCGTGCTCTGGGCTACCTCGGGGAGGTACTCGTCGAGGAATACCCGGGCGACGAGTTCCTGGCGCGAAGCGACGCCGACCTTGTTGTAAAGGCTCTTGGTGTGGTCCTCGACCGTGTGGGGAGAGAGGACCAGCGACTCGGCGATCTCGACGCGCGACAGCCCGCGTGCGAGGAGCGTGGCGACCTCACGCTCGCGGGCGGTCGCGCCGAACGCCTCCAGGCGGACGGTCGCCGAGCGGGCCGCGCTGGCGCGCTCGATCACGATCGCCACGCGGCCGTCGGACGCCGAGCCCGGACGGGACGCGTGGAGGGTCACCCAGCCGTCATCGGCCGGCACGGTGACGACGTTCGCGCCGCCCTGGGCGGCGTGGGGTGCGCTGCGCACGAACCCTGCCAGGGAGAGCACCGCGGCGGGCATGTCGTCGTCGGCGTAGGGGATGTCGCTGGGGACGATCGAGGCGAGCAGTTCGCGGGCCGGCGGCGTGATCATCTCCACCTCGTCGCCGGGGCCAAGGACGACGAGGCCAGGCGCCTCGAGCCCATTGATGCGCCGAGCCGCGTCAAAGCGCAGCGACGTGCGGATCCCACGGGCGACCGCCACGGTGATCGCGGCGAGCGCGTCGGCGTCCTTCTGCTGGAAGGGGCCGCTCGACCCGCGCCGGGCGACATGAACCGCGCCCCAGACCCGCCCGCGAATGACGAATGCAGCACGGAGCTCGTGCGGGATGTCCGACGGCAGCAGCAGATCGCGATAGCGCGGGCTGCTCTCGGGATTGCCACGGGTGGCGTGGTCGAGGATCCCGACCGGCACCCGCTTGGCGGCGAGCTCGGCGAACGTGTTGACGTCATCGATCATGTACTCGCTGCGGATGATCAGCTCGCCGGCGCCGGGGGTCTGCTCCGGGGTGAAGATCCCGCGGCCGATCAGCTCCGCGGGGTCGTCGCTGGTCAGCAGACGCGTGTGCGGATCGAGCGTATGCCAGCAACTCGCGTCGTTGTCGATGACCGTGCGGACCCTCGGAGCGAGCTCGGCGAAGAACTCCTTGCGCGGCAGTCCCCTGGACGCGAGGAGATCGATCTCATCAATCAGCGCCGCGACGGACCGTGCCATCGCCCCAGTCTCTCACCGAGGGCAAAAAGATCCCCGCGCGTGAGGGATGGTCACGCGGCGCTGCGCCGAACATGCTGCGCACATGACAACTCTCACCCCCATCGCACATCAGCCCGGCACCGGCGAGCACCTCTGGTTCTTCGGCGGGCTGACGACGATCAAGGCGGCCGGCGACGCCGCCCTAGTCACCGAGCAAACCGCCCCACGCGGAAGCGGCTCGCCGCTCCACATCCACCACAACGAGGACGAATGGTTCTACGTCCTCGAAGGCGAGCTCACCATCTGGGTCGACGGCGAGACCCATGTCGCACCGGCCGGCTCGTTCGTCCTCGGGCCGCGCGACATCCCGCACACGTTCATCGTGAGCTCTGAGATGGCGCGGTTCCTCCTGGTCACCGAACCGGGTGACTTCGCGGGCTTCGTCCGCGCGCTGGGCGAGCCCGCCCCCGGGCCGGAGCTCCCGCCCGGTCCCGCAACGCCGCCCGACATGGAGCTGGTGATGAAGACGGCCGCCGAATACGGCCTCGAGATCCTCGGCCCCCCCGGCATCCCGGCCTGACATAAGTTGCCCGCCTGAAACCCCCGTTCCCATGCGAATTCTGGCTCAGAAGGTAGCCCGACACCGTTGCCCAGACCGACCGTTGCCCGCTCGCCGGAGCCGCCTGTACAGCGACTCTCACCGTCACTCATGGCCACTCCAAATCCGACCTCGCACCCATACCTCCGCCAGCGCGCCGGCGGTGTGTTCTGGTACGCGAAATGGTCCCGCCTGGGTAAGCCGGTGGTGCGTTCGCTCGGGCAGGCGTGGATGGAGGCAGACGGTGAGGGCGGCTGGCGAAGACCCCGCGGCCGCGTGCCCGAGGACCACCTGACCGAGGGCTAGGCGCACGCTCGCATGCTGGCCCTGGTGCGCTCGCATGACGCCGAGATGACGCTCATCGAGCAGGACGCATCAGAGCGCGAGCGCCGCGGGGTGACCTTCCGCGAAGTCGCCCTCGACTACCTCGACTGGCTTGGCGATGTGAAAAGGGGCTAAGCCATCGACGCTACGGGCCGTGCGCTCTGATCTGGCTGAGCCGGGCATCGCGTACCGCCACGGCGGCGGAACGACACAGGGCCGGATCATGAAGGCGCTTGGCGATCGGCCCGCACGCGAGATCACCACGCGCGAGATCAACGCTCTGCTCCGCACCATCGCCGCCGCCGGCGTCGCACCTCGCACCGTCAACAAGGCGCGCCAGCTGATCTGTGCGATCTTCAACCACGGCATGCGGCCGGGCATGTGGGGTCTGACCGACAACCCCGCGACGTGGGCGGACCGCCGCCGCGAGCCGACGCCGCTGCCTCTCCCCTACTACAGGGTCGAGCAGGTCGAGGCCCTCGGGCGCACGATGGAGGGCGGCGGCCACCGGGATCCGAGCGCTCAGGGCGTCGGGGACGACGAGCTGGCGGCGCGGGCGGCGGAGGACGTACAGGACGCTGAGTTGGTCCGCGTGGCCGCCTACTCAGGCCTGCGCCGCGGCGAGCTGATGACGCTGCGCTGGCGCGACGTCCGCTTCCTCGACCACAAGCTGATCGTCTCCCGGACCTTGTCCGCCGACGTCGAGGCCGACCCTCCAAGGGCGGACGCTCCCGCGAAGTCCCGCTCCCCGACCAGGCCGCTGCCGCCCTCGACCGTCTCAGCCGCCGAGCTTCCCCCTCTGCGCTTCCACGACCTCCGCCACACCTACGGCTCGCTCCTGGTCGCCGGCGGCATTGATCTCGTCTCGGTCAAAAGCGCCATGGGCCACGCGAACATGAGCACCACCGAGCGGTACCTGCACGCCCGTCCCGCAACCGAGCTCGCCGAGCGCTTCACCCGAGCCTTGCTTGGAAGGGTCGGCGATCAGGCCCAACCGGACAGCGCCATATCGCACCCTGCTTGAGCGGTTCGGGAGCGGAACCTCCACGGCCCAAACGAGGGCAACGAAGACGGATCAGCCCCAAGGGCCGCGGGTTCGCGCGCTCGAGACCGCCGGCTCCGTCGGCTCTGGCATCGATCTCGCTCCGCTCGATCAGGTTCACGCGGCGCGTGCTTACGTGGCAACCCGATCGCCAGGCCGGCGGCGGTCGCGCGATTGCTCTTCTGTCGAAGGACTTGCCGCGGCCCGAGTTGGTCCCCGATGGAAGCGATCGCCCGCTCGACGAGCCACCGGGTCAATCTGAGGCGGGGTCAGTGACGCGCGGACCCACGCGATAGGGGATCGTTCCACTCACGCCCCGGCCCCCGCGGGACTGACCGTCGCTGCATAGGCGTGGACGGGACGTTACAACGCGGCATGGACCCGCCTATCCGGGCAATCCGAGAGTCTGGGCATGTCGTCGTGCCGATGTGTGTGCCGGCGGAACTGCGGGTCTCCAGCAGGGACGATCCGTCGTGTGCCTTTGCACTACCGGGCCCGGGCAGCGGGGTTGCCCGGATCGTCGTAGAAGTTTGGTGACGATCCGTCGTGTTGACGCTCACAAGGTCACGGGCACGGGCCGTCTCGACTAACGATTCGTTGGCGGGGGAGCGTCGCGGTCCGGCGGCATTGTTGCCAGCGGACCGCTGGTGCTCATTGATCGGCGCGGTATGGCTGGGTGATCAGCTCGAAGTGGTGTCCAGACGGGTCGTCGAAATAGATGCCCCGGCCACCGTGGTTGGTGTTGATCTCGCCTGGCGTGTGACCGGGGCCGGCCCAGAACGGAACGCCGTCGGTCTTGATGCGCTCGACCGCGAGGTCGAACACGTCGTCGGAAACGAGCAGCGCGTAGTGCTGTCCCGGGAAGTCAACGCCTAGTTCGGCGTAGTCGAGTCGGATCCCGTCGTCGAGGGTGAGACTGAGGAACGGCCCCCAGCTTGCTGGATCCTCAAGTCCGAGCAGACCTTTCAGAAACGTCGCGGACCGCTGCTTGTCCTTGGCGGCAACAGCCAAGTGGTTGAAATGAACGGGCACATAGCCCTCCCTATCGCGCACCTCCACACGATCGGGCTGTCCCCGGCCGCACGCGATGCGCCCGCGATTCAACCACAGCCTCTGCCGGGTCACGGTCACACCGCCACGGCGTCACGTGCGTTCTGATGGGCTGATCGCGGTGACGAGGTCGGGGTTACGCGTCGCTGATTCTCGCACTTGCGCTGCGGGTACCCCCGTCTGGGACGAGCGGCGCATGGAATTCGTGCAGGGCGTTGGCGAGTTTGGCGGGGTTGGTCGAGCGGGATGAGCGTGTAGCTGTCAGGAATCTCTACAAGCTGCCCTTGGAGGAGAAGCCTGGCGTGTCGGTGGCCGTGCTCGGGTGACATCACGCGGTCTGTGCTGGCCCATGCCACGACGGCAGGGCGCTCAAAGCCGCGCAGGGCCGCGGCGTGTCGAGCAGCAGTCGTGGCTCAGCGGCGATACCGCGCAGGACCCGCGCCATGTCGCGCCGGATCGCGGCGCTGTGTCAGTACGGGGGTGAGCCATCGCCTGGTCACCGAGTCCCCGCGCACGGTCAGCCAGCCGAACGCGAGTGGCAGGCGCCTGAGCGGCCTGAGCCGCAACTGCTGCATGAACAATTCGAACAGACAGGGCGAGAGCTTGCCGGCTAACACAAGCGTCTGGACGGTCAGGCCGGGAGGGGGGTTCTCGAACGCGTCACGTGACACGAGCGCGATCTGGGCGATCCGTGGTGAACGGGCGCCGCCGAGCAGTCGGACGAAGTCCGCCTGTGTCGTTGCCCACGAGCGTGACACTCCTGAGCGCGAACCGGTCGAGGAACTCGGCTGCACGAATGAGCGAGTCCGCTCATCACTTCACCGCTGCGCGCGTGAAGGCGCGGATCGAGATTGCTGTCAGCGCGGCCGCGTACAGAGCGACGACCGCTAGGCTCGCGAAGGCCTCGGCGGTGGTGTTGCCGGCGCCCCAGATCGCGTGCAGCCCTTGGCCGTGCGGGTCGATGAGCCCGTAGCGCAGCAGCGCCAGTGCGTGTGTGAGGGGGAGGAACTTCGCGATCGTGGCCAGTGCGCCCGGCATCACACTGATCGGGTAGAGAGCTCCGGCGAAGAAGAACGGAAGGATCGCGATGGCAGGGACCGCGCCGACGTACTCCTCCGCCTTGCCGATCCGGGCGGCGAGCGTCTCCGCGACCCCGTACATGAAGACGGTGAACAACAACCCGGCGGCGAGCGCCCAGTCGATGCCGGTGGAGGTGATGTGGAACGTTCCGCCGCGCAGGGCGGTCAGCCCGACGAGCACGATCGCCTGAAGTGCTGACAGCACGACGGCGACGATCAGGTTGCCGAGCACGAGGTAAGCGCGAGGAATCGGCGCAGCGAGCAGTTCCCGTTGCGCGCCGGCCTGGCGGTCGACGATCACGCTCAACCCGGCGAAGATGCAGCTCAGCGGGATCACGAGCCCGACGGCGCCGACGCCGGCGAACGACTCGTAGTCGATCGCCGAGTGAAAGCCGCCCGTCGCGACCTTCAGCGCTGGCGCGACGATCAGCGCAATCAGCGCAGGACCGAGTAGCGGGACGAGGATCTGGCGGGGGTTGCCCGCCGTCAGCGCGGCGCGGCGGCGCGCCAGCGTACTTAGGACGCTGACCCGGCGCGCTCGCCGCGGGCGCGCAAGGACGATTGAGGATGCTTCGGTTACGGCCATTGTTGTCTCCTGTGAAGTGGTTGTGGAATCAGGCTGCTTCGGGCAGCTGGTCGCCGGTGAGGCGCAGGTAGACGTCGTCGAGCGTCGGGGCGCGTGTGGTGATCCCCGAGGTCGTTAGGTCGACGGCGCGCAGTGACGCGATCGCGTCCTCAGCGGGTTGTCCGTGCAGTGGAAGGGTGAGCGTCGAGCCGATCGCGAACGCGTCGCCGTTCGCGATCCCGCGGGCTCGTAGTGCCGCCAGCGCCGCGACGCCGTCCCCGTCGACGCGAAGCTCGAGGATCTCCTCGCCGAGCGCGCTCAGAAGCCGGTCGGGTGTATCAAGCCCGGCGATGCGACCCTCGTGCATGATCGCGACCCGCTCGCAGAGCCGACGGGCCTCCTCGAGGTAATGCGTCGAGAGCAGGACCGTCATCTCAAAACGGTCGCGGAGGCTCTTGATCAGATCGAGCAGCTCGTGGCGGATGCGAGCGTCGAGCCCGACCGTCGGCTCGTCCAGGAACAGCACCTGCGGCCGTGATACGAGCGCACGCGCAATCTCGAGTCGGCGGCGCTGACCGCCGCTGTAGCTGCCGACCTGACGGTCGATCAGCTTCTCGAGCCCAAGCGCCCGCACGAGCTCCGCGATCCGATTGTCGGCCTCCTCCGTCCCGACCCCCCAAAGCCGGGCGTGCAGCTCGAGGTTCGCGCGGCCGCTGCGGCCCGCGTCCACGACCGCCTCCTGGAACACGACGCTCGCAACACCTCGCGCGGCGATCGGGTCCCGCGCGACGTCGAAGCCGGCGAGGCGTGCGGTTCCGCTCGTCGGCACGATCGTCGTCGTCAGCATCCCGATCGTCGTCGATTTGCCCGCGCCGTTTGGGCCCAGCAGCCCGAACACTTCGCCGTGCCCAACGTCGAAATCGACGCCCCTGACGGCCTCAACGCCGCCCGGGTAGGTCTTCTTCAGCGCCTGGACGTCGATTGTCATAGAACTGGAAGTTGCGTTCATCAGCTTTCACCTCGATGCTTTGGTTCTTCGCCCTGGTTTGACGGATCGCGCACCGCAGATGTGACCGCGTCACATTCGCGGCGGCTCATCCGTCAATAACTCAGGAGACCGATGCGTTGACCGACTCAGACCTCTACGCGCTCCCCTTCGAGGAGCAGCGCCCGCACCTGCAGGCCATCGCGTACCGGATGCTCGGCTCGGTCGGAGAGGCCGAGGACGCGGTCCAAGAAGCGTGGCTTCGACTGAGCCGCTCTGACACGGCAGAGGTCACGAATGTCGGTGGCTGGCTCACGACGGTCGTCGGGCGGATCTGCATCGACATGCTCAGGGCGCGACGGACGCGCAACGGGGAGTACGTCGGCACCTGGATCCCCGAGCCGGTCGTCAGCGACGACGACGCGACCAACCCGGCCCACCAGGCCGAGCTCGCAGACACTGTCGGGCTCGCGTTACTCGTCGTGCTCGAGCTGCTGACACCGACCGAACGGCTGGCGTTCGTGCTGCACGACATGTTCGGCGTGTCGTTCGAGGAGATCGCCCCGATCATCGATCGCAGCCCGGCCGCCGCGCGGCAGCTCGCCAGCCGAGCCCGCCGCCGCGTGCGCGGCGCGGCACCGACGCCTGACGCCGACCTCACCGGGCAGCGCCGGGTCGTCAGCGCGTTCCTTGCCGCCTCGCGCGCAGGTGATTTCCAGGCGCTGCTCGAGGTACTCGACCCCGAGGTCGTGTTCAGGATCGACACCGGCCGCGAGCATCCCTTCGCGCGTCCACCGATCGTCGGCGCCGAAGAAGTCGCGAATGCGGTCATGGCCCGCGGCCGGCCGTTCGCGCCCCAGGGACGACCGGCACTCGTCAACGGCGCGATCGGAGTGCTGGTCGGCCCCGCGGACGCACCGATCGCCGTAGCTGGCTGCACAGTCGCGAACGGGCGGATCGTCGCCCTGGACCTAATCATCGACCGACAGAAGCTGGACACGATCGACATCGCCTAGCCGCCGTCGCAAGGAGCAAGATCTGATGAGACTGGAGCGGAGAGCAACGAATGGATTTGCTTGATGTCCAAGCGGAGCTGTTCGCTCGGGAGCCGATCTTCCACAAGCCCGAGCTCGGAACAGGTGACGAGGGCTCCGCGGCGCAGACGGCCGATGATCTCTGGGAGGTCGGAGCCTCCCGCCAGGTGTACCTGCGCGACGACGTCCTCGATCGGCTCACGCGGCGACGGCCAGTGCCCAGCGACGACGATCGGATCGTAAGCGACGTGCGCTGCCGCGAACTTGGGGATGGCGCCTTCGCAATCACCTGCCGGTCGATCAAGCCGGTCGACTGACCAGGCGACTCACGCTCTGGCGCCGGGAAGCGGATAGTTGGAAGGCCCTGCTCCTGCTCAGACAGAGTGCCCTTTGTCGGCGGAACGGCACCGAGCCGCCGACTTCCGCTTCACACCTCGCCGGGCTCAACGCAGCAGCGGATGGGTGCCGGGCCTCGGTGGGTGTTTGGCGTGTGGGTCGACGTGATCGGGTCTCCCCTCGCGGGTCTGGGATCTGGATTGGTGTTGACGGGTCAGTCGGCGCCAGCGAGTGCTGGATGGGGCTCGCCGACCGCGGTCTTGGCCGCGGCGTCTGTGAGCTCGTCGCGGCGGATGAGCACGAAGATCGCGGGCAGCGCGAGCAGCGCGACCCCGCCGAGCACCCAGAACGCGGCCTGGAAGCCGCCGGTGAGCGCCGTGGGTGCGGCGTTGCCGGCCCGGAGGAGCGTCTTGGTGTGGCTCGCTGCGACGCCTGAGGCAATCGCGATCCCGATCGCTCCGCCGAGCTGCTGGGAGGTGTTCAAAAGCCCGGACGCGAGCCCGGCCTGGTGCTCCTGAACGCCCGCGAGCGCAGCGATCGAGACCGGGATGAACGCGAAGGCGGTCCCGGCGCCGGCGACCACCATCGGCCCCCCGAGGTTCGCCAGGTAGTGCCCGTGGACGGGCACCTGGGTTGCCCAGATCACGCCCGCGCCGATCAGCGTCATCCCGATCGCCATTACGACCTTAGCTCCCACGCGGGTCACCAGCAGCTGCGAGAGACCGGCGAGCGCGATCGACGTCAACGACGTGGCCAGCCACGCTACCCCGCTCTGAAGCGCGCTGTAGTGAAGCACCTGCTGCATGTACAGAGTGCCGACGAAGAACAACCCGAAGAAGCTGCCACCCAACAGCAGCCCGGCCAGGTTCGCGCCGGCGAGGGTGCGCAGCCGGAAGATCGAGAGCGGCAAGAGCGGCGACTCGACCCGGTTCTCGATCACCAGGAAGGCAACGAGCAGAGCCGCGGACGCCGCGAGCAGCGCGATCGTTCTCGTGGCGCCCCAGCCGTACTGCGGTGCCTGGGAGATCGCGTACACGAGCAGCACCAGCGCGCCTGTGCCAGAGCTCGCGCCGAGCATGTCGAACCGCCGGCGCGTCGTGGCGAGCCGGCTATCGGGGACGATCCGCGGGGCGAGCGCCAGCGCGGCCGCCCCGATCGGGACGTTTAGATAGAAGATGTACTGCCATCCGGCGTACCGGGTGAGAACCCCGCCCGTGATCAGCCCCACGGTCGCGCCGGTGGCACCGAGCGCGCCCCAGATCCCGAGCGCCTTGTTGCGCTCGGCGCCCTCTTGGAACATGTTCATCACGATCGACAGGGCGGCAGGCAGCATGACCGCCGCGCCCAGGCCCTGAACCGCCCGGCTTCCGATGAGGAACGCCTCGCCGGTCGCGAGCCCGCACGCCAGCGAAGCCGCGGTGAACACGGACAGACCGAGCATCAAGACTCGGCGGCGGCCAAGCAGATCTGCGGCACGCCCGCCGAGCAGCAGAAAGCCGCCGAACGTGAGCGAGTAGGCGGTCACCACCCATTGCAGGCTGGTGTCGCTGAAGCGCAGATCCCGGCCGATCGTCGGCAACGACGTGTTGACGATCGTCAGATCGATGACCACCATGAAGAAGGCCACCGCTAATAGCGCGAACGCGCGCCAGCGCTTGATGTTTGGGGTCAGCAGAACTGGTTTGTCTGCGATTGTCATCACGGCCTCCTCTGCGGTGTTGCTGGTTGTAGTCATCACCTCTGTAGGCGTCGGGATCTCGCGAAATTCAGCGACGAATTTCCGCCGCCCGCGACGTCTATAAAGCGATGGCCAACTAGAGGTTCAATGTGAGGATGCGGACATGACCCAACGCACGCTGACGCTGGCCCGTGCCGGGGACGAGAACGCGTTTCGTGAACTCACCGACCCCCACCGGCATGAGCTCCAACTGCACTGCTACAGAATCGTCGGCTCGACCCAGGACGCAGAGGACCTGGTCCAGGAGACACTGCTGGCCGCTTGGCGCGGACTGGACCAGTTCACCGAGCGGGCCTCGATCCGGACCTGGCTGTACAGAATTGCCACCAACCGATCGCTGGACGCGCTGCGCGCGAACGCGCGCCGGCCACAGCGCCTCCAACCGTTGAACGACCCGCCCACACCCAGCCGCATCACCGAGTCGATCTGGCTTGAGCCCTACCCCGACGCGCTGATCGAGGGAATCGCCGACGACGCCCCCGGGCCTGAGGCCCGCTACGAGCACAGCGAAGCGACAGCCCTCGCGTTCGTGACCGGCCTGCAATATCTCTCACCGCAGCAGCGGGCGGTTCTCGTCCTACGTGATGTCCTCGGCTTCCGCGCCGCAGAGGTGGCCGCGATCCTCGACACCGGCGAAGCCGCCGTGAACAGCCTGCTGCGCCGCGCCCGTGCCGCGCTCGAGAGCCGCCTGCCCGCCGCCACGCGCGACCGCGCGCCGCTGCCTAACTCCCGTCGCGAGCGCGAGGTGGTGGGGCAGTTCGCGAACGCGATCGAGGACGGCGACATCGACACTGTCGTCGCGTTGCTGACCGACGATGCCTGGCTGACGATGCCGCCCTACCCCTACCAATACCAGGGCGGTGCGGCGATCGGAAACTTCCTACGGGTGCGCGGCGCGCTGCATCAGACGCCGCTGCGGCTCGTGCCGACCCGGGCCAACGGTCAACCCGCATTCGGCTGCTACATGCCCAGCCCGCACTCCGGGATCGCGCGCGCCCATGGGCTGCTCGTGCTCACGCTCGCGGGAAGCAACGTCGCCGAGATCACCTTCTTCGTCGACAGCAGCGTGTTCCCCCACTTCGGGCTCCCGCGCACCGTGCCCCAACGCTGAGCGCCGGCTACCACGAGGGTCGGTCGCGCGTCCACGTTACGCGCCCGCGACAACATCGTCTAGGAAGAGACGCTGATAGCGAGCTGACGCTGCTGCCGGTAGCCGGTGCGCCACTCGACCGTCGACCGCCGCTCGCACCGTTTCGCAGCGAGAGCGCCAGCATCTACGACCGGCTTGTGATCGGAGCGCCGCCGCCACCACCAGCCATCCGACGACCCCGAACGCGTTGCCGTCCCCATTCCCCGCCATCACCGACCCGTGGCTTGGCATCGCGGGCCTCGGCACGCAGCTCCGTGTTCGTGGTCTGGTCGTCCGCCGCGATCGGCGCGATCTACTGGCTCACACGCCGTCCGACCACATGAAACGACCCGAGACCGTGAGCGTCATGCGAGTGCGCGCTGGCGCCCGAACGTTGCGCCGACGCCCGCCCCGCAACCTGCCTATCCGTCGCTTATGCGGCCACTGCTACGGCAACCTCTCCCTGTCGAGGACGCGTCAACATCTCTTGACCGGGGCCCGCGATGAGTTCCGACCCCACCGCCGAGTACCGGTTTGCGTAAGCAGAGACCTCTCTCACGCCCGGCTGACACGCGGACGACGCTGGTGAGTGCTACGCGCGAAGAGCGGTCGCGCACACACAGACCAGGCAACGAATGCCCGGCGTGCCCCGGGGGGCGGAAGGATCGCAGCGTCAATGATCGTCCGAGGGAGGACGCATGCCATCCACCGTGCTGTTGGACGCCTGCGGTCGGCGCCGGTCACCGGCGACGCTGCCCATCTTTCATCAAGGTCGTCCGCCGCGCAACAAGGAGCAGCGATATCCAGCTGACCCGCCCACGGTCGAGGAGATCATCGCAGTGATGCACGCCGCCGGGGAGGACCACGACGCCGTCCGGCGGTGTGTCGCGGGTCGGGGCCCATCGCTGCCTCGTGCGAGCAAATGGTGTGAACGACGCAGTTGTAAAGTGTCCTTGACAGCGGGGCCCTTGTCAAGCTACCTTTCCATCGTCAAGCAAGCGTTACATGAGGAGAGTTGAGTGGTGGCGATGCGGAAAACGCCCGCGTGGATCTTGGTTTTGGCGCTCGCCGTGGCCGTTCTCGTGGCAGCGGCCGCGGTCGCGCAATCGGTCAGCGAGCACAGCCTCCAGCCGATTTGGACGGTCGGCTGGATCCCTGCCGCGCTCGTCGCCTCGCTCGCAAGGACGCCTACGGCTGGCCTATGTCGGCGTCGCTTGCATGGGCGATCACGCTCTTAGCCACCGCGCGCGACGGATGCGAAATACGGTGCGGGAGATGCGGACCCAGCGAGGTCTATCGCAAGGACAACTCGGTTCGGCCCTGGGTGTCTCGCGGCAGACGATCAACTCGATCGAGCAGGAGCGCTACACCCCGTCGCTACCCCTCGCATTGGCGCTGGCGCGATTCTTCCAGACCACCGTGGAGGCGATGTTCGATGCGGGTGACTAGATCGAAGTGGTTTGTGCCGCTGTTCGCGCTCGCGCTCGGGACAGTCGTCTTCGGGGCGCAGTGGATCGGCGGAGATCCGGGCAGCGGGCTCGTGTCGTTGGCGATCATGACCGCGTTCGGAGCCTTGCTCCTGCTCGGCGGGCGTAGCGAGACGATCCGCGGACTGCGTGGTGACGGACGCGACGAGCGCTTCCGGCAGATCGACATCCACGCGACCGCGCTCGCCGGCCTGGCGGTGATGATCGCAATCATCATCGCTTTCGTGATCGAAGCCGCACGCGGACACAGCGGCTCTCCTTACACGTGGCTCGGCGCCGTCTTCGGTTTCACGTACCTGGTCGCGATCATCATCTTCAGGATCCGAGGCTGACCAAGCGCGCCGAGAGAGGCCCGCAATCGGTCTGGCGCGGTTATAGGAGGTCGAACTCGGGATCGGCCGTGTCGACCATTTGCCGGAGCGCCGCGACGTGTCCTTGGAACGCCGTCCTGCCAGCCGGGGTGAGTCGCGCCCGGACGCGGCGGCGACGGTCCCTGAGCGGGCGCTCGACGTGGAGGTATCCGGCCTCCTCGAGGGTTGAGAGCTGCTTTGAGAGCGCCGAATCTGAGAGGTTGAGCCGGTCGCGCAGGAACGCGAACTCGGCCCAGTCAGCCGCCGCGAGCAGCGAGACGATCGACAGGCGCGTCCCGGGATGGATCAGCTCATCAAACCGGGGGGCGGTCATTGCGCGGTGCCGCGCGCGGCTCTGCGCCGGACTGAGGCCAACAGCTCGGGGCCCCCCAGCACGATAATCACAGCGACGAACGCGCTCGCGATCGTGACCGGATGGCCGGCGCCATCTGCCGATGCCGCCAGCGCGCCCGCGACGGTGACGCCGGCCAACCCGAGCAAGCATCCGAGCACCAGCGCGGCAGTCCGATAGCCAGCGAGCTCGGCGCTGACGCTCAGCTGGGGCGTACGGTGCCGACCGCTTACGACCCGCGGCGCGACGGCGGAGTGCACGGCGCCGAAGGCCAGCGTGGCGACCGCGGTGATCCAGGGATGCTTGAGGTCGGTGACGTAGCCCAGGCCGATCCAACCGAGGGCGACGCCCCACCAGTACCAGCGTGGGAGGTCGATCTCGTTGATCACGCGCATGCGGCCGCGGTCGACAGTGTCGAGCGCGGAGCGCGCTTGTTCAGGGGTTAGCTGTGGTTCCATGGAAGCTTCTTTCCTGGTGGGAAAGTGAATGTAGACTTTCCGGCCAGGAAAGTCAAGACGAGGGCCTTATCCTTCCTTCGCGTTCGGGTCCTCGGGGATTGGGCCGACATTCCTCCGTGCTGCGATTACGATCCGGGCATGATCGCCAGGGATACTGGTGCCTTGGACCTGGGTGAGCAGATGACGGAGTCGTCGGCTCGGCGTGCGCCAGGAGGGCTCTTGCGTGGCAGGGACAGCGAGCTGGCGGTGCTCGGCGAGTGTTTGTCTGGCGTGGAGCGTGGAGAGGGGGGGATGCTGCTTGTCGAAGGTCCGGCGGGGATCGGCAAGAGCAGTCTGCTGGCGGAGGCGCGGGTCATTGCGGGCCGGATGGGGGTGCGTGCGTTGTTCGGTGAGGCGTCGGAGAGCCGCGAGGCCGTGCCGTTCGCGCCGCTGCTTGACGCGACGCTGGGAAGCGATCCTCCGATCGGGGAGCTCGAGTCCGCGCGGCTGCTGAGCGAGCAGCCGTATTGGATGCTTCATGAGCTCCAGGGCGCGCTTGAAGCCGCCGCGCTCGACCGGCCGCTCGTGTTGGTTCTCGATGACGTACATTGGGCCGACAGCGGCACGCTGGGGGCGCTTGCTGCGTTGCCTGCGCGGTTAGTGGGGTCCCCGATCCTTTGGATACTCGCAAGGCGCGACGACGAAGGTAGAGCCCGGGTCCGCGAGGCGATGGCCCGGATCGAGCGGGGCGGTGCCCGTCGTCTGCAGATTCCGCCGCTGTCCGAGCGGGCGGTGGCGGCCGTGGTTGCGGATGTCGTGGGCGCCGAGCCTGCGGCTGGTTTGTTGGCGGTGGCGTCGGGCGCCGCGGGCGTCCCGTTCTTGTTGGTCGAGTTGCTCGAGGGTTTGAAGGAGGAAGGTCGGCTGCAGGTCGAGGATGGGCGTGCGGAGGTTGTGGGACAGGCCTTGCCGCGTCGGTTGACCGACTCGATGCGCGACCGGCTTGATCGTCTGTCGGGTGACGCGGCGCAAGCGATCCGCGTCGCGTCCGTGTTGGGTCCGCGTTTCTCGGCCGGGCAGCTCGCGGCGATGCTGCAGCGTCGGCCGTCGGCGATCGTCGCCGCTGTCGATGAGGCGATGCGGAGGGACTTCCTGATTGAGGCCGGTGATCGGCTCAGCTTTCGTCACAGTCTGTTGCGCCAGGCCGTCCGGGAGACGTTGCCCGGTTCGCTGCGGCGGGCGTTGCAGCGCGAGGCGGCGACCGTGCTGCTGGAGAGCGGCGCGGCGGCGGTCGAGGTTGCCGAGCAGTTGGCGGACGGCGCGGAGCCGGGCGACCGTGAGGCGATCGAGAAACTGAGCGAGGCTGCGCGTAGTGTCGCCGCGTCAGACGCGGATGCGGCCGCGGATTTGAGCGTTCGCGCGCTCGAGCTGATGCCGCGTGGCGATGAGGGTCGTGGCCCGCTGATCGCTCAGACGGTGGTTCTTCTGAGTGCGGCGCTGCGATCGGACGCCGCGAACGCACTCGGTGCTCGCGAACTCGCGGGCACCCTCCCGGCCGCCCAGGAGGCCGAGGTGCGCCTCGCGTTGTCGGGCGAGCTGAGGCGGTCGCTGATGGCGCGGACCGAGGACAACCGGCGTGCGCTGAAGCTGGGAGGGCTGACGCCCGCGGTGCATGCACGTCACCTTGGCTGGCTTACCTACAACCTGTCGGTCACCGCTCAGAGCGACGAAGCGGCGTCCGTCGGCGAGATCGCTTTGCAGGAGGCGATTGGCGTGGGCGATTTGGAGGCGCGGGTGATCGCTACCGTCGGGCTCGCGTGCGTGGATGGGACTGGCGGTGCGTTCGGCAGCGCGGCCCGCCGGATCGAAGCGCTGCCGTCGTTGGAGGGGCTATCGGGACGGGAGTCGTACGTCCATCTCGTTGGTTTCCACTACGCCAACGCGCTCGTTCACCTAGGGCGTCTCGACGATGCACTGCGGCTGCTGGACGACGGCGTGGCACGCGGTCGACGTGATCGCAACGCCTATCTGTTGGAGAGCTGGGCGCAGTACGGGAGCCTGTTGCGGCTAGCGGCAGGCCGGCTGGCGGACGCGCGCGCCGAGGCGGAGTCCTACCAGACGATCTTGACGGAGGCCGCCGCAGCCAATTTCACCGCGATCGCGGGCGTTGTGGCGCTCGCCGAGGTGGCAACGCGAACCGGCGATCGGAAGCTGTTGAGAGCTGTGGTGGACGTGGCCCGGCGGATCCCGGCGGACAGCACCCCGCTGGTCAAGCGCTACGGCGAATGGATCCTCGCGCTTGCCGCGGTCATGCGAGACGATCCGGGCGATGCGGCGAGGCGTTTGCGGGGCGACTATCCCCCGTACGCATCGCCGTTCCTGCCGGGTGACGCGGCGCACCCGCCGGCGGTTGTGCGGATCGCGCTCGCGGCGAGGGACCGGACGCTCGCCGCTCGCGCGGTCGACGCCGCCGAGTCGTTCGCCCGGCAGAACGACGGCGCGCCGCTGGTCTCCGCGGTCGCCGCGCACACTCGTAGCCTTGCTGAAGGCGACAGCGCAGGGCTCGTGGACGTTGCGCGTCAGCTGCGGTCGAGTCAGCGTCCCCTGCTGCACGCGGCTGCCTGCGAGGACGCCGGCCTGGCGCTCGGGCGCGAGGGCTGCCAGGGCGATGCGATCACTCAGCTCACCGCGGCGTTCGACGCCTACCTTGACTGCGAAGCCGGCGCGGACGCGCGACGGGTGACCCGCCGGTTGCGCGAGCACGGCGTCCGGCGTCCGGCCCCCTCTCGCCGCCGGCCGTCCAGTGGTTGGCAGAGCCTGACCGACTCGGAGCTGCGGGTCGTCCGTCTGGTTGCCGACGGCAGGACAAATCGCGACGCCGCCGATCGACTGTTCCTCTCTCCACACACGGTGAGCTCGCATCTGCGTCATGCGTTCGCCAAGCTCGACATCAACTCTCGTGTCGAATTGGCGCGGATCGTGGTCGCCGAGGATCGAGAGGCGAGCCAGATCGCCTGATCTCCGGGCGGATGTGAAAGCGGGCGAAGATCGCATGGTCGGCGGGCTGAAGATCCCACGCTCAGGCGACGACGAGGATGTAGCACGCTGCGATCGTGGACGGCCGTCAATGCCTTCGCCTCGCCTGCTGGGGCCAACCGCAAGGAGCACGTATGGGCATCGTTACCGTCGGTCGGGAGAACTCCACGTCGATCGACCTGTACTACGAGGACCACGGAAGCGGGCCGCCGGTCGTGTTGCTTGCCGGCTGGCCGCTGGACAGCCGGTCCTGGGAACCGCAACTGCCTCCGCTGCTCGACGCCGGGCATCGCGTGATCCTCTACGACCGTCGCGGCTTCGGGCGATCAGACCGCCCAACCGACGGCTACGACTTCGACACGCTCGCCGCAGACCTCGACCAACTGCTGACTCGCCTTGATCTGCGCGCGGCCACGCTTATCGGGTTCTCGCTTGGCACCGGGGAACTCGCTCGCTACATCGGTGTGCACGGGACCGAGCGCCTGAAGGCCTGCGTCTTCATCGAGAGCCTCGCACCCTCGTTCGCCAAGTCCGCCAAGAACCCCAGCGGGGCCGACCAGGCGACGGTTGCCTCCGTCCAGCAGGCGATCCTCGAGGACCGGTTCAAATGGCTGACCGGTCTCCTCGGCGACTTGTTCAACCTCGACGACTACCTCGGGCAGCGCATCAGCGAGGAAACCGTGCGCACCACGTGGAACGCCGCCGCCGACGCATCGCCGGTGGCGACCTGGGCGTGCCCACCAGGCTGGCTGGCGGACTTCAGCGACGACATCAAACGAATCGATGTCCCGACGCTGATCCTGCACGGCACCGCCGACCGGATCCTGCCGATCGACGGCCAAGGAAGGCGCCTACACGCGGCGCTGCCCGACGCCCGTTATGTCGAGATCGAAGGCGGACCTCACGTGATGTGCGCGACCCACGCCGCCGAGGTCAACCACGAGCTGCTCGCGTTCCTGCGCCAGCCGGCGCCGGCCACCGCCGTCGCCTGACACCCCGCCCCTACACCCAGCCAGCAAGGAGCTCAACAATGGCCGTTCAATCCCGGATCGTCCTCGAGCCATCCGCCCAGGCGATCGTCGACGCAACATCACAGCCACCGTTCCTCTACGAGCTCGAGCCCGCCGCCGCCCGCAAAGTCCTCGACGACCTGCAGGCCGCGCCGATCGAGAAGCTGCCAGTCGAGGAGGAGTGGATCACCGTTCCGGCTGCGGTCGGCGACGCCCGAGTCCGCATCGTCAAAGCGGTTGGGAACTCCGGGCCGTTGCCGGTCATCGTCTACATGCACGGCGGAGGCTGGATCCTGGGCAACGCAGGCACGCACGACCGGCTCGTCCGCGAGCTCGCCGTCGGCGCACGTGCGGCGCTGCTGTTCGTCGAGTACCCAAACTCGCCCGAAGCCCACTACCCGGTTGCGATCGAGCAGGGCTACGCCACGGCCCAGTGGGCGATCCGCGAAGGCGCCGCGAAAGGCTTGGACGCCAGCCGCATGGCGGTCGCCGGAGAGTCCGTCGGCGGCGACATGGCCGCGGCGCTCACGTTGATGGCAAAGGACCGAGCTGACGTGACGTTCGTGCAGACATCGATGTACTACCCGGTCACCGACGCGGCGATGGACACCAACTCGTACGACGAGTTCGCGGAGGGGTACTACCTCACGCGTAAGGCGATGGAGTGGTTCTGGGATGCGTACACCACCGACCCAGCCGAGCGCGCGGAGATCTACGCCTCTCCGAACCGGGCGACGACCGAGCAACTTCAGGGCTTGCCCCCGACGCTGCTGCTGGTCGACGAGGTCGACCCGTTGCGCGACGAGGGCGAGGCGTACGCCGCAAAACTGCGCTCCGCAGGTGTGCCGGTCACGACCGTGCGCTACGACGGCGTCGTACACGACTTCATGCTGCTGAACGCGATGAGCGAGTCGCGTGCCACCCGGGCGGCGATCGCGCAAGCGACCGCGCACCTGCGCGCGGCACTCGGCACCGGCGAAGGTCCGAACGGAGGCTGACATGTCGTCCACCGACGAGCTTGCGAGCAAGCTCAAGCGCACCGAGATCCAGCACGTAGGATCGTCAATCCCCGGTCGCGAGATCGTGCAGGTTCTGACCGAGATCCCAGCCGGCGTCGAGTCAGGCTGGCACATGCATCCCGGCGAGGAGGTCGGGTACATCCTCGCCGGCACCGTCGAGATGCGAATCGACGGCAAGGCGACGCTGACCCTGCACAAGGGAGATGGCTTCCTGATGACGCCGAACACGCCGCACAACGCGCTCGATCTCGGGCCGGATGCGGGACTGATGCTCTCGACCTACATCGTCGAATCCGGCGTTCCTCTCGCGACATTCACCTGAGCCACGGATGACGACCCACGCAGAGGCGGCCGGCGGCATCGTCGAGTCCGTCAACGTCGGCATGCCGCGCCTTGTGGAGGTGAACGGCGGCACGGTGCTGACCGCGATTTGGAAGCACCCGGTCGCCGGCCGGGTCGCGTTGCGTGGCGTGAACCTAGACGGCGACGATCAGGCGGATCGCACCGTTCACGGCGGTCCGGACAAGGCGGTCTACGCGTACGCGCGCGAGGACATCCAGTGGTGGGAAGGGGAACTCGGGCGCGCTCTCGGTCAGGCGCCGTTCGGCGAGAACCTCACCGTCAGCCTCCTGCCGGTATCGGAAGCTGTGATCGGAGAGAAGTGGGCGCTCGGCAGCGTGCTGCTGCAGGTCGCGCAGCCACGGCTCCCATGCTTCAAGCTCGGTCTGCGGATGGGAGATCCGCGATTCCTCAAGCGGTTCGCGGCAGCTCAGCGTCCGGGCGCGTACCTGCGGGTCCTGCGCGAGGGCGACATCGCCGCCGGCGAACGGATCGAGGTCACCGATCGCCCCACACACGGCGTGACGAGCGCGCTCGTGTCCCGCGCGCTGCTCGGCGAGCGATGGCTACTGGAGACCACGCTAGCCGCCGAGGAGCTGCCGGCGGAACTCCGCGCCTGGATGCAGGAACGCACACCTCGACCCAGGCTCTAAACCTGCCCGAGCCGCTCCGGCACGTGCGAGCCGGCTCGCTCGAGGTTGCCTACGTCGGAGGGCCATCCGCGCGATCGCCCCAACCAGATCCAACGGAACCCCCCGATGGGCCGACGGTCCACCCCCAGCACAGTAGATGCCCAACGTTCTGCTTCGACAGCTCGACGAGCATCCACTGGTCCATGCGCACTAGGCCGACAGCGCGGCTATGCCGACAAGGGTCCCGCGCCGGCCGGTTCCCCAAATCCGATGGCGGGCTCCTGGTGCTTTTGTCGATGGTGGGCGTCGGCATAGTTATCCGAGGCTGTCGAGGTAGCGATCGCTGCGCTCCAGATGCATACCGTGACGACAGCTTGGTGCACGCGCTTCCGGTAGCGGGTAGCTCTCACACTGATCCGGGGGGATTGGCTGAGACGGTGTGGTCGTTGATCGCGGCGGCGATCGTGGCTCGGTGTGCAGGGTCGATCCCGTGGCCGGTGCCGTTCGGCCTCAGTAGTCTCGCAGTGGGGTTCTGGTGAGCGAGCGCCTGTCCGTGCTCGACGGGGACCATCGGGTCCGCGGTGCGGTGGATAACGAGCGTCGGCGCGGTGATCAGGGACCGCGGCGTGTTTGGGGAGTGGCCCTCGGTGAGCGGGTCGTGGTTCCGGCGCGCGGCGAAGTCGCGCGCGCGTTAGACGTCGTGGCGGACGAGGTCGAACGTGTGCGCCTCACCGAAGGGGCGCCGGTCTCCCGCGAGCATTCTGGAGTGGCCGACCACGTAGTCGATGACCGAGTCCCTGTCTGACCAGTCGACGGTGGCGGTGGAGAGCAGTCGGCGGAACGGATCGGTCGGGGCCGGTGGGTCACGGTCGCCGGACGTCGCAGCCGAAGTGCTGATCAACAGGAGCGAGCGGACGCGGTCGGGGAATGCGAGCGCGAGCAGTTGCGCGAATGCCCCGCCGGCTGAGACGCCGACGACGTGTGCGCTGGAAATGCCGTCGGCGTCGAGCAAGCCGGCCGCATCGGCCAGCAAATCCGCGGCGGTGTCGCCGGGATGTCGTACGTGATCGACCGGCCGGTGTCGCGGTGGTCATAGCGGATCACGAAGCACCCGCGCCAGACAGCATCCAGCACCCGCCGCATCCCGGCGCAACACGGCGAGGCCGGCGACCTGCGCGCCCTTTATGGAGCGACATCAGCGTGGTAATCCAGTACGTAGTACGTCCCCGTCCCACTTGCCGGGATGACGGCCGTGATGTAGGCTGCGCCTCCGAAGCAAAGGAGTGCTAAAGGGGGCGGTGTGGTGCTAGCAAGCGTGGGCGAGACGCAACGAGGCAGGTGCACGGCGCGTGGGGCCTTTGAGCGAACTGGGTGGGTTGCCGACGGGACCGAAGTTATCTGCGCTGGAGAGGGAGGATGAGACTCGAGGGGGCGCATATGCTGCGCGCCCGCGTCAGCGGTCGGCAACCGGAGCTCCGTACCATTGGTGCTCTTGGGCGCAGCCGGCGGTTCGTCGTTCTCGGGCTTTGCCTACTCAGCGTGTATGCCGCGTTCGGCCTGTTCGCGGGCGCGGCTGAGGCGGCCACGCCGTCTGGAGCGCTTGGAGCCTTAAACGGCGCCAGCGACACGGCCACCCCGTTCAGCGCGCTCCAACGCGCGAGCCTTACTGCGAACAGCTCGCCAGATCCGAGCCTCGTTGGCAGTTGGTCGGTGACGAGCAGCTGCTCGGGGAGCCCGTGTGGGGATACTCTGGACATCTCGATCGGGGGTCAGCAGGCCTCTGACCCAGCGTGCTCAGCGAACGAGTACTGCATAACGACCGCGTCCGGCTTTTACGCTAAGGACGTGTCCGCGACGCCGAACGGTGGGGGCTCGTGGACGTACACGTGTGACGGTTGCACCGGCTCGGAGGACATCAGCGTGACGTTCAAGGGCGACACGTTCACGGGGATGGCGACGGGCATTGCTCCGGACGGGAGCGTGACAGGGACCGTTCCATACTCGGGCAGCTGCACAGATTGCGTCGCCGACCAGACCCACGAGGTCTCCGGCACGCTGACGAATAACAACTGCGGCTGCTCCAGCGTCCCCACCCCAGAGCCCCAGGACGACGTCACGGTCAACGTCGCCAGCGACGATGGAGCGGGAGTGTCGGCCTCGGGAACGAGCAATGACAAGGGCGTCTGGTCGGTCGATGTGCCCGACGGCGACTACACGGTCACGCCGGACGACTCCACCTACAGCTGGAATCCCACCTCGCAGCAGGTGACGGTCGACGGTGCCGACAAAGGCGGCGTCAACTTCGACACGTGTGGCATTGGCGACCCGCAGGCCGGCGCCCGGGATGCGCGCGCGGCTACCTCTCGGCCGGGGCCCGAATGCACCCTCACAACGGCTCATTGCACCAGCGTCGCTCACTTCCCAAACCCAAGCGATTGCGTCGTGACGGTCGCGGGCGTGCCGAATGGCTCCTCCGTCGTCACCTCGCCGCAAGGCTCTGTCAAAGTTTTCCCCTCAGGAGCAGGGTCGTTTTTGCCGGGCGATGTCGGCACCTGCGGAAATCTCAGACCGCTGGCGACTGGGTCGGGTAAATCGACGTGCAGCTTCTCCGTAGTCAGCCCACCCGGTAAGCAGGATGTATTCCTGGCATACGATCCGGTGGACACGCTTTGGCAGCGCAGCACCGGGGTTGGACATTTCACGGTCGGCCTGCCGCAGAAGATATCGACGAAGAAGCAGTTGCACGACTTGCTGACGCTTGACGCCCAACAGCAGATAGACCTTGGGAATTTTGAGCTTGACCTCGCGACCGGTCCCGGCACTTTCGCGGGCGCTGTGTCCTTGATAAGAGCCGGAAAGGGGGGCCCTCAGGGCCTTGTGGCGGCCGGTACCGTTGGAATGGCGGGCTTTGTCGAGAAGTACGGGGTCAGCAACCTGGAAGTTGGCCTTGCCGGCCTTCTTAAGGACCCGCCCGACAACCACTACCGCATCCTGCCCAAGCCGCATCCGAGCCTGACCGTCCCGAAGCGGTACCGCCACGTGTTCGACCAGCGGGACGCCACCGGGCTGTACCGCGCTGCGGCGGATCTCCAGGCGCAGGCGAAGGCCGCGTCGACCGCGGTAAACCGCGCGACGACCGCCGCCAAAGCGGGCGCGACAAAATATCGGGACCTGCAGGTCCAGGCGACGATCAAGTTCTTGCGCCAAATGGCAGCTGACACGCACACGATCATCAGCGACCAGATCCGCCTGGCGAACGCGGTGGCCCGGACCCGCGGCGGCCACGACAGGCTCCGGTTCAAGTCGTCCAGGTTCCGGCGCGAGTTCCGTAACCTCACCGTCGCCCAGCTGATCGACTATCCGCCTGAGATCGCCGCACTGCGGCACCTTGCCTCCCTGGAACTGGCTGTCAGCCAGAACCCGGCACCGCTTGCGTTTCCCAAACTCCCGGCTCTTTTCCCGTGAGCTTCGGGCCGCACGCGCGCGGCACCTAGCGGCAGCCCGCGGGGCGTGCGGCGTATCCAGGGGCCCTGGATACGGCAATCGCCCCGCAAATGATGGACCGTCACGAACGGTCTGGGGATCGTTGCCCTCACGGGCTTCAAAAGCCGGCAAATCAGGCTGGATGATCGACGTCAAAGGTCAGCGAGGTCAACGTCGGGGTTGAGCGCCCGTGGGGACGGCCCCGAGGAGCGCCTGGACTGATCGCAATCACCCCCGCCACGACTGCCGGCCGGCGGTGGCGCTCCAGCAACACCAGCAGCGCGATCGCGACGGCGACGGTGCCGACGAGCGCCCCCGTCGACCCCGAGCAGACGAGCGTGACGATCGCCGCGAGCGCCCCGCGCCCGACCCGGTGACGGTGCTCTCCGCAAACCCCAAGCACACAATCTGCTGGCGCTTTGACGGTAGCGACCCGTAAGCCGCCACCAAAACCCCCCAGCACCCCCACTGCGAGAGACTCGCCGGCCGAGCGCCGGCCTCATCGCTCGTCTCGTCGGCTGAACGTACCCCGCAGCGATCGCACCCGAGCGTGCTGTCCATCGGTGCCCAGCACATCCACCACGCTGCCGGACCATCGGCCGCTGCCCGCGTCAAGCCGGCCTGCCGCTGCCCGCGTCAAGCCGGCCTGCCGCTCCCTGCGTTTATGAAGGACCAGGCGCCTGCCCGCCTCCGGGGAGATGCGCGCTTCGCGCGCTCGTTCCGGGTTTGCCGCGAGGCTTCTGACTGCGCTAATTCAGCGTGGGGAGGCTCGCCTTTCTCGGTGGCTGGCGGGTCGGCATAGTTTCGGTTTCCGACAAGCCACTTCTGAGGGTCGGAGCGTTCGCTCCGCCCGGGAGGAACGATCATGTCGGGAAGTCGAAGGAAGCCTGGGCCGCTTGGTCCGTTCGTGGACGGCTACCGCGCCCGGTTGTTGGAGCTGGGCTATTCGCCGGTGAGCGTGACGAAATCGCTCATAGCTCTCGGCCATCTCGGCCGCTGGATGAACGGCGAGGAGCTCGACGTCGCGGACCTCGGGGGCGACGCATTAGAGATGTTCCTCGCGGCTTACGTCACGGAGCACGGGCGGCGGCCATCGTCAGGTGTGAGGCCGCTGCTGGTGTATATGCGCAGCGAGGGCGTGGTCGCGCCGGAACCGGTGCTCCGGCTCGGGCCGCTTGACCGGCTGGTCGGCGAATACCGGACCTGGCTGACGGTTGAGCGAGAGCTCTCGTCGGAGACGGTCCGCGGCTACACGCATCTTGCTCACCGATTCCTCGCCGAACGAGCGTCGACCGATAACGAGCTGGGTGTTGAGCGCCTGGCCGGCGCGAACGTGACCGAGTTCCTGCTGCGTGAGTCCGCACGCCTGAGGCCAGCAACCGTCTGCTGCCACGCTAACCAGTTGCGCCAGCTGCTGCGGTACCTGGCGATGCGCGGGCTCGCCGAGCCGGGGTTGGCCGAGGCGGTGCCGTCGGTGGGGCGATGGCGAGATGCCGGGATCCCTCGGTTCCCTCAGCGGCCCGCGATCGAGCGGCTGCTTGAGTCGTGTGATCGCTCGCGCCGGGTCGGCGTTCGTGACTACGCAATCCTGATGCTGCTCGCTCGGCTCGCGCTGCGCACGATCGAGGTCGCGCGGCTCGAACTCGACGATCTGTATTGGCGGGCGGGAGAGATCGAGATCGACGGCAAGGGCCGCGAGCGCGCTCGTCTGCCTCTCCCCAGCGATGTCGGCGAGGCACTCGTCGACTACCTCCGGCTGCGCGGCCGTCACGACTGCCGCGGCGTGTTTCTGACCGAGCACGCGCCGACCCGACCGATCGGAGCCGCCCGGGGTCAGATCTGTCGTGCGCGACGCGTGTCGCAGAGCCGGGATCGAGCACGTGCCGGCACACCGTCTGCGGCACGCGCTCGCCAGCCAGCTCCTGCGTGAAGGCGCGTCGCTGATCGATATCGGTCAGGTGCTGCGCCACAAGCATCTCGAGAGTACGTCGATCTACGCGAAAGTGGATCTGGAGCGGCTGCGAGAGGCGGCTGGGCTCGTGGCCGGGAGCAGCACGATGACCGCCTTCGAACCGCATGTTGAGGACTACCTGCAGTTGCGTCGCTCGCTTGGGTACAAGCTCGAAGATCATGCCCGTCTGCTTCGCCGCTTCGCCGCCCACCTCGATCGCGAGGGCGCAGAGCGGCGTGACGGTCGAGTTGGCGCTCGCGTGGGCGCTCGAGCCGAAGGTGCCGCCGGGGAGTGCCGTGCCGTGCGATGCGGCTGCTGGTCGTGCGCGGGTTCGCGCGGTACATGGCGGGGATCGACCCCGGGACGGAGATCCCGCCGACCGGGCTGATCCGGTTCCGCCAACGCCGACGGCCGCCATTCATTTACAGCGATGCCGAGATCCTCGCGCTGATGACCCAGGCGCGGACGGGCATTCGTCAGGCGTCGTGCGCCGCAACCTACGAGACGCTGATTGGGCTGCTCGCCGCGACCGGCATGCGGATCAGCGAAGCGATCAACCTCGACCGCACCGACATCGATTGGGCAGAGGGCGTGCTGCTCGTCCGCGACTCGAAGTTCAACAAGTCGCGCTACGTCCCGCTCCACCCCAGCACCCTGGAGGCGCTAGCCGGCTACGCGCGCCGGCGCGACGAGCTGTGCCGGCGATCCGCGCGATCTGAGCTTCTTCGTGTCGCTTCGCCGAAAGCGGCTTGACTGCGGCGCGGCGCAGGCAACGTTCCGACGGCTGTGCGACAACGCCGGCGTCGGCGCCGGCGCGCCGTTCCCGCCCCGGCTGCATGACCTCCGGCACAGCTTGCCGTGAAGACGCTGCTCGGCTGGTACCGCGACGGCGTCGACGTCCACGCCCGCTCCCCGCACTGTCGACCTATCCTCGGTCACCGCGACCCGCATACACCTACTAGTACCTCTCAGCCGCGCCGGAGTTGCTCGCCCTCGCCGCCCGCCGCTCGAATCGCCCAGGAGGCGAAGCATGACCCTGTCGCCCCGACCCTGCAGGCGTTCTTCACCGACCGTCTCGTCAAGCAGCTACGCCAGCCCTCGCACGATCACCGTCCTACCGGGACACGCTCCGCTTGTTGCTGCGCTTCGTCCACGACACCACGAAGACAGCCCTCCGGCTCGACTGGGACGACCTCGACGAGCCGCGTGATCGCCGCGTTCCTCGACCATCTCGAGACCGAGCGCCACAACAGCGCCCGGACCCGGAACCTGCGGCTCACCGCCATCCGATCCCTGTTCGCACTACGCCGCCGCTCAGCCACCCCGAACACGCCGCCGTGATCGGCCGGGTGCTCGCCATCCCACCCAAACGCTTCCAACGACGGGCCGTGATCCGTTCCTCACCAGCCGACCAATCGCCGGCCTGCATCGACGCCCCCGACCAGGACCGCTGGGAAGGACGCCGCGACCGGGCGACTGCTCGACCCTCACGATCCAAGCCGGCCTGCGCGTCTCCGAGCTCATCGCCATCAACTGCGCCGACATCACCCTCGGGACCGGCGCCCACGTCCGCGTCGAGGCAAAGGCCGCAAGCACCGGGCCGTTCCCGCTCACCAACGCAACCAAGGCGTCCTCGCCGTCTGGATCACCGAGCGAGGCGGCGCGCCGACAGATCCGCTGTTCCCGACCCGCACCGGCCGCCGGCTCAGCCGCGACGCCGTCGAACGGCTCGTCCGACCCACGCCCGCACCGCCCACGCACAAGATGCCCGTCGCTCACAGGCAACGCGTTCACCCCCACGTGCTCCGGCACAGCTGCGCCATGTCGCTGCTCCACGCCGGGGTCGACAGCACCGTCATCGCGCTGTGGCTCGGACACGCCGACATCCGCTCGACCCAGCCACTACATCCACGCCGACATGACCATCAAGGAACGCGCCCTCGCGCGCGTTGCTCCAGCCTCAGTCAAGCCGGGCCGTTACACGCCCAGGGACGAGGTGCTCGCCTACCTCGACAGCCTCGGATAACTATGCCGACGCCCACCATCGACAAAAGCACCAGGAGCCCGCCTCGGATTGGGGAACCGGCCGGCGCGGGACCCTTCTCGGCATAGCCGCGGTGTCGGCCTAGTTCGTCCTAGGCCGATATCGGCCTAGTACGAAGACCCGGGCGACGTCTGCGAGGGCCGCGACAGCGAGTGG
>CAWCQL010000002.1:0-2249030 GCA_963797705.1 uncultured Actinomycetota bacterium | reverse complement strand
AACCTCGAAGCTGACACCTCGATCCGGCATCTGGGCGGACTGAGGGTCGCCGACAGCCCGCTGAAACCAACGGCAAAGCCAATTGCTGCGATGGTGGACCCCGACTTTGACCCAACCTGGGACGCCGAATACGACGATGGTGCAGGCGTGCTCCCATTCCGTGATCTCGACCTGAAGCCGCTGTCCAGGGCGCCAGGAGCCGACATCCGACTCAGCCTCCAGAAGGGGACGCAAATCGCCACAACCATTGTGTACAGGCCCGACGGCCAATTGCTGACCGCCTCCGGCAAGTTCACTCGTCACGGCCGGGCCGGGGACCTGCACGACCGACTCCGGCGCTTCCCGCTGTCGATCTTCTTCGACGACGGCTCCGTCTTGCCAGGCCCAGGTGGCTGCATCACCCCGCTCGATGACGCAAGCTATTTCCCGATCTCCACACGCCCGCAGAAGCTCACGCCACAAGCGGGCGAGCTAGACAGTGCGAACCGCTTCGCGGTGTTGGAGTCGGCCGCAGTTCTTCTGCCGGAGAAGGACGCCGGCAATATGTCGGCAATCCTGAAAGGTGTTAGAGGCTTGACTCGAGCAACGACTCCGGCGTCTCTCTTCCAGTACGTCGCGCGGCTTGCGGTTCTCCAGCGGGCCGATTTCATCTTCTGTGATGACGCCAAGAACGAAGTCGCGGACTTCGTACTCGGGTGGCGTGCTCGCAGGGCGACAGGAGCGCCGCACGTTCGCCTCGTCCACTGCAAGGCCATCGGAGCCGTCGAGAGAAAGCGTCTTGCCGGCGGCGGAACTGGCATCAAAGGTAGCGGCGTCAAGGAAGCAGAGGAGATCAGCCAGCAAGCCTTGCGAAGCGTGTCGTTCCTGCTCCTGCGGCCAGAGGTCATGGTGGCAAAGCTCGACCAACGGGCGCGCAAATATCCGGGCCGCTACATCACCGGAACCAAGGAGACGTTCGAGTTGATCCTCTCGAAGGAACCACTCGGCCGGACGGCCGACATCTGGATGCTGCATCCTGCACTGAGCCACAGTCGGCTCGTCGGCGCCGCAGGGGCCCCCGTTCGGGCGCTCTTGTCCTCAGTGCGAGTTCGGGCCGTGGACGCTCGCGCCGATCTCGCCGTCATAGGCCGGCCTTGATCCGTCCTTCGCGCGTCGTCCTTGACAAGCGGCGTAGGCTGGCGCTCACGTCCTAGTCGCGTAGGCTCGAGTCCACGGTCAATCATGGGCCGCTGGTCCCTCGGGTAGATCCTCTGGGAGCGTCTCACCAGGCGCGTATCGAGAGCCCACCTGCGGTGTACGTGTCGTCATGGTGGCGAGCACGCTCACGCCGACAGTTCCGAGGCAGCTCGGATATCAGCCCGTCCTGGGGGCGCATGTGTATGTCAGCCGTGACGTCTATAGCCACCACGGGATCGACTGCGGCGATTCGACTGTGATCGACTTCGCGGGGCAGGGCGGGGACAAGGCCGGGGCGATCATCCGCCGCGTCCCGCTGGTGGAGTTCGCCCAAGGAGCCTCCATCAGGACCCGCGCATACGGGACCTCCTACTCGCCCGAGGCCATCGTCGCGCGCGCCGCGTCGATGATCGGGCGCTCGGGCTATGACCTGTTCTCCAATAACTGCGAGCACTTCGCAACCTGGTGCGTCACTGGAAAGCACAACAGCGCACAGCTTGAGACGGCCTGGTCGGCGGCGGGCATGGCCGGCGTCGGGAGTCTCGGGCCGCGGATCGGCAGGAGCGCCGTGGTCGGCCTCGGCGAGACAGCACCTCGGAGCGCCTCTAACGTGATGTCCGGGCTCACGCGGATCGGCGGAAGCGCACTTGGCGGCGTGACCGCCGTGGCCGGGATGGGCGCGGTGGCAGGCGCGGGAACGATGATGTTCGCGCTCCGCGACAAGCAGTACCTGACCAGTGAAGAGCGCGCCGCGCGCCGCGCCGGCCGAGTCGCAGGCGTTGGCGGTGCTGCCGTCGGAACAGCGGCGGCGGTGCATTCCGTCGGTGTGCTCGGCGTCGCCGGCTACAGCGCCGCCGGACTGTCCTCCGGCCTAGCCGCGCTCGGGAGCGGAGCCGGGGGCGGAATGCTCACCGGAGTCGCCGTTGTTGGCGCGATCCCCTTGGTGGCCGCGTTCGCGTTTGCCCTCTTGGCCTACGGCCTCATGCGGTGGCTTGAACCACCAGCCCCCGAGTCCCGCATCCGAACGTCTTAGAGCCCAGCGCGCAAGCGACGCCCCGTCTTCGGGGTGGCGGAGAAGACGGGCGACGATGTAGCACAGGCGGACCCGCCGGGTCGCGCAGTTGCGGCGGCGGCCTGCGCTTGTCCGGCGTCATGGATCGTCCTGGATCGGCAGATTCCATGCCTGGCGGAAGCCGGGCATCGTACCGGCGATGGCTTTGACCTCGTGGTTGTCAGGCAGCGATCGCATCGGCGACGATGCGGTCGTCGGCGACACCGACGACCCGGGGAGGCTGCGCCCAGCAAACGACGCGGCGACGCCCGCGGCGTTCGGCAAGACTTTCGTGGCCAAGTCGATCGCGAGATCTGATCGGGGCGGCCGACCAAAGCACTCGTCGCAAACGAGTGGCCGGCGCAAGGACTGGGTGATGTCGCGCGCCAGCGGCGTCGTACCGTGGCGCTTTTTCGCGCGTCCGACGAGTGCTGGCATGAAGGTCGTCTGCAGGCTGCGCTACGGGCACGCGCCGCATGTCGACTGAAGCCTCGGTGATGATCCAACAGGCCATCACGTCCCTGGACTGCGAACTCGAACGGCGGGTCCGCCGCGCGATAGAGCAGCTGGACCTCAGACTAGTCTCCTGGACACGCTGGAGCGAGAGCTCGACGATGTCGCCGACGAGACGATCCGGGCACGGCTACACGTGGTTCTGGCGGCCTTCAACGACGCACTTGAGGATGCTAAGGCCGAGATCGGAGGGCTGGTCAGCTACGACCTGTGGGATCCGCTCAGGATCATCGCCGCCGAATCCGGCACGGCGACGGCGCATAGGGCAGAAGGGGCTGCCCGCGTTACGATCGTTCACTGATGGAGGCGGACGCCGTAACTGCCAGGCTCAAGAGAGCGGGCGCCGAGGAATTCATCACCCCGAACCGCGTCCGGAGTTTGGCGATGCTAAGCGACATCTACGGGGCGCAGCGATTGCTCGGTAAGCGATCTGCCGCTGCGCCTCATCAAGCCTGCGGCGATAGCGGTGTGTGCTGGAGCCGGCTTCCGGAGGGGGCACGCCCAGAAAAGGGGACTCCGTGGGGGTTGCCCGGCGATAGACCGGGCTCGATCATGTGGCCGTGGGTTGGCGAGCGGTACGCGGCAAGTCGCCTCGTCCTGGTCACGTTGAACTTCCGAAGCGGCGACGACGAGGCGTCAGTTGCTCTGGAATATCTCGCCGCTGAGCATGTGCGCGACAGCCTGGAAGCCGGTCGCAAAAAGGTCGTCGCGTGGAACAGCACATCGCCCTACGGATTCCTCGCGACAGCCGCCGCGGTGATCGCCAGCAGAGAGAACGAGCCGATCCGGGTCGAACCAGACCCAAAATGGCTGTACGAGATCGGGATCATGGAGCGAGTGGCGCACGTCCAGTTGGTCAAGTGCACGCCGGTTGACACGGCAGTCGACGGCGGCGCTCCCACCGCGGTCATGTGCGAGCGCTGCCCGCAGCGTTTCCTGTGGCAAGAAATCGATGTGCTACGTCCCTCCGTAGTCGTGGCGTTCGGCCTTGACGCGTACAACGTGTTGGAAGCCCAGCAGGGCGTCACCTGGAGGCGCGGTGCGAACTACTGCCGCGGCGCGCTCGCTTACGGAGCCGACTGCGCCGATCTGCTCTGGGTCTGGCACCCGAGCCGCTTGGGTAAGTGGAGGCAAGGTCAGGAGGCCCTCCCCCGGAGCCTCAGGCACCGTCCGCTCGGCGCGAAATGAGCTGACAGATCCTGACATGAGGCACGTCGCAGTTCCCTCCCGGTGCTAGTCGCCGTATCGCACCGTTCGCGACGGCATCGAACCACTCGGCGCAGCCGCCAGCGACCCAAGACCGACTTCGTCCGAGTGGGGCTTGATACGCGGGTTCCGTTCCGGCGCCGCACCAGAAGAGCGATGAACCGCGCCACGCTTAATGCTGCGGTGCAGGCGTGGCTTGTGCAATGTAAGCCATCTGCCGCTCAACTTAGACTTGAGACATGGGATACGGCGATGAGCTTGAGAAAGAGTTCACCGACCGGATGCACCGCTGGGCACGCGCTCGGTACGAACGCGAGGGGCACGAGTTTGGCCTTACACCAGACAAGCGTCTGGACGATCTCGGGTGGGAGATCTTCTACTGCGCGACCGCGCGAGGGATGGAGGCGGACCGAGCCGCACAACTGGCGATGGATGGAAATCTTCGGCAGCGCGTGCGTGTAGCTGACGATATGTGGCATCGACACGGCTTGGCTCTGCAACAGCTCGTCACGCAGTTCCGACCGACCTCCGCTCACTTCGACGTCTACGAGTCCCAAGCTCCTGACCAGCTTGCCTTCTGGCGTCGTCAGTCGCAGTCGTCTTTCGTCTACTTCATTCAGGACGGAGAGAAGGGTCCAGTAAAGATCGGACTGTCCAAGGATCCCGAACAGCGACTCCCGAAGCTCCAGACCGGAAATCCGCGCGAGCTGTTCCTCAGGCATGTGGTCCCGGGCGATCTCAAAGTCGAGCGTGGACTTCATCAGAGGTTCGCGCCGGCGAGAATCAGACGGGAGTGGTTCGGCGGCCCTGAATACCTACCGATCATCCTCGCGTTCGCCGGTGGCTTGGCACAGGAGATGATCCGTTCCTACGACGGTTCTGGTACTCCAACGCTGTTCGCAGGAGCGAACGTGCGAACAGACGCCGAGATGCATCGGATCCGCCGAGACATCGAGCACCGCTGGCTGAAGGGCTTCACCTCCCTCCCCGTGCTCGCTGATCTCCTCTGGCTCGAGAAGCGCGAGATCGAGGACCACCTCATTGCCATGAGTGCTTCGACCGCATGGGACATTCCGAAACACGTTGGCCGCTACATCGAGGATGACCGTGCCTGGCGCTTGGAGCTCGCCGCCTGAAGAGAGCAAGTCCCTACTCACTGATTTGGGGGTGCGGGATATCCTGGGCCGCCGCGCAACTGGACGGGCGCGTCGCATGATCGCTTTGCCGGCTTGATCGACATGCGGCGCACGAGCGCTTCGGCGACAACGCGATCGTGCGCGCGCTGCCGCTGGCGGCCGGTGCGGGAGCTGCACCGTCGTCGCCGCCGCCTCGGCGCTGCGTAGGCAGCCGGGCCATCTCGCACGGTCGCGTATTCGTCCTGGATTCGGCGACGTGCGCGACACGCACCAACGCTCACCGAACGCTTCGTGTCACGCGCTTGCGATCGTGCCGTACCCTGCCCGGCGAACCTCCGTTGAGTAGCAAATCGCTCGTCCGGCCGAGAGGGTGTACGGCATGCTCCCGGTTCGGCAGCGGCGACCCGGACCGATTTGGCCAGCTTCTCCGCCAGCAGCTCACGCCAGCAACGCTGAACCACTGACACCACGCCGCGCCAGCCCAAAGCTGGCCTCCGCGTCTCAGGAACCAACGATCGATGGACGGTCCAGGCTGGACGGCAGCGACGGCTCAAATGCACCGTCGGGATCGGGCGCGCCTAGAAGCTGCGGGGACCTCTGAGGGGTCAACATCGATGCGAGGGCGTCAGGGGTGAGAGGCCGGGCGAACAGATAGCCCTGGGCGGCGTCGCAGCCGATGGCGGTGAGCTCGTCGCGCTGGGTCTCGGTTTCGACGCCTTCGGCGGTGGCGGTCATTCCCAGGGCGTGCGCCATTCGAGTGACGGCGGTGATGATCTCGCGGTCCCGGGAACCGCCGCCCAGCTGTGAGACGAAGCTGCGATCGATCTTGAGGATGTTGGCCTGAAGCTGGCGCAGGTGTGCGAGGGTCGAATAGCCGGTCCCGAAGTCATCCAGGGCGATTCTCACCCCGAGCTTGGCGAGGCCCTCGATAGCGTGATGCGCGTCGCCCAGCTCGCCCAACACCACGTTCTCGGTGATCTCGAGGACCAGCCTGGCGGGGGCGATCTCATACCGCGCGAGTGTCGCCGCGACTCGCTTGGCCAGCTCGTGATCGCGAAGCTCGCGACCTGAGACGTTGACCCCGATCGTGAAATGCTCAGGGCAGCTACCTTCGCTGGTCCACGACGCGAGCTGCCGGCACGCCTCGTTGAGAACGAACTCTCCGATCGCGCCGATGAGCCCTCGCAGCTCGGCGACCGGGATGAACTCGGCGGGCGCGATCACGCCGCGCTCGGGGTGACGCCAGCGCACGAGTGCCTCGGCGCCCCGCATCGAGCCGTCCCGCAGGTCGAACACCGGCTGGTAGAGCACGAACAGCGCCGACTCGTCGATCGCGCGCCGAAGCTCCGCGGCCAGAACGCGACTCGAACCGACACCGCTGCGAAGTTCCGCCGTGTAGACCTCGAAGCGGTTACCGCCACTGCGTTTGGCTGCGTACATCGCGAGGTCGGCCTGCTGGAGGAGCTCCTCAGGTGATGCCGCGCACTCCCTGGTGACGACGGCTCCAAGACTGCAGGTGACAGTCAGATCATGACGGCCGTCATGCCGCGGCGCGCACACAGCACGCATGACGCGATCGCAGATCAGCTCGACATCATCGTCGTCCCGTAGCTCGGTGAAGAGGACCACGAATTCGTCCCCACCGAGGCGAGCGACTGTGTCCGCGTGGCGCGAGATCCGCGTCAAGCTCTGGCCGATATCGCGCAGCACGCGATCACCGACCTCGTGCCCGAGCGTGTCGTTGATGCTCTTGAAATCGTCTAGGTCGATGAACAACACTGCGAACCGACCAGGCCGCCCTTCTCGGCTGAGCAGTGTGTGCTGGAGGCGTTCCATGAGCGCGGGCCGGTTCGCCAGCCCCGAGACGGAGTCATGGTGCGCCTGATAGGTCAGCGCCGCTTGGGCCTCGACCTGCGCGGTGATATCGCGCGACAGACCGAACGTGCCGATGATCTGTCCGGATTCATCGAACAGGGGCTGCTTCGTGGTCGAACTCCAGGCGTCAGGACGATCGTGGAACGTCTCGCGTTGCAGCTTCCCGACCAAGGGCTCGCCGGTCCGGATGATCCGCTGCTCGTCCTCCAACGCCTCCTGGGCGTGCGCCCGGGTGAAGATATCGAAGTCCGTCTTACCGATCACGTCCTCGAGTGAGCGGCCGCTGTGATATGCGCTCAGCCAGCCAGCACTTACGAACAGGAACCGGCTTTTCCTGTCCTTGAAGAAGATGCGTTCTTCGGAGCTGGCCAGCAGGTTACGCATGCAGACACGCTCGATCTCGTGCTGCGCCGAGAGCGTGTCAGACCAGGAGGGTGGCAATGTCGTCATGAGTCGTTCCGTAGGGCCGCCCCGACTCCTAGGGCCAGCGCACAGTCCATATCGGCAACGCGGCAAACCGACTGAAGATGTGCTGATGGCACTCGGTGCGCTACCCGTCTGGTGTGTCACCGATGGCTTCTTGCCGTCGTGAGCGCCGTGTTTGGTCTGGCGGACGCCTCGTCGTCGCGTTGGCGGCTGCAGGCTCGGCGGCGAGGCCCCGTCACAGGGTGGAGGGCAGAACTTTCGTCATGGTCTGTTCCGTTCGAACAAATGGCCACCATCAGGCAGGCGGGACAGGCATCACCCGCCCTCCTAGAGGCGGTTGCATGCGTCCGTAAAGATCGCTCCCTAGACTCCGAGCGCTCGCCACGCC
This sequence comes from uncultured Actinomycetota bacterium, assembly GCA_963797705.1. Classification (GTDB taxonomy): domain Bacteria; phylum Actinomycetota; class Thermoleophilia; order Solirubrobacterales; family Solirubrobacteraceae; genus Palsa-465. The sequence goes on along the minus strand of CAWCQL010000002.1, from coordinate 2,241,259 downwards.
CGACGTGCGCCCGCCGCGACCACCCCGCATCTGCCGCCGCCACAGACTGTTCCTGCGCGTCGTGATTCCTGCGCGGCGACGCCGGCCGCGGTCGGCGCACCGGTCGGTCAGGTCGGCAGTGCTGACTGGATTGCCTGGGCGCACTGCTGGGCGGCCGCGGCGATCCGCGGGATCTCGGCGCTGACGAGGCGGGCCGTTGGCAGGGCGACGGTCAGCCCCAGTGCCGGCCGACCAATCCGATCAGCGACGGCGGTGCCGATTCCGCTGATCCCCGGCTCGGTTTCATCTGACTGGACGGCGTAGCCCCGCTCACGGACGAGGGCGAGCTCCTGCTCCAGTTCGGAGCGCGTCGTGAGTTTGGCGCTCGGAACCTCGGGTAGGTCCGAGCGCGGATACAGGCGGTGAAGCTCCTCGCCTGGCAGCAGCGCCAACAGCGCGCGTCCGGCGGCGCTGCTGTGAGAGGAGAGCCTCATCCCCTGCCGTCCGCCCACGTGCAGGACCTGCGGGCTCTCGATCGACTCGATGCACATCAGCTCGGTGCCGCGGAACACGTGCAGGTGGACGGTCTCGCCGACCGCGGTGGCGAGCTGCTCGAGGTGTGGGCGGGCGAGGGCCTGAAAGTCGAGGTTGCGGACCGCTTCCAAGCCGAGGTTCGTCAGCGTGGGTCCGGGCGCGAACGACTTTGTCGCGTCGTCTCGGGTGACGAAGCCGCGGTATTCGAGCATCTGCATCAGCCGGTGTGCCGTCGACCGCGCCACGCCCAGCTCGCGCGCGGCCTCGGCGAGGCGGATCCGCCGGCGCTCGACGACGAGGATGATCAGGCGCAGAGCGCTGTCCACCGAGGCGATCGGATAGGTCGGTGCGGTCGCTGAGGTCTCGCGCGGGACGTCAGTCGAGGCGGGACGGGGTTGCTCAGACAGCGTTTCGGCCCTTCCGTTGCAGGAGGTTCATGGTGCGCTTGACGCGACACCGGCACATCCGTCACTATATCTGCTGAGCAGATTATCGTTCTGCAGGACAGAACGCTCCCCGCGAGCGGACCCGACTTCTGCGCCCTGTCGGCCAGAGGAGACTGATGATGCAGTTCTATTTGGACGGCTACAGGCCTGGCGACCCGTTGGTGGCCGACCCTCACCCCTCGGTCGCGGGACGGCCGGCCGGCGTGCCCGACGAGACCGACGTGTTGATCGTCGGGTGCGGCCCGGCGGGGCTGGTCCTGGCGGCGCAGATGGCGAACTTCCCAGACGTCAGGACTGTCGTCATCGATCGCCGAGACGGGCCGCTGGAGGTCGGGCAGGCGGACGGCGTCGCCTGCCGCACGGTCGAGATGTTCCAGACCTTCGGGCTCGCGAGCCGGTTGGTGGACGAGGCGTACTGGGTCAACGAGGTGTGCTTCTGGCAGCCAGACCCCGCCGACAGAAGCCGGATCCAGCGCGCCGGACGGGTTTGTGACACCGACGCCGAGGTGTCGGAGTTCCCGCACGTGATCGTCAACCAGGCACGCATGCTGGCCTATCTGCTGGACCATATGCAGCGCTCGGCGAGCCGGCTGGCGCCCTTGTATGGACTGCACGCCAGCGACCTGTCGATCGAGACCAATAGCGATGTGGACTACCCGGTGACGGTCACGCTGCGGCACGTGGAGGCTGGTGTGCAGACCGGAAGGACCTCGGTCGTCCGGGCCAAGTACGTCGTCGGGTGTGACGGCGCCCGCAGCGCGATCCGCAACGCGATCGGGCGCGAGCTGGTCGGTGACGCGATGGACGTCTCCTGGGGGGTCATGGACGTCCTCGGCATCACAGATTTCCCTGACATCCGGCTCAAGTGCACGATTCAGTCCGCCGAGCACGGCAGCATCGTGCTGATCCCTCGCGAGGGTGGGTATCTCGCCCGCTTCTACATCGAGCTCGACCGGCGCGAGCTGCTCACGGATGGCAACATGACACCGGAGCGGCTGACCGCGGTCGCCAACCGGATCCTGCACCCGTACACCCTCGAGCTCAGCGACGTCGGCTGGTGGTCGGTCTATGAGATCGGTCAGCGCCTGTGCAACAGGTTCGACGACGTCGGTGTCCAGGACACGAGCGGGCGCCTCCCCCGGGTGTTCATCGCCGGCGACGCCTGCCACACCCACAGCGCGAAGGCCGGCCAGGGGATGAACGTCTCGATGGCGGACGCCTTTAACCTGGGTTGGAAGCTCGCCGCCGTCCTGCGCGGCATCGCCGAGCCGGAGCTCCTTAACACTTACTCCGAGGAGCGCCAGCGGATCGCTCAAGAGCTGATCGAGTTCGACGAGGAGTGGTCACGGATGTTGAGCTCTCCGCCCAAAGTGTCCGGCGAAAGCGGGGCACAAGGGGTCGACCCCGAAGAGTTCCGGCGCTATTTCGCCAGACACCTCGGCTATACCGCCGGCGTGGCGACGACGTACAAGCCGTCGATCCTCACCGCCACCGCGGAGTTCCAACACCTGGCGCCCGGCTTTGTGATCGGCCAGCGCTTTCATTCCGCGCCGGTGATCAGGCTCGCCGACGCCAAGCCGATGCAGCTGGGGCACGTCGCGCTCGCGGACGGGGCCTGGCGCTTGTACATCTTCGGAGATCGCGGCGACCCGACCGAGCCGCAATCCAGGGTGGCCACCCTGTGCGAGTTCCTCGGCTCCGATGAATCTCCGGTCGCGCGCTTCACCCCCTCGGCTGCGAATCCCGACGCCGTCCTCGATGTCCGGGCGATCTTCCAGCAGGGCCATCACGACCTCCGGCTCGAGAACATGCCGCCGGTGCTGCTGCCCAGGAAGGGACGGTTCGCCCTAGTCGACTACGAGAAGATCTTCTGCTCGGATCCCGACGCCGGTGACATCTTCACGCTGCGGTCGCTCAACCGAGAAGAGGGCTGCATGGTCCTGGTTCGACCCGACCAATACGTCGCGCACATCCTCCCGCTGGAGGCACACGCGATGCTTTACGACTTTCTCGCGAGGTTGCTCGTTGTGACGGATGACCACCTGATCGGAGAGGTGAGATGACGACAGATGACGGCACGCTGCTGCTCGTCGGCAGCGTTGCGCGACCGGAGGACGGCTGGGGCGTCGAGGACGTGTTGCGACACTGCGCCTCGGCACTTGGCGAGTACGTGACGATGTTGCCGGACGGCGAGGTCGGTGACCGCAACCAGTGGATCACGTATATCGCCCGCCATGCCTATCACGGCAACCCGGCGCCCCGGACGGTGTCGCGCCATACCTATGACGACTGGAAGCCTCGGGGCTACAACGATCAGTGGCGCTTCGCCGTCCGGGACGGGGTCGAGGAGATCCACTTCGACGCGATCGGGTACGCCGACGAGGCCAAGGCGTCCTACGAGGTGTTCCGCCGCCTGCGGGAGGAGGGCGTGATCCGCCACGGCGTTCGCTTTCTGGTCGCCTATCCCGGCACCGAGAGCGCGGTCCGCGCGTTCTTCGGCAGCGCGCGAGAGTTTGAGCTGGTGGCGCGCGCGTACAACGACGCTGTCCGGCGTGAGATCGAGGATCTCGTGCAGGCCATCCCCCACGATGATCTCGCGATCCAATTCGATCTCGCTCGCGAGACGGCGGCCGTCGAGCACGTCGAGTTCAACTTTCCAGACGCGGACTTCACACGCCTTCCCCGGGACCCGATGGAGCGCTATTGCAGTTCGGTAGCCGAGCTTGCGGCCGCGATACCGCACGACGTGTGGCTCGGGCTGCACGTGTGTTACGGGTCCCTCGGACACAAGGCCGGCGAATCGCCCGACAGCGCACACTACGTGCCGATCAAGGACCTGCGGGTAGGCGTCGACATGGTCAACCGTGGCGCCAGGGCGGCCGGGCGGTCGGTCGAGTTCGTGCACATGCCGATCCAGTTCGCCCGCGGCGACCGCGATGACCACTACGCCCCGCTGGCGGACCTCGAGATCCCCGACGCTAGGGTATATCTCGGCCTCATCGACGCGAGCGACCGCGTGGACGGAGCGATGCGCCGCTGTGAGGTCGCGCGTCGCCACCTCTCGTCGTTCGGCCTCGCGACCTCCTGCGGGTGGGGCCGACGGCCGCTCGAGGAGAGCGTGCAGGACCTGATCGACCTCGAGCGCGACGTCGCGCGAGCGGTCACGACAAGCGGTGTGCAGATGTAGATGGCGCCGTGCCGTAGGCCGTGACGGCGCGACCCCCCGATACCCCCCCCGCCAACAAGCGCTGCCGGACGAGTGCAGAAGCACCGCCTCCTGCCCGACGGCTCACGGCTACGAGCGCTTCGCGCGAAAAGCGAGCGCCGGACTCACCTCCTAGGTGCGTCTCAGGCTGGATCGGCTTCTGCGACGAGGGAGACCCGCTTTCCGCGCGCAAGGCAGAGCTCGCCGGAAGTTGCTGACATGCGCGTAGCGGGAGCAGAGCAGCGCCGCCAGGGAGACGCAGATGCCGGTCGACGATCCGTCGTGCGGGGAGGGGCGGCATCGGCGGCTGTCAGGTTCTTCGGGCGACGCGTGTCTATGAGGCATGCACGTGATCTATCTCGTTACCACGATCCTGGCGGCGCTCGCCAACGGCTATGCCGCGTCCTTGAACTTCGTTGGCGCCGAGTCGGTCAAGGTCGTTGCTGACCGGGTACGGGTCTCCCGACGGTGGATGGTCCCGCTTGGCGTTTTGTTGGCCTCCGCGGCGGTCGGACTCCTGGCAGGCTTCGCGGCGCCGGCGCTCGGGACCGCTGCGGCGATCGGCCTCGTCCTCTATTTCATTTGCGCTGTGACCGCTCACCTACGAGTCCGCGACCACCAGATCGGCGGAGCCGTGTTCTTTCTGCTGCTGGCCGTAGCGGCGCTGACGACGAGCGTTGGGTACCACAGCCATTGGTGACGATATGTCCGTAGGAGCGGGGAGGTGATGATGGACGAGCGCGAGTGGTTGACCGAACGGTTCGAGCAGCACAGGCCGCAGCTCCGCGCGGTCGCGTACCGGATGCTCGGGTCGGTCGGCGAGTCTGACGATGCCCTGCAGGAAGCGTGGCTGCGGATTCGCGACCAGGATCCTGGCACCGTTGACGACATGCGGGCGTGGCTGACGACAGTCGTCGGGCGGGTGTGTCTGAACATGCTGCGCTCACGCCGAGCGCGACGCGAGGAGCTTTCGGTGCACGTCCCGGATCCTGTGGTCGGCTTTGAGGAGGATGACCTCGAACGCGAGACGCTCCAGGCCGAGTCCGTAGGTCTGGCGCTGCTGGTGATACTCGACACGCTCAGTCCCGCCGAGCGGCTCGCGTTTGTGCTGCACGACGTGTTCGGCGTGCCATTCGCCGACATCGCCACCGCGCTCGACCGCTCCGAATCGGCCGCCCAGCAACTCGCCAGCCGCGGCCGCCGGCGCGTGCGCGACTCGCCGGAGCCCGACCGTGACCTCGCGCGGCAGAGACGTGTCGTCGACGCGTTCTTCGCCGCGTCGCGCGACGGCGACTTTGATGCCCTCCTCGAGGTGCTTGACCCTAGCGTGGAACTGCGGATCGACGGCGGCGTCGTGCGGGCAGAGGCCTCACTCGTACTGCACGGTGCGGACGCAGTGGCCGCCCACACGGCCACCTACTCCAAGCTCTACCCATTCGTCAGACCCGCGCTCGTCAACGGCGCCGCCGGGGCCGTGGTGGCGCCGCCCGGCGGCGTGTTCTCGGTCATGGCCTTCACCGTCACGAAGGGGAAGGTCGCCCAGATCGATGTTCTTCTCGACCCAGAGCGCCTTGAGCAACTCGACCTCACCATCCCGCCGACCGCAGGCACGCACCGCTGAGCCCGAAGCGAGCTTTCCGCGCGCAAAGCGCGTCCGGCGATTTGTGCCTCGCTAGCGCGTCGCTGCATCAAAGCGGGTCGATGGCTCTGCTTTACTCCGGCAACTCGCGGGCGGGCGCATCCCCGGCGAGCGCGCGTCGGCACCAGTCAAGTACCGCGTCGGCAACTTGGCTGGTGGTCACAGCTAGCGATGCGCGTCGTTAGTGCGTAGCTGGCTGGTGGTGCGAGGCAATGGTTCCACACCCACCCTTTGTCCGGACCAAACCACCGACCAAATCCTCGCCAAAGCCAACAGCCCCAGGCCAGGAGGCCCAATGCATCGCGGTGAAGTCTGGTGGGTTGATTTCGACGAGCGCCGCCCCGTTCTACTGCTCGGCGATGAGGAACCCTCGGGCTTTCGGGCAATACAAGTGGTCGCTGCCGCCCCGACCGACATCACCGGCGTCGCGTTGGAGGTCGCCATAGGCAACGTCGAAGGACTGCCTTTCGAAGGCGTCGTGCGCGTCGCGCTTCCGCGTCCAGGTCTCGTCCCGTGCACCTGGCTGACAACGCTGTCCCGTTCAGATCTCCTCGAACCAGCGGGCGCCATTCCCCTAACGAAGCTCGACGAGATCACGGAACTCCTCCACCTCGCAGGACTCGATTACGCGCGAGAAGAGTGGGCCTGAGTGAGTAATGCCGGCTACGGCTTCGGGCTCAGCACCTTTGTAGCTGGCGTGGTTCTAGTGCGGTTCTCAGCGCTGGGTTCGTTTTCTGGCAAGCTCACCCCTCGCCTACGCGAACGGATCGTCGCGCTCGTCCTCCTGGGCGGCGGCTCCGTTGTTGTCCTCGTCGCTTTCGCCGTGTTCGCGTCTGCTTCCCATTCGCCATCCCCGGAGTCATCCTGGCCGTCACCCCAGAAAGGGAGACGTCGAGCGCGATGAGCTTCAACAAGGTCGTCCGCAGCGTCGCGTTCTCGCTCGGAAGCGCCTTCGGCGGCCTAATGCTGGCCGCAGGCACCAACACCGGGCATAGCTCCCCCGTCAGCGCGAAGCAGGTGCCACGGCCAGGAGGCTGACCGCCCTCGTATTCGCCAGTCTCGAAACTGCTCCCACTGGCGCGGCGCCTATGCAATCGGTCAATTCTGCACGCCGTCGTGTCCGCCCTGCATTTCAGTGAGAAGCTGGCTGGGCGTTGCGCTGTTGGCGCGAGCTCGGACGGAGTCGCGGTCGCTGGCCGGTGCCGACGCCCGACCGCGATTCTGTCAGCGGTCACACGCCGCCGATGGGACGCGAGAGTTCGCTTGACGCTGAGCTCACCGCTTGAGCTTCACCTCCACGAACACCGAGGTACGGGCGCTGCGGCTGATGACGTTGTGCTCGGTGCCTGCCCGTCCGAGATAGGCGACCGCGGCCTCCTGGGTCATCTGGCGTGTCGTTCCGTCTGGCTCCACGATCGCGAAGGTGCCGCCCGTGACAGGCACGACGATGTAGTCGTCGTCGTGACGGTGATGGCCGGTGTCCTCCCCGGCTTCGAAAGTCCACGTTGTGATGCGCACCCGGTCGGTGTCGGCGCTGGTGGCGGATCGTGCGGTTGGCATGACCACAGTCTGACGCGGAGCGTGGACCGAGCCGATGGTCGGACGTGCCCCCACGCTGATCCGGTCGAAACCCAAGCACGGCACGCGAGACCGAAGCGAGGCTCGGCCGCCACGCCGCCCGGGGCGTCCTGCCGGCCAGCGTCCGGCGGCGGGTGACGGAGACTGCTGATCCTCGTCCAAAGCGGCAGCGACGGCGTTCCGCGAAGCCGCACACAGAGGCTTGAAGCACAGCGCGGGTCGGCGTGGGGTGATCGCCGTGCTAGCGGTCGCTGACCTGTGGCTGTGCCTCGCGGTACGCCGCGCGGACGAGCGCGATCGCGCGGCCGGGGTGGACTTCCTCTGGATCCGTGGCGTCGGGCACGAGGCGCCCGGTCAGGCGTTTGAGTGTCCAGCTCGTTCCCGCGCCAAGTCCCTTGGCGACCAGCGGGGCGAGGACACCGCCCCCAGCCGCAGCTGCACCGGCGCCACCGACCACCGGAACGAGGATTGCGGCTCTTCGCTTCCATGTGTGTATGCGGAAGTCGTGGACAGCGGTGTTGTACTCATCCTCCAAGGCGCGCAGATTCCGCCGCGCGTCATCGAACGACACCTCGTCTCGCGCCATTCGATCGACGTACGACAGCAAATTCCCTCGCGCCTTCTGGAAGCTCGGCTTCGCTGCGAGGTCCGCGGAAGCGAGAAAGGCCTCCTCTGGATCGGTAAGGGCAGGTTCGTCAACCAGCCGCGACATTTCGACGATAAGCGCTCTGTCAGCCGGCGTCTGGCCAACGCCCGCACCCCTGGAGGGCTCTCGAAGCGAGAGCTCGGCCTGCGCCTCTTCGGCGGACTGAAAAGCCGGCATGAGAATCGGCCGCTGCCCCGGAGGGGTGCCCGCGGCGAGTGCCGCCATTATTTCTTCTCGCCCCCGCTCCGACTGCGCCATGACGAGAGGAGTTGCGCCAAACGCAGCATCATCGGGCTTGCCAGCGGCAGTCATCGCACGCCACTGCGCCTTCCACTCCTTCCGCAGGCTCGCGCTCCACATGACGCTATAGACAGAGTCGGCAGCCTGCCGCTCCACCGCCTCCTGCAGTTCCGGATCCCACCCTGCCTGAACAAACCGTGTGCGCTGGCCGGCATCAGCCGGTCGGGGAAGAATCAGCCGGTCATACAGCAGCATGTCGGCGGCGAGTGCTCGCAGATCGCGGTGGGCACGCACCGAGAACGTCGCCCACCATGGGCGGCGTGCACTGCTGAGAGGTGAATTCGGGTCCACCACCGAGTAGGGGACGAGCCAGTGACCAGCACGTCAAGTATCGCGTCCCTCGATGTCGATCACAACGAAACCTCCCGCTGCCGCTTTCCACGCAACAGAGCAGCGACGACGGCGCGCGTGGCCAGCTCCGGCGCGTCAGCCTGCTGAGGTGCGCGGCGGCTCGCGCCGTGACCCCGCCGGACGGTGTGCTGAACTTCACGCCGACGGCCGCGCCGCCGGTCCGGATCACAAAGAGGAGCGCTGACCATGAACCATCGTCTCACTCGTCGTGCGCGGATCACCGGGTTGGGCTTGGCGATCACGTTGCTGGCCCTGGCCGCGGCGAGGGCGGCGGTCGCGTCGCGCCCGTCGATCAGGCGCGAGCTGAGCGCGATGGTCTACCACGCCAGCGGTCGCTCCTACGGCGGCCTGCAGGTGGATGAGCCGCGCAGCGCTCCGTTGCGATGCTTCGAGGGTGACATCTCGACGGTCGTCAAGGGATCGCAGTGGGGCGCTTACGGCTGGAGCGCGTACGGGTTCGCGTCCGCCAACGAACGCAAATGCCGGGCCGCCAACGGGATCACAATCCTGCACAAGATCAACGGTCGCTGGTACGTGCTCTGGGAAGGCAGCGACGGCTACCCGCCCACGCACCCCGAAAACGACGGGAACTTCACCCTGCAGCCGGTGCCGCGCAAGGTGGCCAAGGACCTAATCCGCGGTCTCCCCTGAGGCCACTCGCCGGCGGCCATCGGCACCGCGGTCCATCCCGGAACGCCCTCCGGACGCCTCCTCCGTCGCCACACCAGTGGCAGGCCCGGCGCGGCCGGAGAGTCGAAGCGATCGTCAGCGCGGTCGCCGGCCATGACCGCGGTCGGAGCGATGAGAAGGCCGGACGTGGTGCTCGCAGGCCGCCGTCCGGCACTAGCCGACTTTCGGCTGCTCAGCTAACTCTGCGCCGTCCGCCGTGGTCGCTCCGGCGATGAAGCGGTCACCCGCCGCGAGCCCGCCAGCGGGGTTCGCCCACCGGGACCATCTCGCTCGTGCCCGCTCCGCGCGGTGGGCGACGGTTTGCTCGGGTCCTGCTAAGTCTCTGCGAAAGGATGCGCGCTTTCCGCGCGAAGGGAGGCCGTCGCTAGCGGAGGCGAGATGCATGTCGGAGCGGTGAAGCGGGTCTCCGCCGGAGCGGCCGGTCACCAGCGCTCTCGCATCCTCACAGCGGTCGTGCAGCCGTGGATCGGCCGGGCGGTGCTGCTGGGTGCGTCCCACGCGATAACGCCGGCGCCGGTGGGCTGTCCGCTGGCAATTCCTGGTAAAGCATCCGACCGCGGACGGCGGCGTGTCGGTCGACATGGTCCAGGCCCAGGGCACCAATCGGCAGTCACCAGCAGTCGGGCGGGCCGTGAGCGAGTGCGTGCGGCGATGGCTCCGCCAACGAAAAGCGCTTTAAGATGCTCGCTATCCCCGAAGTCCTCCTGCGTCGGCATCGAATCTTTGGGCGGCTGGTTGCGTGGTGTGCGGCGGCCACGGTCTCGCTGCTCGCGGCCAGCTGCGGTGGCGGCTCGTCCGGTAGGTCGAGCAGCGGCTCCTCCTCGACTGCCACTGTCACGATCGACGCGGCCAAGCAGTACCAGCGGATCGCCGGGTTTGGTGTGTCGGAGGGGTTCGGGCAGGCGAAGGAGCTGATGCACATGCCGGCCGCGGTCCAGAAGCAGGTGCTGAGCTTGCTCTACAGCCCGACGCGCGGGGCGGGATTGACGATCTTGCGCAATGAGATCAGCGCCGACAAGGGGTTCACGATCGAGCCCAAGGCGCCGAGCAGCCCGACCGGCAAGCCGGCGTATCTGACGCTCGCGGAGGTCGATCAGGATCAAGGGCAGCTGTGGTTCGCCAAGCAGATCAAGGCCGACTATGGCGCCAGCGTGTTCGCCGATGCCTGGAGCGCTCCCGGGTTCATGAAGACAAACAACTCGGCGATAAACGGCGGCACGGTGTGCGGGGTCCCGGGCGCGAGTTGCTAGAGCGGTGATTGGCGCCAGGCGTACGCGAACTATCTCGTGCAGTACGCCAAGGATTACGCCGCGGCGGGCGTAGCGCTCAGCTACGTGGGCCCGTTGAACGAGGGGGACCTCGCGGTTCCTCAGGACAGCATGATCATGAGCCCGGCGCAGACCGCAAGCTTGATGAGGGTTCTCGGCGCGACACTCGCGCGCTCGGGTCTGTCGACGCACGGGGAGTGCTGCGCTACGACGAGCTGGAAGTCCGCCCAGCAGTACGCGGCCGCGATCGCGGCCGACAAGCAAGCGAATACGGCAACGGCGCTGTTCACCAGCCATGGCTACTTCGTAGCGCCCGCCTCGCCGCTGCGTGGCTGGAGCAAGCCGGTCTGGCAGACCGAGTGGGCGCCGTTCAACCGCGGGCCGTTTGACGCGGCCTGGGACGACGGCTCACTGTTGTCGGGTTTCACGTGGGCGCAGAACATTCAGACGGGCTTGACCGCAGCGAACCTGGGCGCGTTCCTCTACTTGTGGGGAGCGAACACGAGCACGACGACCATCACCGGCCCGAACACGGGACTGGTCGAGGTCAAGGGCAACACCGTCGCCACCTCCGGCCGGCTGTGGGCGTTCGCGAGCTACAGCCGGTTCATCCGCCCGGGCGCGGTGCGCATCGGCACCACGACGCGCCGGACGGGCCTCGCGGTGAGCGCGTTCCGCAACAGCGACGGGTCGACCGCGGTGATCGTTCTCAACAGCGCCCACAGCCGCCAGGCCGCGACCTTCTCGCTGCGCGGACTCGACGCAGCGCACATCACGCCGTACCTGACCGACAAGCCCCACCAGCTCTCCGCGCTGACCCCAATCACGGTCAGGAACGGCACCTTCACCGCCACCCTGCCCCCACGGTCGCTCGTCAGCTACGAGATCAAATCGTGAGCATCGCCCGCCCGCTGTGACCAGCGCACCCCGCGCCCGCTCAAGCCGGCGGGCGAGCACTGATGCTTTGGCCAGGAATTGCGAGCGCATAGCCATCGGAGCCGGCGTTCTCGCGGCAGTTCGACGGCATCCGCGTGATCTCGGTCGCCGACGGACTCGACAGCGACGACGAGGAGTCGACGCTTGCCATCCAGGTCCGCGGCATATTCAATGAGCTGCAGCTGCGAGACCTCAAGAAGAAGACGCTGCGCGGGCAGATTGGCCAGAAGGAACGCGGCTTCTTCGTGGGCGAGAAGACGTTCGGCTACCGCTCTGTGCCGTTCGGCGAGATGCGGATGGACAAGAAGGGACGGCCGCGACCCGACGGCTACAAGATGGAGATTGAGCCAGTCCAAGCGGCGACCATCATCCCGATCTTCACGTCGTATGCCGACGGCATGTCGCTGACCCAGATCGTCAAGACGCTCAACGAGGAGAACGTCCCAGGAGCATCCGATTCATCAAAGGGGTGGTCACCGGCCACCATCAGCCGGATCCTCGACAACGAGAAATACGCCGGCCGGTGGATCTGGAACTGCACGGAGAGCCGCCGGGACCCTCGGACCGGTCGTCGCCGACGCTTCGAGAAGCCGGAATCAGAGTGGGTCCGCTTGCTGAGAAGGTCATTTTGGAGGCCGTCCAGGACCAGATCTCCGATCCGGAGCACATCGCGTACGTGCTCCAACGTGTCGAGCAAGAGATCGCCGAGCAGCGCGCCGACCTCCCGGACACGCTCAAGCTTAAGGAGGCCGAACTCGGCGCCGAACAGCGGCGGCTCGCGAACTTCGTGGACTTCATCGGCGAGGGCCGCGGCAGCCAGGCGCTCGCGAAGGCGCTCGTCGAGACCGAGCGACGGGTCGGGGTGCTCACAGAGGAGGTCGATTCACTCCAGCGGAGCCGGGAGTAGATCTTCCGTCCACCGCCCGTGGAATGGATCGCAGAGCGTCTGAGCGACGTCCAGTCGGTCCTCGAGCAGCGCACGGCTCGCTCCGCGCAGATGCTCCGCAATCTGCTCGGCCCGATCCGACTCGAGCTGCAGACGCCGGACATCGGCCGTCCCTTCTACCGCGCCGTCGCCACCCTCGACGCGGTCGCCCTCATAGACGAACCGCCCCCCGGTGCGGAGGGCGGTTCGAATTCATTGCGGAGGTGGAGACGGCGGGAATTGAACCCGCGTCCGCAGTCGCGCAAAAGGTGGCGTCTACGAGCGTAGCCGGCGCTCTGGATCTCGTCCCCCACTCGCCTCGCCGGCGGGGTTGTGGGGCACCAGCTTCATAAGTAGTCCCCGGTTTGGCTGAAGCGGACCTCCCCGGGCAAGCCTGCTAGTTGATCCCAGCCACCCCGCGGCAGGCGAGCGAGGGGCCGAGAGCTCACGGCTTAGCTAGTGGCTAAGCGGCGAGCGCGTACTCGTGAGAGTCCGCACTTATTGTTTTCCCGGGTGTTTTACGAGGCCTCCCGGGACCTCGACTCGCAACCACCCCCACGAACCGACCACGTCGAAGCCTGTCGTCCCCGGGGTATGTGTTGTCCTTCGATTATAGGCGCCCCGAAAGGGCCCGAAACCGGGGCCAATGCGTCCAGGCGCGCTGAAGACCTGCGTAAGACCTGCTCAGGTGCTGCGACAATCATCGACAGCACGATGGCGTACGGCGACTCCCCCACCTCCTACGGCACCGGCGGCGCGCCCAGCCCGACCCTGCCAGAGCCGCCACCTTCCCTGACACCGCCGGACCCCGAGCCCCCGGTGATCGTCAACGATGCCGACGCCGCGCTCGGCCGACCCCAGTCCCGAGAATCGTTCTACCGGCGCCGGATCGCCCCCATCGGTGTGGCCATCCTGGCCTTCCTGGCCAAGATCAAGTCGATCCTCCTGCTGCTGCCGAAGATCAAGATCCTGGTCACGGCGGGCTCGATGGCAGTCTCGATCGCCGCGTACACGACGATCTGGGGCTTCTGGTTCGCCATCGGCTTCGTGGTGCTGCTCCTCGTCCACGAGATGGGCCATGTCATCCAGTTGCGCCGTGAGGGCATTCCGGCCTCGGCGCCGATGTTCATCCCGTTCCTGGGCGCCGTCGTGGCCGCCAAGTCGTTGGGCAACAACGCGCTGTCAGAGGCGCGGGTGGGCCTCGCCGGCCCGATCGTGGGGACGATCGGCTCGGCAGCGTGCCTGGTCATCTGGCAGATCACCGGTCACGACTACTGGCGCGCGCTGGGCTACACCGGCTTCTTCATCAACCTCTTCAACCTGCTGCCCGTCGTCCCGCTCGACGGCGGGCGCGCGATGGCGGCGATGTCCCCGTGGATGTGGTTCGTCGGCTTCCTGGGCATCGCCGTGCTGGCCTTCGTGTTCCCCAACCCGATCATCATCCTGATCGCGCTGTTCGCGGCTTACGAGACCTACCGGCGCTGGGAGCAGCGCCGGAAGGGCGGCCTGGAAACCCAGGCGTTCTATCGCGTCAGCCCGCGCAACCGGCTACTCGTGGGCGCCGTCTACCTGGGGCTGGTGGCCGTCCTGGTCATCGGGATGAACGCCGCGCACCTGCCGCGCACCCTCGGGTAGCGCGGCGCGGCCGCGGTCCACACCTCGAAACGGACTACTGGTAGCGAGTCGTCTGCTCGTCGCGGGGGACGTAGGTGCGCGTCCCCGTGGTGCGGTTCTGGCGCGACCAGACGAACGTGTAGAGCAGGGACAGCAGTAGCCCCAGGATGCCGAGCACGAAGAGCACAGTCCCGGCGGTCTGGAGGTTGATCCAGCTGACATGGGCGGTCACGGCCCACTTGAGGATCGCGCCGACCGCCATGAGCACGATTGATGAACCTATGGTCATGTCCCGGTGCTACCCCGCCGGCGCACCCCGCACGCACCGCCTGCAAGGGCGCGACCAGCGACGCCTCAGCGGCCGACTTCGCGCAGCTCGCGCTGGATCTCGCGCGTCACCTCGCGCGTGCGGATCGCCTGGCGCTTGTCGTAGAGGTCCTTGCCCTTCGCCAGGGCGATCTCGACCTTGGCGCGCGAGCGCGGCCCCGAGAAGTACATCCGGGTCGGAACCAGCGTGAGCCCGCGCTCCTTGGTGCTCCCCATCAGCCGCTTCGATCTCTGACTTGTGCAGCAGCAGCTTGCGCGGCCGTTCGGGGTCGTGGTTGTCACGCGCGGCCGCGCCATAGGGCGGGATGTAGACGCCCATCAGCCACACCTCGCCGTCGCGGACCGTCGCGTAGGCGTCCTTGAGCTGCGCCTTGCCCTCGCGCAGAGACTTGACCTCGGTGCCGGTCAGCACCATCCCCGCCTCGAACCGCTCGAGCAGGTTGTAGCGGAACGAGGCCTGCCGGTTGCTCGCGACGTCGCCGGGTGCGGCTTTGCGTTTCTTGCCTTTGGCCATGATCTCGTCAGTCCTCCGGGTCGTCGACCGGGAGGAGATCCACCCTACCCCGTGGCGCATCGATCCGCCCGACGCGGACGGTCACCGGGTCGCCGAGCCGCATGGCCCCGCCGTTACGGGTGCCCACCAGCATCGTCGCCTGCTCGTTGAGCTCCCACCAGTCATCGCGCAGCCGGCGCACCGGCAGCAGCCCCTCGTACTGGAGGCGCTCGCCGAAGGCGACGAACGCGCCCGCGCCGATCAGCCCCACGACCTCCCCGGTAAAGGCGCCGTCGCGATCGCCGGACTCAAAGAGCTCATGCTCGAGCAGAAAGCACCGTGCGACGTCGTCGGCGTCGCGCTCGATCGTCATCGCCTCGCGCTCGCGCTTGGACGTCCACGGCGCGGCGCTCGCCACCCATGACGCGTCGGGCGCCGGCTCCCCCGCGATCGCCGACTGAGCAGCGCGCGGTGGCAGATGAGGTCCGGGTAGCGGCGGATGGGCGAGGTGAAGTGGCAGTAGTGCGGCGAGCGCCAGGCCGGCATGGCCGAGGTTGCGTGGGTCGTAGTAGGCCTGCTTGAGCGAACGCAGCACCAGGCTGGTCAGCGCGCGGCCGCCGCGCCCGGTTCGCCGCACCCAGTCGGCCACCATCACCGACGCCTCCCCCACCACCTCGGCGGCCTGCTGCGGGGTCAGGTGGCCCTTGGGCACCGGCGGGGTGGGCACGCCCAGCGACTCCAGCTGGTCGATCAGCCGCTCGACCGCCGGCGCCTCGGGCCGCTCGTGGACGCGGTACAGCGCCGGGATCTTGTGCTCGGAGAGGAATCTCGCCACCTGCTCGTTGGCGGCGATCATCAGGTGCTCGATCAGACGGTGCGACTCGGTCTGCTCCGACAGCTCGGCCGCCGCAACGTTGCCGTCGCTGGTCAAAGCTGAACTCCGGCTCGGGGTTGTCCACCTCGAGGGCACCGCGGCCGGCCCGCTCGGCACCGGCGCGCCGCAGCGCCCCCAGTGCCGCCGACGCCGCGCGGGCCGCCGCCAACGGCCCGCCCCACGGATCGGCCGCGGCCTCTGACCCGGCGAATATCCGGTCCACGCGGTCATAGTCCAGGCGCTCGTCAGACGGATCAGCGAGCGATACATCGAGGCGCCGGCGCACCCCGCGCTCGGTCACCACCATCTCGACGGTCACCGCTGCCCGCGGCGCCCCGGGCACCAGCGAGCACGCCTCGTTGGACAGCGGCCGCGGCAGCATCGGCTCCACCGCCCCGGGCACGTAGACGCTGGTCGACGCGCCGGTAGGCCTCGCGATCGACCAGCGAGCGCGGGGGTCACGTAGGCGGCGACGTCGGCGATGTGGACCCACACCCGCCACGACCCGTCGCTCATCGCCTCGGCCGAGATCGCGTCGTCGAAGTCGCGCGCGGTGACCGGGTCGATCGTGAACGTGGGCAGCTCGCGCAGGTCGCGTCGCTCCCCGCCCGGGAGCGCGTTACCGCTCAGGTCGTCCGCGCCGTCCGCAGCCGACAGCCGCGCCTCGCGCTCCACCGCCGGGTCAAAGGCACCCTGGAGCCCGCGATCGAGCATCAGCGCCCTGATCACGTCGCGCGCGACCTCGGGTCGGCCCAAGCCGCTGGGCAACGGTGGCCCGGCGCGACCCGCCGCGACGGCCGTTGCCCTGCCCGCCCCCGCCCGAGAGGACCACCAGGTCGCCCACCCCCGCGCGCTTGTCGCGGGTGACGACCAGGCGCGGCCCGGGGCCGAAGAACGGCTCGGCAACGAGGAACTTCCCCTGGCGGACGAGCAGCGCGACCCGCGCCCCGCTTCGCGGGTCCACGGCCCGGGCGGGCGGCGGCGTCACTGCCCAAGCTCGGCGGCGACGGTCTTCTCGGCCACCGTGAGCGCGGTGTCGGTCTTGGCAGTCGACTTGGTGAAGGCGTAGACGTTGGGTTGGATGCCCGTGCCCTGCTTGACCCCGCCGCCCGCCGAGGTTGCGCCCGTTCGGCGTGAAGTACTCGCCGACGGTGAAGTCCAGCGCCCCGCCGTTGGACAGCGGCTCGATCTCCTGGAAGACGCCCTTGCCGTAGGTGTGGGTTCCGACCACCTTGGCCCGCCCGCGGTCCTGCAGCGCGCCGGTGACGATCTCCGCCGCCGAGGCCGTGCCGCGGTCGACGAGCACCACCATCGGGATCTTGGGCGCGATCGCGTCAGGCTGGGCTTGGCCAGATACACCTGCCGGGGCTGCGCCCGCCCGTCGGTGGAGACGATCGTGCCCGTCGGGGATGAAGACGCTGGCGACGTTGACCGCCTCGTTGAGCAGCCCGCCGCCGTTCTCGCGCAGGTCGAGGATCAGCGCGCGGGCCCCCTCGTGCAGCATCTTCTGGACCTGGCTGCGCACCTCGTCGCCCGAGCCGTCGGTGAAGCTGGTCAACTCGACGTAGCCGACCTTGGTCCCCTTGTAATTAAGAAGCCGGCTGGCGGCGACCGGCACGACGATGTTGGCCGCGGCGGACGGTGATGATCCGGCGCTGCTTGCCGCGCATGACCGTGAGGGTCACCCTGGTCCCGGCGCGCCCCTTGATCAGCGAGGCCGAGAAATCGGCCGAGCGATTGGCCAGCGAGGTGGAGCCGACCTCGACGATCGACTCGCCGCGGGCCAGTCCCGCCTTCGCCGCCGGGGATCCCTGGAAGACGTCCTGGACGAGCAGGCCCTGCGGACTCGGACCTTGATGTCGATCCCGATCCCGCTCAGGTGCGGGTTGGTCCTCGTTCTGGAACGAGCGGTAGTCAGCTCGGGTCGTAGTAGTGCGAGTACGGGTCGTTGAGGCTGGCCACCGCCGCGCCGAGGCCCTTGTTGACCAGATCGGAGCGGTCGACCTTGCGGTAGTAGTCGTGCTGGATCAGCGCCCAGGACCTGATTGACGAGCTTGTCGTTGCCGTCTCTGGGAGACGAACGCGCTGCGCACGGGCCCCGGCAGCCAGCTGGGGTGGCCGCCGAACCACACGCCGATGAGCAGCACGATGATGCACGATCAGCACCGTGACCAGCGCAGGAGAACGTTGACGACGCGTGTACATCTGCGGCTATCCAGGGTAGCTGGGCGCCGCTGCTGGCCGGGCCAGCGCTCGCAGGCGCTGCGGCGCGAGCCGCTACACGCGCAGGAAGCGCCGCAGCGACAGCCCGGAGCCGAGCGCGGACACCAGCACCCCGGCGCCCATCAGCACGACGAGCAGCGCGGTGAACGAGATCGTCCGCGGCGCCGCGATCAGCGTCCAGTTGTCGGCCAGCGGATCGAGCAGGGCGATCTTGGTCACCCCCAGCACCACGATGCGCCAGCAGCGCCCCCGCGGCGCCGACGACGATGCCCTCGATCACGAACGGCCAGCGGATGAACCAGTCGGTGGCCCCGACGAGCTTCATCACCTCGACCTCGCGGCGGCGCGCGTAGAGCGACAGCCGGATCGTGTTGGCGATGAGCAGGACCGAGGCGATCGTCAGCAGCACGGTGAGCGCCGCGGCGGTGATCGTCACCAGGTTGGTGACCTCGAGGATCTTCTTGGTGTCGGTGCGCTTGTTGGAGACCTGTCTGGATCGACTGGTCGATCGTGCCGGTGCCGCCGCCGCACCGTCGGAGGCGTGAGCGCGTTGTGGACGGCGAGCACGTTGGCCGGGTTGTCCGGGATCACGTGGAAGGTGTCGGGCAGCGGGTTGGTGCCCGAGCAGCTTGTAGGCGGCGGGGTCGATCTTCGACTGCTGCCTGTACGCCGCCGCCTTGGAGACGAACTGGACGCTCTTGACGTGCGGGACGTCGAGCAACTCCCGGCGCACGCGGGCGCTGTCGGCGGCGTTGGCGTTGGTCTTCATGTACACGTCGACCTCGACGCGGCTGCGCACGCTGTTGGCCGCGCCGTTGGTCGCCTGCACGATCGGGATGAAGACGCCGAGCACGAGCATGGTCACCAGCACGGTGGCCAGCGCGGCGAAGCTCGGCGCGGCATTGCGGCGCATGGCGCGGACCGCCTCGCGCAGGAAGAAGCCGATACGCATGCGCTACTCGACCCCGGGTGGGGGTGTCGACGGGGCGCGCGCAGACGGCGGGCCAGGTCACGCGTGGTCTCGTCGCGCGTGTACATGCCGGCGGCCTCGTCGCGGACGATCTGCCCGTGGGAGAGCTCGAGCACGCGGCGGCGCATCCTGTCGACCATCGCCTGGTCGTGGGTGGCGACGAGCACCGTGGTGCCGGTGCGGTTGATCCGGTAGAGCAGGCGCATGATGTCGATGCTCGTCTCCGGATCGAGGTTTCCGGTCGGCTCGTCGGCCAGCAGCAGCGGCGGATGGTTGACGAACGCACGCGCGATCGAGACGCGCTGCTGCTCCCCGCCCGAGAGCTGGTGCGGGAAGTTGTGCAGCTTGGTCGAGAGCCCGGTGAGGCGCAGGACGTCCGGCACCTTGGCGCGGATCTCCTTGCGGGTGCCGCCGGTCACCTGCAGCGCGTAGGCGACGTTGTCGTACACGGTGCGGTTGGGCAGCAGCTTGAAGTCCTGGAAGACGACGCCGACGTTGCGGCGGTAGTACGGCACGCGCTTGCGCGGGATCTCGTCCAGAACGCGGCCGGCCACGCGGATCATGCCTCCGGTCGGCTCGAGCTCCTTGATCAGCAGTCGCATCACCGTGGACTTGCCCGAACCGGTCGAGCCGACCAGGAACACGAACTCGCCGCGCTCGATGGCGAAGGTGGCCTGGTCGAGGCCGACATCGCCGGCGTAGAGCTTGGAGACGTTGCGGAACTCGATGACCGGCCGCGCGGTGCGCTGCTGGCGCGTATCGGTCCGTGGATGCTGGTCAGGGGCCGCCTGAGCCCGGTCCCGGGTGCGGCGCGACAGTTTGTTACGTGTAGCCATAGGGTGCGGCGCAGAGTAGCGGCAGCCCACGGTAGTTGTCCTGTGCGCGGCGGGCTTGCAACGCGATTTGCAGGTCCATTGAACCACGCCTGGACGACTCACCTCGATCCCCCGCGACGAGCGCTACCGTTATCCGAGCAATGACCGAGATTTCAGTCACAACGCTCAAGAATGGTCTGCGCCTGCATCGGATCGCGGTGCCGGGCACGCGCGCGGTGACCTTCCTGGCCGCCTTCGATGCGGGCGCCCGCACCGAGCATCCTGAGGAAAACGGGATGGCCCATTTTCTGGAGCATCTTGTTTTCAAGGGTGGCGAGAAATACCCGACCTATCGCGATGTCAACGAGGCGGCCGAGAGCATCGGCGCCGTGCTCAACGCCTACACCAGCCACGATCTCGTCGCCTTCCACATCACCGCGCGCGCCCAGAGCGGCTTGGACGCTGCCGATCTGCTCACCGATTTCGTGGCGCGGCCCAAGGTCGACGCCGCCGAGCTCGACCGCGAGCGCGGCGTGGTGGTCCAGGAGATCGCGCGCGCCGAGGACCAGCCGGCGACGCTGGCCGAGCACCTCATCGACGAGGCCGTGTTCGGCGATCACCCGCTCGGGCGACCCGTGCTGGGCCCCGCCGAGCACCTTCGCGACACGTTCACCCGCGAGGGGATCCTGGCCTTCCGCGGCCGCCGTTGGTCACCGTCACGGGGCGCGGCGTTCGCGGTGGGCAACCTCGAGGCGGTCGGCGACGATGGCGAGCTCAATGAGCTGTTCGAGCGCTTCGTGCCCGCTCCCGAGCCCGACCCGTTCGATGCCGCTCCGCCGCAGGAGCCGCGGGTGCTCGTGCGCGAGCGGGACTCCAAGCAGTCGCATCTGCGTATGTCCTACCGGCCGATGGTCGAGGTCTCCAATCCCAAGCAGCGCGCCGCCCTGATGGTGTACGGGACGCTGCTGGGCGGCTCGATGGGGTCGCGCCTGTTCGACGAGATCCGCGAACAGCGCGGGCTGGCCTACTCGGTCTCCGCCTTTCCCCACGCCTACGCCGACGTGCCCATCCTTCAGCTGTCCGCCGGCCTGGAGTCCGCCAAGTGCATGGAGGCCTACCGGCGAATGCGCGACATCGTCACCGAACTGCGCACCGACGGCCCCACCGAGGCCGAGGTCTCACGCGCAAAGGCCTACGCCGCGGGCGCGCGCACGCTCGCCTTCGAGAACACGGGGGCGGTGGCCCGATACGCCGCCCAGCAGACGATCGTCTACGACGAGGACGCCGACCCGGAGATCACGATCGACCTGCTGGACAACGTCACCTTCGATGAGGTACGAGAGGTGGCTGCCGGCATCACTGACGAGCTCTCGGTGGCCGTGGTCGGGCCCCACACCGTGGAGGAGCTGGAGACGGCCTGAGACGCTGGCTCGCCCCAGGCTTGGTGCTGATCCTTTTGGCGGCGGCGATCACGCTGGGCCTGATCGGCTCACTGAGCCACACCAGCAACCACGACGCGCAGTTCGATGCCGGATCGGCTGTCGTTGCGCCGCCCAAGGCCAAGAAGAAGGCCGCGCCCACGCGGCGCCGTTCGCATGACCCGGCGCTGTTGAGGACCAAGGCACAGCGGGCGCCGCTCACCCCCCAGGAGGTGCACCTCCAGACCGCGATGAGCAAGGCGCTGGCCCAGGCCGGGCCTCAGAGCGGCGCACTGGTCTACGACCTTGACGCCGACGACGAGCTCTACGGCCTGCGACCCACCGTCAAGCGCCCACCGGCGTCGGTGGAGAAGCTGTGGACGACGACCGCGCTCCTGCAGAAGCTGGGCCCCAACGCGCGGCTGCACACCACCGTGCTCGGGACGGGCTCAGAGCGCCACGGCGTCTGGCACGGCAACCTGTACCTGCGCGGCGGCGGGGACCCGACGTTCGGGGATCCCACGTTCAACCGGACCTGGGAGTTCGGTTATGGCCCCACCGCGGCCCAGATCACCCAGCAGCTCACCAAGCGCGGCATCAAGCGCGTCACCGGCCAGATCTTCGCCGACGAGACCATGTTCGACCGCAAGCGCGGCGGGCTGATCACCAAGTACGCGCCCGACACTCCGGACTTCGGCGGTCAGCTGAGCGCCCTGACCTATGACCACGGCGCCACGGTCCCGCACTACTCGCCCGCCGTTTTCGCCGCCCGGGAGCTCGCCCTGGTCATGCGCGGCTCGCACATCACGGTCAAGGCGTCGCGCCGGCAACGCAAGACGCCCGACAACGCCCACGTCCTGGCCACCGTCAGCTCGCCGCCGCTGTCGGTGATGACCCGGCTGATGGACGTCCCCTCCGACGACCTCTTCGCCGAGCTCTTCGCCAAACAGCTCGGCGTCCTGTTCGGCCGCGGCGGGACGATCTCCGACGGGGCGAAGGTCATCGGGCGCACCGTCGCCGACACCTATGGCCTGCACCCCACGATCCTCGACGGCTCTGGGCTCTCGCGCGACGACCGCTCCTCGCCGCTGGAGGTCGTCGACCTGCTGCGCGAGGTGTGGGGAACGGCCGTCGGCCACGAGCTGGTGGCCTCGCTGCCTACGGTGGGCAAGGAGGGCACCGTCCGGGGCATCGGTCTGAAGACCGCCGCGGTCGGCAACTGCGTGGCCAAGACGGGCACGCTGAACTACGTCACCAACCTCGCCGGGTACTGCCACAGTCAGGGCGGCCACACGCTCGCCTTCACGCTCATGGTCGACGGGCCGGACAACGGCACCGCCGTTCTCCTGGAGAGCCGGATGATCGGCGCCATCGCCCGTTATTGACGAGCGTCGGCCCCACCCTGCACAATCGAGGCTGTGAGGGCCCGCCGGTGGTCATCCCCGTAAGTACGGTCGCACCGAGAGGTGTCACTGGGGGATGCTGCGCGAGGACGCAGGACCCGACGTGTAGCAGCGCTACACGAGGGTCCGAGGACGACGCGCAGCGCCGCCAGGGGCGCCTTGAATGCGAGCGTAATTGCGGGGAGGGCCACTAGTGGAGTTGGGTGCCACGCTCAACCTGGGAGAGATGCAGCGTTATCTGAGCCGCGTCGGTGACCGCTGGCCGCTGCAGGTGGTGATGCTGGGCGGCGCGCGGGTCGACGACGCCCGCGGCGCCCCGCCACAGCGCGAGCGCGGACCCGAGTTCGTGGTGGTGCTGGTCTCTCGGGCGTTTGACGGGATGCCGTGGCTGGAGCGCGTCTACCAGGCGACGTCGCTGTGGGACGGCATGGAGATGGGCGACGGCGCCGACGTGCACTGCTACACGCTGGACGAGTTTCAGCGCAGGCGCGCAAACACGCCGCGGGTCAAGGCCGTGGCCGAGCGCGGGGTGCTGCTCTACGAGGACTCAGACCCGCTGTACCCGCTCCCGCCGGACATGCCGCAGGTCAACGGCGGCGGCGAGCTCTAGCTGATCGCGACCATCCGCTCGATCGGCACCCGGGCGCGATCGGCGATCTGCGCCGGGACCTTCACCTCGTACACGCCGTCGCGCAGCGCGTCGCGGAGCTTGGGCAGCGTGATCATCTTCATGAAGCGGCAGGAGGCGGCCTCGTTGGCGGCGATGAACTCGGCGTTGGGCGCCGCCTGGCGCAGCGGATGCAGCATTCCGGTCTCGGTGGCCACGATCGTGGTGGAACCGGCTCCCCCGGTCCCGCCGCCAGCCGAGTCGTGGCCCGCGCCCAGCGACCGCGCGTAGCCGAGCATCCCGCCGGTGGAGAGCATGTGCACGCCCTCGGAGGCAATGTCGCCCGAGGCGACGTACTCCATGACGCTGGTCGAGCAGCCGCACTCGGGGTGGATGAGGAAATCGGCGCCTGGGTGAGCCGCGCGAACACGCGTGATGTCCTGGGGCTTGATCCCCGCGTGGACGTGGCACTCCCCGTCCCATACGTGCATCGAGCGGCCCAGGGTCTTCTCGACGTAGGCGCCGAGGAACATGTCGGGACCGAACAGGATCTCGGTGTCCTCGCCGTGGGTGGCGTAGATGTGCTCCACCACCTGCACGGCGTTGGCCGAGGTGCAGCAGTAGTCGGTCTCGGCCTTGACCTCGGCGGTGGTGTTGACGTACATGACCACCACGGCGTCCGGGTGCTGGTCCTTCCACTCGCGCAGCTGCGCGGCGGTGATCGAGTCGGCCAGCGAGCACCCGGCGTCGGGGTCCGGGATGAGGACCTGCTTGTCGGGACAGAGGATCGAGGCCGTCTCGGCCATGAAGTGCACGCCGCAGAAGGCGATCGTGCCGGCGTCCGAGGCGGCGGCCTGCTGGGAGAGGCCCAGCGAGTCGCCGACGTAATCGGCGATGTCCTGGATCTCGGGCAGCTGGTAGTTGTGGGCGAGGATCACGGCCCCGCGGGCAGCCGCCAGCTCGCGCACCTCGTCCTGGAGGGCGGGGATGTTCTCGAGCATCAGCGGCGCCTCGGAGGCGCTGAGCATGGGCAGATTCATGGCAATGGGGTGAGGAGGAGGGAGAGATCGAGGGCCGGCGCGCTGTGGGTCAGCGCACCTACCGAGACGAAGTCTACGCCCGTGCTCGCGACGTCCCGGAGCGTCTGGAGCGTCACTCCCCCGCTGGCCTCCAGCTCGGCGCGACCGGCGACGTGCTGCACCGCGGTGCGCAGCTCGTCAGGGCTCATGTTGTCCAACAGCAGTCGCGGCGCCCCAGCGGCGAGCGCCTCGTCGACCTCGGCCAGGTCGCGGCATTCGACCTCCAGCGGCAGATCCGGAGCCTCTTCGCGAGCCCGGCGGACGGCCGCACCGACCCCGCCGGCGAGCGTGGCGTGATTCTCCTTGATGAGGATCGCGTCATACAGGCCCGCGCGGTGGTTGGTGGCCCCGCCGGCGGCCACCGCGGCCTTCTCCAGCGCTCGCAGACCCGGGGTCGTCTTGCGCGTGTCCAGGATGACGGCTCCCGTCCCATCGATCGCCTGGACGGCCCGGGCGGCCATGGTGGCCACGCCCGAGAGGCGCTGCAGGAAGTTGAGCGCCGTGCGCTCTCCCGAGAGCAGCGCGCGAGCGCGCCCGTCCACCCGTAGCACCTCGCCGCTGTCGCGCCACTCGCCCTCGGAGACCTCGCGAGTAAACGAGGCCTTCGGGTCCAGCGAACGGAAGACCTGCTCGGCCACGTCGAGGCCATAGATGACCCCCGGCGCCTTCTGGCGGATCACCGCGCGCGCCCGCGCGTCGGCGGGAACGGTGGCCCGTGTCGTCACATCGCCGTCGCCGAGATCCTCGGCGAGGGCCCGAGCCACGACGTCAGCGAAACCCGCGGTGAGCGCCTCCATGCTCGCGAGGATAGGACGAGAAGTTTTTACACGGGTTGTGTCGATTTGGTTATCGTCGCCCGTGCTTACGACCTAAGGGGGATTTTGTGCGTCGGATTGGGAGTCAGGCGGGGATTGGGGCTGCGGTCGCGCTGGTTGCGCTGCTGACAGCGTCGGTCGCGCTCGCAAAACCGGTGACCAAGGTCGTCACCGCCGGGCCACCGCCCTCGATCAACAAGATCGCGGCCAAGCTCGTACCGAAGAACTTCGTCAAGACCTTCAACCCGGACATCAACGCCTTCTTCAACAAGAAGACCACGATCAACGTCGGAGGCACCGTCTCCTTCCAGATCGCGGGCTTCCACGACATCGACCTGCCGGGCAAGGCCGGCGCGCCGCTGCCGTTCATCGTTCCCGGCACATCGCTGGTCAGCGGGGTCAACGACGCCGCCGGCAATCCGTTCTGGTTTAACGGCAAGGTGCCCAATGTGGGAGTCAACACGGCGTTGCTGGCACCGTCGAAGGGGAAGACCTACAACGGGACCAACCGGCTGGTCAGCGGGTTGCCCGCCGGCAAGCCCAAGCCGTTCAACGTGAAGTTCACCAAGGCCGGCACCTACAAGTTCTTCTGCGACATCCACCCCGGCATGGTGGGGACAGTCGTGGTCAAGCCCGCCGGCAAGGCGATCCCGACGGCCAAGCAGGACGCCAAGGCGCTTGCCGCTCAGGCGACGGCCGCCATCAAGGGCGCTCTGAAGGCGTCCAAGACCAAGCTGCCGGCCAACACGGTGAGCCTGGGCGAGTCCGCCCCCGGCGGCGTGGAGTTGTTCAACATGTTCCCGGCGACGCTGACGGTCAACGCCAACACGACGGTGACCTTCCAGATGTCCAAGGACAGCTTCGAGACCCACACGGCAACCTTCGCGCCGCCCGCGGTGCTGAAGAGTCTGGCCAAGGGCTTTGAGGGAATCAGCTTCCCGGCACAAGGCGTGTTCCCGAGCGATCCTCCGGGCACGATCACCGAGTCGCTGACCGCCCACGGCGATGGTTTCGCCAACACTGGTGCTCTGGACACGAATGTGCAGTCCGCGACAATCCCCAGTTCGGGGCAGATCGATTTCACCCAAGCAGGGACGTATCACTTCATCTGTCTGATCCATCCCTTCATGCACGGGACGATCGTCGTCAAGTAAGGCGGGGCGCTGGCCACGTGGCCAGCGCCCTTCCCGACGGGCACAGGAGTCCGGGTACTCGGGGCCCGGACTCCGTCCGTTTAATGAGGGCTCTGGGCGGAGGCGCCGGCCACGGCGCCGTTGCCCGTGGGCGTCCCCGCGAGCACACGCACAGTGGCGAACGTCGGATCGGCGGCGCCGTGCAGGCGGGCGCCGGCGGCGGTCAGCTCGCGCAGGTAGCCCACGACCTCGGCCGTGACCCGCTCGCCGGGGAGCAGCGTCGGAACCCCAGGCGGGTAGCCGGCGATCGACTCGCACGAGATGCGGCCGATGGCTTCATCCACGGGGACGGTCTCGCCCTCGCCCAGGAACGCCTCACGGATGGGAACGACGCTCTGGTGCTCGAGCGACACGTTGGGTGATGCGATGGCCGGGCTCTCACCGGAACGACTGAGCGTGCGCACCGTCTCGGCGAAGTCGTGGGCGAAGCGCTCGAGCGGTTCGACCGGCTGCCCCATGCCGAGGACGAGCACCAGCGTGGCGTGGGTGGCCAGCTCGATGTAGATGTCATTGGCGGCACGAAGCTCGGCGGCGAGCTCGTAGCCGGTCACGCCGGTGCCGCGCACGTCGATGACGATGCGCAGCGGATCCCAGCCGGCGATCCCGGGGCGCCCGACCATGGCCTCACCCACGACGGCGATCCCGGGGATGGCCTCGATCGCCTCACGGGCCCGCATGGAGGCCTCGATCGTCCGGTCCAGCAGCGCCTCGCCGTGCGCGGCGAGCTGGCGGCGAGCGCTGTCCAGCGAAGCCAGCAGCAGCGAGTTGGGGCTGGTGGAGCGCACCAGCCGCACGCACCGCGCCACCTCGTCGGCGTCGATCCGCCCGCCCTCGGCGACATGGAGCATCGCCGACTGCGTCAGGCTCCCGACGATCTTGTGCGTGGAGGTAAGGACCGCGTCGGCGCCCTGGCGCAGCGGCGACTCGGGCAGCGTCGGGTGAAAGCCGAAGTGCGAGCCCCAGGCACAGTCGACGACCAGTGCCGCGCCGGCGGCGTGGGCCACCTCCGCGCAGCCGCGGATGTCGGCCGCCATCCCGTAGTAGGTCGGGGAGACGATGAAGGCGGCGCTGATGTCGGGCGAGCGCTGGAGCGCCTCTTCAAGGGCTTCGGGAGTGACCCCGTGCGCCATGCCCAGCTCGACGTCGTACTCGGGCGCGACGAAGCTGGCCATGCCCCCGCTGAGCACCAGGCCGTCGACGATGCTGGCGTGCGAGTTGCGCTGAACCAGGACGTGGCGGCCCGGCTTGGCCAGGGCGAGGCACAGGGCGTGGTTTCCCTGGGTGGCGCCGTTGGTCAGAAACCAGGTCTGCCCGGCGCCGTAGGCGGCGGCAGCCAGCTCCTCGGCGCGCTGATAGGGAGTCGGCGTGGGCCCGGTGTCGATCCCCTCGATGTCCTGGCAGATGTCGAGCGCCAGCGCGCGCTCCCCGATGGCCGACCGCAGCCCAGGGTCAGCGCCGGGCCCGCCCTTGTGGCCGGGCACGTGGAAGCGCACCGAGCCGCGAAAGCCGTAGGACACGATCGCCTCCAGATAGGGGGCGGTGGGGTGCTCGCGGCGCGGGCGGCGGGTGTCGGCCGGGTCGCGCGGCTCGGACACCAGCGCGCCGTCGCGGAGCTCGCCGGGCTCGGTGTCGTCGCGGGGGTCGTGGGCGGGTCGGGGCGGAGTCGCGCTCATTTGGCCGCCTTGAGCAGGTAGCTGCGGATGAAGCCATCCAGGTCGCCGTCGAGCACGCGGTTGGCGTCGCCCATCTCGAAATCTGTCCGGTGGTCTTTGACCATGGTGTAGGGGTGCAGGACGTAGGAGCGGATCTGGGACCCGAAGTTGACGTCCTGCGCTTCTCCTTTCTCGCGTGCGATCTCCTCGCGGCGCTTACGCTCCTCGAGCTCCAGGAGTTTGGAGCGCAGCATGGTCATGGCCTCGGCCTTGTTGGAGGACTGTGACCGCTCGTTCTGGCATTGCACCACGATCCCCGTGGGCCTGTGCGTGATGCGCACCGCCGAGTCGGTCTTGTTGACGTGCTGGCCACCGGCGCCACTGGCGCGGTAGGTGTCGATCTGCAGGTCGTCCTCGTCGATCGCCACCTCGGCGGCCTCCTCGACCACCGGGGAGACCTCGACGCCGGCAAAGCTCGTCTGGCGGCGGTTGGCCGAGTCAAACGGGGACAGGCGCACCAGCCGGTGCACCCCCTTCTCTGAGCCGTAGAGGCCATAGGCGTTCTCGCCCTTGACGCGGAAGGTGGCCGACTTGATGCCCGCCTCCTCCCCGGGGGAGGCTTCGAGCAGCTCGACGTCGAAGCCGCGCTTCTCCGCCCAGCGCATCTCCATGCGCAGCACCATCTCGGCCCAGTCCTGCGCGTCGGTGCCGCCCGCGCCGGCGTTGACGGTGACCAGGGCGTCACCGCCGTCGTAGCGGCCGGAGAACAGGCGCTCCTCCTCGAGCTCGTCGAGGCGTGCCTGCACGCCGGCGATCTGCTCCTCCAGTTCGGAGGCGAGATCGGGGTCCTCCTCGGCCAACTCGGCGAGCGGTTCGAGATCCTCGACGTCGGATTCGAGCTGGCGAAACACGCCGAGCTTGCGGCTGGCGCGCGCGTGCTCGGCTGACACCTTGGCGGCCCGCTCCTGGTCGTCCCAGAAGCCGGCAGCCCCCATCTCGTCTTCCAGCGCCGTGGTGCGCTGGGCTAGCTCAGCGGGGTCAAAGATAGTCCGAAAGCAGCTTGAGCTGCCCACGGATTGCCGCGAGACGCTGGGGGAGCGGCTCTGAGGGGGCGGTCGCCATAGCGGCGCTCACGTTAGCAACCGGGGCAGTGTTAGGTTCAGATTGACGTGGGGTAGGGATCTGAGGTAACGGCTGTAACCGAGAGGGAGGCTCCGCCGTGTACACACAGGTTCTTGATCCTGTGTCCCATTCTCTGGGACTCACTTCGATCTTCGCCATCCTGCCCCTGCTGACGCTGTTCGTCCTGCTGGGGGTGGTGCGACTCAAGGCGCAGTGGGCCTCGCTGTGCGCACTCGGGGTGGCCCTATTGGTGGCAATCATCGTCTATTCGATGCCAGTCGGCCAGGCGGTCGACTCAGGGCTCGAGGGCGCGGCGTTCGGGTTCTGGCCGATCATGTGGATCGTCCTCAACGCCCTGTGGATCTACAACATGACCGAGTCCACCGGGTATTTCGCGGTGCTGCGCCGCGCGTTCGCCATGATCTCCGACGACGTCCGGGTGCAGGTAGTGGTCATCGCCTTCTGCTTCGGTGCGCTGCTCGAGGCGCTGGCCGGGTTCGGCACGCCGCCGGCGATCTGCAGCATCATGCTCGTCGGACTCGGGCTGAGTCCGCTCAAAGCGGTCGCTGTCGCCCTCGTCGCGGATACCGCTCCGGTGGCCTTCGGAGCCATCGCGATCCCGATCACCACGCTCGGCCAGGTCACCGGCCTGCCGGTCCACGATCTGAGCAGCATGGTCGGGCGCCAGACGCCGTTCCTGGCCCTCATCCTCCCGTTCATCCTCGTGTTCATGGTCGACGGGCGCCGCGGCCTGCGCGCGGTGTGGCCAGCAGCGCTCACCGCCGGCTTCACGTTCGCCGTGCTGCAGTTCGTCATGTCCAACTACATCTCGATGGAGCTCACCGACATCGTCGCGTCACTGGGCTCGGCGGGCATGCTCGTCCTGTTCCTGCGCGTGTGGCAGCCGAGTGCCCCCGCCATGGCGACGACGCCGCGCGGGCGGCACCGCCCGGCGATCGCGGGCGGGAGCACCAGCGATGCGGCCTTCGAGCGCCAGGTCCGCACCCGCTCCGCCGAAAACGAGGGGCCGCCTCCCAGCCGCAAAGACATGATGCTGGCGTTCGCGCCCTACGCGATCATCGTCGTCGTCCTCGGCGTGATGAGCCTGCACCCCGTCCTGAACTGGCTGGATGGCGCGACGACGAAGTTCTCCTGGCCGGGGCTGCACGTCACCAACGGCAAGGGCGAAGCTCCCACCAGCGAGCTCTTCAAGCTCAACTGGTTCACCGCAGCCGGCACGGGGCTCTTGATCTCAGGTCTCCTCACCGCTCTGGTGCTGCGGGTCAATCCGCTGCGCGGCCTGCGGATCTACTGGCAGACGCTGGTGCAGATCAAGTGGGCGCTGGTCACGGTCATGACCGTGCTGGCCATCGCCTACGTGATGAACATGTCGGGCCAGACGGTCACCCTGGGCACCTGGGCGGCCGGAGCGGGCGGATTCTTCGCCTTCCTGTCACCGATCATCGGCTGGTTCGGGACCGCGGTCACCGGCTCTGACACCTCCACCAACTCGCTGTTCGGCGGGCTGCAGGTGGCGGCGGCCAAGCAGTCAGGGCTATCGCCGACCCTGCTCGCGGCGGCCAACAGCTCGGGTGGCGTGCTGGCCAAGATGGTCTCGCCCCAGAACCTCGCCATCGGCGCCGCGGCCGTCGGGCTGGCCGGGCGCGAGGGCGACATCTTCCGCAAGGTGATCGGCTGGAGCGTCGTCCTCGTGCTGCTGATGGCGGTGCTGGTGCTGCTGCAGTCCGGGGTGCTGTCGTTCATGGTCCCGTAGTAGCCGGTCCGCCCGGCTCCACGGCTGCGCTGGGGACGTGCGCACGCGGGGGACGTGGCGCACGTCAACGGCAGTTCGAAGTGCGGACTCGGTGACCTCCGCGGCTGTCGAGTTATGCACCGTTCCGGGCTTATCTTGTAGGCACGTCCCCGCGGGCGCCCGGGTAGCCGCGCCGACCAAGCCGGCTCAGTCGATGTACTCGTAGGCCTCGAGCGTCAGGAACTGCACCAGCGGCTCAGACAAAGCCACGCGCTCGAAGATCGCGCGGGTCTCGTCAGGCCGCCCGGCCTCCCAGGTCTCGTCCCCCACCGACTCATGGATCTTGGCGGTCTCCTCGTCCAGGACCTGGCGCACGAGCTCGGCGGTGACGGTCCGCCCGTCCTCGAGCTGGACGCCGTGGTGGACCCACTGCCAGATCTGCGAGCGCGAGATCTCCGCGGTGGCGGCGTCCTCCATCA
Source organism: uncultured Actinomycetota bacterium (assembly GCA_963797705.1). Lineage (GTDB taxonomy): Bacteria > Actinomycetota > Thermoleophilia > Solirubrobacterales > Solirubrobacteraceae > Palsa-465. Next base: position 2,209,925 of record CAWCQL010000002.1, on the reverse strand, counting down.
GGGAGTTGATGGCCGCCGCGCCGCGCCCGCCCAGCCAGAAGGACAGGTACTGGAAGCCGACGTTGACGTCGGTGCGCAGGCCGGCCTCGGTGATCTGACCCGGCGTCTCGGGCAGCGACAAGCAGGTCTGAAGCGCCCACCGACACGTCGGGGCGCTGCTTGGAGAGCTGGTTGGGCGCGCCGCCCAGGCCCTTCTCGAACACCTCGCGGGCGACCGGGACCAGGTCCGGGTGGGCCACCCACGTCCCGTCGTAGCCCTGCCCGACCTCACGCTCCTTGTCCTCGCGGACGCCGGCCAGCGCCTTCTCGTTGGCCTCCTCGTCGCGGCGGGACGGGATCAGCGCGGCCATGCCGCCCATGGCGTGCGCCCCGCGGCGATGACACGTCGCCGCCAGCAGGTCGGTGTAGGCGTGCATGAACGGGACCGTCATGGTCACGTCGCCGCGGTCGGGCAGGACCATCTCGCGCCGGTCGGGGAAGCACTTGATCGCTGAGAAGATGTAGTCCCAGCGGCCGGCGTTCAGCCCGGCCGAGTGGTCGCGCAGCTCATAGAGGATCTCGTCCATCTCGAAGGCGGCCGGCAGCGTCTCGATGAGCACCGTGGCCTTGATCGTGCCCCGCTCCATGCCCACGCGGTCCTCGGCGTAGGAGAACACGTCGTTCCACAGCCGGGCCTCCAGATGGGACTCCATCTTGGGCAGGTAGAGGAACGGGGCCAGCCCGGAGGCGATCAGCGGCGGCCCGCGAATTGAAGAAGAACATCCCGAAGTCGAACAGCGACCCTGACATGGGCTCGTCGTCGATGCGGATGTGACGCTCGGCCAGGTGCCAGCCGCGGGGCCGGACCAGCAGCGTCGCGGGATCGTCGCCGAGCTCGTAGTGGCGCCCGTCTGAACCGTCGTAGGTGATCGTCCCCATGATCGCGTCGCGGACGTTGATCTGGCCCTGGACCATGTTGTGCCATGTGGGCGTGTTGGCGTCCTCGAAGTCGGCCATGAACCCGTCGGCGCCGGAGTTCAGGGCGTTGATGACCATCTTGCGGTCGGTGGGCCCGGTGATCTCCACCCAGCGCTGCTGCAGGGCCTCCGGTACGGGCGCCACCGTCCAGTCGCCGTCGCGGATCTCCTGGGTCTCGGGCAGGAAGTCGAGCATCTCCCCCTCGGCCAGGCGCGCTCGCCGCTCCTCGCGGGCGCGCAGGAGCTCCTGACGGCGCTCCTCGAACTCCGCGTGAAGCTCTGAGACGAACTCCAGGGCGTTGGGGCTGAGGATCTCATCGAAGGCAGGCTTCGGTGCTGCCTTGGAGCTCGAGTCGCGTGGCCATGGTTTTCATCCTTTCCCTGCGCTGTTACGGGCAAACGCCGCGGACCGCAGCGCCGGCGAGGTATGTTGCCGCGCATGTCTTCCTTGAACGATGACGGCGTTCAGGCTCTGCTTGGCGCCCCCAACTGCGCGGTGATCGCGACCACGAACGCCGACGGCTCGATCCACTCCGCCGTGGTGTGGATCAGCCTAGAGGACGGTGAGCTGGCCATCAACAGCGCCGAGGGCCGGCATTGGCCCACCAATCTCGAGCGCGACCCCCGCGTCACCGCGGTCGTCTATCCCGACGGCAACCCCTACGAGTACGTGGAGATCCAGGGCACCGCGACGGGCACCCACGACGACGCCGACGCCCACATCGACCGCCTGGCCAAGAAGTACACGGGGTCAGACACGTTCGGAGGTCATGCGCCCGGCGACGTGCGCGTCAAGTTCGTGATCACGCCGACTCGGGTGCGCCACCAGACGCAAGTAGGGCTCGCGGGTCGCGCGCGCGCTCAGGCGCCGTGGCACTTCTTGTACTTCTTGCCCGAGCCGCACCAGCACGGGTCGTTGCGCCCGATCTGCTGGGCCTCGTCGACGACGCGCTGCTGCACCGGCTCAGGCGGCCCTTCCTCGGCGTACTCGGCCTCGCCCGCACCGCCGGCGGCGGCGGCCATCGCCATCGCTCCGGCCTCGCTGTTGCCACCCGAGTAGGTCACCCGGCCGCCCCCGGTCGCCGAGGAGGAGGACGAGCTGCCGCTGCGGCGCGCCGCGGGCTGCTCGGGCGCCACGGGGTTGCCGTTGGCGTCCTGGATGGTGACCTGCACGTGGTAGATGAGGCGGGCGAAGTCTGACCAGACGCTGTTCATCAGGTCCTGGAAGAGCTCGTAGGCCTCGTTCTTGTAGGCCACCAGCGGGTCCATCTGGGCCAGCCCGCGCAGGCCGATGCCGTGCTGGAGGTAGTCCATGTCGTACAGGTGCTCCTGCCAGCGCTGGTCGATGATCTCCAGCAGCAGGTAGCGCTCGACCTCGCGCATGAGCTCCTCGCCGAACTCCTCCTCGCGGACCGTCGTACTGGGCCAGCGCCTCCTCCTGGAGGCGGGCGATGAGATCCTCGCGGTCGCCCGGCCGGGCTCAGGAGGCTCGAACTCGTCGGAGGGAATGAAGATCTCCTCGATCCGGCGCATCAGGCCGTCCAGGTCCCAGTCCTCGACGAACTCGCCGGCGGTGTACTCGTCGACGATGCGGTCGATGAGGTTGACGATCTCCTCGCGCGCGGCGGTGCTCATGTCGCGGCCCTCGAGCACCTCGTCGCGGTAGGCGTAGACCACCTCGCGCTGCTGGTTGAGCACGTCGTCGTACTCCAGCGTGTGCTTGCGCTGAAGGAAGTGCTGCTCCTCGACCTTGCGCTGGGCCTTCTCGATCTGCTTGGAGAGCATGCCGGCCTCGATCGGCTCCTCGTTGCCCTCGTCGTCGACCGAGCCCAGCCGGTCGAGGATCTTGTAGATCCGCTCGCCGGCGAACAGGCGGACGAGGTCGTCCTGGGCCGATAGGAAGAAGCGTGACTCGCCGGGGTCGCCCTGGCGCCCGGCGCGACCGCGCAGCTGGTTGTCGATCCGCCGCGACTCGTGGCGCTCGGTGCCGAGGATGAACAGCCCGCCGGCCTCCATCACCTGCTGCGCGCTGGGCCTCGACGCGCTCCTCGATCGTCGGCAGCACCTTGGCGAAGTGCTCGTCGAAGTCGGGCTCGCCGGGCTGCAACCCGAGCTTGGCCATCTCGAGGGTGGCCAGGTGCTCGGCGTTGCCGCCCGAGCTTGATGTCCACGCCGCGGCCGGCCATGTTGGTGGCGATCGTGACCGCGCCCGGGGCGCCGGCCTCGGCGACGATCTCGCCCTCGCGCTCGGCGTACTCGGGCTTGGCGTTGAGCACCGCGTGCTTGATGCCGCGCTTGGTCAGCTGCTCGGAGAGCAGCTCTGAGACCTCGACCGCGATCGTCCCCACCAGCACCGGCTGGCCCGTCGTCGTGGCGGGCCTCGATCTCCCGGACCACCGCGATCCACTTGCCGTCCTTGGTCTTGTAGACCTGGTCGTTGCGGTCGCTGCGGACCATCGGCTGGTTGGTGGGGACCTGGACGACCGGGAGCTCGTAGATCTTCATGAACTCGGTCGCCTCGGTGAGCGCCGTCCCGGTCATGCCCGCGAGCTTGTCGTACATGCGGAAGTAGTTCTGCAGCGTGATCGTGGCCAGCGTCTGGTTCTCCTCCTGGACGCGCACACCCTCCTTGGCCTCGACCGCCTGGTGCAGGCCCTCTGACCAGCGCCGGCCCTCCAGGATGCGGCCGGTGAACTCGTCGATGATCTTGACCTCGCCGTCGATCACCGCGTAGTCGACATCGCGCTTGTACAGCGACTCGGCGCGCAGCGACTGGATGAGGTGGTTGACGAGGTGGCCGTTCTCGGCGCGGTAGAGGTGGTCGATGCCCATGAAGCGCTCGGCCTTGGCCACCCCCTGCTCGGTGATCGAGACGGTCTTGTGCTTCTCCTCGAACTCGTAGTCGAAGTCGGCGACGAACTCCTTCTTGGTCCGCGGGTCCATCCCCTCCGGGGTCTTGCCGGCCTTCAGCTTGGGCGCCAGCCGCGCGAACTTCGCCGTACAGGTCGGCCGCCTGCTCGGGGGCGCCGGAGATGATCAGCGGCGTGCGGGCCTCGTCGATGAGGATGTTGTCGACCTCGTCGACGATCGCGAAGCGGTGGTAGTGGGTCTTGCCGTCCTCGGCCTTCTCGCGACCGCCGTGCTGGAACTTCTCCTCCAGCCTCTTGGCCATGTTGTCGCGCAGGTAGTCGAAGCCGAACTCCGAGTTGGTGCCGTAGGTGACGTCGGCGGCGTAGGCGGCGTGCTTCTCCTCGAACGGCTGCATGTTCTGCAGCACGCCGATGCTGACGCCGAGCATGTCGTAGATCGGCTTCATCCACATCGCGTCGCGGCGGGCCAGGTAGTCGTTGACGGTGACCACGTGGACGCCGCGGCCCGGCAGCGAGTTGAGCACCACCGCGAGCGTCGCGGTCAGCGTCTTGCCCTCGCCGGTCTGCATCTCGGCGATGCAGCCGTCGTGCAGCACCATGCCGCCGATCAGCTGCACGTCGAAGTGGCGCATGCCCATCGTTCGCTTGCCGGCCTCGCGGACGAGCGCGAAGCACTCGTACAGCAGATCCTCGAGCGACTCGCCGTTGCGCAGCGCGCTCGCGCAGCTCGTCGGCGGCCTCGCGGAGCTCCTCGTCGGAGTGGTGCTCGAGCTCCTCCTCGTAGCGCGTTGATCCGGGCGACCCGCTGCTCGTAGCTCCTTGAACTTCTTCGCCTCGCCCATGCGAAGCGCGCGGTCCAGGAAGGACATGAAGCTAGGGTAGCGCGGGCGGCCTCAGCGCTCGTAAGAGATCACGCTGAATCCGGCTGCCCGCGCCGCCCTTCGCGAGTTGTCAGGCAGCCGGCGACACGTCCCCAGGCAGGACTCGGCTCGCCGCCACCCGCGACTCGCGCCGCTTGCGCCGCTTGTCGCGGTGGCGCTTGACCTGGACCGCGAGCTCGTCGGCGCACAGGTTGATCGAGTGCATCAGATCCGCCGAGGCGTCCCGCGCCCGCAGCGTCACCCCCTTGAGGTGCAGCGTGGCCTCGGCCACCTGTGCGTCGGGATTGGCCGGGTTGCGCTCCTCGAACAGCTCGACCTCCAGCTCCGCCAGCTCCGAGACCTGCCGGAGACCTTCGCGAAGCGCTTGGCGACATGCTCCTTCAGACGTCTCGGAGACGTGGCAGGTTGCGGCCCTTGACCTGCGATCCGCATCGACGACCTCCTGACTGGAAGCGTTGATCTATGTGAACACGAGGTTATTCCTGCGATCCGGCGTTTGTCGAGCGTCACAATCGCTCCGAGGGTCGTCATGCTGCGCCGCAATCGTCCGCTCGCTCGCAACATCGCCTGGACGTTCGAGCTCGACTCGGTCCTGATCGGCGGTGCTCGCGCCCTCGGCTGATCGCTCTTACGTGCTCGCCTGGCGGCGCGCCCGAGCCACCGGCTCGGCCCACCGCCCGGCTACGGCCGCCTGGCGCTGTTCTGCCCCGGGCTGCTGACGATCCTCGCCGCGCTCGTCTCGCCGATCGACGCGCTCGGCGACCAGCTGCTGGTCATGCACATGGTCCAGCACATCCTGCTGCTCGACATCGCCCCGATCCTGCTGCATCCTCGGCCTCAACAAGGTGCTGCTGCGGCCGGTCACCCGCCAGCGTGCATTCGATCGAGCGCCGCGCCGGGCTGTCCTCGCCCATCCCGCGTTCGCGGTCGCTGGCCTACGCCGGCTTCATGTGGGTCGTGGCACATCCCGGCGATGTACGACGCTCGCGCTGCGCAACACCACCGATCCACGCGTTCGAGCACCTGTGCTTCGCCTTCGCCGGCTCGCTGTACTGGTGGCACCTGCTCTCGCCGATCCGCAACCGCACGCCGGCTCGGCGGGCATGGGCCCGGTGGCCTACATGGTCTCCACCAAGCTGCTGGTCGGCACCCTCGGGATCGTGCTGGCGTTCGCGCCGGCGTCGTTCTACCCCTTCTACGAGCACCAGCCCCACTACTGGGGGCTGTCGCCCGTCGAGGATCAGTCCATGGCGGGCCTGGTGATGGCGCTCGAGCAGTCGATCGTGATGGGGATCGCGCTCGTCTGGTGTTCGTGCAGATGCTGGGCGAGTCAGAGCGCGAGGCCCAGCGCGCAGGAGCGCTACGAGGTGGTGTGACGCGCCGGCCGGCGCCGCGAGCGCATGGGTGTGAACCACATCCCTCCGCGCGCGACACGGCGATCAGCTCACTCTGCTGCAGGGAGCCGAGGCCTTGACCGTCTGGACCTCGTTCGGGCCCTGGGCGCCCGGTCGACGTCGGCAGATTCGCCGTGAACGTCGTCGAGTAGGGGCGCTTGCCCTTCAGGCAGCCGATCGAGGCGCTCGCGGCGACCGTCTTGCCCTTGACCTTCTTGGTGACCTTGAGCCACGTCAGGTGCTCGGTCTCCAGCGAGCCGGCCAGGCCGGGCGCGGGGAAGCTCACGTAGCCGGGATCGGCACGTCGACGACCAGGTTCTTGCCCTGCGTCTTGTAGGTGGCCGGGTACGGGCCAACCGCTCCGGTCTGCAGAGCCCCGTTCAGGCACTCATGGTTCGGGGACTGATCCGACGAAGAAGAACGACGAGCTTGCCCTGTCCGCCGTTCCAGACGTGGAGCAGCGGGTTGCAGGACACGCCCGGCTGTGGTGAAGTCGGTCGCTGAACCGAGGACCGCGGTGATGGAGCCCGTGGCGACCAGCGCGCCCTTCGGGCACTTGGTGTCGTTGCCGTTGGCGGCGATCGTCTTGCGAGCTGCAGGTCGGGAAGTCCTTCCCGTCCGCCTTCAGCCCGTAGATCGTGGTCGTGATGTCGGTGAGCACCGCCGGTGCGGTTGCCGTTGGTGCCCTGGGCCACGATGGCTTCTGCGTGAAGCCGACAGGCACGGGCTTGGCCGGCGTTCCCGCCTTCTTGGTCGAGAACGACAGCGACGCCGTCGTGTAGGTGTTGATGGCGGCGTACGCCACGCTGGCGACCGTCAGCGCGCCCAAGGGCGGCAACGATCAGGACGATTCTCTTCAAGTGACTCCTCCTGTGGTGGGTCGTTTGGGCTTCAGCGAGCCACGCCGGGAATGCGTCAGGCCTCACGGAAGCGGTTGAAGGTGCGGGAACGTCTGGTTCTGCCCGGTGGTCGTGTTGCCGAGCGGTGGCTGGGCCTTGCATGGCGGCCCGCCGGGCTGGGGTGTGTAGTAGTACTTCTGCGACTAGTTGCGCGAGGGTTAACACAGTTCCGGTGACGGAAGTTGTGCTATCCGAGAGCGACGGGCCTATCGTCGGGAGGGGATTGCGCGGTGCAGAGAGTAGCTGCCGAACACGGTCAGGCCGTGGAGCAGCGCGTTGTAGCCCCCCGGCGCCAGGTAGGGGTTGGACCGGTTGCTGTCGGGCCGGTCCGCGTAGCGGGTGAGCAGTCTCGGGGTTGATCGGGTTGGAGATCCGCAGGTAGTGGGCGCCGGCCGCCGTTGGCCGAGGCGAACTGGCCCTCGGAGGTGGCGGTGCTGTTGGCGAAGAAGGCCGCGATCTCCCGTCGGTAGGCCTTGATGTAGTTGATCACCGGGACCAGCTCGCCGAGGTACGGCTTCAGTCGCACCAGGAACGGGACGCTGTCGTTGAGGAACGTGCTCGAGCGCCGGGAACCCGGCCTTGGAGGCCTTCGTCAGCGGCGCGATGTCGATCATCAGGTCGCGCAACTCGGGCGCGAGGACGACGAGCGCTGCAGCGCCGGAGTGAGCTGCACCGCCGCGGGGCGCAGCTCGTCGATCAGCGGCTTGGTCGTCTGCGACGAACGTCGCCAGGCGGTTGATCGGTCGAGCGGGCCTCGGTGAGGAACGCCGGGAACGCCCGGATCGTGTCCGCCAGCGCCGCTGTCGCGTGCCGGCGGTCGCCGCGAACAGGCTGTTGGTGTTGCGGACGAACCCCTGCAGCGCGGCCGGCGACTGGCTCAGCGCCGAGAACACCTGGCCGCCATCGCGCAGCAGCGTCGTGGTCGCCGCGCTCTGGCGGTTGAGCACCGCCAGCACCGAGTCGACGTTGGTGGCGAACGGGTAGAGCTCGGCGAAGGCCGCGTTGAACTCCTCGCCGCGGCTGGTCAGGGCGATCCCGCCCTGCTGCATCCACGTCTCGAACGCCTGCCGGGTCTTGGGGTCGAAGGCGGAGAAGATCTGATCGAGCTGCACCGTCGGCGCCACCTGGGCCTGGGGCAGGTTGCCGCCGTCGGGCAGCTTCGGCCCGCCCGGGGTCGCCGGGCGACAGCTCGACGTAGGTCTCGCCGAGCAGCGTCTTCTGACGCAGGATCGCCCGGGTGTCGGCGGGCCGCGGCGCGAACTGCTGGTCGATCTCGATCACCGCCCGCGTCAGCCCGGTCTGGTGGTCGAGCCCGACGCTGACCACGTGGCCGACGGTCACGCCGGAGATCTGCACCTCGGCCTGGGACGCCAGCTCGACGGCCTGGTCGAACTCGACGCTGAACCGATAGCCCTGCGACGCCAGCGGCATCGTGCCGCCGAACGAGATCCACAGGAAGATCAGCAGCCCGATGCACGAGGCCGTGAAGGCGACCATCGTGAGCATCGCGAAGTTGGAGGGCCGTCTGCTTGTTCATCGGTCGCGGGCAGATCGACCTGCGCCGGCGATCGGGGCTCGGCTTCGCGCCGGGAAGCTGGTCGACGTGGCGGCGCGTTGAGCAGGTCGAGGATCACGCCGAGCGGCTCGCTGTTGGGCTCCATCGTCGTCCTCGAAGTAGTTCAGCTCCGCGCAGGTGCCCATGAAGATGCCCTGCAGCGACCGCGCCGTTGGCGTCCTGGGAGCTGACGAGGCTGTCGGCGATGTGCGCCAGCCAGGAGCCCCAGAACAGGTAGCCCTGCTGGCCGCCGCCCGGCTGGTGGGCGAGCTCGTTGAACAGCGTGTTGAGCACCGAGATCGATCCGGTCAGCGACGGGATCGTCGCCTCGAGCTTGGGCGCCGCCGGCCGCCAGCGTCCGCGCCAGCGGCTGCACGGCGACCGAGAACGGCCGCAGCTGGTTGGCGATCACCGGCGTGGTGTCGTGGAACAGCGGCCGCGACGCCTTCAGCGCCGGCCCCAGGTTGTGCGCGAACGGCACGAGCTGCTGCAGCGTCGTGGTGCTGGCGGTGGCGAAGCCCTGGACCTTGCCGAGCGTCGCGTTGGTCTGCCGCAGCGTCGCGCGGGAACTGCGGTGAGCGTCTCCTCGAGCTGGGTGTCGTTGGCGGAGATCGCGGCGAAGTTGGTGTCCGAGGCGCGGATCAGCGACGCCAGCTGGCCGTCGACGCCCGCCGAGCGCGTTGGCGACCAGGTTGAGGTTGTGGATGGCGCGCGCGGATGTTGCGCCTGGCGCGTGGCCAGCAGGCGCGGCGAAGCGTCTTGGTGTCGCGGTCCAGCGGCTCGAAGCGCTTGAGCGTGCCCCGCAGGTCGGCCACCGCGCTCGGGCTCGGCACGATCGCCGGTCGTCGCCGGGGTCGTGGAAGGCCTGGGCGCCGCCGGACAGCAGCAGCAGCAGGTAGTTGCGGGTGTCGGCGTCCAGCGAGGAGAGGATCTCGGACACGTCGACGTCGGGCTGTGGTGTTGGCCGGCCGAGAGCGTCCCGCCGTTGGGACCCGGCCGGCGCCGGCGTGTGCCCGGATCCAGCGCCAGGTACATGTCCTTCAGCGGCGTGCGCGGCCGCAGCAGCACGGTCGCGTTGCGGTAGATCGGCGCGTACTGCTTGTAGATGTTCATCGTGCACGACGGCCTGCCCGTCGTGCAGCGAGACGCCGCCGACCTGGCCGACCTGGACGCCGGCGATCGTCACCGCCTGGCCCTGGCCCGAGGTGACCGCCGCGGCCGTCGGAGAACGGCGCGTTGACGGTGTAGTAGCTCTGGCCGAACGTGAACGACGGCTGGTGCTCGAGGATGTAGGCGGTGACCGCGATGGCGGCCGACGATCAGCACCGCGATGGCGACGAAGTCGACGCGGTGGGTCGCGGATCGCGCGTTTCACGGCCCCGCCCCGGTCTTGGCGGCGTTGAGGTTCGGCGGCGCGTTCTTGAAGCACGGGCACGTCGCGGTCGAGCGGCGGCGCTTGCCCGGGGATGGCGGGCCGCGTGCCCAGCGGCGGCAGCACCGCGTTGCCGTAGAGCGGGCCCGCCGCCGGGCAGCGAGCCGGTCGGCGACCCGGTCAGATCCGCCGCCCGCCGACGGAGCGCACGTAGCGCCCGTTGCCGTCGAAGTTCTGCCCGACGCCGGCCAGCCCGACGGCGGACTGGAACAGCTCCTGGTAGACCTGCAGGCCGGTGGTCAGCGGCGGATCGGAGATCCGCTCGTTGCCGGTCGGGATGACCGTGTGCATGAAGCAGCTGGCCAGCGTGTCCGAGCCGTTGCAGCAGCGCCTTGGACGAGATCAGCGTGCTCGATGTCCCCTGGATCGCCGGGGTCAGGTACGTCGAGCAGGCCGCCGAGCTCCTGCGGCGACAGCAGCGCGGCGGACTGCGCCAGCCACGGCAGGCCCGCGGTGATCGTCGGGCCGGTCTGCTTGACGCTCGGGGTCAGGATCGCGCGGCGAACCGCTGGGTCGGCCCGAACGAGGCCTGCAGCGGGCCGAGCGCGCTGTCGGCGGCGCGCAGCAGCGGCGGCAGCAGCGCGATCGTCGTCGCCAGGTCCTGCTGGCGGGCGGCCAGCGCGCCCATCGTGGCGTTGAACGGTCGTCACCAGGTCCTGACAGGCGGTTCTGACTGCGGAGGCCAGCGCACGCGAAGATCTGCGCGGTGCCCGCCACCGCGCCCGGAGAGGTCGTGCGGCTGCTGAGCCCAGCAGCGCCGGGTTGACGATCGCCGAGGCCTTGAACGCGCCGGCGGCGTACTTCAGCGACTGGTTCAGCGACTGGCCGGCGGTCAGCCCCCGCTGACGCTCGGGTCCTGGGTGGCGTCCTGGGCCGGCGGTCGGCTTGCCGTTGAGCGACGGGCCGAGGCCCTGCAGCAGCGTCTGCAGGTTGGCGCGGGCTGTTGGAGTGCAGCGCCGACAGCACGCGGTCGAGCTGGACCGGCCCGCTGGTCTGCGCGGCCGGCAGCGTCGCGCCCGAGGACAGCGCGGGCGCCTCCGGCGTGCCCGGGTGCAGGTCGACGTAGAAGTTGCCCTCCAGGAACAGGCGCGGGCGGATGTCGGCGGTGGCGTCGGCGTGGATCGGCAGGCCGCTCTGCTGTGATCGACATCGTCACCACCGCCGCCGTCGAGTTGCCGCCGACGCGCTCGACCGCGGTGACCTCGCCGACGTTGACGCCGGCGATCCGCACCGGCGAGGCGAGGTGCAGCTCGGTCTCGGCCGTGAAGGCCGCCTTGAGCATGAACGGCGACGCCGCCGAACGGCATCGGCCCGCCGAACACCAGGTAGCAGACGACGCAGATCACGACGACGCCGATCGCGCCGGCGACGAAGTTGCTGATCGCGGGACCGGTGACGTCTCATTGAGCCGCCCCGCGTCGTCTTCTCGGTCGTCGATCCCGACGTTGCCCGGGCGGGTTGCCGATCACCGGCCCGCTGCCGGTGATACGTCTCGTTGCCGGCCGCGCACTCGCGGGTCTGACCGGGCGACGCGGTGTTCGGGATACGGATTGACGTGCAGCGGCCCCGATGCCCGGCCGGTCGACTGGCCCGGTGTACGGCCTTGCTGCGACGGCTCGACTCGATGCGCCGGGGACGTCATCGATCGCCATCTGCACGAAGCGCAGCAGCGCGCCCTGGCTGACGTGCTCGGAGAGCAGGCTCGCGATGTTGCGCAGGAACAGCGTCACGTAGTTGCAGGTGGCCTGGACCGGGGTCAGGAAGGCCAGCGGCGGCTCGCAGCTTGGTCAGCGTCAGCGTGAGGCGGTCCAGTCCCTGCTGGACCGACGGGTTCTGGCCGTAGTCGCCGATCGTTCTTCGACAGCGCGACCGTCCGCTGGTCGAGCGCCGCGGTCCCCGGCAGGTTGCGCGTCCCGATGGCGAACGCGCTCGGCGAGCACCGGGGCGCTCTGCGGCAAGCGTGGCCGACGCCGGGCCGCAGCTCGGTGAACAGCGCCGCGGTGTCGGTCAGGAACGGGCCGGATCACCGGGGCGTCGGTGATCGTCGCCTCGAACGTCGGCGGCGTCTCGGAGATCGTCTCCTGCAGCGACGGCACCGCGACCCCGGCCAGCGCCCGGAACGTCGTGTCGAGGTTGGCGAACAGCTGCCGCCTGCGTCTGCGGCCACCGGGACCAGCGCGCCGGTGTAGCTCTCCAGGCCGCGGAAGAAGCCGGCGAGGTCGGTGCTCGGCGACGCGAGGTTGCGCGGCCACCGGCTGCAGGTCGCGCAGCAGCGGCAGGAACGCGCCGATCGCGCTGTTGATGTCGTAGCCGCGCCCGGCCAGCGCCTCGCCGAAGCCGATCGTGGTCGCCGGACGCCCTTGCGCGTCGCCGGCGTGAACATCGACAGCACCTGGTCGAAGTCCACCTCGGTGCTCGTCTGGCGCATCGGGACCGTCGCGCCGTTGGGGAACCCGCGGCTGGAGTGGCCGAGGGTGATCTGCAGGTACTTGAGCCCGATCGCGCCCTTCAGCCGGACCGTGAACGTCGAGTCGACCGGCAGCGGCTCGACGCTCTTGTGCAGCTTCAGGTTGATCAGCGCGATCGGCCGGCCGTTGCGCAGCCGCGTCGGCGTGACGGTCGAGACGAACCCCGACCAGCGCGCCGCCCATGTTCACGTCGTCGCCGTGCGTGAGCTCGGAGGCGTTGGCGGCCTGGACGTGCAGCGTGTAGGTCGGCACGAACGGCAGCCCGTTGTTGGCGTTGTAGGCGAGGTAGACGGCGACGATCGTCACCAGCACGGTCAGCGCGCCGATCAGCACCGGGATTGCCGGCCAGACCGGGGTCACGGCGCGTTCGATCTCACTTCCCGCTCCCGGTCAGGTACGAGAGCAGGGCCTGCATCGACGCCCGGGCTCGCGGGCTGCTCAGAGGCCGACTGGACGGCCTTGGCGACGACCCGGTCAGGGTGGCTTGGCGGCGTCGTGGCCCCGCGGCCACCGGTCCCGACGGCCGCCGAGGCGCTCGCCGCGGTGGCTCCAGCGAAGTTGGAGGAGCAGCCCGGCACGGCGCTCGTGGCGTAGTTGGTGCAGCTGGAGACGCAGCGGCTCGGCGCGCACGTAGTGGCTCAGGCTGGTTGAAGCCGTTGCCGGCGATCGCGCCGTTGAAGAGCAGGCTTCATCAGCTGCTCGATGCCGCCGGTGGTGTCGAGGCTCTGCAGGAGCGTCTGCAGGTTCTGGGCGGTGGGCGCGCCGACGTCCCCCAGCGTCTTGAGGCGGTTGGCCAGCGGCTGGGTGGCCACCAGCGAGGGCTGGGACTGCTGGGCCGCGTCGCCGAGGTTGATCAGCGGCGATGCGCGCCTGAGTGGCGAACGGGGTGAGGTTGGCGAACTGCTGGCCCATGCGGCGGCGCTCTGCCCCAGGCTGGTCATGCAGCGGCGTGCCCTGGTCGGCCAGCGTGCCCAGGTCGGCCATCAGCGGGCGCAGCTGCGCCAGGTAGGCGGGGAACTGCTGGAAGGTCTCCGAGATCGCCTGGGCGCGGGCGGCGCTGGCCACCGCGGTCGTGTTGGCCTGGGTGATGAAACCCGAGATCTGCGTGCGCTCGCGGGCCAGCGGCGCCAGCACCGTGTCGGAGTCGGTGGCCAGCTGGGCCAGCGTGTGGTTCTGGCCGGCGAGGATCTTGAGCACCTTGTCGGTGTTGCCCAGGGCCGGGTTGGCGCGGTGGATGACCGCGTTGAGATCTGAGCCCCGTGCCGCCAGGCCGGTCCCGAACTCGTTGATGATCACCGCCGAGTGACTGGCGCACCGGCTCGGTCGAGATGTCCTGGACGATGTCGGAGTCGATCGGCGAGCTTGTCCGGGTCACCGGCAGGTAGTAGGTCCCCTTGCCCGGGCCCGCCGGGATCTTCGGCAGGCGGCGGGCGCTGGCTGTACCGGGGGAGCAGTCGACGTACTCCTCGCCGATCAGCGACTGTGGGCGGATCGTGCAGGTGGCGTCGTTGTGGAAGGGCGCGAATCGATGATCGGTGATGGCAATGGTCACCGCCGCCTTCTTGCCCGAGGTGACGCCCAGGGCGTGGATGCTGCCCACGTTGGCGCCGGCGATGCGGACGTCCTCGCCCTGGGCGGCGAAGGAGGCGTCGTCGAAGATCGCGCGCACCAGGTACGGGCCGCTGCCCGACGATGAGCCGGACGGTCCTCGGATCAACGCGACCGCGATCGCGACGACGACCAGGCCCAGCGCGATGAGGGCGATCCGTCTCATGGTCCCGGGGGCACGTCGCTGGTGCTGCAGCCCGGCACCGACTCCGGCGCCGAGCCGTCGGGGGTGGCCTGGGAGGCCGAGCCCGGGCAGCGCGTACGCGCGGCCTTGAGGCCGTCGTAGCGCTGGGACGGGAACTGCGTGGTCAGCTGGTTGTTGGAGTCAAGGCCGAACGCGAACAGAGACGGGCTGGGTGCGCACGTAGTGGCCGTTGGCGTCGTAGTAGGCGCCGGCCTGGCCGAGGTTGGTGAGCGCGCCGATCACATCGGGCGTGTAGTTGCGCAGGTACGCGACCTGGTTCTGGGAGTCGTTGAGCTGGCTGGACCATCTGCGGGAAGGCGGTGTCGGCGATCCGCGCCAGGGCGGGCGTCGCCTCGGCCAGCGAGGTGAGGTCCCCGCTGCCCGACGGGCTGTGGATGAGGTCGTCCAGCGGCGCCGATGGTCGGGATCCCGGCGTCGATGACCTTGTGCAGCGCGGCCAGGAACTCGGGAAGCTGCCGGACGGCCGGCTTGGAGGCGGCGACGAGCGGGTCGAGCTTGTTCAGCGTCGTCTGCAGGCCGCTGAACGTGGTGGTGGCCTGGTGCAGAGTCCCCGGCAGCAGGCCGAGCGCCTGCTGCAGCGCCTGGCTCTGGCTGGCGATGGCCCCGGTGGCCGTGCTGGTGTTGGCGATCAGCTGGGTGAGCTGCTGGCTGCGCGAGGCCAGCGCACTCAGCGCATCGGCGCCCTGGACCACGAGCTGGTCGAAGGTCGGCTGGTCACGCGTGAGCTCGGCGGTGAGCTGGCTGGTGGTCTGCAGCCCCGGCGCCAGGTACTTCAGCGCCTGGTTGGCTTCCACGCCGCGGCCCTGCAGAGACGCCGCCTCCCCGCGGATGAACCCCTTCAGCCCCGCGCGCGTCAACGGGTCAAAGGTGTCGAAGAGCTGGTCGATGTTGACCTCGGAGTAGGTGTGCGTGGAGGTGATCACCCCGCCGTCGTCGATCGCGGGCGCCTGGCTGGGCCCCGGCTCGAGCTCGATGTACTTGCTGGCGATCCCCGACAGCGAGTCCTCGACGATGCGCGCAACCGTCCCCTGGTGCATCGGCCCGACACCGCCGCGCAGGGTCATGCGGATGCGCGCCTGCCCGCTGGGGGTGAGGCCGATGGAGTTGATGGTCCCCACCGCGGCCGGCCCGATGAGGACGTTGTCGCCCTTGACCAATCCGCTGGCATTCTCGAAATCGGCGCTCAGCGAATAGCTCGAACCGCCGCCGAGGATGAGAATCCCGACCACGATGAGGGCCAGAGCCAGCGCGCCGAGGGCGCCAACTCGCGCAGCGGCGCTAGACCGGGGCGCGCCCCCGCCCACGAGCTCCTCGCTAACCGAAGCGGGCCGCCCTTCGGGACCTCCTGTCGTGCTCTCGTGCGGGCCGATGTGGCTCTCCTCCTCCTCTACGCGCCACAGTCATCGACGCTACGCGGTTGGCATCCTGCCAGAGCCGGCGGCCACCCATCGCCACCGGGCCTCGTCAACCGAGGGAAAACTATCCCGTTTGCGGCCCCGGAGGGCCGGTTGGCAGGCGGGCCGGTCGGCCCGGACCACCGGCGCGGCCAAGATCACCCGACGAGATTGGTGATGCGGGCACGGATGGTGGTGCGCTTTGCGCTCGTGTTCAGGGCGGCGACCGTGAGCCCCAGCGTCCGCACCCGGTGCTTGGAGATCTTGGTGCGCAGCGACCGGCTCTCGCCCAGCCCGCCACGACCGATCGAGACGGTGAGGGCCGAGACCGGCTTGGCGAGGCTGATCACCAGGCGCCCGTGGGAGAGCGAGAGCGATTTCACCCTCGCGCCTCGAACCTTGACGTCGGCGGGCCGATGGCGATGCGCGATGAACGACAGCCCCGCGGGCAGGGTCACCGTCAGCGCCCGAAGCTTGGCCGCGCCGGGGGTGACGTTGACCTTGAAGCTGAGCGCCGGGTGCCCGGTCCGCAGGCCGGAGAACCGGGCGCGGCTGAGCTTCGTATGACCGACGGTGACGCCCGTCGAGGAGGAGCCGTTGAGGCTGCCGCCGCCGCCCACCGGATTGGCGCCGCTCCCCCCGTTGCCTGACCCGGCGCCGCCGGGCTGGCCACTCACCCCCGGGCAGCCCGCGACCGCGAACGCGGCGGGGACCTTCGCCGTCTTGTCGCCGTTCTGATCGGTCAGGGTCGCCGTGGCTGTCCCGGAGGGGGTCGCACAGGTCGACAGGAAGAGCCCGTCGGCGCCTCCATCGAGGCTCACCGCGAGATTGGTGAGTGGGATATCGGGCAGCCCGCTGAACGTCGCGGAGTTCTTGAGCAGGTCGACCGCGCCGGTGAGCGTCAGCGGGAACGGCGAGGGGAACACGAGGGTCAGCGAGAGCCCGCTCGAGGACCCCGTCAGGTAGGCCTTGCCGGTGAGCGTCGCCGGGTACAGCGGCGAGGTCGCACTCGCCGAGCCGACCTGCTGGCAGGTCCCTGAGGCCAGGTTGAGGCATAGCGCCTTGAGCGATGCGAGGTTGGGGGCGAGGGTCGCCGTCGGGAAGGCGAGCGACACCGAGCGGCTCGGCGCCTCGTTGGCCGCCTGGGTGACCGTGGTGGCGAGCTTCACCTGCCGGTCGCCGCTGTCCTGGGTCGCTGTGACCTTGAATGCCGGCGAGAAGGGGAGCGAGGAGCATCCGGTCACCGACAGCGGCGCGCTCAGGGAATGCAGGGTGGCGTCGGCGTAGGAGTCGACCGACGCGGTGAGCCGCGCTGGAGTGGAGGGGCAGGTCGCCGGGTAGCGCAGCTTCTTGAACGTGCTGTTGATCTCGGTCACCGAGATCGTGACCAGCGGCACCGTGAACCCCGAAAGGGTGAGCTGGTTGGGCAGGGCGAGGTCGATCGTGACCCCGACGCCCTGCGGATCGCCACTCGGGCGCACCCGGATGTCCCCGGTCGAGCCGAGTTGCTCGTTGGCGCCGAGGACGTCGCCGATGACCGTCAACCCCGCCAGGTCCCCGGCCTTGGGCGGGGGCACGAGGTAGAAGGTCACGGGAACCGGAATCGAGGCGGGCAGCCCGAGGACCAGGACATCCGGGGTGGCGGTCACGGTGCCGCTGCCCACCTCGCACGCCGTCCCTGACGTGTTGGTCGTCTTGATGCAGGAGCCGCCGTTGATCGACGCGTTGGCCAGCAGTCCCGGGGGGAGGTTGATCGTGAGGTTGTGGGGCGAGTCGGTTCCCGCGTCGGTGAACTTCAGGTCCATGCCGAGGTTCGCCTGGGCGCCGGCGGCCTTGCCGGCGCTCTGGTCGAGGCTCAGCGACGGGGTGATCGCGGCGCCGGCTCCCGCTGCGAGCGAGAGGACACCCACGATGACCGCCGCCGCGGTCGCGAGGCGAGAGACGATGTACCGCATGCGGGATCCTCCTGTGAGCTACAGCCCGAGGTGGGTGACCCGGACATGGATGGTCGTGCGCCGGCCCTTCGCGTTCTCGGCGATCACGGTCAGCGGCAGGCGCTTGAGCTTGTGCTGACCGGCCTGGGCGCGCAGCTTGGCGGTCTCCGCCAGCGCGCGGCCGGTCAGGGTCACGGTCACGCTGGATACCGGCCGCTTGAGCGTGATGACGAGGTGCCCGCGCGACAGCCCCAGCGACTTGATCGCGCCGCCCTTCAGCTTCACGCCCTTGATCGTCACCTTCTGCCCGGCGCGATGGGCAATGATGCTCAACCCCTTCGGGAGCACGACGCTGAGCGAGTGCAGCTTCGCCGCTCTCTTGGCGACCGTCACCCGGAAGCTGAGCGAGGGATGTCCGGAGGCGAGCCCCGAGGCGTGGGGCGCGCCCACCTGGGTGGCGCCCGAGGTGCTGGAACCCGACGCCGGGCACCCGGCGATCGTGAAGTCGGCGGGGGCCTTGACCGTCTTGTCGCCGTCCTGATCGGTCAGGGTCGCCGTGGCCGTCCCTGACGGAGCCTTACAGAGCGTCCCGAACAGAGCGCTCGGCCCACCGTTGAGCGCAACCCGGAGGCTGGTGAGCGGGATGTCGGGCAGGCCGGTGAAGGTGGTCACGTTGGAGACGAGGTTCACCGAGCCGACGAGCGTGAGCGGGAACGGCGCCGGGAACACCAGCGTCAGCGTCAGGCTGGTCAGCGAGCCCGTGAGGTAGGCCTGCCCGGTGAGCGGCTTGGGGTACAGGGGCGATGCGGCAGTCACCGAGCCGACGGGAGTGCACGTGCCGCTCGCGAGGTTCAAGCACAGCCGCTGCACCCCGGCGATGCTCGGCTGCAGCTGGGCGTAGGGCAGCGCGAGCGCCACCGAACGGCTCGGCGCCTCGCTCGCGCTCTGGGTGACGTTGGTGACGACCGAGACCCCCCGGTCGCTGCTGTCGCGCGTCGCCGTGACGGCGAAGGTCGGTGAGTAGGACAACCCGGAACAGCCGGTCACCGAGAGCGGAGCACTCACGCTCTTGACGGTCGGGTCGCTGTAGGAATCGGCGGAGACGCTGAAGGTCTGGGCAGCCGACGGGCACGTCGTCGGATAGCGCAGCCCGTCGAAGGTGCTCGAGATCTCGTGGATCGAGATGGGGACGCCGTCCAGCGAGTTGGGCAGCACGAACTGGATCGTCACGCCCACCCCGTTGGGGTCGCCCGAGGGGCGGACCCTGATGTCGGCGGTGGCACCGATTTGGGTCCCGTTGCTGTTGACGGCGAGTCCGGCGAGGTCCCCCGGCGAGGGCGGCGGGACGAGGTCAAAGGTCACGCTGGTCGGGATCGGCACCGTGCCGAAGGCGTCGGCGGTGACGACCCCGCTGCCCACCTGGCACGCGGTGTCGTCGAGATCGGCTGTGGTGAGGCACGAGCCGCCGTTGACCGAGGCATTCGCGAGCAGCCCGGGCGGGAGGTTGAGCGTCATGTGATCGGGTGAGTCGGTGCCGGTGGGCGCGAAGGTGAGGTCAACACCGAGATTGGCGGTCGACCCCGCCGCGGTGCCAGCGCTCTGATCGAGGCTGATCGCCGGAGTGATCGCCGCCCCCGCCGTTGGGACCAGCGCCCCGAGTCCGAAGACCGCGACAGCACTCAGCAACGCGACCCACCGTATGCCCTTCCACATGACCAGCTTCTCCTCTGTCAGCGCAGGCTCCGTGCCGTGATCGTCGGCTCTACCTCGACGATCCGGACTCCGGTAAGACGATGCGTCGAATTATAGGTTTGATCATCTCCGTGCCGCGCCACGCCGGCTACGCGCCGGCGGCCACGGCGGTCAGGCCACAAGGAGGGCCGCCCCGATCGCGCCGCCCTGGTCCCCGAGCCCAGCCACCCGCACGGCAGGCGGACGCGAGTCGTTGAACAGGTGCGGATGCATCTCAGCGATGATCCGCTCGGCCATCGGATCTCCGAAACGGACGCCGAGCCCGCCGCCGATGATCACGGCCTCGACATCGAGAAGGTTGACCGCAGAGGCGATCCCGGTGCCGAGCGCCTGGACCGCCCGGTCGATGAGCTCGGTGGCCAGCGGATCCTCCTCCTGCAGGGCGTGGGCCCAGATCGAGCTGGTCAGACGGCTGCGGCCGCGTTGTTTCATGAGCTTGAACAGTTCGGTCTTGGCGCCCTTATCGACCTCGCGCCGCGCGCGCGCCTCCATGGAACCGCGGCCTGCGTAGGCCTCCAGGCAACCGCGCCGCCCGCACCCGCACCGGGCGCCGCCGCGCTCCACGACCGTGTGGCCGATCTCCCCCGCGCCCCCGCGACCCCGCCACGGCTCGCCATTGAGGATGATGCCGCCGCCCACACCGGTCCCCCAGAACACCCCGAGCACCGAGTCATAGGGCTTGCCGGCCCCGAGCTGGAACTCGGCCTGCGTTGCCACCTGGACGTCGTTGCCCAGGTGCACGGTCGCGCCAAGGCTCTTCGACAGCGCCGCGGCCAGCTCGAAGGGCTCGATCCAGTTGGGCAGGTTCCGGGCGTTGGCCACCGTGCCGGCGCTGTCGTCGACGTCGCCGGGTGAGCCCACGCCGATCCCCTGCAGGTTCGAGGACTCCACCCCGGCGGCCGTGGCCGCGCCGGTCAGCGCCTCGGCCATCTGCTTGGCCACGTCGGCCGGCCCGCCGTCGGTCGGGGTCGGCTCGCGTGCCTGGCCGAGGACCTGGTTGTCTGCGTCGACGATGATGGCCTCGATCTTGGTTCCGCCGAGGTCGATTCCGCCGCGCAGATCGCCGTTCTCGCTCATGTTGTGAAGGAGGCTACCCCGCCCCCGGCCCTCTCTACGCCTGCGGCGTCACGCCCACGACTGGCGGTAGTCCTGCTGCTCGGCGGTCGGCTCGTCGATATGCACGCCCAGGGCCGCGAGCTTGAGGCGGCCCACCTCGCGGTCGACGTCGGCCGACACCGCGTGCACTCCGGGCGCCAGCTCGCCGCGGTGGGCGACGAGCTGCTCCACGCTCAGCGCCTGCAGCGCGAACGAGACGTCCATCACCGCCGCCGGATGGCCCTCTGCGGCGGCGAGGTTGACCACGCGGCCGTGGGCCAGCAGATTGATCCGCCGCCCGTCGGCCAGCCGGTACTCCTCCACCAGCGGGCGCACGGCGCGATGGCCTCCGGTGGCCAGCGCCGCGAGCTCGCCCAGGTCGAGCTCGACGTCGAAGTGGCCGGCGTTGGCCAGCAGAGCCCCGTCCTTCATGCGCTCGAAATGCTCGCGGCGCAGCACCCGGCGCGAGCCGGTGACGGTGATGAACACGTCGCCGCGCTCGGCGGCCTCGAGCGCCGGCATGACCTGGTAGCCCGCCATTCGAGCCTCGAGCGCCCGCAGCGGGTCGACCTCGCAGACGATGACCGCGGCGCCCGCCCCACGGGCGCGCTCGGCCACCCCCAGGCCGGCCCACCCGTAGCCGACCACGACGACGGTGTTGCCCGCCAGCAGCACGTTGGAGGCCCGGACGATCCCGTCCAGCGCGGACTGGCCGGTGCCGTGGCGGTCGTTGAGCGCCCGCTCGGTCCTGGCCTCGTTGACGGCCAGCACCGGGCAGCGCAGCGTCCCCTCCTCCTGCAGCCGGCGCAGGCGGACCAGACCGGTGGTGGTCTCCTCGGTGCCGCCGATGAGCCCGTCCAGGACCGGCGCCGCCTCGCGCGTGGGCGGTGACGAGCAGATCGGCCCCGTCGTCGAGGGTGATCTGCGGGCCCGCCCACCCGAGCCGTCAGAGGCATCCAGCAGGGCCAGGACGTGCTCGACGTAGGTGTCCACGTCCTCGCCGTGCCGGGCGCGGACCTCCACCCCGTCCTCTGCGACCAGCGCCGCGGCGACGTCGTCCTGAGCGGAGAGCGGGTTGGCGGAGCACAGCGCCACCGTCGCGCCGCCCGCGCTCAGCGTCCGCACGAGGTTGGCCGTCTCTGCCGTGACGTGCAGGCACGCCGCCACGCGGATCCCATCCAGCGGCCGCTCGGCGGCGAACCGCCGGCCGGATCTGGGCGAGCACGGGCATCTGCCCGGCCGCCCAGTCGATCCGCAGCTCGCCGTCGGGCGCGAGCGTCAGGTCGGCGACGTCATGTGGGGGAACCGCTGTGCGGGCGCGCGCCATCGTGGTGTTCTGACCGTCGGTGACGGTCCCCCGGACGGACCCGCGCCCGCGGGCGATCTAGTAGCGGTAGTGGTCGGACTTGTAGGGGCCGGCCGACCGGCACGCCCAGGTAGCTGGCCTGGTCGGCGGACAGCTCGGTGAGCTTGACCCCGAGGGCGTCGAGATGCAGCCGGGCGACCTTCTCATCGAGCGCCTTGGACAGCGTGTAGACCTGGGTCTCGTACTCGCCGGTGTTGCCGAACAGCTCGATCTGGGCCATCACCTGGTTGGTGAACGAGTTGGACATCACGAAGCTCGGGTGCCCGGTGGCGTTGCCGAGGTTCAGCAGACGGCCCTCGGAGAGGACGATGATCGCGTTCCCGTTGGGGAACACCCACTCGTCGACCTGGGGCTTGATGTTGATGCGCTTGATGCCCTCGGTCTTCTCCAGGCCGGCCATGTCGATCTCGTTGTCGAAGTGGCCGATGTTGCCGACGATCGCCTGGTGCTTCATCTGCGTCATGTGCTTGGCGGTGATGACGTCCTTGTTGCCGGTGGAGGTGACGAAGATGTCGACCTCGCCGATGCACGTCCTCGATGCGGGCGACCTGGTAGCCGTCCATCGCCGCCTGCAGCGCGCAGATCGGGTCGATCTCGGTGACGATCACCCGCGCGCCCTGACCGCGCAGTGACTCCGCGCAGCCCTTGCCGACGTCGCCGTAGCCGCACACCAGCGCGACCTTGCCGCCGATGAGCACGTCGGTGGCGCGGTTGATGCCGTCGATCAGCGAGTGGCGGCAGCCGTACTTGTTGTCGAACTTGGACTTCGTGACCGAGTCGTTGACGTTGATGGCCGGGAACAGCAGCCGGCCCTCCTTGGCGAACTGGTAGAGCCGGTGCACGCCGGTGGTGGTCTCCTCGGTGACGCCCTTGATGGCCTCGGCCATGCGCGTGAAGCGCTGCGGGTCATCGGCCAGCGAGCGCGTGAGCAGCTCCAGGATGACCCGGTGCTCGTCGTTCTCGGCCGTGGAGGGATCGGGCACCGCGCCGTCGGCCTCGTACTGGACGCCGTTGTGGACGAGCAGCGTCGCGTCGCCGCCGTCGTCGAGGATCATGTTCGGGCCATCACCCTCGGGCCAGGTCAGCGCCTGCTCAGTGCACCACCAGTACTCCTCGAGCGTCTCGCCCTTCCACGCGAACACGGGGATCCCGCGCGGGTCCTCGGGCGTGCCGTCAGGGCCGACGACGATGGCCGCCGCGGCGTGATCCTGGGTGGAGAAGATGTTGCAGCTCGCCCAGCGCACCTCGGCGCCCAGCGCCGCCAGCGTCTCGATGAGCACCGCCGTCTGGATCGTCATGTGCAGCGAGCCGGTGATCCTGGCGCCCTTGAGCGGCTGGCTGTCGGCAAACTCGCGGCGGGTCGCCATCAGGCCGGGCATCTCGTGCTCGGCCAGCTTGATCTCCTTGCGGCCGAACTCGGCCAGCGACAGGTCCGCGACCTTGTAGTCGACCTTCTGGGCGGTGGTGCTCATGCTCGTCTCTCCAGGCTCGTTTGCTCGATGTCGTGTGAAGTCTTCAGGTCGCCGCCCCGGTGCGGGACGGCGCGCGCCTACGCCGCGGTCGCCGCGGCGAGCAGGCGCTCGTGCTTCTCCTGCTCGAAGCGCAGCCACTCCTCGGCCTGCACGTCCTCCGGCCGACGGGCCTGGCGCGCTCAGCCACGCCTGCACCGACTCGCGCAGGTCGTGGTCGCCCGGCGAGCCGCTGCGCGAAGGCGACGTCAGACAGCGACACGTCGAACTGCGCCAGCAGCTCCTTGAGCGTGCGCAGGCGCTGCAGCTCGGCGGCCCCGTAGAGCCGATAGCCGGCAGGCGACCGATCTGGCGCCACCAGGCCCGTCTGCTCGACGTAGCGCAGCATCCGCGGCGACCAGCCGGTCGTGGCGGCGGCTTCGTTGATAGTCAGGGACTGCACGGTGGGTCCAACCTTACCACGGATGTGTCAAGGTTTCGACGCGGTTGTGCACTGTGATGCAAGCCCCGCGCGGCACCTCGCGCGCCTGCATCCGCGGCCCGGGGGCTAGGCGGCGCGCTCGGCCAGGGCGGCCTTGAGCTGCGTGATCGGCGCGATCGCCGCCGGGTCGCGCCCGGCCAGCACGGCCATGTACATGGAGACCAGGTCGCCGAGGAGCACGAGCGACACCAGCCGCTCCACGCGGGTCTCCCCCATGCTCTCGATCCGGTGCGTCGCCGCGGCCCGGTCGCCGATCACCTCCAGCGTGAGCTCGATCCGCGTCCGGACGCGGGGGTGCAGGTCGCAGTCGTCGAGGAACACCGCGCTGAACCGACCCTGCTCGGCAGCGCCCTCCCAGCCGACGATCTCGTTGTGATCGAGCTCGGGCAGCTCGGCGGCGAAGGCCGGAGCACTGGCGTTCTCGTTGATCTGGGTCTTCCACCGGTACGCGATCGGAGTGGTGAGCCCCGCTCCGGCGATCTGGGGGACGGTCCCGTGCAGCGAGCGGGCGATCGACTTGGCCAGGGAGTCCTCGGGCGAGCGGGTGCCCCACTCCTGGACGAGCTGCTCGGCGTGAGCGGAGGCGACGTCGATCTCAGTGCGCAGCTGCTCGCCGCAGCCGGCCAGCGCCGCGACCTCCAGCGCCACCACAAGGCCATAGCCCACGGCGGCCCGGGGCTGAAACCCGCCGGGAAGCGGGATCGACCGGCACGCCGTCAGCCCGCGCGGAGCGGGCCAGCGCCCCGCCGGTGGTGCTGACGATCCGCCGCGCACCCAGAGCGCCCGCGGCCTCGTAGGCGGCCAGCGTCTCCTCCGTGTCGCCCGAATAGCTGACGCACAGGACGGTGGTGTCGGTGGTGGTCCACGCCGGCAGCCCGTAGTCGCGCGCGACGATGATCGGCCGCGAGGCGCGATCGCCCAGCGCGGCCACGGCCAGCATGCCTCCGATGGCCGAGCCGCCCATGCCGGCGACGACGAGGCCCCCCGGCGAGTCCTGCGGACCGAGGTTGGCCGACTCCACGCGCCACAGCGCGTCGCGCAGGTGCTCAGGCAGGCCCTGAACGTCTCCGAACTGGTGGCTGGAGTCGACCGCCGCGATCGCCTCGGCCGAGAGCGAGCCCGTGGTGCTCAAAACGCAATGGCTCCGTCGGGGAGCTCCACGCCCGGAAAGATACGCATCCCGTCGAGCAGAGTGTTTCCCGAGCCCACGCTCACGCCGCGCCCGAGCACCACCCGGCCCTCGATGCGGCAGTGCTCGCCGATGGTGACGCCGGGACCGACGATGGACCCGGTGATCCGCGTGCCCGCGCCGATGGTGGCGCCGTCGAGCACGACCGAGTTGTCGATGTGAGCGCCCGAGCCGACCTTCACGCCGGCGACCCAGCACGGTCCGGGAGCCGACGTGCGCGCTCTCGTGCAGCTCGCACGCGGAGCCGACCAGCGCCGGTCCATGCACGATCCCGGCGCCGTCGCCGCCGTGGCGCAGGACCCCGCCGGCCTCGGCGACGGCGCGCCCCGACCTCGGTCCGGACGTCGCCCTCGAGGATCTCGAAGGTGGCCTGCAGGTAGCGCTCGGGGGTGCCGATGTCCATCCAGTAGCCCGAGGCCTCGTAGCCGTAAGCCCGTTGCCCACCAGCGCCGGGAACACGTCGCGCTCGATCGAGACCTTGGTGCCCGTCGGGGCCATGCCGTCCAGCACGTCGCGGTCGAGGATGTAGGCGCCCGCATTGACCAGGTTGGTGTCGATCTCCTCGGGGCTGGGCTTCTCGACGAACTGCGCGCACCGAGAGGTCATCGTGGCGGCGGACCAGCCCGTACGCCGACGGGTCGTCGACTCGCGATCAGCGCGAGCGTGGCCCGCGCGCCGGTCTCCTCGTGCTGGCGCAGTTGGGCGGTCGAGGTCGATGTCGGTGAGGATGTCGCCGTTGAGCATGAAGAAGCGCTCGTCCAGCAGCTCCTCGGCGTACTTGAGCGCGCCGCCGGTGCCCAGCGGGCTGGGCTCCTCGATGTAGCGCAGGCGCACCCCCATGGCCGACCCGTCGCCGAGCACCGAGCGCACCCCGTCGGCCATGAAGCCGCAGGCCAGGATGATGTCGTCGACCTCGTAGCCGCGCAGCCACTCGATCATGAACGCGATGAACGGCCGGTCGACGAGCGGGACCACCGGCTTGGGCACGGTGGAGGTCAGCGGCCGCAAGCGGGTGCCCTCGCCCCCGGCGAGGATCAGCGCCTGCACGGGTGCAACGTTCTCAGGAGGCCCACCAGCTCAGCGTCCGATGCCCTCGTAGATGAACCCGGCGGCCGTCACCTGGTCGCGGTCAGTGAAGTTGCGCCCGTCGATGAGCAGGTCGCCGGCCATCCGCGACTTGACCTCGCGCCAGTCGAGCTCGGCGAACTCCGGCCACTCGGTGACCAGGATGGCCGCGTCAGCGCCCTCCACCGCCCCGAGCGCCGAGTCGGCGAACTGCACGCCGCGCATCCGCTTGCGGGCCTCGTGCTCGGCGATCGGGTCATACGCCGTCACGGTGGCGCCGTCGGCCTGCAGCCGCGCGGCGAGCACCAACGAGGAGGCCTCGCGCATGTCGTCGGTGTTGGCCTTGAAGGCCAGCCCGAGCAGGGCCACGCGCCGGCCCACCAGTGACCCCAGATGCTTCTGGAGCTTGCAGATCACCCGGCGCTTCTGCAGCTCGTTGACCTCGATCACCGCGGTCAGCAGCTGAAAGTGGTAGCCGGAGTTGCCCGCGAGCTGCTTCAGCGCCGACACATCTTTCGGGAAGCATGAGCCGCCGAAGCCGATACCGGGCTTGAGGAAGTGCTTGCCGATCCGCTGGTCGAGCCCCATCCCCCGGGCGACCTCGAGCACGTCGGCACCGGTCTCCTCGCAGACGTTGGCGATCTCGTTGATGAAGCTGATCTTGGTGGCCAGAAAAGCGTTGGCGGCCAGCTTGACCATCTCGGCCGACGCGATGTCGGTGCGCACGACGGGGGCGTCGAGGGGCGCGTAGAGCGACACGACGGCGTCGCCGGCCCAGTTGCCGTCATCGCCCACGACCACGCGATCAGGCTCCAGGAAGTCCTGGAGCGCCGAGCCCTCCTTCAGGAACTCCGGGCAGGAGACGTAGGCAAAGCTCTCCTTGCCGTGCTCGGCGAAGATCCGCTTGATCGAAGCCCCGGTGCCAACCGGGACGGTCGACTTCATCACCAGGGCGTGGTGATCTGAGCGCGGCATCGACTCCACCACGGCGTGGACGGCCGAGAGGTCGGCGTCGCCGGAGTAGGTGGGCGGGGTGCCGACGGCGACGAAGAGCAGCCGGGCGTGCTCCAGCGCCGGGGCCAACTCGGTGGAGAAGTGCAGGCGCTCGGAGTGGCGCGCCACCGACTCGGCCAGGCCGGGTTCATAGATGGGGATCTCGCTGCGCTTGAGCCCCTCGATCTTGTCCGCGTCGACGTCGACGCACCAGACTTCGGAGCCGAGCTCGGCGAAACCCGCGGCGGTGACCAGGCCGACGTAGCCGGTCCCGATGACCGCAATGGGTTGGCGTTCGGTAGCCATGACGAGGCGAGGGTAGCGAGGTCCGCCGCCGCCGCCCTAGCGCGCCAGGGTCAAGGAGGCGGCGATCCCCACCATCTGCGGGTTGGGGATGGTGCTGGTCAGCGTGTTGGAGATCCAGTACCAGTTCGCGCCGCTGCGCCAGGCCACCGTCGTCAGCCGGCCTCCGTTGGCGAACAGGAGCAGGTGCTTGCCGTTGATGTCGCGCGTGCCACTGGGGCTGCGCAGCAGCGGCGGGTTTGACCACGTGGTGCCCTGCACGCCGTAGTACTCGCCCAGCACGGAGTTGAGCACGAGCGTCATCCGATAGGAGGCATGCGGCCGCCCCCGCTGGTCGCGGATGAGGTACTGGCGCGGATAGGAGTGGATGTACTGCTCGGGTGGCTCGCCGCCTCCCACGCAGTTGCCGGTCGTGCTCATGCAGTACTCAGATCCCGCCTTGATCAGCCGCGGGTAGTAGACGGGCATCCCGGCGTGAGCCAGGGCTGTCGCCTGCTCATGCCCGTCGCTGGTGTCCGCGGTCAGGCCGCCGGTGGGGATCTTGGCGATGCGCTTGTGGCCCTTGAGCGACGCCGGGGTCACCTTGGCCTTGTTGGCCGCCGCAGTCTTCGCCTTCGGAGTGGCCGCCATGAAGCGCTGGAACGTCGCCTGCTCGGCGTCCTGGTTGCTGGTGACGACGCACGAGGTCGCCGTGCACGGCTGCAGGTCGGCCGGGAAGGCCACCTGATGGATGGTGCTGGAGTCCGCGTTGAGCACCAGGTTGAACAGATCGAGGATCCCGTCCGTGGACTCCAGTCCCTTGTCCAGCGTCGAGTTCTTGCCGAAGATCCGGAGCAGCCTGTCCTTCTCGGACAGCAGCTTGGACACGCTGAACTGGTCCTTGGCCCACCGGATGAAATCCTGCTGGCGGGCCTCGCGCACGATGTCGGAGTCCAGGTGGCGGAAGCGCACGAATGGCAGCGCGCCGCTCGGCGACTGGTTGTGCCCGCACAGCTTCTGGTAGCCGGGCTCGATGTCGATGCTCGAGTAGTTGTCACCCGGCAGCCCGGAGTTGGAATCGTTGTAGTACCGGCGGTCGACGTCGGAGTACACGCAGCCGATGGCGTCCACGAGGTCCGAGAAACCGGTGAAGTTGGTGTCGACGATGTGGTTGACCTTCAAGTTGGGGAATACGTTCTGCTTGATCGTCCGGATGAGCAGCCCGTAGCCCCCCTCGCTGTAGGCGGCGTTGATCTTGGCGATGCCGACCCCCGGGATGTCGACCTGCAGGTCGCGCGGGATCGACATCACGTTGATCGTCGACGACTTCGCGTTGAGGCGCACCAGGAGCATCGTGTCGGTGTTGGAGCTGCGGAACGGCTCGCCGGCACGGTGGTCGGAGCCGATGAGCAGGATCGTCTGCGGCGCTCCGGCCTTGGGCAGGGAGATCTGCTTGCTGACGATCCCGGGGTTGACGGAGATCTCGCCGACGATCGTCTTGACCTGGAGCAGGCCCGCGACCGCGGTGGTGGCGGCGGCCCCGGCGATCAGGAGCGCCCCGCACAACGCGAAGCGCCACGCCATCCCCAGGCGGCTGCGCGGGATCACGCTGCCCCTCCGTCGACCGCGCGCAGTTGGCCGGCCTCGCCGGTCCGCGGCTTGGCCAGCCACTCGGGCAGGGCGTGTACGAAATGAGCCAGCGCCTGGCGATAGCGCCGCAGCGAGGAGACCGAAACCCATTCGTCGGGGCCGTGGTGGCCGCCGCCCTGGGGCCCGAACTCGACGGCCGGAATGCCCGCCTCGATGAACGAGGCGGCGTCCGAGGCCCCGTCGCGTCCCACGCTCATCACCTCGCCGCTGGTGGCCCGCGACACGGCGTCGCGAAGCGCCTGCACGTACTCGTTTGACCGCGGCACGGTCACCGGTGGGTGGATGAAGGTACGGGTGACGTCGATGGCCCCGATGGCGCGGACCTGCGCAAGGATCTCGCCGGGGTCCTGGCCGGGCAGGTAGCGCACGTCGACCGCCATCTCGCAGCGGTCGGGGACCTTGTTGAGCACGTCGCCGCCGGCGATCCGGCCCAGGTTGATCGAGGGGCGGTCGAACATCTCCGAGGACTCACGGCTGAAGGGCAGAGATTCGATGGCGCGGAACACGTCGACGGCCTTGAGCACGGCGTTGTCGCCCAGCCAGGGCGTCGAACTGTGAGCCGACCGCCCGTGCACGACGATCCGCATGGCGAGCACGCCCTTGGCCTGCACACCGATGTGCATGTTCGTAGGTTCGCCGGTGATGGCGAAGTTCCCGCCCAATCCGCTCGTCACCACGGCGTCCGTCGAGCGCTCGTCGATCTCCTCGGACTCCTCGTCGGGCACGCAGACAAAGCGCACCCGCACCCCCTCCTGGCGGGCCACGTCCGTCAGCACGCACATCATCGCCGCCAGGCCGCCCTTCATGTCATACGCGCCGCGGCCGATGAGCCGATCGCCCTCGACCCGAGGCGCGAACTGCTCGGGCCGTCCGGGCACCACGTCGAGATGGCCATGCAGGACGACGCACGGCGCCGACTCGCGGGTGGCCCCGACCTCGGCCACCAACACGGGGAAGCCCCGATGTTCGCGCTCGGCGACCTCGATGTCGCGCGATTCCAGCCAGCCCTTCACGAACCCGGCGGCGGCCACGAGCACGGCCGGGCGCGACGTCTCGTAGCCGATCAGACGCTCGGCCACTACCAACTCGTCAATCATCAGCAGGCACGCGATCCTAGTGAGTGGCGAGCGTGAACGAAGCCGCCATCCCGACCATCTGCGCGTTGGGGATGGTGCTCTGAAGCGTGTTGGAGATCCAGTACCAGTAGCCCCGCGGGCTCTTCCAGGCCACGTTGGTGAGCCGGCCGCCGTCGGCATACAGGTAGAGCTTCTTGCCGGAGACCACCTTGGTGCCGCTGGGGCTGGCCAGCAGCGGCGGGCTGTTCCAGGTCGTGCCCTGCACGCCGTAGTACTGACCGAGGACCGGGTTGATGCTGAGTGTCATTCGATAGGCCTGATACGGCGTTCCGTGCGGGCCACGAATGACGTACTCGCGCGGATAGAAGCCGACGCCGGCTCCCTCCCCCACCGGACAGTTCTCGGCCGTGCCGACGCAGTACGAGGCTTGTGACTGCAGCAGGCGGGGATAGTAGACCGGCATCCTGAGCTTCGTCAGTGCGGCGGCCTGGGCCTGACCCGCGGCCGGGTTGGAGGCCAGGCCCCTGGTATCGATCCTCGGGCCCCTGGAGAGCTTGCGCTTGGACGCCGAGCTGATGTGCGGGGTGGCCGTCCTGGGCTGGGCCTTGGGTCTGGGCGTGGGGGTCATGAAGCGGCTGAACAACGCATGCTCAGCGCTGGAGTCGGCCGTCACGAAGCAGGCCTGCGTGGTGGCCGTGGTCGTGGCGCTGCTGCAGGGCTGGAACACCGCCGGGAACTGGAACTGACGGATCGTGTTCCCCGCCGCGTTGACGACCAGGTTGAACAGGTTGATGAGCCCGTCGGTGGAGTGCAGACCCTTGTCGGTCTGGGAGTGCCTGCCGAAGATGCGCAGCAGCCTGATCCGGTTGTTGAACAGCCGGTCGACGCCGTACTGGTCCTTGGCCCAACGGATGAAGTCCTGCTGGCGAGCATTGCGGGTGATGTCGGAGTCGGTGTGGCGGAAGCGCACGAACTCCAGCGCCTGGGTCCCGCACAGCTTCTGGTACCCCGGCTGGACGTCGATGCTCGAGTAGTTGGTGTAGAGCGTGTTGTTGTAGTAGCGGTGGTCGACGTCGGAGTAGACGCAGCCGATCGCGTTGACGAGGTCGGTGAAGCCGCCGAAGTTGACGTCGACGATGTGGTTGACCTTCAGGGTCGGGAACACGTTCTGGCGGATCGTCTTGATGAGCAGGTTCGGCCCGCCGTCCTGGTAGGCGCTGTTGATCTTGGCCGACCCGAAGCCGGGGATCGTCACCTGGAGATCACGCGGGATCGAGAGCACGTTGATCGTCGACGAGTGGCTGTTGAGGCGGACCAGGAGCATCGTGTCGGTGTTGGAGTCGCGGAATGGCTCGCCGGCACGGTGATCGGAGCCGATGATGAGGATCGTCTGCGGCTTGCCCGGCGATGGCAGCTGGATCTGGTCGCTCTGGATCGGCCTCTGGATCGAGAGCGCATCAGCGAGGTCCTTGACCTGGAGCAGCCCAGCCACCGCCGTCGTTCCCGCAGCCGCAGCCATGATGAGCACTCCGGCCAACACGAAGCGCCACGCCATTCCAAGGCGGGTGCGCGGAATCACACCGCGCCCCCGTCGGCCGCCGGCTCGTCAACCATGAGCCGCGGAGCGTAGGCGATTCACCTGACGGCTGGCTAAGGCTAGTGCCCGCCCTCGGCGATCCTCAGGAACGCCTCCCAGCGGCGTTTGTCGCGCTCGGCCACCCGCCGCCGCTCGGAATCCTCGCCGGCCTCGTCGAGCTCGTGCTCGGCCTGCTGGAGGCGATCGCGCAGATCTCCGGCATCCAGAGACTCCGGCTCGTGAGCCTCCTCCACCAGCAGCAGCGCCCGGTTGTTGGCCACCTGCATGTAGCCCTCGGACTGGGCGAACCGCACGATGTCGGAGTCGGAGCGATACAGCCGCAGTTCCGTCGGGTCGAGCATGGCCAGCACCGGCTCGTGGTTGGCCAGGATGCCGATCGAGCCGATGGTCGTCCGGGTGGAGATCATCTGCACCTCCTCGGCGAACACCTTGCCGTCGGGCGTCAGCACTTCGACCGGGAACGTCGCGTGGTCAGCCATCGCGTGAGCTAGCCGGCCTCGGTGCCCGACTCGTCGCCGCCGTCGGAGTCGCCCTCAGACTCGCCACCCTCGGCGTCCTCGGCGCCCTCATCCGAGCCCGAATCGCCGGAATCCGAGCGCGCTTCGCGCTGGCCGCCGGCCTCGGCCACGACCTCATCGATCGTCCCCTTCATGAAGAAGGCCCGCTCAGGGATGTCGTCGTGCTTGCCCTCGAGGATCTCCTTGAACCCACGGATCGACTCGGCGATCGGGACGTATTTGCCCTCGATGCCGGTGAACTGCGTGGCCACGAAGAACGGCTGGGAGAGGAAGCGCTCGATCTTGCGCGCCCGCTGGACCGTCACCTTGTCCTCGTCCGACAACTCGTCGATCCCGAGGATGGCGATGATGTCCTGGAGCTCCTTGTAGCGCTGGAGGACCTCCTTGACCTGGTTGGCGACGGTGAAGTGCTCCTCGCCCAGGATCTCGGCCTTGAGGATCGTCGAGGTGGAGTCAAGCGGGTCCACCGCCGGGTAGATCCCCTTCTCCGAGATCGACCGCGACAGCGACGTCGTCGAGTTGAGGTGGGCGAACGCCGACGCCGGCGCCGGGTCGGTGAGGTCGTCGGCAGGTACGTAGATCGCCTGGATGGAGGTAACCGATCCCTTGCGGGTCGAGGTGATCCGCTCCTGCAACTGGCCCATCTCGGACTCCAGCGTGGGCTGATAACCCACC
This sequence comes from uncultured Actinomycetota bacterium, assembly GCA_963797705.1. Lineage (GTDB taxonomy): Bacteria > Actinomycetota > Thermoleophilia > Solirubrobacterales > Solirubrobacteraceae > Palsa-465. The sequence continues at coordinate 2,177,121 of CAWCQL010000002.1, read as the reverse complement.
TGTGAGGGCATGCGCCCCAGCAGCGCCGAGACCTCGGAGCCCGCCTGGACGAAGCGGAAGATGTTGTCGATGAACAGCAGCACGTCCTGACCTTCCTCGTCACGGAAGTACTCCGCCATCGTCAGACCCGACAGAGCGACGCGCATGCGAGCGCCGGGGGGCTCGTTCATCTGGCCGAAGACGAGCATCGTCTTGTCCAGCACGCCGGATTCCTTCATCTCCAGCCACAGGTCGTTGCCCTCCCGCGAACGCTCGCCCACGCCGCAGAATGCAGACAGACCGCCGTGCTCCTGGGCCAGGTTGTGGATGAGCTCCTGGATGATCACGGTCTTGCCGACACCGGCCCCGCCGAACAGGCCGACCTTGCCGCCCTTGGCGTAGGGCGCGAGCAGGTCGACCACCTTGATCCCGGTCTCGAACATCTCCGTGGTCGGGGTGAGGTCCTCGATGGTCGGGGCGTCGCGGTGGATCGGCCAGCGCTCGATGCCATCCGGCATGTCGTCCCCGAGGTCGATCGGCTCGCCGAGCAGGTTGAAGATCCGGCCCAGCGTGTCGCGACCCACCGGCACCGTGATCGGAGCGCCGGTGTCGATCACCTCCGTGCCCCTGGCCAGACCGTCGGTGGTGTCCATGGCCACGGCGCGGACGCGGTCGTCGCCGAGATGCTGCTGAACCTCGCACGTGACGTACGGGTCCTTCTGGGCGGCGATGTCCTCGTCCTCCTCCGCGCGCGCGGCCTCGGGCCGGGGTACGAGGATGGCGTGATTGATCTCGGGCAGCTTGTCGGGGAACACGGCCTCGATGACGACGCCCTGGATCTCCTCGATCCGCCCGACGTTGCGCTTCTCGGTCCCGCTGCTGGTTTCGGTTTCCTGGGTGGCAGACATCTGTTCTCCTTATCCGAGGCCTTCTGCGCCGGCCACGACCTCCATGATCTCCTGTGTGATCTCGGCCTGGCGGGCTCGGTTCATCTGCAAGGTCAAATCGTCGATGAGCGTCGACGCGTTGTCTGACGCGTTGCGCATCGCCGTCATGCGGGCGCCGTGCTCGGACGCCGTCGACTCCAGCAGCGCCCGGTAGATGGAAATCTCGACGTAGTCGGGAACCAGGCGCTTGAGGATCTCCTCCGGGTCGGGCTCGTAGTCGACGAGTGCCCGAGGGCCCTTCTCGCGATCGTCGCCGTCGGTCTCCTCACCGGTGTCCTCGTCCAGCAGCGTGGCCTGCTGCAACGGCAGCAGCGTCTCGCGCCGGATCACCTGCGACAGCGGCGAGATGTAGCCGTTGTAGAAGATCTCGACCTGGTCAAGCTCGCCGTCGCTGTAGGCGGCCATGAGCTGCTCAGCGATGCGGCGCGCGTCGGAGTAGGCGGGACGGTCGGTGAAGCCGGTGAAGCTCTGGGCCACATCGAGGCCGCGGAAGGTCAGCGACGAGGCCGGGCGCCGCCCCGAGGCGTAATAGAGGACGTGGGCACCCTCCGCGCTGTGCTCGCGCCCGGCGGCGACGCCGGCGCGTACGGCGTTGGAGTTGAAGGCACCGGCCAGCCCGCGGTCCCCGGCCACCACCAGCAGGCCCACCGTATTGACGGACTCGTGCTCTTGGAGGATCGGCAGGCGAGGCACGTCGCCGGCGGCCTCGGCCGCCTGGCGCGTCATCCGCCGGATCGCGTCGGCGTAGGGCCGCAGCGCCTCGATGCGCTGTTCGGCGCGGCGCAGCCGGGCGGCGGCCACCATCTCCATCGCCCGGGTGATCTTCTGGATGTTCTTGACCGCACCGATGCGGTTGCGAACGTCTCGTTGCGAAGTGGCCATACGTCAGTTGATCCCTCCGGCGGCCGCTAAGCGGCCTCGGACTCCTGGTCGTCGGACTCAGAGCGGCGGCGCGTCTCGGGCGCGGCGTCCTCATCGACGGGGTGACCCTCCTCGTCGAGGTCGTAGCCGAAGTCCTCGGCGTAGGTGTTGACCGCATTGTCGAGCGCCTCGCGGGTCTCGTCGGACCAGTCGCCGCCCGCGATCTTCTCGAGCAGCTCGGCCTCGTTGCCGCGCAGCGACTCGGTCAGACCGGTGAGGAACTTCTCCACCTTGTCGGCAAGGATGCGGTCCAGGTAGCCGTTGGTCGCCGCGAAGATCTGGGCCACCTGGTCCTCGGCCGGCATCGGGTGGCGCTCGTTCTGGTTGAGCGTCCGCACCAGCCGCTCGCCGCGGGCCAGCGTCCGCTGGGTGTCGGGGTCAAGCTCGGAGCCGAACTGGGAGAAGGCCTCGAGGTCGCGGTACTGGGAGAGCTCCAGCTTCAGCGTGCCGGCCACCTTGCGCATCGGGCCGATCTGTGCGGCGCCGCCCACCCGGGACACCGAGATCCCGACGTTGATGGCCGGACGCACGCCGGAGTAGAACAGCTTGGGCTCCAGGAAGATCTGCCCGTCGGTGATGGAGATGACGTTGGTGGGGATGTAGGCCGACACGTCCCCGGCCTGGGTCTCGATCACCGGCAGGGCGGTCAGCGAGCCGCCTCCGAGGTCGTCGTTGAGCTTCACGGCGCGCTCGAGCAGCCGCGAGTGCAGGTAGAACACGTCGCCGGGGTACGCCTCGCGTCCCGGCGGGCGGCGCAGCAGCAACGACATCTGCCGGTAGGCGTAGGCGTGCTTGGTGAGGTCGTCGTAGACCGCCAACGCGGCCTTGCCCTTGTAGAGGAAGTACTCGGCCATCGCGCAGCCGGCGTAGGGCGCCAGGAACTTGATCGGGGCCGCCTCGTCGGCGGCGGCCATCACGATGATCGTGTTCTGTAGCGCGCCCGCCTCCTCCAGGACGTTGGCGAGCTGGACGACGGTGGCCTTGCGCTGGCCGATCGCGACGTACACGCAGATGAGATCGCGGTCCTTGTTGTTGATGATCGTGTCGATGGCGATCGAGGTCTTCCCGGTCTGGCGGTCCCCGATGATCAGCTCGCGCTGGCCGCGGCCGATCGGGATCATCGAGTCGATCGCCTTCAGGCCGGTGAGCATCGGCTCCTTCACGGGCTGGCGCTGCACGACGCCGGGGGCCTTGTGCTCGGCCGGCCGCGTCCCCGTGCTCTCGATCTCGCCCTTGCCGTCCAGCGGGTTGCCCAGCGGATCGACGATCCGCCCCAGCAGGCCCTCGCCGACGGGGATGTCGAGCAGGCGCCCGGTGCGCTTGACCGTGTCGCCCTCGGAGATCTTCTCCCACTCGCCGAAGAGCACGGCGCCCACGTTGTCTGACTCCAGGTTGAGCGCCAGCGCGGTCACGTCGTGGGGCAGTTCGAGCATCTCGAAGCTCATGCAGTTCTCAAGGCCGTGGACGCGACAGATGCCGTCGGCGACCGACAACACGGTGCCGACCTCGGTCAGCTCCGCCTCGGAGGTGTCGAGGCCCTCGATCCGGCTCTTCAGGATCGAGGTGATCTCATCGGGTTTGATCTGCATCTTGTTAGGTCGCTCCCTTCACAGGCGTGGCCCTACGCCTGCGCCACTTGCTTTCGAAGTTGTTCCAGACGGTTCTTGATCGAGGCGTCGAGGACGACGTTCCCCACTCTCAGCACTACCCCGCCGAGGATGTCGGGATCGACCTCGGCGGACACCTGCACCTGGCGGTCAACCTGCTTGCCGATTCGGTCGCCCAGGCTCTTGACCTCGCCTGCATCCAGCGCGATCGCGCTCGTGATCTGCACCGGGAGCAGCTTGCGCGCCTCGTCCCACAGCGCGTTGTACTCCGTGCGGATCCGGAAGATCGCGGGCATGCGATGGCGCTCGATGAGCGCCTCCAGGAAGTTGTTGATCGCGGGGCTGGCGCCGGTGACGGACCGGTGCAGGCCGTCCTTCTTCTCCATCGACCGAGAAGTACGGCGAGAAGAAGAACTGCATCAGCTCGCGGTTCTCCGACATCGCGTCGGCGAACGCGCCCAGCTCGTCGTGGACGCGGTCGAGCGTGTCCTCCTCGGACGCGACCTCGAACAGGGCCCGCGCGTAGACCTGGGCGATCTCTTCCATCTAGTTGTGTTCCGCCTCCGACGCCAGGGCGCTGAAGTCCAGCTCCGACAGGGCGTCTTCGACGAGCCGGCGCTGGTCGTCGTCGGTGAGCGTCTTGCGGGTCACCTTCTCGGTGGCCAGGACGGTGAGGTCGGCGACCTCGTGGCGGATCTCCTGGATCGCGCGACGGGTCTCGGTCTCGATGTCGCGGCGGGTCTGCTCCAGCAGCTGCTCGCGCTTGGCCTTGGCCTCCTCCTCGGACTTTCGCTCGTGGGTCTCCCCCGCCCGCCGGGCGCGCGAGACGATTTCGTCGGCCTGCTCGCGGGCCTCCTTCAGGCGCTCGCGGTACTCCTCCAGGACCTCGTCGGCCTGCTTGCGCATGCGCTCGGCGTGATCGATCGACTCCTCGATCGCGTGCTGGCGCTTGTCCAGGGCCTCGGAGATGCGTGGGAAGGCGAGCTTCCACAGAATCAACATGGAGAATCCGAAGAGCAGCAGCGTCCAGATCATCAGCCCGACGTTGGGCGTGATCAGGAACGAGCCGCCGGAGGCGGCGGTGACCGGGGCGGGCATCGCTACTTCAGCACCCAGGAGAGCAGGCCCGCGACGAGCCCGTAGAAGAATGTCGCCTCGGTCAAGGCGAAACCGAGCCACTGGATCTGAGTGATCTCGTCACGCATCTCCGGCTGGCGGGTCACACCCTCGATGACCTTGCCGAAGATGATCCCGATGCCGACGCCGGCACCGACGGCACCCAGTCCGCCTCCGATCCCGATGCCGAGTCCGGCGCTGATGGCGCCGAACGAGAGGAGGTGTGTAAGCGCTAGCACTGTGAGGTCAGCTCCTTCGTGGTTTTAGTGATGAGTTACCGCGCCGCTGATGTAGATGGCGGCGAGGGTCGCAAAGATGAAGGCCTGCAGCGTCGCCACCAGGCCCAACTCGAACAGGTAGAGCAGGATCGCAAACGGCAGGGTGAACCAGCCCAGGAAGGACAACCCGAGCAGCACCGCCAGTCCGCCGGCCATGAACAGGATGATCAGGTGGCCGGCCAGGATGTTGGCGAAGAGTCGGATGGTCAGCGAGAGCAGCCGCATGAAGGTGGAGATGACCTCCAGCGGAAAGATCAGCAGCAGGATCGGCCCGGTGACGCCGCCCGGGATCAGGCTCTTGAGGTAGCCGATCGGGCCCTGGGCGCGGATGCCCACCCAGTTGAAGGCGATGAACACGACGAGGGCGAGGATGAGCGGCACCGAGATGTTGGCGGTGGCGGCGTAGAGCGCGAACGATGGGATGTGGGCGCCGAAGATGACGAATTCCTGGCCTGAGTTGGTCGGCAGCGGGAGGTACCCGATCAGGTTGTTGAACCAGATGAAGAGGAACAGCGCGCCGAGGAACGGAAACCACTTCGCCGCCATCGAATCGGGCATGTTCCCGCGGGTGATGTTGTCGCGCATCAAGCGAGAAGAGCACCTCGACGGCGGTCTGGACCTTGTTGGGCCGCTGGTGCATCCGGTCGGCGATCCACACCATCGTCACCACGGTGAGGATCGTGGCGATGATGAGGTAGAGAACCGCGCGGTTGATGCTGAAGACGCCGAGGTGGAGCCAATTGATCGAGCTTGAACTCGTTCTGGACCTGGAACTCGTGGTTCTGGTGACCGAAGCCGAAGAGGATGATCAGGACCACAATCCCGGCCACGTAGAAGCCGGTGATGGTCCAGAGAAGCTTGCGGGTGGTGGTCATCGTGGCCTCGTGCGGGTCATGGCCGAGATGGCCAGCGACATCGTGTACGCGAAGACGATCACGGCCAGGCAGGTCACGCCGGCGTCCTTGCCGTCGACGTTGCGGGCGATGATCACCGCGATGGCCAGGGTGAAGAGCCGAGCGAGCATGAAGCCCAGCCGCAGGCCGATCTGGCGCTGAGCGTCCATGCTGGCGGTGACGCGGTCGACGCCCACGTTGGCGGCGCGCAGCGCGATCCACGCGCCGGCGCCGATGGCGTAGCCGGAAGCGGGCACGCCGATGAGCAGCATGATCGGCGCCGCGACCACCAGCACGATGACGTCGAAGTAGGCGAGCACGCTCACGGGTGGTCGCTCAGTAACCGCGGAAGCGCCTAATGACAAGGTAGACCCCCGCCAGGAAGCCGACGAGAAAGCCGATCACTCCGCCCGCCAGCGCCGCGCCGAGCACGGCCCCGATCCCGCACACCAACCGCCGCGAACAGCAGATTCGCCGAGAGCAGAAAGGCTCCGGCTCCGGCCACATCCCGGCCCGTCAAGGGCGAACGGCTGCTTTTTTGCATTGGGTCTGCTGAAGCTGTCTTGGCAAGCTGGCGGTACTGGGTTGAGGGGCGCGTAGGCTACCGGCGCGGGACCATCAGGCGTCGCCTGCATTTCAGCGCCGGAGAAGGCCGCGCGCCACTACCAGGAGGGTAGTGGAGAGCCGCCTTTAGTTAGAGGGAGGTTAGCGTGCCCGTGCCATCAGGCGCGTGCCCATGGACGAACCTCCTCGTGGCAGTTCGGGCTTGGGGATCTGGCCCTCGGCCCACATCGCCGCGAGGCTCGCCCGCGGCAGTCCGAGTGCCCCCTGGTAGACCAGATACCGCGGCTGCCAGCGCGGGAAGAACTTGGCGTTGAACCGGTACAGGCTCTCGATCTGGAAGAACCGGTTGCCCAGCGCGATGAGCCTCCCCAGAGCCCGCTCGGCGCGGCGCGCTCGGGCTGTGGATCCAGCGGGCGAAGGCCGCGAAGTTGAGAGACATCTCATCCACGCCCCGCTCGCGCAACAGCTCCGACCGCGCTGACGACCATGAACTCGGTGAGCCCGTTGGGCGTGCTCGGGTCGCGGCGCATGAAGGACAGCGACATGGCCGAGCGCCCGTAGCAGGGGACGAAGTGCAGCACGCCACGGACGGCACCCTGCTCGTCGCGAGCGAGGACCACCAGCGTGTCCTCGCCGTGGTCGCCGTGCAGCGAGTCCATCGCCATCGAGAAGCCACGCTCGGGTGCGCCCTCCCGGCCGCGCTCGAGCACCTCCTCGACCTCCGCGGCGCACCGCGGGCGCCAGCGCCGAGACACGGTGCAGCTCGGCGCTGTAGCCCGGCCTTGCGTAGGCGGCTGACCGACTGGCGCACCTTGCGGATCGGCCGGCCCTCCAGCGAGAACTCGCCCACCTCGATGATCGCCTCGTCGCCGAGGTACATCGTGCGCAGCCCCAGCTGCTCCCACAGCGGCAGCAGCCGCTCGCTGGCGCCGACCGCGGCCAGCTTGAGCCCGCGGGCCTCGGCGAAGTCCTTGAGATCGGCCAGCAGCCCGGGGAGCGCGTCGTCAGGCCCGACCGGATCACCGGAGAGCAGCAGCACGCCGTTCTCGACCCGGTAGCCGACGAAGGCCGAGCGCGTCGGCGCTGAAGAAGTAGTGCTTGTCGGCGCGCAGCTTGAAGAACGACAGCGTGTCCGAGCCGTGCGTGCGAACGAGCTGCGGCGGCCGCGCGCCGGGCGGCGGGCCCGGGTAGCGCGGCCGGGGCGGCGAGCGGCCGGAAGACCACGTAGGCCATGGCCAGCAGCGTCCCGAGCTCGAGCAGATGGACGCCGAGCGGAACCCAGGCAAACGCATGATGGCCGATTGCGTGATGCTCGAAGCGCAGCGGCCCCGACTGCCACGCCAGCAGGTCCCCCGTCTCGCGCACCACGGCGCTGAACGACGGATGGCCCTGTGAGACCCAGGCGGCGAACGCGGCCAGGCTCAGGCCGAACCCCCCCAGCAGCCGGCACCCGCCAGACCGAGCTGCGCAGCGTGATCGCGTCGTGCTCGACCCGGAACTCGGTGGCGCCGGCAAAGAGCATCGCGGCCGTGGCCCAGGTGAGGACGGTCTCCTCGACGTCGAGGCCCTTGAGCAGGTCCAGCACGCCGAGCGGCGAGCATCAGCCAGACAGCGGCCTGCCAGGCCCGGCGCCGGCGCTTGAGCAGGTACGGGCTGACCAGCAGCAGCGCCGCTCCCGCCGGCAGCGCGAAGGCGTGGAACAGCCGCACCGCCTCGACGGGCTCCACATCGAGCAGCAGCCGGCCGCGCCAGCGGATGTTCGGGGTCAGCGCCGAGGCGACGTTGACCAGGCCGACGAGCGCCGCGGCGAGAGCGGCCAGCGCGGGGGTGCAGCGTGCGGTGCGTTGACGGATGCGGGACATGCAGAGAAACGCCGGCTCCGCGAATAGCGCGCTGAGCCAAACGGCCTGACGGTGCGACGCCTCAGGACCGGCGTGTCGCCGGAATCTACCGCGTCACTCGGCGGCGGTTACGCCGGCGATCGTTGCGGTTGTGTTGGCTCTGCGCGACTGCACCGCGGGTTGCGCGAGCGCCTGGTGGCCGGGATCACGGCGCACCGGGAGCAGGAGGCTGAGCGCGAGCGCGGCCAGCGGGAAGACGATGATGAGCTCGAACACCGAGCGCAGCCCGTCGGCGTCGGCCAGGATGCCCAGCAGCGGGGCGGCGACTCCTCCCATCCCCACCGACAGCCCGATGGTGACGCCCGAGGCCACGCCGATCCGGCCCGGCAGGAACTCCTGGCCCATGACGATCGTGACCGCGAAGGTGGCGATGGTGGCCGCGCCGGCGACTGCGGCGAACAGCATGGCCACGGCCGGAGGCGAGAGGAGGAAGCCGACGGTGAGGAACGGCAGCACCGCCATCGAGCCGATGAGCACCGACCGGCGCCCGAAGCGATCGGCGAGCTGACCCCCGACGAGCGTGCCGATCGCCCCTCCGACGAGCATGACCGTCAGCGCAGCGCCCGCCACGCCGCGGCCCGTGTGCAGGTCGTGAATGAAATAGAGCGGGATGAAGGTGATGAAGCCGAAGTACACGAACGAGCGCAGGGCGATGACGATGGCGAGCAGCGTGAACGGGCGCCAGGCATCCTGGTCTGCACTACCCGTCGAGTGTCGTCTGGTGAGGTCGACGCGGAAGGTCTTCAGGCGCGGCAGCTCGCGGGCGAGCACCAGGCCCATGAGCGACGTGGGCAAGATGACCAGGAGCGCGCCCGAGAGGCCGAAGGCCAGCACCAGCGGGGTGACCAGGGCCGGACCCAACGCGAAGCCGATGTTGCCGCCGACGCTGAACAGGCTCATGCCGCTCGAGCGCCGCGCCCCCGAGACGTAGTTGGCAAAGCGTGATCCCTCCGGGTGGAAGGCGGCGACGCCGATTCCGCTCACCACAACCGCCGCGAAGCTGAGCCCGTAGCTGGGCGCGATCGCGGCCAGCCCCACGCCCAGCCCGCCGAGCACCGGCCCGACCGGCATCAGCCACGGCAGCGAGCGGCGGTCCGACAGATGGCCGAACACGGGCTGGATCACCGAGCTGGCGATGGTGGCCGCCAGGATCAGCGCCGAGGCGCCGGCGTAGCTGAGGTGGTCGCGGACGATGAGGAAGGGCAGCAGCGCCGGGATCGACCCCTGACCGATGTCGGTGAACAGGTGCCCGGCTGAGAGCATCGTCATCGCGCGCCGGTCTACGCCGGCCCGGCCCGGTGCGGCCGCCACACGAGCGGCGCCTGGCGCAGCCGCGCCGCGACCGGTGTCCCGCGCGGACGTGGCGGCGGCGGTGCTCACTCCCCGTCGATCTCGCGGATCTTCTGCCTGACCTTGTTCTGCTTGTCGGAGAGCTCGGCCGCGAGATCGGTGAGCTCGGTGAGCCGGGTCTGGACAAGGTCGAGCTGGCCTGAGATGTGGGTCAGCAGTTCCTCCAGGATCCGCTTGCGCTCCGTCGGGTCCTCGGTGTGGGCGAGCTCGTCGCGCAGGTGCGCGCGGGCACTCTCGGCCTCGAGCAGTTGGGAGAGCTGCTCCAGCGAGAGACCGAGGAGGTCGCGCAGGCGGATGATCTCGCTGACGCGGTCCACATCGGCCTGGGTGTAGACGCGGTGCTTGCCCTGGGCCCGCTCAGGCGCGGAGTCCAGCAGCCCGATCTCCTCGTAGTAGCGGATCGTCCGCGGGGTGGTGCCGGTGAGCTCGGCCACCTCGCCGATGCGCAGCTGGCGGTCAGCAGTCGCGCTCATGACGTCACCGCCTGGGCCTCGCGACGCTTCTCAGGCGCGGGCACGGTCACGTCCTTGGGCCGGGCCGCGGAGATGAACGCGCCGACGATCGACACCGCGCACAGACACCACAGGGCCGTGTGCATGTTGGAGATGAAGGGCACGAGCTGCTCGTTGGAAATGTGGTTGGCCACGCCGGAGAACACCGCGAAGAGCACCTGCTTGGGGACCGCCGAGGTGACGATAGCCAGCACGAACGCGATCGAGATGACCGCTCCGGTGTTCTGCACCAGCACCCGCGCGCCGGCGGCGATCCCACGGCGGTGCGGCGCCACCGTGCCCATCATGGCGGCGGTGTTGGGCGAGTTGAACATGCCCGAGCCGATCCCGACGATGAACATGTAGACGCCGGGCCACACGTAGCCGGTGTCGCGCTGGAGCGTCGTCATCAGCGCCAATCCCAGCGCGGTGACGAGCATCCCGAGCACCGCCAGCGTTCGCGAACCGCGGCGATCCGCCCAGATCCCCGCCGCCGGCGAGGCGATGAGCATCCCCAACGCCAGCGGGGCCAACTTCACCCCCGCCAGGATGGGCGAGTCGCCCTGCACGCCCTGGAAGTAGAAGACGAACAGGAACATCAGCGCAAAGCGGGACAGGCCGTTGGCGAAGGCGGCGCCCGAGGCGGTCGCGAACAGACGGTTGCGGAAGATCGAGAGGTCGAGCATCGGCGCCTTCTGACGCGACTCGATGAGCACGAACAACGGCAGGAACACAACGGCGAGGATCAGGGCGGGGATGGTCAACGGCGAGGTCCAGCCCGCGATCCCGCCCTTGGAGATCCCGAAGACCAGGCCGGTGAGGCCGATCAGGAAGGTGATCGTGCCCAGATAGTCAAATGAGCGGTCCTCGGAGCGCCCCGTGACCTCGTGCAGAACGGACGCGCCCCACAGGCAGCCGAGCGATCCCGAAGGGGACGTTGAACCAGAACACCCAATGCCACGAGATGGCGACCAGTGCACCGCCCAGCACCGGTCCGATGACCAGTCCCACGGCGGCAACCATGGTGTTGGTGCCCATGGCCAGCCCCAGTTGCTCCTTGGGGAAGGCGTCGGTGACGATCGCCGCCGCGTTGGCGAACAGGAATGCCCCGCCGATGCCCTGCAGAATCCGCCACAGGATGAGTTGGGTGCCGTCGGCGGCAAAGCCCGCGCCGAGCGAGGCCAGCGCGAACACGACGAAGCCCATCACGTAGGCCTTCTTGCGCCCGAACTGATCCGACAGCCGGCCCGCGCTGAGCACCAGCACGGTCGAGGCGATCATGTAGACGAGGATCACCCACACCAGCTCGAGCAGGCTCGTGTGCAGGCTGCGCTCGAGGTCGGGCAGGGCGATGATCAGGGTGCCGGAGTTGATCGTCGCCAGCAGCATTCCCAGGCTCGTGCAGGACAGCGCCCACCACTTGTAGGAGTCGTGGTCGGCGTGGACGCCGAGGCGGCGCCGGGCCGCGGGGGCCTCAGCCTTGGGAGCGTGGAGCACGGACAACTCGGACCTACCTTCAATCGAATTCTTACGTAAACGTCAGAATAGCAGTATAGGCGGCGATTGATTCCAGGGGCCGGGGCGCACGCCGGAACTGGTCGCGCGCCCCTCCCCCTCTCTCCTCCCTACGTGCGCTGCCCCGTCGTCGTGTGCGCGTGCACCTGGCGGGAGGCCGGATGGCGCAAGGTGAACCGGCGGTCGAACACGCTGCGCTTTCCCTGCGTGATGGCCATACGCACCACCAACGCGTGCGTCGCCTTCAGCAGCTTGCGCCCCCGCGCGTCGAGCCCCATGGTGATGGTGAGCCCGTGGCCTCCGCGCAGCTTGATGGCGCGGCCACCCACTCCGACCTTGTGCCGGTGCCGGCCCTTGCCGGTCATCGTGAGCAGGGTGAGACGGCCCGCGCACCGCGTGACGGCCGCGCCCTTGCAGGCGACGCGCACGCGCAGCTTGAAGTGCTTGACCACCTTGACGTGCCCGACCACCACGAGCCGGCCTGCGACCACCGACGGAACGGGGGCCGGTCCGGTCGGGCCCGGGTTGGTCGAGACCGAGGACGCGCCGAGTACCAGACCGCCCCAGCCGTCCACGGCGGCGCAGATGTTGCCGGGCGGGCACGCGATCCCGAAGATGGGCCAGCCGTCGACATCGCTGAGGCTCCACGCCCCGGCGCCGCCGTTGGGGTTGGTACTGGCCACCACATTGCCCGCCGCGTCACCGGCCACGCACAGCGATGCCGACGGGCAGGTGATCGTCTGGATGACGTTGGGTCCGCCGTCGGGGGCGTCGACGGTCACCGGCGAGCCCCACGTGCCCTTGACCGGGTCAGTCGAGGTGACGATCGCCCCGTTGCTGTCGGCCGCCACGCACAACGTCGTCGTCGGGCAGGCAATCGCGTTGAGCTCCCCGTCCTCGACGTCGCCCTCAGTCCAGCCGGCGGCCCCCGCCGTCGGGTTGGTGGAGCGCAGTTCGGTCCCGTTGCCGTCGACGGCGACACACAGCGTCGTCACCGGGCACGACACGCCGGTCAGCTCATCATCGTCGGCGATGTCGGCGTTGGTCCACGCCGACGCGCCCCCGGTCGGATCGGTGGCGGTGAGCACGTCCCCGTTGGAGTCGGTGGCGACGCACAGGCTCGTCGACGCGCACGAGATGGCCAGGAGGGTGGCGTCGGGGTCGACGGAGGCCGACTGCCACGCCGACGCCCCGCCCCCCGGGTTGGTGGAGTGCAGGACGTTGCCGGCCTGGTCGACCGCGACGCACAGCTTGCTCGACGGGCAGGCGATGGCGGTCAGGCCATTGGAACCGTCGATCGCCGCCGACGCCCAGCCGCTCTGACCGATCCCCGGAGCGGTCGAATGCAGCAGGGTGCCGTTGTTGTCCACCGCGTAGCACTGGCCCGCCGCGGGGCAGGCGATGCCCGTCAGGCCCACTCCGATCCCGTTCTCGAGCACGGTGGAAACCCACGCGCCCGCGCCGCCCGCCGGGCTGGTGCTGGTGACCACGTCATCGCCGACATCGCCGCCCGCGCAGAAGCCGGCGATCGGGGCAGGAGATCGCCACCAGCGCCGTGCCGTCGGGGCGGACGGCGGTGGCCCACGCGGCCGCGCCGCCCGCGGGGTTGGCCGAGGTCAGCACGCTCCCAGCGTCGTCGCCGATGGCGCAGAAGCCGGTGGATGCGCACGACACGGAGTCCAGCCCGGCCGAGGAGTCAAGGGCGGCCGACGGCCATACCGCCGTGCTCGGCGTGCTGCCCGGGCTCGTCGAGACCAGCACGTTGCCGGCGTCGTCGACGGCCACACACAAGGATGCGGAGGCGCAGGAGACCGCGTCGAAGGCGGCGGTCGGATCGACGGCCGCGCCGGCCCACGCGGCCGCGCCGCCGGTGGGGTTGACGGAGCTCAGCAGCGTGCCGCTGCTGTCGACGGCCACGCACAATCCGGCGGTGGGACAGGACACCGCGGCGAGGGCGTTGGTGCCGTCGATCGCGGCGCTGGCCCACGCGGCAGGCCCCGCCGAGTGGGCTCGTGGTCGTCCACACAGTTGCCGGATTGGTCGACCGCCACGCACTCGGACGCCGACGGGCACGAGATCCCACTCAGCGGGTTTTCGGTGACCGCGGCCACCGACCACCGTGCCGTGGGCGTGGCCGGCGTCGTGGTGGTGAGCACGTCGCCCATCAGATCCACGGCGGCGCAGAACGACGACGTCGGGCACGAGATCCCGGTCAGCCCGTTGAGGCCCAGGCCGCTGCCGTCGATGTCGGTGGTCGTCCACGCCGACGGACCGCCGGTGGGGTTCGACGAGCTGACGAGGTCGCCGTCACTGTCGACAGCCAGGCACAGCCCGGCGCTCGGACACGAGATCGCGCTCAGAGGCGCCGGGCCGCCGGGGTCGATCTGGACCGGCGCGTCCCAGGTGATCGGGTCGGCCTGCGCCGCGGGGGCGAGCGCCGCCGTCGCGAGAGCGAGGGTGACGGCGACGGCCAGGGCCAGGGCCAGGGCCAGCCAGTCGCGGCCTCGGCGTCGGTGCGACACGAGCGTTCATGGCCGTTGCTCGGATCCGCGCGGCGGCGTGCGCTTCCATGACGGGCGCGAACGTACCAGTCTCGCCACGCCGCCCGGCGCTCCTTAACCGGACCTGAACCCGCCGGTTACGTCTCGAACGCCGCCACCGTGGCGAGGATCACGAACACCGCGATCAACGCCGCGCCTTCGAACGGCGCGGCTTGGCCATCCCCGGTGATCTGCCAGACGATGATCGCGGTCCCCAGCAGCGCTCCGGTGTAGACGGGTGGCAGCGCAAACGTGAGCGTCGTCGCCGTCAGTAGCGAGACGAGGACGAGCAAGGGGTACAGAAAGGCCGCGATCTGGGCGACCGAGTTCTTGACCACCGAGATCGCCAGCTCATTCTGGCCCCTGGCCGCCAACACCACGCCGACAGCGTGCTCTACGGCGTTACCGGCGGTGGCGACGATGACCAGGCCGGCGAAGGACCGCGAGATCCCCAGCGTGTGGATGGTCGGCTCGAGCGCGTGCACGAACCAGTCAGAGACAAACGCCGCGGCCAGACCCGCAACGCCCAGAAGGACGATGCTGGTCGTGATGGACACGCGCGGCTTGGCCTCCAGGTTGCCCGCGGGCTCGGTGGTCAGGTACTGATGCACCCATACCCCGTACGCCATGAGGATCGCGATCGCGCCAACGATGGAGATGGTCTTGATGTGGTGGCTGGCCGAGTCGTTGGCGCCGTTGGCGAGCGCTACGAGAAGGATGATGAAGCTGGAGATCAGCAGCAGCGTCGCCGTGTCGTTGGGCAGGCGCGGGTTGAACCGCATGATCTTGTCCTCGCTGCGCCGGGCACCGACGATGATCACCAGGCCCAGCACGAACAACGCGTTGACCAGGATGGAGCCCAGGATCGCCGTCTCGGCCACGATCTTCTCGCCCGCGTTGAGCGCGAAGATGACGACGAAGAACTCGGGCAGATTGCCGAGCGTCGACTGCATGAGCCCGGTGGCCGCGGCGCCGAAGCGCTCCCCGACCTGCTCGGTGGCGAACGACACGATCCACGCGACGCCGGCCAGCGCAAAGCCCGCCACCACGAACGCCACGACGTGGCCGATGCTGCTGACGTAGCGGGTGACGCCCGCGAGCACGGTCAGGACCCCCGCGATGGCGAGTCCGACGCGCTCGGCCCGTGTCAGCCCCGCCAGCAGGCGTCTACCTGCCGGTCATCACGGTGTCGGCGTCTGAGTACGCGGGGGCGCAGCAGCACAGCAGTACGAGCGGTGCGGTCCCGGTGTTCCACAGCTTGTGGGGCGTTCCGGGCGGGATGACGACACAATCGCCCGCCGCCACGATCGCCTCATCGGTGTCCAGGCGCATCCGCCCCTCGCCCGTGACGAAGTAGTAGAGCTCCTCTGACTGCGGGTGGAAATGCTCGGCGGTCTCACCGCCGGGATCCACCGTCGCCTCGGCCAGGCTCTGGTGGGCCGCGGCGGTCCACGACGGATGCGCCAGCTCACGGATCGCCGAGCCGTCGGCGGTGATGAACGGGTCGCGCTCGGCAAGGTTCGCTTTCTGCATCGTCACTTCACCTTCTCAAACTCGCCCGTCTCGATGTCCTTGGCCACCTGGTCGTCGATCTCGTCCTCGCCCGCGGCGGGATCCATGCGGCGGATCTCGATCGAGCGCAGACCCTTGAACTTGAAGATCTCCAGAACGTAGATGAGGTAGACGCTCGCGGCGGCGCACAGCACCGCGAAGACCATGAGCCCCACGATCCAGCCGGCCTGACTGCGGTGGTGATGCGAGACGATGCGCAGGGCAACCGCCAGGCCCGCCATCAGCACCGACCACGCGTACAGGTAGATCACGGTCTTGCGCTGGGAGAACCCGAGGCGAGCCATCCGGTGGTGGAAGTGGTTGGAGTCGGCCGACCAGGGCTTGCGCCGGTACTTCAGCCGCTTGGCGATGACGAAGCCCGTGTCCAGGAACGGGATGACCAGGATCACCAGGGGCACGATCAACGCGACGAACGCGTTCGTCTTCAGCGAGCCGACCACCGCCACGACCCCGAGCAGGTAGCCCAGCAGGTTGGCGCCGGCGTCGCCCATGAAGACCGACGCCGGATAGAAGTTGTGAAAGAGGAAGCCCAGCGCCGCGCCGGCGGTGATGGCGGCCAGGATCGGCGCCCCGTTGACTCCCAGGTCAAAGGCGATGATGGCGAAGGCGATGCCGTCGATCGTGCACAGCCCGGCGGCGAGCCCGTCGACCCCGTCGGAGAAGTTCACGACGTTCATCAGCGCCACCAGCCACACGACGGTGAGGAAGCCACCGGCGTTCGGGAAGGTCAGCGTGTGGAGGAACGGCAACGTCACCGACGTCACCACCGCCCCGCCCTCCACCGCAAAGAGGGCCGCCGCGATCTGTCCCAGCAGCTTCAGGCCCGGCGGCAGGTCCCACACGTCATCGATGGCCCCCACCAGCGTGATCAGGCAGGCGCCCGCGATCACCGCCCAGATGTGGACCACACCACCCGGGCCCGGCGGCCCGCCGTGAACGTGGGGCAGGAAGATCTTCGCCGGCAGCCAGATCCACCCGGCCACCAGCACCGCGGCGAGGATGGCCAGCCCGCCCAACAGGGGGGTCGCGCGGCGCGAAAGCCCCCGCTCCTTGGGCTGATCCACCGCACCTAGCCGTCGGGCCAGCCGCGCCGCCAGCGGCGTCGCCGCCGCGGCGACCGCGGTCGCCACGAGAAACGAGAACACCGCATCCCAGTACCGCATGTCCGAGACAGCATGCCAGCACGGCCCGACTGTAGGGGTGCAATGTGGGTATTCAGGCCGCCTCGGCGTCGCGGCGGCCCAGCGTGCGGGCGATCTCGGCTACCACTTGCAACGGCTTTTCGGTCAGCTGATGCCATGTGAAGCGCAGCACGGTGAGGCCAGCCGCGATCAGCCGCCGGTCGCGTGCCCGGTCGCGCTGAAACGCTGCCCAATGACCGTGCGCCTGATACCCATCAACCTCGACCACGACCTTCAGCCGCGGCCAGTACGCATCAGCGCGGACGCCCTCGATGGAGGTGTTAAAGACCGGCCGCTCAAGCCCCGAGGCACCGATGATCCGCTTCAGGCGCCGCTCCGCTTCTGACCGCGTGAAGCCGCTGTCGCGCTCAACCTCCAGAAGCGCTCGCATCGCCCCGGTGCCCTTACGGCCAGGGCAGCGCGCGATCGAGTGGTGGATCTCGGCGTCGGTGACCAGCCTGAGCACCCGCGCCTCGTTGAGCAGATGATCGATGCGGGGGCTGGTGGCGCAGTCGATCAACGTGCGCGCCGGGGAGGTCACCGGGAGGCCGTGACGCAGACTGACGTCACGGATATCCAAGGTCCTGGCATGGTGGATCTCAAGCTGCGGTCGGATCCGGACGTGGCGGCCAATCACGGTGAGAGCCACGAACGAGGGGCTACCGGCCAGCCCCCACAAAGCAGCCGCACTGTCATGGCTGATGACCGTGTCATCGCCCGCGTACAGCACCGCGGCGGTCTCGGCGGCCCACGGCTCCAGAAGCGGGTGGACGATGGACAACACCCCGGGCAGCACCTGGCGCAGCGCCCCCGAAGCCAGGCGATGGTTATAGGAGCCGCGGGTGATCCCAAGCTCGCGCAGCTGCCTGCGGTGCACCAAACCCCGCTGCGCCCCCGCAATCGCCGCCAAACCCCGCTCCCCCCGCCCGTCAACCTGCAACACGTGAAAAACCCGCGCCGGCATCAACCCGTTTTCACAGGCTGCATCCCTCACATGCGCAACGCGAAAAACCTGCGGACGCCACCCACGGTTTGCACGGAATGCATGCTCATCGGCTCCCATATAGATAAGAGCCTCCAGCCCGCCCCCATCCACCCCCCTCCCAAGCCAGGTTTTTCCCGAAGCACCGCAACGACAGTGACCCCGCAACCGGCCCCATCCACACAACGATGTCGTAGCGGCTCAGGTCAAACAGCAGCAGCAGCAGCAGCGCCGAGCTGCGCGTACAGCGGGTACCGCTCAGCGATCACCTCGACCCGCTGCGCAAGCCCCTCACGCGCGGCCTCGAAATCATCAGCGGTCAACACCAAGGCGATGATCTTGCCCACCTCGACGAAGTCGTCCACCTGCAGCCCCCGCGTCGCCAGGGCGGGCGAGCCGATCCGCAGCCCCGAGGACACAGCCGGCGGCCGCGGGTCGAAGGGGACGGCGTTGCGGTTGACGGTGATGCCCGACCGCGTGCAGGCGATCCTCGGCCTGCTTGCCGTCGAGCTCGGACTCGCGCAGGTCACACAACACGAGGTGGACGTCGGTCCCGCCGGTCAGCACGCTCACGCCCCCACCCGCCGACAACAACTCGGAGCCCACGGCCCGCGCACCATCGAGCGTGCGCTGCTGGCGCTCCCGGAACGCCTCCGACGCGGCAATCTTCAGCGCCACCGCCTTGCCGGCGATGATGTGCTCCAGCGGCCCACCCTGCTGGCCGGGGAACACGGCGGAGTCGATCTTCTTGGCGTACTCCTCGCGGCAGAGGATCATGCCCGCCGCGCCCACCGCCGATGGTCTTGTGGATCGTGGTGGTGGTCACGTCGGCGAACGGGACGGGCGACGGGTGAAGGCCCGCGGCCACCAGCCCGGCGAAGTGGGCCATGTCGACCATCAGGTACGCGCCCACCGAGTCAGCGATCTAGCGGAAGCGCTCGAAGTCCAGCTGACGCGGGTAGGCGGACCAGCCGGCGACGATCATCTTCGGCTTGTGCTCGGCAGCGAGCGCGCTCCACCTCATCCATGTCGATCAGCGAGGTCTCGCGGTCCACGTGGTAGGCGACGATGTTGTAGAGCCGCCCCGAGACGTTGATCTTCATCCCGTGGGTCAGGTGGCCGCCATGCGACAGCTCCAACCCCATCAGCGTGTCACCCGGCTGCAGCAGCGCGTGGTAGACGGCGGCGTTGGCCTGGGCGCCGGCGTGCGGCTGCACGTTGGCGTGGTCTGAGCCGAACAGCGCCTTGGCCCGGTCGATGGCCAGCTGCTCGGCGATGTCGACGAACTCGCACCCGCCGTAGTAGCGCTTGCCCGGATAGCCCTCGGCGTACTTGTTGTTCAAGCACAGACCCCTGGCACTCCAGCACCGCGATGGGCGCGAAGTTCTCCGAGGCGATCATCTCCAGCGTCCGCTGCTGGCGCTCAAGCTCCTTGCCCAGCACATCGGCGATCTCCGGATCGACCTCCGCGAGCGGGCGATTGAAGAAGTCGGCGGGCAGGTCGTCGGCCACGGGGCGTCACATAGTAACGGTGCCCGCGGAGGCCACCACGACGGCCAGATCCTTGTGCGCCCACACCACCCGAGCGTCAAAGCCGGTCTCGGCCAGCCACTGCAGCTGGTCGGCCAGCGGGCTGGGGTGGTCATAGCCCATCTGACAGAGGGATCACCGCGTCGGCAGAGTCCGGCGGGACCACCACGTCCCCCAGCACGAACCGCCCCCCTGGCGCCAGCACCGCGAAAACCCGCGCAAACAGGTCGCGCTTGAGCTCCCCCTCCAGGTGGTGGACGCACAGTGCGCTGGCCACGAGATCGAACGGGCCCGACGGCAACTCATCCTCGATCGCGCGCACCTGCAGCAACACCCGATCCGCCGGCAGACGCCTCGCGAGCGGCCCCCAGCATCGACGCGCTCTCGTCGACCCCCACCAGCTCCGCATCCGGATGCCGCGCCAGCAGCCGCCGCGCCGTCTCCCCCGTCCCCGTCCCCAGCTCCAGCACCCGTCGCGCACCCGAACCGCTCGCGGCCACGACCGCGTCCTGAAACGCGTCATACACAGGGATGTCCTCGTGGATCATCTCCGCATACGAAGCAGGGTCGAAGTGAAACTGCCACTCCAAGGCGGCAGCGACGTCCTCGCGAGACATCACCCCCTCGCGCACGATCTTCCATTCCCCCGTGGTCCTCCAGCGCCCGCAGGTCGACGACCGTCGACGGGGTGCCGGGCAGCTCCCCACCGTCGATGACCAGGTCAGCGCTGCGCCGCAGAACCTCGGGAACCTCCTCCAACCGGCGCGCGTCCGGCCCGCCGGCGAGGTTGGCGCTGGACTGCAGCACCGGCCACGACACCCCCTCCAGCAACGGCACCACCGGCACCCGCAGCCCCAACGTCGAGAGGTCCTCGCCGCACGGCGAGCGGGAAGCGACGCTCGGGGTTGGGCAGCAGCACCGTCACCGGGCCCGGGCAGCAGTCGCCCCAGGGCGGCGCGCGTGCGCTCCCCGAGCTCGGGCAGCGCCGACAGTGCCAGCGAGAGATCGAAGAACATCACCGCCGAGGGCTTGCCCAGTCGCCGGCGCTTGAAGCGATAGAGCCGCTCGACCGCGACGCGGTTGTGGACGTCGCAGGCCAGGCCGTAGACGGTGTCGGCGGGGAACACCGCCACACCGCCGACGCTCATGCAGCGCTCGAAGCCCTCGGCCTCAGAACCTTCTCGCGGGCCGCCGGTCACGCCGTGCCCACCACCACGCGCTCGAGCCCGGCGAGATCGCGGCGCACCGCCACCTCGGCAAAGCCCGCGTCCCACAGCAGCGCCGACACCGCGTCCGCCTGCTCAGCCCCGATCTCCAGCGCCAGCAGACCCACCGTCGGGCCCGACACAGCGGCCACGAGACGGCGCACCACATCAAGCCCGTCGGCCCCGGCGAACAGCGCGCTCGCCGGCTCATACCGCGTGATCTCGGGCGGCAGGTCCGCCCCCGAAGCCACGTAGGGCAGGTTGGCCAGCACGGCATCGGCGAAGACTCCGTTCAGCAGGTCGGCCATCACGAACCGCACCTCCAGCCCCAGCCGAGCGGCGTTCGCCCGCGCCACCGCCACGGCATCGGCGCTCACGTCGGCCCCGCTCACGCGCAGGTCCGGGCGCTCGTCCTTCAACGCCAGCGCCACCGCGCCGCTCCCGGTGCCCACGTCGACCACCGGACGCGCCCGCCGCCAGCCCGAGCCCCACCTCCACCAGCAATTCGGTCTCCGGGCGCGGGATCAGGACCCGCCGGTCGACGGACAGCGAGAGCCGCCGGAACGCCCGGCGCCCCAGGATGTAGGCCACCGGCTCACGCGCCTCGCGCCGCGCCACCAGCGCGTCGAAGGCAACCCGCGCGCCGTCATCGAGCACCGAGCGTCGCTGTCGATGACCAGCCGCCCGCGGTCCACGTCCAAGTACCGAGGCGAGCAGCAGCTCGGCGTCCAGCCGCGGCGTGTCGCACCCTGCCACGGCCAGCCGTGCGGCAGCGGCAGCCAGGGCATCCCCAACCGTCGCCACGCCCGCGGACGCACCAGCGTCAGCCGGCGGCACGCTCCTCCAGCCGCCGGCGCTTCTCGTCGTCCTGGAGCGCGTCGGTCAGCTCGTCCAGCTCGCCCATGCAGGATCTCGTCGAGGTTGTGCACCAGCAGGTTGATGCGGTGGTCCTTGACCCGGCGCTCGCCGTAGTTGTAGGTGCGGATCTTCTCGGCGCGATCGCCGGTGCCCACCTGGGCCAGGCGGCTGGCGCCGAGCTCGGCCTGCTGCTCGGCCAGCGCCCGCTCGTAGAGCCGCGCGCGCAGGACGCGCATCGCCCGCTCGCGGTTCTGCAGCTGGGACTTCTCGTCCTGCATGGAGACGACGATGCCGCTGGGCTTGTGGGTGATCCGCACCGCGGAGTCGGTGGTGTTGACCGACTGGCCGCCGGGCCCGGAGCTGCGGTAGACGTCGATCTGCAGGTCGTTGGGGTCGATCGTCCACCTCGACGTCCTCGGCCTCGGGCAGCACCGCCACCGTCGCGGTGGACGTGTGGATGCGGCCCTGGGACTCGGTCTCGGGGACGCGCTGGACGCGGTGGGTCCCGCCCTCGAACTTGAACACCGAATAGGCGCCGTCGCCCTTGACGGCGAACGTGTAGTCGTCAGCACCGATGGCCAGGTCCTCGACCTTGAAGCCGCGGCGCTCGGCGTAGCGGGTGAGCATCCGGTACAGGTCGCCGGCCCAGATGCCGGCCTCGTCGCCGCCGGCGCCGGGGCGGATCTCGACGATGACGTTCTTGTCGTCGTTGGGGTCGCGCTCCACCATGGCCAGGCGGATCTCGTCCTCGAGCGCCGCCATGCGCTCGCGTGAGCTCTCCAGCAGCGCCCGCAACTCAGGATCGTCGCCGTCCTCGGCCAGGAGCTCGCGCGCGCCCTCCGCGTCGTCGGCGGCAGCGCCGGTACTCGCTGGCCAGCTTGGCGGCCGGCTCGAGCTCGCTGTAGGCGCGACTGGCCGACGCGAAGCGCTCGCGGTCGCCGATCACCGCGGGGTCGGACAGCTCGGCCTCGAGCTCGCCGAAGCGCGTCTCGATCTGGGTGACGAGGTCGTCGATCATGCACGCGAGTGTAGGAGCCCCGCGAGGCTCCCACACCGCGCGCTCAACGCGTCAGTGGTTGGGGTTGACCGCGTCCTTGACCTTGTCGGCGGCGCCGCCGACGGCATCCTTGACCTTGCCCGAGGCCTTGTCCACCTTGCCTTCGTTCTTGAGGCTCTTGTCGCCGCTCAGGTCGCCGGCGGCCTCCTTGACCTTGCCCTTGGTGCGGTCGACGCTTCCGTCAGACATATGCGCTCCTTTTCGTGGAAAACCTTCGTACGAAAGGCGCTACCCGCCGGTAACCACCGGGAAAAACTAGGCGACGACTTCGAGGCCGATGAGGTCCTCGGCCGACGCCTCCCCGGGCGTCTCGACGGCGAGGACCGCCTGCAATGAGGCGATCGAGACCGCGAGCTCGTCGAGGTCCGGCTCGCGCGTGGTGAGCTTCTGCAGCTGCAGGCCCGGCCACATGACCAGCTGAACCCAGCGGCGCCGCCGGTTGCGCCCGGCCCACTTGATCACCTCGAACGACAGCCCGGCGATCACCGGCACGCCCAGGATCCGCGTCAGCACGAGGATCCACCAGGCCGGCAGCCCGATCGGGGCGAAGACGAAGATGGCCATGATCATCACGATCAGCAGAAAGCTCGTGCCGCAGCGCGGGTGCAGCCGCGAGTAGAGCTGGGCGCGCTCGGGCACCAGCTCATCCTCGGCCTCGTAGCAGGAGATGACCTTGTGCTCGGCGCCGTGGTACTCGAAGACGCGGCGCAGGTCGCGCAGCCGCGAGAGCAGCGTGAGGTAGCCGAGGAAGATCGCGGTCCGCAGCACGCCCTCGACCAGCCAGAAGAGCAGCGAGGAGCCGAGCTGGTCCTTGATGAGGCTGGTCAGCCCGACGGGCACGACGAAGAACAGCCCGACGGCGAATACCACGGAGACGAGCACCGTGAAGAACCAGGTGGCCCCGGAGATCTCCTGGCCGCCCTCGCCGTCTTCGGCGCCTTCGGGCTTCTCCTCCTCGGGGAGCTGCGCGTTGGCCGAGATGCCCAGCGCGCGCAGCCCGATGCCCAGCGACTCGACCAGCGCGACCACGCCGCGAATCACCGGCAGCCGGTACAGGCGACGCCGCTTGCGGCGCTTGATCGGGAAGGTGCTGACGGCGATCTCGCCCAGCGTCCCGGGCGGCGCGTCCTCTGCGACCGGCTTGCGCACCGCGACCGCCCACGTCTTGACGCCACGCATCATCACCCCCTCGAGCACTGCCTGGCCGCCGACGGGGGCGTCGCGCGTGGCGGTCAGTGGCTCTGCCCGCGCCTCGCCCCCGCCGTGGCTCATCTCATCAGGTCCGCAGCTGGTCAGCCGGCAGTGGTCCGCGCGCTGCGCCGCCCCTTGGCGACGCGGCGCTGGAACCGCTCGACCCGTCCACCGGTGTCGACCAGCTTCTGGCGGCCGGTGTAGAACGGATGGCACGCCGAGCAGATCTCCACGTGGATCTCGCCCTGCGTCGAACGAGTGGTGAACTCGTTGCCGCAGGTGCAGCGGACGTGCGCTTCCTGGTAGTTCGGGGTGGATTTCGGTCTTCATAGTTCCTCTCAGGATAGCGGCGCGCGATGGGCGCGCGCCGCGCGCCGGAGAGGAGCTCGGGGCCGCCGGGCAGGTCGCGGCCAGGACGTTGTTGGAACGGTCGAAGTCGTCGACCTGGCTGGCGGAGTCGGCGCTCACCGTCGGCGGGTTGGCTGGCGTCGCAGAGCGGGTCCCGTGAACGACAGCGTCCGCGTCTTGCCGCGCCGCGAGATAGGTCGACGGTGTCGGTGATCGGCGCCGACGTGTCGCCCGGCGCGAACAGCACCTGGAAGGGGCCCGGCCCCGGTCAGCCCCTGGTTGGCGATGACCGCGGTGTACAGGTTCTTCTTGGGATGACCGGCGACAGCGGCGACCATGATCGACCGGACGGTCAGGTCGGGGCGCAGCTCGCGCTGGCGGCAGGTGTGCGTGGAGCGGGTCGCCGTGCCCGAGCACCTTGCCGTGGGCTCCGGTCCAGCGGAAGCGTCACCCGGAACTGGTAGTTGAAGGGGACGTCCAGGTTGTAGACGGACTTCTGCAGGCGCCACACATCGCCGGGCAGCTGGCCCAGGGTCGGGTTGGTCGGGGTCCGCCACGTGCCGAGGTCGCCCCCGGTCACCTCCTGCACCGGCAGACCCGGCGGCTCGTTGCAGCAGCTCGAAGCGCATCGCCATCTTGCGGGTGCCCGGTCAGCGGGCGCATCGTCGCCGTGACCGCGACCGCCCGGGCGCCCGGGTCCAGCGCGTGCGCGCAGCTGAAGGCGGCGAGCTGGGACCGCGGCGGCGACGCAGCGGACGCCGACACGGCCGGCAGCGCGGCAGCCGGCCGCGACCGCGACCACGCCGCGACGACCGTCGGCGCGGCAACGACACGGGTGACGTGGCGGCGACCTGCATACGTGCTCCCCTTAACCCCCGGAGGCCGCGAAGTTTCCGCTTAGCCGGGTTACGTGATGGTGTACAGCGGCCCGTCGCCGCCCTCGGGCGGGGTCAGCCGGCCGCCCTTGGCGGTGATCGCGCCGCACTGCACGCAGTTGGTGTAGTTGACGGTCACGTCGACCGGACCGGTCTCGGGCGCGTCGTCGGGGATCTCGTAGACCCCCGCCGGGCACATGTAGCGCCAGCCCTCGGCGATCTCCCGCGGCACGTTGCGGTGCACCCGGATGTGGTTGGGCGCGTCGTCGCGGGTGGCGTTGCCGCGTGATGTAGACCGACGAGAGCTTGTCGAAGGTGTACTTGCCGTCGGGCTTGGGGTAGCCGTCGCGGGTGTCGCCGACGAACAGCGGCTCGGCGTCGTCGCGGTGCCACTTCTGGCGGCCGCGCGGGACCTTGCCCTTGGACATGATCGCCGGGCCGGCCAGCAGGCTGCCCTTGAGGAAGCCCCTGCTGGAACGCCTGGCGGGCGTTGCGCACCTGGTAGAGCTCCTTGCCGATCGAGGAGTCCTCGACCGCCTGCTCGTAGGCCTCGAGCGGCTCCCCGGTCTTGCAGGTGCTGGTAGATCGCCTCGGCGGCGAGCATGCCCGACTTGATGCAGTGGTGCACGCCCTTCAGCGCGGCGGTGTCGACCATCCCGCCGGCGTCGCCGACCAGCACCGCGCCCGGCATCGAGAGCTTCGGCATCGACCAGTAGCCGCCGCCGGGCAGCGCCTTGGCGCCCCAGGCGACCCGCTCGCCGCCCTCGAGGATCCCCTTGACCAGCGGGTGCGTCTTGAACGTCTGCAGCAGGTCGTGGGCCGAGGTGGTCGCGTCGCGGTAGTTGAGGTCGACGACGAACCCGATCGAGACCAGGTCGTCGCCGGTCTTCTCGTCCTTCATCGGGTAGATCCAGGTGCCGCCGAGCTGCCCGTACTTGGGCGAGACCTTCATCGGCCACGGCTGGCCGAAGCGTGTGGATCACGCGGTCCAGCGGCTTGTTGACCTTCCAGACCTCCTTGACGCCGAGCTCCCAGACCTGCGGCTCGCGGCCGTCGGCCGAGGTCGAACTCCTTGATCGCGGCGCCGGTGAGGTGGCCCCAGCAGCCCTCGGCGAGCACGGTCGACGCGGGCCTTGATGTCGGTGCCGGGCTCGAAGTTGCCCAGCGGCTCGCCGTCCTTGCCGCGGCCCTTGTCGCCGGAGCGAACGCCGACGACCTTGCCGTCCTCGACGATCAGCTGCGTCGCCGAGGTCTCGGTGAGGATGTAGGCGCCGCCCTCCTCGGCCTGCGCGCTGCTGGTAGCGCGCCAGCGCCGACACCGAGACGACCTCGTTGCCGTGGTTCTTGAAGTTCGGCACGAACGGGATCGGCACCGGCACCTTGGTCTTGGCGCTCGGCAGCAGGTAGACCGACTCCTTGGTCACCTCGCCGAAGGCGAAGCGCTCCTTGCGCCAGTCCTCGCGGGACATGTCCGGGAACAGCTCCTGCAGCGGGCCCGGGCGCATCACCGCGCCCGACAGGTTGTGGCCGCCGCAGGTCTTGGCCTTCTCGATCACCGCGACCGGCACCTCGCCGAGCCGCTCCATCAGCTCCGGGTCGTCGCCCAGCAGCTGCAGCAGCCGGTTGGCGCACGCCAGACCGGCGGTGCCGCCGCCGACGATCGCGACGCCGACCTCGATCCGCTCGTCCTCGGCGTCGAGTCCCGCGCTTGACGAACTCCTTGACGGAGTCGACCGGGGGCGGGAACTCGCTCGGCGCGTGGTGGTACCGTTGCTCCCCGCCATCGGCCGCTCAGCTCGCCTTCTTGGCCTTGATCGCCTCGGTCAGCTTGGGCAGGATCTTGTTCAGATCGCCCACGATCCCGAGGTCGGAGAACTCGAAGATCGGCGCGTTGGCGTCCTTGTTGATCGCGACGATGTTCTCCGAGGACTGCATGCCGACCTTGTGCTGGATCGCGCCGGAGATGCCGGCCGCCAGGTACAGCTTCGGCGACACGGTCTTGCCGGTCTGGCCGATCTGGGCGGCGTACGGGTACCAGCCGGCGTCGACGACCGCGCGCGTGGCGGCGACGGCGCGCGTTGCCGCCGAACGCCTTGGCCAGCGCCTCGGCCAGCTCGAAGCCCTCGGCCTTGCCGAGGCCGCGGCCGCCGGCGACGAGGATGTCGGCGCCCTCGATGTCGACGTCGGCGCCGCGCTGCTCGCCGCGCTGTGACCATCGTCGCCTGGTTGGACCAGGGCGAGTACTCGACGTCGACGTCGACGACCTCGGCGGTCGTCGCCGGCGCCGGCCTTGATCTCGAACGCGTTGATGCGGCCGATGATGATCCCCAGGTCGCCCTGGTAGTGGGAGACCGAGATCTTGGAGTCCTGGAGGATCGGGCGCTCGGCGACGAGCTTGCCGTCCTCGGCGCTGACCGCGGTGACCTCCATCGTCACGCCGGCCTGCTTGCGCGCGGCCAGGCCGGCGCCGATCTCGAAGCCGAGCAGGCCGCCGCCGAACAGCGCGTAGCCGTGGCCGTGCGTCGTCGATGACCTTGGCCATCACGTCGATGACCGGCTGCGCCAGCCCCTCGGGGCCCTTGGCGCGGAACACCTTGGTGGCGCCGTAGTCGCCCGAGCGTCTTGCAGAGGTCGTCGGTGAGGTCATCGCCGCCGACGACGACCGCGTGGCACTCGCCGCCGATCTCCGCGGCGCGGGCCGCGCCCTCGGACACGGCGCCGAGCGAGTTCTTGTTGAACGCGCCCTCGTAGTGGAGGACGTAGGTCAGAACGTCGGCCATCTAGATCAGCTTCCTTTCGTCGAGCCAGGCGACGATCTTCTCGACCGTCTCGTCGGTGTCCTCGTCCTCGATGATCTGACCGGCGGCCTTGGCCGGCGGGTCGTGGAACTCGCCGCACTGCACGCGCGAGCCGTCGGCGCCGACGAGCGAGGCGTCGATGCCGACGTCGCCGGCGCCGACGCGTCTCCAGCGGCTTCTTCTTGGCGCCCATGATCGCCTTCAGCGACGGGTAGCGCGGCTCGTTGATGGCGTCACCGACCGAGATCACGGCCGGGAGCGTGACCTGCGACGGTGTCGTAGCCGTACTCGGCCTGGCGCTCGCAGCGCGAGCGCCTCGTCGGCGACGTCCATCTTGATCACCTGCGTCAGCGACGGCATCTTCAGGTGGTCGGCGACGACGGCGCCGATCGTGTAGCACTCGCCGTCGTCGGACTGCTGGCCGAGCAGCACCAGGTCGGGCGACTCGCTTCTCCAGCGCCTTGGACAGCGCGTAGCCGGTGGCGGCGACGTCGGAGCCGGCCAGCGCGTCGTCGGACAGGTGCAGCGAGCGGTCGGCGCCGAGCGACACGGCCTTGTGCAGCGCGCGCGTCGGCGCTGTCGGGGCCCATCGTCACGGCGACGATCTCGTCGACCTCGACCGCGCCGCCCTCGCGGATCTGCATCGCGGCCTCGATCGCGTGGGTGTCGTACGGGTTGAGGTTCCGCTCACCTGATCGGTCCATCCGCCCCGTCGAGGGGTCGATCCGCTTCTCGACGGCGGCGTCCGGAACCTCTTTGACCAGGACGCAAATCTTCAAGTGTGGCCTCCTATCAGGTGTCCTGAGCGGGGCTGCAGACCCCGCGTGTCACGATGATTCACTTGGGCAGAGGTGCTGCGACTATACCCGGTTGACTGACGAGTCAATCGGTCGGCGCAGGGTCGCACGGACCGCGGTCCCGACGGGTGGTACGCGAATGTTCGCGCCGCGCCCGGCCTCCGCCGCGGTGCGCCGGCACGACGACCGCTCAGGCGCGGACGGCGCCGCGGATGAAGTCGATCGCCTGCTGGGCGGGGCGCCCGGGCGTGAACACCTCGGCCACCCCGAGCGCCTTGAGCTCCTCGATGTCATCGGACGGGATCGTCCCGCCGACCGTCACGATCGACGTCGTCGACGCCCTGCTCGCGCGAGCAGCTCCATGATCCGCGGCACCAGCGTCATGTGGGCGCCCGGACAGGATCGACAGCCCGACCGCGTCGGCGTCCTCCTGGATCACCGTCTCGACGATCTGCTCGGGCGTCTGGTGCAGGCCGTGTAGATCACCTCCATGCCCGGCGTCGCGCAGCGCGCGGGCGATGATCTTGGCGCCGCGGTCATGGCCGTCCAGGCCGGGCTTGGCGACGACGACGCGGATCTTCTTGTCTGTGGCGGACATCGGTGAAGCGGGCGGATTGTAGTCCTGCGGGGCCGGCGTCGGCCCTCTGCGCCGCGCACCGAGCGGGCGGCGTCCTACCTGACCACGACGGTCATCTTCATGCTCTGGATGGATCGTGCAGACCAGCTGGTAGGTGCCCTTCTTGGTGAAGGTGTGGCTGTAGCTGCCGCGCACCTGGGTCTTGGAACTGAACGCCGAGGGTCCGGTGTGGACGACGACGTTGTGGCGGAGCACCCCGACCCACTTCCAGGTCACCTTGGTCCCCTTGCTCACGGTGAGCGACTTCGGGCCGTAGTAGTTGTCGGCGACCTTGACCGTCTTGCCCGACGAGGCAAGCGCGGACACCGCCGAGACGGCGACGATGAGGACGGTGAGCAGGGTGAGGAGGCGAAGGCGACGGTTGAGCATGGCGCGGCAGTCTATGCGCCCAGGCCCGTCCGCTGCGCCGTGCCGCCAGGCGCCTGAGGCCGCGGCGGCGGCCGCAGGCGCCGCAGCGCCACCACCGTCCCGATCCCGCCGGCGCCCGCGGCCGCGCCGAGCGCCGCCGCCGTCTTCAGCCGGCGCCCGAGTCGGTCGAAGCGCAGCACCTCCCAGCCGCGCTCGCGCGCGATCCTGGCCAGCGTCGCGTCGGGGTTGACCGCCACCGGGTGGCCGACCGCCTCGAGCATCGGCAGGTCAGACTCGGAGTCCGAGTAGGCGTAGGAGGCCGCCAGGTCGAAGCCCTCGCGCGCGGCGAGCTCGCGGATCGCCGTGGCCTTGCCGCTGCGGTAGACGAACAGCCCCGGTCGGGCGGCCCGTGTAGACGCCGTCGCGCACCTCGGAGATCGCCGAGCCGATCGGCGCCGTCGAGCGCCATGCACCCTGGCCAGGATCTCGGCCAGCTCCTGCGAGGCCGCGGTGACGATGTACGCGGGCCGGCCATGCGTCCTGGTGCTCGTGCGCCAGCGCCAGCATCTGGGGATAGACGCGGGGCAGGATCCCGGCCAGGACGTCGGCGCCGAGGCGCTCCAGGTCGACGACCCGGCGTCCCCTCCAGCGACGCCGCGATCCGCTCGCGCAGCGCCATCGAGTCGGCGTCGGTGGCGCCGCGCAGCCGGAACCGGACGTTGGCGATGGCGTCGGCGAGCAGCTGGCGGCGGCTCAGCAGGCCGGCGCGGTAGGCGGCGCGCCCGAACTGGAACGCCGACGAGCCCTGCATCAGGGTCTTGTCGAGATCAAAGAACGCGGCGCTGCGGGCGCCGTGACGGGCGTCGCCGCCCCGGGCCTCGTCAGCCGCCATTGACCTCGACGATCACCGCGTCGCCCTGGCCACCGCCCGAGCAGATCGCGGCGCAGCCGAGGCCGCCGCCGCGGCGGCGCAGCTCGTAGCACCAGCGTGCCGAGGATGCGCGCGCCCGAGGCGCCGATCGGGTGGCCGAGCGCGACCGCGCCGCCGTTGACGTTGACCTTGTCCTCGTCGATCCCGAGCATCCGGATCGAGTTCAGCGTCACCGACGCGAACGCCTCGTTGATCTCCCACAGGTCGATGTCCTCGGCGCGTCAGGCCGGCCTTCTCCAGCGCCTTGCTGCGCCGCCTTGGCCGGGGTGCGGGCCAGGTAGGCGAAGTCGTCGGCGACCGCCGCCTGGGCGATGATCGTCGCCAGCGCGCTCTTGCCGTTGCTCGGCGCCCACTCGTCGGAGGCGAGCACCAGCGCGCCGCCGCCGTCGTTGACGCCCGGCGAGTTGCCGGCGGTGTGGCGAGCCGTCCTTGAGGAAGATCGGGGGCAGCTTGGACAGCGTCTCGAGGCTCGAGTCGCGGCGCGGGGCCTCGTCGACCTCGACGACCGTGTCGCCCTTGCGTGCCCGTGATCGTGACCGGCACGATCTCCTCGGGCAGGCGGCCCTCGTCGGTCGCCTTGATCGCCAGCTCGTGCGAGCGCAGCGCCCAGCGGTCCATGTCGGCGCGGGTCATCTCCAGCTCGGCGGCGACCTCGGTGCCTCCTGGGCCATGTGCTTGCCGCTGAACGGGTTGGTGAGGCCGTCGCTGATCATCGCGTCGATGCGCCTTGCCGTCGCCCATGCGGAAGCCGAAGCGGGCCTCCTTGAGCAGGTAGGGCGCCTTCGACATCGACTCCATGCCGCCGCCGACGGCGACGTCGAGGTCGCCGGCGCGGATCGCCGGCGTCGATCATCCCGGCGGCGCGGATCCCCGAGGCGCAGACCTTGTTGATCGTCTCCGAGGAGACCTCCTTGGGGATCCCGGCCTTGATCTGCGCCTGGCGCGACGGGATCTGGCCCTGGCCGGCCTGGAGCACCTGGCCCATGACCACGTGCTGGACCTGCTCGGGGGCGACCTCGGCGCGCTCCAGCGCGGCCTTGATCGCGGTCGCCGCCGAGCTCGGTCGCGTCCACCGAGGCCAGCCCTCCGCCGAGCTTGCCGATCGGCGTGCGGGCGGCCGAGAGGATCACTGTCTTGGGCATCGA
This sequence comes from uncultured Actinomycetota bacterium, assembly GCA_963797705.1. Taxonomy (GTDB): domain Bacteria; phylum Actinomycetota; class Thermoleophilia; order Solirubrobacterales; family Solirubrobacteraceae; genus Palsa-465. The sequence continues at coordinate 2,145,564 of CAWCQL010000002.1, read as the reverse complement.
GTTGGCGTCTCCGAGAGTCGGTGGCGGAGAGTGAGTCCGATGGTAGTCAGTGTGGCCGCGCCGTGTACGTCGAGACGACCACGACCCCGGCCCTCTCGACCGACGCCGACACGATCGCGTTCGGGGTGTTCGACGACGAGCCGCTGACGGCCGACGACGCCCGGCGAGCCGCTCGAGGCGCTGCTCGACTCCGGCGAGGCCAAGGCCCGCTTCAAGCACCTGGCGCTCACCCACCTCGAGCGGCCGCCGGGTGATCCTGATCGGCCTCGGCGCCGCGCGACGAGCTCGACCCCGAGCGCGCCCGGGTCGCCGCCGCGCTGGTCCACCGCCGCGCCCGCGAGCTGGGCACGACGACGCTGTGCTGGGCGCTCCCGCCCGGCGCCGGCGACGAGATCGCCGAGGGGCTCGTGCAGGGCACGCTGCTCGCGCGCCTACCGCTTCGATCGCTACAAGCGAGCGGGCGACGGCGACGACGGTCCCCGGCGGGGATCGAGCGGCTGCTGGTGAGCGCCGCCGCCGAGGCGTCCGGACGCGGTCGAGCGCGCGGCGATCGTGGCCGCGCGCCCAGAACCGCGCCCGCGATCTCGGCAACCGCCCGCCCAACGACCTGACCCCGACCGCGCTCGGCGACTACGCGGCCGAGCTGGCCGCCGACACGGCCGGCGCTGACGGTGAGCGTGCTCGGCGGCGACGAGCTGCGCGAGCTGGGCATGGGCGCTGTTCGCCGCGGTCGCCTCGGGATCCGACGCAGGACCCGCGGCTGATCACGCTCAGCTACGAGCCGGCGCGCGGGACGAGCGACCGCCGGCTCGCGCTGGTCGGCAAGGCGGTGACGTTCGACAGCGGCGGCCTGGCCTCAAGCCGACGGCCGGGCATGGTCGACATGAAGTTCGACATGGCGGGCGGCGCGGCGGTGATCGAGACGATGGCCGCGCTGGCGGACCTGGAGGCGCCGATCAACGTGCTCGGCGTCGTCGGCGCCACCGAGAACATGATCAGCGGCGCGGCCATGCGCCCGGGCGACATCCTCACCGCGCTCGACGGGACGACGGTGGAGATGAACAACGCCGACGCCGAGGGCCGGCTGGTGCTCGGCGACTGCATCACCTACGCCCGGCGCGAGGGCTGCGACGCGATCGTCGACATCGCCACCCTCACCGGCGGCGTCGTCGTCGCGCTGGGCAGCGTCTACGCCGGGCTGATGAGCAACGACGACGCCCTGGCCGAGCTGGTGACCGCGTGCGGGCGAGCGCACCGGCGAGCGGGTGTGGCGGCTGCCGCTGCACCCCGAGTACGCCGAGATGGTCAAGGGCCGCTTCGCCCAGATCACCAACCGCACCGAGCGCCGCGAGGCGTCGGCGATCACCGGCGGCGGAGTTCCTGCACCACTTCGCCGGCGACGTGCCGTGGGCGCACCTGGACATCGCCGGCGTCGGCGACCACGGCCGCGCAGCCGTACCTGGACAAGGGCGGGACCGGCTTCGGGGTGCGCCTGCTCACCGAGCTGGCGCTCAGCTTCTAGCGGCCTGGCCCTTCGCCTTCTCGCGCTCGAGGATCGTGGCCGCGGCGCTGGCCGGGTCCAGCTCGCGCGAGACCACGCGGTCCAGCAGCTCGCGCACCTCCTCGTCCTCGCGCGACCGACTCCTCCAGCTCGCGTCGCATGCGGTAGGTGGCGATGGCCAGCACCTCGTTGAGCAGGTTGCGCCGCCGGCGCTCGGACAGCGTGCCCTGCGGACTCGATGTACGCGCGGTGCTCGGCGAGCTTGTCGGCCACCTCGGCCACCCCCTCGCCGCGGACCGCCTCGGTGCGGATGATCGGGACGGGCCAGTCGGGCTTGGGGCCGAGCGCCAGCACCCCCTTGATCTCACGGACCATCGTGTCGGTGAGCGGGTGGTCGGCCTTGTTGACGACGATGATGTCGGGGATCTCCATGACCCCGGCCTTGAGTGCCTGGATCGAGTCGCCGGAGCCGGGCATGAGCACCAGCACGACGGTGTCGGCGTGGTCGATGATGTCGACCTCGGCCTGGCCGACGCCCACCGTCTCCAGCAGCACCAGGTCGCGGCCCGGACGCGTCCATGAGCAGCGCCGCCTGCAGCGCCGCCTCGCTCAGGCCGCCGAGCGCGCCGCGGTTGGCCATCGAGCGGATGAACACGCCCGGGTCCAGGAAATGGTCGGTGAGGCGGATCCGGTCGCCGAGCAGCGCGCCCTTGGTGAACGGCGAGGACGGGTCGATGGAGAGCACCGCGACCGAGCGCTCGCGCTCGCGCTCGAGCTTGGTCAGCGCCCCCATGCAGCGTCGACTTGCCCACGCCGGGCGGGCCGGTGAAGCCGACGACCGCCGCGCGGCCGGTCTTGGGGTAGATCGTGCGCACCAGCTCCCAGCCCTCGGGATCGTCGTTCTCCACCAGCGAGATGGCACGGGCCAGCGCGCGGCGATCGCCCTCGAGCAGGCGCTCGGCAAGGTTGTCGTTGGACTGGGGCACGGCGGCCAGTGATCATGCCAGGTGTAGGCGGCGGCAAAAGCGGGGAGGGTCGTAGGGGATGACGAACGCGTTGGTAGGACGCTTCGATCGACTATTGGGCGGACGGGGTCGAGGCCACGGTCACGGCCAAGCACCGCAGGCGGCTGTCCAAGCTGGGCTGGCGCCGCGTGTTCGAGCCCTCCAGTCCCGGGGTGTTCGCCGCGGGCGATCCGCCGCCGCGGGAGGGGTGCCAGCTTGACGTCCTCATCGACGGCGCCAACGCGCTGCCCGAGATCGCCGAGGCGATCTCGCAGGCCAAGCGCTTCGTGCACATCACCGGTTGGCACCTGGAGCCGGCGTTCGAGTTGGTGCGCGGGCGCCCGAACGGCGCCGTCGGCGTCCTGCTGGCCGAGATGGCCGAGAAGGTGGACGTGCGGGTCCTGGTGTGGTCGGGCGCGCCGGTCCCCGCTCTTTCACCCCAGCCGCGGCGAGGTCTCCGAGACGCTCGACAACCTGACCCGCCACACGCGCATCCAGGCCCAGGGTGACCCCAAGGAACACCCATTTCACTGCCATCACGAGAAGACCGTGATCATCGACGGCGAGGTCGCCTTCGTGGGCGGGATCGACATGACGAGCTCGGCCGGGGACCGCTACGACGTCCAGGCCCACCACGCGCGCCGCTCCATGGGCTGGCACGACGTCGGCACGCGGCTGCGCGGTCCGGCGGTGGCCGACGTCAACGACCACTTCCGCACCCGCTGGCTGGAGCTCACCGAGGAGGAGCTGCCGGCGCTGCCCGCGCCCGAGCCGGCGGGCGACTCGACGGTGCAGGTGGTGCGCACCGTCGAGGAGGACATGTACGACTCCCTGCCCCGCGGGGACTTCAGCATCTTCGAGAGTTACGCCCGGGTGCTGCGCTCGGCCCGCGAGCTCATCTACCTGGAGAACCAGTTCCTGTGGTCGCCGGAGCTGGTCTCGATCATCGCCGAGAAGCTGCGCAACCCGCCCACCCCGGAGTTCCGCGTGGTCGTGCTTCTTCCCGCCAAGGCCAACAACGGCGCCGAGGACACCAAAGGCCAGGTGGGGCGCCTGATCGCCGCCGACGACGACGCGGGCGATCAGACCAAGCGCTTCCTGGCGGTCACGATCCGCGCGCTGTCGCCGACGCACGACCGCGCCGACCCGGTCTACGTCCACGCCAAGGTGGCCGCCGTCGACGACCGCTGGCTGATCGTGGGGTCGGCCAACCTCAACGCCCATTCCCTGTTCAACGACACCGAGATGTGCGTGGTCACCGACGATGCGGCGCTGGCCCGCGACACCCGCGTGCGCCTGTGGGCCGAGCATCTGGAGATGGACGAGGCCGCGGTCCGCGACGCTCAGCCGGCCGACCTGGTGGACGACCGTTGGCACCCGATCGCCGACGAGCAACTCGAGCGCGATCGGGCCGACCTGCCGGCCACGCACCGGCTGCTGGAGCTCCCGGGGGCGTCGCGGCGGTCCGCGCGGCTGCTGGGGCCGATCAACGGGCTCTTCACCGACGGCTGAGGCGCCGTCGTCGCTCCCCTACTGAAAGACGGTCGGATTCCCTACGATGCCCGGGTGCACTCGGCCGGCACTCAGGACATAGAGCGGCCACGGCGGGGTGGCCGGGAACTGCGTCCCCCACCCGCCGTCATCCGTACCGGGCCCCCTCCGCTGCGCGGCGGTCCGATCGCCTTCCTGCGCTTCGCCAAGGCCAACCACATGCTCACGTGGGGCTATCTGCGGCTGGCGCTGCGTTGGCTGTGGCTGAAGGTGCGCTGGCGCGGGCGCCTGCAGACCGACGGGTTGTGCTTCATCTGCCCCGGGGTCAAGTTCGAGATCGGCAAGAACGCCCGGGTCGTGATGGGACGCTGGTCATGGCTGGGCCACGGCTGCAAGGTGCGCGTGCACGAGGGCGAGCTGATCATCGGCGCCAAGACCGTGTTCGGCCAGGAGTGCACCATCTCGGCCTTCCAGCACGTGTCGGTGGGGCGCGAGTGCATCATCGCCGACCGCGTGATGATCATCGACTTCGACCACGGGATGGTCGAGGTGGAGCGGCCGATCCGCGAACAGGGGATCTACAAGCGCGACGTCAACATCGGCCACAACGTGTGGGTCGGCTACGGCGCCTGCATCCTGCGCGGCGTCACCGTGGGAGACAACTCCGTGATCGGGACGAGCTCAGTGGTGACGTGCGACGTGAAGGCCAACGCCGTCGTCGGCGGGGCGCCCGCCAAGCTGATCCGGATGCGCGAGGCGCCCAAGACCTTCCGCTGGGGCTGACCCTGCCGGCCCGGCGTCAGCCGAGTCCCAGCAGCGCGGCCGCCGTTTGACCCAGCACCGCGTCGCGGTCGCCTGGATCTGACAGCTCCGGGCAGCGCTGTACGAATCCGATGGGGTCGCCCTCCCCCACCGGCCAATCGGAGCCCATCAGCACGTGATCGGCGCCGACCTGGCGCACGAGCGAGCTCAGCGTCGAGGGCTCGTACACGCACCGTAGATGAGCGAGGCCAGCACGCGCGCCTCCTCGATCGGCTGCCCCACCGAGTTCCACAACGAGTACTTCTGAAACCACGGGTCACGGACGCCGTCGGGGTGGATGAACACCAACACGCCGCGCTGCGCGATCTCCTCCCACAACGGGCGAAACAGCGGCTCGCCGAGATAGACGCCGCCGACGTTGGCCGGAAGCTGAACCACGTGCAGCCCGAGCTCGTCGTCTGCCCGCGCGAGCTCGGCGAGGGCGTCGTTGTAGCGGCGCGAGAGATCCAGCGCGACCTCGGGCGATGCCCAGCCGGTCGGGGTGACGGCGAGGATGGCCGGGAGCAGGTGCACGTCGACCCCGCGCTCGTCCATCGCCGCGATCTGGCGAGCAGGGTCGAGCATGAGATCGTTGATCAGCGCGAACCGGGCTACATCGTCTTTGATGAGGCGGCGCGCGTGGCCGGGCGCGATGAGCTCTGCGGCCGCGCTGCGGCGACGCTGGCGGCGCTCGAACCGCCCCTGTACGCCATCGAGATGTGGCCCGGCCTGGCCACCGCGTCGGGCGGCCCGCGGCGTGACGCCCGCGCTCGCGTCATGGCCTCCGGTGGCTCGCATGGCGGCCCGGACGGCGGTCCGGACGGAGCGGTCGTCCCCGGTCTCTACGCCGCGGGCGCCGCCGGTTCGATCTGGGGCCACCTCACCGAGCACGGCGGCGGGCTCACCGACGCGATCGTCTTCGGCCGCATCGCGGGCGCCGAGGCCGCCGCCCACGCATGCACGGTCGTCACGACCAGCCGGTGAGGTCGGGGGCCAGGCCGCGTAGCCCGGGCTCGGCATCCCCGGCCAGGGCGCGCGCCAGCGCGCGACGATGCCCCTCGGCGCGCTGGAGCGGATAGTCGCCCGCGGTGTCGCGCGTGTGCAGGAAGGCCCAGTCGCTTGACTGCAGCGCCAGCAGCTCGCGCAGCGCGCGCTCGGGCGGCCGGCCCCCCAAGGCGGCCAGCCGCAGCTCGGCGGCGCGAGCAGCCCAGGCCAGCGCTGCGGCCTGCGGCCCTGACCACGTGCGCAGGTCCCCCCCGTCGCCCCAGCTGCTCACCGGCAGCGGCTCCGGGGCGGGGTCCGGCTCGTGGCGAGCCAGCGCGTCGTCGAGCGTGGTCAGCGCGAGACCCTGACGCTCTGACTCCTCGAGCACAGCGGCCAGCCAGTGCACGCCCTCATACCACCAATGCCCGAGCAGCTCGGTGTCCACGGCGCACACGCACACCCCGCCGCCACTCAGCCGCCCGATGACCCGGCGCACGAAGTCGGCGGCGTCGGCGCGGGCCTGCTGCACGGCGGCGGCGTGGTCGTAGGGCGCGCCGTCGTTGCGCCAGGCGTGATGGCGATGCGTGGTGTGGCGATGCGAGTCGCGGTAGGCAGCGCCCGACGGGTAGCCCTCCGGGCCCCACACCAGGGCCACGGTCGCGCGGTCAAGCGGCCACAGCACCGGCCCGTCGACGGCCACCAGCGGCCGCAGGTGGCGCGGGTGACCCAGCCCGAATAGGCCGGTCAGCTCGACGCAGGTGCTGCGGACTCCGGCGTCCTCGAGCAGCTCGTCCAGCCACGGCGCGTGGGCGCACTCGGGCAACCAGAACCCGCCGTGCCAGGCGCCGAAGCGACGCCGGTGGGCGGCCACGCCGGTCTGGACCTGGAGCAGCGCGCCGGCGTCAGTCGCCAGCAGCGGCAGGATCGCGTGCGTGGCCGCCGAGGTCCAGCGGGCGTGTGGCGCCAGCGCGGCCAGCAGCCCGCCGGCCTCGATGAGCTCACGCAACCGCCGCGCCGCGGCGGCGTACTCCGCCGCGGAGCGCTGAAGCTCGGCCGCGAGCGGCGCCTGGCCCGCCGCGGCCAGCTCCTCGATGTCGAGGCGATGTGACTCGGGCCGGATGTCCTCCAGGAACGCCGCGCAGCGCTCGAGCGCTCCGGGCACCTCGAGCTGATCGGCCAGCACCGGCGTGATCGACACCGTGACGTGCTCGCCGCCGGGCCCACCGAGGACGTCGAGCAGCGGCAGATAGCTGGTGGCGATCGCCTCCCACAGCCACTCCTCGCCGAACGGCCAGGTCCCGAACCCCTCGACATAGGGCATGTGGGTATGCAGGACGAGCGCGAGCTCGCCCTGCTCGCTGCGTTGTACAGCCATCGGCGCTGATCCCTGCTGACCGACCCGGCTGCTCTCAGCAGAGCTTGAAGTCGGTGATCACCTTGCTGGGGCACCGTCTTGGTCAATGCGCAGCTCCCGTTGCCGTTGCGGAAGTCGCTGCCGGCGCCCTTGAAATGCCACTGGCCGGCGTGGAAGTGGAACAGGATCACGCCGTCGGCGGCGAACTTGGCGCAGATCACGGGGAGCTGGCCGTTGGGGCCAGGCGCGAAGCCGACCTCCGCCCAAGAGGTATCCGGGGTCGAGATCTTCTCGCGCAGGCACTGCCCGGGGATCTGCTCGTGCAGATAGCTGTTGGTCGCCCGCACCAGTGCTGTGCGCTGGTGCTTGGTCGGGGCCCTGTGGGCCAGCGCGACGGCCGGGTAAGCGCCCAGCACCGCCAGCACGATCAACACCTTGACGTATCTCATGTCTCTCCCTCGTTGGTCTGGCACACCGCCAGGAAGTCGAGCGCGCCGTCGAGCCCAGTCTCGCGCAGCGCGAAGTCCCTGGCGGCGATCGCCGGCGTGAAGCGGTCATAGAACGGCTTGGTGATGCGCAGCCGCGCGTGGACCGCGTCCCAGCCGAGGCCAGCGCCAGCTCGTGCAGGCGCAGCTTGCGGGCGTGAAACAGGCCGAGCATCTCGACGTCGCGCGAACACCGTCGCGGCACAGCTGCGTCGAACTCCGCGGCGCGGTACTCCTTGATGTGCCACGGGTTGTCGGACTTCGCGGCCCCGGGCGGCGCCAGCGTCAGCAGGTTCGGGCGTCGAGACGTAGACGGCGCCGCCGGGCGCCAGCAGCGAGCGGAAGTGCCGCAGCACCGCCGGCGGGATCCTGGACGTGCTCGATCGTCTGCAGGAACACGACGGCGTCGAACGCGCCGGCCTCCCCGTGGGTCTCGACCATCCCACGCTCGAAGCGCAGGTTCTGGCGCGGTGTAGCGCAGCCGCGCGTGCTCGAAGGCCTCCGGGTTGGCGTCGACGCCGACGCACGCTCGCGGCCCCGCGCGACGAGCACCTCTGAGCCGTAGCCCTCGCCGCAGGCCATGTCGATCACGCGCTGGCCGATCACGCGCGCGCCGATCCATTCGTAGACCGCCAGATGGCGGCGGTACCAGTAGTTCTCGGCGGGGACGTCGGGCAGCGTGCGCTCGCCGGTCAGCTCCAGCGGCGGCACCCCGGCGGGCTGATCCCGCTGCACGTAGATGTCGGCCGTCACGGGCGCGACAGGGTAACGTGCCCATCTGCCCGATGGCATGGAGGCAGTGCGCACTGCGGACGAGATCCGCGACGTCAACACGCGCTACCACGACGTCGCCGCCGATAGCTACGACTCCAAGTGGGGCATCGACTTCGGCGAGATCGGCCAGGGCCAGGTGCTCGGCAAGCTGCGCAAGCTGCTCGGACCCGAGCTCGACCGACGGCTATGACCGGTCGCTGGAGATCGGCGCGGGCACCGGCTACTTCAGCCTCAACCTGCTCCAGGCCGGGCGTCGTCGAGCGAGGCCACCTGCACCGACATCTCGCCCGGGATGGTGGCGACCCTGGCGCGCAACGCCCAGCGGCTCGGCCTCGACGTCAAGGCCGCCCGCGCCGACGCCGAGTCGCTCCCGTTCTCCGACGAGAGCTTCGACCTCGTGCTCGGCCACGCGGTGCTGCACCACCTGCCCAACCTGCGCCGCGCGTTCGCCGAGTTTCACCGCGTGCTGCGGCCCGGCGGGCGGATCGTGTTCGCCGGCGAGCCGTCGCGGCTGGGCGACCGGATCGCCGTCGGTCCCCAAGCGCGGCGCCGACGCGCTGGCCCCGGCATGGCGGCGGCTGCTGCGCGCGCGCCCCGCGGGAGCGCCGGCGAACGGCGGCTCTGAGCACAACGGCGGCGGCGACGGCGACAGGTCGACCACGACCTCGAGCGGTTCGTCGACATCCACGCCTTCGCGCCCGGCGACCTGTCGCGCTACGCCCGCCGCGCCGGGCTTCACCGAGGTGCAGGTCCGCGGCGAGGAACTGACCGCCAACTGGTTCGGGTGGTTCAACCGGTGCGCTCGAGGCCTCCGCGGAGCCCGACGACGTGCCGATGCTGTGGCGCCGTACGCGTTCCACGGCTACCTGCGCTGCAGCGGCTGGACGAGCGGCTGCTCGAGCCGCGGCTGCCGCCGGCGATCTTCTACAACCTGCTGCTGACCGCGCGCCGCTGACCCGCGACCAGCGGCGACCCGGTGCCCGCCGCGAGCCCCGCGTCGCTCAGACTGCCGCCGCACCTAGACTGGCCGGAAGTGGCTGAGGTCGTCACGAGTTCCCGTTGTTCCCGCTGGGGCTGGTCGCGCTCCCCGGCGAGCTCGTCCCGCTGCACATCTTCGAGGAGCGCTACAAGACGATGATGGGCGAGTGCCTGGACTCCGAGCACCGAGTTCGGGATCGTCTGGCTGTCGGACGACGGGCTGCGCGACATCGGCTGCGCGTGCGACGATCGAGCAGGTGCTCGAGGAGATGGACGACGGGCGCATGAACCTGCTGACCCGCGGCACCCGGCCGTTCCGCGTGCTCGAGCGCCAGGGCCACCTCGCCTACCCGGCCGGCGTCGTGGAGTTCGTCGAGGACGGCGCCGACGAGCCCGACGCCGAGCTGCGCCGGCAACGCGCGCGCCGCCTACGCCGACCTGGTCAAGCGCGCCACCGACCGCGAGCCCGAGGACGCCGAGCTTGAGGAGATGGGCGCCTACGACATGGCCGCCACCGTCGACTTCGGCCTCGACGCCAAGCAGGGCCTGCTCGACCTGCGCTCCGAGAACGCCCGGCTGAAGCTCGTCACCCGCCTGTTCCGGGCCGCGACCAAGCGCCTGGACTTCGTCGACCGCGCGCAGGCGCGGGCGCGGTCGAACGGCAAGGTCCGCTTCGGCTGACGCGGGTCGGCAGACCGATGTAACGCCAGGGGCGGCTCGCGCAATCTCCTGTGCGATGACGCCTCTGCTCACCACCCACACCGACGCCGCGCTCATCGCGGCAGCGCGGACGGACCCCGACGCCTACCGCGAGCTCTACCGCCGGTACGCCGAGCGGGTGCACGGGTACTTCGCCCGGCGCACCCGCGATGACTCGGCGGCCCTTGACCTGACCGCGGAGACCTTCGCCCAGGCGTGGCTCGTCCGCGGTCGCTTTCGCGACGAGGCCGACGGATCGGCCGCACCGTGGCTCTTCGGCATCGCACGCAACGCGCTGCTGATGTCCGTGCGCCGCGGGACGATCGAGCGACGCGCCACCGAGCGCCTGGGCCTGATGGCTCGTCTGGACCGCCCGCCCGCCACCGCCGCGCCCGACGAGAGCTGGGCCGACGGCGCCGACGAACTGCTCGACGCGCTGCCCGCCTCTCAGCGCGAGGCGGTGCGCCTACGTGTCATCGACGACCTCGATTACGACCGCGTGGCCGATGCGCTCGGCACCACCCCGACCGCTGCCCGGGTCCGCGTGCACCGCGGTCTGGCGGCTCTGCGCACCCGGCTGTCCGCCCCCAAGGAGACCCCATGACCGATCTGTCCCCCTCACTCGAGCAGCTCGGCGACGCCCTGCACGCCGCCGCCACGACGGATCTGAGACGCGGGGGCGCCGGCGGCGCGCACGCCGATCCGCCGCCGGCGGCGCCTGGCGGTGGCGCTGGTGGCAGCGGTCATCGCCATCCCGGGGGCCGCGCTGGCCGCCAACGCGCTCCTCTCCCCCTCCCAGGTGGCGCAGAGCATCCCGCAGGGAACGCTGGCGCTGCTGAACACTCACCCGATATGCACCACCGTCACGGCGGACGTGGAATACGACTGCACGCTGCAGGCGGCGCCGTCCGCGCAGGGCGGCATCGCTCCCGGACAGTGGCTGAGCACCGTGGAGCCGACGGTGGACGCCACCAAGCACGTCAACGGCGGCTGTCGCTCGCTCAACGCCGCCGGCACCCACTGGCACTGCTACGTCGGCCAGGCCGCCGTGCGTGAGAAGATCATCGGCGAGGGCTTCCTGGGCCAGGTGTCCTACGGCCCCGGCGAGGGCTGACTCGCCCTCCGGCGCCCGCCCTCCGGCGCGCCTCCGGCGCGCGGCGCGGCTACGGCGCGGGCGCGCCGACGATCAGCGTGAACGCCGTCATGAAGGCGCCGAACCCGATGCAGTAGAGCCCGAACGGGCGCAGGTTGCCCTTGCTGGAAGTAGCGGGTCAGGAAGTGGACGGTGATGACCGCGGTGATGGCGGCGCAGACGGCGGCGATGACCGCCGCGCCCCGGATGCCGTCGCCGTTGGCCCCGGTCAGGTCGCCGAACTTGAGCAGGCCGGCGGCGAGGATCGGCGGCGTGGCCAGCAGGAAGCCGAAACGCGCCGCGTCGGCGTTGTCCAAGCCGCGCGCCAGCCCCGCGGTCATCACCACGCCGTCGCGGCTGATCCCGGCGATGAGCGCGCGTTGACTGCGCGGTGCCGATGATCACCGACTCGCGGTACTCCATCGTGTCAAGCGCCCGAAAGCCCTCGGGGTTCAGTCCCTCGCGGCGGGCCAGTTCGCGCACCTCGGCGCGGCGGCGGTAGCGCTCGGCGTAGAGCAGGATGCAGCCGTTGACGATGAGGAAGATCGCCGCCGACAGCGGCTTGGCCAGCGCCTCTCGGATGACGCGTTCCAGCAGCAGGCCGAGGATTCCGACCGGGATGGTGGCGCAGATGATCAGCCAGGCCAGGCGCTCGGTGGGCGTCTCGATGCGGCGCTTGCCCAGCGTGGCGAAGAAGGCACGGATGAGCGCGATCCAGTCGCGCCAGAAGTAGATGAGCAGCCCCACGGCGCTGCCGACGTGGAGCATGACCACGAAGGCCAGCCACGGCGACTCGGGCTCGGACTGCCAGGCGACGATGTTGCCCCAGCGAAACAGGGTCGGGACCAGCACCGTGTGTCCCAGGCTGGAGACCGGGAACAGCTCGGTGGCGCCCTGGAGGACACCCAGCACGACCGCCTGGAACGTGCTGATCAGATGTGCGGCTGCGAAGGAGAGCACGAAGGAGAGCGGCTTAGGCTAGCCACCCGACTAACGGGATGGCCCGCCCCTGCCGTCGCCTTAAGCGCATTCTCACATCCCTCCGGCATGGAGGACGCGGCGGATCAGCCGACCTGGCCGCATTCTTTCTGGGCGGCCTGAGCGGCGAACAGCTCGGCCTGGGCCAGCACGTTGTGGGTGGCCGCGGCGCGGTCGGGGAACGAGATCGTGCCCTGCTGGAGCTTGATCGTGAAGTAGTACACCGAGCCCGCCGCCCGGGGGATCGTGAGGTGGTTCTGGGCGTCGGTGGCGAGGTTGTCCGACAGGTCGCGAGCCGTGATCAGCTGGTGTTGGAGATGCGGCTTGGCCTTGGCGCCGTTGCAGCGGATCGGTGCCGCCGTCGTTGACGAGCAGGGTGAGCTTCCCGCCCTGGCCGGTGCGTGTGAGCAGGAACAGGTCCGGCGACTGGACGTCGAAGCAGCCGGCCAAGAGCACGGCCACCGCGACTGCCAGCGCCCCGGCGGCCAGCGCCCGCCGCGCCGGCCCGCCCACCGCCGGGGTGCGCCGCATCAGGCGGTCTCGACGACGATCGCGGCCCCGCCACGCCGCGGGTCGCCGCCGCCGGAGAAGCGCCCGTCGCCGTCGAGCGCCGCCGCCTGAGCGCCGCCGAAGAACAGGTTGCGGTCGCGAAACGGGCTCACCGACCGGCCGGCGGCCTCGAGCGCGCCGACGTCGATACCGGGCTCGGTGTAGACCATGTCGTCCTCGAAGTGCACCCGCGGCGCGTCGATCGCCGCCTGCGCCTCGAACCCCTCGTCGATCGAGCGGATGATCGTCTGCAGCACCGCCGAGCGGATCCGGTTGGAGCCGGCGCTGCCCACGGCCAACTGGGCGACGCCGTCACGCAGGACGATCGTCGGGGACATCATGCTCGGCATCCGCCGGCCAGGCGGGTGGCGGTGAAAGCCGAGGGGGTTGAGGTCCTGCTCGCCGAGCATGTTGTTGAGGTGTACACCGGTGCCGGGCACGATGACGCCGGATGCCGAGCCGTTGGAGCACGTGACCGAGCACGCCCACCCGTCGCGGTCCAGCGCGGCGATGTGCGTCGTCGAGCCCAGCCGCCCCACCGGGCGGGCCAGAAACTCCTGCACGAACCGCGGATCGCCGAGGCCGGCGAGGAACTCCGGCGTGCGCTCGTTCTGGGTGCTCTCCATCACATCGACGAGCTGGACGACCGATGGCGGGGCGGGTGGGCCGGGGATACGCGTCCAGCATGCGCCAGGGCCCGGGCGATGAGGATGCCGCCCGCCGACGGCGGCGGGTTGGTGACCACCTCGCGGCCCCGGTAGCCGGCGCGGACCGGCTCGCGGTCGACCACCTCGTACGCGCTGAGGTCCGCTCTGGTCGACCAGACCGCCTCGCGCGGCGAGCCAGTCGACGATCGCCGCAGCGATGTCGCCCTCGTAGAACGGCCGCGGCGCCGTCGGTGCCCAGCCGCTCCAGCGCGTCGCCGAGCTCGGGCTGGCGCAGCCGGTCGCCGGCGCGCAGCAGCCGCCCGCCGGGCGCGAACAGCGCCGCGGCCTCGGGGGTCGAGGTGACGATCGCGCCGAGGATCTCGACGATGTAGGCCTGCTGGGGGTTGAGCGCCACGCCCTCGCGCGCGAGCCGCGCGGCGGGCGCCACCAGACGCTCCAGGGGAAAGCGGCCGAAGCGGCGGGCCGCCTCGCACACGCCCGCCGGCATCCCGAACGTCCCCACCGACGCCGCGCCGACGTGGAACGTCTGCACCGCGTCGCCGAACGAGACCGGCACCGGGATCAGCTCCGACGCTCGGCGGGCGAGGTGGGCGGGATTCCGCGTCCGGGCGCCTCGACGAAGAAGTCCAGCAGCGTCGGCGCCTGGCCGGGCGCGACCACGAGCATGTAGCCGCCGGCGCCCGGCCCCGTCAGCAGGGGCTCGCAGGCAAACGACGCCAGCATCGCGCCCAGCGCCGCATCGACGGCGTTGCCACCTTCCAGCAGGGCGTCGGCACCTGCCCGGGCGCTCAGGGGATGGCCCGCGGCGACGACGCCAAGCTGGGTGCCCGGCGCGGTCACGGCATCACCGCTGAGGCGCGATCAGCGCCGCGGGATGAACTCTGGGACGTCGAGCTCCGTGGCGCTGCGGCGCATCCGGCTGACCCGCGGCTCACCGGCCGGCTCGCGCATCCGGCTCACCCGGGGCTCGTCGTCGGGCCGCGTCCGCGCGCTGGGCTCCTCGTCGCGCCGGCGGGGACGCTGGTCGCCGAAGCCGGTGGCCACCACGGTCACCCACACCTGATCCTCGAGCTTGTCGTCGACCATGGCGCCGAAGATGATGTTGGCGTCGGGATGCGCGGCCTCCGCGACCGCCTTGGCGGCCTCGTTGACCTCCCACAGCGAGATGTCGCGGCCGCCGGTGATCGAGAGCAGGATCGAGTGGGCGCCCTCCATGCTCGTCTCCAGCAGCGGCGAGGCCACCGCCTGCTCGGCGGCGTCGATCGCCCGCCGCTCGCCGGTGCCCATGCCGATGCCCAGCAGCGCGCTGCCGGCCTCGGTCATGATCGTGCGCACGTCGGCGAAGTCCAGGTTGATCAGCCCCGGGAGGGTCACCAGGTCAGAGATGCCCTGCACGCCCTGACGCAGCACGTCGTCGGCCACGCGGAAGGCGTCGACCATGGACACGCCGCGGTCGAGCACCGACAGCAGCCGGTTGTTGGGCACGACGATGAGGGTGTCGACCTCCTCGCGCAGCGCGGCGATCCCGGCCTCCGCCTGGTCCCGGCGGCGCGAGCCCTCGAACTGGAAGGGCAGGGTCACGATGCCGACCGTCAACGCTCCGACCTCGCGGGCGATCTGCGCCACGACCGGCGCGGCGCCCGTGCCGGTTCCGCCGCCGGCCCCGGCGGCGATGAACACCATGTCCGAGCCGCGCAGCAGCGCCTTGATGCGGTCGTACTCGTCGCGCGCCGCGCGGCGGCCGAGGTCCGGGTCAGAGCCCGAGCCCAGCCCGCGCGTCACCGCGTCGCCGATGTGCAGGGTCTCGTGGGCCGCCGACAGCTGCAGCGACTGCAGATCGGTGTTGATGGCCAGGAACTCGACGCCGGTGATGTCGGCCTCGACCATGCGGTTGACCGCGTTGACGCCGGCCCCGCCGACGCCGACGACGCGCAGCACCGGGTGACCGATGGCGGTCGGGCGCCGGGAAGGCGTCGTGGTCAGCACGCGCGTATGCGTCGTGCCCGGGCTGCGCCGGCTCGGGGCGCTCCATGACGTTCTGGGGGATGTCTGCCGAGAAGGCGTGGCGCAGGCGCTCCTGGGGCGTCGGGATCTCGGGCGCGGGCTCGTCGAACATCGGCGAGCGCGCGTCGGACTCCAGCGACGGGTGCGCGCGGCGTCGCGCCTCGGGGGTGGCACGCTGGATCGACTCGCTCGCCGGCGAGACCGGCTCGTCCACTGCCGGCTCGCGCGGCGCGGCCGGCTCGGGCGCGGCCGCCTGTGGTGTCGGCGCGGGCGCCTCGGGCTGAGGCTGATCGACGGCATCCCGCCCGTCCTCGGTCGTCCGGCGGAAGAGGTCGGCGAGCGGCCCCTCTCGCATGCTCGCGCGCTTACCGGTTGCCATTTGCGAGGACCTCCTTGGCGAGCTGCCTGTAGGCGTGGGCGGCCAGACCGTCGGGTTCGTACTTGAGCACGGACATTCCCTTCACCGGCGCCTCGGCGAACCGGACGGTCTTGCGGATGCGCGACGCGAAGACGCGGTCGCCGAAGTTCTCCTCCAACAACTCGATGGCCTCCTTGGCGTGCAGCGTGCGGAGGTCGACGAGCGTGGGCAGGATGCCCTCGATCTCAACGTCGGGGTTCAGGTTCTCCCGGATCATCCCGAGCGTATTCTGCAGCTGGATCAGGCCGCGCATCGACAGATATTCGCATTGCACGGGGACGATCACCTTGTCGGAAGCCGTCAGAGCGTTGATCGTGAGCAGCCCGAGGCTCGGCGGAGTGTCGATGAACACGAAGTCATAGTCGTCCGCGACCTCCTTGAGCGCCTTCTGCAGCGAGCGCTCGCGGCCGATCATCGTCGACATCGCGATCTCCGCGCCGGCCAGGTCGATCGACGCGCAGGCGACGTCCACCTCGCGCTTGCGGATCACCTCGCGGATGGAGATGTGATGGACGAGCACGTCGTACATCGACTTCTCCAGCGTGTCCGGGTCGATGCCCTGGGACATCGTCAGGTTCCCCTGGGGATCCATGTCACAGCACAGGACGCGATGCCCTTCCTCGGCGAAGGCCACGGCCAGATTCAGAGTTGTCGTGGTCTTTGCGACGCCGCCCTTCTGGTTGGCGAGCGCGATCACCTTGCAGGTGGGCATTGTCTTCGGGCTCCGATGCGATCGGGGACTCATACGCGCCTGTATTCGCACGTGAATGCGGAAATCCTCCGCCCGATCGGGGCGTTTGGCCCCCACAGCCACCCCAAAAGCTATGTTCTGGAGTCGTGTCCGGGCTCTTTGACCGTCGCCTGATCTTCGTCACCGGCAAGGGCGGCGTGGGCAAGTCGACCGTCGCCACCGCGCTCGGGCTCGCCGCCGCCCGCCGCGGGCTGCGCACCATCGTCGCCGAGCTGGCCAGCCAGGAGCGCGTCGGGCAGGCCTTCGACCGGCGCGGGCGGACCTTCGAGGAGGTCGAGCTCGCCGAGAACCTGTTCACGATCTCCGTCGATCCCCAGTTCGCCATGGAGGAGTACCTGCGCGTCAAGACCGGAGCGGTGGGTCAGGTCGCTGGGCCAGAGCCGGCTGTTTCAAGCCTTCGCGATGGCCACGCCGGGCATGCGCGAGCTGCTCAGCGTGGGCAAGCTCTGGGAGCTGGCCCAGCACGAGCGCCGCAGCGACGGCGGCGAGGTCTATGACCTGGTGATCGTCGACTCGCCCGCCGCCGGGCCACGGCGTCGGCATCCTGCGCACCCCGCGGACCTTCGCCGAGATCGCCCGCGTCGGCCCGATCGCCCACCAGGCGGGCGTCATCGCCGCCACCATCGCCGACCGCGACTTCACCGCGATCGTCGCCGTCGCCACCGCCGAGGAGATGCCGGTCAACGAGACGCTGTGGCTGCGCGACGCCCTGGCCGAGGAACAGCTCGCGCTCGACGCGACGATCGTCAACGCCTGCTACCCGCAGCGCTTCACCACGCGCGAGCGCACGACGCTGGCGAAGGCCCGCAAGCGCACCGGGCACCCGCTCACCGGCGCGGCCCTCGGCGCGGCCCTCTCGGAGCACGCCCGCATGACGGCGCAGCGCGAGCAGCTCGCCCGGCTGCGCGAGGGCCTGGCTGCCGAGGTCGTCGAGCTGCCCTACCTGTTCGCCGAGTCGTTCGCCCTGGGCGAGCTGGATCAGCTCGCGGACGCGCTGGAGGGCGGGCTGCGCCGCGCTGGAGTCCGTGCCCGTCAGCGGCTGAGGTCGGCCGCCGCCTGCGCGCCGGCGCGCAGCCCCGACTCGATCGCGCCGTCGATGAACCCGGCCCACCCGTTGGCCAGGTCTGAGCCCGCGAAGATCAGGCCGGGCTCGGCGCGGCGCATCGCGGCGTGGTGCGTGCTCATACCAGCCGGGGCGGTGGATGGCCCATGTGCCCTGGGAGAACTCGTCGGCCAGCCAGTCGTGCGCGGTGGCGCCCAGCAGCTCGTAGCCGGGGAGGATCGCGTCCAGCTGGCGCTGCACGGCCGGCAGGTCGCCGGCATCACAGCGCGTCGCGTCGGGGCCGAAGCCGATCATGAGCTGCGTGCCGTCGCCGTCGAGCTCCTCTGAGCCCAGGTAGCCGAAGGCGTGCCCGGGACGGATCGCGTTCTGCATGAGCTGCTCGCCGCGGACGCGCAGCATGATCTTGATGCCGCGGCTGGCCTGGCCCAGCGCGATGGCCAGCCTGCTTGTCCTCGGGCAAGACCGGATCGAACGCGATCGCCCCCAGTGCATTGAGGGGAACGGCGACGATCGCGGCTTTGGCACGGACGTCGCCGCCATTGCCCGTATGCACCTCCACGCGGCCCGCGCGGTGCGCGATGGCCCGCACCGGCGTGTCGAGGCGGCGCTCGAACGGAGCGGCGTCAGCGATGGCGTGCAGCAGCGCGCCGGTGCCGGCGTCGATGGTCACCCGCCCGCCGGTCTCCTGGGTCAGCCGCAGGCTGTACCCCGACAGCGCGTGCCAGCGCAGCACCGACACGGCGCCCGCATCGGCGAGCGGCGCGTGGGCCAGCGACTCGAGCTCGGCGCACAGCACATCGGCTCCTCATCAGACAGCGACAGCTGGTCGACGCGCTGCGCGATGCTCAGGCGGTCAAACGCGGCGAGCCGGTCGATCGCGTGCAGCGGAGCGTGCGGCGCGGGCAGCGCGTCCCGAACGCCATCCACGAACTGGTCCCAGCCCTTCTGCGCGATGGCGTCGCGCTCGGCGATCGTGCCCACGGGCGCTCGTCGCCGACATGCCAGTGGGCGCGCTGCGCGTCGGGCCCGAGCGTCGTCGCCAGCCCCGCGCGCGTGATCTCCGAGAAGGTGTGGGGCTGGTGCCAGTGCACCCACGCGCCCCCGTACTCGATGTGCCAGCCGTCCCAGTCGGCGCTCCAGGTCCGCCCGCCGAGGCGGTCGCGGGCCTCGAGCAGCACGACCCGGCGCCCGCGCAGGGCGCATTCGCGGGCGGCGGTGACGCCGGCGAAGCCACCGCCGACGATCGCGACGTCGTAGTCGTCCGGCCGCCGGGCGTCACGTGCGCGCGCCCGTCCGGATCGCGGCGTCCACGGCGACCGCACCGAGACCGTCCCCGCCGGCCCCCACGAGCACCGGGTTGCACTCCACAGTGGTCAGCCCGCGCTCCAACAGCAGCGCCCCGACCTGCGCGGCCAGCCGCGCCGCGGCGGCGACGTCGACCGCCGGACGCGCCGCGGCCGCCGAGCAGCAGCGGCGCGCCGCGCAGGGTCGCGAGCGCGCGCTCGATCCGCGCCGCATCGGCCGGCAGCGGGACGACCGCGACGTCGCGCAGCAGCTCGGTCCAGATCCCGCCGAGGCCGAGCGACCAGCGCCGGCACGATCGCCGTCGGTCGTGGGCGGCGACGATCAGCTCGACGCCGGGCGCGCGCCATCCGCTCGACCAGGACGACGCCGTCGTGCGCGTCGGCCAGCGCCGCCAGCCGACGGTGGGCGCGGCGGACCTCGGCTCTCTGAGTCGCAGCCCGAGGGCGACGCCGCCCAGCTCGGTCTTGTGCTGGACGCCGCGCCGCACTCAGCTTGAGCGCCACCGGGCCGTCGAGCTCGCGCCACGCCGCAACGGCATCGTCCTCGTCGTCGACGGCGCGGCCGTCGGGGACCGCGACACCCGCGGCGCGCAGCAGCGTCCTTGGCCTCGTGCTCGGGCAGCCACTCGCCGCCGGCCCGCGGCGCCCGCGACGGCGCATGCCGCGGCGGCGATCTCGCGCAGCCGCGCCGGGTCGGCGCCGGCCGCCGCCTGCAGCGCCGCGGCGGCGCACGCAGCCCGGTGCGCAGCCCGGCGGCGGCGGGCACGCCGGCGGCGGCGAACTCCGCGGCCGCGGCGTCGTCGAGCAGTTCGGGCAGCGTCGAGGACACCATCACGGCCACCGGGCTGAGCGCCGGCGCCCAGCATCACGCCCTCGCGGACCGCCCGCCACGACTCCGCCGGCGCGCCGGTCATCCCGTGCGGCTGGTCGTAGAAGACGAGCACCTGACCGATCGCGGGGTCCTCGCCGAGGGCGCGGACCAGCTCACCGAGCGCCTGCGACGTCGCCCCAGATCATCGCCGTGTAGTCGAGCGGGTTGGCGGCGGTGGCGGCCGAGGGCAGCAGCTCGGCCAGGCGCGCCTGCGTGCCGGCGCCAAGGCCGGCAGCTCGAGACCGAGCTGCTGCGCCTCGTCGGCGCCCTGGGCCGAGTCGCCGCCGCGAGCAGGTCATGATCGCCAGGCCCCGCGCGCTCGTCGGGCGCGGCGCCGCGATGCGCCGCGTGGCGATCGTCTTGGCCAGCTCGAGCAGGTCGTGGACGTCGTCGGCCCACACCGCGCCCGCCTCCTCGACCAGGCTGCGAAACACGCGCTGATCGCCGGCCAGCGCGCCGCTGTGGGCGGCCGCCGCGCGCGCGCCGGCCGCCGAGCGCCCGACCTTGAGCACCACCACCGGCACGCCGGCGTCGGCGCACGCGGCCAGGCCGTCGCACAAGCCGCGGCGCCGCCGTCGTCCTCCAGGTACAGCGCGACCGCCCCGACGCCCGTCCTCCCCGGCGAGGTACGTCAGGTAGTCGCGCGGCGGTGAGCACCGCCTGGTTGCCGCTGGCGATCACCGTGTGGAAGCGCAGCCCGCGCCGCGTGGCCAGCGCGTTGACGGCGACGTTGCCGCTCTGGGAGACGAGCGCGACCGGGCCGGGCTCGGGCACCGAGCAGCGCGTCGCCCCACAGCGCGATCCGCGAGCGCGGCGAGACGATCCCGTTGCAGTTGGGGCCGCACACCGGCAGGCCGTGGCGGCGCGCGGCGGCCACGAGATCGTCGTGGTGCCCGCGCCCGGACGCACCTCGCCGAAGCCGGCGCTGAACACCACGGCGCCGCCGCAGCCGCGGCGCCGGCCTGGTCGATCGGCCGGCGGCCACCCCGGCCGCCGGGATCGCCACCACGACGGCGTCGACCGGCCTCCGGCAGGTCGGCCACGCGCGGCACGCACAGGCGCCCCAGCACCTCGGTGCGGCGGGGTTGACGCCCCAGACGGGCCCGGGGAAGCCGATCAGCTCGAGGTTGACGCAGCGTCTCGGCGGCGTAGCTGCCGGCGCGGTCGGTGGCGCCGACGACGGCGATCGACGCCGGGCGCATGAGGCGGCCGAGGTCGACGCGGCGCTCGGCGTCGGGGGTCTGCAGCGCGCTCAATGGATCGTCGCCTCGACCCCGCGGCGCTCCAGCGCGCGGGCGATGATCAGCCGCTGGATCTCGCTAGGTCCCCTCCCAGATCCGGTCCACGCGCAGCTCGCGGTTGAAGCGCTCGGCGACGTTGGAGCGCAGGTAGCCGCGGCCCGCCGAACGCCTGCACGGCGCGGTCGGCGCAGCGGCCCGCCGCCTCGGAGACGAACAGCTTGGCCATCGAGGCCTTGGCGTGGATGAGCTTGGGATCGGCGTCGGCGTCGACCATGTCGCAGACCTGCAGCGCCAGCAGCCGGCCGACGCGTGGCGTCGGTGGCCGAGTCGGCCAGCGGGAACGAGATCCCCTGGTAGTCCATGATCCGCCGCCCGCCCTGGACGCCGGTCGAGCACCCACTCGGTCGTCTCGTCGAGCAGCCGCCACATCGCCCCCAGGCCGTGGGTGGCGATGCCGAGGCGCTCCTCGGTGAACCAGCGCGCGCTGCAGCTCGTCGCCGTTGCCGACGCCGCCGATGACGGCGTCGGCGGCGACCTCGACGTCGGTGAAGCGGATCGTCGGGTGGCCGTGGGGATAGTTGTGGGTGAAGAGCGGATCGTCGACGAACTCCACGCCCGGGCGCGTCCGGCTCGACCAGGAACAGCGTGGGCAGGCGGTCGGCGCCGTCGACGACGTTGGCCACCACGATCAGCACCCGGGCCACGTCGCCGGAGGTGACGAACCACTTCTCGCCGTTGATGCGCCAGCCGGCGTCGGTGGCGACCGCGGTCGTGGCGATCCCGCTCGGGTCCGAGCCGGCGTCGGCCTCGGTGACCGCGTAGGCGTCGCCGCCCTCGCCGCGCAGCGCGGGCACGCACGTAGCGCTGCATCTGCTCGGGGCTGGCCTCGACCCACACGTTGTAGACGCTCGGGACGTGCCAGTGCAGCCCGTTGGTGACGCGGCCGAACTGCTCGTTGACGAGAAACCACTCGAGCATCGACCACCCCTGCCCGCCGAGCTCGGTGGGCACCCGCCCGCCCTGCAGCCGCGCGTCGATGGCCTCGCGCTTGATGTGCGTCGACCGTCTCGTCGGGCAGCCGGCCGCCGGCGGCCTCGGCGGTGAGCTCGAGCGGGATCAGCACGCCCTCGACGAAGTCGCGCGCCCGCTGCTGGAGGGCGCGCTGCGCGTCGGAGAGGTCGGGGGCGGCGGCGGGTGTCGTCGTCGTGGTCATTGGACTCCTAGGTCTCGTTGAGGTCGAACGCGCGCAGACGGCTCGAGTCGGTCGCGGTGGGGCTGGCTCCGGCGCGGGTGCGATCAGTGAGCCCGAGCAGCAGGTTGTGATGGTTGGCGATCACCGCGGTCGCGCGCCGGCGGGCGCGCGACGACGTCGGGGTCGTCGCTGGCCCGTGCCGCGGCGATCAGGTCCACCACCCCGTGCAGGTAGGCCAGCCACCGGCGCTGGGTTCCGTGGAGGATCAGGCGCTCGATCCGGGCCTGCTCGGCGGCGACCGCATCGGGGCCGGCACGGCGCCCGCGCGGCCAGTGTGGCCACCGCCTCGGGCAGCTCGCGTTCGGGCTCGGGCGTGATCGACAGCCACGACGCGCGCTTGACCATGGCGGTTAGAATACATCAACTGATCACAAAGTCAGGATGAGAATCATGGACACCACCGTCGACTCGCCTACATCGCCTCCGCCGACGCGACGGCTCCGCGCCGCCCCGTCGGGGATCGCGCTCGAGCCCCGCTTCTACACCGATCCGGCGCTGCTCGAGGCGTCGAGCAGGAGCTCATCTTCGAGCGCACGTGGCAGCTCGCCGGGCACGTCTCCCAGCTGAGCACCACCGGGCAGCTACATCACCGCCGCGGCCGGCAACCAGCCGGTGCTGGTCGTCCGCGACGACAAGGGCGCCCTGCGCGCGTACCTCAACGTCTGCCGCCATCGCGGGTCGCGGCTGCTGAGCGGCTCGGGCCAGTGCAAGGCGGCGATCCGCTGCCGTTACCACGGCTGGACCTACAAGATGGACGGGTCGCTGATCGGCGTGCCCGAGGGCATGGCCTTCGGCGAGAAGCTCGACAAGCCGTCGCTGAGCCTCATGCCCGTGCGGGTCGAGGAGATGTGCGGCCTGGTGTTCGTCAACCTCGACCCCGACGCGGCGCCGCTGGCCGAACTGGTCGGCGACCTGCCCCAGCGACTGGCCCCCTACCGGATCGAGACGCTTCAGCCGTTCGCGCCCGGGACCGGGAGCCAGCCCGCCAACTGGAAGGTCGTCGCCGACAACTACATCGAGGGCTACCACATCCCCATCGCCCACCCGGGGCTGATGCGGATGCTCGACTACAAGCACTACGACGTCGAGGTCAACGAGCACTACCTGTGGTTCGACGCGCCGATGCGCGACAAGCCGTCGAGCAACCGGCTCGAGCGCCTCTATGCCCAGCTTGTTACGCCGATGCCCGGACTGCCCGAGCGCGACCGGGGCGTCTGGCGCTACGTCTACATCTATCCCAACACGACGATCGACCTGTACCCCGATCAGATCGGGACCTGGCAGATCCTGCCCAAGGCGTGTCCGCCACCCATGACGTGTGGGCGTCCTACCGGCCGGCGGGCGCCGACCCCGCGCACCCGGTTCGTGCAGTGGGCCAACCAGCGCCTGAACACGCTCGTGCTCGACGAGGACGTCGACCTCGTCGACAACGTCCAGCAGGGGCTGCAGACGCGCGGGTACCGCTGCGGGCCGCTCTCGGCGCGTGAGAAGGGCGTCGCCTGGTTCGCCGATCGGATCCGGGCCGACCTCGCGCCGGCGATGGAGGGTTCGAAGGCGCTCGATGGCAAGCCGGCGCGACGGCCGCGACCGCATCCTGGCCGCAGCCGTCGGCCAGATCGCCCGCGAGGGCATCGACGGCGTCCGGATCGCCCGGATCGCGATGGAGGCCGGCGTCTCCCCGGCCAACGTCCACTACCACTTCGAGACCCGCGAGGCCCTGCTGGCCGAGGCGCTGGAGTACTCCTACGCCCAGGCCGGCGACGTCCGCCTGGAGACCGACCTCCCGCAGGGCGCAAGTCACGCCGAGCGGCTGCAGTCCATGATCGACCAGTGCCTGCCGACCACGCCGGCGCTCGAGGAGGACTGGGTGCTGTGGGTGGAGCTGTGGCTGCGCGCCGTGCGCCACCCCGAGCTGCGCCCCGTGGCCGAGGAGCTCTACGCGCGCATGCGCGCGTGGTTCGCCGACGAGATCGCCGCCGGGGTGAGCGACGGCGAATTCGCCCGCTGCGACCCCGAGGAGGTCGCCGACCGCACCCTGGCGCTGCTGGACGGGTTCGGGGTGCGCACGCTCATCGGGGACGCGGCGATCCCGCTGGAGCGGGCGCGCCGGTCGGTGTCGGCGGCGCTGGCCGCTGAGCTGGGGCTGGGCGAGCGCCTGGTGCCCGCGGACGCCGCGGACGCCGGGCGGGACGCTGTGGACGCGCCTGCGCACGCGGACGACCTCCGCGACACCGCCTGAGGCTCGGAACGCGGGAACCCGCCTCGCGCTCAGGCCGCCGAGCCCACCGCCAGCGCTGCCCGCGCCGCGCCGCGCCCCGTCCGGACCGCGCCCTCCATGTAGCCGGCGACCCAGTGGTCAGAGCCGGCGACGTAGAAGGGCGGCTCGTGGCGGCCATGCAGCGGCCCGACGGCCATCAGGTCGCCGGGCGCCCAGCTCGTGATGTAGCCGAGGGTGAAGGGATCGGCCCCCCACGCGCGCTCGAGGAACTCCAGGGGCGTCCGGGCCGCCTCTCCGTAGAGGGCTTCAAGCCCATCCAGGACCACTCCGCGTCGGGCATCGGGTGGCGCGGCCAGGAAGGCCGACAGCCGCTCGGGCGGGACCAGCAGCGACAGGACACCCTCGCCCTGGGACCAGGTGGAGCCAAACAGCCACTCGGTCTCGGCCAGACCGTTCTGGCCGCGGCGCTGCCAGAAGGAGTCGGGATAGGCGACGACGAGCTTGGCGGCCAGCGCCTGACGCAGCGCGCGCAGCGAGGCCAGGCGCGCATCGCTGAGCCCGGCGATCTCCACGGCGCGCAGCGGCCCGGCCGGCAGGGCGCAGACGACGGCCTCGGCGCGGATCTCCTCGCCGTCCACCAGTGACACCACCACGCCTTGCGAGCCCAGCACCTCCACCCGCGCCACCACGGCCCCGAGCCGCACGCGCGACCCGAGCTCGGCGGCCATCCGCAGGGCAACCTCCGCCGACCCGGCCGAGCAGCGCAGGCCCTCCCATTCGGCCAGGTCGTAGAAGCCCTCGCCGGCCAGCGTGGCGTGCTTGCGCAGATCAGCCAGCAGCGAGCTGCGGTCCGGCCCGTCGCAGGAGAGCGACAGCGAGGCCAGCGCGTGGCGGCGGCGGACCGCCGGCAACGCGCCCTGCAGCCGCAGCCACGCTCCGAGGCTCAGCCGATCCAGGCGCGCCGCGTGCGGGTGGCTCCACGGATCCTCGGGATCGATCTCGGCGGCCAGCGACGCGAACAGCCGGTCGATGCGCGCGGCGTCGGCGCGCTCCTCGACCGTCATCCAGGGGGCGTTATCGCCCATGTACACGCCCTCGTGCAGACCCCAGGTGATCTCGCCGGGGTCGGCCACGTAGCTGGGCTGCACCGAGAGCCCGAGCTCGTCGAGCAACTCGAGGTACGCGGTGTGGGCGTGGCCGATGACCTCGCCGCCGAGTTGGACCGTGCGCCCGTCGGGCAGCGTCATCGCCTCGACACGGCCGCCCACACGCGAGCGGGCCTCCAGCACCAGCACGTCCGCACCGCCGCGCGCGAGGTCACGCGCCGCCGACAGTCCCGCCAGGCCGGCTCCCAGCACAACGACATCGGTCATGCTCCCATTCCCCTCACACCCAATCCACACGATTGGCCGCTTGACAAGCGGGCGGCCCGCGGGTTAGTTTCCTGACTGGCGATTCAGTATACGTCTCAGAGGCGTAGCCGGAGGAGAAATCTCACACCCGTGAGCCCGCGACCCAAAGTCGATCACCTGCGCAAGCCGCAGATCATCGCCGCCGCCGCCGAGGTGCTGTATGAGCGCGGTCTCTTTGACACGCGCATCGGTGACATCGCGGAGCGGGCGGGCACGAGCTCCCCCACGATCCTCTACTACTTCGAGTCCAAGGACCGGCTGCTGGAGGAGGCGGTCGAATACGCCGACCGCACCTTCTACCAACGGCTGTCCGAGGGCCACGGGCGCATCGAGGACCCGGCGGACCAGCTTGTCCACCTCATCGAGGAGACCAGCCTGGGCCCGGGGGGCCTCAACGACTACACGCTGTGGATGGAGATCTGGGTCCGGGCACGGCGCGACCCCAGCGTCCGCCGCTCCTATTTCCGCCTGGACCGCCGCCAGCGGGTGCTGATCGCCGACATCGTGCGCGGGGGCCAGGAGTCGGGCGTGTTCAACGCCGATGTCGACCCCGACGACTTCGCGCTCACGCTCAGCGGACTGATGGACGGCCTCGGCGTCCAGGTGACGCTGGGGCAGCCGGACGTGACGCCCGAGCGCATGGTCGACCGCTGTCTTGCCCTTGCCTGCGCCGAACTCGGGTACCGCTTTCACCGTTCTGACCCCGGTGCGGCCGAACCTCGCCGAAAGGGCGCGCAATCATCATGAGCCACCCTCGCAGCACCCGCCGCACCTTCCTGCGCCGCGCCGGCCTCACCGCGGCCGGACTATGCGTACCCAGCGCGCTCGCAGCCTGCGGCACGACCGAACCACTGCCCCCACCGGGCGGCGCCGTCGTCAGCGGTCAGGTGCGCGGCGAGGGCCCCGGCGGGCTGCCGCTGGCGCGCCCCAACGTGCCCGTCTCGCTGCCGATCTACAAGGACAACCCGCCGATCAAGTCCGGCCTGCGGCCGGAGAAGGGGCCGCTCCAGTTCTACAACTGGGAGGAGTACATCAACCCCGCGGTCGTGAAGTCCTTTGAGAAGAAGTACGGCGTCCAGGTGCAGATCAGCACCTTCACCACGATCGACGAGGCCGTGGCCAAGATCTCCTCAGGCCAGGTCCAGTTCGACGTGTTCGTACCCGAACTGGTGCATCTCGAGCGCCTCGCCGTCGGCAAGCTGCTGTCGCCGCTGAACCTGGACTACATCCCCAACCTCGAGGCCAACATCTGGCCCGCCCTGGTCAACCCCTGGTACGACTACGGCAGCCAGTACACGGTGCCGTACACGATCTACACCACCGGGATCGGCTGGCGCGCCGACAAGCTGCCCGACTTCCATCCCACCAACTACGCCAACCCATGGTCGGCGCTGTGGGAGCAGGGCCCCAAGATCAGCGGCAAGGTCGGCATGCTCGACGACCAGCACGAGGGCCTCACCATGGGTCTGCTGCACAACGGCATCACGGACGTCAACACGGACAACCCCGTGTACATCAAGGCCGCCCAGAAGTCCCTCCAGGAGCTGATCTCCACCGCGAACCTCAAGTTCGACACCAACGAGTACCAGCGTCTGGCCGACGCATCGTTGTGGCTGCACCAGGCCTGGTCGGGTGACATGGCATCGGCGCCCTACTACGCGCCCAAGGGGACCAAGCCGACGGCGTTCGCATACTGGTGGCCGCCGGACGGCCACGGCCCGATCGACAATGACACCCTGGCCATCGTGCGCGGCGCGCAGAACCCGGTCCTCGCGCACCTCTTCCTCAACCACGTGCTGGATGTCCAGCAGGCCTTCTCCAACTACAGCTACATCTACTACCAGCAGCCGCTCAACGCGATGTCGCCCGCGGCGGTGGTCAAGAAGGGCCTGGTGGCGCCCAACCTCCAGACCACGCTGATCGAGGAGCGCCAGTTCCGCGAGGGCTACGTCCAGGGCCCGCTGAGCACCCAGGGCGAGACCCTGTGGGAGAACGCATGGGCGGCGGTGAAATCGACGTGAGCGCCGCCGGCTTTCAGACGCGCTCGGCCTACTGGCGCTCCTTTGCGCTGCCCGGGGTGCTGTGGCTGTTCCTGTTCGTCGTCGTGCCGGCCTACGCGCTGCTGGCGATCGCCTTTGGCCGGGTGGACTATCTGTTCCAGCCGGTCCCGTACTGGAACCCGCTGCACTGGAACCCCGGTTACGTCAGCGAGGCGTTCTCGGGCGCCCTGCCCGGCGGCGAGTACTGGCCGGCGATACGCAACACGCTCGTGTACGTGACCGTCGCGCTGTCGCTCTGTTTCATCATCGGCTATCCGGTCGCGTACTACGTCGCCCGTCACGCCAAGCGCTCCAAGACGCTGCTCATCGTGCTCTTGGTCATCCCGTTCTGGGTGAGCTACCTGCTGCGCATGCTGGCGTGGATCGGCCTGCTCTCCCCCGATGGCTACGTCAACGAGATCCTCAGCTGGGTCGGAATCACGCACCCGCCCGACTGGCTGAACGGCAACGCCTACTCGGTGGTCCTGGCCCTGGTCTACGGCTACATCCCGTACTTCATCCTGCCGGTGTTCGCCGGGCTGGACCGCATCGACCGCAGCCAGATCGAGGCCGCCCGCGATCTCGGAGCCACACCGTTTCAGGCCTTCAGGAAGGTCACCCTGCCGCTCAGCCGCCCCAGCATCCTCGCGGGGTCGGCCCTCGTCGTCCTGCCGATGTTCGGTGACTACTACACCAACGATCTCATCTCGGCGTCGCCGCACACCAACATGATCGGCAACGAGATCAACCTGTTCGTGCAGGGCGGATCACAGAAGAACCTGGGCGCCGCCCTGGTGTTGGTGTTGATGCTGATCATGGCCGTGGGGATGGGCGTACTACCTGGTACAGACCGCCCGCGACACGCGACAACTGGCGGGCGCATGAGCGTCGCCACCACCCCCCCAAAGGCCCCGCCGCAGCCGATCGCTCCCGAGCCGGTTCAGCGCCGGCGCAGCCTCATCCCGGCGCCGCTGCGCAACCCGTGGGGCCAGCCGCGATTCCTCGTCGCGGTCACCTGGACCTACGTCGCCTGGGCACTGGTCCCGGTCGTGATCGCGATCCTGTTCTCCTTCAACGCGGGACGCTCGCGCAGCGTGTGGCAGGGCTTCTCGATCAAGTGGTGGTGGGGCGACCCCAACCAGTCGGTCTTCCACTACGCCCCCTACACCCAGGCCCTGCTGCACAGTCTCCTGCTCGCCGGGCTGGACATGCTCATCGCCACGCCGCTCGGCGTCCTGCTGGCCCTGGGCCTGGCGCGCTGGCGTGGGCGCGGCTCGGGCGTGGCCAACTCCCTGATGCTCATCCCGCTGGTGACACCGGAGCTCGTCATGGCCGTGTCACTGCTGGTGGTGTTCACGCAACTGACACTGGTCCCGTTCACCCTGATCCACCTCGGGACCCCGGCCCAGGTGATCGGACAGGTGACGTTCTCCTTGTCATATGTCGTGGTCATCATCCGCAGCCGCCTGGCCTCGATCGGCCCCGAGTACGAGGAGGCGGCGCGGGACCTGGGCGCGACGTCGGCCGCCGCGATCCGACTCGTGCTGCTGCCGCTGCTGTTCCCGGCCATCCTGTCGAGCATGCTGATCGTCTTCGCCCTGTCGATCGATGACTTCGTCGTCACGCAGTACATGTCGTCGAACTCCACCACCACCACCATCCCCATGTTCCTGTACTCCAACGCCCGCGGAGGGACGAGCACGCCGGCGCTCAACGCGCTGGCCACGATCCTCGTCTTCACGACCCTGATCGGGATCACCATCGCCTACCTGGCTTATACCGCCCTCGGACGGCGAACCGGCGCCCCCAAGGGCGGCGGGTCCGCCTTCCGCGAGCTCTCCGGAATCGAGGCCGCCTGATGCCCGGACACGTCCAGTTGCGCGCGCTCACCAAGCGCTACGACGAGACCACCGCAGTCGACGCCATCGACGCCGAGATCGCCGCGGGCGAGTTCTTCTCCCTGCTGGGCCCGTCGGGGTGCGGCAAGACGACGACCCTGCGCATGATCGCGGGGTTCGTGCGCCCCACCGATGGCGAGATCATGCTCGACGGGGCCGACGTGGCTCAGGTGCCGCCCCACGAGCGCAACGTCCACACGGTGTTCCAGAACTACGCGCTGTTCCCCCACCTCAACGTGTTTGACAACGTCGCCTTCGGCCTGCGCCGGCGCAAGGTCGCCAAGGACGAGATCAAGCGCCGCGTGGACGAATCGCTGCACCTCGTCGAGCTCTCGGGCTACGCCGGTCGCCGGCCCCAGCAGCTCTCCGGCGGCCAGCAGCAGCGCGTCGCCCTGGCCCGGGCGCTCGTCCTGCGTCCGGCGGTGCTGCTGCTCGACGAGCCGCTCGGCGCGTTGGACGCCAAGATCCGCAAGCAGCTGCGACTCGAGCTCAAGGCGCTCCAGGAGGAGGTCGGGATCACCTTCGTGTTCGTGACCCATGACCAGGAGGAGGCGCTCTCCATGAGCGACCGGGTCGCGGTGATGAGCGCGGGCCGCATCGAGCAGATCGGCACCCCGGAGGAGGTCTACGAGAATCCGGCCACGGTGTTCGTGGCCGACTTCCTCGGGGTCTCGAACCTGATGGACGCCGACGCCGTGGAGCGCGCCCCCGGCCACTGCACCGTCGCGGTGGGCGACTTCCAGCTGCGGGCCGGCTGCGGTGACCTCGAGGCCTCGGGGCCGGTCAAGATCGTCGCCCGCCCCGAGCGCGTCGAGCTGCTCGAGCATGGCGCCGAGCGCGGCAACTGCCTGCCGGGCATGGTGGAGCGCACGGTGTATGTCGGCGCGACGCTGCAGGTGATGGTGCGCCTGGTCACCGGCGCCCAGCTGCAGGCCTCGATCACCAACACGGGCGAAACGGGCGGCTTCCCGCAGGGCACCCCGGTGGCGGTCCACTTCCCCCCCGACGCCCTGCGCATCCTCACCGGACCGCCAGCGCCGGTGCGTGCTGACCCCGACGATCCCGAGGCCGAGGCGCCCGACGAGGAGACCGCCACCGCGTCGGCCTGAGACCCGCCCCCTCGCGCGCGGTGGTGACCCGCAGCTGGTCGGGCGGGGCTGGGAGGGGTCCCGTGTGGCTGCTGCACGGGCGTTGGTCAACAGCCGGGCTTGGGAAGGGTGGCTGGGCGGGTCCGTGCGAGCCTATGCCTCTCAGCCACCGGATGGCCAGGGCCGGGTGCGGGAGATCTTCATTGGCTGAGCATGAAAATCTCCCACGACCATCGGTCAGGGCGACTCCACAGCCCGATTCACGCGACCAGTGGTAGGCAAGCCCACTCACAAGCCCAGACACGCGCCAACCGCGCCGTCTCAGCTCACCACCAACACCGGAACCGCCCCTCCCTCCGCCGCAAGTAAACTTATAAGTTTACTTGGCTCGCTCTTCGAACATGCGGGTGACCTCCATCGCCGGCACGGGGGCAACGAGCGAGGCGTTGACCGAGTCGGTCAGGGACTCGCACGCCGCGATCATCCGCTGGCCGGCGACCGCCGCGTCGTAGGCGGTGCGCCGTAGTTCGGGCACGCCGTCTTCGATCCACAGCCACCGCGCGTCGCTGTCGCCCTCGTAGGGCAGCCCCACGCTGCCCGCGTTGACAAAGCGCACCCCACCGACCGTGCGGTCGTCCTGCTGGTGGGTGTGCCCGGCGATCACCAGCGGCGCGTCCACGCCGCCCAGCACCTCCGACCATCGCTCGGGCGTTGAGATCCGGGTGACCAGCTCGTCGTCGCTGCGCGGAGTGGCGTGGCAGAAGAGCAGGCCGTCAACGCGCACGGTCAGCGGCAGCCCGCCCAGTGCCCGGGCGCGCTCGGGGCCGAGTTCCTGAGCGCTGAAGGCCGCCATCTCCGCGGCGTTGTCGCCCGCGGGGGGAGGCGGGCCGTCGACGGCGGCCGCGGTCTCACGCTCGCCGTTGCCGCGCACCCAGTGCACCGGCACCGACAGCTCCGCGCTCAGCGCCTCAAGACGGTCGAGCGACGGCCGCGGGAAACGCGCCGGGCACGGCATCTCCGCCGACCACCACGGCGTCCGGATGCGCGGCACGCGGGTCGGCCAGCACCGCGTCCAGCGCATCCGTGTTGCCGTGGATGTCGTACAGGGCGAGGATCCTCACCCCGCCCAGTTTAGTGCAACCTGGTGGTTGCGTCTACTTCAGCGTGAATTTCACCTTGACGAGCTTGCCCACCTTCTTGCCCTTCAGCGTCGTCTCACGGACGACGATGACGTACTTCCCGGGCTTGACCGTGGCCGGAAGCTTGACGCGCAGGGTGCCGTGGCCGCCATGCTTCTTCTTGAACGTGATCCGTCCGGTGGCCAGCGCCTTCTTCTTGCCCTTCGCCGGCAGCAGCTGGGCGATGAACTTCCGCGGCTTGGTCGCCGAGACGATGACCGGGATGAACCGGGCGTTGCGGCCGGTGACCGTGACGACCTTGAAGACCTTGATCGTGCCTCCGCCGGTGGTGACCGTGGTGGGCTGGGAGCCCGAGGGCGGGCCCGGGGGTGGCGCGTCGCGGACGGTGACGTTGAGCGTCGCCGTGCCCTGATTGCCGGCGTTGTCGGCGAAGCTCAGCGTGAGCGTGACGTCGCCCACTCCGCGCGGGAACGTGAATGCGGCCGTCGCCCCGTGCTGGGCGGCGAACCCGGCCGCGGTCCAGGTGATGGACGCGGGATTGATCCCGGTGCCGCCGGCGTTGTCAGCCAGCACCGCGGTGTACCCGGTCGCCCTGCCCGACGTCGCCGTGGTGGGCCCCGAGATCGTCCCGGTGGGAGCGACGATGTCCGGGATCGTGTTGGAGGCCGCGGTGATCGCCAGCGCGCCGTTCTCGCCGCCCACCGCGGCGTGCTGGGCGTCAAACGCCGCCTCCGCCCGCCAGTTCTCCGTTGCCAGCGCGCCGTCGGCGGGCTGGTTGTAGAAGTTGGTGCCGTCGACGGAGGTGAAGATCTCGCCGCCGCTGCCGGCCGTCACCTCGACACCGCCCTGCGAGCTGATATCGAACAGATTGCCGGTGACTTGGTCGTCATTCGGGAACGTGGCCGCCGCTGCGATCGTGCCCCCGTCTGTGGACACCTGCAGGCACAGGGTCCCGCAGTTGCCACCCGACTCGTGATCGACCACCCAGACGCCGGTTGGGGTTGTTGGCGTCCTGAGCGATGCGTGGGTTGCCGGTGAAGCTGTCGACCGTCCGTCGCTGATCTCCGCCCCGCTCACGGGGGTGCTGAGAGCCTGGCTGCTCTGGTACAGCCGCCCGAAGGACCTGGGCGACGTAGAACGCGTCGGCCGGGTTGCCCGGCAGGAACGTCGCGTCGGTGATGTCCTCGGGCGAACGCCTCGTTCTGTACCGCGCAGATGCCCGTGCCGCTCGCGACCTTGTTGATCTCGGTGAACCCCGGGCCCACGGCGTCGGCGTTGGTCGCGCGCATGACAGTCCCGTTGTCGCCCACCAGGAACGCCGTCGTGCTGTTGGCCCACTGCACGGCATTCAGCTCGGTTTCAGCCGCCGAGGTGGCCGCGCTAGTGCAGTCGCTCCGCGTTGGGGGCGAGACCAGCTGCGTCCAGCTCGCCCCACCGTTCAACGACTGCCAGATGTGGCCGTTGCTCGTCACGCCGTAGCCCACGCTGCCCGCCCGGCTGGAAGGCGAGGTCGACGAAGTTCTCCCCCGCGGTGATGCCCGTGCCCTGGACGAAGGCGCTGCCATTCCAGGAGGCGATCTTGCCATTGGTGGTCGCGTACCAGAAGCGCGTCGGCGACTGGTAGACGATCGGCGCTGATCGTGTCCGCCGTCCCGCTCGAGACTGGCGTCCAGATGGACGCCGCCTGAGCGGTTGCAGCAGATACCAGCAGCGCGCCGAGCGCGCAGAACAACATGAGCCTACGAATCATGGGGCGGTCCTCCCGCACGATTGATGACTTAGGCCCAATTCACCCCTAGGACCCCCGGTGACGCGCAGCCTATCGGGAATCCCACCTCCGGTGGAGCGAGGTGCGGATCCTAGACTGAGCGCCGATGAGCGTCTCGGATCTGCTGGCCGGCAAGCGCGTGTGCGTGTGCGGCGGCTCAGGCGGCGTGGGCAAGACGACCACGTCGGCGGCGATCGCGCTGGGCATGGCGGCGGAGGGCGCCAAGGTGGCCGTGGTCACGATCGACCCGGCCAAGCGTCTGGCCAACGCGCTGGGGCTCCAGGAGCTCGAGAACGAGCCGCGCCGGGTCGAGCCTGAACGGCTCACCGCGACCGCCGGGGAGTTCCGCGGCGAGTTGTGGGCGATGATGCTCGACCCCAAGCGGACCTTCGACGAGCTCATCGAGCGGGTCGCGGCCGACCCCGAGCGTGCGGAGGAGATCAAGCGCAACCGCGTCTACCGCGAGCTCTCGACCGCCGTCTCAGGCTCGCAGGAGTTCACCGCGGTGGCCAAGCTCTACGAGCTCGAGCGCGACGGGGACTTCGACCTGCTCGTCCTCGACACGCCGCCCTCGCGCAACGCCCTTGACTTCCTCGACGCTCCCGGCCGGCTGACCTCGTTCCTGGACGGCCGCGGCGTGAAGGCATTCATCCGCCCGACCGGCCTGGGCATGCGGGTCCTGGGCCGGGGCGCGGCGCCGCTGCTCGGCGCGCTGCGCCGCGTCACCGGCGTGGACCTCATCGGCGATCTGACCACGTTCTTCGGGCTGCTCGGCGACATGACCGACGACTTCAGCGAGCGCGCCCGCGGCGTCGAGCGCATGCTCAAGGCCTCCACCACGGCCTTCCTGCTCGTGACCTCGGCCCAGCAGGCGGCGATCGACGAGGCGATCTGGTTTCGCCGCACGCTCATCGAGGGAGGGCTCCCCTTCGCCGGCGTCATCGTCAACCGCGTGCACCACGACATCCTCGGCGAGGCCGAGCCCGAGGACCTGGTGAGCGCGCTGGATGCCGAGCTGGCCGGCGACCTGGCCGCGCGCGTGGCCGAGAACTTCTTCGACTACCACCGGCTCGCGCGGCGCGACGCGCGCAACGTGACCCGCCTGCGCGACGAGCTGGGTGAGCAGCCGCTCCTACTCGTCCCCCACCTCGACGACGACGTCCACGACGTCGAGGGGCTGTTGCGCATCCACCGCTACCTGTTCGCCTCCGACGAGGAGCGCGAGCGCCTCATCGCCGACGTGATCGCCTGACCCGGCGATCCAAGTAAACTTATAAGTTTACTTAGAGTACCCGGCCGGCTACGAACGGGGGATCTGCAACCGGAACGGCTCGGTGGTGACCCCCGCCCACGTGGCCCAGCTCAGGACAACCGGCTGCCAGCGCGCGCTGGCCACCACATCGCTGCCGACCGTCATCACCACTCGGCCCTGGTGGAGCATCTCCCACACCGCCTGCTCGGCGAGCTCGAGCTGCTGGCTGGCGCGCCAGCTCGGATGCGCCGCGGCGGCCAGCGCCATCACGTCCTGAAAGCCGAGCGGGGTGCCGGCGACCTCGCCGATCGCCGCCTTGAGCGCCTCCACCTCCGGGCGCGCCTCCGCTCCCCGCCGCGCGTGGGCGATGACCGCATCGGTGACGTCGGTGCCGCTGCGCGTGGCGCTGGCCCACCCGCGGCCCATGCCCAGCTCGTCGGCACGGAGCTCCGGGCCCTCGAGGATCTTCAGCTTGCTGCGCTCGGGCGCCCAGCGCCGGTCGTCGTGGTCGATCATCGCCCCGCCCACCCAGGGGCGCACGAACTTGGCCTCGAGCTCGTCGCGCGTCAGGTTGAAGACCCGCGCGACGTGGGGGAACTGGCGCAGCTCGAGGTGGTACACGCCCATGCGCCCTAGGACGAGGCCCTCGCGCGATGGCGCTCGTGAGCCTCGGCGATCGCCTGCAACGCCGCCTCACGCCCCTTCCAACCGATCGGATCGGAGTGGCGGCCGACGTCGAGGTCCTTGTAGACCTGGAAGAAGTGGAAGATCTCGTCGCGCAACTGCTGGGGCAGGTCCGAGAGCTCGTGGTAGACGTTCCAGCGAGGGTCGTGGACGGGGACGCACACGACCTTGTCGTCGGGCCCGTTCTCGTCGTGCATGCAGAACAGGCCAATCGGGTTGACGGGCACCAGGCAGCCGGGGAACGTGGGCTCCGACACGCACACCAGGACGTCCAGCGCGTCCCCGTCGAGGGCGAGGGTGTCCGGGATGAAGCCGTAATCGGTGGGATAGACCACCGAGGCCGAGACGAAGCGGTCAAAGCGGATCGCGCCCAGCTTGGGGTCGAACTCGTACTTGTTGCGGCTCCCCATCGGGATCTCGACCATGCAGATAAGGGCATCCTCAGACATCACGCGCAGCCTACCCAGCCGGCGGACCGGCGAACGGTCGATTCGGGCGGTTAAACAGAACGAGCGGGCGATGCCCGCTCGCTGCTGTGATCGCGCTCCCCCTGACTACTTACGAGCCCCAGGACTTACTGTGTTGTGCCTGGTGGGCAAAACACTCCCGGCCTCCCGTGGGAGACCGAGTAGGGAGCGGTCGTCACGGAGTTTAACGCACCCCGGCCGCAGGATCTGACGAGGTGCCCTCGGGGGTGCCGGCGGCTTCGGCCAGCAGCTCATCGGCGACGGACACCAGATCCGCGTCCAGGTGGCCACAGAGCATGTCGCGCAGGATCGCCCGCAGGTTCTCGGCCAATTCGTCGATGAGGGCGTCGGGACGCGCCGGGTCGGTGCGATCGCCCGACAGGCCGCTCATGATCGAGCGCTCGAGCGCCACCACGCGCGCGGTCCGCTCGGCCAGCGCCGCCCGGTTCTCCGGCCGGCCGCAGATCACCGCCAACCGCTGGGCCAGGCGCCCGCTGGCCGGACCCTCGGGCTCCAGGAGCGCCCGTAGGGCCAGGAGGTAGTCAGTGAGCGCCTCGGCCGCCGACGGACGCTCACAGCCCATCTCAAAGCGGGCCAGCGCCCAGGCGAGCTCCGGGTGGGGGTCGCGCCGGGCGACGAGCCGGCAGAAAGCTCGCAGCTCCTCCTCCCCGGCGGCCGGAACGATCGTCAGCACACGCGGGCGACCGGCGACGCCGATCGCGACCGTGCGCCAACTCCCGGCCTCAGTTCGCGCCCACCCGACGGGACCCACCGCGTAGGCGCCGCGTTCGAACAGTCGCAGCGCGCTCACCACATGGCGAAAGCGTGCGCGGGCGACCGCCAGCGGCGGCCGGTCAGCTGCCCGGTCGTTGACCGCCAGCAGCGCGATCACGTTGGGCTCCTCGCCCTCCCCCCAGACCGCCTCCGGGGGCGCGTCGGCCAGCGCATCGCCGCGGATGAGCGACAGGCCGTCGCCCATCGACAGCTCGATCGTGTCGGGGTCAAGGGCCACGCCCAGGACAGGAGCGACGATCGTGGCGGTGCAGTGCCCCTCATAGATCGCGCGCTCCAGGTCGGCGTAGGCGGCCTCGAACGCCGCCGGCTCAAACCCGAAGCCGCTGCGCTCGATGAACACCGACTCCAGGAACACTCCCAGCGCCGCGTCGGCCATGCCGCGAGGGCCCGGAGGCGCCATGACACCGTGCTCGGCCACGTAGACGTCGAGCGCCTCGCACCGCACCAGCGCGTGGGCGGCGTCGGCGTAACTGGGCAGCTCGCTGAGCGCCGGCATCCGCGAGCGGATGAACTCGTCGACCAGGGGGCGGTAGCAGTACAGCGGGACGCGCCCCGAGCTGCGCTCCTCGGCGAGCTCGAAGGGCATCTCGGCGCCGGCCGCGGCCTCCGCACAGAGGCGGCTTGACGCGTCGACGGCGAAGGACTCCAGCAGACGGTGAAGGGTGACGTTGCGCACGACCGCGGTTTCTGCGCGGGCCGGGACGATCCTCTCCGGCGCAGCAGACCTTGCAGGCCGGGGCTACCCCTAAGCGGCGGTGGCGACGGGCTCGCGGTCGCCCTGGGCTTCGAGTTCGTCGCAGCCCAGCCACTCGCGGCCGTAGGTCCGCATGCTCTCGATGAGCGGGGCCAGCGCCCGGCCCTTCGGGGTGAGGACGTACTCGACGCGCGGCGGGACCTCGGGGAACGTCTGGCGCTCCACGACCCCCTCCTCCTCCAGTGCGCGCAGGCGCAGCGACAGCGTGCGGGGGCTGATCCCCGCCAGGGAGCGCTCGAGCTCACAGAATCGAGACCGCCCCTCGGCAAGATCCCGGATTACGAGCAGCGTCCACTTCCCGCATACGATCTCCGCCGTGCGGCAGACCGGACACGTGGCGTTCGAAACCATCAGGAATACGATTCTAGCGCAAGACTTCAGGAACTGAAGCGAGCGGCGCGGCGCCGGGCGGGCTGGGCCGTGCCCCCCGCGGCACGGCAGGGCTGGTCGGGACTCTGTTGCGGAGACTCAGGCGACCGGAGTCGCGGCCCGTCGGTGGCGCTGGATGGCGTCGATCGCGCCGTCGATGATGCGATCACCGAACTGGGCGCTGTCATTGACCCGCGGGAAGTCAGCCTCGGGAATCGGGAGCTCGAGGAACTCGCAGATCGGCTCCCAGCCGTCGCCCGGTGACCACACCAGCAGCCGCTCCGACGGGACCGTGTCCTGGACCTCCTGATTGAACCGCTCCATGGCGGTGGCCATCTCCTCGGCGGTGGCGTCGGGCCTGCTGATCAGGCCGCTGCGCTGCCACATCTCCGACATCAGGGTCATGTAGTCGTCCCAGGGCGGATCGACGACGCGCCGGGCATCGGACAGGTGGCGGATCATGATGTCCCCGTAGATGACGCCCCAGATGGTGTCGCGCATGCTTCGCGTCCAGGCCTCTCCCGAGCGGACGCTGAGCAGCACCTTGGCGTCGGGGTAGAGATCGACGAGCTCGCGGTAGAAGAATGAGCCCGGCCAGTCCACGGTGGCCTCGAACCCCTGAAGGATCTCGGTGGGCGAGAGATCTCCGTCCAGGACCTGGCGCCAGCGTGGCGTCTCGTCGAGGTCGGTCAGGACGTTGACCATGTGGTAGCACGGCGCGAGTCCCAGCATCTCAAGCGCGATCTTCTGCGAGAGCGTCCCGGTTCTCGGCAGTCCGGCTCCGATCAGCTTCATCACTTCACTCCTCTTTGTTGATGGGACGCCCCCAGTCAAGGCCCGGCGACATCGTCGTCATCCCCGCTCCGGGCCCATCTGCCTCGGCGACGGTGCCGGCGAGCGAACACAGCACCGCCTCCACGGCCGTCGTCACGTCAGTCCCGGGTGCCACGGTCACCTCGGGGTCCTCGGGCGGCTCATAGGGCTGATCCACGCCGGTGAGGTCGTCCAGTTCTCCCGCGCGCGCCCGTGCGTAGAGCTGCTTGGGATCGCGCGCCGCGCACTCGGCCAGCGGCGTATCGAGGAACACCTCGATGAAGGGCAGGCCGTCGGCCTCGTGGCGGGAGCGAACCTCCTGCCGGGCGGACGCCAGCGGTGAGACGAGCGCCACAATCGCGATCGCGCCGGCATCGGCGAACAGACGGGCCAGTTCGCCCACGCGCAGGATGTTGCGCTTGCGGTCGGCCTCGTCGAAGCCAAGATCGCCGCAGATGCCATGGCGGAGGTTGTCGCCATCCAGCAGGTAGGCGAAGCGTCCGGTGACGATCAGCCGCTCCTCCAGCGCGGCGCCGAGCGTCGACTTGCCCGATGCGGGAAGCCCCGTCAGCCACACCGTCGCACCGACGGCGTCCAAGGCCCGCCAGCGCGAGGACCGCGAGACGTTGGTCTCCTGCCAGGTGACGTTGTCGCTGCGGGGCATGTTCTCGCTTTGCGGCATTGCTCAGGCGATCGGCGAGCGCCCCAGCTCGCGGCCGTTGGAGTCCAGCGCGACGACGCCGAAATAGGGGCCGTTGCTGTTGACCGCGATGGCCGTCTCAAAGCCCGTCCACGGCTGGGACCCGACCTCTGACATCGCGGACTTCTCACTTCCGGCCAGCACCGTCCAGCGAGCGACCTCGGTGGCGCCGTTCCAGCTGGCGTGGACGGCGAATCCCCCGGCGGGGTTCTCCTGCGCGACGACGCGAGGGCCGTCGGCGGGATGGCCGACCCAGTCGACGAGATGGGCGCGGTAGGAGCGAACCCCGATCGGCAGCTCGCCGTCGAGGATCATCGTCCCGTCGGAGGCGTAGTGCGAGAAGTACGACTGCGCCCCCCAGCCGATGAACGCCCCGCCGTCGCTCTGCAGATCGACGTTCCCCAGGGTGGCGGTGATGAAGCCCGCCGGGTGCACGAACGCTCGCGTCAGTTCGACCCGCTTGGCCGCACTGTCGACCGACAGTACCAGCCCCCGCGACTGCTTCCCCTTATGCGGTCCCTCGTTGTCGAGGAGCGTGATCGCCGACGATCCGTGGGGACGGGCATCGTGCTGCCACCAGAAGACAGCTTCGGAGCTCACGCTGAAGTCGGAGTGCTTCCCGCCCAGCCGCCACAGGATCTGTCCGGTCGAGCGGTCGACCTTGTAGAGCGTGCACGTGTTGCGCGCGCTGATGAGCAGATGGCCGTCGTCCATCTCGGCGACCGAGTTCAGATGGAAGTAGTCGTAGCCCTGGCCGGGGAGCGGGGCGGGCTGGAAGCTGTCCTCGATCCCGACGTGATCGAGGCTTCTCCAATCAAACAGCACGCGGCCGGTGTTCAGATCGACCTCCTGGACGTGGCCGACGAATACCTGCCCCTTCGATGACTTGCCGATCGAGGTCAGGTCCGCCGTCGCCGTCTCATAGGCGGTGATGAGCGCCGTCCCGCGCGCGGTCAGCTGGAGGTCGTGCAGATCTGTCGGCAAGCCGTGACCGGCGCGGATCGTCTTGATCGAGCGAAACGTGTCGTCGCCGATCTCCCCCACCCCTTCGCCGTGGGCATTGATCACCGAGCCCTGCCACCAGGTGAGCGCGGGCTTCCCGGCGTAGGACTGCACACCGAGGTTGAACGGGCTGCCGCTCGAAGAGGGCGAGAACCACACCAGCCGGCCCTGGCGGTCGATCATCATCAGGCCCTGCTGGGGCTCGGAGTTCGGAACGGCGTTGATCGGCGACATGACGATGAAGCGCGGCGTCGACTCGGGCGTCGCGCCCATCTGGGTGACCCGCACCGCGGGAGGCCGGAGGTCCGGGCGGGTGAGGAACGCCTGGACCCTGCTGGTGGCTGGGGTCGCGGTCTCCGCCGGTGCGGAGGACGGCGTCTCCGGCTTGGCCGGCGCCGTCGCCGCGCTTCGCCGCGACCCCGAGCGGTGGGGCAGCTCGTAGCCGACCGCTCCCGCGGCCACGAGGCCCGCGGCGGCCGCGGCGGCCCGGGGCAGGAACTGCCGGCGGCTGACCTTGCGCGCCCGCCGGCGAAGCGCCACCTCGACCTCGTCGTCGCGCGCGAACGGGCCCGCGGTGTCCGGGCCGTCCTCGTCCTCGAGCGGGGGCCGGGTCGCGGTCATCCGACGCACCTCATCCGGTCACCCCGAAGGCCCTGGAGGTCCCCAGGACGCGCCCCGCTGCGTCAACGGCCTGCACCTCGAACCGCCGCGAGCCGCCCGATACCGGGATCGACGTCTCAAAGCCGGTGCGCTTGTGGGTGGCCACAGTCTGGGCGGCGCCGCCGCCCGGTGACCGCGAGCACCTTCCAGGAGCTCACCTGGGTGGCTCCGTTCCAGCTGGCGTAAGACCGTGGTGCCCGAGCCCTTGGCGCGGGCGGCGCCGCTGGGCGGGTACAGCGGCTTGCCCACCCACGGCTGGACGTACGCGCGGTAGCTCATGTCCGGCGACGGGAGCGCGGCGTCGAAGAGCAGCTTGCCGGCCGGCGAGTACTCCGACACGAACGGCACCTCGCCCCAGCCGACGACCACGTTGCCGTTGGGCAGCACCTGGGTGTTGCCCATGTACTCGGAGTGGAAGGTGGTGCCATGGGAGTACTGCGCGCACCACGCGGGCGGTGTGGGTGGCCTGGTTGAGCTTGAGCGTGAGCCCGCGCGACGGGCCGGTGGCCGGCAGGTAGGTGTCGGCGCCGGTGATGTCGCAGCAGTGGTCGTCGAACAGCGTCACCGTGGAGCCCGAGTGCAGCTCGGCGTCGTGCTGCCACTTGAAGTGAGGCCTGCGATGGCACGGTGAAGCTGGAGTTCTTGCCGCCGAGGGTCCACAGGATCTTGCCGGTGCGGGCGCTGACCAGGTAGATCGCCCAGGTGTTGCGCATCGAGACGAGGAACGTGCCGTTGCCGTAGCGGCTGCACCGAGTTGACGTGGTAGGCGTCCCACGGGAACCCGTTGGGCGGCGGCTGGGTGTAGGACTCGCTGGCGCGGGATGTGGGTCGAAGCCTTCCACGTGTACAGCAGCTTGCCGGTGCGCAGGTCGTACTCCTGGACCGCCGAGTCCGCGAACACGCCGTTGCTGACGCCGCCGTCCCCGGAGAGGTCGGCGCGCACGTTCTTGTTGGCGGTGACCCAGGCGTCGTGGCCGCGGATGACCATCGCGTGCAGCGTCAGCACCCAGCCGTCGGCGCCCTTGAGCGTCGCGATCCGGCGGTAGTGGTGGTCGACGACGACGTCCTCGCCGCTGGTTGATCGCGCCGGTGGCGCTGACGTCCCCCTGCCACCAGGTGAGCACCGGCTGACCGTCGTAGGTCTGCGCCTCGAGGTTGGACGCGACCAGATTCGTCGGGCACCGGGGCAAACCACACCGGCGCGAGGTTGCAGTCGAGCATCGAGCGGGCCGCTCTGGCCGACGATCGGCGGATGGGTCACGTCGAAGAAGTTGGCGAGCATCAGGTAGCCCGGCAGGCGCTGGGCGCCCGGAGCGGCGCTCTCCGAGCGTCAGCTTGGGCGGGTGCAGGCCGGGCGCCGACACGAACGTGTAGGCGCCGTTGGTGGTGTAGGCGCCGATCGGCGCGGCGTGGGTGCGCGGGACGGCGAACCCGATCGACGGCGAACAGGCGACCACCCCGGCGACCGCGGCGAGCACCCGGCGGCCGCCGCGCCGGGTTGCCCTGGTCAGCCTGGCAGGCGCGGGACGAGTACGAAGGTGAGGATCGGCGGCCGCGGCGCAGAGGCCGGCGCCGATCAGGTAGCCGACGCGGAACCCGTCGGTCAGCGCCTGATGCACACCGAGTGCTGCGCACCGATCAGATGGCTCGTGTAGAGCGTGGCGATCGAGATGAGCACCGCCAGCCCGAGACCGCCGCCGACCTGCCGCGAGGTGTTGACCAGCCCGGACGCCAGGCCGGCCTGTCCCTGCTCGGCGCGTCTGGGTGGCGGCGATCGTCGACGGGACGATCGAGAAGCCGATGCCCATGCGCGGTGAGCACGCCGGGCAGGATCACGTACTGCACCGCGCTGCCGCTGGCGCCGATCCGCGTGAACAGCAGCATCCCGGCGGTCATCATGATCAGCCCGCCGCCGAGCACCGGGCGCACGCCGCGCGTAGACCAGCTTGCCCGCCTGAGAGGCGCAGGCGAAGATCATCAGGGCCATCGGCAGGAAGACCAAGCCGGTCTCCATCGGGAGCAGTGCCAGCACCTGCTGCAGGTACAGCGAGCCGATGTACCACATCGGGAATAGCGCGGCGCTGAACAGGAGAACGATGACGTTGACGTTGCGCAGCGGCCTTGTGAACGCCCCGGCGGCACGAGCGGCGCCTTGCGCGTCGCTTCTCCGACCACCGGGAACAAGTTGAGCAGCACGAACCGACGGCGATCGGGACCAGCGCCGACGCGAGCCCCATCCGTAGCTGCCGGCGGTGACGGCTCCGTAGGCGTTGAGCAGCAGCCCGACGGTGAGCAGCAGCGCGCCGGCGAGGTCGAACGACGTGCGCTTGTCCGAGCGGCGGTCGACGACGACCGCGCTGGCCACGACGGCCGCGACGAGACCGATCGGCAGGTTGATGAGCAGCACCCAGCGCCAGCTGAGCGCCTGCGTGATGACGCCGCCCGCCAGCGTCCCGGCGGCGCCGCCGGCGCCGTTCATCGCTCCCCACAGCC
This sequence comes from uncultured Actinomycetota bacterium, assembly GCA_963797705.1. Classification (GTDB taxonomy): domain Bacteria; phylum Actinomycetota; class Thermoleophilia; order Solirubrobacterales; family Solirubrobacteraceae; genus Palsa-465. Next base: position 2,101,711 of record CAWCQL010000002.1, on the reverse strand, counting down.
CGACCGCGCGATGACGAGCGGGACCGGCCTCGAAGGATGCGGTGATGATCGCCAGCGACGATGCGGCCATCAGCGCGCCGGCGAACCCCTGGAACGCGCGTGCGCCGATCAGGACGCCGCTCGTGGGAGCGAGCCCCCCGGCCAGTGACGCCAGTGAGAACAGCGTCAGCGCGGCGACGAACGTTCTCCGCTGGCCCCACAGATCGCCGGCGCGGCCGGCGAGCATGAGGAAGCCGGCGAAGACGATCGCGTAGGCGTCAACGACCCACTGCAGGTCAGAGGCCGAGAACTTCAGGCTCGACTGGATCGACGGCAGCGCGACGTTGACGATCGACAGGTCGAGGATGACCATGAACTGCGCGACGCAACACACGCCCAGCAGCAGGCCGGTACTACCCGAGGCCTGAGGCCGGGGCGGGCGGCGGCGCGGGCTCGGGGCCGTCTCAGTTGACGGTTGGGTCTCGACGCTGGCGGTCACGGGTGTCTCGACCGCGCTACGTCGCGCGTCGTCAATAGCCACCGGCGGACGTCGACTTCACCGCGCTACCCGCGGGCGAGACCAGGTACCAGACCCCGCCGTCGGCCGCGACGCCCGCTCCGGAGGCTGCACCCTGGCCCTTGTGCGTGTAGAGCGCGTGGTGGTTGTACATGACCTGCTCCTTGCCGTCGCTGCGCTTGAACGTCGACAGCAATGACGCCTTGACGCCCGGTCCGGCCCGCAGGGACCGCGTCGCCACCAGCGGCGGCCAGTCCGTGGTGCATGACCCGGTGCACTTGCTGCCGCCCGACGGGTCGGCAGTCAGGAGGTAGACCGCCTGACCCGAGGACGTGGTGAGCACCGAGCTGTAGCCCGGCAGCTTGGACACCGTCACCGTGGCCGACCCTCCCGAGGACGCCGAGGACGCTCCGGAGGACTTGCCGCTGCTGCCACCGCACGCCGCCAGGCAGATCGCCGCCGCCAAGCCTGAGACGAACGCCGTCAGCACGGCGCGGCGTCCGCGACGCGCTGGGGCGTCTCTGTGAGGGGGGCGGCGGGTGATCGTCATCGTGAGTGGGGCGCAGTTACCGCGGCCGCGAAGCTACATAGACCCCGGTCGAGCTAACGTCAACTCAACGTAAAGCGAATGTAAGCTAACGCGATTGCTGCGGCACGCAACGGTACACGTCGTAGAGGACACGCGTGTCCCTCAGAGGTTGCGGTAGCCGCCTGCTTATTGGGTCATCGATGCGCGCGAGGCGCCGCGTGGCCCTCCACGGACGCGTGATCCGTAGTTAGGCGGCTGTGCGAAGCATCAGCGCCTCGCGCAGCGCCGCTCCCGGCCGCTCGTGCTGGGCAGCGAGCGGCCGGGGCTGGCTATCGATCGCTACTTGATCGTGTACTGGTATGGCAGCGCGGCCACCTGGTCGGCCTGCGGGAAGTTGACGACCGCGTCCTGGATCGAGCCGAACTCGAAGTAGGCCACGTCGTCGAGGTACAGCGTTCCCGTGACCTTCGTGCCCGACGCTCCGCTCGGCGTGATCGTGACCGGAATCGTCGCGGTCTGGCCCGGGCCGACCGTGATCGGCGCAAACTCGGCGAGGCTCGTCGCCGGGTTCGCGCTGTCTGACTCGAGGTCGCCGGTCGGAGAGGTGACCGTGCTGTCGAACGGGCTCGTGACGACGCTCGCCGACGTGGTCACCGACTCGCTGGGCGGACCGGTCGTCCCGAACGTCCCGTACTCGACCGGGAGCACGTCCCACTCACCGGTGGCGAGGGGGTTGTCGGCGAACGACAGCGATGCCGTGGTGCCGATGGTCGAGGCCAGGTCCGGATCCCCGCCGACGAACTGGGACTCGAACAGGAGCGGCGTTGACCCGGTGGTCGTCGCCTGGGCCTGGAACTGCGTCGAGTTGGTCGGCACGAGGTAGAGCGGGATGTTGTCGTTTTCGGGCAGGTTGTCCGTGGCCCCGCTGATGGCACCGAGCGTGAACGGAGTGCTGCCGGGGAGACGCGCGTCTCCGAAGAACGTCTCCGGCGCGGTTCCCGTGTTCTTGACGGTGACGTTGTAGGTCTGGGCCTGGCCTGCCGTCAACTGCGTGGAGGCGCTGTTGGGCAGCCCGCCGCCCGAGGCCGGCACCGGCTGTTGGTTGACATTGACCTGGAACGGCGAGGACAGCTCATTGCCCGAGACCACGGGTGCGAACACCACGGCCAGCCTCCAGCGACCAGGCGCGGGGCTGAGCGTGTGCAGCTGAGCTCCGGTCTGATTGGTGGGCGGCGCGGACGCGGTCGCCCCCGGCGTCATGTTGGTGGCGTAGGCGACGGCCTCACCCTGAGGATTGATGAGGTAGGCGCCGAACTGGTCGCCGGGATCCTGCTCCGTGATCGTCGCGTTGAGCTCCGGCTTTCCGGCGGGCACGTCGAGCTGGTAGAAGAACTCCTGCCCGCTGATCGGCGCGCGTCCGTTGCCGCCGGTCACGGTGCCCGAGAACGTCTGGTTCCCGGCCGGGATGAGGCTGCGCAGCGTCACGGGCACGGTGGTCGTAGTCGTCGACCCTCCACCGCGGGTGGGACTTGACTGCACGACGATCGCGCCGGACGCGTCGCCGGGCTGCGCCGGCGTGCTGGTCCTGACCTGGACGGCCACCGACCGGCCGGGCGCCAACGTCGCGCTCGACGGGCTGACCCTGCCAAATGTCGTGTACCTGGCGGCGCGGAGGCCGAACACCACCGGGCCGATGTACCCGCCGGCGTCGGCATCACGGCTGTAGACGTACGCCGTCCACGTGCCGGCGGCCGGGTTGGCGATCTGGAGGTCGCCGAAGTTGCCGTTGCCCTGCGGCCGTGAGTCTCCGACATACGTGCCGTTGGGGTCGATCAGCGAGATCCGCACGCGGGCGTTGAGTGACGCATCCGACGGCGGGTGGTAGGCCACCGAGGCGTCGATCCGGTCCTCGCCCGCGGGCACGTGGAACCGCAGCCGCTGGTAGTTGATCGGAACTCCGGCGTAGTCGGGGGTCTGTGGGTCGCTGTCTGACAGCGTGAACTGGGTGCCGAACAGCGACCGGTAGGTGCCGAGCGTGCGACCCGAGAACGTCAGGTGCTGCGTCGAGCCGCTCTCGTTGGTGACGGTGTCGGTCAGGTTCTCGGCGGTGCCGGGCTGATCGATCGCGTTCAGCTGCGTCGGGCTCGTCGTGGCCACCCCGACTTTGCGGGCCTGGGCGGCGCCGCCACCGGCGGGCTGGTTGTCGTTCTCGGCCGCGATCACGGCCTTGTAGGCGTCGACGCGACCGGAACCCTGCTGGTCCGCGGGGGCACCAATGTCATCGGTGTTGGAGACGATCAACTGCTTGACCTGGGCCGGCGTGGGCACCGTCCCTCGGTGCGTCTTCTCGTAGGCCTGGATGACGAGCGCCGCGACGCCCGCCGTCAGCGGCGAGGACTGGCTCGTCCCGCCGAAGGACTGGACCGGCGACGGGTTGCCGGCCAGGCTGGCACAGCCACCGAACTCGTCCAGGTCCGTCGAGCACAGTGCCCAGTCAGACTCGCCCGGCGCGACGACGTCGATCGTGCGCCCGCGCTGGTCAAAGCCCGATGAGCTCAGCGAACTGATCTCGTCGTTGCTCCATGTCTTGACCTCGGGGAACCGAGTCCCGCCGAAGCCATCCTGGATGTAGTTCCGGTTATCGGTGGAGGCACCGGCGGAGATCACGTTGGGGTCGGTGGCCGACTCGCCGGTCGTGTTGGTCACGCCGGCGTCCCCGCTTGACTCGACGACGCGTGATCCCGGCCGCGACCGCCTGGTCGTTGGCCTGGGCGATCAGGTCGAGCGCCCCACCGTCGTCGGGATAGTTGTTGATCCCGAAGGACTCATTGAGCACGTTGACGTGAGCGGTCGTGATCGCGTAGTCGATCGCCTCGAGGATCGAGGAGTCCGGCGCGACGTCGGAGGCGCCGAACGCGACCAGACCGACGACGTTGGCGCCGGGCGCGACGCCCTCGACGCGGATGTTGCACGGACGGTTGAGCGGCAGCGCGCTGTAGTGGCTGACGTCGTAGACCTCGCGGCCCTGCGCGGCGATCGCTGAAGCGTCGCCGAACCCCTCGGCGCCGCTGGTCGGTGCCGCGGTGCCGAAGCCGCTGAAGTCCTTCAGATCGACGACACGTGCTGGCCGTTGGCCCTGATGAAGTCGGGATTGTTGGGGTCGATCGCGTCGGCGATGAAGCCGACCGTGACCCCGTTGCCGGTGATCCCCAGCGACCGCGCCGTCTTGGCGTTCGGGTTCTGAGAGTCGACGCTCATCGTCTGCAGCGCCTCAGGCTCGAGCTGGACCTTGCCGTTGGGCAAGCAGGCGCCGGGCAGCGGCGTGGCGCCGGAGCTGGTGGCACTCCCGCTGGCTGCCGTCGGCGTGGGCGCGAGGTGGACGACGCCGTTGGGAACGACCTCCGCCACGGCCGGATTGGACTTCAGCGACGAGAGCTGCGCCGGTGACACGGTCGCCGACACCGCGTTGAGCGTGGTGTAGCTGTGCACGTCACGCGCGTTGGCGGCGGCGAGCTTCTGCAGCACCGGCCCCTGGACGGACGCGAGCGTCTTGCGGCGCGCGCTGAGTGCCGAACGGCTCGCGGGCTGGGCACGATCCTGGTTCTTGAACACCACGATGACGCTCTGCGCCGACCCTGACGCATGAGACACCGACGACGCGGACGCCGACAGCACCTGCGACAACGCGAACAGAGACACGGCACCGACGACGGCCGCCAGCTTCAAGCGCACGCTCATACGACTCCCTCCCATGTGTTAGCTCCGGCCCTGGAAAACCGGTCCGCGCAACCTACAACGTCATCGTGACGGCGTCCACGCAAGATCGTTGCGCAGTTGGCCGACGCGCGGCAGAAGATTGTCGTCGCGGCGGCCGCCGCACCCGGCGGCGGCCGTCCGTGAGCGAAGGATCAGGCGACGTCGCGGAGCTTCTGGGCCTCCGCGAGCGACTGCAGCTTCTTCAGCGACTGGTTCTCGATCTGGCGGATGCGCTCGCGGGTGACGTTGAACGTCCGCCCGACCTCGTCGAGCGTCCGCGGGTGCTCGCCGCCGAGCCCGTAGCGGAGCTCGAGCACGCGGCGCTCGCGGTAGCTGAGGTTCTCCAGCGCCTCGCGCAGCGCCTCCTTGGTGAGGATCTCCGCGGCCCGCTCGTACGGTGACTCGGCGCGCTCGTCGGCGATGAACTGACCGAACTCGGACTCCTCCTCGTCGCCGACCGGCTTCTCCAGCGAGACCGGCGCCTGGGCCGAGCGCTTGATCGACTCGACCTCCTCGGGCTCGATGCCGGTGACCTCGGCGATCTCCTCGGCGGTCGGCTCGCGACCCAGCTCGGTGACGAGCTTGCGCTCGGCGCGGCCGATCTTGTTGAGCTTCTCGACCACGTGCACCGGGATGCGGATCGTGCGCGCCTTGTCGGCCAGCGCGCGGGCGATCGCCTGGCGGATCCACCAGGTCGCGTAGGTGGAGAACTTGAAGCCCTTGCGGTAGTCGAACTTCTCCGCGGCGCGGACCAGGCCGAGCGTGCCCTCCTGGATCAGGTCCAGGAACGGCAGGCCCTGGTTGCGGTAGTTCTTGGCGATCGAGACGACCAGGCGCAGGTTGGACTCGACCATCTTCTGCTTGGCGTCGAGGTCGCCGCGCTCGATCCGCTTGGCGAGATCGACCTCCTCCTGGGCGGTCAGCAGCCGAACCTTGCCGATGTCCTTGAGGAACAGCTGCAGCGAGTCGGTCGTCATGTCCGGCTTGAGATCCAGCGCCGTCTTCGCCTTGCGCCGGCCGCGCTTGTCCGGCGCGCGCTCGACCTCGGTGGCCGCGAGTGCCGGGTCGACCTCCTCGACGAGCTCGATCTCGGCCCGCTCGAGGAAGCCGTGCAGCTCCTCGACGTCGGCCTCGTCGAGGTCCAGCTCGGAGATCGCGGTCGCGATCTCGGAGTACGTGAGCACCCCGAGCTGCTGGCCGCGGTTGACCAGGCCCTTGATCTCTTCGAGTTCCTGCAGGTCCGCTACTGACATCTGGTTCCGTTTCCGTCGTTGGCGGCGGCACGCCAGCGGCGCCGTCGCAGTACAAAGAAAACGCGGTAATCGCCCCTCTCAGGGCGTACGACCGCTACTCAAACATACGGTCCGACTATAGTCACTATATTTTGTGAAGTCAATCCGCGGCAGGCCTGCGCAGGCCCAGCTGAAGAGCCGATTCGGCGGCGTATTGCCGCGCTGGCGTCTTCACATGTATGTATGTACCTCGGACCGTCCGCGTCGTTTCAAAGATAGAACGAATTTTTTGGCGTTCCGGGTTTTTTTCGTCCGGTGCGCCATGATGGGACGCAATGAGCCCTGAGCCAGAGCCCGGAGTGATCGGATCGCTGCCGCGCACGCGGCCCCACCGGCGCAGCGCCAAGCGCGCCGGTTCGCCCGCCGGCGCTCCGCCCGTCGACAGCCAGAGCGCGGCCGAGCCCGAGGTGGTCAAGGCCGGCCGCGAAGCCCAAGCGGCGCGGCAGCGAAACCCACGCGGACGGCAGCGAGCCGCCAAGCCGTCCGCGTCCAAGGCGCCGCCTCCGCGCGCCCGTGGCCGCCGACCCGGCTCACGGAGTGCTCGAGACCGCCGTCCAGGCGGCAGCCGAACTGGCCGAGATCGGCCTGCACGCCAGTGCCCGCGCCCTGCGGGGCGCCGTATCGCGCCTGCCGCGTCCGTAGCCGGCGATCACCGGTCGGACATAACAACGTCTGACCGGGTTGCGTATACTGCCGCGCCACCAGCCGAACGACTCTTCTCCGGAAGCGGTCGACGGGGGAACCACTTGCGGGTCGTCATAGATCCGCTGGGGCGAATCGGTCCCGCAAAGGACCGTAGCGCCGAAAAAGCGCGAGCCCGTCAGCTCACCTCGTAGGCACGATCGGTACGTAGGACCCAAATTTCAACGTGACCCGTCGCCGTCGACATGCCCGTGCCGTGCCCGCGCTGCTTGCCGCAGCCCTGGCCCTCCCCGCCGCCGCGCTGGCGTCGTCGGGTGGCGGCGTGGGGCTCTCGCCGGGTGGGTCACCGGTCACCAGCACCAGCAGGCACCACGACCACCGGCACCACCACGACGGGCTCGGCCCCGGCGGTGCAGAGCGGCAACGTGATCGTCTCCACCAGCGGAGGCGGCATCACCCTGCAGACCAATGCCTCGGGAATCCTGCGCAAGGGGCTGACCTTCTCGGGCACGGCGCCCACGCAGCTCGCCGGGCAGACGATCCAGATCCAGCGCTCGGGCCACGAGACCAACTGGCCCTGGGCCAACACCGTGACGGCCACCATCGGCTCAGGACGGGAGCTTCAGCGCCGTCTGGCAGACCAACCACATCGGCCAGTTCGCGATGCGGGCGGTGCTCTGCCAGCGACGTCCTCGCAGGCCGAAGGCGCATCGATGACGCCGGCGCTGACCACCACCGTCTACCGGCCGTCGCGGGCCACCGAGTACGGCCCCGGCTTCTACGGCCACAAGACGGCGTGCGGCCAGCGCCTGAGCCGAGGCACGATCGGTGTGGCCAACCGGACGCTGCGCTGCGGCGAGTCCGTGGCCGTCTACTACCGCGGCAGGACGCTGGTCGTCCCGGTGATCGACCGCGGCCCCTACGCCAACGGCGCCGACTGGGACCTCACCGTCGCCACCGGCAAGGCGCTGGGCATCGAGGGGACCGCCCAGATCGCCGCGGTCTCGCTGCCCACCCGCTGAATTCAGCGATCCGCGCCCTGCATCAGGGCTCGTCGCTCCCCAGGACCTCGACGCCGCCCGCCGCAGCCGCGAAGCGCGCCTCCTCGGCGGCCTCGATCAGCTCGCTGCTCGTGCGTCCGTCCTCGCCGAACACGGCCACCCCGACGCTGGCCACCAACGGCGCCCCGTGCCAGGCTCGGAGCCCCTGACCGCCGCCGCGATCCGCTCGCCCAGGGCGTGGGCGCCGCCGCGGGCCGTGTCACGCGCGATGATCCAGGCGCGTGCGTCGCTCTCGCACACCAGGATGTCCTGGCGCCGCACCGCGCTGCGCACCGCGCCGGCAAACCGGGTGAACGTGGCGCGAGCCTGCGGCGTGAGCTCGACGGCGGTGACGCGCTCGGCGTCCTCGAGCTCGGCCAGCAGCAGCGACAGCGGCGCGCCCGCGGAGCGGACGATCTCGTCCTCGAGGGCGCCGACCCACAGGGCACGCGACGGGTCCAGCGTGGGGGCGTCAGAGAGCCCGGGCCAGGCGCGCTCCTCGGGCGCTGGCGGCGCTGGCGGCGCTGGCGGCGGCGGTGTCCGGGTGCTCGCCACCGGCGGTGGGGGCTCCACCGCCGGCGGCGCTTGCGCGACCGGGGGCGGGGGCGTCACCGGCGGCGAGGCAGGCTCCACCGGCGGCACGGGTGCGGCGATAGCGACGGCGATGGCGAAGCCACCGGTCGCAGACCCCGACCGCTCCAGCGCCGCGGTGCGGACCAGCTCCCCGATCAGCGCCAGGCGCTCGGTCAGCTCGGCCACCAGATCCGGCGTCGGCCCCGCGCAGCTCGTCGCGCACGGCGGCTCCAGATGACGCCCACGAGGGCGTCGACCGCGCGCGAGACCGCCGCGGGCGCCGCGGCGCCGGCCAGCTCGCCCACGCGGGCGGCGAGCGGCGTCAGCACCCCGCCGGGCTCGAGCCGGCGCAGATCGGCGTCGTCGGCGATCGCGCGCAGCACCGCGTCGCACACCCGGGGGCCGTCCCGGGTGAGGTCCGTGGCCAAGATAGCGGGGGCGTCGTCGAGCGGCGCCTGCTCCAGCAACGCGAGCAGCCACCCCTTGGCCAGATCCTCTGACCGCGGAAGCAGCGCATCTATCGGAGCGTCGGCAACCGGCCGTGCCCGCCGCCGCCGTGGGGGCATGGGCGGCATCGGCCGTCTTCTATCACGCGCCCCTGTCGACTCCATGCGCCTTCACCGCAATATGCTGGAAATCCGATCCAGGGTGAGCCCTCTGCCACCCGTCCTGATGCCCAGATCGCTCATTTCCATAACCGAAGCGCACGCAGCGCGTACTCGACGCGACGTCGCCGCTGGCCACCGAGCCGGTCGCGATCGACGACGCGCTCGGCCGCGTGCTCGCCCAGGACGTGCGAGGCGGCCGGCGACGTGCCGCCGTTCCCGTGCTCGGCGATGGACGGCTACGCGGTGCTCGCCGGCGACGCCGGCCGCACGCTGCAGATCGTCGGCGAGTCCCGCGCCGGCACGCCGTCCAGCCACGAGCTGGCCGACGGCGAGGCGATCCGCATCTCCACCGGCGCGGCCATCCCGCCCGGGGCGACCGCCGTCATCCCCCAGGAGAACGTCGACGTCAACGGCGGCGAGTCGATCCACACCAATGCCGCCGTCGCCTCCGGGCGAGCACATCCGCGGCGCCGGCGAGGACATGCGCGCGCGGCACGATCGTGCTCACCGCCGGGACGCGGCTGGGTCCGGTGGCGCTCGGCGCGGCGGCCGCCGCCGGCGTCGGGCTCGGTCATCGCCACCCGCCGGCCGCGGGTGGCCGTGCTGTGCACCGGAGACGAGCTCCGCGCGCCCGGCGAGCCGCTCGGGCCCGGCGAGATCCACAACTCCAACGCACCGATGCTCACCGGCCTGGCCCAGCGGGCCGGTGCCGTCGCCGGCCGGGCCCGCCGGCTCCCCGACGACCGCGACGCCACGACGCAGGGCATCGCCACCGCGCTCACGGAGCTCAGACGTGGTGATCATCACCGGCGGCGTGTCGGTCGGCCCCCACGACCACGTCAAGCCGGCGCTGGCGCACCTCGGCGTCGAGGAGGTGTTCTGGAGCGTGGCGCTGCAGCCCGGCAAGCCGACCTGGTTCGGCGTCCCCGCCGACGGGCCATCCGCTCGTGTTCGGCCTGCCCGGCAACCCGGTGTCGGCGGTCGTGACCTTCAGCCTGTTCGTCGCGCCCGCGCTGGCCGCGCTGCAGGGCGCGCCGACCCCCGAGCCGCCCCGGCCCGACCGCCGTCCTGGGCGAGGAGGTGGCGCGCAACCCCCGCCGCGAGCAGACGATCCGCGTGCGGCTCGACTGACCAGGACGGCGTCCTGCGCGCTGACGCCAACCGGCGCCCAGGGGTCGCACATCCTCACCTCGCTGCTCGGCGCCGACGCGCTGGCGATGATCCCGATGGGCGAGGGCGCGCTGGCCAGCCGGCGCCACGGTCGCGCTGCACGCCCTCGCCAGCTGAGCACCTGTCACGCTCAGCGCCAGATGCGTAACCGCTCCTTAGTGCGCCAACAGCGTGCCACCTGCCCAAAACGGGCACAATCAGCGCCGTGATCGCCCCCCTGGCCCTGCTGGCCTTCGCGGTCTCCGCGGCGGCCGCGATCCGCCGGCGGCGCCGCCGCCGGCATCCCGGCGCAATCGGTGATCGTGTCGCCGCGCAAGTCGACGGTGATCGCGCGGGACGGCGCGCGTGCGCTCCGTGCAGTCGGCGGTGCTGACGATGACCGCGCGCCGACCTCGAGCGCATCTGGACACCCGCCAACCTCGAGAACCTGGCGCGCACCTACTGGCGGTTCCTCTCGCGCGTCACGCTCGGCCTCATCCGGGTCAAGTACACGAGCGACAGCCGCTCGGTGGTGCTGCTGGGCCGCCCGCTCACGCTGCTGCGCTTCGACGCGCCCGAGTACACGATCGAGGACGACCACGGCGCCGTGCGCTGGCCGATCCGCGACGGCCTGCTGGTCGCCCGCGCCGGCCGCGGCATGGCGGCTTCCTGGCGCTCGACGTGCGCCGCGAGCCGCCGCGGGAGCGAGCCGGGACGGCCTCGCCGCAGGATCTGCTGATCGAGGTCGAGGTGGCGAACTTCTATCCCTCGATCGCCGTCGGCTTCTCCGAGCCCGTCTACGAGATGACCCAGTCGGCGGTCCACGTGCTGGTCACGCACGCGTTCCTGCGCTCGCTGGCCAAGCTGGACCTGGCCCGCTCCAAGGTCGGGCAGTTCGCCGATCAGCCCGGCGCCGGCCGACTGGGACGCCGCCGTCGAGCGCACCCGGGACCACACGCCCGCTTCGCCCTGAGCCGCGAGCCGCGGCTCAGCCGTAGGTCGTGATGCCCATCGCGCGCATCTTGGCGCGATCGTGGCGGGCGGGGATCCGGCGCACGGTGCCCGAGCGCGAGCGCATCACCAGCGACTCGGTCGTCGCGCCCGCGGTCGCCCTGGTAGCGGACGCCCTGGAGCACGTCGCCGTCGGTGACGCCGGTCGCCGAGAAGAACGCGTTCTCGCCCTGGACGAGGTCGTCGCAGGTGAGCACCTGCTCGAGGTCGTAGCCGGCCTGCGACCGCCGCGGTGCGCTCCTCGTCGCTGCGCGGCCACAGGCGGCCGAGGAGCTGGCCGCCGATGCACTTGATCGCCGCCGCCGAGATGACGCCCTCCGGGGTGCCGCCGATCCCCCACAGCAGGTCGACGGGCGAGTTCTCGCTCACCGCCAGCAGCGAGGCGGAGACGTCGCCGTCGGTGATCAGGCGCACGCGGGCGCCCGCGTCGCGGACCTGCTGCATCGCGTCGTGGTGGCGCTCGCGGTCGAGCATCACGACCATCACGTCGCGGATGTCGCGTGGCGGCGCTCGGCGACCAGCGCCAGCGTCTCGGCCAGCGGCCGGTCGAGGTCGAGCAGGTCGGCGATGTCCGGGCCGCCGGCGATCTTCTCCATGTACACGCACGGGCCGGGGTCGAACATCGAGCCGCGCTCGGACAGGGCGATCACGGCCAGGGCGCTCGGCATTCCCAGCGCGGCCAGGCGCGTGCCCTCCAGCGGGTCGACGGCGATGTCGACCTTGGGGGGCGTGCCGTCGCCGATCTGCTCGCCGTTGTAGAGCATCGGCGCCTCGTCCTTCTCCCCCTCGCCGATGACCACGACGCCGTCCATCGAGACGGTGTCGAGCACGAGGCGCATCGCGTCGACGGCCGCCTGGTCGGCGCCCTCCTTGTCGCCGCGCCCGACCATCCGCGCCGCGGCCAGCGCCGCGGCCTCGGTGACGCGCACCAGCTCCAGCGCGAGGTTGCGATCGGGCTTCTGGCTCGGCGGCGTGTTCATAGGACTCCCGGGGGCTTGCGGCCGGCGCCGCTCTCCTTGGAGCGCCACACCGAGCCGGTGAGGATGAGCAGGCAGGCGGCGAGCGCCACCCACCAGCCGATGGCACACGGTGATCTCACCCGGCGGGGAGCCGGGATGGTCGATCACCCCGACGAACAGGGTCATGATCAGCGCCGCCATGGCGGTGACGGCCGTGAGCTCGCCGCGCGGCCAGGACAGCGCGTGCCCGCGGCGCGATGATCCAGGAGAGGATCAGGGGCGCGGCGGCGGCGATCAGGAACGCGAAGCGGAGCGCCGAGAGGGCCGCCCAGCCGCGTGCAGGTCGTGTTGGGACCACGGCATCCGGCCAGCACGGCATTGCTGTTGCCCAGCGAGTACCAGCTCAAGAACAGGGACACCCCCAACAGGATTCCTCCCGCGACGGCCACCAGCTCACCGCGGTCGAGCTCCTTGATGTTCATCGTCGAAGCAGCCTAACCGGTTTGGGCGGATCTCAAGCGCCGGCGACGCGGCGCCGCGAGCCGCTCGCGGAGACTTAACGTTTGGGCCGGAATTGGGGCTGTCACTATTAAGGGATGGACGGCTTCCAGGCAGCCGTCGCGGTTGGCGACGCCCAGACAGTGATCGAGGGTCTGCAGGAGGCCCGCGAGCGGACGCTCGAGCTGGTCGCTCCGTTCTCCGACGAGCAGCTCGAGCAGGTCCACTCGACGCTGATGAGCCCGCTGGTCTGGGACCTCGGGCACATCGCCGCCTTCGAGGACCTCTGGATCGTGCATCGCTTCGGCGGCGAGCCGCTGCTGCGCGAGGAGCTGGCCGATGTCTACGACGCCTTCGAGACCCCGCGGGCCGGCCGCGGCGAGCTGCCGTTCCTGCGACCGCCCGAGGCCCGCGAGTACCTCGCTGGAGGTCCGCGAGCGCGCGTTGGACGTGATCGAGCGCCAGGGCGTCGGCGACGGCGTCATCGCCGAGCTCATCCTGCGCCACGAGCAGCAGCACAACGAGACGATGCTGCAGACGATCCAGCTGGCCCAGCTGGAGGGTCTCGGGTCGTTCGCCTCCGCTCGGCGCGGCGGCGGCCAGCGGCAACGGCGGCGCGCACGCGGTTCACCGGGCTGGAGCTGGTCGAGATCCCGGCGCGGCGAGTGCCCCATCGGCGCCGGCGCAGCCGGCTTCGCCTACGACAACGAGCGCCCCCGTCACCGCACCGACGTCCGCGGGTACCTGATCGGCCGCACGCCGATCACCAACGCCACGTACCTGACGTTCGTGGAAGGGGGTGGGTACGAGCGGCGTGAATGGTGGTCCGACGAAGGATGGTCGTGGAAGGAGGACTACGACATCACCCGACCACAGTGCTGGACGGCCGACCTGCGGTCCGAGTGGCGCCTGTCCGGGCTCGAGCCACTGCATCCGGATCGTCCGGTCGTCCACATCTCCTGGTTCGAGGCCGACGCCTTCGCCCGAGCGCACGCCGGCCGCCTGCCCACCGAGATCGAGTGGGAGAAGGCGGCGACCTGGGACCAGGAGCAGCAGACCTCCCGTCATGTATCCGTGGGGCGACGACCCACTCGTCCCCGGCCTTCACGCCAACGTCGACCACCGCGCCGGCGGCACCGTCCCGGCCGGCTCGCTGCCCGCCGGCGCCTCCCCCTCCGGCGTGCTGGGCATGATCGGCGACGTCTGGGAGTGGACGTCGAGCAACTTCACCGGCTATGACGGGCTTTGACGCCGTTCCCCTACCGCGAGTACTCCGAGGTGTTCTTCGGAGACCAGTACAAGGTGCTGCGCGGCGGCGCGTGGGCCACCCGGCCCCGCGTCGCCACCCCGACGTTCCGCAACTGGGACTTCCCCCAGCGGCGGCAGATCTTCTCTGGCCTGCGAATCGCAAAGGACCTCTGACATGGAGCCGCTCTCCGCAACCCCTCGTCCACGTCGACTCGTGGCTCTCGGAGGACGACGAACGTTCGCTGGCCAACGACGTGCTCGACGGCCTCACCAAGCCGTTCAAGGAGCTGTCGGCCAAGCACTCTCTACGACGCGCGCGGATCGGAGCTGTTCGAGCAGATCACCGAGCAGCCCGAGTACTACCCCACCCGCACGGAGCTGGCCATCCTGCGCGAGAACGCGGGCACGATCGTGTCGTCGACCGGACGCCGGGGAGCTGGTGGAGCTCGGAGCGGGCGCCTCGGACAAGGCCCGCGTGCTGCTCGACGCCATGCGCGACGCCGGCACCCTGCGCCGCTACATCCCGCTCGATGTCTCCCAGACCGTGGTCGAGGACGCCGCGCGTACGCTCACCGACGACTACGAGGGCCTCCAGGTCTACGGCGTGGTCGGCGACTTCGAACGCCACCTCGAGCACGTCCCCGCCCGCGAGGGCGCGCCGAGGCTCGTCGCCCTGCTGGGCGGCACCATCGGCAACTTCCCTCCCGGTACGCGCCGCAACGTGCTGAGCAAGATCGCCACGCTCTTGAGCCCGAACTGACCGGCTGCTGCTCGGCACCGACCTGGTCAAGGACCCGCGCATCATCGAGGCTGCCTACAACGACGCGGCCGGCATCACCGCCGAGTTCAACCGCAACCTCCTCTACGTTCTCAACCGCGAGCTCGACGCCGACTTCCAGCCCGAGAGCTTCGAGCACATCGCCTTCTATGACCGGCGCAACGAGTGGGTGGAGATGCGGCTGCGGGCCACCCGTGCGCAGACGGCCTACATCGCCGACCTCGACCTCCGTGTCGAGTTCGCCGCCGGCGAGGAGCTGCGCACGGAGATCAGCGCGAAGTTCACGCGCGCCCACGTCGAGGCCGACCTCGAGGCGGCGGGCCTTGAGCTCGAACGCTGGTTCACCGACGACGAGGACCTGTTCGCGGTGACCATGGCTCGCCCCGCCCTCTCCGAGTCTCAGTAGGGTTCGCCCGCATGAGAATTGATGGCAGCGCCGCGCTGGTTGCGGGCGGCGCCTCGGGGCTGGGCGAGGCGACGGCACGCCACCTCCACGGCGCCGGCGCGCACGTGACGATCGCCGACCTCAACGCCGAGCGCGGAGAGGCGCTGGCCGCCGAACTCGGGGAGCGGGCCGCGTTTGTCCACACCGACGTCACTCAGCCCGAGACGGTCGAGCGCGCGGTGTCACAGGCGGCCGCGCAGGTTCCGAATGACGGGCTGCGGATCTGCATCTGCTGCGCGGGCATCGGCCACGGCGAGCGGGTCGCCGGGCGCCGCGGTGCGCATGCCCTGGAGCCGTTCGAGCGCGTCATCGCGATCAACCTCATCGGGACCTTCAACGTGCTGCGCCTGGCGGCGGCGGCGATGCTCGGCAACGACCCGCTCGAGTCCGGCGAGCGCGGCGTCTGCGTCAACACCGCGTCGATCGCCGCGTTTGACGGGCAGATAGGGCAGATCGCCTACTCGGCCTCCAAGGGCGGGATCGTGGGGATGACGCTGCCGGCGGCGCGCGACCTCGCGGTGGGCGGCGTGCGGGTGTGCACGATCGCGCCGGGCACCTTCGAGACCCCGTTGCTGGGCGAGCTCTCCGAGGCGACCCAGCGGGCGCTCGGCGAGGCGGTGCCGTTCCCGTCGCGACTGGGACAGCCGTCCGAGTACGCGGCGCTGGCCGCGCACATCGTCGAGAACCAGATGCTCAACGGAGAAGTCATCCGGCTCGACGGCGCGCTGCGAATGCCGCCGCGCTGACGCGCAACAGCACTGCGCACGGCGCCCGGCGCCCCATCCGGCTACGCTCCCGCGCCAAGCATGAGAGGGGCAATCGTCAAGGGGCTGGCGCTGGCAGCTGCGCTCAGCGGACTCGTGGTGGCGGTGGCGACGGGCGCGCCCGTGGCCGGCAAGCTGCCGACGATCAGCGGCAGGCCCAACCTGGCCAGACGCTCACGTGCAACAAGGGCACGTGGTCACCCGATGCGGTCTCCTTCTCCTATACCTGGGCGATCTCCGGCGGCTCGACGATCGGTAGCCGAGCAGACGCTGAAGGTTCCGGCGTCGGCCATCGGCTTCGACGTCGCCTGCATCGTCACCGCGCGCGACGCCCAGGGCCAGACGACCCCGGCCAGCTCGGCCCAGGTGCTCATCGGCCCGGGGATCTCGACGGTGAAGATCACCACGGCGACGGTGAGGAAGGGCGTCGTGACGATCTCCGGATTCGTCGGCCCCGCCGTCGCGCGCAACAAGGGCCCCAACGGGTGGTCCACGGTGGTCCTGGACCGCGAGCTCACCTCCAAGATCGACGTGGAGCAGATCGCCGACCCCAAGATCGTCCGGACCAAGAACGGCGCGTTCACGATCTCCGGCCGTGACATCAAGGGCAAGCACACCTACGTGATCAATTACGACCCCTCGCAGGGGTCGGGGTACGCGCCGGGCAGCGCGACCCGCAAGCTCACGGTCCGCTAGGGCGCGGCGCCCGGCCGGCGCCGGCAACACGGGCGAACGTCAACTTCGGCTATCGAGTGCGGGGACGGGCGGCCGGGGCGAACCGGCGTGCTCACTTTTTATGGATATGTTGGAAAAATCGCGCACGCGGGCCGCCGCGGCAACCCAGCTATCTCCTCGATAGCCGCAGTTGACGTTCGCCGATACCTCGCCAAAACGCCGACCGGACGACCGCACCGCCCGCCCCGAGCGCTACAGCAACTCGATGAGCATCGCCTGGCCCATCCCGCCGGCGACGCACATCGACTCGATGCCGTAGCGGCCGTTGACGGTGCGCAGGCCGTTGATCAGCGTGGTCATGATCCGCGCGCCGGTCATCCCGAACGGGTGGCCGAGCGCGATCGCGCCGCCGAACGGGTTGAGCTTCTCGTCGGGGATCCCCAGCTCGTCCTTGCAGGGCACGATCTGGGCGGCGAAGGCCTCGTTGATCTCGACGATGTCGATCTCGTCCATGGTCATGCCGGTCTGCTTGAGCAGCGCCTGGATCGCCGGGATCGGCCCCAGGCCCATGATCTCCGGCCGGATCGCGGCGACGGTGGAGGCGACGATCCGCGCCAGCGGCTTCACCCCGATCTGCTCGGCCTTCTCGTCGGACATGACGAGCACGGCCGCGGCGCCGTCGTTCAGCGGGCAGGCGTTGCCCGCCGTCACGGTGCCGTCGGGCCTGAACGCCGGCTTGAGCTTGCCCAGGACCTCCATCGTGGTCCCCGGGCGAGGACCGTCGTCGCGGGACACGACCGTCTCGGGCACCTCCACCTCGTTGCCCTCGGCGTCGGTCTCGGTGTGCGCGGGCACGGTCACCGGGACGATCTCGACGTCGAAGTGGCCGGACTCGCGCGCCTCGACGGCGCGGTTCTGGGAGATCACGGCCCACTCGTCCTGCTGCTCGCGGGTGACCTTGCAGCGCTCGGCGACGTTCTCGGCCGTCATCCCCATCGGGATGTAGACGTCGTAGAGCGAGCCCTCGGAGCCGTTGAGCTTGGGGTTCTTGGTCTCCTCCATCATCCCCGCGCCGAGCCCGGCGCGCGACACCGCCTCGACCCCGGCGGCGATGTACTGGTCGCCCTCGCCGGCGCGGATTGCGTGCGACGCCATCCGGATGGTCATCAGCGAGGAGGCGCAGAAGCGGTTGACGGTGCAGCCGGGAACGTGGTGGTCGAGCCCGGCCAGCAGGGCGGCGTTGCGCCCGACGTTGTAGCCCTGCTCGCCCACCCCGGAGGCGGCGCCCATCAGCACGTCGTTGGTCTGGGCGAAATCGACGTCGGGGTTGCGCTCGATGAGCGTCCGGATCGGCAGCGCGGCCAGCTCGTCGGCGCGCACCGCCTTGAGCGACCCCTTGCCGGCACGTCCGATGGGCGTGCGGATGGCGTCGACGATCACTGCTTCGGGCATGGGGGTGTCTCCTTGGTCGGTACGCGGTGTCAGAGGCCGAGGCCCCGGACGCCCGTCTCGCCCCAGCCGAGGTGGTGGGCGAGCTCGTGACGTACGGTCCGCCTGACCTGCGCCTTGAGCAGCTCCGGGTCGTGGCCGAAGTCGCGCATCAGGGTGTCGCGGAAGATGACGATCCGGTCGTGGAAGTAGTCGCGGGCCACGGTGTCGCCCTGGTAGAGCCCGTAGGCGCGGCGGGCTCGGCCGCCGTCGGAGACCACGATGGCGACGTGCTCGAGCGCGCGGTGAAACTCCAGCGGCAGCTCGTCGAGCGCGGAGCGCACGAGCGCCTTGAAGTCCTCGTCGTTTGAGAGCTCATACTCGTCGTCGTCGCCGTACCCGTCCCCGCCGCCGTACGAGCTGTCGGGCGGCGTCCCGTCATAGCCCAGCGCGGCCAGCTCCTCGGCGCGCTGCACGATGGCCTCGAACTCCTCCTCGGACGCCGGCTCGCGCCAGTCGGCCATACGGGTCATGGTCAGCACCACGACGCCGCCGATGATCGCCGCCCCGGCGCCGAAGATGGCGATGCCCTGGAGCAGCCGGACAGGCGGCGAGTCGCTGAAGCCGGTGACGACGCTCACCGCGCCCAGGCCGATCGTCAGCGCCGCGACGGCGGTCAGCAGAACGCGACGCAGTGTCGGCGGCTGGCTGGACGGGGTCCGCGGGGCGGGCGGGGTGGGCATCGCGCTACCTCAGCGTCCGGGCGATCACGAGGCGCTGGATCTCGTTGGTGCCCTCGTAGATCTGGGTGATCTTCGCGTCGCGCATCATCCGCTCCACCGGGTACTCCTTGACGTAGCCGTACCCGCCGAGCACCTGCACGGCCTCGACGGTCACCTTCATCGCCACGTCGGAGCAGAACAGCTTGGCCATCGCCGAGTACTTGCCGATGTCCGCGTCGCCCCGATCGATCTTGGCGCACGCCTGGTAGAGCAGTTCGCGCCCGGCGGCGCACTGGGTCTCCATGTCGGCGAGCTTGAACTGGATCGCCTGGAAGGCGTTGATCGGCTTGCCGAACTGCCTGCGCTCGCGGGCGTAGGCGGCGGCGTAGTCGGTCGCGCCCTGGGCGATCCCCAGCGCCTGGGCGGCCACCCCGAGGCGCGAGCGGTCCAGCGTGCCCATCGCCACCTTGAAGCCCTCGTTGACGTCGCCGATGACGTTCTCCTCCGGCACGCGGACGCCGTCGAAGATCGGCTGGCCGGTCGGCGAGCCCCGGATCCCCAGCTTGTGCTCGAGCTTGCCGACGCTGAAGCCGGGGCGGTCGGCCTCGACCACGAACGCGGTGATGCCGTGGGAGTGGCCCGCCTCGCGGTCGGTCACCGCGAAACACGACGTAGAAGTCGGCGACGCCGAGGTTGGTGATCCAGTTCTTGGTTCCGTCGATCACCCACTCGTCGCCGTCCTGGACGGCGCGGGTGATCATGCCGCCGGGATCGGAGCCGGCCTCGGGTTCGGACAAGCGCGAACGCGGGAGACCATTCCCCGCTGGCGCACCGCGGCAGGAAGCGGTCCTTGAGCTCCTCGGACCCGAACAGCTTGATCGGCAGCGTGCCGAGCTCCTGGATCATCAGGATCAGCGCGGTCGACGCGCACGCCTTGGCGATCTCCTCGACCGCCATGTTGAGCATCAGCGTGCCGGTGCCGGTGCCGCCGTGCTCGACCTCGAACGGCAGGCCCAGGATGTCCTGCTCGGCCAGCAGCTTGCGCAGATCGTGCGGGTACGCCGCCTCCTCGTCGATCTGGGCCGCCCGCGGCGCGATCCGCTCCTGCGCGATCTCCCGGATCGTGTCGCGGAAGTCGAGGTGCTCCTGCGGGATCGTGTACAGCTCAGACAGCGCGGACATGTGCCCCGTGGATGCTAGATCACCCGCCACGTTGGCCGCGCGGCGCGGCCGCACGGGGCGACGCGGCCGACCGCGCGGCGCCGCCGTCAGGGCGACGCGGCCTACAGCCCGGACGGGTGCCGGACGATGTAGTGCCCGCCGTCCTGCAGGTTGGCGAGGACGTTGGCGGCGGTCAGCCAGCGCGGGCCGGTGCCGCCCGGCGTCGTCGGGCCCCAGTGGGCGGTGTCGAACGCCAGCCCGGCGATCACGATGAAGGTGTGCGCCGAGTCGGCGTAGATCGTCATCCACTGGCCCGGGCCGGCGCTGCCGTAGGACTCGAGCTGGGTCGAGTCCTCGGGAGCCGAGAGCAGGCCGGCGCCGTGCAGCGCGAAGCTGACCGCGCCCGAGCAGTCATAGGCCGAGTCGTTCCACTTGCCGTGGCCGCCGGCGAAGCGGTAGGGCTTGTCGATGATCGAGTTGGCGGCGTTGATCGCCTCCACGACGGCCTGCGGCGCGCCGGCGGGCGGAGTCACCGTGCCGTCGGAGTTCAGCGTGGCCTTGCGAGACGGGGCCGGCGGACGGTCATCGCCTTGGCGACGACCTGGCGCAGGGACTGGGACTGGGCGTAGGTGACGACGCCGTTGTCGGCGAGGCCGTTGGCCTGCTCGAACTTGACCACGTTGGCCTTCGTGCCGGGGCCGAAGTCGCCGTCGACCTCGGTCGGGAAGCCGGCGAGGGTGAGGTAGCCCTGGAGCACGCGGACGTCGTGGCCCTACATGCCCTGGTGCAGCGTGCGCTCGCCCAGGTGCTGCGAGCCGCCGTCCTGGGTGACGGGGGCGAGCACCGGGTTGTCGGAGATGACGCTGGTGGGGTCATCGGCGGAGGCGGCCTGCTTGGCGTGTTTCTTGCCGCCGGCCGGGCCGCCCTGGCCCAGCGAGGTGCCGCCGCTGCCGGGCGTGCTGTCGGCGTTGCTGGGGTCGGTGAGCACCAGCTGCAGCTTGCGCACGAAGGCGGAGTTGACCACGCCGTTGACGGCCATGTGGTACTTGCGCTCAAACCTGGAGACGTTGCGCGCGGTCATCGGGCCGAACATCCCGACCGCCGGAGTCTTGAAGCCGGCCTTGGTGAGGTCGGCCTGGAGGGTCCGCACATCGGTGCCGCTCATCCCCTGACGGAGGGTCCGGCTCCCCAGGCGTTGTTTTGACGCGGCCTGAGCGGGAGAGCTGGAAGTAGGACGGCAGTGAGCGCCAGAAGCCCCACAAGACGGGGAACGGCGCGAACGCGGACTCGGAACAAAAGTAACCCTTCTCTTTCGGATGCCTACGGGGTTAGCTGACGGGCTCGCGCTGAAAGAGTTGCGCTACGCCGGACTTCCGGCGATTCGCCCCAGGGACCCGGATGGGTCCCAGCGGGTTCCCCGATCGTCTCGGTAACGGCCTCGACGATTCGGCTGGGTGCTTATCGGCTGGGCAGCCTACACGACCTGCAAGATGTCTGTCACACCATCCTTTGCACCCTCCTCACGGAGGAGATTCGCTGTGGATGACGGGTCCCCTACCCCGCAGGCTAATCTGCAGAAACATGGGCGATGACTACACCCCGCAAGAGGTCTCCGAGCTCCAAGCCGGCGGCGAGATCCAGCTCATCGACGTGCGCGAGCACCACGAGCACGAGGCCGGCCGGATCGCCGGCGATCGCCTGATCGTGCTCAGCGATCTGAGCGCCGAGGCGCACACGATCGACCAGGGCCGGCCCGTGGTCTTCTACTGCCGCAGCGGCGCGCGTTCGGCGATGGCGACCCAGGCCTTCTCCGAGGCCGGCTTTGACGCGCACAACATGGCCGGCGGGATGCTGGCGTGGGACGAGGCGGGGCTGCCGCTCGAGCCTGACGGCGGCTACGTCGACGTCGGCTGAGCGCCCGCCCGCGTCGCGGCGATATCGCGGCGCGCCTACTGCTTCCACTTGATCGAGCACCCCACCGGCGTGGTCTCCGTGCGCTCGGGCTCCCGCCCCAACAGCACGGCGTCCAGCGCCTCGCGCAGCCACGTCGCGCGCTGGTCCGGGTCGTCGTAGGCGGCGTCCGGCGCCCCGCGGTAGCGCAGCTTCCCCTCGGCGTCGAGCACGAACACGTCGGGGGTCGTCTTGGCCCCGTATTCGCGCGCGACGCGCTGGGTGGGGTCGTGCAGATAGGGCATCGGCCAATCCTCGCGGGCGACGCGGGTCTGCATGGCCTCGTAGGAGTCCCGGGGATAGCGCTCGCCGTCGTTGGCGTTGATCGGCCAGGAAGCGCACGCCGCTGTCGGCGTAGTCGCGCGCGGCATCGGCGATGCGGTCGTGCCAGGCCAGCGCATAGGGGCAGTGGTTGCAGGTGAAGACGACCACGGTGGGCGCCGTCCCGTCGCCGGTCAGCGACCATCCATTCCCTGCTGTATCGGGCAACGTGTACTCCGGCGCCTTCTCGCCGATGTCAACGCTCATGGCCTCTCAAATCCTCTCGCTCGTAGGTCGCGCGTCAGCGCGTCGCGCAGATCCTGTGGATCGGGCGTCGGCGACACGCGCCCGTCGCGGCGCACATAGACACGGCAGTTCAGTCCCGCCGGTTCGTCGCCGGCGCCCCTGCCCAGCGCTAGCCATCAGCTCCACACCGTCGATGAGGATCGTCGGCGAGCCGGTGAAGCTGGCCGTCTCGGCCTCCGCGTCGGTGCGGATCTCGCGCATGGCGACATCCGTCGGGCAGGCCCAGCTCGGCCAGCGTGGCGCGCAACTCGGTGAGCGCCCGCTCGGTCGACGGGCAACCCTCCCACCACAGCAACTCGACGTGCGGCGGTACCTGGCTCAGGCCACGGTCCACGTTTCGCCGCGCGAACAGCAGATCCGAGAGCTGCTCCTCGGTCGCGGGCTCGGTGGCGCCGCGGCGGAACACGGGCCGGTCGACGTCGCGGAAGATCCCGATCGGCGTCGGCCCCGTCGGCGTCTCGGCGAGCTTGGCCAGCGAGAACGCCTGGCCGGCGTCCGCGCGCGCCGGATCGTGAACGAGCAACTCGGCCTCGTCGACGTCGGCGACGTCGACGACCGTCAGGCACCCGTCGGGACCCCGGATGACGCCACGCTCGTCCTCGGCGCCGAACCGGATCGGCTGCCCGGCCTCCAGACGGATCTGGTTGGCGTCCTTGGTCTCCTTGTCGGTCAGCGCCGCGAACGCGCCGTCGTTGAACACCGGGCAGTTCTGGTAGATCTCGACCAGCGCCGCGCCCTCGTGGGTGGCGGCGGCGCGCAGCACCTCGGTGAGGTGATGGCGGTCGCGGTCGATCGTCCGCGCGACGAAGGAGGCCTCGGCCCCGAGCGCCAGGGCCACCGGGTTGAACGGGTGGTCGGCGACGCCGAACGGTGTCGACTTCGTGATCTTGCCCAGCTCGGAGGTCGGCGAGGCCTGGCCCTTGGTCAGGCCGTAGATCTGGTTGTTGAAGAGCAGGACCTTGACCGGCACGTTGCGGCGCAGCGCATGGATGAGGTGGTTGCCGCCGATCGACAGCGCGTCGCCGTCGCCCGAGACCACCCAGATCGAGAGGTCGTCGCGCGAGGTCGCCAGGCCCGTGGCCAGCGCCGGCGCGCGGCCGTGGATGCCGTGCATGCCGTACGTGTTCATGTAGTAGGCAAAGCGGCCCGCGCAGCCGATACCGGTGATGAACACGATCCGCTCGGGCGGGATGCCCAGCTCGGGCATGAACTGCTGGACCGCCGAGAGCACGGCGTAGTCCCCGCAGCCCGGGCACCAACGGGTCTCCTGGTCTGACTGGAAGTCGGCCTTGGTCAGCGTGGCGCTCATTGGCGGTTGGCGATCTCCTCTTCCATCTCGGAGGCAAACAGCGGCTGCCCCTGGATCTTGGTGTAGGACTCGACGTCGACCAGGAAGCGGCTGCGCAGCAGCATCGCCAGATGGCCGGAGTTGAGCTCGGGCACGAGCACGCGTTCGAACGAGCGCAGCACGTCACCCGTGTTGGAGGGCAACGGATTGAGGTGGCGCAACTGGGCAGTGGCCACCTTATGCCCGGCCTCCCGGGCCCGGCGCACGCCGGCGCGGATCGAGCCCTCGGTCGAGCCCCAGCCGAGCACGAGCAGCTCGGCGCCGGGCTCGGAATCGACCACCAGCGGCGGGACCTCGTCGGCGATCGCGGCCACCTTGGCCGCCCGCAGCTCGGTCATGCGCTCGTGGTTGGCGCCGTCGTAGGAGATGTTGCCGGTGATGTCCGCCTTCTCCAGGCCGCCGATGCGGTGCTGAAGCCCCGGAGTACCGGGAATCGCCCAGGGCCGCGCCATGTGGTCGTCGCGGCTGTAGGGCTCGAAGGGATGGCCGTTTGAGGGCGCGCTGGCGAACTGCGGGGTCGATCTCAGGCAGCGAGGCCACGTCGGGCACCAGCCACGGCTCCGAGGAGGAGGCCAGGAACGTGTCAGAGAGCAGGATCACCGGCGTCCGGTAGCGGATCGCGATGCGCGCCGCCTCAAACGCGGCGTCAAAGCAACCGCCGGCCGTGGTCGGCGCGATCACCGGCAGCGGCGACTCGCCGTGGCGGCCGTACAGCGCCATCAGCAGGTCTGACTGCTCGGTCTTGGTCGGCATGCCCGTCGACGGGCCGGCGCGCTGGACGTCGACGATGATCAGCGGGAGCTCGAGCATCACCGCCAGGCCGATCGTCTCCGCCTTGAGGTCCATGCCTGGGCCGCTGGTCGCGGTGACCCCCAGCCGACCGCCGAAGGACGCGCCCAGCGCCATGCCGGCAGCGGCGATCTCATCCTCGGCCTGGATCGTGGAGATCCCGATGTTGGCGTGACGCGAGAGCTCGTGCAGAAGCTCGGAGGCGGGCGTGATCGGATAGCTGGCCAGCACCAGCGGAAGCTTTGAACGCACGCTGGCCGCGATCAGCCCCAGCGACAGCGCGGTGGTGCCGTTGACGTTGCGATACGTGCCGGGCGGCACGTCGGTGGCGGCCGCGACGTGGTACTGGACGTCGAGCAGCTCGGTGGTCTCACCGAACGACCAGCCGGCGTTGAAGGCAGCGAGATTGGCCTGCGCGACGGCGGGGTTGCGGGCGAACTTCTTCTCCACCCACCGCGTGGTGACGTCGGTGGGGCGCCCGTACAGCCAGGAGACGACGCCGAGCGCGAACAGGTTCTTGGCGCGTCCGGCGTCGCGGGTGGTGACGCCCTCCATCCCCTCCACCGCACGCGTCGTCAGCGTGCTCATCGGGAGGCGATGAACGCGGAACTCGCTCAGCGACCCATCCTCCAGCGGATTTGCCTCCCCATAGCCCGCCTTCTCCAGGTTGCGCTTGGTGAACGCATCCTCGTTGACGATGATCGTGGCGCCCCGGGGTAGCTCCGCCTGATTGGCCTTCAGCGCCGCCGGGTTCATCGCCACCAGGACGTTGGGGTGATCGCCCGGCGTGAGGATGTCGCGCGAGGCGAAGTGGATCTGGAAGGCCGACACGCCGGCCGTGGTGCCCGCGGGCGCCCGGATCTCGGCGGGGAAGCTCGGCAGCGTGGCCAGGTCGTTGCCCACGACGGCGGTCGCGTCGGTGAAGCGGCTGCCGGTCAGCTGCATCCCATCACCCGAGTCCCCGGCGAACCGAATGATGACGCGTTCGAGTTCCTCGACCTCCTTGGTCATCGTGCCCCCAGCGGTCGTGTGCGCGTCACCTGCGTCAGTCCCTTCCTCTCAGGAGGCCAAGTCTAGCCACCTAGGCGGTCGGGCCCTGGCGCCAACCTTTGGTTTGCGGCATGACCCCAGTGGTGAGCTTCCCCCATGAGCGAACGAGAGCAGTACGGCAAGCTGGCCGACGAACTGGAGGAGCGGGCCGACAGGCTCGCGGGCGAGAACACGCGGCTCGGGGAACGCATCGCCGACGTCCGCGACGACTGGCAGCGCAAGCGCGCCGATGCCGGCGTTCCGGGGGCCACACCGGACTGGGACGACCCCGACGAGGACGAGGACGAGGACGACGACGATCCCGACGATCCCGACGATCCCGACGACTAGCCCCGCTGCCGGGGGTCGTGCCCGTCGACCGTCCAGTACCTGATCGCGATCGCCCGCATGGCGTCGTCGACCGGGGGCCGGTCGTCATCGGTGGGCCACGGGGCGACCACGAACCGCACGATCGTGCGCTGGCCCCCCTCGTGGTCGCCGTAGAGGAGGTCGATCTCGATCGCGCCGTCGTCGCGCTGCAGCGCCTCGAGCACCTCGTGATAGCCCGGCATGGACGGATCGCGCATCGCGCCCTGCCAGAAGCCGCTGTCGCCGGCGGGGACGAAGATGTCGAGCTGCTGCTCGCGGAACGTCTCGGGATCGGGCGCCTCTGTGACGCGGCCGGCGCCCGGATTGGCCGGGGGCTGACGCATACGCGCCTGCCATCCGTGCACAACGGCGAGACCGTTGCCCCCGTTGCGCAGGCCGAGCGCCAGGTAGATCTGGTCGTCGTGGACGTCGGCAGCGCCCCCGTGCCCGGGGACCTGCACGATCTGGCCGTCTCCGAAGCGGAGCCGCTCGATCGGGTCCTCCTCCCGCGACGGGACGAGCACCGGACGCAGTCCCACCATTAGCGACTGCTCGGCGATACGCGCCGAACGGTTGGCGGACTTGACCGAGCTGAACGTGGCGACCGCCAGCACAAGCGTGCCCCCGGCGGTCGCCAGCGAGGAGATCGTCACCCAGTCGGCCATGGACCGCCCGGGCTGGGGTGGCACGTCTGCGACGTCAGTGAGGCCGGCGACGTGAGCGAGGTCAGCGACGAGGCGCGAGGGCAGCCGCGCCCGCGCCGGTGACTAGATCTTCTGGACGTTGATGGCCTTGGGTCCCTTGGGACCGGCCTCCTCCTCGTAGGACACCTTGGCGCCCTCCGCGAGAGACCGATAGCCGTCGGCCTGGATGCTCGTGTGGTGGACGAAGAGGTCACGGCTGCCCTCATCGGGCGTGATGAAGCCAAAGCCCTTCTCGTCGCTGAACCACTTGACCGTTCCGCTAGGCATGGGAGTTCCCTCCGTAGCTTGAAGTGCTGCTACCGCGGAGGTGTTGCTTCCCCCAGGGCCTGCACCTGCGTATTTACCGACCGACTTTCAGCCGATTCGGCCTTGTCGGCGGGCAAGGTAGCACGGAGACCGACCAAAAACGCCAGCCCACGCTTTACCACCTGAACACAGGTCATCATCTGACCACCATGGACGATCCCCTCCCCGTGCGCCCCGGCACCGCCATCCCCCTGCGCGAGATCACCATCCGCGCGTCGCGCTCGTCGGGCCCGGGAGGCCAGCACGCCAACACGACCGCCTCCCGGATCGAGGCGATCGTTCGACGTGGCCGCCTCCGAGGCTCTGTCAGAGGAGCAGAAGAAGCGGATCATCTCCCGCCTGGGCTCGCGCGTCGTCGCGGTGGCCCAGGATGAGCGCAGCCAGGCACGCAACCGCGAGCTGGCCCTCCAGCGCCTGGCCCACCGCCTGGCCGGGGCGCTCGCGCCGCGGCGCACCCGACGCCCCACGCGGCCGACGCGCAGCTCGGTGACGCAGCGGCTGGAGTCCAAGCGCCGGCAGGCCGATCGCAAGCGCGACCGTCGCCGTCCCGCAGCCGACGACGGCTGACGTGAGCGGGCGGCGGTCGGGCGCAATCAGGTCACGAGAGCATGCGCTGGTACATCGACGGGATGAACGTCATCGGAACGCGGCCCGACGGCTGGTGGCGCGACCGCGACGCCGCCATGCTGCACCTCGTCGACCTGCTCGAGCGGTGGGCCGCCGCAGAGGGCGAGGACGTCGTGGTCGTCTTCGAGCGCAAGCCCTCGCCGCCGATCCGCTCCACGGTGATCGAGGTGG
The DNA here is from genome assembly GCA_963797705.1 of uncultured Actinomycetota bacterium. Lineage (GTDB taxonomy): Bacteria > Actinomycetota > Thermoleophilia > Solirubrobacterales > Solirubrobacteraceae > Palsa-465. Next base: position 2,074,077 of record CAWCQL010000002.1, on the reverse strand, counting down.
CCAACGCGCCCAGGCCACGGCGTGACGCCGCCGACGACGAGATCGTCCGCCGGATGCGCCTCGAGCCCAACCCGGGTCTCGTGCGCGTGGTCACCTCGGACCGCTGGCTGGCCGACCAGGCGAGCCACCTCGGCGCGGCCGTGCACGGCGCCGACATGTTCCGCTCGCTGCTGGACGCATACTGATCTCGCGCGCGTACGCGCGAGGCGACCATCCGTCGCTGGTACGACGCCCGGGCCCTAGCGAGACCCTTATCAAGCCTTGCCACAATCTCGGTGATGGCCGAACAGCCCGCCCGACGACCCACCCAGCAGCGCGGCCGCGCCCAGCCCCCCGCGCCCGGCCAGCAGGGCTGGCGTGTCACCCCCGCCCCCGACGGGCGCGGAGCCGGCGGACAGCAGCGCCCGCCGTCGCCCTCGCGGTCGCGGTGGTGGATCGTCGCCGGGATCGTCGTGTTCCTGCTGGCGATCAACCTGTGGGTCTCCTCCCAGGCGCTCTCGCCCAACGCGCCGACCCAGATCCCCTACAGCCCGCAGTTCCTGGACCAGGTCCAGACCAACAACGTCGCCACGATCTCGTCGACCGGCGATTCGATCTCGGGAACGTTCAAAAAGGCGATCACCTACCCGGCGGGCGACACCTCCAAGTCCGACGAGCTTCACCACCCAGATCCCGTCGTTCGGAGACAACGCGGCGCTGTTCAAGTCGCTGCGCGCCAACGGCGTGACGATCAACGCCCAACCCACCGACAAGGGCCCATCGGTGCTCGAGAGCCTCATCTTCGGCTTCGGGCCGACGCTGCTGCTGGTGCGCGCTGTTCGTGTTCATCGCCCGGCGCTCGGCCGGCGCGGGCGGCGGGGCCGGGGGCCTGATGTCCTTCGGCCGCTCGCGGGCGCGGCGCGTCGAGGCCTCCGACCAGCACATCACCTTCGAGGACGTCGCCGGGATCGACGAGGCCAAGGAGGAGCTGACCGAGATCGTCGACTTCCTCAAGACGCCCGACAAGTACCTGGCGCTCGGCGCGCGCATCCCGCGCGGCGTGCTCCTCTCCGGGCCTCCCGGGACCGGCAAGACGCTCCTGGCCCGCGCCGTGGCCGGCGAGGCCGGGGTGCCCGTTCTTCCAGATGTCCGCGTCGGAGTTCGTCGAGATGATCGTCGGGGTCGGCGCCTCGCGCGTGCGTGATCTCTTCCATCAGGCCAAGGAGGCGGCGCCCGGCGATCATCTTCATCGACGAGCTCGACGCCATCGGCCGCTCGCGCTCCTCCGGCGGGCCCAACCTGTCCGGCGGCCACGACGAGCGCGAGCAGACGCTCAACCAGATCCTCACCGAGATGGACGGCTTCAGCCCGCGCGAGAGCGTGATCGTGCTGGGCGCCACCAACCGCCCGGAGATCCTCGACCACGCGCTGCTGCGCCCCGGGCGCTTCGACCGTCGCGTGGTCGTGGTGCCGCCCGATCGCGCCGGGCGCGAGGCGATCCTGCGAGGTGCACACCCGCTCGGTCCCGCTGGACGCCGACGTCGACCTCGGGGGCATCGCCGCGTCGACGCCGGGGATGGTCGGCGCCGACCTGGCCAACGTCGCCAACGAGGCGGCGCTGCTGGCCGCCAAGCGCAACCACTCCAAGGTGGCGCGCCAGGACATCACCGACGCCCTGGAGCGGATCGTCCTCGGCGCCGCGCGCAAGGTGATGCTCACCGAGGATGACCGCCGCCGCACCGCCTACCACGAGGCCGGCCACGCCATCATGGGCATGCTCACCCCAGGGGCCGACCCGGTGCGCAAGGTGTCGATCATCCCGCGCGGGATGGCGCTGGGGGTGACGTTCTCGGCCCCCGACGCCGATCGCTTCAACTTCGACGAGCGCCACCTCCTGGCCCAGATCAAGGTCGCGCTGGGTGGCCGCGTGGCTGAGGAGGTCGTGTTCGGCGACCTGACCACGGGCGCGGAGTCAGACATCCAGCAGCTCACCCGGATTGCGCGCGCGATGGTCGGGCGCTGGGGAATGAGCCCCGCCGTCGGGCCGATCGCGGTGCTGCCCGCCGACGGTCAGGGGCCGCTGCTGCCGGGCGTGTCAGAGACCTCCGAGCAGACCCAGCGGCTCGTCGACGAGGAGGTGCGCCGGATCGTCGAGCAAGCCCACGAGGAGGCCACGGTCACCGCTCAGTTCCCACCGCGCCAACCTCGACGCACTCGTCGCCGCGCTGCTGGACCGCGAGACCCTCGACCAGGACGAGGCCTACGGCGCGGCCGGCCTGCCGCAGAACATCCAGGCCCAACCGGAGGAGGCGCCGCCGGTCGTGCAGCCCGCCGGCGATTAGAGCGGGCCGGCCGGGAACCTAGAGCGGGCGCCGGCCGGCGAACCCGGCCTCGGGCTCGTGCCAGAAGCCGATCGACTCCTCGCTGTCGACCAGCCAGCAGAGGTAGACCTCCACGCCATCGCGCATGGCCGGGAAGTCGATGAGCCCCCGGTCGACGTCGCGCAGGACGATCTCCACGGCGTCGAGCTCGCCGACGGCGCGGCTGATCTCCACCAGCGCACTGGCGACCTCCCGGCCGGGGTAGGCGCCGCCACTGTCGCCATCGAGGGCCTCGATCGCCTCGGCTGCCGTCGGGCCCAGCGCCCCCAGCCGGGCCTGCGCGTCGCGCACCCAGCCGACGCGCTGCGCCACCCAGCCGCGCACCGCCATCGCCTGGTCGCGGGTGTAGTGCCGCTGGTGGCGGGTCCCCTCCAGCGGCTCGAAGTCGGCGGGCTCAGTCATTGAGCCGGGTCATCCGCGCCAGCGCCTCGTGGCATTCGACGACCCGCTTCTTGACCGGATCGTCGTCGGTGCGGTCGTGGACCAGGTCCCACGTGCGGTCAGCGATCTCCCGGGCGTTCTCCGGCGTGGCGGTCTCCCACAGCCGCTCGACGAGTCGCAGCTCGAAGCTCTGGATCTGGTCGGCGGGATCGCCGGGAGCCATCCGGGGCAGCGGCTCTCCCGTCGCCTCCTTCCACATCCCGGTGGCGACGAGCAGGCGGTTGCGGAGCTGGATCTGGTCCATCGGGGGCAATGCTAGTAGCGACCACCGGCAGGCGCGGGCTACCCCCGCGGGAGCCGTTGGCGCGTGGAGAGCAGCATCGCGAACGGGTCGCCGTCGGCGGCCACGCGAGCGAGCACCTCGTCGGTGGTGAAGGTGAGCTGCTCGGGGTCGCGCGCGTCCAGGCAGGCCTGCACCTCCTCCCAGCTCACCGGCGCCGACACCGTGGGCTGCTCACGTGCCCGCACCGAGTAGACGGTGACGGTCGTCTTGTGGTCGTCGTTCTGGCTCCAGTCCACCAGCACCTTGCCGCTCCGCAACCGCTTGGTCATGCGCGAGACGACGAGCTCGGGTAGGCGCTGCTCGAGCAGTTCGGCGATCTGGCGCGCGAACGGCTTGGTCTGGCGGTAGGTGACCTTCGGGTCGTTGAGCGGCACGTAGAGCTGCATGCCCTTCGAGCCCGAGGTCTTGACCACGCTCTCGAGGCCGAGCGCCCTGAACAGGCCCCGCAGCACCAGCGCCACCTCGCAGCACTCGACGATGCCGGCCGGCGCGCCGGGGTCCAGGTCGAAGACGAGCATGGTCGGCGTCTGCGGTGCCGCCGCCAGCGACAGCGACGTGTGCAGCTCGATGTCGGCGAGGTTGGCCAGCCACACGAGGGTGGGGCGGTCCTGGCACAGCGTGTAGTTGACGTCCCCGACGCGCGCGGTCTGGACCCAATCGGGACGGTGCGAGGGCGACTGCTTCTCATAGAAGTAGGGGGCCTCGACGCCGTTGGGGTAGCGCTTGAGCGTCAGCGACCGATCCGCCAGGTGGGGCACGACCGCTGGCGCGATGCGCGTGTAGTAGGCCACGAGGTCGCCCTTGGTGAAGCCCGTCGCGGGGAACAGCACCTTGTCCCAGTTGGAGATCCGCACCTCCTGCCCGTCGATCTCGACGGCGAGCGCGCCCTCCTTGAGCCGCTCGACGGCGTCAAACAGCGCCTCGGGGGACGCGGCCTCCGCACCGTCCGACACGCCCTCGGCCGGCTCCTCCGCACCGTCCGCCACCACCGCGCGCTCTCGCACCACCTCCACCGCATCCTTGTCATCGCGCAGGCCCTTGAACGACGGCGCCCGCATGACCCCTTCGGTCGTCCACTCGCGAAACTCGATCTCGGCCACCAGGTCGGGCTCGGCGAACACCGCGTTGCGCGGCAGCTTGGGCGCGTCGTCAAAGGGGCTGTCGTCGCGGCGCAGCGGCGCAAGCTTGCGCGCCAGTTCGCCCAGGGTTCGTTCGGTGAAGCCCGTCCCGACGCGCCCCGCGTATTCGAGGCGACCGTCGTCGGTCCAGTAGCCCATCAGCAGCGCGCCGATCCGATCCGTGCGCCGGCCCTCGCCCGGCAGCCAGCCGCAGATGACCAGTTCCTGGCGGTGGACGTGCTTGATCTTGATCCACGCGCCGGTCCGCCGTCCCGGCTCATAGCGGGAGTCCAGGCGCTTGGCCACGATCCCCTCCAGCCCCTGCGCCTCGGTGGCCTCCAACAGCGCGCGGCCGCGCCCCGGATGCGCCGCCGGCACCCTCCACGCAGGACCGCCCAGGCCCAGTTCGTCCAGCCGCGCCCGCCGTTGCTCGTAGGGCAGCGCCATCAGCGAGTGCCCGTCGAGGTAGAGCAGGTCGAAGATCGCGTAGACCACCGGCGTGCTCGCCGACAGCCGGCGCACCGCGCTGGCCGAGGACACGTTGATGCGCCGCTGCAGCCGCTCGAAGCTGGGGCGACCGTCGTCGCCGAAGGCCACGATCTCGCCGTCGAATACGGCCTCGCGCATCCCCAGGTCGCGCAGGATGCCGCGCACCTCGGGATAGGTTTCGGTGATCTCGTTGAGGTTGCGGCTCTCCAGGCGCAGCCGCCCCGGCTTGACATAGGCGATGGCCCGCACCCCGTCCCACTTGACCTCGAAGGACCACCTCTCCTCGCGCGGGGGCAACTCCCCGGCGCCGGCCAGCATCGGCAGGATCCGCTCGGGCATCGCCTCCCGATCGGGGTCGGCCGGCGGGTCCATGCGATGGATCATCCAGTCCTTCTCGGAGCCCTCGCGGCCGCGCTGGCCGATGGGGAACAGCCCGTAGCGACCCGCCAGGCGCTCGCCGTGGAAGGTCACCTCGACCTTCTTGTCGTCCCACAGGTGAGTCTCGAAGGTGCCGTGGTCCCAGATCGACATCGTGCCCGCCCCGTACTCGCCGCGGGGGATCTCACCGTGGAAGTCGAGGTACTCGAGGGGGTGGTCCTCGGTGTGCACGGCCAGCCGGTTGTCCGACGGCGTGGCCGGGATCCCGTTGGGGATGGCCCACGAGGCCAGCACGCCGTCGTGCTCGAGGCGCAGGTCCCAGTGCAGGCGCGTGGCGTGGTGCTCCTGGACGACGAAGCGCGGCGCGCCGTCCTGGCCGGCGGCTTTGCCGGCGGGCTCCTCGGTCTTCTCGAAGTCGCGCTTGGCGCGGTAGCTGTGCAGCTTGTCGGGTGGCATCCGGCGCACCGCCGATGATGGCCTACTTCGCATGCGCATCGTCACCTGGAACGTCAACTCCCTGCGCGTGCGCCTCCCGCGGGTGTTGCAGCTGCTCGCCGAGCACCGGCCCGACGTCGTCTGCCTCCAGGAGACCAAGACCGCTCCCGAGGCATTCCCGGTGGCCGCGCTGGCCGGAGCGGGCTACGGCGCCGTGCACGAGTCCGGCGGGCGCTGGGCCGGAGTGGCAGTCCTCGCGCGCGCGGGAATGGAGCTGTCCGATCCGCTCATCGGTCTGGCCGGGGATCCCGTCCCCAGCGAGGCGCGCTGGTGTGAGGCGACCGTCGGCGGCATCCGCATCGCCAGCGTCTACGTCCCGCACGGCCGGGCCCTCGAGAGCCCTGAGTTCCCCCGCAAGCTCGCCTTCCTCGATGCCGCCGCGCGGCGGGTGCACCAACTCGACGGGACTCCGCTCATGCTCGCCGGCGACTTCAACATCGCGCCGGCCGACGCCGACGTCTATGACCCGGCGGCGTTCGCCGGCGCCACCCACGTCACCCCCGAGGAGCGCGGACGGCTCGCCGCCATCGAGGACGAGGGCATGGTCGACGCCTACCGCACCCTGCACCCCACCGAGGTCCAGTACACGTGGTGGGACTACCGCGCGGGCAACTTCCACAAGGGCCTGGGGATGCGCATCGACCTCGCGCTGGTGTCCATTGGCCTGGCCGAACGGTTGCGCGCCTGCGGCATCGACCGGGAGTACCGTAAGGGGACAAAACCGTCCGATCACGCGCCGTTGATGCTCGACCTCGCCGGCGCGGGACAATGACGAGATGACTCAGCGCTTCTTCACCAACGTTTACGCGCTCGCGCGATCATTGACCTCATGGCGCGCGTACTCGTAGTCGACGACGAGCCTGCCGTGAGGCGGGCACTTGAGCGTGCCCTGCGGCTCGACAACCACGACGTCACGCTCGCCGAGGACGGCGAGCAGGCCCTGGACGTCCTCGCGGGCGGCTCCACCGACGCGGTCATCCTCGACATCCTCATGCCCAAGCTCGACGGCCTGGAGGTGTGCCGCCGCCTGCGCAAGGCCGGTGACCGCACCCCGGTGCTGATGCTCACCGCGCGCGACGCCATCGACGACCGCGTCGAGGGACTCGACGTCGGCGCCGACGACTATCTCGTCAAGCCCTTCGCGCTGCGCGAGCTACAGGCGCGGCTGCGGGCGCTGCTGCGCCGCTCCGGGGACGGCACCGCCGACGGCGAGCCGCTGCGTTACGGCGACCTCGTGCTCGACCCCATCGCCCATGAGGTCCATCGCGGTGACCGCCTCATCGAGCTCTCGCGCACCGAGTTCCTGCTGCTCGAGCTGTTCATGCGTCATCCCCGCCAGGTCCTCACGCGGACCACGATCTTCGAAAACGTCTGGGGCTACGACTTCGGCCCGACCTCCAACGCGCTGGGCGTCTACATGGGCTACCTGCGCCGCAAGACGGAGGCCGGTGGCGAGTCCCGGCTGCTGCACACCGTACGCGGGATCGGATACGTGCTGCGCGATTGAGCGCCGAATGACACTGCGCAAGCGCCTCTCTCTGATCGCTGCCGCATCCGTCGCCGTTGCCGTCACCATCGCGCTCGTCGCCTGCTACGCGATCGTCCGCACCCAGGTGCGCGGGCAGGTGACCGACTCGCTCGACGCTCAGATGGCGGTCGTGCAGCAATCCGGCAACGTCCAGAGCGCGATCCCGGGCAACGCAGCCAGCTCCGGCGGCCCCGCCCCCTATAACCAGATCGTCCTCGCCAACGGCGAGGTTCCCCGGCGCGAGGGCGGCCTTGCCCTGCCGGTGTCCGGCGCGACCCTCCGCCTTGCCGGCAATCCCGGCGAATCGACGCTCTCCGACATCTGGGTCAATGGCAGCCATCTGCGCATGCTGTGCTTCCCGGTCAACGTGTTCTTCGAGGGCCAGGTTGTCCCGGCCGTCCTGCAGCTGGCCCGGCCGCTCAACGGCGTCGACTCGATCCTGCGACACCTCCGGCTGTTCCTTGCCCTCCTCGGCCTCGGCGGGATCGCGCTGGCGGCGGTCCTCGGACGAATCGCCGCGCGCCGCGTGCTGGCGCCGCTGGGCGAGGTGGCCCAGGTCGCCCAGGAGATCGGCGAGACTGAAGACCTCACCAAGCGCCTCCACGTGCACGCCGACGACGAGGTGGGCCAGTTGGCCACCAACTTCAACGCGATGCTCGACCGCCTGGAAGCGTCGCGCGAGGCGCTGGACGACTCGGTCCGCGCCCAGCGCCAGCTCGTGGCCGACGCCTCGCATGAGCTGCGCACGCCGGTGACGAGCCTGCGCACCAACATCGAGGTCCTGCTCGAGGAGGTGCAGCTCGAGCCCGAGGACCGCCGCCGGCTTCTCGCCGACGTGGTGGAGCAGAGCGAGGAGCTCACCGCCCTGGTCGGGGATCTCATCGAACTCGCGCGCGGGGACCAACCGGGCCAGGAGACCGACGATGTCCGTCTCGACGGGGTCGCCGCCGAGTCGCTGGCCCGTGCCCGGCGCAACGCCCCCGGCATCCATTTCGACGCCACGCTCGTCCCGACGGTGATCGACGGAGTCCCCGAGCGACTGGCGCGCGCCATCAACAACCTCCTCGACAACGCCGCGCGTCACTCTCCCCCGGACGGGACCGTGGAGCTGCAGGTCGGGCCCAGCGGCGTCGAGGTCCGCGACCACGGCACCGGTGTGGATACCGAAGACCTGCCCTACGTCTTCGACCGCTTCTTCCGCGGACGCAACTCCCGCGGGCGCCAGGGCAGCGGCCTGGGCCTGTCCATCGTGCGCCAGGTGGCCGAGCAGCACAACGGAACGGCCTCGGTGGCCAACGCCGTCGACGGCGGTGCGATCTTCACCCTGCACCTGCCCGGCGTGTCCGCCGAGGACGCCGTGACCCATCACGAGTCAGACCAGCTGGCCTCCCCCGGCGAGCCGGTCGGGCCGGTCGAGCGTCGCTAAGCGCCGGTCACGGCGACGGGGGGCGGACGTGCATTCGGGCGACGCGGGCCTGACGGGCGGTGAGAAAGCGCTTGCGCAACCACCAGAACAGGCCGCCGAAGATCGGCACCACGACGAGCACCAGCAACGCGCGCTGGCTGGGCTTGAAGGCCAGCACGATCCCGACCTCGATCGCCACCGAGGGGATGGCGGCCAGCAGCGAGGCGTGGGAGCGATAGCCGCTGAAGTGCTCGCGCGCGGTGATCTCGATCACGCCCAGCGCGCACACGATCAGGCCGACGAACAGCGCCGGCCCCCCGTGCTGGATGAACCCGATCACCGCGGCGATGAGGCCGAGCAGGATGGCCAGCTCGGAGATCGGCAGCCCGCCGAACGGGCCTTCTGGCCGCTCGCCCTCGCGCCCGAGCACCCGCCCGCTGCGCTTGACCTCCTGCGCAGTCTGCGCCTGGCGCTCGACGCGGGCGTCGCGACGCGTCGAGGCAACCGCCCGCGGAGCGGTGTCCCGGCTGCGTCGCTTGCGCGACTTGGTGGACTTCCGTTGAGCCAAGGCCGCTGAGCATAATGTCGCTGATGGCTCGCCGTGTCGCCACGCTGCTCGCCGCCGCAATCCTGGTGGCAGCGCTGGGGGTGGGCGGGTCCGGGTTCGCCCTGGCCGACGGCGATCCGGCCAGCGACGTCCTGCTCGGCCAGAACGTCTACTACCCGTACTCGCCCCCGGTCCCGGGCAAGCTGCAGCGCACGCTCAACACCGAGACCGCGGCCGCCAAGAAGGCGGGACTCCCCATCAAGGTGGCCCTCATCGCGACGGCCGTGGACCTTGGCGTCGTCCCCGAGCTGTTCGGCCAGCCCCAGAACTACGCGAAGTTCCTGGACAAGGAGATCAGCTTCCAGGGGCCCCAGCCCCTGCTCGTGGTCATGCCCGCCGGCTACGGCGCTCAGGGCATGAGCGCCAAGGCCGCCGCGGCCGTCAAACAGCTCGCGCCGCCCAAGGGCAAGACGAGCGCCGCGCTCGCCCAGGCCGCGATCACCGCAGTGGCCAAGATCGCCGCCGCCGACGGTCACCCGATCAAGGGCGTGGCCGGGGTCTCCACCAGTTCCTCGGGCGGGGGCAGCTCCACCACGCCGCTGCTGATCGGGCTGATCGTCGCCGCCGTGCTGGTGGCCGCGGCGCTCATCCTGCTGCGCCGGCGACAGGGCACCGCCAGCACGGCAGGCTGACCCTCGACGTCACTGGTCACTCGAGATCTGCTGGGGAAGGGGTTGCGGCGCTGGGGCCCCGGCGTCGCCGCCATCGCACCACCCGCACAGGCACCTCGGTCCTGCATCCGCCCGGCTCAGCCCCTCGATAGCCGCCGTTGACGTTCGCCTAGCACCCGGCCGAGGGCGTCAATCCCAGCGGTGCCGCCCCGCCCGCAGCGCCCGCAGCTCCGCCACCCCCCGGGGCTCGCCGGCCCCCACCGGCGCATCGGCGGCGACCGCCCCGGGCAGCTCGCGCACCCCAAGCGGCTCCTCCACCGTCCCGCCATCCCCATCCGCCGATACCCGGAGCACCCGCGCGCCCGGACGCGAGCTCACACATGACCGCACGCTGGTCCCGCACACCAGCAGCGCGGCGCAGTCGTCCACCGCGTATCCCGGCGGCAGCTCTCCGGTGGCCACGGCGTGGCGGAACGCGGGCAGCCGCTCGGGCTCACCATCGAGGTGGACCGAGAGGCTCCCCTCCAGCAGCCCCAGGCCAGCGGCGGGACGGGGCGCGCCGCCGCTCATCGTGATCCCGCTCTCAAACCAGCACATCGCCCCCGCGCTCAGCCCGGCCAGGACGATGCCGCGCTCCCACGCCGAGCGCATCGTCTCGTCGACACCGTGCTCGCGCCACACCGCCAGCATGTTGCGCATCGAGCCGCCCCCGACATAGATGGCGTCCTGGGCCAGCAGGTGGGCCCGGGGGTCGATCCGGTCGCGGCCCAGGTGAAACAGGGAGAGCACACTGGGCTCACACGGCCACGCACTGAAGCGCTCGTAGAACCGGGTGGTCTGGTCGCGCCCGTCACCGCTGGCGGTGGGCAGGAAGCACACCCGCGGACAGGCCACACCGGTCAACGTGAGCACCAGCCGGTCCAGGGCGGCGCTGCGGTCCTGCATGGTGAAGCCCCCGCCGCCCATGGCGAGGATGCGCCGGCGGTCGCCGTCGCCGCTGCTCACGCGGCGCGGCGCAGCTCGTGAGCGCCGAGATACCTCACAGAGAGATCTTCCTCCTTCGCGCCGCCGGCACCGTCGCAGGACACGAAGCGGGCCCGCGCCTCGGGGCGCGAGGACACCACCTCGGCCAGTTCGGTGTCGACGAAGTGCAGCGCGGCCGCGTCGCCCACGCCGTAGCCGGCCCCCATCCCGCCGGCCACCGCGGTCATGAAGACCGAGCGCCGGCCGGGCTCGTCGGTGTAGTGCACCGCGTTGCTCCAGGGCAGGAAGCCCAGGCCTTCCAGCCGCCGAGCCGGCCCCTCGTGAAAGCCGGAGATGACGTCGGTGAACCAGCACAACGAGCCGGCCGACCCTCCGCACAGCACCACCCCGGCACGCCAGGCGTCATACAGCGCCAGATCGATCCCGTGGGCCTGCCAGGTCCCGAGCAGGGAGACGAGGCTGCCCCCGCCCACGTAGATGAGGTCCTGCGCCATGAGGTGTGCGTGTGGGTCCCCCACTCCCGTCTCGCGCCGAAACAGCGAGATGTGCGACGGCACGCACCGCGACGACGGGAACGCGCGGTAGAAACGCACCACGTAGTGATCGGCATCGCCGCTGGCCGTCGGCAGGAAGCACACCCGCGGTCGGGCGACCCCGGTGAGCGAGAGGACATGGTCATCGAGCAGCGGGTTGCCCCACTCCATCGAGAACCCGCCACCGCCAAAGGCGACGATCTGAGGTGGGCGTGCGCTCATGGCCACAAGGGTCCCGGCCCAGGCGGGCGCCGTCACTGTCCCCGTGGCCAAGACTCAGCCACGCAAACCGTCCACGCGGGCGCGCCCACGGGCCGGCACGCGTCCGCGCAGGCGCGCGCGCTAGCTGCTCTGCGCGGTCTCCGCCGAGGCGCCGATGTCGGCCACCTCGCGGAACAGCCCGGTGACCACGAAGACCACCTGCTCGGCGATCTCCACGGCGTTGTCGCCGACCCGCTCCAGGCAGCGCGCCACGAGGATCATGAACATCCCCCACTCGCGCAGCTCCAGGTCGTCACCGATCTCCACCGCGCGCTTGAAGATGGCGCGGTTGAGCCGGTTGATCTCGGCGTCCTGGCGCACGATGTCCTGGGCGAGCTCGACGTTGCGGGTGCGCAGGGCGTCCTTGGCCTCCGACACCTCCGAGCGCGCGAGCTGGCCCATCCGCTCGATCGCATCCAGGGTGTCCTTGTCCTTGGGGGCGTCGTGCCCCGACAGCGGCACGAGCTTGGCGATGTTCACGCACTGGTCGCCCATGCGCTCGATGCAGCGGATGCAGTGCAGCAGCGCGGCCACGATCCGCAGGTCGGTGGCCACGGGCGACTGGCGGGCCAGCAGCGAGAGGATCCCCTGGTGGACCTCCAGATAGCGCCCGTCGATGCGGTCGTCGTCGGCGACGACCATCGCGGCCAGCTCGACGTCCTGGTAGCTGACGGACTCCAGCGCCCGGTCCAGCTGCCCGATCACCAGGTCCAAGCCGCCGAGAACCTGGCGCTCCAGCTCCTTGAGATCCTCGCGGAATTGGTGGCGCGTCTCCTGCATCGCAGATCAGCCCCTTTCAGCCGAACTTGCCGGTGACGTAGCGCTCGGTGCGCTCATCGGACGGGTTGGTGAAGAGCTTGGTCGTCTCGGCGTGCTCGACCACTTCACCGTCGAGCATGAACACCGTCGACTTCGCCACCCGCGCCGCCTGCTGCATGTTGTGGGTGACGATCACGATCGTGTAGCGGCTCTTGAGCTCGTCGATGAGCTCCTCCACCTTGAGCGTGGCGATCGGGTCAAGCGCCGACGCGGGCTCGTCCATGAGGATGACCTCGGGCTCCACTGCCACCGCGCGGGCGATGCACAGGCGCTGCTGCTGACCACCCGACAGGCCGATCCCCGGAGCGTTGAGGCGGTTCTTGACCTCGCCCCACAGCCCGACCGCGCGCAGCGCGCGGTGTACCCGCTCGCGCAGGTTGTCGGACTTCGTGCCGGTGAGGCGCAGCCCCGCGGCGACGTTGTCGAAGATCGACATCGTCGGGAACGGGTTGGGCTTCTGGAACACCATCCCGATCATGCGGCGCACTGCGGTCACGTCCACATCAGAGCCGTAGACGTCGAGGTCGTCCAGCGTGACGCTGCCCTCCGCGCGCGCGCCCGGGATCTCCTCGTGCATCCGGTTGATGCATCGCACCATCGTGGACTTGCCGCAGCCCGAGGGACCGATGATGGCCGTCACCTCGTTGGCGGGGAAGTCGATGTCGATGCCCTTGACGGCATGCACCGACCCGTAATAGGCGTGGAGGTCCCTGACCTTGACGCCGTGCCCCGTGCGGCGCTCTCCCATCGCGGAGAGATCCGGGGCCGCCTCGACCCGCTCCGAGTCAGGAGGACTCGACATTTTCTCGGCTTCCTTACTGGTCGTTTCCGGTCGCGGTCATGTTAGGCGGCTCCTTCGCGAGATCGGCTCGCGCGACAGACGTTGAGGATGAGGACCAGGGCGACCAGCGTGAGCGCCGCGCCCCAGGCGCGGGCCACCACCACGTCACGCGGACTGGTGATGTCGTTGAAGATCTGCATCGGCAGCGAGTTCATATCCGCGTTGAGGTTGCCGGTGAGCCCGAACGCCGCCGACGACCGTGAACAGCAGCGGCGCGGTCTCCCCCATGCCGCGAGCAACCGACAGCAGCGAGCCCGTGACAAGGCCGGAGCGCGCCGTGGGGAGCACGACCTTCCAGACGATGCGCCAGCGTGGCGCGCCGAGGGCCAGGGCAGCCTCGCGGAGGCTGAACGGGACGAGCAGGAGCACCACCTCGGAGGAGCGGATGACGATCGGCAGCATGAGCAGCGCCAGCGCCAGCGCGCCCTTCCAGCCGGCGAACCCGCTGCCCCCGGCGTGGGAGATCACCAGGGAGATGTAGATGAACAGGCCGAAGACGATCGACGGCACGCCGGTCATGACGTCGACGAAGTAGCGCACGACGTTGGCAAACCACGAGTCCTTGCCGTACTCGGTGAGATACAGCGCGACGGCGATGCCGATCGGGACGGCGAGCAGCGTCGCCAGAGCCACGATCTCCAACGTGCCCAGGATGGCGCTGCGGATGCCCCCGGGGTTGCCGAAGAAGTTGCCGTTGGGGTCGGTGGTGAAGAACGACCAGTTCCACGAGCTCAGGCCCTTGTAGAGCAGGTAATAGATGATCAGCACCAGCGGCACGAGGGCCAACCCCGTGCCGCCCATGAGCAGGCCCCGCATGACCTTGTCGCGTGCGTTTGCGCCGGGGGCTGGTCTGCGCCAGCAGTGTGGATCCGCCGGTCGCGCTCATGACGCCGCTCCCAGTACCCCGATGGGAGAGATAGAGCCGCCATCATTCTCTGGCTCGGGCACTCGCTGTCCCCGCGTGCCGCGGCGGACGAACCACCGGGCCAGGATGTTGATGAGCAGCGTCAGCACGAACAGCACCAGACCCGCGGCGAACAGGGCAGACGAGTGCAGCGGCTGGTTGGCGGCCTCGCCGAACTCGTTGGCGATCACCGCCGCCAGCGTGTACCCCTGGTCGAAGATGTGCTTGCCGATCGTCGGCGCGTTGCCGATCGTCAGCACCACCGCGATGGTCTCGCCGATGGCGCGTCCCAGCCCCAGCATCGCGCCGCCGGTGATACCCGGCCGAGCGTAGGGCAGCACCGTCATCCGGATCATCTCCCACCGGGTGGCACCCAGCGCCAGCGCCGCCTCCTTGTTCTCGGAAGGCACGGTGGCGAGCACCTCGCGGGCGATCGCGGAGACGATCGGGCAGGATCATGATCGCCAGGATCAGCCCGGCGATGAAGTAGTTGCCCGGTGTGATCGTGTCGGCGCCCCCGCCGATGAAGGGAATGAACGAGAAGGTGTTGGCAAACCACTTCTCCGCCGGCTCGAGCTTGGGCGCCGAGCACGAAGACGCCCCACAGGCCGTAGACCACCGACGGCACCGCCGCCAGCAGGTCCACGAGCATCCCCAGCGGCGCCCGGGCACGCCGAGGGCACAGCTCGGTCAGGTACAGGGCCGTCGCCACAGCCACGGGCACCCCGATGAGCAGCGCGATCGCCGACGTGATGAGCGTTCCCACCACCAGCGGGGCACCGTGGAAGATGTTGCGGCTGACGTCCCAGTCGTTGCCGAAGATGAAGCTCAGACCGAACGTGTTGAGAGCCTTCGTCGACTCGCCGATGAGGCGGATGAAGAAGTACCCGATCAGCATCAGGATCAGGACCGCGAGGGTGGTCAGACCCCACCTGCAGCACCTGATCGGGGAGCCGTGATGCCGGCGACCGCTCCAACGCGGAGCGGCCGCCGGTCACAGTGGTGGCGCTTGCCTCCATGACTGTTCGGTCCCGAGGCCGGCGATCTCTACGAGATCGGCGAGCCGTTGCAGGTCATGGTGGCCAGCTGTGCGTTGTTCTTGGCCACCAGCGTGGCCGGCAGCGGCGCGTACGGGAGCTTGTCCCCGCCCTCGCCGAGCGTCTGCTGGCCGGCGCCGAAGGCGTAGGTCAGGAAGGACTTCAGGCCCTTGGCGGTCGCGGCGCTCTCCTTGTCGTCCTTGCACGGATCCTTGTAGGCGACGAGGAACGTCTGGGAGACGATCGGGTAGGCGCCCGGGGCGGGCGAGTTGATCGTCGAGATGCCCAGGTCGGCCGGAACCTTGATCCCGTTGGCCGCCGCCGAGGTGTTGGCGATCGTCGGCAGCACGTAGGCTGCCGCCGGAGTTCTTCACCGCGGCGTACGTGAACCCGTTCTCCAGCGCGTAGGCCTGCTCGACGTAGCCCACCGCGCCCGCGGTCTGCTTGACCGCGGCAGCGACGCCGGAGTTCTTGGCCGCACCGGTGCCGACCGGCCACTTGACGTCCTTGTCGGTCCCGATCGACGACTTCCAACTCGGGCTGACGTCGGACAGATACTGGTGAAGCCGGCCGTGGTGCCCGAGGAGTCGGAGCGGTGCACGACCGTGATCGACGTGCTGGGCAGGCTCATGCCCGGGTTGAGCGCTCTTGATCTCCGGGTCGTTCCAGGTCTTGATCTTGCCGCTGAAGATGTTGGCCAGAGTGGGCCCGTCGAGCTTGAGGCCGCTCTTGACGCCCGGGAGGTTGTAGGACACGGTGATCGCGCCGAAGGCGACCGGGGTACTGGAGAACCGCGCCCTTCATCGCCTTCTTGTCGGCGGGCGCCAGCGCCGGGTCAGAGCCGGCGAAGTCGACCGTGGCCGTCTGGAGGTCGGCGATGCCCGTGCCCGAGCCGACGCCGTTGTAGTTGATCGTGAGGCCCTGGCCCTTCAGGTTGGAGCCCCACTGCTGGTAGATCGGCTGCGGCCAGGGTCGAGCCGGCGCCGTTGAGCGTCGCCGGGCTCACCGCGGAGCCACTCGAACCTCCTGAGGCGGAGGTCCCCGTCGATCCTCCGCTGCCGCCGGCGCTTGCCGAGCTGCTACTGGAATTGCTGCTGCCGCAAGCGGCTATGGCGAGCGCGGCGGCCAGCGAGACCGCCACCGCGCCGAGACGAGTTGTACGCACTTGTCTCTCCTTGATTTTCAGTTCGAGTCGGGCAGAGTCTCGGGGCCGGGGTGCACCATGGTGTTAATGATTGTGAACCCGCGGTTATCACCTGTCGGCGGTCCGCCGCCAGGCGATAGCCCAGACCGAAGTGGGTGTGGATGAACGACCAGCTCCGGCAGCGCCGCCTCGAGCTTGACCCGGAGCTTGCGCACGTAGACGTCGACGGACCGGTCACGCACCCGCATCTCCCGCCCCCACACGAGCCGGAAGAGCTCCTCACGTGTCACGATCCGGTCAGCCCGCCGCGCCAGTTCCGTCAGCAGTCGCAGCTCGCGGATCGAGAGCATCAGCGCCCGCCCCTCGGCCCGGGCCAGATGCTCGTCGGGGATGATCTGGAGCGGACCCACCTCCAGCACCTCCTGCCGTGCCTGAGCTGCCTGCGTCACGCCTTCGCATGCTGCAGCCGCGGTCCGCCGCTCGGGTTATCAGCTCGTGACGAGGGTGTGAATCAGTTGTGAACGCCCGGCATCCGCGCCCACGCCGTCCGGCCGCCCATCCGCCGGCCGGCGCCGCCCGCCGGCCGCCAGCGGATCAGCCGGCCAGCGCCGAGTCCAGCTCTTCGCGGTCGAGCCCGTCGTCGGTGCGCCCCGCGGTGAGCATGTGGTCGAACTCCACCTCGACGCTGTTCTCCCGCTCGGGCGAGAAGCGATAGCCGACGCCGAAATGCGTGTGGATGTAGTTCCACGACGGCGAGCCGGACCGCAGCTTCTGGCGCAGCTTGCGCACGAACACGTCGACCGACCGGTCCCCGTGAGCCATCGCGTAGCCCCACACCCGCTCGTAGATCTCCTCGCGCCGCAGGACCCGGTCAGAGCCCGTCAGCAGATGCAGGATCTCGAACTCGCGAGCGGTCAGCTCGAGGCTGACCTCGTTGACGTAGGCCTGGTAGAGGTCGGGGCGGATCGTGATCTCGCCGAACGTGGCGGCGGCGTCCAGCGCGGGCATCTCCGCGCGCCGGTGGCGCCGCACCGCGGCCTCGATCGACGCAGATGAGCTCCTCGGCGTGGCAGGGCTTGGTGATCCACGCGTCGGCGCCCAGACGCAGGCCCGCTGACGCGCTGGGCCACCGAGGACGGCCCGGTGCACACCACCACCGCCAGGCCGGGCAGCCGCGCGCACATCTGCTCGAGGTACCCCCAGCCCGTCGGGCCCAGGATCGCGAGATCCAGGACGAGCGCGTTGAGGCGCATCGCCACCAGCGCATCGGGGTTCAGCGGCGCGGACAACGGCCGGTACTCGCATCCCAGGGCGTCCAACCTCTTCGACAGGACCTGCATGAAGCCCGGATCACGGTCCAGCACGGCCAGGCGGAGGCGGTTCTGGCCGCGCTGCGCGGGGGCGGTGGTCGAGTAACCGGGCAGCGTCTCGCTGCGCTCAGTCGACATGGGCGCGCACTCTAACCCACCCCTCACCCACGCCGGCCAGCACGTGCGGACATGATCACAAGATCTTTACTTGCAAACAGCGGCGAACCGCATGCGACCCCAAGAAAACCGGTCGCACCTGATTCGGGCGTGTGAAGCGCAGGTGAAAGTTTCAGCATCAGCGCCCCCTGTCAAGCCCCTCGGTACGCTCTGGGACGTGCGGCAGTCCCGGTCCTGGCAGGTGAGCGTCGTGCGGGCTGCTCGCCCGCGCGTTCGCGCGCACGCGCTCATGGCGCTGATCGCCATCCTCGACCGCCGCGCTGGCCGTGGCCGGGTGCGGATCCTCGTCCTCGTCGAAGACCTCCGCCGAGCCGGCGGCGACCAACGGCGCCACCACGGCGTCGGCAAGTCAGAGCACGAGCGCTCCGGCTCCCGCGGTGGCCGAGCTCGGCCCCGCCCAGCATCCCACCGCCGTCCCAGTTCCCGTCGTCCAGCGGCAAGAGCCTCAAGGACCTCGGCGCCCAGGCCAAGTCCAGCGTCCAGCTGGGTGCCGCCACCGGCACCTTCACCCCCGGGACCAACCGCTACGCCTTCGCGCCTGACCACCGGCTCGGGCAAGTTCGTCTACGCGCCCACGGCGCTCTACATCGCCTCCAGCCCCGGCGCTCCGGCCAAGGGCCCGTTCCTGGCCCCCGCGGACCCGATGAGCGTGCTGCCCCAGTACCGCAGCAAGCAGAACTCCGGCCCCGGCGGGATCCAGGCCATCTATGCCGCCCACGCTGCCCGTGCCCAAGGCCGGCACCTACTTCGTGCTCTCCCTGACCAAGGGGCCCAGCGGGCTGATCGGGGCCACCGGCGAGCTCGCCGCCGCGGCCTCATCACAGATCCCCGGCGTGGGCCAGCGCCCGCCCGCTATCGCCACCGACACCGCGGCCACCGTGCACGGCGACCAGGCGCTGCTGACCACGCGGCTCCCGCCCGAGCACATGGCCGCCGAGTCGTTTGACCAGGTGCTGGGCAAGAAGCCGGTCGCGCTGCTCTTCTCGACACCGCAGCTCTGCGTCTCTCGCGTGTGCGGGCCGGTCACCGACGTCGCCGTCCAGCTGCAGCAGAAGTTCGGCAGCAAGGTGGACTTCATCCACCAGGAGGTCTACGTCGACAACCAGCCCTCCAAGGGCCTGCGCCCCCAGCTCAAGGCGTTTCACCTGCGCACCGAGCCGTGGCTGTTCGCCATCAACAGCAGGGCAAGATCGTGGCGCGGCTGGAGGGCGCGTTCGGGACCACCGAGCTGAACCAGGCCGTCCAGGCCGCGCTGCGATGACCCGGGCGCGTCCCGCGGGCGCGCTCGCCGGCATGGCGGTCGCGGTGGCCGCGCTGGCGGCGGGGCTGGCCGGCTGCGGGTCGAGCTCGGGCTCGACCATCACCGCGCCCAAGGTCGCGCCCGCCCAGACCACCCACCTCAACGCGTTTGAGCCGAGCGGGAGCGTCGCGCCGGGCAAGCCGGTGACGATGTCGTTCGACATCAAGCTGCCCAACGGCAAGACGCTCACCCAGTACAAGACCGGCCGCGGGCCCGCACACCGGCGTGCACCTGATCATCGTGCGCGACGACCTGGCCTACATCATCCATCAGCACCCGCCGATCCCGCCCAGCGGGATCCTGCACCAGTCCGTCACCTTCCCGGCCCCGGGCCCCTACCACGTCCTGGTCGACGTCTACCCCGACGTGCCCGGGGATGCTGCCCAACTTCCAGCTGTCGCGCAGCGTCACCGTGACCGGCGCCTACCACCCGAAGAAGCTGCCACCGTTCAAGCGCCCATGTGGTCGACGACGGCGTCCACTTCGACATGCAGCCGTTCGCCCCGTCTGCACGCCATCCAGGCGACGTTCCTCCACGTCAACGTCACCGACGCGCACGGCAAGCCGATCCGCTTCACGCCGTGGTTCGGAGCGCTGGCGCACGCCATCTTCTTCGAGAACGGGACGCTCAACTACTTCCACACGCACGTGTGCGCGCCCGACGCGCCCAACTGCGGCGCCCTGGCCGGAGCCCCGAAGATCTCCGGCAGCTCCGCGGCCCCCGGCAAGCTCACGATCGGCGTGCTGCTACCGGTCCCCGGGACCTGGCGGCTGTTCGTCCAGCTCAAGGTCCACGGACGCGTGGTCACCGCCCCGTTCACCCTCGATGTCCATTGAGAATCCATCGGGGTTCTTAAGTCTCGGCTAAAGCGGTCCTCGATATGCTGATCCCGTCCCCCGGTGCCGTGGTACGTCGGCGCCCGACCCCCTCCACGAATGGCCTCACGTAAAGAGCAAAAGGAAGCCGCGCGCCAACGGCGGCTCGCCGAAGAGCAGGCCCGCGCCGAGCGCGCGCGCCGCACGCGCCGCCTGCGCCTGCTGGGCGGGACCGTCGTCGGCGCCATCGCAGTCGTCGTGGTCGCGATCGCCATCTCCGCGGGCGGCAGCAGCAGCGCTCAGGTGGTCAAGCCCACCAGCCCGGCGGCCAAGAAGGCCCAGTCGACGGTCAACAACCTGCTGGCCGGCATCCCGCAGACCGGCAACACCCTGGGCTCGCCCAGCGCCAAGGTGACCCTCACCGAGTACGGCGACCTCGTGTGCCCGGTCTGCAAGGACTTCGCCCTCGGCGCCGAGAACCAGCTCATCGCCAACGAGGTCCGCTCCGGCAAGGTGAAGATCGTCTACAAGGCGCTGGAGACCGCGTCGCAGACGGCCAACAACGCCATGTTCGTGCCCAGCCAGACGGCGGCGCTGGCCGCCGGTAAGCAGAAGAAGGCCTGGAACTACATCGAGCTCTTCTACCACGAGCAGGGTGACGAGACCGCCAGCTACGTCACCGACAACTACCTCGGCGGCCTGGCCAAGCAGATCTCGGGGCTGAACTTCAACCAGTGGGCCTCCGACCGCCAGGCCTCGGCGCTGAGTAGCCAGGTCAACGCCGACCAGAGCGCGGCCGCCGCGGCGGGCTACAACAGCACCCCGACCATCGTCGTCACCGGGCCCAAGAACCAGGCCACACCGATCGTCGGCAACACCAGCCTACGCCGACCTGCAGTCCAAGATCCAATCGGTGTCATGAGGCTCCCACTCCGCAGGGTGATGCTGGTGCTGGCGGTCATCGGCCTCGGAGTGGCGACGTACCTGACGATCATCCACTACGCCGGCATCAAGCCGGCGTGCACGGCGGGGACGTCGTGCATCAAGGTCCAGAGCTCGGTGTGGTCAAAGCTCGACGGCGTCCCCGTGGCGCTGCTGGGCCTGATCGGCTACATCGGGATCACCGCCTCGCTGCTCGCGCCTGACCGCGAGGAGACGCGGCTGGCCACCCTCGGGCTGACGCTGATCGGCTTCGCCTTCAGCGGCTATCTCACCTACCGCGAGCTCTTCTCCATCCACGCCATCTGCGAGTGGTGCGCGTCGAGCGCGGTCATCCTGACGCTGCTGTTCCTGAGCGCCGCCTACCGCTACGTGACCGTCTCCGATCAGCCCGTCTCCGCGGCGCCGCCACCCCTGCCACCCAAGGGCAAGGCCGCAACCACGTCGGCCGCGGCTCCCAGCGCAGGCCGCACCAAAGCCCGCACCTGAGCCGCTGTGTCCCTGCGGTGGGCGGTGGCCGCCGAATTCCGGCTGACCGCCCGCCACGACGCCGATGGCAAAACGCACCGTAGTGATGCAGTTCACCATCGGCGTGGCTCTCACACCCTCGCCTGAGCGCGCTTCGCGAGCTTCACATCCTGGTCACAGGAACTTCGCGGTCGCGCGCCACGGCTTTCGCGAGTACTACAACCCGCTCACCGGCTGCGGACTGGCCGCGCGCAGGTTCGGCTTTGCCACGTTGCTCGTCGATCTTCTCGCAGAATGCGGGTTCGACGGCAGCGAGCCGTCCGGCCGCGCCCGCATGATGCAGGCGTGAGCTGGCGATCGACGCGCGCCGCGGGCCAGGAGGGGCATCGCAACCGTCAGGTCGCCGTGGTCGACCTCGGCTCCAACTCGTGGCGGCTGGTGGTGTTCACGTACTCGACCCCGCCCACCCCGTGGTGGAAGCTCACCGACGAGCTGTATGAGACCGTGCGCATCGGCGCCGGCCTCGCCGCCACCGGCCGGCTCAGCTACGAGGCGATCGGGCGCGGCCTGGAGACCCTCGGCGTCTTCGCCCGCTTCTGCCGCGCCAACCATCTCGAGCGCCGAGGACATCCACGTCGTGGCCACCAGCGCGATCCGCGACGCCACCAACGGCGAGCAGTTCCTCGCCGACGCCCAGGCCGCCACGGGCCTGACCATCGAGACACTGTCGGCGCAGGATGAGGCCTACTACGGCTACGTCGCCGCCGTCAACACGACCACGCTCACCGATGGCGTCGTGCTCGACATCGGCGGCGGCAGCATGCAGCTCACCCACGTCGCCGGTCGCCGCGCAGCACGAGGCGGTCTCATTCCCTCTCGGCGCCGTTCGCGTCACCGAGCAGTTCCTCCCGGGCGACGGCCCGGTCAAAAAGAAGGACCTCACCAAGCTGCGCGACCACGTCGCGGAGACCGTGTCGGGGTTGGACTGGCTGGCCTCGTCGGGGCGCGCGCATGGTCGGGATCGGGGGCGCGGTGCGCAACCTCGCCGCCGCCGCCCAGGAGGCCAACGGCGCGCTCGACCTCGGGGTGCAGGGCTTCCTCATCACCGCCAAGGTCCTCTCCGACCTCACCGCCGAGCTGGCCTCGATGTCGGTGGAGGAGCGGGGCATGGTCCCGGGGATCAAGCCAGGGCGCGGCGACATCATCCTCGCCTCCGCCATCGTGCTCGACACCGTCGTCTCGCTCGGCGGCTTCGACGGCATCGAGGCCACCGAGGCCGGCCTGCGCGAGGGGGTGTTCCTGGCCCGCACGCTGCTGGACGGAGACCCGCCGCTGTTCGACGACGTGCGCGAGGCCGCGGTGCGCAACCTGGCCATCCAGTACGAGTCCGACATGGCGCATGTCCAGCATGTCGCCAAGCTCTCGCTGCAGATGTTCGACTCGCTGGTCGACGGCGGGCTGTTCACCGCCGCCGAGGGCGAGCGCGAGATGCTGTGGGCCGCCTCCATGCTGCACGACGTCGGCATGACCATCTCCTACGACGACCACCACAAGCACTCGCGCTACCTCATCGAGAGCGCCGAGCTCCCTGGCTTCGACCCGCGTGAGCGAGCGCTCATCGCGCAGATCACCCGCTATCACCGCAAGGGCGTGCCCAAGCTGGGGATCATCGAGGCGATCGCCCACCCCGGCGACGAGGAGCTGCTGGACCGCTGCGCCGTCATCCTGCGCCTGGCCGAGCACCTCGAGCGCGGCCGCGACCAGTCGGTCTCCGAAGCGCGCCTGGACACCAACGGCGACGGTGTCGACCTGCACCTCAGATCCGAGGGCGATCTCACCCTCCCGCGCTGGAGCGTCGAGCGCTACGGCGACGGCGAGGCCTTCGAGCGGGTGTTCGACCGCCGCCTGCTCATCGGCTGACCCCTGAGCTACCGTGCCGGGCGTGAGCCCGGATCCGTCCGCGCCGCCGGATCCACCACCCCCGTCGGCCGCGATCGCCTCCCCGGGGGTGGTCGCCCGCGAGTGGACGCGGCTGGGGCTCATCGGCTTCGGCGGCCCGCCCGCCCACATCGCTCTGCTGCGACGGCTCGTGGTCGACCGCCGCGGCTGGATGGACGCCCGCGGCTTTGAGGACGCCAACGCGGCCTGCGGAATGCTCCCGGGGCCGGCGTCGACGCAGATGGCCATCTACTGCGCCTACCGCGTAGGCGGACCAACTGGCGCCGTCATCGGCGGGCTGGGCTTCATCGTGCCGGCGGTCGCCATCATCCTGGCGCTGTCGGCGTTGGTGCTGGGCCACGCCCCGCCGCTGTGGGTGCGGGGCGCGGGCGCTGGTGCGGGCGCCGCGGTGCCCGCCGTCGCGGTGCAGGCTGCCCGGGGCCTGCTCGGCCCCAGCCTTGAGCGGGCGCGATTGCGTTCGGCCGTGCCGGCCTGGGCCGCGTACGTGGTCGCCGGTGGTGTGGCCGCGGTGCTCGTCGGCCCCTACCTCGTGCTCGTCCTCCTCGCCTGCGGGGCGGTCGAGTTGGTGCGCCGGCGGCCACGCGCGGCGTCACCGCCAGTGGCCGGCCTCGTGCTTCCTGCGACCGTATCGGCGGGCGGCTATGGCGCCCTGGCCTGGACGGCAGTCAAGGTTGGCGCTCTCTCGTTCGGCGGGGGTTTCGTGATCATCCCGCTCATGCAGGGCGACGCCGTCCACGTCCATCACTGGATGACCAACGCCCAGTTCCTCAACGCGGTCGCCCTGGGGCAGATCACGCCCGGGCCGGTGGTGGCCACCATCGCCGCGGTGGGCTACGCCGCGCACGGCCTGGCCGGCGGGATCATGGCCGCGGCGATCGCCTTCGCGCCGTCGTTTGCCTTCGTGCTGCTCGCCGGCCGGCGCTTTGACGGCCTGCGCGAGCTCCCGGGGCCGCGCGCGTTCCTGGACGGCGCCGGACCGGCGGCGATTGGCGCCATCGGCGGAGCAGCGGTGACCCTGGCCGGGGTACTGGCCGAGACCTGGCAGTTCGGCGTGCTGGCGGTGGCCATGATCGCCCTGCTCGTGCTCAACCGTGGGGTCGTACTCACCCTGGTCGGCGCCGCAGGCGTCGGGGTGGCCCTGGCGCTGCTCGGTGCCCCCGTTCCGTGAGGGTTTACGGAACCTTCACCACGCCGCGTCGCACCCCGCCTGGCCTGGGCAGGACCGTGCGTCGTACAGTACGAAGCGAATGCTCTGGCTCCTGCGACACGCGGACGCCGCGGACGGCACCCCGGACGACGAGCGCCCGTTGACCGAGCGGGGTATGATGCAGGCGCAGGACGCCGGCCGCGCGATGGCGGCCCTGGGCGTCACCGTCGACGCCTGCCTGTCGAGCCCCAAGCTCCGGGCGATGCAGACCGCGCAGTACGCCTGCGCGCCGCTCGGCGTCGAGGTGACCGTCGACAGCCGGCTCGCCGGCGAGCCCTTTGACGCCGACGACCTCGTCGCCGGTCTCGGCGACGTCCTGCTCGTCGGCCATGACCCATCCTTTACGCTGACCCTCCATGACCTCACCGGCGCCCAGGCGCGGATGAGGAAGGGCGGACTGGCCGGGATCGCCAAGGGCGAGCTGGTGGTCCTCATGCGTCCCTCCGAGCTGAGCGCGATCGCCGGACGCGAGAGGGTCACGTGACTGAGCTCGGATCCGAGCCGCGCGAGGCCGCCACGGTCGGGACGCGTGCGGACGATCGGGCGGGGGCCGGTCAGGTGCCCGACCTCCGTGACCCCGCGCTCTACGTCAACCGCGAGCTCTCCTGGCTGGACTTCAACGACCGCGTCCTCCAGCTCGCCGAGGACGAGTCGCTGCCGCTGATCGAGCGGCTGAAGTTCCTGGCGATCTTCGTCACCAACCTCGACGAGTTCTTCATGATCCGCGTCGCCGGCGTGCACGACCAGGTCGACGCCCGGATCGACGCCCGCGGCCCTGACGGCCTGTCCCCGGCCGAGGTGCTGCGGGCGATCCACGACACGCGTCCGCGAGCAGGACCGCGCGCCACGCGCGAGCAGTTCAGCCGAGGTGGTCCAGCCCGAGCTGGCCGCGCAGGGCGTCCGGATCGTCAGCTGCGACGAGTCCGGCGCGTCCGCCGAGACGATCGAGCGCCACTTCCGCGAGCAGATCTTCCCGGTGCTGACGCCGCTGGCGGTCGGCGCCGGCCGCGCCGTTCCCCTACATCTCCGACCTGTCGCTGCGCCTGATCGTCCGCCTGCGCGACCCCGACGCCGACCAGGAGGCCTACGCCCGCGTCAAGGTGCCCAAGGAGGTCCTGCCGCGATTCGTGGAGATCGAGAAGGACACGTTCATCCCGCTCGAGGACATCATCGCCCGCCATCTCGACGCGCTGTTCCCCGGGATGGAGATCCTCAGCCACGACCTGTTCCGGGTCACGCGCGACGCCGATTTCGAGGTCTCCGACGAGGCCGACGACCTGCTGCAGGCGGTCGAGGACGAACTGCGCCGCCGCCGCTTCGGCGAGGTCGTCCGGCTCGAGGTCGGCGCCGCGCATGGACCCGGAGCTGCGCACCCGCCTGATCGAATGGCTCGACGTCGACGAGGTCCAGGTCTACGACGTCGAGGGGCTGCTCGACCTCGGCGACCTGTGGCAGATCGCCGCGGTCAAGGCCATCCCGACCTCCGCTGGCCGAACTGGACGCCGGTGACCGCGCCGGGCCTGGTCACCGCCCGGCCGACGGCGAGGCCCAGCCCGACATGTTCGCGATGATGCGCGCCGGCGACGTCCTCGTCCACTACCCCTACCAGTCGTTCACCTCGAGCGTCGAGCGGTTCGTCAAGCAGGCGGTCGACGATCCCAACGTGCTGGCGATCAAGATGACCGTGTACCGGACGTCGGACGACTCGGCGCTGGTCCCGTCGCTGATCGCGGCCGCCGAGAAGGGCAAGCAGGCGGTCTGCCTGGTGGAGCTCAAGGCGCGCTTCGACGAGCGCCAGAACATCCACTGGTCACGCGCGCTGGAGGAGGTGGGCGCCCACGTCGTCCACGGCATCCCCGGGCTCAAGACCCACGCCAAGGCGATCCTCATCGTCCGCCGCGAGCGCGGCACCGTGCGCCACTACGTGATGATCGGGACCGGCAACTTCCACGCCAAGAACGCCCGGCTGTACGAGGACTTCGGCCTGTTCACCACCGATCCCGAGATCGGCGAGGAGGTGGCCAACCTGTTCAACACGCTGACCGGCTACGGCCACCCCGCAGCCCCAGCGCAAGACGCTGGTCGCGCCGACCTGGCTGCGCAAGCCGCTGATCGACGAGATCGACGCGCACCGTCGAGGCCCACGCGCGACGGCGACGCAGACGCCCGGATCGTGATGAAGATGAACTCGCTGGTGGATCAGCAAGGTGATCGAGGCGCTGTACCGCGCGTCGCAGGCCGGCGTGCCGATCGCCCTCAACGTCCGCGGAATCTGCTGCCTGCGTGCCCGGCGTGCCCGGCGTGTCAGCGAGACGATCGAGGTCGTCTCGGTCGTCGGGCGCTTCCTCGAGCACTCCGGATCTACTCCTTCCACCGCGGCGACGAGCACGTCTACTACATCGGCTCGGCCGACCTGATGCCCCGCAACCTCGACACCCGCGTCGAGCTGCTGGTGCCGGTCGAGCGCCCGAGCTGCAGGCCGAGCTCCAGGACACGCTCGACCGCTGCCTGGCCGACGACACCTACGCCTGGATCATGGACGCCGACGACTCGTGGACGCGACGCCGCGGGAACACCCGCAGCGTGCACACCGAACTGATGGAGCGCACGCTGGCCTGGGCCGCGAGCGCCGGCAGCTGACGTAATCTGACGCTCGGGTGCACAGCGTCTTCCTGCTCGTGATCGTCATCGTCGCGGCGACGGCGTTCGACTTCACCAATGGCTTCCACGACACCGCCAACGTCGTCGCGTCGTCGATCTCCACACGGGCGCTGACGCCACGCGACGGCGATCACGCTCGTCTCGGTGTTGAACTTCGTCGGCGCCTTCATCTCGCTCAAGGTCGCCGCGACCATCGCCACCGGCATCATCGACGCCGGCCAGGTCACCGAGACCATCGCTTTCGCCGGCCTGGTCGGGGCGATCGCCTGGAACCTCATCACCTGGGCCTACGGCCTGCCCTCCAGCTCGTCGCACGCGTTGATCGGCGGGATGATCGGCGCCATGCTCGCCGCCGTCGGCGGCAGCGGCGTGAAGTTCGGCGGCCTGGTCACCAAGGTGATCATCCCCGCCGTGGTGGCGCCGGTGGTGGCGTTCGCGGTCGCCGGACTCGGGATCGCGCTCATCTACAGCCTGTTCGGGCGGCGCAGGCCCGGGCCGGTGACGCGCGGGTTTCGCCTGGGCCAGATCGTCAGCAACTCCGCGCTGGCTCTGGCCCACGGGACCAACGACGCCCAGAAGACGATGGGGGTCATCACGCTGGCCCTCGTCGCCCACGGCTCGCTCAGTCCCGACAACGCCACCGTCCCTACATGGGTAGTGGTGCTGTCGGCCACGGCGATCTCGCTGGGAACCTACGCCGGCGGCTGGCGGATCATCCGCACCGTCGGCACCCGCATCATCCGCATGGACTCCGCGCAGGCGTTCTCAGCGCAGGCGTCCGGCGCGGCGGTGATCCTCGTCTCCTCGCACCTGGGCTACCCCCTGTCCTCCACGCACGTCATCTCCGGCGGGGTGATCGGGGCCGGCGCGGCGAAGCGGCTCTCGGCCGTCCGCTGGGGCGTGGCCGGCTCGATCGTCGCCGCCTGGGTGATCACCCTGCCGACCGCCGGGCTGTTCGGGGCCGGCGCCTACGCGATTGTCGCTGCCTTCGGCAACGGCGTGCTCGGCCCGCTGCTCATCGTCCTGGTGGCGATCGCCGGACTGCTCTCGATGACGCTCGCGACCCGCCGTCGACGGTTGACGGAGGCCGCGAGCGCCTGAGATCGAGAGTCAGGCTAAAGATCAGCCGCCGTTGGGCGTCCGCGCGGGGCGTTGGCCAGCGTGACCTTGATCTGCTTGCTCTGACCGTCGCGCTTGACGGTCAGCGTCACCGTCTGCCCGGCGTGTACTTGTCGATCGTGGCGATGAACTCCTCGGTCGATGGTGATCGGCTGCCGTCGACGGCGGTGATCAGGTCGCCCGGCTCCAGCCCGGCCTGCGCCGCCGGTGAGTCGGGCGCGATCGGCTCTGGCGCTCGATGACTGCCCGTCGACGCGATCTTCGCGCCACCGCCGGCCGACGGTGCCAGCGAGACGCCGACGTAGGCGTGCTCGACCTGCTGGCCGGCGATGATCGTGTTGGCGACCTTCTTGACCGTGTTGGACGGGATCGCGAAGCCGACGCCGGAGCTCGAACCCTCGCCGCCGGCGGTCGGGTTGTTGGTCTCGATCTGGTCGTTGAGGCCGAGCACGTGGCCGTTGGCGTCGAGCAGCGGACCGCCCGAGTTGCCGGGGTTGATCGCCGCGTCGGTCTGGATCGCGTCCGGGATCGTGTAGCCGTTGGGCGCCGTGATGCTGCGGCCGGTCTGGCTGACGATGCCGGTGGTGGTCGTCTCGGGCAGGCTGAACGGGCTGCCGATCGCCACCACCGGGTCGCCGACCTGCGCCGCGACGGAGTCCGCGAGCGGCATCGGATGCAGCTCTGAGGCGGGCGCGTCGACGTGGATCACGCGCGACGTCGGTCGACGGGTCGGTGCCGACCACCTTCGCCGGAGCGGTCTTGCCGTCCTGGAAGTTGACCTTGCACCGAGGTCGCGCCGGCGACGACGTGCTCGTCGGTGAGGATGTAGCCCTTGTCGTCGTAGACGACGCCGGCGCCCTCGCCCTGCTGTCTGCGCCGCCGCCGCCCGCCGCCGCCGAAGAAGCCCGAAGCCCGGACCCGGGCCTGCGCGGTGACGACGATGTCGACCACGCCCGGGCTGGCCGCCTTGTAGATCTGGTTGATGGTCATGCCGCTCGCCGCTGGTGAACGCGGCCGGCTCGGCGAGCGTGCTCGAGCTGCCCGGCTGGACGACGGTCGTGCGTCACGGTGTGGGTCGGATGTGCTCGCACGCTGGCGATGACCGAGCGCGATACCCCCCCGAACGGCGCCGCCGATGATCGGAATCCATCGGCTGAGTCTGTCTCATGGCTAGCTGTTCACTCCTGGATGCATCTGCTGTGTCTGCTTACCGGACCAGTCTGCCCAGCAGCCGTGAGGAACCTTTCAGAGTTCGGGAAGAAGTCCGTAAGAGGAGCGCTAGGACAGCCCTCCGACCCTGCAGAAGGTCCTGCCAACGGCGCGTTCAGCCCCGACCGGCGCCGTCTCATGACCCGCGTACTCGCTCGCCAGCGCCACGAAGTAGTCCAGCGCGTCCGGGTTGGCCAGCGACTCGCGCTGCGCGGCCTGCTCGGGCCGGCGTGCCCGTCAGGATCCGCTTGACCGGCACCTCCAGCACCTTGCCCGACAGCGTCCGCGGGACCGCGGCGATCTGGCGGATCTCGTTGGGGACGTGGCGCGGCGAGCAGTCCTCGCGGACCCGCCGGCGGATCGTCGCGACCAGCTCGTCGGTCAGCGACTGCCCCGTCGGCGAGCACGACGAACAGCGGCATCCAGCCGTCGGTCGCCGCTCGCGCGGGCAGGTCGACCACCAGCGCGTCGACGACCTCGTCGGCACCGACAGCACCGCGCGGTAGATCTCGCGCGGTCCCCATCCGCACGCCGCCGCGGTTGATCGTCGAGTCCGAGCGGCCGTAGATGATCGCCGTCCCGCGCGTCGGTGATCTCGATCCAGTCGCCGTGGCGCCAGATCCCCGGGTACATGTCGAAGTAGGACTCGCGCAGCCGCTCCCCGTCCTCGTCGCCCCAGAAGAAGATCGGCATCGACGGCATCGGCTGGGTGATGACCAGCTCGCCGACCTCGTCGATCAGCGGCCTGCCGTCGGGGTCCCAGGCCTGCACCGTCGCGCCCAGCGACCGCGCCTGCAGCTCGCCCAGGTACACCGGCAGCGTCGGCACGCCGCCGACGAACGCGGTGCACATGTCGGTCCCGCCCGAGGTCGAGAACAGCCACGTGTCGGAGCCGAGCTGGTCATAGATCCACTGAAAGCCCTCCGGCGACAGCGGCGAGCCGGTCGAGCCGACGGCCCGCAGCGCGCTCAGAGCTCGCGTCCCGGCCGCGGCGCCGACGCTCGGCCTTCATGCACGAGGCGATGAAGGCGGCGCTGGTGCCGAACGTCGTCATCCCGGAGTCCTCGCGCCAGGTCCCACAGCCGGTCCAGCGACGGATAGCCCGGGTTGCCGTCGAACAGCACGATCGACGCCGTCGGTCAGCAGCACGCCCGACGAGGAAGTTCCACATCATCCAGCCGGTCGTGGAGAACCAGAACACCCGGTCGCCGGCGCTGGGCGTCGACGTGCAGATTCAGCGCCTTGACCTGCTCGAGCAGGATCCCGCCCTGGCCGTGGACGATCGGCTTGGGCAGCCCGGTCGTGCCGCTGAGCTGTACAGCACCCACAGCGGGTGGTCGAACGGCAGCTGCGCGAACTCAAGCTCGGCGTCCTCGGGCCCGAGGAAGCCGTCCTCCCAGCCGCTGCCGTCCAGGTAGCCGAAGCGCACCGCCCGCTCGCAGCCCGGGCATCTCGGCGGCGATCCGCTCCACCTGATCTCCGAGCGGTCGAAGTCCTTGCCGCCGTAGCGGTAGCCGTCGATCGCCAGCAGCACCTTCGGCTCCACCTGCGCGAACCGGTCGATCACGCTGCGCGCGCCGAACTCGGGCGCCGCCGAGGACCACATCGCCCCGATCGACGCGCAGGCCAAGAACGCCGCCGACCGTCTCGGGGATGTTGGGCATGTAGGCGCACCACCCGGTCGCCCTCGCCCACGCCCAGCGCCCGCAGGCCCGCGGCGATCCGCGCCGTCTCGGCGCGCAGCTCGCCCCACGTCCACTCGCCCAGCTCGGGCCGGACCTCGGAGGCGTGGCAGGATCGCCACCGCGTCGGCGTCCTTGCCGCGGAAGATGTGCTCGGCGTAGGAGGTCCGCGCGCCCGGGAACCACTGCGCGCCCGGCATCGACCGATCGCCCAGCACGGCCTCGAGCCGCCCTCGAAGCGCACGTCGAAGAACTCGACCATCGTCAGCCCAGAACTCGTCGAGCGTCGTCGACCGACCACCGCCACAACTCCTCGTAGGCATCGAAGCTCAGCCCGCGCTCGTCGCGCAGCCAGCCGCGCGTAATCGCGTCAGCGTGGCGCGCCGATGCGCTCCTCCGACGGGCTCCCAGAGCAGTGGCGGCTGACCTCGCTCATGGCAGCTGAATCGATAGACTGCCGCCGGTGCCCGCACAGACCAGCCAGACGCTGGTCGCGCCGTTCGCCGGGACCGTCGTGTCCGCGCCGCCCGGCGCCGGACGCGCACGGTCAGCGCCGGGACGCCGGTGGTCGTGATCGAGGCGATGAAGATGGAGCACGAGATCGTCGCCGAGCGCGACGGCGACCGTCGCCGAGCTGCACGTGGCGGTCGGCGAGACGGTCGAGCGAGGGGCAGCGCGCTGGCCGTGCTCGACGGATGTCGCGCGGCCCCGCCGCGTCCCGCACCCCGAGGCCGGCGGCCGAGCGCCGGCGCGACGGAGCGGGCCCGACCGCCAGGACCTCGACGACGGTGCGCGAGCGCCACGCGATCGGACTCGACGACCGCCGGCCCGACGCCGTCGCCAAGCGCCACGACCGCGGGTCGCCGCACCGCGCGCGAGAACCTCGACGACCTGCTGGACGACGGCAGCTTCGTCGAGTACGGGCCGCTGATGTTCGCCGCCCAGGAGCAGCGGCGCTCACGGGAGGAGCTGATCGAGCGCACGCCGGCCGACGGCCTCGTCGGCGGCGTCGGCGCCGATCGCCGGCCAGCCGTGCGTCGCGATGTCCTACGACTACACGGTCCTGGCCGGCACGCAGGGCATGCGCAACCACCAGAAGAAGGACCGCCTGTTCGAGCTCGCCGAGCGACGCCGGCTGCCGGTGGTGCTGTTCGCCGAGGGCGGCGGCGGGCGCCCCGGCGACGTCGACATGCCGATCATCGCCGGCCTGGACTGCCGCGCCTTTCAGTACTTCGCGCAGCTGAGCGGGCTGGTGCCGCTGGTCGGGCATCGCGTCAGCGGCTACTGCTTCGCCGGCAACGCGGCGCTGCTGGGCTGCTGCGACGTCGTCATCGCCACCGAGGACTCGCAGCATCGGCATGGGCGGGCCCGGCGATGATCGAGGGCGGCGGCCTCGGGCGTCTACGAGCCGGGCGAGGTCGGGCCGATCGACGTCCAGTACGCCAACGGCGTCGTCGACCTGCGGGTCGCCGACGACGCCGCGGCCGTGGCCGCGGCCAAGCGCTACCTGAGCTACTTCAGCCCGACGGGGACGGCCGCCGAGATCGCCAGGGCCGCGGACGCGACCCCGCCTGACCAGACCCGGCTGCGCGACCTCATCCCCGCCAACCGCAAGCGCGTCTACGCCGTCCGCGACGTGATCGACGGCCTGTGCGACACCGGCTCGGTCCTGGAGCTGCGTCGCGGCTTCGGGCCCGGGATGGTCACCGCGCTGGCACGGATCGACGGCCGCGCGCTGGGCGTGATCGCCAACGACCCCTCTCACCTCGGCGGCGCGATCGACGCCGACGGCGCCGACAAGGCCGCTCGCTTCATGCAGCTCTGCGACGCCTTCGGCCTTGCCGCTGCTGTTCCTGGCCGACACGCCGGGGTTCATGGTCGGGCCCGAAGCCGAGAAGACGGCGACCGTCCGCCACTTCTCACGGATGTTCGTGACCGGCGCCAACCTGAGCGTGCCGACCGGGACGGTGGTCCTGCGCAAGGGCTACGGGCTCGGCGCCCAGGCCATGGCCGGCGGGAGCTTCAAGGCCCCGCTGTTCTGCGTCGGCTGGCCGACATCGGAGTTCGGCGCGATGGGCCTCGAGGGCGCGGTCGGCTGGGCATGCGCCGCGAACTGGAGGCGATCGAGGACCCGGCCGAACGCGAGCGCGCCTACGAGGCGATGGTCGCCGACCGCGTATGAGCGCGGGCGCGGGATCAGCATGGCGTCCTACTTCGAGATCGACGACGTCATCGACCCGGCCGACACGCGCCGCTGGATCGCGACGCTGTTCGACGAGGCGACGCCGGCCTGGTGGCAGACGCCGGGCAAGCGGCGCCCCAACGTCGACACCTGGTAGCCCGTCAGCGCGCTAGCGGCACTGCTCGCAGGCGCCGCGCAGCAGCACGTCGTGGCTGTCGACGGTGACGCCGAGGCGGTCCTCGAGCTTGCCGATGGCGCGCTCCAGGCCGGGGTCGTCGAAGGGGATGAGCCGGCCGCACTGGCCGCAGAAGAGGTGATGGTGGTGCTCGCCGCTGGGCTCCAGCGGCTCGAAGCGGGCCTGCCCTCGGCCGACGACGACGCGCTCGGCCAGTCCGCGCTCGACGAGGAGATCGAGGATCCGGTAGATGCTGGCGCGGGCGATGGGCCGGCCGTCGGCGCGCAGCTCGTCCTCGATCTGCGCCGCGCTCAGCGCGCACGTCTGCTCGCCCAGGATGTCGATGACCGCATCGCGCGCGCCGCCCCGGCTGTAGCCGCCCATCTGCAGATTGGCGTAGACGTAGCGGACCCACTCCAGGCTGGCCATGCCCCCACTGTAGCGGGAGTGAGAATGAGAATAGGAATAAGACTGATTCTCATTCTTGTGATAGGTTGGGGCCGTGAGCCGCCGCATTGCACCCCTCGTCGCCGGCCTCGCACCCGGCGCCCGTCTCGCACCCCTCGCTGCACTCATCGCCGGCCTTGCCCTCCTCGTCGCCGGGTGCGGCAGCGCCCAGACCACCGGCAGCGGGGGCAAGGTGCGGCGTGGTCGCGGCCGAGAACTTCTGGGGGAGCATCGCGCGCCAGATCGGCGGCACGCACGCCCAGGTCACGAGCGTCATCGTCAACCCCGCCCAGGACCCGCACGACTATGAGCCGACGACGGTCGACGCCCGCACCATGGCAACCGCCCAGCTCGCGATCGTCAACGGCGTCGGATATGACCCGTGGGCGCCCAAGCTGCTGGCGGCCAACCCGGTCGACGGCCGGGTCACGCTCACGGTCGGCTCGCTGTTCGGCCTCCAGGACGGCGACAACCCGCACCGCTGGTATGACCCCGCCGAGGTGCTGCGTCGTGGCGCGCACCATCGCGGCGGACCTGTCCAAGCTCGACCCGGCCCACAGGGCCTACTTCGCGCACCCAGCTGCGCCGGTTCGACACCCAGGGCCTGGCCACCTACCACCGGCTCATCGCCGCAGATCAGGCCCGCTACTGCAGGCGTGCCGGTCGGCGCCTCGGAGAGCATCTTCGCGCTTCAGGCACCGGCGCTCGGCCTCGACCTGGTCACCCCGAACAGCTTCATGAAGGCGATCAGCGAGGGCACCGAGGTCACCGCCCAGGACACGATCACCACCCAGCGCGCAGATCACGCAGCATCAGATCAAGGTGTGGGTCTACAACTCGCAGAACGTGACCCCGCAGATCCAGCGTCTGAACTCGCTGGCCCGCGCCGCCGGCATCCCGATCGCCACCGTCACGGAAACCCTGTCACCGGCGACGGCGTCCTTCCAGCAGTGGCAGACCGCCAGCTCGCCCGCCTTCGAGGCCGCGCTGCACCAGGCCACCGGCCGATGACCCACAGCCATCGATCCGCCCAGACCGCCGCGCCTGCCGTCGCCCTCCGGGACGCGGCCATCCGCATCGGCGGGCGCACGATCCTCTCCGACGTCTCGCTCACCATCGGCCACGGCGAGTTCGTCGCCGTCCTGGGCCCCAACGGCGCCGGCAAGTCAACGTCTGATGAAGGCGATCCTCGGCCTCGTCCCCCTCACGGCCGGATCGGTCGACGTCCTCGGGCGCCCGCCCCAGCAGGCGCGTGCCCAGATCGGCTACCTCCCCCAGCGCCAGAGCTTCGACACCGCCACGCGCGTACGCGGCGTCGATCTCGTCACGCTCGGCCTCGACGGCGCCCGCTGGGGCCTGCCGGTCCCGCTCACTCCGCGCGCGCGCCACCGCCGTCGCGAGGAGCGCCGGCGCGTCGAGGAGGTCATCGCCCTGGTGGGCGCCGGCGCGTACGCCGAGCCGGGCGATCGGCGAGCTCTCGGGCGGCGAGCAGCAGCGCCTGCTCATCGCCACCGCGCTCGTGCGCCGGCCGCGGCTGCTCATCCTCGACGAGCCACTGGACAGCCTCGACCTCCCCAACCAGGCCGCGGTCGCCGGCCTCATCCGCCGCATCGCCAGCGCCGAGGATGTCGCCGTCCTGCTCGTCGCCCATGACGTCAACCCGCTGGCCGCCTACCTGGACCGCGTCGTGTACCTCGCCGGCGGGCGCGCCCTGTGCGGCGAGGTGAACGACGTCATCACCGCCGAGACCCTCAGCGACCTGTACGGCACCAGGATCGAGGTGCTGCGCAGCTCCGACGGCCGCCTGGTCGTCGTCGGCCAGCCCGAGGCGCCGCACCATCACGGCCACCGCCACTCAAAGTAAACTTATAAGTTTACTTATATCAGATGATCCCCTCGCTCTCCCCCAACCCGATCGACGACCTCCAGCAGCTGTTCACGTACCCGTTCATGGTCAACGCGCTGGAGGCCGGGACGATCGTCGCCGTGCTGGCCGGGAGTGGTCGGCTGGTACGTCGTCCTGCGCCGCCAGACCTTCGCGTCGCACACGCTGAGCGTCATGGCCTTCCCCGGTGCGGCCGGCGCCGCGCTGGCCGGGCTCCCCACCGCTCTGGGCTACTACATCGCCTGTACGGCGGCGGCGCTGGCCATCGGCCGCGCCGACCGCAGCGGGCGGCCGGGACGTACCCAGGGCAGCGAATCGGCGGTCATCGGGACCGTCCAGACCGTCGGCCTGGCCGCCGGCTTCCTCTTCCTCTCGCTCAACCACGCGGTGCTCGGCGGCCCCGAGACGCTGCTGTTCGGCACCTTCCTCGGAATCACCCGCGGCCAGGTCCTCGTCCTGCTCCTCGTCGCGCTCGCCGCGCTGGCCGCGCTGGCCGCGCTGGCCCGGCCTCTGCTGTTCGCGTCGGTGGACCGCGAGGTCGCCCGCGCCAGCGGCGTGCCCGTCGCCCTGCTCGACGCGCTGTTCCTGCTCGTCCTCGGGCTCGCCATCGCCGCCACCAGCCAGCTCACCGGAGCGCTCCTGGTCTTCGCCCTGCTCGTGGCGCCGCCCGCCGCCGCACAACGCCTCACGCTGCGCCCGCTCGCCGGCCTGGTCCTCACCGTCGTCCTCGGGCTCGTCATCGTGTGGCTGGCGCTCGCGATCGCCTACTTCACGATCTATCCCGTCGGCTTCTACGTGACCACGATCGGCTTCGCCGTGTACGTGCTCGCGCGGGTATTCGATTCGCCGCCCACGCCGCCTCCGCCGCCAGCGCTGATGTTCGCCCACGAGTTCGTCCGCAACGCCTGGCTGGCCGGCACCTTCATCGCCCTGGCCTGCGGCGTGATCGGCTGGTTCGTCGTGGTCCGCGGCCCAGGTGTTCGCCGGCGACGCGCTCAGCCACGTCGCCTTCGTGGGCGCGATCGCGGCGGCCGTGGCCGGCGTCGACGAGCGCGTGGGCCTGTTCGCCTTGACCCTGGCGCTGGCCGGCGCGATGGGCGCGCTCGGCCGGCGCGCGCAGGCCGACGACGTGACGATCGGGATCACCTTCGCGTGGATCCTGGGCATCGGCGTGCTGCTGCTGGCGATCCTGGCCACCAGCGGCGCGGGCGCGAGCGGGATCACCACGGCCAACACCCTGTTCGGCTCGGTCTACTCGCTGAGCGCCGGGCGCCGCGATCATCGCGGCCGCGGTGGCTGTGGCGGTGACCGGGTTCGTGCTGGGCATCGCGCGGCCGCTGCTGCTGGCCACGCTCGATCCGGAGCTTGCCACGCTTCGCGGCGTTCCGGTGCGCGCGCTGGGCCTCGCCTTCCTCGCCGCGCTCGCCATCGTCAGCGCCCAGAGCACCCAGGCGGTCGGCGCGCTGCTGCTGCTCGGCCTGATCGCCGCCCCGGCCGGCGCCGCGCGCATCGCTGACCGCCCGGCCCTACCGCGGCCTGGCCATCTCGGGCGCGATCGCGGTGGGCTCGATGTGGGGCGGGCTGGCCCTCAGCTACGCGATCGGCCAACTGCCGGCCAGCACCGCGATCATCGGCCTGGCCGCGGGCACGTACGCCGTCGCCGGCCTGTGGGCCCGCGTCAGACCGCGGGCCGCGGATCAGCTGCTGAGCCGGCGGATAACCCGAGGTCCGGCGGGCATGCTCAGGCGGGAGTCGTGGCCTGAGCCGCCGCCGGTACCCCAGGTAGCGGGGAGACAACTCCACCGCTCGCGACGAGGCGCACATTCGTCGCAGTCGCGGAGCGCCTGGAAGGGACGTCGGGAGGGACACGGCGCGGGGATGCCATGGTCAAACCCTTGATCGCTTCGCAGTAGATGGCGCCGGTGCGACATGACCGGAGCGTACGTTCCGGACCGTCAGCTCTT
This sequence comes from uncultured Actinomycetota bacterium, assembly GCA_963797705.1. Classification (GTDB taxonomy): domain Bacteria; phylum Actinomycetota; class Thermoleophilia; order Solirubrobacterales; family Solirubrobacteraceae; genus Palsa-465. The sequence goes on along the minus strand of CAWCQL010000002.1, from coordinate 2,036,339 downwards.
CGTAAGAGGATTCTGAGGATCCGCTGAAAATGGGGCCTTGGCCGAACGCACCGCGTCGGTCGGGCGCGGCCGTGTGGCGCGGCTCTCGCTCAAGCGCGGCAGCGTGACCCTGACCTCGAGGCCGCCGACGGCCGGCGGCGATGAGCGTCGCTTCGCCGTGGTGGGCCCGGGCGATCGACTGCACGATGGACAGCCCCAGCCCGAAGCCGCGCACCGAGCGGTCCAGGCGGCGGAACGGCTCGACGAGCTCGCGCACGCGCGCGGGGTCGATGGGATCGCCGCCGTTGGCCACCACCAGCTCGACCCGGTTACCCACGGCCCGGGTCTGGACGTGGAGGAAGCCGCCGGGCACGTTGTGGTGGATTCCGTTGTCGACGAGGTTGGCGATGAGCCGCTCCAACAGGCCGGGGTGGCCGACCGTCCAGGCCGGCTCCAGGTCGTCGCGGATCTCGATCTGGGCCTCCTCGGCCGGCGCCCACAGGTCGGTGATGCAGTCCGCGGCGAGCGCGGCAACATCGACGGGCTCCTCCTGGCCGGTGGCCGCCTCGCTGCGCGCCAGCAGCAGGAGGCTGGCGAGGAGCCGTTCGCAGCGGTCCACCGTGTCCCGGATCGCCTCTCCCATCTCGCGCAGCTCCTCAACACTCGCGTCGGGATCGGCGAGGGCGACGTCGACCTCGGTGCGCATGATCGCCAGGGGCGTGCGCAGCTCGTGCGACGCGTTGGCCACGAAATGGCGCTGGCTGGCAAACGCGCCGTCCAGGCGGGCGAGCATGCCGTCGAAGGTGTCGGCCAGCTCGCGCAGCTCGTCGGCGGGACCGGGGAGGTCGATGCGCTCGCCCAGGTTCTCGCCGGATACGCGGCGTGCAGTGGCGGTGATCTCGCGCAGCGGGGCCAGCGCCCGGCCGGCGAGCAGCCAGCCGATCAGGACCGAGAGCGCCGTCATGACCACCAGGGCCACCGCGTACTCGATGAGCAACCGGTGCAGTGCGCCGCCCAGGACCTGGCTCTGGACGGTGCGGATGAGCTTGCCCGTCGGCGAGCCCGGCGGGAAGCCGAACTGGCCGTCCGCTGGGTGAATCCCCAGGCGGATCCAGCTCGTTCCGCAGACTGTGATGCGTGTGCAGGTTGTTGCGCACGAACAGATAGCCGACGGTGAGCAGCGCCGCTCCGGTGATGAGGAAGACCGCGCCGTAGAGCGCGGTCAGGCGCAGGCGGATCGTCGGCGCCGGGGTGCGGCGCCTGCGCGGGGAACGGTCGGGCGCGCGCCGGCCGCCCACCGTCATGCCATCCGGTAGCCCACTCCGATCACCGTCTGCACCACCGGCGGCTCGCCCAGCTTGCGGCGCAGGGTCATGATCGTCATTCGCACCACGTTGGTGAACGGATCGGTGTGCTCGTCCCAAACGCGCTCCAGCAGCTGTTCTGCTGAAACCGTAGCGCCGTCGGCCGCCATGAGTGCCTCCAGGACCGCGAACTCCTTGCGGGCGAGCTCGAGCTCCCTGCCCCCGCGGGTGATCCGGCGGCGCGCCGGATCCAGCTCCACGTCGCCGTGATGCAGCACCGGCGGGCGGCTCGGCGCGGTGCGCCGGGCCAGGGCGTGGATGCGGGCGACCAGCTCGGCGAAGCGAAACGGCTTGGCCAGGTAATCGTCGGCGCCGAGCGACAGTCCCTCGATGACATCCTCGAGCGCGCCGGCGGCGGTGAGCATCAGGATCCCGGTGTCCGGACGCTCGTCGCGCACGGCGCGGCAGACATCGTCGCCGTGCACGCCGGGCAGGTCGCGATCGAGCACGAGCACGTCGTAGCGGACCACCCGAGACTTGACGAGTGCCTGCTCGCCGTCGGGGGCAAGATCCACTGCGAAGCCCTGACGGCGCAGCCCCCGCGCGATGGCGTCGGCCAGCCGCAGCTCGTCCTCGGCAATCAGTACGCGCACCGAATGAGCATGACGGGCGCCGAGTAAGAACTCCATAAGAAGGATTGACGAGGCCGCCGACCGGTTAGATATACGGCGACGTTCAGCATTACATCAAATGACGTCACAACAAACCGTGATATCGTAGGAGAGAGATGGCATCGCCACCGAACATCGCCGAACGCGGCATGGCCGTCGGGCTGCGCGCGCTCAACCGCGTCGCCTCGTCGGGCACCATCGACCGGCTCGGCCTCCGAGACCCGGTCACCAGCCTGATCCACGGCGCCACCAGGACGGGGGCGCGCACCGCGGCCACCGCCGGGCGCACCTTCGCCGCGGCACAGCGCCTCTCGCGTCCCGCGCGCCAGCCCAAGGCGCGCCGGTCTGACCTCTTTGACCTGACGCCGTCCGACGAGCAGATCATGCTGCGCGACTCGGTCGGCGAGTTCGGCGCCCGAGCGCCTGCGCCCCGCGGCGCTTGACGCCGACACCGCCTGCGCCGCCCCCGCGGACCTGCTGAGCCAGGCCAACGAGCTGGGGCTGACGATGATCGGCGTGCCCGAGGAGCTCGGCGGCGCCGTCGAACAGCGCTCGGCCACAACCACCGTGCTGATGAGCGAGGCGCTGGCGCGGGGCGACATGGGCATCGCCGCCGCCTGCCTGGCGCCGGCGGCCGTCTCCACCGCGATCAGCCTGTGGGGCGACGCCCAGCAGCAGGCGACCTACCTGCCGGAGTTCGTCGGCGAGGACGTCCCCGCGGCGGCCCTGGCGCTGATGGAGCCCCAGCCGCTCTTTGACCCCTTCCAGCTGCGGACCACGGCACGCGCGGCCGGCGGCGGCTACGTGCTGGACGGCGTCAAGTCGCTGGTGCCGCGCGCCGCCGACGCCGAGGTCTTCATCGTCGCCGCCGAGCTTCAGAACGTCGGCCCCGCCCTGTTCATCGTCGAGTCCAGAACCGACGGCATCTCCGTCGAACCTGAACCGGGCATGGGCGTCCGCGCCGCCGGCACGGGGCGGCTGATTCTCGAGGACGTCCAGCTGCCGGCCACCGCGCTTCTGGGCGGCGGAGAGTCGGGCGTCTTCGAGGAGTGCCTGGCGCTCAGCCGCCTGGCCTGGTGCGCGCTCGCGGTCGGGACCGGGCAGGCGGTGCTCGACTACGTGAGCGAGTACGTCAAGGACCGCAAGGCCTTCGGCGAGCCCATCGCCAACCGCCAGGCCGTCGCCTTCGCGGTTGCCAACATCGCCATCGAGCTCGATGGGCTGCGCCTGTGCACCTACCGCGCCGCCGCGCGGGTGGACCAGGGCCTGCCCTTCGCCCGCGAGGTCGCGCTCGCCCGCCGGCTGTGCGCCGACCGCGGGATGTCCATCGGCTCCGAGGGCGTCCAGCTGCTCGGAGGCCACGGCTTCGTCAAGGAGCACCCCGTCGAGCGGTGGTACCGCGACCTGCGGGCCGCCGGGATCATCGAAGGAGGGCTGCTCGTCTGATGCCGATCAACCTCGAGAACCCCAAGAAGTTCAATCAGCTGATCTCACAGGCCCACCAGGTCGCCGCCGAGATCCTCCGCCCCCACTCGCGCAAGTACGACACGCTGGAGCACGAGTACCCCAAGGAGCTCGACATGCTCGCCGCCGCCATCGACGGCCTCAACGAGGGCGGCGCACTGAGCGGAGCGGGCGCGGGCGCCGTTGGCACCAACGGCTCCTCCTCCTCGAGCAAGGCCAAGAAGAAGAGCGACGATGGCGAGAACCGCAACGGCTCCAACATGGCCAGCCTCCTCGGCCTCATCGAGATGTGCTGGGGCGACGTCGGCCTTCTGCTGGCGATGCCGCGTCAGGGCCTCGGCCAGGCGGCGATCGCCGCCGTGGCCAACGAGGAGCAGCTCGAGCGCTTCGGCGGCAAGTGGGCCGCGATGGCCATCACCGAGCCCGAGGCGGGATCCGACTCGGCGGCGATCCGCACCACGGCCAAGCTCGATGAGACCACCGGTGACTACATCCTCAACGGCGAGAAGATCTTCGTCACCTCCGGCGACCGCGCCGAGCTGATCGTCGTGTGGGCGACGCTCGACCGCTCCCAGGGCCGGGCCGCGATCAAGAGCTTCGTCGTCGAACGCGACAATCCCGGGCTCAAGCTCGACCGGCTCGAGCACAAGCTGGGGATCCGCGCCTCGGACACCGCCAACTTCGTCCTCACCGACTGCCGCGTGCCCAAGGAGAACCTCCTGGGCGACCCCGAGATCGCGCCCAAGGGCGGCTTCTCCGGGGTCATGCAGACCTTCGACAACACCCGCCCGCTCGTGGCCGGCATGGCCATCGGGGTGGCGCGCGCCTGCCTCGAGGACACGCGCGACCACCTGCAGAGCGCCGGGGTCGAGATCGACTACGACCTCCCGCCGTACCTGCAGAGCGCCGCCGCGGCGGAGTTCATCGCCATGGAGGCCGACTGGGAGGCCGCCCGGCTGCTCACCCTCCAGGCCGCCTGGATGGCCGACAACCGCAAGCCCAACTCTCTGCAGGCGTCGATGGCCAAGGCCAAGGCGGGACGGGCGGGCACCGACATCGCGCTGCGCTGCGTGGCGCTGTGCGGCGCCACCGGCTTCGGCGAGGGCGAGCTGATGGAGAAGTGGGCGCGCGACGCCAAGATCCTCGACCTGTTCGAGGGCACCCAGCAGATCCAGCTGCTCATCATCGCCCGCCAGTTGCTGGGCAAGACCTCCGCCGAGCTGAAGTAACCGCTCAGCCGCCGCCGAGGCCCGGCCCGCGCGGGCCGGGCGCATCCTGGTCAATCTGCACACACGGGCTCGCCCCACCCGGCGTGTGTGCAGTTGCGCCCATCATCTTGGCGCGGAACGCCCCACGGCTCCAGATCGTCGGGCGTGTGTGCAGTTTGGCCGGAGTGTCAGCCGCCGTCGCGCATCGACACGACGCCGCCCAACGTGCCGAGGTACTCCGTGCCGTCGCGGGCGATGGCGATGCCGGCGTAGTTGTTGTTGTAGTCCACGCCGGTGCCGGCGAGCTGTCGGTAGACCGTGCGGCCGGTGCGGAAGTCCAGCGCCGTCCAGTACCACGGGTCCTCGCTGCCCACGCCCTTGGTGTAGGTGTAGACGAGCCCGGTCGCAAGCGACAGCTTGGAGACCACGGTCGGCGCGGCGTCGGTGGTGTTGGTCCACACGGTGTGGCAGCCGCGGCCGTTTCGGTTGATATCCACGCGGGCGAAGCCGGGGGACGTCACGCCGCCGTTCTCGGTGGTGGCCGGGCCCGTGTAGCCGTAGTTGTTCTCCACGAGGATGGAGCGCCCCGCGACGATGAGCGAGTTCTCGGTGTCGCTCGCGCCACGGGCGAACACGGGCACCTTGCACACCAGCCGCGGTCCGTGCGGATGAACGGCCGTGCGGTAGACGACGACGTCCATCGGATCGGCGTTGTCGGTGATGTTCACGTAGCCGCCCTGCATCACCGTCGGCGTCGTCCCCGTCCCCGCGTCGACCTGGCCGGGCTTGGCCGTGCCGCTGTTGGGATAGCGCACCGACCAGGTGATCCGCGGCACGCCGCCGCGTCCGGCAGTGAAGCGGTAGAGCCGGCGGTCTGAGGCGATGAACACCCCGCCGCGTTGGTCGGTGGCGAAGGAGTTCTCGATCTCCCCCACGCTGCCGTGACCGACCCGCATGACATGGACGACCCCGCTGGACAGGTTCAGCGTGCCGACCACGCCGTCGGTGCGCGCCACGAACCAGAGCAGGCCGCCCGAATCGGGCAGCGCCGAGGTGATCTGCTCCGACGAGGTGAGCACGCCGCTGAGGTCATGGTCCGCCACCTGGGCAAACCCATTGCCGGTGTCGGCGATGACGAGGATGTGACGGGTGGTCGTCGAGGTCACCACCCGGTTGCCGTTATCCAGAAAGAAGTAGCCACCGCCGGTGAAGTCCTGGAACGGGTTGGCGGGCAGGCTCTGGCGCGGCGGCAACGCGAACGTGGCCAGGGTGGCCAGGGTGCGCGGATCGAACATGTAGAGCTCCGGCCCGGACAGGCCGACGCAGACCGACACGAGCCGGCCCTGGGCGTCAAAGGTGATCGAGCCGCAGTCGTGGTTGATGAGCGTCGAGGAGACCACCGGAGCGCGTCCCAGCGGCCCGTCCCATGTGTAGGCGTCGGTCTGCCATGCGTCGTTGTGGATCTCCGAGCGGCCGTTGGGCGCCATGAATCGATTGCGCGGGGTCCGCGGGATCCCCTTGATGGCGTGCGCAGTGGCCGGCGCGCCGGTGAACGTGGGCGCCGGCGGCACGTTGGGCGACGGGATCGGCACCGGCGGCGTGACGGGCAACGGCAGCGACGCCCCGGCCGCCGGAGCGATGGCAAGCAATCCCAAAAAAATCAGGAATCCGGCGCGGCGCACGGCGCGATCATACGCTCGCCGCCTCGCGGCGCAGCACATCCCAGGCGTGACGCACGTCCGCCTCGGTGGTGCTCATCTGGCCGACCGCCAGCCGCAGCACGTAGCGGCCGCCCAGCGCCGCGTGGGAGAGGAAGATCTCGCCGCCCGCGTTCACGCGCTCGAGCAGCGCCCGGGTGCGCTCGTCCTCGCCCTCCAGGCGGAAGCACACGAGCGAGAAGTGGCGCGGCGCGGACACCTCCCAGCCGGGCTCGGCGGCCACCCAGCTCTCAAAGCGCTCGGCCAGCGTGACCCCGCGGCGGATGTGCTCCTGCAGGCCGCTGCGGCCGTAGCAGCGCAGGATCGCCCACAGCTTCAGCGAGCGAAAGCGTCGCCCCAGCGCGGGCCCGTACTCGCTCAGCGACAGGGCGTCCTCGGCATCGGGGGTGCGCAGGAACTCGGGGACCAGGCTGAAGGCGGCCCGCAGGTCGGCGGGCCGGCTCGTCCACAGCAGCGAGCAATCCATGGGGGTGAGCATCCACTTGTGCGGGTTGACGACCAGCGAGTCGGCGCGCTCGACCCCGGCGAAGGCCCACCGAAACTCGGGGCAGACCATGGCGCTGCCGGCGTACGCGCCGTCGACGTGCAGCCACGTGCCCGAGGCCGCGCAGGCGTCGGCGATCGCCGGCACCGGGTCGACCGACGCGCTGGCCGTGGTGCCGACGGTGGCCACCACGAGTGCGACGCGGCCGAGATCGCCCAGTTCGTCGACGCGCAGGCGAAACTCGCCGTCGGTGGGGACCTTGCGCAGCTCCATGCCCAGCATCCGCGCCCCCTTCTCGACGGCCGAGTGGGTGTGCTCGGAGCAGACGACCTCGTTGCGGCCGGTCGTCTCGCGAGCCGCGATCATCGCCGCCAGCGTCCCCGTGGACGCGGTGTCCTCGATGTGGCCGTGCCAGGAGTCAGGCAGCCCCAGCAGCTCGGCGGTCCAGTCGAGCACGACGCCCTCGAGCTCGGTGGAGGCCGGGGCAGTGCGCCACAGAAAGCCCACCGAATTGAGCGTCGCGGCCAGCAGCTCGGCCAGGATCCCCGGCTCGGCGGCGCTGGTGGCGAAGTAGGCGAAGAAGCGCGGGTGCTGCCAGTGGGTGACGCCGGGGAGCAGGACCTCGTCCAGATCGCGCAGCACGGCGGAGAAGGGCTCAGGGTCGTCGGGGGCGTGCTGCGGCAGGCGGCTGCGGATGTCGCCCGGGGCCACCTGAGCCAGCACGGGCAGGTCGCCCACGCGCTCCAGATAGTCCGCGGCCCACTCCAGCGCGGCGCGGCCGTCGGTGCGCAGGTCGGCCATGCGCCGCCGCTCGCCGACTTCGCCCGCCTCGCCGGCCCCGCGACTCCCGTGCAGCTCGGTCACCCGGCGGCCTCGTCGGAGACCGTCGCAAAGCCGATGCCGACGGCGCGGAGGCGGTCGATGAGCGAGTGGCCCATGGCCACGGCGGGCGTGAGCTGGCCGGCGCGGTCGGGCAGGTCGTCGTGTGCGAGTGCACAGCGCCGCCTCGGCCAGCATCTTGGACGTCTCGCCGTAGCCCGGATCGCCGCCGGTGACCTCGGTGACGAGCCGCCGGCCGCCGGCCTCGCCACGGAACCGAACTTTGAACCAGCCCTTGGCGCGCTGTTCGGGGCTGGGGCCGTCGCCGGGATCCTTGAGGGTGAGCAGCGCCTTGCGGGTCGGCGGCAGCTGGGCGAGGGCGACAACGGTCCCCACGCCTGCGGCAAGTCCGGCCGCGACCGGCAGGTGCTTGGTGACGATGTAGTGGCCGTAGCTGAAGTCCGGGCCGTAGCGGTCCAGGGCGCGGGCCGAGCGCAGGACGGTAATGGGGTCGATCGTCGGGGCGGGCAGCACCCAGCCGCCGGCGGTGTCGTCGCGGTGCGGCCCGCCGGTGATCCCACGGACGCGGCGGCCCTCGGGCTTGGCCTCGAGCCGCCTGCGCTGAGCGGCCACCTGACGGCTGTGGCGTAGCCGGGCCATGATGTGCACGGCCGAGTGCAGGGTGCCGCCGGAGAAGGTGCCGCCCACACGGACGAACCCCTCGAGCTTGATCGGCACGCCCTCGGGCAGTTCGCCGACGGTGTACAGCGCGCCGAGGTCATACGGAATCGAGTCAAAGCCGCAGGAGTGGACGAGCTTGGCCCCGGTGCGCTGCGCCTGCTCGTGGTGGCGCAGCCACATGAGGTCGACGAACTCGGGCTCACCGGTGAGGTCGACGTAGTGGGTCCCGGCGGCGGCGCACGCCGCCACCACCGGCTCACCGTAGTGGCTGTAGGGGCCGACGGTGGTGATGAGCACCTTGGTCGACTCGGCCATGGCGCGGACCGAGGCGGGGTCGCCGATGTCGGCCACGATCGCGGAAACGTCGTTGGGCAGGCGCTCGCGCAGTGCGTCGAGCCTGGCCCGGCTGCGACCCGCGATGGCCCAGCGGCCAGCGCCCTTGGCAGCCAGGTACTCGGCGGTCAGCGCTCCGGTGAAGCCGGTGGCGCCGAAGACGACGACGTCGTGCTCGCGCTCAGCCATCGCCGGGATCCGACGGGACCTCCTCGGCGAGCCGCATCGCTTCGCCCAGGTCGAGCCCTGCCTTGCCCGCCATCCACGCGGCCACCGGCGCGGCGATCCGCTGCGACGAGTGCGCGGCGACGCCGGCGAGGTCGAGGACGGCTTTCAGTTCGTCTTTGGTGGGCGCCGGGACGCCGACCTTCTCCGCGTACGCGGCCAACCAGGTGTTTGCGTCCATCAGCCGCGGAGCCTAGACGTTCTCCGGCTGACAAGATCCCGCGCGGTCTGAACACGAACTCTCACCACGACGAAAGGCAGTGCAGATGGCAATCCTCTCCGACAAGGTCGCGATCGTCACCGGGTCAGCGCGCGGTATCGGCCGCGCTACGGCTGAATTGTTCTCCGCGCAGGGCGCGAAGGTCCTGATCAACGACCTGGACGGCGACGTCGCCGAGCAGACCGCCTCCGAGATCGACGGCGACACCCTGGTCTTCGGCGGCGACCTGACCAAGCCCGGCGTGTGCGACGAGTTGGTGGAGAAGGTCATCGGCGAGTGGGGACAGGTCGACATCCTCGTCAACAACGCCGGCTACACCATCGACGCGCCCATCCACAAGATGAGTGACGACACGTTCCAGCGGATGATCGACATCCACAGCGTGGTGCCGTTCCGCATGTGCCGCGCGGTCGCCCCGCACATGCGCGAGCCGGCCAAGCAGGAGCGCGAGCAGGGCGTGGAGGTATTCCGCAAGATCGTCAACGTCTCCTCGATCAGCGGGACGATGGGCAACGCCGGCCAGGCCAACTACTCCTCGGGCAAGTCGGCCGTCATCGGGCTCACCAAGACGCTGGCCAAGGAGTGGGGCCAGTTCAAGATCAACGTCAACGCCGTCGCCTTCGGCTTCATCGAGACCCGCCTGACCGCGGTCAAGGAGGAGTCGAACACCATGGAGATCGACGGTCAGACCGTCCAGCTGGGGATCCCGGGCCAGATGCGCGAGCTCGCGCCCAACCTCATCCCGCTGGGCCGCCCCGGCCAGCCGTTCGAGGCAGCCGGCGGCATCTTCCTGCTCTGCACCCCGTGGGCCAACTACATCACCGGCCAGGTGCTGGGCATCACCGGCGGGCAGTGGGGCGGGATGATCTCCTAGCGCTCTAGCGGCGCAGGCGCAGCAGGGCCGGGTGGACCAGACGCGGCCGGGCGCCCGTCGGCGTGTAGGTCACAGCCAGTGCGATGACGGGCCGCGCGCCCTTGGTTCGCAGCAGCGCGCGGCCGGCCGCGGTGGGTGCGACCACAAGCGCCAGCCGTCCGCCTCGCCGTGCGCTCACGGCGGCCGTGCCGTAGGCGATGTGGCGCCGCGAAGCCCGGCGCGCGGTGTTCCACGCCGTGGCCAGGACGCGGACGGAGCCCGGCCCGGGCAGCTTGAGGGCCACCCGCGCCGCTCCGGAGGGCGTGGCGCTCAGCCCCACCACCGTGAAGTGGTTGGTGGTGTGCACCACGCGGTAGGTGACGGCCTCGGTGGTGGAATTGCCGTCGGCGTTGGTGGCCGAGACGGTGAAGGTATGCGTTCCCAGCGTCGTCGTGTCGATCCGGCGGCCCGCGCGCACGGTCCCGACGCAGGATGTCAGCGTCGGCCCGGTGCTGGTGGCCGCGCACGAGTATCGTGCCGCCACCGCCTGGCCCAGCCGGTAGGTCCCGCCCTGCCGGGGGGAGTGGATCGCCACCGGGGGCAGCGCGACGGCGGACACCGTGGAGGTGTAGGTGGCGCTCGCGGTGGAGGTCAGACCGTCGGCGTCGGTCGCCACGACGGTGAGGACGTGGGCCCCGAACGCGTTGGGGAGCGCCTGGTGGTCGGAGATGGGCTGGCCGCCGACGGTGGCCTTGCACGACTGGATGGTCGAGCCCACGCCGGCGAGGCAGGTGAAGTCGGCGGCGGGGATCGCCGTCCACAGGTAGGCGGCGTTGTTGATCGGCGCGGCGATGACGACCGCGGGCGCCCGCCCCACCACCGTGTACGCGAGGGTCGCGCGGCCGGTCTGGCCGTCGGCGCTCGTCGCGGTGACCGTGTAGCTGTGCGGGCCCTCGCTGGAGGTGTCGAGCGTGCCCGTGCCGCGCGAGGCCCCACCCGAGTCGACACAGGAGCGCAGCCCGGGTCCGGCCGGGTCATCGGCGCAGCTGAAGCGTGTCGGCACCGGCTGTCTGACGGTGTAGACCTGCCCGGCCGACGGGGACGCGATCTGCGCCGTCGGGGGCGCCAGGACATGGACGGTCACCGTGTGTGCGGCGGAGACGCCGTCGGCCGAGGTGCCGCGGTAGGCGAAACTGTCGGTCCCGCTGAAGCCGGCGGCGGGGGTGTAGAACGCCATCCCCTGGGCGTTGGTACGCACTGTCCCGTGGCCAGGCGAGCCGAACGTGAACGTGATCGAGGGCGCGTGAGGGTCGGCGCAGGAGGGACGCAGTCGCACGCGCGCGCCCTCGTTGGTCGTCGCGCTGATGTCGTTGCAGGTCGGGAGTGGGAAGACGGTGTAGGTGGCGGTCGTCGCCGGTGACGAGGAGCCGTCGGCGTCGGTGGCAGTGACCGTCAGGGTGTGCGGGCCCGGCGTGCTGGGCATCGCCGCGCCGTCGGCCACGGCGGTCCCGTCGGCCTGGGCGGCGCACGCCTGCAGCGCCGAATTGGGGTCGTGGTGGCAGGTGAAGTCGGCGGCGGGCACCGCGTTTGCGTTGTAGGAGTCCCCGTCGGCCGGCGCTGTGATGGTCACGGTCGGCGGCGCGTCGAAGGTGGCGGTGACGTTGGCGTCGGCGGCCAGCGAGACGGTGCAGGTGGTGGCGGTCGTGGCGGTGCAGTCGCCGTCGCCGAAGCCGCCGAAGCCATCGCCCGCACCGGGGACCTCGGTGAGGACGACCGTGGCGGTGGGGTCAAAGGAGCCCATGCAGCTGGTGGGGCCGCAGGTGAGGCCGGCCGGGTCCGAGGTCAGCGTGCCGGTCCCGGTCCCCGCCAAGGTGACGGTGAGCGTCGACGCGCCGGCGTCGGCAGCCGCCACCGCCGCGCCCAGCGCCAGCGCCATCGCACACATGGCCAAGCATGCGGCACATCGCCGCCGCCAGCGCCGGCGAGTCATCGAGGAACGCCCCACATCAGATCAACCCGCCGTCATACAGCCCGCTTGCGCGTCTGCCACCGCGAGAAAGGGTGGTTCTGGTCGCGTCGGCACGCACCTACTCGGGTGTGCCGCTGTCCAGCCGCGCGCGGCGCTGGAGCTCGTACATGTCCTCGCGGTTGCGGATGTACCGCGTGGCGGCCTCGTAGGGAGGGTCGTGGTCCCACGGTGTGGGACGGCCCTGGCGCAACGCCGCCGCGACGAGGAAGCGCTCGCGCTGGCTGGACCGCACGCGCTCGTCGATGTCGTGCAGGTCCAGACGTCGCTCCAGTTCACCCCGCAGGCGCGCGACGACCGCGGCCGACTCCGGCGCTGCGCTGAGGTCGTGCAGCTCCCGTGGATCGGCATCCAGGTCGTAGAGGAGGTCGGGATCCTCGAGGGAGACGATGAGCTTGTGCGGGCCCGAGCGGACCATCGCCGAGGGGGCCTGCACGCCCTCGGCGTGGTACTCGGAGATCACCGGATGGTCGGGCGCCGGCGCGTTGCCCGACACGGCGCCGGCGAGACTCACGCCGTCACCGGGGCCGGCGATCGCATCGCTCGGCAGGCCCGCCAGCTCCAGCACCGTTGGCGCGAAGTCGGCCAGCGAGACCGGCTGGGTGACCCGCGCAGAGCCACTCGCGCCCTTGCCCGGCCGGCGCACGATCAACGGCACCCGCGCCGACTGCTCCAGGAAGCTCATCTTGTACCAGAGCCCGCGCTCGCCGAGCATCTCTCCGTGGTCGGCGCAGAAGAGGACGGTCGTGCGGTCCTCCAGGCCCGACTCGCGCAGCGCGCCGAGCACCTGCCCGATCCGCTCGTCGAGGTAGCTGATGGCCGCGTAGTAGCCGTGGCGCGCGCGGCGGATCTGCTCGGCGGTGACCCCGGCCTCGTCCACCTGGCACATCGCGCGCAGCCGGCGGCTGTGGGGATCGGCATCCTCGAGCGACAGCGCGGGCACGGCCGGGTCGTCGATGTCGTCGCGCCGGTAGCGGTCCCAGAAACGGCGCGGGATCTCCCACGGGTCGTGCGGGTTGGTGAAGGAGACGAACAGGAAGTACGGCTGCTCGGAGCGGTGGCGCGCGATCTCATACAGCTTGCGCTGCGCCTGGAAGGCGACCTCATCGTCGTAGTCGGTCTGCATGCTGGCGGCGCAGATCCCCGGCGCGAGCACGCTCTCCATCGTGTGGTACCAGGGCAGCGGATCGGAGAGCGGCCGGCTCCAGTCAGGCGTCCAGTCCACGTCGGCGGGATAGATGTCGGTGGTCAGCCGCTCCTCGAAGCCGTGAAGCTGATCAGGCCCGACGAAGTGCATCTTGCCGCTCACCGCGGTGTGGTAGCCGGCGGCGCGCAGCGCATGCACCAGCGTCGGCGCGCCGGCTCGGAACTCGGCGGCGTTGTCGTAGACCCCGGAGCGCGACGCGTAGCGGCCCGTGAGCATCGCCGCCCGGGCGGGCGCGCACAGCGGAAAGGCGGTGTATGCGGACTCGAACACGGTTCCGTCGCGAGCCAGCTGCGCGAGGTGAGGGGCCTGCACCACGGAGTGGCCGTACGGCGGCAGCCAGCCGGCGGCGAGCTGGTCGGCCATCAGGACGAGGAAGGAGTCGGGCGTGCGTGTGGCCACGGGCCGGGGGAGGATAAGCATCCGCCGCGCATCCAGCTAGCGTGGGCGGCGCGATGACCAATGGAGCCACCGCGGCGACCGTGCCGCGCGACGGCGCCACGCCGCCACTCGTCTTCGCCCATCGCGGCGCGTGGGACCAGGCGCCGCAGAACTCGCTGGCCGCCATCCGCCACGCCGCGGCGTTGGGCTGCGACGGGGTGGAGATCGATGTGCGCCGCACCGCCGACGGCCGGCTCGTCGTCGTCCACGACGCCCGGCTGGGCTGGCGCCCCGTGGGCCGCCTGACCCACCAACAGGCGCAGGCGCGGATGCTGCCCGGCCAGGCACCGCTGCTGGGCGAGGTGCTCGATGCGGCGGCCGCCGAGCGGCTGCTCGTCGACGTCGAGCTCAAGGAGGACGGCTACGTCGAGGAGGCGATGGCGCTCGTCGCGCAGCGCCTGCCGGCCGACGCGTTCGTGGTCACCTCCTTCCGGGTCGCACTGCTCGCCCAGGTCAAGCGCACCCACCCGCAGGTGCGCACGGGTGTCCTGCTGGCGCCGCGGGGCGCGCGCCGGGCGGGACGCCGCCTGCGGGAGTCCGGCGCCGACTTCCTGCTCCCCCACGTCAGCCTGCTGCGTACGGGCATCGTCGAGTGGGCGGCGGGGCACGGACTCGCCTCATGGCTGTGGACGGTCAACGACGACACCGCCCTGCGGGCGGCCGCCGGCGACCCGCGCGTGTCGGCCCTCATCACCGACCACCCCGCCCGAGCGATCGAGCTTTCACATTTTGTTGACTTGGCCGACAGTCGGGAGTAGGTTGTCGACAAGGTGCCCGATCACACTGCCTGGGGCTTAGGGACAGTCGAGCGGCGCTCGACCACCGATCAGGTTCTGCACGAGTTGCGTGCCGCGATCCTTGCGGGCCGGATCAAGCCCACAGAGCAACTGCCCGAGGCCGCCCTGGCCCAGGCGTTCGGCACCGGGCGCAGCGCCATTCGCGAGGCCATCCGCCACCTCGTCCAGGAGGGCCTGGTGATCACCGAGATCAACCGCGGCGCGCGGGTGCGCCCGGTCTCCACCACCGACCTCATCGACGTCTACCGCGCACGGACCGCGATCGAGGTGGCCGCTGTCAGCGTGCTGCTGGACATGCCCGAAGGGTTCGACGTCGCGCCGCTGCGCGCCGCCCAGCAGCGCATCGTGGACCTCTCCCCCGCTGACGGCGCCGCGACGCCCTCCCAGGACCTGATCGGCGCCGACATCGACTTTCACCGAGTGATGGTGAGCCTGGCCGGCAGCCCGCGGCTCAGCCGCGCGCACGAGCCGCTGGCGGCCGAGTCGCAGATGCTGCTCAACTGGCACCCCGTCTACTCGGTCTCCGACTACGTCGCCGACCATCAGAAACTGCTCGAGGCGATCGCCGGCCGCAACCCCGGCGCCGGGGACGTGGTGCGCGCCCACCTCGAACTGACCGTCGACCTCCTCACCGAGGAGGCGACCCGCTACGCCTCGCGCCTGACCAGCGCTGAGAGCCTTGTCCACGTCCATAGCGACAGCCACAAAGAGGAGAGTCTGGGGTGACTGATCACGAGTTCTCGAATGAGGAAAGACGCGACCAACTGACCCGGCGTCAGGTGCTGCATGGCGCCCTCGCCGGCGGCGCGATGCTGTCCGCCGGGGGCCTGCTCGCCGCCTGCGGCGGCTCGAGCGGGTCGAGCGGTGGCGGTGGCGGTGGCGGTCGGCACGGCCAAGTCCAGTCCGCCGAGCACCGGGACGATCAAGGCAGGCGGCAGTCTCAAGGTCGGCGCCACCGGCGGCGGCGCCAAGGACACCATCGACGCCCACCTGCCCGTCGCGGACCCGGACATCATGCGGTGCTGGAACCTGTATGAGCCGCTCGCGGTGCGGCCGCCGAGCTTCGGCCCGCTGGACATGATGGTGGCCGAATCGATCGAGGCCGAGCACGGCAAGGCCGACTCGTGGGTGGTGAAGATCCGGCCCGGCATCGAGTTCCATAACGGCAAGACGGTCACCGCCGACGACGTCATCTTCAGCCTGCAGCGGATCACCGACCCCAAGGACCCGAAGGTCGGGGCGGCGTCGATCGGCTACGTCGACATCAAGAACCTCAAGAAGCTCTCGAACTCGCAGGTCCGGATCCCGCTGAAATTCGCCAACGCCGCGTTCCTCGACGACCTCGGTCAGTACTTCAACGCGATCGTCCCCACCAATTACGACCCCAAGAACCCGGTCGGCACCGGCGCGTTCATGTACGAGAGCTTCACCCCGGGCCAGCAGAGCGTGTTCAAGAAGTTCCCCAACTACTGGCAGAACGGCCGGCCGTATGTCGACCAGCTGACGATCATCGACTTCACCGATGACACCGCGCGCGTGAACGCGCTGCTCGGCGGCCAGGTCGACGCGATCGACAACCTGCCGACGGGGCAGATCGCCCAGGTGCAGGGCAACAGCCAGCTCAAGGTGCTGATCTCCCACACCGGACAGTGGCAGCCGTTCACGATGCGCGTCGACCAGGCACCGTTCAACGACGTCCGCGTGCGCCAGGCGATGCGGCTCATCGTCGACCGCCCGCAGATGGTCGAGCAGGTGCTCTCGGGCCAGGGGCGCGTCGCCAACGACATGTACGCGCCGTTCGACCCCGGGTACCCGACCCACCTGGCCCAGCGCACCCAGGACCTCGACAAGGCCAAGTCGCTGCTCAAGGCGGCGGGCCACTCCGGGCTCACCGTGCAGCTCACGACCGCTCCCGTGTTCCAGGGCGTGGTCCAGGCCGCCCAGGTGTTCGCGCAGCAGGCGACGGGCGCCGGCGTCACGGTGAAGCTGCAGAAGCTCGACACCGGCACGTTCTACGGCGACCAGTACCTGAAGTGGACGTTCGCGCAGGACTTCTGGTCCACGCGCATGTACCTGCCCCAGGTGGCGCAGGGCAGCCTGCCCAATTCGCCGTTCAACGAGACCCACTGGAATGACGCGCAGTTCCAGAAGCTCATCCAACAGGCCCGCGCCGAGCTCGACGCCACCAAGCGCAACCAGATCATCGGCCAGGCGATGACCATCGAGTACAACACCGGCGGCTACATCATCCCCTACTTCTCCAACCAGATCGACGCCTACAGCTCCAAGCTGGCCGGCTTCGTGGAGGCGAGGTCGGGGTTCCCGCTCGGTAACTACTGGATGAAGAACGTGGGGTTCACGGCGTAGAGCACGAGATCGGGAGACGAGGGCATGAGCAGGTTCCTGCTACGACGGATCCTCCTGGGGTTGCTGACGCTGCTGCTGGTCTCGGTCGTCGTGTTCGCGGCGACCCAGGCCCTGCCCGGCAACGCCGCACGGGCGATCCTGGGTCGCAACGCGACGCCGGCGCGCATCGCGGCGCTCACCCAGCAACTGCACCTGGACCGGTCGGTGGTCTCGCAGTACTTCAGCTGGCTGGGCGGGGTGATCCACGGGAACTTCGGCATCTCGGCCGCCACCCAGGCCCCCGTCTCCCATCTCATCTCCAGCCGGATCCTCAACACCGCCTTCCTCGTGCTGGTGTCGGGGCTCATCGCCATCCCGCTGTCGATCGCGCTGGGCGTGCTCATGGCCGTCCGGCGCGACAAGCCGACCGATCACATCATCTCGATCACGACGCTCGCGCTGGCGGCGCTGCCCGAGTTCGTGATCGGCATCGGGCTCGTCCTGCTGTTCGCCACCAACGTGACGCACGCCCTCCCGGCGGTGTCGATCATCCCGCCCGGTGAGCACGCCTGGAACGTGCCCAAGGAGGTGATCCTCCCGGCGGCGACGCTGATCATCGCGGTCACGCCGTACATCGCGCGGATCATGCGCGCCTCGATGGTGGAGGTGCTGGAGTCCGACTATGTGACGATGGCCCGGCTCAAGGGTCTGCCCAATCGGACGGTCATCTGGCGCCACGCCGTCCCCAACGCGATCGTTCCGGCGATCCAGGTCTCCGCGCTGCAGTTGGCCTACATGGCCGGCGGGGTGGTGGTGGTCGAGACCGTGTTCGGGTTCCCCGGCATCGGCTCGGCGCTGGTCGACGCGGTGGGCAACCGCGACATCCCCGAGGTGCAGGCGCTGACCCTCCTCATCGCCGCGGTCTACGTGGTGGTGAACCTCATCGCCGACATCCTCACCATCCTCGTCACACCGCGACTGCGAACGGCGGTGGCACGATGAGCACTCCGTCAGTCACGATCGACGACCCGATCGAGCCGGGGGGCCTCCGGCAGGAGGTCATGCGCCAGCGCCAGTGGCGGGTGCTGCTCGGCGCCACGATGCATCAGTGGCGGTCGCGCATCGGCCTGTTCATCTTCGTGGTGATGGTGCTCATCGCGCTGTTCGGGCCACTCATCGCGCCCCACTCACCCAACGAGTTCGTCACCGCCCCCAACAGCCCGCCGTCGTCGGAGGCGCTGTTCGGCGGCGACAATCTGGGACGCGATGTGTGGAGCCGCTTCCTCTACGGCGGGCGCACCGTCCTGGGCATGTCGCTGGCGGCCACGATCATCGGCGTGGGCCTGGGGCTCATCGTGGGCCTCACCGCCGCCTACATGAAGGGGGTCGTCGACGAAGTGCTCATGCGCATCGCCGACGTGTTCATGGCCTTCCCGCAGATCGTCCTGGCACTGCTGCTGCTCACGGCGTTTCAGTCCAGCGTCGCGCTGATCGTCCTCATCGTCGGCCTTTCCCACGCTCCTCGCGTTGCTCGTGTCATCCGCGGCGCCGCCCAACAGGTGGTGGAGCGCGACTTCGTCAGAGCCGCCGAGGCGGTGGGTGAGCCACGAAGTCGGATCATCTTCGGCGAGCTGTTGCCCAACGTCACCAGCCCGCTCATGGTGGAGTTCGGCCTGCGGCTCACCTATTCGATCGGGTTGATCGCCGCGATCAACTTCCTGGGAGTGGGACTGCAGCCGCCGAAGGCCGACTGGGGCCTCATGATCCAGGACAATCGCCTGGCGGTGAGTGTCCAGCCGTGGGGCGTCGTGCTCCCGGTGATCGCGATCGCTCTGCTGACGATCGGGACCAACCTGCTGACCGACGGCTTCGCCCGCGCGGCGATCGGCATCGACCGAGGGGAGTGAGCATGGCGATTGCACAGGAACCATCCGACGCCGCCGCGCAGCCGCCGTCCGAGGCGGTCCGCGTTCGCGACCTCAAGATCGACCTCGTCTCCAACGGCAACGACATCGTCGACGCCATCGCCTTCGACGTCCGCGCCGGCGAGGTGCTGGGCCTCGTGGGCGAGTCGGGGTCGGGCAAGACAACGGTGGGCATGGCTCTGATGGGCTACTGCCGGCCAGGCGGCAAGGTCACCGGCGGGGAGATC
This sequence comes from uncultured Actinomycetota bacterium, assembly GCA_963797705.1. Taxonomy (GTDB): domain Bacteria; phylum Actinomycetota; class Thermoleophilia; order Solirubrobacterales; family Solirubrobacteraceae; genus Palsa-465. Next base: position 2,017,414 of record CAWCQL010000002.1, on the reverse strand, counting down.
CTCATCGACGGCCGCCCCTTGGGCGCCATGGCCGCCGGCGAGCTGCGCCGGCTGCGCGGGGGCACCGTCGCCTACATCCCCCAGGATCCTGGGACCGCGCTCAACCCGGCGCTGCGGATCGGCCGCCAGCTGTCGGAGATGCTCGAGGCCCACAAGGCCCAGACCAAGACCGAGGACCAGAAGGCTCGCATCCAGGAGGCGCTGGAGGAGGTGGCACTGCCCGGCGACGAGGCCTTCCTGCGCCGCTACCCCCATCAGCTCTCCGGCGGCCAGCAGCAGCGCGTGGCCATCGCCATGGCCTTTGCCTGCCGCCCGCACGTGATCGTCTGCGACGAGCCGACCACGGGCCTGGACGTCACCACCCAGGCGCGGGTGCTGGAGACCGTCCGCGACCTGTGCCAGACCCACAAGGTGGCCGCCGTCTACGTCAGCCACGACCTGGCCGTCATCGCCGAACTGGCCGACACGGTGGCGGTGATGTACGCGGGGCGGATCGTCGAGCGCGGGCCGCGCGACGCGATCTTCGCGACGCCGCGCCACCCCTACACGCGCAAGCTGCTGCGCGCCGTCCCCGACATGGCGGGCAAGCGCGCCGTGGTCGGAATCGGCGGCCACGCGCCGCTGCCGGGCAACCGGCCCAACGGCTGTTTCTTCGCGCCGCGCTGCGACCTGGCGATCGACCGCTGCAGCGAGGCCTTCCCGCTCCCCACGGAGTTCGAGAACGGTCACCTCGTGCACTGTTACCGCGCCGACGAGGCGCCCTCGGAGCTGCCCACAACCGGCGCGTCGCAGGCGCCGGCGGAGGCCGGCGATCTGGTCCTCGCGGTGGAGCACCTCAACGGCCACTACGGCTCGGCCCACGTCCTGCACGACATCGATCTCGAGGTCCGGCGCAACGAGTGCGTGGCCGTGGTCGGCGAGTCGGGCAGCGGCAAGACGACGCTGGCGCGCTGCATCTCCGGCCTGCACTCCCAATACACCGGCGACGTCAAGCTCGGCGGCGAGCGCCTGGCCGAGAGCGCCCGGGGGCGCAGCACCCAGGCCCGCAAGCAGATCCAGTACGTGTTCCAGAACCCCTATGCGTCGCTGAACCCGCGGCGGACGGTCGGGCAGACGATCGCCCGCCAGCTGCAGCTGTTCGGCGCGTCGCGCCGCGACACCGGCCAGCGGGTTGGCGAGTGCCTGGAGCGCGTCTCCCTCTCCTCGGCGGCGGCCAACCGCTACCCGGACCAGCTGTCGGGCGGCGAGCGCCAGCGCGTGGCCATCGCCCGCGCCCTGGCCGCCGAGCCGGCGCTGCTGGTCTGCGACGAGGTCACCTCGGCGCTCGACGTCTCCGTGCAGGCGGCGATCGTCGAGCTGCTGCGCGACCTGCGCGTCGAGACGGGCCTGAGCATGCTGTTCATCACCCACAACCTCGCCCTCATCCGCACGATCGCCGACCGCGTGATCGTGATGACCGACGGCGCGATCGTGGAGTCCGGCGACACGGTGAGCGTGTTCGAGTCCCCGAGCGCCGAGTACACCACCAAGCTGCTGGCCAACACGCCCACCGTCGAGGCGGCGCTCAGCCAGTGATGGTGAGCCGATGAACACCGAGGCATTCATCACCTGCGCCGTGACGGGTGCCGGCGACACCACCGCGCGCAGCGACAAGGTCCCGGTCACGCCCGAGCAGATCGCGGACTCCGCGCTGGAGGCGGCACGTGCCGGCGCGGCCGTCGTGCACATCCACGTGCGCGACCCCGCCACGGGTCAGGGTGTCCGCGACGTCGATCTCTACCGCCGGGTGGTGGAGCTCATCCGCGCCGCCGACATCGACGCGGTGATCAACCTCACGGCGGGCATGGGCGGCGACCTCGTGCTCGGCGGCCCGGAGTCGCCGCTGCCCCTGGACCGGGTGGCCAGCGACCTGGCGGGCGCGGCCGAGCGCCTGGCCCACGTCGAGGCGCTGTTGCCCGAGATCTGCACCCTGGACTGCGGGACGATGAACTTCGCCGCCGGGGGCGACTACGTCATGGCCAACACCCCGGACATGCTGCGGGCGATGGCGCGGCGCATCCAGTCGCTGGGCGTGCGCCCCGAGCTCGAGGTCTTCGACACCGGCCAGCTGGTGATGGTCCGAGACCTCATCGACGAGGGGCTCATCGACGATCCGGTCCTCGTCCAGCTGTGCATGGGGATCCGCTACGGGGCCCCCGACGACCCCGGCACGCTGCTCACGCTGGTGAACTCGCTGCCGGCCGGGACGGTGTTCTCGGCCTTCTCGATCGGGCGCATGCAGCTGCCCTACGTGGCGATGGCGGTGCTGGCCGGAGGCAACGTGCGCGTCGGGCTGGAGGACAACCTCTACCTGGGACCGGGTCAGAAGGCCACCAACGGCGAGTTGGTGGAGCGTGCGACCACGATCCTCAACGCGATGAACGTCCGCGTGCTCGGTCCCGAGGAGGTCCGAGAACGGCTCGCGCTGCGTCCCCGTGGTTGACGGAGCGCAGCCGAGTCGTGACGGCGCGGGGCCGCGTACGGCGGTCCCCCGCTCAGTAGGGCTCCTTGGCGCGGGCGTGATCGGGGGCGGCTGGGCCGCCCGCTTCGTGCTCGCCGGCGTCGACGTGCGCCTGTTCGACCCGTCTCCGGACGCCGCCCAGGCGGTGTTCGACACCGTGCAGCGGGGGCGGCACGCGTGGCGGCGGCTCACCCTGGCCCCGCTGCCCGTCGAGGGCGCGCTGACGATCGTGGACTCCGTCGAGGAGGCGGTCGCGGGCGTCGACCTGGTGCAGGAGAGCGCCCCCGAGCGCGAGGAGCTCAAGCGTGCGCTGCTGGCGCAGGCCAGCGCGGCGGCGCCGCCCGAAGCGATCATCGCCACCTCCACCTCGGGCCTGCTCCCCACACGGCTGGCCGCCGAGATGCACGGCCCCGAGCGCTTCGTGGTCGGCCATCCCTTCAACCCCGTCTACCTCCTGCCGCTGGTGGAGGTGTGCGCGGCGCAGCGGACCGCGCCCGAGACGGTGGCACGCGTCGCGGCGATGTACCGCTCGGCGGCCATGCGCCCGCTGATCGTCCGTCACGAGGTCGACGGCTTCATCGCCGACCGGCTGCTGGAGGCGCTGTGGCGCGAGGCGCTGTGGCTGGTGGCCGACGGCGTGGCCACCGTCGAGGAGATCGACGACGCCATCCGCTACGGCGCCGGGCTGCGCTGGGCGGCCATGGGCACCTTCCTCACCTACCGCCTGGCCGGCGGCGAGGCCGGCATGCGGCCACTTCATGGCCCAGTTCGGGCCGGCGCTGAAGCTGCCCTGGACGCATCTCACCGACGTCCCCGAGCTCGATGACGCCCTGCTGGACACGCATCGTGACCCAGTCAGATGCCCAGGCCGGCGGTCGCTCGATCGCCGAGCTCACCCGCATCCGCGACGATTGCCTCATCGCCGTGCTGCAGGGTCTGAAGGGGGCGGGCTTCGCCGCCGGAGAGGTGGTGGCGCTCGCCGAGCGCGAGCTCTACGAGAGGGCCGGCGGTGCCCGCATGAGGCCGCCGCTGCCCGACGGGCGCCTGCGTCTGCACGAGGCTCTCGTCGAGCCCGCCTGGATCGACTACAACGGCCACATGACCGAGTCGCGCTACCTCGAGGTGATGGCCGACAGCACCGATGCGTTCCTGCGCGCGATCGGGATCGTCGGGCCCTATATCGATGGCGGCCGCTCCTACTACACCGTGGAGACCCACATCCGCCACCTCGGCGAGGCCCACGGGGGCGAGCGGGTGTACGTCGCCACGCGGCTGCTCGGACACGATTCCAAGCGCCTGCACCTGTGGCATGAGCTGCACCGGGATGGCGACGACGAGCTCATCGCCACCGGCGAGCACATGCTGCTGCACGTTGATCGGGCTGCCGGCAAGACCACGCCGGCGGCGCCCGAGATCCTGGCGGCGCTGCAGGAGATCGCCGCGACTCAGAGCGAACTGCTGCCGCCACAGGGCGCGGGCAGCAGCGTCGGCATAAAAATCCTTTGAACCTATTTGTGCAGAGCGCGCGGAGCGCCTAGTCTACGTGCGCCGCCCGAATACGAACGTGTTGTAAGGACAACGAAGAGCCGGAGGAGCTACATGTCCGAGAAGATGTGGGATGGAGAGCCTTTCTGGGGTCTCGGCTATGAGTGGGACCCAGACTGGGTTCTGACCGATCGCCAGAAGGAGTTGCGGGACCTGTTGATCGAGCTCTCCGAGAAGGAGATGCGCGCCAACGCCAAGGTCTCTGATGACAATCTCGAGTACCCCCGCAAGAACCTCGAGCTGCTGGGCGAGCACGGCTTTTTGGCGCTGACCGTCCCTGAGGAGTACGGCGGGCTGGGCGAGGACCACGTTGGCTTTCACATGACGTGTGAGACGATCGCGCGCTACGGCTGCGCGTCGACGGCGATGTGTTACGTGATGCACATGGCGGCGGTCAACACGATCATGCTGCGCCCCACCGACGAGCTGATCGACAAGTACGTCCGGCCGCTGGGCACCGGCAAGATCGGCACGTTGTCCTACTCAGACCCCGAGACCGGCTCGCACTTCTGGTACCCGTTCTCCTCCAGCGCCGAGCGTTCCAACGGCGGCTACAAGGTCAACAAGAAGGCGTCGTGGACGACGTCGGGTGGCTTTGCCGACTTCTATGTGGTGCAGACCACCAGCCCGGACTTCTCGGGCTATGACGACCTGTCGGTGTTCGTGATCGACGGCGAGGACGTCAAGGCGCAGCCGTCGACGTGGGACGCGCTGGGTCTGCGCGGCAACCAGTCAGGCCCGATCCAGGTCGAGGACGTCTCGATCCCCGGCTCGCAGATCGTGGGCCCTGAGGGTGACGGCGCGGCGTCGAACGACGAGGCGGTCGACCCGTGGTTTTTGATCGGCTCCTCGGCGGTGTGGAACGGTCTCGCGCTGGGCGGCATCGATATCGCCAAGCGCCAGACCACCCGCAAGAAGCACGTGGACGTCGGCCTGCGCGTCGCGGACTACCCGACGATCCAGGACTACGTCGGCGAGGCCGTGATGGACACCAACGCCTGCCGGCTGTTCGGCTTCTCGGTGGCTCAGGCGATGGACAACGCCACCGACCACAACACCAAGCGGATGGCGCCCGGCGAGTTCGCTCGCGCCAACTTCCTGCACTGGGCGTGGCAGATCAAGTTCGAGGCGGCCAAGAACACCGCCCACGTCGTGGACAAGATGCTGCACGCGTGTGGCGGCACCGGCTACAAGCGCGACATGGAGATGGAGCGCTACCTGCGCGACGCCAAGGCCGGCTGGGTCATGGGCCCGACCAACGAGGTGCTGCGCCAGTTCGTCGGCAAGGCCGTTCTGCTCGGCTTTGACAGCCTGGACTACTGGAACCAGACCTATAACCGCCGCGCGGTCGAGAACGAGATCAAGAAGCTCGACGCCGACGGCAAGCGCAAGCTCGCCGAAGAGCTGCTGGCCCAGGTGGAGAAGGCCTCGGCGCCGGCCTAGAGGCGCTGACATGGCCACGCTGGCGCCATCGGGCCTACTCGTCGTCGACCGCGCCGTCGAGCGCTACCCCGTCCGGCCCGACGGGGTGACGGTGGTCGCCCTGCGCGGCGACGACGAGCTGCGGATCATCGACCGCTACGGCGGCCAGGTGGCGGAGCTCACCGCCGTCGGGGCGCCGATCGGCCCGTCGCCCGACGCCGACGCCACGGTCCTGCGCGCCCGGGGAGTGCCGGTCGCAGGTCTGGACCCGCTCCAGGCGCGCTGCGTCCGCTTGTTCGGGCCCGACTCGGCGCCGGGGTCCGAGCTGTCGTTCACCGCCGCCGGCGACACCACGGTGATCGTCGGCGCGCCCGGCGGGCGGGTCATCGACGGCGACGCGCCGGCCACCGAACTGGCCGCTGGAGGTGCGCCGCGCGGCGGCGCGCCAGGAGGTGGAGGTGGAGCTGCCCCCGCCGCTGGCCGAGCCGCGGCTGGACTTCCGCATCGATCCGGCCAGCGCGTTGAGCTACGAGGTCCGCGAGGGCGAGTACATCCAGATCATCGACGTGCGCGGCAAGCAGTGCTCGGACTTTCTGGCCTTCGACGCCGCCAAGCTGTCGCGCGGTCTCGAGCGCGGCCTGGACAGCACCGTGACCCGCACGCTGATGGGCAGCGCCTACCCCCAGCCCGGGCTGTACCGCAAGTTCTACGACCTGGACATGGACCCGCTGGTCGAGGTGGTGCGCGACACCGTCGGACGCCACGACACCTTCGCGCTGGCCTGCCAGGCCAAGTACTACGAGGACATGGGCTACCCGGGCCACATCAACTGCACGGACAACTTCAACGGCGCCCTGCGCGCCTTCGAGATCGCGCCGCGCAAGGGATGGGAGGCCCTGAACTTCTTCTACAACACGACCTTTGACTCCAACATGCAGCTCGCCTTCGACGAGCCGTGGTCGCGTCCGGGCGACTACGTGATGCTGCGGGCGGCGAGCGACCTGGTGTGCGCGTCCTCCGCCTGCCCGGACGACATCGACCCATCCAATGCCTGGGAGGTGACGGATGTCCACGTGCGCGTCTACTCGCCCGAAAACCGCTTCTCGATGGCCATCGCGCGGCGCGTGACCGCCGATGCCGAGGCGGTCCTGACCCGGGAGACCGCCTTTCACCCCAAGACCGCGGAGCTGACACAGAGCTTCGTGGAGTACCGCGGCTACTGGCTGCCCCACTGCTTCAACAACGAGGGCGGCATCGCCGAGTACTGGGCCTGCCGCGAGAAGCTCGCCGTCATGGACCTCTCCCCGCTGCGCAAGTGGGAGGTCCTGGGCCCCGACGCAGAGACGCTGATGCAGAACGTCGTGACCCGCAACATCCGCAAGCTCGCGGTGGGTCAGGTCGTCTACACGGCGCTGTGCAACGAGACCGGCGGCATGATCGACGACGCCACGGTGTTCCGGCTGGGCCAGGACAACTTCCGCTTCGTCGGCGGCGACGAGTACGACGGCATCTGGATGCGCCAGGTGGCTGACCGCCTCGGCCTGAAGGTGTGGATCAAACCCACCACCGACCAGCTGCACAACATCGCCGTGCAGGGCCCGCTGAGCCGCGAGGCGCTGGCCGAGTTCGTGTGGACGCCGCCGACCCAGCCGGGGCTGGCCGAGCTCAAGTGGTTCCGCTTCCTGGTGGGACGGATCGGCTCCTATGACGGTGTGCCCATTGTTGTCTCGCGTACGGGATACACCGGTGAGCTCGGCTACGAGATCTTCTGCCACCCGTCCGACGCCGAAGCGGTGTGGGACGCGGTGTGGGAAGCCGGCGGCCCGCGCGGGATGCTGCCGCTGGGGCTCGAGGCGCTGGACATGGTGCGCATCGAGTCCGGGCTGATCTTCGCCGGCTACGAGTTCGACGACCAGGTGGACCCGTTCGAGGCCGGCATCGGCTTCGCGGTGGCGCTCGACGGCGAGGACTTCGTCGGGCGCGACGCGCTCCTCGAGCGCCGCGAGCATCCGCAGCGCACGCCTGGTCGGCCTCGAGCTCTCGGGCAACGAGGTGGCCGGCCACGGCGATGAGGTCTATGTCGACCGCCAGCGCGTGGGCGTGGTCACCAGCGGCATGCGCTCGCCCGCTGCTGCGCAAGTCGATCGCGCTGTGCCGCATGGCGGTCCAGTACTCCGAGATCGGAACGGAGGTCGAGGTCGGCAAGCTCGACGGGCTCCAGAAACGGATTCCCGCCACCGTCGTACGATTCCCCTTCTATGACCCGGAGAAGAAACGCCCCCGGTCGTGACCGATCGGGAGGGCGTGGCTCGCCTGACCCGGGTGGCGAAGATCGCGCCGCCCACGGACTCGACGGGCATGATGCCGCCGATCCGCCCCGCCGCCGGTCGGTCGGGCGGGTCCGCCGGCGGGACGCTGAGCGCGGGGCGCGGCAAGTCCCCGCTGGCTCCGCCGCCCCCGGCGTCGCTCGGGGCCCCGACCGGCATCGCCCGGCTCACCCCACGTTCGGCGCAGGCCGAGGCCGCCGCTCGCGAACTGCGCAACGTCATGGGCCGCTTCGCCACCGGGGTGACGGTCGTCACCACCACCCACCGCGACACGATCCACGGCATGACCGCCAACGCGTTCCTCTCGGTGTCGCTGCGCCCGCCGCTGGTCCTGGTGTCGCTGGGGCGCTGCCGGATGAGCGAGATGCTGCCGCGCACCGGCCGCTACGGGGTCAGCGTGCTGGCTTCAGACCAGGAGCACTTCGCCGCCCACTTCGCGGGCCAGCGGGTGTCGCCGGTGAGGACCCGACGTTCGTCTGGGAGCACGACCTGCCGCTGCTGGACGGGCGCGCTGGCCCACGTGGGCTGCCGGGTCGTCGACGTCCACCCCGCCGGGGACCACGTGCTGTGGATCGGCGAGGTCGAGCACCTGTATCACCGCGAGGGCGAGCCGCTGCTGTTCTACACGGGGCGGTTCGGGACGCTGCGCGAGACCCAGGACCGCGAGGCCGCTGCGGCGCAGCGGGCCGGCGACGGGTCGGGCGGTTAGACGCGGCCACGCTGTCGCGGATCGTCGAGCGCGGGCCGCGCGACGCGATCTTCGCGACGCGCGCGATCTTTACAGCTCTGTTGGAAAAATCGCGCACGCGCAGTGCAGCATCCCGCCCCTCGGATCGCCGCGGCCCCCCAACTCGCACTCGATAGCCCGCCGTTCAGCCCCCCGGGGCGATCCACACCAGACACCCCGCCCGCCGCCTGATCCGCCGCGCGGCCACGGTCCGCCACCACCGCGGGCTGCGCCGCGGATCGGGACCCAGCACCACCAGCCCGGCGCCCCGCTCCTCGATCAGCTCCAGCAGCGCCGCCAGCGGCCGGCGCGACGGAGATCCGCAGCAGCTCGGTCTGCACGCCGCGGGCCGCGGCCGCGGCGCGGCCGTCTCGCGGACCGCGTCGAGGTCCTCCTCGTGAGGCAGGGTCGCGACCTCGCGGGCCAGGACCAGCGTCGTCGGGTGCGGCGGCAGCCACAGCATGTTGGCGATGATCAGCCGGGCGCCGGTCTCCAGAGCGCTCTCGATCGCCATCCGCTCGGCGTCAGGGTCGACCCGCACCGACAGCGTCGCCAGGATCACCGGGCGCGGCTCCACCGCCGCGCCGAGACGGCCGTCACGGGCGGGGGCGTCGGTGCCTGAGCGCTGGCGCAGAAGAGGCATGAAACGATCGCGCACATGGTCGCACGGGCCGCGTGGAGCACCCGCCGCAACCACCCCGCTCCCTGCGTACAAAGTTGCCGATACCTGTTTGACCCAATTTGTACAAACTGGTATAAGCCTGCGCCCAACAGGCGTCGGGGCTGCCGCCTAACGGATGAGGCCCCCGACGCGCACGCAAAAATCAGGAGGGACGAGGCTTGGCCACTGCCACCGTCGAGGAGGTACAGCTCCTCAAGACGCTGCGCTGGTGGGATGGATTCGTCATCGCGCTCTGCAACCCCGGCTTCCTGCTCGGCAGCCTCGGATTCACGCTTGGGCATCTTCGGGGTCGGTCGGCTCGATGATCCTGTGGGGCGCCGTCGGCGACGATCGGCATGCTCCAGGCCTGGATCTACTCCGAGCCGGCGACGATGTTCGGCAACCGCAGCGGCGGCATCGCGCTGTACGCGCACGAGGGCTGGCGCAAGTACACGACCCTGGTCGGGCCGCTGTCGGCGTTCGGCTACTGGATCGGCTGGTCGGTCGTGCTGTCGATCTTCGGCAAGATCATCGGCGACCTGGCGACCTCGCAGTGGTGGCCCACCTCCGGGCTGTCGATCGGTCTTCCTCGGCAACACGCTGACGCTGTCGTCGCTTCATCGCGATCGGGCTGATCATCTTCGTGTGGGTGTTCAACATCTTCGGCCTGCGGCCGGCGGTGTGGTTCACGCTACGCCTGCGCCGGTGCTGCTGATGGTGCCGCTGGCGCTGTTCATCATCGTCCCCTACTTCACCGGCCACTGGCACAGCTCCAACGTCCACGCGACCTTCACCGGCCCGTGGGGCGGGATCAAGCTCGCGATCGTCTACATGTTCATCCTCGCCTGGTCGGCGTACGGCACCGAGGCGTGCGCGACGTTCGCGCCCGAGTACAAGTCCATCCAGGACACCCACCGGGCGCTGCGCTGGCGGCGACGTTCATGCTGCTCGTGTGCATCCTCGCTGCCGCTCGGGCCTCGGCGGCGTCGACGGCGTCTCCAAGGCCGTGACGACCGGCGCCGAGGGCCAGTTCTACACGCAGGCGATGGGCACGCTCGTCGGCCACGGCGCCGCCAGCTTCTTCACGATCTGCATCATCGCGAGCCTGCTGCTGTCGATGACCTCGTCGACGGCCGACGCCGGCCGGGCGCTGTTCGGGATCTCGCGCGCCGGGATGACGATCAAGCAGTTCGGCGTGCTCAACCGCTTCCACGTGCCGGCCCGCGCGATGACGCTGGACCTGATCGTCAACATCGTGCTGGTGCTGTTCATCAAGTCCAACCTGGCGATCCTGTACATGAGCAACATCGGGTACGTGCTGGCGCATGTGTTCGCGCTCAGCGGGTTCCTGCTGCTGCGCCGCGACCGGCCCAACTGGCCGAGACCGATCAAGGTCGGCAGCGGCTGGCTGCCGATCGCCGGCGTTCCTGTGCGTGCTGAACGCTGCTGTTCCTGGTCGTCGGCGCGCTGGCACCCAAGCTCAACGGCTACGGCACCTGGACCGACTTCTGCGATCGGGATCGGCGTGCTCGTCGGCTCGCTGGTGCTGTTCGTCTAGCGCCGCGTCGTCCAGGACAAGGAGGGCGTGCACATGCGCGAGGACGTGCCGCTGGTCCCCTCCGCCGAGGAGTCGGCCGAGCTGGGCATCCCCGTTCCGAGTCGCGGCGGCGATGGCGTGATCAAGACCATCCTCATCGGCTACGACGAGACGGACACCGCGCGGCGGGCGCTGGAGCGCGCCGCGACGCTGGCCAAGGCGTTCGGGCCAAGCTGGTGGTGACCAGCGTGGCGCCGGTGACCGAGACTACCGCGTCGGCTCGCTCCCTCGGGCCGACCCGGTCGACACCGCCGCCGATCACCGGCCGAGCTTCACGATGCCCACGTCTACCTGGAGAGCCAGGGGCTGACCGCCGACCTACATCGAGGCGGTCGGCCACGAGGCCGAGTCGATCCTGGAGGCCGCGCGCGAGCGCTCCGCCGACATGATCGTGGTCGGCACGCGCGAGGTCGGCGCTCCATCGCCTGCTGGGCCAGAGCGTGTCGGACGCCGTGGCGCACGGCGCCCGCTGCGACGTGCCTGATCGTTCACTAAGACTGAGTCAGCGGCGCGCAGGGCGTGCCGCTGACCGGCGCTGCCGCCTGCCGGCCCCCGGCCCGCACGCTGCCCGCCGGCCGCCGGCACATGGTACTCGGGCTTGATCTTCCAGGTGGGCAGCTCGGCGATCGCCTCGCGGTACTTGCGGCGAGTGGATGGGCCGGAAGAACATGCTCCACGTGGTGGCGAGGATCCCGACACGAGCAGCCCGCCGACGGCCTTGCCGACGAGGATGCACGGCGATCACCGCCGCCAGCGCGAAGACGCTGATCGCGATCGGGACGCGGCGGTAGCGCATCTGGGTGGCGCGGATCGCCGCGTACTGCTCCACCGGGATCCGCTTGCGTGTTCCACGTCTTGCCGCACTTCTCGCACGTCCAGCGCTCGCCGTAGCGCAGGTAGCGGCTCTCCCCGCAATCGCAGGTGACAGTGATCGGCGGGCCGCGCCTGACCGACTTGGGCACACCCCGACTCGTTGCTCACTGCTCCGCCGATCCGCCCATCAGCTCCGTCGATCAGCGATCCGCCCATCACCGCTCCGCCAAACCGCGCATCAGTGCTCGGGTGGCTCCCAGCCCTCGAGCACCGACGGCCGGTAGTCGGCGCCGACCGTCCGAGAGCCCTCCACCCACGGGCCCAGCTCCGGCTGGGCGAACTTTGCGTGGCGTTCCTTCAAGCATGATTCCGTAGGAGTTTCCCGACTGCAGGTGCTTGATGAGCACCTTACGGGCAATCTCGTCCTCGCGCCCCTCCGGGATGTCGAAGTAGATCTTGATGAACGAGTTGGAGTAGCGGTCGAACACCGCCGGCACGCCCTCCTCGGCGAGCAGGGTGATGTCCTCCAGCCAGTTGATGTCCTCGCCCGGAGTGGCCGCCATGCAGGTCCACGTCCTCCACCAGCGACATGTCCTCCTGGTACTCGAACCGCTTGCCCGACAGGTACTCGGCGTCGATCGCGAACACCTTCTCGGGCTCGCCGGGAACCCGCGTCACGTCGCTCATGCGTGCTCACCTCCCGCGGCCGCCTGCACCGGGTCCAGGTAGTCGATCGGGTTGGCGACGTGGCGCTCGAGCAGCCGCTCGATGCGCGCCAGCGTCTTCTCCTCCGAGACGCCGGGAATGTAGTCGGTGCCGGCCAGCGGGACCTTCGCCATCGCGGAGGCCTCGACGGTCAGCGCGCACAGGTCCTCGGGCTCGAGCGAGTGCACGTCGGTCTTCCCGCACGCGCGCGCCAGCATCTGGCACTCCAGCGTGAGCGTGTGCAGGAAGTTGTAGACGCGGTTGGCCGCCTCGTCGACGACCAGGCGCTTGCGCAGCTCGGGGTCCTGGGTGGCCACGCCGACCGGGCAGCGCCCGGTGTGGCAGTGGTAGCAGCGGCCCGCGGGCACGCCGACTGTGCCCTCGTAGTCGGTGACGCCCGGGATCTCCTTGTTGCAGTTCAAGGCCATCAGGGCGGAGTGCCCGATGGCGATCGCGTCGGCGCCGAGCGCGAGGCACTTGGCCACGTCGCCGCCGTTGCGGATCCCGCCGGCGACCACCAGGTCGATCTCGTCGGCCAGGCCGACGTCCTCCAGCGCGCGCCGCGCCTCGGGGATCGCCGCCATCAGCGGGATGCCGGTCTCCTCCGACGCCGGTGTGCGGGCCGGCCCCGGTGCCGCCCTCGGCGCCATCGAGGTAGATGATGTCCGGGCCGCACTTGGCCGCCATCCGCACGTCGTCATAGACGCGGGCGGCGCCCAGCTTGAGCTGGATCGGGATCTCGTAGTTGGTGGCCTCGCGGACCTCCTGGATCTTCAGCGACAGGTCGTCGGGGCCCAGCCAGTCCGGGTGCCGGGCCGGCGAGCGCTGGTCGATCCCGGCCGGCAGCGAGCGCATCTCGGCCACCTGCTCGGTGACCTTCTGGCCCATCAGGTGGCCCCCGAGGCCGACCTTGCAGCCCTGCCCGATGAAGAACTCGCAGGCGTCGGCGAGCATCAGGTGGTGCGGGTTGAACCCGTACCGGCTCTGGATGACCTGGTAGTACCACTTGGTCGACAGGTCCCGCTCGGGCGGGATCATGCCGCCCTCGCCCGAGCAGGTCGCGGTGCCCGCCATCGACGCGCCCTTGGCCAGGGCCATCTTGGCCTCCAGCGACAGCGCGCCGAACGACATGCCGGTGATGTAGACCGGGATGTCGAGCTCGATCGGCTTGGACGCGAACCGGGCGCCCAGCACCGTCTTGGTCAGGCACTTCTCGCGGTAGCCCTCGATCACGAACCGGGTCAGCGTGCCCGGCATGAACATGAGCTCGTCCCAGTGCGGGATCTTCTTGAACATCGAGAAGCCGCGCATCCGGTAGCGGCCCAGCTCGGACTTCACGTGGATGTCGTCGATGACCTCCGGGCGTGAAGATGCTCGACTGTGCCGAGCACGTTGCGAGCCATCGGTGCGTTCTCGTCAGCATTGCCATGGACAGCACCCCCTTCTAGAGGACGAGCTTGCGCTCGGATGGCTCGAGCGAGTCGTAGTTGTAGAGCTTCTTGCCGCAGACGAACTTCTGCAGCGACGGCGGCGCGCCCAGCGCGTAGATGCTGAACTTGCGCTCGATGAACTCGGTGTCGGCGTCGGTCCACTCGCCCTCGACGCAGTCGACGCCCAGCGACTTGACCTTGCCGCCGACGTAGATCGTGCCGTCGTACATCGAGTCGCCCAGGCCGGGGCCGGCGTCGCCGCAGATGATCTGGCGGCCGCGCTGCATCATGAACCCGGTCATCGACCCGGCGCTGCCGAGCGCGATGATCGTCCCACCCTTCTGGTCGATCCCGGTACGCGCGCCGACCTGGCCCTTGATCACCAGGTCGCCGCCGCGGATCGCCGCGCCGGTCAGAGACCCGGCGTTGGAGTCGATGACCACGACGCCCGACATCATGTTCTCGCACGACGACCAGCCGACGCGCCCGGCGATGTGGACCTCGGGCCCGTCGATCATGCCCAGCGCGAAGTAGCCCAGCGAGCCCTCGAAGTGCAGCTTGCAGCGCGTGAGGATCCCGGCCGCCCAGCGAGTGCTTGGCGGCCGGGTTGGCACCGTGACCTCGGTGACGCCCTGCTCGTAGAGCAGCCAGCGCAGCTCCAGGTTGATCTGCCGGGTGGTCAGCGGGCGCGCGTCGAAGCGTCGCGCTCGCGCCGTCGATCTCCGAGACCTGCGGGACGCGGGCGTCGAGCTCGACCAGCCCGCGGGCGTCGAACTGCGGCTCCTCGCCGCTGGCGCGGTGATTCACCGTGTCCATACCATCACCGTGCTCTCGTAGGGGTCATAGGTCTCGATCTCGTGGTCGATCACCGCGCGGATCGCCATCTCCTCGGAGGCCAGCGCCACCATGTCGTCGCCCTCGTAGAGGACCAGCGGCTTGGCGGCGAGCTCGTCCTTGGCCATCCCCAGCGCGTCCTCGGAGACGCAGATGTAGGTGAAGACGCCGTCGAGGTCCTCCAGCGAGTGGTGCATGGCGTCCTCGAGCGAGTCGCCGTCGGCCATCCGGTCGGCCAGGTACACGGCGATGATCTCCGAGTCGCACATCGAGGCGAAGCGGTGACCGCGGGACTCCAGGCGCCGGCGCCACTGGTGGTAGTTGGTGAGCTGGCCGTTGTGGACCACCGCGACGTCGGAGAACGGATAGGCCCAGTAGGGGTGGGCGTTGGCGATGTCGACGTCTGACTCGGTGGCCATCCGCACGTGGCCGATGCCGTGCGAGCCGAAGTAGTCGTCCAGGCCGTAGGAGCCCGACGACGGTCTTGGCGTCGCCGAGGTCCTTGACGATCTCCAGCGAGTGACCCAGCGACAGCACCTCGGTATGGGGCACCGACTCGATGTGATCGGCCAGGCTGCTTGAGATCGCCGTGGTAGTCGATCGTGGCACTGAACGTGTACTCGTTGATGTCGTCGGTGCTCTTGATCTCGGCGCCGGCGGACCTGATCCGCGCCTCGACCTCACGGCGGCGCCGCCGCACGTCGTCGGCGAAGTCCAGGTCCCGCGGCGCGGTCGACTCGGCCAGATTGATGCGCACCACCAGCTCGTGACCGGGCTGTGGTACAGCGCGTAGCCGGTCGAGTCGGGCCCCGGTGCTTCATCGACTGCAACATGCTGGTCATGTCGCGGCCGATGCGATGGGCGCCGTTGCCGTTCTTGTAGATGATCCCTGCGATTCCGCACATAGTCGTGTCTCCGATACGAGGGCCGCGGCCCCGATTACGGGCAGGACCTCCAGGTACTCGTCGCGCTCCCAGTCGGTGACGGCGGCGAGGTAGCGCTCCCATTCGTCGCGCTTGTAGTGGTTGAAGACCTTGTAGAGCCGGCCGGGCATGGCGCTCTTGATCACCTCGTCGGCGGCCAGCGCCTCGAGCGCCTTGCCGAGGCTGTCGGGCACCTTCTCGATCTCGGCGCCCTCGGCGAGCAGGTCGTACGTGTTGCCCTGCTGCGGCGGGCCCGGGTCGATCTCACGGCGCACGCCGTCCAGGCCGGCGCGCAGCAGCGTGGCGACGGTCAGGTACGGGTTGCACGAGGAGTCCACGCCGCGGTACTCGAAGCGGCCCTCACCGGCCACGCGCACCGTGGTGGTCCGGTTCTGCCAGCCCCAGTTCTTGTAGATCGGCGCCCAGAAGCCCGTGTCCCACATGCGGCAATAGGAGTTCACGGTGGGGTTGCCGACGCACATCAGCGCCGGGAAGTGCTCCAGCATCCCGCCCAGGAAGTGGCGGGCGAACTGCGAGAGCTTGGCTGGGCCGTCGGGGTCGTAGAAGACGTTGGTGCCCTGCTCGTCGATGAGGGTGAAGTGGTGGTGGTGGCCGTTGGCCGACACGCCGGTGAACGGCTTGGGCATGAAGGTCGGCAGCAGATCGTGCTTGCGGCCGACGGCGGCGCACACCTGGCGGTAGGTGGTGATGTTGTCCGCCGTGCGCACCGGGCGGTCAAAGCGGAAGTTGAGCTCGAGCTGGCCGGGGGCGTCCTCGTGGTCGCCGTAGCTCATGTCCAGCCCCAGCGCCTGGCCGTACTCGACGACGTCGAGCAGCACCGGACGCAGTTCCTCGAACTGGTGGATGTGGTAGCAGTAGGGCTTGGTGACGCCCTGGGGCTCCTCGCCCTCGCGCGGCTTGCGCAGCCACATCATCTCGGGCTCGATGCCGATGAGGAACTGAAGGCCGAGCTCCTGCTCGAACTCGTGGGCGATCTTCTTGAGGTTCTGGCGCGGATCGGCGTCCAGCAGCACGCCGGTCTCCGTGTCGTAGCAGTCACAGAACACGCGGGCCACGCGGTTGTCCCACGGCAGAACGGCGAAGGTGTCCAGGTCGGCGATGGCGGCCAGCTCTGACTCCTCGGGCCCGAAGCCGATGTAGTTGCCGTAGCGGTCGGTGAACAGGTTGGCCACGGCGCCGTAGACGAGCTGGTAACCGCGCTCGGCCACCTGGGGGAAGAACGAGGACACGACCCCCTTGCCCATCACACGGCCGGTGATCGAGACCTGCTGGAAGAAGACGTACTTGATGCCTTCGTCCTCGATCCGCTTGGTCAGCGCCTCGATCTTGTCGGCACGACCGGGAGCGTTGCGCGCCTCCTCGAGCGTCGCCGGAGCGGGCTCGATCCGCGGACTGGAGAGGACCGTCTGTACGTTCCCGCCGAATTGCGGGCCTTCCGTGTCCTTCGCCATCTCCGCTCCTTCCTCATGGCCGCCGCGTCCGCGGGCAGCCGCAATGGGTCGATTTCCTGGCCGGCCGGCACGCCGGCGTCACTGCCGCGACGGTGCTCCTGACCCGCCTCGGTTCCGCCCGCAGCCAGCCGTGCTCCCCACCAGGACACCGCGCGACTGGACAAATTGGTACACGGCGCGTTTATACCAAGCGACCGTGGACATGGCAAGGCTCCGCACTTGCGTGCGCGACCCGGCCACGGTACCATTGTGTTGCGTTATCTACAACTGTATTGCGCTATAGGCAACACTGAACGTCAGGAGCCGCCCCCGTGTCCGATCGTCTTCCCGTCCTCCACCCCCACGCTGGTCATCGGCGCGGGCGTGCACGGCCTGTCCACCGCGTGGCACCTGGCCCGCCAGGGTCAGCAGGTCCTCGTCGTCGACAAGACCGAGGTCGCGGCCGGCGCGTCGGGGATCGCCTGCGGCATCGTGCGCAACAACTACTTCCAGCCGGCCATGCAGGAGCTGATGGCCGCCTGCGTGGAGGTGTGGGAGTCAGAGGCCGAGAAGCTCCACTACCACCCCAGCGGCTACATCGCGCTCGGGCCCTCCGCCCAGGAGGAGGACCTCACCGCGGTCTACGAGCGCCAGCAGCGGATCGGCTACCCCTCAAAGCTCTACGTGGGCCAGGACGAAGTGGCGACGCACATGCGCTCGCTCTATGACGACTGGCGCGCCCCCGGGCTCAGCGTCTGCCTGCACGAACAGGCCGGCGGCTATGCCTTCAACAAGGAGTCGATGCACGGGCTGGCCGACCTGGCCCGCGCGGCGGGCGCCCGCATCGAGACCGGCGTCGAGGTGCTCGACTTCGCCTCTGACAACGACGGCGCCATCACCCGCGTGCGCACCAGCGCCGGCGACATCGACGTCGAGCAGGTCGTCGTCGCCGTCGGCCCCTGGATCGCGTCGCTGTGGGAGATGCTCGACCTCCCCGACCGCCTCGACGTCCGCCAGCCCGACGGCCGCGTCGTCACCGACCAGCCGATGTGGACCTACTGGTACCTGCAGGAGGGCGAGGCCGCATTTGACCCGAAGATCTTCGTCACCAACGACGGCCGCAGCTCGCCCGTCCTGCACGTCGACTCCGACGCGCCGCTGCACGCCGACGACGGCACGCTGATCACCGACGAGTTCTGGGGCGTGTACT
This sequence comes from uncultured Actinomycetota bacterium, assembly GCA_963797705.1. Taxonomy (GTDB): domain Bacteria; phylum Actinomycetota; class Thermoleophilia; order Solirubrobacterales; family Solirubrobacteraceae; genus Palsa-465. The sequence goes on along the minus strand of CAWCQL010000002.1, from coordinate 1,999,269 downwards.
TCAAGCCCGACCGCGAGACCGTCCAGGGCGGGGCCCAGCCGCTCACCGTCGGCCCCGAGTTCACCGTCGACCCCTACCCGACCGGCAGCGTGGACGCCGGCTTCCCGGAGCTGTGGTCAGCGTCGCTGTCGCACTGCCTCAAGCGCTTCGAGGGCGCCCGGGCGAAGTACCGCCAGGTCCGCTCGGGCGGGGTCGGCGCCTTCACCGTCGACAACTTCCCGGTGTTCGACTACATGCGCCCCAACGTGTTCGTCGCGGCGGACTCCAACCACGGCTACAAGATGATCGCCGTGGGCAAGGAGATCGCCCGGGTCCTGCAGGGCGAGCACTCCTCGCTGCTGCACCCGTTCCGCTACGAGCGCTTTGCCACCGGGGACCTGCACCCGGTGTCGCACAGCCCCTACCCCTGGAGCTGACCGCCGCGGCCACGACCGCCGCGCCGCGCCGCCGCGGCCACGCCGGCCCGCCTCAGCGGCCGCCGCCCCCCAGCGCCATGCTGAGGTCGGCGGCCGCCACCAGGAGCGGCTCGCGCAGGGAGCGCCGCGCGGCCACCGGCAGCCGCGACACGGGCCCTGGACGCCCAGGATGCGCCGCCAGCTCGCCGTGGCGCCCGAACGCCGGGGCGGCCAGTGCCGCCAGATCGGACTCGCGCTCGCCCACCGCCTCGGCCCAGCCGCGAGCGCGTACCGCGTCGAGCTCGTCGGCCAGCGCGGCCGGGTCGGTGATGGTGCGCGGCGTGAACGGCGGTGAGTCGAGACCGGCCCCGCCCGCCCCTCCGCCCGCCCTTCCGCGCGCCCTTCCGCCCGCCCCTGCGAACGCCCGCCGGCGGCCTGGCGCGCCCCCGCATAGGCGAGCATCACCTTCCCGGCGGCCGTGGCGTGCGACACGCTCGGGCGCCCGACGCGGGCCATGCTGACCACGCTCGAGGGCGAGGGGACGAAGTCGACGGTGATGGCCTCGGCCTCGCCGGGCACCGACAGCGTCGCCGTCTCCCCGGTCTCGGCGACGAGGCGGGCCAGGAGCGGGCGCGCCAGCGCCCGCACGTCCAGCGAGGCCAGCACCCGCTCTGACAGCGTCACGAGCTTCAACCCGAGCCGATACGGACCGCCATCGTCTGAGCGCATCACCAGCCCGGCGTCCTGCAGGGTGGCCAGCAGCCGCGAGGCGGTGCTGGCGTTGACCCCGATCCGCCGCGCCAACTCGTTGACGCCCAACGGAGTGTCAGACGCGGCGAGCACGTCGAGCAACTGCGTCGCGCGCGCCACCGAGCCCACCGCCGCGGCGCGACGCCTCGCCCCGCTCAGCAGGCACGCGGCCGCTGCCTCTCAGGGTTAGCGCTCAGAAGCCCGAGCGGAGCCCCGTGCCCCGCGTCCGTTGCTCGTACCGCGCGCCCGGGTGGGCGGGCGGGCGGGCGGGGTCGGGTTCTTGGCCGCGACGCGCGCCGGGCGCGGCGACTCCAGCGAGCGCATGACCATCACCTCGATGCCACCCGGGGCGAACAGGTCCCGCGAGTAGGCCACCCGGTCGTCGCGCCCGGCGAAGATGAGCTCCTCCAGCTCCAGCCCCGCAGTAGTGCCGGTCACGCCCAACAGCTTGCCGGCCCGCTCGCGCGCGGTCAGCACCGCCGGCATCACGCGCGTGCGGGCGTAGGTGACCGGGACCCCGATGTCGATGAGCACGTCGAGCACCATCCTGCCCTGCTCGACCTGCGCGCGCAGCGCCTCGATCTCGGGCAGCGCGATGGTCGGGTGCACCACGTCGTACATCACCGCCACCGGCGCCCCGCCGGCCACCAGCGTGCGCCACACCGACGTGCACGGCTCTGAGGGCTCCAGGCCCAGCGCCTCGCACACCTCGGCACCAACGGCGCGGTGCTCGATGCGCACGTCGACCGCCGACAGGTGCAGGCCCCGCCGCGCGGCCACCGACGAATAGGGCTCCAGCCGCTCCAGGCGCTCGCCGAACGCCGTGGGCACCGCCATCCGCCCCACGAAGGTCCCGCTGCCCTGACGCCGCACGATCTCGCCGCTCTCCTCCAGGCGCTGCAAAGCGCTGCGCAGCGTGCCCCGCGACACCCCCAGCATCGCCGCCACCTCGTGCTCGGGCGGCAGCCGGTCCCCCTGGCGGTAGCGCCCCGGCGCCAGCCAGTTGCGCAGCGCCCGCTCGGCGCCGTCCACCAGCGACGGCCGGTTCACCGGCACGGTCTCGGCTCCGGTGGCGACTGCCCCCGCCTTCCGTGGTGATCCTGCTCGTGCTATCTGAACGACTCCTCGCCCGATTGATGTCGGGGGAATCGTATGTCCCCGCGCGGGCGACGGGAAATCAGTTCTCAGCGGTCGAGCTTGTGGGCGGCCTCGTTGAGGCAGCGCTTCTTCGGTGGCTTGGCCTCGCTGGGGCCCTTGGTCTCAGCTTCCCGACGGCCGGCGCCAGGCCGGCTGATCGAGGGGAGCAGGCGGGGGAGCGGCGAATGCGTGGGGCGCATCGAGCCTCCTTTGTTCGCTCGGGGACTACCCATCGGCGTCACCTTTCATGCGCTTTGGATAGAGCTCCATAGGCAGCGACATCGGCATCTGACCAGACTGTGCCGCGCCCGCCGGACGTTGCGCTGACAGCAACGCCACGCGAACCGCCAGTTCGGTCGGCCTGTCCTGGGAAGGCTCCATCTCTCCGCGGAGACTCCTTTCGCCGCTCATCGCCTGACTCCTAGTCTCCTGAGGCGCTTGTCGCTCTCACCATGTACTCAACGGATCAGAAGAGCCCGACCGTACGGCCGTCCTCGTCGATATCGATGTTGAGCGCCGCCGGCGTCTTGCCCAGCCCCGGCATCTGCACGATGTCGCCGCACAGGGGCACCAGCCACCCGGCCCCGGTGTAGGCGCGGATGTCGCGCACCGGGAGGGTGAAGTTCTCCGGCGCGTTGAGCAGGGTCGGGTCGGACGACAGCGAGAGGTGGGTCTTGGCCATGCAGATCGGGAAGTGGCCCAGGCCCTCGCGGGTGAACTGGGTGATCTTGGCCTCGGCCTCGGGGTAGTAGTAGACGTCCTTGGCCCCGTAGACGTTCTTGGCCACCGCCTCGATCTTGTCCTGGATGGGCTCGTCATCCTGGTAGAGCTGGTGGAACGTGTTGGGCTGCTCGCACGCCTCCACCACCGCGGAGGCCAGGTCCGCCACGCCGGCCCCGCCCTTGGTGAAGCCCTCGTTGGCCTCGGCGGCGAACGCCCCGGCCTCGAGCGCCAGCCGCTTGACAAGCTCCACCTCCTCGTTGGTGTCGCCCGGGCGGCGGTTGACCGCGACCACGGCGGGCACGCCGAAGGTTGTGATCGTCTGGAGGTGGTGGCGCACGTTGGCAAAGCCGGTCTCGATCGCCTGCAGCGCCGCCGAGCGCTCGGCGCGCGGGTCGTCCTCGAGCCCGGCGTGATGCTTGATCGCGCGCACCGTGGTCACCAGCACCGCCGCCGACGGCGTGAGCTTCCCGAAACGGCAGACGATGTCGAAGAACTTCTCCATGCCCATGTCGGCGCCGAAGCCCGACTCGGTGACGACGTAGTCGCCCATCTTCATGCCGATGAGGTCGGCGATCAGCGAGTTGTTGCCGTGGGCGATGTTGGCGAAGGGCCCGCAGTGCATGAGCACCGGCTGTCCCTCGAGCGTCTGCACCAGGTTGGGCTTGATCGCGTCCTTGAGCAGCACCGTCATCGCGCCCGCCGCGCCGAGATCCTCGGCGGTGATGGCCTTGGCCCCGTCGTAGGAGTAGGCGGCGGTGATCTTGGAGATGCGCTTGCGCAGGTCCTGCAGGTCGCGCGCGACGGCCATGATCGCCATGACCTCCGACGCCGCGGTGATGTCAAACCCGGTCTCGCGCGGGTAGCCGTTGGGCCGGCCGCCCAAGCCGACGGCGATGTTGCGCAGCGCCCGGTCGTTCATGTCCACCGCGCGCCGCCAGCCGATGCGCAGGGCGTCGATCTTGTGCGGGTTGCCGTGCAGGATCGAGGCGTCGATCATCGCCGCCAGCAGATTGTTGGCCGCGGTGATGGCGTGGATGTCGCCCGTGAAGTGCAGGTTGAGGTCCTCCATCGGCACCACCTGGGTCAGCCCGCCGCCGGCGGCGCCGCCCTTGATGCCGAAGACCGGGCCCAGCGAGGCCTCGCGCAGGCAGGCCACCGGGTTCTTGCCGATGACGCCGAGGCCCTGGGTGAGCCCCACGAGCGTGGTGGTCTTGCCCTCGCCGGCCTTGGTCGGCGTCATGCCGGTGACGCAGACGAGCTTGCCGTCGGGACGGTCGGCCAGCCGCTCGCGCACCGAGAGCGCGATCTTGGCCTTGTAGCGGCCGTAGGGCTCGATCTCGTCGGGCTCCAGCCCCGCCTCGGATGCGATCGACTCGATGGGCTGAAGGACGGCTTCCTGGGCGATCTCAAGGCTTGACTTCATCGGTTTCTCCCTCTTGTGAGTCTCAGTGGCTGACGGCGGCGGCGGCGAGTTCGGAGACGAGCTTGTCCTCGTAGAAGCGCTCCAGGGCGAACGGCTGGATCAACTCCGGCTGCTTGCCCGTGGCCACCAGCTCCGCGAGCGTCTTACCGACGATAGGGGCGGCCTTGAACCCATACGTCCCCCACCCCGCCGAAACGTGGAAGTTGTCCACCTCGGTCTTGCCGAGAATGGGGCTGTAATCGGGGCTGAGGTCGCACAGTCCGGCCCAGCTGCGCAGCAGCCGCGCCCGCTCGAGTTGGGGGAACAGCTCCAGCGCGTGGCGGGAGACGTCCTGCAGGAAGTTGAGCGTGCCGTTCATGCGATACGTCGTCCACGGCTCGATCTCGGCCCCCATCAGAAACTCGCCGCGGTCGGTCTGCGAGAGGTAGACGTGCATCTGCGAGGACACGATGACCACGTCCAGCAGCGGCTTCATCGGCTCGGTGACGCACGCCTGCAGGATGTGGGTGGTGATCGGCATCGCCACGCCGGCCATGTCGGAGATGAGCGTGCTCCACCCGGCGGTGCAGTTGAGCACCTGGCCGGCGTTGATCGTGCCCCGGTTGGTCTTGACCTTGGTCACCTTGCCATTGGAGCGCTCCATCCCCAGCACCTCGGTGTTCTGGTGGATCTCGGCGCCGCCCTGGTCCGCGGAGCGCGCCAGCCCCCACACCACGGCGTCGTGGCGGATGATGCCGCCGGGCGGGTGATACAGCGCGCCCATGATCGGATAGGTCGCGTTGGGGTTGTGCACCTGCATCGCCGGGGCCAGCTTCGCGATCTCGTCGGGGTAGATCAGGCGGCTGTCGATGCCCTGCAGGCGGTTGACCTCGGCCCGGTTGGCCATGACGAACATGGCGCGGTCCGCGTGGGCCAGCGTGAGATGCCCGCACTGGGAGAAGAGCAGGTTGAAGTTGAGGTCCTGCGACAGGCCCTCATAGAGCTTGACGCTCTGGTCGTAGAACTTCGCGCCCTCGGGCGTCTTGTAGTTGGAGCGCAGGATCGTCGTGTTGCGCCCCGCCGCGCCCGACCCGATGTAGCGCTTCTCCAGGATCGCGATGTCCTTGATCCCGTGCTCGCGCAGGTAGTGCGCGGTGGCCAGCCCGTGCGACCCGCCCCCGACGATGACCACGTCGTAGGAGCTCTTGAGGTCCTGCTGGCGGCGCCACATCCGCCGCTTGCGGAAGATGTCAAGCATGAGCCACCTCCCGCAGCGCGTCCACGCCGCACGGCCGGCCGCCGAGGTGTCCCGCCGGCGTCGGCTACGACTGACCACATGTACTCGCCGGTGGCCCACCCGAACAGGAACAGGTAGCGCTCCTCGTCCTCGCGGATGACCAGCCCGGGCTGACGGCCGATCGACCCTGGCCGCAGCGCACCCACGGGCGTCACCTTCGCACGCAGATCCAGGGCGCAGAAGCGCGCGAAGGTCTCGCGCGCCAGCGGGCCGAGCAGCGTCAGCGCGGCGAAGTTCGAGGTGACGTCGAGGACGTGCATCCCGTCCGCCAGGCCGTTGAGCTCCGGGCGCGTGCCGATGACCAGCGCGCGCGTGGCGGTCAGCCGGCACCACCAGGCGTCGTCGCGGCGCACCGCGGTGCCGAAGGGCAGCTCGAGTGCCGGCCGCGGCGTCGATGGCCTCCGACGGGCCCTGGAGCTCGAGCTTGCCCAGGTGCGAGACGTCGGCCCAGCTCACCGCATCACCGGGACCGTCGACCCCGGGGAACGCGACGGCGACGTTGAAGCCGTCACGGACCTCGAAGCGAGCGCCGGCAGCACGGGCCAGCCGCTCCATCGGCGAATGCGCCACCGCATCGTCGGAGTGCTGTCCCCCACCCACCCTCAGGAAATCGAGGTTCACGAGCGCAGCACCTCCCCGTCGGGGTCATAGAAGGGCTTGGTCTGGATCTCGGCGGTCGACCGTCCGGCCCTCGTCGGAGATGGTGATCTGAGCCCCGTCCTCGGCGAGCGCCTCGGGGACCCACGCCAGCCCGATCGTGCGGTCCAGCACCGGCGAGTGACGCGAGCTGGTCACCTGCCCGGCCGGGTCGCCCTGCGCGTCCAGGACCACCGCGCCCTCGGTGGGCACGTCTCCGTTGGGCATGCTGAAGCCCACCAGGGCCACGCCGGCACCGTGCTCTGAGAAGTGCTCGAGCGCCCACTTGCCGATGAAGTCCTGCTCCTTGTCGAGCTTGACGATCCACGGCATGGCGGCGCTGAACGGCGTGGACTCGGAGTCGGTGTCCTGACCGACGATGATGTGCAGCTTCTGCAGGCGCAGGATCCGCTGGGGCTCCAGGCCGAAGGGGCGCAGCCCATGAGGCTTGCCCGCCGCCATCAGCGCGTCCCATACATGCTCGCCGAAGGCCGAGGGGAAGTGGATCTCATACCCCACCTCGCCGACGAAGCCGATGCGCAGGATGAGGCACTCCACGCCCGCGATCTTGGCCTGCTTGCCGTCCAGGTAGGCGAAGGCCTCGTTGGAGCAGTCCAGATCGGTGACCGCGGCCATGATCTCGCGCGCCTTGGGGCCGGCGAGGTTGACCGCGCCGACGCCCTGGGTCACGTCGCTGAGGTGCACCCTGTCGCCCCAGTCGGCCAGCCACCACGAGAACCACTCCTCCATGGCGCCGGCTCCGCTGGAGGTCGTCGTCACGTAGAAGGTCTCGTCGTCGATGCGGCACACCGTTCCGTCGTCGACGATCCGGCCCGCGTCGGAGCTGATCACGCCGTAGCGGATGCGCCCGGGCTTGAGGTTGGAGAAGCGGTTGGGATACAGCCGGTCCAAGAACTCGCCGGCGTCGGGCCCGCGCACGATGAGCTTGCCCAGCGTGGAGACGTCGATGATCCCCGCGGCGCGGTTGACATTGAGAGCCTCGCCCTCGGGGTCGCCGTAGTCATAGGCGCGCCGCCAGTCGCCCGCCCACTTGACGCTGGCGCCCAGCGCGCGGTGGCGGTCGTGGATGGCCGAGCGCTTGGCGGGCTCGACCGGACGGCCGCCGAGGATCCCCATCGGGACACTCACCCACGGCGGGCGCGCGGTGGTGACGCCCACCTGCTCGAGCCCCTGGCCGGTCTCCTGGGCCATCAGCCGGACCGACGGCAGCTGGCACATGCGCCCCTGGCAGGGCCCCATGGTCACCGTCGTGTAGCGCTTGGAGAGCTCGATCGAGTCATAGCCCTCCTCGATGGAGAGGTGGACGTCCTTGCTGGTGACGTCCTCGCAGAAGCAGGCAAAGCACTTGCCGCGCCCCGCTCCGCTCACCGGCGGGGCCAGCGCGACGTCCGGATCGTGCAGCTGTCCGAGGCGCTTCTGCAGCTCCACGGCGCGCGCGTGCGAGGCCTCGTCGCCAGGGCCCAGCGACTGGGCTGCCCTCAGGCCGGCGAGCTCGCCGGAGGCCGCCGCCATCGCGTCTGACTCGTGGCCCGCCACCTCGCCGGCCGGGAACACGCCGTCGGGCACGTGGGCAAGGGCGAAGTGGCCGCGGCGGTCGTCGTAGACGGTGCGAGCGCCCGCCTGCAGCAGCAGTGAGGTGGCCGGAATGGTGCCGCCCGAGACGACCACCAGGTCGCACTCGAACGAGTGCTCCGAGCCGCCCGTGAGCGGCTGGATGATCGCCTCGGTGACCGTCTTTGAGCCGCGGGCCTCGATAATCGTGTGGGCGCTGAACACGGGGACCCCGTCGGCGCGCAGCGCCTGAGCGAGCTTGCCGGCCTCGGGGCGCAGGTCGGCGACGGCCACGATCTGGACGCCGACGGCCCGCAGCGCCTGGGCGGCGTGCAGCCCGCGGTCAGACGTCGTGGCCACCACCGCGCGCTTCCGGGGCTGACCCCGTAGAGCGAGGCCAGCCGCCGGGCGCCGCCAGAGAGCATCACGCCGGGCAGGTCGTTGCCGGCGAACACCAGCGGCTGCTCGATGGCGCCGGTGGCGAAGACGTGGCGCGCGGCGCGGATCTGGTGCAGGATGTCGCGCTGCCACACCGGGACCATGCCGTCGAAGTAGCCCAGCGCCGAGCCCTGATCGATGATCTCCACCCCGGCCTCGCGGACATCGGCGATGAGCGCGCCCAGGCCCTGGCCGTCGCCCTCGACGAGCTGCTGGCCGCCAGGCTCGGCGCCCTCGTCGGCCAGCACGACGTCGGCGCCCAACCGCGCGGCGGCGAGCGCCGCGTTGAGCCCGGCGATCCCGCCGCCGGTGACCAGGACGTCGGCGTGGCGGCGCCGGTACTCGGTGCGCCACTCGCGCTCGGGCTGAGTCTCACGCAGCTTGCCCAGGCCGGCGGCGTTGCGCAGGATCTTCTCGTACAGCGGCCACCAGCTTGCGCGGCCGGATGAACGTCTTGTAGTAGAAGCCCGGCGGGGTGAACGGCCCGCCGAAGATGTCGGTGGCGCGCATCGCGTCGAACTCCAGCGACGGCACCGCGTTGACGTGGGTGACCGTGATGCCCTCGCGGGCGGGCTCGGTGCAGGCGCGCGCGCCCGGGGCGCCGTCGACGGCGCAGATGCAGTTGGGGCACTGGCCCGCGCACGCACATCAGCCCGCGGCGGCGGTGGTACTTGAAGCTGCGGCTGAAGGTGCGCCGGCCGGCGGCGTAGAGCGCCGAGGCGATGGTGTCGCCCTCGTAGGCCGCCACCTTCTTGCCGTCGAAGGTGAAGGAGATCTTCTTGGTCGCGGTCGATCCGCTCGCCCGGCTGCGGGTTGAGGCGACTCACGGCAGCTCCACCAGCTTCACCTCGTTGGTGACGGTGTCGCGCTCGGCGTAAAACCAGGCCCGGCAGCCCGAGCGGTGAAACCACCATTCCCGCTGGACCCCGGCGACATTGCGGCGGAAGTAGTTGTAGGTGTTGAGCTCGCGGAAGCTCGGGCGCGACTTGGGACGCGGCGAGACCTCGCCGCCGAACCCGAAATCGGTCACCTCGCGTACCCCGCAGTTGGGGCACTCCAAGAGAAACGACATGAGCGACCACGCTAAGCCCGGCGCTTGATCCTGTCCAATATCGAATTAGGATTTATTGATTTGGTTCTCGTATCAGTGATACGAGCGTCGCCGCCATCGCATGGAGGGTCATCGTGGAACTGCGCCAGCTTCGCTACTTCGTCGCCGTCGCCGAGGAGCTGCACTTCCGGCGGGCGGCCGCCCGCCTGCACATCTCCCAGCCGCCGCTCAGCCAGCAGATCGCCGCGCTGGAGGCCGAGCTGGGGGTTCGGCTGCTCGAGCGCACCCGCCGCCGTGTCGAGCTCACCTCGGCCGGAGAGGCCTTCCTGCGCGATGCTCGGGCCATGCTGGCCGAGCTCGACGCCGCCGTCTCCACCGCCCGCGCGATCGGGGCCGGCCTGGCCGGGGTGCTGCGGGTCTCGTTCGTGGGCTCGGCGCTTCTGTCGATCGTGCCCGCCGCCGTGCAGCGCTTCCGCCGCAGCCGCCCCGGGGTGGAGGTCGAGCTGCGCGAGCGCTCCACCTCTGAGCAGCTGCGGGCGCTGAGCACCGGCGTGGTCGACGTGGCCCTGGTGCGCCCGCCGATCCAGTCAGACACCGACCTGCACCTCCACGAGGTCATGCGCGAGCACACCATCGCCGCCATCCCCGAGGACCATCCGCTGGCCGCCCTGCGGCGCATCCCGGTGCGGCGACTGGCCGCAGAGCCGCTCGTGCTGTTCCCCCGCCCCCAGGCCCCGGGCTACCACGACCAGCTCATCGGCCGCCTGGCGGCCACCGGCACCACCCCCCACGTCGTCCAGTACGCGCCGGAGATGACGACGATCATCGGGCTGGTCGCCGCCGGCATCGGGGTGTCCCCGGTGCCCGCGTCGGTGGCGCACCTCGCGCTGGACGGCGTCACCTACCGGCCGCTGACCGGCGCGCCCGACACCGAGCTGGTGGCCCTCACCCGGGCCGGAGAGGCGTCGCCGCTGGCCGAGGCGTTCGTCGCCGACGCCCGCGCGGTCGCCGTGTAGGGTGCCGGAGGATGCCGGGCCGCGACCGTCTCGATCAGTGCTGGAAGGAGGATCGCCCCGCCTTCGGGTTGTGGGGCTCGATCCCGTCGTCGCTGACGGCCGAGATCGCCGCCGCCGTCGGCGTGGACTACGTGTGCGTCGACCTCCAGCACGGCGGCGCCGACGAGGAGCGGATGGTGGCGATGTTCTCCGCCATCGAGGCGCGCGGCGCGGTGCCCCTCGTCCGCGTCCTCTACAACGAGCCGTGGATGATCAACCGCGTGCTCGACCTCGGCGCCGCGGGGGTCATCGTTCCGTTGGTGGGTTCCGCCGACGACGCCCGGCGGGCGCTGAGCGGCTGTCGCTACCCGCCGCGCGGCGTGCGCTCCTACGGACCGCTGCGGGCCGCGATGACCGTCGGCTCCGCCGACCCGGAGCGCCTGGCCGCCGGAGCGCTGTGCTTCGTCATGGTCGAGACCCGTGACGGCCTGGAGAACGTCGAGGCCATCGCGACCTCGGGCGTGGACGGCATCTACATCGGCCCCTCGGACCTGTCGCTGGGCCTCGGGCGCGAGCCCGGCCACGGCGGCGACGCGCTCGAGGCGGCGATCACCCGGGTGCGCGAGGCCTGCGCCGCCGCCGGCATCGTCGCCGGCATGCACTGCAACGGCGGCGGCGAGGAGGCGCGCGCTCGCGCCGCCGACGGCTTCCGGCTGGTCACCATCGGCGTCGACGCGTCGCTGTTCGGGGCGCGGGTCGCCGCCGAACTGGGCGCGGCGCGCGGCTAGGACGGACGCTCAGCCCGCTCGGCGCAGCTGCGGCCGTTGCTCGCCGCGCGCCTCGATCTGCTCGAGCTTGGCCAGCAGGGCTTCAGCCATCCGGATCGAGGCGGCGTCGATCAGCCTGCCGTCAAGCGAGACCGCGCCCTTGCCCTCGGCGGCGGCCTGCTCCATGGCGGCGATGATCCGCCGGGTCCGGTGGGCGATGTCGGCGCTGGGCGTGAACACATCGTTGGCCAGTGCGATCTGGCTGGGGTGGATGGCCCACTTGCCCTCGTAACCGAGCACTGCGGCGCGGCGGGCCGAGGCGATGTAGCCCTCGGGGTCGGTGAAGTCGCCGAACGGGCCGTCGATCGGGCGCAGCCCGTAGGCGCGGCACACCACCGCGATCCGCGACAGGGCGTAGTGCCACTGGTCGCCGAGGTGGTGCTCGCGCTCCTGTCCGAGGAAGAGGACTTCCTCGCGGTCGGCCAGCATGGCGTAGTCGGGGTTGGTCCCGCCGATCGAGGTGGTGTGGCTCTGCAGCGACGCCGCGTAATCGGCCACGCCGAACACCATGGCCTCCATCCGCTCCGGGCAGGCGCCGGCGATCTCCTCGATCTTCACCATCCCCATCGCCGTCTCGATGAGCACCGACAGCGCGATCCTGCGCTGAAGCCCCATCGCCTCCTCGATCTGGCTCAGCAGCGTGGCCACGAGGTGCACGTCCCCGGCGCCCGAGGCCTTGGGGATCATGATCGAATCCAGGTGCTGGCCGGCCCGCTCGACGACATCCACGATGTCGCGGTAGCAGTAGTGCGTGTCCAGGCCGTTGATCCGCAGCGAGACCGAGCACGTCTCCCAGTTCAATTCATTGAGCGCATCGATGATGTTGGTGCGGGCCTGGGCCTTGTCGTCGGGGGCGACGGCATCCTCGAGATCGAGCATCACGATGTCGGCGCCGAGGTGGGGCGCCTTCTCGAGCATGCGGACGTTGGAGCCGGGGACGGCGAGCTCGGAGCGGTGCAGGCGGGTGCGAGTGGGCGTCATAGCGAGGGCAGGGTAGGGGTGTTGCGCGCCGGCACGCAACATATTTGAGGAACTTCGTCAACCCATAGATCGGAGCCGATGGCTCGGTTGTCTCACCCCAACTAAGCTCGGCGGATGACTGAGATCCCCTCGCCTGCCCACCCGCCGGAGCGGCTTTTGTGCGGCCCCGGCCCCTGCAACGTCTCGCCGGCCGCGCTGGCCGCCATGCAGAAGCCGCTGCTCGGCCACATGGACCCGGACTTCGCCGACATCCTCCTGGAGGTCGTCGCGCTGCAGCGGATCGCCTATCAGGCCGAGCGCGGCCTCGTGCTCCCGCTCCAGTCGACCGGGACCTCGGGGATGGAGTGCGGGCTCGCGCACCTGCTCGAGCCCGGGGAGACGGTCATCGTCGGCGTCAACGGCTTCTTCGGCCGGCGCATCGTCGAGATCGCGGGCCGGCTCGGCGCCAACGTGGTCAAGGTCGCGGCCGACTGGGGCGAGCACGTACCCAACGACGCGCTCCTGGAGGCGTACGACCAGCATCCGGACGCCCGCCTGGTCTGCGTCGTGCACGCCGAGACCTCGACCGGGGTCGAGCACCCGCTGGCCGAGCTCGGCGCGGCCCTGCGCGACCGCGACGCCCTCCTCCTGGCCGACTGCGTCACCTCGCTGGGCGGCGTCGAGCTGCGCTTTGACGACTGGGGCATCGACTTCGCGTACTCCTGCTCACAGAAGTGCGTCGGCGCGCCGCCCGGGATGTCGCCGGTGGCCGTCTCTGACCGGGCGCTTGAGCGCATCGCGGCGCGCACCCATCCCGTGCCCTACGCGCTGGACCTCTCGCTGCTGCGCAAGTACTGGGTCGACCGGCCGCTCGCCTACCACCACACCACCCCCGTGCTGCACGTCTACGCCCTGCACGAGGCGCTGCGCGAGGTGGCGATCGAGGGCCTGGACGCCCGGTGGGCGCGCCACACCGATGCCGGGCGCTTCCTTCAGGACGAGATCCGCGCCCGCGGCCTCGAGCTTCTGGCCGAGCCCGACTACCAGCTGCCGCAGCTCACCGCAGTCCGCGTGCCCGAGGGGGTCGACGGCAAGGCGGTGGCCGGCCGGCTGCTGCACGAGCATGGGATCGAGATCGGCGGCGGGCTGGCCGGCGCGCCCCCGATGTGGCGCATCGGGCTCATGGGCGTCAACGCGTCTCGTGCAACCGCCTCGCGCGTGCTGGGCGCACTGGACGCTGTTTTGGCTCAGGAGCCTGCGTTCGCCGCCAGCGCGTAGAACGGCGGGCTTATGAAGAGGGTCGCCGGTTGGCAGCCACCCCGGGCGACGCGAGCATGCATGACGTGAAAAACCCGGGCCCACGGTTCAGGTTTTTCACGTAGTGCGCGCTGGAGGGCACTCCTGTGAAAACCGTCGACGCGGCGGGGAGGTTTTTCACGTTTTGCTCCCTCAGCAGGCGATCCCGGCGACCGGGCCGGCGCGGAGGCTCGACGGGCAGGCCGTGACCGGGCGCCGCAGCACTGCGACCGCGGTGGCCGCAACGCTGGGGGCGAAGTTCTGACCGGTGAGCCGGGCGTGAACCGCGAGTGACGACGCGGGATGCGACGCCGGGACGCGCGCGGAGAAGCCGAACGATCGCGGCGCCCCGCTGACCAGTGCGTCCGCGTCCCAACACAGACGCCCGCGGGCGACAACCGCACCGCGGGCCCGGACGACGTGTAGCGCCGGCGGGACGGCCACGCACACCGAGGGCATGACGCCGGGTATCCGCTTGATCACGCCGATCGTGACCACGAAGCCGACGACCTGGCCGGGTCTGGCCGACGCCTGAACCGGAACGATCCGAACCCTCGCCGCGGTCGCGCGCGTTCTGACGGTGGCAACGGTCTTGGCGAAGTCGTTGGTGAAGTTCGGATCGGCCTCGTCGTCGCTGGCCGCCACGCCATCGGTCAGCCGCCCCGGCCGCAGCGGTCGCACGATCACCTGGAACGAGGCGCTGGCCCCGGGGGCGAGGTCCGCAAGGCTGCACTGCAGCATCGCGCCCGATGCGCAGGCGAACGCTCCCGGACGGATGGCGACCACCTCCGCCGCGGCGTCCAGCGCGTCGGTGAGGTCGACGCCGGTCGCGCGGCCCGGACCGTGATTGACGACCGTGATCGTGTCGGTGATCGTCCCGCCCAGGTTGTCCTGCGACGCGCTCTCGTGGTCCTGGACCGCGAGATCCGCGGGCGGGGCGCCGGGTGTCGGGATCGGAGCGGTCGCCATCTCGCTGTCATTGGCAGGCGTCGGGTCGAACTGAGCCTCGCTGATGGTGGCCTCGTTCGTTGATCCCGCCATCGCGTCGCCGGCGGGCTCGGCGATCACGATGTCGATCTCGGCGGAACCGCCCGCCTCCAGGCGCGAGATGACGCACGTCACTTCGGTGGCGGTGGTCGAGCACGAACCCATGTCGGTGGTGGCGGACTCGATCGTCGCACCCGGCGGCACGACGTCGCGCAGCGTGACGTCAGTCGAGTCGCCGGGCCCTCGGTTCTCGAGGGTCACGTGGTCGTCGACGACATCGCTGTCGAACGCCCCCGGAGCCACCGTCTCGCTCTGGGCGAGAGCGAGGTCCGCAGGCTCAGACGCCGTCTGGGCCGGCGATGCGGTCACGATCGTCTCCGAGGAGAGCGCCGTCAACTCCTTGCCGAGCGTGGGCGCGACGAACGTGGCCTGGGCGACGTTTCTGACCTCGTGCTCGGTCATGAGATTGTCGTCGACACGGACCTCGAAGCTCACCTGGGCGCTGTCACCCGGCGCGCCGGCGACCGCAATCGTGCCCCCTCGTCCCGCAGCCGCGCCACTCCCGAGGAAGAACCGCACCGAGCGGCGCGCGGCGTCGTAGTCGCCCTGGTCGTCGCCGTCGAGGTCGCTCGGGCTGGACGCCTCGGCGGGCGCGCTCGGGATCCGCAGCGATCCCGCCACATACGTGGTGTCGGCCGGGATGGCGTCGGTGGCGACGAAGCCGGTCGCCGCCTCGAGGCCCTCGTTGGCGAAGGTGACCGTGTAACGCAGCCGGTCGCCCGCGCGCGTCGGGCCGTCTGGGTGCGTCAGGTTCTTGACGGTCTTGTGCGCACGTATCACCGGCGCGTAGAGATCGGTCGCGAACGTGATCACGTGGGGCAGGTACTGGTCGCTGCTGGTCTTCAGGCCGATCGTCGCCCGGGTGGCGCCGTTGGCGAGGAACCCGTCGATCCCGATCAGCTTCGCGTCGAACCCCAACTGGTTGACGTAGTCGGGCGTCTTGTCGGTGCTGTTCTGGCCACCGGTCGAGATCGCGCTGTTGAAGAAGTTGTTGGCCGCGTTCACCTTGTCGCTCAGCGCCTTGCCGTCGAGGGTGGCGCTGTCTCCGTTCAGGCCGCGGTCGCCCTCGTAGGCGACGAACCCGAGCTTGGTCCGCACCGGCCCGCTGAGGGGCGTCTGAAATCCGCTGACCGGGATCGTCAGCGCCGACTTGCTCTGGGTGACCGACTGGAGCCCGTCGAACACGGTCAGGTTGCGGGGCGGCTCGCCGGCGGCCTCAAAGGCGACCACGAGCGACCAGCCGGCGTACCGGTCCTCCCCGGTCGCGGACTGCACGTTGGCGACGGTGTACACCCCGGACCCGGCGCGCTGCACCGGACCCGTGACATCGACGAAGGCGGCGTACGCGCCGGTGACCTCGGTGCTGAGATCGACCGCGCTGGTCAGGTGCTCGAAGGCGGAGGCGCCCGGCACCTTGAGCTCGACCTTGCTCAGGCCGGCCGGCGAGGCGTCGGGCGCGGCCTTCCCGCCCGTTCCCGCCGTCGTGCGCGAGCCGTAGTAGAGACCCGCGAACAGCACCCGCGCGCCCGCGGGCAAGGTCAGGCGCGCCGATGAGGAGTCCAGCGAGGCCGACTCGGTGTTGACGCGCGCCATCGAGAAGTTGTTGTTGTTCAGCGCCGTTCCGAGCCCGGCACGGGCGTTCACGCAGTCGGCCACCGCGGTCTGGCAGGTCTCCAGCGTGTTGCCGACGACCGCGATGTCCCCGTTCGCGTTCGTGCTGAAGCGAGCCGTGAAGCCGCGATCGGCGCGCGCGGCGGACGCGAGCCCGAGCACCAGGACGAGCGTGCCCAGCGACACGACCCAACGCCGCATCCGTATGAATCCCACTCCCATGGATCGTCTCCCCTGAAAACAATCCTGAATTGGCGGAGGAATCGTACCTCTCGCCAGTGGCGGCGGCGCCGGTGTTGGCCGAGACGCACCTGCAGATCCCGGCACACGCGCAATCCGAGGTCGCCGACCACCCACCCTTCCCTAGCCCAAGCCGTCAGACGCCAGAGCCCCTCCCCCGGCCGGCGGAGAAACGGCGTCAGGCCACAGAAGCGCTGGCCGCGTCAGCCGCCTGCGCGGCCTGCAGCGTGTTGCGCAGCAACATGGCGATCGTCATCGGGCCCACGCCCCCCGGCACCGGCGTGATCAGCCCCGCCACCTCGGCCGCGGAGGCGAACTCGACGTCACCCACCAGGCCCGCGTCCGTCCGGTTGATGCCCACGTCGATCACCGTCGCGCCCGGCTTGATCCATGAGCCCTTGACCATCTCGGGGCGCCCGACGGCGGCCACCACGATGTCGGCCCGCCGGCACACCTCGTCGAGGCCGCGCGTGCGCGAGTGACACATGGTCACCGTGGCGTTCTCCGCCAGGAGCAGGGCGGCCACGGGCTTGCCCACAAGATCCGAGCGGCCCACGACGACGGCCTCCGCGCCCTCCAGCGTCACGTCGTGGCGCTTGAGCAATTCGAGGCACCCCGACGGCGTGCACGGCCGCAACCCCGGCAGGCCCTTGGCCAGCAGCCCGGCTGAGACCGGGGTGAGCCCGTCGACGTCCTTGCCGGCGTCGATGAGGGTGGTGAGGTGCGAGCCGTCGATGTGGTCGGGGGTCGGCAGCTGCAGCAGGATCCCGGAGACGCGGTCGTCGGCGTTGAGCTCGTGCAGGAGGCCGACGACCTCCTCCTCGGGGGTGTCGGCGGGCAGGTAGTGGGCGAAGCCCTCGATCCCGACCTCCTCCGAGGCCTTCTGCTTGCCGCCGACGTACACCGCCGACGCGGGGTCGTCGCCGACGAGCACCGTCGCCAGCCCGGGACGGCGGCCGCCGCCCGTGACCCATAATTCAATCTCAGAGCGCAACTCCGTGCGAACCTGTTGCGCGATGGCCTTGCCGTCAATCAACGTTGCAGTCATTGGACCAATTCGTACAGTATGAGCAGCGTGCCGGTCAAGCCCACATTAGCGTCGCCACCCTCAGCGCCCTCGGCCACGCCGATCCGTGCCCCTCTCGCCTGTTCGCTCACGCCCGCGCAGGTGCTCCAGGCACTGGCCGCGCGCGAGCCGCTCCCCTTCGCGCTCGCGGGCAAGTGGTCGGGTGGCGGCGCCATCGTCGGCGCTGACCCACTGCGCGTGGCCGCCGACACCGCGGACCCCTTCGCGGTGCTCGATGCGCTGCCGACGCTCGCTGCCGGGGCGGACAGCGGCCCCGACGCCCCATTCCCATCCGGCTTTGTCGGCGGAGGCTGGTTCGGCTGGCTGGGCTATCGCCTGGCGGCCCGCGTCGAGCGCATCCCGTTGCACCCCCACCGGCCCATCCGCCTGCCAGAGTTTCACCTCGCCTACTACGACAACGTCCTGCGCCGCACCCCCGACGGCCGGTGGTGGTTTGAGGCGCTGGTCACCTCAGGCCGCCGCGAGGCGCTGGAGCGCCGCCGCCGTGAGCTGGCCGATCTCCTCAGCCGCCCGGCGCCCCCACCGTCGCCCGTCCATGTGTCATCGCTGCACATCGCCGCCGACGATGCCTCCCACCACCTCGATGCCGTCGCGCAGTGCCGCCGGCGGATCGCGGCCGGCGAGATCTTCCAGGCCAACCTGTGCCTGCGCCTGCACGGCGAGACCGACGCGCCCGCCACCCACCTGTTTGCCGCCGCGCTGCAGCACGTCGACCCGCCGTACGCCGCCGCCTTCGCCACCCCCCGGGGCGGCATCGCCTCCCTCTCGCCCGAGCTGTTCGTGCGCCGCCGCGGCCGCCACATCGTCACCGGCCCCATCAAGGGCACGATCGCGCGCGACCCCGACCCGGAGATCGCCGCGGCCGCGCTCGACGCGCTCCGTGGATCGGTCAAGGACGCCGCCGAGCACGTGATGATCGTCGACCTCATGCGCAACGACCTCGGGCGTGTGTGCGAGTACGGGACCGTCGTTGCCCCCCGCCTCCCCACCGCCGAGCCCCACCCCGGGCTCTGGCATCTGGTCTCCCACGTCCACGGCCGCCTCCGCTCCGACGTCACCGACGCCGACGTGCTGCGCGCGACCTTCCCGCCCGGCTCGGTCACCGGAGCGCCCAAGGTGCAGTCGCTGCGGGTCATCGCCGAATCAGAACAGGCCGGGCGCGAGGTCTACACCGGTGCCGTCGGCTTCGCCAGCCCGGCGGCCGGCTTGGAGCTCAACGTCGCCATCCGCACCCTGGAGGTGGCCCATGGCCAGGTGTGGCTCGGCGCCGGTGGCGGGATCGTCGCCGACTCGGACCCCCGCACCGAGCTCGAGGAAGCCCTCACCAAGGCGCGGCCCATCGCCGCCGCCGTCGGCGCCGGCGTGGACGTGGAGCGAGCGGCAGTCATCCGTGCGGCCTGACCCCCGCGAGGGCGTCTTTGAGACGATGCTCGTCCGCGACGGGCGCATTCAGGCGCTGGGCCGACACGTCGAACGCCTCACCCACTCGAGCGCCGCGGTGCACGGGCGGCGCGTGCCCCGCGACCTTCCGAACCGGCTGCGCGCGGCCGCGGCCGAGCTGACGGGGGAGCAGCGGCTGCGCGTCGACGTCGTTCCCGGCGAGGACGTCGCCATCAGTGCGCGGCCCGTCGCCGCCGACACGCGCGGCCCGGTGACCCTCGAGCCCTTCGTCGTCCCCGGCGGGCTGGGGCCCCACAAGTGGCGTGACCGCCGGCTGCTCACTATCGCATCACGATATCGCGGCACGATATCGGGCCGCGATATCGTGCCGCTGCTCCTCGACTCAGACGGCACGGTGCTCGAGGGCGCATGGGGCAACCTGTGGCTGCTCGACGGCGACGCGCTCATCACGCCGCCCGCCGACGGCCGGATCCTGCCCGGAGTGACCCGTGCCCTCCTGCTCGAGCTGGCGCCCGCGCTCGGCTACCACGCGCGCGAGCAGCCGATCGCGCTCGACCGCGCGCGCCGGGCGCCGGTCAGCTTCATGACCTCGGCGATTCGCCTGGCCGTCCCGGCGACGCTGAGCGGCGGCGCGGCGTCGCCGAGCGCCCCCGTCGACCGCATCCGCACCGCGCTTGCCGCACACTTTTGACGATGGTCATCCGCCACGCCGACCCTGACCGCGACGCCGCCGCCTGCGCCGCCGTCTATGCGCCCAGCGTCAGCGACGGTGTGGCCTCGCTGGAGGAGCGCGCCCCCGAGCCCCACGAGATGGCCGACCGGATCCGCATCACCTCGCGCAGCCATCCGTGGCTGGTGGCCGAGATCGACGGACAGGTGGTCGGCTACGCCTATGGCTCGCGCCACCACGACCGGGCCGCCTATCGCTGGACGGCCGACGTCACCGTCTACATCGGTGCCGCCCACCATCGCCGCGGGGTCGGCCGGGCGCTCTACGGCGCCCTGTTCCCGCTGCTGGAGCGCCAGGGCATCTACGAGGTGTGCGCCGGGGTGACGCTGCCCAACGACGCCAGCGTCGGGCTGCACGAGTCCCTCGGCTTCCGGCCCGTCGGGATCTATCGCGACGTGGCCTTCAAGTTCGGGCGCTGGTACAGCGTCGGCTGGTGGCAGATGAGCCTGAGGTCGCGGTCCGACGGCGAGGCGCCCGCGGAGATCGGCCCGGCCGCCCGCCTAGCCTGACGCCTCACGGGCCAACGGCAGCACCAGCGTGAACTTCGGCCCGTCGACGCGAATTCGCCCGTGGTGGTGGCGCGCGATCTCGGCCACGATCGACAGCCCCAGGCCCGAGCCCGGCCGGTCCGACGCCCCCGGACCACGCCAGAAGCGCTCGAAGAGCTGGCCGTGCAGCTCGGGGTCGGGGCCCTCACCCTGGTCGGTGACGCTCAGCAGCGCGCGCTCTCCGACCACGTCCAAGGTCACCGTGACGTGCCCGCGCGGCGGGCCATGGACGAGGCCGTTCTCGATGAGGTTGCCCACCGCGCGGCGCAGCGCGTCGGCGTCGCCGGCCACGACCGCGCGATCCAGCGTCCCGATGTGCACACGTCCCGGATCGCGCTCGTCAACCGCCACGCGAACCAGGTCGTCGAGGCGCAACGGCGAGAACTCAGATGTCCCCTCCCCCGCGCGCTCGAGCGCCAGCAACGAGTCGACCAGCCGGGCCAGACGGCGCGCGTCGTGGCGCAGATCGGCCAGCACCTCCTCATCGGCGCCATGGCGCGCGGCGTACTCGACGTTGCCCAGCAGCGCGGTGACCGGGGTGCGCAGCTCGTGGGAGGCATCGGCGAGCAACCGCCGCTCGCTGGCGCGCGCCTCCTCCAGCGAGGCCAGCATTCTGTTGAGCACGCCGGTGAGCCGGCCGATCTCGTCGAGCGTCTCGGCCTCGGGCAGGCGGCGCGCCGGGTCGGCGGTCGCCTCGATCTCCCCGGCGGCCGCCGCCAGCGTGCGCAGTGGCCGCAGGCCGCGCCGGGTCAGTGCCGCGGCCGCCAGCGCCGCCAGGACCGCCACCGCGGCGCCGGTGAGGCCGACGAGCAACCCGAGGCGAGAGGTGATGTGCGCGATATCGGAGGTGTCGGACGCGACGAGCACCGCCCCGCCTGCCGCGGGTCCGCCGGCATCCGCGATCGGGGCGGCGTAGATGCGCAGCGGCCGCCCGGCGAACTCGATGTCCTCGGAGCCGGTGCGGCCGTGCAGGCGGGCGGCACGCTCCAGCGCGTCCTCGGGCAGCACCCGCGCGCCGAGGTTGAGTGAGCGCGCCACGATCCGGCCGCGGCGGTCCACCACCTGCACCGAGATCTGACGGCCGGAGACCGGGCTCTCGAGGGCGCCGGCGTCCGTGAGCACCGCCGGCGTGGAGATGGCCAGCTCGGCGACCTCCTGGGCGCGCTGGCGCAGCGCGGAGTCCAGCGAGCTGCGCAGCTCGTGGTTGACCAGAAGCACCGTGATCGTCGCCAGCAGCGCCACGGCGGCCAGGATCGCCGCGCCCACCGCCAGCGAGATGCGCGCACGCAGAGAGCGAAACGGTCTCCGGGCGAAGGTCACGGCCAAGACTTCATTTTTTTGTTTTTATGGTCAAACCTCTCATTTGCGGATAAAGTTCCAGGACGCAACACGGAGGTTTGCACGGTGGTGATGGAGCTGTACGGGCCCGGCAAGCCCGCGCGGGTCTTGCTCGTGGAGGATGACGCGCGCGCGGCGCTGGAGCTTGGAGAAATGCTGCGGTCGGTGTGGAACCGCGGCCTCGTGGTCAGCCACGCCCGGCACGTGGCCGACGCGGTTCAGGAGTTGGCCGACCACGGCGCGACGTGCGTCCTGCTCGACCTGCGCGAACAGCCGGCACTCGACGTGCTCGCCCAGCTGAGCAACGCGTCGCCGGCGACGCCGATCGTCCTGGTGGCCGACGGTGATGACGAGGAGGTGGGCGTGGCCGCGGTCAGGGCCGGCGCCCAGGATTATCTGGTGCGCTCGGAGCTGAGTGCGCCGCGGCTGGCCCGGGCGGTCAGCTATGCGGTGGAGCGCAAACGCAGCGAGGCGGCGCTGGCACTTCAGGCGCTGCACGATCCGCTCACCGCGCTGCCCAACCGTGCCCTGTTCCTGGACCGGCTGCGGGGCGCGCTTGACCGCAGCCGCCGCACCGGCGGCCCGGTGGTGGTGCTCTTCCTCGACGTCGACGGGTTCAAGGAGATCAACGACACGCTGGGGCACGGTGCCGGAGACCGGCTGCTCAACGTGCTCGCCGAGCGCTTTCGCGCCATGTTGCGTCCGATGGACACCGTGGCCCGCTTCGGCGGCGACGAGTTCACCTTCCTCTTCGAGGGCCTGGAGAGCGAGGAGGAGGCGGCGTTGGTGGCCCAGCGGATCAACCAGTCTGCCGCCGTCCCGCTCAGCCTCGGCGGTCAGCAGCGCACCGTGTCGATCAGCATCGGGGTCTACATCGTCAACGACCCCGAGGAGGAGATTGACGACGTCATCCGCCAGGCCGACACCGCCATGTACCGCGCCAAGGAGTCGGGCGGGGCCCGCTTCGAGGTCTTCGAGGACGTCATGGCCCGGTTGCCGGGGCCACGCACCCACCTGGAGCGCGAGCTGCGCCAGGCGGTCGAGCGCGCGCAACTCCGCGTCCACTACCAGCCGCGGGTCTCGTTCACCGACGAGACCGGGCTGGAGGGATTTGAGGCGCTCGTGCGCTGGGAGCACCCCGAGCTGGGGATGATGGAGCCGGTCGAGTTCATGTCCATCGCCGAGGAGACCGGGCTGATCGTCCCCATCGGCGAGTGGGTGATCGGGGAGGCACTGGATCAGGTGGAGCGCTGGCGCGAGTCGCGGCCGGGGGTGACCATCTCGGTCAACGTGTCGGCGCGCCAGCTGAGCGACTCCCACCTCGTCGAGCACCTCGCCGCCGCGATGCGCGACGGCGGTCACGACCCGGGCGTCCTGTGCCTCGAGGTCGCCGAGGGGGCGCTGGAGGCGGCGCCGGAGCTCGCGATGCGCCAGCTGGCGGCGCTCAACGAGCTCGGCATCACGCTCGCCATCGACGACTTCGGCACCGGCACCTCGTCGTCGATCATGCTGTCGGAGCTGCCGGTCCACATCCTCAAGATCGACACAACCCTCGTCTCGCGGCTGGGCCTCGACGACGGCGATGTCGATTCGGTGAGCGACGCCGTGGAGCTGGGGCACGCGCTCGGGCTCAAGGTGGTCGCCGAGGGCGTCGAGACCGACGTCCAGCTGGCTCAGCTGCGTCGGCTGGGATGCGACGGCGCGCAGGGCTTCCTGTTCAGCCAGCCGATGCCCGAGGATGGCGTCCTCAGCCTGCTCGGTACGGCGTAGCCCGGATCCGCTGATAATGGGCGGAGTCCCGGCGTCGGGGGCCGAGCTAGACCCCAGGATCCGCGGATCCGGGCTTAGGCGCGTAGCACGAACCCCGTCCCTCGCAAGGTCCGGATGAGTGGCGGGTCCCCCAGCTTGCGGCGCAGCCGGGTGACGTAGCGGTCCACGACGTTGGCCTCGGCGGCGTCGTCCCAGATCTCCTCCAGCGCGTGCTCACGGGTGACGATGCGGCCCGGTCGGCGCAGTAGCAGCTCCAGAAGCGCAGTTTCGCGCCCGGTGAGCTCTAGGGGCCGCCCGCGACGGGTGGCCGTCCGCGCCGCCACGTCGAGGCTGAGATCGGCGTAGGCCAGCGCGCCCGACGGCTGGCCGCGGCGGGTCAGCGCCCGCAGGCGCGCCACCAGCTCCTCGACGGCGAACGGCTTGACCAGATAGTCGTCGGCGCCCGCCTGCAGACCGGCGACGCGGTCCTGCACGGCGTCACGCGCGGTGAGCATGAGGATCGGCGTCGGCAGTCCCTTGTCGCGCAGGCGACGGCACACCGCCAGGCCGTCGAGGGTCGGCATGGCCACGTCGAGCACGATCACGTCGGGGGCAAAGCGCTCGGCGGCGGCCAGGGCGGCGCCGCCGTCGCCGGCCACCGTGACGGCGAAGCCCTCTGCCGAGAGCGTGCGGGTGAGCATGCGCTGCAGCGGCGGGTCATCGTCGACGACCAGGACGCGCTCGGCGTCCGGCGGCGGATCAGCCGCCGGCGACATCGCGGCGGATGAAGATGAGGAAGGCGGCGGCGATGGCGGGGATGCCGTACAGCGCGCAGACCCACGCCGCCCGCACGATCGGCTCCCAGTCGGTGGGCGTGCGCAGCAGGCCCTGCCAGGCGTTGAACTGCGTGGAGAGCAGGTACGGCTGCAGCGAGCCCAGCCCCGGCAGGATCCCGATGAGCTGGATGAGCAGCGACACCATCAACGTGCCCACCACGGCGGCGGCGCTGTTGCGCGTCACCGAGGACAGGAGCAGCCCGATGCAGACGATGGCGGCGATCGGGATGAGGTAGACGAGCAGGCTCACGTAGACGAGCTCGAGCGCCTTGGGCGCCGAGACGATCGTCCCCGACAGGCTCTGCAGCGAATTGAACCCCGACTGGAAGCTGCCGGCGACGACGGCCACCGTCCCGCACAGGAAGATCGCGATCACCGCGTAGGTGCTGGCGGCCAGCGCCTTGCCAGCGAACAGCTGCCAGCGCTCCAGCGAACGGGTGAAGATCGTCTTGAGCGTCCCGTTGTGGTCCTCGGAGGCGACGATGTCGCCGGCCACCAGAGCGGTGATGAGCGGGAACATCCACACCGCGCCGAAGAGCAGGATGACGAGCGGCACGGCGAGCCCGCTGCGATCCAGGTAGTCAGAGAAGGCAAAGCCCCCGCCGCGATCGGGATGGTGGCGCAGGTGGATGGCCAGCACGAACAGGATGGGGACGATGATCGCCCCGCCCAGCCCGATGTAGGTGCGCTTCTGATGGCGCAGCTTGAACAGCTCCCAGCGGTAGACGGTGCCGACGCCGGGCATCAGCGCGCGCTCTCCGCGGCGGGGGCCGGCTCGGGCGCGACGGGCGCCTCGGGGACGCCGTCGCCCTCGGTGAACGAGAAGAACAGGTCCTCCAGGGTGACCGTCTGTGGCGCCATGGCGTGGATGAGCGCACCTGACTCCACGAGCGCCTGTGACAGGGCGCCCGCGGCCGCCTCGTCGGCGGTGAAGGTGATCCGCCCGTGCTCGATGCGAACCTCGCCCACGCCCGGCTGCGCGCCACATACCGCCAGCGCGCGCTCGTCGTCGGTCGTCTGCAGCCAGTAGCGCGTGCCCGCGCCGCGCTTGAGCTCCGCGATCTCGCCCTCGTAGACGATCCGGCCCTGGCGGACGATCGCCACCCGGTTGCAGACGTCCTCGACCTCGGTGAGCAGATGGCTGGAGAGCAGGACGGTCATGCCCTGATCGGCCAGGCGCCGGATCAGCAGACGCATGTCGCGCATCCCGGCGGGGTCCAGGCCGGTGGCGGGCTCGTCGAGCAGCAGGAGCTTGGGGTCGCGCAACAGCGCGGCGGCGATCCCCAGCCGCTGGCGCATGCCGTGTGAGTAGCCGCCCACCTTGTCGCGCTGGCGCCCGCTGAGCTCCACGGCGTCCAGGGCCCCGTCGATGCGCTCAGAGGCCCCGCCGCCGTCGTAGGCAGCGAGCATCTCCAGGTTCTTGCGCGCGTTGAGATAGGGGTAGAAGGTCGGCGCCTCGACGAAGCCCGCCACCCCCTCAAGCGCCCGCACGCTCTCCATCGGGTCGCGCCCGAACAACCGGACCGACCCCTCGGTGGGGCGGATGAGCCCCAGCATCATCCGCAGCGACGTGGTCTTCCCGGCCCCGTTGGGCCCCAGGTAGCCGTAGACGTCTCCGCTGCGCACCGTGAGGTCCACCCCGCCGACGGCGGTCAGCTCGCCGTAGCGCTTGACCAGTCCGCGGACCTCGATCGGTGGCGGCTCGGCGCCGGCGGGTATCGCCGGCGCCGGACCGTGAACCGAGCTGTCTGCCGCTGACGTCACGGAGCGGCTTTGGTGAGCGCCCGCGCCGCGGTCTCCGCCGCGTAGGGGGCCACCGAGCCGAGCACCGTGTAGGCCACGCCGCCGTGCGTGAAGCGCACCACCGTGCCCAGCGGAGTGGCGAGCTCCTGGCCGGTGGCGCCGTTGATCGACACCGTCGGGAGGTTGAGGCCACGGCTGTCAGAGCCCGAGGGGGCCGTCTGCCCGGCGCTGCTCTGCTCGATCACCGCGATCCCGCCCAGTCCCTTGCCGTAGGTGACCAGCGCGGCCGGCTTGCCGCCCCAGTTCAGCAGGGTGACGTCCGCACGGGGCAGCCCCGCCAGCGCCGCAGGCGCGCCGAGGGTGAAGGGCACGTGCCGGGCGACCGCCGCGACACCCTTGACCCGGGCGTGCGCTGGCCTTGGCCCGCGCCGTGCGGGCGGTCTGCGCGGCGGAGGCGTGCTCGTCGGCGCTGGAGACCTTGACGACCTTGTCGCCGGCGGGCGGCTGGATGTTGAGGTCGGAGTCGGAGATCTGTCCCGTAGGAGATGTTCGTCGCGCTCAGCGCCAGCACCGGGGTGGGGTTGCCGCGGGCGTAGATGGCGACGCGCAGCGGCACGCCGGTGACGGCGTCCCACGCCAGCTGCGCCTGGCCGAGCAGGCCGCCCGAGTGCTTGGGCGAGACGGCCACGGAGTAGGCCCCGCGCCCGGCCACGTCGCCGGGGCTCGACGTCTGCACGCCGCCGACGTCGACGCGACCCATCAGCCGCGTCAGGCGCGACTGGATCTGCGCCACCGTCGGGATCCGGTGCGCGGTCTTGGCCTTGGCCCCGGCGGCGTTGGCCTTGTCCGCGGGCAGCGTCCCCTCGTACACGGTGTTCTGCATCGGGTCAGACACCCAGAAGGAGGTCTTGCTCACGACGAGGTTGGCGTCGCCGTTGTCGCCCTGCAACTCGATCCGCAACCGGCCGTCGTCAGAGAGCCACACCCGTCCGTGGCGCGTGCCCTGCAGCAGCGGGTCAGCGGTCTCGCCGGGGAGATCATCGGAGCTGATGAGGTTGTTGGTGAAGGTGATGTCCGCCGTGATGCCCTTGACCGGCTTGGCCGCCAGGGCGTCGTGGATGGACTGGGCCAGGGGCTTGGCCTTGGGGACGGGCCCGTTGCTGGTGGCAGCGACGGCGATGGCCGTGCCGCCCGCGATGGCGATGACGAGCCCGCCGATGAGGGCCAGAAGCCGGCCGGTGGACGCTGTGCGCAGGAATTTCATGATCGGAACGCCTTTCCTTGGACGCGACCCAAGATGGCAGGCGAGCTTGAAATTACTTTGACAGACGCAGATTGCGGTTACTGTCGCCTCTGACGATGTGCCGCCTGTTCGCCATGAGCGGGGGCCGGGAGCCCGTCCACGCCACCTTCTGGCTGCTCGAGGCGCCCGACTCGCTGTCTGAGCAGAGCCACCGCGAGCCCGACGGGACCGGCCTCGGGTACTACGACGGCGCGGGGCGACCCGTCGTGTCCAAGCAGGCCATCGCCGCCTTCGAGGACCGAGCCTTCGCTCGGGAGGCCAGGGAGGTGGACTCGCGCACGTTCGTGGCCCACGTCCGCTACGCCTCCACCGGCGGGCTGTCTGAGCGCAACACCCACCCCTTCGAGCAGGACGGCCGCCTGTTCGCCCACAACGGCGTGGTCGAGGGCCTTGACCGGCTGGAGGCCGAGCTGGGCGACGCCATGAAGCTCGTCACCGGCGACACGGACTCCGAGCGCTTGTTCGCGCTCGTCACCCGCGAGACGCAGCGGACCGGCGACGTCGGCGAGGGCATCACCGCGGCGGCGCGGTGGGTGGCCGCCAACCTGCCGGTGTTCGCGATCAACCTTGTGCTCGTCACGGCCGACGAGCTGTGGGCGCTGCGCTACCCCGACAGCCACGACCTGCTCGTCCTCGAGCGCGACGCGGGCGGCCCGGCCGGCGACGGGCACCTGGCTCACCGCAGCCCGCGCGGCCGGATCCGCGTGCACTCCGGCGACCTGGCCCACCAGCGCGCGGTGGTCGTCGCCACCGAGCCCATGGACGACGACCCGGCGTGGACCCCGCTGGCCTCCGGCGAGTTGCTGCACGTCGACGCCGACCTGCGCGTGACCCGTCGCCAGGTGCTTGATGCGCCGCCCGCACATCCCTGACGCTGCAGGACCTCGGCGTGAAGGCGGCGGCCTCGCAGGGCGCCGAGACCCGCTGAGCCGCGAGACCATCCGGGCCGGCGTGGCCGGTGTGCGACCATCGGCGGCGATGGCCACCGCGCCCGCCTCCCTCCCGCCCGGCCCCGCGTTCCCGCGCTGGCTGCAGACGCTGGGATTCATGGTGGGCGGCGTGCGCTACCTGGACTGGTGCCGGCGGC
Organism: uncultured Actinomycetota bacterium; assembly: GCA_963797705.1. GTDB lineage: Bacteria > Actinomycetota > Thermoleophilia > Solirubrobacterales > Solirubrobacteraceae > Palsa-465. The sequence goes on along the minus strand of CAWCQL010000002.1, from coordinate 1,971,070 downwards.
GCTACGGCGACATCGTGACCATGGGCACGCTGTTCGACGAGCGGTTCGTGATGCTGTTCGAGCCCGGCGCCGTCAAGCAGCTCTTCCAGGGCTCGGGCGAGCAACTGCACGCCGGCGAGGCCAACGCGCTGCTGGGTCCGATCCTGGGCGAGCGCTCCGTGCTGCTGCTCGACGGAGCCGAGCACCTGCGCCACCGCCGCCTCATGCTGCCGGCGTTTCACGGCCAGCGGATGCTCGCCCACGTGGACACGATGCGCGAGTGTGCCGACGCCGAGATCGACCGCTGGCCCGTCGGCGAGCCCTTCACGCTGCTCGAGAGCATGCAGTCGCTGACGTTGCGGATCATCCTGCGCGCGGTGTTCGGGTACGCGCCCGGCGCCGCCGAGGACGAGTTCGCGCGGCGCCTGCGGGCGATGGTGGAGCCGCTGTCGCGCGCCCGCGGGGCGCTCCTGCTCAACGCGGTCATGCGCGGGCGCGGCGAGCGCCGGTCGGCGGTGGAGTTCGCGGCGCGCAAGCGGGCCGTGGACGAGATCATCTACGCCGAGATCACCCGCCGCCGCGCCGCCACCGACCTCCAGGAGCGCGACGACGTGTTCTCCGGGCTGCTGCTGGCCCACGACGAGGACGGCGTCCCCCTCACCGACCGCGAGGTTCGCGACGAGCTGTTGACCCTGCTGCTGGCCGGGCACGAGACCACGGCCACGGGGCTGGCCTGGACCTTCGACCTGGTCCTGCATGACGCGCGCGTGTGCGCGCAGGCGCGCGAGGGAGACGACCGCTACCTCGACGCGGTGATCAAGGAGTCGCTGCGCATCCGGCCCGTCATCCCCGGGCGTGGGGCGGGTCGTGCGCCAACGCCCGTTCGCCATCGGCGGCTACGAGGTGCCGGTCGGCGTGGAGATCAACCCGTCGATCCGCGGCATCCACCGGCGCGGGCGACCTGTACCCGAGCCCGCAGTCGTTCTCGCCCGAGCGTTTTCTCTCTGACGAGGCGCCGGACACCTACACCTGGGTGCCCTTCGGCGGCGGCACGCGCCGCTGCCTGGGCGCGAGCTTCGCCCTGACCGAGATGCGCGTCGTGCTCTCGCGCGTGCTGCAGCGCGCCGCCCTGGCGCCGGTCGATCCGGAGCCGGCCAAGGGTCAGTTCCGCGCAATCACGATCGCGCCCAAGGGCGGCGTCCGCGTCCGGCAGGACCGCGCACCATTCCCCGCCGCGCCACCGCCGGTCGTGGGTGCGGCCGCCGAAGCCGACGCGTCCGGTCAGCGCGTCCCGGCGGCGTAGCGCAGAATCGAGAGGTCGGTGAGCCACTCGACGGGCGCCTTGTCGTCGGTGTAGACCGACCCGCCCGTGAGCGTGGGCCGAAGCCGGCCCGAGGTCGAGGCCAGCAGACCCTGCAGCGAGAGCGGGACCTCGGCATGGGCGGCCAGCATCGAATCCGCCGACAGCGGCGCCGTCGAGGCCACCAACAGTGAGTTGTCAGAGCTGAAGCGGTCGCGCACGACATAGGGGAAGACCGCGCGCAGGGTCGCGGTGACCACGCGTTCGAGCGAACTGGAGTCCGGCAGGTGCCCGACGTTGATCACGAACGTGCCGCCCGGGCCGCAGGTGCGCCCGCGCTGACTGAAAGAACTGGCGGGTGACGAGGTAGAACGGGATGTAGGGCTGGCGGTAGGCGTCCAGGAAGATCGCGTCGTAGCGCGCATCACTGGCCTGCAGCCACGGCCGGGCGTCGGCGGTGTAGAGGTGCAGCCGCGGCCCGGAGAGATGGAAGTAGCGCTTGCCGATCTGGGTCAGCTTGCCGTCGAGCTCGACCGCGTCCACGCGGGTGGCCGGGAAGAAGTGCCCGTAGGCGCGCGCCACCGTCCCGGCGGCGTCACCGAGGATGGCGATCCGGGCCGGCGGCGCCGGAGCCGGCGACCGCGCCGCGAACGGCAGCACCAGGAAGTCGTCCCAGTAGCCGCGGCTGAGGAACGTCCCGGGCCGGTACACGGAGTGCACGGCAACCCCCTCGTTGAGCTGCAGCCAGCGCACGCCGCTGTGGAACTGCACCACGCGCGCGTACTGATACTGGGTCTCGGTCTCATAGATGACCCGGCCGCCGGCCACGCCGGCCCCGATGGCCGCCGGCGGGATCGCCAGCGCCCCGCCGACGAGCAACGGGATGGCCCAGAAACGGCGCAGGCGCAGGCCGGGTACGGAGACGACGGCCAGCGACAGGGCGAAGACGATGAAGGTGCGGTGCGTGCCGATCGTGGGGATGAGCAGCAGCGCCGCCAGGAACGTGCCCACCAGCGAGCCGACGGTGGAGATCGCGTAGAGGTTGCCGATCGTGCGCCCGGTCTCGCTCACGCTCTGGATGCTGAGCCGGCTCACGTACGGGGCCACGGTGCCCAGCAGCATGATCGGCACCGCCACCAGCACCAGGATCGCGGCCAGCGACCCGGCAAAGCCGCCCACCGACAGCGACCCCAGCGCCGCGACCGACAGCCTCAGGAAGGGGTCGGCCACGAAGGGCACGAGCGCCAGCAGCAGCGAGGCGACGAGAACCACGGCGCAGAGCCCGCGCAGGTCCGCGCGCCGGTCGGCCAGCTTGCCGCCCAGCCAGTAGCCGGCCGACAGCGCGACGAGCACGGTGGCGATCGTGTTGGCCCAGATGATCGTGGAGGCGCCGAAGTACGGAGCCAACAGTCGCGCCGCGGCGATCTCGGTGCCGAGGCTGGCCGCGCCGACCACGAAGGCGATCGTCCGTACCGCCAGCGGGTGCGGTGCGCGGCCGGCGACCTGAACCAGGAGAGCCGGTGCAGCCGCCTCTGATCGCTCAGTGGGGCGGGTCGCCTCGGCCATAGTCCGAGATTAGTCATTCGGTCCCGGTCCGGTTCCAGCTCCCTCGGTCGTTTAAGGTCCGACGCCATGCTCCTCTACGACTCCGCCATCTCCGGCAACTGTTACAAGGTCCGGCTGCTGTTGTCCAAGCTTGGGATCCCATTCGAGCGCCACGAGCTCAGCGTGTTCGATCGCTCTGACCGGCCCGACCTGTTGGGCGCCCTGAACCCGGCGATGCGCGTCCCCACCCTGGTCCTCGACGACGGCCGCTCCCTGGGGGAGTCAAACGCGATCCTGTGGTACTTCGGCGACGGAACCGACTTCGTGCCGACCGACCCCTATGAGCGGGCGCAGGTCTTGCAATGGCAGTTCTTCGAGCAGTACGACCACGAGCCCAACATCGCCGTGGCCCGGTTCTGGGAGCTCGCCGACATCACCCCATCAGACGCGGACCGCGAGGCCAAGCGGAAGGGCGGAGAGCGGGCGCTCTCGGCGATGGAGCGTCAGCTGGCCGAGCACGAGTTCCTCGTCGGCGAGCGCTACAGCATCGCCGACATCACGCTCTACGCCTACACGCACGTGGCGCCCGAGGGCGGGTTCTCGCTGCGCCCCTACCCCGCGGTGCGTGAGTGGCTGGCCCGGGTGGCCGCCCAGCCCGGGCACATCCCCATCACTGACTGACGCGGCGGGCGCCTCAGTCGGTCCAGAACTCCCGGTCCATCTCGGTGTTCTCGCCCTCGTTGTGGGCGCCGAAGGCCAGCAGCTCCATCCCGTCGGGGCCGGCCTCCCAGCCGCGCATCGCCGTTGGCGAGCAGTAGACGACGTCCAGCGGCCCGACGTCGAACACGTCCTCGTCGACGCGGAATCGCCCCGAACCGGAGAGCACGAGGTAGGCCTCCTCGGAGTTCTCGTGGCGATGGCCGAAGCCGAGCCGCTGGCCGGCGTTGATCTTGTACTTGCTGAGGCCGATCCGCTCGGCACCCAGCGCGCCGCGAGCAAAGCGGGCCTCCCCCATGTCCGACATCCCGTAGTCGGGAGCGAGGTCCTTGACGTCTGCGAAGTTGAGCTTGGTGTAGGTGGGCATGTGTCCACGCTACCCGGCGCCGCGTTGGCCGTCTTGGAAAAATGCGACAGAGATGAGCACCCGCGGGATCCTCCGTCCTGGCGCCGTCGGGCGAGATGTTCACGCTGGAGCGCCGGGCGCCCCGCCGCGACCTGGCCACTTTCGTCGACAGCCACTGGCTCGTGGCGTGGGACCGGCGCGGCCAGCCGTCGTATGAGTCGGCGGTCCTGCCGCACCCTTCGGTGCACCTCGTCGTCGAGCCCGACGGGGCGCGGCGTCTATGGCGTCACCCGTCACCGCTATGTCCGCCGGCTCGCGGGCGCGGGATGGGCCGTGGGCACGAAGTTCCGCCCTGGCGGGTTCGCCGTCTTCGCGGACGGCCTTGCCATGTCTGAGCTCACCGATCGCCATGTGCCGGCCACCAGACCTGCTCGGCGAGGAGGCAAAGCTCCTCGACCACGACGCAGGACGCCGAGGCCCTGGTCGCAGCAGTGCACACCCTGCTGCGCTCGCGCCTGCCCGCCGTGGCTGACCCGCGCGTGGCGCTCGTGCAGGAGGTCGTCGCCGACATCCAGCGCTCGGCCCCCGACGAGAGCGTGGCCGCGCTGGCTGAGCGCCACAACCTCTCTGTGCGCACGCTGCAGCGCCTCTTTGCCCGGTACGTCGGCGTCGGTCCCAAATGGGTCCTGCAGCGCTATCGCCTGCATGACGCGATCGAGCGGCCTCGACCGGCGCCGGCGCCAGGACTGGACGCGCTTTGCCCTCGACCTCGGCTACTACGACCATGCGCACTTCGTCTCGAGACTTCCGCGCGCTCGTCGGCCGCACCCCCGCCCAGTACGAACTGCAGACGCTTGCCTGGATAAGCTGGCCGAATGAGAGACGCCCTTATTTGCGAACCGCTGCGGACGCCCGTGGGCCGGTTCGGCGGCATTTTTAGAGACGTACCCGTGACCTCGCTGGCCACCACCGTTATCAAGGCCATCCTCGAGCGCACGGGCCTGCCCCACGACCAGATCGACGACGTCCTGCTCGGGCAGGGCTACGCCAACGGCGAGGCCCCGGCGCTCGGCCGCGTCGCGGCGCTCGACGCCGGGCTGCCCGTCGAGGTCCCCGGCCTGCAGATCGACCGTCGCTGCGGGTCGGGGCTGCAGGCGGTGATCGAGGCCGCCATGCAGGTGCAGACCGGCGCCGCCGACGTCGTGCTCGCCGGCGGCGCGGAGAGCATGAGCCAGGCCGAGCTGTACTCCACCGCGCTGCGCTGGGGCGCGCGCTCGGGCGGCGCCATGCTCGAGGACCGCCTCGTGCGCGGCCGCGTCACCGCCGGCGGCGAGAACTACCCGGTGCCCGGCGGGATGATCGAGACGGCCGAGAACCTGCGCCGCGAGTACTCCATCCCGCGCGAGGAGCAGGACGAGCTGGCGCTGCGCTCGCACCAGCGCGCCGTCGCGGCCCAGGAGAGCGGCACCTTCGCCGAGGAGATCGTCCCCGTCGAGGTCAAGGAGCGCAAGACGGGCACCCGCTCGATCGACCGCGACGAGCACCCGCGCGCCGACGCCTCGCTGGAGAGCCTCGGCTCGCTGCGCCCGGTGATGGCGCGCAAGGACCCCGAGGCCACCGTCACCGCCGGCAACGCCTCCGGCCAGAACGACGGCGCCGCGGTCTGCATCGTCACCCACGCCGAGAAGGCCGCCGAGCTGGGCCTGACGCCGATGGCGCGGATGGTGAGCTGGGCGGCCGCCGGCGTGCCGCCCAGGACGATGGGCATCGGCCCGGTGCCGGCGACGGCCAAGGCGCTCGCGCGCGCCGGGCTCACGCATGGACGACATGGACCTCATCGAGCTCAACGAGGCGTTCGCCGCCCAGGTGCTGGCCGTGCTGCGCAACTGGGAGCTGCCCGACGGCATGGAGCGCGCTCAACGTCAACGGCTCCGGGATCTCGCTCGGCCACCCGATCGGCGCCACCGGCGGGCGCATCCTCACCACGCTGCGTGCGCGAGCTGCGCCGGCGCGGCGCGCGCTACGGCCTGGAGACGATGTGCATCGGCGGCGGCCAGGGGCTGGCCGCGGTCTTCGAGAACGTGGAGGCCTGAGACCGCCGCCCTGCCCGGAGGCGATCCGGGCGCGCCGCCCCGCGCCTGACGAGGCCACCCTGCGCGAGGTGATCGCAGGCGCTGGCGCCGCTCGAGCGCCGCGCCGGCTCCGAGGGCGAGCATCAGGCGGCGCGAGTGGATCGCGCAGCGCCTGCGCGACGCCGGCTGTGACGCCGCAGGTCGAGCCTGAGCAGTTACCGCGAGGGCTACGCGCGCGTGATGAGCACGCTGTCGATCGCCAGCGGCCTGGCGGGGGCGGCGGCGCTGGCCAGTCCGTCGCGCGCGCCCGGCGGCCGGAGCGGTCGCCGGGCGCGGTGCTGGCGGCCATCGCCGACGATGTCTCCAACGGGCCGCGCCTGTTCCGCCGCGCGGCCAGCCCGGCCGCGGACGACCTGGAACGTCGTCGGCGACGTCGGCGGCGCCGGACGCGCCCCGCACGCTGGTGCTGCTCGCCCACCATGACGCCGCCCCCACCGGGCAAGATCTTCGACGACACGCCTGCAGCGCGTGGTGGGGCGAGACGCTTCCCGGGATCATCGAGCGCATCGACACGTCGCTGCCGCTGTGGTGGAGCGCTGATGGCGGCGCCGGCGCTGGTGGCCCTCGGGTCGCTGCGCGGCCGCCGCGGGCTCATCGCCGCGGGCGTGGCCGGCTCGGCGCTGGGCACGGCGGTGTTCGAGGACGTCGCCCGCAGCCCGATCGTGCCCGGCGCCAACGACAACCTGACCGCGGTGGCGGTGCTGGTGGCGCTGGCCGAGCGCCTGCGGGACGCAGCCGGCCGACGGCCTGCGCGTGCGTCCTGGCCTCCTGCGGCGCCGAGGAGGTCATCCAGGGCGGCATCTACGGCTTCGCCCGCCGCCACTTCCCGGCGCTCGATCGCGATCGACGTGGTTTCTCAACCTCGAGACGCTCGGCTCGCCCGCGGCTGATCATGCTCGAGGGCGAGGGCCCGGTGGTCATGGAGGATTACCACGACCGCGCCTTCCGAGATCTCATCGCGCGCGTCGCCGACGGCGCCGGCGCGCCACCTGCGCCGCGGGATGCGCGCCCGCAATTCGACCGACGCCGTCATCCCCAGCCGGGCCGGCTACCCCACCGCGACGCTCGCCTCGATGAACCGCTACAAGGCGCTCTCCAACTACCACCTGATGTCCGACACGCCCGAGAACGTCGACTACCGCACCGTGCGCCAGGCCCTGCACGTCACCGAGGCGGTGGCGCGCGAACTGGCCGCCAACCCCTGGATCTGAGGAGCGACACGGATGCCGCTCGCCGCCGAGCTCGAGCTGACGATGTTCGACCACACCGACCCCACGCTGCGCGGGGCCCGCTACCGCGAGGCGATGGCGGCGCTCCAGGGCCACGACGGCTGGCTGGCCGCGTGCCCGTTCGGCTTCCTCGTCCTCGAGCGCGAGTCGGCGGAGTTCTTCCTGCGCACGCGCGACGCGGTGTTCCCCGGGATGACGATCGCCGACATCTTCGGCATCACCGACGGGCCGCTGCACGAGGAGATCGTCAAGAACATCATCAACGTCAACGGCGACGATCACCGCCGCCTGCGCAACCTCGTCAACCCGGCGCTGGCCCCGCGCGCCGTCGCCCGCTACCGCCCGGCGATGCAGGAGTTCCTGGCCGAGCTGCTCGACGAGGTCGCGTCCCGCGGCACGGTGCGAGTTCATCGCCGACGTCGCCAAGCCCTATCCGTCGCTGGTCATCGCGCACGTCATGGGCGTCTCCGCGCCGCTACGCGCCCAAGCTGCACGAGTGGTCCAACGTCATCCAGCGCCAGTTCGACGCCACCAGCCTGATGCAGGACCGCGCCCGCATCGAGGCCGCGGTCGACGAGTTCTACGTCTGGGCCGACGAGCTCATCGCCGGCCGGCGCGACGACCCCGGCGAGGACCTCATCACCGACCTGATCGCCGCCGAGGCCGAGGGCGAGCGCCTCAACCACGACGAGCTGCGCAACCTCGTGCTCAACATCCTCGTCGGCGGCGTCGACACCAGCCAGAGCCAGCTCGCCCATGCGGTCCGCCTGCTCGCCCTGCACCCCGAGCAGTGGGAGGCGCTGCGCGCAGATCCCGACGGGCTCGCCCTGCCCGCCGTCGACGAGGCGCTGCGCTATGAGCCGATCACGCCGTTCACCGCCCGGATCACGACGGCGGAGCTCGAGCACCGCGGGGTCGACGTTCCCCGCGGGCTCGGTGGTCCTCGTCTCCGCCTGGCACGCCAACCGCCAGGGCGTCGAGCCCGACGCCTTCGACATCACCGCCGACCGCGGCGGCGCGCGCGTGCTCACCTTCGGCGCCGGGATCCACTACTGCGTCGGCGCCAACCTCGCGCGCGCCGAGATGCAGGAGGGGCTGGCCGCGCTGGCGCGGCGCGCGGAGCGCATCGAGCTCGCCGGCGATCCGGAGTTCGGCACCCCGTCGGGGATCTACGGCCTGGAGACGCTGCCGCTGCGGCTGACCCCGGCCTGAGCCGCAGGCGCTCGCGGTGCGAGCGTCTGCGCGCCGACGCGCGCCGTCTGAGCCGGCGTGCGCGCTCCGACTGCGCAGCCGGCACAGCCGGCCGGTCCATGTGCGCGCGCTGCTACGCCGCGCGGCCGCGGCCTGGCGGCTTGCGGCGCCGGACTGCCGCCGCTACGCCGCCGCCTCCCACAGCGCGTCGTCGCCCAGCGACCGGCGCGTCGCCTTGCCGTCGGCCACCAGCTCGATGAGCGCCGCCTCGGCCGCCGCGCGGTCGGGCGCGTCGTTGCCCGCGGTCATGAGCGCCGCCACCTCCTGGGTGGTGAGCCCGCCCGGGAACGCCTCCAGCAGCGGCTCGGGCGTCTCGGGCGGCGCCTTGCGGCTCCAGCGTCGGGTCGAGGTTGGCGACCAGGACGTCGTAGGCCTCGACGGGCTGAAAGCCACCGGCCACCAGCGCGGTGCCGTTGGACTGAAAGACGATCGACGGCGCGGTGAAGCGGACCGGACCGTCGGTGGTGGCCGTCTTGCCCTGGAGCTCGGCGGCGGAGCCGGCGGCCTTGCGGGTATCGGCCTTGTCGGCCTCGTAGGCCTCGGTGACCTCGGGCGAGTCCAGGGCGGCGATGATCGCGTCGGCGTCGACGCCGTCGACCTCGCGCGAGCACGTCGCGCAGCATGTCGTCGTCCTCGAGCACCAGCGGCCCGGTGAAGTTGGCCAGCTGGATGGCGCGGAACACCGCCCACTCGGTCCCGGGGTTCTGCAGGCGCGCGGCGACCACCGCCCGGCAGGCGCGGGCGGTCGCGCTCAGACGCGCCTTGGGCTCGGGCGCGAACGGCATCCCGTAGCGGTTGCGGAAGTGCAGCTGGCCCAGCGCGCCCCGCACCGGCGTGTACCCCCGCTTGGCGTACTGGTCGGCGCTCTCGGTGAGCCCGACGAGCGACGAGGTTCCAGTCCAGCTGATCGCCGTAGCGCCACTCGATCACCCTCAGCGCGGGGCTCTCGGAGTAGGCCCAGGGGCAGGCGGGATCGGAGTACAGAGTGGCGTTGATCATGGGCGACGCTCCGAGTCAGTGGTTGATGCCTCAAGTATATGCGCCGGCGGACCGCTGCTCGCGCTCCGGCAGCTCGATGATCGCCCCCGCCCGCCGCACGGAGGCGGTGGCAAAGCCGGCCTCGCGCAGCGCGGCCTCGGCGTCGGCCGCGCCGTCGAAGTGCAGGTACACCTGCCCTCGGACGAACCCGGCGAGCAGCCGCCGGAAGACCCGGACCACCGGGGTCTGGACGCTGCCCAGGTGAAGGTCGGAGAGGTAGTACCCGGCCGGGAAGGTCTGCGAGCGCCGCGGCGATATTCCGCCACAGGCCCAGCACGGCGTCGGTCGGCAGGTAGCCGAGCAGACCCTCGGTGACCACGGCCACGCCCGGCATCGGGGACCAGGCCGGACGCGAGCGCGGCGAGGCTACCGGGGCCGTCATCCCGCAGGGCGTCGATCTCAGCCACGCGGTGGGTGGCAGACAGCGACCCGATCCGCGCCAGGGCGCGCTGCTTGCGCGCGGCCATCCCCGGCAGGTCGGCCTCGACGTAGGTGAGCGCTGTCGCCGTAGCGGTTGGCGAAGCGCCAGCCCCGCGCCGACATCCCGGCGGCGATCTCGATCACCTGACTGACGCCGCGGCGCTCCACCGCGTCGGCGAGGAGCGCGTCGATGGCCCGGTGGCGCGCGAGCAGGTAGCTCTCCAGCGAGGGCCCGCCCAGCGCACCGCTGACCGCCATCAGCGGATGCAGCGCGTCGACCATCAGCCGGCCCTCGCAGGTGCCCAGCCACGGGTGCGAGAGGCCGGCGCGGCGCCACACCTCGCCGGTGTAGTGCGCGGTCGGGCTGATGTTGTCGCCGGAGCTCACCCGTCGAGGGCCTCGCGCAGACGATCCAACAGCGCGGCCTGCGCCGGGTTGATCCGCTCGCGCGCCTCGGCCAGGGAGAACCAGCCGGCCCGGTCCACCTCCGGGAAGGCCTGGGATCGGCCCGAGCGCGGAGGCCACTCCATGGTGAAGGTGTTGCTGGTGATCTGCTCGGCGTCCAGATCGCCGGCGATCGCCCACGCCAGCACGGTCTTGCCCGCCTTCTGGCGCACCTCGCCGAGTTCCAGCGCATCGCCCTCGGGCGCCGGGCTGCCGAGCTCCTCTCCGAACTCGCGCCACGCGGCGGAGCGGGGGTCCTCCCCCTCCTCGCACTCGCCCTTCGGGATCGACCACGCGCCGTGGTCGCGCTTGGCCCAGAAGGGGCCGCCGGGGTGGACGAGCAGCACCTGCAGGTCGTCGCCGGCGTGGCGGAAGAGGAGCAAGCCGGCGCTTTTACGGCCTCTTTGAGGGGCTCATCGGGCGCCCCGTTCACAGGTTGTCAGCCAAATGTCAGCGAACATGTGTTCAATGGGTGGCGCGGCTGGGCGCAGTGCGGCGGGTGTCCATGACAATTGTCATGACTGATTTCGGCCTCGGACCACTTACGCCGAATCGCGCGGGGGCCTAGCCTCAGAGGCGCAACAACTTTGGAGGAATGACGTCGTATGAGAACCGTAGCTTCCTGGTGTTTCAGACATAAATGGGTGGCGCTGCTCGGCTGGGTCGTCGGGCTCGTCGCGCTGGTGGGTATCCACTCAGCGGCGGGCAGCGCCTTCACCGACAACTTCAAGCTTCCCCACACGGGCAGCTTTGACGCGATCCGCCTGCTGCAGAAGGCCAGCCCGCACAACTCGGGCGAGACCGACCAGCTGGTGATCGGCGTCGACCACGGCAAGGTCACCGACCCGGCCGTCGTCGCGCGGGCCAAGAAGGTGTTCGAGAAGGTGGCGGCGGACCCCAACGTGGCCAGCGTCGTCTCGCCGTTCACGCCGGAGACGAGCCATCAGATCGCCCCCGGCGGACAGGTCGCGTTCGCCAACGTGACGTTCACCAACGCCGCCAACCAGAACAAGATCACCGCGCCCCAGGCCCGGGATTTCGTGAACTCGATCACGTCGCAGTCGGGAAACGGGGTGCAGTTCCAGGTCGAGGGCAACATCGCCGAGGCCGGTAACACCTACGAACCAGGGCAGCGGCCTCTTGTTCGGATTCATCGCGGCGGCGATCGTGCTCTTCGTGGTCTTCGGCTCCTTCCGCGGCATGCTCCTGCCGCTCATCACCGCCGGAGTGTCGCTGGGCGCCGGAACCGCGGTCGTCGGCCTGCTCTCGCACGCGATGAACATCGCCACCTTCTCGACGGAGCTCGCGCTGCTCATCGGTCTCGGAGTCGGCGTCGACTACGCGCTGTTCATCGTCACCCGCTACAAGCAGGCGCTGGCGCGCGGCGAGAGCCGCGAGGCCTCGGTGGTCGAGGCCATCGATACCTCCGGCCGGGCCGTGCTGTTCGCCGGCCTGATCGTGTGCATCGCCATGCTCGGCATGTTCGCGCTGGGCGTGAGCTTCCTGTACGGCGTCGCCATCGCGGCCGCGGTCACCGTGGCCTTCACCGTGCTCGCCGCGCTGACGCTGCTGCCGGCGCTGCTGGCCACGCCGCTCGGCCGCTTCGTGCCCCGCCGGCGCGAGCGCAGGGCGCTTAAGGAGGGCAAGCTCCAGCTCAACGTCGAGTCGCCCGCCTGGGTGCGGTGGACCCGCCTGATGAGCAAGCGCCCCGCGGTGTTCGCCACCGTGGCCGCGCTGGTGATGATCATCATCGCCATCCCGTTCTTCTCCATGCGCCTGGGCTCGGCCGACGCCGGGACCGACCCCTCCAGCACTACGACCCGCAAGGCCTACGACCTGCTGGCCAAGGGCTTTGGGCCCGGCTACAACGGGCCGCTGGAGCTCGTGGCTCAGATCAAGCAGCCGTCGGATCTGGCGGCGTTCAAGAAGGCGCAGGCCGCGGTGGCGGCCACGCCCGGCGTCGTCGGATCGACCGGCGTGACCACGCTCGGCGGCGACGGTCACCCGAAGGTCGCGATCGCCAGCGTGTATCCCAAGGGCTCGCCGCAGGCGGCCTCGACCACGGACCTGCTCAACCACGTCCGCAACACGGTGATCCCGGCGGCGACCCAGGGCACCGGGTTGACCGTGCTGGTCGGCGGGACGACGGCGATCTTCGAGGACTTCAGCCACATCCTGTCGGCGAAGTTGCCGCTGTTCATCGGCGTCGTCGTGGTCCTCAGCTTCCTGCTGCTGATGGCGGTGTTCCGCAGCCTGGTCATTCCGCTCACCGCGGCGGTCATGAACCTGCTGTCGGCCGGCGCGGCCTTCGGGATCGTGACCGCCATCTTCCAGAAGGGCTGGCTGGGCGGGACCACGGGACCGATCGAGACCTTCGTCCCGGTCCTGATGTTCCCCATCCTGTTCGGCCTCTCCATGGACTACGAGATATTCCTCGTCAGCCGCATCTACGAGGAGTGGCATCGCCGGCGCGACAACACCGAGGCGGTGGCCCACGGGCTGGCCGCCACGGGCCGGACCATCACCGCCGCGGCGGCGATCATGGTCCTGGTGTTCGCGTCGTTCATCCTCGGCGGCGAGCGCATCATCGAGCTGTTCGGGGTGGGCCTGGCCAGCGCGATCCTCCTCGACGCGCTGATCGTCCGCTCGGTGCTCGTGCCGGCGCTGATGATCCTCATCGGCGATGCCAACTGGAAGATCCCGAGCTGGCTGGACTCCGTGCTCCCGCGGCTCAACGTCGAAGGGCGCACCGCGGCGACGCGCGCGGATCACTCTTCAGCGGCGCCCGAGCCGGCCGCCGGCTGAAAAATCTGCGGCCGCCCGCGCTCAACGCGCGGGCGGCCGCATTTCGTAGCCGCACCGCATGAGGCGGGCGGGCGGCCACTACTGGCCCGGCGGTGCCGGGGCGACGGCGGCCTCGCCGGCCCCGGTCTCCGCCTGGAGCCGCTTGGCGATCCCGGCGCATGGCGCCGTCGGATCCTCGCCATCGGCGGCGTCAGCGGCGTCGTAGCGGTTCAGCGTTGTTCCGTCGCAGCGCAACAGGCGGGCCGCAGTGCGCGCATCGCGGACTGCGTGCGAGGCCGTCGTGAGCATGTGCGACGCGGCCACGGCCATGAGCCCGCCGACCACGGCGAGAACGACAATGCGGTGCACCTCGTACCTCCACGGTGAGCATCCCGCTCACTCATCAGCTGGCATTTCTGCCCGCCGCCGCCCCCACGGACACCGGACCACTTGAATCAATCGAAAAACGGTGGACGGATGTCCGATCTCGCGGGGGCGATACGTGGTGGTCAGCGCACTGACCAGCAGCTACGGGTCAATCGCGGGGCGGAACCTCTTGGATCGACCAGCGGTTGCCGTCGGGGTCTGAGAAGAACACGAACTTCCCCCACGGGAACTCCTGCACGTCGGAGACGTCCACGCCCCGCCCGGCCAGCTCATCGCGGGCCTCGGCGGCGCTGGTCACCACCAGCTGCAGACCGACCACGCTCCCGGGCTCGGCCTCGGTCACCCCGAGGCCGATCGCGATCGAGCACGCCGAGCCGGGAGGCGTGAGCTGGATGAAGCGCAGGCCCTCCTGGACCGGGATGTCGTGATCGGCGTTGAAACCGACCTGCTCGGTGTAGAACGCCTTGGCGCGGTCGGGGTCTGACACCGGGACCGCCACCAGTTCGAGCTTCATGTCCATCGTCGCGCCCTCCTGAGGTGCTGGATGCGAGCGTGACGATACGGCGCGATGAGGTCAGCTTCGGTCCGGAGGTGTCAGCGTCATTACCTCCCGGGACGCGGCCGGCCTGGAGCGTTCAAGGCACACTGGGGCGCCGCCAACGTCGCTCCTTCTGCGACGATGACCGTTGCTTGTCGGGAGCTGCCGGCCTCATCGTCCTCGTCGTCGGAGTCGTGGTGGTCATCTTCGCCGCGGACGTGTTCGTTGATGGGCTGCTCGCGGTCGCCCGGACCCTGGGGATCTCGGCGTTCGTGCTCTCGGTCGCCCTCTCGGGGTTCGAGACCGAGAACCTCGCTGCGGGGATCGCCGCCAACGCCAAGGGACTGCCGGGCGCAGCGGCCGGCACGTTCCTGGGCGGCGTGACGTTCTTGGCGTTCGGCGTGGCGGGACTGGGCGGCCTGATCGCCCCGATCCGCGTCGAGCTCCCGACGCGGTTCGCGGTGTGGACCGCCATCGCGCCGCTCCCGCTGCTCGCCGTCGCGATCGACGGGCACATCTCCCGGGTCGAGGGTGGGCTCCTGGTGGTCTGGTCGGTGGTGGCGCTCGTCGGACTGGCCCGCTCGGGACGCGCACTGCTCGTCGCACCGGACGACGACGAGCGTGTCCGGTGGCCGGGCCTGCGGCTCTTCGTCGGACTGGCGCTGCTGACCGGTGGAGGGTGGCTGATCGGACAGGGTCTGCGCACGACGGTGCGGCGCCTGGGAGTCCCTCAGACGCTGTTGGGCAACACCGCGCTGGCGGCGACGGTCGAGGCCGAGGAGTTGGCGCGTTTCGCCGTACCGGCGCGGCGCGGACGACCCGAGATCGGCCTCGGGAGCATCTCCGGGACCGTGGTTCACTTCGCCGCGCTCAACGCGGGGATCATCGCTCTGGTCAAGCCGCTCACGCTCGGGCCGCAGACGACCCGCTTCTATCTGCCCGTCGCGGTGGCCAGCCCCGCGATCTTCGCGGCGGTGCTCGTCGTCCGCAAGCAGTTGGGCCGGATCGAAGGCGCCGCCCTGACGGGTCTGTACGTCGCCTACGTGGCGATCGCGATCGTGATCTCAACCTGAGGCACCCGTGCCGGGCGCCGGGTCTCTAGGCCGCCGGCTGCGATTCGACCAGGCCGGCGACCGCGAGCCGCCGACGGCACTGCGCCACGGCGTCCTCACGCGTGGCGGCGGGCACGACGTCCCCCCACGCTGCGGCCGCCGTGGTGGCGCGGGCCAAGAGGTCGTCGACGCGCACATCGGCTCCCTCGGCCTCGATCAGGCAGCGCACGCCAAAGCCGACGTGCCACCGTTCGTCGAGCTCGACACGCGTCACGCCTTGGCGTACGCCCGGCAGGGCGTCGTCGGCAAGTTCGTCGAGCAGTGCGTGCTGCCCGGCGGAGAAGACGGCGCCCTCGAGCATCATGTGGTACAGCCGAACGCCGTCGGGGATGCCGGCGCGCCCCGCCGCCAGTTCCGCGGCGATCGCGGGCAGGCGCACCTCGAACAGCTCCAACAGGGCCTCCGGGACGTGAGATCGGGCCGCGGCGCGCCGATCCGCCGGCGTGTCTCCGGACAGGCCGAGCACCTCGGCGCCGACGCGATCGAAGAATGCCGCATGGCGATCCTCGTCGCGGCGCTGCAGGAAGAAGATCCACATCATCATGCTGTCGACGTGCTCGGCGGCGTCGGCGAACGGCGTGAGGTGCTCGGCCACCGCATCCTCGGCCACGCAGAAGCCGGCCAAGAGTGTCGTCAGGCGCTCGCGGCGCTCTTCCGGGAGGCCGGGCCACGCACGGGCGTCAGCGGCGAGATCGATGGCCGCAGCATCCCATTGCAGCTTGGCCACGATCTGGGAGTAGGCGGAGAGGCGCGGGAACATCAAGAGCTCCGAGCGATCCGCCTCCGGAACGCTGAGCCCGCCCGGTCCCGTGTAGCGGTTGGGATCCGTCATCGCTCAGACCCGCGCCGGTCTTCGCATCGTCCGGTAGACGAACTCGTCGGTCTGCGCTGACTCGCGCACCGAGACGACCTGCTCGTGATGAGGCGAGAGGTGGCAGACGGGATCGGTGGCCCCCGGGTCACCCGTGAGCCGGAGGGCCTGGCAGCGGCAGCCCCCCCAATCCTCCTCCTGGCGACCGAGCGGACACGACCGGCACGGCTCCTGCATCCAGTCGGTGCCGCGGAAGCGCGCAAACGCCTCGGACTCAGACCAGATCCAGTCCAGCGTCGTGCTCGCGGACGTTGGCGAAGGTCGAGACCCGGGATCGTCGACGCCGCCTGGCACGGCAGCACGTCGCCGCCGGGACTCGACCACCATCGCCGTCCGGCCCCAGCCGCCCATGCACGGCTTCGGCAGGTCCTCGTAGAGATCGGGAAGAACCCACAGGACGTCGACCCGGGGCCCGACGCGCTCACGGAACCGCTCGACCGCTTCCTCGCCGCGCCGGAGCTGCTCCCACGTCGGCAGGAGAGCCTGCTGGTTGAGGACCGCCCAGCCGTAGTACTGGGTGTTGGCGAGCTCGAGCCGCTGCGCGCCCAGCTCAAGCGTCAGATCGAGCAGCTCCTCGATGCGATCGAGGTTCTGCCGGTGCAGGACGCAGTTGATCGTCAGCGGGAAGTCCAGCTCTCTGGCCAGGCGCGCCGCCGCGATCTTCTTCTCAAAGGATCGGTTGCCCGCGATCCGGTCGTTCTCCGCCGCGTTCGGGCTCTGGATCGAGATCTGCACGTGGTCCAGCCCTGCGTCCTTCAGCGCCGCGGCGCGATCCGGCGTGAACAGAGTGCCCGCGGTGATGAGCGAGGAGTAGAGATCCAGCCTCGCGCGCCGCCGCGCACAGCTCCACCAGATCCCGTCGCAGCATCGGCTCGCCCCCCGTGAGAGCCAGCTGCAGGACGCCGAGTGCGCGCGCCTGGCGGAAGGTGCGGATCCAGTCGCTCGGTCGCGAGCTCGCGGCGGTAGTGCTCGGCGCCGATGTCGACCGGGTTGGAGCAGTACGGGCAGTGCAGCGGACACTGGTAGGAGAGCTCGGCGATGAGAGTGAAGGGGCTAGGGGGCCGCATCGACCAGCAGTCCTTTCTGCGCCATGGCGTCCACCAGTCCTCGCACGTCGTCGCCGACATCCGACCCGTCGTATCGCTCGCACAGCGACATCGACGATGTCGTCGAGCGAACGGTCTCCGTCGCACAGCCCCAGCACCTCCGCCGCCGTCGGATTGAGGCGAACGGCGCCTTCGGGAACGAGCAGCAGGTGCTCCTCGCGCACCTCGTCGTACCGCAGCCGTGCGCCGGTGACGAGGCGGGGACGGGTCATGCCTGCGGGGTGGCTGGGATCGACGGCTGGGAATCGCCGCGCTCGATGGCATCAAGCTGCGCCCACAGCATCTCGGTCTTGAAGCGCAGCGCGGCGACCGCCGCCTCCTGTTGCTCACGCGTCGCGCAGCGCTCGACCGTCAGCCCGAGCGCGTAGTCCGCGTCGCGTGGCGCCTTCACGAGCCGCGTGCGGAAGTACTCGAGCCCCGCGGGATCGATCCACGGATAGTGGCGCTCCAGCGCCTCCAGACGCACGCGGATCGCGGCCGGCCCGAACAGCTCGGTGAGCGAGGACGCGACCGCCTCGACCCACGGCCGCTGCCGGGCGAAGTTCACGTAGGCGTCGACCGCGTAGCGCACGGCGGGAAGCACCCCGTGCTCTGACTCCAGATGCTGCCGGGACACGTCCAGCGCCTCGCCGAGCCGCAGCCAGGACTCGATGCCGCCGGTGCCGTCGCTCGTACCGTCGTGATCGATGATCCGCTGGATCCACTCGCGGCGCACCGCCGACCTCGGGGCAGTTGGACAGGATCGCCGCGTCCTTGAGCGGGATGCACTTCTGGTAGTAGAACCGATTCGTCACCCAGCGCTGCAGCTCCTCGCGGCTGAGCTCTCCGGCGTCCATCCTGCGGTGGAAAGGGTGCAGGTTGTGGTAGCGCGTGCCCTGCGCGCGCAGTTCGGCGATGAACTCCTCCGGCGGCGCCAGCGGTCGCTCGTCCGTCAGGGCAGTGTCGGTCACAACTCCACCTCCAGACCATCGTAGGCAATCTCGACGCCCGGCCCGAATGACCGCATCACGCTCGGGTGAGTCCTCGAGCAAGATCGGGTTGGTGTTGTTGATGTGGACGAGCGCCGTGCGCGGCCGCTGCAGCCGGGCGAGCACCTCGAGCGTCCCGCCGGGGCCCGAGAGCGGGCAGATGCCCCATGTCGCGCGCGCTGCGCGTCGAGATGCCAAGCCGGGCAAGATCGTCGTTGCCCCAGAAGGTCCCGTCGACGAGAACGAGGTCGCTGGCGGCGAATCGGCTGAGCACGTCGTCGTCCAATCGCGCCAGGCCGGGGGCATAGGTCACCACGCCCGGACCCGCGCGGTCGCGGAACACCAGCCCGCTTGCCTCGAGCTCCATGCCCGAGCCGTCGAGGTAGCGCGGCGCGTCGCCGCCCACGTCGAACGCCTCGACGGTGAGGCTCGACCCCTCCAGTTCGATCACCTGGCCCGGTGCGAGCGTCCTGCCATTCCGCCCCCGCAGTAGCGCTCCAGAATCGCCAGCACTGGGTACCCGTGCCGGAGCGCGCGCTCGACGCCCGCGTCGCCGATAGACGCAGGATCGGCGTCGCCGACTCGCGCAGGAGCAGCAGCCCGGCGGTGTGGTCGATCTCGGCGTCGGTCAGGAGCACGCCCGCGATCGGCGGCGCGCGGACGCCGTCGATGTCGAGGTCGGTGCGAGCCCCTCGAGCTGCTGGCGCGCGTCGGGCGACGCGTTGACGAGAAACCACGGCCCGTCGCGCCCGCGGATCGCCAGCGACGACTGCGTCCGGGGTCGCGCCCGCACGCCGCCACGCGCAGCCTCGCACGTCGCGCACCGGCAATTCCACTGCGGAAACCCCCCGCCGGCGGCCGAGCCGAGAATCCGGACGCGCACGGGGAAGGGGAAGCGAGACGCAGCCCCGGGCAGCTCGCCGGAGGCTACGCCGGCTTCAGCGTCCTACCGGTGGTAGAGGTAGGACGTGACCTCGGAGCACAGCTCGACGAACTCAAACTTCGGCTTGATCCACGTCCATAGGATGCCTCCCTTTCAGAGTCTCAGCGGCCAGAAGTGTCATCTTAGCGGGACGGTGTCAAGCTGACTAAGAGCGCTCCGCCACACGATGCATGTTGAAGTCACCGCGCGGCGACCCGACGCGGTGGACGCCGACCTCGTCGCGGTCGCGGCGGGAGCCCGGGCGGCGGAGCTGGGCGCCCCGGAGCGCGCCGCTGGCGGACGCCGACCCGCGTCGCGATCGTCTACCGCGGACCGCGCGCCGCTGGCCGTCGTCGCGCTCGAGCCCGACGTCGAGGGACTGCGGACAGCCGCCGCGCGCGCGGTGCGCGCGTGCCGCGGCGGCGGGACGGTGGCATGGGCGCTCGACGCGTCCCTCCCCGTCTCCGCCGCCGAGGACAGGTGCGCGCGCTGGCCGAAGGCGCGGTGCATCGGCGGCTACGACGGCCGCCGCTGGCGGAGCGCGCGCGGCCCCGCGAGGCGTGGAGCGCTTCGTGATCTGCGGGTGCGACGAGGAGCTTGCCGCCCGTGGCGGACCGCGCGGCGCTCGTCGCGCGCTGGACCAACACCGCCCGCGAGCTCGTCGACGCGCCCCCCAACGTGATCTCGCCGGCAGCGCTCGCCGAGCGGGCAGCGGCGTTTCCCGGCCTCGACCGCAGAGATCGTCGACCCGGTGCAGGCGGGGCTCGGCGCGCTCGCCGCCGTCGGTGGGAGCAGCCCGGCGCCGCCGCTCCTGCTCGTGCTGCGCCACGAGCCGCGCGGGCGCGCCGCAGGCACCGCGGCTGGCGCTCGTCGGCAAGGCCGTGACGTTCGACACCGGCGGCTACTTCCTCAAGCCGCAGTCCGACATCGTGCGTCAGAAGGCCGACATGGCCGGCGGCGCGGCCGTCGTCGCGGCGCTGGGCGCGATCGCCGAGCTCGGACTGCCCCTGTCGGTCACGGGATTCGTGCCCGCCTGCGAGAACATGCTGAGCGGCACCGCGATCCGGCCCACCGACGTCATCACGACCGCCGCGGGCCTCACCGTCGAGGTCACCAACCCCGACGCCGAGGGGCGCCTGATCCTGGCCGACGCGCTGTGGTACGCGCGCCGCGACGGCGCGACCCACCTCGTCGACCTGGCGACGCTGACCGGCGCGATGCGCGCCGGCATGGGCGACCTCTACGCCGGCGTCTTCGCCTCCGACGAAGCGTGGCGCGACGAGGTCGTGCAGGCGGGCAACGCCAGCGGCGATCTCGCCTGGCCGTGGCCGCTGCACCCGCGCTACCGGCCGTCTGATCGACTCGACCGTCGCCGACCTGCGCAACACCGCCGGCAAGGGCTTCGGCTATCCCGATCGTCGCCGCGACGTTCCTTGCGCAGTTCGCCGGCGACGGGCCGTGGGCGCATGTCGACATGCTCGGCCCGGCGCTGCTCGACGAGGATCGCGGCGATGCGTTCGGCCGCGGCGCGAGCGGCTACGGCGTTCGCATGCTGGTCGAGCTCGCCACGCGCCTGAGCGCCGCGGCCGACGCCGTGAGCGAGCACGCCAGGCGTTACGCTGGCCGCGATGAACCTCGGGGATGGCGATCGGCGAGCTGCGGCGCCGCCACACCCGGGCGCGTCGTCGACGCCTCCAAGTTCGATCTCGCCGCCGCCGAACGGGCCGCGCGGGACCTGCTGCGCGCGATCGGCGCCGACCTCGACGCGCCCGGGCTGCGCGCAGACGCCGCGTCGCGTCGCCGCCTCGCTCGCCGAGCTCGTGACGCCCGCCGAGTTCGAGCGCGACGCTGTTCCCCAACGAGGGCATACGACGAGCTCGTGCTGGTCCGCGACATCTCGTTCCAGTCGCTGTGCATGCACCACCTGCTGCCGTTCCACGGCGAGGCCCATGTCGCCTACCTGCCCGGACGAGACGATCATCGGGATCTCGAAGCTCGCGCGGGTGGTCGAGGCCTTCGCCCGCGATCTGCAGCTGCAGGAGCGCATGACGGTGCAGATCGCCGACTGGCTGGAGCGCGAGCTCGCGCCGCGGGGCGTCGGAGTCGTGCTCAGCGCCGAGCACACGTGCATGACGATCCGCGGCGTGCGCAAGCCGGGCGCGCGGACGGTGACCTCGGCGCTGCGCGGCGCGCTGCGCGACGATCCGCGCACGCGCCAGGAGCTCCTCAGCCTTGTCGGCTGATCAGCCAGGTCCAGTGACTCGTCGCCGCTGATCGAGACCGTGGTGACCACGACCGGGAGCGACGGTGTGGTGAACTGCGCGGCGATGGGAGTGCGCTGGGGAGAGGAGGAGCTCGTCTTCTGGCCGTTTCGACACCACCCGCACGCTGCGCAACCTGCGCATTCCACGGCGAGGCGGTCGTCCACCTGACCGACGACGTGCTCCTGTTCGTGCAGGCGGCGCTCGGCGCACCCCCGCCCGGCGACTGCGCGCCGCCAGCGCGATCGCACGGCTCGGTGATCGAGGAGGTCAACGCGTGGCGGGAGGTGGTCGTGACCGAGATCGCGCCCGCCGAGGCGAGCTGCCGCGCTCGCGGGTGCGCGCCCGGGTCGTCGCCGGCGGCACCGGCACGCGGCAGCCGCTCGGGCCTGTGCCGCGCCCGCCACGCCGCCGTCGAAGCGTCGATCCTCGCGTCGCGGCTGAGGTGGCTGGGCGCCGACGCGTGTCTGGGCCGAGCTCGACCGCCTGCAGGAGCTCGTCGACAAGACCGCCGGGCCGCGCGAGCGCGCGGCGATGGACTACGTGCGGCGCTACGTCAGCGAGCGAGACATGACCGAGCTCGTGGTCACCGCCCCGGCGCGGCTGCACTTCGGCATGCTCGATCCGGCCGGGCTCGGGCGCGCGGCGCTTCGGCGGCTTCGGCGTCGGCATCGAGTCGCCGCGAGTGGTCGGTGCGGGGTCAGATCCCGCTCCGGCGACGAGGTCACCGCGCATGGGCCGCAGGCCGAGCGCGCCGCCGCGTTCGCGCGGCGAGCCCGCGACGCGTTCGGTCGCCGGCGGGGTCTCGAGGTCGAGGTGCGCGAGGCGATCCCGCCGCACGTCGGGCTCGGCTCGGGCACGAAGCTCGGCCTGGCGATCGCCCGCGGCGTCGCCGAGCTGGCGGGCGTCGCGGCCGGGCCCGAGCCGCTGGCGGACGCCAGCGGCCGGGCGGCGCGCTCGAGCGTCGGCGTCCTGGACGTTCGCGGCGCCGGGGCTCGTGGTCGAGGCCGGCGTGACCGACGACGGCTCGATCAGCCCGCTGGTGGCGCGCCACCCGATGCCCGAGCGCGTGGCGGTGCGTGCTGGCGCTGCCGCTCGGACGGCGAGGGGCTGTCCGGCGACGCCGAGGAGCGCTTCTTCGACGAGCTGCACGAGCAGGCAACCGGCGAGCCGCGCGTCGCGCGGCTGCTGCTGACGGCGCTGCTGCCCGGGCTGATGGCCGGGCGACATCGACGAGTTCGGCGCGGCGCTGACCGAGATCCAGCGCGAGATCGGGTCGATGTTCGCCGCTCGGCAGGGCGGCGTGTTTCATCCGCGCGCGGCGCCGCTCGTCGAGGCGCTGGAGGCGCTCGGCGTCGGCGCGGTGGGTCAGAGCTCGTGGGGCCCGACGGTCTACGGGATCGTCGCCGGTCCGGAGCGCGCCGCCGAGGTCGCCGACCGCCTGCGCGCCGCGGCCGCGCCGGCACCGACGTCCGCGTCGTCGACTTCGATCGCCGCGGCGCGTGGGTCGCGCGCCATGGCTCGGCAGCGAGCCGCGGCATGAGGCTGCTCGTCAGCGTCGTCTCCGCGCGAGGAGGCGCAGCGCGCCGCTGGCCGGCGGAGCGGACATCATCGACGTCAAGGATCCGGGCGAAGGGGCGCTCGGGGCGCCCTCGCCGCGCGTCCTGTCCGAGGTCGTGCGGGCCGTCGGGACGCAGTGCGCCGGTGAGCGTGGCGCTCGGTGACCTGCCGGATCTCCCGCACACGGCGGCGCTCGCCGCGCGGGGCGCGGCGCTCAGCGGCGCCGACTTCGTCAAGGTCGGGCTGCGCGGGGTGCGCGACCTCGAGCGCGCGGTGGCGCTGATGAGCGCCGTCGCGGACGCGGTGAAGGTGGCCGGGGACGGGGTCTCGGTGATCGCCGCCGCGTACGCGGACGCCGCGGCGCTCGACCCGCCGGCGCTGGCGCCCGCGTGCCTGCCCGCGCTGGTGGAGCGGACGGGGATCGCCGGGGCGCTCGTCGACACGCTTCGTCAAGGACGGGCGCGGCCTGTACGGCTGGCTCTCGGAGTCCGAGCTGGCCGACCTGATCGAGCGCACGCGCCGCGGCCGGCGCCAGCTTCGGCGTGGCCGGGCAGCTGACGCTGGGAGAGCTGCGCCGCGTGGAGGCCGACGTCGTCGGCGTGCGCTCGGCCGTGTGCCGCGGCGGCGACCGCGACGCCGGGCTGCGCACCGAGCTCGTGGCCGCGGCGGTCGCCGAGCTGCGCGCCGGCGGGCCGGCTCAGCCAGGCATGATCCGCGTGCCGGCCGAGGACGAAGCGCGCTGGTTCCCGGACGACGACGGCCACCCCGGTGCGGCGCACCGCCTCGGGCAGGTAGGCGTCGACGGCCCGTCCGCCGCCGGCGTCCTGCAGCGCCTGCAGCTCGCCGGGCCGTCAGCCGCGGCAGCGGCGGGTCGTCCGACGGCCACCGCGCCATCACGCCGTCGACCGGCTTGAGCAGGATCGCCTCGTCGGCCCCGATCGCGCCCGCCGCCAGCACGGCCAGCGAGTCGCTGGTCACCGCCCAGGACTCGGGGATCCCCGGCGCGGCCGGCGAACGCCGGCGCCACCATGCAGCATGCCCAGCGCATGGGGCGCGACCAGCCGGGTGAGCGGCTCGGCGGCCGGCAGCAACGGCGCCAGCAGCACGCCGAGCTGATCCATCGCCGCAAGCGCCAGCCGTGCGCGATCCCGTCGGTCAGGCCCACCTGGGCATCGACGGCGCGGACGGCGTCGGCGAACGGACCGCCTCCGGGAACGACGAGCACCGGGCGGCGTCGGGACAACGCGACAGCGTCCGCGCAGGCACGGCGCAGGCCGTCGAGGCCCCCGGTCGCGCAGCAGCCCGCCGCCGATCTTGACGACCAGCGGGCCGTCCTCATTCACGGCCCAGCACCGACAGGGCGACCGCGGCGGCGACCTCGCCCCCCTCCCCGGCGAGAGGGAAGCCGGCACCGTCATCGGGATGGACGTCCAGGCCACAGCGCGTCGCGGCCTCGCGGGCCAGGAACGCGCCGACGCCCGACCGCAACCACCGGGACGCCGGGCGCCAGGCGAGCCGCCACCCGCGCAAGCGCCGCCGTGATCGCGGCGAGCTGCGCCTCCGCGACGGCGCCGGCGATCGCCTCGAGGTCACCGTCGGCGAGCTGCTCGGGATCGGCGCACACCACCCGCGCCAGCCGCGAGCGGACCTCGCCCAGGCGAGGTCCCGCGAGCGTCGGGGAACGAGCACGTGCACTGCTCGGGCGACAGGCTCGCCGCGCAGCAGATGGGCGTCGGCGGCGATCGCGAACAGCTCTGAGGTCACCGGGCACGGCCGGCCGCCGATCGGCACGTGCGAGAGCACCGCGGCGATGTTGGTCCGCAGCGCGCCGGTGTAGACCAGCTCGCCCGCGAGCAGCCGCTCGACGTCGGTACGGCCCTCGACGACGACCGTGCCCGCGGCGATCGGGATCACGTCGGTGGTGGTGCCACCGCAGTCGACCAGGATCGCGTCGGGCAGCGAGCGCGCGACCAGAGCGCCGTCGCCATCCAGTTGGCGGCCGCGCAGGCCAGGGGCTCGGCTCGGGCCGCGTCCAGGCTCACCAGCTCGCCGCCGGTGGTCATCACGCGCAGCCGGCGGTCTGGCAGCGCCTGGCGCGCCGCGTCCAGCACGTAGAGCACTCCCTCTCGCTTGCTGGCGAACACGTCGACGAGCTCCGCGGTAGTGGTCAGCGCCACGGGCGCGCCGTGCAGCTCGAGCCGCCCGACGACGTCGGCGATCGACGTCCGACATTGCGTCGAGGTCGTGCCACACCTCGTACGGCTCAGACACGATCCGGACCCCCAGGTCATCGTCCACCACCGCCGCCTTGGTGTTGGCGCCGCCGACGTCGAGCCCGATCACGGGAGCCATTCGGGCATCATGACGCGGACGATGCAGATCGTGCCGGTACTCGACCTCAAGGGCGGCATCGTCGTGCACGCCCGCCGCGGCCAGCGCGCCGACTACGCGCCGCTGAGCAGTCCCCTGGTCGCCGGGTGCGAACCGGTGTCGGTGGCGCGCGCCCTCTGCGCCGCGTGCCGGACGCAACCGTCTGTACGTCGCCGACCTCGACGCGCTCGGGGGCGCGCCGGCCGACGAGGCGACCCTGAGCGGCCTGGCATCTGTGGCGGAGATCTGGGTCGACGCGGGCGCGACCACGGCCGCAGCGGGCCGCCGCGCTTCAGCGGGCGGGTGCCGCGCGCAACGTCGTCGGCACCGAGTCCCTGGGCCCGAGACGGCGGCGGCGGACTCGCTTCCGTCGCCGCCGCTGGTGCTCAGCGTCGATCTGCGCGGCGGACGGCTGATCTCCCCTGATCCCGCGCTCGACGGCCGCGAGCCGGCGGACGCGGCGCCTCTGGCGCGCGCACTCGCGGTCTGCAGAGCTCCTGGTGATCGATCTCGCCCGCGTCGGCAGCGGCTCCGGGCCGCCGCTGGACGCGGTGGCCGCGCTCGCCGCGGCGCTGCCCGGACGTGGCGATCTACGCCGGGGGCGGCGTGCGTGACGACGAGGATCTCCGGCGCGCTCGAGGCAGCCGGGGCGGCGGGCGCGCTGGTCGCCACCGCCTTGCACGAAGGCCGCATCACCCTGTGACCGGCGGGGCTCACACCGCCAGCGCCTCGCAGGCGTCGATCACGCGGGCGGTGAGATCCTCCTCGCAGACCGACTGGAGCGCCTGCCAGCCCGGGATCCCGTTGACCTCGAGCACCACCACCTCGCCGTCCGGCGCCACGAGCAGGTCGACGCCGGCCACGTCGGCCTCCAGGGCGGCGGCCGCGGCGAGCGCGAGGCTAGCGCTCCGTCTCGCCCAGGGCGACCGCGCGCGGACGTGGCGCCGCGGGCGATGTTGGCGCGCCACGAGTCGGTCACTCGCTCCATCGCGCCGACGACCTCGCCGGCGACGACCAGGACGCGCAGATCGCGCCGACTCGTCCCGCCGGCCGCGACCGTGCGCTGCACGTAGTAGACCGCCCGCTCCAGCTCCAACGCGCGGAACACGCGGTGGGCCACGTCGTGGTCCTCGACGCGCACGATCCCGTTGCCCATCGCGCCGAACAGCGGCTTGATCACCACGTCGCCGCCGAGCTGCGTCGAACGCCCTCATCGCGTCGTCGTAGCGCTCGCAGACGATCG
This sequence comes from uncultured Actinomycetota bacterium, assembly GCA_963797705.1. Taxonomy (GTDB): domain Bacteria; phylum Actinomycetota; class Thermoleophilia; order Solirubrobacterales; family Solirubrobacteraceae; genus Palsa-465. The sequence goes on along the minus strand of CAWCQL010000002.1, from coordinate 1,944,547 downwards.
TGGGGGGTGGGGATCCCGGCACATGGCGAGCACCGCACCGGCCCACGACTTGTCGACCGTCTTCTCGATCGCGCGCGGGCCGTTGACGCACCGGACGCCCTGCTCGGCGAGGACGTGCAGCGCGTCCATCCGGAAGATCACCTGCTCCAGCGAGCCTCGCGGGAGCCCCCGGACGATGAGCAGATCCAGCGCGTCCAGCCGCACGTCCTCGGGTCCCAGGACGTGGACCTCTCCGTGAGTCGTCGATCTCGGAGCGCAGCCGGGTGGCGGGGATCGCGACCACCTCGTGGCCGCGGGCGGCAAGCGCGCCGGTCAGGCCGCGGGTGTGCCAGGAGCCGGTCGCGCCCAGCACGCCGACGCGCAGTCGCTCGCTCAACTGTGCGAACGAGCGCTCGAGCACCTCGGGCGCGAGCCCGCCACCGTGGTGGGCGCGCCCGGACTCGGTGCTGGTCAGGGTGACGTCGGCGGGGCTGAACAGCATCGGATCGATGTCATAGAAGTTCCAGTTGGCCGCGGCCAGCAACTCGCCGAACGGGGTGCCGAACGCGTCCGATGCCGCCGACGGCAGTCGCTGCGCCAGGTCGGCGGCCTCGTCGTCGCCGGCCTCGATCCACAGGTGGACCGTCCCCGCCGTAGAGCACCGCGTCGTTGGTGCGTCCGATCGCGGCCCGATCGTCGGCGGCCACCGGGGCGATCGGGCAGCAGCCCCATCCGTGGCGCACGCGTTCTGGGTCGAACCCGAGCTCGTGCAGCTTGTGCAGCGCGGTCTCGACCACGCGGGCGGAGATCTGCACCGAGCCGCACACCGAGGCGGTGGGCGCGATGAGGAACGTGACCGCGGACGCCGGAACGCCACAACGCTGAGCGACCTTGTCGACGATCGCCGCCGGCGGGTCCTGCCGGGTCTCGAGGCACAGGACCGCCCGCTCGGCGCGCTCTTGCCAGGCCAGCTCCTCGAACAGCTCCTCGGCGCGCGCCAGTGCGCGGCCAGGCCCGCTGGCCATGGCAAAGAAATCGTCGTGCTCGAGCTTCCAGCCGGCGTACTGGGCGGCCAGGCACGCCGCGGCGGGACGGTCCACGCCGACGCCGACGCCCGGCCACGTTCGCTGGCCCACCACAACCGGGACGGGATCGATCCGGCCCAGGCCGCCCATGCAGGCGGCGGCAAAGCCCACGCCGGCCTGCAGTCCACCGCGGGCCTGAGCGCCGCAATCCACGAGCCGCGCGCCGGACTCGAGCGTCCGGACCTCGATCCCGAGCGCCTCCGCGTCGGCTGCCAACGCGTCCACGAGCGTGGCCGCCCGTTCGTTCATGGACAGGTCGTCACTGGCCCTCCTCCTCGTCAAAGATCAGGATCTCACCGCGGCTGAGCTCGGTGCGGTCGCCCGACCAGCGGGCCCAGGTCCCGCCCAGCAGCGCGTCGTCGACCTCCAGTCCCAGCTCGACGCGCCCGCCGGAGCTGCAGGCCGCAGCGCCGGCGGCCTGAAGCGGCTGGCGAACGCGTAGCTGGGTAGCGGCTCCACCGCACGCCCCGACACCAGACTGCCCCGCTTGTTGCCCAGCCCGGCTTCCGCGCCGATGCCGTCCAGCGCGATGACCGTGCCCGCCAGCATGCGCAGTCCGGCGCCGCTCCCTGTCCGGCCCCCGACCGCCACCAGGCCACGCCGCATGCCCGCACCGGCCTCCTGGCCGGCGTTGCCCGACACGATGATCTCACCGCCGGTCATGCCCGCACGCGCCCCGGGGTACGCGGCTCCCAACCGGGCGCCGGCATCGCCGGAGATACGGAGCACGCCGCCCGCCATCTCAGCGCCCGCCCAGTCCCCGGCGCTGCCACGCACGGCGATCTCGCCGCCGCTCATCCGCGCGCCCAGGTGATGACCGCACCCCCCTTCCACCAGCACCCGGCCGCTCTCCATGGCCATGCCGATCCCGTCGACCCGGCGCAGATCGCCGCGCAGCACCAGCTGCTCATCGGCGATCCCCGCCACCTCGAACATGTCGCCCACGGCCACCATCTCGCGGCCGCAGCGCACCGTCAGCGCGGCCACCTCGGAGGCGGCGAGCCCCTGCAGGCGCCCCGGGGTCAGCGACGGGCGCCCACACTCTCGCCGCGGGTGCTGCCCGGAGGGTGAGGGTGAGCGTCACGGCGGGTCGCGCAGCTCTGAGAGCGGGAAGTGGAATTCGCCGAGCTTGCCGCCGAAGTTGGCGGCGGTCACGTGGGTGGCGCCCGCGTCAGCCGCGGCGTGCAGCCCGCGGCGCATCGACTCGCGCACGGATTCCTCAGACACCCCGTCGATGACGATCTCGAACACCGCGCCGACACCGTCGGGGACCAGCGTGTCGGGGATCTGAGCGCGCAGCGTCGGAGCCAGCTGGTGATTGGTGGAGGCGGGCATGGTCTTGGAGGTGCGGGCGCCGACCTTGCTGCCGCTGCGGACGATGCCGCCCGGGAACGGCAGCGCGATGCCCTCGCCGCGCATCGCGGCGGCCGCCGCCTGCGCGGCCGCCAGGGCGGCCTCATCACCGCCGGCTCCGATCACCAGGTTCCCTCCGCCGACGCCCCGGCCGACCCCGACCGACTCCGAGACCAGGAACTCCCCGTCCATCACCGGGATCCGCCAGAACCGCTGCCCGCCGATCACCTTGCTCGCCTGGAAGCCGTCGCCGAAGTAGCGCAGGCTGCTGCCGAGCGCCGCCGTTCTCTCCGCCCCGGGAAGCCCGTCGAAACACGCGGTGGTGGGGCACGTCATGACGCTCTGGCCGACGCGCTCGAGGATCCGCTTGCCGACACCCTCGCGGTCCATGGCGAACAGCAACACGGCGACCCCGGGGCGGCCGTCGGGCGTATCCCCGGCGCCGAGCCGGCGTTCGATGGCCGCCTCGCACTTGCAGCCGATCACCGAGGTGGCAAACCCGGTCATCGAGCGGGCCGCCTCATTGGCCCATGCGTCGGTGGCGGCGGTGATCACCACGCGGGCATAGCGCATTCCGAACGCCTCGGCGAACGTGTCGGCGACCTCGGTCTGACCCACCACGTAGTCGCTCACGCGCCCGCCTCCACGATCCGCGCCGGCTCGCGCAGCGCCGGGTCCCGGACCGGATAGTGCTCGAACGCCACCGTGTAGCGATGGCCGAAGAGAGGCTCCAGGACGCGGTCGACCTCGGGATCGAAGGGGGCGTGGCTCGACAGCACCAGCCCGTCGTCGGAGCGGCGCAGCTCCCCTTCCTCGACGGCGAGCTCACCGCCCTTGATCACGTAGCGAGGGGTGGCGAACATCTCCTCTCGATCGGCGCGATCGTGGTAGATCGTGACGTCGGCGTCGGCGCCGATCCCGAGGTGGCCCTTGTCCCGCAGGCCGAGCCGCCGAGCGGGCGCGGCCCGGGTGATGATCGCGATCTCGTTGAGCGTGTACTCGCGGTCGAGCCCGTCGAGGAGCGCGGTGTGCCGGATGGCTCGCTGGTTCGCGCGGCCGACCTGATCCTCGCGGAAGGCGCGATCCATCAGCAGCCGGATCAGCTTCGGGTAGGAGAGGAACGAGCCGCCGTTGGGGTGGTCGGTGGACAGCATCACCTGCCACGGGTCCTTGCCCAGCAGGAACAGCTCCAGGCCGATGCCCCACTGCAACGCATGCACGTAGCTGCCCGCGCTGTAGTGGTAGGGGACGATCCCGCACCCGGTCTCGACCTCGGTGTCGTGGTTGAGCCACTTGCCGCCATCGAGGTCGCGCAGGACCGCTGACACCGGGCCGTCGGCCGTCATCGTCACCGCCGGCCCGAACATCACCTGGCCGACATCCGCCGTGATCTCCGGATGCGAGCTCAGGTAGTCGACCAGTTCGGGGGCTCTGGAGCGAGCCTGGGAAATGGACCCACCCAGCCGGCCGCCGTAGCAGTGAAACTGCAGGTGGGCGAAGTGGGCCTGGCGTCCGGACACCGTGCGCATCGTCTCGAGCGTTGTCTCGGCATTGCCCGCCACCCCGAGGTTGTTGGCATGGATGTGGACGGGATGGGGCAGCCGGAGCTCGTCCACCGCCCCGCCGATCGCCTCCAGAATCTGGCGCGGGGTCACGTCGAAGCCCGGCACCTCGTCGTCGAGGGAGTGGACGTTGCCGTTGTCCTGCTTGAAGGCCTCCACGCCGCCGGGATTGACGAGCTTCACGCCGTAGCCACCGGTCGCGTCCAGCCACCAGGCCACCGCGTCGCGCAGCTGCGACGAGACTGCTCCGCCGGACTCGCGGATCAGTTCGAACAGCACCTGGTTGTTGCCCATCAGGATCAGGAACGCCTTGTCGATCATCGGCGTGTCGCGCAGCTCGGACAGCACCTGGCGCGCGGCCAGCGGTGGGGCGGCTGCCTCCACGACAGTCGTGTAGCCCAGCAGCGAGTAGCGATAGCCGGTGGCGAACGTGGAGGGCACCAGGCCGCCGGTGCCCGATCGCAGCAGGTCGGTCCGCTCAAGCGGGTCGTCGCGGCGCTCGTCCGGCGTGAGCTTGCGCGCGGCGTTGACCTTGGGGCCGGCGATGTGGGCATGGATGTCGACGCCGCCCGGCATCACCACCATGCCGCGAGCGTCGATCCGCCGCGCTTCGGGGCCGACCTCGGCGACGACCTTGCCGCCCTCGATGCACACGTCGCGGATCTCACCGTCGACCGCGTTGGCCGGGTCGTGGACACGGCCGCCGGTGATCCGGATCGCGGTCATGGCGTCACCTCGGCCAGCAGCCGCACCAGCAGCTCCGCGGTGGTGGGCGCGTCGCCGGCCAGCGGTGCCTGCAGCGCCAGTGGGACGCCGTCCAGGCGGTGAGCGGTACCTGCCGCGTGCACTCCGGCCGCCGCGGTCCGGATCGACACCTGAGGGTCGGACCCCGGGCCGCTCGTCGGGTGACTGCACAGCGCGATCTCGGCCACCCCGGAGGCCAGCGCCGCCGGGGCGCCGTCGATGCGCAGGGCCACGTCGACATCGTCGGCGCCCTCCAGGGACTGAGTGGCGGTGTGGAGCTCCGGATGGCCGCTCGCGAGATCGACGTTGCCGGCGTAGCCGGTCTGCCAGGCCAGCGCGTCCTGCACACCGGTGGTCCCGGGGGCACGGGTCAGCGCCAGGGTCACTACGTGGCGCTCGTGGCTGAGCGCCCGCGTGAGCTCGTGCAGGGCCAACGCGCGCCGCTGGCCGCCGTCGCCGCCGGTGAGTCCGGGCCCGTACACGAAGGCGACATGGGGCACGTCGGCGATGCGCGTCAGCAGGCCGCCCAGCCGCGCGTTCAGGTCACCCGCCGCGGGCGCGACCTTGCGCTGCAACGCGTGCAGGGTGACCAGCGCCTCCAGATCGCGTTCCCGCGGCCACTGCAGCCGCAGGTCGGCACGCCGGGCGGTGGCGGTGTCTCGGTCGTCGATCACGACCAGCGTTCGCTGCGCGACGGACGATGCGGGCGCGCCGCCGCCAAAGCGGAGTCGCTCGAGGAGCCGCGGGTGGGTGGCCTCCGGATCCTCGCCCCAGATGACCACGAGCCGTGACCGATCCCGGATCTCGCCCAGGGTGGCCGTGGTCGCAGCCGCGCAGGGAGAACGCCGGGGCGCCCGGCCACGCACCGGTCATGTTCTCGGTCACCACCAGCGCCCCGAGTCGGTCGGCCAGCGCGAAGGCGGCCCGGGCGTCCTCCACCGTGGAGGCGTCGAAGCCGTAGACCAGCGGGCGACGCGCGCCCCGCAGCAGCTCGGCGGCGCGCGTGAGCGCTGACTCGAGGTCCGTCGGCTCGCCGTTGACCATCGCGACCGGCAGGTCCGCCGGCCGGCGGACGCGTTCGGTGAACCATTGAGCGCCGAGGGCGCACGACGGCTGCAGGCGGACGGCTTCGCCCGAGCAGTCCAACCTCACGTCGTCGCATAGCAGGCCGCAACCCGCGCAGGTGACCGGCCCGATCTCAGCCTGCTCAGCCACCAACCGCCACCGCCTCGGGGAGCGCCGACAACAGGCGAGCGCCGCGCTCGACCAGCTCGGGCACGTCGGGACGTGCCGAGACCAGGGTGCACACGGGAGCACCGCGGTTGATCGTCTCGCCGGCTTTGGGGATGTCGCGCACGAGGCCCGCCGGCCACCAGCCGGGCTCGGGAGCGCAGACGGTGCGGTCGGCGAAGAGCACCAGCTTCACCGCCGCGGAGCTCCGTGCCGGCGGGACGCCGGGGGTCGGTAGGCCGAGCCCGCGGGCGCCTCGGACGTGGGCCTCGAAGCTGCCCGGGCCGAACAGCTCCAGCGAGGCCGACGGGCGCGGGTTGACCTCCAGCACCCATGCGTGGCGGCCGTCCCAGACCGCGTCGACCCCGAACGCCCCGCGGACGCCGAAGCGCCGCGTGACCTCGGCGCAGACTGCGCGCAGCTGGGCGTCGAGCTCGCCGCGCTGTGCCTCAGGCAGCCGCGGCGGGGTCACGTTGCCTGTCCACCGGAAGCCGGGTGGGAGATGGAGCTGCTCGGTGATCCCGAGTACGACGGCGCTCCGGCCATCCCCGATCGCGACCGCCGAGCACGACAGCCCGCCGATGCGTCGCTGCACCACCTCCGTCGGCCGCAACAGGCCGCCTCTCCATCCGCGCACGCCGTGCCCGCCGCCGCTGTGTCGCGGCTTGCGCACCCAGGCATCCCCTGAGCCACCGCGCCCGCGAGCGAGCGCGGCGGCCGGGCAGCTCGCCGGCTGCTGCGCGCGTCTCGGGCGCACGGACCCCGGCAGCGCGCGCGGCTGCCCCCACCTCCCAGGGATCGCGCACCGCCTCCAGCAGCTCGGGAGGCGTCCCCAGCAGCTCGCGTCCGTCGGCGAGCTCGCGCACCAGATCCGGCCGGTTCTCCAGGCCCGCGCCGTACACCACGGCGTCGGCCTCGATGTCCGCGGCGAGCCCGGCGAGCCCGTCGTTGGTCGGCGCCGTCGCTCCGGGAGCCAGCGCGCGCAGATCGACATCGCCGAACCGGTCAAGCGCGGTCACCTCGTATCCGTCGGCGACCGCCAGCTGGGCGAGCATCCGCGCGCTGACCGCCACGACGAGGACCCTCACGGCAACCGCATCCCTGTCATCAGCCCGGCCAGCAGCGTGGCCGCGACGAGGTCTGCGGTCGTCCCGGGGTTCAACCGGCCGGCCTCAGCGCGCAGCGAGCTGTCGAAATCTGGGAGCGAGCGGGTCCCGTCGCGCACCTCGCGAGCCGCGTCGGTGACCGCTCGCGCCGCCGCGTCGCCCGCTTTGCGCGCGATCAGGCTGTCAGGGCGGGATGCCAGCAGGCCGACATGCAGCGACACGATCGCCTCGAGCGTAGACCTACCGTCGCGCAACGCGTCCTCCAGGAGCCGCAGGCCGGTGTCGAACACGATCGCATAGCCGGTCGCGTACTCGGCGGCGATGCTGTCGCGATGCGCGGCGGCCTCCATCGCCTCGCGCAGCGACACGCGAGCGGGAGCCCGCACGTCATGCTCGGGGGCCTCACCCAAGCCGCCCGGACTCGTACGGGCGATCGCCGCGAACGCCGCGGCGGCATCGCGGACATCGAGCCCGGCCAGTGTCCGCTCAACCGCGACGCGCAACGGTTCGTCGGCTCGCCGGGTGACCTCCGCCCTGACCAGCGGCGCGAATAGGAGCACGATCCCAAGATTGGTGTTGGCCCCGACAACCCGCGCGGTCGCCTCCACCCCATCCGCGATCAGCTCGCCGACGGTTCTCTGCAGGGCGGCGTCTCGCGCGAATACCGGGCCCAGCGCGAGAGCCGACCGGACCATGTCGGCGTAGGTCGTATCGGAGAAATCGTGGCTCGGAGTGACGTTGCCCGGTTTGGCTGCTGACACCTCCAGGACGCATGCGAGCTGCACCTGTCGCGCGAGCAGGTCCCCGCTCAGCCTTGAGGAGTGAGCTAGGGTTGCGTTCACCCGCGTCACAATACGAGAGGGAGGTAACCGCAATGGCCATCACGCTGGCGACCGGAGAGGCCCTAACCGGAGACGGTAACGAGCTGGCGCACATCGACCTGCTGCTCGGGTCAAAGAGCGGACCGATGGGCGAGGCGTTCGCCAATGCCTTCGTCAACGAGAGGGCGGGCCACACCAACCTGCTGGCGGTAGTCACTCCCAATCTCTTGGCCAAGCCGGACACGGTGATCACCAACAAGGTCACCATCAAGGGTGAGAAGCAGGCAGTGCAGTTGTTCGGCCCTGCACAGGCCGCAGTGGCCCGCGCCGTGGTGGATTCGGTCAAGGACGGTGTGATCCCGAAGGACCAGGTCGACGATCTCTGCATCATCGTCAGCGTCTTCATCCACTGGGAGGCCGCCGACGACAAGAAGATCTACGACTACAACTACGAGGCCGTCAAGCTGTCGATCGCGCGTGCGATGAAGGGTGAGCCGAGCATCGACCAGGTGCTGGCCGACACGCCCGCCGCGCGGCATCCGTTCGCCGGCGGCGCCGAGGACTAGCGGCGGCCGGCCACGCGCCACTGAACGCGCAGACCGGAGAGCTCCCGCTCGTCGGTCTGCGCGCCGTCGTCACCGGGGCAGGGTCCGGGATCGGGAGGGCGATCTCGGTCGCGTTCGCCGCGGCCGGTGCGCGCGTGGGCCTCGGCTTCTGGCGCTCGTCGGACGCCGCCCACGCGCTGAGCACCCAGCTCGGCCCGTCCCATCCGCTGCTCCAGGCGGACCTGAGCACCCTGGACGGGTGCTCCGCGCTTGTCGCTGAGGCGTTCGCGGCGCTGGAGAACGTCGACATCTGGGTCAACAACGCCGGCGCCGATGTGCTCACCGGTGAGGCCGCGCGGTGGCCGGCGGAGCGCAAGCTCGACGCGCTCCTCGACGTCGATCTCAAGAGCACGATCCACTGCTCTCGGCAGGTGGCCGCGCGGATGGCGCCCGGCGGCTGCATTCTCAATATCGGCTGGGATCACGCCACGATGGACGGGATGGCCGGTGACAACCCGGAGCTGTTCGCCGCAGTGAAGGCAGGCGTGCTCGGCTTCTCCAAGTCGTTCGCCAGGTCGGTCGCTCCCGATGTCCGCGTAAACGTGCTGTGCCCGGGCTGGATCGAGACGGCGTTCGGCGCGGGCGTGGACCGCGCCTTCTACGACCAGATCGCGGCGAGCACGCCGCTGGGTCGTTGGGGCCGGCCGGAGGACGTCGCGGGCGCGGCCGTGTGGCTGGCGTCGCCGGCCGCCGCCTTCGTCACCGGGCAGGCGGTCAACGTCAACGGCGGCACCGTTGGCTGACACCCTGTTCGTCACCGGCCGCCTGGCCGAGCCGGCTCTGCGCAGCGTCGTCTCGGGGCTGGACATCGGCCATGAGATCGCGGTGATGAACATCAGCGTCGCCGCGTTGATGACGACGCGTTGGATCGCGCGGCGGCTGGAGGTGCCATCGGGCGTGGACAACATCGTGATCCCGGGCCTGTGCGAAGGCGATGTGGAGGCCCTGGAGCAGGCCACCGGCCTGCCGGTGCGCAAGGGCCCGGCGGACGTCCGGTCGCTGCCGGAGTGGTACGGCCGGGCGGCGGTGCGGGCGGAGCTCGGACCCCGAGATGTGCGCGTCTTCGCCGAGATCAACGACGTCCAGGCGCTGTCGCGCGAGCAGGTGATCGCCCGGGCGGAGGCCTACCGCGCGGAGGGGGCCGACGTGATCGACCTCGGTCTGTCGCTCGATCGCTCGTGGCTGGTCGAGGGGCCGCCGACGATTGCCGCGCTGCGCGAACGCGGGCTGGCGGTGAGCATCGATACCTTGGACCCCGAGCACATCCGCATGGCCGATGCCGCCGGGGTGGACTACGTGCTCAGCCTCACCCCTGAGACGATCGACATGGTCGCCGATCTGCGCGCGACCCCGGTGCTGATCACCGACGATCCCGAGGACATCGACGGCCTGGACCGGATGGCCGCTCGCATGGAGGACCTGGACCGCCCCTACCTCCTCGACTCCATCCTGGCTCCCATCAACTCGGGCTTCGCCGCGTCGCTGGCCCGCTACGTCGAGGTCCGTCGCCGCCATCCCGACGCCGGCATGCTGATGGGAATCGGCAACCTCACGGAGCTCACCGAGGCTGACTCGACCGGGGTCACTGCGCTCCTGATCGGCTTCTGCCAGGAGGTCGGCATCACCGCCGTGCTGACCACCGAGGTGATCGGGTGGGCCCACGGAGCGGTGCGCGAGACGGTCCTGGCGGCGCAGATCATGCACGTGGCCCAGCGTGAGGCGCGGCCCCCCAAGCACATCGACTCCGGCCTGGTCACGACCAGGGACGAGTCGATGCGGGCGCCCTCGGAGGGTGAGCTTCGGGCGATGCAGGCGCAGATCTCGGACGCCAACTACCGCCTGTTCGCCGATGCCGACTGGCTCTACGCGTTCAACGGCGAACGCTTCGTCCGCGAAGCCAACATGTACGCGGTGTTCGAGCAGCTCGGCGTGACCGACCCCGCGCACGCCTTCTATCTCGGCAAGGAGCTGATGAAGGCGACCATCGCCCGCGGCCTGCGTAAGAGCTATCGCCAGGAGGGCCCGCTGGACTGGGGCCTGCTGAGCTTTCCCGAACCTCGACGGGAGGACATCCAATGAAGAAGATCCTGATCCAGCTCGACACCGATCAGCACCCGAGCCCGTTCGACGCGATCGCCGCCTACGACGCCGACGTGGACGTCGTCATCGGCTACGGGCAGATCACTGCCGAAAACCTGGAAGGCGTCGTCCAGGGCGCGATCTTCCCGCGCGGTCCTGACGGCCTGGCCAACACTGCCTTCTGGATCGGCGGATCCAGGGTGCGCGACGGCGAGGCGGTGTTCGAGGCCGCCCAGAAGCTGTTCTTCGACCCCTTCAAGCCCTCGATCATGCTCGACTCCGACGGCTCGAATACGACCGCAGCTGCTGCCGTGGCCCGCGTCCGGGGCGCGGTGACGCTCGAGGGGAGCCGTGCCGCGGTCATCGGTGTGGGGCCGGTCGGACTGCGCACCGCCGAGCTCCTGCGGCGCGAGGGGGCCGAGGTCACCCTCCTGACGTTCCCGCCCGACGTGATGAAGGGCGGCCATCGCCGCGCCTCGGGCATCGCCGTGGCGGAGGAGGCTGGTTTCGAGGTCACCGAGCCCGCGTCCAGCGACGATCTCGATGCGACACTCGGCCGGGCAGGTGGCGATCTTCGCCGGCCGGGCCGGCCGGCATCCAGATCCTGCGGCGCAGCGGCTGGGCCCAGAGCGACGTGCGGGTGGTGATCGACTACTCCGCGGCCGAGCCGGTGGGCGTCGAGGGGGTCGACCGCGGCGACGACCTGACCGAGGAGAACGGTGTCCTGAAGCTCGGTGCGCTGGCCGTGGGCGGCCCGAAGATGAAGCTCCAGAAGCGCTGCGTGCAGCGGATGTTCGAGGCCAAGGGCACGGTGCTCGACCTCAGCGGCGTCTACGACGTCGCGCTGGAGACGTTGTGAGTGCGGTTCAGGCGCCGGTGCCCAACCGCGACTTCGAGAACACGAACTTTCCCATCGGCCCGTCCAGCGGGCCATCGGCGTCGGGCCGCCACAGCACCGTGTCCTCGATCTTGCGAGCCAGGGTGAAGTCCTTGTCGGTGATCCCGCCGGCCGAGTGCGTCGCCAGCTTGACCCAGAGCTTGCCCCAGGTGACGTTGAGGTCGGCGTGATGGCCGGCGGCCTCGCACAGGTAGCCGACGGCGTTGACGGCCATCAGGGTCGTGGGCCAGCCGTCGGTGTTGTACTTGCGCCGGATCCAGTCGCCCTCGTAGTACCACTCGTCGAGGCCCAGCTCCGACAGCTTGACTCCGATCTCGTCCTCGGTGTACGTCCGCTCTTTGCTCATGGTCCGATGATATGCCCCGGGTAGCCGGCGTCGACCCCGGCACCGTCTCGTTTGACCTGTGCGTGCTGGATGATGGCGAGCCCGTCGTCGAGGAGGTGTTCCAGGCCGGCTCGCTGAGTGAGGACAGCGGTCCGTTGCTCGAGGCGCTCGGCCGCCACGGCCCCTATGACCTCATCTACGGCCCCAGCGGCTACGGCCTACCGCTGATGGCCGCCGCCGACGTCGGGGAGCGTGAACTGGCCGAGATGGTGCTGGTGCGCCCCGATGAGACGCATGCCGACGCCGGCGTCGGAGGGCTGCGCTCGCTGCTGCGCGGCCTTGTCAACAGCGGGCTGCCTGTTGTCTTCGGTCCTGGCGTCATCCACCTGGCGTCGGTGCCGCCGCATCGCAAGTACAACCGGATCGACATGGGTACCGCGGACAAGGTATGTGCGGCGGCCTACGCGATCGCCGACCAGTCGGCGCGACTCAGGGTCGCTCACGATCAGACTTCGATGGTCCTGCTGGAGCTCGGAGGCGCCTTCACCGCCGCGCTGGCCATCGACGCCGGGCAGATCGTCGATGGGATGGGGGGATCGTCGGGGCCTCTCGGTGTCCGTGCCGCGGGCGCCCTGGACGGCGAGGCCGCCTACCTGCTGGCAGCCGTGCTGCGCAAGGACACCCTGTACAGCGGCGGGGCCCTCAATCCCCGCGGCACGCTTCCCATGCTCGACCTGGAGGCGCTCTGGGCCTCAGCAGACCTGGCCGACGGCTGGACAGCCCTACTGGAGGCCGCCGCGAAAGCCGTGCGGGCGCTGCTGGTGAGCGCGCCGGGCCCGCGAGAGATCGTCGTCTCCGGTCGGCTGGCCCGGCTACCCGCGCTGGTCGAGGAGCTGGCCGGCTTGTTGGCGGACGTCGCCCCAGTGCTTCCCCTCGTTCCCGGCCGGGCCAGCGCGGCCGCGCACGGTGGCGCGCTCTTCGCCGATGCGCTCGCAGGCGGCCGGCACGCGGCCCTGGCGGAGGCGCTGGGCTTGCGCGAGTCCAGCGGGACCGCGCTCGACCATCTGCGGGTCGCCGGCGCCGACACGATCACGCTCGGCTGACACTGATTTTCTGGCTGATCAGTGTGGTGTCCCTCCGGTCGACTGTCTGTGACTGACCGGCCAGTGTCACTACCTGCCCGAATGGACAGGTTTACGCCCTGACCGGTCGGTCTTCTCTCGAACAACCCGTTGTGTCACGGTCGTGCCCCTGTTAGGTTCGTCTCGCCCATTTTCCGGATGGAAGGAGAGAGTCGCCGTGACCGCCACAGTCGACGAGAGCGTTATCCAGGGGCTGGCTAAACAGAACGGCGTGACGCTGGGACGAGTGCTCGGCCGCGGGAACGTTGGGATGGCCGAGGAGGGATCCGACGGCAAGATGCACGCCACTATCCGGATCCCGCTGGACGAGCTGGTCTTCGATCCGGGCGTCCTGGTCCTCCCCCACGGGGGCGAGCTCGAGCTCGAGATCATCAACGACGACAACAACTCCCACTGCGCGGTCCTGCCGTGCAATGGCGACTCCAAGTTCATCTGGCTGGTGAACTTCTCGAAGGGAACCGCGAACCTCCAGCTCGACGGCCCGGGCTACTACTGGTACGGCTCCCGGACCGGAAACGACGAGGGTCGTGGCCTGACCGGGACGATCGTCGTCAGCGGTGAAGTCCCAGACGAAGCCAAGCTCGACCGCCCGCCCCAGCCGCGGCCGTAGAAAGGAGCAGTTGATGGCAACTGAGACTGAGTACGTCGACGCAGGCGAGGCTGTCGATTTCCGGAATCTGAGCCCGGGCTACGTCGGCACTGCGCCAGACGTGGCGAAAGGCGTCAACTACGACCGAATCCTCAAGGCCCGCGAAGCAGAGCCCCACAACTGGCTCACCTACTACGGCGCCTACGACGGGCAGCGCTACAGCCTGCTCGACCAGATCAATACCTCGAACGTCAAGCATTGCGGCCCGCATGGGTGTTCCAGTGCGGCTCGGTGGGGATGCACTCGGGTGCCTCAACCTACTCATTCGAGGCGTCTCCGCTGGTCGTCGACGGCGTCATGTACGTGACCGGCTGGGATGGCTGGCTGTGGGCGCTTGACGCCAAGACCGGAGCCGAGCTGTGGCGTTATCACCGCGCATCCCCATATGACGTGTCGCTGTGCTGCGGCAACGTCAACCGAGGTTGCGCCGTGGCCGACGGGAAGGTCTTCATGGCCACGCTCAACGCCCACGTGATCGCTCTTGACGCCAAGACCGGTCAGCTCATCTGGGATCAGCCGTTCGGGGACGTACGGGCCGGCGAGAGCGCGACCGTCGCCCCGCTCATCGTCAAGGACATGGTCATCGTCGGAAGCTCCGGTGGAGAGTTCGGGGTACGTGGTCACGCCGACGCGTTCAAGCTCGAGACCGGAGAGCGCGTGTGGCGGTGCTACATGGTTCCGGCTCCCGGGGAGCCGGGGTCCGAGACCTGGCCCTCCGACGGCGAGGCCTGGGCGCGCGGCGGCGCGAACTGCTGGATCACGCCGACGTTCGACCCGGACCTCAACCTCCTCTACTTCAACACGGGCAACCCGTGTCCTGACTTCGACGGGGAGGTGCGCGAGGGCGACAACCTCTACACGGACTCCGTGGTGGCGGTCGATCCCGACAGTGGCCAGATCAAGTCGCACTATCAATACACCCCGCACGACCTGTGGGACTACGACTCGACGATGGAGAACATCCTGTTCGAGATGGACGGACGGAAGTGCTCCGGCCACTTCGACAAGAACGGATACTTCTTCGTCCTGGACCGCACGGACTGCAGCCTCATCCGTGTCGTGCCGTTCGTCGACCGCATCACCTGGGGCGAGATCGACTCCAACGGCAAGGTGACGCCGAGGCTCTACCCCGAGAAGGAGGGGGAGCCCGTCCACTTCTGGCCCGGCCCCGCCGGCGCCAAGGAATGGACGCACGCCGCCTACAGCCAGAAGACGGGGCTCCTCTACGCCCCGGTGCAGGATGTCGGCGCGACCGCCACGCGGCGGCGCCGGGAGTTCAAGGAGAGCATCCCGTACTGGGGCGCGGGCGTTGCCGTGGACACGGAGGACGTGGCCGGCTACGTCTCGGCGTTCGATCCAGCCACGGGCCAGGAGAAGTGGCGCTTCCGCAATGAGTACCCGATGACCGCCTCGGTGCTGGCCACCGCCGGCGACCTCGTACTCACCGGAGATCCCGCGGGGATATTCCGGGCGTTCAACGCCAGCAGCGGAGACCTGCTGTGGCAGTACACGTGCGGCAGCGGTCACCACTCGAGTCCCTGCACCTACAGCGTCGACGGCAAGCAATACATCGCGGTGCCGGTCGGCTACGGCGCTTGGACGGAGGGGTTCTTCCCCGGGGCGCTCGCACAGGCGGGCGGCTCTGCGCTCTTCGCGTTCGCATTGCCGGATTAGTCCCGGCCTCGGATCATTCGCGAGCCATCGGCCCATGTTCTCCGCACCGCGTAGGCATGGGCCGGTGAGCTCATTGAACGCGCTCGACCCGGTCAGCAATCGTCGGACCGGTCGGGCACAGAAGCCGCGAACCCAGAGATACCGGTCGCGGCGGATATCGATAGGAGGGTGAGATGGGCTTTCTGCTCTTGGGAATCGACAGCTTGATCGCCTGTTTGGCGGTTGGCACGGTGATCAGCCGACGGGCGCGCGTTCCGTTTGCGCTCTGCTTCGGCATCGCCGACGGCGGGGGGTTCCTGCTCGGAACAGCATTCCACTGGAGCATGCCCGACGGCGTCTCCACCGTCGTCGCGACTTCGGTCTTCGTCGCGCTCGGCCTGTACTGGGCCGGTCTGGCAGTGTGGTCGCGTCAGGCGGCCGGCACCCGCTGGGTGTGGGCCGTCCCGGTGGTGCTCAGCATCGACAACATCACCTACGGCCTCATCGACCACAGTTGGACGACGAACGTGTGGGGGCAGGCCGCGGAGCAGGCGCTGTCCAGCGCGCTGCTGGCCGGCGCCGGACTCGCCATCGTCGCCGGGTTCACGCGTGCTGTCCCCGCGCTGCAGCGCAGTCGCGTGCTGAGCGTCGGGCTCGCCGGAGCCGGGCTCATCGTGGCCGCTGGAGTGGAGCTGCTCATCGGCGGCTGATCGCAGCCGGCAGCACCTGTATGACCGCGGATTGAGGGGCCGCGTGCGTGACATCGGTCGCGCACCGCGGCCCCTCAATCCGTTCTCGTGCGCGATCGGAGGGTCAGGCGGCCACGGCCTGGCGGTCGTCGGCCTCGATCGGCTCTGCCAGTTCGGTGACGGTGGCGGGCTCGGAGACCGGCCGCAGCGCATAGGCCGCCACCAGCGCTCCGGCGACCGCGAACCCGATGGCCACGGTGAAGGCCAGGTCAAACCCGTTGGTGAGCGCCCGAGCCGCGCCGGCCCCCACGGCGCCGCCGGTCTGGCCACCGGCGATCGTCGAGAGGATGGCCAGCCCCAGCGCGCCGCCCATCAGCCGGCTGGTGTTGAGCAGCCCCGACGCCACCCCGCTCTGCGCTCCGGCCACGCCCTGCATGGCCACGATCGTGGACGGCACCAGTCCGAAGCCCATGCCTGCGGCGGTGAGCACCTCGCCGATGAGCACGGGGCCGACGTAGCTCTGTCCGGGAGTGATCCCGCTGAGCACGAGCATGCCGGCCGCCATCGTCGTCATCGCCGTGACGATCACCGTCCGCGCCCCAAAGCGCGCCACCACCCGCGGTGCCAGCGTGGAGCCCGTGAGGATCGACAACGTCATCGGCAGGAAGGCGAGCCCCGCCCCGATCGCGGAGAAGTGCAGGACCTGCTGGAGGTAGAGAGTGACGAAGAAGAACGTCGGGAAGGTCGCCGCGTACATCAGCACGACGATGACGTTGGCGGCGCGCAGGCGGCGGATCCGGAAGATCTGTAGCGGGACCAGCGGCGCCTGTGCCACCCGGGCCTCCACGTAGATGAACGCCGCCAGCATGGCCACCCCGGCGGCCAGGGGGGCGAGTACGCCGAGCGAGCCCCAGCCCAGCGTGTCCGTGCGCACGATCCCGAAGGTCAGCGCGATGAGCCCGGCGGTGACCAGCGTCGCCCCCAGCGCATCGAAGTGCCGGGCATGGCCTTCGACGGGCGCGATCGACGGGATCGCCAGCATCCCCAGCGCCACCACGAGCGCGCCGAGCGGGATATTGACCGCGAAGATCGCCTCCCAGCCGAACGCCTCGGTGAGGATGCCGCCGAGCAGCGCGCCCGAGGACGCGCCCAACGCCGCCATCGCCCCCCACAGCGCCAGGCCACGATTGCGCTCGCGGCCCTCCGGGAGGGTGCTGGTGATGATCGACAGGGTCGCGGGAGACGTGATCGCCCCGGCGATGCCCTGAACGCCGCGGGCGCCGATGAGCAGGCCGCGCGAGCTCGCCAGCGCGCACAGCAGGGAGCTGAGCGCGAACGTCGCGGTGCCGGCCAGGAACACGCGCCGGCGGCCCAACAGATCGGCTGCGCGGCCGCCGAGCATGAGCAGGCCCGCGAACGTCAACGTGTACGCGTTGACCACCCACTGCAACCCGCTGGTGGAGAAGTGCAGCCCGTCCCGGATCGACGGCAGGGCCACGTTGACGATCGAGACGTCGAGAAGAATCATGAATTGGGCCAGGCAGACGACCGCCAAAAGCGCGTTGGTCGACGCCAGTCGCCCTCGGAGAGAGTTTCTGGTTGCAAGCATGGTCAGGAGTCTGCGATCATTCTTATCCAGGTACAAGAGAAGGAGTTATCCTGGTAGTAGAGATTCCCCCCACGATCGCTGAGCCCCCTGCGCTCGACCCCAGTCTCATCCTGAGCGCGACCGACGATCGACGCCGCGAGGAGCTCGCGGACTTCCTGCGCAAGCGGCGAGCACACCTCAAGCCCGAGGACGTGGGGCTTCCATCCGGCGGCCGTCGCCGGACGCCGGGGCTGCGCCGCGAGGAGGTGGCCCACCTCGCCGGCGTGGGCGCCACGTGGTACACGTGGCTGGAGCAGGGACGCGACGTGCGCGCGTCGCTGGACGTGCTCGAGGCGATCTCGCGCGCGCTGCGGCTCACCCCGGCCGAGCGCACCCACCTGGTGCTGCTCGGGCGCGGCGAGGTCCCGCCGCCCTGCAAGTCCGACGAGCGCGTCTCCGGCATGGTCCGGCGCCTGATCGAGAACCTCGGCGCCAACCCAGCCTTCGTCATCGGCCGGCGCTGGGACTACCTCTGCTGGAACGCGGCCGCGTGCGCCATCCTCGGCGACTTCGAGGCCGTGCCCCGGGCGGCCCGCAACCACCTGTGGATGCATTTCATGGACCCGGCCCGGCGCGAGATGTTCCCCGACTGGTCACGCATCTCACGCCTAATGGCGGCCAAGTTCCGCGCCGACCACGCCCGCCACATCGGCGACCCGGCCTTCGACGAGCTCATCGCCTCACTGCGCAAGTCCAGCCCTGAGTTCTGCAAGCTCTGGGGCAAGCACGAGGTGGCCCAGAGCGCCTCCGGGCGCAAGACGATTCACCACCCGGTGGTCGGGACGCTCCTGTTCGAGCACGCGGTGTTCAATCCGCAGGACAACCCGGAGCAGCGCATGATCCTCTACTCGCCTATGCAGGATGAGGACACGCAGTTGAAGTTGGCGTCGTTGCTGGCTGCTGTATAGGGGTCTGGGGGCACCTGGTGCGCAGTGCGCATGGGTTGTTGGGGTGCCGGCGTTTGACGGGGTTCGCCGAGCACTGCGCCCCAGGACCCCCAGGCCCCTCGTCGTCCGTCAGCGTCGCTGGCCCCGAGCGCGCCTGACTCCGTCAGGGCTCGTTTCCCCCGCCATCACACCCCCTTTCACCCCCCTCTGGGCGGACCGTGGATGTGGAGGGTGGCGCCGGTGGACGGGCCCTGTGGCGGTTGTGAGTGACGTGGGGCGCAGGCGTTGATTGGGGGCTCCTTGGCGACGAGGCGGCGGAGTGGGTTCCAGTTCTCGCCGGGCTGCGCGTTGTCGAGGTCGAGCAGATTGTTGTAGAGGTAGATCACCGCGGTGGCGCAGGGGCCGGGCCCGAGCGGATGGATGCTGGTGAGCTCGTTCAGCCCGAGATCCGCGGAGAAGGCGCGGAAACGGGCGGTGCGATTCGGGGCAAGAGCGAGGCGGCGCAGGCCGGCAGCCGCCTGGATCTTCAACCAGTCCGCGTGGTCAGGCCGGGTGGGACGGGTGGCGGCCGTCGCTGACCCAGCCACGGCGAGGGCGGCGATGGCGGTGAGGATCAGCGTGCGCCGGCGCATGGTGAGGAGCCTCGCTGCACATTGTCCCGCAGGACCACGGCGCTGGACAGGACTCGCATAGCCACGTAGGATCCGGTGCAACGGATGGGATCGGGGCTTCCACGCAGGACGGGGCGGGTGCTGATCGCTGCAGCGGCAGCGATGTGCGCCGCTGCCCTGGCGTGGCTACTTGCGCCGACGCCGAGCCAGGCCGCGAGCGTCCCGCTCTCGATCTCCATTCAGGGCAACCACTTCGTCAACGGCGCGGGCCAGACGATCCGGCTGCTGGGGGTCAATCACCCCAGTTCGGAGTACGCCTGCGTCGACGGCTTCGGCTACAACGACGGCCACCAGGATGCGGCCGACGCGGCCGCGGTCGCGTCGTGGAACGCAACCGCGGTCCGGGTTCCGCTCAACGAGGACTGCTGGCTGGGCATCAACGGCCAGCCCAACGACAGCGAGGGCCCGCCGCAGCCGCTCACCGCGGCCGGCTACCAGCAGGCCGTGGAGAGCTACGTCCAGGCTCTGAACGCCCACGGCCTGTACGCGATCCTCGACCTGCACTGGACCGCCCCGGGTGCGCAGGTCGCCATGGAACAGCAGCCGATGCCCGATGCGCACTCCACCGACTTCTGGCAGTCGGTCGCCTCCACGTTCAAGAGCAACCCCGCCGTCGTGTTCGACGTCTTCAACGAGCCCTTCGATCCCACCGACCCGAAGTCGGGCGACGATGGGAATGCGGCCGACGCGGTCACTTGGGGCTGCTGGGCATCCGGGACCAAGCCGGATGCAGTCGGCGGCGGCGCTCCGCCGGTTCCCTGTTTCACGCAGGCCTACGACGCCGACGGCAATCCGACCAGCCGCTACCAGGTCGTCGGCATGCAGACCCTGGTCGACACGATCCGCAACGCTGGCGCCACCCAGCCGGTGATGGTGGGCGGCCTGGACTACGCCAACGACCTCAGCCAGTGGGCCGACAACGCGCCCAACGACCCGCTCAACCAGGAGGCGGCGTCCTTCCACAACTACATGGGCAAGGACTGCGACAACGTCTCCTGCTGGAACTCGCAGATCGCCCCCATCGCCGCCAACGTGCCCGTCGTCACCGGTGAGTTCGACGAGGACAACTACCTCGAGCCCAAATGCGCCACCAAGACGCCGTCGACGTTCGACAGCGACTACATGAGCTGGGCCGACCAGCACGGCGTCGGCTACCTGGCGTGGGGATGGTGGGTGCTCTCCCAGGACGAGAAGGACGCCGCCGGATGCAGCGCGTTTTACCTGCTCAACAGCTACGACGGCACGCCGGCGCCACCGAACGGCACCACCCTGCACGATCACCTGCTCTCACTGCCCGCAGGCGGTCTCGCAACCGGGCCGCCCCCTACCGGTCCGACGACGACCGCCAAGCCGCCGGTCAAGCTCAAGACGTTCGGCGCGTCGGTGAAGCCCGGCGGGGCGAGCGTGGTCTTCACCCTGCGCTCGGCGCAGAACTGCTCCGGCAGGCTGACCGGTCAGACGGTCAACAAATACGCGGTGGCCACGGCGAAGACCAAGCGCCGCACGGTCTCGCTCGGCTCGGCGCGGTTCTCGCTCAAGGCGGGCAAGGCCAAGAAGGTCACCCTGAAGCTGTCCAAAGCCTCACGCAAGCTGCTGGCCGCCCACCACCGGCTCAAGGTGCAGATCACGCTCACGCTGACGGGCGCCACGACGCGCCGCACGGTCGTTCACAAGACGATCACGCTCAAGCTGCCGCGCACCCACCACTGAGTCCGGCGCCGAGCGCCGGGTCCAGGACGCGGGACAGGCCGCCCGGGGGCGAGTTCGAGGCCGGAGGCTAGACGCGCAGCGACATCCTCGCCGGCGGGCGAGATCCTGACTCGACAGAGCGCACGGTCCACTTTTGCGGACCGTGTGTCGTGGATCGGGAGTGATACCGACATCACAGATCACACCGGCCCGAGGACCCGACCGTGTGTCGTGTGGTGTCAGGAAGGCACGGAGGCGCGCGACGGCATCAGGAACACCGGCGTGACCGAGACGAGCACCGTCAGGCGTCCGTCGTCCAGCTCAGACGCAGGTTCGGCCCCGAGCGCGTCGACCGCGACGGCGTCCTCGTGCGGCCACGGCCATGGCCACCGCACGCTTACCGCGTCGCCCTCCTCTCCGGAGAAGAGGTCGCCGCGCGTCCACAACACCACCAGCGCAGGCCCGTCGCCCCTGTCCACGGTGAAGGCGATCACCTCCGGATGGCGGGCGAGCTCGACGCGCGTCACTGACTGGGCGCCGTCGAGGTGGTGTGCGAGCAACCGGAAGGTCTCGGCGGCCGGCTGATAGCGCGTGAGCCCGCCACGTTCGTCGTAGCCAACGAGCAGGAGCTTGCCCTGGAGCAGCTCCATCATGGTGAACGGGTCCTCGTAGCCCGAGACCTCGGGCGCGAGATGCCAGCAGACCGTCCGCCGGACCCCCGCCGAGAGGGCGAAGAGGTTGCGGCTGACGATCTCCCGGCAGTTGATCCGGTGCCGGCGGTCCTCCAATTCGGGTGGGCAGCCGGCCATCAACATCTGAAGTTGGGGCGGGAGCTCGGGCATCCGCGCATACAACGCCTTCATCGCTCGGCGCTCCGGCGACTCGGCGTCGGCGCGCGCCGCGAGCCCCTCGGTGCTGAACTCACCCTCGGCGAGCACATCGGCGCCCGCGAACGCGCTGGCCATCGTCTCCTGCAGTACGGGCTCGACCTCCGGGAGCTGGAACAGGGTGGGACCGTTGTACTCGCCGACCATCACCGGGCGCTCGTAGCCGTGCGCCTCCATCATCTCCCGGACCGTGTCGACGTGGCGGGGTATGCGGGCCGGATCGTCGTACAGGTGCACGGCGAACAGGTCAAACCACTCGCGCCCGGCGCCCAGCACGTGGTCGAAGAACTGCCGCGGGGCGTCCTGCGCGGCTGCGGACAGGACGTCGTATCCGCAGCCGCCGAGCACGACGGCGGCACGCGAGTCGGACTCGCGCACGGCGCCGTGAAAGACCTGAAGCTGGGCCACGTAGTCCGCCGCGCTCCCCGTCCAGAGCAGGCCGACGTTGCTGGGCTCGTTGTTGCACTGCCAGTAGCGGACCCGGCCCGCGCACCGCGACACCAGCGCACGTACGAAGCCGGCGAAGACTTCCTGGTCTGTGGCCGGCGACGAGGGCAGGAAGTCCGTCGGCACGCGCGTCGCCCAGGGCGAGCTCGAGCACACGGTCACCCACACCTCCTCCTCGCCGGTGAGCTGCGCCAGGAGCGCGTCCACGGTGGTCCAGTCCCAGCGGCCCGGCTCTGGTTGCACCTGACTCCAGTACACGTAGACCCGGATCAGCCCGGCGCCCAGCTCGCGACTGGCGGCGACGAAGTCGTCGGGAGGTCCGAACAGGCCATAGCTCACGCCGCGGGCGATCCCAAGGCGAATGTCTGATGGCTGGAACGACATGGACGACGACACGATGTTTGGTCCTCCCGACCCGAGGGCGAACGTTTATAGCGTATACGAATGTTTATACCGTAAGCTGAGAGCCGATGCCGCGGCGTCAAGACACCTCCCCCGCCCCGCTGATCTGGCTCCAGCCGGCGCCACCCCGGCCGCGCGAGCTCAGCCGCGGCCGGATCGTGCAGGCAGGCGTCGCGGTCGCGGACGAGGGTGGCGCGCAGGCACTGACCATGGCCGCGGTGGCCGGCCGCCTGGGGTCCTACTCTGCGATGGCGCTCTACCGCTACGTCTCGAGCAAGGACGGCCTCATCGATCTCATGCTCGACCAGGTCATCGCCGAGGTCGAGCTCCCAGTACGACGCGCTCGGTCCTGGCGCGGAGACATCCACAGGATCGCGTCAAGCACGTGGGAGATGGTCATGCGGCATGGCTGGTACGCCCAGCTCGTCTACACCCGGCCGCCCCTCGGGCCCAACATGATGCGCCGCACCGAGACCGTCCTTCAGATCCTCACCCGGCACGGTGCCCCCACCCCCGCCGAGGCAATGAGCTACGCGGCACTGATCGACCGCCACATCTTCGGCAGCGCGTTCCAAGCTGTCGAGGAGCGTGCCATGGAGCAGCGTTATGGCCTCAGCGACGCGGCGGAGCTGGCCGCCGCGATCACGGCGGCCCGCGACCTCGCCGCGGCAAGTGGCAGCTACCCCATCCTCTCGAGCTGGATGGCAGACCCTCACATCGTTAGCCCCGACGAACAGTTCCAGCTCAGCCTGGGCTTCCTGCTCGACGGCATCGCGGCCCGTCTGCGGCGGAGGTCACCGTAGTGGAGATGCGGCTGCTTTCCGCTGGGCCCCCGGGATCCGGTCCGTACGCGCTGACCGCCGGCCCCGACGGGGCGCTCTGGATCACCCTCGTCCACGCCGGGCAGATCGCGCGTCTACAGACGGACGGCCGCCTTGACGGCTACCCGCTGGACTCGGACACGTGCCGGCCCGCCCAGATCACCACCGGGCCCGACGGCGCCCTGTGGTTCACCCGCTCAGGCGACGACCGGATCGGGCGCATCACCACGAGCGGCGCGGCGCGCTCCTTCCCAGTCCCGGAAGGGAGCGCGCCGTTCGGGATCACCGCCGGCCCCGACGGAGCGCTGTGGTTTACGGCGATGAGCACCGATCGGATCGGACGCATCACCACTGACGGGCAGATCTCGGAGTTTCCCCTGCCGCAGAGCGGCGCGATGGCCTCGATGATCACCGCCGGTCCTGACGGCGCGCTGTGGTTCACGCTCAACCAGGCGCACGCCATCGGACGCCTCAGTCTCGACGGAGACGTCGAGATCCATCCGCTGCCCACCGACGGCGCCGGCCCGGTCGGCATCGCCGCCACCGCCGACGCGGTCTGGTTCGTGGAGATCGCCGCCGGGCAGGTGGGCCGCATCGACCCCGATGGGGCCATCGAGGAGTTCGCCCTGCCCGACCGCACCGCTCGTCCCCATGCGATCACCGCCGACCCCAACGGCGGCTGCTGGCTCAGCCAATGGGGCAGCGACAGCGTCGCTCACGTGGCCGCCGATGGCCAGGTGAGCGAGGTTGCCCTCCCGGTGGGCAGCGAGCCCCACGGGCTGGCCATCGGTCCCGATGGCGCGCTCTGGGTCGCGCTCGAGACCGGGTCAGTGGCCCGCATCGCGATCTAGGCTCCGCGGGCGTATTGGTACATCTGTACCGATGTTTGGTACGCTTGTACCAATGGCGACCACCACCCCTCGCAAGACGAAGACCGAGAACGCTCGCCCGCGCGGCGCGGCGCGGCGCGAGGCGCTGCTCGAGGCCGTGCTCAAGATCGTGGCCGAGGTGGGGCCCGACGCGGTGACGCACCGGCGGGTGGCCGAGGTCGCCGGGCTGCCGCTGGCCTCCACCACCTACTGGTTTGACTCCAAGGAGCACCTGCTCACCGCGGCGCTGGAGCTCGCGGCCGAACGCGACACCGCGCGGCTGCTGGCCTACGGCGCCGAGATGGAGCAGTCAGACACGGATCCGCTGGACGCTGTCGTGGGCGCCATCGGCGAGTGCGACGACGGGACCCAGCCCAACCGGGGCTCGCTCATCGCCACCTTCGCCCTGCTCCTGGAGGCCGCCCGGCGTCCCGCGCTGCGGCAGATCGCGCAGCGCTGGACCGAGGCCTACCTGCTCACGCTCAGCCGGCTGATGGAGCGCGCCGGCTCTGCCAACCCGCGCGCCGACGCAGAACTTCTCATCGGCGCCACCGACGGGCTCCTGCTCGAGCAACTGGCCTCCGGCATCAGCGAGAACCTCAACCCGCGGCTGCGCCGGCTCGCCGCGGCGCTGGTGGCCAGCTCATGAGCTGGATCATGTGCCTCCTGCGCTCGCGCCTGAAGGCGGTCAAGTACAGCCGTCAGGACCCGGCGCACAGCACGGTGGTGCTGGTCCGGGTGCTGCTGCTCTTCGAGTCGGCGATGTACTCGGCGATCACGCCGGTGCTCCCCCACTACGCCCACACGCTGGGCGCGTCCAAGCCTGCCGTCGGTGTGCTGGCCGGGGCCTATCCGGCGGGGATCATCCCCGCGTCGCTCATCGGGGCGTGGATCGCCTCGCGCACCGGCGTGCGGCGGACCACTGTGATCGGGCTGCTGCTGTTCGCGGTGTCGATCGCCGGCTTCGGCTTCGCCACGAGCATCGTCACGCTCGATGCGCTGCGCTTCATCCAGGGCGCGGGCTGCGGCTTTATCTGGGGCGGCGGGCTGACCTGGGTCATCACCGTCGCTCCGCGCGAGCGGCGCGGCGCGATGCTGGGCTCGGTCATCGGTGCGGCCATCTTCGGCACGCTGATCGGTCCTGTGCTCGGCATCGCCGCGGTCACCGTCGGCACCGGTCCGGTGTTCGCCGTCGTCGGGGCGAGCGCGGTCGCGCTCGCCGCGTGGACCGCGCGTCACCCCGAGCCGGCGCGTCAACCCCGGAGCGCCGAGACCAGCTCGCCGCTGCGCGACATGGCCCGCAGCCCGCTCATCCGGCTGGGATCGTGGCTCATCCTGCTCGAGGCCGCGACGATCGGCGCCACCAGTGCCCTGCTGCCGCTGCGCCTCGCCCGCTTCGGCGCGGGCAGCATCGTGGTCGGCGCCGTCTTCCTGGTGTCGTCGCTCATCAGCATGGCCGTCTCGGGGCCGATCGGACGCACCGTCGACCGCCGCGGCGCCGGCGCGCCGCTGTGCGTCGGGCTCGCGCTCACGGCGATCCTGATGGTCGCGCTGCCGCTCCCGCACAGCGCCGTCCTGCTGGCCATCGTCAGCGTGATCGCGCTGGGCGGCCCGCTCACGGCCTACACCATCCCTGCGCTCACCGTGATCACCGATACCTCCGAGCGCCTCGGCATCCCGCTGGTCGTGGCCACGATGATGCTCAACCTCGCATGGGCGTTCGGCGAGGTCATCGGCGCGCCCGCCGCAGCCAATCTCTCCCAGGCCACCAGCGACGCCGTTCCCCTTCTGGCGCTTTCGGCGATTATGGTGCTCACCCTGCGACCCGTGATCAGAGCCCGGCTGACCCCCACCCCCCCACCCCCACCGACGTCGCCGACAGCACCGACGACGCCGGCGAGAGCTGGGTGCCCGCCGCAGCCGCGCGGTGAGCACCGGGAGTGCCCACCGGGGGCTGCTGGCGCCGATCTCGCTCGGCCCGGTCGGTCTGCGCAACCGCGTCGTCTCGACCTCGCACCAGACGAGCCTCGTCCATGACCACCTCCCCACCGACGACCTGATCGCCTACCACGAGGCCCGGGCCCGCGGCGGAGCGGGCGCGATCTTCATCGAGGCGACCGCCACCGATCCCACCGGACTGCTCACCGCGCACACCATCGGCGGCTTTCTGCCCGAGGTGGTGCCCGCCTACCGCCGCCTGGCCGACGCCGTCCACGCGCACGACACCAAGCTCTTCGTGCAGTTCAACCACGGCGGACGCGAGCAGATCTCGGCCTCGCCGCGCGCGCCGGCCGCTGCGCCCTCGGCGATTCCCAGCCAGCGCTTCAAGACCGAGCCGCGTGCCCTCACCCACACCGAGATCTCCAAGCTCATCGACGGCTACGCGATCTCCACCGAACACGCCGCGGAGGGCGGCCTGGACGGAGTCGAGCTGTCGATCTCGCACGGCTACCTGCCCGCCCAGTTCCTCTCGCGCCAGTCAAACCGGCGCGGCGACGCGTGGGCCGGTGACGACCTCACCGCGCGGTTGCGCTTCTCCAAGGAGGTGCTGACCGCGATGCGCGAGACAGTGGGCGAGCGGCCCATGGCGGTGGGCGCGCGCCTCTCAGCCGACGAGCTCACGCCCGGCGGCATGAACATCGAGGACTGCATCGAGGCCGTCCTGCACCTCCACCAAGACGGCCTCCTCGACTTCGTCTCGCTGGTGCTCGGCCATTCCGCGTTCCCCGCCGCCTCGACCTGGATCGCACCGCCGCCGCCCACGCCGGCCGCGGCGATTGCGCTGCCCGCGGCCGCGGTCCGCGCCGCGCTCCCCAGCAGCCTTCCCGTCCTGGCCACCACCCGCGTCGCCGACCTCGACGCGGCCGAGCGCCTGGTCAGCGACGGCGTCGCCGACCTCGTCGGCCTGACGCGGGCCCTCATCGCCGACCCCGATCTCGTGGCCAAGACCCTCGCCGGTCAGACCGACGAGGTGATCGAGTGCATCGGCTGCAACCAGGCCTGCATCGGCCACTACCACGCCGGCGTGCCGATCGGCTGCGCCGTCAACGCGCGCACCGGCCGGGAGCTGACCCTGGGCGAGGCCGACCACCACGCCATCCCCCACGCCACCGGCCACGCCCGGCGCCTGCTCATCATCGGAGCCGGGCCGGCCGGCGCCGCCGCCGCCATCGAGGCCGCGCGCGCGGGAGACGACGTCACCCTGGTCGAGCGCGAGCCCCAGCTGGGCGGCCAGCTGCGCCTGGCCGGCCTGGCCCCCGCGCACGCCGAGCTGTGGGAGCGCTACCTGCGCTCCACCACCGCGCGCCTGCGCGCCGCCGGGGTCACCCTGAAGCTCGACACCGAGGCCGGCGCCGAGCTCGCCGCCGGATACGACGCGGTGGTGCTTGGCCAGCGGTGCGCGACCATACATGCCCACCTTGCCCTCCACCGACCTGGAGATCGTCGCGGCCTGGGACGCCATCCGCTCGCCGCAGGACGTCACCGGCCCCGTGCTGATCGCCGACTGGGGCGGCGGCTGGGACGGCCTGGACGCCGCCGAGCGCCTTGCCGGCGCGGGCCGCGAGGTCACCCTCGCCTGCGCGGGCCTGGTCCCCGGTGAGACCGCTGCACCAGTACCAGCGCAACCTGTACCTCAGCCGCCTGGACGAGCAGCGCATCGCCATCCTGCACCACCACGAGCTGGCGCTGGACACGCGCGCGCTCGAGCTGCGCCACGTGTTCTCGGGGGCCCGCAAGCCCCTGCCCGACGTCGCGTCGCTCGTCCTGGCCCAGGGCCGCGTCCCCGCCGACGAGCTGTGGGAAGAGCTCGAGTCCCACCCCGCGGCGGTGCGCATCGGCGACGTGCTCGGACCGCGCACGCTGGAGGAGGCGGTGCTCGAGGGGACGCGGGCCATCCTGGAACCGGCCACCAACGGCGCCGCGACGGAGGCGGCGTGATGGCCAAGCGCATCGGCGGACACCTCGTTGCCGAGAGCCTCGCCGCGCTCGGCGCCGAGGTCGCCTTCGGCGTTCCCGGGATCCACGCGCTGGCGATCTGGGAGGGCCTGCGCGAGGGGTCGCTCTCGCGTGTACGGGACGCGAACCGAGCTGTGCGCCGGGTTCGCCGCCGACGGCTACGCCCGCTCCAGCGGGCAGCCCGGCGCCGCTGCTGCTCTCCACCGGGCCCGGCGCGCTGAACTCGCTCACGGCGCTGATGGAGGCCGCCAGCGCCCACGTCCCGCGTGGTCGCGATCTCCAGCCAGATCCCGTCGCACCTGATCGGGCGCGGCCGCGGCTACCTGCACGAGCTGCCCGACCAGCTCGCCTCGTTTCGCGCCGATCGTCAAGGAGGCCGCGCGAGCGCCACAGCGTCGAGTCGATCCCCGGGCTGCTGGCGCAGGCCTGGCGGATCGCGCTCACCCCGCCCAGCGGCCCGGTGTACCTCGAGATCCCCGTCGATCTGCTGCGCGCGCCGGCGCCGGGCGGCGCCGGTCGACGACACTCGAGGCGATGGTCGAGCGCCAGTGCGCGCCGCTGCGAGCAGGTGACTGCGGCCGCGACGCGCCTCGCCCACGCCCGGCGCCCGGTCATCTGGGCCGGCGGCGGCGTCCTGCGCTCCGCGCGCCACGCACGAGCTGCGCGAGCTGGCCGAGCTCCTCCAGGCCCCGGTGGCGACGACATACATGGGCAAGGGCGCGATCGCCGGCGACCACCCGCTCGCCGCCGGCTGCGGCTGCGACGAGGCCGCGCTCCAGGAGCTGCTCTCGACCGCCGACGTGGTGCTGTGCGTCGGCACCGAGCTCGGCGCCGAGACGACCGGCCAGTACGCGCTGCGCTTCGGCGGGCAGGTCATCCATCTCGACGCCGCCCCCGACGCGCATCGGCGTCAACTACAGCGCCATGCCCCTCGTCGGCGACGCCAAGCTCACGCTGCTGGCGCTCGTCGCCGAGCTCTCCCACGAGCATCCCGAGCCGTCCGGGTCCGAGCCGCCGGGCGCGCGTGTCGGCGGTGCAGGAGCGCATCCGCTCCGGCCTGGAGTCCCAGGGGCGCGAGATGGAGCTCGGCCTACTCCAGACGCATCGAGAAGGCGCTCCCGCCCGATGCCGTCACGGTCTGGGACATGACCATCCTCGCCTACTGGGCGGCCCCGCACCTGCGCCTCGTCCGGCGGCCAGCAGTTCCTGTACCCGATGGGATCGGGGACGCTCGGCTATGCCTGGCCGGCCGCGATCGGCGCGCGCGTCGCGCACCCCGAGCGCCCGGTGCTCGGCGGTGATCGGCGACGGCGGCCTGCAGTACACGATCGCCGAGCTCGGGACCGCCGCCCAGCACGACATCGCCGCCAAGCTGCTCGTCGTCGACGACGGCGGCTACGGGATCCTGCGCGAGTACCAGCGCGACGCGCTTCGGCCAGACCACCTCGGTCGAGCTGCCCGGCAAGAACCTGGAGGCGATCGCCGACGCCTACGGCGTGCCGGTGCGCACCGCCGCGCCCGAGACCTCGGCGAGCAGCTGCGCGTGGGCGCTGGACGCAGCCCGGGCCCGCGGTGGTCGTGCTGCGCCAGCTCATCACCGCGGCGCAGCCGACGACATGAACCAGAGGTCGCTGCTGCGCCGCTCGGTCGCCGGCGCCGGCCCCTACGTCCCGGGGGCCAGCGCGGCCGAGGTCAAGGCGCGGCTGGGGCGCGACGACCTGATCCGCCTCAACTGGAACGAGAACCTGTTCGGACCGTTGCCGGGGGTGCTCGACGAAGTGGCGGCCGCAGCTCGACACCGTCTGGGCCTACCCGGAGGAGGCCTACGAGGAGCTGCGCCTCGCCGTCGCGCGCTGGAGCGGCGCGGATCCTGCGCAGATCATCCCCGGGCACGGCATCCAGGCGCTGACCCTCGCCGTGGTGGCGACGTTCGTCGAGCCCGGCGACGTGGTCATCGTCCCGCGTCCCGACCTACGGGCTCTACGCCCAGGCCTGCGCGGTGGCCGGCGCCCGGGTGGTGCGGGTGGACACCGCGCCGTCGCTGGCGCTCGACCTCGAGGCGGTCGCGGCGGCCGCCACCGAGCACGACGCCAAGCTCGTGTGGATCTGCGATCCCAACAACCCCACCGGGCTGCGGCTGGACGCCGCCGACTGGTCGGCGTTCCTGGAGGCGCTGCCCCCGGGGTGCCTGGCCGTCGCCGACGAGGCCTACTGCGACTACATCGAGCCCGCGACACGGATCGACCGCCTCGACGACATCCGTACGCGGGCGGCCCGTGATCGTGCTGCGCACGTTCTCCAAGATCTTCGGCCTGGCCGGACTGCGGCTCGGCTACCTGCTCGTCGACACGGCACTGGCCCCGCACATCGACGCGGTGCAGGAGCCCTTCAACGTCAATCGAGCCGCGCTGGCCGCCGGGGTGGCAAGCCTGCGACGCACCGAGTTGCTCCCGGGCCGCCGCGACCAGGTCCGCCGCGCCCGCGAGCGCCTCACCGCAGCGCTGACGCCCAGCGCTGTCCGCGCACTGGACTCCGACGCCAACTTCGTCCTGCTGAAGCTCGGCGTCGACGACCTCGCGTCTCGCGAGGCGCTCGCACGCGACGGGATCCTCGTGCGGGCCGGGACCGAGTTCGGGCTGCCGGGTTACGTCCGGGTGACGACCGGCGAGGAGGAGCTGATGGATCAGGTGGGCGCGCTGATCGCGGCGGCGTCGACGAGGTCCTTGAGCTCGCAGCCGAGCTCCAGCGCGGCGGCGGTCAGCGACATCCGGACGTAGCGCTCGGCGGTGTAATCGGGGTCGCCGAGGACCATGTGCACGGCGAGCCCATCGGTCAGGGCCGAGAGACGCTGGGACACGTCGGCCGGGTCGTCGACGGTCCACTCGCCGGCCTCCATCCCCTGGCGCACGATGTCCTCGATCGTCTGGCGCCAGCGTCGGTGAAAGCGCCGCTGGGCCACCGCCGCGTCGGGATGATGGCGAGCGTAGACCCACAGGTCGATCCACAGCATCCAGTCGCTGGTGCTGGAGCGGACGACGAGCCACGCCAGCCGCTCGGCGGCGCTGGACAGCTGCGCCAGGTCCTCCAGCACCGACTCGTAGAACATGTCGTCCGCGCGCGAGATCGCGTCGGCGAACAGCTCGTCCTTGGTGCCGAAGTAGTAGACGACGCTCGCCGGGCTCAGCTTTGCCCGCTTGGCCACGTCGGAGATGCGCACGCTCCACAGCCCCTTCTCGCGCACCAGGTCGGTGGCGGTGGCGAGGATCTGCGGCCGCCGGACAGCGTCCAGCCGGCGTCTGGGTCGTCTCAGCCCACTGGTCATCGACGCGCCCACGTCATGAAACGGTGACTTCAAACGGTGATTTCACGTCCCGGTTATATTCCGGCTGCCCATGGAAGTCAAGACCGGCGAACGCTCCGTCTCCGCGCTGTTCAATCCCGCCTCGGTGGCGGTCGTCGGCGCCTCTGAGGACCCGCGCAAGTGGGGCAATTGGCTGGCCCAGGGTGCCCTGCGCGGGGAGGGTCATCGCCCCGCCTACCTCGTCAACCACCGCGCCGACACCATCCTCGGCCGGCCCGCCTATCGGTCGCTGCAGGAGCTGCCCGGGACACCCGAGCTCGTGGTCGTCGCCGTGCCCGGCCCGGCGATCGCGGCGACCGTCGACGAGGCGCTCGAGGTCGGGGCGCGCGCGCTCGTCGTCATCAGCGCCGGCCCCGGCGGCGAGGAGCGCTCTGACCACGACGCTCTGCTGGCCCAGCGTGTCCGCGATGCCGGTGCCGTGCTGTTGGGGCCCAACTGCCTGGGCGTGCTGGACTCGGGGCAGCGGCTGGAGCTCGTGCCCAACCCGCTGCCCGCGGGCGCGATCGGCCTCATCTCTCAGAGCGGCAACCTCGCGCTCGAGCTCGGGCTGATGGCCGCCCCTGACGGGCTCGGCTTCTCGCGCTTTGCCTCGCTGGGTAACCAGGCCGACCTTGGCGCCACCGACCTCGTGGAGGCGTTCGCCGCCCACGACGCCACCGAGGTCATCGCTGTCTACATCGAGGACTTCCGCGACGGACGGGCCTTCGCGCGTGCGGCCGCCCGCGCCGTGGCTGGTGGCACGCCGGTGATCGCGCTGGCCATCGACGGCAGCGGGGCCGGGGCCCGCGCGGTCCACTCGCACACCGGCGCACTGGCCTCCGACGGCGCGGCCATCGACGCCGCGTTCGCCGCCGCGGGCGTCCTGCGCGTGCGCACCCCGCGCGAGCTCGTCGACGCCGCCCAGGCGCTGCTGCGCTGCCCGCCCTCGCGCGGGCGCCGGGTCGCCGTCCTGGGCGACGGCGGCGGCCACGTCAGCATCGCGGCGGCGGTGGCGATCCAGGCGGGCCTCGACGTGCCTGAGCTCTCGGCGACGACCGTCGCGCCCCTGCGGGAGCTCCTCCCGGCGGCGGCGGGCGTCTCGAACCCGATCGACCTGGCCGGCGCCGCCGAGCAGGACGTGCACGTCTTCGATCGCCTGGCGCTGGGCCTCCTGGGTGGCGGCGAGGTCGACGCGCTGCTGGTCACCGGCTACTTCGGGGGCTACGCCGAGTACGGCCCCGAGACCGCTGAGCACGAGGTGCGCACCGCCGAGCTGATGGGCGCCGCGGCCACCGCCACCGGCCGGCCGCTCGTCGACCCAGACGATGTATCCCCACGGACCCGCGGCCCAGGCGCTGCGCCGCGCGGGCGTGCCCGTCTACGAGTCCGTCGAGCAGGCCGCCTGGGCGCTGCGCGTGCTGGCCGATGGCGGTGCGCTCCGGCCCGCGGCGACGATCGCAACCCTCCCCAATCCCGACCCTCCCGTCAGCGGCGACGGCTACCTGGACGCACGCGCCCTGCTCGCCGGCGCCGGCATCCGCTTCGTCGCTCACCACGAGGTCGAGAGCGCCGACGAGGCCGTCGCCGCCGCGCTGCAGATCGGCTATCCGGTCGTGCTCAAGGCGCTGGGCCAGACCCACAAGTCAGACGCCGGCGGCGTGGTCCTCAACATCGCCGGCGAGGGCCAGCTGCGCGCCGCCTACGCACAGGTGCAGCGCGCGCTGGACCCTGAGCGCTGCACCGTCGAGCAGATGGCGCCGCTCACCGACGGTCTCGAACTGCTCATCGGCGCCCGCTGGGACCCGCGCTTCGGCCCGGTGGCGCTGGCCGGCAGCGGCGGCCTCTACGCCGAGATCCTGCGCGACACCGCGGTCCGTCTGGCCCCGGTGACCGAGGCCGAGGCCGAGGCGATGCTGCGCACGCTGCGCATCGCCCCGCTGCTCACCGGCGCCCGCGGCCGCCCGCCGCTCGACGTCGGCGCCGCGGCGAGCGCGCTGGCCGCGCTGTCGCGCGTCGCCGCCGCCCACCCGGAGCTCGCCGAGCTCGAGATCAACCCCCTGCTGGTCACGCGCGCCGCGGCCATCGCCCTCGACGCGCGCTTCATCAAGGCAACCCCATCACAGGAGCGAGACAGTGCAGTTCACCTACACCCCTGAGCAGCAGGAGCTGCGCGAGCGCGCCCAGCGGCTGACCGACGCCATGATCGGATTCGAGGAGCCCTGCGAGCAGGGCCGCGGCCTGCCCGACGAGTCGCTGGCCGAGATCCGCCGGCTGACCCTCGAGCACGAGCTCAACGCCATCAACATGCCCGCCGAGTGGGGCGGGCAGGGCCTGTCGGTGCTCGACCAGGTCATCGTCCAGGAGCGGCTGGGCCAGCTCACCAACGCGCTGTGGGACGCCGTCTGGCGCCCGGCCAACGCCCTGCGCCACTGCACGCCGGCCCAGCGCGAGCGCTACCTCATCCCGGCCATCAAAGGCGAGCGGCGCGACTGCTTCGCCGTCACCGAGGAGAAGGCCGGTTCGGACCCCTCGCTGATCGAGACGGTGGCCGAGCGCGACGGCGACGGCTTCCGGATCAGCGGCGAGAAGTGGTTCGTCACCGTCGGCGACGTGGCCGACTTCCTCATCGTCCAGGCGCTGGTCGGCGACGAGCGCGCGCCCACGCTGTTCCTCGTCGACAAGAACGCGCCGGGCGTCTCGGTCAAGCGCACGCCGGCCTACATGCACACCTTCGTCTTCGAGCATCCGGAGTTCATCTTCGACCGCGTCGCCGTCGGCCCCGAGCAGGTGCTCGGCGAGATCGGCGGTGGCTATGAGCTCACGCGCGAGTGGTTCGTGGAGGAGCGGCTGATGATCGCCGCTCGGGCCACCGGCGCCGCCGAGCGGGCGCTGACGCTCGCCTCGGAGTGGGCCAACAAGCGCATCCAGTCCGGCAGGCCCGATCGCCCAGCACCAGCTGATCGGCGCGATGATCGCCGACAGCGTCTGCGACATCGCGCTGTGCCGCACGCTCACCCACCAGATCGCGCTGGGAGGCCGATGCCGGCATGTCGCCCAAGCTCCTGCACGCCAAGGCGGCGATGGTCAAGCTCACCGCGTCGGAGGCCGCCGGCCGCGTCATCGACCGTGCGCTGCAGATCTTCGGCGGCCGCGGCTACATGCGCGAGAACCCGGTCGAGCGGCTCTACCGCGACATCCGCGTGGACCGCATCTGGGAGGGCACCTCGGAGATCCAGCGGATGATCATCGCCAACGAGGTCGCCAAGCGCGGCCTGGGGCAGCTCGTCACCTATCGCGTCGAGCGAGCCCGCCGTCCATGCTTGAGCTCACTGACGAGCAGCGCGAGATCCAGCGGGTCTGCCGGGACTTCGCCGCCCGGGAGATCCGCCCCATCTCGCTGGCCGTCGACGAGGCCGACACCGAGCTGCCCGCGCGACATCTGGCGCCAAGGCCTCGGCGCTCGGACTGACCTCGTTCATGCTGCCTGAGGCAGTACGGCGGCGCCGGGCATGACCGACTGCGTGACCGGCTGCCTGGTGCAGGAGGAGCTCTCGCACGGCTGCAGCGGGATCGGCAACCTCATCACCTCCAACGGCTTCTTCGCCGAGCCGGTGCTGGCGCTCGGCTCCGAAGAGCAGAAGCAGCGCTGGCTGACGCCGCTGGCCGGCGACGGACCCGCCGTTCACCGCGCTGGCGATCACCGAGCCCCAGAGCGGCTCGGACGCCGCCTCGATCCGCACCCGGGCCCGGCGCGTCGACGGCGGCTACGTGCCTCAGCGGCCAGAAGGCGTGGATCTCCAACGGCGGGGTGTCGCGCTTCTACGTGGTGTTCGCCACCGTGGAGCCGGGCAGCGGCCACCGCGGGATCACCGCCTTCCTGCGTCGAGGACGGCGACGCGGGCTTTCGCTGCGGACCGACGATGCGCAAGATGGGCCAGCGGGCGATCCCCAACTGCGAGCTGTTCCTCGATGACGTGTTCGTGTCAGAGGACCGGCGCCTCGGCGACGAGGGCACCGGCTTCACCGGGCTGATGCACACCTTCGACCGCTCGCGGGTCACGCTGGCGGCGTCCGCCACCGGGCTGGCCCGCGCGGCGCTCGAGTACGCCACCGCACTACGCCAAGGAGCGCGAGCAGTTCGGCAAGCCGATCGGCCAGCACCAGGCGGTCGCCTTCCGCCTGGCCGACATGGCCCTGCGCGTCGACGCCAGCCGGCTGCTCACCTGGCGCGCGGCGCAGATGGTCGACCGCGGCGAGCGTGCCACCACCGAGGCGGCGATGGCCAAGCTGCACGCCTCCGAGACGGCGATGTGGTGCACGTGGGCCGCCGTGCAGACGCTCGGCGGCTGGGGCTACAGCCGCGAGTACCCGGTGGAGAAGTGGATGCGCGACGCCAAGCTCGAGGAGATCGAGGAGGGCACCTCGGACATCCAGCGGCTCGTCATCTCACGCGGGCTGCTGCGCTGAACGGGGCGGCGGGAGCGGCCGCCGCCCCGTCCGATGTACGCCGTGGCGCGCTAGCGCGTCGCGGCGTCAGCCTGCTTGGCCAGCGTCGTCATCGCGGTGAAGAACGCCGGCGACTGGCCGCGGAACAGGCCCATCGCGGTCAGGAACTTGGCCACGCCCATCGCGATGCCCTTGGTCTCGGTGGGCCGGATGATCGAGCACCGGCGGGAACTTGCGGCCCAGCAAGCTCGTGGTCGGCTCGGGCATGATCAGGTTGGTCTGGAAGTTCGTGCCGCCGAACGGCTGCTTGTTGAGGTCCGGGAACACGAGCCCGTTGGTCGGGTCCTTGACCGGCGGAGCGTTGCCGGCCTTGTCGATCCAGGTCTGGAAGTGCATCGTCTCGGTCGGCCCGATGCTCAGCACGACCCGCAGCACCTCGGGATCGCTGACCCGCTGGGCCAGCGACGGGTACAGGCTGGTGCCGCCCTGCTCGATCGTGGCGAAGTGGAACCCGGCCGTGTTGGCGATCGCCTGCAGGTGCTTGGCCGGCTTGAGGTCCGCGTCGGTGCGGGGGATCGCCGGCAACCGGCCCTTGGCCAGCCCGGGCACGGCCGGCGGGAAGGTGGCGCCGAGGTCGGGGTTCTTGTGGCGCGAGCGGTACCGCGTCCACCAGCTGGTGTCGACGTGAGCTCCATCAGGTTGGTGAGTCGCTTGAGCTTGGCCGCGCCGGTGGCGGTGCTGCCGGGCAGCGTGCGGAACTGATCCAGGTTGACCGGCTGGGCCCCGCGCGACTTCAGGTAGGCGTTGATGAACGTGAAGTGGGTGAACTCGTCGTCGGTGTTGTCGTGGACGTACTGAGCCATGTCGGAGTCGAGTTTGCTCAGCGCCTCGGTGAACGCCTTGTTGCCGGTGCCGTGGGGCACCTCGTGGTCCTGGATCCCGCACAGCTCGTTGTACTGCTGCCACAGGTCGGTCTCCAGGATCTCGGCGGCCGCCAGGAAGCGCAGGATCGCGGCGTCGCCCGTGGACAGGTCGCCGGCGCCGAAGGCCGCCGGCGCGGCGGCCAGCGAGCCGGCACCGAGAACGGTGAGGCCGGCACCGGCGATGAAACGCCGGCGATTGGTCACGCGCGAGGCGTGATCGGTATGCGAGGACCGGGCGGATGTGTCGGTCACGTCGACTCCTATCTGTAAAACGAGCACGCCAAAGCGCCAGCGGCCGCATCGGGCGCGCGCTCGTGCGCGGGGGTCCCGTAACCCTTACTGGTTAAGACGCCCGAGGCCCGGTTGCCTTCCCGGGATCCGGGAGGTCCGGGTGGTCGGCCACATCGCGCGCGACCAGCGCCGCGTAGGCGCCGCCGCGCTCCATCAGCTCTTCGTGGGTGCCGCGCTCGACGATGTGCCCGCCGTCGAGAACGACGATCTGGTCGGCGTCGCGCACGGTCGACAGCCGGTGGGCGATGGTGATCGTCGTGCGGCCCTCCGACA
This sequence comes from uncultured Actinomycetota bacterium, assembly GCA_963797705.1. Classification (GTDB taxonomy): domain Bacteria; phylum Actinomycetota; class Thermoleophilia; order Solirubrobacterales; family Solirubrobacteraceae; genus Palsa-465. The sequence goes on along the minus strand of CAWCQL010000002.1, from coordinate 1,907,076 downwards.
GCCGTTCGAGCTCGGCCTGGACCGCGTACTCGGTCCGCGTGTCCAGCGAGCTGGTCGCCTCGTCGAGCACCAGCACCGGCGGGTTGCGCAGCACCGTGCGGGCGATCGCCATGCGCTGCTTCTCGCCGCCGGAGAAGCGGTAGCCGCGCTCGCCGACGACGGTGTCGTAGCCGTCGGGCAGCGAGGCCACCAGGTCGTGGATGCGGGCGGTGCGCGCCGCGTCCTCGATCTCCTCGTCGGTGGCGTCGGGCCGGGCGAAGCGCAGGTTCTCGCGGACGCTGGCGTGGAAGAGGTAGGTCTCCTGGGAGACGACGCCGACGGTGGCCGCCAGCGAGGCCAGCGACACGTCGCGGATGTCGACGCCGTCGATCGTCACCCGGCCCTCCTGGGGCTCGTACAGCCGCGCCACCAGGTAGCCGAGCGTCGTCTTGCCCGCGCCGGTCTCGCCGACGATCGCGGTCCGCGTTCCCGCGGGCACGACGAGGTCGATGTGGCGCAGGGTCCACTCCTCCGAGCTTCGGTCCCGGGCACGTCGTAGCGGAACGACACGTCCTCGAAGCGGACCTCGCCGAGCACCTCCTCGGGGCGCAGCGTCACCGGATCTGAGGCCTCGACGATGTCGATCGGCAGGTCCAGGTACTCGAAGATGCGGTCGAACAGCGCCATCGAGGACTCGAGGTCGGCCTGGATGCCGAGCAGCGAATGGATCGGGAACAGCAGCCGCGTCTGCAGCGTGGTGAACGCCACCACGGTCCCGATCGAGATCGAGCTGCCGACGAACGTCTGCCCCGCCAGCCAGTAGATGATCGCCGGCTGGACGGCGAAGATGAACTGGATCGTGGCCATCATCCAGCGGCCGGCCATCCGGCTGCGGACCTCGAGGTCGGCGATGCCCTTGGACTCGCCGGTGAAGCGCTCGGCCAGGTCCTCGCCGCGCCCCATCGTCTTGCCGAGCATGATCCCGGAGACCGACAGCGACTCGGCCACGAGCGCCGACATGTCGGCCAGGCGCTTCTGCTGCTCGGTGGTGATCCGGCGGCGGATCTTGCCGACGCGGCGGGTCACCCACACGCGACGGCGGCACGAAGATCAGCGAGAGCAGCGCCAGACGCCAGTTGAGGATGCACATCGCCACCAGCGCGGCGATCACGGTCGTCACGTTGGAGGCGATCGTGGTGGCGGTCGTGGTGACGACGCTGTCCAGGCCGCCGATGTCGTTGGCGATCCGCGACTGGACCTCGCCGGTGCGGGTGCGGGTGAAGAAGGCCAGCGACATCCGCTGCAGGTGGCGGTAGACCGCGGCGCGCAGGTCGTGCATCACCCGCTGGCCGACGACGTTGGACAGGTAGGTCTGCCAGACGCTGGTGGCGTTGGTGAAGATCGCGACGCCGATCATCCCCAGCACCGTCGCGGTCAGCACCGCGTTGTCGTGCTGGAAGAGCCCCACGTCGAGCGCGCCTGCGCAGCAGGAACGGGCTGAGCATGCTCACCCCGGCGGCGATGACGATCATCACGAGCACGACGGTGAGACGCATGCGATAGGGCTTGAACAGCGCGAGGATCCGCGTCCGGTCGCGCTCGCGCGTGGGGTCCATCAGCTCCGGCGTCTTCTTGCTGCGACCCGCGGGTCGAGCGCATGAAGCCGCTGCCGCCGGCGCCGTGTGATGCCGCAAAACCTCGATTGCCTGAACTCATGATCTCCCCTCATCCTACGCAGGCGGAGTCGGCATTCCGGTCGGTTGCTGTCCGCAGCTTCCAGGCGCGGCCGTTCGTCGTCTACTGTGTCCGGCCATGAACGACGACTGGCGCGTGCGCATCGATATCCACGACGAAGGGGTGGCCCGGTGGCTCGCCGACCAGCTCAATGCCGACGAGCTCGAGCACGACCTCGACGCGGCCTTTCATGACCGCGTCGTCCTCTCCGTCGACGGGCCCATGGTCTTCGCCTACGCCGGCTCGCGCGCTCAGGCCGAGCGCGTCGCGGATCTGGTGCAGCGACTCGCCAAGGAGCAGGAGAAGACGATCACGACCCAGATCGCCCAGTGGCACCCGGTCTCCGAGGAGTGGGAGAGCCCCGACGAGCCGCAACCCGCCACCGCCGCCGACGCCGCCGAGGAGCGCGAGGAGCGCGTCGAGGACGAGCGCGAGGAGTCCGCCGAGCAGGGCTATCCGGATTTCGAGGTCCGCGTCCAGTGCCGGTCGCGCCACGACGCCTCCGAGCTGTCGCATCGCCTGGACCGCGAGAACATCGCGCACGTGCACCGCTGGAGCTATCTGCTGATCGGCGCCACCGACGAAGACAGCGCGCAGGCCCTGGCCGAGCGGCTGCGCAGCGAGGCTCCGGAGGGCAGCGAGGTGCTGGTGGAGCAGAACCGGCGGGTCGTGTACGAGCACCGCCCGTTCAACCCGTTCATCTACCTGGGCGGCCTCGGAGGCTGACAAAACCGCCGCAAAGCGGCAGTTCCCGTGACAGCGGGCGACCAAGCTTGGCGTTTTGCGGGTAAATCTTGATACTGCCGACCTTGCGCGAGGAAGCCAACAGCCCGCAGCTGCACAGCAGGCCGGCGCCGACCCCGGCGCCGTCCTCGCCTGCGCGTGACCGCGAGTACGCTCCCAACACGGGCAGCAGCGCCTTTCCGCCGATCGCCGAGTACGCCTTCCTCTCGGACTGCGAGACGGTGGCGCTGGTGGCGCCGTCGGGCGCGATCGAGTGGATGTGCCTGCCCCGCGTCGACTCGCCCAGCATCTTCGGCGCGATCCTCGACCGCGACGCCGGCCATTTCCGCCTCGGCCCTGACGGCGCGACGGTCCCGGCCGCCCGTCGCTACCTGCCGGGCACGATGGTGCTCGAGACCAGCTGGGGCACCGGCTCGGGCTGGATCATCGTCCGCGACGTGCTCCTCATCGGCAACTGGCACCACGAGCACGACCGCTCGCACACGCACCGCCGCGCCCCCACCGACTACGACGCCGACCACGTCCTGCTGCGCACCGTGCGCTGCGTCAACGGCGAGGTCCAGCTCCTGCTCGACTGCGAGCCGAAGTTCGACTACGGCCGCGAGCCGGCCAAATGGGAGTACACGGGCGACAGCTACCACGAGGGCGTCGCGCGCAGCCGGACGGGAGCGTCGAGCTGACGCTCACCACCGATCTGCGACTGGGCTTCGAGGGCAGCCGGGCGACCGCCCGCCACCTCATGAAGGAGGGCGAGACCGTCTACTGCGCGCTGTCGTGGTCAGAGCACGCGCCGCCGAAGAACATCGACGAGGCCTACGACCGGCTGGTGTGGACCGCCCACCACTGGCAGCACTGGCTGGACCGCGGCAACTTCCCCGACCACCCGTGGCGGACCTTCCTGCAGCGCTCGGCGCTGACGCTCAAGGGGCTCACCTACGCGCCCAGCGGCGCCCTGCTCGCCGCGGCCACCACCTCGCTGCCCGAGACCCCGCAGGGCGAGCGCAACTGGGATTACCGCTACAGCTGGATCCGCGACTCGACGTTCATGCTGTGGGCGCTGCTGTCGCTGGGCTTCGAGTGGGAGGCCAACGACTTCTTCTACTTCATCGCCGACGTGGCCGCCGGAGAGGAGAAGCTCCAGGTCATGTACGGGCTCGACGGTGAGCGCCAGCTCGACGAGTACATCGCTGGATCACCTCGAGGGCTACGAGCGCGCGCAGCCGGTGCGGATCGGCAACGCCGCCTACGAGCAGCGCCAGCACGACGTCTGGGGCGCGCTGCTGGACTCCGTGTACCTGCACACCCGCAGCCGCGACTCGCTGGACGACCGGGTGTGGCGGATCCTCCAGCGCCAGGTCGAGCAGGCGATCGAGAACTGGCGCGAGCCCGACCGCGGCATCTGGGAGGTGCGCGGAGAGCCCAAGCACTTCACCTCATCGAAGGTGTTCTGCTGGGTCGCCTGCGATCGCGGCGCCCGCCTGGCCGAGTTGCGCGAGGACTTCGACCCGGGCCCGGCGCTGGCGCGAGGCCGCCGACGAGATCAAGGCCGACATCCTGCGACCAACGGCGTCGACGAGCGCGGCGTGTTCGTCCAGCACTACGACACCGAGGCGCTCGACGCCGCGCTGCTGCTGCTGCCGCTCATGCGCTTCCTGCCGCCCGACGACGAGCGGATCCGCGCCACGGTGATCGCCATCGCCGACGAGCTCACCGAGGACGGGCTGGTCCTGCGCTACCGCACCGAGGAGACCGACGACGGCCTCGAGGGCAAGGAGGGCACGTTCCTCATCTGCTCGTTCTGGCTGGTCTCGGCGCTGTGCGAGATCGGCGAGCTTGACCGCGCGCGCTCCCTGTGCGAGCGGCTGCTGGGCTACGCCAGCCCGCTCGGCCTCTACGCCGAGGAGATCGACCCGCAGACCGGCCGGCACCTGGGCAACTTCCCGCAGGCGTTCACGCACCTGGCGCTGATCAACGCCGTTATGCACGTGATCCGCGCCGACGAGGACGCCGCGGTCGCGCGCTCCTGGCCGACTGGCTCTGGCGGCTGGGGCTACAGCCGCCGGCGCGGGCCGAGCGTGACCGGCAGCGTCTTGAGCTGGTTGATGAAGCCTGACTCGACGAACGTGGTGGACCCGGCGCGCTCCATCTCCGGATAGCGGGCCAGCGTCTCCTCCAACATGATCCGCAGCTCGAGGCGGGCCAGTGCGGTGCCGAGGCAGAAGTGCCGGCCGCCGGCGCCGAAGGCCTGGTGCTCGGGATTGCGCCGCACATCGAAGTGGTCGGGATCCTCGTAGCGCGATGAGTCGCGGTTGGAGGACACGTACCACATGACCACCTTGTCGCCCTCGCGGACCGGCTGACCCGCGATCTCGGTGTCGCAGGTGGCGGTGCGCCGGAAGTGAGCGAAGGCGGGGAACATGCGCAGCGACTCCTCGACGGCGCTGGGGATGAGCGACGGATCGTCGAGCAGCGCTTGGCGCTCCGCGGGGTGCTCCATGAGCGCCTTCATCCCGCTGCAGTACGTGGCCTTGGTGCTGTCGTTGCCCGCGGCCATGAGCAGGAAGAAGCCCATGACGATCTCGTGCTCCTCCAGCTTCTGGCCGTCGATCTCGGCATGAACGAGGACCGAGGTGAGGTCGTCGGTGGGCGTCTCGCGCCGGGCGGCGATGAGCTCCGTGCAGCGGCGGAAGATCTCAGGGATCTCGTTGGCCATGATGCTCTGCATCCCCTCGGGGGCGAGATCCGGATCACCGGCGGCCAGCGAAACGTTCAGGAGCTTGGCCCAGATGGCGTCGTCCTCCTCGGGGACGCCCATGAAGCTCCCGATCACGCGCGACACGATCGGGCTGGGCGACGTCGGCCACCAGGTCGCAGCTGTCGCGTCCCTCGAGCCGGTCGAGCACGCGCACGGTGATCTCGCGGATGGCGTCCTCGTGCGCAGCGATCCGCTTGGGCGTGAAGCCCGCCTGGAAGAGCATCTTGAGCCGGTCGTGCTTGGGCGGGTCCATGCCGATGAACATCGCCTGCATCAGCTCGAGCGGGAAACCGTCGGTGATCGCGGTCACGCCCCCCACCTCGGAGGAGAAGGTCCTCCAGTCGCGGCTGACGGTGTGGATGTCCTCCGGCCGGGTGACCGACCAGTAGCCGGGCTCATTGGGGTACTCGGCGATGCGCGAGGTCCAGTGCACGGGGCATTCGTTGCGCAGCCGGGCGAAGAGCGGGTGCGGCGGACCGTCGATCCACAGCTCACGCTCGGTGACCAGCACCTGGTCGAGATCGCCTTGCAGTGCCTGGTCGAGGTCACGACGAGTTGATGTCACCTGCTCCTCCTGACGGGCTGATGGACCGCCGCCCATCGTACTGGCTGGCTAGCCAGCTTGGAGGTCATTTGATCACGAACGTGGCGTGCCCGACGGGCTTGCCGTACTTGTTGGCGCGCTGCGGCCCATAGCCGGGCCACACGTACCAGTGGTAGCGGCCGCGGGCCAGGCGATGGCGCTTGCCGCCGAACTTCCAGCTGCGCGCCAGCTTGAAGCTCGCCTTGGTGGGCCACGCGCTGAGGATCTTGGTGCCGCCCTTGAACAGCTGGACGTTGTAGTAGGAGGCCTTCGGGATGGCGGTCCAGCTGAGCGCCGGTGGGGCAGCGAGGCGCGATCCGGGCGCGGGGGCCAGCAGCCGCATGCCCGGCTTCGCCGACGCCGTCCGCTGCGTCACGTTGCCGGCCTGATCCATCGCGGTGATCGTGTACGTGTACCTCGTGCCGTTGCGCACCCGTTTGTCCTGGTAGGACGTGCCGGCGCCCTGGTACACGACCCCGGCCGCCGCCCCGGCGACGCCAGGGTCGCGGGACACCTGGACCCACTGCAGGGGCGCCGGGCCCGCGCTCGCGCGCCAGCTCAAGTCGACCGAGCCGTCCGCGGGCTGCGACGCAACGCTCAGCGCGGGCGGAGTCGCGTCGTAGCGGAAGGGGAAGCTGGCGCTCGAGGTCTTTCCCGCATTGTCCGTGCAGGTCCCGCCGAGCGCGGTCGAGGCCGTGGGCGGGCCGCCGTAGGCCTGGGCGGGGGTGCACGCGGCGATCCCGGAGAAGGCGCTGCCCGCCAGGGTGATCGTGACCGGGTGGTTGTACCAGCCGTTGGCGTCGGGTGGGCGGTCTGGGGTGGCAGTCGCGGTCGGGGTCGAAATCTCGACGTGGAGTGGGAAGCTGATCGACGCGAGTGCCGCTCGGCGCCCACGTAGACCGAGCAGGACAGCGTCGACGGCCTGATCGGTCCGTTGTACACGCTCTGAGCGAGGCACCCCGTCGGTGCGAGCGACGGCACCGGGTCGACTGCCATGACACGGTCACCGGGCTCGTGTACCACGCGCCAGACTGCATCGCAGGCTCGCCGTGCTGGCCCGCGACCGCACAGTTGACGGTCAATCGTGTCCTGCGCGCTCGCAGCCGCAGCGCACGGCAAACACACGCGCCAGCGCATGCATGCGACGCCACCGGCACCGCGCCCTCACGCCGCCGACCCCATGATCTCGCGCCCCAACCGGCGCGCCACCCGCAGCAACCCCAGGCTGGCCGCGACGAGCACCAGCAACACAAGCGCGCCGACGAGCAGCGCCACTCCGTTGTTGTGATTCGCCGCCGCCCGCGGGGCGACGTGTGCGGGGACCACCGCCGCGGCCGGGTGCGAAGCCGGCCTGGAGTGATGCACCGGCGCCGGGCGATGACGCGCCGCCGCAGCCTGGCGGTGCCGCGTGCGCTCTTGGTGGGCACGATGGTGCACGACCTTGGCCGCCACCACGCGGCGAGCGCGATGCGGCGCCACCGAGACGCTCGGCGCCGCCGTACTCACCGCCGGCTGCCGTGACGGCGTCACGGCGGGCGGGCGGCTGGGCGAGGCAGGCGACACGTGCGTGACCGGCGACGTGGTCGTCTGCGAGTGCGACTGCGCCGAGGGCGCGGGATCGGGTGACGGCGCCGATGTGCTGGCAGGGGCCCGCTGCGGGCTCGGGGCCGCCGCGTACGCCTGCGTGGTCATCACCGCGGCGGATGCCGCGACGACCGCCGCCAGGCTAGATACGAACCATCGCGCCATGACTCATGGCAACGAGCGATGCTGAGCGTGCACGTCGCGCGTTCCCCTCCGCACGTTGTTGCTCTTTCCTCTTGGGACCAACGGATGAGCACCCGCCAGTCTTGCGTAGGCGGGAGCTTGTGCGCCCCGCCGCTCAATTATCCCACTTCGCTCCAGCTCCGTGCAGCAAATCCGATGGCCACCAGCACCAGGACACCGGCGAGCGCCAGGGTGAGATCGAGGGTGGGCAGCGCGGTCGACGTCGCCGCGATGGCGCCCGGCCCCGCGATCGCCGGCGGCGCGGGGTGCGCCGGTGCCGCCACTCCCCGAAGACCGCCACCGTGGCGGGGCCGCCGCGGCACCTCGGTCTGCACCGTCCGGGAGGTGGCGACCGAAGCGAGCGCCTCGCCGCCTCCCACCTGCGCCAGCGCGGACACGGACACGGACACCGCCTCGGCAGTGACGCGCCGGGCGTCAGACGGCGGGTCGTGCGAGCCCCCGCCGACCCCGGAGCCGGGGACCTCGAGCGGCGCGCCGCCGCTCGGGCGCGAGCGCGCACCGCCGGGCACCGTCGGACTCTGCGCGGGCCCCGGCCCCGGCCCGGGCCCGGACGGCGGGGCAGCGTCGCCTGACGCCTGCGCGGGCGCGCCCGGAGGCGGGGCGACCGCGACCTCCGTGGAGTCCGACGCGCCGGCGGTCTGGGTCTCGACGGCGTTGTAGCACCAGGCCACGCACCCGACCTGCACCTGCCAGACGCCCTGCGACACCGTGTTGGCCGCCCCCGCCCCACCGCTGTTGACCGACTGCACGGTCGTGGTGGACTGCTGGGCGGCCTGGGTCTGCTGGGTGCCCGAGCAGTAGAAGATGCACCCGACCTGCAGCTGCACGACGCCCTGGGCGGTCTGGTTGACCGCGACCGGCGCGGCGTCTGTCGCCGGGGCCGCGCCGTCGCCGTCCCCGCCCTGTGCGGGCGCAACCTGGACGGTGGCGTTGCTCTGCGTCGCGACCTGCGACTGGTTGCCCTGGCCGGTCTCAGACTGGGCGGCGGACTGCTGGGTGCCGTTCTGCTCGCCCCCCGCAGCCGGGGTCGCGATGGGCGATGAGGGCGCCTGCAGCTGACCCAGGAGCTCCTCGATCTGCGCCAGGGTGAGACCCGAGTGATCGAGCGTGGTCTTGCCGTAGCAGTGCTCGACGCACCCCACCTGCACCTGGGTCACCCCGGGCTGCGGCGCCGCGCTGAGCGTGGAGCCGTCGCCGCTCGTGCCGCCGCGGTTACCTGCCGAACCGCCGCCGTTCGCGGTCGAGCTGCGGTGGTGCGCGGGTGGCCCCGGCGCCAGCCCGCTGCCACCGTCGCTTGGCACCGGCGGGCCGACACCCTGCACCGTCGTGTTGTCCTGGGACGCCTGCTGGATCTGGGTGTCCCCGCTGCAATGCGACACGCACGTCGAGACCTGGACTTGGGTGATTGTCTGCGTGGTCGTGTTCGCTGCCGCTGGTGGCGGTGAGCTCGCCGGCGGCGCCTCGGGCGTGGCCGGCGGGTCGGGATCGGCCGCTGGGACCGGATCTGACGGTGATATCGGTGCTGATACGGGTGATATCGGTGCCGCTGGAGCCGTTGGAGGCGTGGCGGAGGCCCCGGTCGGGTCCGTTGGCGGCGTCGCGGCGGGCCCCACCGGCGCCTCGGGCGTCGGGACGGGCACTGCTGCGGGCACGGGTATAGAGGCCGGAGGGGTGGGCGCCACTGATACCGGCACCGGTGATACCGCCGGGACCGTCGGCGTGCTCGGCACGCCCGGCGTCCCCGCTTGGACCGCGGGCACCCGAACCGACGGCGTCAACCCAGTCAGGCTCGCGCCGCCACTTCCCGGCGAGCGCGGCCCATCGGCTCGCGCTCCGGCGGCTCCGGCCAGCAGCGCGACCGCTGTGATCGTGATGACGAGTTGCTTTCCGTGCTTGACGAGGTGCATCCGCTGGATTTGGTTACCGGAACCCCCCGGCCGCGGTCTGCCGGGGGTTCCGAAGCATCAAGGGCGTCCGGCCGGTTCAGGCTTGACCGGCCGGACCGCCCCCACGAGGCGTCAGGCGTGTTGGGCCTGGCCTCCCATCTGGTTGGTTCCGGCGTTGTTGCCGGCACCGCTCAGCCCGCCGTTGAAGGCGTTCTGCGCGGCGTTGTTGGCGCCACCCAGGATGTTGCCGCCCGCGATGTTCACCGGGGCGTTGGCGTTGACCGCGTTCTGCCAGGCGTTCGCCGCCGACGCAGCGAGCTGCGCCGTGAGCGAGGCCTGCTGGCTGAACTGGGCCTGACCGGCGCCGCCGCAGCCAACGCTGCAGCTGGACCCGGCCACCTGGTTCTGGTTGCTGCCCTGATTGGTGAAGGCGTTGTTGCCCGCACCGCTCGCCGCACCGTTGTTGGCGTTCTGCGCGGCGTTGTTGGCGCCACCCAGGATGTTGCCACCAGCGACGTTGACCGGAACGTTGGCGTTGACCGCGTTCTGGTTGGCGTTGGCGAATGACAGAGCCGCCTGCAGCGTTGCCGACGCCTGGTCGGACTGCTGCGCCTGACCGGCGCCGCCGCAGCCAACGCTGCAGCTGGACCCGGCCACCTGGTTCTGGTTGTTGCCCTGATTGGTGCCGGCGTTGTTGCCCGCACCGCTGATCGCGCCGTTGTTGGCGTTCTGCGCGGCGTTGTTGGCGCCACCCAGGATGTTGCCACCAGCGACGTTGACCGGAACGTTGGCGTTCACCGCGTTCTGACCGGCGTTCGCGGCGGAAGCGGCCAGCTGACCCGTGAGCGAGCCCTGCTGGCTGTCCTGCGCCTGACCGGCACCGCCGCAGCCAACGCTGCAGCTGGACCCGGCCACCTGGTTCTGGTTGTTGCCCTGATTGGTGCCGGCGTTGTTGCCCGCACCGCTCGCCGCGCCATTGTTGGCGTTCTGAGCGGCGTTGTTGGCGCCACCGACGATGGTGCCGCCGGCGATGTTCACCGGAACGTTGGCGTTGACCGTGTTCTGGTTGGCGTCAGCGGCTGACTTCGCCGCCTGCAGCGTTGCCGCCTTCTGGTCGGACTGCTGCGCCTGGCCCGCACCGCCGCAGCCAACGCTGCAGCTGGACCCGGCAACTTGGTTCTGGTTGTTGCCCTGGCCGGTGTAGGCGTTGTTGCCAGCACCGCTCTTGGCGCCGTTGGTGGCGTTCTGCGCGGCGTTGTTGGCGCCGCCGGCCACGTTGCCACCGGCCGTATTGACCGGGGCGTTGGCGTTGACGGCGTTCTGGTTGGCGTTGGCGGCAGACAGCGCCGCCTGCAGCGTCGCCGCTGCCTGGCTCGAACTCTGGGCCTGGCCCGCACCGCCGCAGCCAACGCTGCAGCTGGACCCGGCCACCTGGTTCTGGTTGTTGTTCTGCGTGGTGCCGGCGTTGTTGCCCGCACCGCTGATCGCGCCGTTGGCGGCGTTCTGAGCGGCGTTGTTGGCACCACCGGCCACGTTGCCACCGGCCGTATTGACCGGAGCGTTGGTGTTGACGGCGTTCTGCCCGGCCTGTGCCTGTGAGGCCGCTTTCTGCAGAGTCGCCGCGAGCTGGGAGGCCAGTTGCGCCTGACCGACGCCGGCGGCACCCCCTCCCGCGCCCGGACTGCCTCCCGCCATCGCGCTGGCCGGCACGGCCATCGCAATGAGGGTGACAACCAGAGCGATCATTTTTGATCGCATCGTTTCTCTCCTGTCGTGGAATCTGTGCCCCGCCGGGACCTGCCCGGCCAGATGCACGTGAATCGTGGCCGTCGCAGCAGGAGCTGGACGGCCCGGCGACAGCTCGGTTAGCCCCCGATGCGGCCGCCGTGGTTAGCCCGACAGTGAGAGCTATCCCGGGCGTTCGAGCCGCAGGGACAGCAGCGTGGACCGCCACGCCGACAGGTCCAGCGACATGCGGGTCGACAACAAGAAGATCAAGATCAGAGCGGCCGCCGTGAGCATCACGGCCGCGCCCCCGGCCCCGCCGGCGCTCGCCGCGGCTGCGGCTCCTCCGCCCGGCATCGGCGCGGTGAGCGGCGGCGTCGGGTTGCTCGACTCACTGGCCGGGTGCGCGGGCCGCGGGGACCCCGCCCCGTCGTCGCGCAGCCGCGGCACCGGCGGCGCCGGCACGCGGACCACGAGCGGCCGGTGGGTCGCGCCAGCCGCAGGGGCCGACCACGATTCCGCCGCAACGGCCCGCTGGCCGAGATCGCCCGCCCTCGAGCGGGCCGCGGAGTGGACGCGCGCGCGCCGGCCGTGACCGGTCCCCGAGCTCGCATGCCGGTGGCGCGGCAGCGCCCCGACGAGGGTCAACGCAGCGGCCGCCGGGGACGTGCCCAGCCGTGGCGGCAGCGTTGCGGACAGCGGGGCCGCCGCCACATCGAGCGGCCACCCCGTCGACGCCAGTCCCCCGAGCAACGGACCGGGCGCGGCGTCGACCGGCGCGGAGGACGCGAAGACGGATGCCCAGTCGGCCGACCAGGGGATCGCGATGGCGGGTATCTGCATCCCGGGCCCGACTGTCAGCGACGGCACGGGCGGGACGGACACCTGCGGCACCGAGACGGACGGCATCGAGACGGACGGCATTGAGACCGTCGGGATGGCGACCGCGGGCATGGCGACCGCGGGCACGGAGACCGCCGGCACGGAGACTGCCGGGACACGTGGCACCGCGACCGCCCCCGCGTGCGCCGCCGACGCCGCGACCGGCAGGGGCGGGTCGGCGGCGCGCGCCGGGGCAGCCTGCGGGGCAGATTGCCGCGGCACTCGCGCGGCTGCGCGCTCACTGACCGCCGGGGGGCGCGAGGCGGTCGGAGCAGGCGCAGCCGCGGGCGCCGCGGCGGCCCTCGGGGAGGCCGCGGGAGTGACGGCCGGGGCCACTCCCGTGATGGCGGGCACGGTGACCGCCGGCCCTGTGACGACCGCCGGCTGGGCGGCGTTCACGGCCGCGGTGGCGGCATCGACGGCGTTCTGAGCAGCCGCCAGGCCCGCCTGGGCCAGCGCGCCGGGCGTGACCGGCCACTCGCCGGCGTGCGCGCGCTGCGGCAGGGTCATTGCGACCGCCGCGATCAGGATCGTGGTCGCGGTCCAGAGTGCCCCTCGAATGTGCCGCCCCCGGCCTGCCATCGTCTACGACGAGCCCCGAGGGATGTTGAGCTTTATGCAGATCCCCACACCCTTAAGATCCCCCGAGCGGTCTGGTCTGATCCATGCAGGGGCTCAGATGGCCCTTGGTACCATCGCGCTGATACTGCCCAGGGGGAACGGGCTGAGGTGGAAGGGTGACGTCAAGGCACCGGTCTCTCGCGCCCGCGGATCGCGAGAGCATGATCGAGTCGCATCTGCCGCTGGCCAAGTCAGTGGCGCGGCGCTACGCCGGTCGTGGCGTGGAGCTCGACGACCTCGTGCAGGTCGCCGCCGTGGGCCTGGTCAAGGCCGCGGACCGCTTCGATGTGCGCCGCGGCGTGTCGTTTTCGACCTTCGCCGAACCGACCATCGAGGGCGAGCTGCGCCACCATCTGCGCGACCGCTCGGGGTCGGTGCGGATCCCGCGCGAGCTGCAGCGCCTGGGCAAGCGGCTCCGCACCCGGCAGTCAGAACTCGCCGCACGTCTGGGACGCGCGCCGACATTGAGTGAGCTGGCCGACGCGGTCGACGCCGACACCCAGCAGGTGCAGCGCGCCCTCGCCGCCGAGCAGGCGCGCGAGCCGGTCAGCCTCCCCGCCACCGAGGAGGGCGCGACCGCCGCCGAGCCCTACGCCGACAGCGAGGACCGTCTCCTGCTCACCGCGCCGATGCACGTCCTGGACGACCGCGAACGCCGGATCGTGCTCCTGCGCTTTCACGCCGACAAGACCGAGCGGGAGATCGCGCGCGAGGTCGGCATCTCCCAGGCCCACGTGTCGCGCCTGCTCGCGGGGGCCCTCACCAAGCTCCGCGCCGAGCTCGCCGAGAGCGAAACCCCCGTAACGGCGGCTGATATCACCCCCGAAACGGTGGTATCACCTGCGGCCATGGCCCAGAACAAGCCCGCGAGCGCGCACCGCCAAGGCCGGCGGAAGCGCCAAGCTGGCCGCCAAGTCCGCCGCGGGATACAGCGGCCGTTTCCTGGTGCGCATGTCCGGCGATCTGCATCAGCAACTCGCCCAGGCCGCCGAGCAGAGGCAGGTGAGCCTCAACCGCTTTGTCACCGACGCACTCGCCGAGACCGTCACCGGCGAGGCTCCTCCCGAGCCCGCGACGCCATCCGCCCCCAGCCGCCGATCCGACACCCGGCCCGAAGGCCGCCGCCGCAGACCCAAACGCGGCGCGCAACCCGCGACGCACCCTGCGCATGGTGCTGGCCGCCAACCTGGTGGTCGTCGTGCTGGCCGCGATCGTCGCGGTCGTGCTGCTGGTGATGGCGCTGAACCAGGGCCTCTGACCCAGGCGGTCAGCGGGCGACGGTCGTCTCGGCGTGCTTCTCGCCGCGAGTGCGCGCGTCGCCGCTCGCGGGTGGGGTCCACCGCCGGCTCTGGGCGTCGGCGCGTCCCTGCCACCCCGGAACCACGAGGCGGCCGCGGCGACCAGGCAGGCGATGATGGCGAACGCGAACGCCTCGTGCAGCCCGTTGCGGAACGGCGCGCGAGATCAGCTGGGGGAAGAACGAACGGCCCGACCAGCAGCGCGTGCTGGTGGGCGGTGAGCTGGGCGAGGACGTGGCTGCCGACGCAGGTGCTGGATCGGGTTGTAGCCGAGGAAGGCCGCGAACAGGATCGAGACCGGCGGCAGTTGGGCCACGTGGTGCGCGGTCGCCGCGGGGACGCCGTGGGCCTGGAGGCCCGCTGACATCGTGTGGGGCAGCGTCGCCGAGAGCCCGATGATCATCAGCGTGAAGAAGATGCCGATCGACAGCACCTGGGCGGAGTTCTGGAAGGTCTGGTTCATCCCGCCGCCGGCGCCGCGGTCGCCGGCGGCAGGCTGTTCATCACCGCGGCGCGGTTGGGCGAGGCGAACATCCCCATCGAGACGCCGTTGAGGAACAGGCAGCACCGCGAACAGCGGATAGGGGAAGTCGGTGGGGAGCAGCGCGAGCAGCACGAAGCTCACCGCGGCGCCGAGCATCCCGCCGGTCGCGAACCCCCGCGCGCCGAAGCGGTCAGACAGGTAGCCGGACGTCGGGCCCGCCAGCAGCATCCCGATCGTCAGCGGCAGGATGTAGATGCCCGCCCACAGCGGCGTCTCGGTGAAGTCGTAGCCGTGCTGGGGCAGCCAGATCCCCTGCAGCCAGATGATCAGCATGAACATCAGGCCGCCGCGGGCGACCGCCGACGAGGAACGTCGACAGCGTCCCGAACGTGAACGCGCGGATCTTGAACAGCGGCAGGCGGAACATCGGGTCCTCGACCCGCCGCTCGATCATCGCGAAGATCGACCAGCGAGAGCACGCCGGAGCCGAGCAGGATCAGCACGCGCGGGCTCCCCCAGCCGGTGGCCGAGCTGCCGTACGGGCGGATCCCGTAGGTGACGGCGACCATGATCAGGATCAGCCCGAGCGCGAAGCGTGATGTTGCCCGGCCAGTCGATCGCGCGCGCGCCGTGGGCGTGGAGAGCTCCTGGAGCTTCAGGTACGCCCAGACCGTCCCGAACAGCCCGACCGGGACCGAGATGAGGAACACCAGCCGCCAGCTGATCGGGGCCAGCAGGCCGCCGAGGACCAGCCCGACGAACATGCCCGAGACGCCGACGATGTTGTTGATGCCGAGCGCCATCCCGCGCTGGTTGGCCGGGAACGCGTCGGTGATGATCGCGGCCGAGTTGGCCAGCAGGCAGGCGGCGCCGACCCCCTGGACGATCCGGAAGACGATCAGGAACAGCGCGCCGTCGCGCGCCGGTCAGCCAGTCGACGGTCAGAATCAGCGACGCCACGGTGTAGATGACGAAGCCCGAGGTTGTAGATCCTCACCCGGCCGTACATGTCGCCCAGCCGGCCGAGGCTGACGATCAGCACGCTGGAGACGACGAGGAAGCCGAGGATCATCCACAGCAGGTAGAAGCTGTTGGCCGGCACCAGCGGGTCGAGGTTGATCCCGCGGAAGATGTCGGGCATCGCGATCAGCGTGATCGACGCGTCGAGCGTCGCCAGCAGCACCCCGAGCGTGCAGTTGGACAGCGCGATCCACTTGTAGTTGTCGCCGCGGGGATCGTGAGCCGCGTGCCTCGAGCGAGCGTCGAGCGGGCGGCGGCGCCACGCGTCAGGCGGCTTCCGTGCGCGCCGCGGCCAGCTCGGGCTCGCCGCACCGCCTCGGCTCGCGCCAGCTCGGTGCCGGTGCTCGTCGCCGAGCCGGCGACGAGCGTCCGGCACGAGCAGTCCGGCGATGCACGGCCACGGCCAGGAACGCCGCCTCGAGCGCGAACGAGCAGCCGTGAACCCGGTCACCGTCGGGCAGCCCGTCGGCCGACGTTGTTGGCGATGAAGGTGGCCACGATCTGGCCGCCGAGCGCGCCGCCCGAGGGTCCGCATGACCGTGTTCATGCCGCTGGCCACGCCCGTCTGGCTCGGCGGCACCGCCTGGACGATCGAGGTTGCCGAGCGCGGCGAACGCCAGCCCGATCCCGACGCCCATCAGCGCCGCGCTGATCAGCATGTCGTACGGATGGCCGTGCTGCGACCGCGAGCAAGACGAACGCCAGCGCGGTGATCGCCGCGCCGACGATCACCGCGAGCCTTGGAGCCGAAGCGGCGGGCGACGCGGCCGGCGACGGGCCCGAGCAGGCTCATGCCGAGCGCCGCCGGCAGCAGGTACAGGCCGGCGACGACGACC
Organism: uncultured Actinomycetota bacterium; assembly: GCA_963797705.1. GTDB lineage: Bacteria > Actinomycetota > Thermoleophilia > Solirubrobacterales > Solirubrobacteraceae > Palsa-465. The sequence goes on along the minus strand of CAWCQL010000002.1, from coordinate 1,890,741 downwards.
GAGGCGCCGAAGCCGAAGCCGGTGCTCGTCGGCAGTTGCGCGAACTGCGGGAAGACGAGGAACGCCGCGTACATGCCCGCGCCGAGCAGGAACGCGACCAGGTTGGTCGTCCAGACGCCGCGGATGCGCATCATCGCCATGTCGATCAGCGGCTCGTCGCTGTGCGACCTCGACCACGACCCACGCGGCGGCAGCGAGCCAGGCCGACCGCAGCAGCCCGATGCGTCTTGGGCGAGCCCCAGCCCCAGACCGTCGTCTCGGAGATCGCGATCAGGACGCAGCAGAAGCCGACGGACATCAGCGCCGCCGCGAGCCAGTTGACCTTGCCGGGCACGCGGATCGGCGACTCGGGAACGAACCGCCAGGTGCAGATCGGCGGCGGCCAGGATGACGATCAGCGGGATCCAGAACAGCCAGTGGTAGTTCAGGTGCTCGACGATCAGCCCGCCGAGCACGATCCCGATCCCGCCGCCGACGCCGAGGATCGAGGACAGCATCCCGATGCTGCCCGGCGACCCGCTCGCGCGGGAACTCGTCGCGGACGATCCCGAACGCGAGCGGGAAGATCCCGCCGCCGGCGCCCTGGATCACGCGCCCGACGATCATCGGCGGTCAGCGACGTCGACAGCGCCGAGACGACGGTCCCGACGGCGAGGATGACCAACGTCACGCAGCAGCAGCTTCTCCTTGCCGTACATGTCGCCGAGACGGCCGAGGATCGAGGTCGCCACCGACGCCGACAGCAGATAGCCGGTCAGCAGCCACGTCACGCCCGTTCTCGGTGGTGTGCAGGCGTGCTGGATCGCGGGCAGCGCCGGGATCACCGCGGAGCTCAGCATCGCGTACGCGCATGCCGGCCGAGCGACAGTGACGCGCCAGGATCAGCGTTCGGATGGACGCGGTGATGCGCGATGGCCGCCGGTCGACACGCCACGAGTACTCTAGCGGAATGATGCATTCCGGCTCACGCAGCCGGAGGCCACCTCCGGTCGCGTGCGCGACTGGACTCGAACTCGACGCCGGCGGCCAAGCGCGAACGGCTGCTCGTCGCCGCCGCCGAGGTGTTCGCCGCGCGACGGGCTCGACGCGCCGATGAGCGACGTCGCCGACGCCGCCGGCGCCGGCGTGGCCAGCGTCTACCGCCTGTATCCCGTCCAAGCACGAGCTGCTACGCGGCGCTGGTCGTCCGGCGCATGGACCAGATCGCCGAGCGCGGCCGACGAGGCCGACGCGCAGCCCGGCGACCGCTGGTCGGCGCTGACCGGAGATGCTGCGCAGCCTCGTCGAGCGCGCAGGCGCGCCGACGACTTCGTCGGCGAGGCGCGCGGCGCTCGTCGCCGACCATCCCGACGTGATCGCGGCGATCGCCCGCGCCGACCGAGGCCCAGGAGCGGCTGCTCGCCGACGGCGCGCGCCGAGGGCCGCCTGCGCGCCGACGCCACGACCGCTCGACCTGCGGCTGCTGTTCGCCGCCACCCGCGCCGCCAAGCGGCTCGAGCCCGAGCAGTGGCGGCGCATGCTCGAGCTGATGATCGACGCGCTCGACACCCACCGCGGCGCCGACCCCTAGGCGCGGAAGGCCCATTAGGGTTCGCTCTCACCCACCACGCCGAGAGGAGAGCCCCGTGAAGATCCGTGCCGCCGTGCTGGAGGAGTTCGCCAAGCCGCTCGAGGTCACCGAGCTCGACCTGGCCGAGCCCAAGGCGGGCGAGGTGCTCGTCCGGCTCGCCGCCTGCGGGGTCTGCCACACCGACATGTACACGGCCTCGGGCGTCGACCCCTCCGGCTACGCGCCGACCGTGCTCGGCCACGAGGGCGCGGGGTTCGTCGAGAAGGTCGGCGACGGCGTCTCGAGCGTCTCCCCCGGCGATCTCGTCGTGACCCTGTTCTCGCCGCAGTGCCGCGAGTGCGTGCACTGCCTCAGCCCCGACACGAACCTCTGCCTGGCCATCCGCGAGCAGCAGAACCAGGGCTACCTCCCCGACGGCACCACCCGCCTCTCGCGTGACGGCGAGCCGATCCGCCACTTCATGGGCACCAGCACGTTCGCCGAGTACACGGTGATGCCCGAGATCGCGCTGGCCAAGGTCTCGCCCGACGCCGCGCCCGATCATGCCTGCCTGTTCGCCTGCGGGCTCTCCACCGGGCTCGGCGCGGCGATGAACACGGCCAAGGTCAAGGCGGGCTCGACCTGCGTCGTGTTCGGCGCCGGGATGGTCGGCCTCGGCGCCGTGGCCGGCTGCCGGCTGCAGGGCGCCGAGCGGATCATCTGCGTCGACCTGTCACGACGAGCGGCTGGCGCTGGCCACGGGCCAGGGCGCCACCGACACCTGGATCGGCGACGAGAACACCGTCCAGCGCGTGCTCGATGAGACCGGCGGCTTCGGCGCCGACTACACCTTCGAGGCGACCGGCCTGGTCGCCGTGATGCGCCAGGCGGTCGAGTCCGCCCGGATGGGCTGGGGCCTGTGCACGGTCGCCGGCGTCGCCGGCCGGGGCGAGACGCTCGACGTCATCCCCCGCTTCCTGATCACCGGCCGGCGGATCTGCGGCTCCTCGTTCGGCGGCGTCAAGGGACGCGACCAGGTGCCCGAGCTCGTGCAGCTCTACCTCGACGGCCAGATCGACGTCGACCCGTTCATCTCGCACACGATCACGCTCGACGAGGTCAACCACGGCTTTGAGCTGATGGAGCGCCAGGACGGGATCCGCAGCGTGATCGCGTTCAGCTGAGCCTGGAAACGCCAGCTGGGCCGGCCTCGGGAGGGAGGGCCGGCCCAACTGCGGCGGGGATATGGGTGATCGTCCGTTCACTCGTTCGATCACTTCGGCGGGCACTGTCTGAGCTGCCCGGATACCACTGTGGCGGCCGAGGATGAGAATTCCGTACGGGAAATCGAAGAGTTTTCCAAGCGGCCTCGCAGCGCTCGGACGCAACCGGGCGCCGTTACCCGGCGGGTAATCGACGGCGATGACGGCCGGCTGGGAACGTGCCGGCCATGAGCACTCAATCGATATCACCCGTCCGGCGCGCGCCCCGGCGGCTCTCTCCCAGACTCGCAGCCGCTGGGCTGCCGCTGCCGGTGATCCTCGCCGGCACCTTCATGGTCGTGCTGGACTTCTTCATCGTCAACGTCGCGCTGCCGTCGATGCAGGCGCGACTGCATGCGTCGAACGGCGCGATCGAATGGGTCGTCGCCGGCTACGGCCTCACCAACGCCGTGTTCCTCATCACCGGCTCCCGGCTGGGTGACCGTACGGACGCCGGGTCCGGTGTTCGCCGCCGGGCTGGCCCTGTTCACGCTCGGCCTCCGCGGGCTGCGGGGTCGCCCCCACGCCCGAGGCGCTGGTCGTCGCCCGGCTGCTGCAGGGCTGCCGCCGCGGCGCTGCTGATGCCCAACGTGCTGTCGATCATCGGCGTCCTCTACGACGGCGCCGACCGCGCCAAGGCGCTGGCCGCCTACGGCATGGTATGGGCTTTGCCGCGGTCGTCGGGCCAGCTCATCGGCGGCGATCCTCGTCGCAGGCCAACCCGGCCGGGCTGGGCTGGCGCAGCGTCTTCCTCATCAACATCCCGATCGGCCTGGCGGCCGTCTCGCGGCGCCGCGGATCATCCCGGAGTCCCGGGCGCGAGGCCGGGCCGGCTCGACCTCACCGGCACCATCCTGGCCACCCTGACCTCACCGCGATCGTCCTGCCGCTGGTCGAGGGCCGGGCGCATGGCTGGCCGCTGTGGACGTGGCTGTCGCTCGCCGCCGCGCCGGTGCTGCTCGGCGCTTCGCGCTCCAGCAGCGCCGGCTCGGCTCGCGCGGCGGCACGCCGCTGCTGCCGCCCGAGCTGTTCGCGCTCGCGGGCGGTCACCGCCGGGCTGGCCGCGCAGCTGGTGTTCTGGTGCGGGCAGGCGTCGTTCTTCCTCGTGCTGTCGCTGTACCTGCAGCACGGCCGGGGCATGAGCGCGCTGCACTCCGGGCTGGTGTTCACGATCCTGGCCGTCTCCTACCTGGTGCACGTCGCTGCGGGCCCCGGCGCTGACCGTGCGCCACGGCCGGCGGGTGCTGGCGGTCGGCGCGCTGGCGTGCTCGCCGTCGGTCACGCGCTGCTGCTGACGCGTCGCCGACGGTCGGCGTCGGCGGCTCGGTGCTGGCGCTCGCCCCCGGGCTGATCCTGGTCGGAGCCGGCATGGGCCTGGGCATCACGCCGCTGGCGACGCTGATCATGGCCGCGGCCCCGCCCCGAGCACGTCGGGCGCGACCTCGGGCGTGCTGGCGACGATGCAGAACGTCGGCAACGCGATCGGCGTGGCGGTGATCGGCGTGCTGTTCTACGGCGCCGTGTCCCACGGGTTCGCGGACGCGTTCGAGGTCAGCGTGATCGCGCTGGCGGTGCGCGCTCGCCGGCGTCGTCGCCCTGACCCGGCTCATCCCGGCGCCGGTACGCTCGTGATGGTGACCGTCGCCGAGAATCGCACCGTGCGCATCGGGCCGCTGCTGCGCGACTGGCGCCAGCGCCGGCGCATGAGCCAGATGGAGCTTGCGCTGGAGGCAGGGGTCTCGACGAGGCATCTCAGCTTCGTCGAGACCGGCCGCTCCCGGCCGAGCGCCGAGATGGTGCTCCATCTCGCCGAGCGGCTCGAGGTGCCGCTGCGCGAGCGCAACGAGCTGCTGCTGGCCGCGGGGTTCGCCCCGCAGTACTCGGCGCGGGACTTCGACGATCCCGCGCTGCGGGAGGTCCGCGACGCGGTCAGCCGTGTCCTGGCCGCCCACGAGCCCTATCCCGCGATCGCCGTCGACCGCTACTGGAACCTCGTCGCCTCCAACGAGGCGCTCGGCCCGATGCTGGAGGGCGTCGCTCCGGAGCTGCTCGTACCGCCGGTCAACACGATCCGGCTGGCGCTGCACCCGACGGTGTGGCCCCGCGGATCGTCAACCTCGGCGAGTACCGCGCCGACCTCATCGACCGACTGGACCGGGCGGCTCGGCTCACCGGCGACCCGCTGCTGGCCGAGCTGCACGAGGAGATGCTCGGCTACCCGGGCCCCACGGGCCTGTCGGTCCCGGTGGACGCCGCGGTCACCGTCGGCCTGCGACTGGCCCCGGCGCCGGGCTCCGACGCGCCCAGCTGTCGTTCTTCAGCACCATCACCACGTTCGGGACCGCCGTCGATGTGACGGTGTCAGAGCTGTCGGTGGAGGCGTTCTTCCCCGCCGACGCCGTGACGGCCGAGTTCCTGCGCGAAGGTGGACGTGTGTCATCTGAAGCGCCATAGCGGCGCTTATTTCGCGCAGCGGCGGCTCATTGGCGCCGCGCGAGGGCCCCAGCCTCCTCAGATTCGCCACGGCACTACACATCGACGGAGTCGCTGAAGTTGACCCGGGCGCGACTGGCCCAAAAATCAGTCGACGGAGATGGTGGCGGCTGTGCAATGACGAAGCGGTGTATCCCCCCACAAATGGCTAGGGCGCTTGACAGGTGCTCACCTACCCGAAAGATCACACTTCGGTGTGTCAGCACACTTACCAACCACAAGCGCTGGACCTGACAACGGGTCCTCGGTTCATACAGGGAAGCGGGAACCAAAGAGACAGTTGTGTTGCCAGGCACCACCGAGTCACCCTAATCGGGTGATGCTAGATCAGCGCTCCAGAGGCAGGCTCGCCAAAGGTTTGAAGTCAGTAACTGTACTCGTGACCATCGAGTACGTGAGCCGTCGCTGACGGCCACAAGATGTTCGCGTCAATCTCGGCGGGATCCGGGGGCGCGAACCGCCTGAGGCATACCCGAGCTTCGACGCTGAACGCGCATCGCTCCGCGCTCCAGGTGAACCGGTGCCAAGTGGGTGCTCGGCTTCAGCGGAGAGCACCAAGGGAGGGAGTGACGATGAGAAGTTCGAGTCCCAGGGTGTTTGTCGCGGCGGCGAGCCTTTCGACGCTGCTGGGGGTGACGTTGCTGGTGACGGGCGGAGACGCGAGCACGACCAGTGCGAAAGCCGCGCCGAAGAAAGCTCCCGCATTCACCCCCGTGTGTGTCCAGAGGACGGGAGGGCGCGAAACCCGCGGCGACCTCAACATCCTCCTCCGTAACGCGTGCGCCAAGGGCCAGAAGCCTCTGAAGCTCGCTCTGTTCCCGGTCCCGAGCGCTCCAGCTGTCGTCGGTCCCCAGGGACCTCCAGGTCCGGCCGGCCCGCTTGGTCCCGCTGGCCCCTCCGGCCCCCCTCCCCCTCCGTCGGCCGGCGTTTCGACTGCCGGCGAGTACGCGGTCGCGAACGTGTTCGTGAGTCGAGGAACGGCCCCGCGAGCGATCTGGGCGACCTACTCGGGGGCAATGGGCTCACCGGTCGGTACCACGACGGGAGGAGATTTCCGCTTCTCGTGCTCACAGGCACAGCAACCCTGCAAGGTCTCGATCGCCGCTGCCGTGCTCTCTGACACGACCGGCTCAGCCCGTGTTTACGCCAGGGTCTTGATCTACAAGGAGGTCGCGGGTGCGGATCAGGCCTTCTGCGAGTACGCGGACGGAGCTGACAACAACGGCGGCTCAGCCGAAGTCTCGAAGGTGCCCATGGACACGTCCGTTACCTCGATCAATAACCAACTCGACATGGGGATTGGCGGGTCCCTGGACTGCAAGTCCACTCAGGACCGACCCGGCAATGGGGTTGTGCAGGACATTTGGGTGCCAAACGATCCGACCGGGCCGAACGGCACCGCCTCCTACGATGTCGCTACGACGTTTGCGTTCAAATAGATAACTATGGACATGTGACAACCGGACGTGAAGAGGGCGTCGCCGTAGGAACCACTGCTGCGCGGCTAGCTGTAGTTCCCGAGCACGTTGTTCATCCGGGCCTCCTTGGAGGCTGGTGGTTCTCTAAGCCCCAGTCCCAAGGAGAACCCGGATGAAGCTGCGCGGTAATGCCGCGCTCAGTCTGAAAGCCAGACGTCGGATGGTCGACGCGGTGGTGGCGCAGGATCGCTCTCTACCGGTCAGCCGGCCTGGCGGGTCTGTTGGATCGTTCAAGCGCCCCACGACGGTTGCATAACCGCACCGACGCTGGCCTGGTCGAGCTGTTGATGTCGTTGCGCCGGTTGCGCTTCACCGCCCCCGAGCTCTCAGATCTGCTCGGATGCCCGTCTCGACGATCTCCGGGATCGCGGTCTGCCCCTCGGCGGGGAAGAACGCCTCCACGGCCAGCTCTGACACGGTGACATCCACGGCTGTCCCGAACGTGGTGATGGTGCTGAAGAACGACAGCGTGGGCGCGTCGGAGCCCGGCGCCGGGGCCCCGGCTTTGGCGACGGGTCGTGTTGGGTCCAGTCAGAGCGCAGGCGTTGGATGGCTGCGTGCGGTCACGATTACCTGCGCCGCTGAGCGGACCGCCCGCCCCGCGCGGCTCGTAGAGGGAGTGTGCGCAGGCTCCTGCTGGTCCCGGCTCTGGCCCTCGCCGTCATTGCGGCGATGACGGCGCCCGCCGGAGCCGGTGACCAGCGGACCTCGCTCAACGGCATGGTGAGCGTGGTGATGCCGCACGGCTGGCACGTGGTGCGCCACATCAGCTACGTCACCGAGCCGGCCCCAGCGGCGCTTGCCACCTTCCCCGTCCGGCTGGGCCGCCACTCCTGCGAGTGCGGAATGCCGAACGTAGTGGGCTTCCCGCGCACCGGGGCGCTCCTGGTCGTGTGGGAGTACCGGCGGATCACCCACCGCGATCTCCGGTACTTCAGGCCGCACGCGACGCGCTTCCGCATCGGCCGCTCGGCAATCAAGGAGCCGTGCGCGCCCAGCGACGGCCGCACCTTCCGGGAGAGCGGCCGGGGCTTCCAGGCCGAGATCTACCTCGGACCCGCCGCCCCGGCCTCCGCCCGCACTCAGATCGCCGCGATCCTCGACAGCTGGAGGGTCAACTGAGGGGGGTGCCTCGAGTTATGCACCCTATGCGGGCTTATTTTTCCGCGGGGGACCGCCCTAACGCCGCCGCGCGGCGGGCTCCAGCCCGGGGTTGGGCCAGCCGCCGTCGGCGGCGTTGATGTTCACGCCCGGCGGGACGATCGCGTCGATCTGGTCCAGCACCTCGTCTGAGAGCTCGACGTCAGCTGCGGTGAGCTGGGACTCGAGGTGCTCCATGGTGCGCGGGCCGATGATGGCCGCGGTCACCGCGGGATGGCGGATGACGAAGGCGATGCGCCATCTCGATGAGGGTGATCCCGGCCTCCTCGGCGAGCCGGGCCAGCGCGTCGGCGGCCTCGAGCTTGCGCTGGTTCTCGGGCAGCGACAGGTCATAGCGACCGGGGATGCGCTCGGCGCGACGCGACTCCGGCGTGTCCTCGCCCAGCCGGTAGCGACCCGACAGCCACCCGCCGGCCAGCGGGCTCCACGGGATCACGCCCATCCCGTAGCGCTGCGTGGTCGGCAGCACGTCGTTCTCGATCCCGCGCACGAGCATCGAGTACGGCGGCTGCTCGCAGACGAAGCGCTCGCGGCCGCGGCGCTCGGCCACCCACTGAGCCTCGACGATCTGCGAGGCGGGGAAGGTGGAGGAGCCGATGTAGCGGACCTTGCCGGCGCGAACGAGATCGGTGAGCGCGCCGAGCGTCTCGTCGATGTCGGTGTCGGCCTCGGGGCGGTGGATCTGGTAGAGGTCGATCCAGTCGGTGCCCAGCCGCCGCAGCGAGTTCTCGACCTCGCGCACGATCCAGCGGCGCGAGTTGCCGAACTCGTTGGGATCGTCGCCCATCGTGCCGTGCACCTTGGTGGCGAGCACGACGTTGTCGCGCTTGCCGCCGGCCAGCGCCTTGCCGACGATCTCCTCGGACTCCCGCGCGAGTAGACGTCGGCGGTGTCGATGAAGTTGATCCCCGCGTCGAGCGCGCGGTGGATGATGCGGATGCCGTCGTCGTGGTCGGGTTGCCCCAGTCGCCGAACATCATCGCCCCGAGGCAGAGCGGGGCTGACCTTGACTCCAGTGGTGCCTAGTGTGCGGTAGTCCATGACCTCCACCCTAGCCACCCACTGCCCGGGTTCCGTGGCCTTGGCGTGAAGGCGCTCGCCTGCCGCACCGCGGGCACTGACCCCGCTGGCGCTGGCGGCCGCGGCTCTGGCCATCGTGGTCCCGTCGCCGCGGTCGCCCGCCACTCCGACGTGCTGCTGGCACTGCTCGTCCTGCTCACGGCCCTGGGGTTCACCGCCGCGGAACTACGCGACGACGTGCGCCGGCACGCCATCGCCATCGCCGTCCTCTCGGTCGCGCCGTCTGATCTTCTCCCTCGTGGCCTGGGCCATCGGCCGGGCATTTGACCCGTCAGTCCGCGACGGCCTGCTGGCGGTGGGAGCGCGAGCTCGGAGGTGGCGATCGGTCGGCCTCGTCACCCTCGCCGGCGCCGACGCCACCGTTGCGCTCGGCGCGGTGGCCGGCTCGCTCGTGGTCGTCCGCCCTGCTCGGCCCGGTGGCGCTCGGTGTGCTCGCCGGCCACGCCGGCCACGTCGGCACCGCGCACCTGCTCGGCCGCTTCGCGTCGTGGTCATCGCTCCGCTGGTGGCCGGCGTGGCGGTGCGCAGCGCCGCTCCGGTCACGCGGGCATTGCGGGCGCCGACGCCGAGCGCGAGGGGCTGGCGGCGATCACCGTGGCCGCGCTCGTCTACGCGGCGCTGAGCGGGACCGCCGGCCACGACGGGCTGGGGAGCGCGCTGCTGGCAAGCTGCGCCTTCCTCGCCGTCACCGCCGTGCTGGCGGAGCTGTGGCGGCGCGCAGCCCCGGCCCCCGTCGCCGTCCCGGGCGCGCTGGCGATCGCCATGCGCGACTTCGCCGTCGCCGCAGCGCTGGCGGCGCAGGCGTTCGGCACGCGGGCCGCCGTCGTCCCAGGGGTCTATGGCGTGGTCATGCTGCTCGCCGGCTCGGCCGCCGCCGGGCTGCTGGGGGCGCGCAGAGTAACTTCCACCGCATGAGCGACGACAGACACTTTGGACTCACCGGGCTGGCGACGATGGGCGCCAACCTCGCCCGCAACGTGGCCCACCACGACATTCCGGTGGCGGTGCACAACCGCACCACGAGCCGCATGACGACCTTCGTGCAGGAGCACGGCTCCGAGGGCCCGATCGAGGGGTTTGAGAGCACCGAGCAATGGGTGAAAGCGCTCGCCCCGCCCCGGGTGCTGATGAGCATGGTGCAGGCCGGCCCGGCCACCGACGCGGTGATCGACGACATCGCGCCGCACCTCGACAAGGGCGACGTCCTGATCGACGGCGGCAACGCGCATGTACCGCGACACCCAGCGGCGGCACGCCAAGCTCGCCGAGCAGGGGATCCACTTCATCGGCGTCGGGCGTCTCCGGCGGCGAGGAGGGCGCGCTGAACGGGCCGAGCATCATGCCCGGTGGCGACCGCGAGCCCTACGACGCGTCGGTCAAGCCGATCTTCGAGGCGATCGCGGCCCAGGTCGACGGCACGCCGTGCTGCACCTACGTCGGCCCCGACGGGGCCGGGCACTACGTGAAGATGGTCCACAACGGCATCGAGTACGCCGACATGCAGCTCATCGCCGAGAGCTACGACCTGCTGCGCAACGGCGTCGGCTGGGACGTCCCGCGGATCGCCGATCGCTTCCGCAGGTGGAACGACTCAGAGCTCGAGTCCTTCCTGATCGAGATCTCCGCCCGCGTCCTGTCCAAGACCGACGAGGCCACCGGCAAGCCGCTCGTGGACGTCATCCTCGACGCCGCCGAGCAGAAGGGCACCGGCCGCTGGACCGCGCAGGACGCGCTGGAGCTCGGCGTCCCGCTCACCGGGATCACCGAGGCGGTGTTCGCCCGGACGTTGAGCGCACTGAAGGACCAGCGCGCTTCACGCCTCCGACATCCTGGCGGGGCCTCCGCCGCGGCCCGCTGCCGACGACTCGCTCGCCGACGACCTCGAGCACGCGCTCTACGCCTCCAAGATCGTCTCCTACGCCCAGGGCTTCGCCCAGATGATGGCCGCCGCCGACACCGAGGGCTGGAACATCGACCTCGGCGTCGATGGCGACGATCTGGCGCGGCGGCTGCATCATCCGCGCCCGCTTCCTGGATCGCATCCGCGAGGCCTACGACGCCGAGCCGGGCCTGGCCAACCTCATGCTCGCCGAGTTCTTCGCGTCCGCGCTGGAGGACGCCCAGGACCCGTGGCGGCGCGTGGTGGCACGGGCGGCCGAGCTGGGCATCCCCACCCCGGCCTTCTCGTCCTCGCTGGCCTACTACGACGGCTACCGCCGCGCCCGCGGCCCGCGCCAGCCTCATCCAGGGCCTGCGCGACCTGTTCGGCGCCCACACCTACAAGCGTGTCGACCGCGAGGGCACCTTCCACACCATCTGGGGCGAAGACGGCCGCGAAGTGCAGGTGTAGAGAACCCGCCCACCAGCGAAGGTGGTGTGCAAGTTTTCCAGTTGTAACCACGGCGCTCATGGTGTTTGACACGTGCTGGCCCCGGGGCTAGCGTTGGACTTCAGGGGTAGTCAACTCAGCACCGTGAGGGAGCGGTGCCTGAGCCGGGTTTCACTCCAGATAGGAGAGCAACATGACCGGGTTCCGCCGTCCGTCTCTGGGCCGCAGCCGTCTGCTTGCGGCGCTGATCGTCTGTGCGGGGGTGACGATCGCTCAATGCGGCGTCGCCCAGGCGTCCGCGCGAGGCCATCACCGCGGAGACCACGGCGCCGGACGTCAACGGGGCGCCCTCTTCGTATCGCCGTCGGGCAGCTCCGACAACAGAGGGCGCTCGTGTGACAGCGCAACCTTCTCGACGATCCAGTCCGCGGTCGACGCGGCGGCGCCCGGTGCAACGGTCTTCGTCTGTCCCGGCACCTACACCGAGGACGTCGTCATCTCCCAGCCGCCTGAAGCTGATCGGCCGTGACGGCGCCACCATCCAGGGCGCGCCCACCAGCACCATCATGTGCGACCAGCTCGGTCCGGGCGGCCCCGGGAGCGCGCCCTGCCTCGCCGCCGTCACCATCAGGTCGGACTGGGTGAGCGTCAGCGGGTTCACCATCACCGGTGCGATCGGCGAAGGCGTCCTGGCCACCGGATCGCTGGCCGGCGGGTCCATCAGCCACGTTTCGATCACCGGCAACCGCGTGACCGGCAACGACACCGGCGGAGCTCAGTCGCCCAACTCGACATATCCGCAGTGCAATCCGGCCGGTCCGGTTCCGGGCGACTGCGGCGAGGGCATCCACCTCATGGGCGTGTATGACTCCGTCGTGTCTGGCAACTTCGACAGCGGCAACAGCGGTGGCGTCCTGATCACCGACGAGTTCGGGCCCACGCACGACAACCTGATCGCGCGCAACATCATCAAGGACAACCTGTTCGACTGCGGCGTCACGGTGCCGGGCCACAACCCGTTCGCGCTCGACGCCAACGGCAACCGCCAGCCGTCGGTGGCAGGCGACTACCGCAACGTCATCGCCCGCAACGTGATCACCGGCAACGGGGTCAAGGGCGAGGGCGCCGGAGTGATCTTCGCCAACGCATCCGCCGGCAGCGCCTCCTACGACAACCTCGTGATCAACAACTACATCGCCGGCAACGGACTGGGCGGCGTGACCCTTCACGCCCATCCGATCATGCCGGGTACGTTCGAGGATCTGAACGGCAACAACGTCATCGGCAACACGATCGGTCAGAACAACCTCGCCCCCGATACGGATCCGGGGCCGAATGCGCCGACGACAACGGTCGGCGTCCTCGTGTTCGGAGCGGTCCCCGTGACGATCAAGATCGCCCGTAACCGGATATTCGACAACGACATCGGGATTTGGCTCGGCACGGGCGGGAACATCACCGCCAAGCTGCGCCAGAACCGGTTCTTCAACGTCACCACCCCGGTCTTCGTTCAGCCATAAAGCGCAACGGCGGGCGCGGCGGTGCGCCTCGTGCGCACCGCCGGGCCGGCCCGTGAGGGGCACCGCGGATCAGGTGACCCGCCAGAGACCCGAGCACCGCGGATCAGGTGACCCGCGAGAACCCCGAGCAGCGCAGATCAGGTGACCGGCGAGAGGCCCGGGATCCAGTTGGTCCCGGCCAGCGGCACCTTGGCCATCGCGGAGGCCTCGATGGTCAGCGCCACGAGGTCCTCGGGCTCGAGGTTGTGCACGTGGGACTTGCCGCAGGCGCGGGCCAGCGTCTGGGTCTCGAGCGTGAGCGTCCGCAGATAGTTGGCCAGCCGCCGCCCGCCCACCACCGGGTCAAGCCGCTGGGCGAGCTCGGGCTCCTGGGTGGAGATGCCGGCCGGGTCGCGGCCGGCCTGCCAGTCGTCGTAGTAGCCGGCCGCCGAACCGAGCTCGGCGTACTGGGCGTCGTGCTCGGGCGCGTTGTCGCCCAGCGCGATGAGCGCCGCCACGCCGATCGAGACGGCGTCGGCGCCCAATGCCAGGGCCTTGGCCACATCGGCACCGGTGCGGATCCCGCCTGACACGATGAGCTGAACCTTGCGGTGCATGTCGAGCTCCATCAGCGACTCCACCGCCTGCGGGATGGCGGCCAGGATCGGGATCCCGACGTGCTCGATGAACACCTCCTGGGTGGCCGCGGTGCCGCCCTGCATGCCATCGAGCACGACCGCGTCCGCACCGGCCTTGACCGCGAGCGCGACGTCGTAGTAGGTGCGTGACGCGCCCACCTTGATGTAGATGGGGATGCGCCAGTCGGTGATCTCGCGCAGCTCCTGGATCTTGATCTCCAGGTCGTCAGGGCCGGTCCAGTCGGGGTGCCGGCAGGCGCTGCGCTGGTCGATGCCCTTGGGCAGGTCGCGCATCTCGGCGACGCGGTCAGAGATCTTGTGGCCCAACAGCATCCCGCCGCCGCCCGGCTTGGCCCCCTGCCCGACGACGATCTCGATCGCGTCGGCGCGGCGCAGGTCGTCGGGGTTCATCCCGTAGCGGCTGGGCAGCAGCTGGTAGACGAGCTTGGTCGAGTGCTCGCGCTCCTCGGGCGTCATGCCGCCGTCACCGGTGGTGGTCGAGGTGCCGACCTCGCTCGCCCCGCGGCCGAGCGCCTCCTTGGCCTGGCCCGACAGCGCGCCGAAGCTCATTCCCGCGATGGTGATGGGGATGTCCAGATGGATCGGCTCTGAGGCGAAGCGGGTCCCGATGGTCACGTCGGTGGCGCAGCGCTCGCGGTAGCCCTCCAGCGGGTAGCGCGAGACGCTGGCGCCGAGGAAGAGCAGGTCGTCGAAGTGCGGGACGCGGCGCTTGGCGCCGAACCCGCGGATGTCGTAGATGCCCTCGCGCGCGGCGCGCTGGATGTCCGCGATGGTGTCCCGGTCAAACGTGGCCGACTCGCGCAGGCCCGGATGCCAGCCGCGGTGCACCCCGTTGGATGACCCTCCGTTGGTGGTCGCGCTCATCGCTAGTAGGCCCCGATGTTGTCGACGTGGAAGTTGTAGAGCCCGCGGGCAGACCCATAGCGCCGGAACTCCGACGGGTCGGCGTCAACGTCGGCCGCCGCCAGCAGCGCGCGCACCTGAGCGATGTGCTCGTCGCGCATCTCCTTCTCGACGCAGTCGGCACCGAGCCCGGCGACCGTCCCGCGGACGTAGAGACGCGCCTCGTACAGCGAGTCGCCGAGCGCCTCGCCGGCGTCGCCGCACACCACCAGACAGCCCCGCTGGGCCATGAAGGCGCTCATGTGCCCGACCGAGCCGCGCACCACGATGTCCGCGCCCTTCAGTGAGATGCCGCATCGTGCCGAGGCGTCGCCGTGGATGACGAGCAGGCCGCCGCGCGCCGTCGCGCCCGCCGCCTGGCTGGCCGACCCCTCCACGATGACCCTGCCCGACATCATGTTCTCGGCCACCCCGACGCCACAGTTGCCGCGCACGCGGACGGTGGCGCGCTGGTTCATGCCCGCGCAGTAGTAGCCGACGTGGCCCTCGATCTCGACCTCGCAGTCGGCGTCGATGCCGACGGCAACGGCGTGCCGGCCGTCGGGATTGATCACGCGGATGAGCCCGCGCGCGTCAGGGCCATGTAGAGCCTGGTTGAGCTCGCGCACCGTGTCTGAGCGCAGGTCGAAGGTGCGCGCCGCCGTCTCCGGCGTGGTCTGTGGCGTGGCCATCACGCCACCAGCGCGGTGCCCCAGCTGTACACGTGCCCCGGCACCGGCTCCCAGCTGACGGCGTCCTCGGCGCCCGGCAACACCGCGATCGCACGGTACTCGGAGGCCATCGCCACCCACTCGTCGGTCTCGGCCATGACCGCCGGCTTGCAGGCGATCGGATCGCGCAGGACCGCAAAGCCATCGGCGGTGCCGACGGCGAAGGTGTAGAAGCCGTCGAGGTCGTCCAGGCAGCCCTCGAGCGCCTGCTCCAGCGTCGCCCCCTGGGCCATGCGCCAGGTCAGGTAGCCGGCGGCGACCTCGGAGTCGTTGTCGGTCTGGAAGTGGATGCCCTCCTTGCGCAGGGCGCGACGCAGGCGGTTGTGGTTCGACAGCGAGCCGTTGTGGACCAGACACAGGTCAAGGCCCGTGGAGAACGGGTGCGAGTGCTCCGTCGTCACCCGGCTCTCGGTGGCCATGCGGGTGTGGCCGAGCGCGTGGCTGCCGTCGATGTCGGCGAGCTCGAACCGGCGCACGAAATCCCCGGGGGGGCCCGCCTCCTTGTAGATCTCGATCGTCTGGCCCGCGCTCATCAAGGTGAGGTCCGGACGGGTGGCGCGCAACCACGCCTCCACGTCGCCCGCGGGCGCCGCCACGGTGAACACGGCATGAGTTGCCCGCACCCCCGTCAGCGACGCGTCGCCGAACTGGATGGCCAGCGCGTCGGCGAGGTCGCCCCAGCCCGGCTCGTCGCCCGGCGAGTGCACGGAGATCTTGCACCACCCGTCGGGGGCGCGATCCCGGTAGAAGGCGACCCCGGCGCTGTCAGGTCCGCGGTCAGAAAGCTGCAGGAGCATCGCGGCCAGGTGGGCGCCCAGCTGCGATCGCAGCGCATCGGTCTTGGTGTAGAGGCCCGCGATCCCGCACATGGCCGAGGCAGCGTAAAACGTGACCTGACGCGCTCCAATGGCCTTGCCGGGCACACTTTCGCCCGGAAATGTGGCGGCGAGCGCCACACCCGGCCCTCGTCAGGGCGCCCGCGTGTTGTTTGCGTTACAGATTTAGATCGCTAAGCGCTTCTGAGCGCGCTTGACCAACTGGAGCGCCTCGCGCAGCTCGGCGCGGGCGATTGGAGTCAGCGCGCCCGGGTCGATGTGATTGTCGGCGGGGCGGCCGTCGGCGATGAGTTGCGCGTGATGCTCGAAGCGCGCTCCGAGCGATCACCATGAACGCCTCTGACAGCGCTTCCGCCTCACCCTCCACGAGCGCGCCCGTCATGGCCACCGCCTCGATCCGGTCAAGCGTCGGGGAGATCGTCACCCCGGCGGCGATGGCCTGGTAGCGGACGAGGTTGACGACGGGGATGATCGCCCCCTTCTTGAGGTCCAGACGGCCGTCGACGTCGGCGGACAGCTGGCCCCGGAATCCGAGAGCGACCGGAAAGCCGGCGGCCGAGCGGGCGAGGAGGCGCATGAACTGGGGGTAGTCGCGCGCCGCGCGGATCCGCGCGGTGAGCTCGGCCACGACGGGCAGTCCGCCGGCGGCGGGCCGGAAGTCGAAAGCGACCGTGGCCCGCACCAGATGGGATTCGTCGGGCTCGGTCAGGCACTCGTCAAAGGTCCGCAGCCAGTCGGGCTTGGACATGCGCCACAGGCGGTTTCGAGCCATGACGCCGTTGTTGTCGATGCCGATCCCGCAGCGCTCCAGACCGTCGTTGACATCCTGACCGAGCTGCTCGAAGTAGCTGTCGGCCGCCTCGGGCGTCAGCTCGCCTCCCGGCGCGGGCCGCGCATAGGCCAGCGCGTTGTCCTGGTCTGAGGCCAACGTGAACTCGCGGCGAGCGGCCGAGCCCATATCCAGCCACGCCCACGGCAGCGGGGCCGGCCCGTGGCTCTGGATCGAGAAGTCGATGAGCCGCGCCACCACGGCATCCTGGGCGAGGCTGAGCACGCGGCCGAGCTCTCGGGAGGGGACGCCCGCCCGCGACAGCGCCAGGAAGAGCTGCGGGAGGTGCGAGACCGCCTGGGCGAGCACGCCGGCGTCTGCGGCCCCGAGGATCCTGTGACGCAGTCCGATCGGGCTGTTGGCGTCCAGCCCGAGCAGATCCGCGGCCGACAGCACACCGCACACCCGTCCGCCGTCGAGCACCGCCATGTGCTCCACCCCCGCCGCGAGCATGTCCACCGTCGCCTCGATGGCGAGCTGGCGGACCGGCACGGTCGGTGCCGGCGACGCGCGCCAGCGTATGGGCGGGCGCGTCGGCGGAGAACCGGCTGTCGGCGACCGCGGCGCGCACGTCGGCGTCAGTGAGGATGCCGATGGTCTGATCGGGCATGACCACCAGCAGCGCATGGAGGTGATCCTCCCCCAGGCGCTGTGCCGCCGAACGCGCCGTCTCCTCGGGCTCGGCGTAGACGGGCGGGCGCATGATGGCTGACACGGGCGTGGTGCCCACGTCGTGCAGGCCGTGGACGGTGTGCCCGGCGCGGGTGAGGCGCTTGCGCAGTGATCGGGCCACGTACGCGACGCCCGCCTCGGTGGCCAGCACCCGGCGGGCGGCGTCGGGCGCGAACAGGGCGCACGTCGAGAGCTCGCGCGCGCGCACGGTGAAGGCCGGGGCCATGCCGGTCAGCAGCGACGGGTGTCCGAAGCACTCGCCGGGCTCGAGCACCTGGATGACCTCGCCCGAGTGCACGACGTCCATCGATCCGGTCAGCACCACCCACATCCCCGGGGTCGGCGGCCCGTCCTCGACGAGCAGGACGGCGCCCCGCTCGTAGGTCTGGATCGTTGCCTGGGCGGTCAGCTCGCGCAGTTGCTCCGGTGCCAACGCGTCGAACGGCGGGTGTCCAGCCAGAAATGTGTCCAAGTCGTCCATGTCAGACGCCGCAATTGTGTTCGCATCTCGCCTTGTGAGCCAACGGCGACATGTCAGGGTAAGCCCAGCAACGACCAGCGGACCTGGAGGGCACATGCCGGACGAAACGACGACGCCCGGACCTTTGGAGGACGAGCTCGTCTACGAGGGCGCGGGGCTCCCGAAGACGACCAACTGGTGGGGCGCCTTCGTGATCGGCCTCGCGGGCACGATCCTGGTCACCGGAATCGCGCCGGTGATGGTCACGGAACTCGGCGCTGCATCGGTCCCCGTGATCGTGTTCATCACCATCACCGGATATCTCGTGTGCCTCCTTCTGGCGGAGCTGTCGGCAATGATGCCCGACCGCTCGGGCGGATTGCCCTCCTACGCCTATCCCGCCTACAAGGACAGGTGGCCGCGGTTCGCAGAGCACGTCAACGGGTTCACCGCATGGGCGTATTGGCTGGGCTGGTTCCCGGTGGCGCCGCTGAACATGATCCTGGCGTCGCTATACATCGCGGACCGCTTCAAGCTCACCAGCGGGTCGCTGACGGTGTTCAGTACCCCGATCAGCTACTGGACGCTGGGCATCTCGGTCGTGGGGCTGATCCTCCTCGCCATTCCGGCGATTCGCGGGATGCGCTTCGGCGCGAACTTCGCCACCACGCTGGCGATCCTGTCCATGATCCCGCTCACCTTCCTGGCCATCGCCTGGATCTTCAACCCGTCCGTCGTCGACTTCGGTCAGCTCACCCACTTCCAGCACACCAACGGCACCGGGTTCTTCTCCAGCCTGTTCGGCCACAACTGGCTCACGTTGTACATAGCGTTCAGCTTCCTGCTCACCTGGAACGTGATCGCCATGGAGGCGGCGGCCTGCTACATCGGCGAGACCCGGAACCCCGACCGTGACGCCAAGATCGCGATGAACCTCGAGGGCCTGTACGGCCTGTTCATCTACACGATGATCCCGGTCGCCTTCATCATCGTCATCGGCAACCAGGCGCTGGGCAACCCCGCGCTGGTCGATCCGCAGACGATGTTCGTCACCTTCGCGTCGAAGGTCTTCGGCGCCGGCGCCGGCTCGAACCTCCTGGACTGGCTGGTGGCGATCATGCTCATCCTCGCCCTCATCCTGTCGGCGCTGAACGCCATCACGGGCACGGCGCGCTCGCTGCATCAGATGTCGACGGACGGGCAGTTCCCCAGGTTCTTCCAGAAGGTCAACCACGCCGGGGTCCCGGACCGGGCGATGATCTTCAACGTCGTGTGCTCGATCCTCGTGGTCTTCGCCGGCGGCGCGGTGCAGATCTACACGCATGTCCAACGTCGGCTACCTCGCCTCGTTCATCCCGGTCCTGGTGGGCTACTACCTCCTGCGCAAGCACCGCCCCAACGTCCGGCGGCCGTTCAAGCTGCCCGAGTGGATGAAGTATGTGGCGATCGCGATCGCGCTGCTGTACGCGATCATCTACTTCTACGGCGGCCCCATCTACGCCTCGTGCGCCTGTAACGCCGCCGGCACCACGACGCTCCCCTTCTACTTCATCGGCTGGGGCGTGCTCCTGCTCTATCTGCCGCTCTACTGGTACCGCAAGCGAGTCGAGGACAAGCGTGAGGCGCCGGCGGTGGTGCCGCCGTCCCAGGCAGGCGTCGCGGGGGCCGGAGATTGAGCGCCACCGCGCAGGTGGCGGAGCCCACGCCCGGTCAGACCGCCTTCCGGCGGATCCTGCTGGCCTCTGAGGGCCGGCCGATCCCGCCGGCGGCGGTCGCCCAGGCCGTCGAACTGGCCAAGCAGGCCGGCGCGAGCGTGCACGTGTTCACCATCGCCCGGATTCACGGCACCGGCTTTGGCATGCCAACTCCCGGGCTGCTGCCGAGCAAGAAGGAGTGGGCCGAGCAGCGCGAGATCGTGTCCAAGACCATCCGGCGCCTGGAGCGCAAGGGCCTGAAGGCCGACGGGCACGTGCTCGGCACCCGCAACGCCACCAAGAAGATCTTGGAAGAGGCCAAGAAGGAGGGGTGCGAGGCCATCGTCATGGCCGCCGACCCCGACCGCAACCGCGTCACCGGCAACATGATGTGGACCCAGGAGCCCCAGCGCGTGGCCCGCAAGGCCAAGCTGCCGGTGTATCTGGTCCGCGACGAGTAAGCCCGGCCCCGCCCCCGCGCGACAAGTAAACTTATAGGTGTACTTGGCTGCTCGGTCAGGCTGGCGCGTCGGGGCGGCCGTGCAGCCGCGCCAGCTTGATCGCCAGCTCCAGCGAGAGCAGGTCGTCCTCGTTGAGGTCCAGGCCGGTGAGCTCCTCGATACGACCCAGGCGCTGGCGCAGCGTGTTGGGATGCACGAAGAGCGCGCGGGCTGACTCGATCACGCTGCGGCGCTCGGACAGGTAGCGCTCGAGCGTGTCCAGCAGCGAGGTGCGGCGGCGGCGGTCGTACTCGATGAGCAGGTCGACGGCGGCCCGCATCCGGTCGCGCGGTGCCGCGTCGGCCCCGATCTGGACCAGGTAGCGGTAGGCCCCGACCTGGGAGTAGGCGATCGCACCGCCGTCGCGCAGGAGCGCATGGGCGATGGTCGCCGCGTCGCGGGCCTCGCGGTAGGCGCCGGGAGCCTCGTCGGGCGTGTCGCGCAGCTCGGAGACACCGATGACCGCGCCGTGGGCCTGGCCCAGCTCGCGTGTCTGGCGCAGGAGTCCCTCGACGGCCCCCTGGCGCGCCGCGCCGAACGCGAGCAGCGCCCGCACCGGCCCGGGACCGGCCTCGATCGCCGTACGCGGCGCGAGCTCGGCCAGCCCGCGGCCCATCGCCTCCGCGGCGACCCGCCACGCGCCCGTGGACTGCGCCCGGGCGCCGGCGGGCTGCGCCGACAGCACGAGATAGGGGGCGGTGAGGTCGCAGCGGACCTCGGCGGCCTTGGCGGCGGCGAAGGTGGTGGCGCCGGCGGCCAGGGCCTCGAACAGGTCCTTGATCGTGTTGGCCTTGGTCAGCCCCTCGATGAGCTCGGTGCGCTTGATCGCCACCGCGGCCAGGTGCGCGATGGCACGCGAGATCTCGGCGTCCTCGTCGGCGAATGTGCGCGCCTGCGCCGAGGCGACGCACAACACGCCGACACGGTCTGACCCCACCGCCAGCGGCGTCACCAGCACGTCGGCCAGATGCTCGGAGGGCCACAGCGCCCGTCCCGCCGCGCGCCGGGCGGGCCCCGAGCGGTTCTCCAGGCCGGCCAGCATCACCTCGGCCACCTTGGTGAGCGCCGGCGCGGGCAGCGTCTCGGGATGGGAGGCGAACGGGAGCACCGTCTCCCCGTCGGCCTCGACGCGCAGCAGCTGGCAGGCGTCGGCGTCGAGCAGCGCCGCGGTGCCGCGGACCAGCACCTCGCCCAGCTCGCCGGCGTCTGGCGCGGCGGCCACCTGCTGAGCCAGCTCGGACAGCCCGGTGAGTGCGTCGACGCGGCGGCGCTCGCGGTCGTAGAGCTGGGCGTTCTCGATCGCGCCCGAGACGAGCGAGGCGATGTGCGTGAGCAGGTTGGGGATCTCCTCGCCGAACTCATGCGGGGCGCGGGTGTGCAGCACGATGACACCGATCGTCTCGCCCGCCCGCGAGAGGATCGGCACCGCCGCCATCGACTGAAAGGACTGCTCCTCGAGCAGCGGGCACGTACTTCATGCGCGGGTCCTGCATCGCCCGGTCGCGGATGAACTCGGGCCGGCGATGGCGCGCGACCCAGCCGGTCAGACCCTCGTGGACCGAGAAGCGGACGTGGCCGACCGCCTCGGCGAACACCGGGGAGGCCGCGCGGATGACGAGCTCCTGGCTCTCCACGAGATAGATGAAGCAGGCGTGGCAGCCGGTGGCCTCGGTGGCGAGGTCCACGACGCCCTGGAGCATCGGCACCAGCTCCAGCGACGAGGACACGAGCTTGATGACCCCGTACAGCGTGCGGTTCTCCTCACGGAGGCCGCGGAGCTCTGTGACGATCGGGCTCGATGATTCTGCGGGGAGTGCCATGCGGTCCATGCTATGTGCGGCGCGCACATGCCCGGGCGCCCTAACGCGGTGCCCGGGACCATTGTGCAGCACAGCAGCGCGCGTATAGAAATGCGCAATGATCGATCCTCCCCGTAACGAAGACGACGTTCGCAAGATCGTCCAGGACAACGGCATCGAGTTCCTCTTCGCGCAGTTCGTGGATATGCACGGCAAGCCGAGCGCGAAGCTGGTCCCCGCCCACCACCTCGACGACCTGCTCACCGAGGGCGCCGGCTTCGCCGGGTTCGCCGCCGGCGACATCGGCCAGGGCCCCGACGATCCCGACATGATCGCCATGCCCGACCCGACCACGCTGACGATCCTGCCGTGGCGACCCACCGTTGCCCGCTTTGCCTGCAACGTGACGGTGGAGGGCGAGGAGTGGGACTACTGCCCGCGCACCATCCTGCGCCGCGCCCTGGCTCGCGCCGCCGAGCAGGGCTATGAGATGCGCATCGGCGCCGAGCTGGAGTACTTCCTGCTGCGCCGCGCCGCCGACGGGTCGCTCGAGCTCGCCGACCCGCTCGACACGCTGGACCAGCCCTGTTACGACATGCGCGCGCTGACGCGCAACCTGGACTTCGTCTCCGAGGTGTCGCGCGCGGTCACCGATCTGGGCTGGGACAACTACGCCACCGACCACGAGGACGCCAACGGCCAGTTCGAGCAGAACTTCCAGTTCGCCGACGCGCTGACCACGTGCGACCGGGCGATCTTCTACCGCTACATGGTCGAGTCGCTGGCCCAGCAGCGCGGTCTCATCGCCACGTTCATGCCCAAGCCGTTCGCCCATCTCACCGGCAACGGCTGCCACTTCCACGTCTCGCTGTGGAAGGACGACGAGAACGTGTTCGACCGCGATCCGTCAGAGGACCCGCGTGGCCTGGGGCTGAGCGAGCTGGGCTACAACTTCATCGGCGGCCTGAAGGCCAACGCCAAGGCCTACATCGCCGTCACGGCGCCGACGGTGAACTCCTACAAGCGCCTCGTCGTCGGCGCCCCCACCAGCGGCGCCACCTGGGCGCCGGCGTACGTGAGCTACGGCTACAACAACCGCACCCAGATGCTGCGCATCCCGGCCGGCGGGCGTGTCGAGGACCGCACCGTGGACGGCTCGTGCAACCCCTACCTGGCGGCGACGGCGATGCTCGCCGCCGGCATGGACGGGATCGACCGCGGCCTGGACGCCGGGGAGCCCAACGGCGCCAACCTCTACAAGCTGTCGGCCGAGGAGCGCGAGGCGGCGGGAATCGACACCCTGCCCGCCAACCTGCTCGACGCCACCCGCGAGCTGGAGAAGAACGCGCCGTTGCGCAAGGCGCTGGGCACCACCCGCGGCGGCGACTACGTCGACTACTTCATCGAGTGCAAGCGGCGCGAGGTCCAGGCGGCTCACGAGCAGATCACCCCGTGGGAGCTCGAGCGCTACCTGCAGCTCTACTGACCCCGGATCAGGGCGCATAGCGCGGGGATGGTGGCTCGGTGCGTGCACAGGCCGGCAAACTTGGGCGAGCGCACCAGGTTTGCCGGGAGTTGCAGGGTTCGCCTGGCGCCGGGGGTTCCGGCGGCTCAGGGGCCGGCGGCGACGGTCTCGCGGACCTCGGCCAACCGGGGCTGGCGGCCGAACCCCGTGAGCACCCAGGTGGCCCCGGCCTGCTCCCACGGGCGAGGGTCGTCGCCCGGATCGATCTCGGCGACGATGTCGAATGGCTCGCCGCCGCGGGCCTCCGTGGTCTCGGCAACGAGCTCCGCCAGCGCCTCGGGACCGGGCATCTCGATGGGGAAGAGCCCGTCCCAGCGCACGGCGCGGCGAACCGGCCGGCGGTTGGGCCAGCGTGCCGCCGCCCACACCGGGATCCGCGGCTGCTGCACCGGGGGCGGCTGAAACTCGCCGCCCCACATCGCGGCCAGCCGCTCCAGGCCGTCGTCGAACAACTGCGCCCGCTTGCGCGCGTCAAGCTCCTCGCCGAACGGACCCAGCTCACCGCTGTTGTCTGAGCCCAGCCCCACCCCGAGGATGAGCCGTCCGCCGGAGAGGTGATCGAGCGTCACCGTCTCCCGGGCGAGCTTCTGGATGCGACGGCGCGCCGGCGGCGTCACCAGCGGCCCCAGACGCATCGTCTCAGTAGCGCAGGCGACCGCGCTCAGCACGATCCACGGGTCGGCGACCGCGCTCACCGGAGCGCGGTAGACGATGTGGTCCCACACGAAGAGCCCGTCCCATCCCTTCTCCTCGGCGGCCGCGGCGACGTCCGCCATGACCCGCGGGTCGACGAGCTCGTCAAAGGGGGCGATGAAGAGTCCGCGCTTCATGTAGGGGAAACCCTACCGGTGTTCGTTCCGCGCCTTTTTACCTCAAGGATCCCCAGCAAAGACCGATCAAAGCAACCTAACTGCTACCAGTGGGGGCGCATTTCCCACGGTGACGAGGACCGAGAGAGGGGTCGGACACGGATGGAGTCCCTTGCCGCGCTGTACCACATCACGCCGGAGAACTTGGCGCTGCGACGCCGGTTCATCGGTCTGGATGCCGATGTGATCACGCTGCTGGGCAAGCTTCGCCCGTGGGCCGAGGAGGTGGCCGATGAGGTCGCGGCCGAACTCACTGAGCACACCTTCGCCTTCCCCGCCGCCGCCGAGTTCTTCAACGCCCACGTGGCGGGCAAGGACATCTCCCTCGCCGCGCTCCGCAAGGGCTGGCGTGCCGCGCAGGTGGGCCACTGGCGCGCGATCTTCGCCGAGCCCGGCAAGGCGCGACCCTTCGGCGTCGACTACTTCGAGGGCCTGCTGCGGGTGGGCGTCCTGCACAACCAGATCAACCTGCCGCTCAAGTGGTTCTTGGGGACCTACGCCACGTACCTGGACGCGGTGGGTCGCGCGCTGCGAAACACGCCCCCGCGGATCGCCGGCGCCGAGCCCAAGGCAACGGGCTGGAGGCGCCGCCGCGAGCCCGGCGTGGACCGCGACCTGGTCGAGGCCGCCGAGCGCGCCATCCGGATCGTCTTCAACTTCGACCAGCAGGCGATCACCGACGCGTTCTATTTCGACACCTTCGCCACGCTTGGGGTCAACCTCGGCGAGATCCAGCCCAGCGCCGGCAAGCAGGACCTGTCCGATCGCGGCCCCGAGCTGAAAGCGACCGTCAAGGAGTCGCTGCACCTGTTCATCGACTCCAGCCAGAGCATGCACGAGGTGTTCAGCCAGGTGCGCGACACCGTCGAGCAGACCAACCACGCCATGAACGGCATCGCCGAGGCCAGCTCGGAGGTGGCGCGCGGAGCCGACCAGCAGGCAACGATGCTCCAGCGCAGCCGCGAGCTCTCCGACGAGGCCGCCGACGGCCACCGCCCGGGCCCTCGAGCTCGGCGAACTCGGCGCCGAGGCCGCCGGCTCCACCAACGACGCCATGCAGCGCGTGCGCGTCTCCGGCCAGGAGGCGCAGGCGGGCATCGAGGAGCTCGCCCGCAAGTCGGACCAGATCGGCGGGATCCTGGACACGATCACCGGGATCGCCGACCAGACCAACCTGCTCGCCCTCAACGCCGCCATCGAGGCGGCGCGGGCGGGCGACCATGGCCGAGGCTTCGCCGTCGTCGCCGAGGAGGTCCGCCGCCTCGCCGAGCAGTCGGGCGACTCGGCCACGTCGATTGCCGAGCTCATCCAGGAGATCCAGCAGGGCATCGACGGCGTCGTCGGCCTCGTCAAGCAGGCCGCCATGCTCGCCGACGAGGGCGTCGAGACCTCCGAGCGCGCCCAGCAGGCTTTCGTCGACATCGGCGACGCGATCGCGGGCATCTCCGAGCGCGTCGCCGGGATGGCCGACACCTCGCTCGAGATCGCCTCGGTCGCCGAGCAGTCCTCGGCCGCCGCGCAGGAGATGTCCTCGGCCACGCAGGAGACCAGCGCGCAGTCCCAGGAGGTGACGCGTCTCGCTCTGCGAGCTCGCCCGCACCGCCGACCGCGTGCTCCAGGCCTCCACCTGCTTTCGCCTGACCGAGGCCGGGCATGCCCGGGCCCGCCGGGCCCGGCCGCTAACCCGGTCCCGCCGGGCCCGGCCGCTAACCGGGTCCGAACCGCCGCGTCCCGCCGGTCCCCAGCTCCCGCTCGGCCGCCTGCAGCGAGCCGACCGTCTGCGGCGACTCCGCGTCGAGGTGGCTGGCCAGCGCGATGAACGCCTTGGCCGTGGTCAGGGCGTCGCCCAGCGCGTGATGGGGGTCCTCCCCGGGCTGGCCCAGCACCTGCCGCCAGTCGTGACAGCGGCAGGCCCCCGGGGGTGGCGCCGTCGCGCTGACGCAGCCACAGCCGGCCCAGCACCTCGGTGTCCACGTCGTCGGGCAGACGCAGGCGGCGCCGGCGCAGTTCCTTGCCCAGGAAGGCGCGCTCCACCATCGCGGTGTGGAACACGGGCACGCGCCCGGTCATCGTCTCCAGCAGCTGATCGATGGCGTCGTCGAGCGGCGGGGCCTCGCGCAGGTCCACGGAGCGCAGCTTGTGGACGAGGACCGAGGCGTGCTTGGGCGGGTGCTCGGGCCGGGCCAGCGAGTACATCGCCTCGCCCAGGATCAGCGCCCCGTCGCGGATCGGCACCGCGCCGATGGCGATGATCTCGTCGGAGCGGTGCAGGCCGGTCAGCTCGAGATCGATCGCGCACCACTCCGCCTGTGCGCCACGGGGTGTCGCGGTCCACCGTCGCGACCTGGCCGAACCGGCTCCGCGCCTCGGTGCGCCGGAGCGAGAGCCTCACGCCGGACGCAGCTCCCGGGCCACCGTGCCCACGGCGCGGAAGACGTCGCGCAGCCGTCCTCGCGTCAGCGGGCTCATCGCTGCCGCGTCGAGCAGGTCATCGGGCGTCTGGCCGGCGGCGATCTGGTCGAGCTGGTGCACGATGCGCAGCTCCAGGGCGAGCTCGAAGGCCTCCGTGAGCGTCTGGGCCTGCTCGCCCCGCAGCACGCCCGCGTCGGCGGCGGCGCGCAGCCGCTCCGGGGTCGAGCCCTCGCCGGCATCGGCGGCAGCCGCCGCCCAGCGGGCGATGGCCGCGATGGGCACGATCGCCGCCGAGCGGACGTTGAGCCGCGCCTGGCGGCCCTCCCGGGTCAGCACCGCGTCGGCGTCAAAGCCCGTCGGCAGGGCCGGCGCGAATGCGCGGGCCGCCAGTGCCTCGAGCAGCGCGCCGCGGGCGGGACCCGCGGCAAGCGGCAGCGGCTCGCCCGGCGTGCCCCACAGCACTCGCCGGTCGGCCAGCACCGACAGCGCCAGCTCGTCGTCGCCGGCGCGCGCCACCCAGCCCTTCGCGTCGCGGGCCACCAGCGGCCCGACGATCCCGCAGCGCGTCAGCGCCGCCTCGACGGCCGCCAGCCACTCGCGCCGGTGGGCGGCAACTCGTGGCCGTGGATGACCGCGCCGCGCCGCGTGGACGCCGGCGTCAGCTCGCGCCGCGCCTGGCTGCCCAGCGAGACCCACACGGTCCCCGCGCCCGGCCCCGCCGCCATTGGCCGACACCAGCTCGATCGCGCGTCGGGTGAGCGCGTCGACGAGCGCGGAGAGGACGGGCGCCAGCTCCAGCGCCGGGACGCTCGAGTGGTGCAGGTCGAGCATCAGCGCGGGCAGCTGTGCCGCCGCCTCCGACAGCGCATCGAGGTTGCGGGAGCGCTCGATGTTGCGCCGGGCGCGCACCCACGACCGCGGCTGGGCGGCGTAGAGATCGGCGTCCTCGAGCATGCCGATGAGCCGGCCGCGCTCAGAGACCACCGGGGCGTGCCGGATCCCGCGCTCGAGCATCTCGTAGAGCACCTCGCCGGCCAGGCGGTCGGGGCTGACGGTGTAGGCCGGGGCGGTCATCGCCGCGTCGACCCGGACCGCGCCCGAGCGGCCCACCGCGAGCACGCGCGCACGCAGGTCGCGGTCGGTGAGCATCCCCCACCCCCCGCCCTCGAGCTCCACCACGGCGGCGCTCACGCCGGCCGCGGTCATGCGCTCGGCCACGAACCCGATGTTCTCCGAGGGCTTGCAGGTGACCGTCGCCGCGCGGATGAGCTTGACCACCGGCTGGTAGTTGACGTCGGTCCGCCCCGAGCGCAGCTCGCTGCGCCGCGCGCGATCGAGCAGGGGCCGCGCCACCTCCACCGGGATCCGGTAGCAGAGCGTGTCCTCCGCGGCCCGCGCCTCGAACCCGGGGGGCAATCCCGACAGCATCGCCGCGTGGCCGAAGGCGTCGCCGGGGCCGAGCAGATCCAGCAGCCGGCCCTCGTGCATGATGTCCACCCCGCCGGAGTGGATGACGCGCAGGTGCGTGAGCGGACCGCCGCCCTCGGCGAGGATCACCGCGCCGCGCAGGTGAAACTCGATCGCCGCCTGCGCCGCGACCTCCGCCAGCTCGTCCGCGGCGAGGCCGTCGAACGGCGGACGCTGCGCCAGGAAGCGGGCGATCTCGCTCAGGCCGGCGTCCAGCTCGCCCTCCCCTGACTCGTGACGGGGCTCATTTGAGCAACGGTAGCCGCCCCGATCACCGCAGCAGTCCCAGCCGCTGGGCGCGCTGGACCGCCTCGGTCCGGTTGCGCACCCCCAGCTTCCGGTACAGGGAGCTCGAGTGCTCCTTGACCGTGTGGCGTGAGAGATGCAGCGACTCGCCGATCTCGGGGTTGGTGGCGCCGGACGCCATGAGGTCGAGCACCGCCCGCTCGCGCTCGGACAGGCCCAGGGCACCCTGGCGGTCCTGGTGCTCGAACACCGTCTTGCCGATCCCGACCAGCCGCACCGCGCTGGCGATCTTGCGCGCCGGCCAGTCCTTGTAGGCAAAGCCCGAGGCGCCCGCTGCCCGCGCCGCCTGCGGAGAGATCTCGCCGGCGCCGCTGAACAGCAGCACGCGCGTGCTGGGCTCGGCCTCGCGGACGCGCTCGCACACCTCGGCGCCTGACTCCTCGCCGATGAACAGGTCCACGAGCGCCACGTGCGGCCGGTAGCGCTTGGTCATGGTCACGCGCCTCGGGGCCGGTGTGCGCCGAGACGCAGCGCTCGACCCATGACTGCTGGGTGAGCATGAGCCGAAAGCCCCAGTGCACGACGTCGTGGTCGTCGACGACCAGCACGCGCAGCCGCTCGGGGCTGCGCTCCTCGTCAGCCATCGTCCTCGTCGGGGACGACCAGGCGCACCTGCCAGATGCCGGGCTCGCGCTCGCCGAACTCGATCACGCCGTTTGACTGCAGCGCCTCGAGCGCCGCCAGGCGCAGGCCCATGCCGGGTCGCCGGCGCCCCGCGGTGGTGCCGTCGTTGACGACCTCCATCCAGAACGCCCCGTTGGCCCGCCCCACCCGCACGTCGACGTGGGTGGGCTGGGCGTGCTTGGCGGCGTTGCGCACCGCCTCGATGAGCACCGACTGGGCCAGCGACTCAAGCGCGGGGGGCACGTCGGCGTGGGTCGCCGTCGACCAGCGACAGCCCGAGGTGGGGATGGGCGACAGCGAGTCGCCTCACCTCGGCGTCAAGAGTGGTCCGGGTGGCGCGCGGTGCGCGGCCCAGCGGACGCTGAAGCGTGGCCCGCAGGTCGGTCAGCGCCGCCTGGGTCTCCTCGGCGCAGCGCCGGCGGGCCGACTCGGGCAGCTCGCCGTCGCCGTCGAGCGCCATCGAGACGCCGAACAGGCGCTGGATGACGCCCTCGTGCAGCTCCCGGGCGAGGTCGATGCGCTGCTCGAGCTGGCTGGCCTTCTCGAACTGGGTGGACACGATCCGCGCCACCGAGGCCAGCGCCGCCGCCTTGCCCAGCGTCCACAGCAGGCGACGGTCGGCGTCGTCGAGCGGCGGCTCGTGCATCAGGCGGTCGGCGAGGATGACCCCGAACGCGCGGTCGGAGGCGGCCATCGGCGCGCAGACCAGCCGGGCCGGCTCGGACACGAGCGCCGCGAACTCCTCGGGCACCTGGCCGCTGAGATCTCCGACGACCTCGACGACCTCGTCCTGGCGGATGGCCTGCGCGGCGATGGGGGCCGACTCGACGGTCACGTGAGCGCCGGCGAACGGCTCGATGTCCATCGCGTGAGCCCCCACGGCCCGGACGCGGCGGTCGGCGGAGTCGTAGCGGAAGATGACGGCGCGGCGCATCCGCGCCAGACGGCACACCGCCTCGCACAGGTGGTCGTAGAAGCCGTCGACGGTCGCTCCGGGATCTGACTGAGAGAGCACCTCGACGAACAGCTCGAGCGCCCCGATCCCGAGATCGTCGCGACCCGTCGGTGACAACCTCGTGGCTCACGTCACGCGCCCCGGCCGACACGATGGTCGCGCGCTACGCGGCGTGCGCGTGCATCAGCCCGAGCCGCAGCACCTGGTCGGGCGCCAGGTAGACACGCCACCGTGTCTGACATGAGGGGCAGCGGCATTGGACCGACGGATCGTAGCCCTCGAGGCTGTCGTGGAATTCCACGTCCTCGACGCGCAGGCAGACCGGGCACGCCAGCGCGGCCTGGACGAGGACGTCGGGGTCCTCGGGGCGAAAGCGGGCGACGTCAGCGAGGGCGGCCATGCAGTCCACTATCCCGTCGGTCCAGCGCTCGGTGCAACCTCGGCAAGGGGACGACCCCCCGGGTGGGGGGGCCACCCCTCCGGCCTACTTTGCTCCAGCGTCTCTGGATCGGAAGCTGGCCGCGCTAGGAGGCGGCTCTGAGCGGAAGCGGGTACACGTCCGTCGGCAAAGGCATCGACCCGAGAGATCGGGCGCTTGCCCCAGCGGGCGCGGGTGGCGAAGTCCAGCAGCCGGTCGACGTAGTCACGCAGCGGAGAGGTGGTGATGCCGTCGGGCTCCAGCCGCTTGCGGGTCTCGCGGTCGTCGAACGTGCCTTCCATGCAGAAGTACGGGAAGTACTCGCTGCCGGCTTCGAGCGCCTTGCGCTCGGCGGCACCGAGGGTCATGGTGGCGAACTCGGCGGGCGTCACCACGCGGGGCAGCGGGCGTGCGGAAGTAGCGGCTGGCCAGGCCGGCGAGCTCGGCGATCGTCGAGGCGTGCTCCCCGGCGGTGAGGTGATAGGTCGCCCTGTTGCCGCAGCTCGTCTCACACAGCTGGTAGGCGGCGTCGGCGACGTAGTCGATCGAGACGACGTCGACAGGCGCCGACGCGACTCGCCGGCACCGCGGTGAACAGGCCGCGGGCGAACGCGCGCAGCGGCCAGTAGAGGACGTTGAAGGCGGAG
The DNA here is from genome assembly GCA_963797705.1 of uncultured Actinomycetota bacterium. Taxonomy (GTDB): domain Bacteria; phylum Actinomycetota; class Thermoleophilia; order Solirubrobacterales; family Solirubrobacteraceae; genus Palsa-465. The sequence goes on along the minus strand of CAWCQL010000002.1, from coordinate 1,859,605 downwards.
GTCCAGCCGTTGTTGCGATCGCCGACGACGATGCTCGGGCCGCAGGATCGTGTACGGCAGGCCCTCGTGGGAGCGGACGAGCTGCTCGGCCTCGAACTTGGACTGCTCGTAGGAGTTGTGAAACGTCTGGCCGACGTCGGCGTCGCACTCGGCGAAGGCTCCCGCATGGTCGCCGGCGACGAACGCGGTCGAGATGTGGGCGTAGCACTCAAGACCGCCGTGCTCGCGCGCCAGCTCGGCGAGCTCGAGCATCCGACGGGTGCCCTCGAGATTGATCGCCCGCGCCTCGTCGAGCGGCAGCGTGAACGACACCGAGGCGGCGCTGTGGACGATCTTGGTCACCCGCTGCGGCCAACTCGGTGCGCTCGGCCTCGGTGAGCCCGAGGTCCGGCGCGGTCATGTCGGCGGCCAGCGCGTCCACGCGCGGGCTGTAGTAGCCGGCCTCGCTCGCCGAACAGGTTCTCCAGCACGGCGTCGACGCGGTCCTGGGCGGCGGCATGGTCGTCTGGCGCGGACGAGCGTGACCACGTTGCGGTCGCCCCGCTGCAGGTAGCGCGCCAACAGCTCCATGCCGACGAACCCGGTGGCGCCGGTGAGCAGCACGTCGCCGTGTGTAATCGAGGTCATCGTGCGCGGCGCCAGCGTGTTGTAGGCCCACACCAGCCGGGCGCGGGTGTCGATCGGAGCGATCAGCTCGTCGACGAAGCCGCGGGCCGCCGCCACCTCGGGGCGCAGCTGCGTCTCGGCGTAGTGCGCGGCCAGGCGCTCGCGCTCGGCCTCGGGGTCATCGGCCGCGGCCAGCTGGCGGCGGTGGATGACGCCGACCGCGGGCTTGGCACCCATGATCCCGATCTCGGCCTGGGGCCACGCGAACACGTAGTCGGCGCCGAGGTCCTTGGAGTTCATGGTGATGAAGGCGCCGCCGAACGCCTTGCGCAGGATGACCGTGATCCGCGGCACCGTCGCCTGCGGCGAAAGCGTGCACGAACGAGGCGCCTGCGCGGATGACGCCGGCTGACTCCTGACGCATACCAGGCATGTACCCGGGCGTGTCGACCAGAACCAGCAGCGGGATCCCGAACGCGTCGCACTTGGCGACGAACCGCGCCCCCTTCTCCGAGCTGGCCGCGTCCAGCACGCCGCCGATGTAGCGCGGCTGGTTGGCGATGACGCCGACGGTGCGGCCGTCGAGCCGGGCGAACCCGGTGACCAGGTTGCGCGCCCAGCGGGCCGAGACCTCGAGCAGTTCGCCGCCGTCGACGATCGAGCCGATCACGTCGCGCACGTCGTAGTACTTGCGCTGCTCCAGCGGCACGATCGCCTCGGGGTCCGCGCCGCTGGGCGGACGGCGCCGAACGAGGGGCGCCGGATCGTCGCGGTGGCTGGGCAGGTAGCCGAGCAGCTCGCGAGCCAGAGCCGCGGCGTCGCGGTCGTCGGGCGCGACGAAGTGGCAGACGCCGTTCTTCGCGTGCACTCGGGAGCCGCCGAGCGTCTCGGCGTCCACGACCTCGCCGAGCGCCTCGCGGACCACGCCGGGACCGGTGAGGAACATGCTCGACTCCTCGGTCATCACGATCCAGTCGGTGAGCGCGGGCGAGTACGCGCCGCCGCCCGCCGACAGCCCGGTGACGATCGAGATCTGGGGCACCTTGCCGCTCAGCGCGACGGTGCGCCGGAAGATCCGCCCGTAGCCGCCGAGCGCGCCGATGCCCTCCTGCATGCGCGCACCGCCGGAGGAGACGAAGCCGACCACCGGAGCCCGGCCGCGTTCGGCCAGCTCCAGGACGCGGGCGATCGTGTCCGCGTGGGGCTCGCCCAGCGAGCCGCCGGCGTAGCGGGGATCCTGCGCGTAGCAGAACACGGTGCGGCCGCCGACCGTGCCCGAGCCGCCCAGCACGCCGTCGCCGTGTGCGGGCCTTGTCGCCCATCGCGTGCGACAGGACCTCGGTGCGGATGAGCTGCAGGGAGCCCGGGTCACACAGCGCCTCGAGGCGCTCGAGCGGGGTCAGCGTGTCCTGCTGCTCCGCGCGCGCCCTGGGCTGGAAGCGGCGTCCCGCGGGGACTGGGCGTTCGAGGATCGCGCTCATGCGGGGCGACCCCACTCCAAAACGGTTGCCCCCCAGGTGAACCCGGCGCCGAACGCTCCGAGCAGCACCCGGTCACCTGGGGACAACATCCCTTCCCTTTGGCTGAAGGCCAGCGCCAGCGGCAGCGTCGCCGCCGAGGTGTTCCCGTACTGGCCGATGCAGTCGACCACGCGGCCGGCCGGCAGGCCCAGTCGCTCGCCCACGGCGGAGAGGATCCGCCCGTTGGCCTGGTGGTAGACGAAGAGGTCGATCTCGTCGAGGGCGACGCCGGCCGCTCGCACCGCCTGGTGGGTGCAGAGCGTGAGCCGGGCCACCGCCTCGCGGAAGGTCTCGTGGCCGCGCATGCGAATCTTGCCGTCCGAGCGCTCGGCCTTGATGTGGTCCGCGCCGGCGCCGTCGGAGCCGAGCACGACCGGGCCGATCCGTCCCTGCCCGGACTGCTCGAGCACGACCGCACCCGCGCCGTCGGCGAACACCGCGGCGGTGGCGCGGTCGTCGGGATCGGTGATGCGCGACATGAAGTCAGCGCCGATGACCACGGCGCAGCGCGACCGTCCAGCCTCGACCTGGGCGGCCCCGACGGCCAGCGCCGAGAGGAAGCCGGTGCACGCCGACCCGACGTCGAACGCGCCCGCGCCGGTGGCGCCGAGGGCGTGGGCGACAAGCGGCGCCGTGCCGGGCATCATCTCGTCGGAGGTCGTGGTGGCGACGATCACCAGGTCCACATCGGAGGCGGGCACGCCGGCGTCCGCCAGCGCGACGCGCGCGGACTCGGTGGCGTGCGTGTCCAGACGCTCGTCGGGGCGGGCGATCCGCCGCGAGTGGATCCCGGTGCGCCGCGCGATCCAGTCGTCGTCGACGCCCAGGCGGGCTCCGATCTCCGCGTTTGTGACGACCCTCTCGGGGACGCTGACGCCGACCGACGCCACCGCGACACCGGCGCGCGGTGCCGTCACGGGCGGGGAGGCGAACTCCGGCTCCAGATGCAAAGTGCTGGGCATAGTTTCAGAACACTGGACCTTGGGAGCGGATACCAGCGGGCCGCAGGCAACACCAGACAACCGGGGGGTACGCGCAAAATCCCCACCAGAAACGAGTGCGCTGCGTTGTGGGGGCGCTCGCGCGCACCACCCGGCGCTCGCCGGGCGCCCGAGGAGGGAGGCGCCCGGCGAGTGACGCGATGGGTTATACGAAGCACGCGGGCACGGGATGTTGACCGCTTGTGAATCACGCGCGTGGGGGAGCGCACAGAGCGGGCGGACAGACCGGGCGCCTGGAGCGGTCTCGCCCAGCGATCACTCAGCGGGGCCGCAGCTCAGCTCGTCGATGAGCAGAGCGAGGCGGACGAGCAGGTCCGAGACGAGGCGCTGCTCCTCGCCGGGCAGACCGTCGAAGAATTCCAGTTGGCGCGAGCGCATCCACTCGTGCTGCTGGTCGAGCGCCGAGCGGCCGTGATCGGTGAGGGTCACCGTGACGCCACGGCGGTCCTCCACCGAGCGCGTGCGCTGGACGATCGCGCGCCGCTCCAGCGCGTCGAGGATGCGACTGGCCGTCGACGGCGCAATGCCGGCGCCCGCGGCGAGGTCAGAGACGCGCGCGGTGTCCGCGCCCGAGAGCGGGAGCAGCAGTGAGTACTGAGAGAGGGTGAGACGCCCCGGCGTGTCCTGGGCGACGGCGCCCCGGGCGCGGCGCACCGCCTGCGCGAGGGTCTCGAACGCGACCAGGAAATCCTCCGCGCTGGCCGTGGGGCTCGGGGCGTGGACCTCCATCGACCACCAGCGTAGCAACCATTGCCATGCTAATGTTTGGCATGCTAATCAATTGAGGTCCCCGTAGGGGGTTGTCATGTTTCGGAACATCCTGGTCTGCGTCGACGGCTCGGCCCACGCCGAGCATGCGCTCAGCGAGGCCATCGACCTCGCCACGGCCGAGCGGTCGCGCCTCACGATCCTCACCTCCATCCCCCGCCCGCCCTACTGGGCGTGCAACCCCGTGACCGTGGCGGGCATCGAGCCGCTCGCCAACGATCTGGCCAACGAGGCCAAGGCGACGCTCAAGGCCGCCGTGGACCGCGTCCCCGCCTCCATCCCGGTGACGAAGATCCTCACCCGAGAGCCGATCCGCGAGGCCCTGATGGCGCGGATCCACAGCGGCGAGCACGACCTGGTGGTGATGGGCTCACGCGGGCGTGGCGCGCTGAGCGCCTCGTTGCTGGGCAGCGTCAGCCACTACGCGCTCAACCACAGCCACGTGCCGGTGCTCATCGTCCACACCGACGATGAGGCGCCAGTGCGAGTCGGAGCAGAGCCCGCCGCCGCCGACGGCGTGGAGTCCGCCGGCGCGGGAGCGGCAAACGCCGACGTGCTGACGGCGGCGAGCTGATTCTTAGTGAGGGTGCGCGTGGGCGTGGCCATGCACCGCGTGGCCACCGCCCGCCGTCCGCTCGCCCTCCCATTTCTCTGCGCACCCGTCCGAGCAGAAGTACACGGTGCGCGAGCCGGCTGACCGCGTAACCGCCTTGGCGCGATCGACGCGCATGCCGCAGACGGGGTCGGTGACGCCGCGGCGCTGGGTCAGCCACCACAGCACCGCGAACGCCGCCGCCGCCACGACATTGAGCACGAGCTTGTAGTTGAGCTGCACCGAGCCGAAGATGTCGGCACGATCGGGCCGCGGGCCGCTCGGGGTCAGCCCCAGCAGCGAGAAGAGACCGGCGACGAGCAGCGCCGCAACCACCATCGTCACGAACATCAGCGCGGTGATCCGCAGCGCGAAGGACGTGCCGTAGTACTTGCGGTAGATGGCGACGATCGGAAGCACGATCAGGTCGGCGTAGAGAAACGCCAGCACGCCGGCAAAGCTGATCCCGCCTGACCACAGCACCGCGGCCAGCGGGACGTTGCCGACCGAGCACACGAAGCTCAGCACCGCGATCACCGGCCCGACGATCGCGCTCTCGATCGCGGGGAGTCGGCGCCGGCGCGTTGTGCAGGAAGAGGCCTTGGAACACGTCGTTGGGAACCTGGGCGATGAAGCCGGCGAGCAGGAAGCCGATGGCGATCTCGCGCCACAGCATCTGCCAGTCGCCGCGGAAGTTGTGGGCCACGTCTGACCACGCCTCGGCGGACGTCAGGCGCCGGCGCCAGGGCAGTTCGGAGCCTGCCATGTGATGCTGGTGGCCGGGGTCGGCGACGGCGGCGTGCTCGCGCGCGCGGGCCTCGAGCCGCGGATTGACGAACAGGCGCAGCGTCAGCGCCATGAGCACGATCATCACCACCCCGCCGAGGTACTCGGCGACGGTGAACTGCCAGCCGACGAGGATCCACAGCACGAGGCCGAGCTCCCACACCAGGTTGGTGGAGGCGAACTGGAAGGCCAGCGCGCTCGCCGCCGAGGCGCCCTTGACGAACAGCGAGCGGGCGATGGCGACCGCCGCATACGAACACGACGACGACGCTGCGCCGAGGCCGGTGGCCCGCGCAGTGGCACCCACCCCCGCCCCGCCCAGCGTCTTCTCGATCCGCTCGCGCGGGACCCACGCCTGGACGACCGCCGAGATGGCAAAGCCCAGCACGAGCGCCCACCACACCGCCCACGCCATGAGCAGGGCGTCGCGCAGGCCGTGCCACAGGAAGTCGAGGAACGCGGTCATCGCACCATCTGACTATACCCCTAGGGGGTAATGGTATGCTTCCGGCCATGGCTACCTCCACCCCCACACGCGGCTACACCGCCACCAAGGACGAGCTGCTGGCGCGTCTGAAGCGAATCGAGGGACAGATCCGCGGGATCGAGGGCATGGTGCAGGAGGACCGCTACTGCATCGACGTGCTCACGCAGATCTCGGCGGCGCGGGCGGCGCTGGACAAGGTGGCGCTCGGATTGCTCGATGACCACGCCCACCACTGCGTGATCGGCGCCGAGACGGCGGCCGAGCGCGACGAGAAGACCGCCGAGCTGATGGACGCCGTCGGCCGGCTGATGCGCCGCGGGTAACGCGCGCTACGCGGCCGGTGCGGCCGGTGCGGCGGGCGCGGCGGGCGCCACCACCAACCGCGCGAACAGCGCGTCAAGCGTGGCCTGCGGATCGCGGCTGAGCCCGGTGTGGACCTCCGACGCCTGGACGATCGTCGAAGACGGCGCGGCCAGCCAGCCGAAGCGCTCGGACGCCGGCAGCGCGGCGATAGCCCCCGCGTCGGCCGCACCCTCGGCGACGCGAACGAGCGCGGCCAGATGGTCGCCAACCTCGCGGACCTCGGCGGGCGTCATCCATGGCGCCAGCGCGGCCAACCGTGCCGAGTCCAGGGCGACCCGCGCCGCCAGGAAGCCCTTCTGACGACAGAAGAGCACCACTCCGACGTTGAAGCGCTCTCCGCGCTCGACGCTGGGGACGACGCGCAGAATGAGATAGGTGAACGGCTTAGCGTCCGGCTCGGGCACGCTCGGCTTCCTCCACGAATCCGCCGGCGGCCAGCCGCCGGCTCAGATACTCCACGTACACCTCGGCAGCGTCGGCCTCCGCCAGCCACTCGGCCGGCACGAGATCGACCGCGGCGGCCACCGCGCCCTCCCCCAGCCGCGCCCGCATACGTGCATCGGCCTCGGCGATCGAACCGGCCCGGCTGAGCAGGACGTGTTCGGCGATGAGGGGAAACGGGCGTTCGGCGTGCGCCTCCGGGTCCAGGCCACCGTGCTGGAGGTAGAGGGCGGCGCCGTGGTCGATGACCCAGAGGCGCTCGTGCCACAGCAGCAGGTTGGGGTTGCGCGCGGTGCGGTCTACGTTGGTGGCCAGCGCGTCGAGCCACACGATGTCGGCTGCCAGATCGGGCGAGGGGTGCCACGCGCCCGCCGAGGTGTAGGCCAGCGCGCCCGGCAGGAAGTCGACCCCGAGGTTGACGCCCTCGCTGGCGGTGATGAGCTCCTGGATCTCCGGGTCGGGCTCGGCGGCGCCCAGCCGCGCATCGATGGCCACCGTGACCAGATCGGGGACGAGCAGCTCGGCGCCGCGGGCGAGCTCGCCGATGATCACCTCGGCCACCAGCGCGCGAACCCCCTGCCCCGCCCCGCGGAACTTGGTGACATACAGCCCATCGTCGTCGGCCTCGACCAGGCCTGGGAGCGAGCCGCCCTCACGCAGCGGCGTGACGTACCGAGTGGCGGCGACATCACGAAGGGCATGGGTGCTGACCGGCATGCGGCTGCTTTCTAGCAGCACCTATTGACTTTCTCTCACGCGCGGGAATAGCGTGCGCAGCGTGAACTGTCTGGGGACCGGACCCGGGTGGCGGACGGCGATGAAGATCAAGCACACCTCGCTCCTCGCTGCGTTGCTATCGGCAACCATGCTGGTCGCCGCACCTGTCGCCGGCGCGCATGCCAAGAAGGAAGCCAAGGCCGACCTCGCCCTACAGCGGATCACCATTGGCCGCAAGTACGTGGTGGTCAAGCCCAGCGGCCAGCCGACGGGTCCGATCACCGTGACCGTGTCGATCAGGAACATCGGCCATGCCGCCGCGCCGCCCTCGGCGACGCTGATCAAGCTGTTGCAGGGGACGAAGACGGTGGCCCGGGAAGAGATCGCACTCGGCCGCGTGGCCCCTGGCCATGCCAGCACCCAGATCGCGGTCTTCCACGAAGGCGAACCGCAGCTCGGCTTCCTCCGCGCGGCCGCCAAGGCCGACAGGGAGAACGAGGTGAGTGGAGAGTTGGAGAACGACTTCAGAGCGACACCCGAGATCCCTGTGATCGCGCAGCGCTGGCTCGCGCGCGGGATGGAGGTCGAACAGAAGACGCCGGCGCTGGGGTTCGGCGGCAACCAGGACGACATCACCGACACGAGCTTCGTCGTCTTCACGTTCTCTCGTGTGGACGCCAACCCGGCGCGCTTCGCCTACAAGGCCAGCGGCGAGGTGGACACCAGCACGACGATCAGCGGTGCGTGCAACGGCCAAGGAGACGACAAGGCGTCGATGAGCCCGTGGGGACAGGACAGCGGGCTGTTCATCGCCAAGACCCTGAAGCTGTACGAGGCCACCGTGCGAGCCTCGCTCGCCCCGCCGTTTCAGATCGGGGTGACCTGCGAAGGCATCCCCGCTACACAACCGCTGACCGTCCGCTTCCACGATCTGCTCACGACCATCGCCAGCGGCGGCGCTCCGCTGCCGATGCACCCGACGGACGCCAGGCTGACCGGGCACGCCTCGTCCGGCGCGATCTCCAGCGTCAACTACACCTGGACGATCGTGGCTGACCTGCCGTAGCGACAAGGTACGAGATCCGTCGAACTAACATCGAGGGCATGCTGCTCTCGGTCCTCGATCAATCCCCGATCGCCCAGGGCTCCACCGGGGCTGACGCTCTGCACAACACCCTGGACCTGGCCCAGCTCACCGACGCGCTGGGCTACCACCGCTACTGGGTGGCCGAGCACCACGGCGGCCCGATGCTGGCCGGCCCCAGCCCCGAGGTGCTCATCGGCCCGATCGCCGCCGCCACGGAGGCGATCCGCGTCGGCTCAGGCGGCGTGATGCTGCCCCACTACAGCCCGCTGAAGGTCGCCGAGTCCTTCACCATCCTCGCCGCGCTGTTCCCCGATCGCATCGACCTGGGCATCGGCCGCGCGGCCGGCACCGATCCGCTGACGATGTACGCCCTGCAGCAGGACCGCCGCCAGGCCGCGGCCGACGACTTCCCCCAGAAGCTGGCCGAGATGCTCGGCTACTTCGACGACGACCTGCCCGAGGAGCACCCCTTCCGCCACCTGGCCAAGACGCTCCCGGGCCGCCCGGAGCTGCCGGTGCCGTGGCTGCTCGGCTCGTCTGACCAGAGCGCGATCTGGGCCGGCGAGCTGGGTCTGCGCTACGCCTTCGCGGACTTCATCAACCCCAAGGGGGCCGACATCGCGCGGACCTACCGGGAGCGCTTCACGCCTGGGCGCGACATCCAGGCGCCCCGCACCGCGGTGGCGGTGTGGACGCTGTGCGCGCCCACCGACGAGGAGGCCCAGTTCCTGGCCTCGAGCAGCCGCATGAGCTTCACGCTGCTGCGCCGCAACCAGCTGATCGCCGTGCCGCCGCCGGAGGAGGCCACCGAGTTCCTCGCGCGCGAGGCGCGGCTCACGCCGTCAGGGGACATTCCGGGGCGCCGGGGCGTGGTCGGTTCGCCCGAGACGGTCCGTGCCGGCCTCGAGGAGGTAGCGGCCAACTACCAGGCCGACGAGGTGATCGTGGTCACCATCACCTATGACCACGGCGTTCGCCGGCGCTCCTACGAGCTCATCGCCGACGCGTTCGACCTCGAGCCGCGGGCGGCGGCGGCACAGACCGCCTGACTCACGCTCCACGCGGCGCCGACATCGCGGGTAGGATCGCGGCGTGACGAAGTGGGTCTACGACTTCGCCGAGGGCTCCAAGGAGATGCGGGAGCTTCTGGGCGGCAAGGGGGCGAACGTCGCGGAGATGACCCGGGTGCTCGGCCCTGATCGGGTGCCGGCCGGCTTCACCATCACCACCGAGGCGTGCGTGGAGTACATGCGCGCCGACCGCACGGAGCCCGACGGGATGGCGGCGCAGGTCGCCGAGGCGCTGGGCCGGCTTGAGGAGCGGGCGGGCAAGGCGCTGGGTGATCGCGGTGACCCGTTGCTGGTGTCGGTGCGCTCGGGCGCGCGCGAGTCGATGCCGGGGATGCTCGACACGGTGCTGAACCTGGGGCTCAATGACGAGTCGGTCCTGGGGCTGGCTGATACGACGAGCAACGAGCGCTTCGCCTGGGATTCCTACCGGCGGTTTGTGCAGATGTTCGGCAACGTGTCGCGCGGGATCCCCGGCGAGCAGTTCGAGGACGCGATCAAGGCGGCCAAGGACGCGCGCGGGGTCAGCGAGGACACCGAGCTTGACGTGGACGCGCTGCGGGAGCTGACCGGCACCTTCAAGGAGATCTACGCGCGAGGCCACCGGCGAGGAGTTCCCCCAGGACCCGCAGGAGCAGCTGCGGCTGGCGATCCGCGCCGTGTTTGACTCGTGGGTGGGCGATCGCGCGGTCTCCTACCGGCGGCTCAACCGCATCCCTGATGAGTGGGGCACGGCGGTCAACGTCCAGCAGATGGTGTTCGGCAACAAGGGCGACACGTCGGGGTCGGGGGTGGCGTTCTCGCGCGACGAGGTCACCGGCGCGCCCGAGCCGTCCGGCGACTTTCTGCCCAACGCGCAGGGCGAGGACGTCGTCTCCGGGGTGCGCACCCCGCGCGATATCGGTGAGATGTATGACTGGATGCCCGAGGTGCACGAGCAGCTGATGGAGATCCTGCGCGCGCTCGAGGCCCACTACCAGGACATGCAGGACACCGAGTTCACGGTGCGAGGAGGGGCAGCTGTACATGCTCCAGACGCGCAACGCCAAGCGGCCGGCTCAGGCCGCGGTGCGCTTCGCGGTGGACGCCGTTGCGGAGGGCCTGCTCACGCGCGAGCGAGGCGCTGATGACGATCGACCCCGACGCGCTGGACGCGTTGCTGCACCCCACCTTCGACCCGCAGGCGCCGCTATGAGGTGCTCGCCTCCGGGGTCAACGCGTCGCCCGGCGCGGCCAAGGGCGAGATCGTGTTCACCGCCGCCGACGCGGTGGCGGCAGCCGAGGACGGGCGCGACGTGATCCTGGTGCGGCCGTTCACCGACGCCGAGGACGTCGCCGGCTTTCACGCCGCCAAGGGGATCCTCACCTCCGAGGGCGGCAAGGCTCGCACGCGGCGCTGGTGGCCCGCGGGATGGGCCGCCCCGCGGTGGTCGGCGCCCAGGCGCTGGACATCGACCTCGCCGCCAAGACGGTGAGCGTCGACGGCACCAAGCTGCACGAGGGCGACCGGATCGCGATCGACGGCACCAAGGGCCAGGTCACCGTCGACGACGTGCCGCTGGTCGACGCGCGCGTGGACGAGAACTTCGAGCAGGTGCTGGAGTGGGCCGACGAGCTGCGCCGGATGAACGTGCGCACCAACGCCGACACGCCCGAGGACGCCCGCAAGGCCCGCGAGTTCGGCGCCGAGGGGATCGGCCTGTGCCGGACCGAGCACATGTTCATGGCCGAGGACCGCCAGCCGAAGATGCGGGCGATGATCATGGCCGACGACCGGGAGTCACGCAAAGCCGCGCTGGCCGAGCTGCTCCCGCTCCAGCAGGAGGACTTCGAGGGGATCTTCGAGGCGATGGCCGGCCTGCCGGTCACCATCCGCCTGCTGGACCCGCCCCTTGCACGAGTTCCTGCCCAACGCCGAGGACCTCGCCGCCGCCGTGGAGCGCGCGCGGATCGAGGACGCGCACGACCTCCCGCGCCTGGAGCGCCTGCTCGAACGCGTCCACGAGATCTCCGAGGAGAACCCGATGCTCGGCACCCGCGGGGTCCGGCTGGGGATCCTCTACCCCGAGATCTATCGAGATGCAGGTCCACGCGATCCTGCGCGCCGCCAAGGCCGTCGTCCAGGGGGTGGCGAGGCGCCCGTCCCCGAGATCATGATCCCGCTGGTCGACTACGAGCACGAGCTGGAGATCATGCGCGAGCTGGTCAAGGCCGTCGGCGAACAGGAGGGCCTGGAGATCGGCACCGACTACACCGTCGGGACGATGATCGAGCTCCCCCGCGCGTGCTTCGTCGCCGACCGCATCGCCCGCTTCGCCGACTTCTTCAGCTTCGGCACCAACGACCTGACCCAGACCGCCCTCGGGTTCTCCCGCGACGACGTCGAGTCCAAGTTCGTGCCCGACCTACCTGGAACGCAACATCATCGACCGCAGCCCGTTTGAGACGATCGACAAGCCCGGCGTCGGCTGGCTCGTCCGCCTCGGCGCCTGGGTCGGGCGCGAAGCGCACCCCGGCCTCAAGCTCGGGATCTGCGGCGAGCACGGCGGCGACCCAGAGTCGGTCGTCTTCTTTCACCGCGCCGGACTGGACTACGTCTCCTGCTCGCCCTACCGAGTGCCGATCGCCCGCATCGCCGCCGCACAGGCCAACATCGAGTACCCCATCGGCCGCTGGGACTGACCGCTCAGCAGCGATTTCTCCTCGGCCCGGGCTCCGGAGGCGGAGCCTCAGGGCCGCCCATGACCAGGTCGGAGATGTCCAGCGGGTCAAAGAGCCGAAAGCCGAGCAGATCCTCCGAGTGGCTCATCCTGTCCGTCGGCCTCGCGCACTCCGGACAGGCGATGAGGTATCTCGCAGCCTCCGCGGTGAACCGCACCCGGCAGTGGTGACAGCACACGTGGCTCACGGTGAGCGTCAACCTGTCACCGTCAATCGTCCGTCTCAGCTCCGGCGGCGAAGGTACGGGGATGACGGCCGCGGCCGAACAGACGCAAACTGTGCCACTCCGGAACGTGCGGGCGCTCGAGAACCGGCTCCAGCGGAGCGTTCACCTCCCAGTCACCAACCACACCGTCCAGTGGGGTGGGCATGGTGTACCGCCTCTCTACTCCTCAGGTAAAGGCTGGCGCCCGGAAAGCGGGAGGAGCAATGGGCTCGCTGAGCGTGCTATCGAGTTTACCATGGCGACCTAGGCGCTCTGGGCGCGTTTGTGAGTATTGACGGCGATCTGCGGCGGCGTCCGCTATGGTCGGGTGCAGTCGGGCGTCCGCCCGGCTTCTACGCAGTGCCCCGCGTTTCGCCAGCTCGCTCACCCCGCGCCTTCGTGTCACGCAGCGCACGTGAACGAGGGAGGGCATTCATGCCCACAGGAACCGTGAAGTGGTTCAGCGACGACAAGGGCTTTGGGTTCATCACGCCCGATGACTCTGGCAAGGACCTCTTCGTGCACCATTCGGCGATCCAAGGCGAGGGCTACCGGTCTCTGACCGAGGGCGCGAAGGTCAGCTACGAGGCCGAGCAGGGCCCGAAGGGCCCGGCGGCGGCGAACGTTTCCCCGGCCTGATTACGGCATCGGTGATGGGGACCCCGTCCCCATCACTCCGTCCACTGTCTCGGCACGACGGGAGTAGCGATGAGTTCGCGCGGTAAGAAGAAGACCACGATGGCCAAGCTCAACCGCGAGGCCCGACTCCGGGATCGCCGCATCGAGAAGCAGGCGCGCAAGGAGGCCCGGCGATACGCCGCGGTCACTCCCCCGCAGCTAGACGACCCAGATGGCCACGACCGTGTACTGCAGAGCGGCGGCGATCAGCACCAATGAGTGAAAGAGCTCGTGGTAGCCGAAGACGGCCGGAGCCGGATCCGGGCGCCTGACGACGTACACGACCGCGCCGACGCTGTAGAGGACACCTCCGAGGGCCAGGGCGCCAACGGGAGCGACACCAATGCGACCGACGAGTTCGGGCATGGCGACGACGACTACCCACCCGGCGACGATGTAGGACGCGGCGATCAGCCACCCTGGCGCGTCGATCCACACGAGCTTGAACACGGCGCCGGCAGCCGCCGCGGACCACACTCCGACCAGGAGCGCGACCCCCAAAGTTCCGCGGAGGACGAGCAGCGCAAACGGCGAGTAGGTGCCGGCGATGAGCACGAAGATCATCGTGTGGTCCAGGCGGCGCATGCGCCGCCTCGCGGCGACGGTGCGCCACTCGACGCGGTGATAGGTCGCGCTGGTGCCGAGGAGCGCCGCGACACTGACCGCATAGATCACCGTCGCGATGCGGGCCCGGGCCGAGTCGGCCTGGAGCACCAACACGACACCGGCGACCACGGAGGCGGGGAATGCCCATTGGTGAAGGACGCCGCGCATCCGCGGCTTGAGCACCACGTCCGGGCCCGCGGCAGCAGCCATCCGGTCCCCGTCTGCGCGCGCCGGCGCTTGGAATGGCGGTTGGGGCATCACCAGAGGACGATACACACGAAGATAGTGTCGCGTATTCCTTGTCGGGACTGTGCTTTCGCGTTTCCTGAGTCGTCATCCGGTATCGCCGTCCGCGCCGACGAGCGGCCGGCGAGGATCGGAGTGGTCGTCTCAGGCGGCGAGGACCGGCTCACCGGCCACCGCGGGCTGCTCCTGCGCGCCCGTGAACAACAGCCCGGCGACCACCGCGGCGGCGGCGAACACGCCCGCAGACACCGTGAACGCGGTGGTGTAGCCGTGGATCGCGGCCTGCGCCACCAGTGCCGGCGTCGGGTGCTGACCGGCGATGAAGCCGGTGGCGGCGCTGGCCGCCAGGGTGGAGAGCAGCGCGATGCCCAACGACGCTCCAACCTGCTGGGCGGCGCTGACGGTCGCCGAGGCGACGCCGGCATCGGCTGTCTGGACACCGAGGGTGGCGTTGTTCATCACCGTCGAGAACACCAGGCCCAGCCCGGCGCCCATGATGAGCAGGGCGGGCAGGATGTCGCCGGCGTAGCTTGAGTCCATCCCGATGCCGCGCAGGATCAGCATCGCGACCGCGCCCAGCGCCATGCCGGCGACCACCAGCGGTCTGGGGCCGACCCGCGCGCGCAGCCGCGTGGTGGCGACCACCGCGGTGACCATGACGACGAGCGTCATGGGCAGGAAGGCCAGGCCCGTTGTGACCGGCGAGTAACCGCGGTTGACCTGCAGGTAGTAGGTGAGGAACAGGAACACCCCGAACATCGCCATCGCGGCCAGCCCCATGGAGATGAAGGAGGCGCCACGGTTGCGGTCCAGCACGACCCGCAGCGGGAGCAACGGGCTCGCGACCCGGCGCTCGATCGCCGCGAACGCGGCCAGGAGCACGACCCCAGCCGCCAACATGGCGAGCGTAAGGCCGTCGCTCCAGCTCGTCGTCTGCGCGTGGTTGAAGCCGTAGACGAGCGCGAACAGGCCCAGGGACACGGTGGCGACGCCGGGGATGTCGATGCGCGGCTTTGTGGCGGGCGCCTGGTTGTGCAGCAGCATCACCGCGCCCGACACCGCGATCACTGCGAACACGACGTTGACGTACATGACCGCGCGCCAGTCCAGGTACTGAGTGAGCACGCCGCCGAGCAAGAGGCCGACCGAGGCGCCGCTCCCGGCGATGGCGCCGTAGATCCCGAATGCCTTGTTGCGCTCGGACGTCTGAGTGAACGTTGTCGTCAGCAGCGAGAGGGCGGCGGGCGCCAGCAGCGCACCGAAGGCGCCCTGGAAGGCGCGCGCGGCGGCGAGCATGACGAACGACTGAGCCGCGCCGCCGACCGCCGAGGCGAGCGCGAAGCCAGACAGGCCGGCGATGAAGGCCGACTTGCGGCCGAAGAGGTCGGAGACCTTGCCACCGAGCAGGAGCAGGCTCCCGAAGGTCAGGGAGTATGCGGTGACGATCCACTGGCGGTTGTCGTTTGAGAAGTGCAGCGCCTTCTGGGCGGAGGGCAGGGCGATGTTCACGATCGTCGCGTCGAGCACGACCATCAGCTGCGCGATGCCGAGCAGCGCGAGGATCGCCCAACGCCGCTCTGAATGAGGGTTGGGGTCAGACATGACGGGGCTCCGGTGAGTGTGGATGGGCATGAGAGTCAGAAGTGGAGTCGTGTTATCCAAGTGGATATGTTTTCTCCGCTTCAACACAACCCTAGCAAAAAACCGGATACCGTCAATCCACTTATTGATAATCTTTGGTCATCTCAGTGACGCAGCCCGACAAGCCCCTTCGACGCGACGCCGAACGCAACCGGCAGCGCATCCTCGATGCCGCCCGCGAGCTCTTCGCCGAGAGGGGACTCGGCATCACGCTCAACGACATCGCCCACCACGCCGGTGTGGGCGTGGGGACCGTCTACCGCCGCTTTCCCGACAAGACCCTGCTCATCGAGGAACTGTTCGAACAGCGCCTCGAGGACCTCGTCGCCGTGGCCGGCCGCGCCCTCGAAGACCCCGACGCCTGGCACGGGCTCAAGACCTTTCTGCGTCAGGCCCTTGAGCTGCAGGCCAACGACCGTGGTGTCAAGGACCTCATCACGGCCAGCACCGACGGTCTGGAGCGAGTGGCCAAGATCCGCGACCGCCTGCTGCCGATCGGGCTCGAGCTCGTGCGACGCGCCAAGGATGCCGGCCAGATCCGCAGCGACATGGCGGCTGCCGACCTGCCGATCATCCAGCTCATGCTGAGCACGCTCATCGACGCCTCGCGAGATGTCTCGCCGGAACTGTGGCGTCGTTATCTTGGAATCGTCACCCGGGGGCTGTCGGCGCACCCTGATCAGGAGCCGGAGCTGGAGACCCCTCCGCTCGCGCCTGACCAGGTCGATCCAGTGATGTCGTTTCTGAAACCCGCCCGCCGCTGATCTAAGGACGTCATGACGACCTACCCCACCCGGACCCCGGGTCACGGGCGGCTGCTCCGCGCTGCCCTGCTCGGCCTTCTGCTGACCGCCGCCGCGGCCATCGGCATCGCGCTCGGCTTCATTCCCGGGTCCCCCGGCGGGTCACACGCCCACGGCGCCCCCAGGGTGGCCGTCGGTCACCGCCCCGGGCGCGGCGTCTCCGCGAGCCTCCAGCCGGGCCCGGACCATCCGAACATCGTCTTCGTCCTCACCGACGACCTCTCGATGGACCTGCTGCCCTACATGCCGCAGGTCCGCCAGCTCCGGAACGAAGGCATGACGTTCAGGAACTACTTCGTCTCGGACTCGCTGTGCTGCCCCTCGCGGTCATCGATCTTCACCGGCGAGTTCCCACACGACACGGGGGTCTTCACCAACTCCGGGGCGATGGGCGGCCTCGCCGCCTTCTATCACCACGACGACGAGGACCGGACCTTCAACGTCGCGCTCCATGACGAGGGCTACCGCACCGCGATGATGGGCAAGTACATCAACGGCTACCTGGAACCCGGCCGCTCGCCCATCGCCTCGACCGCCATCCCGCCAGGGTGGTCGGAATGGGACGTGGCCGGCTGGGGCTACCCCGAGTTCAATTACGACCTCAACATCGACGGCGTCGTCCATCACTTCGGGCACGACCCGAGCGACTACCTCACCGACGTGATCGCCCGCCGGGGCGTGGACTTCATCAACCGGTCGGCGCAGATGGACAGGCCGTTCTTCCTCGAGCTCGCGACCTTCGCGCCCCACACGCCGTACGTTCCCGCGCCGCGTGACCGCGACCTGTATCCGGGCCTCACGGCGCCCGAGCCACCCAACTTCGACACCCTCCCCTCCGACCCGCCGGCCTGGCTGGCGGGCCATCCCCCGCTGACCGATCAGCAGATCGACCAGATCAACTGGGCGTTCCGTCGCCGCGCGCAGGACGTCGCATCCGTCGACGACATGATCGCCCGGGTCCGCGCGGCGCTCGAGGCCAACGGGATCGCCAACAACACCTACATCGTGTTCAGCTCCGACAACGGCCTACACACCGGCGAGTACCGGTTGATGCCCGGCAAGCTCACGGCCTTCGATACCGATGTCCACGTCCCGCTCGTCGTGACCGGACCCGGTGTCCCCGCGGGAGCCTCCACCGATGCGATGAGCGAGAACGTCGACCTGGCGCAGACCTTCGCGCAGATCGGCGGCACGCGCATGGCGTCCACCGACGGCCACAGCCTCTTCGGGCTCCTCCATGGGGACATCCCGGCCGATTGGCGCAACACCATCCTCATCGAGCACCACGGGCCCAAGCCCGATCCCCACGACCCCGACGAGCAGGACCGCTCAAGCGGGAACCCGCCCTCGTATGAGGCGATCCGCAGCCCGTCCTTCCTCTACGTCGAGTACAAGGACGGCGAGCGGGAGTTCTACGACCTCAGGGGCGATCCCTTGGAGCTCGACAACCTTGCGTCGAGCCTGTCGGAGCAGGAGCTGACGACACTGCACACGGATTTGATCAGATTTGAGCAGTGCCACGGAGAGGCGTCCTGCTGGGCCGCGGGCCATCTCGAGGCGACGGTCGCGATCGGCCACCACCGACATCGCAGATGACTTAATGCCAACATCGCCGCATCTTAATCGGGGCTGGCTTGTTGACGTCTTAACGGCGAACCCGCCTGCGGCCGCGCAGTTGAGCTGCTTTTAGCGTCGCGGTCAGGGCTACGTCCCACAGCACGCCTGTCCCTCGACACATGGGTGGAACCACGATGACGTTGAAATCGCTGCTGAGCAGGACAATCGTTGCGCTCGCGCTGGCGGGCGGGGGTGCACTGGGCGCGTTCGCCACCAGTGCGCACGCCGCCGCCGCGGCGCCGATCGGGGCCTACACGACGAAGGGCGCGTACTCCTTCGTCTCCGCCCCGCGCCTGCACCCGCCCAAGCTGAGCACCACCGTCAAGACGCAGACGAGCAAGCTCGCCAAGGGCAACATCCTGGTTGACAACTTCCCCAACCTGACCGCGACCGGCCCCATGACGGGCGAGGGCGGGCCGATCATCCTGGACTCCAAGCTCCAGCCGGTCTGGTTTCTCCCGATCGGGACCGACGTCACCTCGACGAACCTCAAGCAGCAGACCTACAACGGCAAGCCGGTGCTCACCTACTGGAAGGGCGTCGTGACCAGTACCGGCGCCTCGACGAGCGGCGAGGTGGACATCGTCGACCAGCACTACCGCCACGTGGCGACGATCAAGGCCACGGCCCCGTGGATCATCAGTGTCCACGACGCGGTGATCAGCGGTCCCAACATCTGGGTCACCGTCTACCGCACCGTCCCGAACACGGACCTGTCCGCCGAGGGCGGCTCGCCCACCGGCATCCTCTACGACTCCGGGGTGCAGGAGTTCAACATCAAGACCGGCAAGCTGATGTACACCTGGGACGCGGCTGATCACATCCCGCTGTCGCAGGCACAGCAGCATGCTCCCCCGCCGGCGGCTGCGGCCAATCCGTGGGACGCCTACCACATCAACTCGATCCAGTTGCTGCCCGGCAACCAGATGCTCGTGTCGCTGCGCAACACCTGGGCGGCTTACCTCATCGACACCAAGACCAGCCAGACGATCTGGACGCTGGGCGGCAACGCCTCGACGTTCAAGATCGCCAGCAACGCCGCCTTCGCCTGGCAGCACGACGTGCAGATGCTCCCCCACAATCAGGTCTCGCTCTTCAACGACAACTGCTGCGCGATCACCGGGCCCGGTGTGTTCGGCCCGAGCAACGGCGCCTCCGGCGGGCTCGTGCTCAACCTGAACACGAGCGCGCACACGGCGTCGCTGGCCTCGTCGTACACCCACAAGGACCCGCCACTGGACCCGGCGTTCCTCGGCAGCATGAACGTGCTGCCCAACGGCAACGCGCTCGTGGGCTGGGGCTCGAACCCGTACTTCTCGGAGTACTCCAAGAGCGGTCAGCTCCTGCTCGACGCCAAGTGGCCGGGCAAGGACCTCAGCTACCGCGCGCTGTTCACGGGCAACTGGGTCGGGACCCCGTACTTCCCGCCCAGCGGCGCGGCTCGCCGCGTCAAGGGCGGGAAGGTGGTCGTGTACGCCAGTTGGGACGGCGACACCCAGGTGACCTCATGGAAGGTCCTGGCCGGATCCAACGCCAACAAGCTCCCCGTGGTGGCGTCGCACGCCAAGACGGGATTCGAGACCGCGATCCAGCCGCCCAAGAACGCCAAGGTCTTCAAGGTGCAGGCCTTTGACGCCAAGGGGCATCTGTTGCGCACCTCCAAGGCGTTCGGCGTCGCGCAGGGCAACTCCCTGCCGGCGCCGCCTCCCGGGGGCTATTAGGCCAACAGCCTTACGCAGACCTGACCGGGGCGGTGACACTGTCGATGTGTCACCGTTCCGCGTCGGGTTTGTCGTAACTATCGCCAGCAGCGCGTGTTTCAGCGTCGGCCGCCCAACCCGGGGCGGCCCTCGAAGCGCAACGTCCACGAAGGAGATTGATGTCCCACCCGCCGCGTCCGACCCGTTCTCACCGAGGCCGCCTGCGACTGGCGGCCTCCGCGTTGTTCGTGTGCGCCGCAGCGGCGCTGGGCCCGGCAGCCGTCGCCCAGGCCGCGACGCCGGTCAGCGTGTTCCCCGTCCCGGGCGGACATGTCGCCGCGCCGTCGACCCAGATCACGATCCGGGGCGTGCCGGCCAGCCAGATCGGGGCCGTCTCCGTGGTGGGATCCCAGAGCGGCGGGCACACCGGACGCCTCGTGGGTGACTCGGACGGCCAGGGGGCGAGCTTCATCCCCAGCAAGCCGTTCAAGGCGGGCGAGACGGTGACGGTGCAGACGAGCCTGGACGTCGTCGGTTCAAACGCGGGCACCTACAGCTTCACGATCGCCAACCCGGCCGGCGCCATACCGCTGGCGGGCGTGCGTCCGGCGCCGCGGGTACGCAACGACATCACCCGGTTCGTCTCGCGCCCGGACCTCGCCCCCGCCGCCTTCACGGTGACCAAGCGGGCCTCGGCGTCGGCCGCCGCCGGTGGCGACCTGTTCATCGGTGCGCAACACGGCCCGGTGCAGAACGGCCCCATGATCATCGGTCCGTACGGCGGCCTCATCTGGTTCCAGAACGTGCCCCACAACGACACCGCCACTGACTTCAACGTCCAGACCTACCAGGGCAAGAAGGTGCTGACCTGGTGGCAGGGCAACGTCAGCTTCGCCGGGACCGGTGACGGAGTCGACGAGATCTACAACAGCTCCTACCAGCACATCGCCACCGTCAAGGCGGGCAACGGGGTCAACTCCGACCTGCACGAGTTCACGATCACCGGCCAGAACACGGCGCTGGTCACCGCGTACTACCCGGTCGTCTGGAACGTGCCCAACGGCAAGAGCACGAAGCCCCGCATCGTGCTCGACGGCGTGGTGCAGGAGATCGACATCCCCACCGGTCTCGTCCTGTTCCAGTGGGACAGCCT
The DNA here is from genome assembly GCA_963797705.1 of uncultured Actinomycetota bacterium. GTDB lineage: Bacteria > Actinomycetota > Thermoleophilia > Solirubrobacterales > Solirubrobacteraceae > Palsa-465. Next base: position 1,838,800 of record CAWCQL010000002.1, on the reverse strand, counting down.
CGACCACGTGCCGGTCACCGCCAGCTACCAGGCTATGCCCAAGAACACCGGCCACCCCTGGGACTACTTCCACCTCAACTCCGCGCAGCTCATCGGCAACGGGAACGTGATCATCTCCTCGCGTGACACCTGGGCCGTCTACAGCGTCTCGCACCAGACCGGTCAGATCGTGTGGACGCTCGGCGGCAAGTCGTCGAGCTTCAAGATGGGCAATGGCGTCGCGTTCGCCTTCCAGCACGACGCGAAATTCGCGTCCCCCACCCTCATGACGGTCTTCGACGATGGCGGCGGACCGCCCGCGGTGCACAAGCAGTCGCGCGGGCTGACGCTGCGCCTCGACACCACCCACATGACGGCGTCGCTCGTGCAGCAGGACTTGCACTCGCCCCCGGTCCTGTCCTTCTACGAGGGCTCAGACCAGCTGCTGCGCAACGGCGACTCGCTCGTCGGCTACGGCTCGCAGCCGTGGGTCACGGAGTTCGACTCGCACGGCAAGACCGTCTTCGACGGCCGCTTCGTCGACGCCAACACCTGCTATCGGGCCTACCGCTACCAGTGGACGGGCACGCCCACCACGCCGCCGGCCCTCGGCACCCGCACCAGCAACGGCAAGACCACCGTGTACGCCAGCTGGAACGGCGCCACCGAGCTCGCCCGCTGGCAGGTGCTGGGTGGCAGCAGCCCGTCCAAGCTCTCGGTGGTGGCCAGCGCCGGCAAGGCGGCCTTCGAGACGCCGATCGCGCTGCGCCATCGCTCCACCTACGTCGCGGTGCGGGCGCTTGACTCCAGTGGGCACGTGCTCTCCACCTCGAAGCCGGTGAAGTCCTCCTAGCGCTCCCGGCGTCCTGACCCGGTCACGACGTTGACTCTCAGAGGTCGATTTCGTAGCGGATGAAGCCGCGATTGGTCGCCACGCGGTCATAGACGCGGCGTGCCGTGGCGTTGGACTCATGCGTGCTCCAGTACAGGCGCATGCACCCGCGCTCGCGCGCCCAGGCGGCGACCGCTTCGATGAGGGCCGTGGCCGCACCCTGACCACGGCTCTCGGGCGCGGTGAAGAGGTCCTGCAGGTAGCAGACATCGGGGCCGGAGGTGTTGGCGTGGATGAAGAAGTGGGCGATCCCGATCAGCTCGCCGTCCAGCCGCGCGCCAAGTGCGTGCATCCGAGCGCCGCTGCGGAACTCGCCCCACGCCTGGTCGTAGCGCACATCGGGGAGCGTGCGCTCGTAGAACTCGATGTAGCCGCGAAACAGGGACTCCCACACCGCGCGGTCGGCATCCGTGAGCGGCCCGATCTGCAGGCTGCTGTCGGAGCCGGGCGCCACGCCGCGGCTCAGGTCGTGACCGCGTCGGCGAGGTTGGCCAGCACCTGAGCGTAGATGCGGCGCATCCCCATCGGCGCGAAGAAGCCCTCGAAGATCCCCGCGATCCCGCCGGCGCCGTCCCACGAGCTCTCCACCGTCACCTCGCTGCCGGTCGGCGTCGGATCGACGTGCCAGGTGGTGACGAAGGACGAGAGCTGGTCTGACTCCTGCAGGCCGCCCGGGCTCTCGTAGACGTGGAGGCGGTAGTCGCGCTCGCGCCCGCCGGCGGCGAAGTGGTAGGCGTAGACCGTGCCCTCGCCCTTGCCCCCCTGCTCGACCCGGTAGGCGGTGTAGTTGCTGGTGAGGATCGGCTCGCGCGACTCGCGGTAATTGCGCAGGACGTCCAGGATCTTCTCCGGCGCCGCCGGGATCTGGAGGCTCGCTTGTGCGACGACGCGCGACATTCCCCGATTGTCGCATCGCACGAAGATGCGTACGTCGGGCAAAGATGGATAGCGTGCCGTGGACATGCTTGCCGTCTATGCCGCCGAGATCAACCCCGAGGACCCGCTCGCGGGCCTCGCCGTGGGCGACATGCCCGACCCGTCACCGCCTGACGGGTGGACGACCGTCTCCGTCAAGGCCGCCGCGCTGAACCATCACGACCTGTGGTCGCTGCGGGGTGTGGGCCTGGCCGCCGACGCGCTGCCCATGATCCTCGGCTGCGACGCGGCCGGCTTGGACGACGACGGCAACGAGGTGCATCGTCCACGCCGTCATCACCAGCGACACGTGGCGCGGCGACGAGACGCTCGACCCCCGCCGCTCCCTGCTCTCCGAGCGCTACCCGGGCACGCTGGCCGAGAAGGTGGCCGTCCCGGCGCGCAACGTCGTCCCCAAGCCGCCCGAGCTGTCCTTCGAGCATGCGGCCTGCCTGCCGACCGCCTGGCTCACCGCGTACCGCATGCTCTTCACCCGCGGCCGCGTGACGCCCGGGATGACGATTCTGGTGCAGGGCGCCGGCGGCGGAGTCGCGACCGCGCTGACGGTGCTGGGCAGCGCCGCCGGGGTCCGGGTGTGGGTGACCAGCCGGTCAGAGGCCAAGCGGGCCGAGGCGCTGGCGCTGGGCGCCGAGCAGGCCTTCGAGGCCGGGGCGCGGCTGCCCGAGCGCGTCGACGCCGTCATGGAGACCGTGGGCAAGGCGACGTGGGGCCACTCCGTGCGGTCGCTGAAGCCGGGCGGCAAGCTCGTGGTCACCGGGGCCACCTCGGGCGACGCATCGCCGGCTGAGCTGACCCGCGTCTTCTTCCTGCAACTCGAGGTGATCGGCTCCACCATGGGCACCCGCGACGAGCTCGAGCGGCTGATGCGGTTCTGCCTGGAGCGCGACATCCGGCCCGCCGTGCACCAGACCTTGGCGTTGGCCGACGCGCGGGAGGGGTTCGAGGCGCTGCTTTCGGGCGACGTGGTGGGCAAGGTCGTCTTCACGCCCTAGCGCGCCGTCGGCCGTGGCGGGGCGGAGCAACGCGGCCGCGGGAGCGACGCGGCGCGATCTTTACAGCATGCCTGGTAAAAATCGCGCACCTCGCGTCCCGCATCCCGGGTTGCGCGAACAGAACCGCTACGCGAAGGTGATCAGCGCCCGGCCCCGCAGACCCCCGGCCGCCATCAGCCGCTGGGCCTCGGCGGCCTCCTCCGGCGGGTACGTGCGCGCCACGCGCAACTGAAGCCGCCCGTCACCGGCCAACTGCCGGAGCTCGTCAAGCCACTCGGTGCGCTGCAGCACCTCACGCACGAACACCGGGTGCACCTCGATCCCCCGGGGCGGGTCGCCGCCATGCCAGCCACGCACCACCGCCAGCCCGCCGCCGTCCCGGATCGCCCCGAAGGCGTCCTCGTTGAGCAGCGCCGTGTCGTAGACCGCGGCGACTCCCTCAGGCTGAGACGGCGCGGATCGCGCCGGCGAAATCATCGGAGCGCGCCACCACGACGTCGGCGCCGAAGCCGCGCACCAGGTCCTCCTCCCCGGACTTGGCATCGGCGATCACGCGCAGGCCGCGCTCGCGGGCCAGCCCGATGACGTACGAGGCCAGACAGCCGGCGCCGCCGCTCACAGCGAGGGTCTCCCCCGCCGCCAGCCCCAGCATCTCGAGCCCGCGCAGGGCGGTGAGCCCGTTCATCGGCAGGGTCGCCGCCTGCTCGAGCGTCGCCCCGGCCGGAATCTCCACGACGGAGGCGGCGGGCACCACCAGCAGCGAGGCCTGGGCCCCGCCCTCGGGCCGGCGCGGGGAGACGGCCGCCATGACGCGATCTCCGGGCGCGAGACGGTCGACCCCTGGGCCGACGGACTCGATCGTCCCGGCGGCGTCCATCCCGGGCGTCCACGGCGGGTCGATCCCGTCGGCGCCTGCGGCCCGCAGGCCGATATCGGTGGGGTTGACCGCCGCGGCAGCGACCGCGATCCGGACCTCGCCCTCGGCCGGCTCGCGCACCGCGCGCTCGATGACCTCCAGGACCTCTGGTCCTCCGGGCTCAGTGATGCCGACCGCGCGTGCCATGACCAGGCAGGAGCCTAGCGGGGAGGCTCCGGGGTTCCCTCCTTGGGCGCCCCCAGACGGATGGAGGCGTGCAGTTCATCATCGTCGCCCACGATCCAGCGGTAGCTCCCGTCCGCCAGCACGAGCTTGGCGCCCGGCTGGGCCGGGGCGCGGTACTCGATCTCCACGTCCAGCCCATCGGGATCCTCACCGGCCAGCAGCTCCTCCTCGAGGGGCTGCCAGTAGGCGGCGTTGTTGACGTGGTCGGCGATGTCGCACTCGGTGGCGCGGAAGGTCCATCCCACGCCGCCCTCCGTGATCTGGGGACTGGGATGGCGCAGGCGGGCGCTCACGCGCCGCGCCGGCATGCCTCCGTAGATATCGATCTCGCCCTGGGTCAGCGGCGACGGCCGCCAGCGCTCCGCGTCGAGATGCACCCACAGGGAGACCGCCTCCACGTCGGGAGCGGCACCGTCCTGCGCGTCTGCGTCGACGATGTCAGTGCGGCGCTCGGCCCACATTCGTCCGATGCCGCTGCAGAACGTCGTCAGGGCGAAGTTCGCCCCGAAGCGCGGGAAGCGATTGACGCGGATGCGCGTGCGGCGCACCACCCACACCGCCGCGTCAGCCACCCCGGCGTCGTGCACGTCGGCATAGGCCACGTCCTGCAGCCAGCAGGCGAGCGCGTCGAGGCGGACGCGGCCCGAGGGAGCGCAGTCGGCAAAGCCCGGCCGGCGCGGCTCGCTGAACGCGCGCACGCCGGGATGGCGCGCGAGGAATCGCATCTCCTGGCCGCCGCTCACGTCATCTCACCGGTGCGCGGGGCGGAGATCAGTCCGGGCGGCCCATGGCGGCCAGGATCCAGGCGATGAACACGCCCTGGAACGGGAGACGCGCCCACAGGGCCTGCGCGCCACCCGGGACCTTCGGGAATTCCTCGGGGTGCAGCGCCATGTGCAGGTTGGCCGGGAACACCGCAACCAGCGTCGCGATCAGCCACCACCCGGCACGGCGGCGGTGGCGCGCGGTCATCAGGCCGGCGCCGCCCGCGATCTCGGCCACGACCGCTGGCGTAGACCATCGTCGTATGGGCGGGGACGTACGGCGGCATGATCCGCCGATAGGCCCTGGGGATGACGAAATGCATGATCCCGGCGAACACGAAGAACGGGCCGGCGATGCGACGGATGACGGACACCGCGAAGAACTTATCGAAATCCGCCGAGCTGCCGATAACAACCCTGCGTACGCGCTCGCAGGGGGCGCGTGCGCATCTCTCCTCTCTCAGTTGGGCGGGCCGGCTCCTCTATTTCCCCGGGGGGCCGGCCCTCTCATCTGCCCACTCCGCGGGTTCAGACGTCCGTCTTAGGCGCTTCATAGCGCCGGCTTCGGCTAGCTGACGATGCTGCTCGGCAGTCACCCTCTGCCCCTGAGACTGCGAGCCTGACCATGACCTTCACCCTCGCGCTCCGACGCGCCGGAGCGCCCGCACGGCGAGCCGGCCGCTGCCGCGCTGCCCGCCGCGCGGATCGACATCGTCGTCCCGGTCCACAACGAGCAGGCCGCGCTCCAGCGACTCGATCCGCCGCCTGCACGAGTTCCTCATCGCACGAGATGCCCTATGCCTGGCGGATCGTCATCGCCGACAACGCCAGCACCGACGCCACGCTGGCGATGGCGCGGGCGCTGGCCTTCGAGCTCGAGCACGTCACCGTGCTGCACCTGAGCCGCAAGGGCCGGGGCCGCGCGCTGCGGACGGCCTGGACGGCCAGCGACGCCGACGTGCTCTGCTACATGGACGTCGACCTGTCCACCGACCTGCGGGCGCTGCTCCCGCTCGTCTCGTCGCTGGTGTGCGGCCACAGCGAGGTGGCGATCGGCAGCCGCCTGGCGCCCGGGGCGCGGATCGTCCGCGGCCCCAAGCGCGAGCTCATCTCGCGCGGCTACAACCGCCTGCTGCGCCACGTCCTGCGGGCCCGCTTCTCCGACGCCCAGTGCGGCTTCAAGGCGATCCGCGCCGACGCCGCCCGCACGCTGCTGCCCCAGATCCAGGACCAGGGCTGGTTCTTCGACACCGAGCTGCTCATCCTGGCCCAGCGCCGCGGCCTGCGCATCCACGAGGTCGCTGTCGACTGGATCGACGACCCCGACTCCCGGGTCGACATCGTCTCCACCGCCCTCGCCGACCTGCGCGGCGTGGTGCGGCTGCTCTTCGCCGCGCCCGTGGCGCGCTTTCTCACCGATCGGCGTGGCCTCGACGATCGCCTACGCGATCGCTCTACCTGCTGCTGCGCGCGCCGCTCGGCGCGGGCGGCGCCAACGCGGTGGCGCTGGCGCTGACCGCGGTGGCCAACACCCAGGCCAACCGCCGCTTCACCTTCCAGATCCGCGGCCGCGCCGGCCTGCTGCGCCAGCACGCGGCCGGTGCGCGTGGTCTACCTGATCGCGCTCGGGCTCACCGCCGGGGCGCTCGACGTCCTCCACGCGCATCGACGCGCACCCGTCGACGCCTGCTGGAGGTGGCGGTGCTGGTGGCGGCCACGACGGTCGCCACGGTCACGCGATATGTGGCGCTGCGCAGTTGGGTGTTCGCGCGCCGCCGGCACGCGCCAGGGATGGTGCGCGCCGCGCGCCCGCTGACGCCCCTCGGCGTCCGGCGCGGCAGATGACAATGCGCCGATGCCCGACAACGCGGCCGGCCTCGTCTACGGGATCATCCTCGTGGCCACGCTGCTGTCGGCCGAGAGCGCGATCCGGGAGACGTATGTCAAGACGGTGGTCGGCGTGCTGGTCGCGACCGCCACGTACTGGCTCGCGCTCGCCTACGCCCGCTTCACCGGCGAGCGGCTCGAGGAGGGCACGGGCGCCACCGCGAAGGGCCTGATGACCGCCGCCGCGCATGAGCTGACGGTCCTCGTCGGCGCCCTGGTGCCCTTCCTGACGCTCATCGCCTTCTGGATCGGCGGTGCGGCGCTGGACACGGCGGTGCTCGCCGCGATCCTGTTCGCCGACGCCGCCATCATCGGCGCCGAGATCCTCATCGGCGTCCGGGCGGGGCTCACCGGGATGGCGCTCATCGGGCAGGCCGTGATCGGGGCGATTCTCGGCGTGCTCGTGCTCGCCCTCCGCGTCCTACTGCACTGACCAGCACGAACACCACCGCGGCAACGGCTCCGGCGATACCCAGGATCACTGCGTCCGAGCGCAGGCCCGAGAGGAACGCGTCCCACACGGCCCCGGCGGCGCTGCGGTCCTGGCCGACGGCGAAGCGGCTGAGGACCACGGGGCGGACGATCGTGTAACCGGCCACCAGCAGGACGCCGTCAACCAGGATCGCGATCCCGACGTAGCGGCGGCGCGCGACCGCTCCCCGGCCTGCACGATCGCGATGAGGAATATCACCCCGGCGGCGATGAGCAGGAGGATCCCCACGGTGTGGGCGCCCTCGATCGCCCGCGCGGCGCGCGTGGCCTGCCCGAAGTCGCCGCCGGAGATGCTGATCACCTGCCGCGAGAGCGACGGCGGGATCTGCGCCGCCAGACCCGGCGACGACGCGGCTGCACCGCGTTCGACCATCAGCTCGCCGACGTGGGCGAGCCGCAGCGTGACGGTGTCCGAGTCCGACTCGAACACCGACGTGTGCAGATCGGCGATGGCGGCGTCGAAGACGCGCTGGAACGCCGTGGTCCGCACGGCGACGTCGACCGCCTGCGTGACCAGCGGCGCGAACTGTGCCGGCACGTGGGCGGACTGCGATGGCCTGCTCCTGCACGCGCTGCTCGATGAGCGAGCGGATGCTCGGGTCGTTCAGCAGCCCGTGGCGCGCGCGCTGAACTGGGCCGAGTTGCCGAGCACGTGGCCGGCGTAGGTGAGGGGCACGCCGACCAGCACGGCGATCGCCCCGATACAGGCGAGCACCGCGCTCAGACGGCGTCGGGTGTGGACGGGAGCGCGCACGGACCGGATCACCGAGTGTGCCCGATCGCCCGGCTCGGGCGCGCCCCGCCCACCGACGCTATGACAACGAGACCTCGACCTCCGGGCCTCGACGCCGCGCAGCACGCTCAGCGCGAGCGTCCCGTTGGCGCTGCGGACGGCGCGCTCCAGGTCGCCGACCGAGCGCACCGGGCTGGTCGGCTCGCCGCGGTGATGAGGTCGCCGCGGGAGAGCCCGGCGGTATCCGCCGCGCTGCCGGACTTCACGCGGACGACCAGCAGGCCGGGCTCCTCGTCCAGGCCGACGGCGCGGCGCATCTTCTTGGCCACGGCGGCACCGGCCACGGCCACGCCGAGGCGGCGGTGCTCGCCGTCGCCGGGCTCGAAGAACGCCTGCCACGCGGTCAGGGCCTCGCTGAGCGATGCCCGCGGCTCCCTCGGGCAGGCCGCGCGGCGAGCCGCGCCGCGCGCTCGGCGTAGGCGGGACGGGCGCGCCGCACCAGCTCGCGGCCGCGGTCGGTGAGGGTCACGGTGACGCTGCGGCGGTTCTCGGGGTCAGGCTCGCGGGTGATCATCCGCGCGCGCTCCAGCCGGCCCAGGCGGACCGAGAGCGTCCCGGACGTGCGCCGCAGGCGCGCTGACCAGCTCGCGCTGGTTGAGCGTGTGGCCCTCGGCGCGCTCGAGCGCGTCGAGGACGAGGAAGCTGGGGCGGGAGAGCCGGTGCTCGGCCAGCGCCTCCTCCAGCTCCGCCTCCACGTGCGCGGCGACGCTGATGACGGTGTCGGCCAGCTGCCGCTCGGGAGTAATGGAGTCAGACATTTTGCTTCGCTCCAATTGCTTGAGTCCAAACAGTTGTGTACGATTATTGCATGTCAAGCAGAAATGGAACAGCTTTCCCGGACCGGGCGAGCGGCGTCTCCGCAACGCCGACGCTCGACGCCCACCAGCAGTCCGCTCTCGCCCTCGACGCGTACTCACGCACCGTCATCGCCGTCGCCGAGCGCTCTGAGCCCGCAGCGTCGCCAACCTCCAGGTGCGCCGCCGCACCCGCCGCGGCCAGGCCATCGGCGCCGGCAGCGGCGTCGCCATCTCCGCCGACGGCTTCCTCATCACCTCGGCCCACGTCGTCGAGGGCACCCGGCATGGCGTGGCCAGCTTCAGCGACGGCCGCGAGACGCCGGTGTCCGTCGTCGGCTCAGACCCGCTGTCGGATCTGGCGGTCCTGCGCGCCGACGGCGGCGACCTCGCCGCCGCCCAGCTCGGTGACGCCGCTGAGCTGCGCGTCGGCCAGCTCGTGGTCGCCATCGGCAACCCCAACGGCTTTGCCAGCTCGGTCACCGCGGGCGTCGTCAGCGGCCTCGGCCGCTCTCTCCCCGTCGGCGCCCGCGGCGGGCCGCGTCGCGTGGTCGAGAACGTGATCCAGACCGACGCCGCGCTGAACCCGGGCAACTCGGGCGGGGCGCTCGTGGACGGCGGCGGGCGGGTCGTGGGCATCAACACCGCCCTGGCCGGCATCGGGCTGGGCCTGGCCGTGCCCATCAACGACGCCACGCGCGTGATCATCTCGACGCTGATCCGCGACGGGCGCGTGCGCCGCGCCCACCTCGGCGTCGCCGTCGCCCCCCGGCCCCTGCCGCCGCGCGCCGCCGAGCGGCTGGGCCGGCCGCCGGCGTGCAGATCATGCAGGTGATCGAGGACAGCCCCGCGGCCGCCGCCGGCCTGCGGCGCGGCGACCTGCTGCTCGAGCTCGACGGCGAGCCGGTGACCGACGCCTCCGATCTGCAGCGGCTGATGGTCCACGAGCGGATCGGGCGGGCCGTGGACGGCGATCGTGCTGCGCGACGGCCGCCAGCGCACGATCGAGCTGGTGCTGGACGAGTTGTCCTAGCGCTCGGTCGCCACGTCGATCGCCGAGCGCCCGCATACGTCGGCGAGCTGACGAATCTCCCATCGCGGTCTACTCTGTGGGCCATGCGAGCTCCTGCGGCGGTAGGCCGTGACGCCGAGCTGGCCGAAGTGGACCTGTTCCTCGGTCAGATGAGCGCCGCCAGCTGCGCGCTCGCCCTCGAGGGCGATGCGGGCATCGGCAAGACCACGATCTGGCAGGAGGTCGTGGACCGGGCGCGCGGGCGCGGGCATGCTCGTGCTCGCCTGCCGGCCCGCCGCGGCCGAGGCCAAGCTGTCCTTCTCGGGCCTGTCGGACATGCTGGCCGGCGTGGCGGAGCCGGCCTTCGCGGCGCTGCCCGAACTGCAGCGCAACGCGCTGGAGGTGGCGCTGCTGCGCTCCGCGCCCGAGGGCCCGGCGCTCGATGCCCGCCTCGTGGCCACGGCGCTGCTGACGCTGGTGCGCGAGCTCGCGCGCGAGCAGCCGCGGTGCTGATGGCCCTCGATGACGCCCAATGGCTGGACGGCCCCACGGCCGGCGTTCTCACCTTCGCCATCCGGCGGCTGGACGCCGAGCCGGTCGGCGTGCTGTGCGCCTCGCGGCCGCGCGCCGCCGGGCTGGGGCTGCTGGACTCCGTCGAGCGCCATCGCGTGCGGCGCGTGCGGCTCGGCCCGCTCGGCGCTGGGGGCGCTCGGCCAGGTCATCGCCGACCGCCTGGGGCGCTCGCTCCCGCGGCCGGTCCTGGCGCGCATCGCCGACGCATCGCGTGGAAACCCGTTCTACGCGCTGGAGGTGGCGCGGCTGGTGATCGACGACACCGGCGGCGCTGACGCCCGCCTGCCGGTCCCCGACGACGTGCGCACCCTGGCGGCGTCGCGTGTCTCCGAGCTGCCCGCGCGCGACCCAGCGCGCGCTCCTGCGGGCCGCGGTCCTGGCCGAGCCCACGACCCGGGCGATCGACGCCGCGCCGCTCGCGCCCGCCGAGGAGCGGGGCATCGTCAGCGATCGACGAGCGGCGGACGCATCGCGTTCGTGCACCCGCTGTTCGCCGCCGCGATCTCGGCGTCGGCGTCGGCCGCCCAGCGCCGCGCCGCGCACCGCGCCGCCGCCGAGCACGTCGGCGACCCCGAGCAGCGGGCCCGCCACCTCGCCTACAGCGCCGACCGCGCCGACCGGCTCGTCGCCGCCGAGCTCGATGCCGCGGCCGAGCTGGCCGCCTCCCGCGGCGCACCCGAAGCCGCCGCGGAGCTCATCGAGCTCGCGCTGGAGCGCACCCCGGCCCGCTGACGGCGAGCTGCGGGCCGAGCGCCTGCTGCGCGCGGCGGGCCTGCATCTGGACGCCGGCGGCGTCGCCCGGGCCGCCGAGCTGCTGGCGCAGCTGCTGGGCTCGGCGACCTCCGATCGCGTGCGCGCCCATGGCCTGCGCCTGCGCGCGACCCTGGAGAGCCGCTCGCACGGCTTCGCCACGGCGATCGAGACCTCGCGCGAGGCGCTCGTCTGCGCGGCGGGAGAGCCGTCGCTGGCGGCCGCCATCGATCTCGACGCCGCCTTCTACCTGGTGGGATCGGCGATGTCGGCGGCGGCGCTGCGCCATGCCGAGGCCGCGGTCGGCCGCGCCGAGCTGCCGGGCGGCGACCGGGGCGTCCTTGCCGACGCGCTCGCGGTGGCCTCGATGGTCAGCTTCCTCAACGGCGACGGCCTGGCCACCGAGCGGCTGGACCGGGCCCTGAGCGCTGGAGGACCCGGACCGGCGGCGGCTGGCCTTCACCTCGCCGCGGCTGATCGCGGGCCTGCTGCTGATGTGGACCGGGCGTGGGCGCGAGGCGGTGGAGACGCTGGTGGCCCTGCGCGCCGAGCGCCGTGAGCGCGGCGTGGAGAGCGACGTCCCCACCTCCGCGCTGTACCTGGCATGGGCCTACCTGTGGCTGGGCGAGACCGACCGCGCCGCGCGAGATCGCGGCGTCAGACACCGCCGCCGTCGCGCTGCTGGGCGACCCGGGTCTGGACGCGCTGGCGCTCAGCGCGGCCGCGCTGGTCAGCGCCCAGCGGGGCGACGTCGAGGCCACGCGCCGGCAGGCCAACTCGGCGCTGGCGCGCTTCGCCGAGCTCGAGTGGTGGACGGCCACGGTGTTCCCGCGCTGGGCGCTGGGGTTCGGCGAGTTGTCGGCGGGTGACCCGGCGGCCGCCCATGCCGCGCTGGCGCCGCTCACCGAGATGCTGCCGTCGATGGGGCTGGCCGATCCGATCGGGCTCGTCTTCCTGCCCGACGAGATCGAGGCGCTCGTCGCCCTCGGCGAACTGGCGCGCGCTCAGCCGCTGATCGAGCTGCTGCGGCGCCTGGGGATGACCCACGACCGGCCGTGGGCGATCGCCGCCGCCGCCCGCGGCCGCGGCATCCTGGCCGCCGCGCGCGGCGACCTGGAGGAGGCGACCGCGGCGCTGGAGGAGGCGCTCGCCGCCCACGACCGGGTGGAGATGCCGTTCGAGCGCGGACGCACCCTGCTGGCGCTGGGCCGGGCGCTGCGCCGGCGCAAGCAGTGGTCGGCCGCGCGCGAGCGCGCTGCGCCAGGCGCTGGACCTGTTCGTGCAGACCGGCGCCCCGCTGTGGGCCCAGGCGGCGCGCCAGGAGGTGGGCCGCGCCGGCGAGCGCAGCGGCGACCCCGACGAGCTCACCGCCACCGAGCGCCGCATCGCCGAACTGGCCGCCTCGGGCCTGAGCAACCAGGAGGTGGCCGAGCGCGCGTTCCTCACCGTCAAGGGCGTCGAGGCCAACCTCACGCGCGCCTATCGCAAGCTCGGCATCCGCTCGCGTGGCGGACTGGCCGGAGCGCTGCGGCGCGACGACGAGCCGGTGGCCTGACTTCACACCGTTTTTTTGCTCCTAGGGTTTCCCCGCTTTGCAGGGGGCCCGTCGCCCCGTACCTTCCAGCACCAGCGGTTCGGACACCGTGGCGCAGCTCCGGGGGATGCGTCGCCGCGGTCGTCTCGGGTCCCCCTCCATCGTCGGGACCGGGCTAACTGCCGGGGGCTAGCCGGTGCGAAGAGGGTGACCCGAGACGGGACCGGCTCCATCACGGGGGCGTGTGGAGCCGGTTCCGGTCATGCGCTCACGTGGGCTCAGGCGGTCGCCGACGCGGCCTCCGACGCCGCGCGGGCCGGCTCGCGCCCGCGGATGAGGTCAGCGGCGCGCTCGGCGATCATGATCGTCGGCGCGTTGGTGTTGCCGCGCACGAGGGTCGGCATCACCGAGGCGTCCACGACCCGCAGCGACTCGATCCCCAGCACCCGCAGCTCGTCGTCGACCACGCGGCCCATCCCGCACGTTCCCGACCGGGTGGTAGATCGTCGTCGTGTTGCGCTCGATGTGGGCGAGGATGCCGGCGTCGTCGTCGCCCGCGGGAGCGGCAGTAGGCCCCGGTGCTGACGGCGCCAGCGCCGGCTGCGCGGCGATGTCCACCGCGCGGCGCACCCCCTTGATCAGCGCCGCCCTGTCCTCCGTCGGTGACCAGGTAGTTGTGCAGGATCCGCGGCTTGGCCGTGGGCACGCGGGAGCGCAGCTTGACGAAGCCGGTGCTCGTGGGGCGCAGCAGGCACGCCGAGATGCGCCCAGCCGTCGACCAGGATCTCCGCCGCGCCCGCCTCCGGGAACAGGATCGGGATGTGGTGGAGCTGGATGTCGGGGGCCTCCAGCGCGTCGTCGGTGCGGAAGAACCCGCCCGACTCGGCGAAGTTGGAGGTCAGCGGCCCGCGGCCCTCGGTGGTGAGCAGCCCCAGGTTCTCCTCGCTCTCGGCGCTGAGCAGCGACGCCTCGTCGGTGGTGTAGGTGATCCACGTCGACGGGTGGTCCTGGAGCCCCTGGCCGACGGGGAGGTCCAGCGCGACACGGGATGTTGACCAGCGCCAGGTCCTCGGCGGGGCCGATGCCCGACAGCAGCAGGATCTGCGGGCTCTGGTAGGTGCCGGCTGAGAGGATGACCTCGCGCTCGGCCGAGATCTCCGCCACGCTCGCCGCTCACGGTCGATCTCGACGCCGGTGGCCCGGTTGCCGTCCATCAGCACGCCGGTTGACGTGGGCGCCGGTGATCAGCGTGAGGTTCTCGCGGCCCAGCACCGGGTGCAGGTAGGCGACCGCGGCCGAGCAGCGCATCCCGCCGCGCTGCGTCACCTGATACCAGCCCACGCCGTCCTGCTGCGGGCCGTTGAAGTCGTCGTTGGCGGGCAGCCCGGCCTGGACGCCGGCCTCGACGAACGCCTCGCAGGTGCGGTAGCGGCTGCGGTTCTCGCTCACGCCCAGCGGCCCGCCGGCGCCGTGCAGCTCGCTGGCGCCGCGCTCGTTGTCCTCGGCGCGGAGGAAGTACGGGAGCACGTCGTCCCAGCCCCAGCCCTTGTGGCCCATGCGCCGCCCAGCCGTCGTAGTCGGCGCGGTTGCCGCGGATGTAGACCATCGCGTTGACCGAGGAGGAGCCGCCCAGGGTCCGGCCGCGCGGCAGGTAGCGCTGCCGGCCGGCCAGGCCGGGCTCGGGATCGGAGATGAAGCGACCAGTCGTACTTGCTGGTCGCCACCGCCAGCACGCCCGCCGGGAGGTGGATCTCGTCGGCGGCGTCGGGCGGGCCCGCCTCCAGCAGGCACACGGAGACGTTCGGGTCCTCGGTCAGGCGCGCGGCGAGCACACAGCCGGCCGAGCCGGCACCGGCGATCACGTAGTCATAGGTCATTGAGCGCCCTCCCAGAAGGCGTGGGGGTTCGCGCCCATTCTCGGCGCGACGGCGTTGCGCCGTCAAGTCCGGGCTCAGGTCAGCAGGTCCTGGACCTGCACCGACCAGCCGGCCTGGTCGTCGCCCGGGGTCACCACGACGTCGTAGTCGCCGGGCCCCTTGGAGAAGGTCTGGACCTCGTTGGTGCCGTTCTGCAGGCCGAAGCCGGCGACGTAGCGGCCGGCGGCGTCGGTGACGCGCGCGGTTGGCCCTGAGCAGAACAGGATCCACGTGCAGGTGCCCTGGAAGCCCATCTTGTAGACGACGCGCCAACGCTCGCCCTGGATGTGGACAAGGCCCGAACTGCGGCCCTCAAACGTCGTCACCGTGTGCCAGCTGGGCACCTCGGCCACGTTCAGCGTGACGGTCGAGCCACGGGGCCGCTGGCCGCCCGCGGGCGTCTGACCGACGACCGTGCCCGGCGAGGTCCCGGGCGCCGGGACGTCGCGGACGTGGGTGCGGAGCCCCAGTCGGTGCAGCGAGCTCTGCGCGTCGGCGACATCCTGATGCACGACGTTGAGCACCTGCACCGGAGCGGGCCCTCGGCTGATCGTCAGATGCACGGTCGTGCCCCGCGCCACCCGGGCGCGCCCGCGCGGGGACTCCCCGATGACCGTGCCGGCGGCCGCGTGGGCGTCGTAGCTCCGGCGCGAGCTCACTCGCAGGTGGGCGTGACGCAACGCGGACAGGGCGTGGCCTCGCGAGCGATGCAGCACGGACGGGACGCGCGTGTAGGTCGTGTGGCCGATGACCAGGGCGGCGGCAACCATCGCCACCAGCAGGGCGATGACGACCCCTACGGCCGCGATCGCGCGGCGGCGCCGTGACGGGTTGACGTTGCGCCGCGGCGAGTACTGCGCCGCGCGCCGGGTCCCGTGCGGGCCGCCGGGCGGGGGCGGCGTGGGCGGCTCGGGGGTGGGGATCGGGGTGTTGGGCGGGCCCATCGGCACTCCGTCCTCGCCCGCCCACAGTGGCGCCGAGCGCCGCGGGACGGCCGGCGTACTGGCGCCGACCAGCTCGCGACGCGATGCGCGATCGGCGCTTCGCGTCCGGGTCGCCGCCGTGGGTCGCGCGCGAGTCGCGCCGGTCCGGGCGCGACGGGCCTCGAGCAAGGCGTCGGCCATCTCGGCGCCGTCGGCGTAGCGGCGGGCCGGATCCTTGGCCAGCGCCCGGGTCGTGACCTCGACGAGCGGCGCCGGCAGCCGCGGCTGACAGGGGCGGCGGGGGCTCCTGCAGGTGCAACAGGGCCAGCTCGACCACCGAGGCGGCGGTGAACGGCGGAGCGCCCGAGAGCATCTCGTAGAGGACCACCCCGGCGCTGTAGACGTCGGTGGCGGGGGTCGTGGGGCGCCCCCGGCCCTGCTCGGGCGCCATGTAGCGCGGCGTGCCGACGATCGAGGCGGCGGTGCCGTCGGTGGTGCTCTCGGCCAGCCGCGCGACCCCGAAGTCGCCGACCTTCACCCGGCCCTCGGTCGAGAGCAGGATGTTGGCGGGCTTGACGTCGCGGTGCACGATGCGCTGGGCGTGGGCGCCGGCCAGTGCGCGGCACAGCTGCCCAGCGACCCCGCAGGCCTCCCAGGCGGGCAGCGGGCCCCGGCGCAGGCGGGCGGCGAGGCTCTCGCCGTACACCAGCTCAGAGACGTAGTAGAGGCCCTCCGGCGCGTGGCCGACGTCGTAGATCTGGACGATCCCGGGATCGCTGACGCGGGCCAGGAGCCGCGTCTCGCGCTCGAAGGTGGCCACCCACTCGGGGTCGTCGGCCCACCACGGCTTGATGACCTTGACCGCCACCGGCCGCTCCAGCCGGCGGTCAAAACCCTCGTAGACGCGGCCGAACGCGCCCTCGCCCAGGATCGTGCGGAGCTCGTAGCGGTCGTCCAGGGCGCTGCCGGACAGGTCGGGGGCGTAGGGCATGGGCGGCTTTAGTGTGCTGGCGCGGTCAGTCGGCGCCAGCGCAAGGGACTAAGGCTACCCGGTGTTGCGCAGCCCGCTGGCGATCCCGTTGATCGTCAGCAGGCTCACGCGGCCCAGCTGCTCGAGAGCCGTCGCTCGGACCCCGCCCAGCCGCGCCGCAGCCGCCGCAGTCAGCTCGACCTGGACGAACGAGAGCGGATCCACGAACGGGTTGCGCCGGTCGATCGAGGCCTGGAGCACCGGCTCGGCGTCCAGCAGCCGTTCGCCGCCGCCGATGAGCACCAGCTCCTCGATCGTCAGCTCGAGCTCGGCCTCGAGCGCGACGCCAGATCCGCTCGCGCGCGGCCGCGTCGTCCCACAGGTCCACGTAGCGGCGCGCGATCCCCAGGTCGGCCTTGGCGCAGCCCATCTCGGCGTTGGAAGGACGCTGGTGAAGAACGGCCACTCGGCCGCCATCCGCCGCAGCAGCTCCAGGCCGTGGCGCTCGCGGGCGTGGCGCAGCGCGGTGCCCAGCCCCAGCCAGCGCCGGCAGCACGATCCGCGACTGCGTCCAGCTAGAACACCCACGGGATCGCCCGCAGGTCGTCGATCCCGCCGGCCTGCGGTGCGCTTGGCCGGCCGCTGACCCAGCCGCAGGCGGCTGATCTCGCTCGACCGGCGTGACCGCCTCGAAGAAGGCGACGAAGTCGGGGTCGTCGTGGACGATCGAGCGGTAGACGGCGGCCGAGTCGTCGGCCATCTCGGCCAGCAGCCCGCGAAGCGCTCGGACTCGTGGTGGCGGCGGCGCGCCCGGTGGCCAGCGTGGCGCTCGCGGCCAGCTCGAGCTCACGGTGGGCGATCTCGGGCACGGCGTACTTGGCGGTCAGGACCTCGCCCTGCTCGGTCATCTTCAGCCGGCCGCGGACGGTGCCCGGCGGCAGCGACAGGATCGCGCCGTTGGTGGGGCCGCCCCCGCGGCCGACCGCGCCGCCGCGGCCGTGAAAGAAGCACCAGCTCACGCCGTGGCGGGCGCAGCACCTCGGCGAGGCGCACCTGCGCCGTGTAGGCCGCCCACGCCGAGGCGAGATAGCCGACGTCCTTGTTGGAGTCCGAGTAGCCGATCATGATCTCCTGCTCGTCGCCGACCGCCCGCAGCGCCTCGCGATAGACCGGCATCGACAGCAGCCGCTCCATCGTCTGCGGCGCGGCCCGGAGCGTCGCGCCCGCCTCGAAGCAGCGGCACGACCCGCAGCGCGCGCCAGCTCGCCGCCGGCCCGGCAGAGGCTGGCCTCCTTCATCAGCAGAAGCACCTCGAGCAGGTCGGCCGGTCCCTCGCTGCCGGAGACGATGTAGGTCTGGATCGCCCCGCGGTCGCGCGTCCGTCGAGCGTCGTGCGCAGCATGCGGAAGGTCTCGATCGTCTCCCGCGTGGGCTCCGAGAAGCGGTCGATGTCGGTGGGGATCAGCGGCCGCCGGTCGGCGATCTGGGCCTGCAGCAGCGCCACGCGCTCCTCCTCGGGCAGCCCCTCGTAGTCGTCGCAGACGCGCAGCGCGCGGTAGATCTCGGCCAGCGCGCGGCGGTGGACGCCGGCGTGCTCGCGGATGTCCAGCCGCGCGAAGTGAAAGCCGAACACCTCCACCTGGCGGATGACGTCGCGCAGGTCAGAGCCGGCGGTGAGCGCGCCCTGGCCCTCGCACAGCGACGCCTCGACGCACGCGCAGATCGGCGAGCAGCTCCTCGGGCTCGGCGTAGGCGCCGGCGGCGCGCGCGCTGGGTGGCACGGATGCGCTCGCGCATGAACGTCAGCGCACGTCGGTAGGGCTCCTCGGGGTTCAGGCCGGCGAGGCGCTCGGCCAGGTCCGGGAAAAGCTCGCGCCCGGCGGCCAGGATCGGCTCCAGGCCCGGCGCGGTGCCGGTCAGGCGCTCTGAGAGCGAGAGGCGCCCGGCGAGCTGCTCGAGCCGTGACTCGATGAGGCGCAGGCACTGCTCGCGCATGAGCTCGAGCGCCGCCACCGTCGTCTCCGGGGTGACGAACGGATTGCCGTCGCGGTCGCCCCCGATCCAGGACCCGAAGCTGAGCAGCGGCGGGACCACGAGCGGGTGGTCGACGTGCCTCCGGATAGAACTCGGCCACGGCCTCCTCGAGGTCGCGATAGATGCGTGGCACGGTGTCGGCCAGCGTCGAGGAGAAGTGGATGAGGCCGCCGCGGACCTCGTCGCTGACCGTGAGCTCGGCCGCGCGCAGGTCGTCCGATCCCCACAGCTCCTGGACGGTGGCCAGCAGCCGGCGGCGGGCGTCGGCCGCCGGGGTCTGGGCGCGCTCGTCGAGCTCGCGCAGGACCCCGAACACGCGCGCCAGCTTGTCGATCGTCGTCCGCCGGCGGGCCTCGGTGGGATGGGCGGTCATCACCAGCCGCAGCTCCGCGTTGCTGAGCACTTCGGCGAGCTCGCCGGCGCTCGTGCCGGCCTCCTGCAATGAGGCCGACTCACGTGGCGCATCGACCCCGTGCGCGGGCGCTCGGGGTCGGCGGCATCGCGCGCCCGCAGCCGCCGGACCCGCTCGTTGTCCTCGGCCAGGTTGACGAGCTGAAACCACCGCGTGAGGGAGCGCACCAGCACCTCGGTCTCGTCGAGGGTGAGGCCCGCCGACGAGCTCCGCCAGGCGGTCGGCGGCCAGTTCGTCCCCCAGGCGCGCCTCCTGCCCGAGCGCGACGGCGTCGTCGAGCAGCCGCAATATCCGCGGCCCACCCACCCCGTCGCCCAGCGCGATCACCTCGCGCAGGACATCGGTGAGCAGCGCCTCGTCGGCGGCGAAGTCCCTGCGAGCGGCGGTGAGGCTCATCCACGCAGATGTTCACAGATACGGAGAGAGCCGCCCCGGGCGCCGGGACGGCTCTCACCAGAACCGTCCCGGCCTCCGGCACGGCTCTCACCAGAGCCGCCCCGCCCCGGGCGGCCCTCCGGCTTATCGCAATGTCTCCTCTTCGGCTGGGAACCCGACCGCGAACTCCAGCTCGAAGTACTCCTCGTCGGCGTGCTCGAGCGTGCGGGAGACACGCGCCGAGCGGTCCGACCGGGGGCCCAGCACGTGGCGCAGCCGCCGGCCGTAGCCCGCGACGGTCAGTCCGCTGCGGGCCCGCCGGCGCAACCGGCGGGCGGTCATGCCAGCCTCGAAGCGCTCGTCAGGCCCCGGTCCGGCCCGGGTTGAATACCCGCCGCTCCTGCCCGTGCGAGAGAGCAGCAGGAACTCATCTCGATTGAGATTCATGGTTCTTGTCCTCGTGTGAGAGTTGTCTGTGACAGCGCGTGTGTCACTTTCGGGCAGCACTAGGTGACTCACGTTTGCGCGAGTGTCACTTCGTGCGCCCGTGCGGTGGCGCGCTGATGTGGTTACGTCAGGACCGGCGCGGGCCGGTCAGGCTGGGAATCTCGGCTAAACGCCGGTGATACGAGATGTGAGCATGCTGGTTCTCCGTCCGTCGTGAGCGATTTAGGGCACAAAAAAGGCGACCCGTTGGGTCGCCCTTGCTTCGAGTTCGCTGTGCGCAAGCTTCGTCAGCCTGCGCACCTCGCAGCAAGGGCATCAATATCGTTGGCCGCCCCGGCGAACGCCGTCCGTAGACCCGCGTAGCCCCACATCGAGACTGCGGAGCGACCCAGGCGGTCGACGCGCGCGCCGAGATCGACGCCGCTGCCGGGCGCCGTCATGGCCGTGAGAGAGGTGTGGAAGGGGCTGGTCATAGAAGTGACTCCAATAAGGATCCACCGCAGAGTAACTCACGGGGTGACGGAATGCAAGTAGTTGACACAAAGAATTTGCACTTCTGTATCGCTCGTGACGTCGGGGGGCGCTGCCGGGCGCCCGGATACCCTCTTGAGAGTGCTCCACATCCACCGTGCCTCCCGGGCCGACAGCCTCGCCGACGCCCTCGCCGCGCTCCTCTCCGAGACGCCGGCGAACCCTTTCGCGCCCGAGGTCGTCGCCGTCCCGACGCGCGGCATGGAGCGGTGGTTGACCCAGCGCATGTCCTCGGTCCTCGGCGCGCGCGCGGGACGGGCCGACGGGGTCTGCGCCAACGTCGAGTTCCCCTCCCCCCACCGACTGGTCACCGACGCGGTGGCGGCCGCCTCCGGGATCGACCCCGCCGAGGACCCGTGGCTTCCCGAGCGGTCGGTATGGCCTCTGCTCGGCGTCGTGGAGGAGTCCCTGTCCGAGCCGTGGCTGGCCACGCTGGCGGCCTATCTCGGTGCGGATACGGACCCCACCCACCCCGCAGACCCGATGCGCGACGCCCGCCACAGCCGCCGCCTCACCACGGTGCGCCACCTGGCCGGCCTGTTTGACCGCTACTCGCTGCACCGGCCCGAGATGCTCACCGCGTGGGCCCAGGGCGAGGACCACGACGCCGTGGGCGCTCCCCTGCCCGCCGCATCGGCCTGGCAGGCCGAGCTCTGGCGCCGCCTGCGCGCGCGGATCGGGGTGCCCGATCTCGCCGAGCGCACCGGCCGCGCCTGCGAGCGGATCGCCGACGATCCGGGGCTGCTCGACCTGCCTGCGCGGCTGGCCCTGTTCGGGCTGACGCGGATTCCGGCGGGCCACCTGGAGATCATGCGGGCGCTGGCCGCCGGACGCGATCTGCACCTGTTCCTGTTACACCCGTCCCGGGCGCTGTGGGAGAAGGTGACACACGGGGCTCCCGGTGAACCGGTCGTGCGCCGCGAGGCCGACCGCACCGTCGCCCTGGCGGACAATCGCCTGCTCGCCTCCTGGGGCCGCGACTCGCGCGAGATGCAGCTGGTGCTGACCGCGGGGACGCCGGAGACGTCGGACACCCACCACCCCTCGCCGCCCGGCGCCCTGACACGCTGCTCGGCCGCATCCAGCGCGATGTCCGCGAGGACCGCGGTGCGCCCGGGGCACCGCTGCCCGGGGCGGCGGACGCGCGCCCGGTGCTCGAGCCCGATGACCGGAGTGTCGAGATCCACTCCTGCCACGGGCGCGCACGCCAGGTCGAGGTGGTTCGCGACGCGATCCTGCACGCGCTCGCCGAGGACGACGTCGCTCGAGCCCCGCGACGTGATCGTCATGTGCCCCGACATCGAGACGTTCGCGCCCGCTCATCCAGGCGACCTTCGGCGCCGGCGAGACTCGAGGACGAGGGCGCCATCGACCTGCGGGTCCGTCTCGCCGACCGTTCGCTGCGCCAGACCAACCCGGTGCTCGGCGTCGTGGCCCAGCTCCTGGAGCTCGCCGAGCAGCGCCTCACCGCCTCTCAGGTCCTCGACCTCGCCGACCGCGGGCCGGTGCGCCGCCGCTTTCGCCTCGACGACGATGACATCACTCGCCTGGCCGATTGGATCTCCCAGGCGGGCATCCGCTGGGGCCTCGACGCCCCACACCGCGCGCCGTACAAGCTCGACGCGCTTGACAGCGGCACC
The DNA here is from genome assembly GCA_963797705.1 of uncultured Actinomycetota bacterium. GTDB lineage: Bacteria > Actinomycetota > Thermoleophilia > Solirubrobacterales > Solirubrobacteraceae > Palsa-465. The sequence continues at coordinate 1,817,052 of CAWCQL010000002.1, read as the reverse complement.
TGGCAGACCGGCCTGGAGCGGCTCCTGCTGGGGGTGACGATGACCGAGGACGACCAGCGACTGTTCGCCGGCGTGCTGCCGCTCGACGACGTCGACAGCCGCGCCATCGACCTCGCGGGCCGTTTCACCGAGCTGGTCGACGCGCGTGGGAGAGGCGGTGCGATCGCTGGGCGACGCATCAGACGCTCCCGACTGGGCCGAGGCGATCGCGCGAGGCCGCCGACGCGCTCACCGCGACCGCCGCGCGCGACCGCTGGCAGCGCGCCGAGCTGCAGCGCGTGCTCGACGAGCTGGTGGCCGAGGCCAGGCGATGCCTCGACCGGCGGAGCTCGCGCCCGCCGAGGTGCGCGCGCTGCTGGCGCGGCGGCTTGAGGGCCGTCCCACCCGGGCCAACTTCCGCACCGGCCACCTGACCGTCTGCACGCTGCAGCCGATGCGCTCGGTGCCCCACCGCGTCGTCTGCCTGCTCGGGCTCGACGACGGCGCCTTCCCGCGCAAGGCGCCGCGCGACGGCGACGACCTGATGCTCGAGCGCCCCCACCTGGGCGAGCGCGACCCGCGCAGCGAGGACCGCCAGCTGCTGCTCGACGCGCTGCTGGCCGCGGGCGAGCGCCTGATCGTCACCTTCACCGGCAACGACGAGCGCACCAACGCGCCACGCCCCGCGGCCGTCCCCGTCGGCGAGCTGCTCGACGCGGTCGACGCCACCGTGCGCTGCGAGGACGGCGACCCGCGCGCGAGCGCGTCGTGATCCGCCATCCGCTGCAGCCGTTTGACCCGCGCAACTTCATCGCCGGGCGCATCGCCGGCCCGCACGCCGTGGAGCTTCGACCGGCGCCGCGCTGGCCGGGGCCCGCGCGCTGGCCGGGCCCGCGCTCTGACGCCGCCGCCGTTCCTGCACGGGCCGCTGCCGTCGCGGGCGCCGGCGGGTGGTCGAGCTGGCCGACCTGGTGCGCTTCGTCGAGCATCCGGTGCGCGCGTTCCTGCGCCAGCGGCTTGGGATCAGCCTCTGCTCGGCGTCCGACGAGATCGAGGACGAGCTGTCGGTCGAGCTCGACGGCCTCCAGCGCTGGGGCGTCGGCCAGCGGCTGCTCGAGGCGCGGCTGCGCGGCATCGACCAGCGCACCGCGATCCTGGCCGAGATCGCGCGCGGGACGCTGCCGCCCGGCGTGCTGGGCAAGCCGGTGATCGACGCCCTCTCGCCGATCGTCGACGGCGATCGTGGAGCGCGCTCGTGCGGTGGCGCCCGAGGCGGGAACCGGCGCGGCCGGCGGGGCGGGTGGGGATCCGATCGACGTGCGCGTCGCCCTGGACGACGGGCGGCTGCTCAACGGCACCGTCACCGGGCGTCAGCGGCGACCTGCTGCTGGCCACCACGTTCTCGCGCGTCTCGGCCAAGCACCGGATCGCCGCCTGGGTGCGACTGCTCGCGCTCACCGCGAGCTCGCCCGACCGGCCGTTCGCGGCGGCGACGGTCGGGCGCGGCCAGGGACGCGACGACGTACGGACGGCATGGGTGCGAGCCCCTCGGCGCCGACGCGGACGAGCGTCGTACGGTCGGCGCGCGCCGAGCTGGCGGTGCTGATGGACCTCTATGACCGCGGGCATGCGCGAGCCGCTGCCGATGTTCTGCCTGACGTCGGCCGCCTACGCGCAGGCCGCGCGCCAGGGCCAGGACGGCTACGCCGCCGCGCTGAAGGAGTGGGAGACCGAGTGGAACCGCGAGCGCGAGGACCGCGACGCCGAGCACCAGATGGCCCTGGGCGGCGTGCTCACGCTCACGGAGGTGCTGGAGATCGCGCCCGCCGGCGGCGAGACGGGCGACGGCTGGCCCGAGTCCGAGGACTCGCGCTTCGGCCGGCTGGCGCGCCGGCTGTGGGAGGGCCTGCTCGCCCGCGAGGAGGTGCGGGCCCGGTGAGCGCGGGCGCCATCCCGCTCCAGCCGCGTCGAGTTCGACCCCTGCGGGGAGCTGCCGCACGGCGTGACCGTGCTCGAGGCCAGCGCCGGGCACCGGCAAGACGTACACGATCGCCGCGCTGACGGCGCGCTACGTCGCCGAGGGGATCGACGCTCGAGCGCCTGCTGCTGGTCACCTTCACCCGGATCGCCACCGGCGAGCTGCGCGAGCGGGTGCGCGAGCGCCTGGTCAGCGTCGAGCGCGGCCTGACCCGGCGGCTGGCCGGGGCGCCGCCGCCCGGGGACGAGGACCCGGTGGTGACGCTGCTCGCCGCGAGAGAACGCGCGAACGTCACCGGGAGAACCTGGCGCGGGCGATCGCGAGCTTCGACGCCGCCACCATCGCCACCACCCACGGCTTCTGCCAGGAGATGCTCGGCGGGCTGGGCATCGCGGGCGACCTCGAGCCCGACGTGACCTTCGTCGAGGACCTGACCGACCTCGTCGACGACGTGGTCGACGATCTCTACATCCGGCGCTTTGCCCCCAGCGCCTGAACCCCGACGGCACCGCGGCGTTCGGGCGGGCCGAGGCCGGCGCGATCGCCCGGGCGGCGATCGACAACCCGTCGGCGCGGATCGTCTGCAGACGACAGCGAGGTGCCGCAGCATGCGCCTGGCGGCTGGCCGAGGCCGCCCGCGCGCGAGTTCGAGGCGCGCAAGCGCGTCGATGATGGTGATGACCTACGACGACCTCGTCGAGCGGCTCAAGCAGCGCGCTGGCGGGTCCCGGCGGCGCCGCCGTCGCGGCCCAGCTGCGCGCGCGCTATCGAGGTGGTGCTCGTCGACGAGTTCCAGGACACCGACCCGGCCCAGTGGGAGATCCTGCGCCTGGCGTTCGGGGAGGGCGGCGCAACGCTGGTGCTGATCGCCGACCCCAAGCAGGCGATCTACGCCTTCCGCGGCGCCGACGTGTACGCCTACCTCGAGGCCGCCCGGCGCCGCCGAGACCCAGGCCACGCTGCCGATCAACTGGCGCTCTGACCAGGGCCTGATCGACGCCCACGACGCGCTGTTCTCCGGCGTCAAGCTCGGCCACGAGGGGATCGCCTACCGCCAGGTGCGCGCCGCCGACGCCCACCAGGCGCCGGGGCTGACCGGTGCGCCCGTGGCGGCCCCGCTGCGGGTGCGGGTGGCGCTGCGCGCAGACGTGCCGCAGACGCCGCGGGGCTACGCGCGTGCGCCCGACGCGCGGCGCCACGTCGTGTGCGACGTCGCGGCCGACATCGTGGAACTGCTGGCCTCCGGCGCGCGGGTGGCGGCGTCCGGCGACCGGCGCACCGCGAGCTCCGAGGAGCGCAACGGGAGCTCCGAGGTCGTCCAGCCCGGCCACGTCGCCGTGCTGGTGCGCACCAACAAGCAGGCCGCGATGATCCGCGAGGCGCTCGAGGACGTCGGCGTGCCGGCGGTCATCAACGGGGCGGGCAGCGTGTTCGGGACCGAGCCCGCTCGCCAGTGGCTGCGCCTGCTCGAGGCGCTGGAGCGCCCCGCGTCGATCGCCCGCGCCCACTCGGCCGCGCTGACCGCCTTCGTGGGCTGGCCGGCGGAGCGGCTGGCGCAGGCCGACGATGACTCCGTGGAATGGGAGGACGTGCACCGCCGTCTGCACGAGTGGGCGCGCGTGCTGCGCACGCGGGGCGTGGCCTCGCTGCTGGAGACCGTCATGCGCGACGCCTCCACGGGCCGGGCGCTGGCCGCGCGGGTGCTGGCCGAGGCCGACCGGCGAGCGCAGCCTCACCGACCTGCGCCACATCGGCCAGCTGCTGCACGCCGCCGCCTCCGAGGAGCAGCTCGGCCCCACCGCGCTCACCGACGTGGCTGCGCACCCGGATCGCCGAGGCCGAGACCGACACCGCCGACGAGGAGCGCAGCCGCCGGCTGGAGTCCGACGCCGAGGCGGTGCAGGTTCTCACCATCCACCGCAGCAAGGGCCTGGAGTTCCCCGTCGTCTACCTCCCGTTCCTGTGGGAGGCGGGCTACATCCCTGACAAGCCGCCGCGCCCGGTGTTCTTCCACGACCCCGAGGCCGGCGACGAGCGGACCGTCGACGTCGGCGCTCGAGGGCAGCGACTTCGCCCAGCACCGCGAGCAGTTCATCCGCGAGCAGCGCGGCGAGGACCTGCGCCTGGCCTATGTCGCGCTCACCCGCGCCCGCCACCAGGCCGTCGTGTGGTGGGCGGGCTCCTACGACAGCCGCGACTCACCGCTGGGGCGGCTGCTGTTCGCCCGCAGCGACAGCGGTGACGTGGAGCCCAGCGGCGGCTCGGTCCCCTCAGACCAGGCGGTGGTCAACCGCTTCCGGTCGCTCGCTGACGCGACCGGTGCGGCAGGGTGCGACGATCAGCGTCGAGCGCTCCCAGCTCAGAGAGCGAGCGGTGTGGCGCCCCGAGCGCACGCAGCCCTCCGAGCTCGACGCGTCGGCGTTCGACGCGCGACCTCGACCTGCGCTGGCGGCGCACGTCCTACACGGACATCACCGCCGCCAGCCATGAGGACTGGGTGACCAGCGAGCCCGAGCAGCCGCTGCTCGCCGACGAGCCGCCCGGACTGGTCGCGCCGCCAACCGCTCCCGGGGTCTCCGAGCCCGGCTACGGCCGTCGACGACGACGCCACGAAGCTCGCGCTCTCCGCCATGCCGGCCGGCGTCGATGTCGGAACCTTCGTGCACCGCGTGATGGAGGCCACCGACTTCGCCGCCCCCGACCTCGATGCCGAACTGGCCGGCACGGATCACGGAGGTCCAGGGGCGGCGCGCCGTCGACGTCGGGCCGTCGGGTGCGCTGGCGGCGGGGCTGCGCGCGGTCATCGAGACCCCGCTGGGACCGGTCCTGGGCGACCGGCGCCTGCGCGACATCGCGCGCAGCGACCGTCTGGACGAGCTCGGCTTCGAGCTGCCGCTGGCGGGAGGCGACCAGCCGAGCGGTTGGCTGACGCTGCAGCGGATCGCCGCCGTGCTGCGCGCCCACACCGGCCCGGCGGACCCGCTCGCCGGCTACGCCGAGCGCCTCGACGACGCGCGGCTGCGCCAGAGCGTCCGCGGCTATCTCACCGGGTCAGCCTCGACCTCGTGGTGCGGATACCGGACCCCGCCGGCCCCGCCGGTCGCACCGCCCCACCGGCGGCGCCCAGCCGCGCTTCGCCGTCCTTGACTACAAGACCAACTGGCTGGGCGCCCCCGACGAGCCGCTGACCGCGGCGCACTATCGCCCCGAGGCGCATGGCCGCCGAGATGCTGCGCCACCACTACGCGCTGCAGGCGCTGCTCTACGCGGTGGCGCTGCACCGCTTCCTGCGCTGGCGGCTGCCCGGCTATGACCCGGAGGTCCACCTCGCCGGCGTCGTCTACCTGTTCGTGCGCGGGATGACCGGCGCGGACGGTCCGCTGGTCGGCGGGGCGCCGACGGGCGTGTTCGGCTGGCCGGCCCCGCCCGGACTGGTCCCGGCGCTCAGCGACGCGCTCGACGACGGAGACGCTGCATGAGCGCCGCCGGCAGCGTCCCTCCCGCCCCCAACCCCGTCCCCGCCGGGAGCGCGACCCGTTCGAGGCGCGCTTTGCCCTGCACGCGTCGGGGCTGCTGCGCCAGTTCAACGAGGCCGGCGTGTGGACGCCGCCGACGTCCACGTCGCCCGCGAGCTGGGGCGCCTCGGCGGCGAGGGCGACGAGACCGTGCTGCTGGCGGTCGCGCTCGCGGTGCGCGGCCCGCGGCTGGGCCACGTGCACGTCGACCTGGCGCAGATCCGCGACACCGCGGCCGTCGACGCCGAGGAGCCGGTCGACCTCGCCGCGCTGGACTGGCCCGAGCCACGGGCGTGGATGGCGCGGGTGGGCGCCAGCCCGCTCGTCGCCGTGAGCGACCGCGCCGCCGGACCGGGTCACCCCGCCACGCCGAGACTCGCCCCACCCGGAGACCGGTCGCCCGGGACCGGCGCCGTCCGCTGCGCCTCGTCGGCTCGTGGCTGTACCTGGACCGCTACTGGGCCGAGGAGGTCGGCGTGGCCCGCTCGCTGCGCGCGATGGCCGCCGCGTCCCCCCGGCCGTCGACCCCGACGCTGCTCGCCGGACGGCCTGGCGCGCCTGTTCGGCGACGAGGCTGCGGGGCGCCAGTCCCAGGCGGCGGGCGCTGCGGTGACGCACCGCTGGTCGGTGGTGGCCGGCGGCCCCGGCACCGGCAAGACGACGACGGTGGCCCGGATCGTGGCCCTCATCTGCGAGCAGGCCGCCGCCGCGGGCGCACCGTTCCCGCTCGTCGCGCTCGCCGCGCCGACCGGCAAGGCCGCGGCCCGGCTGCAGGAGTCCGTCCACGCCGAGGCCGCCACGCTCGACGTCGTCGCCCGAGGTCCGCGACCAGCTGCTGGCGCTGCGCGCGTCGACCATCCACCGCCTGCTGGGCTGGCGGCCGGGGAGCAGCAGCCGCTTCCGCCACGACCGCAACCAGCGCCTCCCCCACGACGTCGTCATCGTCGACGAGACCTCGATGGTCTCGCTGTCGCTGATGGCGCGGCTGATCGAGGCGCTGCGCTCCGGGGCGCGGCTGATCCTGGTCGGCGACCCCGGGCAGCTCGCCTCCATCGAGGCCGGCGCGGTGCTCGGCGACATCGTCGGGACCGGCGACATCACCGGCCCCGGCGGGCGCGGCGGACCCCGCCAGGCCACCTGGCCCGGAGATCGTGGTGCTCGACCGCGTGCACCGCTTCGGCGGCGGGATCGCGCGGCTGGCCGCCGCCATCCGCGCCGGTGACGGCGACGCCGTGATGGAGCTCCTGCGCGCGGGAGCCGACGACGTCGTCTGGCTCGACGGCGACGTGGCCGAGCAGGACGCCCTGCCGGCCGTATCCCAGCCCGCGCTGGCGGCGGCCCGCGCCACGATCGCGGCGGCTCGTGCGGGCCACGCGCGCGAAGCGCTCGAAGCGCTCGGCTCCTTCCGGATCCTGTGCGCCCACCGGCGCGGCCCCTACGGCGTCGCGACCTGGACGGCGCGGATGGAGGGCTGGCTCGCCGCCGAGCTCGCCGGGCTGGACCCCGAGGACCGCTGGTACGTCGGCCGGCCGCTGCTTGTCAACGAGAACGACTACGAGCTGCGCCTCAACAACGGCGACACCGGCGTCGTCGTGTCGCTGCCCGACGGGCGTGTCGCCGCGGCGTTCGCTCGCGGCGAGGAGACGATCGAGCACAGCCCCAGCCGGCTCGGCGCGGTCGACACCGTCTACGCGATGACGGTGCACAAGAGCCAGGGCTCGCAGTTCGCCAGCGCCGCCGTTCTGCTCCCCTCGGCCCGGGAGGGGATGGTGTCCCGGATCCTCACCCGCGAGCTGCTCTACACCGCGGCCACGCGAGCGCAGCGAAAGCTGATCCTGGCCGGCACCGAGGAGAGCGTGCGCGCCGCCGTGGCGCGCCCGGTGGCGCGAGCGTCAGGGCTGGGCCGGCGCCTGTGGGGCGACCTCGCCGGGTGAGCCCGCTTCGCGTCCGCACGGCGGGTAGCACGACCACATGAACCCCAACCCCAACCCCGGCTACGCCATCGTCCGCCCCGACGACGTCGCCGACCACTACGACGAGACCGAGGAGATCTACCTGGTCACCCGAGGAACGCTGACGATGCGCTTCACCGATGCCATCGAGACCGTCCGCGCGCCCGCGGCGGTGCGCGTCGCACCCGGGACGACCCGGTCGCACCGCAACGAGGGCGACGAGGACGTCGAGATGTGGGCGATCTCGCGACGGCGCGGCGGCTCCGATGCGACGAAGATCGACGATTTCTGGGAGGCCTCGTCTGACGCTCGCCAGACGTGGTGAGCGCGGAGCAGCCGTCCACAGGCGCGGTGAGAGCGCTCACATTTGTCTGTTTACGGCGGATGCGGCGGGTAGCGACGTAGTGACGGTCGCTCGCGCGGCTCCGCGGACTCCGGGTCCGGGGCGCGGAGAAGGCCGCTCGCGCACTCCGGACACAGCGCCACGTAACGCACCGCCTCATAGCTCCAGCACGCGCCGCACCCGGCGCACCGATAGGTCTCGGCGGGTGAGGCGGCGGCTCGCAACAACCTCATGGTGCGTCCCGGGGCTCGGGCTCGGTGGGGTCAATGAGACCACGCGCCGCGGCCCAGTGGGTCACCTCGTGGCGCGAGCTGAGCTGGAGCTTGCGCAGCACCGCCCCGACGTGGGACTCGACCGTGCGCGCGCTGATGCCGAGGCGCACGCCGATCTGCTTGTAGGCATAGCCGCGCGCGAGGTGGTGCAGGACCTCTCGCTCGCGCGCGGTGAGCGACTCCAGGCCGGGCTCTGGCGCCTCCGCCTGGACCGGGGAGCTGAAGGCCTGCAGCACGAACGCCGCGAGCCGGGGGCTGAAGTACGCGTCGCCCGCCGCCACCCGCTCGATCGCCGCCACCAGCTCCTCGGTGTCGATCGTCTTGGTCACGTAGCCCAGCGCTCCGGCACGGATCATCGGCACGACGTCGGCGGCCGCGTCAGACACCGACAAAGCCAGCACGGCCGGCAGCCGACCGTCGCCGCCCAGCTCCGCCAGGCCCTCGAGCACCGCGACACCGCCCCCGTCGGGCAGGTGCACGTCCAACAGCACCACGTCGGGGCGCGTGGCGGCGATCACCGCGAGCGCCCGCGGCGGATCGGGCGCCTCGCCCACGATCTCGCAGTGGCCGGCCAGCTCGGCCCTGACCCCGGCGCGAAACAGGTGGTGGTCGTCGATCACGACGATGCGGCGGCGCTCCGGTGCGGTGCCCGGCGGACCGGCGCTCATCGCCCGCCGCCGTGTGGTCCCAGCATGAGCGCAACCTCGGTGCCCTCGCCCGGCACCGAATCGATCATCGCGCGGCCGCCGATGACCGCCATCCTGCCAACCATCGCGTCGCGGATGCCACGCCGTTCGCTGGCCACTTCGTTGGGGTAAAACCCGGGGCCCTCGTCGCGGACGAAGACCTCGGCGCGATCGCGCCCGATCTCACAGAACATGTAGACGGGGGCGCCCGGGGCGTGGCGGCCGGCGTTGCGCAGCGCCTCGCGCGCCGCGGCGACCAGCGCCTCGCCCTTGCTGTCCAGGGGCCGGTCGCCGATCGCCGTGAGCTCGACTGTCATCCGGTACTCCTCCTCCACCTCGGCCACGATCTCGCGCAGCGCCGCCGACAGGGTCTCGGAGGCGAGTTCGGACTCGCCGGCCATCCAGGCCCGCAGCGCGTGCTCCTGACGGCGTGCCAGCCGCACGACGGCTGCCGGGTCGTGGGCCTGGCGCTGAACGAGGGCGAGGGTCTGGAGGACCGAGTCGTGCAGATGCGCGGCGAAGCGCTGGCGCTCCTCCTCCCGCGCCCGTCCGGCCTTGTCGCGATCGAAGCGCATCAGCGATCCGATCAGCAGCGGGCTGCCGATGAGGATCGCCGCACCGCCCCAAACGCCGATGAGCACGAGACCCTGCAGGATCGAATGACCCGCCACATAGCGGTCGGCGAGCCCGATGGCCAGGACCGCGGCCAGCAGGATGAGGAGCACGCCGGGGACCATCCGCCAGGCGATCGAGGCCTGCCGGCTCGGCGCCTCGGTGAGGATCCGCCACGGGGCGCGCCGCGCCGGCGTCAGCGAGGCGATGCCGAGCCTGAGGCGCGCCGCGTCGGCCACCAGCACCAGTCCACCGGCCGCCGCCAGCACGGTGACCGTCAGGGCCAGCACCGAGACGCGCCCGACGTCCCAGGGCCACCCGGTGTGCGGGAGGATGCGGGCCGGGAGATAGCGCCCGAGCACGAACGGATAGGGCATCCCGCGCGATGGCACGAAGGCGCCCAGGCCGTCCGGCACCCGGCTGGCCTGGCGCAGCCCGGCATGCAGCCACAGACCCGCCAGGCCAAGGAACAGCCCCAGCATCACCAGGATCGGATGGCGCACCAGCGCACGCACCCCAGCTGGCAGCACCAGGGCCACCGCGAGGAGGACGCCGACCGCGGCGACGGCCACCGCCACGGCAGTCGGGACGCCACCCGCGAGCACCAGGGCCAGAGCCGCCAGCATCGCCGCTCCGGCCGCGGCCGTGACAGGCCGCCGGCGGTCGGCGCGTGTGGTGACCTCCACTGCGGTCACGGTTTCCCCCCGGGAGTGCCCGTGCCGTGCTTGGCGCGCTTGGCCGCGGCGTGCTTGGCCGCGGCACGCTTGGCCTCGGCGCGCGTGGCAGGCGGCGGGAACGCTCCGCGCGGCGCCTGCGGGAGGGTCGCCGGTGGGGCACACGGTCCCGGGATCAGCGCGTTGACCTCGCGTGCGTTGGCCAACTGCCGAGCCAAGCGGGCCCGCCAGTTGTTTAGCAGCCGCTGCGCCGCCTTCTGGGGGACGCCCCGGATATCGGGGCGGGGCTCGAGATGTACCTCGAAGCCCGGCCAATTTGGCTGGGCGACGGGGTCCACCGAGTCGGGGTAGTCACGGACGTAGAGGCTGCCGCCCTGCGACGTGAACTCGATGTCCAGCACCGGGCCGCGTTTGAACGCCGGGGGGATCACCGTACCCGTGGACTGGGCGTAGAGGCGGCCAAACACGACTGGGTCGGAGAAGACCATCGAGTGGCCCGAGAGCAGCGCGCCGAGGCGGACGGCGAGCGGCTTGACGTGGTAGTGGACGATCACGCGCACGCACCGCTGCGAGGGGAGCGCCACGATCGTGCGCCGCACCCCGGCGGCGATGTGCAGCGGGACCGTGCCCGTCGCGGGCAGCTGCGTGCGCCGCACGTCGACGAGCATGGTGTTGAGACCGCTGCGGTAGACGTGACGTCCCAGCGCCTGGGCCGCGGCCGGAGTCACCGTGACGGAGCCGGTCTGGGTGGTGAGCCGCATGCCTCCGGCGGCCACGGCGAGCGCCGGGATGGTCAGCGCCGCGATCGGCAGCAGCGTCCACGCCGGCCCCAGCCGCGGCCGGCCGGCCAGCACCGCGACGAGAAGGACGGCCGACACCCCCACTACCGCCCAGCCGAAACCGAACACCGTCGCCGCCGTGGCGACAGCGGCCAGGAGCAGCAGCGCCGCGCACCCCGCGCACGCCTGGGCCAGTGCCACGACGCCGGTCGCCCCGGAACGCTCGTCGCCGTCACCCTCCCCCGGGACGATGAGCCAGCACGCGAGGTACAGCGCGATCCCCAGGCCGCCGACGAGCGCGGCGAGCACGAACGCCGCGCGGATCCAGCCCACGTGCCGGCCGGTGGCGGCGGCCAAGCCGACGCATACGCCTCCGAGCCAGCGTCCGTCGTGCCCCCGGGCGAGCCCTTGTCGTGCACCGGGCCGCTCATTCCACGTCGCCACGCCGGGGATTCTCGGCTATGAGGCGGCCCCGGCGCTAGGCGTGATGTACCGGAGCAGACTCAGGGATGTCCCGGACACCGGTGTGCGCGCGCGCCAGCTGCGGCCCCGCGCGGGCTGCGGACGCGCGCAGCCCGCTAGAGCCCGCGCGCGAGGTGGTAGTAGGCGCGGTTCCAGCGCAGCTCGTTGGCGAACTGCGGGATCGTGGTGTCCTCGTCGATGACGAGCAGTTCGATTCCCGCGATCTCGGCGAAGTCGCGGATCGCCTCGAGCTTGAGCGCCTGCGTGAACACGCTGTGGTGCGAGCCCCCGGCCATGAGCCACGCCTCGGCGGCCGTCGAGAGCTCGGGGCGCGGCTCCCACACCGCGCGCGCCACCGGCAGGTTCGGCAGTTCCTCATCGGGCGCCACGACGTCCACCTGGTTGGCCACGAGGCGCAGCCGGCCGCCGACGTCGATCAGGCAGACCATCAGCGCCTGGCCCGGCGGAGCGGTGAAGACGAGGCGAACCGGATCCTCGCGGCCCCCGATCGACAGCGGGTGGATCTCGCACGAGGGGCGCGCGGACGCGATCGAGGGGCAGATCTCGAGCATGTGCGCGCCGAGGGTCTTGGCCTGTCCCGGACCCAGGTGGTAGACGTAGTCCTCCATGAACGAAGTGCCGCCCGACAGCCCTCGCGCCATCACCTTGAGCGCGCGCAGGAGCACGGCGGTCTTCCAGTCGCCCTCGGCGCCGAAGCCGTAGCCGTCGGCCATCAACCGCTGCACGGCGATGCCCGGGAGTTGGCGCAGGCGCCCGAGGTCCTCGAAGGTGTCGGTGAATGCGCCAAATCCACCATCGAGCAGGACCGAGCGCAGGCCCACCTCGATCTGCGCCGCCTGCATGAGCGACTCGCGGCGCGCGCCGTCGGGCCGCAGTTCTGGCACGAGGTCGTACTCGTCCTCGTAGCGCTCTAAGAGCTCCTCGACAGCCGCCTCGCGCGCGTTCTCCACCGCGTCTGACAGGCCGTCGACGCCGTAGCCATTGACGGTGGCGCCGAGGGTGATCTGGGCGCCGACCTTGTCGCCCTCGGTGACCGCGACGTCGCGCATGTTGTCGCCAAAGCGGGCGACGCGCACCCGCTGGGCCTCCTGCCAGCCACACGCGGCGCGGACCCAGATGCCGATCCGCTCCTGCACCAGCCGGTCAGACCAGTGGCCGACGACGGTCTTGCGCGAGATCCCCATCCGCGTCTCGATGTAGGCGAACTCCCGATCCCCATGCGCCGACTGGTTGAGGTTCATGTAGTCCATGTCGATCTGGCCCCACGGCAGCTCACGATCGAATTGCGTGTGGAGGTGCAGCAACGGCTTGCGCAGCGCGTTGAGCCCACCGATCCACATCCGCGCCGGAGAGAACGTGTGCATCCACGCGATCACACCCACGCACTCGTCGTCGACGCTGGCCTCCGCGAGCACGCGGCGGATGGCGTCGGCGTCGGTGAGGGGCTCGCGGTCGACGATCGCCAGCGGAATCGCCGGGCTGTCGTTGAGCGCCTCGGCGAGCTGGCGCGAGTGCTCGTGCACCTGGCGCAGCGTCTCCTCGCCGTACAGATGCTGGCTTCCGGTGAGAAACCACACCGAGCCTCTGGTCACGTCGATCACGGCCGCATCATATGCAACGGTCCGGCGTCGAAGCGCTTCGACCTAGGTGTCCGCACCGGTGGCCCCGTTCGGTGCCGAGAGCGCCGCCGCGAGCGCCGTGCCGTCGGGCGATCCCAGCCCGGTGCACGCGTCCCAGCCCGGCCCGGCGGCATAGGACCCGTTGTCGCCCGAGGTGATGTCGTGGAAGGAGCCGGATCCCAGCAGCGGGTACAGGACAGGCTGCGCGAATCCGATGGGCGCGCCGAGATGCTCGTTGAGGCGAGCGAGCAGACCCGCCCACAGCGGGGCCACGGCGCTCGTGCCGCCGATCGTCTCGTCGGCCCCGTCGACGCGGATCACGTACCCGGTCTGCGGATCGGCGTCGCCGCAGACGTCGGGGACGCCGCGCCCGGCCGCGTGGCTGTCGACGTTGTCGGGCAGCTTGGCGTCGGCCTGGTAGCTGGGCACCGGGAACTGGCGGCTGATGCCGCCGCCGGTGGCCCCGTCCCCGGGGTCGTTCCACACCGACTCAGACTGGATCGTCGCGCCCGAGGCCCGTAGCGAGGTCCCGCCGCAGGCCAGCGCGTGCGGCGCCGAGGCCGGGAAGTCGACGTGCTGGGTGCCGTCGTTGACCGCGTCGGCGGAGCCGTTGTCCCCCGAGGCCACGGTGACGGTGACGCCGAGGCCGGCGGCCTCGGTGAGGATCTGCTCCATCTGGGTGCGGGCCTGCTGGCTCCATGCATCCTCTGACTCGCCCCAGCTGACCGAGATCACAGACGGCTTGTGCGCGGTGTCGTGCACGGCAGTGGACACAGCGTCGATGAAGCCCTGATCGGTGTTGGGCGCGAAGTACACCGCGATGGCGACGTCCGGCGCGACGGCGCCGACCACCTCGATGTCGAGCATGACCTCGCCGTCGGCGTTCTCGTCAGTGCCCGGCGAATTCTGCCCGCCGTCGACCGACACCGCGGTGACGCTCGGCGCGGTCAGACCCAGGCCCTGGAAGTACGTGGTCAGGTCGGTGGTGTCAAAGCCGCCGCCCAGCTCCACGATGCCGACGTTCTGGCCCTTGCCCGTCGTCCCCGCCGGGAAGGCGTAGGCCTCGGCCACCTGGACCGGGGTGAACGACGCCGCCGGGGCCGCCTGCGCGTGCCGGCGGATCTGGGGGCGCGCGAGCGGCCGATCGTCGATGCCGAACACGCCGGACACGAGATCTCCCAGCGCGGCGGGAACGGTGAGCGCGCCGGACCGGCCGCGGTACTCGCCCCGCCCGGCGGCGTCCCGATAGCGCCCCTCCATCGTCGCCTCGAAGGCGCTCGTCACGTCCCGGAGCGCGCCCTGGAGATGCACGGCGCGACGGGCCGCGTCGATCGTGGTGACGGTGAGTCCCGCGTTGACCGCGAAGTGCGCCACCGCCGTGAGATCCGCATCGGCGGCTCCGTGCGCGTCGGCCCACTCCTCGCGGGCGACCAGGCGCCGCTCCACCGGCGCACGCGCAGACTCAGCGTCCACCCAGTCGGTGGCGGCGCGGGGCCGCACGTACACGGTCACTGCCACGTCGGCGTGGGGATCGACGTCCCCCACCCGGGTGTCGCCGGGCGGGAGCTCGCGCTCGCTGCCCGACACGGGAACGCGCTCTGACGCTGCCATGGACTTCCCTCCCTGCCGTGGTCCCCTGCTTCCACGGCGAGTCTACGCCTAGCTCACTTTGCCCAAGAACCTCATCAGGTTGCTGAAGAACACGTTGTGCGGGAAGGCAGCGGCGGGGTCGTTGTGGGCATAGCTGCCGTGGCGACTTACCAGCAGCAGATGGCTACGCGGGATGCGGCTCTGCTTGGCCAGCGCCGCCGCGCCCTTGGTGATGAGCGTGCCGCCGAAGGCGCCGAAGGCGTAGATGCGCAGCGACGGCGGGAGCTTGTGGCCCATGGTCGTGTCGACGTCGAGCACCTTCTGGGCGGGGTTGGCGTTCCCCTGGTCCACCGCGCCGGTGTCGTCGGTGAGGCGCTGCGGGAAGTACCACTCGCTGCCGTCCACGTGTGACATCCCGGCGCCGGCCAGCATGCTCGGCCCAGCGGCTGATCGGGGTGATCGCCCCTGCGCTGGACCAGCCCGCGGGGCTGACGCTGGTGTTGAGCTGGCCGACGTGGGCCTGGGCGGCGAAGACCAGCTTGGAGGTCTTGACGTCCGTGTCGAAGCCGAAGGTGGCCAGGTTGGTGGCGGGCACCGGCGGCTTGAGCACGGACGGGGTGAACAGGAACGACTGCGAGCTCGACGGTGCGTTGGGCGCCACCAGCGCCGCGGTGGAGCCGACGGCGGAGAACAGGCCGAGCTCCGGGGCCGGGACCCCGGAGAAGGCCAGCCACGGCGTGCCCTTGGCGAGCGTCTGCAGCGCCGCGCGCGCCGCGGAGGCGGAGACCGCGGGCGTCGAGCTGCCGCCGTCGTCGTAGACGAGGCCGCTCAGATCGTCGGCGCCGGGCTTGCCGGCGAAGTTCCAGGTGGCGTAGGCGGTGACCACCGACCCACCCAGCGAGTGGCCGCCCAGCACCACCTGTCCGCCGAGCTTGTGGGCGGCAGCGATGACGTTGTGCAGGTCCTCGACGGCGACCTTCAGTCCCCACTGGCGCGCGAACGGGACGGCCGAGTCCTGGACCGGGTGGATGTGGTTGGTGATGCTGGGATCGGACAGGTAGCCGAGGTAGTAGTCGAACATCTGGGTGACCGAGACCTTGTGCTCCTTGGCCAGGTTGAGCTGTGACTGGTCCTCGAGCAGGTTCTCGCGGCGCTCCACCGACCACACCTGCCAGGTCGGGGCGCGGGACACGATCCACTTCGCCAACGGGACGAAGTAGCCCGCTCCGGCCGAGGTGCCGGGCTCGAGCACGAGCACGTTGGGCGCGCGCCGGGCGCCGACCTTGATCACGCCGACCTTGTCGTACTTGGCCGGGGTGCCGGGGGCCGCGTAGCCCTTCATCCACGTGACGCCGAGCTTGGCGCTCGCCGGCGCCGCCGCCGTCAGCGAGACCACCGTCAGAGAGAGCGCCGCCAAGGCGAGCGTCGCCCCGCGCAGCCGCCGGATACCTCGAGTCATCCCAACTCCTCCTCACTCAAAACGACAAGACGTACGCGGGCCCGTGTCTCAAAAAGGCTCGCGGGGTGGGCAAGTCTACGTCGCGCGCGGACGGGACGGCTGCAGTCCGTCGCGGTCGTGCACGTCGGCGCCCGACGGCGGTAGGGTGCCCGCATGGATGACGAGAGCGCCGGCGAGAGCAGGTTCTGGATCGGCGCCGGAGGCGAGGCGCCGATGTACGTCGAGCGCACCGGCGTCGGCTCCCAGGACCGCCCCGCCCTGGTCCTGATCCACGGTGGCGGCGGGCAGGGGCTCGACTGGCTGGGGACCCCCGATGGGCGACCCGGATGGGCTCAAGCACTCGCCGGCCGCGGCCACCGCGTGTACACGGTGGACCGCCCCGGCCACGGACGCGGCGCTCAGTGGGCCGGCGCGCTGGGACAGATGGGCGAGGCGCTCGACGCCGACGGGCTCGCCGTCCTGTTTCGCTCGCCCGACGGCGTGCACCCCACCGCCCACCTGCAGACGCAGTGGCCGGGCAGCCGCGACGGCGCGCCGGGGTCAGACCGCGGCGATCCTCCACATGCTCGCCAGCTGCCGCTCGATGCCGCTCGACCTCACCGAGGCGCACGGTCTCGAGCGCCAGCTCGGCGCCGAGCTGATCGACCGGCTCGGGCCCTCGGTCCTGTTCACGCACTCCGCGGGCGGCCCCGCCGGGTGGCTGATCGCGGCGGCGCGCCCCAACCTGGTGCGCGCGGTCGTCGCGCTGGAGCCGTTCGGGCCGCCGTATCGCCCGGCCGCCGACGGCCTCCCGGGCCTGCCCCACGGTCTCACCGCGATCCCGCTCGAAGGCCTGAACGGCGTCCCCGTGCTGC
Organism: uncultured Actinomycetota bacterium; assembly: GCA_963797705.1. Lineage (GTDB taxonomy): Bacteria > Actinomycetota > Thermoleophilia > Solirubrobacterales > Solirubrobacteraceae > Palsa-465. The sequence continues at coordinate 1,800,257 of CAWCQL010000002.1, read as the reverse complement.
TCGTCACCGCCGAGGCGTCGCTGCTGAGCCATTTCGACACCGAGGTGCGTGACTACCTGACCGAGGCGGGCGCCACCGTCGAACTGCTGCGCCTCGCCGACCACGGAGTGCACGGCAACGGGCACGGGATGATCTTCGAGCGCAACCACCTCCAGGTCCTCGACGTGGTGATGGAGCAGCTTGCCGTCCTGCTCGCCGACCCGCGCCTCCAAGTAAACTTATAGGTTTACTTATACAGGGCTCAGAGCTGGCAGGCGGGGCACCAGTACGTGGTGCGCCCACCGACGGTGGCGCGGCTGAGGCTGTGGCCGTCGCGCGGACAGTGCCCCTCGCGCCCGCGGGCGGGGATGAACGCCCCGGTGTGCACGCCGCCCTTGCGGATCGCTGAGCGCACCGCGCCGCGCAGCTCGCGCCGCAGCCGATCAAGCTCCTCGTCGGTGAGGCTTCCCGTGTCACGCATGGGCGCGATCCGCGCCTGCCACAGGGCCTGGTCGGCAAGCAGGTTGCCCACGCCCGACATCGCCCCCTGGTTGAGCAGCCGGGCCTTGACCGCGGTGTGGCCGGCGCCGACGATCCGGCGGAACTCGTCGCGGCTCACATCCGCGGCGTCGGGGCCGACGTGACTGAAATCTGGGTTGAGCAGCGCGCGCCCAAGCCGCCGCTTGTCACGCAGCGCCATCCGGGTCCCGTCGTCGAACTCCACGGCGAAGCGGTCCCAGCGCGACACGTCCTCCCCGTCGTCGACGACGATCCGGCCCGCCATGCCGAGGTGCAGGCCCAGCACGGGGCCCTCATCGGTCTCCAGCCACAGGAACTTGCCGCGGCGGCGAGCGGTGGCGAACGTGTGGCCGACCAGCCCGGCGGCGATCTCCCCAGGCACGTGCGGGCGCGACACGTAGGTGTCGTCGTCGTGGACGCGGGCGATCCGCCGTCCCAGGATCGATTCCAGCGTTCCGCGGGCGCGTTCGGCTTCGGGCAGTTCGGGCATCGGCACAGCGGAGGCTAGTGCCCTGAGGCCTCATTCGAGGGCACTACTGTCTAGGCTCAGAGCGAAGCGGCCATGAGCAACTCAGTCCAACGCCATCCTCTCGGCCTGACCTGGATCGAGACATCGGGCATGCGCCGCGCCGCGCACGCCCTGCGCGCCGACGGCCGCGTCTGGCTCGTCGACCCCTATGAGGACGATGTCGCGCTGAGTGCGGCCACCGAGCTCGGGACGCCGGCCGGCGTCATCCAGCTGCTGGACCGCCACAACCGCGATTGCGGCGCGATCGCCCAGCGCCTGGAGGTGCCCCTGCTGCGCGTGCCCGCGGAGGTCGCAGACAGCCCCTTCGAGGTCATCCCCGTCATCTCGCGCCCGTGGTGGCGTGAGGTGGCGCTGTGGTGGGAGGCGGAGCGCGCTCTGGTCGTGGCCGAGGCGGTCGGGACCGTTCCCGCGTTCGCGCTGGGCCGCCAGGTCGGCGTGCACCCCATGCTGCGCCTGCGCCCGCCGCGGGGACCGCTGACCGCCCGCTCACCTGAGCGGCTGCTGGTCGGCCACGGAGCTGCGCTTGAATCTGGTGCGACTGCGGCGATCCGCGATGCCCTGTCGGGCTCGCTGGCTGACATCCCGCAACTGGTGCTGAAGCTGCCCTCGCTGGTCCGCGGCACGTAGGTTCGATGCCGGACGCCGGCCGTAACGGTGTCAGCGATAGCTGATACCTGGGTAGGACCTAGAAGTCTTAACACAATGAAAACTGACGCCGTTTTTACACCCAAAGCCGAAAGCCGTAGCGTTCACGACCGCAACCGACGTTCCGCCCGTTCGGGTGCAATGATCGATCCGATGCGGGCTCGCGAGCCGCTGGGGGTCACACATCACGGCGGCACGTTAGAGCTGACCGCAACGGCCTCCCGCGCTCCCGGACGCGTGTCCACGCCGGCGGGCTGGATCGGGCTGGCCGGCCTGCTGATCACAGCGCTGCTCATCTCCCTCTCGGCGGCGCACACGCAGCTGCTGTTGCCCCAGTCGCTGCAGCAGAGCCTCGGTGGCCTCGCCGGCGCCTTTGGCCACGTCGGGCTCGATATCGGCCTGCCCGGGCTGATCGCGGCGCTGGTCCTGATGTTCGTTTCCTACGCCGTCGCGCTGCGCGCGGCCAAGCACCTGTCGCGCCGCGCCGTGCTGGTGAGCATCGCGGCGCTCAACGCGCTGGTGCTCGTCGCGCCGCCGCTGCTCTCCACCGACCTGTTCAGCTACATCGCGTACGGGCGGCTGGGCGGGACCTACGGGATCAACCCGTACCTCTACGGGCCCAACGTCATCTCGTTTGACCCGCTCTATCACCTCGTCGGGCTGCAGTGGACGCACACGCCGACCGCCTACGGGCCGCTGTTCACCGCACTCAGCTATCCCCTGGCCGGCCTGAACATCGCCACCAACGTCTTCGCCTACAAGGGGATCGCCGCGCTCTCGCTGATCGCGGTGGTGGTGCTCGTCTGGCACGCCGCCCAGCTGCGCGGCATCGACCCGGTCAAGGCGATCGCCCTTGTCGGCCTCAACCCCGTGATCGTCGTCTACGGCGTGGGCGGCGGCCACAACGACCTGCTGATGCTCGCGCTCCTGATGGCCGGCGTCTACGTCCTGCTGCGCCAGCGCGAGGGAACCGGTGGGGCGATGATCATGGCCGCCACGGCGGTCAAGCTCACCGCCGGGATGCTGTTGCCCTTTGCCGTCGCAGCCAGCGCGGGGCGCCGCGTCGCCACCTCCGGGCGCGCGCGGATCCTCGGCGGCGCAGCGATCGCCGCGGCCGCGTTCGGCGCCCTGGGCCTGATCATGTTCGGCTCGGGCACCTTTCACCTGATCGGGACGCTCTCCAACATCCAGGGCCAGGGCGGCATCCACAGCATCCCCGGCTGGATCCTCCATGCCATCGGCCTCAAGGAACTCGAGGCCCCGGTCGGCGTGCTGCTGCACATCGGCTACGTCATCAGCCTCGCGTGGCTGATGTGGCGGGTGTGGATCGGCGAGCTGGACTGGATCACCGCCGCGGGCTGGGCCACCGTGGGCCTCCTCATCTCAGCCGGGATGCTGATGCCGTGGTACATCGCGTGGCTGATCCCGCTGGCGGCGCTGAGCTCTGACCGGCGGCTGTGGTTCACCGCGATCGCGCTCACCAGCCTCGGGCTCACCTCGCTGTAGCACGCGGCGGCCCGCGCGGGCTGCAGGGCGCACCGGTGATTCCGCACGCCGCGACCGAGCGTGGTCAGGAGCGCTTGATGGGCAACGGGCAGAACCGGGGTCGCAGCCGGTTTTGCAGTCGCGCGGCCGGTTCTACAGGTTGACCGCGGCCATCCCCGACTCGTCGTAGCGGTCCCCGGCCGCTGACGGGACCTCGGAGTCGATGCGGGCCAGGTCGTCGGCGGTCAGCTCGACGTCGACGGCGGCCGCGTTCTGCTCCAGGTACTCGCGGCGCTTGGTGCCCGGGATGGGCACGATGTCGTCGCCCTGGGCGGGACGTTCATGACCCAGGCCAGCGCGAGCTGGGCCGGGGTGCAGCCCTTGTCCTCGGCGATCTCCGCCACCTTGGCGGCCAGCCGCAGATTCGCGTCCAGGTTCTCGCCGGTGAAGCGCGGCCCGTGGCGGCGGAAGTCCGACGAGTCCAGCTCATCGGGCGAGGTGAAGCGCCCGGAGAGGAAGCCGCGGCCCAGCGGCGAGTAGGGCACGAAGCCGATCCCCAGCTCCCGGCACGTGGGCAGGATCTCGGCCTCGACGTCGCGCGTCCACAGCGAGTACTCGGTCTGCAGGGCCGTGATTGGGTGCACCGCGGCCGCGCGCCGCAGCGTCTCCGCCGACGCCTCGCTCAGCCCGATGTGGCGGATCTTGCCCTCCTTGACCAGCTCGGCCATGGCGCCCACCGTCTCCTCGATCGGCACGTTCGGGATCGACCCGGTGCTGGTAGTAGAGGTCGACGTGGTCGGTGCCCAGGCGCTTGAGCGAGCCCTCGATCGAGGTGCGGACGTGCTCGGCTGACCCGTCCAGCGTCCCGACCGTCCTCATGTCACCCGGGGTGGCGTTGTCCATGCGGCGGGCGAACTTGGTGGCGATGACGTATTCGTCGCGATGGCCGGCCACGGCGCGGCCGACGAGCTCCTCGTTGGTCAGGGGCCCGTAGAGCTGGGCGGTGTCCAGGAAGTTGATCCCCAGCTCGAGGGCCCGCTGGATGGTGGCGATCGCCTCGCCCTCGTCCGAAGATCCGTAGAAGGCCGACATCCCCATGCAGCCCAATCCGAGGGCCGAGACCTCCAGCGTGCCGAGCATGCGCTTGTGCATCAGGTGAAGCTCCAATCGAAGTCGGGGGTCCCCGTCACGATAGGAACCGCCTGTCACGATGAAGTGAATGCCAACGGCGAAAAGCGAGGCCGTCGAGCTGACGGTGGGCGAGCGCACGGTGCGGATCTCCAACCCCGACCGCATCTACTTCAGTGCTCGGGGCGAGACCAAGCTGGACCTGGCGAGGTACTACATGAGCGTCGGCGACGGGATCGTCCGAGCGCTGCGCGAGCGGCCCGTGCATGCTGCACCGCTTCCCGTCGGGCGTCGACGGCGAGAAGGTCCACCAGAAGCGCGTCCCCAAGGGCGCCCCGCCGTGGCTGGAGACCGTCCGCATCACATTTCCCCGCTTTAACCGCACCGCCGACGAGCTGTGCGTCACCGAACTGGCCAGCGTCATCTGGGCGGTGCAGATGTCGACGGTGGAGTTCCATCCCTGGAACTCGCGCCGCGCCGACGTCGAACGCCCCGACGAGTGGCGCATCGACCTGGACCCGATGCCCGACTGCTCGCTTGACTGCGTCCGCCGTGTCGCCCACACCGCCCACGAGGTCCTGGACGAGATCGGCGCGGTCGGCTGGCCCAAGACCTCTGGCGGCCATGGCATCCACATCTACGTGCGCATCAGGCCCGAGCATGGTTTCGGCGACGTGCGCCGCGCCGCCCTGGCCTTCGCCCGCGAGGTGGAGCGCCGCGCTCCGGACGACGCGACCACCACCTGGTGGCGCAAGGACCGCGAGCCCGACAAGGTGTTCGTCGACTACAACCAGAACGCCCGCGACCACACGATCGCGTCTGCCTATTCGGTGCGCGGCAATGTCGAGGGGACCGTGTCGGCGCCGATCACGTGGGACGAGATCGACGACGTGGAGCCCCAGGACCTCACCATCGCCACCATGCCCGCCCGCTTTGCCCAGCTCGGCGACCTGCACGCCGGCATCGACGACGCCGTCTTCTCGCTCGAGCCACTGCTGGAGTGGGCCGAGCGCGACGAGCAGGCCGGCGAGGAGGCACCGCCCGAGCCCGACGCCGACACCGGCTGACCGCTACGCCCCTGCGGCGGCCCAGCCGCTCCAGCGTTCCACGTCGACGGCCAGCACCGCCCCCACCGCCCGCTGCTGGCGGTACTTCGCCCCAGCAGGTCGACCGCACGCGCGGCCTCCTCACGCTCGGCGGCGAGCCCCGAGCCCGGATCGAGTACACGACCGGCCCCCTCGGCGCGCACCCACCACAGCGCGCTCCAATCGGAGTCCTCGTAGTGGTCGACCAGCATCGCCACCGACGGATTCGCTGCCACGTTGCGCAGCCGCCGCAGCTCGGTGGTCCGCTTGGGCTTGGCGTCCACGACGCTGTAGACGCGGTCCCCGTCCACCGCGAACACCACCGGGACGAGGTGCGGGCGGCCCTCGGCGTCGGCGGTGGCCAGCCGCGCCACCCGCGCCGCCGCGAACCGCTCGCGAGCCTCCGCGGCGGAGAGCCTCACCCCTCGCCCGTCACCTCGGCGATCGCGGCCTCCCAGCGCTCAAAGCCCCGCTCGACCACCGACCGGTTCCCCGACGGAACCCAGTGCACGACCCGCCGGCATCCGGCCTCGAGGCAACGCTCGATCTCAGACGGATCGGCGTGCAGGCCCATGGCCATCATGTCGATCGGGCGGTCGGCGCGGGCGCGCAGGGCCGCCATGCGCTCGAGCACGCCGTCGCCCCAATTGGGGAACCAGGCGTCGCCGAAGGCCAGCACGCGATCCTCGACGGTCGGCCCGTTGCCGCCGACGAGCACCGGCGGGTGGGGCCGCTGGGCGGGCTTCGGCCAGGACCAGATGCGGTCGAAGGAGACGAACTCCCCGTGGTAGCTGGCCTCGTCTTGAGTCCAGATCGCCTTCATCGCCTCGATGCGCTCTTTGAACAGGCGCATGCGGGTGCGTGGATCGGTGCCGTGGTTGGCCATCTCCTCCCGGTTCCAACCGGCGCCGACCCCGAACTCGAGGCGTCCGCCAGACAACCGGTCCACCGAGGCGACCTCCTTGGCGGTCGTGATCGGGTCGCGCTCGATGACCAGGCAGATGCCGCTGCCGATGCGCAGGCTCGACGTGGCCTCCGCGGCCGCGGTCAGAGCGACGAACAGGTCGTAGGTGTGGATGTATTTGCGCGGCAGGCTCCCGCCGCCTGGGTACTCCGAATCCCGGCTGGCGGGGATATGCGTGTGCTCGGCGAAGAAGAGCGACTCGTGGCCGCGCTCCTCGGCCAGGCGCGCGATCTCGCCGGGGCCGATCGCGTCGTGGGTGGGGAAGTAGCCGATTCCGAATTCCATCCGGGCGAGTCTAGGCCCGGGCGCCGCGGGCGGTCAGGCGCGGAAGTACTCGGCCGGCGTCATCCCCGTCTCGCGCCGAAACGCCGCCACGAACGCGCTCGGGGATTCATAGCCCGCGCGGTCAGCGGCGCGGGCTACCGAGCCGCCCTCGGCCAGCGTGGGCAGCGCCGCCTGCAGCCGCAGCTGCGTGCGCCAGCGGCCGAACGAGACCCCGGTCTCGGCAAGGAAGGCGCGGGCCAGCGTGCGCTCGCTGGCCCCCACCTCATGCCCCCACTGTCCGAGGCGTGCGCCGGGACGCCGGGTCGCGGACGAGGGCGGCGGCCACGTCCAGCGCACGCGGATCACGCGGCATGCGCAGCTCGATCGTGGCCACGCGCAGCGGCTGGAGCAGGTCGATGAGCACTGCCTCGGCGCGCGTTCGCCGCCCGGCGTCCAGCCCCGCCACCCCGAGGTGAGCGATGAGCTCGGCCAGCAGACCGCTGACGGCGACCGGCGTCGGGGCCGGCCAGTCCACCGCGCACCGGTCCGGGTCCAGATAGACGGTTTGCATCGTCGCCGCGCCGCTGGCCCGCGTCACGTGACGCACGCCGGCGGGGATCCACAGGGCCCGTGTCGGCGGGAGCACCCACGTCGCCTCGTCGGTGTGGACCGTGAGCACGCCGCGCGCGGCCCAGGCGAGCTGATGATCGTCGTGGGCGTGGCGATCAAACGTGGTGCCCGCGACCATCGGGAACGTCTTGACCACCATGGCGTCGGCCCCGGTGCGCGTCGCCGATCCACGTTGTCCGTCTGACGACACAGGTTGGCAGGCTACGCCCTTGGCGGCGACGCGCGAGGGTGGAAGCATCGATCCCATGAACAAGAACCACGATCGCGTCTGCCCCTCCCCCGAGTGGGCGCAGTACCTGCAGTCCGAGGTCCTTCCTCAGGTCGTCGACGGCGTGCAGCTCGGCGCGACGATGCTCGAGATCGGCCCCGGACCGGGCGCATCGACCGACTGGCTGCGCCACCGCGTCGACCATCTCATCGCCCTCGAGCTCGAGGAGGCCGCGGCCGCGAAGCTCGCCGAGCGGTTCGCCGACGCCGGCAACGTCGAGGTCCACACGGGCGACGCCACCCAGATCCCGTGGCCGGCGGACTCCTTTGACTCGGTGGGCTGCTTCACGATGCTCCACCACGTCCCGACGATTGCCCTGCAGAACCGGGTCCTGTCAGAGATCCACCGCGTCCTGCGCCCCGGAGGGACGCTGGTCGGCTCAGACAGCGTTCACAGCGTCGATCTTCACCATTTCCATGAGGGCGACGTCTACAACCCGATCGAGCCCGGGACCCTGTTCACCCGTCTGCAGACGATCGGCTTTGACTACATCACGGTGACCGTGCAGTGGGGCGTCCACTTCCGCGCCCGCAAGCCGCCGCTGGAGGAGGGGACCTGGCCGGCGTGAGCCGAAGCTAGGCCGTGAGGCGCACGTCGCTGGCCCAGCTGATCGTGTCCTCGATCGGGCGCAGCACGATGCCGCCACTCGCCGGTGCCGGTGCGTCGAGCTCGTCCATCGAGCGCACGCCCGGGACGAGCAGCGCGGCGAAGGTGACCACCGCGCCGAGCACGCCGGCGCCGACGAGCGTGGTGCGCAGGCCCAGTGCGGCACTCACCGGCCCGGTGATGGCGAACGACACCGGGAGCAGCCCGATGGAGATCAGCCAGTCCAGGCTGGAGACGCGACCGAGCAGCTCGGTCGGCACGAGGCGCTGCTTGGTCGTGGCCCACGCGATCGTGCCCGCGGTCTCGAGGCTGTTGAAGGCGACGCTGGCGATCATCAGGCCCCACAGCTGGCTCGATAGGCCATAGCCCGCGATGGCCAGCGTGGCCAGCGTCCAGCAGACGTACATGAAGGTCAGCGCGCGCCGCGGCAGGCCGCGCTGGCCGATGACGATCGCGCACAGGAGCGACCCGAGCCCGCCCGCGGCAAAGACGAGGCCGAGCGCGCCCGCCCCGTCCGACAGCCGGTTCTTGACCACGAACGGGAGCAGGACCTCGGTCGGCCCCATGAAGAGGAGGTAGGCGATCGCCGCGCTGACCAGCGTCGCCCACAGCCAGGCGTGGCTGCGGACGTAGCGCAGGCCGGCCGCGATCTCGCGGCGCATGGAACCGGCGCCGCCCGACCCGGCGGCCGCGCCCGACCCGGCCGCGCCCGACCCAACGACCCGGCGGACGGGCGACATGGCCAGCAGCGTTGCCGCCGAGACCACGAACGACGCGGCATCGAGCCCGAACGACCACCCGACCCCGACCACGCCGATGACCACCCCGCCGACCGCCGGGCCGGCGAGGCGCAGGGCCAGCGGGCGGATGAGCTGGTCGAGCGAGTTGGCCTGGGCCAGCGCGTCGGCCGGCAGCAACTCGGGCACCAGAGCGTCGGATGCGGGATCGAAGAACGCGGTCGCGGCGCCATAGACGACGGCGACCGCCATGAGCTCCCAGAGGCGCAGGGCACCGCTCACCGACAACACCGCCAGGACCCCGAGCCCAACGGCCCGCACGGCGTCGGCGCACAGCATGACCAGCCGGCGGTCGTAGCGATCCGACACCGCGCCACCCAGCAGGAGGCAGGCGATGGTGGGGATCGTCATCGCGATGCCGACGCTGGCCAGCGCGGTGGGCGCGTTCGAGAGCGCGTAGACCTGCCAGGCCAGGGCGACGAGGAACAGGCCGTCGCCCAGCAGCGACACGCTCATGCCGCCCACCAACAACCGGTAATCGCGGTGAGCCAGCGGCGCGAACAGGCGGACGCGGTCAAAGCCGCCCACCCGGTCCAGGCCTTCGTAGCTGTGCTGCATGGCCGAGCCCCCCGGGCTCAGGTGGCCGCGGGAACCGCCGTGCCGTCGATCTCGCCGGCGCGTTCGTCGAGGTAGCTGAGCAGGTCGCCGGGCACCATCGGGCGGGCGAAGTAGAAGCCCTGGCCGGTCTCGCAGCCGAGCTCACGCAGGGTGGTCGACTGCTCGGGGTACTCGATGCCCTCGGCGACGACCTCCAGGTCGAAGGTCTCGCCCAGGCCGAGCACCGCGGAGGCCAGGCCCGAGGTCACCGGGGAGGCGCCCGCGGCGAGCAGCGAGCGGTCCATCTTGAGGATGTCGAGCGGGAAGCGGCTGAGGTAGCTCAGCGACGAGTACCCGGTGCCGAAGTCGTCCATGGCCAGGCGGACACCCAGCTCGCGCAGCTCGGTGAGGCGCTTCACCGCGCTGTCGATGTCGGTCATCATCACCGACTCGGTGATCTCCAGGGTCAGCGCGGTGGGATCGAGGTCGGCGTCGGCGAGCGCCTGGCGGACATCGGCCACGATGTCGGACTGGAAGAGCTGCTTGACCGAGAGGTTGATCCCGATCCCCGGCTTCACCGCCGCGGTGGTCTGGTCGCGGAAGAGCTTGGCCTGGCGGCACCCCTCGCGCAGGACCCAGCGGCCGATCGGGACGATGAGCCCGCTCTCCTCGGCGAAGGGGATGAAGTCGAAGGGCGGGATCAGTCCGCGCGTGGGGTGGCTCCAGCGCAGCAGCGCCTCGACGCTGGTGACCGCGCCGTCGCGCAGGCGGATGAGCGGCTGGTAGTGCAGCTCGAACTCGTCGCGCTCGAGCGCGCGCTGCAGGTCCGCGCGCAGCTCCAGGCGCGCCATCACCTGCTCGTGCATGGCGGGCTCGAACACGCGGTAGCCGCCCTTGCCCTCCCCCTTGGCGATGTACATGGCCGCGTCGGCGTTGCGGATGAGCTCGTCGGCGTCGGTCGGGTTGCCGGGCTCGGCCACCGAGATGCCCAGGCTGGCGCGGATCATGATGTCGTTGTGGTCGAGCTGGAGCGGGCGGGCCAGCGCCTCCAGGATCCGCTCGGCGGTCTCGGCAGCGTGCTGCAGATCGTCGACGTCCTCCAGCAGGATCGCGAACTCGTCGCCCCCGAAGCGCGCGGCGGTGTCGGCGGCGCGGATGCTGGTGGAGATCCGCTGGGCCACCTCGATCAGGACCTGGTCGCCGGCGGCGTGGCCGAGGCTGTCGTTGACGGTCTTGAAGTCGTCGAGGTCGACGAAGACGACGGACATCCCGATGCCCTCGCGCAGGGCGCGGGCGACGGCGTGGCGCACGCGCTCGTTGAACAGCGCGCGGTTGGCCAGGTGCGTGACCGGGTCATGGAAGGCCTGGTGGGCGAGCTGCTCCTCGAACTCCTTGCGCTCGGAGACGTCGCGGCCGTTGAGGACGATGCCGCCGGACGGCGTCGTCGTCGAGCAGGTTCGAGTGCAGGATCTCGAAGTAGCGCAGCTCCCCGTCCTTGGTCTGCAGCAGGCATTCGATGACCTCGGGACGGCCGGTGGCGCCGGCGCCGTCGGCGAGGCGGCGCAGCAGGCGGCCCTGCTCCTCGGGGTGCAGCAGCGACTCGAAGGAGCGGCCGATGACCTCGTCGGCGGTGTAGCCGAGGACCCGCTCGATCGACGGGCTCTGGTAGGCGATCGTGTTGTCGGCGCGCAGGACGGTGATGAGGTCGGTGGCGTTGGCGACCAGGGTGGAGAACCGCGCCTCCGCCGGCCTGGCGGTGGACCTCCTCCGACAGCTCGGCGCTGCCCAGCGCCATGGCCACCTGATGGGCGAGCGTCCGCATCGCATAACGGGTGTCGGCGTCGCCGCACGGCGCCCCGGCGACGACGAACATGAGCAGCGAGTCGCTGGCGTCGCCCTGGCGCAGCTCCAGGCCGAGCACCGGATCCTCTCCGATCGGCAGGCGCAGCTGCTGGCGCGCGTAGGCGGGCAGCATGGCCACGCCGCGCACGTCTGACTCCTGGACGAGCGCCGCGACCTCGCCCGAGACGGTCCAGTCGGCCAGACCCCCGCGATCGTCGATGGCCAGTACGCGGACGTTCTCGCCGGTGATGCGGCACAGGCGCGCGTCGACCTGGTCGCCGCCGAGCTCGACGACGGCCTGGAGCGCGGCGATGACGATCTCGTTGCGGTCGGTGGCGCCGACGAGCAGGCCGCCGGCGGCCGTCAGGGCGCGCTCGCGCGCGGCCGCCTTCTCGCGCTGGCGGACCAGGCCGGCCATACGCCCGACGACCAGCGTGAACAGCGCCATCGACGCGCCGATGAGGACGACGGCGTCCCAGTTGTGGCCCGGGATCGTGCGGGTGAGCTCGAGGATCGGGCGCGATGAGCGTGGCGCCCGCGAGCAGGACGAGGCGCAGCCCGGTCAGGCGTGACTCGCGGCCGGTCTCCACGTCGGAGAGCTCCACCATCGACGGGTGCAGCGCCGCCGCGCCCCACAGTAGGTAGAAGAAGATCCAGCCGGCGTCGAGCCACAGACTGGTGGTTGTAGGTGCCGTTCAGGGTGAGGATCCCGTAGACGAAGTCCGTGAGCAGCAGCGTGACGATGCTGGCGATGAGCAGGTAGAAGCTCGGGCGGCGCTTGCCGGCGTCGACGGCGAGCCGGATCGCCGCGGCCAGGAGGATGAGGTCACCCGTCGGGTAGGCGATCGACACCAGCTTGGGGATCAGGCTCATCGAGCCGTCGTGGATGTAGGGCGCGATGAGGAAGAGGAACGAGACGAGGCTGAGTCCCACGCTCATGATCACCGAGTCGATGACGCCGGGACCGTCGCTGGCGCGCTGGTTGCGCCGGCGGACCAGCAGCAGCAGGCCGACCATCAGCACCGGGTAGACGCCGATGTACATCGCGTCGCCGGGCGACGGGAACGGGACGTCGGCGTGGAACAGCTTGGGGTAGCTGTAGGTGTAGACGTCGCCCAGGAAGAACAGGAGCAGGCCGGCGGCCATGAACCACCACGCGACCGCGGCCTTGGGCTTGTGGACGCGAATGCCGCCGACGACGCCGATGACGCCGTACAGGCCGAGGCCGTTGATCACCGGGCCCGAGCCCTGGAAGGGCGCCTTGAAGACGTAGAGGCCGCAGAGAATCGCGCCAACGGCGAGATACAGCCACCAGTAGTGGCGCGACCGCTGTGGACATCCTGTCCGGTGCCGAGGTACTCATCCTGAGATGTCTATTCGGCGCGGAGGACCCTGAAGCTTGAAGCGCTCGGCGACTTCGCCGAGAACGTCACACAGATGATCGACCTGCGCGTCGGTGTTGGCCGACGTCAGCTGCAGGCGGAAGCCCACCTCGTTGCGCGGCACGAGCGGGTAGGCGGCCATCGTCACGTAGATGCCGCGGTCGAACAGCAGGTCGCCGACGGCGTCGAGGCTGTCGGGCTCGGCCAGCGGGATCTCGACGATCGGGAAGCCCGACTGGTTGGGGGTGTAGACGCCCAGCTCTGAGAGGCGGTCCAGCACGCGCCAGGTGAGGCGGTGCAGCGTGCCGCGCAGCTGCTCGCCGCGCGTCTCGTTGACCCGCAGGCCCTCGAGCACCGTGGCCAGCGAGGCGACCGGCGAGGGGCCGGAGTACAGGTAGGGCGGCGCGGCGGTCTTGAGCACCTGCTTGAGCGGGGTGGGGCAGGCGAGGAAGGCCAGCAGCGAGGAGTAGGCCTTGGAGAACCCGCCGACGAGCACGACGTTGTCGTAGCTCTCGCCGAGGTGGCGGACGATGCTGTTGCCGCGGGCGCCGTAGTCGCAGACCTCGGCGTCCGAGCGCTCGCCGATCACGCCGAACCCGTGGGCGTCGTCGACGTAGAGCAGCGCGCCGTGCTCGCGGGCCAGCGCGGCGAAGGCGTGCAGGTCCGGCGCGTTGCCGGTCATGCTGTTGACGCCGTCGATGAGGATCATCCCCGGGCGCCGCCAGTCGTTGGCGCGCAGCAGCGCCTCGAGCTCGTCGAGGTCGTTGTGGTGAAAGCGCTCCACGGTCGCGCCGCGGGCCTCGGCCATCGCGCACCCGTCATAGATCGTCTTGTGCGCGCGGCTGTCGAGGAACAGGGTGCCGCCGCCGGCCAGCACGGGGATCACCGACATGTGGATGTGGGTGATCGTCGGCAGCACGAGGGTGTCCTCGGCGCCGAGCAGTGCGGTGAGCTTGTCCTCGATCTCCTCGTAGAGGATCGGGCTGCCCAGCAGACGGCTCCAGCTCGGGTGGGTCCCCCACTTGGCGCAGGTACTCGGGGACCGCGTTGATGATCTCCTCGTCGAGATCCAGGCCCAGGTAGTTGCACGAGGCGTAGTCGGTCAGCCAGTGGTCGCCGATCCGGATGTCGCGCCCGTCGATCTCGTCGATGACGGCGTCGAGCATGCGGTGGGAGTACTGCAGGCGGGCCAGGTCCTCGGTGGAGCGGATCCAGCGCTGCAGCCAGTGGTCGTGATGGCGCTGGCCCCAGCCGAGAGCCTCCCGCGGGTCAACGGGTTGCGTGGGCGCCGATCGGGGGCGGCGAGGGGGCTGAGACGGGTTGGGCTGGGGCGTGTCGGAACGGCGCATCCCTCGCGTTATCGGTCATGGCCCCGGGAATCTGAATACCTCGATCAACTTTTTGGAAATCTCTTCGACAGCAGGACGCGCGGGGCCTGGCCTGGGAGCCTCGTCACGCGGCGGGGGACTGCGCCAGCGCGATCGCCCCGAGCACCCCGGCGCGGTCGCCCAGCGCCGGGGCCACCACGTAGCGATCGACCTCGTCGCCGAGCAACGGCGTCTCCAGATACCCGGCGTTGAGCGCCACCAGGCGGGCACGCACCGCGGACAGCAGTTCCGCACGCTCGAGCACCCCGCCGCCCGCGATGATGCGCTGTGGCGAGGCGACGCAGACGATGGCGAGGATCCCGTGGGCGACGTACTCGGCCTCCAGCGCCCATGCGTCATGGTCGTCTCCGAGCTCACGCGGGTCGGCGTCCCAGCGCGCCGCGATCGCCGGGCCCGCGGCCAGCCCCTCCCAGCAGTCCCCGTGGACGGGGCAGTTGCCCGGGAACGGGTCACGCTCGCGGTCGTGAGGGATGCGCAGATGCCCCACCTCCGGGTGGATGAGCCCGTGGACCGGGCGGCCCTCGATGAGCAGCCCGGCGCCGATGCCGGTACCGATGGTGAGGTAGCAGACGCTGTCGACCCCGGCCGCCGCGCCCCAACGATGCTCGCCGATGGCGGCGGTGGTCACGTCGGTTTCGAAGTGGACGGGCACGCCGAGCCGGTCGCGCAGGACCGGCGCCACCGGCGTGTGCGCCCAGCCGAGCTTCGGCGTGCTGGTGACGTGCCCCCAAGTCGGCGAGCGCGGGTCGAGGTCGACCGGGCCGAACGACCCGACCCCGATCGCGCCGGCCCGAGGCCCGCGCTCGAAGAAAGCGGCGATGCGCTCGAGCGTCGGCCCCGGCGCTCCGGTGGCGAAGGTCTCCTGCGCGACGATCTCGTCGGGGCCCGTGCCCAGAGCGCACACCACCCACGTGCCTCCGGTCTCGACCCCGCCGTAGAGGGGGCTCATCGAGGCGACATCATCGCGGCTGGCGGACCTACAGGTCGGGCCACAGCGCGCCGTCGGCGACGGCGCCACGCTCGATGCGCTCGAGCGTCTCGTCGGTGCGCCGGTCGGCCACCATCGCCTCCAGCGCCTCAGCCACCGTCGTGGCCCACACCCGGCGCATGACCGCGGGGCGGCCACTCGGTCGCTCAACTCCGTCCAGTCCAGCGCCACCGAGTGCCCGGCGACCATCGCGGGTCAGCGGCCGGTGGTCGTCGGCGTCGTCGCCGCCGAACAACGTGATCTGCGCGCGCCAGCCGTGGGGACATAGTTCGCTCATCATCGCGCGGGCCCGGGCCTCGGCGTTGACGGCCGCATCGCGGCGCCGCCGGCGGCGGCGTGACGCGCGCGCCAGACGCCACGCGCCTGACAGCGTCACACCCAGGAGAGGGACGACCACAGCGCCGACGGCCACTGCCAGCGCGATGAGGGCCAGCGGCACCCAGGGACCCGTGAATTCAGAGTCAAGATCGACGGCACCGAGGACCAGTGTCAGCACCGCTCCAAGGTACCGCGTCAAGGATGGCTTGTGGGGCGGATCAGGCGCCCGTGGCGGGCAACGTCAGCAAGGCGGCGCTCCCGGCGGGGAGCCTCACGGAGTAGGCGCCGCCGCGCGGCGTGACGGTCTGCGCGACCGGCGGCGCGAGGACACCCGTGCTCGAGGCCGTGCCGAATGTCCGGCCGCCGAGGGTCACGCCCGAGGTGGCATAGGCGCTTGAGGCGCGCAGCCGCTCGAGGCTCGCCGGGCCCGGGACGACGGGCGTGCGCACCACGGCCTGCGCGGAACTGCTCAGGCTGTCGTTGACGAGCAGCACGCGGATGCGGTGGTCGGGCGCGCGCGTCGCCCACGCCCGCAGTGGCCCCTGGCTGCCCGAGACGACGCGCAGCAGCCGCGAGCCGGCGGGCGCGGCCTGGGCGAACATGAGCGCCCCGTAGTACAGGGGATGCACGTTCGCGCGCGCCGTGCCGTGGACGGTGGAGAGGTCGAACAGACCGTTGGCGGCACCCGGGAAGGTGTGGAGGTTCACTCCGTCCACCCCGTCACCGGCCATCGTGAACAGCGCGTCCAGCACCCACAGCGCCGAGGCCAGGGTATTGGAGACCCCGCGCGGCGGTTGCACGTCACCGACCCCATCTCGTCGATCCGGAACGCGGCGCCGTTGCGATGCGCGGCGGCGACGTAGGAGCCGATCTGGCTCACCTCGCCGCGGGACGCGACGAGGCTGACCAGGTGAGCGACCGACGGGTAGGTCGGGGTGGCCGGGTTCTTGACGCACTGGTTGAGGCCGTAGGCGTGCGAGGTGAACGTCCGCACGCGGGAGTGGCGCGAGAGGAGACGGTCAAAGGCGTCCTCCCACGGCTGCGACGACGTGCCGGGCCGGCGATCGGGATGCCCGGGACCACCTTCAGCGTGCGCGAGACCTCCTGGACGAAGTCCTGCGGGGCGTAGGCCGCCGGTCGCGGAATACACCGGCGCGCCGTCGTGGCTGTACCACGGCAGCGGCTTGCCGGCCTGGCGCCGGTACCACGGCACGCTCGTGTACAGCTGGGGCTCGTTGCCGATCTCCAGCGCCGTCGATGTATCGACGGTCGATTCTCCTGATGAGCTGGTCGGCCTCGATCTGGCTGACTCGGGTGCGGTTGGCCTCGAGGTTGATGCCCAGCAGATACTGGGCGTCGACGGCTGCGCCAGCGCGTGCGCGTCGGCGGCCCACGCCGAGGTGAGCTCGTAGGTGACACCCAGCGGCCGCGCCATGCCGCGGACCGGCCACCAGGCCCGGTCGGCGCTCTGGCCGCCGATGCGGATGTTGGGGCTGCCCGGATGGGATCGAGGCCCTTCAGGAGCGCGACGAAGACGGGGTTGACCGACTGCGGAGTGGGCCCGGCGAGCAGGGGAATCTCGCTTGAACTGATCGCCAGGCCCAGGTAGTCGGCGGGCACGCGGCGGCCGTGCGTGGTGTCGTGACGCCGAGCCGGAAGACGTAGGCCTCGGCCCGTGGGGCGACAACGGCTGCGCTGACGGCCAGCGGTCGCGGCGACGCATGCCACCGCGCACAGCACCGTCGTCAGCCGGCGGGCAAGCCGGGGCGGCGTGGCGGCGGGCACCGGCAGCAGGGTACGTGGTTTATGGGACAGTTCGCCGATGGCCAGACCCCAGGCGACTCCCCGCGCGCTCGCCGTGGCGCGCGGCGATGAGCCCGCCGACACGCTGATCACCGGCGGCCGCGTATTCGCCGACGCCACCCGGGAGTGGGTCGACACCTCGCTGGCGATCGCCGACGGGGTCATCGCCGGATGGGGCGAGCGCGAAGCCGCGGAGGTGATCGACGTCGACGGCGCGGCGCTGACCCCGGGCTTCATCGACGCGCACATGCACCTGGAGTCGACCAAGCTGTGGATCGACGAGTTCGTCGCCACGGTGCTGCCGGCCGGGACGACCGCCGTCGCCGCCGACCCCCACGAGCTCGCCAACGTGCTCGGGAGTCCCGGGCATCCTGGCACTGGTGCAGGCGGTCGCGCCGCTGCCGATCACCTTCGCGATCTACGCCTCCAGCTGCGTGCCCGCGTCGCCAGTTCGAGTCGGCCGGGGCCGACGCTCGACGCCGCTGACATCGCCGAGATGATCGAGCGCTACGGCGCGCTCGGCGTCGCCGAGGTCATGAACTTCCCGGGCGTGATCGCCGGCGACGAGGAGATGCTGGCCCGGGTCGCGGTCGCCGGCCGGCTGCGCGTCGACGGCCACAGCCCGGGCGTCGTCGGGGCCGGCGCTGGACGCCTACCTCGCCGCCGGGGTCGAGTCAGACCACGAGAGCACGCCGCTCGGCGGAGGCCGAGGAGAAGCGGCGCAAGGGGATGTGGGTGTTCCTGCGCCAGGGCTCGGCGAGCCAGAACCTGGTGGCGCTGGCGCCCGTCGTCGTCGCCCACGGCACCGACCGGCGGCGCTCTGCACCGACGATCGCGAACCCGACACGCTGCGCCGGCTCGGCCACGTCAACGACTGCGCCCGGCTGGCGGTCGCCAGCGGGATCTCGGAGACCGAGGCGATCCTGCTGGCCAGCACCAACCCGGCCCGCTACCACGGCTTCGATCGGCTCGGCAGCCTCGGGCCCGGGCCACCAGGCCGACGTCCTCGCCTTCGATCGGCGCTCGGGACCTGGGTGCCCGCGCGCGTCTGGCAGCGCGGGCCGGCCGCGTCGTGACCGGCGGCGCGCTCGTGCCCGGCGCGGTCCCGGCCGCGCCGATCCCGACCTGCTGCGCGACACGGTCAACGATCGGGGCGCTGCCGCGACGCCGACCAGCTCGTGCTGCCCTGCCGCCGGGCACGCCGGTCCGCGCCGTCGGCGTCAGAGCCACAGCCTCACCACGCGTGACGCCCGAGCTCGAGGCTCGGCCCGACGCCGATCTCGCCCACGCCGCCGTCGTCGAGCGCCACCGCGCGACCGGCCGGTCGGCCGGGGTTCGTGACCGGCTTCGGCCTGCGGCGCGGCGCGATCGCCTCGACCGTCGCCCACGACGCGCACAACCTCGTCGCGTCGGCGCGCTCCGGGGACGACATGGCAGTCGCGGTCGCCCGGCTGGCCGAGCTCGGCGGCGGCCAGCTGGCGGTGCTCGACGGCGCCGTCCTCGCCGAGCTGCCGCTGCCGCTCGCCGGCCTGATGAGCGACGCGGCGGCGGTCGAGGTCTCCGCTCAGCAGCGATGCGCTCAGCGACGCCGCGGCCCGAGCGCTGGGCGTCACCGTGAGCCGAGCCGTTCATGCAGCTGTCGTTCATCGCGCTGTCGGTGATCCCGCAGCTGCGGATCACCGACGGCGGCACGCTCGAGTCGACGGCCAGCGCTACGTGCCGGTTTCCTGAGGGCCGTCGCGTCTGCCCGCCGTTTGGCCATCTGCACATACGGACTAGGTTCGCGTCGGGGCATACTGCACGCTGGCACTCGTGCACGTTCGTCGAGGAGGCAGTCCGTTGAGCAGCATCGCGCTTGAGCCCGGCATGGCGCCGCCGTCCGCCGGCGGATCGGTCGACGACGAGCCCGCGTTCGAGAGCCGCGGGATCGACTACATCCCCTACGCCGAACGGCGCGGCGGAGCCGCTCGATCTCGGGCTGATGTGGGCGGGCGCCCTGTTCAACGTCGAGTACGTCGTCTACGGCGCGCTGATCATCTCGTTCGGCCTGCGCTTCTGGCAGGCGGCGCTGGTGATCGTGGTCGGCAACCTGTCCTACCTGATCGCCGGGCTCGGCAGTCCTCCAGGGGCCGCAGGCGGGCACGGCGGCGTTCACGATCAACCGCGCTCCGTTCGGGCCCACGGCGCCCGGGTCGTCGTCGGTGTTCAACTGGATGACCCAGGTCGGCTACGAGGCCGAGGGGCTGGCGCTGATCGTGCTCGCCGGGCTGGCGCTGCTTCGGCAAGGCCGGCGTCCACGCCTCGACCGGCCTGAAGATCGCGCTGATCGTGGCCGCCGCCGCGATCCAGCTCGATCCTGCCGCTGCTCGGGCATCGGGCGATGCTGAGGGCGCTGCGGGCGCTGGTCGCGCCGTTCATCGTCCTGTTCATCCTGCTGGCGATCTTGCCGGCCAACAAGGTCGCACCTCGGCGCCGGCATCCAACGGCACCTGGCGACGATGTTCGTCGGCGCTGGCGGTGATCGTGTCGGCCGGCGGCTACGGCTGGGTGATGAACGCCAACGACTTCTCGCGCTACCTGCCGCCCGACACGAGCCCGAGCGGATCGTCGGGCGGTCGCGATCGGCGGCTACGTCCCCTCGACGCTGTGCTCGCTGCTCGGCGCGGCGTGTTCACGATCCCGGCCGTCGCTGCGGGCGACGGTGGCGCCGTCTCCGGCCTGACGCACGCGTTCCAAGCTGGTTCGTGTGGCCGTACCTGATCTTCATCATCGTCCAGCTGTTCGCGATCAACACGATCGACCTGTACTCCTCGGGCCTGACGCTGCAGGCGATCTTCCCGGCATCAGGCGCTGGCAGTGCGTGCTGCTCGACACGACCGTCGCCGGCATCGCTCACCGCGGTCACGCGTCTTCTCCTCGGGCGTTCAACACCTTCATCGACGACTTCCTGCTGTTCATGATCGTCTGGATCGCCCCGTGGGTCGCGATCTTCCTCGTCGACTAGGCTTCTGCGGCGCGGGCGCTATGACTCGCGGTCGCTGCTCGACAGCCGCGCCGGGGATCTACTGGCGCAACGGCGGGATCCACTGCCGCGGGTCTGGTCGCATGGCGATCGGGATGCTCGGCCGCCGCCTCGTGGCTTGACACCACCGCGTGGAAGAGCCCGCTGACCAACGCCACCGGCGGCGCCGACTTCAGCGTGTTCATGGGCGCGCTGTTGGGGGGCTGCGTGTACCTGTTGTTGGCACGGCGATCAGTGCCCGCCGAGGCCGCGCAGACCCGCGTGCCCGTGGATTAGCGCCGCCCGCGCACCCGGTTAGTGCCGCGTTAGGCGCGGCCGTTTGGCGCCCCGGGGATGAGAGGTCCCTCATGAGAGGCGGGCCGGTTTAGCCCCCGCTAAGGGTCCCTGCCGACTCTCGATCCGCTCGCCTTCAAGGGGCGCACCGGAGGGCGAGCGGGAGAGGCGCCGGTCGCGGCCGGCCTGAGACGACCGACCACGCACGAAAGGACGCCATGCGCGAAACGACCCATCCCCGCCTGAGAGCCGCGCTGCCGCTCGCGATCAAGGTGCCCGAGATCACGCTCATCTTCTGGGTCCTCAAGCTGCTGACCACAGGCATGGGCGAGGCGATATCTGACTTCATGGGTCAGCACAGCGTCCCCATCGCGGGCGTGGTCGGGTTCTTCGGCCTCGTCCTCGCGCTGTGGCTGCAGTTCCGCTCGCCTGAGTACCGTCCCGCGGTCTACTGGTTCGCGGTGATGATGGTGGCGGTGTTCGGGACGATGGCCGCCGACGGGATCCACGACGGCGCGAGCATCCCGTATTCGGTCACCACCCCGGTGTTCGGGCTGTTCGTCGCTGCGACGTTCCTCGCCTGGTACCGCAGCGAGGGCACGCTCTCGATCCACTCCATCAACACCCGCCGCCGCGAGGTCTTCTACTGGACCGCGGTGCTCGGCACCTTCGCCCTGGGGACCGCGGCCGGCGACCTCACCGCGTACTCGCTCAACCTCGGCTTCTGGGCCTCGGCGCTGCTGTTCGCGATCGTCTTCGCTATCCCCGCGCTCGCGTGGTGGCGGCTGAACCTCAACCCGATCATCGCGTTCTGGGCCGCCTACGTCGTCACCCGGCCGCTCGGTGCCTCGTTTGCCGACGGCTTCAGCAAGCCCACCAATGGAGGCCTCGGTTGGGGGGACGGCACGGTGAGCGCCATCGCCCTGGTCGTGTTCATCGCGCTGGTCGCCCACGTGGCCCGCCCGCAGCTCGGACGCGCGCCACGCCTCGAGGCTGCTGAGGGCTGAGCAAAGCTGCCTAAACGTCCAGAAAACCGGGCCCCTAGACCAAGGTGCAGTAGCCAGCGCACGGTCCCGGATTGACACTGCCCTCCAGAGGCGAGGTGATCGATTCATTGACCGGCGCTGACGGTGCGCGCCGCACACGGAATCCCGTACTGCGGCAGCGGCGTACCAAAAGGCGCCGGGCGTTCGGTGATGCCGGTCGCCGGCGCGAGTCGACGGCTTGACCCCTGTGCCCCGGGCGAGAGGCGGACCACCACCCCGTCTCTCGCCCGTTCTTGCCCCATGCGCCGCGTCCGCTCCCCTCGGGCGCGGCGCCTCCCTTTTTCTGCCTGCTCCGTGCGGCGGCCCGCGTCGCCGACGCGGGCGCAGTAGGGTGCGCGCAGACCGCGAAGGAGGCCGTTGCCGATCTCCAAGCTCGCCGAGGCACGGGTCATCGTCACCTGCCCGGGCCGCAACTTCGTCACCCTGAAGCTGACCACCGAGGACGGCGTCACCGGCATCGGAGACGCCACGCTCAACGGGCGCGAGCTCGCGGTCGCCGCCTACCTGGAGCAGCACGTGTGCCCGCTGCTGATCGGCCGCGACGCCGGCGCGATCGAGGACACGTGGCGCTACCTGTACAACGGCGCCTACTGGCGGGGTGGCCCGGTGACGATGACCGCGATCGCGGCGGTCGACACCGCCCTGTGGGACATCAAGGGCAAGACGGCGGGCCTGCCCGTCTACGAGCTGCTCGGCGGGCGCTGTCGCAGCGGCGTCACCGTCTACGGCCACGCCAACGGCGAGACCGTTGACGACGTGCTCGCCGCGGTCAATCGCTACGTCGAGCTCGGCTATGAGGCGGTCCGCGTCCAGTTCGGGATCCCCGGCCTGCCCACCACCTACGGCGTCAGCCGGGGCGACATGTTCTATGAGCCCGCCGAGGGCGCGCGCCCTCGCGAGGAGACATGGTCGACCCGCCGCTACCTGGCCACGGTCCCCGACGCCATCGCCGACGTGCGCGACGTCTACGGGCCCGACCTGCGCCTGTTGCACGACGTCCATCACCGGCTGACGCCGATCGAGGCCGCGCAGCTGGGCAAGGCGCTCGAGCCCCACCAGCTCTTCTGGCTGGAGGACCCCGTCCCCGCCGAACTGCAGGCCAACCTGCGCCTCGTGCGCCAGCACACCACGACGCCGATCGCCATCGGCGAGGTGTTCAGCACGATCTGGGAGTGTCAGCAACTCATCTCCGAGCAGCTCATCGATTTCATCCGGATGAGCGTCGTGCACTCGGGCGGGATCACGCACCTACGCCGGGTGCTGCACCTGGCCGAGCTCTACAAGGTGCGCTCCGGCTGCCACGGCGCCACCGACCTCTCGCCGGTGTGCATGGCCGCCGCCCTGCATCTGGACCTCGCCATCCCCAACTTCGGCCTGCAGGAGTACATGCGCCACACCGCGGAGACCGACCGGGTCTTCCCTCACGCCTACACCTTCCGCGACGGGATGCTGCACCCCGGCGACGAGCCAGGGCTGGGCGTGACCATCGACGAGGAACTGGCGGCCACTTTCCCGTACCAGCCGGCCATGCTCCCTGTGGCCCGGCTGGAGGACGGGACGATGCACGACTGGTAGGGCCGCACTCTGATGGTGAAACGCGCGCCTGGCGTGCATTTGACCATCCAAGTCGCCGCGGAATCGGCTGACGCGCAGGCCGACCGCGCCCACGCGCGCTAGTGTAAACCTTTACATGGCAGCCGGCATCCACGACGTGGCCCGCCGCGCCGATGTCTCGGTGGCGACGGTGTCACGCTCGTTCACCGCTCCCGAGACCGTGCGCGCGGCGACGCGCACCCGGGTCCTGCATGCCGCCCACGAGCTCGGGTACCAGCCCAACCGCGCTGCCCGGGGGTTGATCACCGGACGGACGGGCAATGTGGGGGTGATCGTCCCCGACCTCGGCAACCCCTACTTCCAGAGCGTGCTCAAGGGCGCGCAGACGCGGGCACGAGACGCCGACTACGCGGTATTTGTCGCCGACAGCCAGGAGAGCGCCGCCGAGGAGGAGGCCCTGATCGGCGCGATGAGCAAGCAGGTGGACGGGATCCTGTTGTGCTCGAGCCGCCTGGCCCCCGGGACGCTGGCCGGCCTGGAGCCCGCACCGGCGGTGGTCCTCCTCAACCGCCGCGTCGAGGGGCGCAGCACGGTCGCCATCGACAGCGCCGATGGCATGCGCCAGGCGATGGCCCACCTCGCGGCGCTGGGACATGTCCGGTGCGCCTTCATCTCGGGCCCGCGGCGCTCGTGGTCAAACCAGCAGCGCCAGCGCGGCCTGCGCGCGGCCGCCCGATCAGCGGACGCAGAGATCGTGACGATCGGCCCGGTGGCGCCCCAGTTCCAGGGCGGCGTGGATGCCGCCGAGCAGGTGCTGGCCAGTGGAGCCACCGCCGTGCTGGCCTACAACGACCTTGTCGCCGCAGGCGTCCTCAGCTGCCTCGCGCGCCTCGGCGTCGCCGTACCGGACGAGCTCAGCGTCATCGGCTTCGACGACATCCCGCTCGCCGCCATGCTCACGCCCGCGCTCACCACCGTGGCCGCCCCCACCGTCCAGGCCGGAGCCACCGCCGTCGACGCGCTGCTCGGCGCGATCGACCCCGGAGTGGGCCGCGCATCCGAGCCGACGGTCGCGCAGTTGCCGGCGCCGCTGGTGGTGCGCGCCTCCACCGCGCCGCCGGGCGTACGGCAGACGGGCGCGCCTCTTCTCAAGACCAACCAAGGAGCCGTGTGATGCGAGAACTGACGACCGCGGGTGACGAGACCGCCCATGTGAACCTCGCCCTGACCGACCTGAGCCCGGGCGAGACGCTGGAGCTCCCCGCAGCGGGCGAGACCGCCGTGGTGGTGATGAGCGGCGTCGTCGACGCGTCCACCGGGGACGGTGACGTCCCTCGGCCGCGCGGGCGAACGTGCCTCCGTGTTCGACGCGCCCGGCGACACCGTGTACGCGCCCGCGGGGACCGGCCTGCGCCTGACCGGCGGACTCGGCGGCCCGGCGCAGGTGGCCATCGCGTCGGCTGCGGCCGAGCCCTCCACCGACGCCCCGCCCGCGCGCGTCATCACCCCCGCCGAGCAGCGGATCGCCGAGGTCGGCGAGGGCAACTGGTCGCGCTCGGTCCGCACGATCCTCGGACCCGAGCACGACGCGCAGCGCCTGCTGCTGGGCGAGACGATCAACCCCGCGGGCAACTGGTCCTCCTATCCCCCGCACCGCCACGACCGCCACAACCCGCCCGAAGAGGTCGACCTGGAGGAGGTCTACCTGTTCAAGACCAACCCGGCGGGCGGGTTCGGCGTCCAGATCCGCTATGAGCTCGACGGCGACCGCGCCGAGGAGGCCTTCCTCGTCCGCGACGACGACATCGCCGTGATCCGCACGGGTTTTCATCCCGTCGTCGCCGCCTCGGGCTATGAGCTGTATTACCTGTGGGTGATGGCCGGCGAAGGCCGCGTGATGATGCCCTACCTCGACCCCGCGCACGCGTGGGTCATGAACGGACGGTGACGATGGACCTGGCGCAGGCAGTCCTTCAGCTGCACCCCGAAGACCCCGTCGCGCTCGCGCGCCGCGAGCTCGAGCCGGACACCGAGCTCGAGGGACCCGGGCGCCGCCTGACGGTGCGCGACACCGTCCCCCACGGCCACAAGGTCGCCCTCACCGACATCGCCGCCGGCGAGCAGGTGCGCAAGTACGGCCAGCCGATCGGCGTCGCCACCCAGGCGATCGCGGCCGGCGAGCACGTGCACGAGCACAACCTCAGCTCGCTCTCGCGCGAGGGGCTCCCGGTCCCCGCCCAGACCGACGACGGCGCTGCGACGGCACAGGAGGACGGCGCGCCCACCGCGCCGCGTGCAGCGCACTCGCGCCCGGCACCTGACAGCGTCCCCACCTTCGACGGCATCGTCCGCCCCGACGGCCGCGTCGGCACCCGCAATTACGTGGCCGTGCTCAGCTCGGTCAACTGCTCGGCCACGGTGGTCAAGCGCATCGCCGCCGCGTTCTCGGCGCCTGGCGCGCTCGACGAGCACCCCGGCGTGGACGGCGTGATCGCGATCACCCACGGCAGCGGCTGCGGGCTCTCGCGCGACGGCGAGGGTCTGGAGGTTCTGCGGCGCACGCTCACCGGCTACGCCCGGCACCCCAATGTGGCGGCTGTCGTGGTGGTGGGCCTCGGCTGTGAGGTCAACCAGATCAACGCGCTCGTCGACGGCTTCGACCTCCCTGAGAGCACCCCGGTGCGCCACCTGGTCATCCAGGAGCTCGGCGGCTCGATGGCCACGGTTCGCCGCGGCGTTGAGCTCGTCACCGAGCTGCTGCCCGAGGCGGCCGTGCCGCGCCAGCCGGTGCCCGCCTCAGAGCTGGTGCTCGGGCTCAACTGCGGCGGCTCGGACGGCTGGTCGGGTGTCACCGCCAACCCCGTGCTCGGGGTCGCGGTCGACCGTCTGGTCGCGGCCGGGGGCACGGCGATCCTGGGCGAGACGCCCGAGATCCACGGCGCCGAGCACCTGCTCACCAGCCGGGCCGCGTCCCCCGAGGTGACACGCGCGTTGATGGAGCGCATCGAGTGGTGGGAGGGCTACACCGCAGCCGAGGAGGGCCACATGGACAACAACCCCTCGCCCGGCAACCGCGCCGGCGGCGTGACGACGATCGAGGAGAAGTCTCTGGGCGCGGTGGCCAAGGGCGGCTCCACGCCGCTAGAGGCCGTCTATCGCTACGCGGAGCCCGTCACCGCCAAGGGCCTGGTGTTCATGGACACGCCCGGCTATGACCCGGTCAGCGTCACCGGCATCGTCGCGGGCGGCGCCAACCTCGTCTGCTTCACCACCGGGCGAGGGTCGGTGTTCGGCTGCAAGCCCGCCCCGAGCCTGAAGCTGGCCACCACCACGCAGCTCTATGAGCGGATGGCCGACGACATGGACTTCAACGCCGGCACCGTGCTCGATGGCACGGCGACGGTCTCTGAGCTGGGCGACGTCCTCTTCGACGAGATCCTGGCCGTCGCGTCGGGCCGGCTCACCAAGAGCGAGGAGTTCGGGTTCGGTGACGAGGAGTTCGCCCCCTGGCAGCTCGGCGCGGTGATGTGACCCCGCGCCTGAACCTGGCCGCGCTCGAGCAGCTGCCGCGCGAGCTCACGCCGCGCGTTGACCCGTGCGCGCTGCGCGCTGGGGATCGTGCACCTCGGCATCGGCGCCTTTCATCGCGCCCACCAGGCGGCTACACCGAGCATGCGATCGCCGCCGAGGGCGGTGACTGGGGCATCTGCGGGGTCACGCAGCGCAGCCCGGCGGTCGTCGATCAGCTGGCGCCGCAGGACGGCCTCTACACGCTGTCCCAGCGCGACGGCGCGGGCGAGAGCCTACGGGTCATCGGCGCCGTCCGCGAGACGCTGTGGGTCCAGGCCGACCCCGATGCGGTCATGGAACGCATGGCCGCACCGACGACACGGGTGGTCTCGCTGACCGTGACCGAGAAGGGATATCACCACGACCCCGCGACCAACCGCCTGGACCTGTCGAGCCCCGACGTGGCGGCCGATCTCACCGACGGCGGCGCCCGCACCGTGGTGGCCCAGCTCGCGCGCGGTCTGGCCCGGCGCCGTGTGCGCGACGGCGGCCCGGTCACCGTGCTCTGCTGCGACAACCTCCCAGACAACGGCCGGGTGCTGCGCGGCCTCGTCGCCGACTTCGTGCACCGCCTACCCGAGGACGATGGGTTGGGCGACTGGATCGCCGCCAACGTGACCTTCCCCTCCTCAATGGTGGACCGGATCACCCCGGCCTCCACGGCCGAGGATCTGGACCGCATCGCTGCCGCGCTCGGCGCCCGCGACGAGGGCGCCGTGGTCACCGAGCCGTTCACGCAGTGGGTGATCGAGGACGACTTCGCCGCCGGGCGTCCGGCATGGGAGCGCGCCGGGGCGATCATGACCGATGACGTCCGCCCCTACGAGCAGATCAAGCTGCGGCTGCTCAACGGGTCGCATTCGACGCTCGCCTACCTGGGCCAGCTCGCCGACTGCGAGTTCATGGCCGACACAGTCCGCCCCGACGCGCCCTTCGCAGCCGTGGTCCGGCGCCTCATGGCGATCGACCTCGCGCCCACCCTCACGGTCCCTGACGGCTTCGACCTCACCGCCTACCAGGATCAGCTGTTCGAGCGCTTCGCCAACCCGGAGCTTCGCCATCGCACCAGCCAGGTGGCCATGGACGGCAGCCAGAAGCTGCCGGCGCGCCTGCTCGCCCCGATCCTCGAACGGCGCCGGGCCGGAGACGAGCCCGTCGCCGCGACGCTCGGGGTGGCGGCCTGGATGCGCTTCGTCAGCACGCGGCGGTCAGACAGCGGGCGCGCGCTCACCGTGGACGACCCGCTTGCCGACGAGATCGCCGAGCGCCTGCACGGCCGCGAGGAGGCCGAGGCGGTCGTCGACACGCTGCTGGGCTTCGAGCAGATCTTCGACGCGGAGCTCGCCGCGGATGCGCAGTGGCGCGCGCTCCTCATCGACAACCTGACCGCGCTCATCCGCGACGGGGCGCAGCGCACGGCCCGCCGCGTCGCCGGCTGAGGTCACAATGCCCTCCGTGCCCGAGCGCCTGCCCATCACCCCACAGCTCGCGCAGTCCGGCGTCGTGGCCATCCTGCGCGGGTCGAGCGACCGCCACCTCGAGGGCGTGTCGCGCACGCTGGGCGAGGCCGGCGTCACGTGCCTGGAGCTCACGCTGACCACCCCCGGCGCGGTGGACGCGCTGGCGCGGGTCCGCGCCGAGTTGCCCGCAGAGGTCGCGCTCGGTATGGGCAGCGTCATCGACGCCGAACAGGCGGCCGCCTGCGTGCAGGCCGGCGCCGACTTCCTCGTCAGCCCCGGCGTGTGCGCCGAGGTGGCGGTGTACGCGGCCGAGCACCGTCTGGCGTGCTACCCGGGCGCCTGGACGCCGACCGAAGTGCTCGAGGCGTGGGGCCTGGGCGCCCCCGCGGTCAAGCTCTTCCCGGCCGCCTCGGGCGGGCCACGCCACCTCAAGGACATCCGTGCGCCGCTCCCCCACATCCCGCTCGTCCCGACCGGCGGGGTCGCGCTGGACCAGATCGCCGCCTACATCGGAGCCGGCGCCGTCGCGGTGGGGCTCGGCAGCCCGCTCGTGGGCGACGCCCTGGACGGCGGGTCGCTCACCGCGCTGGCCGGACGCGCGAGCTCGGCGCTGGAGGCGGTCCGCGCCGGACGGGAGCGGGAATGAGCCCGGGCCTGGTCACCGCCGGGGAGACGATGGGCCTCGTCGTCCAGGGCGCGCCGGGATCCCTGCGCAACGGCGAGCCGATGACCTTCGGCATGGGCGGCTCGGAGTCCAATGTCGCCATCGGCGTGCGGCGGCTGGGCCTCCCCGCGACCTGGATCGGGCGGATCGGCCAGGACCCGCCGGGCAAGCTCATCACGCGCGAGTTGCGCGCCGAGCAGGTCGACGCGATCGCGGTGACCGACCCGGCGCCGACGGGCCTGATGGTGCGCTGGCGCCCGAGCGGTGCCCACGGCCACGTCACCTACTACCGCCGCGACAGCGCGGGCTCGCATCTGGAGAGCGCCGACATCCCCGCGGAACTCGTGCGCGGCGCCGCGGTCCTGCACGTCACCGGGATCACGCTCGCGCTCAGCCCCGGGGCGGCGAGCGCCGTGACCGCACGCCGTCGATGTGGCGCGCGGCGCGGGAGTGACCGTCAGCTTCGATCTCAACTACCGCAGCGCGCTGTGGTCAGCCGAGGAGGCGGCACCGGCGCTGGAGGCGGCGGTGCGGCGCGCCGACGTGGTCTTCGCCGGCGAGCTCGAGGCCGAGATCGTGACCCAGACCACTGATCCGCTGCAGGCCGCGCTCGCGCTCGAGAAGCTCGGTCCCGGCCAGGTGGTGATCAAGCGCGGCGCCGCCGGCTGCCTGGCGCGCATCGACGGCGCCACCTTCGAGCAGCCGGCCCCTGTGGTGCACGTGGTGGACACCGTCGGCGCGGGCGACGCGTTCGTGGCCGGCTACCTGGCGGAGCTGATGAGCGGCGCCGAGCCGGCCGTGCGCCTGCGCACAGCTGTGGCGGCCGGCGCGTTCGCGGTCACCGTGTCCGGTGACTGGGAGGGCATGCCCGACCGCAACGCGCTGGCGCTGCTTGAGGCGAGCGAGCCGGTGGTGCGGTAGCGCTTGCTCGTGGTCCTTTTGGCGGGCTGCGGCGACCCCGCAGAACGTCAACTGCGGCTTTCGAGGGTGGGATCGGGGTTGGCGGCGGTCGCGAGACGCCCTGTGGGAGGTATTACCTCTCACCCCCTGGTCCATGACGGGGAGTCGTGGGAGATCTTCATCCCCAGAGAGGGAAAATATCCCACGACCCCTCCGGAGAGCGCGTGTCGCGGCCGCCGGGCAAGGCGCTTGTTAGGCGCTCACTCTCAAAGGCCCTCGGCGACGCCCGAACCCGCTCCCTTCGAAAGCCGCAGTTGACGTTCTGTTGGGTCGCCGGCCGGCATGAGCCCTACCCGGCGAAACGAGGGCGCGGCCCGCCACACCAAAGAGCCCGGGCGGGCGGCGCCCCGGTGCGCCGCCCTCCCGCGGGTCACCGACTAGGGCGACCAGGTCACCGGTTTTTCGATGAAGCTCTCCGCCCCGGTGTACGCGACCTTCGTGATGCCCCCGGGAATCAGGAAGGTCAGGCACGTCTCAAAGCTGCTGCCGGCGCCCATCGGGTTGGGCGCGGACTTCTCGTCGCACTTGGGGAAGTCGCCGAAGAAGGTGACGCTCTGCTGCGTCTCCCCGGTCTTGTCGAGTCCCTCGATCTGGATCCCCGGATCGTTGTCCTCGGTGTCGATCTTGGCGGGCCCCACGTTGGTGATCTTCGCCTTGACGTAGTACGGGGTGCTCGCCTTCTCGGTGGCGTCGAGCTTGATGCCGTTGAAGTCGGCCAGCGTGCCCTTGTCCATCGACTCGATCTGCACCTTGAGCGTGTACGTGGGCCCGTTCTTGCCCGACTTCAGGGTCGTCGTGAACGGGACGGTCGCGGTCTGCCCCACCTTGAGGCTGGTGCCCGGCTTCGCGGTCGCGCCGCCGCCGCTCGCGCCGCCGGAACTGCTCGTCGCCGCCGCGCTGCTCGTCGCCGCGGCGCTGGTGGTGGCTGCCGCCGACGATGTCGCGGCGCTGCTCTGCGTGGCTGACGAGGACGCCGACTGCGTCCCGCCGCCACCCGAACTGCTGCTTGACCCGCACGCCGCGATGCCCAGCGCCAGCGCCGCGGCAGTCAGAGCCGAGAGCCCCACTCGCGTGCCCTTCATCTGAATGGTCACGTCGCCTGCTCTCCCTTCGCCGCGTCCATGCTTTCGCGGCTCTGACTGTTCATTGCCTCCTGTCGGTCCACTGCTCGCTCCAGTCGGTCCATCAGCTCCAGCCAGCCGAAGAACTCGGCACCCGGTGCCCCCGGCGCCGTGACCTGTCCACTGACGGTCCCGTCGCTGTGCCCGATCTGCACGATGACCTCCACGACTGCGCCCCTATTCATCGCCGGTCAGGGTGCAGGAGGGCGAGAGCTCAGCGCATCAGGAAAGACCCTGATCTTTTGCCGCCCGGTCCCTGATCTTCTGTGCCGTCTGCGCCGGTGAGCGCCCGGGCGAGCTCGGCGCGCGAGGCGATCCTCAGCTTGGCGTACGCCTGGGAGAGCTGGGTCTCGACGGTCTTGGTGGAGACGAACAGGGCTTGGGCGATGTCGCGGTTGCTCATTCCCGAGGCGGCCATCTCCGCGGTGCGCAGCTCGGCCGGGGTCAGGGACCCGGGCCCGTGGCGCGAAGCGCGCCGAGGCCGCGCCCCGGTGGCGACAAGCTCGGCGCGCGCGCGCTCGGCGAGAGCAACGGCGCCGCAGCGGTGCGCGAGATCGAGGCCCGCACCCAGCGGCTCGCGGGCGGCCAGGCCTTCGCCGCGGTGACGCAAGCCGGCGCCCAGGTTCACGAGCGCCCCCGCCCGCGTCAACCGCGCCGGGGAGTCCTTGAGCAGCTCCACCGCCTCGCGGAGCTGGGCGAGCCCCGCCGGCCCGTCGTCGAGCCCGCCGCACACCGAGAGGGCGATCGCCCGGCGCCGCGGCACGCCGAAGGCGGTCGCCGCGTCAAGCTCGCGTCGCGCCAGCGCGCGTGCCTCCTCGAGCCGGCCGAGGCGGGTCAGCGCCCCCGCCGCCCCCGCCGCCCACTCGACGAGCACGCTGAGGTGGCAGTGCGGCAGATGTCATCCGCCGGTCAGCTTCGAGCACGTCGGCGACGCCGGCCTCGAGCTCGCCCGAGGCGATCCGCGCGCGGCCGCGCTCCGCGAGCACCCCCACGCCCTGCCACACGCGCAGCTCGGGCTCGCCGAGGGGCAGCGCCTCCAGGATCGCCCGCGCATCGTCGACGCGCCCCCGCTCGACCAGGATCGGGCCGAGGAACATCGCGGCGAAGTGCGCGGAGCCGATCTCGCGCGCCAGCTCGTAGGCGCGCTCGGCGTGATCCTCGGCTTGGTCGAGCTCGCCGAGGCGCAGCGACGTGACGCTGCACACGGTCGAGGCGTGCATGAACATCGGCGCCGAGCCGCGGCGCTGGGCCTCGGCCAGACCAACCGCCTGGGCCGGCGCGGCGTCGGAGAAGTGCTCGGTCCACGTCAGCGCGCGCGACGCTCCCCCGTAGGGGATGAGATCGCGCAACAGTCGCTCGTCGGCCAGCGCGCGGCGCGCCAGTCCCGCCGCTTCGGCCGCAGATAGGCCGGTGACGACACCGGTCGACGCCATCGCGGCAAGCATCAGCGGCTGGCGGACCTCGTCGCGCCGCGCGGGGTCAAACCGCGGCGCGGTGCGCTGGAGGACCCGGCGGGTCGCGGTGAGGTCGGTGGCGCCGCCGCCCAGCAGGTGCGCCTCCAGGACCTCGACCAGCTCGCCGTCGAGGCTGGCCGAGTCGTCGTCGAGCATGCTCTCCACCAGCGCGCGTACCGAGTCACCGCGCCCCACACTCAGCAGGGCGTTGGCCAGCTCGTGGCCGACGCGGGCGCGCTGGGCCGGCTCGTGCGCGAGCTCCAGGGCCTCGCGCAGCGCCGGGAAGGCGTCGTCGGTCGGCAGCCCCGCCTCGGCGCGCCCCAGCTCCAGCAGGACCTCCAGCCGTGCGTCGGCGCCCGGCGGCTCGGCCAGCGCGCGGCGCAGGTAGGAGGCGGCCGCGTCGGGGGCGCCGTACCCCATCGCCTGGCGCGCCGCTGCCCGCAGCGCGTCGACGACCCACGCCTCCCCGTATGGCTCGGCCGAGAGCAGGTGCGC
The DNA here is from genome assembly GCA_963797705.1 of uncultured Actinomycetota bacterium. Lineage (GTDB taxonomy): Bacteria > Actinomycetota > Thermoleophilia > Solirubrobacterales > Solirubrobacteraceae > Palsa-465. The sequence goes on along the minus strand of CAWCQL010000002.1, from coordinate 1,767,481 downwards.
GGCCACCCGGTCGGGCGGCGCGGACTCGGAGACGAGCAGCCGCGCCGCTCTGGAGTGCAGTGCCGCCCGGCGCGCCGCGGGAAGCTCGGCCAGCAGCGCCTCGTGGACGATCGGGTGCACAAAGTCCAGCTCGCGCTCAGCCGCGAGCGACGTCGGCGGCGCGCAGGCGGTCCGCGGCCACCTCCGCCGCCTCGCGGTCCAGGTCGGCAAGGCCGGCGGCATGGCGCAGCGGGGCGCCCGGGCCGAGGATGGCCAGCGCCTCGGCGAGGTGATCGCACTCGAGGCCGAGCCGGCCGATGCGCACCAGCACGCTGCGCCCGACCGTGCCCGCGCCCAGCGAGCGCACACTGCGCGCAACCTCGACGGTGGGACGGCGGCCGTCGCTGCGCAGGTCGGCGAGCAGTTCGCGCAGGTAGAACGGGTTGCCCCCGGTGGCCTCGTGGCATGACCGGCAGAGCTCCTCGTCGGCGCGCGGGCCCAGCTCACCTCGCACCAGTTCGCCACTGGCGGCCTCGCTGAGCGGCGCCGGCGCGAGCACCAGGGCCGCCCGTTCTGAAAGCGCGCTCAGCGGCCCAGACACCTCCCCGGGGCGTTGCGCCACCAGCAGCACGGCGGGCAGAGATTCCAGCCGGCGGGCCAGGTAGAGCAGGAAACGGACCGAGGCCGGGTCCAGCCAGTGCGCGTCGTCGACGAGCAGTGCCACCGGCCCGTGGTCGCACCGGTCAGCGATCAGCCAGTACAGGCCGTGCAGGACGGCGGCGGCCCGGTCGGGCTCGGGGGCGGCATCGGCCCCGCCCTGGAACACCGGCGCGGCGAGCCCCGCTGACCCCCGGAACGCGCCGGGCCCGGCCACGGGGGCCAGCAGCTCGCGCATCGCGGCAAACGAGGATTCCATCGACACGTCATCGCCGCGGGCGCGCAGGCAGTCCATTCCCAGCTCTGACGCGTGGCCAGCGCAGGCGCGCAGCAGCGCGCTCTTGCCGATCCCGGGCGGACCCTCGATGACGACCAGCGCACCGCGCCCGTCGCAGGCGGACGCCAGCAGGCCGTCGAGACCTGCGAGCTCCGCGCCACGTTCCAGTAGCGCGCCGCCGTCCCGTTGCGACTCGCCCACGGCCGTGAATCCTACGGATTCCTGATATTTGACACACCGACGTCGGTTGCAACTTGACTTCGACGGTCGTCAGCGAAGAGGATCGCCACTACAACGGATTTTGGCCGATTCGCACGTCTGGGGTTGCTGGGGGTGACGACGGGTCGCTCGCGACAGGAGAGGGGAGCACGATGCTGAGCAGTGTCGACGCCGGGGCACGGGGCGCGCGGTCGGTGGGGCGCCGCACGATGCGACTCGCGCTGATGACAGCGGCGCTGCTGACGGTGTCGGTCGCCTCATCGGCCGCCGCCGCCACGCCGCCTGACGTCGGGACGCTGACACTGCCATGACCGGCACAGCCGGGTGCGAGATGATCGTCGGCGGCTCCCTCGGCTGCACCCCGGCCCCCGGCATCGCGCGGCGCCGAGAACGTGGCAGTGAGCCCCGACGGGCGCAACGTCTACGTCACGAGCTACCCGCTGAGTAGCAGGCGCCCCCAATGGACTGGCGGCGTTCTCGCGCAACCCAGTCACGGGTGCGCTCACCGCAGCTTCCCGGGACAACCGGTTGCATGACCCCCGATGGCTCGAGCGCCGCGGGGCCGGGGACGTGCACCGCCGTGCCGGCACTCGGCAACGGCGACGGCCGCGATCTCGTGCTCAGCCCCGACGGGAAGTTCGCCTATGTCGCCGGCGCGAATCCGGATGCGATCGTTCTGTTCAGCCGCGCCGGCGCAACTGGTGCGCTCACCCAGCTTGCCGGCACGGCAGGCTGCATCACGGTGGACGGATCGTCCCCCGCCGGCGCCAACACGTGCCAGGCCATGCCGAATCTCACCGGCCCGTTCCACGCCACCATGAGCCCCGACGGCCACTCCCTCTACGTGATCGACTTTGAGTCGACCACCGCTGGGATCGTCGTGTTCGCCCGCGACTCGGCGACCGGGGCGCTGAGCGAAGTGCAGTGCCTGTTCGACGATCCGGCGCCAACGGGGTGCGACACCGCCCGCGATGTGGGGGGCTCCCAGGGCATCGTGATCTCCGCCGACGGGCTGCATGCGTTCTCGAACCTGCCCTTCGGAATCTCGAGCCTGAATCGTGACCCCACGACGGGCCGCCTGACCCAGCCGGTCGGCGCCGCGGGGTGCATCAGCGACGACGGGACCGACGATCAGGGCAACCCCACGTGCGCCACCGGCCGGTTCGTGGAGGGCCTGTACTCGATGGCGATCAGCCCCGACGGGCACATGCTCTACGCCACCGCCGGTGACGGGCTCAGCACCGGCGGCGTGGTCTTCTTGCACGTGGCCGCCGACGGCAGCCTGAGCCAACCCGAACGATCATCCGTGCACGTCCAACACCGGCAATGACGGCACCGGCTGTGCGAGTTCGGCCGCGGCCTGGAGTCTCCTCAGGGCATCACGATGTCGCCCGACGGCGGCCAGGTCTACATCACCTCCCAGGCGGGCGACAACGGCGATGCCCTCGACACCTACGCGATCGCCGCCGCCGACGGCTCGGTGGGGGGAGGCGACTGCATCACCGTCGATGGAGGTTCGGACGCCTTGACAGGCACCTGCGCGACCGGCGGCCCCGGGCTGGAAGGTCCCTATCCGGCTGCGGTGAGTCCCGACGGGACCAGCCTGTATCTCCCCACGTTCACGAACGGAGGAGTGCTCGGGTTCCACCGCGAGACCGCACCGGTCTGCCAGCCGGCCACCGCGTCCACTCCGTTTGGCAAGCCGGTGACGATCACCTTGTCGTGCAGCGACCCCGACGGCGACCCGGTGAAGAACTGGGGCGTCTCGCAGCAATCCAGCGCACGGTGTCTGTCAATCCGGTGAACCAGGCCACCCACACGGTGCAGTACTTCCCCGGCTTTTTCTTCAGCGGCACAGACAGCTTCACGTTCACCGTCAACGATGGTCACAACGCGAGCGTCCCGCAGACGGCGACGATCACCGTCGGGCCGCGCCCGCCCGCCCCACCGCCGCCGCCCGTGCCGCAGTTCACCCGCCTGCGTCAGTCGCACGCGCGGTGGCGGGAGCCGGGCAAGTCCAGGAAGCACGCGCCCCCGGTCGGGACCACGTTCTCCTTCGTGCTCAATACCACGGGCCGTGTCACGATGACGTTCACGCAGCGGCTTCCGGGCCGCACCGTCGGCGGAAGGTGCGTCGCCCCGTCGCGGCGCAACGCCAAGCGCCATGCGTGCACGCGATTGAGGCCACGCGGGAGCAGGGCGTTCGCCGGCGAGAACGGGATCAACCACAGGGAGTTTCTCGGCAACATCCGCCACCTCGGCCCGCTGCCGCTGGGCAGGTACACCGTGGCCTTCACGGCCGCGGCCCACAATCTGCACTCCCAGGCCACGACGCTGCGCTTCACCATCGTGGGCTGAGCCCCGGACACGACTTGTCGCCCCGCGCACCGGTGTTCGCCAACGGACGCCGGGTCGGTTGACAGGCCCCGCGCGCGGACGAGAATCCGGCGCCGGCGAGAGAGGAAGGGGTTCTATATGCAAACGTTTCGCCTGCGTTCGCTGCGTGCCTACCTGTACCTGGCAGGAGCCGCAGCCATCATCACCGTCGCCGTGGCCGTCCTGGCCTCCAACGGCGACGTGGCCAGTGCCCACACCAGCCGCGTGCTGGTCAAAGACTCCCAGCGGCTGGCTACGGTCAGCCCGACCATTCCGGCCAAGGTCGGCTGCTCGACGCTGACCTCGCTACCCAGCCTGGTCACGATCCCGCACTACCCGACGAGCCTCGACTCGGCCACCGACGTGGCCGCCGCCGGTGGCAACCCCGAGTACTGCGACGTCAAGGGGATGATCGCGCCCCAGACGCACTTCGAGATGAAGTTGCCCGTCAGTTCGTGGCAGGGCCGCTATCTGCAGAACGGATGCGGCGGCTACTGCGGATCGATCACCGCGCAGAACTTCCCGTCCTGTGACGCGCAGCTGGGCGGCGACTTCGCGATGGCCACCGACGACGAGGGCCACACGACCTCCAGCGGCCTGGGCGGCGCCGGGTTGTTCGCCTTCAACAGCCAGAAGCTGCGCAACGAGTACGGCTATGAGTCAGAGCACGCGCTCGCGGTCGTGGCCAAGACGATCATCGGCGACTACTACGGTCGATCGCCCAACTACTCCTACTTCGACGGCTGCTCGGACGGCGGCCGCGAGGCGATGGAGGTGGCCGAGCGCTACCCCACCGACTTCAACGGGATCATCGCCGGGGCGCTCGAGAACATCGCCGGGCCGCTCAACGCAGAGCTCCAGACCTGGGACTACCGGGTCAACACCGACGCCAACGGCAACGCGATCCTCACCTCGGCGAAGCTGACGGCGCTGCACAACGCGGTCATCGCCGCGTGTGCCGGCGATGACGGCGTGCCCGGCGACGGGATCATCACCGACCCGCGCAACTGCCACTTCAACGTGGCGAGCATCCAGTGTCCGGCAGGCACCGACAACGCCAACTGCCTGACGCCGGCGCAGGTGACGGTCGCCGACGACCTCTACCAGGGGCCGGTCGACCCGCAGGGCCGCCATCTCTACCCAGGCGGCTTCGCGTTCGGGTCCGAAGGCTCGTGGGGCGGCTTCCAGCTCCCGGCGGCGCCGTTCGGGGCGACGGTCTCGTCCAAGACGGCGCTCGTCTACGGCGGCCTGTCGCTGCCCTACCTGCGCTACCAGTACCTGCCGCCGGGCCAGCTCGGTCCCGACCCGGACCAGTGGAGCTTCAGCGACAAGACGTTCCGCTCGCTGTTCCCGGTGGCCAACACGTATGACGCGATGGACACCAACCTCAGCGCGTTCCGCCGCCACGGCGGCAAGCTGATCATCTGGCAGGGGTGGGCCGACCAGGCCATCCCCGTGTTCGGGACGATCGACTACTACGACACGATGGTCAGCCGAATGGGCGGGCTGGACTCGACCCAGCACTTCGCGCGGATGTTCCTGTTCCCGACGGTCGCGCACTGCGGCGGCGGCTACGCCGCGAGCAGCTTCGACCTCGTCTTCCCGATGGTCCAGTGGGTGGAGAACGGGAGCGCGCCGAGCCAGATCACGGCCACCGACACCGTCGCAGGCAACACGCTGACGCGGCCGGTGTATCCGTATCCGCTGGTGCCCAAGTACAACGGCAGCGGCTCGACGAGCGACGCCGCCAACTTCCACGCGGTCGTCTCGCCCCACGCGCACGACTACTCGCAGTGGATCGGCAACGACCTCTTCTACCAGCCCGTGGACGCATCGCAGCGCGCGCACGGGCAGACTAGGAGGCATGCCTCCAGGACCTGACGTCATCGTCGTCGGCGCCGGCCACAACGGTCTGGTGGCGGCGACTCTGCTGGCGGGCTCCGGTCACCGCGTCCTGGTGCTGGAGTCCGCCGGCCACGTCGGGGGCGCCGCGGTGTCGGCGCGCGTGTTCCCCGGCGTCGACGCGCGGATCTCGCGCTACTCCTATCTCGTCAGCCTCTTCCCGAGCGCGCTGCTGCGCGAGCTGGGCGTGCAGGTGCAGCTGCGCCGGCGCCAGATCAGCTCCTACACGCCGCATGGCGACACGGGCGTGCTCATCTGCGACGACGAGCGCCGCACGCGCGAGAGCCTGGCCCGCACACTGGGCGAACGCGAGGGCGAGCGGTCCGCCGAGGCGCTGGACCGCGTCGGGGCGCTGACCGCCGTCGTTGGCGCAGCGCGTCTTCCCCACGCTCACCGAGCCGCTGCGCTCGCGTCAGCAGTTGCAGCGCGAGGTCGCTGACGACGCGGCGTGGGCGGCGTTGTTCGAGCGGCCGCTCTCTGAGCTGTTGACGTCTGAGTTCGAATCCGACCTCGTGCGCGGGATCGTCGCCACCGACGCGCTCATCGGCACCTTCGCGGCGCTCGACGATCCGGGCCTGGCGCAGAACCGCTGCTTCCTGTACCACGTGATCGGCAACGGGACGGGGCGCTGGGACATCCCGGTGGGCGGCATGGGCGCCCTGACCGGGGCGCTCGCCGACGCGGCCGTCGCCGCCGGCGCCGAGCTGCGCCTCGACACGCCGGTGACACGGATCGAATCCGATGGCCTGGGCGGCGGCGCGGCCGTGCACACCGCCGCCGGCGAGGTGCACGAGGCCCGCCACGTGCTGGCCAACGTCGCCCCGGCGGTGCTGGCCGACCTGCTGGGCGACCCGCCCCCGCCCGGCGAGGCGCCCGAGGGCTCCCAGCTCAAGCTCAACCTCTTGCTGCGCCGCCTGCCCCGCCTGCGTGACCCGGCGGTGACCCCGCAGGAGGCGTTCGGCGGCACCTTCCACGTCAACGAGGGCTACGACCAGCTTCAGCGCGCGTACGCCCAGGCCGCGTCCGGGCAGATCCCCGAGCTGCCGCCGTGCGAGGCCTACTGCCACTCGCTCACCGATCCCACGATCCTGGGTCCCGAGCTGCAGGCCGCCGGCGTGCACACGCTCACCGTGTTCGGGCTGCACATGCCGGCGCGCCTGTTTCGCGGCGACCACGACGCCGCCCGTGACGCGGCGGTGGCGGCGACGCTGGCGTCGATCAACAGCGTGCTGGCCGAGCCGCTCGAGGACTGCCTGCTGAGTGGGCCCGACGGCGCTCCGTGCCTGGAGGCGCACACGCCGGTCGAGCTCGAGGCCGAGCTGGGCCTGCCCGGCGGGCACATCTTCCACCGCGACCTGACCTGGCCCTTCGCCGAGACCGACGCCGACGTGGGCCGCTGGGGCGTCGAGACCTCACGACCGAACCTGTGGCTGTGCGGAGCCGGAGCCCGCCGTGGCGGCGCGGTCAGCGGCATCCCCGGCCACAACGCCGCCAAAGCCGTACTTCAAGTAAACCTATAAGTTTACTTGCTGCAGCGGTTCGGGCCGGACGACGTGAGTCGAGGCGGATAGTGAAGCTATTTCCTTCAAGATCCGCCGCGGCCCCTCCCGGGCCGCGGCAGCTGCGGCGGCGGGCTCAGGCGGCGGCGGCGCGCCCGGCCCAGCGATCGATGAGAAAGCGCGCGATCGACACCGGTGGGGGGAGCTGAAATCCGGGATCCCCGCCCTCGATCGCCTCGACGATCGCGGCGCGCTTGTACCAGCCGACCTCGTCAAGCTCATCGTCGGTCACGCGCGGCTCGCCCCCGTCGGAAACGGCATGGAAGCCGAGCATCAAAGACGCGGGGAACGGCCATGGCTGCGAGGCGACGAACACCGGCTCGCGCGCCACGATGCCCGACTCCTCCTGCACCTCGCGGGTGACGGCCTCCTCCGCCGACTCCCCCGGCGACACGAACCCGGCGAGCACGCTCAGGCGCCCGGCCGGCCAGCCGGCGCGGCGCCCCAGCAGCAGCCGGTCGTCGGACTCCACGGTCATGATCACCACCGGGTCGGTGCGGGGGAAATGGTTGGCGCCGCAGCGCGGGCAGTGGCGCAGGTAGCCGGCCTCGGCGACGTCGGTGGGGTTGCCGCAGTTGGCGCAGAAGCGGTGGCGGCGGTGCCAGTTGAGCATCGCCATCACGTACGCGGCGAGGCCGGCCTCGGCCGGCGCCATCAGCGCCCCGGCCTCGCGCAGGCTCATGACGTGCTGCCCGTCGGTGGCATCGGGCACCGAATCGCGTGCGAACACCGCGTCGCCGCCGTCGAGGCCCAGCAGGATCGGCTCGGCGCCATCCTCGTCCCGGACGGGGACGCGGACGAGCTCGGCCACGTCTCCGCCGCCCACCAGCACCCCGTCGCGGTCCGCCACCACAACACGCGCGCCCGGATCGCGCAGCTGCTCGCGCACCCACTCGGGGTCCTTGCGCTCCGTTGAGGCGCGGTCGAGCGCCATTCCGGTGAACGGCGGCAGGGCGGGACGGTCGGCGGCGGTGGACATCGCTATGACCTGAGGTTATTGACCAGCCGGTGAACCGCTTGGCCGCAGACCCGTCGGGGCGTATGCTGGCTGCCGCGTCGTGCCGTTCTTGACGCGAGAGCAGACAGGGAACCCGGAGAGAGGGGATAGCGGTGAAGCGTCGCTTTCTGGCGGTGACGGTGGTGGCTGGCGCGCTGTGTGCCGGCGTGATGGCCTCAACCGCGAACGCCGCGGTCGCGCCCGGAGCTCCCGGTGCGCAGAGCTTCTTCGATCTGGCCCGCAAGGACTGCGTGGGCACCGCGCGCAACACCACCTCCCGGGTGTGGTTCACGGTCGCCGACGGAGTCCTCTCAGACACCTACTGGCCCAACGTGGACGCCACCAACGTCCACACGCTCCAGTACGTCGTCAGCGACGGCTCGACCTTCACCGATCTGCAGACCCGTGACATGACCTACCGCGTCGTCCCCGACCCCTCGGGCATGTCGTGCACGATCGTCGCCTCCAGCGCCGCGCACCACTACTCGATCAGAACGACCTACATCGCCGACCCCGCGCGCGACGCGGTGCTCATGCGCACGCGCTTCCGCGGGCCGTCGGCCGATCAGGTCTACGTGCGCCTGGACCCGCTGGCCGGCGGCACCGGCGGCGGCGGCAGCCAGAACGCCGGTCCCAACACCGCCTCGCTCGTGGGCTCGGTGCCGGTGGACTCCAACACCAACACCGTCACCAACGCCACCAACCGCACCTACGCGGTACCGACCTTCGAGGCGTTGCAGGCCAAGCACGGCTTCGGATCTGAGAGCGTGGGCTACGCCGGCACCGCCTCAGACGGCCTCACGATGCTGGACGCCTCGCACGCGCTGACCACCTCCTTTGACTCCGCACCCAACGGCCACGTCACCCTCACCGCGCAACTGCGTCTGCGCCACGGCCGCTCGACCGACCTGGCGCTCGGTTTCGGCCAGACGCAGGCCGCGGCGATCGCGACCGCCGGAGCGTCGGCGGACCAGCGCTTCGGCCGCGCCTGGCGCGCCTACGAGGACCAATGGAGCCGCTATGACGCCCACCTGCGCCGCCCCGCGCGGTCGCTGGGCCGCACCGCCGGTCAGGCGTACTACGCCTCGGTCAACGTCGTGAAAGCCTCCGAGGACAAGCAGTTCCCCGGCGCGATCGCCGCCGGTCTGGACTCGCCGTGGGGCCAGTCGGTGCCCGCGGGCAACCTCACCAACGGCCAGCCGACGTACTTCGGCTCCTACCGCGAGGTCTTCGCGCGCGACCTTTACGAGGCGTTCACCGGCCTGCTCGTGGCCGGCGACGTGCGCACCGCGCAGGACGCGACGCTGTTCCTGTTTGACCGCCAGCAGCAGTCCGACGGGTCGATGCCGCGCAACTCCCTGGAGAACGGGCTGCCCGCCCCCGACACCGGAGGCCTCCAGCTCGACGAGACCTCCTACCCGATCCTGATGGACTGGCAGTCGGGCCTGGCCCGTGACGGCAGCCTGTATCGCAACCACGTGATCCCGGCCGCGGACTTCCTCATCGCCCACGGGCCGTCGGACGGCGTGGAGCGCTGGGAGGAGCAGTCGGGCTTCTCGCCCTCGACCATCTCGGCCGAGATCGCCGGCCTGACCGCGGCGGCCCACATCGCCTCGGTCAACCATGACTCCGCGCACGCGCGCCTGTACCAGGCCACCGCCGACGACTTCGCGCGCAACATCAAGACCTGGACGCTGACCACCACCGGCCCCTACGCGCCGCGCTACTTCATCCGCGTCTCCAAGACCGGTGACCCCAACATCGCGAGCCCCTACGCCCTCGGCAATGGCAACACCGCCATGGTCGATCAGCGCTCGATCGTCGACGCCGGCTTCCTGGAGCTCGTGCGGCTTGGGCATCCTTCCCGCCCGCGACTCCGACATCCGCGCGTCGCTGGGCGTGATCGACAAGACGATCGAGGCCCAGACCGACAGCGGACCCGGGTTCTACCGCTACGGCACGAGCGCCCCGGGGTCCGAGGATGGCTACGGCGACTGCGTGCCCGGCGGCGCCTCCAGCTGCAGCATCCTGGGAGCGCCGTGGGCACCCACCGGCACCGGAACCGGCCACCTGTGGCCGGTGCTGAGCGACGAGCGTGCCGAGTACGACCTCGATGCCGGCCAGGGGAGCTCGGCCCGGTCGCTGCTGGGCGCCATGCTCAACATGACCTCCGGGCAGGGCCTGGAGCCCGAGCAGGTGTGGGAGGACCCCAACGTGCCGCCCTCGCCGTTCGGCACTGACCCGACCACGGCCTCGATCGGCTTCACCAACGGCAAGCCGGTCGGCTCGGCCAGTCCGTTGACGTGGGCCCAGGCCACGGTGGCGCGGCTGACCATCGACCTCGGCGCGGGACACAGCGTCGAGACGCCCGACATCGTCTCTGACCGCTACGTCGCGCACGGGATGCCCGGCACGCTGCCGCTGACGATCACCTCGCCGGCGCCCGGCTCGTCAGTCACCACCCAGGCCGATCACCGTCACCGGCACGACCGCGCCCCGCGCGCACGTCGACGCCGAGGCCGAGACCTCGGCGGCGGCGCGGCGGCGACGGCGTCCACCATCGCTGACGGCTCGGGCCACTGGTCGCTGTCGCTGACCCCGACGACGTTCGGCTCGCCGATCATCACGGTGACGGCCACCAAGGGCAACAGCACCGGCTACGCCCAGGAGTCGGTCTCCGACGTGACGCTGCCGGGCACCTCGGTCCTGACCGCCCCCGATCCCGCCAACGATGACAACGGCCCCGGGACCTACCAGTACCCCACCGACAGCTCGTTCGCGCCGGGAGGGTTTGACCTGACCAACCTGCAGGTCAACGAGACCGCGACCGACATCTACATCCAGACGACGCTGCGCAACCTCGTCAACGACCTTCGGGAACGACTTCGGGGCGCAGATGCTGGACATCTACGTCCACGACCCCTCGGCGACGGGCACCTCGACCGCCCCGGCGTTCCCGCAGCGCAACTACACGATCGCTACGGCCGACGCCTGGAGCGAGCGCCTCGAGGCGCAGGGGTTCGCGCCGGTCGTATGGGTCAACCCGGCGGGCACGGGCGCTGGGCTCGGCGCAGTTGATCACCGACATCCCCAGCCACACCGCGACGCTCGTCCTACCCCGCTCCGCGTTCGGCGATCCGGGACCGGGCTGGGTGTTCACCGTCGCCCTCACCGGCCAGGACGGGTTCAGCTCCGACCAGGCGCGGGCGTTTGCGGCCACGCCGCAGGACGTTCGCGTTCGGCGTCTGCGCCACAGGCAACACGAACCCGATCTGCGCCGTCGATCCCGGGACGGTGCCCAAGGTGATGGACACCATCACGCCCGCCGGCGTCGACCAGGCCACCGAGCTCAACCCGCTCAACGGACCGGTGACGCTGCAGGGAGTCAGCGTGCCGTAACGAGGGGAGCCGGCGCCCCCTTTCGCTGGTCATCGCTCAAAAAACCATCTCTTGGTGTATTGTCCGAGAGGTGCGGAAAGACCGGGCCCGGCAGCCACGTCGCCACACGCTGCTCGTTGTGCTGATCGCGGGCGCCTGCGCGTCGCCGGGCGCGGCCGCGGCCGCCGCCCAACTGCCGGCCGGCATGCCCACCGACGTCCCCGCCGCGGCCTCGACGCCGGCCCCCGCGCTGCCCGGGCCCTCTCCCACCGCCTGGCCGTTTCCCAGCAGCTTCCCGCAGACCTCGGGTACCGGCCGGCTGGCTGGCGGCGCGTCGCTGTGGACCGACTTCGTCTACGACGACTACGGCGCCTCGAGCCCTGAGGGGTTCAACACCTCGACGTTCGCGCAGAGCTCGGGCCTGGCCGGCCGCCAGGGTGACTACGTCTTCCCCGCGGGCGCCGCAAACAACAACGGCGCCGACATCTTCCGCGCCGGGGTCGGGGTCAAGGGCGGGTTCAGCTACTGGCGCGTGGACTGGGTCACGCTGGCTGACCCGAGCATCCCCATCGCCGAATGGGCGCTGGACACCGACAACAACCCCGCGACCGGCTCGCCGGCGTGGCCCGCCGCGGCCGGGGTCACCTCGCCGGGTATCGACCAGGCGCTCGTCGTCTCCAGCCGGGGTGCCTGGCTGGTCAACCCGCTGACGGGCCTGCGCACCGACGTCGTGGCCCACGGCGGCAGCCTCACCGTCGATCCCGCGTCGAAGTCCTTCATCGTCGCCGTCCCCCGCAGCCTGCTGCCCGTGAGCGGGACCTGGCGGGTCCGGCTGGCCGCCGGCCTGGCCGACGCGTCGGGCCAGAACTTCGCCGCGCCCGACGTCGACACGGCCGGGTCGAGCGCGCTGCCCCTCCCCGCCGAGCGCGTCTACAACGTCACCTTCCGCACGGTCGCGCAGGAGCCGCCCGTCTACACCGACGGCTCGAGCGATGCCCTGGCCGCCTCGGCCCAGGCCGCACTCGCCGCCACGCCCGTGGGCAGCACACTGGGGCTCGACGGTCTCGCGCGCACGGTGACGGGCAACTTCTGGATGGAGGACGACCAGGCCGACACCCTGGCCACCGGCGATGTGTCGAAGTTCTCGGAGCTGGTCAATTGGTCGGCTCTGCAGGACGGCGACACGACGCCCGAGCCCCAGCCGACGGGGTATAGCGCCCGTTGGTATGTCTCGCGCATTGACCCCGGGGCCGGCCAGCGGACCGACGACGGGACCGAGGGCGACTTCAAGCCGACGCTGATGGAGCGCATCCAGCCCTACGCCGTGTACGTGCCGACCGGCTACAAAGCGAGCGACAAGACGCCGCTGACCTGGGTCCTGCACTCGCTGGAGGTCAACTACAACCAATACGGCGCGCTCGACCCCCAGCTCATCCAGCAGCTCTGCCAGGACCGCGGATCGATCTGCGCCACCACTGAGGGCTTCGGGCCCGCGGGGTGGTACTACAACGAGGCCGAGACCGACTTCTGGCAGGTCTGGCGCCAGCTGGCCCAGACCTACACCCTGGACCCCGCGCGCACGGTCATCTCCGGCTACTCGATGGGCGGGTGGGCGTCCTACAAACTCGCCTTCGAACATCCCGACGACTTCGCCGGGGCGCTCGTGCTCGACGGCCCGGTGGCCTGCGGCGTCGAGGTCTACCCCGGGGCGACCGCGCCTGCCGCTCAGGACCCGGAGTGCTCAAGCGACGGACAAAGCGTGGGGATGGTCGCCAATGCGCGCCGGATCCCCTACGTGATCGACCAGACCTACGCCGACGAGCTGGTGCCCACCACCGGCGTGCTCTCCCAGGCGCAGGCGTTTGACACGGCTGGGCAGCGCTATGACCTGTTCATCCACACCGGCGGCGACCATCTCGCCTTCGCCACCGAGGACCGCTTCTCCGACGTCGTGGCCGCGCTGGGCCACCCGGTGCGGACGACCAACCCGGCCGCGTTCACCTATGACTGGTATCCGAGCCTCACCAGCTCCGCGCTCGGGATCGGCGCCACCGGCGACTACTGGCTGAGCGGGCTGGGTGCGCGCACGACGTCGGCGGGCACCGTGGCCCGGATCGTCGCCGACGACGCGGCACTCCCCGCGCGCTCGGTGTCCGCGGTGCGCTCCGGCCCCTCGCTCGTCACTCAGCCGCTGCCGGGCACGAACACCTCACTGAGCTGGAAGCTCGGTGCCCGCGCCACGAGGGCGTCGCGGATGACCCTGGCACTGACCGACGTGTCGCGGCTCACCGTCGACAGCGCGGCCGCGCGGCTGCGCACCGGCACGATCACGGTGCGCACCGACGGGCCGACCCGCCTGAGGATCGCCCACCTGCGGCGAGGGACCCGGGTGGCGGTCAACGGACGGCGTGTCACGACGGCGCGCCGGGGCGGTTCGGCGGCGGTCACGCTCGGTTCGGGGCGATCGGTGATCAAGCTCACGAGGTCACATCCTCGAGGAAGGGAGTAGGTGGTAGTGCTCAGGGGCGGGTGGAGACCGGCTGTGCGGCGAGCGGGAAGCTGACGCCCGTCAGCTGCTCTGACACGTCCCACAGCCGGCGCGCCACCTCCATGTCCAGCGCCTCCTTCGAGCGCCCGACGAGGGTGGGCGCGCCACGCCCCTCCATGAAGCCGCTGGGCCCCGCGTAGCTGTTGCCGGGGACGTCGGCCAGCGCGGCGTACAGGGTGGGCAGCGCCCCGCCGTTGTCGTCCTGAGCGATGACCCGGTTGCCGATCGCCATCAGCACCTCCATCAGGCGGTTCTCGCTGTGGGATTGGAGGTTGGTGGCCGAGTAGCCGGGGTGCGCGGCGTTGGCCAGCACATCGGAGCCGGCAGCGCTCAGCCGTCGCTGCAGCTCAGCGGTGAACAGGAGGTTGGCGAGCTTGGACTGCCCGTAGGCGCGCCAGGCCTTGTAGGACTTGCGCTCCCAGTTGAGGTCATCGAAGTCGACGTGCCCCATGCGATGGGCGCCGGACGCCACGGTCACGACGCGGCCGGTGACGTGGGGCAGCAGCAGGTTGGTGAGCGCGAAGTGGCCCAGGTGGTTGGTGCCCAACTGCATCTCGAAACCGTCGGCGGTGCGCGAGAGCGGCGGGATCATGATTCCGGCGTTGTTGATCAGGATGTCGATGGGGCCGTCCCAGGCGGCGGCGAACTCGTTGACCGAGGCCAGGCTGGCCAGGTCCAGTCGGCGCACCTCCGTGGTGCCGGACATCTGGGCGGCGGCGGCGTCGCCCTTCTCGGTGTTGCGCACGGCGAGGATGACGCGCGCGCCGTGGTCGGCGAGAGCGCCCGCCGCAACGCGGCCGATGCCGCTGTTGGCGCCGGTGACGATGACGGTGTGGCCGGTCATGTCGGGGATGTTCGATGTGGAGAAAGTAGGCATGGGCAACAATGTAGTCGCTGACCACAATGTTGTCAAGGACAACTTCATGCGCTAGCCTCCGCCCCTCGATGTCCGAGCGTCCGTATCACCATGGCAATCTGCGCAGCGCGCTGCTGGACGCGGCCGAGCGCACCGTCCGCGAGCGCGGCGTTGGCGAGCTGTCCCTGCGCGAGCTCGCACGGGACGTCGGCGTCAGCCACGGCGCTCCTCGCCGTCACTTCCCTGACCGCCAGGCGCTGCTCGATGCGCTGGCCGAGAGCGGATTCGAGCGCCTGCGCACCGAGCTGCGCACGGCCGTGGACGGCGCCGGCGACGAGTTCGAGGCGCGCCTGCATGCGACCGCCGCGGCCTACATCCGTTTTGCCACCGCGGACCCCGCGCTGCTTGAGCTGATGTTCACCGTTAAGCACCGCGACGGCGTTGACGCGCTTCAGGAGGCGGCCGACAGCACCTTCGCGGTGATGATGGAGGTCGTGGTCCAGGGCCAGGCCGAGGGCCACCTCGAGCCCGGGGACCCCGAGCGGGTAGGGCTCGTCCTCTTCGCGAGCATCCAGGGCATCGCCGCGCTCCTCACCGGGGGCATGGTCATGCCCGAGCAGCTCGACGAGCTGCTCTCGGACTCGATCGCGCACTTCCTGCGCGGGTCGCGCGCCGCGGCCTGAGGCCGCCGCCTCAGAGCAGCCGCATGCCGGGCTTGTGCCCGTTGCGGATCATGATCCGGGCGCGCTCGGCTTTCCACGATGGCGCGCTCAGCGAGACCAGCAGCTTGTCCCCCGCGCGGTAGACCTTGCCGGCGTGCAGGCTGCGGCGGTGCTTCTGGAGCGTGGACCCCGCGACATGGAGCTTGTGGGCCGGGCACCCGTGTCCGCTGCAGGTGATGGTGAACGCGGTGTGCGCCGGGACCCGTCCGACGCTGATCCGGACCAGCCGTGTGTGAGTGTGGCTCCACTTCCAGCGCAGGAGGATCTTCACCGCCAGCTTGTTCGGCGCCTTGGGATGCGGCGGGGTGACCGACACCGATCCGCTGCCCGTGGGCGGGGCCGTGGGCGGCGGCGCGCTGCTCGGCGCCGGGGCAAGGGTGCCGGCGGGAGCCACCACCGACACGTGGTTGAAGCCGGCCGACGGCGTCCACGAGATCTCGCGTAGCGACCCATCGGGCCCCGCGAAGTACACGTTCTGGCTGTGGTTATCGGGGTCGTAGTTGGTCGCCGGAGCCGAGGCCAGCGAACCGGCCGGCACGACCACGATCACACGCCCCCATCCGTGCCCAGAAACCCACGAGATCTCCCGCAACGATCCGTCCGGGCCCTCGAAGAAGACGTTCTGGGTCTTGTTGTCAGCGTCGTAGTTGGTGGCCGGCGCCGATCCCAGGGAATGCGCCGGGGCCACCGTTGACACGTGGTTGAAGCTGGCCGACGGCGTCCACGAGATCTCGCGCAACGTCCCGCCGGGTCCTTCGAAGTACACGTTCTGGCTGTGGTTGGCCGGGTCGTAGTTGGTCGCCGGCGACGAGACCAGCGAGCCCCCGGGGGCGGTGACCGAGGTCGGCTTCCACCCTGAGCCCGAGACCCACGGCTTCTCCTGCAGCGACCCGTCCGCGCCGGCGAAGTAGAGGTTCTGGCTGTGGTTGTCCGGGTCGTAGTTGGTGGCGGGCGCCGAGTGCAGCGTGTTCGCGGGCGCCACTACAGAGACGTGGTTGAAGCCGTGTGACGGCGTCCAGGAGATCTCGCGCAGCGACCCGTCGGTCGCCGGGAAGTAGACGTTCTGGCTGGCGTTCTGAGAGTCGAAGTTCGTCCCCGGACCCGACCCCAACGATCCCGCCGGGACCACCTTCGTGAGCGAGCCCCACCCTTTCCCTTGCACCCACGCGATCTCCTGCAGCGATCCGTCGGTCCCTTCGAAGTAGACGTTCTGGCTGTGATTGGTGGCGTCGTAGTTGGTCGCGGGCGCGTTGGCGGCCGCGGCCACCCCCGGCCATGCCGCAATCGCGGCGAGCACCATCACTCTCGTCACCCAGGCGCGCAGACTCATCGCAGACCTGCCGAGGCTACCAGCGGACCCTGCGCGGGCCCGCCGGCACCCGCCCCCGGCGAAGGTCGCTCAGCCGCGGTGCGGCGCGGGGTCCGGGAACGGCGCGTCGTCGCGGGAGAGTTCGGTGTCGAGCGCGTCCTCCTCAGCCCCATGACCCTCGATCCGGATCCGCGGCAGGCGCCGATCGATCCAATCCGGGAGCGCCCAGGTCACGGGCCCGAGGATCTCGAGCACCGCTGGCAGCAGCACACAGCGCACGACGATCGCATCGAGGAACACTGCGACGGCCAGCCCGAACCCGAACTCCTTGATCGAGCGCTGGTCGCCCAGCATGAACGACAGGAACACGCAGATCATGATCGCCGCCGCCGCGCTGATCACCCGCCCGGTGAGGGCGATTCCGTCAGTGACCGCCGCGGTCGCGTTGCGTTGGCGCACCCACTCCTCGCGGATTCGGGAGATGAGGAACACCTCGTAGTCCATGCTCAGGCCGAACACCACCGCGAACATCAGCACCGGGATCCACGGCTCCACCGGCCCCTTGGTCACCCCCAGCAGACCGGCCAGGAACCCGTTCTGGAAGACGAGGACCGTCACGCCCAGCGCCCCGCCGATGCTCAGCAGGTTCATGAGCGCCGCCTGCACGGGAATGACGAGCGACCGGAAGATGACGAACAGCAGCAGCGCCGAGAGCACGATCACGATCCCGATGAACAACGGCAGCTTGGTCGACAACACGTGGGAGAAGTCGATGGAGCCCGCGGTGAATCCGCCCACGAGCGGCCGGCCGGCGAACGACTTCTCAAACGGCGGGAGCACGTCGCCACGCAGGTGGTTGACCAGATCGGTCGTCGCCGGGTCCTGGGGCGCCGACGCGGGATAGGCCTCCATCACGGCGACCTTGCCCGAAGGGGCCAGTCGCGGCGCCGTCACGGCCACGACGTCCGGCGTCTTGGCCACCGCCGTGCGCAACGCCGCCAGCTGCTGACTGCTGGCTTGGGTTCTCGAGCTGGGCGACGATCTCCAGTGGGCCGTTGAACCCGGGGCCGAAGCCGGCGGAGAGCAGGTTGAAGGCGCGGTAGCTGCTCGTGCTGGACGGGTCGTTGCCGGCGTCGCTTGAATCCAGCCGCAGTCCCAGGACGGGAATGAGGCAGATGAGCATGACGGCCAGCGCCCCCGCCGCCAGCGGCCATGGGCGTGACTGCACGACGATGCTCCAGCGCCGCCACGCCGACTCCCGCGGCGCTTCGCCCCGTGCCTCGCGCCGCCGGGCACGGCGGGTGGGGCGCACCACGCGATTCCCCCAGGCGCCCAGCAGCGCCGGGACGACCGTCAGTGACGCCAGCAGGACGCACAGGACCGCGAGAACGGAGGCGATCGCCAGCCCGTACAGGAACGTCACGCCGGTGGCGAACATGCCCAGCAACGCGATGATCACGGTCGTGCCGGCGAGCAAGATGGCCCGGCCTGAGGTGTCCATCGCCTCCACGATCGATCTCTGCACGTCCCCGTGGCGGGCGTGGTTCTCCTTGAACCGGGTGATGATGAACAGCGCGTAATCCACCCCCACGCCCAGGCCGATCATGATCGCCAGCTCCGGGGCGACGTTGGACATGCTGGTGATGTGCGTGCCCACGCCGATCAGGGCGATCCCGGTGATCAGGCCCAGGCCGGCGGTCACCAGGGGCATGCCGGCGGCGCTCAGCGAGCCGAAGGTGATGAGGAGGATGATGAGCGCGGCCAGCACGCCCACCGCGGTCGCGGGGCCGATGTTGAAGCCCTCCGCGTTCTCGATCACCTGCCCGCCGGCGGCGAGGGTGAGGCCCGGGACCTTGACGCCGTTGATGGCATCGAGCAGTGGCTGCCCGGTCTTGTCGGGCAGCAGGTTGGCGCGCTTGTCGTAGTTGACGGTGGCGAACGCGGTCTTGCCGTCCTTGGAGACCTCGACCGCGCCCTCGCTGCTGTACGGGCTGACGACAGCGGCGACGTGGGGCATCTTGGCCACGCTCTCGAGCACCGGGGTGACCGCGTTGCGCACAGTCGGGTCGTCGACCGTGCCCGTCGAGGTGTGGAACACGATCGTGTCTACGTCGCCGCTCTGCGCCTTGAACTGGCTGCCCAGCAGATCCACCACGCGCTGGGCCTCGGTGCCCGGGAGGCTGAAGTCCGTCGCGTACTGCCGGCCCACGGCGCCCGCGATCACCGTCGTGAGCACCGCCACGACGATCCAGCCTCCGATCACCCACCGGCGATGACCGATGCACCAGCGACTCAGTTTGACCATGTGTGAAGCGACTCCCCTTCGAACGTGGTCTGCGCCTAGCCCTGCCACCTCCCAATGTACCTAGTGGCGATTCTCGGCCCGCGATCTGCGCGCAACGACAGTGACCCAGGTTTCTGGACCAGTCGGATTTCGGGGCTGTGTCAGCGAGTCGCGGCCCGGTGTGGGCCGCGACGCCTCACTGGCCGATGCCCGAGCACTTGGGGCAGAGCCTGGTGCTGCTGCCCGGCGCCATCGCCGTGACCGTGTCGGGGGGCTGGTGGCCCTTGACCATCGTGAAGACGAATCGCTTCCCGATCCAGCCCGGCTCGAACATCGTGATGGTCAGCTTGGTCCCGACGCTGAGATGCTTGCCGGCGACGAACCGAGTCAGACTCACCGAGGCCTGCTTGGGCGCGACGAGCTTGCACTTGCGCTTCTTGCCCTTGCCCTTGCAGACTCGGTGCTTGGGAACCGAGACGGTGTGCTTGGAGATCGGGCACGTGCCCTTCTTGGCCTTGCAGCTGAGGGTCGCCTTCGCCCCACCCGGCAACCGATCGATCGACATCGCGTTGATCTGGGAGAACGTCGCCGTCGTCGGGTCGAAGTCCCAGTGCATCGGTGTGGTGATCTGCCGCAGGAACGGGAGCTTGATCGTCGCCGTGGCGGTCTTCGAGGAGCCGCCGGAATTCGTGGCGTTGTAGACGAACCGATCGGTGCCCTGCGCGCCGATGTGGGTGCTGTACGTGACCGTACCCTTGGACTGGTTGATCTTGCCGAGCTTGCCGTTGCCCGGCTTGCTCACGATGCCGTAGGTGAACGGGTGCCCCTTCGGGCCGGTGCACTTCAGCGTGACCGTCACCTTGGTGGCGCCCGCCTTGCCCTTGGACGTGACGTTGGAGCACGTCGGGACGGGCAGGAACGGCACGTTGACGACCGCGGTGGCGATGTTCGAGATGCCCCACTGGTCGCTGACCCGGAAGTTGAACGTGTCCGTGCCGGAGAAGAGAGCATTCGACGTGTAGGTGAGCTGTCCGTTCGCGTTGATGGCGCTCACCCTGCCGTTGCTCGGTCCGCCGATGACCGAATACGCCGGACTTGCGCCGAGCGGCAATGTGCACGAGAGCGTTACGTTCGTCGTACCACCGCCCTGCGGGGCAGTCGCCGAGACGCTGGAGCAGACAGGGGCGGGCGGCGCAAACGGCCACGCGGCTCCAGTACGGGAGCTGTCCCCGGGGCCGCCGACCATCGCGGTCTGCCCGTCCGTCGCCAGGGCAACACTGAATCCGAAGAATGCGCCTCCGGCCTCCTTCGCCCCGATGAGCTTCTGTGACTCCGACCAGACACCCGCCGATCGCGTGTACAGGAACGCCGCGCCGACCATGTTCGAGTCGCTGTCGGCACCGATGAGGACGGTGTTGCCGTTGCCCGAGATGGCGACTGAGCTGCCGACGGAGGCGCCGCTGCTGGCGTCGCTGGGCACGAGCTTCGTTCCCTGCTGACTCCAGGTGATTCCGGAGCGCGTGAACACCCAGGCCGCGCCGCCGATTGGAGTGTTGTTGTCGTTCTCATCGCCGATGACAGCCGTATTGCTGTCGGCCGAGATCGCAATCGCGTTGCCGAAGCCCGAGGGAGCGCTCTCATCGTTGGGAAGGAACCGCTGCTGGAAGGTCCAGCTCGAGCCGCTGCCGGTGTACTCCACCACCGCTCCCGAGCCTGGCCCGTCTCCGGGGCCACCGATGAGGGCGATGGTGCCATTGGCCGACAGCGCGACCCCGGTGCCGAAGTGGCTCGGGTTGTTCGCCCCCCCGACGGCCGGCGAGATCTTCGTGCCCGTGCCCCAGGTCGTGCCCGAGCGCGTGAACACCCACGCCGCCCCGCCGTCCGATGGGGTCACAAGAGCCGCGTTGGCACCCTCGTCGTCCGGGGCTCCGACCAACGCCGTGTTGCCGTTGGCGGAGAGCGCAACGCTCTCGCCGAACTCGCCGGCGGGGGTCTCCCCGTTGCCGACCAGCTTCTTCTGCTCGACGTAGGTCGACCCGGAGCGCACGTAAACCCATGCAGCGCCAAGCTGGCCATTGTCGAGAATGCCGCCGATGAGGGCGGTGGAGCCATCCTGCGACAGCGCCACGCTTGACCCGAACTCGCTGCTGCCGATCTCGTCACCGGCCGGCGGGACGATCTTCGCTCCGACCTGGTTCCACACCCCGGCCGACCGCGTGAACACCCAGGCTGCGCCCTTGCTCGAGGTCGTCCGTGTCCCCGGTGACGATCGCGGTGTTGCCGTCGCCGGAGAGGGCGACGCCCTCGCCGATGTCGCTGCCGCCGACTCCCGGCACGGCGTCGCTGCCGCTGAGCTTGTCGCCCTGCTGAATGAGCGGGTCGATCGTGATCGGATAGCGCGCCCCGCTGTCGTCGACCGAGAGGACAACACGCCCGCCCGCGACGCTCAGCGCGCTGGGCAGGTGGCGCCCGGTGGCGTCAACCGCGGTCAACCCCCCATATCGCGCCACGAGATCGCCTCGCGATCCCAGGAAGTTCACGTTGGATCCGGCGGCCTGCGGGCGCAGTGAGCCGCCGACGGCGAGGGCGAGCGTCACGTCGTGCGCAGCTGCGCTCGTCGCCGGAAGGCGGTGCGCGAGCGTGAAGCCCTGCTCGATGCCGAGCGGGCCGGCGGCGTACCACTCCCGGATGCCGGGACGGGTCAGGGTGACGCGGTTGCCGCGCGCGGACACGGAGGTCGTCGCGGCGGCGCCCGCCAGGGACAGCGAGAGGGTGTGGCCGCCCGCGAGGCTCAGCGTCGGCGCGCCGGAGCGGAAGTCCGCGCGCACGCCGCCACCGCTGAGGCCCCAGCCGTCGGCGGTCCGCCGGGCGGCAAAGCTGCGATTACCCGCAGCGATGGTCGAGGACATGACCGATTGCGCCTGGAGCGGCAGCGACTGCAGCCGACTGAGGCCGGCGCTGTTCGTCTCGGCCTGGGCCGGGGCCGGTGGCCCGCCCGGCGCGCTCAGTGGAAGATGTGTGGCCACGGCGACAGCGAGCGCCGCCAGCATCGCCAATCCCAGCGCCGCCAGCGCGGCACGCACGTCAAACAGCCTGATCCCCGGCATCAATGTCCCCCGGTCGTTGCGATCCTCTTTTTTGATCCTCGCAGGGGCTGCGGGAAATTTCCAGGCCCCTTGGTGCTAACCCATCACACCTCGGGGGGTTGCGCGAATCTCAGCCGGGATCCACCTCGAGCACGAGCTTGCCCAGGTTGTCGCCGCTGAACAGGCGCAGCAGCGTGTCGGGGAAGTTCTCCACCCCGCCGGTGGCGACGTCCTCGAAGGACTTCAGCCGACCCTCCTGAACCCACCCGGCCATCTCCTGCGCGGCCTGCGCGTAGCGGTCGGCGAAGTCGAAGACGAGGAAGCCGGTCATGCTGGCCCGGTTGACCAGCAGCGACATGTAGTTCGACGGCCCGCGCATCCCCCCGGTGGCGTTGTACTGCGAGATCGCGCCGCACAGGGGCACCCGCGCGCCGCGGGCCAGGCAGGCCAGGGCGGCGTCAAGGATCTCGCCGCCCACGTTGTCGAAGTAGACGTCGATCCCGTTGGGGCAGTGCTGGCGCAGCGCCTTGAGCACGTTCTCAGACTTGTAGTCGATGGCGGCGTCGAAGCCGAGCTCCTCGACGACGTGACGGCACTTCTCCTCGCCGCCGGCGATCCCCACCGCGCGACAGCCCTTGATCTTGGCGATCTGACCGACGACGCTGCCGACGGCGCCGGCCGCGCCGGAGACCACGACGGTCTGGCCCTCCTGGGGCTTGCCGATCTCCAGTAGCCCGAAGTACGCGGTCATGCCCGGCATGCCGAGCGTCCCCAGGTAGACGGGCAGGGGCGCGAGCGTGGGGTCGATCTTGATCAGCCCGTCGCCCTGCAGGACCGCGTGCTCCTGGATCCCGGTGATGCCGGTCACGTAGTCGCCGGGCTCGAACCCAGGATGTTCAGACGCGATCACCTCGCCGCAGCCGCCGGCGCGCATGACCTCGCCGATCCCGACCGGCGGGACGTAGGAGCGGGCATCGTTCATCCACCCGCGCATCGCCGGGTCAAGCGACAGGTACTTGACCTTGACGAGCACCTCGCCCTCGCCGGGCTCGGCAACGGGTTCCTCGGTGTGATCCCAGTCGCTCGCCTTGGGCAGGCCGACCGGGCGGGCGGCCAGGCGGACCTGGCGGTTGACGGCATCCATCGTGGTTCCTCCCTACGGCGTTGACGTATCCAGCGGTGAGTGCGCCAGCCTACTGCGGGTAGGACCACAGCTGATGACTGCCCACGATCACCCAGACCCAGCCGCCGTCTCTGATTACTACCTCCTCGACGACGAGCTCACCGGCGAGGAGCGGGCGATCCGCGACCGCGTCCGCGCCTTCGGCGAGCAGGAGGTCCTCCCCGTGATCAACGACTACTGGGAGCGCGCCGAGTTCCCGTTCGAGCTCGTCCCCAAGTTGGCCGCCCTCAACGTGGCCGGCACCACGATCGACGGCCACGGCTGCCCGGGTATGTCGCGCCTGGCCTCCGGGATCGTGTCGCGCGAGCTGGCCCGCACCGACGGGAGCATCAACACCTTCTTCGGGGTGCACTCCGGGTTGGCGATGGGCTCGATCGACCTGCTGGGCTCCGAGGAGCAGAAGGCGCGGTGGCTGGGACCGATGGCCCGCCTGGAGCTGATCGGCGCCTTCGCGCTGACCGAGCCCGAGCACGGCTCAGACTCGGTCTCGCTGGAGACCGAGGCGCGGCGCGACGGCGATGCCTATGTCCTGAACGGCGACAAGCGCTGGATCGGCAATGCCTCCTTCGCCGACCTGGTGATCGTCTGGGCCCGCGATGAGGAAGGCGACGTCGGCGCCTACGTGGTCGAGAAGGGCACGCCCGGCTTTGATCCGTCGACGGTGATCACAGGCAAGATCGGCAAACGCGCCGTGTGGCAGGCCGAGATCGCCCTGCGCGACGTGCGCGTCCCGGCGGAGAACAGGCTCGCTGAGGCTCGCACGTTCGACGATGCGACACGCGTGCTGGATCAGACGCGAGGCGGCGCCGCCTGGGAGTGCGTGGGTCACGCGATGGCCGGCCTCGAGGCCGCGGTGGCCTACGCGGCCGAGCGCACGCAGTTCGGCCAGCCGATCGCGGGCTTTCAGCTCGTCCAGGCCAAGCTGGCGACGATGGTGGCCGAGACGACGGCCATGCAGCTGATCTGCCTCCGTCTCGCGCAGCTGCAGGACCGCGGCGCGATGACCGGGCCCATGGCCTCGCTGGCCAAGCTGCACAACGCACGTATGGCCAAGCTCGTGTGCTCGGAGGCCCGGGACATCATGGGCGGAAACGGCCTGCTGCTGGAGTACCACGTCGCCCGCCACCTCACCGACCTCGAGATCGTCGAGACCTATGAGGGCACCGACTCCGTGCAGTCGCTCATCCTCGGCCGGGACGTGACGGGCGTCTCCGCCTTTACGTAGGCGGGCCCGGCCGCCGGAGGTCGCGCCGGCGGCCCCCGTTCAACAGCCCGGGCACGGGGCCGTGCCACCGGGCGCCAGCGCTCGGATCTTCACCGACGGCTGCTTGTCGCGGACCATCTCGAAAGACGTACTCCTTGCCGATCGAGCCCGGCTCGATCATCGCCACGACGAGTGCGGAACCCACCTTGACCCGCCGGTTGGCGACCTGGTGGGTGAGGTCAAGATTGCCGCTCTGCGGCACGGAGAGCTTGCACCGGCGCTTGTGGCCTTTGCCCTTGCACGTGCGCTGCTTGGCCAATGAGACGGTCTGCGCCTTGATCGAGCAGCCCTTGCCCGATGCACGACAGATGGACCGTGGCCCCACCCGGCAGGCCCTTGACGAGCATCCCCGGCAGGATCGTCGCGGCCGCGCCGAAACGGAACGACCCCCACGTCATCGTCGACGTGATGCGCCCGAGCGCGGGCAGGACCACCGTCGCCGTGGCCGTGGCCGACGCTCCGCCGGCGTCGGTGGCCCGATAGGTGAAGCGGTCCGTCCCGCTGAAGCCGACGTGCGTCGTGTAGGTGACCGTGCGGTGCGACTGGTTGATCGCGCCCACCTTGCCGTTGCCCGGGGGCGTCACGATCCGGTAGGCGATCGGCACGCCGGCGGGCCCGTGACACGACAGCGTCAGCGTCACCTTGGTCGCTCCCTTGCGCCCATGTGCGCTCACGTTGGCGCACGCCGGTGCGGCGAAGCCCGGCACCGTGAGCGCCGCCGTCGCCGTGCTGGAGACGCCCCACTGGTTGGTGACCTGGTAGGTGAACGAGTCAGTCCCCACGTACCCGGCCTGCGACCTGTACCCGACGCGCCCGTCCGCCCCCACCGCAGTCAGGCTCCCGTGGGCCGGCCCGGACACGATCGCGTAGCTCAGGGCCCCGCCGGCCGGGCCCGTGCATGGCAACGCGATGGTCACGGCTCCGCCCCCTGCGGGCGTCGCCGCCGAGGCGTTGGCGCACGTCGGCGCGGGTGGCGCGAACGCCCACGCCGCCCCAGCGCCGCCGTTGTCGTTCTTGCCGCCGATCATCGCGGTCTGGCCGTCAGCCGAGAGCGCAACGCTTGACCCGAGCGTCCCGACCAGACTCTCCCCCTGACCGGTGAGCTTGCCTCCCTGCTGTGCCCAGGTCGCGCCCGAGCGGTCAAACAGCCAGGCCGCGCCGGCTCCCCCGCTGTCGCCCTGACCCCCGACCAGCGCCACGTTGCCATCGGAGGAGAGCGCCACGCCCGATCCCAACCCACTGCCCGCGGCGGCGTCGCCCGCGGTGAGCTTGGCGCCCTGCTGGCTCCAGATCGACTGCGTGCGCGTGAACACCCACGCCGCCCCCTCGCTCGCCTGCGCACCCGTACCGTCGCTCGGTCCCCCGATCAGCGCCGTGTTGCCATCGGAGGACAGCGCGACGCTCGTGCCGAAGGCGCCGTTGCCCGCCTCGTCGCTGGGCGTGAGTCTGGCCTGCTGGCCGAAGCTGCCGCTGTTGAGCACAAAGGCCCAGGCCGCACCCCTGCCGCCCGTGTCGTTGCTGCCGCCGACGAGGGCGGTGACGCCGTCGGCCGAGAGGGCCACGCTGTTGCCGAACTCGCCGGCCGCTGATTCGCCGGTCGCCACCAGCGTCGAGCCCAGCGGAGTCCACGTGCCGTTGCTGCGGCTGAAGGCCCAGGCGGCCCCGGCGTCGCCCGAGCCGTTGGTCGGGCCACCCACGAGCGCGGTGTTGCCGTCCGCCGACAGAGCCGCGCTCGAGCCGAACCCCGCGCCGGAGGTCGCGCCCGCCCCGGTGAGCTTGGTGCCCTGCTGGGTCCACGTGGTCCCCGCGCGCGTGAACACCCACGCGGCGCCCACGCCGCTGGCGCCGTCGAAATCGCCGCCGATGAGCGCGGTGTCGCCGTTCGCCGACAACGCGACGCTCGAGCCGAACGCCGCGCCCGCGGTGGCGCCACCGCCGGTGAGCTTGCCGCCCTGCTGGCTCCAGGTCCCGGCACTGCGGGTGAAGACCCAAGCGGCGCCGTTGTTACGGGCGTCGCTGTCACCGCCCACCAGCGCCGTGTTGCCATCGGCCGACAGGGCCACGCTGACTCCGAAGGACCCAGGCCCGCTCTCGCCGCTGGGCGTGAGCTTGGCGCCCTGCTGGACGAGGGGATCGATCGTGACGGGATAACGGGCGCCGCGGCCGTCGACGCGGATCACCAGGTGCCCCCGCCGCAGCGACAGCGTGGCCGGCAGCGAGCGGCCGGCGGCGTCGCGCGCCTGCAGGCCTCCGTAGCGCAGGCCGATGCGGCCCGCGCGAGAGGTGAAACGCAGCCCCGACCGCCCGCGACTTGCGGCCAGCGAACCGGAGAGACGCAGCGCGAGCGTGAGCTGACCCGTGCCGCCCACACGTGGACGCCGCGCGACGGTGAAGCCCTGCTCGATGCCCAGCGGCCCGGCCACATACCACTCCTGGACCACACCCAGCGACCGGGTCACGCGGCTGCCATGTGCCGTCCAGCGCCCCGATGCATCGCCGGCCGACATGGTCACGGTCCCCGCGGGGGCCGTCAGCCGGACCACGCCCGCGCCGAAGTGCGCGCGCACTCCCCCGCCCCGCAACTGCCATCCGGACCCCGACCGCTGTGCGTCAAAGCGGGAGTCGGCCGCGCCGACGGTCGCGGAGATCACCGACTGGGCGGCGACCGGCAGCGACTGGAGCGCGCGCAGGTCCGGCGCTCCGGCGGCCGCCGGGAGACCGGCGGGCGCGCCCACGCCCGGCACCAGGACGACGTGCGTCAGCGCGACCCACATGATCGCCCAGACCGCCCCCGCACAGATCAGCGCGCGCGTCGCCGCACGCACCCCCGCGATGCTCATGGTCCCCACGTATTCCCCCGGCGTTGTGACTCCAGGGGATCGTGGCAGGCAAAGTGACACAAATCCACCCACCCAGGGTGAGCGCGTCCACACCTTCGTGCGCTGGGGCTAGGATGCCCGCGCGGGGCCACCACGAGCGCGGGACCCAGTCTTCTTCGTTGGCTCCGTCTGGGGCATTGGCCCGCGCGATCCTTAAGACCGGGGTTCTCATGACGTGGACGGCGGTAGCCAACCTCAACACTGCCCGCCAGGGCCTGGCAGTGGTCACCGCCCCCGCCCCGCCGGCGGCAAGCAGCCTCGTGCTGTACGCGATCGGCGGAGACGGCGGCGCCAACTCCAACGCGATCGGGGCGGTGGAGACACTCGATCCGGCATCCCCCGGAGCGTGGGCCAACAACGTGACGACGTTGCCCGGACAGGCCCTCACCGGCGTCGCCGCGGCCACCCTTGCCGGCCGGGTGTACGTGATCGGGGGAACCCGGGGCGGCCCGGTCGTCACCCCGGCCAACACGGTCAACATCTTCAATCCCGCCGGCGGCCTGTGGACGGCGGCCGCGCCGCTCGGTACCCCGCGGGCCTACCACGCCGCGGTCACGGGGGCCGATGGCGCCATCTACGCCATCGGCGGCGTCGACGGCGCGGGCAATGCGCTGACCAGCGTCGAGCGCCTTGACCCCGGCACGAACGTGTGGGCTGCGGTGGCGTCGATGCCCACCGCTCGCTTGGGGCTGGCGGCGTGCGTGGTGGGCGACAAGATCTACGCCATCGGCGGCGAGAACAGCAACGGCGTGCCGTTCGCCACGGTCGAGGTCTTCAGCACCACCTCGCGGACGTGGAACGCGGTGGCGCTGCCTTCGCTCATCCACGCTCGGACGAGGCTCGCCGCCTCCGCCGGGCCGGGCGGGCTGATCTACGCGATCGGCGGCCTGAGCAGCACATCACCCGATACCCCGGCCGCCGACGTCTACAGCTGGGATCAGTCGTCGTCCTCGTGGCAGACGGTGTCGCCGTCGCTGGCCTCGGCCACAGGGGTGTTGGCGGCGGCGCTCGGCCCCGACGGCCGCCTGTATGCCGTAGGTGGCAACTCGACGGTCGGCAACGCCGCGGCGACCAGGAGCGCCGAGGTGTTCACCACGCCCGCCGTGCAGCCGCAGCCCTACATCGGCAACGGCACCTATCAGAGCCCCGACATCATCCTCACCGACGGTGGCGGAAACGTCGTCGCGCTCGGCGGCCAGCCCATCGGGCCGTGGGATACCCAGCTGGCACCCAACACCAACTACGGGCTGAGCGCGAAGATCCACAATGACACGGCCGTGAGCGCGCCGGACACCATCGTGCGCTTCTGGACCTTCCCTGGGGGCGTGGGCTCGGCGGGCACGCTCCTATCGGAGGTGGTGGCGACGATCGGGGCGGCCGGCACAACCACGGTCGTCTCGCCCGTTCCGTTCCACAGCGGGCCGGTCGGCCAGCACCAGTGCGCCGTCGTCAGCCTCTCCGACGCCCAGGCGCCCTTCATCAACGTCGATGCCACCACGGCCGCCGCCGTGCCCGATCCCACAGTCCCGCACCCCGGTGGGTCGATCCACTATGCCTCCGCATGGCGCAACACCGACTCGATGCTCGTGGGCTCCGGCATGGTCTGGCACCTGCTGTTCACCGCCGGGACGGTGCTCAGAGAGCCGCTGCCGCTCAAGGTCGAGGTGACGGCGGTCAAGGTGCCGCCGCCGGTCGAGGAGATCGGCGAGGCAGCCAAGCTACGTGAGGATCTCCGCGTTCTCGGGGCGACGCCGGCCACTCCGCTGTTCCTCGCGCCACGGGTGCGCTCCGGACTCGAGCCCGCCCACGAGCTTGAGATCTCCGTCTCCGGACCCAAGGACCGGGAGGCGTTCGAGCGGCTTGCTGCGGGCGAGCATCGGGAGCTGCAGACCAGCCGCGACGAGCCTGGCCACTTCACGGTGCGTGGGCGCATCCCCGACGACGCCAAGCCCGGCCAGGTCTTCCTCGTCGATGTCGGCGCGCACTATCCACACAGCGAGGGCCACGCGGCCCGAACCATCCGCTGGCTGCAGGTGCTCTACGTGACAGACCGGCTGGTCGCGCGCGCGAGACGCGACGGCGACTGAGTTCGCCCCTGAGCCGGCCGGCCGGCGGCCCGTCTGAGGCGGTCAGGCCGCCAGCGCGGCCGGCTCAAGCTCTTGGACGATGCGATCCACCGCCACGCGCAGCGCCCCGGCCGCGAGCAGCGCGTCGGTGGCGCCGGCCAGCACGCGGCCGAACAGGCCGCTACCAGCGACGCCGATCCGGGCGCGCACGCTGCTGCCATGGGCGTGGTCGACGACGCGGTAGTCGACATCGATCCGGATCGGTCCCGTGGCCGTAAGGGCGAGGTGCCCGTCATTCGCCTCCGCCACGTCGACCAGGAACTCCACCCCGCGCCCGGCGAGTTGGCCGCGCACGCGCACCCGGTCCCCGGCGGAGAGACGGTCCCGGTCGCTGCCCACCAGCGTGAACGGCACCGGCGACCAGCGCGCGATCGCGCCGGGCTCCGTCAGCAGTTCCAGGACGTCATCCGGCGTCCCATGACACGTCGTCTGCGTCGTCCATATCGACATCTTGCCCCCTTCATCCTCTGTTCCCCGCGCCCTTACGCACCCTCGCGCGTCTGCGCCCTCGTGCGGATGTTCACATTACCGGGCCGGGGGCGCTGTGAGAAGGGGCACAGACAGCGCGGCCGGCCGGCGCGACCGGGCGCGGGAGCGCGCGGGAGCGCGCGCGCGGAGCAGCTAGTCCTTGTAGGGGTCCTGGATGTCCCGGCCCGCCATGGCCACGCCCAGCGGGCGCAGCCGGTGGGTGACGCGGATCGACCCGGCGTGGGCCGCAAGCACCTGAGGCAGGCGCTTGTAGACCTCCGGCGCCTCGTCCGCGCCACCGCCGACGAGCACGATGCCCTGCTCGCGCAGCCGCGCCTGAACGGCAGGCCAGTCGACGACGCCGGGCTTGACCTGCTCCGCCACCCAGGTCTTCAGCATCCGCGAGCCCGGGTGCTCGGGGCAGGTCGCGTCCGCAGACTCGAACAGCCGGTCGCAGTCGCGATTGCTGCAGGCCCAACGCTTGCGGCGGCGCACCTTGCCGGCGGCCTGCGTCCGGCTCATCACCCGGCCGGCGCCGTGCACGGTGGAGAAGAGCGACTCGGTCGCGTCCTCGGAGGCGACGCCCTCGAGGATCACCGACTCGTCGCCCATCGACCCGCCGACGAACCCCTCCTGCCCCGGCTGGGCCGGCGTACAACCCTTGCGGATGACCCAGTACGTCCGCCCGCCGTGCTCCTCACGCCAGGCGAAGTTGTGATGGTTGTGCACCTCGTGGACCGGCTCGGCCGACAGGACCTCGAGCACCTTGGCGACGACGACGTCCCGGCCCGCATAGGCGTACTCGCCCGCCAGCCCCATCGCCGCGATATAGGCGTCGCCCAGTTCGGTGCCGACCTCGAGCAGCACCGGCGGGGAGTCCATCTCGCCCTCCTGCGCGCGGCCGTCAAAGGCCAGGCCCTGGGCCAGCGCCAGGAACCCCGACGCCGTCTTGTGCCCGAACCCGCGCGAGCCGAAGTGCACGCCCACCCACACGTGGCCGTTCTCGTCCTCCATGACGTTGACGTAGTGGTTGCCCGAGCCGACCGTGCCCAGCTGTGACTCGGCCAGGCCCGCCAGCTTGCGCTGCGGCGCGAACTCAGCGTTGCGGATCTTGTCGAGCACCGGGTGATCGACGCGCTCGCGCGCCGGCACGCCCATGCCGAACGAGATCCGCTTGGTGATCCGCTTCATGATCGCCTCCACGCCGCCCAGGTCCTCCAGGTCGGCACGGGTCAGCGCGGTCTCCACGGCCTTGTTGCCACACCCGATGTCAAATCCCACACCGGACGGCGACACGTACCCCTCGTAGGCAATGGCGCCGCCGATCGGCTGGCTGTAGCCCGGGTGATGGTCGGCGCACAGGACGCCGTAGTCGGCGTCACCGGCGGCCATGCATCGCTCGAGCTGCGCACGGCTGCGCTCATCGACCGGGCCGAAGGTCTTGATGTTCATCGTTGCTCCCTCCTTCCTCGTCGTTGTCTGTTGTAGCGATCTGAGGAGACGTCAGAGAGCCCCCGAGAGGAGTCGAACCTCTGCGCGCGGGTTCGAAGCCCGCTGCTCTTCCACTGAGCTACGGAGGCGGGCGGGAGCGCGTGATCCACGCTCCCGTGTTTGCCACTGTCGCTGGTTGGACCTAGGTTGTGCGTGGCATCGCTGTCCTCCTTTCCTTCGTCTGGGCGCCGCCGCCTGGACCGGCAGGCGGCGGCGCGTCTTCGCTCGCCCGCCGCCGTGCTCTACCGCGAGAGCGCCTGGCCGGGCGAAGGTGTCAAAGGGCATGTGTCACTGTCACCTGCTCGGGGCAGGCGTTAGTGACAGTGTCAGTCGCACCGCGCAGGGCGGGTGCGGGCACAAAAAAGGCGACCCCCAGGGGTCGCCCTCGCTCGGCCGGTCTGTTCGCCTGCGTCTAGCGCACGCGCGGCTCCGCGAGGGTCCTGGGATTGCTCTGAAGCCCCATCACCCACGGTCGACGCGGGCAGGGACCCTCGAGCGCGACTTGCGTCGGCTTGCGGGCTGCGGGGATGTGACTCAGGGCGATCATGGTTCTTCTCAAGACGAGAGAGTAACCCAACCGCCACACGAATGCAAGTGTCACATCACAAATTTTGTGTCACTCGCGCCGGCTCGCGAGTTGGCGCGGGCGTACCGGCTCCGCGCCGGCGCCCGATGGCGAGCGCCGGGATCGTCACGTGCGTGATCGGACCGATGGCGGTCGCATAGAGCAGCGTGCCGATGCCGACCCTGCCGCCGAGCAGAAAGCCGGTGACGAGCACCGATCCCTCGATCGTCGTGCGCACCACGCGCATCGAGTACCCGCGCCCGGCGATCCCGGTGCTCAGCCCGTCCCGCGGCCCGGGGCCGAGCCCGGCCCCGATGTAGAAGCCCGTGGCAAACCCGTTGCCGATCACGCCGCCCACCAGCAGGGCGATGCGCACCCAGAGGACATGGGGCGGGTGCACGGTGGCCAGGATCGCGTCCATGACGAACCCGACCATCATGGCGTTCATGACCGTCCCCACCCCGGGGCGCTGGTGCAGCGGGATCCAGCCGCACACGAGCACCACGACGCTGGCGATCACCGCCCACGTGCCGATCCCCAGCCCGAAGGTCCGTGACAGACCCTGGTGAAAGACGTCCCACGGGTCCAACCCGAGATTCGCGAGGACCAGCATCGACGCGGTGACCCCATACCCGACCAGGCCCACCACCAACTGCGCGAACCTCCGCGCCCGCCGATCCGGCGGCACCGGGGCGAGGACACGGCTCAGAGCTGCGGACAACCGACCCTTGGTCGTTGTGGGGGCGAGACTCACCCCCGGTAGACTGCCAGACTTGGCACCGTCCAGACAGGGCCAATCGCGCGATGATGGCACCGTGGTGGCGCTGCGCCGCCTCTCGACGCCGCACCTGACCCGGCTGCTCGGCGAGTGGCGCGGGGGCGGCGTGGCCTATCCCGGCGCTGGCGGCGGCTCTGCGCGCACTCGTCGTTGAGGGCCGGCTGCCGCCGTACACCCGGCTGCCCTCCGAGCGCGAGCTGGCCCTGGCCCTGGGCGTGTCGCGCAACACCGTGACCGCCGCCCTGGACGTCCTGCGCGAGCAGCGCTACCTGGCCTCGCGCCGAGGGCGGGGCAGCTGGATCACCTCCCCGCCGGCCGGCGAGCACCGCCCCGACGAGGCCGAGCCGCCGACCGGGGATGTGATCGACCTCACCGTGGCCAACCTGCCCGCGCCGCCCGGTCTCGCCGAGCTGGCCGCCCGCGCCGCCGATGCGCTGGCCCCGGAGCTCGGCGGCCACGGCTACGAACCGTTCGGGCTGCCCTCCGCGCGCAGCGCGATCGCCGCTTACCTCAGCGGGCGGGGCCTGGCCACCGAGCCTGCGCAGGTCCTGGTGACCCAGGGGGCCCTGCATGCGTGGGACCTCACGCTGCGCACCTTCGCGCGGCCTGGCGACCGCGTGCTCGTGGAGACCCCCACCTACCCCGGCGCGCTGGACGCGGTGCGCGCACATGGCTGCGTTGCGGTCGGCGTCCCCGTGGGCCCCGACGGCTGGGACCTGCCGCTGCTGCGCGCCGCGCTACGTGACGCCCGGCCCGTGCTCGGCTATCTCATCCCGGACTTTCAGAATCCCACCGGGTTTCGCGCCTCCGCCCGGGCGCGCGCCGTCGTGGCCCGCGCGGCCCGCGCGGCGGGGATGCTGCTGGTCAGCGACGAGAGCCTCGCCGAACTCGTCCTCGACCCCCACGACCCGAGGGACCCGGGCGCGTCGCCACCCTCGCTGGCCGCCGGTGACTCCGGGGGCGGCGTGCTGGCGGTCGGCTCGTTGTCCAAGCCGGTCTGGGGCGGACTGCGCACCGGCTGGGTGCGTGGCGAGCCGCAGCTCGTCCGCCGCCTCGCGCTGGCTCGCGCCGGCCAGGACGTCGGCAGCCCGATCCTGGACCAGCTGCTGGCCATCGAGGTCCTGCGCCGTCTCGATGCGCTCCTACCCGAGCGCCGCCAGTGGCTGCGCGAACGCCGCGACGCGCTGCTCACCGAGATCGCCCGCGAGCGCCCGCAGTGGCGCGTGGAGCCGCCCGCCGGCGGGATGGCCCTGTGGGTCGAACTGCCCGAGGGCACCACGGCCTCCGCTCTGGCGGCGCGCGCCGTGGTCCATGGCGTCCGGGTCGCGCCAGGCCCGCGCTTCGGCGCCGACGGCGGCTTTGAGCAGCGCCTGCGACTGCCCTTCACCCAGCCGCCCGAGCGCCTCGCCGAGGCCGTCCGGCGTCTCGCCGCCGCCGAGCGCGCGCTGGGCTCGCGCTCGCCCGCACGTCCGCCCGACGTGCGCTGGGTAGCCTGACGCGAGTGCGCACGCGGGCTCCGGAGTGGACGGACGCCCCCGCGGTGCTGGCCCTCCTGGTGGCTCGCCACACCGCGGACATCGGGCTGCCGCTGTTCCGGCTGGAGGAGGTGGAGGATGAATGGCGTGCGCCGGACCTCGAACTCAGCCGCGACGCGCTCCTGGTCGAGATCGATGGAGCGCTGGCCGGCTACGCGATCGTGCACCGCCCGGGGGCCTTCGCGGTCGTCGCCCCCGAACACGAGGGACGCGGCGTCGGCACCCTCATGCTGCGGTGGACCGAGCAGCGAGAACGCGACCGCCGCGAGGACGCGCACCGCCAGATCGCCGCGTCCACCAACACACGCGCGCGCGAGTTGCTCGAGAGCGCCGGGTACCGACACGTGCGCAGCTACTGGCGGATGGCCTGCCCGCTTGATCGCGGCGTGACCCCCGCGGCCACGCCGGCCGGCGTCACCGTGCGCCCCCTGGATCCCGACGCCGACGCGCGGGCACTGCACGCGCTGGACGCCGAGAGCTTTGACTCGAGCCCCGACTACGTGCCTGAGTCCTTCCAGATGTTCGTCTCCGAGCACCTCCGTGCCCACGACGTCGCCCCACACCTCAGCCTGGTGGCCGAGGCGGCCGGTGAGATCGTCGGCTTCATGCTCGCCCGCCGCTGGGAGCACGAGGGCTCGGGCTACGTCGACCTGCTCGCGGTCGCACCCGGCCATCAGCGCCGCGGGATCGGCACCGCGCTGCTCACGCAGGGCTTCGCCGGCTTCGCGGCGGCCGGCCTGGTCCAGGCGCAGCTCGGCGTGGCGTCCGACAACCCGCGCGGCCTCAGGGTCTACGAGGCGGCCGGAATGGGGCCTCGCTTTCGCTTCGACGTCTTCGAGCGTCCCTGCGATTCAGCCTGATCGAAGTGCTGAACATCTGACCCACGCGCCCGCGGCCCGCGACCGGCAACCGGCGACCGGCGACCGGCGACCGGCGACCGGCGCGCGCAACATAGGGACCGGCCCCGCGCAATATGGGGAGTCCTCCCGATGCGCCCGGCGCCGGGGCTTGAGAGGTTGCCATCAGACGAAAACCGCCGGGCCTGGGGCACCGGTCCGGCGGCACATCTCTCAAAGCCGAAGGAGCGCCTCATGCGTCGCAAGTTGATTGCAAGCCTGCTGCTGGCCGCCGCCGTGGCCGCCGTGGCCATCGGCGTGGCCGCCACGGCATCGGGCCGGCCCAACGTGGTCCCCAACCCTATCCCGGCCTCGGCCGGAACCCAGCCGGCGACACAGGCCGCCGGTCCGTCACCCCTGACCGCCGACCTCGTCGCGGCCCGCCTGGCGACAGCCAAGTACGCGACCAACCTGGGCAAGGCCAAGGCCGACGGCTACCGCATCCTCACCAAGATGATCCCGAACATGGGCTACCACTTCATCAACCCGAAGGTCACGGGCTTCAACGTGCGCAAGCCGCCGATCCTCGTCTACGAGCACACCGGGCACGGATGGCAGCTGTCCGCGCTGGAGTGGGTCTTCACCTCGATGCCGGCCAGGGCGCCGCTCCCCGGCGCCAAGTACGGCGTGTTCGGCGCGGCCTGCCACTACGACGACGGCACGGTCGTCTTCGCCGACGCGCAGTCTCAGTGCGCGGCGCGGGCACCGGGCAGCGGCGCCAAGTTCAACTTCTGGCACCCGCGCCTGATCACGCTGCACTTCTGGATCTGGTACCCGAACGCGACCGGGATCTACACGGGCACCAACCCGATGGTGGCGCCCTTCAACCACAACTGACCAAACGTTCCCTCCGGTGCGGCCCCTCCCCCTTGGGGCCGGCGCCGACGGGGGATGACCGGGGGCAGCGCAGGGCCTCGTCGCAAGAGGCCGACAGATGACGGGCGCGGTTACTGCGCCCGTCATCTGCGCATGTGGATGGCCATATGGCCACCGGGTTCAGTTGCGGCTCGGTTGCGCCGATTACGAGGGCAGGTCGCGCCCACGGACGGGCCCGGGGCGCCCGTCGCCCCATGCGCACACAGATCCGACATCACCCATTGCTTCAGATCGCCTTCGCGCGCGATGTGGCTGTGCGTGGCCTTTCACGCGGCCCGCGCGCTGCTCGGCTTCGGCGGCCCTGCCATGGAGACAGTGGCCAAGAACTGGGTCTACACCGCCGCCGAGGTGCTCGCCGTCGCCATCTGTGTCGCCCGGGTCTGGGCGCGGCGCGAGGACCGTCTGGCCTGGGCGCTCATCGCCTTCGGTCTGCTCACCTGGACCGCCGGAGACCTCGTCTGGACCCTGTGGCTCAACAACCTCGCCGACCCGCCGTTCCCGTCGATCGCCGATCCGATCTACCTGACGATGTATCCGGCGATGTACGCCGCACTGATGCTGCTCATCCGCTCGCGCCGCGGCCGCGTGACCGCCGAACAGTGGATCGACGGCGCGATGGTGGCGCTGGCCGTGGCCTCGGTCGGCACCGGACTGGTGCTGCCGGCCGTGCTTGGCCTCAACCAGGGCCGCATCATCGAGGACTCGGTCAACCTCGCCTACCCGCTGGGCGACGTGACGCTGCTGGTCTTCGTCGTGGTGGCGTTCGCGCTTTCGTCGTGGCGGCCCGACCGGGTGTGGCTCTGCCTCGGCGCCGGCATGGTCGTCCAGGCCGTCGCGGACCTGCTCTTCACCTACATGGAGGCCAAGGGGACCTACGTCGCCGGCGGCATCCTGGACACGATGTGGCCGGCATCGATGGCGCTGTTCGCGGTCGCTGCGTGGCAGCCGTCGGGGCGCCAACCCCGCCGGCGCACCGCCTCGTTCCAGATGATCGTCCTGCCGCTGGCCTTCGCGGTACTCGCGCTCGCGATCCTCGTCGACGCGGCCTTCACCCACATCACGCCGACCGCCGTCCTGCTCGCCGCCGGCGCGATCATCACCGGCACCGTCCGCGCGGTCCTCACCTTCGTGGAGAACATCCGCATGCTGCGCGCCAGCGCCGAGGACGCCGTGACCGACGGCCTCAGCGGCTTGGGCAACCGGCGACGGCTGATGCGCGACCTCGACGCCGCCGTCGCTGACGCCGACGCCGACCGTCCCCAGACGCTCGCGTTCTTCGATCTCAACGGCTTCAAGCGCTACAACGACACCTTTGGCCACGCCGCCGGCGACGCGCTGCTCGCGCGGCTGGGCACGGCGCTACACAGCGCGGTCGACGGCCACGGCCGGGCCTACCGCCTCGGGGGCGACGAGTTCTGTCTGCTGCTCAGAGGGCGTTTCGCCATCGACGATCCGCTGATCGTGGCCGCCACCGCCGCCCTCACCGAGCAGGGCGCCATGTTCAGCGTCACCGCCTCGCGCGGCCTGGCCACCATCCCCGACGAGGCCACCACCGCGACCGGCACGCTGCAGCTCGCCGACCAGCGGATGTACGCGGCCAAGGTCCGGACCAGCCGGATCACGCCGGCGCGCAGCCACGACGTGCTCATGCAGGTGGTCTCAGAGCGAACGCCCGATCTGCACTACCACGTCTACGGGGTGGGTCAGCTCGTGCATGACCTCGGGCACGACCTCGGCCTGGACCCCGATCAGCTCGACGAGCTGCTGCGCGCCGCCGAGCTGCACGACGTCGGCAAGCTCGCCATCCCGGACGCGATCCTGGACAAGCCCGGCCCGCTGGACACCGACGAATGGCGGCTGATGCGCCAGCACACCGTGATCGGCGAGCGGATCCTCAACGCCGACCCGGTGCTGCAGCCGGTGGCGCGCCTGGTCCGCGCCAGCCACGAGCGCTGGGACGGCACGGGCTATCCCGACGGTCTGGCCGGCACCGCCATCCCCCGCGCGGCGCGCATCATCGCCGCGTGCGACGCGCTGGACGCCATGACCTCGGATCGCTGCTACCAGGGGGCCCGCAGCCTGGCCGACGCGCTGGCTGAGATGCGCCGGTGCGCCGGGACGCAGTTCGACCCCGAGGTCGTCGCCGCCCTGTGCGCGCGGCTTGACCCGGCCGGGCCGCCCAGTGCCGCGCCCGCCCCGTCAGCCGATCGAGCGCACGACCCGGCTGTGCTCGCGGATGGTCTCCAGCCCGTCCTCGCCGGGCTGGCGACCGAAGCCGCAGTACATGGCCACGCCGAAGTCTGAGAGGTAGCGCGAAGCGGTCGCGTGCCGCCGCCTGAGGCCAGACGCGCCGTCGATGGGCTGCACGATCCCCAAGAAGACGCGTGCGGGCCCGGGCTCGAGATCGACCAGCGGGCGAAAGAAGCTGCGGTCCTCGCTGCGCAGGTAACGCGGCCCGGCCATGTGCAGCCAGTCCACGGTGCGCCCCGAGTTGGCCACGGCGAAGTTGGCCATGCGCACCAGCACCCCGTAGTCGCGGGCCTCGTACATCGGCCACTCCGGGAAGGTGCCGTAGCAGAGGTGGTAGCCGACGAGGACCTCCTCGGGGATCAGCCGGGTCAGCGTCGTCACCGGGCGCGCGAACCGCTCCCACGCCCCCTCGCTGGTCCAGGCCAGCACCCCCTCGATGTCCTGGGTCTCATAGGCGAGGTCCCACTGGATGGCCAGCTCGCTGGACGGGACGGCGTCCACGAGCCGCGCCAGCTCCCGCGCCACCAGCTCCGCGAAGGCGCGCTCGGCGATCGGGTAGTCGGCGGCGAAGTCGGCCTTGAAGGCGTTGAGCGCGCTGGCCGGGAAGGGCAGCCCGACCTGGAAGCGCAGGCGCGCGGGGATGACCCCCTCCTCCTTGAGCGCCGCGAACTCCCGGTAGGAGGTGATCGCGTCGTCGATGCGCGGCCACGAGTCGAAGCGCAGCTCGTCGACGCCGGGGCGGATACCGAACACCGGGGTCTCGTAGGCGTGGCGCGGGCGGCCGGTGGGCGACTCGGTCTCCTCCACCACGACCACGTCGCGGGCGGGCCGGGTCAGCTGCTCGCGCTCATAGCCCACCCACGCCGCGCGGGGGCCGGTCTCGCCGTCGGGCAGCGCGAAGACGAGATCGCCGAACAGGTCGGCGCCGGCGCGCAGGGCCACGTCGGTGGAGGGCACGGGCAGGCTGCCGACGAGGAGGACGGGACTGTTGACGCGGCGGCCGCTCATCGCCCGCGAGCATCCCACATCCGCGCCCTCGGCTCAGTTCTCGAGCGCCTCCGAGAGCTCCAGCCACGACGCCTCCAGGCGGTCGCGATCGGCCGCGAGCGCTGCGAGCTCCTCGGTCAGGCTCGCCAGGCGCGCTGCGTCGGTCGCGGCCTGCGCCATCGCGTCCTGCAGCTCGGCGTCGCGGCGCTCGGCGCGGTCCAGCTCACGCTCCACGCGGGCCAGCTCCTTCTGCGCGCTACGCCGCTGCGCGCCCGGACTGACCGAGCCGGACACGCGGGCCGCGCCGGCGGGCTCCGCCTCGGCGGCGGCGCGCAGCTCCAGGTACTGGTCGATGCCGCCCGGGAGATGGCGCAGGCCACCGTCGCCCATGAGCGCGAACACGTCGTCGCAGACGCGCTCGGCGAAGTAGCGGTCGTGGGTGACGACGATGAGCGTCCCCGGCCACCCGTCCAGCAGATCCTCGAGCGCGGTCAGGGTGTCGATGTCCAGGTCGTTGGTGGGCTCGTCGAGCAGCAGGACGTTGGGGCCGGCGAGGAGCAGGCGCATCAGTTGCAGCCGGCGGCGCTCGCCGCCCGAGAGGTCACTGGTGTTGGTACTGAGTTTCTCGCCCCGGAAGCCAAACCGTTCCGCCATCGTCCCCGGCGTGAGGTCCTCCCCTTCGCTCGTCGTCGCGCGGCCGCGGACCTGAGCCAGCGCCTCCACCACCCGTACCCCGGGCGGAAGCTCGGTGGTGTCCTGTGAGAGCTCGGCCAGGTGCACGGTGGCGCCGCGCTGCACCTCGCCGGAGTCGGGGACGCGGTCGCCGGCCAGCACGCGGATGAGCGTCGTCTTGCCCGAGCCGTTGGCGCCCACCAGCGCCGCCCGCTGCCCTGGGCCCAGCCGCCAGGTGATGTGGTCGAACAGTCGCCGATCGCCAAACGCGACGGACACGTCGACGGCGTCGAGCACCCGGTCGCCCAGCCGCGCGGTGGCGAACCGCAGCAGCTCGACGGTGTTGCGCGCGGGCGGCTCGTCGGCGATGAGCGCGTTGGCGGCGTCGATCCGGAACTTCGGCTTGGAGGTACGGGCCGGCGGGCCTCGCCGCAGCCAGGCCAACTCCTTGCGCACCAGCTGGCGGCGCCTGTCCTCCCGGGACGCGGCCTGGCGATCGCGCTCGGCGCGGGCCAGGACGTAGGCCGAATAGCCGCCCTCGTACTGGTAGACGCCGCCGTCGGCCACCTCCCAGGTGCGGTCACAGACCGCGTCCAGGAACCAGCGGTCGTGCGTGATGACCGCAACCGTGCCCCGGTGACCGGCCAGGAAGCGCGCCAGCCACGCGATCCCCTCGACGTCGAGGTGGTTGGTCGGCTCGTCGAGCAGGAGGAGGTCGGGCGCGTGCAGCAGGGCCCGGGCGAGCATGATGCGCCGCTGCTCGCCGCCCGAGAGCTGCGCCGTGGGTGTCTCCAGTCCCTCCCGGAATCGGCTGACGGCAACGCCGCCGAGCAGGCCGCCGAGCACCTCCCGCACGCCGGCGTCGCGCGCCCACTCATCATCGGGCCGGCCGCTCACCAGCTCGGCGCGGACCGTGCTCTGAGGCGTCAGGTCGACGCGCTGGCTCACCAGCACCGCGTTGAGCCCCGTGGTGTGCGTCGCCGTACCCTCGTCGGGCGGCTCGGCACCGGCCAGGAGCCGCATCAGGGTCGACTTGCCCGCGCCGTTGTCCCCCACCACCCCGATACGCTCGCCCTCGTTGATCCCGAGGGTGACATCGCGCAGCACCGAGCGGCTGCCGTAGCCCTTGGACACGGCGTGGAGGTTGACGAGATTGCGAGCGGGCACGGAACAGATGTATCGGATCGCGGTCATCCCCGGCGACGGGATCGGCCCGGAGGTGTGCGCCGCGGCCCTGCGCGTCCTCGCCGCCCTGGACGGCGCCGAGCGTCTCGAGTACGAGACGTTCCCGTGGGGCTCGGCCCATTACCTGAGCACGGGTCAGATGATGCCCGCGGACGCGCTGGAGACCCTGGCGGAGTTCGACGCCATCCTGTTCGGCGCCGTCGGCTCGCGCGAGGTCCCTGACCACGTGACCCTGTGGGGGCTGCGGCTGGCCATCGTGCAGGGCTTTGACCAGGGAGTGAGCCTGCGGCCGGCGCGGCTGCTGCAGGGAGTTCGCGGGCCGCTGGCCGGGCGCGGCCCCGAGGACGTGGATCTGGTGGTCGTGCGCGAGAACACCGAGGGCGAGTACTCGGGGATCGGCGGCTTCACGCGGCGGGGCCTGCCCGGCGAGGTGGCGGTCCAGACGACCGTGTACTCACATGACGCGATCGCTCGCACCGCCCGTTACGCCTTCGAGCTCGCGCGCTCGCGCGACGCCCGGCACGTGACCAGCGTCACCAAGTCCAACGCCAGCCCGCACGCCAGCGTGCTGTGGGATGAGGTGGTCGCCTCGGTGGCCGCGGAGTTCACCGACGTCACGTGGGAGTCCGTGCTGGTGGACGCGGCCGCGGCGCGGCTCGTCCTCGCACCCCAGGAGTTCGACGTCATCGTCGCCTCCAACCTGCACGGCGACATCCTCTCGGACCTGACGGGGGCGCTGGCCGGGAGCCTGGGCATGGCGCCCAGCGCCAACCTCAGCCTCGACCGCTCGCGCCCGTCGATGTTCGAGCCCGTCCACGGCTCGGCCTTCGATCTCGTCGGCCGGGGGCTGGCCAACCCGATCGGAATGGTGCTCTCCGCCGCGCTCATGCTCGACGACCTCGGACTGGGCGAGAGCGCCGAACGCGTGCGTGGCGCCGTCGCCTCGGTGTGCGCCGCGGGCGTGCTGACCGCCGACGTGGGCGGACACGCGACCACCGACGACGTGGCGAGCGCGATCGTCGCGGCCCTGCGCCGCTAGGTTGTCGGGCATGAAGATCGCCGACGCCCGGGAGCTGTGGACGCCCGCGGGCGTGTACTGCAACACCGCCAGCTACGGGCTCCCGCCGCGCCCGGCATGGGACGCGCTCCAGGCTGCGCTCGCTGACTGGCAGGGCGGGCGCACGAGCTGGGAGCCGTGGAGCGAGAGCACGGAGGCGGCACGGGCCACGTTCGCGCGGATCGTGGGCGTCGATGTCGGGCGCGTCGCGGTCGGCGCCACCGTCTCCGAGTTCGTCGGCTCGATCGCCACCGCGCTGCCCGCGGGAACCCGGGTGGTCGTCCCCGATGTCGAGTTCGCCTCAAACCTCTTTCCCTACCTGGTCCAGAGCCGGCTTGAGGTGCGCACCGTGCCGGTCGCGGAGGTGGCCGACGCGGTCGCCGAAGGCGCCGGCGCCGTCGCCTTCAGCGCGGTCCAGATGAGCACCGGTGAGGTTGCCGACGTGGACGCCATCCTCGCGGCCGCCTCGGCGGTCGGCGCCGTGACGATCTGCGACGCGACCCAGGCGGTGGGGTGGCTGCCGATCGACGCCGGGCGCTTCGACGCGCTCGTCTGCACCGCCTACAAGTGGCTGATGTCACCGCGCGGCACCGCGTTTCTCACCGTCTCGGATCGGCTGCTGGCCGACGCGATCCCCCACAGCGCCGGCTGGTACGCGGGCGAGGACGTCCACTCCAGCTACTTCGGACCCCCGCTGCGCCTCGCGCACAACGCGCGCCGCCTGGACCTCTCGCCGGCGTGGTTCAGTTGGGTGGGCACGGCGCCGGCCCTGGCACTGATCGAGGAGCTCGGTGTCGAGACGATCTGTGAGCACAACGTGGCGCTGGCCAACCGGTTCCGAGCCGGGCTGGGCATGGACGCCGCCAACAGCGCGATCGTCTCCGCCGACGTGGACGATGCGGCGGCGCGGCTGCAGCGCGCCGGGATCGTCGCCGCCATGCGGGGCGGGCGCCTGCGCACGTCCTGGCACGTCTACAACGACGAGCGCGACGTGGATGGGGTGCTCGAGGCCCTCCTGGGCTGACGGCGGGCGGCGCGCGGCCCGCGGGGCGCGCCGCGGGGCGGCCTAGCGCTTGACGCGGTAGTGCAGGTGGGTGACGCCCGCCTCGCCCTGGAGCACTCGGGTGCGCTCGAGCTCGATGTGCTGAGGGTCCAGGTCGTCAAAGAGCCGGCGTCCCTGACCGAGGAGCACCGGGACCACGTGGATCTCGAGCTCGTCGAGCACGCCGGCGGCCAGGGCGAGCCGGGTGACCCCGGCGCCGTGGACGAGCACGTCCTTGTCCCCCGCCGCCCGCTTGGCCTCGGCCATCGCGGTCGTGACGTCGTCGACGAACGTCACCAGCGGCATCTGCGCGACGTCGGTGGGCGGCTCGCCGCGGCTGAGGATGAAGATCGGCACGCCGTCGTGGTGATCGCCGTCCCAGTACCCGGCCGGCTCGACCGTCCCGCGGCCGGCGACGACCGCTCCCGTGGACATGAACTCGTCGACGACCTGGCGGTTGATCCCGGACGTACCCGCGACGATGGTCTGCTGAAGGTACTCATGTCCATGGCCCACCTCAGGCCCAACCTCGGCCGCCTCGTCGGTGAACAGCCACTCGTGCAGGCGCCCCCCACCG
Source organism: uncultured Actinomycetota bacterium (assembly GCA_963797705.1). Classification (GTDB taxonomy): domain Bacteria; phylum Actinomycetota; class Thermoleophilia; order Solirubrobacterales; family Solirubrobacteraceae; genus Palsa-465. The sequence continues at coordinate 1,723,501 of CAWCQL010000002.1, read as the reverse complement.
TCCCCGAGCCCGTTGTCCGGTGTCTCGTTGGGCCCGGCGATGAAGCCGTCGAGGGACATCGACATGTAGAGCACGGTCGCAGACATCGCGTCTTCCTTTCGGTGGCGGGATGCGAGCCCAAAAGCTCGCTTCTACCCTGGCGTCGAACGAACGGCGGGGAAATCGACACGCCCTTCGCCAGCCACCCTGCCTGGCACCATGGGCACGGTGAATCGAGACGCGCTCCGGGACCTCTGCCTGACCTTTCACGGGTCCGAGGAGACATTCCCGTTCGGCTTTGAGACCTCGGTGTTCAAGGTGGCGGGCAAGATGTTCGCCCTGTCGCGCCTTGAGGGCGAGCCGCTATCGGTGAGCCTCAAGTGCGAGCCCATGCTCGCCGAGCAACTCCGCATCCGCCCACCCGTGCATCACCCCGGGCTATCACCTCAACAAGCGCCATTGGAACACGGTGCTCCTCGACGGAACACTGTCTGAGCAGATGGTCGCCGACATGGTCGAGGACTCCTATGACCTGGTGGTGTCCAAGCTGTCGCGGGCGAGGCAGCGGGCGCTGCTGTGGCGCGGCGCCGCCTCCTCCTAGGGCAGACGCCCCGACCAGCGCGCCGAGGACACCGCGGCGCCGATCAGCAGCACCACTCCCGCGGCGGCGAACAGGGCGGTGATCTCCTGCTTGTGGGTCACCGTCGAGAGCTGGCTGCCGAGCTTCTTGTAGATCGAGCTGAGCTCGTCGGAGCTCTGGGCGTTGAACGCCGTCCCGCCCGAGACGCGGGCGATCGCCTGCATCAGCTCGGGGTCGGGCGGCACCGGCTGGGGCGGCTCCGAAGGGGTCGGGGTTGGGCAGCACCCCTGCTGAGGTGCCCAGCGCCACGGTGTAGATGGGGATCTTGTCCTTCTTGGCCTGCTGGCTGACCGACGACCGGGTCGGGCCCGGCGTTGGCCGCGCCGTCGGAGAGCAGGACGATCGCCGACGGCGGGTGCTTGGCGTTCGAGCCCTGCAGCAGCTGCAGCGCGAGCCGGAGCGCGTCGCCGGTGTCGGTGCCGCCGTTGGCCGAGCAGCGCCGTCGATGAGCGTGCGCGCCGCGGCGTGGTTGGCCGCCGGCCCCTGCACCGCGTCAGGCGAGCTCCCGAAGCCGATGGCGCCGACCCGGACCGTCGAGGGAAGCTGATCGATGAAGGTGTTGGCCGCCGCCACCGCCGCGGCCAGCCGGTTGGGCTGCACGTCCTGGGCGGCCATCGACCCGGAATGGTCGGTGACGAGCATCATGTTGGCCTGGCCGGTGGGGATGTGCTGGACGACGCGGGGGCGCGCCAGCGCCACGCCCAGCAGCGCCACCGCGGCGAGGGCGAGCGCGGCCGGGACATGGCGCTCCCAGGAGGGACTGGCGGCGACGACCTCGCGCAGCGTCGCGACCGCGGGGAAGCGGACCGCGTAGCGCTGCCTGCGCCGTCGCGCCCACAGGTACGCGGCGACGCCCGCCGGGACCAGGGCCAGCGTCAGCAGCCAGACGGGCGACGGCGAAGCTCATCGCAGGCGGCGCCCCAGCTCGATGAGCCAGTCCTCGTCGGTCGAGAGGGTGGCGTGGTGCACGCGCAGGCGGCGCAGCTCCCTGGCCACCACCTCACGGCGCTCACGCTCGAGCTCGGCGAAGCGCTCGCGGATCCCCCGCCGGCCGGTGTTGACCTCGACTCGCGCCCCGGTCTCCGGGTCGACGAGCATCAGATGGCCGACGGCGGGCAGCTCGAGCCTCACGCGGATCGACGACCTCGATGGCGAGCACCGAGTGGCGGACCCGCAGCGAACCGAGCGGGCGCTCCCAGGCGTGCTGATCGCGGAAGTCGGAGATGAGCGACCACCAGCCCCGGCTGGCCGGCCAGCTGGCCGACCCGGCGACAGCGCGTCAGCCAGCGCCTCGGGCGCCTCGCTGCCGTCCACGGCCACGCCCGCCTCCAGGCGGCGGCGCAGCGCCACGACGCCCGGCCGCGAGCCGCGCGGCGGCGACACCACCGCTGTGACCGGCGCCGAACGCGACCATCCCGACGCTGCCCGCCCGGCGCACGCCGAGGCGGCCGAACACCATCGCCACGCCCTCGGCCACGTCGGCCTTGAGCCGCCGGGCGGTGCCGAACGCCATCGAGGGCGACACGTCGAGCACGATCCACGTCGTCAGCGCCCGCTCGGGGACGTGCAGGCGCACGTGGGGCGCGCCGGTGCGCGCGCTGGCGGCGGCGTCGATGTGGCGCACGTCGTCGCCGATCTCGTACGGGCGCAGCTGCGCGAGCTCGGTACCCAGCCCGACGCCCGCCGCGCGGCGGTCGCCCGGGAGCGTCCGCGCCACGAGGCGGTTGACGGCGAGGTCGAGCGCCTCGACGAGCGGCTGCGGGATCGGGCCGGGGCCCTGGCGCGCGGCCGGAGGGGCGAGGACCGCGTTACTCACGCGCTCATCAACCCCCCGGCACTGCGTTCCTCGCTGCTCGGCACGCATGAGCCGGCGGGCACCCGGCTGCGGCACGGTCGCCAGCACCCGCTCGAGCAGCTCGTCGGCGGTGACGCCGTCCCTGAGCGCGTCGTAGGAGAGCACGATGCGGTGGCGCAGCACGTCCGGGGCGAGGTCGCGGATGTCCTGGACCTCGACGTGGGCGCGGCCGCGCAGCAGCGCCAGCGCACGCGACGCCTGGACGAGGCCGATCGGGCCGCGCGGGCTCGCGCCGAACTCGATCAGGCCCGCGATGTCGTTGAGGCCGTGCTGAGCCGGGTGGCGCGTGGCGTCCGCCAGCGCCACCGCGTAGCCGATCACCTCGCGGTCGACCATCACCGTCTGCACCGCCTGCGGCGTGGCGGCGCAGGCCCTCGAGCGACAGGCACTCGCGAACCTCGACGGCGTCGCGGAGGCTGCGGCCCACGACCGCCGCCTCCTCGCCGACGCTCGGGTAGTCGACGATGATCTTCATCAGGAAGCGGTCGACCTGGGCCTCCGGGCAGCGGATAGGTGCCCTCGGACTCGATCGGGTTCTGCGTGGCCATGACGATGAACGGCAGCGGCACGCCGTAGCTGGTGCCGCCGATCGTCACCTGCTGCTCCTGCATGACCTCCAGCAGCGCCGACTGCACCTTGGCCGGGGCGCGGTTGATCTCGTCGGCGAGCAGGAAGTTGTGAAACACCGGGCCGAGCTCGGTGTCGAACTTCCCGGTGTCGGGCCGCCACACCCGGGTGCCGACGAGGTCGGCGGGCACCAGGTCCGGGGTGAACTGGATGCGGCCGTAGGTGCCGCCCAGCGACGGCGGCCAGCGTCTTGACGGTCAGCGTCTTGGCCAGCCCCGGGACGCCCTCGAGCAGCACGTGGCCGCCGGCGAGCAGGCTGACGAGCAGCCGCTCGAGCATCGCGTCCTGCCCGACGATGACGCGCTTGATCTCGTACAGCACCTCCTGGAGGGCGTCGCGCGCCTCGTGGCGCTGTTGGGTGGTGGCTTCGATGTCAGTCAATGTGTCCTCCAGGACGGGATGTCTCTCTAGACGAGGCGGCCGAACCACATCAGGGTCATGGCGCCGCCGACGAGCAGCAGCACGAGGCCGCCGCCGGCGAAGTCCGCGGTGATCTCGCGCTTGACCTTCTTGTGGCCGAGCGCGACGGCGAGGTGCGCGTAGACCTCGCTCGCCTTGGCGCTGTCGGCGGCGGTGTAGGCCTTGCCGCCGGAAGCCTGGGCGATCTCGGCCAGCTCCTGCGAGCTCACCGGCACCGGGGTGGTCGACGGTCTGGCCGCTTGCGCTTGATGGGGATCGTGCCGTTGGGCGTCCCCAGGGAGATGGTGTAGACGGGGATGTGGTCGGCCTTGGCCTGGCGGGCCACCTGCCACCGGGCCGGGGCCCACGTTGGAGCTGCCGTCCGAGAGCAGGACGATCGCGCCCGGCACGCGCTTGCCCGCCTTGCGCGGGAGCGTGGTGAGCACGTGCAGCGCCGTGGTCAGCGACTCGCCGATGGCGGTCCCTCCGCCGCCCGGGTGCAGGCCGGCGATCGCGCCCTGCGTCAGCGCACGGTTGGTGGTCGGCGACTGCAGCAGGACCGGCCGGCGGGCGAACTCGAGCAGCGCCGACCTTCACGCCCCCGGGGACCCGGTTGACGAACTTGGAGGCCGCGTTCTTGGCCGCGCCGAGGCGAGAGGGCCGCACGTCGGTGGCACTCATCGAGCTCGAGACGTCGGTGGCGAGCATGATCGCCGCGCTGTTGACCGGGCACCGCGACGGTGTGCTGCGGCTTGGCGGCGGCGGCGATGAGCAGCGCGATCGCGATCGCGAACACGAGCATCGGCGCATGCCGGCGCCAGCCCGGGCGCCGCGGCGCCACTGATTCGGTCAGCAGCGGCGCCGCGAAGACGGCCGCCACGCGGCGGCGCCGGCGCTGCTGGCCGAGATACCACGCCACGAGGACGGGGATGGCGACAAGCGCGATGAGGACAAGTGGCGAGGAGAAGCTCATGGGTACGGGATGGGCGGAGCGGCGAGCGTCGTGTCGAGCGTCAGGTCAGCCCCGCCGGTGTTGACGACCATCGTGATCCTGTCGCCCGAGTGCAGACCCTTGATCGCGTCGGAGATGCTGCCGGTCGACCCCACCCCGTGGTTGTTGACCAGCAGAATCGCGTCGCCGGGCTCCACGCCGGCACGGTCGCCGTTGCTGTTGGGCCGCACGGTCTCGACGATCGGCACGCCCTGGGTCGAGGTGACGATCTCCATCCCCAGCCACATGATCGGCCGGGTATTGCCGGTGATTCGCGGTGGCGGCAGCGGGCTCAGCGAGGAGGCGGTGCTCGGGTGGTTGGTGTGAGAGTTGTCAAACAGCTTTCTGGCGCCGAACGCGACGGCGGCGATCACGAGCACCGCGATCGCGACCGGGAGAACCCACGGGCGCGCCTTGCGCCGGGGGCTTCGGTCGCGGCGGCGCGGGGGTGACGGGCTCAGGTTCGGGGGGCCGAGGCTCGCGGACGCGCTGTGTCGACGCCTCCTCGGACTCGTTCTCCCAATCGCCTGACCAGAGATGCTTCGGTCCACTCATAAGTCGCGTGTCAAGGTAGGCGACATTCGTGAGAGGTGCTTAAGAGCCGTGAGAAGGACGAACGGTTGCGCCGGTTGCTTGTCGCCCCCAGATCATGGAGCATGCGCCACCGATGACCCCCCACCCCCTCGATCCTCTCACCGCCGACGAGATCCGCCGCGCCGTGGCGATCGTCCGCCGCGACCGCGATGTGGGCGAGCGCTGGCGCTTTGCCTCGATCGAGCTGCGCGAGCCCTCCAAGGACGTCGTGCGCACGTGGGGCGCCGGCGACGACTGCGAGCGCGTGGCGCGCGTGGTCTGCTTCAACCGCGACGACAGCAAGGCCTACCGGGCCGTGGTGTCGCTGACCGGCGATGCCGTGCTCAGCTGGGCGCACGAGCCCGACGGACAGCCCAACATGACCATGGACGAGATGCACGACTGTGACGTGGCGATGCGCCAGGAGCCGCGGGTGATCGAGGCGCTGGCGCGCCGCGGGATCACCGACATGGACCACGTCCTCGTCGAGGCCTGGGCCTACGGCGCCCACCTGCTCCCCGAGCCCTACTCCGACCGGCGGCTGGGCTGGGCCGACGTCTGGAACCGGTCGCGGGGCCCCGGCTCCAACCCGTACGCCCACCCGGTCACGGGGCTGCATCTGGTGGTCGACCTCAACAACGCTGGAGCTGCTGGAGGTCGAGGACACCGGCGTGATCGACGAGCCGACGGTGATGGGGGAGTACATCCCGAGCCTGGTGCCCGGACTGCAGCTGCGCGCCGACGTCAAGCCGCTGGAGATCACCCAGCCCTCGGGGCCGTCGTTTGAGCTGGAGGGGAATCTGCTGCGCTGGCAGAAGTGGTCGATGCGCGTCGGCTTCAACTACCGCGAGGGCATGGTGCTGCACGCCGTGGGGTACGAGGACGGCGGCCGGGTGCGCTCGGTGGCCCACCGGCTGTCGTTCGCCGAGATGGTGGTCCCCTACCGCGACCCCACCTCCGCGCACTTCCGGCGCACGGCGTTCGACGTGGGCGAGTGGGGACTGGGCTTCGTGACCACCTCGCTCGAGCTCGGCTGTGACTGCCTGGGCGAGATCAGCCTACCTCGACGCCGTCCTGCACGACAGCGCCGGGGAGCCGACGGCGCATCCCCAACGCGATCTGCATCCACGAGGAGGACGACGGTGTGCTGTGGAAGCACGTGGACGATGTCAGCGGCGCCGAGACCCGGCGCATGCGCCGGCTCGTGGTCTCCTTCCACGTCACCGTCGGCAACTACGAGTACCTGATCTACTGGCGCTTTCACCAGGACGGGACCATCCAGGCCGAGGTGCGGGCCACCGGGATCATGGTCACCACACACTTCGAGGAGGGGCGCCAGCCGCCGTACGGGACCCTGGTGGACGAGCGCACCTACGCGCCGTTTCACCAGCACTTCCTGGTGGCGCGGCTCGACCTCGACGTCGACGACGGTGGCAACACCGTGATGTGCTCAGACTCCGAGGCGCTACCGGTGAGCCCGGACAATCCACATGGCGTGGCGCTTGTGCAACGCGAGACGGCACTGCGCACCGAGTCCGAGGGGAAGCAGGACTACGACTGGTCGGTACAGCGCTCGTGGAAGGTGATCAACCCGACCGTCCGCAACGGCCTGGGCGGGCCGGTGGGCTACAAGCTCGTGCCCGGCGACTGCATCCCCGCGATGCTCTCCGAGGAGTCCCCGGTGCTGCGCCGCGCCCAGGTCCTGGCCCACACGCTGTGGGTGACGCCGTTTGACGAGGAGGAGCGCTGGCCGTGCGGCGAATTCGTGGTCCAGAGCCGCGAGGACCGGGGCCTGCCGGCGTGGACCGCCGCCGACCGCCCGATCGAGGACACCGACGTCGTCCTCTGGTACGTCTTCGGCATCCACCACATCCCCCGCCCGGAGGAGTGGCCGGTGATGCCGGTGGACACCGTCTCCTTCTGGCTCAAGCCCGCCGGGTTCTTTGACCGCAACCCGGCGCTGGACGTGCCGCCCAGTCACTGACCGCGCGCGGCGCGGCCGTGACGTAGGTGCGAGGACGAGGGTGAGGGTGAATTGCACCACTACGGTGCAAAACACCCTCGGGGTCAGCTGATCTAAGCGGGTGACCGCCCCGGCGGGGCAACGGTCAGGTCACCGAAGTCCGCGGCCAGTCTGAGGTGCCCTCCGAGCGCATCGACGAACCGCGCCAACGACCCGAGGTAAAGCTCGTCCGGAGCCAATGCCTCGGGATGGGCCGGCTCGCATGCCTCCAGGGCCTTCTCGATCTCGGCGTCAGCGACACCAGCGCGCATGAGGCGAGTGGCGATGCTGCTCTGAGCCTCCATCAGCTGCTCATACGCCCGTACTCGCTCCTCATCGATGGGCAGCTCCGCCCGGACTACCTCCCATGACTTGGTGGATCTCGGTGGCGTGGCGATCCCCCCTTTCCGTTGTCTCGTCGGTGTTGGTCATAGAGCCGGTCAGCGTCGCGAATGGTCCTCGGGTACCAGTCGTTCCAGGCGCCGCGCTTGTCGCCCCCGACGAGCATCAGCGGGTCGCGCTGATCGAAGACGAACAGCGCGCGGACGGACGAGCCGACTCGCAGCTCCTTCATGTTGTGGTGGCGAGAGCCCTTGATGAGGTCGACGTCTGGCCGCCCGAGCGTCGGCCCACCGTGCAGGACGCGGTTCAGGCCGGCTGCGACGCGGTTGATCGTCTCAGGCGGCAGTGCTCCCAGCCACTCGGTGAACTCCGCCGTCAGCCTCAGCTCGCGTTTTCTCTCCACATAGTTAAGAGCCTCGAGCGCCCCACTTTCCACCCCCCTGCGCCGGCAAAAGCCAGGGGGAGGGCTACGGCTAGCCCGGGAGGGCGGGGTCGCCCGGAGCCGCCATCGCGTCGGCAAGCCACGCCGCCTGGCGAATCTGGTGGAAGGCCTCGCCGCCCTCGTGGTCGTTGTAGGGGTAGGTGACGATCTCCTTGGCGCCCGCCGTAGGCGTTGTAGGCGGCGTACACCGTCGACGGCGGACAGATCTCGTCCATCAGCGCCACTGAGAACAGGGCCGGAGCGGTCGCCCGGCGGGCCAGCACCGCGCCGTCGAAGTAGGCGAGCGCGGCGAAGGCGGCGTCCTCGTGGTCGCGGTGCACCGCCAGGTAGCGGACGATCTCCAGGTAGGGGTTCTTCATCGCCATCTGGGTGGCACGGCGAAAGTCACACAGGAAGGGCACGTCGGGCATCACCGCCCGCACGCCGTCGGCCAGCGCCGCGACCGCCAGGGTCAGCCCTCCCCCCTGCGACCGCCCGGTGACCGCGATCGCCTGGGAGTCGACCTCGTCGACCGTGCCCATGAAGTCGACGGCGCGCACCGCGTCGGCATACAGACGCCGGTAGTAGTAGACCGCCGGGTCCAGGAGGCCGCGGGTCATGTACCCCGGCTGGGCGGGCGCAGAGCCAGCCGGGTCCGGGGTGTCCCCCGTCGACCAGCCGCTGCCCTGCCCGCGCGTGTCCATCACCAGGTGGGCATAGCCCGCCGCCGCCCAGAAGATGTTCTCGAAGACGAGACCGCGCCCGCCGCCGTAGCCCTGGTACTGGATGACCGCCGGCAGCGGGCCGTCGCCCGGCGCCCGGCCGGCGGGCAGGTGCAGCCACCCGCGGATCGGATCTCCGCCGAAGCCGCGCCAGGAGACGTCATAGCTCTCCACCACGACGAACGGCGACTCCGCGCGCCGGAGCACCGGGTTCAGGTCGTGCGCGCGGGTCTCGGCGAGGGTCTGCTCCCAGAAGGCCTCGAGATCCTCGGGAGCTTGCAGGGGCGGGTCATAGCTGACCAGCTCGTGGCCGGAAAGGTCGAATTGGGGCATGCGGCTCCGGCCGGGGTCGGGCGCCGGCTACAAGCAGGCGTGGTTGGCGAACGCCGCGCGCATGGTGCCGCCGTGGGTGGGCAGCCACCACTTGTACCTCAGGTAGGCGCGGACACCATGGCACCTGCCCAGGTCAAAGGCGACGATCTTGCTCGGCGCCGCACGAGAATCGGAGAGTGGCTTGCCCGGAGGCACCCAGTAACCGATGCCGGAGCCGGAGGCCTGCATGGCCCCCCAGTGCGTCCAGCGGATCTTGGTCATGTGGCCGGTGATGTCGTTGCCGAGGGCCAGGGCCGACGGGTGCGCCGTGCCGAAGCCTTCAACCCCGCCCAACGCATCGCCGAGCACGGGCACGGGTGCCGGCGGCGGCCCGGAAGGGCCGATCCGTGTCTGACCGCCGGCGCTCACGCGAAAGCCGCGGCCCTTGCCCGGGCCCGACGCGATGACGCACGTGATGCCGTTGGCGGCCGAGGTGCAGACGATGTTGTTGCGCTCGGTGCTCTGCCCCACCTGGAGCGCGGGGGCCGTGTCGTCCCAGTTCTGCAGGCAGACGCTGCTGACGCTCGACTGGGCCACCCGGCAAAGCGTCACCTTGCCGTTGGCGGCCAGGCTCGCCAGAGTCTGCGGCCCGTTGGGCGGTGCGGAGGGGTCCCCGCCGGTGCCGCAGAACGTCGTGACGCCGGCGCCGCACCACACCTTGCCGTCGGGTGAGCGGAACTCGGCGAAGTGCCTACCCACGGTCGGCCGGGGAGGTGTCCCCACGGCCACCGTGGCCAAGGTCGCCGCAGCGTGGTGCGGGGTCACGCGGACGAAGCTGCGCGCAATCCGCACCAGGCCGTGCTGCGCCACGTGCGAGCTCTCGAGCTGGATGGAGTAGTGATTCGGCCCGCGCTCGGGCACGAACATGATGAACACGCCGTCGGTCTGGCCGTCGTGGGCAGTGCAGTGCGGTATGTGGGGACACTGGACCAGGACCGGGACCTTCTTGCCGTTGATCGTCGTGCTGGACACCTGGTCGACCTCGCCCGGCTGACCGCACTGGGACGTGTTCGCCGGCTCGTCGATGCTGAAGTGCGGGCCCTTGCGCGATTTGGTGCTTCCCCACGCCCCGATCACACAGCCGCCCTGGTTGACCGCCAGTGTCTGCGGCTTGATGCCCAGGGTGACACGAGGGCGGTAGACCGGGGTGTTCACACGGGCCGCAGCCTGCGCGAACGTCAGCGAGGGCGCCTTCGCACCGGCCGTCTGGACCCCACCGAAGACCAGAAGCGCGGCCGCGCTCACGGCCGCGGCGAGCATGCTGGTCTGTGCTCGGCGGCTCACGGCCCGCCAGCCTAGTCGCGCGTGCCCTCAGAGGTCAACCCGTGCGCCTCGCGGCGGCCACGAGCCGGTCGACGAGCGGGTCAGCGCGCGCCGCGTGCCACACCAGCATGGTGGGCAGCGGGCTCTGGTCCTCGTCGCGCAGCGGGATCGCGGTGACACCCGGGACCGCGAGCTGGGCGATCCCGAGCGGGACGAGGGAGACCCCGAGCCCGCCGGCCACGGGTCCCATGACCGACGGGAGGTCGGGGGCCTCGTGGGCGACCCGCGGGTCAAAGCCGGCCCGCGCACACATGCGATGGATGCCTCTGACCAGCTCCGAGCGCCGCGCCGGACCCGAGAGGACCCATGGCTCAGCCGCCAGCGCCGCCAGCCCGATCCTCCGGCGGCCCGCCAGCGGGTGGCCCGACGGCAGCACCGCCAGGAACGGCTCGGGCTCGAGCGCCGCGGTCCCCACCTCCCAGCGGACGCTGGCGACCGGAGGCACGCGCGCGAGCCCGGCGTCGATGCGATCCTGCTCCAGGGCGTCGAGCTGGTCAGAGGAGTTGAGGCGTACGAGCTCCACCTCGGCCGACGGCACGCTCGCCCGGAATGCGCGCAGCAGCTCGGGGAGGCGCAGGAAGGCGGCGCTGGCGACAAACCCCAGCCGCAGGACGCCCGTCTCGCCGTCGCGCACGCGTTGCGCGGCGCGCTGTGTCGCCTCGGCCGAGCGCACGGTCGTCTGCGCCTCGCGCAGGATGCGCTCCCCGGCCGGGGTCAGCCGCACGCGCCGGTTCGTGCGCTCGAACAGGCGCACGCCCAGCTCCGCCTCGAGCGTCCTGATCCGCTGGCTGAGCGGGGACTGGGCCATGTGGAGGCGATCGGCCGCACGCGAGAAATGCAGCTCGTCGGCGACGGCGACAAACGCCTCCAGATGCCTCAGCTCCATGAGACGAGGAGTGTCTCATACATACATGAATCAGTCTTGAACCAGCACACTGCCCTGCCGGACACTCGTCGGCATGACCACCCACAGAACAGCCATCATCACCGGCGCCACCTCCGGCATCGGTCGTGCCATCGCCGAGCGGCTGGCCGCCGACGGCATTGCGCTCGGCCTCCTCGGGCGCGACGCCGACCGCCTCGCCGAGGCGGCAAGTACCACCGGCGCCATCGCCGCCGAGCGCGCCGACGTGACCGACCGCCACGCCCTCACCGGGGCCCTTGACCGGATCCGCGGCGCGCTGGGGCGCGTCGACATCGTCGTGACCAACGCGGGCGGCACCGGGGGCGTGGACACCGGGCAGGACCCCGACGCCGCCACCGCCACCTGGCACGGCGTCCTCGATCGCAACCTGACCGGGACGTTCTACACCGTGCTCGCGTTGGCGCGGCATCTCCCCCGCCCGGGCGGCCGGGTGATCACGCTCTCGTCGATCGCCTCGGCCACCGGCGGGTCGCCCGGCGCGCTGGCCTACGCGGCGGCCAAGGCCGGAACCGACGGCTTCACCCGAGCGCTGGCGGGCGAACTGGGCCCTGAGGGGATCGCGGTCAACGCCGTCGCGCCCGGCTACGTGGCCGGCACCCGCTTCTTCGGCGAGGGCGACCAGAGCGAGCGCCGGGAGCGGTTCGCCCGCCTGATCCCCTCAGGCCGCGTCGGCGCGCCGCAGGACATCGCGGCCGTCGTCTCGTTCCTGTGCCGACCGGACGCCGACCACATCCGCGGCCAGGTCCTGCACGTCAACGGGGGCAGCACCTCGCGGGTGAGCTCCGTGACCCGCGCGCACACACGCAGGCGCGGGCGGGACGTCCACGTCCCGCCCGCGCCATGTCCGGCGCCGCAGACTGGCCGGGCTTAGAAGTCCGCCACCGCGCGGCTCGTGTCGACCGCGTGAGCGACCGCGGGCTTGGGCGCGCGCTCGAGCACGACGACCGCGACCACGAGGGCGGCGACCACCAGCAGCGCGCCGACGACGAACCCGAGGTGGTAGCCGCTGGTCAGCGCCGCGTGGGAGCCGACGCCGGAGGCCAGCGCGTCGCGGGTGTGGGTCGCCGACAGCGTGGCCAGCACCGCGAGGCCAAGCGCCCCGCCCACCTGAGCGGTGGTGTTGACCAGCCCGGAGGCCAGGCCGGCCTCCTCGGGCGCCACGCCCGACATCGCCAGCGTCATCAGAGCCGCCATCGAGACGCCCACCCCGGTGCCCATCAGCAGGCCGCAGGCAGCACGTCGACGAGGAAGTGGCCGTGGACCGGGACGCGGGCGTACAGGCCCAGCCCGGCGGCGATCAGCACCAGCCCCGGGATCAGCGTGTTCCGGGGCCCGAAGCGCATCATCAGCCGCTCGGAGTAGCGCAGCGACAACGTCCCCATCACCACCGTGGTCGGCAGGAAGGCGAGGCCGATCTGCAGCGCGTCGTAGCCGAGCACCTCGCGCAGGTACAGGGTGCCGAGGAAGAAGACGCTGAACATCCCCGCCACCAGCAGTGCCTGGATCGCGTTGGCGCCGGCGACGTTGCGCGAGCGGAAGATCGACAGGGGGATCAGCGGAGTCTTGGCGCTCGACTCGCGGACCAGGAACGCGACCAGCAGGGCGACGGCGACGGCGCCGAGCACCAGGGTGGTGGTGGCGCCCCAGCCGTCCTCGGCGGCGGGCTTGACGATCGTGTAGACGCCGAGCATCAGCGCGGCGGTGATGAGCAGCGCGCCCAGGGCGTCCGCGCCGGCGCGCAGGCCGATGCCACGGTCGGCGGGGAGCACGCGCATCGCGAACGTCGCGGTGACGGCGCCGATCGGGACGTTGATGAAGAAGATCCAGTGCCAGTTGATCGCCTGGGTCAGCACGCCACCGGCAAGCAGGCCGATGGAGCCGCCGGCCGAGGCGACGAAGGCGTAGACGCCGAGCGCCTTGGCCTGCTCGCCCGGCTGAGGGAACATCGTCACGATCATCCCCAGGATCACCGCGGACGTCATCGCGCCGCCGATGCCCTGGACGAAGCGCGCCGCAATCAGGACGCCCTGGCTGTCCGAGAGCCCGCACACCAGCGACGCCGCCGTGAACAGGGCCAGGCCCGTCATGAACACGCGCCGGCGCCCGAGCAGGTCGCCGAGGCGGCCGGCGAGCAGCAGCAGCCCGCCGAAGGAGATCAGATAGGCGTTGACGACCCAGGCGAGGCTCGACTGCGCGAAGCCCAGATCACTCTGGATGCTCGGCAGCGCGACGTTCACGACCGTCACGTCGAGCACGATCATCAGCATTCCCACGCACAGGACCACGAGCGCGATCCAGCGGGAGCGGTCGCTGTGCTGCCCGACCGCCGGGGCCATAAGTGTGTTCTCAGCAGACACTTTTTCCGATCTCCTTGGGTCGTCCTTCATGATTCAGACACCCATAAGACCGGCGGCGGACGGCGAAACTCATCGGTCGGCGCCAGAAAACTCGGAATCGCCACCCGCGGGCAGGAACGCGCCGAGCGCCTGGCTCACCAACTCGGGCCGCTCCAGGCTCATCATGTGAGGGGTTCCTGGCAGTTCCCGGTACTCGGCACCGTCGACGCCCTGGGCGATCGCGGACATGATCTGCGGCGTGGTGGAGGCGTCGAGCTCTCCGGCCAGGACCAGCGTCGGAGCCCCGAACCCCGCCAGCCGACCCCGGACGTCGAGGCCGATGAATGACCGCCACGCGGCGCCCAGTCGCGGGGGTCCGCGCGGCGGACCTGCTCGCGCGCGTAGCGCACACCCCAGGCGTCGACGGCGAGCGCGGCGGGAGTGAACCAGCGCGTCAGGCTGGGAACGATCTGAGCCTCCATCCCATCGGTCTCACCCGACCGCGCTCGCACCTCGAACGCGTCAAACGGGAAGTCGGTGGTGGCCAGGAGCGCGAGCGACGCGAAGCGCTCCGGATGGTGGATCGCGGCGGTCTGGGCGATCCCGCCCCCATAGGAGAGCCCGACGACGTGGGCGCGGTCCAGAGCCAGGGCGTCGAGCACCGCGACCAGGTCGGCGGCGGCGTCGTCCATCGTGAACGGCACCGGCGACCCCGCGGCGCGGCCGTGGCCTCGGATGTCGTAGGCGAACACCCGCCGCGACCGGGCCAGGCTCACCATCACCGCGTCCCACATCCGCCAGTCCAGCCCGAGCGCGTGCAGCAGCACGACGGGAGGACCGCTCTCACCGCGCGACGCCACCACGGTCTCGTGGTCGCCGACCGCCACTGTGGTCAGCGTCGCGGGCGACGGAAGCCGTGCCCGCGACAGTGCGTCGCCAACCACGCGGAGCGCTCCGAGCGCTCGCGGCATCCCGGCGTAGACCGATACGTGCTCGAGCAGCGCCAGCAGTTCGGAGGCGTCCACGCCGTTGTGCAGGGCCGCCGCCGTGTGCGCGGCGAGCGGTCCCTCGGCCCCGCCCAGCGCCGCCAGGATCGCAACCGTGGCGATCTCGCGCGCCTGACGCTCAGCTCCGCGCGGGCCAGCGGCCCGCCGAACGATCCCGTGATCAGCGACTCTAGAGATCGGGCGCCTGCTCACGCAGCCCGGCGAGCGCCGCCTCGGGCGTATCGCCGATGAGGGCTTTGTACTCACGGTTTCCACGGACTGTTCGATCCATCGCGGCTCGTCTCCTGTGCGGGGTCGCTGACGATCGTCGCACCGGCGAGTCGATATGTCCAAGATCTGATCAGCCTGACGGTCAGTCGGTTTTGATATGACCATGGCCGAGCAGTCCACCCCGTCCAGAGACGAACTCGATGAGCGAGGCCAGCGCCGGGCTCGGACGCCTCCCGGCGGGCCACGCCAGTGCCGCCGACCAGGTCAGCTCCGGCTCGAGCGCCACCAGGCGTACCGGCTGGCCGGGTTCCTCGGCCACGGTGAGCGGCATGATCGCCACCGCCAGGCCCTCGCTGGCCAGCGCCCTTGCCGTGCGGTATTCGCGGGTCTCGAATCGCACACGCGGCGTCGCGCCGGCGCCCGAGAGCGCCGCGAGAATCACGTCGCGCACCGCGGACCCGGGCGGGTAGAGGACGAAGTCCACCGCGTCGAGCCGCTCAGCGCGATGCGGCGACGACGCCCGAAGGCGCTCTGGAGGCCGGCCACCAGCACCAGCGGCTCGCTGCCCAGCGCTCGGTGGTCAAGGTTCCAGTCAAAGCGCGGGATCCGCGCCAGCGTCGCCGCGTCCAGCCTGCCGGCGTGCAGGTCATCGACCATGCTCTGCGTGGCCTCCTCACGCAGCTCCACCTCGATCCCGGGAAACGCGACCGAGAATTCCGCCAGCCGCCGCGCCAGCGGCGTCACCAGCGCCCGCGCCATGCCGAGCCTGACCAGGCCACGGGTGCCGGTCGCCCAGTCGCGCATCTCTTGATCGGCCCCCTCGACGTCGGCGAGGATCCTCTCGGCGTGCTCCAGCAGCGCGCCGCCGGCCGGCGTCAGGGCGACCCGATGGTGGTCGCGCTCGAACAGCGCCACCCCAAGCTGGACCTCCAACTTGCGGATCTGCTGGGAGAGCGCGGGCTGGGCGACGTTGAGCACGTCCGCGGCCCGCGTGAAGTGAAGCTCGCGCGCCACCGCCCGGAAGTACTCGAGCTGACGCGAGGTGATCATCACGGGAGTGTCTCACCGCGCCGTGACCGATAGCTCAGCGCGATGGCCACGCCGCCGCGCGGACGCGTCTAGTTCAGGCGATCAGGGACGCCGAAGCGGTTGAAGGTGACCGCGAGCTGTCGCTCATCCACCGGCCGCTCGGGGAAGTTCCGGTAGTCCGGCAGGTCGGGGTCGCCGAGCGCGCGGACGATGAACGCGGTCACGTCCGTGACCAGCGCGTCGTCGCGCAGGGTGAGCACGTTGAGCGCGAACGGCATGAAGGCCCCCTCGGCCTCGTCCCACGAGTAGAAGGCCAGCGCCGGCTGCGCGTTGGCGCTGGTGAGCACCCCCCGCCAGCGCCATTGCCCCGACATGGGGAACGACGTGGCCCATGTGATGATGGTGTCGCGCGGCGCGTACCACGTGCCCAGCGGCGGCATGGCGAAGGTCGCCTCCTCCGCCAGCATGCCGGCGAAGGCGGGGACGTCGCAGCGCTCCCACGCATCGACGTAGCGGCCGATCAGCTTGCGCAGACCGCCATCGCCCAGCGTACGCAGGGTCGCCTGCTGGGTGCGCTCGGGCACGCGCTCCTGCACCGCGACGCGCGCGCGTTGCAGGGCGCTGTTGACCGAGGGGACGCTCGTGTCGAGCATCGTCGCGGTCTCCTGGGCCGAGAAGCCGAGCACCTCGCGGAGCATGAGCACCGCGCGCTGGTTGGCGGCCAGATGCTGGGTGGCGGCGACGAAGGCCAGTTCGACCGCCTCGTGCTGGTCATAGGTGGCCTCCGGCGCGGCGCGGCCGGTGGGAAGGCCCATCGCCTCGTCGGGGTAGGGCTCGATCCACGTCGACTCGACGGCGGGCTGGCCGGGGGGCGTGTGGCCGTCGGAGGCCGGCCCGAGGTCGTGCGGGAGCGCGCGCCGCTTGCGGCGCTCCAGCTCGGTCAGGCAGACGTTGGTGGCGATCGTGTACAGCCACGACCGGGCCGAGGTCTGCTCGCGCAGGCCGGCCGCGCCACGCCACGCGCGCACCAACGTCTCCTGCAGCGCGTCGTCGGCGTCGTGCACCGAGCCGAGCATGCGATAGCAGTGCGCGTGGAGCTCGGCCCGGTGCTGCTCGACAAGATCGGCGAAGTCCCGATCCTCGTTGGGAGGCTGTCCCGTCAGGATTGGCTCTCCACCACCATCAGCGTGTGGCCGGTGGGGTCGCGGAACCAGAACATCGGCGGGACGGGCTCGCCCATGCGCGAGACCTCGGCGTCGACGTCGACGCCCAGGCTCTTCATCTGCTCGTGGGTGGCGTCGATGTCGTCTGTGGTGAGCGTGATCCCCGTCTGCTGGGGCTCGACGTTCTCGGCGCTCGGCGGCGGCGGGGCCAGCGCGATGCCCGTGTTGCCCTCGGGCAGGTAGACCTCGATCCAGCGGTAGCCGCCGCCGAACGGGACGTCGGTCCGCTTCTCAAAGCCGATCGACTCATAGAAGGCAACCGCCGTGTCCTGATCTGGCGTCCCGACACAGACCAGGCTGATCGTGCGGAGCCGCGTTGCCGTGGTGCTCATCCTGCTCCTCCTGAGGTTGTGGCTGTCCAAAGCTATGACCAGCCGAACCCGAAAAACTAATCGGTCGGGAGTGAGGTTTTTCTCACACCCTGTGACCATCGCCTCGACAGCGCGCATGCAGCCCTTCCGTATCGAGATCCCAGACGCCGACCTCGAGGACCTGCGCGACCGTCTGCGCCGGACACGCTGGCCCGAGCCGGCGACGGCGGACGGATGGGCCCAGGGCGTCCCGCTGGACTACCTGCGCGAGCTGTGCGCCTACTGGGCGCGAGGGCTATGACTGGCGGGCCACCGAGGGGCGCCTGAACGCCGTGCCCCAGTTCCGCGCGCAGATCGACGGCCTGGGGATCCACTTCCTGCACGCCCGCTCGCCCGAGCCCGCGGCGACGCCGCTGGTCATGACCCACGGCTGGCCGGGGTCGGTGGTGGAGTTCCTGGACGTCATCGGCCCGCTCACCGATCCGGCGGCTCACGGCGGCGACCCCGCGGACGCCTTTGACGTCGTCTGCCCGGCGCCGCCCGGCTACGGCTTCAGCGACAAACCGGCCGAGACCGGCTGGGGGGTTCAGCGCATCGCCCGCGCCTGGTGTGAGCTCATGTCGCAGCTGGGCTACGAGCGCTTCGGTGCCCAGGGCAGCGACTGGGGGACGAGCATCAGCACGAGCATCGGCCAGCAGGCGCCCGACCGCGTCATCGGGCTGCACCTCACCCCTCCTCTGGCCCCACCCGACCCGGCCACTCTGGACGACCTCACTGCGTCCGAGCGCGCCGCGCTCGACGCGCTGGCCCATTCCGAGCGGGTCGACTCCGGGTACTCGCGCGAGCATGCCACCCGGCCGCAGACGATCGGCTACGCGCTGGTGGATTCGCCGGTGGCGCTGTGCGCCTGGATCGTCGAGAAGCTGTGGGGGTGGACCGACCACGACGGTGACCTCGGCACGGCGCTCAGCCGCGACCAGGTGCTCGACAACGTGATGCTCTACTGGCTGCCACGCGCGGGCGCGTCCTCGGCGCGGCTGTACTGGGAGAGCATGGCGCAGGTCAACGAGTGGATCTCGGGCTCGGTGGCCGACACCGTCGGCGTGCCCGTGGCCGGCACGGTCTTCCCGCGTGAGCTGCAGCGGCCGTCGCGCCGGTGGGCGCAGCGGCGCTTCACCGACATCCGCTACTGGAGCGAGCCCGACCGCGGCGGCCACTTCGCCGCCTTCGAGCAGCCCGAGCGGTTCGTGGCCGAGGTGCGCGCCGCCTTTCGCGCGTTGCGCGCCTAGCCGGCGAGCGGGACGATCTCGGCCGCGGCGGCGAGCTCGCGGGCGCGCGCGGGGTCGAGGCGAGCCGCGCCGGGGATCTGCGCGTTGGCGGTCGCCGCGCCCAGGCCGAGCCGCGCCGCCTGCGGCCACGCGGCGGACCGGCGGCGGCATCGTCGGTCAGGGCGGTGAGCAGGCCGGCGAGGAAGGCGTCGCCGCTGCCGACCGGGTAATCGCCGCGGCCCGCCACCGCGCCATGCCACGCCGCACCGGTGGGCTCGACCAGGACCATGCCCTGCTCGCCGAGCGTGACGACGGCACGCGTGCCCGTCGCCGCCGGCCCGCGCGCGGATCTCACGCGCGGCCTCGTGCGCCTGAGTCGACATCGTGGATGCCGGCGAGGCCGAGCAGCTCGCACGCCTCGGCGGCGTTGACCTTGACCAGGTCGGGCCCGGCCTCCAGCGCGCGGGCCAGGTCCGCGCCGCGGGAGTCCACCGCGCTCCGTACGCCCGCGGCGCGGGCGGCGGTCACCAGCGGCGCATAGCCCACCGTCCCCCCGGCATCCGGCGCCGCCGGTACCGACCCGGCCATGGCCAGCCAGCTCGGGCGCTGCGCGAGGAGCTCCTCGACGACGTGGGTCAGTGCGGCCCAGTCTTCGCCCGAGGCGAGGATGCCGTCCTCGTAGAACTCGGTGAGCCCGCCGGTGGCGCGGTCGGCGACGGTGAGGCATGAGCGGGTCTCGCCGTCCTGCGCCCAGGCAAAGACGCCCGGGACCCCCTCGCCGGCGAGCGTCTCGGCCAGCCAGCGGCCGTGGTGGCCGCCGAGGATCCCGGTGGCGATCGCCTCGGCGCCCAGTGCGGTCGCCACCTGAGCCACGTGGATCCCCTTGCCCCCGGGCAGCGGGATGAACGCCTCCGGGCGGTGGATCTCGCCCGCGCGCAGCGAGTCGGTCTCAAACAGCTTGTCGATGGCAGGATTGCCCGCGACACAGACGATCATGGAATCGCTCACTCTTGCACATTTGGCGGTCAACTAGGACAATTTCGCGCATGAACCCACGGATCACGCTGATCGGCGCCGGGAGCGTCGAGTTCACCCGCATTCTGCTCGCCGACCTCAGTGATTTCCCCGAGCTCGCCGAGGCAACCATCGTCCTGCACGACATCGACCCCGAGCGCCTGGCCACCGCCGAGCAGATCGCGGCCGACACCCTCCGGTCCACCGGAGCGGCGTTTGCGATCGAATCCCACCTCGACCGCCGCGCCGGCGCTGGACGGCGCGGATTTCGTGATCAACGAGATCCAGGTCGGCGGCTTTGACGCAACCCTGCGCGACTTCGAGATCCCCAAGCGCTACGGCCTGCGCCAGACGATCGCCGACACGCTCGGGGTCGGCGGGGTGTTCCGCGCCCTGCGCACGATCCCCGTGGTCCTGGCCATCGCCGACGACATCGACGAGATGTGCCCGGAGGCGGTCCTGCTCAACTACACCAACCCGATGGCGATGCTGTGCTGGTCGGTGTGGGCCAGCGGGCGCGACACCCGCATCGTCGGCCTGTGTCACTCGGTGCAGAACACCCACGAGCAGATCGCTGAGATCGTGGGCGTGCCCGAGCCCGAGATCGAGTACCTCACCGCCGGGGTCAACCACCAGGCGTGGGTGCTGCGCTTCGAGCGCGGACGGCGAGAGCCTGTATCCGCTGCTTGACGAGGCGATCGCCCGCGACCCCGACGGGCTGGGCCGGCGGGTGCGCGTCGAGCTCTACCGCCAGTTCGGGCACTTCCCCACCGAGTCCAGCGAGCACAGCGCCGAGTACCTGCCCTGGTTCATGTCCCATGACGATCAGCTCGATCGCTACCGGATCCCCGTGGACGAGTACATCCGGCGCTCGCAGGACAACCTGCGCGAGTACGCCGAGATCAAGCGCAAGCTGGCCGCCGGGGAGCCGCTGGAGGTGATGCGCGAGGGCGAGCTCGCCCCCCGCTACATCCACGCCATGGCGACGGGCGCCGAGCGCATCGAGTACGGCAACGTCCGCAACGACGGTCTCATCGACAACCTGCCCGCCGGGTGCTGCGTCGAGGTTCCCTGCCGCATCGACGCCGAGGGGGTGCACCCGATCGCCGTCGGCGCGCTGCCACCGCAGTGCGCGGCGCTCAACCGCACCATGGTCAATGTCGCGGACCTCACCGTGCAGGCCGTTCTCGAGGGCCGGCGCGACCACGTCTACCAGGCGGTGATGATGGATCCCAACGCCGGGGCGACGCTGACCATCGCCCAGATCCACGCCATGGTGGACGAGCTGATCGAGGCCCATGGTGACCTGATGCCCGAGGGGATCCGTGCCGGCGGGCGCGTGGCGGGCCGATGTAGGCGGGGTGGGCCGCGTCCTGCCGCGCAGGCTCCAGGCCCAGGTGAGGATCCGCTTGAGCCGGGCCGCCTCCCGATCGGGCGTGGCGTCGAAGCGGGCCTTGGTGACGCGCACGGTGATCAAGCCGTAGTCGAGGTGGTCGGCGTCGCGTTCGCGGTCCTCCTCAAACGCCTCCCGGCTCTTGTGAAACTCCCATCCGTCGCACTCCACGATCACCCCGTGCTCAGGGAAGAACGCGTCGAGCCTGCGGCCGTTGAACGGGAAGTTCATCTCGGGCCGGGGGAGTCCGTACTTGTCGACGAAGGCGAGGAAGTCGTCCTCGAAGGAGGAATTCGTTGGGTTCTGGGGGCTGTCGATGAACGGCGTGAGGAGCTTGGTGCCTGGGTGGAGGGGGTTCCGGTCCAGGATGTCCTGCAGGGATGCCACCCGCAGGTGACCGTCATGCCGTGCATCGTTGACCAGCCGGGTCAGCTGTTTGCGCGGGAGGCGCGGCGCGATGTCGAGCGCGGTCCGGGCGGGGCTGGTGGTGGGGAGGCCGCGTTGGCGCGTGACGTCGCGTGGTCGCAACGAGAGGCAACGATGGATGAGGATGTGGCGGGGACGGCGGTCGCCGGTGGGCAGGCTGATCTCCGGCGGCGGTTCCCAACGGGGCAGGAACCCCCACAACCAGGCGGCCGTCGCGTGGCTGGCGACGGCGTCGGGACCTCCGGCCAGGACGGCTGCCGCGATTCGCGCCTCCGGGTCTCGGCGCGCGGGGGCCTGGCAGTAGATCCCGTCGTGGCGCTTGACCAACGTCCCGTTGCGCAATCGCGCCTGTACGCCTCCACTGCTCAACCCGAGCGCCAGCAACTGCCGCCGCGACACGTTGCCGAACTGGCTCCGCATCAACTCCCAGACCTCAGCCTCGAAGTGGTCTCGGGAGAATTTGCTTCTCTCACGATCAAATTCACCCACTACAGATAAGAGCCTGGAGCGAGGGTGTTTTCACCCCCCTCCAGCCTGGGGCGAGGGTGTTTTCACCCCCTCCTCGTCCGTATCTCGCGCGCGCGAAGGCGGCAGGCCCTACGCTGCTCAGACGATGGTGACCTGGACGCCGGCGTCCTGAAGCGCCGCCACCGCCGCGGCGTCCGCGCCCCGTCGGTGATGAGCTCGTCGACGTCGGCCAGCTCGCAGATCCGCGCGAAGGCGACGTGGCCCAGCTTGGAGCTGTCGGCGACCACCACCACCTGCTGGGCGCGCGCCATCAGGGCGCGGTCGGTGCCGGCCTCGATCTCGTGCTGGGTCGTGAGCCCGGCCCGGGGCGAGATGCCGTCGACCGACAGGAAGGCCATGTCCAGGTTGAGCCCTTCCAGGCTGGCCTCGGCCAGCGGACCCACCAGCTCGTAGGACTCCGCGCGCGCCACCCCGCCGGTGACCACCAGCTTGAGGTTGGGGCGCACGGCGATCTCGGCCGCGATGTTCAGCGCGTTGGTGACCACGGTCAGCTGCGCACGGTCCACCAGCGCGCGGGCCACCTCGGTGGTCGTCGTCCCACCGGTGAGCCCGATCGCCGATCCGTCGCGCACACGCCCGGCCGCCTCCAGCCCGATGCGCCGCTTCTGCTCGGGCTGGCGGGTGGTCTTGTAGCGCAGGGGCAGCTCGTAGGTGACGCCGTGGGGCACCGCGCCGCCGTGCGTGCGCTCGAGCAGGCGCTGTTCCTCCAGGAGCTGCAGGTCGCGCCGGATGGTCGCCGACGAGACTTCGAGGGAGCGGGCGACCTCCACGACGCTGACCGCCCCGTCGGCCGACAGCCGCTCCAGAATCGCTCCGAGACGCTCAGCCTGCTGCATCGCGAGCTCAGTGTATGCCGCCCGGACGTCGGATGAGCACAACTGGACAGCGGATCGTGTTGCTTTCTGCTCAGTCAAACCATATATTGCGCACAAATGAGCGTCACGCGCGACGAGATCTCCAGTCAGCCGCAGATGTGGCGCCGGGTCGCAGACCTACTGCCCGAGGTGGCCGGCCGGCTTCCGGCGCGGGGCGAGCGGGTCGCCATCGTCGGCTGCGGGACCTCGTACTTCATCGCCCAGGCCGTCGCCGCCGCCCGTGAGAGCGCCGGCCACGGCGAGACCGACGCGTTCGTCGCCTCAGAGATGCCCGCCGGCCGCCGCTATGACATGGTGGTCGCCATCTCGCGCTCGGGGACCACGACCGAGGTAGTCCGCTGCCTGAAGGCCCTCCCCGACGGCGCGCGGTCACTGGCCATCTCCGCCGTCGCCGGAACTCCCGGTGGTGCAGGCGGCCGGCGACGCGATCCTCCTTGACTTCGCCGATGAGACCTCGATCGTGCAGACCCGCTTTGCCACCACCGCGCTGGCGCTGCTGCGCGCCCATACTGGCGACGACCTCGCCGCCGCCATCCAAGACGCCCAGATCCAGCTCGAGCAGCCGTTGCCCGCCGAGCCGGCCGAGTTCGAGCACTTCGTCTTCCTCGGCCACGGTTGGACCGTCGGCCTTGCCTCCGAGGCGGCGCTGAAGTTCCGCGAGGCAGGCCAGGCATGGGCCGAGGCCTATCCGGCGATGGAGTACCGCCACGGCCCCATCAGCGTCGCCGGTCCCGGCACCCTCGTGTGGTTCGTCGGCGAGGCCGACCCCGACCTGGTCCGCGACGTCCGCGCCACCGGGGCGACGGTCGTGGCGCGGACGCTCGATCCGATGGCCGAGCTCGTCGCGCTGCAGCGGGGCGCGGTCGCGCTCGCCGAGGCCAAGAGCCTTGACCCCGACAATCCTCAGCACCTCACCCGGTCAGTCGTGCTGGGCTGACCCCAACCCAGAAGGCAAGGACACGATGAAGCGCCTCATCCTCCTCCCTCTCATCGCCCTCACGCTGGCCCTGGCCGCGTGCGGGAGCAGCGGCAACAGCGGCGGTGCCAGCACGGGCGGCTCACAGGGCCCGGCGCCGGCCGGCGGCTCCAAGAACGGCCACACCACGATCACGGTGTGGCAGGGGGACACGGAGGTCGAGGCAGCCGGCTTCAAGACGCTCGTCGCCGAGTTCAACAAGACCCACCCCAACATCACCGTCGTCTCGCAGTTCTACGGCAACAGCGACTACGCCCTGCAGAAGGTGCTGGCCGCAATCGCCGGGGGCAAGCCGCCCGACGTCTCCTACCTGTACGGCTCCTGGGCGCCCAACATCGCCACCAACCCGCAAGTGGTGCGGCTCAACAAGTTCATCGACGCGGATCCCAGCTTCAACTGGAACGACTTCTTCCCGGCCGAGCGCAAGGTGGCCACCGTCGGCAACAGCATCATCGGGATTCCCGCGCTCGTGGACAACCTCGCCCTGGTCTACAACAAGACGCTGTTCAGGCAGGCGGGCATCCCGCTGCCCACGGCGACCTGGACGTGGAGCGACTTCGAGAACGCCGCCATCAAGCTGACCGACGCGGCCAAGAAGCAGTTCGGCTGGGCCTACGTCAACGACGCCTCAGAGGACACGGTGTGGCGCTACTGGGCGATGCTGTGGCAGGCGGGCGGCTCGATCCTCAGCCCCGACGGCAAGCAGGCCGGCTTCAACTCCGCCGCGGGCGTCAAGGCGATGACGCTGCTCCAGCAGCTGACCCAGCATCACTCCATCTACCTCGACGACGGCTCGGACAACTACCTCAGCGTCTTCAACAATGGCCACATCGGCATGCTGTGGACCGGACCCTGGGATCTGTCGCAGATCGTCTCGTCCAAGGTGGACTACGGGGTCACCGTCCTGCCCGCCGATCAGAATCACCAGACGATCTCCGGACCTGACAACTGGGTGATGTTCAACAACGGGCAGGCGCGCGAGCAGGCCGCCTGGACGTTCGTGAAATGGCTGACCTCGCCGGCGATCGATCTGCAGTGGGTGACGCTCACCGGGGACCTGCCGGTCCGCGCCTCGGTCTCCAAGCTGCCCGGCTACAAGAAGTACGTCGCGAAGTACCCGGGCATCGGTGTGTGGGCGGCCAACCTCACCAACGCGACCCAGGCCCGCCCGCAGAGCACGAAGTACCCGAAGATCTCCACGGCCGTCGGCCAGGCCGTGCAGTCGGTGCTGCTGGACAAGGCATCGCCCAAGGACGCACTGAACCAGGCCGCACAGCAGGTCAACGGCATCCTCGCGGCGCCCGGATAGGCGCATGAGCGCGCACTCCGCGACCGGGATCGCCGTCCACCGGCGCCCGAGCCTGCTCAAGCGGCTGCTCAGGTCAGACCATCTCGCGGGCTGGGCGTTCGTGGCGCCGGCCGTGATCCTGATCGCCGTGTTCGCGATCATCCCCATCGGCTGGTCGCTGCTGCTCTCCCTGCAGTCCACGAACCTCATCGCCCCGGCGCACTACGTCGGGCTGGCCAACTACCGCGCGCTGAGCAAGGACGCTGCGTTCCGCTCGGCCATCGGGCACACCGTCGTCTACACCGTGATCTTCGTCCCGGTGTCGGTGGCGGGAGCGCTTGGCCTGGCGGTGGCACTCAACCGCAAGATCCGGGGCATCCGCTTCTACCGCCTGGCGGTGTTCGTCCCGCTCGTCACCTCGACGGTGGCCACAGGGATCATCTTCCTGTGGTTGCTGGACCCGACATTCGGGCTGGTCAACTACGTGCTGCACCTGGTGGGCATTCCCCAGCAGCAGTTCCTCCAGGACCCCAACCAGGCGCTCTACTGCATCGTGGCCATCACGGTGTGGAGCTGGCTGGGGTTTGACGTGATCATCTACCTGGCCGCACTCCAGGGGATCCCGGAGGACCTGCTCGAGGCCTCCGAGATGGACGGCGCCAACCGGTGGGCGACGTTTCGCAGCATCGTCCTGCCGCTGCTGGGGCCGGCCACCCTGTTCATCGTCGTGTGGTCGACGATCAACGCCCTGCAGCTCTTTGACGAGATCTACGTCACCACGCGCGGCGGCCCGCTGGGCTCGACCACGGTGATCGTCTACTACCTCTACCAGCAGGCCTTCCAGTTCTTCAACGGGGGGTACGGCGCCGCCATCGCCATCGTCCTGTTCGTGGCCATCCTCATCGTCACCCTGCTCCAGTTGTGGGTGGGGCGGCGGCGGGTCTACTACAGCTCATAGGCGCAGGCACGTGAGCGTCCAGCCCGCCATCCCCGTTCCCGAGCGCTTCCCGCGCCTGCCCGATGCCCCGGCCCAGCGGCGACGTGGACGGCTGCCGTTCAGCGGCTGGCATCTGTTCCTGGCGCCGGTGGCCGCGATCATGCTCGTGCCGCTCATCTGGATGGTGATCGTGTCGCTGGAGACGCGGCAGCAGGCGACGAGCTTCCCGCCGCAGCTCATCCCGTCGTCGGTGCACTTCTCCAACTACTCGGCGGCGTGGAACGCGGTCCCGTTCGGCCAGTTCTTCGTCAACAGCCTCATCTACTCGCTGGCCACGGTGGCGGGCAACCTGCTCTTCTGCAGCCTCGCCGCCTACGCGTTTGCGCGCATCCGCTTCTTCGGCCGCGAGGTCCTGTTCGTCGTGCTGCTGGCGACGCTGATGATCCCGTTCCAGGTGATCCTCATCCCCACCTTCCTCATCGTCAAGCAGCTGGGCATGGTGGACACCGTCGGAGGGCTGATCGTGCCCAACCTGTGCAGCGCGTTCGGCATCTTCATGCTGCGCCAGTTCTTCCGCACGCTGCCCATCGAGCTCGAGGAGGCCGCCCGCATGGATGGCACCTCGCGCCTGGGGATCCTGTTCAAGATCGTCCTGCCGCTGTCGCTGCCGGCGCTGGCCACGCTGGGGATCATCCAGTTCATGTGGTCCTGGAACGACTTCCTGTGGCCGCTGATCATCATCGACTCCCAGGCCCACGCCACGCTCCAGCTCGGCCTCTCCCAGCTTCAGGGCGCGCACTTCACTCAGTGGAACCTGCTCATGGCCGGCACGGTGATGAGCCAGATCCCGATGCTGGCGGCATTCCTGCTCGCGCAGCGGTGGTTCATCCGCTCCGTCGCGTTCACGGGGATCAAATGACGGTCTGCGCGTATCAGGAGGCTGCATGCCGGGCGTGATCCTGGAAGCCGTGACCAAGCGCTTTGCCGGCGGCGCGGTGGCCGTCGACGAGCTGTCACTGGAGATCGCCGACGGCGAGTTCATGATCCTGGTCGGCTCGTCGGGCTGCGGCAAGACGACGGCGCTGAGGATGATCGCGGGCCTGGAGACGCCGACGTCGGGGACGATCCAGATCGGAGACCAGATCGTCAACGAGGTCTCCGCGCGCGACCGTGACATCGCCATGGTCTTTCAGAACTATGCGCTGTACCCACACATGACGGTGGCGCGCAACCTCGGCTATCCGCTGCGCCAGCGCCGCATGCCTCGGAGCGAGGTCGCCCGCCGGGTCTCCGAGGTGGCCGAGATGCTGGGTCTGGAGGAGCTTCTGAAACGACGTCCGGGGCAACTCTCCGGAGGTCAGCGACAGCGCGTCGCCATGGGCCGCGCCCTGGTGCGCGAGCCCGAGGTGTTCCTGCTCGACGAGCCGCTGTCCAACCTCGACGCCAAGCTCCGCGTGCAGATGCGCGCCGCGCTGAAGCGGCTGCATGGGCGTCTGGGCGTCACCACGGTCTACGTCACGCACGACCAGGTGGAGGCGATGACGCTGGGCGACCGCATCGCGGTGATCTCGGACGGCAAGCTCCAGCAGCTCGGTGCGCCGCAGGAGGTCTATGACCAGCCGACCAACGTGTTCGTCGCCGGCTTCATCGGCAGTCCGGCGATGAACCTGCTGCGCGGGCGGGTGCGCGACGGGTCGGCGGTGGCCGGTGACCTCGTCGTGCCGGCGCCGGGCGTGGCGGACGGCGAGGTGTTCGTCGGCGTGCGCCCCGAGTCGCTGCAGCCCGCGCGCAACGGGATGCCGTCGCTGGGCTTCGAGGTCGCCGTCGTCGAGCCGCTCGGCGACGAGGTCATCGTCCACGGCTTCGTCGGCGCCGAGGTGGCCGAGATCTCCCAGGACGAGGGCGATGCCGCATTGGTGGCCGCGACCGACAACGGGCACCGCGCTGAGGCCGTGGCCTGCCTGCCCCCGCGCGACCGCCCCGCCGAGGGCAGCACCATCCAGCTCGGCGTCGAGCCCGAGGAGGTCCATCTCTTCGACGCACAGACCGGGCTTGCCATCCGCCGTGGCTGACCTCGACCTGCTGGTCCTCGGCGACGTCAACCCGGACCTGGTGCTGTCCGACGCCGCGATGGACGTGGCCTTCGGGCAGGCCGAGACCCTTGTCGACAATGCCGAGCTGACCATCGGCGGGTCGGGCGCGATCATGGCCTGCGCCGCGGCACGGCTGGGGCTGCGCACCGCGCTGGCCGGGCTGGTGGGCGGCGACCAGTTCGGCGAGTTCATGCTGCGCGCAGTGTCCGAGCGCGGGGTCGACGTGAGCGGGGTGACGGTCTCCGGCGAGCTGCGCACCGGGCTGACGGTCGTCCTGGCCCGTTCCGATGACCGAGCGATCCTCACCTTCCCGGGCGCGATCGCGGCGATGACCGCCGAGCACGTGGATGCCGGACTGCTGGCGCGTGCGCGACACGTCCACGTCGCATCGTTCTTCCTACAGACGGCCCTGGTCCCGGGGCTGGCCGCGCTGCTGCGCTCTGCGCGCGCGCACGGCGCCACCACCTCGGTGGATCCCAACTGGGACCCGGCACAGCAGTGGGACGGCGGACTGCTCGAGCTCCTGGGCGAGGTCGACATCCTGCTGCCCAACGCGACTGAGGCGTGCCAGCTGGCCGGGGCCTCCGACGCGGAGGTCGCGGCGGCGAAGCTCGCGCAGGCCGGGCCTCTGGTGGCGGTCAAGCTCGGCGCCGCGGGGGCCGTGGCGGCGCCGGCGGGTGGCGAGGGACCGCTCGTGCGCGCCGCCGCGCCCGAGCGGGTGGTCGACCCGGTGGACGCCGTGGGCGCCGGGGATGCGTTTGACGCGGGACTGCTCTGGGCCCTGCGCAGCGGTCAGCCGCTGGCCGAGGCGCTCGCCTTCGCGTGCGCCTGCGGCACGCTGTCGATGCGCGCCGCCGGGGGAACCGCGGCGCAGCCGACGCTCGCCGAAGCGCGCGCGGTCACCCGCCGGGCCTAGTCGCCGTCTGACCTACGCGACCCGGGGACCGGCTGGTGGCGGTCCAGGCGCTCCTGCGCCGCCGCGCGCTCGACCTCTCCCATGACCGACGGGGTCAGGCGATAGCGCTCGCCCAGGCGCCCGAGCAGGGCGGCCTGCACCTGAGCCACGGTGGCGCCCTCGACCTCGTCGGCGACCGCCCCCACGCTGCCCGGGTCCCACTCCAGGCCGAGCGCCGCGTACACGTCCACCAGCACGTCGCGCACCAGCCGCGCGCCCCCCACCACGACGACGCTGGAGAACAGCCAGGCGCCGCTGATGATCCGCTGGGCAGCGCCGATCAACTTGGTCTGGCCGCCGGCGTTGACGGTGAAGCGCCCAGGGCAGTACTCGCCCGGGACCTCGCCGACGCGCGCGTCGATGCCCAACTCCCGCAGCGCCTGCGCCTGGCTCTCGGCCTCGTCGGCAAACCGCGCGTCGACGTCGGCCATCGCGTCGCGGGCGGGGACGATCTCGTCGATGACCAGGCATTCCTCGTGGTAGGCGGCGGCCCGTCCCCCGGCGGAGCGGATCGCGGGAGTGAAGCCGGCGCGGGTAGCCGCCTCGACCGCGGGCACGAATCCGCTGAGAAAGCTGTCGCGGCGGCCAAAGGCCACTGTCGGCGCCGGCTCATAGACCCGGATCACCGGGCCGCGCTGACCCGCGGCGACCTGCTCGAGCAGCGCCGTGGCCAGCGCCAGGTCCAGCACCGGGTCATCGCCGAGGCGGCCCTCCAGCAGGTCTGCGTCCGTGGGCGCCATGGCCACAGCTTGCCACCCGCGCGCGACCTGATACATCTTGCGCGCCCTCAGAGGTCCTGAAGCGAGAGGAGAAGGTTCGTGCCCACCGTTGAGACAGTGAAGGGACCCATCGACCTCGACGCGCTCGGCCCCACGCTGATGCACGAGCACGTCTTCGTCATGCAGCCCGAGCCGATGACCGCCTACGGGAACATGTTCGGCGGGGGCTACTGGGATGAGGAGGAGCGCGTGGCCGACGCGATCGCCAAGCTGACCCGGCTGCGCGAGGGTGGGATCACCACGATCGTCGAGCCCACCGCATTCGGCCTGGGCCGCAACATCGAACGCGTCCAGCGGATCAACGCCGAGGTCGACCTCAACATCATCGTCGCCTCTGGCGTGTATGCGTTCTTGGAGATGCCCAACTTCCTGGCCCTTCGGGCCGACGAGGTGATCGTGGACCTGTTCGTGCGCGAGATCACCGAGGGGATCAACGGGACGGGCGTCAAGGCGGCGTTCCTCAAGTGCGCGGTCGAGCACCATGGCCTCACGGGCGACGTGCCGCGGATCCTCGGCGTCATCGCCGAGACGGCCATCCAGACGGGCGTGCCCGTGATGGTCCATACCAATGCCGAGGCCCAGACGGGCACGCTGGCGCTCAAAGCGCTCACGGACGCCGGCGTCGACCCGCAGCGGATCGTCATCGCCCACGCCGGCGACAGCAACGACCTGGACTACCTGCGCGCCATCGCCGACACCGGCGCCTGGCTGGGCTGTGACCGTTGGGGCATCGAGCACTTCAACCCGACAGCCGATCGGATCCGCACCCTGACCGCGCTCGTCGGGGAGGGCTACGCGGACCGGATCCACATGGGGCACGATGCCGCGTGCTTCTACGACTTCATGATCGACAACCCGTTCTTCGCCGAGGAGAAGCCGGACTACCTGCTCATCTCGCGCGAGATCCTTCCGGCACTAGAGGAGAACGGCGTCAGCCGCGAGGCGATCACCCAGATGATGGAGATCAACCCGCGCACCTTCTTCGCGCGCGCGTGAACGCGGAGAGCGTCCGACACCCCGGCCCGGGCGGGCGGCTGGCTCGCCCGGGCTGAGGACTTGCGGGTTAGTACTCGGGTGCCCCCAGAGTCGCCACGTCGGTGTCGGCGCTCGCCGCCAGCGGGTCGCTACCGCTCTCGGGGTGACACAGGTAGATGCTCAACTGCTGCAGCTTGGCCACCTGAGCCACGGTCGCCCACTGGTGCTTGCCCTGCGAGAGCGTCTGCGCCTCGGCCAGCGCCGCCGACACCTGCGTCTGAGAGCTCGGCGCCGAGTTGAGCTGCACCTTGGCGTACGGCCCCAGCAGATCCTTCTGGGTGAACAGGCGCCCGTTCTGCATCACGTCGACATCGTTGGCGATCGTCTCGATGTCCTTGAGCGGGTTGCCGTTGATGATGTCCATGTCGGCGATCATGCCCGGCTGGATCGTCCCGATCTGGTTGAGCACGCCCATCACCTTCGCGGGCTCGACGGTGAAGGCCCGCAGCGTCTGGTAGTTGCTCAGGCCGGTATGGGCCATGACGCTGGCCGCGACCGGGGTTCCCCAGTTGCCGATACCGATCGGGTTGTCGGTGCCGCCCAGCACGGTGCCGCCCGCCGCCACGATCTTGGCGTCGGCCGTCGACCAGCCGCGGATGGACTGCAGCGATGCGGCGCTCAGCGGCGGCGCGGAGTACTCCTGCTCGGCCAGGGCGTACTGCCACGGGCTGAGCAGCGTCTTCATCCGCGGGTCGGACAGGATCGGCTTGCCGTTGGTGTTCTCCAGGTACTGGACGCCGAAGAACGGCGTGTTGGTGATCGACATGTTCGACTGGGCGTAGAGCGCGAGGGTGTCGTCGTAGGCGACCGAGTTGTTGGAGGTCGCCAGCTGATACCCCAGCCGCTGCGTCGCCCAGTGCGACGTGCCGTCCTGCCCGAACTCCAGCGCCGGCCAGAAGTAGTGCGAGAACGACGGGACGCCCATCTGGTGCCCGGCGTTGATCGCGATCTTCTCGTAGCTGTTGGGCAGCCGCACGTAGGTCTTGAGCATGTCGGGCCCGAGCTTCTTCAGACGCCCGAGGTCGCGGGTGAGCGCCGCCATGTCCGGGTCGGCGCGCATCCAGCTGTAGAAGATGCGCCGTCCGTCGACGGGCTCGGCGCCCCAGAAGTACCGCGGCCCCATCGTGGCGCCGGATTGCTGGGACTCCACCTGCTCGAGCGAGTGATAGGCCTCGTCGCCCATCGAGATCTCGCTCGTCACGCCCATGGAAAGCTCCAGCCGGTCACGCCGGTTGCCGGCGAAGGGCTGGTCCATGTTCTCGTGCGAGTGCGCGTCCCACAGGCCCGGCATCACGGTGTCGCCCGAGGCGTCGATGTACTGGACGTGGTGGGGGTACGACGAGCGCGGCTTGGCGGGGCCGACGCTCTGGATGTGGTTGCCGAAGACCACGATGTCGACGTTGTGCTTCTCAGTGTCGCTCGTCCCGGTCCACACCGTCCCGGCGTGGATCACCTTCTCACCGGCCGGGGCCGCCTGCGGGTGCCAGTCCAGGCGCACCGGAACCGTGGTGGGTGCCCCGCCGTGGACGGAGACCATCCGCAGCGTGCCGGCCGAGTCGTAGAGGAGGTGCTGGGAGTCACCGGACCAACTGAGCTGGTCGGCGACCTCGTTGGTGAGCTGCTTGGGCGGGCCGGCGGGCGCGCCGGTCGCCGTTACGGGCAGGGCCCATAGGACGTCGTCGAGCACGTAGGCCATGAACTTGCCGTCCGGGGACCACACCGGGCCGTCGCCCTCGACGCGGTTGGTGATCGTCTCATACGGCCACGGGTCGTACTCGTGGGTCTCGCCCGTGGTCGCGTTGACGGTCAGGATCTCTGACTCGCCCTCGCGGAAGCGCGTGGAGTAGCTCTGCTGCACCGCCAGCGCGATGGTGTTGCTGTCCGGGCCCCAGGAGGGTGCGCCGGGCTCAAAGGCGATCTCGTAGTCGGCGCCCTTGGCGTTGGCGGGCCCGAAGACCTGGCGGAACTGGCCAGTGTCCACGTCGGCCACATACAGCGCCTGGCTGCCCGCCTCACTGTCGAGCGCGGACTCGAACGCGATCTTCTTGCCGTCGGGCGACCACGCCAGCTTGGCCTGCGCGCCGGTGAACGGCGCGGTGAGCCGCCGGGTCGCCCCGGTGCTCATGTTGCGGATGTAGATCGCCATCGGGCCGTCCTTGTCCGAGGCGTAGGCCAGCGACCTGCCGTCCGGCGACCAGGCCGGAGTGGCCTTGGCCCACGGAGAGTTGGTCAGCTTGACCGGCTTGTGCCCGATCTGCATCTCCCACAGCTGGTTGAGCGCGACGAAGGCCACGTGACGCCCGTCGGGGGAGAGCTCGGGGGTGAGGATGCCGGTGGTCGGCTGCTTGGCCGTCGCGTTGAAGTCATGGGGCTTCATCGGGTAGGAGGCGCGGTTGAACGACACCTTGGCGCTGAACGGGATCGTCTTGACGGTGTTCGTCGACAGGGTGCGCTGCAGGATCTGGCCGTTGGCCGCGTAGATGAGGCTGTCGTCAGACGCCCACCGCGCCGGGAAGGCGAAGACATCCTCGTTGCCCGAGACCGCCGTGCCGTTGACGAAGAGCTGGGTGAGCGTGCCCTGGTTGTCGAGCTCGGTGTAGGCCAGGCTCTTGCCGTCGGGCGACCACGTGGGCGAGTAGAAGGTGTTGGCGGGGTCGGACTCGTTTGTGGTCGGCGTGCCGGTGCCGTCGGCGGAGGTGGTCTCGATGGCGTGGCTGGTGTCGACGTAGGTGATCGACTTGCCGTCGCGCGTCCACGTCGGGTAGTAGTCGTTGTTCCCGCCGGACAGGTGGGTGACCTCGGTCAGCTGGCCCGTGGCCAGGGTCAGCGTCCACACGTTGTAGGAGCCCGTCGCCACCCCGGCGGGGGAGCCGGCCGGCGGCCGATCTGAGGAGAACGCGATCTTCGTCCCGTCCGGTGAGTACTGCGGCTCGCGGTCGTCGTAGAAGCCGTCGGTGATCTGCCGCACGTTGCTGCCATCGGGGTTCATCGTCCAGATGTGGAAGGTCCCGCTCGCGTAGGACTGGAAGGCGATCGTCTTGCCGTCGGGCGACCAATCCGGGTACGCGGTGTCCTGCATGAGGCTCGAGGTCCGCGTCGCCGTCCCGCCCGACGTGGGCAGCGTCCACAGGTTGCCCAGGAGGTTCATCGAGATCGTCTTGCCGTCGGGCGACAGCGCCAAGGTGAGCGCGGAGGCCTGATGCAGCGTGAGCGTGGCCGACTTGCCGCCGCCGCGCGCGGGCGCGCTGGCCGGCTTGGACCCCTTACCCGTGGCGGGACCGGTGGCAAGCAGCGTCACGCCGGCGCCGGCCAGGACGGCCAGGGCGAGCAGCGACAGGATTCGTGACCGCATCCGGCGGGGCGTTGCGGCACGGCAAACAGACATGGCGTAGTGCACGTTTCCTCCCAGAACGTGTGGATGACCCTACCTCGCATGGGTCAAGCGCAGCTCGTGTCAAGCGCCGCTCGCCCTGATCCTTCACATGGTCACCCGCGGTCCCTTGCGTCAGCCGGGTGACATTTAGTTGCAGACTCAAGTCAGCTTACACCGGGTAACCGAGGTGTCAAGTAGATGTATACGTTCGAACCGCACCCAGGCCGTAGAACGCGGCGGCGCTGCTGTGGGTGACGCCGGCGCGGTCCTCGGCGGAGAGCCGGTCCAGCAGCGGCACGATGCTGTCCCCGTGATCATGGGGAAAGTCGCTGGCATAGGCGAGCATCGCCGAGCCCCCCAGCATCTCGAGCAGCTGGGCGCGCCCGGTCTCATCGGGCGGCAGGTGGGCGGGCGCCGTGGTGAGACAGAAGTGGCGGTTGACGTACTCCGAGGGCAGGTCCTTGACCCACGGCACCTCACGCCACACACCCTTCCAATCCTTGTCAAATCGCCACAAAAGCGTCGGCAACCACGCAAACCCGCACTCGGTCACCATCACGCGCAGATCCGGGAAGCGCTCGAACACGCCCTCGGAGACGAAGCTCAGCATCTGCGCCTGGGCGATGGGCTGGTTGGCCAGGTAGTCCTCGAGGTAGGTGGTGGTGAACCCGCTGGGGCTGAGCGACTTGCCGGCCCTGCCCCACGCGTGCAGCGCCACCTGCAGGGAGCGCTGGCGCGCGGCCTCGAACATCGCGTGGTTGTTCTTGTGGCCCCACGGGACGTCTGAGCGCACCGGCAGCAGGACCTGCACGAAGCGGGGGTCGTCGCCCACGCGCTCGATCTCAGCGGTGGCGTCGTCGGGGGACACGGGCGAGACCGACAGGCTTGCCCGCAGCCGATCGTCGTGCTCCAGGAACGTGTCGCGCACCCAGTCGTTGAGCGCGCCGGCCACCGCCGCGGAGAAGTAGGGGTTGCGGTGGGTGTCAAAGCCGGCAACGCAGTTGAGGATCGCGTGAGCGGGCTGGGCGACATCGAGGTAGCGCTCGGCCAGCTGCTCATAGGTGCTCGGCGGGCTGGCCCACCCCTTCTCGCGCGCCTCCGTGGTCGCCGTCACGGGAGCGCCCGGCGGGTAGGCGTGGCTCACCCCGGTCAGGCGGACCGCCGCCTCGGAGATGTACTGGCGCCAATAGTCCGACAGGTAGGGGAGCAGGTCGTCGTAGGCCGCAGGGGCGACGTGGACGTCGCAGTCGACCGCCCCGGGCTGATAGGTGGGCGCGCTCATGACGCCCGGGCTCCGGCCGCGGCGGCTCCGACGTTCGTCGCCGCGGAGCGGTTGCTCGAGAAGCCGTATAGATCGGCGGCGTTGCCGCACAGGATCTTGTGGCGCAG
Organism: uncultured Actinomycetota bacterium; assembly: GCA_963797705.1. Lineage (GTDB taxonomy): Bacteria > Actinomycetota > Thermoleophilia > Solirubrobacterales > Solirubrobacteraceae > Palsa-465. The sequence goes on along the minus strand of CAWCQL010000002.1, from coordinate 1,687,885 downwards.
TTCCTTGTCGATGACTCGCGGCAGCGCCTGGGTGGGCGAGTCGAAGTCCCAGTGCGGATAGTCGGTGGCGAACAGCAGCTTGTCGCGCAGGTGGGCCTGATCGATCGCGTAGAGCAGATGCTGCGGGTCCGCGGGCTCCTCGATCGGCTGCGTGGTGAACCACAGATGCTCGTCGATGTACTCCGAGGGGCGGCGCGTGAGCCGCGGGTGGTCGGCGCGCATCAGCTCCCACGCGGCGTCCAGCGACCAGCGCAGCGCCGTCACCCAGGCAACGCCCGACTCGGTGAGGACCACGCGCACGCCCGGGACCTCCTCAAACAGCCCGCCCGCGACCATGCTGAGGAGCTGGCCCTGGGTGACGATCCCGTTGCCCACGTGGTAGTCCAGGTAGAACGAGGGGTAGCCGGCCCCACGGTGATCGACGTAGCCGCCGGTGTGGACGACCACCGGGCGCCCGCACTCGGTGGCGGCGCGGTAGATCGGCCAGTACTTGGGCGCGCCCAGCGGCTCGGCGGCGCTGGCCGGCAGCAGCACGGCCACGAAGCGCTCATCGTCGGCGCGCTTCTCGATCTCCGCGACGGCGAGCTCCGGATACTCGTGCGCCACGGCGATGGTGCCCCGCAGCCGCGGGTCGAACTCCAGCCATGTCTCGGCCTGCCACTCATTGATGGCGTGGTTCCACTCGAGCGCGAAGTCCGGATGGTCGTAGCAGTCCTGGCCTGAGAGGACCTCAAGGATCGCGTAGTCGATGTCGTACTCGTCCAGCAGCTGCTCGCGCAGCATCTCAGGGTCAGAGCCCCAGATGTGGCCGGGCTTGTCGGGCCAGGCGTCGACCCGCATCCCGCCGTTGCGCGCACGCGGGTACCAGTCGGTGGTCCGCGGCGTGCGCCGGCCGTAGCGCTCGAGCTGGGAGCGGGCCCACGGTCCAAGATGCTCCGCCAGCATCGGCTCGGTGGCCTGGGCGTGAACGTCGCAATCGATCAGCTTCATCGCGTCAGGGCTTCTCATCTCCTCACACCTCCAGCACCACGTAGTCGTCTTGCACATGCACCTCGAAGGTCTCCGCCACGTAGGGGCCGCGCCGCAGCTGGGCCTCCCCGGCTTCGCCGGCCTGGCCGGCCTGCGCGGCCTCGATCTCGGCCAGCAGCGGACCGCCCGCCTGGACGGCGACGCCGTAGCTGCGCACGCCCGCCTGGCCGGCGCCCATGAAGGACTGACCGGTCTCCAGGTCGTACTCCCAGCCGTGCCAGGGGCAGGCGACGCGGGTCGGGTTCTCCGAGATGCGCGGCCGGCCCGGCGCGTCGGCGACCGCGTCGTCGAGCAGGTGCCCGCGGCACAGCGGCCCGCCCTGGTGCGGGCAGCGGTTGCGGATCCCGTAGAAGCGGTCGCCCACGCGAAAGACGCCGATCGATCGGCTGCCCGCCTGGACGATCCGTCGCTCCCCGGGGGGGAACTCGTTCACCGGGGCCACCACCACTCTCACCTGCCGACCTCCTCACTCATCAGTGCCGTTTGTTGTCACTGTGCTCGTTATCCACCGTAGCGCTGGTTGATGTCAACGCGCAAGACCAGTTGGTTACTACCCGTTTTGGGCGGGTGGCGGTATCAATGTCGTTTATAGGCACTAGACAAAGAATCCATTTCTCTGAGGCGCGGGCCGGTGTTAGGGTCCGGCGATCGTGGACCTCGTCTGCTGCGAGGGCACGATGGTGCGCGGCCTTCCAGGTGTCGCGTCACCGACCCCATGACGGAGGGAGAGAGATGTCCACGGCCACTGCAGTGGCGGCGCCCGAGCGCCTGACCCCGACTGCCCGCCGGTCGATCCTCGGCGGTGTCATCACGCTGTTCCTTGACAGCTATGACATCTACCTGCCGGCGCTGGTGCTCCCAGCCGCCCTGGGGTACTTCGAGCCGGCCAACATGTCCGACACGACGCGGGCGACGCTGAACACCCTCGTGTTCACGGTGACCCTGCTGGGCCGTCCGATCGGCGGGCCCATCTTCGGCAATCTCTCAGACCGGATCGGACGTAAGCGCGTCGCGCTGATCACCGGCGCGGGCTTCACGGTGATGGTGACGCTGATGGGCTGCCTGCCCGGCTACGGCTCCTGGGGCTATGGCTCGATCATCGCGCTCATCGTGTTGCGCCTGCTCGGCGGCGTCTTCCTGGGCGGCGGCTATGCCGGACCGGTCCCGCTGGCGATCGAGCGCGCGCCGCGGCGCTGGCGCGGTCTCGTCGGTGGACTGGTCGTCACCGGCGCCGGCCTGGCCCTGGTCTTCATCAGCCTCATCCAGCTGCTGGCGCTCAATCACATGGCGCCGCACTCCTTCGAGGTCTGGGGCTGGCGCATCCCGTTCTTCGTGGGGACGATCATGGGGATCCTCTACCTCGTTTACTTCCACCGGCTCGTGCCCGAGCTCGACGACGAGGAGTCCGCACGCTCGCGTCGCGAAAAGAAGATGCCGCTGGCTCAGTTGCTCACCGGCCAGGAGGACCGCGCCCGCCTGACCCAGTCCGCGGTGCTCATGACCGGGATGTGGTTCGCCTCGCAGATGACCGTCTCGTTTTTGCCGGTGCTGCTCATCACCGTGCTGCACCAGAGCCCCACCGACGTGAGCTGGTTCGAGGTCATCTCCAGCCTGATCACCGCGTGCGGCATGGTGGCCTACGGGGCGCTCAGTCAACGCGTCGGGCGCCGGACGGTGCTGCAGTGGATGGCGGTCTCGGTGGTGACGATCGGCTCGGCGGCCTGGGTGTTCATGATCCACTTCGCCGAGGCCGGCGCGAGCTTCGGCCTGATCGCCCTGATGGCCGGGATCGCGAGCTTCGTCACCAACGCGCCCCTCGGCGTGTTCGTCGTCTACCTCAACGAGCGCTTCGGTACCAATGTCCGCGCCGCCGGCTACAGCACCGCCTACACCTTCGGCCTCATCCTGCCCGGGCTCTACACCGTGTGGGTCAAGGGGCTGAACCACATCGTGCCCTATGCCTACACGGCGTTGTTCCTGATCCCGCTCGGCGGGGTGCTGGTGTTCCTGGCTGCGCATTTCGGTCCCGAGACGCTTAACGCGCCGCTGCTGGGCGCGCGCGGCCGCGACCGCGACCGCAGCCTCGAGGAGCCGGGCGCGGAACTGGCCCGCGGCATGGCCGGGGTCGGGCGCGTGCGCACCGGCCAGGCGGCAGGTGTGGGTGTGCGTCCGGGCTGAGGCGTGCGGGTAGGCTTCGCCCGTGCCGCGGACGAGCGAAGCCAAGGTCACGCGCCCCGTGGCGCAGCTGGCCAAGTTGGACCTCAACCTGCTCGTCATCCTGCGCGAGCTCATCCGCGAGCGCAATGTCACCCGCGCCGCCGAGCGCGTGGCGGTGACCCAACCGGCGGCGAGCGCAGCCCTGGCCCGGCTGCGCCGCCACTTCGACGACGAGCTGCTGGTACGCCGCGGCGGGGACTACCTGCTCTCGCCGCTGGCGGCCCAGCTGGCCGAGCACGTCGAGGCGGCGTGCGCCGCGGCCGAGCGCGTCTTCGCCGCCGAGACCGAATTTGACCCGCTGACCTCCAACCGCGAGTTCACGCTGCTGATGGCCGACTACACCCTGGCCGTCATCGGTGACCGGCTCTCGGCGCTCGTCGAGCGCGAGGCGCCCAACGTGCGGCTGCACATCCTGCTGGTGCGCGGGCCGCTGGCCGGCGAAGCCGAGGAGCTCATCCGCCGCATCGACGGGATCGTCTCCCCTCCCCTGACCGCGCTCATGGTCCCGCACGTGCGCTCGGCCGAGCTGTTTCGCGACCGCTGGGTGTGCGTCTGCTGGAAGGGCAACACCGCGCTGAACGGCGGTACGCCGAGCGTGGCCGATCTCGCGCGGATGAACTGGGTGGCGCCGTTCGTGCCCGACCGCGGGCGCACCTCGTCGGCCCCGCTCCTGGCCCAGCTGGCCATCCTCGGGATCCAGCCCCACGTCTCGGTGCGGGTCGAGAGCTATCAGGCCGTGCCGTTCCTCATCACTGGCACTGACCGCGTGGCCCTGATGCAGGCCCGCCTGGCCGCGAAGCTCGCGGAGCCGCTGGACCTGCGCATCATGCCGATGCCGGGCGCCTCGGAGGCGATCGTCGAAGCGCTGTGGTGGTGTGAGGACTACGACGACGACCCGGCCCACCGCTGGCTGCGCCAGAACCTACAGATGCTGGCCGCGGAGGTGTGAGCGCGATGTCGGCCGCCGAGCACTGGCAGGTCCAGGGTCGCGAGGCCGAGCTCTACGAGCGCCACCTCGTGCCCGCGGTGACCGCCCTGTGGGCCGCGGATCTGGTGGAGCGCACCGGTGTTCGGCCCGGCGATCGCGTGCTCGACGTCGCCTGCGGCACCGGCGTGGTCACTCGCGTGGCGCTTGAGCGCGTGGGGTCTGAGGGGAGCGTCACGGGACTGGACATCAACCCGGCGATGCTCGACGTGGCACGGGTCAAGAGCCCCGACGTGCAGTTCGTCCGCGGCAGCGCGCTCACCCTGCCCTTCGACGACGCGTCCTTCGACGTCGTGCTGTGCCAGCTCGGGCTGCAGTTCTTCCCCAATCGGGCGGCGGCGCTGGCGCAGATGCGCCGCGTCCTGGCCGATGGCGGGCATTTGGGCCTGAGCGTGTACGGGCCCATCGAGGACAACCCGGGCACGCTCGCGCTGGCCCAGGCGCTCGATCACCACCTGGGCACGGGCGCGTCGCAGACCAAGCGCGCCGAGCACGTGCTGGCCTACGCCACTTTGGTTGAGAGGCTCGTCACCGGTGCCGGGTTCCACGACGTGGTGATCACCACCGAGACGAAGCTCGTGCGCTTCGCCTCAACGGCGGAGTGGGTGCAGATTCAGCTGACGGCGACGCCGCTGGCCAGCCTCCTGGCCGAGCAGCTCGCGCGGCCGCGCACGACCGAGCGGATCACCGCATCGGTGGTGGAGGCACTGCGGCGCTACGAGGTCGACGGGGCGCTGGAGTTTCCCCAGGAGGCCCACGTCGTCACCGCGCACGCGTGACCGCGGCCCCCGGCTCTACTGCTCCTCGAGCTTGAAGCCGACCCGCATCTCGACCTGGAAGTGCGCGATCTTGTCGCCCTCGACATGGCCGCGGATGCTGCGCACCTCGACCCAGTCCAGGCCGCGCAGCGTCTTGGCGGCCCGGGCGACGCCGGAGCTCATCGCCTCGGTGACCCCGTCGGGCGATGTGCCGGCGATCTCGATGATCCTGTAGGTGTCTGACTCGGGCATCCGGGCTCCTTGCGGTTCGGGTCGGCGTTCTGAACCCGAGTTACCCGGCCCCGCGCGTCCTAACTGAAGGCTGCGCGAACGTCATCTACCCCGGCATCGCCGAGCAGTTCAACGCGGTGGCGGTGAGCTGACGATCTCGAGCGCCCACCGGTCGAGCTCGTCGATCATCCTGGTGATGACGGGCCGCAGTTCGCGGGCGATCCGGGCCGGCGAGTGACCCCGGTGGGCGCGCCGCCCGGTCTCGTCGGTGATCGTCTGAAAGACCCAGGCCAGGGCGATGGCGTGCAGCTTGGCCACGGCGGGCTCCGGGAAGGTGTCGCTCAGCGTGGCCGCGAGGGCGTCGGCGTGGCGGTCGGTCATGGCGAGTGAGAGACGGCGCACCGCCGGGCTGTTGACAGCGAGATAGCCCAGGCCGCCGCGGATCTGATCGCGAGACATCGTGGCCACCGCGTCCACCCATGCCAGCGCTTCGGGACCGATGGCGGCGGCGGGGCTCGTCCCTGCGGGATGGCTGCGGATGCGGTCGACGAGGCGGTCGCGCAGCTCCTCGTCGCGGTCGAGGACGAGGTCCTGCTTGGTCGGAAAGTGGTTGTAGACGGTCTGCTCTGAGACGTCCGCCGCGCGGGCGACGTCGATCACCGCCACCTTCTCATAGCCCCGCTCGGCGAACAGTCGCGCGGCCGTCGCGGCGATGAGCTCCCGATTTGCCTGCTTGCGGCGCGCCCGCAGTCCGATGCTGGACATCGCCGGTCACGGTACCAGAAGATTAGGGTGTGCTCTATTGTTAGGGTGCACCCTATCTTGGGAGGTGGACCGATGATGGCCATCGACTCACACCACATCGAGTACCTGACGACCCACAGCCACGGGCGCCTGGCCACGGTCGCGCCCAACGGCACCCCGCAGAACAAGCCGGTCGGCTACCGCTACAACCCGGCACTCGGCACGATCGACATCGCGGGCTTCGACATGGAACGCTCGGCGAAGTACCGCAACGCGGCCGTGAACCCCGAGGTGGCCTTCGTGGTCGACGACATCGTCGGCGAGGGCGCCGAGGGCGTCCGGTTCGTCGAGCTGCGCGGCCGCGCCGAGCACGCCGTCGACTCCGAGCGTGCGACGCCGGGCGGAGTGAGCGCCCACATCATCCGCATCCACCCACGCCGCCTGGTGAGCTGGAACATCCGCCCCGGCCACGACGGCATGTACACCGAGGACCTCGGCCCTGACGACGCTGCGCGGGCTGACGGCGAACGCCCGACACTCGGCGCGACCGGCCGCCAAGCCGACGTGGCGCAGGCCGCCGTGCAGCGACTCGTGGCCGAGCTTCAGGAGGGCTATGACCGCCAGGACGCCGACATCTCCAACCGCCTCTTCGCGGCGGACCTCATCTGGGGCAGCCCGTTCGGCGCCACCGTCACCGGGTACGACGACCTGCACGCGATCCATGTCCGCCTCAAGGAGCGCGGAGTCGGGGGGCCCGCCTCGCGCTACGAGGTCGTCCAGGTCCTGGCGCCGGCCCCCGGTGTGGCCGTGGCCCACGTGCGCCGCGTCGCGCTCACTGCCGACGGCACGCCCGCGGCCGAAGGCGACGCCGACGACGGAGGGTTCTCCGAGATGGCGCTCTACGTGCTGGTGCGCCGCGGCGGGGACTGGTGGCTGGCCGCCGGGCAGAACACCCCGATCCGCCTCTCAGAGGCTCCGTCGCGGACGTAGCCGGGGTCAGGGGTCAGCACCCTGGCCGCTCAGCGCTCGACGACAGGGCCATGGGCGTCCTCGGGCGTCTCGTACCAGCGCTTCTTCTCGCCCACGCGAGCGCGCATCCGCCACCGCGTCGACTTGGGCTCGGCGTCAATGGCCGCCCGCAGGGCGCCGATGTTCTCCATGACGCGGCTGGCCTTCGCAAATCCGGCGAGGCCCTGGGCGTAGCTCTCCACGCGGTCCAGGACGAGCGTGACGGTACGCCACCAGCCCCAGTCGGCAGCGAGAAAGCGGGCGATGCCGGGCGGGTCAAGGCCGTCGGACGCGAGCGACTGGTCGGCGAGCAGGGCCACCGCGTCCTGGCAGTCCTTCTCGTTGGTCTCCATGACCTGGAGCTTGAACAGGAGCAGGTCGGCCACGGGGAGCGTCGGGGACGTGAGCTCGAGCCGCTTGCGGAAGTCGAAGGTGTGGCACATGTCGAAGCGGTCCAGGAAGACGTCGGCCTCCCGCCCGTTGACCGGATCCCAGAAGAACATCCGATGGCGGCCGTGGAGCGCATTGAACTCGGCGTCCGCCTCGTAGCCGGCGGACTCGAACACGGCGGTGATCTGCCGCCCCTGGTCCGAGCGCCCGGCGAAGTCGATGTCGCGGTAGGGGCGGGCAAGCGGCGGGCTCTGCGCGGAGGGACAGCACAGGCCCACCGCCACGCCACCCATGACGCGTACAGGGACGCCACGGCCCGAGGCGAGCTCGACGATCCGTGTCGCCTCGCTTCGAGGATCTGCCGCCAAAGTTGCGGTGCTCATGTCACTCCCTCCTTTGCGCGAGCGAGGGATCGCCCGACTCCCCACGCCCCGGCGGTGCTGCGGTAGAGAAGGCGCAGATACAAGAACGACTCCGTGCGCGCGATGCCGTCGATCGCCCCGATCTCGCGCGTGAGAACCTCCAGCAGTTCGGCACGATCCCGGCACACGATCTCCGCCATCACGTCGTACCGGCCCGACGGGACGACGACGTAGTCGATGGCCTGGACCGAGGCCAGCTGGGCACAAACCTCGTCGTGCTCAGCGCCGCTGCGCAGAGTGATCCCCAGCCACGTCATCGCACCGAAGCCGAGGTTCAACGGGTTGCCGACGGCGATCACCTTCAACGCGCCGTCGTCGACGAGCTGCGTGAAGCGGCCCGACACGGCGCGCTCGGAGACCCCGAGCTCGCGCGCGATGTCGCGAAACGACGCCCGCCCGTCGCGCTCGAGTTCGCGGACGATCGCGATATCGAGTGGATCGAGCTGGCGACTGCTCTCCGTCACACCGGTCACCAGCGCCGCCGCCCCATCCCCCTGTCGCGACGGCAGCCACTGGAACTTCTGGTGGCGCAGCGCGAGGTATACGAAGGTCTCGGTGCGCTCCACGCCGTCGATGCGCCTCATCTCGAGCACGATCGGGTCAAGGGCGGCGGCGTCCGCGCACGCGACCTCGCACATGACGTTGAAGCGGCCGGAGCTGATCACGACATAGTCGACGCCGGAGGTGTTGACGAGGGTGTTGGCGACCTCCTCGACGTCGCCGGGCCGGACCTCCAGTCCGATCCACGCCATGCACCCCAGGCCCAGCACGCTGGGGTGAGCGACCGCGGTCACCGCGAAGGCATCGGCCTCGGTGAGCCACTTGACCCTGCGCCGCACCTGCGCCTCCGAAAGACCGATGCGGGCGCCGAGAGCGGTGAATGGAAGCCGGCCGTCGCGCTGGAGCTCGGCAAAGATCAAGTGGTCGTGACCGGTGAGGACTATCCGACCATTATGCGCAGCGGCGGTGTCGAAATCCGGCATCGTCAGGCGGTCAGCAACTGGCTTGAGAGCACGGCTGCGTCAGACAGGTCGATGATCGCGGAGTGCAGCACGCCCTCCCCGTACTCGCTCCCGGGATTGACGGCCGTCGTCCCTGCGAGGTCGCGGATCCCCGGGCTCTCGTGGATGTGCCCATGCAGTGACAGCATCGGGTGAAACCGAGCCAGCGCCTCGCGGACGGCACTGGAGCCGGCGGGCCCGGTCTCCCCCACGATGGGACGCGGCGGATCGGTGGACGTGTCCAGCCGCGGGCAGAGGTCAAGACCTGAGCCGTAGGGCGGGACATGCAGGTTGAACACGGCGTGGCGCTGGTCGGTCAGCTGGATCGCCATCGCCTCGATGCGCGAGGCCAGCTCGTCCTCGGTGACGTCGCGCGGACACTTCCACGGCGTCGGGTTGCCGTACCCGGTCGAGATCATGTCCACGCCCTCGGTGAGGGTGACAACCCGGCCTTCCGCGTTGACCACGTACGGCGCCTGCTCCAGGACCGGCTCGATCTCGAGGTAGTCGTCGTTGCCGCCGGTCACATACAGGGGCACGCCCAGCGGCTCCAGCCGCTCGGCCGCCCGTGTCATCCAGTCCTGCACCTGTGACAGACACGCGTCGACAAACGCCCGGTCAAGCGCATCGTCATCGGTGAGCAGTTCCTGGTACTGCGCCGCGCTGACCGTGACCGGGTACTGGCCGGCGTCACGGATCCGGCGGCGCAGGACGTCGAGCTCCGCGTCATCGCTGGCGCGGAGCTCTCGCCCGTTGAACTCGGCGGCGAATGAGCCCTCCGGGTCCTCGACCACCGGGACGATGCGCTTCCCCGTCAGATCACCACCGAGGATCGCCACCGTCGCCTCGTACACGGTCACGGCGTTCAGGAACTTCCGGAACACCGCCTCCGAACCGTGCAGGTCAGTGGCGAAGATGACACGGACGCGGTCGCGCCCGCCCCGTCCGTTACCTCGACGTGAGAAGCGCATCGAGCCGGGCCGGCCTCAGACCCTGCCCGTGCCGTCCGGGTTGGCCCGGATGCCCAGGGCGTCGAGCGCCAGGCGGGTCGCCACGCGCGCCGCCTTGTTGGCGGGGTCATAGACCGAGGAGCACTCGGTGATCACGTAGGCGTCAACGCCCCTGCGCACGAAGGCGCGGATCATCTTGATCACCTCACGCGGGGTGAGGCCGCCGGTCTCGGGCGTCGTGACCCCCGTGGTGAAGCCCTGGTCCAGGACGTCGAGGTCGGTGTGCAGGACCACGCCATCGGTGTCCTTCCAAGCGATGTCGAGGATGCGATCGATGGTCTTGTCGATCCCCCACTCGTCGATGTCCCAGATGGTGATCATCTGGATCCCGGTCCGGTCGACGTACTCACGCTCCACCCGCGGGTTCAGCGGTCCGTTGATCCCAACCAGGGCGATGTTGTGCGGATCGACGTTGGGCAGCTCCGCGGTGCGGCTGACCGGACAGGCATGGTTGAGGCGCTCGCCGGCGACGTCCTCCGCCGTGTCCATGTGCGAGTCCATCTGGATGTAGCCCATGCGCCCGTTGATGAGCTTGGACATGGCGCTGGTCACGGGGATGGGGCAGGAGTCATCGCCGCCGAAGATGATCGGGAACGCGCCCGCCTCGACGATCTCCGTGATGCACCGCTCCGTGCGCTCGAAGGTGCGTTGTGCGTTGCCGGGCACGATCGAGACATCGCCGCAGTCAGTCAGGTGCAGCGCATCGAACAGGTCGACCTGGAACTCCCCGTGGTAGCTGAGGTAGTGCTCGGTGGCACGGCGGATCGACCGCGGGCCATAGCTCGCGCCCGGGCGGCAGGTGTTGGTCCCCTCCCAGGGCAGGCCCAGGACGGCCGCCTTGACCTCGGCCTCGGCGAGGCGCTCGCGTACCGGCGGCAGCACCTGGGCGCCGAGGAAGGTGGAGATCCCCGAGATCAGGCTGTTGGGGAAGTCCTCGTCTCCCTCACGCCGACCGAAGGTCACGTAGTGATCGTTGGCCTGCACTTCTGTGGCCATGGGTATTGGTGTCCTTTCTTTTCAGTTGGTTTGCGTCAGCGGTGGCACATCCGTGCGCAGTTACTCCGGCGGTACGTAGCGATAGGCGAGCGACGTGTCGACCCCGCGCGATCGTTGGTAGAGCCGGCCGCCGGCGTACACCGCGACGCCGCTGGCGAACGCGGCCGCGATCGCGATCCGCGAGCCCGGCGAGGTGATGCCCAGCGCAGTGACCGTCAGCGCCAGGTAGATGAGCGCGCCGACACACAGCGCGCCGACGACACCGGCGATGGTCACCAGGGGGACTGACCCCAGCCGGTAGCTCGCCGCGGGTGACTCGTCGTAGATCTGCCGGGAGCGGAATGGGAACAGCGCCCCGCCCAAGGACGTGACCCCGACGACGAGCACGCTGGTGATCGCGCCGCCGATGAGGATCGTCGTCTCCCACGACGGTTTGTAGGCGAAGACCGCCGCCACGACGAGCGCGAGGAAGCTCCAGAGCGTCGTCGCCTTGATCGGGCTGTGGAAGCGGGGCGACACATCGGAGAACAGCTTGGGCAGCGAGCCGTCGAGCCCCATGGCCATCATCACTCGTGACGAGTTGGCGAACACCACGTTGGCGATGCCGAAGCCGCCGGCGATGAACCCGATCCCGATCAGGAGAGTGATGATCTTGCTCTGGGACAGGATCGACAGAAAGACGCTGAAGTTCGGCGAGTAGTTCGGCGTGATCGCCCCGGAGCCGATCGCGTAGGCGTACTGGTCCATGAACCGGCCGCCGACGATCGAGGTCAGCAGTGCGAACGGCAACGCCAGCATCACCAGGGCGACGATCGCCCCGGGGACGAAGAACGCCGTGAACAGGCGGCGCAGGCTGTTGGCGTGCTTGACCTCGCCCAGAAGCCCCTGGGCCGAGTACATCGTGTACGGCACGTACGCGGCGAGGACGGCCACCCACTCGAGCGTGTGGCCCAGGTCAAAGCCCGGCGGGCGCCACCCGTGCTTGACCGCGCCCGCGGTGACCGAGGCGGCGGTGATTCCCGTGCCGGCATGGAACGCGTTGAACTTCGCCGTGAAGTTCGTCCCGAGGTTGACCACCAGGACGCCGATGATCGTCAGCGTCGCGATCACGATCGCCGGGACCAGGATGTAGCGCTGGACTGGGCGGTAGATCCGCAGGCCGTACACGGTGAGCAGCCAGCACAGGACCACCACGACCGCGGACACGATGAACGTCCCCGTCTCCGTGAGCAGCCAGTTCTCCACTCCCGTGGCGCCGAACGCCTGGAAGATCGGCACGAGCCCGAAGGTGGTCACCACATAGGCCCCGGATGCCGGGAACGCCAACCAGAACAGGAGCTGGCACGCCCACGGCACGGTGAAGCCGACCAATGGATGCAGGGTGCGCGACTCGTACAGGTAGTCGCCGCCGGCCCGCGGCATGGCCGAGCCGAGGGCTGCGTACACGAAGTAGACGACGACGCCGAGCAGCAGCGTGGCGACGAGCATCAGCGGGATGCTGATCCCGGGCGACACGAACTGCGGCGTCGGGAACAGAAAGACGTAGCCGAAGAGCCCACCCGTGGCAAAGATCCCGTACCACGCGATATCGACGAGGGTGAGCTCACGGACGAGCCCCGAGGACGCACGCGCGAAACGCGGGCTGCTCGGGCTGGGACTGTCTGGCCTCCCGGCCGCGACATCGACCGACATGTTTGATCCTCTCCTCGAGCCAGTGATCGAATAATGCCCGGGTGTTCTTGCCGTCCCTCGCGGCTAGAACGGGGCGCAGGCTACAGGATTCGTCGTCGAAGTCAATTGTGGCGACGAACTTTGCCGCCAGGAAAGACGCAGTTGGACGCACGCCGACATGGCGGAGCCACGGCCCGGCTCGTGCCGGGGCGAGGTCAGGCGCTCAGAGGCTCAGACGCTGACGGTCGGCTCAAGCCGCGAGCGGGCGCTCGAGGCCTCGGCGACCGGGATAAGCCGCCCGGCCTTGCCCAGACCGTGGGGCGGCATGTTCCCGTAGACGGCCTCGTACTGGCCGGCCTTGACGAGGTAGGTCTCGTGCCAGATCCCGGTGCGCGCGCTGCGTCCCACCCGCCGCCAGTACTGGCGCCAGACGTCCAGGTGGGGATCGTCCGTGTCCTTGGCGAACGCCTCCAGCTGCTCGAAGGACCGCCAGTACTGCACGATCGTGGGCAGGCCCATCTCATAGGCCAGCAACCCCTTCTCCGGATGGGCGACGAGATAGTCGAGCATGTGCTTCATCCCGCGCCGGCCGCCCAGGTCCATGAGGCTGGCCGCCAGGTGCAGCTTGCTCACGCGCGCCCCGATCAGGAACACCACGAAGTCCCCTTCGATCTCTGCGGTCATCCGCCGCCCTGCCACCTCGGCCATACTCATCCCCCTCGAGTTGTCGTGGGCCGATCCTACGCCCGCTCACGTCAGCCGTCGATGGGGGCCTCACCCCACGTCAGCCGCCCTCGCTACCGGACCCGGTCCTCGTCGGCGACGGCGTCGCCCCAGGACGTGACGCCCAGCGAGATCGCGATGTGGGTCATCACCGTGTCGGGGCCGGCGCCGTGCCAGTGATCCTCGCCGGGCGCGAACCAGACGACGTCGCCGGGCTCGAGCGTCTCCCGCGCGCCGTCGCGGTTCCCCGCCCGCCCGCGGCCCGAGGTGACGATGAGCAACTGACCGTGCTCGTGGGTGTGCCAGTTGGTGCGGGCGCCGGGCGGGAAGGTGACCGAGTTGACGGTGGGGGCGCCGTCGCCCGAGAGGATCGGGTCGCGCAGGACGGTGCCGGTGAAGGTCTCTGACACCTCGCTGGTGGGCTGGCCGGCGGCGTGCCCGTGGCTGATCTTCATCTCACTGCTCCTGTTCGTCGTCGTAGAGCCGGACACCGCCGGCGAGGTCGCCGATCGCGTCCACGACCCGGTTGGAGATGACGTCGCGGTAGCCCATGGAGTTCGAGAGCTCGAACGCGGCCAGGCAAGCGGGGCCGCTGAAGGTCGGGACGCCGATCGCCGCCATGTAGTTGAGGTAGAGCCGGATGTCCTTGGCCATGAGCTCGCCGGTGAGCCCGCCCTCGAGGTAGTCGCCGTGGATGATCTTGGGGAAGCGGTTCTGGGTGGCGAAGTTGACCCCGGAGCTCGCGTTGAGCACTTCCAGCAGGCGGTCCAGATCGAGCCCGGCCTTGCGGCCGGCCACCATCACCTCTGACGTCGCCGCGAGCGCGACCCCGTTGAGGAAGTTGTTGAGGACCTTGGTGATGTGTCCGCTGCCGGGCGCGCCCATGTGGACGATCTTCGACGCGAACCGCTCGAGCACTGGGGTCACCCGCGCCAGTGCGTCAGCGTCGCCGCCCACCATCAGCGTGAGCGACCCCTTCTCGGCCGCCGCCGCCCCGCCGGAGATCCCGGCGTCCAGAAACGCCACCCCGCGCTCCGCCAGCGCGTCATGGATCGCTGACCGACGACCGGGGATCCGCCGTGGACAGATCGACGACCACCAACCCAACCCGGGCGTGCGCTAGCACGCCTCCCTCCCCCAATACGACCCGCTCGATCACCGAGCTGTCGGGCAACGACAGCAGCACCACGTCCACCGCCGCCACCAGCTCGGCGGCTGACGGCGCCGCCTCGATCCCGCACGCGGCGAGCGTCTCGTCATTGACGTCGAAGGCGATGATCGGATCGCCGGCGGCCACCACCCGGCGGCCCATCCGCCCGCCCATGTTCCCGGTGCCGATGATCCCGGCGCGCAGCGGCTCGCCGCTCATCACGCGTCACCGAACCAGTCGGCCGGATCCTCCTGGAGGTCGACCCACACCGACTTGGTCTGCGTGTAGTGCTGCATGACCTCCAGGCCGCCCTCGCGGCCATACCCCGACTCCTTGTAGCCGCCGAAGGGCATCAGCCAGTTCCACACCCGGTAGTTGTTGATCCACACCGTCCCGGCCTGGACCGCGTGGGCGACGCGGTGGGCCCGCTTGACGTCGCGCGTCCACACGGCGGCAGCGAGGCCGTAGGGCGTGTCGTTGGCCAGGGCGATCGCCTCCTCCTCGTCGTCGAACCCGATCAGCACCGTGACCGGCCCGAAGATCTCCTCGCGGGCCACGCGCATGTCGTTGGTCACCGACCCGAGGACCGTGGGGCGGAAGAAATAGCCGACATCGGGGGGAGTCACGGTCGCTGTCATCGGCAGTCCTCCATTCGGGGGTCAGGCCACGAGGACGCCGAGTTCGGGGTCTGACTCGAGGCGGGGAAAGCGGTCCATCACCAGGGGGTCGTGGCCGGCCACCACGCGGGCGCCCCGGCCGGCGTGCTTGCGGATCGTGTCGTAGGCCCCGTACACACGCGCGAGGTCGTGCAGGATGGCGCAGGGGCGGTCGCGCTCGACCTCCTCGTAGAAGTGCATGGCGTCGGAGGTGAGCAGGATGGGGCCGCTCTCCCCCTCGACGGCGAGGATCGTCTGGCCGGGCGAGTGGCCGCCGACCTCGATCGAGACCACGCCCGGCGCCAGTTCGTGCTCGCCCTCGATGAGCGTTACCTCGCCGCCGGCCGCAGCCGCGCGATCGGCCAGGGCCCGGACCTCTCCAGGCTCCACATGAGCAGCGAACTGAGCGCGGGTGGCCAGTGGGCCGCTCCAGAACTCGACCTCGCTGCGGCTCACCGCAGTCGGCGTTGAGGCGAAGGCGTCGAGGTGGCCGGTGTGGTCGTAGTGCAGGTGTGTGACGACCAACAGGTCGACCGCGCCCGGCTTGACCCCGATTCGCGCCAGCGCCGTCAGAGGCTGCACCAGGAACTCGCGGCCACGGCGCCCGCCGCCGGCCGCGCTGAACCCGGTGTCGATCACGATGGTGCGCTCGCCGTTGCGCAGGACCCACAGGTAGTAGGTCATCTCCTGCGGGCCGTCGGGCTCGCGGTACTCCGCGTAGCGCAGGAACACGTCGGCCCGGCTGGTGGGCCGCGACGCGTAGCGCAGCGCCGTGAGGGTCCATCCGCCGCTCACGAGCCCGGCACGATCTCCGCGCCGCCCCAGGCCTCGAACATGCGGACGATCTCCGTGCAGTCGCGGCCGTCCTCGCCGGTGGCGTCGGCCAGGCCCCAGAGCCCCTCCACGGTGGAGCCCAGCACCATCGGAACCCCGCGGCGGCGCGCCTCGTCCATGGCCAGGTGCACGTCTTTGGCCATGAGGTCGAGCCGGAAGCCGTGGGCAAAGGCCCGCGTGAGCACCTGCTTGGGGAACTTGTCCGAGGCCGCGTTGTTGGCGCCGCTGGAGACGTGGATGACGTCGAGCAGCGTCGCCGGGTCAAGGCCGGCGCGCGCGCCCAGGACCATCGCCTCGGCGGTGACGGCGATCGAGCACGCCGACATGAGGTTGTTGATCACCTTGGCCGCCTGGCCCTGCCCCGCCTGGTCGCCCACCACGAACACGTTGCCGGCGAAGGCGTCGAGGAGCGGCCGGACGCGATCGAGGGCGGCGTCGGGCCCCGAGGCCATCACGGTCAGCCGGCCGGCCTCCGCGCCCGCGGGGCCGCCGCTCACCGGCGCGTCGACAGCGGCTACGTCGTGGGCCGCCAAACCGTCTGACACGGTCTGCGCAGTCGCCACGCCGGTCGTCGAGAGGTCGACGTAGACCTGAATCGCGGAGCCGCCGGCCAAGCTGTCGGGCCCCAGCGCGACCTCCTGCACGACCTCGGGCCGGGGGAGGCTGACCATCACGACGGGCGCGGCATCGGCGACCTCGCGCGGGGTCTGCACGACGGTCGCGCCCGCCTTGCCCACGGCATCGCGCGCCGCCGGGTCGGGGTCGCAGACGACCAGGGCGTGGCCGGCGCTCAGCAGCCGCGCCGCCATCCGCCCGCCCATCGCGCCCAATCCCACGAACCCGACCGGGGACCGTGCGCCCGAGCTCACTCGATCGCCTCCAGATCGACCCCCTGCGCGCTGAGCGCCTCTTCGGCGACGCGAAAGGCCTCCATGCCGGCCGGCACACCGCAGTAGATCGCGGCCTGGAGGAGCACCTCGCGGATCTCCTCGGGGGTCACACCGTTGTTGAGCGCGCCGCGGACGTGGACGCCGAGCTCATGGGGGCGGTTGAGCGCGGTGAGCATGCCGAGGTTGACCAGCGAGCGAGTGCGCCGCTCAAGTCCGGGCCGTGCCCACACCGCGCCCCAGCAGTACTCGGTGACGAGTTCCTGCATCGGGCGGGCGAACGCGCTGGCGTTGTCGAGCGATCGCTGGACGTGCTCGGCGCCCAGCACCTCGCTGCGGACGCCCATCCCGACATCGAAGCGAGACTTGGTCTCCCCCATCGGCAGCCTTTCAGTTCGTTCGTCGGTCCTGGGTCTCAATCGTACGGTCGGGGCGACGGTCGCTCTGGCCCGGTCAGCCAAGGCGCCTGCCGCGTCGGCGGCCCCGAACGGTTCGAACTCGCATCGGCCCCGCGGTCGTAGTAGCGTGCCCGTCCATCCAGGAGTGCCCGCCTCTCGGGATCGAGCGGGATTGCATCTGACATAGCAGTGTGTGATCGCCAATCGAGCGGGAGGGTTCGTTATGCGAGCGCGTGTAGCAGGCATGCGTCGAATGCTGGGCAGACGTCGGGGCATCGCCGCGGTTCTGATCGCGGTCGCGATCACAGGCATCGCCGCGATATCGGCGTCGGCGAAGGCAGGCCACCGGGCCAAGCCGGTCTCACCGGCGCTCCGGGCGGCGTTGTCCAAGAACGCCAACCAGCACGTCATCGTCATCCTCAAGAGCCAGATGCGCCAGGCGCGCGTGGGCTCGAGGTCAGCCGGTGCCCGCTTGGCCGCGGTGAAGGCCGCCCAGGCGCCGGTCATGCGCCAACTGCGCTCCGTGCACGCCCAGCACGTCAAGAGCTTCCAGCTCGTCAATGCGGTGTCCGCGACCGTCTCCAAGACCGAGCGCGCGCAGCTTGCCAAGAACGCTGACGTGGCCGAGGTCATCCCCGATGCCGCCATCCGGCTGGGCACGCCGACCTCGCCGGCCGTCACCGGCAAGTCCAAGTCTTCTCACGCGGCGTCGCCGTCGGGCGTCACACCGAATGTCATCCCCGGCGCGTGCGGTCCCAACGGGGCCACGCAGCTGGACCCCGAGGGCCTGGCCTCGACCAACACCGACTCCGATGACCGCAACCAGCCGACCGCCCGGTCGCTCGGATTCACCGGCGCCGGCGTGAAGGTGGGCTTCATCGCCGAGGGCATCGACACCCACAACGTCAACTTCATCCGTCCCGACGGCAAGTCCGTGTTTGACCCGTCCATCGGCGGCGATTACGAGGACTTCTCCGGCGACGGCCCCAACGCCCCCACCCCGGGTGGCGAGGCGTTCCTCGACGCCAACGCCATCGCCGGTCAGGGCATTCACGTCTACAACGTTCAGAACTTCAGCGCGGAGGCTCAGCCGGCGCCGTGCAACGTCCGCATCGAGGGTGTGGCGCCGGGCGTCGCGCTCGTCGGTCTCAAGGTGTTCGCCGAGAACGCCATCACCACCGAGTCCGACTTCCTCACGGCGATCAACTACGCCGTGGAGACCGCGCACGTCAACGTGCTCAATGAGTCCTTCGGCTCCAACCCGTTCCCGGACGAGACGGCGCTTGACGTCGCCAAGCAGTTCGACGACGCCGCCACCGCGGCCGGCGTGACCGTCACGGTCTCCACCGGCGATGCCGGCCCGTTTAACACGATCGGCTCCCCGTCCACCGACCCGGATGTCATCTCGGCGGGCGCGTCGACGAACTTCCGCTTCTACGCCCAGACCAACTACGGGCTGGCGCGGGACTTCGCCACCACCGGGTGGCTGAACAACAACATCAGTTCGCTCAGCTCGGCCGGCTTTGACCAGAACGGCGCCACGATCGATCTCGTCGCCCCCGGTGACGGGAGCTTCGCGTCGTGTACCGCGAGCCCGAACTTCCAGGACTGCATCAACCTCGCCGGGGCTCCGTCGGACACCGAGCGCAGCGGCGGGACGAGCCAATCCTCCCCGTTCGTGGCGGGGGCGGCGGCACTGGTGATCCAGGCCTACCGCCAGACGCACAGCGGTGCCTCGCCGACACCGGCGCTGATCAAGCAGATCCTGGTCAGCACCGCCTCTGACCTCGGCTCCCCGGCCGACGAGGAGGGTGCCGGCCTGCTCAACAGCTACAAGGCGGTCCGGCTGGCCGAGTCCATCGGGAGCTCTCACCCGACCACTCCGGCGCTGACGGAATCCCCCACGCAGCTCAACGCTGTCGGGGCGACGGGCGCCACGCAGCACTTCCAGTTCACTCTGTCTAACCCGGGGAACACCACGCAGAGGGTGAACCTCAGTGGCCGCGGCTTCGGACCGGACCAGAACGTCCAGACCGGAACCGTCACGCTCAACGACAGCACCAGTCAGCACGTGACTGACTTCTCGGGTACCAACGACAACTATCAGGTGATCCACTTCCACGTGGGCGCGGGCGCAGACCGGCTCCTCGCCCAGCTGGCGTGGCCGGTGGACCAGTCCAACTGCAACCAGAACTTCTGCACCACCGGCAACAACTCACGGGTCCGCATGATCCTGGTGGACCCGCAGGGCCGGTTCGCAGGGCATTCGCTGCCGCAGGGACCCGGGAGTTACGGCGAGACCGAGGTCGAGTCCCCGGTGGCCGGAACGTGGACCGGAGTCATCTTCGGCAACGTGGCCTCCGCCGGCGGGACCAACGGCGTCGTCCCGTGGGAGGTGTCCACTCAGCGGCACGTCGGATTCGGCTCGGTGTCGCCGAGCTCGGTGACGCTGTCCCCCGGCCAGAGCCGGACGGTGAACGTCACCGCCACGGACCCGTCCTCGCCGGGTGACACATCTGGTTCGGTCGTCATCAACCCCACCGACGGCAGCGGGGCGACGTCCGTCCCGGTGACGCTCCGTAGCCTGGTCAACCCCAACCAGGGCGGCCGGTTCTCCGGCAACCTCACCGGTGGCAACGGCAGGCCCAACGGAGAGGGCCAGGAGGCGTACTACTCCTTCAACGTCGGCCAGGGCGTCAAGGACATCCGGGCTGACGTGTCGTTTGCCAAGGATCCGTCTGATCCGGTGGCGGAGTACCTGATCAGCCCCGACGGCAACACCGCCGGCTACGCCCAGAACTCTGTGGAGGGCAATCACAGCACGGCGCTGTCGGCCTACACCACCAACCCCGAACCCGGACGGTGGGCGCTGATCGTCGTCTTCGCCGGCGCCGAGCCGGGTGACGTGATCTCCCAGCCCTACCAGGGGCAGATCCAGTTCAACTCGGCCAAGGCCAAGGGCATCGGCGTCCCCGACGGCGGCAAGCTCGCCGCCGGCAAGGCGGTCACAGTGCCGGTGAAGATCACCAACACGGGGGTCGCACCCGAGGACTACTTCGTCGACCCGAGGTTGAACACCGTCGAGAACGTCACGCTCGCCCCGCTGGGCCCGAGCACGGTGTCGTTGCCGATGACCTTCGACAACACCGCGTCTGAGCCCAACTGGCTGGTGCCGACGCAGACCTCCGCGGTCCGCGTGGCGCAGACGTCGAGCGTCCCGGCGATGTTCGACTTCACCCTCGTCGCCGGCGACCCGTTGCTCGCCAGCGCGAACTTCGGGCCGGGGTCGCTGTGCCAGACGTCCTCGTCGCTGCTCTATGACCCGCCGGGGGGCTCGGTCACCGCCGGGTTCTACATCGGCGAGCCGACCGAGTGCGGCCCGTTCTCCGGTCCCGCCCCGGCGGGCACGGCGACGATGGCCGCGGCCGCTCAGACCAAGGCGTTTGATTCGACCGTCACCTCCACCACGGGCGACTTCTGGGCGTTCTCGGTGGATCCGACGGCGGACTTCTCGCCGATCACCATCCAGCCTGGCCACAGCGCCGAGGTGAATGTCACGTTCACCCCGAGTGGCGCCGCGGGCAGCAAGGTGCGCGGGAACCTGTACGTCGACACCCTCAGCGACAGCATCCCGCCCTACAACCAGGAGTCGGCCAGCGAAGTGACCGCGATTCCGTACAAGTACACGATCGGCCGCAAGAAGTAGGTCGGCCGGTCAGCGCCTGCGCGACCCCGCCGCCGCCGTCTCAGGGTGCGGTGGCGGGGTCGAGCTGCATCGTGCCCGTGGCGGTGAACGGACCGAGGTTTCTCAGGTCACCGTCGCGCGGCGCGCGCGGCGGATGGCCTGCCGCCGCCGGGTACCGGCGCGCCGGTCCTCGGCAATCGCCCCCAGCGCCAAGGCCAACCCCCGGCCCGCCTCGGTCAGGTCATAGTGGTCATTCTCGGGGCGCTGGGGCTTTGACTGAAACCACTCGCGCCGCATTCCGAGCCTCCGCGCGAACGCGTGCAGCTCCTCCGGGGAGTCGGCCTGCAGGTGACCCCCGCCGCTCCATCGCCCCCACTCGCCGTAGGCAAAGGCGTGATCGACGTAGACGCTCACACCGTGCGGTCGGGCGGGCGGGGCCGGTTCCAGGGGCGGGAGCGGCCGGATGTCATGCCGTCACGGTAGCGCCGGCGCGGGCTCCGGAGTGGAGCCCAGGCACTCGATCAGCTCGACCGTGCTGGTACCGCGCGCGCGGAGCTCCTGGTCAAACGCGTCGCCGTAGACCGTCATCACCGCGAGCAGCAGGTCGACGGTGCTCACGCTGGTGGCCTCACGATCGGTCGCGATGGCGACCGCCGCCGCGTCGACGCGGGTCAGCGAGGCCGCGTGCACCGACGGCCCGGCCGCGTCCGGGCGCGCGGCGTCGCGACCGATGGGGCCGAGCGGTCCGGCGTCGGTCATGCCCACGCAGCGCAGAGCGCGCCCCGCCTCGCCGTGGGCGCTGAGGATGCGCAGCCAGCGCCGCAGCTCGTCGGTCGTGGACTCGGCGAAGGGCAGCGCGGTGGCGGCCAGGCCGATCACGATCGTCGCGTCGGAGCCGAGCGGAAGCTGAGCAGGCTGGCGCGCTCCGCCCTGGGCGTCCTCGACCGTGGCAAAGATCTCAAAGCTCGCATCAAGGCCGGTGAGCTCGAGGAGCGCGCGCACGGGGTCCGGCACCTGCGCCAGCACGATCTGCCCGCCCTCGGGCAGACGGCGGCCGAACGCGATGAGCACGCCGAGCCCGGTGGAGTCCAGGTAGCGCACCTCGGAGAGGTCGAGCACAAAGCGGGTGAAGCCGGGCTCGAGCAGCCCGACCAGGTGCGACTTCAGCGCGCGGCGCCGAGGCGAGGTCGATCTCGCCGGCGGGGATCACGACGCAGACGCCGTCGCCACAGTCGCGGTGGCTGACCTCGAGGCTGGGACGCGGGTAAGAGGTGGGCAGGACTGCGGGGCTGGTCATGGCTTCTCCCTGGGGGCTTTTGCGACGGCGGGTCCCCTGACCGGCCCCGCCGTCGCTGTTGCAGACAGGGTCTTGTCGTCGGATTCGCCCAGATGCGTGAAACGCCGCCCAAATCCCTCAACAAACATCTCACCGGCTTGTGGAGCGGTCAGGTGGTGTCGGCCTCCAGCTCTACGCGCGGTGGATGTCGCAGTCTCGTCACATTCCTTGATCGCCTGCGCTTCGAGCGCAAAGCTCGCTGCCATGTCGTTCACGCTGGCCGACAAGATCCGCGCCGAACACCGGCTGCGCGAGTTCCTGAAGGAGTACGGGATGCCGCAGCCCGACGAGGTCGAGTACGGCTTCACGTGCGTGCGGTTCTTCTTCCATGAGCCGAGGGCCTGCGTCATCTTCGATCTTGATCCTGACGCGGACGAGGACGACGCAGACGCCATCGGGCCAGGTACGAGCATGGGATGAGGCAAGCGCTGCGCTCGAGACGCGCTGACCTCCGGTCCAGGTGGGAAACTGACCGAGGTGTCGGCGAGCCCATCCACGGGCGCGGAGTTCTCGTGGCCCGCAACCCGCAAGCGGACAGCAACCTTCCGTACCTCCTGCGCCTGCCGCTCGACGATGGGTTGGTGCTGAAGGCGCGGGATACCTGGCCGACGAGCGCCCGGGTGTACTGCCACCGCTTCAAGGAGCCATGGCCGGCCGAGGCCGAGGTGATCGAACGCGTGGCCATCCGCCTGTGTCGGCGGCGCGGCGCAGCGGTCGAGCCTGTGCTCGAGCGCCGTTCGCAATCACGGTCACAGTTCGTCTTCACGCAGGTGCGCGGCCGCGACGCCATCTTCTGGCAGACCCAGCGCACCGCCAAGGCCGCCAACCCCGGCGCCCGCGTACCGCGAGCCCGTACGCTCCGTGAGGCTCTGACGGTGATTGTGGATACGCGGGAGCGGTATCCGTACGGCGAGCTGGTCGCCACCGTTGAGCGCAAGACGATGGACAACCTGGCGACCTCCCTCTCCGACGGCAGCCTCGCCTTCCAGATGGCGCGCTTGGCGGAAGTCCCGCTTGCCGCCGTGGCCGTGGAGGGTCGATACAGCGCCCTATTGACGCACGCCCACGCCCCGGCAGGCTGGCTGGCCGACCAGCTCGTCCGCCTCCAAGCACGCTACCCACAGATCCCCGTGGTGTTCCTTGACTCGCGCCGGCACGCGGAGGACTGGACCCACCGCTTCCTCACCACCGCGCTCATGGACCGCCAAGTGGCCCTGGAGGACGGCCTCACCTGAGCCATGGACCGCCCCGACGATTTTCCACCGCCGGTCGAGGACGCAGTCAGCCAGGTCGGGACAGTCCCTGAACGAGTTCGTGTTGGCCCGCGTCACCGAGATCACGCGAAGCCCCACCGTCAGCGAGCTTGCCGAGCGCATCCGCGGGCGTACTCCGTACGCCGGCCCCCCAAGCGCCGATTTCGTTCGCCGTGGTCGCGATGAGCGGTGGGGGTCGTCGACGCGTCCAAGACCCTCAATACACATCAGTGGGTGTACGCTGATGTGTATGCGGACGAACATCGAGATCGACGACGAGGTGCTGGAGGAGGCCCGTCGGCTCACGGGGCTCACCACCAAACGCGAAACGGTCGACTACGCGCTGCGGGAGCTTGTCGCCCGTCAGCGCCGCCGGGGTCTGCTCGATTTGCGCGGCCGCGTGCGCTGGGAGGGCGATCTCGCGGAGTCGCGCCGCCAGCGCGGCGCCACGTGATCGTCGTCGACACCAGCGTCTGGATCGACGTACTGAACAACGTGGACTCGCCTGCCGCGACAGTGTGCGTCCGCCTGATCGAGACCGGGGAACCGGTCACCCTCACCGACATCGTCTTCGCTGAGATCCTGCAGGGGCTGCAAGATGATGACGAAGCTGCCCAGGTCGAGGCTCACCTGCGCGCCTTCCCCATCCTGCGCCTGCGAGGACTCGAGGACTTCTCGCTCGCGGCGGAGCTCTACAGGGCCGCGCGCCGCCAGGGCGTCACCATCCGCAAGACGCTCGATTGTCTGATCGCTGTCCCCTGCGTACGCGCGGGCGCGCCCCTCCTACACGCCGACGCCGACTTCGATCGGCTCGCGTCATGCACCCCGCTCCGCATCTACGCCCCGGAGAGCTAACGAGCGACAACGACAGCCACGACGAGCGGAGCAGGACCGACGCTGCTGAAGCCCGCGCGGCGGACAGCGCCGGCTGCGCCGGCTCCCGCTTTGGACCTCGCTGGCGCTCGGTTAGGGTGACACGACGCTGTACCGGCTCCAGGCACAACTCTGTTCCGGCTAGCGGTACACGAAGAACGGCGGGCGTTATCCCTCATCACATAATGCATGACTGCATAACTTGGCCCTCCAGCGGCACCTGACGTGCTGCGCCCCGCCCGCACGACAAGAGTGTCAGTGGCCCCTGTGGCGGGTACGCGGCATGACATGAGACTGGTGGATCCGCCACAGTGGCCGCAGGTCATCGCGGTCGTCGGTGGAGGCAGGATGGGCAGCGGCATCGCGGAGGCGTTCGCCGCCGGCGGCGTGGAGGTGCGCATCACCGACGCAACTCCTGAGCTGTCGGTGCAAGCCCGTGAGCGGGTGATCGCGCGGGCGCGGTCGGCCGTCGAGCGCGGGCTGATCGACGCGGCGCTCCTTGACCGGGCGCAGCGCGTGCGCGCCTGTGATTCGATCGGTGAGGCGGTGTCCGGGGCCGAGTTCGTGCTCGAGGCCGTCGCCGAGGACCTGGAGGTCAAGCACGCCGTGCTCGCCGAGATCGAGGGCGCGGTGGCAGACGATGTGGTCATCGCCACCAACACGTCGTCGCTGCCGGTGGACGTACTCGCCGAGCCGCTGGCGCGACCGGAGCGTTTCGTCGGCATGCACTGGTTCAACCCGCCGGAGTGGACGCCGGGCGTCGAAGTCGTCGCCGCGCCGGGCAGCGACCCGGGAGTGGTCGAGCGGCTGGTGGAGTTCCTGCGCGCGCTGGGCAAGGCGCCGGCGGTGGTCAAGGCCAGCACCGGCTTTGTCGCCAACCGGCTGCAGATGGCGCTGCTCTGCGAAGCCGTCCGCTGCGTGGAGGACGGGATCGCCAGCCCGGAGGAGATCGACGAGGTCGCGCGCTCCACCTTTGGCTTTCGCCTGCCCTTCTTCGGGCCCTTCCAGATCGCCGACATGGCCGGCCTGGACGTCTACGAGGCGGTCATGGCCCAGCACCGCGAGGGCCTGGGCGAGCGCTTCTTCATCCCCGAGCTGCTGCGTGAGCGGGTGGCGCGCGGCGAGACCGGGACGAGCTCCGGCGCCGGTTTCTACGCCTACGCCGAGGGCGAGCCCGAGCAACTGCTCAGCGAACGCGACGAGCGCTACGCCGCCCTGGCCCAGCTGCTCGAGCGCCTACCGCCGCAGCGCTTCACCGCGCGCGAGGACTGATGGTCGACCTCGACGTCCTCGTGGTGGGCGGCGGTGCCATCGGCGGCGCCACCGCGGCGTTGATGACCGGCGGCGTGCGGCGGGTGATGGTGCTCGACGCCAACGCCGAGCACGTGGAGCGCATGCGCGAGCCGGGGCTCGAGCTCGACGTCCTCGGCGAGTCGCGGACGGTGAAGCTCGACGCGTACTGCGATCCCGCCGAGCTTCCGGTGGAGCCGGAGTTCGCCCTGATCAGTCTTAAGGCGGCCTACCTGGAGCCCGCCCTGACCCCGCTGCGCGACCGGGTGCAGACCTTCGTGTCCATGGGCAACGGGCTCGTGCAGGATCGGGTGGCGGAGCTGGTGGGCGCCGAGAAGCTGCTCATCGCGACAGTGGAGTGGGGCGCGACCAACCTCGGGCCCGGCCGCCTGGCCCAGACCACGCGGGCGCCGTTTGTCATCGGCGAGCCTGATGGCTCTGACTCTGAGCGCCTGCAGCGGCTGCGCGCCGCGCTGGAGACGGCCGGCGAGGTCCGCGTCAGCGACAACATCCGCGGGCAGGTGTGGTCAAAGCTGCTTATCAACTCGACGTGGTCGGGCCTGGGCGCCGCCTCGGGGATGCTCTACGGCGAGATCGCTGAGCACCCCCTCGGCCGGCGACTGGCGGTCGAGCTGTGGCGTGAGGGTGTCACCGTCGCGCATGCCCAGGACGTGGAGCTCCAGGAGCTCGTCGGCATCCCCGCCGAGGACATCGCCTCCCCTGACCGCGAGGTCTCTGACCGCGCCATCGACGCGATGATGGCCCAGCTGGGGCCGACCAAGGCGTCGATGCTCCAGGACCTCGAGCGCGACGTCCCGTGCGAGGTGGATGTCATCAATGGTGCCGTGGCGCGGTGCGGCCGCGAGTACGGGGTGGCGACGCCCGTCAACGAGGGGATCGTCGACCTCGTGCACTCCTACGAGGACGGCTCCGCCCAGCCGAGCGCGAGCCGTTTGACGTGCTGGCGCAGCGCCTTCAGTAGTTGACGGCGTCCAGGCCCTTGAGGCCGAAGAACGCGCGCGCCTGATCAGGCGTCGCCGGCGGGCGGTCGAAGATCTCCGCGAGCGCGACCCCCTTCTCCACCAGCTCGGCGTTGGTCTGGGCGCGGGCCGTCCGCGACAGCCTGAGGTTGTCCTCCAGGCCCACGCGCATCTGCCCGCCGAGCATGATCCCCAGCGCGGCGAGCTGGTACTCGGCCGGGTAACCGACGCCGGCGGCCGACCACGTGAAGTCCTCGCCGAACAGCGACTTGGCGGTGTGGAGCATGTGCATCGTCTGGTCGACCGTGGCGTGGTTGGCGCCCAGGACGCCGAGCACGAACTGGATGTGGATCGGCGGTGTCGAGCAGCCCGCGGCCGAGCAGGTGGGCGATGTTGTAGAGGTGGCCGACGTCGTAGGCCTCGAGCTCGGGCTTGACACCGGCGTCGCGCACCATGGCGCAGATGCGCTCCATGTCGGCGAAGGTGTTGCGGAAGATGTAGCCGCGCGTATCCTCGAGGTACTCGCGTTCCCAGTCGGCCCAGTTCATGTCGCGCTCGCCGATCGGGAACAGACCGAAGTTGATCGAGCCGGTGTTGAAGGTGGCCATCTCGGGCTGGAACTCGGTGAGCACCGCGGCGCGCTCGTCGATGGTCATGCCCTGGCCGCCGCCGGTGGTGGGCTGGACGATCACCGGGCAGCGTTCCTTGATGCCGGTGAGGACCTCGCGGAACAGTCCGAGGTCTGAGCTGGGCCGGCCGGTGTCGGGCTCGCGCACGTGGATGTGGACGATCGCGGCCCCGGCTTCATAGGCGCCGACGGCCGACTCGATGATCTCATCGGGCGTGACCGGGATGGCCTGGCTCTGCGTCGGCACGGTCATGCCGCCGGTGATGGCGGCCGAGATGATGACTTCGTCCATTTAGTGGTCCCTCCCGTGAGTGCGGTCGCACCGAGAGGTACGACTGGTGGATGCCAGGCAAGGACGCAGGACCCGACGTGTAGCCCAGCTACACGAGGGTCCGAGGACGAAGGCTGGCGCCTCCAGGCGTGCCTCGAATGCGAGCGTACTTGCGGGAGGGGCCACTAGGTGAGACCTCGTTCGCGGGCGGCCAGGACGGCGAGCAGGATAACGACGCCATAGAGGATGTCGCGGGTGGCGTCTGACACCGAGATCGCGGTGAGCACCGAGGTGAGCAGGGCCAGGAAGATGGCGCCACCGAAGGTGCCGGTGTAGTGGCCGCGGCCGCCGAGGATGGAGGCGCCGCCGATGACCACCGCCGCGATCGACGGCAACAGGTACTGATCGCCCATCCCCAGGAAGCCCTGGCTGGAGGACGCGGTGAGCAGGATGCCCGCCAGCACCGAGCACAGTCCGGAGATGGCGTAGACACCGATGATGACCGCGGGCACGCGGACGCCCGAGAGCCGGGCGACCCGCTCGGAGTTGCCCACGGCGTAGGTCCGCCGGCCGCCGGTGCTGCGGCTCATGAGCAGGCCGACGATCGCCGCGAAGACGACCAGCGCGATGACGATGATCGGGATCCCGGCCACCTGCTTGGTCATCACATCGCTCAGCAGCGGCGGCGAGCTGCCCGTCGGGGTGCCGTTGGTGCTCAGCAGGACGATGCCCTGGGCGACCGAGTTCATGGCGATGGTGACGATCACCGGCGCAATCCCCAGGAAGGTGACCGCGGCCCCATTGATCGCCCCGAGTCCGAGCCCGACGCCCAGCAGCGCGGGCAGCGCCCAGATCAGCGCGGAGTTGCTCCCGCCCGTCCACTTGGCGATCATCACGCCGCCGAGGGTCATCATCCAGGGGATCGAGAGGTCGATCCCGCCGGTGAGGATGACCAGGCCCTGCCCTGCGGCAGCCACGGCGATGAACGACGCTGCGGTGACGATGGCCCAGACGTTGTCGAGCGTCTGGAAGCCGGGGTCCACGATCCAGCGCGAGGCGATCCACAGCACGACGACGGCCAGCCACACCGGCGCCCAGGGTGCGGCGCGGAGCGCGCGCCCGGCTTTCTGCAGCGGCTGGGGCTGGGGAGCGTCGCTGCGGCGGGTGGGGGCGGTAGCGGTGGCCATCAGCCGCGCCTCGGCCTCCAGCGCTTGACCGTCGAGTTGAGCAGCACGGCGAGCGCCAACACGATCCCCTCAACCAAGCCGGTGGAGAAGGTGTTGATGCCGAGCACGAAGATGATCGCGATGAGCATCGAGACGATCCAGGCGCCGATGATCGAGCCGATCGCCGAGCCCTCGCCGCCGCCGAAGCGCGTCCCGCCGAGGACCACCGCGATGAACGGCGCGAGCAGGAAGCTCGTGGCGGTGCCGGGGTCGCCTGAGCCGGTCTCGGCGGTGTAGAAGACCCCCGCCAGGCCATAGAAGAGGCCGGCCAGCGTGTAGATGGCCAGCAGCCGGCGCTCGATCGGGATGCCCGACATGCGGGCCGCCTCCCGGTCACCGCCGATGGCATACAGGGACGCACCGAGGCGGGTGCGCTTGAGCGCCAGCCACGCGACGGCCGCGAGCAGGATGACGATCAGCCCGCGCGGGATCACGGTCACGCCGGTGAGCGCATCGGTGAAACCGCGGGGCACCGCGCCCCCGGGCTCCGGGAGGACGCCCAGGGCGATGCCACTGAAGATGAACAGCGTGGCGATCGTGACGATGATCGACTGCAGGCGCACATACGCGACGAGGATCCCGTTGACAAATCCGCACGCGCAGGCGATGACCACAGTGAGCACGACCCACAGGGCGTCGTGGCCGCTCTGTCCGGTCAGGTGGGTGGCCAGCAGCACGTTGACCAGGCCGATGACCGCCCCCACCGACAGATCAAAGCCGCCGCTGAGCACGATGAACGTCTCGCCGATCGCCGCCAGGGCCAGCGGGGCGGTGTCGTTGCTGAGCGCCTGGAGCGTGAACGACGAGAACAGCGACGCGAAGAACGCGTAGACGATGAGCATCACCACCAGCACGGCGGCGGCGACGACCGGACCATCGGTCCAGTGGCGGCGCGCGATGCGGACGGGTGCCGAGGCGGAGATGGCGCTCATGCCATCGCCTCCTCATGGTGGTCGTGACCGACGATCGCGCCGAGCACGTTGGTCTCGGTGAGCTCGTCGCCCTCAAATTCGCCGGTGACCTGCGCGCGATAGAAGGTGAGGACACGGTCGCAGAGCTCCACGACCTCGGTCAGGTCGCTGGAGTAGACGAGCATCGAGCACCCCTCGTCGGCGAGCGCCTGGATGAGCTTGTAGATCTCGAACTTGGTGGCGACATCAACGCCGCGCGTGGGGTCATAGAGGAGCAGGAACCGCGCTCCGGCCAGGACCCACTTACCGATGACTACCTTCTGCTGGTTACCGCCCGAAAGCTGGCCGACCTCGCCGCCGACGACGCCCGGGTCGAGGTTGAGGCGCTCGGCGGTCTCAGTGGCGCGTCTGCGGATGTAGCGCTCGTTGATCCAGCCGTGGCTGGCCAGGTGCCCGAGCGAGGGGATGGCCATGTTGGTGGCGGTGGAGAGCGCGAGGAACAGGCCCTCGGTCTTGCGGTCCTCGGGCACGAGCGAGATGCCGAGGTGCGAGTCGATGGCGTCGCGCGGCGAGCGGATCTGCACCGGGTGGTCGTCGATGAGGATCTCGCCGCCGTCTGAGGGAAGGACGCCGAAGAGGCTGAGGAAGAGCTCGCGCTGGCCCTGGCCGTCGAGGCCGGCCACGCCGAGGATCTCGCCCTCTTTCAGCTCGAGGTCGACATCGTGAAAAGCGTTCTGGCGTGCGAGGCCTTTGGTGCGGAGCTTCACGGGGCGGTCCTGGGGCGGGCGGCGGTCGGGGAAGGCCTGGTCCATCGAGCGGCCGATCATCATCTTGACCACCTCGTCCTCGTCGGCCTCGTCGATGGTGAGATCGCCGACGGCCTCGCCATTGCGCAGGACGGTCGCGTGGTCGCAGTGCTCGCGGACCTCGCCGAGGCGGTGGGTGATGAAGACCAGCGTCGTGTCCTTGTCCCGGAGCTTTGAGAGCAGTTTTCTGAACCAGTCAACGGCGCCCTCGCCAAGCGCGGAGGTCGACTCGTCAAGGAAGAGCAGGCGCGGCTCGTGGCGAACCGCCTTGGCGATCTCCACCATCTGGCGCTCGGGCAGGGTGAGGTCCTCGACGCGCCAGTCCGGCGAGACGTCGGGGATGTCGCAGGCGTCGAGCAGACGCTGCGCCTGGTGATGGAGCTCGCGCGGGCTGTGGGGCTCGATGCCGAGCAGCAGGTTGTCGGCGACGGTCAGCGTCGGGACCAGCGAGAGCTCCTGGAAGGCGGTGCCGATGCCGAGCTCGGCCGCCTTGGCCGGAGTGGCGATCCGTCGCATCGTCTTGCCGAAGACCGCAATCTCGCCCTCGTCGGGGCGGGTGATGCCGCTGACGATCTTGACCAGCGTGGACTTGCCCGCGCCGTTCTCGCCGATCAGCGCGTGCGCCGACCCCTGCGCGATCTCGAAGCTCACGCCGTTGAGCGCTGTGGTCGCGCCGTAACGCTTGACCACGTCACGGACAGCTAGGGCGGATCCTCCCTCGGACTCTCCCATCGTGTCCTAATGCGTACCCACCGTCTCATGTGTAAAACCGTCGCGTGAGGGAAAACCGAAGAGGTATGGGAGAGGGAGCCATCCGACGGCTCGTCATTCTTTTCGCCTGCCTCGCGGCGGCCGGGTGCGCCTCGGCGTCAGCCGAGCAGGGCACCCACAACAGCAACGCGCACCGGGTGTTCAAGGTCGCTTTGTCGATGAGCTACGTCGGCAACGACTGGCAGATCGAGGCCAAGAATCTCGTCGCCGCCGAGGCGGCCACCCCGCCCTACAACCACGAGGTGCAGCTGCACACCTACGTGGCCGGCGCGGCCGGCGCGGGCGGCGCCGACGTCAACAGCCAGATCGAGCAGATGCAGCAGATGATCGCCGCGGGCTACGACGCGATCATCACCTTCCCCATCTCCCCCACCGCGCTTGACCCGGTGATCAAGGAGGCCTGCGACCGCGGCGTGATCGTCATCGCCTACGACGGCGCGGTCACCGAGCCGTGCGCCTACAACGTTCACATCAACCAGTTCGCCGCCGGCAAGTTCACCGCGCAGTGGCTGGCCAAGGCGCTGCACGGCAAGGGCAACATCGTCGAGGCCAACGGTGTGGCGGGGACCTCGGTGGACACCGACCGCCGCGCGGGCGCCGCGTCAGTGTGGAAGCAGCACCCGGGCATCCACGTCATCGCGCAGTTCCCCGGCAACTGGGACCAGGCCGACACCCAGCAGGGCATGGCGCGCGTGCTCGGCGCCGACCACAACATTCAGGGTGTGTGGGGCCAGGTGGGGTTCGGGATCCTGCAGGCCTACCGGGCGGCCGGGCGCAAGTTCGTGCCGACCACGGGCGAGTCCGAGAATGGCTTCCGCGACGCGATGGCCGCGCACCAGGTGCAGGGGATCTCCTACGGCTCGCCGCCCTACACCGGCGCGTATGCGCTGAAGGAAGCCGTCGCAATCTTGCAGGGTCATCGGATGCCGAAGCTCATGACCGTGCCGCTGCCGCTCAACACGGCGTCACAGCTCAAGCGCTGCACCAACGTGGTGAGCGGCTGCAACGTGTTCCCGTCGAGCACGGCGCCGAGCACCGGGTTCTTCGACGACTTCTACGAGAAGGACCTGGCTCCGGAGCTCTGCCTCTCGGCCGCGGTCAGCGGCCAGCCGTGTCCAGGCAAGACCGCCAAGCCGCCCACCGGCAAGCCGGCCCCGTCAAACGCAACCTCGAGGGCGTGATCTGTTCATGACTAGTACCAGTCGTTCTGCTGTGACTCCGGCCTCACAGTTGGGCCCTCAGCAGGTTGCTGCGGCGATGAGCCTGGCGCGCGAGGGGAAGGTCTACGACCTCGACTGCGTGCGCTTCCCGGGGATGCCGCTGTTCCCGGGACATCCGCCGTTCCAGGTCATGTCCTACCGGACGCCACGGGGGCTCGAGAACCAGGGCGACCAGGAGTGGCTGGCCGAGAATGACGTGAAGTTCGCCTGGCAGAGCGAGATGGTCATGGGCACCGTCCACTCCGGGACCCACATCGATGCCCTGTCGCATATCACCTGCGGCGAGGAGCATGCGTGGTTCGGTGGCGGCAACGCCGAGCACGACCTCGGGGACTTCGGGCCGTTACGGGATGACGCTTGCGATATCCCGCCGATCATCACCCGGGGTGTTCTGCTGGACGTCGCGGGCTATCGGGGCGTTGAAGCGTTGCCGGCGCACGACCCGATCGGGGCGGGCGAATTGCGGTCGGTGTGTTCGGCCCAGGGCGTCTCGATCGCGGCTGGCGACGTGGTCCTAGTGCGCATGGGTTACCTGAGCGGCTGGCCCGACCCGAACTTCATCGCCGAGCACGAGCAGGCCGGCATCGACCTCGAGGCGGCGCTGTGGCTGGCCGAGCAGGGTGTCGTCGCTGTAGCCGGCGACACGGAGTCGTTGGAGGTCCTGCCGTCGACCGTGCCCGGCAACCCCCACCCGGTCCACATCGCTTTGCTGGTCGAGCGGGGGATCTTCATCCTCGAGATGGTCAACTGCGAGGAGCTCGCCCGCGACCGGGTCTACGAGTTCTGCTTCATGTGCCTGCCGCTCTCGATCCGGGGCGCCACGGGGTCGATGGTCCGGCCGGTCGCGGTGGTCTGAGCCGAG
The DNA here is from genome assembly GCA_963797705.1 of uncultured Actinomycetota bacterium. Taxonomy (GTDB): domain Bacteria; phylum Actinomycetota; class Thermoleophilia; order Solirubrobacterales; family Solirubrobacteraceae; genus Palsa-465. The sequence continues at coordinate 1,654,663 of CAWCQL010000002.1, read as the reverse complement.
TCGCGACGAACGACAGCCACCGAAGAGCGGAGCAGGTCCTGGCCCCTGCTACCGCCGCGCGATAGAAACCGCCGGCTCCGCCGGCTCCCGCGGACGACCTCGCTGGCGCTCGGTGAAGTTCACGCGGCGCCGTGTCCGATGGGTGGTGGAGGCCGCCGGCGTCGGTACCGGCTTCATCGACTGGCTGCGATGAAGGCTCATAGATGCCCGCGCTCGGCGCTGGGCCTCAGATCCCGCGAAACGCAGAGCGCGTCGAAGGTCGTTCCAGAACTCGTCGACCTGCTGCGTGCCCCACACAAACGACCGCTGGGACCATAGGATTTGGGGGCGGTGACATCCGCCCCCGCCCGGCCCGCCGGCCCCTCGACCACCGGGCCTGCTGGTCAGCCGGCGCGTCCGCCACCGTTCTCCCGGCCTCCATGTCAAGCCGTAGCCGACGAACCACTTCACCCACTCAGGTATCGACGCCGCCTTGCAGCTGCGCGCGCAAGGCGTCAGGCCAGATGACATCGACCACGTTGAGATCAGACTGCCCAGCGCCGTCTTGCGGACCGTGGCCGAGCCGCGCAACCTTAAGATCCGTCCGCCGACTGGGTATGCTGCCCGGTTCAGTTCACCATTCACGTTCGCGGCAGCGATGCGAGGCGGCGGCGGGCTGGGACTGTTCCTCGAGGACCTCACTGACGAGCGCGTCGTGGAGCCCGCCACGCTCGAACTCGCGGCGAAGGTGTCGTGCGTCGCCGCCGAACGCTGTGATCAGCTCTTTCCGAATCGGTTTCCTGCGATCGTGACAGTGGAGCTACGCGGTCGGGGCAGAGAGCGTGTCGAGATTGTCGAGAACAGGGGCGGTCCCGCGCGCCCCCTCACGGACGAAGAGTCCTCGGCCAAGTTCCGCGCATGCGCGGCGCGGATGCTCACCGAGGCGGAGATCGCTGACCTCGACTGCATGCTCACGGCACTCGAGCAACTTCCTGAGCTCGACGGTTTCGTAAACCTGCTCAGCATCCGCTAGGAACCAGTCGTGGCGCTCTGGGACCGCCGAGGGTTTGCGGCGACAGTTACGGACACCAGCTGTCGAGATTGTCCTTGGGGGGAGATGTCTCCGCTCGAGCTGCACAGCTACTTTTCGGGCACCTCCGGCATGCCGCTCGGAGCTGTGGTTTCGCGAAGCCATCTCGTCCGTGACTGCCGCGACGACGGCGTGTACGAGGTTTGTCCTCACCTCGGCCCCGCTCAACTCTCGAGGTGGGACGCGAAGCCGCCGAACATCCTCGCGATCAAGTTGAGGCACCTCCGCAGTCAGGTCAAGGCGCCCTGCTCCGCGCAGCGCGTCGAGTTCGGCCTCGATCCAATTCGCGCGACTCGCCCGAGCACCTCGTCGGTGTTGGCGCCGAGCCGGGGCGAATGGCCAACGCTCGGGTCGCACGCCGTCATAGAGCCATGCAGTCGCTGGTACCGGGCGCGGCCCGACAACCGGATGGGTGTCGGCGAGGATGAAACCACGGGCATAGAGTCGCAGGGTCGAGCATCACCTCGGCCATGTCCAGCACGGGAGCGCAGGTGGCACCCGCCGCTTGGATGGTCTCCATCGCCTGGCTCCGCGTCAGTGTGGCGACCGCGTTCGCTACCCCGTCGAGCGCCGGGCCGTCGTCTGCGGACACCGCCAGTACCGGCCCGGCTCCACGCACGGTAGGAATCGCCCCGCGTGGTTGGGCAAGCCCTTTCCGCCCGATCGGCCTCGGGCACCAGGCCCCCCATGCAGGTGAGCGCGACGTCGAGCATGGATACCTCAACCTGCCCGCCTCGTCCTGTACGCGACCGCTCGGCGATCGCCTGCACGATCGCAAGGGCGAGGAACGTCCCCGTCAAGGTGTCGGGCACGGCTGAGCCCGGCAGCCTGGCCGTCCCGAACCATCACGCGTGACACTCGCTAGGCCGGACATGAGAAAACCCCACTGTGCAGTGCCGTGTAACCCCCCCACGCGCCGCGACGCCCAAAGGCGCTGATCGAGCCGAGGATTATGTCCTCTCGCACCTCCTTGAGCGCGTCGTATGTCAGCTCGAGCTTCTCCGCGGCACGTCGCGAGAAGTTCTCGATCACCACGTCGCTGGACTTGATCAACTCGGTGAGGATCCTTCGTCCCCTCGTCCGTCTTGAGATTGAGTTGAACGCTCTGCTTACCGCGGTTGCAGAAGTTGAAATTCATGCTCGCGTCGTGCGCCGGCTCGCCACCAAATGGTCCGATGCTCCGCCCCGGATGGTGAGTGGCGCTTTCGACGAGAATCACCTCTGCACCCAGGCGAGCCAGAGTCTGGCCCGCATACGGACCCGCGAGAAACTGGGTGACGTCGATGACCCGGATTCCCGCGAGTGGCCCTCGCCGTCCGAGTTCATCGTTTGCGCAGCCGGCCCTCGGTGCTATCCGCTCGCCGTCCTGGCCGGCCGGGTTCTGCGGACGCCGTTGATCAGGACGGGGTCGGCCGGATAGATCACGCCGTTGACTCGGCTCACGGATCCGACATCCGCGACATGCTCGCTCGTGACCGTCTCGCTGAGGTCGAGCCCCACGCAACTCGGTAGCCCCCGTGCCTGGGCTGCCGCCATGAATTCGTGGCCGTTCTGCGTCTTCGCCCAGTCGCCGAGGCGCTCGTGCAACGAACGGAAATGCTCCCCCCGGGAGCGAGGCGTCGAGTACTCCGTCGCCTGGCCCAAGCAGGGCTACCCATCAACTCCGTCAGCGCAGTCCAATATGGGGGCGTCATGCCGACCACGTTGATCCACCTGTCGGCGCACTCCAGATAGCAGTTCGGCTCATTGTCCATGTGACCCGGGCGGCGGCCGCGGACCTGTGCCGCTGTATGCCGTCGGACCCCACTCGTTGACGAGCATCGAAATCGCCGCTTCCAGCGTCGCCACCTCGACGTGGCGCGGACCGGGCGCGCCCTGCATACCGAGTGAAGCGCGCCGGAGATTGCGACTGAGGCGACAAACGCTCCCGCGGCCTCGGCAAGCGGCGCTTGGCTTTGAACGGGAGTATCGTCAAAGCGTGCACAACGATCGGGAAACCCGGGGGTGCAATCCGCCAGTCCTGACAGAGCAGACAAGAACGAGATCATTTGATCCCAGTCCCTTCTGTTGTCCCGTTTGCCCGAAGGGGTTACGCAAGCGGACGACCAAATCGCGATGGTTCGCGATCAGGGTCGGGCAATCGAGGCCGAACTTCTCCGCATCCTTGTGGGTCAGCGACGTGAGTACCAGATCAGCGCGATCGAGCATCCCTGCGAGGTCCTCCGCCTTCCCACGCTCTTCCCCTCTCGCAGGAACCTACGCCAGAGCCTCCGTCACGTCGCTTCGTCTCAGGTATCGGCAAGTCGACGGTGCTCACCTCTGCGCCCGCGTCATCAGAACCGCGCGCACAGCGGCCCGGCGATCCCTGTCGCGGCCTCAACCACGCGGAGTCCCCGAAATGGCCACATCTCGGGCTGTCACCCCGCCTCGGCGGCATCGACGTGCCCGCCGGCCTCGAGGAACTCCAGGAGCGCAGCACGTATGTCTCTGGTGCCTGAAGGGCAAGCGAGCGCTTGCGCCCGGGACCGTTTCCAATCGAGCGTTCGGCATCGCCGCGCTGCCTCCTCCTCCGTGCTGCCGCAAGAACCGCGGCGCGCCGATCCGAGGATCAGCCACGTCGGAGCTGCAATCGCCCCCAGTGCTTGATTCGCGTACGGGCGTTGACCCGCCGTTCGGAGCCTCGCGCAGCAGCCCTCCGGCTCGCGGAGTCCGTCGGCGTGCGCGCGACCGCCATCAGCCACGCGAGACTGGAAAGGGCAGAGCGACTGCGCGACATCCCCCCATTCGTCAAATGATATCGCGTTCCCGACATGGACGGGTGCTGTCAAGCGTGCGATACGAGCGAGGCGTCAGTTCTGGATTCGTACCACAGCGGTCACTCACTCGTCTCGATCCAGACGGCCTTGATGTTGAGATACTCATCGAGCGCGTGCCCGGAAAGCTCGTTTCCCCAGCCACTCATCTTGTAACCACCGAACGGCATTGCAGGATCGAATTGTGAGTAGGTATTGACCCAGACCACGCCGGTCTGCATCTCGGAGGCGAGGCGGTGCGCCTTACCGACATCGCGGGTCCAGACACCACCGCCGAGCCCAAACTCGGTACGGTTGGCGCGCGCCACGACCTCATCGATCGTGTCGAAAGGCATAACCGAGGCAACTGGACCAAAGATTTCTTCGGGGCGATCCGCATCTCGTCCTTGACATCAGCGAACACCGTCGGTGGCACGAAGTACCCGCTCGAGAGGCCGCCCGCCGTGAGGCGTGCGCCGCCAGCCAGCAGGCGTGCGCCCTCGTCCTGGCCAACCTCGAGGTAGCCGGTCACACGGTCAAGCTGGCCTGCGAGACGATCGGTCCGATCTGCGTCTGCGGGTCCAGACTGTTGCCGACCCGCAGCGATTTCGCGAACTCGGCCAGTGAGCCGACGAACTCCTCGTACACGGGCCGCTCCACGAACACCCTCGTCCCAGCGCAGCACACTTGCCCCGCGTTGGCGAACACGCCCATCGCCGCTCCAGGCACGGCGGCGTCAGGTCGGAATCAGCGAACACGACGTCAGGAGACTTTCCGCCGAGCTCCAGTGAGACGTGTTTGAGGTTCCCAGCGGCCGCGCGCACGATCGACTGGCCGGTGATCGAGGAGCCCGTGAAGGCGACCTTGTCCACACCGAGATGCCCAGCAAGTGCGGCGCCGGCAGTCTCGCCGAACCCGGTCACGATGTTCACAACGCCCGGGGGAGATCGAGCTCCTGGATCAGTTCCCCAAACGGAGCGGTGTCAGGGCCGCCTCTTCGGCGGGCTTGAACACCATCGTGCAGCCTGTAGTAAGAACGGGCGCAAGCTTCCAAAGGATCGAACCAGTGGGGCTGTTCCACGGGATGATCGCCCCGACGACGCCGACCGGTTCCTTCAGGGTGTAGGTGAACAGCTGCGCGCTGCGAACCGAGTTCGGTATCGTCTCGCCCTGGATTTTCGTCGCCCAGCCGGCGTAGTAGCGAAGCGTTTCGAACTGCGCGCTCGACACCCTGTTGCAACGTCGACCCGATCGGTGCCCCCATCTCGAGGATGTCAAGCAAGCGCAGATCCTCGTAATGCTCCTCGACCAGATCCGCCAGGTCCAGCAGCACGTTCTGGCGTTGCGCCGGAGTGAACCGGCGCCACGGGCCCTCAAACGCACGCCGGGCCGCCTTGACTGCACGATCGATATCGGCCGCGTCACCTTCCGCCAACTCGGCCAACACCTCGCCGGTCGACGGGTTAACGCTCTCGTACGTCTTCCCCGACTCGCTCGGGACCCACTCGCCGTCGATCCATAAACGCTTTGTCTTGCCGTCCAGCAGAGCCGGAACAAACGGAGCCGTCGCGGTTGTCGCCATCAGTCCTGATCTCCAATCCGATCGCCGTAGAGCCGGTCCGACCACACTCAACCTGGCTGCGCGGCCGCGCGCTGATCAAGCCACTGCGCACCACACACAGCCTAAGCCAGCCGTTTTCCGCGCCCATCACTGTCGGACGTAAGCTCTATTGCGACCTTGGGGTAAGTCCCTCTTCAATCGCCTTTAGTCGCATCGCCAGGTACTTCGAGTACATGCGCGCAACGCGAAGGTACCCGCCATGAACCACAACGTCGGATGGCCCGAGTCCCGCCAAAGACAGCCGACCTCCCCCTCGGCATCCAAGCCCCAGGTAGGGCGGCACTGGTCGGCAACAACATCTCCGAACAGCTTGCGCGCTGTTTCGCGCATGTCCGTATAGCCAGTCGCAAGCACCACCACGTCTGCGTCGAGATCGCTGCCATCGGACAAGCGTACTCCGCGTTCTGTGAAGCGCTCAACCTCGACGCCTGATTTGACCTTCACTTTTCCATCGATAATCAGGCTCGAGCACCCAACGTCGAAGTAATAACCACCGCCCCGCTGAAGGTACGTGTACGCCACGCCAGAGTCCTCCAAGCCCAAATTCGTCCGGAAGCCCCGGCCCCGCAACCCATCGAGGAGCTCGCGGTCATCGGCCGCCATTGCCTGGGCTCGTGCCTTGCCGCGTTCTGCCATCAGACGAAATGGCCATGCCCCGAAAAGCAGATCGGCGTCCTCCGTTGGGGGTCCGTCCTCGTCGTACAGCCCCACGAAGGCGGTCATGGCCGACTTGAAGGCTCAGAACGTAGGTCGCGCTGCGTTGGACCAGAGTGGTGTCAGCTCCGTGTGCATATAGGTCCTGGGCAATGTCATGAGCACTTACTCCCGAGCCGATCACCACGGCTTTGCAGTCCGCAAAATCGCTTCCACTGGGATGGAGCGACGAATGGTGGACGACACCACCATACTCCTCGATTCCAACTATCTCCGGCACGCTCGGCTCGGCTTGCGCCCCAGTTGCTAGAACCACGTGAGCCGGGTGCAACACGCGCACAGTCCCGTCGGGCCTACGCACTGAAACATCCCACTGCCCGCCGGTTTCAGCGTAACTGCCGCCTAGCAACTCGACGCCGGTCCAGACATTTAGCTCCATGCTATCGGCGTAGGCTTCCATCCAGTCCGCCAGCTTATCTTTCGGAGTGAAGACTGGCCATGAAGGTGGATACGCTAGGTACGGAAGGTGATCCAACCACACCGGATCATGAAGCGTGAGGTTGTGATATCGCTGCCGCCAGTTGTCCCCAACGCGCGCGTTGCGCTCCAGCAATAGGTGATCAACACCAGAACCCTCAGGCGCGCGGCAAGGGAAAGACCGGACTGCCCCGCACCGATAATCACTACCTTCGGTTCCCGATCAGCGAAAGTGCGCTCGCGTTTGCGACGGTCCAGCCAGTTGTCGGACTCCGTTCTGTCCAGGCTCATGCCCCAAGGGCGGCGATCACCGATCGCCTCCTCGAACCCGCGAAGCTGGTCCATCGCGGTCAGTAACGTCCACGCTCGCCAGTCTCCATGCCCGGCATCATCTTCCATGAGCCGTATCACGCCACGGCACCGCGCAACGCTCGTCTCGAAAACAAAAAACGCCTGCAACCACGGCGCCTCGCCATCGGGTCGCACGAGTTCAGGGACCTTGCCCCGTTGCACGGCAAATCCGTACGCAGCCGCGTCCGCAAACACCGCGAGCCTATCTCGTAGGTTCTGAGTCTGATGGGCGGTGCGTAGGTCCCACGTGCTCACGAGCAGATCACGCCACCAGGCGTCAGTACGAAATAGGTCTTCGACGGCATGGAGGTCGCGCCCGCGCACCGCATCCTCGAACGCTGCCAACCACCGGTCCACGATTTCCGTGCTCGCCGCGGTGTCGAGTGGCTGTATCGACCCGGCATGCAGTTGTGTCATAAATGCTCCTTCGGTGTAAAACCCTGAGGCGCCAGTCGTAGCCCTGGTGATGGTCCCGGGCTACTCTTACGCTGGACCGGCTTAGTGAGCTCGGTCGCCAACACTCGGCTCCTCAACGCGCTCGAGAAGGTCAGCATCGGTTCCCGGCTCATAGCCGCCTTCGATAGCTACCCGTGCTTTCCCGAGCCACTCGTCGCCTCGTCGCCACATAACGATCAGAACTACTACCCCCAGCAGAAACCAGGCTACGGCAATCGGGAGAGCCCACGCCGCAGGCCCCGTCGGAAGCGGGTCGAAGGACTTGTAGAGCACCCACAGAAAGGCGATCGACGCCACGATCGGAAAGATCAGGTGTAGGATCGGGTTGAATTCCGAGCGCCACCGACCACGATACGCACGTATCACCCCAACGTTAGCCATGACGTAATAAAACGTGATCGTGACAGGGCCCATGGTTGCGAAGAATGAAAACACTCCGCTTGGACCGATCGCCAGGCCGAGCACCAAGCCGACTACGAGCGGGAGGCTTAACGACAGCAAAATAGCGTTCACCGGGGTCTTGTACCGGGGGTGCAGCGTGCCCAATGCTTTAGGCAGGATCCCGGCGCGCGCTGTGTCAAACCACATTCGCGTCGCAATGTTCATGCAAGCAATGTTAGAGGCCATCACCGAGTTCAGGAGCGCAAGGAGAGCAAGCCACCACAAGGATCCCCAAACCCGATGTGCCACGACAAGCGGTGGCAGTTCAGCCGAGCTGACCAGACCGTGAGCGCCTGTAGCGGTGCCAAACCCGACGATGATTCCCCACATGCAATAGATGTAAACGAGTACGACAAGACCGACGCAAATAAGCATCGCTTGCGGTATCTTACGTTTTGGCTCTTCCGCCTCCTCAGCTATCGGTGCCGCTCCCTCCCAGCCAACATAAGCTGAAATGGCGAGGATGACGGCGAGATAAAAACCGTGTGTCCCCTGCAGATGACTCGGATTGAAGGGTTGGAGGTTCGTGCCACCGTGTCCTGGGTTGGCTAGGCCGAATGTCGCCAGTCCCAAAACGATCACGAGCTCGAAAGCGCCAAGGACGATGAGCGCCTTACCGGAAATGACGATACCGCGGTAGACACAAGCGGCGGTAACGAGGAGGGAAGCGGCGAAGAACGCCCACCACGGAAGGTTTAACCCGTAGTTGGCAATCAGCTCTTGCTGGATGATGGAACCAAGGAAGACCGGGATGAACACCAGGCCGACAGGCGTATAGAGTAGAACGAACCATCCGACTAAAAACCCAGCGCGAGGATGGACTGTCTCCGTCGTATATGCGAAGTAACCCCCCGCAGACGGGATTTTTTTCGCGAGCTGAACCAGTACGACTGCGGAGATGACTACAAAGAAGGCCGCGACCAAAAAAGCAAGCGGGACACCGATGCCCACGTCGGGTGCGAGGAGAGCGACGTAGAAGAGGATCGAAACCGCAGGAGCAACGAACCCCATGCTCTGCATTATGATCGCGGGTAGCTTCAGCGCCCCGTGGCGAAGTTCACCCTCGGGGGCACTTACTCCTGGGCTAGCTGAGTTTTGATCGAGCTCCATCGAATTCCTCCTTGTCGCCTGAACTGGCCCTAAAGCTGGTGACAGACGTAAGCCTCTGCGGGTGAAACCCGCTCGTGTGGGAGCGAAGAGACAATGTCCTCGGTAAGCTGCCGATGCTCGGGGTCGCCGCCAGCGTGACCAAGAGCGCCAGGGTTGAGTGGAGCAAGGCCGGCGCCATGAGGTTGACCGCAGCTGGAGATCTGGACGATCTCGCCAGCGACAAGGCGGCAACCGATATTCCTATCCACCGCAGCTTGCCCCTTTTTTAGATGCCGCCGTCTCGGGGGACGCGGCGGTGCTACATCAGACGCGAGCCCGCGGTGTGACCACCTCATCGTCGGTGCACCGGTGCACTCGCGGGCAAGCCTGTCCCTGATTTGAGGAACAGGCCTCTCCGATTCAACCGGAGGCCCCCCCCCGCCTTACCACCGCAGGGGCCCCCGGAGGCGCAACGAACCGGCGGCGACGCTCGCCAGGATGCAGCCGGGTCGGTGATGTCGGAAACAATTGGCACACCTCGGCATCCAAGGGCGGATTCATGCTGTTAGCGTGGTCCGCCTACAGGAACAGTCTGCTTTTGACGCAGTCAGTCTATGGCACCGGCCGTTGTGCGTCAAGGCGTAACTGACCGATATGTCCGTTCCGCTGAGCGGTACACGTAGAGGTTGCGACGTGCGAGCGTCGATCCGGAGTCGAGGACAGCTCGGCCACCGAGTGATCGGTTCGTCCTCGGCTGGTTTGAGGGTTGGGGTGCGCCTCTGCTTGCTGCGACCATCGCTCAGACAAAGCCGGAGGAGCTCGAGTCCTGGGCCTGCGTGGTAAGCGCTCTCAGCTGCCGCGGCTCTCGACGCATCCGAGAACGCTTGGGCTGCCGCGCCGGACCACGACGACATCGGGCAGGACGGCGGTGGCGAGATCGCACGCGCACAGAACTAACGCGCCCCGTGCCGCAGGCGATCGCGTGCACTCTACGAACGGGTCCTCGGCCCCGCACTTCCCCGGGTGCCACCGCTGCCATCGGCCCCCTCTGACGTGCCCGGGCTGTCAAAGAGGGCAGGCCCTCGCGCGAATCCGGTCGGTGCCGCCATATCGGCAGCCGGCTCGCCGCGACCCATCAAGTCGCGCGCATCGTGGCTATCAACTGCCGTCGTCGCGCATCCTTTGAATACTGCGAGGCGAGCGGCATCGACAGACGCTCGCCCGACGCGGCTTGCTCAGGGTCGAGGTGAGAGTGTGCCCAAGGAGAGAAACGGACAGGAGCGTCCGCGTGTCCAAGGCGCGCCGTGACCGGCACTATGCAACCTAAAAGTAACAAGCAGCCCAGCCGGCCGACCGCGCCCCGCGCTCGTCGGCATGCAGAGCCGCTCCTACCACGAGGAGACTTTGCAAACAGGATCGGCTTCGCCCGCCGACGACCTACGACGTCGTACTGCTAATCAACTGCTTAGCTAGTGTTACCCAGGTGGCCGCACAGCGCTGCCACGCGGTGGCAGACCGCGCCGGCCGGACACTCCATACGCAGCTGCTCGTGGCGCTGTCGGCACAAGCGGATGTGACCTTCGCGAACCCGATGCGACTGATCAATGTCACGCTCGGCCCACACGGCCGCGTCGAGGGCGCCGTGGTCACCGCGCCGGGTGGAAAGCCCGAGACCGCGACGGCAGGCGCCGTGATACTCGCGACGAACGGCTTTGGAGCTCGGCGCGACCTGGTGCGAGCACACATGCCAACGATCTCGGAAGCTTTGTACTTCGGAGGCCACGGATCGATCGGGCGACGCGCTCGAGATCGGGACCCGCCTCGGCGCGGATACCGGTTTCCTCGGTGCCTACCAAGGGCATGGCGCGGTCGCCGATCCACATGCGGTAATGGTCACATGGGCGACCGTTATGCACGGTGCGATCATCGTGAACGGGCGTGGCGACCGGTTCGGAGACGAGACTGTCGGCTATTCCGAATACGCCGCACTAGTGCTTGCCCAACCAGGCGCACACGCCTGGCTGATAGTCGACGAGCGAATCGACGCCGAGTGTCGCCGCTTCACCGACTACCGGCGACTCGTCGAGATGCGGGCAGTTCGCTGGGCGGCCGACGCGTCGGAGCTCGAGCGGGTGATCGACCCGGTCCACACATCCACGAGACGCTTGCTCGTGTGCGCGACGCGATCGCCGGCGGAAGAGACCCGTTTGGCCGCTCGATGTGGCAGGCCATTACGCCCGCCTACGGCGCGGTCCGCGTGACCGGGCGCACTATTCCACACGCTAGGGCGGTCTGCTCGTCAGCGCTCGCGCGGGCATGTTGCGCGACGGAGCCGAGATACCGGGATTGTTTGCGGTTGGTGGCGCAGCAGCAGGCATGTCCGGCCACGGCGCGGCCGGGTATCTCGCAGGCAACGGACTTCTATCAGCCATCGGATTGGGTTACATAGCCGGAAGGGAAAGCACCACCACACTCGCATCGGCGGCCTGACATCCGCACGCACAGCGTTTCGGCACTGGCGTCGGTGATTCCAGACCGTTTCCACCCTCGCTCCTCAAGACCCGAATCGGACTGCCGCACGCTTAGGGTCACAGAGGGCTGGGAACGGGCCTCGCCGCTAAGGTGATGTCGGTGTCCGGTGGGCATCGGGTAGTCCTGGTCGGTGGCGGGCTCGTCGGTGCGACTGCGGCTTTCACCTTGCCGACGGTGGGCCGAGGTGGTGCTCGTCGACGACGACCGCGAGGGACGGTGACGGACGCTGGTGCCGGTATCGTGGCGTGGCCGTGGCGGCATCCCGGTTGGCCGATCTTCGAGTTGCGTCGGCGTGCCGTCGCGGCCTTTACGGAGCTCCCGGCGCGTGCCGGTGTATGCCTTGACGTTGTCGGCGAGCCCTTCGTCGCGCCCCGGGCCGGTTGCTCAATGAGTCCGAGGAGGCACTCGCGCATGGCATGGTTGGACCGGTGCGTCGCATGGAGCCTGAGCAGGCCCGCGCGGTGTTTGCGTGTCTGGCGTCGGAACTGGCCGCGTTGTATGGCAACGACAGCGCCGGCGCAGGGGGACGATGTGCACGATCGCCTGACCGACGGCGCCACTGTGGCCGGGAGGTTGTGGCCGGGCACGGCGAGCTGGTGTGCGATCGGTTTGGGGTGTAGTCCGTCGCCATGAGGTCGGCGAATCGTCACCGGCGATGTGGTCGTCACCGCCGGGGCGTGGTCGGCGCAACTCGTCGCCGCGGCAGGGGCAACTTTCGTTGTCGCGACGCAACGCTGTCAGATCCTGCCCCTCGGAGCTATGGGGACACGACAGCGATGCCGGTCGTACAGCCGCTCGGTGCCGATCTCTACCTCCTCCCATTCCTCGACCATCGTCTCGTCGCCGTGGCGACCCGCGAGAGCCGTTCCGGCTTTGACCAGCGACTGACCACCAGCGGCGTCGCAAGGTCGCGCCCGTGCGCGCGGATGCCACCCTGCGAGGAGTGCGCGTTGGGCTGCGCCCCACGACCCCCGACGGCGACCCGATCCTCGGAGCAATCCCGGGCTGTACAGGGCTGTGGGCCCCTACTGAGCACGGGGCCCGCAAGGTCTGACGATCAGATCCGCTGAGGTATGGCTACGCGGTATCAATCCGGTGGCGCAGCAGCGTCAGACGACGTGCTCTCAAATGCCTGCGGCGACCAGCTGCGCGTCCTGCTCCCGCGGCGCGTAGTGCAGGTACTTCATCGTCGTCTGGATGTCGGCGTGCCCCATCCACTCCTGCACGCGGCGGATGTCGGCCTTGGCGATCATCCGGGTTCCGAACGTGTGCCTCAGGTCATGGAAGCGAAGCGGCCGCAGGCCCGCCCGCGCGAGTGCGTCGCGGTACCGGCTGCTGAGCGCGTCGCCGTCGAGCGGCAGCCCGGCCTCGCCGGCGAACACGAAGTCGTCATCGCCGGTGAACCGCTCGCGGTCGCCGAGCCGGGCGAGCGCGCTCGCGACGTCCGGCGCCATCGGCACGGCGCGGACCTTGCCGGACTTGGGCGTCGTCAGCTGCCCGGCGGCGTAGCTCGCGCGGACCCTGATCGTCGAGCCGGCGAAGTCGACGTCGCGCCAGCGGAGCGCCGAGCAGCTCGCCGCGGCGCAGGCCGGTGAAGGCGGCGGTCAGGAAGATCGCCGCGTCTGTCTCGGAGCTCGCCGCGCGCACCAGGCTCCAGACCTCCTCGGGCGAGAACACCTGGATGTCGCCGCTGCTCCGGACGCGGAACCGGTCGACCTTCGCCACCGGATTCGCGGCGAGCCCATAGAGCTTGACTGCGCGTCTGAAGATCCCGTGCATGAGCACGAGCAGGTTGTTCTTGGTCTTGTTGGACAGCTCACGCTGCTGGCGGGCGCTGGACATCCCGGCGCGACATCCCCCGCTGAAGGAGCTCCGTGACGGCGCGAGGCGCGCCGGGCCACGCATCCCCGAGGCGCGGCGGAGGCTTGGTCGCGATCACGTGCGCGAGGGCCACCGGATTGGGCGCTTCGCGGGCCTTGGTCCCGGACAGCACCTCAAAGGCCACGGCCGACAGCGCGTAGACATCGAGGGCCGGAGTGACGGGTCCGGGCTCCAGCTGCTCGGGCGCCATGTAGTTCAGCGAGCCGATGATCGATCCCGAGGTCGTGATCTGGGTCCGATCCGGGACGGAGGCGACGCCGAGGTCAGCGACCTTCACCGCGCCGTCCTCTCCGAGCAGGATGTTGGAGGGCTTGACGTCGCGATGCACGATTCCGGCGCCGTGGATCGCGTCCAGACCGGCCGCCGCGCTGGCCAACAGCGGCAGCGCGTCGGAGGGAGCCAGCCGCCCCTCCCGGGTGAGGCGCTCTCGCAGCGTCTCGCCCTCGACGTACTCCATCACGATGATCAGCTCGCCGTCCTCGAGCGTGACGATGTCGTAGACGGACACGAGGTTCGGATGGTTCAGCGATGCCCCCGCGAGCGCCTCGCGACGTAGGCGCGAGAGCCCCGTCACGTCAACCGTTCCCGCCATCCGCTTGAGCGCGACGAAGCGTCCCAGGCGTGTGTCCTCCGCGAGGTCCACGGTCGCCATGCCTCCCACCCCGATCTTGGAGATCAGGCGGTAGCGATCAAGGTCAGCGCCGACGGACACCTTCAATGCATACCCCGCGATCCGGGTCGTCAACGCAGTGCGCCTGGGTCACGAGGCCGGCATGCCCGGTGGCTCGCACGGGGTGAGACTGCGAGCGACCGCCGCAAGCTGCCTCGTCGCACGTGCGGCGCGGTCGCGCAGATAGACCAGCTCCACGGCGATCGGATCGATATCCAGCAGCGGGATCGCGGCCACACCGGGAATCGGCGTAGGTGGAATGAAGAACGCCGGCGCAATCACGATGACCTCCCCGCTCATGACGGCGGCGAGGCTCTCGTTGACTGTCCCGGAGGAATGGCGACCTGTCTTGGGAGGCCGCCCCCGCTGAGCGTTCAGCAACCAGATGTCGGTCCACCACTGGGGGAGGCCTTCGGCCATCCGTAGGTATGTCTCGTCTGCGATGTCGGCGAAGCGCAGCTCGGTGCGCGACGCCAGCCGATGGCTGTCGGCCATGAATACGCAGGGAGCGGTGTAGCTGAGCGGGATGCACTCGAACTCCGGGAATGGCGGCCCGGGACACATCACCATGGCGTCAACGGTGCCGTCCACCAGCCAATCCACCTGCTGGGCAAAGCTGACCTCCCGGACCACCACGGCGATCTCGGCGTGAGCGGCGCCAAAGGCGTTGATCAAGGGTTCCGCGGGCCCGAGCCCCCCGTTGATGAAGCCGAGCACGAGCTGATCGACCGCCGTGCGGGCGGTCTGACGTGCGGTCGTGATCGCCGCCTCGCTGGAGGCCACGGCAGCACGGGCGTGCACGACGAAGACCTCGCCGGCCGGAGTCACGGTGACGCCGCGAGGATGGCGGTCAAACAAGGGCGTACCGAGCTCCTGCTCGACATGACGGATGCTCTGCGAGAGCGCGGGCTGCGCAATATGCAGGCGCGCCGCCGCCTGCGTGAGCTGCCCCGTGTCGGCCACCGCGATCACATGACGCAGATGGCGAAGCTCGATCGCCATTTGCGCAGCTTATATCGAGTAGTGAAATTCGTCTTTGACGCTGGGGGCCCCATTCTGGGACGGTGGCCGCCAGACACACGATGTGCCTTGGCGCTACAGCGAATAAGAGCGGGACACGAGCAGGACGCCCGTGATGTGGCGTGCTCCGCTACAGCTGTCCGCTGGTGTCGTGGACTCAGATCTGCGGGTGATCAGCGGTCGGTCGCGTGAGCGCGCGCGCCATCGATTGGTGGCCAAACTCCGGAGCGTGAGCCGCCGCGCTGGCACGCCGCCGCGTGCCCGCCGGTTCGACGTGCTGCTCTGTGACCGGGCACTGGCGGTCCGGGCCGAGCTGCTGGAGATCGCGGCTGCGCTGGAGCGCGCGCCCGATCCGAACGGGCGCACGCTCGAGGCACTGCACCGGCTGCTCCGAGACGGCTGCGCCAGCCCGCTCTATAACCCTGCCGTGCCTCAAGAGCGCCTGAGGATGGCGCTAGACCGCATTCGCACTGAGTTGCAGTCAAGCGAGCCGAGCGAGCCAGGCGAGGCGAGCCCATGGGGGCATCGGGGCGCTGAGGGAGCTGTGGGTCGGGCGTGAATCGCCTCGGTCCGCAGCTCCCCTAAGCGCGTTGCGTCAGGAGCCGCGCGAGACGCTACGCCCGGCGCCGCCGGGCCACCAGCTGCGCGAGCGTCACCGCGATGACCAGGGCGCCGCCGTAGAAGACGTCCTGGACCCAGCCGGCGCCGCCGAGCAGCTGCAGCCCGGTGATGCCCGTGACCAGGAAGTACGTGGCCACGAAGACGCCCAGCGGGCTAAAGCGCCCGGGGTTGATCACGGTCTGGCCCAGGAAGGCGCCGGCGAAGGCGGGCAGCAGGTAGGGCGGTCCGCCGCCGGGGTCGGCGGCGCCGACGACGCCGGCTTGCATGATCCCCGCCCCGGTGCAGATCACTGCCGTCGTGATCAACGCAAGAGCCCGCATCCTGTCGACCCGCAACCCCGCTAGACGCGCGACAGTGCGGCCCTCGCCCACGAACAGCAGGTGGCGACCCAGGGGCGTGTAGCCCAGGACGTACCAGAGCACCAGGCAGATGACGACGCCGATGTAGAAGGCGATCGGCAGGCCGAAGATGGTGTCCTGCATCGCGCTGAGCAGATGCGGCGAGATGCCACCGATGGTCACCGAGTGTGAGAGCCCGAAGCCGATCCCGCTGATCAGTGTCCCCATGCCCAGGGTGACGATCAGCGACGAGACCCCGATCCGCACCACGAGGTAGGCGTTGACCGAGCCGATCAACACGCCGATCAGGAGCGTGACGATGATCGCCGGGATCAGGGCCCAGTGGTCGTTGACATTCAGGATGGCGAGCATCGTCGCCCCGAAGCCCATGACCGAGGCCACCGACAGATCGAACTCGCCCGCGGTCAGGGACACGATCAGTCCCAAGGTGATCACCAGCTGAACGGCCTGGGTCCCGAAGATCGTCTCGAAGTTGGCCGACGTGAAGAACGTGTCGGGCCGCAGGATCGAGAAGAAGACGATGACGATCGCCCACAGGACGAGGATCCCGTAGCGCTCCGTGAGATCGATGGGGTCCCAGCGCGAGGGCACACCCGCCGCGCGCTCGGCCGCCGTCGCCGCGGCGGGATCGGTGGCGGTCTCAGCCGCCGGCGGGGGACTGCTGGTTTCCGTCACCTGTCCGTCACCTCTCAGACCCCTCTCTCACGGGCGCCATCCTCGCACAAATCGCCGGTCACGTCGCATAATGCATACCCGAGGTTTGGATATTGCATACGATTCTGGTAGCGTAGCGACCGGCCGATCACGTGTCCACCAGCGGATGCGGAGACACCTGTTCGGTAGGGAGAGAGAGCTCTAAGAGAGAGGAATCCATGAGTCGGCAGAAGGGTGTTGCCTCGCTGGTTCTCGTCGTTCTGTGCGCCGTTGTCATTGCCGCGTGCGGCAGCAGCAGCGGTTCGTCCTCGTCATCGGGTGGGTCCACGGGCGGCTCCGGCGCCAGCACGTCCGCCGCCACGTCCGCCAGTAGCGGAACCGGCACCAGCGCCGGCACGGGGACCAGCGCGTCAGGTGGCTCGGGCGGCGTCGCCCAGGCCAAGCAGTTGGTGACCCAGGAGGAGCAGCCGCCGAAGTTCACCGGCCCGACCTCCAAGGTGGACATCGCCAAGGCGAAGGGCAAGTCGGTCTACTACGTCAGCCTCACCGAGGAGATCCCCGCGCTGCACGAGTGGGGTGTCGTCCTGGGCCAGCAGCTCGAGGCGGCCGGCGTCCACGTACAGAAGTGCGACGCCAAGGGCAGCCCGGACGGCATCACCACGTGCCTGACCCAGGCTCTCGCGGCCAAGCCGGACATGATCATCGCGCAGGCGCTGGACACGAAGTTCATCGCCTCCTACATCGCCAAGGCCAAGGCTCAGGGCATCGAGTTCGTCACCGCCCAGACCGGCACGCCCGGCGTCCCCACGGTCCCCGGCGACGTGGCCGAGGTCTCGTTTGACTATCCACAGGTCGGCCGCATCCTGGCCGACTGGTTCGTGGCGGACTCCGGCTGCACCAAGGGCGGCGCGCAGATCATCACCAGCACGTCGAGCCGTCAGCCGTCGGCCGCCGAGGTGGCCGGGATCCAGAGCGAGGTCGCAAAGCTGTGCCCGGATCTCAAGATGCCGTCGGTGCAGAACGTGCTCATCCCGGACTGGCCCACGAAGCTCTCGACCACGACCCGGTCGCTGCTCACCGCCGACCCGAACCTCAACTACCTCCTGCCGCTCTATGACGGCATGACGATCTACATGGTGCCAGCGATCAACGGGATTCTGGCCGCCAAGGACCGGGTGAAGGTCGCCTCGTTCAACGCCACCCCGGTGGTCATCCAGAACGAGCTGGCCAAGCCGGGCCCGCTGGCCGCCGACGTCGGCGGACCCAACCAGTGGTACGGCGTCGCGCTCGCTGACCAGGCGCTGCGCGTCCTGGCCGGCCAGCACCCCGTGGCCTCAGAGAACGTGCCGCTGCGTCTGTTCACGCGCGACAACGTGAGCACGATCGACCCCAGCAAGGACGAGTCGACCTGGTACGGCTCGGTCAACCCCATCTGCGAGTACCACAAGCTGTGGGGCCTGCCCTGCACGTGATCCACTCGTGATGGCCGCCGACGAAGGGGCACACACCCCACCGGATCCGGGACCCTCCGCGCCACGCGGAGGGTCGCCCGGCGGCCTGGCGCTCGAGGCCGCGCACCTCTCCAAGTCCTTTGGCGGGGTGCGCGTCCTCTCCGACGTCAGCCTGTCGGTGAAGGCCGGGGAGATCCACGGCCTGGTCGGGAGCAACGGCTCGGGCAAGTCGACGCTGATCAAGATCCTCTCGGGCTATCACGTGCCCGACCCGGGCGGCTCGCTCAAGGTCCGCGGCGAGGATGTCGCGCTCCCCATCGCGCCCGACCGCGCGACCAAGGTCGGGCTGAGCTTCGTGCACCAGGACCTGGGGCTCATCCCCCAGCTCAGCGTGCTCGAGAACCTGCGCGTCGGGCGCTTCACCGCCCACCCGGGCTGGCGGATCAGCTGGCGCGAGGAACGCGCCACGGTGCGCGCCGAACTCAAGCGCTTTGAGCTCGACGTCGCGCCCGAGGCCAAGGTCGAACGGCTCTCGAGCATCGAGCGCGTCCTGCTCGCGGTCGTCCGCGCCTTCTCCGATCTCGCCAACACCGAGGGCGGCGTGCTCGTCCTCGACGAGCCCACCGCCTACCTCCCCCGCGACGGCGTGGACCGGCTGTTCACCGCGGTCAGACGAGCCGCCGCCGAGGGGGCGGGTGTGATCTTCGTCAGTCATCGTCTGGAGGAGATCGGGATGCTCACCAACAGCGTCTCGGTCCTGCGCGACGGTCACCTCGTCGGCACCGCCGAGACCGCGAGCGTCACCGAGTCAGACCTCGTCGAGATGATCGTCGGCTCCAAGATCACCACCGCCACCTTCGAGCCGAAATCTGAGGGCGAGGTCCTGCTCAAGACCCACGGCGTGTCCGGGCGCATCGCCCAGGACGTCAGCCTGGAGCTGCACCGCGGCGAGGTCCTCGGGCTCACCGGGCTGATGGGCATGGGCCACGAGGAGGTCCCCTACCTTTTGTTCGGTGCCGAGCCCGCGACGGGCGAACTGGAGCTCGACGGCACCACCATGCCGATCACCGAAATGTCGCCGCGGCGGGCCATGGGCTCGGGCGTGGCCCTGCTCCCGGGCGATCGCCAGGGCGCCAGCGGCGCCGGCACCCTCTCGGTCAGAGAGAACGTCACCCTGCCCACCGTGGAACGGTTCTTTACTGGCGGCGTCCTGCGCCCCAAGCGCGAGCGCGCGCGGGTGCTGGAGGTCCTGCGTCAGTACGACGTGCGCCCGGTGGCGCCGGCGCGCAAGCTCGAGACGCTGAGCGGAGGCAACCAGCAGAAGGCACTGGTCGCCAAATGGCTGGAGCGCAAACCCACGATCTTCCTCATGCACGAGCCCGTCCAGGGTGTGGACGTCAGCGCGCGCGAGGAGATCGCGCGAGTGATCGACGGCATTGCCGCCGAGGGCGGGTCCGTGCTGCTCTCCAGCTGCGAGTATGAGGACCTGGCGCGGATCTGCAGCCGGGTCCTCGTCTTTCGTCATGGCCGGGTCACCAGTGAGCTGACCGGAAGCGCGTTGACCAAGGAGCGCATCATCGAGCGCTGCTACGCGACGGAGATGGCGGCGTGACCGTCGAGCGGGCCCGCCTGGCTCCCGACCGCGTGCGTGAGGCGGATGCCGGTCCCGGACCGCTGGCGGGCGTGCGCATCATCGAGCTCGGCCAGCTGCTGGCCGGACCGTTCACCGGCCGTCTGCTCGGCGACCTCGGCGCAGAGATCATCAAGGTCGAGCCGCCCGGCCAGCCCGACCCGATGCGCGACTGGGGCCACGCCCGCTTTCAGGACCGCTCGCTGTGGTGGCCCGTGCTCAGCCGCAACAAGAAATGCGTCACGCTCAACCTGCGCACCGAGCGCGGCCAGGAGCTGCTGCTCGAGCTCGTGCGCCGCGCCGACGTGGTGGTGGAGAACTTCCGCCCCGGCACACTTGAGCGCTGGAACCTCGGCTTCGAGCGCATGCGCGAGGTCAATGACGGGATCATCCTGGCCCGCGTCTCGGGCTACGGCCAGACCGGCCCCTACGCCAAGCGCGCCGGCTTTGCCTCGGTGTCTGAGGCGATGGGCGGGCTGCGCTACATCAACGGCTTCCCCGACGAGCCGCCGCCCCGCATCGGCATCTCGCTGGGCGACTCGCTGGCCGGGATGTTCGCCGCCCAGGGCGTGCTCGCCGCGCTCTACAAGCGCGACGCGCTGGGCTACGGCCGCGGCCAGATCGTCGATGCCAGCATCCTCGAGGCCTGCTTTGCCCTGCTGGAGGGGACCGTCCCCGAGTACGACCGGCTCGGTATCGTGCGCCAGCCCAGCGGCACCTCGCTCAAGGGCGTCGCGCCGTCGAACATCTTCAAGTCGCGCGACGGCAAGTGGATGGTCATCGCCGCCAACCAGAATCAGCTGTTCGGCCGGCTGTGTGAGGCCATGGGCCGGCCCGAGCTCGCCGAGGACCCGCGCTTTGCCACCCACCTGGCGCGCGGCGAGAACCAGGAGGAGCTCGACGGCATGATCGGCGACTGGGCCGCCCAGCACGACGCCGACGACATCGACCGCGTGCTCAACGACGCCAAGGTGGTGTGCGGGCCGATCTACACCATCGCCGACATCTTCAACGACCCGCAGTTCGCGGCCCGCGACATGCTCGTCCCCCATCAGGACCCGGAGTTCGGCGAGTACATCGGCCCCGGGATCGTGCCCAAGCTGTCTGAGACCCCCGGCGAGGTCCGGTGGTCGGCCACGTGGGAGGAGGGCTCGCACAACGACGAGGTCTACGGCGAGCTACTCGGCCTGTCTGAAAGCGAACGCGACAGCCTGCGCGAGGAGGGGGTCCTGTGACCCCGATCGCCGTCTGCGACGTCGCGCCCCGCGACGGGCTGCAGAACGACCCCACCCACCTCTCCCCCGCCACCCGTGCCCAGCTGGTCAACCGTCTCGTCGACGCCGGGCTGCGCCACGTCGAGGTCACGTCGTTCGTCAACCCCAAGCGCGTGCCGCAGATGGCCGGCGCCGAGGAGGTCGTGGAGGCGATCGACCGGCGCGCCGGCGTCACCTACAGCGGGCTGGTTCTCAACGCGCGCGGCTATGACCGCCTCGCCGCGACCGGCCTGGACGAGGTCCACATGGCCGTCGCCGCCTCCGAGACGCTCAACCAGCGCAACCAGAACGCGAGCATCGAGGAGTCGCTGGCCGATGTGGCGCACATCATCACGCGCGCGCACGAGGACGGCCGCCGCGTCCAACTCGTCGTCGCCGCCGCGTTCGGGTGCCCGTTCGAGGGCGCCGTGGACCCGGCGCGGGTGCTCAGCGTCGCTGAACGGGGCGTGAGCGCCGGCGCGGACGAGATCTGCTTTGCCGACACCATCGGCGTCGGCGTGCCCGGTCAGGTGCGCGAGCTGGTGAGCCGCGGACGCGAGCTGGGCGTCCCCATCGGCGTGCACCTGCACGACACCCGCGGCACCGGGCTGGCCAACGCCTACGCGGCGCTCGAGTCGGGCGTCTGCGCCTTTGACGCCTCCGCCGCCGGGGTGGGCGGCTGTCCGTTCGCCCCCGGCGCGACGGGCAACATCGCCACCGACGATCTTGTCTACCTGCTCCACGGCGAGGGCGTGGAGACGGGGATTGACCTTGACACCCTCATCGAGGTGTCGCACTGGCTGGCCGAGCAGCTCGGCCACGCCGTTCCGGGCCGGGTCCAACGGGCCGGCGACTTTCCGGCCGTCTCGCGTCGCATGCAGCGCGCGGGCGCGGCCGCGACCGCACAGAGAAACTAGGAGAGGAGTCACGGGCATGGCGTATCGGCTCGGGGTGGATGTGGGCGGCACGTTTACCGACGTGCTCGTCCTCAACGAGGACAAGGGAACGCTCACGCTCGAGAAGGTGCTCTCGACGCCTGCGGACCAGTCGATCGGCGTACTGGAGGGCGTGCGCCAGGCATGCCAGCGCCTCGGCCTGGAGCTGAGCGATCTGGACGCGATCCTGCACGGCTCCACCGTGGTCACCAACCTCATCCTGGAGAGCAAGGGCGCCACCGGCGGTCTGCTCACCACCCAGGGCCACGAGCAGCTGCTGCATCTCGCGCGCGCGTGGACCCCCGGCCCGCTGTATGGCTGGATGGGGATGATCAAGCCGCCGCCGATGGTTGAGCTGTGGCGCACGCGCACCGTGTCGGCGCGCATGAGCGCCAGCGGCGAGGCCGTGCGCCCGTTCGACGAGGCCGAGGTCCGCACCGCGCTGGAGGAGCTGGTGGCCGCGGGCGCCCAGTCGCTGACCATCGCCTTCCTGAACTCCTACGTCAACCCCGAGCACGAGCGCCTCGCCCGCGACGTCGCGCAGGACGCCTTCCCGGACCTGCCGGTGTCGATCTCCTCCGATCTGGTCTCCGAGTACCGCGAGTACGAGCGCACGCTCACCGCGGTGCTCAACGCCTACGCCAAGCCGCAGGTGACCAAGTACGTCGACGGGCTGGAGTCGCTGCTCAACGAGGCCGGCTTCTCGGGCCGCCTGGACATCGTGCGCTCCGACGGCGGCACGATGTCGGTCGCCTCCACCAAGGAGCGCCCCATCGACATCGCGCTGTCGGGCCCCTCGGGGGGCGCGGTCGGCGCCGCCTACCTGGCGCGCGAGATCGACCTGCCCGATGTCCTCACCATCGACATGGGCGGCACCTCCACCGACGTGTCGCTGTGTGAGGGCGGCACGCCGCCGATCAAGCGCGACGCCCAGCTGGGCTACTACCAGTTCCAGTCGCGCTCGGTGGACATCCACAGCGTCGGCGCGGGCGGCGGCTCGATCGCCTACCTCACCAACGTCGGCTCGCTGCGCGTCGGGCCGGCCAGCGCGGGCGCCGACCCCGGCCCCGCCTGCTACGGGCGCGGCGGCACCGCGCCGACGGTGACCGACGCCAACGTCGTGCTGCACCGCATCCCGCCCGGGATCCAAGCTCGCCGACACGCTGGAGATCGACGAGGCGGCGGCCAAGCAGGCGGTGCAGACGATCGCCGACGGGCTGGGCATCGAGCTGACCGCGGCGGCCGAGGCGATCCTCACCATCGCCAACGAGAACATGCACGCCGCCCTGCGCGTCGTCTCGGTGGAGCGCGGCTATGACCCGCGTGACTTCGGGCTGATCGCCTTCGGTGGCGCCGGGCCGCTGCACGCCAACGCGCTGGGCCGGCTCATTCACGCCGACCCGGTGGTCATCCCGTCGACACCGGGCGTGCTCAGCGCGTTCGGCTTCCTCGCCTCCGACGTGCAGAACGAGTTCGCGCAGACCTACCTGCGCATCCTCGAGGAGACCGAGGCCGACAAGCTCGAGTCCCAGCTAGAGAGCCTCAAGGACGAGGCCAACACGTGGCTCGAGCGTGAGGGCATCTCCGGCGACGTGCGCGAGTACGACTTCTTCGCCGACTGCCGCTACCACATGCAGGACATCCAGATCCCCTGCCGGGTGGGGCTCGACGAGCTCTCCAACGGCTACGCCGCCCGGCTGCGCGAGCAGTTTGAGGGCGAGCACCGTCGCCGCTACGGCTTTGACCTCGATGTCCCGATCGAGATCGCCACCGTGCGCTGCGTCGGCCGAGGGGCGCGGCCGCTCACGCTGTCGCGAGCCGAGTCCAACGGCGCGGGATCGCAGGACGGCATCGATCGCCACGAGCAGGTGTTCTTCGACGGCGAGTGGATGGAGACACCCATCTACGAGCGCCGCCAACTGCACGCCGGTCAGGTGATCGACGGGCCGGCGGTGATCGTCCAGCAGGACACGACCGCGGTAGTGGAGCCCCACTACCGCGCCACCGTCGACGGCTATTCCAATCTGATCATCCGCGCCGCGGGGAAGGAGTGACCATGGCCACCGGAGTTGAGCGCCCCACGGGCCTGCCGGACTTCGTCCGCGACCACGACGTCGACCACGTCACGCTGGACATCATCGAGAACACGCTGTCCAACGCCCGCTTTGAGATGGACCGCGTGGTGGAGACGACGGCCATCAGCCCGGTCATCCGGGAGCAGTCTGACCAGTTCCCGCTCATCGCCGACCGTCACGGGCGGATGGTCATCGGCCAGTTCGGCTCGGCGATCGCGACCATCCTGCGCAACTCGCCCTATGAGGCGTCGGACCTGCGCGACGGCGACGTGATCGCGCTCAATGACCCCTACATGTGCGAGGGCGCGATCTCGCACTGCCCCGACTTCCTCATCCTGCGGCCGATCTTCTATGACGACGACCTGGTGGGCTACTCCTCGCAGTGGGGGAACCTGATGGACGTCGGCGGTACCGCGCCGGGGTCGATGCCGATCAGCGCGCGCAGCATCTACCACGAGGGCATTCGCATGCCCCCGATCAAGCTGTATGACCAGGGCAAGCTCAACGAGGAGGCGCTGCGCCTCTTCTGCCACAACACGCGCACGCCCAAGATGGTGGAGGCCGACATCAAGGCCATCGCCGCCGGCACCGCCGCGGGCGCGGCGCGCGTGCGTGAGCTGTGCGCGCGCTTTGGCAAGGACACCTACCTGGAGGCGTGCGACGCGATGCTCGATCGCACGCGCTCGGGCCTGATCGAGCTCATCCGCACCCACCTGCCCGATGGGGAGCGCTTCGAGTTCACCGACTACGCCGACGACGACGGGCTGGGCAACGGCCCGATCAAGCTCCAGATGGCGTTCTGGCGCGACGGGGACACCATGAACATCGACTGGACGGGCTCCAGCCCGGAGGTCCCGGGGTCGGTGAATTTCTACCTCAACCCCGAGATGTTCAAGATGTTCATGGGCGTGTTCCTGATCATGGCCTTCGCGCCGGATCTGGTCTTCAACGACGGCTACTACGACCTCATCAACGTCACCTTCCCCGAGAAGTCGATCCTGCGCCCCGAGTTCCCGGCCCCGGTCGGTAACCGCCTCACCCTCATGGCGCGCCAGTTCGACGTGGTCGGCGCGGTGTTCTCCAAGGCGCTGGCCCAGTTCGCTGTGTCAGGCGGCTACGGGACGAGCCCGAACTTCGTCTTCGCCGGGACCAAGGAGGATGGCGAGGACTTTCAGGTCCTCGAGATCCTCTACGGCGGGATCCCCGCCCGCCCGGTCGGCGACGGGCTGGACGGTCACTCCTGGTGGCCGATGTTCAAGGCCGTGCCCACCGAGTACCTGGAGAAGTACTACCCCTTGGAGATCGAGTCCTACAGAGCGCGCACCGACTCGGGCGGCGCCGGTTACAACCGCGGCGGCCACGGCGTGGCCAAGACCTACCGCTTCCTGTCGGACGGGACGATCTCCTTCCAGGATGACCGTGCGGTCACCTTCCCGTGGGGCTACAACGGCGGACAGCACGGGATGAGCTCCGAGAAGCTCATCATCCACGCCGATGGCAGCGAGGAGCGGCTGCCATCCAAGGTGGAGACCTTCCCAGTCGCCAAGGGCGACCGGCTGGTCTTCTCGACCGCGGGCGCGGGCGGCCAGGGCGATCCGCTCACGCGCGAGCCCGAGCGAACCGCGGCCGACGTGCACGGCGGCCTGGTCAGCGTCGAGGCGGCGAAGGCCGAGTACGGCGTGATCGTCTCCGCCGACGGCGAGATCGATCACGGGGCCACCGACCGCGAGCGCGAGAAGATGCGCTCAGAGCGTGACGAGCCGCCCGAGTTCGACTTCGGGCCCGTGCCGTCGACGGAGAAGCTCTCAGAGCAGATCGCCGAGGAGCGGCGCAGCTTCGACGCGCGCCTGGCCGGCCGCTGAGCGGCGCCTGACACTCGAGCACGGACATGGCCCACACGCTGGCCGAGAAGATCCTCCTCGCTCACGCCGAGGTGGATGATGTGCACCCGGGCGACATCGTCATGGTGCGCGTCGACACGGTGATGGCCAACGACGTCTCCGGCCCTGTCGCCTTTCGGCAGATGGAGAAGATGGGCGCGCGCCGGGTGTTCGATCCCAAGCGCGTGGTCATGGTGGCCGACCACTTCGTCCCCGCCAAGGACGCGCGGTCGGCCGCCCTGCAAAAGCGCCTGAAGGACTGGGCGCTCGATCAGGGGGTCGCCTTCTATGACCAGGGCCGCGGCGGCATCGAGCACATGCTCCTGGCCGAGGAGGGTTGGGTGGTGCCCGGAGAGGTGATCGTCGGCGGCGACTCGCACACGTGCACCTACGGGGCGCTCGGCGCGTTTGGCAGCGGGCTGGGCTCCACCGACATCGCCGCCGCCCTGGCCAACGGCGAGTTCTGGCAGCCGGTGCCGGCGACGATCCGGGTGCGGTTTGACGGTGTTCGCCGTGACTTCGTCTCAGGCAAGGACCTGATCCTGGCCGTGATCGCGGAGATCGGCGTGGCCGGCGCCACCAACGCGGTGCTGGAGTTCGTCGGCGAGGGCGCACGAGCGCTATCGATCGACGAGCGGATGGCGGTGGCCAACATGGCGGTCGAGGCCGGCGCCGAGACGGGACTGTTCGTGGCCGACGACGTGGCGCGCTCGTATCTCGATGGCCGGGTGACGCGACCCTGGGACGAGGTGCACTCCGACGAGGGCGCGGAGATCGCCCGGGAGGTGCGGATCGACCTGGACACCCTCGATCCACTCGTGGCCGCGCCCCACTCGCCGGGCAACGTGATGGCGCTGGCCGACGTGGCGGGCACGCCGGTGGAACAGGTGTACATCGGCAACTGCGCCAACGGGACGATGACCGACCTGCGCCAGGCCGCGGCGGTGTTCCGCGGGCGCCAGGTGCACGCGCGGTCGCGGGCGGTGATCGTGCCCGCCACCCAGGCGATCTACCGCCAGGCCCTGGCCGAGGGGCTGCTTGACACCTTCGCCGCGGCCGGGGCGATGGTCTCCACCCCCACCTGCGGCGCCTGCTTTGGCGGCGGCATGGGCGTCCCGGCCGCGGGCGAGAACGCGGTGACGACGACCAACCGCAACTTCCGGGGGCGGATGGGCTCACCGGACGCGAGCGTGTACCTGGCCAACGCCTATGTGGCGGCCGCCGCCGCGGTCACGGGTGAGTTGAGTGATCCCGCCGAACTGGTGGACGCGGCGTCTCTCGTGGAGGCGGGAGCGTCGTGAGGCTTGCGGGGCGCGCGGTCGTGATCTCGCGAGGACAACGTCGACACCGACGTCCTGTATCCGGGGTCATTCCTCAACATCGAGGACCCGGAGCTGATGAGCCCGCACCTGTTCGAGGGCCTGGACCCCTCGCTGCGCGATGAGATGGGGCCCGACACGATCCTGATGGTGGGCGAGAACTTCGGGACGGGCTCCTCGCGCGAGCACGTGCCGCTGGCGATGAAGGCCTCGGGCGTGTCGTGCCTGGTGGGCGCGAGCTTTGCCCGGATCTTCCGGCGCAACTGCCTGAACCTGGGCCTGCCGCTGGTCGACTGCCCGGAGGCGGTGGCCCGCGCCTCGACGGGGTCTGAGGCGGTGGTGGATCTCGACGGCGGGGTGGTGGAGGTCGACGACGAGTCCTTTGACATCGCGCCCATGCCCGACTTCATGCGCCGGATGCTCGACGCCGGGGGGCTCATCCCCTGGCTGCGTTCGGGAGCCGCGCCATGAGGATCCGCGCCGCCGTCCTGCGCGAGATGGGGCTGCCCGGGCCATACGCCGAGTCACGTCCGCTGGAGATCTGCGAGCTCGAGCTCGACGAGCCAGGCCCCGGCGAGATGCTGGTCAAGATCGGCGCCGCCGGGCTGTGTCACTCCGACCTGTCGGTCATCGACGGCTCGCGTCCGCGGCCGATGCCGATGGCCCTCGGCCACGAGGCCGCCGGGACCGTGGTCTCAGTGGGTTCCGGCGTCGAGCGGTTCGCCCCGGGCGACCGGGTGGCGATGGCCTTCGTCCCGGCGTGCGGGGACTGCCGGCCGTGCCGGCAGGGGCGCGCGGCGCTGTGTGAGCCGGGCGCGGCGGCCAACGCCGCGGGCACCCTGCTGAGCGGAGAGCGGCGCCTGCACGAGCCCGGTAGCGACGACGTGATGCACCACCACCTGGGCGTGTCCGCGTTTGCCGACCATGCCGTCGTGGCGCCCGAGTCGGCGATCCCCATCCCTGACGACCTCCCGTTCGAGCTCGCCGCGCTGTTCGGCTGCGCCGTGCTCACCGGGGTCGGCGCGGTGGTCAACGCCGCGCAGATCACCCCCGACGATCAGGTGGCGATCTTCGGCCTGGGGGGCGTGGGCATGTCGGCGGTGCTCGGCGCTCGGCTGGCCGGCGCGCGGACGATCATCGCCGTCGACACCATGGCTGAGAAGCTGCGGCTCGCTGAGCGGATCGCCGGAGCTGTCGGCTTTGCCGCGGGTGACGATGTGGTGGAGCGGATCCGCTCGGCCACCGACGGCGGGGTCGACTGCGCGATCGAGACCGTCGGCAATGCTTCGGTGCTCGCTGAGGCCTACGCGGCCACGCGGCGCGGAGGGTCCACCGTCACCGTCGGCCTCCCCCACCCCGACCGCATGCTCACCATCCCGGCGGTGAGCCTCGCCGCCGAGGAGCGGATCCTGCGCGGCTCCTACCTCGGCTCCTCGGTCCCCGTGCGCGACGTTCCGCGGTTCATCGAGCACTACCGCGACGGGCAGCTCCCGGTCGAGCAGTTGCTCACCCACCGGATGGCGCTCGACGACATCAACGAGGGCTTTGACCGTCTCGCGCGGGGCGAGGCGGTCCGGCAGGTCGTGGTCTTCTAACGCCCAGTCGACGGAGGCGCCCCACCAGCGTCGACCCTCCTTGCCGACATTGATTAGTCGTCAAGGGATCAAGACATAATGTACGTCGCATGCAGATGCTAGACAGCGAAGAGGCGGCTCGGCGGCTGGGAGTGAAGGTCCCGACCCTCTACTCCTACGTGAGCCGGGGCCAGATCTCCGCGCATCGCGGGGATGACGGGCGTCGGATCGCGTTCCGGGCGGACGAGATCGACGAGCGAGCGCGCCGTGTGCGACGCCCCGCCCATTCTGACGTCCAGGTGGTGACGATCACCACCAGTGTTTCGGAGCTGACGGCCGAGGGCCCGTCCTACCGCGGCCGCCCGGCGGTGAGCCTGGTGGACGATCTCAGCTTCGAAGAGGTCGCCGATCTCCTGTGGGTCGCGCCCAGCGGAACCTGGCAGCCCGATCTGGAGGTCGTCGAGTTGACGGCACGGTCGAGCCTGGCGGCTCGCGATCGCCTGCGCCTGAGCGTCGTTCTGAGCGGAGCGCACGACCCGATGCGGGCCGACCTCAGGCCGGAGGCCGTCGTTCGGGCCGCCCGCCGGCTCATCGCCACCATGATCGCGTCGCTTCCCGGCGAGCCGGAGCCCACCACGGCGGGTGCGTGGGACGCCCCTCTGGCGTCGAGGCTCGCCGAGGGCCTCGGGGCGGCAACTGTGAGCGAGCAGCTCCGCGCCGCCGTCAACGCGATCCTGGTCATCCAGGCCGATCACGAACTCGCCCCCTCGACCCTCGCGGTGCGCGTCGCCGCGACGACCCGAGCCGACTGCTACGACTCGTTGCTGTCCGGGCTGGGCGCCATATCCGGCCCGGTGCACGGCGGAGCGTCGGACTACGTCCGGCGCCTGCTGGAGTCGGCGCGGAGCACCGGGGTGGATCGTGCATTGGGTGACGCCTTGCGCTGGCAGGGATCACTGCCGGGCTTCGGGCACGTTGACTACGCCGAAGGTGACCCGCGCTTTCAGCCGCTGATGCGGTTCTTCGAGCGGCTCGCCGATGACGACGCGCGCGCGCTCGTCGAGGCGGTGCTCACGCGCGCCGACGCGCAGCATCTGCCCAGCCCCAACGTCGACCTCGCCATCGGCGCGATCACCTTTGCGGCGGATCTCGCGCCCGACGCCGGGGAGACGCTCATGACGGTGTCCCGTATGGCCGGCTGGGTCGCGCATTACCTGGAGGAGATCCAGGAGATGCCGCGGCGCATCCGGGCACGCTCCGTCTACGCGCAGGGGTGACGACGGCCGTGGCACTCGGTGGCCACAGCCCAAGCTGCCGGGATCCCGAGCGACCGCATTCTTGTGATCAATCACACTTGTTTACTTGTTTTCACCTTGTTTGGCATTGATCTTGACAAGGTAATCCAACTGACATAAAGTCGCCTCACACGCGATCGTCCGTGCCGTCGCCGCAGATGGAGCGCGGACAACTGAGGAGAGGATCGATGAGCACACGGCCACCTTTGCGGTCGGCGGCGCGGATCTGCGCGCTCGCTGCGACCGCTGCTGTCCTAGCGGTGGGAACGGCTTCGTGCGCGAAGTCGTCGTCGGCAGAGACGACATCGAGCGCGGCGTCGGCGGCCCCGAGCGCCGACAACAAGGGGATCCTGATCGACTTCGTGTCAGGGCCCCTCAATGACTCGTTCTTCCCGCCGCTCTACAACGGCGTCAAGCAGGCAGCTGCGGACCTGAAGGTCAAGGTCAACTACATCGCGATCAATGAGGGCAACCTGGTGCCGTCGTCGGTCCAGACGATGCAGGCGGCAATCGCCGAAAAGCCCAGCGCGATCGTCGTCGGCGATTTCGTCACCAGTTCCGTCGATCCGCTGATCAAGCGGGCCATCGCCGCAGGTATCCCGGTCTACGTCAACCAGTCAGGCCAGCAGAGCTGGGCCAAGGACGGCGCGTTCGGATTCGTCGGCCAGCAGGGCGGCGCCGCGGGGAAGGCGGCGGCACAGCAGATGATCGCTTCGGGCGCCAAGGACGACCTGTGCGTCATCCACAACGCGGGCAACCCGTACCTCAACCAGGTCTGCGACGGCTTCATCTCGGCGATGAAGGCGGCCGGCGGCAAGGTCGCCGAGCTCAACTTCCCGATCGCCGACTCCACGAACCCGCAGAAGGTGACGAGCGACATCGGGGGCTATCTGGCGTCGCACCACAACATCCAGGGCGTGTTTACCCTCAACGCCGCGGTCGGCACCGACGCGGTAGCGGCGATTGACCAGGCGAACCTGACCGGGAAGATCAAGGTCGGCACGCTCGAGCTCTCGAAGGTCGCCATCAACGACGTCAAGAGCGGAAGCATCGACTTCCTGGTCAATGAGCAGCCGTATCTCGACGGCTATTACGGCGTTCTCTTCGCCTACCAGTTCGTCAAGTACGGGCTCGCACCGGTCGGCCCGGTCAACACCGGCCCCGCGATCATCAACAAGGACAACATCGACAAGATCGTCCAGACGACTCAGCGCTACCCCAATGTGTTGGGCTCCTCCTGAGCGGATCATGAAGGCCTCCTCCCAGTCCGGCCGCGAGCGGGTTGTCCCCGCTCGCGGTGCGGGCCTGGCCCGGCGTTGCGCGCGGGTGATCGACGACGGCGCCAGGTCGCGATGAGCGCCGCCAACGCCGAACATCCCGAGGCGGCGGTGCGCGAGACGAATAGTCGCTTCAACCGCACCGGCGCGCTCTCTCGCGTCATCCTGCTCCCTGAGGCCGGAGGCCTTGCCTCAGCGATCATCGCGTTCGTCATTTTCGCCATCCTCGCCGGCGGCAACGGGTTCCTGACCCAGCTGGGCACCGCGAACTGGCTCGACGGCGCCGCGGAGCTGGGCATCGTGGCGATCCCGGTGGGGATGCTCATGACCGCGGGTGAGTTCGACCTCTCGGTCGGCTCGGTCGCGGGCGCGACCTCCATCACCATCGCCATCTGCCACGGCTACTACACGCTGTCCCCCTGGATCGGCGTGCTGATCGCCGTGGGCATCGGCCTGATGGTCGGCCTGCTCAACGGGCTGATCGTGGTCAAGACCAAGCTGCCGTCGTTCATCGTCACGCTGGCCAGTCTGCTCATGGTTGCCGGCGCCGGGCTGGGGCTGGCCAACGCGATCACGGGCTCGTCAAGCATCTCGGCTGAGATCGGCGGGTCCGCGCACGCGGTGTTCGCCTCGAACTACAAGCAGTTCGACATCTCGATCCTCTGGTGTCTGCTCCTCGTCGTGGTCGGATCTTGGGTGATGCGCAAGTCGCGCTTCGGCAACTGGATCTACGCCACCGGGGGGGACTACGAGGGGGCGCGGCGCAACGGTGTCCCCACCGACAAGGTCAAGGTCATCCTGTTCGTGTGCTCCGCGCTGGGCGCGGTGCTGGTGGGCACGATCGAGACGATCACCTTCCAGAACGGCACCACCACCCTAGGAGCTGAGTTCGACTTCACCGCAATTGCCGCGTGTGTCATCGGCGGGGTGCTCCTGACCGGCGGCTACGGCTCCACGATCGGGGTGATCTTCGGGTCGGTGACCTACGGGATCGTGTCGCTCGGGGTGTACTACCTGGGCTGGGACCCGAATCTCTCGCAGCTGTTCATCGGCATGTTCATGCTGGTGGCGGTCATGGCCAACAACCGGCTGCGCCAGGTGGCGCTGGGCCGGGGCTAGGAGATGGCGACCATGCCCCCTGTCATCGAACTGCGCGGCGTCACCAAGGAGTTCGCCGGGGTACGCGCCGTCAATGACCTGTCGCTGTCGCTCTCGTTGGGCGAGGTCCTGTGCCTGCTCGGCGAGAACGGGGCGGGCAAGTCAACCGTGATCAAGCTGCTCACCGGGGTCCAGACGCCGACGACGGGCGAGATCTACGTCGATGGCGAGAAGGTTGACTTCGGCAGCCCGCGCGACGCCCGGGATCACGGGATCGCATGCGTCTTTCAGGAGGTCGCGACGTTTCCGCTGATGAGCGTGGCGCGCAACTTCGTCGTCGGCGCCGAGCCGATGAAGGGGCACGGCCCGTTCCGCCGCATCGACATGGACAAGGCGTCCACGATCGCCATCTCCGAGATGCGGAAGCTGGGAATCCGGCGGGTGACCGATGGACGCCGGCTCGTCGGGTCGCTCTCTGGCGGCGAACG
Source organism: uncultured Actinomycetota bacterium (assembly GCA_963797705.1). Lineage (GTDB taxonomy): Bacteria > Actinomycetota > Thermoleophilia > Solirubrobacterales > Solirubrobacteraceae > Palsa-465. The sequence continues at coordinate 1,621,701 of CAWCQL010000002.1, read as the reverse complement.
CCAGGCACTGGCCATCGGGCGTGCCATCCACTTCGGTGCGCGTGTCCTCGTCCTCGATGAGCCCACGGCCGCGCTCGGCGTCCGCGAGTCGGCGAGCGTGCTGCGCCTGATCAAGGCCGCGCGGGCGCGCGGGGTCGCCGTGCTCTTCATCACCCACAACGCGTATCACGCCCACGAGACCGGGGACCGCTTCGTCGTGCTGCGGCGGGGCGAGACGCTGGCGTCCTTCAGCCGCGGTGAGATGGACATCGCCGAGGTGATCAACCTCATGGCGGGCGGAGAAGAACTCCGCGAGCTGATGGAAGAAGAAGACGCCGAAGATGACCTGAATGGCCGGGTGGGGGCGTGACCGTCCCGCGCGAGCCCACGCCGCGCCTTGGGCCGCACGGGCTGTGGTGCTCGCTCCCGACGACCTACGCGACGGAGATCCTCGCCCGCTCTGGGTTCGACTGGCTGTGCGTCGACCTGCAGCACGGCTTCTTCACGGCGGGTGACCTGCTGTCAGTCATGCAGACCGCTGACGCGACCGCGACGCCAGTACTCGTGCGGGTCGAGCATCCGGAGAGCCTCGTTATCCACCGCGCTCTCGACGCGGGCGCGCGAGGCATCATCTTCCCCTCGATCGAGACCGGAGAGCAGGCGGCCCGGGCCGCAGCCCTCTGCCGCTACCCCCCACGGGGCGTCCGCAGTTGGGGTCCCGCGCGGTTGATGCTCGGCAAGCCTGACTACACCCCCGCGAGCGCCGATGACGATGCGCTCTGCTTCGTGATGATCGAGTCCCGCCGAGCGCTTGACAACCTCGAGGACATCCTCACGGTGGACGGCGTCGATGGCGTGCTGGTCGGTCCCAGCGACCTCGCCATCGATCAGGGGCTTGCGCCCTCGCCGCTACCCGTCGAGGGCCGCCACCGTCAGGCTCTTGCACACATCGCCGCCCAGGCGAGCGAACGAGGAGTCATTCCGGCGGTCTTCGCCGACAGTCCTCAGGGTGTTCACGCGTACCACGAACTCGGCTACGAGCTGTTCGGGGTGGGCAACGACGCAGGCCTCCTGCGCTCGGCGGCGCTGCATCTGCTGCAGCAGCTGCAACGTGCCGAACTGCCCGATCCAGTCTGACGTTCGAAAGGAAGCAATGAACACATACGCAACCGGCCAACCGGTCCAGGGCGTGCTGGGACCGATCGCTCCCGCGGACCTCGGATTCACCCAGAGCCACGAGCACGCGAGCCTGGACATCCGCGAGTTCGTCGACGAGACCTTCCATCTCGATGACATCAATCAGGTCGGCGACGACCTGCGCGTCGCGCACACCGCCGGCCTGAAGACGATCGTCGATGCGGGCACCGACGGCCATCGCCGCTCGGCGGAGTTCCTGGCGGAAGTGGCCCGCTACAGCGACGTTCAGATCGTGGCCTCCACCGGCTACTGGCGCGAGATCGCCTATCCGGCCTCCGTCGCCGACGAGACCGACGAGCAGATCGCGGCGCGGATGATCGCCGACATCCGCGACGGGATCGGCGCGCTCGGACGTGCGCGCGGGGGCGATCGGCGAGATGGGGTCAGAGACGCCAGGGCTGTCGCCGCTGGAGCGCAAGACCTTCCGCGCCGCGGCGATCGCCCAGAAGGAGACGGGCGTCCCCCTGATGACGCACACCGCCGAGGGGCTCGACGCGCTGCTACAGCTGGAGCTACTCACGACGGCCGGTGTATCGCCGGAGCGGATCCTCATCGGTCACGTCGACTGCATGGACGACGTCGACATGCACTCCGAGATCGCCGCCACGGGCGCCTTCGTCGGCTATGACCGGGTTGGGCTCGCGCAGTTTCAGCCAGACGGCCTGCGTGTCAAGCTCATCACCGAGATGCTCGAACGGGGTCACGGCCGCCAGGTCATCGTGTCCACCGACCTGGCAACGCAGAAGGACATGCGCAGCCACGGCCGGCCCGGCTACTCGTACCTGATCGACAACTTCCTGCCGCTCTTGCGCGAGGCCGGCGTCGACGAGCCGACGATCCAGATGCTGACCGTCGAGAACCCTCGGAGGCTGCTGTGCGGGGCATGAGGCGGGTTTCTCCCGCAACGGATTCACGAAAGGAGACACACCGTGCTTAACGCGACCAAGGACAAGCTGCTCCCCACCGCGATCATCGGCTCGCTGCCGCGTCCGACGTGGTACACCGAGAACCTGCGCGGACGAACGTTCACCGAGGCGATGGCCGATTCGGTGTACCGCGAGCAGTACGTCGACGCGATCGAGTGTCAGATCGGCGCGCAGGAACGGGCCGGGCTGGACATCGTCACCGACGGCGACTCACGCTTTGACCTGGAGGTGGGCGGACGCTCGTGGTTCACCTACGTGAGCGAGCGCATCGGCGGGCTCGGTCCTGTCAGCACCCATTCGCGCTGGCTCGACTATCAGGAGGTCCGGCCGGGGCACATCCTGCGCGAACTCGACGAGGTCTACCGTCCACCCCGCGTGGTCGCTCCGGTGACGCCCGGTCCCCTCCAGTACACGGAGGTATGGAAGGTGGCACAGCGGATGACCTCCCGGCCGGTCAAGCTCGGCGCCATCGCCAGCGGCTCGCTCATCCACCTGCTGTGGAACGAGTACTACCCGACCGACCACGACCTCGTGATGGATCTGGCGAAGATCATGAACCGGGAATACCGCGAACTGGCGGACGCCGGCGCCGAGGTCATCCAGGTGGAGGAGCCTCCGATCCATTTCGGCGCCTGCACCGGATCGGGGTCCACACCTGAGCGGCTCAGCGAGATGGTGGAGGAGTTCAACGCCGAGATCGCGGGCGTCAACACGGAGATCTGGGCGCACACCTGCTGGGGCAACGCCAACCAGCAGGCCGGGTTCTGGCACGTCCCCACCTACGAAAAGGCACTCCCGTATCTCAGCGATCTCGACGCTGACCTGGTCACCTTCGAGTGCTCGACCACAGAGGGACGCGACTTCCCGCTGCTGGGACAGTGGGAGACCGACAAGAAGATCGGCATCGGCGTCATCAACCACACGATCACCACCGTCGAACCGGCTGACGTCGTCGCCGACCGGATCCGCAAGGCCCTCGAGTACATCCCCGTCGAGAGGCTGGCTGTGGTCACCGACTGCGGCTTCGGACGCGAGGGGCTCTCGCGACGGATCGCGTTCTACAAGTGCGTCGCGCTCGTCCAGGGGACCAACATCGTGCGGCGCGAGCTGGGCCTCCCCGAGGCCGAGGTCCCGGCCGCGAACGAGGCGTTGGCCCTCGTCGGGCTCTAGGCGTGGAGTACCGGTACCTGGGCAGGTCGGGCATGAAGGTGAGTGTCCTGTCCTTTGGGTCGTGGATCACCTTCGGCTCGCAGATACAGGAGCGCGAGGCGGTGGACTGCCTCGCCGCGGCCTACGAGGGCGGCGTCAACTTCTTTGACAACGCCGAGATCTACGGGCGCGGAGAGTCCGAGAGGCTCATGGGGGTGGCCTTCCGTGAGCTCAAGTGGCCGCGGGAGAGCTTCATCGTGTCGACGAAGCTGTTCATGGGAATCACCGACTATCCGCACATGCAAAAGACGCTCAACCGTAAGTACCTGGTGCAGGCGCTCGACGCGTCGCTGACGCGATTGGAGCTTGATTTCGTCGACATCCTCTTCTGTCACCGTGCCGACCCCGCAACCCCGATCGAGGAGGTCGTTCGGACGATGCACGACCTCATCTGCGCCGGCAAGATCCTCTTCTGGGGAACGTCGGCATGGACGGCGGACCAGATTCGCGAGGCCTTCGCGGTCGCCGAACGGCACCACCTGCACAAGCCGGTCACCGAGCAGCCGCAGTACAACCTGCTCGAGCGCCACCAGGTCGAGCAGGAGTATCGCGATCTCTACGATGCCTTCGATTTCGGGCTGACCACGTGGAGCCCGCTGGCCGCCGGTCTCCTCACCGGGAAGTACCTCGACGGCATCCCGGACGATTCCCGCGCCGAATTGCCCGCGTTCGCCTGGTTGCGCGACGGCTTGGTCGATCCCGAACGCAACCGGCGGGTGGCCGGCCTGAAGCCGATTGCGCAGGAACTGGGATGCACGATGGCGCAACTGGCCATCGCCTGGTGCGCCCGGAATCCCCGTGTCAGCTCAGTGATCACCGGAGCGAGCCGGGCAGCACAGGTCCCCGAGAACCTCCGGGCGCTCGAGGTCCTGGCGCAGCTCGACGCCGACGTCCTGAGCCGAATCGATCAGGCCGTCGCGTGAGAGGGCTGGAATGACGATGACACGGCAGGTCGTGGTCACGGCCGGGGTCGCCCGGCACCAGATGGGCGCCCTGCGGTCGCCGCTGCTGGACTGCGGGCTGGAGGTGGTCGAGCGCTTCGATCTCGACGACCTGGCCGACGAGGCATCGCTGCTGGAGGGGCTGCAGGACGCCTGGGCGGTCATCGCCGGCAGCGAGCCCTACCCGCGCTCCCTGATCGAGCGCCTCTCCTCGGTGTGCGCAATCGCCCGGTGGGGCTCGGGCTATGACCGCATCGACCTGGAGGCGGCCACCCAATCTGGGATCGCTGTCCTGACGGCACCAGGAGCCAACGCCGAGCCCGTGGCCGACTGCGCCTTGCTGCTGATGCTGGCCTGCGTCCGCAGGTTGCGCTCGGTCGATGCCGCGGTGCGCTCCGGCACCTGGCGCCGGCCCGAGCTGACCGGGGACCTCACCGGGGCCACCGTCGGCGTGATCGGACTCGGGGCGATCGGTCAAGCGGTCGTCCGTCGGCTGCACGGGTTCGGCTGTCGAGTGCTGGGCTCCGATCCCGCGGCTGTCCGGTCCCAGTGCCGCGTGATGGGGATCGAGCTGCTCTCACTCACCGATCTGCTCGCCGAGGCCGACATCATCACGCTCCACGTCCCGCGCACCGCCGCGACGCGGGGCCTCATCGGGCGACATGAGCTCGCCGTCATGCGCCCCGGCGCGATCCTCGTCAACACCTCCCGTGGCGAGGTCATCGACGAAGACGCGCTGCTTGACGCACTCCAGTGCGGCCGGCTCGGCGGCGCCGGGCTCGACGTCTTCAGCCAGGAGCCACTCCGGGTCGCGCACCCGCTGACACAAATCGACAACGTCGTCCTCTCCGGACACGCGGCGTCCTTCACCGCGCTCGCCGCCCAACGCACCGCGGAATCCGTGGTCGAGAGCCTCCGAGAGGCGGCCGAGGGAGTGCTCGGAGCCGGCTGCGTGAACCCAGACGCGTGGGCTCACGTCAGTCAGCGGACCTAGCCCGCGAACGCGGTACGCGCGCCGGCCGCACTCTCAGCGGTACTCGTTGACGTGCTCGGGCTCGACGCGGAAGCTGACCCGAGGCTGCCCGGCGAAGTCAGCCGGGTCCTCCCCGTAGCGCTCGGCCTGTCTCATCGCGTCGGCAAGCGCGTCCTCTCCATCGTCAACCAGCACGGCGCGACCACGGATGGAGACGTAGTGCAGGTAGTCCCGATCATCGTGAACGATCAGAGCAACCCGCGGGTCGCGCCGGACGTTGGCCACCCAGCGACGATCCCGGTGTCCGTTGAGTCGGACATGGTCCTCCTCAAGCATGTAATGGATGACGATCTGCCGTGGTGCCCCGTCCAGCCCCACGCGTCGACAACACCGCACATCGCGGCGCCGAGAGGAATGGGCGCACTGGGTTCCAGCAGAGACGCACTGTCACTCATCGCATGAAGTGATAGCGAAGTGCCGGGCATCGCTGCGCTTCGTGGCTTCCGTGCCGTGGTGCCGGCCGACGCTCTCAGTGGCTCCGGCGTGTCTGTTGGCGTGTCATGAGGTGCTGCTCGGTGACCTCGGTGAGCAGCTCCAGGAGCGCCGAGGTAGCGCGCGAGCGGTGCACGCCGGCGAGCGTGGCGGCGGCGACAGCGCGCATCGGGGCCGAGCTTCCGAGGTTGCGGATCGTGATGTCTGGGCGCAGGTTGGTGACCGCGAGTTCGGGAACGACGGCAATGCCGGCGCCGGCAGCGACGAGCCCCTGGACGATGTTGAACTCGTCGCTGCGAAACGCGACGCGGGGTGTGTCCGGCGCTGGTTCGGGGCCGGGTTCGAGGTAGATCCGGCCCTGTCGTGTGGGGGTGCGGGCGAGCTCGATACGGTCTTCTCCGGCGAGGTCGTGGAGGCGTAGCCGCTTGCGGCGCGCGAGGCGATGGCCGGGCGGAAGCAGGGCGTACCGCGGTTCGTCGAGCAGGTGGTGGCAGTCGATCCCCGCGTAGAGGTCTCCGAATCCGACGGGTTCGTCCAGCACCGTGCCCACGATGGCCACCTCGAGCTCTCCGGCGCGCAGCATCGGCACCGACTCCTCGGGCTCGGCTTCGAGGACCGAGAGCTCCACGTCGGGGTATCGCGCGCTGAACAGCGCCACCGCTGCGGGCAAGAGTGCGGCCCCAGCGGTCGGGAAGGACGCCATTCGCACTCGGCCGCCGTGGAGACTGGCGATGGCTTCCAGTTCGCGTTCGGCGAGGGTCTGCTCGGCGAGGATCGTCTCGGCGTGGCGCAGCAGCGCGTCGCCCGCGTCGGTGAGACGCACGCCCCGCGTCGTGCGTTCGAGCAGCGGCATCCCGGCACGCCGCTCGAGCGCGGCCATCTGCTGGGAGACGGCCGGCTGGGTGTAGGCGAGCGCCTGGGCGGCGGCGGACAGGGAGCCCAGGCGAGCGACCTCGCGGAAGACCTGCAGATGGCGGAGCTCGAATATAAGCCGAGCTTATAGGAGATCCTGGTGTTCCTCTATTTGACCTTATGTCTGAGCGGGCGGATAGTTGAGCCATCGAGAACCCAGGAGGCCAAGAATGATCCTCAACCCCGAACGCCCCCATCTGGTCGGGATCAACCACGTCGCGCTCGAGGTCGGCGACCTTGACGCCGCGATTGAGTTCTACGGCGCGATCTTCGAATTGCGCGGCGTGGAATATGAGCCCGGAATGGCGTTCATCGACATGGGCGACCAGTTCCTCGCGCTACAGCAAGCAGGCACTCAGTCCCGCGACCAGACGCGACACTTCGGCCTGGTCGTTGACGACAAGCCGGCAGTCAGAGCCGCCCTGGAGGCACGAGGGATCGAGATCGTTCCCGGCCGGCGGCTCGACTTCTTTGACCCGTGGGGCAACCGGATCCAGGTGGTCGACTACCGCGACATTCAGTTCACCAAAGTCCCACCGGTCATCCGCGCAATGGGCCTTGAGCACCTGCGCAAGCGGCCCGCAGCGATAGCAGAGCTGCGAGCCAAGGGACTCGCCCCGTGACCCCACGCGCGCGGCGCGTCTCGGTCTGAGCATCCCGGCCTCGGCACGCTCGTGCTAGAGGGTGACGCGTCGTTGGTACTCGCCGGGTGTGACGCCGAGGCTGCGTTGGAAGTGGCGGTGGAGGTGGCTTTGGTCGGCGAATCCGGTCATCGCGGCGACGGCGACCGGTGTCTCGCCAGCCTCGAGGAGGCGGCGGGCGGCACGGAGGCGGTGGGCGATCTGCAAGGCGTGGGGCGGCAGACCGGTTCGCTCGCGGAAGAGGCGGACGAGACGGAACTTGCCGATGCCGGCGGCGGCGGCGAGCTCGTCGAGCCCGATGTTCAGCTCGGGCCGGTCGCGAAGGTAGTCGCCGGCCCGACGCAGGGCCCGGTCATCGCGCTGCGTGCGTGTTGATCGCCCTGGCAGCTCGGTCGCGAAGCGCTCGACCAGCATCCGCAGCCACTCGAGCAGCCGCTCGTCGCGCTCGAGCCGTGTCACCGGAGCTTCGAGCGCCGCGTGCAGTTGCACGAACGACGCGGTGAGCTCGGGGACGCTGAGGACCGGCTCGGGAAACGCAACCTCGGCCGGAATGATGGCGTCCTGGTCATCGGCGAGCGCGGCCAGATCGGAGACCTCGACAACCATCAGACGAGCAGACCACGGGCGCCCGTCGACCGCGGTGCCGGAGTGCGGGTGCGATGAGTCCAACGCGACGAGCTGGCCTGGTCCGATCAGGCGGCGCTCGCGGCCACGTCGCAAGCGCATCGGCTGCCCAGCGACGACGCCAAAGACGTACTCGCCCCGCGGCTCGATCGCATAGTGCGTGGTCTGGCCGGCCATCAGCAGGACCCGGTCCTCGTCGGCCGGGCGCCACACCCGCACCTGCTCAGTCGCCATTACGAGACCCTACGACAGCAAGAACGTCCAAGACCCCGGTGCGGACCATGGATACCGTCGCCGCATGCCAATCACACCGCATCTCGTCGTTCAAGGCGCCGAGCAAGCTGCCACGTTCTACTCCGAGGCGTTCGGCGCCGAGGAGCTCAGCCGGATACCTACCCCCGACGGCCGGCTGATGTCCGTTCAGCTGCGCATCGGCGATGGGCTCATCCACCTGGCGGACGAGTTCCCCGAGATGGGCGTGCTCGCCCCGCCCACGGTCGGCGGCACATCTGTCGTGCTCGGCCTCGAGGTTGCCGATGCCGAGGGCGTCTTCGCGCAGGCGGTCGCCGCTGGCGCACAGGTCCGTCAGCCACTCGCGGACGTGTTCTGGGGCGACAAGCACGGCCAGCTCGACGACCCGTTCGGGCATCGCTGGAACATCAGCCAGCACGTCCGCGACGTCCCGCACGAGGAAGTGGTCGCCGCTGCCGCCCAGCTGTTCGGCTGAAACGGGCTCGGTGATGGAAAGGCGCCGGGCGACGGCGTTGCGGATCTCCAGGTCCGAAACCAGGGAAGGCCACGTCACCCGATTCGGACGACGCGGGCGGCCGTCGGGTACCGGTAGCGTCGAGTTGAGATGGAGTCGACGAGCACGGATTTCGCACTGATGGTGTTCGAGCACACGGGTGGTGCCGAGCACGCCTACGGCGACGCGGTCAGCCAAGCGGCGGGGGCGGCGTGGGCACAAGAGGTTGCCCTTGTCGAGCACCATCAACACGATCGAATCGTCGTCCGCGGGACGGTCGCCGGGCATTACGTGGACGCGGATGACGACGGCGACTTCATCGGGCGCCAGACCGGCGAAGGCGTGGTGGCAGGGGGGGCCGTCGGACTGCTGTTCGGTCCCGCGGGCCTCGCCGTCGGGTTGGTGGCCGGCGGGGTGGCTGGAGGGCTTGCCAGCGAGCACTCCGCGCCGAAGATTCGCAGTGCCCTGTTCGACGAGCTCCGCGCGGAGGTGCCAGAGGGATCCTCGGCCGTGATCCTCATGGCGGGAGCAGAGGACGTGGACGCAATGGTGACCGCGCTTCAGTCACATGGCGGTCGGCTGGTGCGCCACCACCTCACGCCTGGAGGCGTAGAGATGTTGACATCCGCAGTCGCGGACAGTCCGAGCGTCACCCCTCGCCCACCCAGCTGATCTGGTCGGGCTGACCTGCTCGCGGCCGAGGAAGATGGCGGCATGATCCGAGATGCCGTTCCCGAGGACCACCCGGCCCTGCGTTCCATCTTCCGACGCTCATCGCTCTCAAACGCCGGCGATCGGCCGTTGCTGCTGGCCAATCCCGTGCACCTCGTGTGGAGTGAGCCGACCGGCAGCCAAGCGTTTCGCGTGCGTGTCGCAGTCACTGCCGACGCGGTGATTACGGGGTTCGCGACGGTGGTCATCACCGCCGCCAGCGCTGAACTGGACGACCTGTTCGTCGACCCCGGCTTCATGCGTCGCGGCATTGGCCTGGCGCTGGTCGATGATGCCGCGCGTCTGGCCAGCGAGTCGGGCTGTTCGGCACTCGCCGTGACAGCCAACCCCCATGCGGCCGCGTTCTACGCCGCGGCTGGCTTTGACGGCGCCGAGACGGTGACGACGCCACTCGGCGCCGGGACACGGCTCCGCCTGCGGCTTCCCGCAGCGCACTGAGTCTCTCGCGTCGCTTCGCGCGAGAAGCATCAGGGTCAGGCCTGCAGAGACCTCCACACCAGTTCGCAGAACTGATCGCTGGAGATCTCGTGGGCGCCGTATCGCTTGAAGTTCTCATTGAGCTGGCCGCAGTCGACGACCTCCCAGCGCTCGCCGTCGCGGATGCAGTCCGCGACAGCGGCCAGCGCCAGGGCGCCGGCGTGGTTCTCCAGATGAAACATGCTCATGATCCCGAACACCCGACCGACCGTGATTCCCCACATGCCACCCACCAGGCGTCCGTCACGGTAGGTGCCGACCGTGGTGACGAATCCGAGCTCATAGAGACTGCGGTAGGCACCGACGGCTTCGTCGGTCAGCCAGCCAGACCGTCCTTCACGGCAGTGCTCGACGATCGCCTCGAAGTCCTGGTCGTAGCGGACCTCCAGATCCTGGCGGCGCTGGATCGAGCGCAACCGCTTCGGCACGTGGACGGTTTCGCTCGTGATGACGGCTCGTTTGGGAAAACGCCGCCACTCCAGGCCGGCCAAGCCCGGAATGCGGACACCGAACAGCACCCAGCCGCGCGTGTAGTTGGCAGCGATCTCAGCTGCTGATGGGGCCTCTCTCACGTAGACCCCGACTCGCCGGCCGCCTCGCTCCACCAATCCGCGCGCTGAGCCGATCGCCACAGCAAGCACCAGCCGAGCCCACTCCCGAGCTTCCATCGCAGGTCCGAGACGCGCTGCGTCCGTGCGGCGGCCCTCAGACGTCCTAGCACGAGGCCAGCGTATCGGACGCACCCGCCGGTTCCGCGTGGTGATCGTGGCCTAGGATCGAAAGGGTGCCTGAGCCGACAGTGACACGCATCAAGGATGGTGTTGCCTGGCCGATCGGAGGTCAGGCGCAGGTCGACTGGATCACAGAGGGAACCGAGCCCGGCCGCCGGATCACAGGTGCGATCCCGCCGCTGTTCAGCGACTACGCGACCCTGACAGATTCCGGAGCGGGCGAGGATCGACCACGCGACCTCGGCCTCGAGCGCCGTCAGGACCTTGCCTTTGTCGATGTGCTGCGCCGGCACGGCGGCGACAGGCCATGGTGGATGGGATATCTGGAGACCGGCGCCAGCGACATCGTCTTCTGGGACGCGCCAAAGGTCACGCTGTATCACGGCTGGCCCTACGTGTTCGTCCTCGCCGGCCCTGACCAGGCCGCCACCTGGCGACCAGCGCCCGGAGGTGAACCCAACTGGAAGTCCACCGAGCTGCCCGATGTCATGTTCCCGGATGATCGCTCCTGGCTCGTCTCGTTCCTCTGGGATGACGGCTGGGCCTGCATCGGGGGTCCGGACGCCCTGATCGCCGATCTCCTCAGCGATCCGGTCCTCGCACCGAACGCGCGTCGCGTCGATACGCAGCAGGACGCCACACCAATCGAGGACTGGCCAGGGTGAGCAGGCCCTGGCGACTCAGCGTCTCCAGCGATACGGCGTAGTCGTTGATACTCGGACCAGGCCGGAGCGTTCGAGGATGGGGCGCGAGTATTCGGTCGAGTCGCTGTGGATGAGCGTCTTGCCGGCCCGCAGCGCCGATCTGGCCCGCGCAGCGGTCAGTGCCCGATAGATCCCCAGGCCGCGCCACTCGGGCCTGGTCGCACCACCCCAGATACCCGCGAACTGGCTTCCACGGACCGGTTCGAGTCGTCCTGCGCTGATGATCTCTCCCTGACGCTCGGCGACCCATAACTCCATGCCATCAGGGACTGTCAATCGGCGCAGCAAAGCGTCGGCCACTTCATCCGAGTTCGGGTCCTCGAAGACCGCGGCCGTCATCGCGCACATAGCGCGCACGTCGCGCTCGCTGGTGACCCGTCGCAACTGCACGCCGGCAGGCACATCAACGTCGACGGCCAGAGCGTGCGCCTCGCCGATCATGATCGACTCTGGATCGTCGGGGATGAACCCGCTGCTCAGCAAAGCATCGTGCAGGCCCGGCGCATGGTCGTGCCCGCGGGTCTTCCACTCGATCCGTTTGATCCCCGGGTCTCGCCGGTAGTGGGCCAGGGCCTCCGTGACCAAGCTCTGGATTCTCTCGGCGTCTGCTCCCCCGAGATCCTTGTAGGTGACAAAGCCTCGTCCGCCCGCGAACGTCACCAGCCGCAACGGACCGAGGTGAGCAACCGCCAGGGCGCTCGGCGTCTCCGCATCCGTTCGAAGTTGCTCGTCATACGCAGCCAGCAGGTCGGCGATCCCCAGCACGCCCGAAACCGTAGCCACTCGAACAGCGAATCATCTTGAGTGGTGCACCCCGTGACCGTCTCAGGTTCGCTCAGCGAGCGGGGCGCTATCCCTCGGCGAGAATCATGAGGGTGTCGGCGTGGACCCCGTCATGCTTCATCGCTTCGGCGGCCGGATCGGTCTGCATGAACTCTTGAAACGCATCAAAGTCGGGGATCTCGACGATCATCCCAACGCGCTTGGACCCCTGAGGGTCTTGGAACGTGCGCGTCGTGATTCCGAGGGGTCCGAACACCTCGTCGCGTTTGGGTGAGCTCAGCCAGTGGTTGACATCGTCAACCTCGTGAAACGCGAGGTATGTGGCCATCGTGCCTTCTCTTTTCCCACAGCGAGAGCTGTGCCCGGTCGTGGATGAGTTTGATCAAACTACTCGACTCTCGCCGCGTCCGGGGAATTCTCAGAGCCGGGGGTGGCCCGGTTGCCGTCCGCCGGGCCCAAACGCATCACGCTGAGCACGCGGGACGCGAAGTCGAGTAGCGTCGCGGTCGCCGCCCTGCTTGGGGCGAGTATTCAACGAAGGGACCGCGATGTCGTATCTGCTGACCCATTTCTGGCCAGGTGGCACCGAAGAGCAGTATCAGGCGACGCTCGGCGCCGCGACCGAGGCCGCCGGAGGGTCCATCCCTGAAACCTTCCACGCTGCCTGTGTGACCGACGGTGGTGTCCTGATCGTCGCGACGTACGAGTCTCAGGAGGTTGCTGACCGTTTCATTCAGGACACACTGATGCCGCTGATGCCGATCCAGGGCGGACTGGTCGGCCCTCCCGAGCAGCGCGCGGGCCAGAACCTCCACTGAGCGAGGCTCGCACGAAGCGCCGGTGCGGCAGTAGGTCGGTGCCGTGCCGGCCCGTCAGTGAACGACGAGCATGTCGCAGTGCGCGTGGTGCGAGACGGTCTCGCTGACGCTCTGGCCGAGCATTCGACCGAGCAGGCCGTGATCCCGCGTCCCGACGATGATGAGGTCCGCTTTGCGCTCGTCTGCGAACTGCACGATCGCGTCGGCGGGGTCGCCCACGATCTCCTGGTAGACGGCGGTGACTGCTTGGCCCTCGAGGTACTCCCGGGCCCGGTCGAGCTCCGCGGCATGCTTGGCCGGCGAGTCGACCGAGTCGACCCCGCCCGCGCCGCGGACGCCTCCGGGACCGAGCGGCGCGACGCTGACGACAGCCAGCTCGGCGCTCAGCGCCTTGGCGAGCTGCGCGGCGCGCTCAAGCGCGCGCTGGGACGGCTCGGTGTCGTCATAGCCGAGAACGATGTTCTTCATGGCGATCCCACTCCCTTATTGCAGCTGCAGGTAACGGTCGGGCTCCCACTGTTGGTCTGCTGCGAGTTCTATACGTCGCACCCGGCCCCGGGCAATGGCCACAGGCACCCGTTGACGGAGGACAGGGTGTGCGCTTCGCACATATGATCAGACCACTATGGATCTCGGACTGCGCGACAGGGTCTATCTCGTGACCGGAGGCAGCCGCGGCCTTGGCCTTGCGGCAGCCGAGGCGCTCGTCGCCGACGGGGCGCGGGTCGTCCTGAGCTCACCTCACGAGGCGACGGCGTCCGCGGCCGCCGCCCGGCTGTCGCAGACCGCGGCCGCGGCTGACAGCGTTGCCTGGGTCGTTGCCGATAACAGCGATCCGGCGACCCCGGACCGACTGATCGCAGCCGCCAAGGATCGTTTCGGCCGGGTCGACGGTGCGCTGGTCAGCGTTGGCGGGACGCCGCCGGGGACGATCGCGACCACGACCGACGAAGCGTGGCGCTCGGCGTTTGAAAGCGTGTTTCTCGGCGCGGTGAGGCTGGCGCGCGTTCTCGCGACCGACCTGGGCGACCCGACCGAGGCGCCCTCGGCGAAGGGGTCAGTCACCGGGACCGGTCGCTCGGTGGTCTTCGTGCTTGCCTCCTCGGTGCGCGTGCCGCTCGCACGGCTCCCGATCTCCAACGGCCTGTTTCCGGGGCTCGCCGGTGTGGCCAAGACCCTCGCCACCGAGCTCGGCCCCGTCGGCGTCCGGATCAACGGTGTGCTGCCGGTCAGGATCGCCACCGACCGGGTCCGCGAGTTTGATGCGCTCAGCGGCGATCCCGATGAGGTGCGCGCTCGCGAGTCTGAGCGCATCCCGCTGCGAAGGTACGGCGAACCTGAGGAGTTCGCGCGAGTAGCGGCCTTCCTGCTGTCCCCGGCCGCCTCTTATGTCACGGGCGCGATGATCCCGGTCGACGGCGGCGCCATCCTCTCCATCTGAGTGCTAGAGCGTCCTGGGCGCTCACACACATCTCGCTCGACGTCGTTACCTGCCGGTTGCGCGATGTGCCGGACCGCGCGTGAACCCGGCGCGTCGTTGCGCGCCGCGCGATGCGCCGTGCGATACCGCGCTCGGCGGTGGCGGCGTTCGGCGGACAAGCAGGCGCAGTGCCCGGTCATTTGGGCCCTCTTGTTCGCGGGGGGTCACGGCGTCCGGATTGACCGTTCGAAAGAGCGGGCCGCGGGTGGGGTCGACCACGGCGACGACGACCTTGGAGTTGCTCGGCCGGTCAAACACGAGCCCATCGAGCTGCGCGCTGCCGTCCGCCACCGTCACGAGGTCACCTGGGGCTGCTGCGTCCATGTCGATGAGCTTAGGCGGTCGTCGACGACTTCCGCTTCCTGCGCGAAGCTGATGCGCTCTGGTTAGGAGCGCGCCGGCATCCTCGCGCCTGCGCACAGGCGCCATGCGGGCTGAGGGCCGTCGAAGCCTTTGAGGTCGAGCGGTTCCTGGAACGCCTCCAGACCGCGCTCCTTGAGCCAGGCGGCGACTCGCCGGTGGGCCTCGTCGCTGAGCACGATCTCGCCGGCCTTGGCCACGGTTTGCAAGCGCGCGGCGAGGTTCGTGGCATGGCCGACCACCATGATGTCCGCATCGGCAGTCTTTGGTCCGACGACCGCGGAACCCACCGAGATACCGATCCCCACCCCGAGCTCGAGGAGCGCGGCCTTGCCGCTCAGCGCGAGCGCGGCTTCAAGTGCCTCGCGTGGGTGGTCGAGTCGCGTGCCCGTTGCGTTGAACGTGGCCATCACGGCGTCGCCCGCAAACTTGTTCACGACGCCGTGGTGCCGGCTGACCTCTGCCGCGGCCCAGCGGTAGAGCGTGGTGATGCGATCGGCCATCTCGGCCGGTGGAGTCATGGCCGTGAGCGCCGTGTAGCCGCGGACGTCAGCGAACATCGAGGTCACCAGACGCTCCCCGGCCATTACGATTTCCGGCTCCGCGGAAGTGGCTGGGGCGCTTTGCGGAAGGCTGAGGCCGTGTCTGGCGGCGATGGCCCGCGCGGAGTCTGTGATGAGGACCGCGCCTGCGGCATCGGCCGCGGCGGCGACGATCCTCAGTTCGGCCTCTGCCTCCTGCCGCCGTCCGAGCAGTGCCAGCGCCTCGGCCACGAGCGCCCGCGCCCGCCACTCGACGAGGTGAAAGCGGCGCGTCGCGGCGGTGCGTGCAACCGTCTCGAGGATCGCCTGGGCCGTGGCAGCCTCGCCGCGGGCGAGCAGGATGCGGCCCTGCGCTTCGTCGAGGAAGACCTCTCCGATCTCAAGCCCGAGCGATCGGGCGGCGTCAACGCCCGCCTGGGCCTCATCGAGCAGCCCGCCCTCGACCAGCGCCTCGACAGCAACGGCAAGTGCGTCGTCGTAGGGCGCAAGCCGGGCGGCGTACGAGGCGATCTCCCGTGCGAGCTCGACTGCCTCATCGACCCGGCCGGTTTCCAGGCGCAGCCGTATCTGGGGACCGGCGTCATAGACGAGATCCTGGAGCTCTGCCCGCTCGGACTTCGCAGGAAGGATGGCTTCGGCCTCTGCCAGCCGCCCGAGTTCGAGTAGAACCTCGGCGCGTTCGACGTGCGCGCGCCAGCGCACCTTGTCACTGACGCTGCGCAGCGCGGCCTGCCGGTCAATCGCAGCGAGTGCGGGAGCAAGCTCTCCTTGAACACGCAGGGTCCAGCTTCGCGACGTCTCAATCATGTTGGTCATGACCGCCGGCCCGGGCTCGGAGGCGAGGATGTCGAGACGCTCCGTCACGCCGGCGCTCATGGTGTGCAGGCGTATCCACGTGTCGTTGTAGGCGATGTTGTGGGCGATCATCAGGAAGCCGCGATGCCGCGCTTCCGCGAAGCAGTCGTCGAGGATCGCCCTCGCCCTGGCCGTCTCGCCCGCGTCGAAGACGGCAAGCGCAAGGAATGACTGCGCCCACACGCGCTCAAATTCGGCACCGGCGATGCTGGCAACCTCAACCGCCTTGCTGGCGGTCTCGAGGGCGCGGGGATCTTTGTCGAACTGGTGGAGCCCAGCGAGCCGCGTGTATGCCATCGCGAGGTCTGCCGACGGACCATGCTCCTCCAGGGTGCGGCGTGCGCGCTCAAACTCCTCGCGTGCCAGGTCTGGCCTGCTCTGCTCCCACTGGCAGCGGCCCAGCACGAGCCGATAGCGCGCCGCCTCGAGCTCATCACCTTGTCCCTCGAGCCCGAGGATGCCCTCGACCAGCACCTCAGTGGCGTGCACGCTCTTGTCGTCCATCCACAGTAAGGCGCCCATGCGGCACAACATGCGAAACCGGTCCGGCGGCTCCTGGACGTGCGGCAATGCCTGCTCGAGCAGTTGGAGAGCGTCCGCGAACGCCAGCGACGCCTCCGCTTCCTCGGCGGCCTTCAGGCACGCCGGCACCGCCTCCCCAAAGCGGCTCGCACCGAGCAGGTGCCCCGCGACCACGAGAGGGCCCGCCCCCGCGGCGATGAGCGCGTCCGCCGCGCGGCCATGCAGCACCTGGCGCCGCGGCAGCACGATCTCCGTGCTGACCGCCTCCTGTGTCAGCGCGTGTCTCCACCGGTAGCTCGCGCCGCCATTGGCAAGCTCTTCCAGCAGCTGCTGCGCCACCCCCACCTCAAGCGCCCGATGCACGGTGTCCTCCGGGGCGCCCGACGCGGTGAGCAGCATGCGGTACTCGAACGTCCTGCCCAGCACCGCGGCGGCCTGCAGCACCTGCGCCTCGGCAGGATCAAGTCGCGCAAAGCGCAGGAGGATCGTGTTACGGACCGTGTCAGGGATCCGCAGCCGCTGAAGCGAGCGCTGCTGCCACCCGTCTCCGGAGTGCTGCGCGTCCGCGCGATCCATCGCCTCCTTGAGCATCTCCTCGAGTACGAAGGGGTTGCCCTCGGTGCGCGTGTACATGAGCTCACCGAACTCCGGCTCGACCGGCTCGCCATCGAGGATCGTCGAGATGAACTCGGCGACCTCGCGGCGGTCAAGCGGCGCCAGCGTGACCAGCTCGGCGGTGCCGGAGCGACGCCAGCTCTGCAGCACCGGAGCCAACGGATGCCGGCGGTCGAGCTCGTCGCTGCGATACGTCAGCAACAGCATCGCGCGCATGGAGGTGAGGCGACGGCTGAGGTGATCGAGCAGCTCACGCGTCGCGGTGTCGGCCCAGTGCACGTCCTCGAGGATCAGCAGAAGGCCCTGGTCGCAAGCGGCCACGGCCAGCATCCCCACCACAGCTTCGAAGAGGCGTAGCTTCGCCTGCATCGGATCGCCCACGGGGGTGACCGGCTCATCGTCGCCAAGCTGTGGGAACAGCTGCGCGAGCTCCCGTCGAGCCCCGCCGAGCGACTCGCTGACGCGGGCGGTGTCCTGGCTTGAAAGGTAGTTGCCGAGCGCCTCGACCACCGGGAGATACGGGATCGGGAGCTCCGATGCGCTGCAAGCGCCCACCAGCACCGTCCAGCCCAGGCGTTGGGCACGGGTCGCCAGCTCGCTCGCGAGCCTCGTCTTGCCCATGCCCGCCTCCCCGCCGAGGGCGACGAGCCGCGTCTCGCCGCCGTGGGCGGCGAGGAGGGCATCCTCCAGGGCGAACAGCTGCTCGTCTCGCCCCACAAGTCGTGAGCACAGCACCCGGTCGAGCACTCCGATCATTGTCCCATGCGACCCAGGGCGTCGCGGTGGCCCCGCGCGCGAGAGGCCGCTCTGCGTCAGTCGATGACGGTGACGCCGCGTTTCGCCAGCGCGAGCGCCTCGTCGTGGCCCGCGGCGGGCGTGCCGATCAACCGGAGCTCACGCAACTGCGCCGCTCGGTCGATCCAGCCGAGGTCTGCGACCTGGGTGCCTGTGAGGTCAATTTCGACGGCGTCGGTCACCGCTGGAAGCTCCGCGACGTCGCTGAGCGTCGTCACCGGCGTGTCGCGCACGATCAGCTCGCGGAGTGTCCGCAGGCCCGCGAGCGGTGACAGGTCAGCCACCGCCGTGTTTGAGACGTCGAGGAACTCAAGGCGCTCCAAGCCTGCGAGCGGTCCGAGGTCTGCGACCTGCGTGGAGTTGAGCTTTAGCCATTCGAGCTCGCTCAGGCCGGCGAGCGGCGACAAGTCAATGACGCGCGTGCGAGACAGGTCGAGACGCCGGAGATGCTCAAGGCCGCGCAGCGGAGTGAGGTCCTCGACGCGCGAGCGCGCGATCTCCAGCACTGCGAGGCCGGGCAGGTCCGCAACGGGCGAGAGGTTGCGCAGGGGGTGCTCGATCGTCCGATGAGGGTTCGTCGCGTAGAGGCTGAGCTGCCGCAGTCCCGGTAGCGCCTGCAGGGGCGTCAGGTCGTCGACGGGGACGTTGACGCATTGGAGGATCTCGGTGTCCGCCGGCCAGTCTCTGTCACAGAACCGCAAGTCAGAACCCCTTGCGGTAGTGCTTGACGAGCCAGTCGATCAGCTTGCGATCGTCAGCTGGGCTGCCGGTCAGCTCACCGTAACCGGCGACGGCGCCGTCGATGACCGACTTGACGGCCGCTGCCTTCTTCCCTTTCTTGGCGACGGGCTGCTTGGCCGCGTTGTTCTGAATCGCAATCGTCGCGTGGGCGACACCCTCAGAGAGGGCCACATCGAGGACGGTGACAGTCGAGGGCTTCGGCTTTTGCAGGTGGATTGTCAGGTGCATCATCTTCGACATCTCCAGCAAGCTCGTCTTCCGTGTGTTAAAGGTCGGGTCCGCCGGCTTGTCTTTGATCAGCCGCGCGGATTCGCGGACAAAGGCGTGCGCGTCAACGGCCGCATCCCACGCTTTGCGCAGATACTCGCTCGCGGCCCGCCTTACCTCGTCCTCGAACGTGACCTTGTGGCCTCCTGACGTCTGTTTCGGGACGAACTTCTGGAAGCCGGGGAGGAACTTCGTCTTGTCCTTGGGATCGCGGATTTTGTAGAGACTGTGGCCGAGGTACCGCGCGGGCAACTCCTCGTAGTGAGCGGCGTTATTGACCTTCTCCGCGTCCTCCATTGCCTCGAAGCCGTCGCTGCCGTAGTAGCCAAGATCGTCGACGTGTTTGTCGGCAAGGTGGCACGACTCGTGAATGAGAGTGATGATGGCGTCGTCGCGGTCGGTCACCTCGGCCACGTCACCGGTGAGATGGATGTGCTGACTGGAGAAGTTCGCCCATCCGCCGAGTCCGACCTCCGGGTCATCGCGGTTGTAGTCAGTGTCGATCGCGGTGTCGGCGCTCTTGATCGCGTTGGCGAGGGCAGTCTTGGCCTTGGCGTAGCGCGCCTTGGCGACCTTCGCCTTGGTGCCGAAGACGTCCTTGAGGCCCGCGTCGTCCGCCATCGCCTGGTCGATCTTGTCTGCCGCGAGCTTGGCGACGTCGGTGAGCTTCTTGAGGTCAGCGGCCTTGAGCTTGGCCTCGGCGTCGGCGACCGACGTGTACACGTCAGACGTCCCGGTCCCAAGGACGCCCGCCCACGCCTTCTCGTTGAACACGCCGCCCCCTGGGAACAGCTTCTTCATCACGTCGTCAGCGTCCGTTCGCAACGCAAAATCGAGGTCCATCCGACGCAGCGCGCGCTGGACTGCGGCTTCGATGTCGCTCTTGTCAAGCAGGCCGCTGCCGTACAGGGTCTTCAGCTCCGCGGCCGACGGGACCCTGAACCGCGTGTCGGGCGCCGTCGGGCTCCCTGGACGCGAGGCCCGCGCCTCCTGCAGCCGCTGGTTGGCCACGCTGAGCGGGATGAGACCGGCGTCGCGCAGCATGCCGACGGCGGCCGCGTTGCCGGCGGCCCGCTGCACGGCGAGCACCCCGTTGACGCTCAGCTCTGCGTTGCCGAACTGCGACGCAGCAGTTCGGGCAACCGCGTCCGCCTGAGATGGCGACGACTCCTGTGCAACCTCTTGAAGGCCCCCCCGGGAAGCGCTCACTGCAGCATCCTACAGCCGTCCTCAGAGCCTCGGCATGATTTGCGTTGGCGCACGTGCGATCCCCCGTCATGAGGCGAAGGCAGCGCGAAACCGCTCTGACCGCAGGCGTGCGAGCGATGGCGAGGGTTGGCCAGGAACTGCCACCGAGCCAGGCTCCCGCTGACGGTGCGTGTCGCACAGTTTTCCGGTTTTCGTGCGGGGCGGCTTGGGTATGCCGGACGGGGTCTGCGTGAAAAATGGAAGTGCCATCGAAGGAGGCCGGCGTGCACCGGATCAAGCGCCTCACCTTGGTGGTTGCTGTTGTTGCCGTCGGCGTGGCCGGTGGCGTGGCGTTGGCAACCGTCATAGGGAATGTCGTCAGCAAAGGCTCGAAGTCTGTGAACGCAACAGATGCCGCGCGCGCGGCGAAGAAACCCAAGCAGCGCTCCAGGAACAGACGGCGCGTTGCCGTCCGCGCGGCGAGCGTTGGCCGGGCCCACCCGGTGGCAGCCACGCCGGCGCCGGCGTCTGCGGCGCCCGACGAAACTCCGGTGATCAGCAGTGGTGATGGCGTGAGCCTGGCGCCGTCCGCTCCGGTGCACCACAACGCGAACGTCACCGTCCGCAGCGGCGGAGCCCCGACTCCGAGCACTAGCGCGCCAAGCCCGAGGACCACCTCGCCGATCCAGCACAGCGGACCGCCCGCGCCGATCGAGCACAGCGGACCACCCGCGCCGAACCACAGCGGGCCGCCCGTCGCCCACGACGGGTCCCCCGGCGACCACCATGACTTCCCCGGCGACCATGGCGACCACCACGGATTCCCCGGCGACCACGGCGACCACCACGGATTCCCGGGCGACCACAGCGGCTCATCCGGCGACCACAGCGGCCCCTGGGGCGACGGCAGCGGCTCCGACGGCGACGGCAGTAGCTGGGGCGGTCCGGGCTGACTCCACTCCGGGCGGCCGCCTCGAGTCAGCCTCTTGTCGGCTGCTCGTCTCGTGACGGTTGGCCGAGCCTGCCCGTCGCGACCGCCGTGGCCAGCTCCGCACGCGACCGGATGCCCAGCTTGCGATAGACGCGCGTGAGGTGAAACTCGATCGTCTTCGGGCTCAGGAACAGCTCGGCCGCCACCTGACGACTCGTCGCCCCGCTCGCGACGGCCAGTGCCACCCGGACCTCCTGGGCGGTGAGGTCGTCGGAGTCCTCCGCTCGGCGCCGGCGCGCGCCGGCGGCTCGCAGCTCCGCCGCCGCGCGTTCAGACCATGGAGCCGCCCCGAGGCGGTCGAACGCGTCGAG
The DNA here is from genome assembly GCA_963797705.1 of uncultured Actinomycetota bacterium. Taxonomy (GTDB): domain Bacteria; phylum Actinomycetota; class Thermoleophilia; order Solirubrobacterales; family Solirubrobacteraceae; genus Palsa-465. Next base: position 1,600,150 of record CAWCQL010000002.1, on the reverse strand, counting down.
CGCGGCCCGCAGCCGCTTGCGCGCCTCGGCGCGTCGGCGCGTGCGGTGCAGACGCCCGCCGAAGGCCAGCAGCGTGCGGCCGACCTCGAATCGCGCCCCGCAGTCGCGGAGATGCGCCAACGAGGACTCGAACCGCCGTTCGAAGTCGTCCTCGGTCACCAGTCCCTGGCAACGTTCGGCGAGGCCGCTGGCCAGACGTGCTGGGCTCGCTCGGGCGCGCGCGGAGAGGTCGGCGGCGAAGGCACGGGCCTCCTTCATGCGCTCGAGCCGCACATAGGCCTCCACGAGGTCGGGCGCGAACGGCACCCTCACCGGATCCACCAGCCCCGACTGCGCGGCGATCCGCGCCGTCTCCTCCAGCTCATCGACGGCTTCCTCGGTGCGGCCGATGCCCAGTTCCAGGAAGCCGAGCGCCGCTCGCGCCCTGAGGGTCGTGCCAAGGAAGCCGGGCGGTTCGGCGATGCGCAGCGCCCAGCCGATGTCAGCTCGCGCCCTGCTCTCCTCGCCTTTGGCAGCATGGAGCTGCCCGCGCACCACCAGCGCGAACGACAGTGGGCCGCCCCTGCCGAAGTCGTCGGCGATCGCCACCGCTTCCTCGGCGTCACGCTCCGCGGCCTCCCAGTCGCCGAGACCGAAGGCCGAGTCCGAGAGCAGCAGCTGCGCGTAGCGCCGGACGCTCGTGCTTCCGGCCTCGCGGGCTCGCGTCGCGAGCGTCCCGAGCTCTCGGCGCAACTGCTCCTCCTGGCCGAGACAGTGCCGGCCGCTGAAGGCAAAGGCAGTCGACTGGGCCGCCGGGCTGAGCGGATTGACCTCGGACAGCAGCGGGCTCGCGCGGTCAAAAGCATCCCGCGCGTCCTCGTACTCCCCGCGCAACGCGAGGGTCAGCCCCAGCATCGCCAGCACGTGGCAGCGGGCCATCCCGGGGGCCTCGCTGGCAAGACCTCCGCTCCCCGTCGCGCCGAGGCCAGCGCCCGCCAGCAGTCGGAGGCCACGATCGCAGCGAGCGCAGCATCGGCGTGGAACGTCGCGGCCAGAGTCGGGTCGACGGCGAGGACCGCCTCGGCTTCGTCGACCAGCGCCGCGTAGTTCGTCAGCGCTGGTCGGCTCGCGCTGGTGAGCGTGACCATCGCGAGCAGGTGTCGGGCGCTGGCCCGGGCCCTCGCGTCGCTGATCTCCGTCGCCGGCTCAAGGAGCGCGGCAGAGCGGGCGTACGACGCGCCGAGCGCGGCCGCCAGCCCGGCCCGAAGAAGGCGCAGCGAGCGCCCGTCGCCCAGCTCGGTGGCCTGGGCGGCCCGCTCGAGCGCGTCGGCCGCCACGGAGTGCGCTCCGCGCGCCGTCGCACGTGCCGCGGCCTGATCCAGAGCGTCGGCCACGGCGGGATCCGGTCCCAGCGCCGCGGCTGCCAGGTGCCACGCCCGGGCGTCTTCGTGTGTGTGGTCCGCCAGCGCCCGGTGAGCGCGGCGCCTCGCCGGCGGGGCCGCACCCTGGTAGACCACCGCTCGGAGCAGGGGGTGGGTGAAGGCGATGGTGTCGGTCCCGAGCGTCAGAAGGCCGCACTCCTCGGCATCCTCCAAGGCTCCGGCGGGGATCCCCAGCTCGCGGCAGGCGGCAACAACCGGGACCAAGCCCTCGCTCGAGGAGGCGGCGGCCACGAGCATGGCCCGCCCGGCATCTGATCCCGCCTCGGCAGCTCGCTGGGCAAACGCCTCGCCCAGTGCCCCCTCGGGCGCGGGAAGCGGCGTGAGCGGTGCCCGGCCCTGCCGTTGGTCGTCGGTCAACATCCGCGGCAACTCGCGCAACGCGAGAGGATTGCCGACGGCGGCGGCGAGAATCTGCTCGACCGCTTCGCTGGCAAGGTCCAACGACGAGTCGTGCAGCACGGCCCGGGCAGCCTGCGGATCGAGCTCACCGAGCTCGAGCTCCTCGGCGATCCGCCCACGCAGCACGGCCTGAGGATCGGTGGTGCGCGCCGCAGCCAGCAGGCCGATCCGATCACCGTCGAGCCGCCGGGCCGCGAAGCCGAGGCACTCCGCCGAGGCCGAATCGAGCCACTGGGCGTCATCGACGAGGATGAGCACCGCGCGCGTTGCGCGGCGCCACGCACCAGGCCGAGGAACCCGGCGTACGCGGCGAGCCGGTCAGTGGGGCGCCGGGCCGGCTTGAGCGCCAGCGCGGTCGCCAGGGCCTCGTCCTGAGGCTCGGGCAGGTCCCCCATCCCCTCCAGGAGGGGCGCGGCGATCTCGCCCAGGGCGGCAAACGGCAACTGCGCCTCGGCCTCGACGCCCGTCGCCGCCAACACCACCATGTCCCGCGCGCCATCACGGGCGGCAGCGAGGAGAGCGGTCTTCCCGATGCCGGGCTCCCCGAGCACGATCAGGGCAGCGCCATCCCCGCGTCTGGCTTGCTCCAGGAGCTTGTCAACGCGCTCAAGCTCGGCTGTCCGACCGTGCAGCACGCTGAAACAACGTAGATCGCGCCCACCGGCGTCTCAATGGGGTCCACACCCCAAACGACTAGGGATTCACCCGGTGCATGTCGCGGGGCCGGGCCGTAGCGTCGCCGACAGCTACTCAACCGGGGGAGGGACCACGATGATCACCGCCAAGGCCAAGCACCGAGTCGACGGCTATGTGCTCGGACACACCCATGCCGAGTACGAGCGACTGCGGGCACAGTCGCGGGTCTGGGAGCCGGCGAGCAACCGGGTGCTCGACCAGATCTCGATCGCACCAGGCTCGCGGTGCCTCGACGCCGGCTGCGGGCCCGGCGAGACGACGCGACTGCTGGCCGAGCGCGTCGGCCCCTCCGGCCACGTCCTCGGGGTCGACATCGACACCACTGTGGGCAGGCACGCGGTCTCGATGCTGCACGACGCCGGATACCGCCAGTGTGAGTTCGCGCGCGCCGACCTCGCGTCGGGCGAGCCGATCCCGGGGGCGCCGTTCGACATCGTGTACGCGCGGTTGCTGCTCTACCACCTGCCCGAGCGTGTCGCGGTACTGCGGTCGCTGTGGGACGCGGTGGCCCCCGGCGGGCACATGGTCGTCCAGGACTACGAGTTGGTGAGCGCCAGCGCTCAGCCGCCACTCGAGAGTTTCGACGAGGTTGGTCGCGTCATCATCGAGGCGTTCACGGCGGCCGGGTGCGACGTGCACATCGGCACGTCTCTGCCCGACCTGTTCGCGCAAGCCGGCATCGGGGCACCGGACAACACGGATGTCTCTGGCCGTATCGCACCCCTCGCCGAGACCCATCGCATGCTGACCGCCGTCTACACCAGCCTGCTCCCGGCCGCGATCGCGCACGGCGTCACCACCGAGACACAGGCCGCCACGACGCTCGCGAACTTCGCGCGCGACGCCGAGCGCTTCCCCGAACGCCCAACTTTGTGGCCGCTGCTGATCGGCGCGTGGAAACGCCGCCCGCAAGCGTCCACGAACCACTGAGCCCTCGCCACCGTATCGACACCCATCTTCAACTGTTCGGGGGGCACCATGAACACAGTCACTCTTCACCGCGACACGTCCGCGGAGACTGCCACCGCAGCTTCCGCGCCACCGACGTTCCGTGCGCTGCTCCGCGCCCGGACCCGGCACTACGAGCGGCACGTCCTGGCGTGGTACGCCCTGGGACGCGTGCACGAAGCGCGCACCGCGTGGGCCGCCGTGCGTGAAATCGGGAGGGCATGATGCGCACGCGAATCATCATCCTCATCGCGTCGCTCGCGGCCCTGCTTCTGTGCGCCGTGCCTGCCTTCGCAGCAACGCAGGACGGACAACCGGCGGAGTTCTGGGAGCTCGACAAGATCCTGCCGACCTTCGGTCCGATCAAGGTCGCGGGCAATCAGCAGCAGGGCGGCACCCTGCGCCGCGCCGCCAAGCTCGGAGCGACCGCGTTTGACTTCCCCGAGACAACGCCCTCCGGGCTCGCGCTCGACAGAGTGTTCTCGAGCGACGACGGATCGGATTTCAGCGCGCTCTCCCAGGCACCGTCGGCTGCCCTCACCGAGCGGAATTCGCCGCTGGGCGGAACCACCGAGCTGAACGAGCTCCAGGCCTACCGGAAGCACTCGGGAGACGCCTCGCTGCACATCACGATCTCCAAGGCGATCCTGCGCGCTATCGACGAGAGGCGAGACAGCAGCGGATGCCCACCGCGGACCGAGAGCGGCTGCCCGTTGCTGCGAGGACTCCTCCTCTTCGACGTGCGCGCGTACGCCGCCTCGGCCAAGCCCCCCGACTCCCCCGACGGCGACTTCTTCCACGCGGGCGGCCTCGCATCCCTGGACGGCCACCGTGGGCACTTCGTCGTGAACGCCGGGACGGATCCCGACTCCGTGCCGTTCTGGGACAAGTCCAGCTTCCGCCTCAGCGGCGGCGGCCAGTCCAGGGCTGTCGCCCAGCTGCGCGGACCGATCGACCTGTCGGTCCCCCTGGACTCCGTGGGCAACGGCGAGGTGTTCGGCGTCCACGTCACCCTGAAGTCCCTGGCGATCAACGATCGTGGCGGCGAGTCGACCGTGCTGGGCTTCATCGAGGACCCCGAGCATGTCGCGCCGGGCCTGAAGACCCGGGGACTGACGCCGCTGGGCAAGCCACGGTTCCCCGAGCCACGTGTGCAGCCCCCGGCGGGCGCGCGCTGCACGGGCCGGCCGCGCCCGGCCGCCGGCCATCTGCAACTGAGCCGTGACGCGTACGCGGTCACCGAGGCCGACGGCTTCCCGATGGTGCTCGTCACCCGCACCGGCGGATCCCGCGGCGCCACCACTGCCACCGTCACCACGAGTGGCGGCTCGGCGCGATCGGGAAGGGATTTCAAGCCCACTCACACCCGGGTGCGCTTCGAGAACGGCGACACCTCGCCGCGAGCTGGTGGAGATCCCCATCCTCGAAGACCGCGCCAGCCGAGTCTCAGGAGAGCTTCACGGTCGCGCTCACCCACCCGCAGTGCAGCGCGCTTGGCAAGCAGAAGAAGGCCAAGGTGACCATCCTTGATGATGACCAACTCGCGACTCCACAGCCTGTGTTCACGATCGGCGGAAGCGTGGATGGACTGCAGGGCTCGGGACTCGTGCTGAGCAATCTGGGAGCGCCGTTGCCGGTGTCCGCCAATGGGAGCTTCACGCTTGACGGGCACGCACAGCACGGGCGAGCCGTATGAGGTCAAGGTGGCGTCCCAGCCGCACAACCCCGACCAGCTGTGCACGGTGCAGAACGGCACCGGTCATGTGGCAAGCGCCAACATCACCAACGTCGGAGTGCACTGCCAGACCACTGTCATACCGTCGGGGCTCGATACCTCCTTTGGCTCCAACGGCCGCGTCACAACGCCCGGCAACGGCGACGGAGACGCGGTGCTGATCCAACCTGACGGCCACATCGTCACCGTCGGCCCGCGCGAGGTGGGGCTGAACTTCCACTTCCAGTTCGGCGCGACGCGGCACGACGCCACAGGGACCTCGATCCCACATTTGGCACCAACGGGATCGTGACCACGGGCCTGGGCGGCAACGATGACAAGGCGTTCGACGCCGCGATGTTCCCCGACGGCGGTTTCGTCGCCGTCGGCCAAGCCGATCCGGCGGGGCTGGCGAACACTGACTTCGGGCTGGTGCGCTACACGGCCGACGGCCAGCTTGACCCTGCGTTCGGCACGGGCGGGAAGCTGGTCAGTGACCTCTCGGGCCACGACGACGCCGCCAGAGCGGTCGCCATCCAGCCCGACGGCAAGATCATCGCGGCTGGGGTCGCCCAGCCCGGCCCGGGCAACTCCGATTTCGCGCTCGCGCGCTACAACCCGGACGGGACGCTCGACACCACGTTCGGCGGCGACGGCATCGTCACCACTGACATGGGCACCTTCGGCGACGACATCACCGACATCGCGCTGCAGCCCGATGGGAAGATCGTGGCCGTCGGTGTGACGGATCAGGACGCGGTGCTGGCGCGCTACCTGCCCGATGGGACGCTTGACCCCACCTTCGGTAACGGCGGGACCGTGGTGGGCGGCATCAACACCAACGACGTCAAGGGTCTGGCCATCGCCCCCGACGGGACGATCCTGGTCGCCGGCCTGAGGGCCGACGCCGCGATCGTCGCCAGCTACGCCCCCGACGGCAAGCTGAACCTCGGGTTCGGCAGCTTCGGCGTCGCCGTGGGGGACATCACCAGCGGCCTGGACAGCGGCGACGATCTCGTCGTGGAGCCAGACGGTGACATCGTCGTCGTCGGCAGTGCGTCGAGCGCCACTGTCAGCGACTTGGCGCTCATCCGCTTCAAGCCCGACGGAACGCTGGACACGTCCGTGGTCGCCGACCTGAGCGGCTTCGGCGACTTCGGCCACGCCCTGGCCATCGACTCACAGGGACGCATCGTCGCGGCCGGATCCGCCAACGACCAGTTCGGGCTCATGCGCGCCTTCCTCTGACGCCGCCGCGACGATTGCGACACGCCGATCCGTGCCAAGAGGTGCGATCGATCCAGTCGATCGCTAATACCCCAAACTGTCGTCTTTTGAACGAAATCCGGAGCTATCGTGAGATGGAGAAATCAATCGGAGGTCCGAGAAATGCATCCCACAACCGCAAACGTCACCATCAGCGCCCACGTCCGCGATCTTCAGCGCTTGATGCACCCCAAGCCCGGTACGCGCCGGCGCGTGCGCTTGGCCTGGATCCGCAGGGGCCGCTAGCAACGAGCTAAACGTTGTGCCGGCACGGAGCGTCGCTATGCCTCCACCAACTGCGCCGAGCGGTGCAGGTACTCCCCGCGATGCCCGTCGACGACCTCGCCGTCGCGGAACACCGGCGTCCCGCGCAGGATCGTGTCGGTCGGCCAACCCTTGACCGTGATGCCCTCAAACGGAGTGTGGTCCTGGGCGGAGTGGCACAACTCGGTGGTGACCACCTGCTCGAGGTCGAGATCGACGATGGCCAGGTCGGCGTCGGACCCCACGGCGATCGTCCCCTTGCGGGGATAGAGGTTGTAGGCCTGCGCGGGCGCGGCCGAGGCGACCTCGACGATGCGCGACAGCGGGATGCCGCGCTTGTGCACCCCTTCGGAGATGAGCACCGGATACAGCAGCGCGGTGCCGCCGAAACCCGGCAAGGCGGGCCACAGGTCATCACCCTTGGACTCCTCCATGCAGCACGCGTGGTCTGACGCCACCGTGGTGACCAGACCGTGACGCAAGCCTGCCCACAGCGCCTCGTTATCCGAACGGTCGCGGATGGGCGGGTTGACCTTGCCGCCCAGACCCTTGCCCTCGAGGTCCTCGCAGGCCAGCGCGAGGTGATGCAGGGTGGTCTCGCGGACCATGTCCATCGCCGGATAGCGGCGTGCGACGTCGATGGCGGTCTTGAGCGCGAGCTCTGAGGAGAGGTGCAGCAGGTTGAGGTTGACCTTGGTGGCGTCAGCGAGCACGCCGGCCTCCTCGATTGACAGCCGCTCGGTGAGCGGCGGGCGCGCCGCGTTGTACTCGGCCAGGCCCGACACCCGCGGGTCGGCCTTGGCCCGCTCGATGAACACCCGCAGGAGCTCGGCCTGCTCGCAGTGCAGCGAGACCGAGATCCGTCCCGGCGCCGTCGCCTGGACCTCCGCGACCTTCTCCATGATCTCGAACAGGTGCCCGAGGTCGTAGTCCTCAGACATCGTGTAGGCCTGAGCGTCGCGGCTGTCGGAGGCGAGGTTGAAGCCCTTGTAGAACATGAAGTACTTGAAGCTCGAGACGCCCATCTCAGAGACCAGCCAGGGGATCTCCTGAATGTGCTCGGCGAGCATCGGCGCCAGGTGAAAGCCGTAGTCGATCCGGGCGTGGCCGGCACAGCGCTCCAGGATCTCGGGGAAGATCTCCTTGTAGGGCCCGGACTTGTTGAGGTAGTGCTGTCCGGTGCGCGCGTAGGAGACCACGGTGGTCACGCCGCCCACGACCGAGGAGGTGGTCTCTGACTCGGTGTCCTGCGCCATGTCGCGGTAGATCCCCAGATGAAAGTGGGTGTCCACGCCGCCGGGCAGGACCACCTTGCCCGAGGCATCGATCAGCTCGTCGGCGTCGGCGGCGTCGATCCGGTCCTCGAGCGCCGCGATGCGCCCTTCCCTGATCCCGATGTCCATGTTGATCTGCCCCACGTAGGGGATCACCACGAGGCCGTTCTTGACGACCGTGTCGAAGCGGGCCATTTCTAGTCCTCCTGGATCTGAGTCATGGGTGTCATCAAAGGGCCGATCGCCGGCTGGCGACCGAGGGTGAGCACGGTCTCCTGGACCTCGCGCAGCGCACGGTCGTCGAGAAGGCGGCCGGCGTTGTCGGTGAACTTGCGCTCGAGCTCCTGGTCTGAAAGCGGGCGCTGCGGGCCGCCGCGGTTGCTCATCACCGCCTGCTCGAGCTCGCGGCCGTCGTGCAGGCGGGCGGTGAGCACCGCCGGAAACTGGTTGGGGAAGATGGCGTCACAGTCCGCGTGGCCGATGACGGTCACCTTGGCCATGTGGCTGCGCCGGGCGCCGTCGGTGGCCAGCGCGTCGGTGAAGTCGTCGAGGCCGAGCCCCAGGCCGCCGCCGCCCAGCAACGCCGCCACCACCGTGTACGGGCCGCTGAACTGCGCCTGGTATCCGGTGGCCGGCGCGCGCTTGACCTCGATCGGCTCGCCGATGGTGCGCACCGTCGGCTCCGCCACCCCCAGTGACAGCGCTTCGACATCATCAAGTGACACTCCCTCCCCGCGCATGGCCAGTGCCGCATCGATGCCCGCATGCGTGAAGTGGTTGGCCGGATAGGGCTTGAAGAAGATCCCCGGGACCTCCCAGCGCTCGCCGAGGCCGTCGTCGATGGCGGCGGCGTCGTAGTGCCCGTCCAGGAAGGCCCGGAAGAAGCCAAAGCGGCCCTCGAGCACCGTCGGGGGTCCGGTGATCCCGTGGGCGGCCAGGCGGGCCGCGCTGACGGCGGCGTGTGCGGCCCACCCGCAGTGGATGCGCTTGACCGTCCCGCCGGTGCGGTTGCCCTCGATGACACCGCCGGCCATGCTCACGGCCAGGCCGATCGCGTTGGTCACACCCTCGGCGTCGAGCCCGAGCAGGACGGCAGCGCTGGCGGCCGCACCGATCGTGCCGCAGATCGAGGTGGCGTGCTGACCGCGGTCGAAGTAGGTGTTGTTGCGGGCCTCGCGGTCATAGCCGGCCATTCCCAGTCGGACGCAGATCTCCAGACCGACGGCGATCGCGGCCGTCAGCGCGCGGCCGTCGGCGCCCGTGGCCTGCGCCACCGCGAGCGCGGCGGGCACGATCGACGCGCTGGGGTGAAGGACCGACGGCAGGTGGGTGTCGTCGTAGTCCAGCGAATGGGCCAGGGTCCCGTTGACCAGGGCGGCAAGCTCGGCCGGGAGCGGCTCGCGCACGCCGACCGCGTGGGCCTCGGCGCGCCCGCCGAGCTCGGTGGCGTAGCTGCGCACAGCGCGGCTGGTGTCAAGCGGTACGGCGGCGACCATGATCCCCAGCGTGTCGAGGGTGCGCTGGCACACGCTGTGGCGCACTTCGCCGGGCAGGCGGTCGTACGTGTGCGTGACCGCGAACTCCCCGAGCCGCTGGGCCAGCGTGGTCATCGAGCCGTGTCGGAGACGAGGGCGAGGGGACGGACGGGTGACCCGGTGGCGCCCACCAGCGGCAGCGGCGCCAGGACGAAGGTGAACTCGTACACCCGCGCGTGCGCGAGCTCCTCGAGGTTCAGCGTCTCGATGATGTGGACCCCGGCCTCCACCAGCAGGACGCGGTGGGCGGGCAGCAGGGCATGCCCGGCGCCGGGAGCCAGGCGCTCGAAGGCGATCGAGTCCGCGCCCACCGCGCGGGGTTGCAACGCGGCGAGCCACTGCGCGCCCGCCTCACCCGGCCCCGGCACGCCGCTGTCGTGCCCGACGTAGGCCTCGCGGTCATCCCACCGCTGCGCCCAGCCGCTGCGCACGAGCACGACGTCGCCGGGCTGGGGGTCGACGTTGTGCTGCGCAGCGGCGCGAGCCAGATCGTCCGGGGTGATCTCATAGCCGGGCTCGCACGCGCGTACCCCGAGGGCCGTGGGCACGTCGAGCAGCCAGCCGCGGCACACCATCGGGGCGATCGTCTCCACGCCGAGGTCGGAGAAGCGCCCGCCGCGCTGGGCCTCGGCGGCGTCCAGGCCGCCGTGCAGCCGGCCCTCGTGCGAGACGTGGCTCAGCGCGTCGATGTGGGTGCCGACGTGGCCGCCGGTGATGATCAGCTCGCTGGCCGCCGAGCCGCCGTCGGCGCGGATGGCGTCGCCGTGGCGGCGTTGGAGCGCGATCCGGAACTGGGGATGATTGGGCGACTGCGGCATCCCGATCTCCATCGGGCGAGCGAGGTCGTAGACCCGCACGCCGCCGGCGATCGCGTCGAGCAGCAGATCGCTCATATCGGCCCCGTCCCGCTCATTCCTAGGACGCGGTATGCCCGGGCGACGACCGCCGCGTCGATGAGCCGACCATCGAGCGCGGTCGCGCCTTCCCCGTGCGCCTCGGCGTGAGCGACGATGCGCCGGGCCTCCTCGATCTCATCATCGCTCGGCCTGAACACCTCTTCCACCACGCGGATCTGGCGCGGGTGGATGACCGACTTGCCGTAGAAGCCCATCTCGCGGGCGGCGATGGCGGCGCGCCGCAGTCCCTCTTCGTCGTCAAGCACGGTGTGGACGCAGTCGACGGGCGCTCCGATCCCGGCTGCCCGCGAGGCGAGCACCAGCATCCCCCGGGCCAGCGCGGTCGCCGGGCCCTCGGTGGTGCCCGGCGACGCGATGTCGGCGAGGAAGTCGGTGGCCCCGAAGACGAGCCGGGCGACCCGCGGCGCTGCGGCAAGCTCCTGTGACGCCAGCGCTGCGGCGGCCGTCTCGATGCTGAGGTACAGGCGTACCGTGCCCGCCCGCATGCCCGCCTCGGCCTCCAGCGTGTCGAGCGCGGCGGCGACTGCGCGGACCTCGTCGGCGGAGCCGATCTTGGGCAGCCGGATCCCGGTCAGCCCGCGCACGGTCACGGCGGCGACGTCATCGAGGTCGGGACCGTCCGGGCCGTGGTTGACGCGGACGTGCAGCTCTCCCGGGCCGATCATTAGTGAGCCGGCCTCGGCAACGACCGCCGCCACCTGATCGCGCGCCGCGCGCTTCTCCCCCGCCGGGACGGAGTCCTCGAGGTCGAGGATCACCGCCTCGGCACCCGCGCCCAGCGCCTTGGCCATGACATGTCGGTTAGACCCCGGCGCGTAGAGGTAGGTGCGGATGGGCGGTGGGCCAAGGTCAGGCAACGATCCCCCGTTCCCTCAACCCCGCCACGTCGAGCCCGAGCTCGTCCCCGAGGATCGCGTCGGTGTCGGCGCCCAGCGGGCGGCCGGTGAAACGGATGGCACCGGGGGTTTCGCTCATGCGAAAGAGCAGGTTCTGCATCCGTACCGGCCCGAGGTCGGGGTCATCGACCTGCGTGATCGCGTCACGGGCGACGATCTGCGGGTCCTCCATGAGGTCGGCCACGTCATACACCGGGGCGATCGCCGCTCCGGCGTCGGCGAAGGCGGCGATCACCTCGTCGCGCGTGCGCGCCCCCACCCACTCAGACACGATCTCGTCGAGCAGTTCGACGTGCTCGACGCGCCCGGACCCGGTGGAGAACCACGGTTCCTCGATCAAGTCCGGCCGTCCGACGAGCCGCATCACGCGCTCGGCCACCGAGTTGGCGCTCGTCGACACCGCCACCCACTTGCCGTCGGAGGTGGCGTAGGTGTTGCGCGGCGCGTTGTTGACCGAGCGGTTGCCGGTGCGCTCAGGGATCTCGCCGAGCTGGTCATAGATCGTCGGCTGCGGGCCGAGCACGGTGACCAGCGGCTCGAGGATCGAGACGTCGATCTCCTGCCCGGCGCCGCCGCGAGCGTCTCGGTGATAGAGCGCCATCAGGGTCGCGTTGGCGGCGGTCAGCCCCGCGATGGAGTCGGCGAGGCCGAACGGCGGGAGGGTCGGCGGGCCGTCGGGTTCGCCGGTGATGGCGGCAAACCCGCTCATCGCCTCGGCCAGGGTGCCGAAGCCGGCGCGCTCGCGATACGGCCCGGTCTGGCCGAAGCCCGAGATCCGCACGAGCACGAGCCCCGGGTTGATCTCCTTCAGCGTGTCGTAGCCCAGGCCCCAGCGCTCGAAGGTTCCCGGCCGGAAGCTCTCGACCACCACGTCGGCGGTGGCCACCAGCCGCCGGAAGACCTCGGCACCATCAGGATCGCCCAGGTACAGCGCCACGCAGCGCTTGTTGCGCGAGATCATCTTCCACCACAGCGGCACCCCGTCCTTGGCCCGGCCGTGGCCGCGCATGCTGTCGCCGCGCGGGTGCTCGACCTTGATGACGTCGGCGCCGTAGTCGCCGAGCACCTGGCAGGTCAGCGGCCCCGCCAGCACGGTCGAGACGTCGAGCACGCGCAGTCCCGCCAGCGGACCCACGGTCATCGCACGCCTCGCTCGTCACAATCGGGGGTGAGAGGCATGCCGTGACCCCACCCCGCATCGACCGCCAGCCCGCCGCCGGCTCGGGAGCCAGCGCGGGCACCGTGACGGCCGTGGTGCGCACCGCAGACGTGCTCACCTTTCTCGCGCAGGCTCCGCCGCGCCCCGTCGGCGTGACCGAGATCGCCAACGGACTCGGCCTGAGCAAGGCGGTGGTGTTCCGCATCCTCGCCTCGCTGCAGGACCGGGGATACGTCGAGTTTCACGAGCAGAGCCGGCGCTACCTGCTCGGCCCCAAGTGCCTGGCCCTGGGCATGGCCTACCTGGAGCGCACCGACACCCGGCGCTCGGTCCACGACGCGCTCGTCACCCTGTCGGCGCGCAGCGAGGAGACGGCCACGATGTCCCTGCGCACCGGCTGGGAGCGGATGTACGTCGACCAGATCCTCCCGCCCGACGACATCAAGATGGTCGTCCCCATCGGGCGCCTGTTCCCGCTGCACGCCGGCGCGTCCTCCAAGGCGTTTCTGGCCTTCCTGCCCGAGGCCGAGCGCGAGCGCTTCTTCGCTGCACACGCGCGCCTGCCCGCGCTCACCGAACGCACCGTCGTCGACGCCGACACGCTGCGCGCCGAGCTTGAGGAGATCCGCGCCGCCGGCTACGCCACCTCGTTGGGCGAGCGCCAGCAGGGCGCCGCGTCGGTCGCCGCCCCGATCCTCGATCGCAGCGGCACCCCCGCCGCGGTGATCAGCGTGTGCGGGCCGATCGAGCGCTTCGAGGCGCGCCGCGAGGACGCGGCGCGGATGCTGCTCGAGGAGACGACCGCGCTCTCGCAGCAGGCTCATCGCGGCTCACCGCTGGCGTTCTGAGGTAGCGCCGCGATCGCGTCCGCGGCGGTGGTGACGTCCGCGTACTTCTGGGCCATGTCGAACAGGTTCACCGCGTGCACCGTGGGGCTGCGGTCATACACCGCGTCGTGCGGCACGGTGATGTGGAAGTTGAAGGCAAAGCCGTCGACCACCGAGGCCCGCACGCACCCGCTGGTCGTGCAGCCGGTGACCACCAGCCAATCGACGCCGAGGTCGATGAGGTAGCTGGTCAGCGCGGTGGCAAAGAACGCGCTGGGGTGGCGCTTGGGGATGAGGATGTCGCCCTCGGCGGGCGCGACCTCCTCCACGAACCGGTAGCCCCTGTCAGGGATGTCCATGATCGACGGAACCTTGGCGGCGAGCCGGCCCGCGTCGTAGGCCTGCTTGGGCGCGACGTGGGGATAGAGCACCGGCAGCGAGCGCTCGCGGAAGGCGGCCAACAGCGGCGCGATGTTCGCGACCGCGGCCCATCCGGCGTCACCGCAGCTCGTCGGGTAGTGCTCCCGGACCGACTCAAAGAACGGCTTCGGCTCGTCACCGACCGTGCGGTATTGGACGTCGATGACCAGCAGCGCGGGGCGGGTGCCGGCCCCTGACGGGCCCCCGAACCCGGCCGCCGCGTAGCGAGCCTCGTCGTCGGCGGTGATGACCCCCGCCCACGGGGGCGCTGCCTGCGCTGCGCTCATACCGTCACCGCCGACGAAGCCGCCGCGGCGCCAAGCGCGGCCACCCCGCTGCGGTGCCGAGGCTGGAACTGCCCGCCACCGCCGCTCGCCACCATCTCGCGGTCGCGGACCAGGAACTGACCGCGCCGCACGGTGTGCTCGACTGCGCCGGTGAGCTCCCAGCCCTCGTAGATCGTGTACTCGGCGCCGCTGCGCTGCTCGGCGGCGCGGACGGTGTGGCGCCCGTCGAGGTCGACGATGGCGAAGTCCGCGTCGGCGCCGATCGCGATCGCACCCTTGCGCGGCCACAAGCCGAACACCCGCGCGGGCGCCCGGGTCACCGCGTCGACCAGGCGAGTCAGGGAGATGCCGCGCCGGTGATAGCCCTCAGAGAGAAGCACCGGGAGCAGCGTCTCGAGCCCCGGGAAGCCGGCGCTGGCCTTCCAGATGTCGTCGACCTTGGCCGAGCGGTGGCGCGGGACGTGGTCTGACCCGATGACGTTGATGTCACCGCGAGCGATCGCCTGCCAGAGCGCCTCCCGGTCAGCCGCGGTGCGCAGCGGTGGGTTGACCTTGGCCACCGGCCCGAGCTCGGAATCGATGTCATGGGTGAGGTAGTGCGGACAGGTCTCGAGGAACACCCCGGGATACCGGTCGCGCTGGCGGGTGAGGACGTCGAGGGTCTGGGCGTTGGTGACGTGCACCGCGTACATGGACGCACCGGCCACCGAGGCCAGGAAGGCGGCGCGCTGCTGGGCCTCTGACTCGACGAAGTCGGGGCGGGTGTGGTTCCAGATCGCCAGCGGCGAGAGCCCCTCGGGGATCGGCTGGGCGCGGCGGTTCCAGACGATCTCGATGTTCTCGCCATGGGGATCGACCATCCCGCCCGCGCCGGCCGCCGCGTGCATGAGGTCAAGCAGGAAGCCGTCGTCGTTGCCGGGCAGGCCGAGGTAGGCGCCCTCGTCACCCCGGAAGTTCATGAAGAACTTGAACGAGGAGACGCCGAGGTCGGCGACGTAGCTGGGGATGGCGGCGAGCTGCTCGCGGGTGACGATGCAGAAGTGAAAGCCGAAGTCGATCACTCCGTGGGTCTCCATCACCGCCACCGCGTCGTCGAGCACCTCGTGGTACGGCGTGGCCATCATCAGGTATGCGATCAGCGTGCAGACGCCTCCGGCCGCCGCCGCCTCGGTCTCCTTGCGAGCGTCGTCGGGAGCCTTGGGCACGGTGATGTCCTGACCCAGATGCACGTGCGCGTCGATGACGCCCGGCAGGACGGCCAGCCCGCGCACGGAGACATCCTCGGCGGCGTCGGTCCCCGCGCCGGGCGCGCACAGCGCGGCGATCGTGCCATCGCGGACGAGCACGTCGACCTCGGTGAGGTCGTCTGACCCCGGCAGCAGCACCCGGCCGCCACTGAGGCGCAGGTCATAGCGCTCACTCACGCTTGGCCTCCGCGGAATCGGGCGTGGCGTAGCGCTCACTCAGCTCGTCGTAGAACGGCTTGCCGACGAGCTGCTGGCGCTGCTCCCAGCCGAGCATGTGGTCCAGCACGCCCAGGGTGGAGCCGGTGTCCCTGAGCTGCTCAAGCACCACCTGCATGCCGTGCAGGGCGCCGCGCAGGGCCGCGTTGGCGTAGAGGACGATCGAGAACCCCAGCGCGCCGAGCTCCTGTGCGGGCAGCTGCGGGGTGTCGCCGCCCTCCACGATGTTGACCAGCAGCGGTCCGTCCAGGCGCCGGCCGATCTCGGCCAACTCGTCACGGGACCGGGGCGCCTCGACGAAGAGCGCGTCGGCGCCGGCCTGCCGGTAGAGCTCGGCGCGTTCGAGTGCCGCCTCCAGCCCATCGGTCTGGCGGGCGTCGGTACGGGCGATGATCAGCGTGTCGGGGTCGCGGCGGGCCTCGAGCGCGGCGTGGAGCTTGGCCACCATCTCGGCGGCGGGGATGACCTCCTTGCCGGCGAAGTGACCGCAGCGCTTGGGAAAGGTCTGGTCCTCGAGCTGGATCGCGTTGGCACCGCGGCGCTCGAGCGTCGTGACCGTGCGGCGGACGTTGAGCGGACCACCGAACCCGGTGTCGGCGTCGACGACGATCGGGATCGAGACCGCCGCGCGGATGCCCTCGACGGTGTCGGCGAGCTCGCTGAGGGAGATGAGCCCGAGATCGGGCACCCCCAGCCGGGCATTGGTCACCCCCGCGCCGGTGACGTACACGGCGTCGAAGCCGAGGGACTCGATCACCCGAGCGGTCAATGCGTCGGGCGCCCCGGGGAGCACGACTGGCCCGCCACCGGACCGGATGCTGAGCAGCTCTCTCATCGCCTCCGATCTCACTCGTCGGATCCCTGTGTTTCGGTTAGCGAAACGATAAGGGTCTCGTTCCGCCATTGACACCGCCAGTCAACCAGTTACCTTGGTGCTGGTCAAGGTAAACGCAGGCCTTCCGGACTGTTCCTGTCAGCGGAACACATGGCGTCTGAGCGGCGTCAGCTACCTGGCCAGCGCCGCCCGGGAACGTACGACCCACGGAGTACCATTGACCCTTAGTGCTCGGCGGCCCACTGCAAATGCGGAAGACCAGCGTGATGGTCGCTGATGTCATCCGCGACGGCATCCTCGAGGGGCGGCTGCGCCCCGGCGATCGCCTCAAGGAGGACATGATCGCCAAGGAGCTGGAAGTCAGCCGCACTCCGGTGCGCGAGGCCATCGCCATGCTCCAGGCCGAGGGTCTGCTCGAGGCCCAGCAGCATCGCGGCGCCATGGTCCGCAGCTACACCCCGGCCGAGCTCGAGGAGATCTACGACCTGCGCAGCATCCTCGAGGGCTACGCCGCCCGACGCGCAGCCACGCGCATCACCGCGCGCGAGCTGGCTCGCCTACAGACCAGCGTGGAGCGGATGGAGAAGCTCGAGCCCAAGGACCTCGAGCACCTCGTCCAGCAGAACGGCATCTTCCACGACACCATCCTGCAGGCCGCTGACTCCCAGCGTCTGCTGGCGATGGTCGCCCAGACCCGGGCCCTGCCGCTGATCTATCAGTCCTACGCGTGGTACACGCCGGCGCAGCTGTCGCTCTCGCTCGAGTACCACCGCCGCGTGCTCTCCGCGCTCGAGCGCCGTGACGCCGAGCAGGCCGAGTACGACATGCGCCACCACCTGTTCAACGCCAAAGAAGCGTTGACCACTGCCTACGCCTCGGCGGCCGAACCGGACGACGAGACGCCTCCCGTCGTCCGCGCCGTCAGCTGAACCGCGCCGTGACCTGAGCCCCCGCGCCGGCCTCCGGGCGGGGACGCAAACACGCGCCCGTGCGGCCTCTGATCTTGTGTAATGTATGCAAGGTACGAGCGGGGTGACAACGGGAACGTCGGTGATCGGCGAGGAGGAGGGTGCTGTCGTGACAAGCCTGCGAGAGCGTGTGTCTGACCCCCGGATCCTGGTGGCGGTGGGGGCCCATGACGGCCTGACCGCGACCCTCGCGCAGCGCGCCGGGTTCGAAGCCGTCTACCAGGGCGGCTACGCCGTCGCCGCCCACCACCACGGGCTTCCCGACATCGGCCTCGTCGGTCTCAGCGATGTCGCCGAGAGCCTGCGCCGCATCACGGCGGTGGCGAGCGTGCCGGTGATCGTTGACGCCGACACCGGCTACGGCTCGGAGCCCGGCGTGCGCCGCTCTGTGCTCGAGCTCGAGGCCGGGGGCGCCGCCGCGGTCCAGATCGAGGACCAGGTCTTCCCCAAGCGCTGCGGCCACATGGAGGGCAAGTCGGTCATCCCGCGCGAGGACATGGTGCTCAAGGTGCGGGCCGCCGTCGAGGCGCGGCGCGATCCCGACACGCTGATCATCGCCCGCACCGATGCGCTTCAGGTCAACGGCCTCGACGATGCCATCGACCGCTGCAACGCCTACCGGGAGGCGGGCGCCGATGTGACCTTCGTGGATGCGCCGCGCAGCCGTGAGCACCTGGTCGAAATTGCGAGCCGCGTGGACGGCCCGAAGCTGTCGAACATGTCAGAGACCGGCCGCACCCCGCCGCTGACCGCGAGCGAATTGCAGGAGCTCGGCTACTCGATCGTTATCTTCCCCAGCACGCAGACCTGGCTGTTTGCCCGCGTCTATCAGGAGCTCCTCGACGAGCTGACGGCGACCGGGACGAGCATGGGGATGCGCGAGCGCATGATGCCCTTCGACGACGTCAACGAATTACTCGGCCTCTCGCGATGGCAGGCCTGAGGCGAGCGTGACCGACGCCGGCGACATCTACGGCGAGCGAGGCTTCGGCGGGCGACAGGGCGTGGGCCGGCATCCCGCCCTCGTCGTCATCGACCTCAACTATGGCTTCACCGACCCCGCGTCGCCCCTGCACTGCGACACCGACGCAGCGGTGCAGGCGACGGCCCGCCTGCTGGATGCCGCGCGCGACGGCGGACGGCCGGTCGCGTTCACCACGCTTCAGTACGACGAGGGCGGCAAGCGGGTGGCCAAGGCGTTCATCGCCAAGGCACCCGCGCTGACGATGCTGACCCCTGGCTCACGGTGGGCGCAGATCGACGAGCGGATCGCCCCGCGTGACGACGAGCCCGTTCTGATCAAGCTATTTGCCTCGGCCTTCTTCGGCACGGCACTGCAGCCGATGCTCACCGCCGCGGGCTGCGACACGATCGTCGTCACCGGCGCCTCGACCTCGGGGTGCGTGCGGGCCACCGTGGTCGACGGCCTCCAACACGGGCTGTCGGTCCTGGTCCCGCGCGAAGCGGTGGCCGACCGCGCCCAGAGCGCGCACGACGCGTCGCTGCTGGACATCGACGCCAAGTACGGCGACGTCGTCTCGGTGGACGAGGCGATGGCGGTCCTGCGCGGCGCCTGACGGCCGGTCGGCTCCGCCTACTCCCGGGTCGGATCAGCCGCCTGCCGCGAGTCGAGACCGCGGCCGTGGACGGGATGGCCTCCGGGCACGTGGACCTCGCACGACTCGAGTTGCGCGACGAAGAGGCGCAGGTCGGCCGTCCCACGCAGCTCATCGGGCTCAAAGCGGCGGGCGCCCGCCGTGGCCCGGAACGCCTCGTGAATGAGGTTCTCCAGTTCGTCGCCAGCGACCTCGCGGGCAGTGGCGGTCAGATACACCGCCTCGCCGGCGCCCACGGCGGCGGTGGAGTCAAAGATCACGATCTCGACCGCGGGCCGGCGCCTCACGTTGTGGGTGTGGTGGGCGTCCGGTGAGGAGACCCAGTAGAAGTCGCGGTGGCGAGCCGCGGTGTAGTAGACCGGCGACAGGCGGGGGCGGCCATCGGGATCCAGCGTGCCCAGCACCATGTAGTGGTTGGCGTCGATCACGTGGCGGGCCATCGCGTCAAGGTCACGGCGGCGCGTCTCGATGTTCGCCTCCAACCGCGCGACGGCGTTCGGCAACCCGCTCGCGTGCTCGTCGCGCAGCGCCGCGGTGGGCAGCCCGCGCTGCACGATGGTCACGAGGGTCTTCCCATCCCGGGGCTCGAACGTGATCTCGGACTCGGTGGCGAGCGTCGTGTTGTCCAGGCGGGTCTCGATGGTCGCGACCACGAGGCGCCGAGGGCGATCGACGACGCGGAAGACATGCTCGTGGCGGTAGAGCTCGCTCGGCGACGGGCCGAACGCCACCGTCCACACGCCACCCGGGCGCAGGTCACACTGAGACCGGACGATCCAGCCGGGATCGTCCTGGCCATAGAAGGCCTCCTGCCCACCCTGGCTGGTGAACGCGTCAAAGACGTACTCGGGCGGCGCGGCGACCTCGCGCCGGAATTGGAGGTCAAGGCTCATGGCGCCTCGCGGGCGGCGGCTTCGACGTAGTCGCCGAACCGGTCGAGCCGATTCTGCCCGGCGCGCCGGTACTCCTCGATCCACCCGGTGACTTCGCGCAGCTGGGCGGGCCCGAGCCGGCACTCGCGCGCCCGTCCCACCTTCTCCGTGTTCACCAGACCGACCTCCTCGAGGATCCCCACGTGCTTCTTGACGCCGTTGAGCGTCAGGCCGTAGGGCGCAGCGAGCTCGCCGAGCGTGGCGGCGCCGTGCCCGAGGCGCTGCAGGATGCTCCGGCGCGTCGGGTCCGACAGGGCGAAGAACGTACGATCGAGTTGGTTATGCTGCACCGATCGGTGCACTATATCGGCCGAGGGCTCGGATCGCCACGCCAGAGCCGGCCGCCTCAGAAAGGACGCATTACGACCATGAGCGACACCACTGCCCAGCGATTGATCGAGCGCCTCGCCCCCTTCATCGGCACCTGGGACCTCAGCGCCCGGTTCCCTGACCGGCCCGAGGAGGTCGTCACGGGGAGGCTGGTCTACGAATGGGGACCGGGCGAGGCATTCCTGATCCAGCGCTGCGAGGCTCGTGCCTTCCGGGTTCCCCGACGCCGTCACGGTGATGGGCGTCGACGAGTCGCGAGGGGCCTACCTCCAGCACTACTTCGACTCCCGCGGGGTCGCCCGTGTCTACCAGATGGGTTTTGAGGACGGCGAGTGGAGCCTGATCAGGACGACCGCGGATTTCACCCCGCTGGACTTCGCCCAGCGCTACACCGGCCGCTTCAGCGACGACCTCGCCACCATCCGCGGCGCGTGGGAGTCATCCAGCGATGGCACGACCTGGAACCACGACTTCGAGCTGGTCCATACCAAGGTCGCCTGACCGGATCATCATGTCGGACGTCATGGACGTCCGAGACGAGATCATCGCGACCTTCAACGCCGTCGGCGCGCGCGGGTTCGTGCACGCCCGGGAGATCGAACCGACGCGCGGCGAGGGCGCCGAGGTCGACCTGGATGCGGATCACCCGGTCTGCGCGGCGTCGGTGATCAAGATCGTCTTCGCCGTCGCCTTCGCGCGAGCGGTCGCGGCCGGCCGTCTCGATCCCCGGGAGCGCGTCGAGGTTCCGGCCGACCTGCGCCTCGGCGGGAGCGGCACCGCGGGGTTCGCCGACCCGCCACTGATCAGCCTGCGCGACCTCGTGCTGCTGATGATGACCGTCAGCGACAACGCGGCCACCGACATCATCTACGCACGGGTCGGCACCAAGGCGATCACCCAGGTACTGACGGACCTCGGGCTCTCCGGCACCCACGTGCGCAGTGACATGACCAGCGCCCACCGGCGCGTCGCGGCCGAGCTGGGCTTTCCCGACACGAGCGACTTCGACGCCCGGCTGGCCGCGGCGGACCCGGAGGCCGTCCGGGATCTCGCGTGGGTCGACCCGGCGCGGGCCAACGCGACGACCGCGCGCGACATGACCTCGCTGCTGTCGGCCATCTGGACCGACCGGGCGGGGCCGCCGGAGGCATGCGCGTTCGTCCGCGAGGCGATGGCGCGGCAGGAGAACACGCAGCGGATCGCCTCCGGCTTCGGCGACGGCGCCACGACGGCCGGCAAGACAGGGACAATCCCGTTCGTGCGCAACGAAGCGGGAGTGGTGACCTACCCAGACGGGCGGCGCTTCGCCGTCGCGGTCTTCACGCGTTCGGACTCGCTGGCCGACCGCAACCCAGCGCTCGATGCCGCGATCGGCCAGGCCGCCCGGCTTGCCGTGGAGGGACTGCGCCGCCCGTGAGTCAGGTCTCGATCGAGCTCTTCACCGACCCGGCGTGCCCGTTCGCGTTCTCGGCCGAGCCGGTCCGCCAGCGTCTGCGCTGGCATTACGGCGAGGGGCTGCGCTGGACGGTCCGCATGATCATCCTCACCCGCGAGAGAGGCCACGCGGAGGGCCTGGCCCAGGGAGCACCGAATCTGCAGCGCATCTACGGAATGCCGATCAACCCGGCCCCATACCCACGGCCGGCGTCGTCGGAGCCGGCCTGCCGTGCCGTGGTAGCAGCCCGCATGCACGCCCCCGAGCGCGCCCAGGCGCTGCTACGGCGCCTGCGCGTCCTGGTCATGCAGGGTGGCCTGCTCGATGACCCGGCGCTCATCGACGCGGCGGCCCGCGAGGCCGGCCTCGACCCGGTCGTGCTCAACGAGTGGATCGCCTCAGACGAGGTCGGTGCCGAGCTCGAGGCCGATGCGGCGGCGGCGCGCGACCCGGCACCGGCCGCCCGAGCGTTGGACGACAAGCTCGGCGGTCCTCGCCAGGAGCGCCGCTACACCGCCCCGAGCTACATCATCGACGGCTTCGTGGTCGCCGGCTTCAACCCCGTCGCGGCCTACGAGGTCGGCGTCGCCAACGTCGCCCCGGACCTGCCGCGCCGCCCTCCCCCCTCATCGGCGCAGGAGCTCTTGAGCTGGGCTCCAGAGCCGCTGGCCACCGCCGAGGCCGCGCTGATCATGCAGACCGGCATCGCAGACGCTCGGCGCGCGCTCCGCGAGGTCGGACGGTTTGAGCCGGCCGGCGCCGACGGCTACTGGACGCTCGACGCGTGAGCCGTCGGGTCCATCAGTTCTCGTCGGGCGGCAACGGCGGCAGCACGGTCCGGTTCGCACCCCAGGCGACGGGCTTGGCGTCTCCGCAGTAACCGTCGTCGATGCCGCCTTCGGGGTTCGTCTTGGACTGATAGGTCCCGGTGGCTTTCTTGTTGACGATCTTGCCTGAGAACTTGAGCAGCGTCACGATCACCGACTTGTGGGTGAGCGGGTCGGCGATCTTGTCGGTCAGCGAGCCCGAGAAGGAGCCGTTCTTCTTTACGTGCACCGGCTTGATGTCCGGATAGCCATAGTCATCCACGCTGCCCTGCAGGCGTCCGCTCGTCGCGCGCTTGCCCGCCGCCGAGTAGCAGCTGAACTCCTGGTTGAAGACGTGGATATCCAAGACCTCGGTCGGGGAGAACTTTCCCTTCGTCATGGTCCCCTTGACTGTGAACTGGATCGTCGCGTCGTGGTCGTGCGTCGGCGAGCCGTTGAAATACAGCGTCTTCACCTTCGCGACCGCTGGCGATGCCAGCGCGAGCGCAAACGCGAACACCACCCCGGTGAGAATGAGCTTTCGCACGCGATCCCCTCTTGGCGCGCGAGATTACCAAGGGCCGACCCGGTCCGGGGGAAACCGTGGATCACCGCCGAGGTATGGCCAATTCCACACCATGGGTCACTTGCCGGGGCGCCGCCCCGCAGGCATCCTCATATCCGAGATGTCAGAGTTTTCGGTGGTCACAGGCGCAGTGGATGAGATGTCGACGCGGCTGGGGGTCATCTCGCAGGACACCACGGAGCTTCATGGACAGGTGGGGGCGCACGCCTCGGCCGCGGCACAGACGCCGCTGGACGGGGTGCTCAGCGGGCTGATGGGCAATTGGGCCGCGGCACTGCCGCACTTCGGGCTGTCGGGTGAGCGGCTGCAGGCCGCGATGAGCGGCGCCGCCGCGCACTACCGGGCGGCCGACGCGGCCGTCGAGGGCGCTGCCGGCGGCTCGGAGTCGCGCTCATGACCCCGCCGCCCACGCCGATCACCGACCCCGGCGTCACCGTCGCCACGGGAGAGCCGGACACGATCGCCGCTGCGGGGGCCTGGCACCACAAGCTGGCCAGCACGCTCGAGTCCCACAGTTCGCTGATCAAGTCCACGGCCAGCGTGCTGCTGACCGGCTGGACCGGCGACGCGAGCAAGCAGTACCAGAGCCTCTCCGCGACGATGTCCGGCCACTACGAGGTGACCGCAGAGGAGGCGCGCGCCGTCGGCAGCGCGCTCAAGAGGTTCAGCGCGGAACTGGGCAACGCGCAGGGTGAGGGCCGGGTCGCGCTCAAGAACGCGATCCACTGGATGAACGAGGTCAACGACTGGCAGGACAAGCTCTCCGCGGCAGAGAAGGCCAAGGCCGCCGCCGAGGCACGGGTCAAGACGGCGATGCTTTCGGTTGTCGCCGCCAACCACGCCGCGACCGCGCCTCAGGCCTCGCCTCACGCGGCCGCGGCGGTCACGCAGGCCAACAAGAACCTCTACGCCGCCCGCGATGCCCTGAACAAGGCCCAGACCGACGAGGCGACCGCGACGAAGAACCTCAAGAACGCTGCCAACCACTTCACGATGTGGCAGAAGAAGGGCGGCAAGGCTCTGGAGGAGGCCGAGAAGGCGGCGGGCGTCGCCGGCCTCGCCCTCGGCGCCGTCGCGATCAGCTCACCGCCCGTCGCGGGGGCCGTCAACGCGTTCGTGAATGGGATGTCGGGCTCCGGCACCGCCTCGGCGTTCGCCGGCTTCGAAGCGGACGGCGGCGGGGGCGGGAACCTCGCCAACTGGCAGGGACAGTTCCAGGCCGGCGCGGGCGCCATGGCGACGGCGACCGGCAGCGCCAGCATCACCGGGGTGCAGGGCGATGCCTCGGCCCAGGCCTTCGCCGGCGAGCAGGGGAACGTCACCGGCAACGTCGGCTGGAGCCAGCTCGGTGGCACCGGCACCGTCGACGAGCTCGGCGGCGCCGAGGCCGACGGCGACGTCAACGGGCAGTTCGGTCTCAGCGGCATCGGTGCCAACGCCAGCGGCTCGGTCTTTGCCGGCGCCCAGGCCAACGCGTCGGGCTCGGCCAACCTCGGTCCGGGGTCGGCGTCCGGGCACGTCGGGGTCAGCGCCGGCATCGGCGCCCAGGCCAGCGGGTCGGTCGATGTGTCCGCCCATAAGATCGGCATCTCATGGAACGTCGGCGCGACGCTGGGGCTGGGCCTTGACGTCGGCGGGTCCGTGTCGGTGGACCCGTCGAAGGTCATCAGCGACGTCAACAAGGTCATGCCGTGGAACTGGTAGCGCCGCGCCCGGGCGAGACGGCAGCCCGATGCGGCTGAACCTGTTCACCTTCTCCCCCGCCGAGGGGCCGGCGTTCGAGGTCTGGGCGCCACTCGAGATGCAGCAGCGCGACGCGCCGGAGAGCATCGGAGCACTGGTCGCCGAGGAAGCGGACGGATTCGCGCCGAACCTGGTGGTCGGCCACAACCGGGTTGCAGCGGACATGACCCTCGACGCCCTTGCGACCCGGCTGGAGTCCGACGCAGCGGCCCTGCCGGACGCCGAGGTGCAACCGGCGCGGGTCGTCAACGGCACCGCCGGCCTCGTGCACATCACCTCGTTCACCCATGCCGGCCCGGAGGGCAGCGGTCCGCTGTATCAGATGACCGCGTGCCTGCTGGCACCCTCGGGGGGCTCCAACGGCGATGAACGGGACCTGATCTTCCTCACCGGGACCTGCACCGTGGACCAGATGCCAGCCTGGGATCCCGCGTTCGTCGACGCCGCGACGAGCGTGCGCTTCGGCTAGATCGACCCCGGCACGGACGTGGACGGCGCCTACAGCTTGAAGGAGACGGCCTTCCAGCCCCACCCGCGCTCGGTGACGGCATCGCGCAGCGGATCCTTGATCTCACTGGAGCGGAACTTGTAGTTGTAGACCTGTCCGAACTCACCCTCCTCGGTGAACCCGACGGCCTTACCTGACTCGATCTCGTTGATCTGCCCACGCGACCAGGACTTGCTGATCACGGGCACCCCGTCGCGCCAGTTCACCTCGGCCTGTTCGTCGACGTTGCGCACCTCGTGGTCATCCTCGTCGAACTTCATCTTGACGCGGAAGACCTTGCTGAGGCCATAGGCGAAGAAGATCCCGTACCACTGGGCGTCGACGATCCGCCACTCGGCCACCAGGTCGCAACCCTCCTCGGCGCCGTCACGGACCTCCCACGGCGCGGAGTCACGGGTCAGGCCCAGCAGCGTCGAGCGCAGCTCGTCCACCGAGACCGGATCCACGCCCTCCTTCGCCGGCCGTGTTCCCTTCAGCTTGTCCAGCAGGCCCATGGCCACCTCCCGTCGGTTGTCACGCTGGACTCTAGGGCCCCTGCACGCGGCTGGCTGGCGCAAGATCCGCGACCTCGGCGAGCCTGACGTCATCTACGTGGGCCAGCGATGACGCGCGGACGGGACCGGTCTCACGCGTCTCACGCGCACCGTCAGCCAGGCGGGGGCGCAGCCGGGCATAGGCCAGCATCCCGCCGAGGGTCGGGACCCAGAACGCGATCGCGTGGTAGACGAGGACCGCTGCGGCGGCGTGCGACAGGGGCAGCCCGTAGAGCCCGAGGGCGCCCACCAGGCCGGCATCGAGGATCCCGATCCCACCCGGGATCGGCAGCACGTTCGGGAGATAGCCCGCGAGGTAGGCAACGGCCAGGGCCGCCGCCGGTGGCGCCGGCCCGACGGCAGCCAGCGTCGTCCACAACACGGCGATGTCGAACAGCAGATAGCCAACCGCTCCCATCAGGCGCCAGTTGGGTCGCAACAACGCGTCGCGGGCACCGGGGATCCCGGCACCGATGTCCTCGAGCCACGCCGGGGCCGGGCGCCGGCCCGAGACCCGCTTGGCGACCCTTGGCAGGCCGAGCACGACGATGACGGCGGCCACAGCGGCGAGGACCGGCAGCCCCGCCCGCAGCACGTCGTGAGGGCCGCCCCCGATCCCCATGAGCAGCACCAGCGCGGCGGCGCCGAGGACGATCACGTTGATCGCGCTGGTGAGAAAGAACAGGCCGCTCGAGCGCCGCACGATCTGCCGGGTGGGCATGCCGGCGAGGTGAAGCAGCCAACCTCCGACCGCCAGGGAGCCGACTCCGCCGCCGGGCAAGAGCGCTCCTGACCCCATCTGCGACCACGCCATCTCACGCGCGACCGGGGCCGGGATCCGCTCGAAGAAGAGGCGAAAGATGACGACGAAGCTCAGGCACGACGCCAGCTCCAGGGCGACGGCGGTGACCACCAGCGCCGGGTTGATCTGCTCGATCTCGCGCACCACCGGCCGGAGGTCGGGCACTGCCGCCACCGCCGCCCCGAGGCAGATGGCGAGCACCACCACCGTGAGCAGTCGGCGGCGCAGATCGTGGCCTTCACCCGGCGCGGCCGGCCGCGAAGCGGCCGGCCGCTGCCATGACTGCTGCTCGTTGGGCGTGGCGGTGAGGGACACGATGGATCGAGCGGTTAGATCAGCCGGGCTCGTCTCCCCCGCTCAGGCGAACGCTCGCGGCGCGCCGCCGGCCCGGGCGATGAGATCTGCCACCGACCAGCGGCGCAGGATGCGAGCCTCGCCCGCCCCACCCGCCTGACGCTCGGAGTCCAGGCGATCCGATGAGACGGCTGCGGTCGTCGCGACGCTGTGTTGTCCGGCGGCGAGCGCCGCGCTCTGGCGCCGGCGCCGCCGGATGCGGCGAGCGGTCGACTCGAGAGAGCGGTTTCCGTCAGGGGGCTTGATGGCGATGGATTGCGTATTCATGGCGAATGCTCCGATCAGGCGGTCTCGAGGCTGAGAGTGAGGTCGCTGGCGGCCTCGGCCTCGGCGGTGGCGGCGGTGGCACGGGCGGCACCGTCTCGAGGGAGGACGAGGGTCGCGACCAGCAGGCCGGCTGCGAACAACGCGGCGGCCCACTCGAACGCTGTGGTGTAGCCGTGGATAGAGGCAGCGCTCGCCAGGCCGGCGGTGTGGGCGTGGCTGGACACGAAGCTGGCGGCGGAACTGGCGAAGATCGTGCTCAGCAGGGCTGTGCCGACTGAACCGCCCACCTGCTGTGAGGTGTTGACCATCGCCGAGGCAATGCCGGCGTCGCTGTTCTTGACGCCGAGCGTCGCGGTGGAGAACGCGGGGGCAAAGATGCAGCCCATTCCCACCCCGGTGAGCAGCAGCGCGGGCAGCACGTGGGTGATGTAGGCCGCATGCGGAGTCAGCTGGGTGAAGATGAGCATCGCGGCGATCCCGAGCGTCATCCCGGTCATCACCAGGGGCCGAGCCCCCGTGCGATGCAGGATCCGCGTCTGCACCGTCGTCGCGGTGAGGACGATCATCACCGTCATCGGCAGGAAGGCCAAGCCGGTCTTCAGCGGCGAGTAGCCCAGGTTCTGCTGCAGGTAGTAGGTGAGGAAGAGAAAGACGGCGAACACCGCGGAGCCGGCGATGGCGATCGTCGCGTAGGCGCCGCCGCGGGCTCGATCGGCCACGATGTGCAGGGGGAGAAGCGGATGCTCGACGCGGCGCTCCACCGCGATGAACGCGATCAGGAGCACGACGCTGGCCGCCAGCGAGACGATCGTCGCCGTGCTGGACCATGAGCTCGTCTCCGCGCTGGAGAAGCCGTAGACGAGAGCGAACAGACCCCCGGAGGAGAGCACCGTGCCGAGCCAGTCGATGCGCGCCCGGTTGGGCTGGCGCTCGTTCTGGAGCAGCCGGATCGCCAGGATGGCGGTGGGGACGGCGATGGCGAGGTTGACGTACAGGCTCCAGCGCCACGACAGCGCCTGGGTGAGCATCCCGCCGAGCAGCAGCCCGACCGACGCTCCGCCGGCCGCGATCGCGCTGAAGATGCCGAACGCCTTGGGACGGTCAGGGGACCCCTGGAAGGTGACGGTCAGCAGGCCGAGCGCCGAGGGGGCCAGGATGGCTCCGAACGCTCCCTGCAGGGCCCGCGCGGCGACGAGCATCCCGAATGACTGGGCCATGCCGCCAATGGCGGAGGCGCCGGCAAATCCGATCAGGCCGCCGATCAACGTCCATTTACGGCCGAACAGATCGCCGAGCTTGCCGCCGAGCAGCAGGAGGCTGCCGAAGGCCAGGGCGTAGGCGGTGATGACCCACTGCCGGTTGTCGGCGGTGAAGTGCAGCGCCCGCTGCGCCGACGGGAGCGCGATGTTCACGATCGTCGCGTCCAGCACGACCATCAACTGGGCGACGCCGAGGAGCGCGAGGACCGCCCATCGGTTGGGGCGGGGAATCAGGTGGGTGTCCGGGCTCGTGGTGCTCATCAAGGTCCTTCCGAATGGGGGTGATGCAGACCTTAGCACGAATCATCCATGCTGCATGTATCAATTACAATCTGGTAACTATTTCCGCTCCAGGCATGATGCCGAATTTTCCGCTATAATCGGCCCCGTCATGCAAATGGACAACTGCCCCGGCCCCCCCAGCGCGATGATCCTGCTGCCGCGCTTGTCCAAGCAGGTGATGCGACGCGCGCATCCCGAGGAGCTGGGGATCGACCTGCGCCTCCTCATGGCCCTCAGCTTCGTGGGCGACCACGACGGGGAGCCCCAGCAGGAGTTGGTCGACGCACTGTGCATGGACGCCAAGAACGTCGTGTTGCTCCTCAACGAGCTCGAGGACACCGGATACCTGGTCCGTCGCCGTGACCCCGAGGACCGCCGCCGCCACCGCGTGCAGATCACCGAGGCCGGCCGGGAGGCACTCGCGCGCGCCCGCGAGGGCATGGACGCCATCGAGAACGAGGTTCTCCAGGCTCTTGACGCCGACGAGCGCGCCACGCTGCTGAAGCTGCTCACTCGGGCCCTGCAGGGCGTCGAGCACATCGCCGACGAGGGAGAGCACCCCTCGCTGGCGACCGCTTCGTCGTAGGGCGCAGCCGGGGCCCTGATCGGCCCTATCCGGCTAGAAGGCCCTCTCACGCGGTGCGGGGAGCGCCGTGAGGTTCTCAACGTCGCCTGAAACTGGGTGATCGTTTGGTGAACTTTGTATAGTAATGAGCAGACCTGGGTAGGTAAGGACGAGGAGTCCTAGCTAAGGGGGACTTAGTAATGCTGGAGGACTCAGCAGACCTGGGGCGCCGCATGCGGACGGGGCGCTTCTCGCGAGGAACGCTGATCAAAGGGTCGGTCGCCGGGCTCGGGGCGCTGGCTGGCGGCGCAGTCGGCGCCACGGAGCTCCTCGCCTCGCCGGATCGACACGGGTCAGCTGCCACCGACAAGGCGATCCTCACCTTCGCGCTCCTGATCGAGCGGCTCCAGTCTGCCTTCTATGCCGAGGCGCTACGCACGGCCGGTCTCACCGGCGAAACCCGACAGTTCGCCGAGGTCGTCGGCCAGGAGGAGCGGGCTCACGTCAAGGCCCTGGAGGCCGTGCTCGGTGCCGCCGGCGGGACGAGCCCCCGTTTCAAGTTCGGCGATGCAGTCTCTGATCACGCCAAGTTCCTCGCCACGGCCATCTCGCTGGAGGAGACCGGACTTGGGGTGTACAACGGGCAGGCGGTCAACCTGACGCCCAAGACGCTCGCGGCCGCTGCCCGGATCGTCTCGGTCGAGGCCCGGCATGCAGCCTGGGCGCGGGCGCTCGCCGGCAAGCTGCCCGCCCCGGTCCCGGTCGACGTTCCGGTCACTGTCAGCCAGGCCAAGAAGACCTTCGGACAGTTCATCGCCTCATGACCACCGACCGCGATCCTCGATCTCTGGGCCTCGCCGACTTCGACGTCGACGGCGCCGTACGTGAAACGTGTGACGCGATGGAGCGTCACACCCGGTCCATGTTCCTACGCGGGACCCTCGGCGCGACCGTCGCGGCGCTCGGCACCGTGGCCGCGTGGCCGACGGTGGCGGCGGCGGCCCAGTCCTCCAGCGACGACGCCATCCTCAACTTTGCGCTCGCCCTCGAGTATCTGCAGGCCTCGTTCTATACGGAGGCCGAGCGGATCGGCGCATTGCACGGCGCCGTGAAGCAGCAGGCCGATGTGGTCGGCATGCACGAGCGGGCCCACGTCAAGGCCTTCAAACAACTGCTCGGTTCGAAGGCGATCAAGGAGCCGCGGTTCAACTTCCACGGTGTCACCGAGAGCCAGGATGCGTTTCGCAGGACCGCCGTGGCCTTTGAGGACCTGGCGGTTGCCGCCTACAAGGGGCAGGCGCCGATGATCACGTCTCGGAGCTACCTGGCCGGCGCGATCGGTATCCACTCCGTCGAGGCGCGTCATGCGGCCTGGATCCGCCGGCTGGCGGGGTTCCTGCCCGCAGCGAAGGCGTTCGATGATCCGCTGGACGCGCACCGTGTGGTCGACATTGTCAATGCCACCCACTTCGTGACCCTTCGGGACCCGCATACGAGCTCCGGGACGCCCCCGCACTTCACCGGTTAGGCGCCGATGCGACCGTCCCGAGATGGACGACCACCAGCCATGTCATGGCTCGGCGCGAGATCGACAAGGCTTGTCGTTCCAGCAACAGGATTCGCCGTCGCGCTCGTCGCCGGAGCGTTCCTGTCCCCTCGCCTGCTGCCGTCCCATGACTCCCCCGGACATCGGTCGGCAACGGCGGCCACGTCCTTCACCGGCACTCCGTCGCCACCGCTCCCATCGGCGCTCGACATCCGGCGCCTGGTCCCGCTGAGTGACCCGACCGGGGCCACCCGCTGGGCTCCGGTCCTGCACGCGACGGTCGCCCGGAGCAGGCCAACCGTCCACAGTGCGGTGGTCGGTCCACTCCCCACCCACACGCCCGATGGCACGACGAACATCGTCGTCGCCGACGGCGAGTCTGACTCCAGAGGCACGCCGTGGGTGCACGTGAGCCTGGCGGTGCTTCCCAACGACACCGAGGGCTGGGTGCCGCGCGGGGCGCTGGGCGGGTGGTCGTTCGTGGAGACCCGGCTCGTCATCGACCGTGCCCGGCTCACAGCAACCCTGTTCCGGGCCGGCCACGTTGTCTTCCGCGCTCGCGTCGGCGTCGGGGCTCCAGCCACGCCGACGCCACGCGGGGCCTTTTATGTCCGCGACCGCCTCACCGGGTTCACCAACCCGATGTATGGACCGCTGGCGTTCGGGACCAACGCGCGATCGCCAACGCTCACGGATTGGCCCGGCGGCGGGGTCGTGGGCATCCACGGGACCGACCAGCCGAATCTCATCCCGGGCCGGGTCTCCCACGGCTGTGTCCGCCTGACCAACACCGCCATCGTGCGGCTCGGGAAGCTGATGCCGATCGGGACACGGGTGACGATCGAATGACCCGGCGGCGCGCGCTCATGATCGTCCTCGTCGGCTGCTGCGTCCTGCTCGGCGCCAAGACGATCCAGAGCGCAGCGCCCGCGATCGCAGCGTCCACTGCCCCGTCGAAGACGGCACCCCGCGACCTGACCACGCACTTTCCCCTCGGTCCGCAACGTCTGTGCTGCCAGAGCCACAGCGCATCGCACTCACAGACCTCCGCCGCGCCCCCATCGAGCGGGGCCACATCCCCGGGCCGATCCCACGCAAGCGGGTCCTCGGGCGGCGCCCACCACGCATCCTCGGGCGCCATGGTCGCGGCGTTCTGGATCCTTCTCGGCGCGGTGGCCGTGGCGCTCCTGGCCGCCGGCATCGCAGGGTCACGCCGAAGGCGCCGGGGGTCCACGCCAGCGCCGCCCCCGGGTGTCCCGGCGGCGGGCCACGTGGCGAGCGCACGCCCACGCCCGGCCGCGAACCCAATGTCCCCTGCTCCTCGGATGCGCACCGCCGCCGAGAGGCAGCGGAACACAGCACAGGAGCGGCGGCGTAGTGGGCGCCCGGAGACCGTGGGGAGACTCGCCCACCGCCGCGCCGACACCAGCACCCCTGCCCGGATCGACTTCAACGTGGCCGTCACCCTCCACGAACGGGGCGACCTGGCGGGAGCGATCGCCGCCTACCAGCGCGCTGAGCGGCGGGGCGACCCCGATGCCGCGTTCAACCTCGGGGTACTGCTATGCGAAGCCGGAGACCTCGACGGCGCCGAGACGTCGTGGCGGCGCAGCGCCCATCACGGCAACGCTCGGGCGACCGAAGACCTCGGATTCCTGGTTCGCCACCGCCGTGAGCGACAGGCCGCCAGGACCGACAGCGTCCCCCGACCCCACAACAAGACGGCGCGCGCGCGCATTCAGGCCGCAGGTCATCCCCATGGACTCCGCGATCGCGCCGATGGCGGCGGATGCCTTCTCGCGGATGGCGTACGACACCGATGACGCGACCCATCCCGAGACCGAGCCTCGAGCCGGGGATGAGTCCGAAGACCCGGGCGACACGGAGCACTGAGCGCCGGGCGCGCCACCGAGGACTTGATCGTATCTGAGTCGGCACATACGATGCCGGCCAGTGAGCCGCGCGTCGCTGGTCGCCGTAGCAGTGATGGTCGTGCTTGCCGACGCAGTTGGGATCGGGTCCTCGTCGGCGCGCCCCGCCGCCAACGCTCGCGTGAAGTCATGCGCGTCGATCGGTGAGGCCGCGAACTTCGTCGCCTTCACGAACGGGGACTTCAACGCCACGACGGGCGGCGGGACCAGCGTCAACGGCCGGATCGCCGCCGCGCACGACGTGACGCTCGACGGCATCAGCGTCGGGCCGGTGGGCGCGCACGCGAAGCCGAGGGCCACCGCCGGACCGACGGTGATAGCGGGCCGCGACTTCATCGCGGGCCGAACAACGGGCCAAGGGGGCACCGTCAACGGCGGCGTCCAGTATGGGGGCTCCAAGAACGTCGCCCCCAATTTCACAGTCAACGGCGGCCTGGTGAACGCCGCTCCGCCGTTCGACTTCGGGTTCGAGTTCCAGTCGCTGACCTCGCTGAGCACCGCGTGGGGCATGCTCCCCCAGACGTCGGGCGCGACGGTGGCACTGGACCCGAATTCGAAGGCGCTTGACTTGACGGGCAAGGACCCAGGCCTGAACGTGTTCCAGGTCGCCGCCGCCGACCTGACCGCCGCCGCCGGGATCGTGGTGAACCTCACCGAACCGGATGCGACCGCGCTGATCAACATCACGACCAACCAGGCCGTGTCGATAGCGCCGCAATACATGAACCTGTCCGGCACGGCGACCGCCGCCCGGATCGTGTGGAACCTGCCCAACACTCCGAACTTCTCCGTCAACCACGGCGTCGGGTGGAAGGGGCTGATCCTTGCCCCCAACGCCACCGTCACCAGCAGCCAGCATCCGCAGCTGAGCGGGCAGATCATCGCCAAGACGATGCCCACCAGCGACTGGGTCCTGAACCACGTCGCGTTCGCCGGATGCGTGCCGGCGCCCAGCGGGAAGCCGACAATCTCGTCCCAGGTATCTAACCCCACTCGGCTCGGTCCCCCGGGCACGGCGATCTCCGATACCGCGACGCTCAAGGGCGGCCGGACGCCGACCGGGACGGTGCAGTTCGCCCTCTATGGCCCCGGCGACGAGAACTGCAGCGACACCCCGGTGTTCGCCTCGACCTCGACGGCGACCGGCGTGGGGCATTACACGTCAGGCGACTACATGCCCGGCACGGCGGGGACATATCGCTGGCGGGTCGCGTATTCGGGAGACGCCAACAACGACGCCGCGGGCCCGACGGCGTGCGGAGAGGCGTCCGAGACGGTCGTTGTTTCCAGGGCCGAGCCTGACCTGTCGTCGACGGTCTCCGACTCGCAGGCGGATATCGGGCAGACAATCCACGACACGGCGCTGCTGACCAACGGCGCGTCGCTGACCGGAACTGTCACGTTCCGGCTGTACGGTCCCGACGATGAGAGCTGCTCAGGAGCTCCGGTGTTCGAGTCTCGGGTGGCCATCAGCGGCAGCGGGCCACACGGCTCGGGGCCGGTCACCCTGGCCAAGCCCGGCACCTACCACTGGCGGGTGAGCTACTCGGGCGATCGCAACAACCTCCCGGTGAGCCAGACCGCGTGCGGTGCCGAGCACGAGAATGTCGAGGTCGTCCAGGCCCGCCCGTCGCTGACCACCACCGCCTCACCCGCGGTGGTGCTGGGCGGCAAGATCAGCGACACGGCCACCCTCAGCGGCGGCTCGGCGCCGAGCGGCACCATCACCTTCGACGTCTATGGCCCCGATGACCGCGGCTGCGCCGGCGCGGCGACGCACACCTCGACCGTCACCGTGTCGGGCAACGGGGAGTACAGGTCCGGCGAGTTCACGCCGGCCGCGACGGGGATCTACCGCTGGGTGGCGCGGTACGCGGGCGACGCCGACAACGAGGCGGCGACGACGAGCTGCGGCGACCTGGGGGAGGAAACGGTTGTGGCCAGGGGGCCGCTCGCCGACACCAGGCTCGAGTCGACCGTGGCATCCCCGGCGACTGCGGGCCGCCCGGTGCGCGACACCGCCACGCTCAGCGGGGGCGAGGGCCCGACGGGGACGATCACGTTCGACGTCCATGGTCCGGGTGACCGCTCCTGCACCCAGCCGCCGGTCGCCACCAGCACCGTCGCCGTCTCGGGGAACGGGTCCTACCGTTCTGGGCCCTCGTTCCGCCCGGCGACGGCCGGGACGTATCGCTGGGTCGACACGTACTCCGGAGACGAGAACAACAAGCCCGCCGGGCCGACCGCATGCGGCATGAGCTCGGAGACCGTCTTGGTGGGACGAGCGCACCCCGCGCTGGCCACGACGGCGTCCTCCGGAATCAGGATCGGCGGCGCCATCCACGATACGGCCCACCTGCGCTTCGGCGCCGCCCCGCGCGGACGGATCTTGTTCGGGCTCTACGGGCCGGACGACGCCACGTGCGGTCGGCCGCCGGCCTTCCGGACGGTCGTGCTCGTCGCCGGCAATGGCGATTACGCGTCGCCCATGTTCCACCCGCTGCGAGCCGGGACGTATCGCTGGCGGGCGCTCTACACCGGTGACCGCAACAACCACCCCGTGCTGACACAGTGCGATGCAGCACGCGAGACGGTCGGGGTGGATCGCAGCCAGCCGACGGTGACGACCACGGCCAGCCCGCTGCGCAACCCTGCCGCGAGCGGCCGCCCGACCCGTCGCACGCGGGCCGCCGGGCTCGAGATCCACGATACGGCGACGCTCAGCGACGGGACCCAGCCGACCGGCGAGATCAGGTTTGAGCTGTTCGGGCCCAACGACGCGAACTGCTCACGGACCCCCGTGTTCACGACGGCGACGATCGTCACCGGCAACGGCACCTACAACTCCGAGCCCTTCACCGCGACGGCGTCGGGCGTCTATCGGTGGCTGGCGGAGTACTCCGGCGACGCCAACAACACCGCAACGGGTCGCACCTCCTGCGACGACGCCACCGAGCGGGTCCAGGTGACGCTCCCCGCAGAGCCGCTGCTGACCACGTCGGCCTCCGCCGCCGTCGCGGTCGGCGGCCCCGTCTACGACACGGCGCATCTCACCGGCGGCTCGCGGCCCACCGGGGACATCACCTTCCGGCTCTATAGCGCGAGCGACAGCAGCTGCAGCGGCTCGCCGGTGTTCACGTCCACGGTCAGGGTGAACGGCAACGACGACTACCGCTCGGGATCGTTCGTCCCGGCCGCCGCCGGCACCTATCGGTGGACGGCTGGCTACTCGGGCGACGATCACAACCGACGCGCCGGCCCGACGACGTGCGGCGTCAGCGCGGAGCTGGGAATCGTTGATGCGGCAGACGTCGTTCCGGTGCTCCCCACGTTTTCCACGACCGCGTCGCCGCCCCAACTCGGCGCTCCGGTCTATGACGTCGCCCACCTCCACGACGGCGCCAGTCCGGGCGGCACGATCACGTTTGAGCTGTTCGGGCCCGCCGACACGACTTGCTCGAGCCCCCCGACATTCACGTCGACCGTGGCAGTGCGGAGCAACAACGACTACCGCTCGGACAGCTTCATCGTCCCGGTGCCCGGGACGTACCGCTGGACGGCGAGCTACTCGGGGGACGTCCACAACCGCGCCGTAGGCCCGACCGCCTGCGGCGACCCCGCCGAGACGATCACCGTGGCCAATGACCCAGTCCCGGTTCCCAATCCCGGACCGGCCGTCGACACGCGCCCGAGTCCCAAGCCCAAACCCAAACCCAAGCCCAAACCGAAGCCCAAACCGAAGCCCGCACCGACGCAGCCGCCGCCAGGCTTGGGATAGGGAATCACGCCCGCCGGGCCGGGCGACAGCGGCGTGACCAGCGGACCGAGGCGCAGCACGCCGCTGCCTCTAACGCGCTCGCCTACATCCTCGCCGGCCGCCGCACCCGCGGTGAGGTCGGCGACCTCGCGCTTCCACTTTGACCAATCGAGCCACCGGCCAGCAGTATGCAGGCCGGGCTGCCGCCCCCGGTCCGTTTGAAATCCGTGTGACACGGACCCGAAACGAAAAGAGCCCCGGACATCCGGGGCTCTTCTTTTGCTGCTATTTCCAGCGAATTCTTGAATAGCGGGGGCGGGATTCGAACCCGCGACCTTCGGGTTATGAGCCCGACGAGCTACCAGACTGCTCCACCCCGCGGCGGACATGCAAGTTTAGCAAGGGTTTCTGGAGGCGTAAATCCGACGGCGGAACGGCTCTATGCTCCGCCAGCAGCCATGAGGCGACGCGGAAAGCCGCAGACCCCCGGGATAGATCCCGAGTTCGCGCAACTCGTCGGGGGCCTCTACTACGCGCTCGAGGACAATCTCGAGCGCTGCGCCCGACTGACCCACGTCTACCAGGACGGCGGGGTAACCGCCCCGCAGCGACACGACGAGGCACTCCAAGGCGCGGCCCGCATCGCCTATGTCCAGCGCGTCACCTTCGAGGCGATGGCCCACGTCATCGACATCCGCGAGCTGCCGCCGGGCGTCCTGCCCATCGGCGTGCTCAGCGCGCTCGCGCGGCTCGCCTACGCGCTGGCCGCCCTCGCGGAGGATGGCCAGCCCGAGCCCGAGCAGCTGCTCACCCCGGACGAGATCCGCGACCTCCCCCACCAGTACGGGATCGAGGACTGGCTCGAACGCTGTCGCGCGAGCAACCCCGACCGCGCCGACCGATGAGCACACGCCGCCGCGCGCTGCTGGACACCAACGACGCCCCGCCGCAGCTCAGCCCCGACCTGCAGTTCCTGGCCTCCCGACAGGCCTCGCTCGCGGCGCTGGTGCTCGACCACGCCGAGCGGTACGAGGCCCTCTACGCCGCCGTCCACACCACAGGCCCCACCGCGCAGACCAAACGCGAGGCTCTTGAGGCGGCCGGCAACCTCGGCGCCCTGCTGCAGTCCCTGCGCAGCCGCGAGGACCTGCAGGCCGCCCTCGTCCAGGCGCCCGGTTTCGTCCCCACCCCGCTGCTCGCAGTCGACCAGCTCTTCTTCAGCTTCACGCTCCTCGCGAACGCGAGCGACGCCGCCGGCGAGGAACTCGTTGCCGCCCTGACCCCCGACGCCGTGGCGGAGATCCTGCGCTCCGAGCGCGTCCTGGACTGGCTGCGCGGGCTCCGCCAAGCGGCCCCCGGGGAATGAACCTATAGACAACCTTTGATGCGGTAGGGTGCACGCACTTTTTGCCGCGTCCAGACCCGCAGGACCCTCACCCCTCCGACCCCCCCACAGAGAAGGGACAGGCGATGGCAACGCAAGAGGCGGGACCGAGCACGAACCCTCCGTCCCACGGCCTGCGCCGCGAGCTGCGCTTCTGGGAGGCGATCGCGATCTCGATCGGGATCATGGCGCCGACCGCGGCGATGGCGCTCAACGGCACCGCCCCGGCTTCGCTCATCGGCCGCGCCGTCCCGCTGGCGTTCATCTTCGCCACGATCGGCGTGCTGCTGGTCTCCTACGCCTTCATCCGCCTCTCGCGGTACTTCAGCCATGCCGGCTCGGTGTACGCGCTGGCCGGAGTGACCCTCGGACCGCAGATGGGGTTCATCTCCGGATGGGCGCTGCTGGGCACCTACATCGCCTTCACCTGCGCCTCCACCGCCGAGGCCGGCACCTTCGGGGTGGCCTTCTTCCAGGGCACCGGCATCTGGAACAGCGCCGACTACATCTGGATCGCGCTGGCCGCCGGGATCATCATCGCCATCCTCGCCTACGGCGACATCCGCGTCGCCACGCGTTCGCTGCTGGGCATGGAGGGCATCTCGGTGACGCTGATCGTGATCCTGATGATCGTCATCGTGGTCAAGCTCATCGCCGGCACCTCGCCGCACGGGACCTCGATCACGGTCAACGCCTTCAAGCTCC
The DNA here is from genome assembly GCA_963797705.1 of uncultured Actinomycetota bacterium. GTDB lineage: Bacteria > Actinomycetota > Thermoleophilia > Solirubrobacterales > Solirubrobacteraceae > Palsa-465. Next base: position 1,561,520 of record CAWCQL010000002.1, on the reverse strand, counting down.
CCAGCGGCACGTCGCTGAGCGTGGTGGGCAGCGCCGCCGTGTTCGGCTTCCTCTCCTTCGCCGGCTTCGAGGGCGCCGCCTCGCTCGGTGAGGAGACCGACAATCCCCGCCGCGAGATCCCACGGGCGATCCGCAACGCGGTGCTGGCGACCGGAGCGTTCTACATCCTGTGCATCCTGGTCCAGACGTGGGGCTTCGGCGCCACCGCCACCGGCGCCAAGGCCTTCGCCGGCTCGAGCGCGCCGCTCGGCGACCTCGGGCACACCTACGTCGGCGCATGGATGGAGGACTGCATCAACGCCGGCGCGACCATCAGCGCCTTCGCCAGCGGCCTGGCCGCGTGCACCGCGGGCGCGCGGATCCTGTTCGCGCTGAGCCGCGGCACGCGCTTCGAGGCGTCGCTGGGACGGACCTCGACGCGAACCGGCGCCCCCGCAGGCGCCCTCACCGTGGTGCTCATCTGCGGGATCGGAGCGATCGCGGCGCAGCGGATCGCCGGCGTCAACGCGGTCAACGCCTTCTTCTATCCCGGGACGCTGGGCGTGCTGAGCCTGCTTTTCGCCTACATCGTCACCAACCTCGGCGCCATCCGCTTCCTGTTCTTCAAGCAACGCAGTGCGCCGATGTACGAGATCGTCATCCCGCTCTTGGGCATCGCGTTCCTGGGGTACACGATCTACAAGAACGTGACTGGCCAGGTGTTTCCATACGACCGCTTTCCGTTCGTAGTGCTCGCCTGGCTCGCCGTGGGCTCGCTCATCGTGCTGGCCACACCAAAGCTGGCGGCGCGGATCGGCGAGGGCCTGGCGCGGGACGAAGGGCTGACAACGTCCGGAGGCGACGCGGCGCCGGCACCGCAGGCCACGCCGTAGCGCGGTGCCCGACACCACCTACTACGCCGACGAGAGCAAGGAGCTCGACGCCTACCTGGCCATGCCGCGCGGTGCGGGCCCGTGGCCGGGCGTGGTGGTGGTCATGGACGCGCTCGGGCTCAGCGACGACATCCGCCTGCAGGCCGACCGCCTGGCCGCCGCCGGCTACCTCGCCTTCGCTCCGGACCTCTACTCCGGGCGGGGCATCCGGTGCGTGGTGGCCACGCTGCGGGCGAGCCGTTCAGGGTCGGGCGAGGCCTACGCCGACCTCGAGGCCGCACGCCACTGGCTCGCCGCCCGCGAGGACTGCACCGGCCAGATCGGGATCATCGGGTTCTGCATGGGCGGCGCCTTCGCGCTGCTCTGCGCGCCGCGCTACGACTTCGCCGCCGCGTCGGTCAACTACGGCGAGGTCCCCGAAGACGCGGTTTCGCGGCTGGAAGGGTGCTGCCCGGTGGTGGCCAGCTTCGGCAAGCGCGATCCCGAGTTGCGGGGCCGGGCGCAGCGCCTGGAGCAGGCCCTGACCGAGCTCGGCGTCGAGCACGACGTCAAGGAGTATCCGGACGTCGGGCACGCGTTCATGAATCGGATCAACGTCGGGCCGCTGCTGAACCCGGTGATGCGATTCGTGCGCATGCACTATGACCATCCGTCGGCCGAGGACTCCTGGCGGCGGATCCTCACCTTCTTCGACGCGCACCTCACCGCGCCGGACTGACGCCGGGCGCGGCTACTCCCTCAGCGCGTGGACCAGCGCCGGCGCGGCCGTGCCGGCCAGATCGCCACCCCCCGGCGTCGGCGCGGTGACCTGGATGGCCAGGACCGCGGTGTCGTCGGGCAGGCGCTGCGGCGGGGTGCCCAGGGCACGCGCCTCGAGCCCGGCGATGAGCTCGTCCACGTTGGCGAAGGTCAGGGAGGCCAGGAGCTCGCGCAGGGCGGCGTCGCCGGCCAGGCGCGGGTTGCGCTCGACGAGCCCGTCGGTGTAGAGCAGGAGGGTGTCCTCAGGCTGCAGGTCCACGGTCACCTCCGGGAACTCCGCCGCCGGGAACACGCCCAGCAGAGGCCCGTGGGCACGCAGAGCCTCGACCGCGCCCCCGGCGGCGCGGCGCACCAGCGGGGGCGGATGTCCGCCGCACGCAAACGTCAACCTGATACCACCCGCCACCGGGTCCAGCCGCCCGTACAGCGCGGTGCAGAAGCGATCGTGGTCGGAGGTGCGCAGCTCCTCGTTGACCATGCGCAGGACGTCGGAGGGCCGGGACACGAGCCGGGCCATCGCGCGCGTGGTATGCCGGGTGAGCGCGGTCACCGCGGCGGCTTCGGCGCCGTGACCGCACACATCGCCGATGACAAAGCCCCACGCCTCGCCGGGCAGCGCGAACAGGTCGTAGAAGTCGCCGCCCACGTCGAGGTCGCGCTCGGCGGGATGGAAGCTCACCGCTGCTCGCAGTCCGGGGACGCGCGGCAGCGCGCGCGGCAGGAGGCTGCTCTGCAGCTCCTCCAGTCGCCGGGTGCGGCTCTCGGCGTCGCGGGCACGCCCGATGGCGACGCCGGCGGTCCGGGCCAGCAGGTCGACCACGCGGCGGTCCTCCTCCGTCGGCTCGCGGGGCTCGTCGTAGAAGACGCCGAAGGTGCCGACGAGCTCGCCGTCGTCGGCGCGCAGCGGGGTGGACCACACGACGCGGATCCCCAACTGCTCGGCCGCATCGCGGTAGGGCTCCCAGCCCGGCGCGGTGCGCGTGTCGGTCACGACCACGGTCTCGCCGGTGAACGCGGCGGCGCCGGGGGTGTTGGGTCCGATCTCGATGCCTTCGGCGGCTTCCCGGTACGCCGCCGGCAGGCTCGGCGAGGCGCCGTGGACGAGGCGATGCCCGTCGGAGCTCAGGAGCATGATCGCGCTCTTGGCCGGCGAGTCAGACAGGTCCTCCATGGTGTGCACGATCGACTCCAGCACGCGCTGGAGCGACACTCCGTTGGCGATCAGGGCCAGGACGTCGCGCTGGGCGGCGAGCAGGCGCTCGGTGCGCACCCGCTCAGACACGTCCTGGAAGACGAGCACACCGCCCACGACCTCGCCCTGCTCGTCGCGAACGGGCCCGGCGCTGATGCGGACCACGATCGTGCGCCCGTCACCGCGGATGTAGAGCATGTCCTCGTCCTCGACGACCTCACCGGTGAGCATGGCCTGCGCCAGCGGTCCCTCGTCGCGCTTGAGACGCTCCCGCTGCAGCGTGTAGAGCTGGTAGCTGTCGTAGTCGCCGCCGTCGTGGGGGAGGATCCCGTGGCCGAGGATCTCGGCCGCCTGACGGTTGGAGAGGACGATCCGCCGCGACGGCGCCTCGGCGAGCATGACCCCCGCAGGCAGCTGCTGAATGGTCTGCTCCAGCCGCCACTGCTCCGAGCGCAGCTCGGCGGCAGCCTCGCGGCGCAGGCTCGAGAGGTCGAGGTGAGCGCGCACGCGCGCCAGCAGCTCGCGGCCGGAGAAGGGCTTGGGCAGGTAATCGTCAGCCCCGGCCTCCAGACCCTCGATGGCGGCCTCCTCGCCGGCGCGGGCCGAGAGCAGGATGACCGGCAGGTCCTGGGTCTCAGGCGAGGAGCGCAGCGCCTCGAGCAGCTCGTAGCCATCGCGCCCGGGCATCATCACGTCGCAGATGAGCAGGTCAGGCGGGCGGTCGCGGATGACGCGCAGCGCGGCGTCGCCGTCGCTCACGGCCTCGACGTCGAACTGCGCCGCCAGCAGCGTGGTGAGGTAGCGGCGCAGGTCGGAGTTGTCGTCGGCGATGAGCACCCGCGACCGCTCCTCTGTCGCGGCGGCCGCGGACACGGCGGGAAGCACGCCGGGGGTGAGACGGTCCGCCGGCGTCTCGATCCAGCTCATCGCCTCCTCCACGAACAGCGCGGCGATCGACGCTGCCGGCTCGACGCTGTCGCTGTAGACCTGGTCGGCGGGCAGATGCGAGGAGCCGAAGGGGAGTGTCACCGTGAACTCCGATCCCGCGCCCGGGCGGCTGGCGGCCGCGACCTCGCCGCCGTGCAGCTCGGTGAGCTCCTTGACCAGGGCCAGGCCGATGCCCGTCCCCTCGTAGCTGCGCGCCACGCTGCGCGCGCGGTGAAAGCGCTGAAAGAGCCGATCCATCTCAGCCGGCTCGATGCCGGTGCCGGTGTCCTTGATGGAGAGCTGGACGTGATCGTTGACATTGCGCAGGCGGACCTCGATCGAGCCCTCCAACGTGGCCTTGAAGGCGTTGGAGACGAGGTTGAGGACGATCCGCTCCCAGAGGTCCTGGTCGAGGTAGACCGGCCGGGCCGGCGGCTCGCAATCGATCACCAGGTCCACACCGGCGCGCTCGGTGGCCTCGCGGAACGTGCCGGCGAGATCAGTGGTGAGCCTGGCGAGTTCCGTGGGACGGAACTCGGCGCGCATCCGCCCGGCCTCGGCGCGCGAGAAGTCGAGCAGCCCGTTGACGAGCTTGAGCAGCCGCATCGCGTTGCGGTGAACAAGCTCCAGCCGGTCGGGCGATAGGCCGGTCGGGTCGCCCAGCGCGTCCTGAAGCGGTCCCAGCATGAGCGTCAGCGGCGTGCGGAACTCGTGGCTGACGTTTGAGAAGAACGCCGTCTTGGCCCGGTCGAGCTCCTCGAGCTGGGCGGCACGCCGGCGCTCGGCCTCAAACATGCGCGCGGCCGACAGACCCGCCGAGAGGTGCTGAGCGATGAGGTCGATGAAGGCTCGGTACTCGGCGTCGACCTGCGCATACCGATTGAGGCCGGCGACGAGAAACCCGTACGGCCGCGCGCGAGCCGGCTGGAGGATCGGCAACACCAGGGCCTGCGCCGGCGGCTCGTCCCAGTCGCCGGTGGGTAGCGCACCGAAACGCTCGTCGGCGAGCGCGACCAGCGCGTCGCGGCCATGCGACGCGTCAGCGGCAGGCCATGGCGCGCCGGAGTCGCCGAGTGCGATGACGGCGGGGGCCGCCGGATGGCCCTCGGCGATGCCGCTCGAACACGCCAGGTGCGCCTCGCCGTCGTCGAATAGGTACACCATCGTGAACGGCAGCGAGCGCTGATTGCCGCCCAGCACCGCGCTCGCCGCGTCGAGGAACTCGCGCTCCTCGCGCACCCCCGATGAGGCGGAGCCCAGCTCGCGCAGGGTCCCCATCCGCCGCTGCGTGATGACCCGCCGGGTGTCCTCAGAGACGACGCACAGCATCCCCGCGATGGCGCCGTCGTCGCCGGGCAGCGGGCTGTAGGAGAAGGTGTGGTAGGTCTCCTCGGGATAGCCGCTGCGCTCGAGGACGAGCATGAGCGCCTCGTCCCAGGTCGCCTGGCCGGTGCTGAGCACCGTCTGGATGCGCGGTCCGATCTCCGGCCAGATCTCCGCCCACACCTCCCGCGCGGGCCGCCCGAGCGCCCACGGGTACTTCTGGCCCAGCGTGTCTCGGCGGTAGGCGCCGTTGCACAGGAAGGTGAGCTCGGGGCCCCACGCCATCCACATGGCGAAGCGGGAGGTCAAGAGCACGCGGACGACGGTGCCGAGGGCATGTGACCACTCCTCGATCGGGCCCAGCGGCGTCGCCGCCCAGTCCACCTCGAGCATGTCCCGGCCCACCGGTCCTGCCTGGGCCAGGAACTCCCGGAGGCTCTGGGGCGAAGTGTCAGCGCTCACGCTGGCACGCCCCCCGGCGAGCGCGTGCGTGGCCAGTCATCAACAGCTCGTCTCGAGCGATCTCAGCGTCGTGATGTACGTCAAAAGAGGGTTCCGGTCGGCGGCTGCCAGTTCCAGGTGCGATGGTACATGGCTATGCACGAAACACCTGCAGATATGGATGACTTGCAGGGGCTGCTGGACCGCAGCGTCGCGCAAGCGGGACCGTTCCTACGCAGCTCCTTCGAGATGCCTGAGCACTCGTTGTCCGCCGCTCAGCTGGTGGCCCACCTCCAGGGGCCACGCACCGTCGCCCTGGCCACGGTGACCGCGCGCTCTGAGCCCCGCGTGGCCCCGATCAACGCCTTCTTTGTGCATGGGACGTTCCACGTCCCGACGGTGGCCGAGTCGGCCCGGGCGCGCCACCTGGCCCGCCGGCCCGCGGCCAGCCTCACCTACTTCGAGGGCGTCGACGTCGCCGTGCTGGCGCACGGACAGGTCCGCATCATCGGCGAGCAGGACCCGGCGTTCGCCGAGCTTGACGCCGCGTGGCTCGAGGGCGGGTTCGAGAGCCCGACCAGCTGGAGCGGCAGCGCGGTCTACCTCAAGATGGAGCCGGCCACGCTCTATACATACGCGCGCTATCCGGAGCAGATCGCGGCTTAGGCCGCTAAAGCTGGCGTGAGGACCAGAGGATGGCGGCCAGCACCACGCTGACGATCGAGACGACCAGCCCGATGATCCAGGCCTGCGACCCGCTGGAGCCCATGATCGCCGCGATGGCGACGCCGATGGCGACAACGCCCGCGGTGGCGATGATCCTGACGAAGATCCGCTCGAACGGGCTGCGGCGCCGCTCGCGCGGCGGCAGCATGTTCTTGGAGTCGGCCCGAGCACGCGACGGGAGCCGCGGTGGCCGGCTTCGCGGCGGTGGTGGGCTGCTTGGGCTCGGGCATGGTGTCTTATAGATCGCCGCTGCGGAGGGGGCGCAAACAGTGCGCGATGTCTGGACGCCCGGCGAAGGGCGCAAGTAGGATCGACACCCGATGAGGCGCGGGGTCAGATGAGCACCAGCGCCGGCACGCCGCAGTCGGTGTCCGACGTCGTTGGCCAGACGCTGGCCGCCACCGGAGTGACCGACGCCTTCGGGGTTCTGGGCTCGGGCAATCTCATCGTCACCAACGCGCTGTGCTCGCGCGGGGCCCGCTTTCACCATGCCCGCCGCGAGGACGGGGCGATCTGCATGGCCGACGGGTACGCGCGCGTGAGCGGCAATGTCGGGATCTGCAGCCTGCACCAGGGGCCCGGGCTCACCAACGCGGTGACCGGGCTCACCGAGGCGGTCAAGAGCCGCACCCCGCTGCTGGTGCTCGCCGGCGAGTCACCCGCCGCGGCGCCCACGTCCAACTTCCACATCGATCAGCCGGCCCTGGCCGCGTCCGTGGGGGCGGCGTCTGACCGGGTCAAGAGCCCGGCCACCGCCGCCGACGACGCCCAGCGCGCCTACCAGCGCGCGGTGATCGAGCGCCGCCCGGTGCTGCTCAACCTGCCGATCGACATCCAGCCCCAGCCGCCGGAGGCGCTCGCACCGACCCGCCCTCCGCTGCCGGCCTTCCCCACGCCCGATCCCTCGGCACAGGCGGTGGCGGCGGTCGCCGACCTGCTGGAGGGCGCCCAGCGCCCGGTGATCCTCGCCGGGCGCGGCGCGGTGCTGGCCGGCGCCCGCGACGAGCTCGAGCGGCTGGGCGCGACCGCCGGGGCGTTGCTGGCCACCTCCGCGCCGGCCAACGGCCTGTTCGCCGGTCTCCCCTACGCCCTGGGCATCTCCGGTGGCTTTGCCGTGCCGTTCGCCACCGAACTGCTGCCCCAGGCCGACGTGGTGGTCGTCTTCGGCGCGTCGATCAACCACTGGACCTCGCGTCACGGGCGGCTCATCTCACGCGAAGCCCGCGTGGCCCAGGTCGACATCGAGCCGCGGGCGTTCGGGCTCAACCACCATGTCGACCTCACCATGCTCGGCGATGCGGCCGCGGGCGCCCGGCTGCTCGCCGACGAACTTCAGCGCCGTGGCCATCGCGCCACCGGCTGGCGCACCGACGAGATGGCGCGCGACATCGCCGCCAACACGCTGGGCCGCCGATCCCTACGAGGACGCCTCCACCGACGAGGGGATCGACCCGCGGACGCTGTCGATCGCGCTCGAGCACCATCTCCCGGCCGACAAGGCGGTGGTGGTGGACTCCGGGCACTTTCTCGGCTACCCCGCGATGTTCTTCACGGTCCCCGACGCGCGCGCCTGGGTGTTCCCCAACGGCTTTCAGTCCGTTGGGCTGGGACTGGGCAACGCGATCGGAGCAGCCATCGCCAGGCCCGATCGCGTCACGGTGGCGGCCATCGGCGACGGCGGCGCGTTCATGGCACTCGCCGAGATCGAGACCGCGGCCCGGTTCGGGCTCAAGCTGCTCGTCCTCATCTACGACGACCGCGCCTACGGCGCCGAGGTCCACCACTTCGCGCCCATGGGCCACGACGTGTCACTGGTGCAGTTCCCCGACGCCGACCTGGCCGCGATCGCGCGGGCATGCGGTGCCCACGGTGCCACCGTCCGGCGCCCCGAGGACCTCGATGTCGTCGACGGCTGGCTGGCTGAGCCCGCAGCCGCGGCCGCTCGTGCTCGACGCCAAGGTCAACCCCACCATCTGCGCCGAGTGGCTGTCTGAGGCGTTTCACGAGGAGTAGCCGCGTGACGTTGCTCCAGCACGATCGGGCCGAGGCGGCGGCGCTGGACGACGCCGACGAGCTGCGCGCCTTCCATGACCGCTTCGTGGTGGCGGACGACGGGCTCATCTACCTGGACGGCAACTCCCTGGGGCGGCTGCCGCGCGATACCGCGGACCGCCTGACCGAGGTGATCCAGAGCCAGTGGGGCGAGCGGCTCATCCGCGCCTGGGGCGAGGGGTGGATGGAGCTCCCGCGTACGCTCGGCGACCGCCTCGGCTCAGAGCTGCTCGGCGCCGCGCCCGGCCAGGTGGCGATCGCCGACTCGACGACGGTGTGCTTCTACAAGCTGGCGGCCGCCGCGCTGAGCGCCCGGCCCGGCCGCACGCAGATCATCACCGACGTCGACAACTTCCCCACCGACCGCTACGTGCTCGAGAGCCTGGCCGCCGAGCGCGAGCTGGAGATCCTGTGGGTGAAGGCCGATCCTGCCGCCGGCCCGGAGCCGTCGCACGTGGCGGAGCTCATCAGCGACAGGACCGCACTGGTCACCTTCTCGCACGTCAACTACCGCTCGGCCTACATCCTCGACGCCCGCGCCATCACCGCCCTCGCTCACGAGGCGGGCGCGCTGACCCTGTGGGACCTCAGCCACAGCGCGGGCGCCATCCCGGTGTCGCTCGACGGCGACGGGGTGGACCTGGCCGTCGGCTGCACCTACAAGTACCTCAACGGCGGCCCCGGCGCGCCCGCCTACCTGTACGTGCGGGCCGAGCACCAGGGGGCGCTGCGCCAGCCGATCTGGGGGTGGCTGGGCCGTGCCGACCCGTTTGAGATGGCGCCCGGCTACCTCCCGGGACAGGGGATCTCGGCGATGCTCTCGGGCACGCCGCCGGTGCTGGCCCTCACCGCGGTGGCGGCGGGCCTGGACCTGGTGGTCGAGGCCGGCATCGAGGCCATCCGCCACAAGTCGATCGGCCTCACCGAGTATGCGATCGCGCTCATCGACGAGTGGCTGGCCCCGCTGGGCGGCTCGGTGGGCTCACCGCGCTCCGCGGGGCGGCGCGGGTCCCACGTCGCGCTCGTGCACCCCGAGGCGCGGAGCCTGACGCGGCAGCTGATCGCCGAGGGCGTCATCCCTGACTTCCGCACCCCCGACGTCATCCGCCTGGGGCTGTCCCCGCTCACGACCCGGTTCACCGACGTCTACGACGGCCTGGACCGCGTGCGCCGCATGCTCAGCTGACCGCTGTTCTCGCTCTTGGGCTTGGGCTTGGGCGCATCGCGCATCGGCAGGTAGGGCTCCTCGTCCTCGGGGTGGCCACCGATGATCTGGCGGCCACGCTCGAGCTCGGCGTTGAACTCGGCCCCGAACAGGATGGCGACATTGGTGAGCCACAGCCACACCAGGAACACCACCACCGACCCGAGCGCTCCGTAGGTCTTGTTATACGAGCTGAAGTCGGCCACGTAGAGGGCGAACAGCGCCGAGGCGGCAATCCACAGCACCACGGCGAGCATGCTGCCGGGGCTGACCCAGGTGAAGCCGGGCTGTCGCACGTTGGGCGAGGCGTAGTACAGGATGGCCAGGATGACGGCGACCGCCAGGAGCATGGCCGGCCACTTGGCGATGTCCCATACGGTCACCGCGGTGGAGCCGACGCCGATGAGGCTGCCGACCTTGCCCGCCAGCGAGCCGGTGAGGACCACCGCCAGCGCGCTGGCGGTGAGCAGCACCACGGTGACGAGGGTCACGGCCAGGCGGATCGGCAACGTCTTGTAGATCGGCCGCCCCTCGGGCACGTCCCACACGACGTTGGACGCCCGCATGAACGCGCCGATGTAGCCCGACGCCGACCACAGTGCCACCACGAGTCCGACGACGAACAGGACCCCCGCCGCCCTCTGCTCGGACTGGACGTTCTTGATGGCGCTGGTGAAGATCTGTTTTGCCGCGCCCGGCGCCACCGCCCCCAGGTTGTTGATCAGCGGTTGGGTCACCGAGTTGCCGATCAGGCCGAGCACCGACACGATCACGATGATCATCGGGAAGATGGCCAGGACCCCGTAGTAGGTGAGGGCCGCGGCCAGGTCGGTGAGGTTGTCGGCCTTGAACTCGCGGAAGGTGCGTTTGACCACCCCGCCCCACGCAGGCTTGGGCACGTCGGTTGGCTGCTCGGGCGCGCGTTCGCTGCCCGTGTGGGTTTCCGTCTGTTCGGACATCTCGCCTTCCCCTTGGTGTGACGCCTCTGACCGGCGCGGCGCGGCGGATGGACGGCCGCGCTCTGAGGTGTTGCTGCCCCGTCCGCGGGGCTCTACACACTCAGCTCAGACCGGCGGCGGCGAGTGCGCGGCGTCCGGAGGCCGTCGCGGAGGCGTGCAGCCGCGTGCGGATGGCCGTCTGGGCGCGGCCGAAGGCCTTCTCGTCGTTCTCCAGCTGCCACAGCGAGTTGGCCAGAGAGCCGACGGCGTCGAGCTCGAAGGCCAGCTGCTCGGGGTCGGTGCCCGCCTTGAGCTGACCGCGCTCCGCAGCGACGTTGGCGTGATGGACGATCGCCGCCATCCAGCGGCGCTTTTGAGCGGCGATGGCATCGCGCACCGGGCCGGGCCGGGCGTCGAACTCGTGGTAGGCGTTGGAGAAGAAGCAGCCGCCGCTGTTGCCCGGGTCGCGGAAGTAGCGCAGCCAGGACTCCATCAGGGCGAGGAGCTGGACGACACCGGGCTCCCGGTCGGCAACGGGCTGCCACACCTGCTCCTCGAAGAGCTCGGAGGCCGCCTGCACGGTCTCGAGCTGGAGCTCGAGCTTGGAGCCGAAGTGGGCGAAGAGCCCGCTCTTGGAGACGCCGAGCTCAGAGGCGAGCCCGCCGATCGACAACCCCTCCAGGCCATCGACCGAGGCGAGGTCCACGGCCTTGGCCAGGATCGCGCGCTTGGTGCGATCGCCGCGCAGCCGGCGGCCGTCGTGTGTCTCGGTGGTGGGCTCAGGGGTCATGAAATTTCGCTTGACAATAGCACGATCGTTCGTATAAAAAGAAAAAGCACGACCGTTCGTTCTTCACACTTGAGGAGCTGAGTCACATGACCATCTCGCATCACACGCGTGTGCTGACGCTCGCCGCCGGCGCCGCATTCCTGGCGTTGTTAGACGTCACCGTCGTCAACCTGGCCATCCCGGCGCTCGGCCGCGACTACCCGACCACGAGCGTCACCACCCTCACCTGGGTCATCACCGCCTACGCGACCCTGTTCGCCGCCCTGCTCGCCCCCGCTGGGCGGCTGGCCGATGTGATCGGGCGGCGCACGCTGTACCGCGTGGGCGTCGGTGGGTTCGCCGCCCTCTCGCTGATCTGCGCCGTCGCCCCCAGCGTGCCGGTGCTGCTCGTCGCTCGCGCCGTGCAGGGCGCGTTCGCGGCGACGATGATCCCCGTCTCGCTGGCCATCCTGCTCGCCGACACCCCGCCCGAGCGCCGAGGCAACTCGGTGGCGCTATGGAGCGCCACCGGCGCGTTCGCCGCCGCCGTGGGTCCGAGCGTGGGCGGCGTTCTGGTTCACGCCTTCGGCTGGCGCTCGCTGTTCGTCATCAACGTCCCCACGGGATTGGCCCTGGCGGCGGCCGCCGGCATCCTGCCGCGCACCGCGACGGCTCGCACGCGCCTGCCCGATGCGTTCGGCACCGTGCTGTTGGCGCTCGGGATCGGCCTGGCGGCACTCGGCCTCTCCCAGGGCTCGGTGTGGGGCTGGGGCGACGCGCGGACGATCGCGAGCCTGGCCGGCGGCGTCGCCGGAACGGTGGCGGCGATCCAGCGGTCCTGGCGGATGCCGGTCCCCGCGATCGAGACGGGGCTGTGGAAGCACCGGACGTTCGCGCTGGCCAACGGAGCCTCGCTGCTCTACGGCGCGAGCCTGTACGCGTGGATGCTGCTCGGCGTCCTCGTGCTCACCCAGCTGTGGCACTACTCCGAGCTGCAGGCGGGCCTGGCCATGACCCCCGGGGCGATCGCCGCCAGCGTCGCGGCCGTGGTGGTCGGGCGCCGGGCCACCCCGCGGACCGCGGTGGCCGCCGGAGCGGCGCTCATGGCCGCCTCGGGGCTGTTCATCGCCGCCACGCTGCCAAGCCACGGCGAGTTCCTCACCTACTGGCTGCCGATCGGGCTGGTGCTGGGCGCCGGCATGGGCATGGTGACCACCGGCACCTCGACCGCGGCGGCGCTATCGGTGCCGCCCCAGTCCTTCGCCGCGGGCACCGGCCTCAATCAGACCGCGCGCCAGGTCGGCGGCGCGCTGGGCGTGGCCACGCTGGCCACCATCCTGCGTTCAGGCGCCGCCGGTCAGGCCGCCACGTTCACGCATGTGTACGTGTTCGTGTCGCTGGTGGCGGCGGGAGCGGGGCTGGTGGGATTGGCGTTGGTCCTGCGCCCGGCGGCCTCCTCCGCGTCGGCCGAAGCGGGCGAGACCGTGACGGCACCCGTGTCGGCGGCACCGGCGGGCTGACCGTGTCGGCGGGCCCGGGCGGCTCCTCCACCCGCTCGGGCCCGCGGGCCCACCCGTGAGCGATCACGGCCGCCATCCACCTCTGGTCAATCTGCACACACGCCGCGCTGCACCAAGGTGTGTGCGCAGTTTGACCCACCATGCTGGCCCGACACGCCCCGCGCCCTCCACGCGAGCGGCGTGTGTGTAGTTTGCCGCGCCCCGGCAGCGGCGCGGCTACGACCAGCCCTCGGGCGCGATCAGCAGCTCGGGCGGATCGGGCTCGAACGAGCGCTCGAGCTCCTTGCGCACATCGTCGACGCGCCCGGTCGGCGGCTTGCGGCGAGCCGGCCTGGTACTGCGGGACCCATTCGACGCCGTCGCCGGCGTACTCCTGCTCGGCGGCGGCGTGCAGCGTCCAGTGCGGGTCGTAGAGGTGCGGGCGGGCCAGCGCGCACATGTCGGCGCGGCCGGCGAGCACGATCGTGTTGACGTCGTCGTAGCTGGCGATCGCGCCGACGGCGATCGTGGGGATCCCGACCTCGTTGCGGATCCGGTCGGCGAACGGGGTCTGGAAGCTGCGCCCGAAGGCGGGCCGCTCGTCGGGCGAGACCTGGCCGGAGGAGACGTCGACGACGTCGCAGCCGTGCTCGGCCAGCATCCGCGCGAACGCGACCGCGTCGTCGGGGTCGAACCCGCCCTGCACCCAGTCGGTGGCCGAGATCCGCACGCTCATCGGCTTGTCCGTCGGGCCACACCGCGCGGCAGGCGTCGAACACCTCCAGCGGGAACCGTGCCCGCGCCGCCAGCGACCCGCCGTACTCGTCGTCGCGGACGTTGGTCAGCGGCGACAGGAAGCTCGACAGCAGGTAGCCGTGCGCGCAGTGCAGCTCGAGCAGGTCGAAGCCGGCCGCGAGCACGCCGCGCGTCGCGGCGACGAACTGGTCGCGGACCGCGTCCATGTCGGCGCGCGTCATCTCGCGCGGGACCTGGTTGCGCTCGGAGTAGGCGATCGGCGACGGGGCGATCACCTCCCAGTTGCCCTCCTCCAGCGGCTCGTCGATCCCCTGCCACATCAGCTTGGTCGAGCCCTTGCGGCCCGAGTGCCCGATCTGCGCGGCCGATCGCGCAGCCGCCGTGGCGCGTGGGCGAAGTCGACGATCCGCTTCCACGCCGCGACGTGCTCGGGCGCGGTACATGCCCGCGCACCCGGGCGTGATCCGCCCGATGTCCGAGACGCAGATCATCTCGGTGTAGACCAGCGCCGCGCCGCCGAGCGCGCGGCCGCCGAGGTGGACGAGATGGAAGTCGCCGGGCGTGCCGTCGACCGCCGAGTACATGTCCATCGGCGAGACGACGACCCGGTTGGGCAGCTCAGCGCGCGCAGCCGGAACGGGGCGAACATCGGCGGACGCGCGCTGAGTACCGCGGTCGGCGAACAGCTCGTCGACGTCGGCCACGAACTCCGCGTCGCGCAGCCGCAGGTTGTCGTAGGTGATGCGCCGGCTGCGGGTCAGCAGGTTGAACGCGAACTGCAGCGCGCTCCTGCTCGACGTAGCGCCCGATCCCCTCAAACCACTCGAGCGACCCCTGCGCGGCGCGCTGCGTGCTCTCGACGATCGGCCGGCGCTCGTCCTCGTAGGCCGCCAGCGCCGCCGGCACGTCGTCCGCCGTGAGCCGCGGAACGCCCACGCCAGCGCCACCGCGTCCTCCATCGCCAGCTTCGTGCCCGAGCCGATCGAGAAGTGCGCGGTGTGCGCGGCGTCGCCGAGCAGCACGACGTTGTCCGAGCGCCAGCGGCGTTGCGCACCGTCACGAAGTTGATCCACTTGGAGTTGTTGGCCATCAGCGCGTGGCCCTCCAGCGCATCGGCGAACAGCTCCCGGCAGAGCGCGACGCTCGCCTCGTCGCTGACACCCGGGGGCAGCGGCCCCGCCGGCCAGCTCGCCCAGGCCGGCGCGGCGCCACGTCTCCTCGGCCACCTCGACGATGAACGTGCTCATGTCCGGTCGTCGTAGGGATACGCGTGGGCCTGGAACACGCCCGCGGGCGTCTCGGCGATGAAGAACTTGAACGCGTCGAACACGAGGTCGGTGCCCATCCACATGTACCGGCAGTAGCGGGGATCCAGCGACGGCTCGAACTCGTCGGCGCGCGCGGCGCGCACGGCGCTCGAGGCGCCGTCGGCGCCGACGACCAGGTCGGCCCAGCCGAGCTCGATCGACCGGCGGCGCCTCGGTCTCAGAACCGGATCTCGGCCCCGAGCGACGCCGCCCGCCGCTGCAGGATCCCCAGCAGCTCGCGTGCGGCCCAGCGCCGCAGAACCCGTGGCCGCCCGAGCGCGTCTTCTCGCCGCGGTAGTGGATGTCGATGTCGGTCCAGTGCGACGAAGCCGCTCGGTGATCTGCCGGTAGCTGAGCGGGTCGGCGTGCTCGAACACCGTCAGCGTCTCGTCGGAGAACACCACGCCGAACCCGAACGCGTCCTCGGCGCGGTTGCGCTCGAACACCGTGATCTCGCACTCGGGCGCCGACCCGGCGCATCAGGATCGAGAAGTACAGGCCCGCCGGGCCCGCCACCGACGACCGCGATGCGCATCGCCGAGACTCACACGCCGAGGTCGGTCAGGTGCTCGTACTCGCAGCGCCAGCCCGTTGACGACGTTGTGCATCAGCGCCAGCGCGGCGCGCACGTTGGCGGCGGCGACCGGCGGCAGGTCCTCGGCGCACAGCGCCTTGAGCTCCTCGTAGACGGCCAGCAGCCGCGCCTCGGCCTCGGTCAGCTCGGTGCCGAGCAGATCGGCGGCTCATCGACCGCGCCCCGATCGGCGCGTCGCGCTTGTCGATCGTCCGCTTGGCCTTGAGCTCGAAGCGGGGCAGCTCGCCGTCGCCGGCCCGCTCGATCCGGAAGTTCAGGCCCTCGTGGGCGTGGGCCAGGCGCGTGTGCAGCGTCGTCGCGACAGCCCGTCCCAGCGCGTCGTCGGGCCAGTCGGGCTTGAGCTCGACGCGCAGCGTGATCTCGTCGCGCATCGCCCTCGCGCGTGATCACCGTCTGGAACTCGTCGACCTCGGAGAACTCGCGCACGATCGCCTCGATCGCCCGCGGGTACACGTTGGTGCCGCGGATGATCTTCATGTCGTCGACGCGGCCGAGGATCCCGCCCTCGTAGATGTCAAAGCCGCGCCCGCACGTGCACGCGCGACGCCGGGACCTTGCAGACCAGGTCGCCGGTCCGGTAGCGCAGCAGCGGGATCGCGCCGCGCCCGAACGAGGTCACGACCCGCTCGCCGCGCTCGCCGTACGCGACCGGCGCAAGCGTCGCCGGGTCGATCACCTCCTCGATCACGTGGTCCTCGATGATGTGCGTGCCGCCCGGCTGGTGCGCGCACTCGAACACCATGATCGTGCCGATCTCGGTCATCCCGGCGGTGTCGAACGCCTTGGCCCCCCACTGCTCCTCGATCAGCGCCTTGGTCTGCGGGATCGAGCCGGCCGGCTCGCCGGACAGGATCAGCCGCTGCACCGCCGAGCCGGGCAGGTCGATGCCCGAGGACGTGCGCCTCCTGGGCCAGGCGCAGCGCGTAGGTGGGCGTCGAGGCGACGACGGTGGCGCCGAAGTCGACGATCTGGCGGACCCGCGCCTCGGTCGTCTGCGCGCCGCCGGGGACGTTGAGCACCCCGATCTTCTCCATCGAGTAGTGCAGGCCCCAGAAGCCGATGAACGAGCCGTAGCCGAACGCGATGTAGGCGGTGTCGCCCGGCCGCACGCCGCAGCCCCAGATCGCCGTAGGCCCACATCTCGGCGATCCACGCCCAGTCCTTGCGCGAGTCCAGCGCGCGCAGCGGCCCCTTGCCGGTGGTGCCCGACGTGGTGTGCACGCGGATCGCGCCGGCGCCGCGCGATCGTCGGGCAGCTCGCCGTAGGGCGGGTGCTCGAACTGCGAGTCCATCCAGTCCTCGCGCGTGAGCATCGGGAGCCGATCGCAGGTCGTCCAGCGACTGCAGCGCGTCGGGGTCGAACGCCGGCCAGCGACTGCGCCGGTACCACGGGCTGCGCGCCGTCGCCCAGGCGATCTGGCGACGCAGCTTGGCCAGCTGCAGAGCCTCGAGCTGCGGTCGCGCTCGAGCGTCTCGGTCTTCGGGTTCCAGTACGCGCTCTCGCGGCCAACCGATCCTCGCGCGGCAGCATACCTGACATTGCTCGCGGACTTCTATGTCGAGTATCGTCGCGCGGCGATGAGCCCGTTCCGCGCGAGCGCGCCGCTGACCGAGGAGTGGCAGAACTTCGACGTTCACGGTCGCCGACGGCGTGGCGACGGTCGCGCTCAACCGGCCCGACAAGCTCAACGCGCTCACCTTCGAGGCCTACGCCGACCTGCGCGACCTCGTCGCCGAGCTGCCCGCAGCGCGGCGACGTGCGCGTGCTGGTCATCACCGGCGAGGGCCGCGGCTTCTGCTCGGGCGGCGACGTCGAGGAGATCATCGGCCCGCTGCTGGAGATGGGCACCGCCGAGCTGCTGGAGTTCACGCGGATGACCGGCGCGGTCGTCCAGGCGCTGCGCGAGTGCCCGATGCCGGTGATCGCCGCCATCAACGGCGTCGCCGCCGGCGCCGGCGCGGTGATCGCGCTGGCCTGCTGACTTCCGGGTGATGGCCGAGTCGGCGTCGTTCGCCTTCCTGTTCACGCGCGTGGGGCTGGCCGGCGCCGACATGGGCTCGGCCTACCTGCTGCCGCGGATCGTGGGGCTGGGCCGCGCCACCGAGCTGCTGATGCTCGGCGACAAGGTCACCGCCCGGCGCGCGCACGAGATCGGCCTGGCCACCGAGGTCGTCCGCCGACGAGCACCTGCGCGACCGCGTCGGCGCGCTGGCCCAGCGGCTGGCCGACGGGCCCGGCGTTCGCCTACTCCACCACCAAGTCGCTGCTCACCCGCGAGCTCGACATGGCGCTCGGGCCGGCCGATCGAGCTCGAGGCGATCACGCAGGCGCTGCTGATGCACTCCGAGGACTTCGAGGAGTTCTACGCGGCCTGGAGCGAGGGGCGGCGCCCGGACTGGAGCGGGCCGATGAACGAGCTCGATCAACCCGCCCGACGCTCGCCCGAGCCCGGTCGGGTTCTCGCACGCGGTCGCGCGCCGGCGACACCGTCTACCTCGGCCGGCCAGGTCGGCGCAGGCGCCCGACGGCACCTCACCGGCGAGACGATCGTCGAGCAGTTCGACGTCGCCGCCGCGCAACCTGGTGACCGCGCTGCGCGCCGCCGGCGGCGAGCCGGACGACCTCGTCTCGCTGCAGGTGTTCGTGACCGACGGTCGCCGAGTACCGGGCGTCGCTGCGCGAGCTCGGCGACGTCTGGCGCCGCCACTTCGGCCGCCACTACCCGGCGATGGGCCTGTTCGGCGTGACCGAGCTGTTCGATCCCGAGGCCAAGGTCGAGCTGATGGGCGTCGCGGTGCATCGCCCCGCGCCGGCATGAGCTCGCCGCCGCGCTGGACCTGCATCTCGACCACGACCAGCGCGACCTGTACGAGCGACACCCGCGCGGCTGGCCGCCGAGGAGCTGAAGCCGATCGCCGACGCCGGGACCGCCCGGGCGCGTCAACCGCCCGCTGGTCGCGGCGCTGGCCGAGCACGGGCTGCTGGCGCGCCTGTTCGACGCGAGCAGGCGAGTCGGCGATCGAGCTGTGCCTGATCCGCGAGGCGCTGGCGCGCGGGCTGCACCGAGGCCGAGACGGCGTTCGCGCTCCAGGGCCTCGGCGCCTACCCGATCCTCCAGGCCGGGCGCGCCCGAGCTGCGCGAGCGAGTGGATCCCGCGCGTGGCCGACGGCACGGCGGTGGCCGCGTTCGCGCTGACCGAGCCCGAGGCCGGCTCCGACCCGGCGGCGCTGGCGCTGCACGCCGCGCCCGACGGCGACGGCGGCTACCTGCCTCAGCGGCGAGAAGCTGTGGATCTCCAACGCGCCCGAGGCCGACGTCTACACGGTGTTCGCGCGCAGCGACGCGGCCACCGGGCGCGCGCGGGCTGACCGCGTTCGCGGTCGCCCGGCGACGCGCCAGGGCCTGAGCGGCGAGCCGCAAGGAGATGCTCGCCCCGCACGCGATCGGCTCGCTGACGCTTCGACGACGTGCCCGTGCCGGCCGCGACCAGGTGCTCGGCGAGCCCGGCGCGGGCTTCCGGGTGGCGATGCGCACGCTCGACCTGTTCCGGCCCAGCGTCGGCGCGTTCGCCATCGGCATGGCCCGCACCGCGCTGGAGCTGGCCGCCGCCTACGCGCTCGAGCGCGAGACCTTCGGCAAGCCGCTCGCGCGAGCACCAGGCGGTCGCCCACCGGCTCGCCGAGCTGCACGCGCGGACCGAGGCGGCGCGGCTGCTCGTCCACCAGGCCGCGCTGGCCCACGACGCCGGCGCGCCCGATCCCGGCGCTGGCGGCGATGGCCAAGCTGCTGGCCACCGAGACCGCCCAGGAGGCGGTCGACGCCGCGGTCCAGTTCCACGGCGCGCGTCGCGCTCGAGCACGGCCACCCGCTCGAGCACCTCTACCGCGACGTGCGCGCGCCGCGGATCTACGAGGGCGCGTCGGAGATCCAGCGCGAGATCATCGCCCGCGCGCTGTTCCGCGCCGCCGAGGCCGAGACGAGCGGGGCGCGCGGTGAGCAGCCGCGCACGGTGGTCGTCACCGGCGGGGCCAAGGGCATCGGCCGGGCCACCGTCGAGCGCTTCGCCGCGCTCGGGTGACCGGGTGGTGGCGCTCGGGCGCGACGCAGAGGCGCTCAGCGCGCTGGCGACGCCGTCGGTGTCGACACCCATCGTCTGCGACGTCACCGACGAGGCGCGCGGTGACGCCGGCCTTCGCCGAGATCGGCGCCGTCGACGTGCTCGTCAACAACGCCGGGATGGGCGAGTCCGCGCCGCTTGCACCAGACCACGCTGGAGTCCTGGCAGCGCCACCTCGAGGTCAACGCGACCGGCGCGTTTCTGTGCATGCGCGCGGTCGTTCCCGGCATGCGCGAGCGCGGCGACGGGCGCTGATCGTCACCGTCGCCTCGACCGCCGGGCGGCACCGGCGTCCCCTACACCACCGCCTACACCGCCTCCAAGCACGCGGTCATCGGCCTCACCCGCGCGGTCGCCGCCGAGCTGGCCGGCACCGGCGTGCGCGTCAACGCCGTCTGCCCCACCTTCGTCCGCACCGAGATGACCGACCGCTCGATCGCCAACATCGTGCAGCGCACCGGCCGCACGGCCGAGCAGGCCGAGGCGGCGCTGGCCGCGGCCTCGCCGCTGGGCCGCCTGCTCGAGCCCGAGGAGGTCGCCGACGCGATCGTGTACCTCGCCTCGCCGGCGGCCGCGGCGATCAGCGGCCAGGCGTGGGTGCATCGACGGCGGCGGGATCCAGGCCTAGGCCACGACGGCGGCGACCGGCACGTCTGACCCGACGTCGAGCGCCCCCAGGAACGCCCGCACCACGTCCGGGTCAAACTGGCCGCCGGCACAACGCTCCAGCTCGGCGCGGGCGTCCGCGGGCGCCATCCCGGAGCGGTAGGGGCGATCGGCGATCATCGCCTCATAGGCATCGGCGACGGCGAGGATGCGCGCCTCCAGGGGGATCCGCTCCGCGCCGAGCCCGTCCGGGTAGCCATGTCCGTCAAAGCGCTCGTGGTGGGCGCGCACCCACTGGGAGATGTCAGCGAGCCCGGCGTGCAGCAGGATGCGAGCGCCGATCTCAGGATGGCGCTTCATCTCCTCCCACTCTGAGTCGGTCAGCGGCCCCGGCTTGTAGAGGATCGCGTCGGCGATTCCGAGCTTGCCCAGGTCGTGCAGCACGCCGGCGGCGTGGACGCGGTCGATCCGCTGGGGTGCGAGTTCGAGCGCCACTGCCGTCGTCGCGCGCGAGCTCGCCGACCGTGCGCGAGTGCCGCCCGGTGCCGGGGTCGCGCATGTCCAGCGCCTCGGCCAGCAGCATGGCGGCCGCCAGTCGCAGCTCTGAGGACTGGCCGGCCTCCTCGCCGGAGTCCCCGGCGTCGCGCAGGCTCTGCTCCACGCCGATCGCGGCGTGGTCGGCCACCGACATGAGGTAGGCGATCTGCTCGTCAGTGGGGCGGCGGCCGGTGGCGGGCTGATCGACCGACACCGTCCCGAGGAGCTCGCCGTCCTCCCCGCGCAGCGGGAGCAGGAGCATGTCGTCCGGGTGCCAGCCGTCGGGACCGGGGACCGCGCTTGTCGACGGCGTCCAGTGGATGATCTGGTCACTCCACTCCGACGTCCCCGCGGGCAGCCAGATGGCCCGCTGGCGTTCGAATTCGGGGCCCAGCACCGGCTCCCATTCAGACAGCGGGCTCGTAGTCCCGAGCAGTGTCGCACGGGCATCGTCGTCGCCCAGCACGGTCACGATGCGCATCTCCTGGCTGGGACGGTCGACCAGATTGACCGCGACGACGTGGAAGGACAGTTCGGAGCGGATCGTCTCGGCCAGCGCCTCCAGCACAGGCAGCGGTCCCTGGCCGGACGCGGCGGCGCGTGAGACGGCGAGCATGCTGCGCAGGTGGCGGGGCACCGGCCCGTCGACGCGTTCGTGCTGGCGCAGGCGGGCGGACTCGGGGACGGCGTCGGCCGCCAGCACAGTCCGGTTGCGCCCGCCCCGCTTGGCGTCATAGAGCGCGCCGTCAGCGCGGGCGAGCAGCCGCTCGGTGTCGTCGTGACCGGCGGCAACGCCGGCCGAGATCGTGACGACGCCGCCCGCCCCGCCGGGGTGTGGGATCGCGGCGGCCTGGACCGCGGCGCGCACGCGCTCGGCCACCGCTCGAGCCTCCTCGGCCTCGGCGTCGCGCAGAACGAGGAGGAGCTCCTCGCCCCCGAAGCGGTAGGCGAGGTCACCGGCACGCAGCGTGGCCCGCACGATCGCCGAGATCGTCCGCAGCGCGTGGTCACCCGCGAGATGACCGAGCCGGTCGTTGTAGGCCTTGAAGTGGTCAACATCGCACAGCGCCACGGCGAATGCGCCTTCCACCCCGCGCCGGGCGTCGAGCTCGAGCAGGTCGTCGGCCAGGGCGCGTCGGTTGCGCATGCCGGTGAGCGGATCGCGGCGGGAGTCCTCCACCAGCTGGGCGTTCAGGCGCGCCAATTCGGCCTCGCGCTCGGCCAGCGCGGAGCTCGCGGCGCGCTCGCGGTCCAGTAGATGGCGCAGGCGACGCTCCAGCAGCACGCCACGGGCCACGAAAGCGAGCGCGGAGAAGAACAGGCCGGCACGGAGGATGAGGATGGCCTCGGCGGATGCACTGCTGAGATTTGCCCGGACCAGCGCCGCCATGAGCAGCACGAACATCAGCCCAGGCACAACCCCGCCGCTACGGGCGGGCTCGACCACCTCGGGTGCGGTCTCGACGCGTCGCGTGGACAGCGTCCCTCCGGCGGCGATCATCAGCAACCCGACGACGAACAATGGATCGATGAGCGTGTGGCCGGGGACGTACGCGCCGGCGAGCAACTGCGGGCTCCACAGCGCGAAGGCCACCCCCTCAACGGCCATGCCGCCCATGACCAACGCGGCCACCGACCGCCGGTAGCCCCGTAGCGCGCCCCCGACGATCGCCTGGAGCGTGACCACGGCGGCGACGATGTAGATGGACGGATAGATGATGGCCGAGATCTTCGGCGCCGCCGACAGCGTGGACGCGGTGACGTCAGGCCACAGTTCGGCGACGGTCAGTGCCACCGCGGCTGCCATCGTCGTCAGGGTCTCGACCATGACCACGGCGCGCACCAACCGCGCTCGGGCATCGCCGGAGATGAGACTGGCGGTCACCAGCACGGCGAAGCCCCACCAGGCGACGTCGGCGAAGTTGGGCGACCGCGGGAAGCCGGCGATGCCGTAGACATCCCACAGCAGCTGTCCGATGAGCCAGCAGCCCGCGGCCGCGGCCCACAGGGCAAAGCGGCGGCGCTGACGTCCGGTCGATGCGCGGCGGGCCAGCAGCATGCCCCCGAGCGCGGCGAGCGCGGACGAGGTCCACGCGACGTCGAGGACAAGCCCGGTGTGCGCGGGGACGAAGTGGACGAGCACGAGCGCGATCGCGGCCACGGCAGCGGCCAGCGCGACGCAGATGATCTGCGCCCGCGATGCCCCCATCGCTCGGCAATCTTTACCCATGCCGAGCTGCATCGGCCGGGGCGCGCTGCTACTTGACGCCCGTTTTACAGGCGCTCAGGGACGCCGAAGCGGTCAAGCAGCCCGTCGTCGTGGAAGCGGGTGATCGACGCGATGCCGTCCGGGCGCACGCCGAGGACGAACGCGCCCGAGCGCACCCACCCGCCGTCGCGCTGAAGGTAATAGGCGTACGGCGGGCTGGAGGTTGGCGCCGAAGGCGACAAACCGCCATGCCGCAGCCATGCCCGCGCGGTCGACCATGCGCCGGTGCAGGAAGCTCGCCACCGCGTCGCGGCCCTGGTGCCACTCGGGCTGGGGCGGCATGCTGACGATGGCGTCGTCGGTGAGCAGGGCGACGACGCCCTCGACGTCGTCGCGTTCGAAGGCCTCGGCGAAGCGCGCGACCAGGTCCGCCTCTTCGCCGCCGCGCGGGACGGCGAGCCCCTCGGGGCGGGGCGGCAGGCGCCGCTCGAGCGTGGCCCGCGCGCGCTGCAGCGCGCTGTTGACCGAGGCCTCGCTGGAGCCGAGCATGTCGGCGACCTCGTCGGCATGGAAGCCGAGGACGTCGCGCAGCACGAGTACCGCGCGCTGACGGGGCGCGAGGTGCTGCAGCCCGGAGACGAAGGCCAGCGCCACCGACTCCTTGGCCTCGTAGCGCGCCTCGGGACCCGGCGCGACGTCGATGACGCCCTCCAGCAGCGCGTCGGGATAGGGCTGCAGCCAGCTGATCTCGGCGAAGCTCTCCGGAGGGGGCGCGGCGCCGGACCGATCTGACGGCGCGGCCTGGGGCCGGCGCTCGCGGTCGCGCAGCGCGTTGAGGCAGCGGTTGGTGGCGATGGTGTACAGCCAGGCCCGCAGCGAGGAGCGGCCCTCGAACTGCTCGAGGCCGCGCCACGCCGCCAGCAGCGTCTCCTGGAGCAGGTCCTCGGCGTCCTGGAGCGAGCCGAGGATCCGGTAGCAGTGCAGCTGCAGCTCGCGGCGGTAGGGCTCGGTGAGCGCGGCGAACGCGTCCTCGTCGCCGCGCTGGGCGCGGGCGAGTCGGTTGTGCTCCAGACGCTCTTGCTGCCAGGTCATCTCACGCATTCACTCAGCTAGGACACCAACGGCCGCCGAAAATCATCGCTCACTTGCGCGGCGGCTCCGGGTCTCAACCAGCGAGGACCAAGAATCAGACCTCGCCCGCCCCGGTGACGGTGGGCGCGCAAAGGAGGAGCCGTGAATATCGAAGACCGCTCGCTGGGTGCTCGTCCTGAGCTCGGTGGCATCGCTGATGGTGGCGCTCGACGCGCTCGTCGTGTCGACGGCGCTGGGGGCGATCCGCCGCCACCTGCACGCCTCGCTTGACGAACTGGAGTGGACGGTCAACGCCTATGGCGCTCAGCTTCGCCGTCCTGCTCGTCCCGGCCGCCGCCCTGGGCGACCGCCTGGGCCGCCGCCGGATGTTCGCCGTCGGGCTGGGCCTGTTCGTGCTCGGGTCGATCGCGTGCGCGCTGTCGCCCAACGCGGGGCTGCTCATCGCCTCCCGGGCCGTGCAGGGCTCGGCCGCGGCGTTGGTGGCGCCGCTGTCGCTGGCCCTGGTCTCCGCCGCCTTCCCGCCTGAGCGCCGAGGCTGGGCGATGGGCGTGTATGGGGGCATCACCGGCATCGCCGTCCTCGGCGGCCCGGTCATCGGCGGCGCCGTCACCCAGGGTCTGGCGTGGCAGTGGGTGTTCTGGATCAACGTGCCGATCGGCCTGGCTGCGATCCCGCTCGTGCTGACGCGGATCCCCGAGAGCTACGGTCCGCGGGCGCGGACCGACACGCCCGGGCTGGTGCTGGTCACCGCCGCGGCGCTGGGAATCGTGTGGGCCCTGATGCGGGGCAACGACGTCGGCTGGGGCAGCCTCGAGACGGTCGCGACGCTCGTCGGCGGGCTCGCCGCGCTGGTGGCCTTCGTGCTCGTCGAGCGCCGGGTGGCCGAGCCGATGCTGCCGCCCCGGATGTTCGCAAGCCGCGCGTTCTCGGCCGGGACGGCGTCCAACTTCCTGTTCTCGGCCGCGCTGTTCAGCGCGGTGTTCTTCATGGCCCAGTTCCAGCAGATCTCGCTGGGTCAGGGGCCGCTTGACTCCGGGCTGCGGCTGCTGCCGTGGACGGGCGACGCTGTTCATCGTCGCCCCGATCGCCGGGGCGCTGACCAACCGCGTCGGCGAGCGCGCGCTGATGACGCTGGGCCTCGCCATGCAGGCGGCCGGAATGGCCTGGGTGGCGGCGATCGCCTCGCCGCACATGGCCTACTGGCACATGATCGCGCCGCTGGTGATCGCCGGCGCGGGCATCTCGATGGCGATCCCGTCAGCCCAGAACGCGGTCATGAACGCGGTGGTCCCGGCCGACCTGGGCAAGGCGTCGGGGACGTTCATGACCATGCGCCAGTTGGGGGGCGTGTTCGGCCTGGCCATCGCCGCGGCGGTGTTCACCGGTGCGGGCAGCTACGTCTCACCGGCGGCGTTCTCCGACGGCTTCGTGCCGGCCCTGACCGTGTCGGCGGCGCTGTCGGCGGGCGGGGCTCTCCTGGCTGCTCTGCTGCCGCGTCACACCCCCCAGATGGAGGTTTCTGCAGAGGTTTCCATCGACCGGGATACGCGTTCTCGCGGCCGCGTGGCGGCCTTCCCAGATCCGATCAAATAGTGGCTCTCTGCAGGCAGATCATGGCAACCGGATCAGCTTTGATGACCATGCGCAGGGCGCACCATCGTGCGGACTGCGGAAGGACAGGTTTCCGGCAACTTGACTTTTCCTTATCAAAGGGGGTACTAAGCCCCTCATGGAGTCCCACCTCGCCGTGTTGGGGACTGGCCGCGCGCCATCGCGCGGCCATCGCACGCTTGCCGAGAAGGCCTACGAAACGCTGCACACCGCCATCATCACGGGGGCTCTGCGACCCGGCGCGCGCCTGCCGATCGAGGAGTTGGCCGAGCATCTGGAGATGAGCCCGATGCCGATCCGGGAGGCCGTCCGGCGCTTAGACGCGGTGGGGCTCGTGGAAAACGTCCCCCACCGCGGCGCCCGCGTCACCGAGTTGTCGGTCACCGACGTCACCGAGGTCTACGAGGTGCGCCTCGCGCTCGAGCCGCTGGCTATCCGCCGGACCGCCGCCCGCTTCACCGACGCTCTGGCCGCCCATGCCCGCCAGTGCCTGCAACAGCTCGAGAGCATGGCCGACGACACGTCGGCGGCCACCTCCGAGGCGCACGACGCCTTTCACTTCGCCTTCTACGAGGCCGCCGGTTCGGCGTGGCTGCTGCGCTCGATCCGGCCGGCGTGGCAGGTGAGCGAGCGCTACGCGCTGGAGTGGCCGGAGGTCCGCCAGCTCGAGGCGCGCAGCGAGGAGCACCGGGAGATCCTCGCCGCGTGCGAGGCGCACGATCCCAACCGTGCGGCCCAGGCGCTCCACGACCACCTGGCCAGGACCGCCAACAGCCTGGCCGAGGCGATGGGCGGCGAGCCGCCGTACCGCTTCGAAACCCGCTAGCTCGGCGCGACCCGCGACCCGCGACCCGCGACCCGCGGCCTCCGGTCCGACTAGGTCGCGAAATCCGGAGTGGCGCCGCGCACCGAGGCGGCACGGCCGGCCGGCTGCTCCCACTCCTCCTGGCGGCCGAGCGCCGTCTCATCCAGCAGGTAGTAGGAGCCGCCGATCGTCTCCAGCCCGCGGGCGTAGACCGAGTAGGTGTGGTAGACGCGATCGCCGTCGCGCAGGAAGGTCGAGCGGCCGGGAAACTCGCCCGCCAGCTCGAAATGCTGGCCGGCCTCGGCGAACTCGCCGGGGGTGCGGAAGTTGTATTGCACCGGGGCCACGGACTCGTCGAGCGTGACGTGGAAGTCGTAGTTGAAGTCCGAGCCGTGCGAGGAGTACCACGGGAACGTCCATCCGCGCCTGTCCTTGTAGCGGGCGATCTTCGCGTACGGGGCGCGCGAGACGAAGGCCAGCGTGGTGTCGCGCGCATGCAGGTGCTCGATCTTGCCTTCGGCCATCTCATCAGCCCCGGCGGTGCAGCTGGCGCAGCCGTCCTCCCATTCGGGGTCGAACATGAATGCGCGCGGTCTCCCAATCCTGGCGGCTGACGAGCTCGGGCAGGCTCATACGGACCTCCTGGTTGGTCGTTCACCACCCTAGACCGGCGCCGAGGCTGGAACTCATCGGTGCGGTGAGCACGGGCAAGTGGGGCGCCGCGGCCGGGGAAGTGCCGCAGCGCCCCCTGCTCGGTCGTCAACATCAGGGCCGAGCCACCTCGCGAGCGCACACGGACCGCGCCCTATGGGCAGCCATGACGCCTACGGCGGCGAATCCTTCCCGGTCAGCGACCGAGGTAGGCGCGCTTGAGGTCCTCTGACTTCAGGAGATCGCCGGCGGTGCCCGAGAGCACGAGCGACCCGGTGGCCAGCACGTAGCCGCGGTCGGCGATCGAGAGGGCCATGGTGGCGTTCTGCTCGACCATGAGGATGGCCACGCCGGACTCGTGGACCTCCTTGATGATGCGGAAGTTCTGCTGGACCAGAGCCGGCGACAGGCCCATCGACGGCTCGTCCATGAGCAGCAGGCGCGGCCGCGACATCAGCGCGCGGCCCATTGCCACCATCTGCTGCTCGCCGCCCGACAGGGTGCCGGCGTACTGCTCGCGGCGCTCGTACAGGCGCGGGAACAGCGTGTGTACGCGCTCGAGATCCTCGTTGAAGGTCGAGCCGTCGCGCAGCACCGCGCCAAGCTCGAGGTTCTCGGCCACCGTCATGTGTCCGAACAGCCGCCGGTTCTCGGGCACGATGGCCATCCCGCGGGCGATGCGGTCGGGCACGGCGTGGCCGGTGACGTCCTCGGAGTCCAGCAGCACCCGTCCCTCGCGCGGCTTCACGAGGCCCAGGATCGTCTTGAGCGTGGTCGACTTGCCCGAGGCGTTGCCGCCCAGCAGGCATACCAGCTCGCCGGCGTCGACCTGGATGGTGATCCCCTCGAGGATCCGCATCTTGCCGTAGTAGGTGGTGACGTCGTCGAGCGCGAGCAACATCTCAGGCCTCGGCCAGTGCCTCGGGGTCGCGCCCCATGTAGGCCTCGACCACCGCTGGGTGGTTGGCGACCTGATCGAAGGTGCCCTCGGTGACCTTGACCCCGTGGTCGAGCGCGACGACGCGATCCGAGATGCCCTCGACGACGTGCATGTCGTGCTCGATGACGAGGATCGCCAGCGACAGCTCGTCGCGCAGGCGGCCGATGACCTCGGTGACCTCGAGGGTCTCGTTGGGGTTCATCCCGGCGGCCGGCTCGTCGAGCAGCAGCAGCCGGGGCCGCGTGGCCAGCGCGCGGGCGATCTCCAGCCGGCGCCGGTTGGCGTAGGACAGGCTGTAGGCGGGCTGGTCCCAGCGGTAGCCGGCCAGCCGCTCGCCGAAGAACGACAGCACCTCCTCGGTGAGCGCGTGGACCTCGCGGGCCTCGCGGCGGGCGCGCGGCAGGCGCAGCATCGACTCGATCGGCGTGGCCTTGGTGGCGCCGTAGGTCGCGGCCATGACGTTCTCGCGCACGGTCATGTTGATGAACAGCCGCAGGCTCTGGAACGTCCGCGCGATGCCGGAGTCGGTGATCTCGTGGATCGGGCGCCCGGCGATGCTCTCCCCCGCCAGGCGGATGTCGCCCTCATCGGGCTTGTAGACGCCGGTGATGGCGTTGAACACCGTGGTCTTGCCGGCGCCGTTGGGTCCGATGATGGAGACGATCTCCTTCTCGGCCACGACGAGGTCGAGGCCGGTGAGGGCGTGCAGGCCGCCGAAGGTGATTCCGAGGCCATCGAGCTCGAGCAGCGGGGCCTGGCCGTCCATCACATCACCTCCACGCGCATCGTGCCCAGCAAGCCCTGTGGTCGCGCGACCATCGTGACGATCAGGATCGCACCGATGATGATCTGGGCGGTGATCGACGGGTTGACGATCAGCCGGCTCTCCCAGCAGCAGGCGGCGACGTAGAGCGTCGGCACGAGCAGGAACGGGCGCCAGCTCTCGCGCACGCGAGTGACCGCGAAGACGAGGACGATCAGGGCGATGTAGAGGACGTTGCCGTAGCCGACGGCGTGTTGGGGGACGATCACCCAGTGGCTCACGAGGTGGCCGATCCAGCCGGCGCTCCCGGGCGACCCGGCGGTCGCGCTGGACGAGATCGCGCCGACGATCGCGTGTAACGCGAGGCCGAGGACCACGGTGCCCGCGAGTACCGCCGCCAGTGTGCGCCACGGCCGCACCTTGGCCACCAGGCCGACCAGAATGAGCCCGTAGAACAGGTACCCGGCGTCGGTCGGGCTCGAGAGCATCTGCTGCCCGACGGTGACCAGGATGCCGCCCAGGACCGCCCCCGCGATCGAGCCGGCGCCGCCCAGCACCAGGCAGGCGTAGATCAGGATCAGGATGTTGGCGGTGAAGTTGGTGGGGAACACGTTGTCCTGCTGGGCGGCGAACAGCGTGCCGGCGAGCGCACCGACGGCCGCGGCGAAACCGAAGGCCATCACCTTGAGCGCGCCGGTGGGGATCGTCATCGCCTCGGCGGCGAGCTCGTCTTCACGGACCGCGCGCCAGGCGCGGCCCGTTCGGGAGGTGTCGAGTAGGTGCAATAACCCCATCAGCACCGCCAGCACGACGAGCGCGAAGTAGAAGTACCCCTGGGGAGTGATGATCTGGGCGCCGAAGCTGTGGATCGGATCCAGCCCGAACAGGCCGTTGACGCCGCCCAGCGTGCCGGTGTCGACGTTGTTGGCGACCTCCACGAACGCCTGGCCGACGAACAGGGTGACGATCGCCAGGTAGTCGCCGGAGACCCGCAGCGCGACCAGCCCGACGATCGCCCCGAAGATCGCCGCGGCTCCGAAGACGATCGGGATCGAGATCGATGGCCGCCCAGTGAGTGGTGCCCGAGGAGAGGACGGCGTAGCCGTAGGCGCCGAAGCCGAAGAAGGCGATGTAGCCGAGGTCGAGCAGCCCCGCCCAGCCGACGGCGATGTTGAGACCGAGGCTGAGCATGGCGTAGATGAGGCTGTTGAACGCCACCTGCTCGATGTTGGAGTTGAGCGAGAGCTGACCGAAGATGAGCCCCACCAGCACTGCGATGGCCAGTCGCGGCCACCACCCGACGCGTGCTTCCAGGGTGTACATCCAGCGCCGCCACCCGGTCCCGGCATCGCGCCGGTCCGTGTGCTGGGCCACCCATTCGTCGACGCCGATCGGCACGTGCGTGTGTCTCCTCTCAGACCTTCTGCAGCGCCGGCCGGCCGAAGATCCCGGTGGGCCGCACGAGCATCGTGACGATCAGGATCCCGAACACGATCAGATCCGTGTACTTGCTGGAGATGTAGCTGGCGGCGAACGCCTCGCAGAGCCCGATGAACAGGCCGCCGATCATCGCCCCGGGGATGCTGCCGATCCCGCCGACGACCGCGGCGGTGAACGCCTTGAGGCCGGCGAGGAAGCCGATCGTGTCCGAGATCTGGTTGAACGCCAACCCGGACATCACGCCCGCCACGCCGGCCATCGCCGAGCCGATGAAGAAGGTCTAGGAGATCGTCGCGGTCGACGTTGATGCCGAGCATCTCGGCCGCCTCGCGGTCCGAGGCCACCGCCCGCATCGACTTGCCCAGCGTGGTGCGGTCCACCAGTCGCATCAGCCCGAACATCATCACGATGCTCACGACGAAGATGGTGATCTGCACCGAGTCGATGCTGACGCCGCCGATGTGGATTCCGGTGGAGAACGAGATGAAGCTGTTGGTGGAGTAGCTCTTGGTGAAGCCACCGAACAGCAGCAGCACCGTGTTCTCCAGGATGAACGAGACGCCGAGCGCGGTGATCAGCGGCGCGATCCGGGGCGCGTCGCGCAGCGGCCGGTAGGCGAAGCGCTCGATCGCGCACCCCGAGCACGCCCGTGCCCAGCCCCGCCACCACGAACATGATCGCCACCAGGAGCGGCACCGGGATCGACGAGCGCCGTCGGCCCACCGAACCACTGGATGACGAAGTAGCCGATGTAGGCGCCGACCATGTAGACGTCGCCGTGGGCGAAGTTCAGCAGCTTCAGCACGCCGTAGACCATCGAGTAGCCGAGCGCGATCAGGGCGTACAGGAACCCTGTGGTCAGGCCGTTGACGATTGTCTGGATGAAGCTCGTGCATCGCGCGGCTGCTGTGTCAGACCGGGCCGGCGGCGCCCCGGGCCCGAGGGCCCGGTAGCGTGGCGCCGCCGGCTGCGGCTGAGATCAGCGACTACTTGTTGGAGATCTCTCGTACTTGCCCGAGGGCGCGATCTTGAACAGGTAGCCCGGCTGGCCGACGAGGTCGCCGTTGGACTTGAACGCGACGTGGGCGGCGAGCGGGTTCGTCGCCCGGCCGCGATGTTCGTCTTGCGGATCGCCGCCAGCACGTTGGACCGGCTCGGCGTCTGGCCGCTCTTGCAGACCGACGCGATCGCCTTCATCACGACGTCGGTCGCCTCGTAGGTCGGCACGCCGAAGGCGCCGTAGGGGCCGTACTTGGCCACGCCGGCCACGAGCGACTTGTCCAGAGGACGGGTGGAGCTCGAGATGTCGGGACCGAAGTTCGACACGTAGCTCCCCGGGATCTTGAACTGCGACGGGGAGTTGGTGCCGTCGGTACCGAACAGGATGGTCTTCTTGTGCTGCTGCTGGGCGTCGAGGCCGAACTGCTGCGCGTTGGCGGCGGCCTGCCACGGGAGCATCGTCGACCGTCTCATCGGGGGTCAGCTGCGAGGTCACCAGCGAGTTGATGGCGTTGGCCAGCGTGGCGCCGGTGTCGGTGCCGTTGATCGTCTGGTGGTTGACCTTGATTCCGGCCTTCTGGAAGATCGGGATCATCGTCTTGGCCAGGCCCTGCGAGTAGGCCTCGTCGTCGTCGATGACCAGCACGCGCCTTGGGGTGCAGGTGATTGATGACGTAGTTGGCGTCCTGCGGGCCCTGGATGTTGTCGTCGGGCACCACGCGGAAGAACGTCGGGTTCTTGCCATCGGTGGTCAGCGCCGGCAGCGTCGCCGAGCCGGTGATGAACGCCATGTCCGGCGCGCCCGAACAGCGGCCCGACGGCCTCGACCTCCTGGCTTCCGGCCGGTCCGACGACGGCCACGGCGTGCGACGAGATGATCGCCTGGGTCTTCGTCGTGGCCAGCGACGGCGTCAGCTGGGTGTCGTCCTGGGCCATCGTGACGTGGGTGCCGTTGGCCTTGTTGTCCTCTGGCACGGCGAGCTGCGCGAAGTGCAGCTGCTCGAGGCCGACCTGCGCCACCGGGCCCGTGAACGGACCCTCGATCGCGATCGACGCCTTGCAGCTCTTGGTCGCTGCGGCCGACGACGTCCCCGCCGCCGCGGCCGAGCTCGAAGTCGCTGCCGGGGCACTGCTACTGCTGCTGCTCGAACTTCCGCAGCCGACCGCGACGAGCGCAGTGAGCGCCGCGGCGACTAATGTCAAACGTACCTTCATGGTCTGTTAGCTCCTCCTCTGGAGTGGGTCCTGATTGCTCTGGTAGGCGGGGGTTCCGTCCGGATAGAAGGCGGCAGCCGGAGATCCCGCGGGTCGGAACACGGCGACGATGCGCATCGGCCCAGCCCCCGAGTTGGACAGGCAATGCACCGTCCGAGCCGGGAGTTGGATGCACGATCCGGCGGTGACCGGTTGCGAGAAGTCACCGGCCTCCATCCGCCCCTCGCCCTCGAGCACGTAGATCACTTCGTCGTAGGTGTGAAAGTGGTCCGGCGCACGCTCGGTCGGGATGTAGCCGACGAAGTGAGTGGCCGAGCGCAGGCCGTTGCGGGGGTCGGCGACGATCTGAAACTCCCGCTCGGTTGTCGCCTGCTCCATCTCCTGGTCCTCGAGTCGGCTGACGGCGGCCGGCATCGGGGGCCCAGGGCTGGGGTCCGGGACGCGGACCGCGACGAGGCGCAGCGGACCGTCTCCGGTGTTCTCGAGCTCCGGCGTCGAGCCCGGCGGCAGGTAGACGCCCACGTCGGGGCGGAGCTCGTGGGCCTCGCCCCGGATGTGCAGCCGGCCCTCCCCGGTCAGCACGAACAGCGTCTCCTCGGAGTCGCCGGGGACCTCGATGAGCGCGCGCTGGCCCGGGCCGCATTCGAGCACCGCCTGCGCGAGCGCCTCGAAATCGGTCCGAGGACCCAACGTCACGCGGACGGTGAGACCGCTCGGGCTCGTGAACGGCGCCACCGCGGGCGCGTTGACGACGTTCACAGCCGGCATCGGGGGCGGCTCCGGATGGCGGGGGAAAGCTTCACTTGGGCTGGGCAACGGGACCCGAGCGCATCCTGGCTCGGGGTCGGGCACCTTCGCACATTCGGGTTGCGTGGGTCAACCACCTGCCCTCGGAGCGTTCATTGCAGGGTGGCCTCTAGGACTATCTCGGTGCCCGCCAGGGCCAGCGAGACCGGGCATGTCGCCTTGGCCTGCTCGGCCAGTTCGGCGAAGCGCGCGGCGTCGAAGCCCGGCACGTCTCCGACCGTGGTGATGGCGATCCGGGTGATCCGGAAGCCCTCCTCCTTCTGCTCCAGACGGACGCGCGCGGTGGTGCGCAGATCCTTGGGCGGCGAGCCCGCCTCCTCGAGCAGGTTGGCCAGCGACATGGTGAAGCAGCCCGCCTCGGCGGCGGCGATGAGCTCCTCGGGGTTGGTACCGCGCACCTCGTCCTCGACGCGGTTGCGCAGCGTGAACTCCCCCTCGAACGCGCCGCTGCCGAGCGCGATCCGACCTCCCCCATCGGGCACGGTTCCCTGCCAGCTGGCCTCCGCGTGGCGGCTTACACGAACGCTCAAGGTTTGCGACACCCCCTCGATTTGATTTGTATGGCGATCAAACCATTACCGTGTGACGGCTGCAACCGTACGTAACCGCTGCTAACCAAGGAGAGGGCCGTGGCAGAGACGCTCAACCCCACGATCGACGTCGCCGAGGTGCGCCGGCGCTTCTCAGCGCTCGGCGACGGCTTCGCGTTCCTGGACGCCCCCGGCGGGTCCCAGGTGCCCGACGAGGTCGGCGACGCCATCGCCCGCGCGCTGCGCGAGGCGAGCGCCAACCTCGGCGCCGGCTACGCCACCAGCTTCCGCGTCAAGGAGATCCTCGAGACCGCCGAAGCGCACGCCGCGCGCTTTCTGGGCTGCTAGCCGCAGGAGATCACCTTCGGCGCCAACATGACCTCGCTGGACTTCACCTTCAGCCGCACCGCCGGCCGTGACTTCCAGGCCGGCGACGAGATCCTCGTCTCCTCGCCCGACCACGATGGCGGCGTGGCCCCGTGGCTCGAGCTGGCCGCCGACCGTGACCTGGTCGTCAAGCACATCGAGCTTCACCCCGACACGCTGCTCGACTTCGACGACCTGGCCGCCAAGCTGTCCTCGGGCCGCGCCGGGTGGTCGCGTTCGCGTGGGCGTCCAACGCCGTCGGCACCGTCGTCGACGCCGCCCGGGTGTGCCAGATGGCCCACGAGGCCGGCGCGCTGGCCTGGATCGACGCCGTCCACTACGCCGCCCACGAGCCGATCGACGTGCGCGCGATCGACGCCGACGTCCTGATCTGCTCGCCCTACAAGTTCTGCGGCCCGCACCTGGGCATGGCCTACGGCAAGGCCGAGGTGACCTCGAGACTGGCGCCCCTACAAGGCGCGCCCGGCCCCGAGCGACCCGCTGGGCCGCCGCTTCAACACCGGCACGCAGCCCCTACGAGCTGCTGGCCGGGTTCAACGCCACGATCGACTACCTGGACTCGATCGGCGGCTTTGACACGATCGTCCCCTACGAGCGGTCGCTGGGCGAGCATTTCCTCGCCTCGATCCCCGACACGGTGACGGTCTACGGCCTGCCGACGATGGAGGGCCGCGTGCCGACCTTCCTGGTCAACGTCGAGGGCGTCGCCGCAGCGGACGTGGCGGCGCATGCTGGCGGCGCCAGGACGTCGGCGTGTGGGCCCACGACTCGTGGTACTCGCTGAACCTCTACAAGCGCCTGGGCTATGAGCAGGACGCGATCCGGATCGGGTTCATCCACTACAACACCGTCGAAGAGGTCGACCGGCTGGTGGCAGGCCTGGAGGGCGCGCAGGGCGGATAGCGCGGATCGGGGGTCGTGGGAGAACTTGCTTGCCACACAAGCAATATCTCCCAAGGTCCCCGGCAAGACGCCCGTTTAGCCCGTGTCCCCGTGGCCGATGGGGTGGCCGCCTGCACCGGACCCACCACCACCCCGCTCGGCCTCGAACACGTCGACCAGCCGCGCCCGCACATCCCACAGCTTGGGCAGCTGGCGCTGGGCGATGAGCCGTGACAGGACCTGGACGGGCGTCCCGGCGGTCCCGCTGGTCTGCTCGCCGATGGCGCGGGCGACGACGCTGTAGTGGCGAAAGCGCCACAGGCGGATGCGCTCGTCGTAGTCGGTGAGCAGCTCGGCCAGCTGGTTGAGCGCCTGGTGCTCCGCCCCGTGGCGATACAGCTCGACGAACGTGATCCCGGCCCGCTCCAGGGCGCGGTCAAAGGCGGCGCCCAGCGCGGGGGTCGCCCGGGCCAGGGCCCGAAAGCCCGGAGAGTCAAAGCCGCTGCCGTGGCCCAGGACGGTCCGGACGGTGTTGTAGTCCCAGGGGTCGAGCATGTCGAGCATGTCCAGGCCTCGGTGACCTGGCGCAGGCACAGGACGACGCGGCGCAGGAGCCGCACGGCGCCCAGGGCGTCGTCGGCGTCGATCAGGCGGGTGGCCTCCTCCACCTCGGAGACGGCGAGCTTGAGCCACAGCTCCGAGGACTGGTGGACGGTCTGGAAGAGGAGCTCGTCGCGGTGGGCCTGCTCCTCCGGCGGCTTCTGGAGCGCCAGCAGCTCGTCGGTGCGCAGGTAGCGCTCGTAGTCGGAGTCCCCCGGCCCGGGCAGGATCGGCTCGTTGTCTCTCCACGTCGGTCATGACGTCTCCTGGGCCGTTGAGAATTCCGGCCAGGGTGGCCAGGTTGATGTTGCCGCCGCTCACCACGCACACCACCTTGCCCGAACCCGCGCGCCCGGCCAGCGCGGCCGCGGTGGAGAGCGCGCCGGCGCCCTCGGCGATGACGCGCACCCGCTCGGCCAGCGTCCGGACGGCCGCCTCGGTATCGGCGATGGGCACCGCGACGGCCTCGTCGACGACCTCCTGCAGGCGCGGCCACATGGGGTCGAGCACCCGGCGGCTGCCCGAGCCGTCGACGAACGACGGCTGATAGTCCACGTCGATCGGACCGCCCGCGGCGAACGCCGCGGTCAGCGCCGCGCCGGTCTCGGGCTCGGCGGTGACGATCGCGGACCTCGGGCTTCAGCGCCTTGACCGCGCTGGCGATCCCGACCGCCAGCCCGCCGCCGCCGACCGGGATGACCACGGTGTCGACGTCGGGCAGGTCCTCCAGGATCTCCAGGCCGATCGTGCCGTTGCCGGCCATGACCGCCTCATCGGCGACGGGATGAACGAAGAGCCCCTCCTCCCCCGGGATCTCCGAGGTGACGATCGCCTGCCACCAGTCGTCATAGGGCACCTTCAACACCCGCCCACCGAGTCGCTCGATCGCTGCGAGCTTGGCCTCTGGCGCGTGCTCGGGCACGGCGATGGTGGCGGTCAGGCCCAGCTCCCGCGCCACCCAGGCCACTCCCTGCGCCATGTTCCCGGCGCTGGCGGTGAGCAGTCCCTGGGCGCGCAGCTCGGCCGGCGCGCGGCGGATCGCGTTGCCGGCTCCGCGGATCTTGAACGAGTTGATGGGCTGCAGCGTCTCGAGCTTGAGATGGATCTCGGCCGGGGCGTCGGCGAGGTGCAGCCGGATCAGCGGCG
The DNA here is from genome assembly GCA_963797705.1 of uncultured Actinomycetota bacterium. Lineage (GTDB taxonomy): Bacteria > Actinomycetota > Thermoleophilia > Solirubrobacterales > Solirubrobacteraceae > Palsa-465. Next base: position 1,524,821 of record CAWCQL010000002.1, on the reverse strand, counting down.
TGCGCACCGCGAGGTCGGCGACACGCTCGCGGGCCGCCCGGATCTCCTCCAGGGCGATCACAGCTCCACCTCCGTCCCCAGGCCCTGCCTGCGGGCGTGCTGCACCGCCACCTGCGCGGCGGCGAGGTCCTCGACGCCGATGCCCAGCGACCGGAACAGCGTCAGCTCGGTCGTCTGACTCGCGCCCGGGATGGGCGCCCGACACCACCTCCCCCAGCTCGGCGCGGATGTGCTCCTCGCCCTCGATCAGCCCCTCCTCGACGGCCAGCCGGAACTCGCCGGCCTCGTTGAGCACCGACTCGCGGCTGTCGCAGAACAGCGCGGCAGCGGCGACCGTCGCGGGCTCGATCTCCCACGCGGTCGGCGAGCTGGCGCCGACGGCGTTGACGTGCGCGCCCGGGGCCAGCCACGCGTGCTCGAGCACCGGGCGCTTGGCGCTGGTGGCGACGACCACCACGTCGGCGCCCTCGACGGCCTCCTGAGCGGACCCGGCGACCACGAGGTCAGGGCGGGCGTCGCGCAGCGCCTCGACGTGCGCGGCGGTGGGCGCGTAGACGCGGACCTCGTCCCACGGGCGGACATCGGCGAGAGCGACGAGGTGCGAGCGGGCCTGCACGCCGGCGCCGAGCATGCCGAGCACGCGGGCGCCGTCGCGGGCCAGCGCGCGAGTGGCGACCGCGGTGACTGCGGCGGTGCGGATCTCGGTGATCGCCGAGGCGTTGAGGATCGCGGTCGGCATCCCGGTATCCCCGTCGTAGAGCGCGACGGTGCCCTGGTGGGCATCCAGGCCGCGGCCCGGGTTGGCGCGGATGATGCAGATCGACCTTGAGCCCGAAGGCGCCTGCGGCCGCAGCCTCGGCTTCGCCGCCGGCGTGCGCCGCGGACGACGCGTAGGCCGGCATCAGCCCCATGAACCCTGCGGCCCCGGGCGGGGCCGTCACCGTGCGCAGCGGGTTGAAGGCGTCGCCGCGGGCGCGCGCCGCCAGCACGGCCGCCATCGCCTGCTCGCAGGCCTCGGGCGACAGCGATGCGTGGATGTCGGCGTTGGAGAGGGTGAGGACGCGCATCAGCTGAAGGTCTCCGTGATCTGTCGGCGTTCGTCGGGGGTGAGAGGGCGCTCGATCGCCTCTCGGATCGGCTCGAGATGCTCGGGACGGCCGGGCCCGACGACGACCTGCGCGATGCGGTCGTCGGCGAGCAGCCACGCCAGCGACGTGCCTGCCATCGAGGTGCCGCGGTCGGCGGAGAGCCGCTCGAGCCACTCGAGGCGGTCGAAGGTCTCGTCGGTGGCCAGGGCCTCGTAGGGCTCGGGCCGCTGGGTCATGCGCGAGCCGAAGGGGTAGGCGGCCCCGCGCCGGTACTTGCCGGTCAGCCACCCGCCGCACAGCGGGCTGAACACGATGTAGCCGATGCCGCTGCGCGCGCACAGCGGGATGACGTCGGCGTCGTCGCCGCGCTCGAGCAGCGAGTAGCCGTTCTGGACCGCCGTGGGCACGCCGACGGCCAGCGCCCTGCTGGAGCTGGGTGGCGTCGAAGTTGCTCACCCCGTAGGAGGTCAGCTTGCTCATCGTTGCGCAGCGCGTCGAACGCGGAGATGGTGTCGGTGAGCGGCACCGCGGGGTCGTACTCGTGGGCGAGGTAGAGATCGACGCGGTCGACGCCGAGGCGCTCCAGGCTCGCGGCGAACTGGCGGCGGACCCGGTCGGGCGACAGGCCGTGATCGCCGTCGGCGGTCATCGGGTTGAACACCTTGGTGGTGAGCGTCGGCCGGGTGCGCCGCGAGCGGATCCATGCGCCGATGGCCTCCTCGCTGCGCCCGCCGCCGTAGGCATCGGCGGTGTCGAAGTGCCTGATGCCGAGCTCCCATGCCGCGTCCATCAGCTCCAGCGCCTCTGACAGCGACAGCCCCTGGCCGAAGAACGCCGGCGCCGAGCCGACGCCGCCGAAGTTGCCGCAGCCCAGCGCGACGCGGGGCACGCGGTGGCCGGCGGCGCCGAGGGGATGGGAGGGGATCTGGAGGGGAGCGGGCATCGAGCGGTATTTGATCAGGCGGGCGGACCATAAAGAAGACGCGGCCCCGGCGCGCGACCCGGCGCCCACCAGAGGCTTAGTCCATTTGACTGGGCATCGGACCGGTCGATGTGTTTAATACGCCGCTCTCTCACCCTGAACGGACTCCAGGCGAAGGGACACAAATGACTGAGCGCCGCGCCGCGCTGGAGTCCTTCTACGCCCGCAGCGACGGGCTCGAGGTCACGGTGCCGGTGGTCACGATCTACCGCACCGACGCCAACGACCTCATCTCGGACTACCGCGTGTACACCGACATCGCGCCGGTGTTCGCGGGGCCGCCGGCAGCAGCGGCCCCCGCGACGTAGCCGGACGGGCGCGTCAGCCGACGACGGTCTCCAGGGTCTCGATCGGCTCGAGCTGGTCGATCTCGGGCCGCCGGTGCTCCCAGTGGGGCGGGATGCACATGTGCGTGCCCAGCTCGGCAGCGGTCTCGTCGATGAGGAAGCCCCGTCCCTCCCCGTAGGCGAACTCCGTCAGCAGCCCGCTGGGGCTGCGGCAGTACATGGAGAAGAAGTAGCCCCGGTCCTTGGCCTCCGAGACGTCGGTGAAGCCGAGCCCGACGATGTGGTCCTTGACCACCTGCTGGTTCTCGGCGGTGCCGACGTCGAAGGCCTGGTGGTGGATGGTGCCCTCACCGAAGTGCCAGGTGCCCTGGTGCAGCCCAGGCTCCTCCACCAGCTCCAGGATCCGGCCGAAGCCGTCGGCCTGACCGATGCGGTACTGGTGGTTCTCGCCCTCGTCGCCGAGCGGCTCGCCGTTCATCCCCTGGACGATGAAGTAGTCCATCGGACCCTGCTCGGTCACCGACGTGGTGGTGCCGTAGGCGCCGCGGATGGCGTGCTCGGCGGGGACGATGGCGTCGTAGGGCTCGCGCGTATCGGGGTCGGGGTCGGCCACCAGCGCGTACTCGATCCCGCAGGGGTGGCGGAAGAGCAGGCGCTCGGTGCCGAACCGCTCGATGCGCTCGTGGTCGACGCCCTGCTCCTTGAAGCGGTCAGACCAGTAGCCGATGGAATTGACCGGAACCGAGAGAAGGAGGATCTTGGCCTGGTTGGTGCCGCGCTTGCCCATCCACCCTGCCTGGCGGTAGGGAAAGGCGGTCAGCAGCGTGCTCGCGTCGCCGGCGCCGTTGCCGTAGTACAGGTGGTAGATCGGGATCTCGCCGTCGAACAGGACCGTCTTCTTGACGCTGCGCAGGCCCAGCAGACGCACGTGGAAGTCGTAGTCCTCCTGGGCCGGGCCGACACAGAATGTGAGGTGGTGGGTACCGCGAATGAACCCTGGGTTCGGCATGGCCTCTCCTCTCTCGTGAACGCCCCGATCGTACTTGAGTACGCAATCGCCGACAGGCGATCTTGACGATCAGCGCACCGCGCGTTGACGGTCAGCGGCGATCAGCGCACCGCGGTTTGGCGCTCAGCGGCGATCCGCGCGCCGTCGGAGAGCGAGCGCAGCTTGGCCCAGCAGATGTCGGGATCGACGGCCCCGTAACCCGACCATGTACCAAAGCCGCAATCGGTCCCCCCCATGACGCGCTCGGGCCCGACGATGTCCGTGAAGTGCTCGATGCGCTGGGCCACCAGCTCGGGGTGTTCGATGTAGTTGGTGGTCGAGTCGATCACGCCCGGGACGAGCACCTTGTCGTCTGGAAGCTGAGCGCTCGCCCACGCGACGTGCTCGTGCTCGTGGCGCGGGTTGGCGGCCTCGAAGAGGATCGTCGCGGGCTTGGCGCGCAGTATCGCCCCGAGGATCTTGCCCACGTCGATGTCGAGGTGGTGCGGGCCCTCGTAGTTGCCCCAGCACAGGTGCATGCGCACACGGTCGGCGGGGATGTTGCGCAGCGCGGCGTTGATCGCCTCGACGTGGCGCTGGACGCTGGCCACGAACTCCTCGTCGGAGCGGTCGCGGTACATGATGTGGCGACCCATGGCCAGGTCGGGCGCGTCGATCTGGAGCATCACCCCGGCGGCGACGATCGCCTCGTACTCCACCCTCATCGCCTCGCCGATCGCGTCGAGGTACTCGTCGAGGCTCCCGTAGTGCTCGTTGGGCGCAAACAGCGCGACGATCCCCGGCGACGGCGCGTTCATGAAGGCGCCCGCCACCGGCTGGCCCTCGATGGCCGATGTGAGGTGCGCGAGGTCGCGCCTGACCGGCTCGGGGTGCTCGTAGGTGATGGGGCCGCGGCAGATCGGGCGCTGGTACTTGTAGCCGCCCTCGCGCGCCTGGCGGTCGCGAAATCCCGGGAAGGCGTCCAAATCGGCGGGCGTGGCCCGCGGGGCGTCCCCCAGCTCAAACCCGCTCAGCCGGTGGCGGATGTAGGTGGCATAGCCGATCTTGCTCATCTCGCCGTCGGAGACCCAGTCCACCCCGGCATCGACCTGGCGCTGGACCCGGTCGCGCACGGCGCCGCCGATGACGCGATCGAACTCGCCGGGGTCCACGGGCTCGCCACGGTCCTGGGCGAAGACGAGGTCGACGACCTCCTCGGGTCGCGGGAGGCTGCCGACATGGGTGGTGGGGATGCGGGTCTCAGAGCTCATGGCCCCGACCCTACTGCGGCGGCGCTGCCGCGCCGAGCGCGTGCGCGAGCGTGCCGCCGGCCACGACCCAGGCCTGGCCCGAACGCCGCAGCTCGCCGAGGATGTTCAGCAGCCGCTGGACCTGCTCCCACCACGCCGGGTCGAGCATCAGGAACGGATGCATGATCATCGTCTGGACGCCGGTGCCGTCGCGCAACGCCTGGGCGAGATGGTCTCCGGCCGCCGCGGCTCCGGCGGGCTCCGTGCCGTCCCCGCGCTGGACGCGTAAGGGCGCGAAGCGCTCCATCAGGTGGTAGGCGTCAACGAGGTCCCACGTGAAGGGCACGGTCGCCAGCCCGTCGCGAAATGACGGCGCCTCCTCGCCTGCCGGCGAGCACCAGACAAAGCCGTGCTCGCGCAGGAACGCCGGCGTGCTCGCGGTGAGCTTCCCACCCGGCGGCCGGAAGCCCCGGACATCCAGGCCGGCGTGAACGAACGCCCACGTCGTGCGCTTGAGGACTTGGCGCTCCTCCCGCGCGGTCGAGCTCGCTCCACTCCTCGTGCTGCCAGCCATGCGCGCCGAGCTCGTGCCCGCGCCGGGCGATCTCGGCCACCGCCTCGGGGTTGAGCTCGCAGTTGACCCCCTCGACGAAGAAGGTCGCGGTGAGGTGGCTACTGTCGAGGGCGTCGAGCAGCCGCGGCAGAGCTGTCGTCACCGACGGGTCCTCGCCCAGCGGAGTGCCCGGGCTCCACGTCCCGCGCTCCAGTGCGCTGGCCTCGCCGAGGTTGTCGCAGGTGAGCACGATCGCCCGTGCCAGCCCGTCAGGTCCGTAGCCGTCGCTCATCTCACGTTGTCCCATCCCGGCCGCGTTGTCCGTCTATTCGGTGGGACCGTCTATATTGTACGACGGTCGTCGTACTAAGACCCGGAACGAGCCTTATGACACCAGAACACCCAATCACCCCCGAAGCCGCATCTCACGCGCCACCCTGCTGCTGGCGTGCCTGGCGCAGTTCATGGTGATCCTCGACGTGTCGGTCGTCAACGTTGCCCTGCCCTCGATCCGGCACGGCCTCGGCTTCACCGAGGACGACCTGCAGTGGGTGGTCAACGCCTACACCGTCACCTTCGCGGGCTTCCTGCTGCTCGGCGGCCGCGCGGCCGATCTGCTCGGGCGCCGCCGCGTGTTCGTCGCCGGCCTGACCCTGTTCGCGCTGGCCTCGCTGGCCGGCGGCATCGCCGACAGCCAGGGGCTGCTGATCGCCGCCCGCGCCGTCCAGGGCCTCGGCGGCGCGGTGATCGCCCCGGCCTCGCTGTCGATCCTCACCACCACCTTCGCCGAGGGTCCCGCGCGCAACCGCGCGGTCGGGATCTGGGGCGCCATGGGCGGTGCCGGCGGGGCCGCCGGCGTGCTGCTCGGCGGCGTCATCACCGACCTGTTGTCCTGGCGCTGGATCCTGTTCATCAACGTCCCCATCGGGCTGATCGCCGCCGTGGCCGCGCAGCACCTGCTCCTGGAGAGCCGCGGTACGGGCCACGCACGGGAATTCGACCTGCGCGGCGCGCTGACCGCGACCGTCGGACTCTCGCTGCTGGTACTGGGCATCGTCCGCACCGACCAGACCGGCTGGGGCGACACCTCCACTCTGCTGCTCATCGCGGCCGGATTCGCCCTGCTGGGCGCGTTCCTACTCATCGAAGGGCGCATCGCCCGCTCGCCGCTGATGCCGCTGCGGATCTATCGCTCGCGGACGCTCAGCGCGGCCAACATCATCGTCCTGCTCGTCGGCGGAGCCTCGTTCGCGATGTGGTTCTTCATCTCGCTCTACCTGCAGCAGGTGCACGACTACTCGCCGATCCGCGCCGGCCTGGCCTTCCTGCCGATGACGCTGTGCATCGTCGCCGGTTCGACCGTCGCCTCGCGGCTGGTCGGCCGCCTGGGCGCCAAGCCGATCCTCATCGCGGGCATGACCTCGCTGACGGTCGGGCTGTTCTGGTTCACCGACATCTCGGTGAGCGGCACCTACGCCGGGTCGATGCTGGTGCCGTCGCTGCTGACCTCGCTGGGCATGGGGCTGGCCTTCGTGCCGGCCACGATCAGCGCCGTCGCCGGGGTTGCGCCCGAGGAGGCCGGACTGGCCTCCGGGCTGGTCAACACCGCGCGGCTGTTCGGCGGCGCGCTCGGCCTCGCCGTCCTGGCGGCGATCGCCACCGCACGAACCAACTCGGACCTGCACCACGCCGGGATCACGGCGCACGCCGCGCTCGTCTCCGGTTTCCAACTGGCCTTCGCCGTCGCGGCGGCGTTCGCGCTGGTCGGGACCCTGGTGGCGGTGGTCGGGCTGCCGCGGCTGCCCGCGGCGGCGCACGCGGGACGCCTGACCCCCGTCGAGTCCGCGTAGCGCCTCCGACTCCGCGCAGCGCTGCCGACTCCGCGCAGCCACGCGAGTTGCGTGACAATGCGGCGGCTGTGGCCCGCTGCTTTGTCACCCGCGAGCTCCCCGGACCCGCGCTCGACCGTCTGCGCGAGCGTCACGAGGTCGACGTCTGGCCCGAGCGCCTGCCGCCCCCCTACGAGGAGCTGCGCGCCCGCACCGCCAACGCCGCGGGCCTGCTCTGCCTCCTCACCGACCGCGTCGACGCCGCGCTGATCGACGGCTCGCCGCAGCTGCGCGCGATCGCCAACTACGCCGTCGGCTACGACAACATCGACCTCGAGGCGGCGCAGGCCCGCGGCATCCCGGTCGGCAACACGCCCGACGTGCTCACCGACGCCACCGCCGACCTGGCCTTCACGCTGCTGCTGGCCGCGGCGCGCCGCCTGCCGGAGGCGTTGCGGTCGGTGGCCGACCGCGACTGGCTGACCTGGGACCCGACGGCTTTCTCGGCCAGGACGTCTTCGGCGCGACGCTCGGGATCATCGGCATGGGCCGGATCGGCCGGGCGGTCGCGCGCCGGCGCCGCAGGGCTTCGAGATGAACGTGCTGCACACCGGCTCAGACGGCGGGGTGCCGCTTCTCACGCTGCTGGAGCGCTCGGACTTCATCTCGATCCACGCCCCGCTGACGCCCGACACCCACCACCTGATCGACGCGGCGGCGCTGGCGGCGATGAAGCCCACGGCGATCCTCATCAACACCGCGCGCGGGCCGATCGTCGACCAGGCGGCGCTCATCGAGGCGCTGCGCCGGGGTGAGATCGCCGGCGCCGCGCTCGACGTCACCGACCCCGAGCCGCCGCCGGCCGACGACCCGCTGCTGAGCGCGCCCAACCTGATCGTCGCGCCCCACATCGGCTCGGCCACGCACGCCGCCCGCGAGGCGATGGCCACGCTGGCGGTCGACAACCTGCTCGCCGCGCTCGACGGCGAGCCGATGCCATATCCCGTTCACACCGGGTGACCGCGCAGCGGCGTAGCCTGCGGCGTCGAGGTCATGAACGTCGCCGTCGTCGACATCGGCTCCAACTCGACCCGGCTGCTCATCGCCGAGATCGAGGACCACCGGGTCCGGCGCGAGCTCGTGCGCCACAGCGAGGTGACGCGCCTGGGCGCGGGCGTCGACGCCGACGGACGGCTGCGCGACGACGCCATGCAGCGCGTGTACACGACGCTCGACGACTACAAGGCCGAGATCGACGCGCACGGCGCGCAGGCCGCCGTGGCGGTGCTGACCAGCGCCGTGCGCGACTCCGCCAACGGCCAGGAGTTCGCCGACACCGTGCGCGACCGCTACGGCCTCGAGCCCCACGTGCTCACGGGCGACGAGGAGGCGCAGCTCACCTTCCTGGGCGCCACCAGCGAGCGCGACGCCGTCAGACCGCACGCCGACGCTGGTGCTCGACATCGGCGGCGGGTCGACCGAGATGATCATCGGCAGCGGGCGGCGAGGTCGGCTTCCACGTCTCCACCCAGGCCGGAGTGGTGCGCCAGACCGAGCGCCACCTCCACGCCGACCCGCCGGACCCGGCCGAGATGGACGCGCTGGCCGCCGACGTGCGCGGGATCCTCGAGGACGGCGTTCCGACGGAGCGGCGCAGCGAGGTCCAGCACGGGATCGCCGTGGCCGGAACCGCCACCTCGCTGGCCGCGATCGCCCAGCACCTGGACCCCTACGACCCCGAGCGCGTCCATGGCTACCTGCTGAGCGCCGACGAGTGCGACCGGATCCTCGGCGAGCTGGCGGCGATGACGCTCGAGCAGCGCCGCCAGGTGGCCGGGCTTGCACCCCGACCGCGCGCCGACGATCGTCGCCGGCGTCCTCATCTTCCGGGAGGTGCTGAGGCTGTTCGGCCTGTCCAGGATCGAGATTTCCGAGCACGACATCCTCCGGGGAGCAGCGCTCGGACTCGCTGCGCCGCGTTTGTAAACCCCTCTGGTCATTATTCTGACCTGGCCCTAGTGAGGTTTTAGGCAAGAACTGGACGAATGTTCGATTGCCATTCCCGCGGAGTGGGATCATTCTATCCGCGGGGTGCGGACCGCCAATAGGCGACCCGTATTCCCAACATAGGTTCGGGCGAAGCCGCAGACATCGGCGCCTCCCGCCGTCCGAACCACTCTAACTGGCCCTTTCTGGCACGTACCCCTGCCCGTCCCGATTGGGCCAAACCTGGATCGGAAGCCGCCCGCAGAACGCGGGCGGTTTTCGTTTAAGGACGGTGCGGGCGGGTGGGGGCGGGCGGGTCAGGCCAGATTCGAGCGCCGCGGATAGGCGACGGCCGGATCCGTGAGGACGTTGACGAGCGCCGGCCCGCCGGCCGCGAACGCGCGCTCCAGCGCCGGGCGCAGCTCATCAGGCGCGCTCACCAGCTCGCGCGTGGCAGCCCAGCGCGGCCGCCACCTCGTCGTAGCGGGTGGCCGGCCGCAGGTCGGCGGCCACCGAGTAGCCGTAGATGGCCTCCATCGGGTGCTTCTCCAGCGCCCAGATGCCGTTGTTGCCGATCACGCCGACGACGGCGACCCCGTGGCGGGCCAGCGTGTCGAACTCCATCCCGGAGAAGCCGAAGGCGCCGTCGCCGAGCAGGAGCACCACCTGGCGCTCGGGGTGGGCGAGCTTGGCGGCCAGCGCGTAGCCGGGGCCCGACCCCAGGCACCCGTACGGTCCCGGGTCAAGCCAGCAGCCGGGGCGGTAGGAGTCGACGACCCGGCCGGCGAAGGAGACGAAGTCGCCGCCGTCGCCGACGACGATCGCGTCGCGATCGAGCATCTGGGCCAGCTCGCCGTAGATCCGCATCGGGTGAAGCGGCGCTCGCGCGTCAGCCAGGTCGCCGGCCTCGGCGGCGCGGCGCTCGGTCTCGATCTCGCGCAGCGAGGCGATCCAGGCGTCGCGCGCACTCGCGCGTTCGGTGGGCGGTGCGCCGGCCCCGGCGCGCAGCGCTTCGAGCGTGGCCGGCAGGGCCCCGTAGAGCTCGGCGGTCGGCTGCCGCGGGTGAGGCCGCTGCGGCTCGGCGACGTCGATGGCGATGACGTGGGCCTCCTCGGCGAAGGCCGCCCCGAACCCGAGGCGGAAGTCCAGCGGCACGCCGATCACCAGCGCCACGTCCGCGCCGCCCAGGCCGGCACTGCGCGCGCGGGAGAAGGCCAGCGGGTCGTCGGCGGGCACGCAGCCGCGCCCCAGGCCGTTGAGGAACACCGGCACGCGCAGCTCGCGGGCCAGCGCGAGCAGCGCCTCCTCGCCCCGGCCCCAGTACAGGCCGGTGCCGGCCATGATCACGGGGCGCTCGGCGTCGCGCAGCAGCGCGGCGGCGCGGTCGATCGCCGCGGCGTCGGCGCCCGGGCCGGTCCACGGCTCGGGCAGCGGATCCGATGTTCTCCGGGGCCTCGCGCCTCACCGAACACCTGGTCGAGCGGGAAGTCGATGAAGGCCGGGCCCGAGTGGGGCGTGAGCGCGGCGCGCAGCGCCTCGTCCAGCAGCGCCGGGATCTCGGCGGTCGCGGTGGCGGTCGCGGCGTGCTTGACCACCGGCGCCACGAACGGGACGTGGTCGATCTCCTGCAGCGAGCCCTGGCCCCAGCGAAACGCGGGCGCGCGCCCGCCCAGCACGAGCATCGGCGAGTTGTTCTGCGCCGCCGAGGCCATCGCGCTCATTCCGTTGGTCACCCCCGGACCGGCGGTCAGCGCGCACACGCCGGGCGTGCGCGTCACCTTGGCCCAGCCCTCGGCGGCGAACGCGGCCGCCTGCTCGTGGCGGACGTCGACGATGTCGATGCCCTCCGCGCGGCAGCCGTCGTAGATGGAGAACAGGTGCCCGCCCGAGAGGGTGAACAGCTTGGTGACGCCGTAGCCGCGCAGCGCTCGCGCCACCAGCCGGCCGCCGTGCAGCTGGGTCTCGGTGTCGGTGCCGGCGGTCACGCCCGGCACGCTACCGGGCTTCCGTCGCCGGTCGGCGCCCCGGGGGTGACGCGCATGGCGTTGACGATGGCGCCGCCCAGGATGATGAGCGCGAGCACGTAGAACCAGCCGAGCATGATCAGGATGAACACGATCGTCGTCCCGAAGCGGGCGATCGTGGAGATGTTGTTGAGGTAGGCGGGGAAGGCGTAGTCGACGATCGCGATGGCCACCGTCGCGCCGAGCGCCCCCGGCCAGACCGCGCGCCATGGCACCTTCAGGTGCGGCACGCGCGAGTAGATGATGACCAGGCAGGCGAACAGCATGGCGAGGCTGAAGGCCAGCGAGCCCGCGTAGATGAGCACGGCGACGTGCGCGAGGTCGAAGGGCAGCGAGTTGGCGCCGGCGCGCAGCAGGCTCTGCACGGTGGGGATGGCAACCGTCGCCACCATGAACAGCAGCACCACGAACAGCATCGAGATGGCGAAGCGCTTCTGCTTGAGCCAGCCGCGCGACGGACCGTGGTAGATCCGGTCGAACGCGGTGTCCAGGGCCCCCCAGAAGGACGAGCCCAGCCACAGGCTGGCCACCAGCGCCAGGACGCCGGTGCTGGTGGTGGAGCTGCGGACCTGGTCCAGCAGCGAGTCCAGCGTGTGCTCGGCAGTGCCCGGGAACACCTCCTGGAGGTCCTGGAGGACGCTAGTGCTGGACGGCGTGGCTGGACAGCACCTGGCCGGCGATGAACAGCGCGAGCAGGGCCACCGGGATGATCCCCAGCAGCATGTTGTAGGCGATCATCGAGGCCAGGCCGGTGATGTTGGCCTCGTAGGCGATGCGCCAGAAGCGGTGGATGGCGCGGGGCACCGCGCGGAGGTTCAGGCCGCCGACGCGCCGGCGCGGCCGTGGTTGGAGGCGTCGGATGGGTGCGCGCGCGGAGCCCACAGTTCTACGTGTACCTGTTTGCCCTTCAGTTCAACCGTTTTGCGCACATCAAGCTCGAACGCTTCAGTTCGGAGCCGACGGCGAGTGTCCTCTGTGATCAGCACCCGATCGCCGGTCTCGCGGGTGGCCGCCTCGACGCCAGCGGCGCGGAAGGCCGAGCGCAGACGCCCACGCTCCTCCAGGCCCTCGATCATCGTGTTGAACGACTGGGCCAGCGCGCCGGTCTCATCGGTGGCAACCACGGGCACGCGAGCACTGTAGTCGCCCCGTCTCAGCGCCTCGGTGGCGCGGCGCAGATCCTGCAACGACGCGACCACCGAGCGCACGACGCGCCGGGCGACGGCACGGGCCGCCCGATCGACGGGATCGATCATCCTCGGAGCGGGCCAGCGCCGCTGGCGCCCGTCGCCTAGACGGGTGCGAACTGCCGCTGGGCCGGGGCTGGGCCCCGCGATCAGCGCCCCCGCCGCCAGCAGTCCGGCCTCGCCTTCGAACCACTGGTCCCCGATACGGATGGCGGGGAGTTCGCTGATCCCGCGCGATCGGAGCAGTTCGGCGTTGGCCTCCAGCTCCTCGTCGCGCCACGTCTCGCCCGCGGCGCTCAGGCACTCCTCGAGCGGGACCCCGGCGGCCGCGGCCGCCTCGGCCAGAGTCTCGGGGTCGTCGAGGTCGAAGCCGCCGCAGAAGGCGAGCCGGCTGGCGGCCAGCGCGAAAGCGGCTCCGGCGCCGATCTCGCAGGCGAACGCCGAGGCGCGCTGCGCGCAGCGGGCGGCTGTGGGAAAGCGGTCGGGCCAGACCAGCGGCAGACGCAGCGCCCGTGCGCACGAGTCGGCGCGGGTGCGCAGCCAGGTGAGCTGCGCGTCACGGTGCGGACTGTCGCCGACCAGCTCCGGCGTGCCGGCGCGCAGCGAGGCGCCGTCCACCGGAACCCACTCCACCTCGCCGAGCTTGCGCTCGATCCGCTCGGCCGTGAGATAGGACAGCGGGCAGGAGACGTCGAAGAAGAACAGCGGTTGAGTTACCACGTGGGAGCGGGACCGTTCAGTTCTCCGCTCGTTGAGATAGATCAGTTGGCCCATTGCGAATCCTTGAAACGACGCATGCATCCGAAACTGGCGCTAAAACCGGCACCGAAAGCTGATTTGTTCGTTATGCTGATTCTCGGTAGGTGGCAGCGCCGTCCTTAGACCGGGGAGTTCTCATTTCGCACGTACCGCCCGCAAAGCGTCATCCCTATGACCAGTGGTCACCAGATGCCCGCGCACTTGATCTCGTGGGCGACAAGTGGACGCTGCTGATAGTTCGCGACCTGTTGTCAGGTCCGCGTCGATTCGTGGAGCTCCAGAGGGTTCTACCCGGGATCTCCACCGAACAGTTGCGGTCACGGCTGAACCGCATGGTTGCCGACGGAATGCTGACGCGGAAGCGCTATCGGGAAGTGCCGCCCCGCGTCGACTACGAGCTCACTGAGCGCAGTCGCGAGCTGGCCCCCGTGCTGGGTGAGCTTGCCCGCTGGGGCTATGAGTGGGCGTGGAGCCCGCCCCGCCAGTCGGAGCGGGTGGACCTTGGCGCCATCTTCCGGCTCGCACCGGGGTTGACGGACGCAAGCGCCGCGGTGTCCGGAACCGTGGACCTGGAGGTCACCGACAGCCCGAGCGGCTCGGCCTCGGCCTACCGGGTGACCCTGTCCGGCGCCAAGGCGGAGATCACCGAGCACCTCGAGGACGGGCCCGCTGACGCCGTCGTCCAGGGAAACACGTCGGCCTGGATTCGCGCCCTGGGGCCGATGGGCGACCGCGAGGGGCTCGCGAGCTCCGGGAACGCGTCGCTGGCGTGGTCGCTGCTCGACCGCATCGCCCTCGGCGAGGGCCGCGAGGCAGCGGTCATCGACCGCGAGCGCGACCTCGAGTCGGCCACCGGCTGACGCCGCCGTTGGTACCGCGCGGCCCCGAGGTCGGGGGCCCGCTGGTGCGCGCCCGCGCGTCCGGCCCGGACGTGCCTCGACTAATGCACCGTATGCGGGCTTATTTTTCCGTGCACGAGCCCGGCCGGGCCGGGGCCCGGGTCGCTACTTGTTGGAGTACTTCGCGGCGTTCACGTGCGGGAACTTGCCGCTCTGGCCCAGCAGCGAGGCCAGCGGCGGGGCCACCCAGCACGCCGGGACGGCGGTCTGCGTGATCGACGCCGTGCCCGGGCCGGCGGCCTCCGAGCCGTCGCCGGGGGCGCCGGTGTTGTTGCAGTCCCAGGACGGCAGGGCGAAGCTGCCGGGGTGCTTACCGCCGGCCGAGAAGTCGCGCGCGTCGGCCAGCCACAGCGGCGGCGGATAGGTGTTGCCGCGGTTGGCCGGGTCGCGGGTGGCGGCGAAGGACAGCGTCTCGGGGCCGATGGGCTGGAACTGGCGCAGGTAGTGGCCGGTGCCGTCGCCGCGAGAACGCTCGTGGTCTTGGCGGCGATGCCGGCGGCGCCGTTGGAGATGAAGTCGGCGATCAGCTGCTGGTGCAGCGACAGCCAGCTGAGGATCGGGTTGAGCTGCTCCAGGAACGGGCCGAGCGAGGCCAGCAGCGGCGTGGTCGCCGTTGAGCACGTCGCGGATCGCGGGCAGGCCGGTCTTGGACACCGTGATCAGCGGGCCGAGGTTGACGAAGAAGCGAGCGCAGCGACGGGCGCGAGCTCGCGCACGTCGGCGCAGCGTCGGCTTGAGGTTGGTGCGCCACCGGCTCGAGCTCCTTGACCAGCGGGTCGGTGTCCTGGGCGAAGCTCTGCAGGCGCGCCATCGTCGCCTTGGTCTCGTCCAGGAAGGTCGGGAACACGTGGAAGGTGTCGGCGATCGCCGTTGTTGTTGGCCGCGGTGGTGCGGAAGGTCTGCTCGCCGCTGGTGATCAGGTTGCGCAGCGCCGTCTGGCTCTGGCCCAGCGCGCCGAACACGGTGCCGCCGTTGCGCACCAGGTTGACCACCGCGGTGTGCTGGACGTCGAGCACCTTGAGCAGGTCGGAGGCGTCGGCGGCGAACGTGGGCAGGTTGCCGAGCACGCTGTTGAGGTTCTGGTCGTTGCCCTTGACCGCGATGGCGAGCTGCTGCTGCCACTGGCGGAACGCGGCGCGGGTGGTGGGATCGAGCGCGTTGAAGATCTGATCGAGCTGGACGGCGTTGGCGACCTGGCCGCGCGGCAGCAGGCCGCCGTCGGGCGAGCGTCGGGGCTGTGCGGCGTGCCCGGGGTGAGCTGCACGTAGGTCTCGCCGAGCGATCGTCTTGGTGCGCAGGATCGCGCGGGCGTCCTGGTGGATCGGCGCGAACTTGTTGTTGCAGCTGGATCGTGGCCATCGTCCGGTTGCGCTTGCGGGTCCAGCGTCTTGCCGACCACCTTGCCCACCGACACGCCGGCGATCCGCACGTCGGCCTGGTCGGCCAGCTGGCTGGCGTTCGGTGAACGAGACCCGGAACTCGTAGCCGCGCGGGGTGAGCGGGATCGTGCCGCCGAACGACAGCCACAGGAACAGCAGCAGGCCGATCACACGACAGCGCGAACAGCACCATCGTGATGATCTTGGTGATTGAGGGGCTGCCGGTGTCCATCTACTTCACCGGGAGCTTGGGGTCGAAGGTTGCGTCAGCGCCTTGAGCCGCGCCGCCGGCGACGGCATTGGCGGTGCTCGACGCGCGTCGATGCGCGCGGCCGGCTCTGCTTGTTGGCCTGCGTACTTCTGGTAGTCGGCCTGGTTGGCGGCGGCCTGCGTCGGGCACAGGCCGGCGGTGGTGAGGATCGGCGTCAGGTTGAGCAGCTCTCGAGCTCGGAGCCCAGCCCGCGCGAGGCCTGGTTGAGCCCGTCGACCAGCTGCGTGTAGGTCGCGCAGCTGGCCTGCAGGAACAGCGGGCGGAAGTCGCCGTTGGCGTCCTGGACCGAGAACAGCGTGCGGGCGTTGTGGTCGAGCCACGCCAGCCACCACAGGTAGCCGTGCTCGGTGTCGCCCGGGTTGTAGCCGAGCATGTTGACGAAGTGGTTGAGCACGTCGAAGCGTCTTGGTCAGGTTCGGGCGTCGCCGCGGCCAGGTTGATCGGCGGCCGGCTTGAGGTTGCGCACCAGCGGCCGGGCGGCGACGACGAACGGCCGGATCTGGTTCTGGACGATCGGCGCGCTCGGGCTTGGCCAGCGCGGTGAGCGCGGCGTTGGCGGCCGGGCAGCGCCTTGGCCGCGGGCAGCAGGTTCTTCGCCGTCGGGCCGAGCAGCTTGGCGAACGTCTGCACCTTGCTGAGCGTCGTCGGTCGTCTGGCTCAGCGTGCCCGGCAGATCGCGCGACCGCGCGCGCTGATGTTGGTGTCCTCGGAGGCGAACGCGCGGAACACCGTCGAGCTCGCGTCGACGAGCGGACGATCTGGCCCTGCTTGGTGGCCAGCGCGGTGTTCAGGCGCTGCAGCGAGTTGACCAGCTGGCGCAGATCGCGGCCGCGCACGGCGACGGCCTCGTTGAGGCGGGCCAGGTCGCGGTGGGTGGGCTCGAAGCGCTCGAACACCTGGGCCAGCTCGTTGCCGCCGTTGCCCTTGAGCCCCTGCCCGGCGCCGTTGACCAGCAGCTGCGAGGTAGTTGCGGGTGTCGCCGTCCAGCGAGGAGAGGATCTCGTCGGTGTCGACGTCGGGCAGCGTGTTGGAGACCGGGATCGTGCACCCCGGCTTGGCCACCGGGGCCGCTTGCCGCCCGGGCTGGAGCTCGATGAACATGTCCTTGAGCCCGGTCTTGGGACGCAGCAGCGCGGTGGCGTTGGTGTGGATCAGGTTCTTGTACTTGTGGTCGATGCTGCATCTGCACGACGGCCACGCCGTTCTTGAGCGTGACGCCGCCGATCTCGCCGATCTGGACGCCGGAGACGCGGACCGACTGGCCCTGGCCCGGCGTCACCGCCTGGGCGGTCGAGAACTCGGCGTTGAGCGTGAACGGCGTGGACTCGATGAACGGGAAGCGGAAGCGCTCGTGGCTGAGGATGTAGCCGGCCACCACGACCGACAGCACCAGCAGCACGATGATCGCCACGAAGTCGCCCAGGTGGGTCTTGATCGCGCGCTTCATGAGCCGTTGAGCACTCCCGCGATGGCCTGACCGACGCTGTTGGCGACCCGACAGTGCGCCGCCGGCGCCGCCGAGCCGTCCGCCGAGCCGGAGCCGCGCGAGCCGACCGTGCCGAGCCCGAGCGCCGACTTGGCACCGCCCGACATGTCGGAGGTGTTGAGCTTCAGCCCGGACGCGTGCGCGATCTGCGCCAGCGCGGGCACGCGTTCTGCGTGGCGCCCTGCCAGCGCGCCTTGGCGGCGGCGACGAGCTCGTGTCGGCCTGCTGGATCGGCCCGCCGGTCGGCGTGGACAGGTCGGTGATCGGCGGCTGGGTCTCACACGGGACGTTCTGCTCGTACGGCGGGCGCTTGCCGCCCGGCGGGAGCTCGGGCTGGACGGCGTCGAGCTTGGTCAGCGACTGGCCGAACAGCCCCGGCTGCAGCGAGTAGGTGAGCGTGCCGCCGGTGCCGAGGATGCGGATGTAGGGGCCGTTGGCGTCGAAGTCGCGCGACTCGCCGGCCAGGCCCGGGCAGGTAGTCGACGGCCTCGACGTAGACCTTGCGCGGCGGGAAGCCGTTGGAGGCGTTGAAGTTGCGGTCGGGGACGGTCAGCTGCGACCACGGGATAGATGACGTTGGCCACGCAGCTGGACGTCGGGCCGGACCTCGTTGCGCATCAGCGGGATCGTGGCCTTGGTCAGCTTGGCCAGCGCCGGGACGGTCGGCCGCAGGTCGGCGGTCAGGCCGCGCAGCTCGGACGGCTGCACGAGCTCGCGCAGCTGGGTGATGAACGGCAGGCTGGCGTCGATCATCGGGCCGGTGGACTTCACGCCGGGCATCAGCGCCCGGGCCAGCGTCCGCAGGGGCGGGAACGCGCGCGTTGAGCGCGTTGAACGCCGGGCATCGCCGCCGCCAGCGTCCTGGGCAGCTGCGGCCACCGTCTGCTCGAGCGCGGTGTTCTCGCGCGCGAACGCGTTGGCGGTGGTGTTGAAGTCCGTGATCAGGTTCTCGAGGTTCTGCGGGTGGGTGTCGATCGCGCCGGCGACCGTGGCCCTGGGCGGCGATGTAGTTGGAGAGGTCGTGGGGCTGGATGCCCGAGCGCGTCGTGGGCGACGATCGACGAGTACTCGTAGGCCGGGCAGCCAGTACTGGATCGAGCGTGTTGAACGACGGGCCGCCCTGCTTGACCGCCTTGCCGTACTGCTGGAGCAGCGTCTGCAGGTTCTGGCGCGTGTCGGCCTGCAGCGCCGGTCAGCACCTGGTCGAACTGGACCGGCTCGACGCCCTGCTGGATCGGGAACGTGTGGTTGTTCGGGCCGACCGGCGCCTCGGCGTGCCCGGGATGACGTCGACGAAGAAGTTGCCCTCGAGGAAGATGCGCGGACGGATCGCGAAGGTGGCGTCGTCGTGGATCGGCAGGCCCTGGTTGTCGATGTTCATCGTCACGTCGGCGGCCTGGCACGCGCTCTGGGTGGTGCTGGCCGACTTGCAGCCCGGCTCGGTGCCGACGCCGGTGACCGTGCCGACGTTGACGCCGGCGATCCGCACCAGCGAGCCCGGCTGCAGCCCGTTGGCGTTGGCGAAGATCGCGTGGATCGTGTACTGGCTGGCGAACGGGTTGGCGAACTTCGTGTACGCCAGGTAGGAGAAGACGGCGATCAGCACGATCCCGATCAGGCCGGCCGTGAACGTGCTCATGCCGCTCGCGCCGCGTCTTCTTGCGCTTACGCAGTCTCATGGGTTGCCGCGGGATGTTGGGCAGCTGAGGCCCGGTGGTGCGGGTTGCGGCTGAACGTCTCGCCGGCGGGCACGCGGGCGCGGCCCTTGAACGTCGGGCCCTGGTCGCCGGGCGTGTGCGCGTCGGTGCCGAGGTCGCGGCCCTGCGGGGTCGAGGTGGTTGAGCTTGAGCGGGTAGCCGCGCTGGCCGGTCTCGCAGTCGGCGTTGCCCTGGTTGTCGACCGCGGCGCCGTAGGCCTGCGCGTGCAGGAACTCGTTGCCGCCGGTCAGCAGCGAGTCGGAGCCGCCGCCGTTGACCGGCGCGGTCGCGCCCTGCTGGCCGACGTTGTTGGGCTGGGTCGGGTTGGCGAGGTTGATGCAGCGCGCGCTGGGCGAAGCCGAAGCTCGTCGCCTCGGAGATGTGCTCGGACAGGTAGGTCCAGAAGTAGTTCCAGTCGTCGCAGACCGTCTGGTAGGGGCCGAGGTAGCGGACCATCGGGTTCAGCGTGTTCACCGTGCTGGTCGAGCGCGTTGACGCGCCATGTTGGTCCCCGGCGCCTGCGACAGGGTCTTCAGCGCGTTCATCACCTGCTGCAGGTTGGCGTTGAGCGACCGGCGTGCGGGCCAGCGTCTTGGTGCCCGGCCTCGATCGCCGGGTTGATGTCCGGCAGCGCCGTCGCGCGAGCTGGCGGTGGCGGGCGTCAGCTGCGTGCCCGAGCGTGTTGAGGTCGACCAGGAACGGCTGCTGGACCTCCAGCGACTGGGTCGTCACCTGCTCGGTCGACGGCGACTTGGCGATCGTCGCCTCCAGATCGCGCCGGGCTGCGGTCGATCGCCGCGAACGTCGTCGCCATCTCCGTGAACAGCTGGGCGTTGGTCTGCGCCACCGGGGCGACGGCGCCCATGAACGCCTTCGAGGTTGTTGAAGAACCGCGTCAGCTCGGTGTTCGGATCGGACAGGTACTGGGCCACCGGCTTGAGGTAGCCCAGCAGCGCCGGCAGGCTCGCGATCGTGTCGTTCAGCGCCGAGCCGCGCCCGGCGAAGCGCGTCGCCGAAGCCGACCAGGTTCTGGTCTGGATCGACTTGCGGGTCTTGGCGTCGAACGTCTGGAAGATGTCCTCGAACTGGACCGGCACGCTGGTCTGCGTGATCGGCAGCGTGCCGCCGTCGGCGAACATCCTGCTTGAGCGTGCCGACGTGCAGGTCCACGTACTTGAGGCCGAGCACCGACAGCGGGCGGATCGACGCCGTCGAGTCGATCGGCACCTTGCCGTAGGCCTTGTTGAGCTTCAGCGTCAGCTGGCCGGCCACCTGGCCGCTGGCCAGCTGGATCGGCTTCAGCGACTGACACCAGCGCCGATCAGGAAGCCGCCCTCGCGCACCTCGTTGCCGGGCACCAGGTCCGAGCCGTTGGCGATGTCGACCTTGAGCTCGCGCGTGGGCACGAACGGCAGGCCCGTGTTGGCGTTGTAGGCCAGGAACACCGCGACCATGATCACGAGCACGGTCATCGCGCCGACCAGGACCGGGTTGGCGAGTGCCGAGGGACGCTGGCGCGCTGCCCTTTCGCGTGCCGGTCTCATGGCGAGAGGAGGTAGTTGAGGAGCTGCTGGGCCTGTTGCCGGCGCCGACGAGCTGCCGCTGCCCGATGCGGGGCGGGCGTGGCGGGCGCCGCGGCTGGGCGGGCTGCGGGGCCGGGACGCCGGCCGACGGCGCCCTGCAGCACCTGGCCGAGCGTCTTGCCGCAGGTCGATCGGCGGGCCCGAGCCGCCGCCCGAGCCGCCGGGGCGCCCGAGGCGCTCGACGATGAGCCGGCCGGCGGGCGTCGACGGCGGTGCCGCTGGGGTCGTGGCTGCGTGCCCTGGCCGCTGCGGTGCCCTTGCCTTGCCGTCTTGGTCTTCTGGCGGCCGGCTGCTTCTTGTTGGCGTTGATGGCGTCGGCCACGCATCGGCCGCGGTCAGGCGGCTGGCGCTGGTGCTGGGCCGCTCTCGCCCGGGGGCGCGCCGCCCGGATCGGGCACCGGCGCGCTCGGGTCCGACGGGTCGGTCTCGTTGACGCCCGGCTGGTTGGGGCCCAGCCACGAGTAGCACTGGCGGTACTGCGGAGCCGTACTGCTTGAGCGCCAGCGCGATCGTGGCCGGGCGTGGCGTACGGCGAGCACATCGGGTTCGACGAACGCGTCGACGCGCGAGCACGTGGCCCGAACGGCCCGAAGGTGTTGATCGCCAGCGTCTGGTTGAACACGTAGCCGGAGCAGCGCCTGCAGCCCGGTGAAGCCCTTGCCGCCGGGGCTGCGCGGGTCGCGCTCGACCGCGCGGCTGGGGTCGTCGAGGTCGTGCAGGACGATGGACAGGTTCTGGCCAGCTCGGGCGTGGGCTTGGCGAACTGGTTGAGGTCCTTGACCGTCGGGGTGGCCGCCTGTGACCGCCGCCTTGCCGGTCACCGACGCCTGGCCCGAGCGACTTGATCGCCGGGCTTGGCCGAGCTTGCGAGAACGCCGGCAGGTCGGTGAGGAGCCGGTCGAGTCTGGCCCGAGGCCGGGTTGAGGTTCTGCAGCACCGGCTCGTTGGTGTCGGCGGTGGTGCCGAGCTGGGCCATCGCCGGCTTGAGCTGCTCGCAGCAGGCCGGGCAGGCGCTGGAGCGAGGTGCGCAGGTTGGCCTGCTGGGTCGCGGTGTCGGCCGCGGTCTTGCTGGCCTCGTCGATGAACCGCTTGACGTTGCTTGGAGTTGTTGGCCAGCGCGGTGATGACCGCTGTTGGAGTCCGTGGTCAGCGCCTGGAGCGTGGTGGAGTCGTTGGCCAGCAGGTTGAGCAGGTTGTCGGTCTCGTCCAGGGCCGGGACCGCGCGGTGCAGCGCGGCCTGCGAGGTCCCCCGAGCGCGCCGGCGACGGCCGCGCCCAGCTCGTTGATGATCAGCGTGAAGCGCTGCCGGTAGGGCAGCCGCATGATGTCCTGGAGCAGGTCGGCGGGGATCGTCGACTGCGTGTGGCTGACGGGGATCGTGGCGCCGGCCTTGAGCACCGGGCCGGAGCTGCCGGGGTTGCAGTCGACGAAGTACTCGCCGATCAGCGACTGCGGGCCGCGACTGGCAGATCGCGTCCTGAGTGGAACTGGCCGAAGCCCTGCTGCGTGACCTGGACGGTGACCACGCGCGTGTGAGGCGTCTTCTGGTCGAGGTTGATCGCCTTGATCGTGCCCGCGGGGACGCCGGCGACCTTGAAGTCGGCGCCGGTGACGAGCCCGAACGCGTTGTCGAACTCGATCTTGTAGGTGCCCTGGGCGGTGCCCGTTCGAGGCGCCGCGCGGCGAGGAACGACGAAGGCGCCGCGCGGCCAGGATCAGCGCGCGCTGAGCAGGATCCGCTCTCATTTGCCGGTCGGGACCTGGTTGGGGTTACAGGGGAAGCCGCTCTCCGGGTAGTAGAGCGCGCCGCGCTCCATCGAGCCCGGGCAGCGGTCGCCCTGGCCGGTGGTCGAGCACGCCCTGGAGTCGGTCGGGTTGTTGCGGCCGCGTGCCGGTGACGCTGCCCGAGCCCGCCGAAGGCGAGGATGCTGCGCAGCGTCGGGTCGGTGAACGACGGCAGCAGGTTCAGCGCGCCGTTCTCGATCGAGCCGACGCCGACGACCGGCGCGATGCGGCTCGAGCCGCCGTTGGCGTCGATCGTGCCCGGGTGGGTGTAGCCCTCGAACCAGCCGGTCAGGTCGACCGCGTAGGGGCGGGCGGTGGCGAGCTCGGGAGTCGAGTCGTTCAGCGCGGTGGTCGACTCGGGGAACGCGCCGGGGCGGACTCTTGCCGTTGGCGTTGACGTCGCTTGACGGTGGCGGCCGGCGAGCGGGACGCCGAGCTTGGTCAGCTCGATGAGGTCGTTGTCGGCGCCGGGCCGGCTGGATGATGTTCGACAGGTCGTTGAGCGTCGGCACCGAGTTGCGGGCCAGCGGGCGCAGCTGGACGAGCAGCTTCTGCAGCTTGGGCGCGACCGGCTTGGAGTCGTCGACGAGCGGCTTGAGGTCGTCGAGCGCGGTGCGCAGGTTGACGAACGTCGTGTTGGCCAGGCGCATGAACCCGGGCAGGCGCTGCAGCGACTGGCCCAGCGCGACGCGCTGGTTGGCCAGCGCCTGGGTGGTCGTCGACAGGTGCGAGACCAGGCCGCTCAGGTCGGAGCTGCGCGTGGCGACGTCGGAGACGAGGTTGCCCGTCTTGATGATGAAGTTGGTGAAGTCGCCGGTGTTGCGGTTGAGCTCGCGGAACAGCGCGCTGGAGGCGGCGACCGCCGGGTTCAGGTACTGGAAGGCCGCCTGCATCTTCTGGCCCGGCGCCCTTGACCTGCGAGGCCGAGCCCTGGAAGACGTCCTGGAGGCCCTTGCAGGGTCGGGCCGTTGAGCGTGTTGAAGAGCTCGTCGAGGTCGACCTCGCTGGTGGTGTCGGTGGTGGGGATGACGCCGCCGGCGTGGATCGTCGGCGTTGCGGCCGGCGCCGAGGTGCAGGTCGACGTAGCGGTTGGCGATCCCCGACAGCGAGAGCTCGCGGATCGTCGCCTGGGTGCCCTGGCGCAGCGGGTCGTAGGCGTGGTTGGTGATGTTGAGCGTGAGCTGCGCCTGGCCGCTGGGCGTCAGCGCGATGTTCGAGACCGTGCCGATCTGGTTGCCCGACACCTCGACGAGATCCCCGCTGACGATCTGGCTGGCGTTGGCGAACACCGCGCGGACCTGGTAGGTGCGTCCCGCCGGAGAGCACGATGATCGCGACGGCGACGAGCGCGACCACGACCGCCGCCACCGCGGCGACCCGGCCGATCACACTTGAGTTGCGCACCGCCGCGACCTCGCCAATCGATCTCCTCCCGCGGCGGGCCTGGACTCCCGCCGCAATACACCGGAATTCGAACCTAGCAAGCGCTCCATTCGCCTGTCAATTGGGAACCGCGGCGGCCCGAAATCCCCGTAACGCTTGGCGATCGACGCGTGCAAATCGATACCGTCCGAGTGCCCTGCCCGGGTGGTGGAATTGGTCAGACACGGTCGCCTTAAGAGCGACTGCCTTTATGGCGTGAGGGTTCGAGTCCCTCCCCGGGTACATCCGCACGTCCGGCCCCTCCTCGGGTCCTCCTCTCTCAACGGTCTGGATTCCGGCCAGGTTCGGCGATCCTTCCCAATACCGCAAGTTATGCGCAGCCGCAACTTATGCGCTGCTACCGTGTCCTCGCGGGGTAGACGGGAGTCACTCCACCGGCCGGATGGAAGTCTCAGCGCTCAAATACTCGGGCGGAGTCGGACTGCACGGGCGGTCCGCCGCTGCTGCGCCTGCAATCAGACGAGCGGCTCATCTCGCTCCTGCGCCGCGGCAACACCACCGCCTTCGAGGTGCTGGTGGCGCGCTACGAGTCGCGCCTGCTGGCCTTCTGCCGCCACCTGCTCGGCTCGCGCGAGGACGCCGAGGACGTGCTCCAGGAGGTCATGACCGCGGCCTTCAACGCGATCCTCGCCGATGACCGGCCGATCAACGTCCGGCCCTGGCTGTACCGGATCGCGCGCAACCGCAGCCTCAACCACCTGCGGCGCGCCCAGGCCGATCGGCGTGGACTCGATGGACCACCACTTCTCCGAGCACGGCGCCACCACCGCCGACAAGGTCCACGAGCGCGAGGAGTTCCGCCTCCTGGTGGGCGACATCCACGAGCTGCCCGAGACCCAGAAGACCGCGCTGGTCCTGCGCGAGATGGACGCGCTGTCCTACGAGCAGATCGCCGAGGCGATGGAGACGACCGTCCCCAGCGTCAAGTCGCTGCTCGTGCGTGCGCGCGTATCGCTCGCCGAGGCCGCCGAGGCCCGCCTGCTGTCCTGCGACCAGGTCCGGATCGAGCTCGCCGAGGTCGCCGAGGGGCTCCAGCGCCGGCCCAGCCCGCTCGTCCGCCGCCACCTGCGCAGCTGCAAGCGCTGCAGCACCTTCCGCGTCCGAGCTCAAGAAGACCAACCGCGCGCTCGCCGCGCTGCTGCCGGTCGGGCCGATGGCGGTGTTCCACAAGCTGCTGTTCCTGCATCTGGGCCACTCGGCCGCGTCGGGGTCGACCGCGTCGGCGACGGCGGCCGCCTCGAGCGCCGCGGGCGCGGGCGCTGCCGGCGCGGGTGCCGGCGCGTGCCGGAGCCGCGGGCGCCGGTGCGGCCGGCGCAGGCGCGGCGCTGGCCGGTGGCGCGGCCGCCGGGTCCAGCGGGCTCATCTCCGCCGGCATCGGCGCCATCGCCGGCAAGGCGGCGGCCGGGCTGGCCGCGGCCGCCCTCGTCACCGCCGGCGCCGTCGAGGCCGGGCACTCGACACCGCCACCATCTCCACCAGGCCACCGTGGCGCAGACCCCCGCGGCGACAGCGACTCCGGCGGCGGCGACGACCCCGTCGGCCCCGTCGCCCTCTGGGCGGTCCTACGCCGAGCCTCGCTCGACGTCGGCGGGTAGCGCCGCTGACAAGAAGGATGCGAACGCGGGCGCCACCAAGACGGCCAAGGTGACCAAGACCAAGGTGGTCAAGACCACCACCACGGACACCACGACCACCACCACGACGGCGACCACGCCCACCACCGTCGCCGCCAAGCCGCCGGTGACCGGGCGCACGCAGACCCAATCTGACCCGACGGTCCTTCCCAGCGTGCCGGTGACCACACCGGCGCCGCCCGCGCCGGTGACGACGACCTCGCCGACCACCGCGACCACGCCGACCACCGAGACGACGCCGACCACCGCGACCACGCCCACCACCGGCACAACACCGACCACGACGGGTACGACGCCGACGACGACGGCGCCGACCGGGACCACGCCCACCACGCCGACGACCACCACGCCGACCGGGACCACCCCCACCACGCCGACCACCACCACGCCGCAGGGCGACACGACGTCCCAGTCGACCGGCGACGAGCACCACACGGTCGCATTCGTCAACAGCCGCATGCACCGCTGGTGGACGACGCGAGTCACTCGCGCTCGCGCACCGTTGATCGACTTCGACCAGTTCCTGGCCGTCGACATGCGCGTCGGCCGCGTCCTGGCGGTCGACGACTTCCCCGAGGCGCGCAAGCCCGCGTGGAAGCTGACGATCGATTTCGGCCCTGAGATCGGCGTCAAGCGCTCCTCGGCCCAGATCACCCACTACACGCCGCGAGGAGCTGCAGGACACGCTGGTGGTGGCCGTGGTCAACTTCCCGCCCCGCCAGATCGGGCCGTTCTTCTCCGAGGTCCTGGTGCTGGGGGCGCTCGACGACGAGCGCGGCGTGGTGCTGCTGCGGCCCGACCGGGGCGCCGAGCCGGGCTCGCGGATCGGCTGAGCCGGCGCGCGGGTCAGGGACCGCCCTGGGCCCCGATCACTAGCTGGCCTCTCGGCCGACCGTCGACCAAGATCCGGTACGTGCCGTCCTGGAGCCCCGCGGTCTCGAGCGGGCCACCGGTGTGCGGCACGAGCTGCAGGCTTGGATGGGTCGGGACATCCAGCGACGACGGTGTGCGTCGCATCGGACTCGTTGGAGACGCGCACCTCCACGTCGATGCCCGTCGGGACCGAGACGACCGGCGGCGACGAGGGCGCCGCCCGTCATGATCGTCACGTCGGCCTGAACGTGCGCATCCTGGGAGGCCGCCGGCGCCGTGCTCGAGTTGCTGCCGTGCTTGTGCCGCTTGCGCTTGGGCACCTCCGGCGGAGCGGCGGCGCTCGTCGTGGTCGTCGCATCGGTGCCGCCGGCGTTGGTGCCGGCGTTGAGCACGCTGCCGGAATCGCTGCTCGTCACGCCCGACGATGAGGTGGCCGACGGTGCGGTCGTGGAGCCGGGTGACGAGCCGCCACACGCGGCGAGGACCAGGCTGGCGGCGATTGCGACAAACCATGTGCGCGGCCTCATCGGGCGCAGCATAAACCGATCGGGCTCTGCCGTCAGAGCGGGCCGGATGGGCCCGAGTCGCCATCATGCGTCGCCGTGGCCATCGCCATCCTCACCACCTACCTGAGCGACTACCGGCTGCCGCTGTACCGACTGCTGGCCCAGCGCCACGACATCGAGGTGCTCTGCTACGGCGGGGGTGAGCGCTACGCGCCGGCCTGGTTCGCCGACCTCGACGCGCAGCTTGCGGCCGCCGACTTCCCCGCCCGGCGGATGGACGGCGGCGCGCGCGAGGCGCTGGCCTTGGGGCGGCGCTACGACGCCGTGGTCGCCCCGTTCGCCGGTGGCGCGCTGCTGCCCGCCGCCTATGTGGGCGCCCACCGCTACCGCAAGCCGTTCGTCCTCTGGGCCTCGATCTGGCACCAGCCCCGGTCGGCGTCGCACGCCGTGGCGCTGCCCGTCACCCGTCGCATCTTCCGCCACTCCGAGGCGGTGCTGGCCTACGGCGAGCACGTCCGGCGCTTCGTCGCCTCGATCCGCGGCCGCGACTCCGACGTGTTCGTCGCCCCCCAATGCGTGGAGCCCGACCTGTTCCGGCGGACGGTCAGCGACGGACGAGGTCGCCGCGTTCCGCGCCGCCCACGAGCTCGGCGACGGCCCGCTGGTCCTCTACGCCGGGTCGCCTCGTGCCCGAGAAGGGCGTCGAGGTGATCGCACAGGCCTGGCCGGCGGTGAGCGCCGAGGCGACGCTGCGTGGTCGTCGGCGACGGCCCTCTGGCCGACCGGGTCGCCGGCCTGCCCCGCACCCGCGCGCTCGGGCCCCTCCCCCGCCCCGAGCTCCCGGTCGCCTACGCCGCCTCTGCGTTCGCGCTGCTCCCCTCCATCCCCACCCCCCGCTTCAAGGAGCCATGGGGCCTGGTCTGCAACGAGGCCTTCGAGCAGGCCCGTCCCATGATCGCCACCACCGCGGTCGGCGCCGTCGCCGGTGGCCTGGTCCGCGACAACGAAACCGGGCTCGTCATCGCCCCCAACGACCCCAGCGCTTTCAACTAGAGCGCTCTATCTACTGCTCACCGACAGCGCGCTCCGGGCGCGCCTAGGGGCCGCCGCCCGCACAGCCGTCCAGCCCTACACCTACGACGCCATGGCCGACGCGTTCGACGAAGCGCTGCTGGCGGCCCGTGCCACACCACGCCGAGGGCGTTCTGCATCACTATGAGGCAAAACACCCTCGCCGCCGGTCCTGCGGCCGTTACTGGCCGACGGAGAACAAAGCCTCGAGGTCGTGGCGCGAGTAGACCTCGAACGCGACCATCGTCTGGGTCCGCCGGACGCCGGACAGCTGCGACAGCTTCCCGGTGACGACCTGCGCGAGCATCTCCTGCTCGCGCAGCCGCAGAATCGCCACGAAGTCCCACTCGCCGGTGACCGAGTAGGCCTCGGCCACCCCCTCGATGCCGGCCAGTTCGCCGCCGAGCGTGGCCAGCGCCGAGCCCTCGGCCTGGATGAGGACGATGGCGTGGGTCATGGCGTGTGCGTGTCGCCCGGCTCGAGCACCACGCACCATCGAGCTGGTGGCCGATCTCGATGTCGGACTTGAACGCCTGGGCGTCGGCCTCGACGAGCGGGAACGTGTTGTAGTGGCAGGGGATCACCGTCTTGGCGCCGACGAAGTCGGCGGCATCAACGGCGTCGTGGCGGTCCATGGTGAAGTGGCCGCCGATGCACATCAGCGCGACGTCGACCGGGCGGCGCTTGCCCACCAGCTGCAGATCGGAGAAGAGCGCGGTGTCGCCCAGGTGGTAGACGAGCGTGTCCTTGAAGTTGACCAGCAGCCCGGCGGGGGTGTTGACCGTCCCCTTCGGGGTGGTGGAGGTGTGCCAGGCGGGCACGAGCTTGGCCCAGCCCCAGTCGAAAGTCGTGCGATCCGCCGAGGTTGCAGTTGACGACCTCCAGACCGTCGCCCTCCAGCTCCCCCGCCAGTTCGGTGATCGCGAGCACGGGCGCGCCGGTGCGCTTGGCGATGTCCACGGTGTCCCCCACGTGGTCGCCGTGGCCATGGGTGAGCAGGATCGTGGCCGGATTCAGCTCGTCGGGCTTGGCGGCGGCCTTGGGATTCCCGGTGAGGAACGGGTCGATCAGGACGCTGGTGTCACCGTCGGACAATTCAAAAGCGGCGTGGCCGAGAAAACGGATGTCCATCGGGTTCAGTCCTCCTGTTGGTCTTTAGGGCCCGTAGGACGGACCCTGGCGGATCGGTGCGTTCCAGCGCGCGCGAGAGTTCGAAGCCGACCGCGACTCCCACCAGCATCCCCAGTCGCGTCTCCTCGGCCAGGAGCGTCTTGACCGCCCTCAGCCGGGCCTCGCCTTCGGCTTCGTTGGCCGCTTCGCGGACGGCCTGCTCGTGGGCGGCGCCAAACCATCCGCCTTCGGCGATGGCCGCCCCCAGCACGCGCTGCAGTGACGGGGCGGCGCGCATCACGATGTCCTGGGCGACTTGCAACCGCGTCGGGTCTGTGAGCTCGGCGATGGCGGCATCGAGCTCGGCGTCTGTGTAGGCGCGCTCCGGCACTGGCGCCGGATCATAGGGGGCGCCTGACAACGGGGTGACAGAGCCGGCGACGGGGCGTCAGCGTTCGCCGATGAGCGCCGAGCGGGATGCCGATCGCGAACCCGGCGACGATCCCGACGCCGTCAGACACCCAGCTGGCGGCGACGTCGGCCAGCGGCATCAGCGCCACCGCGAGCGGCGATCACGGCGGCGCCGATGAGGTCCCCGTCCACCTCACCGCCGGAGCGCAGCGTCAGCAGATCCGGCGTCGCCCAGGCGCAGACCAGCGCCAGCGCCGCCGCCCTGGGCGCCGAGCAGGATCGCGTTGGGCTGGATCGCCGTGGTCGCGGCCAGGCCGCCCACCCCGCCGATGATGAACAGCGCCAGCACCGGGACCAGGGTCCGTGCCGGCGCTCCAGCAGCCAGCCGAACAGGCCGACCGTGCCCAGGGTGATCATCGCGTAGCCGATGTTGTCGTAGGTGAACGCCGCGGTGAACAGGCGCCACCATTCCGATGCCGGGCTGGCCGACGACGATGAGGTGGCCCGAGGAGCCGCCGAGGTTGGTGCGCCACAGCAGGCAGCCGACGAACCCCAGGACGACGAGCAGGATGGTGGCGTAGGGCACGGGTGTCGCCGCGGATGCCGGGGATCTCGTCGCGCTTGAGCCGGGTGAGCAGCGGCGGGGCCTGACGGCGCGCCTTGCGCTCGGCCGACGCGCTGGTCGCGGTCGAGCTTGGGAGCACGCTTGCGCAGCCGGTTGCCGCAGTACGGACACTCGGTGATGTAGGGGCTGACCTCGGACCCGCAGCTCTTGCAGATCACGAACAGGTCTGGTCCGCCGGTGCTCACGATCCGATTGTAGAACCGGCCCGGCCTCGTCTGAGGCGCTTTCCCGTGACCGACCGCGGCGGTTGGTCGGCCGTCAGACCACGGTGGCGGCCACGATCTCGGCCATTACCTCGCGCAGATCGTGGTTGGCCTCGTAGACGACGACCTGCCGGGCGGCGCCGTTGCCGCGGGCCAGCAGGTCCTCGACCGCCTCGAGCTCCGACAGCGTGCCCAGGTCGGCGCAGTGCTCGCGCATGCGGTCGATCAGCCGGCGCGCCAGCGCTCGGGTCGGCACCCGGTCAGAGCTCGGCAGGTCGACGAGCTCGCCCTCGAGCCCATGGCGGGCCGCCAGCCACTTGTTCTCGTCGAGCATCTCGAACGGGTAGGGCGACAGCGTCTTGCCCGCCTCGTAGTGCTCGGCGAGCTCGCGGACCATCGCCTGGACGAGCGCCGCCAGCCCCAGCGAGTGCTCGATGTGGGTCTGGGAGTCCATGACGCGGATCTCGACGGTGCCGAAGTTCGGGTGCGGGCGCACGTCGTGCCACAGGTAGGTGTAGTCCTCGATCACCCCGGCCTTGATCATGAACTCGATCCGGCGCTCGTAGTCGGCCCAGTCCTCGTAGTGGGGCGGGATCCCGACCCGGGGGAAGGCGCGGAAGATCGGCGTCCGCGTCGAGGCCAGCCCGGTCGTGCCGGCGCGCCAGAAGGGCGAGTTCGCCGACAGGCCCAGCAGCACCGGCACGTGGACGCACATGCCGTTGGCGACGTGAATGGCCTTGTCAGGGTCGTCGAGGCCGACGTGGACGTGCATCCCGAAGATGAGCTCCTGGCGCGCGACGAAGCGCAGCGCGGAGATGAGGTCGCGGTAGCGCGGCCGGGCGACGATGCGCTGGTCCTCCCACATGGCGAACGGGTGCGTGCCCGCCGAGCCGATGGCCAGGTCCTTGCTCGCGGCGGTCTCCACCACCTGCTTGCGCAGCGCGCGCAGCTGGCGGCCGGCCTCGGGGACGTCGTCACAGGGATCGGTGGAGATCTCCAGCACGGACTCCATGAGCTCGGGCTTGATGTCTCCCTCGGGCGCCGTCTCGAGCATGGCCTCGATCGCGTTGACGAGCTCATAGGACTGCGCGTCGAGGATCATCAGCTCTTCTTCGATCCCCATGGTGTATTCGTGTCCGGCGAAGCGGTGCTCCACTGTGCGCAAGCGTAAGGGATCGCCCGGAAACGATCCGTTTTGCACTCCGACGTGCGTAGATCGGTCCTAGACTGGATGCTGAACTTCGAAAACGTACGAGAAGGGCGGATTGCCATGGCGCTCGGTTACGACGGAAAGCTGTACATCCTCGCGTTCGACCACCGGGGGTCGTTCCAGAAGAAGATGTTCGGAATCCAGGGCGAGCCGACGGCCGAGGAGACCGCGACCATCGCGGACGCCAAGCACCTCATCTACGAGGGCATGGAGGTGGCCGTCAAGCGCGGGCTGGACGCCGCCGCGACCGGTGTGCTCGTCGACGAGCAGTTCGGCGGCAACATCCCCTCCGAGGCCCGCGCTGAGGGTCTGAAGCTGTCCATGCCCGTCGAGAAGTCCGGCCAGAACGAGTTCGACTTCGAGTACGGCGCGGACTTCGGCGCCCACATCGAGAAGTTCAACCCCGATTTCTCCAAGGTGCTCGTCCGCTACAACTCCGACGACCCGGACACCGATCTGAACCAGCGTCAGCTGTCACGGCTCAAGGAGCTTGCCGATTGGCTGCACGCGCATGACCGCAAGTTCCTCTTCGAACTGCTGGTGCCGGCCACCGACGCGCAGCTGGAGTCGGTGGGCGGGTCATCTGACCGCTACGACGCCGAACTGCGGCCCGAGCTCATGCGCCGCGCCATCGAGGACTGCCAGAAGTACGGCATCGAGGTCGACATCTGGAAGATCGAGGGCGTTGACGAGCAGTCCGACGCCGCGATGCTGGCCGAGCAGGCCCGCACCGGCGAGGGACGCGAGGGAGTCACCTGCGTGCTGCTGGGCCGCGGCGCCTCGACTGAGAAGGTCGAGGAGTGGCTGCGGGCGGCCTCACCGGTCCAGGGGTTCATCGGCTTTGCCATCGGGCGATCGATCTGGTGGGACGCGCTCAAGGGCTTCCTCGACAAGGAGCTCGATCGTGAGGCGGCGGCGACCAAGATCGCCGAGAACTACCTGCATTTCGTCAACGTCTACGAGAAGCAGCACGTCGCCTGAGGGCGGCGTGACGAGGCGGGGCGTGGCCCCATGCGCGCCCCGCGGTTGCACCAATTGGTAGGCTCGCGCCGATGGCGATGAAGATGCGCCAGAGCCTTGCGCAGTTGGAGCAGGAGTTCCGGCAGGAGACGCAGCTTGACCGCAACCGGCGTGAGACGCTCCGGCGTCAGGCCGTGCGCCGGTCGCGCCTGCGTACGCACGTGCGCCGCCGCAAGCGCAGCTCCGTGCGCTACTGGATGCTCATCCTCTCGCTCATCGCGACGGCCCTGATCGTCACCGCCGGGATGTTCGAGACGCTGTACCGCCTGCTCGGCTAAGCCGGGGCCCCTTCGCTGTGCCGGCGGCGGCAAGAACCGAGCTCGTCAGCGCTCGGCCCGCCGGCAGCAGCGAGCCCGGCCACCAGGGCTAAGTGTCTGTCCGGTCCCCGAGGGTGCGCAAGGCCGCGTCGACCTCTTCGCGCGCGCCCTTGTGGCTGTCGGACCCTTCCTCCTGAATCTCGATGTAGACCTCCTTGCGGAACACCGGGATGTCACGAGGGGCCTGGATTCCGATCCTGACCTTCTCACCCATGATCGCCAACACCGACACCTCGATGTCGTCGCCGATCATGATGCTCTGGTTGGACTTGCGGGTGAGTACCAACATCGTCGCCTCCCTGCAATTGGCCGCTAAAAACAGGAGCGTCATGCCCACGCGTAGCGTGACGCCTGCCCTCGATCGAGCATAGCGGCAACGCTTTTCGAAGATCAAGCACACAGAAGCTTTTGCACGGGTACTCGGGGGGCGGCCCACCCTCCCGGGCAGGGGGCTGACGGGCGGCGCGAGAGCACGACCCGCCGACGAAACCACTAGTCTCCGCTCCCGATATGGCACGCCGATCTCTCAGACCCGAGCTCAACCGCATCCGCGCATGGGTCCGCCAGGGGCGGACCGACGCGTGGATCGCCCATCAGCTCGAAGTGACAGTGCAGCAGATCCAGGCCTTCAAGCGCGACCAGCAGCTCGAGGGCGGCGAGGAAACCGACGGGACCACCCCCGCGGCCGAATACGACGATGACATCGACCTGCGCGCCGAGGATGACGCGCTCATCGCCGCGGAGCTCGACGCCGCAGCTGCCGAGCAGCCCGATGACGAAGACGACGAGGACGACGACGACGAGGAGGCCGACAAGCCTGCCCGCCGCCGTCGCGGACGCCGCGGAGGTCGTGGCGGACGCACCACTCGCCGCCGCTCATCCGGCACGCTTGAGGCGACGTTTGACCACGGCGACGAGGGCTACGGACTGTGGCTTGACCCCGCCGTTCAGGATGACCCGGTGTACGCCGAGTACTGGGCGGGTCACCGCCCGGTCGAGGTGGCGATCGAGGAGGACCAGATCGTCATTCGCCGCGCCGGCTCGTCCGATTCCGATTCAGACGACGACGACTGAATTCACCCCTCTGAACTGACGACGCGGACTCAAGGACCGCCGCAGCGCTAGTCGCTATCGGCGGTCCGACGTCCCGTCGTGTAGTCGATCGCCTGGCGGGCGTAGATGGCGAACGCAGCTCCGGCCACGGTGGTGAGGTCCCACGCTGCCGGGCGGTTGGGCGCCACCCGCACCGCGATGTCAAAGCACCAGTCGGTGCCCTGCTCGATGTAGAGGCGCGCCAACTCATTGACCGTGAACGGCCCGCCGAGGCGGCGGCGCAGCTGGACGACCAGTGCGTCCACCACGCGGTCCATCGCGGACCGATCGGCGGGCTCGGCCGCGGCCAGGCGGCGCTGGCCCTCCTGCCACAGCCCGATGAGGTCGTCGTAGAGAACGTCCCCGCCTCCGCCCCTACGCCCGCTCACGCGAGCCCCCTCGCGCTCAGGGAGCCGCTTTGCCCGTGATCACGTAGGGGCGCTCGTTGGGGCGCACCATGCCCAGTGCCCGTGCCTGCGAGATGATCATGGAGGAGGAGTTCAGCGCCTTCTCCTCCTTGGTCAGCGCGGCGTTCTGGCGCGTGAGCCGGGTGACGACCGCCCGCTGCTGCTGCGCCTGCGAGCGCGTGGCGAAGTACGACAGGGTGTGCTCCACGTAGAGGCCGACCACGACCGCGAGGACGATCAGCAGCCCGATCCGGCCGACTCGCTCCCAGCGGACGCGCAGCAACGGCGGTCGCGCGACCACCCGCGGCCGCTTGCGCGGGGCCGGACGGGGATTGCGGCGAGGGGCGGCAGTGGCAGGGCGAGCGGGCGGCATCGCTTGCGGCCTTCGTTCGACGCGCTCGTACTCCTTCCTTCCGCAAGGCGATGTGCACGCCGGAGGGTCCCGCGCGCCGCGGGAGAGCCAGGACGCCGGCGAGCGTCAGGCCCGGAACGCCGACCGTCCCGGGAAGCTGGCCTCCGCGCCCAGGGCCTCTTCGATCCGCAGCAGCTGGTTGTACTTGGCCACGCGGTCAGTCCGCGATGGAGCACCGGTCTTGATCTGGCCACATCCGGTGGCCACGGCGAGGTCGGCGATGGTCACGTCCTCGGTCTCGCCCGACCGGTGCGACATCACCGCGGCATAGCCGGCCTCGCGCGCCATGCGGATGGCGGCGAAGGTCTCGGTCAGCGTGCCGATCTGGTTGACCTTGATGAGGATTGCGTTGGCCACGCCGTTCTCGATCCCGCGCTTGAGCCGCTGGGTGTTGGTGACGAACAGATCGTCTCCGACGAGCTGGATCTGACCGCCGATGCGCTGGGTCAGGGCCGACCACCCGTCCCAGTCCTCTTCGTCCATCCCGTCCTCGATCGAGATGATCGGGTAGCGGTCGCACAGGTCGGCCCAGTACGCGCCGAGCTCCTCGGCGCTGAGGGTGCGGCCCTCGTGCTCGAGCACGTAGCCCTCGCCGTCCTTGAAGAGCTCGGATACCGCCGGGTCCAGCGCGATCGCCACCTGGTCGCCGGGGACGTAGCCGGCGGCACGGATACCGGTCATCAGCGTCTCCAGCGCCTGCTCGTTGGACTCGAAGTCCGGGGCGAAGCCGCCCTCGTCGCCGACCGAGGTGCCGTGGCCCTCGTCATGCAGCGTCTTCTTGAGATGGTGGAAGACCTCGGAGCCCATGCGCAGCGCCTCGGTGAACGTCCGCGCGCCCACGGGCACGATCATGAACTCCTGAAAGTCGACCGCGTTGTCGGCGTGGGCACCGCCGTTGAGCACGTTCATCATCGGCACGGGCAGGATGTGGGCGGTCTCGCCGCCCAGATAGCGCCACAGCGGGAGTCGCTGCTCGGCCGCTGATGCCTGCGCGGCGGCCAGCGACACCGCCAGCATGGCGTTGGCGCCCAGGCGGGACTTGTTGGGGGTGCCGTCCAGCGAGATGAGCATGCGGTCCAGGGCCGCCTGGCTGGCGGCGTCCTGGCCGTGGACGGCGGTGGCGATCTCGCCGTTGACGTTCTCAACGGCCTTGGTGACGCCCTTACCCATCCAGTCCGAGCCACCGTCGCGCAGCTCTGTGGCCTCGAACTCCCCGGTGGACGCGCCCGACGGAACCGCGGCCCGGCCCCAGGCGCCGGAGCGCACGCTGAGCTCCACCTCGACCGTCGGGTTGCCACGACTGTCGAGGATCTGGCGGGCGTGCACATGCTCGATCTGGCTCATTGCGGCGGGGTGTCTCCTTCGCTCAGGCGTGCGCGGGCGTAGTAGGCGAGCTGCTGCTCAGGCGGGAGATCGTCCCAGCTTCCGCCCTCGGATGCCGCGAGGTCGCTTGCCACGGTCACCCGGCCGCGGAATCGCTCTGACGCCGAACGCAGCGCCAGCTCCGGGTCGACCTTGAGCTTTCGGGCCACGTTGACCACCGCGAAGAGCAGATCGCCCAGCTCGTGGAAGCGGTCCTCGGCGCTTTCAGCGGCTTCCAGCTCGGCCAGTTCGTCGCGGACCGACTGCAGCGGGCCTTCGACGCCGGGGAAGTCAAAGCCGCTGGAGGCGACGCGGCGCTGAACCTTGCGCGCGTGCAGCAGCGACGGAAGGTTCTCGGGTACCTCACCGAAGATCCCCGGCTCGCGACCGGCCTCGGTGCGCTTGATGGCGTCCCAGTTGCGCAGGACCTGGTCCGGCGTTGGCCACCTCGGTCTCGCCGAAGATGTGCGGGTGGCGGCGGATGAGCTTCTCGGTGACGTGCTCGGCCACCTGCGTGAGGTCGCCGGCGCCACGCTCCTCGAGCAACAGCGCCAGGAAGTGCACCTGAAAGAGGACGTCGCCGAGCTCGTCGACCATCTTGGCGTCGTTGCGCTGATGCGCCGCGTCGGCCAGTTCGTAGGCCTCCTCGAGCGTGTGGGGCACGATCGTGCGCTCGTCCTGCTCGCGGTCCCACGGGCACTCGCGCCGCAGGCGGCGGGTGATCTGGTCAAGCGTCGTCAGGGCCTGCGCCGCGTCCTCGGGGGACACGGCTCAGGGTGAGGTGGCGGTTCCGGCCGGAGCGGGCGTCGTGCCCGCAGGAGCGGTCGCACCGGCGGCCCCGGCCGCGCCCGCGGCCCCGGCCGCACCGGCGGCTCCTGCGGTGGAGGTCTTCGGCGCCTTGTAGCCGTTGCAGTCGGCCATCGCGTACAGCTTGAGGCAGGAGGTCTTCTTGAGCCAGTCCTTCTTGGCGGCGTTGTCGACCGCGGTCTGCGCCTGGGTGGTGAGCTGGCTCTGCAGCGTCTTCTTGATGAGCGCGGAAGACTGCGCGAGCGACTTCTGGGTCGCGGGGGTGACCTTGGTCACCTTGACCAGGTAGTAGCCGAACTGGCTCTTGATCGGACCGATGACCTTGTTCACAGGCGCCGCGAACGCCGCCTTGGAGAGGGTCGAGTCCTGCTGGCCCGCGGTGACGCCGGTCAGCACGCCGCCCTTGCTCTTGCTCGGGTCGATCGAGTACTTCTTGGCCACCGCCGCCCAGCTCTGGCCGCCCTGGATCGCCGCCTTGGCCGCGTTGGCCTGAGCCAACGTCTTGGTCAGGATGATGTCCATGTCGCGCGACTCGGGCGTCCCGAACTGCGACTTGTGGCTGTTGTAGTAGCTGTTGATCGCCGCCGTGGTCACCGTGGACGGGTGCTTGGCGGTGAGCTTCTGGAAGATCTGGTTGACGCGGACACGGAACAGGATGTCCTGGGCGGTCTGGCCCGAGGTCTTGAGGAAGCTCTGGAACTGGGCGTCAGTGGAGAACTGCGACTTCTTGGCCGCGTCCAGCGCCTTGGTCACCTGGGCGTTGGTGAGCTTGATCCCCAGCTTGTGAGCGTCGGCCTGGTACCAGTAGGCCTTGATCAGGAAGTCCATGACC
This sequence comes from uncultured Actinomycetota bacterium, assembly GCA_963797705.1. Lineage (GTDB taxonomy): Bacteria > Actinomycetota > Thermoleophilia > Solirubrobacterales > Solirubrobacteraceae > Palsa-465. Next base: position 1,487,453 of record CAWCQL010000002.1, on the reverse strand, counting down.
TGGCCCGAGAGCGTGGTGAAGAGCTGGCTGCAGTCGGTCTTCAGCGTCTTGGCCGCCGTCTTCTTCAGTGACGGGATGTCCTTGCGGGCATCGGCGATGCACTGGGTGTAGTTCGGCGGGTCGGGGATGATCACCGGCGAGCCGGGGGACTGTGCCGCCTGGCCCTGCGCCGCGACGAACATCCAGTGCTTGAAGGCCTTGGTGGTGATCGGGTTGCCGGCCACCACGGCCACGGAGTCGCTGGGGACGCCGGAGCTGGAGCCGGAGCTTGAGCCACACCCGGCGACCGCTACCGCCAGGGCCACAAAAAAGGCGCCGAGCGCCAGGATGGACCGTAGAGACTTCATTTGACTTGGCCGATAGTAGCGAGCCATCGGCGCACCAGTCGAAGTATTAGTGAAGTGTGGCGGTGAGGTCGCCTATGCGGCGGCGGCCTCGGCCTCGGCCTCCCGGGTGACCGAGAGCAGCACGTCGGCGGCGCGCACGATGGCGGGAAAGCGCTGCGCGGGGTCCTTGGGGACGCGCACCGACAGCTGGGACTTGCCCGACTCATACAGCGCCTCGGGGATCTCGGCGCGGATCTTCTTGGCGCGCACCGAATCCAGCTCGATCGGCGTCACCGCGAGCCGGTCGCCGCGCACGGTGACCGCCCGCGCCCCGGCCTGGCCGAGCTTGATGCGGGCCTGCTGGAGCGCGATGAGGTTGTGCAGCGGGTCCGGGATGTCGCCGAAGCGATCCTCGAGCTCGTCGCGCAGCGCCGCCAGGTCGGCGACCTCGCGGGCGCCGGCGATGCGGCGGTGGACGTCGACCTTGGCCTGCTCGTAGGGGATGTAGTCGGCCGGCACGTAGGCGTCGACGTTGACGTCCAGGCGCACGGGCTCCCACTCCTCGTCAGACGCGACGTCCTCCTCCATGGCGGCCACCGCCTCGTCGAGCATCTGCATGTACAGCTCGAAGCCGAGCGCGGCGACGTGGCCGGACTGCTCGTCGCCGAGCAGGTTGCCCGCGCCACGCAGCTCCAGGTCGCGCATGGCGATCTTGAAGCCCGCGCCGAGCTCGGTGTAGTCGCTCAGCGCGCTCAGGCGCTGGGCCGCCTCCGGGGTCAGGGCCGCGGCGCTCGGGTACAGCAGATAGGCGTAGGCCCGCTCGCGCGACCGGCCCACGCGTCCGCGGATCTGGTAGAGCTGCGAGAGGCCGAAGTTGTCCGAGCGCTCGACGATCAGCGTGTTGGCCTGAGGGATGTCGATGCCCGATTCGATGATGCTGGTGCACACCAGCACGTCGGCGTCGCCGCGCAGGAAGCTGAGCATCCGCTTCTCCAGCGTGCTCTCGTCCATCTGCCCATGGGCGACCTCGAAGCGCATGCCCGGGCACAAGCCGCGCAGGCGCACCGCGGTCTCCTCGATCGTTTCGACGCGGTTGTGCAGGAAGAACGCCTGGCCGTGGCGCTCCTTCTCGCGGATGAGCGCGCGGCGCACGAGCTCCTCGTCGTACTCGCCGACGTAGGTCTTGACCGGGCGCCGGCCCTCAGGCGGGGTCTCGATCACGCTGATGTCGCGGATGCCGGCCAGCGACATCTGCAACGTGCGCGGGATCGGCGTCGCGCTCATGGCGATGACGTCGACGCGCAGCTTGAGCTGGCGCAGCAGTTCCTTCTGCTTGACGCCGAAGCGCTGCTCCTCGTCGACGACGAGCAGCCCCAGGTCCTTGGCGCGCACGTCACGGCTCAGCAGCCGGTGGGTGCCGATGAGGATGTCGACCTCGCCCTTGGCAAAGCGCGCGACCGTGTCCCTCTGCTCGGCGGCAGAGCGAAAGCGCGACACGTGCTCGATGGTCACCGGATAGTCCTTGAGGCGCTCGGTGAAGGTGCCGAAGTGCTGCTGGGCGAGGATCGTCGTCGGCGCCAGGACCATGACCTGCTTGCCGTCCTGGGCTGACTTGAAGGCGGCGCGCAGCGCCACCTCGGTCTTGCCGTAGCCGACGTCGCCGCAGATCAGGCGGTCCATCGGCCGCGGGGCCTCCATGTCGGCCTTGACGAACTCGATGGCGTCGCGCTGGTCGGGCGTCTCGTTGTAGGGGAAGGCGTCCTCGAACTCCCGCTGCCAGTCGGAGTCGACCGGGAAGGAATGGCCCTCGCGGCGCTTGCGCTCGGCGTAGAGGTTGAGCAGCTCGCCGGCGAGCTCCTGGGCGGCGCGGCGCGCCCGGGACTTGATCGTCTCCCAGCGGGTCCCGCCGAGCTTGGACAGCGGCGGATGCGCGCCCCCGGCGCCGACGTAGCGGCTGATCTTGGCCAGCTGGTCGACCGGGACGAACACCCGGTCTGAGCCGGCGTACTCGAGGTACAGGTAGTCGCGGGTGACGCCGGCCACGGTCTTGGTGTCAAAGCCGGCGAAGCGGGCGATCCCGTGGTCCTCGTGGACGACGATGTCGCCGGTGCGCAGGTCGGCGAAGCTGCGCAGGACCCCCCGGCGGCGCTCCCGGCCTGGCTTCTCGGCGGCGCGGCGGCGCTGGAAGAGGCGGTGGTCGGGGATGACGGCGAGGTGGAACTGCGGGGCGATGAACCCGCTCTGCAGCCGCGCGGTGGCCATCGTGATCTGACCGGCCTGGCGGAACCGCGCCGTCCTCGTGCTCACCCAGCCAGCGCGTCTTGAGGCGGCCGAGGTTGTAGGCAAACCGCTCCCCCTCTCCCTTGCGAGCGAAGGTGAGAATGGTCCGGTAGCCCGAGCGGGCCAGCTTCTCGAGCTCTGGCTCGGCCTCTTTCAGACCGCGGGCGGCGATGTCGGCGGCCTGGGCGCGGAAGGCGAAGGGCTGGTCCTGGTCGATGCTCGACAGGCGGATGCGGACGCGCCCCTCGAGCTGGGCGACGATCTCGTCGGGCGCGACGTAGAGGTGGTGGGCGTCCTCGTCGTGGAAGGCGGCGGTGACGTCCTGCCAGTGGTCGGCGAGCGCCGGGGCGACGTCCTCGGACCCGCGACACGAGCACCGTCGCGTCCGCCGAGGTCAGCTCCAGGAACGAGTGGAAGTTCTCCACCGGGAGCAGCTCGGTGATGTCGGGCCGCTCGGAGGCGTCCTCCAGCGCGGCGATCTCGGCCAGCTCGCGGTGCTCGAGGGCGAGCTCGGCGGCCGGGGCCACCTCGACGCAGTCGGCGTCGTCGAGCGAGCGCTGGGTGAAGGTGGAGAACCACCGCAGGGCCTCGATCTCGTCGCCGAAGAGGTCGACGCGGACCGCCCGGTCCTCGGTGGCCGGGAACACGTCGAGCAGGCCGCCGCGGATGGCGAACTGACCGCGGTCCTCGACCTGATCGACGCGCTCATAGCCGGCGGCGACGAGGTCCATGGCGGTCTCGTCGAGGTCGATGAGCTCGCCGGTGCGCAGGACGAAGCCGTGCGGGCGCATCGAGGGGTCGGGGACCTTCTCCGAGAGGGCGACGGCGCTGACGACGACGACCGGCGCGACGTCGCCGGGCGCGGTCTGCCATTCGAGCAGGGCGTCGAGCGCGGCGATGCGCAGGCCCACGAGGTGCGGCGGCGGCGCCAGGTGCGACTCGTAGTTGACGCCGCGGCTGGGGTAGTAGCGGACGACGCGCGGGTCCAGCCAGGTCCTCAGCCCGGCGGCGAGATCACGTGCGGCGCGGTCGTCGCCGGCGACGACGATCGCGGGTTGCGCGGGGTCGCGGTCCAGCAGCGCGGAGACCAGATAGGGCCGCAGCGACTGGGAGACGAACGCCTCGCCGCCTTCGCGCAGGAGCGCGGCGGTCTGCGGGTCGTCATCGGCGTGGGCGAGGAGGGAGGAGAGCATCAACGGCTGCTCTTCTCAGTCTAGGCACCCGGGGCTATCGCTCTTCGGGCTCCTGCAGGACTCGCTCGGCGGCATCGGCGGCATCGTCGATGAGGGCCTCAACCTCGGCCTTGGGCTCTTTGAACTTGCCCAGAACGTAGGCGGCGACGCGATCGGGATCGGTGGTCGGCGGGCGGCCGACGCCGACCCGGACGCGACGGAAGTCCGCGCTGCCCAGCGAGGCTTTCAGCGACTTCAGGCCGTTGTGGCCGGCCAGGCCTCCGCCCAGCCGCGTGCGGATGTCGCCGAAGGGGAGATCGATCTCGTCGTGGATGACGAGCAGGTGGTCGAGGCCGACCTTGAGCTCACCGCGCGCCGGGCCCACCGACGTGCCGGCCTCGTTCATGTAGGTCTGGGGCATGAGCACCGCCACCCTCGGATGGCCGGGCCCGATCCCCGTGCGGCCCTCGGTGAGCAGGCCTCGGTACCTGGACTTCGGCTTGCCGAGGTCCCAGCGCTGGTTGAGCCGCTCGGCGACCTCGAAGCCGATGTTGTGCGGCGAGCCCTTGTACTCGGCGCCGGGGTTGCCCAGGCCGACGATCAGCCAGTCGACCGGAGCTCCGCCGCCACCGCCACCGCGGCGGCCCGGGAGTCGCATGAGCGGGTGCTACTCGGCGTCGGAGTCGCCGGATGAGTCCGCGTCGCCGCCGTCGGCAGCGCTCTCGCCGTCTTCGGCCGCTTCGCCTTCCTCGCCCTCGCCGACGACCTCGGTCTCGGACTCGATCTCATCGTCGGCCTCGAGCTGGAGCCTGGGCGGGGTGAGCGTGGCGATCACCGTCTCGGGGTCGTCGACCAGCGTGACGGTCGCCGGCGGTGTCAGCGCCTCGAGCGTGATCGTGTCGTTGATCTCCATCGTCGACACATCATGGGTCAGCGAGTCCGGGATGTCGGTCGGCAGCGCCTCGATGGTGAGCTCGCGGGTGATCTGCTCCAGCACGCCGCCGTCCTTGGCCCCGGGGGAGTCCTCGGCGCCGGTGAGCTCGAGGACGACCGTGGCCTGGATCTTCACGTCCAGGCGGACGCGGAGCAGGTCGATGTGGACCGTCTCGCCGGTGATGGGGTGGCGGACCAGCTCCTTGATCACCACGGGGCTTGCCTTGGCCCCCCCGACGGCCAGGTCCAGCACCGCGCCCGCGCCGGCGAGGACGTGGCGCAGCTCGCGGGCGGGGATCTGGAAGGCCAGAGGCTCGTCGCCGCCGCCGTAGACGACGCCGGGAACGTTGCCGGCGCGACGCAGGCGGCGCGCCGAGCGCGACCCGTCGGGCTCGCGGGTTGAGACGTTGAGTGCGGTGGTGTCGTTGCGTGCCATGAGCGGCGTTCGATGGTAGCGCCATCCGGCGCAAACGCCCGCGCGGTGGTCGAAACGTTCAGTCGCGCGGTGGCCGCAACGGCCCTGTCGGAGCGTTCACGAAATGCCCTGAAATGATGGACACGGCACGCTAACGGTGCGCTAATCTAGCGCCATGAGCGGGGCTGCCCTCATGCTCTGGATCGCCGGGGTCCACCTGCTCGGACTCGGCTGTGTCGCGTTGTTGATGTTCCCCGCGCTCAAGGACAGTCCGATCGGACCCGAGCGCCGGCCCGACGAGGGTGACGACGGCTGGGGCCGTGGGCCCAAGCGACCCCCCGAGGCGCCCAAGCCGCCGCGCGGCGGCATCCCGCTGCCCGACGCGGTTCCCGCGCGCGTGCGCCTGCGCGAGCACGGCCGCCTGAGCGAGCGCCGGCCACGCCACGAGCGCCGGCCGGTGCGCGAGCCCGCTCGCCGCCCGGTGCGCACGCCGCACCAATCTAGAACCGCTTGGGGCAGTCGGCGTCGCTCGCGATCCGCCGGCTGACCACCAGCAGTTCGATCGTGAAGCCCTGAAGCACGCTGCCCGCGTGGCGGACGCGCAGGCATTGCACGCGGGGCAGCGAGTCGCCCGCCACCCAGGCCACCCGCGCGGTGCCGAGAGTTGAGCCGACCGAGAACGTCGACGAGGGGTTGAGCTCGGCGATCGAGACCTGGCCGGGGTGGCGCAGCGCGGCGGCGTTGGCCGTGGCGCGAGCGCGGCAGGCGACGTTGCCCTTACAGCCCGTGATCAGGGAGATGACCTCAGCGGTGTCGCCGCGGGCCTCGGCCTGAACGAGGCTGGTGATGGCCGCATTCTCGGCATCGCCCACGTTGAAGGCGCGGGTGAGCAGGGTCGCGATGAAGAGGAAGACCAGGACGCCGAGGACGATCGCAGCGATGATCCAGGGGCGGCGGCGCATCGGCGCCACGGTAGCCGACCCGGCCGGCGCGTCCGCCGGCGGGCGCGCGCTCCGCACGGCACCCCACCGGCGCCGCCGTCAGGAGTCGCTGAGCTCCATGAAGCGCTGCACCGACGCCTCCTGGTGGTCAAGACGCTCGGCCAGCAACAGCGCGTGCTCGGCTGCCAACTCCAGGAAGTCCTCGACGCACCGCTCGGGGTCATCGGCGAGCGGGTAGACGCGGCTGAGGTCCTGCTGGGCGCACGCGATTCCCATCGGCGGGCGGCCGTCGGCCAGGGTCCGGGCGCTGCACACCGGGGTGACCACGACCTGGGACTCTGCCGCGACCAGCGCCGTGGGCAGGAGCCGGTGCGCGGGGAGCCTGACCGAGAGCGCCACTGAGTGGTCGATGGCGACGCCGCTGCCGAGAAGGTTGCTCAGCGGCTCGCGCCAGATGTCCAGGACGGTGTCTGCGCCCACGAGCGCGTCGCGCAGGGCCGTGGCCTGCTCCACGTAGAGCCGTTCCGCCTCCGCGCGGTCGTCGGCGTCGGCGAGGTCCAGGTCGCAGGGCACGCGCAGAAGCTCGTTGGCCGAGACCGTCGCCCCCGCGCCGCGGCTGCCACAGGCCACATAGGTCTGCAGCGTGCCGAGGTCCCGGCGGCCATGGAAGATGACCGTCATCGCCTCGCTCAGAGGCAGCCCGCTGACCTTGAGCGACACGGTCACCGCCGAGCTGTCGTCGAGCAACGCCCGGCGCAGGAGTTCCTCCGCTGCGCCTTCCTCGCGGATTGGATCCTCGTCGAGCACTGGTTCCCTCCTTCACAACTCGGCTACGTCTGCCGTGTATTTACCCAGGCGGCGCGGTCGTTCACAAGCGCCATCTGGAGAAGGAACGCTGTCCACGGGGCGAGGCGTCCGCGATCTTGTGCATTAGGGTTCAGCGCAATGTTGCTACTGCGCCTCCTCTACAAGCCCTTCGCGATCATCGGCGCGATCATCGCCGGCAAGCTCGGCCAGTCGGTCTTCCGCAGCATCTGGGCCAAGATCGACGAGGAGCCGCCGCCCAGGCCGGGCACCGGCGAGGCCGGCACGCTCAAGGTCGTGGCCGCCCAGGCGCTCCAGGCCGGGGTGATGGCGGGAACCGCCGCGGCGGTGGACCGGACGTTCGCGCGGTTCTACCACCACCTGATCGGGATCTGGCCCAAGAAGCCGCCCGAGCCCGACGACGACTAGGCCGGTACGTACCACGGGGCGAGGCCCTCGCGCCCCCAGTCGGGCATCGCGGTCTTGGCCCGGGTCTCGGGGTCGATCCACACGTGGCGGATGTCGGCGTCGAGCAGCGGTTCGCCGGTGGCGCGGCGGAAGTGGAATGTGGTGGTGACACTGGTGGTCCCGAGGTTGGTCACCGCCGCCTCGATGACGACCTCCTCGTCAAAGCGCGCCGCCGCGCGGAAGCGCAGGTTCGCCTCGGCCACCACGATGTCCGCGCCGCGATCGAGCATCACCGTGTAGCCGCCGTAGGCCGCCCGCCACAGTTCGGTGATGGTGTGGTCAATGTAGGCCAGGTAGTTGGCGTTGAAGAGCACGCCCTGAAGGTCGCACTCCGAGTAGCGCACCCGCAGGCGGTAGATGAAGGGCTCAGCCATGTCCGCCGCCACGCAGCACGAACCCGCGCTCGGCGAGCTCACCCAGCGCGTCCTCGAAGGCGGCGAAGTCACGCCCGAGCAGAGCGTCGATCGGCCGGCCGCGCGGCCCCGCGGCGCGCACCCAGCGGCGCAGCAGCGCCGGACCGGCCCGCTCCTCGGCCTCGGCGAGGAGATCGAGCAGGATGGCAAGCTCGGGCCGGTGCTCCAGTTGGCCCGAGAGCAGCGTCAGCGGATCGACATCGAGCACCGCGCACAGCTCGTCGTCTGAGAGCCCGAGCAGATCCATCAGCCGGGCGGCGCGCTCCGATTGCACCCGGCGGCTGGCGCCAGGATCGTCGAGAGCGGCCACGGTGGCGGGCTAGAAGAGCTGGTTCTCGCCGCCGAAGACGTCTGAGACCGAGCCGTCGGTGAAGATCTGGCGGATCGAGTTGGTCAGCAGGTCAGCGCACGAGAGGACCCGGATGTTGTCGGGCGCGCCGGGCTGCAGCGGGATGGTGTCGGTCACCACCACCTGCTCGAAGCCCGCCTGAGTGAGGTTCTGCCAGGCGTTGCCGGAGAAGTTGCCGTGCGTGGCGGCCGCGTAGACCTGCCGCGCGCCGGCGTCGCGCACCGCCTGGGCGGCGGCGGCCAGCGTGCCGGCGGTGCCGATCATGTCATCGACGATCAGCGCGGTCTTGTCGCGCACGTCTCCGATGATGTAGCTGATCTCCGCGACCTGCTGGGCCGGGCGCTCCTTGTTGAGGATGGCCAGGTCCGCGCCGATCTTGGCGGCGAACTGCTTGTTGAGCTTCACCCGGCCGGCGTCGGGGGCCACCACCACGAGGTCCTCGAGGTTGAGGTCTGAGAAGTACTGGGTGAGCATGAACAGCGCCGTCATGTGGTCACACGGCTTCTGGAAGAAGCCCTGGATCTGGCCGGAGTGCAGGTCCATGGTGAGGAGCCGGTCGATGCCGGCCGCCTCGAGCATCCGGGCCACCAGCCGGGCCGAGATCGGCTCGCGCGGCGCGGACTTCTTGTCCTGCCGGGAGTAGCCGTACCACGGCGTGACGGCGATCACGCGGTGCGCCGACCCGCCGACGGCCGCGTCGACCATCGTCAGCAGCTCCATCAGCGCGTCGTTGGCGCTCAGCCCCGCGGCCTCGTTGGCACACGTCGGCTGGACGATGAACACGTCCGCGCCGCGCACCGACTCCTTGAAGCGGCAGTACACCTCGGTGTTGGCGAACGTCTTGGTGGTCGCGTCCGAGAGCTCGACACCGAGCTTGTCGGCGATCCGCGCGGCCAGCTCCGGGTTGGCGCGCCCGGTGACGAGCATCAGTCGCTTGTCAGCGTCACGGCGCAGGATGGTGGGCACTGGGGCGGTCTCCGTGACGCTCATCTCGTCTTCGTCCAGTGTAGGCGGGGGGGCCGACGACTCCGTGGTGCTCACTGGCCCTCCTTCGATTCGGCGGCGGCTTGCTGGCGGCGACGTTCAGCGTATCCGTCGATGTTGGTCTGGCGCGGGCGCGCGACGCCCAGTGCGCCCTCCGGCACGTCGGTGGTGATGACCGATCCGGCCGCCGTGTAGGCGTCATCCCCGATGGACACCGGCGCCACGAACGTGGTGTCGACGCTCGTCTTGACCCGGCTGCCGATCGTCGTGCGGTGCTTGCGGTACCCGTCGTAATTGGCGGTGATCGTGCTGGCGCCCAGGTTGGTGTCCTCCCCGATGTCGGCGTCGCCGATGTAGGAGAGGTGGGGCACCTTCGTGCCCCGGCCCACGTCGGAGTTCTTGATCTCCACGAACGTGCCGGCCTTGGACCCCTCGCGCAGGACCGTGCCGGGCCGCAGGTAGGAGAACGGCCCGACGCTTCGCCCTGTCCCCGATGATCGCGTCGGTGACGTAGGCGTGCAGCACGTTGGCGCCATCCCCCACCGTGGCATCGATGAGCGTGCTGTTGGGGCCGACGGTGGACCCGCTGCCGACGGCGGTGGTGCCGTGCAGGCTGGTGAAGGGCGCGATCACGCTGTCCTGGCCGATCGTCACGTCCGCGTCGATCACCGTCGCCGCCGGGTTGACGATCGTGACCCCGGCGAGCATGTGGCGCTCGTGGATCTGCCGCTGGGCCACGGCGGCCACCTCGGCCAGCTGCACGCGATCGTTGATCCCCAGCAGCTCGTCGGGGTCTGAGAGCTGGTAGGCACCCACGATCCGGTCGTGCGCGCGCATGATCGGCAGCACGTCGGGCAGGTAGTGCTCGCCCTGGGCGTTGTCGGCCCGCACCTCCGCCAGCGCGCCGGCCAGCGCGCCGCCGTCGAAGGCGAACATCCCGGTGTTGACCTCCCGGATGGCCAGCTCGGCCTCGGTGGCATCCCCGGCCGCCTTCGTCTCCACCACCCGCTCCACCGTGCCGTCGGCGGCGCGCACCACCCGTCCGTAGCCGCTCGGGTCGGCCAGCACCATCGTCGCGATCGTCGCCGCCGCGCCAGAATCCGCGTGCGCCTGCACCAGCGCCCGCAGCGACTCGGCCGTGATCAGCGGCGCGTCCCCGTTGACCACCACCACCGTGTCGGCGCCGGACAGCTGGTCGATCGCCGCCCGCACCGCGTCGGCGGTCCCCAGCGGCTGCTCCTGCACCGCCAGAGATGCCGACCCGTTGAGCGTCGACTCCAGCCGCCGCTCCGGCCCGTCCACCACCACGATCTTGCCGGCCCCGGCCGCCCGCGCGGCCGCCACCGGCCACTCGATGATCGGCCGGCCGCACAGCGGATGCAGCAGCTTCTGGACGGCCGAGCGCATGCGCGTGCCCTGCCCAGCGGCGAGGATGACGACGGCGGGCGCGGTCACAACCAGGATCGTATGCACCTCACGCCGCTTCTGTCTCCCCCTTTCCGTCAAAACCCCGCTCGTACCAGCGAATCCATTTCCGCACCGCGTTGTCAGACACCCCATATTTGCGCCCGACGGCCAGCATGCTCATCGACCGGACGTCCTCCATGAGCTGCGCGTACGACGGCCGCTCGACTCGGCGAAGGTGCGGCTGCGGAACTCCGAGCTTGAGAGCGCTCGCGATGGTTCCCCAGCACTCCTGGGAGCAGTAGCGATGCCGGATGTGCCGCGGTGCGAATGTCTGGCCGCAGCCCGGACAGGTCCGCTGACGAGGCAGGTTGCGGCCGCAATGCGTCTCCAGAGTCGCCGCGCAATTGGCGCACACGACCCTCAGGTTCTCGAGCCGATGGTCGTTGGCGACGCCGTTGATGTGATCCAGGACCAACGACATACGCCGGCCTTTCCACATCTCGCCCTGCCCGCACATCTCACAGACCCGCTGCTTGAGCCCCTCACCAAAGAGCCGGTCCTTCAGCTGCCCGCGCTTGTAGGGCGAGTTCTCGACCATCACCTCCTCGAGCGGCTTGGCCCGTCGACTGATCGCGCGCCGACGAGCGGCGTTGGGGTCGAAATGCTCCGTGGAGATGTCCCACAGCTTCGCCCAGCGCTGCACCGTTCGGTAATTCGCCCCCTTGACCTCGTAGCCGAGCGCGCGAAGCGTGGCGGCCCACGTCATTGAGTCCGCGATCGCCGCACGCAGGTCAGATTCGGAGAACGGTGGAGGCCACGGCATGAGACGAACATTAGTTCGTGTGCCGGACGGAAAGAGCCGCAATTTGCAGCGATTTTGTTACAACTGGGGAGCCCGGATTTGAACCGGGACCTCACAGCTCCAAAGGCTGGCGGGCTGCCGTTACACCACTCCCCAACGCCTGCAGAGCAGTGGTGAGAGCGTATCCGACCCGCCGAGACTCGAACCTGGACCACGCGGTGGAGTAGCGTGTGCGCCCATGGACGACAACCAGATCCACGGCCACATCGAGCAGCTCGTCTCCGAGGAGCACCAGCTCTGGAGCCGCGAGTCCTCCGGGCAGGCCAACGACGACGACCGGCGCCGCCTCGAGGCGATCAAGGTGTCGCTGGACCAGTGCTGGGACCTGCTGCGCCAGCGTCAGGGTCTGCGCGACGGGGGCGGCAACCCCGACGACGCGCAGGTTCGGCCTGAGAGCATCGTCGAGAACTACCGCCAGTAGCCGGCGGGCCCGAGACCGATGGCCTCGTACGCGCTCAACGAGGCCGCCGTCACGCACGCGGAGGAGCTGATCCGCAAGCGCCAGTACGTCCTCTCGAGCGAGTGGAACCAGGCCCAGCCGCGCGCCGAGGCCCAGAACGCGTATCTCAAGAACCACTCGTGGGAGGAGTACGCCCAATGGCATCTCGGGCTCACCGAGGGTGCCACGGACGAAACCAAGTCCCGCTATGCCTTCGTCTACGGCGACTTCCGGCGGGTGCATCGGATGGGGCTCATCGCCTCGGTCTACCGGGCCAGCGAATGGCGCCACAAGGCGGTCGAGCTCGCCGCCCACGACCTCCTGCAGCTGCTGGACTCCGTCAGCGGCTGACCGCGCTCACCCCGCCAGCAGCTCCCGCAGCTCGTCATCGAGCAGGGGATCGGCCAGCGCGGCACGCACATCGCCGGTGCGCCGCAGCGCGCGCTCGGGCCGCACCAGGCCGACCTGCGCCCCGGTCTCGTTGATCGGCGCCAGCACCAGCCCGGTGGCGTTGGGGCTGTGCCACGTCTCGCCGGGCAGCGCGAGCACGGCGGGGATCGGGCGCGCCAGAGCCAGCAGGTAGAGCCCGTGGTCAAACACCGGAGCGACCGACGCCTCGCACCCGGCCGCGAGGTCGTCGAGGACGGCGAAGGCGTGCTCGGCGCGCCAGCACGGCAAGACGGGCCACACGACCACCAGCGGCCCGTCACCCCCACTCTCGGCGAACACCCGCGCCAGCGCCTCGGCGACCGCCTCATCGTCACCGGCAACCCACACCCGCCCCACCCCCAGAGCCCCGCGCCACTGGATCGCACGCCTCACCAGCAGGCGCTCGACCCGCGCCGCGCGCTCGGCTCCGAGCAACTCGCGCAGCTCCGGACGGGGGCGAGCGGCGCTCTCCATCACCAGCAGGGCCGGCGGCGCCCCCACCGGGGCTAGCCCTGCTCGAAGCGGTACATGGTGCCGCCCGGCGCCGGAGCCCCGCCGGCCATGCCGTTGACGGCCAGGGCCAGGACGTCGGCGAAGACCCCGGTGCTCTGGCCCATGAGCTCGATCAGTGTCGCCACCGGCGTCGGCTCGCCCGGCACCACCTCGTTGGCGTAGTCGGTGACGAAGCCGATCAGGGCGAAGGGCAGCTCCAGCTCGCCGCACAGCACCGTCTCGGGCCCGCCGGTCTGGCTCACGGCGTCGACGCCGCAGGCGGCCAGCTGGGCGATCTCCGACGGCGTGTTGAAGCGCGGCCCGTCGACGTGGCCGTAGGTCCCACCGTCCCGAAACTCATGGCCGGCTCGGGCCGCGGCGGCCAGCAGCGCCGCGCGGACCTCATCGGAGAACGGCCCGCCGTGCAGGATCCAGTGGCCGCGAGCCGGATCTCCGGGCGCGTCGAAGAACGTGCAGAGCGACCCGTCGGGCAGCCGGTTGGACGGGAAGTGCAGGTCGTCGAAGACCACCAGCGAGCCGAGCTCCAGACTCGGGTCCACCGCGCCGCAGGCGGTGCAGCCGATCACCGCGGTGGCGCCGAGGTCGTGCAGCGCGCGGATGTCGGCACGGTGGGGCACCTGGTGCGAGAGCCGCACGTGGCCCGCACCGTGGCGCGAGACGTGGAGAACGTCGGCTCCGGCAAAGCGCCCACGCGACACCTCGACCGTGCCGAAGGGCGTCTCATGTAGCACCAGTTCGGCATCCGCGAAGCCGGGAAGCGCGTGGGTCCCGGAGCCGGTGATGATGCCGATCGGCATGGCGGGCGATCCTACTTGACCCCCTCGTCCGCCCCGTCCGCCCACACGACTGACACCCACGTGGCGCGCTCGAAGAACGCCACCTCGGCGTCGACGAGGGCGCGCCGGACCCGGCCGCGCAGGCCACAGAAGGTAAAGACGGTGACCGTGCCCTCATCGCCGCGCAGGACCAGACCCGAGCTGAACCCCGGCGGGAGAAGTCGCGCGCGCACGAACATGACCGGCGGCCGGGCGTGGATGACACGGGGAGCCCCAAGCCTCACTCCGGCGGGGTGAAACTCGAATCGCACCGCGCCGGGCTCGACAATGAGATGGCCGCCACCACGCGGCCGGCCGCACTGGGCGGCACACCCGACGCGCAGCAGCGGCGCACCTGTCTCGACGCTCACATCCTCAGCATTCCCTGAACGGTCAGTTTTCGCAACTGCCCACGGGTATGGACCGGGCGACACCCTCCCGGGCGCTCGCATCAGACGGCGATGCGTGCGCGATCGATCGAGCGGCGCTGTGAATTGAGCTGGTCGTGGCGGTGCGTCAGGCCCGAGCTCAGGCGCTGACGGCGCTGGGACTCCAGCTGGCTCTCGATCTCGGCCGCCGGCAACGGGCGGCTGATCAGGTAGCCCTGGACCAGGTCGCAGTCGAGCACGCGCAGCGCGTCCCATGTCCAGCGGTCCTCGACGCCCTCGGCGACGAGCCGGATGTCGAGCTTGCGCGCCAGCTGGATGAGGGCGTAGACGATCGCCGCGTCCGTGGCGTCGCTGCACATCCTCGACACGAACGAGCGGTCGATCTTCAGCTCGCCCACCGGGAGCGCCTTGAGGTGCGCCATCGACGAGTACCCCGTCCCGAAGTCGTCGAGCGACAACTCGACGCCCAGATCGCGCAGCCGCCGCATGACCGCGCTGATGCGATCCGGGTCGGCGAGGACCGAGGACTCGGTGACCTCGAGCACGAGCGCCTCGGCGGGGACCCCGTGGCGAGCCAGCGCGGCCTGTATCTCATCGGGGAAGGTCACGTCGATCAGGTCCGCGACGGTCGTGTTGACCGCCATCTGCAGCTCGTGGCCGGCGTCGTGCCAGCGACGGGCCTGGGCGAGCGCGAGCTCCACCACGCGACGGGTCAGCTCCCGCGACAGCCCGGCGTGCTCGGCGGGGCCGACGAATTCCGACGGCGGGGCCAGCCGCCCATCGGCGCGGCGCCAGCGCGCGAGCGCCTCGACGCCGACGATCCGGCGCGTGCGCGCGTCGGCCTTGGGCTGGTAGTGGACCTCGATCCCGTCGCCCGACAGCGCGGCGGCAAGCTCGGCGGCGAGCGAGAGACGCTCCAGGGAGTGGGTGTCACGCTCGTGCGCGTAGAAGTCGTAGCGGTCCCGGCTGGTCTTGGCCTGGTACATCGCGATGTCGGCGTGGCGCATGAGCTCGGCGGCGTCGCGGGCATGGTCGGGGAAGGTGGCGATCCCGAGGCTGCCGGTGACGCGCAGCGACAGCTCTGAGACGGTGAAGGGCTCGCGCAGCGCCCCCAGGATCGCCTGGGCGACCTCGACGATGGCCGCCTCTCCCGTCGCGGGGTAGACGAGGATCGCGAACTCGTCGCCCCCGAGCCGCCCGACGGTGTGCATGTGGCGCAGCGCGCGTGTGAGCCGCGGGCCGATCTTGCGCAGCAGCTCGTCGCCGGCGTGGTGGCCGAGCGTGTCGTTGAGCTGCTTGAAGTTGTCGAGGTCGAGCATGAGCACCGCGAGCCCGCGACCGGAGGCCTCGCTGGCCGCAATCGCCTCCTCGGCCAGAGCCATGAAGCGACGCCGGTTGGGCAGGGCGGTGAGGTCATCGGTGCCGGCCAGGCGCCGCGCCTCGGCGAGGCCGCGCGCGTCGCGGAACGCCACCACCATGCGGCTGATGGCGGCGAGCATCGTGACCGTGGCCAGGCTGAAGGGCAGGGCGCCCAGTCGGTGCACGTGGTCGAGGAGGAGCAGGCTCAGCGCGGCGAACATGAACCCGCTGGGCACCAGCAGGACCGACCACGATGCGAACTTGGGTTCCGGCCGGCTGGGCGGGACCTGCCAGGCGACGAAGGCGAGCGCCGAAAGGGCGAGCAGGTAGGTGAGGTTGGTCACGGCGCTCGGGCGCCCGGCGGTGCCGGTGGCCTGGACGGCGTCGAGCAGGTCGGCGGTGGCGAACAGCGCGAACGCGGCGCCCAGGCCGGCCCAGCCGCGGTCGATCCGCCAGCCGCGCAGCGCGACGATCCCCACGACGAGCCCGACGAGGAGCAGGTCGCCCGTCGGGAAGGTGAGGTCCATGCCGAGCGTCGCGGCGCTGCCGTGACCCGACAGCACCGTCGGCACGATGATCGCGGCACCGATGGCGGCCAGCCCGCCGCCGGCCACGATGCCGTCCAGCCACACGCCGGCCGGGGGCCGGTTGCGGCCGCGGATGCCGGTGAGACCGACGATGCCCGCCGCCACCAGCGGATAGAAGGCCAGCCACAGCACGTCGCAGACCGACGGGACCGGCGGGCTGGACAGGTGCGAGAGCCACGTGGTCCATAGGACGTTGCCCGCCGAGTAGGCGGTGACCCCCGCCGCGATGAAGGCGAAGGAGCGCCTCCGGACGCCGATGCGCAGCGGCCGCAGACAGACGATGAACACGACCAGGATGCCGATGGACCAGCTGGCCCAGTCGCGGATCACCGGACCCGCGTCACCGCCGGCGCCCAGCAGCGCATTGGCGGCGGCGACGATGAGCAGAACGGCGAGCGCGACGAAGGCAGCCGCCAGCAGCCCGCGCTCGGCAGGCTTCAGGTCAGCGGAACGCGGAAGCGCGCGCCCAATTCGTGCCCTCATGGTTCCGGTCGCATCGACCTCAGCGACCGGGAACTTGAGCGCTGTTGTCAGGCCACTGCCAGCTCCGGCCGATTCTGGGCCAGATACTGGTCCAACGCGTCGGCCTTGTGGGTGTCCTCGTAGACCTCGTAGGCCTTGAGCCGGCCCCACGACATGCGGCCCCAGATCACGTAGCGGTTCTCGTAGACGGTGGTCCCGGCGGCGTCGCGCAGGTAGTCGTGACCACGCACGCACACGGTGGTGCGCCAGGGAAAGCCGGTGGCCACCACCTCGTCGGGGAAGATCTGGATCCCGACGGCGGCGAACCGATGCAGCCAGCGAGCGACCTGGTCCTTGCCGCGGAAGGTCCCCGACCAGGTGTTGCGGCCCGGGAAGGTGAGCTCGACGTCGGGCGCGTCGAGCAGCAGCGTCGGGCGGACGTCGCCGTCGCGGGTGCGCCCCATGACGAAGGTGATCAGTTTCTTGGCCAGCCAGGATTGGATCATGGTTCGCTCCTAGATAGATCGCTCTAGCGACTAAAATAGAGTGCTCTATCTAGTGGCGCAAGGGCGCGTGTCGCGCGGGGAGCTTCCTCCGACGGCGGCGGCGGGCCCAGGCGTTGGGAGCTGCCGGAGGTGGCGAATGGCGACTGACACGAAGGACCGCTTCATCGACGTGAGCGCGGACCTGCTGCGCCGGCAGGGGTACGCGTCCACCGGGGTCAACCAGATCGTCCGGACGGCGAAGGCCCCGCTGGGTTCGCTCTATCACCACTTCCCGGGTGGCAAGGAGGAGCTGGGGGCGGCAGCGATCCGGCGGTCAGGAGCGCTGTATGAGCTGCTCATCCCCGCGGTGTTCGATCCCGCGCCCGACCTCGTGAGCGCCGTGCGGCTCTTCTTCGAGGGCGCCGCCGCGCACCTGGAGGACAGCGAGTACGAGGACGCGTGCCCGATCGCAACCGTCTCACTCGAGGTGTCCAGCACCTCGGACCTCATGCGCGAGGCCTGCGCCGACGTGTTTGGAAGCTGGATCGCCGCGGGCCTGCCGCGCTTCACTGCTGCGGGGCTCGACGAGGCCACGAGCCGACAACTCGTCATCGGGATGATCGCCGCGCTGGAGGGCGCGTTCGTCCTCGCCCGCGCGACCCAGACCATCGAGGCATTGCACGTCGCGGGCGAGCTCTGCGCTCAGGCGACCCAGCGCGCGCTCGACGCGCGCTAGTGGCGGACGCGCCCGCCGCCGGCTCCGGGCTCGGTGGCCGGCCCGCGCGGCGCCGCGATACCCAGCACGCGCATCGCCTTGAGCCCGAGCGAGAGCTTCTCGCGACCGTCGGTGGAGGACACGTCGAGCCCGGTGAGCTCGCGCACGCGCTCGAAGCGATACCGGATCGTGTGGCGGTGGGTGATGAGGCGGCTGGCGGTGGCGTTGACGTTGGCGTCACAGTCCAGGAACGTCGCCAGCGTCCCGAGCAGGTCGGTCTCGTACTGCTCGTCGTAGGAGACCAGCGGCCGCACCGTCTCGTTGTAGAAGCGCTTGAGCTCCGCGGGGTCGCTCATGTAGGGCAGCAGCAGCTGGTAGGTCCCGGTCTCCTCATAGGCCATCTGGGTCCGCTCGGCGTCGCCCTCGACGACGTTGAGCGCGAGCAGCGCCTCGTTGAAGGCGCGCTGGAGGTCCAGCGGGTCCTGGACCCGGCGGCTGCGCCCGAGCGCAAAGGCAAACCCGCTCAGTCCGGCCTCGAGCTCGCGCAGGACCGCGGCGGCCACGCGCCGGCTCGTGTCGCCGTCGGCGTCGGGGATGAGCAGGACCACCTCGCCCGCGTCGACCTCGGTCGGCGCAGCGATCGAGCCCGCGGCGATCGACCGGCCTCCCCGGGCGGCGACGGCGAGCAAGCGGCGGCGCCAATCGTCCTCGGTGGGGCTGCGCGCGTGAGCGCGCACGACCGCGACGCTCGCCCCGGCCGACAGGTCGGTGCCGAGCTCCTTGCCGCGTGCCACCAGGTCGTCGCGATCGTTGATCGCGCCCGACAGCACCGCGCGCTGGAAGCTCGTCGCCGCCTCCTCGGAGGCGCGCTCTGGCGCGCGGACGCGCTCGACCTCGGAGGCGATCAGCGTCGTCACCAACCGCAGCACCGCCCCGTCGGGGGTGCCCTCGCGGGTGCGCATCCGCAGCTGGCCCACCGGCGACTCGGCGACGCGCAGTTCGACGGTGGTCACGTCGTCGGTGTCGCGCATGAGCGAGCGTTCGTCAGCGGGCGAGCGCGCGGCGACGGCCAGCACAGCGGCTGTCCGGTCGATGAGGATCAGGCTGGCGTCCAGCGCGCGGGCCGCGGCGCGCAGGATCTCGGGCAGGCCGGCGCCGGCCTCGACCGCATCGGTGATCGCCGCGAAGGCCCCGAGGTCGGGGGTGCGGGATCCGCCGCGCTCCGCGCTGTCAGCCAACTCGTTCACCCCATATGGCTCAGAAGAGCCGCGGCCACTCGAGGATGATCAGCGCGCCAAGCACCACGCCGGCACCGAGGAAGGCGGCCAGCACATAGAACGACAGGATCACCGCCACCACGCGCTCCACCGGGCGGCGGTAGGCGGTCACGGCGGGGACCACCAGCAGCATGACGAAGGCGATGAGGCCGAGCGCCCCGCAGCCGGCGGCGACGATGTATGTGATCGTGGTATTGGTCACGTCTCGCACCCGAGATTGTGCCGGAAGGTAGTCATAACCGCGGTCGAGGGCTCCGATCCGGCGCAAATTGCGGCTTCTGAACGCTCATTCGTTCGGCGCCAGGGCCCCGTCCCCTCCGCGAACCGGATCGACGGCGAGCACCAGCGGGTGCTCGGTGCGCAGCTCCGACGCCGCCTCGCGCGCCGCGTGAACCGCCATCCGCCCCCCAGAACAGCCCGACCACGGTCGGGCCCGAGCCGCAGATGATGGCGTTGTCGGCACCGGCGCGGAGGACCGCGCCCAGCGTCTCACCCAGCCGCGGGGCGAGCGATAGGGCGGCAGGCTCCAGGTCGTTGACGATCAGCTCGGCCGAGAACCCGAGGGTGAGCTGGTGGCGCACGATCTCCAGCTCCTCGGCAGACCGCGACAGACCCAGGCGGTCCGCCTCGCGGTAGACATCGGCGGTCGAGAGCGGGAACGGCTGCGGGACCACCACGACGCTGTAGGGCGGCAGCTCAGGCGCGGGCAGCAGACGGTGACCTGCGCCGACGCCGAGCCACGGGCCCGGTACCAGCTGGCTGGGAACATCGGCACCGAGCCGTCCGGCGATCCGCAGGCGCGACGCTCCATCCGTGGGAGCCAGCCGGGGCGCGAGGCGCAGCAGCGCGGCCGCGTCGGCCGAGCCACCGCCCATGCCGGCCGCGACCGGGATCCTTTTGGTGATGCTCACGCGCAACGCCGGCGCCGCCCAACCCGCTCCGCGCAGGGCACCCAGCGCGTCGGAGACGAGGTTGGGCCCGGTCACGCCCTCACAGACGACCGAGTCCTCTGCTGCGGCGACGACCTCGAGCTCGTCGAACAGCGAGACCGCGTCAAACAGGGTCACCAGCTCGTGGCGCCCGTCGTCGCGGGTCGGCCCGAGGTAGAGGCAGAGGTTGATCTTGGCGGGCGCGCGCTCGCGCGTGAGGACGGTCATGTGGCGAGGCGAGCCGCCAGCTCGCGGAACTCCTCAGGCGCCAGGCGCTCGGCGCGCTCGTCCGCCGGATGCCCGAGCTGCACCAGCGCCGCCCGCGCCCGCTCGCGCACATCGACGCCAAAGCCCCCGTCGCCGCGCGGGCAAGCGCGAGGGAGCCCGCCAACGCCTTGCGCCGGTGGGCAAAGGCGCCGTGCACCAGCCGCGCCAGCGCCGGATCGGCGGCCGGCCCGCGCCGGCGCAGGCCCAGCAGCACCGAGTCGACGTTGGGCACCGGGCGAAACACCTGGCGTGAGACGGGCCGCAGGACCTTGACCTCGCAGGCGAGCTGGGCCAGCACCGAGGGCACGCCGTACGCGGACGTCCCCGGCCCCGCGGCGAACCGCTCCCCCACCTCGCGCTGGACCATCACCACCCACGATTCCACGCCCGGCAGCTCGGCGATGGTGCGCAGGATGACGGTCGCCGCCACCCCATAGGGGAGGTTGGCCACCATCTTGGTCGGCGCGGGCTCCAACGCGGCGAAATCAATCTCGACGGCGTCGCCCATGTGCAACGACGCGTTGGCAAACGGCGCGAGCTCGCGCTCCAGGCCGGGGCGCAGCCGCTCGTCGACCTCGACGACATGCAGGTGACCACCCTGCCCCACCCGCTCCGCGAGACGGACGGAGAGCACGCCGGGCCCGCCGCCGACCTCCAGGACCACGTCGTCGGCCGACAGCTGCGCCAACCGCTCGATCACGTCCAGGATGTTGCGGTCGATCAGGAAGTTCTGACCGAGCTCCCGCTGGCGCGCCGAGCGCGCGCTCACCATCCCAGCAGCGCCGCGGCGGTGTGCGTGCATCGCACGCTCGAGCTCGGCGTACTCGACGCGCCGCTCCACGGCCAGGGCCTGCGCCGTCATGGTCACGTTGGCCGGCTGGTTGGGCTTGCCGCGCACCGGCTGAGGCGACAGGTAGGGCGCGTCGGTCTCGACCAGCAGCCGGTCAGACGGGACGCGCAACGCAGCCTCGCGCAGGGCCTCGGCGCGGGGATAGGTCGCGTTACCGGCAAAGGAGAAGTACCAGTCGGGGTGGCTCAGGCACTCCTCGACGCGGTCGGCCATCGAGAAGCAGTGCAGGATGACCCGGAGTCCGTCTCCCTTCTCGGCCAGGACGGCGAGAGTGTCATCGTCGGCCGCGCGGGTGTGGATGACCAGCGGCTTGCCGGTGCCCCGGGCGAGCTCGATCTGCGCCTCAAAGGCGCGGCGCTGATCTGACGCGGGCGCGTAGTCGCGGTAGTAGTCAAGCCCGGTCTCGCCGATGGCCAGGCACTTCTCGTGGGCGGCCAGCGCCTCGAGCTCGGCGAAGTCCGCGTCATCGAATCCGGTCGCCGAGTTCGGGTGGCGCCCGATCGCGGCGTAGACCTGCGGGAAGTCCTCGGCGGCCTGCAGCGCGGCCCGGCAGGAGGCGCCGTCGGTCCCGACGGTGAGGATGCGCGTCACGCCCGCCTCGGTCGCCGCTGCGACCAGCTCGGTGTTGGGCGGCTCGCAGACGTCGAGGTGGGTGTGGCTGTCGATCACTGCGCGCGGGGGACGGCTCGCTTGGGAAACAGCGGCTCCAACGCGGCCACCGTCCGGCCGTTGCCCGTGGCGGCAAAGGCGGCCGCGGTGAACTCGATCTCGGGAGCTCCGAGCGCCTCGAGCAGCTTGGCGGTGCTCTCCGGGATGTACGGGGTCAGGAGCACGCTGATGCACTCTCACCGCCTCAGCAAGCGATGCCAGGGTCTGATCCAGGGCACCGGCGGAGGCGCGGGTCCTTGGCGAGCTGCCACGGCGCGCGCTCCTCGACGTAGCGGTTGCAGCGGCGCACGCGCTCCCAGATGAGCTCGAGTGCCGTGGTCACCTCGGCGCGGTCCAGGAGCTCTGAGACGCGCAGGGCCAGCCCGTCGAAGTCGCGGGCCAGGTCGGGGTCGACGCCGGCCTCGGGGACCACGCCCTCGCGGTAGCGGCGGATCATGGCGATCGTGCGGCTGGCGAGGTTGCCGTAGTCGTTGGCCAGCTCGGACTCGTAGCGGCCGGTGACCGCCTCCATGCCGACCGTGCCGTCGGCGCCGAAGGCGACGTCGCGCATGAGGTAGAAGCGCAGCGCGTCGATGCCGAACTCGTCGATGACCTCGAACGGGTCGAGCACGTTGCCCAGCGACTTGCTCATCTTGCGCCCGTCAGCGCCGAGCAGGAAGCCGTGGACGAAGACGTGCTCAGGGATCGGCAGCCGTGCCGCCATCAGCATGGCGGGCCAGAACACCGTGTGGAACTTCAGGATGTCCTTGCCGATGAGGTGGTAGGTGGCGGGCCAGAACCGGTCGGTGAGGTCCTCGCCCGGGCGCGCGTAGCCCAGCGCCGTGTAGTAGTTGAGCAGCGCGTCGAACCACACGTAGAAGACGTGGTCTGAGTCCCACGGCACGGGGACGCCCCACTGCAACCGCTGGCGGCTGAGCGAGATGTCCTGCAGGCCCGAGGTGATGAAGGCCAGCGCCTCGTTGTAACGGACCGACGGCATCACGAAGTCGGGGTGCTCGGCGAAGAGCTGCTCGAGCTGCTCCTGGAATGCCGAGAGCCGGAAGAACCAGTTCTCCTCCTGGTGGAGCTCGAGCTCGATCTCGTGGATCGGGCAGCGGTTGCCGTCGAGGATCTCGTTCTCGACCTTGAAGTCCGCACACCGAGGGCAGTACCAGCCCTCATACAGCCCCTTGTACGTGTACCCGTTGTCGTGCACCCGCTGGAGCACCTCCTGGACGCGGCGCATGTGCTCCTCATCGGTGGTGCGGATGAAGAAGTCGTTGGAGGCGTCCAGGCGCGGCGCCAGCGCCTTGAAGCGCTCGGCGTTGCGGTCGGCCAGTTCCTGGGGGGTGACGCCCTGCGCGTGGGCGGCGTCGGCGACCGGCTCGCCGTGCTCGTCGGTGCCGGTGAGAAAGAACACGTCCTGACCGCGCTGGCGCATGTGCCGCGCGAGCACGTCGGCGACGATCGTGGTGTACGCGTGGCCCAGGTGGGGCTGGGCGTTGACGTAGTAGATCGGGGTGGTGATGTAGAAGCTCATCGCGCTCGTCGAAGGCTAGATGGTCGATCCCGCGCGAGGACGGCGGTCTACAGTGAGGACGGCTCGCCCGCAATCCGAGTAGGAGCTCTTGCACCATGTCCGCCACCGCCACCCGTCTTCTGGATAACTACATCGCTGGGCGCTGGACCCCGGCGCAGGCCGCGACCGAGGTGCTGGATGTCACCAACCCGTCGACCGGTGAGACGCTGGCGAGGGTGCCACTGTCAGGTCGCGCAGATCTGGATGAGGCCGTTGCGGCGGCGCGCGCGGCGCTGCCGGAATGGCGGGCGGTGTCGACGATCGCCCGGGCGCGCAAGCTGTTTGAGCTGCGCGAGCGCCTCGTTGCGCGTCACGATGAGCTGGCGCGCGCAGTGACGACCGAGATGGGCAAGACGATCGCTGACGCCAGCGCCGAGGTGGCGCGCATGATCGAGATGGTGGAGGCGGCGTGCGCGATCCCGACGACGATGCAGGGCCGGATCCTGGAGGACGTCTCGCGCAACATCGACGCCGAGACGATCCGCCAGCCAATCGGGGTGTGCGCGGCGATCGTGCCCTTCAACTTCCCGGCGATGGTCCCGTTCTGGTTCTTGCCGTTTGCCATCGCCTGCGGCAACACGTTCGTGCTCAAGCCCTCTGAGCAGGTGCCGCTCACCCAGCAGATCGCCTTTGAGGAGCTCGACGGCCTGGGCCTGCCGCCCGGCGTGGTCAACCTGGTCAACGGCGGGCGCGAGATCGTGGAGGGCATCCTCGAGCACCCGGGCATCGACGCCGTTTCGTTCGTCGGATCCGCACCGGTGGCACGGCTCGTCTACGAGGGCGCGGCCAAGCACGGCAAGCGGGTGCAGGCGCTCGGCGGGGCCAAGAACCACATGGTGGTCATGCCCGACGCCGTCATCGACAAGACCGTCGACGGCATCCTCGGCTCGGCCTTCGGCGCGGCCGGCCAGCGCTGCATGGCGGGCTCGGTGGTGGTCACCGTGGGCGACGCGCACGAGCAGCTCATGGGCCCGCTCACCGAGGCGACCCGGGCGCTGCACGTCGGCGACGGCCTTGACGAGTCAAGCGAGGTCGGGCCCGGTCATCTCCTGCGCGGCGCGCGATCGCATCGCCGACTGGGTTCAGCGCGGCGTCGACGGCGGCGCGACGCTGGTGGTCGACGGCCGCGGCGTCTCGGGTGAGGGCATCGCGCCCGACGGCGCGTTCTTGGGCCCGACCGTGCTCGACGACGTCACTCCCGACATGGACATCGCCCAGGAGGAGGTGTTCGGCCCGGTGCTGTGCGTGATCCGCGCCGAGTCGCTTGACCAGGCGATCGAGATCGTCAACGCCAGCCGCTTTGGCAACGGCACGTCGATCTTCACCGAGTCCGGGGCGTCGGTGCGGCGCTACCGCCACGAGGTCGAGGCGGGCATGATCGGCGTCAACATCGGCGTCGCCGCCCCCGTCGCGTTCTTCCCCTTCTCCGGATGGAAGGACAGCTTCCTCGGCGACCTGCACGCCCACGGCACCGACGCGGTGGAGTTCTTCACGCGCAAGAAGACCGTGACCAGCCGCTACTTCTCCAGCGGCCAGGGCTCGGGCAGCTACTTCGTCGAGCGCTGATTCAGCTCTTGGTGAGCGCCCGGTAGAGCGCGTTGGCGCTCACGCCGGTGAGCTCGGCCACGACGCCGGCCGCCGGACGCGGCTTGGCGCCGGACTCGACGAGGCGGCGCAGGGCGGCCAGCGGCGCGTCGATCCCAGGCGCCTGCTCGGGCGCCGGGCCGACCACGAGGACGATCTCGCCCTTGGGCGCCTGGCCGCGCGTAGCGCTCCGCCAACTCGGCGGCGGTGCCGCGCACGACCTCCTCGTGCAGCTTGGTCAGCTCGCGACAGACGGCGGCCGGGCGGTCAGGGTCGACCGCGGCGAGCGTCTGCAGCGACGCGCCGAGCCGGCGCGGGGACTCGAACGCGACCACGGTCTGGGGCTGCGCGAAGACCCGCTCGAGCTCGGAGCGCTTGCGCGGCAGGAAGCCGACGAACTGCCAGCGCTCGGCGGGCAGCGCACTGGCCACGAGCGCGCTGAGCGCCGCCGAAGGTCCCGGCAGCACCTCCACGGCGAGACCGGCCGCCACGCACGCGCGCACGAGGACAAAGCCGGGGTCGGAGACCAGCGGCATGCCGGCGTCGGACACCAGCGCCACCACGGCGCCGTCGCGCATCTTGCCCACCAGCTCCGTGGCGCGCTCGGCCTCGTTGTGCTCGTGGTAGCTGACCAGCTTGGCGCCGACGCCGTAGCGGTCGAGCAGGACCCGGGTGCGCCGGGTGTCCTCGCAGGCGACGAGATCGGCCTCGCGCAGCGCGGCCAGGACGCGCAGCGTGATGTCCTCCAGGTTGCCGATCGGCGTGGGGCAGACGATGAGGCGGCCGGTGCTCACGCGTGCAGCTTTGCAGGTGCGGTGGCGGGGCGAGCCTCCGTCGCGGCCGGCGGGCGCAGACGCTCGCCCGCCCTGGCGACGGCGTCCAGCAGCGCCTCCCGGGTCGCCGCCTCAGCCGCCTCGCTGTGGCGGCTGATCGGCGCCGCCACCCCGATCGAGGCCACGGCGTGGCCCTCCTCGTCGACGATGGGTGCCCCGACCGCCCACGCGCCGTCGAACGTCTCCTGCCAGCTGATGCCCCATCCGTGGGCGCGGATGCGCGCCAGGCGCTCGCGGATCTCCGCCTCGTCGAGCAATGTCCCCGGGGCCAGCCGCTCGCGCGGGCGCGCGAGAACCTGCTCGATCACCGGCTCGGGGGCGAAAGCCAGCAGCGAGCGCGCGGTGGCGCCCGCGGTGAGTGGGATCCGCGTGCCCAGCTCGGCGGTCACGCGCAGCCGCTGGGGCGAGTCGACGGCGGCGATGTAGAGCGCCGTGCCCAGGGCGGGCTCGGCGACGGCGAAGAGGACGAGCTCGCCCGTGGCCTGCCCCAGCGCCCGCAACTCAGCATCGACGATGGCGGGCAGATCCAGCGAGGCGCGTGCCCGGTCGCCGAGGCGCACCGCGCCGATTCCCAGGCGATAGGAGCCCGCCTCGTCGCGCAGGACGTAGCCGGCGCGCTCGAGGCCGCGCAGGATCCGGTTGAGGCTGCTCGAGGGCATCCCCAGGTGACGGCGCAGGTCGGCCTCGCTCCAGCGGTCCCGGGTCTCGCCGAAGGCGTCGAGCACGCGCAGCGCCTTGTCCAGGACCTTGGGGGTGTCGGGGTCGGGGTCGGTGCGCGGACGCGCCATCAGGCTTGCCGCGCCGGCTCGGAACTGCTAGGTTGGCTGTCAATTCCGGGAAACATTTACCGATATACGGGAAAGCGTATCAGATGATCAGAACGGGCGACGAGTACAGAGAGTCGATTCGCGACGGACGCGCGGTGTGGATCGACGGCGAGCGCGTCTCCGACGTGACCACCCATCCCGCCTTCCGCCCCATCGTCGACGCGCGGGCGCGTATCTACGACATGGCCCACGATCCGGCCACGCGCGAGCGCATGTCCTACGTGGATGCCGAGACGGGCGAGCGCTGCCCCACCGGCGCCAAGCTCCCCCACACCCGCGAGGACTGGCACGCCAAGCGCGCCGCCGTCGACTGCGTGCTCGACGACCTCGCCGGCATCGTCACCCGCGTCGGCGACGAGACCGTCGGCGAGATGTGGTCGCTGTATGACGGCCAGGACGTGCTCGACGAGATCGACCCGCAGTTCTCCGCCCACATCCGTCACCACGTCCGCCACGCGGAGCTCGCCGACCCGTTCCACGTCTCGGCCAACACCGACCCCAAGGGCGAGCGCAACAAGCGCCCCCAGGACCAGGACCCCGACGTCCTGCTCCACGTCGCCGGCGAGACCGACAACGGGATCATCGTCCGCGGCGCCAAGTTCGAGACCGCGGCGGCCTACGCCAATCAGGCGTTCGTCAAGCCGACGATCGGCGACTGGGGCCAGCAGGAGCTCTCGGACTATGCCGTCGGCTTCATCGCCGACATGGGCGCGCCCGGCGTCCGGCACATCTGCCGCTCCTCGTTCGCCCAGCGCGGCCCCGCTGAGGACTACCCGCTGTCGGGCCGCTTCGACGAGATCGACACCATGATCGTCTTCGACAACGTCGAGATCCCGTGGGAGAACGTCCTCTTCTACCGCCACACCCGCGCCGCCGCCTTCATCCGCGCGACGCTGCACCGCTACAGCATGTTCGCGTTCGTCCAGCGCCACCTGCGCTTCGCCGACCTGCTCGTGGGCGTGGCGGCTTTGAACGCCAATCAGACCGGGGTCAAGGCCCACCAGGGCGTGCGCGAGAAGCTGGCTGAGCTGGCCTGCTACCGCGAGGGCATCCACGCCCACCTCACCGCGGCCATCGACCTCGGCGAGCCCAGCCCCGGCGGCCTGCTCATGCCCAACCAGGCGCTGCTCTACACCGGCCGCGTGCTGGCCTGCACCCAGCTGCCGGCGATGATGCACCTCGCCCGCGACCTGTGCGGCGGCCAGCTCTGCGTCACCCCGAGCGCCGCCACCTTCCGTGACCCCGAGGCGGGGCCCTGGCTGGAGAAGTACCTCGCCGTGGGCGAGGTCGATGCCGAGCAGCGGCGGCGGCTGTTCGCCTTCGCGCGCGACCTGCTCAACTCCGACTACGCCGGGCACCGGCTCACCTTCCAGCTGTTCGCGCAGTCCCCCGCGTTCGCCCACCTGCTGGCCGTCTACAACAACTACGACTTCGCGGGCCCAATGGAGCTCGTGAGACGCTACGCGGGCATGGAGACCGAGTGCCGTCGCGGCGGCCGCCGCATGAACGACCTCAACGTCGTGCATGCCGCGCAGGTGGCGCGGATCGCTGACCGCGGCGAACCGCGTCGCGGCGCGCAGCAGGACGAGCTGGACCTCATCGCGGACGGGGCCGTGGCCATCCGCGGCGGGCTCGTCGTGGCCGTCGGCGAGACCGCAGAAGTGCTCCGCGACTGGGGCGATCCAGACGTGCTCACGATCGACGCCAGCGGACGGTCGGTGCTCCCGGGCCTGATCGAGTGCCATTCGCACCCGCTGTTCGCCGGCAGCCGCCATGCCGAGTACGCCAAGCGCCTGGCCGGGGCCAGCCTCGCCGAGATCGCCGCGGCAGGCGGCGGGATCTGGGCCAGCGTCCTGGCCACCCGGGCGGCGTCAGACGCTCAGCTCACCGCGCAGCTGGCCGGCGCCTACCGGCGGATCCTGGCGGGCGGGGTGACCACGTTGGAGGTCAAGTCCGGCTACGGGCTGACCGCGGAGACCGAGCGCCACCAGCTGAAGCTGCTGGCTCGCAGCCGCGCGGCGACGCCGCTGAACCTGTTCATCTCCTTCCTGGGCGCGCATGTCGTGCCCGGCGGACATGGAGGCCGAGGCGTACACCGACGACGTCCTGGCCATGTTGGAGACGGTGGTGGCGCACGGGCTCGCCGACTTTCACGACGTCACCTGCGAGGCGGGGCTCTTCACCCCCGAGCAGGCGCTTCGGATGCTCCGGCGCTCCGCTGAACTGGGGATCTTGACGCGGACCCATTCCGACGCCTGGCAGAGCTCGCAGGGCTGGGAGACGGCCGTCGCCGGGGGCGCGCTGTCGGCCGAGCACCTCACCTACACGCCCGACGACGAGATTCGCGCCGTCGGCCAGACTGACACCGTTGCGGTGCTGCTGCCCCAAGCCGAGCTCGTCTACATGACCGACCGGCGCGCCAACGCGCGGTTGTTCATCGACACCGGGGTGCCCGTCGCCATCGCCACCGACTACTGCTCCTCGATCCACGCCACCTCCCTGACTGGCACGATCGCCCTCGGCGCGCCGTGGTTTCGCATCACGCCCGGCGAGGCGATCGTGGGGGCGACTCTGAATGCCGCCTACGCCCTGAGCGCCGCCGACGACCGCGGGTCGCTCGACCCGGGCAAGCGCGGTGACCTCACGATCCTGTCCGTCGACCATCCCGAGGAGCTGTGCCTGGCCGCCGGTCAGGACGTCGTCTCCCAGGTGGTCATCGGCGGCGAGGTGGTGCACTCCGCGGGTGGGCGGGACCGATTTTCCAATCCCGCCACCGTCTGAGGAGCTGCACGCATGGTCCACAAGCGCATTCGCCCCTTCAACACCCGCGACACCTATCCCGAGCAGACGCTCGACAACGACCTGGCCCAGGCCGTGGTCGCAGGCAACATCGTGTTCCTGCGCGGGCAGGTCGCCCAGGATCTGGACACCGCGGAGAACGTCGGGATCGGCGACCCGGCGGCGCAGGCCGAGCAGGCGATGAGCAACATCGCCCGGCTGCTCGAGGAGTCGGGCTCGCGGCTGGAGGAGGTGTGCAAGATCGTCATCTACCTCACCGACATCCGCTACCGCGAGGCGGTCTACACCGTCGTCGGCAAGTGGCTGAAGGGCGTGCACCCGGTCTCGACCGGGCTGGTGGTGGAGGCGCTGGCCCGCCCCGAGTGGCTGGTGGAGATCGACGCGACCGCCGTGATCGCGTGATCGACGCTGACGAATTGGCCGCCTTCGCCGCGGTCCCCGCCCCCACCGGCAGCGAGGAGCCGCGGCTGGTGTGGCTCGAGCAGCGGCTGGAGGGCGCGCCGGGCTCGCGAGGCCGCGACGCCGCGGGGAACCTGGTGTGGAGCTTCGGCGAGGGCCGCCCCGAGCTGCTGGTGATGGCGCACGTCGACACCGTGTTCGACGCCGACACCGAGTTGCGCTTCGAGCGCGACGGGGACTTCCTGGTCGGCCCCGGCGTGGGCGACAACGCCACCGCCGTGATGGCCACGGTGTGGGCGCTCGAGCGCATCGCGCCGCCGGACGGACTGGTGGTGGCGTTCACCGTCGGCGAGGAGGGCCTGGGCAACCTGCGCGGCGCGCGCCAGGCATGCGCGGACCTCGCGCCCGTACGGGTGATCGCCGTCGAGGGCCATGGCCTTGACCACGTGGTCATCGAGCACGTCGGCAGCGTGCGGGCCCGGCTGGCGGTGACGGGGCCGGGCGGCCACTCGTGGCGCGACCGCGGGACGCCCAGCGCGCTGCACGCACTCATCGGGCTCGGCAACGACCTGCTGGCCGAGGGCGTGAACGTCGGGCGCATGTCCGGGGGCGGGGCGGTCAACGCGATCGCCTCGGCGGCCGAGATGTTCGTGGAGCTGCGCTCCCTCGACGATGCCGTGCTCTCCGCGTTCGAGGCCCGCCTGGGCGCGCTCACGGTGACGCCGCCGCTGGCCCTTGAGTGCGAGATCGTGGGCCGCCGCGGCGCGGGTCAGATCAGCGCCCATCACCCGTTGGTGCGCGCCGTGCTGAAGGCGCGCCGGCCGCTCGGGCTCGACGCCGCGTTCGGAGCCGGGTCGACCGATGCCAACGCGGCGGCGGTGCTGGGCATCCCGGCGGTGGGGATCGGCTGCGCCAACGGCGAGGGCATGCACACGATCCACGAGCGCATTGACCTACGGTCGTTGGAGGTGGGCGTCGCTCAGCTGGAGGCGGTGCTCGGCGCCGCCGGCGCGCTCTAGGCGCCCCAGCGTCTCCGGGGCCCCCCCGCGACAAGTAAACTTATAGTTTTACTAGGCCGATGTCCCCCATCGTCGCGTTGATGGGGTTGAGGTCCATCGGGCACGCCGAGACGACCACCAGCACGTCGATCGCCGCCTCGAAGGTGACGCTGTCGCCGGCGGCCGCGGGCGAGGGCGCGAACGTAAGCTCACCGTCCTCAGACCACGGGATGGCCATGAAGAGGTTCAGCGGCGCCGGGGCCCGCGGGAGGGAACGCCCGTACTCGGCGATCGCCTCGGCGAAGTTCTGGGCGCAGCTGCGGTGGTCCGGCGCCCCGCCGAGCAGCCGGTAACGCTCGGGGTCACACGCGGCGATGAGCGTGTCGTGCACCCCGGGGCTGGTGTCCTGGACCAGGGTGACGAGCGGGCGGCGGCGCGTGCTGTAGATGGCGTCGCCGACGCGGGGCACGAGGCGGCG
Organism: uncultured Actinomycetota bacterium; assembly: GCA_963797705.1. GTDB lineage: Bacteria > Actinomycetota > Thermoleophilia > Solirubrobacterales > Solirubrobacteraceae > Palsa-465. The sequence goes on along the minus strand of CAWCQL010000002.1, from coordinate 1,456,438 downwards.
CAGCGCGGCGCGGGTGTGCTCCATCGAGGCGTACTCGTCGCCGTCGTCGTCTCGCGGATGGGCGAGCGCCCACCAGTCCACCACCTGGCCGCCATCACGGTTGACGATCTGCAGGCGCTCACCGGCGGCGAGGGGCACGGCGGTCCCGTGGCGAGCGGGCAGAATCGTCGCGTCGGTCATCGGGGCGCGATGCTCCCGTCAGGCGCAAGTCGCTCGACCACGGAGCGCACGGCGGCCACCACCTCGCCGGCCTCGGCCTCGGACATCACCAGCGGCGGGGAGAGCACGAGCGTGTGGGCGCAATCGCGCACGAGAACGCCGGTCTCGCGCCGGATGACGTCGTGCGGCGCCGCGTGCATCGAGATCGGTGTGCGCGTCTGCTTGTCTGTGACCAGCTCGATGCCGAGCATCATGCCGACTCCGCGCACCTCGCCGACGACGGGCAGCTCCTCGAGCGCCGAGAGCTCGTCGAGCAGGAAGGCGCCGACGTGGCGAGCCCGATCGAGCAGGCCCTCGCGCTCGATGATCTCCAGGTTGCGCAGCGCCACGGCGCACGCCGTCGGGTGGCCGTTGTAGGTGAAGCCGACGGGGAAGCCGTGGTCGCGGGCGAGCTCCTCGGCCACGGGCTCTGACACCAGCACGGCGCCGAGCGGGACATAGCCGCTGGTGATCCCCTTGGCGGTGACGATGAGGTCGGGCTCGACGCCGAAGTGCTGGGCGCCGAACCAGCTGCCCGTCCGGCCAAAGGCGGTCACGACCTCGTCGAAGATGAGCAGGATCCCGTGGGCGCTCAGCAGCTCGCGCACGCGCGGCCAGTAGTCGTCGGGGGGCACCAGCATCCCGCCCACGCCCATGATCGGCTCGCCGATCATTGCCGCGATGCGGTCGCCGCCGAGCTCCGAGATCGTGCGTTCGAGCTCGTCGAGGCAGAAGTCCGTTGCGTCGCGGCCGTCGAACAGCTCGCTTCGGTAGGGCCAGGGCGGAGTGAGGTGCCGGACGTGAGGCAGCATCGGCCCGAACCCCTCGTGGTAGATGGGCAGCCCGCTGGCCGAGCCCGATCCGTACCCGATCCCGTGGTAGGCGCTGCGCCGCGCGAGGATCCAGTCACGGCCCTCATGTCCGCGGCGGCTGTGGAAGTAGCGCGCCATGCGCAGCGCGGCCTCGTTGGACTCCGAGCCGCCGCTGGTGAAATACACGCGGCTCAGCGACTCCGGCGCGAGCTCGACCAGGCGGCCAGCGAGCTCGATGGCGCGGTCATTGGAGAACTCCCAGAAGCTCGTGAAGTACTCGAGGCGTCGCATCTGCTCGGCCGCCACCTCGGCGATCTCCCCGCGGCCGTGACCGATCTGGGCCAGCCACAGTCCGCCGGTGGCGTCGAGGTACTCCCGGCCCTCGACGTCCTTGAGCCGGCAGCCCGCGCCCTCGGTCATGACCACCCGCTCCTCGGTGGCGCCGGGAAGGTAGGGATGGATGAGGAGCTGCCGGTCGCGCTCGATGAGCTGCTCGGCCGTGGTCGTGGCGGCAATGGTCGACATCGCTATCCCCTCTGTAGGTCCCGGCTCTTCCCGCGGCGATTGTATACTCTATGCGCCCGGTGCGAGGACCGCCGGGCCGTCGCCGGAGGGATCGGAGAGGGATGCCTGTCGATTCGCAGGAAGCGCTGGACGCCGTCGTCGGCGAGACGTTCCACGCAAAGATGCGCGCCTCGCTGCGCCCGCTGATCACCCCCGAGCTCATCGCCGAACACCGGCGCACCCCTCTGGCGCAGCACAGCGAGCCGCTGCAGCGGCTTCTCAACTACTTCGGGGCACTGCCCATCGACGGCAAGCTCATCACCGAGCACGACGGCGCCGATCACTGGTTCGTCTCGCGGCTCGTGGGCTTCCCGGCGGTGGCGGCCAACCGGATCCTGGGGCCGTTTGCCACCGAGGGGGAGGCGATGGACGCCGTGTTCCGGCAGCGCCTCGCAGATGTCTTCGGCCTGCGGCTCGACGACTGATGACGCGCTTTGACGCCTGGGCCCTGGGTTACCCGGACGAGCTGTGCGTCCGGCCCGGAGAGACCGTGCGATTCCATGTCAGCGGCGCCGGCGCCGAGACGGTCGACGCCCAGTTGGTGAGGCTGATCCACGGCGACACCCAGGCGGGCGGGCCGGGCTTTCGCGAGGTGGAGGTGCCCTCGACGGTCGACGGCACCCACCCGCTGCACGACCAGCCCACCCACCACGGCTCGTATGCGCGCATCCCGGGCGCGGGCTCGATCCTCGCCGGGGCGGCGGAGACCGGCATCAGCTTCTGCGCGATGGTGCAGCCCCGCGCCGACCCCGGCGTGCAGCCGCTGCTCTCCGCGTGGGACGCCGCGACGGACACCGGTATGGCGCTGGTCCTGGAGCCGGGGCTCCGTGCCGCGTTCTGGACCACCGGTGCCCGCGTGGCCCTCTCCGAGTCGCTGCTGGACGGCGTCTGGTACCTCGTCTGCGCTTCGTGGGATCCCGCCCGACGCGCGCTGGGCATCCGCGCCGTACCGGTGGTGAACTCCTACAACTCACGGTTCGGCCCGGTAACGCAGGTCACGCCCGGGACCGCGGAGGTCAGCACGGGCGACGCGCCGGCGGTCCCCGACGTCGACCTGCTGCTCGGAGCATTCGACGCCTCCGATGGGCGGATCGTGCGCGGCGCCTACAACGGCAAGCTTGCCCTCCCCTGCGTCTACGCGGGTCCTCTCGGCAACGGGCAGATCGCGGCCCTGGCAGGGAGCGCAGCGCGGCCCGCGGTCGCCGATCGGCTGCGCGCGTGGTGGGACCTGACGCGCCACATCGACACCAGTGTCGTCTCCTCGGCCGTTCGCGGCGTGCCCGACGGCCGCCTGGTCAACCACCCCACGCGGGCGGTGACCGCCCACAACTGGGATGGGTCCTGCTACGAGTGGCGCCAAGCCCCGGAGCTCTACGGCGCCGTCCACTTCCACGACGACGACATCGACGACGTCGGGTGGGAGGCGACGTGTGCGCTGCGTGTGCCCGATGAGCTCGCGTCGGGGGTGTACGCGCTGCGACTGCGCGTGGACGGGTTCGAGGACCACACGCCGTTCTTCGTGCGCGCCGCGCCGGGGCGGGAGAGCCCCGTGGCGCTCGTCATGCCGACCGCGAGCTACATGGCCTACGGCAATGAGCACCTCGCCACGGCGGCGCCGATGGGCCAGGCGATCGTCGGGCACACTCCCGCGCTTCAGCCGCTGGATCTGCTGCTGATGGAGCACCCGGAGTTGGGGCTCTCGATGTACGAACTGCACAACGACGGCAGCGGCGTGGCCTTCAGCTCCCGTCGCCGGCCGATCGTCAACATGCGCCCCCGCCATCGGTTCAGCTTCCTGGGCACGTGGCAGTTCCCGTCTGACCTGTACCTCGTCGACTGGCTCGAGTCGCGCGGGACGCCCTACGACGTGCTCACCGACGAGGACCTGCACCGGGAAGGGGTCGCGGCGCTCCGCCCCTACCGCGCGGTGATCACCGGCTCGCACCCTGAGTACGCCTCCGAGCAGATGCTCAACGCGTACGAGCACTACGTCAGCACCGGCGGCCACGTCATGTCGATGGGCGGCAACGGCTTCTACTGGGTGGTCAGCTACTCGGCGGAGAAGCCCTGGATCATGGAGGTGCGCCGCGGAGAGAACGGCGTCCGCGCGTGGCAGGCGGCCCCGGGGGAGACCTCGCACAGCACCACCGGCGAGAAGGGCGGGATCTGGCGCAACCGCGGCCGCCCGCCGCAGAAGCTGTTCGGGACCGGCTTCACCTCCGAGGGCTACGCCGGCTCGTTTCACTACCACCGCATGCCCGACGGCGAACGGCCCGAGATGGCCTGGATGTTCGACGGCGTGACCCCCGGGGAGCCGATCGGCGACTTCGGCCTGGTCGGCGGCGGCGCCGCCGGTCAGGAGATCGACCGGGCCGACGTGTCGCTCGGCACGCCGCCGCACACCTACCTCGTGGCCTCGGCGCAGAACCAGAACGACTCCTACAAGGTGGTCCCCGAGGAGATCGACTTCATGTTCGACGGCGTGGGCGGCACCGAGCATCCCAACGTGCGCGCGGATCTCACCTATTTCGAGGCTCCCGGCGGCGGGGCGGTGTTCGCAACATCCTCGATCGCCTGGTCAGGCGCCCTGTCGCACGCGGGCTATGACAACAACGTCTCCCGGATCACTCAGAACGTGCTGGAGCGATTCATCAGCGGAGGTGACGATGGCTGAGACGTTCGTGCTCCTGCACGGCTCGTGGCACGGCGGCTGGGCGTGGGAGCCGACCGCGTGGTGCCTGCGCGAACTCGGCCACGAGGCGTCCGCGCCGACATATCCCGGCCATCACCCGGGCGCGTCGCGCGCCGGGATCCGCCACCAGGACTACGTGCGGTCGGTGGTCGACTTCATCGAGGGGCGCGACCTGCGCGACGTGGTGCTGGTGGGCCACAGCTTCGGCGGATCGGTGGTGAGCCGCGTCTCGCAGGAGATCCCCGAGCGGCTGGCGCGCCTGGTGTTCCACACCGCGTTCGTCGTCGAGGACGGCCACAGCGTCAACGACAACTTCCCCCAGGACCAGACCGATGCCTTCGCCGCCGCGGCGGCATCGAGCCCGGACAACACCGTGGCCTGCCAATGGGAGATCTTCCGCGACCTGTTCATCCAGGACGCGTCGCCCGCGGCCGCGCGCACAGTGTGGGAGCGGCTCGTGCCCCAGCCCTTCTCGCCCTGGGCGGAGAAATTGGATTTGGCGGAGTTTCACCGGGGCGAGTTGCCGCGCAGCTTTATCGCGGTGGCCGACGACCTCGCGCTGCCGCCGGGGACGTGGCACCCGTTGATGTCGTCGCGGCTGGGGACGTTCAAGCTGGTGGAGATGGGCGGCAGCCACGAGGTGATGTTCACTCGGCCGGCCGAGCTGGCCCGGGCGCTGGTGGAGGCCGCCCGCGACTGAGCGTGTTGGGGATCCGCGGGAGGGGTCGTGGGCGAATTTGATTCAGGAGCAAGCAGTTTCTCCCACGACCTGGCCCGTTGGTTCGCGGGTGGCCGCCCCACCGCCCAGCCCGCCCTCGATAGCGGCAGTTGACGTTCGCCGATACCCGCGACCACGCCGATCCGGCCCCCACCCACCCAAACGTATACACTGCACAAACCAGCGGTGACCGGGCCCGGTAGGGCCTCTCGCCGCCGCTCTGAGTGCGCGACCGCGAGGAGGACGAGTTGAAAGCTGCCCGGCTGGTGGAGATCGCCCAACCCCTTGTGATCGACGACGTGCCCGACCCGCACCCCGGGCCGCGGGAGGCGATCGTCAAGGTCGAGGTCGAGGGCATCTGCCGCACCGACTGGCACACCTGGCAGGGCGACTGGTCCTGGGTGGGGCTGGCGCCCCCGCTGCCGATCACGATGGGGCACGAGTTCGCGGGCGACGTCGTGGAGGTGGGCAACGAGGTCACCGCGATCCGCGTCGGCGACCGCGTGGCCGTGCCCTTCCACGAGGCCTGCGGGAAGTGCGGCTACTGCCGTCAGGGCCGCACCAACCTGTGCGACGCCATGGAGTTCCTGGGCATGACCCACGACGGCGGCTACGCACAGTACGTGCGCGTGGTCAACGCCGACCTGAACTGCGTGCCGCTGCCCGAGTCGGTCTCCTACGATGCGGCCGCCGCGCTCGGCTGCCGGTTCATGACCGCCTGGCACGCGGTGCAACACCAGGCTCGGTTGCGCGCCGGCGAGTGGCTGGCGGTCCACGGCGTGGGCGGGATCGGACTGTCCGCGGTCCAGATCGGCGCGGCCACCGGCGCAGCGGTGATCGCCGTCGACATCGACGACCGCAAGCTCGAGGCGGCCCGGAGCCAGGGCGCCGCGCTGACCATCAACGCCCGGAGCACCGACGTCGTCGAGCGCGATCAAGGAGGCCACCAGCGGCGGCGCCGATGTCGCGCTCGGCGGGCTGGGCACGGCATCGCTCGTGCACGCCGCGATCATGAGCCTGCGCAAGGGCGGGCGCCTGGTGCAGGTGGGCCTGACCAGCAAGGCCGAGCAGGGCATCGTCGGCATCCCGCTCGACGAGCTCATCGAGGCCGAGCTCACGATCGTGGGCAGCGTGGGCAACCCGCACGTCCACCTGCCGGCGCTGCTGAGCCTCGTGGGCGAGAAGCGCCTGGACCCAGCCGGGCTGGTCACCGAGCGCACCGGCCTGGACGGCGCCCAGGGCGTGCTCGAGCGGATGACGAGCTTCGACACCGTCGGGTTCGCATTGATCGAGGATCTCTGAGCGGACAGGGGTTGCGTTTGTATACACTGCACACTGAACAGACCCGTTGCGCCGACTCCTCGAAAGGCCGCTTCATGTCCATCTCCAAAGGCCGTACTGCGCGGCGCTCGGACCGGTACGGGTTGCGCCGCCGCGACGGCGACTCCGACGCGCCCCCTGAACGCCCACCCTCGCTGGCCGAGCACGTCTGCCGGGTCATCCGCGAGGACATCCTCACCGGGCGCCAGGCCGCGGGCGCGCGTCTCACCGAGGCGATCGTCATGGAGCGGACCGGGGTGAGCCGCACCCCCGTACGCGAGGGGCTGCGCATGCTCGAGGGGGAGGGCCTGGTCATCACCTACCGCAGCCGCGGCACCTTCGTCACCTACCGCCTCACCGCCGACGAGGCCAAGCTGCTCTACGAGGTGCGCCTGGTGCTGGAGCCGCACCTGGCCCGGCTGGGCGCCGAGCGCATGACACCCGAGGTGCTGGCCTCGGTCGAGGATGTGCTGGCCCGGTTCGTCGAGGCGCTGGACGCCGCCGAGGCCCGGGAGGCCGGGCAGCTCGACGCCGAGTTTCACCTCACCATCTACGAGGCCTCGGGCAGCGAGCTGCTCAGCGTGCTGCGCGGCTACTGGACGCGGCTGCAGCTCGAGCTGTCTGAGCGGGTCTACACCACCGAGGTGCCCCGGCGCTTTTTGGACGAGCACCTCCAGATTCTCGACGCGCTCAAGGCGGGCGACCCCGAACTGGTGGAGGAGCGGATGCGCAAGCACATCGAGCACGGCCGCACGGTCCTGAAGAAGGCGCTCGCCAAATGACGGCGCTGAAGTTCGGGCTGGCCGTCGAGAACTTCACCCCGGCGCCGCGGGTGCCCGACCTCGACGCGATCGTGGCCTACGCGCAGCGCGCCGAGGAGCTCGGCTACGACTCGCTGTGGGCGTGGGACCACATGTTCCTGGGCACCGGGCGCCCCTTCCCGTTCCTGGAGTCACTGACCACACTCACGGTCCTGGCGCGCGAGACCGAGAAGGTCGAGCTGGGCACGGGCATCCTCGTGCTGCCGCTGCGCAGCGCCGCCGTGCTGGCCAAGACCGCCGCGACGCTGGAGCTCGTGTCGAACGGACGCCTCACCCTGGGTATGGCGGTGGGCTGGTATGAGCGCGAGTTCGACGCGTGCGGGGTCCCGTTCAAGCAGCGCGGGAAGATCTTTGAGGAGAACCTCGAGCTGATGAAGCAGTTCTGGACCGGCGAGCGTGTCACCGGCGAGGCCCGCGGAGTCCCCTTCCGCAACGCTCTGATGCTGCCCAAGCCCTCGCCCCGGGAGCGGCCGCGGCTGCTGGTCGGCGGCTACGTGGACAAGGTGCTCAAGCGTGTCGCCGAGCGCTCGGACGGCTGGCTCACCTACTTCTATGAGCCCGAGGCGTTCAGCACCGCGTGGTCGCGCATCCGCGCATACGCGGAGGAGGCGGGCCGCGACCCCGATGCTCTGGACAACGTGGCCCAGCTCACGCTGTGCATCGACGACAGCTTCGAGGCCGCCGACACCCGCGCCCGCCAGTACATCAACGACTACTTCGACCTCCCCGCGTGGAGCGAGTCCACCGCGGAGTCCGCGATCCGCGGCACCCCGGAGCAGTGCGCCGAGCAGATCGCCCAGCAGGCCGCCGCCGGCGTGCAGCACATCTGCCTGGTCCCCTGCGACTACGAGTCCGAGCAGGTCGAGCGCTTCGCCGCCGAGGTCATGCCGCTGGTCTCCGACATCGCGGTCGGCGCGTCATGACCGGCGCCAACGACAAGCTCATGACGCTGGCCGACGCGGCTGCGCTGGTCAGCGACGGCGACACCGTGGTGGCCGGCGGCTGCTGCTACTCGCGGACGCCGTGGGCGATGCTGCTCGAGCTGCTGCGCGCGCAGCGGCGCGGCCTCACCCTGGGGCGCAACCTCATGTGTTACGAGTCCGAGCTGTTCCTCGCCACCGGCGCCGCCACCAAGCTCATCTCGAGCTGGGTGGGGATCGGGCTGCGCTGGGGAATCCCCAAGGTGTTTCGGGAGTACGTCGAGCGCGACCCCTCGGTGTATGAGGAGTGGAGCCACCTCAGCTTCGGGCTGCGGCTCATGGCCGCCTCGATGGGCATGCCGTTCCTGCCCACCGCGTCGCTGCTGGGCTCTGACCTGCTCGAGCGCCTGCCGGCTCAGGAGATGCGCTGCCCGTTCACCGATCAGCTGCTCGTCGCCGTCCCGGCGCTCGTGCCCGACGTGGCCCTGATCCACGTCCACACGGTCGACGCCGCCGGCAACGCCCAGATCGAGGGGCCGGCGTACATGGACGTCGAGCTGGCGCGGGCGGCCAAGACGGTGATCGTGACCGCCGAAGAGGTCGTGCCCGCGGAGACGATCGTCCGCCACAACGATCGCACCCAGATCCCGGGCTTCGTCGTCGACGCCGTCATCGAGGTGCCCTTCGGCTCCTACCCCCACGAGTGCCACGGCCGCTATGAGGCCGACTTCGCCCACTTCGACGCCTACTCCGAGCAGGTCGCCGCCGATGGGGTGGCGGGCGTTGAGGCCTACCTGGCCGAGGTCGTGGAGCGGGCGGGGAGCTTCGCCGGCTTCCTGGACACGGTCGGCGCCTCGGCTCTGCTCGAGCAGCGCCGCCGCGCACGGGAGTTGGTGCCGGCATGAGCGCAGTGGCCGAACCGACGCCCGTCGAGCTCATGACCATCGCGGGCAGCCGCCTGCTGCGCGACGGCCGTGTGATCTTCGCCGGGGTCGGAGCCCCGCTGGAGGCCAGCGTGCTGGCCAAGCGGCTACACGCCCCGTCGCTGACGATCGTGCTCGAGGGCGGATCGATCGGACCCCGGATGCTCCCGGGGCGCCTGCCGGTGTCCACCAACGAGATGCGCGCCGCCCACGACGCGTTCATGCTCACGTCGATCAACGAGCTGTTCCTCTACGGGCAGCGCGGGTGCTACGACTACGGCTTCATCGGGGCCGGGCAGCTTGACCAGTACGGCAACGTGAACACCAGCTTTATCGGCGACCCCGACCACCCCAAGGTGCGCCTCCCCGGCTCGGGCGGGGCCAACGACATCGTCTCGAGCTGCCGCGAGGTGATGATCATGACCCGCCACGAGCAGCGACGCTTCGTCGAGCGCGTCGACTTCATCACCAGCCCCGGGTATCTGAGCGGCCCCGAGTCGCGCCAGGCCGCGGGCCTGGTGCGCAACCGCCCGGTGTCGGTGATCACCGACCTGGCGCTGCTGGGCTTCGACGAGGCGACGGGCCGGCTCCGGCTCGACGCCCTGCAACCGGGGGTCACCGAGGCCGACGTTCACGCCAACACGGGCTTTGAGCTGCTCGTGTCCGACACGGTGGCGGAGCTTGCCGCCCCGACCGAGCAGGAGCTCGCCGAGCTGCGCTGGCTGCGCGACGGCGAGCAGAGCAACACCGCCACGTTCAGAGAGGTGACTTCAGCCCCATGATCGGTCCATTCATCGACATCAAGGGCGCGATCGACGTCCACGTCCACTCAGAGCCCGATCTGTTCCCGCGTATCGCCGACGATGTCGGCGTGGCCCGTCACGCGGCGTCGCTGGGCCTGCGCGCGATCTCGCTCAAGTGCCATTCCGAGCGGACTACGAGTCGCGCCTATCTGGCCCAGCAGCTGGTGCCCGGGATCCAGATCGTCGGCGGGATCGTGCTCAACCGCGCCGTGGGCGGGATCAACCCGGCCGCGGTCGAGTCCGCGCTGCAGCTTGGCGGAAAGCACGTCTGGATGCCGACGGTGGACGCCGCCAATCACGCGCGCACCTTTGGCTCCACCGGCGTCTACGACAAGCAGAAGAGCACGGTGGCCAAGTCCGAGGACACGGGGATCGAGGTCTTTGACGCCGACGGCAGGCCGATCGACGGGCTGATGGAGGTCCTCGAGCTCACCGCCCAGTACGGCGCGATCCTCTCCACCTGCCACCTGTCGGTGCCCGAGATCCAGAAGCTGGTGCCCGCCGCCCGCGAGCGCGGGGTGGAGAAGATCATGATCACCCACCCGTTCTTCAAGGTTCCGGCGCTCGAGCTCGAGGACCTCAAGGCCCTCGTGGCCCAGGGCGCCTACGCCGAGTTCGGCTACTGCACGGTGTCGCCGATGTGGAACCACGCCCCGCTCACTCGCGTCGTCGACGCGATCAAGGAGATCGGCCCGTCGCAGTGCATCCTCATGAGTGACGCCGGCCAGCGCCACAACCCGATGCCGGCCGAGTGCCTGCGGGTCTTCGCGCAGTCCGTCTACGAATCCGAGGTCAGCGAGGAGGACGTGGAGCGGATGATCAAGACCAACCCGCAAAACCTGCTCGAGCTGCCGCCCCCGCCGCCGCTGCCCGCCGCCTCCAACGGCTCGGGCGACGGTCTGGGCGCCGCCCTGGCCAGCTCGGCGGCGGACTGAGGCCGCGGATGAGCACGCGCGTGGGACTCATCGTCCCCTCCTCCAACAGCGTCATCGAGGTTGACTTCTACCGCCGGCTGCCCGCCGACGCGACGCTGCACACCGCACGCATGTACCTGGAGGAGACCACTCCCGAGGGCGAGTCGGCCATGCTCGACGACCACCTGCCCGTCGCCATCAACGATCTGCGCTCCGCGCGGCCCGACGTGATGGTGTTCGGCTGCACGAGCGCCGGGGCCCTGCGCGGCAACGCGTACGAGGCCGAGCTGATCAAGCGCATCGCGGACGAGACCGGGGCCGAGACGTTCAGCGTCGCCGCCTCGGTGCGCCGGGTCATCCGCGAGGCCGGCGGGCGGCGGGTGGGCGTGATCACGCCCTACGTCGACAGCCTCAACGACAAGATCCGCCAGAGCCTCGAGGACGACGGTCTGGAGGTCGCCGGCATCCACGGGCTGGGCATCACTGAGAACTTCGCCATCGCCGAGGTGGAGCCCGAGCGGATCGCGCAGTTCGCCTCCGAATGCTTCGCGGGCTCCGACATCGACCTGCTGTTCGCGTCGTGCACCAACTTCCGCGCCATCGACGCGCGAGAGGAGATCGCAGCCGCCCTGGGCGTGCCCGTGGTCACCAGTAACCACGCCGCCCTGGTGTGCGTTCTGGATCAGATCGGCGCACCCGCGACGGTCTGAGCAGGTGGCCTAGCGATGTACGCCGCCGCCTTTGACTACGTACGCGCATCATCGTGGGCCGAGGCGGTGGAGCAGCTGCAACAGCTGGGCGACGAGGCGCACGTGATCGCCGGGGGCCAGAGCCTGGTCCCCATGATGATGCTCCACTACGCCGCGCCCTCGGCGCTCGTCGACATCGGCGGCGTCGACGAGCGCACCATCGAGCTCGATGACGGGACGCTCGTGCTGTCGGCGCTGGTCCGCCATGTCGACCTCGAGCACTCCGTCGTCGTCGCCGAGCACGCCCCGATGCTCACCCAGGCGGTGCGCCAGATCGGCAACGTCCGCGTGCGCCAGCGCGGAACCATCGGCGGCTCGCTGGCTCATGGCGAGCCGGCGGCCGAGCTGCCGTGCGTCCTCATCGCGCATGGCGCGTCCGTCCACACGCTCGGTCCCGACGGAGAGCGGACGATCGCCGTCAACGATCTGCCGATCATGCAGCTGGTGACCTCCCTGGGCGAGGGCGAGCTCATCACTCGCGTCGAGGTGCCCACGCTGACCGAGGGCCAGGGCTGCTGGTTCATCGAGATGGCCCGGCGCCCCGGGGACTTCGCCATGGTCAACGTGGCGGCGATCGTCACCTGCGACGACGAGCGATACCTGCACCGCCGTGCGCCTGGTCCTGGGCGCGGTCGGCAACCGTCCGGTCGACGTGTCCGCGGCCGCCCAGGCGTTGGTCGGCCACGTCATCGACGAGGAGTCCAGCGAGGCGGTCGCCGCCACGATCGCGGCGGAGGCACAGGTGACGCCGAGCTCGCACGCCGGCATCGAGTACCGCCGCGAGATGGCCGGCGTGCAAGTGGCCCGGGCGCTGCGCGGCGCCTCCGAGGATGCCCAGCGCCGCCGCGGCGGCGTCGAGGTCGGCGTATGAGCACGACCCGCGGACACTTCATCAGCGTGACGGTCAACGGCCGGCCGACCGAGTTCGGGGTCCGCGCCAATCTGTCCCTGCTGGAGATGCTGCGCGACGACGCGGGTTGCCCGGAGGTGAAGCTCGGCTGCGGGGAGGGCGTGTGCGGCACCTGCACCGTCCTGCTCGACGGCGAGCCCGTCAACGCGTGCCTGGTGTTCGCGGTGCAGGCCGACGGCTGCGAGGTCACCACCGTGCGCGGCCTGGCGCCCGACGGCGAGCTGAACGACCTCCAGGAGATGTTCATCGAGCACGCGGGCTCGCAGTGCGGCTTCTGCACGCCCGGGATGCTGCTCACCACCACCTGGTACCTGGGCCGCCACCCCGAGGCCGATCGCGAGGAGCTGCGTCACGCGATCGCCGGGAACCTGTGCCGCTGCACCGGTTACACGAAGATCCTCGACGCGCTGGAGGCCTATCGCGACCTCCGGCTCCAGGACGACCATGGCGACTGACACCGGAATGGACACGGCGCCCGCCGACGCTCGCGACGTCCCGGTCAAGGCGCCGCCCGCGCGGCCGGTACCCCCGCGCCAGCCCAACGGCCGCACCAGCCCGGTTCCCCACCGCGACTTCGTCGAGAAGGTTGCGGGCACCCTCCCCTACGCCGACGACTGGAGCTTCGCGGGGATCCTGCACGGTGTGGTGGTCCGCGCCCGCGTCCCCTGCGCGCGGATCGCGAGCATCGATGTCTCGGCAGCCCAGGCGGTGCCCGGGGTGCGGGCGGTGCTCACCGCGGCCGACATCCCCCACAACGCCATCTCCGAGGAGGCGTCGGGCCTCGGGATCGAGCAGACCGTGCAGCCGGTCCTGGCCGGCCGGCGCATCCGCTACGACGGCGAGCCGGTGGCCTGCATCGCGGCTGAGAACATGGTGGCGGCGGTCGAGGCGGCCGGCCTGGTCGACGTCGAGTACGAGGACGACGAGGGCGTCTTCACCATCGACGAGGCGCTCGCCGAGGGCGCGCCCAGCGTGCACCCCGGGGGTAACACCTACGTCACCTACAACTCGTCGATCGGCGATGTCGACGCGGCCATGGAGCGCGCTGACCACATCATCGATGAGACCTACCAGACCCCGCGTGTGGATCACGCCTATCTCGAGCCTGAGTCGGGGGTCGGGTGGGTGGATTCCGACGGCGTGGTGACGTTGCGTGTCTCCACCCAGGTGATCGAGCATGCGCGCGCGCTGGCCGAGATCCTGGGGCTGCCCCACAGCCGGGTGCGAGTGATCGCGGCGTACATGGGCGGCGGGTTCGGCGGCAAGGAGGACATGACCGTCGAGCCCTACCTGGCCGCGCTGGTCTGGAAGACACGCCGGCCCGTGCGCATGGTGTGGGAGCGCCAGGATTCCCTGCTGGCGCGCCAGAAGCGCCACCCGTTCCGGATGCGCTACCGCACCGGCGTCACCAACGACGGGACGATCGTGGCCCAGGACATCAAGATCCTCGGCGACGCCGGGGCCTATCCCCTGCTCAGCTCGCGGGTCTTGTTCGCCGGCGGGGTCAACGCGACTGGCCCGTACAAGTGCCCCGATGCCCGGATGCAGAGCACCGCGGTGTTCACCAACACCGTGCCCACCAGCGCCTTCCGCGGGTTCGGGGCGATGCAGGTGGTGTTCGGCTACGAGTCGCAGATGGATCTCATCGCCGAGCGCCTGGGCCTGACCCGCGAGGAGGTCCGCGAGCGCAACTTCGCGACAGCAGGGCGACATCCGGGTGACGGGGGAGCCGATCGAGACCCAGTGCGGCACACGCGAGTGCATGCATCGGGCGCTCCAGGAGCTCGGCGAGCTGTCAGAGCCGACCAGCGGCGGCCGGGTCGGGCGTGGCTTTGCCTGCAGCATGCAGCCCTACGGCCGGTCGATGTTCTTCGCCGACCGCGCCTCGGCCTGGATCGGCCTCGAGCAGGACGGGACGATGGTCATCCGCGCCGGCGTCACCGACCTCGGCGCCGGGCAGACGGCCTCGCTGGCCAACATCGCGGGCGAGATCCTCGGCGTCACCGTGGACCGCACCAGTGTGCACATCGGTGACAGCCATCTCACCCCGCTCACCGGAGGCACCTTCGCCACCCGGCAGCTGTACATGTCAGGCAACGCCACCGTGAAGGTCGCCACGGCGCTGCGCGCCAAGCTCGCACCGGTGGCCAGCGATCTGCTCGGCTGCGAGGAGTCCGAGCTCGAGTGGGCCAACAACCTGGTCGGGGTGCTCGGAGACCGGGCGCGCGCGGTGACCATGTCCGAGCTGTCGCGCACGGCGGAGAGCCGCGATGTCATGCCCTATTGCCATGAGACGTTCACCGCCCAGGCCGGTGAGTTCGATCCGGAGACTGGGCAGGGCCAGACCTACCCCGACTACACCCACGGCTGCCACGCCGCCGACGTGGAGGTCGACGAGCGCACCGGCGAGGTCAAGATCCTCAAGTACGTCGCCGTCCACGACGTGGGCCGCGCGATCGACCTGCAGCGCGTCGAGGGCCAGATCCAGGGCGCCGCCGCCCAGGGGATCGGGTACGCGATGAGCGAGGAGATGGAGACCGAGGGCGGGGTGCTGCACTCCACGCTCTTTGCCAACTACCTCATCCCGACGTCGCTGGACCTCCCCGATCTGAAGGCGATCGGCCTGGAGCTGTACCTCGGCAAGGGCCCGTTCGGCGCGCGCGGAATCGGCGAGCCCCCCATCGGCCCCTGCGGCCCGGCGCTGGCCAGCGCCGTCCACAACGCGATCGGGGTCCGGATGCTGCGGTTGCCGATGACCCCCGAGCGCGTGCTGGCGGCGATGCGCGCCGGCCGCGACAACTCCGTTCCCGGTCCCCGGGAGCAGGACGCGTGAGCGCCGTCGCCGCCGACGGGCCCGCGGTGGCCCTGGTGCAGCCACGTCCAGCGGAGTCCCTCGACCTCGCGGCCGCGGCCGATCCCCGGGCGTTTCACGCCAGCATGCCGGGCTACGCGCCCACGGCGCTGCGCCCGGCGCCCGCGTCGGCGCGGGCCCTCGGGGTCGCCGAAGTGCTGGTCAAGGACGAGTCCGCGCGCCTGGGACTGCCCTCGTTCAAGGTGCTGGGCGCGTCGTGGGCGGTGTACCGGGCCCTGCTGTCGCGGCTGGGCCTGTCGCGGGAGCAGGTGCCGACCGTTGCCGCGCTGCGCGAGGCGGTCGCCCCACTACGGCCGCTGTCGCTGGCCGCCGCCACCGACGGCAACCACGGCCGGGCCGTCGCCCACATGGCGGCGCTGCTCGGGCTCGACGCCGCGATCTACGTGCCGGCCAACATGGTCAGCGCACGCATCGCGGCCATCGAGGGGGAGGGCGCGACCGTGACCGTGGTCGACGGCGGCTACGACGACGCCATCGCCCGCTCCGCGCAGGACGCGTCGGACCGCTGCCTGGTCATCTCCGACACCTCCTGGGAGGGGTATGAGGAGGTGCCGGCGTGGGTCATCGAGGGCTACGCGACGGTGTTCGAGGAGATCGCCGAGCAGCTTGGAGGGCGCCTGGCGCCTGATGTGGTCGCGGTGCCGATCGGGGTGGGCGCCCTGGCCGCGGCGGTGGTGCGCCACTACTGGTCTGCGGAGCCGGTGGGCGAGCGGCCGCGCTTGATCGGGGTGGAGCCGACCTCGGCGGCCTGCGTGCTGGAGTCGGTCGCCGCGGGCGAGATCGTCACCCTCGACCACCCCCAGGACTCGATCATGGCCGGCCTGAACTGCGCGACGCCGTCACTCATCGCGTGGCCGGCGGTGTCGCGCGGGATCGACGCCTACGTCGCGGTCCCCGATGCGCGCGTGCCCGAGGCGATGCGGCTGCTGGCCGCCGACGGGATCGTGGCCGGGGAGACGGGCGCGGGCGGGCTGGCCGGAATGCTGGCCCTCGTGCAGGAGGCGCAGCTCCAGGAGGCCCGGCGGGAGATGGGACTGGGCGCGGACAGCCGGGTGCTGCTGCTCTGCACCGAGGGCGCCACCGACCCCGAGGCGTACGAGCGGCTGACCGCGGGCGCGGCGTGACCGTCCGCGCTGTCACCATGGATCTGCTGCGCGAGCGCGGCCTGACCACGGTGTTCGGTAACCCGGGCTCCACCGAGCTCGGTCTCCTGCGTGACTTCCCCACCGACTTCCGCTACGTCCTCGCCTTGCACGAGGGGGTCGCGGTGGCAATGGCCGACGGCTACGCGCAGGCCACCGGCCGGCCCGCACTGGTCAACCTGCACAGCGCCTGCGGCGTGGGCAACGCGATGGGCGCTGTCGTCAACGCCTTTCACAACCGCGCCCCGCTCGTCATCACCGCGGGCAACCAGGACCGCCGCCACCTGGAGTCAGAGCCCTACCTGTTTGCGCGCTCGACGGCATTGATGGAGCCCTACGTCAAGTTCAGCCACGAGCCCTCCCGCGCGCAGGACGTGCCCGCGGCAATCGACCGGGCGTGGGCGCTGGCGCGCACCCCGCCCCAGGGGCCGACGTTCGTCTCGATCCCCAGCGGAGACTGGGAGGCCGCGGCGGACGACGGCGCGAGCGACACGTTTGGCGGCGACGTGCTCGCGGGCTCGGAGGCAGGCGACGACGTGCTGGACCGCCTGGCCGAGCGGATCGAGGCGGCCCGCACGCCGGCGCTGATCGTGGGTGGAGGCGTGGATCAGGCGGGCGCCTGGGACGCGGTGGCCGAGCTGGCCGAACGGCTGAGCGCGCCGGTGTGGACCGCGCCCCAGGCCCCACGCGTGGGCTTCGCCGAGGATCACCCGCTCTACCAGGGCCACCTTGCCCCCGGGCGTGTGACCGCCGCCGCCCAGCTCGCCGGATGCGACCTGGCGCTCGTGCTCGGGGCCCCGGTGTTCGCCTTCCTGCCCTACGAGCCGGGTGACGCGGCGTTCCCCCAGATCGTCCACGTCACCGACGATCCCGGCGAGGCGGCGCGCTCCCGGGCGCTCAGCGTGGTGGCCGACGTCAGTTCCGTGGCGCGCGGCCTGTCTGAGCGGATGCGCGCGCGCTCCCCGGCACAGCCGGTGGCGCCGCGGCCCATGCCCGCGCCCGTCGACGCGCCGGCCGTGGGACCGATCCCGCCGGCCTTCTTGATGGCGGCGCTGGCGCGCGCGCTGCCCGAGGATGCGGTGTTGGTGGAGGAGTCGCCGTCAAACCGCAACGACCTGCGCGCGCAGGTGTGGATCCGCCGGCCGTCGAGCTTCTTTGCCACCGCCAGCGGCGGCCTGGGCTTCGCCATGCCGGCCGCCGTGGGGATCAAGCTGGCGTGCCCGGAGCGTGCGGTGGTGTGCCTGGTCGGCGACGGCTCGGCGCTGTACGCCGCGCAGGCGCTGTGGAGCGCGGTGCGCCTGGGCACCGCGGTCACCTTCGTGATCGTCAACAACGGGCGCTACGCGATCCTCGAGTCGGCGGCGCGCTTCGCCGGCATGGAGGGCCTGCCCAGCATGGAGCTGCCCGGAGTGGACTTCCTGTCGCTGGCGGCGTCGTTCGGCTGCCACGCGGTGCGCATCGCCGAGCCCGCGGAGCTGCCCGGCGCGCTGAGCGCGGCCATGCGCTCCAGCGTTCCCGTCCTGCTCGACGTCCTCACCGACCCTGCCCCCGTTCCCCTGCTCACCGGAGCGCCATGACCGACGACGTCCGCATCGCCCTCGATCCCGCCGCCATCGGCGCCACCCTCGACGACATCGGTGAGATCGGCAACCGCTTCTGCGGCACCGCCGGTGAGGTGCAGGCGCGGTCCTATGTGCTCGAGCGCTTCCGCGAGCTGGGATTGGCCGACGTGCGCCTCGAGGAGTTCCCATACCTCTGCTGGCGACCCGCGCCCGCCTCATGTGTCGCCCGGGGGGCGCGCGGCTCGGGCACCATCGGGCCTGCCGCCTTTGACGCCCACCCCCTGCAGTACACCGCGCCGGGGCCCGTGAGCGGTGAGGCGATCTACATCGGCGGCGCCGAGCCGCAGGACTTCGCGCGTCTGGACGCGGCCGGCGTCGACCTGGCGGGCAAGGTCGTCGTCGCTCACTCGGTGTTCCCGTTTGATCTTGTGGACCTGCTGTCCGCGCGGGCCATCGCCGGCATCGTCCACGTGTGCGAGACGCCGGGTCAGATCGTGGGCAACTTCACCGGCGCGCTGTACCGCCCGCCGCTCGCCCCGCCCTGGGAGGGCCGTCCGCTCCCGTACGCCGGGGTGACGATCGGCCACCTCGCCGCGCGCGGACTGATCTCTGCGCTCACGTGCGGCACGCCGGTCGAGCTGACGATCGGGCACGAGGGCAGCTGCGCGCCGGCCACCACCGCCAACGTCGTCGGCGTCATCCCGGGCCGCGGTGAGGAGGAGGTGGTGCTCTGCGCCCACTACGACAGCCAGGCCGAGGGGCCGTGCGTCTATGACAACGGCAGCGGCCTGTCGAGCCTGCTCGACACCGCGCGGGCACTGCGCGAGCTTCAGCCCGAGCGCCGCCTGGTGCTGGTGGCCACGTCGGGGGAGGAGATCGGCGTGTGGGGCGCCACCGCCTACGTCGAAGCGCACCGCGACGAGCTCGCGCGGGCGGTGGCGATGATCAACCTCGACGGGCTGGCCAGCGCCTACCCCGCCGAGCGCGAGGTGTGGTCGATCCACGGCGGGCTGCTCTCGCTGGCCGTGCAGACCGGCGCCGAGCTCGGATGGCGCGCCGATCACGTCCACCACCAGCGCAGCACCTTCTCAGACCACGCGCCCTTCGGTGACGCCGGCGTCCCCTCGGTGTTGTGCTGGCGTCCCGACTATCCCTACTACCACTCGCGCGGGGACGTCCGCGAGCTGGTCGACGAGGCGGCGGTGGCCGAGACGGCGAACGTGTCGGCGACGATGGCCGCGCGCCTGGCCCTCGGGGCACAGCTGCCCGACGAGGCGGAGGCTGCGCCCGACGCGGGGGCGGGGGTGGGGGTGTGAGTCTGTTCGGGATGCTCGGGCGCCAGCTGGCCGCCGACCTTCAGCGGTTGCCCGAGACCGCGCGCCGGGAGCTCTCCGAAGCCGGGCGCGCGCAGCGAGCGGTCAACATCGCCGACCTGCGGACGCTGGCCCGCCGGCGGCTGCCGCGCGGCGTGTTCGGCTACGTCGACGGCGCCGCCTGGGACGAGGTCACCAAGGCGCGCAACGAGTCCGACCTGCGCGCACTGGCGCTGCGCCCGCGCATGCTGGTCGGCGCCACGGAGATCGACCTCTCCACCGAGGTCCTCGGCCGCCGACTGCAGATCCCGCTGCTCGGCGCCCCCACCGGGCTGACCGGCCTCGTCCACCACGAGGGCGAGGCCGGGATGGCGCGCGCCATCCATGGCGCCGGGGGCCTCTACGTCCTCTCCTCGGCGGCCTCGCGCACGATCGAGGACGTCGCCGCGGCGAGCCCCGGGCCGCGGTGGTTCCAGCTGTATGTCGGGCGCGACCGCGGGGTATCGCAGGCGCTGCTGCAGCGCGCCCGTGCCGCGGGCTACGAGGCGGTGGTCGTCACCGTCGACGTCGCCCGCGCGGGCGCCCGTGAGCGCGATGTGCGCAACGGCTTCACCGTCCCGCCGCGGGTGACCGCCCGTTCGCTGGTCGACGGGGTGCGCCGCCCCCGATGGACCGCCAACTTCCTCAGCCGCCCGCACATCCTCTCTGAGAGCCTGCTCTCCAGCGTCACCCAGCAGGGCCAGGCGGGCAGCCTGGGCGAGCTCATCAGCCGCCAGTTCGACCCCGCGCTGAGCTGGCGCGACATCGCCTGGGTCCAGGAGCACTGGGACGGCCCGCTGCTGCTCAAGGGCATCCTGCGCGGAGATGACGCGCGCCAGGCGGCGAGCATGGGCCTGGCCGGGGTGATCGTCTCCAACCACGGCGGCCGTCAGCTTGACCACGCGACGTCGTCCATCCGCGCGCTGCCGGAGGTCGTCGACGCCGCCGGCGGCGAGCTGGAGGTGTACATGGACGGCGGCATCCGCCGCGGTGTGGACATCATCCGCGCGCTCGCCCTCGGGGCCCGTGCCTGTCTGGCCGGACGGGCCCTGGTCTACGGCCTCGCCGCCGGTGGCCCGGAGGGCGCGCGGCGGGCGGTGGAGATCCTGGTGGACGAACTGCGCCTGGCGATGGCGCTGCTGGGCTGCCCGTCGGTGCGCGACCTGGACCCGACCTGGCTGGCGGCGGCGCCCGCGTACGAGAAGGACCCCATGGAGCACCTGATCGACCCCACGCGCGTCCACCACGCGTGGAATCGCGACCGCGAGCCGACGCTGCGAATCGCCGATGGGGACAGCGTGCGCTTTGCCCTGCGGATGGCCGGCGCCGAGCAGATCCGCGAGGGCGACAGCTACGCCGACACCAACTTCATCGCCGACCAGATCTACTGGCTGCTCGGCCCGGTGTACGTCGAGGGCGCGCAGCCCGGCGACACGCTGCGCGTGGACATCCTCTCGCTGCGGCCGGGCGAGTGGGGTTGGTGTGGCACCGAGCCCGATCTCGGCCTGTTGCCGATGGACTTCCCGCGAGCCGTTCGTCAAGACCTTTGACCTGCGCGGCCGCGACAGCGTGACCGTGTGCCCGCAGGTGGAGATCCCGTTGTCGCCGTTTCTGGGCACGATGGGCACCCACCCCGACGAGCCGGGCGAGCTGCCCTCGTTCCCGCCCCACCGTGGCGGCGGCAACATCGACACCCGCCATCTCACCGTGGGCAGCACGCTGTGGCTGCCGGTGTGGTGCGAGGGGGCGCTGTTCTCCTGCGGCGACCCCCACGCGCTGCAGGGCGACGGCGAGGTGTGCCTGGCCGCGCTGGAGTGCGACATGGACGCGACGCTGCGCTTCACGGTGGAGCGACGGACGATCGGCGCGCCGCGCTTTCGCACGGTGGGCGCACTCACGCCGCGCGTGGAGGGCAGCGGCCACCACGGGACGATGGGCATCGGCCCCGACCTCATGGAAGGCGCGCGAGCCGCGGTCCGCGAGACGATCGCCTGGCTGACGGACGAGCACGGCCTCAGCCGCGAGGATGCCTACGTGACCTGCAGCCTCGCCGGGGATCTCAAGCTGCTGGAGGTCGTCGATGCCGGGATGTGGAACGTCGGCTTCACGCTGCCGCTGAGCATCCTCAGAGAGTCAGGATGAGTGTCGCGACGGAGACCGGAGGAGGTCCCTTGGGATAGCTAAAACCGTGCGGATCCTGGCCCCCGGGCCAGTGCCGGAGGGTCACGGGTCGGCCAACCTTTCGCGCCCGGCCCCCAACGCCACATTTGTTGCATTGGTCTCATCAATCTTGTATACAACACATACTCGGCAATGCCCTGAGGGCATCTGATGTGAGGGAGAGGGAATGACCACGACTCAGTCGAGTTCTCCGCAGGCTGCGGAGAATCACTCCGAGGGCGTCGAGATCCGGTCGATCGACTACGTCCCCGTCACCGAGCGGCACGGCAAGCCGTGGCATCTCGGACCGGTCTGGTTCCAGGGCAACGCCCAGATCTCCACGCTGGCCGTGGGTCTGCTGGGTGTGTCGCTGGGGCTCAACTTCATCTGGGCGGCGATCGCGATCATCGCCGGCGTCCTCGTCGGGACGCTGTTCATGGCCTTCCACTCCGCGCAGGGCCCGAAGCTGGGCCTGCCGCAGATGATCCAGTCACGCGCCCAGTTCGGCTACTACGGCTCACTGCTCCCGGTGGTGGTGGCCGTGATGCTGTTCATCGGCTTCAACGTGTTCAACACGATCCTCGGCGGCGACGTCATCAAGTCGCTGTTCCCCGGCACCAGCACATTCGTAGCCATCCTGCCGGTGGTCATCCTCTCCGTCGTGCTGACGATCGTCGGCTATCACTACATCCACACTGGGCTGCGCTACGCGACCTGGCTGTTCATCGTCGCCTACGCCGTGTTCACCATCGGGGCGCTGTTCAACGTCTCGCTGCCGGCACACTCGTTCGACCTCGGCGGCTTTCACCTTGGCCTGTTCCTGGTCCAGTTCGGCGCGGTGGTCAGCTATCAGCTCACCTGGGCGCCGTACGTGTCGGAGTACTCGCGCTACCTGCCCGAGGACACGCCCACCGGCACGGTGTTCTGGTGGACGTACTGGGGCTCGGCGGCCGGAGCGCTGATGATGCTCTTGGGCGCCTTCATCCTGGCCCCCGACACCAGCCTCGCGCCGGTGGACGCGGTCCACGATACGGCGCAGCAGATCTTCCACGGGTTCGGGCCGATCCTGCTCCTGTGCTCGATCCCGGGCCTGGTCGCGGTGACCGCGATGAACATGTACAGCGGCGCGCTGTCGACGCTCACCACCGTCGACACGGTGAAGCGCATCAAGCCGACGCTCAGCGCCCGCTGGCTCGGCGTCGGCTTCATCACCGTCGTCGGCACGGTGCTGGCGCTGGTGCTGCCCGACAATTTCCTGACCAACTTCAACAACTTCCTGCTGATCGTCCTCTACTTCATGATCCCGTGGACGGCGATCAACCTGATGGACTACTTCTTCGTGCGCAAGCACAACTACGCCATCAGGGAACTGTTCATCCCCCATGGTCTGTACGGCGCCTGGTCGTGGCGGGGACTCACCGCGTACGTCGTGGGTTTCGTGGTGATGATCCCGTTCTTCTCCACCACGATCCTGGAGGGCCCGGTGGCCAAGTCCCTGGACGGCGGGGACATCTCACCGTTCATCGGCTTCCCGGTCGCCGCGCTCCTGTATCTGTGGCTGTGCCGTGACCTCGATGTCGAGGCGGAGAACAAGATCGCTGACGAGCAGCGCGCCCTGCTGGAGGCCGAGGCCCGCGCCCACCTGGAGCTGGGCGGCCTGTCGGCCGAGGACCTGCTCGACGATGTCGGGGCACGCGTGCCCGACGAGCTCAGCCCGATCGCTCGAGAGATCCCGGACTGACGCTGATGCTGTGACGCTGGGGGCGGCAACCGCCGCCCCCCGCGCCGACCGTCGTCAGAGCCGGCTGTCCAGGCCGTCGTAGGCCAGGGCGGCCGCGCCGACCATCCCGGCCTCGACCCCGAAACGGGCGGGCACGATCCGCAGGCCCTCGTGCAGGAACGGGAGCGTGCGCTCGGCCACCACCGTGCGCGCCGGCGCGAGCAGCAGCTCGCCCGCGGCGATCACGCCGCCGCCGATGACCACGATCTCCGGGTTGAAGATGTTGACGATGCTGGTGATGACCACCCCGAGGCGAGCGCCGATCAGCTCCACGGCCTCGATGGCTGCCTCGTCGCCGTCGTGGGCGAGCTCAGTGACGAGCGGACCCACCAGTTCGCGGCCGTCGGCGACCGCGCGGGCCAGGCCGGACTGAGGACGCTCAGCGGCCAGCCGCGTCGCCTCGCGGGCGAGGGCCGGGCCCGAGGCGTAGAGCTCGGCGCAGCCCCGCCCGGGGCAATTGTCCTTGCACAGCGGCCCGTCGAAGTCGATCTCCATGTGGCCGAGCTCGCCCGCGCCGCCGCGTGAGCCTCGGTAGATCCGGCCGTCGAGGATGAGCCCACCGGCGATCCCCGTGCCCAGCGTGAGCATGATCGCGTCCGAGGTGCCGCGTGCGGCGCCGGCGCGGTGCTCGGCCAGGGCTGAGTTGTTGCCATCGTTGTCCACGAACACGGGGAGTCCGAGCCGTTCGGCCATCACGTCGGCGAAGGCGACGTCGGCCAGCGGTGTGTGGACGCCGGCCCCGACCCTGCCGGTCCGGCGGTCGATCAGTGCAGGCAATCCGAAGCCGACGGCGTCCACCTCGGCCCCCGCGGACTCACGGGTTTCGGTGACCGCGTCGACCGCCATATCGAGGAGGGCGCGTTGTTGCAGACCCCTCACGCTGCGCTGTACGCGGTGGTGAACGCCTAAGCTTGGGTCTACAGCGCCGGCGAGAAGCTTCGTACCACCCAGATCGACGCCGATGGTCCGCCGCGCTGGCATGTCGTCACTATAAGCAGAGCTCGATGTCCAACGACCCCCGAAATCGAGCGCCCACGGAGGACCCGCCGTACAAGGTCTACCGGTCCGGTGAAGAACCCAGACCGGGACGGCCCGGCCCCGATGAGCGCCCCTACAAGCTGTATCGCTCGACCCCCAAGGGTCTGCTCGCGCGGTTGCGCGGCGAGGAGGACATCGCCGAACCACGCCGGCAGGGCGATGACGGGGGCGGGCCCGGTGGGCCGGGAGGCGGCCCGGGTGGTCCGGGCTCTCGCGGCCGCGGCGCGGGCCGGGCGTCCGGCCTGCCGTGGTGGCGCCGGCGCTGGACCGTGCGCCGGGTGCTCAAGTACGTGGTCCTGTTCGTCGTCGGCTGGCTCGTGCTCTCGCTGGTGCTGTTCCTGGTCAGCGCCTCGATCCAGAGCGGCTCGGTCCCCGACTCGGTGACGGCGGCCCTCTCGCCGGGCGGCAACATGCTCACCAACACCAACACGGTGCTGGTGATCGGGACCGACCAGCGACCCAAGGGCTCCAAGGAGCCGGGCGCGTTCGCGGGCGGGATCCGCTCGGACACGATGATGCTGTGGCGCATCGGCGGCGGGGTCTCGCGACGCCTCTCCATCCCCCGCGACACCGAGGTGCCGATCCCCGGCTACGGCGTGACGAAGATCAACGCCGCGTATTCGTACGGCGGGCCGGCGCTGGCGATCAAGACCGTGGAGAACCTCACCGGGGTCAAGGTCAACCACCTCATCATCGTCAACCTCGCCAACTTCCCGAAGTTCATCGACTCCATCGGCGGGGTCACCGTCAAGACCGGCCGCATCTGCTCGAAGATCAGCGGCGGGGCGGCGAACGGCGGCTTCTCGCTGTTCCTGCGGCCGGGTACGCACCACCTGACCGGCATCCAGGCGCTGACCCTGGCCCGGACCCGCGAGAACGCCTGCAACGCCGCCTCCAACGACCTCACTCGCGAGGCCTACCAGCAGAAGATCCTCAACGCGATCAAGGGCCGGCTGGTGTCCCCCAGCATCTTCTTCCACCTGCCGTGGGCGGCCTGGAACGCGCCGAAGGCCGTGCGGACCGACATGGGCGGGATCACGCTGGCAACGCTGTTCATCGCCGCCGAGGTGGGCGGGTCGGCGCCAACCCAGATCCTCCAGGACCACCACCTGCCGCTGCCCGACGTGCAGTCGGCGGAGGGGCAGGCCGCCATCCACAGGGCCGTCAACAAGCTGATGCACGGGTCGTAGGCGGCGCGGCGGTTCTCCGTGCGCGATTTGAGCCGCTATGTGTCCTTTATCGCGCAGGTGGTCCGACTGGCCGTGGCGCGCGCG
The DNA here is from genome assembly GCA_963797705.1 of uncultured Actinomycetota bacterium. GTDB lineage: Bacteria > Actinomycetota > Thermoleophilia > Solirubrobacterales > Solirubrobacteraceae > Palsa-465. The sequence continues at coordinate 1,430,914 of CAWCQL010000002.1, read as the reverse complement.
ATCTTTACAGCTATGTTGGAAAAATCGCGCACCTGCGCGCGGTGAGCACGCCTCGCGTGCCCGCCGTAGCCACCCGAACTGCCCATCGATAGCCGCCGTTGACGTTCGTCACGTGCCCCGCGGAGCGCCGCGGGGACCCACGAACGAGCGCTAGCTCTTCGACGACGCCTTGCTCTCGGACTTCTTCGAGCCCGAGCCCGAATTCGAACCCGAGCCGGAATCCGACTTCGACGACGACCCACCGCCATCGGAATTGGAGCTGCTCTTCGAGTCCGACGAGGATGAGGAGCTGGAGGACTCGCTCTTGCTCGAGCTCTCCTTGGCCTCCTTCATCTCACGGGAGCGTTTGCGAGTGCCGTAGTCGGTGTTGTAGAAGCCCGAGCCCTTGAAGTGCACGGCGATGGGGTGGAACACCCGCTGCACCTCGGCGCCGCAGACCTCGCACTTGGTCACGGGATCGTCACTCATCCGCTGCATGACCTCGAAATGATGGCCCTTCTTGCACCGGTACTCGTAAATGGGCATCGCTTTACAGAATATAGCTGGCACTCCGGGAGCCAGAGTGCCAAGGCCGCGGCGGACGGCCACGGGCGGCTACCATCGACGGCCGCTGCCCATGCCCCAAGACGCCGTCACCATGGAGAAGATCGTGTCGCTGTCCAAGCGGCGCGGGTTCGTCTTCCAGAGCAGCGAGATCTACGGGGGGATCGGGTCCAGCTACGACTACGGGCACTACGGCGTCCTGCTCAAGAACAACGTCAAGGCCCAGTGGTGGCGATCGATGCTGCAGGAGCGCGACGACATCCTCGCCCTGGACTCGGCGATCATCCAGCACCCGCGCACGTGGGAGGCCAGCGGGCACCTGGCCGGCTTCACCGACCCGCTCGTGGACTGCCGCACCTGCAAGCTGCGCTTCCGCGCCGACCACCTCGACGTGTCCGCGTGCGGGCGTAAGCCCTCCAAGCACCCCGGCGAGACGCCGGAGTGCGACCTCACCGAGGCCAGAGACTTCAACCTGATGTTCGAGACGACGGTCGGTGCGGTCAAGGAGGAGGGCTCGACGGTCTACCTGCGCCCCGAGACCGCCCAGGGCATCTTCCTGAACTTCAAGAACTACCTGCAGTTCGGGCGCAAGAAGCCGCCCTTCGGGATCGCGCAGATCGGCAAGAGCTTCCGCAACGAGATCACCCCCGGCAACTTCATCTTCCGCACCCGTGAGTTCGAGCAGATGGAGATGGAGTTCTTCGTGCCGCCCGACGAGGCGCCCAAGTGGTTCGAGCACTGGCTCACCGAGCGCCACGAGTGGTACCTGAAGCTCGGCATCCGGGCTGACCATCTGCGCCTGCGCGCCCACGACGCCGACGAGCTCTCGCACTACTCCAGCGGCACCAGCGACGTGGAATACCTCTTCCCGATCGGCTGGCAGGAGCTCGAGGGGATCGCCAACCGCGGCAACTTCGACCTCACCCAGCACGCCGAGTACTCCGGGCAGAAGCTGGAGTACGTCGACACGGCCTCGGGCGACCGCTATGTCCCCCACGTCATCGAGCCCGCCGCCGGCGCGGACCGCGCCATGCTGGCCTTCCTCGTCGACGCCTACGACGAGGACGAGATCGGCGGCGAGCAGCGCACCGTGCTGCGCCTGCACCCGCTGCTGGCCCCGGTGAAGGTGGCGGTCCTGCCCCTGGTGCGCAAGGACGGGCAGCCCGAGCTCGCCCGTCGCGTGTGGGGCGAGCTGCGCGATCGCGTGCAGGCCGAATACGACGAGGGCGGCGCCATCGGGCGCCGGTACCGCCGTCAGGACGAGATCGGCACGCCGTGGGCGGTGACGATCGACCACCAGACTCTGGAGGACGAGACGGTCACGCTGCGCGACCGCGACAGCCTTGGCCAGGACCGCATCGCCATCTCAGACCTCGCCGACGAGATCGAGCGGCGCCTGCGGGCCCCCTGGACGTCGCCGAAGATCCCGCTGGCCGACGACGACGCGGACGCCGACGCGGCGAGCTGAGCTCCCCGGACCGGGGGACCGCGACCGGGTGGCGGCGGATCAGGACACGCAGAGCGAGGAGGCCGGCAAACGGGTCTCGTGGGTCGAGCTCTACCTCGACCTGGTGTTCGTGCTCGCGGTGGGAGAGCTGGCGAAGCTGATCATCGACGAGCCGCACCTTCGCACCGTCTGGATCACGCTCGGGCTGTTCATCGCGCTGTGGTGGACGTGGGTCGGCTTCACGGTGCTCTACAACCGCCACGGCGCCGACACGCCATCGCAGCGCGCGTTGTATCTCCTCGCCAGCCTGCCGGTCGGCGCGGGGGCGGTGGCGCTGGCGCCGGCGTCCGCGGCGCCGCTCACACGCTCGCCGCCACCCGTGGTCCTGGCCACGGTGCACGCCGTCGCCCAGCTCGTGCACACCGTCCGTGCCTATCTCCTGTCGGTGGTGTTGTTCATCGGCTCGATCTGGATCCCCAGCCCGTTTCGGTATGTGATCTGGGCGGCCGCGCTCATCCACGAGTCCGCCGTGATGCTCGCCGACGACCGGCGCAGGCGGCGGCGACGACGGCGCTCCAACCACGCCCGTGCCCTGTCGCGCATCGGCTCAGCCGACCGAGGCGCCGTGGTGGACGCGCATCATTTCGCGGAGCGGTTCGGGCTGTTCATCATCATCCTGCTCGGCGAGGTCGTCGTTGAGGCCGGCGAAGCCGCCGCCGATGGCCGAGCCCTCACGGCAGCCACCTGGACCGGGGTGCTCGCGGCGATGGCGTTCGCCGCGACCCTGTGGTGGACCTACTTCGACGCGGCGGCGGACATCGACCTCCGCCTGCTCGAGCGCTCAGGCGGATCGCCGTCCATGGCCCGCGCGATCTTCGCGGGAGGCCACATGATCCCGGCCTTCGCGCTGCTGGTCAGCGCCGCCGGCGTGGGGCTGCTCCTGAGCGAGGACCCCACCCCCTTCGCCTATTGGCTTGCCGGCATCGGGGCCGCGATCTACCTCAGCGCTGCACGCGGTGCTGTCACCCTCGGCCTACCTGTGGCTGCTGGTGGCGTGGATGGCGTTCAACGCGGGCCTGACCGCCCGGACGACCCCGCCAACCGCCGAGCTCGCCACGCCCGCCGCGCCCGCCGCGGACGCTGCTGGCTAGATCGTCACGCGCACAGCGGGCGACGTGGCCCCGAGGCTGACCGCATCCTCCGCCACGCGGGCGACGATCACGAAGGTGCCGCGCGGCTTTGCACCCAGCGACACCTGGGCGTTGAACACGCCGGCGGCGGCCTTCAGACGGCGTGACGAGACGAGCTTGCGCTTGCCCTTGACCAGCCTGTAGACGTCCACCGTCACCGGCTTGGCGGGCTGGATGGTGCCCGTCACTCGCAGCGGCGCCGATGAGGCCAGCGTCAGCGTCAGCACCGGCGTCACCCCGATCACCACCAGGTCGGAGACCGAGGCGGGGCGCGCGGAGTGCAGCGCCCGCAGGACGGCCGACTGCGCGACGGGCAACGTGGTGCTGAACGCGCCGTCGGGGTCGACGGTCACTGTGGCGAGGGTGGTGAGCAAGCCGTCGGCGCCGATGTTCTGGATCTCAAGCGGCGCGGCGGCCATGGGCGAGGCCGGCGCAGGCCGGTTGCGCATGTAGGCGCCGCTCACGGCGACCTCCGTCCCGGGGGCGACGGTCGTCTGGGCCGCCGCCAGCGTGAGGGCGTACAGAGGGCCGGCCTGGCCGTCGACCGTCGTGCGGATGGCCGGGAGACGGTGATAGAGGTCGTTGCCGGGACAGCTGGTGAGATCACCGTCGCGATGGCCGGCGACTCTGGGCAGCAACACGCGCTGCCCGGGCCTGAACGGCGTGTAGAAGGCGTCGGACGGGTTGACCTCAACGCGGACCTTGCCCAGCACCGGCACCCCGTGCAGGGCCAGCTTCCACGCCAGGAGCCGCTGCAGGGCGGCCACCGCGGCGCGCGAGGGCTCCACGGACGAGAAGCTGCCCAGGATGGCCACCCCGGTCGACACCGAGTTGTAGCCGCCGGCGTGGGCCCCCACCACCGGCTGATCGACGCCGCCGGCGCGGGCCTCCCAGATCCGCCCGTACAGGTCGATGATGAAGTTGTAGGCGATGTCGAAGTAGCCGCGCGTGAAGCGGTGGTAGTCATAGATCGCCAGCAGCATCGCCGGGACCTGGCCGGGCGAGTAGCCGTTGGGGTTCTCGGTGTGGTGCACGAAGGCGAGGTCGATCGCCCCGTAGAAGGGACCGGACGCGGGCGGGTGCCGCGTGCCCGCCCACGCCCCGCGGGCGATGATCGGGGGCTGGCCCGGACCGGCGGGCAGGTTGACGTCCACCAGCCGGTAGGGGGCGTCCGTGACATAGGAGCGCATCGCGCTGGGGACTGCAACCGCGTCGGCGGCCACGAAGTGCAGCCGCAGGTCGTCCACGGCCACCGCGCTTCGCAGCTGCACCTCATCGGCGGGACCGAACCACACCGGTTCGCCGGACTGCTGCGCGCCGGCAGCCGGACGGTCGGGCTCGTGACCGCGCACCGAGGCCTGCGCCCACGGGCTCCAGCGCCCGTCGCGGCGCCGCGCACGCAGCTGCACCTGCGCGACGGGCGGGTCCGTCCACTGGATCCCGGCCAGCACGAACCGGCGCCCCGCCGCGATGGCGGGCGAGGTCCCGGCGGCCAACCTGCCGACCGTCACGGAGAAGACGCGACCGCTGCCCCGGCCCCGCGCCAGTGCGGCGGACGGCGCGATCGCCGCCCCAACGCCGACGGCGGCCGCACCGCTCAGCACGTCGCGCCGCGTCAATCTCGGCGCTTCGCTCACTGCTCCCATTGTGCCCCCGTGGGCCGATGAAGGCGCAGCTTCTATCTCAGCACGGCGGTCCCGCGCACGGCAAAGCCGCCGGGCACCGGTGACGCGCTCACGCCCTGCACCCTGATGCGGGGATCGGAGAACACGGTGACCGTGGCCAGCCCACCGAAGGGGACGTCGGGCGCCACGACGAGCTTGCCGTTCTGCGCCGAGACGGTGGCGTCCACCGTCGCGCTGAGACCGAGGAAGGTGGCGGTGCCTCGCAGCGTGAGGCGCCCCCCGGCCGAGGCGATGGGCGTGAGCGACGACAGAAACGGAACCGCCGCCCGCAGGTCGGCCTCGGCGACAACGGCGCGGCCAGTCAGGCGGTTGCCCTGCTTGACCAGGCTGGCGTCGTGCAGGGTGAGCAGGCCGTCCTGGAAGGTCTGCGCCGAGGCCCGCAGGGACCCGACATCCCCGGCCTGGTCAAGGGTGCCCGGCAGCCGGGCCGGCGACGCACGGTAGGTGGCCATGCGCACCACCACCGAGTCGGCGTGGTGCCAGAGCAGTTGGATGGCGGGAAACGCCGAGACATGCACCTCCAGCACTCGGCCCGAGCGCGACAGGCGGTCACGCAGACGCTGGCTGGCAATCCCCGGCAGAACGAGCTGGGCGACGACAAGCACCAGGACGACGACCCCGGCGACGGCCATCGCCGCAAGACGGCGCATCGCTCACCGCGCCGCGGCGGTCACGCCAGCAGCGCGCGGGCCGCGGCCACCGCCTGATCCATGAGCGGCCGCGTGTCCAGATCGGGCTCTGACATGCGGCGGATGGTGACCCCGTCGGCGAGCGCGAAGAGGAAGCTGGACACGTCGTCGGGCGAGGCGCGCAGCTCGAACTTGCCCGCCTCGCTGCCGGCACGCAGCGCCTCGGCCAGCCGGGTGCGAGTGCGGCGCGCCAGCTCGGCGAGCTCCGCGGCGATCTCGGTGTTGCGCAGACCGAGCGTGAGCAGCTCATAGAACGTCGTCATCGCGCGCGTGCCCTCGCCGAGGATCTCCTCCAGGCTGCGCACCAGCGCATCGATGAGCTCGTCGGCGCCGGCCGCCTGGGCGACCGCGTGCTCCAGCAACTCGCCGCGCACCTCGGACTCGCGTCGCACGACCTCGACCAGCAGCCGTTCCTTGGAGCCGAAGTAGTAGTGCAGAAGGCCGCGCGAGACCCCGGCCTCGCGGGCGACGCGGTCAAAGGTGGAGCCGGCGATGCCCCGCTCGGCGACGCTGGCGCGCATGGCCTCGACGATCCGCGCCGCTTTCTCAGAGGGCAGGTCGCCCGCCGGCAGGCGCTCGGGTGCGGTGGCCGCCATCCGGGGCGATTCTAAGCGGTGGGGTTCCGGGGCGTGGGACGTGCCTCGCCTAATGCACCCTATGCGGGCTTATTTTTCAAATGAGGGCCGCGAAGGGTGGGTCCCCGGACGCGAAAAGGGCGCCCGGTGGGCGCCCTCGCGCAAGACTGGAGTGTCGCCGGTGCGCTACGCGGCGGGGACTGCGCTCGCCGGAGGCGGCGTGGGCGTGCCCGCCGGCGGCGTGTACTGGAACTCCTCCTCGGCGCCGAACAGGGTGTCGAGCACCTTGGAGCGAAGCCCCTCAGACAGGGCCAGCGCCAACCCGAAGGCGATCACGATGAGCAGGAGCTTTCGCCCGAAACCGCTCTTCTTCTTGGGCTTGGAGTGCTTGGGCGCGTCTGACAGGGCCATCGCGGCGTCACGCGCGTGCCTCGATCGCGGTAGCGGAGCTCGTGCTGCAGCTTCTTATCGTCGATCAGGGCCTTCTGCGGGGCCTTGGCGCTGCTCAGACGGCTGGCCGCGCTCTTGCCGGACTCGACTGCCGTCCGTACGTTGTCGCGCAGCTCCGCGTCCTCGATGAAGGCGCTGGATGTACGGGTTGGCCTTGGTGATGTCAGGCAGGTCGGCGGTACTGAACGGCACCGCCTTGGCGACTTTCTTTCGTCGTGAAGCCATTGGTCTCCCTCAGGTCATGGGCGGGTCAGTGCTCAGGATACGCGATACCCCCTCTGCGGCCTGTGATTCAGAGCCGCCTTAAGGACCTCGTCGATCGTCGAGACGAACACGAAGTGCAGCGACTTTCGCAGATGCTCGGGGATCTCGTCGATGTCGGACTCGTTGAGCTCGGGAGCGATGACGGTGTGGATGCCGCTGCGCTGGGCCGCCAGCGCCTTCTCCTTGAGCCCGCCGATGGGCAGCACCAGGCCGGTCAGCGTCACCTCGCCGGTCATGGCCACGTCGGCCCGCACCGCCCGGCCCGAGAGCAACGAGGTGAGCGCGGTCACCATCGTCACCCCGGCACTGGGCCCGTCCTTGGGGATCGCCCCCGCCGGGACGTGGATGTGGATGTCGTGCGTGGCAAACCAGTCGTCGGGCAGCTCCGGGAAGAGCTCGGCCGCGTTGGCGCGCACGTAGGAGCGCGCCGCCTGGGCTGACTCGCGCATCACGTCGCCGAGCTGCCCGGTGATCGTGAGGTGCCCACCGCCGGACATCGCGGTGGCCTCGACGAACAGGACCTCTCCGCCCACCGGCGTCCAGGCCAGGCCGGTGGCGACGCCCGGCCGCGACGTGCGCCGGCGCGCCTCGGAATAGAACTTGCGCCTGCCCAGCAGGTCACGGACGCGTGGTTCGGTGATGCTCACCTTGCGCGTGACCGTACCCTCGGCCACCTGACGCGCGATCTTGCGCACCACGGAGCCGATCTCGCGCTCGAGCTGGCGCACGCCGGCCTCGCGCGTGTAGTCGGAGATGATCGTCTTCAGTCCGGAGTCGGTGAAGGCGATCCGGCGGCTGGTCAGCCCGTTGCGCTCGATCTGACGGGGCACGAGATAGCGCTTGGCGATCTGGAGCTTCTCGGCCTCGGTGTACCCCGCCAGCTGGATGATCTCCATCCGATCGCGCAGCGGCCCCGGGATGGTGTCCAGGTTGTTGGCCGTGGTGACGAACATGACCTCGGAGAGGTCGAAGGGCAGATCCAGGTAGTAATCGCGGAAGGTGCTGTTCTGCTCGGGGTCGAGGACCTCGAGCATCGCGCTCGACGGGTCGCCGCGGAAGTCCGACCCCATCTTGTCGATCTCGTCGATCATGAACAGGGGGTTCTTGGCCCCGGCGTCTCGCAGAGCACGGATGATCACGCCGGGCATGGCGCCGATGTAGGTCCGCCGGTGCCCGCGGATCTCAGCCTCGTCGCGCATGCCGCCGACGCTGATGCGCTCGAACGTGCGGCCCAGCGCTCGGGCCACCGAGCGTCCCAGCGAGGTCTTGCCCACACCGGGTGGGCCGACGAAGGTGAGGATCGAGCCGGCCGGCTGGCGCTGGCCCGACCCGTTGGCCATCAGCGAGCGCACCGCCAGGAACTCCAGGATGCGCTCCTTGACCTGCTCGATGTCGAAGTGGTCGGTGTCGAGCACCTGGCGGGCGTGGGCGAGGTCGAGGTTGTCCTCGGTGGTGGTGTCCCACGGCAGCGAGGCGATCCACTCCAGGTAGGTGCGCACCACGCCGTACTCGGCCATGGTCGGCTGGAGGCGCTCCAGGCGACCCAGCTCACGCTCAACCTGCTTGGAGACCTCCTCGGGCAGCTTCAGGGCCTCGAGCTGCTCGCGCAGCTCGTTGGCCTCGGCCTGGGCCTCGTCGCCCTCCCCCAGCTCGTCCTGGATGGCCTTGAGCTGCTGGCGCAGGTAGAAGTCGCGCTGGCCCTTCTGCAGCTCTGACTGCACCTGAGACTGGATCTCGGTGTCGAGCGTCACCACCTCCAGCTCGCGCGCCAGGATCTCCGAGAGGCGGCGCAGGCGCTTGGTCACGTCGAGCTCCTCCAGCAGCGCCTGCTTCTCCTCGGTGGGCAGACGCATCGCGCCCGAGATGAGGTGGCTGAGCATCACCGGGTCGTCGACGTTGGCGACCATCACCTGCAGCTCCTCGGGCAGGTAGGGGACCTGGCCGACGATGCTCGAGAAGGTGCGCTGGACGTTGCGGGCCAGCGCCTCGAGCGCGGCGCTCTCGCGCACGCGGTCGCGCGCATGCTCGACCGCGGCCACCAGGTAGGGCTCGGTGCTCACCCACTCTGTGATCCGCACGCGGGGGCCGCCCTGGATGAGCACGCGCAGCGTTCCGTCGGGCAGGCGCACCATCCGCGCGATGGCGCCCAGCACGCCGAACGTGTACAGCTCATCGGGACCGGGAGTCTCGACCTCGGCGTCGCGGCCGGCCACCAGCACGATCGAGCGGTCGCCGCGCAGGACGTCGTTGATGAGGTCGAGGCTGCGCGGCTGGCCGATGTTGAGCGGGATGACGAGATCCGGGAAGGTGACCGAGTCGCGCAGGGGCAGAACGCCCAGCTGAGACGGCAGGCGGCGGAACCCGTTCTCCTGATCGGTGTCGGCCTCGCCCGTCGCGGTCCCGATGTCAACGACGGTCATTGGCCTTCGCCACTCTGGATCGGCACCTCGCGGCGGGGCTGCTGGCGTCCGACCAGCGGCAGCTCGACGCGCAGCATCCCGTCCTCGTAGCGCGCGCTGATGCGGTCCGCATCCACGTCGGCGCCAAGCTCGACGAGCCGGCGGAAGGAGCCGCGTTCGATCTCGATCTGCTGATAGCCGTCAGGGGCGGGCTGGGCCGGGCCGCGGCGGCCGGCGAGGAACAGCTTCCGGCCCTCGATCTGCAGCGCGATGTCCCCAGGGTCCATGCCGGCGATCTCGGCGGTCACGATCGCCCGGGGCGGATCCGAGGCGTAGGCGACGTCGACGGCGGGCCAGTGCCCGGTATGCCGCCGCGACAGCCCGGAGCGCTCAAACGCATCTCCGAAGAGCTCGTCCATCTCACGTCGCATCCGTTCGAAGTTCGCAAACAGATCACGCTCCGACATGGGTGTAAGCGTAGCCCGGACTACACGCTGTAGACGGCGCCCTCGATGGCGAGGTCCACGAGCCCGCCGAAGCCGTCGGCGCCCTGCGCGCGCGTGACCTCGACGTCGAGCTCGTCGGAGTAGTGGGTGAGCACGAGCCGGTGGGCGCCCGCCCCCCTGCCGTGCTCGCCGGCCTCGTGCGCGGTGAGATGCCCGCGCGTCCCGTCGCGCTCTGGACGCGGCAGGGTCGCCTCGATGAGGAGGAGGTCTGTTTCGCGCGCAAAGCCGACCAGCTCGTCGTTGGGGCGGCAGTCGGCGCCGTAGGTGAAGCGGGCCTTGTCGCAGGACAGCTCGACCGCGAAGGTGGTGACGTAGTGTGGAACCTCGCAGAAGCGGACTGTGAGGGAGGCGAGTGACAGCACGTCGTCTGGCGCGTATTCGTGGACGTCGAAGGCGCTGTCGATCAGGTCCTCGTTGCCCCAGCAGCCCACGACGCGCCGCAGCACCTCACTGCCGCCGACGGGCAGGTACAGGCGGGGCCGCGCCGGCTCGTCGGTCCCAGGCCACCCCGCCACGGGGACCGGCTGTTGGCGCGGGGCATAGCGCAGCGCATAGCTGAAGGGCACGAGATCGAGGAAGTGATCGGCGTGCATGTGGGTGATGACCACGGCGTCGACATCGACGTAGTCACAGATCCCGCGCAGCTTGGAGAAGACGCCGTTCCCGCAGTCCAGGAGCACGCTGGCGCCGTCCTCCTGCGCCAGATATCCGCTGCAGGCCCCCGCGGCATCCTGCCAGGACGGCGACTTGCCGAGCACCGTAACCCGCAACTCCGCTCCTTCTGTATCTCGGTCTGACACTCTAACCCCCATGGCCGTGGTGCACATGGAACTGCCGTGGCTCAGCTTCGCCGTGTCGCACCGCTTCGAGGTGGCCGCGCTCGCCCTCGGCGGCCTGCTGGTGATCGGCGCGCTGTTGTCGGGCGTGGCCCGCCGCACCTTCGTGTCGCTTCCCGCGGTGTTCGTCCTCGCCGGCTTCGTCCTGGGCGATGGGGTCACCGGCGTGGTCCACCTCGACCCCCGCTCATCCTTCGTGTCCGAACTGGCCACGGTCGCGCTCATCGTCATCCTGTTCCGCGACGGCTTGGAGGTCGACGGCGAGTTGCTGCAGTCACACTGGAGCCTGCCCTTCCGCAAGCTCGTGCTGGCGATGCCGTTGACCGCGGTGATCGTCGCGGTCGGCACCCGGGTGCTCACCGGACTGTCGTGGACCGAGTCATTCCTGGTCGGAGCCCTGCTGTCGCCCACCGACCCGGTGCTGTCCTCGAGCGTCGTCACCAACCCGCGCGTGCCGGCGGTGGTCCGTCACTCGCTCAACCTGGAGTCCGGGCTCAATGACGGGCTGGCGCTGCCGGCGGTCCTTGCCTTCACCGCGGCCCTGGCCGCCGGCGGTGGGCACTTCGTGTGGTGGCGGTTCGTGATCGAGAACATCGCGCTGGGCTTCGCGGTCGGAGTCGTGCTGGGATTCGCCGCCGCCTGGCTGGCGCCGCGAAACGTGCGTCTGGAGGGCGGGATCCCGGCCCATCAGCGGTCCCTGTTCGCGCTGGGCACCGCGTTTGCCACCTACGGCGTGGCGGTGCTCACCCCGCACGGCAACGGGCTGATCGCCGTGTACGTCGCCGCGATCGTGCTGGGCATCCGCCGCCCCGACGTTCGCCGCTACTTCGACCGCCAGGCCGCTGACCTGGTCGAGTTGGTCAAGCTCGGCATCTTCGTGGTCTTCGGATCCCTGCTGACCCTGGACGGGCTCTTCGGCTCCGGGTGGGCGGCCGTCGGTGTGGTGGTGGTGACCCTGCTCATCGCGCGCCCGGTGGCGGTGTTCGCGGCGCTGGCGCGTACGGCGACAGACGTGCCGACGCGCGCGTTCATGGCGTGGTTCGGCCCGAAGGGAGTCGCCACGATGACGTTCTCGCTCCTGGTGCTCAGCCAGCGCATCGCGGCGGGCTCGACCATCTTCGATCTCGCCGCGCTGACCGTGTTCTGCTCCATCTTCGCCCACGGCGCAACCGACACGGCGGGCGCGGACTGGCTGGCGAGGCGGGCCGAGGCGAAGGAGGCGCTAGTGGCCGTCCCGGCCGTCGCGGCGGGAGGTGTCCATCAACCAGCCCATGAAGACGGCGAGCAGGATGAAGGCGATGAATCCGCCGATCAGCGGCCAGAACATGGCGCGAACCTTACTCTGAGGGCCCCGGACGGTGGCTTCACGCGTGAGCACGCACCCCAGACTGGGGTTCAGGCGTGCAGCGCGACCTGTTCGCTGGGCGAGGGCATCGCCCACGCGACCTGCAGGCGCCGCTCCTGTCGAAAGACGAAGCGCAGTTGGCTGGGCGGCCGCAGGCCGTCCGGGTGCGCCGGCCTGAACGTGCCGCAGGGGCCGGCGTCGGCCACGGCGCACAGAAGATTCTGACGGAAAAAGCAGTTCTCACAGCTCGCCTTCGCGGCGGGTGCCCGACCATTCGCCATACCTGTCCTCGACCCCCATCTCGTCAACTCACACCTGGAAGCAAGGCGGCATCAAAGCGGATTCCACCCCCCCGTGCAAAGCACATTGCCGGAAATCGCGGCTGTTTTCACATCACGGGAAAAACCGCCAAAGTGCGGGGACTTTGCGCGAGAGCGCAGGGACCGCCCGCAATTTCCGTAGCTTTGGGGTAACTATGGACGCCGCTCGCGACAACGCCACGCCGGACGGATCGTCGAGCCGTCTGAGCTCGCTCGCCGAGTACGAGCGCGCAGCGCGGAGAGGATGAGCCCCGAGGCGCTTGGCTACGTCGAGGGCGGGGCCGGCGACGAGGTCACCCTGGCCGACAACGTGGCCGCGTGGCGACGTTGGGCTCTGCGGCCACGGATGCTCGTCGGCGCGGGCCGGATCGACCCCAGCGTCACGATCCTGGGCGTGCGGCGACCACATCCGGTGATCGTGGCCCCGACAGCATTCCAGCGGCTCGTACACCCCGAGGGCGAACAGGCCACCGCTCGGGCCGCCGTCGCCACCGGCTCGGTGATGTGCGTGTCGACGTTCGCCAGCGCGGGAGCGGCAAGCGTGGCCGAGGCCGTGCCCGAGGTGGCCCGCTGGTTTCAGCTGTATGCCCTCACCGACCGCGGCGCCACCCGCGAGTTGATCGACGACGCCGCGCGGCTGGGATACGAGGCCCTGGTGGTGACCGTCGACCGGCCGGTGCTCGGGATCCGCGAGCGCGAGCGTCGGGTCAGCCTGCCCGACCCCGTGGCCGACATCCCCCGCCAGGACCCGGCGCTGGGCCCTGACATGCCGGCGGCCGCGCGCTACGGGCAGATCGATCCGGATCTGAGCTGGTCCGACATCGAGCGCTTCGCCGCCGACTCAGAGCTGCCGCTCCTGGTCAAGGGCATCCTCACCGCCGAGGACGCCGAGCTGGCCGTGGCCCACGGCGCCGCCGGCGTGGTGGTGTCCAACCACGGCGGCCGTCAGCTCGACACCGTCATCTCCGGCGCTGACGCGCTCGCGCCGATCGCCGAGGCCGTGGCGGGACGCGTCGACGTGCTCGTGGACGGCGGCATCCGCCGCGGCACGGACGTCGTCAAGGCGCTGGCCCTCGGCGCCGCCGCCGTCCTGATCGGCCGACCTGTCAGCTGGGGGCTGGCGGTGGGCGGGGCCGACGGCGCCCGGCACGTGCTCGAGATGCTGCTGGCCGAGTTCGACAACGCGCTGGGACTCGTCGGGTGTCCGCTAGCCGCCGACCTGGATGCGAGCTTCGTCACCCCGGCGCCATGGGCGAGAGCCACGTAGTGACGCGCGCGAGGATGAGATGACCATCCTGGTGAGCGGGATCACCGGCTATGTCGGCTCGGTCCTCGCCGCGCGACTGGTGGGCGAAGGCCAGGAGGTCCGCGGCTTTGCCCGCTCGCCCGAGCGGGTGACGATCGACGTGCCGGTGGTCGCCGGCGACGCCGTCTCAGGCGAGGGACTCTCCGAAGCGTTGCACGAGGTCGACGTCGCCTATTTCCTCATCCACGCGATGGAGCCCGCGGGCGACGGGCCGTTCGCCTCGCGCGAGCGCGTGTCGGCCGAGCGTTTCGCCGAGGCAGCGCGCGCGGCGGGCGTGAGGCGCATCGTGTACCTGGGCGGGATCGCCCCGCCAGACGGCCACCGCTCGGCGCACCTGGCCAGCCGCCTGGCGGTGGAGGACATCCTGCTCGAGGCAGTGCCGGCCTCTGTCGCCTTCCGGGCGTCGATCGTGATCGGCGCCCGCTCGCGGTCGTTTCGCTTTCTGGTGCGCCTGGTCGAGCGGCTGCCGGTCCTCGCCTACCCGGCGTGGCAGTCCAACCGCACCGCCCCGATTGACGAACGCGACATCATCGCCATGCTGACCCGAGCGGCCACCTCTGAGCGGGTGAGCGGCCGGCGCCTGGACGTGGGGGGCCCCGACGTGGTGTCCTACGGCGAGCTGATCGGGCGCATCGCCGACCACATGCTCGTCGACCGCCCTGCCCTGCGCTTCAAGCGGCTGTCGGCCACGCCCATCGCCAGCCGGGTGGCGGCGGCAATCGCCGGGGAGGAGTGGCAGCTCGTGGGACCGCTGATGGAGAGCCTGGACAGCGACCTCGTCCCCGCCGACGACGAGGCGGCAGAGCTGTTGGCGGTGAGGCTGCACACACTCGATGCCGCGATCGAGCACGCCCTGGCCGAGTGGGAGCGCGACGAGCCGCTCGCCGCACGGTGAGACATGGGCCTTCGCGACGTCCGTCCGCACGGTGAGCCATGACCCATCGCGACCTCCCGTCGCGGGCGCGGGACGTTAGTGTGCGCGAAACATGAGCACCGTTTCAGCCAAGATCGACATCGAGGCACCCATCGAGCGTGTGTGGGAGACCGTGATGGACCCGAGGCGACTCGGTGACTGGGTGACGATCCACAAGTCGGTCTCCCACATCTCAGACTCGCCGCTGCACGCGGGCTCCACCATGGATCAGTCCATGCACGTCCGCGGACTCACGTTCAAGGTCCATTGGACGCTGATGTCGGTTGACAGTCCGCGGCACGCTGAGTGGGAAGGCGGGGGGCCGGCCCACTCAACGGCGGTCATCCGCTACGACCTGTCCAGCACCGACGACGGCCGGACAACCTTTCAGTACACGAACGAGTTCCACGTGCCCGGTGGACGGCTCGGGAACGTCGCCAGTCGCATGATCGTCGGCGCCACTTCCGAGCGTGAGGCGCACAGGTCACTGGCGCGACTGAAGGCACTCGTCGAACGCGGTTGAACCCAGTTCTGCACCGACTGTGGTCATAGGGTTGTATCGTCCTACACGAATACGTCTAACCCTTGCCGCGGAGGTGGCCCAGTTGGCAGATTTCGTTGACAGTACTGTGAAGGACATTGATAGGCGCCTGAGCGAGCTCAAGGTTGAGGTGTCAAAGCTTGAGGCCGCTCGAGCTGCACTCGTCGGTGGGCGTCGTGGCCCGGGTCGCCCGGCCAGCGCCAATGGCGGTGGAGCGACCACCACGCCTCGCCGTCGCACGACGCGTCGCGCCGGCCGCCCTCGGGGCCGCCGAGGTGGCAACACCCGCGCCAACCAGGCACTCGCGCTCGTCCAAGAGCGTCCCGGCATCACGATCCCGCAGATCGCCGAGTCGCTCAAGATCGAGCCCAACTACCTGTACCGGGTGATGCCCAAGCTGGTCGAGGACGGTCAGGTCAGTCGGGAAGGCCAAGGCTGGCACCCGACCGCTGCGAAGTAATAGATCGCCTCAGGTTCAACCTGAGGCGATCGCGCCGCAGCCCGGACCGGGAACGGCACGAATGCCGCCGCGATCGTGGTGAACGATCGCGGCGGCGTAGACGTCACGGAACCTCTTAGATCAGGCCCAGCTGCTTGACGGCGTCGCGCTCCTCGTTGAGCTCCTTCACCGTGGCGTCGATACGTGCCCGCGAGAAGTCGTCGAGCTCGAGCCCTTCGACGATCGTGTACTCGCCTCCGGAACAGGTGCAGGGGTAACCGGAGAAGATCCCCTCGGCAACACCGTAGGAGCCGTCGGTGGGGATCGCCATCGACACCCAGTCACCCTCGGGCGTTCCGTTCACCCAGTTGTAGATGTGGTCGAGGGCCGCGTTGGCGGCCGAGGCTGCGCTGGAGGCGCCGCGCGCCTCGATGATCGCGGCCCCGCGCTTCTGCACCGTGGGAATGAAGTCGTTCTCGATCCAATCGCGGTCGCCGATGGCGTCGGCGGCGTTGGCGCCCTTGACCTTGGCGTGGAAGACGTCCGGGTACTGGGTGGCCGAGTGATTGCCCCAGATCGTCATGTTGGTCACGTCACTGATGGCGGCGCCGGTCTTGGTCGCCACCTGGGCGATGGCGCGGTTGTGGTCCAGGCGCATCATCGCGGTGAACCGCTCCTTGGGCACGTCCGGCGCGTTGGACTGCGCGATCAGACAGTTGGTGTTGGCTGGGTTGCCCACCACCAGCACCTTCAGATCCGAGGCGGCGTGGTCGTTGAGCGCCTTGCCCTGGGGCTTGAAGATCCCGCCGTTGGCCTCGAGCAGGTCACCGCGCTCCATGCCCTTGGTACGAGGCCGGGCGCCCACGAGCAGCGCCACGTTCACGCCGTCAAAGGCCTTGGCCGGGTCGTCATAGATGTCGACCCCGGTGAGGTTCGGGAAGGCGCAATCGTCAAGCTCCATCGCGGTGCCCTCCGCGGCCTTGACCGCCTGAGGGATCTCCAGAAGGGACAGGTGCACCGGGACGTCGGGCCCCAGAAGGTGTCCACTGGCGATCCGGAATAGGAGCGCATAGCCGATCTGTCCGGCCGCGCCCGTCACTGCAACTCTGACTGAACTATTACTCATAACTAAAGGACGTCTTACCTTTCTAATGTCTTGTCAGTCGGTGGATGGTTGATCCCGCGGCCGCCGTTAGATGGCTGCGTGCGTGGAATCAACCATCCAGGTCCAGCCCGTACACATCGCCGAGCTTAGCCTTGAGGTAGCTGGTGAACGGGGCGACCGACATCGGGCCACCCGCTTCTCGAGCGAGCAACTCGGCGGTCGTGAACTTCGCCCCATGGCGATGGACACGCTCTCCCAGCCACTGCCGCAGCGGCGCGAGCTCGCCGGCGGCGAGCTGGTCCTCGAGGTCGCCGAGGTCGGTCTGAGCCCGGTCCCACAGCTGACCGGCGATGAGGTTGCCCAGGGCATAGGTGGGGAAGTACCCGATCAGCCCGGCCGACCAATGCACATCCTGGAGAACGCCGTCGACATCGTTGTCGACGGCGATGCCGAAGTACTCCTCGAAGCGCGCGTTCCATGCCTCGGGCAGGTCGCGAACGGCGATGTCGCCGTTGATCAGCCCCTGTTCGAGCTCGAAGCGCAGAATGATGTGCAGCGCATAGGTGGCCTCGTCGGCTTCGACACGGATGTAGCTGGGCTTGACCCGGTTGACCGCGCGGTACAGGCGCTCGGCGTCCAGGTCTGACAACTCTCCACCGGCCAGCGCGGCGATGCGGGGAGCCAGCACGGTGCAGAACGCGCGACCGCGTCCCACCATGTTCTCCCACAGCCGGCTCTGGGACTCGTGCATGCCCAGTGACTCGGTGGCGCCGATCGGCGAGCGGCGCAGCCGGCGCGGCAGCCCGGCCTCGTACAGGCCGTGCCCGCACTCGTGCATGGCGCCGAACAGGCCCGTCGGCCAGAACCGCTCATCCCACCGGGTGGTGATGCGGACATCACCTCCACCGATGCGGGTGGCAAACGGGTGCACGGTGTCGTCGAGCCGCCACTCGGCGGCGTCGAAGCCCATCAGCCCGACCACCTCTCGCACCAGCTCGCGCTGGCGATCGACGGGGAACTGCGCGTGCAGTGGAGCCTCGTCGACAGGCTCGGCCGCCAGCGATCCGGGCGATCACCGGCACCAGCTCGGCCTTGAGCTCCGCAAACAGCGCCGCGACGTCCCGGGTGGGCAGCTGGGGCTCGTAGTCGTCGAGCAGTGCGTCGTAGGGACCGTCGAACTCACCACTGTCGGCGTGGCACTCGACGTAGCGGCGGGCGAGCTCGAAATTGTGCTCGAGGTAAGGCACGAAACCCTGAAAGTCCGACTGCTCGCGTGCGACGATCCAGGCCTCCTGGCCCACCGACGCGGCCCGCGCCATCTCGGCGGCCAGGTCCGGCGGCACGCGCCGGGCCTTTTCCCATTGGCGTCGTACGAGCGTGATCAGCCGCGCGTCGTCGCCGTCGGGATCGGCGCCGTTGAGCTCGGCGGCCGCGCCCTCGATGAGCCGTCCGGTCTCCGCTGTCGGCGAACATCTCGTGACTGATGTGGGTGAGGGTGGCCAGCGACTCGGCGCGCGCCTCCCCGCCCTGCGGCGGCATCATCGTCTGCTGATCCCAGTGGGCCAGCGACATCGCATGGTGTATGTCGGACAGTTGTCCGAGCCGCTGCTTGAGACCGTCAAGGCGCTCGCTCATGTCATGTCTCCTGAATGTCGTGGGCGCCGAGGCGCCTGTGAGACCATTCCACCATGTTGAGGCGGTCGACCTCCATCAAGCTGTTCGACGCATTCGGAATCCGAATCGGCGTCGACGGCAGTTGGTTCCTCATTCTGTTCCTGATGATCTTCCTGTTGTCGGGGCCGTTCCGCGACACGCTGCACAGCTCAGACGGAGTCGCATATATGACGACGGTGGTGAGCGTGCTGTTGTTGTTCGGCTCGCTCATCGCTCACGAGTTGGGGCATGCGCTGGTCGCGCGACGGGAGGGAATCGAGGTCAAGAAGATCGATCTGTACCTGTTCGGTGGCCTGACGCAAATGAGTCGTGATGCGGCATCGCCCGGAGAGGACTTCAAGGTCGCGATCGCAGGCCCACTCGCGACATTCGCCGTCATCCTATTGTGCCTCGCCATCGATCTGCCCATCGTGGGCGCCAGCCGCCTCGGCCACGCCGTCGTGCTGGATTCGACCATCCACATCACCCCCGTGCTGCTGTCACTGAGTTGGCTGCTCTTGATGAACGTCCTGCTGCTGGCGTTCAACATCCTCCCCGCGTTCCCCCTCGACGGCGGCCGCGTGGTCCGCTCGATCGTCTGGCGGCTGACCGGGGACAAACGCCGGGGCACCGTGGTGGCCAGCCGCATGGGCCAGGGGCTGGCGCTCATCTTGGCGGCCTTCGGGCTCTGGTGGACCGTATCGTCGGCCTCCTTCGGCGGCATCTGGCTGTTGGCCCTGGCCTACCTGATGTGGCAATCGTGCCGGGGCGCGCTGGCCCAATCGGCGCTGGCGGAGCGGATCGAGGGTGTCCGGGTCGCGGACATCATGGACACCCACCCCGTGGCGATCCCGGCCCAGACCCCGGTCACCCAGGCGATTGACGAGTTCTTCCTGCGCTACCAGCAGTCGTGGCTGCCGGTGGTGGACGACACGGGCCACCTGCTGGGCATCGCGCGCCAGGAGCGGGCCCAGGCTTCGATCGACGGCGGCGAGGCGTGGCTGACGGCCGCCGCCGTGCTCGAGCCCGACGGGCCTCCGGGCTGGCGCGTGCGGGACGACCGACCCATCTCCGAGTTGCTGTCCTCCGAGACGCTCGGCAAGCGGGGCGCGCTGGTGGCGGTCGACGCCGAGGGCATCTTGCGCGGGGTGGTCACCGTCGACCAGGTCCGCCGGGCGCTCGCCGCCGCCTTCGGGCGCTCGATGGCCTGAGCGGCCGGGGATTAGGGGCGCGGCGTCACGCGCGCACCCTCATTTATATTGGTCTGAATGCCCTCCCATGACGTTCTGATCATCGGCGCCGGGCTGGCCGGCCAGCGTGCCGCGCTGGCGGCCGCGCAGGCCGGTGCCACCGTGGCGATCATCTCCAAGGTCCACCCGGTGCGTTCGCACTCGGTGGCCGCTGCCGGCGGCATCAACGCCGCGCTGAACCCCGAGGACACGTGGGAGTCCCACGCGTTCGACACCGTCAAGGGCTCGGACTACCTGGGCGACCAGGACGCGATCGAGGTCATGTGCCGCGAGGCGCCGGACGAGATCCTGTGGCTCGAGCACGCCGGCGTCACCTTCCACCGCAACGAGCGCGGCAACCTCGGCACCCGCGCCTTCGGCGGCGCTTCGGCCGCCCGCACCTACTACGTGGCCGACATCACCGGCCACGCCATCCTGCACGTGCTCTACGAGCAGCTGATGAAGCACTCCGACACGGTCGACCGCTATGAGGAGTGGTTCTGCACCGACCTGCTCCAGGACGACGACGGGCGCTGCGTCGGGGCCATCTGCCGCAACCTGCGCGACGGGCGCCTGGAGGTGTTCAACGCCAAGGGGGTCATCCTGGCCAACGGCGGCGCCGGCCAGGCCTATCGCCCCACCACCAACGGGCTGATCGTCACCGGCGACGGCATCGCCCAGGCCTACCGCATCGGCGCCCGGCTGATGGACATGGAGATGATCCAGTACCACCCGACCACGCTGGCGGGCAACGGGCTGCTCATCACCGAGGGCGCCCGCGGCGAGGGCGCGTGGCTGCTCAACGCCAAGGGCGAGCGCTTCATGGAGAAGTACGCGCCCAACAAGATGGAGCTGGCCTCACGCGATGTCGTCTCGCGCGCCGAGCAGACCGAGATCAACGAGGGCAACGGCTTCCCGGACGGCACCGTCGCCCTCGATATCACCAAGGTCCCGAAGCGGCGGGTGCTCGAGGCCCTGCGCGAGATCGTCAACATCGGACGTGACTTCGCCGGCGTCGACATCACGCGCGAGCCGATCCACATCCACCCCGGGCAGCACTACATCATGGGTGGGGTCAAGACCGACGTCGACGGCCAGACGACGATCGCGGGGCTCTACGCCGCCGGCGAGGTGGCCTGCGTCTCGGTGCACGGCGGCAACCGGCTCGGCGCCAACTCCCTGCTGGACACGCTCATCTTCGGCCGGCGCTCGGGCGAGCACGCGGCCGGGCAGGCGCTGCACATGACGATGCCGACCACCCGCTCCTCGCGCGTGGACGACACCGCGCGCCACATCCAGGAGATCATCGACCGGCCTGCGGGCGGGCGGCGCGTGGCGGCGATCAAGGACGAGCTCGGCGACACGACTGAACAAGTACGTGGCCGTGTTCCGTGACGCCGACGGGCTGAACAACGCGCACGAGATCGTCCGCCGGCTCAAGGAGGAGGCGCCCAAGGCGTCGATCGACGACCGTGGAACGGTCTTCAACCAGGACGTGATCGGGGCGATCGAGCTCGGCTACATGCTCGACTGCGCCGAGGCGATCGTGGTGGGGGCGCTGGAGCGCAAGGAGTCACGCGGGGCCCAGTTCCGCACCGACTTCCCCAGCGCAACGACGAGGAATGGCTCAAGCACATCGACGTGACCGCCAACGGCGACGACGTGCCGACGGTCAGCTACTCGCCGGTCACCATCACCCGGTGGGAGCCTCAGGAAAGGACGTACTAGCCCTCCATGCCCGAATATCTGCTCAAGATCCGCCGGTTCGATCCCAAGTCCGGACAGGCTGCCTACTGGGACGAGCACCGCGTGGAGCTGGGGGCGCGCAACTCGGTCCTCGACGCCATCCTGAAGGTCCGCGACGAGGTCGACGGGTCGGTCGGCATCCGCTGTTCCTGCCAGCAGGCCATCTGCGGCTCCTGCGGCGTGCGCATGAACGGCAAGCCGGGACTCGCCTGTAACACCCACCTGGAGGACGCCGCGGCGCGGATGCACGGCGCCGGCTGGAACGATCCGGCGCCCGGCGATGTCGTCAGCATGAACGCCGAGGAGGGCGAGGGCCAGATGGGCACCACGCCGGCCGGCGTGATCGAGGTCGAGCCGATGGGCAACATGCCCGTCATCCGCGACCTGATCGTGGACATGGACGCGGTGCACTGGAAGAAGATCCAGCGCGTCACCCCCTACCTCATCAACAAGGAGCCGGTCCCGGAGCGCGAGTACATCGTGCCCCACGAGAACATGGTCGACATCACGCAGACGATGGCCTGCATCCAGTGCGGCGCCTGCGTGTCTGACTGTCTCTCGATGGAGATCGACCCGCTGTTCATCGGCCCCGCCGCCCTGGCCAAGGCCTACCGCTTCGTCGGCGACCCGCGCGACGCCGACCACTCCGAGCGGCTCAAGGACCTGTCCGAGGACGAGCACGGGATCTTTGACTGCACCCACTGCTTCAACTGCATCGACGCCTGCCCCAAGGAGGTGGCGCCGATGAGCCAGATCATGCGACTGCGCCGCCGGGCCGGCGCCGACTACGAGATCAACGACCGCAACAACGGTCACCGGCACGAGGAGTCCTTCGTCACCCTGGTGCGCGACTACGGGCTGTTGCACGAGGCCGAACTGCTCCCCCGCAGCTTCGGCGGCAACTCGTGGTTTGGCAAGTTCCACCCCGCGGCCGGCGCGGTGCTGCTCAAGTCGCTGCCGGCGATCGTCCCAGCGGTGCTCAAGGGCAAGGTCAGCATCAAGACCGCCGTCATGGGCCACAAGATCGGCAAGCCGGACCTCGATGCCGTCAAGCGGATCTTCAAGAAGGTCGACGAGCGCAAGGACCGGGTGGAGCTCAACCTCTATGTGAGTGGCTACGAGGACGATCCCGAGCCCGTCGGGGCCGCGGTCGGAACGTCAGGAGAGGGACCCGAGTCCGCCTCGAGCGAAAGCGAGACGTCATGAAGGTTGCCTACTGGCCGGGCTGCGTGAGCCGCGGGTTCACGCCGGAATTGCACGGGTCGATGGCCAAGGTCGCGCCGCTGCTCGATCTGGAGCTGGTGGAGCTCGACCGCGCCGCCTGTTGCGGCGCCGGGGTCATCGCCGAGCACAACCAGGAGCTGGCGGACACGCTCAACGCGCGCACGTTCGCACTGGCCCAGCAAACCGACGGCGAGTTGATGATGAATATCTGCTCCACCTGCCAGGGCGCGCAGTCAGAGTGCCAGGAGCGGCTGGACGCCAACACCGAGTACCGCGACCTCATCAACCAGAACCTCGCCGACGAGGGTCTGAGCTACGAGCGCGGCCTCACCAACAAGAACCTGCTCTGGCTGCTGGTGGAGGAGATCGGGCTGGACACTCTGCGCTCCAAGGTCAAACGGCCACTCACCGACCTGAAGGTGGGCCCCTTCTACGGCTGCTACATCGTGCGCCCGGTGCACCGCCTCGGCATCGACGAGGAGCGCCCGCGCGACCGCTACATGCACATGGTCATCGAGGCCCTCGGCGGCACCGTGATCGACTACGCCGGCGTCTACAAGTGCTGCGGCTTCCCCATCATCACGATGAACATGGAGGCCTCGTTGAAGATGGCCGGCCGCCACGTGGGCGACGCGATCGACGCCGAGGCCGACTGCCTGGTGGTGCCGTGCCCGCTGTGCCACCTCAACCTGGACCTGCAGCAGCCGCTCGCGGCCAAGCAGGTGGGGCGCGAGCTGGGCCTGCCCATCCTGCACCTGCCGCAGTTGCTCGGCCTGGCGCTGGGGCTGGACCCCAAGGAGCTGGGCATGAGCAAGCACGTGGTCAAGCCGACGTCAGTGATCGACTGGTCGGCCTCGGTCGTCGCCGGCGCGACCCGCTTAAGACGTCGCACCCCGGGACGCTCCCTCGTCCATCCCGGGGCGCTACGTGGCCCTGTTGAGAGAAAAGGCGCGAAGCCACCAGTGTCCTCGCGCCTTACCTCCCGTTGTTCCCTTGCCCGTCCCTCTTAGCCGCAGCGGCGACTAGAAGCTCAGCGCCAGGAAGTCTGCTCCGCCGATCGGAAATTTTCGTCCCCTTTTAGGGGTGAACTTTGGGTGATATGGGGTACAAGGACGGGTGAGACAGCCTCCCCCCTCATATGCGGATGACTGAGGGCGAGTTCCCAATCCACGACTGCCGCAATTGAGCATCGCCACCCCCCAGCCGATCGCCATCACGGTGGCTCAGTTTGAGGACATCGTCAGCCGTGGCCTTCAGTCGCTGATCGACGGCGACCCACACCTGCGGCTGGTGGCGACCGACGTTCCCAAGGAAGAGATGGACGTCACCCTGGACGTGCACCGGCCCGACGTGGCGATCCTCAACTTCGCCTCGCTGTCGAGCCCGTCAGAGCTCCGCGACCTGCACGCCAGCTTCCCCGATGTCCAGCTGATGGTGCTGGCCAACAACCCCACGCCGGCCGAGTGCCGCCAGATGATCGGGTTCGGGGCCACCGCGTGCCTGGCCAAGAACACCGAGGCCCGCGACGTGCTGCACACGATCTACCTCGCCTCGCGCGGCATGCATGTGCTGCCCTCCAACGGCGACTCCACCTACGAGCCGGCCGGGCCGACGCCGCTGACCTCCCGGGAAGCCGACGTGCTGGAGCTGCTGCAGAGCGGGCGCTCCAACGCCGAGATCGCGGCCGCGCTGCACGTGGGGGTCGAGACGGTGCGCACCCACGCGCGCCACATCTACCGCAAGCTGGGTGTCAGCACGCGGCGAGAACTGCGCTCGACGGTCTAGCCTTCCCGGGGATGTCCGCGAATCGGCCTGACCGATCGGGGCGGGGCGATACCCCGGCCGCTCGCCGCCGTGCCCGTCGACGCGCGCTCACGGGCGCCGCGCCGCCGCCGGCCCAGCCCAAGAAGATCCCCCGGCCCACGGCGCCGCCGCGCATGAAGGCCGCCTCCGCGCCGCCCGAGAGGAGGCTGCCGAGCACCGTGAGGGGCGCCCATGGTTCGAGTGGCGCGGGTGGGACTCGGTGGCCACCTACGTGGTCCTCGCCGTGATGCTTGCTGGGGTGATCACCGGACTGCACCGGCTGCTCGCCGCCGGCGTCCTGGTCATCGGGGCCTCGGCGCTGGCGTGGGGGATCACCCACCGGCCAGGCCAGCGGCGCACCACCAGCGGCTACGGCGTGCTGCTGGACTGGCTCATGAACAAGCTGCCCCGCCCCGTCTACCTGGTCCTGTGCGTGATCCTGACGGCACTGGGGTTGGTCGGCGTCATCGTCGGCTGACGCCGCGTCCGGCCCTACCAGGGCTCGCCGTAGCGGTCGCCGTAGGCGAAGTCCGCCACCGGCTTGCGGCTGAGCTGCCGCGGCCACGGATCGGCCCGGTAGCCCACCGAGATGTGCCCGGCGACCGCCATCTCCTCGGGGATCGCGAGCAACTCGCGGATCTGGGGCTCGGCGGGGACCAGCAGGGTGGTGAAGGCGGCGCCCAGCCCCTCGTGGCGCAGCCCCAGCAGGATGTTGTGCACGAACGGGTAGATCGAGGCGCCCCCGACGATGCTGGGCCGGTCAAGGGCCTCGTCGGTGACGGCGAGCGCGTTGACGTCCACGCACGGCAGCAGGTGCACCGGCACCTGGTCAAAGCGCCGCGCGTACTCGTCGGCGCCGCGGAGCATGCGCAGGCGCCCCTTGGGCAGGCCGCTGGCCTCGCCGGCGTCCAGTGCGGCCCGGCCACCTGTCTTGACCATGTAGGCGTCCCACGGCTCCTGGTAGAGCTCGCGCAGCCGGCGCCGGATGTCGGGGTCGGTGATGACGATGACCCGCCAGCCCTGGCGGTTACCGCCGCTGGGGGCGTAGCGCGCGTTGTCGAGCACGCGCTCGAGCACCTCGCGCGGGACCGGCTGGTCGGTGAAGTCGCGCGTCGAGGGCGCGCAGCGCATGACCTCGTAGAGGTCGAGGCCTTCGGTCACGTCACGCGGCGACGGCCGAGTCGCTACCCGCGGCGGCGAGCAGCTCCGCAATCTGGACCGTGTTGGTGGCGGCGCCCTTGCGCAGGTTGTCGCTGACCACCCACATCGAGAACGCGCGGGGATGGGAGTCGTCGCCGCGGATACGCCCCACGAAGACCTCGTCGCGCCCCTCCGCGTGCAGTGGGGTCGGCACGTGCTCGAGCGCGAGGCCCTGCGACTCGGCGAGCAGCGCGCGCACACGATCGGCGGTGATCGGCTCACGCGTCTGGACGTTGACCGCGATCGAGTGCGACACCCGCACCGGAACCCGGACACAGGTCACCGCCACGCCGATCGACTCATCCTCGAGGATCTTGCGCGTCTCGAACATCATCTTGCGTTCCTCGTCGGTGTGGTCATCGCCCTCGGCGAAGTTGCCGGCGGCGCCGATGACGTTGAAGGCGATGTGCTCCGGATAGATCTCGGGGGCGGGCATCTCGGCGCCCTGCAGGCTCGCCTCGGCCTGGGCGTCGAGCTCGTCGATCGCCTTCTTGCCGGTGCCCGAGACCGACTGATAGGTCGACACCACCAGGCGCTCGATCCCCACTGTGCGCTGGATCGGCGCCAGCGCGACCATCAGCTGCATCGTCGAGCAGTTGGGATTGGCGATGAGGCCGCGGTGGTGGGCCAGGGCATGCGGGTTGACCTCGGAGACGACGAGCGGCACCGAGGGGTCGCGGCGAAACGCCGAGGAGTTATCGACGACGACGGCGCCGGCGTCGACGAACTTCGACGCCCACTGGCGCGACGTGCTCGCCCCCGCGGAGAAGAGCGCGATGTCGATGCCGCTCAGGTCGGCGGCGTCGTCGAGGACCTGGACCGGGCGCCCGTCGATCGTGGTCCCTGCGCTGCGTGCGGAGGCGAAGGGCACGATCTCGTCGGCGGGGAAGGAGCGCTCGCGCAGCAGCGCCATCATCACCCGCCCGACGGCGCCCGTGGCGCCCACCACGGCCACGCGGGTCATCGGGGCCCCTGCTCGACTTCGATCCCGCCCTCGCCCAGTTCAAAGGCCGAGTGCAGGGCGCGCACCGCCTGCGGCACCGAGTCCGCACGGATGATGCACGAGATCTTGATCGGGGAGGTGGAGATCATCTCGATGTTGATGCCCTCGGTCGCGAGAGTCTGGAAAACCTTAGCGGCGACGCCCGGGTGCGAGCGCATCCCGGCACCCACGATCGAGACCTTCCCGATCTCACGATCGGTGTCCACGCGGGTCACCCCCAGTTCGGCTTGGATCGGCGCCAGCGCCTGCTCGGCGGCCCGCAGGTCATCGGTGCCGATGGTGAAGGACACCTCGGCGTCGCGGCCGTCGGTGAGCGGCTCGTTCTGGATGATGGTGTCCACGTTGCAGTTGGCGTCGGCGAGCGCCATGAAGATCGAGGCCGCCGCGCCGGGCCGGTCGGGCACGCCGACGAGCGTGATCCGTGCCTCGTCGGTGGAGTGGGTGACGGCGGTGATGAGCGGGTGTTCCATGGTCTCGTCTTCTCCGAGGACAAAGGTACCGGGGCCGGAATCGAAGCTGGAGCGGCAGTGGATGCGGACGCCGTGGGTCCGCGCGTACTCGACCGAGCGCAGCTGAAGCACGCCCGCGCCCGACGCCGACATCTCCAGCATCTCCTCGAAGCTCACCTGCGGCAGCTTGCGGGCGTTGGGGACGATCCGCGGGTCGGCGCTGAACACCCCGGCGACGTCGGTGTAGATCTCGCACACCTCGGCCCTGATGGCGGCGGCGAGTGCGACGGCGGTGGTGTCCGAGCCGCCGCGGCCCAGGGTGGTCACGTCGCGGCTGGTCGACACGCCCTGAAACCCGGCCACCAGCACGATCTGGTCGGCGCTGAGCGCTTCGCGGATGCGGTCGGCACGGACGTCGAGGATGCGCGCCTTGGTGTGGGATGTGTCGGTGACGATGCCCGCCTGGGAGCCGGTGAGCGAGATGGCACGATGACCGAGGTCGTTGATCGCCATCGCGCACAGCGCGCACGAGATCCGCTCGCCGGTGGAGAGGAGCATGTCCATCTCGCGCCGGTCGGGGTCGGGCGAGACCTCCTCGGCCATCGCGATCAGCTCGTCGGTGGTCTTGCCGCGCGCGGACAGGACGGCCACGACGCGCTTGCCCGACTCGCGCTGGCCGACGATCCGCTTGGCCGCGCGCTTGATCCGCTCCGCGTCGGCGACCGAGGTGCCGCCGAACTTCATGACCACGGTTTCGGGGGTGCTCATGGACACGGCTGGAATGTACGTGGCGGCGGCGCTAAACGGCGCGACGGCCCGAGAAGGCGCGGCCGAGCGTCAGCTCGTCGGCGTACTCCAGGTCGGCGCCGACGGGCAGGCCGCTGGCCAGGCGCGTCACCGAGATCTCCGGGATGCGCTCGCGCAGTCCGGCGGCGATGTGCAGCGCGGTCGCCTCGCCGGTGGTGGTGGGGTTGGTCGCGATGACCACCTCACGGACTGGGTGGGCGGGGTCCGATTCCACGCGGTCGTAGAGCTCGGCGATCTTCAGGTCCTCGGGGTCCACCCCGTCGATCGGTGACAGCGCGCCGCCGAGCACGTGGTAGCGGCCCGCGAACTCGTGGGTGCGCTCGATCGAGATGACGTCCGAGGGCTCCTCGACGACGCAGATGAGCTCCGGGTCGCGACGCTCGTCGGCGCAGATGCGGCAGCGCGGGCCGTCGGCGAGGTTGAAGCAGACCTCGCACAGGCCGATGCGCTCCTTGACCTCGCGGATGGCGTCGGCCAGAGCGAAGGCCTCCTCGTCGGAGGCGCGCAGGATGTGGAAGGCGAGCCGCTGCGCGGTGCGGCCGCCGACGCCAGGAAGCTTGGACAGCTCAGTGATGAGCCGCTGGACGGGGGGTGCGTACAAGGGGACGGGAGACTAGATGGCGGGGAGGCTGAAACCGCTCGAGCGCGGCGCGAGCCGCCTAGAGGCCAGGCAGGCCGAGACCGCCCAGCCCACCCGGTCCGCCGAGCCCGCCGGCGATGTTGCCCATCCTGTCGGCGGCCAGCTCCTGGGCGGCGCGCATGCCCTCGTTGATCGCGGCCAGCACCATGTCCTGGAGGAGCTCGACGTCATCGGGATCGACCGCCTGCGGGTCGATGGTGATCGCCTTGACGACCAGATCGCCGGTCACCTGGACCTTGACCATCCCGCCGCCGGCCGAGGCGTCGACGACCTCATCCTTGAGCGACTCCTGGGCGGCGATCATGTCCTCCTGCATCTTCTGGGCCTGCTTGAGCAGCTGCTGCATGTTGGGCTGAGGCATCGATCAGTCCTTTTGGTCGTCGTCGTCAAGCACTTCCTGAGCGTCGAACTCCTCGACCAATCGTGCCACGAGCTCCTCATGGGAGAGGCCGCCGGGCTGAGTGGCGGGGTCCGCCGGCTCGGGCTCGTCGCGCAGCTCATAGCGCAGGACGAGCGCCGCTCCAACGAATGAGCGGAGGGCATCGACGGTCGCGCGGCGATTCTCGTCCTGCTCGGCCTTGCGGAGGTGGAAGCGCTTGTCTGTGGGGAACGCGAGCGTGAGCGCGTCATTGCTGAGTGCTACCGGCCGGGCGGCTGCCAGCGACGAGGCCAGCAGCTGGTTCTGCTGATTGAGCAGGTCGATCACCGCGGGCCAGCAGGCCGCCACCGTCGAGAGCTCGGGAGGGCCGGCGGGGCGCGGGGGCGCGGCGGGGGGCTCGGGCGCGGCGGCGCGCTCGGGCGCGGCGGGCGGTTGCTGGGGCGGCGCGGGCGCGGGCGCCTCGGCGGCCTCCGGGTCGCCCCCGTTGGACTTCGTCGCGGGCGCGGGGAGCGCGGCGGTCTCTGGGACCGGCGCCGGAGACGGAGCGGGGACGGGTGTGGGCGCTGGGCGCTCCCCGGCCAGGGCAGCCTCGAGGCGTTCGATGCGCGCCAGCAGCGCCGCCGATGACGGATCCACCTCCGGAGCGGCGGCCTTGATGAGGACCAGCTCGAGCTGGATGCGCGGCTGGGCGCCGTTGGCCGTGGCCTCCAGAGCGGCCGAGACGAGGTCCAGCAGGCGCACGACGTCGGTACCGGCGAGCCGCTGTGCCTGGGCGAGCAGCCGCCCGTCGCGCTCGGGTGTGACCCGGATCTCCTCAGGCACCTCGTTGAGCATCTTCGCCGCCAGCAGCTCCCGGCCGTGGACCTCGAGGTCACGCAGGATCTGTCCGGGGTCGCGACCGGAGGCGGTGAGCCCGGCGGCGCTGCGCAGGGCGGCGGCTGGGTCATGAGCGATGACCGCATCCACCGCCTCGAAGAGCTGCTCGGCGTCGGCCACGCCCAGCACGGCCAGCACGTCGGCGGAGGCGATCTCCTCGTCGCCGGCGTAGGTGACGAGCTGCTCCAGCGTGCCGAGGGCGTCGCGGAAGCTGCCGGTGGCGTGCCGGGCGACGAGAGCCACCGCGCCCGGCCCGATGGTGATCTGCTCGGCGGCAGCCACGCGGGCCACGACCGTGGCGACCTGCTCGACCGTCGGCCGGCCGAAATCGAAGCGGTGGCAGCGGTCCACCACCGTCGGCAGCACCTTCTGCGCCTCGGTGGTGGCCAGGACGAAGATGGTCCGCGGCGGCGGCTCCTCCAGCGTCTTGAGGAAGGCGTTCCACGCCTGGGGCGAGAGCATGTGGGCCTCGTCGAGGATGTAGACCTTGTGGCGGCCCGACAGCGGCGCGTAGGCAACCCGCTCACGGAGGTCGCGGATGTCGTCGACGGAGTTGTTGGAGGCGGCGTCCATCTCGATCACGTCCATCGAGGTGGCGTTGGCGATCGACACGCATGACTCGCACACCCCGCACGGCGTGACGGTGGGCCCGTC
Source organism: uncultured Actinomycetota bacterium (assembly GCA_963797705.1). Taxonomy (GTDB): domain Bacteria; phylum Actinomycetota; class Thermoleophilia; order Solirubrobacterales; family Solirubrobacteraceae; genus Palsa-465. The sequence continues at coordinate 1,400,698 of CAWCQL010000002.1, read as the reverse complement.
GACGCAGTTGAGGCTGGCGGCGAGGATCTTGGCGGTGCTCGTCTTGCCCGTCCCGCGCGAGCCCACGAACAGGTAGGCGTGGTGGACCTTCTCGCGCGTGATGGCGTTGGAAAGCGTGCGCACCACCTGCTCCTGGCCGACCATGTCGGCGAAGGTGCGAGGGCGGTGGCGGCGGTAGAGGGACGGCCCTGTGGACACAGTTATGTCGAGTCTAGGGGCCGCGCCCCCGGAGGCCCGGCGGCGCTGCGCCGCCGGGCGAAAACGGACCGTGCACCCTCTTTCGAAACCGGGTCCGAGGCGCGACCGCCATTTGATGACTCCGGTCTGGCACTCCCGCCGCGCCTGGAGGTGACCGCTTAAGGCTGCTTCCTTCCGGACCTGACCTGGTTCACAGCTCTCCATCGCAACAGGACCAAACCATCACCGCCTCAAATGGGGCGCTGACCCCGGGCCTCCAGCCCCTCGAGAGGGAATTCAGCCCCGCTAGAGCGGATTGCGGGTACAGGGCACCGCTAGCACCCCGCCTAGCACGGTCCGCTCCCAATCCTAGTTGGTTTGGGGACGCCGGGGTATGGCCCGGTCCATACCTTGGGCCACTGGCGGCCACACCCGCCCCCGGCGATGATCCGCGCCACGTCTCACAGCCCTATTGAGACACGGGAGCCCCGGGCGGGGTGACGGTCACCGGCCTGACCGCGCACGTCGCCCCGGGGCCCTCCCACCCCCGCGCCGCTCGTCCGTACGCCCCGGCGCAGCTCGGCATGACCCGGGCTCCGGTCCCGCGTAGAATGGCCCGTCCAAGGGCGCGTAGCTCAGTGGGAGAGCGCTCGCTTCACACGCGAGAGGTCGCTGGTTCAAGCCCAGCCGTGCCCATCAAAAAGGTCCTGGTAATCAGGACTTTTTCTCTGTCGTTCAGCGACTGCCGCGCGGCGCCGAAAACTTCAAATCGGGCCGCGGCGTTCTACCCAACGGCTGGTAATTTCGAAGGCATGGACGACGAATCTCTCGCTCGGTTGAGGTCGTTGGCGGATGAAGCAGAGGCGCGATCCGAAGCTGGTCAGAGTCCACAGACGAAGTCACGGTGAGCGCATATGCACGCCTCCGGGCTGACGCGTGCGCCCTCGCCCAGAGTCTTGGTTTGGCTGTCGGGGACGAGTTCGAAGCCATCGCGCCGACCGTGGCCGGGTTGCAGACGCTCCGGGCCCTGGAGCCCTACCAAGCCGACATGGCGTTGCCGGCTGTCGAGAGCGTCAGCGGCGCTCCCGGGGCGCCAGGCTCGTCACACGCGCATCGTGCTGAGAGCCCGGACCTCGGGTGTGACCTCGCGACTCATGGGACCCCCGTGCCCACGGGCGCGCCCAGCGCGCCTGGGTCAGCGGCAACTCTCGCGCGCAGCTCTTCAAACGCGACCGGGTCTGCCAACGCCTGCCGATAGGCGCCCAGGCGCCTGGCCGCATTGATCGCGATCACACCCACGAGTTGCCCGTCGCGCTCGCCCGCGTAGACGACCCGAGACCGGTCGGGCGATTCTTCGAGGATCCCGAGACGCTCGGCCCGGCCGGGCAGTCCCAAGGCCTGGATCTTGACGTCGTATTGATCTGACCAGAAGTAGGGCGGCGCGTCATAGGGCTTGCGTTCATCCGGTGACATCAGCGCGTTGCGGCCGGCGAGCTGCCCCTGCTCGGCGGCGACGGTCCAGTGCTCGATCCGGATCGCCTCGCCGTCGGCCAGCGGATGGGGCCACGAGACGATGTCGCCGGCGCCGAGAATGTCCGGGTCGCCGGTGGCGGTCAGCGTCGCGTCGCATGCGAGGCCGGGGTCCACTCGCAGCCCGCTGCCGGCCAGCCACTCCGTGTTCGGGAGCGCGCCGAGGCCGACGACCACGACATCGGCGGGGACGTGCTCGCCATCGCTGAGCTCGACCGCCTCGACGCGGTGGTGGCCGAGCAGCCCGGCGACCCCGGTCCCGAGGCGCAGGTCGACGCCGTGCTCACGGTGAAGCTCGGCGCACCAGGCGCCCAGCTCCGCACCGAGTGGCAACATCGGCGTCGCGGCGACATCGATCAGCGTGACCTCGAGGCCCGCCTTGCGCGCGGTCTGGGCGACCTCACACCCGATGAAGCCCGCGCCCACGATCGCGACGCGCGGCTGCTCGTCAAACGCGGCTCGCAGCGCGAGCGCGTCATCGAGGTCGCGGAGCACGTGCACCGATTCCAGATCCGCGCCGGCGCCCGGCCAGGATCGCGCGTGGGAACCCGTCGCCACGATCAGCCGGTCGTAGGCAACCTCGTCGCCGTCGGCGAGCACGACACGCCGGCGACGGCGGTCGAGGCTCGCCGCGGCTATGTCGAGGCGCCACTCGGCGTCGAGCTTGTCGCAGGGGAGGCTCACGCGATCAACCGAGTGCTCACCCGCCAGCAGCTCCTTGGACAGCGGGGGCCGCGTGTACGGCAGGTGGCGCTCATCGCCGACGATGACCAGCTCACCGTCGAATCCGGCGGTGCGCGCGGCCTGGCCCGCTCGCAGCCCGGCCAACGATGCTCCAACGATGACGAGACGATGCATCAATTCTCCTCCGGTACATGCTAAACTGAAGTCAGTTTTGAACTGTGAGGCAGGCGGTCACTTCTGTCAAGCAGCAGAAGCATCTGGTGGATCAGTCGAGAGGGGAGTTTCACCCATGCTGAATTCAGTTTGTGTGGCGTGTCCATGAGCGCCGACCCTCCCCTCCGCGCCGCGATCGTTGGTGCTGGACCCAGCGGCTTCTACGCCGCGGGCCATCTGCTGGCGGTCGACGAGCCGCCGTTCTCAGTCGACCTGTACGACCGCCTCCCCACCCCACACGGACTGGTCCGGTCAGGCGTGGCTCCCGATCATCCGAAGATCAAGTCGGTCACCCGCGTCTACGACAAGACCTCCCAGCACGAGCGCTTCCGGTTCTTCGGCCACGTCGAGCTCGGCGCCGACATCACCCGTCGGGACCTGCTGGAGCGCTACCACGTGGTCTGCTACACGATCGGTACGTCGATCGACAAGCGGCTGGGGATTCCCGGCGAGGAACTCCGCGGCTCGCATGCCGCGACCGAGTTCGTCGCCTGGTACAACGGCCACCCCGACCACTCGGGCCTGGAGGTCGACCTGCAGGCCAAGCATGCGGTGGTCGTCGGGGCGGGCAACGTCGCGATCGACGTCGCGCGGATGCTGGCACTGGCGCCCGTCTGAGCTCGCCATCACCGATACGGCAGACCACGCGATCGCCGTGCTGGCCGCCAGCGGGATCGAGGAGGTCACGATCCTGGCCCGCCGCGGCCCGCTCCAGGCCGCCTTCACGAATCCCGAGCTGCTCGAGATGGGCGAGCTCGAGCGCGGCGACGTCGAGGTCGTCGGCGCCGAGCTGGACGAGCTGTCGGCAATCGCACTCCAGGATGCCGACAAGACCCGCCGGCGCAACGTCGAGATCGTGCAGGACTACGCCGCGCGCGCGAAGACCGGCAAGCCGATCACCATCCGCTTTCGCTTCCTCGCCTCTCCGGTCGAGCTGCTCGGCGACGACGACGGCCACGTCCGCGCCGTCAGGATCGAGAACAATGCGATCTTCGCGCCGCGACGATGGCTCGCTGGCCGCGCGCGGCACCGGCACCTTCGAGGAGATCCCGGCGCAGCTGGTGTTCCGCTCGATCGGCTACACCGGGCAGCCCGTCGACGAGATCCCGTTCGACGAGCGGCGCGGCCTGATCTGCAACGAGGGCGGACGGGTGACCGACGCGGACGGCACCCATCAGGTCGGCGAGTACGTGTCCGGCTGGATCAAGCGCGGTCCCTCGGGAGTGATCGGAACCAACAAGAAGGATGCGCAGGACACCGTCGTCAAGATCCTCGAGGACGCCGCCGCCGGCCGTGCTCAACCGCCCCGTCGCCGACGACATCGAGGCGATGATCGCGACGTCGGCCGCCCACGCGGTCACCTGGGAGGGCTGGCAGGCCATTGACGCGATCGAGACCGCCGCCGGTGTGGCGTCGGTCCCCGGACGACCGCGGGTCAAGCTCACCGATTGGGGCGCGCTGCGCGAGGCAGCCCGGGGCGCGGTGGCGGGCCAAGCTCGCCGCTGATCGGACGAGCTCGGCGCGTCACTGTCCGACGTGCCCCTACTCGTCGATGAGGCTGATGGCGCTCTCCGGGCAGGTGCCCTCGACCTCGTCGAGCGAGCTCGACCAGATCGTCCGGGACCTCGATCGGGTCGCCACCGCGGATCGTGACGTAGCCCTCGTCGTCGCAGCTGAGGAGCTGCGGGGCGAGCGTGTAACAGCGACCGTGGCCCTGGCATGCGGTGCTGACCTCGAGCTTCACGACTTCACCTCCCAGCGCAGCGGCAGCGTGCTCAGCGACATCATCGCGCCGCCGCCGCGCTCGAACAGCTGAGCGTCGGTGGCGAGCTCGAACTCGGGGATCACCTTCAGCCACTCGTCGACGGCGATCGCCATCTCGCGCCTCGCAAGGTGCATTCCAAGGCACCGGTGCGGGCCGCTGGCGAACCCGAAGTGGTTGTTGCGCTTGCGGTCGATGACGAACTCGTCGGCCTGCTCCCAGTGTCTGGGGTCGCGGTTCGCGCCCGACACGAGCCCGTAGACCATGTCGCCCTTCTTCAGCTGCACGCCGTGGAACTCGACGTCACGGGTGACCTTGCGCCCGTCGCCGAAGATGATCGTGTAGTACCGCAGGGTCTCCTCGACCGCGAGCGGGATGATCTCCGGCTCGTCGAGCAGCCGCTGGCGATGCTCCGGGTGCTGGGCGAGGTGGTGGAACATGTACGCGAGCTCGGCGCGAGTGGTGTCGAGCCCGGCGAGCGTGAGCACCGTGCACATGTCGAGCAGCACCTCGTCGTCGATGGGCTTGTCGTCGAATGTGGACTCGAGCAGGTACGAGAACAGGTCGCCCTCGCGATGGCCCTCTCGGCGACGGTTCTCAAGCTGCTCGGACCAGAACACCCGCATCTCGCCGAGCGCGGTGGCCATCCCCGCCGCGCCCTCGGGGTCACCGCCGAAGCCGCCGAAGAACGCGTCGACCCACCCCACGAACACCTCCGTGTAAGAGGTCGGCACCCCGATCACGCTCAGGAACGCCGCGGTCGGGAAGCGCAGCGCAAACTCTTCGAAGAAGTCACATTCGCCCTTGGGCACGATCGGCTCGATGAAGCTCCGGCACGTCTCCCTGATCATCGGCGCCGCGGCCTCCATCGCCTTCGGCGAGAACCAGGGGTTCAGGATGCGGCGGTACTTGATGTGATCGGGGGCATCGACCTGGGTCGGCACGAACCGGTAGATCGGGATCCGGCTCCCACGGCGTGATCGACGCACTCGAGAAGATCTCCGGCGTCTTGTAGATGTCGTTGACGGCCTCATGGCGCGTGAACACCCAGTAGCCGCCCTCCGCGTACTTGTTGTAGAAGTGCGGGCAGCTCTCGCGCAGCTCGTTGGCCAGCGCCCAGTAGTCGCCCATCTCCCGCGTCTTGGAGAAGTCGTGGTGCATGACCGGGCAGCCCGTGACTTCGGTCCCGTGCCGCTCCGCGATGACGCTCGATTCCATCCCTTGCTCTCCCTGTTGTGTGAAGTGTGGTTATGCGCGGCCGGACGCGCCGGCCAGCGCCGCGGAGTCGGTGACGACGGTCGCGTCGCGCGATGTCGCGTCCCGCGAGGTAGCCGAAGACCATCGCGGGCCCGAGCGTGCCGCCGGCTCCGCCGTAGGTCATCCCGAGTGGCGAGGACATCGCGTTCCCCGCGGCGTAGAGGCCCTCGATCACGTCGCCATCGACATCGAGCACGCGTGCGCGGGTGTCGGTCAGCGGGCCGCCCTTGGTCCCCAGCGCGCCGCTGAAGACCTGGATCGCGTAGAAGGGAGCAGTCTCGAGCGGACCGAGCGACGCCCTCGGTGTCCCGTCGCGGAGCGTCGGATCGCCCCACCACTGGTCCTGAGCGCTCCAGCCCCGCTTCCAGTCGGGATCATGGTTATCGCGCGCGTTGGCGTTGAAGCGCTCGATGGTGTGCTCGAGCACGTCCGCGGGGATGTCGAGCTTCTCGGCCAGGCCGGCGACCGTGTCAGAGGATGTGATCCAATCCGTCCGGGCCTTCTCGGTGCCGCCGAGGCCGCCGGCAAAGCCGTATTTGTCCAACCACGTCTGATCGAAGACCAGCCAGCACGGCAGGTTGCGATAGACGCCCATGGTCGTGTCCTGCTCGTGGAACGCCGCGCCGAAGGCGTTGTAGTTCGCGGCCTCGTTCGTGAACCGCTTGGCCTCGCGGTTGACCATGATCGCGCCCGGCAGCGTCCGCTCGTAGGTCAGCAGCTGCTGGCCGGTCGGGACGATGTCGGTCGGCAACTCGATCATCGGCATCCACCACGCTTCGCGCATGTTTCCCAGCATCGCGCCGATGCGCATGGCCATCTTCAGGCCATCGCCGGTATTGGTCTCGACCGCGACCGTGTGTGTGCACGGCCCGCGCAGGAACGCGCGCTTGAGGTCCTCGTTGCGCTCGAACCCGCCGGTGGCGATGACCACGTTCGGCGCGTGGACCTCCCGGCGGCCCGCCGGAGTCTCGAACACGACGCCCGCGACCTTGCCGTCCTCCATGATCAGCTCGACGCCGCGGTGGCTCGTCTGCGGCTCGACGCCACGGTCCAGACACGCCTTCAGCAGCCGGCCGCCGAGCGCGAGGCCCATTCCCCGCTCGTCGTTGTCGGCCCGGCGCTGCATCTCCTCGGCGGTGAGCTCCTCCGGGATCGCCTGGCCGAGCGTCGTCTCGCCGATCGTGAGGTGGTAGCTCGGGTAGTACGGCGAGATGTGGACGCGATCGCCCCACTCGCCCAGCTCGCCGTACGGGAAGATCGCCGTCTCCAGCGAGCGCCCGCCCTGCGGCAATCCGCCGCGCTGCTCGGGGTGGTAATCCGGGAAATCGGGAACCGCGCGGAACTTGACCGGCGTGCGCTCGTCCAGCCACCGCACCATCTCCGGGCCCACGTCGATGTACGTGTCCGCCATCTCGTCGGAGATCGTGTCGTTCGACAGCGCGCGGAGGTAATCGATCGCCTGCTCGCGCGTGTCGCCCTTCTCCGGCGGCTCGTGCTGGTTGAGCGGGATCCAGATCATTCCGCCCGAGTACACGGTCGTGCCGCCGATCGTCGCGCCCTTCTCGAACAGGCCGACGCTCGCGCCCAGTTCCGCCGCGGTGACCGCGGCCGTCAGCCCGGCAGCCCCGGTGCCCAACACGATGACGTCGTAATCAGCCACCCGCTTCCCCTCTCACGCCTCTGGCAAATCGAACTAAGTTCAGGTCAACACAAGGTAGCAACGTGGGCGGTGAGGTGTCAATATGCGGTCGACGGGTTCGACGCTGCGTAGTCGAGCTGACTTCAGTTACTGCCCGCAGATACCCCCGCAGCCGCTGCTGGTGCGGCGCGAGGAGACAGAAAGGAGCAAAAGCGATGACCGCAAGAGTCCTCGACGGCAAAGTGGCGATCGTGACGGGCGCAGCCATGGGGATGGGCGAGGCGACCGCTCGGGTCTTCGCCGCCGCCGGAGCGCACGTGCTCGTGAGCGACATCAACCAAGGCCTGGGTGAGGCGACCGCCGAGCGCATCCAGCAGGACGGGGGCTCGGCGACGTTCTACGCCACCGATGTCTCCAAGGCCGACGACGCGGAAGCCATGGTGCGCGCCGCGGTGTCGCGCTACGGACGCCTGGACTGCGCTGTCAACAATGCCGCGGTGACCCCCGACACGCACCCGATCGTCGACCTGGATGAACAGGAGTTCGATCGCATCCTCGCCGTCGACCTCAAGGGCGTGGCACTCTGTCTCAAGTACGAGATCGCCCAGATGCTGGAGCAGGGTGACGGCGGGGCCATCGTGAACATCGGGTCGGTGAGCTCCTTCCGGCCGCAGCCGAACAACGCGGCCTATACCGCGGCGAAGCACGCCGTCATCGGTCTCACGAAGGTGGCCTCGCTCGAGAACGCCCCCCTCGGCATCCGCGTCAACACGGTCTGCCCCGGAGCGATCGACACCCCGATGATCCGCGGCGCGCTGGAGACCGTTGGCATGACCGAAGCGGAGTTCGCCCCGCAGATCAGTCTGCTCGGGCGCTTCGGCCAGCCCCACGAGGTCGCACAGGCCAGCCTCTGGCTGTGCTCCGACCAGTCCTCCTACGTGACGGGTGCCGCGCTCGCGGTCGACGCCGGCTATACCTCCCGCTGAGGCCGTCTCGCGTCCGCCCCGGCCGCGGAGTCAGACGCATCCGCCCACGGGAGCGCCTTGACGGTACGGGCCCAGCGCGCTTAAACTGAATCGAAGTAAGCTCAGCCGCCGCCAAAGAGAGAGGGAGACCATGAGTGCCACGAAGGACACGCCCGTCGACACCGCGGGCCTTCAGGCTCTGCAGGACCGCAATGACATCGAAGACGTCCTGTACCGCTACTCGGCGTCGGTCGACTCGTTCGACACCGAGGGCGTGCGCAGCGCGCTGGCCGACGACATCTGGGCCCAGTACGGCAACGGCGATCCGGTCGTGGGTGGTGACGCATTGGCGGGCTGGATCGCGGAGGCGACGGCGACGATCATCTGGCAGCACCACTTGCTCAACGTCTACACGGTCAACATCGACGGCGACCAGGCGAGCGCGCTCTCCTACCTCACTTCGTATCAGGTGTTCAAGGAGAACCCGGATGCCGCGATCATTCTGGTGGCGCGCTACCACGACGAGCTGCGACGGACGCCGGCGGGCTGGAGGATCAGCAAGCGGATCATGGAGATTCTGTGGGGCGAGTCAAAGGCTGACGAGGGCTACCTGGCGAGCCTGGGCGGGCGCGGTCCCAAGGTCTGGCAACGGGACTGACCCCGTCCCTTTCGTCAATCTCATCCCTGAGGAGAACCATGCCTTCGGTGCGCACCGCGGTGACCATGTCGCTGGACAAGAACGATCTCGACGAGGTCGTCGGCATCTTTAAGACGTTCATCAAGGACGTCCAGGAAAAGGACTACGGCGTCCTGACCTACCACTACTTCATCGACGACGGCGACCGGCCGGTGATCCACGTCTTCGAGGAATACGAGAGCTCCAAGGCTCACCTCGACCACTTCGCCAACATCGATCAGCAGGCTGTCGGGCGCCTGATCGAGCTCGTCGAGCTGTCAGAGCCCCACTACTACGGCGATCCGAGTCCCGAAGAGCAGGAGTTGCTGGCGGGCTTCGGCAACGTTCACTACCACCGTCTGCTGATCAGCATCGAGGAGCCGGTCGCGCAAGCCTGACACCCGACCGCGCCTCGAGACACGTGAGCGTGCAGGCGTCATCGTTCCGAGCAGCGTGGAGCGTGGTTGCCGACGCCGTGAACGTCGCCGGCACCACGTCGCTGCTGGATCTCGGGTGCGGCGACGGAGGCTTCTGCGCCTTCGCCGCTCGCCGCGGGGCGACGGTGCACGGACTCGATGTCGAGCCCGACACCATCGCGCTGGCGCTCGAACGGGTGCCCGCGGGCGAGTTCCGGCTCGGGTTGATGGAGCGTCTGCCGTGGCCGGACAGCTCGTTTGATGTCGTGACCTCGTTCAACGCCCTGCAGTATGCGCTGGACCCTGAGCTGGCCCTCATCGAGGCCTGTCGGGTCGTCCGGCCTCAAGGACGTATCGCCGTCTGCAAGTGGGCGCCGCCGGCCCAGAACGACTTCTTCATCTTCCTCGCCACCATCGGCGCCAACGGTGTCCACGGTGACCGTCTCCCGCCGGCCGATCCGGTCGACGAAGCGATCCGCGGCACTCGTGTGAAGGTTCTGGCCACGGGAGACGTTCCGGCCCCGATCGAGATGGCCGACGCCGACGCCCTGCAGGCCTCGCTCGCGCAGGCTGGGATCGTGGCGGACCCCATCGCCGCCACCGCGGAGACCGACGTCACCGCGGCGGCCGCTCCCTATCGCCAGGCCGACGGCGCCTACCGGTTCGCCAACCGCCTGCGCTACTGGATCCTGGCCCCCGTGAGGACGCGATGGGAGTGACGATCGCTCACGCCGTCGGCCCGGCGCGCATCGACATCGCCTATGAGTCCTTCGGCGACCCGCATGCGTCACCGGTACTGCTCCTTATGGGCTTGGGCACACAGATGCTCGGCTGGCCCGACGGGTTCTGCGAGGCGCTCGCCTGCCACGGCGCGCACGTCATCCGGTTCGACAACCGTGACATCGGTCTGTCGACTCACCTGGCGGATGCCCCTCTCCCCGACGTCCGGGCGGCGCTTCTCGGCCACACGTCGTCGGCGTCCTACCGGCTCTCGGACATGGCCGCTGACACCATCGGGCTGCTCGACGCGCTCGGGCTGGACAGTGCCCACCTCGTTGGCGCCTCGATGGGCGGGATGATCGCGCAAACCGCCGCGATCGAACATCCGCTCCGCGTCCGGTCACTGACCTCGATCATGTCGAGCACGGGCGATCCCTCGGTGGGGCAGGCGACGCCAAAGGCACTGGCGGCACTGCTGTCGCCGCCCGCTGCGACGCGCGCAGAGGCGATCGACCGGACGGTGTCGATCGTCCGCGTGATCGGCTCACCGGGATTCGAGCTCGACGAGGCGGACCTGCGGCGGCGAACCGGGCTCGCCTATGACCGGTCCAATGATCCGGTCGGCGTGGGCCGGCAGCTCGTTGCCATCGCGGCATCGGGCGACAGGACCGCGGGGCTCCGGTCGTTGTCCGTGCCGGCGCTCGTCATGCATGGCGCCGACGATCCGCTGGTCGACGTGAGCGGTGGTCGCGCGACGGCCCGTGCCATCCCCGGCGCCGAACTGGTCGTCTACGACGGGATGGGCCATCACCTGCCACCCGGCCTCTGGGCGGAGATCACGCGACGCATCGCTGCGGTCACGCGGCGCGCCGACACGGGGCGCGGCGTCACACCGCAGTGACGAGGCCGCCGTTCGGGCTCAGCGTCGCGCCGACGAAGAAGGCGGCGTCATCGGAGGCCAGGAAGGCGACCGCGGCCGCCACCTCTTCCGGCGTGCCGAGTCGGCCCGCGGGCGTGCGGGCGACATTCACCTGGCGTGCCGCCCCGACGTCGCCCTTGGTCCGCGTCGTGTCGATGAACCCGGGAGCAACCGCGTTGACCCGGATTCCCTGAACGATCACTTCCTTCGCGGTCGCCCGGGTGAAGCCGAGAACGCCCGCCTTGGCGGCGGAGTAGTGCGGGTGGCCCGTGCACCCCTCGATGCCGCAGACGGAGGCCATGTTGATGATCGCGCCCGCCCGGCGCTCAGCCATCCTCCGCACCGCGGCTCGCGTGCCATAGAACGTGCCGTCGAGGTGGACGGAGAGGACGAAGCGCCACTCCTCGTCGGTGAGCCGCACGAGGGCCTCGAGCGGCGTCTGAATCGGCCCAACGGCCTGCTCGGCCTGCTGTTGCTCGAGGAGCGGGATGACGCGGGCGACGTGGGCCATCGCCAGAGCCCCGGCGTTGTTGACCATGATCGCCAGCGGACCGAGGTCGGTCTCCACCTGCGTGAGAGCCTCCTCGACGGAGGAGGCGTCACTGACATCGGCATGGATCGCCGCGGCTCCGGGGAGGTCGCTCACGATCTCTTGTGCCCTCTCCACGGAGAGATCGAGCGCAGCGACGATCGCCCCCTCGTCCGCGAGGCGTCGGCAGATGGCGGCCCCGATTCCCGACCCGCCGCCGGTGACCGCGGCCACCTTGCCCTTGAATCGCATTGACTGAACTTACCTCAATTCGATTATAGGTTCAAGCGGATCACCTAACCGGCTGTCGGCGAGCTGGCTCGCGACGCCGGCGCGACGCCTACGCGACTTCGGAAATCCGCCGAGCGCTATAGAAGGCGACGTAGCGGGCGATCTCACCCACGGAGGTGATCTCGGCAGTGGAGAAGAAGGACCCCCCGTCATCAATTCCCTCGACCACTCCCTCGACGAACACCCGACCGTGCCGCTGCCAGAGCGCCGTGATCACCTGGCGCGCGGGGCTAGGTCCGCGCTCGGTGACGAACCCGCGCCGGAGCGCCTCTTGACCCCGGAAGAGCACCCGCACCGTTCCACCGCGGTACGGCGGGTGGGAGTAGATCGTGTCAGCGGTGAAGCGCGCCGCCGCCTCATCGAACCTGGAGCCCATGAGCTCGGCGAAATACCGCTCCAGGATCGGACGGCCGTCCGGAGCGGCGGGCTTCGCGTCGAGCGCGGACGCGGGGACCAACGGTGCGCGCAGCCAGACCAGCCGCGAGACCTGGCCGGCGGCGTTGCAGGTCACACCGGCGATGCACGTCTCCGGAGCACCGTTGCCGGAGCGGACGAGCTCGGCCCAGCAGGCGTGCTCACCGGACACGGTGGCCACGACGGTCAGGCGTGACGGAGCCAGCCGCGCCAGCGCCTTGGCCGTGGCGTCGGCGCCACGCACGGATTCGGCGGCCGCCCTAAGGCCCTGTTCCGGGCTGGCAAGCCATGACCGCACGTCAGGCGCCAGAAAGCTCCCGATCGCGGGGCTCGAGCCGGCCGCGAGCGCGAGAGGACCGTCGAGCGCACGCGGCCATGCGACCTGAAGTGACGTCATGTAGGCATCCTACAACCAGGGCGTGTGCTACCCGGCCAACTGTATTGCGGCTCGGAGGCGAGGGCCTCTCCCTCTCCTCGTGTCCCGCCGGCCCGACCTGCGTCGCGACGAACGCAGTGACCGTATTTCCCGAGTTGGTTTGAAATCAACTCGGATCGTCGACCCGGCGTCGGCGGGTGCGCCTATGATTGCCGCAACGCTCATCCGCTGCCACAAGGAGGAATGTGCCGCCCCCGCGTTCGGGTCCCAAGACCAGACGAGACACCGGTGCCCCCGGCACGTCGTCGCGCAGCAAGCGCGACGAGATCCTGCGGACGGCGACGGCGTACTTCGGCGAAACGGGCTATGAGGCCACGAAACTCGCCGACGTGGCGGCGGCCGTCGGGATCGGCTCAACCGCCCTGTATCACTACTTCGAGTCCAAGCTGCACTGCCTCTACGTGATCATGGCGGACGCGCTCGCTCAGTTCCGGAGCGATTTCGACCAGCACTCGAGCGCGCACGAGGACTACCTCGACGCGCTGTTGGCGGTGCTCCGCGGTGCCTATGACCTGGACGAGCAGGCCGTGCTGCGTAACCGCGTTCTCGTGGCTGAGCAGGGACTCGTGGGAGTCCAGGGGACATCCCCACGAGAGGAGGAGGCCCGGCTGCTGGCTCGCTCGCGGATCCGGGACGTGGAGTTCACTTGGGCGACGTTTCTCGTGCGGGGCATGGAGCAGGGGGTCCTACCGGAGGCCGATCCCCGCCTGCTCACTCGCGCGCTGCTCGGGCTCTACAACAGCGTCTGGCATTGGTATCGCCCGCGGGGCTCGATCGGCCTCGAGGAGGTCAGCGAGTTCTTCATCCGCAGGCAATTGGCGTTGCTGGGTCTTCCGCCGGACCTGGCGGACGGCGATCGCTCACAACGTCCGGCCGCGGCGGGGAAGCCGCGTCCGGCGACAGCCGGGAAAGCGCGTCCGGCAACAGGCGGGGCGCGCAAGAGCCGGCGGGCGGCGCGCTAGTCCCGCTGCCTCACGCTCGCGCGGCGCCGTTGGCGTCGCGCGCGATTTCACGCGCGCGCGAGGGTTTCCCGACCCACCCGCTGGAGATCCCTCAGGTAGGTGAGGTGGCGTTGCCACTCGGCGTCGGTGGCGTCCTCGAGGGAGAGTTGCGCGGTATCCGCGTGGGCGTCGAGCAGTTCGTAGCTCAGGGCGACGATCTCGGGCGCCGGCCGGAGGGGCACCACGGTCGGATAGCTGAAATGGTGGTCGCTCATAGCGTTCTCAGTGCGTGTGAGGCCGGCTTTCGGATGACCGCGACGCGATGGTCGCCGCGGTCACCCATGACGCCTCAGGAGACGAGCTCCCGGACCGCACTGGTGTACGCGCGGGTCATCTCACGGGTGGCGTCGGCCTGCAGGCTGCCGATGCTCGCGACCCAGTCGATCTTCGTGGCTCCGGTCGTCTTCTCGTACTGATCGGCCAGCAGGACGACGGCCTTCTCGTACGAGGACACGTACGTCTCGCTCGCCTTCTTGCCCGTGGCGACGGCCTTCTCGCTCAGGCCGGCGACCTGCTCGGCGACGGCTTCGATGGGATCGGTCTTGGTCTGCGTGGCCATGATGGCTCCTTTGCTCTCTGGTGGAGGTGCGCTAGCATGCTAGCTGAGAACAAGCTATCACAGCAAACGAGTTGATGTCAATTCATTTTGCGAAGAGACCCGCGAGCGACGGTCAACTTCACACTCGCGGCCTTAGGGCCTCGGGGCATCACGGCCTCGAGTGAACCGTCGGCGCCGCGTAACGCGCGCGCAACTCGCGCTTGAGGACCTTCCCTGCGGGGCTGCGGGGCAGCTCGGCGACGAACTCGACGGTGCGCGGCAGCTTGTAGCCCGCGAGCTTCTGGCGGGCGAAGGCCACGAGTTCTCCGGCGCCGACGGCCGCACCGGCGGCGGGGATGACGAGCGCGGTGACCGCCTCCCCCCACCGCTCGTCAGGAACGCCGATCACGGCGACATCGGCGACGCCGGGGTACTGTGCGAGCACCTCCTCGACCTCGACGGGATAGACGTTCTCCCCGCCGGTCACGATCATGTCCTTGATCCGGTCCGTCAGGAAGAGGTAGCCGTCGTCATCGCGGTAGCCGCCGTCCCCGGTGCGCAGCCACCCGTCCGCCATGAGCGCGCGGGCGGTCTCCTCGGGGCGGTCGTAATAGCCGGCCATCACGTTCGGCGCGCGCAGCCAGACCTCGCCGACGGCGCCGGCGCTGCACTCGCGCTCGCTCACCGGGTCGACAATGCGCATCTCGACCCAGGGCAGCGGGCGCCCGGCGGACCGGAGAAGGTGCTGGCGCGCGCCGTCGGCGTCGTGGTCCTCTGGGCGCAGCTGAATGACGCCGCCGGTCGTCTCCGTCAGGCCATAGACACCGAACAGCGGGCAGCGGAAGGTCCGGAGCGCGGCCCTGAGAACCGGAGTGGTGATCGGCGAGGCCCCATAGGCGATCGACCGCAGGCTCGCGTAGTCACGCTCGGCCGCGCCCGGGACGGCGGCCAGCATCTGCAGGATGGTGGGGACGAAGACGGCGTTGGTCACCCGTTCGTGCTCGAGCAGATCGATGACCCGCGCCGCGTCGAAATCGCTGACGAGGATCGTGGTCGCTCCGCTCACGAGCCCGAGATACGCCCAGCCGATCCCGCCGATGTGGAACATCGGCAGCGGCGTGAGGCTGATCGACTGAGAGTCGAACGCCCAGACCTCCGCGCTCAGGTACGCCGCCGCGAGATTGCGCTGCGTTGTCAGAACTCCCTTGGGAAGACCCGTGGTCCCCGACGTGTACATCTGCACCGAGACGTCATTCGCCGCCCCGCTGTGGCCTGGATCTGTCGGGGGGTGAGCATCCAGACGGGCCTCATAGGCCGCGCCGGTCTCCACCACCTCCAACGGCTGCGGGACACCGGCGGCAATCTCCCGGGCGACCTCGCCGTACGTCGGACCGGCGATCATCACCGTACACCCGGCGTCGGCGACGATCGTCTCGAGCTCGGCCGGAGCCAGTCGCCAGTTCAGCGGGACGGTGACCGCCCCGATCTTGCTGGTGGCGAAGAGGAGCTCAACGATCTCAGGGGCCGTGCGGTCGAGGTGGGCAACGCGATCTCCCGCGCGCACGCCGGCGGAGAGCAGCGCTTGAGCCAGGCGGCTCGAGCGATCGTCGAGCTCGGCGTAGGTCAGCGCGCGCACACCGCAGCGAATCGCTACGACGTCCGGACGGTTCACCGCATGTTGGCGCACGACGTCCGCGACCCGAAGTTCTTCCAGAACCTGCACTGAATTCAATTCAAGCAGACGGATGCCCCGGCCGCCAGGGCGCGACGCCGAACCGACCTTATCCGTGCGCGGCAAAGAACGCGCCGATGGCCTCGTCCACCGACGGGTCCTCGGTGGGATAGAGATGCCCCGCGTCCTCCAGGATCTTCAGATGGGCTCCCGGCACCCGCTCTGCGCTCATGTGGGCATTGGCGACCGGGATGATCCGATCGCGCGCACCATGAACAACCAGCGTCGGTGCGCTGATCCGTTCGAGACGGCCATAGCAGTTGTGCAATGACGCCGCGAGCAGCTGCGCCCGGTAGGCACGCTCGTTGAAGGGGTTCGCCAGCCTGCGCTCGATGTCCTCGGCGATCCGATCGGCCTGTTCGGCCTGGCTGCGCGGCCCGTAGTTGAAGGGCACGGATGCCCACGCCGCCTCCTCGGCCGGCATCCGGGCGCGCCGCTGAAAGAACTCCATGACCTCGGAGTCCGGAAGGCGCGCCCGCCGGCCACCGGAATGCGTTGCGCCCAGGACAAGGGATTGGACACGCTCGGGGTGCCGGAGCGCGAGCTGCTGGGCGACCATCCCGCCCAGCGAGAAGCCGTAGACGTGGATCCGGTCGATGTCCAGGGCGTCGAGGATCGACACGGCATCGTCTGCCATCGCCTCGGTCGTGTACGCGAAGGTCAGGGACGCCGACTGCCCGATCCCGCGATGGTCGAAGGTGATGACGCGCATGCTCGGCGCGAGGGCGTCGACGGTGCGCCACCACGCCCCACCGCTGAGGCCGAGGCCGTGGATGAGCAGGACCGGGTCCCCGGTCCCGGCACTCTCCCAATAGAGCCGCGTCCGGGAGTCGAGCCCGCTGACGGTGCCGGAGGTCACACGTCCAAGATCCAGCGCACGCTCGAGAGGTGGGTGGCGCCGACGTCGCGCGTCAGGTCCGCCCAGGATGCGACGAACGATCTGATGGGCTCGACACCGATGACGCGAGCGACGCTCAACTGGGCATCCGTCGCCGCGCGAATCGCCGCCTCGTATGCGTCCACGCACGCTTCGGCTCCCCCCCACGGGACGAGCGCCGTCTTGGCCGCGGTACCCACGGCATCCACCGCGCGGTTGAACTTCTCATCCATGATGGCCATCTGGTCCTCCTCCATTGCCGTCGCCGGTCCGTTGATCTCTCCGCCGAACAACGGCATAAATCTACCTGAGTTTGGGTCGGGGGCGGCAACCTATGCGTGCCTCGACCTCACTGCAGCTGCTCGGTCACGCCCGCCGCGCTCAGCGCCACAAACTGCTCATCGACCGAATTGGCGAGAACGATGAGGTCTCGCATGTCCCCCGAGCGATCGCGGACATGGTCGGTCAGCAGCGCCTCGGGCTCGAACCCCAGACCGCGGAACATCGCGATCAAAGCCTGCTGGTCAGAGATCACCTCCACGACGAGCTTGGTCAGCCCCATGTCGACCGCGTCAAGCACCGCCCGGCGCGCCAGCCGGCGGCCGATGCCCCGCCCCCTGTTGGCGGGGTCCACCACGAGGCGCACCTCGCCGACGTGGCTTGACCAGCCGTGGAGCGGCACGACCGCCACCGACCCGACGACCTCACCCTCATCAAGGGCGATCGAGCGTGAAGCATCGGGCTGCGCCCAATGCTCGAGAACGCGCGGGTCCGCGACGTCCTCCTTGAGGAACGTCCGGTCGCTTTCTGGAATCCGCTCAAAAAAGCGGGACAGTGCCGGCCCATCGCCGGCCTCGATCGGTCGAATCTCCATGCTGCTCCTCGGTCAGGACGGCGGATAGCTGTGGTCGATGATCCAGGCGGTCAGCATCGGCATCGTGTGCTTCAACGCCGATCTGCCGGTCCCGAACGTGACGTGGCCGCCCGGGAGCCGCAGCTCCTCACGTAGGGCGGGATCTCCAACGAGTTGCATGATGGGTTCCACCGCGGCGGGCGGGACGACGTTGTCACGCTCGGCCATCGCGTTGAGGATGTGACCCTGAGCGTTGACGAGGTCCACCTGCCGCGTCCCCAGCGGGATCGACCCCGTCATCAGGATGTTCTGTCGGATGAGCAGCTCGACGAGTTGCCGGAAGGCGGCTCCCGGAAAGGGGACGTGATCGCGCGACCAGGTCCCCATGGCCTGGTAGCCCTCGACGAACTCGTCATTCCAGAGGTTCTCCAGCAGGTTGGCCTTCTGAGCGACCTCGGTGGTCGGGGCGAGCATGTAGAAGCCGCTGTAGAGCGCATCGGCGGGAACGTTCCCGGTCTCATCGATCATCTCGTCGGGATTGAGCCGGCCCTCACGGAGTAGGCCCACCATTGCTCCCATCTGGTTGTAGTCGAATGGCGTCGCCATCAGGATCAGGTTGCGCACGTTCGCGTTCTCGTGGCCGGCCGCATACAGCGCCGCCAGCACGCCCCCGAGGCAGTAGCCGGCCAGCGTCACCTCCTGGCTGCCGCTCACCCGCCGCGCGGCCGCCAGGGCCCGGGGCATGTACCAGTCGACGTAGCGCTCGAGATCGTTGTCGGCGTCGAGCTCGTCGGGCACGCCCCAGTCGAGCATGAACACGTCCAGGCCGGCGGCGGTCAGGTATTCAACGGTGCTGTTGCCCGGGCGCAGGTCGAGGATGTAGCTGCGACTGACGAGGCTGTGGACGATGACCACCGGCGGCCCGTAGCGCCGGTCACCGCCCTTGTAGCGCCAGAGCTCCGCCTTGCCGCTTCTCCACACGACATCCTTGGGCGTCGTGCCGAGAGCCGGCCGCTGGGTACCTCTGACATAGCGGACGCCGTTTCGAGCCCGGAGGATCGACCGCTCGACATCACGATTGACGCGCTGGAGCAGGTCAGCGGGGTTGAGCGTGGACGGCAAGCCGGGGTTCATCTCGCGCGCCCTGACACCGGAGTGCTCTCCTCCCGATCGGAGACCTCGTCAGACAACTGGTTGAGGCGCCGCTCGATCCGCGCCAGCTGCTGGCGCAGGTTGCGGATGTCGGATCCGGCGGGCAGGTTCAGCAGGTGCAGGCATCGGCGCGAGGCGCCTTCCGCCGCGCCCTGCGCCTTACGGCGAACCCGGGTCGTTGTGCTGATCACGTCGAAGTAGAGGTCGGAGCGCACCGCCGACTCAACCGGCTGGCCGATGGCCCGTTCCGCTCGAAGAACGAAGCGAAGCCAGAGCGGCTGATTTGCTGGCATACCCAACCGACGCTATCGCGGAGATGAGTTGACTTCAAGTCGAGGCTCCGGACCGCCGTCCCCGGTGCCGGCCATGCTCCACTGAGCGCCCCCGTCGACGGTAAGGATCGAACCCGTCGTGTACGTCGAGGCATCGCTGGCCAGGTACAGCACCGCTCCCGCGATCTCCTCGGACTGTCCGGCGCGACGGAGCGGAAATGTCCGCGCCCGCTCGGTGAAGATGTCCATGTCCCAGCTTCGCGAGATCGTCGTGAGGAACGGCCCCGGCATGACGGCGTTGACACGGACGGTCGGGCCGAATGCGTGGGCGAGGCCGACCGTCATCGCGTTCACCCCTGCCTTCGCCGCGGCATACGGAACGATGTCACGGGTGGGGCGGACGGCTCCGGTGCTGCTGACATTGATGATCGAGCCGCTGCCGGCGGCGACCATCCGCTCGCCGACCAGCGCCGCAAGCCGGAAAGGCCCCTTCAGATTGACGCTGATCACCTTGTCGAACAGGTTCTCGGTGACCTCGGACAGCTGTCCGTACATGGGTGAGATGCCCGCATTGTTCACGAGCACGTCGACCCGACCGTAGTCGGCGTAGATCCCCTCGACGAGCGGCTCGAGCTCGTCCCACCGGCCGACGTGGCACGCGCACCCGGCAGCCTTGATCCCCTCTGAGCGGAGGGTGGCGGCAACTTCATCGCATGCCTCGGGCTTGCGACTGACAACGATGACCTCGGCACCTGCGGAGGCGAATGCGCGCACCATGGCGAGGCCGAGCCCGCGCGTGCCGCCGGTCACGACCGCGACGCGCCCGGTCAGGTCGAAGAGGTCGCGGGCGTCACGGACGTCGGCCGGTGCGCCTTTGGTGTCAGTTGCTTTCGGCAGCGCGCTGTCCTCCTGGATAGCTGATGAGCGGCCCTGTGATGATCGTGTTCGAGATGGTCGGGTCAGATTGTCCCGCGGCCGGCTCGCGCAACGCGAACCTCGCCTTGCCATACCGGCTGCCGTCGTCAAGCACCTCTTCGGAGACTGCGCCCTCGTCGAGGAGAAGGTCCAGGTGACCGAGCACCTCCCAGACGACGAGCAGCGGCTGCTCGCGCACCGTACGCGCCGACCACAGGTGTCCGGCGATCCCGTACGCGTTGGCGGGCCCCTCCTCGAGCGCGCCGAGGATGCGCTTGCACCGCCGGCGGTGTTCGTCAAGGCGGCGGCGCACAAGCCGGCGGTGGTCGGTGACCGGATCGCCGTGACCGGTGAGCAACCGGTCAAGCGGCATCGCCGCCGTTCGTCTCAGGTTGCTCAGATATTCGATCCGCGCCCTGGGCCGGGTCCCATCGGGCTCGGCCGCCGGGACGACCTCGGTGTTCGACGAGATTCCGGCGAGAAGGTGATCGCCCACGAATGCCGTGGAGCTGTGTTCGTCCACGAGAAGAGTGTCGGTCGTGCTGTGGCCGGGCCGCGCCAGGATCCGAAGGTCGCGACCGCCGGCCCGGACGAGGTCGCCGTTAGACAGTCGCATGTCGGTGGTGTACGGCTCCGACGTGTCACGGATGTAGTCCCAGAATCCCTCGTTGGCGTCGATCACCGAGTCCGGCACCCCATGGTGGCGCATCAGTTCGCGTGAGAAGGAGCGATCGCGCGCGGAGCGCTCGTAATAGCGCGCGCCATAGTCGGCGGCCCGATCAAGTGCCGCGACCCTCGCGCCCGAGCGGGCGACGATCGTGGCGACGAGTCCCGAGTGGTCGAGATGATGGTGGGTCGGGATGACCAGCTCGATGTTCTCGATGCGCAGCCCCTCCCGTCCCAGTCCGGCCTCCAGCGCGCTGAGCGCCTCGTCGCTGCGCGGGCCCGTGTCGATCAGCGTCAGCGGGGCTCCGTGGAGTAGCCAGATGTTCACCGAACCGATGTGCGGCAGAGGTGCTTGGATCTGAACGGTGTGCTCCATCTCGTGCTCTCTGGCTGTCGCCGGGAACTTGCGGAACTGAATCGAGTTCAGTATGGCATACGCCGGGCGCGCGCTTCAATCTGCTCGGCTCTGGGTCGCGGCGGGAGCGCCACGATGTCAACCCCTGAGCCGCTTCTCGCGGCAATCAACGAGTTACTCGCCAAATCGAAGGCAACGCTATATGATCTGAATTCAGCTTAGCGATACCCGAAGGAGGAGATCCGATGACGGTCCAGGAGCAGACGAGCCCGGAAGCGGCGGCAGAAGGCGCGGTCGAGTACGAGGTCAGCGACGGCATCGCCACGATCTGGCTGAACCGGCCCCGCGTCAAGAACTGCTTCAACTGGGAGCAGCTCACGACATTCGGCGCCGCGCTGGAGCGCGCCGATGAGGACGACGATGCGCGGGTCGTGGTCGTCCGGGGACGGGGCCACACGTTCTGCGCCGGCGCGGACCTGAACATGCTCGACTCGGAGTTTCTGAAGACGTCCACGAACTCGATCAAGATCGCCCAGGTATCGGCGCGGACGTTTGACCGCGCGTTCAACCTCTCAAAGCCCACGATCGCGGCCGTTGAGGGCTATGCGGTCGCCGGCGGCTTCGAGCTGTCGATCTCGTGCGACTTCCTGATCGCCGCCGACGACGCCAAGATCGGCGACTTCCACATCCGCCGCGCGCTGTTCGGCGGTGCCGGCCCGATCTACCGCCTGCCGCGCTACATCGGCCTGCGCAAGACCAAGGAGCTGCTGTTCACCGGAAAGCTGCTCTCGGGCAGAGAGTGTCTCGATTGGGGTCTGGCCAACGTGTCTGTCCCGGCCGAGGAGATGGATCAGGCGATCGCGGACTTCGCCGCTCCGATGCTCGACAAGAGCTCGTTCACGATGCGCATCACGAAGATGGCCGCCAATCGAGGACTCGACGGGGACACCGAGACGCTGATCGCGCTGGAGAGCATGACGTGCAACGTCGCGCACCAGTCCGAGGATGCGAGGGAAGGTGTGCAGGCATTCCTCGAGAAGCGCGAGCCGGTCTGGAAGCACCGCTAGGCACACGCCGCGCCGAGCTGCCCCATGGACTTCGCATACGACGACACCACCCTGGAACTCCAGGAGAGGCTGCTCGCCTTCATGGAGGAATGTGTCTATCCAGCCGAAGCGCGGTTCCGCCAGGAAGCCGAGGACGGTGACCGGTGGGGGGCCCCGCCGGTCATCGAGGAACTCAAGGCGGAGGCCCGGCGGCGCGGGTTGTGGAACCTGTTCCTCCCGGCCACCCACGAATACGGCGCGGGACTGACGAACATGCAGTACGCGCCCCTGGCGGAGATCACGGGCCGGAACCCGTGGATGGCGCCCGAGGCGATCAACTGCTCGGCACCGGACACCGGCAACATGGAGCTCCTGTCGCTGTTTGGCACCGAGGACCAGCAGCGCACATGGCTGGAGCCGCTGCTGGAGGGCGAGATCCGCTCCGCCTTCTCGATGACCGAGCCGGAGGTCGCCTCGTCAGACGCGACCAACATCACCACTCGGATCGAACGCGACGGTGACGACTACGTCATCAATGGGCGGAAGTGGTGGACGTCCGGGGCGATGTCGCCTCGATGCAGCTTGCTCATCGTCATGGGCGTCACGGATCCCGAGGCGGAACGTCACCGTCGGCAGAGCATGATCCTCGTGCCCAAGGACACGCCTGGCGTCAATATCCAGCGCTCGACGAGCCTGTTCGGCTACGACGACGGACCTCACGGCGGCCACGCCGAGATCGTCTACAACGACGTCCGCGTCCCTGTCTCCAACCTGCTCGGGGCAGAGGGCGATGGATTCCGGCTTGCGCAGGAGCGACTCGGCCCCGGACGGATCCATCACGCCATGCGGACGATTGGGATGGCCGAGCGGGCGCTCGAGATGATGTGCGAACGCACGGCGCAGCGCACGGCGTTCGGGCGCCCCATCATCGAGCAGGGGGTCGTGCAGCGCTGGATCTCGGAGGCCCGCGTGCGGATAGAGCAGGTGCGCTTGCTGGTGCTCAAGACCGCATGGCTCATGGATACGGTGGGAAACCGCGGCGCGCGCATCGAGGTCTCAGCCATCAAGGTGGCAGCGCCCGAGGTAGCCACGTGGGTCATCGACCGGGCGATCCAGGCGCACGGAGGGGCCGGCGTCGCCCAGGACACGCTGCTCCCCGAGCTCTATGCCGTGGCCCGCATTCTGCAGATCGCCGACGGACCGGACGAGGTCCATCACATGGCGATTGCGCGGCGCGAAACGGCGCCGTACCGGGTCCAGCCGGTCGCGACCTGAGCCCGCGGCGCTCCGGACACGCTGCGCGCGCCTCTCAGCGCGTCGGACGACCGTCGAGCACATGCCGCCCGGCCTCGACAAGCGGGGCCACGAGGCGCTCCGCGTCGTCGAAGCCGGATCCGAGCATGGACCCACCGGCGGCGCGGGCCGCGATCCCCTGGCACACGACACCGAGCTTGAAATAGGCAAACGACTCATACCAGTCGACGTCGGAGGTGTCGATGCCGGTGCTGGAGGCGTAGCGATCGATGATCTCGGCACGAGTGGGAAATCCCTCGGCAGCGGTGACCGGGGCGACGACCCGCGCCCGCCGGACCACGTCGACGTCGTCCGCATCGGCCCAGTACGCCAACAGCGCCCCGAGGTCGCCCAGCGGATCGCCGAGCGTGCTCATCTCCCAGTCGAGCACCGCGACGATCCTGCCCGGCTCGGTGGGATGCAGGATCGTGTTGTCCAGACGGTAGTCCCCGTGGACGATCGCGTTGGCTCGCTGCTCGGGCAGTGCGGCCACGAGGTCGTCGCGGAGGGCGTCCAGTGACGGCAGGTCCGCGGTCTTCGAGGACTCCCACTGCTTGGACCACCGCCGCAGCTGGCGCTCCATGAAGCCCGCCGGGCGGCCGAACTCAGCCAAGCCGACGGCGGCCGGATCGATCGTGTGCAGGGCGGCCAGCGCGTCGACCAGTGCCTCGCCGATCGCCCGGCGCTCCTCCGCGGCGTCCGCGTACCCGGACGGAACGGCGTTGCGGCAGATGTGGCCGATGACGCGCTCCATCAGATAGAAGGGGGCACCCAGCGGGCCGCCCTCCTCGCTGAGGTAAAAGGTTCGCGGCACCGGCACCGAGGTATCGGCAAGCGCCGTCATGACGCGGTACTCCCGACCCATGTCGTGCGCGGTGGGAAGGATGTTGCCCAGGGGTGGGCGCCGGAGGATGACCTCACCCGCGTCGCAGGCGATGCGGTAGGTCAGGTTGGACTTGCCGCCGGAGATGAGCGCGACGTCGCACGTGCGCCACCGCGGGTCGTAGAGGATGTCGGCCAGCATGGGCCCGACGATCTCGGGGTCGGCGCCCGTCGTGGTCCGCTCCAGTTGCTGGGCAGTCGCGTCGTTGAAACCAAGCTCCTCTGCCTGGGTCATACCGCGCCCCTTCCTGTCACGCGCTCGACGGCGGGCGGAGCCGGATCGGCCCCACGCCCGCCGAGCGCCGCGCTCGCCGCCAGGCTCCGGCCGAGCTCCCTTTCGTGGTGGGCCGCGTCTCCGAACTGCTGCTCGCGCGCGATGATCCGTCGCAGGAAGCGGTGTGCGGGATGCTCCTCGGTGAACGCGATGCCGCCGAAGACCTGCATCGCCCCGTGCGCGACCTCACGCGCGGCGCGCGAGACGTATGCCTTGGCGACCGACGCCGTCTGCCGCGCGCCGGGAATCCCGTCGTCCAAGGCGGCTGCGGCAAAGAGTGTGGTGGACCATCCGCTGGCTTGCCTCACGTGGAGGTCGGAGATCAGGTGCCGCAGCGCTTGGTTGCTGGCGATCGTCCGCCCGAACTGCCGGCGCTCGGAGGCGTAGCGGCACGCCTCTTCGAAGATCCTCGTGGCCGCGCCTCCGGCCTCGGCCGCAGCAAGCAGTCCCCCGACGCTGATGAGCCGGTTGATGATCGCCTCGGCAAACTCGTCCTCGACGACCGCCTCGACGTCGGCATCGGCGAACGCCACGCTGCTGAGCGGGACCGTGGCGTCGAGGCCCGACTGCGGCGTGAGCCGGACCCCCGGCGACGCGCTCGGCACCAGGGCGAGGCCGGGTCTACCGTCAACCAGGGCCACGACCGCGAAATATTCGGCGTCGGGGGCGTGCTCGACGGCGGCTTTCGTGCCGGTGAGCCGGTTGTCCTCGAGCGTCGCACGCGTTCCTGACACGGCCCAGCCGGCGCCCGGCTCAAGCAGCGCGATCGCGACGCGGGAGTCGGAGTCCAGCAGAGCGGCGAAGCCGTCCGGGAGCTCCGCGGCGAAGGGCGCGATTGCGTAGCGCACGCCCACGGTGCCAAGGAAGGGGACCGAGGCGAGATGGCCTCCGAGCGCTCGCCCGGTGAGACAGAGCTCGATCGCGCCAAGGTGGCCGTCGGGACCGTCGGGGCCGTCGGGGCCGTCGGGGCCCCGAGGACCCCGAACTCGACGAGGCTGTCCCAGAGCCGCGCACGCTCTTCGGCGCCGGCCTGCCAGGCGTCGCGTGCCGGAGGCCACTGGCGATCCAGCAACGTGTTGATCGACTCCTCCAGCCAGACCTGCTCGTCGCTCAGTTCCAGGTCCATGTCTACTCCTTCGGGAGCGAGAGGACACGGTCGGCAATGATGTCCCGCTGGATCTGCCGCGTCCCGCCGTACACGCTGGCCGCACGCGAGTAGAGATACGTCTCGTACCAGAAGTCGTTCTCATGCACGTGGTCCGGATCGCCATCCAGCAGCGCCGGCCCGAGCACCTCGAGGACAGTCGCGGCCAGGCGTTGCTCCGCCTCCGCCATGAGCAGCTTGACGCTCGAGCTCTCGGGGCCGACGGCTCCGCCGTTCAGGAATTCCCCCACGGTCCGATAGGCATGGTGGCGGAGGACTTCGATCTCGATCAGGGCCCGAGCCAGCGCCGTCTGCGCTTCCGGATTCGCAAGCACCGGACGACCGTCGACCTCGCGCTGGGCCGCGACGGACACCGCTCGGTCAAGCCAGGTCCGCAGCTTGACCTGCCGGGGCAGCGCTGCGGTTCCCCGCTCATGCCCGAGGGTGTGCATAGCGATCTTCCACCCGTCGCCGAGCTTGCCGAGCAGGTTCTCCCGTGGCACCACCACGTCGTCAAGGAACAACTCACTGAACTCGGCGTGACCGGTGATCTGCGTCATGGGCCGAACCTCGACGCCCGGCGAGGTCATGTCGACGATGAGCATCGAGATGCCGCGGTGGCGAGGGACCGAGTCGTCCGTACGTGCGAGGACCCCACACCACGTCGCGTACTGACCCCATGACACCCAGGTCTTCTGGCCGTTGATGACGAAGTTGTCGCCATCCTCCACCGCCCGCGTGCGGAGACTGGCGAGATCTGAGCCTGCCTCCGGTTCGGAGAAGCCCTGACACCAGATCTCCTCTGCGGACAGGATCGCGGGAATGTGCCGCCGCCGCTGGTCGTCGTTGCCGAAGCGCAGCAGCGAGGGACCAAGAACATCGAGTCCGACGATGTTCACGAACTCAGGCGCACCCGCCGCAGCCAACTCCTGGTCGACGATGATCTGCTCCACCGGCGGGCGGCCGCCGCCGCCGAACTCCGCCGGCCACGCCCGTCCGACGTAGCCGGCCCCATAGCAGGCGGCCTGCCAGCGCCGCAGCACGGACATGCGGTCATCGAGCGCGCGAGGGAGCTCGGCAGAGAGAAGGCCTTCGCGGGTGAGGAAGGCGCTGACGTCATGGGCGAGCGCACGCTCGCTGGGTGTCTCGGTCAGCTGCATCGAACTGACATCGTATCAGGCTAGCAACGTGCGACGATCCCTCTTTGCCGCACCATGCGCCAGTCTTTCAGGTGAAATCCGCGATAATCCGCGTTGCCACGCCACCACCTTCCGTGCTATGTTGACCTGACGTGAGTTCGGCTCAGGACTCCAATGGGAGGCAACCACACAGGACGCGACGGTCTCGCGACGAAGGCGTCAGGCGAGCCGAGATTCTGGACGCGGCCATCGAGAGGTTCGGCCGCAACGGGTACGAGAACACGAAATGGGCGGACATCGCCGAGGACGTCGGAATCGGGCCCACCGCCCTCTACCACTACTTCGCCTCCAAGCAGCACTGCCTTTATGTGATCCTCGACCAGGCGCTGACCGAGTTGCATGAGCGCTTCGACACCATGACAGCGGACTGCGCTGATCCGCGGGAGGCGCTGCGCGCCGTGTGTAGCGATTGCTTCGAGCTCTCCGAGCGCGAGGTCCTCCGCAACCGCGTGCTCGTCGCCGAGCAGGCGCTTCTCGGCAGCAAGGGGAGCTCCCTGGGCGAAGAGCAGGCTCGGCTGGCAGGTCGCGAGAAGACGCGCGCGCTCGAGATCGCCTGGGCCCATTTCCTCGCCGACGCGATGCGGCAGGGCGCCATCCCCGAACGCGACCCCCGCATGCTCGCGCGGGCCATGCTCGGTCTCTATAACAGCATCTGGCACTGGTATCGCCCCGACCAGACCCTGCTGCTCCCGACGCTCGCCCAGTTCTTCACTGCCCGCATGCTGGCCGTGGCCGGCGTGCTGCCGCAGACCGCGCCGGCGGCCTGACGGAGCCGGGCGCATGGGATCCGCACTGGAGCAGTCGCGCCGGTTGGTGCTGCCGGAGCTCACCGGACGTGCCAGCCGGACCCATCCGAATCGGCACGCGCTGGTGTTCGGCGATGACACCCGGACGTACGCGGAGCTCCACGATCGCGCCGCGCGCCTGGCCTCTGTGCTTGCCGCGGGCGGCGTGACGGCGGGTGATCGCGTGGCGCTGTTCCTTCACAACGGGATCGAGTTCGTGGAGACGCTCCTCGCGTGTCATCGCCTCGCCGCGGTCCCCGTGCCGATCAACTTCCGCCTGGCGCCGGACGAAATCGATTTCATCCTCGCCGACTCGGGCGCGGTCGCCGTTGTCCGCGATTCGCCCATGCCCGGGGCGGGGATGAGGACGCCGCGGATGGGGACGGCGGGGATGGTGCTCGAGGTTGGACCAAGCTACGACGACGCGATCGCCTCAGCGCCGCCTGTGCGCGAGACAGCGGACGTGGTCGAGGACGATGCGGCGCTCATGTGTTACACGTCGGGAACGACCGGCCGGCCGAAGGGAGCGGTCCTGACGCACCGCAACCTCGTGGCGAGCACGCTGAGCTGGATCCACGAGATGCGAGCCGACCAGGACGACGTGTGGCTGTCGGGTCAGCCGCTGTTCCACATCGGCGGGATCAATGGTCTCCTCCCGTTTCTCGTTCTCGGGGCAACCGTGATCCTCACCCCGACGAGCACGTTCGACCCGGAGGCCACCCTGCGCCTCATCGAGGCTCATAGCGTGACGATGTGCATCTTCGTGCCGACGCAATGGGCCGCCATCTGTGCGCACGATGCCGTCAGCCAGATCGATCGCCGCCAGCTGCGCGTCGCCATGTGGGGAGCCTCCCCGGCGCCGGCCGCGACGCTCGAGGCGATGGCGGAGACGTTCCCGGGCGCGGCGATCGTCAGCGCGTACGGCCAGACGGAGATGTCTGGAGCGACGACACTGCTGAAAGGCGCCGACTCGACGCGGAAGATGGGCTCGGTCGGCACACCCATGCTGGGCGTCGAGTTGCGGTTGGTCGACGACGAGCTGCGAGACCGCCCGCCCAACAGCGTGGGTGAGATCGTCTACCGAGGCCCCAGCGTGATGGCCGGCTATCACGGGCAACCCGAAGCGACCCGGGAGGCATTCGCCGGCGGCTGGTTTCACAGCGGCGATCTGGCTCGGTTCGACGAGGAGGGATATATCTGGCTCGTAGATCGCAAGAAGGACATGATCGTCAGCGGCGGCGAGAACGTGTATCCGGCCGAGGTCGAGAGAGTGCTGCTGGATCATCCGGCTGTCGCCGAGGCAGCCGTCATCGGCATTCCGCACGCACGCTGGGTCGAGACCCCGCTGGCGTTTGTCGTCCTGCAGGACGGGGCTGAGGTGGGAGAACCGGACCTGATCGCCCACTGCCGGCGCCATCTGGCCGGCTTCAAGAAGCCGTCGGCGGTCATCGCGGTGCCGGAGCTCCCCCGTAACGCCGGCGGCAAGGTCCTCAAGCGCCGGCTGCGTGAGACCCACGCACGGGATATCCCGGCTGTGGCCGACTGAACAGACCGGCATCGGCCACGGGCCCGCGGTCAGACGGACTCGCCGGGTCGCTGGAAGACGATCTCCGGAACCACGCAGGCGGGCGAGACGCTGAGCAGGAAGCGCAGCGCCTCGCCGATATCGCTGGTCCGCAACATCTCGTCGGCCGGGATCGAGTCCTTGATGAACTCACTCATGTCGGTGTCGACGAACCCTGGGCAGAAGGCCACTGACTTGATGCCATCGCCGTTGAGCTCCTTGTTCATCGCCTGCGTGTAGGCGATGACGGCGGCCTTGGTGGCGGCATAGACCGACAGCCACGGCTGTGGGGATTTGCCGGCCAGCGACGCCATGTTGACGACCAGCGCGTTGCGATGCTCCGCCCCAGCCGCCCGAAGCAGCTCGATGCACTCCCGATACCCGACGATGATCGCCCGCAGGTTCACCGCGAGCTGCATGTCGATGAATTTGGTCTGGTGCTCGTGAGCCGCCGCGCCGATGCCGACGCCGGCATTGTTGACGAGCACGTCGAGGCGCCCGAACCGCTCGCGGTGGAGCCGGACGACCTCTCTGATGGAGTCTTCGTCGACGATGTTGGCGGCCAGAGACTGGACCTCGAACCCCCTGTCGCGCAGCTGACGAGCGACGCTGTCAAGCCTCTCAGGCTTGCGGGCGGTCAGGGTCAGGCCGAACCCCTCGCCGGCGAGTGTCTCGGCGAGAGCGAGCCCGATGCCCCGAGAGGCTCCGGTCACGATGGCAGCACGGTCTGGCATGGGTGCCCTTCCTCAGTTCTGGTCGATAGACGCCTGGTGGCGGGAATCTAACGTTTGATCGCCGCAGGCTGGCGCAGGCACGGCGGACTGAGGTAACTTCAGTTCATCTGCCCCGGATGTCCCCGCGATCGTCCATCACCAGGAGCGTGAGTCCATGCCGTATGTCTATGCGAACGTCAAGGTGAAGTACGGCCAGCTTGGCCCCTTCTATGAGTCGATGGTCACCATCAAACGGGTCATGGAGGAGCACGGCTGGAAGCTCGTCGGTGCGTGGAGCACGGTCATCGGCGACCTCCATGAAGTGCACGACCTGTGGGAGGTCGAGGACGCCAACGCCGTGCCGAACGCGTTTGCCGCGGCCTATGGCGACGCGGATTTCGCCGAGGCGTCGGCGCGACTGGCGGACATCGCCGACCGGGAGGTCCTGTCGCTGGTGACGAAGACTCCCTACAGCCCCTGAGCCACGGCCGCCGGCGCGAGGGCGCGGCTCCCCCAGCGGCGTGCTGGAGGAGCGCCCCCACGTGACCTCAGACCTGGACCGTCGGCTCCTGCACGGAGCGAAGGACCTCCTCGGGAATCTCATCCGAGGGCTCGACCGAGATCGTCTTTGACAGCAGGTACTCGTCGATCGCATACGGGCCGTGCTCCCGGCCGATCCCGGACTCCTTGTAGCCGCCGAACGACGAGTTGAAGTCGGCGGACATGGTGTTGACCCGGAAGGTCCCGGTGCGGATGCGCCGGGCGATCTCGAAGCCCCGCACCGGGTTGGCCGTGAACACCGATCCCGAGAGGCCGAAGCGGCTGTCATTGGCGATGCGGATCGCGTCCTCCTCGTCCTCGTAGGGGATCAGGGCGATCACGGGTCCGAAGACCTCCTCCTGGGCGACGGTCATGTCGTTGGTGACGTTCGTGAGCAAGGTCGCCTCGACGTACCAGCCCTTGTCCAGATGCTCCGGAATCCCGCCGCCGGTCGCCACGGTGGCGCCCTCGTCGACCGCCTGCTTGATGTATCCCAGCACGCGCTCGCGGTGCGCCTCGGTGATGAGGGGGCCGACGACCGTGTCGTCATCGTTCGGGTCACCGACCTTGAGTCCCTTGAACGCCTCCGTGAGTCTGCCGGCGATCTCGTCGTACTGGGACTTCGGGGCCAGGATCCGGCTCATGCAGGTGCAGTTCTCACCCTGGGTGGTGGCGACGCTCGAGCCCACCACCATCGGCAGGACGGTGTCGAGATCGGCGTCCGGGAGGATGATCGCCGCCGACTTGCCACCCAGCTCGAGCACGCAGCGCTTGATCTGCTCGCCGCACACCCGGGCGATCTTCTTGCCGACGTCCGTCGAACCCGTGAAGGTGACCATGTCGACGTCGGGATGCGCCACCAGATGCTCGGAGGCCTCGCGGCCCGCGGCAACGATGTTGATCACGCCAGGCGGGAACCCCGCCTCCGAGACGAGATCGGCCATCGCGAAGAGCGAGAGCGGGTCCGGATCCGGGGCCTTGACCACGACGGTGCAGCCCGCGACCAGGGCCGGGGCGGTCTTCTGGGCGATGCCGGGCAGCGGGAAGTTGAACGCACACAGCGCGGCCACGACGCCAACCGGCTCCTGCACGAGGAGGCTCTTGGTCTCGAACTTCATGATCAGGCCACCAGAGGCGCCGGCCAGCGGCGAGAGATCGGACTCGCGGACCTCGGCGAACCGGTGCTCGCGCCCGACCTTGGCGTAGTAGTTCCAATGCAAGGTGGGGGCCACCGAGTGGTAGACCTCGGCGGTGAGCTTTGTGTGGCCCAACTCGTCGACGATGAGGTCGCTGAACTCCGCTTGATGCTCAGCGATCAGGGCGGCCAGCCGCTCCATCATCTCCGCCCGCTCCTCAACCGGCCGCGTCGGCCAGTCCGTCTCGTCGAACGCGCGGCGAGCGGCCTCGACGGCGCGGTCGATGTCCGTCTCGGACGCGGCGGCGACGTAACCGATCTTCTCGCCGGTGGCGGGCGAGATGACGTCGAGGCGCTCCTTCGAGTCTGGCTCCTGCCAGCGGCCATTGATGTAGAGGTTGGGGAATTCGCGGGGCAGCATGGAAGGGTCTCTCCTCGTAGGGCAGGATTCGCGGATGCTCTGTTGACCTGAACTTGGTTCGATATCTTAATGGAGAACGCTGGCGAGTCAAGCGCTCACGACGCGCAACCGCCAACGCGGCGCGGACTTGCGCCTGGCCTCAGGTCTGGTACGCTCTCGACCCGAATTCAGGTCAACAACTGGGACCCTGACGCTGTGTTGCCGACACCGCAGATCAATGACGACAACCGAGCCTTCTGGACGGGTGGGCGCGAGGGCGAGTTGCGCATCGCGCGCTGCGAGTGCGGCTACTACATCCACCCCCCCACCCCGCGATGCCCTCGATGTCTCAGCGAGAGCGTCGCCCCTCACGCGGTCAGCGGACGCGGGCACGTCTACACCTACACGATCAACCAACGGGCCTGGTCGCCCGGGTTGGAGGTCCCGTACGTCATCGCCATCGTCGAACTGGAGGAGCAGGCCGGTCTGCGCCTGATGACGAATATCCTCGGCTGCGCTCCGGACGCCGTGACCGTGGACATGGCGGTGCAGGTCGAGTTCCGGCAGCAGGGCGAAGCCTACGCGCCCGTGTTCAGGCCTGTGAGCGATGACTGAGAGCCTCGAACAGCGGTGCATCATCTCGGGGATCGGCCAGTCGGAGGTCGGCCGCCGGGTGACGCGGGGCGTGATGGCCCTGACGCTGGACGCCTGCCTGGAAGCGATCGGCGACGCTGGACTGACCCCCGCGGACATCGATGGGGTGGTGTCCTGGCCGGGCGCGATCTCACGGGCCGAGGGTCTTGCGCCGCCCGGGCCGGGTTCGTCGGGGCCGGGCGTTCACGCCGTCATCGACGCCTTGCGGCTCAACACCAACTGGCACTACGGCGGGCCGGAGACTCCGGGCATGCTGGCGTCGGTCATCCAGGGATGCATGGCTGTCGCGACCGGCATGTGCCGTCACGTGCTCGTCTATCGCGCTCTCGACGAGGCCACCGCATGGCGCGCGAACACCGATCGCGTCGCGACCGACCCGGGTGGTGTGGCCGGGATGATGCAGTGGATCCTGCCCTTCGGTGCCTTCTCCGGACCGAACTGGATGGGGCTGTACGCGCGGCGCCACATGCACGAGTACGGCACAACGCGCGAGCAGATCGCCCAGATCAGCTTGAACGCCAGGCGCAACGCGGCCCTCAATCCCAAAGCGGTGCTGACGAGCGAGCTGAGCCTCGAGGATTACATGTCCTCGCAGATGATCAGCGACCCCCTGTGTCTGTACGACTGCGATATCGCGATCGACGGCGCGACCGCCGTGATCATCTCGGACGTGGCCTACGCTCCCGATGCTCCGCATCAGGCCCTGCACTTCGAGGCGGTCGGGAGCGCGCTTCATGGGCGGGCGTCGTGGGACCAATGGGAGGACATGACCACCACAGCGGCCATGAGTGCGGGCAAGCACCTGTGGTCGAGGACGGACCTGAAGCCGGCCGACGTCGATGTCGCGCAGCTCTACGACGGCTTCACCGTTCTGAGCCTCTACTGGCTCGAGGGGTTGCAGTTCTGCGGCAAAGGCGAGAGCGGCGCGTTCGTCGAGGGCGGTGAGCGCATCAGCCTCACGGGAGAGCTTCCGCTGGCGACCAGCGGGGGTCAGCTCTCGGCCGGCCGGCTCCACAGCTTCGGCCATCTCCACGAGGCGTGTCTCCAGCTGCGCGGCGCCGCCGGTCAGCGCCAGGTGCCGGGGGCCAAAGTCGCGGCGGTGTCGGCGGGCGCAGGACCGCTGGCATCGTGCCTACTGCTCAGAACCTGAACATACGACGACCTGACACATGAGTCAGAACGCGAGGGAGACATGAATCTAGCGGCTCTGGTCGATCAGCAGGCAGCGCGCTTCGGTGACCGGGTGCTTGCCACCTTTGACGATGACACGGTGACATACGCACAGGTCGCCGAGCGCGCCGGGCACGTCGCCGCGGGCTTGACGGACCTGGGGGTCACCGAGGGTGACCGGGTCGCGATCATGATGGGGAACCGGTCCGAGTTCCTCTACGCCTGGTTCGGCATCCTCAAGCTCGGCGCGATCGAAGTGCCGATCCACGATGCCGCGCGCGGTCCCGGCATCTCACACATTCTCAACACCACCGGGGCCCGGATGGTGATCGTGGAAGACACGTTCCTCGGCCACGTCCAGCCCTATCTCGGCGACGCGCCGAGCGTCGAGCACGTGGTGGTGGTCGGGGAACGGCCTGCAGACACCAATGGGGGGCAGCCACTGGCGGACTTCGCCGATCTCCTGGCCAACCCGGGCTCGGTTGACACGCTCGACGTTCCGCCCCATCACCCGGCGTCGATCCTGTTCACCGGAGGCACGACAGGACCGCCCAAGGGGGTCGTGCTGCCCCACAACCACAACATCAACCTGGGAACGAGCACGGCCGAGGTGGCCGGCTACGGCGAGGACGACGTACTGCTCTCCGTGTTCCCGCTCTTCCATGCCAACGCGAAGTACATGACGACGATCGCAGCGATGGTCGTCGGCGCGAGAGCGATCATCAACCGCCGTTTCTCGGCCAGCCGGTTCTGGGACCAGTGCCGCCACGAGGGCGTCACGGCCTTCAATGGCATGGGCGAGATGCTGCGCATTCTGATGAAGCAGCCGGAACGTCCTGACGACGCCGAGAACACCGTCCGGGTCGTGATCGGAGCCGCCGCGCCACGCGACCTCGTCCTCGAGTTCGAGAACCGGTTCGACCTCGCGATCCTCGACGTGTACGGGCTGACCGAGACCGGGCCGATCACCTTCAATCGCTTCGATCAGCGCCGAGCGGGCTCCATGGGCGTCCCGGTGGCGTGGTACGAGGTCCGCATCCTCGACGAGAACGACGTGGAGCTTGGAGTCGGAGAGCCGGGCGAGATCTGCATTCGTCCGCAACGTCCGAGCGTGATGATGGCCGGCTACTGGGACAACGACTCCGCGACGCTCAAGTCGATCCGGAACCTCTGGTTCCACACCGGGGACCACGGGCACCGCGACGCGGACGACTTCTTCTTCTTCAGGGCTCGCGAGACCGACTCGATCCGCCGCCGAGGCGAGAACGTCTCCGCCTGGGAGGTCGAGCGTGTGCTGGCCCTGCATCCCGACGTGCTCGAGTCGGCGGCGTACGGAGTCCCGTCGCCGATCGGCGGTCAGGAGGTGATGGCGGCGATCGTCCTCAAGGCCGGCACAACGGTGCCTCCGGAGGCCATGCTCGACTTCTGCGCCGGCAAGATGCCGCACTTCGCGGTCCCCAGATACCTCCGGTTCGTCGACTCGCTGCCCAAGTCGCACGCCCAGCGGATCCTCAAGCAGGAGCTGAAGGCGGAAGGGACCGAGGCGGACGGTGTGTGGGACCGTGAGACCATCGGCTACCAGGTACAGCGATAGTGAGGGGTGAGAGGGAATTGAAGAGGCCGCCGTCGTGATGGTCCCTCGTGCCCACGCGGTGCACCTCGTCTCCTACCCTGCGGGTGAGGTCACGCCTGACCACTTCGTCACCGTCGAGGTCGACGTGGCGGAACCAAGGCCGGGGCAGGTGCTCGTGCGCAACACGTTCACCTCGGTCGATCCCGGCATGCGGCTGCGGCTGCGGGAGAGCGGTCCCGCCGGCTATTTCAACTCCTTCCCGCTCAACGCTCCGATGGACGGCATCTTCACCGTGGGGGAGGTGGTCCAGTCGCGCGCTGAGGGCTTCGAGCCCGGCGACGTCGTGTGGCATGCGATGGGCTGGCGCGAGTACTCGATCGTGACCGCCGGCGAGCCGGCGCTGGCCGGCATCGCCACGCTCGCGCGGCTCGACACCTCCGTGGCGCCGCCACAGAGCTACCTGGGGCCGCTTGGCGCCATGGGCGTGACGGCATACGCCGGACTCATCGACGCGGCGGAGTTGCGCGAGGGGGACATCGTCTGGGTATCCGCCGCCGCAGGCGCGGTGGGCAGCCTCGCCGCGCAGATCGCAAAGCTCCGCGGTCACCGCGTCATTGGGAGCGCGGGCTCCGATGAGAAGGTCCGATACCTGCTCGACGAACTCGGCCTCGATGCGGCGTTCAACTACCGCAACGGTCCCGTCGTGGATCAGCTGCGAGAGGCCGCACCTGACGGCATCGACATCTACTTCGACAATGTCGCCGGAGATCACCTGGAGGCGGCTCTCGCGACGCTGCGCCGGTGGGGACGGGTCGCGCTCTGCGGAGCCATCTCGGAATACGAATCGGTGGGCCCGAGCCCGGGCCCGAGCAACCTGTTCCAAGCCGTTGCGAACGACCTCACGCTGCGCGGATTCCGCGGCAGCAGCTACCAGCACCGGCTCCCGGACGTGGCGCGAGAGCTGGGA
The DNA here is from genome assembly GCA_963797705.1 of uncultured Actinomycetota bacterium. Lineage (GTDB taxonomy): Bacteria > Actinomycetota > Thermoleophilia > Solirubrobacterales > Solirubrobacteraceae > Palsa-465. The sequence goes on along the minus strand of CAWCQL010000002.1, from coordinate 1,364,370 downwards.
GGATGGCTCGCCGACGGCCGGCTGCGCTACCACGAGACGATCATCGACGGACTCGATCGGGCCCCGGAAGCCCTTGTTCGCATGCTGTCAGGCGACACGACCGGCAAGACGCTGGTGCGGATCGCCTAGGCGGGGGGGCTGCGGCCGCCGATGTGGCGGGGCCCCGGGGCGGTCAGGCCGCCTTGCGCGCGGCGCGCGGACTGCGTACGCGCTCGGCGAGCAGGGACGCGTGCTCGTCGTAACCGGCGACGGCCAGGCACCGCGCGACGAAGAAGTCGCGGAGGTCATCCAAGGACAGCTCGCCGCCGGGCCGGTACCAGTGCCAGACGCTCTTGTACAACCCGAGCAACGCGTGCGTGAGGAGGCGTGGATCGGCTTCCGGGATGGCACCCTGCTCCATCCCACGTGTGAGGAAGGATGCCCAGGCGAACTCGATGTCGCGCATGCTCGAGCGCGCGAGCCTTCGCGCTTCTTCCTCACGCGGCGACTTTCGCGGGACGCCGATCAGGCCCTCCTCGGCGACGAGCACACGGTTGCGCTGGACCTCGTGGTCGGTGAGATCGAACAGGCCGTTGAGCAGGCGCACGAGGGCAGGACCGAACGGGCCGCCCTCCGACGTCAGCCGCTCGAACTTCTCGCGGTCGAGCTTGAGTGCCTCCGCATGGATCTCGAACAGGCAGTGAAGCTTGGACTCGAAATAGTGGTAGAGCGCGGTGGAGCCGAGGCCGACGTCCGCGGCGATGTCGGCCCACTTCGTGTACTCGTAGCCGTGGCGGCCGAAATGCTCGATCGCGGTCGAAAGGATCTCCTGGCGCTTGCTGCGGGAGCTCTCCGGGCTACGAGTTCGCCGACCCGCGCCGGTTCGCACGTTCTTGGCCACCATTCCTCTTTCTATTGAAGTGACATTAACTCTATCAGTGGCCGCAGCCGTGGCTCGCAGGAGTGGCCGGGCTCGGCACTTTGGGCCGTAGTTGCGCACCTCGGCGCCAGATTCGGGGGTGCGCAGTTGCGTTCGTGGGGCCGTCCAGATACAGTTGAACTGACTTCAACTGAGAGGGTCGAGATGCAGTTGCTCGACGGTCGCGTCGTCATCATCACAGGGGCGAGCTCCGGGCTCGGCGCCCAGCTCGCGCGGGCAGTCGGCGAGGCCGGCGGGATTCCCGTCCTCGCCGCGCGTCGCGCCGATCGGCTCGCGGCGCTCACCGAGGAGATCCCGGGTGCCGACCCGGTCAGCTGCGACGTCACCGACGCAATGGACCGCGAGCGGCTGATCCAGAGCGTCATGGACCGGCACGGGAGGCTCGACGGTCTGATTAACAACGCGGGCGCCGGCGCCACCGCTCCCGCCCTGCGCACCTCGACGGAGACGTTTTCCCGTGTTCTCGATCTGAACCTCGTCGCCCCGTTCGCTCTTTCGTGCCTGGCTGCGAAGCGGATGCGAGACGGAGGAGGCCGTTCGATCATCAATATCGCCTCGGTCATGGGCCTGCGCTCGCTCGGGCAGATCCCGGATGCGGCGTACGTCGCCTCCAAGGCGGGCGTCATCGGGTTGACCAGAGAGCTCGCATCGCAGTGGGGTCGCTACGGGATACGCGTGAACGCCGTAGCGCCCGGTTTCTTCGCCTCGGAGATGACGGCGGAGCTGGGCGAGGACCCCGAGCAGTTCCCGGACTTCCTGCTGTCGCGGACCCCTCTCGGACGGGGCGGTCGCACCGGCGAGCTCAGCGACGCCGTGGTCTTCCTGCTTGGCCCGGGCAGCAGCTTCGTCACCGGAACCGTGCTGAGCGTGGACGGGGGAATGGCAATTGCCTGAGTGCTGCCACCGGCACGGCCGCCGATCACGACTTGACAACATGTACAGCGGAGGAAGGTTATGTCGACCCTAAGGTTCCAGCCAGAGGCTGATCGCTACTACACCGAGGGATACTGGCGTGACGGAGACCTGTGGAGCGACTTCGCCCGGCGCGCCGCGGAGAACCCGGACAAGTCGGCGCTGATCCTCGACGATCGCACGTTCACCTTCGACCAGCTGCGCCGTGCCGCGGCCGGCGTGTCACTTCGGCTCGCAGAGCGTGGTGTCAAAGCGGGGGACGTCGTCATCTTGCTCGGCCGCCACTCGATCGAGGCAGCGGTGGCAATGCTCGGCTGCATGCACCGCGGAGTCGTCATTGCGCCGTTGCCGCCGATGTTCAACGAGACTCAGCTCTCGGCACTGATCGCGCAGACGGGCGCGACCGCTCTGCTGGGGTTTGGCGGGGCCAAAGAGCAGGCGAAGTGTGAGCGCGTCGCCGACCAGGTCCGGTTCTTTTTCCCCATCGAGCCCGACCTCGTCGACCGCCTGGCCCAGGATGACCCACCGGACGAGCACGTCGCGCGTCACGCCGACGATCTGGCCATGGTGCTCCACTCATCCGGCACCACCTCCACCCCCAAGGGCATCGCCCACTCGAGCAACACGCTGCGCTACGCCACCCAGGGCATCTGCAGGCGGTGGGAGCTCACCGGCGATGACATCTACCTCGTCGTCTGCGAGTTCGGCTTCGTGGGCGGTTTGGTGTTCGGCTACTTCCCGCCACTGTTCAACGGCGCGACGGGAGTCCTCGTCAACCGCTGGAACGCAGAGCACGCCCTTGCGCTGATCGAGGAGCATCAGTGCACCTATGTCCTCTCGATGCCCACTCATTCGGCGGACCTCATCAGCGCCAAGTCAGAGAGCGATCGCGCGTTGCCCTCGATGCGTGTTCTCGCAGCGCCCGGGCTGACCCGGGAGCGCCGAATCGCGATGAAAGACGCGTTTGGCGTGCCGCCGCTGGGCGACTACGGTCTGTCCGAGGTGCCCGGACACGCCGCTCACGGGCTGCACGAGCCGGACGAGAAGCTCTTCCTGACCGAGGGCCGCCCGTACGACGGCACGGAGATCCGAATCGTCGACGACGGCGGACGTGCCGTGCCGCCCAACACGGTCGGCTCGGTGCTCGTCAACGGCCCGAGCCGCTTCCTCGGCTTTCTCAACAACGACGACCTGACGCGGGAGTCACTGACCGAGTGGGGCGGCTATCGGACCGGCGACCTCGGCTACCTCGACGAGGACGGGCAGTTCGTGTACGTCGGCCGTAGCAAAGACATCATCCGGCGGGGCGGCGTAACGATCGTTCCCTCCGAGGTCGAGCCGGTGATCCTCCGTCATCCGAACGTGCGCGAGGTGGCCATCGTGCCGCTGCCTGACGAGCGCCTGGGCGAGCGCGCCTGCGCCGCCATCATCGCCGTGCATGGCAAGCCGGCGCCGACGCTCGAGGAGCTGCAGCAGTTCCTGGACGAGGCGGGAGTGGCGAAATACACCTGGCCCGAGTCCGTCGAGGTATTCGACGAGTTCCCGCGCACGCCATCGCTCAAGGTGGTCAAGCGCGACGTCGTCAGCGAGATTCTTGAGCGCCCGGCCGTCACGGCCTGATGACGAGTCTCGATCTCACATCGCATCTGCCGGCCTCCGCGATCCCGGAAGGCGCCGGCGAGCTGGCGATCGCTGCGACGGCACATGTGCCCGCGGAGGTCGATGAGCAGGACCTCCGGGTGCTGGTCTGCTGGCCTGGCGGATCCTACGGGAGGGGATTACTGGGATATCCGTCTTTCGGGTCGTGACGGCTTCGGGACGCCGCTCCGCGCGAGCAGACGCTTCCAGCTATGATGACTGAAGTGACTTCAGCTCACGCACAGCCGGAGACGAGCCGCCAGATGACCTTCTTTGAGCGCTACTTCGCGCTCCTCGACGGCCCGGAGCCCCACAGCTCACTGGAGCTGGTGGCCAAGGACGTGGAGTTCTCGATCCAGTGGGCGGCGGATGCCACTCGCAAGAGCAGTCAGTTCCTCGGAGGCCTCGAAGAGCTGCGCGGTTTTATCGACGCAGGCGACACTGAGGGCTGGGCACACCACGTCGTGCACAGCGGCGTCGACGGCGACGTTGAGTTCGCGCTTGGCGAGACCCGCTGGGATACCGGCGAACGCATCGGGACGTTCCTGGCCGTCGCCCATCTCGACGAGTCAGGTCGGATGCGCAGATACATGGTGGCGCGCACACCCGCTCTGGCCTTTTCGACTGAGCGATGACGGAAGCGCCTGCCTTCGCGCTCGTCGACCCGGAGCTGATCGGCGGCACCGAGCGGGAGCCCCGGCTCATCGGCTCCGCCTGCCAACGGTGTGGCACCGTGACCTTTCCACGTCAGGCCTCGTGTCCGCGGTGCACATCCGAAGATGTTCACACCCGTGAGCTCGCCACGCGCGGCGCGCTCTGGACCTGGACCATCCAGCGCTTTGCACCCAAGGCGCCGCCGTATCCCGAGGCGGGCGTGGAGGCATTCGAGCCCTACGGTGTGGGGTATATCGAGCTGCCGGGCGAAGTGCGTGTCGAGGCGCGACTGACCGAGAGCGACCCCGAGCGGCTGCGCATCGGCATGGCCATGGAGCTGACACTGATCCCCGTCCCCGGATCAAGCGAGAGACTGACGTTCGCCTTCCGGCCGGCGGAGGAGGAGGACGAGTGAACGGCAGCGACGACGTCGCGGTCGTCGGCGCCGGCATCCATCAGTTCGGTCGTCACGACGGCGTGTCCGGGCTTCAGATGGGCGCCATCGCTGCCCGTCGTGCGCTCGCAAACGCGGGGATCGCGTGGCAGGATGTGGACTTCGCCGCCGGGCGGCTCGGATGCGGCCGGCAACGCCGATACCTCGGTGTCGGTGCTCGGGTTGACCGGTGTGCCCTTCATCAACGTCAAGAACGGGTGTGCCACCGGAGGATCGGCATTGACGACCGCTCACGCCATGCTCGTCTCCGGCGCGGCCGAGGTCGCGCTCGTCGTCGGCTTCGACAAGCACCCGCGAGGCGCGTTCAACCCTCTGCCGGAGGAGTGGGGCATCGGCTCCTGGTACGGCGAGACGGGCCTGATGCTCACGACGCAGTTCTTCGCCATGAAGATCCAGCGCTACATGGCGGAGTACGGCATCTCCACATCGACCCTGGCCAAGGTGTCGGCGAAGGCGTTCAGCAATGGGTCGCGCAACCCGAACGCGTGGCGCCGAACACCGCTCAGCGAAGCGGAGATCCTCTCCTCAAAGATGGTCAACGACCCGCTGACTCAGTACATGTTCTGCTCCCCGGGGAGGGTGCGGTCGCGCTCGTCCTCGCTCGCGGGGATCGCATCAAGGCGCTGACCCGCAGTCCGGTCTACCTTCGCTCCGTCGCGTTCAGGACGCGGCGGTTCGGTTCGTTTGAGGTCTTCAGCCCGTCGATCCCGATCGAGTCCGCGCCCTCGGCGACGACCGAGGCGGCGGCGGCGGCGTTCGAGGAGGCAGGCGTCGGCCCCGCTGACGTGGACATCGCCCAGCTTCAGGACACGGAGTCGGGCGCGGAGGTCATGCATCTGGCCGAGACGGGGCTGTGCGAGCACGGGGAGCAGGAGGCACTCATCGAGCGCGGCGACACCGAACTGGACGGACGGCTGCCGGTCAACACCGACGGCGGCTGCCTGGCCTGCGGCGAGCCGATCGGAGCCTCAGGGCTGCGACAGGTGCACGAGATCGTGCTGCAACTACGGGGCGAGGCCGGGGACCGGCAGGTGCCCAGGCCGTGCCGTGTGGGCTTCACCCAGGTCTACGGCGCTCCCGGCGTGAGCGCCTGCACCGTGCTCACCGTCTGAGCGAGGGCGTCCCCGTCCGGGTGGCGGTCCGGCATGGCCACGAGCGCCACCTTTCCATCAACGAGTCCCATCCCCGCTCCTCTTCTAGTATGAACTGATATCAGTTCAGGACACGCGATTCAGCGGCTGCCCGCCAGCGGGCGGCGAGGCGCCGGTCGGCCCGCTACGCGCCGACGCTGACTACGGCACGGCCGACGACCTCACCCTGCCTGAGCCGCCCGTACGCGGAGACCGCCTCGTCGAGGCCGTACACCTCGGCCTCGGAGTGGATCGCGCCCGAGCGCGCGAGCGCCACGACCTCGGCGAGCTCGGGGATCGTGCCCCACGTCGGCATCCGCACGGTGACCTCGTAGGGGATCAGCCCCGGCTTGACCTTCAGCTCGCCGCCGGCGCGTCCGATGTAGGCGACGTCGCCGCCCTGGGCGACCGAGCCGGCGGCCAGTGCGAGCGTCGTGTCGGCGCCGACGAAGTCGAGCGCGACTGTCGCCCCGTCCGGGCCGAGCTCGTCGCGCACGCCATCCGGGGTCAGCCCCTCGGCGGACAGCACCGCATCGGCGCCGGCTTCGCGGGCGAGGTCGAGTGCGGACTCGCGCACGTCGACGGCGAGGACCCGCGCCGCAGTGACCGCCTTGAGGATCTGGATCGCCATGTGGCCGAGGCCGCCGCTGCCGAGCACGAGCGCCGTGCTGCCGGGGCGCAGCTTGTCGAGCGACAGCTTGACCGCGTGGTACGACGTGAGGGCGGCGTCGGTGAGCGGGGCGGCGTGGACGGGATCGAGGTCCGGCGCGGGCACGAGGTAGCGGGATGCGGGGACGAGCAGGTACTCGGCGAGACCGCCGTCGCGCCCGAGGCCGGCGCCGTGAGGGGTCCGTTGCGTCCGCGCACAGGCGTTGTCCCGACCGTTGGCGCACTGCCAGCAGCTGCCGCAGCCCCACCGGCTGTAGACGACGACGGGATCGCCGACGGCGACGCCGGACGCCGCCGAGCCGAGCGCGGCGACGCGGCCCGCCGTCTCGTGGCCGAGCGTGAACGGCAGCTCGTACGGATAGATGCCCGGCGGGCTGCCCATGATGTGGAGGTCGGACCGGCAGAGCCCGGCCGCGGTCACCTCGACGAGGACCTCGGAGCCCTGCGGCTCGGGGATCGCCACCTCGGCGAGGCGCGGGGTCGACTCCCAGTCCGTCAGACGGAGCGCCCGCATCGTGGTCTCGGACATCCTCTTCCACTCCTGAATCGAACTCAGGTAGAATCATACACGAGATGCCGTGTCGGAGGAGGAGCTGAGGATGGGGTCACGGGTGGCCGGGAAGGTCGCGCTCGTCACGGGCGGCGCAGGCGGAATGGGGGCAGCGCACGTGCGCGCGCTGGCGCGCGAGGGGGCGGCCGTCGCGATCACCGACGTCGCCGCCGACGCGGGGGAGGGGCTCGCGGCCGAGCTGCGGGCGACCGGAGGCCAGGCCTCGTCGCACCGTCTCGACGTGTCAGACCCCGCCGGCTGGCAGCAGGTCGTCGTCGACGTCGAACGGGCCTACGGGGAGATCGACGTGCTCGTCAACAACGCCGGCATCCAGGTCCGCTCCGTGGGCATCGAGGCGGATGCGCGCGAATGGGAGCTCGTCACCTCGGTCAACCAGCGCGGTGTGTTCCTCGGGATGCAGGCGGTGATCCCCGGGATGGTTTCGCGTGGGGGAGGGTCGATCGTCAACATCGCCTCGGTCGCTGCGCTCGTCGGCCTGCGCGGGTCGCTCCCGTATCAGGGCAGCAAGGCGGCCGTGCTGGGGCTGACGCGCGGCGCCGCCGTCGCCTACGGGCCGGACAACATCCGCGTCAACGCAATCTGCCCGGGCCTGATCGTCACCGGGATGACGGAGTCGGCCGACACGCAGGCCGTCGAGACGATGAAGGCCCAGATCCCGCTGCGTCGCGACGGCCGCCCGGACGAGGTCTCGGCCGCGGTCGTGTTCCTCGCCTCCGACGAGTCCTCGTACATCACCGGCGTTGCGTTGCCTGTCGACGGCGGCTACGTGACCGCCTGAACGCCGCGCTACGGCTACCGCGCTAGGCCGCGTTGAGGGGGGCCTCCTCCACGACGTGGAGGAGGTTGGCGTCGGCGAGCTCCGGGACGCGGAGCATGCCGTCGGCGACCAGTGGCGTGAGCGTATCGCGGCCCCAGCGCGGGTGGTCGAAGTAGACCTCGAGGTAACCGACGCGGGTCGTCTCGGGAAGCAGCCCGATCGGTCGCTGGCCCTCGACGTCGACGGGCTCGCACTCGACCTCGTTCAGCGCCCGGTTGAGGATCAGCAGGCGCGCGCCGAAGGCCTGCGCCATCTGTTTACGGACCCGGTCGGCGAGCGCGGTGAACGCGGCCCAGCCGCTCTCGGCGCTGACCCCCGGCGCGCGGTCGGCCTCGAGCAGGAACTTGGCGAGCGCGAGCTGCCCGCTGCGGCGGTCGAGTAGGACCGTCTCCTCGACGTCGGCGTGGCGCAGGCGGTAGAGGCAGTTGACGTGATCCTGGGCGACCATCTCGTTCTCCTCGGCGGAGAACGCGAGGGTCTCGCCGGGCGTGAAGCGCAGGAAGACGAAGCGCCAGGCGCGCGGACGCTGCGCCCAGCCGCCGGTGACATCGGCCTGCGCCACCGCACGGTTGACGTGATAGCTGACGAGCGCGGGCATCGGACGCAGGAGCTCCTGCGCCATGCGCACGTGGACCTCGGTGTAATGCCGCTCGCACTCCTCAGGCGACCGCGACGGCGTGGGGAGGAAGCGGCTGATGCTCTTGCCCATGCGCGCTCAGTACGCCTGCGACTGCCCGCCGTCGATTGGCACCACGACGCCGTTGACGAACGAGGCATCGTCGGAGAGCAGGAAGGCGACGAGGTCCGCTACCTCGGAGGGCTGGCCGAAGCGCTGCATCGGGTTGCCGCTGACGTACTCCCGCCCGGCTTCCTCCCAGCCCTCCTCGCCAGCGATCTGGATGAACGATCCCTTGATCATCTCGGTCATGATCGCGCCCGGGGCGATCGCGTTGACACGCACGCCGTGGACCCCGTACTCGATCGCCGCCACCCTCGTCATCCCGACGACGGCGTGCTTGCTGGCGACGTACGCGAGCTGGTTGGGGATGCCGCGGATGCCCCCGACCGAGGCGACGTTGACGATCGCGCCCGATCCCTGCGCCCGGAGGTGGGGGAGGGTGTAGCGCATGCCGTAGAAGACGCCCTTGAGGTTGATGTCGATCACCCGGTCGAACACCTCGCTGTCATAGCTCTCGGCCGGGCTCTGGCGACCCTCGATGCCGGCGTTGTTGAACAGCCCGTCGAGCCGCCCGAAATGCTCGCGGGTCTGCTTCACGTAGCCGGCCACCTCCTGCTCACGCGAAACGTCGGCGATGATCGTGAGCACGTCGGCGCCGCGCGTGGCCTCCAGGACCGACTGCTTGGTCGACTCCAGGCCCGACGCGTCGCGGTCGACCAGTGCCAGGCGAGCTCCCTCGTTCGCCAGCCGATGGGCGGCGGCGGCGCCGAGCCCGGTGCCCGCGCCGGTGGCGATGATGACTTTGCCGTCGAGACGCATGGGGCGCGGGGTCAGCTGACCGGTTCGGCCGCCAGCGGCATGAAGCTGCGTGTGATCGATCCCTCGGTCAGCTCCGCGCCCTCGAGCACGCTGCTGATCTTCCCGTCGACGATGACGATGACCCGATCGCACAGGTCGGCGAGCTCCTCGAGGTCGCTGGAGCTGACGACCACGGCGGCGCCGTCCTCGGCAGCGGCGGTCAGTTCACGGTGGAGATCCGCCTTCGCGCCGACGTCCACCCCCTGAGTCGGCTCGTCCAGCAGGAATACCGTGGGCTTCTGGGACAGCCACTTGCCGAACAGGATCTTCTGCTGATTGCCGCCACTGAAGATGCCGAGCGGCTCGTTGACGGCATCCGCGGGCCTGACCGAGAGGCGCTCGAACCAGTCCCTCGTTGCCGAGACCTCCGACTTGCGGCGAAGCAGCCCACCCTTCCAGAACGGCTTGAGGTCAGGGAGGGTCAAGTTCTCCTTGGCGCTCATCGTCATCACGGCCCCGCCGATCTTGCGATCCGGGGCAAGGTAAGCGACCCCGGAGCCGATCGCGAGGTCGGGTCGGCCGGCCGGAAGAGGCTTCCCCGCCACCCTCACCTCCCCCCCGGCGCGCGGAAGCGCACCGAAGCTCGCGCCGAGCACGGTGTCGCGACCGGAGCCGGCGAGGCCGGCGATCCCAACGATCTCGCCGCGATCGACCTTGAAGGACACACGTGCCAGCGCTCCGGCGCTCAGCCCCTCGACTTCGAAGACGGTGTCCGGCCGGCGACTCGCCGCCCGCACGGCCCGCTCACGCCGGGAGTCCGTCTCCTCGGCGAGCAACTCCTCCCCAGCCAGCAGTTGCACGATCCCTGCGTGGTCGAACTCGCTCACGGGGCCCGCTCCGGCGACCTTGCCGTCACGGAACACGGAGACCCTGCGGGCGACGCGGAAGACCTCGCCGAGGTGATGGGTCACATAGAGCACCCCGACCCCGGTGGCCGCCATGGCGCTGACGCGGTCCAGGAGATGGTCCACCTCGTCGACCGGCAGTGTCGCGGTCGGCTCGTCGAGAACGAGCAGGCAGGCCGGGAATTCGGGATCGTCGCGCAGCGCGCGGGCGATGGCCACGCCCGTGCGCTCGGATGCGCTGAGCGTCGCCACCATGGCGCGCGGATCGATGTCGAGGTTCAGCCGCGCCAGATCGTCCTTGGCCTGGTCGTACGTGGCCTTGCCCCGGATCGTTCCGAACACGGTGGGAAAGCCCGACCCCAGCGCCATGTTGTCCTGCACCGACAACGTCGGGATGAGGCCGAGATCCTGTTGCACGAACCGGCATCCAAGCCGGTAGGAGCTCACCGGAGACTCAAATGCCAACTCGTGATCCTGGATCCGGATACCACCGCCCGGATCGGGCGCGTGGTATCCGGAGAGGATCTTGATGAGGGTGGATTTCCCTGATCCGTTCTGTCCCAGGAGTGCATGAACCTCACCGGGCTCGATCGTCATGCTGACGCCCGACAGAGCCTTGGTTCGCGTGAACGTCTTCGACACCGTGTCGACTTCGAGAACCTTGGTCATCGTCTCCTCCTGGGATCGGTCAACGTTCCTGACTCTCGGCCTAGCTAAGGCCCCAGAGCTTCAGGAACTGCGCCTGTGTATTGGTCGGCGCGCTCCAGTTGGTGGCCGAGCCGATCGTCTGCTTGGTGAGCAACTGCGTCGGCTGAAGCGCCTCTTGGTCAATCGGGATCGACATGCCCTCGGCGTCGCGGAACGCGATGTCCATGTTCAGGTATGCCTGGTAGGAGGGATCAAAGCCCGTCCAGGCGTGCTCCGTCCCGTTCTTGAGCCCGGCGATGCCGGCCTGGTCGGCGGCCTCCCCGATCACCTTGACCTTGCCGGCCAGACCGGCACCGGCGAGCGCGGAGGTGAGGCCGTCGAAGAACGGACCATCGTCCGAGACGACATAGTTCGCCGACGGGTTGGACCGCAGCGCCGACACCAGGGTGCTGGGCACCTTGCCGGCGACCAGGTCCGGAATGGTGACGTTGGTGATCGACGTCTTGCACCCCGGACACTGCGCCTTGACCTCCTTCTGGAAGCCGTCCGTGAAGCCATTCAGGATCGGGTAGGCCGGGACGTGCTCGATGACCGCGTTGCCCTTGCCCTTTGAGTCGGAGACGAAGTAGTCAGCGATGATCTTGCCCATGAGAGCGTCCTGGGCATAGGCATCCACCACCCCGAGAACCGGCGACTTCACTGTGGCGGGATACACGGAGTCCAGGATCCACTTCGCGCCCGCATTCTTCGCCTGGGCCAGTTGCGACGCCGTCAGCGGCAGGCCCGCCTCGACGAGATACTGCGGATGCTTGGCCAGCGCCGATGTGAGCGCCGAGTTGAAGGTGCCCGGGTTGGCCGGGTCGTAGCTGACCAGCGAGTAGTTCCAGTGCGCCATGGAGGCGAGCTTCTGCATGCCCTGCTGGATCAGCACGTTGGACGGGTTGTTCGTCCCGAGCATCACGATCGACTTGCCGCTGGGCGGCGCGGCCTTGAGCGGTGTCGTGATGTTGATCTTCGTCGGAAGCGCCATGTACTGCTTCAACGCCGTGGCGGCGGCGCTGGTGGAACCCGCGCTGGTCGCCCCTGAAGCGGACGCGGCCGCGGAGGAACTCACCGCGGGACCAGACGCGCTCGAGGAGCTATTGGAGCTGGACGAGCCGCACGCCGCGAGCGCGACGCAGAGCACGAGCGTGCCGATGATCGCCGTCAGGTGGCGAACCCACCGCGGTCGGCCTCCGTGCCGGGAATCGAGTTGCGGGTGATGTGTCATGTGTCTCTCCTTACAGCCTGTTGTCACGAGTGGTCACGGTTTGCCACGCGATCCGCCGAGCTCGCGCACTGACGCGCAACCTCAGCGACGCGTCGCTGTCTTCAGTCGGGCCTGGAACCAGCTTTGGCGCCGGCGCTTGAGGCGGCAGGCGGGAGGGTCTCGGCCGCGATCTCCGCCTCGAGATCGGGCTCTTCCAGGTCCGGTGACGGACCTCCGGAGCCTCCGCGGAACAGCGCCCTCATCCGCTGACCGAAAGCGGAGGGTCCGCGCTTGATCGACAGCGCGACGGCGATGATCAGCGCTACGCCGTTGAACATGTCGCTCAGCCAACTGGCGCCGGAGACGAGTTGCAGTCCCTGCACGCCCGTGGCCAGGACGTAGATGGCCAGCAGCGTTCCCCAGACGTTGAACCTCCCGGGAATGAGCTGGGTCGATCCCAGGAACACGGCGGCGAACGCCGGGAGCAGGAGGGTTCCGCCGAAGTTCAGCGACGGCCCGTTCAGGGACGAGAACATGATTCCCGCAAGACCGGAGATCGTCGCCGAGGTCACGAGGGCGAAGGTGGTGTAGCGCTTGATACGCACACCCGACAGCCGCGCTGCCTCCGCGTTGCCTCCGATGGCGTAGAGGTAACGGCCGACCGGCGTGTGCGCCGTCAACCACCAGAGGACGAAGGCCAGTATGAGGAGGTACAGCACGACGATCTGAAAGCCACCGATCGTCGTCTGGGTGAAGTTGTTCCAAGCCGTCGAAGCCGGCGGGATGGGCTGGCTGTTGGAGGAGATGATCACCTCGACAGCCGCGAGGATCGACCCCATACCGAGCGTGGCGATGAACGAGTTCACGCCCAGCTTGACGACGATGAGCGCATTAACTCCGCCGATGGCCGCCGCCACGACAACCCCAGCGATGATCGCTGGCACCACCGCCCAGTGGTGGTTGTTCATCAAGACGATGGTGAGGATTCCGGAGACGTTGGCCGTGGCTCCCACCGACAAGTCGTAGAGGCCAGCCGCGAGCGGAATGAGAACGGCGAGGGCGATCATCCCTGTAACCGCCTGCTGGGCGGCGACGCTGTGAAGCGTCGATGCCGTCAGGAACTCAGACGGCACCCAGATGCCGAACACGATGATGAAGAGGGCCCACAGGTAGAGACCGCTGAAGCGGTCAAAACCGGTGTGGAACTTCCGCCGCTGCGGAGTCTCCGCGGAGACGCTCACCATTGCGTCTCCTCCCTTGACTGACGGGTGGACCCTGTCCCGTCGACGTGAAACCAACCTGGTGGACGCACCTGCGCGGCGCGGCAGCCATCTCGCATGAAGCACCCTCTCCTCTGGGTGAATTGAACTCAAGTCGAATCCTAAACAGCGATCCCCGGGAAGTCAAGGTGATGCTTCGTTAGGACCGCATAACACCCGCCGCAGCCTGCCGCCATGGGGTTTGTGCGGCTGGGCCGTGACCCCCGGGTGCCGGCTATCTGGCGTCCGTCGACAGAAGTGCCTTCACCTCAGCTGCGGCCTCCATCGCGGCCGGCAGGCTCGACGCTTCGGCGACGAAGTTGAAGCGCCGGCAGCCCACGGCGAGATAGGGCGCGAGCGCCTCAGCCACCGCCCCAGGTGGACCACACGGCGCGTAGCGCTCAAAGCGCTCAAACGGCAGCCCATACGCTGCCTGCATCGTCGCGGCGAGTCGCTGCCTCGCTCGCGCGGGCGATGAGTCGAAGGCGGTCCAGAGCTGAAGCGCGTGCTGCCAGAGAACGCCACCTCGGTCGGCCTGCGCAGCCACCGTCTCAATGCGGCCGGCCGCCTCCGCGAAGCGACGCGGAGAGACCCAGAGGCCCAGCCACCCCTCCCCCCAGCTGCCCCGTCCGGGCGAGCGCCGCGTCGGACCGGCCTCCCACCAGCACCGGGATGGGCGTCGCCGGGGCCGGGCGGATGGCGCCGTGAACCTCGTGGAACCGCCCGTGGAAGTTGATGTCCTCGCCCGTCATGAGCTCGCGCACGCAGCGCAGGCTCTCCGTCGTCCGGGCGCCCCGCTCCCGAGGGTCGATCCCACACAGCCGATACTCGCGGCGATCGTCACCGCCGACTCCGACTCCGAAACTGAACCGGCCGGGGGCGAGCTGCGCGATCGTCGCGAGCTGGCGCGCGACGGTCACCGGGTGACGCAGAGCGAGCAGATAGACGCCCGTTTGCACCCGAACGGTCGGATGGGCGGCGAGAAGCGCAGCGGTGGATCAGGCCGTCCGCGCCGTGGCCGTCGGCGAAGCTCACATGGTCGCCCACAGTCAGGTGGTCGACACCCGCCGCCACGGCGCTCTCGGTGAGCTCGTGCAGCCGACCCGACCAGACGCCGAGATCCTGCTCGCGCAGGACGACCCCCACCTCCAGACCGGCGCCGGCCGCGGTCCCCACCGCGTGACCTAGGCGGTGGCGGCGCGCTCAGTGGTGGCGGTGACGGCCGCCTGCAACCCGAACACCAGAGCACACGCGAGACCGCCGGCGTACGCACGCTGAAAGACCCCGCCGGCGTCAGCGCCGGCAGCGAGGAGGCCGGGGATCACCTGGCCTGAGTCGTCGAGCACCCGCGCCTGAGGATCGATCCTGAGCCCGCTGAACGTGAACGTGATCGCCGGGATGACCTCGATCACGTAGTACGGCGGGTCGACGAGCGGCGCCGCGTCGAGCTTCCGGCCCGGGCTGGGAGCGCCCGCTTCACATTGCCGGTTGAACTCGAGCAATGTGTCGCGCGCCGCCGGCCCCGGGTACCCCCACTCATCGGGCAGGGCCTCGAACTCCTCGATGTCGTCCGCCACGGCGGCCCGGGCGCCCCGCCGGTAGGCGAGCTGGAACTTGTCGAGCGGCTCCACTCCCTCGACGTAGGGCGCCATCATCCACTCGTTGTGAACCCGCTGGTCGTAGACCAGCAGCGCGCGGGCCTCCCGCTGCTCGAGCACGTAGAGGGTGTTGAGATGGTCGCCGATCGTCTCGTCACAGAACCGGCCGCCGTCGAGGTTGAGGAGCACCCCGTGCTCGCTGTGGTAGAAGGTCAGGTCGGTGAACTCGTAGGGGTTGGTGTAGGCCACCTTCGACGGGATGAGGTGGCCGTAGAAGCCGGCGTCGGGCGGTCCGAAAGCGGCGCCCACCGACAGGCCGAGCCGCATGCCGTCACCGACGCTGTGGGGATTGGAGCGCAACGGAAGGTCGGCAGCGAGCGCATGAATGTGCTGCGCTCGGAGCGCGGGATCACCCCCGAAGCCCCCTGTGGCCAGCAGCGTCGACCGCGCGCGGATGACCCGTTGCTCGCCCGAGGCGCTCTGGATCTCTGCACCGACAACGCCTCCGTCCTCGAACAGGAGCCGCTCGGCTGACCACCCGACGAGCAGTTCGCCGCGTTCGCGCACCAGCCGCTCGCAGGCCAGCAGATAGTTCGCCATGTCCGTCGCGCAGCCACGTCCGTATCCCAGCACCGTCACCGGCTCGCCCACGGTGACGCCGAGCGAGCGGACCCAGTCCAGTGCGTCGCCGTAATGCTCAACGACTCGCGCCGACAGCGCGGGATCCGCGTCCGGGTTGACGTCGCGCATCACCTCGACCGTCGGCGCGGTCCAGATAAACCCTGCGTACATCGCCGAGCCGCCGATCGCGGGGCCCTTCTCCACGAGGATCACGTTCGCCCCGTCGCGGCACGCACGGGCCGCCGCGCTCATCCCGGCCATTCCTCCCCCGAAGACGAGCAGGTCGACCATCGAGTCTGAATCCGACATCACGCGACCTCTCTTGCTGGTCCCAAAACTGAACTGACATAAGCTTACTACCTCGCGCCGTGCGGATCGAGCTTACTTCAGTTCGATTTTGGACGGCGCAATCACGTCCTCGCTCGATGGAGCACGCAATGTACGGCGAAGGATCACCGCACCGCAGAGCTTGACTCCTCGTCACCAGAGGCAGTCGCCGCCCGCGGACCTCGGGCTTCGGCGTCTGCTCAGGCTTGACCTCCTCGCAGCCGGCCGAAATAGCGCACTTCACATCGAGCACACAATCCAGTCCGCGGTTCGCACGGCCCTGGGCGTGGCTCGGTGGTATGGGACCGTGATGCGCGATCGCCGCCCCGCAGCCCGCGATAGCCCTCGATCGCGTTCTCGAGACTCAGACACTCGCGCTACATCAACGACATCAGCCCACTCCGCCCGCGGAGTCCAGACGTTCCAGCAACGCGTCAATCGCCGCAAGCTCTGTGCGCCAGCCCAGAAGTTCGTCATGCGTCATGTCGATCATCTCGGGCTGTGGGTGTCCGCCGCCGTCGGGCGCTTCATCGTCCGCCGCCATACGGCGCAGAAAACTGGTTTCTCATTTGCGCCATGGCTGCGCGGGCACCGCGGCGATTTGGCCGATGCGCGGCACGAGCCAGCGCCGCGTGCGCCGCCTCCGCGTCCGCGCCGCTGATCACCCCCTCGTAGTGCTCCAGCTGAACTGCCTCTGATCGAAGGCACGTCCTGAGCGCGCCGCGCATGCCCCGGCTTCCCCTCGCCGACGACGCGCGCCCTGCAAACCCCGAATAGGGACCCAAGACGATGAAAAGTCCCGCAGACGGGATACGGTTTGCGCTCGCTTCACACGCGAGAGGTCGCTGGTTCAAGCCCAGCCGTGCCCATCAAGAACCTGCAGATAAATCGATTTTGCAGGATCTGCCGCGGCGGCGGTCGAGATGGTGATAATCGCGGTCCTTACGACGGCGAGCCGGCGCGCTCGTGCGTCTGCGCGCTCTGCTGCAGGCAGTTTGGCGGCCTAACCGGCGGTCCGCGTCAGCTCCGCCTTGACCGTGAGGGTCGCGTCGTTGTGGGCGATTCCCAGCGGGCGCCAGATCATGCCGAACACGCGCCGGTCGACGACCGTCGTCGCGCGCAGGGTCAGGACCGCACCAGAGTGGCTGGCGTCGAGGCTGAGAGTCAGCGGCTCCTCGTGCCCGGCGATCGTGAGGCGCCCGGCCATCTCGAGCCCTGGACCGTCGACCTGCCGCACGGCGGAGGGCTTGAAAATGACCTGCGGGTGCTCCTCGGCCCCGAAGAAGTCGGCCGAGCGCAGATGCTTGTCGCGCTGCTTGTTCCCGGTATCGACGCTGGCGGCATCGATTCTCAGCTCGCCAGCGACCGCCCCGGCCGGCTCGATCGAAAGCTCGCCCGCGATCTCGTTGAAATGCCCGCCAACGGTGATCAGCCCCCAGAAGTGCTTGACGGCGAACTCGGCGCGGCTCTTGTCCGGGTCCAGAGTCCACTCCCCGGTGGCCAGCGGCGTCGGGGAGCCCGCTGATGTCGCGGCCGGATCGATGCTTGGATCAGACATCGGTTCCTCCTCGCTTGGACGTCGCCGAACACATTACGCCCCCGACCCGCTTGCGGCTACGCGACAACCTGCCGCCGCGCGATGTGGCCGTCGCAACCATTCGTGAGTAACTCCTCACTGGGCGGGCCACGCGTGCGGTACCGTGATCCTCATGGCCGGGGCCGAGACCGAGTGGAATCGTCCTCCGCTCGGCACCCCTGACGTCGAGACGCATCGCCTCGACAAGCGTGGGTATGAGAAGGAGCTCGAGCGCCTGCAGGTGGAGCTCGTGCGCCTCCAGGACTGGGTCCTTCACAAGCAGATCAAGGTAGTCGTGATCTTCGAGGGCCGTGACACCGCCGGCAAGGGCGGGACGATCAAGCGGATCACGGAGAAAACCAACCCCCGCGTCGTACGGACCGTCGCCCTGACAACCCCGACCGAGCGTGAGCGGACACAGTGGTACTTCCAGCGCTACGTCGCGCACCTCCCTGCCGCCGGCGAGATCGTCCTGTTTGACCGCAGCTGGTACAACCGCGCCGGCGTCGAGCACGTCATGGGCTTCTGCACGGAGGCCGAGTACGAAGAGTTCATGCGCACGTGCCCACAGTTCGAGCGAGACCTGCTGCACTCCGGGATCATCCTCATCAAGTACTGGCTCTCAGTCAGCGACGAGGAGCAGGAGCGCCGGTTCAAGGCCCGGCTCAAGGACCCCGCCAAACAGTGGAAGCTCAGCGGCATGGACCTCGAGGCCCGCCGGCGGTGGGTCGACTACGCGGAGGCCAAGGACGACATGTTCGCCTACACGGACACGCGCGAGTCCCCCTGGTACGTGGTCGAGGCTGACGACAAGCGCACCATGCGGCTGAACCTCATCAGCCACCTCCTGAGCCTCATCCCCTACCAGGACGTGCCGCGCGAGAAGATCAAGCTGCCCCCGCGACAGGACCGGGCCTATGTCCGTCCGCCCCAGCGCGAGCAGAACTTCGTGCCGACGCGCTACCACGTCCAGTAGTCACGCAGGCCCTGCGCTCGAGCCCGAGTCCCCATGCTGCACCAAGCTCGCGAGCCAGCTCTCGATCTGCGGCCCCACCTCTGCCAGATCGGGCACGCGGATCCGCTCGTGCGTGCTCAGGTTCTCGAGCATCGAGGCGCCACCGGGATAGGCGTGGACGACGAACGTGTATCGGTTCACTTGCGCGTGCCAGGCCGGCCGGCCGTAAGCGTCTTGTAGGCCAACGTCACGCTCACTGATGCACCCGCCGGGCGCCGGATCCCGGCCCGGGGAGATTCGCTCTTGACGACGAGGCTTCGCCTGGTCCCCGTCCGGGGCCGGTGGGCCGGCTTGCGAGGCCGGTCGACCTTTCCGAGGGCACAGTGCGCCCGTGTCAGCGACCGGCGGGCCTCGCTGAGCGTGTTTCCGTTCAGTCTGGGGACGACGCACCGCGAGCGACTCGGCGTGCCCGTGCCGCCGCCGTTGCCGGTACTGCCGCCGGTGCCGGTACGGCCGCCGCCACCGGTCGTGCCACCGCCACCGGTCGAGCCACCGCTGGTCGGAACCGGCGCCAAACCGTCGACCGCGATCCCACCGACGAGCGGATGGTTGTCAATGAACACGGCGTCGACACCACTGCCGTCCAGGTTGGCTCGCGCGATCGGATGGGCGTCGAACGAGTAGTCGCCGTTCGTGGACCAGTAGATGTGGGACGCGTCGACGGCGAGGCCGGCGTTGCCCCCGGGCGCGACTGCAAATCCCGTGTTGATGTTCATCCCGTCACTCGTCGCGCGAGCGATGTTGGGGCCGTGGCCCCAGTAGAGATGACTGGAGTCGGCGACCATCTGACCGATCTGGCCGGTTCCAGGGGATGGCGCCAGGATGAAGTCGTTCACCGCCTCGGTGCCGTCGAGGTTCGCGCGACCGATCGGCAGTTGCCCATTCTCAACGCCGTAGTTCGTCCAGTAGACATGGCTCGCGTCAACGGCGACGCCACGCGGGGACATGAGACCGGTGACGATCGTGCCCGCCCCGCTGCCATCGACGTTGGCACGTCCCAGAGTGCTGTTCTGGAAGTCGGTCCAGAAGATGTAACCATCGCCCACGGCGAGGCCGGTCCCGACCGCCGCCGCGCCCGGAATGAAGTCGGCGTTGACCCCCGAGCCATCGATGTTCGCCCGGCCGATGGCACCGTCGCCGCGGTTGAACCAGTAGATGTGGCTCGCGTCGACGACCACCTGCCCGGGGTTGCTCACGCCCTGGATGAATGACTGCTGCACCTGCACACCGTCGAGCGTCGCCCGCGCGATGGTGTTGTCGCTGTCGTCAGACCAGTAGACGTACGCCTGCGCGGGCGCGGCCAGAGCGGCCATCGCTCCCGCCGCCGCGCATCCGACGATCCACGCTCGAGGCGCCCCTCGCTCCTTGATCCTGCTCAGCAGTGCTCGCGTCATTGTCGCCATCGTTGCCCTCGGTTTCGTTTGGTCGTGAACTCGTCGTGAACTCTTCGTGCACTCGCCTCAGAGCGTCTTGCAGGCGCCCTTCACGCACACGTCATGGGGCCCGAGGCATGCGAGGCCGCTCGTGTCAAGGGAGTCACAGCAGTTGAGGTTGGTCGGCGGGCAGCACCCGGTGGCCGTCGCGACCGTGCCGCCCGGGCAACAGCGGGCCGATGCACCTGACCCGGAGATCCGCGAGCGCAGGCAGCACTGCTTGCCCGTCGCCCCGCCCACGCACGTCTCCCGGGCGCCCGTGCAGCAGGTCTCACCGCAGCACGACGCGCTGTTCTTGCAGCATTCGCCGTCGCCGCAGTTCACCTTGCCCTTCGGGCAGCACTTGCCGTTCGAGCACGTCTCGCCCTTCCTGCAGCAGTCCTCGCCGCAGGTCACCCCTTCCTTGCAGACGCACTTCCCGCTCTTACACGTCTGAGCAGTGCCGCAGCACTCGGCCCGGTCCATGTTGGCGCAGCACTGCTTGCCCGGCGGGCAACAGATGCCCTGCGGCGAGCGCGGCACCAGGCATGCGTTCTCGCCATTCCTGCAGCACAGCTCGCGGTTGCGCGAGGCGCAGAACTGGTCGCTCTTGCAGCAGGCCTTGCCGCATTTGCGTTCCTCGGGGCACGAGACGCAGTGCGGGCCGTTGGGCGACCCGCAGCGATCGTCCTCGTTGCAGATCCACGGTTGGTCGGGCCCCGGGCAACATTTCTCGCCGGCGCGGAGGCAGCCTGTCAGCCGGCAGGTGATTTGCCCGCAGGCGTTGCGGCTCTCGGTGCCGCAGGCGCCGATGTCGCCGTCGGCGGTGCACGCGTCGCTGCAATGGGTGTCGGGCCCGCAGCCATCGGCCAGCGCGCCCCGCGGGCGCAAACCGGGGAGCACCGATGCGACGAGCGCAGCGCCGGCGAAGCGAAGCGCGCGGCGTCTCGGCATCGGCTCCGCGAGCGTGCGAGCGAGATCGTCGAGGGATTGGCGGCTCATCGCGGTTGCTCGACGCGTAGGTCGCCCGAGGTGAGACGGTGCGTGTCCGCGAGTGCCAGTACCGCTGCGCCCCCGGTCACGAGTCCTGACGCGATGCGGCCATCGCCGTCGACGAGCACCGCCATC
Source organism: uncultured Actinomycetota bacterium (assembly GCA_963797705.1). GTDB lineage: Bacteria > Actinomycetota > Thermoleophilia > Solirubrobacterales > Solirubrobacteraceae > Palsa-465. Next base: position 1,343,391 of record CAWCQL010000002.1, on the reverse strand, counting down.
GGCGTGCCGGCGGCACCGAAGGCCTCGCCCGCGGCGTAGTCCGTGTCCAGTACCACGACCGAGCGAAAGCCATCGGCTCGAGACTGCTCGAGATCGCCCGATGAGACGACGAGCAGGCGCGGCGCATCGGGGCCGGCGTTGCCCTCCCAGGCAAGCAGGTCGCTCCGCATCGCATTGCAGTAGCCGCAGCCCGGGTTCCAGAACAACACGAGCGTGTCGCGTCCCGCGGGGTCGGCCAGGGCCACCGCCCGGTCGTCGAAGTCGCGCAGGTCCGGCGACGGTGCGGGCGCGCCGATCCGCAGGCCCTGGGTATCGCCGTCGCCCCGGAGCGCGCCCTCGAGCAGGAGCTCGATTGCCTCTGCGCCCTCCGCCAGGTAGCTGGCGATCTGGCCGTCGGCGGAGATGAGCACCGCGCTCGGGGTGCCGGTGACCTGATAGGCGTCGTAGGCGGCGCTGTCGGCGCTGATGGTGGCGAAGCTGAGGGAGGCGGCGTGCTCCTGCTGCCAGCGCGACAGGACGGGGAGCAGCGCCGCGCAGGGGCCGCAGCCCGGGCTCGTGAAGGTGAGCAGGAGCGGGAGCCCGGGCTCCAGCAGGTCCGCGAGCGAGATCCGCTGACCGGTCGCGGTCTCAGCGGCGACCTCCGGGGCGGGGGTACCGGGATCGCGGCCGAGCTCCACAAGCGTCTGCTCGGGCTCCACGTCGATCCCGGCTGCCTCCAGCGAGCGCCTGAGGCTGTCCACCTGCATCAGCAGGCGGCCCTGCGAGCGCATCAGTGACAGGAAGGCCACGCCTCCCGCGGCAGCGAGGCCGACGGCAGCGAGCGCGGCCGCCAGTGCCAGCAGCTCCGCGAGCCCGAGCGTCCCGATCCATGCGAACGCGTCGGCGTGCGGGGCGCCGCTGCCGGCGGCGAGCACCGCCGTGGCACAGGCGGCCAGGACGGCATTGCGGGCGACCGTGCTCGCGCCCGCCGGAGCCGAGTGCAAGCGCCCGAAGCAGTGACAGTCGGGCGTCCGGCCGCGAGCGAGGTTGGCGACGATGGCGACCGAGAAGACCGCCAGCAGACTGAGGGCGCCGGCAGCGCCGGCCACCCGCGTGGCACCGAACAGCAACAGGACGGCGACGGCCAGCTCGGCCGCGGGAAGCGTCAGCGCCGCCGGCGCCACGAGCGAGTCGGGCACACCGAAGCCGGCGAGCCCGTCCCGCGTACCGGCGAGGTCGGTCAGCTTCCCGAGCGCGGCCGCGGAGAACACAACGGCCAGCAGAACTGGAAGGACAATGCCAAGCGCTACGGGTATCACGGCGCACCTCCGTCGTCACTGGGTTTGGGATCAGTGACCGTATGGAGGGGCGCTTATCAGGCGCTTATCACGCGCCGGCGGTGCGGGTCAGACGGGCTCGCCGGCGAGAATTCGGGCCTGCAGCCGCGACGTGGCGCCCGAGGGCTCGACGCCGAGCTGATCGATGAGCGCGCGTCGGCACTCCAGGTATTGACGCAGTGCGTAGCCCGTGCGGCCCGCGCGAGCGTAGGCCGTGATCAGGGCTCTGTGCCCGCCCTCGTTGAGCGGGTCAAGGTCGACGAGCTCGCGGGCGACATCGGCTGCCTCGGTGTGCCGGCCGCCGGCTTCATGGACCTCGACCAGCGCGGCCAGCACACCCGTGTAGCGATCGACGAGCAGCTCTCGGTATCCGGTGGCCCAGTCGGCGTAACGCTCCTCGGGCAACGGCTCGCCCGCCCAGAGTGAGCGGGCGTGGTCCAGCAACCGCCTGCGCGGTTCGCCAGTGTCCGCGAGCGCGAGCGCGGCCGCCGCCCGGAACTCCTCGGAGTCGACGACGTCGCGCTCAGCGAGGGTCAGGCGGTAGCTGCGTCCCGCGCTTTCGATCACGCTGCGCGTGGCTCCGGGCGGGTCGAGCACGCGCCGGACCCTGGAGATCGCCACCAGCAGGCTGTTGCGGGCGCCGGCAGCCGGAAGTCCCGGCCACAGCGCCTCGAAGATCAGGTCCTCCGGCACCGAACGGTCCAGGTTGACGAGCAGGAAGCGCACGAGGCGGGTGTCGACCGGGCGACCCCATGCGTCGCCCACGCGCCACGAGCCCCGGCGTACATCGAACCGGCCCAGCAGTTCGAAGTGCAGTGGGGGAAGAATGCGGGCGAGGCCCCCGACGGCGCGCGAGGCCGCGGCCGCCATCTCCGGATCCGGGTCGGCGGCGAGCTTGCCCAGCTCGACGAGCGCCTCGGGGTCCCCGGACGCAGTCGCCGGCTCCAGGACCACCCGGCGCACGGCGGCGACCGGGTGTTGGAGGAACGCGACGAGTTGCAGCCCCTCCGGGAAGGCGGTCCTCAGCGCCTCGACCGTCCGCTCGGGGTCCAGCACTCCGCGCTCCAGCGCTGCCCAGACGACCGCCTCCAGACGCACCCACTCACGCCGAAGGAGGTGCGGAAGGGTTTCCCCGGCCTCCTCCCAGAAGCGCAGCAGGTCCGCGTCGCTCCCAGCCGAGTCGCCGTCCGCGAGGCGCAACCATGCCCTGAGCACCAGGAGACGTCCTCTGAGGAAGAGGCCAAGCGGCCCCGGATAGACATCATCGACGAGGCCGAAGGTCTGTTCCAGAACCTCACGGGCGCGGTCCCGCCTGCCGACAGCGACCAGGGGCGGAATCAGCTGCGTGGCGGTTCGGTGAAAGAAGATGACCGGGCCGCGCACGGCGACGGCGAGCGTTCGCTCGGCGCTGGCGACGGTCGCCACGGCATCTCCCTGCAGCGCCGCCACGCACGCGGCCGCAAGCCCGGTGATCAGCACGTCGCGCCAGCCCTTCTCCTGCCCCTCATGGAGCGCGAGCTCGGTCTCAGCCTCGTGGACGCGTCCCAGCGTCGCGTACAGGAGCGCGCACCACGCACGAGCCGCGTCGATCAAGATCGGCACCGAGCCTCCGATGCCACCCTCCCGGACCTGCATCCATACCTTCAGTGCCTCGGCGGGATACCCGCGCTCGGAGTACATCATCGCCAGCGTGGCCAGGAAGTACAGCCGGCGGTTGAACGGATCCGAACCCTGCAGCTGTGCCACCGCCGCCTTCATCTGGTCCAGGACCTCGTCCAGATGGCCGCGTGGCGTGTCGCGGTAGGAGACCCGAAGGGCCTCGACGGGGCCAAGGAGCCCGGCGGCCGGGTGTTGCAGCGCCGCCCCTGCCAGCCGGTCTGACTCCTCGATGCGACCCAGCATCGCCAACGTGACCGAGACGTAGGCCACGGTGGCCGGAGCCAGGATTCCGGCCGGCGCCGCCGCAGGGTCGTCCCAGCCCTCGACGACCTGGGTGAGCTCGTCGAACTCGAAGGTCGCGAAGATGGAATCGGCGAGCGCGAATCGCGCCAGCCACTCAAACGGCGGATTCGGGTGCTCGCGAAAGCCACGCACGGCCTTGCGCAGGACGGCAGCAGCGCGCGGATGGTCGCCCGCTCCCCATTCGAGCTGCCCTTCGAGCGCGAGCATCGTCGGCAGCGCCCGGGCCTCTGCCGGTAGCAGTGACAGCCAGTGCCTCATCAGCCCGGCTGACTTCCTGACCAGCCCCGGCCCCTCGCGCTCGATCGCCGACACGGCCTCGGTCCAGCTCCGCGCCGCCAGCAGGTGCTCGATCGCCTCGATCGGGTCGCCGTCCTGGGCGATCGCCGGAGCGACCAGCGCGTGCAACCGCCGCTGCTCCGCGTCGCCACGTTCGGCGCCGAGGCGCTCCAGCAGGAACTCCCGCAGCAGCGGGTGATAGGCGAACCCTCCCTCGCCCCCCACCCGCCGGATGAGCATCCCGGCGCGCTCGATTCTGCTGCTGAAGTCCGGTCCGAGCGCGAGCGCGGCGGCGACTGCCGGCGTCACGACGCGCGCAACGCTCGACTCGACCGCCGCCTGGCGTAGGCCGGCGTCGAGCGAGTCAAACAGCTCCTCGGAGAGGAACGAGCGAAGCTCCGGCGCCGACCGCAGGTCGCGTGGCTCAGCCTGGCCGCCGTGACGGAGTTCCGCACCCGAAACCACCGCGACAGCCAGCCCGATGCCCAGAGGCCAGCCCTCGGTCGCGCGCATGAGCCCGTCGACCCGCTCGGGGGACGGTTCGGCGCCATGCCGCACGCGCAGGACCGCAGCGCACTCGGTGGCGTCGAAGGCCAGGTCAGAGGCCGTGAACTCGCGCAACCGGCCCGCGGCGCGCGGCTTGGCAACGCGGAGCTCGAGCGGCCTGCGGCTGGCGACGGCGACGTGCAGCACCGGGGTCTGCGCCCGGATCAGCTCGCCGAGCAGCCGCAGCGCACCGTCGGCGCCGTCAAGATGCTCGCCGTCGTCGATCACGAGTACCAGCGGCTCCACCAGCAATCGAGGCAGCTCGGCCAGCAGTTCGCGGGCGGCCGCGAACACGTCGACCTGCTCCGGCGCGGCGGCCAGGCGTTCGGCCAACGCGTCGGAGGCACCGGGCGCGACGCGCGCGATCCCGTCGAGGATCCGCAGCAGCAGGACCCCGGGCGCTCGCTCGGTGACCGAGCAGCTGATCCACGCGACGGGCCCCGGCGCTCCACTCAACGACTCCTCGAGGATCGAGGTCTTGCCGTAGCCGGCACCCGCGATCAGCAGGACGTCACCGACACCCAGGGCGGCACTCACCCGACCGGCGAGTCTCGACCGGGAGACTCGATCGCCCGTTACCGCCTGGCCCCTTTCGCTGAGGCTCGTGGCTGAAGGTAGGTGAGGCGTGCGGCGATCATAAGGCCCGCGCGTGAGCACGCCCGGCTGGTGAGGCTCAGAGGCCGTTGTCGGGGCCGCGCCGCGCGCCCGGCACCGTGAGCGTCGCGCTCACGGCCGCAGCGGCGGTCAACGCGGCGTTACTGACGGCGTTCGGGCAGTGCGAGGAATAGAGTCCGCCGCCGCGACCGAGGAGGAGGGAACATGATTGGTGACGACCGGCTTGCTGGACAGGTGGATGCGGTGCTATCAGACGCCGTGACGCGCGGGATCGCCGCGGGGATCTGCGCGGTGGTGGTCGACACCGACGGCGAGCGCTATCTCGGTGCGGCTGGGAGCACGACCGCGGGCGAGGACCGCCCGATGACACCCGACACCGTGTTCCGGATCGCCTCGATGACCAAACCGCTGGTGACCGTGGGCGCACTGGCGCTCGTCGAGTCCGGACGACTCGGGCTCGACGACGAGGTCGCCTCGATCGTGCCCGCCTTCGCCGAACTGCGGGTGCTCGACGGCTTTGACGGCGACACGCCCGTGCTGCGCCCAGCGCGTACCGCAGCCACGATCCGTCACCTGCTCACCCACACCTCCGGGTGCGGTTACTGGTTCGGCAACGCGAACCTGGCCCGCTACCAGGAGCTCACCGGTCTGCCCGACATCATCGAGAGCAAGCTCGGCGCGCTCAGCGCCCCGCTGATGTCGGACCCGGGCACGCGCTGGGAGTACGGGACCAGCATCGACTGGCTCGGGCGCGTGATCGAGACGATCACGGGCCAGGACCTGGCCACCTACCTCGGTGAGCAGGTGTTGGGCCCGCTCGGGATGACCGACACCACCTTCTCCCCCGGTCCGCAGGAGCTCGAACGGCTCATGACCCTGCACGAGCGCCGGGAAGGCGGTGGCGTGGTGGTGAGCGAGCGCGAATGGGTGGAGGATCCGGAGTTCTTCGCCGGGGGCCACGGCCTGTACTCGACGGCGGGCGACTACGGCCGGTTTATGCGCGCCATGTTGCGCGGTGGTGAGCTCGACGGCGCGCGCGTGTTGAGCGCGGAGTCCGTCGACCTCGCCTTCTCCGACCAGCTCGACGGGCTGCCCCTCCCCGACCTCATCCCCACGCAAGCGCCGTGGCTGGTGCGCGACGTGGTGGCGTTGCCATTTCGCCAGACCTGGGGCTTCGGCTTCCAGCTCATGCTCGAGGACATCCCCGGCATGCGACGGGAGGGGTCGGGGTTCTGGTCGGGCGTGCTCAACACCCACTTCTGGATCGACCGCGCCAGCGGCGTCGCCGGCGCGGTGCTGACGCAGCTCGTCCCGATGTTCGACGAGGCGATGCTGGAGACCCTCGCCGGCTTCGAGATGGCGGTCTACGCCGACGGGTCGATCACAAGTGGCCCGACCCCGCAGGTGGCCGCTACGGCCCCATTGTTGGCGCGAAGGATCCGCGAGATCTGCATCTGGGACACGCCGACACGTTTGGCGATCTCGAGCTGTGTCAGATCGCAGCACAGGCGCAACAACATCACGGTCTGGTCGCGCCTGCCCAACCCCCGGAGCGCCCGCGCAATCCCGAGGGACACCTCGACACGGTCGTATTCCGCCCCGTTACCGACCGGGACCTCGCGACGTGGCACCCGGGGGCGGTCTCGGGATCGATGTGCGGCGTCCAGCGAGCCGGGCCGGTACGCGGCCCACGCCTGCTGTGCCTCGGCAACATCTGCGGGCTCGAGATCGAGGGCACTCGCGATCGCCTCGGTCCGCGCCCGCGGCCGGGAGGGCGCCCGGATCGCCCTGTCGGCGGACGCGACGCGATGTGCCCGCTCCCTCAATGGACGCGGGACGTGCACGCCCCAGCTGTGGTCGCGGAAGTATTGCCGGATCTCCCCCAGGATCCTCTGCTCCGCATAGGCGGCAAACGCACCGATCCGAGCGGGTGAGCATCGGTCGACCGCGTTGATGAGACCGATACTCGCCACCTGGAAGAGGTCGTCGAGCGGCTCTCCCCGCCCCTCGTAGCGACGCGCCACCGAGCGCGCCAACGGCAGGAAGCGCAGGATGATCGTCTCCCGCGCCTGCGCATCCCCGGCCGTGCAGTGATGAAACAGGGTGATCAGATCGTCGGGCCCCCGGTCGCTCCGCCTCCATGCGGACGCGCGTCCCTCCGGCCTCGCCATCGTCAACTCCCTCGCTATTGAGCCTGCGGAGTTAGCTGACGGGCTCGCGATCTGAGTTGGTGATCGCTACAACCGGAACACCGGCTGATTCGCCCCACACGACGTGGGTCCCCCGCCCGCCGCGGCTGATCCGCGACGGTTCGGCTATGTGGGCGGGCAGTCTAAACAGATCCGAGGATGGCAGGAGGTGCGCCTCGCTGGACTACTCCCGGACCCCGATCATCTCGACCGGCCGGCCCCGCAGCGCGCGGCGCGTGGGCAGCGCCAGGGCAACGAGAGCCAGCAGGGCCGAGACGCCGAGGATCGCGACCAGCGGGCGAACGGGAACGTAGGGACGCAGGCCCCCGGTCAGCGCGTGGCTGAGCGGGAGGAGCGCCGTGGCGGCGATGGCGAGCCCGCCACCGAGGCCGACGACGATGATCAGCGCCGCCTCCCAGCGTGCCATCGACCGGACCTGACGCCGCGTGGCGCCGACGAGGCGCAGGAGCGCCAGTTCGCGGCCGCGCCGCAGCGCGATCATGGTCAGGGTGTTGACGACCGCGACGGAGGTGAAGGCAAAGATCATCGCCACGAACAGCGGGCCCAGCCAGCGGTTCATTTCGCGGTCGGCGTCGCTGGCCGTGGCCAGGGACCTGCGGTCGCTCACCTGCAGCCCGGGGTAGCGGGCGCTGAGCCCGTGCAGACGGCGCGCCACCGCCGCGGGGTGCGCGGCCTGGACGAGGATCTCTGAGAGCAGTGGGCTGGTCTGATGGCCCGCGGCGAGCTCCGGGGCCAACAGCGCATCGCCGAAGGCCAGCTCGCGCCGGTAGATGGCCACGACGGCTGCATGGGTGCGCGTGCCGTCGCCGAGCATGATCGCGACCCGGTCTCCGACGTGCGCGTGGGCGGACTGCGCGCGACGGCGGCCGAGCGCGATCGCGTCGCCGTGCAGCGCGGCCAGAGAGCCCGCGACGACGCCGACATCGAGGCCGCCGCCCGCGCCTCCGCTGAGAATCTGCGCCGGCATCACGTCATCGGACGCGCCCAGGCTCGGACCCAGGGTCGTCGGCGTCAGTGCCACCGCCGACCGGACGCCCGGCGTGTCGCGCACGGCGGGCAGGGCCGCGCCCGGCAATCCGGGGCCGGAGCTGGTGACGGCAAGCTGACCCGTCAGGCCGGCGTGCCGCTGCTGGGCGGTGGCGTGGTCGATCGTCGTGGTACTGAACAGCAGGGTGCAGCTCATCGCCACAGTCAGCACCAGCGGAGTGATGGCCGACGAGAAGCGGCGCGTCGCCGTCCCGAAGTTGGCGGAGGCGAGAAAGCCGCCCACGGGCGCGACGGCGCCGAGCGCCGGCGCCAGCAACCGCGCGGCGGCGCGAGCCACGACCGGTCCCAGGAAGCCAACCGCGACCACAAGACAGATCGCCGTCAACTCGGAGGTCGCCGCGGCGGTCTCCGGGGTGCTCGTGGTGGTGGACACGGCAAACAGCGGGACGGCGCCGGCCAGAGCGAGTAGCCCCCCGATCACGCGTCCGGGCCCCAACAGGCGCGGCTCGACCGCCGCGTCGGTGAGGGCGATCGTCGGCGCCACGCGGGCGGCACGGCGGCCGGCGGCCAGGACCGCCAGCAGCGCGGTGGCCAGGCCGGCGGCGATGGCCGCGGCCGCGGGCATCCAGTCCGCCCGCACAACGACGTTGTCGGGCGCGATGCCGTGGCGCACGAGGGCGTGTCCGAGCGCCTGGCCGAGCACGGCGCCGGGCCAGATGCCGGCGGCCGAGCCGATCAGGGCCACGACTATCGCCTCCCACGCGATCATGCGCCGGATCTGACCGGGAGTGGCGGCCACCGCGCGCAGCAGCGCGATCTCGCGCTCACGCTGCTGGATCGAGAGGCCCAGGGTGCCGGCGACGACGAACATGGCGATGAAGATGGCCAGTCCGCCGAAGGCCGCGCTGACGGGGATCAGCGTGGTGCGCGCCTGCCGCAGCTCGGGGTACTCGGCCTCCCCGCGCGCGGCGCCGCTCAGCACGACTGCGCCACCCGCGGAAGCCCCACCCGCATCCGCGCCACCCGCGGAAGCGCTGCCGACGGCGGCGCGCACGCGAGAGACGTCAAACCCGGGGCCCGCGAGGACGCCGATGGCATCCACGCGACCGGGGTGCCCGGCCAGCTGTGTCGCTTCGGCGTCGGTGAGGAAGATCGACGCCTGGCGCGCGACGGGATGCCGGGGGCGGGCGACGCCGACGACCGTGACCGTGTGGACGGGCCCGTTCGCGGCGAGCGGCAACCGGGCGCCGAGCCGAGCGCGATAGCCCGTCACGACCTCGTCCGGCCGGGCCGGGGGGCGCCCGGCACTCAGCACGTAGGGGGTCAGGGCGGCGCTGCTCCATCCGTGGGCGACGGCGGGATGGCGTGCGAGCGCGGCGGGCACCGACACATCGCCGATCGCCGCCCGCACGCCGGGAACGGCGGCGAGCTGGGACACGAGGCCCGTACTCACCCGGGCACGCTCGGGGAGCAGCACGTCGCGGTCGGGGCCAACCTGCTGCTGGCCGGTGACGACCACGGCCGCCCCGGCGTAGCGCTCGACGGGCGGAGCGGCACGGAGTACCGCCTCGAACTGCATGCCCCAGGCCATGGCCAGGACAGAGGCGGCGAAGAGGGCGACCAGGGCTCCGGCGAACGTGCCGAGGCGGCCGCGGGCGCTGAGGATGGCGATGCGCAACATGGCTCAGGCCCCCAGATGCGCGAGCCGCTCGGCGACGTCGTCGGCGGTGGGAGCATCGAGCGTCCCGACCACCTGCCCGTCGGCGAGCATGATGACCTGGTCGGCGTACGCCGCGGCCACCGGGTCGTGGGTGACCATCACCACCGTGTGGCCGTCGTGATCGACGACCTGGCGCAGGAGGCCGAGCACGTCGCGGCCGGTGTGCGTGTCCAGCGCCCCGGTCGGCTCGTCGGCGAACACCACCTCCGGTCTGGTGACGAGCGCGCGCGCGATCGCCACCCGCTGCTGCTGGCCACCCGACAGCTGCGAGGGACGGTGGCGCAAACGGCGATCCAATCCGACCCGCGCGGCGACCTCGCGTACCGTCGATCGCCGAGGGCGCCGGCCGTCGAGGCGCAGCGGGAGGGCGATGTTCTGAGCCACAGTCAACGACGGCAGCAGGTTGAAGGCCTGGAAGACGAAGCCGATGCGCTCGCGGCGCAGGATCGTCAACCTGCGCTCGCTCAGACCGGCGAGATCGGTGTCACCGAGGGCGACGGTGCCCGAGGTGGGCCGGTCAAGCCCTGCGGCCACGTTGAGAAACGTGCTCTTGCCCGAGCCCGACGGGCCCATCAGCGCCGTGAACGATCCGGGCGCGATTGCGGCGCTGACGCCGTCCAGCGCGACGACCGCCCCGTCGCCGCGGCCGTGGACCTTCCGAACGTCGCGAAGCGTGACCGCGGCGGCAGGCGCAGCGGCCGGAGCGGCGGTGCGACGGTGAAGCGTGGCGTGCAGCATCTGGTCCCTCGTTTCGCGTTGATGGCGCGGGTCAAGCCGATGCATCGACGCTACGGTCCGGGCTGGAATCGGACATCGTCCGCAGGGCCCATCGGGCCTCCTACCGTCCGATGATCCGTCCTCCTACTCAGGTAGGAGGCGAGCTACATGGCGGTGGAGTACGTTGACCGGAGTGACCGGGATCGAGCAGTTCGCACGCAGGTACTGGCTGGAGATGCTGCTGTCGCTGCTCGTGCTCGAGGGCATGGTGGAGGTGATCGTCAGCCGCGACGCACCGGGCGCCCCACAGTCCACGCTGTGGTTCGCGCTGCCGGCGCTGGCCGCGCTGCTCGTGCCCCTGCTGGCCCGCCGCCGGTTTCCGTTCGCGGGCGCGGCCGGGTACTGGGTACTGGCCACCGGCCTCACCTTCGTCGACGGGCTGCTGCTCACGTTCACGACGAGCGTCTTCGTGCTGGGGATGGTGGTGTCGTTCCTGCTCGGGAACCTCCCCGAGATCCGGCAGGCACGCATCGGCCTGGCCATCGTCCTGGTCAGCGCCGCGCTTGTTGTCAACAACGTGCCCGGCCATCCGGAGAGTCAGCTCGTCTTCATCCCCATCCTGTTCGGGATCTGCTGGTTGGCCGGCTTCGTCGTCCGCGGGCAGGCCGAACAGGCGCAGGCGGCCGAGCACCGCGCCAGCCAGGCCGAGCGCGAGCGTGACACGGTGACCCGCATCGCCGTCGCCGAAGAACGCGCGCGGATTGCGCGCGAGCTCCACGACATCGTCGCGCACGCCATGAGCGTGATGGTGCTGCAGGTCGGCGCCGTCAGGCACAAGCTGCCCGACGCGCTCGGCGAGGACCGTGACGCGCTGCGGGGCGTCGAGCAGGCGGGCCGCGGCGCGCTGACCGAGATGCGCCGCCTCCTCACGGTGATGCGGCGTGACGGGGACGAGGTCGAGCTCGCGCCCCAGCCCGGGCTGGACGGCCTGAGCTCGCTGGTCAACGAGGTCGGACGCGCCGGGCTGCCGGTGGAGCTCAATGTCGAGGGCACGCCGTTCCCGCTCCCCCAGGGGATCGACCTGTCCGCCTACCGGATCGTCCAGGAAGGGCTCACCAATGCGCTCAAGCACGCCCGCGCCAGCCGTGCCGAGGTCACGGTCCGGTATGCGCCCGACGAGGTCCGCATCGAGGTGCGCGACGACGGCACCGGCGTCATCGCCCCCGACGGGAACGGCCACGGACTGATCGGGATCCGCGAGCGCGTCAAGCTCTACGGCGGCGAAATGGCCACCGACACCACGCGTACCGGCGGCTTCACCCTCAGCACCCGCCTCCCGGTGACCCGGGCATGAGCATCCGCGTCCTCATCGCCGACGACCAATCGATGGTCCGCGCCGGCTTCCGGATGCTGCTCTCGGGCGAGGACGACATCGACGTCGTGGCCGAGGCCAGCACCGGACTCGAGGCCGTGGCCAAGGCGGGCCGGTTCGACCCAACGGTCATCCTCATGGACATCCGGATGCCCGAGCTCGACGGGTTGCAGGCCACGCGGCGCATCCTCGCGGCCGACGGGAGCGCGCGGATCCTGATCCTCACGACCTTCGGCCTCGATGAGTACGTCTACGAGGCCCTCGGGGCGGGGGCGAGCGGGTTCGTGCTCAAGGACGATCCGCCCGAGCAGCTCATCGCGGCCATCCGGATCGTCGCCGCCGGCGACGCGCTGCTCTCCCCGGCGATCACCAAGCGGGTGATCAAGCAATTCGTGCGCACCGCGCACCCCGCGCCACCGAAGGAGCTCGACGACCTCACCGCCCGCGAGCAGGACATCCTGCGCCTCATCGCGAGCGGCCTCTCCAACCAGGAGATCGCCAAGGAGCTCTACATCTCAGAGACGACCGTGAAGACCCACGTCACGCACATCCTGGCCAAGCTCGGGCTGCGCGACCGCGTGCAGGCAGTCGTGCTGGCCTACCAGACCGGCGTCGTCGACACCGACGCCCCCGCCTGACGCGCCGCCAGCCTTTGCGGCGCTCGGTGGTGACGATCTCGTGATCGAGGGCTGAGCGCGCCGTGGCGGTTCCGTAACCTGCATCTGAGTACCTGCAGTCATGTCGGGCAAGCAGCGGTCGTCACACGGGGGAATGCACGCCACATGGATCTGGAACTCACCGATAAGGTCGCAGTCGTCACCGGCGCCGGCAAGGGCATTGGCCTCGCCGTCACCAAAACCCTTGCTGCCGAGGGCGCCCTCGTGGTGGCCGGCAGCCGCACCGTCGACACCCTGACCGGGCTGGAGCGTGTTACGCCGGTCGCCGTCGATCTCGTCGACCCCGACGGGCCGGGCGCCCTCGTCGCTCGCGCCATCGAGGCACACGGCCAGGTCGACATCCTGGTCAACAATGTGGGCGGCGTGCACACGCGCCTGGACGGGTTCCTCAGCCTGAGCGACGCGGACTTCGAGGCCTCGCTGCAGCTCAACTTCTTCTCGGCTCTCCGTGCCACGCGCGCCGCGGTCGCCGACATGGCCACGCGAGGCGCGGGCGTCATCGTCAACGTCGCCTCGGTCAACGCGTTCTTCGAGCCCGACAGCGCCGTCATCGACTACGGCGCGGCCAAGGCGGCGCTGCTCAATGTGGCGAAGTCTCTGTCCCAAGAGCTGGGCCCGGCGGGCATCCGCATCACCAGCGTCTCCCCGGGCCCGGTCGCCACGGACCTGTGGCTCGGCGACGACGGCGTGGCCGCGACGATCGGCCGCGCCACCGGCGCCGGCGCTGACGCGATTCGCGCACAGGCGGTCAGCGGGATGCCGACCGGGCGCTTCACCACGCCCGACGAGGTCGCCGCGATCGTCGCGCTCCTTGCCTCACCCCGGGCCGCCAACGTCACCGGCGCCAGCTGGGTCATCGACGGCGGCCTGGTCAAGACCACCTGACAGACATAAGAGCAACGCATGAGCAATCGCACGATCGTCCTCATCCACGGCCTGTGGATGACGCCGCTGAGCTGGGAGCACTGGATCGACCGTTACGAGGCGCGCGGCCACGAGGTCCTGGCGCCGGCGTGGCCGGGCCTCGACGGCGACATCGGCGCGCTGCGCGCTGACCCCAGCGTGATGGAGCACCTCGGCATCGGCGAGATCGTCGACCACTACGAGGCGATCATCTCCAAGCTGCCCGCGGCTCCGATCATCATGGGCCACTCGTTCGGCGGCGCGATCACCGAGATCCTCCTGGACCGGGGCCTGGGTGCCGCCGGGGTGGGGATCGACGCCGCCTCGGTGCGCGGCGTCACCAAGCTGCCGTTGTCGACGCTGCGCTCGGCCTTCCCGGTGCTCAAGAGCCCCGCCAACAACCACCGCGCGGTGGCCCTCACCGCGGAGCAGTTCCACTACGCGTTCACCAACACGCTGAGCGAGGAGGAGTCCGCCAAGGTCTACGAGCGCTATGCGGTGCCGGGACCGGGACGCGTGCTGTGGCAAGGCGCGCTGGCGAACTTCAACCCCCACACGCCCGACCGGGTGGACTTCCACAACGACGACCGGGCGCCTCTGCTCCTCATCGCCGGCGGTGTCGATCACGTCGTGCCAGCCGCGGTCGACCGGCAGATGGCTCACAAGCAGTCCAAGTCGGCAGCGGTCACCGAGTACAAGGAGTTCCCGGGACGCTCGCACTTCACCATCGGCCAGGAGGGCTGGGAGGAAGTCGCCGACTACGCGCTTGACTGGGCGACTGAGCACGCCGCGAGCTCGGTGGTGGCCTGACACACCCATCTACCCGCGAGCGCCCCGTGGTGATGCGGGGCGCCGCTGGGTAGCATCGCTGTGTGACCGAGCTAGAGAAGCCCGGTACCGGGGCGGAGGCGACGCGTGAGCGCAAGCGCGGCTGGCCGTGGGTGATCGTCGGCGTCGTCCTGGCCGCGGGAAAGGTCGAGGGCCTGCACGTCGTCGAGCACCACCGGATTGAGTTGATCGTGGTCGTCACGATCGGACTGGCCTGGTCCGTGCTGCGGACCAACGTCACCGTGCGTTGCGGTCGGAGCCGGCCTCCTGCTCGCCTTGCTTCTCCACCCGCCGTTCCTCGTCGGCGCCGGGATCGGCCTGGGGCTCTTCGTCATGCTGATGACGCTGTTCTATGCGATCTCGGCGGTGCTGCACGCGGGCCAGAACCGGTCCTCCACCGGCCTCAGCCGGCGGGGCCGTGGATGATCTCGTGCTCCCAGGCGGCCCGCGGCTGGGTGTGCAGCCGCCAGTAGTGCTCGGCGATCTCGTCGGGGTCAAACGCCGTGCCGGGCGCGACCTCGCCCAGGACGGTCACGCTCGCCGCATGGACCCCGGCGTCGCCATAGGTGCCGTGCAGCAGCGCCACGAGCGTGCGAACCCCGGCCTTGCCGAGCGAGAGGCTCACGTAGGCGGGCACCGGCTTGGGCATGCCGCCGGTGATCACGATCGTCCCCCGTGCGCGCGCCGCCATTCCGGGCGCCACGTGCCGCGCGGCGGTGATCGCGCCCACGACGTTGACCGCCCACGCATCGAGGTGCTGAGCCGCGCTGAGCTCGCCGATCGTGTCGGCACGGATCAGAGCGGCGTTGTAGACGAGCAGCTCAGGTGGCCCGAGGCGATCGGCGATCTCGTCGAGCGCTCCTCGCAGCGCCACCTCGTCGGTGGCGTCCGCGGCGACCCCATACGCATCATGGCCCGCCAGGGCATCCACCGACGCTATGACCGTCGCCCCGGCGCGCGCGACCACCCCGACCGGCAGTCCCTCGCGGGCGATCCGCTGGGCCACGGAGAGGCCGATACCCGGACCGGCGCCGATGACGATCGCTGAACCCACTCACCCAAACGGTAGGAGAAACCTGACCCTTTGAGAGTGCCGAGGGCCCGTCGCGTCCGCCACGCTACAGGTGGTGGACACACCGAACGTCACCCCTGCGCTCACGGCTGCCCGTTTTGAGGTGCTCCCGTTCGCGGGGAGCCTGGACGAGGCCGCGCATCTGCCCGAGAGCGTGCGCCTCACCGTCACGTGCTCGCCCAAGCACGGGCCCGATCGGACCGTCGAGGTCGCCACCAGCCTGCGCGAGCTGGGCCATGACGTGACCGTCCATCTCGCGGCGCGCATGGTCACGGGACCCGACCACCTCGACCGAATCCTCTCCGCGATGGCGCAGGCGGGCGTGGACGATGCCTTCGTCATCGGCGGCGACGCCGATCCGCCGCTCGGCGCCTACTCGTCAGCGGCCGAGCTGCTCGAGCTGCTCGCTGACCATCCGCTCAGGCCGCGGTCGATCGGCATCGCCGGATATCCCGAGGGCCATCCCGCCATCGACGACGAGGTTCTGGAGCAGGCGCTGGCGGACAAGAGCCGCCACGCCGACTATGTGGTCACGCAGATGTGCTTCGACCCCGACGCGCTGGCCACGTGGGTCGCGCGCCAGCGGGACGCCGGTATGACGCTGCCGGTGCTGATCGGCATCCCGGGCAAGGTGTCTCGCACCAAGCTGATCGAGCTCTCGGCGCGGATCGGGGTCGGCCCGTCACTGTCATTTCTGCGCAAGCAGCGTGGGATCCGTGCGCTCCTGTCCAAAGGATCGACAGCCGACAATCTCTATGAGAAGCTCGCTGTTACGGTTGATGACCCAGAGCTCCGAATCGTGGGCTTTCACATCTTCACGTTCAACCAGCTGCTCGAAACCTGGCGGTGGCACCGCGCGCATGATGACGCGCACGCCGACCGCGCCCCGGAAACGGCGCCGCCCGCCCTGCCGCGCCTCGCCGAGCCGGAGCAGGGGTCGGCGTAGAGCCGGTCGCAGCGCCGATTCAAAGGAGAGACGCCATGGCACCCAGCAACCTGCAAGAAGTCCTCGACGCGTCGGGCAACACCGTCGAACTGCTGCGCAACTCGCAGATCGGCGCGTACATCTACCCGGTCGTTCCCTACGAGTTCACCAACTGGCGCCGCGAGCAGATCGCCTGGCGCGAGACCGCGGTCCTCTTCGACCAGACCCACCACATGGCCAACCTGTTCATGCGTGGGCCGGGGGCGATCAAGCTCATCTCCGACACCGGCATCAACAGCGTCGCCAACTTCCCGGTCAACATGGCCAAGCAGTTCGTCCCCTGCACGCCGGCGGGGAACGTCATCGGCGACGGCATCCTCTTCCACCTCGATGAGGAGGAGTACGTGTGGGTCGGCCGCGCGCCGGTGGCCAACTGGCTGGCCTACCAGGCGGAGTCGGGCGGCTATGACGTGGAGATCGAGAAGGACGACCGCTCACCGTCACGCCCCTACGGCAAGGCGGTCACCCGGGCGTACTGGCGCTTTCAGATCCAGGGACCGAACGCGTGGCAGGTCATCGAGAAGGTCAACGGCGGCCCGGTGGAGCAGCTCAAGTTCTTCCGCATGGCCGAGATGAACGTCGGTGGCCAGCGCGTGCGCACGCTGCGCCACGGGATGGCGGGCGCCCCCGGCCTGGAGCTGTGGGGCCCGTATGAGAGCTATGACGAGATCCGCGGCACGATCCTCGAAGCCGGACGCGAGTTCGGCATGGAGCCGTGCGGCGCCCGCGCCTACGCCTCCAACACCCTGGAGTCAGGCTGGATCCCCTCGCCACTGCCCGCCATCTACACCGGCGAGGAGTTGCGGGGCTACCGCGAGTGGCTCGGCGCCGACAGCTACGAGGCCACCAACGCCCTGGCCGGGAGCTTCGTCTCCGACGACATCGAGGACTACTACACCAACCCGTGGCAGCTCGGGTATGGGCCGTTCGTGAAGTTCGATCACGACTTCATCGGGCGTGACGCGCTCGAGCAGATCGACGCGGACTCCCAGCGCCACAAGGTCACGCTCGCCTGGGACGGCGAGGACATGGCCAAGATCTTCGCCTCGCTGTTCGACGTGGAGGGCGAGCCGTATCAGTTCTTCGACTTGCCGATCGCCAACTACGGGTCTTCGAACTTCGACTCCGTGCTGGACCCCGACGGCAACGTCATCGGCCACTCGATGTTCAGCGGCTACAGCGCGAATGAGAAGCGCGCGCTGTCGCTGGCCACCATCAACCCCAATGTCGAGATCGGCAGCGAGGTCACGGTGGTCTGGGGCGAGCCCGACGGCGGCTCGCGCAAGACCACGGTGCAGCCCCACCGGCAGATCAACGTGCGCGCCGTGGTCAGCCCGGTGCCGTATTCGGTGACCGCGCGCACGCGAGTACGCCGAGGGCTGGCGCACCGCCGCCGCGCGCTGATCTGAAACGCGACGTCTACCTGGAGCTGGCGGACGGGATCGCCCGCCAGCTCTGCGGCGCGTAGGAGCGCCGCACGCTCTCCACGTAGGGCACGGGCGCCACCACCGCACGCAGCTCGGTCTGGACGTGGCGCTCGACGGTCGGCTTGCCCGAGCCACCGTCCTCCTCGCCCCAGACCAGCGTCACCTCGGTGCCCGGCTCGGCGTGCTGGGCGTCGAGCACCGCCAGCGTGAGCATCTTGCCCTCGTTGGCGCTGTAGCCGATCCACGTCGAGACCCCGACGGTGCCACCGTTGACGCGGACCTTGTCAAACGGATGCATGGCGTAGACCGCCGACGGCCAGTCCATGAACTTGGCGCGGTCACCGGGGCCGAACATCGTGGAGATGGTGCGCGCCACGTCGTCGTCGTCGAGCGCGAGAGTGACCTTGACACGGTGCTCGTCGTCTCTGGCCATCTGCTCCAGCGCCGCGCGGCCGATGAAGTCGTGGTCGAACTTGACCAGGTGCCCGTACCCGAGGTCCCACGGGGTGAAGTAGTAGTCCTCGATGTCATCGGAGTAGAAGCTCCCGCCGATCGACGCCGAGCCCTCATAGCCGGCGGCGGGCAGCCAGCGCCGGTAGTCGACGAGCGCGTCGCCGGTGTAGATGCCCGGCAGCGGCGACGGAATCCAGCCGGACTCCAGCGCGTTTGACGAGTACGCCCGCCCTCCGACCAGGCGCATCCCGAACTCCTCGCCCGTGGCGACCAGCGCCTCGCGAACCGCCGCCTCCTCGTCCCACGGGCCGAACAGCTCCCAGCCGGCCTGTCCGGCCATGCCGTGGCGTAGGGCGCGCACGTCGCGGCCGTTGATGCGCACCGTGGTCATGTGGAAGAACTTCAGCTCGGGCGAGGAGCGGCCGAGCACGGCGTCGACGACCTCCATCGCCCTCGGTCCCTGCAGCTGGAAGCGATAGGAGCGGCGTCGTCCGTCGGACCGCATGGCGCTGCGCTCGTCGCGCTCGACCTCGACGTCGTAGCCGCCGGTCTGGGCGTGAAAGGTGACCCAGTTGAGCACCGGGGCGCGGCCCACCATGTTGAACTCCTCGTCGCCGAGGTGAAACAGGATCACGTCGCCGATGACGTAGCCATCGGGCGTGCACGGGACGAACTGCTTGGCCCGGTCCACCGCGAAGTTGTCGAAGGTATTGACACCGAGGTGCGACAGCAGCGCCAACGCATCGGGGCCGCGCACCGCGAGCTCGGCCATGTGGTAGGACTGGTTGAACAACACACAGGTCCGCTGCCACGCCAGCTGCTCGTCGCGCCAGTTGGTGAACTCGGGCGGGACGCCGGGGTAGACATTGGGGCCGGCCTGCGAGTTGCGCAAGAGGACCGCAGGACTGACACTCGCGGCCAGCAGGTCCTCGAGACTTTGCTCACTCATCGTCTGTCTCTCTCTCAGTCACTGTTTCTCCACGACGGCGGTTGCCGCGTCGTCCGCACTGCCCAGGTAGGCGGCCATGACGGCCGCGTCGCGGCGCACGACCTCGGGCGCGCCGTTGGCGATCACGCGCCCGAACTCCAGCACCACCACGCGGTCACAGATGCCCAATACCAGCCCCATGTCGTGGTCGATGAGCAGCGTCGACTGGCCCTGGTCGGCCAGTTCGCGCAGCCGCCGCCCCAGGGCCTGGCTCTCGCGCGTGTCCATGCCGGCGGCCGGCTCGTCGAGGCAGAGCAGCTCCGGCGCGCCGACCACAGCACGCGCAAGCCCCACGAGCTTGCGCTGACCTTCGGAGAGCTCGGCCGGCATCGCCGCGGCCACCGGGGCCAGCCCCATCCGCGTGAGCACCGCCTCGATGGCCTCCGGCGCCGCGCCCGAGCCGGCGGCGACGGTGAGGTTCTCGCGAACGTCGAGGTCGTCGAACAGGTCGGTGCCCTGCCAGGTGCGGGCGCAGCCGAGCGCGGCGATGGCGTGGGGTTCCCGGCCGGCGACGGCCTGGCCCCGCAGTTCGACGCTGCCCGAATGGCTCACGAAGCCGGTGACCGCGTCGACGAACGTGGTCTTGCCGGCCCCGTTGGGCCCGATGAGCCCGACCAGTTCGCCCTCTCCCACCTCGAGGTCGACGTCGGTGAGCGCGTGGACGCCGCCGAAGGAGACCGAGAGACCGCGGACGCGCAGCACCGGCTCGGCGTCGGCCCCCGCCCGTGCGGGGGCACCACGTCGCTGTGGCGCGTCGCCGTCGTTGGCCTCCTGCGGTCGCAGCGCCACCTCCGGTAGATCCGGACTGAACGTGGGCCGGCGATGCGTCTTGCGGTAGAACGCGCCGGCCACGCCATCGGGATTCTGGATGAGGGTCACCACGAGGATCACGCCGCCGAAGAGCAGAAACCAGTTGCCGTTGAGCCCGAACCACTTGTCCAGGGCGTAGGGGAATAGTGCCTGCGTCGAGATCAAGCCGGCGAAGGCCGCACCCGAGATGAGGGTGATCCCGCCCGCGTAGGCGAAGGCGATGAGGCTGAGGGCGATGAAGGCGTCGAAGCGATCACCGCTCACCGAGCCGAAGTTGTAGGCGTACAGCGACACCGGCGACACCGGCGATGAGCGCGCTGATGGCAAAGGCCGCGAGCTTGACGTTGCGCGGGTTGATCGCCGAAGCGGCGGCGGCGCGCTCGTTGGAGCGCACGGCGAGCATCTTCTGGCCCAGCGTGCCCCGCCGCACGTAGCCCACCAGCAGGCACAGCGCGATGGTGAGCGCCAGCACGAGCCAGCCGAAGACCGGGCTGGGCTGGTTTCCGTCCAGGCCGCGGAAGTGGGCGGCGGGACCGAGGTCGAGCCCGAGGAAATGCGGCTCGGGCACGGGCGATCCCGTCTGTCCGCCGCCCCAGGTGGGGTTGGTGAAGCCGAAGTTCTCGATCGCCACCGCGGCAGCGAGCGTCACCACCGCCAGGCTGACGCCGCGGACCCGCAGCGCCGACGCGGCGGTGACCATGCCGAGCAGGAGCGCGGCCGCCGTCCCGAGGATGAGCGCGATGGGAAAGCCGATTCCGGCGTTGACGGCCAGGTGTGAGATCGTGAACCCCGCGACCCCGGCCAGCGAGAGCTGCACGACGGAGATCTGGCCCACGAACCCGGTGAGGACGACCAGCGACAGCGCCATCACCGTGCCGATCAGGGTGTTGATGAGCGCCTCGCGGAAGTCGTAGGGGAGCACGACGAGGGCGACCGCGCAGACGACGGCGACGATCAGCGACGTCCGCACCAGATTGTTGGGGCGAGGCGCCTGGGGCAGGCTGCGCTCCACCAGGTCGCCGCGGCGGGGCAGACGGCCGCCACGCACGTACATCACCGCCACGGTGATGAGGAAGATGACGAGCTCGCGCGACCCCCGGGATGGCCGAGCCGCCCGCCTGGGGAAACCACGTCTGCGAGCTCGCGTACTGGATGAGCGACTCGATGATCCCCAGGCCGATTCCGGCGGCGCAGGCGAGGCCGAACGAGGTGAACCGCGCGATCAGCGCCGCGGTCAGCGCCGGGACGATCTGGAGCGGCAGCGTCTCGGAGTCAAGCTCGGTGATCGCCGCCGCCAGGATGCCGACGGCGCCGGCGATCGAACGAGGCCAGCAGTGTGTTACCGAGCGAGAGCAGTCGCGGCGAGAGCCCTCCCAGCATCGCGGCCACCTCGTTCTCGGACGCCGCGCGTGTGGCCAATCCGAACCGGGACCACCGGTAGGCGGCCGCCAGCGCCGCCGCCATGGCGATGACGATCCCGGTGAGGATGAACCGGTCCACCGGGATGACCGCGCCAAGGACGTGGACGGTGCTCTGGGGCAGGATCGTCGGCTCGGGCTGCGGCGTGTTGCCGAAGGCCAGCAGCACCGTCGCCTGCGCGATGAGCAGCACGCCGAGCGAGGACACGAGCTTGGCCAGCGGCGAGGCGTTGCGCAACGGCCGGAAGGCGATCAGCTCGACGCAGCACGCCGAAGATGAGCACGATGACCAGGCTGCACACCAGCGCCGGCGCGGTGCCCATCTGGACGCCGGCGACCTGCCCGGTCTTCAGCGCCCAGTAGGCGTAGCCGCCGATCATGGCCACGCCACCGGTGGCCAGGTTGATCACCCCGGAGCCCCGGTAGGTGAGCACCACGCCCAGCGAGATCGCGGCGATGAGCGCGCCCGGGCCCAGCCCGAGCAGGATGAACAGAAGGATCTGCTGTCATGCCTGCTCAGGCCGTGGCCGCGGGCCCGGTCGCCGAGCGGGCCAGCCAGCCGACGGGACCGGCTTCGATCACGAGGGCGGCTGCAGCCAGGAAGCCACCTTCTTGAACACGTGCTTGCCGTGGTACTGGAAGAACTGCGCGCGGTCGTTGCACACCGCCGGAGCCGACGGGTACTTGCCGCAGGCCAGCGAAGGCGCGCCCAGGGCCACGGGCCCGGTGAACGCCTTGGCCTTGGCCAGGATGCTGGTCGGCGTGTGCCTTGCCGTAGCCCGAGCTGGTTGAGGTAGCGGACGGTGGTCAGGATCTGCGCGAAGGCCACGATGTTCCACGGGTCCGGGGCGTCGGCGGGCGTCGTGTACTTCGCCGCCACCTTCATGTACGCGGGCCATGCCCGGGTCGGTGGGATCGCCGTACAGCGAGCTGGCGATCGCGTAGGTCCAGATCGGGAAGTCGCCACCGAGACCGGCCGCCACCTGGCCGTTGAGGCACAGCGGCGCCGAGACGATCTTCTTGGCGTCGGTGATCCCCAGCTGCTTGAGCCCCTTGGCCAGGTTGACGCAGCCCGATGAGTCGCTGTAGGGGATGACCATGTCGGCCGAGGTGGCGCCGGCGCTGGTCAGCGGTCCGATGAGGTCGGTCGAGTTCTCGTCGTAGGCGACCTTCTTGACCGACACGCCCGCGCTCTTGAGCGAGTTGGCGATCGCCGTCGCGCCGTCGGTGATGCCGGAGATGTTCGGGATAGACGAGCGCCGCGGTCTTGGCGTGCAGCACCTGCGTGGCGTAGGTGCCGAACGGCCCCAGCACGTGGGTGACGTCGCCGAACATGATCATGGCGTTCTTCTGGACGGAGTCCACCGGCGTGACGGCCACGCCGACGATCACCGGCTTGGCGCCCGCGATCGTCGAGTAGAACGACTGGATGCCGATGGCCACCGCGCCCTCGTCGATCACCTGCACCGACTTGTCGGCCAGGAGCTGCTGGGCGCAGGTCTTGCCCTCCTCCTCGGCGCTGGTGATGAAGCAGGTCTTGAGCTGGACGGGATGTCCGTCCACGCCGCCGAGCTCCGCGTTGATGTACTTGACCGCCATCTGCGCCCCGTTGGTCGCCAGCGGGCCGATCGCCTGCTGGCCGCCCTGCTGGTTGATCCAGCCGATGGTGACCGGTGGCAGCGACGAGTCGGCCTTGCCGGCCTTGCCGTCGACGTACTTCAGGTAGTCGGTCACCGCCTCGGCGCCCGCGCCCCCGCCGCCCGTTGCCGCCGACGAGGTGGTGCCGGTCGCGGCCGCGCTACTCGTAGCCGCGGCGCTGCTGGTGGCGGCGGCGCTGCTGCTCTGGCTACTGCTGTTGCTGCTGGAACCGCAGCCCGCAACGGCGACGGTGGCGAGCGCGACGGTGGCCGCCCTGACCAGCCAGCGATGAGCTTCCGTGATCACTTTCTCTCCTTGGATGGAAGGTGTCGTGAGCGATGAGCCGAATGGCTTTCGGTCATACGGCGGCTGCGGCTCCCCACAGCTCGCGGGAGGCGATCCGGGCCCCCTCGGCAAGCGCGGCGAGCTTCGCCCACTGGATCTCGGGATGCACGCGGTGGATGAACGCGCCCTGCGCAAAACCGCAGTCGGTTCCGGCCAGCACGTTCTCGCGCCCGACGACGTTGGCCAGGCGGATGAGCCGCTGGGCGACCAGCTCCGGGTGCTCGACGACGTTGGTGTGGTGCGTGACCACCCCCGGGATGAGCTTCTTGCCCTCCGGGAGGGCCACGTCCTCCCACACCCGCCATTCGTGCTCGTGGCGAGCGTTGGCCTGCTCCATCGCGTAGTAGCCGGCGGTGACCTGCAGGATGAGGCCGACGGTGTCCTTCAGCGGCGGGTCATACGCGTGCGGGCCATGCCAGCTGCCCCAGCACACGTGGTAGCGGACCCGGTCCTCGGGCAGCCCGCGCAGCGCGTGGTTGAGCGCATCGACGCGGAGCTGGGCCCAGCTGCCGGTAATCCTCGTCGGTCTGCCCGCGCGAGAGCATCGTGTCCCACTCGTGCATGAGGACGGCGTCGTCGACCTGGAGCAGGAACCCGGAGTCGACGATCGCCTTGTACTCCTCGTGCAGCGCGTCGGCGAGGGCGTAGACGAACTCCTCTTCGGAGCCGTAGTGCTCGTTGGCGAGCCAGTAGGCGCTCGCCGGCGCCACCACGGGCAGGAACGCCTCGGTCTCCGGATGGTCCTCCATGGCGGCGCGCAGGTTGGCGATGTCGCGGTCAAGCGCCGACGCGGTCGTAGGTGATGGGCCCGGTGCAGACCCACTGCACAACCTCACCGGTGTCCGGACTCGTCGTCGCCGCTGGGTTCCCTCGGGCGCGATGTTGCTCGAGCGGGTGGCGGCCTCGTCGAGGGCGTCGAGCTCGGCGTAGGCGCCCGGGTACTGCCTGGCGGTCGCGGCTGGGCGGGAGCATGCTCGCCCCCTCCAGCGTCACCAGGCGTGCTTCCAGTCCGCGACGCGCTCGTACAGGTAGGTGATCCAGCTGGTCTTGCCCATCTCGCCGTCGTCGACGACGTCGATGCCGGCGTCGACCTGCTTGTCGACGATGTCCTTCACCGCCGTCCGCAGAACCTCGGCGTACTCCGCCTCGTCGTAGCTCTGACCGGCGTCGCGCGCCGCGAGAAAGCTCAGCAGCTCGGGTGGCCTGATGAGGCTCCCGGTGTGCGTGGCAAGGATCCTGTCCATCGTGCTGTTTCCCCTCTCCCCGAGTGGCTGGCGGCGGTCCTATTCGCCGGCCGATCCTTGCAGCGGCTGTGGCGCGCGCCCGCGGTGCGTGAGTCGACCGTGCGCTCACCGGCAACGCCCTCCGCGCAAGGTGTGCGCTGAGAGTTAACGTCAGTGCTTCCAGGGGTTTTTGCCGGTGGTAGGATCGGCGCACGAGCGGCCCGCTTTGAGGAGAGGGGGATACAGCGGTGATCCCACCGGATCGCAGTGCAACGGTATGAGCTTGCTGATCGACACCGCTGCCGTAGCGGCCCGGGACCGCGTTGAGTTCTGGGCCAACTCGTCGTATGAGGTCTACCACCCGCTGACGATCCGGACCGACGCCGCCGAGCGCTTCCAGGCCCGGATGTGGGGCGAGTGGCTGGCCTCGGTCGGCCTGTTCCGTGTGGCCGCACTGCCCAACACCATGAGCCGGACGCCGAGGCGAGATCGCCGCCGGGGACCCGGACTGCCTGCACCTATCGATCCTCCTGCGTGGCCACCTGCACGGCGCCCAGCATCATCGCGAGTGCGTGCTCTCCCCCGGCGACATGACGACGTATGACACCTCCGAGCCGGCCATCTTCCGCGCCGGCGAGCCGTTTGACCTGCTCGTGCTCAAGCTGCCGAAGTCCACCCTGGGCAAGCACGCCGCCAACGTCTCGCGCCAGACCGCGGTGCGCATCCCCGGCCAGACCGGCCTGCCCCGCCTGGCGGTGCGCTTCTTCTGCGGAGCCGCCGCCGGCCTGGCCGACGGCAGCATCGCGCGCAGCGACACGGGCCTGGCCGAGCATGTCATCGACCTGGTGCGCCGCCTCTACCTCGACGTCGACGCCACCCAGTCTCATCGCCCGCACTCCCAGGCCGAACTGCTCCTGCACGCACAGGCCTACATCGACGCCAACCTCGGCAACCCGAACCTCAACCCCGAGCAGGTGGCCCGCGCGTAGCTTCATCTCGACGCGCTACCTGCACCGCGTGTTCGCCGGGCAGGGGTTGAGCGTGTGCGACTGGATCCGCTCCGAGCGGCTGGAGCGCTGCCGCAACGATCTCACCGATCCCGCCTACGCAGACCTCTCGATCTCCGCGATCGCCAGCCGCTGGGGGCTGCCCAGCGCGCCGCACTTCAGCCGGCTGTTCCGCGACGCCTACGGCTGCTCGCCTCGCGAGTTCAGGCGCTCGGCGGCAGACGGTGAGATGCCGGCCGGATCCGACGCCCTCGCCGCGCCGCGCTCGGAGCCACACCCGGTGAGCGCCGGCACCGCGGTCGCCACGGGGACGCTGGAGATCTCCGGTCTGACCGCGGGCTACGCCGGCGCGCCGGTGCTGCGCGACCTCAGCCTGAACGTGTCCGCCGGCGAGGTGGTCGCCCTGATGGGCGCCAACGGCGCCGGCAAGACGACGACGCTGCGCGCCATCTCCGGCCTGGTCAAGCCCGACGCAGGCACGATCGCACTCGAGGGGCGCGACATGGCGGCGCTGTCGCCGACCGCGCGCGTCCGCGCCGGCATCGTGCATGTGCCCCAGGACCGCGGCATCTTCTACGGGCTGACGGTGGCCGAGCACTTCCGGCTCGACGGTCACGCCGCAGGACCGCCAGGAGGCGGCCTTCGCTCACTTTCCCGCGCTGCGTGACCTGGGCGAGCGGCGCGCCGGCCTGCTGTCCGGGTGGCGAGCAGCAGATGCTGGCCATCGCCCGAGCGCTCATGCGCCGGCCCAAGCTGCTGCTGCTCGACGAGCTCAGCCTGGGCCTCGCGCCGATCATCGTCGAGCGCCTGCTCCCCGTGGTGCGCGCCGCCGCCGACACGGAGCAGACCGCCGTGCTGCTGGTCGAGCAGCACGTGCATCTCGCGCTCGAGATCGCCGATCGCGGCTACGTGCTCTCCCACGGGGAGCTCGTCGCCCACGACAGTGCCGAGCGGCTACGCAGCGACAGCTCGCTGCTGGCCGCCAGCTATCTCGGCGAACATCGCGCCTGAGCCCCTTTTCCGGACCGCGCCGCGGCTATATGCTCCGCGCGGATCAGGGGGTATTGCCGATGCGACGCGGGATCAGGGCAGGGCTGGGAACCGTGGTGGCGCTCGTGGCCGCCGCGGTGGGGATCTACATCGCCACGAAGACCAGCAGCGAGGGGATCAAGGGCTACACGCTGCAGGAGACGTTGCCGCAGATGGTGTCTGACTTCGGCCCCAAGGCGCGGGTGGTCCAGATCAGCACCTCGGGCCAGAACGTCGACTTTCAGGTGATCCCCGGCGACGGGCAGCTGCACATCCGCAACTACGACATCGTGCAGTACGAGGTCGAGGCGGGCACGACGGGCTACAACCGCAAGGTCACGAACGTGGTTCGCGCGCCGACCGCGGCGCAGTCGGCGCAGGCGCGAGTGACCCTGGGCCAGATCGACGCCGGCGTGGTGGACCGGCTGCTGCACAAGGTCGGGTTCTCCCGTGGCGACACGAGCGTGATCCTGTCGGGCGGCTCGTGGGTGCTGGAGAACTACCAGGGCCCCTCGCAGGCGTACGTCGCAGCCGTCGACGGCAGCAACGTGCGCCATCTGAACGCCGCGGCCACCACGCAGAGCACCCCCGGTACGGGCACGGCGGCCCAGACCCAGACGGCGACGGCCGCCACCTCGACCGTCGTGTCCAGCTTCTCGACGACGTTCAAGGTCACCCGCAACCCCAAGGCGAGCAAGCTCCTGCATTGCATCGTCAACGCCCAGGGCGACGTGAACAAGATCCTCAAGTGTCAGCAGCGCTTCCCGCCGTGACCTGAGGGCCACCACCTTTTGGTACTCTTGCCGCCTCGTGTCTCAAATTGCGGGCCGCGTGCGACCGGGGCCGCGGCAACCGGCACAAGGAGGAGGAGGAACTCGATGTTCAAGACGGCTCTGGGCACGGTGGCGGTGGCCGCCGCGCTCGCGGTGGTCGGCGCAGGCCCGGCGGCGGCCAAGGGGACGGTGTGGCTGTGCAAGCCCGGCGCCCACCCCGATCCCTGCACGCCGGGGCTCTCGACCACGGTCTACAACGCCCCGCTCACCAAGGCGCTCAGCGTCCAGCACCCCAAGGCAGTCAAGAACCCGGCGATCGACTGCTTCTACGTGTACCCCACCGTCAGCGACGAGAAGACGGGCAACAGCGACCTGGCCATCCAGGACACCGAGACCTCGATCGCGACCTACCAGGCGTCGCGCTATTCGCAGTACTGCCGGGTCTTCGCGCCGATGTACCGGCAGGTGACCCTCGCCGGCGCCGGGCTGCCGGGCACCTCGGGCTCGACGTCGAAGGCCAACCCCGCTCTCGGCGTCTCCGACGTGACTCAGGCGCTGAAGACGTACCTGACCAAGTACAACCACGGCCGCGGCTTCGTCCTCATCGGCCACTCGCAGGGCTCGGGCGTGCTCGAGTCGGTGATCGCCAAGGTGATCGATCCCAAGCCCGCCGTGCGCAAGCTGATGCTCTCGGCGATCCTCATGGGCGGCAACGTGCTGGTCAAGGGCAACAGCGGCATCGGCGGCGACTTCAAGCACATCCCCGCCTGCCGGAGCACCACGCAGCTCGGGTGCGTCATCGCGTTCTCCACGTTTGACCAGACGCCGCCGAGCGACAGCCTGTTCGGCCGCGTGGGCAACCTGGCCGTCGGCCCCAAGCCCGCCAAGGGCGACGAGGTCCTGTGCACCAACCCGGCGAACCTCGCCGGCGGGAGCGGGATCCTCGACCCCATCCAGCCCAGCGCGCCCTTCGCCCCCGGCTCCACCATCGCCCTGGGCCTGAGCGTGCTGAAGTGGAACATCCCCTCGCCCAGGACGGTGTACTGGACCTCGCCCGGCGCCTACACGGCCCGATGCGAGAACTCAAACGGCGCGCATGTGCTGATGATCACGGCGCGCAATGGCGCCCAAACGCCGACGGCAGCGCCGACCCCGGAATGGGGCCTGCACCTGCTCGACGCTCAGCTGTCGCTGGGCAACCTGCTCGGCATCGTCAAGTCCGAGGCCGGCGCCTTCGCCCGTCGCGGCTGACGTGAGTCAGGTGACCGGTGAGCGTGTCGTCCAGCGGCGCGCTCGCCGGCTCCGCGTCGCCGCGTCGAGGGTCACGGCGTGGCGGCGCGGGGGCTCGCCGTGCACCACGAGCACGGGCACGGGGCTGCGCCGCACGAGATAGTGGCTGAGGGTCCCGAAGGCCAGGCCCTTGGCGCCCCGGGGGCGCGCGCCCATGACCACCAGGTCGTGGCCGCCCCGCGTGATCTGCTTCATCAGCGCCGGGCGCAACGGCGGCGCGGCCAGCACCGTGGTGACGGGAATGTCACCGGGCACGCAGGACAGGGCCTCGCACATCACCTCGCGCGCCTCCGCCTCGGCGGCGGGGATGACGAGGGGCAGCGCCGCGGCCACCCCGAGGTACGCGCACGCGGGCAGGCGGCGCTCGACGGTGATCAGCGTCAGGCGACTGCGTTCCCGCTGGGCGAGGTCGATCGCCTGGCTCAGCGCCTCCCTGGCGTCGCTCGTGGAATCCACCACGACGAGGACATCGCGAAACATGGCTCTCTCCTCCTTGCACCGCGCCTTGGGCGCCGATCCGTGAAGCCTATACCGACCTGTCGATGCACGCTCAACTCACCGCCGCGACCTCGGCCCCGGGCGTCGCCGCCATCGCACGAAGGGACCGGTGTTTGTGACCCTCATCCCGACAGTGCCATCGCGAGCTGCTGGCGCGAGCGGATGCTGAGCTTGCGGTAGGCGCTGGACAGGTGGACCTCCACGGTCTTGGGAGTGACGTAGAGCGTCTGGGCGATCTCCTTGTTGCTGTGACCGTCAGCGGCCAGGTCAGCGACGCGACGCTCGGACACCGTGAGCGACGCCGCGCCCTGGAGCGCGGTCGTGCGTGGGCGGGCGCCGGTCGCGTAGATCTCGGCGCGGACCTCCGCGGCCAGGCCGTCGGCGCCGCAGCGATCGGCCAACTCGAGGGCGCGGCGCAGGGGTTCGCGCGCCTCGGTGGGGCGGCGGCTGTGCCGCAGCGCGCCGCCCAGCGCCAGCAGCGCGATGGCGAGCTCCAGCGTGGCCGTCGAGCGCTCCAGGTGAGCGACGGCCTCCCGCAGCGTGGCCACACCGTCCTCTCGCTGCAGACGGCCGACGAGGCACAGGGCCTTGCCGACGACGCCCGGCGAGCCGAAGCGACGAGCGTGCTCCAGGTTGTCCGTGGCGAGGGCGATGGCTTCGTCGGTGCGGCCCAGCCCGTCGAGAGCGCGGGCCTTGACCGACCGCCACGGCGCCCATGCCGGGTTGGTGATGAAGGTCATCCGCGTGGAGAGGTCCTCGGCGAGCGCGAGCGCATCGGCGAAGTGTCCCTCGGCCAGCAGTAGCTCAGCCCGGCTGGCCAACAGGTGCCGGTGGCCGTCGGTGCGCGCGTCGGGCGCGCTGTTGCGCCGCAGTTCCTCACGCGCACCGGCCAGATCGCCGCGCGCCAGACGCACTGCTCCGAGGATCGCAGGGAGATAGACCTCGGCCGGAGCCAGCAGGCCCCAGGCGAGGAAGTCGTCGCGGGCGCCCTCGAGGAGCTCCTGGGCCTCGCGCAGCTCACCGCGCCACAGCAGGCTGTAGCCGCGCCACAGCCCGACGGTGAGGATGCCCAGCAGCGATCCCCGGCGGTAGGCGAGCTCGCGCAGGTCGTCCCACGCGGCCATCGCCTCGCTGAGGTCGGCGAAGACGAGCGTGAGGATCGCCCCCGCCGGGAACAGCCCCGGGTCGGCCTCGATGAGCACTCCGCCGGCGAGCGCCTCACGCGCCAAGGGGACGCATTGCTCCACGCCGGCGCCGGTGACAAGCCTCCCAAATCCGGTCGTGGAGGCCAGCATCTTGGCCCCGGGACCGTCGCCGCCGAGGTCGCTCCCGCTGAGCCCGTTCATGACCTGCGTGTCGCCGGCGCCGAAGAAGAGCGCGATCAGGCCGCAGGCCCGCAGCGCCTGGCGCTCGTCGACGAGCTCGGCGGGCGTCTCGGCCAGCGCGCGCTCTGCCACCTCGACGGCCTCCTGTGCCGGAGCGGTGAACATCAGCGTGCGCGCCAGGGTGGCGGCGGTCACGGCGCGCCGCCGCGGGTCGGTCAGTTCCTCCCAGGCCTGGCGCAGGTGGGTTGTGGCCGCCAGCCCGGAGGTGAGCGTCTCGGCCAGGCCCAGCTCGAGCACGACCTCGGTGGCCAGCTCGGGCGGTGGCGGTTCCTGGAGGGCGCGCGCCAGGTAGGCCACCGCGCTGTCGGCGGCGCCCTTGGCCCGCGCGGCCGCGGCAGCTTCGCGCAGGCGCGCCACCACCCAGCGCTCACCTCGCCGGGGCGCGGCCAGGAGCTGCGTGGCCACCGCCTCGGCGGGGACGAGCGTCTCGGCCAGTAGATGGGCGGCGCGAGCGTGCCACAGCTCGCGCTCGCCGGGCGGGAGCTCGTGGTAGACGGCATCGCGCACCAGCGGGTGCACGAAGGCGAGCGGCGGATCCGGGCGCAGGATCTCCGCCCGGGCCAGGGCCGCCGTGGCCACCGCGACACCGGCTTCGTCCAGCCGGGCGAGCGCGGCCACAAGGGGCAGTTCGGCGTTGTTGTTGAGCACCGCGACAGCCTGGGCGACCGTGGCCGCGGCCGGGGGCAGGCGGCGCAGGCGCAGCAGAACCGTGCGCGACACGGCACGCGGCCCCACTCGCCTGACCGCGTCGGCCTGCGCCGCGCGAGGGACGACGCCGTCGGCGGCCAGCGAGCTGAGCAGCTGGCACACGAGCAGGGGGTTGCCGCCGGTGGCGTTCAGGCATGCCTCGGCGAACGCGAGGTCGGGCTGGGCCTCCATGCGGCGGCCGATGAGCTCCGTCACCCCGGCCTGGGTGAGTGGCCACGGGCTCACGTGCATGGCCGCCGGCGAGGAGACGACCTCCCCCAGCATCACCGGGTCGGTTCCGGGCTCGGCGGTGCGCAGACCGACCACGAGCGTCGCGGCCAGCCCGTCGAGGCGACGCGCGAGGTAGGCGAGGAAGCGCAGGGACGGCCGGTCGCACCAGTGCAGGTCATCGACGATCACCATCAGCCGCCCGTCGCCGGCGACATTGAGGGTCAGCCAGTAGAGCCCGTGCAGCACTGCGAACGACACGTCCTCGCCGCCGCCCGCGCCGTCGTCGACGCCAGCGAAGACCGTGCGGGCCGGCGCGGCGGCGCCGTCGAACTCGCCGACGTCGGGGCCGGCCAGGACGGGATCGAACAGCTGGCGCACGACGCCGAAGGGGAATTCACGCTCCAGGTCGCTGCCGTTGGCCGCCAGCACGAGGTGCCCGTTCTCCCTGGCTCGCTCGCGCAGTTCCGCGATCAGCCGGCTCTTGCCGATCCCCGCGGTGCCCTCGACGACGACGAGGGGCGCTCCGTCCGCCCCATCCGGTGAGACGAGGTCGTCAAACAGGCTGAGCTCCCGGTCTCGTTCGATGAGCTGAGCCACGGTGGTGATGTCCGGCACGTCTGCGCCCCTTCGTGTGTGTGCCAGGGGATCGTCGTGAGCGCGGGGGCGCGCCGGAATGGGGTCTGGACCCCATAGCTCTGGGTGAGCGGCCGGGGGACGCCGGCGTCGGCGTCCCCCGGTGAGGCGCTCAGCGGCTCGGCGGGATGTGGTGGTTGGCGCGGAACAGGTCGCTGGGGTCATACAGAGCCTTGACCGAGCGCAGGCGCGACCACGTCGCCGCGTCATAGAAGACGCGCGCGTCGGTGGGCTTCTCCACGAAGTTCGCGTACGAGGCGGCGAGGCGATGGGACCTCACGGCCTCCTTCACGCCCGCCAGCGAGTCCTTGAGGATCGGCGCGAACGCCGGGTCGGGCACCAGGCCGACCGCGAACATCGCCAGCTCGCCGTCCACCTTGCCGCGCGAGCCGGCGTGGCTCGGGGCCCGGCCGATCGCGCCACGCATGTGACGCAGCTGGAAGCTGACGACCCCGGACTCGCGCGGCACCGCCGCGATGAGCTCGTCGATCGTCCGCGGGGCGAGCCCGCCGAGCAGGTCGTGCTCGCTCATGTACGGCAGCGGGTCGGGCGGATCCATCGAGAGGTCGCCCAGGGCGGCGGGCGAGACAACGTCGAACGTGTCGAGCACAGGGCCCAGATCCCGGATCGGAGCCAGCAGCCGCTGCCCCTGGAGCTCGTCGCCCAGGAAGGCGGCGGTGACGCTGACGAACGATCCGCCGCGAATCATGTCGGGCACGAACGGCACGTCGGGGATGTGCATCAGGGACGCCTGCGAGGTGATCTCCTCCGGCAGGTAGGGCAGCATCGCGTGCCACATCCGCAGCACCTCGCTCGCCCGCTCGAACCCGAAGAGCATCGTTCCGGCGTAGACCTCGGTGACGGGGTACACGGCGAACTCGATCGCGGTGACGATCCCGAAGTTGCCGCCGCCGCCCCGCAGCGCCCAGAACAGGTCCGGCTCGTGCACGGCGTCGGCTCGGATCAGGTCGCCGTCGGCGGTGACCAGCTCGATCGCGGTGACGCTGTTTGACTGCAGGCCGTGTTTGCGCGCCAGCCAGCCCATGCCGCCGCCCAGCGAGTAACCGACGATCCCGACGTCCGGCGAGGACCCGTGCAGGGCGGCCAGGCCAAGCTCGGAGAGCCGCGGCGTGACGGCCCCCCACTTGACGCCGGCGCCGACCCGCACCCGCTCGTTGGCGACATCGATGCGGACGCCCTGCAACCGCGAGGTGTTGATGATGAGGGTGTTTTCCAGCGAGCCGAGCGGTCCCGCGTTGTGTCCGGTCGCCTGAGCGGTCACGGTGAGACGCTGGGCAGCCGCGTAGCGGACCGCCGCGGCGACCTCACGCTCGTTGCCCGGGGTGGCGATGGCGACCGGTCGCTGGTCGTGAAGGACGTTGAAGGTCTGGCGGGCCGCGTCCCAGCCGGCGTCGCCGGGTGCGAGGAGGAAGTCATGGACGCTCGACGGGGTGGTCTCGGTGGTGGTGGTCTGGGCGGTGGTCGTCGTGAGGTGGTCGGTGTTCAGCATGTCTGGCTCCTGTGCCGTGGATGTGCGATGGAGCCAGACTCGGGCCTTGGGCGCGTTTGCACATCGAGGGTGCCCCTAGTCAGGGACCCGAGGGTTTGGGCGCGTGTGATCCCTTAAGGGGCGCGGCGATCCCCTAGGCGCTGCGGCGTTTCAGCTCGCCTCGATCCGCGATCGCGTGAAAAAGGCTGCTATCGAGGGGGGTGATTTTTGCCCCGCTCGAGGCTCTTATCTGTAGTGGGAGATATTCATTGGCAGCCAGGGAAGATCTCCCACGACCAGCTCAACGCGGCGATCCGCGAGCGCCTGCAACGTCAACACGGGAACATCACCCGCGAGCAACTCCTGGAGTGCGGTCTCAGTAAGGGCGGGATCGAGTGGCGGCTGAGAAACCGGACGCTTCTGCCCCGTTACACCGGCGTCTACTGCCAAGCCCCCGCCCGCCAGGACCCCCAAGCCCGCATCGCCGCCGCCGTCCTCGCGGGCGGCCCCACCGCTCTCGCCAGCCACACCTCCGCCGCCTTCCTCTGGGGCTTCCAACTCCACTTCCAACCACCCCCCGAGATCAGCCTCCCCACCGGCGACCGCCGACCACGCCACATCCTCACCCATCGTTGCCCGTCGTTAGACCGTTCGGATAACTCCTTGCAGCTCGGAGTCAAAGTCACCTCCCGCGGCCCGCACCATCCTGGACATCGCACCACAGCCTGACCGCCAAGCAACTCACCCGCCTGGTCAACGACGCCCTCCGAGAACACAACATCCGCCCCGACGGCCTCAGCGACGTCATCGAACGCAACCCATTGCACCCCGGCACCAAACTCCTCAAGCCGTTCCTGGACCTCCCCGGCACCAACCCCACCAACTCGCACTTCGAAGACGACTTCCTGCCCTTCCTGGCCAGATACGGGCTCCCCACCCCGCTGACCAACGTGTGGGTCAACGGCCGCCAGGTCGACGTCTACTTCCCCGACCACAACCTCATCGTCGAACTCGACGGCTGGGACTTTCATAAGACCCGCCACGCCTTCGAAACCGACCGCGAACGCGACGCCCACCAACTCGCCCACGGCATCCACACCCTCCGCATCACCAAGCAGCGCCTCAAAGCCAACCCAGACCACGAAGCCGCGCGACTCAGACAGATCCTCGAGCAGGCCAAGCCCGTGTGAGGTCGGGCTCGCCGGCGGCATCACGCGCGGCTGCGGACAAATGTCGGGGTGAAGGTCAGGGGGTATGCCCGACGCGCTCGGCGGCTGCGCGGCGGAGCATGCCGGACATGCAGCGACTGCGCGGAGCGCCACTTGACCCCGACCGCCTCGTCGCTCACGCCGACGTGCTCTACCGCGCGGCATGGGCGCTGTCCGGCTCGCGCCACGACGCCGAGGATCTGGTCCAGGAGACCTACGTCAACGTGCTGGCGCGCCCGCGGCGCATCCGCGAGAGCGAGTTGGGCTACCTGCTGCGCGCGCTGCGCAACACGCACACCGACCGCCGGCGCACCGCCGCGCGACGGCCGGTCACCGTCGAGCTTGCGGAGACCGACGCGCCCCACGACGACGAGAGCCTGGTCGACCCGCGCGCGATCATGGCGGCGATTGCGAGCGCCCCCCCGCCCTTCCGCGATGCGGTCGTCGCCATCGATGTGCTGGGGCTGTCCTACGCCGAGGCGGCGCGCCACCTGAGCGTGCCCGAGGCGACGGTGACCACCCGGCTGTATCGCGGGCGCCGGCACGTGGCTCAGGCGCTCACCGATGACCCCGAGCACGCCCAATCCGATCAAAGTCGCCTGGTAGGCTTGCGCGAACGAGGGGACGAACGACCGGGGTGTCGTCTCCGTGGCTGTCCAGGTGACGCGGGCATGTGCGAATCCTTGACCTGACCCATCCGCTCGCGGACGGGATGCCGGTCTTTCCGGGCCTTCCAGAACCGTCGTTCCGGACCATCGCGTCGGTCCCCGACGACGGCTTCGCCATGACCGAGCTGCACCTGCTCAACCACGTCGGCACCCACGTGGATGCTCCCGCGCACCAGATCGCCGGCGGAGACACGCTGGACGACATCCCGCTCGAGCGGCTGGTCACCCACGCACTCACCATCGACGTCTCCAGGCGCACACCAGGCCCGATCCCGCTCGCCGAGCTGGAGTCCCAGCTGCACCACCTGCACCGCGGCGACATCCTCTTCCTCTGCTCCGACAACGCCCGCAACTGGGGCACCGCCGCGTACTGGACCGGTTGGAGCTACCCGGACGCCGCGTGCGCGCGGGCGCTGGTGGGGCGCGGCATCTCCGCGATCGGCTTCGACGGCCCATCGGCCGATCCCGTGGACTCGACCACGCATGACCTGCACCGGCTGTGGCTCTCCGCCGGGCGCATGATCATCGAGAACGTCGCGAACCTGACCGAGATCCCCACGCGTTCCCAGGTGGTAGTGGCCCCGATCAAGCTGGCCGGCGGCAACGGGGGTCCGGCGCGCATCTTCGCGCTGCTCCCCGACGAGCACAACGGCCGCTGAGCGAGGATGCTCAGGCGCGCTGGGTGACCTCCCACACCGACGCCCCGGCGCACCGCCTGTCCGCGGCGGGAGCGAGGACGGCGAGCTCCTCCTCGGACCCCGCCCGCACCGCCTGCTCCTCGGTCTCCCACAGGACGATGAGCATCCCCTCCCCGCTGTCTCGGCTGACGAGGTGCAGCGCCCCGCAGAACCCCTCGACCACGCGCAGCGACGGCAGCAGGCGGTCGCGGATGGCGGCGTCCAACTCGCCGCACCGCTCGGGCATCGTCGTCTCGGTCAGCACCTGCGCGTACATGATGGCGCCATGATCGAGCCCACCCGAGCTGGTTCGCACCGTGGCCACCCCCCTGACTTTCGAGGGCCGCAACGGTGACTGCGGCGCACGGCCTGCTCGAGCGCGGGGAGGAGCTGCGCCGCGTCCAGGTCGCGCTGGCGCGCGGAAGCGCCGGGGCGGGAAGCCTCATGGTCATCGAGGGCCCGGCCGGGATCGGCAAGACCGCGCTGCTCGCCGCCGCCCGCGCCGGCGCCGAGGCGAGCGGCATGCAGGTGCTCACGGCGCGCGGCGCCGAGCTCGAGCGCGAGTTCGCCTTCGGCGTCGTGCGCCAGCTCTTCGAGCCGCCGCTGGCTCAGGCCGGCGCCGAGGAGCTCACCGAGTTGCTGCAGGGAGCGGCGGGGCTGGCGGCGTCCGCTGCTGGCCCTGCCGGGCCGCGACGGCTCGGGGCGCGCGCTGAGCGCCGGGCCCGAGCCGCCCTTCGCGGTGCTCCACGGCCTCTACTGGCTGTGCGCCAACCTCGCCGCCGCGAGGCCGACCTGCGTGATCGTCGACGACGCACACTGGGCCGACGCCCCCTCGCTGCGCTTCCTGGCCTTCCTCCTCCCACGCCTGGAGGGTCTGGGCGCGGCGCTGGTCGTCGCGGCGCGGCCACGCGAGTCACCTGCCGACGCCGGGCTGCTGGCGACGCTGGCCACCGACCCCAATGCCGAGCTTCTGCGGATCGCCCCGCTCACGCGCACCGCGGTGGGCCAGTTTCTGGCCGAGCGCCTCAGCGCCATGCCGGACCCGGCCTTCGTCGAGGCCTGCCTGCGCGCGACCCGCGGGACGCCATTTCTCATGCGCGAGCTGGTGGCGGCGCTGCGCGAGGAGGCCATCGGCCCCACGGCGGCGGCCGCCGAGCACGTGGAGGAGATCGGCGCCCGCACGGTGGGGCGCTCGATCCTGCTGCGCCTCGACCGCCTCCCCGAGTCAGCCGCGCGACTGGCCCGCGCGGTGGCGATCCTGGAGACGGGAGAGTTGTGGCAGGCGGCCCGGCTGGCCGAGCTCGACATCGACGAGGCCGCCGACGGCGGCCGACCGTCCTCGCCGCCGCCGAGATCCTCTCCCGGGCCGGCCGCTCTCCTTCGCCCATCCGATCGTGCGCGCGGGCATCTACGAGGCGCTGTCCACGGGCCGACCGCGCGCGCGGGCACCGCGCGGCGGCCGACATGCTCGCCGAGGACCACGGCGCCGACGAACGCGTGGCCGAGCACCTGCTGGCCAGCGATGCCGGCCGGCGGACGGTGGGTGGTGGAGCGCCTGGTCGAGGCGGCCCGCGCGGCCGCGCACAGCGGAGCCCCGGAGTCCGCCGCGGTGTACCTGCGCCGGGCGCTGGAGGAGCCGCCGCCGCCGAGCGAGCGGCCCGGCTGCTGCTCGAGCTGGGGATGGCCGAG
The DNA here is from genome assembly GCA_963797705.1 of uncultured Actinomycetota bacterium. Classification (GTDB taxonomy): domain Bacteria; phylum Actinomycetota; class Thermoleophilia; order Solirubrobacterales; family Solirubrobacteraceae; genus Palsa-465. The sequence continues at coordinate 1,305,639 of CAWCQL010000002.1, read as the reverse complement.
GCGAGCGCCGGCCTGCCCACGTGGCCGTCACAGCTGCAGGCTGCGCTGGAGACCGCGACCGACGACGGCGCCCGAGTGGCCGCGGCGATGGTGCTCGCGCTGGCCCTCGGGCGCGCGCAGCGCGCCGCCGAGGCGGTCGAGGTGCTCGACCGCGCCGCCGTGCTGCTTGACCCGGCGCAGCGCGAGCTGGCGACCCGGCTCGAGGCGGCGACGGTGGGTGTCGGGATGATCGACGTCGCCACCGCGCCGGCGATGGCGCGGCGGCGCGACGCGGTGCGCCGGCCGCGGGCGACGATCGGACGCGCCCCCGGAGGCACTCGCCGTGGCCGCCTTCGCCGCGGTGCTCACCAACGAGCCGCGCCAAGCCGCGATCACCCTGGCCCGACGCGCGCTGACGGCGGGGCGCGAGGCGCTGGGCGATCGCTCAGACCGGCCGTGGTACGCGCATGCGACGTGGTTCTCCCAGACGACGGTCTCCCTGGTGGTGGCCGAGGACTACGAGCGCGGTGGTGCCGCTGCTGGACGAGTCGATCGCCAGGGCGCGCGCGACCGCCGACAGCGGGCGCTTCGCCGTGGGGCTGGCGCATCGCGGCTGGGTGTCGCTGCGCCGGGCAACCCCATGGAAGCCGCCGCGACACCGAGACCGCACTGGCCGCCGCTGAGCTGCCGGCCCCCACCTTCTATCGCGTGCTCAACGCCGCCATCCTGGTCGACGCGCTGGTCGAGCAGGGCGAGCTCGAGGCGGCGGAGCGGGCGCTGGCGCCGATGGACGAGGCAGCCGGAGAGCGGCTCGCTGACCGCCGTCATGCTCCGCTTCGCGCGCGGCCGCCTGCGCATCGCCCAGGGGAGGACCGCCGACGGGCTCGACGATCTCCTCGCGGCGGGCGCGGTCACCACCCGCGCGCTGGTGACGTGCCCGAGCTTCTTGCCGTGGCGCTCGGATGCCGCGTTGGCCCAGCTCGCGCTGGGCGACGGCGATGCGGCGCCGACGCCTCGCCGATGAAGAGGTCGCACTGGCCCGCGCCTTCGGCGCCGCGCGCGCCTCGGCATCGCCCTCTGTGCCGCCGGGGTCGCGCACGGCGGCGACGCCGGCGAGGCGCTGTTGCGCGACGCGCTGGCGACGCTCGGCGCCGCCGGGGCCAGGCTCGATCGCGCGCGGGCGCTGACCGAGCTCGGAGCGCTGCTGCGGCGGCGCAACCGCCGCCGCGAGGCCCGCGACCTGCTGCGCGAGGCGCTGGACCTGGCGCACCGGTGCGGGGCGCGACCGCTGGCGGCGCGCGCGGAGACCGAGCTGCGCGCGACCGGCGCGCGGCCGCGGCGCGTCGTTCTCGCGGGCGTGATGCGCTCACCGCCACAGAGCGCCGCGTCGCCGAGCTGGCGCGCGCAGGGCCTGACCAACCGCGAGATCGCGCAATCGCTGTTCGTCACCCCGCGCACGGTCGAGGGGCATCTCACCAGCGTGTTTCGCAAGCTGGACCTGGATTCGCGCGACGGCCTGGCCGGCGCGATGGCGCCCGCGCCGGCGGCCGACGCGCTGCGTCGCTAGCGCCACGGGGACCCGCCGCGGAAAGTCAGGGGGGTCTCCACGGTGCGAAGACGGGTCCGCGGGCCGCACCATGGTCTCATCGCAGGCCGGCACCCACCCTGGGGCACCACCTGCGAACCAAACGACCGGGCCGTCCGTACACCCGGTCAGAAGGGGACCACAGGACCGGGGAGTTGACCATGTACGCAGTGACACACGCACGGGAGGGGTCGCTATGACGACCCCGACCGTCGCCTCCATCCGCGCCTCGCTGGGCGAGGGCACCGACGGGCAGTCCATCCGCCACCTGGCGCGGCTGGCCGAGACCGAGCCACCCCACGGGGCGGTGGTGCTCGCCGAGATCTGCGGCGAGCCCGTCGCGGCCGTCGGGATCGCTGACGGCCGAGCCGTCTCCGATCCGAGGCGCGTGACCCCGGGACTGATTCGCCACCTCCGCCTGCACAGCGTCCGGGTTCGGGTCAGCGACCCGATCCCCGGCATCTGACACATCCGCCCCGCACCACGCCGCGTGACCGCGCGACGGGGGCGGGGGCCAATTACACACACGAACACGTAAGTGAGGTTCACCCATGCACTCTGACGCCATGACCATCCGTGCTGCCACGTCCGCTGACACCGACGACCTAGGGCGCCCGGCCGGATCCACCAGCCGCCCCCGTCCACGGGGGCCGTTGCTGGTGGCCGAGCACGACGGGGACATGCTGGCGGCGATCGCCGTCTCCAGCGGCGCCGTGATCACCGACCCCGGCCGCGCCGCCGCTGACGTTGTCCGCGACCTGCGGCGCCGCCGCGACCAGCTGCTGCGCCAGAACGGCGGCGTGGGAGAGGCCCGCACGCTGGTGCGCCGCCTCACCGCGACGCCACTCGCCGCCTGACTTCACCACACATCACCACGAGGGAAAGGATGGATATGAGACGGCTTCGTTTGCGCCGTATCGCCCTGCTGGCGATCATCGCCGGCCTTGTGTGCGCCGGGGGCGCATACGCCACGGTCATCGGTCTCCCGGCCAATGGCCTGCAGGTCAACAACGACCCGGCCAACGGGATCGACCCCAACCAGAACGCCGGCGTGTCGGACGTTGTCGGCGGGTCGCTTGCCGCCAACGGGCCACGAGTGCCGTGGGCGACGTTCGAGCAGCAGTCGGGCAGTTCGCAGCAGATCTTCGTGCGAGCGTTCAAGAACGGCCAGTGGGTGACCCAGGGCAAGTCCCTGAACATCGATCCCAAGGCCGAGGCCGAGGCTCCGTCGATTGACTTCGCGGGCGCCGGCCGCAACGTGCCGTGGGACGCGTGGTATGAGCCCAACCAGACGCTGGGCGGCGAAAAGCAGATCTTCGCCAGCCGCTTTGACCCCACCGCCAACACATGGGTGCCCGAGGGTCAGGACCGCGGGTCCGGGGTCCCCTCGCTCAACATCCACACCGACAAGGAAGCGGAGAACCCGTCGGTGGCGGGCGGCGCGACGGTTCCGGGCAACGCCCCGGTGCCGTGGGTGGCGTGGGAGGAGCAGGACGGCAACGTCTCGAGCTCCGGCAACCACGACCAGATCTTCGTCTCCAAGGGCGTCAAGCAGGCCGCGCTCAAGAGCCCGTGCACCGGCTTCAAGCCGTCGGACGCGGCCAGCGTGAGCGCGTTCTGCTGGCAGCAGGTGGGCCTTGACCGGCTGGACGAGAACGGCGGATCGTCGGCCACCGGCGACCCGACCCTGAACATCGATCCCAGCCGCAACGGCGTCGAGCCCGACATCGCGTTCACCGGGGCCAGCGACAAGGTCGCATGGGTCGTCTGGTACGAGAAGGACAACAGCGCGCTGGGCCTGAACAACAACGAGCAGGTGTTCGCGGCCAAGCTCGTCGCCGACGCCAACGCCGACGGCGGCTTCCATTGGCAGGCCGTGGGCAATGGCACCGCGGGACAGACCAATGTCCTGGACACGTCGGGGAACGGCTTCGGTGCCTGCGCGGCATCGACGAGCGCGGAGAACGCGTGCTCGCTGAACGCCGTCCCGGCCAACGACGCCGAGGATCCGCGGGTGGCGTCGGGGACACTGGTTCCGGGCAACCCGACGGTGCCGTGGGCTGTGTGGTCAGAGGACACCGGATCGGGCACGCACTCGATCTTCGTCTCCCGCCTGGTCGGCGGCGACCACTTCGAGCTGTTCAACGGTGGCGCGCCGGTCTCCCCGGCTCATCACGACGCGGAGAGCCCCGACATCACGTTCTTCGGCAACACGCCGTATGTGTCGTGGATCGAGCCGCACGGCAACGACAACCGCGGGTTCATCGGGCACTTCCTACAGAGCGGCCAGTTCATCCTGGACACTCCGTTCGGGATCCTGCTGGCTCCGCACGTCAAGCGGGCGCCGCTGATCGACGCGCGCGTGGCGCTGTCATCCAGCTGCACCTCTGACCCGTTCACCAACGACGGCCAGGCCTGCCCGGTCGCTCAGGTCAACGCTCCGTTCGCGACATTCACCACGGCCGGCCAGCCCCAGCGGCTGTTCAGCCAGGCGGTGATCGGCGGGCCCAACGGCGCGCTGTTCCCCGGCTGCAAGCTGTCCGTGGTGCCGACCGACGACGGCGCGGACATCGACAGCACGCTGAACTCCGGCCAGACGGTCGGGATCCTGGTGCAACGCATCGTGGGTGTTAAGCACGTCCACGGCGCGAAGGTGCCGGTGCTGCGCAAGGTGGGCCGTGTGCCGCTTGGCCACCACCACTCCGGCCGCGTGAGGATCCACTGGAACCTCGAGGTCAATGGCCACCGGCTGGGCAAGGGCAAGTACCAGATCCTGCTGCGGTCGCTTGACAGCCACCGCAACGTGCTGGGCACCACCAACCCGGTGACGCTGACCATCCGTCACTAGGGCCAACCCAGGGCGGGCTCGGTGCACGATGTGTGCCGGGCCCGCTCCAAAAGTGCAGATCGGGGTATCTCGGTACTGCGTGGGAAGGCGAGATCTCTGATGCGATACGAAGACAACTCCCCAGTCGACCGCGACGCCACCCTCCAGGCGCTGGCGACCGTGATCGACGGCTCCCTGTCGGGCCTGGCGCACTACCACCTGCTGCGTCAGGAGCTGGACAACATCCGCGAGCTGCCCGAGCGTCGCGAACGCGACCGCGTCCCCGCAGCTCCACCGCTGGCCTAGGGGACTAGCGGGCGCCGACCAGCTCGGTGTGGTCGGTGACCGTGAGCTGCTCCAGCTCGCGGCGCAGGCTCTCGACGAGCAGGGAGTCGGGCAGGCGGTCCCCGAGCAGCTCCGCGCAATGGCGGTAGTGAGCGAGCTTGCGCAAAGACTTGGCGCTGCGGCGCCCGCCATTGGCCAGCGTGGTGCGCGCAAAGAACATCCGCAGCTCGCGTGCCTTGGAGACCTTGTCGGCGGCGAACACCATCAACGCCTCGTCGCCTGCCCCCTGCACCTGGTCGCGCAGCGCGGCCTTGCGCGCGTTGTAACCGGAGATCGCCGGATCCTCGGTGAGGGCGACCACGAGAGCGGTGACAAGGGTGCCGAAACGTTGACGGAGATCGTCTGGCTCGGTGCTCGTCTTCTCGATCGTGTCGTGCAACACGCCGGCCGCGACGACGTGGTCGGGAGCGCCCACGTCGGCGAGCAGGGTCGCCACCTCGATGGGGTGCAGCACGAACGGTGCGCCGTCGGCGGTCCGTCGCTGGCCGGCGTGCTGCTGCACCGCGTAGGCGACCGCGGCCAAGGTCTGATCAAGACCCGATCCCGCAAACGGGACGTGGCGGCTGCGGCCCATGGCGAGGGCATCTTAGAACAGCTCGCAAATTGCGACGAAAGAAAGCGGCCGCGAACCATTGCACCCGATCTTGGACCTGTTGTCCGGAGCGGCGCACCCAACACACCGCCGCGCGCCACGGCGGAACGTCTTGAGAGCTTTGGGGAAGGTTCTGTCCAAACGGCGCGTCTCCCTCGCCATGGACCGGGGATATCAGGCGTCTGACGCCAGGGATAGGCCTGCGCGCATTACGCGCGGGTCAGCCGAAGCATGAGCGGGGCGATTCTCGCCGTTGTGGCGGCGTGCTTGACGTGGGCCCTGATGACGCGGGGCCGGCGCGTGGGTGCGGCGCGCCGGCATCGTGCCTTTGCCGGCAACCCGACGCCGACGTTCGTGTTCGCCGACCTGGTGGGCTACGGCAGCTTCACCGAGCAGCGGGGCGACGAGGCCGCCATGCGGGTGGCGCAGGAGTTCAGGCGGGTCATGCGCGCGCTGAGCCACGAGCACGGCGCCTGGCACGTCAAGTCGATGGGCGATGGCGCCATGATCTGCGTGCCCGACGCCGGCCGTGCCGTGGCCCTGGTCAAGCGGACCCTCACCGAGGTGGGAGGGCACCCGGGGCTGCTGCCCGTGCGGATCGGCGCTCACACCGGACCCGCCGTGCTGCACGACGGCGACTGGTACGGCAGCGCCGTGAACGTCGCCGCCCGCCTGGTCTCGATCGCGCGCCCCAACGAGGCCCTCGTGACCGACAGCACCCGCGACGCCGCCGGCGCGGGGGTGCGTCGCTTCTTGGCGCGGCGCGACGTGGTGGGGCTGCGCGGCGTGAGCGCGCCCGTGGGTGTCTGGCCACTGGCCGCCGAGCGGCGCGAACACGCCGTGCGGCGCCACCGCACCGAGGTCTCGCGGTGGATGCTCCGCGGCGGACCGCGGTAGGCGCCGGCCGCGCCTGCGCGGCGACGCCCGGCCACATGGGGCGATCACCCCATTGCCAGCGAGCGCGGACCCGGAGAGGATTGCCGCATGGATCCGTTTGACAGCCACGTCACGACTTCCGGGCGCTCCGCTGCCCTCCCTCAGCTTCAGGACCGGCTGTTCGTCACCGACAGCGGCCTGGAGACGACGCTCATCTACCGCCACCACCTGGACCTGCCGGAGTTCGCGGCCTTCGTCCTGCTGGAGACCAACGCGGGCCGCCAGCGTCTGCGCGCCTACTTCGACGGCCACGCCGCCATCGCGCGCGTCCACGGCGCCGGGTTCATCGCCGAGTCGCCGACATGGCGCGCCAACCGCGACTGGGGCCGGACGCTCGGCTACGACTCCGAGCGCCTGGCGATGATCAACCGCGTCGCGATCATGCAACTCGCCGAGTTGCGCGCCCGCGCGGGCCAGGACCCGGAGACCTACATCATCAGTGGGTGCATCGGGCCGCGCCACGACGGCTACGACGCCGCCGTCCGGATGGGAGCGGCCGAGGCCGAGCGCTACCACGAGGCCCAGATCCAGACCTTCGCCGACACCCCGGTCGACCTCGTCTCGGCGCTCACCATCACCTACGTGGACGAGGCCATCGGAATCACCCGAGCCGCCGCGCGCGCCGGGCTCCCGGTCGTCATCTCCTTCACCGTGGAGACCGACGGCCGGCTGCCCTCGGGCACGACCGTGCAGGACGCCATCCTCCAGGTCGACGCCGCCACCGATCGACGCCCCGCCTACTACATGCTCAACTGCGCGCACCCCAGCCACTTCAGCGGCGTGCTGGAGGCGGGCCGCGGCTGGCCCTTGCGCATTCGTGGCATTCGAGCCAACGCCTCGCGGCGCAGTCACGCCGAGCTCGACGCGGCCTCAGAGCTCGACGACGGAGATCCGGTGCAGCTCGCCGTCGAGTACCGCCAGCTGGTCACAGCGCTGCCCCACCTCACCATCCTGGGCGGCTGCTGCGGGACCGACCACCGGCACGTGTCGGCCATCGCCGAGGTCTGCGCCGACCTGTTCGAGCCGATCCGGGCCGGGCGCGGCATCTGATCGCGCCGGCGCGGCCGGCGCGGCTGTCACGGGCTCCCCGGGGCCTCAGTGGCCGGTGGCCGAGAAGTGCTCGGGATCGGCCGGACCCAGGACGCCGCCGACGAGCTTGTACGGGCCGCTGTAGCCCTGGAGGACCTGGATGAGCTCGGCCGGATTGGTGACGTCGACGGCCCCGCCGGGGTACTGCGTCGTCTCGTGGTTGGACTTGCCGGCCGGGGCACTGAAGGCCCCCGAGGCGTTGATCGAGGCCTGCTGCTGGTAGTCGCGGTAGCCGCTCGTGACCGTCCCGCTCCAGCCGTGCTGGGAGGCCCAGTCCAGCACCGGCGCGATCCACCCGGCGATCGGCTTGTGCTCGGGGTTCCACGCGGCCTGGGGCACGACGGCGCCCGGGACCACGCTCGCGGTCGAGGTCGAGCGCCGTGCCGGCGAGCCCGGCGCCGTCGCCGGAGCGTGGTGCCCTGCCTGCGCGAGCGCGCTGGCGAAGTTGGTGGACGTCGAGCCACCGGCGGCGGTGCCGTTCAGGGTCGCGCCGATGGCCGCCGCGTTGGCGGCGCCGGAGGACCCGATGGGCGAGGCGAGTTGCTGCTGGGCCTGCGCGATGACGTCGATCCGCGAGATCACGGCCTGAATACTCATTCTCTTCACCCATCGGCGCCTGGGCGCGGAACTTAAGGCCCCGGCCTTCAGCATGGGCGAAGGCGGCGGGGCGCGTCGCGACCGCCTCGCCGCACGACTTACCCCCAGGCGCGATGCGCCACCTCGGCGACGAGCTGCAGCTTGCGCTCCTGCGCGTCCTCCGAGATCGCGTTGCCGGGGCCCGCCGATGAGAACCCGCACTGGGTGGACAGCGCGAGCTGGTCGCGTGGGTAGAACTTGGCGGCCTCGTCGATGCGGGCCAGGAGCTGCTCGGGCGTCTCAAGCTCGTCGAACTTGGACGAGACCAGGCCCAACACGACGATCTTGTCGTCGGGGAACCCCTCCAGCGGCTCGAACGAGCCCGAGCGAGCGTTCTCGTACTCGAGCAGGAAGCGGTCGTAGTTGGTCAGCCGCGGGAACATGCGCTGCTCCAAGGACTCGTAGCTCCCCTCGCTGATCCATTGGCTGTCGTAGTTGCCCTTGCACAGATGCAGGGCGAAGGTGACGCCCGGGACCGCCGCCAGCTCGTTGAGCATGTCCACCCCCTCGGTGAGCACGCGGTCCAGCGGAATGCCGGCCTTGGCCCACAGCTCCTGCTGGGTGGGGTCGACGAGCTGCCCGAAGTCGGGCGCATCGACCTGGATGTAGGTGCAGCCCATCCGGGCCAGCTCCTCGGCCTCCTCGCGCATGAGCGCCAGGCCGTCGGCGAACAGGTCGAACGGGTCGGCGTAGGCGTCGCGCGTGCGCTCCGGGGACCACACCAAAAAGAGCATGAGGGGGCTGGGCAACGTCACCTTGAGCGGCCGGCGCGCCACCGCCCGCGCATAGGCGTACTCCTCGGTGGTCATCATCCGGCGGCGGCTGAGCTTCTCGGTCACCGAGAGCGGGATCTTGAACACGCTCTGCTCGTCGCCGCTCTCGTCGTGGAAGGGCACGGGGATGTGGTCAGACGCAGGATCGGGGGTGAGCCCGGTGACCGCCTCGACCAGCTGGTCGATGAAGGTGTGACGGCGCAGCTCGCCGTCGGAGACGACGTCGAGCCCCGCGCCCTCCTGCATGGCGATCGCCTGGTCCACCGCGCGGTCCTCGATGCGCTTGTAGTCGGCCGATGCCAAATCGCCCGCCTCGAACTGCGCGCGGGCGCGCAGCAGGTAGTCGGGGCGTAGCAGCGAGCCCACGGTGTCAGCGCGAAGGTGGTTCGACATTGGATCGGTCCTTTCCGGTCAGGGACTGGAGGTGGAAGGGGGCTCCGCGTCGGCGGCGTCGCCGTTGCGCTGGAGCAGCGCGTCCAGCACGTCGCCGATGGCGGCGTCCGACGCGCCCGTGGCGTCGGCGGCGCGCCAGGCGACGAACCCGTCGGGCCGCACGAGCACCGCGCCCGACGGCGAGATTCCGTAGGCCGCGGCAAATCCCCCGCCGGAGTCGCGCACCTCACCGCCACCGACGACGTAGGCCTCCAGTGGCACCTCGCGCGCGTCGGCGGCCCTGCGCGCGGCGTCGTGCCACTCCTGGCCGTCGGCGCCGGCCAGAAGCACGAACGCGGTCCCGAACAGATCCAGCGTGGAGACGGATGCGCCGGCGCGCTCGACTGGGACGTGCGGCGCCCGTGACCCTGGCCGGGCCGCGGACTCGCGCGGGTGCTCGTGCAGCCCGGGCGTGTCCCCGGGCTCCAGCACGACGGCGGCGGAGTTGTAGCGGTAGCCGATCTCCATCGACATGTCGTCGACGAGCTCCTGCATCCCCTCGGTCCCGAGGTAGGGCGCCACCCGGGTGACGTAGCGCGCGTAGGCCTGCTCGACGGTGAGCTCGCCGATCGACCGGCGCTCGTCGTCGTAGGTGTCCAGCAGGCCCGGGCCGCCGATTCCCTTGAGGACGAAGGCCAGCTTCCAGGCCAGGTTGTGGGCGTCCTGCACCCCGGTGTTGCCACCGAAGCCTCCGTTCGGGGGCATCGTGTGCGCGGCGTCGCCGGCCAGGAACACGCGCCCCTGGGCGTAGCGCTCAGCGCTGTCGGCGACCGCGCGCCAGGTGGCGATGTCGTCGATCGTGACCGGGATCTCGGGCACGCCGATGGCGGCCCGCACGAGCTCGAGAGCGCGCGCCTCATCGATGGTCTGGGCGACGTTGGCCCACGGCGCCGACGGGTAGGCGGCGATGATCTCCGGCCGCGCGGTGTCGCCGACGAGGTTGACGACGAGAAAGCCCCGGTTGCCGGTCCGGTCCAGGCGGAAGAACCCTCGCAGCACCGGGTTGGTGACGTAGTTGACCCCTTGGTCGCGCCCGGCCAGAAGCGGGGCGAGGTCGACGCCGGCGTGGAAGTAGATGGTGACGCTGTGGGACAGCACCCCGTGCCCGCGCATGGCGATGTCCAGCTGCTCCCGCGTCGGGCTGCGGTTGCCGTCAGCAGCGACGACGTACTGTGCCCGGATCGTCAACTCGGTGTTCTTGTCCAGGTCCATCAGCGTGGCGGTCACGCCATCGGCGTCCTGCACGAGCCCGCTGCACTGGGTGCGGTAGCGCAGCTGCGCCCCCAGTTCCTGGGCGCGCTCGCGGAGGATCGGCTCGAGCGCGTCCTGGTCGATGAACATCCGGATCGTGGGGCTGAACTCCTGCACGCCGGCGTTGAGGTTGGGGAAGTAGCTGGCGATCTCGCGGCCCGCGAGCGACTCGACGTTGTTGATCCCACCGTTGGGCAGGTATTGCTCCTCCGAGCGGCGTCGCACCCGTTCTTCCAGCCCGGCGGAGCGCAGGACCTCCGACGTCCGCAGCTGGAAATGACCGGCCCGGGGATGGATCGCGGTGCTTGCGTGGCGCTCGACCGCGAGCGCGCGGATTCCGTGGATCCCGAGGAACATCGCGGTGGACAGCCCGACGAGGCTTCCCCCGATGATGAGAACGTCGACCGATTCGGCGGATGATTGGCTGAGCGGCATGGGAGGGCGCATAGCCGTATCGCAGCTACGGCGTCATCGTCGGATCGCGGGTCACCGATTGTTCGTTGGCGTACATCTCGCCCCGCACGCGCGGGGTCGTGCTGATTGCTTAGCTGTGGCCGACCGCGGTTTCTTACGCGGAGACGCGCGCTCGCGCGATCAGCGGTCGGAATTGACGACTGGCACCAGGTGCACCGCCGGGGGCTCGGCGACCCGGAAGGCGCGGCGCGGACGCAGGCCTCGGCCGGAGGTGGGCAGCCATGCGGCCAGCCCACCGGTGCCGGGGACCCAGATGGCGATCGCGTGGTAGACGAGCACCGCGCCCACCGACGCCGCGGGGGGCAGGCCGTAGAGCACGAGCGCTGCCGCCAGGCCCGAGTCGAGCACGCCGAGACCGGCCGGCATCGGGATCGCCGTGGCCAGGTAGCCGATGCAGTACGCGATCACCACGGCCGGGAAGCCGAGCGGATGCCCGGTGGCGGCGCAGGCGGCCCACAGCGCACCCATGTCCAGGCAGAGAAATGCGACCGCGCCGAGCAGCCGCCAGTGGGGCGCGCGCACCGCGCTCCAGGCTCCCTGCAGACCCGCCGCGACGGCACGCACGGGACGCGGAGCGGTGGCGCCCAGACGGCGGCCGATCCATACGACGAGAGCGGCGCCGCCCAGCACCGCGACCGAGACGAGGATCGGGATACCGGCGTGACTGAGACCGTGCGGGCCACCGGGCAGACCGACCAGGAGCCACACCCCGGCTATCCCGTTGACGGCAAAGCCCACGCCGGTGAGGAGGGCCAGCATCGCCGCGCAGCGGGTGAGCAGCCGGCGGGTCCCGATCCCGTGGCGACGCAACAGCACGCCCGTCGCCGCCGCCGACGAGATGTTGCCGCCGGGGAGCACGGCGCCGGCCCCCATGGCGATCCAGGCCACGGTGCGGCTCACAGAGCGCGGAGGCTCGGGAAAGAACCGGCGAAACACGACGACATAGCCGAGGCACGAGCCGACCTCCAGCGCGACCGCGGCGAGCACCCACGCAGGGTCCATGTGGCGGATCTGCCGAACGACCTCGTCAAGGGGGGCAACCCACAACAGCAGCCCGATCGAGACCAGGCCGATGAGTACCGCCGCCAGCGCGCGCCGGCGCCGGCGCCAGGCGCTCGATGGGCCGGTCACGACCCGGTACGGACGTGGGTCGCCGGGCATCGACGACCCATCCTCGCGCATATCCATGAATGAAGGGGCTACCCCGGTGAGGTCGGGCTAAGAAGTTGCTCGATGCGAGCCCGATGCCGGCGGCTCCGGATGCGGAGTCCGCCGTGACCGTGCCACGCGTCCACCCGCCGCGGACAGCAGGGTCCCCGCCAGCGCCGTGATGACGACGAGAAACGGGGGGAAGCTGCCCAGCGAGACCTTGGCCTGGTTGTGGATGAGCTCGTGGACGAGGAGCAGAGTGGTGCCGTAGATGACGCCGCCGAAGAAGCCGCGGTCGGCGGCGTCCCAGCCGTCGGAGTGCTCGAAGCCGCCAAGGAACGCGCCCACGCCCGCCAGGACCGCGACCACCCAGTAGCCGACGGCCGACGCGCCCACGAGGAAGCCGGCGAGCGCCCCGACGAGCGCCGGGATGACGGCGCCGATGATGACCTTCTGGCCCTCGGAGCGCTGTGCGAAGGGGACGGGCTCAAAGCTCGCCATACGGCGCCGCACCTTGTCACGCTCGGCGCCGCCGCGCAAGCCCGCCTAAGATCACGGACATGGACCGCGACACGCTGGTGACCGTGCAGGGGCCGTTGAAGGAGCGGTATCGCTCAGAGCCGCAGGCCGCGCAGGTGACCCTGCGCGCCGAGGGATCGCTCGGCGAGGGCGTCTCATGCTCGGTACAGACGGGCCGAGCGCTCGCGGAGGCCGGGCTGCATCCCGCCACCGGCGGCGACGGCACGCTGCTGTGCTCGGGCGACATGCTGCTCGAGGCGCTGGTCGCGTGCGCCGGGGTCACGCTGCGCGCGGTGGCCACCTCGCTCGAGCTCCCGGTGACCACCGGGCGGGTGCGCGCCGAGGGCGACCTGGACTTCCGCGGCACCCTGGGAGTCGACCGCGATGCGCCGGTCGGCTTCAGCGCCATCCGCCTGTCGTTCGAGCTCGACGGCGACCTCGACGACGAGCAGCTGGCGCTGCTGCAGAAGCTCACCGAGCGCTACTGCGTCGTCTACCAGACGCTCGCGAGCGGACCGGGGCTTTCGGTCAGCTTCGCGAACGCCTGATCCGCGAACGGCGCGCCCGCTGCGCGCCGTTAAGGCGGCGACTACGTGCCGCCGGTCACGGTCGCCTGCGCCCAGCCGGTGGCGTGCGCGCCGGTCGAGGTCGCCGCCGTGATCACGTCGCTCCCGGACGGTGTCGGCACGGTGGCGCTGAACGTCACCCTGTCGCGTCGGCCATGGTCGCCACCACCGCGGTGGTGTTGGCCGGCGAGCCGGGCTGACCGGAGGACGACCTCGACGGTGGCGCCGGGCGTGGTGGTCCCGGTCACCGTCGTGGTCGCGCCGGTCGTCATCGCCCGTCCGACGGCGCGGTGATCGTCACCGGGACGTCGGAGGCGCGGCCCGGGGTTCAGGTAGCGCGCCCGGGTGATCGAGGGCTGGTCAGACACCTTGCCGGCCTGGAGGTCGAGGACGAGGCGCAGGTACTGCGGCCTGGCCCCAGATCAGCGGCGCCGCGGAGCCGGCCGCCTTGCCGTTGGTGAAGCCGATCGAGGCGGTCGTGGGGTCGGCGCCGAACGGCGAGGCGGGCGTGTTGGGGTCCTCCCAGACCTGCTCGGGGACGTAGCCCGAGCCCCCAGGTCATGCGCTGGAAGGTCGCCGCCAGGCCGGAGGCGGCGAGCCCTGGCGCCCGACCTGGAGGTCCTGCTCGGCGCGCTCGCCGTCGAGCAGCGGCCACAGGTGGCCGGAGCCGACGGCGTGCGTGAACCACGCCCTCGCCGGTCGGCGAGCAGGTGGTCGGGATCGGGCACGTAGCAGTCGCCGTAGCCGTCGGTGCTGCCGTTGGCCTTGATCCCGTAGCGGTGCCACCCGGGCCCGGACTTGGTCTGGCTCTCGAGCACCGAGTCGACGACCTTCAGCGAGGCCTTGACGTCCGGATCGGTCGCCGACAGCTCGCCCATCCGCGTCAGCTCGAGGAAGCCGGCGTCGATGATCGAGCGCTGGTCGACGTTGTTGAGGCTGCCGTTGCCCAGGTTGTAGGTCTGGTTGGTGTTGGGGTTGCCCGAGACCGACTCGCGGATGAAGTACCGCGGGCCGTCGGGGCCGCGTGGTGGTCACCGTCCATGCCTTGACGTTGCGCTGGTAGTCGTCGGCGGTGGCCAGGTACAGGTGCGCGCGGGCGGTGTCGCCGGCCGCCTGGGCCAGCTTGCCCGCCGCCACCAGGCCCGCGATCTCCGAGGCGATCGTGGCCGGCGAGTAGCCGGGATGCTCCTCCCAGCGCTCGGCGCCGGTGCTCGGGCCCGTGATCGACGATGTAGTCGGCGGCTGGGCGGATGTGGTCCTGGTAGAAGGCCGTGTTGCCGGCCAGGCCCGCCTCCCAAGCCATCAGCAGCGGGTAGGCGACCTCGTCGATCTCCGACAGCCCGAACGTGTCGGGCGCGACCGCGCCGTCGAGCTCGGAGTCGCGCGGGAAGCTGCCGTCGGGCTGCTGGGTCTTGTCGAACATGAACAGCGACCATGTCGCGCGCGGAGGCGCGTGTCGCCGTCGGCCAGCAGGCCGGTGAACGTCTCGTAGCTGTCGCGGGCGAACACCTCGCGGTAGGTCCATCCGGCGTGGGTGGTCGACGGCCGGCACCGTCTGGCCCCATGGGTCGGTCGGCGAGGCCACGAACGCGCCGATGTTGGTCTTGTCCTCGGCGGCCTTGATGACGTTGGCCGACAGCCAGTAGGTGCTCTGCATCGCGGCGTCCTGGGCGCCGGTGAAGCCCGGCGAGGCTGGCCGGCGGGCGGCGCAGCGAGGCGTCGTAGCCATGCCAGCCCGCCTCGTATTGCGACAGCGTCGTGCGCGAAGGGCTGCGCGGCGCTGCCGCTGCGCGGCGGCCATCGGCGCCGCTCGCGGTCGGGGCGAAGCCCAGCGCGAGCGTGAACGGCCGGCCCGGGCGTCGTGTCGAGCAGGGCGGTCTGGACGACGTTGCCGTCGGTGGCCGAGCGGTAGTCGTTGACGAGTCGATGGTGGGTGTCGAGCTGGTTCAGGCCGTCGCTGGGCGTACCCACGAAGCCGCTGGACTCGGCCAGGAAGGGGCGGTCGGCGACGAGCGCGCCGACGACCTGCGCCGCGAACGGGCCCGTGCGGGGCGGCCGTGTCAGAGGAGACCAGCGCGGTGCTGGACGGGTCGACGGTGGCGTCGTTGGCGCCGCCGTTGGTGGTGCCGCCACCGCCGCTGTTGTCGATGGTGGCGTCGTAGCGCACGTAGACCTTGAGCTTGGACACGGCGTCCGCGTCGCCGCCGATCGGCGCCAGCGTCGTGTGCACGAGCGACGCTGGCCCGCGCCGGATCGGTGATGTAGTCGCTGACGAGGCGGAAGCCGTGCGCGCGGTCGGTGCTCGTGACCCGGCAGACCATGCCGCTGCGGTCGGGCGAGGCCAGCGAATAGGTCATGTCTCGCTGCTGCAGATCGGCGAAGCGTGTGCCCGTCGGTGACGATGTACTGGACCGTGTTGACGTTGGTGGCCTCGATGTTGGGGCTGAACACGTCAGAGAGCACGCCGCCGGCGACGGTGAACCACACCTTCGAGGTGGTGTTGCGCGCGGTCCCGAAGCAGTCCTTGCGGGCGACGTCGAGATAGGATTGGGCGCCCGGGCCGCCCGGGGCCTGACCTGAGGGCTGGACCCCCTGGGGCGCGGCCGTCGCCGCGGACGCGATTGGGACAGCTGGGACAGCTGCGAACAGCGCGGCTGCGGCCAATGCGCAGCAAGTCGCCCCCAGCGTGCGTCGCCTCGCCCCCGACGCGATCGTCGTGCCGGACATCCTTCCTCCCTCAAGTTCGGTGGCCTCTGAAGGCATACCCACTGTCTCCCGAACGGCAAACGCGCAACGTGGCGTCTGAGATGATCCGGGCACCGTGCGCGGGTAGGTAAAACACTGGCTAAAAGGAGCTCACTCGATGACCCTGACGCGTCAGACGATGACCGACGAGCAGCGCAAGTCCGTCGCCGTCGAATACCTCAAGGCGTTTGACAACGGCGGTATCACCTCGACGGGCGAGAGCATCCTCGAGCTGTTCGCCGTCGACGCTCAGGTGATGTTCCCCAAGTGGGGGATCGCCAACGGCCGCGAGGAGATCGGCAAGATGTTCGGCGACGTCGGCGCGACGCTCAAGTCGATCCGCCACGACTACGCCAACTTCAACTGGGTCTTCTCGGGCTCGGACACGGTGGTGTGCGAGGGGACGAGCTACGGCGAGCATCAGGACGGCCCCTGGCGCACCGGCATCCCCGAGTGGGGCGCGGGCCGGTGGTGCGACGTGTTCGAGATCCGCGACTGGCAGATCCAGCGCTGTTTCATCTACCTGGACCCCGACTACGCCGGCAAGGACACGGGCCGCTACCCGTGGCTGGCCACGGCCGACGAGGCAGTCCCGGCCTGACGGGCGCCAGGGTCGCAGCACGATATCGTGATGCGACATGGCCCGACCCAAGACCAAGCTGGCCGACGCTGATTACCAGCGCCTGGCAGAGTTCCGCTACGGCCTGCGGCGCTTTTTGCACTGGAGCGAGCAGCAGGCCCGGAGCGCGGGCATCACGCCGACGCAGCACCAGCTGCTGCTGGCGATCCGCTCCTCGGAGGACCCGCGGGGCGCGACGGTGAGCGAGGTCGCCGAGGTGCTGATCATCCGTCACCACAGCGCGGTGGGGCTGATCGACCGTGCGCAGGAGAAGGGCCTGATCACCCGTGAGCGCGACCCCGACACGCAGTCGGTGGTCCACCTCAAGCTCACCGACTTCGGCGCGCTCACCCTGAGTGCGTTGTCCGAGGTGCACCTGCGCGAGCTTGCGCAGCTGGCGCCGACCATGCAGGCGCTGCTCGGCGCCCTCACGGAAAGCGAAC
Organism: uncultured Actinomycetota bacterium; assembly: GCA_963797705.1. Lineage (GTDB taxonomy): Bacteria > Actinomycetota > Thermoleophilia > Solirubrobacterales > Solirubrobacteraceae > Palsa-465. Next base: position 1,288,679 of record CAWCQL010000002.1, on the reverse strand, counting down.
GCGCGGACCTGATCGCGATCCCGCGGTCCCCTCGGCGTTCGCGCGCCTAGAATATCGTGCTACGATATCGTGGCACGATTGGAAGGAGGCATGACCATGCCCAACGCGGCAGATCCGCGCGACGACGTCCGCAAGGACGATCCCCGTTACCACGATGTCCGCGAGGAGCGAGTGGGGGGCTTCGCCGGCCCGGTGTCGCCGGCCGACCCCTTCGGCAAGTACGCGGGGCCTCCACGCCGCCGCTGGCAGGCTGCCGGCGGCTATGCGGGGACACCTGACCGACAGCGCCAGGGGACGTTCGGCGATATGGAATTGCACCGGCGCCGCCGTCGCGGCCATTAGTCGACGCGTCGGCGCCGCGGGGATACGCTCCGCAAGCCGATGACCGACGCCCCGCTCACCCTGGCCGACCTGGAGCGTTGGGAGCTATTCGGCGCCACCTGGCGCGTCGTGGAGCTCTCAGACGACCGAGCGCTCCTGGACATGTGCGCGTGCACGGGCCAGCTCGTGGAACGCCGGGCGTCCGACGACCACGCACTGATCGACTATGTGCGCGCGGCGGCGGCGGCCGGCCAGGCCTGAGCGCGTAGCAGCGTTCGCCCGCCGAGGGTGAATTGCCTCGTTATGAGGCAATTCACCCTCGTCGAGGGTGCTAGGCCGGCAGGGCCCTCTCGATCCGGCTCGCCACCAACTCCGCGGCATCCTCCTCCTGCTCGAGGATCTGCTGCGCGACGACCTCGGTCTCGTGGTCGTGCAGACGGCGGGCGAGAGTTCACGAACCGGGAGCGTCCTGTTCGTCGCCGTACAACGGCTCGTCGTCGACAACCAGGCCCATGCTCTCGGGGTGCGCGAGCGTCTCGATGGCGCCGTTGGTGAGCAGCCAGCGGTCTGAGCGCTCGCGGATGAGGAGGCCAGCGCGGGTGAGGCGCTGCAGCGCGATCGTCACCGTCGGCCGGTGCGCCCCGATGAGCATGGCCAACACCTCGTGGGTGAGCGGTAGGGTCACGTACACCCCCTCGGTGCCGACTCTCCCCCACCGCTCGGCGAGCAGCCAGAAGAGGATGAGCAACCGGACGTAGGCGCGAGGCAGGTGGGTGACCGCCTGGGTCAGTGTCAGGTAGCGCGCCCGCTGGACCGCACGACTGACGATCCGGCTGGTGATGGTGGGCCAGCGCGCAATGCGGAGCACGAAGGCGGTGTCGAGCACCGCCACGCGCGTGCGCTTGAGCACCAGCCAGCTGACCGAGATCGGCAGCGGGTCGTACTCGCCGTCGGCGTCCCACGGGCGGATGAGGTCCGTGGGGCCGAACAGCTCACAGGCGGAGCGGTTGCCGACCTCCACGCGGCGCAGCAGCAGCCCGTCGAGCACGAACAGGCCCAGCCAGCCCGGCTCGGCGCGCGCGACGGTCGCCGCCGTGTCCCAGGTCGGCGGTTCGATCTCCATCACCGCCGCCACGGCGCGACCGCGAGCAGCGTCGGCTTCGTCGGGCGGAACCCCGATGGCGAGGTCGGGGTCGGCGTCGAGCAGGGCGACCGTATGGCGAGGGTCAAGCTGTGTCAACACCGTCAAACCTACCCCCGGCCTCACAGGCGTGTCCGCTGGCGAACAGCACTGGTTCGGCGGATGACGAGCCGGCAGGCGGAGGCGGTCGCGGTCGGCGTCGGTGAGGGCCGGCTCGCGCGGCTGCCGTGTCAGTGGCTCAACGCCGTGCGCGGCGCCCGCCTCCCAGCGGGGTTAGCCAGCGGGCTCGGCGGCCAGCGACTCCAGCGACGTGTCGGTGTCGCGCAGCGCCGCGGCGTCGACCTGCCGGCGTGAGCGGATGAGCGTCTGGACGTGCTCGTTGACGTCCCACACGTTGACGTTCATCCCGCCCACCACGCGCCCGTCCGGCCAGCCAGAAGGCAACGAACTCGCCGCTCTCGCGGTCGCCGCGGAGCACGACCTCGTCCCAGTCAGTGGCGTAGCCGGAGTACTCCATGCCGACGTCGTACTGGTCAGAGAAGAAGTACGGGATCCGGTCATAGCTCACCGGGTCGCCGAGCATCGATCGCGCGGCGGCCGGCCCCTGGTTGAGCGCGTTGGCCCAGTGCTCGACCCGGATATGGCGCTCGTAGAACGGGTGCCACGCGTTGGCGACGTCCCCGGCCGCGTACACGTTGGGCGCCGAGGTCCTGAGCGCGGCGTCGACCTGGATGCCGTTCTCCACGGTCAGCCCCGCCGCTTCGCCCAGTTCGGTGCGCGGGATCACGCCCACCCCGGCCACGGCGAAGTCGCATTCGACGCGGCGGCCGCTCGAGGTGCGCACGGCGCTCACCGAGCCGTCGCCCTCGAGCGCGTCGACCCCCTCGCCCAGGACCATCTCCACCCCATGGCTGACGTGGACGTCGCGGTAGAAGGTGCCGATCTCGGTCCCGAAGATGCGCTCGTTGGGCAGCATCAGCGGGTCGATCACGGTGACGTCGAGGCCCGCCCCGCGGGCGGAGGCAGCGAACTCCGAGCCGATCCAGCCCGCGCCGACGACCGCCACGCGGCCACTGCCGGCACCGAGGCGCTCGCGGAGGGCGTCGCAGTCGGCGAACGTGCGCAGGTAGTACACGCCGTCCAGATCGGCCCCGGGCACCGACAGCGTGCGCGGCTGCGCGCCGGTCGTCAGCAGCAGGGCGTCGTAGGACAGCGCCTCGCCGCCGGCGAGCGTCACCGTCGAGGCGCCCGTGTCGATCGATTCCGCGGTCGTCCCCAGACGCAGTTCGATCTCCTGTTCGTCATAGAAGCCGTCGTCGTGAACGTAGGCCCCCTGGCGCTCTGACTTGCCCTGGAGATAGTCCTTGGTCAGCGGCGGGCGCTCGTAGGGGCGCTCGGACTCGGAGCCGATCAGCACCACGCGTCCGTCGAAGCCGCGCTCGCGCAGCTCGCCGGCGGCCTTGGCGCCGGCCAGGCTGGCGCCCACGATCACGAATGTCTTCTTGCTCATCTCCTACCTCCGGTCAAGCTGAGGAATTCCTCGCGGGTGCGAGGGTCGTCGCGCACCAGACCGTGCAACGCGGACGTCACGGTCCGGGCGCCGGCTTTCTGCACGCCGCGCAGCGACATGCACAGGTGCTCGGCCTCCAGGACCACGCCGACGCCCTTGGGCGCCAGATGCTCCTGGATGCAGCCGGCCACCTGCTTGGTGAGGCGCTCCTGCACCTGCAGGTCACGCGAGTAGTGCTCCACCACGCGGGCCAGCTTGGAGAGGCCGATGATGCGTTCGGCCGGCAGGTAGGCGACGTGGGCCACGCCGTGAAACGGCAGCAGGTGGTGCATGCACAGCGATTGGAAAGGGATATCACGCACCACGACGAGCTCGTCATAGCCCTCGTCGTTGGGGAAGGTGGTCAGGTTGAACGGCTCGGGGGTGAGCAGCTCGGCGTAGGCCGCCGCGACCCGGCGCGGGGTCTCGCGCCAGCCCGGCGACTCTCGAGGTCGGCCCCGAGGGCGACGAGCAGGTCACGAGCGGCGCGCTCGGCGGCAGGCACGTCGACGCGGCGGCCCTCAGCCGCCACCGCTTGCAGGCGGCGTGTACTCACCGCATGGCCGTCAGGAGGTCTCGCAGGCTCTCGTGCTCCTCGGCGCACGCCGGGCAGCCGGCCAGGTGCTCGCGCATCCCCGGCACGTGCTCGTCGGCATGCTCACCGGCCAGCTCACTGTCGACATAGACGTCGAGCAGGTCAAAACATTCCTCGCAGGTGAGCTCGGCGCCTGAGGGGCCGAGCAGCCCGGCCATGATGCGCTCGCGGCTGCGGCGTGGCTCGGTCATGTGTCGGCTCCAATGGCGCTACGCAGCTTGCGCCGCGCGTCGTGCAGAGTCTTGTAGAGCGCTCCCCGGGTGGTGCCCAGTCGCTCGGCCAGCACGTCGATCGGGACCTCGGCGAGTACGAGCGCACCCAGCACCTCCCGCTGGTGGGGCGAAAGATCGGTCCGGACCGCCTCGAGGACGGCGCGCAGCCGGTCGCGGTTCTCGAGATCCTCGGCGGGGTCGAGCGTCTGCGCGGGGAGAGTGGTCCAGGCCTCGGGGTCCATCGGCAGCTCGCGCTCCTGCCAGGCGCGTCGCCGCGTGCGGACCGCCGCCTCGAGGATCGCGAACTTGTACGCCCACGTCGTGAAGCGGCTCTCGAAGCGGTAGTCGTCAAGCTTGCCCAGGATCGCGCTGAGCGCGTCGTCGGCGCTCTGCATGGCGAGGTCCTCGACGGTGTCGCGACTGGTGCCGGCCAACATTCCCTGGCGGCGCCGCAGTTCATGATGCGCCGCCCTCAGCAGCAGCGCGTGCAGGCGGCGCGTCGCGTCCTCGCGCTCCCCACCGGTGCCGCGCAGCGCGGCCAGCCAGGCGCCGGCCTCGGCTTCCCGGTCAAGCCTCGCCGGTGCGGTGGTGCGCCACACCGTGGGCACGCTACCAGCCACCCGCGCCCTCCCTGTCGGGTCCGGTAACCGGCGCATCGAGCGGCGCCAGGATCCGCGCGGCCAGATGCGGGGGACATCCGCGGTCGACCAGCTTGAGCAGCTCGTGCAGGTCGACCTGCTTGGAGTGGGCGAGCACGTCCGCCAGGTCGGCACCGAATCCGGCGCTGCGCAGGCGGCCCTCGCGCCACCGTACCCAGCGCTCATGATCGCTCGTGGAGTCTCCCGCGGAGTTGGGCGGAGGGGTGTTTCCGGTACGCACACCCCTTTAGCTGCGCCCGGCGCAGATTTCTTACGTGCCGCGGTTGCGGAAGTAGGCGGCGTTGATCTCGATGAACCGCTGCCACTCCTCGGGGACCTGGTCCTCCGGGGTGATGGCGTCGACCGGGCAGGCCTCGACGCAGGCGTCGCAGTCGATGCACTCGTCGGGATCGATGTAGAGCTGCTCGTGGGCGCCCCAGTCAGACTCGTCGGGGGTCGGGTGGATGCAGTCCACCGGGCACACCTCGATGCACGAGTTGTCCTTGAGGCCGATACAGGGCTCGTTGATCACGTAGGCCATGGCCGCCATTTTACACAATCAGACTGTGTAAATACGTTGGCGGGAGATGGGGGATCGGCCCCATTGCGAGTCCGTGCCCGTCGCAGCAACCTCTGGCGACACCCACGTCACGGAAGGACCCCAAAAATGGTTACCCGCGTTCAGCAGCCGGTCGTGAGTCGAAACGGCGCCGGCGCGGGCGAGACCGCACAGTCCCCGATCCGGTGTCTGGTCGTCGACGACCACCCCGCGATCCTGGCCGGTCTGCGCGGCCTGCTCGCATCCGAACCCGGCTTCGACGTCGTTGACGCCCTCGACAGCGCCGAGGCGGCCGCCGAGCGCGCCGAGCAGGTGACGCTTGACGTCGCCATCGTCGACTATCAGCTGCCCGGCCACTCCGGCCTGTGGTTGAGCCGCAAGCTCAAGCGGCTTCCGCAGCCGCCGGCGGTCCTCATCTACTCGGCCTTCTCGGACTACATGCTGGCCGCGGCCTGCGTGGTCGCCGAGGCCGACGGGCTGCTGAGCAAATCGGCGCTGGGCTCCGACCTCTACACCGCGATACGGCGCGCCGCGATGGGCCGGAGCCGGTTGCCGCCGGTGGCCCCCACCCTGGCCGACAGCCTGCGCCGACGGTTTGACTCCCTGGAGCAGGCCATCTTCGGTTTGCTGTTGGCCGGCATCGGCCGCGACGAGATCGCGCGCACCCTGCACGTCGCCGTCACCGAGATCGAAACCCGCCAATGGGCGATGCTGCGTAAGCTCGAGAGGCTGGATTGACTCAATACTCGACGCGCTGTGAGCGAACCACACCACCGGAGAAGGTACGTGCCCCTCGTCTATAGGGTCGCGGGCATCAACGCCTTGGTCCTGGTGGCCACGGTGGCGGTGACGCTCGTCGTCCTGGCCCCGCGCAAGTTCTCCTCCTTTGCCCTCGACGAGGCGGTGGTTCTCACCGCCTCGTTGGTGCTGGTGGGGCTGGTCAATCTCACCCTGTTGCGGCGGATCGTCCGCCCCCTGGAGACGCTCACCTCGCTGGCCCGCCGCGTCGACCTGACCCGGCCGGGCGCCCGCATGCCCGGCGCCAGTGCCACCTCGGAGGCCGGTGAGCTGGCGCTCACCTTCAACGAGATGCTGGCCCGTCTGGAGACCGAGCGCCGCGAGGCCACGGGCCGTGTGCTCGAGGCCCAGGAGTCCGAGCGGCTGCGGATCGCGCTGGAGCTCCACGACCAGGTCGGGCAGGAGCTGACCGCCGTGCTGCTCGGCCTCGCGCGGGTGCGCAGCCTGTCCGACGAGCCGCTGCGCACCGATGTCGAGGACATCCAGGAGGCCGTGCGCGCCAGCCTGGAGGACGTGCGGCGGATCGCGCTGGAGCTGCGCCCCGAGGCGCTCGACGACCTCGGGCTGGTCAGCGCCCTGGCGGTGCTGTGCGAGCGCTTTGCCCAGCGGACCGGCATCGACGTCACTCAGCGCTTTGACGAGGAGCTGCCCGACCTGGGCCGCGAGGAGGAGCTGGTCGTCTACCGCGTCGCCCAGGAGGCGCTGACCAACGTCGCGCGCCACTCCGGCGCCGAGCACGCCGACCTGCGCCTGAGCGCGGGCAGTGACGGGCTGACAGTCACCGTGTCCGATCGCGGGCGCGGCCTGGGCACCGGCGGCGAACCCGGAACGGGGATCCGCGGCATGCGCGAGCGCGCGGCGCTCATCGGCGCCACCCTCGATGTCGGGCCCAACGAGGACGGCGTCGGCTGTGCGGTCACGCTGCGCGTGGAGGGCGTCGCCGCCGAGGCCCACGCATGACCCCGCTCAAGACACGGATCCTCCTGGCCGACGACCACGCGCTCGTGCGCCGCGGGCTCAAGCTCGTGCTCGACGCCGAACCCGACCTGGAGGTCGTCGCCGAGGCCGGCGACGGCGCGGAGGCGATCCAGCTGGCCCTCGCCGACCACATCGACCTGGCCATCATCGACATCTCGATGCCGCGCATGACCGGGCTGCAGGCGGTGGCCGAGCTGCACCAGCGCCGCCCCGAGCTGCGGTCGCTGATCCTCTCGATGTACGAGAACGAGCGCTACCTGTACGAGGCGCTCAAGGCCGGGGCGGCCGGATATGTGCTCAAGACCGCGGCCGACCGCGATCTGGTGGAGGCCTGTCGGGCGGCCATGCGGGGCGAGTCCTTTCTGTACCCGGGGGCGATGACCTCGCTCATCCGCGACTACCTGCGCCAGGCGCGCGACAACGAGCCCGTCCGCGCCGACCCGCTCACCCCGCGCGAGCAGGAGGTGGTCAAGCTCATCGCCGAGAGCTACAGCACCCGGCAGATCGCCGACGCGCTCGTCATCAGCGAGAAGACGGTCGACCGCCACCGGGCCAACATCCTGGAGAAGCTGGGCATGCACGATCGCGTCCAGCTCACGCGCTACGCGATCCGGCAGGGTCTCGTTGAGCCATAGACCGGTCTCACGTGGCAGCCACAGCGCTCGGGGCGCTGCCGCCGATGCGGTGACGCTAACGGGGGCCGCGCGCGGGGTGACGCGCGCGGCCCCCACCCCCGGTCCCCGCACCGCGCCCCGAGCGATGTGGTCTGCACCGGGCAAGCTATCCGTCGCGCTGATGGCGGCCAATGGGGTCTAGACCCCATAAACCGCGGCATCGCCAATCCGCGCACGTCCACCGGACTTTTCGCGCCGCCGGGGGCCGTAGATCCTTGAGCGATAAACGTTTGAGCGGTAAATTGTCTGCAGCGACCTGGCTGGCGGGCCGCATCCATACCGGGGTGGCGGTCGGGGCCAAGAAGGAGGTTGTCTGATGCCGGTTGTGCCAATCCGCCAGATCCTCGATCCGGCGTTCGCCGACCGGTACGGCGTGGCGGCGATCAACATCGTCGACGACCTCACGCTCGAGGCGGTGCTGGCCGCCGCCACCGAGCTGGACGCGCCGCTGATCGTGCAGACCTCGCTCAAGACGGTGAAGTCGATCGGCGCCCAGGCCGCTGTACAGCATGTGGCGCGCGCGCGCCGACGAGGTGCCGGTGCCGGTGACGCTGCACCTCGACCACTGCCCCGACCGCGAGTGGATCACGCACCTGCCTGGACGCCGGCTGGAACTCGGTCCTCTTCGACGGCTCCGAGCTCGACGTCGCCGAGAACACGCGCCAGACGATCGAGGTGGTGGCCGAGGCCGACCGCCACGGCGCGCAGGTCGAGGGCGAGATCGAGAGCGTGCTCGGCGTCGAGGACGGCGTCGGCTCCGACGAGGCCGGGCGACGTCCACCCCGTCGAGGTCTCGGCGCAGTTCATCGAGCACACCGGCGTGTACTCCTTCGCCCCGGCGATCGGGACCGCGCACGGCCTGTACAAGGGCACGCCCGGAGCTGCATGCCCGAGCGCGTCACCGAGATCGTCGAGCTGCACCCGATCCCGATGGTGCTGCACGGCGGCACCGGGCTGACCGCCGACCAGTTCTCCGACCTCATCGCGCGCGGCTGCGCCAAGGTCAACATCTCCACCGCGCTGAAGATCGCCTTCGTCGACGCCCACCGCGAGTACCTCGACGCCAACCCCGGCAAGCACGATCCGCCGTCGCATGCTCAAGCACGTGCGCGACAGCGGTGCAGGAGATGGCCAAGCACCACATCGGCATGTTCGGCTCCGCCGGGCGCGCCGGCGCCCTCTCCGCGTCGGCCGGTTAGACCGCGGTGCCCGCGCTGATCTTCGACTGCGACGGCGTCCTGGCCGACACCGAGCGCGACGGCCACCGCGCCGGCGTTCAACGAGACGTTCGCCGAGGTCGGCGCTGCCGGTGCAGTGGTCGAGTCGACGAGTACGCCGAGAAGCTCAGGATCGGCGGCGGCAAGGAGCGGATGGCCTCGCTGCTCACCGCCGAGTTCGTCGCCGCCAACGGCCTGCCCGCCGACCCCGAGGGCCAGAAGGAGCTGCTGGCCGACTGGCACAAGCGCAAGACCGCGCGCTACAAGGAGATGGTCCGCGCCGGACGGCTGCCCGGCCGCCCCGGCATCGCCCGGATCGTCGAGCGAGGCGATCGACGCCGGGTGGACGCTGGCGGTGGCCTCGACCTCGGCCGAGGAGTCGGTGCGCGCCGTGCTCGAGCACGCGGTCGGCGCCGAGCACGCGTCGCGCTTCGCCGTGTTCGCCGGCGACGTCGTGCCCGCCAAGAAGCCCGACCCCGCCATCTACGACCTGGCCCTCGACGAGCTGGGGATCGGCCGCGGCGACGCGATCGTCGTCGAGGACTCGCGCAACGGCCTGCTGGCCGCGGTCGGCGCGGGGCTGCGCTGCGTGGTCACCGTCTCCAGCTACACCGCCGAGGAGGACATGAGCGAGGCGGTGCTGGTGGTCACCAGCCTCGGCGACCCCGGCGAGCCGGCGGTCGTGCTGGCCAACCGCGGCGGCGCGGCGCCCGGCGACCTGGTCACGCTGGCCGACCTCGAGGCGTGCCGGACCCAACCCATACCGGACAAGGAGGCTGTATGAGCGACACGGCGCTGAGCCGGGGCGAGCTCGTCGTGCGGACGATCGCCCAGACGGCCGTCGACAACGAGACGTACTTCTGCGAGCTCGACGCGGTGGTCGGCGACGGGGACTTCGGCTACTCGCTGGCGCGCGGCTTCGAGATCGTCGTCTCATCGACTGGGACGGCGATGGAGTACGCCGACGTCGGCGGCCTGCTCAAGAAGACCGCGATCGTGCTGACCAAGCGGATCGGCGGGACCTCGGGGCCGATCTGGGGCACCGCGTTCCTGCGCGCCGGCGGCGCGCTGGCCGACAAGCCGCAGCCCGACCGGCGAGGAGGTCATCGCCGCCTTCCGCGCCGCGATCGAGGGGATCAAGCAGCGCGGCAACACCGACCTGGGCGACAAGACGCTGCTCGACGCGCTGGTGCCCGCCGTCGACGTGCTCGAGGCGGCGCTGCCCAACGGGGCGCGCCGCACGGCGCATCGAGAAGGCGGCCGTACAGGCGCGCGCAGAGCGCCGAGGCGACCAAGGGCATGCTCGCCCAGCGCGGCCGCGCGTCCTACACGGGCGAGCGCAGCCGCGACTCGGTGGACGCCGGAGCGGTCGGCATCGCGGTGATGTTCGAGGCCGTGAGCAAGGCCTGGCAGGAGGCCGAGCTGGAACTGGCCTGACGCGGTCACGTAGCGAGGGGAAGGGGCACGCGGGGCACTTGGCCCACGCGTGGAAACCGGGCAGGTCATTCGAGAGGAGATGACAGTGAAGAAGTTCGTCAACGACCCGCAGCAGTTCGTCCCCGAGATGCTCAAGGGGATCCAGCTCGCCAACCCCGGCAAGCTCAAGTACGTACCGGAGTACAACCTCATCATGCGCGCGGACGCCCCGAACGAGAACAAGGTGTCGATCGTCCAGGGGTCAGGCTCGGGCCACGAGCCGGCGCACGTGATGGTCGTGGGCAAGGGCATGCTCGACGCCGCCTGCCCGGGCGACGTGTTCGCGGCGCCGCCGTCGGACTACGTGTACGAGACGACGAAGCTGATGGCCAGCCCCAAGGGCGTCCTGCACATCATCAACAACTACACCGGCGATCGCATGGCCTTCGACATGGGCCGCGAGCTGGCCGAGGCCGAGGACATCAAGATCGCGACGATCATCGTCGACGACGACGTGGCCGTGAAGGACTCGACCTACACCGTCGGCCGCCGCGGCGTGGCCGGCAACTTCTTCGTCATCAAGGCGGTCGGCGCCGCCTCGGAGAAGGGCGCGGAGCTCGACGAGCTGGTCAAGCTCGGCGAGCGCGTGAACTCGGTCACCCGCACGATGGGCATGGCGCTCACGTCGTGCACGCCGCCGGCCAAGGGCTCGCCGCTGTTCGACCTCGGCGACGACGAGATGGAGATGGGCGTCGGCATCCACGGCGAGCCGGGCCGTCGCCGCGAGAAGCTGGCCAACGCCGACGCGATCGTCGACGAGCTGCTGGAGGCCGTCGCCTCCGACCTGCCCTACAGCTCGGGCGACGACGTCGCGCTGATGATCAACGGGCTCGGCGGCACGCCGATCTCCGAGCTCTACATCCTCTACGGGCGCGCGCATGACCAGCTCGCCCAGCGGGGCATCAACGTCACGCGCAGCTACGTCGGCGAGTACTGCACCTCGCTGGACATGGCCGGCGCGTCGCTGACGCTGGTCAAGCTCGACGACGAGCTCAACGAGCTGTTCGACGCGCCCGCCGAGGTGGCGGTCCGCATCTTCTAGACGTCAGGCGCAGCGGCTGCCGTCACGGCTTGACGGCAGCCGTCAACTTGGGCGGTCGTCCTGGCCCCAGTCCAGGGCGACCGTCTCTCCGTTGATCAGTGCACGCTCGGGCGGGACCGGCTGGCCGGTGGCGATGAGCGCCGCGCGGATCGTGCCCGCGTGCGCGACCACGAGCGCGGGCTGGGGCCCCTGCGCGACGCGGCTCAGCGCGTGGCGGGTCCGCAGCACCTGAGAGCGGATCGACTCCCCGCCGGGGAAGACGAAGTCCGGGTCGCCGGCCTCGAAGGCGGCGAACAGCTCCGGCTCGCGGACAGCCAGCACGGTCTGCGGGACCCCCTCCCAGTCGCCGCGCGCGGACTCGATGAGGTCGTCGAGCACGGCCGCCTCCACTCCGATGGCCTGCCCGATCACCGACGCCGTCTGGCGGGCGCGCAGCAGCGGCGAGCACCAGATGGCGACGACGCCGCGGGCCCGGGCGTGGACGGCGAGCCCCGCCGCCTGCTGGACGCCGAGGTCAGAGAGGGGTGGGTCGCGCCGTCCCAGGATGAGGCCGTTGGCGTTGTCGGCGGTCTGCCCGTGTCTGGCGAGAAGCAGGGGCAGTCCGGTCACGGTGAGAATTGTCGCGCAGGTGTGTGAACGCGTCTGCCATCGGGAAGAACGGGGGGAATATCCCCGACCCCTCCCACGCCATGATCGACCGCGACATCCGCGCCATGCTGCGCGGCGCCACCGCCGCCAACCTCCTGCACGGCTGGCAGGGCCCGCACCTCGCCGAGCGCACCTACTGCCTGACCCCGAAGCACGCCGAGCCGATGGAGCGCCCGCGCGACTACGTGATCGGCTACTGCGAGATGCTCGCGGTGGCCGGCGTGCAGCCGCTGTACCGCGACTCCGAGCCGGTGCTGTAGAGGCGGCCGGCGGGGCGTGACGTGTCGGGTAGCGGCGCATGGGTGGGTGCGGGTCGTGTTTTATTAAGAACTCACAGCATGCCGTGTATCACTATTGGCATCGTCGCCGCCCTGCGCTAGCTTGCCCCCCGTGCCGGAGGAGGAGGAGACCAGCGGCAAGCTCTCGGTGAGCGAGATCTCCGTGTCCTTTGGCGGGATCACCGCCCTGGACGGCGTCTCGCTCGAGGCCTGCCAAGAGGAGGTCCTGGGGATCATCGGCCCCAACGGCGCGGGCAAGACGACGCTGTTCAACGTGATCTGCGGCTTCGTGAAGCCGGACTCGGGCGTCATGCGCTGGCGCGGGGAGTCGCTGGATGGGATCCGCCCGCAGCGGCTGGCCTCGCTGGGAATCGCCCGGACGCTGCAGGGCGTCGGCCTCTTCCCCCAGCTCACCGTCCGTGAGAACGTGATGGTGGGGGCGCAGCGCTTCCGCCGCGCCGGCATCGTGGGCGCCATGTTGGGACGCCCACGCGGCGACCGTGACGAGCGCGCGCTGAGCGACCGGGCGCTGGCGGCCCTGGACCGGGTGGGCTGCGCCGACATGGCCGAGTCCCGGCCGGGCCAACTGCCCTACGCGGCGCAGAAGCGGGTGGCACTGGCCCGGGCGCTGGCGTGCGAGCCCGACCTGCTGCTCCTCGACGAGCCGGCCGGCGGCCTGGACAGCGATGAGATGGGAGCGCTGGCCGACACCATCCGCGCCCTGGGCAGCTCGATCGCGGTGATGCTGGTCGACCACCACATGGACCTCGTCACCTCCGTGTGTGACCGGATGGTGGTCCTGGACTTCGGGCGCGTGATCGCGGCGGGCGACCCCGCGACCGTACGCCAGGACCCGCAGGTGCTGGAGGCCTACCTGGGGCGCGACGCGGAGCAGGCCAACACGACGGTGGCGAGCGAGACGGCCGATGCTCAGCGTTGAGGAGCTCACCACCGACTACGGCCCGGTGCGCGCCGTCGACGCGGTGTCGCTGACGGCGCCGGAGGGCACCGTCACCGCGGTGCTGGGGGCCAACGGCGCGGGCAAGACCTCGCTGCTGCGGACCATCACCGGGCTCGTGGCCCCGCGGTCAGGCCGGGTGACGGTCGACGGCGTCGACATCACCGGGATGGCCGTCGAGGAGATCGTGCGCCGCGGGGTGGCCCACGTCCCCGAGGGGCGTGGCGTCATCGCCGAGCTCACCGTGGAGGAGAACCTGCGCCTGGGCGGTCTGTGGCGCCGCCGCGCGGCGGCGCCGGTGAGCGAGATCTACGAGTTGTTCCCGCGCCTGGGCGAACGCGAGCACCAGCCCGCCTCGCGGCTGTCGGGCGGCGAGCGCCAGATGCTGTCGATCGGCCGGGCGCTGATGGGCCGCCCCCAGGTGCTGCTGCTCGACGAGCCGTCGCTGGGCCTGGCCCCCGTGATCGTCGCCCAGATCATGGCGATGATCCGGTCCCTGGCCGACAACCTCGGTCTCGCGGTGCTGCTGGTGGAGCAGAACGCCCGCAGCGCCCTGTCGATCGCCAACCGCGGGATCGTGCTCAACCTGGGGCGCGTGGTCGCCGACCGCGAGCCCTCAGAGCTCGCCGCCGACGAGCAACTGCGCCACGCCTACCTGGGGTTCTAGCCACCGGAGCACACGTGACCAAGTTCATCGACCTCACCCTGAGCGGCATCTCCGACGGCGCGGTGTATGCGGCGGTGGCGCTGGCCCTGGTCCTCATCTGGCGCGCCACCCGGATCGTCAACTTCGCCCAGGGCGCCATGCTGATGATCACCACGTTCATCGCCTCGGCGATCATCTCGTCGTCGGGCTCGTATTGGCTGGGGTTCGCCGCGGCCCTCGTGGCCGGGCTGCTCTTCGGGGCGCTGGTCGAGCGCGTGCTGATCCGACCGGTGGAGTCCGCGCCGCCCTTGAACGCGGTCATCTTGACGCTGGGGCTCTACACCCTGCTGGTGGCCGCCGCCGGGATGATCTGGGGCAACACGCCGCGCTCGTTCCCGCCGGCGTTCTCGCTGCGTGGGTACGAGGTCGGCGGCACCCGCCTGCTCTTCACGCCCAATGACACGTTCATCGTCCTGGTGGTCATCGGAGTGGCCGTGGCGCTCGCCGCGCTGTTCCGGCTCACCGCACTGGGGCTGCAGATGCGCGCTTCGGCCTTCGCGCCCGAGGTGGCGCGCCTGCTCGGGGTGCGGGTGGCGCGGATGTTCACCGTCGGCTGGGCGCTGGCGGCGGTGGCGGGCGCACTGGCCGGCGTGCTCGTCGCCCCCTCGGTCTTCCTGGGCCCCAACAGCTTTGACCCCATCCTCATCAGCGGCTTCGTGGCCGCCGTGCTCGGCGGCCTGGACAGCCCACCGGGCGCGGTCATCGGCGGGCTGACCCTTGGGGTCGCGCTCTCCTACGTGTCGGGGTACGCGGGGTCCTCCCTGGTCCCGCTGGCCGCGCTGGTCATCCTGGTGGCGGTGTTGATGCTCCGTCCCAGCGGGCTGTTCGCGGCAAGCGCGGAGCGGCGCGTATGACCGCGGTGCGTCTGCGTGGGGGAGGCGTGAGCGCGGTGCGCGGCGTGTTTGTGCGCAGCACGCTCGCCCGCTCACTGGCCTGGGCCGTCCTGGCCGCGGTGCTGGTAGTGGTGGTGTCTGACGTCATCAGCGCGTACAACGATCTGCAGCTGGCCACCGGCGCCTACTATTTCGCCGCGCTCGCCGGGCTCACCGTGCTGGCCGGGCAGAGCGGCCAGATCTCGCTGGGGCACGGCGCGCTGATGGCGGTGGGCGCCTACACCGTGGCGCTGCTCATCGGCAACGAGGGATGGGCGCTGCTGCCGGCCATCGTGGCCGCGGTGGCGGTCAGCGTGATTGTGGGGATTCCGGTGGGAGCGGCCGCCAGCCGGCTGCGCGGCCCGTACCTGGCCGGTGCGACACTCGCCTTCGCGGTGGGGCTGCCGGCGCTGGCCGACAAGTTCCCGGTCCTGTTGGGCGGCGAGAACGGGCTCACCATCAACCCACCGATACCGCCGTCCTGGCTGGGCGCCGACTTCCCGCTCGAGCGCTGGGAGGCGTGGATCGCCGGCGCCGGGGCGGTGGTGGTGCTGTTCGTGCTCTACAACGTCATGGCCAGCGGCGTCGGTCGCTCATTCCGCGCCGTGCGCGACGACGAGATCGCCGCCTCGCTGTGCGGACTGTCGGTGGGGCGCACGCAGACGACGGCGTTCATCCTCTCGGCGGGGTGCGCCGGGCTGGGGGGCGCGTTGCTGGCGGTGGTGTTGCAGCTGGCGCAGCCCGGAGCGTTCCCGTTGCAGCTGTCACTGTCACTCTTGACGGGCGTGGTGTTGGGGGGGCTGGGGTCATTGGTGGGCGCGGTGTGGGGCGCTGCGCTGCTCACCCTGCTGCCCAACTGGACCACCGACCTCGCGCACTCCTTCTCGCTGTCGACCAAGGTCTCGGCCAACCTGCCGCTGGCGATCTACGGGATCGTGCTCATCGCGGCCATGATCGTGTGGCCGAGCGGGATCCAGGGGGGCCTGCGTGCGATCTTCGGCCGCCTGCGCAGCGGCCGCCTCCGCAGCGGCCGCCTCGGCGCGGCCCGGGGCTCAGGCTGAACGGGCGGTGCGCGTGGCCTGGCGTCGGCGCTTCGGGGGCGCGGCGTGGGGGACTCCGAGCAGTGCTGCCTGGACCGCTCGGAGCCGCTCGTGATCGCCCCGGATCCCGAACGCGGCGTCGTTGTAGAGAAACGCCTCGCACAGGCGGACGATGGCGTAGGCGAGGGTCTCGGGATCGGCGGGCGGATCGAAGCGGCCGGCGGCGACCTCGGCCTCGATCATCTCGGTGATGAGCGCGACGCCGCGGCATTGCACGGCGCCCGTGCTCGAGGTGAGCAGGCGCAGGGCCGCGGCACCCTCCTGCTCGACAAAGCGTCGCAGCGGCATCGAGCGCGCCAGGCTGCGGTTGATCCGGTCAAAGACCTCGAGCAGGCCCTGCACGCCGCGGCGGCGGACGTCGCGGCGGTGGCCGCGGATGAGCACCTCGGACTCGTCGGCGATGACCTCCGAGACCAGCCGCTCACGCGAGCCGAACCAGCGGTAGATGGTGGCGCGTCCCAGCCCCAGGTCCCGGGCGACGATGGTGAGATCCACCCGGTCTCCGCCCATGAACTGAGCGCGGGCGGCGGCGAGCACGTCGTCGCGGCTGGCCGTGGCGGGACGCCCACGGCGAGGCTGACGGGACTCGGTTGCAGCGCTCATGCCCTCACCTTAGTATTTGAAACGCACAAGGGAAAACGTATCGAATTGCCTCGAGCCCTCCCGGTGGGCTCGAGCAGCCGGCTAAAGGCCCGCTTCTGGGGCGCCGGCGGAAGGTCACCCACAAGTGGAGGAGGAGTGAGATGGGAGCTGTCAAACGCCGGCGGCTGATCGCCGCCGCGGTGACCGCAGGCCTGGCCGTGGTGGCCGTCGGCTGCGGATCGTCGAGCAGCAGCGGAGGTTCCAGCGCCCCGGGAGTCACCGACACCAGCATCACGTTCGGCACCCATCAGCCGCTGACGGGTCCGGCAGCGCCGGGCTATGACGAGATCGCCCCCGCATCCCAGGCGTTCTTCAATTACGTCAACGCGCACGGCGGGGTGTACGGGCGCAAGATCCACCTGATCATCAAGGACGACGCCTACAACCCCACCAACACCGTCAACGTGGTGCACCAGCTCGTGCTCCAGAACAAGGTGTTCGGGATCTTCGAGGGCCTCGGCACCCCGACGCACACCAAGGTGGTCAGCTTCCTCAACGCGTCCAAGGTGCCTGACATGTTCGTGGCCTCCGGCTGCCCCTGCTGGGACAACGGCGGCTCGCAGCCACAGACGTTCGGCTGGCAGCCCAACTACACGATCGAGGGCAAGATCCTGGGCCAGTACCTCAAGCAGCACTTCGCCAGCGCCAAGATCGGCGTCCTCTACCAGGACGACGACTTCGGCAAGGGCGGCCTGCAGGGCATCGAGGACGAGGTGCCCGCCGGCTCGATCGTGGCCAAGGAGCCCTACCAGTCGGGCACCACCACGCTGGCCCCGCAGGTGACCGCGATCAAGGCGGCCAAGGCGACCGTGATGGTGGACTTCACCGTCCCCATCTACACCGCCATCGCGCAGCTGACCTCGTTCACCCTGGGCTTCAAGCCCCAGTTGGTCGTCTCCAACGTCGGCATCGACCCGACCACCGTGGGCAGCCTGCTCAAGTCCGTGTCCAAGGGCAAGGTGTCAGGGACGGCACTGATCGAGGGCGCCATCAGCGACGGCTACCTGCCGTCCAACACCGACGTGTCCAACCCGTGGATCAAGCTGTTCCAGAAGATCCACGCCCAGTACGACCCCAAGGTGCCGTTCGACGGCAACGTCGAGTATGGGATGGCCAATGCCTACACCCTCGTGCAGGCGCTCAAGGCGGCGGGCAAGAACCTCACCCGCGCCGATCTGGTCAACGCCGTCTCCAAGGAGGGCGGCAAGTGGACCGGCCCCGGCCTGGTCCCCTACCGCTACAACGGCACTCAGCACGGCGGGTTCGGTGGCGCCGAGATGGGCAAGATCCAGGGCGGCAAGATCGTCCTGTTTGGCGGGCCGTTGACGACGTCGCCGGACGCGAGCTCGCCGATCACCCCGTACACGACGCCGCAGGCGGCGCCGCCGACGTCGGGGGTGCCCAGCAACTAGTGGCCTGAGGGGTAAATTCGTGAGCAGCGTCGCGAGTGGCTTGGCGTGGCTGGGCGGGGGCGGCGAACTAAGTCGTACTGGTGGTCCGGCGTGTTCGCCGCGTCCGGTCCAGGCGCGTCCAGACGCCGCGAGGCTGCCACCGAATTAGCGACTCAGGACACCAGGTGTAGTCCGAGCTCCTCTCCGGAGGGCCCTGCTGTTCGCATGGATGCGCGGGGCGGGCCCTCTGCTCGGCGGCCCTCTGCTCGGTCTCTGGGGCTCGCGGTGCCCGGGGTATGCGGCGTCGGCCAGGGTGCGAGCTGCGGCTCAGGAGGGGTGGGTTCGGGCGCCGCGTGCGCGACGCTGATGGAAAAGTGCACGCCAGCCGTGCGTTCTAACCATCGGAGTGGCGGACCGCGCGCGGTCCGGACACAGAGACGGCAGACCTAGGCGCGCAGCGCCTCGGTCGGGCTCAGCCGCGCCGCCTTGCCCGCCGGGTACAGACCGGCCAGCGCGCCGATGATCAACCCGCTCGCGGGCGCGGCGATCAGCGCGTACAGCGGCACGACGAACGGCTCCTTCTGGGCCAGCGAGTAGACCTCGGTGGCGCCGGCCCCCAGGCCGAGGCCGACGACGCTCCCCAGCGCGGCCAGCAGCGCGGACTCGGTGAGGAACTGGAGGCTGACGTGGCGCCGGGTGGCGCCCAGCGCGCGGCGCAGGCCGATCTCGCCGCGGCGCTCGAGCACCGAGATGACCATGATGTTGGCGATCCCGATGGCGCCGACGAGCAGCGCCACGGCGCCGAGCCCCAGCAGCAGCGTGGTGAACTGGCCCTTGGCGGCGGCGCGGGCCTCGAGCGCGTCCGATGGGCGGCTGACGTCGACGCCCGAGGCGTTCTGGGGATCGGCGGTCGGCGCCACCAGGTTGGCCACGGCGGGCACGTCGTTGACGTTGGCGCGCAGGTAGATCTCCGACGGGTTGGGCGCCACCTGGAACAGGCGTTCGGCGACCGGGCAGGGAGATGAACGCGGTGGAGTCCAGGGTGGAGTCCAGCAGCACCGGCTTCAGGATCCCGACCACGGTGAACCACGTGTCCCCGAGGTAGACCTCGACGTGACCGCCGACCGACTCGATCTGCAGGACGCTGGCCGCCTGGGCGCCGAGCACCACCTCGGGGTAGCGCGCGCTCACCGCGTCCAGGAAGTGGCCCGCGGCCAGCGACGACGCCCATCACCTGGGGCAGGTTCTCGCCGGCCGCGTCGACGCCGATGCCCCCGGTCTCCTGCGCGGGCACGTACGGGCTGCGCAGCACGGTGGCGCCCGAGACCTGGTAGACGGCCACGTCGCTGTCGACGTTGTGCATGCCGGCCACCATCGGCACCGAGGTGGCGGGCAGGATCTCGTTGTTGCCCGCGAACGTCGTGCCCGGGCGTGACGGTGAGCAGGTTGGTGCCCAGCGCGTCGATCTCGGCCAGGAGCTGGGCCTGGCTGGAGGCCGACACGCCGACGACGGCGACCATCGCACCGATGCCGATGGCGATCCCCAGCGCCGACAGCGCTGCCCGCAGCCGGCGCGTGCGCAGACCCTGGAGCGCCGCCCCGAACAGCTCGCGCGGGGGCAGCCGCGCCGCCTGCAGGCCCGGCGCGTCCGGCCGGGGCGGCGGGCGGTGGCGGCGGCGCGGGGGCGGCGAGGCTGTCATCGCCGCTCGTCGGAGACGATCTCGCCGTCGCGCATCTGGACGCGCCGCTCAAAGGTGGCGGCGATGCCCGGGTCGTGGGTGATCAGCACGAGCGTCGCGCCCTCGGAGGCCAGGTCGTGCAGGAGCGCCACGACCTCGGCGCCGGAGTTGGAGTCCAGGTTGCCGGTCGGCTCGTCGGCGAGGATGATCACCGGCCGCTTGGCCAGCGCCCGCGCGATGGCCACCCGCTGGCGCTCGCCGCCCGAGAGCTGCCCCGGGCGGTGGTCGAGCCGGTGTCCGAGACCCACCCGCGTCAGCGCGGCGCGCGCCGCCTCGCGCCGGTCGCGGCTGCGCAGCGCCCGTGTAGAGCATGCCGTTGGCGACGTTGTCGACCGCCGTCATCCACTCCTGTAGGTGAAAGCTCTGAAACACGAAGCCGATCTCGTGCGCGCGCAGCCCGGCGAGCCGGCGGTCCGACGCCGTCGTGACCTCGACGCCGGCGACGCGCACGTCGCCGCGGCTGGGCCGCTCCAGGGTCCCGAGGATGGTGAGCAGCGTCGTCTTGCCCGAGCCCGACGGGCCCACCACAGCCACCTGATCGCCGGCCGCGATGTCGATGGTCACGCCGCGCAGCGCGGCCACCCCGCCGGGGTACTCCTTGACCACCTCGTCCAGGGCGAGCGCTGCGCTCATCCCTGGGAGTCCGTGACCTGGAGTCCGGGATGCATGCCCGCGCCGGAGACCTGCACGTAGCCGGCGGCGAACAGCCCGACGGTGACCGGGATCAGGGTGTGCGGCGCCGCCGCCTCCTGGACGGTCGTAGTTGCCGCCCGAGACCGCGACCAGCGCGGTGACGGGAACCGACAGGACGTTGCCGGGCGCGCTGCTGGGCGAAGTTCACGCTCACCGCGGCCTCGTCGAGCCCGGCGCCCTTGTCGTGGCCCAGGAGCGTGATCGTCACCGGGATCGTCGACGAGGATCCCGAGCCGCTCCCGCCGCCGCCGCCCGCACCGCCGCCGCCGCCCGCCACCGCCGCCGCCGGCCCCGCCGGCGCTGTTGTCGCCGGAGCTCGGGTTCTCGGCCACCGGGCTGACCGCGGTGACCTTCCCGTTCACGGTCTTGCCCGCCGGGAGCTGGACGCTCACTCGCTCGCCCACCTTGGCCTCGCTCTGAAGCGAGGCGTCGAGGTCGACGGTGACGACGAGGTGGGTCGACGTCGTCTCCAGGACCGCGGTCCCGGCACCGCCGGTGCTGCCGCCCGCGCTCCCGCCGCCGCTGCCACCACTGCCGCCGCTGCCGGACCACTGCCGCCACTGCCACCGCCGCCGCCACCCCCGCCGCTGCTGCCACCACTATGGCGCCGCCCCCCGACGAGGCGGACTTGGACGGCACGCCGCTGTTGGCGCTCTTGCCCGCGGCGGCCTTCAGTTGCTCGGTCTCAGCCTTGAGCTGCGCGCTCTGGCCTTGAGCAGCGCGAGGAGCGCCGCCAGGGACGGGGTCTGAGAGGCGCCGTGCCGCTGCTTGTGTTTGTGACGCTTGGGGGACGGCGTGGTCCCGCTGGTGGTTGGCGACGTCGGACTCGTGGTGGTCGACGGCGTCGCCGGTCGTGGTGGTCAGGGACGCCCCCGGGGTGGTCAGGCTCACGAACTGCGGGGCCGGCGGGTCGACGGTGGCCGAGGCGGGGGTCCCGGTGCCGCCCCCGTTGGCGGTGTCGCCGACGGTGCCGTCCACCGTGGAGACGAGCTGCGGCCCCGGCAGGAAGACGACCTTGCCCAGGGAGAGGCTTCCCGTCGGGCTCTCCCCCAGCGACTCCTGCAGAAGCTCGACGCCCAACGTCGTGGCCTCCTGCCATTCGTCGTCGACGACGATCCCGTTCGCGTTGAAGCCCAACGCGGCGAGGTTGCGGTTGAGCTCGAGGATGTCGGGGCCGTCACTGTCGGCGGACGACAGGTCCCGGTAGGCGGGCGTGCCCCCGTCCATGAGCAGCACCGGCGCGCCGTTGACGCGGAACAGCGTTCCCCCGGGCTTGATCACCTGGCCCACGCCCGGCAGCCACGTGATCGTCCCGCTGAGGCGGTCGTACACGGTCTGGGGCTTGGCGTAGCTGAGCGTCCCCGCCTCGGTGTCTGTCTGGACCAGGTTGCGCCGCCGTACGGTGGCGGCCCCGGCCGGGGTCTTGGCGGCGCCCGCCGCCCCCGTCGGCGACGGCGACCCGGCGACGAGCACCAGCACGACGACCGCACCGGCAGCGACCGACAGGGCCAGCGCTGCCAGCCCGCCGCGCCGGTGGCGCGCCGCCCACTCCAGGACGGTTGCGCTGCGCCTGTGACCCCCTGGACGGTGCGCCGTGTGCATCTTCATGTGCCGACGAGGTTGTACGACCCCGCCGGTAACGCGGCTGTAACGCTGTTATGCGGCTGTTATGTGGCATCCGGCATCCTCACTGGGCAGACGCCGGCGCGGTCTTCACCGCGCCGGCGCACCACGAGGCGAACGGGTGAAGCGCGTGCGGAGCAACGGATGAGGGTCCTGGTCGTGGAGGACCATGCGCGGCTCGCCGAGACGGTGGCCACTGTGCTGCGCCGGGAGGGCATGGCCGTCGACCTCGCCTTCGACGGTCGCGAGGCCCTTGACCGCATCGCCCTGACCGCCTATGACGTGGTGGTGCTCGACCGAGACCTCCCCGGCGTCCACGGCGACGAGGTGTGCCGGTCGCTGGTGGCGGGCGGCGCGCCGGGCAGCGTCCTCATGCTCACCGCCGCGACGACCGTCGCCGACCGTGTCGAAGGCCTGGGCCTCGGCGCCGACGACTACCTGTCCAAGCCGTTTCACCTCGCCGAGCTCGTGGCGCGCATCCGCGCGCTGTCGCGCCGGTCGCGCGCTGTGCGCCCGCCGACGCTCGTGCACGGGGACCTGGAGCTGGACTCGGCGCGGCGGACGGTGAGCCGCGGCGGGCGCCCCGTGCTGCTCAGCCCGAAGGAGTTCGCGGTGCTCGAGCTGCTCATGGCCGCCGAGGGCGACGTCGTCTCCACCGAGCAGATCCTCGAGCACGCGTGGGACGACGCCACCGACCCGTTCACCAACGCGGTGCGGATGACGGTCAGCCGCCTGCGCGGCAAGCTCGGCGACCCGCCGGTGATCGCCACGGTGACTCCGGTGGGCTATCGCATGGGTGACGCGTCGTGAGCGCGCCGGGCCCGCTGAGCGGCCTCGCGCGGCGCCTGCGCCACCCCAGGACCACCGTCCGGTGGCGGCTGACGCTGCTCTACGGCGGACTGTTCCTCGTCTCGGGCGCAGCGCTGTTGGCCATCACCTACACGCTGGTGGATAACGCGGTGGTGTTCCCGCAGCGCTCGACCCTCTCCTTGGCGAGACCGGGTCAGGGGCTCCACAGCCCGGCCACGCCGCCGAATTTCCAGGCCGTGAGACCGAGCCAGCGGATCGTCAAACAGGTGCCGCCCGCCATCGCGCACCTGCTACGCACCCGGCAGGGTCAGAAGGCCCTCGGTGACGTCGTCGTCACGCAGCGGGTGGCCGACATGCACCAGTTGATCATCGAGTCCGCGCTCGCGCTCGCGGTGATGGCGCTCATCTCAACCGCGCTGGGCTGGGTCGTGGCCGGGCGGGTCCTGCGGCCGCTGCGCACGATCACCGCCGCCGCCCAGGAGATCTCCGAGGAGAACCTCAACCGGCGCCTGGCCATGCAGGGCCCGCGCGACGAGCTGCGCCAGCTGGCCGACACGATCGACGGCCTGCTGGGCCGGCTGGAGGGAGCCTTCGACGCGCAGCGCCGGTTCGTGGCCAACGCGTCGCACGAGCTGCGGACGCCGCTCACCGCGGTACGGGCGCTGCTGGAGATGGTCCTCTCCGATCCGACGGCCACAGTCGCGACATTCCGCGCCACGTGCGAGCAGATCCTGGAGGAGTCAGAGCAGCAGGAGCAGCTCATCGAGGCGCTGCTGACCCTGGCTCAGGGCCAGCGTGGCATCGCACGCGCGGAGACGTTTGACCTGGGCGCGGTGGCCGGCGCCGTGGTGGACTCCCGGGAGGGGATGGCCGCCACGCACGGCCTCGCGATGCGCTCATCGCTCGCCCCGGCCACGATCTCCGGCGACGCACGGCTGGTGGCGCGCCTGGTGTCCAACCTCGTCGACAACGCGATCCGGCACAACGTCCCCGCCGGCCGCCTGGACGTGACGGTGCGGTCCGGCGGCCGCGCCACGCTCACCGTCGCCAACACCGGACCGGCGGTCCCCGAAGAGGAGGTCCAACGGCTCGTCCAGCCCTTCCAGCGCCTCTCCCCCGACCGGACAACTCACCGCGACGGGCTCGGGCTCGGACTGTCGATCGTGGCGGCCATCGCCGACGCCCACGACGCCGAGCTCGCTGTCCGGGCGCGGCCCGGCGGGGGACTGGAGGTCGAGGTGGACTTCCCGGCGCGGGCCACCCCGTCACCTCTGGGCACAGCGCCGGTGCCCCTCGCTGTCGAGGGTGGGAGCACGATCAGCATCGGCTGAGCAGCACGCGGCAGCCGCGGCGCGCGACACAGAGCGATCAAGACTCTGTGTGGCAGGCCGACTGAACGGGAACTAGCCCCGGCCGACGAACGGCATGGCCGTGGCCATGATCGTCATGAAGAGCACGTTGGCGTCGAGCGGAAGGTTGGCCATGTTGATCACGGCGTCGGCAGCGTGGCCGACGTCCATCATCGGCTCGGCGGCGATGCTGCCGTCGGCCTGCAGCGTCCCTTTGCCCAGCTGAGCGGCGAGCTCGGTGACAGCGTTGCCGATGTCGATCTGCCCGCAGGCGATCTGAAACGGGCGGCCCTCCAGCGCGATCGAGCGGGTGAGGCCCGTGATCGCGTGCTTGGTGGCCGTGTAGGCGACGGCGTTGGGGCGTGGCACCGCGGCGGAGATCGAGCCGTTGTTGATGATGCGTCCGCCCTGGGGCTGCTGGGCCTTCATCGCACGGAAGGCCTCCTGAGCGCAGTAGAAGCACCCGCTCAGGTTGGTGTCCACCACCGCGCGCCACTGATCGAGGTCGAACTCGTCCACCGGCGCGGGCGTCCCGAACACCCCGGCGTTGTTGAAGAGCAGGTCGACCCGGCCCCACACCTCCCGCACCCGGGCAAACAGTGCGTGCACGGCGTCGGCGTCGGTGACATCGGTGGGCGCCACGAGGGCCTCGCCGTCGGCCGGGGTCGCCGTCGACGCGGTCTGGGCCAGGGCCGCCTCACGCCTCCCGGCGAGTGCCACGCGCCACCCGTCGGCGACCAGCCGCGTGGCCACAGCGGCCCCGATTCCCGACCCGGCTCCGGTGACGACCGCCACGCGGCGTGCCTCGCTCATACGCACATGGTGTCATCACTTGACACATGCTGATATCGGAATATGATTTATCGCATGGCCCGCGCCGCGACCACGGCTGATGCCTTCAACGCGGTGGCCGAGCCCCAGCGCCGGCGGATCCTCGATCTGCTGGCGGGCGGGGAGCGCTCGGTGACCGAGCTCGTCGACGGACTTGCGCTGACGCAGCCGCAGGTGTCCAAGCACCTGCGGGTCCTGCGGGAGGTCGGCGCGGTGCACGTGCGCGACGACGGGCGCCGGCGGCTGTATCGCCTCAACGGACCGGCGCTCAAGCCCATCCACGACTGGGTCAAGGCCTACGAGCGCACCTGGGAGGACCGGTTCACCGCGATGGACGCGGTCCTCGACCAACTCAAAGACAAGGAGGACGACGATGGCGGCGACGGCTAAGCATTCCGCGGTGGTGACCCTGCCCACCGACACCCAGATCCTGATCACCCGCGAGTTCGACGCTCCGCGGCACCTCGTGTTCCGCGCGTGGACGACGCCCGAGTTCATCAAGGGGTGGTGGAGCGCCCGCCGCGGTGAGGTGACGGTCGCCGACGTCGACCTGCGCGTCGGCGGGCGGTGGCGCTACGCGATGATCGCTCACGGGGAGTTCGAGGTCGCCTTCCACGGCGAGTTCCGCGAGATCGTCGAGAACGAGCGGATCGTCCGCACCGAGATCTACGAGGCGTTCCCCGACGCGGGTGCCCTGAGCACCGAGACGTTCACAGAGGCGGATGGACGCACGACGCTCACCGTGCTCGTCGACCACGAGCGCAAGGAGCATCGTGACGCTCACGTCGAGTCGGGCATGGAGGACGGGCTCCAGGACGCCCTCGACCTGCTCGAGGGGATCGTCGGTTCGCTCGATTAGGACGCGGCGTTGTTCGCAGCGGGCAGCTCCAGCGTGAAGTGCGCGCCCGCCTCGCACTCGTCGCAGGTGACCGTCCCGTGATGCTGGCGGGCGATCGCCCGCGCGATGGCGAGACCGAGGCCCGTGCCTGCGCTGGGGCTGCCGTTGAGGCGTACGAAGCCCTCGAAGATCCGCTCGCGTTCGTCCGGGGGCACGCCGGGGCCGTTGTCTGACACCGTGGCCCGCACGCGAGTGGGCGAGCGCTGGAGCTCGACCAGGATCTGGCCGTCGCCCCCGCCGGCCCGCACGGCGTTATCGACCAGGTTGCGCAGGGCCCGCGAGAGTGCGTCCGGATCGCCGACGACGACCGTCGGCCCGGAATGAGCGATCTCGATGCGCGCCGGCGTACGCCGCCGCGTCTCTGTCACCAGCGTCTCGCTCAGCTGCGCGAGGTCGACGGTCTCTGAGCGCAGCGGCTCGTTGGCCTGCAGGCGGGCGAGGTTGAGCAGGTCGTCGACGAGGCGGCCGAGCCGCTCGGTGCCGCGGGCGAGCTCGGCCTCGAGCTCGTCGCGGCGAGGCCGGTCGGGCTGCTCGCGCAGCAGGGTCTCGGCGGTGGCCTGGAGCGCCGCGACCGGGGTGCGCAGCTCGTGGGAGGCGTCGGCGAGGAAGCGACGCATCGCCGCCTCAGAGCGCGTCGCCTGGGCGGCCGCCTCCTCCAGCGAGTCCACCATCGCGTCGAACGAGGCGGCCATCTGACCCAGCTCGGTGTCGCGCCGGCGCGGGAGCAGGCGCTCGCTGCGATCGCCCGAGGCGATCCGCCGCGCCACGGCGGCGACGTGCCGGAGCGGGCCGAGCGCCGAGCGCAGGGCCAGGAACGTGAGCACGCTGGCCACCGCCAGCACGGCGACGGCGGTCAGCAGCTCGATGACGATCAGACGGTCGACGGAGCTGTTGACGTAGGCCTCACTGGTCGAGAGGACGGCCGTGCCGGTGGCCTGGCCCAGGCTGATCGGCTCGGTCACCGTGAGGAGGTCTCCGGTGGTCGAAAGCACCCCCGGCTTCAGCGGGGCCTTGTCGGGCGCGCCGGGTTTGAGCGGGACAGCATCGGGGTGCAGGTTGACGTCGATCCCCTCCAGGGCCAGTGAGGCGATCTGGGGCTTGATCTCCTCCGGCGGGGCGCCCTGGAGCGCCTTGGCGCCGGCCACGAGCTGACTGCGGGCCCGCGCCCGCAGCCCGTCGCGGTAGCGCACGGTGATCAGGGTGGCGAAGCCGCCGAGGGCGAGCAGCAGCACGCCGAGCGTGGCGACGACGGTGCGGCGCGTGAGCGAGCCCGTCTTCACGCCGCGTACCGGTAGCCGATCCCGCGTACGGTGTGGATCACCCGCGGCCCCGCCCGCTCGAGCTTGCGCCGCAGGGCGCTGACGTGGACCTCCACGAGGTTGCGGTCATACGCGTCGTAGCCCCAGACCTGGGTGAGGAGCTGGTCCTTGGACAGGGCCTGGCCGCGGTGGCGAACCAGAAAGGCAAGCAGCCGCAGCTCGGTGGTGGTCACGGGGATCTCCTGGCCTCGCCGCTTCACCCACCCCCCGTGCTCATCGATGAGCAGGTCCCCCACCTCGAGGACGGTCGAGAGACGCCCCGACCGGCGCAGCACGGCGCGAATCCGCGCCAGCAGCTCCTCGAGCGCGAAGGGCTTGACGACGTAGTCGTCGGCCCCGAGCTCAAGGCCCTCCACCCGGTCGGCGACGGCATCCCGGGCGGTGAGGAAGATGATCGAGACCTCGCTGCGAGCTCGCAGCCGACGGGCGAGAGCGAAGCCGCTGTCACTCGGCAACCGCACGTCGAGGACGGCCAGGTCCGGTGCGCAGGCGAGGATCATGTCGGGCTCGACGGCGTCGGCGAACCCGCTGGCCGCGAACCCCTCCTGGCGCAGGCCGGCCAGCACCGCCCTGCGCACTGCCGCCTCGTCCTCCACCACGACCACACGTCCAAGCGCTCCGTCCACGGTAAGGCCATTCTCCCGCTCAGCGGCTGAAGATCTGCTGAAGAAACGCCGGGATTCAGCGCGATTTCAGGACTGGGTCTGACGCTGGACGGGCCGGCGGCGACAGGCGCCGCCCCGAAGATCGGAGAGACGCACATGTCAGCTCCCGAAGGACAACCATCGTCGCGCCGCCGGTGGCGGGCACCGGCAATCGGTGCCGTGACCGGCCTCGCCGTGGCAGCGGCGATCGTCGTACCGTCGGCTATCGCCGCGGGCGGCCAGGGGTCGCGGCCCTGCGGATCGTCACCCGCCGCGGCGAGCAAGCTCGCGGCCGCGGCGACGAAGCCGGCCCCAGCACCGGGCGGCGTGCCGCACCAGTTCCTCGACGCGATCGCGCAGCTGCAGCAGGCCGGCACGATCACCGCGGCCCAGGCCCGCACGCTGGATGCCGCCATCGAATCGGGTCACATCGATCCCGACAAGCTGGTCGCCGACGGCGTGGTGACCGGCGCCCAGATGAAGGCGGTCAACGACAAGCTGATCGCGATCAAGATGAGCCTCGCCGCTCAGGCCCACGCCGGCAGCCCGGGGGGAAAGCCGGCGCCGTGATCCCCTCGAGCCCTTAGGCGGCATCGGTCGCGTGACGCGCGGCTACGCGCGGGCGCTTCGCGCGACGGCCCGGGACCAGCCACGCCCCGGTCACACCGGCGGCCAGCGCCACCGCGCACATGGCGAAAGCCAGCGTGAACCCCTGGTCGCCGGGCAGTCCTGCGGCGCCGTGGCTCGAGGCGATGCGGCTCGCCGCCAGCTGGGCGCCGAACGCCCCGCCCAACCGATGCCCAGCAGCGAGGAGACAAGCCCGATCCCGCCGGGCACCCGCTCGGGCGGAAGCTCATCGCGAACGATGCCGAAGGCCAGCGGATAGACGGCGCCGCCCGCGCCCTGGATGACCCGGCGCGGGCGCTCCTGGCCGCACCGTGGGGCCTGCGCTTCGACGCCGCGGGTGCCGCCGGGGTGCACGTGATCCTCAAGGGCACCGCGTGGCTGCTGCCCCCGACGGCGAGCCCATCCTGATGAGCGCCGGCGACGTTGGCCTCGTGCGCCGAGGCAGGCGGCACGGCTTGGCCGACGACCCGGGGACGCCGCTGTATGACGTGGGCGCAGACACACCGCACAGCGACGCCGACCACTGGCCACAGGACGGGTCGGCCGTGGACGAGCGCACGCCGGGGACGGTGCTGATCGGCGGCACGTACTACCTGAGCGGAACCCGCCCCCACCCCCTGTTCGAGAGCCTTCCGGACGTCGTCCACCTCCCGGCGCGCATTGGTGTGGCGTCGACGGTCCGTACCGTCATCGAACTGCTCGGCGCCGAGATGGACCGCGAGCGCCCCGGGCTGACGGCGGCGCTGCCGGCGCTGCTGGACCTGCTGCTGCTCTACACGATGCGCAGTTGGTTTGAGAGCGCCGAGAATGCCACCGGCTGGGCGCGGGCGCTGCGCGATCCGTCGCTGAGCGCCGCGCTGAGCGCCATCCAGGAGCGCCCGGCCGAGCCGTGGACGGTGGCGTCGCTGGCCGCCGAGGCCGGACTCTCGCGGGCGGCATTCGCCCGTCGCTTCGCCGAGCTGGTCGGCCAGCCGCCGCTCACGTATCTGACGTGGTGGCGCATGACGCTCGCCGCGCGGCTGCTGCAGACCTCCGACGCCAACGTCGACGCGATCGCGAGTTGAGGCGCCGGTGGATTGTGCGGCCGCGGTGGATTCAGCGACCGCGCCGGACGACGACGACGCGCACCCGACCGGTCAGGCTCTTGGGCAGCTTGAGCTTGGCCGAGGCGCCGCGGATCGTCACCTGGCGGCTGCAGGGCGCCGGCGCGCTGCCGCGGGCGATGGTGGCGGTGCACACCCAGACCCGCAGCCGGCCGCGGACCTTGGCGGCGCGGCGCACGGTGATGACGCGCGTGACCGCGCCGGGCTTGCGCGCGGCGGTGGCGTGGGCGAACCGGGCGTCGGCGGACTCCGTGGCGTCGGTGGAGAGCTGAACGGTGGCCAGCGGGTCGCCGTCGCGGTTGCGCAGCACCGCCTGGCCCATGCCCAGGACGGCCGAGGCCGACGCCGAGGAGGCCACCGGCCCCACGTACTGCGCTGACCACACGACCGCGGTGCCGCCGGCGTTGGAGGCGGTCTCGCGCACGCGCAGGATGGCGCCGATGTCGGCGTTGGCGATGGTGTAGCTCGAGGCGGAGCTGATCGGCGCGCACGCGTTGGTGCACCGCATGACCTGGGTGACGTCGGAGGCGATCGCCGGCCCGGTGAAGACCCCGTTGGTGACGCTGAGCACGCCGCCGACATAGCCATTGTTGGCGCTCAGCACCGGCAGGTCGCGCCAGCGCGGCGCGGCCGGCAGGACGACGTCGGACGGCGAGGAGGTCGAAGCCACCGAGCCGTCGACGTTGGTGGCGGTGATGGTCACCGCGAGCGTGTGCCCGACATCGGCGGCGGTGGGCGTGTAGCTGGTCTGCGTCGCGCCGCTGATCGCCGCACAGGACGCGCCCGCGCTGTTGCAGCGCTCCCACACGGTGGTGTAGGTCGAGGGACCGGTGGCCTGCCAGGTGCCGTTGGTGACCGTGACCGGCACGCTCTGCTGGACGCCCTGGGTGCTGAGCGCGGGGCGACCGGTGGCCACCGGCGGCATCGCGGTGACGACGCCGGACGCGACGGCGAACGCCGTCGTGGTCCCCGAGGAGTTGGCGGCGCTGACCGCGACGGTGATGGTCGAGCCCTCGTCGACGTTGGTGAGCTGGTAGGTCGGGCGAGTGGCGCCGGGAATGGCCAGGCAGTTGTGACCGGACGCGTTGCAGCGCTCCCACTGGTAGGACAGCCCCGTCGGGCTGTTGGTCCACACACCGCCGGTCGCCCCCATCACGAAGGTGCGCTGCGTGGTCCCGCTCACCGTGGGCAGGACGGTCGCCTGGGGCAACGGCTGATCCTGGACCACGAGCGGCGCGCTCTGACCGGTGGCCACACGGCCGGGCGAGGACACGTTGGCGATGAGCACCAGCGCGTGACCGTCGTCGGCGGAGGTCAGCGAGTAATGCGCGGTGTCGGCGGCCACCAGCGTGCAGTTGGACACGCCGTCGGGGTCGCAGCGATCCCAGTCATAGTCGACAGCAGTGGGGTTCACGGTCCAGGACCCCGGGTTGGCGAACAGGGTGTTGGGCGGCTGCGGGTTGCCCGAGATGCTCGGCGGCGTGAGCTGGGTCAGCGGCCGGCCCTGGATGACCGGCGTCAGGGCGCTCGTCGCCGGGGTGGAGCCGCCAAGCGAGGTCGCGGTGACGATCACCCCGATCTTGTTGCCGATGTCGGGCACCGTGAGCGCGTAGCTGGCCTTGGTCGACACCGAGGTGCACGCAGCGGTCACCGCGGTCGCCGTACCGGGACAGCTCAGCCAGCTGTAGCTGTAGGTGGCCTGGCTGTCCCAGCTGCCGTTGTCGGGCGTGAGGATGAAGCCGTTGAGGTAGGTGCCGGTCGGCGCCGCAGGCGCGGTGGTGTTGACCGGCGGCGGCTGGACGGGCGGGGTGGCGGTGCTGGTGGCGCTCACCGAGCCGTCGACGTTGGTGGCGGTGACGATCACGCGGATGTTCTCGCCCTCGTCGGCGGCGACGGTGGTGTACGTCGCTGCGGTGGCGCCGGCGATGGTGGAGTAGCCGTTGGTGGCGTCGCCGCGCTGCCAGGCGTAAGTGAGGGTGAGGGTGTCGCCCACCGGCGTCCAGCTGCCGTTGTCAGTGGACAGAGTGCCCCCCAAGCTCGGGGTGCCGAGAACGACCGGTGTGGCCACGCTGATCGGCGGATCGCCCTGGATGACCGGCGTCGGCGCGCTGCCCGCCGCCACGCTGCCATCGGCGTCGGTGGCGGTCACGAGGACGCGAACCACGTCGCCTTCGTCGCCGGCCGCGACGGTGTAGGCGGCCCTGATCGCCCCGGCAATGTCGGTCCAGGTGGTGCCGCTGTCGGCCGAGCGCTGCCACTGGTAGGCGACCGTGACCCCGGCCCCGGTCCAGGACCCCGAGGTCGCGTTGAGGATCGCGGTCCGCTGCGGGGTACCCGTCACCACGGGCGCCGCGGTGTTGACGGGCGGCGAGGCGATCGCCGTCGCCGAGGCCGAACTGGCGGCGCTCGCGCTGCCGTCGGGGTTGGCGGCGGTGACCATCAGTCGCAGCACGTCGCCCTCGTCGGGCGCCTGGATGGTGTAGCTGGCGCCGGTGGCGCCGGTGATGTTCGTCCACGTGGTGCCGCTATCGGCCGAGCGCTGCCACTGCAGGGCGAAGGTGTTGCTCGGTGCCCGCCCATGCGCCGGTGGTGGAGGACAGGGTGTTGCCGCGCTGTGCGACGCCGCGGATCGTGGGCAGGCTGTTGTTGGATGGCGGCGAGGTACCGACGGTGGCGGTGGCGTTGCTGGGCGCGTTGACGGTGGCGTCGGGGTTGGAGGCGGTGACCAGGATGCGCAGGATCGCGCCCTCATCGCCGACTCCGAGCGTGTAGGTGTTGGAGGTGGCGCCCGGGATGCTCGACCAGGTGTTGCCGTTGTTGGTGGAGCGCTGCCACTGGTAGGCCAGCGTGTTGCCGATCCCGTTCCAGGTGCCGGAGGTGGCGGTGAGGATGAACCCGCGCCGGGCGGTGCCGGTCACCGTCGGCGCCACCGTGTTGACCGGCGCCGCGCTCGGCACCGTGGCGGTGGGCGCGCTGGTGGCGCTGCTCGACCCGTCGGCGTTGGTGGCGGTGATGACGACGCGCAGTTGGGTGTTCTCGTCGGTGGTGCCGAGCGGGTAGGTCCCGGTGGTGGCCCCACCCACGTTGGTCCAGGTCACGCCGCCGTCAGAGGAGTGCTGCCACTGGTAGGCGTAGCTGTTGCCGATGCCCAGCCAGGTGCCGGCGCTGGAGAGCAGAGTCTGGCCGCGCTGCGCCGTACCGGTGATGACCTGCAGGACCGTGTTGACCGGCGGCGTGGCCGCCACGCTGGCGCTGGCGGGGCTGGCTGCCGAGCTCGTCCCGTCGGCGTTGGTGCCGGTGACGACGATGCGGACGATGTCGCCCTCGTCGGCGGTCGTCAGCACGTAGGAGGCACCGGTGGCGCCGGTGATGTTGACCCACGAGGCGCCGTTGTCAGCCGAGCGCTGCCACTGGAAGGTGAACACGACGCCGATGCCGTTCCACGTCCCCACCGCCGAGTTGAGGGTCAGCCCGCGCTGCGGCGCGCCCGCGATGCCCGGCGCAGCGGTATTGACCGGCGGCGTGGCGCTCACCGCGCTGGTGACGTTGCTGGGAGCCAGGACGGTGGCGTCGGGGTTGACCGCGGTGATCACCAGGCGCACGAGGTCTCCCACGTCGGCGGTGGTCAGGGTGTAACTGTCACTCGTGGCCCCGGTGATGTTCGTCCACGTGACACCGTTGTCGGCTGAGCGCTGCCACTGGTCAGAGTAGGCGTTGCCGATGCCGGTCCAGGTGCCCTGCGTGGAGTTCAGGGTGTCGCCGCGCAGCGGCGCGCCCGTGATCACGGGGCTGACGACCGCCACCGGCGGAGCTGAGGAGATCGTCTGGGTGGCGGCGGAGGCCTGGGACGCGGTGCCATCGGGGTTGACCGCGGTGATGAGCGCGCGGATGGCAAAGCCCTCGTCGGCGACGGCGATGGTGTAGCTGAAGCTCGTGGCGCCGGCGATGCTCGTCCACGTCGTCCCGTTGGAGGAACGCTGCCATTGGACCGTGTAGGTGTTGCCGATGCCGCTCCACGTCCCCGCGGTGGCGCTCACGTTGGTGCTGCGAGCCGGCGTGCCCAGGATGGTCGGGACGGCGGAGTTGACCGGCGGGGTGGAGACGACGACGTTGGACGGAGTACTCGAAGCGGTGGTGGTGCCGTCGGGGTTGGTGGCGGTCACGGTGAAGCGCACGAAATCAGCCTCGTCGGCGGTCTGCACCGTGTAGGTGAGCGAGGTGGCGCCGGAAATGTTCGTCCACGTCGTGCCGTCGGCGGAGCGCTGCCACTGGTAGGTGTAGGCGTTGGCGACGGCGCTCCAGATCCCCTGCATGGCGTTCAGCACGGCGCCGCGCTGAGCGGTGCCGGTAACGGAGGGCGCGGTCGTGGCCACCGGCGGCGAGACGGGAACCACGATCGTCGCCGCGCTCGGCGTCGACGCCGAGCCGTCGGGGTTGGTGACGGTCACCATCACCCGCAGCTGATCTCCCTCGTCGGCCTTGTCCACGACGTAGGTCGGGGCGGTCGCGGCGGAGATGTTCGTCCACGACACGCCGTCGGCCGAGCGCTGCCACTGGTAGGCGTAGCTGTTGCCGATCCCCGCCCACGAGCCGGTGGCGGCGACGATGGTGAACCCGCGCTGGATGGTGCCCGTGACCTGCGGCGCCGCGGTGTTGACCGGGAGCGCGTCGGTGACCGGGAAGGTCGCCGCACTGGCCTGCGTGATGGTGCCGTCGGGGTCGGTGGCGGTGACCAGGACGCGGACGGTCGCGTTCTCGTCAGCGGTGTCGAGCGTGTAGGTGGCCGCGGTCGCGCCGACGATGTTGACGTAGCCCTCGCCGGCGTCGCGCTGCCACTGGTACGTGTAGACGTTGTCGGGCCCCGTCCAGGTACCAAGGGAGGCGTTGAGGATCACACCGCGCTCGGCGAGCCCCGTGATCGCCGGGGCGCGCGGTGTTGGCCGGCGGGAAGGGCGCAATGATCTGGGTTGGCGCGGTGGGGCTGCTCGTCACACCCGAGGGGTTGGTGGCGGTGACCAGCGCGCGGACCTGGTCGCCTTCGTCGGCGAACTGGGCGGTGTAGGTGGAGGAGGTGGCGCCCGCGATGCTCGACCACGCGCTCCCGTCGGCCGACCGCTGCCACTGGTAGGTGATGGTGTTCCCCAGCCCCGTCCATGTGCCGGCGGTGGTGGTGAGCACCGCCGGTGCGCTGCGCGGTCCCGGTGAGGGTCGGGACGGCGCTGTTGATGGGCGCGTTGTTGAGAACGGGGCCGACGCCGGCGCTGGACGCGGTGGTCGTCCCGAAGCCGTTGACGGCGGTGACGGCGACGCGCACCAAGTCGCCGAGGTCAGAGGCCGCGAGGGTGTAGGTGGAGGAGCTGGCGCCGCCGATGTTCGTCCACGTGGATCCGTTGTCCGTCGAGTTCTGCCACTGGTAGCTGTACGACGCCCCGGAGGGGTTCCACGTCGAGGTGGCGCTGAGGATCTGGCCCTGGTTGGCGTGGCCGGTGACAGTCGGCCCCGTGGTGGCGGCGGGCGCGCCGGAGCCGATCGTGACCGGGGTGGTCCCCGCCGCGCTGGTCCCGTAGGAATTGGTGGCGCTGACGACCACGCGGATCTGCGCCCCCAGGTCGCTGCCGGCCACGGCGTAGCTCGACGTGATGGCGCCGGCGATGTTGACCCACGTGGTGCCGCCGTCGGTCGAGCGCTGCCACTGGTAGGTGTAGCTGGTGGGCGTGGGGCTCCAGGTGCCGGTCGACGCGGTCAGTGTCTGGCCCTGCACCGACTGCCCGGAGAGGACCGGCCCCACCGTGTTGACCGGCGCGATGGTGCTGACCGTCGGCGTCGCCATCGTGTAGTCGTAGCCGTAGTCGGTGCCGTCGCTGTTGGTGGCCACCAGGCGGTAGTGGTAGGTGACGCCCGGGGTCAGGCCGCTCAGGCTCGCCTGGGCCGTCACCGGCGCCGCGCCCGAGCCGACGTCCTGCGCGGTCGTCTGGTGGCCGTACGCGGTCGAGGTGCCGTACTCCCAGTGGTAGGTGGTGTCGAGGCCGTTGGGGTAGACGCCCCCGACGAGGGTCGCGGTCGTCGACCCCACCGTCTGCGTGTAGCTGTTGGTGGTGCCGTCGCCGATCGCCGGGCCGCCGATGCCAGGCGCGCCGGCGACGATGGCGCCCGAGATCGAGCCGATGCCCGGTGGGCCCGTCGTAGCCGGTGCCGGCGTTGCAGATGTAGGCGATGGCCGCGGCGCAGCTCCCCGTCGACCCGCCCACCGGGTCGTTGAGCAGTGCGCTGTCGCTATAGGCCCACTGGGCGTTGGCGCCATTGACGCCGGTGAGGGCCTCGAAGGCAGCGATGAGCGGCGTGGCCAGGCTGGTGCCACCCTCGACGAACCACCCGCCGTTGCCCGAGTCAAAGACTCGCAGGCCGGTGTCGGGGTCGGCGTCGGCCGAAACGTCGGAGTACGCGCGGC
This sequence comes from uncultured Actinomycetota bacterium, assembly GCA_963797705.1. Lineage (GTDB taxonomy): Bacteria > Actinomycetota > Thermoleophilia > Solirubrobacterales > Solirubrobacteraceae > Palsa-465. Next base: position 1,252,800 of record CAWCQL010000002.1, on the reverse strand, counting down.
CCGAGCAGCCGGTGTCGGCCTGGTAGGCCGGCTTGGGCTCGTTGGCATCGCAGCCCGAGCCCCCGCCCCAGCCGATGCCGGAGCTGTTCAGCGACCACGCCGACTCGGTGTAGCCGCGGGTGCTGGTGCCCCCGGCGGCCCCGGCCAGTGTGGTGCCGCCGGCGGCGGTGACGCCCGGGAAAGCGGCCGGGTAGTTGTCAACGCCGGCGCCGGGGTAGCCGTGGTCGCCGGTTGCGGCGATGACGGCGGCGCCCGAGAAGCTCCCGACGCCGGAGGGCACGCTCGAGGTACCCGACCAGCTGTTGGAGACCTGGTTTGCGCCGAGGCTGATCGCGGACGCGATGGCCGCCATCAAGAGCGGTGGTCGACGAGCTGCTCGCCTCGACGAGCAGGATGTGGCAGTTGGGGCACAGCGCCGAGACGGCGTCGAGGTCAAGTGAGATCTCAGACTCCCAGTCCGAGCCGGCCGGGCTGGGCAGCGGCGACGCGGCGCCGCTCCCGTTGACCTTGGTGAAGCAGCCGTTGGCGGTGGTGCAGGGCGGCAGCCCATACGTGCTGCGGTAGGTGGCCAGATCCCCCTGGGCGTTGAGATCGTCGCCGACGTCGACGACGGCCACGGTGTCCCCCGCGCCGGCGGTCTGCGACAGGTAGGTGAGGTCGTAGGCCTGCTGAAGGTAGGCGGGCGTCCCGGCGCCGGGAGCGCTCGCCGGCGTCGAGGACATCGAGCCCTGCGGGTTTGCCCGCCGCGGCCGCCGCGGCCGCCGCGGCCGCTGCGGGCGCGCTGGAGCGGTGGCGCGGGACCACCTGGGTGAAGGTCTGGCGGCGCGTGACGTGCGGGTGCACGAGGCGGTGGTTGGAGCGCAGCACGAGCTCCTGGGCGGCGCAGGCCGCGTGGCCGGGCTGCGGGGCGGCGCAGACGTTGACCGCGGTGACCTCAGATGCGGGGACGCCGGCGGCCTGCTTGCACGGAGGTGGCCAGCGCCTGCGGGCTGGGCGCCTGGGCGCGCACGCCGGGCTGGTGATGAACGACGCCGAGACCCAGCGGCTGGCGCAGGTTGAGGCTCGACGGCCGGGCCTGGGCGGCCGTCGCGGTGCCGAGCAGCAGCGTCGCCGCCACCGCCGCGACGCGCACGGGTCTATGCCGCTTACGCAGCCACATACCGTGGTTATCGGGTGCAGCACGGAGAACCGCTGGCGTCGTAGACGGATGTTTGAGGGGGCGGTAATGGCAGTGCGCGATGATCTGAGAGATGGCGTCCGACGTCTCCCAGGGACTCCAGAACACAGCGACAGTCACCGTCGAGGGCGCCGGGCTGACTGAGGAGGAGGCCCGCAGGCGGCTGGCCGAGCGCGGCGAGGAGCGCCAGGAGACGGGCCGCTCGTACGCGAGCATCGTGCGCGCCAACGTCCTCACCGTCTTCAACGGCATCCTGCTCGGGTTCGGGGCGGTCACCCTCATCTTCGGCGACGCCCGCGACGCGCTGTTCCTCGGCATCATCATCGCCAACGCCGCCATCGGGATCACCCAAGAGGTCAAGGCCAAGCGCGCCCTGGACCGCCTCTCGCTGCTGGTCGCGCCCCGAGCGCGTGTCGCCGCGACGACGTGGTGCGCGACGTCGGTGCTCGAGGAGGTGGTGGTCGGCGATCTCGTGCTGCTCGAGCCCGGCGATCAGGTCGTCGCCGACGGGCGCGTGGTGTCGGCCGCGGACCTGCGGCTGGACGAGTCGATCCTCACCGGCGAGTCCGAGCCGTCCGCGCGAGGCCCTGGCGAGGAGCTGCGCTCCGGGGCCTTCGTCGCTCGAGGGCACCGCGTCATACGAGGTGACGGCCACCGGCGCTGACAGCTTCGCCGCGCGGCTCACCGGCGAGGCCCGATCCTTCCGCCACCCCCGCTCAGCGCTCGAGCAGGCGGTCAACCGCCTGCTCTACGTGCTCACCGGCGCCGTCGTCTTCCTGGGCGCGGTGCTGGGCTACTCGCTCTATCACCGCCACGTCGCGCTGCACACCGCCGTCTCGACCTCGGCCGCCGGGGTGGTCAGCCTCATCCCCGAGGGCCTCGTGCTGCTGGTCGGCGCTCACCTACGCCGCGGCCGCCGTGCGGATGTCGCGCCGCGGGCGTGCTCGCCCAGCAGCTCAACGCCATCGAGTCGCTGGCCTCGGTGGACACGATCTGCGTCGATAAGACCGGCACGCTGACCGAACCGACGCTGCGCGTGGTCGAGGTCGTGGCCGTCGACGGAGTCGGCCGAGGATGAGGCTGGAGCGAAATCCTGGCGGCGGTCGCCGCCAGCGCCTCGGCGCGCAACATCACCCTGCAGGCGATCGCCGACGCCTACCCGGGCCAGGCCGAGCCGGTGACTGGCGAGGTTCCCTTCGCCAGCCGGCGGAGGTGGAGCGCGGTGGCACTGGAGCGCGAGGGGTTCTACCTCGGCGCGCCCGGCCGCGTTCCGGTGCGGCTCCCTGGATGAGGTGGCCGCAGCGACGCCAGTCAGACGGGCGCCGGGTCCTGGCGCTCGGCCCGGGGCGCGAGATCGCTGCCGGCCGCGCCCCAGGACGAGCCGCCCGCAGGGCTCGAGCCGCTCGGGCTGGTGGTCCTGGCCGAGGAGCTGCGGCCCGGCGTGCGGCGACACCGTCCAGTTCCTGCTGGAGGAGGGCGTCGAGATCAAGGTCCTCTCGGGCGACGCGCCGGCCACGGTGGCAGCGATCGCCCGCGACGTCGGCATCCCGGTGGCCGGCGTGCACGAGGGCGCCGAGATCCCGGCCGCGCCCGCGGAGCTGGCGGCCTTCGCTGAGAACGCGAGCGTGATCGGGCGCATCTCGCCGGAGGGCAAGCAGGCGATCGTCGGGGCGCTCCGCGACCAGGGCCGCTACGTGGCGATGATCGGCGATGGGGTCAACGACGTGCCCGCGCTCAAGCGCTCGCGCCTGGCCATCGCCCAGGGCAGCGGAACCCAGATGGCGCGCAGCGTGTCGGACCTGGTGCTCATCTCGGGCGACTTCGGGGTCGTCCCGGTGCTCGTCTCCGAGGGCCGCCGGGCGCTGCGCAACCTCCAGCGGGTGACCAAGCTCTACGTCACCAAGTCCGCGTTCGCCGCGTTCCTCATCCTCACCATCGGGACCAGCTCGGACGCCTACCCGCTGCTGCCGCGTCACCTCACGCTGGCCGCCGCGCTGACCATCGGCATCCCCACCTTCTTCCTGGCGCTGGCGCCCAGCAGCGGGCCGTGGCGGCCCGACGGGTTCGTGCGCGCGGTGGCGCGGTTCGCGATCCCGGCCGGGGCGCTCACCGGGGCCGGCCTGGTGGCCGGGTACCTGTTCGCGCGCCATGACCTCGACCTGTCGCTCAACGACTCGCGGACCGTCGCGGTCACGATCCTTGTCGCCTGTGGGCTGTACCTGGTGATGGCGCTGGAGTCCGAGGGCTCGGTCCGGCGCTCCTCGCTGGTGGGCGTGATGTGCGCCGTGCTGGCCGCGCTCTACGTGGTGGCCATCCTGCTGCCGGCGAGCCGCAACTTCTTCGAGCTCTCCAACCTGGACGCCGGCATGGTCGTCACCGCGGTGCTGTCAAGCGCCATCGCCATCGGAGCGCTCGCGTTGTCGGGATTCCCCGTGCGCTCGGCCCGCAGCGACGGGGCAGCGGCGCCCGAAGACCGGCCGAGATGAGCGTCTGCTTATGATTAGTAAGTGGCGAACCTGAGCGACGCAATGCCCGACGAGCTGAGCCCGCGCCATCTGCGCCGCGGCCTGCTGCAGCTCTCGGCGGTCGGGTTGGTGGTAGTGGTGGCCGTGCTCGTGGGCCCCGGGCTCGGGTCCTTGCGTGACCGCCTGGGCGACGCCTCGCCTGGCTGGTTGGTGGCCGCCGGCGTCCTGGAGCTGCTCTCCACGCTGTCCTATGTCGTCGTCTTTCGCACGGTGTTCTGCGCCAAGATGAGCTGGCGCCTCAGCTACCAGATCGGCATGTCCGAGCAGGGCGCCAACTCGATCCTCCCCGCCGGAGGCGCCGGCGGGCTGGCCCTGGGAGCGTGGGCGCTGAACCGCGGGGGCATGAGCGGGACGCACATCGGGCGCCGGTCGGTGGCCTTCTTTCTGCTCACCAGCCTGGCCAACGTCGGGACGCTCGTCTTCTTTGCCCTGTTGTTCGCGACGAACCTCATCCGAGGCGACACCAACCAGGCGCTCACCTACGGCTTCGGAGCCGCCGGCCTCGCGGTCGCGACGATCGTGCTGCTGCTGCCGGTGATCGGCGGGAGGCTGGCGCCGCGCGGGGAGCTCAGCGACGACGCCGGGTGGGTGCGAGTGGCGCTGCATCATGCGCGCAAGGCGGTCGTCGACGGTGTGCGCGATTCGCTGTTTCTCCTGCGCCGGCGTCCGGTGGGCGTGCTCATCGGCTCCTTCGGCTACATGGGCTTTGACATCGCCGCGCTGGTGTTCTGCTTCCGCGCCTTCGGGCACACCCCCGCGCTGCCGATCATCGTCGTCGCCTACATCATCGGCCAGCTCGGCGGACTGGTCCCGCTGCCCGGGGGCATCGGCGGCACCGAAGGCGGGCTGATCGGCCTGCTCGCGCTCTACCACGCGCCGCTGGCGACGGCGACGGTCTCCGTCCTGGCCTACCGCGCGTTGGCGCTGTGGCTGCCCGCGCTGTTGGGCAGCGTTGCCTTCATCCAGCTGCGCCGGACGCTCGAGCGCGACGAGAGCCCGGCCGCAGGGTGCGGCGAGCTGGCCGCGCCGCTGCCCGAGCGCAGGCTCAGGTCTGCGGCGCGAGCACGAGATCGCTCTCCACGGACACCCATTCGGTCGTGACCCCCTCGGGGGTGTCGGGGTCGTCGGGCGCGTGGGTGACGAACTCGCGCGTCAGCGAAGGCTTGACGGCGAACACGGCGTCGGAGTCCAGGTACTCGCTGTCGACGTCGAAGATGTGGGTGGTCAGCGTCCGGTAGCCCTCGGCGCGGATGATCATGTGCACGTGGGCGGGGCGCCACGGGTGGCGTCCGGTGAGGTCGAGCATCCGGCCCACGGGACCGTCGTGCGGGATCGGGTACGGAGTCGGTCGGACCGCCAGGAAGGCATAGCCGCCGTCCTCGCGGGTGATGAAGCGCCCGCGCAGGTGATCCTCCTCGGCCTCGGGGCGCTGCACCGCGTAGAGCTGGTCGGCGCCGTTCTGCCACACGTCAACCTCAGCGCCGGCGATCGGCTGTCCGCTGAGGTCGAGCACGCGGCCGTGAACGAGCGCCGGGATGCCCGCGTCGGGCTCCTCGGCGATGTTGGCCCCGTACTCGCGCAGGGGGGATCCGGGAACGTAGAAGGGGCCCTGGACGGTCGATTCGGTGGCGCCGGCGGGCACGGTGTTCTCGATCGCATCGACCAGCATCGAGACGCCGAGCGCATCTGACCACAGGATGAACTCCTGGCGGCGCTCGTCGGTGATGTGACCGGTGCGCGTGAGCGTCCTGATCGCCCCCTCCCACTCCTGCGGCGTGACCCCGACCTCGAGCACGAAGCCGTGCACATGGCGGACGAGCGCCTGCATGATCTCGCGCAACCGGGCGTCCTGCGCGCCGTCGAAACTGGCGACCACGTCGGCGGTGATCTCCTCGGGGGTCTTGGGAACGGTCTGGTGGGCGGTGTCGGACATGTGTCGGTTCTCCCTCAGGCGTTGCGGCAGCCCCCTACCCTATTGCCACGATGGCGCCCTCGCCAGATCCCTACCGCACCCTGGGCGTGGCTCGTTCGGCAACCGACGCCGAGATCCGTGCCGCGTACCGGAGGCTGGTGCAGCTGCACCACCCCGACCACAACGGAGGCTCGGTGGACTCGGCGCGGCGCTTTGAGGCGGTGCAGGAGGCCTATGCGGAGGTGCGGCGGCTGCGCGCGGCAGGTGGCGGTCCGGCCGCGGCGAGTCGCGGCGCGGCTGACGATGCGGCCGGCGGTGCGGCCGCGAGGGGCGGCGGTTCGGCCGGCTCCCCGGCGGGCGGCGCCGATCCCCATCTCGACGCCCGCCTGGCGGCGATGGAACAGGAGCTTGCCCGTGCGCGGGACGCCCGCGAGGCCGCCGCTCGCGAGGCGCGGCGCGCCACCGAGCAGACGATCCGCGACGTCCGCGCGATGGCCGGCGACCGCCCGTCAGACGAGGACCTCGGCTACTACAAGACCGAGGACAGCTTCTCCCGGATCCTCGACGACGCCGCCGCCGAACTGGGCGAGCGCTTCACCGAGGCGCGCGACTCGCCGGCGGGCCACCGCGTCTCAGACCTCATCGACGAGCTCACCTCCAAGCTCACCGGCGAGCACCACAAACCGTCCGACAAGTAAACTTATAAGTTTACTTCTGCTACTGGCCGAGGCCCCCGGCCCGGGCCTGGCGGCGCATCGTGCGCGCCACGTAGTCATCGACGCTGTGGCGCTCCTCGTGCCACGGATCGCCGCGGTGGTGGTAGCCGTTGCGCTCCCAGAACCCCAGCTGGTCGTGGTCGAGCAGCTCCAGGCGCTGCACCCACTTGGCCGACTTCCAGAAGTACAGATGGGGCACGAGCAGGCGCGCCGGGCCACCGTGGTCGGGCTCGAGCGGCGCCCCCTCGGCGAGGTGGGCGACCAGCGCGGGGTGCTCGGTGACGTCGCTGAGCGGCATGTTGGTCGTGTAGCCGCCGTAGCTATGGGCCAGCAGATGCGTGGCGTCCGGCTTGGGCCGGGCACGCTCGATCAGGCCGCGCGCGTCCGCGCCGCGCCAGGTCATTCCGAACTTCGACCACCGCGTCACGCAATGGATGTCGCCGTTCCAATCGGTCTGAGCGAGCTCGGTGAACGCCTCCCAGTCCAGGACGTAGGGCTCCTCGACGGCGCCGTCCACCGAGAGCAGCCACTGGTCGGTGCTCACCCGCGGCACGTCGCCCACCGTGAGCACGGGCCACTTGACCGTCGGGGACTGGCCGGGCGGCAGCCGCTCAGGGTCGATCCCGAGCGAGACGGCGCGGTTGCGCCCGCGCTCGCCGAACAGTCGAGGGGTGATCGGCATCAGTTGATTCTGACAACCGAGCCACCGCGACCCTGCTGGGGCTGACTAGAAGACCGGCTGCTCGCGGTAGTCGCCCCAGACCTGCTGGAGCGTTTGGACGATCTCGCCCTCAGAGACGTGCGCCCGAGCCGCGTCGAGCAGCAGCGGCATGAGATTGGTCTGGCCGGCGGCGGCGTTCTTGATGGCGGCCAGGGTGGACGTGACGGCGGCCTCGTCGCGGTCGGCGCGCGACCGCCTGGACGCGGTCGATCTGCTTGCGCTCGAGCGCCGGATCGATCCGCAGGATCTCAGTGGCCTGCTCGTCGCCCTCGGTGAAGCGGTTGACCCCGACGACGGTGCGGCGCCCCGAGTCGATCTCGGTCTGCAGCTCAAACGCGGCGTCGGCGATCTCGCGCTGGGGGAAGCCGCGCTTGACCGCCTCCACCATCCCGCCCAGCTCGTCGATCTTGCGGAAGTAGGCGTAGGCCTGCTCCTCGAGGAGGTCGGTGAGCGACTCCACGAAGTAGGCGCCGCCGAGCGGGTCGATGGTGTTGGCCACGCCGGTCTCCTCGGCGATGATCTGCTGGGTGCGCAGCGCGATGCGCACGGCCTCCTCGGTGGGCAGGGCCAGCGCCTCGTCATAGGAGTTGGTGTGCAGCGATTGGGTGCCGCCCAGCACGCCCGCCAGCGCCTCGATGGCCGTGCGCACGATGTTGTTCAGCGGCTGCTGTGCGGTCAGCGACACGCCCGCGGTCTGGGTGTGGAAGCGCATCCGCCACGACTCCGGCTTGCGGGCGCCGAACGTGTTGCGCAGCTCACGGGCCCAGATGCGCCGCGCCGCACGGTACTTGGCGATCTCCTCGAAGAAGTCGATCTGGGCGTTGAAGAAGAAGCTCAGCCGCGGCGCGAAGTCGTCGACGTCCAGCCCCCGCGCGACCACCTGCTCGACATAGGTGAGGCCGTCCTTGAGCGTGAACGCCAGCTCCTGGGCGGCGGTGGAGCCCGCCTCCCGGATGTGGTAGCCCGAGATGCTGATCGGATGCCAGCGCGGCATGTGCCCCGCGCACCATTCGATCATGTCCCCCACCAGCCGCATCGCCGGATCGACCGGGAAGCACCACTCCTTCTGGGCGATGTACTCCTTGAGGATGTCGGTCTGGATCGTGCCGCCCAGCCGCTCGGGCGGTACGCCCTGGCGCTCGGCGGCCACGACGTAGAAGGCGAGCATGATCGCCGCGGGGGCGTTGATGGTCATCGAGACGGTGACCTTGTCCAGCGGGATCCCCGCAAACAGCGTCTCCATGTCGAGCACGGTGTCGACGGCCACCCCCTCGCGGCCCACCTCGCCCAGCGACCGGGGGTGGTCGGAGTCGTGGCCCATCAACGAGGGCATGTCGAACGCCGTCGACAGGCCGGTCTGGCCGTGCTCGAGCAGGTAGTGGAAGCGCTGGTTGGTCTCCTCGGGCGTGCCGAAGCCGGCGAACTGGCGCATCGTCCACAGCCGCCCGCGGTACATCGAGGGGTACACGCCGCGGGTGTAGGGATACTGGCCCGGGCAGGCCGATCGGTGGCAGCGTCGGCGGGCAGGTCGCGCTCGGTGTACAGCGGCCTGATCTCCTCGCCCGACAGCGTGGTGAACGGCGCGTCACGCTCCGGGGTCAGACCGTACGCCGCTCGCCAGTCCTCATAGGAGACCGGCACGTTGTCCAGCACGGTCATGGCAGCCATGTTAGCCGCGAGATAGTTTGACGTCCAACTATTTGCTCGGTGCGTGGCCGAGGCGGTCTGTGCGAGCGGCGCGGCACCCCCACGATCGGGGGGTTTGGGTTCCCTCACTTTGCTTCAGGGGGTAGCGTGCCCCGCCATGTCAACGAGCCCTTCAGGACGCGTTGCGCTGGTCACCGGCGGCGCACGCGGGATCGGGGCGGCGATCGCACGCGGCCTCGCGCAGGACGGGATGCCAGTCGTCATCGCCGACATCCGCACCGAGCAGGCCCAGGCCAACGCACAGCGCATCATCGATTCCGGCGGGCGGGCGCTCGCGCTGGACGTGGACGTCCGCAGCCCCGAGAGCGTGGCCGACGGCATCGAGGGCGCGCTGCAGGAATACGGACAGATCGACGTGCTCGTCAACGTCGCCGGATGGGACGAGCTCAAGCCGTTCGTGGACTCCGACGAGGCGTTCTGGCAGGAGGTGCTGGAGGTCAACTTCAAGGGCGGTCTGCGCTTCACGCGCGCGCTCCTGCCGGCGATGATCGAGCGCCGCTGGGGACGGATCGTGAACATCAGCTCCGATGCCGGCCGCGTCGGCTCCTCGCTGGAGTCCGTCTACGCCGGGGCCAAGGGCGCAATCATCTCCTTCACCAAGACCGTCGCCCGCGAGACGGCCCGCATGGGCGTCACCGCCAACATCGTCTGCCCCGGCCCGACCGACACCGAGATGCTCCGCGACGTCGCCCAGGCCCACCCCGACGCCGACAAGGTGCTCGAGCGACTGGCCCGTGCCGTGCCCATGAAGCGGCTCGGGCAGCCCGACGACGTCGCCCACGCGGTGCGCTTCTTCGCCTCCGAGGGCGCGGGCTACATCACCGGCCAGACGCTCTCGGTGAGCGGCGGCCTGACGATGGCCTGAGCAGTGGCCGCCCCCGCGCGGGAGGGGTCACTAAGGTCCCCGCGGTGACGGAGACGGTCGGCTCAGGGCGCTGGTCACCGGCGCCGCAGACCCGGGCGGGATCGGCGCGGCCATCGCCCAGCGGCTGGCCGACGACGGCCTGGACGTGGTGACGCTCGACCGCCGGCCGGGATGCACGTTCCAGGTCGACCTGGTCACCGACGAACTGCCGCCGCTGGACGACATCGACGTGCTCGTCTCCAACGCCGGCTTGGCCACGATCGTCGGCGGCGCGCACTCGATGGACCTCGAGCGCTGGCAGCGCGACCTCTCGGTCAACCTGACCGGCAGCTACCGCGTCGTGCAGGCGTGCCTGCGCGGGATGCGCGAGCGGCGCTTCGGCCGGATCGTCGTCATCTCCAGCTTCGCCGCGCGGTTCGGGATGCCCGCGCAGGTGGCCTACAGCGCGAGCAAGGCTGGACTGATCGGCATGGTCAAGACCGTCGCCGCCGAGAACGCAGGCCTCGGGATCACCGCCAACGCCATCCTCCCCGGATTGGTGGGCAGCACCGGGGTCAAGGCGATGCCGCGCGAGATCATCGACGCCTGGCTGGAGCGGATCCCGACCGGCCGGATGGTGGAGCCCGCCGAGATCGCGGCGGCCGCCGCGTATCTTCGCCTCGCCGGCCGCGGCCAGCGTCACCGGCCAGGAGCTCGTCATCGACGGGGGCATGACGCTCAACCTCCTGTCGGTCACCAGCAGCGTCGCCCGCGGGCGCTCCGACGCCCAGTGATGACCGAGCGACGCGCTGGCGGAGCTTCCCGCCCGGGTGCGCGAGCGCGGCCCGGCGCCGGTGGCCGGACGCCGAGGTCGGCCCACTCGCGCCGCTGCCGGGCGGCATCTCCAGCCTCACCTACGCGACGACGCTGCGCGCCGCCGACGCGACGGGTGAGCCGGATCGGCGGGTGGTGGTCAAGGTGGCCCCGCCGGGTCTTGAGCCGGTGCGCAACCGCGACGTGCTGCGCCAGGCCCGGGTGATGGCGGCGCTCGACCGCGCGCCCGGGGTCAGCGTCCCCGAGGTGCTCGTCACCGACGACGGGTCGCCACCCTTCTTCGTCATGGCGTTCGTGCCCGGCGAGGCCTACGAGCCCAAGTGGGATGTGCGCGACGCCCCGCCCGCGCCCGACGATCGTCGGCGCGCGCGCGCAACGCCGCCGCGCGAATGCTGGCGCGATTGCAGGCGGTCGGCGCCCGCGGCGGTGGGAATCGAGGACCGTGCGCTCACCCTGAGCGAGGAGATCGACCGCTGGGGGACGCTGTTCGCCACCGCCGGCGACGACCTGCGCGGCAACGAGGCGATGCTGCGCGATGCCCTGGCGGCCCGCGTGCCCGCGGAGCTCGGGGCCGACGGGGCACGGATCCTCCACGGCGACTACCGGCTGGGCAACATGCAGTTCGACGGCGAGCGGCTGGCCGCGATCATCGACTGGGAGATCTGGTCCGTGGGCGACCCGCGCACCGACCTGGCGTGGCTGATGGCGTTCACCGACCCCGTCCAGCAGCGCGTCGCGCAGCGCGACGCCGCCAACCAGGCCGCCGCTGACGCCATGCCGTCGGGCGCGGAGCTGCTGGCCGAGTACGTCGACGAGGCCCGCCTGGACGCCGCGCCGCCCGACCTGGACTGGTTTCTGGCCTTCTGTTACTACAAGCTCGGGGCGGCGATGTCGGTGCTGGCCAAGCGCAACCGCCGCCAGGCCGAGCCCGATCCCGGCCTGGAGCTGGCGGCGCAGACGCTCGCGCCGATGCTCGACCGCGGGCTGGAGCTGCTCGGCTAGCGCCGCCGCGGCTGGGGCGGGGGCGCGGGTGCGGCGAACGCAGCGCGGGCCCGCTGGGCGATCGCCGCAGCGCTCTCGCAGGACCGCGGACGTCTGCACGGCGCGGCCGGACTCGAGCGGGGACGCCGGGCGCCAGGCGCCCGCCGGAGGCGCGCGCCGATAGACCTCGGCGTCGCAGCTCGCGCGGCCGAGCCACTGCGACCCAGGTCGCTCGCTCGACGATGCGCGGCCAGGCTCTCGGCACGCCGCGACGGCGCTGCGACGTCGCTTGCGCGGGAGTGTCGGCGGTCATTGCGTCCGCGGGCGCCGGTGAAGCCGAACAGGCGGCCGGCGATCCGGCGGAGCTGGAGCTCGTCGGAGCCCTCGGTGATGCGATAGCGGCGGTGGTGGCGATAGATGAACTCGAACGGCAGCGCGCGCATGTAGCCCAGGCCGCCGTGCACCTGGATGGCGCGATCGGCGGCGTCACAGGCCAGGCGATTGGCGCGGTAGTTGACCATCGACACCTTGTCCGAGACGCTCGTCTTGGCGCTGGTGGAGGCGCCGTCCCCGGCCTGGTCCATCTCCCACGCCGTTTTGTAAAGGGTGTTGCGCACCAGCTCGGCCTCGGTCTGGAGTTCGACGAGCTGCCACTGGACGCCCTGGTAGTCAGCCAGCGGCTTGCCGAAGATGACGCGCTCACGGGCGTAGGCGATGCTGCGGTCGATGCAGAACTGGGCGGCGCCCAGCGACGAGGCCGCCTGGCGGATGCGGTTCTCGTGCACGAACAGCTGCGCGCAGTCCAGACCGCGGTCCACCTCGCCGATCACCGCGTCGTCTGAGACGTGGACGCCGTCAAGCGTCACCTCGCCGTGGTCGGTGGGCATGTTGAAGGACCAGTGGTAGTACGGGACGCGCAGGCCGGGGACGTCCACGTCCACCAGGAACGCGGTGATCCCCTGCGCCTTGCCGTCGGGCCCGGACGTGCGAGCGAACACGAGCACGGCGTGGCGACGTCGATGCCCGTGATGAAGCGCTTGACGCCGTCGAGAATCCAGCCCGCCGCCGTCGTCGCCGCGTCGCGCGCGTCGTCTGAAGCCACGTGGCGTCTGACCCGTGACCGGGCTCGGTGAGCGCGAAGGCGATCGCGATGCGCCCGTCCACGAGCGGCTCCAGATACCGCCGCTTCTGCTCGGGGGTGCCGTACTCCTGCAGCACCAGCACGAGCGGCTCGTTGGCCACCACCGACGCCTCGTGAGAGAGCTCGGCGTGCAGGCCCGGCCCGCGATGGGCGAGGTGCTCGCGGATCAGCGCCATGGCCAGATTGGACCCATCGCTGCCGCCCAGCTCGGCCGGGAACGGGTACTGGTAGAAGCCGGCGTCGATGGCCAGCCGCCGCGCTTGGGCCAGCACCTCGCGCCAGCGCTCGGTGGGGATCCCGCCGCGCTCGACGTCGGTCCGAGCGAACTCCCGGCGATGGTCGAACAGGTCCGGGTTGGCGTCCTGGATGGGCACCAGCTCGCGGTCGATGAACGCGTCGATCGACGCAAGCAGTTCGGTCACGTCGGCGGGGATGGACAGATCCAAGGGTCGGCACTCCTTTTGGCGGTGGCGGCGGGCGGCAGAGCCGCCGCGACCGTCGATTATCGTGTGCCGATGGCCGTCCGGGCGATCGGGATCAACCACGTGGCCTTCGAGGTGCGCGACCTCGACGAGGCGCTGGAGTGGTGGGCGCGGTGGTTTGTGTTCGAGCTTCGCGGCCGTCGCCGCACCATGGCGTGGATCGATCTCGGCGACCAGTTCGTCGCCCTCAGCGAGGTCGCGGACGGGCCCGGCGATCCCGATGGTGGACGCCATGTCGGGCTCGTGGTCGATGACAAGGAGGCGCTGCGGGCCGCGCTGCGCGATGCGGGCGAGGAGGTCGGCCGCTCAGGCTCGCTGCGCGTCCGCGACCCCAGCGGCAACCTGATCGAGATCGTCGACTACCGCGACGTGCAGTTCTCCAAGTCAGACGCCGTCCTGCGCGGCATGGGGTTGGACGGCCTTGAGAAGTCGCCGTCGGCGATCGACGAACTGCGCGCCAAGGGCCTGGCTCGGGACTGAAGTGTTAGGCCCCTGACAGGGGGTAAGGGTTTGCTTATGGCGGCCGGTGCGAGACTCCGTTCCGGCCGTCTTTTACCTTCAGCGAGTAACGAGGCCAGCGCGCGTTCACACCGCGAGCGGCAGCGGGAGCTCGCCGCCGCAATCGACGAGAGCCGCCACCGCGTGGCCACGTCGTCGGTCTCGGCGGGGTGAGCTGGTGCGGCCGACGGGCGAGCCAGCCGGCCAGGCGCGACCCGTGGATGAAGACGCAGCGGCCGTCGGTGACGCACCCGGCCGGGAACTCCGACCAGATCACGACCACCGCCTGAACCCACAGGCGGCGACCGGTGAGCCGCTCCACGTCGTGGCGGAAGGATGAGGCGTCGGTGAGGGCGCGCGGGCGCAGCCGCTCGAGGCGCGGCCGGGTCCCGTCGCGCGACGCGGCGCTCCAGGATCGGCTCGCCGCCATGCATGGTCACGACGCCGTCGGGGCTGATGCTCTGCAGCACGATCACACCGCCGTGGCCGATGGCGATGTGGTCGAAGGTCGTGTCGAAGCCACGGACGTCGTGCAGGAAGCGCCAACCGGAACGCCTCGAGCGGCTCGAGCGTGCTCGCGGTCCGGTGCTCGGCGCGCGGCTCGAGCGCCGGACATCGCCGGCGGGCGGGCCAGCCGCCGCGCCGGAGCGCCACCCAGGCGCCGGCGCCGCCGCCGGCGATGACGCCCGCCAGCCAGGAGACCTCGTGGCCGTCGAAGATGAGAACGAGGACGCCGATCGCGACCACGCCGAGCGGGACGGTCAGCTCGGCGAGCAGCGCGCGAGCGCTGCGCGCGCCGGCGATCCGGCTGGTCAACGTGCAGATCGGTTGGGTGATTGTCCATTCTCATCCACCGCTTAATCGACCGCGAAGCCCAGTGCCTGAGTCGCGGGCGCCCCTAATTCGTGTGATTGGTGTCAAAACAACGGCCGGTGGGGCCGCCGACTCGCGCATCACCGCGCATAGAATCGCCGGACAAGCGAGCCGAAGGAGAGGGAGATGGGCGACGCACAGGTCAAGTTCACGCTTGGCGAGCGAGACATCCCGACGCACTGGGTCAACCTCATGGCCGACCTGCCCGGCGACGGCCCTCCCCCACTGCATCCCGGGACGCTGCAGCCGGCCGGTCCGGATGATCTGTCGCCGATCTTCCCGATGTCGCTGATCCTGCAGGAGGTCTCGGCCGAGCCGGTGGTTGAGATCCCTGACGCCGTCCGCGAGGCCTACAAGCTGTGGCGGCCCACCCCGCTGTTCCGGGCGCGGCGGCTGGAGCGCGAGCTCGACACCCCCGCCCACATCTACTACAAGTACGAAGGCGGCTCGCCTCCGGGCTCGCACAAGGCCAATACGGCGGTGGCGCAGGCCTACGAGAACGCCCAGGCCGGGATCAAGAAGCTGACCACGGAGACCGGCGCGGGTCAGTGGGGGTCGGCGCTCGCCTTCGCGTGCCAGATGTTCGGGCTGGAGTGCGAGGTGTGGATGGTCGGGTCCAGCTACGACCAGAAGCCCTACCGCCGCTCGATGATGCAGACGTGGGGAGCGACCGTGCACCGCTCGCCGTCTGACCTCACCGCGGCCGGGCGGGCCCAGAGCGAGCACACCACCGGCTCGCTGGGCATCGCCATCTCCGAGGCGGTCGAGGTCGCCGCGCAGAACCCGGACGCCAACTACTCGCTGGGCTCGGTGCTCAACCACGTCCTGCTGCACCAGACGGTCATCGGCCAGGAGGCGATCGCGCAGATGGAGATGGCCGGCGAGTACCCCGACGTCGTGGTCGGCTGCGTCGGCGGCGGCTCGAACTTCGGCGGCCTGACCTTCCCGTTCCTGCGCCGCAACGATCCGCGACGGCGCCAGCACGCGGTTCGTGGCCGCCGAGCCCGCGGCCTGCCCCACCCTCACCCGCGGCATCTACGCCTATGACTTCGGCGACACGGCGGGGCTGACGCCGCTGATGCCGATGTACACGCTCGGGCATGACTTCGTGCCGCCGCCGGTGCACGCCGGCGGGCTGCGCTACCACGGTGACTCGCCGCTGGTGTGCGCGCTGGTCAAGGCCGGCATGGTGGAGCCGCGGGCCTACCGCCAGAACGAGACGTTCGCGGCGGCGGTGCGCTTCGCCCGGTGCCGAGGGGATCATCCCCGCCCCCGAGCCCGCCCACGCGATCCGCGCGGTCATCGAGGAGGCCGAGGCGGCGCGCGAGGCCGGCGAGGAGCGCGTGATCCTGTTCGGCCTGTGCGGCCATGGCCACTTCGACCTCAGCGCCTACGACGCCTACCTGGCGGGCGACCTCGAGGACCCGGAGTTCTCCGAGTCCGACCTGCAGGCGGCGCTGGCGGAGCTGCCCGAGGCCCCCGCGCTCACGTAGGAGTTGCCGGCCCGCCGTGGTGCCCGCGCCTGCTCTCGAGGATCCTGTGCAGTCGCGCGGCTTCGCGGGTGGGTATGGCGGCGAGGCGGTCCGTGGTGACGCGGATGGTGAGGTAGCCGTGCTCAGCGGCGGTCGCGTCGCGTTCGCGGTCTGATTCGAAGCTGGCACGGCTGTTGTGGGTTTCCCAGTGGTCGATCTCGACGATCACCTTCTCGTCTGGGAAGAGAGCATCGACTTCATGGCCGAACAGGGTGGTGTTGATGGTGGGGGTGGGGAGCCCGTAGCGCTGACAGAAGGCGACGAAGTCGTCCTCCTTGCCTGAGCGGGTGGGTTTTTGATCCGGGTCGATGAGGTTCCGAATGCGCGTGGAGTTGCTGAGGAGACGGTCGAGCTCGGTGGCCTTGAGGTGTTCGTTGAGGCGGAGCTCGTTGATGGCGCGCGTGAGCTGCTTGTCCGTGAGGCGGTCCTGGATGTCGAGGATGGTGCGGGAGGGGCTGGTCACGCGAATGTTGCGGTGGCGACGGACGTCCTTGGTGATGAGGGTCTGCGTACGGTGGGTGCGGATCCCCCTGCGTCTGCGGTCATGCGGAGCCGTGACCTCGGGCAGCGAGGGCCATTTGCGGACGCCCCAGAGGGCCGCGGCGGAGTCGTGGCTGAGGACGGCTCGGTCTCCGCAGGCCAGGACGGCTGCCATGGCCAGGGCGATCGCCGTGTGCTGCTGGTGGCCGACGGCGTAGACGCCCATGTGGACTTTGATGAGCCTGCGGTTGCCGACCCAGTAGGCGATCGTGGCCGATGGGACGCTCAGATCCAGGAGCTGCTGGCGGGTCACGTGGCCAAACTGCCGATCCGCGACGCGCGCGATCTTTACAGCTATGTTGGAAAAATCGCGCAAGGCCCTCTATAGAAGAGAGCCTCCAGCCCGTGGCTTTTCACCCCCCACTCGTCCGGATCGAGTGCATAAGTAAACTTATAAGTTTACTTGGAGCGGATTAGGTGCCGCCGAGGGCGAGGAGGTCGGGGACGCGGGCGAGGGTCTCGAGGGCCGCGCCCGCGGCGGCGTTGATGCGCTCGCGCGCGAGGGCGGGCAGGGCGGTGACCGCGACCCACCGGCCGTCCACCTGCGTGGCGGTCGCGGCGGCGTCCCGGGTCTTGTGCCGCTGGGCCGCCCGGCCGTTTCCGGTGCCGATGAGCAGCACGGCGAGGCAGCCGACCGCGAGCGCAGCCGCCGCCCACATCACGGCCAGGCGGCGCCCCCGTGCGCCCCTCCTGGCCCATGGATCCACCTGCTGGTATCACGCTTCCTCCGTTCGTCGCCTGAGAGAGTCCGACTCCCGGCGGGAACGTATGCGCGGGCGCCGCCCGCGGTGTTATCCCGGTGTGACCACGCCCTGACCGACGGACAAGACGCCGGCGATGTTGCATCCACGCGGGGGAACAGTGAGCGCTTCTGACCAGAACCAGTGCAATATGCCGTTTTTCTGACTAAGCCGAGGCCCATCGGGAAGCATCGACATGCCGGGCGGCGGCGGCCCGGGAGGCCCCGTCGCACCCCCCACACACCCCGTGTCGACGACCGTTTCCCCACCCCTTCCCAGCCAGGATCGCTCCTCGCTGATCACCTTCACCCCCATGCACGCGCTGGGGGAGGAGGGCGAGCTGATCGAGACCATCCAGCAGCTGTCGCTGGCCCGCTCGGTGGCGCAGATCCAGGCCATCGTCCGCCACACCGCGCGCCGGCTGACCGGCGCCGACGGCGCCACGTTCGTGCTGCGCGACGGAGACCTCTGCCACTACGCCGACGAGGACGCGATCGCGCCGTTGTGGAAGGGGCAGCGCTTCCCGATGAGCGCGTGCATCAGCGGCTGGGTGATGCTCAACCGCCAGGCGGCGATGGTCGGAGACATCTACGCCGACGACCGGATCCCCGCCGACGCCTACCGCCCCACCTTCGTCAAGAGCCTGCTCATGGTGCCCATCCGCAAGCTCGACCCGATCGGCGCCATCGGCAACTACTGGGCCGAGCACCACGAGCCGACTCACCGCGAGATGATGCTGCTCCAGGCGCTGGCCGACTCCACCGCGATGGCCATGGAGAACGTGCGCATGATCGCCGAGCTCGAGGCGGCGCGCCGCGAGAGCCTCATGCGCCTGGCTGTCGCCGCCGAGTACCGCGACGACGGCAGCCACCAGCATCCCCAGCGGGTCGGGCGCACGGCGATGGAGCTGGCCCGGGTGCTGGGCATGGACGACAGCCAGGCGTCGCTCATCGGGCAGGCAGCGGAACTGCACGACGTCGGCAAGCTCGCCATCCCGGACTCGATCCTGCTCAAACCCCAGCGGCTGGCCGACCACGAGTTCGAGAAGCTCAAGACACACACCACCACCGGCGCGGCGATCCTGGGGGGCGGCCATTCCCCGCTGATGGCGCCCGCCGAGCAGATCGCCCTCACCCACCACGAGCGCTGGGACGGCTCGGGATACCCCAACGGCCTGGTCGCCGACGACATCCCGATCACCGGGCGGATCGTCGCGCTCGCCGACGTCTTCGACGCCCTCACCCACCCGCGGCCCTACAAGGAGGCGTGGAGCATCGGCGCCACGGTCTCGGAGATCCGCTCCCTTCAAGGAAGGCAGTTCGACCCCTCGGTGGTGGGCGCGTTCATGGAGCTCGACCCCTCGAGCCTGGTCGAGCTTCCGCTCGACGCGCCGGTCCTCTGACCCGCGCGCCGCGCCGCAGCTGGGACGCAACTGGCGTGTCGCGTCCTCGATGCCGCGGCGCAGCAGCATCGGGTTGCTCCTCCTCGAGCGCCTTCATCCGCCGCGCAGGCCGGATTGGTGCGCCAGAGCTTACCGATATGTGCGGTCCGTCACACTCCCGCGGCAGTCAGAATGCCTACACCGGCGAGGACGGCCGCGCCAGCCCCTCGGCCAGGTCCCCGAAGCCCGGGGCGATCATCGGCGCCCGGCTGGGCGATCAGCTCCTCGGCGACGAGCGCCTCGGTCGTCAGCATCAGCGCCGCCACCGACGCGGCGTGCTCGATGGTCAGCCGCGTCACCCGCAGCGGGTCGATCACGCCGTCGTCGAAGAGGTCGCCGAACTCGCCGGTGAGCGCGTTGAGGCCGTGCCCGGGCGGCATCGTGCGGACCTGGTCGATCACGGCCTGGCCGTCGTAGCCGGCGTTGGTCGAGACCCAGTACAGCGGCTCGGACAGCACCGCGCGGATCACCTCGGCGCCGCGCAGGTAGTCGCCGTCCAGCCCGGTGTCGTCAAGCGCCGTCTCGGTCCGCAGCAGCGCGGTGCCGCCGCCGGCGACGATCCCCTCGCTCACGGCGGCGCGCGTCGCCGCCAGCGCACCCTCGCAGCGGCGGAACTTCTCCTTGAGCTCGGGACCGGTGGACGCGCCGACGTGGATGACCGCCAGGCTGCTCGACAGCCTGGCCAGCCGCTCGCGCAGCACCTCGATGTCGGTGTCCTGGGTGGCCCGCTCGAGCTCGACCCGGATCTGCGACAGGCGCGCCTCGACCTCGTCTGCGGTGCCCGCCCCCTCGACGAGCACGGTCGCGTCCTGGGTGATGACGACGCGCCGCGCGGAGCCGAACGTCTCGGGCTTGACGTGCTGCGAGGGTCAGGCCCGCCTCCTCGGCGATGACCTGGCCGCCGGTGAACGCCGCCAGATCGTGGAGGTGAGCGATCCGGCGATGGCCGAAGCCCGGGCGCGCGCACCACCGACCGCCTTGAGCGTGCCGTGCTGGTTGTTCTGGACCAGCAGCCCCAGCGCCGCGCCGTCCACCTTCTCGGCGAAGATGACCAGCGGCCGCGGGCGACTGCATCACCGCGTCGAGCGTCGGCATCAGGTCCTGGATGTGGGCGATCGGCTTGTTGGTGAGCAGGATGTAGGGGTCGTCGAAGACGGTCTCCATCCGCTGGGTGTCCTGGACAGGTAGGGCGAGAAGTGGCCGTTCTCGATGTGCATGCCCTCGACGAACTCCACCTCGATCCCGGGCAGGTCCGCCTCCTCGATGGTCACCACGCCCTCGGGCCCGACGCGGTCCAGCGCCTGGGCCACCGCGCTCGCCGATCCGCTCGTCCTCCTTGGCGGCGATCGTGGCCACGTGCATGAGGTCGTCGCGTCGCCGGTGACGTTCCGCGCGCCGCGCCGCAGCTCGGCCACGACCAGCTCGGTCGCGTCCTCGATGCCGCGGCGCAGCAGCATCGGGTTGGCTCCCTCCTCAAGCGCCTTCATCCCCTCGCGGACGATCGCCTGCGCCAGCAGCGTCGCGGTGGTGGTGCCGTCACCGGTGAGGTCCGAGGTCTTGGTGGCGACCTCGCGGACGAGCTGGGCGCCCATGTTCTTCAGCGGGTTGGACAGCTCGATCTCGCGCGCGATCGAGACGCCGTCGTTGGTGATCGATCGGCGCGCCGGTCAGCCGCTCCAGCACGACGTTGCGCCCCTTGGGCCCGAGCGTCACCTGACGGTGTTGGCCAGCTCGTCGACGCCGGCGGCCAGCAGCTGGCGGGCCTCGTGGTTGAAGTAGAGGATCTTGCCCATGCAGATAGCTCCGTCTCTAGGCGCCGGCGGGGATGAGGATGCCGCGGCCCTGAAGCCGCCCGCCGTCGAGGTCGGCCATCGCGTCGTTGATCGCGTCCAGCGGATACGTGGTGGTGTGCAGCGTGACCTTGCCCTGCGCGGTCAGCGTCATCAGCTCGGCGAGGTCGGCGTAGGTGCCGACCAGGTTGCCGATGAACGAGATCTCACGGCTGATCACGTCGATCGTGGGGATGTCGATGTTCTCGCCGTAGCCGATCACGTAGTAGAAGCCGCCGTCGCGAACCATCGCGATGCCGTCCTCGATCGCGCCCTTCTCGCCGACGAAGTCGATGATCGCCTCGGCGCCGAGGCCGTCGGTCATCTCCTTGACGGTGTCGACCTGCTTGTGCCGTCGACCTTGACGGTCGTGGTCGGCGCCCATCTCGCCGGCCAGCGCCAGCGCCTTCTCGGACGGGTCGATGACGATGATCTCGGCCGGGCGTGTATCGCCTTCAGGCACTGGATGCCGATGTGGCCGAGGCCGCCGGCGCCGATCACCACCGCGTGCGTCCCCGCGCTCAGCACCGGGATCGCCTTCTTGACGGCGTGGATCGCGGTCAGCCCGGCGTCGGCCAGCGCGGCGATGTCCTTGGGCTCCAGGCCGGAGTCGAGCTTGACCACCGAGCGCGCCGAGGTCTTGAGCAGGTCGGCGAAGCCGCCGTCGCGGTCGATGCCCGGGAAACGAGCCGTTGAGGCAGTGCATGTCGTCGCCGACGCGGCACGGCATGCACAGGCCGCAGGAGATGTAGGGGTGGACGATCACGGTGTCGCCGACCTCGACGTTGGTGACCCCGGAGCCGATCTCGTGGACCCAGCCGGCGTTCTCGTGGCCCGGGCGTGTAGGGCAGCGCGACGCCGGACTTCTCGGCCCACTGGCCCTCCTGGATGTGCAGGTCGGTGCGGCACAGCCCGGCGGCGCCGATCCGCACGATCACGTCGAGCGGACCGTCGACCTTGGGCTCGTCGACGGTGTCGAGCTTGAGCGCGTCGTGGTAGGCGTGCAGCCTCGCGGCCTTCATCGTCCCTACCTCCTCGGGTCTCGGGGTCAAGGTTGTGGCGGAACTGCAAGCAGCGACCGGCAGATGCCGCCGTTGGCCTCCAGGCTGGTGCGCACCAGCCGGGCCGTCGCGCAGCCACGCGGTCAGCTGGTCGGCGGCGACGCGGCTCGCCGTTGGGGAGGACGAACGCCGGCGCGTCCGGCGTCGGCACGAGATCCCGAGCTCGCCGCGCAGCTCGCAGCGCCCGGTCGCGCCTCGGGCGTCGTCCGGGCAGGTCGGCACACGGTCAGGCCGCACGACCTCCGTCGGGCTCGCCGCCGCCGGCGATCAGTCGCCTCGCAGATCGACCGACTGGCGCGCGATCAGCGCCTTGCGGGTGAACAGCTCGCGCAGCGCCTCGAGGTCGTCGTCGTCGGTCTCGCCGGGGAACGCGCCCGGTGAAGCCCTGCGCCGCGGCGCGAGCGCGGCGTTGATCTCATCGCCGGTGTAGTGGTCCTCGAGCTCGACCGTGACGTCGCGCACGCCCGGCAGCCGCCGCACGGCCCGCGCGGGCGTCGGCCGCCATCAGGAACGCGAAGTTGGGCGCGCACTGCGGCGTCGGCAGCCGCAGCACGACCTCGACGTCGCCCTCCGGCGCTCACCTCGCACGAGGTGACGAACCGCAGCTGGTGATCGGCTCGTCGAGCTCGGGGTCGTAGACCGTGCTCGAGCGCGTCGAGGACCTGCTCGCGCAGCCCCGCGCCGTCCGCCGCTGCCGGCGGCGGAGGCCGAGTGGGGCGTCGGTTCGGCCTCCGGTCCAGCGGAGGCCGGGTGCTCATCCGGCTTCGACCAGCTGCGCGTCGTCCTTGGCCGCGGCGTCCGGCTAGCCCGATGCCCTCGGGGACCTCGATGCCGTACAGCTTGGCGGCGTTGAGCCCGAGGATCTTGCGCTTGCCGTCGTCGTTGAGCCGCGGGTAGTCCGAGTACTCCTCGTGTCGGGCTGGGGTAATCCCAGTCGAGGAAGCCCTCGATCTGCCACTTCGGCTCCCAGATGCCGTAGTCGGAGCCGAACAGCATCTTGTCCTCGCCGACCCAGAACAGCAGCTCGCCCATGACCTTGGCGAAGAACCGCGGCCGGGCGTACATCAGCCCGCCGATCACGACCGACAGGCCGGCGTAGACGTTGGGCTCCTGCGTCGCCATGAAGCAGAAGTCCTCGATCCGCGGCAGACCCACGTGCTCGATGATGAAGTTGAGCTCGGGGTTGTCGGTCGCCGCGATGTCGACGTCCTTGGGGTCGAACGCATCCTTGTCCAGCGGCCAGATCGTCGGGCCCTTGTGGACGTGGATGTTCTTGATCCCGAGCTCCTTGCACTTGCTCGAAGAACGGCTTGCGACTGCTCGTCGTCGAGCGTCCAGCCGCGCGAGCCGTTGTTCCACTCGGCGGTGTAGAGCTTGACGCCCTGGAGGTTCCACCGCTTGGCGTCCTCCTCGAGCTGCTTGAGTCCGGCCTCGCCGTCACGCGGGTCCCAGCGACCGTTGACGATCAGCTTGTCGGGGTACTTCTCGGCCATCGCGCGTTGTGCCGCGGCGGTGTTGAAGCCCGGTCGTGTACCACTCCTTCAGGTACGTGGACTGGAAGATGCCGACGTCGACGCCGCCGTCCTCGAACACGTCCTTGACGAAGTCCTCCTCGGAGTACTTCATGAACTTCTCGATCGGCCAGTGGGTCTCCGGCGGGCCCGAGGCCCATGTAGGCGTGGAAGCACTCGATCCACCCCTTGGCGTACTGCTCTCTGCGCCCTTCACCCAGTTCTCGGGACTCGCGTCCCACATGTGGAGGTGGCCGTCGACGATGAAGTACTTCTCACCGTTCTTCTCGTACATCTCTCTTCCTCCCTAGCTTAGACGGGCCTGCAGGTCGAAGCTCGATGTACTCCGCTGCGTCCTCGGGGTTGGCGAACATGATGATCCGGTCGTCGAGCACGACCATCCGCCCGTAATGGGTCGACATGATCTCCTCGAAATCGTCGTTGCCGAAGTCGTCCCAGCCCGAGCGCCTCGGCGCACTCCTCGTAGTTGATCTCGAACTGGTCCGTCGCCGTCGACGCGGATCATCGACGGCAGCACCTCGACGGTGACGCCGGGCTTGTGGCGCATGACCTCGGCGACGACGTAGCCGACCTGGTTGTTCATCAGGGTGACGCCGGCACGGTTGGACGCCGTGCGGTTGACCTGCGAAGCGATCAGCGTCGGTGCTCATCTCAGTCGAGTTCCTTTGCGTTGAGGTTGAGGTCGGCGAGGACGTTCATCGAAGCGCACGCCGGGCGTGCTCCAGCGGACTCCTCGAAGCGGATCACCTTCTCGCCGGGCTGTGACCAGATCGGCTGCATCGCCGCGGCCGGCGGCGATGCTCTCGCGGCGCCCACTCGTTGCAGCCATCCCTGCATCGTCTTGCGGTTCTGCTCGCCGTGCTGCTCGTCGTTGGCCAGCATCGCGAACAGGGCCCGCGGCACACGCGTGCGTCACGGGCGGTGTCGGACTCGCCGGCGCCCATCAGCGTCGGCGTGACGAAGTCGCCCTGCGGGCGCGGCCACCTGCATGATGAACTCCGAGCGGAACAGCTCGCCGACGAGCGGCTCGAACATCGACCGTCGCGGCGAAGAACGCCTCGGCCCAGTCACGGATGCCGGTGATCCCCTCGACGTTCTCGCGAACGCCCTGCCAGATCGGATCGTTGTTCCACGCCTCCTTGTGGGCCTCGCCGTCGAAGCCCTCGACCGATTCGGAGAGCTCGAGGTTGTAGAGGATCATGTCCTGGCCGAAGCGCAGCTTGTGCGCGGAGGCCACCGCCAGCGCGTTGTTGATCATGTTGGTCGGAGCGTCGCGCTGGGCGGGCAGGTAGACGTGCATCCCGATCCCGTGCTCGACGTGCGCCCACGCGCCGACGTGGCGCTCGACCGTCTTGATCCAGCCGCGGTTCCAGCCGTCGAAGGCGCGGGCGGCCTTGGCGTTGGCCGAGGTTCTGGCTGGATCTGCCGCACGACGTTGGCGTTGTTGCGGTAGATCGTCTGCTCCCACTCCTCGTTGGGATCCAGGAACGCGTGCCAGTTGGACGACTTCAGCTCCGTCCACTCCTGCGGGTAGCCGCCGCGTCCCGTCGGCGAAGCCGTAGATCCAGCCCTGGAGCAGGTGGCGCTCGGGATCGGGCTGGACGTCGACGGTGACGTCCTCGTAGACCGTCGCGCGCCGCTTGGCCGGCGTGAAGTAGTTGTAGCTGCGGCTCGTCGAGGAGGGGAACTCGCGTGGCCCCGGCCTCGGCGTCCGTGAACACCGGCTTGGGAACGCTGCGCTCCTTGACCGGGGCTTCAGTGTCGGTTGCCATCGATTGCCTCTCTCCTCTCCGCGCTCACGGCGCGGTAGTCGTGAACTTGTCGTAGTAGACCCGCGACTCGGGGACGCCATTCGCATCCAGCATCGCGATGGCGGCGTCGACCATCGGCGGCGGCCCGCACAGGTAGGCGTCCACCTCGCCCAGCTCCGTCCTCCAGCCTGCTGACCACATCGGTGATCGAGGCCGCGCTCCCCGTCCCAGCTCGCGTCCTCGTCGCAGTGCGACAGGGCCGGCACGAAGCGGAAGTTCGGCAGCCGCCGCTCCAGCTCGGCCAGCTCCTCGAGGTGGAACAGATCGCTGGGGCCGCGCGCGCCGTAGTAGTAGACCGCCGGCCGCTCGATGCCCTTCTCGGCCATCGACCGCAGCAGCGCCAGGATCGGCGCCATGCCCGCCCCGCCGCCGATGAACAGCAGCGGCCGCTCTGACTTCTCGCGCAGGGTGAACACCCCGTAGGGGCCGGTGACCTCGACCTCGTCGCCCTCGCTTGACGCTCCTCCGTCGGCGAGCAGACTCGGAGAACTTCCCGTCGGGATAGATCTTGATCATGAACTCCAGCTCGCCCGGGTCGAGCCGTTGGGCAGGTTGGCCATCGAGAACGAGCGGACCTCCTCGGTGCCGGGGATCGTGATGTCGACGTACTGGCCGGGCTTGAACGTGAGTGCCTCATCGCCGCTGAGGACGAGCCGCCGGATGTCGTGGGTCAGCTCCTCGATCGCCTCCACGCGCATCGTCTGCGGTCTGGAGCGCCACGCCGGAGCGCAGCACCTCCTCGTCGTAGTTGATCAGCTCGACCTCGAGGTCGGTGACTCGGCGTGGGCGCGGCAGAGCAGCGTCCACCCCTCCTCCTTCTCGAAGTCGTTGAGCGCGAACGTCGAGTACTTGTCGAGGTCGACCTCGCCGTCGAGCAGGAACGACTTGCACGCCGCGCACTGGCCTTCCTTGCAGCCGTGCATCAGCATCAGGCCCTGGCGGAAGGCGCCGCGCAGGACCGTCTCGTCCTCGTCGACCTCGAACTCGATGCCGACCGGCTCCAACCGGACTTGAAATGTCTCGACCCATGGCGTCGTGCCGTGCCGGATGCCGAAGAGGCGACCGGTCGGCCTGTCAGACCGATCGCCTCACGTTCGGCAGGATCTCGCGCGGCTAGGACGGCCGCCTCCGCGGGCCGGCGGCCGGCGGGGCCGCCGCGCTTGTACTCGGCGACGTGCGCCTCGCGCTCCTCGGGCGTCATCTCGTTGAGGAGGATGTTGGGGCTCTGGAGCGTGTGCCCCTTCATCGTTCTCCAGCGTCCACATCTTCTTCGGGATCGAGATCCAGGTGCGGCTGCGGGATGAGCGTCTCGCCGTCGTCACGGACGTAGCCGAGATCCTTGATGCACTCGGCCAGGTCCTAGCCGTGGTACATCGTCTCCCACTCGCGCTTGCCGGTGAGCTTGCCCATCGACGGGGTGGCGCGGCCCTTGTACTCGGGCCGGAAGGCGACCGCGTCGGTCCAGTGGCAGGTCTCCGAGCAGTACGTGCGGACCTGGCCGTCGACCTCGTCGACGACCATGTCCTCACGGATCAGGCACGGGACCATGCAGCTCCAGCACCGGTGCGGATACACGTAATCGGTGTCGGCGTCGAAGGGGATCGGAGCGTGCCCGTTCTTCTTGGACAGCTCGCCGTAGCGCTCCCACCACTTGCCGTACTTGTCATACCAGCCGGGGTACTTGTACTCGAACCACTCGAAGTCGCTGTCGTCCATGCCGTCGATCCGCCAGTAGTTGAACGGCCAGCCGGTGGCGAAGAACTGCGCCACCTCGTGGATGTAGCCCTTGTTCCAGATCCGGTTCCACGACTCTTCGATGAGATCGTGGGGAATCACCAGGCCGTACTTCTCCAGCGGGAGCAGGTAGCTGCGGTAGTAGTCGTCATAGATCCACCGCCGCCACGCCTCGGCGTAGCTCTCGCGATCCTTGCGGCGGTCCTTGGTGCCGTACTCGATGAACGTCCCGATGGCGGCGTCGACGACGGCGTGGTTGTTCCACCAGGCGTAGCGCAGGTCGCGCTCGAGCAGCTCGCGGTTGCGCTCATCGGCCAGCGCCATGAGGATGATCGAGTAGCCGTTGGAGATGTGCCGGCTCTCGTCTGACTGCACCGAGTGAAACACGGTGGGCAGCAGGTAGTCGCCGTTGGCGGCGGCCTCGCCCGGCATCGCCACGAACAGCACGTTGGTGAACGCGGTCTCCGCGACGATCGTCAGGTAGATGTTGGCGGCCGTGATGGCGTCGCCGGTGATGAACCCCTCGCCGAACTGGCGGCCGATGGTGCCGGCGTAGCAGTTCTGGAACGCCTTCTCGGTGATGTCGAACCCGGCGGGGTCGATGTAGTGGTTCATGTACAGCCGCTTGAGGTTCATCTGGATCGTCGAGTGGCGGACCTCGTCGATCATCTGGATGGCCAGTCCGTTGTGCACCTCGGGGTTAGGCACGGTGCCGATCGTCAGCGGCATGGCCCGAGCGGCCGAGATCTCGGGGAAGGGGATGATGGAGAGGAACAGCTTCTGCCACTCCATCCAGCGCTCCTGCACCTGGCGGAACATGTTGCCGCGGATCGCCCCGTCCATGGCGCCGAAGACGCGGTTGTCCTTTTCCTCCTCCATCGGGAAGTAGGACCGCAGGACCTGCTTGAGCGGGTCCTTCTTGGGCGCCTTCTCGAAGGTGTAGTCCGTGGCGTACTTCTCGACAGGCGTGACGTACGTGGGCTCCCAGGAGAGCTCCTGAATCTTGTTGTGAGCCTTCGTGATGCTCTGTCTGCTCACGCTTCTCTCCTTCGCTGGTTTCCCTCGTCACCGCATGCGCCCGTTACCGCGCCGCGGTCCTGTTTTCGAAGCTACGCCGCCGGGGTGGCCCCTGACAAGAAGTGCGCGGTTTTCGCATGTGCTTGCAAGTTCTTGGCGCCCAGGCGGTGCCGGCGCATCTCGCCGACGTGCGCGGGCAACTCGGTGGCGCCGCCACGAGCGGCGGCGTCGCGCGCCACGTCAACGACGATCGGCGCCAGTTCGTCCCGATCGGCGTCAAACACGTTGGCGGTCATCGACGCGCCGAGTGCCGCGACGAAACGACCATGCGCGTCAAACACCGGCGCGGCGATGCAGCAGAAGTTCTCGTCGAACTCCTCGCGGTCCACCGCGTACCCGGCATCGCGGACCTGCTGCAGATCGGCGGCGAGCTGATCGGGCGAGACGATCGTCTGGGGCGTGAACGCGGTGAGGCCGCGCGCCACATAGCGCGCGAGCGCACTGGGCGACAGCAGCGAGAGCACGACCTTGCCCATGGCCAGGGCGTGAGCGCTGTCGCGGATCTCCGAGCCCAGGCCGGGCATCCGCGGCACGCCCTGGCGCCCACAGAAGGCGACGATCTCGATCCGCCCCGCCTTGACCACCCCGAGGTAGGAGCGCTTGCGGGTGCGCAGAAACAACTGATCGACGCTCCCGGCCAAGCCGTCGTGCAGCGCGGGGCTGGGATTGGCATGCTCACCGACAGCCGCGGTGAGCTCCTCCAGCCCGCGGGCCCGGCGGTACACGCCCTTGCTCTCATGGACGGCGAAGCCCTCGTCGCACAGGCTGGTCAGCAGGTAGTACGCGGTCGAGACGCTCTTGCCCAGCTCCTTGGCGACCTCGTCGGCGCGCACCCCCTCGGGGTGCTCGAGCAGGAGCGCAAAGACGCGCAGCACCGCCCGGGCGGTGCTGAGGCTGCGACTGGACGCAGCAACGGGCGCGTCCGTGAGGACGCGTGCGGAATCACCCGGCACGGACCCGGCTCCTCTCTCTGGGGTACGGCGCTGCCGGCGTGGCGATGGCAGCGGGACTTGATTTCGACAGTAACCCACCCCCGGCCGGGTGGGCGTTACACGGGCGTTACACGCCGGCGGGCGGGTGCCCGGTGCCGGTGTCGCCGTCGGCACCGGCGTCCGCGCGCAACTGCGCGATCCGCGAGGCGGCGAGGCTGCGACGAGGATCAGCGAACGGGAGGTTGGCCAGCAGGCGCTGCCAGGCGGGGAGGTCGATGGTGCCCGACGCGGTCTGCAGCCACGCCCAGAGCGCGTCCTGGTCGCCCGCGCTCATCACCGACTGGCGCATCCAGCGCTCCAGCGCCTCGCGCTCGTGCACGACGCCGGGCGCGCGCGAGCGCGGGAGCAGCGGGCCGGGGTAGCGCGCAGCGGCGTCGCGGACCCGGCCGCGGTGCAGCAGGCCGCACACCTCAGCCACGTCGGAGCGCACACCCGCGCGCAGCCGGTAGCGCTCGGTCTCGATGACGTCGCCCAGCAGCTTGCGCAGCCGGCTGATCTCGACCCGGATGCCCCCGCCACGCGTGCTGTCGCCGTAGACGCCCTCGGCCAGTTCCTCGCTGGTCAGCCCGTCGGGGCTGGCGCACAGCAGGGTGAGGATCTCGGCGTGGCGGGGCCGCAGCGGGAGCTGGCGCCCGGACAGCTTGGCCTCGCCGTCACGGCCCAGCAGGGTGAGACTGAGCTGTGCGCTGGTGTGGCCGCGCGGCACGGGCGGGAGCGTCGCGCGCAGCAGGAACGCGTCCTCGCACCCGAGCGGCCTCGGCCACCGCCATGCCTCCGCTGAGCTTCACCGGCCCGCCGCCCGGGCGGCAGCGTCAGACGGCCCGCCGGGAGCCAGCCCGCGGGCTGGCTGGCGATCACCCGGCCGCTGGGGGCCACCAGCGCGCGCGGTCCGGGCCCGGAGGTGAGACGGTCGCCGTAGCGGCTGAGCAGCCGCCCGTCGCGGTCGAGCATCTCGCAGCGCAGATGCGCCTCCACGGCCTGCGCGGTCGCGGTGGCCACGGCCATGCTGTGCGGGTGGACGGTGGCCATCTCGCCGGTGAGGTCGATCACGCCGATGACCGTGGCCGGTGTCGGGATCGTGCACCGGGGCGGCGGCGCATGTCCATGACTGCACGATCTCGTTGAAGTGCTCGGAGGCGAACACCTGGACGGCGTGCTCGGCGGCCAGCGCCGTGCCGATCGCGTTGGTGCCGGCGCCGCCCTCGCTCCACAGCGTGCCCTCGGCGAAGTTCATCGAGTCAGCGGCGCGCAGGCGGATGCTGGGATTGCCCTCGACCCAGAGCAGGATCCCGTTGGCGTCCGAGACGACGATCAGGTGCTGTGACTCGTCGGCGCTGGCGGCGAGGCAGGCCCGGATGAGCGGCGCGGTCTCGGCCAGCGGATGGATCTCCCAGCGCGCCGTCGTCTCGTCGGCGTCGGCGACGATCGGCGCGATGCGCAGGCCCGAGGGATCGACGCCCGCCGCCGCCGACCGACGCCAGGAGTCCTCGATGGGCGCGCGCAGCGGTTCGCCATCGCCTCGCTTTGACCGGTCCCAGCCGCCGCTGACGAATCGCTCCCAGGCTCGCCTGACCTCCCGCGCTCGTTGCGCCGGAGCGGTGGCCACGTCGATGGCCAACCACGGATTCGACATCTCACCTGATGTTAGGGCACGGGCCTCGGGCCGCCGAATCGGTCGGCGGCAACCTCGACGCGCGCCTACCCTGCGGACTCGACCCACTCCTCCTTGGGCGGGTCCTGGGGCGTGGCGAACTCGCCGTCGATCAGCTCGATCCGGTAGCCGTCGGGATCCTGGACGAAGCAGATCAGGGGGAGGTCCTCGCGCTCCCCGGGGTGATAGGGCGGCTTCTCGGGCTGGATCCCGTTGTCATCGAGCCGCTCCAGGAGCGCGAACGAGGTCGTCGACGACGAGCGCCATGTGGTTGTAGCCATCGCCGAGGTCGTAGGGCTCCTCGCGGCCCACGTTGACGGTCAGCTCCAGCACGTCGCCGCCCCCGGGCAGACCCAGGTAGACGTTGTACGCCGAGCCGAAGTTGAGGCGTCCGCGGTGTTCGAACCCGAGGTGCGAGTAGAACCTCAGTGATCTCTCGATGTCCTGAACGCGTATGCAGGTGTGGATGTATCTGGCGGTCATGCGACGCAGAATAACCCCAACGGCCTGATGGATTCGAGCCGTCGCTACCGATTGCTGGACCATGCCCTGGAGCGGGCGTTACTCCCGGATCCGGTGCTGCGGGCCGGAGCGCTGTACGGGGCGTGGGCGCGCGAGCGGCGCGAGGCGCGTGGCGGGGTGATCGGCCGGCGGGAGCGGCTGCAGGCTCTTGTGAAGCGGATGTCGGTCCGGGCCCGTCGCCGAGGAGGCGATGCTGGAGCTGACGTGCTCGCGAGCATAGGTCCGCGACGGGATGCGCATCCTGGACCTCGGGTGCGGGTGGGGGTCGCTGTCGCTGTGGCTGGCCGAGCGCTATCCCGCCGCGTCCGTGGTGGGCGTGTCGAACTCGGCGGTGCAGCGCGAGTGGATCGAAGCTGCGGCCGTGAGGCGGGGTTTGCCCAACCTGAGGGTGGTCACCGCCGACGTCAATGAGTTCTCGCCCGACGGGTGCTTTGACCGGGTGCTGTCGATCGAGATGTTCGAGCACTGCGCAACTGGAGCGAGCTGTTGGGGCGCGTGGCGGGGTGGCTCGAGCCCGGGGGCGACGGCGCGAGGGTCTTCGTCCACGTCTTCAGCCACCGCCGATCTGGTGGCGGCCGACCAGTGGAATGTGCCGGGGACTCACTACGCGCGGACGCTCGACGCGTGGCTGGCGAACCTCGACGCGCGGCGAGACGAGGTGCTGGCGGTGCTGCGCGAGTCGGGGCGGTCTGCGCGCGAGGCGCGGCGGCTGGGTCCCGGGAGATATTGCTTGTGTGGCAAGCAAATTCTCCCAAGACCCCTTATGAACGGCGTGATTCTCGTCGGCGCGGCCCGGCGCCCCCGCCTCCCTCCCCAGCAGGCCGTTGACGTGCGCCGATACCAAGCCGAACTCCTCAGCCTTCCCCGCGCCCGTCCCGCTGCCGCCGAGGCGGCCACGGAAAGAATCCCGAGGTGCGCCGGATGTAGTCCGCGTAACCGGGCCGCCGCTCACCGATGTCCTTCTCCAGCAGCCCGGCCCCGCTCACGCGGATGAGCAGGATGCTCATGACCACCGGGCCGACGAAGGTCCACCAGGTCCCCCCGGCGGTCAGCGCCACGAGCCACAGCCCCCACCACACGCAGAAGTCCCCGAAGTAGTTGGGGTGGCGGGTGTAGCGCCACAGGCCGCGATCCATGACCTGCCCATGGCTCTCCGGCCGGGCCTTGAAGCGGCGCAGCTGTTCGTCGCCCACGGATTCGAAGCCAAAACCGACCACCCACAGCGCCACTCCCGGGATGACGGCCGCGCTCAACGTGCCGCCGCGCCCCGCGGCCACCTGCACGGGCAGCGAGACGATGAGCACGAGCAGCCCCTGCAGGCCAAAGATCATGACCAGGCTCCAGGGGATGAAGGCGGCGCCGCGGCGCTCGCGCATAGACGCGTACCGCCGGTCCTCCGACGGGTCGCCGAGCTTGCGGACCAGGAGGTAGCCGCCCAGCCGCAGGCCCCACACCGCGGTCATCGCGAACAGCAGCCATCGCCGCCCCAGGCAGCCGCCGCCCGCCACCAGGGCCACCGCGCCCACGAGGACAAAGGCCGGTCCCCACGCTGGATCGACGATCGACACGTCGTGCAGTCCGATGCTCGCCAGCCACAGTGCCAGCATGAACGCGGCGACGGCGATGGCGGCATAGCCGGTGACCGACCCCGGCGCGGCGAAGACAGTGGCAGGCGCGGCAATCATGCGGTCACCTGTTAAGAATGGCGCGCGTGGACGACAACCCTCTCGACGACGAATCCCTGGCCATCCCGCCGCTGGGCACCCTGCGGATCCTCGACTTCTCGCGGATCCTGGCCGGCCCGTTCGCGACGATGATGCTGGCCGACCTCGGCGCCGACGTGATCAAGGTGGAGCGGCCCGGCACCGGCGACGAGACGCGCAGCTGGGGCCCACCGTTCGACGCGCGGGGCAGGGCGACGTACTTTCAGTCGGTCAACCGCAACAAGCACAGCGTGGTGCTGGACCTCACCGACGGGCGTGACCTCGAACGGGCCCGCTCCCTCGCCGGCGCCGCCGATGTGGTGGTGGAGAACTTCCGCCCCGGGGTGATGGACAAGCTGGGCCTGGGCTATGACACGCTCGCGGCCGAGAACTCCGGTCTCATCTTCTGCTCGATCACCGGGCTTCGGGGCCGGAGCCGGCGCCGAGCTGCCCGGATATGACCTGCTCGTCCAGGCCCTCGGGGGCCTGATGAGCGTCACCGGGTCCCCGGAGGGCGAGCCCCAGAAGGTCGGGGTCGCGCTGGTGGACATCCTGGCCGGGCTGTTTGCCTCGCTCGGGATCCTCGCCGCGCTGCGCTACCGCGACCGCACCGGCGAGGGGCAGCGCGTGGAGGTCGACCTGCTCTCGGCGCTGCTGGCGGGGCTGGTCAACCAGGCCTCGGCGTACACCATCGCCGGCAGCGTCCCGGGCCGGATGGGCAACGCCCACCCCAGCATCTCGCCCTATGAGCTGTACGCGACGGGGGACGGCGACCTGGTGGTGGCCGTCGGCAACGAGCGCCAGTTCGCGGCGCTGTGCGATGTGCTGGACGCGCCCGAACTCCAGGAAGACCCGCGGTTTGGCTCAAACTCAGACCGCGTCACCAACCGCGCCGCGCTCAAGGTCGAGCTCATCTCGCGTCTGGCCGCGGCGCCCGCGGCCGACTGGGCGGCGCGGCTCACCGCGGCCCGCGTCCCGGCGGGCGTGGTCAACGACCTCGCTGGTGCCTTCGCGCTCGCCGCGTCGCTGGGGCTCGAGCCCGTGGTCGACGTCCCGTCGCCGGACGGTGAGCCGGTGCCGCTCACGCGCAACCCGATCCGTCTCTCGCGCACGCCGCCGACGTACCGCAGCGCGCCGCCAGACCTACCGGAGCGCTGAGGACGGCCGCCCCGGAGAGCGGCCGCCCAACCATCTAGCTCTCGTCCCAGGCCTGGACGACGGTCTGGCCTGTGATCTGCCCGTCGGACAGTCGCAGCACCGTCGCGCACAGCACGTTGGTCCCGTCCGGGTAGCGACAGGACTCGCTGAACGCCGCGCCGGTGGCATCACCGACGCTGTGCGTCACCTGATGGGTCATCTCACGCCCGCATACGTCCTGCAGCCACGCCGCGATCTCGCCGCGACCGTGCAGGACCTGCGGGGCGCCGGGCTGGTTGATCCGGTCGGCGATCGTGACAACCGCGTCCGGCGCGTACATCGAGACCTGGGTCTCGGCGTCCCGTCCTTCGGCGGCGGCGCAGAAGCGCGACAGGTCGAAGGTGGCGCTGCTCACCTGAGTGCTCATGGTGGTCCCCCCGGTTAGTCAGCGGCCCCCCGGTGGGGCCGGTGAGTTGGGCACGATCGAACTTACCTACTAGTAGGTAGAGAGTCAAGGCGCGTTCGGTTAGGATTCGCCGTGCGATGGCGGCGACGACGCCCAAGACTGAGACGGGGACGAGGGCGCGGATCCTCGACACGGCCGAGCAGCTCGTCCAGACGCGCGGGTTCAACGGGTTCAGCTATGCCGACGTGGCGACGGAATTGGGCGTTACCAAGGCGAGCCTGCACTACCACTTCCCGGGCAAGGCGGAGCTGGGTGAGGCGCTCATCGCCCGCTACAGCGAACGCTTCACCAAAGAGCTCCGGCGGATCGATGCCGAGGGCCTCGCCGCCACGGCGAAGCTGGGCGCCTACGCCGCGCTCTATGCCAACGTGCTGCGAGAGGACCGCATGTGCCTGTGCGGGATGCTCGCCGCTGAGTACGAGACGCTCCCGGTGCCCATGCGCGATGCGATCCTCCGCTTCTTCGACCACAACGAGGGATGGCTGCAGACCGTGCTGGAGGACGGGCGCGCCGACCGTTCGATGAGCTTCTACGGCACGGCCGCGGACGGCGCGCAGACGATCCTCGGGGGCCTGGAGGGCGCGATGCTCGTCGCGCGGCCCTATCACGATATGGCCCGCTTTGAAGCCGCAGCGACGCGCCTGATCGCCGGGGTCACCGGCGCGCGCTGAGCTGCACCCCAGGGGGGCCGACGCGGGATCAGCTGGGCAGCGCCGCCTCGATGGCGGAGATGATCTGCGGGTCCTCGGGCTTGACCTTCGTCGGCCAGCGGGCGATGAGCCTGCCGTCGGCGCCGACGAGGTACTTGGTGAAATTCCACACCGGCGGCGCGGACCCCGGCTGGCGCGCGAGGTCTGACCACAGCGGGTCGGGATCGGCCCGGACCGACATGCGCTCGGTGAGCGGGAACTGCACGCCGTAGTTGCGCTGGCAGAACTCGCCGATCTCTTCGCCGGAGTCGAACTCCTGGTCGGCGAAGTCCGCCGATGGCGAGCCCAGCATCTGCAGGCCCCGGTCGGCGTAGCGTTCGTGAAGGTTCTGCAGCCCCTCGTACTGGGGGGTGAACCCGCATTTGCTGGCGGTGTTGATGATCAGGGTCGGCCGGCCGCGCAGACCGGCGAGGTCGAGCTCGCCGCCGTCGAGGAGAGTGACCTTGTGTGAGTAGAGATCGGTCGCCTGGTTCAGCTTGGGCGTCCGGCGCACGTACATGCGCAGTGTGGAGACGATGCTCATGTCTCCAAGCCTAGGATCATCGCCGCCCCGAGGCGCGCCAGATACCAGTCGACGAAGGACAGGACGTTGTATTCGCGGCGCGGCGAATAGGGTCCCGGGATGAAGGCCGGGTTGCGCACGCCGGCGTGGTTGCGCTCGCACAGCGCCCAGTCCTGCTCTGAGGTCAGCTGCCAGAACGGGAGCAGGCGATCCAGGTCATAGTCGCGCCCCGGCCGCGCGGCCTCGTCGACCAGCCACATGACCCGGATGGCGGTGCGCTCGGGGCCGTCCGGCAGGAGCCGCGTGAGCACGGCGTGATCGGCGCTGGCGTGACACCAGAAGTTGGGGACCGTGCGCAGGCGCAGCGTCCCCACGTCATAGGCGGTGTAGTCGCCCATCAGCGGCGCCACCGGCTGCCCGTCCAGGGACTCGGTGACGAAACCCTCGCGCAGCGGCGTGCGGTTGGCTGACCACCACCGCCCCGGCGCCGGGAAGCGATACAGCCCCGGACGGCCGTGCTCGTCGGCGGGCGCGGTCAGCTCGGCCAGCGCGGCCGCGTGCTCGGCCGAACGCTCAGCGGCCGCCCGGCGGTGGTGATCGGTGTCGGGCGCGGCGTCGAAATTGGCGGTCACGTATTCGGGGTGACCGGTGTGGCAGTGCCAGCACTCGCGGTTGTTCTCCCATACGAGCTTCCAGTTGGCGGCCACCTCGTAGTCGATGACGTGGGCAACGCGGGCGCGATCGATGCCCTGCGCGCGCGACGCGGCGGCAAGCTCGCGAGCAGCGTCCTGGAGCGGCGCGGGCGGCACCCCAGACGTGCCCAGCCAGACGAAGACCAGGCCTCCGATCTCCGTGACGGCGGCTCGCCGCAGCCCGTACTCCTCGGC
This sequence comes from uncultured Actinomycetota bacterium, assembly GCA_963797705.1. Lineage (GTDB taxonomy): Bacteria > Actinomycetota > Thermoleophilia > Solirubrobacterales > Solirubrobacteraceae > Palsa-465. The sequence continues at coordinate 1,216,522 of CAWCQL010000002.1, read as the reverse complement.
GTCGAGGTCCTCGCCTCCGCACCCCAGCAGCCGCCCGTCCAGCGCATAGCTCCACTGGTGATATGGGCACACCCACCGGCGGGCGCGGCCGGCCGGCTCGCTGCAGACGGGCATCCCGCGGTGGCGGCAGGTGTTGTGCAGCGCACGCAGCTCACCGTCCTCGCCGCGCACGACGATCACCGAATCGCCGGCGGCCAGCGTCAGGCACACAAACTCGCCGGCCTCGCGCACCTGTCCGCTCACGCCGGCGAAGAGCCAACTCGCGCGCCAGATGACATCGAGCTCTCGGGCATGGATGTCACGGTCAAGCGCGAAGGCCCGCGGTAGCCCATGCCCGGGCCGACGCTCGGCGAGTGCCGCGTCGAGCACGGTCATGAGCGCGCCGGGGTCAGGGGCTGCAGGTGCGTCTCGCCTTCCATCCTCTCACCCTTCCTCACGCCCACGGGAGCGTGTAGAGCTTTGTGTGCGACATGGCGCGCATCGCCTCGCGCACGCCCTCCTTCACCCCCAGGCCGCTGTCGCCGACGCCGCCGAACGGCGTCAGCTCCGTGCGCCATCCCGGCACCTCACGGATGTTGACGGTCCCCGCGCGCAGCTCCCGCACACAGCGGGAGATGGCCCGCCAGTCAAACGTGCACACCCCGCTCGACAGTCCGTACGGCGTCCCGTTGGCGGTGGCGATCGCCTCGTCGAGGTCGGCCACTCGGATGATCGGCGCCACCGGCCCGAACGTCTCGGTGGCCACGAGCTCCATGTCGGGCGTGACGTCATCCAGGACGGCGGGCGTGAGCAGCGCCCCGTCGCGCTCGCCGCCGTAGAGCAGCCGCGCCCCCGCCCCCACCGCATCGTGCACTCGTGTCGCGATGGCGGTCGCCGCGGCCTCGTCGATCACGGTGCCGACGTCGGTGTCCTCGTCAAGGGGGTCGGCGCAGCGCAGGGCGGCCGCTCCGGCGGCGACGCGCTCGGCCAGCTCGTCGGCGACGTCGTGCACAGCAATGATCCGCTTGACCGCGCTGCAGCGCTGCCCGGAGTTGGCAAACGCGCCCGATACCGCGAGCCGAGCGGCCTCTTCGAGGTCCGCGTCGGCCAGGACGATGAGCGGGTCGTTGCCGCCAAGCTCCAGCACGGCGCGCCGATACCCCAGCCGCCGGGCAATCGACTTGCCCACCGCCACCCCGCCCGTGAACGAGATCACCTCCACCGCGGGATGGGCGAGGAACGCGTCGAGGATCGTCGCCGGGTCCCCGCACACGATCCGGGCGCGCTCGGCCGGAACGCCCACGTCGACGAGCAACTCCTGGAGGCGCAGTGCCGTCAGCGGCGTGCGCTCGGAGGGCTTGAGCACGATCGGGGCGCCGGCGGCGATCGCCGGGGCGACCTTGTGGGCGACCTGGTTGAGGGGGTGGTTGAACGGCGTGATCGCGGCCACCGCCGAGGCGGGGACGCGCAGTGTGTGGGCGCGGCGGTCGCGCCCGCGCTCGGAGACGTCGCCGGCGAACGTCTCGCCGTCGTCGCGCAGCGCCTCCATGGCGGCGAAGCGGAACACGTCGACGGCGCGCCCCACCTCGTGGCGGGTGTCCTTCAGGCACAGCCCGGACTCGAGCGTGATCAGCCGGGACCACTCGGCGCTCTCCTCGGCCAGCCGGTCAGCGACGGAGTTGAGGACGCGCGCCCGCTCGTAGCGCGGCGGTGGCGCTCCGGCGCGCGCCGCGGCGTCCAACGCTTCGGCGACCTGAGCGGGGCTTGTCACCGGCGCCTCGCCGACAAGCGCGCCGCTGAAGGGCGAGGTCACCGCAAGCGTGGCCAGGGTGCTCATCTCACGCGTTCACGGCGTTGAGCAGGATGTCGTGCAGGTCCCGGTTGTGCAGCTCGCGGCCGGCCAGCGCGCCCGCCGGCAGCGGGGCGCAGACGATCAATGGGACGGTGCGCTCATGCAGGCCGCCGTGGGAGCGCAGGGTGCCGTGCAACGCGCTGAGGTCGTGTGCCTCGCGCGAGCGGCCAAGCACGGTGTGGGCGTCGGCGAGCACGATGAGGTCGCCGATCCGGTCGGCGGGCAGGTCGAAGGCCACGGCTGCGGCGGCCCGGTCGAGCACCCCCTCCACGCCGGGCAGCGCCGCCAGAGCAGCCCGCGCGCGGTCGCGCTGGGCGAGGTCCTCGAGGTGGACCCAGGCCAGCGAGCCCAGCGCCGCGTGATGGGCGACGTAGGGATCGGTGATCGGGCACAGGGTCTGGCAGCCCGTGATTCCGGCCGCGGCCAGGGCCTCGTCGAGGTAGCGGACATTGGGCTTGCCGTCGGCGTCGGCCTTGGCGCGCATCCCGTGGTCAGCGACCAGCCCGACGGTGAACCCGGCGTCCATGCGCGCGGCCCAGCGCCGCGTCGGCGGCACGATAGAAGTCGTCGGCCAGAGCGGCTCGCCCGGCGCCGCCGAGTGCTGGACGAAGTCGGTGAGCGAGGCGTAGACCAGGCGCGCCGCGAGCCGGTCAGCAAGGGCCAGCGCCAGGTCGATGGTGTAGATCGACAGCTCCCAGTCGTAGATGCCGGGGTTGGGGCGGCCGACGACGTCGGTGATCGGGGTGCTGTCGTCGAGCGTCTGCTCGTGGGCCAGCTCGGCGCTGAAGGCCGGCACGCCCCCGGTGGCCAGCAGCCGGCGCAGCTTGTCCTTGGCCGTCACGCACAGCGCGGGGACGCCGGCCTGGAGCGCAGCGGCGTGGATCGTGGTGGCGCGCAGGAACGACGGATCGGTGACCTGGACCTCTCCGCCGGAGCCGTCGAGGTAGTGGTTGCCCGCCACTCCGTTGTGCGCCGCGCTCACGCCGGTGACGATGGCGACGTTGTTGGGATTGGTGAACGTGGGCACCTGCGCCCGCGCCAGCTCATAGGTCCCGCCCGCGGTCAGCGCCTCGGCCAGCCGGGGCATGAGCCGGCGCTCGAGCGCGTCGTCGACGTAATCCGGATCCCACCCGTCGGCGCACACGGCGAGGACCGGCCGTTGCGGCGCGCGGTAACTGCGTCCGTTGGCCTGGAACATTAAGGCCATATGTTGACTATACAAGTGACGTCGCTATCTCGAAACGATCCCGCCTGGACGGTCACGGCATGGTCACATTCTTGGCGCGTGCCGTAGACTTGTCTTGACAAGTATGCGGCAGGCGAGAGTGATCGATTCCGACGTCTGCGTGGTCGGCGCCGGCATCGTCGGCCTCGCCCACGCGTTCGAGGCGCGCGCCCGCGGTCTGAGCGTGACCGTCGTGGATCGCAGCGCCCGGGCCGTCGGCGCCAGCGTCCGCAACTTCGGTCACATCATCGTCTCCGCCATGGCCGAGGGCGCGGTGCTCGACTGCGCGCTGGACACGCGCGAGCGCTGGCTGTCGCTGGGGCGGCGCGCCGGCCTCGAGCTCCATCAGGCAGGCACGCTCATCGCCGCCCGCGGCGACGACGAGCTCGCGGTCATGGAGGGCATCGCCGCCGACGAGCGGCGTGGGGCGCGGCTTCTCAGCGCGCGGGAGGTGGGCCGGCTGGCGCCCATCCCCACGGGCGAACTGGTGGGCGGTCTGCACGCCGGGCTGGACCTGCGGGTGGACCCGCGGCGGGCCGTCGCGGCGCTGGCGGCGCTGTTGGACGACGACCCGCAGGCGCGCGTCCTCTTCAACGCACCGGTGCACGAGATCGACCCGGGGCTCGTCCGCTTCACCGGCGGCGAGGTCCGCGCGCCCCTGATCATCGTCTGCCCAGGCCCCGAGTACGACTGGCTGGAGCCGGAGCTCGCCCCACGCCGCGAGGGGCTGACGCGGTGCAAGCTGCAGATGCTGCGCGTGGCGACGCCGGCAGGCGCGCGCTATCGCCCGGCGCTGCTCACGGCGCTCAGCCTCGTCCGCTATCCGGGCTACAGCGCGCAGCCCGGCGCCGATGCCCTGCGGGCGAGGATCGAGGCCGAGCGGCCCGAGCTGCTGAGCGCCGGCGTGCACCTCATCGTCACCCAGCTGCCCGGCGGGGACCTGCTGCTGGGCGACACCCACGAATACGGCGAGACGGTCTCGCCGTTCAGCGACGAGCGGCTTGACGAGCTGGTGCTCGCCGAGGCGCGGCGGCTGCTCGGCGCCGAGTCGCTGACGGTGCGCGAGCGCTGGCACGGCGTCTACCCCTCGGCCCCCGGCCATCCCTTCCTGATCACCGAGCCGCTGCCCGGCGTCGCAGTGGTCGAGATCGTCTCCGGGGTGGGGATGACCACCGCGCTGGGCCTGGCTCCGCGCACATTGGAGACGCTCACCGCGGCGGGCTCAGCGGTCGTTGGCAGCTGAGCGCAGCGCCACCCCGGCGCGGGCCAGCTGGTGCTGGTTGTGGATGGTGATCTCGAAGGCGTCGCCCCGGTAGCGGTCGCGCGACCACTCCAACGCCGTGCCGTCGGGACCGAGCGCGCGGCGGCGGACCTCGAGCAGCGGGGTGCGCCGCGGCACGCCCAGCAGCGAGGTGTCCTCGCCCCCGCCCGCGATGGCGGCAATCGTCTGGTGGGCCTCGGCGAACTCGACGCCACGCTGACCGAGCTGCTCGTAGACCGAGCCGCCGTCGAGATCGCAGTCGAGCAGCAGCCGCCCGACCGATTCCAGGAAGGCCGCGCGCTCGACGAGCACCGGCTCTGCGTCGAGCATGCGCAGACGGGTGTAGGAGAAGATCGGCGTGCCGGGCTCGATGGCCAGCTGCTCGGCGGCCTCGGCGTCGGCGGGGCGCTTGGTGAGGTCCAGCGTGCGCGCCGAGGGCACCCGACCCAGCTGGCGCGCCCACATCGAGAAGGAGACGAGCTGGTCGAAGTTCTGGGCCAGCCCGGCTCGGCGCACGACCGGGACGCGTCCGCGGCCACCGGCGATGAGCCCCTCGGCGCGTAGCGCAGCCAGCGCCTGGCGCACGGTGCCGCGGGAGACGGCGAACTGGCTTGTCAGCCGTGACTCGGAGGGCAGCGGCGCCCCTGGGGTGAGCTCGCCGGAGCGGATCTGCTCGCGCAATGCCTGTGCGATCGCGGCATGCCGAGGGAGTGATTGGGTCGATGCCATCCTGGCGGCGATTCTCCCACCCGCCGTCGTCGGCCGCCCCCAGCGTCACCCCCGAACGGAAGTTGGCGTCCAGGCGATAGAGGGTCAGCGTCCCGCCGTCCTCAGAACTTGTCAATACAAGTTACAGAATGAACACACAAGTTCTGACCTGAGGTTCAGGGGTGGCGGCGTGGGGGTTGGGGGCGGGTCCGGCGCAGGCCGGTCCCCAGGCCGAGGAGCGCCAGCCCCGCAAGCAGGCCCTGAAGGACGTTGAATCCGGTGTTGGGGAGTGACGGGCCCGTGTCGGCCGCCGCCGTCGAGGTCGTCGGCGTCGTGCCCGCGGGCGTCGTCGTGGTGGGGGTGGTGGTCGCCTGGGTGGTGCTGGTGGTGCTGGCCAACACCACGATCGTGCCGTGCATGAACGGGTGGATCTGGCAGGCGTAGGTGAACGTCCCCGCCTGGGTGAAGGTGTGCGACGCGCTCTGGCCCTTCTTCAGGATCCCCGTGTTGAAGCTGCCGTTGGTGGCGGTGGCGGTGTGACTCGACGGTCCGCTGTTGCTCCAGGTCACCGTGTCACCGACGTGGATCGTGGTCGCGCCGGGCGTGAAGTGAAAGTCGGCGATGGTCACGCCAGGGTCACCCGCCGCGTGGGCGGTGGCATGGTCGGCGGCCCGCTGCGTGGCGCGTCGGGCGTGGGTCTGCTCCGGTGATCGCGTGTGGCGCTGTGCCTGCTTGAGCTGCCGTGCCCGCTGGGGCCGTGCCCGTTGTGGCTGTGCCGGTCGTCGCGATGGCGCCACTGTCAGTGTGGCCACGGCGAGCTCGGTGTGCCCCTGAACGTCGAAGCGCACGGCGACGGTGTGGGTCCCGGGCGTGGCGAACTGAACGACGGTCTGGGCGGCGGCGGTGTGGCGCGTAAAGCGCCCCTGCCCGCTGAGGTCCCAGGCAAAGGCCGTCGCCCCGGGGGGAGGGGCGCTCACCGAGAGGTGGACCGGAGTGCTGAGCACCGGGCGGGCCGGTGTGGCGGTGAGATGGACCCCCGCGGCGGTGGCTGATGGGACGCTGGTCGAGAGGGCGCCACCGGTCGAGGCCGCCTGCGCGACGGAGGCCGGCAGGGCGGCAAGTGCGGCACAACAGGCCGCAGCATTGATCAAACGGCCTGGACGGGCGCGCATCTGGCATCTAGAGACGCCCGGGCCGGGCAAACCTTCCCAGCGTCTAGGAGTGCGCGGAGGACACGCCGTCAGGCTGCTCGAAGCGGTCGGGCCGCACGCGGTCCTCCGGCTCGAGGTGCACGAGCAACGTCGTGCCGGGCAGGCGAGCGATGACGGCGTCCTGGAGTTGATGGGAGATGTAATGGGCGCGTTCCAGGCTCGTCCCCGACGCGAACTGGAGGTGGAGATCGACCTGATGGTGGCTGCCGACATGACGCGCGCGGAGGTCGTGGAAGCCCACCACCTCGTCGCCCACGAACGACTCGACCACTTGCCGGAGCGCCGCGAGCTCGTCGGCGGGCAGGGCCTCGTCGACGAGCCGCCGGCTGGCGTCGACGAGGATCCGCACGCCGGTGCGGGTGATCGCGGCCGCCACGAGCAGCCCGACGACCGAGTCCAGCCACGTCGCGCCGGTGAGCTTGACCAGCACGAGGGAGACGAGCACGGCCAGCGAGACGATGGCGTCCGTGCGCAGGTCGGCCGCGTTGGCGTGCAGAGCGTTGGAGCCGGTCGCGTCACCCGTGCGCTCCAGGTACGCGGACACGACGAAGTTGACGGCGGCCGCCAGCCCGGCGACGGCGATGCCGATCCCGATCGAGTCCACGCGGCCACCGTTGATCAGGCGGCGCACAGCCTCGACGGCGATGACGACGGCCCCGATCAGCAGTAGCAGCGCCTGGGCCCCGGCGGCGAGATCCTCGAGCTTCTCATGGCCGTAGCGATGCGATGCGTCGGCGGGCTCGTCAGCCTTGCGCACCGACGCCCACGCGATGAGCGAGGCGATCAGGTCCATGAGCGAGTGGACCGCGTCGGAGAGGATGCCCACCGAGCCCGTGATGAGGCCGGCGGCGACCTTCAGCACGATCAGGCAGGAGTTGGAGGCGATGGAGACCGCGGCAGCGCGCGTCTTCATGGGTGGGGCATCGCGGATCACTGCAATTGATGATGCCCCAGGACGGGATCGCGAGACTTAAAGACGGGCGCCGTGCGCCCGCTCGGGCGGCTCAGGCCGCGCTGTGGTCAACCTCGCGGGCCGCGGTGATGACCTCGGTGACGGGCACGCCGAGCGCCCGCACCTTGCGGGGCAGCTCCAGCCGGAACCAGCGTGACTCGCGCACCGGCAGCATCGAGATGATCACCTCGTCGAAGCCGAGCACGCTCAGTGCGTCCTGGACCGCCGCCAGCGGCTCGGGCGTGCCGACGACGCCGATGATCGACTCGCCGATGGCCTCGGAGAGCAGCGGGATGGCGACCTCCAGCCGGTCCTCGGCCTCACTGATGTCGTGACGGTCGGGATCGCTGACGCGGCGCAGGCCGCGGGACTGGGCGGGGACCAGCAGCGTGAAGGTGCACGCGCTCTCGTCAGCGCGACGCGCCACCGCCTCGGCCAGCTCCGGGCTGTCGGCGGTCTGGTGAGCCACGATCAAGACACGGCTGGGACTGGGTGCGCGCATGCCTGTCCTCCTGGACTCGTTTTCACGCTTCATGTCGCCTGCAAAGACGCCGCTCGGCGCGATTGCTTCCCGGCACTGCGACGCGGAGAGCGAGTGGTGCGGCGGCGACCGGGTATAGGGTGCCGAGTAATGACCAGGCCCACCCCGGCGATGCTTGCCCAGCACCGGACGGGCCACGGATCCGCTCTCGTCCTGCTGCATCCGCTGGGTGGCGACCGCCACGTGTGGGATCCGTTGGTGCCCTTCCTGGCCCCGCGGCGCGAGCTCATCGCGATCGACCTGCCTGGCTTCGGCCAGTCCCCCGCCCTGGCCGGTCAGGTGCCGACGCCGCGCGCGCTGGCGGCGGCCGTGGCCGAGCACCTGAGTGCGATCGGGGTCGAGCGCCCCCACGTGGTCGGCAACTCGCTAGGGGGCTGGGTGGCGCTGGAGCTCGGGCTCATGGGGAGCGCGCAGAGCGTGATCGGGATCGCCCCCGCCGGCCTGTGGCCCGAGCCGTTGGTCCCCAAGGCGGCGATCGCCCATCGCCTGGCCCGCGCGTTGCTCCCCGCGGCCGGCTGGTGGGTCGCCACGCGGCCCGGACGCTCGCTCCTGCTCTCCGGAGCGATGGCGCATCCGCGCCGCGTGCCGGCCGACGCAGCGCGCCAGCTCGTCCGCGCCTACGCCGAGGCTCCGGACTTCGTGCGCGTCAACGACACCATGCGCGCGGGGCGCTTCGAGGGCCTGGAGCGCATCCGCTGCCCGGTCACCCTCGTCTGGCCCGACCACGACCGTCTCATCCGCCGACCGGTGTGGGTGCCCGACCGGATCCGCAATGTCGTTCTGTCAGATGCCGGACATATGCCGATGTGGGACGCCCCGCGGGCTCTGGCCGACATTCTCATCGACGCAAGCGGCGGCGCCGACGGGGACCCCGGTGCGGTGCCGAGCCGGGAGGAAGAGCTCGCCGGCGAGGCCTCGTGATGCAGATCTGCGCCCGGCGACCCCTGCCCGTGGGTCGTGACGAGGCGTTCGCGTTCCTCATCCACCCGCACAACCATCGCCGCCTCGTCACCGACCGGATCGCGCTGCGTGAGCTTGACGTCGGCAGCGATGGCACGCTGCGCGGCGCGCACATGGTCCTGCGCGGGCCGCTGTGGCTGCGACGCGCGGCCCGCACCCGCGTGGTCAGTTCGCGCGGGCCCGCCCATCTGGCCGGGACGGCTCGCATCGGCTCGGGAACCGAGGTGAACGTGCGCTGGGACCTCGAGCGCGCCGGCGCGGGCACGACGGTCGCAGCGCTGAGCGCCACCGTGACGCGGCTGGCCGTGACCGAGCGGATCCTGCTGGCGGTCGGAGGTCGGGCCTGGGTGCGGCGGCTGTTTGACGCCACCCTCGAACAGCTGGCGTGCGAGGTGTGCCAAGACGCGGGAAGGATTTGCGCGGACGGGCGTCGTGAGGAGCAGGCTTGGCGCTTGCCAACCTCATCGGCGCTAATCCTCGCTGGCGCCGATGGCCGGGGTGCCGCTGCTTCCGCGGGATGCGGGAGCGGCGGCGCCTCCCGACTCTGAGCCTCGCGACTACCCCACGGCCCGCAGCAGCGCGGTGGCACCCGCAGCGCACAGCACCACGACCGCGAGCGGCCAGCGGCGCCAGATCGCGAACGCGGCCACAGCCAGCCCGCCGAGACGGGCGTCGAGGACCAGCGAGCGACCGGTGCCGCCCACCGTCTCAGTGACGACGAGCGCCGCCAGCAGCGCCGGCGCCAGCAGGGGGATCGCCCGGGCGAGGACCCTCGGGAGGTCGCGCCCGCCGAACACCACCGGTCCAAACGCCTTGATGGCCGCAGTGGCCACGCAGAGGCCGCCCACGGTGATCCAGACCGCGGTGGTCATGGGCTCCACCCCGCCGCGACGAAGACCGCCGCCGCGGCCACGATGATCGGCACCCCGGCGGGCGTCAGCGGCGTCAGCACGACCGCGATGAGCGCGCCCAGGGCCGCCACCGGCCGCGCCCGGGGCCGGCTCAGCTCGGCGACGAGGAGGCCGAGGAAGAACGCCGGAAAGATCGCGTCCAGGCCCAGCGCCCGTGGGTTGCCGATGAGCCCGCCGGCGAGGACGCCGAGCACCGTCCCAACCACCCAGGCGGGGTACTGGGCCAGCGTCGAGCCCAGCAGGAAGTCGATGTCAAAGCGGCCACCGCCGCGGTTGGCGAGGGCCCAAGAGGCGTCGACGAGGGCCTGACCCCGCAGCGCCCGGCCGAGCGGCCCCGCCCGTAGAGACGGTGCGATGGCGATCCCCATCGGGACGAAGCGGAGGTTGAGCAGCATGCCGGCGACGATTGCCGCGGCCGCCCCACCGCCCGCCGAGAGCACCGCCAGCGCGGCGAACTGCGCTGAGCCGGCGAAGACGATCGTCGACATGACGATGGTGGCCGCCGGGCCCATCAGGGGGCGGGCGAGCACGCCGAAGGACAGCCCCAGCAGCAGCGAGGCGGCCCCGTAGGGCAGACCGGCCCGCAGTCCGGCGATGACGCGGTCGCGCGGGTGCGAGGTCAGCCGCCCAGGCTGGCCAGGGCGAGCGTCAGCTGGCGTGCGAGGCCCTCGCCCCGCGCGTCGGTGTAAGCCGGTCCGGTGCCATCGATCAACACGAGCTCAAGGATGGCGATTCCGCGTGCGTAGAGCAGTCCGCCCCGGCGCAGGGTCGCGCTGAGATCCAGGACTCGCTGACGGTTGGCGTCCATCGCGTAGCGACGGGGCGTCACCTGCCAGTGCGAGGCCGGGGCGTCACCGGTGAGCACGAGGCGCTCGAGCGCGTTGGCCAGCCGGTGCCGGGCGCCGGGTGAGACCAGCTGGGCCGCCCGCGCCGCCAGCAACGGCGAGTCGGATGGATCGGCGCCCTCGGCCAGCGCGTGGTCGAGCTCCAAGCGCCGGAGCCGGGCGCGCAGGCGCGTCAGCAGCCTCGGCTCGAACAGCGCCTGGGTGCACTCCAGCCACGGGCGCGCCAGGGAATAGGTATTGGCCGCTCCCACTCCGTGCCCTAACATTGCGTCTGAACACCTCCGTAATCGCTTAGCCGGTGTTCCTGTAACCTACTACATAGATACGATGGTTTCAAGCCGAATGCCGACGCCCCCGCACAACCTTCAGCTCGTTATCGATTTCGTCAACACCCTTGACGTCGAGGCCGGCGAGGACCGGACGGACACGCCGGCCCATTTGGCCACGTGGCTGCAGGAGCAGGGACTGCGCGCCGGCGGCGAGCCCGTGCTCGGCGCACCCGAGTTCGAGCAGGCGATCGATCTGCGCGAGTCCCTGCGCACGGTGCTGCTGGCCCACAACGACCGCGACCTGGAGCCCGGCGAGACCGCCCGGCGCCTGGAGGAGGTGGCCGAGCGCGGTCGGCTGTCAGTGCGTTTCGGCGACAGCGGCGCGATCGAGATCGCCCCGCGCGCCGAGGGCTTTGACGGCGTCCTGGCCCGGCTGCTGGTCCCCGTGACCCACGCGGCGATGGACGGGAGTTGGGCGCGCGTCAAGGCCTGCGTCGCCGACGACTGCCAGTGGGCGTTCTGGGATTCCAGCCGCAACCGCTCGGGGCGCTGGTGCGACATGGCGGTGTGCGGCAACCGCGAGAAGGTGCGGACCTACCGGTCCCGGCAGTCCGGCTAACCGCTGGCGAGCGTCAGCGTCGGGCCGTCACCCGTCAGGTAGAACGATGCCGGGATCCCGACGACCAGGCAGATGAGCGCGCCCAGGAGAAGCGCGTGGTGCACCGTGGAGGCGGTGAGCGTCCCGGTCAGCGCGATGCCGGCGAGGCCCGCGCCCACCGCGGCGCCGAGGAGGCGCCCCACCGACAGCAGCGCCGAGGTGCGGCCGTGCGACGCGTCGGGGCTGGCGTTGAGCGCGGCCCGGCTGGTGGGGACGAACAGCATCCCCAGCCCAAGGCCGACGGGGATCAGCGGCAGGATCGTGACCACGCCGTCGAGCGTGAACCCCGGGATCCCCAGCAGGGCCAGGCCGAAGCCGGCGGCCACGAAGCCGACGAGCGCGGGCAGCGTCTCACCGTAACGGTCGGCCAGCTTGCCGGCCAGCGGCGCGGCGGCGCCCACCAGCAGGGCGACGAGGACGAGGGCGCCCGAGGCGCCGAGCGCGGAGAACCCCGCCACCCGCTGCAGGTACTGCTCGGCGATATAGAAGGCACCGATCATCACCGCGAAGGTCAGCGCCGCCACCAGCGTCGCCGCGAGCACGACGCGGTTGAGTGCAGGGTTGCCGCCCTCCTCGCCGCCGTGCGGGAGGACGGGCAGCAGCCGGGCGATGGCGATGGCCGCCGCAGCGGTCAGCGGCAGGAGCGCCCACCAATTGGCGCGCCAGCCGAAGGCGACGGTCAACAGGCCGCCGAGCAGCGGCCCCGCGAGATTGGACACTGCCGGCGCTGGCTCCCCAGATTCCCAGCGCGCTTCCGCGCCGCTCGGGGGGAAGCCCGACACGGCGCCGGCGAGCGCGGCCGGGCTGACCAGGCCCGCCCCGGCGCCCTGGATGACGCGCGACGCGAGCAGCGCATCAAACGACTGGGACAGCGCGCCGGCCAGCGCGCCGATGGCGAACACCGCCAGGCCGATCAGGGCCAGGCGCCGCGCGCCGAAGCGGTCGACGAGCTCGCCGCCGGGGATGAGCATCAGCGCGTAGGCGGCGAAGTAGGCACTGAGCACGGCCGACGTCGTGCTGCCCTTGACGTTCAGGCCGTGGGCCACCGAAGGGAGCGCCACCGTGATCAGCGTGCCGTCGAGCTGCAGCAGTGCCGCGGCGGCGGTGCAGGCGGCCAGACGCGTCCATGCCGAGCGCGGGACCGGAGGCTTGGCCGGTGCCGGCTCGTCGGGGGGCGGCGCGACGGTGATCTCAGACACGTCATCCAGTATCACGGCTCCGGATCGAGGGCCGCGCCGCCGCATATGAAATCTCTATGAAACTGCTGGTAATGCCGCAGACATCACCTATCCTCCGAGCCATGTCCTTCACTCGTGACTACGCGCTTCGCGACCAGGCGCTCACTCGGGACCAGACGCGGGGCGTCTTCGGTCAGGTGATGGGTCTTGTGGCCCTCACCGTTGGTTGCACGGCGCTCGGCGCCTACATCGGTCGCAACCTCTCCGGCGGGACGGGGATCCTGTTCTTCTTCGTCGCCATCGCCTGTGTCTTCGGGCTGCAGTTCGCCTCGGCGAAGGGCCGCGAGCAGCTGGCGATCACGCTGCTGTTCGGTCTCGGATTCTTCATCGGCATGGCCGTGGGACCCGTGCTGGCGGTCTACGTCAGCGCAGACCCGGCCGCCGTCTGGCAGGCCGCCGGCGCGACCGCCCTGATGGTCGCCGGGCTCGGCGCTGCCGGGTACGCCACCCGCCGTGACCTCTCGTCATGGGCGCGGACGCTGTTCTGGGCGCTGCTGGCGCTCATCGTGTTCGGGCTGATCGCGACCTTCGTCGCCATCCCCGGCGCCAACGTGATCTACGCGGTGGCCGGCCTGGTGATCTTCGGCGGGTTCACCCTGTTTGACTTCAACCGCCTGCGCCGGACCACGCAGGGCGGGGCAATCCCGATCGCGGCGTCGATCTTCCTCGACGTCTTCAACATCTTCCTGTTCTTCCTGTCGATCTTCGGCGGAGGCGGTAGCCGCCGCTGACGCACCTGCGCTGCGCGTCGCCGGCCCCGGTTATCCGGGGCCCGCGACGTCAGGGTCAGGGCGCCTCGTCGTCGGGCACGTAATGGCGCGTACCGCCCGCGTCCTCCCAGACGCGCATCACTCGGTTGGTCTTCGGGTCGCGGAAGCGCTCGTTGGTTGGTCGCCAGTTGGCGGCTGGAGCGTCGGCGTCCCCGTGGCCACGTCCCCATCGCGGCCGCTCGCGCGTCGGGCCGGTGGCGTCGCCGGACAGCGCCGGGAGATCGGCCAGAGCGGCCGCCGCCTCCTCGCGCGTGGTGGCCTGCGCCACGACGCCGACGCGGCGTTCCAGCTCGTCGAGGTCGAGGTGACCCTCGGCGTGGTGGCGGCTGAGCCGCTCAAAGAGCTGCTCGCGGTCGGCCTCCCCCAGTTGCATGTCGCGACGCCGCTACGCGGACGGACGGACCTTGACCGCGGTGCCGTAGGCGACGATCTCGGTGAACTGCTGGCCGATCTCGGAGGAGTCAAAACGCACCGCGACGATCGCGTCGGCGCCCATGAGACGGGCGTTGTCGACCATGCGATCGATGGCGTGCCGGCGCGAGTCCTCCAGGAGCTGGGTGTACTCGCTGATCTCGCCCCGGCGCAGCGCCTTGAACGACGAAACCACGCTGCCGGTGAACCCCATACTGCGCACGACCAGCCCGTAGACGACTCCCAGGTTCTCGGTGACCGCGAGGCCGGGGATGTCCAGGCCGGTGGTCATCGGCAGGCCAGCGCCCAGGGACGAGGCGTGGGCCGGGCCGCCGGAGGGAGACTCGTCGGACATCGCTGCACACGCTACCAACGCCTGACGCCACGCATCCAGCTACCTTTGCGGATCCGATGCGTCGCCTGATCCCGACTGCCACCGCGCTCGTCTGCGCCCTGGTCCTGGCCGCGTGCGGCTCGTCGAGCTCGAGTTCGAGCTCTGGCTCTGCGGGGTCGACGGGGACCGGCACCGCCGCGGGGAGCACAGGCACGTCCGGGGCCACCGGGACGACGTCGAGGGCGTCGCAGCCGGCGATCGGTTTTGAGGGCGTTCCGCTGCAGACCGGGCCGGAGCTGGCCCCGGCCAGCACCACCGGGACCGGCAAGGTGAACGGCATCACCTGCGGCGCCACCGAGCAGCTCGCCTACCACATCCACGCGCACCTGGCGGTGTTCAAGAATGGCCATGCCTACACCCTCCCCGCGGGCGTGGGGATCCCCGGTTCGCAGGCCCAGCAGACCAACCAGGGGCCGATCGCCAGCGGCGGGAGCTGCATCTACTGGCTGCACACCCACACCACGGACGGCGTCATCCACATCGAGTCGCCCACCAAGACGATCTACACGCTGGGCGACTTCTTCGACGAGTGGCACCAGCCCCTGAGCGGCGACAAGGTGGGCGGCCTCAGCGGCAAGATCACCGCGTTCGTCAACGGCAAGCCGTGGAAGAAGAGCCCGCGTGACATCCCGCTGCTCCCCCACGAGGACATCCAGCTCGAGATCGGGGAGCCCACTCCCCCGATCGTCAACATCAACTGGTCCCAGACTCAGCTCTGAGCCTGACCGCTTCGGTGGCGGCGGCGGCGCGCGAGCTCGGCGCCGATGGCCGCAAGGATGATCAGGACCAGGATCACCGTGGTCCCAAGGCCGAAGTCGTTGACGAAGTCGATCACCGAGGGCCCGGCGAAGTAGGCGCCGAGGCCGATCCCCACGGCCCACACCGCGGCGGACACCACGTTGGTGACGTTGTAAACGGTCGGGCTCACGCGGTGGATGCCGGCGATCCACGACGGGGTGAGCAGGATGGCCCACACCGGATATCGCTCGAAGATCCTCTCCCCGCGTGCGATGGCGCGCAGCCGCAGCCGGCGCAGCGGCCCCCGGGCAATGACGAGCCGCCGCCCCGCCTTGAGCCCGCCCACCCATCCGACGATCCCCCCCGCGGTCGCCGATACCCAGGCGACCACCAACACCGTGGTGAGGTCAAGCCGACCCCGGGCGGCGAGCACGCCCGCGCCGATCAGCACCGGCTCCCCGGGTCCCGGCAGGCCCAGCCAGCTCGCGCCTGACGCCGCGGCCAATCCGATGTAGTCGAGCAGAGATCCGTGGTGGTGGGCGTGCAGCGCGGCGGGCAGAAGCAGCGCCGACACCGCTGTGGCTGATCGCCGCACCCTCCGAGGTTGGCACAGAGGCCGACCGGCGGGGGCGACCGGCGGTGCCGCACCGCCGGGATAGGGGGACGGGGTGGATCCTTGTCCACGTGGCTAATGTCGCGACGCCGCCGGTCGCGCAGGATTCAGCACCGCAATGGCGACCTCGGTCATCGTCTCCTACGACGGCACCACCAACGACGACGACGCGCTCGCGCTCGGGCGGATGCTGGCCGCGGGCGGCGCCCTGCTGTCGCTGGCCTACGTGCGCCATTCCCGGGAATTCGACCCCCGGCGGGAGGAGATCGGCGCGTATGACGCCGACCGCCGGCTGGAGCAGGGAGCGCTGTGGCTGGGTGAGCCGGAGATCGAGCGCCACGTGGTGATCGACCCGTCCACCGGCGCGGGGCTGGCCAACCTGGCCGCCTCCGAAGGCGCGCGGCTCATCCTGTTCGGGTCTGACTACCGCACCCCGCCGGGACGTGTCGAACCCGGTGGCTCAGCCCAGGGCCTGCTCGAGGGCAGCCCAGTGGCCATCGGCGTCGCCGCGGCGGGGCTGCGGACCCGGGCCGACGAGCGGATCCAGACCATCTCGGTGGCGGGTGGAGGCAACGGCGCCGCCCACCAGAGTGCCGAGGCACTGGCCCAGGCACTGGGCGCCGAGGTCCTTGCCGGGGCCGGCAACGCCGACCTGATCCTGGTCGACTCCCAGAGCAACGGGCCCGAGGGCAGGATCGCCCTGGGCGGGCCGGCGCGCGGGCAGCTGGACTCGGCGCGCGGGTCCGTGATCGTGCTCCCGCGCGGCGCCGCGCTCTCGTTCTGACGCGCTGTCGGGGCGGCGCGGGCCCTCGTTCTGACAACTCCCGTGTGCATCGCGCCCTGGGCCGCCCGCCGGCCGCGCCGCATGGTCGCACCCCGTTTTTCCGGTGGTAGCGGGATGCGTTTATCCCTATGTCCAGGAGGGTGCCCGGTTTGCTGGACGCGAGGCCATGGGTGGGGCCTCCGGGCCCCGGGAGACTCCCCCACGGTTGCCATCGGGCCGCCGGCCTGCCGCTGGATGACAGCGACGGCTTTCACGTTGCACGTCCCCCGTCCCCTGGACAAGGAGATTCAGATACATGTGGGTGCCATATCCATCGTGGCTCAGCCCGGGAGACAACGCTTGGCAGATGACCGCGGCGACGCTGGTCGGTCTCATGAGCGTTCCCGGCCTCGTCGTGCTCTACGGCGGCGTGATGCAGAAGCGGTGGTCGATCAACAGCATGATGCTGACGTTCGCCGCGTTTGCGGTCGTCCTCGTCGTTTGGGTTCTGTGGGCCTTCAAGATGGGGTTCGGCACCCCGTGGCACGGCATCAGCGGCCACGGGTTCTTCGGGAACTTCATCGGCGTCCCAGGTGAGATCCTGGGCCACAAGGCCGAGCAGGGCCAGGCCGCCATACCCCTGGCGACCACCGGCCCGAGCTTCAGATTCCCACAGGCGACATTGGCCTACTTCCAATTCGTCTTTGCGGGGATCACGCCGATCCTCATGCTCGGGTCAGTACTGGGCCGGATCAACTTCAAGGCGTGGATTCCGTTCGTAGCCCTATGGAGCTCGATCGTCTACACGGTTGACGCGTTCTGCATCTGGGGCGGCGGCTTCTTCGCACAGCACGGCGCCGTCGACTACTCCGGCGGGTACGTGATCCACCTCTCCGCCGGCGTCTCGGGTTTCGTGGCCGCGGCGGTGATCGGACCACGCCTGCAGCGAGATCGAGAGATCGACGCCCCCAACAACGTGGCCATGGTCGCCGTCGGGGCCGGGTTGCTGTGGTTAGGGTGGAACGGCTTCAACGGCGGTGACCCGTACTTCGCGGGCGCGTCGGCGTCGGCCGCGATCATGAACACCAACCTGTGCACGGCCGTCGCGTTCCTGGTCTGGGTTGGCTGGGACTACATGACCGGGCGCAAACCGGGTCTCATCTCAGGAGTCAACGGGCTGATCGTCGGCCTGGTGGCGATCACGCCCGCGGCGGGCTACGTCAACGGGTTCGGTGCGATCGCCATCGCGATCATCGCGTCGACCCTTGTGTACTTCGCGCTCAACTACCTGAGCCGGCTGCGGCCCTTCCGCAACGTCGACGACACGCTGGGTGTCATCTACACCCACGGCTTCGCGGGACTTCTGGGCGGGCTGCTCACCGGAGTGTTCGCCGACTCCAACATGACGGTGTATCCGGGCGTGGGCAAGACCCCCAGCATCGCGTCACAGCCGGGGTTGATCCACGGGAACTTCAACCTGATCAAGTGGCAGTTCCTCGCGGCGGTGTTCGTCATCTGTTGGTCCGCCGTGGGCACGTTCCTGCTCCTGAAGTTCGTCGGGCTCTTCGTCCCGCTACGAATGTCGGAGGAGAACATGGAGATCGGCGACACGGCCGAGCACGGGCACGAGGTCTACCCGTCGGACATCCCCTCGCTGGGGTACCCGAACGGGGTGCCCGGGGTCGCCAGCGGAACCGGTCAGACGGGCGCACCGACCGCCGCCCTATGACGCGACGCTCGGTGACCGGTCAGGCCCGCGTGCGCCTCGAGCATGCAGCGCTCCCGAGCGCTTGACCGAAGCCGACAAGCTGCGCCGGACCGGGGAGCGGAGCCATCCGCTCCCCGGTCCACGCCGCTGACCCTCGTCGCCGGCGCGGTCGCCGGGGACACCCTGGAGAGCGTCGCCGCTCGGGTCGCGGACGCGTTGGGCTGCCCCGTGGCGATCGCCATCCCGGCGCACGGGGCACCGGTGGTCTGGCCACCCGGGTCGCTGGGCGACAAGACCGCCGCCGCGATCGCCGCTCATGCCGCCGCCGTCGCCGGCGAGGGTTCTGAGGTTCCTCCCGCCCCGCCGTCGATCGCCGACGCGGTCCCGGTGCGGATCGGAGACCAGGTGGTGGGCATCGTCGCCGCCAGCGCCGGGGGCACCCCGGCCGACCGCCTGGCGTGGCTGGAGGCCGCCGCGGCCGCCGCCTCGGTGACCGCGCTCATCAGAGAGGCGCCGGGCCCGGATTCGGCCGATGCGCTCGTCGCGCAGGTCGCGGCGGGGCCACCAGACGACCTGCCCAGCGTGCTGGCGCGGGCACGGCGGCTCGGGGTCGACCTGTCGATGGGCGCCGCCGCGCTGAGCGCCCGCTTCCAGGGCCCGCCGCCGATCGAGGTCGCGGCCCTCAACGGCCACGCGATCCTCGTGGCCGAGTTGCGTCCCGGACGGCTGGTCGCGCTCTCTGCGGCGAGCCACGACGCGCTCGCCGGTCTCGCCGCGCTGGCCGAGACGCTGCGCGCCGGCGGGATGACCGTCGCCGTCTCCGCACCGCGCCGCGACCCGGCGCTGCTGCACGAGGCGATCCGCGAGGCTGCGGTCCTGGCCGAGCTCACCGACGCCGAGCAGTGCCAGCCGGGCGGACACGACGAGACCTACCGCCTGCTCATCGGCGTCCTGCTGCGCGACCGAAAGGAGCTCGCGCAGCTGCGCGACAGCACGGTCGCGCCGCTCGCCGACTACGACGCCCGTCATGACACCGACCTGCTCGACACCCTGCGCGCGTTCCTCAGCCACGACGGATCGACCACGGACACAGCCGACGCGTTGGCCCTGCACCGCCACACCGTCGGCTACCGCCTGGCGCGCGTGCATGAGGTGTCGGGGCTGTCTCCGTATGAGTCAGACGGCCGTGAGCGCCTCAGCCTGGGCCTGAAGGCCCGTCAGATCCTCGACGTCGAGCAGCGGCTGGACGGCGGTTAGCTCAGGACCAGCTCGGCGACCGTGCGCAGTGTCGCCGGGTCGCCGCCGACCAGCAGCGTCGTGACGATCGAGTCGCGCCACGCCTCGAGGTCGTGGCGGATCTTGTCGGGAGGGCCGATGAGCGTGAGCTGTTCGAGCAAGCGTGTGGGGACCGCGGCCGCAGCCTCGTCCTTGTGCCCGCCGAGGTAGAGCTCCTGGATCTTGGCCACGTCGGCCTCATAGCCCATCCGGATCGCCACGTTGGCATGGAAGTTGGTGCCGCGCGCGCCCATCCCACCGAAGTACAGGGCGTACATCGGGCGCAGCGCGTCGGCCGCCGCCTCGACGTTGTCGGTGATGATCAGCGGCACGGTGGCCGCCACCTCGAACTCCTCGCGCGGGCGATGAGCGCCGGGGCGCGCCAGCCCCTCGTCCAGGGCGTCGCGATAGAAGCCGTCGTGGTGGGGCGAATAGAAGAGCGCGAGCCAGCCGTCGCACAGCTCTCCGGCCATGGCGATGTTCTTGGGCCCCTCGGCGGCGAGGAAGATGGGGATGTCTGACCTCAGCGGATGGATGCTGGCCTTCAGCGCCTTGCCCAGCCCGGTGACGCCGTCGCCGTGGGCGAGCGGCAGCGGGTAGTGGGGGCCATCGCTGGTCACCGGCCCCTGGCGGGCCCAGATGTCGCGCACGATGCCGATGTACTCGCGCATCCGCGCGAGCGGCTTGGCGAACGATTGGCCGTACCAGCCCTCCACCACCTGCGGGCCGGAGACGCCGAGCCCGAGGATGACGCGCCCTCCGCTGAGGTGGTCGAGCGTCATCGCCGCCATCGCGGTCGCCGCCGGGGTGCGGGCGGAGATCTGGACGATCGCGGTGCCGAGCTTGATCTGCCTGGTGCCGGCGCCCCACCACGCGAGGGGCATCAGGGCGTCCGACCCGTAGGCCTCGGCCGTCCACACAGAGTCAAAGCCCAGGCGGTCGGCCTCCTGGATGGTCTCGGCGGCGCCGGGCGGGGGACCGCCGGCCCAGTAGCCCAGGTTCAGCCCGAGTCGCAGGTCACGCGCCATGCGCGCACCCTACCGATCGTTGTCGAGGCCTTCCCGCACCAGCCCGCGCTAGGGGTCGATGTCAGAGGGATTCCGCCGCTTGAGCGCGGCCCGCAGGCGCGCCAGAGGCCCGGGCGGCCGCGGCGGCCTGGGCTGGGTGGCCTCCCACTCGTCGCGGGTGGGCAGCCGCCCGGCCTTGCGGGCCTTGAGCACGCAGGAGCTGTGGGCGTGGCGGCGCCGTGCCGAGTCGCCCTCCGGGGTGATCAGCATGTGCTCGCTCAGCGCGGGCAGCAACTGGCCGCACAATGGACACCGATAGGTGGACGGCTTCCGGTTCTGGGCGCGGCGCACGCTGTACCAGCGGGCGTTCAGTCCCTTGGACATCGGTCCAGAGCATGCCAGCACGGGGTCGTCGGACCGCTATCGTGCCCGCGCGTGGAGCAACGGGCCCAGCGCATCATCATCGAGACCGACCGTCATCGCATCGTCGGCCACGTACTGCTGCCCGCCGACGGCTACCGCAGCCGGCTCACCGACTACCTCAACGCGTCCGAACGTGAGTTCCTGGCGCTGACCGATGTCGAGGTCACCCCCCTCGAGGGGTCGCCGCGCATCGAGAAGCGCGATTACATCGCCCTCTCGCTGCGCCACGTGGTCCTGGCGATGCCCGCCGACGACGAGGATTCCTAGCGCTCGCGGCGCCCGGATCGCGCCCACGACCGGAGCGATGTCCGCGGTGTGACGAGATCACAGATCGCCCTGCATCGGCCCGGTAATATGGGACGCCTAATGGCTAGCCAGGGCGCAGACGACCTGAACGACCTGAAGGGCCTGAGCCGGAGCGACGTCCTGCGCGCCTCGCCGCGCATGTTTGACTCTGCGGTGCTGGACAAGCTGTCGCGCGTGCACCCGGCGGTCCCGCCGATCCTGTTCGTGCCGGTGATCACCGTGCTGCTGGTCGAGGGGTTCGTCCGCGGCGCCGGCGCCCTCACCGCGGTGTGGCTGCTGTGCGGCTACGTGTTCTGGACGCTCACCGAATACTGGCTGCACCGGATCGTCTTTCACTTCGAGCCCGACCACGGGATCGGCGCGCGGCTGCACTGGATCATCCACGGCGTGCACCACGACCATCCCAATGACCCGATGCGCCTGGTCATGCCGCCGTCGCTGAGCGTCCCGCTGGCCGCGCTTTTCGTCTACGGCTTCTACCTGGTGCTCGGCAGCCCGACGTTCCTCCCGTTCGGCGCCGGCTTCCTGGGTGGGTACCTGGGCTACGACATGCTGCACTACCACGTGCACCATCACCGGCCAAAGACGCGCCTGGGCCGGCGTCTGCGTGAGCTGCACATGCGCCATCACTTCCAGAACCACGAGCGCGGCTACGGCGTCAGCGCGCCGTTCTGGGACCACGTGTTCGGCACCGCGCCGAGCGACAAGCGCTAGAAGCTCACAAAAGTTTCACAAGCCTCTGGTGCGGGGATAGGGTGCCCACGGGCGCACGCTGAGGGCGCACACCCCAGCGGCGTGGGGCCGGATCACCATATCCATCTACAAGGGGGAACCTTGTGAAGCGCATCACTGCCCTGACCGCGGGGATGGTCGTCGCTGCGATCGCAGCGATCAGCGGGGCAACGGCCACGGCGGCGGGCACACTGCCGACCCTGGCACTCACCATGACGGGCAAGTCGATCACGGCGACCAGTTCGGTCCCGGCCGGCGCCGTCAATGTCGTCTCCAAGGTGTCCGGCGAGGGCGTCGGGTCACCGACACTGGTCCGGCTCGATCCGGGAGTCACCTTCGCTCAGGCGTTCCACGCCGCGATCTCTCACGGCGGCGACCCCAACGCTCTGGACGGGCTGGCCTCGATCGTGGCCAACCCGATGGCGCCGAAGGGCACCAGCAACGCCCAGACCGTGCTCACGCCCGGCCAGTACGTGGCCCTGGACACTGAGGCCGACAACCCCAGTAAGTGGCCGCACGTGAACTTCGAGGTCACGGCCAACTCCGCTCCGGCCAGCCTGGCCAAGCCGAAGGCGACGGTCGCCACCCAGGAGTTCCGCTTCACGGGCCCCCGGACGCTCCGTGACGGCGAGCTCGTCCGCTATGAGAACGACGGCTACCTGTACCACATGGTCATCGCGCTGCCGGCGAAGAACAAGGCGAGCGCCGAGGATCTCAACGCCGCTCTCCTCCAGGGCAACCAGAAGAAGGCGAACAAGCTCATCGCCGGATCGCCGCTTCAGCTGATGGGCAGCGTCGGGCCGGGCGCGATGCACCAGCAGGTGCTCAACGCCAAGCCGGGGTTCTACGTGCTCGCGTGCTTCATGAACACGCAGGACGGGCGCGTGCACACGCAGCTCGGGATGGAGCGCGTCATCCGGATCATCAAGTAGGCACGCTCGCGTGATCCGGCCGCGCGGCCCAGGACGGGTGGCGCGGCCGGCGCACGCGGCCGGCGCCCCGGGGCTCAGGTGGTCAGCACGCCGCCGTCGACCGGCAGCACGATGCCGGTGACGTAGGACGAAGCGTCGCTGGCCAAGAACACCAGCGCCGCGACCAGCTCCTCCGGGCGGCCGACCCGGCCGGCCGGCACCCGCCACATCATCTGCTCCAGGTAGCCCTCGGGGTATTGGTCGGTCATCTCGGAGGGGAAGAACCCCGGCGCCAGCGCGTTGACGCGGATGCCCTTGCGTCCCGTCCACTGCTGCGCCAGGTCACGCGTCAGGCCGATGATCGCCGCCTTGCTCGACGCGTAGGCGGCCTGCGGCAGCCCCGCCGTGGTCGAGCCGAGCACGCTGCCGATGTTGACGATGCTGCCGCCCTCGGGCATCGCCCGAGCGCAGGCCTGGGCCATCCAGTAGGACCCCATGAGGTTGATGTCGATGACCCTGCGGAAGTCGTCGGGCGGCTCGCGCGTGGCCGGCACCGCGGTGCCGATGCCGGCGTTGTTGACGAGCACGTCGACACGGCCGAGCTCGCTCACGGTCCGCTCCACCACGCGCCCGCAGTCCTCGACGTTGGAGACGTCGGCCTCGACGGCCACGCACCGGCGGCCCTCAGCCTCGACCACCTGCCGGGTCTGCTGGAGACGGTCGGCGCGCCGCGCGCAGATGGCCACGTCGGCACCGGCCTGTGCCAGGCCCCCGGCGAAGGCAACGCCCAGCCCCGACGAGGCGCCGGTGACGATCGCGACCTTGCCGTCCAGGCGGAAGCTGTCCAGCACGTTCATCTAATCCGTCATTTCTGGTGGGATGTGGGGTCGGGCGCACGGTCCCTCCCACGGGCGTTTGCAGCAGAAACGGAGAGGGCGGGATTCGAACCCGCGATAGAGATTTCTCCCCATACTCGCTTAGCAGGCGAGTGCCTTCAGCCACTCGGCCACCTCTCCCAAGGGCTCCGCGGAGTGTAAACGACCACGGCCAGACGGCTTCGCGCACGCGAGCGTGGTGCATGGCACCATGCAGGGTCGAGACCCGCAGGCCGGACCGTGGAGGGGTGGCAGAGTGGTCGAATGCGCTGGTCTTGAAAACCAGAGTCCGTGCAAGCGGACCGCGGGTTCGAATCCCGCCCCCTCCGTTCGTCAGGCGCCCGCCCCGCGCGGGTGGGCCCGGGGGGAGGCGAGCTGTCGGCCCGTGGGGCGCTATGACAGTCGCCTCCCCGCCGCGTAATTGAGTCGAAATGCCTGGTTTCCGCCGGCGCTACTCCCTAGGATGCGCGCATGGCCGAGATCATGGCACCGCCCGCTGTCGCCGCCGAGACCGAACACGCCCCTCCGGCCGGGCCGCTTGACTTCGAGATCGTCCCGCTCAAGGGGCTCCCGATCGTCGGGCGTGATCATGGCGCTGCTGATCGCCGCCATCGCCTCCAACAAGCTGTGGCCCTTGGAGTTCTTCCACGTCGCCGGCGGCGCCGCCTGGACGATCATCGACCTCTTCCTGGGCCTGGTGCTGGGACCGATCATGGGCAAGATGTCGGTCCCGGCCCGCATCGAGTTCACCACCAAGCTGATGCCCAAGATGGTGCTGATCATGCCGACGGTCGTCACCGCGACGCTGGCCGCCGGCTGGCAGCTGTCCACCTATCTGGGCACCAACATCAGCGGCAACCCGCTGCACGGCTGGGTCGTGGCCAGCATGATCGTCGTCGGCGTCATGGCCATCCTGGCCCTTGGCCTGCTCGAGCCCGCCAACATCGCCGTCCTCTTCGAGCTCAAGAAGCCACGGCCCAACCCCGCGGTCATCGAGCGGCTGATGAAGCGCTTCATCTACAGCGCCGGAGTCCTCGGCGTCATGCAGGTGGCGACGCTGCTGATCATGACCAAGCTGGCCTCGGGATGAACGAGCGCAAGTTCCCGCCCTTCACCGAGATCGGGATGTTCTCGCTCGCGCTGATCGTGATCGGCGGGATCTACCTCTCCGCCCACATCCCCCAGCACGTGCCGCTGGGTCCGCCGACTGCGCTGCTCATCGCCTCGGCCGTCCTCGTCGTCATCAACCTGGCCTTGCTCACGCGCGTCCCGGACTTCGACTGGCCCCGGTTCTTCCAGGTCGGCAAGTGGGCGCTGCTCGCCTACCTCTTCACCGCCGCCCTGATCGAGTACGCGTTCCTGCGCAACCACCTCAGGGGCGGGCCGCTGGTGATCCTCACCCTCTCCCTGCTCGTCTACGCCGTGCAGGTGCCCGCGATGATCGCCTTCACCGTCGCCCGCTACGACACGCCCCCTGGCGTCGGTGCCGACGGCACTCGTCCAGGCTAAACTCGGCTGCCTCGCGCCCGTAGCTCAGCTGGATAGAGCGTCGGTCTACGGAACCGAAGGTCGGGAGTTCGAATCTCTCCGGGCGCGCTTCAGGAGCCCTGCCACGCGGGGCTTTTTCTTTGGCCACGCCTGCGGCCACCCCGCATCCCTGTCCCGAATATGTCTCGGGCCGGGCATAAATCGCGCATCACGAGCGGCGTCTTCAAGCCTCCGAGCGGCCATGTCTTCCCGGTGGATCGCGCGCGAGGCCCGCGGGACCAGCGCCATCGCGGTGCGCGCGACCGAGATCATTCGCTTCGCCGGCTCCCGCCCCGACCTCGCTGGCGCTGGGTCAGGATCACGCGACGACCTGGGGGTTAGTTCTCAACCGGCGCCACAGTGTCAACACCGGCAGCCTCGCGGCCTCCGCGTCGTGGCTCCCGCGCTGCTGCCTGTGGACAAACCCGGCCACGCCGGTCTCTCCGTCCCGGGGACCGGAATCGCGCCCGTCGCCGAATGCGGGGCCCCAAGGGGGGCCTCTACGTCAGTCCTCTTGTCTAGGTGCGACCCAGGCGCCAAGTGGAGTAGCGGATTTGGCGATGAGCACGTCTCTCGTGAAGGCCGGGTCGATACCCGCATTCGTGTAGGCGCGGGTATCGGCGCTGGCGGTCGGCGTGGCTGCCGTTGTCCGATACCGCTCGCGCATCGGACGTGTATGGAGTCGGCCCGGACTGCTCCTTTTGTGGAAAGGCACTCGCGGAGTTTCGGCAGCTCGCGTGACCACTTTGTCGCTAGTGCACTCATCGGAATCCCTCTGCCGGGTTGATCAGAGCGCTCGTGATCGTGCGGGCTTCCTAACTGTCCGTCGTTTGCGGCGGTGACTTCAGCGACGTAGCGCATCTCAACGCCGAGTCGGAGCCGAACGCTTGTGGAAACCAGTCGGTGAGGTGCTAAGCGACTGTTTTTGAGGCGATGAAGCGGTGGATGGCCTCGTTGGCGTGGTCCTGGAATGATGGGTTGGCCAGGTCGGGCAAGAAGTCGGCTTGGTTGAACAAGGGACCCTTCAGCGTGTTGGCCGCGCTGGCGTAGAACGTGCCGCTGCACAGGGTCGGGTCGGTGACGCCGTCGACGAGCCGCTTCGCTCCCACGTCGAGTTTGTGGGCGAGACCTAGGGCGGGCATGACGTACTTGGCGGCTACCTGCATCGGTAGGGGCAGGCCGTTGGGGGCGTGGGTTCCGGTGGTGTTCCCGGGGCTCACGGTGATGAAGCGGCGGTCGGGGTGTTGGCGGGCCAGGTAGGCCATCCAGAGGGCCCCGATGTACTTGGCCTGCCCGAAGGCGAGGTTGAAGTCAGCTTTTCTGCTGGCGAAGTAGCTGCCGTCGATGACGGTGGCGAGTTCATCGGCTGAGGTTGAGACGAAGGATGGCCCTTTCATCCGCAACTTCGGAACTCCGCGGACTGCTTCACTTCCGGCGAGGACCGCAACCTCGCCAAGTCGATCCTCGGCCAGGAGCCCTTCGAGGAGCACGACGTGGCCAAGGACGTTGGTCGCGAACACGGTGGTGACCCCGTCAACGGTCAAGTCCATCGTCTTCGGGCCAATGACACCGGCGTTCATCACCAGCGCGTCGACGGATCCGATGATCGCGGCCAGGCCGGCGCGGACCGAATCCAGATCGGCGACGTCCATGACAACGATGTCGAAGATGCGCCGGCCGGTCGCGGCTTCGAGCTCGGCCTTCGCCGTTGTCGCCTTGTCTGGGTTCCGGCACGCCAGGTAGATGCGGGCGATCTCGGGACGTAAGGCCAGTTGCCGGGCCACCTCCTTGCCGATTCCGGCGTTGGCGCCCGTGATCAACACGGTCTTTTCCGGGGTTGTGCTCATTGCGTTCCTCTCATGTTTTGTAGGTCCAGGCAGGGTTGGCTGAGTGGTGTGGGCAGACCGACAGGCAGATATGGCGGCTAGACCCTGCACGGCGTCGGCCCAGCAACAGCGGCTTGCTGCTTGTCCGGAGCTAGCAGCCCCGGGTTCTTTACAATACTGGATTGGTTGATCCACTATGACAGAGCGAATATGGAATGTCAAAGCCATTCTGATCGCTATACTCCTCCTGGTGTCTGCAAGGAGTTCTGACCGGCCGCGGTTGACCCGCAAGGGTGAGGCGACGCGCGCGCGGATCGTTGACGCCGCGGCACAGTTGATCTTTCAGCAGGGCGTTGCCGGCACGACGATCGAAGAAGTGCGCGACGGTGCCCAGGTGAGCAGCTCGCAGCTCTACCACTACTTCGACGACAAGCCGGCGCTGGTCCGCGCGGTCATCGAGCGCCAGGCCGACAGGGCCATCGGCACCCAAGAGCAGTTTGACCTCAGCACCCTCGGCGGCCTACGGGAGTGGCGCGACTTCGTGGTCGATCACGCCCGCGACACGGACGGTCTCGGTGGTTGCCCGGTCGGCTCGCTCGGCTCCGCGCTCGCCGAGACCGAGCCCGAGGCCAGGGCGATGGTTGCCGCGTCGTTCAAACGCTGGGAGGCCAGCATCATGGCTGGTTTTCTGCGGATGCATGCGCTGGGCCGACTCGCACCGCAGGCCGATCCGCGCCAGCTCGCGCTGGCCACGCTGGCCGCGCTTCAGGGGGGTCTCCTGCTCGCTCAGGTCCAGCGTGATCCCGAGCCGCTCGCGGCCGCGCTCGACGCGATGCTCACGCTCATCGCCACCCTCAGCAGCACCACGAGCACCTCGCTCGACTGCTGAGGCCCCCGGACCGACGACCCGGCGAAAGCTCGTCCCGGAATGCGTAGATTGCCAGATCGGCTTCATTTTTGGATTAGACAAGCCATTTCTGTTAGGGTCGGCGCCTGCAAGAGTGGAATGGGTGTTCCAACTACCAAAAGGGAGGTCGACGATGGATCTGCAAGACAAACGGGCTCTGATCACCGGTGGCACCTCCGGGATGGGTATCGCCGTCGCACTGTCGATGGCCGAAAAGGGGCGCGTCGCGACCTCATGGGCCGACGCTGCCATCGCGTCGGTGGGAAGGTGATTGACCGCCACCGCGGCGTGGTGGGCCGCGAGCGCCCGGGCGGCCGCCGCTCCGATGCCCCTGGACCCGCCGGTGATGAGCGCGACGTGACCGCGGAGGTCAAACAACGAGCTCAACCCCCGAAGCCTCCCACGGGCGTCCCCGGCACCTGCACATCGGCCACGAACACGGCTCCCGCACGCGGCTGACGACTGCGATCGCGTTCCGACAGACTCGCGCGTGCGGATGTGACATAGAGCCGGTCCAGGCTCGGGCCGCCGAAGGCGCAGCTCGTCACCTGGTTGGCCGGAACCTCAAGCGAGCAGTCGAGCCGGCCGTCGGGCGCGTAGCGATGGAGCGTCCCAGCTCCCCACAACGCCACCCAGACATATCCGTTGGCGTCGACGGCCAAGCCGTCGGGAATTCCGGTGTCGGCAGGGACGTGGACGAACAGCCCGCGCTGCCCCAGTTCCCCGCTCTCGATGTCGAATCCGAACGCATAGATCGCGCTGGCCGCGCTGTCGACGAGGTAGAAAACCTGGTCGTCAGGACTCCAGCCCAACCCGTTGGCCATGCCGAGCCCGTCGACCATCGCCCGCGCCTTCCCGGACGGTTCGATACGCAACAGCGAGGCCGTCCGCGCGCCCAAGCGACGCGCCTTGCTCCCAGCCACAGGCGACCCCGGCGGTCGCATTTGGCGTCGTTCGTACACGTGTTCGCCCGAATGGGGACGCGCACGAGTCGCGGGGTCTCTCCGAACCCGTCCGACAGCCCAAGGGCGTCGCACGTGACGAACGCAAGCCCCGCGCCCACCCGCGGCGCTACGGCCGACACGCTATCGCGGTGGTGCCAGACTGAGGACGTTCCGAGCCGTCGAGGCAATGCACCGCACCGCACGGGATATCCACCCAGTAGAGCCTTTCACGCGCGCGGTCCCACGTCGGGCACTCGCCGAGCTCACACCTGACGTCCGTCGCGCCGCCGAGAACCCGGAGCGCCGAGACTGGTGGCCGGCGAGCGCCAGGCATGCGGCCATGACGAGGCGCCCGGTGTACGTCAATGGCGGCCACGGCCGCCATGCCCGATCGCGGTCGGCGAGGCGGCCAGGCGACAGGAGATGTCCTCCGCCGCTCGGACGACCTCGGCCGCGATCTCGCCCTCCAGCTCTGACGGAAGTCTGGTGCGAGGCGCGGCAACACTGATCCCGGCGAAGGGCTCCCGTTGAGCCCGATGATTGGGGCACCGATACACATGCTGTCCGCCTCGTTCTCGCCGCGATCAATGGCGAAGCCACGCTCCCTGGTAACGCGGAGCTCCTCGTGAAGTGCTGCGACCGACGTGATCGTGTCCTGCGTCCGGCCCGCCAGCGGCGTGGGGAAATGCGCGTCCCAACGGTCTTCAGGCAGACGCGAGAGCATCGCCTTGCCGAGCGCGGTGGAGTGAACCGGGTCGCGCGCACCCACCCGGGCCAGCATCCGCAGCGAGTGGCTGCTCTCTTCCATCTCCAGGTAGACGACCTCCGCGCCCTCGAGTCCGCCGAGATTCACGGTCTCGTTGAAACGATCGCGCAGCTCCCGCATCCGCGGCAGCGCGATCGCCCTGAGCGGAAAGCGCGCGTTCGGCCAGCGCTCCCAGCTGCCACATCCGCAGGCCCAACCGGTACCTCTCGGTGGCGCTGTCTCGGACGACCAGCCCGTGGGCTTCGAGCGTGCAGAGGTAGCGAAACGCCGTGGTCTTTGGCAGATCGAGCTCCCCAGCCAGGGAGTGCAGACTCACAGGCGCGCGCGCCTCCGCGACGTAGCTGAGAACCGTCAGCGCCTTGTCAACCGGGCCGACGATGTACCGGTCCGATTTGGCACTCAGTCCCGCTTGAGTCTGCCCCGCCATCGTGCGCGCCTCCTTGATCCGTCGACCACTGTTGTCCACCACCGAGGGCTTGAGGAGCCGCGTCCGAACGCGCCTCAAGCAACAGTCCTTGACCGCAGCCGCGTCAGACGCGCGCGGCCAGGATGGGCGGAGCGCCGTCGGCCGCCGCGCGCTGTATCCGCAGAGACGGCGGCCGGGGATCTACGGGTAAGCGGTCTGGTTCCTGAGAGGGAGCGCCGGCTCCGTCGCCGGTTTGTGCGCTCCTGCGGTGAGCCGTGTCCTGAGGTCGGCTGCGTCGCCGCCACGGGCCGGCCTTCGCGGAGCCGCATGACCTCCGCGATCGTCAGCGCGAGCGTGCGGAGCTCGAGCCCTGGCGACCAGTTGTTGATGTAGTGATTGTCCAACTCGACGCGGTCGGCGATCGAGGTCTGTCCGCGCAGCCCGTTCGCCTGGGCCCATCCCGTGATCCCGGACCGCACCCGATGGCGGTCGTCGTAGCCCTGGATCTCGCGCGCGAACTGCTCGGCGAACTCGGGACGTTCGGGCCGCGGACCAATCAGGCTCATCTCGCCTTTCAGGACATTCACCAGCTGGGGTAGCTCGTCCAGCGAGGTGGCGCGCATCCAGCGCCCGACGCGCGTGCGGCGGTCCACCCCTTCGACACCACCCGGAGCGACACCGGCTCGCGGCGTGAACCTCTCACCGCGGTCGGTGCGCATCGAGCGGAACTTCAGCAGCTCGAACACCTCCCCATCCCGCCCAACCCGGCGCTGGCGAAAGATCACCGGGCCCGGTGAGGTGACTCGGACCGCCAGCGCGAGCGCCAGCAGCACCGGTGAGAGGACAATCAGTGCAAGCAACGCGACAACCCAGTCGATCGCGTGCTTTGCCGTGAACTGCCGACCACGCGGGTCGATCGCTTGTGGCGAGTAGAGCGGAAGCCCGCCGATGTGGTCGAGCCGGCCGTGCTCGCTGACTGACTCGTACAGACGCGGCACGACCGAAACCTCGACGCCGAGCTCGTGACAGCGCTTGACAAGCTCGGCAAGGCGGTGATCGCGCTCGTAGGCGAACGCGAGGATCACGTGGCCGGCGCCGGTGTCAGCGCACGCGTCGACGAGGTCATCAACGCCGCCGAGCAACGGGACGCCCATGGCGACGGCGGACGCGCCCGGCGCCGGGTCCGCCTCGAGGTAGCCGACCGGGCGAAGCCCGTACTCGGGCCTGTCCAGCAGCCTGCGCACAACGTCGTGTCCGCCGCCGCCGCCCGCGCCCACGATCAGCGTCGGGGTCATCAGCGCCCCGCGGCGCCGAGCACGACGCTGCGCGAATTGCATGGCCAGGCGAGCGACGCACATCGCGCCGGCCGTCAGCAGCCAAAGCTCCGGTCCGATCGGGACCGGACGACCGGCACCGAGGATCGCAGCCGTGGCGAGCGTGAGCAGCGCGCCGAGTGAGCACACCTTGACCGCCTCAATGCAGCCATCGATCGCTGACCCTTGCAACCGGCCCACGCGCCGACCGCGCACCTGCATCACGACCAAGACGAACGACACATCGATCGCCGCGAGCGCGGCGTCGGCGGCTGAGACGTGACCGTGGCCCGCCGCCAGTGTGGCGAGCGCAGCCGCGGCGAGCAGCGCGAACACGTCGAGCGCTCGCGCGCCTCGCCGCCACAACCGCCTCATGTCTTGAGCCGCCCACATGCCAGAAGACTTCAGCAGCTATCTCGAAGAGTCGCCTAATAATGAGTGATCGACGCAACCCTTGAGCGGCGCAAGGATTGCGCGCTAGAATGGTTGCGGATGGCATCTCTTCAAGACACCCTGTTCGACGAACTCGCACGCGTCGGCTCCGAAGCCCGGCGTGCCTTCAATCTGAGTACAGGCACGAGTGAACACCGGCGTCAGCTGCTGCTGCTCCTCCTCGAGCACGGCGAGGTCAGCCACGACGCATTGAAGCGGCGGCTCGGCGTCGACGGGGCCACAGTCACCCGTCTCGTCAAGCAGCTCGAATCCGAGGCGGCGGCCAGCCGCAGGCTCGACCCCGCCGACAATCGATTCACGCTCGTCTCACTGACTGAGAAGGGCAAGAAGACGGCGGCCGAGCTTCACGAGGAGCGTCGGCAATTTCAGCGCCGTCTTCTCGCCGGCGTAAACCGAGAGGAACAGAAGACCGTGATCCGGGTGCTGGAGCAGGTGCGCCGCAACCTCGAGCCGATCGCACGCGCCGAGGACCAAAGCCCGGAGAAACGCCGCACGCCGGGTAATCCCGACCCGACATAGGGACGGTCCGCCCCGGGCCTCCGCCCGCGCCCGTCTGCGGCCAAGGCGACCCAGCGCCGAAGCAAGCAGATCGCCTTTGCAGTTGATAGACGTAGGCCATGGCCACCGGGTTTGTCTGGCATGAGCGTTACGCGTGGCATGACGCGCGTGGGCTGCTTGACACGTTTGATTCCAGCGCGCTGTTCGAGCCTGAGCCGAGCCTTGAGAGCGCGGCGGCCAAGCGGCGGCTGCGCAACCTGGTCGACGCGAGCGGGCTGCTGGACGGCTTGGTCGAGATCGCGCCGCGGCCCGCCACCGAGGGCGAACTCGCGCGCGTGCATGGTCGCGAGTACATCGGCCGCATCCGCTCTGCGAGCTCCGGCTCTCGGCGGCGACGCGGGTGGGTCGACGCCGTTCGGGCGCTGGACCTATGAGATCGCCGCGTTGGCGGCGGGCGGCTGCCTGGCGGCAGTCGACGCCATCATCGAGGGCCGAGTGCAGAACGCCTACGCGCTCGTACGGCCGCCTGGGCACCACGCCGGGCCGCGCGGCGGGTGCGGCTACTGCGTGTTTAGCAACGTCGCGGTGGCAGCGCACCACCTGAGACAGACCCATGATCTGGAGCGGGTCGCGATCGTCGACTGGGACGTCCACCACGGCAATGGAACACAGGAGACGTTCTGGTCAGACCCGACGGTGCTGACCATCTCCGTGCACCAGGAGGACCTGTTTCCACCGGCCAGCGGCTTGGTCGGCGATGTCGGCGAAGGCGACGGAGCGGGCGCGAACATCAACGTTCCGCTCCCGGCCGGCGCGGGCCGCGCCGCTTACCTCGACGTGCTGGATCGCGTCGTGGTCCCCGCGCTTGAGCGGTTTGCTCCGCAGTTCATCCTCATTGCCTGTGGCTTTGACGCCGGGATGCTGGACCCGCTCGGGCGGATGAACCTCACCAGCGAGTGCTTCGCGATGATGACCGAGCGCATGGCGGCTGCCGCCGCCTCGCTATGCCGGTCGCGGCTGGTGCTCTGCCATGAGGGCGGCTACTCGAGCAGCTACGTCCCGTACTGCGGGCTGGCGGTTATCGAGTCGCTGTCCGGCGTGCGCACCGACGTCGTGGACCCATGGCTGACCGACGCGCGACAGGTTCGCGAGCTGCCGTTGCGCGCGCACGAGCGCGAGGCGATCGAGCAGGCGATCGCCCATGCAGGGCTGTGAGCTGCAGAGGCTCTTGCTTTGCCTTCGCAAGCGCCGGTCGCTCACCCAGTGTCCCGCCACGGGCTTGGCCACGGTCGATCTGAGGACTCTCGCGGGTGAGCTCGGCGTTCAGCCGGACGCCTCGGCGGGCGTGCTCGCTGGCCAGTGACCGGGCGTCCAGTCGCCGTCGGGGTCTGTGGTTTGCCCCACCTCGATCAGGTGACCGTCCGGGTCGCGGATGTAACAGCGGATCTCATACTGGTGCTGCTTGGGCGGCGTCAGGAAATTCGCCCCCCTGGCACTCCATTCGGCGTGCACGGCCTCGATGTCTTTAACCCGGATATTGAGGAAGCTGCTGACCCGGTTGGGATCAGGCGGCGTCTGGAGGGTCACCGACGGCTTGTCGTCGGTCGGTCCACCGCCCACGCTGCTGACGATAAAGCTATTGGAGAGCGCGACATTTGTCGGCTCTCCGGACGGCTTTCCGGAGAAGACGACCCTGCCGCCGAGTACCTCGGTGTAGAACCGTCGGGAGCGCTCGACGTCGTCGGAGACGATGAAGCGGGTCAGCACGACTCCCTCGGACTCGCTCGAGGGCCAGTCAGCGGGCACCCAGTCCCCCTCTAGGTCGGTGGTCTGCCCCACCTCAATCAGATGACCGTCGGGATCTCGGATGTAGCAACGGGTCTCATACTGGTGCTGCTTGGGCGGCGTCAGGAAATTCGCCCCCCTGGCACTCCATTCGGCGTGCACGGCCTCGATGTCTTTGACCCGGATATTGAGGAAGCTGCTGACCCGGTCGGGATCAGGCGGCGTCTCCAGGGTCACCGACGGCTTGTCGTCGGTCGGTCCACCCCCCACATTGATGATGATCCAGCTATTAGACAGCGCGACGTAGGTCACGTCTCCGGAAAAGACCACCCTGCCACCGAGCACTTCGCTGTAGAACCGTCGGGAGCGCTCGACGTCGTCGGAGACGATGAAGTGGGCCAACACGATCCCCGCCGGGGGCGGTGGGAGCTCGGCCATCTGGACCTCCACTGGTTGGGTCGCGCACCCCGCTGAGAATTGGGGGGGCAGTCGATCCTACGATGAACCCGAATCCAATCTGTTCCAGACCAGACGGGAGGCCGCACGTCTGGTCCCGGTCCGACGGGCGAGTCGCGCTCAGTCGTGCTCGGCGTGCTGGTGGACGATGAGCACGGGGCAAGGAGCGTGCTTGAGAACGTTCTTCGACGTGCTGCCTTCCAGCCGTGCCCGGAGCCCGCCGAGACCGCGAGAGCCCACGACGATCGCCGCAGCGCCGTGATCGCGGGCGACGTCGAGAATCGTGGAGGCGACATCGCGCCCGTCCGCTAACGCAAGGGGTTGGGCATCCAGGCCCAACGACCGCGCCAACTCGGCTCCCTCGCCGGCAATGCGTTCGGCGCGGCGACCCAACTCTTGATCGATATTGACCACTGTGGCGGGATCGACGGCCGGCGCGATCGACACATCAGGCGAAGGGGAGGTCATCGCGTATGCCATCGCCCCCTCCCATACCGTGAGCACGAGCGCTCGGCGAGGCTTCGCGAACCAGGCGGTGTCAGTCACCGCTTGACGTGCGGCGGGCGAGCCGTCGAAAGCGATGAGGATCGGACCGTCGGGCGTGCTCATCCGCGACAAGCATATTCGAGCGCAGCTCCCGCACCAGCGAGCGACGTCCCGACCAGCTGTGAGACGAGGCGAGCGGCGTGAGCGCCTACGGTGTGGTCATGCTCCCCGACCCGCCGGACCAGGACCAGCGGACCGCGCAACGTGTCGCGTCCGAGCGTGAACGGGGGGACGAAGCCGCAGGCATATTGCACCGCCTCAGCCGACGGGCGCGCCGCGTCCGTTCCTGGGTTCACGCCCGACCGGGCGGTCGTCAGATCTGGCGCTTCGGCGTAGCTGCTTCCGGGTTGATCGTCGTCATCGTCGGGATCATCTTGTTGGCGGCGCCGGGGCCTGGCTGGCTTGTCATCTTTGGCGGCCTGGGGATATGGGCTACCGAGTTCACGTGGGCCGGGTCCTTGCTGAGGCGCGTCCGGCGGACGGTCGGGAGATGGACCGCATGGCTGCAAAGCCAACCACGCTGGCTCGGCGCGCTCATAGGCGCGGTGGGGCTGCTTGCGCTCGCGGCGGTCGCGGTCGGCGCATGGTTACTGGTCGTCAAGTAGCCCTCCAGGCTTAGACTGGCTGGCTGATAGACGCGATCGCTTTGGCCTCGGCATCCGAACGGAGGTGC
This sequence comes from uncultured Actinomycetota bacterium, assembly GCA_963797705.1. Classification (GTDB taxonomy): domain Bacteria; phylum Actinomycetota; class Thermoleophilia; order Solirubrobacterales; family Solirubrobacteraceae; genus Palsa-465. Next base: position 1,180,886 of record CAWCQL010000002.1, on the reverse strand, counting down.
ACCGGTGAGTGTCAGGACCGATTTCTGGAAGGGCGTCCCGGGTGGCGTCGACAGCGATGTTTCGGGGCGGTTCGTCCGACGCGACAGCATCTTTCGACGCTGGGTGTCAAACGACGCCGGTGCGGAGTTCCCGGCCGAGCCAGGCCGTTATCACCTCTACGTCTCACTCGGCTGCCCGTGGGCGAGCCGCACCGCCACGGTGCGTGCGCTGAAGGGGCTCGAGGAGGTGGTCGGGCTCTCCATCGTCGATCCGATCCGCGATATCAAGGGCTGGGCATTTCGCGAGGCCCCGGGTGCCACCGACGATCCGATCAACGGCTTCGAGTATCTATCGGAGGCCTACGAGCGCTCCTACCCCGGCTACGACGACCGCTACAGCGTCCCTGTCCTCTGGGACCGCGCGACCGGCCAGATCATCAACAACGAGTCGTCCGAGATCATCGTGATGCTCGACGGGGCCTTCAACGAGTGGGCCAAACATCCGGAACTGGACCTCTATCCGGCCCATCTCCGTGACGAGATCGACGCGCTCAACGAGTGGGTCTACAACGGTCTCAACAACGGCGTCTACCGCGCGGGCTTCGCCTCGTCACAGGAGGCCTACAACGAGGCCGTCGGGCCGGTGTTCGCCACCCTCGACCGCATGGACGCGCTGCTCGCGGGACGCCGATACCTGGCCGGCTCGCAGCACACGTTGGCCGACTGGCGGGCGTTTCCCACCCTGATGCGCTTCGACCTGGTCTACCACGGTCTGTTTCGATGCAACCGCCGGCGTCTCATCGACTACGACAACCTGTGGCCGTACCTGCGCGACCTCTACCAGACGCCGCGCGTCGCCGCGACGGTCGACTTCGACCACTTCATCCGCGGCTACAACCTCAACCTGCCGCAGCTCAATCCGGCCGGCATCATCCCGATCGGGCCCGACCTCGACTTCTGGGAGCCGCACGGCCGGGAAAGCCGCCGCGACTGAAACCGCGCAGCGAGCCGCGGTAACCGAACTGAGCCTACGCGCGCCTGGAAGGCGCGGACGCAGGATGAGGGGTAGGCCCCATTGCCGTGCATCGTCTGCAATGGCAGGCTTTTCGCTTCAGCTCGCGGCCTGTCTCCGGGGATCTTGCGATACGCCAAATAGCTGTTACGCGCACCGCCGAGCGCTCGTCCGCTCGTGCGCTCAACAGAAAGGGACCACATGAGCACCACGCTGGACAACCATCTTCTCGCTCAGCTCGGGGGCAACGTCACCGGTTCGGTGCTCGCCCCCGATCATGCGGAGTACGGCGCGGCACGGGCCGTGCATAACGGTCTGATCGACCGCCGGCCGGCTCTGATCGTTCGCGCCCGGAGCGCCCAGGACGTCGTTGCAGCGCTCGCCTTTGCCCGGAGCAGCGGATTTGAGGTATCGGTCAGGGGCGGCGGCCACAACGTCGCGGGCCGCGCCGTCACCGACGGCGGCGTGATGATCGACCTCGCCGAGATGAAGACCGTCACCGTCGATCCCCAGCAAGGGACCGCGACCGCGCAGGGCGGTGTGACCTGGAATGAGCTCAACGAGGCTGCCGGCGGCCACGGCCTCGCCGTCACCGGAGGCGCGGTGTCGACAACCGGCATCGCGGGCTACACCCTCGGCGGAGGCCTCGGCTGGCTGATGGGCAAGTATGGGCTGGCCTGCGACAACCTGGAGGCCGTCGAACTGGTCACGGCCGCCGGCGACGTGCTCCAGGTCGACGCCGAGTCGCACCCGGACCTGTTGTGGGCGCTGCGTGGCGGCGGAGGCAACTTCGGCGTGGCCACCTCGTTCACCTACCGTCTGCATCCCCTGAGCACGATCACCGGCGGTCTGATCGCGCACCCCATCGATGCCGGCCCAGATCTCCTGCGCTTCTATCGCGACGCGGTCGCCGATGTATCCGACGACCTGACCGTGTTCGCGGGGCTGGTTCATGCGCCGGACGACTCGGGCGCCAAGCTCTCGGCTCTGGTTGTCTGCCACGCCGGCGATCCGGAAACCGCCGCGCGGGAGCTCGAGCCCTTCCTGTCGTTTGGATCGCCACTGATGACGGAGGTGGGGCCCATGCCCTACCCGCAGATGAACACGTTGCTTGACGCGGGCTACCCCACGGGCTCTCTCAACTACTGGCTTTCGAGCTTCGCCCACGGGCTGCCCGACGCGCTCATCGACACCGCCTACGAGCGGTTTGCCAGCGTGCCGTCAACCATGACCGCGATCCTGTTCGAGCACTTCCACGGCGCGGTCACCCGCGTCGCCCCGACGGACACCGCTGTCCCGCATCGCGAGCCCGGCTGGAACCTCCTGATCCCATCGGTGTGGACGGACCCCTCAGCCACCGAGGCCAACATCCGCTGGACGCGCGAGACACACACCGCCCTGGCGCCCCACCTCACCGCCCGGCGCTGGCTCAACTACCTCGGCGACGACCAAGACCAAGACGCTGTGCAGGCCGCGTACGGCCCGAACTACGGCCGCCTACGCGAGATCAAGCGCCGCTACGACCCCGACAACATCTTCCACCTCAACCACAACATCGCACCCTAGAGCGAATCCGCGACGGTGGTGCGCGACTTCCCGGACATGCACTACCGGCCCTGAGCCGGGTCCCGCGCACCGGTGGCGCGGGCTCGCGCTCGGGCGGCCTGACGGACGAGGTGGTCGCGCTCGGCAACGTTGGTGGCCCGGCTGGCGGCCTCGGCATATGCGCCCGCGGCGGCGGACGCATCGCCGTCGAGCTCGTGCAGGTGGCCGCGCACCGCGTGCCACCGGTGGCGGTCGCCAATCACCTCGCGCAGCCGGTCAGCCTCGCGTAGTCCGGCGGCGGCGCCGAGGGCATGGCCGACGGCGACCGCGCGACCGAGCACCGCGGCGGGGTCCTGACGCACCGGGTCCTCGGTCAGCGCGACCAGGTCGTCGTACCAGGCGAGGATCTGCGGCCAGTCGGTTTGCTCGGCGCTCGTCGCGTCGTCGTGCAGCGCGGCGATGGCGGCCTCGATCTGGTAACGGCCGGGGCGCCGCTCATCGCTCTGCAGGGCCAGCGCCGACTGCAGCACGCGCACGCCCTCAGCGATCTCGCGCTCGTCCCAGAGGGCGCGGTCCTGACGGTCGAGCGTGACGATCCGACCCTCGGCGTCGAGCCGAGCCGGAAGCCGGGCGTGGTTGAGCAGCATCAGCGCCAGCAGCCCGCGCGCCTCGGGCTCCTCAGTGGCCAAGGTCAGCTGGCGAGCCAGCCGGATCGCCTCGCCGGCGAGGTCGACCCGCCCTCCATGGCCCGCGGTGTAGACCAGGTAGAGCACGCGCAGCACGACAGCGAGATCGCCGGGCTGGTCCAACGCCCGTCCGCGGACCGTGCGTTTGGCACGGCTGATCCGCTGCGCCATCGTCGCCTCGGGGACATAGAAGGCGTCGGCGATCTCCCGGGTGGTGAGCCCGCCGACGGCGCGCAGGGTCAGCGCCACCTGAGACGTCGGCGCCAGGTCGGGGTAACAGCAGCAGAAGAGCACGAAGAGGGTGTCGTCGCCCTCCTCGGTGGGCCCAGGCGGCGGCTCCGCGAGCACCGTCTCCTCGCGCCGCTGGCGGGCGGACTCGCTGCGGCGGACGTCGACCAGCCTCCGCGTCGCCACCGTGGTCAGCCACGCGCGCGGGTCGCGTGGCGGATGCTGCGGCCACACCCGGAGCGCCTCGACCAGCGCCTCCTGGAGCGCGTCCTCGGCGTCATCGAAGTCCTCGCCGCGGCGCACCAGGCCCGCAAGCACCCGCGGGACGAGAGCGCGCAGGGCGCCCTCGTCCACCTGCTGCCCCGCCTCGCCGGACACGGCGGTCAGTCCTGCGACGGCGCCCCGGACATGAGCTCTCGGACGTCGATCCACTCGTACAGTGGCCCGCCGCCGGGACCGGGCTCAGAAGAGACGTACGCCGCGATCTCCAGCGCGCGCTCGTGGGACTCAACGTCGATCATGAACCAGCCCGCGATGAGGTCGCTGGTCTCGGGGTGCGGGCCGTCGGTGGTGACGGGCGCCGCGTCCGGGCCGCCGTAGCGCACCCAGGTGCGCGCCGGCGTGAGCGCCTGGGCGCCCACGTACTCGCCGCTCTCCTCGAGCGTCGCGCTGACATGGCGCAGGAAGGCCATGTGCGCCTCCACGTCCTGGGGATCCCATTGGTCCATCGGCGGGAAGGGATGGTGGGGCTCCGGGCCGCCGCGGTAGTGCTTGAGAAGCAGGTATTTCGGCATCGAGGTCTCCTGGTGTCGTGGGCCGCGCCTGTCGAGGCCCTTCACCTGGTGAGCGAAGCCGGCCGGCGCTTCTCGACATCGCCCCGCTCGTCGTCAGCGTAGACCTCGAGGCGGGAGCCGCCGTGACCGGTTAGCCCCACTCGCCGGGCTGGACCCTCAGGGTGGTGTTGACCCGATTGAAGAAGTTGGTCAGCGCGATCATCGACACGAGCGCCGTGAGGCCGCGCTCGTCGAAGTGCTCGGCGGCATGCGCCCAGATCTCGTCGGTCACGACATCCGGGTGGTCCGCCAGTCGGGTCATGGCCTCCGTCAGCGCGAGCGCGCTTCGCTCGGCCTCGTCAAAGAGCGCCGATTCGTGCCACGCCGGGAGCGCGATCAGCTGTTCGGAGGCGATCCCCGCACCCTCGGCCGCCCTGATGCCCGCGGCGATGCAGGCATTGCAGCCGTTGATCTGGCTGGCCCGCATGTGAACCAGCTCGAGAGTCCGGCGCGGGACACCGCCGGTGTAGATGGACTTGAGGATCTGCTGGACGCCGGCGACGGCATCCTGGGACCTGCCTGCATCCGCCGAGAGGCGTGGGCGTGTGTCGTGGTCTGGGTCATCGGTTCCTCCGTGGAGCGTCGCTCCCGTCAGGGTGTGAACTGGGGACACCGATGAGACGAACGAGGGGCCCATGAGGTAACGCGACCGGCGTGGTGTTACCTCTGGGCACCCAGGAACGTCGTAGGAGAGGAACGATGAGCGAGCATCCAGCGAGCGAGATGACGGATCTGGCAGCGGCCTTCGAGCGCCACCGCCCGTACCTGCGGACCGTGGCGCTGCGGATGGTCGGCTCCGGCGACGACGCCGACGACGCCGTGCAGGAGACGTGGCTGCGACTGGACCGCACGGGCGGCGAGGGAGTCGAGGATCTCCGGGCGTGGCTGACCACGGTGGTGAGCCGGGTCTGCCTCGACATGCTGCGCACGCGCCGGACTCGTCGCGAGGTACCGGTGGAGATCGATCTCGACGAACTGCTCGCCGGTGCGCCCCGGCTCGACGCCCCCGGCGCCCCGTCCGCGCCCACGCCCGAGGAGGAGGTGCTGCTCGCCGAATCGGTGGGCCTGGCCCTGCACGTCGTGATGGACAGCCTCACCCCCGCGGAGCGCGTGGCGTTCGTGCTGCACGACATCTTCGACCTGCCGTTCGGCCAGGTCGGCCAGGTCCTGGGCCGGTCGACGGCCGCGGTGAAGATGCTGGCCAGCCGCGCCCGGCGCCGGGTGCGCGTGGTCCCAGGTCAGGCGGACGTCGGCGACCCCAACGACCGCGCCGTGGTCGACGCCTTCTTCGCCGCCGCGGGATCGGGGGACCTGTCGGCGCTGGTGGCGCTTCTGGCACCCGACGCCGAGCTGCACGCCGTCAACCCCGCCGGCGCGGTCAGCATGGTGCAGGGACCAGACAAGATCGCCGCCCAGGCGGGTAGGGCGCGAGCCGGCGTGGCAAGCGGAGCGGCGCTGCGACCCGTCACCGTCCGCGGGGCTGCCGGGGTGCTGATCCTCGTGCGCGGCCGGCCGATCACGGTGATGGCGTTCACCGTCCACGACGGCCTGATCACCAAGATCAGGTCGGTCACCGCTCCCGACCGGCTCATGCAGATCGTCCCCTCCTGGGTGGCCTAACGCTCACCAGCGCTGGCTCTGGTTCCGGCTCAGCTCGGCCGCGGTCGATAGACGTCGAAGGCGAGATCGGGGATCCGCTCGCAGAAGCGACCCTCGTCTGACGTCGCCGCGAGCACAGTGCGGAGGTCCGCCTCGAAGGTGGACCGGCGGACCCCGAAGAGGTGGGGCGTCGAACTCGAGAGCGAGAACGTCGCGGCGACGATGTCATCGACGGAGCGCTCGATCACCTCGCCGCGCGCGATCTGAGCGTGCGTCAGCCAGTCAAAGCCGGCGTCACGATAGATCTCGCCCTCGCCGCCCGGCGTACCGCTCGGGAGCGAGGAACGGCCCGCTCGCCGCCGCTCACCGAGGTAGGACCTGACGAGGTCGTCGATCTGCTCGTAAGGCGGCCGCGGTCGGGGGAGCGCGTCGACGCTCGCGTCGCCGCGGTGCGTGGTGGCGTGAACGTGGACACAGCGCCCGACCGGCCGGAGCATGTCGCACGCGATCCGCGCCACGCGCCTTTGCTGCATCCAATGAAACGACTGCGCGAAGGTGACCAACTCGACGCCAAGGAACTCGGCCGGCAGGTCCTCCGCGCGCATGCGACGCCACGACGCGTTGCGCACTCCGTCTCTGAGTGCGGCCGTGGCGGCCTGCTCGAGCATCCCGGCGTCGGGGTCCAGGCCCACGACCCGGCCGACGTAGGGCGCGAGCAGCAACGTGAGCGAGCCCGGTCCGCAGCCGACGTCCAGCGCGAGTTCGCGGCCACCGACGTCGGCCTCCGCGGCGATCCGCTCTCCCAGTTCTCGCGGATAGCGCAGGCGCCCGGCCGCGTAATACGGAGCGCTTCCGGCGTACAGCGTCTCGTCCCACACCCATGCATCGGCCATGCACCGATTATGGGCTCATGGGTCTCTCTGCCGGGGCCAGGCTCTCAGCTGAAATATCATCCAGCTACTCGAGGCCCCGCTCAGGGTAAGGGAGACCCAATGTCAGATCGCACCTGGTTCATCACAGGCGCGTCGCGCGGCCTCGGTCGCTCGTTCGCGCAGGCCGCGCTCGCCGCGGGCGACCGCGTCGCCGCCACCGCGCGCGACACCTCGGCGCTCGAGCAGCTCGTCTCGGAGCACGGCGACGCCGTTGTGCCCATCGAGCTCGACGTCACCGATCACGACGCCGCGTTCGCCGCCGTCGCGCAGGCCCACGAGCGCCTCGGGCGTCTCGACGTCGTCGTCAACAACGCGGGCTATGGCCTCTCCGGCGCCGTCGAGGAGGTCTCAGAGGAGCAGGCTCGCCGCCAGATCGAGGTCAATGTCTTCGGCGCGCTCTGGGTCACTCAGGCGGCACTGCCCATCCTGCGCGACCAGGGCTCGGGTTGGATCGTCCAGGTCTCCTCCATCGGCGGCCTGGCCGCGTTCCCGCTCACCGGCATCTACCACGCGAGCAAGTGGGCGCTCGAGGGCTTCTCGGAGTCGCTGCGCCAGGAGGTCGCGTCCTTCGGGATCAAGGTGCTGATGGTCGAGCCCAGCGGCTTTCGCACCGACTGGGCGGGATCGTCCATGGAGCGCGCGCAGGCCATCGATGCCTATCAGAGCGTCGAGGCGATCGCCCAGCGCCGGGCGTCTCAGCAGGAGGAGAACAACGGTGCGCAGCCGGGCAACCCCGAGCTCGCCGCTCAGGCCCTGCTGGCCACCCTCGATCGCGACGACCCGCCGTTTCGCCTCCTGCTCGGCAACATCGCCTACGACGTAGCCGTCGATCGCTATCAGTCGCGTCTGGAGGAGTTCCGCGCGGGCGAACAGGTGGCGCGAGGCGCCGACGACCGTTAGCTCGAACGAGCGATCCGGTCAGCCGGTCAACTCTGGTCGGTCTACGCCACGAACTCCGACATCGCTCCCGACTGGATGAGCGCGACGGTCGTCGCGATGTCGGCGTCGAGGTAGCGGTCGCGATCGAGGAAGGGGACGTGTTCACGCACGCGGCGGAAGGCCGCCTGGGTCCGCGGGCTGGCCTGGTCGATCCCGCGCAGCTCCAGCGCCTGGCAGCAGGCCATGAGGTGGATGGCGGCGATGTTCTGGGCCAGCTCGACGATCGAGCGGGCGTCGCGCGCGGCGATCGTGCCCATCGAGACCTTGTCCTGGTTGTGGGCCTCGGTCGAGCGCGAGTGGATCGTGGTCGGCGCGCACAGGTGCATGGCCTCTGCCGTCATCGCCGACGCGCACAGCTGCAGGCCCTTGAAGCCGTGGTGCAGGCCGGCCTCCGGGTGGGTGGGCTCAAAGCGCGGGATGAGGTTGGCGGTCAGGCCGCGGTTGAACTTCTCGTCCACCACGTGGGCGATCTGGCGGTCGATGAGGTCGCAGAGGTTGGCCAGCGCCACCTTGAGCGAGTCCATCGCCTGCCCGATGTGGCCGCCGTAGAAGTTGCCGCCGCTCTCGACGCGGCCGCCGGCGCACGTTGAACAGCGGGTTGTCGTCGGAGGAGTTGATCTCGACGGCGATCCACTGCTCCACCCAGTCCAGCACGTCGCGCAGCGGGCCGATCACGTGCGGGGCGCAGCGGATCGAGTACTTGTCCTGGACCTGGCGGTCGAGCTCAAGGAACCCGGCCCCGTCCATGCCGCCGGCGAACAGCTCGTCGCTGTCGGCGGCCAGATGGGACTCGGCCAGGAGCTCGCGGATGTGGCGCGCGCTCGTGACCATCCCCGGGTGGGGCTTGGCCTCGTCGAACAGGAAGGCGTTGAAGTGGCCGCGATTGCCCAGCAGCGCCTCGGAGGCCATCGCGGTCATCAGATCCGCCAGGTCGGCGAGCTCCCGCGCCGCGCCGACGGCCAGACACGCGAACGCGCTCATGAACGAGGTCCCGTTGGTGAGCGCCAGCCCCTCCTTGGCCTCGAGCAGGAACGGCTCGAGTCCCGAGCTCGCGCCAGCACGTCGGCGGCACGGCGCGGCACGCCGTCGTAGAGCACGTCGCCGTCGCCGGCCAGCGCGCGGCCGACGTAGGACAGCGGGGCGAGGTCACCGCTGGCCCCGCAGGAGCCGCGCTCGGGGATGAACGGCGTGACGTCGTGGTTGAGGAGTTCGAGCACCTGCTCGATGAGCTCGACGCGCACGCCCGGAGTTGCCCTTGGACAGGCAGTTGGCGCGCAGCAGCATGGTCACGCGCGCGACCTCCGGGCGGAGCGATCGGCCCGGTGCCGACGCCCATGAAGCGCAGGATGTTCTGCTGCAGCTGGCCGGTCTTGGCCGGCGAGATCTGGCGGTGGGCGCTGTCACCGAACCCGGTGGTGACGCCGTAGATCGGGATCTCCCGATCGATGAGCTCGTGCTTGAGGCTGCGGCTGGCCTCGACGGCCTCCGCCGCGTGCTCTGCCAGCCTCACGGTCCGGTTGCGCGCGCGCGACCTCGAGCGCGTCGGCGATGGTGAGCGTGGCGCCGTCGAGGTCGAGCGTCGTCCGGCTGGCGGCGTGGTGAGGATGGGCGGTGGCAGTCATGAGCGGAATGGTTGCCCAGTGCCGGGCCTCGACGCAACGAAGACGCAGCTAATCGCCATCTGGCTGCAACAGAGGGGTCCATTTGGAGCATATGACCGCAAGATCGTTGCGTCCACGGCCGCGCGATGTCGACGGAGGCGCATGATGTGGGTCGGCCCAGCGCAGAAGAGGAGGACGAGACCACCGATGAGCCCCCTGCTGGAACTCCAGACGTTCGTGCCGCCCGGACATCGAGATCAGAGCGCCGCGACGACGGCTCGATCGTGCTGAGCCTCGCGCCGGGCGCTGGGCGAAATCGAGCCTTCGATCACCGCCGTCCTGCGGCGGCGGGCCGCCGAGCACCCCGACCGTCCGCTGGCCGCCCAGCGCGACGCCGAGCGACCGCTGGGTCACCCTCTCCTACGGGGAGGCCGAGCGCCGGGCGCGAGCGCTGGCCGCGGCCTTCGCGCAGCTCGGGCTCGGCCCCGGCAGGCCGCTGATGATCCTGTCGGGCAACTCGCTCGAGCACCTGCTGGTCAGCCTCGGCGCCTATGCCGCGCAGGTCCCGGTGATGCCGATCAGCGTCGCCTACTCGCTGATGAGCGCCGACCACGCGCGGATCACGGCGATCGCACGAGCTGACCGAGCCGGGACTGGTGTTCGCCGACGACGCCGGACCGTTCGGCGCCGCGCTCGATGCGCTGGCGCCCACCGTCTCGCGGGTGCTCGTCGCGCGCGGGGAGCGCGAGGGGGCGCTGCGGCTCGATGACCTGCTGACGGTGGACCCTGGCGGAGCGCCCCGGAGGTGAGCCCGAGCCAGGACCCGACACCATCGCCAAGCTGCTGTTCACCTCGGGCTCGACCGGCGTCCCCAAGGGCGTCGTCAACACCCATCGGATGCTGTGCTCCAACCAGGCGATGCTCCAGGCCATCTGGCCGTTCCTGACCGACGAGCCCCCGGTCATGGTCGACTGGCTGCCGTGGAGCCACACCTTCGGGGCCAACCACAACCTCAACCTCGCGCTGTTCAACGGCGGCACCATCTACATCGACGACGGCAAGCCTGCGCCGCCGCTGTTCCCGCGGACGCTCTCCGCGCTGAGCGACATCCCGCCCAGCCTCTACTTCAACGTCCCGGCCGGGTACGCGCTGCTGGCGCCGGCGCTGGAGAACGACCCCCAGCTCGCCGAGCGGTTCTTCAGCCGTCTGCGCTTCATGTTCTACGCCGCCGCCGCGCTGCCCGACGCGCTCGCCGCCCGCCTGCGCACGCCTCGCCGCCGAGCACGCCGACCACGAGGTCCCGCTCACCTCGAGCTGGGGCACGACCGAGACCGCGCCCTGCGCCACGCAGCATGCACTACCTGGGCGCGCCCGACCGGCTGCATCGGCGTCCCCATCCCGGGCTGCACGATCAAGCTCGCGCCGGTGGGCGACCGGCTCGAGATCCGCGTCAAGGGCCCGAACGTCACCCCCGGGTACTTCCGCGCAGCCCGACCTGACGCGGGCTGCCTTCGATGAGGACGGCTTCTATCGCTCAGGCGACGCGGTGCGGATGACTCGACGCGCAGGACCCCAACCAGGGCATGCTGTTCGACGGGCGGATCGCCGAGAACTTCAAGCTGCTCACCGGGACCTGGGTCGCGGCCGGCGCGCTGCGCACCCGCCTGATCAGCGCCGCCGGAGTGCTCTCAGATGCGGTCATCTGCGGCCAGGACGCCGAGTACGTCGCCGCCATGGCATGGGTCAACCAGGCCGAGGCGCGCCGGCTGACCGGCGTCGGCCGAGGACGTCGCGCTCGACGACCCGACGCTGCGGGCGCACCTGGCGGGCGCGCTGCGGACGCTCAACGCGCAGGCCGGCTCCGCGTCGCGGATCGAGCGGCTGCTGCTGCTGGCGCAACCGCCGAGCCTCGACGCCGGCGAGATCACCGACAAGGGCTATCTCAACCAGCGCCGCACGCTCGAATGCCGGGCGGCGGAGGTGGCCCGGCTCTACGCCGAGCCGGTGAACCCGGCGGTGATCAGCGGCTCAGACGCCTGACCGGCGACCCGCTCGCAACGCCTCGTCCACCGCGTCCGGCCCGGGCGCTTTGATCTCTCGTCCGCGTCATGAGGGTGGGCACTGACGAAACGAGATCCGGGCGATGGCAACAGCCCCCGTCTAGGGCCCGATTTCGGCTGGCTGTGGGCCGCCTACGCGGTGAGCGCCTACGGCACCGGCTTCGGGTTCGGCGCGTTTCCCATCATCGCCATCCGGGTCCTGCACGCGGGACCAGCCGAGGTGGCGACCTCTCGGCGTCGGGCCTGGCCATCGCGGCCGTGGTCGCGCTGCCGCTCGGACCGTGGGTGGAGTTCCGCCGCAAGCGGCCGGTGATGGTGGCCATGGATCTGCTGCGCTTTGCCGCCCTGGTGAGCATCCCGGTGGCCTACGCGCTCGGCGCCGCTGACGATCGTCCAGTTCGTCGTGGTGTCCGTGATCGTCGGCGCCGCCAAGATCGCTTTCCGGTCAGCCGGCGGCGCGTATCTCAAGACGCTGGTGGCGCCCGAGCGACCTGCTGGTCGCCAACGGGCGTTTCGAGTCCACCACGTGGAGCGCGACCGTCGTCGGACCGCCGTTGGGCGGGGCGGCGATCGGGCTGTTCGGACCGGTGGTCGACCGTCGTCGCCGATGCGGCCAGCTACCTGCTCTCCGCCCTCGCGGTCGGCGCCATCCGCGGCACCGAGCCGCCGCCGGCGCGCCGCGAGGCGACGCGGCTGCGTCGCGCCGAGCTGCTCGACGGCTGGCGCTACATCCTCGCCCACCCGCCGTTGCGCGGGGTGTTCCTCAACACCCTTCTCGTCGCCGGCCTGCTCTTGGCCACCGAGCCGTTGCTGGCCGTGCTCATGCTGGGCCGCCTGGGGTTCGCCCCGTGGCAGTTCGCCCTCGCCTTCGCGCTCCCGTGCCTTGGGCGGACTGATCGGCGCCCGCCTCTCGCGGCGGCTCGTCGCGGAGATACGGACCCGGGAGGGTCATGTTCGTCGCCGGAGCGCTGCGGGCGTGCTGGCCGGTCGGGCTGGTCCTCATCGGACGTGGGATCGCCGGGATTGCGTTCGTCATCGGCCTCCAGTTCGCGCCTGGTCACCTGCATCGGCGTCTTCAACCCCGTGATGGCGACCTACCGCCTCGAGCAGACCCCGCCCGACCGCGTCGCCCGGATGCTCTCGGCGTGGTCGATCTCCAGCAGCGCCACCGTCGCCGCCCTCACCGCGGTGTGGGGCGTGCTGGCCAGCGTCATCGGAGTGCGCGCGGCGATCGGGGTCGCCGGTGCGCTGATGCTCCTCACCCCACTCCTGCTCCCGCGACCGTCGCTCGAACGTCGGGGCCTCTCGGTCCCCGGCGCGGCCCACGGGTATCAAGGAGGCTGATCGCACTCGCCGGGCGTCATCAGCCCCGCTGATACCTCATATACACAAACGCGATTTGGAGCACGCGGGTGGCGGTGTTAATTTCGGCATGTGAGCGGCGGCGACGAGCTTTACCACGGCGCCAGCGACGTGTCGGGTACGGCGGACCTCGGAGGTGACGAACTCACCCCGCGGCCCGCGCCGCCGGGGATGACCGTCTACGAGTCCCCGCGCGAGACGCCCGTCCACGCGCAGACCGACGTGTTGGTCGTGGGAGGTGGCCCGGCGGGCTGCGCCGCGGCCCTGGCCGCGCGGCGGCTCGGCGCCGAGGTGACCCTGGTGGAGCGCTACAACCACCTCGGCGGCCTGTCCACCGGCGGCCTGGTCATCTGGATCGACCGGATGACCGACTGGACCGGGCAGCTGGTCATCGACGGCTTCGCCCGCGAGATCCTCGAGCAGCTTCCCCGCCACGCTGTCGCCGGGGCGCCGGAGGCCCACTGGGGCTCCCAGGACGAAGAAGCCGTCGCGTACTGGGGCGGGCGCCAGGGCGCGTTCCGCGGAATCGTCACGTGGTCCCCGATGATCGATCCGGAGTGGCTGAAGCTGGCCTCGGTGGAGCTCCTGGCCCAGGCGGGGGTTCGGTTCCTGCTGCACAGCTGGGCGGTGGACGTGGTGCGCGATGGAGCGAACGTGAGCGGGGTGATCTTCGAGAGCAAGCAGGGCCGCCGAGCCCTTCTGGCGCGGGTGGTGATCGACGCCACCGGAGACCTCGACGTGTGCCGGCAAGCGGGCGCCGCCTTCGAGTCCGGCGGCGAGGGCAGTGAGAGCAACATCCAGCACTGCCTCAACACCGGATGGACTTGGGCGGGCGTGGACTTCGCGCGCTGGCTGGCCTTCAAGCGCGATGACCCTCAAGGACACCGCGCGCTCATGGAGCAGGCTCGGGAGGCGCTCGGCTACGTCGAGCGCCCGGTGATCGGATGGCGCGACGACGTGGCGCTGTTCCTGGGGCCGCGGCTGCGCGGCTACAGCGGCCTCGACGTCGCCGACCTCACCCGGGTGGAGATCCAGTCGCGCCGGCGGATGCTCTCCCACCTCGACTACTTCCGCCGCCACGCCCCGGGTTTCGAGCGCGCATGGTTCATGCTCTCGGCGCCGCAGGTCGGGGTGCGCCACACGGGGCGGGTGGTCGGGCGCCACCCGATGCGGGCTGAGGAGTGGAAGGAGGGCGTGCGCCATCACGACGAGATCGGGGTCTCGCCGTCGCCCTCGCAGGCGTTCGAGAACGTCTCAGTCCCCTACGGCGCGCTGCTGCCCACCGGCCTGGACAACGTCCTGGTGGCGGGCCGCCACATCGCCTGCGACTCCCAGACCCAGGCCTTCATGCGCGAGATCCCGCAGTGCTGGGTCACCGGGCAGGCCGCGGGTGCGGCCGCGGCGCTGGCCGTCGCCGGTGGCACCGCTCCGGGCGCGCTGGACGTGGCCGACCTCCAGGACGCCCTGCGCGCCCAGGGCGCGTACCTCAGCCGGCCGTCAGGCGCTGCAGCAGCGAGAGCTGGGTAAAGCCGGGCGCGCGCTCGATCTCGAGCATGCGGCGCTTGGTGGCGATCCCGCCCGGCGCCGAGAACCCGTGGAGCGCGCCGGCGGAGGACAGCACGCGGTGGCAGGGGACGACGATCGGGATAGGGGTTCTCGCCCAGCGCGTGGCCGACCGCGCGCGGAGCGTCGGGCTTTCCGATCGCGCGGGCGATGTCGCCGTAGCTGGCCGTCGCCCCCGGCGGGATCTCGCGGGCCGCGGCATAGACGCTGCGCCGGAACGGGTCGATCCCGGTCTCGTCGAGCACGACTCGCGCAGATCGGTGTGCTCACCGTCCAGCAGGGCGACGATCGCCGCGACCGTGCCGTGGATCGCGTCGGGCACCGCGGGCGGTGACGCGGCGGCGCGGCGGGTCAGCCCCCGCGTCCCGGGCAGCAGGACGCCGGTGATGCCGACGTCGCTCCAGGTGATCCCACAGGTGCCCAGCGCCGTGTCGAAGGTGAGCATGGCGGTGACGCTATCGCGCCCCGGGGACGTGCCGGGGCGGCCCGGGGTTCGGGGTCGGCCGGCGGCTAGGCCGTGAGCTGCGCGGGCAACCCGAACAGGGTGAGGTCGGCCTCGAGGAACACCGTCACCTCAGCGACGCGGCCGTCGCGGAGGGTGAGCACGTCGAGGCCACCGGGGACGAACGCGCCGGCCGCGTCGTCCCACATGTAGGTGCCGAAGGCGAGCTGGCCGTTGGCGGTGGTGGGCACAAAGCGCCACTGCGACTGCAGCGGCCCGTCCACCAGGAACGTCCGGATGGCGTCATGGCCGCGATACCACTGAGCCACGGCGGCATCGAGAAGCGTGCGTCGTCGGCGAGCATCGACACGATCGTGTCGACGTCGGCCGCCTCCCAGGCGTCCGCCCACCGCTCCACGAGCTGAGTGATCGAATCGTCCCCCATGTCGCGCAAGACCGTCCTGCTGGGTCTCGGCGGTCGAGTCCACCGCCTTGCGGGCTCGCTGCAGCGCGCTGTTGACCGACGCGGCCGAGGTGTCGAGCAGGTCGGCCACCTCCGCGGCCGAGAAGCCCAGCACCTCGCGCAGGATGAGGGTCGCGCGCTGGATCGGGGAGAGGTGCTGGAGCGCGGCGACGTAGGCGAGCTCGATCGACTCACGCTCGATGTAGCGGCCCTCGGGGGTGGTGTCGGGGTAGGCCTCCAGCCAGCTGATCTCGGTGGCGGGCGTGTCGGGCGAGACATCGACGGGGAGCTCGCGCCTACCGCGCCGCTCCAGCGCGGTGAGGCACCGGTTGGTGGCGATCTTGAACAGCCAGGCGCGGACGAAGCCGCGGTCATCGAGGCCGTGCACATTGCGCCATGCCCGCACCAGGTCTCCTGCAGCGCGTCCTCGGCGTCGTGCAGGGAGCCGAGCATGCGGTAGCAGTGAGCCTGCAGTTCGGGGCGGTGCGGCGCCACCAGCGTCTCGAAGGCGCCGGCGTCGCCGGACCGGGCGGCGTCGAGCAGGACGGTCGAGCTCATGCGCCGCATGATCGCGTCCGCGATGAGTTTGCGCGCCGCCCGGGGTTTCACCGACGACACCCAACCCCCGGAGGTACCACCATGGACGACACACAGCACATCCGCGACCTGATCGAGCGTTGGGCCCACGCGGTCCATGATGGCGACATGGCCGTGGTCCTCGAGGACCACGCATCCGGACATCGTCATGTTCGACGTGCCGCCGCCCGAGCAGGGGGTTCGCGGCCTGGACGCCTACCGCGCGACGTGGCCGGGCTTCTTCGATTGGCAGGCCTCGGGCGCCGTGTTCGAGATCGAGTCGCTCGAGGTCACCGCGGGAGCCGACGTCGCGTTCGCCTTCGCGCTGCTGCGCTGCGACACCCACGAAGCGCTCGAACGCAACCCCGAGCACCGGCTGCGCCTCACCATCGGCCTGCGCAAGGAGGGCGGCCGCTGGATCGTGACCCATGAACACCATTCGTTCGCCGACGCGTCGTGATGACGTACGCCCATGGACGCGCAGAGGGCGGCATACGCGGCCCGTGGACTAAGTTGGACACCGGCACTGCGCAAGCGAGTTGGAGGGAGAGGGCGATGTTCCAGATTTCGACCCACGGCCGGCTGCAGGACTGGATCGCGGTCGAGAACGGCTACTTCGAGGACGAGGGCCTGGACTACGAGCTCGACGTCCGGGCCCAGCAGAACGCCGACCAGGACATCGAGCCCACCGGCCAGGAGGACGTCAAGCACCGGCGCCTACGAGCTCTACCGCGTCGGGGGTGGCGGCAAGAAGGGCATGAGCTGCGCCTGTCACTGGGCGGTCAACCAGGCGGCCGGCGACCAGGCGGGACGGATGTGGGGCCGCTGCTACTCGGTGCTGCCCAGCGGCATCTACGTCCTGCCGGACTCTGACATCCAGCGTCCCGAGGACCTGGCCGGCGTCGACGTCGCCGTGGGCTACCACTCGGGCAGCCACTTCTCGACGATCCAGGCGCTCGAGCCGTTCCTGGATCCGAGGACGACATCAAGCTGCGCTTCGGCGGCATGCCGTATGACCGCGTCGACGCGCTGCTGGCCGGCGCGGTGCCGGCGGCGGCGATCTGGAGCGCCCCGACCTACCTCGTCGAGCAGCAGGGCGTGCCGCAAGATCCTCGACACCACGTTCATGGCCGGCTTCATGTTCGACTTCGAGACCGACGCCGGCCGACGTCGAGAAGTACTTCAACGCGCTCAAGCGCGCCCAGATGGAGCTCGACCTGCAGCCCGAGCCCTACAAGCAGCACTACCTCAAGGAGATCCCCGAGCGCTTCCACGACATGATCGACGTGCGGCGCTTCGGTCCGGGCGAGCGGATCGTGTTCCTGCCCTACACCTCGGACGCGTATGACCGCTCGCAGCAGTGGATGCGCGAGCGGCGCCTGTTCGAGTCCGGCAAGGCGCCCGCCCCGTTTGAGGCGGTGGTCCAGGTCTAGCCCACGGCGCGCGCGGCGGCTCGCCCCGCCGCGCGCTCTCAGGCGACCCAGGGGTCCTCGACCGGCGCGCCGTCGCTGTCGTAGTGCGGGCCGAAGGCGAGGAACTCGAGGCCCTCGGGCCCGGCCTGGTCGTGACGATGGACAAACGGAGAACGCTTGCCGGGCCGTCGCCGGAAGTGCGTCACGCCGGTCTCAGCCGTCTCCAGCGCGCCGCCGGCGACGCGGTCGATGACCATTCCGGTCGGTTTGAGGAGACCAGACGTCCGTTGCGCCACGCGCGGGTTGGCACGCCGCATCGCTACGGTCGACTCGGGATGCAGCTGGCGCGATACGACCGACGCCGACCTGGCGCTGAGCGAGGCGCTGGAGACCGACCCCGTCGTGATGCGGGAACTGGGCGGGCCCGTCGATCCGCGCGCGCCTGCCGGTGGTTCATGCGCGACGGGTCGGCGGACCCCTGGTACTTCACGATCGTCCCGGAGCCGCCGGGGCCGGCGGTGGGAACGATCGGGATCTGGGAGAAGGAGCTCGACGGGCTCACGATCCACGAGACGGGGTGGATGGTGCTCCCGGCCTTTCAGGGCCGCGGCATCGCGAGCCGCGCCCTGGGCCTCTCATCGCGCGCGCCCGCTCCGCAGGCGGATTCCCGACCATGCACGCCTTCCCGCCGATCAGCAACGCGCCGTCAAACGCGCTGTGCCGGAGGTTTGACTTCACCCTGCGCGGGGAGCGCGACTTCGTCTACGCGGGGCGCACGCTGCGCTGCAACCACTGGGTGCTGGA
This sequence comes from uncultured Actinomycetota bacterium, assembly GCA_963797705.1. Taxonomy (GTDB): domain Bacteria; phylum Actinomycetota; class Thermoleophilia; order Solirubrobacterales; family Solirubrobacteraceae; genus Palsa-465. The sequence continues at coordinate 1,162,850 of CAWCQL010000002.1, read as the reverse complement.
CCTCGCGCCGGCCTCGGCTTAGCCTGGCTCAGCCACGCCGGCGCGCGCGCAGCACGGCATCGCGGATGGTGACCGGCGTGCCCTCGGGCCCGGTGACGGTGCGCTCCGGGGCGGCCGCGGTGATGATCTCCCAGTCTCGGCGTCTCGAGGTGAGCGGCGAGCTCGTCGGCGGTGCAGAACAGCTCGGGGACGTGGGGGCGCAGTCCCGGGATCTCGAGGTCCGACGGGTGGTGTGCGGCGACGAGCAGGTCACCGCCGGGGGCCACGGCGTCGGCGAGGCGCTGCATCGACTGCGCGCGCACTTCAGGCGGGAGGTGCAGGTACTGCGAGCTGACGAACTCGTAGCTGCCCAGCGGCATCCACTCGTCGGCGAAGAGGTCGACCTGGCGCCACGCGATCCGCTGGGCGATCTCCGCGCCCGCGGCGTCGGCGTTGTGCGCGGCGCGCTCCAGGCCGACCGGCGAGACGTCGGCGCCCGTGACCTGCCAGCCCTGGCGGGCCAGCCAGATGGCGTCGGCCCCCTCACCGCAGCCGACGTCGATCGCCCGGCCCGGCGCCAGGTCGGCGGTCTCAGTGAGGAGGTAGGGGTTCGGCTGTCCGCTCCACACGTGCCGATGCCCGCCGTAGCGGTCGTCCCAGTAGGCCTGCGTGAACATGTCAAGGCGTGACATCGCTCCTATCTCAGCACGTCGGCGGCCGGAGCGACACTCAGCGATGTCTAGAAAAATGGTGCTTCGGGTATTCGTGGGGATGACATGGCGACCCAGTCTCCTCGACGGCTCCGTGTGCGCGCGAGGGCGCTGGCGGCAGGCGCCGCCGTCTGCGCCTGCGCCGGGCTGACCGCGGCGTCAGCGCTGGCCGTCGAGCCGTCGCCGCCCCCGGGCGCCCCGGCGGTGGAGTCGGCCCCGTCGAGCCTCGTCGGACTCGACCCGCAGCTGCCCCAGAGCGTCCTCTCCGCCAGCGCCGCCCCCGGCAGCCGCTGGGCTCCGGAGAACGCCGTGTACGGCACCGCGTCCACCAACGACATCGCCGTCACGGGCGCCGGGGGCACGACCATCCGCGTCAACGAGATCTATCCGACGACGGCGTCCGGCCAGCCGGCCAAGGGCCCGTTCCCGGTGCTGATGACGATGACGCCGTACGGCAAGGGGCAGGGCGGCTCGAGCGCCCCCGGGTCGGCGTCCTCTCCGAGCAGTGGCTCCGCGACCGGCGGCGCGGACAACTACCTGGTCCAGCGCGGCTACATCGAGGTCGTGGAGGACGTCCGCGGCACCGGCGACTCCAACGGCAGCTGGGGACTGTTTGACCCCATCCAGCAGCGCGACGCGATCAAGGTGCTCAAGTGGGCCGCCCACCTCCCCAACTCCAACGGCAAGGTCGGCACCTACGGGCCGTCGTACCTGGGCATCGACCAGCTCCTGCTCGCCGGCGCGGTGGGCAAGCACTCGCCCTTGAAGGCGACCTTCCCGATGGTGCCCGCCAACGACATCTACCGCGACACGTCGTTCATGGGCGGGCTGCTGGACTTCGAGTTCTCTGAGACCTACCTCGGCCTCACCGGAGCGCTGAACACCGCCAACCCGCTCAGCGACGCGACGTCGGACCCCGCCATGCTCTCGGACCTCGCCGGCGTCGAGTCAGACCACGTCAACGGGCTGGCCACCTACCACGCCGACGACGACCGAGAACATCCTCGGCGGCGGCGACGAGGCCTACGACGGCTCCTACTGGCAGGCGCGCAACCCGCAGAACGTGCTCGCCCGCGTTGCCGCGAACCACATCCCCGCCTACATGGTCGGCGGGGAGTTCGACATCTTCCAGAACGGCGAGCCGCTCAACTACGCCGAGCTGCAGAACGCGTGGGCGGGACGCGGGACAACCGGGCCGATGGCGCCGGGACAGAAGCACGACCGGCCGCTATCAGCTCATCGTCGGGCCGTGGGAGCACCTCAACGGCTCCTCGGTCAACGTCGATCCGCTCGAGCTCGAGTGGTTCGACACGTGGCTGAAGGGCGAGAAGACGGGGATGGCACGGACGCCGACGCCCCTTCACTACTACGACCTCGGCAGCGGCACGTTCAACGAGACCTCGACCTATCCGTTCACGGGCGCGACCCCGACGCGCCTGTACTTCGGCGCCGGCGGAACCCTCACGTCATCGGCCCCGTCAACCGGGTCGGGCTCCTCGCCCTCACCGATCCCGGGCCTGCCCCTCCCCGGGCTGCCCGCGGCGCAGTCAGACACGCTGGTCTGGAGCCCCAGCGGCGTGCCCTGCGGCCGGTCGATCGACCAGTGGTCGATGGGCGGCCTGTCGGTGCCGGCGGGCACCGCCGGCTTCCTGGCCCCGTGCGCCACCGACGACCGGCTCGCGCAGACCGGCCCCTGGGCCATCAGCTACACCTCGGCGCCGCTCACCCACGCGCAGACGCTCGCAGGCCCGGTCACCGCCACCGTGTACGCGAGCGCGACCACGACCCAGACCCAGCTTGTCGCCGAGCTCGAGGAGGTCACGCCGGACGGCACCTCCTACCCGCTCACCGAGGGCGCCCTGCTCGGCTCGCTTGCGCGCCGTGAACCCGAACCGCTCCTGGACCGCCGGCGGCATGACCGTCCTGCCCTACCACCCGTACACGCAGGCATCGGCCAAGCCGGTCAGCCCCGGCCAGATGACTCGAGTACCAGATCCAGATCTTCCCGACGCTGGCGACGATCGCCTCAGGCGACCGCCTGCGGCTCACCCTCTCCACCGCCGACGCGCCGCACCTCACGCCGCTGCCCCCGGAGCTCCCCAGCCTTGCCGGCGGCGTCTACACCATCGGGCGCTCGGCCCAGGCGCCGTCGTCGCTGACGTTCGAGACGCTCGGCTAGCCAGCGCCAGCGCCCAACGGTCGCAGGGGCGCGGTACCTTTCCGCGATGACGGAGGAGGACACCGAGGCTGCGCTGCGGCGGGAGGTCTACCTCGACCAGGTGATCTGCTCGTTCTGCGGCAAGCGCGGCCGCGACGTCGAGTCCATCGTCTGCGCCACGACCCCGACGGTCGCGATCTGCAACGAGTGCGTCGACCTGTGCCGCGAGATCATGGACGAGGAGCAGCGCGAGAGCTCGCCGTAGATCCGTGCGCGGGGTCGACGGCTGCTACGCGGAGGGTGAATTGCACGCATACGGAGCAATTCACCCTCGGCGTCACGCCGTGCCCGGTTAGATCCCGGCCGCCCGGAGGTCCGAGCGCAGAGTCGTGAGCTTGCGCAGCTGGCCGGCGCCGGCGACTGCCACGTATCGGACCCGGCCGCCGCGGACGCCATAGACGTAGCGGGCTCCGTGGGCGAGCTTGCGCCCCTCCCACAGGCCGGAGGACCGGCGCGTCCCCCCGCGCTGACGCAGCCGAGCGATCGTCATCCCGACGCCGATGCCGTTGGCCTTGTCGCCCTTGGCGGTCGTGGCGATCAGCGCCACCTTGCCGGCGGCGTTGAACACGCTGGCCCCGCGCGCACCGCTGCCCGAGGCGCCGCTGACGCAGTAGCGGAACGAGCGGCCCGGCCGCGACGACGGCTGGCCGGCGCGGAAGAGGGCCGACTCAGCGGTGTCACCGAGGCGCAGCTTGCCGCCCAGTCCTGCAGCACCGAAGCGCGCCCGCGACGGCAGGCAGCTCGTCGCCGGCACGCCGTCGGCGCGCTCCCAGGTCTCGAGGTAGGCCTCGGCGCCCTGGAACATGTCGGCCATCATCTGGTTGCCGCCGACGAGCTGGAGGTCGTGCAGCCAGTCGGCGTACATGCCGTAGTTGGCCAGGCCGTCGGTGTTGAGGTCGAACGTGCGGTCGCCCCACACCTCCCGGGTGAAGGTGACCTTGCCGTCGTAGGAGGTGAACGGATAGGTGATCGGGGTGCCGGCCGAGGGACCTGGCTGATCGGCGAGGCCGTTCATGTCAGAGCCCCAGCCGAAGCCGAAGTGGTACTTGGGATCCGCCTGTGCCTTGTCGGCCTTCCAGGTGGCCACGAACGCGGGCGCGGGCTCGGCGGGCGGGCTGATGAACCCGTCCGTCGTCGTAGATGCCCTGGAACAGCTGGGGCGAGGAGCAGCAGTGAGCCGAGATGACGCCGGAGTAGTGGTGGGCGGTGGCGATGGCCAGCGCCGCCGTGGCGGTGGCGCTGTCCATGTGGTCGAGCTGGATGAGGAAGTGGTCCTTGATCATCTGGTTGATCACGTAGGTACCGAGATCGGTGATTCCGCGCACGTTGCACTGCGGCCCTGAGCCGTACACGGGCAGCGGGGCGCCGTGCAGCAGCGAAGCGAGCGGGCCGTTGACCAGCCCGGCCAGCGGGCTCGCGGGCGCGACGTTCTCCTGGACGGCGTCCTGGTCGGAGGCGGGACACGGCTGCAACGTCCAGAAGCTGCCGGTCTCGTCACGGTTGCCGGCGTTGACCACCGTGCCGAGCTCGCCGGCGATCATCTTGGTCCCGCCGAAGGCGTTGTCGAACTCGTGGATGGGGAAGAAGGTCCGGACCCCGAGGTCGTGGACCTCCTGGAGCCCTGCGTCGATCTGCGACGGGTTGCATTGCGGGACGTCGTTGACCTCGCCGCAGCCGAAGATGCGCGAGACCTCGATGCCCTCGATGACGGCGAGCTTGCCCTGGTTGATCACCTGGCGGGCCTGGAACGGGTCGGTCACGATCCGGAACCAGCCCTTGCCGGGGCCGCCGGACTGCGCGTCGATGTAGTCCTGCAGCGCGTACAGGTCCTGGCTCTGGATCTTGACGGCGTCCATGTCGTTGCACGGGTTGTGCTTGGTCGTCATCAGCGAGCACAGCGCCTCGTTGTCGACGAGGTCGGTGACCATGAGACGCAGCCCCGCCTTCCAGGCGCGCTCGATGCCGGTGTAGTAGTCGCCCTCCTCGGCCAGGGCCGTGGGGCTCGGCCAGTCCACGAACGTCGGCCACCCGTGCATCGCGGCGGGCCGCGTGGCTCCACCGAAGTCGATGAGCGACTCAAAGGCACCGTTGGTCCCCTGCTCGTCAGCGGCGCAACTGGCGGGCAGCGCGTACTGGACGCCGAACGGGCTCCACGGCCGGCCACAGTGCCAGTCGCCGCCCAGGAACTCGAACGCGGTCACGTGCGCGTGACCCTCGACGGTGCCGAGCACGTCGGCCTCGGGACTGGCGCCGCTGAACGCTGAGCCGACGGCGTCCACCTGCGCCTCGGGGTAGGCAGCGCAGCCTGTGGCGGGGACGAAGGTGACCGGCACGCTCGTTCCCGTGCCGGCGTTGGTCATGGTGAAGCCCTGCGACGAGGAGCCGTTCACGGTCCACTCGGTGGCGCTGCTCGGCGCGCTGACGCCCGTGAAGTTCCCGGTGCCATCGTCGCTGAGGTAGTCGCCGCGGGGGTCGTAGAGGAGGTACACCCCCAGGGCGGCCGCCTGCATCGTGAACGGGCCGGCGTCGGCGCCGATCGGAGTCCCGCGCGACGGGGAGCTCAGGGCGTAGCACCCGTGCACGAGCGAATAGCGCGTCTGGGCCTGAGGCGCGGCCGCCGCGCGCCGGGCCGCCACCGTGCTCGCGGGCGAGCCCGCCAGGGCCACGATCATCGCCGCCGACGCGACGACCGTCACGACCGCGAGTCGACCGGCTCGGCTGCCCGTCACGCGCTGGACGCGCCGTCGTGCGCGCCGCCACTTCGCACCCATCCTCGTCTCCTCGCTCGCCATGAATCCGAAACCCGGTGCATTATGCACGGCCGGGCGTGTGCGAGGCGATCTACCCGATATCGGGCGGACTCTAAGCGCCCGGTACCGGCTGGGTCAGGTAGCGCTGGATGGTCGGTCCGACACTCGCGACGACCTCGTCGCCCGAGAACGATGCCAGCGGCTGCAGGCGCAGGATGTAGCGGCACAGTGCGACCCCCAGCAACTGGGAGCCGATGAGCGCCGCCCGCCGCTCAGGCTCCTCGTAGCCCAGCGACGTCAGCGGGCCCACGATCATGCGATTGAACGTCGTCTGCATCTGCGCGGCGACCGATTCGTCGGTCACCGCCGTGCGCAGCAGGAACACGACCATATCCTCGGTGGGGTCCGCCTCCCAGCCGGCCATGAAGTGGCGGACGAAGGCCTCGCCGCGGCGCCGCGGCGGCACCGGCGCCAGGTCCGGCGCGTTGAGGTCCAGCGTCGCAGCGGCGGCAAACAGTCCCGCCTTGGAGCCGAAGTAGCGCATGACCATGGAAGCGTCGATGCCCGCCTGGGCCGCGACGGCCCTTATCGTCGTCTGCTCGTAGCCGCGCGCGGCGAACAGGCCGCGCGCCGCGTCGAGGATCGTGCGGCGCGTGCCCTCCGAGCGGGGCCCGCCGACCCCCAGGGCGTCAGTTCGGACGGTGGTGTGGCTCGCGCGTTCCCGTGGCATCGGCCCTCATCTTAACCCCATCAACAACCGTTTGCCAACAGACGTTGACTTTTCAGCTCCACGGGCGTAGAGTTGTTGCCAACAAGCGTTGGCATTTCAACCCATTTGGCAGAGGACGAGCAGCAAATGCGACCGAACACTCCAATCCTTCATCACATCCGCATCCCGCTGGCCCTCGTGGCGATCAACGTGGCGTTCGCGGCGGCGTTCATCGGCACGGCCCTGAGCGCCTTTCACGAGCCCACCCCCCACTCGGTGCCCGTCGGAATCGTGGCCCCGGCGCAGGTCACCCAGGAGGTCCGCGGCGCCATGGCGGCCCGGGCGCCGGGCGGCTTTGACCTTCACGCCTATGGCAGCCAGGCCCGCGCGAGGGACGCGATCGACACGCGCGCGGTGGACGGCGCGCTCGTCGCCACGCCGCACGGCATGACGCTCCTCGTCGCCCAGGCCGGTGGCTCGGCGCCCGCCCAGCTGCTCACCAACACGTTCAGGGGACTCGCCGCCAAGACCGGGCAGCGGCTGAACGTCGTGGACGTGGTTCCTCCGCTGCGCAACGACTCCCTCGCCCTGTCCCCGTTCTTCACCATCCTGTGCGTCCTCTTCCCCAGCCTGGCCACCGGGGCGGCCACCGCGCACCTCTTCCGCCGTCACCGGACGGCGTGGCGGATCGCCGTGCCCGTCGTCGCGGCGGTGGCCATCGGGCTGAGCGCCGCGGCCGTCGCCTCGGGGATCACCGGCTTTGACGACTATCTGCCGATGGCCGGGATCGTTGCCTTGTTCTCGCTGGCCATCTCCGCCCCAACCGCGGCGCTGGGCCGCATCAAGTTGCCGCTCATCGCCCTGGCCGTGATCACCTTCCTCATCGTCGGCATCCCGGTGAGCGGCGGGCCGTCGAACCTGGGACCGTTCGGCCCCGGCTTCCTGCGCGCGCTGGACTCCGCGCTCCCGCTGGGCGTTGCCGCCGACGCGGTGCGCAACACCCTGTACTTCCACGGCAACGACACGGCCGGGTATCTCTGGGTGCTGGGCGGCTGGGCCGCCGCCGGGATCGCCGCCCTCCTCGTCCATCCGGCCCGGGCGTGGCTCCGCCCGGCGGTCCTGCAGCCCCGGACCCAGCCCGCGCGATGAGACGGCGCTTCGCTCGCGTCGTGACCTCGGCGCTGCAGTCCGTCTTGCTGACGCATTACGGCCTGCGGCTCAGGAGAACGTCAATCGGAAGCCCCCATCGCCGTTGACGATCGTGACGCGGGCATGGGTGTAGCGGCCGGCGCCGGCGAGCGTGCAGGTGAAGGCGTGACCGATGACGACCGGCACGTGGTTGGGGCAGGCCGCATGCGGCGCGGTCGCCGTGACCGGCAGGGACGACACGATCCCGTGCTCCACGTTGTCGGCGAACATCTCGTTGGCGATGAGGTTGATCGTCCCCTTGCTGTCGAGTTGGGTGGCACGCAGCGCGACGACGTGGCCGTCGCGCAGCGTCGCCAAGCAGTGCGTTACGACGCCCTTGGCTCTATGGATGTCCGAGGGGCAGTGCACCGAGCGGACCGCGAACCCCGGATGGCGGTCCAGCGCCTTGCGGATCTGCGCTGTCAGATCGCTGCTCTCCGACGCTGACGCACCACAGCCCACCACTGCGAGCAGCGCCACGAGCACGGCCATTGCCAGGCCCGTTCGCGTCCGCCGGCGCATGCGCTCGCGGATGATCGTCCTGGTCCCTTCATCCACGATGAGCAAGGACGGCGATCTTGGGCAAACCTTCCCAAAATTGAATTGTTGGCGTCCGATTTACAACAGGTGAGCGGAATGTTCACGCGTTCCGCCGCCGCGTCGGGCAGCCTCCACCGGGGCGGGATGAACGACCGGCGCCGCATAGGCGACGGCATGACCAATGGAGGCGTGCATGCAACGGGTGGGTACGTGGCGAACCAGGCGAGGGGTCGCCGTGCTGGCAGCCCTGGTGGCGATCGCTGCGGTCCTGTTCACGCTGAGCAGGGGCCAGGAGGCGTCGGCGACGCCGTCGTCGGCGCTGGTGGTCAACGAGGTCTACGGCGGCGGGGGCAACTCCGGCGCCACGCTGACCAACGACTTCATCGAGGTGGCCAACCGCAGCACCGCGGCGGTGACGGTGGACGGGTGGTCAGTCCAATACCACTCCGGTAGCGCCACCGGCAGTTGGCAGACGACCGCGTTGAGCGGCTCCATCCCCGCCGGCGGCGTCTACCTCGTGGGCGAGTCCCAGGGGACCGGGGGAAGCCAAGCGTTGCCGCCGACCCAGGCGAGCGGCAACATCGCCATGTCGGCCACCGCGGGGACGGTCGCGCTGGTACACGGAACCGACGCGCTGACCTGCACAGACTCCGCCTCCTGCGAGGCCGCCTCGACCGATCTGGTCGGCTACGGCACCGCGGCCATCAGCGAGACGGCTCCGGCCACCGGCGCGTCTAACACCCAGTCGGTGGCGCGCTCGAGCTCGTCTGACACCGACAACAACGCCAACGACTTCACGGCCGGCACCCCCACCCCGGGAGCGGCCAACGACGGCAGCTCGGGCGGTGGTGGCGGCACCGGCACCGGCCAGCCCGGTCCGCTGCGCATCCACGACATCCAGGGCGCGAGCTTCGTCTCGCCCCACAACGGCGACGCGGTGACCAACGTGCCCGGCATCGTCACCGCGATCCGCTCCAGCGGCAGCAAGGGCTACTGGATCGAGGATCCCAACCCCGACAACAACCCCGCAACCAGCGAGGGAATCTTCGTCTTCACCTCCTCGGCGCCGTCGGGCATCGCGGTCGGAGACTCCGTTCTGGTGTCGGGAACCGTCAAGGACTTCTACCCACTGGCCAGCGGCGAGACCGTGAGTTCGACCTCGCAGCTGTCCGTGACCGAGATCGACAGTCCGACGGCGACCGTCCTCTCGCACGGCAACGCGCTGCCTGGGCCGGAGGTGATCACCCCGACCACGGTGCCTGACACCTACGCCCCCGACCTGGGCGGCGGCAACATCGAGTCCACGCCGATCCAGCCCGATCGCTCGGCGCTGGACTTCTGGGAGTCACGTGAGGGCATGCGTGTCGAGGTCGACGATGCCCGTGTCGTGGGTCCCTCGGACAGCTTCGCCGAGCAGTACGTGACGACGAAGCCCAATCAGGATGAGACGTTCCGCGGTGGTAGCGAGCTGTTGGGCGAGAACCAAACGCCGTCAGGACGGATCGAGATCGTCCCGGCCGATGGCTCCAACCCCGAGGTCAACGTCGGTGACGTCTTCCAGGGGGCCACGGTCGGCCCCGTCGACTATTCGGAGTTCGGCGGCTACACGATCGCCGCCACCACCCTCGGCACGGTGCAGCACAACAACCTGCCGCGGACGGTGGCCACCTCGCAGGGCAAGAACCAGCTCGCCGTCGCCACCTACAACGTCGAGAACCTGGCGCCGAGCGATCCCGACTCGAAGTTCCAGCGGCTCGCCCAGGGCGTGGTCACCAACCTGGCCAGCCCGGACGTGGTGGCCGTCGAGGAGGTCCAGGACAACGACGGGGCGAGCGATGACGGCGTCGTCACCGCCGATCAGACCATCAGCAAGCTGACCGACGGCGATCGTCAACGCGGGCGGTCCGCACTACGACTCGCGAGAGATCGACCCGGTCAACGACCAGGACGGCGGCGAGCCGGGCGGCAACATCCGGGTGGTGTTCCTCTACAACCCGGCCCGGGTGACCTTCGTGGACCGCGGGGCGGCCTCGGTGAACCGTTCCACCACGGGCACGCAGGTGGTCAAGAGCAAGGGCGAGCCGGACCTGACCCTGTCGCCGGGGCGGATCGACCCGACCAACCCGGTGTGGACCGCCAGCCGCAAGCCACTGGTGGGCGAGTTCACCTTCCAGGGCCAGCGGGTGTTCGTGGTGGCCAACCACTTCGACGCCAAGCTCGGTGACCAGAACGCCGACGGGCGCTTCCAGTTCCCGGCCCAGTCCTCGGCCACGCAGCGCGCCGGCCAGGCCTCCGTCGAGCACGGCTTTGTCCAGGGCATCCTCAACATCGATCCCAAGGCCGATGTCGTCGTCGTCGGCGACCTCAACGACTACCAGTTCAGCCCGTCGCTCAATGTGCTCAAGACGGGTACCGCGGATGGCACCGGCGACTCCATCCTCACCGACCTGATCGGGACCCTTCCGATCGACCAGCAGTACACCTACGACTTCGACGGCATCTCGGAGGTGCTGGACCACATCCTGGTCAGCAAGGGACCGAACGGGGTCCAGTACGAGGTGGTGCACCTCAACGCCGAGTACGCCGATCAGGTCTCAGACCACGACCCGCAGGTGGTGCGCTTCAAGCCGTAGGGGGCGTCGCGCCCCACCGCAGGGTTCACGCGGCCTCGCCCCTCGCCCGGGGGGCGGGACCGCACGCGTGCTGGGATCAGGATCGGGGCGGGCGTGTGAGCGGGCGTCCGGTTACTCCCCGGAGCCCTCGCGGCGTCGTGTCAACGGGCTGACCGCGCCGAGGTGGCCGATCTTGTCCGGATTGACGATCGAGCGGATCGTGTGCACAGCGCCGTCGACGATGTCAAAGCCCAGCACGGTGACGACCAGGCCGTCGAGGTCGCGGACCACGGCGCCCGGCTGGGCGTTGACGAGCGCCGGCTCGAAGCGCAGGTTCAGGCGACGGTTCTGGTTGGCGAAGGCCCGCACGAGATGGACGACGCGATCGCGTCCATGGATGGGCTCGGGCAATGCCGCCGCCTTGCCACCGCCGTCGCCGACGAACACGGCGTCCTGCGCGACGAGGTGCATCAGAGCGTCGATGTCGCCGTCGCGAAAGGCGTTGAGAAACTGCTCGGCGACCTCGATGCGCCGGCGCGGGTCGCTGTCGAAGCGCGGGAGGTCGGGCTCCAGCCGCCGTCGTGCGCGCACCGCGATCTGGCGGCAACCGGCCTCACTGCGGTCAACAATGGGCGCGATCTCCTCAAAGCGGTAGCCGAACACGTCGTGCAGGAGGAAGACGGCGCGTTCGGTCGCCGAGAGCCGGTCAAGCAGGACGAGGTAGGCGATGAGAGCGAGTCGGCCAGCTCGGCACTGTCGGCGGGCGCCTCGTCGATGCGCTCCACCAGGGGCTCGGGCATCCACGGGCCCGGATAGGTCTCGCGCCGCACCCGGGCCGAGCGCAGGTGATCGATCGCCAGCCGGGTGACGACCGTCGTGAGATACGCCTTGGGCACCTCGATCTCGGTTCCCGCGGCCAGCGCCTGCTGCATCCGGAGGTAGGCCTCCTGGACGAGATCCTCGGCGTCGGACACGCTGCCCACCATGCGGTAGGCCAGCGCGAACATCAGTGGGCGCAGATCCTCGCTCATCGCTGTCACGCCCCACGGTCCTGTCTCGTCTCAGAGCCTGTCACAGAACACGCGATCAGCGAAGGAGACCCGATGAGCACCCTTTCATCCCTCAAGGACACAAAGACCGTCCTCTTGACGACCTATAAACGCGATGGCACGCCGGTGGACACCGCCGTGAGCATCGCCTTTGACGGCAACCGTGCATTCTTCCGCTCCTACGACAAGGCGTGGAAAACAAAGCGGCTGCGCAACAATCCCAGCGTTCGCGTCGCGCCGGCGACGACCGTCAAGGGTACGGCCACCGGGCCGGCGCTCGAGGCCCGGGCCACGCTGCTCGACGGCGACGACGCGCGCGTCGCGGCCCGGGCGCTGGCGCGCCGCCATCGCGTGCTGCATCGGTGCTCGTGGTCCCGCTGATTCACCGCCTCAGCCGGTACCGGACGATGCACTACGAGCTGACCGCCGACGGCGGCTAGAGAAGCTTGGCCAGGCGGACGTCGGCCGCGTGACCGGGATCGACAAGCGCCTCCAGCGCGGGCTCGTAGGCCGGGAACGACAGCACGCCGCCGTCGTGCAGGACCATGAGGAAGCGGTCCAGGGTGGAAGGAACGCGCGGTCGTGCGAGACGGCCACCACCGTGCCCATGAAACTGTCCAGCGCCGTCTCCAGCGCCTCGGAGGAGTCGGTGTCGAGGTTGTCGGTCGGCTCGTCGAGCAGCAGCAGGTTGTGGCCCTCGAGCTCGAGGATGAGCACCTCGAGCCGTGCCTTCTCGCCGCCGCTCAGCACATCGTAGGAGCGGCGCGCGGCGTCGGCGAGCCCATAGCGGGCCAGCGCCGACATCGCCGCCTGCAGCTCCCCGCGCTGGGTCATGACGATGTCCAGGACGACCTGGCCGGCGAAGTCGGCGCGCGACTGCAGCTGCGTGAAGAAGCCGGTGGAGACCCGCGGGCCGACGCGCAGCTCGCCGTCGTCGGGTGATCGGACCCCAGCGAGCACGCGCATGAGGGCGGTCTTGCCCGAGCCGTTGGGACCGATGACCCCCACGCGCTCGCCGAAGTGGATCTCCTCGGAGAAGGCCGAGACGAGATCGGCGATCTCCAGCGCGCGCATGTCGAGCACGATGCGCGCCGAGTCACCGCCGCGGATGTTCACGGCGATGGCCTGGTCGGCGACGGGCGACGGCGGTGGGCCCCCGGCGCGGAACCGATTCCAGCGCGACTCCATGGCGTCCGCACGCTTGGCCCAGGACGGGTAGTAGCGGGCGCGCTCCTTGAAGAGCTTCATGAGGCGATAGAGCCGGCGCTCCTCCTCCTGCCAGCGTTTGACGGCGTCGCCGAGACGGCGCTGGCGGTCCTCGCGCGCCTGGGCGTAGGTGGCGTAGGAGGCGCCGTGCACCCACGCGCCGTTGCCCTCGAGCGTCACGATCGCACCGGGGGCCGAGGCCAGGACGGCACGATCGTGGGAGATCATCACGATCGTCTTCTTGGACGTGCGAACCCGCTGCTCGAGCTCGAGCTTGGCCGGGATGTCGAGGAAGTTGTCGGGCTCGTCGAGCAGCAGTACGTCGGCGTCGGAGGCGAACAGCACGTCCAGGACGAGTTGCTTGCGCTCACCGCCCGACAGGGTGCGCGCCGGGCGCTCGGCGATCTCGTCAAACGCGGCGCGCACGATGCGCCGGCACGACGCGTCCCAGTGGCCCTCGAGCTCATAGCCCCCGAGCGATGACCAGTCCCCGATCGCCTCGCCCAGCTTGATCCCCGCCGCCGGGTCGCCGGCCGCGAGCTGGGCCTCGAGCGCCAGCATGCTCTCGCCCGCCTGGCGGACCGCCGACGGCGCCAGTGACAGCAGCAGCTCGCGGACGGTGCGCTCGTCATCGCCCACGCCGACGTCCTGGGGCATGTAGCCGATGCTCCCGCCGACGGCGTACTCCCCGTCATCCGGGGTGAACTCCCCAGCCAGGATCTTCAGCAGCGTGCTCTTGCCCACGCCATTGCGGCCGACGAGCCCGACATGCTGGCCCGGCGAGACCCGGAAGGAGACATCGGAGAACAGCAGGTCTCCGCCCGGATGGGCGTAGGCCAGCCCCGATACCGCCACGTGCGCCACGTGGTCATGTTGGCAGCTTCTCAGACCGGCTATCGACGCCCGAGCGTGGCCAGCTTGTCCGGGTTGCGGATGATGTCGAGCGACGTGATGCGGCCACCGTCGATCGTCACGGCCACCACGCTGCGGTCGCTCCCGATCTGCAGCAGGAGGCCCGGCGCGCCGTTGACGGTGATCACCGATGCGGTGCGCCGGTCGCCGTAATGGGCCGCCATGGCGGCGAAGATGCGGGCCACGCGCTCGGCGCCGCTGAACACCGTGCGCGCTGCGGGCACGAGGCCGCCGCCGTCGCTGCGGTAGGTCACCGACGGGTCCAGGAGCTCCATCAGGCCGGCGAGATCGCCGGTCTGGGTCGCGTCGAGGAAGGCCTGCACGACCTCGCGCTGCTCCTCGGCGCACGCCGGATAGCGCGGGCGGCGCGACTCGACCGCGGCTCGCGCCCGCGTGGCCAGCTTGCGGGCCGCGGCGGGGGTGCGATCGACGATGCTCGACACCTCCTCAAAGGAGTAGCCGAACACGTCGTGCAGCAGAAACGCGCTGCGCTCAGCCGGCGAGAGGGACTCGAGCACGATGAGCATCGCCATGCTGACGTCCTCGTCGAGGTCAGCGCGAGCGGCCGGGTCCGACGTGTCGTCGGCCGGCTGGACCAGCGGCTCGGGAAGCCACGGCCCCACGTACTGCTCGCGGCGCGCTCGCGCCGAGGTGAGCGCGTCGAGCGCGAGGCGGCTGACCACGCTGGTCAGCCACGCCCGCAGATCACGGATCTCGGCGCGGTCGACGCGGGCGAGCCGCAGCCACGCCTCCTGGACGAGGTCCTCGGCCTCGCTGAGGCTGCCGAGATGGCTGTAGGCGACCCGCCGCAGGTACGGACGGAGGCGATCGAACTCCGCCTCCGTCCGCGCTGCCGTGGCCGGCCTAATGTCCATTGCTCGCGCTCGCCGGCGCCTCGAACATCCCGGGGTAGTAGTGGCCCGGCTCTGCCTGCGTGGTGATCTGCAGCCGGTTCCACGTGTTGATGACCGCGATGGCGTACACGACCTGGCCGAGCTCTTCCTCGCTGAAGACCGCGGCGGCGTGCTCCCAGACGTCGTCGGGGACGCCGCGGCCGGCGATCTCGGTCATCGCCTCGCAGAGCGCCAGCGCGGCGCGCTCACGGTCGCTGTAGAGCGGGCTCTCACGCCACGCGCTCAGCATGTAGAGGCGCTCCTCGGACTCACCGGCGGCGCGCGCATCCTTCCAGTGCATGTCGATGCAGAACGCGCAACCGTTGACCTGCGAGGCGCGGATCTCGATGAGCAGGCGCAGGCTGTCGTCGAGCTCGACCGAGCTCGAGAAGCGGTACATCGCCCCGTATTGCCTGGGCGCGACGTCGACGAGCTGGAGCCGGTGGGCGGGAATGGTGGGGGTCATGGCGATTGTCTCCTGTCTGACGGGCGTTCACCGAGAGGACGACGTAGCGTGGGCTGGTGTGACATCCGAGCCCGCCCTACCGCACGCGGTAGATCTCATACGCGATAGCGCGCGGTCCCGCCAGCCGGCCACGGCCGATGAAGAGGCTCTCGCGCAGCCAGGCGTAACGGTCGCCGCCGACCTCGAACTGAGGCGCGATGCGCATGTACTGGTCCGCGTATCCCGTGGCGTCTCCCGCCTCCAGCGCAGCGAGGAAGCGTGGCGTGGAGCGGATGACGGCCACGTCGTAGCGAAAGAGGATGAGCTCACCATCGTCGGTCAGAAGCTGGGCGCGGAGGTCGGGACGGCGAAGCCCATCGGAACCCACGCGCATGAGATCGACGCCGGGCATCGCCAGCGTGGCGTCGATCCGCGGTCCGTGGAGTCGGCCCGTCTCGACCGTCCAGCACAGACGCTCGCCCAGCGGCGACCCGCTGGTCGACCCCAGCGGCCCGGCGATCGTCTCCTCATAGGTCATCTCGTACTGCAGTTCGATCATCGCTTCACTCCGAAGTCCGGCTACGGGGTCGGGGTGATCGAGCCGAGCAACCGGAGCGCTCCGTCGCGGAGCTCACGGACGATGTCGGCCGCCGGCACGCACTCACGCGCCAGGCCGACCCCCTGCCCGGCATACAGTGCCATCTCCTCGACGTCGCCCTCCGTGCCGGCCTGGGGCATGGCCATGTGGTAGCGCTTCAGCGCCGAGCCGTTGGGCGCGGTGGCGACGACATCCTCCTCACCGGGCCGATGCCCGGCCGCGGGGCGCCCGGCGGCCTCCCACGCGGTGAGCGTGGCGTTGCGCAGCACCCGGTGCGGCGCGTCGGGCCAGCCGCCGTCGAAGGCCTCGGTGTAGACCGAGTCTCCCGCGCCTGCGGCGAGGAGCCGATCGCGGTAGGCGACATGGACGTTGGCCTCCTGCGCGAGGAGGAAGCGCGTCCCGATCCACGCGGCCTGGGCTCCCAGCGACAGCACCGCCACCACGCCACGTGCATCCGTGATGCCGCCCGCCGCGATCACGGGAACGGGGCGCGACGGCGTCGGCAACCGCGGGCACGAGGGTGAGCGTGGACGTCGTGCCGCGGACGTGCCCACCGGCCTCGCTGCCCTGGGCGACGATCACGTCGACGCCGGCCTCGGCGGCCGCCACCGCCTCGGAGACCGAGCCGACGGTGTGGAGGTGGAGCGCCCCGGCATCGTGGATCAGGTCGACGTAGGGGCCGGGATCACCCCAGAACGTGGAGATGAGCGGGACTCGGTGGCGGGCGCAGACCTCCACCCGCTCGCGGGGATCCCAGTCGAGCACGAGGTTGACGGCGAACGGGCCGGTCAGTCAGCGCCCGGGTGCGGCGGATCTTCTCCGCGCATGCGTCCGGTCCCGTCCACGTGAGGGCGAGCGTCCCGAGCCCACCGGCCCCGGACACGGCGGCGGCCAGCTCCGGGCATGTGGCACTGCCGATCGGCGCCTGCACGATCGGCACGTCGATGCCGAGCAGTGCACACAGTGGGGTCGCCAGCGACAGTGTCATGTGTCACGCGGCCTGTGACGCCGCGGCGGCGGTCGAGGTGAATCGCTGTCCCGGGTAGGCACGCTGAGCCCGCGGCGGCACCACGAACGTCGCTCGGCTCACCACCTCCATGAACGCGTTGATCCCATTGTTGGCACGCAGGCCGACGGCCGGATGATGGTGCGGTCCGTCGGCGGCGTTCATCACCGCGCGCGTGGCGTTGAAGTCCTCCAGGTTGCGCTGGAGCGAGACGAAGTGGGTGCCGGGGATGCCGTCGTCGAAGGTTACGAAATCGCGACGGTTGATCCGAGGGCGCCCGTCCAGCCGGGCGCGCGCTGCGGCCTGCGCGTGGCCGATGACGCCGTGCCGGCGCGCCGTCGCCGGCAACCGCTCGAAGTCGGCGGGCGCATCGTCGGAGAACCGCGCCGCCTGGGCCGGCGTGACCGTGGGCGCATACATCAGCGCGGCGCGCCGCGCCACCTCAAGCTCATACCAGGCCTCGCAGGTCGAGGACGATGCGCGAGACGTGCATCGTCGTACCGCCGGCGTACGGGCCGGCCGGGATGGTGATCTCGGCCTCCGTGGCCTGGTTTCTTCGCAGGCCGGAGTGAAAGCCCAGCAGCAGGGGCGAATCGGCGGGGACCGGCGCCGCCGGCGGCGCGGGCGGGCAGCCCGGCGCCCACGAGACCGGTGCGGATCTCGCGCGCCCGCAGCGGCAGCCCCAGGCGCAGCTCGTCCTCCCACAGCAGCGCCGACAGCGCGTCGTCGAGCCGCTCCTCGTCGTCCGAGGCGAGATGCAGGCACGCGGCGATGTCCTCCAGCGCGGCCTGCTCGCCGCGGGCAAGGGCCACCGGCCGGCTCACGGGCGCGGCGGTCTCGGCGTGGCGGGCGAAATATCCCGGCCCCCACCCCAGCAGCATGAGCAGGCCGTCGGGGCCGCGGGGATGGCGGTCCTCCAGCCGGCGCAGCGCACTTTCCAGCCCCGTGGCGTCCGCCGGCGCCGGTTTCGGGTCACGTCGAACATGACGAGGCGATGAAAGCGGGGCGGCAGCGGGCGGCCGAGCGCGTCGGTGCGCGAACGTGTCCTCCCAGGCGTGCTGGGCCTCGGGTCGCATCACGCAGCGTCCGGACGCAGCGCAGAGAACAGCGGCGCCCACGAGCGCGGCGCGGGGCCGGGCTGGGCGAACACCGCGAACGTCGTGCCCTGCGCGGCCGGTTGCGCGACCGCCGCCAGGCACACCGTGGCGAGGTCGGCGCGCGCGATCATCCCGTCGGCCAGGGGGTCCTGGGTGAGCGTGACGGCGTAATGGCCGGGTGGGTCGCTGGTGAGCCAGGTGGGACGCACGACCGTGTACGGCACGCCGCTGCGCCGGACGAGTTCCTCGGCATGGCGGCGGTCGGCGAGCCGCTCGGGCGTGTTGAGCGCGTGCTCGAGGCCGTGCCCGATCGAGAACCCGGTGACCACGACGATCTGCGGTCCCGGTGGCCGGGACGCTGATCGCGTCAAGGACCGCCTGGACCTGCGCCGCCAGGGAGGTCACGGTCCGCGCCGGGGATGATCGCCACGGCGGCGGCTCCGTCAAGCGCAGCCCGCAGTTCTGCGCCGCTCTCGGGCTGATCGACGAGCCGGACCTCGCGACCGGCCGCGCCGGCCTGTCGCGCCAGCTCGCGGCCCGTGCCGAGGCTGCCGCCCACGACGACGAGGGGGGCCGGCGCCTGCCGGGCGGACTGCGCGGAGGTGACGGGGATGACGGCCATGGCGGCGACGTTAGGCCGCGCGGCGCCCGCTGTGAAATCCCGGTTGGGTCTGAAGTCATACCGAGCGGGCATTTCCGATCGCCGTGCAGCGGACCTACGCTGACTCGCCGTCAGCACACCCACACGAGGAGGCGCACCATGAACACTGAGACTGAGAACAAGGCCGTGGTCGAGCGCTATGCCGCCGCCGTCGCGGCCGGGGACGCGCAGACGGCGCGGGAGCTGTTCGCCCCCGACGGCGACCTGGACGCTGGCCGGCGGCGACCTGCCGATCGCGGGGACCTGGGTGGGACGCGACACGATCATCGACGAGTTCCTCGCCGCCGCGCAGTCCTATTACGCGCCCGGCTCGATCACGCATCGAGGTCACCGGCATGGTCGCGGAGGACGACCAGGTCGTCATGCAGTGGACGAGCCGCGCACGGACGCGCGCGCGGCCGGTCCTATGAGAACGGCTGCATCGGCGTGTTCACGGTCGCCGACGGACAGATCCAGCATGTCCGCGAGTACATGGACACGCTGTACGCGCGCGACGTCGCCTTCGACGACGGCGGCGACTACGTCCAGCCGAGCACGGCCGACACCTCGACCGCGGTCTCCAGCATCCGGTCCACCGCGGGCGGGCGGTTGTAGCGACGAGCGACGAGGCTCACCTCCAGGGCAGCCGGCGGGCTCAGCGGGCAGCCACCGCAGTTCGTCCGGCAGCCCCTGGCGCGAGGACTCGCCGATGATCGCCACCGCGTCGCCCTTGACCACGGGCGTGTAGGCGAGATCGAAGCTGAGGCTGCGCAGCGCGCACCCGCGGCTCGAATCCATGCTCCCGGCACAGCTCGACGACCGCGTCGTAGTGGCCCGGGTTGGCCTCGCGGGGATGGAGCAGCACGTGCTCGTCGGCCAGGTCGGCAACGGCGGCCGTCGCTCCGTCGGCGAGGCGATGGTCGCGCCGGACGAGCAGCCCCTGGGGCTCGCGGCGAATCGCGCGCGCCTCCAGCCTCGAGTCGGCGGGTGGGCAACGGATGAGGCCGAGGTCGATCGACCCCTCGGTCACCCCGGCCACGATCTCGCTCACGGACTTCACCGACGTGGCGATCTGGACCCCGGGATGGCGCGACGCGAGCGCCTCGAGCAGCTTGGGCGCAGTCTCGTAGCTCGCGCTCGCTCCATAGGCGATGACGACGCTCCCGCGCTCGCCGCTGCCGTAGGTGCGCACGCCGCGCCACAGCTCGTCGGCCGCCGCCAGCACCGCCGGGCCCCGTTCCAGAAGGAAGGCGCCGGCCTCGGTCAACTCGAACTCGTGCGTCGTGCGATGCAGCAGCTCGACGCCGAGCTCCTCCTCCAGGAGCCGTACCTGGCGAGAGAGGGCCGGCTGCGCGACGTGCAGCTGCGCGGCGGCTCGCGTGAAGTTGCGCTCGCGCGCCACAGCGAGGAAGTACTGCAGCCGGCGAAGATCCGTCACGCCTCGGTCTCAGTCCGGGACTGGCGCAGCAGGGCGCGGAGCTCTGCCGGGCTGCGCCCGGTGTGACGGCGGATCGTGCGCGTCAGGTGGCTCTGGTCGGCGAACCCCACCTCGGCTGCGAGTCGCGCGAGGCTGTCCTCGCCCTGTGCGATCCGCTCCAGTGCGGTCCGGGAGCGCAACAGCATCCGATGCTGCGCGATCGTGTGTCCGGTGTGCGCGTGGAACACGCGGCTGAGGTGGTGGGGTGAGACCCCCAGGTCGCTGGCCAGCCCGGGGAGCGTTCGCTGGGGGGACACGGACAGCGCCTCACGCGCGTCACTCACCAGTTGGCGGCGGGCGCGCCGAGTTTGCGGCCGGCTCACGTCCACCCGCTGCGGGTGGCATTGCGCCAGCGTCGCTGCGGCCAGAGTGAGCGCGCGTTCGTACAGCGCATCGGGATCGGCGCCGCCACGGCCCTCGGCGAGCAGCCGGCGGTGGGCGAGGTCCACCTCAGGCGAGATCCGCAGCGGGGTCTGCGTGAGGTCAGGGTCACCGCCCCACAACTCGGCGGCGAGCGGCTCGTCGAAGGTCAGCGCGGTGCAGTCGTCGCCGCCGACCGTCGGATGGTCGTAGCGCTGTTCCTGTCCCGGGCTGCGGACGAACGCCACTGTGGGATCGAGGACTTCCGTGCCGCCGCCGGCGTGGCGCACGAAACAGCCACGACGGACGAAGACCAGGCCGTACCCGTCACTCGGCTCGGTCTGCGCGCCGCGACCGGCTGGGTGGCGGCAGGCGACATCCTCGACAGTCACCCCGCCGTAATTCACGAGGCTGCGACTTTCCAGCATGCCTCGATTTTGACAGGCCGACTGCACACCAATGTTCAAGACGGGTGGTGGCGCGACGGCGAGCATGTCGCCATGGCCACGCTCGTGATACTGCTCGTGGGGCAGGCAATGGTCTCGATGGACGGTTCGATCCTGGTGGTAGCGGCACCGTCACTGCAGTCGAGCCTCCACGCGTCGGGCGCTGAGCTGCAGTTGGTCGTCGGGATGTACACACTCGCCTTCGGAGCGCTGGTCGTGACCGGCGCCCGGATCGGGGACAACGCCGGCCGTAGCCGGGCGTTCACCGCGGGGCTCGCCGCCTTCACGGCGGCCTCACTGGCCGGCGGGCTGGCCTCCACCGCGGCGGTGCTCATTGCCGCACGGGTGTGTCAGGGCGCCGCGGCGGCGTTGATGACCCCGCAGGTGCTGTCGATCATCCAGGCGAGCTTCGAGGGCGAGCGCCGGGCGCGCGCGATCGGCGCCTACTCGATGATCCTGGCGGTCGGGGTGGCTGCCGGACAGATCGTCGGTGGGCTGTTGGTCACCGCACATCTGCTCGCCGCCGCCTGGCGTCCCGCGCTGCTGGTCAACGCGCCTATCGGGGTCCTGCTGCTGCTGGCCTCCCGCGGGCGGCTCCCGGTGATCGCGCCGAGCCGGCAGCGACTCGACCTTGCCGGCGTTGGGCTGCTGTCAGCGGCGCTGTTGGCGCTGATCGTGCCGCTGACCTTTGGCCGGCAGTTCGGCTGGCCGGCGTGGACGTGGCCGTGCCTGCTCGGTGCGGCGCTCGCCGCCCGAGCCTTCGTCACCTGGGAACGGCGGATAGCCGGACACGGCGGCCGACCGGTCCTGGACCTCGACCTGTTCAAACTGACCGGCGTCAGCTCCGGGGTGCTCACGGTGTGGCTGATCATGGGCTGCTATGCGGCCTTCCTGCTGATGCTGACCCTCTACCTGCAGGGCACGCTGCACTTCACCCCGCTGCACGCCGGGCTGATCTTCGCGATCTACGCCTGCGGGTTCGCGAGCGCCAGCCTGACCTGGACGCGCGCACCGCGGCGCGTGCGCGCCTGGCTTCCACCCGGCGGCACACTGGCGATGGGAGCGGCGCTGCTCGCGATCGGCCTGCTGGCAGGCGGTGGCACCTGGCCCGTGGCAGCCACAGCTCCGCTGTTGTTGCTCGGCGGCGCCGGCCACGCCCTTGGTTTCTCGCCGCTGGCCCACCGCCTCACCGACACGATCCGTCCCGCCCAGACCGCCGACCTGAGTGCATTGATCCTGACGGCGAGCGTGCTCGGGCCGGTCGCCGGGGTTGCGGGACTGGTGGGCATCTACCTGACCCTGGCCCCACAGGGCTCCGCCCACGCCCTGGCGATCACCACCGGCGTCGTCGCGAGCGTGCTGGTGCTGGCGGCGGTCAGCGCCGGCCTCGAGCTCCTGAGCGGTCCTAGGCCTTGGGCTCGGACGGCTCCGCGGCCGGCACCGGCTCAGCGGCGTTGGCGACCTCGGCGACCTCGGCCAGGGCGCTGGCCGCGTCGGCGAGCGCGGCGGGATCCGCGACGTGCGTGTCGGTCCACTCGCCCCAGCTGACCAGCGGGAGGCTGATCTGGTAGCGGTAGACGGTTCCGTTGTCGTTGACCAGGTAGGTGTCGACGGCGTCGGCCTGGTGATGCAGCACGAGCTGCCCGCTGCTCTCGGCCAGGCGCGCAAGCGCCTTGAAGCTGGTGACGTCGACCGGAGGCCAGCCCAGATCCTCGCCGACCACGATCGGGACGAGCAGGTGGCTGTAGCGGGCCCTGATGCGCGCCGCCTCGTCGAAAGCGCTGTTGCGCTGCAGCAGCACGGCCAGGAAAGCGGCGAGAGCGCCGGCGACGATCGCGCCGATCAGCGCGAGCCACGTGAGCGTCGCGTAACTGACGGCGTGGCCCGCGAGGCGCAGCGCGTTGGGCACCGACGAGACGCTGGTCAGCGTCCCCGTGGCGGTGGGCCTGAAGCCGGTCTCCGAGGAGGGAATGCTGCTCGCCGTGGTGCCGGCGGCGGGCGGCGGACTGCCCGCGGGGATGAGCTCCAGCGGCTGCAACTGGAAGCCCGCGTTCGGTGCGAAGCTCTCAGCCACCGGCTGGCCCGCCACCGTCCCGGTGACGTGCACCTTCATGACGATGCCGACGCTGGCCCCGGTGCTGGGGATACCCGTGGCCTTCTGAACCTGGTCCAGAAGCGACTGGACCGCGTCGAGGTCGATCGCGGCCGGAGTACTGACGGCGGCACCCGTGAAATGACGCAGGGGCGAGAGGGCGATCTGGCGAGTCCAGCCGGTCGGGCCGGTCAGCTCCAGGAACACCTGCTGGGTGCCCTTCAGCTTCACGGGCGCGTCGACAGCGAAGCGGTAGCCCGCCGTGACGGCGAGGCGGTGCACGAGCTGGAGGAAGATGGGGTCCCCGGTGTGCAGCGTCCCGCCCGGGTACACCGGTCCGGCGGGAGCGCTCGCGCGGTATGCGATCTGGCCCTTCTGCGTGTACCGGACCCGGTGCGTGACGCGCGTGGCACCCGGACGGGTGTGCGCGTACACGGCGACCACCGCGCAGGCGACCGCGAGGGCGGCCACGCCGATCATCAGCGAGCGCACGGTCACGCCCACGGGGGCGCCGCGGCCGGGCGAGGTCATCGGTGAAGTCCTGAGGCGAGCGGATCCATGGTTACGCGTTCCCCGGCGGCTACGGCGCCGCTTGGTCTCCCCGGTGCCGACCAGCAGCAGCGCCACCAAGCCGCAAAGCACGGCCGCCGTGATCGGCGAGTGCAGAGCGCGGAGCACGACGCCGCCGTGCGGGATGTGCACCCACAGCACCCCGATCAGCGCGGAGCGAGTGGGGTGCGTCGGGTCGACGAAGTTGTTGTGGTCCCCCTTGAAGACGTACCGGTTCCCGCGGATCGCGATGATGCGGTGCAGGACGACCACATGCAGCAGGCTGCTGTGGTACGCCACGACCTCGCCGACGCGGTAGTGGTCGGACGGCCGCACCATGGCGAGGTCGCCCGTGTGGAACGACGGCTCCATGCTGGTCCCGCTGGTGATCACGTAGGTGGTCCGCCCGCCGATCTTCGGCGGCGCCAGGAACAGCCAAAAGGCGCCCGCTAAAAGCAAGAGGGCGCCGGTGATCAGGCCAGATCGCAGTCGGTGTGATTTCACGATGAGTCTTCATGTCCGCTGGTCCCGGCCCGTCGATGACCAGGAGCGCGGCCGCGGGGCCGCGCTCCTGCCATCTCGAGTACGTCGCGGCAACTAGTTGTTGGTGACCGCCACGTTGAAGGTGGACGACGACGACGTCGACTCGGTGTAGCCCGAGCAGGTCGTCGTGCTGCTGGTGCTGCCGTCGTAGACGGGCGCGCTGCACGTGGTGAGGTTGTCGGTCTCGAACCCGGCCTGCACGGTGTCGTTGCTCAGATCGCCCGTGAAGGTGATCAGGACGCTGTTGATCTCGGTGCCGTCCGCGTTCAGCGTGTAGTGGACGTCGGTCGCGGTGGCGCCAGTGATGTTGGAAGTGCCGTAACCGGCGACGCTGGCCGAAACGGTGTTGCTGGCCGTGAAGGCGGCGCCGCCGGCGGCAATCGCGCCGATGACCACCAGCACTGCGACCATCCTCCTGGAAATGCGGTGCATCTTTATCCTCCTTGATAGCCCCCGGTCTTGCAGTTGGCGGGGCGAGTTGATTGGCCTCCGCCGTGTGTGCAAATAGCGGGGTTTCCGATGCGGGGGTCATCGTCCCCTCACGCCAGA
This sequence comes from uncultured Actinomycetota bacterium, assembly GCA_963797705.1. Classification (GTDB taxonomy): domain Bacteria; phylum Actinomycetota; class Thermoleophilia; order Solirubrobacterales; family Solirubrobacteraceae; genus Palsa-465. The sequence continues at coordinate 1,138,282 of CAWCQL010000002.1, read as the reverse complement.
CCCTGATCCGTAGTTTGTGCGGATTTGGGCTTGTGTTCCGTCCGGCACCTGTGCTAATGGGCCCACCACGCCGCCGGTTTTTGGCCGAGGACTGGACGAACGTGTGGGCGCGCGAGAGCTACGTGTGGGCGCGCGAGAGCCGTGTCGACGCGCCGGGTGGCGTCGACGACGATCCGCGGGCTGTCGGCGACGATGCCGCGGCGCCGCAGAGACGTGAAGAGCGGCTCCTGATCGTCAAAGCCGACGAGGGTGGCCACGCCCGGGCGCAGGCGGATCGCGAGGTCGCGCGGCTCGATGCCGGTCAGCTGGCCATCAAGCTCCAGGCGGGCGCCGCCGATCCCCGCCGACACCTCGAGCACGAGTTCGGACGCCGGCGGGCACGACAAGCGCCTGCCGCGAGCCGCCGTGCGTGGGCAGTGGTGTGAGCAGGTAGGCGTCGGTGCCGGGCGTCAGCAACGGGCCCCCGGCCGCCAGCGAGTAGGCGGAGGAGCCCAGTGCGGTGGAGACGATCGCGCCGTCGCCGGCCAGTCGGCTGAACAGGATGCCGTCGACGTGGCTGGCAACCCGCACCTGTCCGATGCCGTTGCGCACGATGGTGATGTCGTTGAGCGCGAACAGGTCGGGCCCGTCGGAGCGCGACCACACTCAGCGCCGGCAACACTCGCGGCGTCCAGTCGCCGGTCGCAGAACCGGTCCAGAGCCGCCGGCAGCGCGTCGGCCCCCACCGACGTGAGGACGCCAAGGCTGCCGCAGGTCACGCCGAGCACAGGGAGGTCCACCGCGACCGCGGCGCGGATGGCGGCGAGCATCGTCCCATCGCCGCCGATCGAGACGATGAGGTCGCACGTCGCCGGGCTCGCCGAGGTCGGCGACCGCGCGGTGCTGCCCGGGCACCGCGACCTGGGTGACACTGACACCGTGCTCGTCCGCCCAGGTCCGCAGCCGGCCCAGGGGCGTGTCGATGTTGCGCGAGGGGTGCACCACCACCCCGACACAGCCGATGCCCTGCTCAGTCACGGACGCAGGCATAGCGCAGAAACAACGTGCCGTCCTGCTCGAGCGCGGAGACCAGACGGAGGTCGGCAAGCTCATCCAGCGGCTGACCGGTGGTGATCCCCATCCCGTCGCCGCCCACCATCCTGGGTGCCAACGTCAAGAACAGCTCGTCGACGAGACCGTCGACCAGCAGCGCGCTGAACAGGCTCGGCCCGCCCTCGCACAGCAGCGACCGCACCTCGTAGTCGGCACGCAGCGAGCTCAGCACCTCGGCCAGAGCCCCCTCGCCGGATCCGCAGGCATGGACGTTCACGTCCGCTGCGCGGTCGGGCACGTTCACTTCGCTCGCCGCGTAGATGGCGACGCGCGACGCCGGATCGGCGAACAGCGGGATGTCGAAGGGGATCGTGCCGGTGCGACTGATGATCACGCCGAGCGGCTGGGCCTGACGGCCGGCCTGGACGCGCAGCTGCGAGAGGCGCGGCTCCTTGGCCAGCGGGCCGTAGTTCTCGATGAACAGCGTGCGGGTGCCGGCCAGCACTGCGTCGGCCTCGGTGCGCAGCAGGTGGAATGCGGCGCGGTCGCCGCCGCTGCCGAGCGCGGCGGTGCGCCCCTCGGCGGTCGCCTTGCCGTCCACGCTGGAGATGAAGTTGGCGACGACGTAGGGGCGCCCGGCGGGGGCCCGGTCGCCGAGCCCCAGGCCGGTGTAGAAGGTCTCGGGCGGCGCGGCCGGACCCGGCGGTATGACGCGCTGGAACTCCATCCGCGTCCGAAGGCTAGCTGCGGTCACCGCTGCCTATGCTGGGCGGGTGGACGACCTGCGGGTGGCGATCATCGGATACGGGCTTTCGGGTCGCGTCTTTCACGCGCCGCTGATCGCCGCGACGCGCGGGCTGACGGTGACCAGCGTCGTGACCGCCAGCCCCGAGCGCCAGGCCGAGGTCGCCCGCGACCATCCGTCGGCGCGCACCCTGAGCAGCCCCGACCGGCTGTGGGAGCACGACGACCACGACCTGGTGGTCATCGCCACGCCCAACGACACGCACATCCCCCTGGCCACGACCGCGATCGATCACGGCCTGTCGGTGGTGGTCGACAAGCCGCTGGCGGTGACGGCCGCCGGCGCCGAGAAGCTCGCGGGCCGCGCCCAGCGCGCCGGCGTCCTGCTCACGGTCTTCCAGAATCGCCGCTGGGACGCCGATCACCTCACCCTGCGCCGCCTGCTCGCCGGCGGGCACCTGGGCGAGGTGTACCGCTACGAATCGCGGTTCGAGCGCTGGCGGCCGGAGCCCAAAGCCGGCTCCTGGCGCGAGACGCTGGCGCCCGAGCAGGGCGGCGGGCTGCTGCTGGACCTGGGCAGCCATCTTGTCGACCAGGCGCTGACGCTGTTCGGCCCGGTCACCGAGGTCTATGCCGAGCTCGACGCCCGCCGGGGCCTGGCGGCCGAGGACGATGTCTTCATCGCGCTGCGCCACGGGTCGGGCACGATCAGCCACCTGCGCGCATCTGCGGTCACCGGGGCGCCAGGCCCGCGGCTGCGCGTGCTGGGCTCAGAGGCTGGGTTCGTGCTCACCCGCCTGGACTCACAGGAGGACCGGCTGCGCGCCGGTGAGCGCCCTGACACTGTGCCCGACTGGGGCGTGGAGCCCGAGGCGCACCGCGGCCGGCTGGTCACCGGGGACGCGAGCGTTCCCGTGCCCGGGGAGCGCGGCGACTGGCCGAAGTTCTATGAGCTGCTGGCCGCGGCGGTGCGCGACGGCGGTCCGCCGCCGGTTGATCCCTTCGATGCCGTGGCCGCACTGCACGTCTTGGAGCTGGCGCGCTCCAGCGCGGCCACGCGGACGACGATCAGCGTGGCGTGAGCACGATCACGGGGATCGTTCGCCCAGCCTTCTCCTGATACTCGGTGAACGCCGCTGAGCGTTGCTCCTGCGCCGCGTACAGCCGGTTGCGCTCCTCGGTCTCAGCCTCGGAGGCGCGCACCTCGACGGTGTCGGTCCCGACCTCGATCGACACGTCGGGATGGGCCTTGAGGTTGTGGTACCAGGCCGGGTTCTTGGGCGCACCGCCCTTGGAGGCGAAGATCGCGTAGCGGTCGCCGTCGCGCAGGTAGGCAAGGGGGTTCACGTAGGGCGTGCCCGACTTGGCGCCGGTGTGATGCAGCAGCAGCAGCGGCATGTTCTCGAACATCCCGCCCACGCGCCCCTCGTTGGCGCGGAACTCGTCGATGATCTGAGCGTTGAAATCGGGGGGCGACGTCGACATGCGAGGCTCCTGACGTTGACGGTGGCGGCCAGCCGAGTCTAGGCAGGCGGTGCGGGCCTGCGACCATGACCGGCATGAAGATCCGGTTTGCCGTGGCGCCGGCCTCCGCCTCGCTCACCAGCGAGACGATGCTCGAGTTCATGGAGGCGCTCGAGGGCAGCGGCTTTGACGGCATCTGGCTCTCGGACCTCCCGGTCGCCCCGACGCTCGACCCACTGCTCGCGCTGGCACTCGCCGCGGGACGGACGCAGCGCCTGCGCCTCGGGGCCAATGTGGTCCCGCTCGGACGCAACCCGTTCCTGCTGGCCAAGGAGCTGGCGCAGCTCGATCAGCTCTCCGGCGGGCGCCTGCTGCTGAGCTTCGTCACCGGCCTGGGCCAGCCCGGGGAGCGCGAGGCCCTGGGCCTGGATGGCGCCAGTCGGGGCGTGGTCCTGGAGGAGACCTTGGGGCTGGTGCGCGCGTGGTGGGCCGGGGAGACGGTCACGCACCGCTCGGAGCGGTGGTCGTTCACCGACCTGCCCAGCCCCGGCCGCCCGGTGCAGGATCCACTCGAGGTGTGGCTGGGCGGGCGCGGCCCCAAGGCGCTTGACCGCGTCGGCCGCGTGGCCGACGGCTGGCTGGGCGCGCAGCTGACGCCGGCCGAGACCGGGCTCGCGCGGCAGCGCATCGTCGAGGCCGCGGGCCGCGCCGGGCGCGAGGTCGATCCCGAGCACTTCGGACTCAGCATCGCCTACACGCGCGGCGAGCCGCCCACCGAGGTCCTGGAGGGGATCCACGCACGGCGGCGTGACATCGACCCGCGCGAGCTTCTCCCGAGGGGTGCGGCGGGCCTGCGGGCGTTCGTGTCCGGCTGCGTCGAGTCGGGCCTCTCGAAGTTCGTCGTGCGGCCGGCTGGACCGGTCACGTCGTGGGACGAGGAGGCCGGCTGGCTGGCCGACGCGATCCTTGACCTGCAGACGTGATGGCTCGCCTGCGCAGACCCGGACCGGAGTGGGTGAGCGCGGCAGCGGTGACGATCCTCGCCGTCGTCCTGGCGGCCCTCGACATCCTCGACGGCGCGGTCCACCGCTGGTGGGCCGAGCACGCCTTCACGACCTCGCTGGTCGGCGGGCTGCTCGTGCTGCTCGTCACCGTCCTCGTCGCTGATCGCGTCATCCATGCGCGACAGCTCCGCGACCGTGCGCGGGCGATCGCGGCCCAGGCGGCGATCGTGCTGACCCAGGCGGTGCGCACCGTCCAGCTCGCCGACGCGATGCTGGACGGCAACGGGGACGTCCAGGCAGCGGGCGACGCCCTGCAGCTCCTACGGCACGATGCTGCTGATCGCCGCGCCGATGCTGATCGACGCGACACCGTCGCGCACGTTCCTGGAGGAGGCGCAGCGGCTGGCGGGTGAGCTGATACGGACGCTGCACGCGCATCGGAAGGGAACCGCAGGCGACGCCGAGCGGACGCGCCTGGACCAAGCGGTCGAGCGTCTGCGCTCCGTGGCGCGGCCGCTGATGGCCATCCTCACCCCGCAGCAGCGCGAGGCGGTCACCGACGAGTCGTGAGCAGCCGGGTGGTGGTGGCGGCGGCGGAGGGCCGAGGAGGAAGCCCTGGCCTCCGTCGCAGCCGGGCGCGTGCCAACTCAGCCGGGGATGTTCTGATCAGGCCGGGGCTTGCAGCCCGCCCCGGGCACGCGTGCTGCCGGGCGCCAGACAGGCGATGGTGACCGTCGGGCTCTTGCGCGCCCGGACATCGAAGCGGTAGTACTTCCCGATGTAGTTGGGGTGCGAGATCAGAATCGTCAGCTGTGCCCCGACCGCCAGGCGGCGGCCGGCGAAGTACTTGGTCAAGAAGAAGTTGTTGGGCGGGCAGTTGAGCGCGGGCACGCTGGGGGAGCACAGCTTGGGCCGCAGAACCGGGAAGGTCTCCGAGCGGAACGGGCAGCCCTTGCCGCTGCAGTTCAGGACGACGTTCGTGCCCTCATAGAGCCCTCTCACGGTGAGCGCGAGCACGCTCGTGTACGTGGGGGTGAAGCGGAAGGTCCAGCTCGTCCGCGCGCTGATGTCGCCCTTGACGGGTATTGCCGTCACCATGAGGTTCGAGCTCGACGAGGTGGCCGCGGCGTATGTGGCGTCGCCGCCATATTGCGCGGAGATGGGGTGCCGGCCCGTGTCCCAGAAGGTCACCTCGCAGGTGGCGGTGACCTTGGTCAGCGTCTGCGCGCGACAGGTGGCGATCGGCGTGCCCCGGTCCGAGAACGTCACGGTTCCCGTGGGCGCGGGCGCGCCCTGGGTGGCGGCGGGCGCAGAGACGGTGGCAGACATAGTCGTACGCCGGCCCTGGCGGACCTCCTTGGCTACGCGCAGGGCCACCGCGGTCTGCGTCGCGCCCGCGGCGGCGGGCGCCTTGTGCGGCGTCGCGGCGAGGGCGACGGCGGCGCCGACGGCGCCTGCGAGAAGCGTTGCAACGAAAAAGCGGAGTGGGCGCCTACGCGGCGAAGTAGTGGCCCGTGCCCCGCTCGCGCGACGCAGAAACCCCGCAAAACCGAGGGTTCTAGAATCCTCAGACCGCTTCATGTCCGCCCATGATGTACGGCTCTAGGCCCAATCCAACGCTATCGGGCCCGGGCTTCACCGCTCCGGCCGATGCCAATGACGCGTTCGACATGGGAATCCAATTCGAACAGCGTGACGATTTGCCTGCCGCAGAAGAGGCATATCGCGCCGCCGATCAGCTCGGCCACGCCGCAGCAGCGGTGAGCCTGGGCGTGCTCCTGGAGGAGCGCGACGATCTGCAGGGCGCTGAGCAGGCTTTCCGCCGCGCCGACGAGCGCGGCGACGCGACCGGCGCGTTCCACCTCGCGTGGTTGTTGCAGGAGGGCGGCGACCTGCACGGCGCCGAGGAGGCCTACCGGCGCGCCGAGCTGCGCGGGCATCCGGCCGCGCACGCGAATCTGCGCATGATGCTGGGCGACCGCGTCAACGGCGGTGGGCCGGCCAACGGCGCGGCGCCGGCCGCCCCCGAGGCCCCGCATCCAGTCGACGAGCTTGTGCCCGAGGCGCCGCCGAGCGCCCCGGCCGCGATGGCGGCGCCCCCGCCCGCGCCGGCGCCGGTGATCCCGCCGGTCGACGTGCCGCTGCCGCCGCCCGAGCCCGAGGAGCCCGAGCCCGTCGCAGAGGAGCCCGAGCCCGTGGTCGCGAGGAGCCCGAGCCGGAGCCGGAGCCCGTGGCCGCTGTCCCGGTGGCCGAGCCGGAGCCGATCTCCGACGCGCCTGAGCCCGAGGAGCCTGAGCCGAGGAGCCTGAGCTCCCCGACGCCGAACCCGAGCCAGACGGCCCCACCTTCGTCGAGGGCGCCGCGCCCCTGACCACCTCACTGGCGTCGTTCGCGCCCGCCGCCGAGGACATGCCCGATGAGGCCAGCGACCCGTACGCCGAGCGCGACGAGGCCGACGCCCTCGCTGCCGCCGTCGCCGCGTCGGCCGCCGGCGGCAAGCGAGCCCGTCGCCGCGGCGCGCGCCCGGCGCCCGCGGGCCGTAGCGCCGCCCGCGAGCGCGCCGACCGCAAGCGCGCCGCCCGCGGCAGCGCCGAGGCGCGCCCGGCGCGCAAGACCCGCAAGGAGCGCAAAGCGGAGCGCGCGGAGGGCAAGGGCCGCAAGGGCGGCGCGATGGTCCGCACGATGGCCGTCGCGATCCCCGTGGCCGCCTTCGCAGCGGCATTCATCCTCGGCGCCGGGTCACGGCCCGCACGACTCCGCGCCGGCTCATCTCGCGCCCGCGTCGGGTCAGCAGGCCAGCGCCACGGTGGCCTCGACGGCCACGGTGCCCTCGCCGGCCAAGCTCTCCGCTCAGACTCACACCGCCAAGAAGACCACCAAGGCCACGCCCGCCCACAAGACCAGCACCACGCACAGCACGCCGGCGACGTCGAGCAGCCCGCCGGCGACGTCGTCGCCGCCCACCAGCCCGCCCGCGGGGTCCTCGCCGGTGACCACCGTCCCCAGTTCGGGGGGCTCCGCGGTGACCACCGACGGCACGGGAACCACGAGCGGTAGCGGCTGAGCGCGGCCGCTCAGCGAATCGTGTACCCGAGCTGGCGCAGTTGGGTGAACGCCGCGTTCAGGCCCGAGCCGGCCGAGGCCACCGCTGCTTCGGCGCGCCCGTAGGCTGGGACGTCATCCTTGGTGGCCGCCTGCGCCAGGGCTCGGTAGGCCGTGGCGTTGCGCTGTAGCGCGGTGACCAGTGCGCCGTTGGCCGAGCTCACCTGGCCGCTGAGGTGCCCGGCCGCCGTCGCGGCCTGGGCGTGGGCGGCGGCCAGCGCCGACGCCGCGCGAGCCCGTGTCCCGACACGACTCGAACGCAGGTCAGGGCCGGCGGAACGGCGCACAGCGTTGAGCTGGCCGAGGATCCGGTTGAGCTCGAGCGCGTAGCCCGGGTCGACGCCGATTGACAGGACGTCACCGGTCGTGACCTTCAGCGTGGCCAGGACGCGCTCGCAGCTGCTCGTGAAGCGAGTGGTGAACGTCGGCGCCGAGCACACCGCGGTGATGGTCCCGCCCGAGGTCGGCAGCAGGTAGAGCGACTCGGGGTCCGACCCCTGCGGGGTCAGGTTCAGGTAGCGGTAGAAGCGCGTCGTCCCGAGCCTGACCACCTGTGGCCTGGTGCTCGGCGGCACCGCGGCGGCCAAGCTGTGCCGGCAACGCGGCCGGTGTGGCGGTCTGCTGGGTTCCGATGACGAGCCGCGACGTCGCAGACCCGCTTGCGGCCAGCGTGAGCACGTCGCCCATCGGGACGAGCGGCACCGTCGCCGCGGACGCGACGTGCCAGGTCGACGGGTAGTTGACCCGGACGTTCGCCACCGAGGCCTGGCGATCAAGCGGCGGCGGCGCGGCAGTTGACTTACCGGCGCCATAGCGGGCCAGGGCGAACCCCACCACCGCGACCGCGACGGCCCCTGCCAAGGTCCGAAGGAGGGTTCGCATCCCGTTCCGGAGCATAGGAGCCGAGGGGCGAGTTTCAAGAATCACAGGCCGCCGCCGACACAAAGAGTGAGGGCACAACCACTTACAGACGTACCCAAACCCGACCTTTACTCACTATGAAAGAAGTCATTACCTCCATATCGATGCTCGCCGTGCTGATCGGCGTCACGGGCATCGTCCCGCAGCTGGTGACGATGCTGCGCAATCGCTCGTCCGCCGGTCAGTCCAAGCTCGGCTGGTCGCTCGCGTTCACCGCCAACTTCGCGCTGGCCTTCGTCAACGCGTTCGGCAATCACGCACCGGTGCTGGCCATCGGCAACGTGCTGAGCTTCAGCGGTGCCCTGACCGCGGTGCTCCTCGCGTGGCGCTTCCCCGCCGAGCCCGAGGCCGCCCCGGTCGACGAACTGGTCACCGACATGCATACCGGTGAGTTCGCCGCCCTGCGCGATGCGGTCTTCGCCGAGCACCAACGACGCACCGGCGACGTGCGGCTCGCCGCCGAGGCGCGCGATAAAGGACTCATAGCGGCCCTTATGTAGCACGGGGCCCGTCGGGCACGATGTAGGCCATGGACGACGGCCGCATGGATCGCCTGGCCGCCGAGTACCGGCGGTTCTCGGCGCAGGACACCGCCGGGCGCTCGGCGCTGTACACCGAGATCACCCGCCACGTCGCCGAGGACCGTGAGCTGCTGGCGATCCTGTGCGAGCTGGAGCCGGCCAAGCGCCAGCCGAACCTGCTGCTCGCCGCCGTCCGCCACCTCTACGGGGATTTCGCGCCCGACTGGCCGGAGTTCCGCAAGCGCTTCTTCGCGCGCCGATCCGAGGCGCTCGAGCTCATACGGACGCGCCGCACGCAGACCAACGAGCCGGCCCGCTGCGCCACCCTGCTGCCGGTGCTGGCCTTCCTCCCACAACCGCTCGCACTACTGGAGGTGGGAACCTCGGCCGGGCTGTGTCTGCTGCCCGATCGCTACGGCTATGACTACGGCGGCGGCCGCCGGCTGAGCACCCCAACGCTCGACCGCGACGGTCCGGTGTTTCGCTGCATGGTCAACGACGCGACTCCGGTGCCGGAGGCGCTTCCCGATGTCGTGTGGCGCGCCGGGCTCGATCTGGCTCCCAACGACGTGAGCGACGAGGAGAGCGTCTCATGGCTGGAGTCGCTGGTGTGGCCAGGCGAGCGGGACCGCATCGGGCCACTGCGAGCGGCAATCGCCGTCGCCCGCGCCGACCCGCCGTGCGTGGTCGAAGGCGACCTGCGGCGGGATCTGCCTGCGCTCGCCGCCGAGGCCCCGGCGAACGCCACCCTCGTCGTCTTCCACACCGCCGTCCTCGGCTATGTCCACGACGTCGCGGACCGCCGCGCATTCGCCCAGACCGTTCGTGACCTGGGCGCGCGGTGGATCGCCAACGAGCCGCCCGGAGTCGTGGAGCTGACGCAACCGCCCCGGCCGGGACCGACGCCGGGCGGCGAGCTTCTGCTCAGCCTCGATGACGAGCCGCTGGCCTGGGCCGACCCCCACGGCGCCTGGCTGAAATGGCTGGCGTGACCTACTGTCAGCGACCTTCGGGCGGCTCGACGTCGGCGCCCGCAAGCTCGAGCGTCGCGCCGGCCGGCACCAGCATCAGCGAGTCGGCGGCGTCCTCGTCGACGGCGGTGCGGGTGCCGCGGCCGAACCACGGTTGACCCTTGGCCGGCACCAGCGAGGCCAGAGCGGCGATCAGGCAGGCCACGAGGCCGAAGGTGAAGGCTGAGGTGAGCGCGCTGGAGAACGGGCCGGAGATGATCGATGGGAAGAAGGTGTGCCCGAGCAGGATGTGCTGCTGGTGGGCCGACACCGCGTGGATGTGGTTACCGAGCAGGGTGCTGATCGGGTTGTAGCCCAGGAAGGCGGCGAACAGGGTGGCCACCGGGGGCAGCGACGACGCCTGCTTGGCCACGCTCGCTGACACGCCGTGCGCGGTGAGCCCGTTGTAGAGCGACTGGTGCAGCCCGCCGGAGAGGCCGACGATCATCAGGCTGAAGAAGATCCCGATCGACAGCACCATCGCCGAGTTCATGAACGTCGCCGCCATCCCGCCGCCGGCCCCACGCTGGTTGGCGGGCAGGCTGTTCATGATGCTCGCGCGGTTGGGCGAGAAGAAGATCCCCATCCCCAGGCCGTTGAGGATGATGACCAGGGCGAACACGGGATAGGAGAAGTTCACCGGCAGCAGCGCGAGCAACAGGAAGGAGAGCGCGGCCAGCGCCATGCCGGCGACCGCGAAAGGTCGCGGGCCCATGCGGTCCGACAGCGCACCGGCGATGGGGCCGGCGAACAGCATCCCGGCCACGAGCGGCAGCAGATAGATGCCGGCCCACAGCGGCGTGTCGGCGAAGCTGTAGCCGTGGCGCGGCAGGTAGATCCCCTGCAGCCAGATGATGAGCACGAACTGCAGGCCGCCGCGCCCGATGCCCGACAGCAGCGAGGCGAAGTTGCCCGCGGTGAAGGCGCGGACCTTGAACAGGTCCAGGTGGAACATCGGCTGCTCCACGCGCGTCTCGATGACGCAGAAGGCGAGCAGGATGAGGATCCCGCCGCCGATCTCCGCGATCACCTTGGGGCTCGTCCACCCCATGGTGTGGTGACCGTAGGGCTGGATGCCGTAGGTGATGCCGATCATCACCGCGATCAGCCCCACCGCGAAGGTGACATTGCCCCACCAGTCGATCTTGGCGGGCTTGCGCTCCGACAGGTCGCGCAGCTTGGCAAAGCCCCACACCGTGCCGAGGATTCCGAACGGCACGGAGACCAGGAAGACGGCGCGCCAGGCCACCGGGGCCAGGAGGCCGCCGAGCACGAGGCCGATCGACGACCCGGCGACGGCGGCGACGCCGTTGATGCCCAGTGCCAGGCCGCGTTGGTTGGCCGGGAAGGCATCGGTGATGATCGCGCTGGAGTTGGCGAACAGCATGGCGCCGCCCACCCCCTGCAGCGCGCGCATGATGATCAGCCACAGCGCGCCGGAGCTGCCCTTCATCCAGGTGACGGCGAGCATGATCGAGAAGAACGTGAAGACGGCGAAGCCCAGGTTGAAGGTGCGGGCCCGGCCGTAGATGTCACCCAGCCGCCCGAGGCTGACCACCAGCACCGCCGTCACGACGAGGAAGCCGAGGATCAGCCACAGCAGGTAGTTGGTGTTGCTGGGCTGCAGCGGGTCGATGTTGATCCCGTGGAAGATCGCGGGCAGCGAGATGAGCAGGATGGAGGCGTTGATCGTGGCGATCAGGACGCCGAGGGTGGTGGTCGACAGCGCGATCCACTTGTAGTGGTCGGGCACCGGGTTGCCGTGGTGGTCGAGGCGAACCGAGGGCCCCGAGGCGGCAACGGCTGCGTTGTGATCTGCGCCGTTCGTGCTCACGGCTTCCTTTCAAGCTCTTGGGTCAGGCGGTCCCAGGAAACGCGCTACTTCACGTTTACGTAAAGAATAGCTTACTCGGAGTCAGCGGCCCGGCGTGTGACCCGGCCGTTATCGCCGAGCGTGAACCCAGGCAGACCGAACACCGTCTCGAGCAGGGCCGGGACCTCCCTGAGAGCAGGCCGGGAGACGTCGCTTGAGGCTGGCGTGTGCCTCGCCAGACTCAGACCCTCGCGGTCGCTGAGGACGACCCGGGTCCCGTCCGGTCGGTTGACCGCGACGATCAGCCCGGTCACGAACGGCGAGCTCGGGTGCGTGCAGGTGAACCAGTTGCTCGTCTCGATGTCGATGACCGGCACCGGCTCGGGCACGAAGCCGTAGACGTCGATCCAGCCATCGGGGGTCGCAGTCTGGAGCACGTGCTCCGCCCCGTCGGGCACGAGGCGAAAGCGCCAGCCGGACTGCTCCTGCTCGTCGCCGGGGCCGAAGGGAATCGGCTCCAGCAGGGTCCCGTTGCCAAAGCCGACGTCGGCCAGCCACATGCGATCGCCTGCGTGCACGCGCAGCACGAGGTGAGTGCGCGGGCGCGGGCTCCCCGGCGGCCGGCCGAGGCGGACGCGGCCGAGCATCGGCGCGACGTCCATGCCGAGCGCTCTCAGCGCCTCGCATAGCAGCATGTTGTGCTCGAAGCAGTAGCCGCCGCGGCGCGCTTGAACGAGCTTGCGCTCGAGGTCGGCACGCTCGAGCGACACCGGGATGCCCCCATGGGAGTCAAGGTTCTCGAACGGGATCGTCGTGACGTGGGCGCGATGGATCTCGGCCAGGCCGGCGTCAGAGCCCACGCCGATGCGCTCCAGGTAGGCGGCCAAGTCCATGGCCCCGGAGATAGCAGAGACCCGGGGCTACCCGGCGGGGATGGTCAGCATCGTCGCGCTGGCCGCCGGCACGGTGACCGGGTAGCCGCCGCCCGACGATTGGACGGTGTGGTGGTCAGCGGGGCCGGCGAGGACGCCGGTGGTGGTCTCCGCGCCGAACGTCTGGCCGCCGAGCGTCACCCCGCTGCTGCTACGAAGGCTCGGAGCGCGCAGTTGCTCGACCGCGGCCGCGCCGTGGGCGCCGGCGACCCGCAGTCGCAGGGACTGCGACCCGGACCGGCGCTTGTTGATGACGACCACGTGGATGACGCCGTCGCGTGCGCGGGTCGCCCATACCTTGACGCCGCGCGGGGTCTTCGTGGCGAGCTTGAGCAAGCGTGATCCCGCCGGCGTAGCCTGGGCGAACATCATCATCCCGTAGTACTCGGGGTGGACCCGGATGCCCTCGTCGCTGCCGCTGCCCTCAGGCCCGAGGATCTCGTTGATGCTGCCCGGGACGGTGTTGACGTTGACCCCCGAGACGCCGGCGCGGGACAACTCGAACAGGGTGTCCAGCACCCACAGCGCCGAGGTGAAGGTGTCGCTGACCCCGCGATATCCGCCGCACGAGATGCCGTTCATCTCATCCAGTCGCAGCGGATGGTGGTGCGCGCGGGCGACGGCGACGTAGGGCGCCAACGAGGCGGCCAAACCGTGGGTGGACTGCTCTGAGAGAAGCTGCGCGGCCGTGATCACCTTTGACGTGGTGCAGTGCTTGAGCGGATAGGCGTGCACGGTCACCAGGCCGACGCGCGGCTCGGCGTCCAGGAACGAACCCAGCTTGGCCAACCACGTCGCCGCGCCACTACTGGGGCCGGCCAGTTCCACGTTGGGCAGCCGCGGAGAGAAGCTCGAGTAGTCGCGCACGAAGGCGGCCGGGTCATAGTCGTGAGGGCGGCCCGGCACGGGGTTGCCGGCGGCTGACCTGTACCACCCGAACGTGCCGTAGAGCTCGGGCTCGTTGCCCAGCTCCAGCGCGGCGATCGAGCCGCGACCGATCCGGTTCACCATCGCGTTGGCCTCGGCAGCCGCCACCGTGCGGTTGTCGGCCTCCAGGTCGACGCCGAGGATGAGCTTGCCCCGCGCCGCGGTGGCCACGGCACGCGCCACGTCAAACCAGTTCGGCGTCAGCGTGAACTTCACGCCCGGCGGGCGGGCGACGTGCGCCACGGGCCACCAGGACCAGTCGGTGCTGTCGCCGCCGAGCCGGAGCACCGGCGTCTGCTCGGGCGCGAGGTCCTGGATGAGATGCACGAACGCGGGGCTGACCGCCGCGGGGTTCGTGCCCGCGAACTCCTCGAGCGCCTTGATCTGCGTCGACAGGCCGACGAAGCCTGAGGGGATGGGCCCGCCCATCGCCGCCCCGGTCACGTTGAACGTCGGCTGGTCCGACGGAGCCTTGGCACTACTCGCGCCGGGGCCGCCGGCAGGGCCAGCGCCACCGCCACCGCTCGCGCCACCGCCGCCGCAGGTGCTCAGCGCAACCGCGACCGCGATGGCCGCCGCGACAGCAAGAGCGATCCGTGCCAGAGGCCACCGGGGGCTGCGAGAGTCCATGGCGGTGAGTGAAGGTAGCGGGTCGCGGTGGGAGGGCGTGCCGCCCACGGCGGCCGTCGAGGCGCCGGCCTAGCCGTGGTGGACGGCCTCGATGTTGTGGCCGTCGGGATCGAGCACAAAGGCGCCGTAGTACCCCTCCGAATACTCCGGGCGCGGGCCCGGGGCGCCGTTGTCGCGGCCACCGGCGGCCAGCGCCGCGGCGTGGAAGGCGTCGACCTGGTCACGGCTGTCGGCGGCGAAGCAGACGTGGACCGGCGCGCCCGTGGGGTAGCGGAGGGAGATTGCGAAGTCGTCGAGCCCTGGGGGGCCGAAGGCCACATCGTGGCTGCCCTCCTGCCAGGCGGTGAGCTGCTCAAAGCCCAGTGGGGCGAGCGCGCGCGTGTAGAACTCGATGCTGCGCGGGAGATCGGACACCCCGATTGCGACGTGATCGATGACAACGCGGCGCGTGGGCATGGTCCTACATCTATCAGTCCGCACGACCGCAGGCGAGGTTCAAGAGCTCGCGCCGATGCGCCGATGATCGGTGTACTGATGCCCGGTCGCGTGCTCAAGCTTGCCCTGCCTGTGGTCCTTGCCGGCTGGGCCGTCCTCGCCGCGATCGTGCCCGCCGCCGCCAGCGCACGGGCGACGCTGGCCAACTGGGACGCCGCCCAGCAGCGCCAGGTCGTCCACGCCGGGCTGATGAGCAACCTGCACGGCAATGACTTCGACGGCGCCGAGCGCCTGCCGGGCGCCCAGGCCGACCGCGCGCTGGCCGCCCTGGCGCAGCTCGCCCGTCGTGACGTCGCCGGCTCTGACGGAGAGACGGCCTCGCTGCCCGTCGTGCACGCCGCCGCGGGGCTGGTCAGCGTCGACGCCTTCGACCGTCTCGTCGTCGACCAGCTCGGCCTCGGCGACGTCGCCGCCCATGTCCAGCGGGCGACCGCCGCGGTGGGGCTGCGCCCGCCTTCCTACTACGGCACCGAGGTGGTGGCCCGCTTCCTCGGCCTGCGCTACGACCACCCCGCCGGCACCGACCAGCTGGAGCTGTTCCCGTGGGACCCGATCACGCGCGCCGAAGCCGCCTGGTCGCTGGCGCAGGTGATGGCCGACGGCAGCTGGAGCATCCAGTCGGCCCGCTCGAGCCTGATGACCTACGCGCTGCCCCAGATGAGCGCGGACCAGGTCACCGCGCTGCGGATCGCGGTGTCCAAGATCGGCTACCCCTACGTGTACGCCGGGACCACCGACAACACCGCCGACGGCCTGGCCCACGGCGGTTTTGACTGCTCGGGATTCGTGTGGCGCGTGTTCAAGATCTCCGGCCTTCCGTGGGGTCACAAGATCGGCGGGCGCACGGCGGCGCAGATGGCGCAGGAGATCCCGCATCGCGACCGGCTGCGCTACGGCCAGCTGCGCCCCGGCGACCTGCTCTTCTTCGGCAGCGCGCACTTCGACAGCACCGCGACCGAGGCCAACGTCATCCACACCGGCATCTACCTGGGCGACAACTGGGTCATCCACTCCTCGGGCCAGGGCGTCTACGTGCTGCCGCTGAAGGGCAGTTGGCTCGGCGACCAGTTCACCTGGGGCCGGCGCGTCCTGCCCTGAGCGCGCGGGCGACCGCGGATGTGGTTGCGGTGCCCATGAAAGAATCGCGCCCATGAGCGACTCAATGACTACGGAGACGATCCGGATCACCGGGCACGACGGCGACGAGATCGAGGCGTACCTCGCCCGTCCCGCCGGCGAGGAGGCCAGGGGTGGAGTGGTCGTCATCCATCACATGCCGGGCTATGACCGGGCGACCAAGGAGATCGTGCGGCGCTTCGCCGAGCTGGGCTATGACGCGATCTGCCCGAACCTCTACTGGCGCGAGGCGCCGGGCGCGGACCCGGACGATGCCGCGGCCACCGCGCGCGCCAACGGCGGGGTGCCCGACGCCCGCCTGGTCGGCGACGTCGGGGGCAGTGCCGAGGCGTTGCGCGCACTGCCGACAGCCAACGGGAAGGTCGGCGTCATCGGCTACTGCTCGGGCGGACGGCAATCGGTCCTGGCCGCGTGCAACCTCCCGCTCGACGCCGCCGTCGACTGCTACGGCGCGTTCGTGGTCGGCACGCCGCCGGAGGGATTCCCGCTTCAGGTCACCAACCTGGTCGACCAACTGCCCAACCTCCGCTGCCCGCTGCTCGGACTCTTCGGCAACGAGGATCAAGTACCCGTCGCCCGAGCAGGTCGACGAGCTCGACGAGATCCTCACCCGGGAGAACAAGACCCACGAGTTCCACCGGTACGACAACGCCGGCCACGCGTTCTTCTCAGTGGACCGCCCGGCCTACCGGGTCGAGGCCGCCAACGACGGCTGGGAGCAGATCGAGACCTTCTACACCACACACCTCGGAGGCTGAGCATGTGCACGTACGCGACCGTGAAGACGGAGCTCGTCGGCAGCGCCAAGGGACCGAACAGCAAGTGGTTCCACGTGACGGACGGGACGGTGTACTTCGACCATCCCGTGCATGCGATGGCCGAGCACACGCTCAACATCGACTTCGCCGATCCCGCCAAGGGCCCGGGGGCGCGAGTGGCCGTGGAGCTCACCGCCGCGTCCGCGCGTGAGCTGGTCAGCGCCATCGAGGCGGCGCTGGCGTCGGCGCCCGAGGCGCTCACGGTCTAGGCGCTGAGCCTGCGTTTCGACCCCATCGAGGAGGCCGGACGCCAGTGGCGTGAGCACTGGCCGGCCTCTCCGGTGGAGGCGATGATGGCGGTGACCTCGGTGATGCGCGCCCAGCAGATCCTGCTGGGGAGGCTCAACGAGGCCGTGGAGCCGTTCGGGCTCACCTTCGCGCGCTACGAGGCGCTGATGCTCCTGCACTTCAGCCGGGCGGGCTCGCTTCCGCTGGGCAAGATGGGAGCGCGCCTCCAGGTCCACCCCGCCAGCGTGACCAACCTCGTCGATGGACTGGAGCGCGCCGGCTACGTGCAGCGCGCGCCGCACCCCACCGACGGGCGCACGACGCTGGCCACCATCACCCCGGCCGGGCGGGCGGTGGCGCGCGACGCCACCGAGGCGCTGCATGAGATTCGCTTCGGCACCGAGCCGCTCAGCGACGAGGCGCTGACCGAGATGACCGAGATCCTGCGCGAGGCCCGGGCGGGCGCTGGGGACTTCGGCGCAGGAGGGGCTCGGTAGGGCGCGCGCGATATTTGTGCGTGATAGGCGCACAAATATCGCAACGCACCACGGTCACGTGTGTGTCAAAGGACGCACAGCGACTGGGTCCATGTACGTTTTCGGATCGGCCCGGATGGGGGACACTGCGCAAGTCAAACTCGGACCACGCGGCACCGGCCGGGCGGGGCAGAACATTCCGAGGGGGGCATTGGCATAGGTGCCAAGCCACCATTCCAGGCCAGATCTCCCAAGAGCCGGCAGCGGCAGCCGGCTACGCTGGCCTGGACAGTAAAAGGAGGGGTCCCGGGGGCTGCGGGGCTCCTCCTTTCTTGCTCACTCCTCGCCTCGGGCCGTCTGGCCCACCCAGGCCAGCCCGCGCTCCATCCCCATTTGTGCCGCCTCCTTGCGCGCGGTGGCCAGGACGTCGTCGTCCACGCTCGCCCGCACCGCCTCATACAGGTCGCCCATCTCCCCGTCGGGCGACCAGGAGACCTCGTCGAAGCCGAGCTCGCACACCGCCCACGCGGTCGCCGCTTCGGCGACGCGTCCCAGTTGCAGGAGCGCCGCCGCGATGGTCATGGCCTGGCCGAGCTCGTCGACCGGCGCGGCGAGCGCGGCGGCGAGACCGGCCGCGATGCCGCCATGCGCCAGCGCATCGCCGGGGCGGTGGAGGGCCAGCTCGAGGCCGGCCAGCTGATCGGCGAGCCAGAACTGCCGCGTGGAGCCCTCCGGGGCATCGGCGAACAGCGCCAGCAGCGGCTCGAGCGTCTCCTCGGGATGGCCCAGGAGCGCCACGGCCTCAGCCTCGACGACGGTGAGGATCCACCCCGCGTCGGGGTCGTCGGCACGGCGCGGCAGCTCGACGCATCGATCCACGACCTCGATCTGCGCCTCCCCCTCGCGTGCGTGGCCGTAGAGATGGCCGCGTAGATGGCGCTGTAGAACTCGCCCGTCACGTCGTCGAGGTCATGCCAGGCGTCGGCGGCGTCCAGAGCGCCCGTCGGGTCTGAATCCTTGAGGCCGAGGGCGCCCGAGCGCCTGCAGGCACCGTGCGCGCATGACCGGGTCGGTTGGACCGCGCCAGCGCGATCTCCAGGTGGTCGCGGCCGAACTCGCCCGCGCCCGATTGGCTCATCCACCATCCGGTCGCGGCGGCCAGCCGCACGTGGCGTCCGTAGTCCATGAGCTGGGCCCAGTCGAGCTCGGCGAAGATGTTGCCGGCCTCCGGATGCAGGACGCGGCGGCCCTCGCCCCAGCACGCCGGCCACCGCTTCTCAAACGGCTCGGCCAGCGCGATGAGCGCATCGGTGATCGCCGCGTGCGCGGCGTCGTCGGCCTCGGCGTCGGTCAACTCGGCCGCGAACCAGCGCACCGGCGGCGGCACCTCGAGCCGTCCGCCCTCCGCTGTGCCGGACCAGCCCGGCCCCCAGCAGCGCCTGGAGCTCGTCGTCGACGTCGCCGAACGCCGCCTGCGCCAGCGTCGTGGTGAAGCCCGCCGACCACACCGCCAGCCCCAGCAGCAGTGATCGCTCGGACTCCGACAATCAGGCCCACCGCCCACGTCCATCACGGCGCGCAGGCCGCGCTCGCGCGCGGGCACGTCCGGCCGCCACCGCCGAGCGCATCGAGGCCCTCGTCCAGCTGGCGGCGCAGCGCGCCCGCGTCGAGCGCGCGCAGGCCCGACGCGGCCAGCTCCAGCGCCAGCGGCATGCCGTCGAGCTGCCGGCACAGCCGCGCGATCGTCGAAGCGCTCTGGCTCGGTCAGCTCCCAGGCGATCCCCGTCCCGGTCGCGGCCGTGGTCGCGCGCTCGGCGAGCAGCGCCACCGAGGGCACCGAGCGCAGCGCGTCGATGTCGCGCTCGGAGCCCGTCGGCACCGGCAGTGGGTCCAGCGACAGCACGTGCTCACCGCCGACTCGCAAAGGCAGCATGCTGGTGACGAGGACCCTGACCTCCGGTCCGGCCCGCGCCACCTGGCCGATCAGCGGCGCCACGTCGATCACGTGCTCCAGGTCGTCGAGGACGAGCAGCACGCTGCGGGCACGCAGGTGATCCAGAACGCGCTCGGCCGCCTCGACTCCCGCCACCTCGGGGAGCCCGATCGCGCGCGCCACGGCGCCCATCACCTCATTGGGGTCCAGGATCGGCTCCAGCGCCACCCACCAGACGGCATCGAAGTCCTCCGCCGCGCGCCGCGCCAGCTCCAGGGCCAGGCGCGTCTTGCCCACGCCGCCCGGCCCCGACAGCGTCACCAGATGCGCGGTGGCGATGAGGTCGAGAAGGACCGACAGCTCATCCTCGCGGCCGATCAGCTCGGTCGCGGGAGAGGCCAGGTTGGTACGAATCCGCTCCAGGGTCCGCGGCAACGGGGTCACGGGCGTACCGCCCTACAGCGACTCCAGGGCCGCGTTGAAGGTCTGGCTGGGGCGCATGGCCGCTGCCGCCTTCTTCGCATCCGGGTGGTAGTAGCCACCAAGCTCCACCGCCGAGCCCTGCACCTCGGAGAGCTCTGACACGATCGTCTCCTCATCGGCCGCCAGACGCTCGGCCAGCGGCGCGAAGCGCTCGCGCCAGCTCGGCGTCCTCGGTCTGATCGGCCAGCTCGCGCGCCCAGTAGAGCGCCAGGTAGAAGTGGCTGCCCCGGTTGTCGAGCTCGCCGACCTTGCGCAGCGGTGAGCGGTTGTGCTCCAGCACGCCGCCGGTGGCCCGGTCGAGCGTGTCGCCGAGGACCTTCGCGCGCGGGTTGCCGGTCTTGTCGGCGAGCATCTGCAGCGAGACCGCCAGGGCCAGGAACTCGCCCAGCGAGTCCCAGCGCAGATGGTTCTCGCGCTCGAATTGCTGCACGTGCTTGGGCGCAGAGCCGCCGGCGCCCGGTCTCGAACAGGCCGCCGCCATCCATCAGCGGGACGATCGACAGCATCTTGGCGCTCGTGCCCAGCTCGAGGATGGGGAACAGGTCGGTGAGGTAGTCGCGCAGGACGTTGCCGGTGACGCTGATCGTGTTCTCGCCGGCGCGGGCGCGGGCCAGCGTGAAGCGGGTGGCCTGCGCCACGTCCATGATCTCGGATGTCCAGCCCGTCGGTGTCCAGCGCGTCGAGCTCCGCGCGGACCTTGGCCAGCAGCTGGGCGTCGTGGGCGCGCGTCTCGTCGAGCCAGAACACCGCGGGCGCAGCCGGTGTCGAGTCCCGGGCGCGGCGGACGGCGAGCCCGACCCAGTCGCGGATCGGCGGCGTCCTTGGTCTGGCACATCCGCCAGATGTCGCCCGCCGCAACCTCGTGCTACGAGCAGCGTCTCACCGTCGCCGTCCACCGACCCGCACCGTGCCCGGCGCCGAGATCTCGAACGTCTTGTCGTGCGAGCCGTACTCCTCGGCCTTCTGCGCCATGAGCCCGACGTTGGGCGTGGTGCCCATCGTCGCCGGGATCGAACGCGCCGTGCTCGCGACAGTCGTCGACGGTCTCGGCGTAGAGGTCGGCGTAGGAGTGGTCGGGGATCACGAACTTGGTGTCCTGCAGCTCGCCGTCGCGGTTCCACATCTGGCCCGAGGTGCGGATCGCGGCCGGCATCGACGCGTCGATGATCACGTCGGAGGGCACGTGGAGGTTGGTGATCCCGCGGTCGGAGTCGACCATGGCCAGGCCGGGCCCGTCGCGGTAGGCGGCCTCGATGGCCTCGGTGATGGCGGCGCGCTCGTCCGTCGGGCACGCGCTCGAGCGCCTTGAGCAGCGCGCCCATCCCGTCGTTGGCGCTGACGTCGGCGGCGGCGAGCGCGTCGCCGTGCTCGGCGAACACGGCGGGGAAGTAGGCGCGCACGGCGTGGCCGAAGATGATCGGGTCTGACACCTTCATCATCGTCGCCTTCAGGTGCACCGAGAAGAGGACGCCCTGCTCCTTGGCCTCGGCCACCTGCTCGGCCAGGAACGCATCCAGCGCGGCGCGGCGCATCACGGCGGCGTCGACGACCTCGCCGGCGAGCACCGGGAAGTCCGGCTTGAGCACGGTGACGTCGCCGTCGGCGGAGACGTGCTCGATGCGGACGGTGCCGCCTCATCGGCCACGGTGACCGACTGCTCGGTGGAGCGGAAGTCGCCGTCGCTCATCGTCGAGACGTGTGACCGCGAGTCAGAGGACCACGCGCCCATCGAGTGCGGGTGGTGGCGGGCGTAGGCCTTGACCGAGTCCGGCGCGCGGCGGTCGGAGTTGCCCTCGCGCAGCACCGGGTTGACGGCGCTGCCCTTGACGCGGTCATAGCGCTCGCGGATGTCGCGCTGCTCGTCGTCGGCGGGATCGTCGGGTAGTCCGGGATGTCGTAGCCCTGGGCCTGCAGCTCGGCGATCGCCGCGCGCAGCTGGGGCACCGAGGCGCTGATGTTGGGGAGCTTGATGATGTTGGCCTCGGGCGTCTTGGCCAGCTCGCCGAGCTCGGCGAGGTCGTCGGAGACGCTGCGGTCACCGTTGAGGCGGTCGGGGAACTGGGCCAGGATGCGCCCGGCGAGCGAGATGTCGCGCAGCTCCACCTCGACTCCGGCGACGCCGGCGAAGGCCTCGACGATCGGCAGCAGCGACTGGGTGGCCAGCGCCGGCGCCTCGTCGGTCTGGGTGTAGATGATCTTCATTGCATGATTCACCCTACCCACCACCGAGGAGGACCCATGGCCGACCGACCGCCACTGCCCCCGTTCACCGCCGAGACGGCCGCACAGAAGGTGCAGGCCGCCGAGGACGCCTGGAACACCCGGGACCCGGAGCGCGTGGCCGGCGCCTATACGGAGGACTCGGAGTGGCGCAACCGTGACCGGTTCGTCACCGGCCGGGCCGACATCGTCGCCTTCCTGACCGAGAAATGGGAGCGCGAGCTCGACTACGCGCTGCGCAAGAGCCTGTGGACGTTCGACGGCAACCGGATCGCCGTGCGCTTCCAGTACGAGAGCCACGACCGCGACGGTCAGTGGTGGCGCAGCTACGGCAATGAGCTGTGGGAGTTCGACGAGCACGGCCTCATGCGCCGGCGGGAGGCCAGCATCAACGACCTGGCCATCGCCGAGTCCGAGCGGCGGATCTTCGGGCCTCGTCCCGAGGCGGAGCGGGGCGTGGATATCCCCTTGCACTAAAGGGATGAGCCCGACGCTGCGGGGTACGATCACCTTCAATGGAACGGCGCATCATCTACCTCACGCGACTGACGCGGCTGCCGCTGCTGGGAGCCGACGGCGCCGAGGTCGGCCGCATCGCCGACGCGGTCGTCGACCTGGGCTCCAAGCCTCCGCGGGTCAACGGCTTCGTGGTGGCCGTCCAGCGGCGGCGCGTGTTCGTCGGCATCGGCCGCGTCGGGCGAGATCGGCTCCGACGGCGCCCGCCTGCGGCGCGGGTCGGTCAACATGCGCCAGTTCGTGCTGCGCGAGGGCGAGCGGCTGCTCGCCGGCGAGCTGTTGGGCAAGCGCTTCAAGGGCGCGCGGGTCGTCGACGTCGGCCTGATCGAGGCGCCCGATCACGACGGCTGGGAGGTCGCCACGGTCGCCCTGGCGCGGCGGGCGGCCGGCGTGCCCGGGCCTGCGGCGCGCGCCCGACGTCATCGATTGGTCCGAGGCGGGCGAGCTGTTCGCCTCCGAGCGGCCGGTCGACCGCCAGGCCGCCGAACTGGGCGGCCTGCACCCGGCCGAGATGGCGGCGGCGATCCGGCGCCTGCCGCTGAGCCGCCGGCGCGTCCTGGCCGCCGAGCTCGAGGACGATCGCTTCGCCGACCTGCTGGAGGAGATGTCCGAGGACGAGCAGGTCCGGCTCATCGAGGGTCTCGACATCGAGCGGCTGGCCCGCGTGCTCGACGAGATGGACGCCGACGACGCCGCCGACCTGCTCGCCGAGTTCTCGGCCGGCCGCCAGGCCGAGCTGCTGCACGCCATGGATCCCGAGGAGGCCGAGCCGGTCCGCCGGCTGCTCACCTACCAGCCCGACACCGCCGGCGGGCTGATGACCCCCGAGCCGGTGATCCTGGCCCGGACACGACGGTCGCCGAGGCGCTGGCCCGCGTGCGCGACCCCAACCTGCCGGTGCCGCTGGCCGCGGCCGTGTTCGTCTGCCGCCCGCCGCTGGAGACCCCGACCGGCCGCTACATCGGCAACGTCGGCATCCAGCGGCTGCTGCGCGAGGCGCCGAGAAGCCGCTGGGCCGGTGCATCGACGAGGACGTCGAGCCGGTCGAGGAGAGCCTGAGCCGATCGCGAGGTGGCGGTGCAGCTCGCCGCCTACGACGTCGTCTCGCTGGCGGTCATCGACGAGGCCCATCGGCTGGTCGGCGCGGTGACGATCGACGACGTGCTCGACCGGCTGCTGCCCGCGCGACTGGCGCGTCGACGCGCTGACGGAGAGCGCGCTGATGGCCCGCGGCGACGACCTCTCGCAAGCCGCAAGGGCACCGCCGGGCGGCCCCGTCTACGACCCCGACCAGTTCGGCGCGCTCGCCGAGCGGCTGGCGCGGTTCTTCGGCACGCCGCGCTACCTCATCGGCCAGACGATCATCGTGATCATCTGGATCGTGCTCAACGTCGTCGGTCGTGGCGCTGCAAGCTTCGATCCGTACCCGTTCATCCTGCTCAACCTGGCGTTCTCCACCCAGGCCGCCTACGCCGCGCCGCTGATCCTGCTGGCCCAGAACCGCCAGGCCGACCGCGACAAGGCCGAGGTCGAGCGCGACCGCGACACCAACGCCCGCTCGCTGGCCGAGACCGAGTACCTGGCGCGCGAGATCGCGGCGGTGCGCCTGGCGGTCGACCAGAAGGCCGACCGCGACGAGATCTTCGAGGTGCTCGAGCGCCTCACCCAGGCGGTCGAGCGCCTGCAGCCCGCCGGATCGCTCGACGCCGAGCGACGACGCTCGACGACCGGGATCCGACTAGCCAGACGCGCCGAGCGCGCCCCGCGACGTCGAGGACGCGCCCCGCCTAGCTCCGTGGGTCAGGCGCCGACGCTCGCGCCGACGGCCTGCTCGATCCTCTCGCCGAGCTCCTGCGTCGATGTTCTTCCAGTACTCGAACGCGCGCGCCAGCACCTGCGTCGGAGACGCCGTCGGAGAGGTGGCCGGCGACGTTTGAGACCAGCCGCTCGCGCGCGTCGTCGTCGAGCACCTCGCGGACCATCGTGCCGGCCTGACCGAAGTCGTCATCGTCGGCCCGCGGCGTGTAGGCCGAGCGGACCATGTCGCCGTCGGCCGCCCACAGCCCCGCGTCGTCGGTCCGCGACGGGTCGGCCGCCGGGCCGCCGTAGGAGTTGGGCGCGTACACCGGGTCCTTGACGTTGACCGTGCGCCCCACGCCGTCCTTGCTGTAGCTGTGGACCTCGGCCTCCTTGGCCGCATTGACCGGGATCTGCTTGTAGTTGACCCCGAGCCGGGCACGGTGCGCGTCGGCGTAGGAGAACCCGCGCGCGAGCAGCATCTTGTCCGGGCTCAGCCCGATGCCGGGCACGAGGTTGTTGGGCTCGAACGCGGCCTGCTCCATCTCGGTGTGGAAGTCGGTGACGTTGCGGTTGAGCGTCATCGTCCCGACCTTGATCAGCGGATAGTCGCCGTGCGGCCAGACCTTGGTCAGGTCGAACGGGTTGAAGCGGTAGGTCTTGGCCTCCTCGAACGGCATGATCTGCATGTGCAGCGTCCAGCTCGGGAAGTCGCCGTCGCGGATCGCCTCGAACAGGTCCTGCCGGTGGTAGTCGGCGTTCTCGCCGGCGATCCGGTCGGCGTCCTCCTGGGTGAGGAACTCGATGCCCTGGTCGGTCTTGAAGTGGTACTTGACCCAGAACTTGTCGCCGCCGGCGTTGACCCACATGTAGGTGTGGCTCGAGTAGCCGTTCATGTGGCGCCACGTCTTGGGGATGCCGCGGTCACCCATCAGCCAGGTGACCTGGTGGGCGGACTCGGGTGAGAGCGTCCAGAAGTCCCACTGCATGTCGTGGTCGCGCAGGCCGTTGTCGGCGCGGCGCTTCTGGCTGCGGATGAAGTGCTGGAACTTCATCGGGTCGCGCAGGAAGAAGACCGGCGTGTTGTTGCCGACCATGTCGTAGTTGCCCTCGGGCGTGTAGAACTTCAGCGCGAAGCCGCGGGGGTCGCGCCAGGTGTCGGGGCTGCCGCTCTCGCCGGCCACGGTCGAGAAGCGAGCGAGCATCTCGGTCTTGACGCCCGGCTGGAACAGCGCAGCCCGGGTGTAGGCGCTCACGTCCTCGGTCGTCTCGAACACGCCGAACGCGCCGGCGCCCTTGGCGTGAGGCTGGCGCTCGGGGATCCGCTCGCGGTTGAAGTTGGCCATCTGCTCGATCAGGTACTGGTCCTGGAGCAGGATCGGGCCGTCAGGGCCGACGGTCAGCGAGAACTCGTCGCTGGCGACCGGGACTGCCGCCGTCGGTTGTGGTATGTGGGCGCTTGTCGCTCATCTAGCTCTCCTTGAACTCGGGTTCGGGTTTGGACGTCGGTCTGGCAGGCGGGGCACAGGCCCCAGAACGTGATCTCGGCCTCGTCGACGACGAAGCCGCCGGCGTCCGGCGGCGTACAGGCACGGCGGCTCGCCGACCGCGCAGTCGACGTCCGCGATCGCGCCGCAGCCGCGACAGACCACGTGGTGATGGTTATCCCCTACGCGCGTCTCGTAACGCGTCGCGCTCCCGGCCGGCTCGATCCGCCGCAGCAGGCCCGCCCGGGTCAGGGCGGCGAGGACGTCGTAGACGGCCTGGGTCGAGATCGGTCCCACCCGGCCGCGCACGGCCGACGGCGACCTGGTCGGCGGTCAGGTGCTGACCGACGCGTAGTTCGGACAGGACCGCGACTCGCGGCGCCGTGACGCGCAGGCCGGCCTGCGCGCAGGGCCGTGGCGACGTCGCTCCATCCCTCGGGGCTCACCGCCCCAACGTATCACTTATCTGGAATCGCTCAAGATCTGGAAGAGATCTAAATGATGGGTCGCCCACGGCCGGGGATCGCCCGCCCCGGGCATGGGGATTGCCCGCCAGTGGGGTCAGCCGGCCGGGACGTGCCGGGCGGCGACGTTGACGCCCGACACCGTGATCACCGGGGCGGCGCCGTGCAGGGCGCTGCGCGCGTAGCGGACGTGCAGCGTCTCGGACTCCCCGGGCCACAGGGTGATGTCGTTGTCTGACCACAGCGCCGGCAGCACCTCGTTGTCACCCGCCGCCGGCGCTCCGGCAGCGTTCCCGCGCCGGACATCGGCGCGTAGGAAGAAGGCGGGCGCCGGCGTGGTGGAGGTGTTGGCGATCGTCACGTCGGTGACGTCGTCGCCGCCGTCAGCAGTGGTGTGCGCGGTGACGCCCACCTGCGCCGGGGCGAGTGTGCGCAGGCCGCGCAGGTTGGCGAACGAGGTCATCGTCGCCTGCGGCTGGCCGATGGTCTTCTTCCAGTCAACGACGTCGTGCTGCGTCGAGAGCCAGTACACGTTGCGGTCCACCACCTGCCCGCCGCGGCGCAGGAGCAACTCGACGAAGTAGGTCTGCGCCTTGGCCGGCGGGTGGGTCGCGGCGGGGACGGCGGGGCGCAGCAGGTCCTCGCGCACCCGCCCGGAGCCCACGGTGACACCGGACGCGGTCGTGTCGTTGAGGAGCTGGCCCGCCACCGAGAACACGCGGCTCTGCACCGAGAGGCCGGTCACGGACGCCCCGGTGAGGTTGGCCACCGACACCGTGCCCGGCCCGTAGGCGTAGAGGACGTGCAGCGGCTTGTTGGCCTCCTGGGCGCCGAAGTAGCTGCCGGCCTGGTCGTAGTCATTGTTGTAGAGGTCCCACAGCAGCGTCGGCCACCCCTTGTTGAGCTGCCAGTAGACGATCCCCGTCGAGGGCGCCTTGGCCCGCGAGGAGTGGTCGACGTAGGCCTCGAACTCGGCGCGCTGGGTCTCGTAGTTCTGGAGCTGGGCCTCCTGGACGTACTGCGAGAGGCTCGACCACGAGCCGTAGCGGGCCTTCATCGCCCGATCGAGGTCGTGCAGGGTCCCGAACGAGTACCCGCCGTTGGACGGCCCGGGCAGATCCGGCTCGTAGTTGAGGTGGTACTGGTTGTAGTCAGGCGCCTTCCAGAGCTGGGTCTGCTCGAAGGGCGAGAGGAAGCGGTCGATCGAGTCGAGCGTGGGGATGGTGGCGCCCTCGCCTGCCTCTGAGTCAAAGGCCCAGGCGCCGCCGACGTTGGTCCTGCTGCTGTCGTCCTTGGAGTAGTGGGTGGTGTCGTACCAGTAGGAGGGCGGGACCCAGTCGTACGGGCCCTCCTTCTCCCCAGAGGACGGGAGCCCGTGAGCGCTCTTGTACTCGGCGGAGGCGATGAGCGGCTCCTGGAAGTCGGCGCGCTTGAAGGCGGCGATCGAGACCGCCGCCTGGCGCGGGATGGGATTGTTGTCTGACCAGCTGAAGTTGAGGATGCTCGGGTGGTTGCGCAGCCGGCGGCCGATGGCGAGCGCCGAGTTGGCGAGCACCCGGTAGTCGTCGGCGGTGACGCCCTTGCCGTTGTCGGGTAGCTGCCAGGCGTCGCAGCACTGGAAGCCGGCGTCGACGAGGATGCCCGCGCGGTCCATCTGCTCGTAGAAATCGCCGGGCATCTCCTTGCCCTCGGTGCGGATGCCGTTGAGGCCGAGATTCTTGATCAGCGCGATCTGATTGGCGGTGTCCGCGGCGGAATAGTGCAGGAACAGGTTCTCCGACCAGCCGCCGCCACGGAACAGGATGGGCCTGCCGTTGACCAGGAACTGGCGCGAGCCGTGCGGCGCGATCGGCGAGGCGCCGATCAGGCGGGTGGTGATGGTGCGGATGCCGAACGTCTCCGATTCGGAGTCCTGCGCGCCGTGCCGGTCGCGGGGGCCCGACGCTCATCGTCAAGCCGTAGAGCGGCTGCGCGCCCATCTGATACGGCCACCACACCTGGGGGTGGTTGATGCGTAGTTCGTGAAACCGCGCGGGGCGTGAGCGACACCGTCCGGGTGGAGTGGGCCGGGAACGGTCACCGCGCTGGGTGATGGCGATGGGCGGACCGGATGGGGGCGTGATGTGCGCGCTGAGCACGCCGGGCTGCGAGCGCCCGGTGGTGTTCGTCACCTGGGCGCGCAGGGTCAGCGCCGAGCTCGTCACGTGCGGCGCGTTGTGCTCGACGACGTGGGCGTCAGAGATGGCCAGCGCGGCGGAGGTGTGCAGCTGGACGGGGAACTGGATGCCGGTGTTGTTGTCGGGCGGGATCTGGGTCCAGTCGACGTTGTCCAGCGTGAACATCGTGCCCGGGTCGTTGGGGTAGAGGCGGAGGGCGAGCGCATTGGCGCCGGGATGCACGAGCCGGGACACGTCGTAGACGTACTGGGTGTAGGCGCCCTGCAGCGTGCGGTGACCCGCGACCTCGTGGCCGTTGAACCACAGATCGGCCTCGCCGACGACGCCGTTGACGACGAGGCTCGTGTGCGCGGCCCGGCGCGTGCGAGAAAGGCGGTGCGAAACCACCACGGCACGGCGAACCGCGGGATGGTGTCGGCGCCGACCGACTTCATGTAGCCAAAGCATCGCTTGAGGTTGGTGGCGAAGAAGACGTTGCGGCAACGGCCGTTCTGGAGAAGCGCCTCCACCTCGGTGCCGGGCGCCCCACCGTCGTCGGGTCTCACCTTCAGCCAGCCTCTGGCGGCAAAGCCGGGGCGCGACACGGCGGCGCCGTCGTTGCCCGGCGCCACGCGGCTGCTCTGCACCTGCCACCCGCTGAGGCCGAGGGTCTGCGTGGCGGCGCCGGCGACCGGCGGGCGGGCCAGCAGGACCAGGGCGGCGGCCGCCGCCAGCAGCAGCGGCAACAGCACGGGGCGGACACGCAGACAACGGCTCAGTGCATTCATTAGATCTCCTCCCGAAAGACACCGTATAGCCGCTGTCAAGAGAATGTTGCCGGGCAGCATTCGTAAAGCATCCGCCAAATGAGCCCCGCCGGGCCGCGGTCAGGCGCGCAGAACGCCGAGGGCCGCCACACCGATGACCACGCACGCCACGCCGGCCAGTTGGACCCGGCTCAGCCGCTCGCCGAAGAGCACGTAGGACACCGCGAGCGCGACCACGGCGAACTGCGAGGAGAGCACCGCGGCGATGGCCAGCCCGTGGCGCGAACCCCAGGTGAAGGAGAAGAACCCCGCCACCTCGGCCAGCCCGGAGGCGACGAGGAACGGCACCGCCGTCGAGGTCAGGCGCAGGCGCCCCGTGAGGGCGAGCGGCAGGGCCAGGGCGATGGCGCCGATCAGCCGCGCCGACAGCACCACCCACGCCGCCGGCAACACGGCGGCGGCCCGGCCGGTGGCGTACAGGCTGGTCCCGAAGGCCAGCGTCGCGCCGATGGCGAGCAGCACCACCCTCGGGTGGTGCACGGCCTCCTCGACGGCGGCGTCGGGGGCGGGCACCGAGGCGAGGGCAACGCCGGAGACGATCACGAACAGAGCGACGGCCACCGACACGGCCAGGCTGGCTCCCGCGATCACCGAGATGAGGGCGGCGATCGCGCCCTCGGTGGAGATGATCGGCGCCACCAGGGACACCTGGCCGATGCGCAGGGCGTAGTAGTTCATGACCAGCCCGCACACGTTTCCGGCGCCGGAGACGATGAGCCAGACGAGCGCGGTGCCGTGCAGGTTCGGCGGCACGCCCGCCACGGCGGCGAGCGGGACCGTGACGACCAGGCCGACGAGCATCACCCAGGCCACGACGGCCATCGGGTCGATCAGCCGGCTGGAGCGCGACGAGCATAGGATCGAGACCGCCCATGCGCATGCGGCACCGGCCCCGCCGAGAATCGCGAGCACGCGGCGCTCAGCTCTCGGTCGCCGTCAAGCCGAGATGCGCTGTCCGGTCGCGGGATCGAAGAGGTGGAGCCGCCGGGCGTCGACGAACAGCCGCCCCTCCTGGCCCTCGGCCAGCGAGTTCGACACCCCGACGCGGGCGATCAGCTCCGACCCGGTGGCGAGCGTCACCTCGGCGTCCTCCGATGCCGTGGCCTGAGCCAACTCGCGCAGCAGCGGCTCCTCCGCGGCAGCGGACCCCGCCCACCCGTGACCGTTGAGCGACAGGTGGGCATAGACGTCGGATCCGGTGGACTCCAGCATGTCCACGGTCGCGCTGACCTCCACCTGCCCGTGGCGCTCGCCGACCATGGCCGCGTCCTCGAAGCTCTCGGGGCGCACGCCGAGCACCACCCGGCCGGAGTGCGCCGCGCCCGCCGCGTCTCCGAGGTCGGCCAATGCGATCGTGCCCAGCGGAGAGGTGATCGTCCCGTCGGCGATCTCGCCGATGAGGAAGTTCATCGCGGGCGACCCGATGAAGCCCGCGACGAACAGGTTCTGCGGGACGGTCGTAGAGCTCGGCCGGGGCCCCGAGCTGCTGGATGACACCGTCGCGCATCACCGCCAGCCGGTCGCCGAGCGTCATCGCCTCGGTCTGGTCGTGGGTGACGTATACCGTGGTGGTGTGCAGCCGGCGCTGGATGCGCGTGATCTCGGACCGCATCTGGATGCGGAGCTTGGCGTCGAGGTTGGAGAGGGGCTCGTCCATGAGAAAGGCCTGGGGGTCGCGCACGATCGCGCGGCCCATCGCCACCCGCTGGCGCTGGCCGCCGGAGAGGTTGCCCGGCTTGCGCTCGAGCTGATCGGCGATGCCCAACAGGTCCGCGGCGTGCTGGACCTTGCTGCGGATCTCCTCGGCGGGGACCTTCGCGCGGCGCAACGCGAAGCCCATGTTCTTGGCGACCGTCATGTGCGGATAGAGCGCGTAGTTCTGGAAGACCATGGCGATGTCGCGATCCCTGGGGGTGAGATCGTTGACCACGCGGTCGCCGATCGAGATCGTGCCCGCGCTGATCTCCTCCAGCCCGGCGATCATCCGCAGCAACGTCGTCTTGCCGCACCCGGAGGGGCCGACCAGGACGGTGAACTCGCCGTCGGCGATCTGCAGGCTGAGGTCGTGCACCGCCACGGTCCCGTCGCGGTAGCGCTTGCTCACATCCTGGATCTCGATCGCGGCCATGCGGGTCTCTCCTCTGCGGTCTGGATGGCTAGCGGATGAGCTCGGCGCGCCGGGCGGCGCTGCCCTGGGGGATGAGCTGGCTGCGCGCGGCGTGCAGGGCGAAGGCGATCGCCCCGCGCAGAGCCGCCTGGTCGCCGAGCAGGCTGGTCTCGATCCGCGCCGTGAGGGGGACGAGGGCGGCGGCAGCGCCGCGGACGGGCCGCAGCAGCAGTGGACTGGAGCCGATGCCGCCACCGAGCACGACGAGCTCCGGATCCAGGATCGCGCAGACGGTGGCAATGGCTGAGCCCAGGCGCGCGGCGATGTGCTCCACCACCGCCCCGGCGTCGCCATCACCGCCGCGAGCCAGCTCGAACACGTCGGCGGCGGTGGCAACCTCACCGGACCGGCCCGGCGCCCGAGCGGCGAAGCCGGCGAGCACGCCCGCCGCCCCGATCTCGTCCTCCAATCCACCGTGCAGCTTGTGCCGGGGGTCGAAGGGGTCCCCGACGAGCGGCAGGTAGGCGATCTCGCCCGCCGCCCCGTGGGCGCCACGGACGAGCTCGTCGTGCATGATGATCCCCATCCCCACGCCGGCGCCGATCCCGATGAAGACCATCGTCGACACGCCCCGGGCCAGCCCGAACGACTTCTCGCCCAGCGCGGCCAGGTTGATGTTGTTGTCGATGAGGACGGGGACCCCGAAGCGCGTGCCGACCGCGCTGAGCGGATCCAAAGTGCCGTCCGGGGACAGGTTGTAGGCCAGGCGGACCCGCCCGGTCTCACGATCCACGACGCCCGGGGTGGAGATGGCGATGGCGAGCAGGCGGTCGTGGGTGGCGCGCCCTCGCTCGACGGCGCGGACCGCGACAGCGGCGATCTGGGCGGCGAGCCCCCGGCCGCCCGCCTTGGTGGTCGGCTCGAGCTCGTCGTAGATCATCTCGCCGAACACGTCGGCGGCGCCGGCGCGGATGTTGGTACCGCCGAGGTCGAGACCCACGACGAAGCCCGCGCTGTCGCGGACGACGTAGGCGATGGGGCTGCGCCCGCGCCGGCCGTGCTGGGGACCGACGGCCGAGATCATCCCGGCCTGCTCCAGGCGGCCGACGGCGGCGCCCACCGTCGGCTTCGACAGCCCCGTGGCCGAGGCGATCTCCGGTCGGGTGACCGGGCCGCGACGGAAGATCGCCTCCAGCACCGCCTGTTCGCCGAGCTCGCGCAGCAGGCCCAGCCGTGAGTCCGGGGGGCCCGCCTGAGCTGCCGACGATGAGCTGTCCACGTCGCGATCCGCCATTGTCAAGGATTCCTTACGAATGATCTGAGCGTCTTGACGCCTCAGAATACGAATTGTATGGTCGTTAGATCAAGCTTCTTACAAAAGCCGGCTTGCTGGTATGAGGAGAGCCCAGATGTCTCACGAGCAGAAGCGGACGACGCGCCGCGGCTTCATCACGACCACCGCGACCGCGGGCATGGGGCTGTATCTGGCCGCCTGCGGGGGCTCCAGCTCGAGTTCGAGCTCCGCCGCCGGCGGCGCCAGCTCGAGCGCTGCCACCAGCAGCGCCGCGGCGACGGGCTCCCAGGGCACCGTCACCCTCAACAACCTCTTCCAGCAGCAGGCGGGTTACAGCGCATCGGACCTGGCGGGAATGACGAAGCTCTTCGAACAGGCCAACCCCCACATCAAGGTCAACAACACGCTGGTCGCCTACGAGGCTCTGCACGACAAGATCGTCGCCGCCGCACCGGCCGGAACCTATGACGTCGTGCTCGGCGACTGCATCTGGCCCGCCGAGTTCGGCTCCAAGGGGATCGTCAAGGACATCAGCTCAGACGTCAACTCGCTGCCCACCAACCAGATCTTCCCCGGCGCCCTGGTCATGGCCGACTACAAGAGCAAGTACTACGGGATGCCGTGGATCCTGGACACCAAGTACATGTACGCCAACGGGTCGATGCTGAAGAAGGCGGGGGTCAACCCCGCGTCGCTGCACACGTGGGACGGCGTGGTGGCCGCGCTCAAGCAGATCAAGAGCAAGGGGCTGGTCAAGTACCCGTGGCTGGGCAGCTGGTCCCAGGCCGAGGCCGTGGTCTGCGACTACGCGCAGCTGCTCGGGGCCTTCGGCGGCAAGTTCCTGGACAGCTCGGGCAAGCCGGCCTTCCAGTCGGGCGGCGGCCTGCAGGCGCTGGAATTCATGAAGATGCTGCTTGACCAGGGCCTGGCGGATCCGGCCTCCACGAGCTCTCTGGAGGAGGACGTGCTCAAGGCGTTCGCCCAGGGCAAGATCGCGATGAACCTCAACTGGACCTTCCAGCTGGCGGCATCGCTGGATCCCACGCAGAGCCAGGTGAGCAAGGACGACGTGATGATCCTGCACACGCCCGCGGCCACCGCGGGCGGCGCCGCGCCGGGCTGCAACGGCGGCCAGCCGGTGATGCTCACCAGCGGCACCAAGCACCCCACCGAGGCCTG
Source organism: uncultured Actinomycetota bacterium (assembly GCA_963797705.1). Classification (GTDB taxonomy): domain Bacteria; phylum Actinomycetota; class Thermoleophilia; order Solirubrobacterales; family Solirubrobacteraceae; genus Palsa-465. The sequence goes on along the minus strand of CAWCQL010000002.1, from coordinate 1,104,565 downwards.
GGAGTACGTGAAGTTCATCACCAGCCAGGGTGTGCAGAACCAGTACGTCGCCGACTCGCTGCCGATCTGGTCGGCGTCCTACACCGATCCCGCGGTGGTCAAGAAGGCCGGAAAGCAGCTCGTATCGGTGGCCAAGACCCAGCTGCCCAACATGATCCTGCGCCCCCAGGTGGCCAACTACAACGCCGCCTCGCAGGCGCTGCAGGTCCAGATCCAGGACGCGCTACTGGGCAAGAAGTCGCCCCAGGCCGCGCTCACCGCGGCGGCCGCCGCGTTCAGCTCGAGCGGGCCGCCCGCCTGATCGTGCCGGGGGCTCCGTGTCCACGGGACGCTGCATGATCCGCAAGTGGTCACTCTCGTGAATACCTTCGCACCGAGAGGTGCGACCGGTGGATGCCAAGCGAGGACGCAGGACCCGACGTGTAGCCCTGCTACACGAGGGTCCGAGGACAACGCTTGGCGCCGCCGGGCGGGCCTCGAATGCGAACGTATTTGCGAGAGGGGCCACGGTGACCGATACCGCGACGCAGGTGCCGCCGGCCAGCTCCTCTCTCCCCCAGGCCGGTGGCACCAGCTGGCGTGCCCGATCGCGCGAGGGCCGTTTCGCACTCGCGCTGCTGGCGCCGAGCATCGTGGTCGTCTTCGGGATCGTCGTCTATCCGATCCTGCGCACGCTGTACACGTCGCTGTTCGCGGTCAACACGCCGTTCCCCGGGCACTTCCCGTGGGTCGGGCTCGACAACTACAAGTACGCGTTGCAGCAGTCGGATTTCTGGGCCGCGATCGAGCGCACCGCGTACTTCACGTTCGTCTCCACAGGCTTCGAGCTGGTGCTCGGGATGGGGATCGCGCTCCTGCTCTACGCGCCGCTGCGCGGGCGCTGGCTGTTTCGGACGATCGTGGTGCTCCCCTGGGCGCTGCCGACGATCGTCAACGGCGCCATGTGGCGCTACTTCTTCAACGCCCAGTACGGGGTGGTCAACGCCGCGCTGACCCAGTTGGGCATCACCACCTCCTACCACGCGTTCCTGAGCTCGCCGTTCGCCGCGCTGAACATCGTCGTGTGGGCCGACGTGTGGAAGAACACCTCGCTCGTGGCCTTCTTCCTGCTCGCCGGGCTGACCACGATCCCGCGTGATCTCTACGAAGCGGCGCGCGTTGACGGTTACGGCCGGTGGGGCGCTTCGTGCACATCACGCTGCCGCTGCTGCGACCGGTGATCGTAGTGGTGCTCGTCCTGCGCACGATCGAGGCCTTCAAGGTCTTCGACATCATCTACGTGATGACCGGGGGCGGGCCCGCCAACGGCACCCAGAGCATCGCCTTCTACACCTACCAGCGGGCCTTCTCGGACGAGTTCTTCGGCTATGGGTCGGCGCTCGCCTACCTGATCGTCGTCTTCATCATGGTGCTGGCGATCGTCTACATCCGGCTGCTGCGCTCCGACAACTACGCGATGGCGTGATGCGCGACTCTCTCCGCTACCGGATCTTCATCCACGCCGCCGCGCTCGCTCGTGTCGCTGGCCATCCTGGCCCCCTTCGCGTGGCTGGTCATCGCCAGCCTGTCCTCCCAGGCCGACCTGTTGAAGATCCCCCTCGAGCTGGATCCCCAGCCACCTCTCCTTCAGCCGGTACTCGCAGATCTTCACCTCCTCGAGCGGGACGATCTTTGCCAACTTCCGGGCGTCGCTGGTCAACAGCCTGATCATCGCGACCTCCACGGTGGCCATCTCGATCACCGTCGGCGTGTTCGGCGCCTACGCCTTCGCCCGGCTGCGCTTCCGCGGGCAGCGGGCCTCGCTGCTGCTGTTCCTCTCCACGTACATGGTGCCGCCCATCGCCCTGGTGATCCCGCTGTACCTGATCATGGTCCGGCTGCACCTGCTCAACACGCGGATCGGGCTGATCATCGTGTACTGCACGTTCGCGACGCCGTTCGTGCTGTGGATCATGGGCAACTACTTCCTGACGATCCCGCGCGAACTCGAGGACGCCGCGCGGATCGATGGGTGCACCCGGATCGGCGCGCTGTTCCGGGTGATCCTGCCGCTGGCGCGGCCGGGGCTGCTCTCCACGATGCTGTTCGCCTTCCTCATCGCGTGGGACGAGTTCCTCTACGCGCTCATCTTCACCTCCACCACCGCCGCCAAGACGATCCCGGTGGCGATCGCCGAGTTCACCGGGCGCTACACCACGGACTTCGGGCTGCAGGCCGCGGGCGGCATCCTGGCGGCGATCCCGCCGGTGCTCATCGCGGTCGTGTTCCAGCGCTACATCGTCGGCGGGTTGGCCTCGGGGGCGGTGAAGGGATGAGCGAGTGGCGCGAGGCCGTCGGCCGGCAGCCCGCGAACCTGGCCGCGGCGGCACAGGCATTCCACGGCGCCATCGCCGAGGTTGACCTGGAGCGCCTGCGGCGCGGCACGATCGTCTTCGCGGGCATCGGGGCCAGCGCCCACGCGCTGGTGCCGTCCGTGCTGGCCCTGCGGGCCGCCGGGCGCCGGGCATTCGCGTTGCAGGCGACGGAGCTGGACGATCCTGGCGCCCGTCAGCTCGCCGACGCGTTCGTGCTGGTGTCGCAGTCGGGCGCCAGCGCCGAGACCGTCGCTGCGCTGGAGCAGATCGACGGCGTCCCGATGATCGCCATCTCGGCCCAGGGCGACAGCCCGCTGGTGCGTGCCTCGGAGGCCTGGCTGCCGCTGGGCCCCGAGCCCGACACGCCCGTGGCCACGCTGTCCTACACCGCGACGCTTCAGGCCCTGGGCATGTTCTGCGACGCGCTGCTGGGCATCACCGAATCGGTGTGGCGGGTGCTGCCATCGCTTGCGGAGGGCGTGCTGGAGGCAAGCGCCGCGCCGGCGGCCGCCCTGGCCATGGACTTCGCCGGCGTGAGCGTGCTGGAGGCGGTGGGCGGCGGGCCGGGACTGGCCTCGGCGCGGGAGACCGCCCTGCTGGCGCGCGAGGCACTGCGGCTCCCTGCGACGGCCATGGAGACGCGCGAGTACCTCCACGGGCCGCTGGAGGCCGTGGCGGAGGGGTTCGGAGCGGTCGTGTTCGGTCGCGCGCGCGAGCGCGCCCTGGCCGAGGCGATGGCGTCCTTCGGGGCCAGGGTGGCCCTTGTGAGTGACAGCGCCCGACGCGGACTTCCAGCTCCCGGAGGTGCCGCCGGTCGCCGCCGCGATCCTGCAGATCCTCCCCGTCCAGCTGCTCGTCGACGAGGTGGCGTCCCGCCGCGGCCTGACCATCGGCGAGCTGCGCCGCCACCAGGACGACACCAAGGTGGCATGAGCTCCGCCTCCTCCCGCAGCCGGGCCGGCGTGACCGTGATCGGGGGCGTCCAGGCCGACGTGGTCATCCGACCTGTGACCGAACTGCCGCCCCCGGGCGCCACACGGCTCACCGAGGAGACGAGCATCCGCGTCGGCGGGGCCGGGGCCAACGCCGCGCTCGCGTTCGTCGAGACGGGCCTGCCGGTGCGGCTGATGGGCTGTGTGGGCGAGGATCGCCTCGGCGAGTGGATGCGCCAGGAGCTCACCGAGGCCGGTCTCACCGACGAGCTGGCGGTGCTGCCGGGGCGACCCACCGGGCCTCACCGTCGCCCTGGAGTCCGACGAGCGCGACCGGACCTTCCTCACCCATCTCGGGGTCAACGCCGACTGGTCGCCCGACATGATCCCGGCCGACGCCCTGGCGTGCGAGAACCTGCTGCTGTGCGACTACTGCGTGACGCCGGGGCTCCAGGGCGAGGCGGCCCGTGGACTGCTGGACGCCACCCATAGGGCCGGTGGGCGCACGTTCTTCGACACCGCGTGGGATCCCGACGATTTTCCGCCGGCGCGGCGCGCCGAGGTGCGCGGCCTGCTCTCGAGCGTCGACGTGTTCCTGCCCAACGAGGCCGAGGCGCGCGCGATCGCCGATGAGGGCGACGTCGTCGTCGCCGCCCGCGCGCTCCAGGAGACGTCGGGGGGCTGGGTGGTGGTCAAGCTCGGGGGCCGCGGATGCTTGGCGGTCGGGCCCGACGGGGCGCAGCTGTCGGCCAGCGCGCCCGCGGTGGCGGTGGCCGCCGACACGACCGGGGCCGGCGACGCCTTCAACGCGGGCCTGGTCACGGCGCTGAGCGGGGGTGGCGACTGGGCCGCGGCAATCGAGACGGCGACGCGCTTTGCCACCGAGATCGTGAGCCGCCCCTCGCACGAACGGTGGCGGCCGCGGCTGCTTGACGGCGCGCCCGGCGACTGACTGCCCGCGGCCGTTTCACGGGCGGCCGCGGCTGAACTGTCGCTCCGCAATCCGGGGTTACAATCCCGCCGGTGAGGAGCGGGAACCGCTGAGGCCCGGGTCGATATGAGCTGGCCCGCCGTCTTCGCGGCCTTCCTCGTATGCCACCTCGCGGGCGATCTTCTGCTCCAGACCGAGTGGCAGGCCCTCACCAAGGTGCGGGGCCTGGGCGACCCGGAGGGCCGCCGGGCGCTGGTGGCGCACGCCACCACGTACACGCTGCCCTACCTGCCGGTGCTCGTGTGGATCGGCGTGGACCGCGGCGTGGTCCGGGCCGTGGTGGTCGCGGTGCTCATCGCCCTGCCCCACGTGTTCATCGACGACGGGCGGTTCGTCGCCGTGTGGCTGCACCAGGTCAAGCACTCGCCCGACCCCGCCCCCAGCCTGCGGCTGATGGTGGACCAGAGCTTTCACGTCGTCTGCCTGCTGGCCGTGGCGGTGATCGCGGCGGCGTGAGCGCGCCCCCGCGTCTTCACCAGACACTCACGCGCCCGACCGGCCGCGGGGGATAAGGTTCGGCGCATGCTGGGGCTGCCTGACGCGGTGACCGCGTGCCTTTTCGACCTCGACGGGGTCCTCACCCAGACCGCCAAGGTCCACGACCGGGCCTGGAAGCAGACCTTTGACGAGTACCTCAAGGCACGCTCCGAGAAGACCGGCGAGCCGTTCAAGGAGTTCGACACCGGCGAGGACTACAACGAGTACGTCGACGGCAAGCCCCGCTACGACGGCGTGCGCTCGTTCCTTGCAGTCCCGCGGGATCGAGCTACCCGAGGGGACGCCCAACGACCCGCCCGACGCGGAGACGATCTGCGGGATCGGCAACCGCAAGAACGACCTCGTGCTCAAGCTCATCAAGGAGGACGGGGTCGAGCCCTACGAGGGCTCGGTGCGCTTCGCCAAGGCCGCCCGCGACGCGGGTCTGCGCCGGGCGGTCGTGTCCTCCAGCGCCAACTGCAAGGACGTGCTGGTCGCCGCGGGCATCGAGGACCTGTTCGAGGCGCGCGTCGACGGCCACATCGCCGACGAGCAGCACCTCAAGGGCAAGCCGGCGCCCGACATGTTCCTGGCCGGGGCCCGGGCCCTGGGCGTCCCGCCTGCGCGTGCTGCCGTGTTCGAGGACGCGGTGGCCGGGGTTCAGGCCGGGCACGACGGCGAGTTCGGGTACGTCGTCGGCGTCGACCGCATCGGCCATGGCCATGCTGACGCGCTGAAGTCCCACGGCGCCGAGCGTCGTGGTCCAGGACCTCGACGAACTGCTCGACGCGTCGTGATCGAGCACCCGGCGTTCCCCGTCGAAGCCGTGGGCGGTCCGGGAAACCGAGCTGCATCTGGACAACCTGGCCCAGACCGAGTCGGTGTTCGCGCTGGCCAACGGGCACATCGGCCTGCGCGGGAACCTCGATGAGGGCGAGCCCTACGGGATCCCCGGCACCTACCTCGGCGGCTTCTACGAGACCCGGCCGCTGCCCTACGCCGAGGCCGGATTCGGCTACCCCGAGGACGGCCAGACGGTGGTCAACGTCACCAACGGCAAGCTCATCCGGCTGCTGGTGGAGGACGAGCCCTTCGACGTGCGCTACGGGACCCTGCGCGCGCACGAGCGGGTCCTTGACCTGCGCGACGGCGTGCTGCGCCGCGAGGTGGAATGGGAGTCCCCCACCGGCCGTGCCGTCCGCGTGAGCTCGACGCGCCTGGTCTCGTTCACCCACCGCGCGGTGGCGGCGATCGAGTACATGGTCGAGCCGGTCGAGGGCGAGTTCCCGGTGGTGGTGCAGTCGAGCTGCTCGGCCAACGAGGAGGGCCCCGCGGCCAGTTCGGACCCGCGCGCGGCGGCGGCGCTGGCCTCGCCGCTGGTGTCCGACCTGTACCAGTGCGCGGACACCGCGCGCCATCCTCGTCCACCACACCAAGTCAGAGCGGGCTGCGGATGGCGGCGGCGATGGACCATCTCGTGGAGGGCCCCGAGGGCACCACGACCACCTCCGAGGCGTTCCCCGACCTCGCCCGGTTCGGTCATCTCGGCCGACCTCGCTCCCGGCAAGCCGCTGCGGATCGTCAAGCTGTTCGCCTACGGGTGGTCGGCGGAGCGCTCGGTGCCGGCGCTGCGCGACCAGGTGTCGGCCGCCGGCCAGGGCGCCGTGCACACGCGGCTGGGAGGGCCTGCTCAAGGGCCAGCGCGCCTACCTCGACGACTTCTGGGATCGCTCCGACGTCGAGCTCGAGGGCGACGCCGAGCTGCAGCAGGCGATCCGCTTCGGGCTCTTCCACACGCTTGCAGGCCGGCGCCCGCGGCGAGCAGCGCGCGATCGCCGCCAAGGGCCTGACCGGCCCCGGCTACGACGGCCACACCTTCTGGGACACCGAGATGTTCGTCCTGCCGGTGCTCACCTACACCGCGCCGCACGCCGCCGCCGACGCGCTGCGCTGGCGCCATGCAGACGCTCGACCTGGCGCGTGAGCGGGCCAAGACCCTCGGTCTGAAGGGCGCGGCGTTTCCGTGGCGCACGATCCATGGCCAGGAGTGCTCGAGCTACTGGCCGGCGGGCACCGCGGCGTTCCACATCAACGCCGACATCGCCTGCGCGGTGTCGCGCTACCTGATCGGCGGCCGACGACCAGGACTTCGAGCACGAGTCGTGCGGCACCGAGCTGCTGGTCGAGACCGCGCGGCTGTGGCGCTCGCTCGGTCACCACGACGCCGCCGGCCACTTCCGCATCGACGGCGTCACCGGCCCCGACGAGTACAGCGCCGTCGCCGACAACAACGTCTACACCAACCTCATGGCGCAGCGCAATCTGCTCGCCGCCGCCGACGCCGCGGAGCGCCACATGCGCCGCGCCGCGGAGCTGGGGGTCGACGACGAGGAGGCCGCGAGCTGGCGCGACGCCGCCGCAAAGATGGTCGATCCCCTACGACGAGGCGCTCGAGGTCCACCCTCAGGCCGAGCGCTTCACCGACGCACCAGCGCTGGGACTTCGAGGCGCTGCGCTCGAGCACGAGTACCCGCTGCTGCTGCAACTTCCCCTACTTCGACCTGTACCGCAAGCAGGTCGTCAAGCAGGCCGACCTGGTGCTGGCGCTGTTCGTGTGCGGCGACGCCTTCACCGCCGAGGAGAAGGCGCGCGACTTCGAGTACTACGAGGCGCTCACCGTCCGCGACTCGTCGCTGTCGGCGTGCTGCCAGGCGATGATCGCCGCCGAGGTCGGCCACCTCGACCTCGCCTATGACTACTTCGCCGAGGCGGCGCTGATGGACCTCGAGGATCTGGAGCACAACACGCGCGACGGGATCCACATCGCCTCGGTGGCGGGCACCTGGATCGCGGCGGTCGCCGGGTTCGGCGGCATGCGCGACCACGGCGGCCAGCTGAGCTTCAGCCCGCGGCTGCCCGCGGCGCTGACCCGGCTGCAGTTCCGGCTGATGTTCCGCGGGCGCGAGCCTGCTGGTGGAGGTCGATCCACGACACGCCCGCTACTCGTGCGTGGATGGGCGAGCCGCTGCAGATCGAGCACCACGGCGACGCAGGTCACCGTCGAGCCGGACAAGACGCTGGAGCTGGCCGATCCCGCGCCTGCAGCCGCGCCGCGCGCCGACGCCAGCCGCCCGGCCGGGCGCCCGGCCAAGCGGCGCCCGCCTCCGCGACTGATGCCGTTTCACCCAGCCGACGCGACTGGGGTACGCGCGACGAGCACATGCCACAAAAACTGAACGTCGCCGATCTCAAGCTGACCAGCCCCGCGTTTCAACCACCACACGGCCATCCCCGAGCGCCACAGCGGCGACGGCGAGGACGTCGCCCCGGCGCTCGCGTGGACCGGCGTGCCCGAGGGCACGAAGGCGTTCGCCGTCGTCGTCCACGATCCCGACGCCCCGCTGGTCGACGGATTCACCCACTGGGTCGCCTACGGGATCCCGGGCAGCGCGACCGGGCTGCCCGAGGGCGGCGGCGATGCCGTGCAGGGCGTCAACTCGCATGGGCGAGCCCGGCTACATGGGCCCCGCGCCGCCGCCCGATCACGGCAGCCACCACTACTACTTCTGGGTCTACGCGCTCGACGACGACGCTCGAGCCTCGAGCCCGGCCTGGACCGGCGGGCGCTGCATCGACGCATCGAGGACCACGTCATCGAGCAGGCGCGGCTGGTCGGCACCTACAAGCGCTGATCGCTCCCCCGGCGGCGTCATCCGAGCCGTCCCCCAAAAATAAGCCCGCATAGGGTGCTTATTTTTGGGGGACGGGGTCAGGCGAGCAGGCGCACGATGGCCGTGATCCCCACGACCACGATGATCGCGCGCAGCGCCGTGGGCGACAGCCGCCGGCCGTAGCGCGAGCCGAGCACGCCACCGATCAGCGAGCCGCCGGCGATGAGGCCCGCCGCCCCCCAGGCCACGTGGGCGGCGAAGATGAAGATGATCCCCGAGACGAGGTTGACCAGGCCGGTGAGGATCACCTTCACCGCGTTGAGGCGCTGCAGCTCGTCGTCGAGGCTGACGCTGAGGATGGCCAGCACCATGATCCCCTGAGCCGCGCCGAAGTAGCCGCCGTACACGCCACCCAGCAGCACCCCCAGCAGCACGATCGGGCCGGGTCGCTCGCGGCCGTCGGGACGGTGTTCGGCCAACAGCCGCGACAGGCGGGGCTGCAGCACGATCAGGACCAGCGCGACGGCGATGAACGCCGGGACGATCGCCTTGAACGCCGAGGCCGGCAGGCTGAGCAGAAGCACCGCGCCGATCACCCCGCCGATGACCGACGCGGTCGCCAGCGTCAGCACCCGGGAGCGCTGGCCGGTCAGCTCGCGCCGGTAGCCCAGCGCACCGGTGACAGAGCCGGGCACCAGCCCGACGGTGTTGGAGACGTTGGCCACCACCGGCGGGTAGCCGAACCCCAGCAGCACGGGGAAGGTGAACAGCGTGCCGCTGCCCACGACCGTGTTGATGGTCCCGGCGACCATGCCGGCGGCGAAGATGGCGATGGCGTGAAGGGGGGTCACGGTGACTCGATGGTGACGGACGCGATGCCGTCACCCCGGGGCCGGTGCCGGTGGTGTGTCGTATTGGGCGCGGGGCCGAGACGTTACGACGCGCTCTGGGCGCGCAGCGGGGCCAGCGCCCCGTGCATCGTCATGAGCTCGTCGAGCATGGCGGACGCCGCCTCCACCATCACGTCGTTGCCGACGATCGTCCCGTCGTCGGCGCGGAACTGCTGGACGAAGGGGATGTTGACCGCGGCCACGACCGGCGCCAGCGCCAGGGCGATGGCCACCGGCTTGAGCGCCTGCATCGCCCGCGTGCCCGCGGCGACCCCGCCGTAGGAGACGAAGCCCAGCGGCTTGTGGTGCCACTCGTTGTGCAGATAGTCGATCGCGTTCTTCAGCGCCGCCGTGTAGCTGTGGTTGTACTCGGCGGTGACGAAGACCACCGCGTCAGCGGAGTCCACCGTCTGGCTCCAGGCCTTGGTGTGCTCCTTGGTGTACTGGCGCAGCCGGGGGTGGTTGGGCTCGTCGAGCAACGGCAGGTCGAGCTCGTAGAGATCGACGAGCTCAAGCTCGAAGCCGTCGTGAACGGCGGCCTGCTCCATGAACCAGTTGGCGACCGGCACCCCGATGCGCCCGGGCCGGGTGCTGGCGATGATGACGAGCAGTTTTGGCTTGGCCACGGGGCGGAATATATAAACGCGCCGCGGCGGGCCGTGCCGTAAGGTCGCCGGCGTGCCCGATGCTCGCCCCGAATCTGAGCCGATTCTGACGGCCGCCGACCTGCGCGGCACCTTCACGGGACGCCTGGTGCGCGTCGAGCCGCTGGCGCCCGAGCACGAGCCCGGCCTCATCGAGGCGGCAGGCGACCCCGAGATGTTCGCCTGGATGCCCGTGGATATGGCCTCCTCGCGCGACGCGCTGCACGACTGGCTCCTCACCACGCTGGCGGCCGGACGCGAGGGCAGCGCGGTGCCGTACGCCATCGTCAGAGCCGGCGACGGACGCGTGCTCGGCTCCACGCGCTTCTTGGAGCTGCGCTTCGAACACCTGCGCGCGGAGATCGGCTGGACCTGGCTGGCCCGGAGCGCCTGGTCGACGGGTGCCAACGTCGAGACCAAGCTCCTGCTGCTGGAGCACGCCTTCGAGCGGGTCGGCCTGCGGCGCGTCGAGTTCAAGACCGACGCGCGCAACGAGCGCTCGCGCGGCGCCCTGCTCGCGCTGGGAGCGACGTTCGAGGGCATCCTGCGCAAGCACATGGTCGTGCGCGACGCCGGCGCGCGCGACTCCGCCTATTACTCGGTGATCGACGACGAGTGGCCTTCGGTCAAGCGCCACCTCGCCGATCGCCTCGGCGCCACGCTAGCCTGAGCCAGGCGTATGGCAGGATCGCGAACCGCCCGCCGGCTGGCCTACGTACTCCTGCTGGCGGCGCTCGGGCCCGCGGCCGCGGCGCGCGCCGCCACTGTCCGCGTCGGCCAGACACCGGCGCCTCCCGCCGGAGCCACCTTCGTCGGGATGGTGCCGGCGGCCCAGCGGATGCACGTGACCGTAACCCTCCGCCCCCGGGACCCGTCGGCGCTGGCCGCCTACGCCCGCGCCGTGTCGACCCCCGGCTCACCCACCTACCGCCGCTACCTCGCTCCGGGGCAGTTCGCGCGGCGCTTCGGCGCCACCGCCCGACAGATCAGCGCCGTGCGGCGTTCGCTGCGTGCCCACGGGCTCACCCCGGGATCCGTCAGCCGCGGAGCCCTGTCGATCTCCGTCGTGGCCGGCGCGGGCCAGCTCGAGCGTGCGTTCTCGGTGTCGCTCACACGCATGGCGCTGCGTGGCGGAGGCACGGCGATCAGGGCCACCGCGCCGCCCGCCGTCCCGGCGGCGCTGGCGGGAACGGTCCAGTCCGTGGTGGGGCTCAACACCACCGCGGCGCCCCACCCTCTGCTGGTGAGGAGACGCTCGCCATCCGGGCCCGGTCATCGGCCCCTCGCCCGCGGACACGTGGTCACCGGCGGCCCGCAGCCGTGCACTTCGGCGACCGCCGCGGCCCCGGGCCAGGATGCCTTCACCGCTGACCAGGTCGCATCGGCCTACGACTTCTCCGGGCTGTATCACGCCGGCGACAGCGGCCGTGGAGTGACCGTTGCCGTCTACGAGCTCGAGCCCGACGACCCGGCCGACATCGCCGCCTATCAATCCTGCTACGGGACGCACGCCACGATCTCCAACGTGCCCGTCGACCAGGGCGTCGGGACCGGGCCCGGCAGCGGCGAGGCGGCGCTGGACATCGAGAACCTGATCGGCCTGGCCCCGAACGTCAACGTCCTCGTCTACCAGGGGCCCAACTCCAACTCGGGCGCGCCGGGCTCTGGCCCCTACGACGTGTTCAGCGCGATCGTCAACCAGGACCGGGCCCGCGTCGTCACCGTCTCCTGGGGCCAGTGCGAGGCAGCGCTCGGTCAGGCCGACGCGTCGGCGGAGAACACGCTGTTCGAGCAGGCGACCATCGAGGGTCAGTCCATCGTCGCCGCCAGCGGCGACAGCGGCGCCGAGGACTGTGACACCGGCGGGGCGGTTCCCCAGATCCAGGCGGCCGTCGACGATCCCTCCAGCCAGCCCTTTGTCACCGGCGTCGGCGGGACCACGATCACGGCCCTGGGCCCGCGGCCGACCGAGAGCGTGTGGAACAGCGGCGGCACCGTGCTCAGCGGCATGCTTCAGCCAGGGGCGACCGGCGGCGGCATCTCGAAGCTGTGGGGGATGCCCGCGCCCCAGTTGGACTCGGCCGCCGCCCTCAACGTCCGTACAGCGCAGGCGGCGGGGTCCAGTTGCGGCCACCCCGGCGGATTCTGCCGCGAGGTGCCCGATGTGGCCGCCGACGGCGATCCCGCGACGGGCTACCTCATCTTCTGGAACGGGCGCGGTGACGTCCCGGACGCTCCCGCCGGCTGGCAGGGCATCGGCGGGACGAGCGGCGCCGCTCCGCTGTGGGCGGCGTTGCTGGCACTCACCGACGGGTCACGTTCCTGCTCGGGCGCCCCGGTCGGCTTCGCCAACCCGGCGCTGTACCGGGCGGCCGGCACGGCGTACGCCGCGGACTTCAACGACATCATCACCGGCAACAACGACTTCACCGGTACCAACGGCGGCCGCTTCGCCGCCGGCCCGGGCTATGACCCCGCCACCGGGCTGGGGACCCCGGACGCGGCGGGCCTTGCCGGCGCGCTGTGCGCCAACACGATCAAGATCACCCGCCCCGCCGACCGGCGCACGACCATCCACGCGTCGGTCTCGCTGCGCGTGCGTGCGACCGCGTCCTCGGGCGCCCCGCTCACCTACGCCGCCAGCGGTCTGCCCCCCGGACTGAAGGTCAACGCCGCCACCGGCCTGATCACCGGCCGCCCGACCCGTGCCGGGCGGTTCACCGTGCGCGCCAGCGCCCACGACAGCCAGTCGCAGACGGCGGGGACGGCATTCTCGTGGACGGTCGGCGGAGAGCCCACGATCTCACGGCTGTTGCTCACGCAGACGGCCGGCCAACCGCGGCTCGCCTTCACCGTCAGCGCGGGACAGGACGCGCCGGACCTGCGGACCCTGGCGATCACCGTCCCGCACGCACTGGTCGTGGGCACCGGCCGGGGGATCGGAGTCACCAGCACCGCGCGTCGCCCGGCGCACCTGCGCTTCAGCGCTCACGCGGCGCGCGGGACGGTGCTGACGATCACGCTGCGCAAGACGACACGCAGCGTGCGGATCACGCTCGCCGCCCCGAGCCTGAACGTGCGGGGCGGGAAGGTCCCGGACGCAACGCTGCGCCGGCGCCAGGTCGTGACAGTGAGTGTCGTGGACGCGGCCGCCCGGCGGACCCGCCTGAGCGAGAAGGTGGCGATCACCGCGAGATGACCCTGCTCACCGGCACGTCGTCGGCTGAGATCGATGCTCCCATCGACCGATGCTGGGCGGTGGTGGAGGACGTGGCGGGGTCCCCGGGATGGCAGAACGGACTGGAGCAGGTCGAGGTGGTCGAGCGCGACGACGCCGGGCGGGCGCTGGTGTGCGATATCATCCACGACGCCAGGTTCACCAAGGTCCGGGCGCGTGTGCGCGTCGGCTATGAACCGCCCCGCCGGCTGACGGTCACCCGCATCGCCTCGGACGACGTCGATGAGCTCGAGGCCTCCTGGGAGCTTCAGGAGTTGGGGGCCGGCCGCACACGGGCCACCTACTCGCTGGCCGTGGACCCCGGTCACGTGGGGATGCTGGGCCGGCCGCTCGAGCGCGCGCTGCGCCCGATCGTGGTGGGGCGGCGCGCCGAGGAGCTGGCCCGCGCCGTGGCCGCGCGCGGCTGAGCGGCCGCGCGTCAGGCGGCGGGCGCCTCGGTGTAGCGCTGCGCGACATCGGTCAACAGCGTGATCATCGCCTTGGCGGCGGGGGCCACGCCGGGGCCCGACATCGTCGCCGCGGTTACCTGACGCACGGGGCTGGCAGGCGCAAGCGCCCGCACCACGATCCCGCGGTGCACGCGGGTGAGGGCCAGGCGCGGGATGAGCGCCACTCCAACCCCGGCCGCCACCAGCCCCTGGACCGTGTCGTAGTCGTCTGACTCGAAGGCGACGTCGGGCTCGAAGCCGGCCGCCAGGCAGGACCGGACGACGTGGCGGGCGCACGGGCTCTGGACCGAGGTCTGGACCCATTGCTGGTCGCGTAGGTCAGCCAGCGTCAGCGCCGGCTTGGAGGCCAGGGCGTGGTCAGCGGGCAGCGCCACGTCCATCGGGTCCTCGAGCAGCGTGACCGAGCGCAGGCCCGCGCCGGGGCGCTCGCGCCGCGGCTGAACCCCCGGGAACTCGAACAGCAGCGCCAGGTCAAACTCGCCGGCGCGCAGGCGCGGCCCGATCTCCTCGGGCTCGCCTTCGGCCAGGGTGAGCGCGACGTCGGGATGCGCCCGGCGGAAGGCGGCCACCGCGAGCGGCATCAGCGTCGCGCCCGCGCTCGGGAAGGACGCAACGCGCAGGCGGCCGGCGCGGACGCCGAGGACGGCTGCCAGTTCGGTCTCGGCGGCCTCGACCTGGGCGAAGATCGACTCGGCGTGGGTGACGAGCGTCGTGCCCGCCGCCGTGGGCCGGACGCCGCGGCGGTCGCGGATGACGAGCGCCGCCCCCGTCTCGGCTTCGAGCCGCGCGATCGACTGCGAGACGGCCGATTGCGTGTAGGACAGTGCGTCGGCCGCCGCGGAGAAGGAGCCTCTGTTGACGACCTCGCACAGGACCTGTAGCCGCCCCAGATTGAGCATTAGCAAATCTTATCGAGATCATGAACAACTTCATTGGCACTGATGAGCATGAGACTGCGACGCTGCGGCCAATTAGACGGCAGAACGCCTGACCAGGGAGAGAACGTCAGAGATGACACCTCACGCGATCGTTTCCTACGACGACACCCAGAACGACCGCGACGCGCTCATGCTGGGCGCGACCCTGCGCGACGCCGGCGCGCGGCTGACGCTTGCCTACGTACGCCACTCGGTCCACCGTTGCCCGGACGACGAGGAGCTCTCCCACCACGGCGCGCACGCCCTGCTGGAGCGCGGCGCCGGCTGGCTGGAGGAGCCCGACGTGCCGCGGCGCGTGGTCATGAACGCGTCCACGGGCGAGGGCCTGGCCTCGCTGGCGGCCGCCGAGCAGGCCGACATCATCGTCTTCGGCTCCGACTACCGCACTCGGCGCGGGCATCTGGCCATCGGGCGCTCGGCGCAGACGCTGCTCGAGGGCGGATTGACCGCGGTCGCGCTCGCGCCCGCCGACTACGCCTCCGCAACGGGCGAGATCGCCACCGTGGGTGTCCTGCGCGGGACCGCCGACGAGGCGGCCATCGAAACGGCCTTCTCCCTCGCCGAGCGCCTGGGCGCCACGGTGGTTGACCGCGATCGCGGCGTCGACCTGCTGGTGGTGGGATCGCGCCCCGAGGCCCGCACGGGCCAGGTGATGATCAGCTCGCACGCCACCAACGTGATCGAGGAGGCAACCGCGCCGGTGCTCGTCGTCGCGCGCGGGGTGCCGGTGCTGTTCGAGTCGCTGATCACCGCGTAGCGTCAGCGCTCGAAGCGGCGCGGGGGCCGACGCAGGACCCCGGCTATCGTGCGCCGCCGTGCGCACGCTCGTCGTCTCCGATCTGCACCTGGGTAATCGCACCCACCGCGATGTCCTGCGCCTGCCCGCCATCATGGATCGGCTCGTCGCTGCGCTCGACGATCATGACGCCGAGTGCTTGGTCCTCCTCGGCGACACCGTCGAGCTCATGCACCGCCAGCCCCGCCGCTCGATGGCAGCCGCCGAGCCGGTGCTGCGCGCGCTGGCACACGGCCTGGGGACTGATCGGCAGGTCATCGTCGTCCCCGGCAACCACGATGAGCCGCTGTTGCGCGCGTGGGCCTTTGCCCAGGGCGACACGCTCCAGACCTCGCACGCGGTGCCGCCCGCGGCGACCCCGGCGCTCGAGCGCCTGGTGTCATGGCTGGGCGCGGCGAGGACCCGGGTGAGCTATCCGGGGGTGTGGCTGGGCGAGCGCACCTGGGCCACCCACGGCCACTACCTGGACCATCACCTCCTCCCCGACTCCGCGTTCGGACTGCTGCGACCGCGGAGGCGCGACGTCAGCGCGACGTCGGCCATCGGCTACGAGCACCTGCACCGCCGGAGTGCGCGCTCACGCGAGTCGCTGCCGGCGCGGCTGGCGTCGCGCCCGGTGGCCACCGTCCTGCAGACGGGCGTCGAGTCGGCCCGCGTGCTGCCCCGCCTGCTGCACAACGCGGGGATGGCGCCACTGACCTCGCGGGCGCTCGACGTGCAGATGCGCCACGCCGCTGCCCCGGCGATGGCCCGGGTGGTGCGCCGGCTTGGGATCGACGCGGACTGGGTGCTGTTCGGCCACGTGCACCGGCGCGGGCCGATCGGCGATGAGCCGTGGCCCGGTGAAAACGAGCCCACCCGCCCGCGGCTGCTCAACACCGGCGCGTGGCTGTACGAGCCGCTGCTGGTGGACCGCGCCACGCCGCCGCACCCCTACTGGCCCGGCGGAGCGGTCCTGCTCGAGGACGGGCGGCCGCCGCGCTGCGTGGGGCTGCTCGACGATGTCGACGCCGAGCAACTCCGCGCCGCGACGGTCAACGCAGGATGAGGTGGCTGTCGCCGAACTCGTGCCAGAGGTAGGAGTCTTCGAGCGCCGCCTGGTAGCAGCGCTCCAGGAATGGTTCGCCGGCGAGCGCGGCCAGCATCTGCAGGTGCGAGGCCTCGGGTTCGTGCCAGCCGGTGATGAGCCCATCGACCGCATGCACGCCCCGGTCGGGATCGATGACCAGGGTCGTCCAGCCGGCGCCGGCCTTGACTGCCCCGCTGGGCTGCGCGACGGTCTCCAGCGCCCGGACCACGGTGGTGCCGACCGCGATCACGCGCCCGCCGGTCGCACGGGTCATGTTGACCAGCCGGGCCGTGGACTCCGGCACGTCGTACTGCTCCGGGAACGGCGGTTCGTGGCGCTCGGGGGAGGAGACGCCGGTGTGCAGGGTGATCGGCGCCAGCCCCGACCCCGCGCGTGGCCAGCTCGGAGAGGAGCCGGTGGGTGAAGGGCCGACCGGCGCTGGGCATCTCGGCGCTGCCCGGAATCCGGGCGTACACGTTCTGGTAGGCGGTGAGCGGCCAGGCGCGCGGGACGTACCCGTACCGGATCGGCTCTCCGTGGTCGCGAAGTAGGTCCTCGATCGTCCCCGGCCCGTCGAGGCGGGCCAGCATCAGCCGCGAGCCGGAGGCGTAGGGGGCGACGAGATCGAGCTCGGCGTGGATGGGATCGGGGGGTGGGTGGGGTCCGGATATCTTGATCGTCTCGCCCGCCCGTCCGCGGGCCGGGCGCGCGCCGTCGGCGGAGCGCAGCTCCACCACGCGCCAGCGGTCGTCGAGCTCCGGCGCCCGGGTGGAGAAGTGGACGCGGACGGTGCTGCCATCGGCGCGGGTGGCCGCGACCGCCGCGGGGAGCGTCTGCGACACGTTGACCACCACGAGGTCGCCGGCGGTGACGAACTCCGGGAGCTCGGTGAAGGCCGCGTGCGTGATGTGGTCATTGGTGGCGTCGGCGACCATCAGGCGGACGCCGTCGCGCGCGGAGCCCCGGGCCTCGGGCGGCTCCGTGGCCTCCAGCGCGCGGGGCAGTTCGAAGGCGAGGGCGGCGGTCATGACACCGCCCGGTGCGCCAGCACCTCCCGGGCGCGGTAGCGGCCGCTGGGCAGCGTGGACTCGATGAGCTCGACGAGCCCGGGGACGCTCTCCTCCGGGGGCGGGCGGTCAGAGATGTCCTCCCCCGGGAACGCCTCCTGGTGCATCTGGGTGCGCATGTCGCCGGGGTCGACGGTGTACACGCGCAGCTGGGGCTGCTCGGCGGCGAGGATCGCCGTGACCTGCTCGAGCGCGGCCTTGGACGATCCGTACCCGCCCCATCCCTCGTAGGGCTCGACGGCCGCGTCGGAGGTGACGTTGATCAGGCACGCGCCCGCCGGCATGAGCGGCACGGCAAGCTGAGCCAGCGCCAGGGGCGCGACGACGTTGATGTCGTAGACCCGCCGTAGGGCATCCAGCGGGTAGCGCGCCAACTCGGGTTGCGGGCTCGGCCCGAGGGTGGAGGCGTTGTTGACGAGCAGGTCGACGCGCTCGCCGGCGGCGTCGATCAGGGCGCCGCGGTGCCAGTCGTCGGCGATGTCGCCGGGCAGCGCCCGGACATGGGTGATGGCTTCGAGTTCGGTCGCGACCCGCTGCAGCTCGGGGGCTCCGCGGGCGTCGATGACGAGTCGGTAGCCGCGGTCGGCCAGCGCCCTGGCGAGCGCCAGCCCGAGGCCGCGGGAGGCTCCGGTGATGATGGCTGTGGACATGCCGCCGACGGTACGGCGGCGGCGGTCTCGGTTTGTAGAGGCAATTGGTCCTAGGCCCTGCGGCCCAGACCACTCTCCACGGCAAGCAGCGCGGCCTGGGTGCGGTCCGCGACACCAAGCTTGGCCAGTAGGTGACCCACGTGGGTCTTCACCGTCTTCTCGGCGACGCCGAGCTCGAGAGCGATGCGCTTGTTGGAGTGCCCGAGCGCGATCAGCTCCAGGACCTCGCGCTCTCGCCGGGTGAGCTGGTCGATCGCGGCAGCGACAGAACCGGCCCCGCGGGCACCGTCGCTGCTCAGCGTGTGCAGCAGGCGGGCGGCGACCGTCGGGTCGATGAGCGCCTCGTCGGCGCAGGCGCTGCGCACCGCGCGCGCCAGCTCCGCCGGCTCGACGTCCTTGAGCAGGTAACCGGCCGCGCCCGACTGCAGCGCGGGCATGAGCCGGTCGTCGTCGAGGAAGCTGGTGAGTACGATCACGCGCGCCGACGTGGAGCGACGGCGCAGCTCGCGCATGGCGCCGATGCCATCCATACCGGGCATGACGAGGTCCATGAGGATGACGTCAGGCGCAAGCTCGGTGGCTCGCGCGACCGCCTCCTCGCCGTCGGCGGCCTCGCCGACGACCTCGATGCCGTCCTGGAGCTCGAGGAACGTACGCAGCCCTTCGCGGACGACCGCGTGATCATCGACGACGAGGACGCGGATCGGATCAGGCGCCATTGACCGGTACCTCCAGGCTGACGACGGTCCCGCGGCCGGGGCACGCGTCGAGCGTCAGCGTCCCGCCGATCTCGCGGGCGCGCTCCTCCATCGAGGTGAGGCCGAGGTGGTGCGAGCGCAGCTCAGGATCGGTGGGATCGAAGCCGGTGCCGTCATCGGAGACCTCGGATGGTGAGGGTCTGGTCGGCGCCATGGAGGTGAACGGCCACGGCGTGCGCGTGCGCGTGACGGACCGCGTTGTGCAGCGCCTCCTCGACGATGCGCAGGATCTCCCCGGCGCAGGCGGGCTCGATAGCGGGCGGCTCGCCGTCGGCCTCGACGCGCACCTTCACCCCGTGCACGCGCTGGAGCATCGTGGCCTCCTTGCGCAACACCTCCTCCAGGCCGTCGCGCTCGAGCTCAGCCGGGCGCAGCCCGAAGATGAGCGAGCGCAGCTCCGCCAGCGCCTCGCGGGCCAGGTCACGGACGCGCTCGAGCTGGGGACGCGCCTCGTCAGCGCCGCGGTCCAGCAGCGTGGTCGCCGCCTCGGCGGCGAGGTTGAGGCTGAACAGCTTCTGGCTGACGACGTCGTGGAGCTCCAGGGCGAGCCGGTTGCGCTCAGACAGGATCGAGAGCTCCCGGCTGCGCTCGTACAGGCGGGCGTTGGCGATAGCGATGGCGGCGTGGGAGGCCAAGAGCTCGATCAGCTCGCGGTCGTGCTCATCGAAGGTCGGCGCGGTCTCCTTCTCCGTGAGGTAGAAGGCGCCGATCACCCCCTCCTCGGGGTCGACGATCGGCACTCCCAGAAACGAGCGCATGTCCGGATGCGCCCGCGGCCACCATCCGCGAAACCGGCGATCGTTGTGGATGTCGTCGGTCAGGTAGGCGCCGTCGGTCTCGAGCATCGCGCCCAGCATCCCGTGGGTGCGCGGCAGCGGGCCCATGGAGGCGATGAGCTCGTCGCTCATGCCCGAGACGAGGAAACGCCGAAACCCGCCGGCGCCATCCGGGATCCCCAGCGCGGCGAAGCGCGCCTCGACCAGTTCACGTGCGCGGTCGACCAGTTGCTGGAGCACCTCGTCGACCGACAGGCGCGACGCGACCGCCAGCACCGCGTCGCTGACCGCCTTCAGAGCGGGACTGACCGGCTCCGGCATGCTCGAGACGATAGCTTTGGTGCCATATGCAGATGCCGCGCATCGTCCTGTGGACCCAGGTCCTGATCGTCGTGTTCGTCGTCGCCGGGATCGTCATCGCGATCACGCGCCTGGCCTGAGGCGACCATGCTGGAGTCGATCCTCGTCGCGACGGACGGGTCCGACGCGGCGGGGGTGGCCGTCAGCCATGCGGTGCGGCTGGCCGCGGTTCTCGGCGCCCGGCTACAGATCGTGTCCGCCTACGCGCCGGTCTCCGAGCGCCCGGCGCGCATCGGGCGCGTGCACGTCCCCTCAGACGTCCAGGTCAACCTGCGCGAGGAGGTGCTGGCGCTGCTGGAGGCGTCGCGGCGCGACGCGGAGGCCGCGGGCGTGGATCGGGTCGAGACCTTCGCCCGGGTCGGCGACGCGGCCGACGCCATCCTCGACGTCGCCGAGGAGCAGGGCTCAGACCTCATCGTGGTCGGCAACAAGGGGATGGCCGGCGCGACGCGCTTTCTGCTGGGGTCGGTCCCCAACAAGGTGTCGCACCACGCGCCGTGCTCGGTGATGATCGTCCGCACGACCTAGCGCACGGGAGCGGTTCCCAAGCTGCAGAAGTCGACAAACCTGACGCGGCGGTTCACGTTTGGCGGGAAATGCGCGTGGGGGATGCAAGACCCGGCAATCGCAGATACCCCGCCCAGGTTTGCCGGGAAATGCAGTTCGCCGGCGCCGGCGCGCTTCAGCCCAAACCCCTCCCCGGCCGCCGTTGACGTTCGGCGGGCCTGGCGATCAGGGAGTCGTGGTCGTCGCCGGCGGCGGCGTGGTCGTCGTGGTCGTGGGTGGTGGCGTGGGCGTGGGCGCGGGCGGCGCGGGGAGTCCCGCCGCCGTCGCGGCCCCGGCGTTGAGCAGCCCGTAGCCGTAGTCGGCGTTGGGCTTGGCCCCGCCCACCGGGAGCGTCGTGGCCGTCTCCTCGAGGCGCCTGAGGATCTGGTCGGGCGTCGGGTGAGCCCCAATCACGCGGCTGGCTATCACCAGCGCCGCCGTGGCGGCAACCGCGGGCGAGGACATCGAGGTCCCGATGTAGTAGTTGGGGTAGCCGAAGTCGTTCCAGTGCGGGGGCGAGGTGAGCGTGAGCTGGTAGACGGAGGGCAGAGCGCGCTCCGGGTGGCAGTCGGGCTCGCCGGGCATGATCGCGTCGTCGCCGCCGCCGGGCGCCACGATGTCCAGGCCGCTGCCGCCATTGGAGTAGTCGGCCAGACAGCGGTCGCGGGTGGTCGCCCCGACCGAGATCACGCCGGGCGCGCGCGCCGGGTAGGCGATCTGGTTGGTCTCATCGTTGCCGGCGGCACCGACGACGGTCACCCCGTGGCGGTGCGCGTAGCCGATGGCGCTGACGATCTGCGGGATCTCCGAGCCGGAGTTGACCTGGCTGGGCAGGAACTCCAGGCTGAGGTTGATGACTTGCGCCCCGTGCGCGACGGCGTAGCGGATGCCGCGCGCGATCGTGGCCTCGTCGCCCTCGCCGCTCGAGTCCAACACGCGGATGGGCATGATCGAGGCACCGTAGGCCAGGCCGGTGAGGCCGACCCCGTTGTTGGTGGACTCCGCGATGATCCCCGCCACGAAGGTGCCGTGACCGTTGCGATCGAGCGGGAACTGGTTGTTGGAGACGAAGTCGTAGGGCGCGACGAAGTGGGTGCGGCCGAAGTCGGGTGAGCGGTGAAACGTCTTCCAGTCGCGGTAGGCGACCCCCGTGTCCAGGACGGCGACGACTACGCCCTTGCCGCCGGCGCGGTGGTCGCCAAGCAGGTTGGCCCAGGCCTCCGGGGCGTTGACGCCGGACGAGGGGAGCATGTTCCACTGCATGGACTCCCACCCCCGCGCGCGCTTGGCACGGCCGCCGTCATCGGGGTAAAACGCGCCGGCCACCTGAGCCTCCCCGGCCTTGGTGGAGCCGCGGCGCGGCGTCGCGCCGGCGACATGGGCGATGTAGTTCGGGAGGGCATAGGCCACGCCGCTCTGGCGCCGCAGTCGTGCGATCGCCGTCTGGACGCTCTCGCCCGGCTGGAGGTGCAGGACCCTGCTGCCCGGCGTGGCCGCCGGCGTGCTCGCGCGCACGCCCATTCCGGCCAGCGCGGGCGTCTCGACGGCCCCTGGCCGGTAGCCGACGATGACCTGGTGGGGCACGTAATCGGCGGCGCGGGCACGCGCGGTGCCAACGATCAGCGCAGCCGCGAGTAGGGCCAGACCGAGCACCGCCAGGCGCAGCGGCTGCCGGGAGAGCTGAGCGGCCCTGATCCCCGCGCCACGCCTACGCCCCAGGCATGCGCGGTACGGCCGTAAGACTAGATTGAACAGCGATAACCCCCGTCTGAAACGTACAAGTTCCTACACAGAAACGCCAGTGCCTGGCGCGCACTTCTTCCCACGAGACGAGTACTTCATGCGTCTGGCCCTGCGTGAGGCCTCCCGAGCCGTCGAACACGACGACATCCCGGTCGGCGCCATCGTCGTCCACGACGGCGAGGTGATCGGTACCGGACACAACGAGCGCGAGGTGCGCGCCGACCCCACCGCGCACGCCGAGATGATTGCGCTCCGTGCGGCGGCACAGGCCGTGGGCAGCTGGCGCGTCCTCGATTCGGTGCTCTACGTCACCCTGGAGCCGTGCGCCATGTGTGCGGGCGCCATCGTGCTCGCCCGGGTGCCGCGCGTCGTGTTCGGCACCACCGATCCCAAGGCGGGGGCGGCCGGCAGCGTGCTCGACGTCCTGGCCGAGCCGAGGCTCAACCACCGGCCCCAGGTGGAGTCCGGCTTGCTGGCCCAGGAGTGCGGCGACGTGCTGCGAGCCTTCTTCGCCTCCCGGCGCTGACCGGCCCGTCCGCGGGCCCACCAGTCGGCCGCCGAGCGGCGCAACCGTCGACCCGCCGGGCCGAAGCGGAGTGCTCTAACTTGTTGTCCGCCGCACCCCGGAGAGGTGGCAGAGCGGTTGAATGCGCCGGTCTCGAAAACCGGTATGGGCTATCAGTCCATCGGGGGTTCGAATCCCCCCCTCTCCGTTTAGCATCACCTATTTCCCAGGGATTAGCAGGGGAATAGGCTGGCTGGAGCCGGTGTCCGCACGGCCCGGACGCGGGTCAACGCGGGCCAGCTCAGGCCCCTGTTTATGGCTCGTCGTTCCCTCGCCGTTCCCTCGGAGGTTCTCAACGTCCCGCAATCGGGCCTCCCACGACAAGCGAGTCGGCGTCGCCTACCTACGATTGCGTCCGTAAGAGGTTCCCTTGCGAACGCGGACTTGGGCTTCGTCGATGGCTGGAAAGGGCGGAGATCTGTCGCAGTCGTCGGTCCGCCGATCCTCTTCTGCGACGAGGCGCGTTTCCCGCGCATCGCGACGCGCACCCGAAGATCCGTGGACCGGCCGGCGCGTCGCTCGGAGATGGGCGGCGCGCGGGCGGGACGCTGCTCCACACGCGCAGTCGCAGTCAGTCCACTGATTGTGACGCTCGCAATTTCACCGCGCTCGGCGTCTGGTCCGGGGGAATGCCAGCAATCGCCCGACGCGATCCTCGCTCGCTGACGATCCGGCGCCGTTGGAAAGGATTGAGATACGTACCGGGCACGCCGGGTCGGAGGGCGCTCACAGGACCTTGCGGTACCAGCGGGCAGCGCTTCCCGCCGGGCAGTTCTCGATGACGCCGACCGCCTCGTATCCGAGCCGCTCGTAGAGACCGCGAGCGAGCAGGTCGTAGGCGTGAAACACGACGAGCCCGCAGCCTCTGCGGCGTGCCTCGGCTTCGGCGCCGGCGAAGAGTGCGTGCGCCAGCCCGCGCTTGCGCAGCGATGCCTCGACCCACATCGCCTGGAGCTCGCAGTACCCGCCCCAGACGATGGCGGAGATGCCCGCCACGACGCGACCGTCGTCGTCCCGACCGAAGATCCCGAACTCCTGTTCGGTACCAAGTCCGGCGGCGGCGATCGCGGCGGCCGCCACCTGCTCCTCGAGCAGCGCCAAATCGGCCGCGTCGGGCGAGTCCTCGACGACGAGCTCGGGCAACCGGGCCGCTGGCCTCGGCACACGCGACCGCATTATGGCGATCGCGTGGGTCAGGTTCCGAGGATCTTGGCTTTCGCGGCCGCGAACTCCTCGTCGGTCAGCGTGCCGTCGGCGTGCAGCTTCCCGAGCTGCTCGAGCTCGCCGTAGTCGATGCTCGGGCTCGCCGGGGCGGGCGCAGGCGCTGCCTGCGGCGGTGGTGCCGTCTGCTGGTCGTCCTGCCCGGCGTCGTCGTAACCCTCTTCGTAACCCCGTCTACGACCTCCGTGCCTGCCCGCTGCGTAGGCCGCTCCTCCGACCACCAGCGCTGTCCGGCGGCGAGCGCGTCGACGTACAAATCCCATCGCTACCTCCTGATCATGAACGGCGTTGACATCAGGGCTCCAGTGACTTCACGCGAACCCGGGCCAGGTCTATCGTGCCGCTTGGGGCTGCTGCGGCATCACCCAAAACGGGCGAGACCTCGCAGGTCAATCCGTCGGCCCGGCCCGGTGCCCGGCGGCAGTAGCGCACCCGCAAGGTGTCGCCCGCCCCGACCCAGACGGGGTCAGGAAGCACCCACACCGACGTCGCCCAGCTCGACGACGGCCACCTCCATGGATCAAGCGTGTGAACGAGGCTTCCGTGTAGGTACGCGCGGAACGTTATGGCGATTGCATTGACCCATGCAGTGTCCGCGACGGTGAGCTCGGCGCACGCGTCGACGGTGGGTCGCTCGTAGCACCCGAGCTCGACGGTGGCGAGCGTGACCGGCGGACCCGACGGTGGCCACCGGGCGAGGACATCGGCTTCGGTCGGGTTGTTCACCGGACCGGGGAAGGCTGCGTCGAGCAGCGGCTCAAACTCGATCCCGTAGACCTGTCGCCAGCGTTGGATGGCCTGCGGGCCGATCGCGCGCTGCCTGGCCTCCGCATCCGGGATCAGCAGCGGACGGGCCATCAGCTCGAGCGTGTGGGGAATGAGCCGCGCGTCGGGTTTCAGCAGCCGGCGCCGCGCGTCGAGCGTCGTCTCGAGGATCTCCTCCTCGAACGGTTCGTTGCCGATCACCTCCGCCACGAGCACGTCCGCCGGCTCGGGAAGCTCAATATTTCTGGACCAGCCGCGAATCAGCGTCACCCTGTCGTTGACGCCGTTGACGGCGAACACACGCTCGGCGACATCGGCGATATCGCTGGCCTCGACGGCGTAGACGTGACGCGCTCCCGCTCGGGCGGCAGCGATCGCGAGCACGCCGCTGCCGGTGCCGATGTCGAGAACGATGTCTGAGGGTCGCACTGCCTTGCGCAGGGCGGCGATGTAGTCACCAGTCCGGCGGTCGTCATGGAGCATGCGCGCGTGCTCAACGGGATCTGCCCACCCCCTGGTCGGGATCCGATCCGCGTCGGGCGCCACGAGCGCGCCCTCCTCGATCAGCATGTTGATCACACTCAGCGTCGGCACGAAATCAGTCGAGCCATCGCTGCCGTCCTCAAGTCGCTCGATCGCCGCCCCAAGGCTGAGCGGTCGGGCGAACATGGATAACGTCACGAACCCGTTCGGACCCGCATCGATAATCGTGCCGTCGGGCGCGTCGACAAGCACGTGCCCGGCTGCGTCCAAGCGCGTCCGGATGCCCGGCGCGAGCTGGAGGCGCGTGTCCGGCGACAGGTCAGCGCGCGCCACGGGCAGAGGACCTCAGCTCGTCGTCATTGCGGAGGGCATAACAAACCCTGACCTGGTGTGGCGGGCCGCCCGGGGTGACGTCGCCCGCGCGACCGTCGAAGGGGTGTTCGGGCCCGACCTCAGATCACGGGACGGGACGACCACTTCGTCTCGTCAACGACCCCACGTCAGGCCCCTGCCTCGGCCGCCTCGCGGTCCTCCTCGGCTGCGGCGATGAGCGCCTGAGTGGGGATGTGACCCCTGCCGATCAGCTCGCCGCCGGAATGGCGAATCGCCGATGCGAAGGGACCAGCCCACGTGTTCTCCCACACAAGCACCGCAGCCGCGCTGCCGGGCTCGAGATCAGCGCCGACCTGCTCGACGTCCTCCAAGGCCAGCACCAGCGACAGATCGGCCTCGAGGGACCGCAGCTCGCCAAGCTCGGTTTCGTCGTGCTCCCGCAACTCGGCTACCGCCACCGTGCCGTCCCCGCCCTTGGTGACCATCAGCAGATCGAGCACCCGCACCGTATCGCTGTCCATCAGCTTCTTCAGCTCGTCGGCCATTGCACCCGAGAAGTCCGCTTTGTCGGCGGGAAACCTGACCACGACGTAGTCGACGGGTCCGAGCTGGTCAAGGTTGAGTTCGGCCATCAGTGTCCTCTCTATCTGCGCCGTCCGGGTCGGCGTCACCGCTTGCTATCGGCCGCGGCCGTCAGGGGCCTCCGATTCCCGGTTGTTTGCCGTCGATCCTGACATCGCTGCTGCGAGGACATCGCGGCACCACCGCATCCCGCACACCCTCACCGCAAACCTGTTCGGAGCGAGCGGCGGCCAGAATATGACCGCGCACGTGAGCGCGGGTCATCCCAATCGGGTGATACTCGCGGCCGCCGTCGCCCGCTGGCGGAGCCACAATGCGCGCCGTGTTGATTGCGTCTCACCGCCGAATCCTGAGCGAAGGCTGGGGGCGGGTCGGCTGGCCCCGCGGATTTGGCGAATGCGAGGGCTCGTACGTTGACTTGTCGTCAGACCTGCTTTGACGTCAGGATGGGCGACTCAGCACGGCAATTCCTATATCGCGGCTATTTGAAGCGATGCGATCAGGAGGGATATCGCTACTACCGCTTTCCGCCGACGCCCGGTGCTGCGGTGACCTGTTTCATCCAGAGTCCGGCTTGTCGTTCGTCGAGATCCTGCAGCGTTTCCAGTTCGACGCCGCGGGTCGCCTTGCCCATCCCGGTCGGGGTGACGGGCGGCACGGGGTCGAGCAGTGTCGCGCCGTTGATGAACATGAGCTTGACGTGGCCGACGAAGGCACCGCTGCTGAAGCACCAGCCGTCGCCGACGCCGTAGTAGGCCATCCCCCATTTCACCGACCGCTCGAGCCCCGCGAGCGTTCGCGCCGCGAGGTCGTCGATCGCTAGAGCGATGCTCCGTTGCGGCTCGGGCAGGCTCGCGATGTAGTCGAAGACAGGGCGATCGCCTACGGCTGGCTTCGCGGGACTCGCCTTGCCGGTCATCGACGTCAACAACGGTGCACCGGCCGCCGAGCTCGCTGCTGAATCCTCGGTTCCGCCCATGGGTACTACCTCTCCGACTCGCCAGAACGGTGACACGCGGCTGCAGGGCTCTGCTCCGCGTACCTGTGCTGCAGGGTCGCGAAGGCGTCCATGTCGAAGGGGATCGGCCGGCCCGCGAGCGCGGCCTGCAGGCGGTCGAACCCGTAGTGGCCACCGACCACGTCACCGCGCCAGATCGCTTCGTCGGGGTCGGGGACGAAGTAGGTCGCGCGAAGCCGGGTGCCGTCGCCGGCGGGCTCGAGTTCGTAGCGCATCCAGGATCCGGGGCTCGTGTGGGTGTGCTCGAGGAGCCTCGGCTTTTCGACGCGAAGGAAGCGGAACTCCAGTTGCGGGCCGTCCGGCCAGTCGAACGTCATCGTCCCGCCGACGTGGAGGTCGACATGGACGTTCGTCGCGAAGGGCGGCCACCAGTCCGCGAGACGATCTGCGTCGGTCAGCGCGGACCACACGTCGTCGGGCGAGTTGGGGAAGTCGCGCTCGAAGCGGATCAGCCCGCCCTCGTCGGTGCGTTCCACGGTGGCTAGCCGGTCGCTCATGATGGCTCCTTCGAGGCTGGATCGGGGACTGCTGGGGGGGCCGTGCGCTCGAGATGACGGCTCAGAGCGTCGAGACGCGTGGACCATTCCGTCCGGTACGGCTCGAGCCAGTCGTCGAGTTCGCGAAGCGGTTCGCTGCGCAAGCCGTAGAGGCGCCGTTGCGCATCCGACCGAACCGTCACCAGACCCGCATCCCGCAGGATTCTCAAGTGCCGTGAAACGCCCGGCTGCGACATCCCCAACCGCTCGACGAGCTCGGTCACCGAACGCTCCTCCGTTCGCACGGCGTCGAGGATGCGCCGCCTGGTCGGCTCGACGATCGCTTCGAGCACGGCGTCAGCGGTCATGCATCGAACATAGCAGGTCGCTTATATATGCGCAACAATATGTACGGGGTGGCAAGTGAATACGTTGCCCCACGAGCGCCTTCAGCGACTCCCCGTGTTTCCGGGCGATTTGCCGTCGTTCCGTTCCGTGCTCGATCAGCACGCTTCACCACCTGCCGACGTGCTGGCCGCTGCGTCAATTAAGCGCGCTGGGCCCCGCCGCCCAGAGTGTCAAGCCCTGACGGGGTTTCGAAGTCGGCGTTATCGGCGATCAGGCCGGCCCATTCCCAGCGCCGGTCAGGCCCGGCGCGGATGTCTTCGCGGGTACCGGCGAACGCGGACACGAGCAGCTGGTCGCGCCCGGCGCGCGCGGCGTGCTCGAGGATCGCGGTGGTGCGCTCGTCGGGCGCAAACGGGGTACCGCGGCCGATCCCGAGCGAGGACAGCACAACATCCGTGTTCGTGCTGATGGCGATTGGCAAAGCGAGCCGCTCGACGGACTCCGCGAGGCCTGCCGAGTATCCACAGCTCTTGACAAGCTCGCACGCGAATCAGTACAGCGGGCCCGCGAGGCGGGCCATACCTGGACACAGATCGGCGAAGCTCTCGGCGTCACCAAGCAAACCGCCTGGGAACGGTACTCAGGCGACGAGTGAGCTCCAGGCAGGCGACGATCACGCGGCAGGCCTTGCTGCACGAGTGCGGCTCGGCCACGTCCGCGCGGCGCCTCGGGCGCCGCGCCGAATGATTCCGAGTCGGGTGATGCTCGCCAAGTCGCCGTGGGGCCCCGCGACAATGCGCGGGACCTCGCGCGACCCGGCTTTCATGTCAGGTGGAGAGCAGGCGCTGAAAGAAGGTCCGATAGCGCTGCAACGCGACCCGCAGGTCCTCGGTGGAGATGTCCTCCCCGCGGCCCCACTGGGCTTCGAGCCGTTCCCGTTCCTTTGCAAACCCCTCTGCGAGTTGCTGCATGAGATTCGCGACCAGACTATCGGCGTCCTCGACTGCCCCACGGGGTTCGTCGACAAACCTAGTTTGGATCTCCTTCCACCGTTGCTGGAACGTGGCGTCCATCTCGGCCGGTAGCAGCGACCCGCCGACGTCTGAGGGCGACACCCCCACCTCGCTCGTCGGTTGCGCTGCACCGCGGTCCTGTTCCTGCGTCTCAGCGGCCTGCGCCGCCTCTGCCGGTCGATCGCCAGGCTCATTGTCGGGCGCGCCACTCTCAGTGCGGGGGTTGGCGTCAGGCAGAGCGTCCAGGGTTTGATCGCTGGCGGAGCCGTCGGGCCGAGGCTGCGCTGAAGCCTGCTCAGTCGCGGGCGGTTGGGCCCGCTCACTGCCCGAGGTCCCCGCCCGCTCATCAGCGGCGAGTTGTGGTTCGTCCTCGCCGGGAAGCCGTGACGTCCCCTCGCGAGGCTGGTCATGCACCCCGGGCAGTCCCTCGGGGACCGCTCCGTTCCCCGCATCGTCATCTGCGGTGCGTCCCTCAGCCACACCCTCGTTCGGCGAAGCAAGGTCACGAGTGCTCAGCGTTTCTTCATTGCGCTCCATCGTCATCCTCTCGGCGTCGTGTGCTGTGAAACCGCGCCCACTCCAACGTCATCGCGCGTGCGCTCGCTGGCGGCGGCATGATCCGAATGCCCGGCGTCGCCGGGGGCGAGCAGATCGTCGAACAGCGCCCGGAAGTGGACCATTGCTTGACGTAACTGCTCGGTACTGGCCTGCCCATTTCGAGCGTGGGCCGAGATCTCGTGGGCTGCTCGATAGTTCTCCACCACGACCGGATGCTCCACAGATATGTCGGCCGACCGCTGCTCGAAGTCCTGATCGACCGGATAGCCGCGGTCCTTCATCACACCCTGCACGAGCTCATGCGCCTGGGCAACGGCGTCGACCGGCTCATCCACGAAGTAGCGCTGAGCCGCTCCCCATTGCTCTAGGTAGCGCTCACGCGCGGCGGGCTCGAGTGGCCGGATCTCGAACTTGTCGACTCGCTCACGGCGACCGGCCAACTCCTTCTCGGCGGTGCGCTGGTCGCCCCGCTCCGCCACGACGCGGCCGTACTCCGGCCCAAACTCATCCTTCAATCTCCGCGACCGTTGCTGACGTGCGACAAGAACTCCGATGATCACCAGCAGGACGACAACGATCACCAGCAGTACCCAGGTCATGGCCTGCTCTCCTTTTTTCAGTCCCTTCCCTTAACCGTCGACGATCGACGGCCTCCAGGGTTTGAACTACCCCGCCCGCCTCACGCCAAGCGGTTCGCGTCCGGGCGCGAACGTACGCGCTCGGACGCTACGCCCAGGAACTCTGAGGCGGAGCAGAACGCCACCAAACGTCTCCTAGTAGCCGGCGCAGCCGCCGGCTATCAGCGGGAACGGTCGTCCCGGGCGGGGTTGTCGGCGAGCGTGCCGAGCAAGCCGACCGTCCAGCACGTCGGGCAGCCGCGCCAGGCGAACACGGTCACGAGCAGGAGCACGAGCGAGATCGGGCCCACGACAGCAGCGAGCACGATCGCGAGGATCGCCGCGGTCAGGCCGACCGCGCCTCTGGAGAGATGCGCGCGTAGCGAGCCGCTCGCAAGCGGGCAGCGCTGCCCACTGCCTGATCTGGGCTTGACCGTGCACTCAGTTGTCATCGCACCCTTCGATACGCGGCGAGGGTGTGCGCGGATCACGCGTTGCCAAGTCCGCGCACGCGTCCCCGCGTCGGCGTCGGCGTCGGCGTCGGCGAGCGTCCGCGTACCAACCCTCAGCGAACGCACAACCCTCAGCGAACGCACTGCTCGCCGCTTGACCGCTTAGCCGTCACGCTGCATCCACGCGTCGCGGCGGACCCGCCAGATCTGTTCGATGCCCGACTCTGCTGGCGCTGAGATCTCCTCCGGGGCTTCGGCGACAAGTTGGTAACCGAGCCGGCGAGGAACACCGGCGCTGGCGAGATTGGCCTTGTCATGATGGATCTCGACGTGCGTGATCCCGTCGACCGTAAACGCGCCGTCGGTAAGCAGCCGCACGGCGCTCGTGGCGAGACCTCGGCCGGTGAACGATGGATGGAGCCAGTAGCCGATCTCGAGCCCGTCCGGTGCGATCCGTCGGTGAAGACCACAGCTGCCGATCGCAATCAGCTTCAGACGGATGGCGAGCATGACGTCGCCGCCGTCTGACCACTCGCTCTCTCGGTCACGCAGCATGGCTTCGCGCTCGCCCACGGTCAGTGGTTCGCTCTCCATCCACCTCATCCAGGGACGCAGATGCTCAGCACTGTCGGTCACTATCCGCTGCAACTCTGCGGCGTCAGCCACCCGCCAACGGGAGAGCATCAATCCCGACGGGCCTTGCAGTGACTCCGGGAGTCTTGCGTCGAACTGCGGCATTCGCCAAAACGTAGCTGCCGGACAGCAGGCACGCTCAAAACGGTCGGCTCTGGCGTCTCGCAATCCAACGATCACCGCACGTCTCAGCCGCTGGTGTGAGGCTCCACGGTGTCTCCACTACGACGGCAGCCTGTTCGCGTCACCCTGTGCTCCGGGCACACGCTGCCCCGACAGGCCGCCGCCGGC
The DNA here is from genome assembly GCA_963797705.1 of uncultured Actinomycetota bacterium. Taxonomy (GTDB): domain Bacteria; phylum Actinomycetota; class Thermoleophilia; order Solirubrobacterales; family Solirubrobacteraceae; genus Palsa-465. The sequence goes on along the minus strand of CAWCQL010000002.1, from coordinate 1,072,861 downwards.
GTCTCACACCCCAACGCTCACTGAGCCCTGTCGCGCCGCGTTTGCCGCGCCGACCGGAGTGATAGTCCGGGTTTGCGAAAGGTTTGTCCGCTTTGATCGTTGCAGCATGTAGGGGGCGCGGTTTCCTCATAGGTCAGAGCCCGGGACGCTTGATCAGCGTCCTGGGAGCAGACCCGCGGTCAGGGCCGGCTGATGGCTGAGCACGCCGGCGACGCGACAGGACCCTAGCCCCAACCACTCCGTGGGCTCAGCTTCTAGCGGCAGGTACCGGACCGCCCCGGCTCCTGGCGTGGATGCCGTGCGAGGATCGGCATAGCGACTGGCGCGGTGCGCCGCCACGCAACGATTGGCCTCGAGCAGGCTCACAGGCTCCGTCGCGTCGCAGACGAACGGTTCACGGTTGGCCCTCGTCGTTTGTGAGGCCGCTGCGGGAGTGAGCCAGCGCGGTCAGTAATAGTGCCGTCGGCCGCCGACGGCGCGGCCCATCGATCCGAGCAGGACCAGGACCAGCCCGACCAGTACCAGGACGATGCCAATCGTCCAAAGAATCGCCACCTTGGCGATGAACCCAATGATCAGCAGGATAAGCCCGAGCACGATCATGTAATCCCTACCTTCTCTTGGATGCCGAACCAGGCGGACGCATGGACCCACCCCGTGATACATGCGGCCAAGCTCACACTGCCCGCTGTCGCGTGTTCCAATCAGTTCGTGCGGCTGCGCCGCGGACGCCCGGGCATCACGGCGCGAGGAGTCGACAGTCGTCGCTGATGCTCGCGCAATGATCGGTGGGGGACGGCTTCTCCGTGTGCATCCACCGACGGCCCACCGGTGACGGCGAAGACACCGGCCCCGGCTCGTTAGCGAACGTGGCCCGGCGGCGCGGGCGGATTCGCACAACCCAACGGCGACTGCGACAAGCGCTTTCGCTCCTGAGGATGTGGGTGGCCGGCGTAGACGCGGGGTAGCTGCACGCGCAGAGAGAGATCGAAGGAGGATCCGACGATGGCAACCGCGGTAGCCCCACGCGAACAGCTCGGCACGATCGAGACCAATATTCCGGCGCGCCTTGACCGGCTGCCGTGGTCACGCTGGCACTGGAGAATTCTCATCGGCTTGGGCACGGTCTGGATCCTCGACGGGCTCGAGGTGACCATCGTCGGCTCGATCGCGGGCGCGATTTCGGCCAAGGGCAGCGGCATCAACATCTCCGCGGGCGAGATCGCCGGGTGGGCTGCGTCGCTGTACGTCGCGGGCGCGTGCGCGGGAGCGCTGCTGTTCGGGCGCCTGACGGACATGTTCGGCCGCAAACGGCTGTTTATGATCACCCTGGGGGTGTACCTGGCGGCGACGATGGCGACCGCTTTCGCGCCGACGGCGCTGTTCTTCTTCGTCTGCCGGTTCGTGACCGGTATGGGTATCGGCGGCGAGTACTCCGCCATCAATTCCGCGATCGACGAGCTAATCCCGGCCAAGCATCGCGGCCGGATCGACATTCTCATCAACGGCACCTACTGGGCCGGTGCCGCGGCCGGCGCGCTGCTGTCCGTGCTCGCGCTGCACCTCTTCAGCCCGCTGCTCAGCTGGCGCGTCTGCTTCGCGCTGGGATTCGTGTTGGGCAGCGCGATCCTGATCGTCCGCCGCCATGTGCCCGAGAGTCCGCGCTGGCTGTTCATCCACGGCCACGACCAGGAGGCAGAAGAGGTCACGCGCGACATCGAGAGCCAAGTGGCTCAGGACACCGGAGCTCAGCTTGACGATCCTGACGAGACGATCACGATCAGGCAACGCAAGTCGATCGGCCTGTGGGAGATCGCCCGCGCGATCGTCGCGACCTATCCCAAGCGAACCGTGCTGGGCCTGTCGCTGTTCATTGGGCAGGCGTTTCTCTACAACGCGATCCTGTTCGGCTACGCGACCCTGCTCAGCACCTTCTTTCATGTCGCGACCGGCGACGCCCCGTATTACCTGGTCGCCTTCGCCGTCGGCAACCTGCTCGGGCCGGTCGTGCTCGGCCCGCTGTTCGACACCGTTGGCCGCAAGCCGATGATCGCCGGGACTTACATCCTCTCGGGCGTGCTGCTGCTGATCACTGGCTATCTCTTTGACCAGCATGCTCTGAACGCGACGACCCTGACCCTGGCGTGGTCGGTGGTGTTCTTCTTTGCTTCAGCCGGCGTCAGCGCCGCGTACCTCACGGTCAGCGAGATCTTCCCGATGGAGACCCGCGCGCTGGCGATCGCGCTCTTCTACGCGGTCGGGACCGGCGTCGGCGGCATCATCGGACCGCAGCTCTTCGGCCGACTCATCCCGACCGGCAAGACATCTGACGTGTTCTTCGCGCTCGCGATCGGCGCGATCCTGATGATCTGCGGGGGCGTCGTCGAGATCGTCTACGGCGTCAAAGCAGAACGTAAGGGGCTGGAAGGCATCGCCACGCCGCTCACCGCTGTCCAGAGCGGCGCGACAGACGCCGCCGCTGCGACAGGCTGAGACTCGAGCTGACTGGTCGCCTCAGACACCAACCGCGTACGTACACATCGGGGCCCTGCGGAGCAGGGAGACGAGACACCGGGGGCATGAGGACCCGAAGCTGTCTGGAGGGCACGTCGGATGAGGCCTGGGTTGCCGATCTGCGCTGAGTCGTTGCGTGGCAAGGTGAGTCTGTGCTTCCTGAGGTTCTCAAATGTCTAGTCGCGGCGCTGGAGGAGCGGGGGTTCGTTGAGACGCCTCGGCCGCGAGCAGCACGGCCAGCGTCGAAGACACGCCTCCGTGGCCATCCACCCCAAAAAGCCTTCCGGTAGCCGAACGCTCTGCGAACGGTTCGCGCTACGCGGGCTAGGCCGGGATTGCGGGCTCGCGGGGGCCCCAGCGCGTCTTCGTTGCCGGGCAATGGACGGAATGGTCGGAAGCGATGGACGACCAAGGGCACCCCCGTCGTCCGGGCGACGATCCTCGGGTGGGCGTAGCCCCGACGGGACGCCTCGACACAGCGCGAAAGCGGAGTCCGCTCGTGTGTCAGCGCGCTCTTGATCGGTCAGCGGCGACCAGTCCGAGATCCAGCTCAGCGGCTGACGACAAAGCCGCGGCTGCGCTCGCTCTGGGTCAGATGCTTGAGCTCAAGCGCGTAACGCCGCCGTACGCTCTCGACACGGTGGCGGTCATTCTCAACGCTGGTCTGCTCACCCGCGGCGTCGGTCGACAGCGCCGGAACGACCGATCGCCAGGGCCCGTCTCACCTGTTGCAGCGGAGCGGGTCGGTGCCAGGCTGGTGTCGCAGGCAGCATCGCTCAGCGAAGCATCGAAGCCGGCCCACGGAATCTCATAGACCAAGGGCTCAGTGCGACGTCGTTGGACTTACTCGACGGATCTCTCGTGTGGACGGTCGGGCTCTGACCCTGCTATTGCGTCCACGTCCGCCCGTCGCTGTTCAGTCGGGTCGGCGGGCGTTGGTTGGGGTCGTGGGGGACCACTCGGCGTCTACGGTCGTTCGCTGGCAGACCGGTGCCTGGCGTCCGGTGATTCGCGCGACGGGCGCGAGCACTCGAAACAGGGCGTGTTGAATGACGGGTGGGGGCGTCGCGAGCACGGCGTGCTCGGAGGTGACCGGCCACACCGTCGCGACGTCCAGCAGGCCAGGCATGGCTTTAGCGTTGACGCGCCCGTGCTGCGCGAAGGCGAAGTACAGCTCATAGAAGTGTTCGGTGCTAGTCAGCGCGGGCCGAAACTCAAACCGGACGCGCATCTCCTCATGCCCGTCGTTGGCGAAGGTGTGCGGGGTCCCTCTGGGCACATCGATGGTGTCGCCCGCCGTGAGGACGTGGCGGGCGCCGTCGATGTCAAACGCGGCGTCCCCGGCAAGCACCTCAAAGCGCTCGTCCTGCTGCGGGTGGACGTGCGGCACGCCGGCGAACCCGCCCGGCGAGAAGATGCCTTCAGCCGCGAACAGTTCGCCGTCAGAGTCAGCTGACGTGATGAGGAAGATCAGCCGTTGCCCGGTCACCGGGTTCTCGATGACGTCGCCCGCGTGTGTCATCCTGCCTCCGTTAGTTAGGACACCTAAGCGGAGGTTACCTAAGTAGTTTGTCTGAGTCAACGCCCACCCCACGGCTGCCCATCGGTCAGCTGCTCGTGCATCACCTCCGCGTCTTTCGCGAACAGCTGCTCGCCGCCGGCGAGCCCATCGCTCAAGACGCCGGAGTCCGCCTGCGGCTAAGTCACCTGCATGTCTTCGGCAACATCAAGGCCGAAGGCACCCGGCTGACCGATCTCGCCGCCTGGGCCGGGATGGCCCGCCCCTCGATGGCCGAACTCGTCGACGAGCTCGAAGCCGACGGCCTCCTCGAACGCCGCCCCGATCCCAGCGACGGCCGCGCCAAACTCGTCGTGCTGACCCCCGCCGGCTGGAAGGCAATCCACACCGGCCGCGCCATCATCGCCGGCATCGAAGCCGACTACGCGAGCCGCATCGGAGCCGAACGCTACGACGCGATGTGCCAAGCCCTACAAGACCTCCTCGACGACCTCAACGGCGCACCCGTCCGCGGCGCCCCACGGCCCGAAGCGTCACATCTCGCCTAACCCCCACGCACCCCCAAACCCGCCACATCGAGACAGTCGCCGCCCACTGAAGCCCAAAGCCGACGTCTCACCTGAGGCTCGCTCACCGGACGCTTCGGCATCCCCGCGCCGCCGTCTCACAACGGAACGCTCAGCGGACAACGGGCAGGTGGCCGGAGAGTGGTGCTTTGATCAAAGCACCACTCTGCACGGCTGCGGGTCGAGAGTGCGGCGGCGTTTCGTCCCGTCAGTTGTGGTTCCTTTCGGCCTCCTCGCTATTGGGCGCATCAGGGAGTACGGTGGGACGTGGACCGGACGTCCGTTCGCGGCCATGGGGCTTTGTTCTCAACGACGAGCCTCTCGCCCTGCCCGCGGCTTGTTCGTGGAGGGCTCCTTCGCCAGCTGGCACCGGCATCACGCAAACCGACGTGGCAACGAGCTACGGAAGGGAGACACACATGTATGTAGTCACTAGAAGCTATTCCGGGCAGGGCGGCTCGGCGTTGTTCGACGCCCTCGCCAAGAGCGAGGATGATGTGAAGGCCCTCATCAGCACCGTCCCCGGGTTTACCAGCTACGCGGCATTCCGCAACGACAGCGGTGGCCAAACCGTGACTGTCTGTCAAGACAAGGCCGGCACCGATGAGTCATCCCGGCGTGCCGCCGAGTGGGTCAACGAGAACATCGGTGTGACGGTCGATGCGCCGACGGTCACCGAGGGCAGCGCCATCCTTCACTTCTAGGAGTCCGTCTGTCTGCGGGCGAAACGGGCCATGGCCTTCCACGCGGACGACAGTCGAGAGCCGGGTTTGAATCGTGAACGGAAGCTTGCTCGCGTTCGAGAAAGCGCCGCGCATGCGGCGTTGGTGTTCGACGGGGATAGCTGTGTGGGTTGGTGCCAGTTCGGTGCACCGGAGGAAGTGCCCAAGATAAAGAACCGGCGACAGTACGAGAAGGACCTGAGGGCACCGCCTGATTGGCGGATCGCCTGCTGCTTTGTCGGGAAGGGCCAGCGGCGACGGGGCGTCGCAACGGCGGCACTCGCCGGTGCGCTGGACCTGATCACGGACCTGGGCGGGGGCATTGTCGAGGGCTACCCAGAAGACGCCGACTCGGTTCCCGCCGGCTTCCTCTTCAACGGCGCGCTATCGACTTACGAGAAGCTCGGGTTCACTCGAGACCGCAGGATCGGCAAGCACCGGTGGGTCATGACAAGAGCCGTGGAACGCAAGCCCTGACCGGGGCCGGGGCTAACGGTGCGCACACCCGCACAACGGGCGATGCGCGCCGATCAGGCCGGTCTCGAAAACCGGTATGGGCTATCAGTCCATCGGGGGTTCGAATCCCCCCCTCTCCGTCAACAGCTCCATGCCATCGGGACCTGGGCGAAACACCACACCTCATCCAGGTTGGGCGTAGAATGAGGGCGGTGCCTTGCACCGGCACTAGACTCAGAGCCTAGACAGCCGAGGCGGCGTCGCGCCGCCCAGGGGCCGCCGCAAGAAGGGAGACGAGCATGGCCGAGCGATCCTTTGCCGTCGAGGTTGAGCAGCTGCGACGGGGCGACGGGGAGACCCTGCACGTCGAGGGGATCTTGGCCGTCACCAAGGCGCTGCTGGAGTCGGGCGTCGCCTATGTCGGTGGCTACCAGGGCGCTCCGATCTCTCATCTGATGGACGTCCTGGGCGATGCCAGGCCGATCCTGGACGAGCTGGGCGTCTACTTCGAGAACAGCGCCTCGGAGGCGACGGCCGCCGCCATGCTGGCCGCCTCGGTCCATTATCCGCTGCGCGGCGCGGTGACCTTCAAGTCCACGGTCGGCCTCAACGTGGCCTCGGATGCGCTGGCCAACCTCTCCAGCGGAGGGGTCACCGGCGGCGCGCTGATCATCCTGGGCGAGGACTACGGCGAGGGCTCGAGCATCATGCAGGAGCGCGCTCACGCGTTCGCGATGAAGTCGCAGATGTGGCTGCTGGACCCGCGCCCCAACGTCACGGCGATCGTCAACGCGGTGGAAGCCGGCTTTGAGCTCTCGGAGGTGAGCAGCACCCCGGTGATGCTCGACCTGCGCCTCCGTTCCTGCCATCTGCACGGCGCCTTCGTGGCCAAGGACAACCGGCGCCCGGCGATGACCGTCCAGGAGGCGATGGAGGACCCCAAGCGCGACGTGGGACGGATCGTGCTGCCCCCCGCCAGCTTCGTCCACGAGCAGGAGAAGATCACGCAGCGCTGGCCCGCCGCAGTGCAGTTCATCAAGGAGCGCGGGCTCAACGAGGTCATCAACAACGACGCCGCCGACGTCGGGATCATCACGCAGGGCGGCCTCTACAACACGGTCAACCGCTCGCTGGAGCTGCTGGGGTGCTCCGACGCCTTCGGCAACACGACCGTCCCGCTGTATGTCATGAACGTCACCTATCCGGTGGTCGACGACGAGATCATCGACTTCTGCGCGGGCAAGCGCGCGGTGCTGCTCGTGGAGGAGGGCCAGCCCGACTACATCGAGCAGAACCTCAACACGATCCTGCGTCGCAACGGCGTGGAGACTGCCCTGCACGGCAAGGACATGCTCCCGGTCGCGGGCGAGTACACCTCCGCGGCGGTGACGACGGGGCTGGCGCAGTTCCTGCGGGCCGTCCTGCCCGACGCCATCCAGCACGAGCCCGCACTCCTGCGCGACCGCAACGATCCCGCAAGCCCGTTCGCGCCCCGGGTCGCCGCCGAGGTCGTGCAGCCACGCCCGCCCGGACTCTGCACCGGTTGCCCGGAGCGGCCGATCTTCAGCGGCATGAAGCTCGCCGAGCGCGAGACGGGCGCGCATCACGTGAGCGCCGACATCGGCTGTCACCTGTTCGCCATCAACGCCCCATTCGACCTCGGCGCGACGACGATGGGCTACGGGCTGGGGTCTGCGGGCGCCTCGGCGCTGAGCGCCCCCGGAGCCGGGCGGCGGACGGTGGCCTTCATGGGCGACGGCGGCTTCTGGCACAACGGCCTGACCAGCGGGGTCGGCAACGCCGTGTTCAACAAGTCCGACCAGCTCCTGGTGGTCGTCGACAACGCGTACGCCGCGGCCACGGGAGGCCAGGACCTTCTCTCCTCCAAGGCCGACAGCCCGACCCGGTCCACGCAGCACCCGATCGAGAAGGCGGCGCGCGGCGTCGGCGTCGAGTGGGCCAAGACGATCCGCGATACGTATGACGTCAGCGAGGTGCGCGACACCTTCCTCGAGGCCCTCACCACCGAGGAGGAGGGTCCGAAGGTGGTCGTCATGCAGAGCGAATGCCAGCTCAACCGCCAGCGCCGGGTCAAGCCGGAGATGCGCAAGGCGCTGAAGGAGGGCAAGCGCGTGACCCGCGAGCGGTTCGGGGTCGACCCCGAGACCTGCACCGGCGATCACGCCTGCATCCGGATCTCGGGCTGCCCGTCGCTGACGATCACATCCAATCCCGATCCGATGCGGACCGACCCGGTGGCCACGGTGCTCGACAGCTGCGTGGGCTGCGGTGTCTGCGGCGCCAACGCCCATGCCGCGGTGCTGTGCCCGTCGTTCTACCGCTCAGACGTGGTCCACAACCCGACGCTGCGCGACAAGGTCGACCGCCCGCGTGCGCGCCTGGTGGATGAAGAAGGCGTCCGCCTCGATCGAGGCGCACGCTGCTCAGTTCGAGGCCGCCTGATGTCGAGCTGGTCCGATGGCCGGCGCCCGCTGACCCTCGCCATCCTCGCCCTTGGCGGCGAGGGCGGGGGGGTGCTCGCCGACTGGATCGTGGCCGCCGCCGAGGGCGCCGGCTACCTCGCTCAGAACACGTCGGTAGCCGGCGTGGCCCAGCGCACCGGCGCAACCATCTACTACGTGGAGATGTTCCCCCCGGCCGCGTCCACGAATGGAGGCTCGCCCAACCGGGTCCAGGTCCGCAGTGAACCGATCATGAGCATCTTCCCCACGCCCGGCGAGGTCGACGTCGTCATCACCTCCGAGCTCATGGAGTGCGGACGGGCCATCCAGCGAGGGTTCGCCACGCCCGACCGCACGACGCTGATCACCTCCACCAATCGCGTCTACTCGGTCGACGAGAAGATCTCGATGGGCGACGGGCGCGTCGACGACGCCGAGCTGCTCGCCGCCGCGCAGCGCTCCGCCAAGCGGCTCGTGGCCGAAGACTTCGCCGCGATGGCCGATGCCGCGGACTCGGTGATCAGCGCCTCACTGTTCGGCGCGGTGGCCGGGTCGGGCGCGCTGCCCTTCACGCGCGAGCAGTTCGAGGCGCCCATCCGCGCGTTCGGCCGGTCAGTCGAGCCGTCGCTGGCCGCCTTCGCATCAGGGTTCGATGCCGCCGTGGCCGCGCTCCAGACGCCCAGCGCACCCGCGGCCCGCGCGGACACGTCACCGGCGGGTGCGCTGCTCCCGATGTCGACGTGGGAGGGCGAATCCAAGGGACCCGAGGGCGCCAAGGCGTCCGACGAGCGCCGCCGCAACGAGATCGCGGCCACCGACCCCGGATCACTCGTCGGTCCCGAGCTCAAGGGTCTCGCCGAGCGGACCCGCGACATGCCGGCGGCGGCGCGCTCGATGATCCTCCACGGGCTGGTGCGGACCGCGGTCTACCAGGACCTTGCGTATGCAGAGCGCTACCTCGCGCGCGTGACCCGCTTTGCCGAGGTCGAGCCCGACCCCGGCGGTGCGGCCAGGCTGACCCTGGAGGCGGCTCGCCACATTGCCCTCTGGATGTGTTACCAGGACACGATCCAGGTCGCCCTCCAGAAGACCCGGCGGGCACGGATGGAACGCGTCCGCAAGGAGGCGAAGGCCCAGCCCAATCAGGTGCTCGAGGTGCACGAGTTCCTCCATCCACAGATCGACGAGATCACCGACACGCTGCCGACCGCGCTGGGTGCCACCCTGCGACGGTCCAGGTCATTTCAGCGGCTCGTCCACAGGGTCACCCACAAGGGGATGATCCTCAACACCACCTCCCTCTTCGGGTACACGTTGCTGACGACGATGGCCCGCTGCCGGCCGTTGCGCCCGCGATCGCTGCGCTTCGGCCGAGAGCAGAAGGCGATCGACGCCTGGATCGAACAGGCCCTGGCGGTGGCGAACGACGGCGAGCTCGCGCGTGAGATCGTCGAGTGCCAGCAGGTGCTCAAGGGGTACGGGGCGACCTACGCCCACGGCTCTGACAGCTTTGAGAAGCTCATCAGCGCGGCGCGGTCGCTCGCTGGCTCCACGGACGCCGCCGCGCGCCTCTCCGCGCTGCGCTCGGCGGCGCTCGCCGACGAGCACGGCCAGGCGCTCGACGCGCAGCTGGCGACCGTCTGACGTGGCGCAGGCGAGCGCGCCCGCGACGCCCGCCACGCCCGCCAGCGATCAGCGCGAGACGAAGGCGAGCACGCGCGACGGGCTGCCGGTTCCCCCGACGAGCTTGAGCGGCGCCACGACGACCAGCGCGCCCGTAACCGGCAGCGCCTCGAGGTTGGCGAGCTGCGTCAGCCCGTAGCGCCCGGCGCCCAGCAGGAAGTTGTGGACGGGGAAGCCCGGATCCATCCCCCCGGCGGCGCCGGCGTCGATGCCGACGGTCTCGACGCCGAAGCCGACGATGTTGGGGTGCTCAGCCAGCCACTTCGCGCCTGCCACGTCGGGTCCGGGACTGACCGGCCCCTCGGGACCGGCGTTGAGGAAGGCCGCTTCGTCCTGCGCCCTTGAACCCCACCCCGAACGGAAGAACACCCATGCGCCGGGGGGCACCTGACCGTGCTCGGATTCGTGCGCGTCCAGATCGGCGGCGGTGAGCAGGTAGCCCGGATCCTCGGCGACCTCGGCGGTCTTGTCGACGACGACGACGGGGCCGCTGAGACGCGACGGCGGTATCGAGGCCACGTCGACGCCGCTGTCCTTCCCGGTGATCCAGTGGATCGGCGCATCGAGATGGGTGCCCGTGTGCTCGCCCAGCTCCAGCACGTCCCACGCCCACGCGGGTCCGTCGTCGTCGAAATGACTCAGCGGCCGGCGCGAGAGGTGGGGCGTGTTGGCGAAGGGCTCAGGCAACACGAGGACCGGGGTGCTCTCCGAGAGGGGCTGCGTGAGGTCAACGACCTCCGCCGATCCATTCGCGAGGTCAGAGGCAAGATCGGTCACGCTGGAGCTGGGCATGCGATGGGTCTCCTGTCTATGAATGTCTCAGCGCAGTGGGTGCGCGCATCCTACACATGGCACCCAGGCACGATGCAGAGTTACGCTGGGCTCGGCGATGCCTACGCGGCTTCGCCCTGGACGGCCAAGGGTTGCACCGTGCGCCAGAAGTATGTCGCGGCGGACGGTTCGAGCGCGGAGTACACGTCGGCGAAGCAGGCGGCCGCCTCGCTGCGCAGCTCCCGGACGTCGTCCACGCTGCGTGGCAGCTCCGGGTCGACGGCCGGGAAACCGCGGAACCGGTGCAGCATCAGGATCCGGCTGCGAAAAGCCTTCTCGGGCGCGAGCCGGGCGCGGGCGCTGGCCCGGCGCAGGTCACCGAAGTCCGAGATGAACGCCTCGTAGCCGAGCTTGACCTCACCCATTCGCCACGCCTGTGCCACGAGTGCAACCGGCGGAAGCTCCGGAGACATGTGTCCGACCAAGACGGATGTGTACGGCTCGATTTCGAGCTGTCTCAGGAGCTGGCGAACCTCCTGTTCACGATCGCGCGCCGCGACCCACGTCGCGTCCTGCACCGGGCCGAAGCCGAGAAACCGCAGGCGCGAGGCGAACCGGGCCCGCTGCACGCGCTGGGTCTCGGGGATCGCATGCCACAGGACGGTCCAGACGTCCACCGCGGGCTCGACCCGGCCGAACGTGAAGATGCGCCGATCACCATCTGCCAACAGCGCCTCGGCGCGTTGCGTGAGTGAATAGAAAGCCCGCCGGCCGTCGCGGGTGCGAGCCAGCAGGTTCCGGTTGACCAGGCGCGCCAGAGCGGCCCGCGCCGACCCGGTGCTGAAGTCGAAGCTCTCGAGGATCTCCACCATCCCACCCGACCACACGGTCTGACCGGGCCGCCGTACGTGGGCACCCAAGATCGTCAGCACAAGGTCCTGCGGCTGAAGCCCGTCAGGCACAATCGACAATATACCTCGGTCCGATATCGACCATTCACCAGTGACATGAAAGGTGCCGGTCCTACATTGACAGTGAGGCGCGGCGGGTCAGTGTGAGGGCAGGTTGGTCAGCCGCGTGGCCAGCAGCTCACCGGAGCGCCGGATGTGCGCCTGCATCAGTTCGCGGGCGGCGACACCGTCGCGGCGCTCCACCGCCTCGCGGATGGCGCGGTGCTGGCTGACGTTCTCGGTGAGCAGCCGTAGGTCGCTCAGGACTCCCCAGGTCAGGTTGCGGGGGAAGCGCCGGTGCAGCTGCTGGATGGTGGTGCGCAGCACCTCGTTGTGCGACGCCTCGTGGAGCACCTCGTGAAAGGCGTCGTTGGCGGCCTGCCAGCTGCGCCCGCTCACGGCGCCGCGATTGCCCTCGACGGCGAACGCGTTCACCGCCTCCTCGAAGAGCGTCTCGGCGGCGAGCAGCCGGTCCACCTGGTCCTGGGTCGCGAGGTCGGCGGCAACCTCAGCGGCCAGGCCCTCCAGCACGGCGCGGACCAGGTAGGCCTCGCGCAGGTCGCGCAGCGTCGGCAACCGGACGCGGGCGCCGCGGTGGGGGATCTGCTCCACCACTCCGCGCTCGGTCAGCGTCTTGAGCGCTTCGCGGATCGGGGTGCGGCTGACCTCGAACTCGGTTGCCAACGTGTTCTGGCGCAGCCACGTCCCGGCGGGCCAATCGCCGCTGACGATTCGGGCGTGGATCGCATCGGCGACCCGTTCGGTCAGCGCGGGATCCAAATTGTCGACGGTCTCAGGGGGCGACACGACGCCAGCCATTTGTAGCTCATCGCCTCGTCAGTGGAAGCTCAGGCCGTGACCGCCTCGGTGACGTCGGCGCCGCGGTTGACGCGATCGAGCAACGTGGCGGCCGCCGCGACCGCGCGCAGGGCCGGGGCGGACACGCCCGTCAGCTCGGCCAGCTCCACCACCGCGCCGAGCAGCGAGGCGAGTTCGAGCGCCTTGCCCGCCTCGAGGTCCTGGAGCATCGAGGTGCGGTGGTCCCCCACCTGCTCGGCCCCGGCCAGGCGACGCTCGATCGAGACCTCCGGTGCCCGGCCGAGCGCCGCGGCCACGTCGCGCACCTCGGTCATGACGTCGACGGCGAGCCGCCGGGTGGGCGGGCAGGTCGCAATCTGGACCATCGTCGCGCGGGCAAGGGCGCTGATCGGGTTGAAAGCCGCATTGCCCATCAGCTTCAGCCACACCTCGGTGCGGATGTCGGACTCCACCGGGCACTTGAGGCCTCCCGCCACCATCGCCTCCGAGAACGCGCGACAGCGCTCGGAATCAGAGCCGTCGGGCTCACCGATCGTGAAGCGCGTGCCCTCGACGTGGCGCACGACGCCCGGGCCCTGAAGCTCAGTCGAGGAGTACACGACGCAGCCGATGGCCCGGACCGGGTCCAGGACGGCGCTGACGGCGCCGCCGGGGTCGACGGCCTCGATGCGCCGGCCGGCGTGCGGACCGGGCTCCCCGTGGAAGTACCACCACGGGATTCCGTTCTGGGCGGCGACGATGCTCGTCTCGTCCCCGAGCAGCGGCCGGACCAGGGCACCCGAGCCCGCGTAGTCCTGGGCCTTGAGCCCGAGCACGATGTAGTCGACCGCGCCCACCTCGGCCGGATCGTCGGTGGCGGGGACGTCAGCGTGGAAGTCGCCGCGCGGGCTGAGCACCTGGACGCCGTCTCGGCGCATCGCCTCCAGGTTGCGACCCCGGGCGATGAGCGTCACGTCGGTCCCGCCCCGGTGCAGAGCGGCTCCGACGTACGCGCCGATCGCGCCTGCGCCGACGACAGCGACCTTCATTGGCCAACCAGCTCCGGCATCAACCGGCGCTGGACCTTCCCGGTCGGGCCCTTGGGGATGGCGTCGAGCAGCGCGATGGAGGCGGGAACCTTGAAGGAGGCGAGGCTGGCCGCGCAGTGGGCCTGCAGCTCGTCCGCAGTGACCGGGCTCGCGGCGACGACGGCGGCCGCCACCTGCTCGCCGTACTTGGCGTCCTCGCGCGCGTAAACCACCGCCTCGGCCACGGAGGGGTGGCGCAGCAGTGCGTCCTCCACCTCCAGCGGGGAGATCTTCTCACCGCCACGGTTGATCATCTCCTTGATCCGGCCCTCCAGCGTGAGGTACCCGTCCTCCGAGAGCGACCCGAGGTCCCCGGTGCGAAACCAGCCGTCGCGAAACGCGGCGGCGTTGGCCTCCGGGTTGTCGAGGTACCCGTCCACGACCGAATCGCCGCGCACCGCGACCTCGCCGACCTCACCGGCCCCCATCGCGCGCCACTGGTCGTCGAGGATGGCGATCTGCGTGCCGGTGGCCAGCCCCACCGAGCTGTGTCGGCGCTCGGCCGGCGGCAGCGGGTTCGACGCCATCTGGTGAGCCGCCTCGGTCATCCCGTACGCCTGGACGAGGGGGATCCTCAGGCGCTCCTCGGCTTGGTCCTGCAGCGTCGAGGCCAGCGACGAGCTGCACGCGCGAGCGAAGCGCAGGGCGTGCTCGGGGACAGGCTCGTCGGCCGCCCGCGACGTCAGCACGGCGTGGATCGTCGGCACCGCCGAGTACCACGTGGCGCCGTGCTCCACCGTGTCATGCCAGAACGCCGAGGCGCTGAAGCGTCGCGGCACGAGCACCGTCCCACCGGTGGACAGGGTCGCCAGCGTGGAGGCCACAAGCCCGTGAACATGGAAGAGCGGCATGACGCAGTGGCTGACGTCGGCACCGTCCAGGGCGTAGGTCGCCGCCACCGCACGCGCCGAACTGGCCAGGTTGCGCTGACGCAGCGGTACGACCTTGGGGCGGCTGGTGGTGCCGCTGGTGTGCAGGAGCAGAGCGCGCGCATCGGGGTCGCGCGCCGGCAGCGCGGCGCCCTCGCCGTCAGCGACGGTCACCGCAGCCGGTGCCTGGGCGGTGGCGTCCAGGACACGGATGCCGAGCTCGTCACATGCCGCGCGCGCCGGCTTGCCGGCCCCGTCGTGCAGGATCATCGCCCGCGGGCGTAGGTCGACGAGGTAGCCGCGGAGCTCGTCGGCGGTGTAGGCGGGATTGAGCGGCGCCGCCGCCGCACCGGCGGCGATGATCGCCAGGAAGGTGATGACCATCTCGGGTCCGTTGGGAAAGGACATGGCCACCGCGTCGCCCTGCACGATGCCGGCCCCGGCGAGCTCCCCCGCCACTCGGTCGACGGCCGCATGCAGCTCGGAGTAACTCACCGTTGCGGCGTTCCCGGGGACGAGCAGCGCTGGGTGGGCATCGTCTCGCTCGATCAGGTCAAGCAGCGCCTCAGCGGTCATCTCCCCTCCCGGGTGTCAACTCAGAATTGGATCCAGTTGTATCAGTTTTGGGTCCCATGCTCCGCCGGTGCGGACTGAGGTAAGTTGCCCGCCATGGCTCGCGGCCTGCTCATCGTCGACATCCAGCGCGACTACTTCCCCGGCGGCGCCTACCCGCTGGTGGAGCCCGACGCCGCAGCAGCCACGGCGCGGCGCCTGCTCGATGCCTTTCGCGCCGCAGGGGAGCCGGTGATCCACCTCAAGCACATCTGGGACGCGCCCGACGCCGCATTCATGCGCCCCGGCACTCAGGGCGTCGAGATCCACCCCCTCGTCGCGCCCGTCGACGGGGAGCCGGTTATCGAGAAGGAGCACCCCAACGGATTTCTCGGCACCGGGCTGGCTGACGAGCTCGCCGCCCG
This sequence comes from uncultured Actinomycetota bacterium, assembly GCA_963797705.1. Classification (GTDB taxonomy): domain Bacteria; phylum Actinomycetota; class Thermoleophilia; order Solirubrobacterales; family Solirubrobacteraceae; genus Palsa-465. Next base: position 1,057,486 of record CAWCQL010000002.1, on the reverse strand, counting down.
CGACGTCGACGCGCTCGTCGTGGCCGGCATGATGAGCAGCATGTGCGTCGACGCCACCGTACGCGCCGCGGTGGACCAGGGGCTCAGCGCCACGGTCGTGCACGACGCCTGCGCCGCCCCCGACCTCGCGTTCGGGGGCGCGCCGATTCCGGGCGCCACTGTGCACGGCGCCTTCATGGCCGCACTGGCCGACGGATACGCCGCGGTCGTCGACGCCGACACGCTCCTGGCCTGACCCTGTCCGCGCCGGTCAGCTGCGGGTCAACTGCGGGTCAGCTGGGTTCAGCGGCGGCGCAGTGCTGAGCGCAGCAGCGCAAGGAGTGACCGGCGCGGCGGGCGCGACCCGGCGCGCCCGGCATGCGAACGTCGCGCCGGGCGCGACCAGGACTCGACCGGATGGGACGGGTCGGCGTCGCGGCGCGTGCGGGATGGGGCGCTCATGTAGTCAGGCCGCGCGGCCGGCGGTCTCACGGACGGACGCGGCGCTCAGAGCGGTTTCGCGCAGCCGGGCCTGCTCCTGCTCGTAGGTGACCACGCCAGCCGGCAGCGTCCAACGGCGCCCCTGCGACGGCGTCTCCTCGGGCCACTCGCCGTGCTCGTCGAAGTAGTTGCGGGCGCGCTCCTCCTCCTCGCGATCGGCCTCGCTGGCGAGGCCCAGGCGAAACAGCACGTTGAAGAGCACGACGGACAGCCCCCCACCAACCGCCAGGGCGAAGCCGTCGAAGCCGAGCCCTGCCGGCGAGATGATGAGCACGACGATGCCGGCGATGACCATCACGGCACCGAGGCCGTAGCGGACGATGAGCATTCCCACCGAGCGGGGCTGCGGTTCCTCGATCTGGGTCTCGGGCTGGGTCATGATGGATTCCTCGGTACGACGTTGTGGTGTCGTAGAGAGCATCGCGCGCGCGGACGCGGGTTTCGACCGGGCGTGCTCCCCGACAATGGCGGCGTGCCTCACCGGCGATGTCCGGCTAGCCATACCGGACCCGGCCCCCGGTAGCGTTCGCCACGTGACGCCGGTGCGGGTGGTGGTGGCCGAGGACCAAGTGCTCCTGCGCGAGGGGCTGAGTCGCCTGCTGGCCGACGCCGGCTTCGAGGTCGTCGCCCAGGCCGGTGACGCCGACGACCTGCGCCGCAAGGTGGCCGCCCACCGGCCCGACGTCGCGATCGTCGACGTTCAGATGCCGCCCGACCAGACCGACGACGGCCTGCGCGCCGCCATCGAGATCCGTGCACGTGACCCGGAGATCGGGATCCTCATGCTCTCCCAGTTTCGCGACGAGGCCTACGCGCTGGACCTCATCGGCGAGAACGCCCGGGGCGTGGGCTACCTGCTCAAGGACCGCGTGGCCGACGTCGACTCGTTTGCCGACGCGGTGCGCCGGGTGGCCGAGGGCGGATCGGCGCTCGATCCCGAGATCGTGGCCCTCATGGTGGGCCGGCGCCGCAAGCACGACCCGCTGGAGGCGCTCACGGCCCGCGAGCACCAGGTGCTGGCGCTCATGGCCGAGGGCAAGTCAAACCGCGGGATCGCCACATCGCTGGGAGTCACGCTTGCCGCGGTCGAGAAGCACGTGGGCCGGATCTTCGCCAAGCTCGACCTGGCCGATGAGCCGCTCGAGCACCGGCGGGTGCTGGCCGTGCTCACCCTGCTGCGGGCTCGGTGACGTCGCCGCGCACTGGCAGCTGCGCCACGACACGCGTCCCCTGCCCGGGCGGCGAGGCGACGGACAGCGTCCCGCCGACCGCGGCCACGCGATCGGCAAGGCCGGCCAGGCCCGAGCCACCGGCGAGGTCCGGCGTCGCCCCGCCGCGGCCGTCGTCGGTCACGGTCACCAGCAGGCCGTCGGCGGTCGCTGCGATCGTCACCGCGGCCTCACCGGCCCGTGCGTGCTTGGCGACGTTGGCCAGCGCCTCGGAGACGACGAAGTAGGCGGTGCTCTCGACGAGCGGGTCAAAGCGCCGGGCCGGCACGTCGAGGGTGACGGGCACCGGGGTGCGCGCCGTCAGCGACGCGATCGCGGCGGCGAGGCCGCGGTGGGCGAGTACCGACGGGTCCAGGCCGGCGCCGAGGTCGCGCAGGTCTCGGATCGCCTGCTGGGTCTCCTCCAGCGCCTCGGCGATCGAGCGCCGCGCTGTGTCGCCTGCGGCATCATGCGTCTCGCGCGCGGCCGCCTGCAGCGCGAAGATCACGTTGATGAGCCGCTGCTGGGCTCCGTCGTGCAGGTCGCGGCCCAGGCGCCGGCGCTCCTCGAGCGCGGCTTGGACGATGCGCGCACGGGAGGCGTGGATCGCCTCGGCGCGCAGCCGCTCGGTCTCGGCGCGGTTGCGCTCCGTGACGTCTCGGAAGACCACCACCGCGCCACGCTGCCCGCCGACCGCGACCGGCGCCGACGAGTAGGCGACGGGGACGAACGAGCCGTCGCGGCGCACGAACCAATCCTGGTCGACCCGAACCGGCTCGCCGGTCTGGCGAGGGCGCAGCAGCGGGCACTCGGCCTCGGGGAAGGGGCGGCCGTCGGGGTGGCTGTGGTGGATGGTGGCGTGACTGGGGCGGCCGATCAGCTCAGCCTCGGAGGCGTAGCCGAGGATGGCCACCGCTGCGGCGTTGGCGAACAGCACGACGCCGGCATCGTCGACCGCGTACACGGCATCGGCCATGCTCGCCATCAGCGCCGAGAGCAGCTCCGCCTCATCTGAGCCGAGGCGCTTCGCGATGTGCTCAACCATCAGGCAGCGATCATGCCAGCGCCCGGGCCCTCCGAGAGGAGGACCCGGACGGTTGGCGTGTCGTGCCGGCGGTGCCTAGGAGAGCGACCAGCCGAAGAGCCCGTCGAGCTGACCGGGCGTGGTGTGTCCGGAGAGGAACACGTGGGTGCTGTCGGTGAGCTGACTGGAGGAGCCGCCGACGCTGATCCCGTAGACCCCGGGTGCGACGGTCCACTGCCCACCGGGCTGGGTGGAGGTGTCAACGCCGGGAGCCGACGGGGACGTCGTGCCAGGCTTGGTGCCGGTCGCCGGGCCCGAGTTCCAGTAGGCGAACGAACTCGGCCGGAAGGTCAGCTTCACCTTCGCGGTGTGGCCGGGGGCGATCGTCACCTTGCTGAACGCCCGCAGCTGCTCGGGCGGCTCACCGGCCGATGACGGGTCGTGGACGTAGCCCTCGATCACGTCGGCTCCCGAGACAGAGCCGCGGTTGGTGTCCTGCACCACAACGGTGACGTTGCCGTTGCGGTGGACCTTGGTGTCGACGATCCGCTGGCGGAACGAGGTGTAGGACAGCCCGTAACCGAACGGGAACAGCGGCGTCTCGTGGTGGGTCTGGTAGTAGCGGTAGCCCACGTCGACGCCCTCGTCGTAGTTCTCGCGCTCCAGCTGCTGATAGTCATCAGACGCGCCGGTCGTGAGGTTGGTGATGCCGGGGTAGTGGACCGCGCCCGGATCCGAGCCCTGAGACGGGCTCGCCGGGAAGGTGATCGGCAGCTTGCCCGACGGATCGGAGTTGCCGAACAGCAGCGACGCGATCGCGGTGCCGAACGTCGCGCCCGGCTCCCACATCTCCATCACGCCGTCGACCTGATGCAACCACGGCATGGCCACCGGTCCGCCGGTGAGCACGACCACCGTGTGCCGGTTGGCCCGGGCCACCGCGTCGATCAGCTCGTTCTGGTCGCCAGGCAGCGACAGGTTCTCGATGTCGTGGCCCTCACCGGTCTCACGGCCGGCGAACACCACCGCGACATCGGCGTGCTTGGCCGACTGCACCGCCTGCTGGATGAGCGTCTGGCCGGTGGTCGCAGGCAGCGCCACCCCGAGATCAACCGCATCGCCTAGGAACAGACCGAAGTTGGCGAACGGCGCCGACGAGTTGCTGCTCGCGGCGGCGGCCATCGGCGAGTAGTCGACCACGATCGACACCGGGTGCCCCGCGCGAAGCGGGACGGTGACGTGGTCGATGGTGCCGAAGTCGTCGCGCAGGCGCTGCTCCACCAGTTGGCCGTCGACGTACAGCTTCGTCGTCCCCGACTGGGTGACCGAGAAGTTGTAGTCGCCGGTCGACGCCGGGGTGTAGACGGCGCGGTAGGACGCCGACCAGTTGTTGAACTGGAACTGGGTCGGGATCGCCACGGCGGTGCTGCCCCCCGGCACAGCGGGGATGGACGACGGACCCGCCGCCCCGCCGGTCGAGTTGTAGTGCACCGACGGCACCACCTGGGTGCCGAGCACGGTGTCACTCGGATCGGTCGGGTCATCGCCGCCGAAGTAGGTGGCAAGGAACCCGACCTGGGCGTGGTCGGGGGTCACGAGCGACCCCGCGCCCGAGGTGCTGCCGTTCCCGGTCAGGGCCGGCTGCTCGAGCAGCCCGACCGAGCCCGGCGAGAACGTCACCGTCTGCTTGGCCCTCGCCGCGGCGACGATGCCGCTCGATGGCGCTCGAGTAACCGAACGTCTGTCCCGTCGTCGTGTCGGTGAAGACGTTGGCGGGGTTGACGAAGGGTGAGCCGTCGTTGTCGACCTGCGGCTGCTCGGTCGTGACCGGGCCGACCGAGGCGTCTGAGTTGGGACCGGCCTGCGTCCCGATGACGGCGATCGACCTGTCGTGCTTGGAGATCGGCAGCACGCCCGAGTCGTTCTTGAGCAGGACGGCGCCCTGCTCTTCGATCTGCGCCGAGGTGGCCTCGTCCTGGGTCACGCCGTTGCCGATCCCGGTGTTGGTGGGCGGGGTCTTGAACCGCTCGTTCTTGACCGACTGCAAGAGCAACCGCCGGACCTCGTCGACCAGGCGCGCCTGACTGATGACGTTCTGGCTGCCGTCGGCGTTGATCTGGCCATCGCCGCTGCCGTTACCCACGATCGCCTGCAGCTGCGCGACGGTGAGGCGGATGTCCCCGCCGTCGCCGCCGTTCTCGAAGTTGAGCAGAGCGGCGTCTCGCTCGGCGGTCACCGCGTCGGGCGAGAACGTGCCCTGGAAGCCGTACTGGCCCTTGATCAGGTCGTTGAGGATGAACTTGTTGCCGCACGAGTCAGCGCCCGCGTACGGCGGGTTGGCGCCGCCGTTGACGATCGCGTACCCGCACATGACCGACATCGCGTCACCCTGCTCGGGACCCACGGCCGCCTGCCACGCCGGACCGTAGATCTCCTCGAGCGCGCGCTCGGAGATGAGCTCGTTCTCGCCGGTGTTGGCGACCGGGGTGGAGGTCAGCGACAGGGCCTGACCGGCTCGGCCCTGCTCCTGGGTGTAGGCGCAGCAGTGCTTGACCGTGGTCAGCACGCCCTGCCCCTGGATCGCACGGACCTCGGGAGCCACCATCGACCCGGTGAGGAACGGGTCCTCGCCGAAGTTCTCGTTCTCGCGGCCGGTATGCCAGGTGCGGTCGATGTCGATCACCGGCGCCAGCGTCGAGCTCAGCCCGGTGCGGTGGAACTCCTGCCCGAACATCGTCCCGTAGGCGGTCGCGTCCGCCGTGTCCCACGTCGCCCCGAGCGCCAGAGCGCTCGGGAAAGCCAGGCCGTTCGAGCGCTCGCCGGTCGCGCCGTCATCACCGCCGCCGGCGACCGTCAAGCCGTACAGCGCCAGCAGGGTCTGCTTGGCGCCGCTCGCGTTGACGAGGTTGCTGCCGCTGGCCAGCGCTCCTTCGAGGCGTTGCAGCGTCGACTGGGTGGGGACGCCGGCCGTCTGCTGATAGAGCGGGGACGCTGCGTTCTCCAGGTCCTCGATCGCGTACTGGGCCTGGCAGTCGGCGCCGAACTGCGGGTCGGCCCACGGAGCGGTCTCACTCGCTGGGGGCGCGGGGCACGACGGGGCCGGCAGCAGCGCGGGGGCGTTGCTGATCGGCGCCGGCGGACCGCCGGCGGCGCGCGCCGAATGCCCGTCGAGTGCCAGCACGAGCGCGCACGCCAAGACGCCGACCGTGGCCAGCATCGCGTGCGCCCACTTTCGAGGCCTCAGCCTCGGCACACCTGAGCTCATCTCTCTCTCCCGGGGGGTAGCGGCAAGCGGGCGCGGCTGCCCGCTCGGCCTGATAGCACGTCGATCCGCGACTCCCGCTCGTGGGCCAGGGCGCCTCGCTGGCTGTGAGGGAGCGGCCGACGGCCGGGCAAGCTATCGCGTTGGCAAGCAACGTGTCAAGGAGATTGCATGCATTGTGCAACTTGAGGCGGCCGGCCTGTTTGGAGCACGCAAGCCCGCCTGCAGGACCGGGCTCGCACCGGTCGACGGTTCGGCGGCGAAGGTTTTGCGAACGCGCCGCCGAACGGGGTACCCCGTCTGCGCGGACCCCCACGCGGAGCAGAGGAACGGAGGATGGATGGTCGTTGTAGCCCACGAGGCGAGCCAGATCAGGATCGACCCCGAGCGCGACCGCGTGCGCGTGCGCTGCGTGGGCGCGCTGGACGACGACGCCGCCGTCCAGCTCACCGGCGACTGTGACGGCCTCATCGACCGCGGCTTTGACCGCATGATCCTCGACCTGACCCAGGCCACGGACGTCACCCCGGCGGCGGTGAGCGCGATCGCCGCCGTCATCCGCCGAGCCCGTGCGCACGGGTGCCGCCTCTCTGTCGTGCCGGGCAGTGGCGAGGCCGCGGCCACGCTAGGGCGCGCCGGGCTACTCGGACAGCTCCGGCTCGAGGGTGCCGTCGAGACCTTCCTGGACTGGAGCCGCTAGCGGCTCCAGTCGCCCAACTGCCCCTGGACGCGTTCCGCGGCGCGGCGCAAGAGGCGCGACACCTGCATCTGCGAGCACCCCATCGCTCTGGCGATCTCTGACTGCTTGAGGTCGCCCTGCATCCGGAGGGTCAGCGCGGTGCGCTCCAGGTAGGGGAGCCGGCTGATCGCCCCGCTGAGGCTGCTGGCGGTCTCGAACAGGGCGTAGCCGTCATCGACCGTGCCCAGGGTGTCGCCCAGCGTCGTGGGCTCCGGCATGCCGTCGGCGATGGGAGCGTCCAGAGAGTCGGAGTAGTGGGCCTGGGCTGACTCGAGCCCCTCCAGGACCTCCTCGACGTCGAGCTCGAGGTACTCGGCGAGCTCGGCCACCTCGGGGCTGCGGCCGTGCTGCTCGGTGAGGTCTCCGACGGCGCGCTGCACGCGCTGGGCCAGCTCCTGGGCCGCCCGGGGGACGTGGGCCGCCCACCCGGTGTTGCGGAAATGACGCTTGAGCTCGCCGAGGATGGTGGGCGTGGCATAGGCGCCGAACGGCACCCCCCGCTCTTGGTCATAGCGGTCGACGGCGTTGAGCAGCCCCAGGTTGGCCACCTGCGCCAGATCCTCGAAGGGCTCGTGCGGATTGTGGTAGCGCGCGGCCAACCTCCTCGCCAGCGGGAGATGGCGCCGCAGCAACTCGTCGCGTGCCGTGGGCAGCTCGCCACGCAGGCGCCACAGGGCATCCGTGGAGACGCGGCCCACGCCGGCCGGGATCCTGCAAGCCTCGTCGAGAGTTCGATCTATCAAGGACTCAATCCTATCTAGGTCTCCATCATATTTGGTACAGCGATGTAGGCTGGACCCATGACCAGCGACGACGTCGCCGGGCTGCTGCGCCACCACCGCCTGCGCGTGACGCCGCAGCGCCGCGCCATCCTCAACGCCTTCCGAGGCACGCCCGATGAGCACCTCTCGGCCGAGGAGGTGCTGTCGCGGGCCAGCCAGGCGGTCCCGGAGATCGGGCGCGGCACCGTCTACGCGACGCTCGCCGAGCTCGCCGAGCTCGGCCTGCTCGGGTCGGTTGGCAACCCCGAGCCGGTGCGCTACGAGACGAACGTCGAGGCGCATGATCACTTCCGGTGCCGTCTGTGCCTGCGCCTGTTCGACGTGGAGCTGGGCGGCCGCGACCTCGAAGCCCGGAAGCTTGCTGGATACACCATCGAGGCGGTCGCCGTCCGCGCGGAGGGGATCTGCACCCAGTGCCACGACTACGAGCGAGGGGTCGTCGACGGCGCGCGGTCCGTCCTGGAGCGGCCCACCCTCAGCGAGGAGACGGTCGCGCAGCTCTCCTGCGTGCGCGTGGCCAGCCCCGTGGGCGAGCTCGCGCTGGGAGCCTCGCCCGACGGCATCGTACGGGTCGCCTACGAGGACCACGCCGACTTCGATCTGCTCAGCACACGAGCCAGGGGGCGGCGCGGCTCAATCGCAGGGCGTGATCGCGTCACCGCGCTCAACACCGCCTTCACCGGCTATTTCGGCGGCGGCCGCGACGCACTGACGGACCTCATCGACTGGCATCTGGTGCCCGACGACACCGCGCAGCTGCTGCGCGCGGTGCAGAAGATCCCGTACGCCGAGCCGCTCTCCTACGACCGGATCATGGCCGCCATGTCGGCGTACGACTGCGGTGTGGCCGTGGGCACCGATCCGATGCCGCTGCTCGTCCCCTGCCACCGGGTGCGGCAGGGCAGCCATCGCCTCGAGGCCTACGTCGGAGGCCTCGAGCGATTGCGCTTTCTGGAGAAGCTGGAGAGCGGCTGAGCCGGTCCGACCGTCAGCGTCCGTACCAGCGCCGCCGCCCGCCACCCGCGGTCGCGTCGGCCGCTCCGCCCACGAAGAACCCGACGAGCCAGATCACCAGGGCGACGACGAGCACGATCCACAACAGGTGGGCAGCGAACCCCAACCCGCCGAAGATGGCGAGGATGAGGAGCAATGCGATGAGTGCAACCACAGGCGTTCCCTCCAGGTGATGGACCTCCGGACGGTTGTCCACTACCCCGTGCGCGGACGGGCACGCCAAACGACTGCTTGACGCCGTGATCGGCGGGTAACGCTGGCCGGATGAGATATGCCGCTCTCGCTGGATCGCTGGCCCTGTGCGCGCTGGCAATCGTCGCGGCCGTCGCGCTGGGCGGCGCCGGCTGGATCGTGGTCGCCGTCGTGTTCGGCGCGGTCGCGCTCGTCGGGGTCCACGACGTCGCCCAGCGCCGCCACTCGATCCTGCGCAACTACCCGATCCTCGGACATGCGCGGTTCGCGCTGGAGGCGGTCCGGCCCGAGCTGCAGCAGTACTTCATCGAGCGCAACTACGACGGCCGGCCCTTCGACCGCGACACGCGCACGTCGATCTACGAGCGCGCCAAGGGCGATCAAGGACGAGCAGGCCTACGGCACCGAGCGCGACGTCAGGGAGCCCGGGTACGAGTGGCTGCTGCAGTCGATCCACTCCGTTCGACCCGCCCAGGACGAGGCCCGCGCGTCACGATCGGCGGCCCCGACTGCTCCCAGCCCTACGAGATGGCGCTGCTCAACGTCTCGGCGATGTCGTTCGGCGCCCTTTCCGGCGCCGCGCTGACCGCGCTCAACCGCGGGCGCGGCCAAGGGCGGCTTCGCCCACGACACCGGCGAGGGCGGGCTGACCAAGTACCACCTCAACGGCGCCGACGTGGTCTGGGAGATCGGCACCGGCTACTTCGGCGCGCGGGCCAAGGACGGCGGCTTCGATCGCCAGCAGTTCCGCGAGAAGGCGTCCCATGACGCAGTCAAGTGCGTCTCGCTCAAGCTCAGCCAGGGCGCCAAGCCCGGGATCGGCGGCGTGCTGCCCGGTGCCAAGGTGACCAAGGAGATCGCCGAGGCGCGCAGCGTCCCGCAGGGCGAGACGTGCGTGAGCCCGCCCGGCCACAAGGTGTTCAGCACCCCGCGCGAGCTCGTCCGCTTCATCGCCGAGATGCGCGAGCTCGCCGGCGGCAAGCCGACCGGCTTCAAGCTGTGCATCGGCTCCCGCCACGAGCTGCTGGCGATCTGCAAGGCGATGGTGGAGGAGGGCACCGCGCCCGGACTTCATCGTCGTCGACGGGTCCGAGGGCGGCACCGGCGCCGCGCCGGCCGAGTACGAGGACCACGTCGGCACGCCGCTCACCGAGGGCCTGATGATGCGTCCACAACGCGCTCGTCGGCTGCGGCCTGCGCGACCGGGTCCGGATCGGCGCCAGCGGCAAGATCGCGACCGGCTCGGACATCGTCAAGCGGCTGGCCATGGGCGCCGACTACACCAACGCGGCCCGCGCGATGATGATGGCCGTCGGCTGCATCCAGTCCCAGCGCTGCCACACCAACGAGTGCCCGGTCGGCGTCGCCACTCAGGACCCCAAGCGCTCCCGCGCGCTCGACGTCGCCGACAAGACCGAGCGGGTGTATCGCTACCAGCATGCGGTCGTCGCCGAGGCCCAGCGCCTGATCGCCTCGATGGGCCTGCACTCGCCGGCCGAGGTCGGCCCGCATCACCTCGTGCGCCGCGTCGACCACGTCACCTCGCGCAGCTACGCCGAGCTGTACGAGTGGCTGGAGCCGGGCCAGCTGCTGCGACGAGCCGCCGGAGTCGTGGCAGCCGACTGGGAGCGCGCCGACCCGGACTCGTTCGCCCCGCGCGCAGGATCTCCATGAGGAGCGCGTGATGGCGACGGTCGGCGAGACGATCGTGCAGGCCATCGCCGACCTGGGCGTGCGCATCGGTCTGGGGCGTCGTCGGCGACGCGCTGAACCCGATCACCGACGCGATCCGCCGCGAGGAGCGGCTGGAGTGGATCGGCGTGCGCCACGAGGAGGCCGGCGCGTTCGCGGCCGGCGCCCAGGCGCAGCTCGGCGCGGCACGCTGGGCGTCTGCATGGGCACGGTCGGGCCCGGGCTCGCTGCACCTGCTCAACGGCCTCTACGACGCCAAGAAGTCCCATGCGCCGGTGCTGGCGATCTGCGGGCAGGTGCCGCTGGCCGAGTTGGGCTCGGACTTCTTTCAGGAGGTCGACAACGACGCGGTGTTCGGCGACGTGGCGGTCTTCTGCCGCACCGTCACCAGTCCCGACGCAGCTGCCGGGCCTGCTCGAGCAGGCGATCCAGCGCGCCCTCGATCGCCCCCGGAGTCGCGGTGCTGACCGTTCCCGGCGACGTCGCCGCGCTCGATGTCGATGGGCCGCGCGGCGCGCATCGCCCGCGCCGACATGCCGGTCGTGCCCGAGCCGCGGCGCAGTTGCGCGCGCGGCCGAGCGCGATCGACGCCGCGGAGCGGGTCACGCTGCTTGTCGGCCGCGGCGCGCGCCACGCCCGGACCGAGGTCCTGGAGCTCGCCGACCGGCTGGCCGCGCCGATGGTGCTCACGCTCAAGGCCAAGGCAGGGCCTCGAGGCCGACAACCCGTACGCGGTGGGCCAGAGCGGGCTGATCGGCAACCCGGCGGCCCAGCACGCGTTTGACGGCGTGCGACCTGCTGCTGATGCTCGGCACCGACTTCCCCTACACCGACTGGTATCCGAAGGGCAAGGAGGTCATCCAGGTCGACAATCGCTCGGGCCACATCGGGCGGCGCACCGCCGTCGATCACGCGGTGGTCGGGCGACACGCGCCTGACGGTGGCGGCACTGCTCGAACGGGTCGGCGCCAAGTCCGATCGCGGGCACCTGGAGGACGCCACCGGCGCGCTACCGCGAGTGGCGTGACCATCAGCTGCACCTCGCCGACCCTGACTACGACACGCGCGGGGTCATCGAGAAGGTCCGCACGGCGCTTCGACAACCCCGACGAGCGGATCCGCCCCGAGGCCGTCGCCGTCGCGGTCGACCGCCACGCCGCTTCCGACGCGATCTTCACCAGCGACACCGGCATGTCGACGGTGTGGCTGTCGCGCTTCGTGCCCGATGCGCGGCACGCGCGAGCTCGTCGGCTCCTACAACCTCGGCTCGATGGCCAACGCGATGCCCCAGGCGCTCGGCGCCCAGGCGCTGCACCGCGACCGCCAGGTGATCGCGTTCTGCGGCGACGGCGGGCTGACCATGCTGCTCGGGGACATCATCACCGCGGTCACCCACGAGCTCCCGGTCCGCCTCGTCGTCTTCAACAACGGCCGCCTGGGGATGGTCAAGCTCGAGCAGGAGCAGGCGGGCCTGCCCGAGTTCGGCACCAAGCTCTCAGACGTCAACCTCGCCGCCATCGCCTCGGCCGCGGGGCTGCACGCGATGCGGGTGGAGCAGCCGTCAGAGCTCGACGACGCCATCGCGCTCGGCGTTCGCCCACCCAGGCCCGGTGCTGCTCGACGTCGTGACCAACCCCGAGGAGATCTCGCTGCCGCCCAAGACCAAGCCCGCGCCAGGCGTGGGGGTTCGCGATCGCCAAGCTCACCGAGACGCTCGAGAGCCGCACGTAGCTGAGCAGCACCAGCACCGGCTCGCCCCGTGGGTGCCGCCGGCTCGACGCGACTTCTCTCAGCGCGCCAGCGCTAGCACTTGGACTTCGTCGCCGACGTGAAGGCGCTGACCGAGGTCACGGTGTTCTTGACGTCCAGCGCCACCGCGGCCAGCTGCGCCGGCGTCGGCGACGAGGACAGGGCCTGGACGCTCTTCTGAAGGCTGGAGACCGCGCCGTCGATCGCCGTCGTCTCGTTCGGGAAGTCACTCTTGGCCGAAGACACCAGGCTCTTGGCCTGGCTTTCGATGGTCTGGAGCTGGGTCTTGAGGGCGCTCGCGCCGCCGCTGACGCTGACGCTCGAGACCGACTCCTGCAGCGCGCTGCGGTCCTTGCAGTACGCGGGCTTGCTGCTGCCGCAGCCGGCGATCAGCGCCGCCACGCCAATGAGTAGCCCGCACAGGATCAGCCGTCGGATCATCTGGCCATGGGTCACGGATCCCAGGCTCCCGCTGTCACGTTGAGCGAGCATCACCCCGATCGGGTGAGGGTCGGGAGGGTCACGGCCCCCGTCCACGGCTCATCTGTTTGGGGTGATGACCCGACGGGCGCCAATAAGCCAGGATCACCGCCGACGATGGCCATCGGACCCACTCAGCTTCTCATCGTGTTGGGCCTGGGCCACTCGGACTTCCATGGGGCCCTCACCGCGGAGCTGGAACGGCTCCAGGACGAAGAGATCGTGCGCGTGCTCGATACGCTCGCGCTGTCCAAGGACGCCAACGGAGAGGTCGAGGTCCGGCAGTTCGGCGACGCCGGCGAGGATCCATCGATCGCCATCGATTGCGGATCCGATCTCCTGGAGGAGGTCCCGACCGGCTCCTCCGCGGCACTCGTCCTACTCGAGCATCACTGGGCCTGGCGGTTGCACGACGTGATCGCCAGCCTCGGCGGGTTTGCCATCAGGGACGGCTTCATCATCAGCCCCCTCGATCTCGGGCGCTTCGTGGGGGCGCGCACCGCCCCACGGGTCGGAGCGGGCGAGCGCTCCGGGGCCGGCCCTAGTCCTTGACCAGGCCGGTCCCGCCGAGCACCGTCAGCGCGCTCCCGACGAGCAGCAGCAAGGTCGCGAGCACCACTGGCCACCGGCGCTGAAGCCAGCCCGCCGCTCTCTCAAGCCATGGGTCGGCGGCTTCACCGACGATGACCAGGACGATCGCAACGGCGACAAGCGGCGCAACGAATGCCAGGTTGTAGATAAGGATGAGGACAACCTTTCCCAGCGCCGCTCCGCTGGAGCCCACAACGGCCACGGCGAAGGCGAAGTAGGGGACCGCGGTGGGCAGCTCAAACACGGCGACCGAGGCTCCCGCCACCAGCGCCGATCCCCCGCCGCGACCCTGCATCGGTAGCTTGCCTCGCGCCAGCCGCCGGCGGCCGAACCATAGAGCCGCCGCAGCGAGCAGGAGCGCCACGCCGGCCACCAGTTCGATCACGTGCCGTGTCGTCTCCTCAGGATGCGGGATCAGCCCCAGCAGAAAGCTGCCCGGCCCCAGGACCAGCACCAACCCGACGAACAGATTGACGCAGAATATGCCGAGCGTGAACTGCATCACCCGCAAGGCGCCGTGCGCCAGCGTGGCCAGGTAGACCGCGGGTCCGACGGTGCTGGGGCTCAGCGAGTCCGCCAGACCGACGGTCAGCCCGACGATCGCGAGTCGCAGCACCGCATCCAAGATCCCATCCGCGACAGCCCCGGGCAATGGTGCACCCCGGCGTCCTGAGAAGGAGGTGAGCATCCCGATAAGGCGGCCGACGTGGGATCCGGATGGTGGCCCTCCCGCGTTTCACGTGCACGCCTCCTTGTCATCTCCGGTATCAGCTACGACGCTGACCAGGTGCACATCTCGTCCGTCGGCCCCTCGCGCGTCCTGACGGCGAGGGAGCACCGGGAACTGCCCCTGTGGGCGCGCTGGAAAGGAGGGCTCGAGCAGCGCTACACCCTCGGCGCCGAGGAGGAGGTGATGCTCCTGCGGCCGGGCGACTGGTCCCTGGCCGAGGTCAGCGAGACCGTACTCGCGGAGATCCCCAACGACCTCTCGGAGCATGTCGCGCCTGAGACACACGCCGGCGTCCTGGAGCTCGTCACCGGCGTCCACACCGATGTACGCGGGGTCATGGCCGAGCTCAACCGGCTGCGCGATCGCTTCGCACACGAGCTCGAGACGATGGGACTGTGCGCCGCCACCGCCGGCACGCATCCTTTGGCCACGCGGGCAGACGGCCAGGTCTCCGGCTCGCCGCGATATCGCCATGTCGGAGAGTCCATGCGCGGCCTCGCCCGCCGCGAGCCGACGATGGCCCTCCACGTACACATCGGGATCCCAGACCCTGAGGAGGCGGTCCGCGTCCTCAACGGGCTGCGGCGCGCCGCCCCCGTCCTCCTCGCTCTGTCGGCCAACTCGCCCTACTGGCAGGGTCGTGACAGCGGCTTTGCCTCCGCCCGAACGCTGATCTTCCAGGCATTCCCTCGGACAGGGCTCCCGCGTCGATTTGACGGTTACGCCGACTACGTGGAGGCGGTCGATCCCCTGATCGCATCGGAGGCGGTGCCCGATCCGAGCTTTCTGTGGTGGGATGTTCGGCTGCAACCTGCGCTGGGGACCGTCGAGGTGCGGATCATGGATGCGCAGTCAACGTTGCGGCACGTCGGGCCCCTCATCGCGCTCATCCAGTCCCTCGCCCACCTGGAGATCGAAGGGGAGCCGACAGCGGCGACACCGGGCGCTGAGGTTCTGGCCGAGAACCGCTTTCTCGCGGCCCGCGACGGGATGGCCGCTCGACTGATCGCGCCACAGAGGCGCGAGCTGGTTCCGGTGCGGGACATTCTCGACAGCCTCGTCGCCGAGTGCCAACCGCACGCTCACGCGCTCGGATGTCTCGATGCACTCGACCGTGTCGAGCGAGCCTCATTCGCGGACGGGGCCGAGCGTCAGCGCGCAGTCGCGGCCCGGCGAGGGCGGCGCGAGGACGTGGTCGCAGGCCTGGCCGCCCAGTTTCGGCCGCGCATCGCGCACAACGCCGACCAACCGCATCTCAACACACATCCCAGCACGACCGAAAGGGGCGGCTAATGTGCCGCTGGCTCGCATACTCCGGATCTCCCCTGCTCCTCCAAGAAGCGCTGTACGGGGGCCCCAACTCGCTGGTCGACCAGAGCCTGCACTCGCGGCTGGGCGCCGAGCCGACCAATGGCGACGGCTTTGGCGTCGGCTGGTATGGCCCGCCCGAGACGCCCGGGCTCTACCGCAGCACTGAGCCCGCCTGGAACGACTACAACCTTCGCGAGCTCGCCGGACATATCAGCTCCCCGCTCTTCTTCACCCACATTCGAGCCGCCATCGGCAGCGCCGTGCAGCAGACCAACTGCCACCCGTTCCGCCACGGCCGCTGGCTGTTCATGCACAACGGCTATCTCAACGAGTTCGCGACGATCAAACGCGACGTCGTGCTCGCCATCGACCCTTCGCTGTACCCGCAGATCCAGGGCGCGGCCGACACCGAGTTCCTGTTCTTCCTGGCGTTGACGTTCGGCCTCCAGGACGACCCGCCCACCGCGGTCGAGGGAGCCATCGGTCTCGTCGAGGAGATCGCCGAGCGCCATGGTGTGCCTCACCCGTTCCAGGGCACCATCGCGACCACCAACGGCGAGACCATCTGGGCTTTCCGGTACTCCAGCGAGCGCCGCTCCCGTTCGCTGTTCTACACCACCGACGTCCCCACGCTGCGCAAGCTCTACCCCGACCGTCAGCTCTTCCAGGACGTGTCCGTCGATGCGCGGTTGATCGTCTCAGAGCCGCTCGGTGACGTCGCCGGCGTCTGGAACGAGGTGCCCGAGTCCAGCTGGGGCGTCGTCGGTCCGGGCCGCAACGAGATCCATGGGTTCCACCCGAAGGCGCCGCCGGTCTCAGTCTCCGTGGCCTAGCTGCGCCCTGTCGAGGACGTCCCCAAGATCCCCTCAGCGTCGCGCTCGGCGACCTGCGCGAGCCTGCGCAGCCGCCGAAGGCGCGGCGACTTCGTTGTGCGCCCGGTCCGGAACGTGAACAGCGCGCAGGCCAGAAAGCACATCGCTCCGAGCGACGTGTTCCAGTTGGCGGCGGCCTGCGCGAGCAGCGAGCCCTTCGACGGCACGACGTACCCGGCGACGGCGGCGATCCCGAAGAAGATGCACCCCAGCAGATTGACCGACGCCTCCCACCATCCGGAGCCAGCGCGCACCGGCCACAGGCCGTGCCGTGCGGACGCGCGGTAGGCGATCACCCCGGACACGAGAAAGCAGATCGAGCCGAGGGCGTCGGGCCGCCACACGAGCCTGTCGTACTCGGTGTTGGACAGCGCGGTGTGCAGAGCGCGGTAGGTCGTCACGTTGAAGAACAGAGTCCCGGCGGATTGGATCGCGGCCGCCCACAGCTGAGGCCCGCCCCCGGGCGAATGGCGCTCTGGGAACGCGATGATGGTCTGCAGGGCACCGGCGGCGGTGAACAGCACGGAGCCGACGAAGAACGTGACCGCGTCGGCGGCGTCACCGACGAGGTTCGCGTAACCCGGGAACGGCCCGATGACGAAGCAGGCCGAGCCGGCGATGAACAGCAGCGCCATCCACCGCTCCCGCGTCACGAACGCACCTCACCGCTCCGCAAGACGCCGCCGGCCCGCCCGCGGGGTTCGAGATCTATTCGCGGGCCATCATCGCCGCCGCCTCGCGCTCGAGGTCAACGTACGGCTCGCCGCTCACATCCACGGCGACGCGGTTGATAGTGCCGCCGGTAAAGGTGTGGGGATGGACGCCGGCGTAGTCGGCGGTGACCGGCTCGCCGCTGTCGCGCCCCACGCACAGCCCCTCGCCGGCGATCATGAACTTGCCGGGCTGGGTCTTGATGCGTTGGTCGCCGACCTTCCTGTCGCCGTGATAGAGCGACAGTGTCCCGGTGGCGACCCCGGGCGGGTCCTCCCCGTCCTTGGCAAAGCTGGCCGAAAGAATGAGTTTCTCGCCGGTGGGCACGTCCTCGGTCCCGACCACGATCTGCTCGAGCATGCCTACGAAGTTGTAGACATAGTGCAGACGGTTCTCCTTCACATACAGGGCGTGCCCGCCAAATCGCGAGCCGTGGGCGAACAGCACGCCCTCGACCCCGGGCCCGGGGATGTCGACGAGGGCACCGATCGAGTATGAGCGGTTGCGGACGTTGACGGCCTGGGACTCGGGCACCTCTGACATGGCTGGGTAGTACACGTACCGGTTGCGCGCTGGACTGAGCACCGGCCGGGGGGTCAACATGATCTCGAGCGCCGAGCGGTCGTCGAGCGGGAAGGCGTCGTTGGCGCCTGCCTCCGCATACCAGAGGTTGATCATCTCCTGAAGCCGTTCGGGCTCCGCGGCGGCGCGATCGCGCAGCTCTGACCGGTCGACGTCCGTGTGGTACAGCTCCCACGTGTCCTTGCCGAAGTTGCCCCACCCGCTGATCGTCGGATGGGTGGTGACCGCCTTCCACCCCGCGTGCCAGATCGCGCGCGAGCCGAGCATCGAATAGAACTGCGTCGTCCGTGCGGTGGGGATCGAAGCGGCGTCGAAGCTGTAGCGCATGCTGAGCCCGTCGAAGTCGCTCTGCACGTGCCCGCCGATCGTCTCCGGTGGATCGACCCCGAGCGCATCAAGGATCGTCGGGACGAGGTCGATGGCGTGGTGGTACTGGTCGCGAATCTCGCCGCGCGCCGCGATGCCCTTCGGCCACGAGATGATGCACGGGTCCGACGTACCCCCGTTGAACTCGTAGCGCTTCCACATCTTGAACGGCGTGTTGAACGCCATCGCCCAGCCCGTCGGGTAGTGGTTGTAGGTCCGCGGGCCTCCGAGCTCATCGAGCAGGGCCAGGTTCGCCTCCATCGAGTCCGGAATGCCGTTGGCGAACTTCATCTCGTTGACGGAACCATCGGGTCCGCCCTCGCCGCTGGCCCCGTTGTCGGAGATCACCACGACGAGGGTGTTCTCACGCTGTCCCGTCTCCTCCAGGTAATCGAGCAGCCGCCCGATCTGAGCGTCCGCGTGCGCCAGGAAGCCGGCATAGACCTCGGCCATCCGGCAGAACAGCCGCTGCTCGTCGGTTGAGAGCGAGTCCCACGGCCGCGTGTAGTCGAGCGCCGGGAAGGGCGCCCCGTCCGGACCCGTGCGGGAATCGGGAGTGCCGATCGGGTTGATCGGCGGCAGCTGTGTCGTGGCCGGGACGATCCCCATCTGCTTCTGGCGCGCCAGCGTCTGCTCGCGCATCTCCTCATAGCCCATGTCGAACTGGCCCTTGAACTTCTCGATCCACTCCTTGGGCGCATGGTGCGGCGCGTGGCAGGCCCCGGGGGCGTAGTACAGGAAGAACGGCTTCTCCGGCGCGACCACCTTGGCGTCCTTGATGAACTCCAGCGCCTTGTCGGTGAGGTCCTCCGTCAGGTGATAGCCCTCCTCGGGCAGGCGGGGCGGATCGACGGGGTGGCTGTCGTAGACGAGATCCGGATACCACTGGTTGGTCTCGGCTCCGAGGAACCCGTAGAAGCGCTCAAAGCCACGACCCGTCGGCCAGTTTCGCCGCGAGGAGGCGAGGTTCATCTCCGCGTCCGGGCAGAGATGCCATTTGCCCACCATGTAGGTGTTCCAGCCGCGCGCCGCCAGGATCTCCTGGATCTGTCCATTCTCGGGCGGGATCACACCGCTCGCGTTGGGAAAGCCGATCGCCGCCTCGGTGATGCAGGCCATGCTGTTCCGAGTGTGGTTGCGCCCGGTCAGGAGGCACGACCGTGTCGGCGAGCACAGTGCCGTCGTGTGCATCTGCGTGTACCGGAGGCCGTCGTCGACGATCCGGTCGATGTTGGGCGTGTCGATGGGCCCGCCGTAGCTGCCCAGCGCGGAGAAGCCCACGTCGTCGAGCACGATGTACACCACATTCGGTGCTCCGCCCGGCGCGACTGGCGCCTCGAACGGCGACCAGTCGGGCACCGACTCGCGGATGTCGACGTTGACAATGCCCTCGAACCGCTTACTCATCTTGGCCTCGCCTTTTGTCGATAAAAGAAGGGGTTAACGACAGGGCGTCACCTCACAGACACGGAGATCGCGGCTGCCGATTGGCATGATGCCGTGCAACCGCGATCCCCCGCTCTCACTGCACCGCCCCCCGTTTTGCTACGAAGCGGCTCCGGCAGTCTGCTCCGGGGTCAACGCGTCCTGGAGCTTCTTCGTGTCCTCGTCGGACAGAGAGGTCCGGATGACCGTGCCGTGGTAGCCCTCGAGAGCGGCGACCGCCTTGTCCGTCGTCACCTGCTCGATGATCATGAACAGCGCCGAGGTGCCCGGCTTGAGGTAGTCGCGCACTTCCTGCTGGAACTGCTTGTCGATCCCCTTCTCACCGAGGTGGCCGAACAGCGCACCCATGCCCGCGCCGAGCGCCAACCCGGCGAACGGTACGAAGAAGAGGAGCCCGAACAGGAAGCCCCAGAAGCCGCCCCAGGCCGCGCCGCCGCCTGCGGAGGCGCCCCCGTGCGTGGTCGTCACGTGATACTTGCCGCCCTGATCACGGCTGATCGCGGCCACCTGGTCGGCCTGGATGACCAGGTCCGCCTCAAGGCCCTGCACGGTCTGTCGGGCCTCTTCCGCGGTCGTCTGATCGGGATAGCCAATTGCAACCAACATTGCCATTGCGATTTACTCCTTTCGCGTTTCTCGCCGATATTGACCGCGAACGATGGCGTGAGTCACCCCGGGGAGCATCACCCGAATGGGATGACGCACCACGGTTTGGGTAAATGCGCTGGTTTTCCGGATGAAACCCGCGCACCCTCACCACTCAGTCACACGCACGAGCGGTGGTATGGTTGCCTGACTGGCATTGCGGGCGCGGCCCTTGGGGGGACGCCATACGGGATGACAGGCATAGCCGCGAAACGGGACACCGACCACGACCGGGGCCGGCAATTTCTGGTTCGTCTGAGCGGGCACGAAGCGCGCAAGTCACAGGACCACGGACGGGGACACGAGGGCTGACAACGCGAAGGCGGGGCCAGGCATGCGCTTGTTGACGACAGCGTTTCGCGCACGGGGGCGCAGGACGCGTTGAGCGGAGCCGCTCACGTCGCTCAGGTTGCCCCGCGCAGCAGCGCGTTCGCGGTCACCGAGCGCACGCTGTGGCTGATGGTTTCGGGGACAACGGTCGCGATCGTCTCGTGGGTGCTCATCGGCACTCCGGCCGGCACTCGCGACATCGCCCTCCCCGTGTTCGTGCTCGGTGCCGCGGCGATGTTCGGCCTCGGGCTGGTGGACATGCTGCGGGGCCGCGACGGCCGTTTCGCGCGCGCGGTGACGATGTCCGGCGTGCTCTGGTCACTGTCGGCGCTGAGCGCATCTGACCGGCCCATCGCCTACAGCGTCGGCCATGTGAGCCAATGGTGCGTGGACCTCGCCATTGCGTATCTGTTGCTCAGCTATCCCTCCGGGCGACTGGCCGACCGCGGCGCGCGCCGTGTGTGGGCGGCGAGCGCCGCCCTGGTGGGCCTGCTGTTTCTTCCGACCGCCTTGCTGGGCCCGTTTCCCCACCCGACCGTGTGGTCGAGCTGCACCTCGGCCTGTCCGGCCAACGCGTTCTCCCTCACGCATTCGACTCCCTCCCTCGTTGCCGACGTGATCGTCCCGGTGCGTGAGGTGCTGGCGGTGGCTGTGTTCGCCGTCATCGCCGCGCTCCTGATGCGGCGTGCGCGTCAAGCTGGGCACGTGCTCGGCCAGTTCTACACGCCGGTCATCGCCTTGGCGGCGGCCGTGGCCGTCATGTTCGCGGTCTTTTTCCCGCTCCGCGCCGCCGCCCCGGATTCCGAAGCGCTTTCCCTCGTCAGCTGGATCTTTGCCCTGTCGCTCCCGGCCATCGCGCTGGGCTGCGGGACGGGCCGGCTGTACCGGCGCATCCACGCCGCGAACGCGCTCGAGCAGGTCGCGCGCAGGCTCGTCGCCAGCTCAAGCCCGGCAGACGTCCGTGCGGGCCTGGCCGACGCGCTCCAAGACCCGTCGCTGCGGATCCTCCACTCGTTTCCCGGCGATTCCAGCGCGTGGGTGGACGAGTCCGGTCAGCCGGTCGTCCTCGAGCAGACCGCGCCCGCCGAGCAGATCACGCAGATCACCAGTGGGAAATGGCGGATCGCGATGGTGCACGATCCCGTGCTCGCCGCCGACCCCTCGCTGCTCCTGAGCGCGGGCTCGTACGCATTGGCGACGATGGAGAACCAGTGCCTCACCGATGAGCTCGACGACGCGCTCCGTCACCTGGCCGCGTCGCGCGCCAGCCGGATCACCGCCGAGCAGGACACGCGCCAGAAGATCGAGCGGGACCTCCACGATGGAGCCCAGCAGCGTCTCGTGGCGCTGCGAATGAAGCTCGGGTTGGCGGCCACCACGCTGGCGGGGCGGGATCCGGTCGGCGCCGAGACGCTCCACGCACTGGAACACGAGGTCGACGCGACCATCGACGAGATCCGCTCGCTGGCCAGCGGTATCTACCCGCCGCTACTGGCCCAGGCAGGGCTGCGAGAGGCCCTGCGCGCGGCGAGCCGCGCCGCCGCCCTGCCGACGACGGTGCACGTTGAGCGGATCGGCCGCTACTCGTCCGAGATCGAGACCACCGTGTATTTCTCCTGTTCCGAGGCGCTGCAGAACGCCGCCAAGCACGCGATTGGAGCGACCGCCGTGACAATCTCGGTCTGGGAGGACGGGCAGCTGCATTTCGAGGTGCGCGATGACGGAGCCGGGTTCGACGTCGCCACCACGCCATTGGGCAAGGGCCTGATCAACCTCACCGATCGCCTGTCCGCCGTCGGCGGCACGATCAGCGTGCAATCCACCCCCGGTCAGGGGACCGTACTCGGAGGCTCGATCCCCCTCACGTGACCGTCCGTGACCCGCCCCGGGCCACGACGAGGCACGGTGGGGAGCGCCGGCACGACGGTCACCACCGTCCCCGCCAGCAGATCGAACGCGGTCCGGCGACGAGCCGTCCAGAGGATCGGCAGGTAGCCCCAGAGCAGCGGCAGCGACAGGACCATCCCCACCAGGCGAACGAGGGCGCGGCCGGCGCCGACCGGCCCTGAGTCGGCGCAAGCGAGGCGGATCTGCATGACGCGGCTGCCGGGCGTCTGCCCGGTCGTGGTCCAGAACGTGACGAAGTAGAACACCACCCACAGCGCGAACAGCACGGCGCCCGCGGTGATCGCCAGTCCGTGGTGGACGCGTGCGTGCCCGAACACCGACTCCAGCAGCAGCACGGCGCCGGTCGCCGCGAGCGCCGCGGCGTCGATCAGCAGCGCATCGATCACGATGGCGATGGTCCGCGTGACGAGCCCCGCGTACATGACCGGGCCGGGCACCGGAGCCACGCTGAAGCCCGTCGTGCGATGGCCCGGATCGGGGACGAGTTCCCCGACGGTCGCCCTGGTGGTCATGGCCCCGGCGCCGGCTCGGGTGTGGGGCCGGCGGCGCTCCGGGGCGGCCGGCGCGTGAGACGCGCCGCGAGCCGCTCCAGCCGGTCATCGGCAGTGCGAGAGCGCTCACGGGCGGCACCGGCGACCTGATTGGCAAAGCTGACGCCCTGCTGGCTGATCGCCGCGGTGACCGCGGGACTCTTGGCGATCTCGTCGATCAGGACCCACAGTCCATCGCTCTCGAGCAGGCGCGCGACGATGACATCGAACAGCGGCCCGCCGAACACCTGCGTCACGGTCGCCTCGACCAGACGGCTGTCGACCACCCGGGCCACGGCGGCATCCAGGAGGGGACCGTCGAGCACCCGTTCGACGAGCCGGTCGACTTCCGCACGGTCCACGGTCTGGATGACCAGGCGCTCCGTCTCCGGGCTGCTCAGCGTCTGCTCGACGACCCGCTGGAGCACGTCGTCGGCCAGGCGGCTGGCCACCACCCGAGCGACGACCTCTCGTGCCAGTGACGACGTGACCGCCGCGTCGGCCGCCGCCAGCGCCGTGTCGAGGGAGGAGAGCACCACCCATCTGACAGGCTCGGCCAGCGCCCGCTGCGCGCGCCGGGCCGCCAGCCCCGCCACTCGACGCCCGGGGAGTTCAGGAGCCATCTGAGCTCCCGACGACCGCGACGTCAGACCGCCAGCAGTCGCTCCTTCTGGGTCGCAAACTCGTCATCAGTGAGGATCCCCTGGTCGCGGAGCTTAGGCGCTTGAGTGGACTGTCGGGGCGGCGACGGCCCGGCGCATCAACCGAAACGGGTGAGACGGCCGATCAGAGCGGTGGTGATCGCTGCTCGGCGGCGCCGACGGTGTCGACGTCGGCGAGATAGATGAGCGCAGCCTTGACCCGGCGGCTGGTGTCCTCGGATTCCCGAAGGTTGAGCTTCATGAAGATCGCGTTGATGTGCTTTTCCACCGCGCGCTTGGTCAAGAACAACGAGCCCGCGATCGCCGCGTTGCTCTTCCCCACCGCCACCTCGGCCAGCACCTCACGTTCGCGCACGGTCAACTCATCCAGCGGCGACGCCGCCGACCGCGCCCGCTCCGCGATCAGCAGATCGATGATCTTGGGATCCACCACCGAACGCCGCTCAGCCACCGCCTGAATCGCCTCGACCAGCTCACCACGATCCCCCACACGTTCCTTGAGGAGGTATGCCCGCCCCTCCGACCCCGACTCAAACAGCTCCAACGCCAGCCCTGGGTCGGCGTACTGGCTGAGGATCACCACCCCGATCGATGGATGCGTCTCGCGCAATCGCGCTGCCACTCGGATCCCATCATCCCCCTGGAACGGCGGCATCCAGATATCGCTCACCACCACATCAGGCGCCTCGCGCTCGACCGCGTCCAGCAGCGCCTGGGTGTCCTCGCACACGGCGACCACCTCGATCTCGGAGGCACGCTCCAGCAACTGGCGCACGGCCTCCCGCACCAGATAGCTGTCCTCGGCGATGACCACTCGCAGGCTCATGGCACGCCTCTGACCACATCGAGACACAGGCTCGACTCGCCCGGGAGAGGCTTTTCGCTCACTCAGCGAGGATCGAGGGGGCGTGCCTCACAGGCAAGGCAGCCTGCCCGTCGATCCTCCGGCGTGCACGCACCACCATCGAGGGGGGTGCACGACGCCCCTGCGGCCCGCGGCCCGGGACGGGTCACCCGATCAGGGCGAGGCCAGGATGTGAAAGGGCCGCGAGCCTGGGGTCATCATGGACAGGCCAGAGCCAACCGAAGCCGAGCAGTTGCTGCGCGGCCTGGCCGCCGGCGACGAGGGCCTGCTGCAGATGGTGCTGGGGATCTCCCCTCGCACCACGCGGTCCCCTCTGCTGACCCCTCGAAGAACCCTGCCGGCGGAGACTCGCGCTCTGGTCCACGTGGCCGCACTACTGGCCGCGGGTGCGTGTACGACCTCCCTGCGCTGGGCGGTCGAGCTCGCGGCCCGTGCCGGCGCCGACGACGAGGAGATCGTCGAGGTGCTGGTGACGACGGCCGCGATCGTCGGGTCCGCGCGCGTCGTGGCCGCGGCCCCCCGGCTGGCGCTGGCGATCGGATACGACATCGAAGTCGAGGGCTGGGACGGCGACTGACGCCCGCTCGGGCTGTCGTGCCCGCGGCCGACGGTCTTCAACCGAGCAGGCCGGCGCTCGTGGCGTGCGCGACCGCTTCGGAACGAGAGGAGGCGTCGAGCTTGCGATACACCGCGTGGACGTGTGTCTTGACGGTGTTCGAGGAGACGTGCAGGCGCTGGGCGATCTCTTGGAACGAATAGTGCGTCGGCAGGAACCGCAGGACCCGAAGCTCGGCCGTGGTCAGCAGCGCGACGCCGGCGAGCGCGGTCTCGGCCCGCTCGTCGAACTGACCCCAGGCGGCGGTGAACCAGCGAGCGAAGATGACGACGTCAGGGACACGACGGGAGAGACGTGAGGCGTCGGCCAGCAGCTCGCGGGCGGTGGCGACGTGTCCGAGCGCGAGTGAGACGCGCGCCAACAGGATCCGCGCCTCCGCGCCGAACCAGGCCATGGCGTCGTCCACCTGATCGAGCAGGGTCATGCACCGGGCGGTCTCAGCCTTGGCCTCGTCGACACGACCCTCGCGCATGGCGGCTTCCGCGCATACGGCGAAGACCAGAGCGGAGGCCGGCGCTCTGCACAGACCGTGGTGCTCGATCACGGCGCGCGCGCGCTGGGCGAAGTCAGACGCCAAGTCCATCTCAGTCCGCTCGGTGGCCACGACGGCCAGCTGGGCCAAGCAGAGCGATGCGGTGTCGGGCGCAAGCACGGCGCCGCGCGCCGCTCCCTCCTGGAGCCAGAGTTCGGCCTCGGGCTCATCGCCGGTCAGCAGCGCCGCCGTACCGCGCAGCAAACAGGAGCTCGCCTGCCACCCGCTGTCCTCAGGGAGCAGCTCGTACGCCTGAGCCGCGGCCTGGCCCATCCTCGCCGCCCCCGCGCGTGCTGCCCACGCCTCAACGATGAGCGCGGCGGCACGCTCGGGCTCGGTGCTGTGCTCGGGCCAGCTCGACCAGCCGGACCGCCGCGCAGCGAACCCACTGCTCTGCCACGGCGACGCGCCCCCGCGCCAGATGGCTGTGCGCCGCTGCGAGCGCGAGCTGCGGGGATCCGGTGAATCCATCGACCGCAACGCCGCTCAGCCACTGCTGGACCATCTCGTTGCGTCCACCGGCGAGAAAGCCGCGTAGGTTCTGCCACAGCAGGTCTCCGGCGCTGTCCAGGTCTGCCGCGCTGGCGGCGTGATCCAGGGCATGTTCGATGCTCCCGGCGCGGCCGTACCACGCCGCGGCCCGCCGATGCAGGACGGGCGCGATCTCCGGTTCTGATCGCCGCAGATGGGTCTGCAGCATCTCCCGGAACAGCCCGTTGAGGCGATACCACTCGTGGCACGAGTCCACCGGACGCAGCGGCACGTTGCCCCGTGCCAGCCGGGCGAGCATGATCGCGGAGCCCTCACGCCCGAGCACCTCGTCGCACAGGGGGCCGGAAAGGCGGTCCAACACTGAGCTCTGGCGCAGGAAGCGCAGCATGTCGGGCGGCAGTGAGGCCAGAATCTCGGCGCCGAAGTACTGGGCGAAGAGATGGTCATCGCCGCCGAGCGGTTCCGGTCGCTCCGACAACGGCGCCCGGCGCGCCCAGGCCGTCGCCAGCGCGAGCGCGGCGGGCCAGCCCTCGGCAAGGCCGATGAGGGTCTCAACGGGCGTCAGAGCTGGGTCAACTCCCGCGTAGCGCAGCGCCTCGGCGGCCTCGACCGGCGACATCGACAGATCGTCGATGCCCAGCTCCACGATCTCGGCGCGGGCACGCATCCGGCCCAGCGCCAGCGCCGGCTCACAGCGCGACGACACCGCCAGCTGGGCACCCTCGGGAAGCCATCTGAGCACGTCGAGCACCGTGTCTCTGAGCACCGCGGGCCCCACCACGTGAGCGTCGTCGAGGACGAGCCCGAAACTCGCTCCGCGATCGGGAGTGATATCGCTCGCGGCCAGCGCGAAGGCGATCGCGTCCGCCAGGCTGCCGGCATCGGCATTGGCGTCGTCCACCGTGACCCAGGCACACGGGCGCTCGTTCTCTTCCGCCCACTGCATCAGCAGCGTCGTCTTGCCGTATCCGGCGGGGGCCCGGAGCAGGATCAGCGGGCGGTCCGCTCGCGCTCGAGACGGTCGAGCAGGTCGCCGCGCCGGACGGACTTCCTCCTCGTCCTCGGAGACCTGAACTTCGGGTCGGACGATCGACGCCGACGCGCAGCCGCGCGGGTATCGGCGTCAACAGGTCGGCACCCAGGGTGGTCGCGGCGGCCATCGTGTCAAGCCTCACCTCGCGCGAGGCCTGGCGCAAGGTGGCGCGCCACCGTCACTGCGGGATGCGCCTACCACTCTTGAGGTGTGCACGGCATCCTCGGGCCCGCGAGCGCGCCGCGCCTCATCCGGTTGAGGGGATGCGCAACGGGCCGCCGGGCGTAGCGTCGCGAACGTGGACGCAGCGGAAGATCTCCTGCGCCGGTTGGCGCTCAACGACGAGGCGGCTCTCGGGAGGGTGCTCGCGCCGAAGGTGGGGGTGGATCGACGGACCGAGCTGAGCTCCAAGGTCGAGCTCCTCGTTCGCCTGGCTGCGCTGCTCGCGGTCGGGGCGGCCACGCCCTCGCTGCGGGAGGCCGTCGAGCGTGCATCGGCCGCAGGTGCCACCACCGACGAGATCGTCGGCGTCCTGGTGTCCCTCGGCCCGACGATCGGTCTCGCGAGCCTGGTGGCCGCGGCCCCGAAGCTGGCCATGGCCATCGGCTACGACCTCGAGAACGGCCATGGGGCGCCGCCGTGACGCAGGACGACGCGAACGGGAGTGTTGTCGAGCCGGCGCCGTGGCACCCGGAGCGGCCCCGGTTCGCGCCGCTGCGCCTGACGGTGGCGCTGCTCGTCGGCGCGGTCGCGGTGTGGATGGCAGGACTGCTGCTGCCCGGAGTTCATGTCAAGAGCCCCACCGGCGCGCTCGTCACCGCCGCCCTGATCGGCGTGATGAATGCCGTGCTGCCCCCGATCGTCGCCGCGCTGCGGCTTCCGTTCACGCTCGCGCTCGGATTCCTGGCCGTGCTGGCGCTGGATGCCGGGATCCTCCTGCTCGTCTCCTCAATCGACCCCAACGACTTCGAGGTCGACTCGTTCGGGTGGGCGCTGGCCGCGGCGCTGCTGATGTCCGCCGCGAGCCTGATCCTGCAGGTCATCCTCGGCGTCAACGACGACGACGCCTATTCGCTGCGCGTGATCGAGCGCGTCGCGCGGCCGGCAGGGAGAGCGGATCCAGACCGACGCGCCCGGGCCTGATCTTCCTGGAGATCGACGGGCTGGCGGCCCCGGTCCTGCGCCGGGCGATGCGCGACGGAAACGCCCCGGTGCTGGCGCGCTGGATGGCGGAGGGCACCCATCGCCTGCATCGAGTGGGAGACCGATCTCTCCTCGCAGACCGGCGCCAGCCAGGCGGGAATCCTGCTCGGCTCCAACGAGGACATTCCCGCGTTTCGCTGGGTCGAGAAGGAGACGGGCAAGGTCATGTCGTGCTCGGCGCCGGCCGACTGCGCGGAGATCGAGCGCCGCCTCGCCACCGGCCGCGGCCTGCTCACCGGCGGCGGCGCCAGCCGTGGCAACCTGCTCTCGGGCGAGGCCGACGAGGTGATCCTCACCGTCAGCCGGATGGATGCCGAGAAGCGCGCCAATCCCGGCTACCGGGCGTTCCTGGCCAACGGCTTCAACGTCACGCGCGAGCTGGTCCTGTTCACCTGGGAGGTGCTTGCTCGAGTACTCGGCGGCGCTCCGCCAGCGGCGTCGCGACGTCATCCCCCGCGGCGAGCGCGGCGGCCGCTATCCGTTCCTGCGGGCGGCGCTGTGCGTCGTCGTGCGTGACCTGATCGTGTACGGGGTCCTGAGCGACATGATGCGTGGCCGACCCGCCGTCTACGCGACGTTCTCGAGCTACGACGAGGTCGCCCACCACTCGGGGCTCGAACGCGTCGACACGCTCGAGGCGCTGCGCAAGCTCGACCAGCAGTTCGGCCGCATCGAGCGTGCCCGGCGGTTCGCGCCGCGACCCTACAAGCTGGTCGTCCTCTCTGACCATGGCCAGACTCAGGGTCAGACGTTCAAGCAGCGCAACGGCTACGGCCTCGATGAGCTCGTGCAGCGCTCGCTGACGCGCGGAAGTGTGTCCGCGGTCGGCGGTGGCGACGAACACGATGACGCGGTCGGCCAGGCGCTCCAGGAGGCCACCGCCCGCACGGCGCCGACCCGATCAGGTGACAGGGTGGACGACTCTCAGGTCGTGGTGCTGGGTTCGGGCAATCTCGGTCTCGTGTACCTGATGGAGGAGCCGCGACGGTTGACGGCCGAGGAGATCGAGCAGCGCCATCCAGGACTGCTGTCAGCGCTCGGCGAACATCCCGACATCGGGTTCCTGCTCGTGCGCTCGGCCGAGCACGGCGCGCTGGCGATGACCTCCCGCGGGGTCCACTACCTGGCCGAGCACCGCGTCGAGGGCACCGACCCGTTGGCCCCGTTCTCCGCCAACGCGCCCGCCCACCTGCTCCGCACCGACGGATTCGAGCACGTCGCCGACATCATGGTCGGCAGCTTCTATGACCCCGAGCTCGAGCGCGGCTGCGCGTTTGAGGAGCTGATCTCCTTCCACGGCGGTCTGGGCGGCCCGCAGACGCAACCGTTCCTGCTGTACCCCGTCGACCTGCCGATACCGCCGGAGCCGATCGTGGGTGCGGCGGCTGTTCATGACGTGCTCGTGGGCTGGCGGCGTCTGCTGGAGGAGGAGCCCCGGCCCGGCTGCCGCCGCTGAGACCGTGACCGCGCTCTGAGTAGTGCCGGCACGCCCGAGCGCCCTCACCTATATCGGGCACGCAACGGTGCTCGTCGAGCTCGCCGGCAGCCGGTTCCTCACCGACCCGCTCCTGGGCGGCGTGTTCCACGTCCGCCGCCGCCAGCCCGCTCCGCGGATCGACGAGCTCATGCCGCTCGACGCGATTCTCATCTCCCATGCGCACCGTGACCACCTGGACCACCGCTCGCTGAGCCGTCTCGACGCTGACTGCCCGACGGTCGTCCCGCGCGGATGCCTCTCCGTGGCCCGGCGCGCGGGCGCTCACCAGGTCACCGAACTCGACGAAGGCGGCCGGATCGCGGTTGCCGGCGTGGCAGTCGAGGCGGTCCACGCCGCGCACGACGGGCGCCGTGATCCCGTCTCATCGCCGATGGCCTCACTCGGCTACCTCCTCCACGGCCCCCAGCGGATCTACTTCGCGGGCGACACGGACCTCTTCGCCGGAATGGCCGAGCTCGCGGGACGGGTGGACGTGGCCCTGGTCCCGATCTGGGGATGGGGGCCGCGTATTCCCGCCGGGCACCTGGATCCGGATCGCGCAGCGGAGGCCGTCGCGCGCATCAGGCCACGGCTCGCGGTGCCGATCCACTGGGGGACGCTGCGGGCGTGGGGTGCTCAGCGCGGGCTTGACCCGGTGGCGCCCGCGCGTGCCTTCGCCGACGCCGTCATGCGCGTGGCGCCGCACACCGAAGTGCGGGTGCTGATGCCGGGCGAGCGGACCGCTCTCTGACCGGACCGGTCAGAGGCCCCAGTGATGACCGGGGAGCGGCTTGAGCGCGCCGACCTCATCGCCCGACAGCGAAAGCACGAGCTCGTCGATCTCGAAGCGGTCGATCGCGGAGCCCGGGATCTGGATCATCCGCTTGCCCCAGAGATGACCATGCTCGAGGACGAGCTCAGTGATCCGGTCGTCGTCGTCGATGACGAAGCCGACGACGTGACCGAGGCGATGACCGTCAGCCGAGGTCACTTCGCTGGACCGTCGGATCTCCACGTCCCCCTTCGGGATCCGGTGGTAATTCACCCCAACGTGTGTGTCGTACTCCATCGCCACGCCCGAGCCCATGATCTCCGGGCCGAGGCTGGTCCCGTCCGGGACCGGGTAGGCATCCTGGATCCCGACGTCCCAGTCGGGTCCCGATTCGATGAGCTCGCCGATGCGGAGGAAGGCGGACTCCTGAATCGGCTCAGCGGCGGTGATCGTCGCGGCCGTGCAGTCCAGCGCGAGTCCCTCCAACGCGAACCCCTCCGCCTCTGCGCCGCGGGCGGTCTCGGTCGGCACCATCCGCGCGCGGTGACGCTGGTCGTGCGGCGCGACGACGAGGTGGGTCAGGCGCCGCGAGTGCGGATCGATGATCACGTCCGCCAACTCGCCCACGGCACCGTCGACGCAGGAGACGGGCATGTCGAGGTCGATCCGCATCACGGGGATGACCGGTGACGAGAGGCTTCGTGCCCGGCCAGCCTCGATGTTGACCGCCGCTCATCCGCCCCGCGTCACCCGATGCGGGTGAGGGTTACTCGCGCGAGAGTGGTGCGCGCACCATCGTCGTGTCCGAACCGGTGTGGAAGCATCGGCCCCACTCCGATTCGAAGTGAGGGTGGACGATGGCGACAGCAACGGTGACCACACAGTCGACAGCGACGTCGAACGGCGGCGGCGCTGTGCCGCACCTGTCCGTCGCCGAGCGCGTGCAGCGAGGCAAGGCGGCGCGGGCCGAGGTGCCGCGCGCCGGCCACGCGGCGTTCACGCCGCCGCCCGGCCGCGCCGATCCGCTGGCGGTGCTGGAGAGTCAAGCGAGCACCCGCGTCCCCGAGTTGGTGCCGATCCGCTATGGCCGGATGCTCGTCTCGCCGTTCACGTTCTATCGCGGAGCCGCGATGATCATGGCCGCTGACCTGGCGGATACGCCGCGCTCGGGCCTCATGGCGCAGAGCTGCGGCGATGCTCACCTCTCCAACTTCGGAGTGTTCGCGTCGCCGGAGCGGCAGCTCGTCTTCGATCTCAACGATTTCGACGAGACGCTGCCCGGTCCCTGGGAGTGGGATGTCAAGCGACTGGCGGTGAGCATGATGATCGCCGCCATCAACAATGGCTACGCGGTCAAGGACCAGGAGGAGATCGTGCTCGCGACCGTCGCGCAGTACCGCGAGGCCATGCGGATGTTCGCGGGCCAGGGCAACCTCGACGTCTGGTACGCGCACCTGGACATCGAGGCCACCCTCGAGGCCTTTCGGGCGCAACTCCATGCCAAGCAGGCCAAGCGAACCGAGAAGGCGATCGCGAAGGCGCGTACCCGCGACAGCATGTCCGCGTTCTCCAAGCTGACGCACATGGTCGACGGTCAGCTGAGGATCGCCGATCTGTCGCCCCTGATCGTGCCCTACGACCAGCTCGGCACCGGCCAGGAGGCGGAGGTGATGTTCGAGGCGTTCACCGTGCTCCTGCGCGCCTACCGCGAGACGCTCGAGGCCCACCGCCGGGATCTGCTCGAGGGGTTTCACCTTGTCGACGTGGCCCGCAAGGTCGTCGGGGTCGGCAGCGTCGGCACGCGGGCGTGGATCGCGCTGCTGCTGGGCCGCGACGATCAGGACCCGCTGTTCCTCCAGATCAAGGAGGCCGAGGCGTCCGTGCTCGAGCCGTACCTCGGGCCGAGTGAGTTCGCCAACCACGGCGAGCGCGTGGTCGTCGGGCAGCGGACGATGCAGGCCGTCAGCGACATCTTCCTGGGGTGGTTACACGTCAAGGAGGGCTTCGACGGCAGGGCGAGGGACTTCTACGTTCGTCAGTTGCGCGACTGGAAGGGCTCGGCGGAGGTGGAGCAGATGATTCCCGAGGGGATGGCCATGTACGGGAAGCTCTGCGGCTGGACGCTGGCCCGTGCCCACGCCCGCAGCGGGGACCGGATCGCCATCGCCGCCTACCTCGGCGGCGGCAATAGCTTCGACCGCGCGATCGTTGAGTTCTCCAGCGCCTACTCCGAACAGAATCAGCGCGACTACAAACGGTTGACCAAGGCCGTCAAGTCCGGGGAGATCGTCGCCCAGACGGGTCTCTGACCACGGGAGGCTCATCTCAATCGGATGACGCCATCCCCGTCCGTACCGCCCACCATCGCACAGTGGGCCGCGTTTTCACCCTGTCACTGACCGCGGCACTGAATCCGACGCTGCTCGCAGCCACGACGCTGATGTTGACGCTGACGAAACCGAAGCGGTTGCTCTCGGGCTACCTCGTCGGGGCGATGGTCACCAGCATCACCTGCGGTCTCATCCTCGTATTCACGCTCAGCGACACGGGCGCGTCCAGCACGGCGAAGCGAACGGTCAACCCCATCCTCAACATCGGGCTGGGAGCGCTCATCCTCATCGTGGCCTTCGTCGTCGGCACCGGCCGTGACACCCGCCGGCGCGCGCGAGCCGCACGCAAGCGCGAAGAGGCCAAGGACAAGCGCCCGCCCCGGTGGAAGCGCGTGCTCAGTGAGGGGTCCGCTCGCGACACGTTCATCGTCGGCCTGCTCCTGAGCTTCCCGGGCGCGTCCTACATCGCAGGCATGGACGGCCTCGCCAAGCAGAACCTCGGCACTGCAGCAACCGTCCTGGCGGTGATCGGGTTCAACGCGGTAATGCTCCTCCTGCTGGAACTCCCGCTCATCGGCTACGCGACCAACCCCGACGGCACCGCCGCGGCGGTCGCCGGCTTCAACGGTTGGCTGAGCCGCAATGGCGCGCGGACCGCCCTGATCGCCAGCTTCGTCATCGGGACCCTGCTCGTCCTTCGCGGGATCATCAACTGGTGAGACGGGCGGTCGACCGGCGGCTGCTGGAGTACGCCCGGGCGACGCGTCCCTTCCTGATCGCGCTCGTCGCCGCGGGCGCGGCGGGCGCGGTGCTGATCATCGCGCAAGCCTGGCTTCTGGCCGACATCATCGCCGCGGCGGTCAGCGGCGCAAAGGGCGTTGGCGCGCTCAGCGTGCCGTTCGCGGCGCTGCTGGCCGTGGTTGTAGCCCGCGCGAGCCTTGGCTGGGGACGCGAGGTCATGGCCGAGCGCGCCTCCGCGCGCGTCAAGGCCCAGCTGCGCGACGCGCTGCTGGAGCACGTCGCCGCAATTGGGCCTGGACGTGCGCCGCATCGCTGGACCGCGCAGATCACCGTGCTCAGCACGCGAGGAATCGATGCCCTGGACGGCTACTTCTCGCTCTACCTGCCGCAACTGTGTCTCGCCGTGATCGTCCCGGTCGCGGTGCTGGCGGCCATCGGCGCACAGGACTGGATCTCGGCGCTGATCATCGCCGCGACGCTACCGCTGATCCCGCTGTTCATGGCCCTGGTCGGCGCGGCCACGCGCGAGCGCATGGAGCATCAGCTCCGGTCCCTGCAACAGCTGGCCGGCCATTTCCTGGACGTTGTCGCCGGCCTCCCGACGCTGAAGGTGTTCGGCCGCGCGAAGCCGCAGATCGCGGCGGTGGGCGCGGTCACCGACCGGTATCGCCAGGCCACCATGGCGACGCTGCGCGTCACCTTCCTGTCCTCACTCATCCTCGAGCTCGTCGCCACGCTCTCGGTCGCACTGGTCGCGGTCGAGATCGGCCTGCGGCTCATGGGAGGTCACCTGGGGCTCCGCACGGCGCTCATGGTCCTGGTGCTGGCGCCTGAGGCCTACCTGCCGCTGAGACAGCTGGGCGCCAACTACCACGCCAGCAGCGAGGGCATCGCCGCCGCAGACCAGATCTTCGCCGTGCTGGAGATGCCCGTTCCCACGCGGGGTCACCGCCGGCAGGTTCCCGATCCGGCGGTGAGCAGCATCGAGATC
Organism: uncultured Actinomycetota bacterium; assembly: GCA_963797705.1. Lineage (GTDB taxonomy): Bacteria > Actinomycetota > Thermoleophilia > Solirubrobacterales > Solirubrobacteraceae > Palsa-465. Next base: position 1,023,128 of record CAWCQL010000002.1, on the reverse strand, counting down.
GAGCGCCTCGGGGTGCAGTACCCGGGACGCGCTCGACCCGCGTTGGACGGGATCTCGCTGACCATCTCCCCCGGGGAGGTGCTGGCGATCACCGGGCCCAGCGGCGGCGGCAAGTCGACGCTCCTCGCGGTCATGCTCGGCTTCATCTCCCCGAGCACAGGATCGGTGCGCGTGGGTGGCGTGGACCTGGCCGAACTGGACCCCGAGGCCTGGCGCGCCCAGGTGTCCTGGATGCCGCAGCGACCGCATCTGTTTGCGGCCTCGATCGCGGACAACATCCGGCTGGGGCACCCGAACGCATCCATTGCGGAGGTCGCCTCGGCGGCGGCCGCGGCCGGCCTGAGCGAGGTGCTGGCGAGCAAGCCGGCCGGGTTGGAGACGATGCTCGGCGATAACGGCGGCGGTCTGTCCGTGGGCGAGCGGCAGCGAGTCTCACTCGCCCGCGCCTTCCTGCGCGAGGCACCCCTCCTCCTGCTCGACGAGCCGACCGCCAACCTCGACGGAGGGACCGAGGCCGAGGTGCTGGCAGCGCTGCGCGGGCTCGTCGCAGACCGTACCGTCCTGCTCGTCGCGCACCGGCCAGCCCTGGTGGCACTGGCCGATCGCGTGCTGGAGCTCGGCGCAGCAGCGGTGGCGGCATGAGCTCGACAACGGGTCCCGACGTGCGGTCAGACGAGATGACCGGCCCGCAGGCGCCGGTCCTGGCAACGCTGGGGCTGGCGCTGACGCGTCCTGTCGCCGGACGGCTGGCCCTCGCAACCCTGCTGGGCGCGGGAGCGCTCGGCGCCGGGATCGGCCTGATCGCCACCTCGGCGTGGCTGATCTCCCGGGCGTCACAGCGCCCGCCGGAATCCGCGCTCGCCATCGCCATCGTCGCCGTGCAGTTCTTCGGTCTGTCACGCGGGCTGTTTCGCTATGAGCAGCGGCTCATCGGTCACGACTCCGCGTTCCGGTCGCTGGCGACGATCCGGACGCGCTCCTACCAGCGACTCGAGAAGCTCGCGCCCACCGGCCTGGTCGCCTTTCGCAGCGCGGACCTGTTGGCTCGGATCGTCCACGACGTCGACTCCCTGCAGGACGTCCTGTTGCGGGTGATCCCGGCGTTCGCGATCGCGCTGATCGTCGGCGCCGGGACCGTCGCGCTGGTGTGGTGGATCCTGCCCGCCGCCGGCCTGATCCTGCTCGCCACGCTGATCGGAGCGGCGACTGCCCTGACCTGGCTGACCGGCAGGCTTGCGCGGCGCGCCGAAGCCGCGCGCGCAGCGGCACGAGGTGAGCTGACGGTGGCCGTCGTCGACCTGTTGCACGGCGCGCCGGAGCTCACCGCCTACGGCGCCATCGGTGCCCAGCGCAAACGCATCGCGGCCACCGAGGCCCGGCTCGTGCGTGTCGTGTCCAGCGCCGCGCGCACGGCCGGGGTCGGCCAGGGCATCGCCATCCTGCTCTCGGGGCTCGCCATGTGGGGCGGACTCCTGGTCGGGGTCGAAGCGGTGCGCAGCGGGGTGCTCGACGGCGTCCTCTTGGCCGTCATCGCCCTCGTGCCGCTGGCGGCGTTCGAACTCGGCGCCGACCTGCCGGCAGCGGCGCAGACGCTGCAACGGGTCCGGCGCTCCGGCGCGCGGACGATCGAGATGCTGGAGGCCGTCCCGCCTGTCGCCGAACCGGAGCATCCGCGGCAGGTCAGTCACGGTGGGCGCCATGTCCTTCGCGTGCGCGATCTGCGCGCCCGCTATGGCGCCGACCATCCGTGGGTGCTGAACGGGGTGGACCTGGATCTCGTCACGGGCCGGAGCGTCGCCGTCGTGGGCAGCAGCGGGGCCGGGAAGTCGACGCTCGCGAATGTCCTGCTGCGGTTCCTGTCGTTCCAGGGTGGCTCGGTCACGCTCGACGGGACTCCGGTCACCGAGCTGGCCGGTGACGAGTACAGACGGATCGTCGGTCTCGTGTCCCAGGATGCGTACGTCTTTGACACGACGCTGGAGGAGAACCTGCGCCTCGCCCGCCGGGACGCCACCCATGCGCAACTGCTCGACGCCCTGGACCGGGCCCGGCTGCTCGAATGGATCGCGGAATTGCCCGCCGGTCTGGATACGCGAGCCGGCGCGCACGGAACAGAGATCTCCGGCGGCCAGCGTCAGCGGCTCGCGCTGGCTCGGGCGCTGCTGGCTGACTTCCCGGTGCTCGTGGTCGACGAGCCTGGTGAGCATCTCGACATCCAGACCGCTGACGCGCTCGTCGCCGATCTGCTGGAGACCAGAGCGCAGCACGCCACGCTGCTGATCACCCACAGGCTCGCCGGGCTGCACGCCGTCGACGAGATCATCGTGCTCGACCACGGTCGCGTGCTCGAACGCGGCAGCCACGCCGAGCTGCTCGGCCTGGGCGCAGCCTACGCCCGCATGTGGGCGCGCGAGACCGATTCCGTCTGACCGCCATGAGCTGGCGCAGAATCTTCCGGACCCGTCTCTACGTGCGGGACTCACTCTGGGTGCTGCCGCTGGCGGGTGCGGTGCTCGGGACGCTGCTGGGCCTGGTGGACGTCCGCATCGACGAGGGTGCCCACCTCCCGGCACAGTTCCAGTACTCCGCCTCGACGGCGACGGCCGTCCTGGCGGCGATCGTCGGCGCCATGGCGGCATTGACCGGATTCGTCGTCACCGTGACCACGCTGGTGGTTCAGATGGCCACGGGCACCTTCTCGGCTCGCTACATGCGGCTGTGGTACCGGGACCGCATGCTCAAGGTTCTGCTCGCGCTGCTCGTCGGCACGCTCGCGTTCGCGTTCTCGCTCATGCGCCGCGTGGAGAACAACTTCGTGCCCAACATCGGAGTGTCCGTGGCCGGCGCGCTGGTCGTCGCGAGCTTGCTGGCGTTCCTCGTCTTTCTCGACCGCTACCTGCACCGGCTGCGACCGGTCGCGGTGGCGGCGCTCGTCCACAAATACTTCCGGCGCAACTTCACCTACGAGGTCGAGCGCGCATCCCATCCCGAGGTCTTCATCGGCGTGCTCGATGCGCAACGCGAGGCGCCGTCGCTCACCGTTCGCAGCACGAGGGCGGGTGCCATCCAGGCCGTCGATGCCGACGCCCTGGTCAGCTGGGCGCGTGGGCAGGATTGCCTGGTCGTACTGCGCCACGCCATCGGGGACTTCGTGCCTCTCGGCGCCACGCTCATCGATGTCTACGGAGGTGCCGAGCACGGCGCTCGCGCCGAACGGCGCCTCGCGGACATGGTCGCGCTCGGCGACGAGCGGACGATCGAGCAGGACCCCGCCTTCGCCATCCGCATCCTCGTCGATGTGGCCAACCTCGCGCTCTCGCCCGCGGTCAACGACCCGACGACGGCGGTGCAGGTGCTCGACTACCTCGGGGAGACCCTCCGCCTCGTCGGGACCACCGAGTTGTCGGTCAACGCCTGGGAGGGCAACGGCCGGGCCCACCCGCACCGAGGCGTGGTCATTCCCGCTCGCAGCTGGGAGGACTACCTCGCGCTGACCGTCAACGAGATCCGTGAGTATGGGAACGGCGGGATCCAGATCATGCGCCGGCTGCGGGCGATGCTCGAAGAGTTGCATGCGGAGGTGCGCCCGGAGTACCGCGCCGCGGTCCGCGACGAACTCACACGACTCGACGCCACGGTCACGCGATCCTTCGGCAACTCGGTGGACCTCGACCGCGCGGGCACGGCCGACACGCAGGGCATCGGCGGGCCGCGCACGCGGCCGACCGACGCCGAGCCGGCCTAGAGGCCGGGGCCGCGACCGATCACGTTGTCGGCGCTGGATGCGGGTCCGCGGGGCGGCCCCGACCGCGGTCGGGTCTGGCCTCCTCGTGGTAGAGGGCGTCGACCGGCAGCGACGAGGCGAACAACGACACCAGCACACCGCGGTGTGCGATGCACCGTGGGCAGTGCTCCAGCGCCAGCCAATCCGCCTTGGGCGTGATGGTCAAGCCGCAATGGGGGCAGTTGAGGTAGACGATGGTGAGCCCTTCTCACTGGCGTCGCCACCGCGCGAGCGCCCGGGTGCAAAAGATCACACGGCGGCTCGCGTCGGGCAATGGTGCCCGCAGGCATCGCCGCGGGCAGGTGAGCATCCCGGGTACATGGGTCATCCCATCCAGGTGATGCGTCCCCGCCCGGCGACATCGAGAATCGACGGCAGATGACCGTGCCGTGGCCCATTCGCAGCGTCGTCGCCGGAGCCGCCGGGACAGCCACGATGACCCTGGCCTATGCCGCCGAGCGCCGTCTCCGACCTGGTGACCATAAGCCGCTTGACTACGACGACAGCCTGGTGCCCGGACAGATCGTTGCCGGCATCATGCACCTACCGAACGCCACCGCCCGCCAGGACAACGAGCTCGGGCTCGCGCTGCGCTGGGGCTACGGCTCGGTGTTCGGGATGTGGCACGGGCTGCTGCGTCGTCGCATCGGTGAGCCGTGGGCAAGCGGCGTATTTGGAGCGACGCTCATGACCGCGACCCTGACGATGTTCCCTTTGCTCGGCCGGACGCCCCCGCCCTGGCGCTGGCCGCCGAGCGTGATCGCGACCGCGTTTGGAACACACGCGGCGTACGTGAGCGCCGTGGCGGCGGTCGACGACCAGGTCCGCCGCGCGTTCAGCTGAGGGCTTTCGCAACAACAGATGGAGGTACGCATGAACGACGACAGTGACGTGGACGAGCTGGGACCCGTCGACTATGTGGTGGTCGAGTTTCCGGCCGACAAGGCTGACTTCTCAGGCGCGATGGCGACCGAACTGGCCGCGCTGATCGACCGTGACGTGGTCCGCGTGCTGGACCTCGTGCTGCTCAAGAAGGAGATGGACGGCAGCGTCGAGGGATTCGAGTCCCACGACTTCGGCGACACCGATCTCAGCGGGCTGCGCGCGCTGGAGACCGGCCTTGCGCTGCTGCTGGCCGAAGAGGACGTCGAGGCGATCGGCGCGGCCCTGGAGCCGGGAAGCGTGGCCGCAGTGCTGGTGTGGGAGAACGTCTGGGCCGCGCCGTTTGGCTCCGCCGTCCGCAAGTCAGGCGGTCAGCTCGTGGCCGGCGGCCGCATCCCGATCCAGGCTCTGGCGGCGGCGATCGAGGCCGATGAGGCGATGACGAAAGAAGGAGTCTGACAATGCTTGGAAGACGTCGAATCGGTAGACGGGGCGTGCTCGGACCCCGGCCCGTCGCTCGCACCGCCGCGGTGGCCGGGACAGCTGCGGTCGTCACCCGCGGAGTACGCCGTCGCGGCGACCGGCGCGAAGATCGCCGGGACCGCCGCTAGCTCGGCTGGCCGCTGACCGGCCCCCCCGGGGCCGCCCGGCCGACGGAAGCGTCGGCCGGGTCCGGAGGAGCTGTGACCCGGGCACGGAAGACGTGGAAGGACCAGCCCTGGTACAGCAGGACGAGCGGGAAGAAGATCACCGCGGCGATGGTCATGACCTTCAGCGAGTAGGAGCCTGAGGCTGAGTTGTTGACGGTCAGGTTGTAGGCGGCGCTCGTGGTGGAGATCATCACGTTGGGATACAGGTCGATGAAGATCGATCCCGACGGTGGCGCCCATGGCGATCGCCGATGACGGCAAAGGCCCATCCGTCGCTGCGCTCGGCCACGGCGAGACGTGCGGCCGCGATCACTGCGATCACCGCCAGGATCTCCACCGGGCCCGGAATATCGGCGCCGTTGGCGATGACCCGGGTCCAGATCACGAAGCCGATCACCGCCACGACCGCGACCCATCCCAGCGGCCGGGCGAGCGACCGCGCGCGCTCGCGCACTTCGCCTGTCGTCTTGAGCTTGAGGAAGATCGCGCCATGCAGCAGACAGAGCGCGACGAGCGTCAGCCCGGTCCAGAGACCGTACGGCGTCAGCAGGTCCACGAAGTCGCCGGTGAAGTTGTGGTTCTGGTTGATCGGCAGGCCGGCCAGGAGGTCACCCAGTCCCACGCCGAGCAACAGTGGGATGAGGAGGCTGCCGATCGTCGTGCACCACCTCCACGTGCTGCGCCAGCGCGGGTTCTCACTCTTGCCCCGGTACTCGAACGCCACGCCGCGGGCCATCAGGGCGGCGAGCACCACGAGCAGCGCCAGGTACAGCGCCGAGAACATCGTCGCGTACCAGCCGGGGAACGCCGCGAAGGTGCCGGCACCGGCCACCACCAGCCACACCTCGTTGCCGTCCCAGAACGGCCCGATCGTGTTGAGCGCGACGCGCCGCTCGGTTTCCGTCCGGCCGACGATCGTGTGCAGCATTCCGACGCCGAAGTCGAATCCCTCGAGCACGAAGAACCCGACCCAGAAGATGACGATGATGACGAACCAGACGGTGTGAAGCTGCATCGGGCCCTCTAATAGGTGAGTGCCGGGACCCCGGGAGCGCCGGGGCTTCCGTCCGCGCCGGGTTGAGATCTGGAGGCGCGGTTCGTCCTCAAGGCCGCGTCGCGAATAGCGGAGCATCAGGAGGAGGTCCGCCGCGCCGAGTGCCAGATAGATGAGCACGAAGGTGATCAGGCTGATCCAGATATCGGTGGCGGTCACCCCCGGCGAGTTGGCGTTGGCTGTCTTCATCAGGCCCTGCACGATCCACGGCTGGCGGCCGCTCTCGGTGAGCAGCCAGCCCGCCGTGTTCATCAAGAACGGCGTCACCACCGCCCACAGCCCGAAGCGCAAGAACCATTTCGAGCGGTCGAGCGTGCCGCGGTGCACCAGCCATCCGCCCCATAGCGCCAGCACCGCGATCAGCGAGCCCAGATAGGCCATGACGCGCATCGACCAGTACTGGATGAAGACATCCGGGATGTAGTTGCCCGGCCCGTACTTCTTCTGATACTGCGACTGCAGCTGGTTCAGGCCCTCCACCGGCCCGTTCCAGGTGCCGGTCGCCAGCACCGACAGCAGGTGCGGGATCGCGATGATCTCGTTCGGGGTCTGATCGTTGCTGCCCCCGCCGATCTGAAACAGCCGAGAACGAGCACGGCTGGCAGTTGCTCCACTGCGCCTCGGCGGCGGCGATCTTCGCCGGCTGGTATGTGGCCTCGATCTCGCCGAGCTTGTTGCCGACGAACATCTGGATGAGGATCGCGGGCAGCAGTACGAGCACCGCCACGCGCGCCGTGCGATGAAACGCGCTCACCTCACGCTGCTTGCGCAGATGCCAGGCCGACACGGCCAGCATCACCAGCGAGCCGGTGACCAGTGAGGCCAGGATGACATGCACGTAGCCCCACAGAAATGTCGGATTTGTGAACAGCGCTCCGATGTTGTTCAGGACCGGCTGTCCCTTGGAGTTCAGTGCATACCCGACCGGATGCTGCATCCACGAGTTGGCGGCGAGGATGAACAGTGCCGACAGCATCGAGCCGAGCGCCACCATCCAGATGCACGCCAGGTGCACCCGTTTGGGCAGCCTGTCCCAGCCGAACAGCCACAGCCCGAGGAAGGTCGACTCCAAGAAGAACGCGGCCAGGCCCTCCATCGCCAGCGGGCCGCCGAACACGTCTCCGACGAACCGCGAGTACGCCGACCAGTTCATCCCGAACTCGAACTCCTGCACCAATCCGGTGACGACCCCGACCGCGACATTGATGAGCAGCAGCGTTCCGAAGAACCGCGTCACCCGGCGGTACTCCGGATTGCCCGGTGCGATGCCACGCCGTCTGCAGGATCGCGACCAGGAACGCCAGACCGATCGTCACCGGCACGAACAGAAAGTGATAGATGCTCGTCGTCGCGAACTGCCAGCGTGCAAGATCGTTCGCCATCCGGAGACGAGCAAAGCTCGCCCCGGGTGCGCGGGCATCACCCCGAACGGATGATGCCTGGCCACGGACCGCCTCGTAGCTTCCGATCACCGCGATGTATTCAAGGCCGCGAACGCGCGGCGGTGAGGAGACCACCATGGCAGCCGTCCTAGATGCTCAGACAACGGACCCCAAGGCCGGCGCCCGGCGTCAGGCGGCCGACGTGTTCGTCGCCTTCGGCATCACCGGCGACCTGGCGAAGGTGATGACCTTTCGCTCGCTGTATCGCCTCGAACGGCGCGGGCTGCTCAACTGCCCGGTCCTGGGAGTGTCGGTGGACGACTGGTCCGTCGATCACCTGCGCGAGCACGCGCGCGCGTGCATCGAGGGCACCGGGGAGACCGATCGACGACGCGGTATTCGACCGCTTCGCCGCTCGCCTCGCCTACGTCCAGGGCGACTTCGGCGACGCCGCCACCTACGCGCGCGTGGCGCAGGCGCTCGGGTCGGCCCAGCGGCCGGTGTTCTACCTGGAGATCCCGCCGTTCCTGTTCGGCACGGTGATCAAGGGCCTGTCCGAAGCGGGATTGACCAAGCACGCGCGAGTCGTCGTCGAGAAGCCGTTCGGTCACGACCTCGCCTCCGCCCAGCGCGCTCGCCGCCGACATCCACCAGTACATCGACGAGTCCCAGCTCTACCGGATCGATCACTACCTGGGCAAGATGGGCCTCGACGAGCTCCTCTACCTGCGCTTCGCCAACACGATGCTCGAGCCGGTCTGGAACCGCCAGCACGTCGCCAGCGTCCAGATCACGATGGCCGAGGACTTCGGAGTCGAGGATCGCGGCCACTTCTATGACCGGGTGGGCGCGCTGCAGGACGTCGTCGTCAACCACCTCATGCAGGTCGTGGCGATGGCGGCGATGGAGGCCCCGGCCGGCGCGGACGCCGCCACGCTCAAGGACGCGAAGTTCGCCGTGTTCCGCTCCATGGCCGACGCCGACCCGCAGCACTACGTCCGTGGCCAGTACGACGGCTATCTCGACATCGACGGCGTCGCCGCGGGATCGACGACCGAGACCTACGCCGCGCTGCGTCTGGAGATCGACAACTGGCGCTGGGCCGGGGTGCCGTTCTTCATCCGCACCGGTAAGCGCCTGCCGGTCACCCAGACCGAGCTGCGGCTGGTGTTTCGCCGCCCGCCCAGCCTGCGCTTCATGTCGGCGAGCCGCCGCCCGCCCACCGACGGTCAGCTGGTGGTCAAGCTCGACCCGACCACGGGCGTCCGGCTCGAGATCGACGCCCACCGCGCCGACAAGGCAGGGCCGCAGGCGATCACGCTCGACATGGAGTTCGCCGAGGAGGGCGGCGAGGGCCCGACCCCCTACGAGGTGCTCCTGCAAGCGGCGATGGACGGCGACAGCACACCGTTCACGCGTCAGGACGGCGTCGAGGAGGCCTGGCGGGTCATGGCGCCGCTGATCGAAGCGCCGCCGCCGGTGCATCCCTATGCGCCCGGTTCCTGGGGCCCGGCGGAGGCCGACGATCTGGTCGCCGGCGTCGGACGCTGGCACGACCCGTGGGTGGCGTCATGACCGCCGTCGCTCCGAAGGGCAAGCGCAGCCGCAACGGTCGTTCCGACGGCGCCAAGGCCAAGGGCAGTCCGCGGCCCCGCGTCCCGCCCAGAGCGCCGCCGCGCCGTCGCCGTTCCCGCCGATCGCCGACTACGCGTTCCTGTCCGACTGCCACACCGGCGCGCTGCGTCGCCCCGGACGGGTCGATCGACTGGCTGTGCGTGCCGCAGCTTCGACGCGCCCAGCGTGTTCGGCTCGCTGCTCGATCGCGAGGCCGGGCCTGTTCCGGCTCGGTCCGTTCGGCGTGACGGTGCCGTCAGACCGCCACTACGTCCCGGGCACCAACGTCACTGGTGACGACCTGGAAGACGCCGGGCGGATGGCTCGAGGTCCGCGATGCGCTGACCATGGGCCCGACCACGCACGAGGACGACGATCACGCCGCACACGCGGCCGCCCGCCGACGAGGACGCCGACCACATGCTGGTGCGGACGGTCACCTGCCTGGACGGGCGAGGTCGAGCTCGAGCTCATCTGCGAGCCGGCGTTCGACTACGGCCGCGCCCCGGCCGAGTGGACGCTCGTCGACGGCAGCCGCCACACGGCCGACGCCACCGGCGCCGGCCAGACGATTCGGCTGCAGACCGACCTGCAAGCTCGGCGATCGAGGCCAGCCGGGTCCGCGCCCGGCACACGCTCAGGGCCGGCGAGCAGGCCTACGTCGCGCTCGGCTGGGGAGAGGGGCTCGCCGTCGCCGGATGACGTCGATGACGCCCAGCGGCGGCTCGACGAAACCGTCGGTTTCTGGCGTCGACTGGCTCGAACCGGGCGCGCCCGTTCGCCGACCATCGCTGGCGCGAGGCGATCCAGCGCTCGGCGCTGACGATCAAGGGACTGACCTACATGCCGACCGGGGCGACCGTGGCCGCGCTGACCACCTCGCTGCCGGAGACCCCGGGCGGCGAGCGCAACTGGGACTACCGCTACACGTGGATGCGCGACTCGACGTTCACGCTGCAGGCGCTGCACCTCCTCGGACTCGACTGGGAGGCGGACGAGTTCATGCAGTTCGTCGCCGACCTCGAGCCCAACAGCGACGGCGGCCTGCAGATCATGTACGGGATCGACGGTCGCCGCGACCTGACCGAGACGCTTCCGCGAGGATCTCTCCGGGCTATTCGGGCGCCCACCCGGTGCGGATCGGCAACGGCGCCTTCGACCAGCGCCAGAACGACGTGTTCGGCGCGGTGCTCGACTCGATCCTCAAGCACACGATGCACAGCCAGCGCCTGCCGCGGCGTCTGTGGCCGATCGTGCAGGCGCAGGCGGAGTGCGCGACCAACGTCTGGCGCCAGCCCGATCAGGGCATCTGGGAGGCGCGCGGCAAGCCGCAGCACTACGTCTCCTCGAAGCTGATGTGCTGGGTCGCGATGGACCGCGCCGCCAAGCTGGCGGCGATCCGGGACGACCCCGAGCTCGCAGGCCAACGTGGCAGGCCACCGCGGAGGAGATCCACGCCGACATCCTCGAGCACGGGCTCAAGGAGGGCGTGCTGCGCCAGCACTACGACACCGAGGCGCTGGACGCCTCGACGCTGCTGGCGGCGATCTTCGGCTTCCTCCCCGGCAATGACGAGCGCCTGCACAAGTCGGTGCTCGCGATCGCCGACGACCTGACCGAGAACGGCTACGTCCTGCGCTACCGGACCGACGAGACCGACGACGGCCTCTCCGGCAAGGAGGGGACCTTCCTGATCTGCTCGTTCTGGCTGGTGTCGGCGCTCTCGATCGTCGGCGAGGCCCAGCGGGCGCACGATCTGATGGAGCGGCTGCTGCGCGTCGCGCTCGCCGCTCGGGCTCTACGCCGAGGAGTTCGACGCCGAGACCGGCCGCCACCTCGGCAACTTCCCGCAGGCGTTCTCGCACCTGGCGCTGATCGAGGCGGCGGCGCGGATCATCCTCGCCGAGCGAGCTGGCGCTCGAGGGGCTCGGACCGCCGAGCTCCTCGGCGCTCAGCCGATCCATCCCTCCGACCCGATACGAGGCGGCACCATGACCCATTACGACGTGATCATCATCGGCACCGGCGCCGGCGGCGGAACGCTGGCCCGCCATCTCGCCCCGTCGGGCAAGCGGATCCTGCTGCTGGAGCGCGGGGGCTGGCTCCCGCGCGAGCCCGCAGAACATCTCGGCCGACGAGGTCTTCGTCGACAACCGGTACGTCTCCCCCGATACGTGGCGCTATCCCGACGGCGAGGAGTTCCAGCCGCAGATCCACTACTGCGTCGGCGGCGCCACCAAGCTCTACGGAGCGGCGCTGTACCGGCTGCGCGAGGAGGACTTCGGCGAGCTGCACCACCACGACGGGCTGTCGCCGGCGTGGCCGATCGGCTACGACGAGATGGAGCCGTACTACACCCTCGCCGAGCAGCGCTACTGCGTACACGGCGCGCGCGGTGAGGATCCGACCGAGCCGCCGCGCCAGCGGCCCGTATCCGTTCCCGGCGGTGTCCCACGAGCCGCGGATCCAGAAGCTCTCCGACGACCTGGCGGCGCTGGGTCATCACCCGTTCCACGCCCCGTGCGGGGTGATGCTCAACGAGCGCAACATGCCCTACAGCACCTGCATGCGCTGCGCCAACTGCGACGGCTTCCCGTGCATCGTGCACGCCAAGTCCGACGCCGAGGTGCTCGGCGTCAGGCCGGCGCTCGAGCACGACAACGTGGAGCTGATGATCGACGCCGAGGCGGTGCGGCTGGACACCGACTCCGCCGGGACGACGCGTCACCGGCGTGGTGGTCGATCACGCCGGCGTCGCAGGAGAAGCTGACCGCCGACTTCGTCGTCGTCGCCTGCGGCGCCGCGAACTCCGCACGGCTGCTGTTGATGTCGGCCAACGAGCGCCACCCGAACGGGCTGGCCAACGGCTCAGACCAGGTCGGGCGCAACTACATGTTCCACAACAGCCAGGCGGTGCTGGCGCTCTCGATGGAAGAGAACCCGACGGTCTTCCAGAAGACGCTCGGGCTCAACGACTTCTACCTCAGCGGGCCCGACTTCGAGTTCCCGATGGGCAACATCCAGATGGTCGGCAAGTCACAGGCCCCGATGTTCCGCGGCGAGAAGCCGGGCGAGACCAAGTTCGCTCCGACGTGGTCGCTGGAGGACGTGGCCAGGCATGCCGTCGACTTCTGGCTGTCGACCGAGGATCTCCCGCGCGCCGAGAACCGCGTGACGGTCGACGAGCGCGGGCACGATCACGATCGCCTACGAGGCGACCAACGACGAGCCCGAAGGACCGCCTGTTCGAACAGCTCAAGTCGATGCTCGGCGACCTCGGGATGCATCACCACCACCTGCTCCCCCATCACGCCTACCTCAAGAACGAGATCCCGGTCGCCGGCGTCGCCCATCAGGCGGGCACCTGCCGCTTTGGCTCCGACCCACGCAGCTCCGTGCTCGACGTCAACTGCAAGGCGCACGAGCTCGACAACCTGTACGTCGCCGACACGAGCATCTTCCCGAGCATCGGCGCGGTCAACCCGGCGCTCACCGCGATGGCCAATGCGCTGCGCGTGGGCGATCACCTGCTCGAGCGGATGGGCGTCGGCACGGACGCGACGCGCCCCACGCTGAGCCCCGTCTGAACGTGTCGCACGTTCACATCCACGCGCCACATGAGCTGAGCGAGTCTCCGGAGCAGCCCGCGCCGGACGAGGCGGCTGGCGCAGGGAAGGAGCGCTGGCTCGAGCTCGGCGCCGTCGTGCTGCTGTCGCTGGCGACGCTGGCCACCGCCTGGAGCGGCTATCAGGCCGCGCTGTGGTCAGGCGAGCAATCGACACGCTACAGCCAGGCGTCGGCGCAGCGCGTCCGCGCCAACGAGGACACGGTCAGCGCCGGCCAGATCCATCTGGGTGACCTGACGCTCGTCAACGGCTGGTTCAATGCCACGGAGACCGGCAACGCGAAGCTCGCGGCGGACTACCGGCGACGCTTTCGTCCCGCCTTTCAGCCCGTGTTCGCGGCGTGGCTGGCGCTGCACCCGCTGACCAACCGCCGGGCCCCACCCGGGCCCACCTACATGCCTCAGTACCGCCCCGCGCCGCTCGCGGCGGCGGCGGTGGCCGACGCCGAGGCCGATCGGCTGTTCGCCGAGGGCTCGGAGGCCAAGACCAACGACGACGACCACATCCTCGCGACCGTGTTCTTCGCCGCGGTCCTGTTCCTGGCCGCCGTGTCGCTGCGGCTGGAGTGGATGCGGCTGAGGTTCCTGGTCCTGGGATTCGGCACCGTCGTGTTCGTGGGAGCGCTGGTATTCGTGCTCACGCTCCCGACGGCGTCCTGACGCTCACCTCGGAGTCATCGGCGTCAGCCCAATCGATGTGCGCCGCGTCCGAGCGCTGATCGAGCACCTGGGATCCACGGGTCTTGGAGAAGTAGTCCCAGCCCCAGTCCACGAACGCCTCGATCCGGTTGCGCACTCCGCTCATGAGCGCGGCGTGGACGCCAAGCCACGCCGCAAAGGCGATCGAGCCATGCAGCTCGTGACGATGCTTGCCGACCTCCGCCACGGCCGCACCGCGCCCGATCATCGCCATGATGCCCTTGTCGTTGTACTCGAAGCTCTTGCGTGGTTTGCCGGCGATCTCGGCCAGGATGTTCTTGGCGACGCATGGGCGCCGCTCTGCTGCGCCACCGAGCCGAGTTGTGGGAACGCCCTGCCGTCGGGTCCGGGAATGTTGGCCATGTCGCCGATGACGTAGACGCCGGGAGCAGCCTCGACGAGTGAGCTCCGGGCTCGACGTCGATGCGACCGCCCCGTCCCTGCGCCAGGCCGCTCGCTGCCGCCGGCGAGGCGGCCATCAGGCCCCCGGCCCAGGCCACGCAACGGGTCTTGATCGTCGTCCCGTCAGAGAGGACGACGTGATCTGCCGCCACCTCCTTGACCCCGGTGCCGAGCCGCAGCGTGACGCCTCGCTCGGTGAGCACCTTGCTGGCGTACTTGTGTGCGCGGTCCGAGAACCCGTTGAGGACCACGTCCCCGAGATCGACCACCTGCACGGTGGCCCGGTCACGGCCAGGTCGTGATACTCCTCCGGCATCGTCTCGTGGATCATGTCGGCCATCGAGCCGGCCAGTTCGGTGCCCGTCGCCCCCGCGCCGACGATCACGAAGTTCAGCGCACCGTGCTCGATCGAGCGTCGGATCGCGATCGGCGTCCTCGAATACCGTGAGCATCCGCGTCCGCAGCCGCTCGGCATCGGCCAGCGAGTAGAGCGGGAACGCATGCTCCGCCGCGCCCGGGGTGTTGAAGAAGTTCGCCTGCGCTCCGGCGGCGAGCACGAGGACGTCGCCTTCGATCAGTTCCCCCTCGCCGTGTGCGCACCGAGTGGGCCGCGGTGTCCACCTCGGTCACCTCGCCCAGCTTCACGTCGACGTTGTCATGCGTCGTGAAACGTCTTGCGCAGTGAGGACGCAATGCTGGCCGCCGCCAGCTGCGACGTCGCCACCTGGTAGAGCAGCGGCTGGAACTGGTGGTAGTTGTGCTGGTCGATCAGCGTGACGTGGACCGAGTCCTCGCCGGCCAGCTCACGCGCGCAGCCGATCCCGGCGAAGCCGCCGCCGACGATCACGACATGCGTAGGAGGGCGGCCGTTGGTCGGTTGTTCGCTGCTGGACGCCACGCGTGCTCCTCCTTCGTTGACAGAGCCCTCATTACAGGCCCGGATCGGTGAGGTCGCATCGCCCGAACGGGGTGACGCCAGTGACCTGGAGTGAGTCCGTCCCCAGGCCCCAGATCACACAACTGAGGTATCGACGGGATCGAAGTTGCGGGCGAGAATCGATGCATGCCACCCTGGAGCCGCCCGGAGCCGGATCGAACGCAGCACGTAGCCGTGGTGACCGAGCGCGCGGTTCGCGATATTGACAGGAGCAGCGCGCACGAGGACGCCGGCCTGGCGGCGGCATTCATGGCGGTCGCCTGGCCCACGCTTGAAGCTCAGAACCAGTGACCTCGGGGAGGCGACCCGTCAAGGTGCTCTGCGTCGTCGGTCACCTGGATCGGGTGATGCAGCGTCACCGCGCTGCCGTGATCGTGGCTCCATGATCGATCTCTTCGGATCCGGAGTGCAGGGCTACATCACCCTGGCGCTCGTCTCGGTGACCGGCAGTGCCTGGCTGTGCTGGCTGGTGAGCTGTTTCGTGATGCAGCCGCGGCCCGACGATGAGTCTGACGGTGGAGACGGACCAGGAGGAGGTGGCGGATCGGGACCAGACGGCGTCGAACCTAACCTGGACCCGCACGGTTCCGAGCCGGCGTGGTGGCCGGAGTTCGAGCGCCAGTTCGCGGACTACACCTCCTCCGCACCGGCGCCTTCACACTAAGCCCTGGCCGAGCGTCTTGGCGACGAGGTGAGCACGCGACCGGGCGTCCACCTTCACCATCGCGTTGCGGACATGCGTACGAACAGTGTCGTGAGCGATCTGGAGCTGGTCGGCGATTTCCGGACCTGTGTATCCCAGCGCCACGAGCCGGACCACCTCACGCTCGCGCCCGGTCAGGGCTCCGGACTCCCCGCGTGGGGTGCTTCGGCGAAAGCGCGCCCCCCAGCGCGAGGTACTCAACACAACGGCGAGGGTCAGCTGTCGTCCGGTGACGCCCTCGCTCGTCGACGCCCATTGGACAGTGACCGGGTCTCCGAGAGCGCACAACAGCGTGGCCTCGCCGGCGTGTCGTCCTTCCGCCAGCGCCGCCTTCCACTCTGATTCTGTAAAGAGCGGTCCGCCGTCGATCAGCCGCCGGATCGGCTGTCCGATGAGACCATCGCGGTCATAGCCGAGCAGGTGGACGAATGCGCCGTTGACATCGACGAGTTGGCGACGCACGTCCACCAGAGCCATCGCGTTCCTGGAGTGTTTGAAGGCCGCCGCGAAGAGCTGCGACGTACCTGGGTCGGGCGTTCGCGCACCCGCCTCGGCGGTGGGTGCGTTTCCTCGGGCGGCCATGACAGCGTCCTTCTGGGGCCCCAGGTCACAGCGCCGCGGCCGGGGCGCTGGCGCCGGCACGCTCCGCCTCCGCAGCCGGCGCGTCCGCCATTCTCTTGAGCTGGAGCGCGGACAGCGCGAGCGTCGCCAGATACGCGACGACGACCCCGATGATGACCAGAGGCGTCACCCCCGCGCCGGCGTTGCCGGTCAGCAGCGTGGCGACCACGACGGCGGACAACGGCAGGCGCAGGATGGCCACGGTGCCGGCGCCGATCCCGACCGCGACCGCGGCGGCCAACGGAAACCCCGGCAGATGAGACGCCATGATCCCCCCGGCGGCGCCGAGGAAGATGGCGGGAAAGGTCGGGCCGCCCCGGAAGGCTCCCAGCGAGAGGGAATAGCCGAGCCCCTTGAAGACGATCAGCAACGCCAGCGCTCCCACTGACCAGGTCGCCGAGCCCGAGACGAGCCCGGGCAGAGCGTCCTGACCGGAGAACAGCACCTCATTGACGCCATGTCCGCTCGCGGCCTGCGAGAAGGCGATGGCGAGTCCGGACACCACCAGCCCGCACACGGGCAGGAGCACGAGTGGACGGGGCTTGACCAGTCGGTAGGTCAGCAACCCCCCGGTCCGGATGAGGTGAGCGACGAGCGCGATGGCGAGCGCGAGGGCGATCGTCCACCCGAAATTGCCGGCGGTGGGATGGGGAAAGGCAGGAAGCGACAGGGGCGCGAGGGCGTATGCACTCGAGCTGAGCCCCGTGAACGAGCCCATCCCGACCGACACCAGGGACCCGATGCCGGCACCGACAAGCCCGGGAACGAGGATGATGGGAAGCCGTGACTTACCCAACCCCGTCGCCTCGATCAGGATGATCGCGGCGATGATCGGCGAGGAGAACACGAACGAGAGCGCGGCGAAGCTCCCCGCCGCGCCGACGACGAGGAGCAGCTGAGAGGGCGCCTGCCGGCGCGCCAGCTTGATGATCGCCACGCCAAGCCCCGCGCCCAGCGCGATCAGCGGCGCCTCCGGGCCGATGACGAGTCCCAAGCCGATCGAGATCAGGCCGGCCAGAAGGATTCCCGGCAGCTCGATCGGCTGAGTGGGGGCACCCCCGACCGCCAGACCTTGGGCGGGGATATGCCCACCGTTCCCCGGCAGCCGGGTGATCGTCAAGGCGACGAGCACCCCGGCAATGGCCAGGATCGGCAGCGACCACCACAGCGGTGGACCGTGCTGGTATCCGAGCGCGGAAGGAAGGTGGTGATAGAGCTCCTGCTGGAGCTGATAGACGAGCTCCACAAAGCACCACGCAACCAACGACACGGCGACGCCCACCACCGCCGCGATCACCAGCACGACCATGAAGCCCTTGCTCAGGAGCGTCGCGGTCGGATCCTCCGGGGTCGGGGGACTCGGCTCCGGGGTCGGGGGACTCGGCTCCGGGGTCGCTGAACTCGGCATACCCTTCGCGACCCTAGGGTTGCCCGGCGCCACGGTCGTCATCCTGATCGGGTGACCCCTCCACGGCGGCCGCCGTTCCGTCGTCGCGGCACCTGCCCGCACACCCACCGCCGGGTGCAGGCCACCTTGTGAAAGGGAGCCGACGGATTGAGACTTGGCGTACTCGCTCGCCGCCGCGTGCGGCGTGACTACTGACCGGAAAGGGGCGCATCCGTGTCCACTGCAGAGACGTCAAGCGCCCAGCCGGGCGCCAACGGCGGTGCGAACGAACCCGCGATGGTCCAAGAAGAGGAGCTCACGGGTTTGCCGCGCGACGTGATCCCTCAGCACGGGACCGGGACCAAGGTCGCCTACGACCTGATGACCAACGAGCTGCTCCTGGACGGAAGCGCCCGACTGAACCTCGCCACCTTCGTGACGACCTGGATGCCGACCGACGCCTGTCGACTGATGGCGGAGACGGCCGACAAGAACATGATCGACAAGGACGAGTATCCGCAGACGGCGGAGTTCGAGCGTCGATGCGTGAACATGATCGGCCGGCTGTGGCATGCGTCGGTCGACGGCGACGTGACGGGCTGCTCGACGACCGGCTCCAGTGAGGCCGCCATGCTCGGTGGGCTGGCGCTGAAGTGGCTGTGGCGAGCGCGGATGAAGGCGGCCGGCAAGCCGACTGACCGGCCGAACCTCGTCCTGGGCATCAACGTCCAGGTCTGTTGGGACAAGTTCTGCCGCTATTGGGACGTCGAGCCCCGGCTGGTGCCGATGGAGGGCGACCGCTTCCATCTCACCGCGGCCGAGGCCGCCGCCCACTGTGACGAGAACACGATCGGCGTGGTGGCGGTTCTGGGCTCGACCTTCGACGGCAGCTACGAGCCGGTCGCCGAGATCTGCGGCGCCCTGGATGAGCTGGCGGCCAGCGGGGGCCCCGATGTTCCGGTCCACGTGGACGCCGCCTCCGGCGGGTTCGTGGCGCCGTTCTCCCAGCCCGACCTCGTCTGGGACTTCGCGCTCCCGCGCGTGCACTCCATCAACGCGTCCGGCCACAAATACGGCCTGGTGTACCCGGGCGTCGGGTGGGCGATCTGGCGCGACGCGGCAGCGCTGCCGCGCGACCTGGTGTTCGACGTCAACTATCTCGGCGGATCGATGCCGACCTTCGCGCTGAACTTCTCGCGTCCCGGAAGCGAGGTGCTGGCGCAGTACTTCATGTTCCTGGCGCTTGGCTGGGAGGGCTACGCCGAGATCCAGCGCGCGTCGAATCGGATCGCGGAGCACATCGCCAGCGAGATCGCGAAGATCGGCTGCTACCGGCTCATCACCGACGGAAGCGAGCTGCCGGTGCTGGCGTTCACGACTGCCCCCGACGTGTGCAACTACACCGTCTTCGACGTGTCGGCGCGACTGCGCGAGTTTGGGTGGCTGGTGCCGGCGTACACCTTCCCCGAGAACCGCCAGGACCTCTCCGTCCTGCGCGTCGTGGTGCGTGCCGGCCTCACCTCCGACATGGCCGACCTGTTCCTGGCGGACCTGCGCAAGCAGACGGCGTGGCTGGAGTCGCTCGAGAGTCCGATGCCGAAGCGGCGCCCCGAGGAGCACCAGAGCTTCCGTCACTAGCCCGCGATTGTCCTAGTTACTGAGCGCGTTCCACACGAGGCTCAGCTCGTCTGTGGAGAGCGCCTGCTTGCGCAAGCACGCGATACGGTCGCAACGGTCACACTCGTCCAGGTACGCCGACGGGTCCTCGACGGAGATGAGCAGGATCGCCACGTCAGGATCCGTGCTCACCATCATCCGCGCGGCCTCGATCCCGCCGATGCCGGGCATGATGACGTCCATCACGACCAGCTGGGGCGACAGGCGCGCGAGGTCGCGCAACGCCTCCTCGCCTGAGCAGGCCAGGCCCACCAGGACGAAGTGCGGCGTGGCGACGATCAGGTCCCGGAGGGCTGCCCGGACGACTGGATGGTCGTCCACGGCCAAGATCCTGACGGCGGTGGCCTGGGTTGCGGTGGACATGAAGCACCGAGAGTCTCCCAGCGCACCGCCCGCGCCGCGAGGGTGCTGACCCGCGTGCTGTGGTGTGCACGCCTCTGTTACGCGTGGCGTCGGGCCCGGCGCGGTCACCTCAATGGGGTGATGCGGTCCACCATGGTCCGAGCCAACGTGTGAGTGAGGATGAGCGCAACCGACCTTCCGCCGGCGTCGGTCCCTCCGCCGGGACCGAGCCACAGCTACGCTGCCGACGCGCGCGAGGCGGCTCGTGAGGAGCTCTTCGGCGGGGCCAGGCTGGCCGTCGCCGACATGCGGGTGATGTACCTCCTGCTCAACCAGGCCCGCGCCCGGATGATCACGCGGCTGTTCGGGATCACCGGTCCCGGTTCGGGCCTCGTCACGATCATCGCGCTCGGTATCGCCGCCGAGACAGCGCAGCGCACGGTGAGGCAGGCACTCACGGCCCCCGGGACCCCCGAGCTCGGCCAGGCGGCCCTGGGCACCTCGGTCCTGACCGAGTCCGCGCGGTGGATCGCCGGCCCCGGGATCGGGGAGTTTCCGCTCTTCGGCCCGCTCATCGTGCTCGCCATAGCCGGCCACGTGATGCGCCCCGCCGTACGCTCGACGGTCCACAGCGTCCGAACGTCCGTGCACCGGGCCCACAGCGGTCTCGATCATCGCTACGGACACATCATCCGCCGTAACCTGCCACGCCCCGCATCAGTCGGCTAGCGGCGGGCGCGGCGCCGGGCGGTCATCCCGATCGGGTGATGCGTTGCGTGTCACCGTCGCGGACGCTCTGGGAGTCACATCGAGCCAGGGCGAGGCCGGACTCGGCGCGCCGCAATAGAGGAGGCGCATCGTGAGAGGGACAGGACGAGTGGTGTTCGTGGCGGTTCTGCTGATGCTGGCAGGCACACTGGACATCGTCTACGGCATTGCGGCAGTGAGCAACGCCCACTTCTTTGACAACACCCAGTACGTGTTCTCGAGCCTGCACACGTGGGGGTGGGTCACCATCATCGTCGGCGTCATCCAGCTCACCGCCGCGTTCTCCCTGTTCGGGAGCGGGACCTACGGCCGCGTGATCGGCATCGTCGCTGCGAGCCTCGGTGCGCTCGAGTCGCTGCTGTCGATCGGCGGGACACACCCATGGTGGTCCCTGGCGCTCTTCTTCCTGTGCCTGTACGTGCTGCACGGCCTCATCGTGTTCGGTGAAGACCTCGATACCGCGCGCTAGCCGGAGCGCATAACACACAGGGCGGCTCCACCACATAGGGTGCGAGCGGCATGAGATGGGAGTTGGCGATCGTTGCCGCGACCGTCCTGGCGATCGCCGGGGTGTCAGGGCGGCTGACCGGGACGGCCGTCACGCCGGCGATGGTGTTCGTCGTCGTCGGTGTGCTCGTCGGGCCGTTCGCAATCGACGAGGTGACGGCTGCCCCGACGGGCGAGGGCGTCCGCACGCTTGCCGAAGCGACGCTCGCAATCGTGTTGTTCGCCGATGCGTCGCGGATCAAACCCCACGTGCTCAAGCACGAGTATGCGGTACCACTCCGCCTGCTCGGGGTCGGGCTCCCGCTCACCATCGCCGCGGGCGCGGTGCTGGCGGCGGTGATCTTCGCTCAGCTCAATGCCACCGAGGCCATCGTGCTGGCGATACTCCTCGCGCCGACCGATGCCGCCCTGGGCGAGGCGGTGGTGACCGAGCCGCGGCTCCCGTCACGCATCCGCCAGGGACTGAATGTGGAGAGCGGTCTCAACGACGGCATTTGCGTGCCGCTGCTCTTGATCGCGCTCGCGGCGGCTGAGGTCGAGCACGACGCGTCGACGGGCCACCACGCGATCCGCATCGTCGCCGAGCAGATCGGCTACGGAGCGGTCGGCGGCGTGGCGGCGGGTCTCGTCGCCGCTACCGTCGTTGCGAAGGCGTACGGCAGGGGGTTGATCACCGACTCCTGGCTCCAGGTCATCCCGGTCGCCGGCGCCGGCCTCGCCTACGGGATCGCGGTGGCGCTCGGTGGCTCAGGCTTCATCGCGGCTTTCGTCGCAGGGGCGATCTTCGGCGCGCTCGTCAGCGCTGAATCCGAGCAGGCCGCTCGGCTGAGCGAGGAGGTGGGCGCGCTCCTCGGAGGTGTCACGTTCCTGATCTTCGGCGCGGTACTCCTGGGGCCGGTGTTGGAGCACGTCACCTGGAGGATCGTGAGCTACGCCGTGCTCAGCCTGACGCTGGTGCGCATGGTCCCGGTCGCGGTGGCGATGATCGGCACCGGCGCGCGCATGCCGACCGTTGGCTTCCTCGGCTGGTTTGGCCCGCGGGGCCTCGCCTCGATCGTATTCGCGGTGATCGTCGTCGAGGAGGCCCACCTGCCCCAGGCTGCGACGATCCTGGCCACCACGTATGTGACTATCGGACTGTCGGTGATCGCCCACGGCGTCACCGCGGCGCCCTTGGCCGCACGCTACGCCCGATGGTATGAGTCGCACTCTCGCACCCAACTCCCCAGCATGGAGAGCATCCCAACGCCGAATCACCGTACGCGTGGGGCGCACGGCCAAGCGCCCCGATAAACGATGATCGGACCGATCATCCTGCTCGCGTTCGGGGCCAGCGTCTTCCCGACGTTGTTGGCGTGCGTGGCGATCATCATTTCGCGCCCCTCGCCGCGCAGGCTGCTGCTCGCGTTCTATGCCGGTGCCGTGTTGACGAGCGTCAGCACCGGAATCGCCGTGCTCGCGGTGTTCGCCAACGGCAATGCCGTGCTGGGGAGCACGCGCTCGGCTCCACACCCGGCGACGTCGATCGTCGCCGGCGTGGGCGCGCTTCTCGGCGCCTGGCTGATGGCCTCAGCGCGCGGCGAGGCGATACTCGCGCGCTGGCGCACGAGCCACAGCCACCGTCGCAAGCCGAAGCAGAAGGAGAAGAACGGTGAATCGTGGACCGAGCGCACGCTGGGCCGGGCCTCGTGGAGGGCCGCGTTCCTTGTGGGCGCGATCATCAACCTGCCCGGTCCGTTCTATCTGCTGGCGCTCGGCGATATCGCCCGAGGCAGCTACAGCACGGTCGTCCAGGTCGCCCTCATCCTCCTCTTCAACGCGATCATGTTCCTGCTGCTGGAGGTCCCCCTCGTCGGCTACCTGGTCCGGCCGGAGACGACCGCCGAGCGGGTGGCGACGATGTCGCACTGGCTCAACGCGAACGGACTGCGCATCACCGGCTGGCTCGTCGGTCTGGCAGGCGCCAGCCTGATCGGACAGGGGGTCGCCGCCCTGGCCACCTGAGCGGCGCGGCGCCCCGGAGCCCCGCGCGGCCGCCAATCATGCGGCCGCCCATCATGCGGCTGCCCATCATCGTGTCGCCCGGGCGCCGGTGGCGACCTCCTCGCGGACGCAGGCGTGGACCGCCGCGCGGACGGTGGGGTAGAAGTGCGACGCGCCGATCTCAGCCTCGAGGCCGGCATCGCCGAGCGTGCCTTGCAGCGAGGTGCGCATCCGGGCGACGACGAGCGCGACGCCGCCCTCCCCCAACTCGTCGACGAGGTTTCTGAGCGCCTCCATCCCGGTGCTGTCGATGTGCGAGATCCCCTCGGCGTCGAGGACCAGCCAGTGTGCCGCGGCGGGAGCGCCGCGCACAGCCTGGCGCATCCGCCCTGTGACGTACCCCGCGTTGGCGAAGAACAGCCGGTCGTCAAGCCGGTACACGACGATGCCGGGTTCGATACGCGCCTCGGGATGCTCGGCGACATCCGCGAAGCGGCCGAGAACGGCGTCAAAGCCGAGGACGGCATCGCCGGGCCGAGCGCTGCGGCGGACCGCGTCGACGATGGTGAGGCCGACGGCGAACACCACCGCCTCCAGCACCCCGACGAGGACCACGCCTGCGGTCGTGATGGCCGCGATGGCCACCTCCACACGGTCCGTCGCCGCCAGCGCCCGCCACGACGAGATGTCGATCAGACCGACGGCGGCGGAGACGATCGCTGCCCCGAGCACGGCCTTGGGAAGGTGCGCGATGGGTGCGGTGAGGAACAGGAGGATGCCGACCACGGCGATCGCAGCCAGCAGTGCGGACACCTGGCTGCGCGCCCCCATGGAGTCGTTGACGGCGGTGCGCGAGCCGCTCGCGCCGACCGGGAAGGCCTGGGAGACGCCGGCGGCCGCGTTGGCGACCGCCATCGCCCGCATCTCCTGGCCCACATCGATGCGCTCGCCGTGGCGCTGAGCGTACGACCGCGCGGTCAGGACCTCATCGGCAAAGCTCACCAGGAACAGCCCCAGTGCCGCCGGCACCAGATCGAACACCTGATTCAGCGGCGGGGTCGGGAACGTCAGCGATGGAAGGCCGCTCGGGATATGACCGACGACGGCCACGCCGTGGGCGTCGAGCTTGAGCCACATGGACACGGCAATCCCGGCGATGACAACGACCAGCGCGGCCGGAAACCGGGGCGCGATCCACCGCAGCGGCAACATCACCGCCAGTGCGATGGCTGCCACCGCCAGCGTGGCCCCGCTGACGGTCCCGATCTCCTTGCCAGCCTCCACGAGCTGTGGGACCGGGCGACTCGCTCCGATGCCGATCCCCGTGAGCTTGCCGAGCTGGCCGACGATCAGTACCACCGCGACACCGTGGATGTACCCGATCAGCACCGGCCGCGAGAAGTAGTCGGCCAGCCAGCCGAGCCGGAGCAGGAGCGCCACGAGATAGCACGCTCCGACCAGGAGCGCCAGTATCGCGGCGAGCTCCGCCGCGTCGGCGCTGCCCGCCGTCGCGAATGACAGCACCGAAACCGCGACCAACGCGCTGATCGAGCCCTCCGGCCCGACCACCAGCTGCCGCGAGGAGCCGAGCAGCACGTAGGCAAGCGTCGGGAGCAGCAGCGCGTAGAGGCCGTTGACCGGCGACAGACCGGCCAGCTCTGCATAGGCCATCGCCGCCGGGACCGCCAGCGCCGCGACGGTGACCCCGGCGAGGAGATCGCGTCGCGCGGCGCCGACACGGTAGCGGTGCAGCTGCCCCGAGATCGGGACCGCGCGCTGCAGCAGCGACCGCTCGCGGGCGGGCTGGAACGGCGAGGAATCGTCCGGGTACGCCTCGTGCGCCGGCTCCGCGTTCCCCACACCGTCCTGGTCGCTCGCCACGCGTGACTCCCGTCCACCGATCAGGTTCTCGCGCGGACCCTCGCACGGCCCACAGACCGAGCATCACCCCGATCAGGTGAACCGAAGACGTCGTCCAGGGCTTCGGCGAAGATCTGTTATCCCAACTCGAGCCTCGACCATGCTTGCGCGACGCGGTGCCGACCTGCCGGGCGAATGACGACGCAGCGCCGGAAGATCCTGCTCGGGGGGCGCCCGCCGGTCTTACTGAGCGCTGCCCGCCACCGCCTCGGACAGCACGACCACGGGCCGCTTGGCGCCTGCGGTCAGCTGCGCGGCAACGGACCCGAGCAGCGACGCGCGAACTCCGCCCAATCCACGGGCCGTGATGACGATCAGCCGCCCGTCTTCGCGCTCGGCGACGGCCTCGAGGATCTCGGCAGGCGGCCCCGGCTCCTCGATGCCCTTTGCCCCCACGTCGGCCGCAGCCACCGCTCGCTGGACAACCTCGGCGGCAACCCGGTCCACCGAATCGGCCTGTCCGGTCACCGGCGGCGTCTCGGAGCGGGCGCCGGGGTATGACAGCACCGCCTTCACGGTCTGGCGCGCGTGAACGATCACCAGCCGGCAGTAGAGGCGCTCGGCGAGCCGGCCGGCGAACACGGCGCCCGCCAATGCCTGCTCTGAACCATCCACGCCACAGACCACGCTCACACCTTCCGCGGCGGCACCACCGTCATCGGGCCTCCAGGCACCACCGGGTGGGACGACCACCACGGGACGGCTCGCGTGGGCGGCCAGGTCATGCGAGACGCTACCGAGGACGGCCGATCTCAGGTTCCCGCGACCCCGTGAGCCGACGACGAGCAGCTCGGCGTCCTCGCTGTCGGCGGCCGCTCGAATGGCCTCGGCGGGCGACCCCGCCGCGATGCGCACATCGGCGTGTTCGTCACCCAGCCGCTCACGTACCCGGCCGACGACCTCGTCGGCGTCGGCCGAACCGTCGCCGGCGACGTGCATGACAACGAGACCCGTCCGCAGGCTCTGAGCCAGCGATCGTGCCGTGTCGAGGACGCCATGTGCGGCCTCGGAATCGTCCACCGCACAGAGGATCATGTCAGTCACCACACTTCCGGTCGCACCTGCATCTCATCGATGCCGTGAGTCTATGCTCGCAGCTCTGCCGGCGAGCTTGCCTGCGGCAATTTCACCCGTTGTGGGTGACGCCCCTTCACCCATGCGCGGCGGAGGATCTCGCCGACGAGACAACGAGAGGTCATGGTGCGTGCGGGCCAGGCCCATCAGCGCCCTGTGGCACGCACAAAGGGAGTCACAGATGGCGATTGACACGCTGATAGCGATCGTTGGGGTCTATGACAGCGTCGACGACGCAGAGGCCGACTATCAGCTCGTGCACGACCTGCACTCCGAGGCAGGGCTCATCGACGCCTGGGATGCGGCCGTCATCGAACGTCGCGACGACGGCAAGGTCAAGATCGTCAAGAAGCACGAGACACCGACCCGCGTAGGCGGCGTCCTCGGCGGCGGAGTCGGGCTGGCCACGGGGCTGGCCGTCGCGCTGTTCCCGTTCGCGGCAATTGGGGGCGGCCTCCTCGCGGCCACGACCGCGGGGGGAGCGATCCTCGGCGCGGTCGCCGGTCATGCTGCGGCGGGGATGAGTCGTCACGATCTCAAAGAGTTGGGCGAGCACCTGGACAGCGGCACGGCCGGCCTGGTCGTGGTCGCCGTCTCGGACATGGGCGCCAAGGTCGAACGTTCCATGAAGCGCGCCGCCAAGCTCCAGCAGAAGCAACTGAAGGCCGACACCGCCGCGATCGAGCGCGACGCCGCGTCCGTCACCTGAGTCGCGGGCTTTCAGGCGACGCTTGACGATATGGGGCGTCGACCGGCCACAGCGGGCGCGCGCGGCGGCGCCCGCGGCGCCCGCTCGGGCTGGATGATCGCTACCAGGTCAGCTCGATCTCGAGCTCGGTTCCGTCATCCTCGATCTCGAACTCCACCTTGAGGTTGACCTGATCGGGCACGTGGGCGACAAACCGCATGTGCTCGCGCTCGATCACCACATCGTTCTGCGACCCGAGCTCGTCAGCGATCGCGTGCAGACGCGCCGCCGCCTCTTCCCGGGACAGCGTCGTCTTCTCCTTGAGCTCCATCAATTTCATCTCGGCTCCGATCATCGAGGGGTTTGGCGCTCTGGCGTTTGGGCCAGGGCAAGGCTGCGGGCTCTGATCTCAGGACGACCGCCCGAACAGGCGGAGGAACAACAGGAAGATGTTCAGAATGTCGAGGAAGATCCCGGCCGCCAGGGGCACCGCTTCGTCCGTGCCTCCGTGGCGCAGGCGGTTGAAGTCAACGACCGTGTAGAGCCCGAAGATGACGAGGCCGAGGAGCGACCACGCGGTGTATGCGGCCGGGATGCGGACGAAGATCAGCACGATCGAGGCCGCGATCAGTGCCAGCAGAAGCCAGAACAACAGCCGATACAGGAACGACAGATCGCGCCGCACTGCATATCCCCCGGATCCCAGGGCCCCGACGAACAACGCGGTCGCCCCGAACGCCTGACGGACCGCTGTCGGGTCGGTGGCGGCGTAGTAGTTGACCGTCGTGGCGACGCTCGCCCCCATCAAGAGACCGAAGCCGAAGAGCAGAGCGACCGCGAGGCCCGTCATGCCCCGGGCGTTGGCGACGTTGAGCCCGATCAGGCAACCGATCGCCAGCAACCACGCGATGAACCATCCCGGGCCGCCGGCGCCCCTCATCACCCACACGCCGAGGGTCGCGAATCCCACGGTCACGGCCACGAGCCCCATCACCCGCCCGAACAGCGCCGGCGTCCTGGACACCGCCGCCGAGCGTTCGATGTGGCCGGTCGCGGTCATGGCACGGGAGAGTCGCGCACGACGCAACGGAAGCCGATGTGCGACGTCGAAGTGTCGACGGCCTCCGATTGGCGCGCCGCCGGCCGGTAGCGTAGACAGTAGTTGGGGGCGCACAGATGCGAGCCGCCTTTGATGATCTTTCGCGGGATCGTCTCGCCCTCGGCGAGGCTCCCTTCCGCCGAGCCGGCCCGGTCATGGTGGGGTACGCAGCACGGGCGTTCGTCGACGACGGCCGGCCGAACCTGGAACCAGTCGCACGTCCACTCCCACACATTGCCGGTCATGTCGTAGAGCCCGTAGCCGTTGGCTGGGAAACTGCGGACCGGCGAGGTGCCGTCATAGCCATCGGCACGCAGGTTCTCCCACGGGAACTCCCCCTGCCAGGTGTTGGCCATCATCCGGCCCCGCGGCGCGAACTCGTCGCCCCAGGCGAACACCTTCTGAGCCAGCCCGCCCCGCGCCGCATACTCCCACTCCGCCTCGGTGGGCAGATCCTTGCCCGCCCATTGCGCATAGGCAAGCGCGTCGGCGTAGGTGACATGGACCACGGGATGCAGCTCGCGTCCGCCGACGTTCGATCCCGGCCCCTCCGGACGGCGCCAGAACGCCCCTGGCTTCCAGTCCCACCAGTTGCGGAAGTCGCCGAGATCGACCGGGCCATCGGCCGGGGAGAAGACGAGTGAGCCTGGAACCAGCAAAGCCGGGTCGGCGTCCGGATACTCCTCGGCCTCCGGCGCTCGCTCTGCCACGGTGACGTGGCCGGTGGCCTTCACGAAGCGGCGAAACTCGGCGACGGTCACGGGGTGCTCGTCGATCCAGAACCCGTCAACCTCGACGCGGCGGACGGGCGCCTCCTCCGGATAGAAGGCCTCGGATCCCATGAGGAACTCCCCGCCCGCGACGCGGACCATGTCGCGCGCGGGCGCGCGGGTGGAGAGCGACACGGGCACGCCCCGATGCTGCGTTTTGACCGGGTGAACCCGAATCACCCCGTCAGGGTGATTGCCGGTCACCCAAGCCCCTGGGAGCTTGCCCGGCGCGGGTCGCAGTCCATCGCGGTCGACGGAGGACGCAGCGCGGCGCGACTCACACGAGACGTAGCGTGCGGGCCCGACGGACCGCCTGGGCCCGGTCGGTCACGTCGAGCTTGCGGTAGATGTTCTTCATGTGCGTCTTGACCGTGTTGACCGACACCGACATCTCGGAGGCGATCTCGGCCTTTGAGAGCGTCGTCGGCAGGTAGCGGAGCACCACCTCCTCGCGTCCGCTCAGCGGGTCCAGCGCCATGGCACTTCGGCGGTCCTCCGGACGCGTGAGCCGGGGATCCAGGAGCTCGCCGAGCTCGCCGGCCAGAGCCCGGTGGGCGGTTCCGGCGCGAATACGCCGGATCAGGAGCTCGCGCAGGGCCGGCCCGACAGACAGGAACGGGGAAAGGTCCTGCTGGGGCTCGGCCAGCGCGAGCGCCTGTTCCACCAGCTGGAGGGCGGCGTCGTCATCGCCGCAGCGGTGCTCTGCGACCGCACCCAGCGCGCGGATCTCAATCGCCGTCGACGGATCGGCCGCGGCGGTCCCGCTGTCAAGGGCTGCGCGGGCGGTGTGGGCGGCGCCCCTCGAGTCACCGGTCGCGAGGGCGACCCTCGCCCACACCAGCTCCGTCTCGGCCCACTCACCTGCCGGCTGCCTGGTCGTGGTCAGGTCATGGGCGGCGCCGGGTTGCCCGGCCGCGATGACGACATCCGCTCGAGCGAAGGCCAACAGGGCTCCCAGCCACGGACTGAGCGTGAGTTCCCCGGCCACTCGCTCTGCCACGGCGAGGGCGGCGTTCGCGTGGTGGGCGTCACCGGAGCGGAGCGCCACCCGCGCCCGGGTCAGGGACACCAGGAGGCGCAAAGCCGGGTCGCCGGCGCCCTGAAGGACGTCATCTGCCGCGACCAGTGCACGGCGCGCGTCACGCAGAGCATTCCGGTGATACGCGCAGATGGCGAGAGCACATCGCGCCGATGCGACGGGCCCACGCTCCGACCAGCCACGCCGCCCGGCGAGGCTGGCGGCCTCCTCGGCGAGGGCTGTCGCGGTGACGAACGCTCCGCTGACAGCCTCGAGCAGCGCGAGCGCGGAGAGGACGCTCAAGGTCAGGTATTCCCGATCGGCGTGACGGGCCAGTCCCAGGGCGTCGGCGAGCGCCGTCCGCGCATCGTGGTGCCGACCCATCCAGGTCTCCGCGATCCCGAGGTGCAGGAGCCCAAGGCCACGACGCTCGCGTCCGTCGAGGGCCGCCACGGTGGCCCCGTGGCCGCACACCAGCGCGTCAGCGCTCGCTCTGGTGCGCCCGAAATCTCCGGCGGCCCGCGCGTCGTAGAGCTCCGCGATCGCACGGGTGAGCGTAAACGCCGCGCGGCGACCGGGCCTGACCGCGCCGGCGGTGGCGTCGGCGGTGCGAAGGTAGTCGCGCCCGGCGGCGAGCTCCCCGGACTCGAGGTGGATCGAGGCAGCCGCGAGGCAGAGCTCGGGGTCGCCGGCGACCACCGCGCGGGGCAGGCTCCCGATCAGCGCGCCCGCCACCTCGGAGTCCCCACGGACGATCAGCTCGGGCCAACTGGTGGCCAGCACGTTGCCTGCCAGCGCACAGTCCCCGGCGGCGAGCGCGTGGCGGGCGGCGTCGGGCAGCGCGCCCCGCTTGGCGTACCACCGAGCCGCCAACCGGTGCTGGCGGACCATCAGATCGGGCATGCGATGCCGCAGTTGGCTGCGCAGCAGCTCACCGAACATCCGGTGGTAGCGGTAGACCCCGGGTGCATCGCCGACGCGCGAGATGAAGGCGTTGGAGCGCTCGAGCATGTCGAGCGTCCAGGCGCCATCCGACCGTCCGGTGAGCGCATCGGCAAGCTCGCCGCTGAGAGAGTCCACGACGCTGGTGCGGAGCATGAACTCCCTGATCGGCGTGGGCTGGCGCTGGAGGACCTCTTCCACCAGGTAATCGGCGACCGAGTGCTCATCTCCGGCGAAGGTCTGCACCATCTCGTCTACATCGCCCGTGGCCTGAAGCAGGAGCGTCGCGAGCCGCAGCCCGGCCACCCAGCCCTCGGTCCTGGCGTGCAGGGCGACGATCTCCTCCGCACTGAGATTCAGCGCGGCCATGGCGAACATGCGGCGTGCCTGCTCGACCGTGAGCGCGAGATCCGCACCGCGCAGCTCCGTCATCCGACCGTGGAGACGCAGACGCGGGAGCGACAGACGTGGGTCCGCCCGGCTGGCGATCACCAGTCGCAGCATGGGTTGGGGATGGCGCAGGAGGGCATCGAGCTGCTCCAGGACCTGGGGTGCCCTGAGCTCGTGCAAGTCGTCGAGGATCAAGACCAGCGGCGTCGAGCGGGTGGCGAGGCTGGCGGTCAGCGCCCGTAGGAAGTCGTAACGATCGAGTCCGAGCCAGCCCAGGAGTGGCCCCAATTGGGACTCCCCCGCGTGGTCCACAGCCTCGATGACCGCGCTCCAGAACTGCGCGGGCGTGGTGTCGGCGGCGTCCACCGAGAGCCAGGCCACCACACCCGGGAGCCTTCGCTGTGCCAGCCAGGCCGCGAGCAAGGTCGTCTTCCCCGCTCCCGGCGGACCGGTGATGAGCGTGAGGGGACCCTGGACGCCGCGGTCCAGGACGTCGAGCAGGTCCCCGCGCTCCACGATGCCGCCCGCGAGGTGGGGAGCTGAGCAGCGGGCGGCGGCGATCTGAGAGACCGGCCGGACGCTGCTCAGCGACGTCACGGCATGCCGTCCATGGGGGGCAGAGGGGGGGCGCCGCGGGCAGTCCCGATCATGGGGCGAGTATCCGCCGCCGCGGAATCACGGACAATGATGGTGGCATGCCAGTCGTCCGGCCTGCCTGGCCGCCACGGGGGGTGCCAGCCTCCCCGTCGGTCGGGATGCTCACCCCCCCGGGCAGGCCGTAACTGCGTCACACCCGTGGCGCGCGCGAGTACCTTTGATCAAAATCATCTCCATGTGCCAGCAGAGGTGAAATCCGTGGGGACATCGGAAGGCGGCGAACAGAGCGCGGATGCCGGCGCACGACGAATTCAGGTCATGATCGCGGACGACACCTACCTCATCCGCGAGGCGCTGGACCAGATCGTGGGCGACTCGCAACGCATCGACGTCGCGGGCACCTACGGCGATCGGGACACATTGCTTCAGGCCATCGACGCCTCCCCGCCCGACGCCGTGATCACCGACATCCGCATGCCGCCGACCGGAACCGACGAGGGCATCCAGGTTGCGCAGTCGCTGCGCGAGCGACACCCTCGGATCGGGGTGGTGGTACTCAGCCAGTACACGGACCCGGCTTACGTGATGGCGCTGCTGGAATCTGGTTCCTCGGGGCGGGCGTACCTGCTCAAGGAGCGGATCAGCAACCCGGCTGAGCTCGTGGCGGCGGTGGAGACCGTGGTCGCCGGCGGCTCGGTGGTGGACCCCAAGGTGGTCGAGGTGCTGGTCAAGGCTCGAACCATTGGCCCCGACTCGCCCCTGTCAGCCCTCAGCCCGCGCGAGCACGAGGTGCTCGCGCAATTGGCGGAAGGCAAAAGCAATGGGGCGATCGCCGAGACACTGGTGCTCACTCGGCGGGCGGTGGAGAAGCACATCAACTCCATCTTCATGAAGCTCGAGCTTCCCGGTCCCGAGGATGTCAGCCGCCGGGTGACCGCGGCCCTGATGTTCCTGTCAGCAGGCGAGAAGTACGCCGACGAGTGACACGGCCCCGGCGGGGCGAACTGCGGCTACGCCACTCGAGCCGGGATCATGGCCACGATTCGCGTCCCGGAGCCGCACTCGCTCTGGAGCTCAAACCTGCCGCCGATCGCCTCGACCCGGTCTCGCAGCCCTTGGAGCCCGAGCTCATCCTGCTCGGTGGCGCCGCCGTCCCCATCGTCGCTCACCTCGGCGACCAGACAATCCCCCCGCAGTTCGACGCGCACGCGGATCAGCGACGCTCCGGCGTAGCGCTGGGCATTGTTGAGCGCCTCGAGAACGACGAAATACGCGCTGGTTTCCGCGACCTCGTCGAGTCGGCCGACGGGGAGTGCCATCAACTCGATCGGCGTGTTCACGCGGGCAGCCGCCACCTCGATCGCCCGCGCGAGGCCGAACCGCCGTAGCACCGGCGGATGGATGCCATGGACCAGGTCGCGCAATTCGTCGATTGCGCCCTCCAGCTCCATCTGCGCCCCGCGCAGCGCGGCGCCGGCCGAGGTGGGGCGGTGGTCCAGCTCCCGTGAGGCCAGGCCGAGGTGCGCCGAGAGTGCGGTCAATCGCTGCTGGGCGCCGTCGTGGAGATCGCGCTCCAGCCGGCGACGCTCGTTGTCGGCGGCAACCACCACGCGCATACGCGAGTCCCGAACGCTCTCGGCCAGCCGCTCACGCTCGCGGGCGAGCGTCACCACCGACAGCGCGGTGATCGCTGCGACGGCCAGGTAAAGCTGGGTGTCCACGACGCTGCGACTGAGCGAGGGGAAGGCGAACGCGCCCGACACGTGGGTGGTGCCCCAAATCGTGAAGCCGGCGCCGATGACGATCGCGAGCGTGGTGCCGCGGGCGCCGAACCGCAGGCCGGCCCAGATGAGGACGACCAAGCCGAGGTAGCTGAGGGAGTGATCGACCTGCACGGCGATCGTGCTGACGACCACCAGCGTCGCCAGCAGCAGCGAGACCTCGAGCAGATGACCGCGAAACCACGGCCGGGCGGGAGGTGGCAACCAGGCGATCGCCAGCGGTACGACGATCATCGCGCCGCAGAAGTCCCCCAGCCACCACGTCCGCCAGAGATGGCCGAGCGAGCTGAGTCCGACGGCTTCGCCGAGGTAGAGCGCGGCTGAGCCGACCGTGGCCGACACGATCGTGCCGGCGGTGATGGCCACGAGCATGCGCTCGAACCCTCCGATGGTCTCCAGCGGCGGGTGACGCCGCGCGAAGCGTCGCATCAGGTATGCCGCAAGCGTGACCTCGATCAGGTTGCCGATGCTCTGCGCGATCGCCGAGCCCAGGGGAAGGGCGGAGTAGTTGTTGACGAGCAGGTCGCCCGCGAGGACGGCCGGCCAGACGCCCAGGCCGAACAGGTACAGCCCCGCGATACCCACCCCCACCGGGAGCCACACCATCGAAGCGATCGGGCCGGTGAACTGGAAGGCGAAGCCGAGATGGGCAGCGGCGTAGTAGCCCGCCACGACCACCAAGAGCTTCAGCGGGTAGGCAGGGGGCAGCCTGGCCTGCGCACGTAGCTGGCCCTGACGCCACGCGCCACCCCACGGCCGCGCCGTGATCGAGAGCTCTCTCACCACGTCCCCCACGGGCCTCCGAGTCGGCGAGCTGCTTGAGATGTCCGTCACACCGCCTACCTGGCGTGAAAAAAGCGACCGGCTCGGTGGAGATTAGCGCGCACGCAGGGCCAGAGCGCGCATCACCCCTCCCGGGTGAGGTCCGCTCACCCCGAGCCGCGGCACACTGCCGCCATGTCTGACCCCATGCCGTCGACACATCCCGCCCACGCGGCTCCGCGAGGCCCGGCGAGCACTGAGGACCTGCTGCGCGCATGGTGGGTGCCGCTGCTGGTCGGCGTGGTCAACCTCATCGCGGCGCTGGTGGTGCTCATCGAGCCGCACAACAGCCTGGTGGCGATCGCGGTCGTCCTTGGCATCTATCTGCTCCTGGCCGGTATCGCGCTCATCGTGGCGGGCTTCGCGCGGCCCGATCCCAGCCGAGGCTGGCTGGCGTTCGCGCTCGGCGCGCTGGCCGTCATCGCGGGCATCTTCGTGATCGTGCGTCCGGGCTCAGCGGTGCACGGCGTCCGGATCGTGTTCGGGATCTACCTGGTGCTGGCCGGGGTGGCGCATCTCGGCCTGGCGGTGTTTGCCGTCGGGAATCGCATGGGCGAGGTGCTTCGTGGTGCGCTGGATCTGGTGGGTGGGTTGGTCTTCCTGTTCGCCCCCAAGCTCGGCCTGGCGGCGCTGGCGCTGTTCGTGGGCATCTACCTGATCCTCAGGGGCGCGGTCGAGATCGCCGTGGCGGTTGAGCTACGCGCGGCGGCACGCTCAGCCGAGACCTAGGGCGGCGGACCGAGCCAACACGCCCGCGGTGAGGCTGCCGAGCGTGAGCCCGATCAGCGCTCCGGCGACGACGTCTCCGGGGAAGTGCACTCCGCTGTGAACGCGCGAATAGGAGACAAGCCCGGCCAGGGCATACAGCGGCGCACCCGCGGCCGGCATCCAGCGGCTCGCCGCAGCCGCGAACGCCATCGCGGCGGCGGAGTGCCCCGACGGAAACGAGCGCGACGTGGGCATCGGGACGTGGCGCTGGGACGGGACGGATGCGCCCGCCCGGTCAGGTCGCCGCCGGCGAGCGAGCGGCTTCATCGCCAGGTTCACGACGGCCGAGGTCACCGCGACCGCCGCCAGTCCCCCGGCAGCCGCGCGTCGACCCGGTGCACCGCCCCCCACCGCCATCGCCGCCGCGGCGACCATCGACAGGCGCGAGTGGTCTGCGGCCCCGGCCAGCGTCCGCATCGCCCGGTCCAGCGTGGGAGTGTCGGTGCCCGCGATCGCGGCGTAGACGGCCTGATCGAGACCGGCGAGCTCCGCGCTGACGTTGGCCATGGCGCCAGTATCACCGCACCGGGGCCGGTCGTGGCCAGATATCACCCTCCTGGGGTGAGATCCGACCACCCGACGCGCAGCATGCTGTGCGCAGGTGAGCACGGCGACGCAACCGGCGGCGGCCCCCGCCTCGCGCTGGACGGCGCGGAGGATATGGACAGACGTACTGCTCACCGTGACAACGGTGCTCCTCGTCGTTGCCATCGTGTCGATCTGGGCCAACCGCCAGCTCCTCAACGCCGACAACTGGTCCTCGACGAGCACCAGTCTCCTCCAGAACTCGGCGATCCGCACCGCGACCGCCAACTACCTGGTGGACCAGCTGTATGCGAACGTCGACGTGGCGAGCAAGATCGATGACGCCCTGCCCCCACGGCTCGCGCCGCTGGCCGCTCCCATTGCCGGGGCGCTGCGCAACGCCGCCGTGCAGGGAACGGAGCTGGCTCTGTCACGCCCCGTGGTCCAAAACGCCTGGCGCACCGTCAACCGCGCGGCCGCGCTCCAGCTCATCGCGATCGTCAACGGCGGCACCAGACATGTGACGGTCAAAGATGGCGAGGTCTCGCTCAACCTGAGCACAATCCTCAACGACGTGGCATCGCGGCTCGGCATCTCCGCAGACCTGGGCTCCAAGCTACCGCCCAGCGCCGCCAGCCTGGTGATCCTGCAGGCCAAGCAGATCAAGCTGGTCCAGGACATCGGCCAGGGGCTGAGCGGCCTCGCCATCGCCCTCTACATCCTCGTCCCCCTGTTGTTCGTGGTGACCTTGCTGGTCGCCCCAGCAGGACGGCGCCGGCGAACGCTCGTGTCGATCGGCATCTCGGGCGTCGTCGCTGGCCTGGTGGTCATCCTGTTCCGCTCGCTCATCGTCACCAACGTGCCCAACTCCCTTGTGAAGGACGCGTCGGTCAAGCCGGCTGCCAATGCCGTGGTGTCGATCGCGACCACGATGCTGACCCAGATCGCTGGCGCGGTGATCCTCATCGGCGTCATCGTCGTGGTCTGCGCGTGGTTCGCGGGCCCGTCGCGGTTCGCCGTCCCCGCCCGGAGATGGCTGGCCCCGTACGTCCGCGCGCACCCCATCGCGATGTATGGCGTGGTCGCGGTCATCCTGCTCCTCATCTTCATCTGGCAGCCGATCCCGGCGACAGGCAAGCCGGTCGGGATGCTGGTCTTCGCGGTCCTCGCGGCAGTCGGCACGGAGCTCCTCAGACGCCAGATGGACCGCGAGTTCCCCGATCCGGGCCCGACCGCGGTGTCGTCCGATGACGCAGAGCTCGGCCCCCCGCTCGTCCACAACTAGGCCCCCACGCCGGCGCCGGCCGCGGGGGTGGACGCTGGAGGAGATCATCTCGATGCTGGGCGATCGCTATGGCCTCGTCCTGGTCCTGCTGCTCGTCACGTACGTGCTCGCAACGGCACTGCCGCCGAACGACTGGGTTGCGCCCGTCCTGACGGCGATCCAGGGCGTGACGGTGATCGTGGCGCTGGCGGCCTCGGGCGTCTCAGACACCCATCGTCGGCTGGCGACAGCCGCCGCGTCGCTGGCCGTGGTCCTCTCGGCGTTGGCGGCGCTCGCCGGAGGCCGGGCCGGCGGCGTCCCCGCCCTCATCAACGCCGTCCTGCTCTGCGCCTCCTTGCTGGCGATCATCCGGCGACTGGTGAGCCACGAGCGCGTCACCAGCCAGACGCTGCTCGGGGCGATGTGCTGCTACATCCTGTTCGGGCTGATCTACACCTTCGTGTTCGCGGCAGCATCCCGGCTGACGAACGAGCCGTTTCTGTCTCCCGCCGGCAGCCATTCGCTCTCTGACTACCTGTTCTTCAGCTTCACCACCCTGACGACGACCGGCTACGGGAACCTCGTGCCGGCAACCGGTCTGGGACGGGCGCTGTCGATGCTCGAGGCGCTCACTGGACAGCTCTTCCTGGTCACCGTCGTCTCTCGCCTGGTCGCGCTATGGCTCCCCAGGGCACGAAGAGCACCATCACCCCGCCCGGGTGACGACGAATCACCCTACGGCGCCTGAGCCTTCGTCTCATTCCTCGACCTCAGGAGATGTGACGATGTTCCTTCGGCGCCCGTCGGACCTCGTCGCCACCGGACGACTCGTGGCCGCTGACGACGCCGAGCGCGAGCTCCTCTTCTAGCGCTTCACGGCATCAAGGCCCCGCGCCCGCCTATGCCGAGCTGGCTCTTCTCGTCACTGCGGGGATACCAGCGCGCGTGGGTCCGCGGCGATCTGATCGCCGGCCTCACGGTGTGGGCGGTGCTGGTCCCGGAGGCGCTGGCCTACGCCACGATCGCGGGGGTGTCCCCGGTCGTGGGGCTCTATGCCGCGCCCGGAGCGCTCCTGCTCTACGCGGCCTTCGGGAGTTCGCGTCATCTCGTGACCGGCCCGATGTCGGCCACCGCCGCGCTCTCGGCGGCGACGGTGGCCACGTATGCCACGGCCGGCAGCAGCCAGTTCGTGACCATGACGGCGGCGCTGGGCATCACCACGGGCCTCATCGCGGCGATCGCCGGGCTGCTCCGGCTCGGCTTCCTGGCCAGCTTCATCTCGGAGCCGGTGCTCAAGGGATTCATCATCGGCCTGGCCCTCACCATCATCGTCGGGCAGCTCCCCACGCTGTTCGGCGTGGAGAAGGGCTCGGGCGACTTCTTCCAGAAGCTGTGGGACCTCATCACCAAGCTCGGCGACACCCAGGTGCTCACCCTGGTGGTCGGCGTGGCGTCGATCGCGCTGCTGTTGATCCTGCGCCGCCTGGTCCCGGCGGTCCCCGGATCGCTGGTCGTGGTGCTGCTGAGCATCGTCGCGGTGGCGACGCTTCACCTCGACCGCCACGGCGTCGACATCGTCGGCGACATCGCCAGTGGCCTGCCCTCGCTGGGGATCCCGGATGTCAGCTTCCACGACTTCGTACGGCTTGGCGGGGGAGCGGCCGGCGTGATGCTGGTCGGCTTCGCGGAGGGCCTGGGCGCGGCCAAGACCTATGCCGCCAAGCATCACTACGAAGTCGACGCCAACCGCGAGCTGCTGGGCCTGGGGACGGCGAACATCGCGGCGGGCCTGTCGAGCGGCATGGTGGTCAACGGCTCGCTGTCCAAGACCGCGGTCAATGGGTCCGCGGGCGCCAACAGCCAGGTATCCGGGTTGGTGGTGGCGGCGATGACCATCCTCACGCTGCTGTTTCTCACCGGACTGTTCGAGAAGCTGCCGGAACCGACCCTCGCCGCCGTGGTGATCGTGGCGGTATCGGAGCTCGTCGACGTCGGGGCGCTGGTCCGCCTGTATCGCGTCTACAGCGGCCGCTTCGGCCGCGCGTACCAGGTGGCGGCCCGGCCGGATTTCATCGCCGCGATCGCGGCGCTGCTGGGCGTGACGGTGTTCGACACGCTGCCCGGCCTGTTCATCGGGATCACGGTGTCGCTGACGCTGCTGCTCTACCGCTCCTCGCGGCCCCGCGTGGCCGAGCTCGTCAAGTCTCCGGGAGCCGACCACTACGCGGACATCGAGCGCATTGCGGACCCGGCGCGGATCCCGGGAGTGGTGATCCTCCGGGTGGAGGCCGGCCTGTTCTTCGCCAACGCCGATTGGGTCCGCAACCACGTGCGGGCGGCAGCGGCCCGGCCTGGGATCACGGCCGTGGTACTCGACGCCGAGAACATCGCCTTCATGGACGTCACCGCCGTGGCGATGCTCGACGAGCTCGCTGACACTCTCCAGGATCAGGGTGTCACGCTGCACGTGGCGCGAGACATCGGCGGTGTCCGTGACGTGATGCGCCGCGCCGGGTCCCATGTCGATCTGGAGCACGTGTATCCGACCGTCCGGGCAGCCGTAGAGGCCGCGCGCAGCGCCCCCGCGCTCAGCCGGCCAGGCCGCTGATGCCGTCGCCGATGAGCTTGGTCCCCAGCACGAGGAACAGCACGGCCATGATCGCCGCGTTGTGGGCGCCCATCCAATCCTTCATCTCGGTGAGGAGCTTCCCGGCCCGCTCACCGAGCAGGAAGAAGATCGCCACCGGAGCGCCGACCCCGAGGCTGGCGATGAGGACGAAGATCGCCAGCGCCACGGCCTGCTGCCCGGCGCTGATGCCCGTCTGGGCGATGCCCGCCGCCGCACCGACGGTGATGAGCAGGTTCTTGGGATTGACGGAGGAGAGCAGGGCGCCCATTCCCAGCGCTTTGCCGGCGCCGAGCTGATCCATCGCGGACATCCACTTGGGCAACGCGGGCGCCGCGTCGCCCTTCGGGCGCCCGCGCCACTCCACGACGGCGCCGAGCAGTCCCGCCGCCCCGAGCACGAGCTTGAGCACGCTGACCCAGGTCGCCGGCGCACCGTTGCTCGACGCGTCCGCACCGCTGGAGGCCAGCAGCACCACCGTCCCGAGGATGGCCAGGCCGACCACCCATCCCAGCACGAACGCCGGGCCGTTGACCCGCCCGCGCGGCGTGGCCAGCATCAGCACCACCGCGACGATCGGCACGGGGCTGATGGCGACGCCCACCCCGAACGACAGA
This sequence comes from uncultured Actinomycetota bacterium, assembly GCA_963797705.1. GTDB lineage: Bacteria > Actinomycetota > Thermoleophilia > Solirubrobacterales > Solirubrobacteraceae > Palsa-465. Next base: position 983,210 of record CAWCQL010000002.1, on the reverse strand, counting down.
CTCTGTCCGATTGCCTGGCCCACGGCGAGGCACTCTGCAGTCGCACAGGGTGAGTACGGATCACCCCGCGCAGGTGAACCGGGGCCCTCACCCCGCCCGGGTGATGGAGATTCACCCGACCACCGGGGACGGTGGGGCCATGCGCCTGATCCCGGGCTGGGTGAGCTCCTATCAGCGCGCATGGCTGGGCCCCGATGCGGTGGCCGGGCTGATCGTGTGGAGCGTGGTCACCCCCCAGTGCGTCGCATCGCGAAGATCGCGGGCCTGCCGCCCGAGGCGGGGCTCATGGCGGCCCCCGCGGCGCTCGCCCTCATCACGGCGGCCGTGTTCGTGGGCGCGGGACTGCTCCATCTGGGCGCCATCACCGACCTCATCCCCCGCCTCCGGAGCCTGATCGACCATCTCGGCAGCGTGCACGCGCAGCCCTTGGCCGTGGGAGCCGGTAGCCTCGCGCTGCTCGTCGCGCTCAAGCGCTTCGTCCCGAGGGTCCCCGGCACGCTCGTCGTCCTGGTGCTGGCCATCGCCACGTCGGCGCTCCTGCAACCTCGGACCTACTCACCCATCCCGGGTGAGGCCGCGTCACCCCCAATGGTGGGACAGTCGCAGAGCGTGGCCACTTCCTATGAGATACGGATCAGGGGCAAGGTCGGTAGCAGTGCGCTGGCGTCCTTTGAAGACATGGAGGCAGCGATCCGGCCCGCAGAGACCGTCCTGCGCGGCGAGGTCACCGACCAGGCGCAGCTCCACGGGCTGCTCGAACGCATCCAGCTGCTCGGCCTCGAGCTCATCGAGATCCGCCGGGTGTCCCCGACCGACGCGCACGAGACCGGGACGTGACGCTTGGCTACAGCGAGCGGCACCACAGCGAGCGGCACCACATCGGGACCCCGCGCGGCCGCGCGGGCGCGGGTGCTGGCCGCTGCGGCACTGGCACTCGGCGCCGCGGCCCTCGTCCTGGGCGTCATCGCCGCCATCAATCACTTCCCGCGCGGACTGTTCGTCCTCGCCTTCGTGCTCATCGCGGCGACGTGCGGGTGGCACGGCGTGATGCGCCGCGGCGTCGCACGGGCGATCCCGGTCGCCATCGGCGCTGTTTTCGCCGTGCTGGCGGTGGCGCTGCTGGTGGCCCGCGATCCGCTCGAGACGGTGCTGATCGTCGCCTGCGCTGCGGGCGCCGTCGCGTGCGCCCGGCTGTCGCTGACCGGCCGCGTCACCCTCCCGCGGGCGGCCCGGCCCACCTCCCCGGTACTCATCTTCAACCCGCGTTCGGGCGACGGCAAGGCCGCACGCTTTCACCTTGCCGACGAGGCTCGTAATCGGGGGATCCACCCCGTCGAGATGTCCATGGACCAGAGTCTGGAGACCACAGTGGAGGAACAGTTGCGCAACGGTGCTGACGCGATCGCGATGGCCGGTGGCGACGGCTCGCAGGCGGTAGTGGCGGCGATCGCCGCTCGCGAAGCCATCCCGTACGCCTGCATCCCCGCGGGGACGCGCAACCACTTCGCGCTCGACCTTGGCGTTGACCGTGACGACGTGGTGGGTGCGCTCGACGCCTTCGTGGACGGTGGCGAGCGGATCGTCGATCTCGCCGAGGTCAACGGCCGGGTGTTCGTCAACAACGTCTCGCTCGGACTTTACGGTGAGGCGGTTCAGCGTCCCGGCTACCGCGACGCCAAGCTGCGGACGATGCTCGAGGTGCTTCCCGACGCCGCCGGACCTGACGGTGACAGCCCGCGCATCAACTGGCGTGATTCCGACGGTCTCGCGCACGAGGGGGGCATCGGCGTCCTCGTCTCCAACAACGCCTACCGGCTCGGGCAACTCGTCGGGTCCGGCACCCGGCCACAACTCGACGACGGGCGCCTCGGCGTCGCCGTGATGGAGTCCGGCCACTGGCTGCACCGCGGGATGGTGCGCCAGTGGACGCCCCGCTCGATCGAAGTCGACGGCACGGCGACGGTGCCCGCCGGCATCGACGGCGAGGCGGCGCTGCTGACGCCCCCGATCCACTTCGCAAGCCGGCCGCGCGTGCTGCGCGTCCGGATAGCCCGCCACCATCCCGGATGCTCCCCGTCCGCCGGGCTGCCGACCGGCATCTTCGGGGCGCTGCGCACTCTGGCCCGCATCGCACTGCGAGGGACCAGGTGACGAGCGGCGGCGCTCCAGGTGGCGGCGCTCCCGGTGGCGGCGAGACCCCGGGGCCGAGGCCGTGCCCGCACTGCGGAGCGGCGCTCCCCCCGGGAGCCACGTTCTGCCCGTCGTGCGGCCGCAGCCTTCAGGCCAAGAGGTCGTGGACCTGGCCCGCGGCGGTGATCGCCTTCGTCGCCGGCCTGGCAATCGCCTTCGTGGTGGCGGCAGCGACAGGAGTCGGCGCGAGCACGGTGACATCGACGGCCACCCAGACCGGCACCGCGTCCAAGACGTCGCAGTCGGCGAACGTCACGGTCAAGCAGCCCAAGACGACGGTCACCGACACCAAGACGGAGACCACCCCGACCACGGTCACCGACACGACGACGAAGACCAATACCGAGACGACCACCAAGACGAAGACGGTGACGAGCTCCAGCACCACCTGACGTCTCCCCGATACACTCAAATCGGCAGGGGAGCGGCAGGTAATGCCTCGATGAGGGGGGCCGTCTCGGAGGGACGACGTACATCGCAGGGGTCTGACCCGTGGGCCGTCCATCGGGCCGCGCGCATCGTGGCGCTCAGGCACCCCCCGCCCGAGCCACGGCCGACGGTGCCTCGGCCGCATCTGCTGGATCGACTCGATGCGGGCGTGCGTGGGCCGCTCACGCTGATCACCGGCCCCGCCGGCGCGGGCAAGACACAGCTGTTGAGCGCGTGGCTGTCGGCGCGGCCGCCCGACGGGCCGGTGGCGTGGTTATCGATCGAGCCCACCGACCGACGCCCCCAGCGATTTTGGGATGAGGTGGTCAAGCTCGTCGCGACCGCGTCCGGGCACGAGCTCGCACCCGCTCGCGGACGCTCGGATGTGATCGACGACGAGTTCATCACCTCGCTGGCCGCGGCGATCGACGGGCTCGACGTGACCGTCATCCTGGTGCTCGATGACTTCGAGCAGGTGCACTCACGCCTGGTCACCGAGAGCCTGGACCGGTTCCTGCGCATCCCCCAGCGGCGGCTGCGGCTGGTTATCGCCAGCCGGATCGACCCGGGGTTGTCGCTGCAGCGACTGCGGTTGGACCGCCGCCTCGCCGATCTGCGGTCCGTGGATCTGGCGCTGTCACGAGACGAAGCGAGGCAGCTGTTCGAGATGGCCGGGGTCCAGCTCGAGGACGACCACATCGCCAAGCTTCACGAGCGCACCGAGGGCTGGGTCGGCGGCCTGAGCCTGGCCGCGCTCTCGCTACGCGGGCACCCCGATCCGGACGGCTTCGTGCGCTCGTTCGCCGGCGACGAGCGCACCGTCGCGGATTATCTGATCGAGGAGGTGCTCCATCAGCAGCCCTCGGCCATGCGCGACTTCATGCTCCGCACGAGCGTCGTCGACGAGCTGGAGCCCGAGGTGGCCAACGCGCTCACGGGGCGCGACGACGCCATCAGTGCGCTGGAGCTGCTGGAGCGGTCAAACGCGTTCGTGGTCCCCATAGACGAGGAGCATCGCCGCTACCGCTATCACCCCATGTTCCAGGAGCTGCTGCGCAGTCAGCTGCGCTACCGGATGCCGGACGCGCATGCGCTACAGCACCGGCGCGCCGCTCGCTGGTTCGCCGCTCACGGCCCGGCCTCCACGGCGGTCCGCCATGCCGTGGCCGCAGGCGACGTCACGGTGGCGGCCGAGCTGGTGGCCGAGCATTGGCTGTCCCTGCTCATGCAGCGCGAGGCGGCGCAGCTCTCGGGGTGGGTGGACGGTCTGGCACCTCGCGTACTCGCCGGCAGCGCCGAGCTGGCGCTGGCCGGAGCCGGGGCGGCGCTTGCCCTCGGCGAGCTGGAGCAGGCACAGGGCTACATCGAGCTCGCCGACGCGAAGGCGCGCGACGTGCCGGCCAAGCGGCGCGCTCGCTTTGCGCTCTCGCGCGCGATCGTCGCGATGCTGGACGCGCGGGTGCGCGGGGACTACGACGCGACCCGGAGCGCCGCGCTCAAGGTCCTCGGCAGCCTCCAGGCCGCCGAAGCCCCCGGCGATCCACGCGTCATTGCACAGCTCAGCCTCGCCGTCGCCGAGCATTGGACCGGGGACACCGGCAGCGGGGCCACCCAGCTCGAAGTGGCCCTGGAGGCGGCGCACCGCGACTCATGCGAGTACGTCGTCCTCGATTGCCTGGCTCAGCTGGCGCTGCTGAAGGTGCTCGGCGGCGCGCTGCACGAGGCCGCCCGCTTCGCCCACGCCGCGCTGGAGCTGGCCCGGCGTAACGGCTGGGATGAGGACCCCGCAGCCGCTCCCGCGCTCCTGGCGCTGGGCATCGCTCACCTCAACTGGGCTGCGTTCGACGACGCCGGCCATTGGCTGCGGGCGGCAGCGCGTGCGACCGGGTCCGCGCAGATGCGGACGACGCTGTCTCTGATCGGGCTCTTCCAAGCCCTGCTGGACGGCCGGACTGATATCGCGGGCGCGGCGCGCGCCACCCACTCGGTGCGCAACGACATCGACGAGTGGGGGCTGCCGCCGAGCCTGGTCGCGGCGGCCGGCTGCTTCGAGGCGGGGCTGCTGGCCGACGCCGGCGACCCCACCCGGTCACTTCAGGCCCTGGAGCGGGGCGGCGTCGCGTCTCTGGCGCCCCTGGGAGCCGCGGTGGTACGGGCACGGCTCGCCCTTGCCCGCGGCGACGCGGCGGAGGCGCTGGACATTCTCGAACCAGAGCTCTCCCGTGACGCCGGAACCCGGGAGACCGCGGCGGCGATCGAAGCGCGTGGACTGGCCGCCGTGTGCGGGCACCTGCGCCACGACGAGGAGGGTGCGCTCGAGCTCGTCGAGGAGGCCTTGGACCGGGCACAGCCTGAAAGCTTCCGCTTCCCGCTGCTGACCGCCGGCCCGCCGTTGGCGGAACTGCTCAGGCGGCGCATTCGCGCCGGGACTCGGCAACGAACGCTCGCCGGCGAGATCATCGCGCTCATCGAAGACCAGGGCGCGGAGTCCGGCGACGACCCGCGTCGCGTGCTCCTGGACCCGCTCTCGGATCGGGAAGAGGCGGTCCTCCGCTACCTGCCCACCGTCATGTCCAAGGCCGAGATCGCCTCAGAGCTCTTCGTCTCGATCAACACCGTCAAGACCCACACCAAGAACATCTACCGCAAGCTCGGCGTCGGCACGCGCACCGAGGCGGTGCGCCGGGCCAGGCACCTCAATCTGGTCTGAGGTTCGCTCCCAGCGACATCACACCGCCGTCGGCTTTGACCCGGACAACAGCGTGGCGCTCATCTTGATCGCCTTCACCGCTCCGGTGGCTCCAGCCTGCAACGTGAAGCCAAGACACATCAGGACCACGCCGGGGACGAACAGGACGTGTGAACCGAGCATGAGCAGCCCGATGCGGCCCAGCAGGTAGGGCGGAGTGCAGACCACCGCTCCCAGCACTCCGCTGACGGCGCCGGTGACGAGCTTGTCGCGCCGGGATTGATTGGGCTTGACCCCGAGGATCCTCGACGGGATCGCGAGATAGCACACCATCATCACGCCGATGACGACGCTCATCGTCACCGCGAACCACGGCCGGTGATAGCGAGTGACGACGATCGCCGCGATCCCGAGGGCCAGGCCGACAACGGCGCCCGATCCGAGGATCACATGGAGATGGCCGCGCGCCCTGGACATCGCCGGCCGGATCGCCGGCCCCTCAGGGTTGGTGATGGCAAAGGCGACGACCCCGTTGAGGTAGAAGCAGGCCGCCGTGACGATCACGATCAGACCGACCGCCAACCAGGCGAGCGGCCCTGAGATCGTGTGAAAGCTGTGCCCGTGAAGGACATGGATCTTGAGGTCGAGCATGGCCACCCAGATCCACATCGCCGGGAGCGCCTGGATCAGCGTGAGCCGCCAGTTGGAGAACACGAGCCTCAGCCCCTCGACGAGCAGCACCAGCGCGCTGACGGTGAGCGCCAGGGGCGCGAGCCACCGCCGGCTGCGGCTCAGCCGCAGGACGGCAGCCTCGATGGTCGCGTCGTCACCCTCGCGGATCGCGCGAATTAGCCCTGTGATCCGGGCTCCGACCCGGTGCCGCGCCACCCGAGCTGTGTCGCCGCTAGTCGCGCGCCATGGCGGCGGCGAACTGTTGCTCGAGGGCGACATAGGCGTCGTCGCCGACGCTCACCTCGACCTTGCCGATCCGGCCGCCGGTGAAGGCAAACGGCGACTGGTACTCCTCGCTCACCGCGTCGCCGCTGTCGCGGCCCACGCCCAGGCCCGCCAGGCCGGTGTCGTCATAGAGGACGACGAGCACGTTGGGGGCGCCCGCGGGCGCGGTGGTCTCGCGGAACGCGCTCCAGTCCTCGGTCGAGTCCCGGACATCGAGACGCACCTCGCCCTTGAATTGCTTCGTCACGGTCGCTCCCTTCGCTCAGCGGCTGGCCAGCCCCATGCTTGGGCCAGGCCGGGTGAAGCGACATCACCCCGCCTGGGTGATGTGCTTTGACCCACCCCGGCCACACGATGGGCACATGTCTGCGGTACGGGTGCAGCGGTGCGTGACAGGGGCGCTCGTCGTCGGCCTCCTGGCCTTGGCGGCGGTCTGGGCTGCCGTGCGCCCGGCGTCCGCCGCCACGGAGAACGGATGCGCGTCGCTGGGCCAAGCGGCGGGCTTCGTCGCCTTCTCACACGATCGCCTATGAGGAGGCCGGCGGCGGACCCGGAGGCCCGAACGTCGAGGAGCCCGGGCCGCCGGAGCAGCCCACCCTCCCGCCCGGCGCGCCCGACCCGCTCCCCGGGGCCGGCCTGAAGCCCTCGGCCTCGGGGACCGATCTCTCGATCACGCCGGTCACCGGGGTCGCTCCCACTCCGAAGATCAGGGTGTCGATCGGTCCAGAGGCAACCATCCACGTCGGGCAGCGCGTGCGCTACCGGGTGACCGTGACCGGTCGCGGCAAGGCGGGCGCGGAGTCCGTTCGCCTGTGCACCAAGGTGCCCGCGACGCTCATCGCGGTCCACGCGCCGAGGACGGTCGCCTACCGCGGCGCCCGTTGCCGAACCGCCGCCCAACTCGGGGCCGGCCACACACTCGGCTTCACGGTGTCGGCTCTGGCGTCGGCGCGAGGCCGGCTCTCCCCGTCCGCCGCGGCGACGGCCACCGACATCACACGCCCGGTCCGCGCAGCGACGCAAATCCACGTCCTCAGCCCGCTCGTGGCATGCGCCTCGTCCGCGCGAGCCTTCGCGCCGCACCACCGGCCGCCGCTCGCCCGCGCGGCCTGCTGAGACCCCTCACGGCGAAGATGGGGTCTACACCCCATACGCCGAATCGCCGCTTGCGCCGATGTCGAGGGTGGACATGTCCACCTCATCGATCAGCAGCGGTTCGAGCACCACCGGTTCGAGCTTCACCTCCTCCAGCAGCAGCGCCCCCATCCAGGTGACGGGGCTGGCGTCTGGCCTGGACACGGCCAAGATCGTCTCGCAGATGATGGAGATCCAGAAGCGGCCGGTCACGCAACTGCAGAACCAGCAGCAGATCCTGCAGGCCCGCAAGACGCAACTCACGAGCATCCAGGCGGCGCTCAAGAAGGTCAACACCGACGCGCTGGCCCTACTGGACCCGCGGATCTACCGCGGCACGCAGAAGGCGACCTCCAGCGACGCCACGCGGGTGGCCGCGAGCACCACCACGGGAGCCGGCGTCGGCGGCTACCAGGTCTCGGTGGGGCAGCTGGCCAACGCGGCGCAGCGCACCTTTGCCTTCACCGCTCCCGCCACCGAGGGGACCATCACCATCGACGGCCACGACACGCACGTCAAGGCCGGCGCCTCGGTCTATGACCTCGCCGACGCGATCAACAGCGACCAGTCGGCCACGGTGTACGCGGCCGCCACCGACTCAGGCACGCTCGTCCTGTCGGATCGCAGCACCGGCGACACCGGCCCGAGCTTCATCGCCGTCTCCGGCGCCGACGGCGTCCTCGCCGAGCAGGCCGCGCGTGCCAAGCGCGGTCAGGATGCCACCTACACGATCGACGGGGTCAACGGGCGGTCGAGCTCCAACGTCGTCACCAGCGCGATCCCCGGGGTCACCCTGACCCTCACCGGGGTCACAACCACCTCCGGCCCGATCACCGTCAACGTCGGTGCGCCCGCCGCGGACGCCTCGAAGGTGGAGTCCGCGCTCAACCAGTTCATCACCGATTACAACGCGGCCCTCAGCACCATCCAGACCCAGCTGTCCACCAAGCCCACGTCGAGCGACCCGACCCAGGGCGCCCTCTACGGCGACAACCAGCTGAAAGGTCTGCTCTCCTCGATGCGCTCGCTCATGACCAAGGGCGGGTCCGGGCTCGCCGCGGGGATGGCGAGCATGCTCGACCTCGGCGTCAGCACCGGTGCGGCCAGCTCCGGCGGCCCGACCGCATCCGAGCTCGCGGGCAACCTGACGCTGAACGCGGCGACGCTCGAGACGGCGCTGCGCAGCGACCCCATCTCGGTGCAGAAGGTCGTCGGTGCCTGGGCCAACAGCATGGCCACGACCGTCAACAACTACTCCGGCCTCGGCGGCACCATCGCGGTGCGACTGTCGGGCGACGACCGTCAGACGTCGACGCTCGGCCGGCGGATCGCGACGATGCAGTCCGCGCTGGATGACAAGCAGCGCCACCTCACCCAGCAGTTCGCCCAGCTCGAGGCCGCCCTGTCGGGCAACCAGACCACGAGCGCCTGGCTCACCAGTCAGATCAACTCGCTGCCGGGCTTCACCACCAAGTAGCGCCTCGAGTGTCACCGGCGCGGTCACGGCACGCCGCCGTGAGCGAGTGGACACGTGAGGACCGGTCGGAGATGATGGACCGGTGAGCGGGCTCGCCGGGGAGTTGCGCGCGATCGTCAGGGTCGTGGCGGGGGTGGTGGTGGTGCTCGCCGTGATGCTCGTCTTCGGCTGGGTGTGTGAGCTTGTGCGCTTCGCGGCGGCGCAGCTGCCCGCCGTCGACGGCGCCGATGCACTGAGCGGGTGGCAGCTGATCGGCCACGGCTTCCTGTGGACCCTGGAGGCGGCCGTCGCCGGCACGGTCGCCGGCGCGCTGGCATGGCTGGCCGCCCGCCACAACTGGGACGAGCACCGGGTCGAATGGCACACGCTGGTGCACCCCAACGACCCGCCACCGCCCGACGCGAACCCCCTCCCCACGCCCGGAGCACCCGACGCGACCCCCGCCCGCGCCCGGAGCACCCGACGCGACCCCTGCCCACCCCGGGAGGGCCCACCACCGGTCCGCAGCCCGACGAGTGGGCCGTCCAGGTGGTGGCCGGGTTCAACATCCTCCTCATCGCGGGTCTGGTCGCCCTGCTCGCCAACCGGCTGGCCTCGCTGTTCGTCACCCATGTCCTGCAGAGCGCGGCGAGCTGGGCCGCGGTTGTAGTGGGCGCACTCGTCCTGGTGGGGACGTGGGTGGCGCTCACCCATCTCGGCCCGCTGCCGTGGTATCCGCGTCAGGAGATCGCGCGCGCCCGCGACCACGCGCGGATGCGCCGCTGGCGGCGGCGCGCCGGCGGCGATCCGGCGCAGAGCGCAGCGCCGGCACCGGAGTTCCAGCCACCCTCAGTGGCCAAGGCACGGGCTGACACCAGGCGCTGGCGGCCGTTTCACGTCGCGCTCTGGGTGCTGGTGGCGCTGGCCAGCCTGTTCGCGTCGGCGCCGGTCGGCGTGCTTCTCATCACCGGAGCGATCCTCACCGGCTCCGGCCGCGCCCTCAGCCGCCTGCCCCGCCCGCAGTCGGCGACGCAGCTGGCGCGCTCCCGGCTGATGTGGGCGCTGCTCGGCGTCGCGCTGCTGCTGGGGGTCGCCTACAACGCCATGGGGCCCGTCGGGTTCCCGCGCGTGACGGTGGCAACGGCCAGCGGCGAGCTCACCGGGGGATACATCGCGCGCGGCGGCGCCGGCATCGACATGGTCACCTGCACCGCGCTGGCCGACGCGACCTCCACCGATGCGCGGCTGCGCTTCATCCCGGGCGACGACATCCGCGACGTCCAGATCGGGGGCGGCTCGGCCTACTTCGACTCCGGGACACGCCCCTCGCTCGCGCGGCTGGCCCTGCACACGCTGGGCATCGGCGCCAACCCTCCGACGCTGTTCACCGCCGCGCTGCGCGCCCGCCAGGCACCCTGCGCCGGCACGGGGCCCGCGGCGACCGCCCCGGGTGTCGCGGACCCGGCGCTTGGTCCGGGCGTGGTGGCCGGACCGGCGCCGCCGCTCGGGCAGGCGACTGACGGCGAGACCCCTATCCAGGCCGACACCCGCGTCGGCGGACCGGTGGCGGCGCTGGCCCGGCGCTACCAGCCCACGCTCTTGGTCACGGCGGCTGACCGCAACTGGCCCGTATCGGTCAACGCCTACCTGAACGAGCTCTCCGCCGACGGCAGCGCCGTGTGCCTGGTGGTACCCAGCCCGGCGCAGAAGATCTGCAACCCGCGTCCGGGGCAGCTGAGCGGCGCCACCGCCTACCTGCAACTACCCGACACGCTGCGGGATCACCCCGGCCCCGATGGACAATTCCGAGCCTTCCTGGCCGGCCTGGGCCAGACGCTGCCGCCGCGTCGCGCGTGGATGTCTGATCCCAGCGCGCTGAACCCGTGGGCGTCAGCGCAGATCTACTTCTACTACGACCCCGCCATCCCGCGCACCGCGTGGCCCCGGCAGGCGCACGTACCCACCGGCGTGACCAGCGGGATGATCGGCCTGGAGTACTGGTTCTTCTACCCCTACAACTACTACCCGGTGGTCATCGACTCCGGCCTCATGAACCGGGCACCGCTGGCGGGCGACCACTCAACGTCGACCTGCACCAGGGCGACTGGGAGCACGTCGACGTCCTGATCGACCCGAAGACGATGGAGCCGGAGTGGCTGTACCTCGCGCGCCACGACTTCGAGGGCGCCTTCATCCCGTGGAGCAGCCCCACGATGCCGCTCGACGACGGCCACCCGGTGGTCCAGGCGGCGTTCGGCGGGCACCCCAGCTACCCGCCCGGATGCGGCGCGCAGCCGCGGGCGGTCTCCGGCGACGTGCTGGCGGACTGGCTGGCGTGCGGTTCGGGGCGCTTCGCCTTCAGGGCGGCGACGACCCCACTGGTCGACATCAAGAGCCAGCCGTGGGCCTGCTGGCGCGGGTACTTCGGCGAGAACGGGCCGCTCCAGGCCGCCGCGCCCGCGTCCGACGTGCTCGTGGGTCTGCGCCACACCCGGTATGCCACCCCGCCGCGCGGACCGCTCGTCCAGGCCGAGAACACCGGGGTGTGCCGGGGCGGAGTGCCGGCCGGCTCCTGATCGGCGCCCCTGTCACGTCACGCGCGTCCCGCGGGTCAGGGTGGTTGTATGACCCGACATGGGAACGAGGTTGTGACGATGGAAGAACAGGACTGGCTGGCGGCGCGCTTTGAGGAGCACCGGCCGCGACTGCGCGCGGTCGCCTACCGCATGCTCGGCTCGGTGAGTGAGGCCGACGACGCGGTGCAGGACACCTGGCTGCGGCTCAGCCGCAGCGACGCCGACGAGGTCGAGAACCTGGGCGGGTGGCTGACGACGGTGACCGCGCGGGTGTGCCTGAACATGCTGCGCTCACGCAAGACCCGGCGCGAGGAGCCGTTCGGTCCCCACGTGCCCGAGCCGATCATCGACTCGGTCGCCGGGGTCGATCCCGAGCACGAGGCCCTGCTGGCTGACTCGGTGGGCCTGGCGCTGCTCGTCGTGCTGGAGATGCTGTCCCCGGCGGAGCGCCTGGCTTTCGTGCTGCACGACATGTTCGCCGTCCCGTTCGATCAGATCGCCCCCATCGTCGACCGCTCCCCCGACGCCACCCGCCAGCTGGCCAGCCGCGCCCGCCGCCGCGTCCAGGGCAGCGCGCCCGTGGGCGACGCCGATCCTCGACCAGCAGCGCGAGGTGGTGAACGCCTTTCTCGCCGCCGCTCGCGAGGGTGACTTCGATGCGCTTGTCGCCCTGCTGGATCCCGACATCATCCTGCGGGCCGACTCCGGCCCCGGCCTGCCCGGGGCGACGCTCGAGCTCCGCGGCGCGGCCGAGGTGGCCAGCCGGGCGCTCACCTACGCGCGGCTGCAGCTCCTCAACCGGCCGGTGCTGGTCAACGGCATGCCCGGCATGATGTCCTACCGGGACGGACGCCCCTTCAGCGTGGGCGCGATCACGGTCCGCGGCGGCAAGATCGTGGAGATGGACATCCTGGCCGACCCCGAGCGGCTGGCCCTGCTCGACCTGCGAGCCATCGAGGAGTGAGCAGCGGTACCGTTCCGCGTGATGGCCAGCGACCCGCGCCTCATCCTGCAGATCCCCTCCGGCGGCCCGCTCGACGACCAGCTGACCGAGGATCCGCCGGCCGGCGTCGTCATCGAGCGTGGGCTGACCGACGAGGACGGCGTGCTCGACGCGCCCGTGGCCGGTCAGGTGGTGCTGTCCGTGCCCTCGCCTGAGGCCCTGCGCCGTCAGGCCGACGAGGTCCGTCGGGTCATCGACGGCGCAGGCACGAGCACTGAGCCGATCGTGCTGGTCATCGAGGCCGCCGAGCTGCTGCGCGCCGACGAGCTCGAGGTGGTCGCGGCGGCCGCCGACCGCGCCCCGCGGCCGGTCATCCTGCGCGTCATCCGCAACAGCTGACAGGCAGCGTCCGGCTTCTCACCACCACTTGCGCTCGCGCGCCTGGTCGGTGCCGTGGCTCTGGTCCAGATCGTCAAGCGCCGCCATGTCCTCGTCGGAGAGCGCGAAGTCATACACCGCGAAGTTGGCCTCGATCCGCTCCTGGTGCGTGGACTTGGGCAGCACGATGGTGTCGCGCTGCAGGCACCAGCGGATGAGGACCTGGGCAGGACTGCGGCCCAGGCGATCGGCGATCTGGCCCACGGCGGCGTTGTCCAGGTGGCGCCCGGTGCCCAGCGGGCTATAGGCCTCGATGGCCACGTCGTGGCTGGTGCAGGCCTCCAGCAGCTCGCGGCGATACTCGAAGGGGCTGAACTGGACCTGGTTGATGACCGGCGGGGTGGTGGCGACGCCGATCACCTGTTCGAGCTCGGCGACGCTGAAGTTCGATACGCCGATGGACCGCACATATCCGCGTTCGCGAGCGGCCTCCATCCCCGGCCATGCCCAGGTCGGGCCCTTCTGGGGCCAGTGGATGATGTAGAGGTCGATCTGGTCGATGCCGAGACGCTCGAGGCTCTTCTCGGCCTCGGCGGCCGGGTCGGTGCGCGCGGGATAGAACTTCGTCGTGATGAAGACCTCCTCGCGTGCGACGCCGCTGTCGCGCAGGGCGCGGCCGACGCTCGCCTCGTTGCCGTAGGCCTGCGCGGTGTCGATGTGGCGGTACCCGGCCTCCAGCGCCCAGCGCACCGCGTTCTCGCTCTCGGGCCCGTCCTCGGCCTGCCACACGCCCAGTCCCACCGTGGGGATCGAGTTGCCATCGGACAGGGTCCGCCGCCGGCCGTCGTCGCTCACGTCGCCTCCCTCGGTTGCTTGGTTCGCACCTTAGCGTCGCGCCGTGCCTACCCTGGCGGCGTGCGCGGGAAGCAGCGACCTACACGGCGTCGAGCTCCTCCAGCTTGCGCCCGCGGGTCTCGGGGCCGATGAGGAAGGCGGCGATGTAGAGCAGCCACAGCACGGCGAAGCACTTGGCCAGCGTGGGCAGCCCGACCGATCCGATGAGGCTCCCGGTCAGCACCGGCCCCGCGATCGACGGAATCCGGCCGAAGGCCACGCCCAGGCCAAACCCGGTGCCGCGCACCGCGGTCGGAAACAGCTCGGCGACGTAGGTCTGACCGACTGACCACGTCCAGCCCAGCAGTCCGATGCCGAACACCTGGGCGATCGCGAACACCAGCAGGTGGCTGGTGGAGAAGCCGATGACGCTGCAGACGGCGAGCACGACCGCCCCCGCGATCGCCGCCGGCCGGCGCCCGAAGCGCTCGGCCGCGTGAGCGCCGACGAACGGCCAGATGGCCATGGCGAGGTAGAACGCCATGGTCAGGGCCAGCGACTGGCGGAAGCTGAGGCCGAAGGTTCCCAGCATGTACTTCTGCAGGAAGACGAGGAAGCCCCAGTAGCCGACGGCGTTGGCGATGAAGATCATCGTGGCGATGCCCAGGCGCCGGCGCAGCCGCGGCGTGGAGAAGATCTCGCGGACCTGGCGGCCGGTCTCGCCCGCCTCGCGCCGCCGGCTGCGGGCCTCGAGGTAGGGCACCGACTCGCGCAGCGCCCGGCGCATCACGTAGACCATGCCCGCCGGGATGAGAGCCAGGATGAAGGTCACGCGCCAGCCGAGCGACGGCGCGACCAGGAGGGCAACCCCGAGCGCGATGAGCGCGCCCACCGCGTACATCGAGAAGATCACGCCCCCGGCGCCGATCGCGCGGCGCTTGGCCGGCCACGCCTCCACGGTATAGGGCACGCCCACTGCCAACTCCCCGGCGCCACCGAGGCCGGTGAGGAAGCGGAAGGCGGCGAACACCCCGGCGCTGCCGGCCACGCCGGACACCGCCGTGGTCAGGCCGTACAGCGCGATCGACGTGCCCAGCGTGTTCTTGCGCCCGAAGCGATCCGCGGCGTAGCCGAAGGCAAACGTCCCCAGGGTGTAGCCCGCGAGCATGACCGAGCCGATGACCCCCTGAGCCGTCGTGGACAGGGCGAAGCTCACCGCGATCAGCGGCAGCACGAACGAGTAGATGTTCACGACGTAGGCGTCGAAGAGGAATCCCAGGCCCGACGAGACGGCGACGAGCCAGGCCTGGCGCATGTCGTGGGCCTCAGGGGTCTTGAGGGGTGCGCGCGGGGCACCACCGCGAGCGCGCACGGGTGAGCGAAGGGCGCGAGCGCCCGTGATGTCGGTCATGGGTCTCCTTGGTGCGTTCTAGGGCGCGAGGAGGACGGAGCCGTCCTCCTCCCAGACGGTCAGGCGCCGCAGCCGGCGCCCGGGGTCGAACAGCGTGCACCCGGTCCGTACGTCGTACTCGTAGCCGTGCCACGGACATCGCAGCGCGTCCACAGTGGTGTCGGGGCGGTGGTCACCCACGCCCGCGGCGCCACGGCTGCCGGGGCCCAGGCGCCCGCGCGAGAGCGGCGCGCCGTGGTGCAGGCAGCGGTTGACGAGAGCGTGCAGGCTGCCGTCGCCCAGGCGGATGACGACCGCCGGCAGCCGTCCCAGCGAGACGGCGCGCATCTGACCCGGCGCCAGCTCGTCGCTCGCGCACACCCGCGTGGCCTGATCGGAGTCGACGGCCGCAGTCATGCGCGCTCGGGCATGCGATAGGTGGCGCGGGCGTTGTCGGCGAGGATCTTGCGCACGAGCTCGTCGGGCAGGCCCGGGGGCAGCGCCCGCTCGGGAGAGTCGAAGTCCCAATGCGGATAGTCGGAGGAGAAGAGGATCAGCTCGTCTGACTCCATCTGGTCGACGAGGCCGAGGAACTGGCGCGCAGTCATCTCCTCGATGGGCTGGGTGGCGAAGCGGACGTGCTCGCGGATGACGTCGGAGGGCTTGCGCTGCAGCCACGGCACCTCGGAGCGCAGCTCGCGCCATTGCTGGTCTGAGCGCCACATGATGTGCGGCACCCAGGAGAACCCGCCCTCGATCATGGCCACCCGCAGCTCGGGATGGCGGTCGAACACGCCGTTGAAGACGAGGCTCACCGTCTGGGACATGAACACCTGGGAGATAAGGGTGTGCCACTCGGCAAACCAGCGGTGATGGCCCAGCGCGGTCGGCGAGTTCTCCGAGTGATGGATGCCGACCACCAGCCCATGGCGTGCCGCGGCCGCGAACAGCGGCTCGTAGAAGGGGTCGCCGAACGGCTTGTCGCCGATGTAGAGCATCACCTGCGCCATCCGCGGGTGGTCGCCCAGGCGGTCGATCTCGCGCGCGGCGCCGAGCGGGTCGTGCGCGTTGACATGAATCGAACCGAGCAGGCGCGGCTCGCGCTCCAGCCAGGTCTCGATCTGCCAGTCGTTGTAGGCCGACATCAGCCCGGTCTTGAACTCCGGCCACCCCGCCCCGAGCGCCGAGGCGTTCAGCCAGCCGGTGAGGACGGCCGTGTCGATGTCGTAGAGGTCGAGCAGCTGCTCGCGCACCAGGCCCAGGTCAGAGCCGCCGGGGCGGCCGTCGGGGAGCTTGGCGTCGGCACGGTCAAGCCCGCCCGCGGTGGGCTGGGCGTAGGGCAGCAACCGCTCGGGCTGCCATCCGAACTCGGTGATGTAGCGTCGCCACTGGGGGTCCAGGTAGGGGACGAGCTCCTCCAGCGCCGCGCGCTCGTGAACGTCGACATCGACGATCTCGGTGCGCTCGCGCCCGGGGACGCGTGGGGTGTTCTGTGCGGTCGCGGTCATGGCAAAGCCGCGCTATCGGCGGCCTCTTCTCCACTAATACCATCATCACCATGTTTTTAGTCATGATTTGATGGCGAACGCGGGCCACAGGGCCTCCACAACGGCCTCACTCCACTCCGGGCCGGTCCGCGATCCGGCCAGGCAGGCGAAGACGAAGCTGCCCATCACCGCCTCTGCGGCGACCCGGGTGTCCAGGCCGGCGCGGACCTCGCCGCGCTCCTGTCCGCGCGCGAGCGCCTGAGCGATCGCGTCGCGAGGCGGCGCGACCATCGCCGCGCGCAGCTGCGCGAGGAGCTCGGGGCGCACGCGCTCCTTGGTCATGAGCATGCCCGCCAGGCCGACCGGGAAGCGCTTGCGGACCTGTTCGAGCAGCGAGACGAGGTCACCGCGCGGGTGGCCGGTGTCGATCGGAGCCAGATCGCCGACCTTCTCGGCGATGACGGCCGCCACGAGCTGCGACTTGTCCCGGTAGCGGCGGTAGATCGCGGGCCGGCCCACCTTGGCGGCCTGCGCGACGCCCGCGATCGACAGCCGCGCGTAGCCCTCCTCGCGCAGCAGGCGCCACGCGGCCTTCAGGATGGCGGCGTCGACCGCGGCGTCCCGGGGGCGCCCAGCTGCACCGCGCGCCGGTCCGGCGCCGACGCCACCCCCGGCAGCCCGGCTCATGTCGTGGCGGTGAACAGCCGCGGGTCGGCGGTGGCGATGCCGTGCACCCCCAGCCCGCGCAGCGATTCGATCGCGGCCTGCTCGTTGACGGTCCACGCGTACAGGCGCCCGTCGCGGGCGATGACGTGCTCGAGCAACGTCGCGTCCACCAGACGGTGCTGGGCCATGAGCGCGTGCCAACGGCGCGAGGCCAGCCCGGCGAGGACCTGCGCGCGCCAGTCGCCCCAGCGGCGGCTGAAGCGGGCCATCCGGCCGCCGACCGAGATGCCGAGCTGCACGCGCGGCTCGCGCTCACGCAGCCGGTCCAGGACCGCTGGGATTTGCGAGGACAGCAGCGAGCGCTCGAGCAGCCCGGCACGGCGCAGCCCGTCGAGCAGCTCCGCCTCGCACCCGACGTGCTTGACGTCGACGTTGAGCCCGACATCGGCGAAGCGCCGAGCGGCGAGATGGGCCAGCGCGTCCTGGAGGCGGATGGCTCCGCCCCGGCGTGCGTGAAACAGGGTGTGGGCCAGCACCAGTTCGCCGCGCCACTCACGCACGTCGAACTCCACCATGTCAACGCCCACCTCCAGCGCGGCGTCGAAGGAGGCCGGGGTGTTGGCGGGCGCCAGCGCGCTGGCACCTCCGTGGCCGATCCGCTCGCAGGCGGTCATGGGATTAACGATGGCAGGTCGGGTGGGGCGGCACGCGAGCATGCTCGCCGGCGCGGCGTGCGGACGGCCATGGGTTCCATCATGGGTGCGTACAAAGTCCACCGATTCAGTGGGACTAAACTGCGGAGATCCATGCGAGAGCTGTTCGCCTTCCCCAACCCGGTCAACGAAAAGGCGGCGCGCACCGTCGCGGGCGTGGTGCTCGTCACCGTGCTCGTGATCCTCGCCACGGGGTGGTACTGGCTGCTCGTCCCCCTTGCCTACGGCTTCTGGGCGCGCGTGCTCACCGGTCCGACGCTGAGCCCGCTGGGCTGGACAGCGCAGAACGTCATCGCCCCGCGTCTGGGCGAGCGCCGGCCGGTACCCGGGCCGCCCAAGCGCTTCGCGCAGCTCATGGGCGCCGTGATGTCCACCGCGGCGCTCGTGCTTGCCCTGGTCGCGGGCGACCACACCGCGGCCGACGTGGTCCTGATCCTGTTCGTGCCCGCCGCGGGCCTGGAGTCGATCGCGGGGTACTGCGTGGGCTGCAAGGCGTTCGGCCTGCTCATGCGCGCCGGGGTGATCCCTGACAGCGTGTGCGCCGAGTGCGCTGACATCCGGCCGCGCCTGCGCGCGGCAGCCGAGAACCGCTGACACCTCCTCGCCCGCTCCGCGCGTCGGTTGTCGACGCATCGCGCGTGCGATTAGGCTAGCCTAATTAGGGTCACCTAAGACCTGGCTCGCCGCGCCCCCTGAACGGCTGCCTCTGCCCCCGATGACAAAGGAGCATCTTCGATGCAGCTGTACTCCCGCCTGCGCGGCAGGCTGGGGCGTGCCCCGCGGCGGCGCGCCCTTCCCGCAGCATTGATCGCCGCGGGCGCGTGCGTCGCGCTCGCCGGCTGTGGCGGTTCGTCAGCCTCGGACGGGAAGGGGACGCTCGTGATCTACAGCGCCCAGCATCCCGAGACGACGGCGGCGATCGTGGCCGCCTTCACCAAGCAGACCGGGATCAAGGTGCAGCTCAAGAACGACGACGAGGATGTGCTCACCGCGCAGCTCGAGCAGGAGGGCAGCCGCTCGCCCGCCGACATCTTCTTCACCGAGAACTCCAACTGGCTCCAGCAGCTCGACGACAAGGGCCTACTGGCCAAGGTCGACTCCTCCACCCTGGCCCGCGTCCCGAGTCGTGACAACGCCGCCAACGGCAAGTGGCTGGGTGTCTCGGGTCGCTACAGCGTCCTCATCTACAACCCCAGCAAGATCTCGGCCTCGCAAGTGCCGACCACCGCCGAGGCTCTGGCCGACCCTCAGTACAAGGGCAAGCTGGAGCTGGCGCCATCCGAGACCGACTTCTGGCCGATCGTCAGCTCGATGATCCACGCCCACGGGAGCCAGGCCGCGCCCACGTGGCTGGAGGGCCTGAAGGCCAACGCCGGCTCTGACGACCACACCCCCGACAACGAGACGCTCGTCGGCGACGTCAACAAGGGCGACGCCGCCATGGGCCTCATCAACCACTACTACTACTTCCGCATCCGCTCGGAGATGGGCAAGGCCAACTTCCACGCCAAGCTGGCGTGGTTCGCCCCCCGCGACCCCGGCTTCGTCGAGGACATCTCGGCCGCGGGGGAGCTCAAGTCCGCTCCCCACCCCGACGCGGCACAGAAGTTCCTGGCCTTCCTGGTCAGCAACGCCGGCCAGAACGTGATCGCGCACTCAAAGAGCTTTGAGTACCCGCTGGTCAACGGCGTGGCCCCCAACCCCGAGCTCCCGGCGACCCGCACCCTGGCGCCCAACGCGATCACGCCGGCGCAGATCGGGACCGGCGAGGACGCCCGGGACCTGCTGCGCCAGGTCGGCCTGATCTGAGCGCCACCCACCCCGCGATGGCCACCCTCTCCTCGCCGCGAACCGCCGCCTGGGTGACCAGGCGGCGGCGGCCTGCCCGGGAGGTCCCGCTGCTGGTCGTGGCGGGGATCATCGCCCTCGCCCTGCTGTCGCCGCTGGTGCTGGTGGCGCTCGACGCCCACAGCGCCGGCTGGACCGAGATCCACCGCACGCTGTTTCGCGCGCGCTCGGTCATGCTGCTGCGCCACACGGTCGTCCTGGCGGCGATCGTGGCCGTGGCGGCGGCGGCGCTGGGGACGGGCACGGCGTGGCTCACCGAGCGCACCGCGCTCCCGGCGCGGCGGCTGTGGACGGTGCTGCTGGTGCTGCCGGTGGCGATCCCCGACTTCGTCGTCTCCTACGCCTGGCACTCGTTCGCGCCCCAGATTCCGTCGCTGCTGGGGGCGAGCATCGTGATGACCCTGGGCACCTATCCGCTGGTCTACCTGCCGGTGGCTGCCGCGCTGCGGCGCGCGGACCCCAGCATGGAGGAGGCCGCGCACAGCCTCGGAGTGGGGCGCATCGCCACCTTCCGCCGGGTGACCCTCCCGCTCGTGCGCACCGCGATCATCGGGGGCTGCGTCCTGGTGGTGCTCACCGTGATCTCCGAGTTCGGGGCCTTCGAGATCCTCGGCTACCAGACGTTCACGACCGAGATCTTCACCGAGTTCCAGTTCGACGCGCGCGCCGCCGGATCGCTGGCCATCCCGCTCGTCTCCTGGGCCTGGCCGTGCTGCTGGCCGAGGGATTGCTGCCGCGGCGGACCGTCACCGGCTCGGCCCCCCGGCGCGCCGTCCGCCCGGTGCGGCTTCGGCGCATGACCCTGCCGGCCATGCTCGGGCTGGCCGCCCTGGTGGCGCTCGCCGTGGGGGTCCCCGTGGGCACGATCGTCTACTGGATGGCCGCCGGCCAGCAGACGACCCTGCCGGCGACGGCGACGCTCGCCTCGGCCACGCTCACCACCCTGTCCTACAGCGCCGCCGGCGCCGCCGCGTCGGTGGTGCTGGCGCTGCCGGTGGCCCTCATCTCCCTGCGCCGCTCCACCGTCCCGCGCACCGTGCTGGAGCGCAGCACCTATCTGACCAAGGCGCTCCCCGGCGTCGTCATCGCGCTCAGCCTGGTCTTCTTCGCCACCCGCTACGCCTTCGGGCTGTATGAGACGAGCACGCTGCTGGTGGTCGCCTACGTGATCCTCAACTTCCCACTGGCGCTCGTGTGCGTGAAGGCTTCCGTGGCCCACGTCCCGCCGCGGCTCACCGATGTCGGGCGTTCGCTGGGCCGCGGCCCGATCGCGGTCTTCGTGCGCGTCACCCTGCCGCTGCTCGCGCCGGGGCTGTTGGCGGGCTTCTGCCTGGTCTTCCTCACCGCCGTCACCGAGCTCACCGCGACGCTGGTGCTGGCCCCGATCGGCGTGCAGACGCTGGCCACCCAGTTCTGGGCCTTCCAGCAGAACATCGCCTACAGCGCGGCCGCGCCCTACGCGCTGGTCATGCTCGCGCTCGCCGTCATCCCCGGCACGTTGCTGGGGTTGTGGTTTGACCGCGAGCGTTGATGCACACTGCACGGCATGAGCGCGATCGAGCTTCGCGGGGTCAGCAAGGCCTTCGGCACCACCCGGGTGCTCGAGCGCGTCGACCTCGACGTGCCGGAGCGGTCGATCACGGCGGTCCTCGGAGCCTCGGGCAGCGGCAAGACGACGCTGCTGCGCCTCATCGCGGGCTTTGAGGCCCTCGACGGCGGCAGCATCACCATCGGCAGCCGGCTCGTGGACGACGGAAGCCGTTCGGTGCCCGCCCAGCACCGCGGAGTGGGCTACGTGCCCCAGGAGGGGGCGCTCTTCCCCCATCTCACCGTGCGGGGCAATGTCGGGTTCGGGCTGAGCCGGGGCGACCGCGGGCGGGTCAGCGAGTTGCTGGAGTTGGTGGGCCTGGAGGACCTGGCTCGGCGCTACCCCCATCAACTCTCGGGCGGCCAGCAGCAGCGCGTCGCGCTGGCGCGGGCGCTGGCCATCGGCCCCTCGGTGGTGCTCCTGGACGAGCCCTTCAGCGCGCTCGACGCCTCGCTGCGCTCCGAGGTGCGCCGCGACGTGGCCCGCATCCTGTCCGAGACGGCCACCACCACGGTGCTCGTCACCCACGACCAGGGCGAGGCGCTGGCCATGGCCGACCAGATCGCCCTGCTGGCCGGTGGGACCGTGATCGCCACCGACGCCCCCCGGCGGCTCTATCAGGAGCCGCCCGGCCTGGACGCGGCGGCCTCGATCGGCGAGTTCAACCTCCTGGCGGCGCAGGCCGACGGCGCGACGGCCCGCACCGTGTTGGGCGAGATCGCGATCGTGGGCCCCGGACCGGGGCCGGACGAGGCGCCGCTGCGCGGCAGCTGCCAGGTGATGCTCCGTCCCGAGCAGCTCGAGCTGAGGCTGGCGGCCCGCGGGGCCGACACCGACACCGCCGCCGAGGTCCTGGAGGTCCAGTACCTGGGCCACGACGCGCTCGCCCACCTGCGCGTGGACGGAGACGGGGAGGTGGACGGGGGCCGGGTCCTCCTGGCCCGGATCCCGGGGGAGCTGACGCTCGAGCCCGGCCAGTCGGTGTGGATCGCGGTGAGCGGCCCGGGACGCGCCTGGCCCGCGCGCCCGGCGAGTGCCGCAAGTGCCGCGAGTGCCGCGAGAGCCGCGAGGTCCGCGGACCGCGCAGACCCCGCGAGCTAGGCTCACCGGCGCGATGCCATCCCCCGCCGCCGCTCGCCTCGCCGGTCTGGGCACCACCATCTTCACCGAGATGACGGCACTGGCCGTGCGCACCGGCGCGATCAACCTGGGCCAGGGGTTCCCAGACAGCGACGGGCCCCCCGCCGTGATCGAGGCGGCGGTGGACGCGCTGCGGGCGGGCGAGAACCAGTACGCCCCCCTGCCGGGCGTACCGGCGCTGCGCGAGGCGATCTTCGAGCACCAGCGCCGGTGGTACGGACTGGAGCCCGAGGACGCGCTCGTCACCTTCGGAGCCACCGAGGCAATCGCCTCGGCGCTCATGGGCCTGTGCGACCCCGGCGACGAGGTGGTGGTGTTCGAGCCGTCCTATGACTCCTACACCGCGTGCGTGGCCTTCGCGGGGGCCACCTGCCGCTTCGTGACGCTGCGCCCGCCGGACTTTGCCCTCGACGGCGACGCCCTGCGCACGGCGATCGAGGGTGGACGCGGCCGGGTGCGGGCGGTCCTGGTCAACACGCCACACAACCCCACCGGCCGGGTCCTCAACCGCGCCGAGCTTCAGATCGTGGCCGACGCCTGCATCGAACACGACCTCATCTGCATCACCGACGAGGTCTACGAGCACCTCGTGTTCGACGGCGAGCACATCCCGCCGGCGACGCTGCCGGGGATGGCGCAACGGACGCTGACGATCTCCAGCGTCGGCAAGTCCTTCTCGGTGACGGGCTGGAAGATCGGCTGGTGCAGCGGCCCGGCTGAGCTGGTCGCGGCTACGCGCACGGTCAAGCAGTTCCTCACCTTCGCCGGCGGCACCCCGCTGCAGCACGCCTCCGCCGCGGCGCTGCGCCTCCCCCGCTCAGAGCTCGACACCCTGCGCGACGGCCTGCGGGCGCGGCGCGACCAACTGTGCGAGGGCCTGGCCGCCGCGGGGCTCGAGCCGATCGTGCCCGCGGGCACCTACTTCATCAACGCCGACGTCCGGACCGAAGCGGCCGAGTGGTGCGCCACGCTGCCCGAGCGCTGCGGGATCGTCGCCATTCCCACCAGCGTCTTCTACGACGACCAGGACGCCGCGCCGACGTTGGTGCGCTTCGCCTTCTGCAAGCGGCCCGAGGTCATCGCCGAGGCTGCGGCGCGGCTGGCGTCGCTCAGCGGCTGAGGGCTCGGTTTGCGGCTTGCGGTGCCGCGCGAGCCGGGGTAGTCGGCGAACGTCAACGGCGGGCTTGGGAAAGAATCACTGGCACAAATGCACACACAGCCGCTCGCGGCCCGTCGCGTGTGCACTTCTGCCCACCATGCTGGTCCTAGACGCCCCGCGGGCTGCCGGGCGCAAGTGCGTGTGCATTTCGACCAGAGCGCGGACCGGCGAGGGCCGCGAGCCACACGTCCCTGCCCTTCGTTGCCGCCTTTGACGTTCGGCGGCGCCCCCGTGGGCGCCCTGTAGAGCCGGCGGGCGCCTGTCTACCCGGCCAGCGCCTGGCGGAGGTCCGCGACCAGGTCCTCGGGCGCCTCGATCCCGCAGCTGAGGCGCACCAGGTCCGGCGGGACGGCCGCCGCCGAGCCCTCGACGGACTGGTGGGTCATGGCCTGGGGCACCTCGATGAGGGACTCCACCCCGCCCAGTGATTCGGCCAGCGTGAACAGGCGGGTCCGGGCGGCGATCGCGGTCGCCTCGGGGTGGCGGAAGCTCACCATGCCGCTGAAGCCCGGCCAGCGCACGTCCTGGACGCCGGGTGTCTCCTGTAGGAGCGCCACCACCGCGGCGGCGCTGCGCGCGTGGGCCTCCATACGCAGGTGCAGGGTGCGCAGCCCGCGGTGAACGAGGAAGCAGTCAAACGGGCCGGGGACCGCACCGACGGCGTTCTGGACGAAGCGCAGCCGCTCGTACCACTCCGGGTCGCGAGTGACGACGACGCCGCCGACGACGTCGGAGTGGCCGCCCAGGTATTTGGTGGTGGAGTGCACCACGAAGTCGGCACCGAGCTCGAGGGGGCGCTGGTTGGCCGGTGTGGCGAAGGTGTTGTCGACGGCGACCAGCGCATCGCGCCGGCGCGCTACCACCTCCGCGATGTCGACGACGTTGAGCAGCGGGTTGGTGGGGCTCTCGACCCAGACCAGACGCGTGTCGTCGCGCACCGCCGCGGCGAGCGCGTCGAGGTCGGTCTGGCCAACCAGGTCGTAGCGCAGCCCCCAGCGACTGAGCACCTTGTCGACGAGGCGGTACGTGCCGCCGTAGAGGTCGTCGGGAAGCACCATGTGGGCGCCGGCCTCGCAGGTGACCGTGATGAGGGCGTGCTCGGCGGCCAGCCCCGAGGAGAAGGCGACCGCCTGGCCGCCCTCCAGCTCGCCCAGCGCCTGCTCGAGCGCCGCCCGGGTGGGGTTGGCCGAGCGCGAGTAGTCGTAGTCGCCCACGAACTGGCCCGGGGCCGCCTGCGCGTAGGTGGAGGTCTGGTGGATGGCCGGGATGACCGAGCGAAACGACGGGTCCGGGGTCAGCCCGGCGTGGACAGCGCGCGTGGCGAAGGCGTCCTGGGAGTGATCGGCGCTCATGTGGCCAGTGCCTCCAGCAGGTCGGCGCGGGTGACGAGCCCTTCGGCATGGCCCTCGTGGGTGACGAGGAGCGCCTGGACCTCGCCCGAGAGCAGCTCGACGGCCTCGCGGACCGGGTCCTCGCTGGAGACGGCGGGGAATGGCGGCTCCATGACCTCGGCGATCTCGGCGTCGAGCAGCGCCGGGTCCTGCGCGGCGTGCTTGAGCAGGCCGCGTTCCCCGATCGCCCCCACCACGGCGCCCGGATCGTGCGCCGAGACCACCGGCAACTGGGAGACGCGGTGCTCGTGCAGCAGCGAGACGGCCTCGCGGACCTTGAAGTGCGGCTGCACGGTGACGAGCGTGGGGAACTCGCCGGCCTCGCTCTTGCGCCGCAGCACGTCGCCGACGGTGAGGTTCGAGTCGCGCTCGATGAAGCCGTACTGGCGCATCCAGGCGTCGGAGAAGATCTTGGACAGGTAGGAGCGCCCGCCGTCAGGAAGGATGACCACGACCATGGCCGCGGGGTCCTCGATCTCGGCGGCGACGACGAGGGCGGCGTGCAGCGCCAGACCCCCGGAGCCCCCGGCCAGGATCCCCTCGGCGTGGGCCAGCCGCCGCGTGGTGAGGAAGGCGTCGCGATCGGACACCGTGACCCACCGGTCGACCGATGCGGGATCGAAGGTCTGGGGCCAGAAGTCCTCGCCCACGCCCTCCACCAGATAGGGGCGCACGTTCTCCTCGCCGCCTGAGTAGATCGATCCCTCGGGATCGGCGCCGACGACCACCAGGTCCGGGCGCTGCTCACGCAGGTAGCGCGCCGCGCCGCTCACGGTGCCGCCGGTGCCCACGCCCACCACCAGATGGGTGATGCGGCCCTCGGTCTGCTCCCAGATCTCCGGCCCGGTGGACTCGTAGTGGGTACGGGGGTTGGCCTCGTTGGCGTACTGGTTGGGCTGGAAGGCGCCGGGGATCTCCGCGGTGAGGCGGTCGGCGACGCGGTAGTAGGAGCGCGGCGAATCGGGCGGGACGTCGGTCGGCGCCAGCACGACCTCGGCGCCATACGCGCGCAGGAGGTCGATCTTCTCCCGCGACATCTTGTCGGGCATCACCGCCATCACGCGGTAGCCCTTCAGCCGCGCGGCGATGGCCAGCCCGGTGCCGGTGTTGCCGGAGGTGGGCTCGACGATGGTGCCCCCCGGTCGCAGCCGGCCGTCGCGCTCGGCAGCTTCGATGAGGGCCACGGCGACGCGGTCCTTGATCGACCCGCCGGGGTTGAACACCTCGAGCTTGGCCACCAGCTGCGGGCGCAGCCCTGCGCCGATGCGGGACAACCGGACCAGCGGGGTGTCGCCGATGGTGTCCAGGATCGAGTCCCCGATCCGAGCAGATTCCCTGTGAACGGTCATGGCTTGATTCTGATGCCTCAGGCGCCGGGGCGAGGACACGTCGTTGTAGATAAACTTGATCGACTTACTTGCATTGATGCCATCGACCCCCCGGAGATCCCATGAGCATCGCACTTCATTGGTACCTGCCCACGCACGGCGACGGGCGCACGCTCATGCAGGCGGGCGCCGCCGCCCAACTGCTCCAGGAGACCAGTCGCCCCGACAGCGCCGGGACCGGCCGGGAGGCCACGCTCCACTATCTCGCCCAGGTCGCGCGCGCGGCCGAGGAGGCGGGGTTCGACGCCGTGCTCACCCCGACGGGCACCACCTGCCACGACGCCTGGATCACGTGCGCCGCGCTCAGCCAGGTGGTGGAGCGCCTGCGCTTCCTGGTGGCGTTCCGGCCAGGATCGATCGTTCCGACGCTCGCCGCTCAGCAGGCGGCAACCTTCCAGCGCCACACCGGCGGCCGGCTGGCCCTCAACATCGTGACCGGCGGTGACGATGAGGAGCAGCGACGCTTTGGAGACGGCTTGAGCAAGGACGAGCGCTACGCCCGCACCGATGAGTTCCTCACGATCCTGCGCGGCGCGTGGAGCGGCGAGCCCTTCGACTTCCATGGCGAGCACCTGTGGACCGAAGGCGCGGTGGCGCTGGGAATGGAGCAGCCTCCTCCGGTCTATTTCGGCGGCGCGTCCGACGCCGCCCTGCGCGTCGCCGCGCAGCATGCCGATGTCGCGCTCACCTGGGGCGACCCTCCGCCCCGTATCGCGCCCCACCTTCAGAAGGTCCGTGAGCTGGCCGACGCCGCCGATCGGGAGTTGCGCTTCGGCATCCGCCTGCATGTGATCGCGCGCGACACCGCCGAGGAGGCCTGGGCCGCCGCCGACGCGCTCATCGCCGACGCCGATGAGGCCACCATCGCCGCCGTCCAACAGCGCCTGGCGCGGACCGCCTCCGAGGGCCAGCGCCGGATGCGATCGCTCCACGGCGGGCAGCGCGACGCCCTCGAGGTCTACCCCAACCTGTGGGCCGGGATCGGGCTGCTGCGGACCGGCGCCGGCACCGCGCTCGTCGGCTCGCACGAGGAGATCGCCGACCTCATGACCGAGTATCACGACCTCGGCATCTCCGAGTTCATCCTCTCGGGCTATCCCCACGTCGAGGAGGCCTACGCCTTCGGCGAAGGGGTGATACCGGTGTTGCGCCGGCGCGGGCTGATCGGCGAGACGGTGGCGGCCGCGGCCTAATCTGGTAAAGTCGATTGAAATTGTGCGGATAGCGGTCGCCGGCCGGCTCCAGGGCAGTGGAGACGGCGTGGAGTCGCGGGGGTCGTGAGACGGCCCGCCCGGGCGCTTCATCCGCGCAGTCCGTCCTCGAGTGGTGGTCGGGCCGACCCCATTGGCTCGGCCACCGCGAGGAACGGCCTCGCGGTCCCTCGTACACCACCCGAAATGACGGCTG
This sequence comes from uncultured Actinomycetota bacterium, assembly GCA_963797705.1. Classification (GTDB taxonomy): domain Bacteria; phylum Actinomycetota; class Thermoleophilia; order Solirubrobacterales; family Solirubrobacteraceae; genus Palsa-465. The sequence continues at coordinate 955,447 of CAWCQL010000002.1, read as the reverse complement.
GGGCCGTGTTTCGACGGTCGCTCGGCGGGCAGCAATAGCTACGCGCAGTTCCCAGACACAGGCTGGAGCGGGGAGCTGGCTGTCGACAGGCCAGACGAGCGACCGCCGCCGGATCCCAGACCGGCGGCGGTTCGTTCTCCGCGGCCGGTCGGGCACACTGTCACCCCATGCTGTTTCCCGCCCTCACCGATCCCGCCGCCGACCGCACGGCGCTGCACTTCCCCGACCGGTCCCTGTCCTACGCGCAGCTGAGCGAGGCGGCGCGGACCGTCGCCGCCGGCCTTGATGGGACGGGGAGGATGGCGGTGTGGGCCGAGCCCCGGATCGAGACGGCCGTGGCCGTCATCGGAGCGCTGGTGGCCGGCGTCCCCGTGATCCCGGTCAACCCCAAGTCGGGCACCAGCGAACTGGAGCACGTCGTCTCCGACGCCGAGCCCGACGCGATTGCGGTGGCGCCCGGAAGCGAGGTCCCCCAGGCCTTCGCGGGCCGCCGCCGCGTTGAGATCGACCTCGACGGCGACCTCTCGTGCGATGGCGGCGACCTCCCGGACCCCAGCGACGAGAACCCTGCCCTCATTGTCTATACGTCGGGGACCACGGGCCGCCCCAAGGGCGCGGTCCTGCCGCGCCGCTCGATCGCCTCCAACCTCGACGCGCTCGCCGAGGTGTGGGGATGGACCGACGCCGACGTCGTCGCCCATGGGTTGCCGCTGTTTCACGTCCACGGCCTGGTCATCGGGATCCTCGGTCCGGTGCGGCGCGGCGGCACGGCCGCTGCACATCGGGCGCTTCTCACCCGAGGGCGTTCAGAAGGCGCTGAGCGGGCCCGCAACCATGCTCTTCGGAGTGCCCACGATGTATCGCCGTCTCGCCGACGCGGCCGCCGAGTCGCCGGAGCTCGCGACGGCCCTGGGCGGCGCCCGTCTGCTCGTGTCGGGCTCGGCCGCCCTGCCGGCCTCCGAGCACGCGCGGATCGAGGAGCTGACCGGCCGGGGGGTTGTGGAGCGCTACGGGATGACCGAGACGCTCATGAACACCGCCATCCACGCCGACGCGCAGCCCGCGCCGGGCACCGTGGGGCCACCGCTGCCTGGCGTCGACATCCGCCTCGTCGATGACGACGGGGGCGTGCTGGAGGGCGCCGACGACGAGACCATCGGCGAGATCCAGGTGCGCGGGCCCAACCTATTCCTCGAGTACCTCAACCGGCCCGACGCGACCGCCGAGGCGATGCGCGACGGCTGGTTTGCCACCGGCGACATGGCGACGCGCACCGCCGAGGGCTACATCCGGATCGTCGGGCGCCGCGCCACCGACCTGATCAAGAGCGGCGGGTACAAGATCGGCGCCGGGGAGATCGAGGGCTGCCTGCGCGAGCATCCGGCCGTCGAGGATGCGGCGGTCACCGGCGAGGCCGACGACGACCTCGGCGAGCGCGTCGTGGCCTGGATCGTCTTGCGCGACGGCGCCTCGGCGCAGGAGTCCGAGCTCGTCGACCACGTGGCCGACCAGCTCGCCCCCCACAAGCGTCCGCGCGACGTGCACTTCCTGAACGAGTTGCCGCGCAACGACATGGGCAAGGTCCAGAAGGCCCGGCTCGCCGTGGAGTGAGCGGGTTGGGGGCGAGGCCCGGCGCACCGCCCGCGCGTTTGTCGCCCCGCCCTTTCGGGTAGGCCCAAGAGGTCTGCAAGGGAGGTTGGGATGCGTGTTGTGAAGCTGGCCTGCGTCATCGGGGCGGTGATGGCGCTGGCAACATCGTCGGCCGCGGCGAGCGGCAGTTTCGTGCTCACCGCCATCAAGCCCACGACCGGCGCGGGCTACGCGCCGACGTTCACCGGAAACGGACTGCTGGGCGTTCGCGTGCCGCCGACCGGCCAGGGGTATGCGGCCGGGACGGTGCCCGCCCAGTCGGAGCTGGCGGGCTTCTACGCCAAGCCGACCACGCCGATGAGCGTCGGCGACGGCGTGCAGCAGCGGGCCAACATCCCGACCTGGTCGACGCTCACCTTCGCCGACGGCGGCCAGCCGTTCTCGCTGAACGCCGGCACCACGAGCGGGTGGCGCCAGTCGCTGGACCTGCACACCGGCGTGATCACCACGAGCGCGACCTGGAAGGCGCCCGACGGCCACACCACCCGCCTGAGCTACCAGGTGTTCACCGACCGGGCGAACGCGCATCTTGGCCTGGTGCAGCTGACGCTGACCCCCCAGTGGTCGGGCACGGCCACAGTCACCGACGAGATCGACGGCTCACCGGCCACCCTGAGCGACGAGGCCGGCAAGGGCTTTGACGCCGCCACGCGCCAGACCTTCGTCGACGTCAAGACGCAGACGCTCGGCGTCGAGGCGGCGATCGCCAGCCGTCTGCAGACCGAGCGCCAACGTCACCGCCACACCGACCGAGGTCGACCAGACCAAGGCGCAGACGTCGGCCAGCAGGTCAGCTTCCCGGTGACCTCCGGGCAGACCTACACCTTCACCAAGTTCGTCGGCATCGACGACTCGCAGGACACCAGCACCCCGGTGGCGGCCGCGCAGGCCGAGGCCGCCACGGGCGCGCTCGACGGCTACGACGCGGCCCTCACCGCCAACCAGGCCGCCTGGTCGGCGCTGTGGAACGGGCGTGTCGACGTCCTGGGCAACAACACGGTGGCCACCGACGTCAACGCGTCGGAGTTCTACCTGTGGTCCAACACCCGCGACGGCGTGGACTGGAGCATCTCCCCCGCCGGTCTGTCCTCCAATGGGTATGACGGCCACATCTTCTGGGACGCCGAGACGTGGATGTATCCGTCGCTGCTGGCCCAGCACCCCGATCTCGCCGCGGGCATGGACGCGTATCGCTTCAACCGCCTGGGCGAGGCCCAGCAGCACGCCACCGCCACGGACTTCACCGGGCGCCCGCTTCCCCTGGGAGAGCGCGCTGGACGGGACCGAGCAGATCCCACCACCGGTCTCGGTCAACAGCGAAGGGCTGTTCGAGCAGCACATCACCGCCGACATCGCGCTGGCTCAATGGCAGTACTACCTGGTCACCGGCGACAAGGTGTGGCTGGCCACGCAGGGTTGGCCGGTCATCTCGGGCGCGGCGGACTTCTGGGCCTCACGCGCCACGCGCGCCGCCGACGGCAGCTATCACCTCGACGGCGTGACCGATCCCGACGAGGAGAACCCCAACGTCAACGACGCGGCGTTCACCAACGCGGGCGCCAAGACGACCCTTCAGGACGCGCTCGCCGCCGCCCAGGCCCTGGGCCAGGCGGCTCCGGCGTCGTGGTCGCAGATCGCCGCCGGGCTGAACGTCCCGACCGCCGTCAGGAGCGGCGCGCGCATCCATCCCGAGTTCGCCGGCTACGGCGGCCAGTTGGTCAAACAGGCTGACGTGACGCTGCTGCAGTACCCATGGCAGCTTCCGATGTCCCCGTCGGTGGCGCGCAACGACATCAACTACTACGTGCCGCGCACCGACCCGATGGGCCCGTCGATGAGCGACGCCGTCAACGAGATCGACAGCTCCAAGGTGGGGACGCCCGGCTGCTCAGCCTACGTCTACACCCAGCGCAGCTACCAGCCGTTCATCCGCGATGTCTTCCATCAGTTCTCAGAGACCAAGACGGGCGGTGCCTTCACCTTCATGACGGGCATCGGCGGCTTCTTGCAGGAGTTCCTCTATGGATACTCCGGCCTGCGCTGGGACCCCTCCGACGTGCGCGTCGCCCCCAGCCTCAACCGCCAGATCTCCGGCGTGGTCCTGCACAACCTGACGTGGCGCGGGCGCACGTTCGAGCTGTCCGTCGGGTCACACAGCACGACGGTGACACTGCAGAGCGGCGACCCCCTGCCGTTGAGCACGCCCTCCGGCGCCAAGACGGTCTCGGCCGGTCAGAGCGTCACCATCCCGACCGCTCGCCCGGACCTGAAGGGCACGCGCGATACCGTGCGCTGCCAGACGGCCCGCAGTTCGAGCGCCCAGCCCGGTGCGCCCGCGTTGGCGGCCGTCGACGGGAGTGCCGCAACCGACTGGCAGCCGGTGTCGGTGCCCGCGAGCCTGACCGCGCTGACCGCGACGGGTCACCGGATGGTGGGGCGCGTCGTCGTGCAGTGGGGCCGGCTGTGGCCGGCGCAGCCCAAGCCCAACATTCACCCGAAGGCAGGCCCCGTCCGCACGCTGCGCCCCCGCGCCTACCTGCTCCAGGTGTCGTCGAACGGCCGGCACTGGCGCACCGTCGCCGCCGTCACCGGTCACCCCAAGCGTGTCACCGACACACTGACCATCCCGGGCGTCACGGCCAAGTTCGTCCGGGTGAAGATCACCAAGGGCACCGGCATCGCCATCAAGGAGACGATCAACAACAAGAAGATGACCGTCACCCAGATGCCGATGGTGCAGGAGGTGACGGTCACCCCCTGAGGGCCAGGGTCAGGACGACACCTTCGTGTCCACGTACATCTCGCGCAGCGCGGTCTTCTTGAACTTGCCGGTGGCGGTCCGCGGGATCTCGTCGATGAACTCAAAGCGGTCGGGGATCTGCCACTTGGCGTAGTGCTGGCCGAGGTGGGCCCTCAGCTCATCGGCCTCCACGGCGTGGTTGTCGCGCACCACGACCACCGCCAGCGGCCGCTCGCCCCACCGCTCGTCGGGGATGGCGATGACGGCAGCCTCAGCCACGGCGTCGTGGGCCATGAGCAGGTTCTCCAGGTCCACCGAGGAGATCCACTCGCCGCCGGACTTCACCAGGTCCTTGGAGCGGTCACAGATCTTGCAGGTTCCCGGTGGCGTCGATCGTCACCACGTCGCCGGTGGCAAACCAGCCGTCGTCGGAGAACTTCTCCGTGCCCTGGCCCTGGTGATAGCCGCGCGCCACCCACGGACCGCGTACCTCGAGCTCGCCCATGGCCTGGTCGTCCCACGGGATCAGCTCGCCGTCGTCGCCGCGGGCGCGGATCTCGATGAACGGGAGGGGGACGCCCTGACGAGCGCGGTAGTCGTACTGCGCCTCCTCGGAGGCGTCGTCGAGCTCGACCGGGAGCCGGCCGGCGCTCCCCACCGGCGAGGTCTCCGTCATCCCCCAGGCCTGAATGATCGTGAGGCCGTGGCGATCGAAGCCGACCAGCATGCTGCGCGGGACCGCCGAGCCGCCCACGAGCAGCATCCGCAGCTTGCTCAGGTCCCAGCGATCGGGCTCGGCATCGAGCGCCTGCAGCATCATCATCCATACCGTGGGGACGCCGGCGGTCGCGGTGACGCCCTCGTCGGCGAGCAGGTCCAGGATGCTCTCGGCGTCCAGCCGTGGTCCCGGCAGGACGAGGGCGGCGCCGACCAGCGCCGAGGTGAAGATCAGGCCCCACGCGTTGGCGTGGAACATCGGCACCACCGGCAGGACGGTGTCCCGCGCCGACAGGTCGTTGGCGTCGGGCAGGGCCGTGGCAAGTGAGTGCAACACCAGCGAGCGGTGTGAGTACACCACGCCCTTGGGCCGCCCGGTGGTGCCCGACGTGTAACACATGGCCGCGGCGGCGCGCTCGTCGGCCTCCGGCCACTGCATCGGCTCGGCATCGGCGATGAGCGCGTCGTAGTCGTGATAGCCGTCTGGCACCGCGCCATCCCGGCTGACGACGATCACGTGCTCGAAGTCCCGGGCACCATGGAAGGACTCGAAGACCTCGAGCAGCGACTCGTCGACGATGATCGCCCGGTCCTCGGCGTCGTTGACGATGAAGCTCAGCTCGTCGGGGTGCAGCCGCGGGTTGAGCGTATGCAGCACCGCGCCCATCGAGGGCAGGGCGAAATACACCTCGACGTGCTCGGGCTGGTTCCACATCAGGGTCCCGACGGGATCGCCCGGCCCGATCCCCAGACGACTGAGTGCCGTGGCCAGGCGGCGGGCTCGGTCCGCGCACTCGCCGAGCGTGGTCCGGCCCACGGACCCGTCCGGCCGGCGGAAGGCGACCTTGCGCTGAGGACTGAGCCGCTCGGCCCGCTCGACGATGCTCGTGAGCGAGAGCGGATAGTCGTCCATCATCAGGCCTTCGCGCATGTCTCTCTCTCCCGTGACTGGCTGGTCTTGACGTCACCCGTGAGCCTACGCGGCGGGTGGCGGAAGCGCCAATCCGGTGCGTCAGGCGGCCATGGCCATCTCGGGCGCAGCGGGCGCGGGGGCTCCGGCGACCGCGTTGGTCTCGGCGGCCTGCTCGCCACCTCCCCGCCCGGGCAGGGCCAGGCGAACGATCTTCTTGACCACCGAGCCGAACTGGCTTGTGCAGCGGCCCGGTGTTGTAGGGCAGCCCGTAGCGCTCGCAGATCTCGCGCACCTCGGTCGCGATCTCGGCGTAGCGGTGAGCCGGGATGTCGGGGAACAGGTGGTGCTCGATCTGGTGTGACAGGTTGCCGCTGAGGATGTGGAACAGGCGGCTGCCCGGTGAGGTTGGCCGAGCCCAGCATCTGGCGCAGGTACCAGTCGCCCCGGGTCTCGTGACTCGACCTCCTCCTCGGAGAACTCGTGGGCCCCCTCGGGGAAGTGGCCGCAGAAGATGATCATGAACGACCACACGTTGCGGGTGAGGTTGGCGGTGAGGTTGCCGGCGGCCACGAACGGCGCGCGAGGGTCCGGCCAGCAGCGGGAACAGCACGTAGTCCTTGAGCACCTGGCGCCGGCCCTTGCGCCACACCGCTTCGAGGATCTCCCGCTTGTCGGCGATCGTGATCTCTCCGGACTCGATGCGCTCGACCTCGAGGTCGTGGACGGCGACGCCCCACTGGAACAGCAGCGCCAGCAGCGTCGCGTACACCGGATTGCCGAGGTCGCGCCGGCGCCAGGGCTGCTCCTCGGACATGCGCAGGATCCCGTAGCCGATGTCGCGGTCCTTGCCGAGCACGTTGGTGTGGGTGTGGTGCATGTAGTTGTGGGAGTGGCGCCACTGGTCGCCGGGGCAGGCGGTGTCCCACTCAAAGCGCCTGGAGTCCAGCGCCGGGATCCTGCATCCAGTCGTACTGGCCGTGCATCACGTTGTGGCCGATCTCCATGTTGTCGAGGATCTTGGAGAGGGCCAGGGCGGTGGTGCCGCCGATCCACGCCGGCGGCAGGAAGCCGGCGAACAGCAGCGCCACGCCCGGTGATCTCCAGGGCGCGCTGGACCTTGATCATGTTGCGGATGTAGGCGGCGTCGCGCTCGCCGAGGTCGGCGATGGTCCGCCCGCGCAGCTCGTCGAGCTCGTCGCCGAGCGCTTCGATCTGCTCCGGGGTCAGAATGGGGGTGTCGTGGTCATGTGGCAGTTCCTCCGTGTCGCGGGTTCTCTCGCGCCTCTGAGATGGCCTCTATAGCTCCAGCGCGACGTCGCCGGCCGGGGCCGAGATGCACAGCTGGATGTCCTGGTCCTCCTCGTCGGAGACCGCGCCGGTGCGCAGGTTGCGCACCGCCCCGGCCGTCTTACGGCACGTGCACGTGTGGCAGATGCCCATCCGGCAGCCGAACGCGGGAGACAGCCCCGCCGCCTCGGCCTGCTCGAGCAGCGTGCCCTCGCCGATCGGGCACGGTCCGGTCGCTGCCCAGGAAGCGCAGCGTCCCCGTCGCCGCCTCGCCGGTGACGAGGACGCGCGGCGGGGTGAAGGTCTCGGTGAGCAGGCGCTCGGGATCCCCGCCCAGTTGAGCCCATACGCGAGGCGCTGCGTCGACCAGGCTCGGTGGGCCGCAGACGGCGGCAGTGGCGTTCTGCGCCTCGCCGATGAGCTTCGACAATTCGGGCGCGTCGAGGCGGTGCGGATCGGCGCCGCGGGTGGTGCGATAGTGCGACGCGCAGGCCAGGGTGGCGTTGCGCGAGCGCGCGGACCTCGGGCTGATAGAGCCAGTCGGCCTCGGTGCGAGCGAAGTGCAGGAAGGCGATCTCGCCGTCATGGCCCTCGTCGATCAGGGTGCGCAGCATCGAGAGCACGGGCGTGATGCCGCTGCCCCCGCTGATCAGGACGATGCGCTCCGGGCGTGACTGCGGGAGCGTGAATTCGCCCTGCGCGGTCGCCAGGTGCACGATGGATCCAGTGCGCGCGGCACGCAGCAGGTGACCTGAGACCAGGCCGCCGGGGTGCTCGGTGACGGTCAGCTCGAGCTCGCGCCGGTGGTGCGCCGACCCGGCGGGCGAGTAGGTCCGGGTGCGGCGCACGCCGTCGATCTCGACGCCGACGGCGACGTACTGACCGGCCTGGAAACCGGCCCAGGCGCGATTAGGGCGCACGGTGAGCGTCACGCTGCGGGCTGTCTGCCGGCGCACCGCCACCACCTCGGCGCGAGCATCCCCGACGGTGAGCGTGGGGCGGATCAGCTCCAGGTAGCGATCGACCCCGTGGGGGCCGAGCATGAGATCGACGAGCTGCGAGCCGAGCAGACGCCGGGCAAGGCCGGGTCGCGGCGGGTGGGATGCGGTTGTTGGCATGGGTCGTGGTCCTCTTAGTGCACGAGTGTTCACAATCTGTATAGAGGGTATGCTCCCCATATGGCAAGCGCAAACACGACATCTGTGATCACCCCCACATGGGTAGCGTGAACAGGCGTACGCACAAACCCACGACCCGGCGACCGCCGGCCGCGCGCGGCCCGGCGCGCCATTCCGCGGCGCGGCGCTCCCAGGTGGAACGCCGGCGCCAGACACGGCGCGCGCTGCTCGACGCCGCGCTGGAGCAGATGGACGGCGGATATGGCTTTGACTCGCTGAGCCTGCGCCGCGTCGCGCGAGCGGCCGGCGTGGTGCCCACCGCGTTCTACCGCCACTTCGACAGCATGGATGAGCTCGGGCTCGCCCTGGTCGAGGAGTCGGTGGCAACGCTGCGCGCGATGCTGCGCGAGGCGCGCGAGGGCGGCCCCAGGGCGGACGGGTCCGGGCTGATCGCGCAGTCGGTCGAGATCCTCGTCGCCCACGTGCGCGAGCACCGGCGCCACTTCGCCTTCATGGCCCACGCGCGCGCCTCGGGCAACGCCGTCCTGCGCCACGCCATCCGCTCAGAGACCAGGCTGTTCGCCTCTGAGCTGGCCACCGACATCGCCCGGCTCCCGATCCTGCGCGACTGGACCACCGCCGACCTGCAGATGCTGGCCGGGCTGTTCGTCGACACGATGATCGCCACCATCGACGCGATCCTCGAGGCGTCAAGCGCTGGCGCCGGGGCCGAGGGCCTCTCGCCCGACGCCGAGGCCCGCATCGTCACCCAGGCCGAGAAGCAGCTGCGCCTGATCGCCCTGGCGATCCCGCAGTGGCGCAGTACCCCCTGAGTCCCCCAGCGGGTACGGTCAGCGCGATGGTCACGCGACCCGAGGAACCACGCCGTGAGATCTCGTGGTCGGGATGGGGGGATCCCGACCGCGTCGGGGCGCTCCCCGAGTCGCTCGTGACCATGCTGAGCGGGGCGCTGGGCGTCACGCACGTCGGCAGCGCGGCGCCTGCACTCGAGGATCTGCCCCTGGTCGGTGCCCGGCTGCCCGCAGCGGTGGTTTCCGAGCTGGTGCAGATCGTCGGATCCGAGCATGCTCGCGGCGACCACGAAGCGCGGGCACGCCACGCCCGTGGCAAGTCGACCATCGACCTGCTCGAGCTGCGCGACGGGCGCCCGGTCAGCGCGCCCGACCTGGTCGTCAGCCCCGGATCCCACGATGAGGTCCTGGCGGTGCTCGAGCGCTGCAGCGCGGAGCGGGTGGCGGTGGTCCCGTTCGGCGGCGGCACCTCGGTGGTCGGCGGGTTACGACCGGACACGTCGGGGCTTCGCCGGCGTCCGTCGCGCTCGACCTCGGCGGCTGGACGCCCTGGTGGAGCTCGACGAGGAGTCGCGGCTGGCCGTGCTCGAGCCCGGGCCTGCGCGGCCCGGAGGCCGAGGCGCTGCTCGGCGCGCGGGGGTACACGATCGGCCACTTCCCGCAGTCGTTCGAGTACGCGACGCTCGGCGGCTTCGCCGCCGCCCGCTCGAGCGGCCAGGCTCGGCGGGCTACGGCCGCTTCGACGAGCGGGTGCTGGCCCTGCGCGTGGCCACCCCGGCGGGCACGCTCGAGCTGGGCCGGGCGCCGAAGTCGGCCGCCGGGCCGGACCTGCGCCAGCTGATGCTCGGCTCCGAGGGCACGTTCGGGGTGATCACGTCGCTGACGCTGGCCGTCCGACCCGGCGCCCGAGCACCGCGTCTACGAGGGCTGGCGATGCTGCCGTCGTTCGCCGACGGGGACCGCGCTCGTGCGCGCGCTGGCCCAGGACGGGCCGCGGCCGACCGTGCTGCGGCTCTCGGACGAGGCCGAGACCGCGCATGGGCCTGGCCCGTCCTGCGGAGATGAGCTCACCGCCGGTGGGGCGAGCACCGCGCGGCCGGGCGGGCTGTCTGGCCATCGTCGGCTGCGAGGGCGGCGTCGAGGACGTCGAGCTCCGGCGGCGGCCGCGGCACCGCAGAACTGCTGCCGGCGCCGGCGGCGAGCCGGTCGCCGGCGCCGGTGACGGCTGGGCGGCACGGGCGCTACCGCGGGCCCCTACCTGCGCGACGCGCTGCTCGACGCCGGCGCGCTGGTCGAGACGCTCGAGACGGTGGCTTCTGGTCCGCGCTGCACGGGGCTCTACGCCGCGGTGGCCGTGCGCCTGCGCGACTCGCTCGACCGGGCCGGGGACCCCGCCGGTGATCCTCTGCCACGTCTCACACGTGTACCCGGCGGGGCGTCGCTGTACTTCACGGTCGCCTGCGCCGCAGTCCGAGGATCCGATCGAGCCAGTGGCGAGGCGGCCAAGGCGGCGGCCAGCGACGCGATCCTCGCCGCCGGCGGCTCGATCACCCACCACCACGGCGTCGGCCGCGATCACCGTGCGCTGGTACCCGACGGGAGGTGGGCGCGCTCGGTGATCGCGGTGCTGCGCGCGGTCAAGCGCACGCTCGACCCGGCGGGGATCCTCAACCCTGGGATCCTGCTCGCGCGAGAGGGTGGCGCCGCCGCGACCGGCACAGATTCGGAATGATGTGTGGATGACGGATGCAGAGCAGTACACGACAGCGATGGCCGAGCTCGCGGTCCGGCTTCGGCGCCAATGTGCAGCCCGGCCAGATCGTCGCGATCGTCCTCGGAGCCGGGCAAGGAGCCGATGGCCCGGGCGATCGCCGAGGCCGCCTACGCGGCCGGCGCCAAGTTCGTCGACCTCAGCGTGTTCGACGTGTACTTCAAGCGCGCCCGGGCACTGCAACGCCGACGCGACACCCTGAGCTACGTCCCACCGTGGATGGGCGAGCGGGTCCTGGCGCTGGGCGAGCACCGCGGCCGCGCGGATCTCGCTGTCGGGACCGGTGGCGCCGCACGCGCTCGACGACGTCGACCCCGAGCTGATCGGCCTCGACTGGCTGCCGCGGGTCGCCGAGGCGATGACGGTCCTCAACGATGCGCACCACCAACTGGACGATCGTGCCGTGCCCGACGCCGGCGTGGGCGTCGCTGGTCTATCCGCGGCTGGAGCCGCGCGGCCGCGCTGGACCGGCTGTGGGCAGAGATCGCGCACATCTGCCCGGCTCGACGAGCCCGACCCGGTCGCCGGCTGGGAGAGCCGGCTCGCGCGAGCTCACGCGCGTCAGCCGACGCGCTCAACGACCTGCGGCTCGACGCGCATCCGGTTCGTGGGGCCCGGGGACCGACCTGACCATCGGCCTGCTGCCCTCCAGCACCTGGCTCGCCGGCCGAGTTCGCAGACCGCCGAGCGGGATCGAGCATCAGCCCGAACCTCCCCACCGAGGAGGTGTTCACGACGCCCGACCCCGAGCGGGTCGACGGCGACCGTCACCGCGACCAAGCCGCTGTTCACCTCCGGGACCACGATCACCGGGCTCAAGGTCCGCTTCGAGGGCGGCCGCGCGGTCCACGATCGACGCCGACGCAGGGCGCCGAGGTGCTCCGCGGACTGATCGGACGCCGACGACGGGCGCGGCGCGCCTCGGCGAGGTCGCGCTGGTCGACCGCGAGGGCCGGATCGGCCCGCTGGAGACGGTGTTCTTCGACACGCTGCTGGACGAGAACGCGGCCAGCCACATCGCCCTCGGGCCACGGCTATCAGTGGGCGTCGCCTGGCCGAGTCGCCGACCGACGCAGCGCGCCAACGTCGCAGCGTATCCACACCGACTTCATGATCGGCAGCGACGAGGTCGTCGATCACCGGATTTCTGGCCGAGACGGCGACGAGGTCCCGCTGCTGCGCGACGGCACATGGCAGATCTGACCGACCGTGCCCGCGGTCACGCAGGAACCGGCTCGGAAACCGAGCGCCACGCTACCCTGCCCGCTGCCTCGGAGAGGTGCCGGAGCGGCTGAACGGGCGCGACTGGAAATCGCGTAACGGGGGTTAACCTCGTTCGGGGGTTCGAATCCCCCCCTCTCCGTTGCGCATGCGTTGCTGTCCAAACCAGCGCAGAACCGCTTGAGGATCCTTGCGGTCGGAGTCTGATCGCCGGTCTCAGTAGCGACTGTCCGTCGCGGACGACCGCGGAGTGTGATAACTCAGGGGAACGGGATCAGCTCGCGTTGCGTCCATGTATCGACGTCGCAACTGATGCCAAAGACCGGCACTGAGACTCGTCGAAGGTGGCCTCGACTCCACCGTCAGCTTGGCGTTGGTTCTGCGGCCACTGCGCCGCACCGTCGCCCAGCGGCGCTGCCGCCGCCGCCCACCGGCGCGGGTGTGCACCGCGTGCGGGCTCGGGCTGCTGCTCGAGACGCGCGAGGACGCGGTCCCGACCGATCAGGACGCCTTCCTCGTCGTCGACTCGCGCCTGCTGGTCCAGGCGCATGTCCCGTGAGGCCCAGCGCTGCTGGGCGTGACCGAGGAGGACGCGATCGACACGCCCGGTGCCGAGCTGCTGGTCCCGGCCGACGCCGAGACGGCCAGGGCCGTACCGGCTTCGCCGCCGCGATCGCCCAGGCCGCCGCAGGGCCACGAGGCCGAGATGACCCGCGAGCTTCGTCCGCCCCTGGAACACCTTCGGTGTCCGGATGCGGGCCCGGATCGCCACCTGCGGGCCGCCGCGGGCCGCGCTGGTCGTGCTCGAGGACGACCGCCCGCGTCGCGGGCCGCGAGCGACCGGTCTGCGCAGCAGCAAGATCGTGCCGCGTGCGGCGCGATCCGCTAGCTCGGCGCCAGCCGCGTTCCGTCAGGCCGGAGCGTCGTACGAGCGGTCGCCGGCGTGGCGCGTGCGCGCCAGGCACCGCGGGCGCGCCGCAGCGCCGCCAGCGCGGACCGGCCAACGCCGGCAGCGCACCGAGCCGTCCTCGCTGCTGACCGTTCTCCAGCAGCGCGATGATCGTCCGCCCGACCGCGACCGCGGTCCCGTTGAGCGTGGCGACGTGGGCCGGCCGGCCGGCGGCTTCGGCCGGGCGGTAGCGGATGTCGAGTCGCCGCGCCTGGTAGTCGGTGGTGTTCGAGGTCGAGGTCAGCTCGCGGTAGCGGCCCTGCCCGGGCAGCCACGCCTCGATGTCGTACTTCATCGCCGCCGAGGCGCCGAGGTCGTCGACGCGATCGCCACCACCCGGTAGGGGATCTCGAGGTCGCTGCATGATCGACTCCTCGATCGCCAGCAGGCGCTGGTGCTCGTCGCCGGCCGCGTCGGGCTCGACGAAGCTGAACATCTCGACCTTGTCGAACTGGTGCACGCGGAAGATCCCGCGCGTGTCCTTGCCGGCCGCGCCGGCCTCGCGCCGGAAGCAGCTCGAGAAGCCGGCGTAGCGCAGCGGCAGCTCGTCGGCGGCGAGGATCTCGTCGGCGTGCAGCGAGGCCAGCGCGACCTCGGAGGTGCCGACCAGGTACAGGTCGTCGTCGGGCAGGTGGTAGATCTGCTGCTCGGTGTCGGGGAAGCATCCCGGTCCCGTACAGCGCCTGCTCGCGGACCAGCACCGGCGGGATCACCGGCTCGAAGCCCTCGCCGACCGAGCTTCTCCATCGCGTAACGCGACGAGCGCCAGCTCCAGCAGCACCAGCTCGCCGCGCAGGTAGGCGAAGCGCGAGCCCGACAGCCGCGCGCCGCGCTCCATGTCGATACGCGGTCCGGCCAGCTCCAGGTGGTCGCGGCCGGTCTTGGCTCGCCCTCGCCGACCTCCCGCAGGACGGTGTCCTGGGCCGGAGCGTCGTCCGGACGGCAGGTTGGGCAGCGAGCGCAGCGCGGTCGTCGCGCTCGGCGCGCAGCTGCGTCTCGTCATCGCGACAGCGCGCGCCCGCGCGCCGCCAGCGCCGCCAGCTGCTCGCGCTGCTCGGTGCTCGGGGCGCCCTTGCAGCGCCTTGCTGGCCGCGTTCTGCTCAGAGCGCAGCTGCTCGAGCTCGGTGGTCAGGCGCGCCAGCGCTCGTCGAGCTCCAGCACGCGGTCGACCGTGGCGGCCGCACCGGCTCCACGACGGCCGAGCGCCGCGCGCACGGCGTCGGGGTCGCGGCGGATCAGCCTGATGTCGAGCACTGGCGCGCCTCCGCTACGGGTGCCGGGTCACTGGCTGTTGACCGGCAGCTGGCCGATCGCCTTCGACTGGCACGGGGTGACGCCCGTCAGCTTGGGCGCCTGACGGCCGGCGTAGGTGGCGACGAACTTGGCCACGTCGAGCGCGTCCTTGCCGACGACGATGTTCTGCGGCATGTAGGCGCCGGAGAAGCCGCCGTTCTCGATCGCGTACAGGACGCGGTCGATGGGCCGCTCGCAGCGGATGTTGAAGTTCGGGCCGCTGGTCGCCTGCGCGGTGCGGATGTTCGGCGCCGAACCGTTGGCGCCCGCGTAGGAGAGCGTGTGGCAGCCCGAGCAGCGCTCCTAGAACAGGACCGCCCCGCTGTGCAGCTGCGCCTCGGCTCTTGGGGACCGCGATGTGCTGGGTGCCGCAGGCGGCGGTCGCGACAGCCACCGCCACCGCAGCCGTCCCGAGCGCCAGGATCTTCGCCAACCGGCTCATCGGGCAGGATCATAATCGGGACGCCGTGCGTACGAGTCGCCCTCCCCGCCTGCTGCTCGCCGCCGTGCTCGGGTCGCTCGCCGTGACCGCGTGCGGCCACACCACGACGGTCGGCACCGGGCGCACGCTGCAGATCGCGCTCAACGAGTATCGCGTCACGCCCCAGGACATCCGGGCGCAGACCGGCCTGCTGACGATCTTCGTCCACAACTACGGGCGGCTGACCCACAACCTCGTGATCAGCCTCGACGGCCGGGCCGAGGCGGCGACCAAGCCGATCGGCCCCGGCCAGACCGAGGAGCTCGACGCAGCGCTCGGGCCCGGCCGCTACCTGATGGCTTCCTCGATCCTGTCTGATGACGCGCTCGGGACGTACGGCACGCTGGTCGTGCACTGACCGTTGCAGGACCGGCGGGGCACGTGGCGAAGGTATGCCCACCCCCGGCGCCGGCTTGTGCGACGTTCGCCACCGCAGTACTCAAAACAACAGCGCGATCGTCCTCCTACGGCGGCAACCAGAGGTGCCGACGCCGGGGGGTCCAAGCTCAGCCGCCGGTGCCCGCAGCGCGGATCAGCAGCACGAGGATCACCAGCGCGGCGAGCACCATCACGCCCAGCTCACGCTGGAGGATCGACACCACCACCACCCGCTGCTCGGCCTCGGGCAGCCGGCCCACCTCGGCGTCGGACGCGAACCCACGCGAGTCCAACACCATCTGGGCCGAGGCGATCCGCAGCTGCTCGGCCACGAACGAGATCCCCAGCGGCAGCAGGCCGTAGATCAGATGCAGGCTCGATTCCTTGCGGCCCATCAGCAGCAGCACACCGCCGAGCGCCGCCTCGAGCACCACCGCCACCTGCCCGGCGCGCAGCAGCCACCAGAACAGCGCGCTGCGCCGCACGCGGTACCAGCACCACGCGCCCCACAGCCCCGCGCCGCCGACGAGCACGATGCACAGCACCCCCACCACGAGATGAACGACTTCACCGGACGCTCACGTGGGTATCCGCGTTATGGCGTAACTTGCCGAGATCACCAGGTATGGCCAGAAACGCACGGAGTAGATAGCCGCATTTCGCACTAAGTAACAATGTGTTACAAGCTTCCCTACGTCGGTGATATAAGAGGATCTGTGCTTCGAAGCTATCTGCCGGCGATCGTCTTCCTCCTGCTCGGCGCCGCCGTAGGCGGTCTCTTCGGAGTTCTCAACCTCTTCACCGGCGTGCGCGGGACGCATCGCCAGCAGAGCAAGACCACCCCGTACGAGTGCGGTCTGCCCTCGGAGATCCAGCGCGGGTTCCGCTTCGGGATCAGCTTCTACCTGATCGCGATGCTGTTCATCCTGTTCGACATCGAGGTCATCTTCCTGTACCCGATCGCAGTCCAGCTGCGCGCGTTCGGCACCTTCGCCCTGAGCGAGACGGTCGTCTTCGTCGCTCCTGCTCATGGTGGCGTTCGTGTACGTCTGGCGGCGAGGAGCCCTGGAATGGAAATAAAGCGAGAGCCGCTCGGCCCCGCCGCCGCGGCGCCGGCGGACTTCCGCGCGCGCCAGCTGCAGGCCCGCGACATGCTGCGCGGCGACCTGGAGGGCGAGGCGCTGGAGCGCTACGTCAAGGAGAGCGTCCTCACCACCACGGTGGAGAAGGCGGTGGCGTGGTCGCAGGGCAACTCGATCTGGCCGCTGACCTTCGGGCTGGCCTGCTGCGCGATCGAGATGATGTCGATCGTCGGCGCGCGCGTCGACGTCGCCCGGTTCGGCTGGGAGGCCTTCTGGGCCAGTCCGCGCCAGGCGGACCTGCTCATCCTCTCGGGCCGGGTGTCGGTGAAGATGGCCCCGGTCATCCGCCGCATCTACGACCAGATGCTCGAGCCCAGCTGGGCCATCTCGATGGGCGCGTGCTGCTCGTCGATGGGCGTGTTCAACAACTATGCGCTCGTGCCCGCCGACAAGTTCCTGCCGATCGACGTGCACGTGCCCGGCTGCCCGCCGCGGCCCGAGGCGCTGATGCACGGCATCCTGCGCCTGCGCGAGAAGATCCACGGCACCGAGCGCGATGGCTGGCGGGAGCGCTACGACGCGGTCGGCACCGAGGAAGTAGTCGCCCGACGGAACGCAGCTCCAGCGGCGGCGATGCGGCGATCAACGTGTTCCCGGGAGGGGACACCGCCGGTGCCTGACGCCACCGGGCTCGAGCTGACGGCCCACGCACTCCGCGACCGCAACGCAGAGTCGATCCTCGGCACCGACTTCGGGCGGGGCGATCGCGCGGTGCTGCTGGTCCATCCGGCGCACGTGATCGAGGTCCTCACCTCGCTGCATCGCGAAGGGCTACAGCTTCCTGGCCAGCCTGCACGGCGTCGACTACTACCCCGACGAGCCCCGGCTGGGCGTGCTCTACGAGCTGCTGGACATGCAGAACGTCGACCGGATCACGGTCAAGGCCCGCGTGCACACCGACAACCCGCGCATCGCCACCGCGACCGGGCCTGTTCCCCGGCGCCGAGTACCCCGAGCGCGAGGTGTACGACATGTTCGGCGTCGTCTTCGAGGGTCATCCGGACATGCGGCGGATCCTCATGCCCGAGGACTTCGAGGGCTTCCCCCAGCGACGCGACTTCCCGGTCGGCGGCGAGCCCGTGCTCTTCACCTACAACGAAGAGAACGCCTACGGGAAGTGGAGCAGTGGCAATGGCGCTCGACACCGCCGATTACCGCAAGCGCGAGGAGTCGATCACCTACTCGGCCGAGCCGGCCGGGCAGGGCGAGACCCACGAGCTGCTCACGCTCAACATCGGCCCGCACCACCCCGCCACCCACGGTGTGCTGCGGCTGCTGGCCACGCTGGAGGGCGAGGTGGTCCGCGACATCAAGCCGATCATCGGCTACGTCCACACCGGGATCGAGAAGACCGCCGAGGACAAGTCCTACTGGAAGGTCATCCCGGTGGTCGAGCGGATGGACTACCTGGCCTACTACTTCAACGCGATGGCCTTCTGCGGCGCCGTGGAGACGCTCGCTCGACGTCGAGGTGCCGCCGCGGGCGCAGTACCTGCGCGTCATCCACCTCGAGCTCAACCGGATCATGTCCCACCTGGTGTGGCTGGGCACGAGCGCGCTGGACCTCGGCGCGATCTCGATGTTCTGGTACTGCTTCCGCGAGCGCGAGAAGATCCTCGACCTGTTCGAGATGTCCTCCGGGCCAGCGGATGCACACGCGCTACATCCAGGTCGGCGGCGTGATGGAGGACATCCCGCGCGGCTTCGCCGCCAAGCTGCGCACGTTCCTGGCCGAGATGCCCACCCGCGCCGACCAGTACGCCGACCTGCTGGAGAAGAACCAGATCGTGCTTCGAGCGGCTGCACGGCACGTGTGCCCGCTGGACGCAGAAGACGCTGCTCTAGCTCGGCGTCACCGGCCCGCTGCTGCGCGCCGCCGGCAACCCGTGGGACCTGCGCAAGGCGGCCCCGTACTCCAGCTATGACCACTTCGACTTCAAGATCCCGGTCGGCACCGTCGGCGACAACTACGACCGCTACCGGGTGCGCCACGCCGAGATCTACGAGTCGGTGAAGATCATCACGCCAGGCGCTGGAGGGCCTGCCCGAGGGGCCCTACATCACCACCGACCGCAAGGTCGCGCTGCCGCCGCGCCACGAGCTGGCCACCTCGATGGAGGCGCTGATCCACCACTTCAAGCTCGTCACCGAGGGCTTCCGCGTCCCGCCGGGCGAGGCCTACTACCCGATCGAGGGCCCCCGCGGCGAGCTGGGCTGCTTCGTGCGCGCCGACGGCTCGGCCAAGCCGGCCCGCGTGCACATGCGCGACCCGAGCTTCGTCAACCTCCAGGCGCTGGCCCCGATGGTCCGCGACAGCTACCTGGCCGACCTGATCGCCACCCTGGCCATGCTCGACCCGATCCTGGGCGGCATCGACCGATGAGCTACCGCGACCACCATCCGGCCGACCTCAACGACGAGCTCTCCGAGCGCCACGGCGAGCACCGCGACCCGCTCGGCTCGCTGTCACGCCTGGTTCCGCGCTTCGGCCATGGCTCGCGCGTGCCCGGCTGGGACGACGCCGTCGACCTCACCAAGGACCCCGCGGTCATCCCCGACCCGGCCACCACCCCGGTCCCGGAGGAGCTGCGCCGAGAGATCGAGGCGTCCATGGCCAAGTACCCCGACCGCCGCTCGGCGGCGATCCCGGCGCTGCATGCCGCCCAGGCGGTGCACGGCTGGTGCTCACCGGAGGCCATCGAGCAGGTTGCCGCGGTCATGCGCCTCACCCCCGCCTACCTGACCTCGGTCGCGAGCTTCTACGACATGTTCGAGCTGCGAGCCCAAGCACTCAAACGACGTGTTCGTGTGCACGAACATCTCCTGCTCGATCCTCGGCGCCGACGAGTTCTACGACGCGATGGCCGCGGCGGCCGAGGACCAGGACATCGACGTGCGCTCCTTCGAATGCCTGGGCGCGTGCGACATCGGGCCGATGGCATCGGTCAACGGCGAGTACGTCGGTCCGCTGGAGCTCGCCGACGCCGAGCGGATCGTCGAGGACCTCGCCGCCGGCCGGCCGGTCCTGCCCGACAAGCAGTTGCGCTACCGCCGCTCGGCGGACCCCAACGCGGGCGGCGAGACGCCATCCCCTCACGACCAGAGCGAGACATGAAGCCGATCCTCTTCGACCGCATCGACGAGCCGGGGCTGAACACCCTGGACGTCTACGAGCGCCGCGGCGGCTACGAGATGCTGCGCAGGGCGCTGACCATGACGCCCGAGGACGTCCTGACCCAGATCATGGAGTCGGGCATCCGCGGCCGCGGCGGCGCCGGATTCCAGATGGGGCGCAAGATCTCGTTCCTGCCCCACGGCGACATGGTCAAGTACCTGGTCTGCAACGCCGACGAGTCCGAGCCGGGCACCTTCAAGGACCGCGAGCTGATGCAGAAGATCCCGCACGCGCTCATCGAGGGGATCGCCATCGCCGCCTACGCCGGGGGCATCAACAAGTCGTTCATCTACATCCGCGGCGAGTACCAGCTCCAGGCCGACATCCTGGAGGCAGCGATCGCCGAGGCCGCCAACGCCGGCTATCTGGGCGAGCGGATCCTCGGCTCTGACTTCACCGATGTCGCTCGTGCTGCACCGCGGCGCCGGCGCCTACATCTGCGGCGAGGAGACCGGCCTGCTGGACTCGCTGGAGGGCAAGCGCGGCAACCCGCGGCTCAAGCCCCCGTTCCCGGCGATCGAGGGTCTCTACGCCGGACCGACGCTCATCAACAACGTCGAGACGCTCTCCACCGTCCCGTACATCATGCGGATGGGCGGCGACGAGTACGCCAAGATCGGCACCGAGACCTCGACCGGGACCAAGCTGGTCTCCATCTCCGGCGACGTCAAGCGCCCCGGCAACTACGAGATCGAGCTGGGGATCCCGTCACGGGAGATCATCTACGGCCTCGCGGGTGGCCCGCCCAGCGGCAAGAAGGTCAAGTTCTGGTTCCCCGGCGGGTCCAGCTCGCCGGTGCTCACCGGCGACGACCTCGACGTCCCCTACGACTTCGACTCGATGGCCAAGGCGGGCACGATGCTCGGCTCCGGCGCCATCATCATCGCCGACGAGTCGCGGCGGATCCTGGACACCATGCTCAAGGTGGCCAAGTTCTACGCCCACGAGTCGTGCGGCAAGTGCGTCCCGTGCCGCGAGGGGACCAACTGGACCCACAAGATGGTCCAGCGGATCTACACCGGCGAGGCGACGCCCATGGACCTCGACATCATGGCCTCGGTCCAGGAGCAGATCATCGGCAACTGCCTGTGCGTGCTCGGCGACGCCATGGCGATGCCGATCGGCTCGATGGTGGCAAAGTTCCGCGCCGAGCTCGAGGCAGAGATCGAGGCGGCGCGCGAGCGCGCCGAGGGCGCGGCGCTGCGAAGACGTCGTCGCGCTCGGGGTGGCCGACGAGCACGCCGGTCCCATCCCCGTCCACTGACCCCACGCCCGCCGATGCCACGTCCAGAGCGCAAGACCATTCAGCTGACCATCGACGGCCGCGAGGTGCAGGCCATCGAGGGCGCCATGCTCGTCGACGCCGCCAAGCAGGGCGACGTCGAGATCCCCTACTTCTGCTACGAGCCCAAGCTCGGCCAGCCCGTCGGCGCGTGCCGCATGTGCCTGGTCGAGGTCGAGGGCATCCCGAAGCTGCAGACGAGCTGCTCGACCCCGGTCAAGGACGGCATGGTCGTCCACACCCAGACCGAACGCGTGCGCAAGGCCCAGAACGCGGTGGTGGAGTTCCTGCTCGTCAACCATCCGCTCGACTGCCCGGTCTGCGACAAGGGGGGCGAGTGCCCGCTGCAGGACATCACCTTCGGCTGGGGTCTCGGCCGCAGCCGCTTCATCGAGCCCAAGCGCCACTTCGAGAAGCCGCTGGCGCTGTCGCCGCTCGTCGCCATCGACCGGGAACGCTGCATCCTCTGTTACCGCTGCGTGCGCTTCTCGCCAGGAGATCGCCGAGGACTACCAGCTCATCTTCACCGAGCGCGGCGCCCACACGTTCGTCGGCACCCACGACGGTCACCCCTACGTCGCGCCGTTCAGCGGCAACATCATCGAGCTGTGCCCGGTGGGCGCGCTCACCTCCCAGCCCTACCGCTTCCGCGCGCGCCCGTGGGACAACGAGAGCGCCGCCGGCGTATGCACGCTGTGCTCCTCGCAGTGCAACGTCACCTTCACCGTCCGCGACGAGCGCGTGGTGCGTGTCCTGTCTCGTGAATTCAACGGCAACGAGGACGTCGACGACGGCTGGCTGTGCGACAAGGGCCGCTTCGCCTACCAGGCGATCCACGTCGACGATCGCATCACCCGGCCGCTGGTGCGCGACGGCGACGAGCTGCGCGAGGTCTCCTGGGAGCGCGCGCTGCAGACCGCGGCGGGACTGGCGCGCCACGCGGGCCGCGTCGGCACGCTCGTCGGCGGGCAGGCCTCCAACGAGGAGGGCTTCCTCCTCCAGCGCCTCAGCCGCGAGGCGCTGCAGAGCTCGGACATCGACTCGCGGGGCTCCGGAGCGACCGGTTCTCCGATTCCCGTCGACGTGGCCCGGGCGCTGGCCGCCCCCGAGCTCGGAGCCACAGTCCCCGACATCGAGTTCGCTCACACCGTGCTGCTGTTCGGCTGTGACCCGCGCGACGACTCACCGATCCTCGACCTGCGCATCCGCAAGGGCGTGCGCCGCAACGGCGTCAAGCTGGCGATCGCCACGGCGCGGCCCACGGCGCTGGAGGCCAACGCCACCGCCAGCATCCGCTACGCGCCCGGCGCCGACGCCCCCTTCGCGGCCGCGCTGGAGCGCGCGCTGGACGGCGCCACCGACGTCGCCGAGGAGATCGGCCGCCCTGGCGGCACTGCTGCGCGACGGCGGCGAGGACGTGGTGATCATCTTCGGCGAGCGCGTCGGCGCCGCCGCGGCGGCGACGCTGGTCCGCATCGCCCGCCGCCTCGGACTGGCCGGGCGCGAGGGCGCCGGGCTGCTGGCGCTGCCCGCGGGGGCCAACGGGCGTGGCCTGCGCGAGGCCGGTGTCGTGCCAGATGCCGGTCCCGGACTACGCCGCCGTGACGACCCCCGGCCTCAACGCCACCGGGATCGGTGAGGCCGCGGCCGCCGGCGAGATCACCGCGCTTCACCTGTTCGGCACCGACCCGGTGCGCGACGCGCCCAACCGCGGGCTCTGGGAGCGCGCGATGCGCTCCGCCGCGCTCGTCGTCGCCCACGCGTCGGTGCTGACCGAGGGTCTGGCCGAGCACGCCACCGTCATCTTCCCCGCCGAGTCGTACGCCGAGAAGGAGGGCACGCTCGTGCACCCCGACGGCCGGCTGCAGCGCCAGCGGATCGCGATCGCCTATCCCGGCGAGGTCCGCGCCGGCTGGTGGGTGCTGACCGAGATCGCCGCGGCGTGCGGATTGGACACCGGCGTGCGAGCGCGCCGAGGACGCCTTCGCGCAGTTGGTGGCGGCGGTGCCGTTCTACGCGGGGCTGACGCTCGAGGAGATCGGCGGGCGCGGAGTGCGCTGGCCCGAGCGCCCCGAGGCCCAGTCCATGGCGCTCAGCGCCGAGACCTCGCCGCCTGACGCGTCGGCAGGGCCTGTGTCGTCCGACGCGTGGGCCGGCGCGGCGTCGCCCAACGGCCACCTGCGCCTGGGGACCTACCGGCCGATCTGGGCCGCGCCCGAGTGCGAGATCTCCCCGGCGCTGAAGTTCCTCATCCCCGAGCAGCAGGTCGAGCTGTCGCCCGAGGACGCCCAGCGCCTGGGCGTGCTGCACGGTGAGGAGGTCGTCGTCGCCCAGAACGGCACCCGCCTGGCCGCCAAGGCCTTCGTACGCTCGGCGGTCCCGGCCGGCAGCGCCTTCCTCGCCGACGGGCTGTCGATTCAGTCGGCCAACATCCTGACCGGGGCGGGCGGATCGAAATCCAGGTGATCAAGCCGTGAGCCTGGTGATGGCGGACGTCAACCTGATCGAGCCCTGGTGGATCCAGATCATCAAGGCCATCGTGATCTTCGGCGTGATCTTCGCCGTGCTGCCGATCATCATCGTCTACGAGCGCAAGCTGCTGGGACGCTTCCAGGGCCGCTACGGACCCAACCGCGTCGGCCCCTACGGCCTCATCCAGCCGCTGGCCGAGGCCGTCAAGCTCGCGGTCAAGGAGCCGTTCCGCCCGGCGACCGCGGTGACCTCGCTGTACCGCATCGCGCCGATGATCGCGATCCTCACCGCCGTGGCCTCGATGGCACTGCTGCCCTTCGGGGACGTGCAGAGCATCTTCGGGCGCCCCATCGGCCTCTACGGCATCGACGTCTCGATCGGGCCGCTGTACGTGTTCGCGTTCGGCGGCATCTCCTTCTACGGGATCATGCTGGGGGGCTGGGCCTCGGGCTCGAAGTACTCGTTCCTGGGCGCAATGCGCGGCGCCGCGCAGCTCATCTCCTACGAGGTCTCGCAGTCGCTGGCCCTCGTCGGCGTGATCATCACCGCGGGGACGCTCTCCTTGACCGGGCATCGTCCATGCCCAGGAGGGCATGTGGTACGTCATCCCGCAGTTCGCGGGCTTTCTCATCTTCATGACGGCGTCGTTCGCCGAGACCAACCGCGCGCCGTTCGACGTCGTCATCGCCGACGCCGAACTGGTGGGGAGCTATTTCACCGAGTACGGCGGCATGGCCTTCGTGGCCTACCAGTTCGCCGAGTACGCCAATGTCATCGTCGTCTCCGGGCTGGCGACGACGCTGTTCCTCGGAGGCTGGCTGATGCCGTTCGGGATCCATCCTCCGGGCTGGGTCGATCCCATCGTGGTCATCGTGAAGATGATGCTGGTCATCACCTTCTTCATCTGGATCCGCGCCACGCTGCCGCGCCTGCGCTACGACCAGCTGATGTCCTTCGGCTGGAAGGTCCTGCTGCCGCTGGCGACCCTCAACCTGCTGGTCACGGCCATCGTCGTGGTGTCATGACCGCTGCGCGCTTCGAACACGGGAGGCTCACATGACCCCCTACAACCCCGGCTCAGACGTCATTGAGGTCATCCGCAGCCCGGGCGCGGGCCCGGTGCGCGGCGCCTACCGAATCTTCGGCGAGACCCTGCGCGGCCTCAAGACGACGTTCGCCCGGATCGTCGAGGGGCCAACCACGATCCAGTACCCGGAGGAGAAGACCCCGGTCTACCCGCGCTTCCGCGGCCGCCACAAGCTGCACCGTTTCGAGGACACCGGACTGGAGAAGTGCGTCGGCTGCTCGCTGTGCGCCGCCGCCTGTCCCGCTGACTGCATCCGCGTCGTCGCCGCCGAGAACACGCCGGAGAACCGCGTGTCGGCCGGCGAGCGCTACGCCGCGGTGTACGAGATCAACCTCAGCCGCTGCATCTTCTGCGGCTACTGCGAAGTGGCGTGCCCGTTTGACGCGATCACGATGGGCCACGACTACGAGATGTCGGACTACACGCGCTCGGACCTCATCTTCACCAAGGAGATGCTGCTGTCCGAGGCCGTCGAGCGCACCCCGCTGCGAAGGGAGGGGGAGTGAGCGCGGTCCTCTTCTTCATCGCCGCGATCGGCGCCCTGGCCGGAGCCATTGGCGTCGTCATCATCCGCAACCCCTTCTACAGCGTGCTCTCGCTGGTGTGTCACCTGATCGCGCTGGCGGCGCTGTTCCTGCTGCTGCGCGCCGAGTTCGTGGCCGCTGCCCAGGTGATCGTCTACGCCGGCGCGGTGATGGTGCTCTACGTGTTCGTGGTGGCCTACATCGGCGGCGCCGACACCCCCCTGCATCGCCCCGGTAACTCGCTGCGGTTCCTGGCGCCGCTGTTCGGGCTGGCGGTGGCAATTGAGCTGTGCATCGCCATGCTCGGCACGGCGCTGAAAGGCATCTCGTCCGAGGGTGCCCCCTACGTCCCCGGATTCGGCACGCCCCAGCACATCGGCACGCTGTTCCTGACCACGTACCTGTTCCCGTTCGAGATCGCCTCGCTGCTGCTGTTGGTGGCAGCGATCGGCGCGGTCGTGCTGGCGCGCCGCCGTCGCGGCCTGGAGCCCGACGACGCGTTCGAGGCGACCCTGCACTTCCCGCGCTCGGTGTTCACCGGCACCATGGCCGAAGCCGCGGGCTTCCGCGAGGGGGCCGGGACCACCACCGACGCTCACGAGCAGACCGAGCCGATCGGCGCGCAGACCTCACCACCCGCGGGCGTCGGCAGCTCTGGGTCTGGGACTGGATCGGGCTCGGGCGAGAAGGGCGAGGGGGGTTGGTAGATGGCGATCGGCTGGTACCTCACCGTCTCGGCCCTCATCTTCTGCATCGGCGCCGTCGGGGTCATCACCCGCCCCAACCCGCTGGTCATCCTGCTCTGCCTGGAGCTGATGCTCAACGCCGGCAACCTCGCGCTCGTCGCCTTCTCGCGCATGTGGGGCCACGAGGACGGCCAGATCTTCGCGCTGATCGTGATGGTGGTGGCCGCCTGCGAGGTGACGGTGGGGCTCGGCCTCATCGTGGCCATCTACCGGCGCCAGCTACCGGTCAACGTGGACGACCTCAACGAGCTCAACGGGTGACGCGGGCGTGAGCGCAACCACCTTTGGCTGGCTGATCCTGCTCTTCCCCCTGGTGGGGACGATCCTGATCGCGCTCAGCTACAAGCGCCTGCCCGGCACCAGCGCCGGGTGGCTGGCGACGCTGGCCATCGCACTGGCCTTCGCGGCCTCGCTCGGCGCGCTGTTCTCGCTGCTGGGCGACCCGACCAGCCACCGGGAACTGACCTCGAAGCTGTGGGACTACGACGTCACCGTCGGCGTCGACGCCCAGCTATCGATCCTGGTGGACCCGCTGTCGATCTTCATGGCACTGGTGGTCTCGGGGGTCTCGACCCTCATCCACATGTACTCGATCGCCTACCTGAAGTCAGACCGCGGCTACAGCCGGTACTTCGCCTACCTCAACTTCTTCGTCTTCTCGATGCTGCTGCTGGTGCTGGCGGGCAACTTCCTGCTGCTCATCGTCGGGTGGGCCTTCGTCGGCGCCGCGTCCTACCTGCTCATCTCCTTCTGGTACCGGCGCTCCACGGCCACCAAGGCGGGCTTCAAGGCCTTCGTCATCAACGTGCTCGGCGACGTCGGGCTGGTCCTGGGCACGTTCTTCATCCTCCGCCACACCCACACCCTCGACTTCCAGAAGGCGTTCGCCGCCGCCCCCCACGTCTTCAGTCACAACAGCACCGACCTGGTGGCGGGCTGCCTGCTGCTGCTCGTCGGAGCCTTTGCCAAGTCCGCCCAGGTTCCGCTGCACACATGGTTGCCCGACGCCATGGAGGGCCCCACCCCCGTCTCGGCACTGATCCACGCCGCCACCATGGTGACCGCCGGCGTGTACCTCATCGCGCGCATGCACCCGTTCTTCGAGATCGCCACCACCGCCGCCGACGTGGGCGCGATCGTCGGCTGCCTCACGCTGCTCATCGCCGCCACCATCGCCATCGTCCAGACCGATCTGAAGCGCGTGATCGCCTACTCGACGATGTCTCAGATCGGCTACATGATCATGGGCGTCTCGGTGGGCGCCTATTCAGCGGGCCTGTTTCACCTCATGACCCACGCCTTCTTCAAGGCGCTGCTGTTCATGGCCGCCGGCTCGATCATCAGCGCCATGGGCGGCGAGCAGTCGCTGAACCGGATGAGCGGCTTTCGCAAGGCGCTGCCGTTCACCTTCCTGGCCTTCATGGTGGGCGGCCTCGCCCTGTCGGGGCTTCCCCCGTTCTCAGGCTGGCTGTCCAAGGACGACATCATCGGTTATCTGAACAACCGCGGCGGGGGGTTTGAGATCCTCGGCATCCTCGGCTATGTCGGCGCGCTGATGACCGGGATCTACACCTTCCGGATGATCTTCCGCGCCTTCTGGGGCGAGCCCTGCGAGGAGGCCCGCGAGCTCGAGCACGGCCACCTCGTCCATCACGACGTCCCCACCAATCCGCAGACGGGCGAGGCCGAGGACACCGACGTGGGCTTCCCGGGCGTCGATCACCACATCGCCGAGCGTGACTGGCCGATGCGTGTCGCCATGAGCGGGCTGGCGGTGCTGGCGGTGATCGGCGGAGCGCTGCAGATCCCCGGCGTCGACGACGCGCTCACCAAGTTCCTGGAGCCGACGTTCGCCACCTCGCCGCTCTACAACCTGGAGGCCGGCACCGGACCCGAGTGGATCGGGCTGATCATCGGCGCGCTCATCGCCGTTGCGGGCATCGCGATCGCCTACCGAACCTGGGTGCTCAAGCCCGGCACGTCGGCGGCGCTGCAGGCGCGGCTCCCGCGGCTGCACACCTTCCTCTACAACAAGTGGTACTTCGACGAGCTCATCGACCTGCTCGTCGTCCGCCCGACGCAGTGGCTGGGTCGCTTCAACGAGTCGGTGCTCGAGCGGGGCGTCATCGCCGGCGGGATCACCGGGGGCACCACCGGGGTTGTGCGTGCCGCCTCGGCCGCGGTGCGCCGCGCCCAGACCGGCTACCTGCGTT
Organism: uncultured Actinomycetota bacterium; assembly: GCA_963797705.1. GTDB lineage: Bacteria > Actinomycetota > Thermoleophilia > Solirubrobacterales > Solirubrobacteraceae > Palsa-465. The sequence continues at coordinate 927,476 of CAWCQL010000002.1, read as the reverse complement.
ACTACGCGGCGGCCATCCTCGTCGGCATCTCCGGCATGGCCCTCTACTTCCTCATCTCCGCCACATGACGCTCTCGATTCTCATCTGGGTCCCGCTCGCGCTGTCGCTGCTCTCAGCGCTGCTGCCGGCGCGACTGGCCGGGCGCGCCGCCGTGGTGTGGAGCGCGATCACGGTGGGCCTGGCCATCAGCTTCCTGGCGCGCTTTGAGGCCGGCCACGTCGGTCTGCAGTTCGTCACCGACAAGGTGTGGATCTCGGCGCTGGGGATCCACTACAAGCTCGGGCTGGACGGGCTGAACGTCGCGCTGATCATGACGACGACGATCATCTTCTGCGCCGCCCTGCTGTGGGCCTCGGCCCACGAGTGGGACCGCCCGAAGGTCTTCTTCTTCCACTTCGGGCTGGCCGAGAGCGCCGTGCTCGGCGCCTTCTGCGCCCAGGACCTCGCCCTGTTCGTGGCCTTCTTCGATCTGATGCTCATCCCGTTCTACTTCCTCTCGGGGATCTGGGGCGGGCCCGACCGGGTGCGGGCGACGACGCGGCTGGTCATCTACACGCTGATCGGCTCGTTCTTCATGCTGGTCGCCGCCATCGCCACCGGCGCGCTGGCCTCCAGCCAGCACGGCACGCCGCTCACGTTCGTCCTCTCCTCGCTGCAGGGCCTGCCGCTCTCGCACACCACGCAGACGTGGGTGTTCCTGGCCTTCGCCGTGGCCTTCCTGGTCAAGATGCCGCTCGTTCCGTTCCACGGCTGGCTGCCCGACGGCTATAAGGCGATGCCGATCCCAGCGGTGGCGGTGTTCTCCGCGATCCTGTCCAAGGTCGCCGCCTACGGCTTCCTGCGCATCGTGCTCCCGCTGTTCCCCTACGCGGCGGTGCACTTCCAGACGCTGATGCTCCTCATCGCCCTGGTGTCGATCATCTGGGCGACCCTTGTGGCCATGACCACGCCCGACGCGCGGCTCGTCATCGCCTACTCGAGCGTGGCCCAGCTCGGCTTCATCCTGCTGGGCATCTTCTCGCTGCGCCCCGAGGGCGCCCAGGGCGCGCTGCTGCAGATGGTCAACCACGCGCTGGTCACGGCGCCGCTGTTCTTCATCGTCGCCGCGCTGGCGGTGCGCGCCGGCGGCTCGGAGAAGCTCTCCGACATGGGCGGGATCGCCTTCCGCGCCCCGGTCCTGGCCAGCCTCTTCCTCATCGCCACCCTCGTGTGGCTGGCCATGCCCGGGTCGGCGAACTTCGTCGGGGAGTTCATGATCCTGCTGGGCGTGTTCAACGCCAAGCTGCCGATCGCGGTTGTGGCCTCGCTGGGCGTCGTCGGCGCCGCGGCCTACGCGCTGCGCGCCTTCATCAGCAGCATGCACAACCGGGTGGGCCCGCGCGTGAGCTCGTTTGACATCTCGATCGGCGACGCGCTGCCGATCATCGGGGTGCTGGCGGTGATCCTGGTCCTGGCCTTCTATCCCCAGTTCGGGCTCCGGCGCTCGGAGTCGACGGTCAGGGCGGCGGTGGCGCCGGCCCAGGCCCAGCAGGTCCTGCAGGCCTCCGCCCGTGGCCACCAGGTGGCCGCAGGTCCCATGAACACGTTGATCCTCGCTGCCGCCCACCTCAAGGGCCCCCACATCGACTGGGCCTCGTTCATGCCGATCGTCATCCTCGGCGTCGGCGCGCTGGTGGTGCTGGTGATCGGTCTCTTCGGCCAGGTGGCTCGCACCGTGGTGGTGCCGCTGGTCACCATCGGCGTCCTCATCGCCTCGATCGTCATCGAGGCCACCCGCCTGCACCACCCCGCGTCGATCATCTCCGGCGCGCTGGCCATCGATGGCCTGGCCCTGGTGCTTGACATGATCTTCGCCGTCTCCGCGATCGCCGCCGTGATCCTGTCGCTGCGCGACCAGGCGCCCCGCAGCGCCGGTCATGGCGAGTACAACGCGCTCCTCCTGTTCAGCGTGCTGGGAATGGCCATCCTCGTCTCCTCCCAGAACCTGGTGACGCTGTTCGTGGGCTTCGAGCTGCTGTCGATCCCGCTCTACGTGTTGTGCGCCTCGGAGTTCCGCCGCGAGGGCTCGCTCGAGTCGGGCCTGAAGTACCTCGTCATCGGGTCGGTGGGCTCGGCCACGCTCGTCTACGGCCTGGCGCTCGTGTACGGGGCCACCGGCTCCACCCAGTTCGCCGGGATCTCCAACGCCATCCTCACCGGCAACGGCGGCAACGGCCTGGTGGGCGACCCGCTGCTGCTCACCGGGATCGCCCTGGTCATCGTCGGCTTTGCCTTCAAGGCCTCGGTCGCTCCGTTTCATCAGTGGACGCCCGACGTCTACGAGGGCGCGCCGACGCCGGTCACGGCGTTCATGGCCACCGCCACCAAGGCGGCCGCGCTGGGCGTGCTGCTGCGCTTCTTCGACGTCGCCGTGATCCACGTCCACAGCACGTGGGCACCCGCCCTGGCGACGATCGCCGCCATCACCATCATCGTCGGCAACGTCGGAGCGCTCAACCAGTCCTCGCTCAAGCGCATGCTCGGGTACTCGAGCGTCGCGCAGGCCGGCTACATGCTCTCGGGCGTCATCGTCGCCACCGAACTGGGTGTCAACGCAACCGTCCTGTACCTGGGGCTGTACATGTTCATGAACCTCACCGCGTTCGCGGTGATCGTCGCGGTCCAGCGGCAGCGCCCCGACGGCGATGAGCTCTCGGGCATGGCGGGCCTGGGACGGCGTGACCCGTGGCTGGCATGGCCGATGTCGATCGCCATGCTGGCCCTGGCCGGGATCCCCGGGACCGTCGGCTTCATCGGCAAGTTCCAGCTCATCCACGCGCTGGTCGACGGCGGTTACACGTGGCTGGCCGTCGTCCTGGTGATCGGCTCGATGATCTCGCTGGCCTACTACCTGCGCGTGATCGCCACCCTGTGGATGCGCGACGAGGTCCCGGCTCCCGGACCAGGCTTGCGTGGCGCGATCATGGGCGGACGGGGCGGGCTGGCCCCGATCGCCGGCGGCTCACCCGAGGCCGACGAGGACGAAGGCGGCTTCACCACCGCGCCGGGCGCCGCCGGCGTGGCCCCGGTCAGGGTGGGCGCCGCCAGGCCCGCGCCGGAGGTCACCGCGGTGGCGGTGCTGTTCGGCGCCGCCACGATTGTTTTCGGGATCTTCCCGTCGGTGCTGTTCACCTTCGCCGCCCACGCCGGGCGGGCGCTGGGCCTGAGCTAGCCGCGCCGCGCTCTACGTCGTCTCGCGGGTGGGCTCCGGGGCGTCGCCCGGCGGCTGGCGGCACACCCCGCACACCCGCTCGACGGGCGTGAAGCCGACGGACTCGTAGATCCCGGCGGCGTGATAGTCGGGGTCGGCGACGATGACGAGCCGGTCGGCGCCGTAGGTGGCGACCGCGTGGCGGGCGGCGTCGACGAGCAGCCGTGAGCAGATGCCCCGCCGGCGGTGGGTGATGGCGGTGTCGACGGCCTGGAATCGAGCGCGCCGGGCCCGCGCCCCGCGGCCGCCGGTGACGACGATCCCCATCGAGCCGGCCACGACGTCGCCGTCGAGGGCGACGTACCAGGCGCCGAGACCCGCCTGGAACGTCGTGCGCAGCTCAGCCAGCCGAGCGCGGCTGAAGACGCGATGGAGCTCCTCATCCTTCAGGCGCTCCACATCGCGCGCGGCGACCTGGAGCTCGATGACCTGCTCCCAGCGCTCCTCGTCGGGACCGCCCGTTGTCGGGTCCAGAGCGGCGACTCGCACCTCGGCGTTGGCACGCGGGTGGGGATGGATCTCTTCCGGTGTGGCGATCATGCCGACGCTCAGTTCGGCGTCGTAGCCGCGAGCCAGGAACTCGCCGGCCATCGCGCCACGCTCATCGTCAGTGCGGTCCCAGGCGAACGTCCGGTGCGCGACGCGCGGCTCGTCGGCGAACTCGGCGGCGAAGAGCGCCTCCCAGCGCTCGCCGTCGCCGGCGGCTGGTGGCTCATCGAACACGAGCAGATTCCCCCACCAAAACGCCGGGTTGGTGGGCGAGCGCACCACGAGATAGCCGTCCCGGCGCTGCACGACGCGCTCGGACGAGAGGACGTCGATGCTGGTGGCCCACACCAGCGAACGGGGTATGAGGCGGTCGGGCATGGTGGGCTTAGGTTGGCATGTCCGCGGGCCCGGGTGTGTGCGGCGCGCGGCGGCGGGTAGCGCCCGGGTATGGACGACGAACGCGACCGCAAAGACCAGCCGCTGCCCGGCTCGGTGTCAAACCAGAACGCCGAGGAGGCCGAGCCCGGCCACGGGGGAGGCGAACATGTGCGGCGCAAGGGCGCCGGCGGCGGTGACGAGAAGTCAGGCGGGGAGGCCGGAGAGGGCTCCCAGTCGACCGGTCACCCCGATAGCGCCGGCTGAGCCTCCGCGGGCCGAGCTGCCGAGCCGTCGCCGCGACGGACGCCGTTGCCGCTGAAGCGCATCACCCCGTCGTCCACCCCGCCGAGCTTGAAGCTCAACACGTCCAAGGCATAGTTCTGGTGCACTCGCCACGGCCGCTTGGAGCCCTGGCTGGGGAAGTCCTGCACCGAGCGCAGCACGTACCCGGAGTTGAGGTTGAGCAACGGCTCGCGGACAAGGCCCGGGTCCTCGTCGGCGGGCATGCACTGCGCGTAGCCGTGACGGCGCATGTGGGTGAGCAGGCGGCACACGTAGGACGCGGTGAGATCGGCCTTCAGCGTCCACGACGCGTTGGTGTAGCCGACCGTGAAGGCGAAGTTGGGGACGCCGCTGAGCATCATTCCCTTGTAGACCACCTGGTCGGGCAGGTGCACCGGCTCGCCGTCTACGGCGAGATCGATCCCGCCCAGCGCGAGCATCTGCAGCCCGGTGGCGGTGACGATCACGTCAGCCTCGAGCTCGGCGCCGGAGCGCAGTTGCACGCCACGCTCCGTGAACGTGGTGACGTGGTCGGTGACGATCGAGGCCCGGCCCGCGGTCACCGCGGCGAAGAGGTCGCCGTCGGGGACGATGCACATACGCTGGTCCCAGGGGTTGTAGTCGGGCTTGAAGTGCGTGTCGACGTCGTAGCCGTCAGGCAGCTGGCGCTGCGCGCCGCGGCGGATGACCGACTTCATGAGGTTGGGCCGGCGACGGCTGAGCTGGTAGGACAGTGTCATCAGCGCGACGTTCTTGACGCGCACGAGGTGGTAGGCGATCTTGCCGGGCAGCCGGCGGCGCAGCCAGTCGGCGATGCCGTCGCGCGAGGGCAGCGATACGACGTAGGTGGGCGAACGCTGAAGCATGGTCACGTGCTGTGCGGTCTCCGCCAGCGCCGGCACGAGGGTCACCGCGGTGGCGCCGCTGCCGATGACCAGCACGCGCTTGCCGGCGGTGTCGAGGTCTTCGGGCCAATGCTGGGGATGGATTACCGGGCCGGAGAAGCGATCGACCCCGGCGAACTCGGGCGTATACCCGGCGTCGTAGCGGTAGTAGCCGCCACAGCAGTGCAGGAAGGCGCAGGTGAACACCTGTGACTCGCCCGTGTCCGCGCGCCGTGCGTGGACGGTCCAGCGCGAGTCGGCGCTCGAGTACTCCGCGCGGGTGACCGGGTGGCCGGTGCGGATCCTTGCGCCGACGCCATAGTGCTCGGCTGTTTGCGTGACGTAGCGCAGGATCGAGGCGCCGTCGGCAATCGCCCTGGTGTCCTCCCACGGGCTGAACGAATAGCCCAGGGTGTGCATGTCGGAGTCCGAGCGGACGCCCGGATAGCGGAACAGGTCCCAGGTGCCGCCGATCCGCTCCCGCGCCTCCAGGATCAGGTAGGAGCGCTCGGGACACTCGCGTTGCAGGTGGCACGCGGCGCCGATCCCCGACAGACCGGCGCCGATGATGAGAACGTCGACGTGCTCGGGCGTCGCGGTGGTGCTGGCGGTCTCGGTCTCGGTCTCGGTCCCGGCGAGCATGGCGTCGTTGGTACGCATGCGTATCGCGCAGCTTAGACTGCCGGGCCCTCGGGCGGGGAGAGACCCAGGAAGTGGCGGAGATCACTGAGGATGCCCCTTGGGTCGTGCTCGACACGGACATCGGTGAAGCGCAGCGGCGTGAGCCCCAGACGTTGCAGCGCGGCGTCCTTGCGACGATCGCGCTCCATGTCCGCCACTGCGACGTGGTACGGGCGGCCGTCGAGCTCGACAGCGAGGCCCTGCTCGGGCCAGAACCGGTCGATCTCCCAGACATCGATGTGGATGTTGTGCTGCGGTGCGGGGATGTCTGGGTGCTGAGCGAGGAGGCGATCGAAGGCGAGCTCGAGGTAGGACGTGTAGTCCTCGGTGCGCAGGTAGGCGGCAAGCACCGCGCGGAGCCGGGTGATCCCGTTGTCGAGTGTGGTGGCGCGCGAGCGCCGCCTCGATCGTTTCTCGCCCGTCACGGGCATCCGGTCGCAAGAGCCGTTTGCGCACGGCGAGGGTGACGAGGCGCTCGAGCTCCCGTGGCGTCTCAACAGGGGCCAACTCGACGAGCATCCGAGGGACCGAGCTCAGCCGTAGTTCCACGTGGCGTCGGACATCGTCATGGTGGGGGAGGTCCTCGCAGCGATGGAGCGTGAGGCCCGGTCGGCGGCGGCCGCCGGACCCGGGGACGGTCAGTTCGATGGCGTGCAGGTTGACCGCCCGCAGCCCCCAGACGGCGGCCGCGGTGCGATGGCTGAGGAATGCGGTCGGCCCCAGGCTCAGGACTGCCGCCAGGAGATGGGCGCGGTCGGCTATGCGGCGGTGGCCGACCGCGTAAACCTGGTGAAACAGCTGATGAAGGCGGCCCTGCGCGACCCGTCGCGCCACTTGGGCTCGCGTGAACCCCAGGGCGTCCAGCTGCTCCCGGGAGACCACACCACCCTGGCGACCGGCCAGTCGAGCGAGCGCCATCTCACGCCGAGGGTGTTTTGCATCACTATGAGGCAATTCGCCCTCGGCCACGGTCCTAGCGTGCCAGCCGCGCCTCCGGCCGGGAGAATGTGTGGCGGAGTTTTTACACGTAACGAGAGAGGCCCACGCATGGAAACCTGGGACGCCATCCGAAGTCGCCGCAACGTCCGCGAGTTCGCCGACCGCCCGATCGGAGACGAGGACCTCGACCGGATCCTGGAGGCGGCCCGGCGGGCGCCGTCCTCGCGCAACTGGCAGCCGTGGGACTTCGTGGTCGTCACTGACCGCGCGCAGCTCACGGAGCTGGCGCAGGTGTGGCGCGGAGGCGCGCACATCGCGCACTCGGCGGCAACGGTCGTCATCGTCCTGCCCGAGTTCGAGGAGGCCGGCCGGCTCGAGCGCGCCGCCTTCGACGCCGGCCAGGCGTCGGTCCAGATGATGATCGCCGCCGCCGATCTGGGGATCGGCTCCGGGCACTCCGCAGTGGGCGACCAGCCGCGGGCCCGGGAGATCCTGGGCCTGCCGGAGGATCGCGTCGCCTACATCATGATCGACTTCGGCTACCCGTCCGGCCGCCCGCTGGCCCCGATCCAGCGGCCCGACCGGCGGCCGTTTGAGGAGGTCGTGCACCGCGGGCGGTGGTGAGCGGCCCGAGGCGTGGAGACCTCCGCACGCGCCGCTACGATCGGCCGCCCGTGGATTACCCGGTCGAGACCTTCACCGACGACGAGCGCGCCCTGCTGCGCGCCCACGTCACGAATCTCGACCAGCCGGTGTTCGCGCTGGTCAACCTGCCCGAGACGCTGAAGGGCGCCCTGTTCGCGCGCTACTCGCGCTACCCGGGAACGCTGCGCAGGCTGCTGCTCGATGAGTTCGCGGCCGACCTCCCGGACGGGGACGAGACCGCCGCCGAGGCGGGTGGGGACTCCTCGCGCGCCGCGCAGCTGTACGAGCGCATCTTCCTGGGATATGGGGATGACTCGGTGGCGCAGCTGGGTGGGGCCCACGTCGCCTGCGAGTGGGTCTCCAACGTGCTCACCAAGGTCCTGCAGCGTCCGCGGCTGGGGGCCTACTTGGAGCAGTCCACGCGCTACATCGCCTATGACGCCCCGATGCCGGACGGGTCCGCCGACCCGGGGGCGGGCGGGCCGCGCTATCGCTACTACCGCGACGCCGAGCTCGGCCCGGCCTACACCCGGGCCATGGACGAGCTCTTTGCGACCTACTCCGCGACGCTCCCCCAGGTGGTCGCCTGGGCGCAGGACGAGTTCCCCCGCACCGACGACGACGCGCCCGCCGCCCACGCCCGCGCGCTGAAGGCCAAGGCACTCGACCTCCTGCGTGGGCTGCTGCCGGCCAGTTCGCTGTCGCACATGGGGATCTTCGCCACCGGGCAGACCTACGAGCAGCTCATCCTGCACCTCCTGGCCCACCCGCTGCCCGAGGCCCGCCACTACGGTGCGATGATCCTCCGGGAGCTCCAGAAGGTGATGCCGAGCTTCGTCGCTCGCGTGGACCGCCCCGACCGCGGCGGCCAGTGGGTCGGCTACCTGCAGTCGCGCGCGGAGGCCGGCGCGCGCTGGGCCCGGCGGCTGGGCCTCGACGAGGAGACCGAGGCCATCACCGGCCCGTCGGTGCGCCTCACCCACGTCGACGGTGACGAGGACGACCTGCTGACGGCGCTGATGTTCGAGGCCGGCGCCACCTCCGAGGACGCGATCCGGCGCTCGATCGAGGCGCTGTCTGAGGCTGAGCGCGCGGAGTTGCTGTCCGACCTCGTCGGCGAGCGCGCCAACCGCCGGCACCGTCCGGGGCGGGGCTTTGAGGCGCTGCGTTACCGCTTCGAGATCGTCGCCGACTACGGCGCCTTTCGCGACCTGCAGCGCCACCGCATGCTCACTGTGCAGTGGCAGTCGCTCACCCCCGACCTCGGCGCGGGCGTGCCCGGGCAGGTGGACGCGGCGGGCGCCGGCGACGCCTACCGCCGCGCGCTCGACACGTCACGGGCCGAGTACGAGCGGCTGGTCGACGCCGGGCTGGCCAGTGCCGCCCCGTACGCCCTGTGCCTGGGTTACCGGATCCGGTTCGTGCTCGACCTCAATGCGCGTGAGGCGATGCAGCTCATCGAGCTGCGCTCCGGCCGTGAAGGCCATCCCAGCTATCGCGCCGTCGCTCACGAGATGCACGCTCAGATCGCGACGGTGCACCCGGCGGTGGCGGCGGCGATGACCCACGTCGACGCCGACACCGAACCGCGGCTCGAACGCATCCTGTCCGAGATGCGCACGCACGCACGCGCCCAGGCCGGCTGAGCGCGCCGGCTCAGGACGCGGGCTTGTTGGCCTCGCGCTGACGCAGCTCGATCCGCCGGATCTTGCCGGTCAGGGTCTTGGGCAGATCCGGCACGAACTCAATGAGCCGGGGGTAGGCGTAGGCCGAGAGGTGGTCGCGCACGAAGGCCTTGATCTCGTCGGCGAGCTGATCGGACGGGTCGTGGCCGGAGCCGAGCACGACGAACGCCTTGACCACGTTGCCGCGCCGCTCGTCGGGGACGGCCACCGCCGCCGCCTCAGCCACCGCCGGGTGCTCCAGGCACGCCGACTCGACCTCGAAGGGCCCGATCCGGTAGCCGGCGGAGATGATCACGTCGTCGGCGCGTCCCTCGTACCAGTAGTAGCCGTCCTCGTCGGCCGAGGCGGCGTCCTTGGTGTGAAACCAGTCGCCGCCGAAGACCTCGTCGGAGTCCTCCGCAGGACGGTTCCAGTACCCGAGCGGGTAGTGGGGGTTCGAACGTGCCCGCAGGCAGATCTCCCCGCGCTCGCCCTGGGCGACCGGGCGCTCGTCCTCGTCAAGGATGGCCACCTCCCAGCCCGGCATCGGCCGTCCCATCGACCCCGGACGCACCTCCATGAACGGGAAGTTGGCGCACAGCGGATAGGACTCGGTGAGCCCGTAGAAGTCGAGCACGGTGATCCCGTACTGGTCGCGCACCCACTTGATCGCCTCCGGGTTCAGCGGCTCGCCCGCGGAGCACATGATCCGGATCTTCTGGGGATAGCGGGTCTTGGCGTCGGTGATCGACATCATCGAGCGGATCGCCGTCGGGGTCCCGAACACGTTGCTCACCTGATGGCGAGAGAGGAAGTCCAGCTGCTTGGCGGGATCGAAGCCGCCCTCACGCTGGTACACGCACTGGATCGCGCCGTAGCGCCACGGACCCAACAGCGGCGCGATCCCCGCCGCCCACGCCCACTCGCCCATGCCGTGAAACAACTCGCCGTCCTGCACGTCGTGGCAGTAGACGAACTCCTCGTGGGCCAGGACGTAGCGATGAGCGTGCAGGATGCCCTTGGCCAGACCGGTGGTGCCGGAGGAGTAGTAGAGCTGCGCCGGGTCGTCAGCCGCCGTGTCGAGGGTGTCAAACGTGTCTGAGCCGGAGCTGAGCAGCTCGTCGTCGAGGATGAGCAGGTGCTCGACCAGGGAGCGCTCCATCCGGTCGGCGTTGGCCTGGTTGGTGACGAGCACCTTGGGCTGGGAGTCGGTGAGCCGGTGGCGGATGCCGTCGTCGCCGTAGAGCACGGACATCGAGAGCAGGATCGCCCCCACCTTCCAGGTGCCGAAGAACGCCGCGGCCGTCTCGGGCGTCGGCGGCAGCAGCATGGCCACGCGGTCGCCGGGCTGCACGCCGTGGGCGACGAGCACGTTGGCAAAGCGGTTGGCGGCGTCCTGGATCTCCCCCCAGGTCAGCCGGCGCACGTTGCCGTCAAAGTCCTCGTGGATCATCGCCGGCTTGTCGCGCGGGTGACGATCGCATACGTCGGCGGCGATGTTGTAGCGCTCGGGCACCTCCCAGCGGTGCTCGGCGCAGGCCTGTTCATAGGAGAGGATGGGGCTCATCGCTCAATCATTACCGATGCCGGAGCCGCCGGGGCATCGAGGTCGTCCTCGGCCAGCCGTAGCCCCAGCCCCTCGGGCGCGTGCAGCGCCAGCATCTCTGCCGAGGCTCCCCGGCGCGAGTCGCGCAGCGAGACCGCGATCATGACCAGGAAGGCGACCGGCACGGTGACGATCGCCGGCTGAGCGAGCAGGGCCCCCGTCACGCTGGCCGATTCGTCGCCGAGCGCCAGCCCGACGAAGATGGCCGCGGTGGCCATGACCGCTCCGCTCAGCATGCCGGCGGCGGCCCCGCGCGCCGACAGGCGAGTCCACCACACCCCGAGCAGGAACATCGGGCAGAACGTGCTGGCGGCGATCGCGAACGCCCACCCGACGAGGATGGAGATGTCGATCTGCTGTGCCAGCAGGGCCAGGAGCGCCGGCACGACCATCGCCGCCAGTGCGGCCACGCGGAAGCGCGTCCGGCGGATCGCCACGCCGCTCGCCGGCTCGCGCTGCAGCCGTGGCCAGATGTCATGGCTGATCGTCCCGGCCAGGGACACGAGCAGGCCGGAGGACGTGGACAGGAAGGCCGCGAACGCCCCCGCCGCGGTGAGCGCGCCCAGCACCGTACCCACGGTGCCGGGCCAGGCGGCGCTGGGCAACGTGAGCACGACGGTGTCGGTCTGACCGGTGGTATAGAGCTCGGGCGTGAGCGCGCGGCCCATCGCCCCGTAGACGGCGGGGAAGGCGTAGAACAGCCCCAGGAGCGTGAGAACGTGAACCGTGGTCCGCCGCGCCGCGTGACCATCGGGGTTGGTGTAGAAGCGAACGAGGATGTGCGGTAACCCCATCGTGCCGAGGAACGTCGCGACGAGCAGCGAGTAGACGAGCAGCGGCGAGCTCTCGTCGGTCCCGCCGACCGGCCGCGACCACTCCGTTCCGCGTTGCGGCACGGTCCCCTCGGCGACGGGCACCACCGTGCCGGCAGGCAGGCGGACGGCGACGTGAGCGGGCAGCGTGCGGTGCGCGCCCGCGGGCACCGAGACCCGCCGGCCGGCGATGGTGAACCTGGCCGCCTCGGGGAACTGGACGGGCTGGGGCCCTGACAGCCGGATCGTCAGCGCGTGGGGCGCGCTCGGGTACTCCCGGCCGAACAGTGCGGCACGTCCGGGCAGCCCGCCGAAGTGGATGATGAGCAGGCAGGCCGGAACCGAGATCGCGAACACCTTGATCCAGAACTGGAAGGCCTGAACGTAGGTGATGCCCCGCATCCCGCCGATGGCCACATTGACGGCGACGATCGCCGCCACCAGCACCACGCCGGCCCAGTACGGCGCCCCGGTGACCACATTCAGCGCCAGCCCGGCTCCCTTGAGCTGCGGCAGCAGATAGAACCCGCCGATGAGCAGCACGATCGCCGAGGCCAGCGGGCGCACCTGCGGGCTGCGCAACCGCGCCTCCACGAAGTCGGGGATGGTGTAGGAGCCAAAGCGCCGCAGCGGCGCGGCCACGAAGAGCAGCAGGGCCAGGTAGCCGGCCGTGAAACCGAGCGACTGCCACAGCGCGCTGGCTCCGAGCTTCATCTCCAGACCGGCGATGCCCAGGAAGCTCGCCGCCGACAGATACTCGCCGGAGATCGCGGCCGCGTTCCACCATGCCGTCACCGAGCGCGAGGCCACCAGCAGGTCCGACGTCGTGCGGACGAAGCGCACGCCCCACGCCCCCAGGCCCAGCGTGCCGAGGGTCACCGCGCCGATCGCCAGCAGGGCTGTCACTTGTCCACCAGATCCCGGAAGGCGGCGTCCAACGCGTCCGCCCGGCGCGCGTAGAGCCAGCCGATGGCGATGAACAGCGGCCACAGCGGGACGAGCAGGATCCAGATGGGCAGTGGCAGCCCGAGCAGGTGCACGCGGTCAAGCCCGGGGAGCAGGTAGAGGGCCAGCGGGAGCACGCCGAACACGGCGCCGAAGGCCACCAGCGCCAGCAGCGAGAGCTGGAGCTGGGCGTGGCGCAGCCGCCGGAGGTAGACGTCGCCGTGGGCGGTCGAGTCAGCGAGCTCCTGGCGGGGTGATCGCAGCGGCGGCGTCGTCCGGTCGCCGTCGGCGGCGCTCACGCCGCCCGCACCCCGGCCCGGAACTTGGGCAGTGTCATCGTCACCGTGGTGCCGCGTCCCAGCGCGGACTCGATCTCCAGGCCGTAGGCGGGGCCGAACGCCGCCTGCAGACGCGCCTGGACGTTCATCAGGCCCACCCCCTTGCCCTGGCCGGCCAGGATCTCGGTGGCCCGCGTTCCGTCCATCCCCACCCCGTCGTCGGTGACGCGCAGCTCGACGTCGGCGTCGATGTCGCGGCCCACGATCTCCACCCGGCCGCGGCCGTTGCGCTCCACCCCGTGACGCACCGCGTTCTCCACCAGCGGCTGCAGCGAGAGCATGGGCAGCACCGCGGGGAGCACCTCAGGCGCGACCTGGAGGCGAACCTCGAGCCGGTCGCCGAAGCGGGCGCGCTCCAGGCGCAGGTACTTCTCGACGTAGCTGAGCTCATCGGCGAGCGTCACATAGGGGCTGCGTCCGCGGAAGGCGTAGCGGGTGAACTCGGCGAACTCGGTGAGCAGCTCGCGGGCCTCCTCGGGGTTTGAGTGGATGTAGCCCGCGATGGCGGCGAGCGCGTTGTAGACGAAGTGCGGGGAGATCTGGGCCCGCAGCGCATGCAGCTCCGCGCGGGCGAGGCGCTCTGACTGTGCCTCGAACTCGGCGAGAGCGAGCTCGGCCGAGACGAGGCTGGCCGCGTCGCCGACGGTGCGCGTCTCCTCGGGCGTGAGGCGCCACCCGCGGGAGAACAGGGCCAGGAACGTCCCCACCCGCTCCTCACGGACCACCAGCGGGGCCAGCACGGCGCCGCCGATGGGGCAGCTCGGATCTGAGCAGCGGATCCGGTTCTCGACGTGCAGGCGGTCGTCGCGGCCGGCATGCGCGGCCAGGGCCACCCACTCCTGGGGCGCGTGGTGGTCTGCGCCGGCGCCGGCGAACGCGAGCACGCCGTCGGCGTCCAGCAGCGCCACCGCGCGCGCCTGGGTGAGCGTGAGCAGGTGCCCGATGGTCTGGGCGGCGCTCTCAGCGGACAAGCCGCGGCGCAGGTGAGGCAGCGTCGCGGTCGCGGCGTGCAGCGCCTCCTGCATCACACGCTGCTCGTTGGAGATCACGCGAGGCGGCCGGATCAGCCGAAACGCCGCGATCACCGACGCGGCGGTCGCCCATCCGAGGAGAACACCGAGGACCACGTCCACTGTGGCCGGTGAGCATATTGCCCCCGCGGCGGTGCATGGGATGTTCGCCGCCGTACGTCACGGCGCTGCCGTGGCCGTCGGTATCGTTACATGCCACCCATGAGCGTCGTCGTAGGCGTGCTGCTGGGGGCCGGGCTTGCCACCGTGATCGGAATAGGGTGGGCGCTGGTCCGTGCGCCGCGCGCGGCCCGTACGCCGGCGGCGATGGGGATGCAGTCCGCCCTGCATGCCGCCACCGCCACCCTGCCCCACCTGCGCCGCGGGCTGAGCCCCAGCTCGGCCGAGCAGGCGGTCCCCCACCTGCGCAAGCTCACCGGCGCAGCGTCGGTGGCGCTGGCCGACACGCGGTCCGTGCTGGCCATCGAGGGGGAGGGCGGCGAGCAGGTCCGCCCCGGCGACATGCTCAGCCGGCTGCTGGAGCGCACTCGCGACGACCGCGCGCGCATCGAGCCTCGCCTGACGTCATCGGATCCGAGCTGCCCTCTGCGCTCCGCGGTCCTGGCCCCGCTACTCGTGCAGGGCCGGCGCGCGGGGACGCTGATCGCCTTCTACCGGCGGCCCGGGCGCCCGCCGCCCAGCGAGGTGCGCGTGGTCATGGAGGCCGCCAGCCTTGTCTCGGCCCAGCTCGAGCTGTCGGTGGTGGCCGACCAGGAGGAGCGCCTGGCGCGCGCCGAACTGCGCGCGCTGCGCGCCGAGATCTCGCCCCACTTCATCTACAACGCGCTGGCGGCGGTGGCCGGCGACATCCACACCCGCCCCGACGACGCCCGCGAGCTGCTCATCGACTTCGCCGAGTTCACCCGCTACCTGTTCCGCGACGGCCGCTCGTACGTGACGCTGGCCGAGGAGCTCGAGCACGTCGAGCGCTACCTACGCCTCGAGCAGGCGCGCTTTCACTCGCTCCGCGTGCGCATCGACGTGGCGTCCGACACGGTGGGAGCGGTGGTACCGGCGATGTCGCTGCAGCCGCTGGTGGAGAATGCCGTCCGTCATGGCATCGAACGGCGTGCGGGCACGGGACGAGTCGAGCTGCAGGCCCGCGTCGTGGGCGACGACATCGAGCTCCGCGTCTTCGACGACGGCGTGGGCATCGACCCCGACCGGCTGCCCGGGCTCATCGCCGGCGCCGGCGGCGGCATCGGGCTGTCCAACGTCGACGGCCGGCTGCGGGCGACGTTCGGCGAGCGCTACGCGCTGCGGCTCGAATCCGAGTTGGGGAAGGGCACGACGGCGATCATGACCGTGCCCAACCTCGAAGGCGAGGACGCCCTGCGCGATGGGCGCGGTCCGGTGACGACGGCAGGGGCGGCCGGATGAGCGGCGACCAGCTGACCATCCTCGCTGTCGACGACGAACGCACCCAGCTCGAGGATCTGGCCCGCCTGCTGCGCAACTCGCCCAGCGTCAAGGAGGTCGAGTGCGCCTACGACGGCCACGACGCGCTGGTCAAGGCCTCGACTCAGGCCTATGACGCCATCTTCCTCGACGTTCGCATGCCCAACCTCGACGGGCTGGAGCTGGGCCGCGTGCTCCGCCGCTTCGCGGCGCCGCCGCAGCTGGTGTTCGTCTCGGCCTACGACAACGCGGCGGTCGACGCCTTCGAGCTCCACGCGCTCGACTACCTGCGCAAGCCGGTGGGACGGCGGCGGGTGGAGGAGGCGATCGAACGCGTCGCGACGGCCGTCGAGTCAAGCGCGGGCGAACGGCGGGCCGGCGGGGCGACCTCCGTGGGCGGGATGCCGCATCCCCGCGAGCAGAGCTCAGAGGACTACGAGATGATCGCCGTGGCCAACCTGCACGGCGGTTCCACCCGGCTGCTGGCGCGCCGCCAGATCCTCTATGTCCAGTCCTACGGCGACTTCGTCCGCATCGTCACCGCCGACGGGCGCTACCTGCTGCGCTCCACGATGGCCGAGATCGAGCGGCGCTGGGAGCCCCACGGGTTCGTCCGCGTGCACCGCCAATACGTCGCCAACCTCCGCAACGCGGTGGAGCTGGCCCCGATGCTCGGCGGCACCGCCGAGCTGACCTTCGCCGACGGCCAGACGATCCCCGTGGCCCGCCGGCACACGGCGGAGCTTGGCCGGCGGCTCAGCGTCTAGCGGGCCGGCGTCCGCACCGCAGCGCGGACGCCGGTCGCGTGCGGCTCAGGCCTCGGCGGCCTGCTCCTCCTTGATCTTGCCCTCGAGCTGCGCCATCACATCGGGGTCGCGCAGCGTCGTCACGTCACCCAGCGCGCGGCCCTCGGCGATGTCGCGCAGCAGCCGGCGCATGATCTTGCCCGACCGCGTCTTGGGCAGGTCGTCGGCCCAGATGATCCGCTTCGGCCGCGCGAACTTGCCGATCCGGTCGGCCACGCGCGCCCGGATCTCCTCGATCAGCTCGTCGGTGCCGGCGAGATCGCCCTCGAGCGTCACGAACGCGCAGATCGCCTGGCCGGTGTCCTCATCGGTCTGGCCGATCACCGCCGATTCGGCAACCTTGCCGTGCGACACGATCGCCGACTCGACCTCGGCGGTCGACAGCCGGTGGCCGGACACGTTGACCACGTCGTCGATGCGGCCGATGACCCAGAAGTAGCCGTCCTTGTCCTTGCGGGCGGCGTCCCCGACGACGTAGGTCTCCTTGTCGAACTTGGAGAAGTAGGTCTCGATGAACCGGTCATCCTCCTTGTAGAGGGTGCGCAGCATCGACGGCCACGGCCGCTGGAGCACCAGCAGTCCCTGGCCCTCGTCCAGCGGCTTGCCCTCACGCTCGTCGACGACGTCGGCCTTGATGCCCGGGAACGGGCGCGTGGCCGAGCCGGGCTTGGTGGACACGATGCCCGGCAGCGGCGTGATCATGATGGCGCCGGTCTCCGTCTGCCACCACGTGTCGACGATCGGGCAGCGCTCGCCGCCGACCACCTTGTAGTACCACAGCCATGCCTTGGGGTTGATCGGCTCGCCGACCGAGCCCAGCAGGCGCAGCTTGGACAGGTCGGCCTTCTCCACGTGCTCGGCGCCCCACTTCATGCAGGCGCGGATCGCCGTCGGGGCGGTGTAGAAGATCGTCACGCCGTAGCGCTCGGCGATCTCCCACCAGATCCCCTTGTGCGGGTAGTCGGGCGCGCCCTCCCACATCACCGACGTGGCGCCGTTGCACAGCGGCCCGTAGACGATGTAGGAGTGGCCGGTGACCCAGCCGACGTCGGCGGCGCACCAGTACACGTCCTCGTCGGGCTTGAGGTCGAACACGTACTTGTGCGTCGCGCTCGACGCCGGTGAGGTAGCCGCCGGTGGTGTGCAGGATCCCCTTGGGCTTGGCTGTGGAGCCGCTGGTGTAGAGGATGTAGAGCGGGTGCTCGGCGTCGAGCTCCTCCGCCGGGCACTCGGGGTCGGCGGCGTCGCAGATCTCGTGGTACCAGACGTCGCGGCCCTCCTGCATGTCGCAGTCGGCGCCCGTTGACTTGACGACGACGATGTGCTCGAGCGACTTGACGTCGCCCATCACCTTGTCCACCGCCTCCTTGATCGGCGCGGTCTTGCCCTTGCGCCGGGCGCCGTCGACGGTGATCAGCGCCTTGGCCTCGGAGAACTCCATACGCTCCTTGACCGAGTCCGGCCGAGAAGCCGCCGAAGACGACGTTGTGCGGCGCTCCGATGCGCGCGCAGGCGAGCATCGCCACGACGACCTCGGGGATCATCGGCAGGTAGATCCCGACGACGTCGCCCTTCTCGATCCCCAGGTCCTTCAGCGCGTTGGCGAAGTCTCTGCACGTCACGGAGCAGGTCGGCGTAGGTGACGTCGCGCTCCTCGCCCTCCTCGCCGCGCCAGTGGTAGGCGACCTTGTCGCCCTTGCCGGCCTCGACGTGGCGGTCCAGGCAGTTGTAGGAGGCGTTGATCTTGCCGTCCTCGAACCACTTGTAGAACGGCGGGTTTGACTCGTTGACGTCGGTGGTGGGCTCCTTGAACCAGTGCAGGTTCTTGGCCTGCTCGGTCCACCAACCCTTCCAGTCGGCGTCGGCCTTGTCATAGACCGCCGGATCGCTCAGGAGTGCGTGTTCGCGGAAGGCCTCGGGCGGGTCGAACGTCTCGATCTGCAGCATCTCCTCGAGCTGCTGCTCGAGGTTGCCCTCACTGGTCGATGCCGTGTCTGCCATACAAGCCTCTCCTTGTAAACCCTGGCTTTCACGCATCGAGGGGTCAGCAGCGGGCGCCGGCAGTGGCTGCCGGCGCCCGGGCTGGCCGCGACGTGCGCGGCTGTGTCTTGTCTAGTTGTACCCCACTCGGGTCGGCCGTAGCGGCCCCTCTCGTCAGCGGCCGAAGCGGGAAGACCGGCAGGATGGTCTTGGCGAACGTCGAGTTGATCACCGCGGCAAACGACGCGTACCACGCCGCGATCGCCGTGACGAGCCCGATGTAGCCGCCGAGCTTGATGGTGCCGTTGGTGGCCTTGCAGCGTCCCGGCGAGCGCCGAGTTGCCGATGCCGAGCACGATGAACGTGATCGCCAGCAGCAGGAACACGATCGCGACGGCACCCGTCGTACGTAGCGAGGCGATGAACATGTAGGCGGTGAAGATGCCCCACATCCACAGGTACAGGCCCAACCCGCTGAACACCTCGGCCGGAACGTTCTTCCCGACGGACTGGACGATGAAGAAGAACGAGATCCAGAACGCGCCGTAGGAGCAGAACGCCACCGCGCCGAACGTGTTGCCGGTCCGGAACTCCCAGATCCCCGCCACGAACTGGGCGGCGCCGCCGTAGGCGAGGGCGAGAGCGGCGACCATCGGCAACAGGCCGCCGCCGGGCAACCGTCTGCGTCCCCACCAGACCAGCATTGATAAGGCTGAGCATGAACGTGGTGCCGGCGAAGGCGGCAAGGCCCAGCGGCCCCGGGTCTGCCGGCGCCCACATTGCTGAGCGGCCCCCGGCTGGGTCCGCCGCCGGGGCGACGTCCGCCTCGCGGGACGGCAGATTGCGCTGCTTCCATCTCTCCTCCTACGTGAGTTGACGAGACGGACGCGAAAGCTCGCAAAGGCGGCGCTTCGCGCAAAGCCAAGATCGGCGGGCGGTCGCATCGGACCGCTGAACGGTCGTTGACCGGCGACGAACGGCGACCGCCCGGGGTCGAGCGGGTCAGTTGCGGCGCTTGCGCTTGCGCTTGGGGGTCGTGGCCCGGGTGCGGCCGTCGCCCGGCGTGGCGGCGGGCTCGCGGTCCTCATCGGGGGCGGCCAGCTCTGGCTTCTTGGCCCCCCGTTGGCGACGATCATCCATCTGCGACGCGCGGCGGGCCCGCAGCTCCGCCGACGACGGCCATGGCTCGGCGCGGCCCGAGCGCCAGGCCGGCGGGATACCGGTGGGCCAGCGGCCGGAGATGAGGTAGGCGACAGCGAGCAGCCAGTAGGTCTGGACCACCGGCACCTGGATGATCTGGAAGAGCACGAGCGCCCCGGCGAACATCCCCAGATAGCCCATGAAGCGCGATAGGAGGCCCGCGTTCATCGCCTGCATCGAGACCAGGACGAAGGCGACCGCCACCAGCAGCGCAGCTGCCTGACCGAGGAGCTGCAGACCGAGCAGACCGGCGCCGCTGGTCAGATGGTTGGCCTCGTGGTAGGTCTGTGAGCCGGTGGTGGCGAACTCGTGGACCTTGATCGCGACGACGATCGCGTAGACGACGCCGGCCAGCGCAGCCAGCCCGCCACCGATCAGCGTGATGATCCTGACGTAGGGGCGGACCTTCTCCGGGTTGCGCGCGCGCGCCGCGCGGAAGAGGAACAACAGAGTGAACATGATGCCCAGGGAGCCGATGGCGTTGATCACCGCGGAGATGAGGTCCAGCGGGAACCGCTGGTTGGCCACCAGCAGGTCCAGGGTCAGCTCATCGACCTTGGTGTGTGGGCCGCTGAGCTGGATGATCGAGGCGAGGATCAGGCAGACACCGGCGACGACCGCCACCGCGACCTGCCGCGAGCGCACGCGTGATTCGTAGAGCAGGGCCTCGTCGGGGCTCATCGGGCGCCCAATGCTAGTCGGGATCGGTGTACGCGACTACGCGCTTGCGGGGGTGCCTCACGGGGCGGGCGCGGGGGCCAGCTACCATGGAGGCATGGAAGGAAGTGGATTCGGCGGTCTGTTCGGAGATCCGGACGATCTGCAGCGCAAGCTCGGTGAGTTCGCCGAGCAGATGCAGGGCGCGCAGCGTTTGGCCTGGGCCGACAACGCCATCAAGCTCGCCGTCGATCTGACGGTCGCGGCCATGAACCGCGCCAACATTCAGGGGACCACCGAACAGCAGGCCGAGCAGCTCCGGTCCGTGATGGCGGTCATCTTCCCCGAGGCCGTAACGCTCGTGCGCGAGGCGCGCGAGGGCCTGCAGTAGCCGCGATCTAGCCGATCGCGGCGAGCACGAGATCGTCGTGCTCGGCCGGCTTGACCTTGTGCAGGATGTCCTTGATGGTGCCGTCGGGCGCGATCACGAACGTCGTGCGCTCGTTGCCCATGTACTCCCGGCCGTACATCGACTTCTTGACCCACACGCCGTAGGCCTCGGCGACGGAATGGTCCTCGTCGCCCAGCAGGGTGAAGCCCAGGTCGTACTTGTCGGCGAACTTGGCGATCTTCTTGGGCGCATCGGGGGACACGCCCAGTACGACGGCGTCGGCGGCCTTGTAGTCGGCCTTGTGGTCGCGCACGCCGCAGGCCTGGGTGGTGCAGCCCGGGGTGTCGGCCTTGGGATAGAAGTAGAGGACGACGGTCTGGCCGCGCAGGCTCGACAGCGAGACGGAGTTACCGTCCTGGTCAGGGAGGGTGAAGTCGGGGGCGGGGTCGCCGGGATTCAGTGCCATGGCCCGAACCCTACCCGAGCGGCGCCGGGTGGTCCTCTCCTCGCCCGGCCGAAATTATCTTGACAGAAAGCTATCGGTCGAGGTATACACCGCGCAGGACCCCAAGGGGGAGATGAGACGACGACACCCTCGTTTGAGTTGGGCTGCCACAGCGAATACGGGCGCTTGGACGCCGTGGTCGTCGGGCGAACGGACGGACTGCGGTATCCCGCGTTCAACCGCAACATCCGCTACCTGACCGGCGAGATCGCCGAGCTGTTGTCAAGCGCTCCGCCCGGCAGTTCGGTCGACGTGCGCGCGAGCGCCCCGCATCTCTGGGAGCAGCTCACCGAGGCGGTGGAGCGCGTCGCGGACACGTTCACACAGCACGGCGTCGCCGTGCTGCGCCCGCGGCCGTTCGCCACCGGGGAGCAGGCCTACCTGGGCGAGCTGCAGGAGGGCGCGAGCCTTCTGTACCCGGCGGATCCCATCTATGTGCTGGGCAAGCACGTGATCGAGACCTGCATCCGCCGGCCGTTCCGTCGCAAGGAAGCCTGGGCGACGCGTGCCGTCCTGCAGCCTTTCATCGACGCCGACCCCGAGGTCCGTCACGTGGCCAGCCCGCGCGCGGAGCTCGGGGTGGCCGGGGACGAGGGCGCGGGGCCGTTCCTGGAAGGCGGTGACATCATCGTCGTCGGCCGCGACGTTCTCTGCGGCAACACCGACCTCACCTCCAACGACGCCGGCTCGGCGTGGCTGCGGCGCTACCTGGAGCCGTTCGGCTACCGGGTCCACCCCGTTGTGGTCAGCGGCACGTGGCTGCACCTGCTCGGCGTCATGTGCGTGTTGCGCGAGGGGCTGGCGATGGCCTATCTGCCCGCCCTGGGCGGCACCCTGCCTGCCCCCATCGCCGACTGGGAGGTGATCGAGGTCACCGAGGACGAGACGCGGATGCTCGCCACCGTGGGCATGAACCTCGACGCTCGGCGCCACCTCATCGACGCGCGCCTGGAGCGCATCTGCGGCGAGCTCGAGCGTCACGGCATGGAGCCGATCCCCATCGACGTCGAGCACCTCAGCGCCTGGGGGGGCGCGGTGCGCTGCGTGACCCTGCCGATCTCCCGGGCGGCCGCATGAGCCTCGCCCGCATGCCCGACGAGGACCACGTCGACCGCATCGTCCGCGAGTGGGCGGACGAGTACCCGTCGCTCGACACCGAGGCGATGGCGGTCATCGGCCGCATCCTGCGCGTCGCGCGCTACCTGGAGCGCGACGTCGAGCTTGAACTGGCCCGCTTCGGCCTGAGCGTCTCGGAATTCAACGCGCTGTCGGCACTGCGGCGCCGCGGCGAGCCCTACGCGCTCGTCGCCCACCGAGCTCAGCCGCGGGCTCATGCTGAGCTCCGGGGGCATGACCAAGCTCGTCGAGCGCCTCGAGGCGCGCGGGCTGGTCGTCCGCACGCCCGACGCGACCGACGGCCGCGGAGTGGTGGTCGCACTCACCCAGGCGGGTCGGGAACTGCAGGAGGCGGCCATCGACGCTCACGTGGTCAACGAGACCGAGCTGCTGGGTCCGCTGGACGCCGACACGCGCGAGGGGCTCACGCACATCCTGCGCACGCTGCTGGTCGCCTTCGAGGGCAACGCCGGCCGGATGCGACCGGGGGGCGTGCGGTCGTGAGCATCTCGGTTCCCGCCGACCTGTTCAACGAGCAGGAGATGCTCGAGGGCATCGCGCGGTGGGTCGAGATCGACAGCCCCACCCACGACGGGGACGCCGTCAACCGGATGATGGATGCCGCCGCCGCGGTCATGTACGGGCTGGGCGCCACCATCACGCGACACCCCGGCCGCGAGGGCCTGGGCGACGCGGTGCTGGCCCGGATCGGCCCCGACGAGCCGGGCATCCTGGTCCTGGCTCATCTGGACACCGTCCATCCGGTGGGGTCGGCGAGCCAACGCCTCCGCCGCGATGGCGACCGCTTCTTCGGGCCCGGGGCCTACGACATGAAGGGTGGAGCGTTCCTGGCGACCTACGCTCTCGGCGCGCTGCTCGATGACGGCCAGGCGCCCCGGCTGCCCGTCAGCTTCCTGTTCATCCCCGACGAGGAGATCGGCAGCCCCACCACGCGCACGCTGATCGAGACGGAGGCATGTCGCCACCACTACGTGCTCGTGCCCGAGCCCGCGCAGGACCGCGGCAACCTCATCACCGGGCGCTGGGCGTTTCAGAGGTTCGTGGTCGAGGCGCGAGGAGCTCCGGGGCATGCGGGAGGCGCGGGCGGGCACGGCGCGTCGGCGATCCGGGAGATCGCCGCCCAGATCCCGGCGATCGAAGCCCTCTCCGATGCGGAGCGCGACATCACCGTGAGCGTCGGCGTCGTCAACGGCGGGACCTTCGTCAACGTGGTGCCGGACCGGTGCCAGGCCGAGGTGCTCGCCGTCACCGCCACCGACGAGGACTTCCACGGCGTGCGCCGGCAGCTGCGCGGGCTGCGTCCGCTGACCCCCGGCATCCGGCTCGAGGTCACGCCCGGGCCGGTCCGCCCGCTGTTTGCGCCCACCCCCGAGAGCCTGAAGCTGTACGAGCGCGCGCGCGCGCTGGCCAACCGGATCGGCTTCAATCCAGGGCACGGAACCGTCGGTGGAGGAAGCGACGGGAACTTCACCGGCGCGCTGGGCGTCCCCACCCTCGATGGCATCGGCGTCTGCGGCGAGGCGTTTCACACTGCGCAGGAGCACCTGCTCGTCTCGAGCCTCGTCCCCCGGGCCCGCCTCATCGCGGAGCTGTTGCGCAGCCTCGACGCCGGGCCCCTCCAGGTGGCGGCGCTGCGGAGATGGGGTAGGCAGGCAGCACAGGGCAGGCCGGTGAGCGCCACCGGGACCTTCGCGGCCACCGGCCGCGACGAGCAATCGCAGATCCGAGGAGAAGAGGAGCATGTCGACGAGCGGTGTGGCTGAGCGCAACGAGTTCGAAAAGGCGCTGTCGGTGGATCAGCACGGCATCGAGCCGATCCCCGAGAGCGACCGGGACTCGACGTCCTGGCAGCAGTTCTGGATCTGGTTCGGCGCCAACATCACGCCCACCAGCTGGGTCGTCGGGGCGATCGGGCCCGAGCTTGGTCTGAGCCTGGTGCAGTCGATCGCGCTGATGCTGGTCGGCCAGGCCGCGGGCGCGCTGATCTTCGGCTTCTTCACTCTGATGGGCAGGCGGACCGGCGTCTCCCAGCTCGCTCTCGGGCCGGATGGCCTTCGGGCGGCGCGGCAACAACGTGCCCTCGATCCTGCAGGCGCTGATCACGCTCTCCTGGATCGGCCTGAACACCTACGTCGTGCTCAGCCTCGCCACCTACTGCCTGCACAAGCTGGGGCTCCCCAACAACCACACGGTCGAGTACATCGTGGCCGGGGTGATCATGGTCTTCCAGCTCATCGTCGGCACGCTCGGCTTCTACGCCATCCGCACGTTCGAGAAGTGGACCGTGCCGGTACTCGCACTGATCATGGGCAGTCATGACGGTGCTGGCGTTCGCCAAGGGCCACATCCTCTGGAACGCACTCCACCGTCCACGGCTCCGGCCTGCTCACCGCGGGCACCGAGTTCATGACCGCGGTCGGGATCGGCTGGGGCTTCTCGTGGGTGGCGTGGGCCTCGGACTACTCGCGCTTCACGCGCCCGGACGTGACCGAGCGCAAGCTGTACTGGGCCTCCGCGATCGGCACCTACATCCCGATGATCTGGCTCGGCGTCCTGGGTGCGGCGATGGCGAGCTCAGCCGTCAACGCCGACCCCGCCGAGCTGGTGGCGTCCCTGTTCGGCGTGATGACCATCCCCGTCCTCATCGTGATCATCCACGGGGCCGTCGCGGTCAACATCGAGTCGGTCTACTCGGCGCCGCTGTGCATGCTGGCGGGCGGCATCAAGCTCAAGCGCTGGGTGGGCAGCGTGCTCACCGGCGTCATCGCCAGCGGCGTGCTGATCGCCTTCCTCGCCTCCAGCACCTTCGCCACCTCGTTCACCAACTACATGAACTCGTTCGTGATCTGGACGGCGGCGTGGGGCGCGATCATCCTGCTCGACTACTTCGTCATCAACCGGGGCCAAACCGACCTGGAGGCCCTGTTCGACGATCCCCAGACCTCGCGCTACGGCGACATCCGATGGCCGGCGCTGGTCTCCCTGCTGCTCGGCCTCATCGCCGGGTGGGCGTGGGAGTACGGCAGCGCCGCCCTGTTCCAAGGGCCGCTGTCGCGCGCCACCAACGGCGTCGACTTCTCCTGGCTGGCAGCGATCCTGGCCGCCGGCGGGGCCTACTGGGTGCTGGGGCGCACGCGGCCCAGCGCGGTCCCGGCAAGCGCCCCGGTGGAGGACAGGCCGCGGGCGGAGATCGTGCGCCCATGAGCACGACCGGCACGGCGTTCGGGGTCGACAATCAGACCGGGGTCCTCACCGATGTGCTGCTGGGGCGCCCGGACCACTTCCGCTGGGTGCCACTCAATGCGATCTCGGCGGTGACGTTCGCCAACATGGAGCGCTCCGGGCTCCAGTTCGACCAGGAGCGAGCGCTCACCCAGCACCGCGACATGGTGGACGTCTTCCGCCAGGCCGGAGTGCAGTGCCACTTCCTCGACGCCGACGAGGGGCTGTCGTCAAGCGTCTACGCGCGTGACTCGAGCTTCATGACCCCGTGGGGCCCGGTGGTGGCGAGCATCCAGACCCCACCGCGCCGGCGCGACTATGCCGTGGTGGCGTCGTTCTTCGCGCGCGAGGGGATCCCGATCTGGAACTGGGTCACCGCCGGGCATTTCGAGGGCGGCGACTTCGGGATCATCGAGCCGGGCGTGGTGATCCTCGGCTACGCCGGCAACCGCTCCACCAAGGAGGGCGCCGAGCAGGTGGCCGGCTGGATGGAGGCGGAGGGCTGGGAGGCGCTCACGGTGCCGCTGGCGCCTCAGTTCGTCCACCTCGACGCCACGCTGGTGATGCTGGCCGAGAAGTACGCCCTGGTGTGCGAGGACGCGCTGGAGGCCTACGTGCTGGACTTCCTGCGCGCCCGCGGCGTGAGCTGGATCCCGGTCGCCTACCGCGACTGCGTCAAGCTCGGCGGCAACCTGGTCAACCTGGGGGGAGGGCGGATCCTGTCCATGGCCCACAACACGACGGTCAACGCGCAGCTCGAGGCCGAGGGCTTCGAGGTGACCGCGATCGAGTACGACCAGTTCGCCCTGGCGGGCGGCGGCGTGCACTGCTCCTGCCACGAGCTGCGGCGCGAGCCGGTGGCGGTGGCATGAGCACGCCACGCTTTCAATGGCCGAACGGCAGCCGCTGCGCCTGCGTCATCTCCTTTGACGTCGACGCAGAGTCGGCGATCCTGCAGGTCGACCCCAAGTACGCCAGCCACGCCACGACCATGAGCCACCAGGCGTACGGGCCGCGCGTGGGCGTGCCGCGGCTGCTCGAGCAGTTGCGCCGGGCGGAGATCCGGGCGACGTTCTTCGTTCCCGGCTTCACCGCCGAGTGCTACCCGGACACGATCCGGCGGATCGTGGCCGACGGCCACGAGGTCGGGTGGCACGGGTACATGCACGAGCTCCCGCTCGATCTGGCGGTGGCCGAGCAGCGGGCCATCATCGAGCGCGCGGCGGAGGTCCTCGAGCCGCTCACCGGTACCCGGCCGGTGGGCTACCGCGCCCCGTGGTGGCAGCTCAGCCTCCAGTCACCCGAGCTTCTGGCCGGCGCCGGCTTTCGCTACGACTCGAGCCTGATGGACGACGACGTCCCCTACCTGCTGGACTCCGACGCCGGGACGTTGGTCGAGCTGCCCGTCCACTGGTCCTTTGACGACTGGGAGCAGTACGGGTTCTTCATCGATCCGCCTCTGGGCGACAGCCTGGAGCCGCCCGGCAAGCTCCTGGAGATCTGGCAGGGCGAGCTGGAGGCGTTTCGCGAGGAGGGGTGCCTGCAGGTGCTCACCATGCACCCGTTCCTGTCGGGCCGGCCGGCCCGGTCGCGCAACATCGGGAAGTTCGTGGCCTTCGCCCGGGAGCTCGGCGGGGTGTGGTTCGCGCCAGCGGGCGAGATCGCCGAGCATGCCCGCGGCGTGCTGGAGGGCTCTGAGCCCCGGCGGCTGCGCTCGGCGCTCGATCCCGCCTACGGGATGCGCGACGGGGAGCCGGCCGCGTGACGGCCGCTACTTGAGCAACCGCGAGAGCCGCCGGTCCTTGAGCAGCTTGCCGTCGGTCTGGCACGTCGGGCAGTAACACATGACGTAGTCCTCGTAGAAGACCGCCTCCAGCTGATCGCCGCAGCGCGGGCACGGCTCCCCGTTGCGGCGGTGGACTCGCAGCGGCATCGGCAGCTTGTCGGGGATGGGGAGGGTCGAGGTGCTCCTCGTAGTGGGCGAGGGCGCGACCGAGCTCTGAGACGATCGCCTCGCGCAGACGGTCGGCCTCCTCGTCGGACAGCTCCGAGCCGCGCTTGAATGGCGAGAGCTTGGCGGTATGGAGGATCTCGTCGACCCACGAGCGCCCGATGCCGGCGATCACGCGCTGATCGCGCAGCAGGCCGTGCAGCGGGCGGGGAGCATCGAGCAGCGGCCCGAGGTCCGGCGGGTCGGGATAGGCCTCGGGACCGAGCGTGGCGATGTGCTCCTCGGCCTCCACCCCCTCGGGGGTGAGCAGCTTGACCCAGGCGGCCTGCTTGGTGCCGAACTCCCGCAGGCGTAGCTCGCGGCCGTCGTCGAGGCGCACGAGCAGCCGCGAGGTGCGGTCACGCAGCGACGCGCGTGTGTCGAACAGCTGCAGGCGCCCCGCCGACATCAGGTGGATGACCAGCGAGAGGTCATCCTCGACGCCGACCACGAAGAGCTTCCCGCGTCGCGTGATGCCGGTCAGCGCGCGGCCCTCGATCGCGCTCAGCGGCGGGTCGAACGAGCGCAGCGCGTTGATCCCAGGGGCCATCGCCGACTCGATCTGGGCGCCGGCGACGGCGGCCCCGATGAGCCGGGCGGTGATCTCCACTTCGGGTAGCTCTGGCATGCCTTTAAGAGGCTACTCAGCCGTGTCGGGCACTCCGGACCAATGTCTTAGACAAAGGACTCGAATTGTTCACGGCTCTTCAGTTTCGCTTTACGCATGATTAGAAGACTGATTTCCATGAGTGACCTCCTTGCCATCTTCGGACCCTCGGACAACGACACAGACCTGATCAGCGAGATCTCGCGCCTGCACCCAACACGTGTCACGGTGCTCATCGAGGACGTCGACGCCAACTGGGCGTATGACGACTCGGTGGCCGGCGTCGAACTGCGCGATCGCCTGGCGGCTCTGATGGCCGCCATCGAGCGCGACACCGGCGCCATCGTGACCGGGCTGGCCGGCTCCCGGGACCAGCTGACCGGCTGGCGGTTTGACCGCGAGGTCAGCGGCCGCACGCCGGTCGCCGCCTGAACGGCGGCGTTCCCCACTGGGGCCGTCCTCGCCGGACGGGCGTGCCGCGGCCGCCGGCGGCGAGACGTACCGAGCCGGCGGCGGGGCTTGCCGCGCCGCCGGTGGCGGGGCGTACCGGCGCGACCGGTAGCCTCCGGCACCGATGAGCGCGACGCTCGCCCCAGACGACATCGTCGCCACCCACGCCGAGGGCGCGGCCAACGACCGCGAGCCCCTGCTGGTGCTCGAGCCGCTGCGCGAGTTCCTGCGCGCCCACGGCCTCGAGGGCCCGAGCGACCTCAGTGCCGTGCCGGTGGGCGACGGGCACTCCAACGTCACCTTCGGGTTGTCCACCGACGTCATCCTGCGCCGGCCGCCCCGGGGGCCGCTGCCCCCCAGCGCCCACGACGTGCTGCGCGAGGCGCGCCTGCTCAGCGCGCTGGAGCCCACCGCGGTGCGCACGCCCCGGGTGCTGGCCGTGTGCGCCGACCTCGAGGTGATCGGCGCGCCCTTCTACGTCATGGAGCGCGTCCCCGGGGACGTCATCACCGACCAGATCCCGGAGCCGCTGGACACGCCCGCGCTCCGCGCCGCAATCGCCGACGAGCTGATCGACGGTCTGGTGGAGCTGCACGCGACGGACTGGACGACGCTCGGACTGGAGGGGTTCGGGAAGCCGACCGGCTACCTGGAGCGCCAGTTGCGGCGCTTCAACGGGCTATGGGAGCACAACCGGACGCGTGATATCTCAGAGCTCGACGAGGTGGCCGCGTGGCTGGCCGAAAACATCCCGCAGTCGCCCCCGGCGACCATCGTGCACGGCGACTACCGCCTGGGCAACACGATGTTCGCCGACGAGACGCCGCCGCGGCTGGCGACGATCCTGGACTGGGAGATGGCCACGATCGGAGACCCGCTCGCCGACGTCGGCTACATGATGCTCCACTGGGTCCAGGCGGGCGACGACAAGAGCCGCTTCGCCATGCACACGGTCACCGATCGAGCCGGGCTTCCCCACGCGCCGGGAGCTGGTGGCCCGCTACGAGGAGCGCTCGGGCCGCTCGATGAGCTCGCTGGATTGGTATGTGGCGCTGGCGATGTGGAAGGCCTCGGTGTTCATGGAGGGCAACTACAAGCGGGCGGTGATGGGCACCACCGATGACCCGTGGCTGAAGACCTTCGGCGACGGGCGTCGTCGAACTGGCCCGGCGCGCCCTCGACGTCACGCGTAACGGATTTGAGTGAGGGGCCACCGCTAGTGGCAACGCCGAGGCGCGGGCTCCTCGTTGACTGGGGCGGGGTCATGACCACCGACGTGTTCGCGTCCTTTGCCGCCTTCTGTGAGCGCGAGGGCCTCTCTATGGACACGGTCCGCGATCTCTTCCGCAGCGACCCGGCGAGCCGCGAGCTTCTGGTGGGGCTGGAGACCGGAACGCTTCCCGAGCCCGACTTCGAGCGAGGGTTCGCCGAGATTCTCGGCGTCGGTCCCTGAGCAGCTGATCGCAAGGATGTTCGCCGGCGCAGGCCCCGACGAGGCGATGCTCGCCGCGGTGCGCCGCGCGCGCGGGGCCGGGATCCGCACCGGGCTGATCTCCAACTCGTGGGGCGCGGCGACCTACGACCGCGCCCTGCTGGCCGAGCTCTTCGATGGCGTGGTCATCTCCGGCGATGTCGGCCTGCGCAAGCCGACCCCGGAGATCTACGCCATGGGCGCGCGTGCCGTCAGCCTCGCGCCGGACGAGTGCGTGTTCGTGGACGACCTCCCTTTCAACCTCAAGCCCGCGCGCGAGATGGGAATGGCCACTGTGCGCCACGTCGAGGCGGGGCAGACGATCGCCGAGTTGGAGGGGTTGCTCGAGGTCGAACTGTCGTGAACAGGCGACGGGCGTGCCTGCCGGCGCTGGCGCTCGTCCTCGTGGTGGCCGGTTGCGGCAGCTCGAGTGACATGTCCGCCCGTCAGCTGCGCAACGGCGCGGGGCACGCCTGCGCGGTGGCGGCCCAGCGCCTGAACGCCATCCCCACGCCCCAGGTGCCGTCGCAGGGCGCGTCCTTCCTGCGCGGCGGGATCGCGGCGCTGCAGTCCGAGGTCACCGAGCTGTCGTCGATGCACCCCGGCGGCACGGCCGGAGTGCACTTCCGCGCCGCGCGCACGGCAACTGAGCACGAGGTCAAGGCGTTGCAGTCCTCGCTGAAGGGGCTGAAGGCCGGCAACGACCCGATCGTCGCCATCAAGACCCTGCAGACCCAGCTGGCTCCGTTGGAGAAGGAGGCAAGGTGGCGTGGCAGGCGCTGAGCATCCCCGCCTGCGCCAAGACGTGAGGCTGCCGCCCGCCGCCGCGACAAAAAGGCCCGGCCGGCGACGCGATCGTCGCCAGACCGGGCCGGGGGCTCACGCCGTAGCGGGAGCCGCGAGTGACGTTGTGTCCTAGATGCTGTTGGCCGCCGCCTTGTCGGCCTTGACCACAACCTTGGGAAGCGGAGCGAAGTCCAAGTTCGCGCCGAAGGTGTGACCGGCATTCAGTGCGTACTGAATGAAGGACTTCAGCAGCGACTTCTGGGCGGCGTTGTGCGGGGCGATGACGTACGTGAACGTGGAGATCGGGTACGCGATCTTCGCGCTCTTGGGCGGGTTGACGATGCTCAGCGCGCCGTTGCCCGGCACGTGCTTGACGACCGCAGCCGCGTTCTCGATGTTCGACAGGTTCGGGTACTCGAACTTGCCGGCCCTGTTCTGGATCGCCACCGCCGGAAGCTGGTGGGCGATCAGGTAGGACACGGCGATGTAGGCCACCGAGCCCGGGGTGCCCTGGAGCACCGCGGTAACGCCGGAGTTGCCCTTGCCCGACGCGCCCGTCGGGAAGCTCACCGAGGTGCCCACGCCGATCTTGCTGCGCCACGAGCTGCTGACCGCGCTCAGGTAGTTGGTGAACGCGTAGGTGTCACCGGAGCCGTCAGAGCGAAACACCGGGGTGATCTTCAGGTTGGGCAGGTGAACGCCCTTGTTGACCTTGGCGATGGCGGGGCTGTTCCAGTTCGTGATCTGGCCCTGGTAGATCTGCGATAGGAGCGTTCCCGTGAGGTGCAGCTTGTGGCCCGCACCGGGGACGTTGTAGCCAACGCCCGTGGCCGATAGTGCCCACGGGATCTGGACACAGCCGTTGCACGACGAGGCCTGCGAGGAGCTCAGCGGAGCGTCGGACGCACCGAAGTCCACCGTGCGGCCCGTGATGTCCGCGATACCGGTACCGGATCCCACCGGGTTGTAGTTGACCGTGTTACCGGTCTTGCTGTTGAACGCGGCGGCCCATTCGGCCTCCAGCGGAGCGACCAGCGTCGACCCGGCACCGTTCAGCGTGCCGCTGGCCGCAGACGCGGCCGCGGTGGAGATGAAACCCGCCGATGCACCTACGGCCAGTACGGCAGCGGACACCGACGCAAGCTTCCTGGGTTGGAAGGCAAAGCCTTTCAAGATTGCGGCCCTTTCGAGTTGGAGACAATGCGCCCGTGCCGGCGTGAGCCGACCCTTGCGAGCAGCACTAGCATGCGGATCGCGCACCCCCCGCTTGTTGCCGCGTTGTTACCAGCGTTTTGAGATGTTGTGATTGCGGGCACCGGCGCGGCCCGCCTCCCACCGCCCCTTCTTTACCCTGCGCCGTCGATGTCGGCTTCCTCCGCCGCCCCGAAAAACCGTCTGAGGCGGTTCATCGCCGACCAACGCGCCACCGAGCGCAGCCGCGGCGATCAGATCATGCGCGCGCTGTGCCTGGCCGCCGGTCTGCTGGCCGCCGTCGTCCTCGTCGAGATCGCCTACCAGGTCATCTCGGGGGCCCGGCCGGCGATCTCCAAGTTCGGGCTGGGCTTTCTCGGAGACACCGCCTGGGCACCGAACTTCGACCGCTTTGGCGCCGCGGTCATGCTCTACGGCACCGCGGTCACGTCGGTGATCGCGATGGTCATCGCCGTCCCGCTCTCGATCGCCATCGCCCTGTACCTGTCGATGCTCGCGCCACGATCGGTGCGGGCGGTCGTCGGACCGCTGGTGGAGATGCTGGCCGCGATCCCCAGCGTCATCCTCGGGTTCTTCGGGCTCATCTTCCTGGCGCCCTTCGTCCACGAGCACATCGAGCCGTTCCTGCACGACACCTTCGGCTTCCTGCCCATCTTCGGACCGCCGCAGACGACCGGCCTGAGCCTCTTCACCGGTGGGCTGATCCTCACCGTGATGGTGGTGCCGATCATCGCGTCGCTCAGCCGCGACCTCTTCCTCACGGTGCCCAACGAGCTCAAGGAGGGGGCCGAGGCACTCGGCGCGACGCAGTGGGAGGTCATCCGGGGCGTCGTGCTGCCCTCGACGATCTCCGGAGTCGCGGCCGCCACCACCCTCGGACTGGGGCGCGCGCTCGGAGAGTCGATCGCCGTGCTCTCCGTGGTGGGAACGGGCGCGGCGATTCACGCGTCGTGGTTCGAGACCGGCAACACGCTCGCGGCGCGAATCGCCCAGGACATCCAGTACCCGGTCAACCAACTCCAGGTCCACGCGATCTTCTACCTGGCGCTGATCCTCCTCGTGCTCGGCGTCGCCACCAACCTCTTCGCGCGATACATCGCGCGCCGCTATGACGTCAGCCGCGCCATCTGAGCTTCCCTACGACCCGACGGCGCCGCTGACCGCGTCGGGCAACCTGCGCCGCCGGCAGATCGTCAGCCGCATCGCCCAGGGCATGGCGGTCGCGGCCGCGTTCGTCGCCGTCGCCGTGCTCGGGATCGTGGTCTTCGACGTCGTGAAGTCCGGAGCATCGGTCCTCAGCCTCGACTTCCTCATCCAGGATCCGTCGGAGTTCGGCGTCGGCGGCGGCATTCGCTCCACCCTCATCGGCATCGGCCATCATCGTGGCCATCGGAGCCGTCATCGCGGTGCCCATCGGGGTCCTCATCGCCATCTACATGACGGAGTTCGCGCGGCCCAAGTCACGGATCGCCGGCGCGCTGCGTATGGGCCTCGACCTGCTGCAAGGCGTTCCTTCGATCGTGATCGGCATCTTCATCCTGGGACTGATCACGCTGCCCCAGCACAAGGACACGGGCTTTGCCGGCTCGGTGGCCCTGGCCATCATCATGCTGCCGCTGGTGGCACGCTCCGCACAGGAGGTGCTGCGCCTCGTCCCGTCCCCCATGCGCGAGGCCTCCGACGCACTCGGGGTCGACCGCTGGCGTTCGATCATCACCGTCGTCCTGCCCACCGCCATGGGCGGGATCGTCACCGGCTCGATCCTTGCCGTGGCGCGCGCCGCCGGTGAGACCGCGCCGCTGCTGGTCAACGACTCGACGGCGCCTCCGCACCTCACGTTCAACCCGTTCGGACCGATGCCGAACATCCCGGTTCAGATTCTCACCGCCTCCGAGGCGCTCAACCCCGCCGGCTTCGCCACGGCCTGGGGCGCCGCCCTGGTGCTGCTGGCGCTTATCCTCATCGCCAACGTGGGTGCCAGGTTCCTCCTGGCCCGCAGCCGCCGCAAGCTCACCGGATGACCGAACGGGACCCTGACGTGACCAGCCCCTTGCCCAACCAGGACGTCGTGCCGCGCCAGCGCATCCGAACGACGGATGCCGTGCCCGTGCCGGCCCCGCCGCCCCAGATCGCCGGTGCGCGCCCCGAGCCGGCACGCGCGACCGTGTTCGACATCCACGACATGTCGGTGTTCTATGGGACCAAGAAGGCGCTGGACTGGACGACGCTGAAGATCTACCGCAACCTCGTCACGGCGGTCATCGGGCCCTCGGGGTGCGGCAAGTCGACGTTCATCCGCAGCCTCAACCGCATGAACGACTCCATCCCCTCGTTCCGCATCGAGGGCCAGATTCTCTACCACGGCCACGACGTCTACGCCCGTGCCACCAATCGGGTCGAGGTGCGACGGCGCATCGGGATGGTCTTCCAGCGGCCCAACCCCTTCCCCAAGTCGATCTACGACAACGTCGCCTGGGCTCCGCGCAACCTGGGCCTGAAACGCGACCTCGACGAGCGCGTCGAGCGAGCGCTGCGCGGCGCAGCCCTGTGGGACGAGGTCAAGGACCGTCTCAAGGTCAGCGCGCTCAGCCTCTCCGGCGGCCAGCAACAGCGTCTGTGCATCGCGCGGGCGATCGCCGTGGAACCCGACGTGCTGCTGCTCGACGAGCCCGCCTCGGCCCTGGACCCGGTCGCCACCGCGTCGATCGAGGACCTCATGCACGAGCTCAAGCACCGCTACACGATCGTGATCGTCACCCACAACATGCAGCAGGCGGCGCGCGTGGCCGACCGGACCGCGTTCTTCTCGCTCGATCCGCACGAGCGGGTGGGGACGCTCGTCGAGTACGACGACACGAACGTCATCTTCACTAACCCTGCGGACACGCGCACCCGCGACTACGTGACCGGCCGGTTCGGGTAGGTGTCCTGAGGGCGCCTCAGGGCACTAGGCGCGGATCGTCATGCGGGCGACGCGGTCGCCCTCCACCGTGAAGCTGAAATGGCTGGGACCATTGAACCCGTCCCCGCCGACCTGTGCGGTCACCACTGTCGTCGTCCCGCTCTGTTCGGTGTCGCGCACGTCCAGGGTGACCCGTTTACCGATGAACTCGTTGTCACTCCATGACCTGATCGCGTCCGCGCCGGCGAACTCCCGGCCCCAGTCGTCGACAACCCCGTCAGCCGTGAACCCGGCGAGGAAGGCGTCGACATCGTTGTCGTTGGCGGCCTGCAGGAGGCGCGCCACAGGTTCGGGGAGCGCCGGCATGACCTCAGGTTGTAGCGGGTCGCGCTAGGAGCGGATCGCGTCAGGCGTGAGGTGGGCCAGCAGCGGCTGGCCGCACTGCCAGCAGAACGAGGCCCCGGCGCTGTGCGGGGAGCCGCAGTTGGCGCACGCTCCGGCCATGCCGGTCTCCTCGAGGCGCAGGATGCGCTCGACCTCGCCCAGTTCTGCGTCGGCCTCCTGGAGCACCGCCGCGCGCTGGACCAGGACCTCGACACGGATCCGGTTGCGGATGGCCATCTCATAGACCAGGCCGCCGAGGTCCCATTGCAGCTCCGCGACCCGTGCGTTGAGCTGGTCGCGGCGCCGGCGCAGATCGACGGTGCGGTCATCGCCGATCTTCGTCTTGGAGGTCAGCGGCGGCGGCGGCGCCTGCGTGCTTGGCGGCGGGGTCTGCGCGTCGGGGACCGGCGCGGGACGTAGGACCGCGGTCTCAGCGGTGTCCCCGTTCGACGACGAGGTGCTCATTGGCCGAAGTAGTTGCCGGTCAGCTTGCCGTTCTGACAGCCGGCCGTCCCGTTGTCGCACGCACTGCCCTGCTGGGCTGTGGCGCCCGCGGTCTTGGCGCTGCCGCCCGTGACCTTGCTGGCGGCCTCCTGCGCCTTCTGGACGACGACCTTGGACACCGCAGGCGTCTTGGCAGCCTTGGTCGGGCTGCCCTTCTTGGCCTTCTTGGCCGAGGCGCCGTCGGAGCCGCCCGAGCCGGTGGCGCCGGTCGAGGCGGCGGTACTGGCGGAGCCGTTCGCCGAGCCGCCGCCGTTGATGGTGATGTTCGGCGCCGCCGCCTGCTTGGGGGTGGTGCTGCCCGAGTTGCTGTGGCCGATGAGCACACCGACGCCCATCGCCAGCAGCAGGGTCGCGATGCCGGCGATGAGGTTGAAACCGGCCGAGGTGCGCGAACGGCGCGGCGAGGAGGACGAAGAGGTCGTCGTCGTGGCCTGCGCGACAGGGTCCTCATGCTGGGCGGCCAGGGCAAACCGCGGCTTGCCACGGCGCTCGCCACAGTTGACGCAGTAGCGCTGGTCCGAGGCCAGCGGAGCACCGCAGTTGACGCAGTGATCGCTCGTGCCGGCGACCGACAGTTGCCGGGTCTGTTCCTCGGTGGCGGTACCCGCCATCACAGGTGGTGCGGCGACATCGGAGCGTTCGGGGCCGAGGCTCATCGCACTCGTCGGGTCGGCGGCATGGGCTTGAGCTAGCGTATGGCGGCGACCAGGGTCAGATGTGAACAACCTGTGACCAGTTCTGCAGACCGCGTGCAACCAGTGAGAGCATGTGAGGTTCTGGATATTCACATCCCGCCGCCGCTGACCGGACACACTCAGACGCAGATATGGACACGGACGACCACAGCGGCGCGAGCCTGAGCTCGGGCGTCGGCCGAGACTGCGCCAACTGCGGCACACGCCTGGCCACCGATCAGCGCTACTGCGTGAGCTGCGGCACCCGGCGCGGGCCGCTGCCCGCGGCGGTGGATTCGACCCTGCGGGAGATGGGCGTGCCGCCCGCCCCTGTGATCGAGAAGCTCACGCCGCCACCCGAGCGGCGCTCGCCGCTCACCCTCTCGCTGCCGACGCCGCGGGTGGCCTCGCTGGCGGTGCTGGCGACGCTGGCCTTTGGCGTGGTGGCCGGGTCACTCACCCAGCCCGGTGGCGTCGAGTCGTTGGCGCGCAATATCGTCGTGAACCTTCCGTTCACCTCGCCCACGACGCCCACCGTGGCCGCCAACACCGGTGGGGGCGGTGGTGGTGGAGGAGGAGGAGGGGGCAGTGCCCAGCAGGTCATCACCGAGACCATCACCCAGCCCGCGGCCGGTGGCGGCGGGGGCGGCGGGGGCGGCGACGTGTCCACGACCCCAGCTGACACGGCGGCGGGCGGGGGCGGGGGCGGCGGCGGCGGGGGCAACGGGTCGGCCGCGGTGACGCTCCCGCCGATCAAGCACGTCTTTGTGATCATGCTCTCGGGTCAGGGCTTTGAGCAGTCGTTTGCCACGACCAAGGGCCACCCCTATCTCTCCGGCACCGTGCGCAAGCAGGGCGAGCTCATCAGCCAGTACTACGGGGTCGCGTCGTCCTCGCTGGCCAGCGAGATCGCGCTGCTGAGCGGTCAGGGCCCGACCCAGGACACCGCCGCCAACTGCCCGGTGTTCACACCCATCGCGCCCACCGGCAACGCCAAGAGCTCACAGGTCATCGGCAACGGCTGCGTCTACCCGCAGACGACCCAATCGCTGCCCACCGAGCTCGCCGACAACGGCGAGACCTGGCGCGCCTACATCCAGGGCATCGACCA
Organism: uncultured Actinomycetota bacterium; assembly: GCA_963797705.1. Classification (GTDB taxonomy): domain Bacteria; phylum Actinomycetota; class Thermoleophilia; order Solirubrobacterales; family Solirubrobacteraceae; genus Palsa-465. Next base: position 890,106 of record CAWCQL010000002.1, on the reverse strand, counting down.
GGGACCGGCCGGACAGCCCAAGAGCTGCCGCGCTCCGGACCCGGGCGCGCCCGATCCGAACCAGCTGGCCACCGCGACAGACCCGTACGTGACCTACCTGAACCCGTTCGTGTACTTCACGGCGCTGACAACCGGGACCCAGTGCGCGCAGGACGACGTCGGCCTCGGCAAGCTCGCCAAGGACCTCAAGCAGGAGAAGACCACGCCCAACCTCTCCTACATCGCCCCCGACGCCTGCGACGACGGCTCCGACACCCCATGCACCCCCGGAGCGCCCGCTGGCCTGGCCCAGTCCGACGCGTTCCTCAAGACGGTGATCCCGAAGATCGAGGCCTCCCCGGCCTACAAGCACGACGGGATGATCGTTGTCACCTTCGACCAGGCGCCGCAGACGGGCGCCACCGCCGACTCGAGCAGCTGCTGCGATCAGCCGACGTTCCCCAACCTGTCGGGATCGGCGCCCACGACGACCACCGGCACGACGACCACACCGACGACGCCCACGGGCACGACCGTGCCCGGCGCGACGACCGCCCCTCCGGCGACGCACCACGCCGCGACCACCACCGCCGACGGCCCCGCCGACGACCACGACGACCGACACCGACACGACGACCGACACCACGACCACCGGGACGACGTCGTGCCCGACGGCTACCACGACGACGGGCACATCGACGACTGGGACGACCGTGCCAGGCACGACCACCGGGACGACCGTGCCGGGCGCGACCACCACCACGCCCACGACCACCACCGGCCACGACCCCCGGGACCACCACGAGCACCACGCCGACCACGGGCACCACCGGCGACTGCGCGAGCACCGGGACCACGCCGGGTGGCGGCCAGGTAGGCGCGGTCGTGATCTCCCGCTACGTCAAGGCCAACTCCGAGGACGCCGCGGACACCTTCAACCACTTCTCGCTGCTCAAGACGGTCGAGGACCTGTTCAGCGTCCCGCAGCTCGGTTACTCCAAAGACACATCTTTGCCCGAGTTCGACACTGTGGTGTTCAACAACTTCACCGCGGGCTGACGCCACTCCCCAGCGCTGGGGGGTCGTAAACCCGTGAACACGCGTGGTTTACCAAATATTCACCTGCACGCCCTCACCCGACCGACAGAATCCCGCGCCGCATAGGTTCATCCGTCTCACAACGAATCAGGAGATAGCGTGAAGCGCATCTGCCTCCTCGGCGCGGCCATCGCCGCCGTCTTTGTCATCGGTGTCGCGTCTGCCCTGGCCGCGACCTCCAGCGCCTCGAAGGGAGGCAAGAAGAGCAAGACGCCCTCCACGGTCACGACCAAGGTGTCATGCACCTCCTCGCTCACCCTTCAGGTCCCCGCCGGGGCTCAGGACGTCTCGCCCGCCTCTCAGGACGGGACCGAGATGGGCACCACCAACTGCTCACCCATCGGCAGGGGCATCGAGCTCCAGTCCTTCACCACCGCGGACTCGGGCGACCTCACCGGCAAGTGGCAGGCGTGGTTTGGCACCGGGAGCGTGTCCGGGACGTTCGACCTGACGCCCAGCGACAACACCCCGCCGACGACCACCACGTCGTTCAGCGCGGCGAGCTACAGCGGCACGTTCATCGTCAAGAGCGGAACCGGCACGCTGGCCAAGGCGGCCGGAACGGGGACGCTCACGTGCTCGACGCAGGACTCCGTCCACTTCAGCTGCAAGCAGAAGGGGAAGGTGACGACCCCGGCGCCCAAGACGACGTCCACGAAGTAGCAACCGACCGATCCAGGTGTGCGGCGACCGTCCGGCCGGCGGTCGCCGCCGCTCCTGTCCTCAGTTCGGCACCGCGGCGGCCGCCCGCCTCAGTCGCGGGTACCGCGGCCGTACAGCAGCTTGTAGAAGCGGCGCAGCAGCATCGTGGTGCGCGGCTTGTAGGGGAACATGAACGGCTCGCGCTTGAACGGCGCCCGGCTCGTCACCAGCAGCGACTGGGTCTTGGTGTACTTGAGGATCCCGCCCGACCCGTGGCGCGTTCCAAGGCCCGACGTCTTCCAGCCGCCCATCGGCAGGTTGAGCGCCGAGTAGTTGATCTGGGCGTCGTTGACGCAGACCACCCCGGCCTCGATGCGGCGGGCCAGCGCCTCCCCGCGGTTGGCATCGTTCGTCCACACACTCGCCTGGAGCCCGTAGGACGAATCGTTGGCGAGCCGCACGCCCTCCTCGGCGTTGGCGATCTTCATGATCGGGAGCGTCGGGCCGAACGTCTCCTCGGTCATGAGGCGCATCGAGTGGTCCACATCGACGAGCACGGTGGGCTCGTAGTAGCGGCCACGGTCGGAGTGCGGGTGGCCGCCGGTGAGGACCTTGGCACCCTTGGCCACGGCGTCGCGGACATGCTCGTCGACGATGTCGAGCTGGGGCGGGAAGATGACCGCGCCGACATCGACGGTGCCGATTCCGGTGGGCTCGCCCTGGCGCAGGGCGCGGACCTTGTCGGTCACCCGCGCCACGAACTCGTCATAGATCGGCTCCTCGACGTAGCAGCGCTCGACCGAGATGCACACCTGGCCGCCGTTGTTCATCGAGTAGAAGGTGGCGGCGTTGGCGGCGCGCTCCAGGTTGGCGTCGGCGCACACGATCATCGGGTCCTTGCCGCCGAGCTCCAGATAGCACGGCACGAGCACCTCGGCGGCGGCCCGCATCACCGCCTTGCCGGTGCGGCTCGAGCCGGTGAACATGACGCAGTCCACCTGGCCGATGAGCGCCGCACCGGTGCTCCCGTCGCCGGTGGCGACCTGGAAGACATCCTCGGGCAGCCCGCAGTCGCGCATCATCTCGGCCATCAGCAGCGAGCTGAGCGGGGTGACCTCTGAGGGCTTGAGGATCACGCAGTTCCCCGCCATCAGCGCCGGGATGCAGTCGCCGAAGGAGTTGGCGATCGGGTAGTTCCACGGCCCGATCACTCCGACGACGCCGACGGGCACGTGGCGGATGACCAGCTTCTTGCCGGCGGCCACCGGGTTGTTCCATGCCCGGACGCGCTCGTCGGCAAGGTACTTGGCCGCCTCCTTGGCCCAGAAGCCGAGCGCGGTGACGGTGTAGCCGAGATCGGCCAGTTGCGCGTCCTCGTAGGTCTTGCCCGACTCGCGCACCACGGAGTCCAGGACGCGATCGGCGTGGTCGAGCATCCACTTCTGCGCCCGGCGCATGATCCGCGCCCGGCCGTCGAAACCGATCGCCTCCCACTGGGGCTGGGCCTGGCGGGCGCGCAGGGCCATGGCCTCCAGCTCGGCCGCGCCGAGCACGGGGACGGTGGTGATGAGCTCCCCGGTGGCGGGGTTCTCAACGGCGATCGTGTGGGCTGCCGCGCCGTTGGTCTCGGCCGTGGTGGTCTGCTCGACGCTTGCCATACCTGCTCCTCGTGCGCTCTCTGGGGTCGGCGCCCAACGTTAGCGGGCGGCGGGTTCCGGGCGTGCCCGATACACCCGGGTCCAGAGCGGGCGCAACAGCTGCACAGCGAGCGGGAGGGCGAGCACGAGGTAGAAGGCCGAGAGGACCGTCCACACCAACGCGGGCGGGGCCAGCTTGGCCAGGGTGGGGTAGTAGCGCAGCGACAGCACGACGGCGAAGGCCACGGTCAGCACCGACCACACCAGCGAGGCGATCGCGTACACGAGCAGGCGGCGCGAGTCCGCCGGGCCACGCCCAGACAGGACCTCATGCAGGTGCCGAGTGGCGCGGCGGCGCAGGCCGGGCTCACGCAAGAGGTCGACGAGCACGTGGTACCCGTCGCGCTCCATGAGCGGGTTGAGGTTGAACAGAGCGCCGACGTAACCACCGAAGGCGACCTGAAAGAGGACGTCGCGCGCGCTGCCCGGCGCCGTGACCAGGCAAGCGAGCGCAAACGCGCCTCCCAGCACCACGTCGGAGGCCGGACCGGCGAGGCTGATCATCATTCGCCGCCGGCGCGACTCGAACCATGCGTCGGTGGTGTCGACGAACACGTAGGGGAATACGAGCGCGACCTTGATGCCGGCGCGGGAGATGGGACGTCCGAACGACTCGGCGATCAGGCCATGAGCGAGCTCGTGGCAGACGACGAGCAGGAACCGTGCGACCACGAACACCAGCGCGCCGAGACCGACCCGCTGCGCCACCACGAACGGGGTCCCGTAGCGCCCGATGATCAGAGCGGCGAAGGCGACGAGCCCCCCGACGGCGATCACCCCCAGGACCCCGAGCACCGCCGGGTGAAACAGCGCCCAGCCGCCGCGCCGGTATAACGCCGCCATCGCCTGGGGCACCCCGGGCAGTTCGCGCTCGCGGGGCTTGATGAGCCGGGCCAACCACGGAGGCGTGCCGGCCGGCGGGTCGTCAGACTCGACGCCGGAGAGCAGGCCCTTGTCGGCCAGCTCGGCCAGCAGCCGGGCCAGGCGCGCGGGCCCGTCCGTTCCCCAGCGCGCGGCGGCCTCGCCGAGAAGGGCGACCAGATCGTGATCGCCGTCGAGCAGCTGCGCCATCTCGGCCTCCTCAGTGGCCAGTCGGACCATCACCGACGAGCGATGGTCCTTGAGCACGAAGCGCGCGCCGCCTACCGCCTCTGACTCCTCCAGGCGCTTGAGCGACCAGCCCGAGCGCAGCTTGGGCTTGCGGTTCTGCTGCCCGCGAAGACGTGCCCGGCGCACCGACGGCTGCTCGACGATGAGGCTGATACCCGCCGGCACCGACACGGTCTTGCCGGCAGCCGCCCGGTCGGCGCGCTCGGCCACCTCCAGCCGGCAATCGCCCAGCTCGATGTGCATCCCGTCGGCAAGCGCCATGGGTGCTGACAGCTCCTTGCCGTCGACAAACGTCCCATAGCTGGACCCCACGTCCTGGAGCACCGCCCCGTCCTGGTCGACAACGATCTCCGCATGCGCACGCGAGACACTTGGGTCATCCAGGAGGAGATCCGACGCCGGAGCCCGGCCGATCGCCAGCGTGCGGTCCAGAGGCACGCGCTCGCCGCCCTCAAGCACCAGGTCGAGATGCACCGCACCGTCGCGCGGGGTCCCGCACGAGCGGCATCGAGCATCGCTCCGGGAGACCTGGCGGTGACAGACCGTGCATAGCATCGCGCTAACGGTGGCAGACTCATAAGGGCAATGGAGGAAGTGCTCAAGCGGGTGGGTCGCTTCGACCTGCTCGAGGTCATCGGGCGCGGGGGCGCAGCTGTCGTCTACCTCGCCCTACAGAGAGATCTGCAGCGACACGTCGCGCTCAAGGAGCTGGCGCCATACCACCTGGCCGACACGAGCTTCGCCGAGCGCTTCGTGGAGGAGTCGCGCCTGGCGGGGTCGATGAACCACGCCAACATCGTCACCGTCCACGAGTTCTTCGAGGACGGGTCGGTGCCCTACATCGCGATGGAGTACCTCCCTCACGGCTCGCTGCGCCAGTACATCGGACGCCTGTCCATGGCCCAGATCGCCGGCGTGCTGGAGGGCGTGCTGGCCGGGCTGTCGCACGGCGAGGCACACCGGATCGTGCACCGCGACCTCAAGCCGGAGAACCTCCTCGTCGCCGTCGACGGCCGTGTCAAGATCGCTGACTTCGGCGTCGCGCGGGCGTACAGCAAGGCGGCGACCCGCGCTGTGGTGACCGTGGCCGGGACCACGATCGGCACCCCGGCGTATATGTCGCCCGAGCAGGCACTCGGCACGGATCTCACGCCGGCCACCGACCTGTACTCCCTCGGAGTCGTCGCCTGGGAGCTGCTCACCGGCCAGGTCCCCTTCGATGAGACCGACACCCCTGTGGCCGTGCTCTACCGCCACGTCCACGAACCGGTCCCGTCGGTGCGCTCGATCGCGCCCGACGTCGACGAGGGCATCGCCGAGTGGCTGGAGAAGATGCTGGCCAAGCGGCCAGAGGATCGCTTCCAGTCAGCCGACGAGGCATGGGTGGCGCTCGAGGACGTCGTGCTGGAGCTGCTGGGGCCGCGCTGGCGGCGGCAGGCCCGTCTCACCCTCGAGGACCAGACCCCGCGCGCCGTGCGGACGCTGACGCCCGCCTCGTTTCGCTCGGTCACTGTCGACACCCCGGCGCCGCCCGACCAGACGCCGTCCGACGAGCCGGCGGCGGGCCGCACACCGGTGCCTGAGACCGTCTCGGGCCCGTCGGTGAAGACGCCCCCGCCCACGGTCGCGCCCTCCCGGCGACGCGAGCGCAGCCACACCACGATGTTCCGCCTGGCCCGCCGCCACAGCGACGTCGGCGAGGAACAAGGGTGGGCGGGGTCGTTATCCCCTGACGTGGTGCGACGCCGCCTCATCGCCGCCGGGATCGTCGTGGCGATGATCGTCGCCGCCGTGGTGGGCGTGGTGGTGGCGACGTCGGGCACGCCCGCCCACCATGGGCCGACCAACGCCCAGCTCCGCGCCCAGCAGCAGCGAGCACAACAACAGGCGGCCGCACGTCGCAAGGCGCAGGCCGCGGCGGCTGCCACCGCCGCCGCCAACAAGAAGATCGAGACGATCCTCACCGGCCTGGCACACACGCGCGCGCAGAAACTGACCCGCCTGCTCAACGAGAAGACCCAGGCGACGCAGATCAGCGATGCCGTCGCGGTCCAGAAGGCCTACCGCTCCGCCAGGGGCAAGGTGGTCCCGCTGGAGCCAAAGACCTCCGCGGCCGCGCCGCTGGCCAAGCAGCTCAACACGCTCAGCGGCGACTACGGGCGTCTCGCTGCCGCCGGGCGGGCCAACCAGCCCGCCACCTGGAACCGCGACTTCAACACGATCAAGGCTGACGAGAAGACGCTCCAGGGCCTCGTCGGCAAGGTCTAGCGGCCCCGAATCCCCGTCACCGCAGGGGTTGCGGGGTATGGCGGGGTTCATACCCTGGGCCACTTTCAGGGTCCCTTGCCCCGGGTGATACTGCCGGTGCGTCGTGTGGTACGGCGCTCACGACCAGCACGGAGGGTGTTTTCCATGAGTCTCATCAAGGTCACCGCGGAGGAGCTGCACAGCCTGTCCTCCAACGTTGCGACCGGCTCCAACAGCATTCAGGACCAGCTCGCCCGCATGCAGGGCGAGGTCCTCGGCGTCGTCGGCGGCGAGTGGCAGGGCGCCGCGTCGGGACAGTTCCACGCCCTGTGGGATGAGTGGCAGCGTTCAGCCGCCGGGCTCAAGGACGCCCTGGACGGCATCAGCCGCCTGCTCGCCAACGCCGGCACCCAGTACCAGCAGACCGAGGACGCCATCCGCTCCTCGATGAGCTGACGGCCACACCACCAGCACGGAGGGTTTCCACATGAGTCTCATCAAGGTCACCGCGGAGGAGCTCCACAGCCTCTCCTCCAACGTCGCGGCCGGTTCCAACAACGTCCAAGACCAGCTCAGCAGGATGCAGGGCGAAGTCCTCGGCGTCGTCGGCGGCGAGTGGCAGGGCGCCGCGTCGGGACAGTTCCACGCCCTGTGGGATGAGTGGCAGCGTTCAGCCGCCGGGCTCAAGGACGCCCTGGACGGCATCAGCCGCCTGCTCGCCAACGCCGGCACCCAGTACCAGCAGACCGAGGACGCCATCCGCTCCTCGATGAGCTGACGTGTCGCGACCGCGACCGCTTTCGATCCAGGAACAGACCGCCGATGACGACCTTCACCGTCGATCCGGCAACGCTTCAGGAGCTCTCCTCGACCCTGTCGGGCATCCACTCCGAGATGCAGAACATGCACGGCGTGGCGACGGGGTACGAGGGGCTCCTTGGCGGGGGTGACCTCGAGGGCGAGGTCGAGCATTTCTGCAGCCACTGGAACTACGGGATCGGGCAGTTGGCCGACCACATGAGCAAGGTGATCGAGCGGCTGGACGCCGCGGCGGGCGGCTACGGCAAGTCCGAGCAGGCGATCTCCGACGCATGCAAGGAAGGTGAGTGAGCACGCCATGTCCGACCCCCTCTCCGATCCGCGCGCGGACCGCCTGCTGTCCTCCGACCTCGGGGAGATCGCTTCCCTAGCCGGTGGCTTCCACACGGTCGCCGGACAGGCACGGACCGCGGCGGCAGGCCTGCGCGGCGCCCAGGACGACGCGACGTGGACCGGCGGGGCGGCCGAGGCCTTCAGGGCCCAGGTGGGCAAGCTTCCCGGGGACCTCGACAAGGTCCATCAGTCCTACGGCGAGGTCGCCACCGCCCTGGATACCTACGGTCACGGTCTGGAGCCAATCCAGATCGCGTTCCGGCGCCTGGCCGAGCAGCTTCAGAACTCGCAGTCGGGCCTGTCGTCAGCCCAGAGCCAGCTGTCGACGGCCAAAAGCAACCTGAGCACCGCGACCTCCGCCGCTCACGCAACGTCCACGACGCCGGCGGTGGTCGATGCCCACAGTGCCGTCCAGGCCGCAAGCGGCAGCGTCGGCCGGCTCCAGGACGAGGTCTCGGGCCTTCAGAGCCGCGGTATGTCGCTGCTGGACGAGTTCGACACGATCCGCGGCCAGGCGAGGTCGACGGTGTCCAGCGCGGCGGGCATCGCGCCCTCGCAGGGCTGGTTCTCCAGCATGATGCACAGCATCGGCAACTTCGTCGAGGGCGTCGCCAAGGGCATCGGCAAGAGCGTCTGGGACCTGGTCTCCGGTAAGGCGATCATCAACTTCATCGAGCATCCCAGCTGGAAGACGTTCGGCGAGCTCGCCAAGGATGTGGCGGTGACGGCCAGCCTGGTGGCGATGGTGGCGGCGCCGTTCGCCGCCCCGGAGCTCGCCGAGGCTGATGCCGTGGCCGTCGGTGCCGATGCGGCCGTGGACGGCGCGGCCGATGCCGCCGCCGAGGGTGCGGCAGATGCCGCGGGCGACGGCGCCGCGGGGGACGCGGCCGGCGACGGCGCGAGCACCTTCGCCAAGGGCGCGCGCGTGGTCTCCGACAACGCCAACAGGGTCGTCACGGCGGGCGGCCTGACGTCGTCGGTCTCAGACGCGGAACAAGGGAAGTGGGGCGAAGCCGCGGTCGACCTCGCGTTCACCGCCGGGCCGAACCTCGGCCACATGCCGACCGGGCTGGACGACGTGCACACCTTCGGCGATCAGTTCAGCAACGCACTCGGCGTCGGCGAGCGCCAGGCGGACGCCGCCAAGGAGGGCTTGACGGGGCTGCAGGACTACAAGTCCTGGCAGGACATCGGGCTCAACCCGGTCGCTGCCAAGCAGATCTCCTTCGCCGACGGCGAGTTTCCGGTCGCCGCCAAGGGCTTTGACCTCTCCAGCCAGTCCGGGCTCCACGACGCCATTTCCAACGCCAAGAGCACGGCGGCGACGGCGGCGGGACGCGCCATGCACGTCGGCCGTCCGGTGGCGATCGGCTTCGATAACGTCGTCGGGGATCCCTCCAGCGAGGCGATCAAGCACAACGTCAGCCCGGAACCCGCCTGCGGATGAGCCCCAACCCACTCCGGACCTTCTGGAACCGGAAAGCCGACCGCGTCTTTGAGGAAGGCGGCTGGGGGCCACTTCAGAGCTGGCCGGTGGCACGAGAGGGCAAGGACCCGCTCGTGTTCCAGATGCGCCTGCCGCTGACGATGGAGCTGATCGACATGGGGACGCTCGCAGCGAACTCACCGGGCGCACCTGAGAGCGTTCAGCAGGGGGCGCTCGAGATCGCGCAGGTCGCCTCAGTCGGAGGACTGATCCTGACGGGGGCGTTGCGCGAGGCCAAGCCCGACACCCCGCCGGAGATCCTCGCGACGATGACGGTGGCGTTGTCAGACATCGCCGGACCCCCTGACGTCGATGAGCATGTCGGGGCCGACTCGGCCGACGACGTCCGGCCGCCCGAGGTCGTGAAGCTCTCAGACCGCGCGACGCGGATCACCCGGCTCCAGCGCGTCCTGCCGCCCGGCGGCGACGAGCTGTCACCGCTGCTGACGGTCCAGTACCTCATCCAGAGCCGGTACGGCGCGGTGGCCTGGGTCTACGCGACGACCGTCCCGGGCATGATCTTCGGCGAGGGCGGCCGCGACCTGTTCGCAAAGATCACCGAGGGCGGCTACATCGGCGAGCGCCCGCAGACGTACTGATCAGGTCGCGGCGGCCTCCACCGGCACGGCGACCTGCACCAGCTCAAAGCCGCCCGGGTCGACGCGGTAGCCGCACCCCGGGCGCACCGGAGGCGTCGGCCGGCGCGGCAGCGTCACGCCCAGGAGCGGTCCGTCGACCTGGACGTCGGGCTGGAGCAGCAGGCCGGTACGCGAGCGGCGCACGCCGACGCTCCAGTGCCCGAGCGTCTTCAGCGCGTCGGTGCGCCCGGCGACGATCGCGTGCAGGTTGGCGCGGGGTGCCGCGAAGAGGTCGCTCAGGCCCGCGAGTGGGATCGTCCACCACATCGGCGTCGTCGACGAGCAGCACGTGCAGCCGCTCGGCGTCGCGCAGCTCGGTGACGAGCTCGCCCAGCTCCTCGGCGGCGGTGACCACCCGGGTCAGTGCCGCGCACTCGCGCAGGGCCGAGCGACGGGTGGCAATGCCCACCAGTGGGATGTCCGGATACAGGCGCGCAAGCACCTCGGCCACCACCAGCAGCGCCGTGGTGCGCCCGGTCCGGGCGGGTCCGGCGATCATCGCGTGGTCGCCCTCGTAGAGCTCGAAGCCCCGCCGGCTCCAGCGTCTCGTCGCCGATCCCGAACGGGATGAACAGCGGGTCCCGCTCCGCCCGGCCTGCGCCCAGCAGGGCGTCGATGCCGACGCTCTCGGGCAGCACGCCCACCGGCGGGGGCCCTCCCTCGGCGGGGGTGGCGCCGGCGACGCGCTCGGCGCGCGCGGCGACCTCCTCGGCCAGCGAGCGAGCGGGGTCGGCCCGCGCCACCTGGATGACCTGCGCCGAGCCGCCGACGACGGCGCGGCCGGGCACGAACTGCGGGATCGCGCGGCGCATGAGGCCGAACTGGGCGTAATCGGCCACGTCGGCGAGCTGGAAGGCGAGCCGCTGCTGGGCCAGCGAGGCCAGCGCGGTGGGAACCGCCCCGAGGCGGTCGGCGGCGATCGCGAGGTGGATCCCGAGCTCGGGCCCGTCGGCCCACACCCGCGCGAGTGCCTCGCGCAGGGCGTCGCCTCCGATGTCGCCGTGCTCTGAGGCGAAGCCCCCGTAGCCGTCGAGGAGCACCACGATCCGCGGTGCCGCCGCGCGTGCTGCCGGGTCCATCGAGCGCCGCACGCCCCAGCTCGCCGCGCAGCCGGCGCAGCAGGCGCCGCTGGCGCTCATGCTCGGCCGCCCCGATCACCGCGCCCACGTGCGGCAGGCCGGCCAGCGCGCCCAGCTCGCCGGCCCCGAAGTCGAGCACGTACATGTGCAGGCGGCGCGGGGTCCGACGTCTCGGCCAGCGCGAGGGCGAGCGTGCTCAGCGCCGTCGTCGTTCCGCTGCCGCCGATCCCGTACAGCAGCAGGTTGCCGGCGGTCGAGGTTCCAGCCGATCGGATACTGGGCCTGGGCCTCGGGGTCGTCGGCGAGGGCGAGCGGCACGACGAGCCCGGTGTCGCCGCCGAGCGCCGCGCGGCGGCCCCATGGCCAGCAGCTCGTCGATCCCGACATCGGCCGGGCAGGGGCGGCAGCCACGGCCGGCGCAGGGCGTGCGCGCCGGCGAAGGCCCCGGTGGCGGCGACGACGAGGCGCTGCAGATCCGACGCCGCCGAGACCTCGACCCCGCCCGCCCCGGCGCCGTTCTGGCCCTCGCCGTCACCCGAGACCACGAACGGCTCGGTGGAGACCGCCGCGGAAGCCGGACCGGCGGTGATGCCCGAGACGAGCGCCGTCTGCACCGGGATGAGCTCCGAGGGGCCGAGCCGGACCTGGGCGCGGCCGGGCTGGTTGCGCGGGATCTTGGCCGCCGCGGGCGAGTCGATGACGTCGCTGGAGTCCTGCGGGGTCTGCACGCGCAGGCAGACGCGCAGGTTGGTGTTGGCTCGGATGTTCTCGTTGACCGCGCCGGACGGCCGCTGGGTGGCCAGCAGCATGTGGACGCCGAGGCTGCGGCCGCGCTGGGCGATCCCGACGAGCGAGGGCACGAAGTCGGGGAGCTCGGAGGCCAGGGTGGCGAACTCGTCGATGACCACCAGCAGCCGCGGGAGCGGCGACGGCCTGACCCTGGGCGACGAGGCGGTCGTACTCGATGAGATCGGTGGCGCGATGCTCGCGCAGCACGCGCTCGCGGTAGCGCAGCTCGGCCTCCAGGGAGAGCAGCGCGCGCTCGCCCAGCTGCTCGTCGAGGTCGGTGACCATGCCGACGGTGTGCGGCAGCTCGGCGCACTCGCCGAACGCCGACGCCGCCCTTGTAGTCGACGAGGACGAAGTTGATGCGCAGCGGGCGAGTGCGCGGCGGCCAGCGCCGCGACCAGGCTGCGCAGCAGCTCGCTCTTGCCCGCGCCCGTGGTGCCGGCCACCAGGCCGTGCGGGCCGTCGCTGACGAGATCGACGTCGAGCGGGCCGTCCTCGGAGAGCGCGAAGCGCGCCTGCAGCCCGATCTCGCCCGGTGGTGGCGGCCCAACGTGCGCGCAGGTCATCGCGGCGTCGGGCTCGCCCATCCCCAACAGCGAGAGCAGGCCGACGTACGCGGGCAGAGCGCCCCCGGCAAGCTGGAGATCGGCGTCCTCGAAGCGCGCCAGGGCGATCGCGCATTCGCGCGCGGTCTCGGGCGACATCCCGGCCACCAGCAGCGGGTCGATCCGCTGGCCCGTCTGGGGGCGCAGCAGCCGGGCCTCGCCCGCCTCGTCGGCCAGCTCCACCACGGTGGTGCACGCCGCCGGCAGTCGCTCGCTGGAGCGCGCGATGACGATCCCCGACACCTTCTCGCCCGCCCGCAGCAGCGCGCGGCCCGCCGCGCCTCGCCCCTCGATGAGCGCCGGGCTGTCGAGCACCGCCAGCACCTGGCGCGGGTCATCGTCGTCGCGATCGGCGAGCTCGGCCGCCAGCGTCGTCCCGGCGGTCGTCCCGACCGCGAGCTGGCGACCGGCGGCTCCACCCGCGTCGCGCGCGTGCGGCAGCCACTTGACCCAGTCCCAGTCCTCGCGGCCCTCGGGCTCGGTGAGGACGGCGATCGGTGAGGTCGGCGGGGCCGTGCAGGACGGCGGCCTGGGAGACCAGCGCCCGCGCGAGGCTGAGCGCCTGTCCGCGCTCGCCGACGATCCCGACCACCCCGCCCTTGGCGAGCGGCACCTCGACCGGGGCCAGCTGGAGCCACCCATGCTCGGCGAGCACGACCTCCGCCGCGGCCGCGGGGCTGTGGCGGTCGGCCAGGCGCGGGCGGAACGGCACCTCGCCGTAGCCGGCCGAGAGGGCGAGGAAGTCGTCGTCGAAGGGGCGGCGCTCCCACAGGCGCGGGTCGGGGGCCGTGGCCCGGCGGGCGATCTCGGCGAGATCGGGGAACGCCTCGCGGCGGCGGGTGAGCTCGTCCTGGAGACGCGTGGCCACGTCGCGCTTGAACGCCCTCATCTTGTCGTCGTACTCGCGGCGGTCACCGCGGGAGCTGCGCGTCGCCTGGCGGCGCTGCTCCAGCCAGCTGCCGATGACCATCACCGGGCTCAGCAGGCAGAACAGGGCAAAGAGGATGTTCTTGAGGACGAGCACCATGACGACGCCGAGGATGAGCGGGCCGAACGCCGAGGCGAAGCTGAACCGCGGCCGGGACGCCTCCTTGGGCTCCTCGGGCGCGCTGAGCACGGCATCGCCGGCGAGCGGGCGGTTGCGCGGCGGGCGGTTGAAGGGGATCGTTCCCGCCAGGTTGGCCTGGCGAACGGGGTCGACGGGCAGGCCGGCGACCCGCGGGGCGACGATGAACGCGACATCGCCGGCCTCGAACACCGCGTCGGGCTCGACATCGGTGGGCCGGCGGATGCGCTTGCCCTCCACCCAGGTGCCGTTGACCGACTCGAGGTCGGTGACGGTGGCGCGCAGCCCGCCGGGACTGGGCTGGACGCGCAGATGGCGCCGCGAGACGCCCTCGTCGCTGAGGCTGATGTCGCAGTCGCTGTCGCGGCCAACGATCACGCCGCCGGGCGTCAGCGGGACCGACCGGCCGGCGTCGAAGCCGGCGATCACCCGCAGCTCCAGCACCGTCGGCGCGGACTCATGGGCCTCGGGGGCACCGTCGGCCGGCTGGATGCGGGCGCCCTCGTAGAGGCCGATCTCGGTGAGGGCGAGGTCCACGTGGCAGAAGCGCCCGTCGACGACGATGCCGCGGGCCTGGGCCGCGTCGGGCAGGGCGTCGAGCAGGTCGCCCACCGTAGCGTCCTCGCGGCCGAGCCGGAGCTCCAGATCCTCCGGGGCGCCGGCGTGGTTGTCGAGTACTACACGCATAGATCCACCGGAGAGCGGAGCGTACCGACGGGGTGCGCGGTCCGGGTACTGCGCAGTCCATACCCCGGGTCACTTCCGGACTTGCCTGGGCCGACTGATACTCCTCGCCATGTCCGGGTTTGTCGTCGATTCCCGCACCCTCGTCGCCGTGCGCGACACGCTGGGTCGCCTCAACGACCAGCTGGTCGGCATGCACAGCGTCATCTGGCACCAATGGGGCACGCTCGGCGGGAGCGCGCTGGAGTCAGAGCTTGAGCACTTCTGCGGCACCTGGCATTACGGGGTCACCGAGCTGGGTGGCCAGCTCGCGGACCTGACGCGGCGCTTGAGCGAGGCGGCCGCGGCCTACGATCGCATCGAGCAGCGCATCACCCATGCGAGCGGCGGGTCGGGCTCCACCACCGCAGGCGCGCCGATCGCCCCCACCACAGGGTCCGGACACACCAGCGCGCAGCACACGGCCAAGCACACGCCGGCCAAGCACACAAGCTCGGCGGCGCATCACACCACCCCCAAGCACGCCGACGTCAAGCACCACTCGGCACCGGGCGGGCACGGCGGCACGCACTACTCGGGCGGCGCGGGACTGGTCGGGGCCCCGGGCGGCGGCGGTCACGTGGGTGAGAGCCATAGCGGCGGCGACAAGCACCCCGGGGCCGACAAGCACGCCGGCGTCGGATCCGGGACCACGGTGATCGGCGGCGGTCCGGAGCACGGCACGGGTCCGGAGCACGGCACGGGTGGGGATCACGGCACGGGTGGAGATCACGGCGGCGGCGCCAAGCGCCCGGGCGTCGGGTCGGGAACGACGGTCATCGGCGGCGGTCAGACCCAGAGCAGCAGTTCGGGCTCGGGCTCGGGCACCACCACGATCGACGAGAAGATCCACCGGGCCGAGGAGCACCAGCGGGACGAGCTCGCCGCGGTGCTGAAGCTCGGCAAGGACTGAGCGTGATCGATCCGCTCTCAGACCCTCGCGCCGAAGATCTGCTCGCCGCGGTGCCCGCGGACGTGAGCACGCTGGCCTCGGCCTTCCATACGGCGGCACAGGAGGCGGCGATGACCTCGACCGGCCTGCTCGCCGCCCGCGAGGACGGAACCTGGACGGGCCACGCCGCCAACGCCTTCCGCGACTCGATCGGCCAGGTGCCATCCGAGCTAGAGCACATCAAGCGGGGGTACTCGGCCGTGGCCACGGCGCTCAGCGACTATGAGGTCACGCTGGCGCTGGTGCAGAGTGAGTTCGTCAGGGTCGTGGGCCAGCTGAGCGACCTCGACACCCAGATCGGCACCGCGCGCACGGCCGCGAGCACCGCCCAGGGCGGCATGATCCCGGGCCACCCGATGACCTTCTCCCAGCTGCGGCAGGCCGAATTGGCCATCGCGCAGGCGCGCCACGCGCTCGAGGGCTACCACGCGCAAGCCGCGACGCTTCGTTCTCGGGCGTTCATCCTGCTGGAGGAGTTCGACACCGCACGCGGCGTTGTGCCGTGCCACGGTGACCGCCGCCCAGCGCACGGCTCCCGTCCGACCGCAGTCCGGCCAGGGCAGGCGCGTCGCTGCACCCGAGGGCCGGCTGTCGACCGTCAAGGGCGCCGCGTGGCAGATGTCTCCGGTCGGCGGTGGCGACGGCAACGGCCTGTCGCCGGAGGAGCGCCAGCGGATCGAGACGATGATCCGGGAGGCCGACGGCCTGCTCGGAACCCCGTACGTCTACGGTGGCGGCCACGGCGCCGGCGGCGGCCTGGACTGCTCCGGGTTCGTGTCGGCGGTGCTGCGGTCCGGCGGGTTTCTCGACGGCGCGGTGACGACGGAAGGATTCGCCAGCCAGCCGGGCATCGCGTCCGGGCCGGGCCGGTACGTGACGATCTACGACCGCACCGGCTGTGGGCCCAACGAGCACGTGATCATCTCGATCAACGGCCGCTTCTACGAGTCAGGAGGGGGCAGCGCCAGCGGTGGCGCTCCCTTCGTGCACCACTTCACTCCCAGCGCGTCCTACCTGGCGTCGTTCAACACGGTCCTGCACCCCGCCGGGCTATGAGCCCGGCGGACCGCCGCACGCGCCGGTCCATCAGGCCGGCGGGAGGTGCATCGGCCCGATCGGCGAGCTCGTCGCACCCGCGCCACCTTGTACGCTGGCCAGGTGCGGGCTCAGGAAAGGGCGGTCTTGGGAGCCGCCGTCAGCGCCACGGAGCTGCAGACACTGATCCACGCGGCGCGGCGCGGCGCCCCCTTTCTCTTCCTGCGCGACGACCTCGGCGAGCAGCTGCTGGTGACCCTCGACGGCGAGCGGCTCGTGCTGGGTCGCGCCCCGGGCAGCGACCTGGAGATCGGCTGGGATCCGCGCGTGTCGGGCGTGCACGCCCACCTGGAGCGGCGCGGCCCACGGTGGACGATCGAGGACGACGGCCTCTCGCGCAATGGGACCTTCATCAACGGCGAGCGGTTGCGCGGCCAGCGCACGCTGCGCGACGGGGATGTGATCGGGGTCGGGGACACCGTCCTGGGCTTCCGTCATCCCGAGCCCGAGCCGGTGCTGGCGACCATCTCGGTGCCGACGCTCTCAGCGCCGGCGGTGTCCGAGGCTCAGCGGCGCGTGTTGGTGGAGCTGTGCCGGCCGCTGGCCGCGGCGGACTCAGCGGCGCCGGCGACCAACGAGCAGATCGCCGGCGAGCTGGTGCTCAGCCTGTCGGCGGTCAAGGGCCACCTCCGTGTCCTCTTCACGCGGTTCGGCCTCGAGGATGCGCCGCAGAACCAGAAGCGGCTGCTGCTGGCGGAGCGAGCGCTGTCGAGCGGCGCCGTCCGGACCGACGAGCTGTAGCCCCGCGCCTAGCCGCCGATCGTCGTCGTGCCCGAGCCGCCGCTGCTGCCGCCGCTCTTCTTGTGATGGGTCGACGAGGACTGCGTCGGGGCAGACGAGCTGCTCGGGGCGGACTCGGTGGGAGCAGGCGTGACGGGAGTCGGCTCGGTGAAGGTCGGCGTGCTCTCGGTCGAGGGCGTGGTGGCGACCGACGCGGCCGAGGTCACGGGCGCCGTCGGCTTGGCCTTGTGCTTGGGACGCGGCTTGGGCCGCGGGCGCAGCGACGCCTTCAGCGGTGCGAACTGGGACACAAGCTCCACGTTGACCTTGTGGGGTGCCGTGTGTGTGACGACAGCCGCGACCGGTGTCGGCTTGACGGGCGGCGTGGCGGCATGGGCGGGCGTCTGGTGGTCGACCGCGCGCGCCACAAGGAAGGCCGCACCGAACGCCGCCACGATGCAGATAAACGCTGTCCCCGCCAGTCGCACAGGCAAATAGTACCCGCCGCCAACGGTTCGTCGACACCCTATGCGCAGGCATCCACGGATATCCGGTGCAAAACCGGTGGATTGGAGGGATACTGTCGGTGATGCGCAGTGCCAGAGAGGGGTGGATCGGCCGGATGCCGGTCGCCAGGTGGAGGCGTGGGATGCGCCGGGCCCTGACGGGTTGCGCAGCGGCCCTTGCCATCCCGGCGCTGGCGCTTGCCGCTCCTACGCTGGCCCAAGCGGCCGTGCCCGGGGCGCTGACCCAGTACTCCAACGGCACCGATAACTGGGCGACGACCGGGGCGACGCCGGCCGCCTATGCGCTCGGTGCGACGCTGGGGTTCCTGGCGGCGACACCCACGCCGGGCACCGTCGCGCTGTACGGGTGCGCGAGCGGCCCCGACCACTTTCTATCGCTCGATGCCGGCTGCGAGGGCCAGACCGTGCTCGGCACTCAGGGCTACATCTACTCTTCGGCGCCCTCGGGGGGCGCCTCGTCTCCGGTGTACTCCTGCCTGTCGGCGTCGACGTCCACCGAAGATCACTTCGTCTCCACCAGCAGCGGCTGTGGCGGTGCGCTGTCGCTGGGGCTCCTGGGCTACGTGCTCGCCTCAGCGCCGCTTGACCGCTACAACGGCGGGGTCCACTGGGTGACGACCGGGTCGCCGCCCAGCGGCTATGGGCTCGAGGGCACCCTCGGATATCTGATCGCTGCCGGACCCGACACGAACCCTCTCTACGGGTGCATCCAGAACAGCGATCAGTTCCTCTCCCTGGACCGTGGATGCGAGGGTCAGACGCTGATCGGACTGGAGGGCTGGATCTATGACCACGCGCCGGCCAACGTCGCCACCGTCGCCGTCTATCGGTGCTCGGTGCCCGGGTCAGACCACTTCGCCGCCGACGACCCCAACTGCGAGGGGCAGCACACCGACGGCCTGCTTGGCTTCGCTCTCGAGCAGCCGATCCCGCTCCCGGCCGCCGCGCCCGCTCCTGGGACCACCTCGATCCCTGCGCCGATCTCCCCCAACCACCCCCACGCCCGCCTGCTCCACACCAGCCTCAAGTTCCAGTGGCGTTGGCGGCGCAGGAGCACGCGCCTGGACAAGGTGCTGATCGCGCGCCTGCCTCGCCCGGCGACGGTCCGGATCGCGTGCCGCGGCCGGGGCAGCGGCTGCAACGGCCGCGCGCTCTCGGCCAGACCGAAGCACATCCGCCGCCTGATCCGCTCGTTGACCGGACGCATCTACCGTCCCGGCGACCGGCTCTCGGTGACCGTGACGGCGCACGGCTATCAGCCCATCCGGGCTCGCATCACCATCCGCGCGAACAAGATTCCCACGGTGGCGCTCCAGTGATCCGGCGCGCCCTCACCCTCGTGGCGTGCGCGGCCGGCCTGGTCAGCGCGTGGCCCGCCGCCGCGTCGGCTGACAACGGGAACCTGTGGCTCTACGGCACGGCCGCCACCGGGGACACCGGGCAGCCCGTCCTCGGCGGGACCGGCCCGGGCATCGCGGGGCTGACCACGGGCGGGTACGAGGCCACATGGCAGGGCCCTGACGGCGTCCTGACCACCACCGGGAGCAACGGGAGCGGCCGGCTGGGATTGGCGATGGCGAAAGCCTCGAGTCCCGCGATCACGGGCATGGCCGGCGGAGCGTGGGAGATCGCCTTCCAGGGCAGCAACTCCACCCTGTGGACGACGGGCGCGGCCGGTGTCAAGGACTGGGGCCAGGGCATGATGGCGGGGTCAAGCCCGGCCATCACCGCTCTGTCGGGCGGTGGGTTCGAGGCCGCGATCGAGACCAACGGAACCGACCTGTTGACGGCCGGGACCGCCGACGTCACCAACACCCTGCAGGGCATGTGGTCCGGCTCGAGTCCGGCCATGGCGCCCAACGGCGCCAGCTACCAGGCGGCGTTTGGCGCCAACACGACCGATCTGTACCTCTACAACCCCAGTTCGGAGTCCGACACCTCGGAGGGGATGCTGGCCGGCACCAGCCCATCGATCGCGGCGCTCGCCACCGGGGGCCACGAGATCGCGTTCCAGGCCAACACCCAGCATCTGTTCGTCTATGGCACGGCTGGGCTCGCCGATGCGAACATCGGCATGGACCCCGCGACGAGCCCCAGCATCGCGGCGCTGCAGGCAGGGGGTTTTGAGGTCGCGGCCCACGGGAGCAACGGCGACCTGTGGCTGTACGGATCGGCAGGCACCCTCGACACGGGACTGGCGATGGCGCCCGGCACCAGCCCGAGCATCGCGGGGCTGACCGGAGGCGGGTATGAGGTCGCCTTCCAGGCCAGGCCAGTGCCGGCGACCCCGGTCGTCTCCACCCCGATCCCACCGCCGCCGCCCACCGCGCACGGCAAGCGCGCGCTGCGTGTCAAGGTGCTCATCAAGTGGCGGTGGAACCACGGACACAGCCGCATCGTGAAATTCCTCGTCGGGCGCCACCCCCACAACATGACGCTGCGGATGCGCTGCCGGGGCCGTGGCTGCCCCACGACCCGCACGCGGGTGGCGCGGCCGGGCCACCTGAAGGGGTTCGTGCGCGCGGTGCTGGGGACACGCTACGCCGTCGGCGACCGCATCCTGTTCACCCTCAGCGCGCCGCGCTACCGCACCGAGCGCGCTCAGATCATCATTCGCAGCAGCCGCAAGCCGGCAGTGAGATTGCTGTGAAGCTGCCGGCGCGCAGGAGCGACTGAGATGTCCGACGACCTCGAGCGCAGCGTCGAGCTGCTGGAGCGGCTGCTGGGAGACGCGCAGCTGCGCCGCCGGTTCCGCACCGACGCCGCCACGGTATTGACCGAGGCGGGCCTCTCCGAGCTCGCCGCCGGCCTGGGCCATGGCGGGCGCGCGCTGATGACGCTGGAGCTGCGCGAGTCGCGCTCGAGCCTGGCCGGGGTGATGGTGGCCGCGGCCGCCGAGGGCGTCGACCTGGCTCAGTTCGCCGAGCACGCCGCCCCCGCTCTGGCCCACGACGCGAGCGACGCGGTCCACCATCTCATGCAGCACCCCCACCAGGCCGCGCCCAAACCGGTCCACGACGCGCCGGCGGCAGCGCAGGAGCAGCCCGCCAAGCCGAGTTTCGCCCCCCCGCCCGCCAATCCGGAGCTCGTCCCGCGAGAGCCCAGGACGCCCCGCCCGGCGGACGCCTCCCTGCCCGACAGCCAGCCGCCAGCCGCGGCACCGACGGGTGCCGTCCAGCCCGAGGCCGCCTCCGCGTCCCAGCCGGCGGCGATGCACACGCCGTCAGAGGGCGCTCAGCTCATCACGGGGTCCGAGGGCAGCGGGCACCACGGTGACGTCGGCGCTCCGCACTTGGGGGACGGGTCCGGGCACGCCGGGTCGGGAGGGGCTGCCGTCGCCGGCCAGCAACCCGGCAACGCCCGCCGGCCAACAGCCCGCCGGCCAACAGCCCGCCGGCCAGCAGCCCGCCGATCACCAGCCCGGTGGCGCGACCCCCGAGCCACCCACGCCGGACCCGACGGACGCGGGGGCGGCATACCCAGGCGACCAGGCCACCCCGCAGCAGCTCGCGGCGTGGATGGGCAGCCGTGCCGCGAAGGCCGGGCTGCCGCCTGAGCTGCCGGTGATGGCTGCGCTCACCGAGTCGGGCCTGCGCAACCTCAACTACGGCGACCGCGACTCCGTCGGCTTCTTCCAGATGCGGCTGGGCATCTGGGACGAGGGGGCCTACGCCGGGTATCCGAGCAACCCCGAGCTCCAGATCCAGTGGTTCATCGATCACGCCGTCGCGGTCAAGAACGAGTACCCCGAGCTCGCCAACAACCCCAACAGCTGGGGCGACTGGGTGGCCGACGTGGAGCAACCGGCCGCGCAGTACCGCTACCGCTACCAGCTCCAGCTGTCCACCGCCCAAGCGCTGCTGCGCGGGGCCGACCTGACCTCGGGCGCGTCAGCGGCGCCCGTCGCCCCCGCAGCACCGGCGGTGCCGATCGGCCAGGCGGCGCTCAAGGTCGCCATGCACTTCACCGGCGGCGGCCAGTCGGGGTCCAGCCTCGACACGGGGCCGACGTCCGCCGAGCTGGTGCAGTACGCCTACGGGCGGCAGGGAGTGCAGGTGCCGAGGGTGGCGGCTCAGCAGTTCGACATCGGGATTCCGGTGTCCGAGCAGCACCTCAAGCCGGGAGACGCGGTGTTCTTTGCCGAGCCCGGCGGCTACGTCGACCACGCCGGGCTCTACGTGGGCAACGGCCGCTTCGTCACCGCGGCGCCCGACGGCGGCGGGGTGAAGCTCGCCTCGATCGCCGACCCGCCGTTCGCGGGCCATTTCGTGGGCGCGCGGCGCTACACCGCCGAGGCGCTCTCCGACCCCGGCCACTACGCCCGCCCGCTGCCGACGATCAAGGGCTGATCAGCGCAGCAGCTTGACGTTGGGCTTGTGGCCCCAGCGGATGACGAGCTCGGCGCGCTCCTGGCGGTAGCCCGGAGCCCGCAGGGTCAGGATGAGCTTGTTGCCGGCCCGATAGCGCCGGCCGACCAAGGCGTGGAGGAGGTGGTGCACGCCCCGGATCCCCTTGGCGATGTCCTTGCCGTGGTGGCGCGGACAGCCGCGGCCCTGGCATTGAACCTCCAGCTTGGTGCGGAATGGGAAGTGGCCCACCTTGACCTTGTGCACGCGGGTGGTGGCGCGGTTCCAGGTCCAGCTGATCGTCAACTTGACCCGGAGCGCGCGCCGGGTCTTGGGCGTCGGGATGGGGGTGGGAACGGGCACGGTGACCACGGGAGCCACCGTCGTGGTCGTGGTCGTGGTGGTGACGGGCGGGGCCGGCGGTGCCGGTGCGGGGCATGTCACCGCCGCGGGCGCGCGCGGGGCCAGCGACACCCCGGAGCCCTTGTGGTAGGTACTGCTGCGCCAGATCACCGTCCCGTTGGTGGCGATGATGTCGACGTTGCCGTCGCCGAGCATGTCCAGGTGGGCGCCGGGGTGGCCGTTGGTGGCACTCGACCAGAGGGCGTGCCCCGTCTTGTCGTAGACGACGAGGTTGCCGTCGGTCTGCATGGAGGCGTAGGCGCCGGGGTGACTCCACGTCTTGGTCGACCACAGCTCGGTGCCCGAGCCGTCGAACAGCGCCAGGTTGCCGTCGGCGAGCATCGTCAGCCGGTAGGCCTCGGGGTCGCGCGAGTAGAGGCTCCAGCCGGACTTGAGCAGGTCGCCCTTGAGCATCTTGTTGAAGGGGGCGCCGTCGGCCCAGCCAGCCTTGGTGTTGCCGTAGATGACCACGTTGCCGTCGTTCTGCACGACGAGCCGCGGGCACCCCACCGTGGGGCTGTTCGTGCTGTACACCGCGGTGTTGGTGGGGTCGTAGATGACGAGGCTGCCGTTGACCTGCATCACCGCGCGCGACCCGGGGTGTGGACCCGGTGTCGGTCGAGAACAGCGTGCGCCCGCCGGCGATCGTCTCCACCAGGTCGCCGGTGCTGCGCATGATGAAGCGGAAGTGCCCGTCCGCGGACTGCAGGTACTGGTTGGGGCCGAGCACGCCGTTGGCGCTCAGCGTGGTCGGCGGCGGCGCCGTCGCCGCAGTCGCCGACATGACCGCGGCGGTGAGCATGCCCACGACGCCCGGCACCAGGAGCGCGACGCGACGCACCCCGCTTGCCGAGGGCGTGCCTTCTGGCTGTTGTCCAGACCCCGCGCATTGCCGTACGACCCTTCCTATACCCGGAAAAGGCGCTGAGTTGCGCCGGTTGGGTCTGCGCGCGGCGCGGGTCAGGCGGGATCCAGCTCGATGGAGTCGATCGTCGGCGGGTCCAGGGGGCGATCCTGGCCGCCGGTGGGGGTCGCCTCGATGGCATCGACGGCGTCCATCCCCGCCGTGACCTGGCCGAACACGGTGTGCTTGCCGTCGAGCCAAGGAGCGCTGTCGATGGTGACGATGAAGAACTGCGAGCCGTTGGTGTTGGGTCCGGCGTTGGCCATCGCCAGCGCGCCGCGGACGACCTTGTGCTGGTTGAACTCGTCCTCGAAGGTGTAGCCGGGGCCGCCGGTGCCGATGCCGTCCGGGCACCCGCCCTGGATCATGAAGTCCGGGATCACGCGGTGGAAGATGATGCCGTCATAGAAGCCGTCGGAGGCGAGTTTGCGGAAGTTCTCGACGGTCTTGGGGGCGTCGTCGTCGAAGAACTCGAGCGCGATGGTGCCCAGGCTGGTGTTCATGTTCGCTGTGCTCATGGCCTGAGACAGTAGCCGCGATCCGGGCGGCTCGTCGTGGCCGCCCGGATCGCAACGCGTGGCGTGCCCCCGCACCCCGTGAGTGGTCCTGTGCGCCACCCCGGCCCCCTCGGGGGTGTGGTGTCCGCCGGTTTAGCTGTTGCTGGCGGTCTGGATCGCGTTGATCGCCGACGTCACGCTCGTCGTGGGAGCCGTGCCGGTGGGCACCGAGTTGGTGCAGCTCACCGAGCCGGTGCCCGCCGGGCCCGCCGCCTGCAGCGGGATCGAGGCGGTGCTGTCCTGTCCGGTGGTGCCGGTCGTGTCGATGATCGCTGACCGTGTCGCGGTGTTGGAGCCGACGGTGAGAGTGCAGCTCGACCGTGACTCGCTGCGTCGTCGCGCCGCTGGTGACCGTCGCCGTCGGGTTGGCGAAGGCCAGGTACGACGGGCCGGCGGGCAGCGCCACGCTGGCTCACGGTCGCCGCGGTCGAGGTCACGGTCGCGGAGTTGTTGGTGGTGCCGAACTCCGACGGCAGGGCGTTGTTGCAGGTGACCTTGCCGACCTGGTTGATGGTCGCGATGGCCGTCCCGGTCGCGCACGTGCCGCTGACGCGCGCCTGGAGCTGGCCGGTGTTGGCGCGCACGATGCCGACGGCGCCGGGCTGGATCTTCTTGTAGGTGACGGCGCCGTTCTTGATCTTGCTGCTGGTGACGGCGTTGTTCTTGAGCTGCGCGGTGCCGACGCTGTTGTCGGGGATCGAGATCGCGGCGTAGCCGACGCCGCCCAGCGACATGAACAGGGCCGCCGAGGAGATCACGATCGCCGCCGACGGGCGACGGCTCATGAGGGACTTCAATCGCAAGGAATTACCTCCCGTATGGTGGGTCGGTTGTGGGTCTTTCACTTCCACAACACAGCGCCGCGCGGGCGAAGTCGCGGCCGGGCGTCGCGACAGGGCTGACGCCAGACTTACGCGCAGCGCGCGTTCTGGGCGCGGAAGTTGCGAGCCGCGCGCCGGTCTCAGGTGCGCGCGAGCTCGAGGCGCAGCACGTGACCGCGGACCTCGGTGCCGCCGGTCTGCTCGACCACCCGCTCGGCGTCCTTCTCGGGCACCTCGGCGAAGGCGAAGCGCTCGAGCACCCGCACGTTGCGGACCGCCTCGCCGTCGAGCTGGGTGGCCGCGGTGATGGCGTGGATGATGTCCGACGGCTCCAGGCCGGCCGCCCGGCCGCCGCTCACGATCACCTTGCGCGACGGCCGCGTCGCCGTTGGCCGACACGCGCGGCTTGGAGTGCCGGCGCGGCGGCGCCTTGATCGGGGTCGGCGCGACGTGGGCGTCCTTGACCCAGGGCGAGAGCTTGACCCCGGCGTGGCGCTCGATCGCCTGGATGTCACGCGCCTGGCGGGGCTCGTAGAAGGTGATGGCGCGACCGCTGCGCCCGACGCGGCCGGTACGCCCGATGCGGTGCACGTAGACGTCGGGGGACGTCGGCACGTCGAAGTTGATGACGTGCGAGATGCCGGAGATGTCCAGGCCGCGGGCGGCGACATCGGTGGCCACCAGCAGCGGCACGCTGCCGCCCTTGAAGGAGATCATCACGCCGTCGCGCGCGCCCTGGGTCATGTCGCCGTGCAGCGCGCGGACGTTCATGCCCCGGTCGCGCAGCGTCCGGTAGAGCTGGTCGGCGCGGATCTTGGTGCGCACGAACACGAGCGCCTGGTCCGGGCGCTCGGCCTCCAGCACGCGCGACCAGCGCCTCGGTCTTGTCCCTGGCGGCCACCTCGAGCGCGAACTGCTCGACCGTGTCGACGGTGAGCGTCGCCGTCTTGACCTTGATCGTCACCGGGTCATAGAGGTACTGGTCGGCGAGGCGGCGGATCTCCGGCGGCATCGTGGCCGAGAACAGCGCGGTCTGCCGGCTGGACGGCGTGAGCGACGAGGATCTTCTCCACGTCCTCCAGGAAGCCGAGGTCCAGCATCTCGTCGGCCTCGTCCAGGACGACGAAGCGGCAGGCGTGCAGCACCAGCGAGTGCCGGCTGATGAGGTCCTTGACCCGCCCGACCGTCCCTACCACCACCTGGCCGCCGGCGCGCAGCTGGGCTCTGCTGGCTGCGGATCGGCGCGCCGCCGAACACCGCCACCACGTCCACGCCCTTGCGCTTGCCGTAGGCGCGCAGCGCCTGGGTGACCTGGATGCAGAGCTCACGGGTCGGCGTGAGCACGAGTCCCTGGACGTCGCCCTCGTCGGGATCGACGTACTGGAGCATGGGCAGCCCGAACGCCGCCGTCTTGCCCGAGCCCGTCTGCGCCTGGCCGATCACATCCAGGCCCTCGAGCAGCGGCGGGATCGCCTGCTCCTGGATGGGACTCGGCGCGTCGTAGCCGACGTCCTTGAGCGCCGCGAGGATGTCGTCGGAGAGGCCGAGCTCGGCAAACGTGGTCATCAGCCTCCGGACGATAGCCCCACAGCGGCCGTGCAGGGGATTCGCGGTGTTATCGGAGGGCTCTTTCTGGCGGTCCGCGGCGCTCGCGGGCGGAGTTTGACAGCAGATACTTCGGTGGCTAAACTTCGGTTCCGAACCTTTAGGAACCTAGCTATTTGTGACGACAACCCCGGATATGGCCTCTTCTTCTACTTCTTCAGACTCCAACCGCATCGACGCTTATGTGTGGCGCATCAGCGCCGTGGTGGTCCTGGGCTCGATCATGTCGATCCTCGACACCACGATCGTCAACGTCGCGCTCGACACCCTTTCGCGCGACCTTCACGCCACGATCGACAAGATCCAGTGGGTCGCGACCGGCTACCTGCTCGCGCTCGCCGCGGTCATCCCGGTCACCGGCTGGGCCGCCCGCCGCTTCGGCGCCAAGCAGGTCTACCTGACCTCCCTGATCCTCTTCACGCTCGGCTCGGCCCTGTGCGGCCTCGCCACCTCGACCACGGAGCTGATCTTCTTCCGCGTGCTCCAGGGCATCGGCGGCGGCATGATCCTGCCCGTCGGCCAGCTGATGATGGCCGAGGCCGCCGGCCCCAAGCGCATGGGCCGCGTCATGAGCGTCGTCGCCGTCCCGGCGATGCTCGCCCCGATCCTCGGCCCCACCATCGGCGGCCTGATCCTCGAGAACGTCTCCTGGCGCTGGATCTTCTACGTCAACGTTCCGATCGGCATCATCGCCGTCATCGCCGCGGCTGCGCATCCTGCCCAAGGTGGCCCGCCAGCCGACCGAGGCCCTGGACTACAAGGGCCTGGCCATGATGGCCACCGGCCTGCCGCTGATCACCTACGGCCTGGCCGAGGTCGGCACCACCGGCAGCTTCACCGCCGTCAAGGTCCTCGGGCCCCTGCTGGTCGGTCTCGCCCTCGTCGCGGCCTTCGCGGTCTACGCGCTGCACGTCAAGCGGCCGCTGCTCAATCTGCGCCTCTACGCCCGCCCAACGTTCTCCACCGCGTCGGTCGCGATGTTCTGCATCGGCGCCGCGCTGTTCGGCGGCATGATCCTGCTGCCGCTGTACTGGCAGACGATCCGTCACGAGACCGTGGTGGTCACCGGTCTGCTCACGGCGCCCCAGGGGCTCGGCGCGGCGCTCGTGATGCCGCTCGCCGGCAAGCTCACCGACCGCTTCGGCGGCGGCCCGCTCGCCCTGTTCGGCGTGGTGCTCACCGCGGCGGCGACGATCCCGTTCGCCCTCATCGGCGCCCACACCCCCATCCTGATCCTGTGCGTGGCCATGTTCGTGCGCGGCGTCGGCATCGGCTTCGCGTTCATGCCGGCCATGACGGCAGCCTTCGCCTCGCTCAAGCGCAGCGAGTTGTCAGACGCGACGCCCCAGCTCAACGTGCTCCAGCGGGTCGGCGGCTCGATCGGCATCGCGGTCCTGTCCGTGGTGCTGACACGTCATCTGGCCGACGCGCACACCCTGGCCGCCGGCGCCGCAGCGTATGGCGCGGCCTTCTGGTGGGCGGCGGGCCTGACCTCGCTGGCCATCATCCCGTGCGTCATCCTCGTCCGGGCTGAGCGCGCCGCCAGGCGCGCTCAGGCCGCGGCGACCGAGGTACCCGAAGAGGCGCTGGCGGAGGCGATGGCGGCATGAGCGCGACCTCGGCCAAGACCGCGTCGGCCTCCAAGACCGGCGCCGACCTGCGCCCGGCCGGGCAGGAACTCGGCCAGGCGTTCAAGAGCTGCCTGAGCGCGGTGCGGCGGTTGCGAGGCCGCGAGAACCGCGCTCACGGCGAGCTGTCAGACGCCCAGTACGGCCTGCTGTTCAGCCTCGTCGACCACGAGGCGCTGCCCACGAGCGAGCTGGCCTGCCTGGCCAACCTGTCCCCGGCCACGGCCACGGGCATGCTCGACGGACTCGTCGCCGCGGGCCTGGTGGAGCGTGTCGCGCTCCGAGCGCGACCGGCGCGTGGTGCTCACCTCGCTGACCACGCACGGCCGGGCGCTGGTGGATGCCCGCCACGCGCGGTACGCCCCGCGCTTCGCCGCGGCGCTCGCCGAGTTCTCCGACGACGAGCTGCGGACCGCGGCCGCCGTGCTGGGCCGCCTGGGCGCGATGTTCGACGAGATCGGGCCCGCCGCCGAGGACTAACCGCGCTGCCGGCGTGACCAGGCCGTCCAGGTGCGTCGTTCCGCGCTTGGCGTCGCGCACCCCGAAGGCGATCGTCGCGCCGGCACCGCCGGCACCGCCGCCCGCGGCCTCGGCGAACTGAACCGTGGCCGGCAAGCGGATC
Organism: uncultured Actinomycetota bacterium; assembly: GCA_963797705.1. GTDB lineage: Bacteria > Actinomycetota > Thermoleophilia > Solirubrobacterales > Solirubrobacteraceae > Palsa-465. The sequence continues at coordinate 861,616 of CAWCQL010000002.1, read as the reverse complement.
GGCTTGCGGAACGCCACCGCCACGGAATAGGCGCCCGGTAGCTCGGGGCCGAGCGCCGCCAGGCAGCGGGCCTTGGTCCACATCCCGTGGGCGATGGCGCTGGGGAAGCCGAACATGCGGGCGCTGAGCGAGTGGATGTGAATGGGGTTGAGATCGCCCGAGACCGATCCGTACCGGCGGCCCAGATCGCCCGGGCAGCGCCAGGTCGCCGTCGCGGGGAGCTCGGCGGTGGAGGGGATCTCCGGCTCAGCGGCGGCGGACGGGGCATCCGCGCCATCGCCGGCCGGCTTGCCGCGAGCGAGGTTGGTGGAGGACTCCTCCCACACGAGCTCCCCGCCAACCCGGGCCTCGGTGCGAACGGTGAACTGGCGGCCGCGCGGGTGGGGCTCGATCGGCGTCGCCCACACCCGCAGCGACAGCCGCTCGGAGATGCGCACGGGCCGGTGCACGGTAATGGCATTGGCGATGTGGACCAGCCCCATCGCGGCGAGCGGGAAGCGCCCGTCGGTCATCAGGGCCAGGTGCATCGGGAAGGCGAGCATGTGCGGATAGGTCGCCGGCAGCGTGTCGGAGAGATCGAAGCCGCACACCCGGTCATAGGCGGCCAGGCGGTCGGACTGGACCGCCACATCGGTGCGCGTGAGCGCCGTGTCCGGAACCTCGCCGCCGCCTCCCCCGACCCACGGCAGCCGGCTGGCGCCGGGGATGGCGGCGAGGCTCGCGCGCGCAAACAGGGGCAGCATCGACGGCGAGCCGCCCAGCTCCTTATCGGCCATGACGGCGCTCACGCTCCGATCAGGCTCTGCCCGCAGACGCGGACGATGTTCGCGGTGACACCCGCCGACCCCGGGCCGGCGAACCAGGCGACCGTCTCTGCGACGTCGACGGGGAGCCCGCCCTGCGAGACGCTGTTCATGCGCCGCCCCGCCTCGCGGATGGCGACCGGCATGGCAGCCGTCATCTGGGTCTCGATGAAGCCGGGGGCGACCGCGTTGATGGTCACGCCGCGCTTGCCCAGCGCGGGGGCGTAGGCCTCTACGAACCCGATCACACCCGCCTTGGAGGTCGAGTAGTTGGTCTGCCCGGCGTTGCCGGCGATGCCGCTGATCGACGAGACCCCGACGACCCGGCCGTTGCGGCGGAGTGCGTCGCGCGCGAGCAGCTCGTCGGTGATGCGCTGGGGTGCGGTGAGGTTGATGGCGATCACCTTGCTCCACTGCTCCTCGGGTCATGCGCCCGAGCGTCTTGTCGCGGGTGATGCCGGCGTTGTGCACCACCACGTCGACGCCCTCGTGATGGTCGAGGAGATGTGAGGCGATGATCGCGGGGGCGTCGTCGTCGGTGATGTCGGCGGCCAGCGATGATCCGCCCAGCCCCATCGTGACCGCGGACAGCTCGTCGGCCATCGGCGGCACGTCGAGACCGACCACGTGCGCGCCGTCGCGCGCCAGGACCTCGGCGATGGCGGCGCCGATGCCGCGCGCCGCGCCGGTGACGAGCGCCACCTTGCCGGCCAATGGCGCGTCCCAATCCACCTTCCCGGCAGTCGCGGCGGCAGATCCGATCCGCACCACCTGGCCCGAGACGAAGGCCGACCTGGGCGAGAGCAGAAAGCGCAGAGTCGACTCGAGCTGGCCCTCGGCCTTGGGTTTGACGTAGACCAGTTGCGACGTCGCGCCGCGCTTGACCTCCTTGCCGATGGCGCGCTCGAGGCCCTCCAGGGCGCGCTGGGCGATGGCCAGCGGCGGGGTGGCGCAGTCCTCGGGGGCCGTGCCGAGGATGATCACCCGCCCCGAGGGGAGCAGCCGGCGAATGGCGGACGCAAAGAAGGCCCACGCCTGCTCGAGCTCGTCGCTTGACTCGATCGCTGTGGCGTCGAACACCAGCGCCTTGAACCGCTGGTCAGCCGAGGCAGCATCGGGGTTGAAGATTCCGGCGTCGAGCTTGGCGCCGGCCGCCGCGGTGCGCAGGTCCTCGTCCATGGCGGTGTACACGTCGGCGTCGACGGCCTTGAGGATCTTGGCCGCGGGCGCCACCAGCCGTGATGAACCGGGCCCGCCCGCGCCGGCCGCAGCGCCGAGCAGCACGGGCCCGGAGACCACGGGGCCGTTGGGCTGATAGCGCTCGAGCCGCGACGGCTGGGGCAGTCCGATCTGCTTGGTGACGAGCTTGCCGATCGGGGTGTTGACGAGTTGGGCATAGCGGTCAGTCATGGGCAGCCTCCATGATCGCGGTCACCCCGAGCCCGCCGGCGGCGCAGATGGAGATCACGCCGCGGGCCGGGCGGGCCGGGTCGGTTTCACTGAGGGCCTTGGCCAGCGAGGCGACGATCCGCCCGCCGGTCGCGCCGAAGGGGTGGCCGGCGCCCAACGAGCCGCCATGGACGTTGAGCTTGGCGCGGTCGATCGTGCCCACTGGCTCGTCGAGGCCGAGGCGCTCGGAGCAGAACACCGGGTCCTCCCATGCCTTCAGCGTGCACAGCACCTGGGCAGCGAAGGCCTCGTGGATCTCATAGAGGTCGAAGTCACCGAGCGCGGCGCCGTTGCGCGCAAGCATGCGGGGCATCGCGTAAGCGGGCGCCATGAGCAGGCCCTCGCGCTTGTGGACGTAGTCAACGCCGGCCGTCTGGGCGTCGGTGAAGTAGGCCTGGACCGGGATGTCATGGGCCTTGGCCCACTCCTCGGAGGCCAGCAGCACCGCCGAGGCGCCGTCGGAGAGCGGCGTCGAGTTGCCGGCGGTCATGGTGCCGTCCGGGCCGCCGAACACCGGCTTGAGCTTGGCCAGCTTCTCGACGCTGGAGTCCGGGCGCAGGTTCTGGTCGCGCTCGAGCCCGAGGAACGGGATGACGAGGTCGTCCATCCAGCCCGAGTCGTAGGCAGCGGCGAGATGGCGGTGGCTGGTGGCGGCCAGCTCGTCCTGCTCCTCGCGCCCGATCCCCCACTCGGCGGCCATGATCGCGGTGTGCTCACCCATCGAGAGCCCGGTGCGGGGCTCGGCGTTGCGCGGGATCTCGGGGACGAGTTGCTGGGGGCGCAGCTTGGCCAGCGCCTTGAGCCGACCGGCGTTGGACTTGGTCCGGTTGAGCTCGAGCAGCACCTCGCGCAGGTCCTCGTTGACGGCGATGGGAGCGTCAGAGGTGGTGTCCACCCCGCCGGCGATGGCGCAGTCGACCTGCCCCAGCGCGATCTTGTTGGCGACGAGCGCCGTCGCCTCCAGGCCCGTGCCGCACGCCTGCTGGACGTCATAGGCGGGCGTCTCGGGGGCGAGCTTGGAACCCAGCACGCATTCGCGGGTGAGGTTGAAATCGCGGCTGTGCTTGAGCACGGCGCCGGCGGCGACCTCACCCAGGATCTCGCCCTCCAGCCCGAAGCGCGTGACCAGCGCGTCGAGGGTCGCGGTGAGCATGTCCTGGTTGGAGGCGCGTGCGTAGGGGCCGTTCTGGCGGGCGAAGGGGATCCGGGTCCCGCCGAGGACCGCCACGCGGCGGGCGGTGGCATTCATCTCTGGCTGCTCCTCGATCGTGTAGTTACGCACCCGTAGCTTACCCGTAAGTTACGGTTCTGTAGCTTGCGTACCCGATCGCGGGCGCGCGAACCGGCCAAGCCGGGGCGCTCGGCTACCGGTGCCCGGTCTTGGTGGTGAAGGCGCCGCCGCCGACGGCCCGGCGCACGACGCGCGGCGCCGCGATCCGCAGGGCCGCGAAGATCCAATAGAAGCGGGGCACGTAGCGCTCGGGCCGCCCGCCGGGGCCGGCCTCGACGATCGCCTCGGCGACGGCCTCCGGGGTCGAGACCATCCAGCGCGTGGCCGCCTTGGCCAGCAGTTCGGTGGCGGGGAAGCCCTCGGTGCTCACGAACCCGGGGAGCACGACACCGACGTGCACGCCGTGCTCGGCCTCCTCGAGATGCAGTCCGTCGGTCCAGCCGACGAGCGCGAACTTGGCGGCCGAATACCCGGCCGCCCCGGGGCGGGCGACCCGGCCGGCCGTGCTGGCGACGTTGACGATGCTGACCGGGGCACGGTGGCGGTCAGCACTGGGAGGACCGTCGGCGAGTGACCCGGCTGCGGCTGCCGTCGCGCGCAGCAGTGGCAGCAGCGCCTCGGTGAGCCGCACCGGGGCCTCGAAGTCGAGCTCCATGTGGCGCTGGACGTTGGCCCAGCCGGCCTCGCCGAAGCGCCCGCGCCATGAGGCCCCCGCGTTGTTGACGAGCAGGTGCAGCTCCCCGTGCTCGGACTCGACCACCTGGCGCACGCGCGCGACAGCGGCGGGGTCGGTCAGGTCGGCGGCGATCACGGTCGCGCCGCCGATCTCGTCGGCCAGCGCCCTCAGGCGGTCCTCGCGCCGGGCGACCAGGATCAGCCGGGCGCCGGGCTCGCGGGCCAGCCGGCGCGCGGTCGCCGCGCCGATTCCGGCCGACGCGCCGGTCACCAAAGCCACGAAGGTCATCGCCGCGCAGGGTACGTGACGCATGCTTGCACCGGTTGCCGGGGTATCACTGCCGCGTGAGTCACAGCACTCTCGCGCTGATCACCGTCCCGATCGTCACCGGCGTGATCGGTTACGTCACCAACTGGACGGGGGTGCTCATGCTGTTCTATCCCGTCCGCTTCCGCGGCTGGCAGGTCCCCGGCGTCCAGGCGCTGGTCCGGCTGCTCCCGCACAAGCTCCAGCAGATCCCCGGGGTGATGGTCGGCGGGATCGGGTGGCAGGGGATCGTGCCCTCGCGCGCGGCCAAGATGGGCAGCCTCGCCGTCGACAGCGGGATCGCCAAGATCGGGCAGCCCAAGGAGTTCTTCCGCCAGCTCGAGCCCGACAAGATCGCCGAGCAGATCATCGTCTCGGCCCGGCAGGAGCTGCCCGGGATCGTCGACGGGATCATGGAGCGCGAGTACCCGCGGCTGTGGCACGAGCTGCCCCCCCAGATCAAGGAGATGGTCCAGGGGCGCGTGCTGGCTCAGCTTCCCGACGTCGTCCACGAGCTCACCGACGAGATCGGTGAGCACATCGAGCAGCTCGTCGACGTCAAGCTGATGGTGATCAAGCGCTTCGACCCCGAGCTGGCCAACCGGGTGTTCCTGGACATGGGCCAGCGCGAGCTGACGTTCATCCAGAACTTCGGGTTCGTGTTCGGCTTCGCCCTCGGGATCCCCGTGGCCGTGCTGACCCACTTCGTCACCTACTGGTGGCTGCTGCCGATCCTCGGCGTGGCCATCGGCTACGTCACCAACTGGGTGGCGCTGTGGATGATCTACGAGCCGCGCGGAGCCGTGGCAGTGGGGGCCGGTGCGCGTGCACGGCCTGTTCATCCGCCGCCAGCACGACGTCGCCGAGGTGTACGCCACGATCGTCGCCGACGAGATCCTCACCGTGTCGGAGTTCGGGTCAGAGCTGCTGGCGGGGCCCCAGTCCGATCGCACCCGCGCGCTGGTCGAGGATGCCCTGAGCCCGGCGATCGACCGCGCCGTCGGCCCGGCGCGACGGGCGGTGCAGGTGGCCCTGGGGCCCGGCCGGTACGACTCGCTGAGGGAGTCGTTCGCCACCGAGCCGATCGATCAGATGATGGAGCCCCTCACCGACCCGTCGTTCAGCCGCGCGCAGTCGGCCACGATGCGCAGCCTCATCACCGAGCGGATCCGCGAGATGTCGCCCGCCGACTTCGGCGAGCTGCTGCGCACGGCCACGCGCGAGGACGAGTGGCTGCTGCTCGTCCACGGTGCTGTCCTGGGATTGGCCGGTGGCCTCATCCACCTGGCGGTGTTCGGATGAGCTTGGAGCCGCAGCAGCCACGTTCGCGGGAGGCCCAGATGCTGCGCGGCGCCCCGGCACTGGCGCGCATGGCCGCCGGGCTGTGGTGGCAGGCCACCCGGTGGGGAGTCGCCCACTCGGTCTCCGCGGGCGGGCGCCTGGCCCGGACAGCCGCCGACCCGTCGCGCTCAGCACAGCTGCTCGACGAGCTGGGCCGCGAGCTGCGCGACTCCGCCCGCGACCTCCTCGGCGTCACCGAGCTCGACGAGCGCGTCGCACAGCTCATGCCGCCTCGCCACGACGGTGCCGAGGACGACGCCGTCTCCGAACGCGAGACGCTGCGGCGCCGCGGCGCCCAGCTCCTGCGCCAGGCCGCGCGCATCGACGCCGAGGACCGGGCGCATCCGGCCTACGCGCGGATCCTCACCGAACTGGCCCCCGACGAGGGGCGGATCCTGCGGCTGCTGGCGACCGATGGCGCCCAGCCGGCCGTCGACGTCCGAGCCTCCAACCTCATCGGGGTCGGCTCGGAGCTCGTCGCCGGCGGCATCAACATGATCGGTGCGCGGGCCGGGTGCCAGCACCGGGCGCGCGTCCGCGCGTATCTCAACAACCTCGAGCGCCTGGGCCTGGTGTGGTTCTCACGCGAACCGGTCGGCGACCCGGTGGCCTACCAGGTGCTCGAGGCCCAGCCCGAGGTGCTCGACGCGATGCGGAGCGCGTCGCGCGCCAAGACCGTGCAGCGCAGCATCCACCTCACGCCGTTCGGTGAGGACTTCTGCGCGGTGTGCCTGGGAGCCCCCGGCTCACCGACGTAGGCTGCGCAGCCGGGGCCAGGCCTCCTCGGAGAGGCCCGGCCCGGCGCCCACTGTTACCCCGGCGTTGCCCGCCTGTGACCGCATGCCCGGATCCTCCGGCTCGTTCTTGCTCGCCGTATGGGAACCAAGGGGGAAGCCTCATGCAATCGGTATTCGCCGTCCAAGAGAGTCGGGCCACGGCCCGCCAGGCGCCGTCATGCCTGCGCATCCTCTTCTTGGTGTCGGCTCACAACAGTCTCAGCCAGCGCATCTGGGCCGAGCTGACCGGACTGGGCCACGAGGTTGAAGTCGCGGTCGTCGGTTCGGCGCCAGAGATGGAGGCCGCGGTCGCCGCGCATGACCCGGAGCTGATCGTCTGCCCGATGCTCAAGACGATGATCCCGTCATCGGTGTGGTCCACCCACCGGTGCTTGGTCGTGCACCCCGGACCGCCCGGGGATCGCGGTCCGTCATCGCTTGACTGGGCGATCGAACTGGGAGCGGAGAGCTGGGGCGTGACCGTGCTGCAGGCCGACGCGGAGCCTGATGCCGGTCCAATCTGGGCCAGCCGGAGCTTTGACATGCGCCCGGCGGGCAAGAGCAGCCTCTACCGCCACGAGGTGCGGCGCGCCGCCACCGCCGCGGTGCGCGAGGCGGTCACCCGCGCGGCCGACCCCGATGCCAGTCCGGCGACCGACGCACCGGCGCAGGCGCACGCGCACGGGGCACACCGATCGCGACCCCTGATGACGCAGGGCGAGCGGCGGATCGACTGGCACACCAGCCGTACCGAGACCGTCGTGCGACGGATCCGGGCCGCGGAAGGACATCCGGGCGTCCTGGACACCGTCGAAGGCGTCGACGCGTACCTGTTCGGCGTGCACCGCGAGTCGCGGCTGCGCGGCTCGCCCGGGGAGATCATCGCTCAGCGCCACGGCGCGATCTGTCGCGCCACGGTCGACGGGGCGGTGTGGATCACACATCTCAAGCGGCGGCAGGCGTCGTCTGCGCCGGCCTTCAAGCTTCCGGCGACGCGCGCGTTGCAGCTGGCCGGGGTGGAGCTCGCCGTCCCCGAGATCCCGGCTCCCGTCTCCGTGGGTCCCGGAGGAGCGACCTACCGGGACATCGCCTACGAGGAGCACGCAGGCGTCGGACGCCTCACCTTTGACTTCTACAACGGCGCGATGAGTACCGATCAGTGCCGGCGCCTACACGATGCCTACCGCTACGCGCGCTCACGTTCCGACACCCGAGTGATCGTGCTGTGCGGTGGCGCCGACTTCTTCTCCAACGGCATCCACCTCAACGTGATCGAGGCGGCGCCGGACCCGGCCCGCGAATCGTGGGAGAACCTGCGCGCGATCGACGACCTCGTGCGCGACATCATCATCACCGACTCACATCTCGTGATCGCCGTCCCTGCAGGGCGACGCCGCGGCCGGAGGGGTTCCGTTGGCGCTCGCCGCCGACGAGGTGTTCGCGCGCCCGGACGTGGTGCTCAACCCGTACTACGGCCACATGGGCGGCCTATATGGATCCGAGTACTGGACATACCTGCTGCCCCGGCGCGTCGGATCCGACCTGACCGCGGTGCTCACCGGCGCGCCGTACACGCCGCTGAGTGCATCCCAGGCGGTGCAGGTCGGGCTCCTCGATGGCGTTCTCGGCGGCGATGCGCGCGCCTCTCGCGCAGCGGTATTCATGCGCGCTCGCCGACTCGCGGCGGATCACCGGCTCGGTCAGCGCCTGGAGGACAAACGCCGGCAGAGGGCTGCCGACGAGGCCGCCCGGCCGCTGGAGAGCTATCGCCGCCAAGAGCTTGATCGCTGCCACGAGTGCTTCTTCGGAGCCGACCGCAGCTACCACGAAGCCCGTCGACGATTCGTCTACAAGCTTGGGGCGCCATGCGCAGTCGGCGCCGCCGCCCAGGAAAACTCACTTCGAACGCTGGGAGGCCGGCCATGAGCACCGTCGCCGCCGTGCCACCCCCGTCGCCGACGCACACCGCTGACCTGAGCGAACTGCTGCGCGACGCGATCAAGGACTACGAGAGCAAGGTGCTCGGGTGGTATGCGCTGGGGCGCCCGCGCGACGCCACAATCGCACGCTCCACCGTTGCCCGCTACCGGGCTGCGCTCAGGGCTCGCGGTTGACGTGCTCACGCGCTGCGGCGGCGGCGATCCGCAGGGCCAGCGCGAGCTCGAAGCGTCCCTCACCGGTGTCCATGGAGTCACCGAGCAGTTGGCGCAGCTTGGCCACGCGGTAGCGGACGGTCTGTGGGTGCACGTGGAGCTCCTCCGCGATCGCCGGCGTGTGGCGCTGGTGGGCCAGCCACGACGCCAGCGTCTCGGTGAGTCGTTCGCGCTCACCGGGCGGAAGGTCGGCGAGCGGCCGCAGGCGCGTGTCAGCCAGGAGCGTGGCGAGCTGGCGATCCTGGAGGACGATGAGGTCGGCAAGGTGGTCAACGGCACGCACGGGGCCGTCGGCGCCATCGCCCACCACCTCCAGCGCGAGCCGCGCCCAGCGCAGCGACCTGTGTGCGTCGGACGGCCCCACCGTGGGACCGAGTGCCGCCGGCTGGGCCGTGAGGGCGCGGCCCACCGCGGCGCGCCGGCCCGGACCATCGGGGTCGGGCACCACCAGCCACGGGCCGTCGCCGTCGGATCCGATCAGCACGTCGAGGTCCAGCCGCCGCGCCAGCGCCGCCGGGTCGTCGCCCCCGACGGCCACCACGGCCAGCGCGCGCGGCAGCGGCCAGTGCGCAAGCTCGGCGAGCCGCGCCACGGCGTCGGGGTCCTGGCCGGCGGGGTCGAGCAGGGCGGCCGCCAGCCGGCGGCGGCGTCGCTCGCGCTCCCCGGCCTGGTCTGACTGGATGCGCAGGTAGCCCTCGACGACGTCAGCGGCCAGCTCGTCGCCGTAGACGAAGATCGCCTCGGCGAGGCTGATCGTCGCCGACGCCGAGACCCCGGCTCGGGTGCGCGACCTCGGCGGCTCCACGCCACGCGGCGCGGATGCCGCTGCGAAAGGCTGCCCGCAGGTCCTCGAGGCTGCGGCCCGCCTGGTACTCGGCCTCGCCGAGCATCCGCCACAGCTCGTCGGTCTCACGGGCCGGACGCTCTCCGCGCTCCACGGCCTCCAGGAAGGCACGGATGGCCTGCTCGACGCCGAGGCGCAGGGCCATCCCCTCCGGTGAACCGAACACCTCGCCGTAGATGGGGCTGGCGGTGCGCACCGCCTGAATGATCCCGTCGGCCAGCAACCCGAGCTCGCTGCGCACCGCCGCGATCGTCTCCGCGGGGAGCGATTCGGCCACCCATTCGCTCATTGTCATATTGTGACAACCTCGGCACGCTCAGACGTTGTGTGAGCCAGCAGACATGCGCCGGGGTGCAGGGATAGCGTCCCGGACATGCCGAGACGCAGCATCACTCAGACGCACGAGCGCATCGCCCAGCTGGGCTGGGAGCCCTCCTACCACCAGCCTGTGGTGCGCTACCCGACGCGCTACCGGTTCCCGCACAAGGCCAAGGACCCGATGCGCCACATCATGCGGGAGTACCTGCCGATGGAGCTCGAGAAGGACGAGCGCGTCTACGGCGGACACGACGCCGCGGTGCGCGCCGACATGCCCAACAAGGCCCACGAGCGCTGGCTGGAGATCCTCAAGCCGTTCATCGTGATCACCAACTACGCCGAGGTGGCCGCCGGACGCTGCATGTCGATGCTGATGAGCGCGGTGCCCAACAACGAGCTGCGCAACGGCTACCACGTCCAGTTCGTCGACGAGATCCGCCACACCGGGATGCAGATGGCGCTGGCCCGCTGGTATGCCCAGAACGTCCCCGACCCGGCCGGGTGGCATCTCGGCCCCAAGGCATTCTCGGGGTCGGTGCTCACCAACCCCGGCCTCAACATGCTCAGCCATTTCATCGTGGGCGATCCCATCCAGTGCGCCTTCACCCTGCAGGTGGTGGCCGAGACGGCGTTCACCAACGTCGTCTTCGTCGCCACTCCCGACGTCGCCGCGCGCAACGGCGACTTCACGCTGCCCACCACCTACCTGAGCGTCCAGTCAGACGAGGCGCGCCACATCTCCAACGGCTACGCGACGCTCCTCACCGTCCTGCAGGACGACCACAACGCGCCGCTCATCGAACGCGACCTGCAACAGGCGTTCTGGATCAACCACGCCTTCATCGACGTGTTCTCCGCGGTGGTGATCGAGTACTTCTCGCGGGACCGCTCAGACCCCGAGTCGTTCCTGGACAAGTGGGACCGCTGGGTGCGCGACGATTGGCACCGGGCCTACATCATGAAGCTCGGCAAGCTCGGCCTCGACATCCCGCCCGACATGTTCGAACGTGCCCGCGAGCGACTGGTGGCCGGGCTGCACCACCGCCACGCCATCCTCGCCTTCGCCGGCTGGCCGCTGAGCTTCTGGCGTTTTGACCCCCTCGACGAGCGCGACTTCGAGTGGTTCGAGTCCAAGTACCCCGGCTGGTATGCCCAGTACGGCGCCTTCTGGGAGGCCTTCCGCCAGGGCGCCGACCCGCGCAACGGCTTCCTGCCGCTGGACTTCATCAACATGGCGCCGCCGTTCTGCTGGACCTGCCAGGGGCTGTGCGTCGGTCGAGGCCGATCGGGTGCACCGCGTCGTCGGCGACCGCACGCGCTTCTACTGCTCGCGCGAGTGCCGGTGGCTGGATGAGTCCAACCCCGGCCGCTACACCGGTGATCGCAACTACCTGGACCGCTACCACGGCTGGGAGGCCTCGCGGGTGATCGAGGATCTCGGGTTCGTGCGTTCCGACGGCGAGACGCTCATCGGACAGCCGCATCTGCACGACGAGCATCGCTGGACGCTTGCGGACATTCGCGCTCACAACCTCAACCTGGTCAGCCCCAACATCCGCGTGGCGCGCGAACTGGGGTTGCCCAGCGGCGACTGGTCAGACACGCCACGCTCCGACGGCGCGGTCCCGCTCGAGATCGCCACCGCGATCCTGTGAGCACGCGGGTCCGCTTCGAGCCCATCGGCGAGGAGATCGCCTGCGACGCCGGGGAGACGGTCCTGGACGCCGCCTTCCGCCACGGCTTCAACCTCGCCCACGGCTGCCGCGAGGGGCAGTGCTCAGCGTGTAAGTGCCACGTGCTGGAGGGTGAGGTCGAGCTTGAGAGTTACTCCAGCTTCGCGTTGTCGGACGCTGAGCGCTCGAACGGGTACGCGCTCATGTGCCGGGCCATGCCCGAGGGCGACGTGACCATCGAACTGCTGCACTACGACCCCGACAATTACCGGCTGGAGAACCCCATCGGCGACGTGACCGCGACGGTGACTGCGGTTGTCCCGCTCACCGACGAGATCGTGTCAGTGGCGCTGAGTGTGTCGTCAGACTTCACCTGGGTGCCCGGGCAGTACGTGGACGTACACGCCGCCGGCGTCAGACGCTCGTTCTCCATCGCCAACCTCCCGGGCGACGACGCGATCGAACTGATCATCCGGCGCTATCGGGATGGGCGGCTGTCGAGCCGGCTGGGTTCCGAGATCGACGCGGGGACCGCGTTGCGGCTCACAGGCCCCTACGGCGCGCTGCGCCTGCGCCGGTCGCCGCGGCCGATCGTGATGGTGGCCGGGGGGTCCGGGATGGGACCGGTGCTGGCGCTGCTGCGCCAGTTGGCGGCCGAGGGCCGGGCCGGCGACGCCGAGCTGTACTTCGCAGCGCGCGAGCCCTTCCTGCTCGACGAACTCAGGGAACTTGGGTGCGAGCCGAGGCTGTTTGACCGCGGCTCGCTGACCGACGTGCTGCGGGTCGACGGCGCCGCCGAGGTCTATATGTGCGGGCCGCCGGGGCTGCTGGACGACGCCGAGGCGCTGCTGACCGCGGGCGGGGTCGACCCCGCGCACATCCACGCCGATCGCTTCACCGCGGCCGCGTCGGCGGCGGAGACGCCCGCGCGGGCGGCCTCTGAGCGGGAGTTCGCCTGGTTCGCTCCGGCCGCCCGGCGCGCCACGCTCTATGAGGACGTCACCGTCGACACCCAGCCCTCGATCCACCGCCATCTCTCCCGCGGGTGGCCGCTGAGCTTCGCCGACGGCCGCGGTACCTGGAACGACGCTTCGACGGCGCTGCGCGCGACCGACTGGTACGCGTTCCGCGACCCAGGACAGCAGTGGGAGCGCCCCTTCTACCAGGCCGGGGCAGCGGTCGAGCACCAGCTCGAGGGCGCGTTGGTCTCTGCCGCCGAGCAGGGGCTCATCGCCGACTTCGCGCCTGACTGGGTCATCTTCCTGCGCACCTCGCTGCAGGTCCCGGCGTTCGTGGAGCACGGGCTGTGGTTCGCGCTGGCCACAGCCGCGCGCGACTGCCTGTCTGACTCGGTGGCGACGTGCGTGTGCCTGCAGGCGGCCCACAAGCAGCGCTCGGCCCAGGCGATCGTGCTCTACGCGATGGACCTCGAGCCCCACCTGGGCTGCGAGCTGCCGATCGCCGCCGCGCGCGAGGCCTTCCTGCACGACGCCGCCTGGCAGCCGACGCGCCGCTACCTCGAGCGCCTCGCCGCCACGCCGGACTGGGGCGAGGTGATCGTGGCCGCCAACCTGTGCTTCGAGCCGGTGGTGGGCACGCTCATCCGCCGCGAGCTCGGCACCCGTGCCGCCGCCGCCAGTGGCGACACCGTGACCCCGGTGCTGGCCGGCGTCGCCACCCGAGGAGTGGGAGTGGGCCCGGGCATGGACGGTGGCGCTGGTGCGCTTCCTGCTGGCCGACGAAGTGCATGGCCCACACAACCGGGCGATCGTGGACGAGGTGGCTGGATGGCTGGATGGCGGCACGCGCGCGAGGCCGCGGCGGCGCTCTCGCAGGCGGCCGCCCCGGCGGCGGTCACCGACGCGGCCGCCCAGGCGCAGGCGTACGCGCAACGCGTGGTCGGCGAGGCGCTGAGCGCGCCCGCGGGCTCTGAGCGGACCAGCCGCGGCGGCGGCGCGCGCGCCACGCGCGCAGGACACCCGCGCCGCGGTCTGAGCCCTCAACCGACGGCTCACACGACCACGTCGGCATCGTGATGGCCAAGAGCGCCGAGGGCGACGCGGTGGCGCGGTTCTTCGCCGGCCGCGCCGAGGTGATCGAGCAGCCCGCCTTCTGGGAGATCCGGTCAGAGCACCGGCTGGTGATCCCCTACGACGAGGTGTCAGAGGAGCTCGGCTACGAGATCGACGCGTACTCCATCCAGCACGAGATGTCGACGCACTACGGGCGGATGGTGGCCACCGACGACGCGCTCATGCTGTTTGCCGACCCCACCGAGGCGATGGAGCATCTCCTCTCATGAAGCGGCGCCTGGCACGGTGGCTGGCGCGCCGCGATCGCGGCCGGGTCATGCATCGCCTCATCCTCGCCATGCTCCCGCGGGCGATCGCGCATCGCTTCGACGCGGCGGCCGCCGACGACCTCGACGCCACCCTGGAGCTGTCCATCCGCCACGACTCGCGGCCGGCCAGCTTCGCGCTGGCGATCACGGAGGCGCGCTGCTCGGTGCGCTCCGGAAGCCCGGCGCAGGCGCACGCCCGGGCCAGCATCGGCGCCGACGATCTCATCCTCCTGGCCGGGGGCGCGGCCACCTGGCCGCAGCTGCTCTCAAGCGGCCGCTTTCAGCTCACCGGCGACCCCTTCCTCGCCCTGCGCTTCGCCAGCCTGTTCCGCCTGCCGGTGGTGCTGGAGGCGGTCGAGAGCGCCCCCGGGCTCGCCTCGTCTAATCCGGGTTAGTTCACGCCCTCGGAGAAGAGCGAGTTGGGCTCGTAGCCGTCGAACACGACGCTGCGCGCGAGCGGCAGAGCGGGCTTGACGATCACGCAGTAGGAGCGCCTGTCATCTCGGCTGGGCACGCAGGTGCGATACACCGCGCCCGCCTGGATCGTGAACGTGTCGGTCCGCCGCGCATTGGCCCGGAATGCCTGGGGGGCGTGATCGCCGATGTAGGCCACCGCCCGGACCACGGCATCGCGCAGCTCCTGCTGGCCGTCGACGATGCCCTCATGGCGCGCCAGCCCCACCGCCAGCAGCGCGGCGCTGACCAGGATGACAGCGATGGCGCCGCCGTAGTTGCGGGCCACGCTCACGGGCATGTCGCCGCGCACACGCCGCAACAGCGCGCCAAAGCCCCGCGAGAGGAACAGCACCGCGAGCAGGTTGAGGACCAGGCCGGCCAAGAGCCCGCCGGCGAAGCTCTGAGCGTCGCCCACGAACGGCCGTACAACCGCGATCACGCCGTCGAGAACAGCGGCCATGACGAACGCCGGCCACAGCCAGGCACCACGCCATCGCCAGCGCGCGCGGGCGATCCAGGCGGCCTCCATGGGGCAAACACTACCCCGGGCACGCCCCGGCCGGCGGGGCGTCAGAGGCCGCTGCCCCCCACGCCGGGCTTCACTGTGTCACGTGAGAGAACGCCCGCTTTCCCTGCCCGGGTTGACAGGGTACGGTATGTTAAATATGCGCAAAGTTCATCATGCGCTCAATATTGCGACTTGGGGAAAGGGTCGCACGGACGTAGAGGTCGCATCCAAGTGGGGGAACACTGATGTGCCGCTCGAGGAGTCAGCTGTGCCAGGCGACGGCTGCCCATGGTCAGATCTGAACACCGATCGCGGTTCACGACCGCGACGGCGGAGGTCGACGCCGTCAACAGCCCGGTGCGGGTCGCGGTAGCCGACCGGCGCCGCCTCATCGCCGAGGCGCTCGCGGCGCTGATCGCCGACCGCGAGGGCTTCTCGGTCACGGGGGCGATCGTCGCCGAGCTCGCGGTCGAGGCCGTGGCCCAGCAACGACCCGACGTCGTGGTCGTCGGCGTCGGCGCGGACGCGCGTCCGGCGATGGATCTCGTCCGCGAGCTGCGCCGGCGGGTGCCGCGGGTGGAGATTGTGATCGTCGCCGACGCCCTGGAGCCGGCTCTGGTGAGCTTCGTGCTCGACCAGGGGATTGGCGGCCTGCTCCTCTCAGACGCCGCTGCGCGTGATGTCGCCGCCTGCCTGGACCACGTCGCCCACGGGCGTGCCGTCCTGCCCTCCGGGTGGCAGGGCGCATTGTCGGCCGATCGCAACGACCCTCTGGACACGCTGTCCGAGCGCCAGATGGAGGTCCTGCGGCTCCTCGCCGACGGGTTCTCCTACGAGGAGATCGGTACCCGCCTGTTCATTTCGTTGAACACGGTCAAGTTCCACGTGAGGTCGATCTTCCTCCGCCTCGGCGTCCGCAACCGCATGGCCGCCGCGCGCCTCCTGGTGCGCCACCGCGGCTAGGCGTGCCGCTCAATTGACACACGCCTTTTCTCGGGTGTCCGTCACCTGACACTTTGGGTAGGTAACCACCCCCAAAGGCGGGATGGACACCACACCAAAGGCCGTTGTGGCCCCCGCCCAGCGGCCCGTACGGTTGCCCCAGAAGAGTGCGCAAGGGGCGCATTGGGGCAAACCGAAGCGCGCTGCCAACACATCACCTAAAAGGGGGCTGTCTCGATGAGACAGAGAGTTCGGCTCAGGCTGGGCGGCGGAGTGCTGCTCACCACAGCCGTTACCGCAGCGCTGATGCTCATGCCGGCATCAGGATCAGCCGCGGCACCCAAGTCGACAGTGTCGTCGTGGGATCCTCAGACCACCAACGTGCCGTACCTGGCGTGGGCGGGAGAGGAACTCCGGCTGGAGAAGTGCGTCCCGCTGGAGGACGTCGCGGCAGCTGATGTCAACCTGAGCAAGGTGTCGGTCAACTTCCTGGTGGAGGACTGG
The DNA here is from genome assembly GCA_963797705.1 of uncultured Actinomycetota bacterium. Taxonomy (GTDB): domain Bacteria; phylum Actinomycetota; class Thermoleophilia; order Solirubrobacterales; family Solirubrobacteraceae; genus Palsa-465. Next base: position 845,295 of record CAWCQL010000002.1, on the reverse strand, counting down.
AGCAGCAGCTCCGCCGATATCGAGAAGCGGGCTCAGATCGAGGACGGCTCGCAGAGCCTCTTCATCCACAGTGGTGAGGCGTGCGCTTCGGCCGACGCCGTGTCGCTGTATCCCGGGATGGCCCGGATCGAGATGGACGTGATCGACAAGACGCGCCAGCTCGGGTACGACCCGTCGAGCCCGGTGCTCAAGCACCAGTTCCTCGCGGGCTGGATGACCCTCAACAAGCCGTCGCTGAACGAAATGTCAGCAGCGAGCTTCGCCAGCACGGCCCAGGCCGAGGCGGCGAAGGAGCTGGGCGATCCGTCCGGCAACGGCGAGTTCAATGCTGGTGGCCACGACGGCTACCTCGACGTGAAGGTGACCGGCTCGATGCCCACGGACGCATGGACGGGCCTTGGCCTGCCGGCGTCGGTGACCCTGCCCAACGACTGGGCGACCCTGGCCAACGCGCTGGCGACGGACGATGATCCGACCGACGCCAATCCCGCGGCCAAGTGGGACACCTCGGGCGACAGCACGGGGCTCGAGGGCCACGTGATCCAGTCCCCGACGGACTGTGCGGCTGCGCCGGCCTCCGAGGCCGGAGTGGCGTCTGAGCCCGTCGGCGACGACAACGGGGACAACTGCACCGGTGGCGGACCTGACGGTTCGTTCTCGACGGTGTTCGGCGTCCTGTCGCCTGCCGGAAGCACGATCGGTCCGTTCGATCCAGTCGATGGGACTGACACGCTCCTCTCTGATGGCATCCTGAATTCTCAGGACGCGCCGATGCCGGCAGCGCGCATCGACGTGGCCATCGCGCCCAACTCGGGCGGAGCGACTGACATCAGCGGCGTGGGGTCGCTGGAGTCCGCCAACAAGACGAAGACCTACTCACGGGACTTCATCGGCGACAACTCTCCCCACAACCTGTACGCGCCGTTCTATGACGCGTACATTCCTGCCACGACCCGCGGAGCGATCTCCTCGGGCGTCGACGGAGCCTTTGCCAACAACTTCAACGGCTTCCTCGTCGACGGCGTGTATCACTTCTGGGATACCGCATCGCTGGCTTCCAACACCGCGACGGCCACTGGGTGCCTCGAGCGGTCCAAGCACCCGCAGACTGACAGCCCGCTGTCACACCCGGGTGACTACTACCAGACGCCGTCGGGTGACTCCGACGTCGCCGTGTACACCGACCAGAACGGTGAGGCTCAGGTGCGGTACAACCCCGGAACTGGGTTCTACTTCAACAGCCTCATCAACAGTGGTGGCGCCGTCCTGAACGCCAACGGTGGCTGCGACCTGCAGTCGCTGTTCCAGGTTCCGGACTCGCTGGGCACCTCCAGCATCACCGCCACCGCGAAGTACCCGTTCAAGCCGGTGTCGTTCGCAGCGATGACCTCGGCGCCGGTCACCAAGTCGGTGACCTCGCTGTGGAGCAAGACCCTGGCGTACTTCCCGAAGGGTCCGGGCAAGGAGAACGCGGCCTCGCGGATCGTGGTCGCCCACGCCCAGAACATCGACGGGTCACCGTTCGCCGGTGAGGTGGTGTGCTTCGCCGCCGACCAGAACGCGGAGTCAGTGCTCCGGTTCAACGGTACGGTCGCGGGGATCAACCTCAACGGCACGGGCGCCGCGAAGGATCCCGACGGTGGGAACCGCACGTGCGTCACCACCGACGGCAACGGCAACGCCGCTGTTGAGATCCTGGACAGCAACCCGAATTCGGTCGACGTGGTCGCCGACTTCGAGAACGAGGGCATCCTCCGTGACATCCCGGTGAACTTCGCGGTCGCCGGTAGCAGCGGCGGGACCCCGCCTCCGGCGCCTGGGACCTCCGTCCCGACGTCGGGCACCGGTAACTCCGGCACCTCGACGCCTTCGGCCGCGATCCTGCGGTCGGTCGGGATGAGCCCGAGCTCCGGCAAGCCGTCCAAGAAGATCAAGACGCAGATCACGCTGATGCGTCTGGTCGCCCCGGCGCATGGCAAGCACTACGTGCTCATGAACGTGAAGTCGGGCGCGTCGTCGGCCAAGGTCCAACTGCGGCTCGTGAGCCTGGTCGGTCACAGCAGCAGGGTGGGTGCGCACCACAAGACCAAGACCAGCTCCAAGACGGTCAAGGTCCAGACCAACCGCCAGGTGAAGGTCAGCGTGTCCAGCTCGGTCACGAAGATCGCGAGGGCGCGACTGATCGGCTAACCCCAGTCCCAACCCCACCACCAGAGGAGAGCCCGCGGTTATTGCGGGGTTTCCCTGGGTGTTGGTAACACGCGAGGGTCCGCGGTCCGCCGCGGACCCTCGTCGTATGTCTGGGGGCGAATGACCGCGCCCGGCCGACAACTCGGAGTAAGCTCGCCCCAGCCCATCGGCGGGCCAAGCGGCGATCCCGCAAGGCCCGGGAGAGTAGAGCGCAGCGGAGATCCCGGCGCTCATCGACGAAAGGGAAGCAACCGAGAATGGCGACCGAAACGGCTCAGCCCGCAGGCGGTATGACGCCGGCAAGCGGACCGGAGCACCTCCAGCTAGAGGATCGGATTTGGCTGCTGCGCGCGATGCTCCTCATGCGGGGCATCGAGGAGCGCGCGATGAGCCTCTACCGCCAGGGCAAGGTGCCTGGCTCCTTCTATGACGGCTACGGCCAGGAAGCGGTCTCCGCCGGCGCGGCGTTCGCGATGGCGCCCGAGGACCGCCTGTGCATCCTGCACCGCGACCTGGCGGCCCACCTCATCCGCGGCGTCACCCCGGCGCGGATCCTGTCGCAGTACATGGGCCGCGCGGCGGGCATCACCCGCGGGCGCGACGGCAACGTGCACTTCGGCGATCGGCACCTCGGCTGCGTCGGGAATGGTCTCGATGCTCCCGGACATGATGCTCGTGGCCACTGGCATGGCCATGGCGTTCAAGCTGCGCGGCGAGCGCCGCTGCGCGCTGACCTGGTTCGGTGACGGCTCAACCTCCCGCGGCGACTTCCACGAGGCGATGAACTGGGCCGGCGTCCAGAAGCTGCCGGTCGTCTTCGTCTTGGAGAACAACCAGTACGCCTACTCGACGCCGCTGGACAAGCAGTTCGCGGTGGATCCCGTCGAGCGGGCTGCCGCCTATGGGTTCACCGGCGTCACCGTCGACGGCAACGACGCTGAGGCGATGTTCGAGGCCACCCTGGAGGCGCGCGCGCGCGCTGTGGACGGGGGCGGGCCCACCCTCATCGAGGCGGTGACCATGCGCATGCACGGCCACGCCGCCCACGACGACATGAAGTACGTGCCCAAGGAGCAGGTGGAGGAGTGGCGCCGGCGCGACCCGGTGGAGCGCCAGGAGCGCCGCCTGCGCGAGCTCGACGTCGATGTCGATGCACTGCGCGCCGAGGTCACGGCGGAGATCGACGCCGCCGCCACCGAGGCACTGGCGGGGCCGATGCCCACCGGCGACGACGTGCTCGACGGTGTCTTCGCGACCGAGGCCGAGCCCCTGGGCAACGGCCAGGCGCCCTGGAGCGGCTACGCCCGCGCCGAAGCGACGGAGGCGGCGGGAGGCGATGCCTGATGGCTCCGCTGACCTATCTGCAGGCGATCTCCGCGGCGCTGCGCGACGAGTTGCGCGCCGACGAGCGAGTGCTGGTCATGGGCGAGGACATCGGCGTGTTCGGCGGGGCCTTCAAGGTCACCGACGGCTTCGCCGCCGAGTTCGGCACCGACCGCGTGATGGACACGCCGCTCGCCGAGTCGGCGATCATCGGCTGCGCCATCGGCGCGGCCGTGGTGGGCATGCGCCCCGTCTGCGAGATGCAGTTCGCTGACTTCATCTCCTGCGGCTTTGACCAGCTGGTCAACGTGGCCGGCAAGATGCACTACCGCCAGGACCTCGCAGTGCCGATCACGGTGCGACTGCCGTCGGGCGGAGGGTTCTCGGGCGGTCCCTTCCACTCCCAGAACCCTGAGGCGCTGTTCATGCACTCGCCCGGGATCAAGGTGGTGGCGCCGTCCACCGCCGAGGACGCCAAGGGGCTGCTGCACGCCGCCATCCGCGACCCGAACCCCGTGTGCTTCATGGAGCACAAGCATCTCTATCGCCGCGTCAAGGGCGAAGTGCCCGACGAGATCTATGAGACGCCGTTCACCGCGCGGGTGGCCCGGCCGGGCTCGGACCTCGTGGTCATCGCCTACGGGGCGATGGTGGACGTGGCACTCCAGGCGACAGCGGACCTCGACGGCGCGTCGGTCGAGGTGCTCGACCTGCGCTCGCTCGTGCCCCTCGACGAGGAGTCGATCCTGGACTCGGTCAAGCGGTGCTCCAAGGTGGTGATCGTCGACGAGGCCAACATGACCTGCGCGGCGGGCGCCCAGGTGGCCGCGCTGATCGCCGAGAAGGGCTTCGAGGATCTCGACGGCCCGGTCGTGCGGGTGGCCACGCCCGACGTCCCCATCCCGTTCTCGCCGCCGCTGGAGCAGGCGGTGCTTCCCGGCGTCGACCGCGTGAAGGAGGCGTGCCGTGACCTCCTCGAGTACTGACACGCTCATCGATGTGACGATGCCCCAGATGGGGGTGTCGGTGGCCGAGGGCACCGTGGTCGGCTGGCGCGTGGGCGTCGGTGACGCCATCGCCGCCGAGCAGACGATCTGCGACATCTCCACCGACAAGATCGACACCGAGGTGCCGGCCCCGGTCAGCGGCGTCGTCGCCGAGATCCTGGTCGACGTCGACCAGACCGTCGACGTGGGGACCGTGATGGCGCGCATCGCCGTGGAGGGCGGCGGCGCCTCGAACGGCGACGGAGCGCCGCCCGGCGCAACCGGCGGCGCCCGCCCAGACGCCGGCGCAACCGGCGCCGGCACCGCACGCAGCCACGCGGGGGCCGCTACTCGCCGGTGGTGGCGCGGATCGCCGCCGAGCACGACATCGACCTCTCCACGATCGAGGGCACGGGCCGCGGCGGCCGCGTGCGCAAGCAGGATGTGCTGGCCGTGGTCAACGGCAACGGCCATGCCGGCGGAGCTGTGCAGGACCCGCCGCTGCACATCGAGAGCCCGTACCGGCCCGATCCCCCGGCCCCCGCCCCAGCCGCTCCCGCTCAGTCGGCCTCGACGACCACCGTCGCCGGTGGCGACGGCCTGTCGCGGATGCGCCGCCTCGATCGGGGAGCGGATGAAGCAGTCGCTGGACACCGCCGCGACGTGCACCACGTGGATCGAGGTGGACATGAGCCGCGTCGAGGCCGCCCGCGCCACGCTCGGCGTCACCGCGCTGGCGTTCGTGGCCCGGGCGACCGTCGACGCGCTGCGCGAGCACCCGGCGCTCAACGCCTGGCTCAACGGCGAGGACTACGCGCGCCCCGACGACGTCAACCTCGGAATCGCGGTATCGCTGGGCGAGGACGGGCTGATCGTCCCGGTCATCCACAAGGCCCAGGAGCTCTCGGTGGAGGGCCTGGCGGCACGGATCAGGGACATCGCGCGTCGCGCCCGCGCCCGCGAGCTGTCCGCCGACGACGTGCTGGGCGGGACGTTCACCATCACCAACCCGGGTCAGTTCGGCTCGATCATGGCCACCCCGATCATCAACCAGCCGCAGGTGGGCATCCTCGACTTCGAGGCGGTGATCAAACGGCCGGTCGTGGTCACCGACTCCGACGGCAACGACTCGATCGCCATCCGCCCGATGACGATCATGGGGCTGAGCTGGGATCACCGGGCGCTCGACGGTGCGCTGTCAGCCCAGTTCCTGGCCACGGTCAAGCGCCGGCTGGAGAGCCTGCCCTCTTAGCGGCCGGGCGGCGGACACGGACATGGACGAGATCTGGGTCTGTCACCTGGGCACGGTCGACTATCGGGAGGCGCTGGCCCTCCAGCAGCGGGTGCGTACCGCCCGCCAGGCCGATGAGGTCCCTGACGTGATGCTGGTGCTCGAGCACTGGCCGGTGTATACGCGCGGCCGGCGCTCGGGCGCCGACGAGCTACCGATGGGCGAGGACTGGTACCGCACCCAGGGGATCGACGTCGTCGACGTCGACCGCGGCGGCAAGGTCACCTACCACGGCCCCGGTCAGCTGGTCGGCTACCCCATCGTCCGCGTCGACGACGTGATCGCGTATCTGCGCACGCTCGAGGACGCCCTCGTCGGCGGCGCTGCGCCTGGAGGGCATCGCCGGCGCCGACGGCCGACCGCAGGACGGCCCCGACTACACCGGCGTGTGGATCGGAGACCGCAAGATCGCCTCGATCGGAGTCCACCTCGCGCAGGGCGTGACCACCCACGGGTGGGCCGTCAACGTCGAGAACGACCTGCAGCCGTTCTCCTGGGTGGTGGCCTGTGGGCTGCCCGGGGTCCAGATGACCTCCTTGATCAAGGAGACCGGCCGCGCGGCCGGCCAGATGCCCTGCTTCCGCAAGCGGGCCGCCTACGAGGTGGCCCGGGGGCTCGGGCGGCGCCAGCGGCTGATGTCCCTGGCGCGGCTGGAGGCCGCCCTGGCCGTGACGGCCCCGTCTCTGGTCCCTTCGGCGTGAGGGAGGGTCTCAGCGCACGTCAACAGCCTGCGGGGAGGATGGGCCCGGGGGCGATGGTGTTTTGCATCACTACGGTGCAGTTCGCCCTCGCGCCCTTGGCACGGAGGGCGCGGCAGGCGCCCCCGGCACCCCTCCTTCGTGGCCGCCGTTGACGTTCGCCCCGCACCCCACGACAAGGGTGTCGGCCGCCACCACCTTGGTGCGGCTCAGACCGCGCGCCCGCCCGAGTAGCCTTAACCAAGAATGACCGAGCGCCAGCACCAAACCCGATCGCGCGCCAACCCCGGCGGCATCGCCGATGTGCTCACCGTGCTGCGGACCAGCGCGGACGAGGTGCAGCCCTACCGCGGCCGCAAGCCGCCGTGGTTCAAGGTGCCCGCGCCGGGCGGCGAGCGCTATCGCCAGCTGCAGGAGATGATCGAGTCCGAGAACCTGCACACGGTGTGCCGGGAGGCGGCCTGCCCCAACATCGGCGAGTGCTGGCAGCGGGGCACGGCGACGTTCATGATCCTCGGCGACACGTGCACGCGCCGGTGCGGCTTCTGCAACGTCAAGACCGGCAAGCCGACGTGGAACGACCCGCTGGAGCCCGCGCGCGTGGCGCGCAGCGTGGCCCGGATGGGCCTGCGCCACGCCGTCATCACCTCCGTGGATCGCGACGACCTGCCCGACTACGGCGCCGGGGCGTTCGTGGGAGTCATCCGCCAGATCCGCCGCCAGTCGCCGCGGACCAAGATCGAGGTGCTCACGCCGGACTTCCGTGGCTCGGAGATGCCGCTGGCCAAGGTCATCGCCGAGCGCCCCGACGTCTTCAACCACAACGTCGAGGTGGTTCCCCGGCTCTACCCGGTGGCCCGCCGCGGCTCGACCTGGGAGCGCTCCACGCGAGTCCTGCGCACCGCCAAGGAGTACGGCGGCGACGAGGTGACGACCAAGTCCGGGCTGATGGTGGGGCTCGGCGAGTCCTTCGAGGAGATGCTCGACGCCCTGGGCCAGTTGCGCGACAACCACGTCCAGGTCCTCACCGTCGGCCAGTACCTGCGGCCGACCGAGCGCCATCTGCCGATCGTGCGCTACTGGCATCCCGACGAGTTCGCGGCGCTGGAGACCGCCGCCTACGAGCTCGGCTTCGACCACGTGGCCGCCGGCCCGCTGGTGCGCTCCAGCTACCACGCCGACCAGCACGTCGTCCAATCGGAGCCCGGGGTCGGCCCCCTGCGGGAGTCCGCGGCATGACCCCTCGGCGCCGTCGTCTCGCCCTCTTCATCCTGGCCGCGCTGGCGGTGGCGCTCGTCGTCGCCCCCGGGGCCCTGGCCGCCGCCGGAGGCGGGTCCAGCGGCTTCAGCGGCGGCGGTGGCGGGGGCGGGGGCGGCGGTGGCGGCAGTGGATTCGCGCTGTTCATCCTCATCCGGCTGCTCATCGACATCGCGATCCTCGGCCACGGGCTCGGTCTGCTCTTCCTCATCGCCCTGGGGCTGCTGTGGTTGTTCGTCACCCGCGGGCTGCCCAAGCTGCAGGCCTGGTGGGCCGAGCGTGCCGCCCAGCGCAGCGGCAGCCGCCGCAAGACCTCCGAGCGCGAGCGGCGCGTCGAACTGGCCGCCGCCGAAGCGGCCGACGAGGACCCCGACTTCGCCCCCGACCACGTCCGCGCCGCGGCCGCCACGCTATTTCGCGACATCGAGAAGGCCTGGGACACCGGCGACCGCTTCGCCATGCGCGCCCTTGTCTCCCCTGACCTGCTCGTCGAGTGGGAGCGGCGCCTGGACGACTTCGAGGACCGCGGCTGGCGCAACCGGGTCGAACCGATCGGCGAGCCTTCGGTCGAGTACGTGGGCCTCAAGCGCACCGGCGACGCCGACACCGACCACGTGGTGGTCAAGATCGACGCGCGGGTCAAGGACTACGTGGTCGACCGCTCCGGCCGCCGTCTCAAGCGCACCGGCAGCATCAGCGAGACCACGCGCATCCGCGAGTTCTGGACGCTGCAGAAGCGCAACGGCCACTGGATCGCTGACCTCGATCGAGCAGGGCGGCGAGGGCAAGCACGCGCTCGACGAGGACATCGTCGCCACCGCCTGGGGAGACGAGAAGGCGATGCGCGACGAGGCTCTTGTCCAGGGCGCCGTGGCCGATCAGGTCCCCGTGGGGACAACGGTGGCCGAGGTCGCCGACCTGCAGTACGACGGCGACGCGCACGCCGCGGCCATGGACCTCAGCCTCGCCGACGGGCGCTTTGCCCCCGACGTGCTGGAGGTCGCGGCGCGGCGCGCCGTGAGCGCCTGGGCGCAGGCGGTCGACGGCGACGACGGGCTGCTGGACGCCATCGCGACGCCCGCAGCCAAGCGCGAGCTCCTGTACGCCGGAGACACCAGCGGCGCGGTACGCATCGTCGTCCGCGGCCCGGTCGTCAACCGCATCCGCATCGTCAACCTCGATGCGAGCGCGGAGCCGCCGACGATGACGGTGGCCGTGGACCTCACCGGCAGGCGCTACGTCGAGAATCGTGACACCGCGGCCGTGCTCGCCGGCAGCCGGACGCGCAAGACGAGCTTCACCGAGCGCTGGACCCTCAGCCTGACCGGCGACGACGCGCAGCCGTGGCGGATCACCGCCGTGGGCGAGCCCGTCGGTCTCGCCTAGCGGCCTCGCCGAGCGGCCGCGACCCCGCAAGCGCCCTCCGCGCGCGACACGACGGCGACCGAGCGGTCCATAAGCTCTCCGATCGCATGTTCCCGATCAAGGACAACATCCCCAACGATCGGTTCCCGTTCGTCACGGCGGCCCTCATCGTCGCCAACGTCATCGTCTACCTGCTGGCGATTCGCCACGGCGGCGCGCTGATCAGCGGGCCTGACACGCAGGAGATCGTCAAGTACGGGGCCACGCCCTATGCGCTGACCCATCCCGGCGTGCACTGCGGGCTGATCACCCCGACCGAGGTGGGCTGCGGGCGCGGGGTCAACGGCCTGCCGGCGTGGGAGACGGTGTTCACGGCGATGTTCATGCACGCGTCGATCCTGCACCTCGCCGGCAACATGCTGTTTCTATGGATCTTCGGCAACAGCGTCGAGGACGCGATGGGGCCGATCCGCTTCATCCTCTTCTACCTGTTGGGCGGCGTCGCGGCGCTGGCGCTGCAGGTGGCGGTCAGCCCCAACGCCATGGCCCCCACGGTGGGCGCATCGGGAGCGATCGCCGCGGTGCTGGGCGGCTACATCGTGCTCTATCCCCGGGCACGCGTGCTCACCCTGGTGCTGATCATCTTCTTCTTTGGCGTGATCGAGGTGCCTGCGTCGGTGATGGTCGGCATCTGGTTCGCCATGCAGGCGGCGTTCGGCGCTGCAGGTCTCACCACGCTGGGCAAGTCCGGCGGGGTGGTCTATTTCGCGCATGTCGGCGGGTTCGCCTTTGGCCTGCTGAGCATCCGGTTGCTGGCCACACGCCGTAAGCCCACACCCCCGACCGCGGCGGCCTACCGATGAGGTACGTCCTGCTCGTCCTCGTCGTCAGCTTCACGGTCCTGATCGGCGTGCTGACCGCGCTGGACATGATCCATCACGGCGTCAACTGGCTCGACGTGCTGGCGATCCTCGTCGTGGTCCTGTTCGGCACCGGAATCGTCGGCGCCCTGCTGCAGCCACCCCGGCGCTGACCGTCGCTCAGTGTGGGACCGCGGTCTCCATGCCGTCACGGCGCGTGGAACTGGAGGAGGCTGGCAGCAGAGCCGAGAGCAGCGACTGCAGATCGATGTCGCGCTGTGTCGGAAGTGCGACGGAACGATCCGTGCGCACCGTGTAGGAGTTGCGACGACCGTTGCGGATGCGATCCACGTACCCGTGGGCGATCAGATCGGCCACGATCCGCTGCGCCGCACGCTCGGTGATGTCGACCGTGACCGCGATGTCGCGGATCCGGACCTCCGGGTCATCGGCGATGCACAGCAACACGGCGCCGTGATTGGTGAGAAAGGAGAACGGCACCACGGGCGTCATGCTAGCGAACCATTTATCCGGTAATGCAATACGCGACTCAAATGTCGTATATGGTCATCTCGTGCTCGCACAGGCACTGCCGCGCTCGCCCAGCCGCGCGAGGCACCGGGTCCGGCCGGCCGAGTGGAGCGCACAGATCGCCGGCAGCTGTCCAGCCGCTGGTAGATTCGCGGTGTGTCGGTGGTACGGGAGCGGCTGGTGACGGCCGCCTACGAGTTGTTCGCGCGCCAGGGGGTTCAGGCCGTCGGCATCGACGCGATCATCGAGCGTTCCGGGGTCGCGCGGCAGACCCTGTATCGGCATTTCGGCTCCAAGCAGGAGCTGGTGCTGGCCTTCCTGGAGCGGCGCGAAGAGGTGTGGACCTACGGCTGGCTGGCCGCCGAGGTGCATCGCCGCCAGCGCGACCCCCGCCGCAGGCTGCTGGCCATCTTCGACGTCTTTGACGAGTGGTTTCGCGACCCGGACTTCGAGGGGTGCTCGTTCATCAACGTCATGCTCGAGTACCCGGCCCCGGATCACCCGCTCCACCAAGCTGCGGCGAGTTACCTGGCGCGGATCCGCGGCTTTATCACGGAGCTGGCCACCGACGCGGGACTCGCCGATCCCAGCGGCTTCGCGCGCCAGTGGCACATCCTCATGAAGGGCTCGATCGTCGCCGCCGGCGAGGGAGACCGCGACGCGGCCCGCCGGGGCAAGCAGATCGGGCGGGTCCTGCTCGCCGCGGCCTCAGAGCGGGCGGATCACGTGGCGGAAGGCGCGGGCGGGATCGCGGCGTAGCGCGCTCGGTCGCGGGAGCGCCCGTTACCCCTTCAGCGCGACGTCGATCGGCTCGAAGTGGGCGAAGTCGTAGAGGTCGGCAACGCGCCGGCGCACGGCGGCCACGTCGACGTCCACCACTCCCTCGGTGCCGAACCGCTCGACGTTGAACGACGCGATCGCGGTCCCATAGGCCATGGCGTTGCGCAGCACCGGCGTGGTCACCCCGCCGTCGATCTGGCTGGCGATGAAGCCGACGAAGCCCCCGGCGAAGGTGTCGCCGGCTCCGGTCGGGTCGATGACCTGATGCAGCGGATAGGCGGGCAGAGCGAAGAAGTCGTCCTTGGTGATGAGCGCCGATCCGTACTCGCCCTGCTTGGCCACCACGACCGATGGGCCCCACCCGAGGATCTCATGGGCCGCGGAGATGAGGTTGGGCTTGGCGGTGAGCTGGCGCAGCTCCTCGTCGTTGAGCATCAGGCAGTCGACCTGGCCGATGATCTGCAGCAGCTCGTCACGCGCGATGTCGATCCACAGGTTCATCGAGTCCAACGCGACGAACCGCGCCGCCGCGCACTGCTCGCGGACCTGCAGCTGCAGGCCGGGCTGGATGTTGGCGAGGAACAGCACGTCGCAATCGCGGGAGGCCTGCGACAGCTTGGGGGCGAAGTGCTCGAAGACGTTCAGCTGCGTGTCGAGGGTCTCGCGGGTGTTGAGGTCCCACCCGTACTTGCCCTTCCAGAAGAACGTCTTGCCGCCGGCGACGCGCTCGACGTCGTCGATGTTGGAGCCGCGGGTCTGCAGCACGGTGAGCTCGGCATCGCCGAAGTCGTCGCCGACCGGCCCCACGAGCCGGACGTCGTGCAGCAGTGAAGCGGCCAGCGCGAAGTGTGTCGCCGCGCCGCCGAGCATGCGCTCGCGCACGCCGAACGGCGTCTCGACCGCGTCGTAGGCGATCGAGCCGACAACGGTGATCGTCACGCCACGACCTCGGCAGCGAGCCCGGCCGCGTCGCGCAGGGCGTCGGCCTCGTCGGTGCGCTCCCAGGTGAAGTCGGCCTCGTCGCGCCCGAAGTGCCCGTAGGCGGCCGTCTGCTGGTAGATGGGGCGATGGAGATCCAGCTGCTGGCGGAAGGCCGCGGGGCGCAGGTCGAAGCGGTCAGAGACGAGCGCCTCGATGCGCTCGGGCGACAGCCCGACGGCCTCGGTCCCGAACGTCTCGACCATCACCGAGACCGGGCGGGCCACGCCGATGGCGTAGGCCACCTGCACCTCGGCGCGGTCGGCCAGGCCGGCGGCGACGATGTTCTTGGCCACCCAGCGCGCCGCGTAGGCGGCCGAGCGATCGACCTTGGAGGGGTCCTTGCCGCTGAAGGCGCCGCCGCCGTGGCGGGCCATGCCGCCGTAGGTGTCGACGATGATCTTGCGACCGGTCAGCCCGCAGTCGCCCACGGGACCGCCGATGACGAAGCGGCCGGTCGGGTTGACGAGGAAGTCGGCGCGCAGAGCCGTCTCCTCGTAGAGCTCGGTGGGGAGCTCGGGGACGACCACGTGCTCCCACAGGTCCTCGCGCAACCGAGCCTCGGCGCCTTCGGCGTGCTGGGTTGAGATGAGCAGCTTCTCGATGCCCACCGGCACCCCGTCGGCGTAGCGGACGCTCACCTGGGTCTTGCCGTCGGGCCGGAGGTAGTCCAACGTGCCGTCCTTGCGCACCGTCGCCAGGCGGCGGGCCAGTCGGTGGGCCAGGGCGATCGGCACCGGCATCAGCTCGGGCGTCTCGTTGGTCGCGTAGCCGAACATCATGCCCTGGTCGCCGGCACCCGCCAGGTCGAATTCGTCGTCGTGCGCGCCGTTCTGCCGCGTCTCATAGGCGGCGTCGACGCCCTGGGCGATGTCGGCGGACTGCTTGTCGACGGCGTTGAGCACCGCGCAGGACCCGGCGCTGAACCCCAGCGAGGCGTCGGTGTAGCCGATGCGCGCGATCGTCTCGCGCGCGATGTCCTGGACATCGAAGGTCGCCGTCGTCGAGATCTCCCCCGAGACGACCACGAGACCGGTGTTCACCAGGGTCTCGCAGGCGACCCGGCCGTTGGGGTCCTGGGCCAGGACCGCGTCGAGCACGCCGTCGGAGATCTGGTCAGCGACCTTGTCAGGGTGGCCCTCGGTGACCGATTCGGAAGTGAAGAGGTACTGCCTCGCGGGTGGGGCCATCCGGGGGCCTCCCTTTCTCAGTGTCGTCTCAATGTCGGGCGGCCGCGCAGGTTAGCGGCCGCAACAACAACGAATCGTGGTGGGTATGGCTCACGCGTGCCGCCGGCTGCCTTGACGGGCCTGGGGCAGCGGGAGTATGTTGGCACGAGGGAGACCGATCAGTCTCGCTGGCTCAATCACCCTCAGGAGGAGAGGCGACACGTGCCCATACCCACCGAGCTCGTCGGGTCGCTGCCGCGCCCGATGTCGTTGCAGCAGGCCTACGCCGACTATGACGAGGGCAAGATCTCGTTCGACGATCTGCAGGCGGCGCAGGACGCCGCGGCGGAGGACTCGATCAAGCGACTGGAAGCGACGGGCGAGCCGATCGTCACCGACGGCGAGCAGCGCGAGTCGAGCTTCGCCACCTACAACCTCACCGACACACTCGCCGGCACCGGACTCGCCGACGGCCTGGCCGGCGACGGCCAGTTCTTCGCCATCTTCGACGACGGCCACAATCGGCAGCTGCCGCGAATCACGCAAGGACCGTTCCGCTACAAGACCTACGCCTCGCAGTTCGTGACCCAGAACAAGATGATCGCCACCCACCCGGTCAAGCAGGCGGTCATCTCCCCGTCGATGATGATGCTCCTGTATCCGCTCGACAGTGAGATCGACGGGTACTCGCGCGAGCAGTTCCTGGCCGACTGCATCGACGAGGCCGAGAAGGACATCCGTCAGTGCTTCGACGCCGGCGCGGTACGGGTCTCGGTGGACTTCACCGAGGGCCGGCTGGCCAACAAGAACGACTCGCGCAACCCGTGGACGGGCCGCAACATGCTGCAGGACTTCATCGACCTCAACAACCAGCTGTTCGCCCGCTTCACCGCCGAGGAACGGATGAACATCGGCATCCACACCTGCCCCGGCGGCGACTGTGACTCGGTGCACTCCAAGGAGGTCCCCTACGAGATGCTCCTGGAGCACATGTTCGACATGAACGCGGGCTACTTCCTCATCCAGTGCGCGTCGGAGACCGACCGCGAGAGCGTCTACAAGATGTGCGGCAAGTACCGCCGCGACGACGCCGACGGCGTGTCGCAGATGTGCTTCATGGGCGTCATCGACCCGCTCAACCCCGAGGTCGAGACCGCCGAGCACGTGCGCGACGAGCTGATGATGGCGGCCCAGCACATCCCCATGAACATGCTGGGCGCGACCGACGACTGCGGCTTCTCGCCATTCAGCCGCGACGTCAAGCCGCGGCACGGCTCGCCGGACTTCGCCCGCGACGTGGCCATGCAGAAGATCTCGGCGCGCCTGGAGGGCGCGCGCATGGCCTCGCAGGCGATGGAGATGTGAGCTGAGACGATCGCCGGGTGCCCGGTTGGAGCGACCGGGCCCCGGGGATCTGACAGCGCGGAGCGCCCCTGCGCTGTAGGGTCACATCCGTGTCCACCACCAACGGAGATTCACCCCAGGACACCCGCTTCTGGCACCCGTTCGCCGACATGCACGCGGTGCGCGGTCACGAGGTCGTCATCGACCACGCCGAGGGCATCTGGATCTACGACTCCGACGGGCGCCGCTTCCTGGACGGCACGGCCAGCCTGTGGTACGCCAACGTCGGCCATGGGCGCGCGGAGATCGCCGATCGGGTGCGCGATCAGATGTCCAAGCTCGAGGCGTACTCGACGTTCGGCGACTGGAGCAACGAACCCGCGGCCGAGCTGGCCGCGCGGCTGTCCGAGCACGCGCCGATGCCCGATGCCCGCGTGTTCTTCACCACCGGCGGAGGCGAGTCGATCGACACCGCGGCCAAGCTCGTGCGCCAGTACTGGTCGGTGCTGGGCCAGCCGGGCAAGGTGCACATGATCACCCGCTCGGCCGCGTACCACGGCACCAACGCGTTCGGAACGTCGTTGGGCGGCATAGAGCCCAACCGGGTCGGGTTCGGCCCGCTCGTGCTCGACACCTCCAACGTCGTGTATGACTCGGTAGCCGCCCTGGAGGAGGAGATTCTGCGCCTCGGGCCCGACCGGGTGGCCGCCTTCTTCGCCGAGCCGGTGATCGGCGCCGGCGGTGTCTACCCGCCGCCGGACGGCTACCTGGAGGGCGTGGCCGCCGTCTGCGCCGAATACGACGTGCTCTTCATCGCCGACTCCGTCATCTGCGGGTTCGGCCGGCTCGGCAGCTGGTTCGGCGTCGAGCGGTGGTCACTGCAACCGGACATGATCGTGTTCGCCAAGGGCGTCACCAGCGGCTACCTCCCGCTCGGGGGCGTCGTGGCCTCCGCGCGCGTGGCCGAGCCGTTCTGGTCAGAGCCCGGCCACGTGTTCCGCCACGGCGCGACCTACGCGGGTCATCCGGCGTGCTGCGCCGCCGGCCTGGCCAACCTGGACATCCTGGAGCGCGAGAACCTCATTCCCCGCGGCGCCGAGCTCGAAGGCGTGCTCTTTCAGGCCCTGTCGCGCCTGCGCGATCACGAGCTGGTCACCGAGATCCGCGGTGGCACCGGGCTGATGGCGGCCGTGGGGCTCGACCTCGATGCCGGCCCGAGCGTCGTCGGCGACGTCTTCGCCGCCACGCGCGAGCGCGGCGTCCTGACGCGGCCGCTGGGCGCGGGGCTCGCCATGTCGCCCCCGCTCACGATCACGCCCGACGAGATCGAGCAGGTGGCGGCTGCCATCGGCGGGGCACTGGACGCGGTGCTCAGCGCCCGCGGCACCGCCGGCGCGCGCTGAGCCGCGGCCGATGTCCGAGCCCCAGCGCATCGACTTCGCGCAGCTGGAGTGGGAGGACGAGGCGCCCGGGATCAGGGCGCGGGCGACGACGCTGGATGAGTCCCGCTGGGCCATCGTCGAATACGGCCCCGGCGTCGGACGCGAGGAGTGGTGCACCGATGGCCACCGGGGCTGGGTGGTGGCCGGGGAGATCGAGTACGAGTTCGGCGACGGCCACCCACCCGTGCGCGCCGCCGCCGGCCAGGCCTTCCGCCTCCCGGGCGGCCAGGCCCACCGCGGCCGCAACCTTGCCGACGGTCCCACCCGCCTCTTCCTCATCGACGATCCCGAATCCGCCGAGAAGTAAACTCATTAGTTTAGTGGGCTAAGCGTGCGGCCTCGTCCGGGTGCTATCACTGGCGCGTGCCGCTGCGCGCGATGCCACAGGTGGGCGGGCCGGTCCTCATCGACTACCTCGGGTCGACGGTGCACGGGACGGTCAGGGAGGTCGCCGACGACGGCCGCCGGATCGAGGTGGTGACCGAGGAGGGAGCGTCGCTCACCTTCGAGCTCAACCGCGCCACGGCCCTGTTCACCGCCGGCGGGGGCCAGACCGCGCCGCGGCTGCGCTTCCCCTGAGCGCTAACGAACGGCCAACACACCCGGATGTAGGATCGCGCCGCGCTGCCGGCCCCGGACCTGGGGGTGCGGTGTTCGCGTCGAAAACGGGTCGAAGACAAGGGGATGGGGTATGTGGCGTGAACTCAGGCGCACCGTCGTCGCGCGACGAGCCGGCCTCACGTGCGGGCTGGTGGCGGTTCTGGCGATGGCGCTCTGCGCGAACGCGCTGGCGGTGGGCAAGGCGGTCAACATCGCCACGCCGTTCGACATCCAGCCGCCGGGGCCGTCGGTGGCCGTCGACTCGGGCGGCAACGCGATCATCGCGTGGGCCAACGACAAGGACCTGGCGGGCGCACCCGACCTCGTGCAGTACTGCGTGCTCCCGGCGGGCGGCAGCACCTGCGCGCACTCGGGCAGCATCGCCGCCGCGGACTCGGCCGGCCACATCGACGCCGTGCGGGTGCTCGACGATGGCGGGACGCTGGTGCTGCTGGCCGACGTGTTCGGCGCCGCGGGCAACCAGGCCACGGATTACACGCCCGAGCAGGAGTGGCAGTCCACCGACGACGGCGCCACCTGGACGGCGCAGAACGCTGGCCTGTCGGTGAGCAGCGGCATCATCGACGCCGACACCGAGCCGGTCGACGGGGTGATCCTGCCCGGCACCGGCGCCCTCGGGTACGGCTGGGTGACGGCTCAGGGCGCGCCGACGTTCAACGCCTTCCCGCTCACCGGGCCGCCCGAGTGCTCGGTGGCGACGTGTCCGGCCGGATTCGCCACGCTTGAGCCCAGCACCAACCCCGATCAGCTCAGCAACGAACCCGGCCACTTCGCCTCGATCTCGTCAGGGCCGAACGGCGGGGTGATGGGCGTGTTCGACAGCGTCGACACCAACGGCCCGCTCGGATGCGCCGACAGCTTCGGCGCCGCCTACGTCTACGGGTCGGGCAATCAGAGCGCGTCCAACAACTACAACGTCTCACCCGGCCAGCCCAACACCGCCTGGCGCGTCCCGGTGACCCAGGCCGACTGCAACCTGGAGTACACGGCCGTCGGCGGCGGTCCCAGCGGCTTCGGGATCCTCGCGGATGACCTGGCCAACACGACCGTCGTCTACCACCGCTTCGACTCCGCGACAACCAAGTTCGACACCCCGCTGGTGACGGTGAACGGCACGGCCGGCGAGCTGTACCCCGCGGTCAACCAGGACGGCTCGGGCGGCGTGTACGCCACCTATCTGCTGGGCGGATCGCTGGGCAAGGTGGAGCTGTCCTACAGCGCTGACGGCGGCAAGACATGGGCCGGCGCCGCGCTGGATTCCGACACCAACGGGACGATCAACGGCATCAGCAGCTCGGTCAACGCTGCGGGCAAGGGCTGGCTGGCGTGGTTCTCCAACGGCTCGGTGTTCGCCCAGTCCTTCGATGCGACGGACGCCATCACGCCCGCCTCGGTCGGCGGCGGCGCGACATCCAACGGTTCGACGGTGACCGTGAACGTGACCTGCGCGTCGTTCCCGTGCACGGTGACGATCACGCTCGCCGCGCCCGAGACGGTGGTGGTCAACGCGCACACCGCCGCCGTGTCCGCCAAGAAGGGCAAGAAGAAGACCAAGATCGTGACCCTCGGCAAGGGCAAGTTCACGATCACCAAGAGCGGCCCCAAGAAGCTTGAGATCAAGCTCTCGGGCGCCGGGAAGAAGTTCCTGGACTCCAAGAAGGGTCACATCAAGATCTCGGGGCTCTTCACCGAGACGGTGCAGAAGCACACGACTCAGACCAAGAAGACGTTGACCCTGACGCTCAAGCCGGCAAAGAAGAAGGGTAAGAGGTAGCTCCGGACGCCAGCCGCCCGAAGGCGGTGAACATCGGCCGGGCCACGGCCATCTGGGCGACCAGGTGGTCGCGGCTCTGAGCGCGGAAGTCCGCGATGGGGTGCCCGGCGCCCTCGATCTCGGCGACGTCGGCGGGATCGACGGTCCAGCCCTCGATCAGCATCGCGGGGGTGAGCTCAAGATGGGCCTGGCTACCCCAGGCGCTGT
This sequence comes from uncultured Actinomycetota bacterium, assembly GCA_963797705.1. Classification (GTDB taxonomy): domain Bacteria; phylum Actinomycetota; class Thermoleophilia; order Solirubrobacterales; family Solirubrobacteraceae; genus Palsa-465. The sequence goes on along the minus strand of CAWCQL010000002.1, from coordinate 826,479 downwards.
CGCCGACGCGGAACAGCGCAGCGCCGGGACCGGGCGTGACGGCCAGCTCGGTGGCCTGCGGTGGCATCTCGATGATGTCCTCGTGCCAGGCGAGCACGGGCAGGCGCTCGGGGAACGCTCCGAACAGCGGATCCGCGGCGGCGGCGGGCAGAACGCTGAGCTGCGGCCACCCCGCGTTCATCTGGCCCGAATAGGACACGGTGCCGCCGGCGGCCACCGCCAGCAGCTGGGCACCCAGGCACATGCCCAGGACCGGGACGCACTGGGCGAGCGCGCTCTGGAGCAGCTCGACTTCGGCGACCAGGAACGGGTCCTGCGCGACACGGGTGGCGCTCTGGCGCCCGCCCAGGGTGACGATGCCGGCCACCTCCCCGGCCGCGGGCAGCGGCTCTGAGTCGCCGGGGTTGCGCTCAATCACCTGGCACCCGCCGGCCCGCAGCGCGTCGCGCACGATCCCGTCCTGGCGATCGGGGAGATGGGTGATGATCAGCGCCGGCCTCATGGGGTCGCAGGATAGAAGCGGCCCGACGTGGCAGGCTGTAGCAATGCGCCGACGTGTGACGTGTGTGGTGGCCACCCTCGCGGTGTCGCTGGTCGCCGCGGTGGTGTCGCTGGCGCCCGCGGTGGCCTCTGGCACCGTGGCCAAGCCCCGGATCGTGTGGGACCCCATCCCCTTCGGCGCCGTGCGCAAAGCCCAGATGACCGCCTACGTACGCCGGCACTACGGGTCGTTCATGAAGCCGACCTGGCGGCTGATCACACCACACGTGATCGTCATCCACTACACCGAGGCGAGCTACTCGTCCACGTTCAACACCTTCGCCAACGACGTACCGGACTCGGAGCTGCACGAGCTCCCGGCCACCTGCGCGCACTTCGTCATCGACTCGCACGGCGTCATCCACCAGCTCGTCTCGCTGCAGACGATGTGCCGCCACACGGTGGGGCTCAACTGGACGGCGATCGGGATCGAGCACGTCGGCTTCAGCGACGCCCAGGTGCTCAGCGACAGCCGGCAGATGGGGTCGAGCCTGAAGCTCGTCCATTGGCTGCAGTGCCGCTTCAATATCCAGACCCGCAACGTCATCGGCCACGCGGAAAGCCTGTCCAGCCCCTACCACCACGAGGACGTGCCCTCATTGCGCACCCAGACCCACTCCGACTTCGTGCACCGCGACATGCAGACCTACCGCGCGCGCCTGCGCAAGCTGGGAGGCTGCTCATGACCGCCGCAACCGTGTCTCGGGTGGGAGTTGTGGGAGCCGGCTTCATGGGCTCGGGCATTGCCGAGTCCGCGGCGTCGTCGGGGATCGATGTCACCGTCTTCGAGCCCGAGGCGGCGCCGCTGCAGCGCTCTCGCGAACGGCTGGCGACGTCGGTGGACCGGGCGGTGTCGCGCGGCAAGCTCACCGCCGAGGAGGCCGAGGGGCTGACCGGCCGGATCGTCTACACCACCGAGTTCGACGACCTGGCGGGCGTCGACGCGGTGCTCGAGGCCGTCAGCGAGGACCCGCGCGTCAAGGGCAAGCTCTTCCAGCGCCTGGACGAGGCGCTGCCCGAGGCGCGCTTTCTGGCCTCCAACACCTCCTCGATCCCGATCGCCGAGCTGGCGGCATGGACGCGGCGCCCCGAGCGGGTGATCGGGCTGCACTTCTTCTCGCCGGTGCCGGTGATGAAGCTGGTCGAGGTGGTCGTCGGGCTGGACACCGCCGAGGACACGGTCTCGGTGGCCGAGGGCTTTGCCACCGGGATGGGCAAGAAGCCCATCCGGACCAAGGACCGTTCGGGCTTCATCGTCAACATGCTGCTGGTCCCGTACCTGATGGCGGCGGTGCGCATGTATGAGGACGGCTTCGCCACGCGTGAGGACATCGACGACGGGATGCGGCTGGGCTGCGGACATCCCATGGGCCCGCTGACCCTGTGCGACTTCATCGGCCTCGACGTGCTCTACGCCATCTGCGACTCCCTCTATGAGGAGTTCAAGCGGCCCGAGTACGCCCCGACCCCGCTGCTCAAGCGGATGGTGGTGTCAGGCCACCACGGCCGCAAGACCGGCAAGGGGTTCTACGACTACCCGTCGTAGCGGCTTGGCTTAGGCCGCGACAGCGGTGAAGAGCTGCTCGTCGGCCGCGAGGTGGGCGCGCAGCGTCTTGAGGATCTGCGCGTGGAGCTGGCAGACGCGGCTCTCGGTGACCCCGAGGATCTCGCCGATCTCGCGCAGCGTGAGGTTGTAGACGTAGAGCAGCACCGCGATCTTGCGCTCGCGCGGGGCCAGACACTCGAAGGCCTCGCGGAAACGCTCCTTGGCCTCGCCGGTGACCGCGAACTGCTCGGGGTCGGCGTCGGTGTCCTCGGAGATCAGAGTGTCGATCCGCTCAGTGGCCTGGTCCTCGTCGCCGTTGACGAGCGAGTTGAGGGAGCCCACGGAAGCCTGAGCGAGCTCGTCCTGATGGCGGACGAGGGTCTTGACGTCGATGCCGAGCGCGTCGGCGAGCTCCTCGCGGGTGGCACGGCGGCCGTAGAGGCGGAAGAAGTTGTCGCGGGCCTTGGCCATCTCGCGGTCCCAGCGGCGCAGGGAGCGCGGGGCCCAGTCGTTGCGACGCAGCTCGTCGAGGACCGCACCGTGGATCCGGGTCCACGCGAACTGCTCGAGCGTGGCGCCCTTCTCCGGGTCATAGCGGTCGATCGACTTGATCAGCGCTTCCAGGCCGCACGAGATGAAGTCGTCGACCTCGCAGCGGGCCGGCATCTCGCGCACCTTGCGGTAGACGATGTACTTGACCATCGGAGCGAAGGTCAACACGAGGCGGTCGCGCAGACGGGGGTCGCCGGTCCGCTGGTACTCACGCCACAGTTCAAGAGACTGATCAGCCGACAACCGTCCGGCACGTTCCGTTGTAGCCATTACACCCACTTTGGTCCGAAATCTGCTCGAGGGGAAACCGGGCCCATGCGGCTGGACTTCCGGCCGGGGTGAAGGTCGCTTATCACCCCGGATTTATGTCGACCGGACTCGGGGTTTCGCCCATCCCCATTTTGCGGTAGATGTGTCTCTCGTCAGGCCCAGTTGCGTCGCGAGGAGGACGTTCATGGAGGCCAGCCGGTGCGAGGTGCTCATCGTCGACGACCATCTGGCCGCGCGCCGCGGAATGGAGCTGCTGCTCCGCGACGCCGGCTTCGGGGTCACGGTCGGCCCCGATCACCCTGAGCAAGCCGTCGCAGAGCTGCGCAAAGGTGGCCATGACGTGGCCCTGGTGGAAATCCGCCGCCGCCGCGGCGATGGCGTGGCGCTGGCGCGGGCAGCACTGGCCTCCGTCGGCGGCGGGACCCGGCTGGTGCTCTGCACCGGCTACGGCGCGCCGGCGGCGCCGCTGCGGGCTGCCGCGCGGCTCGGAGCGCCGGGGCTCGTGCTCATGTCCTCGCCCGTGGCAACGCTGGTGGAGGCTCTACGCACGGTTGCGGGCGGCGGGGGATTTGTGGACCCGTGCGTGGCGCCTCTGATCGCCGAGACGGCCGGGGCGAAGCTGGTCGCCGGGCTCAGCCCCCGGGAGCGCCAGGTCCTGGAGCTGCTGGTCGACGGCTACCAGGGCCCGGAGATCGCCGCGCGGCTCTTCCTGTCGCTGGAGACCGTGCGGACCCACATCCGCAATGCCGTGACCAAGCTGGGGGCGCGGACGCGGGTGCAGGCGGCGGCGATGGTGGCGTGTGAGCGCGAGGAGGGCTAAACGTCAACTGCGGCTAGCGAAGGGCGGCCCACCGCGTGCAGTCGACCTCCGTGCGCGATCTTTACAGGTATGTTGGAAAGATCGCGCACGAGCGCGTCGCGGCGCGGTGCGGCGCTAGGACTGCTGCGGAGGCTTGACGACGTTGGACCGCGTCGCCTCGCCGTCGGCGGACTTCAGCGGCGCGGGCAGATCGGCGGGCAGCGAGGCGCCGGTGGCGTGGGCCGCGGCCTCGTTCTCACGCTTGACCTCGAGCCAGATCTCCTCGCGGTAGACGCGCACCGACCGTGGGGCGTCGATGCCGAGGCGGACGGTCTGGCCGGAGACCTCGAGCACGGAGATGAAGACGTCGTCGCCGAGGACGACCCGCTCGCCGCGACGGCGAGTGATGTTGAGCATTAGGAGGCGTTCCCGTCGGTGTCGGAGGAGCCGCCCATGACCTCGGCGAACAGTGGCGCGCGCAGGTCGGTATCGGAGGCCTGGTTGATGATCTGGTGGCCCTGGCCCTCCCAGATGAGGATCGGCGCCTTCTGGTTGGCGGTGAACTCAGACAGTTGCGCGCTGGCGACGACGGTGACGTAGACGTCGACCGGAGTGGCGTCGTCGAGGCCGAGGCGCTCGCCGTCCTCGTCGGTGAGCTCCACCTGGTAGTTGGAGAAGAACCGGTGGGGATCGGTCACGGGCAGCGAGAGGCTGGGGTCATCGATGCAATGCAACCACAGGAACGGGCTGTCGGGGTCGCTCGTCAGCAGCGTGTAGCGCGACCCTCCGAGGCCGATCAGGCCGTCGGGGAACTCGATGACCGTATCCGGGTCGATCTCGACGTGTCCGAAGCGCGTGCTCTCAATCGCGAGTGCCACAGTGGCAACTCCTCTACTGGGATGACGTGCCCCTAAGCCTACTTGCGAGGCAGGCGACGGGCTTGGCGATCGATGGCCTCTTAGTTGAGGAAGTCCATCAACGAGGACTGGACGATATTGGCACCAGCCTTCAACGCGGCGGTGAAGGCCGCCTGCTCGTTGGAGAAGCTGGTCATGGCCTGAGCCATGTTGATGTCCTCGTCGTTGGAAAGGGCGACGGTGTCGCTGTTCTGCAGGCCCTGGATGCGGTCGGTGGCCAGCGTGAGGCGGTTCTGCGTGGCGCCGACGTTGGCCTGGACCTGGGTGAGCGAGTTGAGGCTGCTCTGCAACGCGGAGATCTGGGTGGTGGACAGGTCGGCGACGCCTGAGCTGTTGCCGCTGCGCATGTCCGCTGAGATCGTCCGCAGGGTGTCCAGGAGCTTGCCGTCGTTGGCGCTCGTGCCGCTGCCCAACAGGCCCGAGATGTCCACGTTGACCTGGAGCGTGGAGCCGGGGCCGATCTGGCGCGTCACCGCGGCGGTGTTGCCCTGGTAGACGTCGCCGGTGGAGTTCGAGTAGGGCTGGGTGCCCGAAGCGGTGCCCGAGAAGATGTACTGGCCGTTGTACTGGGTGTTGGCTTCCTGCTTGATGGCGTCGGCCAGCTGGTCGATCTCGTCGGCGGTGGCCGAGAGATCGGTGGAGGACTCGACGCCGTTGGAGGCCTGCACGGTGAGTTCCTGCGCGCGCTGGAGCATGCTCATCACGTTCTGCAGCGACGTGTCGGCGGCCGAGGCCCAGGCGGTGCCGTCGGTGATGTTGGAGTTGTAGTTGTTCAGTCCGGCCAGGTCGTTCTTGAGCTGGATGGCCAGACTCGCCCCATAGGGGTTGTCCGAGGGCTGGTTGATGCTCTTGCCCGTGGACAGCTGCTGCTGGGTCGTAGCCATCTGATCCTGGACGTTGTTGATGCTCGACAGCACCGACGCCGTCGTCATCTGGGTGGTGATGCGACCGGAGAACATGGCCTAGAGCCCTCCGCCGACGCTGTTGATGAGCGTGTCCAGCGTGCTGTTGATGGCGTTCATCACGCGCGCCGAGGCCTGGTAGGCCTGCTGGTACTGGATGAGGTTGGTCATCTCCTCGTCCAGGGAGACGCCCGAGACGCTCTGACGCTGGTTGGAGACCGCGGTGAGCACCGACTGCTGGGTGGCCTGCGTGCTCTGGGCGGCGGCGACGCCGTTTCCGATCTGGGCCACGAACGCGGAGTAGGCCTGGTCGGCGGGCCCGTTGGACAGGGCGCCGATGGCCTGGGCGAGGTCCTGCCCCGAGGTGCTCGAACTCGAGCTCTGCACCGTGGAGGTGGTGGCCGACACGGCGATCGTCGACGCCGAGGTTCCGGTGAAGAACGGGCTGGAGGGCTGCAGCGAGTTGACCGAGCTGATCACCTGGTTGGCGACGCCGTCCAGCGAGGAGATGTACTGGCCCACCGGGCCGGTGTTGGACGAAATGTTCAGCAGCGAGCCGAGCTGGCCGCCGGCGGCCGAGGTCAGCGTCTGGGGCCAGGTGACCGTGGTCCCGCTCACCAGCGGGCTCGACGCGTCACCGAAGTTCACCGTGACCGCGCCGTCAGAGCCGGTGCTCACCGAGATCTGGGCGAGGCCGGACAGGTCGTCGAGCAGGCTGTCGCGCTGGTCCATCAGGGTGTTGGGCGAAACGCCGGCCTGCGTCGCCTGGCTGATCTGGGCGTTGAGCGTGGCGATGCCCTGCGCGTCCTGCTGGACCTGGCCGTTGGCCCCGGTCAGCGCGGAGTACTGCTGGGCAGCCTGGCTCTGCACCGTCTGCATCTGCGACACGACGGTGTTGAAGGTGGTGGCCAGCGTCTGGCCGGCGTCCACCACGCCCTGGCGCGTTGACGCGTTGTCGGTGCCGCCGAGCGCGTTCCACGCGCTCCAGAACTGCGACATGACGCTCTGCAGGCCGTCGTCGGAGGGCTCGTCGATCGCCGTCTGGACCTGGCCGAGCTCGGTGGCGTTGGAGTTGGCGTTGCTGGTGGCGCTGTTCTGCGCGCGGTACTGGACATCCAGGAACTGGTTGCGGATCCGGCTGATGTCCGTGATCGAGACGCCGGTGCCGACCTGAGTGCCGCCGTTCGGGCCGGCAATCGTCAGCGGGGCGGTCGCGGCCGTCTGCACCGTCTGGCGCGTGTACCCGGCGGTGTTGGCGTTGGCGATGTTCTCGCCGGTGGTGGTGATGGCGGCCTGAGCCGCCTCGAGGCCGCTCAGCGCCGTCTGCAGACCGGTGAAGGACGGGATCGTCACGGCGCTAGACCTCCAGGTCCAGGACGCGGTGACGGCTGGACAGGCGCGGCGCGGTCACGCGGTTGTGATCGCCGGCGGAGTCATAGCCCAGGTGGCGGTCAGCGTCGGCCAGGCGCAGCAGGTGGTCCAGGAAGGCCAGCTCCTGGTTCATCAGCGCCCGGTTGACGTGGTGCTCGCGCTGGACCTCCTCGAGGATGCCGCGCAGCTCGGCGCTGCGGGCGTGGGCCAGCGGCGCGCGGCCCGGGTCCATGACGGCGTCGAGCAGAGACATCGACACCGCGGTGGGCGACACGCCGAGGTGGGCGCCGGCGCGGTCGAGCAGGCGCGCGCGGTCGCGCTCGATGAGCGCGCGGCGCTGGAGCTCGGCCTGGAGCAGGCCGGTGAGGTTGACGACCTTCGCGACGTCGCGGGCGCGGATGGCCGCACCCTGCTCGAGCACGACCTGCAGCAGGCGTCGTGCCGAGATGAGCTGGGCCTCGAGGTGGGCGATGACGTCGGTGGTGAGAGCAGTGTCAAACTGCTCGGCGGGGACGGTGACGCTCATTTCTTGGGCGCTCCAAGCGCGGGATCGATGGACTGGGCGATCTGCATGGCGATCCCGGTGCCGCCGCCGGACATGATGCTGGAGGCCAGCGTCTGGGGCAGAAGGGAGGAGTAGGCGCCAAGGCCGCCGGCGCTGCCCGACGAGTCGCTGCTGGTCCCGCCCAGGCCGTCGTCGCTTGAGCCACCCAGGCCGTCGTCGGAGCCCGATGAGCCGTCGAGGCCCGGGACGGTGGCGGCCAATTGCTGGGCGAGCTCGTTGACGAGCACGTTCTCGAAGGCCATGCCGGTCTCGTAGGCGTTCTTCGCCTTCTGGTCGCCGTTGCGGATGGCGGCAGGCTCGTTGGCCGGGTCGATCGTCGGCAGGTTGCCCGCCGGCATCGAGGCGCTGGTCGTCGGCAGGGCGGAGGTGGCGGAGATGGCGCTCATGACTACCGCTTGATCTGGTTGGCGATCTGCAGCATCTGGTCCTGGTACTGGATCGCCTGGCTGGCCATCTGGTAGCTGCGCTGGGCACTGATCATCTCCGTCATGTCCTGGGCGACGTCCACGTTGGACCCCTCCAGGGCGCCCTGCTGAACCGAGGAGCCGGTGGCCGGGCGCGTCGCGCCGCTGCCAGAGGTGACGGTGAACATGCTGTCGCCGTCGGGCTGGAGCTGGTTGGGCGCCGGGACGTTGACCAGAGAGATCTTGCCGATCGTCTTGGAGCCGGAGATGACCTGGCCGTCGGGCTCGATCTTGACGCTATTGACGTCGGTGCCCTTGGGGAGCTTGAGCGGCGGGACCAGGGGGTTGCCGTTCTGGTTGGTGATCTCACCCTGGGCGTTGACCTGGAGCGCGCCGTTGCGCGTCAGGCCGGTGGAGCCGTCGTCGCGACGGACCTGGAGATACCCGGGGCCCTGGATGGCGACGTCGAGTGAGCGGCCGGTGGTCTGGATCGCGCCCTGGGCATCGCTGCGGCCGACGATGGCCGACGCCGACCCGGTGCCGGTGGCGATCTCCGGGCTGCCGCTGGAGTTGCCGCCGCCGCTGTAGAGCAGATCCTGGAACCCGACCTGGGTCGCCTGGTAACCGGTCGTGTTGATGTTCGCCATGTCGTTGGCGATGGCGTTGAACTGATTCTGCTGAGCCTCCATCCCGGAGGCCGCGGCGTACAAACCCTGCAACATCTATCAGCCTCCTGCGATTGAGCCGACGCTGGTCGCGTCTTCCTGCATCGTCTGGTCGATTGACTGAAGCGCGCTCTGGCCGGCCTGGTAGGCGCGCAGCGAGGCGATCATGTCGGTCATGGTCTGGACGGGATCCACGCCGGAGTTCTCGAGCTCGCCCTGATGGACGACGCCCGAGGCCTTGCCGGTGGAGGCTCCGGAGAAGTTGTTCTGACCCTGCTTGGTGACGTTGGGCACGTTGAAGACGCCGAGCGCGGAGCCCGGGACGGTGCCCTTGGTGCTCACCGTGATGGGCTGGCCGTTCTGGCCGAGGACGAGGTTGCCCTGGGCGTCCACGAGCTGGCTGTTGTTGTTGGACTGAAACTGGCCGTCGCGGGTGTAGCTGATCCCCGAACCGGTGCGGACGGCGAAGTAGCCGGCACCGGAGATGCCGAAGTCCAGCGGCTGGCCGGTCTGGTTCAGCGTGGACGGCGAGGTGTCGGTGACGACCTTGTCGATGCGCACGCCGGTGTTGATGGTGCCGACGGGCTGCCCGGTCGAGGTGTTGGCCAGCAGCAGCGAGCCGAAGCTCTGCTGCTCGGCCATGTCGGGCTTGTACCCCGGGGTCGAGGCGTTGGCGAGGTCGTTTGAGAGCTGGCTCTGCCGCACCTGCTCAGCGAGCATTCCGGACGCGGCAATGTAGAGACCTGGATCCATCGTATGGAGATGATCGACAGGTGCTGCATAGTTCTTGAGCGCCATGTCGGCACCTTTGGCCATCAACCCCCAGGCACTGCGCGTGCTGGTCGGCCCGGACATCAAGATCGTGCCCGGACGCGCGGTGATGGCGCGCGTGGTGCAGGCGCCCGGAGGACAGAAGGGCTCGCTGAGCATCGCGGGCTACCTGCTGGACGCCGAGCTGCCCGAGAACGTGCAGGCCGGCCAGGACCTGCGGCTGGTCATCCGCGACGTCAGCCCTGAACGCGTGCTGCTGGCCATCACCGACCCGCACGACAGCGACCAGGCCCAGCCCACCCAGCAGGCCCCGTCCACCCAGGAGGCTCAGCCGACCCAACAGGCCCAGACGCCCGACCCATCTCTGGTCGCCCAGCCTCCCATCCCGCTGCCGGGGGGCGGCCACGTCCAGGTCACCGAGCGCGACGGCGGCGGCGCGGGCGGCCAGGCCGGCGAGCGCCAGAACATCCTCCTGCACTACAACGCCCCCGTGCTCGGCTCGGTCGACCTGCGCTTCCAGATGGACGCCGGCGCCCTCAGCCTGCAGGTCACGCTCCCCGCCGGCCAGCCGCTCGAGCTCGCGCAGGCCGGCGCCGAGAGCCTGCGTCAAGCCCTGCTGGAGGGGGCGGGCGGGCGCGCGGTATCGGTCACCGTCGCTCCGCGACGCGAGCCCCTGGACCTGTATGCCTGACCCGCCGCGCCGGCGCGCCAGCGCGCTGCACTACACCCATGGGGACGCCGCCCCCACGGTGACCGCGACGGGCGCCGGCCTGTTCGCCGACCGGATCATCGCGGCCGCGCGCGAGGCGGGGGTGCCGGTGCGCGAGGACCCGGCGCTGGTGGAGGCGCTGTCCGCGCTGCACCTCGGCGCCCATGTGCCCGAGGCGCTGTGGAAGGCGGTGGCCGAAACCCTGGCCTGGGCCTACAAGCTCGACGCGGGGGCGGGGCGCCAGCGGGGGGCTTGAGAGATCCCCGCGTGGCTGGACGAGGGTTCGGGGCGCGGGCCTTAAGTCTGGCGCTGGGACGCCGATGATGAGAGTGCTCCCTCGGTAAGGATCTCTCCATGGCTCTTCGCCTCACTGGCAAAACTCTGCAGTCCTCCGCTCCGGCGGCCACCTCCGCCGCGCCCGCCGTCACCTCCGAAAGCCTCGCCTACCAGGCGCGCACGGCCCTGAGCAACGGCGACGTCGCCGCCTTCAGCGCCCTGTTCGGCGCCGCCGGCGAGCTGACCGACCCCCACCGCCGCTTTCACGCCAAGCTGACCCTCATCGACGCCGGCATGGGCGCCACCGCGCAGGCCTCCGAGAGCCTGGCCACGCGCGTGTACGTCGCCCTCGCCGCCGCCGCGCTGGACATGCTGGAGGAGACCCCGAGCGAGCCGACCATCCTCAACCTGGCCGGCGTAGCCCTGTACGAGCTGTGGAGCCTGGACGCCGCGCAGACCCTGTTCCGCGCCGCCCGCCGCCTGGACGCCAGCCTGCCCAACGTGGAGGCCAACCTCGACGAGGTGGCGCGCCGCAAGCGCGCCGGCCGCCGCACCCGGCCGCTGCACGGCGCCGTGCCGGGCCTGGCCCGCCGCGCCGCAAGCGTCGCCAATCGCGCCAAGCCGGCCACCGGGCTGACGCTCAGCCTCTGCATGATCGTGCGCGACGAGGAGCAGATGCTCCCGCGCTGCCTGGCCGCCGTGGCCGGGGCGGTGGATGAGATCGTGATCGTCGACACCGGTTCCACCGACGCCACCGTGGAGATCGCCAGGTCCTTTGGCGCCAAGGTCATCGAGTTCCCCTGGACCGGCTCCTTCTCTGAGGCGCGCAACGTCTCCTTCGAGGCCGCCACCGGCGACTGGGTCATGTACCTCGACGCCGACGAGGTCCTCGTCGCAGAGGATGTCGAGCAGCTGCGGGCGCTCACCGGCCGCACCTGGCGCGAGGCCTTCTACCTGGCCGAGACCAGCTACACCGGCGAGCTGGAGGACGGCGGCGCGATGGTCAACAACGCGCTGCGCGTCTTCCGCAACCGCCCGGAGTACCGCTTCAAGGACCGCCTGCACGAGCAGATCGCCCACACGCTGCCCACCTACGTTCCGGGACGCGTCGAGCAGACGGCCGTACGGATCACCCACTACGGCTACCTCGGCTCGGTGCGCGACGCCAAGGAGAAGTCGGGCCGCAACATCGAGCTGCTGCGCAAGCAGGCCGCCGAGTCGCCCCGGACCCCGTTCCTGCACTTCAACCTCGGTTCCGAGTACATCGTCGTCGGCGACCTGAACGCCGCCATCGATGAGCTCAAGACCGCTCGGTCGCTCGTCGCCGCCGAGGGCAACCTCACCCGCGCCGAGTACGTGCCGTCACTATTCACCCGCCTGGTCATGGTGCTGCGCCTGGCCGGCAAGCTCACCGAGGCCGACGCCACCGCGGCCGAGGGGCTGCAGCTGTTCCCGCAGTTCACTGACCTCGTGCTCGCGCAGGCCCGCATCGCCCAGATGCAGAGCGACACCGACAAGGCCATGGCGCTGCTGCACGATGCCATCGCGATGGGCGACGCCCCGGCCCGCTACGGCCCGATGGTCGGCAGCGGCACCTTCCTGGCGCGGCTGACCCTGGCCGAGCTGCACCTGGAGCTGGGCGAGGTCGCCCCCGCCCGCGCCGCGCTCGAGTGGTGCGTGGCCAACCACCCGGACTTCCCCGCGGTGGCCGGGCCGTACGCCTCGGCGCTCCTGCGCGACGGCGTGGCCCCCGGCGACGTGGTGAGTGAGCTGGACAAGCTTGACGCCCTGCCTGCCGCCACGCGCCTGACGGTGGCCGCTGTGCTGCAGCAGGCCGGCGCGGCCGACGAGGCCGCGGCGCAGTACCGCCTCGCCATCGACGCCACCCCCTCAAACACGCGGGCCCTGACAAGCCTGGCCGAGCTGCGGCTCGCGCGCGGCGCCTGGGATGAGGCCGCCGACCTGGCCGCCGCGGTCCCCGCCGACGACCCCTACGCCGGTCTCGCGGTCCGGATCGAGCTGTGCAGCCGGATCGGCCGCGCGGACGCCGACACGGTGCAGGCCACGCTCCGGCGCGCCTCGAGCGCCGGGCTGTCAGCGGCCGAGGGCGCCGTGTTCGAGACGTGGGCGGCGATCGCGCAGGGCGCCACCGACACCACCCCGGTGTCGGTCGCCGGCGCGCCGCTGCTGGGCGTGATCCTGGAGACGCTGCTGCGCGGTGCCGACGGCGAGCGCTTCGTGACGCTGCTGCCGGTGCTCGAGCGCTCGCAGCTGCCCCGCCGCGAGCAGCGCGAGCTGCTGGCCCAGATGTACCTCAAAGCGGGGCTCGTGGACCGCGCCGCCCAGGAGTGGCTGGCCGCCGCCACCGAGGCCCCCGACGTTCGCTCGATGGTCGGCCTGGCCCAGGTGGCCGTGGCTCAGGGCCTGATCGACGACGCGGTCAACTTCGCCACCGCCGCCCTCGAGCTCGACCCCGCCTCGGCCGAGGCCAAGGCGCTGCTGCAGGCCCTGCCGGCCCCTGTCGGCGTCTAGACGCGGCGACTGGACATCCGGCCATGACGCTCAAGTTGCCGGGGTCTGCGCTCGATTACCCCGAGCAGCATGACTTCTCGGTTTTCACGCTTCTCGCGCAGCGAGCTCATCCACGGCGACGACATCCCCGCCTCCCCGCCCCCGGAGGTGCTGGATGCGATCGCCCGTGCCCACGAGGCATGCGAGCGACTCGAGGCGTCGGGCCGGTACGTCCGCTTCAACCTCAACGAGGCCACCGGAGGGCTCGCCGTCGAGCTGACCGATGCCTCGGGCATCCCGCTGCGGCGCCTGTCGCCGCGCGCGGTGCTCGACCTTGCCACGGGCACCGTGCTGCGCTGACGCACTGACAAAGGATCCCCTCATGTCCACCAGCTCCGTCTCCTCTTCCTCCTCCGGCGCCAGCTCCGGCCTGACCCTGTCCTCGCTGACGGGCTCGAGCACGCAGCAGGTCACCGGTCTCGCCTCCGGCCTGGACACCGATCAGATCATCCAGGAGGAGATGTCGATCTATCAGCAGCCGGTGACCAACCTGCAGAACCAGCAGAGCGGCCTGACAGCGATGAACAAGCAGCTCACCAGCATCCAGTCCGAGCTGAAGACGCTGTCGGCCGACGCGCTGGCCGTCGGTGACCCCACTCTGTTCGAGACCACGCAGTCGGTGACCTCGTCGGATCCGACGCGCGTGACCGCGACCAGCGCCACCGGCGCGGGCGTCGGCGGGTACCAGGTGTCGATCAGCCAGCTGGCCAACTCGGCCCAGGCCACCTACGGTTACACCAGCCCCACCAGTGACGACAACATCACGGTCAACGGCAGCTCGTACACGATCAAGGCCGGCGAGTCGATCCAGAACTTCGTCGACTCGATCAACTCAGACACCAGCGGCAGCGTATTCGCGGCCGCGACCAACTCGGGCACCGTGGTCTTCTCCTCGCGCCAGACCGGCGCCAGCTCATCCGTCTCGATCACCGATGGCGGCGGGGCCTTGTCGCTGCAGTCCTCCAAGGCGGGACAGGACGCGCTCTTCAGCGTCGACGGCGTGAACGGCAGCTCATCCTCCAACACCGTCACCAACGCCATCGGCGGCGTGAACCTGACGCTGACCGGCGTCACCACCACGACCGGCCCGATCACCGTCAACGTCGGCGCTCCGGCCCCGAACTCGACCAACATCTCCAACGCGATCAACACCTTCGTCACGCAGTACAACAAGGTGATCTCCGACATCCAGACGCAGCTGCAGCAGCAGCCGTCGAGCTCGGACCCGACGCAGGGCACCCTGTACGGCGACCCCGAACTGCAGGACCTGCTGACCCAGATGCGCACGTCGATGTTCAGCGGAGGCTCCGGCCTGCCGGGGGGGGCGTCCACCATGGACGACATCGGCGTCAGCACAGGGGCCACCACTGGCAGTGGCGCCGTGTCGCAGTCGGCGCTGTCGGGCGACCTGACGCTCGACCCCACGGCGCTGACCAACATGCTGACGTCCAACCCCAGCGGCGTGAAGGCGATCCTGGGCAGCTGGTCCTCGAGCTTCGTCAACGTCGTGGACAACGCCTCTGACCCGGGCGGCACGATCGCGGCGCGCATCGGCGGCGACAACTCCCAGATCTCGAACCTGGGCAACCAGATCTCCTCGATGCAGTCGGCGCTGGCCGACAAGCAGAGCTTCCTGGTGCAGGAGTTCGCTCAGCTCGAGGCGGCGCTCTCGTCCAATCAGTCAGAGAGCAGCTGGCTGACCAGCCAGATCGCGTCCCTGCCGGGCGTCTCCTCCTGATCGGCGCGGCAACGGACCATCCGGCGGATGCGGACCCGACCGGTTTCTTCTCAATTTTCGGCCGCCTCGGCCGATCACAAGGGTGAGCGAATGGATCGCTTCTGGCCCCGGCGTCACGTGCGGCACCGGAACCCTCACGGAGTACCTACTCAACTCGACCTGGTGTGAGACAACGCAAATGAGCACATACGCCGCCTACTCCCCGAACGCCAACGCCTCCTACCGTGCCAGCGCGGTCCTCACCGCCTCCCCCGGCCAGCTGGTCGTCATGCTCTACGACGGTGCCCGCCGCTTCCTGCACCAGGCCGCGGTGGCCATGGGCGAGCGCGACATTCCCGCCGCCCACAACAAGCTCACGCGCGGCGAGGACATCATCCGCCACCTGCGCAACACGCTCGACATGGACCAGGGCGAGATCGCGGTCCGGTTGCAGTCGATCTACACCTTCTCACTCTCGCACCTGCGTCAGGCCCGCCTGGACCAGGACCCCTCGAAGATCCTCGAGATCGACGACATCCTCGGCAAGCTCCGCGAATCCTGGGCGGCGATCGCCGACCAGCCGGTCGATGAGCGCTGAATCGGTGGAGCCCTATGAGGCGCTGGCCGCGCTTATCGAGCGCGAGCTCCAGCTCGTCTCCCTGCGCAGCTTCGACGAGCTGCAGGCGCTGAAGGAAGTGCGGACCGAGCTGGAGCGCTCGATGCCCGCCACGCCTCCGGAGGCTGCACGGGCGACGCTCGAGCGTTGCCGGCAGCTGCAGAAGCGCGTGGAGATCGAGCTGCTGCGCGTGCGCGAGGTGCTCCTGCTGGAGCTCGGTCGCGTGCGTCACGCCCAGCGTGCCGCCGACGGCTACGCCCCGGTGCGGCGGCAGCACCGCGTGGTCGCCGCCGTCGCCTGAACGGCACGACCCCGAGGCCGGCTGACGGCGTCCGGCGGGCGAAGGGGTTATGTGACAAACGTGCGCTGAGCGCTCGTTTGCTGCCTCACGCCCGGTGATGCGACGGTTTCTGGGGTTTTTTCTCGCAGAACGGGTCTAAAGACTTTTCGCCAGACGCCGACATTAGAGGTGACCGCAAGGAGTGGTCATGGAGAGCCCAAGGAGGGCCAGTGCAAAGCGACCTGAACCTATGTCCCTCCTTGACACCACTCAGCTTTCCCTTGAGGCAGCCATGCGCGGCTCGATGCTGCGCCAGACGCTGCTGACCAACAACCTGGCCAACGCCGATACCCCCGGGTACCAGCGCGAGGACGTCAACTTCCAGAGCACCCTGGCCAACGCCATCCAGAATGGCCAGTCCCCGAGCTCCGTCGGCTTCAGCCCGGTCACTCAGTCCGGTGTCGTCAGCGCCGACGGCAACGGCGTCAGCGGCGAGCAGGACTCAGCCGATCTGGCCGAGAACGGCCTTCTCTACGAGAACCTGACCGCCATCGCCGCGCAGCGCGAGTCCATCCTCAAAACCGCGATGGGCACGCCCGGGTCATGAGCTTCTTCGACGCAATCGACCTGGCCGCCTCCGGCCTCACCGCCGAGCGCACGCGGATGGACGTCACGTCCGAGAACCTCGCCAACGCGCAGACCACGCAGGGCGCCAACGGCCAGCCGTATCGCCGTCAGGAGGTCGTGCTCCAGCAGGTGGGCGGCGGGTTCAGCTCCCAGCTCGCCGGCGCGCTGGGCCAGTCCGGCGCGACGCCCGGCGGCGTGCAGGTCGCGGGCATCGTGAACGACCCCACGCCCGACCAGCTCGTCTATGACCCGGGGCACCCCGGCGCCAACGCGCAGGGCTACGTGAGCATGCCCAACGTCAACCCCGTGACCGAGATGACCGACCTCATCTCCGAGTCCAACTCCTACCAGGCCGACGTCACCGCGATGAGCACGGCCAAGACCATGTACTCCAAGACGCTGGACCTCCTCAAATGATCCCGGCGATCTCAGGAGCACTCGGCCAGCTGAACCCGAGCGAGTGGAGCGTCGGCTCCGTCGGCGGGGTCGGCTCAGGTCAGACCAACCCGGCCGGGCAGGCCGGCGCGGGCAGCTTCAGCGGCGCGCTGAGCAACGCGCTCAGCTCGCTGGAGACGACCCAGGCCAACGCCACCCAGGCGTCGCAGGGACTGGCCACCGGCACGCTGTCGGACCCCACCCAAGCCGTAACCGCCGTCGAGAACGCCTCGCTGTCGATGGATCTGGCGGCCCAGATCCGCGACAAGCTCGTCTCCGCTGAAACCACGATCTTCCAAACCCAGGTCTAACCCATGCCCAATTTTGCAGAGATGGCCAAGAAGATGTCCCCCAAGGGCTGGGTGATGCTCGGCGGTTCCCTCGTGCTGGGCGTCGCCTTCCTGATGATCGTGATGTCAGTGGCCTCCAAGCCCAGCTACTCGACCCTGGAGGCCGGCATCGACCCGGCCCAGACGGGCAAGATCACCAGCACCCTCGCCTCGGCGGGCATCAGCTATCAGCTGCAGAACAGCGGTACGGCGATCGCGGTCAACTCCAGCCAGACCGCCCAGGCGCGGGTCGCGCTGGCCACCGCGGGCCTGCTCACCAACCAGCAGCCGGGCTTCTCCCTGCTCGACAAGCAGCAGCTGGGGCAGAGCAACTTCCAGCAGCAGCTGACCTACGAGCGCGCCCTGGAGGGCCAGCTCGCCCAGACGATCGAGACGATCGACGGCGTCACCTCGGCCACCGTGAACCTGGTCATCCCCTCAAGCCAGGACCAGCTCTTCTCCGACCAGACCCAGCCCGCCACCGCCTCGGTGCTGCTGGGCGGCAGCCAGCTGGCTTCCAGCTCGGTGCGCGGCATCGCGCAGCTGATCGCCTCCAGCGTCCCCAGTCTCTCGATCAACAAGGTGACGGTCACCGGCGCCGACGGCTCGCTGCTGTGGCCCTCCTCCGACGGCGACGGCGGGGGCGCCACCACCCAGCAGCAGGCCGACCAGAAGTACGACGCGTCGATGACCAGCCAGGTCAACGCGATGCTGACCCAGACGCTGGGCGCGGGCAAGGCCCAGGTCGTGGTCAACGCCAACGTCAACGCCAACCAGTCCACCCAGGACGCGCTCAGCTACGCCAAGAAGGGCACGCCGCTGACCCAGACGACCTCCAACGAGACGCTCAAGGGCGGCAGCCCCAGCGCCGCTGGCGTCGCGGGGACCGCCGGCAACATCGGCACCCTCGCGGCGGGCGCCTCGGCCAGCGGCAGCAACTCCAACTACGCCAACAAGACGACCAACACCAGCTATGGCGTCAACAAGACCGTCACCCACACCGTGATCGCCCCGGGCAACGTCCTCAACCAGACCGTCTCGGTGCTCGTCGACAAGTCGGTCCCGGCGGCCTCGCTGCCCGCGATCAAGCAGGCCGTGTCCAATGCGGTGGGCCTGAACGCCAAGCGCGGGGACACCCTGTCGGTCGGCCAGCTGGCCTTCGCCAAGGCTCCGGTCACCACACCGCCCGCGGCCGGCGCCGCCTCGATGATGAAGTACGCCAAGTACGGCGCCGCCGGACTGGCCTCCCTGCTCTTCCTCGTCTTCGCGGGCCGCATGCTGCGCCGCCGCGAGCGTGAGGCCTTCGCCGGTCAGCCCACCTGGCTGCGCGAGCTGGAGACGCCCCGCACCCTCGCCTCCCTGGAGGCCGGGCAGAACGGCGGCGCCACCATGGTCAACGGCGGCCCCACCGAGGTGATGTCGCTGCAGTCGCCGGTCAACGTCGCCCGCCGCCAGGTCGAGGACCTGGTGGACCGCGATCCCGAGCGCGTCGCCCAGCAGGTCCGGGCCTGGGTCACCGAGGAGGACTAGACTGTGGGGCTGTCGAAGTCTTCCAGCCGCAGGGCGCGGCGGTCGCCGCCTCTCCCGCCGCCACCGCCGCCGCCACCGCGGCCCTGGCCAAGATCAAGGGCCGCCAGAAGGCGGCGGTGCTGCTCGTCTCGATCGGGACCGAGCGCGCCGCCCAGGTCTTCTCGCGGCTCAAGGAAGAGGAGATCGAGTCTCTGTCACTGGAGATGGCCAAGCTCCAGTTCCTGGAGCCCGGGCTCGCCGACGGCGTCCTCGCCGAGCTGGCCGCCACGGTCCAGGCCTACGACTCGCTGAACGCGGGCGGCGTCGACTATGCCCGCGAGGTGCTGGAGCGCGCCCTCGGTCCCGATCGCGCCAACGAGATCATCGGCCGGCTGTCGAGCGTCATCGAGAAGCGGCCGTTCGAGTTCCTGCGCAAGACCCCACCCGAGCAGGTGGTCACCTTCCTGCGCAACGAGTCGCCGCAGACCACCGCGCTCGTCATCGCCAACCTGCACACCACGCTGGCCGCGCAGGTCCTCTCCAACCTCCCCGAGAACGAGCAGCCGGAGATCGCCCTGCGGATCGCCCGCATGTCCGAGACCAGCCCCGACGTGGTCAAGCAGGTCGAGGCGGTCATGAAGGCCAAGCTGGCCAACGTGGTCCAGCAGGAGTACTCCGCCGCCGGCGGCATCAAGTCGCTGGCCGACATCCTCAACAACGCCGACCGCTCGACCGAGCGCAACGTCCTGGACAAGATCACCGAGACCGACGAGAGCCTCGGCGCCGAGGTCCGGCGACTGCTCTTCATCTTCGAGGACATCACCAAGCTCGACGACCGCTCGATCCAGCTCATCCTGCGCGAGGCCGACCAGAAGGACCTGGCCCTGGCGCTGCGCGGCGTGGCCGACGAGGTCAAGGACCGGATCCTTCACAACATGTCCGAGCGTGGCGCGCAGATGCTCGTCGAGGAGATGCAGTTCCAGCCGCCGCAGCGCAAGCGCGACATCGAGGAGGCGCAGGGACGCGTCGTGGCCATCGTGCGCAAGCTCGAGGAAGCCGGCGCCGTCGTCCTCTCGCGATCGGACGAAGACGTTGTCTTCTGAGACCGCGGCCGCGACGATCGCGGCCTACACCTTCCGCCAGCTGGAGGCTCCGGCCGGCTCCGTGCGCGATGTGGCCGACGTGCTGTCGGCCGCCCACGCCGACGCCGAGCAGATCCGCCAGCATGCACGGGCCGTAGGCGAGGCTGAGGGGCGTGCCGCCGGACTGGCCACGGCCCGCGCCGAGATCGAGCCCACGCTGCACGCCGTGGCCGGCGCCGCCCAGGCACTGGACGCCGCGCGCGACCAGGTCATCTCAGAGCTCGAGCACGACGCCGTCGCACTGGCGCTGCGCCTGGCCGAACAGATCGTGGCCGGTGCCATCGAGGTGGAGCCCGAACGCATCGTCGACATCGCCGCGGTGGCGCTGCGCCGCATCCGCGACCGCCAGCACGTCACGCTGGTCGTCAACCCGGCGGATCTCGAGCTGATGTCCGAGTCCATCGCCCGGCTGCAGTCCGAGCTGGGCGGGATCGAGCATCTCAACGTCCAGTCCGACCGCCGCGTCGGACGCGGCGGCGTTCTCGCGCGCACCGACGAGGGCGAGATCGACGCCTCCCTGGAGACCCAGTTGGCCCGTGCGCGCGAAGTCGTCGCCGCCGAGCTGGGCCCGCGGAGCGGAGCGCTGACGGATGAGGTCTGAGACCTTCGCGCGCCCGGCCCTGGGCCGGGTGGCGCGTGTGATGCAGGACGAGGATTTGGCACGCCGCCGTGGCCGCGTGCGCGATCTGATCGGTCTGATCATCGAGGCGACCGGCCTCCAGGTGGAAATGGGTGAGATCTGCCTGGTCGGTGACGGTCGCGACCGGCCGCGGGTGCCCACCGAAGTGGTGGGCTTCCGCGGCGGGCGCACGCTGCTGATGCCGCTCGGCGAGCTGACCGGCATCAGCCCGGGCACCTCCGTGCACCCCACCGGCAGCCCCTTTGAGGTGGCGGTGGGCGACGGCCTGCTCGGGCGCGTCATCGACGGGCTGGGCACGCCGCTGGACGAGTTCGGCGACGTTGACGGCGGGAAGCTTCGCGCCGCCATCGCCACGCCCCCGGATGCCCTGACCCGGCCCCGGATCTCCGAGCGCGTGGGCCTGGGCGTCCGCGCTTTGGACACGCTCGTGCCCTGCGGGAACGGCCAGCGCCTTGGCATCTTCGCCGGCTCCGGCGTGGGCAAGTCCTCGCTACTGGGCATGATCGCCCGCTCGACGACAGCCGACGTCAACGTCATCGCCCTGGTCGGAGAGCGAGGCCGAGAGGTCCGCGAGTTCATCGAGCGCGACCTGGGCGACGCCCTGGCCCATTCCGTGGTCGTCGTCGCCACCTCCGACCAGCCGCCGTTGGTTCGCATCCAGGCGGCCTTCACCGCCACCGCAATCGCCGAGCACTTCCGCGACCAGGGCAAGAACGTGATGCTGATGATGGACTCGGTCACCCGCTTTGCCATGGCGCAGCGCGAGGTCGGCCTGGCCATCGGCGAGCCGCCGGCGACGCGCGGCTACACGCCCAGCGTGTTCGCTCTGCTGCCGCGGCTGCTCGAGCGCGCCGGCACCAGCCCCGAGGGCTCGATCACCGGTCTCTACACCGTGCTCGTCGACGGAGACGACATGAACGAGCCGATCGCCGACGCCGTCCGGTCGATCCTCGACGGCCACATCGTCCTCACGCGCTCACTCGCGCACTCCGGCCATTACCCGGCCATCGACGTGCTGCAGTCAGTCAGCCGGCTCGTCGGCGAGATCGTCACCCCCGAGATCCGCGAGGCCGGCACCCGGCTGCGCTCGGCGCTGGCGGCCTACCGCGAGAAGGAGGACCTGATCTCCATCGGCGCCTACCAGCCCGGCACCGACCCTCTCCTGGACGCGGCGATCGCGCTGCGCCCGGCGATGGACGGATTCCTGCGCCAGACCATCGCCGATCTCACCACGACGCAGCAGGCTGACGAGGCGCTGCTGTCACTCGCCGCGCAGCTTCCGGGCACCGGTGAGCTCACGCCGGCGGCCGACGTGGTGGTGGCTGCGCCGCCGGCCATCCCCACTCCGCAGGTCCCCGTGGGCGCACCCGGTGGCGCCCCTGCCGCGATCCCGTCGCTGGCGCTCAGCGCCTAACCCCTCCCATGCGCGACACCGGCTCGGATAACCGTCCAACGGGACTGAAGTCCCGCCCGCATCGGCCGAATAACTGACTATGGCCGGTCCCTCGTTCCGATTCCGCCTCGAGCGTGTGCGCGCATTGCGCGAGCGTGCAGAAGATGAGGCCAAAGAAGCTTTCGCCGGCGCCATGCTGGAGCGCGTTCGCTCCGAGCAGGAGATGGAAGACGCCGCCAAGCGCGTCACCCAGGCCCGCGAGGCCCAGCTCGACGCCGCCGCGGCGCCGATCAGCGCCACCGAGCTCATGGCTCGCCAGGCCTACCTGGAGCGCTCGGAGCGCGCCCACCAGGCCAGCCGCGACGATCTCAACCGTCGCGACCAGGCGCTGGAGGAACGGCGCGAGGAGCTGACCGAGGCCGCGCGCGACCGCCAGGCCCTAGAGCGCCTCAAGGAGAACCGCCGCGTCGAGTTCGTGCGTGAGCAGGCCCGCATCGAGGCGGCCGATCTCGACGAGATCGCGCTCAACGGATTTCGCCGGAGGGCCGCATGAGCCCCGGCATCGGATCGGCGTCGCTGATGCCGGTCGTCACCCCTGACGCCGCGTCCGCCGGCGCCGCGGGCGCTCCGGGCGCCGGTCTCGCACCGGGAGCCACGGGCCCGGCCGGCGCGCCACTGGCCACCGGCGCCCCGCCCTCGGCCGACGGCCAGGGCACGAGTCCGCCGACAGGCGGCGCCCCGCCGACAGACGCCTTCGCCAGCGTCCTGTCAACCCAGGTGGCCCGGACCGCACTAGCGGAAGGCCAGAGCAAGCAGACCTCCACGAAGGGAGGGAAGCGAACCGGAGCGGACGCCGACGCGTCCGGGGTCGGATCCGGCGCGAGCGACTCCAACGGCACGTCCGCTGACGGCTCGGTCTCGACGCCCGGAGGGTCCGTCTCTGACCCGGCCTCGCTGATCGCCGCCGTGCTGACCGTCGCCGTTCCCACGGCGTCCCAGCCCGTGCCGGCCAAGACCTCCGCATCCGGCGCCGCTCCGGGTCCCACGACTGCCAACGCTCCCGCGCTGCCGGCCCAGGCGTCCGCCGCGCCCGCCGCCGGCGCCACCGTCCCCGCCGCGCCGGGCGCAGACCTGCGCACCGCGCTGACGCAGTACGCCACCGGCCAGACACCGGCCGCTGCCGCGGACGCGAGCGCCCCGGCCGGCCCGGCTGCCGGCACCGTTCCGGGTGCTCCCGCGCCGACCACGACGGGCACGCTGCCGACCACTCCGGCACCCACCGCTCCCGCGGCTCCCTCCACCGCCGCGACCTCGGCACCTTCGTTCACCGCCGCCGCGACCACCGTGCCTGTGCCGGGCGGCGCCTCCACCGCGACGACCACGGCTTCCACCCCGGTTCAGGCGACCCCGACCGACGCCACGGGCGCCGCCACGGCCACGGTCGCCGCCGCGGGCGCCACCGCGCCGCAGACCGCGACGACTCCGGCGGGCAGTACTGCCCCGGCCGCCCGCACGTTGCTTCCGCCAGCGCCACGGCCGCCCCCGCCGCGAGCTCGGGCGCCCACACCTCGACGGCCAAGGACAGCTCGGACGGCGAGCGCCCACGGGACAACGCCGCACCCGGCGCCCGCGCCGGCCCGGGCCCCGGCCGGCTCCTCTCCGCTGCAGGTGACCGGGGGCCAGCCCGCTGCGAGCGCCGCCCCGACCGCAGCGACCGCGTCCACCACCAACGCCACCGCGCTACCCACCGCCTACGGCGTGCGCTTGGCCGAGGCGGCCGAGAAGGTCTCCAACACCATCGCCATGGGCGCGCGCGACGGCATCTCGGTGGCGCGCATCGAGCTCTCGCCCGAGATCGCTGGGCGCCATCCAGATCCACCTTCAGCACACGCCGGACGGCATCGTGGCCCGCGTCGTCACCGAGCACCCGGAGGCGGCGCAGACCCTGTCGCAGAGCGGCGACGACCTCAAGCGCCAGCTCCAGCAGAACGGCACCGCCCTGCTGCGCCTGGACATCGAGTCATCAGGGCAGCAGCGGTCCGGCAGCGACGGGCAGGGCGGCACCGCGCAGGGCTCCGGCGAGACCGACGCCACCGGTTCGGGCGCCGAGCGCTGACGGCGATGCGGACGCCACCCTACCGCTGACACCCCCCTTCAGACCCTTTCGGGCTCCGCGCTCGTGAACGTGCTCGCCTGAGGCGTGCCTCCACTCAACACCGAGGACCACTGACATGACCAACGTGACCAGCAACGCCACCACGGGCACCACCGGTACCCAGCTCGCGCCGACGGGCACGTCCGGCACAAGCTTCTCCAACCCCAGTGACAGCCTGGGCGAGAACGACTTCCTGAAGCTGATGATGGACCAGCTTCAGAACCAGGACCCGCTGAACCCGAGCGATCCCACGCAGTACATGTCGGAGCTGGCCAGCTTCTCGAGCCTGGAGCAGGAGACGCAGATCGCCAGTTCGACCGCCGCCGCCTCGACCCAGCAGGCGTCGTCCTCGGCGCTGGGGCTCCTCGGCCACACGGTCAGCTACCAGGATTCGGACGGCGTCACCCAGAGCGGCACAGTGTCAAAGGTTGACTTCACCTCCGCGGGCCCGACGCTCACGATCGGCACGACGCCCGGGATCTCGCTGGGCTCGGTGCTGGAGGCTTCGTGACCTCAGCGGTCCCCAATGTGTCGCTGATCGGACCCGGCGCGGCCGACGCACCGGCGGAGGCCCCCGCGGCCGTCACGCCGGCGCAGCTCGCTGCGCTGAAGCTTCCGGTCGGCACGCCGACGTTCGCCTCGGTGCTGTCGGCCAGCACCACGGCGGCGCAGGCGCCCACGTTCTCCCGGCACGCGCTGGAGCGCGTCAACCGGCGAGGAATCCAACTCGACCAGTCGACCCTGCAGCGGCTGGCGGGTGGTGTGTCACGAGCCGCGACCAAGGGGTCACAGGCTGCAGTGGTCTTTGTGGACAACACCGCGTTTGTGGTGTCGGTCCCCAACAACACCGTCGTCACGGCGGTGGGTTCCGAGCACATGCGCGAGCACGTGTTCACAAACATCGACAGTGCCGTCATCGCGTAGCGAGAACGGATTCAACCCCCGGCTGGACCTCCAAGCAGGAAGCCGAGAAAGGAAGTACCTCAAATGATGCGAGGCATGGACTCCGCCATCAGCGGACTCGAAGCTCACCAGACGATGCTCGACGTGACGGCCAACAACCTGGCGAACGTCGACACCATCGGCTACAAGGCGCAGCGCACCACCTTCGTGGACCAGCTGTCTGAGAACCTCAGCGCCGCCACCGGCCCCAACGGGTTCAACGGCGGCGCCAACGCCAAGCAGGTCGGCCTCGGCGTGAGCGTCGGGTCCATCGACAACCTCATGGGCACCGGCTCGCAGCAGACCACCGGAAACGCGCTGGACGTCTACGTCCAGGGCGACGGCTTCCTCCAGGTCGGCAACGGCAGTCCGGGCACCACCTCCCCCTACACCAACAACCTGCCCAGCACGGTCGACTACACCCGCGCCGGCAACCTGACGCTGAACTCATCGGGCTTCCTCACCACCCAGAGCGGCCAGTACGTCGTCGGCTCGACGGCGCCCTCGAGCTCCAGCTCGGCCACCCCGACGTACCTCAACGTCCCGCCCGGATCGACCAACCTGGCCATCGGCGCGGACGGCAGCGTCAGCTACACCGACGAGGACTCGACGAGCCCGACGTTCGGTCAGACCAAGACCGCCGGTTACATCTCGCTGGCCACGTTCCCCAACGAGGCCGGCCTGCAGCGTGACGGTGGCTCGAACTGGAGCGCCACCGCCAGCTCGGGTCCGGCGACCACCGGCACCCCGAGTGTCGGCGGCTTCGGCGCGACCATCTCCGGCTCGCTGGAGATGTCCAACGTCGACCTCGCCACCGAGTTCACCAACATGATCACCGCCGAGCGTGGCTACCAGGCCAACTCCAAGGTCATCACCACGGCTGACTCGATGCTGCAGACCGTCGTGAACATGCCGCAGGGCTAGGCCCTAGCCCCAACGTGAGTTGAGGGGGCGGCGCTTCTCAGAACGCCGCCCCCGTTTCTCCCTTCCTCCCTCATCAACCCTTCTCCTCAGGAGACCCGCCCATGATCACCCTGCACCGCCTGGGACACGCGGTGGACACGTTCCAAATCAATCCCGACGCGATCATCACCATCGAGGCCACGCCCGACACGGTGATCACGATCCACAACGGCCAGAAGATCGTCGTCGCCGAGCCGCCGCAACGTGTCGCCGAGTTGATCGCGACCTATCGCGCCAGGGTGCTCGCCGAGGCGCTCATCGTGCGCCACGAGCTGCGCGCCGAGCGCGGCGAGCTGCGCCGTGTGACCCCGCTTCGCAAGCCCTCCACGCTGACCGCCGTGCACGACGCCGCTCTCGAGGCGCGCCACCACCACGGCTGAGCCGACCGATCCGCCCCCGCCCTACCCCGCAGACCGACCCTGATTTTCGCTCTTTATCCCCTTGATTTTTTTGCTCCCCTGTCGATCTAAGAGAATGAAATGAAGCCCGCAACCGCAATCGGAATCGTCGTCGCCACGCTCGGCATCCTCATGGCCGGGATCATGGGCGGCACCAGTCCCGCCGCCTTCATGGACATCCCGGCGCTGCTGATCATCATCGGCGGTACCGGCGGCGTCACGATGGCCAGTTGCGGCATGGAAGGGATGAAGAAGATCCCGGCGCTGTACAAGATCGCGTTCGGCCCGCCGGAGATCGACCTCAACGCCCGCGTGCAGCAGCTCGTCGGCTTCGCCGAGCAGGCGCGCCGCGAGGGCCTTCTGGCCCTCGACGGCCAGACCGCCGAGATCGAGGACGACTTCACCCGCAAGGGGCTGCAGCTCGTCGTGGACGGCTCAGACCCCGAGCTCGTCCGCGAGGTCCTCGAGGCCGAGATCGACGGGATGATGGCGCGTCACCACGAGGGCGCGGCCCCGTTCGAGAAGGCCGGCGGTTTCGCGCCGACCATGGGCATCATCGGCACCGTCATGGGTCTCGTGCACGTGCTCGCGAACCTCTCAGCGCCGGCGACTCTGGGCCCGGCCATCTCATCGGCATTCATCGCGACGTTGATGGGCGTGGGCTCTGCCAACGTCATCTACCTTCCCATCGCCAACCGCCTCAAGGCCCTGTCCAAGGCCGAGGTTGAGCTGCGGACGCTGACCCTCGAGGGCATCCTGGCCGTGCAGGCCGGCGACAACCCGCGGGTCGTGGCCGAGAAGCTGGGCTCGTTCGTGCCCCCGGCCGAGCGCAAGTCCGACGACGAGGGCGGCTCGGTGACGGCGATGCCGCAGGCCGAGGCGGCCTAGGAGCCTCTGATGGCCGGTCGTCGCGGCAAACGCGGTCACGCGGCCGAGTTCGAGAACGAGGAGCGCTGGCTCCTCACGTACGCGGACATGCTCACCCTGATGTTCGCGCTGTTCATGGTCCTGTACTCGATCTCGTCGGTGAACATCTCCAAGTACGAGAGCCTGCAGCAGTCGCTCAAGGCGGCCTTCTCGGGCTCGATCCTCTCCGGCGGCAAGGCGATCATGCAGTCGGGCTCGGAGTCGACCAGCGCGCACACGCCGGCCACGGCCGCGGTTCCCGCGATCGTCCCGCTGACGCCCAACATCCCCAAGCCCAGCGACACGTCGGCGCAGCAGATCTCCAAGGCGATGATCGCCGCCAGCGGCGCCAAGCAGGAGCAGGAGAGCTTCAAGAAGCTCCAGCGGGAGCTCAACACCTACGCCAAGGCCCACGGTTTCGGCAACGAGGTGCAGACGGTGATCACCCGCCAGGGTCTCGTCGTCCACGTGCTCACCGACAAGCTTCTCTTCGACTCGGGGTCAGCCACGTTGCAGCCCGCGGGCTCGCCACTTCTACAAGAGGTGAGCCACTTGCTCAATGTTGACCAGAAGCATCCGATAACGGTGGAAGGAAACACTGACAACCAGCCGATCCAGAGCTCGCAGTTCCCCAGTAACTGGGAGCTGTCGACTGACCGGGCCACCACCGTCGTGCGCTACCTGATCGCCCATGGCGTGAACGAGCAACGACTGTCGGCGGCCGGCTATGCCGACCTGCATCCGCTGGCGAGCAACGCCACCGCGACCGGGCGAGCCCGCAACCGGCGAGTGGACATCGTGCTCGATCGCATCTACCCCGACCTGAACCCCTAGGACCACCCGACAATGAAAAAGAAGCTGATCATCATCCTGCTGGTCGTCGTGGCCGGTGGGGGCTTTGCCGCCAAGACCTTCCTGCTGCCCAAGCCCGCTGTCGCCAAGCCCAAGATCGACGGCGAGATCTACGTGCTGCCCAAGGGCTTCACGCTCAACCTCACCGACGGTCGCTACGCGACGATGACGATCGGCCTCATCCTGGCCCCGGGCCAGAGCGACGGCGCGACCGCCGAGGGCGCCACCACGACGCCCTCCGGCCTCGGCACCCTGCCCGAGGAGGCCGTGATCCGCTCGATCATCACCAACACGATCACCAACGACCCGTCATCGGCGCTGCTGACCGACCCCGGCCGGGCCAAGCTCAAGTCCGAGATCCTCAGCCAGATCAAGAAGACCACGGACGTCAAGGTGACCGACATCCTCTTCACCGACCTCGCGGTCCAGTAAGGAGCAGACGATGAGCCACGACGTGGACTTCGAGCCTCTCACCAGCGACGGCGGCGCCATCCGCGCCGGCGAGTCGATGGCCGACCTGCGGCGCCTGTCCGCGGTCCCGGTCGACCTCAGCGTCGAGATCGGCCGCGCGCGCATGTCCGTGGGCGAGACCCTGGAGCTGCGCGAGGGCTCGGTCGTGACGCTGGACCGGATGGCGGGCGAGCCGGTCGACCTGCTGGTCAACGGGACGCCCATCGCCCGCGGCGAGGTCGTGGTGATCGACGAGCAGTTCGGTCTGCGCCTGACCCAGGTGCTGGCGGCCCCGGTCGGCTCCGAGCCGAGCGAAGTGGCTGACTCAGATCCGGCCGCGGCGGGAATCCCAGACATCGTGGCCCCGTAACCGACCCGGCCCCTCGTGGGCTTGATTGGTTAACGGACGCAAACCTCAAGCTCGCGCCTCAGGCGCCGAATATCTCGAGAGAAGGCCGAGCGCAGGATGCGCGAACCGGCTCGTTACGGAAACAAGGAGTAAGACACGATGTCAGAGCAGGCCAATCATCAGCAGTTGGTGGTGTTCACGCTGGGCGCGGAGCACTACGCCCTGCCGATCCAGGCGGTCAACGAGATCATTCGCTACGCCGAGCCCCGCTCGGTGGCCTCACGGACCGATTGGGTCCGCGGCGTGATCAGCCTCCGTGGTCGGATCGTCCCCGTCTATGACGTGGCGGCACGGCTGGGGCTCACCTCTCAGCTCACCGAGCAGTCCAAGATCGTGATCGTCGAGGCCGGAGCCGAGACGGCCGGGGTGATCGTCGACAGCGTCGAGGAGGTCCTCACCGTCTCCGCCGATCAGCTCGAGGCGGCGCCCGGCGCCGACGCGTCGATGATCGAGGCGATCGTCCGGATCGACGAGCGTCTGATTGTGCTGCTCACGCTGAGCACGATCTTCGAGACGACGACCGAGCTCCCGGTCGCCGCCTGAGCTGACTGAGCTGACCGACGTACAGCAGTTCTTATGACCACCGCCACCCCCAAGCCCCGTGTGGTCGTCGCCGACGACAGCGCGCTCATGCGCCGGATCGTCACCAACGTGCTGACCAAGGGCGGGATCGACGTCATCGCCGCCGCGAAGGACGGCGACGAAGCGCTCGCCCTGTGCGAGCGTGAGACGCCCGATGCGATGACGCTGGACCTGGCGATGCCGGGGCTGGGCGGGATCGATGTGCTCAAGGCGCTCAGGCGGCGCGGCGGGCCGGCGATCCCGGTGGTGGTGGTCTCAGCCTTCTCGCCGGCCCACGGCGCCTACGCCGTGGACGCCCTCGCCGAGGGCGCGTTCGAGCTGGTGCCCAAGCCCGCCGACCAGGCCGACGTCGGTGCGTTCGAGCAGAACCTGCTGACCAAGATCCTCGTCGCGACCAAGACGCGGCGGCTGGGCGGCCACCTGCGCTCCGCGCGGCCGCCGCGCAACGGCGCAGCGTCCACCGACGGCCACGTGCCCGCCGTGCGGCGGGTGGGCGGGATCCGAATCCGCAGCGCCACCTCGCGCGCGCTGGTCATCGCCACCTCGACCGGCGGCCCGCGTGCGCTGGCCGAGGTCGTCCCCGGCCTGCCCTCACCGCTGGGCCTGGGCACCCTGATCGTGCAGCACATGCCCGCCGGCTTCACCGCCTCGCTGGCCACCCGCCTGGACCGTTCGAGCCCCCTGAACGTCCGCGAGGCGCAGGGCGGCGAGTCCATGGAGCCGGGCGTGGCGCTGATCGCCCCCGGCGGCCGCCACCTGCGGCTGAGCCCGACCGGTCACACGGCCCTCTCAGACGAGGCCCCGCTGGGCGGCCTGCGCCCGCGCGCCGACCTCCTCATCGAGGACGCCGCCGCCAAGTGGGGCGACCGGCTCACCCTTGTCGTGCTCACCGGTATGGGCAACGACGGACTGCGCGGCGCGCGCGAGGTTCGGCGCCATGGCGGCCGAATCCTCGTCGAGTCTGAGCAAACCTGCACCGTCTACGGGATGCCCCGGGCCGTGGTTGAGGCCGGACTGGCCGACGAGGTGCTACCCCTTGATCAGATGGCCGCTGCGATCACGGCGGAGGTGAACCCATGAGTGCCATCGGCGCCCCCGTTGCCAGTGACGACTACGTCCTCTTCTGCGAGGGCCTGCGCCAGATCTGCGGCGTCGACCTCGCCCAGTACAAGCGCCCGCAGATGGAGCGCCGCCTGCGCTCGTTCTTCGCGCGCAAGGGGATCCACCTCCTGACCGACTGCCTGGACGCGCTGCGCCGCGACAGGACCGAGCTCGACGCCCTGCTGGACCGCGTGACGATCAACGTCTCGCAGCTGTGGCGCCACCCCGAGCAGTGGACCCGCCTTGAGCGCGACGTGCTGCCCGAGCTCGCCGGCCACGGCCAGGTGCGCGCCTGGAGCGCCGGGTGCTCCTATGGCGCGGAGGCCACCACCCTGGCCGCGGTCTGCCACACGGCCATCCCCACCGCCCGCGTGAAGATCTCCGGCACCGACATCGACAAGCGCATGATCGAGCGTGCCCGCGCCGGCCTGTTCAGCGCCGAGGACGCCCGCGGCGTCGACGACGAGGTCATGGAGCGTGCCTTTGACCGCGCGCCGGAGGGCTGGCAGGCCAAGGAGGTGCTGCGCCGGATGATGTCCTTCGAGGTCGGCGACCTGCTGCGCCTGCGTCCGCCCGCGGCCGGCAAGGACCTGATCATGTGCCGCAACACCGTCATCTACTTCGCAGAGCCCATCCGCGACGACCTGCACGCGCGTCTCGCCCAGGCGCTGCGTCCCGGTGGCTACCTGGTCGTCGGCGCCACCGAGCGCGTTTCCAGGCCGACCGAGCTGGGCCTCCAGATGGCCCACCCCTTCATCTATCGGAAAGCGTAATGGATACCTCCGAATACATGCCCATGTTCCTCGCCGAGGCGCAGGAGCACCTTCAGGAACTGAACCTGGCGATCGTTCGCCTGGAGGAGGACCCGCGCGACCGCGCGACGGTGGACGAGATCTTCCGGGCCGCGCACTCGCTCAAGGGCATGAGCGCGACCATGGGCTTCGCCCAGATCGCCAAGCTGACGCACGAGATGGAGGACGTCTTCGAGCTGCTGCGCCAGCGCGGCGAGGGACTGACCCGCGAGGCCATCGACACCGTCCTGGCCTGCCTGGACGCCCTCACCGGCTCCTTCGAGTCCATCGAGGCCGACGGCGAGGAGGCGCTTGACCCCACCCCGCTGGTCGAGCGGCTGCACGGACTGGTGCGAGCTCGCACCGCCGAGCAGGAGCTCGAGCGCGTCGCCGTCGCGCTAACGGTGCCCGAGCAGGTGACCACCGCCGTCGCCGCCGGCGCACGCGTGCTCCACGTGGTGGCCGTCCTCGACGATCAGGTATTGATGCCGGCCGTCCGCGCACACATGACCTTCGCCGCGATGGGCGAGCATGGCGAGCTGATCGCCAGCGCTCCGCCAGTCGACGACGTCGAGCAGTTCTCCGGTCAGCGGATCGAGGCGTGGATCGCCTCCGAGCATGAGGAGGCCGCGCTCATCAGCACCATCTCCGGCGTCTCCGACGTGGTCGGCGTGGAGATCCTCGAGGTTCTCGCGTCCGAGCCGGACGCGGAGCCCGAGGTCGTCGCCGAGCCCGAGGTCGTGTCGCTGCCCCAGGCCACGCCGGCCGCTGAGACCACCGCGCATGCCGCGCCCGCCGCTCCCGACGAGGCCGCCGCGCCCGCGGAGCCCGCCAAGGCCGCCGCGCCCAAGGCCGCCAGCGCCCCCCGCACCGTCCGCGTCGACGCCGAGCGTCTGGATGCGCTGATGCACTCGATGGGCGAGCTGGTCATCCACCGCACCGCTGTCGAGGCTCTGACCAGCTCCCTGGAGGTCCCGGGCCTGCAGCAGGCCATGCAGGAGCTCACGCGCAGCTCTCAGGCGCTGCAGGCGATGGTCATGCAGGTCCGCATGATCCCGGTCGACGTCGTCTTCCTGCGCTTCCCGCGCCTGGTGCGCGACCTGTCGGGCAAGCTCGGCAAGGAGGTCAAGCTCAACCTGGTCGGCTCCGAGACCGAACTGGACCGCACCGTCGTCGACGCACTCGGCGACCCGCTCGTCCACCTCGTCCGCAACTCGCTCGACCACGGCCTGGAGCCCGTCGAGGAACGCGTCGCCGCCGGCAAGCCGGAGGTCGGCACGCTGGAGATCTCGGCGCGCCACTCCGGGGGCAGCGTCGTGATCGAGGTCCGTGACGACGGTCGCGGCATCAACCCCGAGGCGGTGGCCCGCAAGGCGGTCGAGCGCGGGTTGATCGATGCCGGGGCCGCTGCCGAGATCACGATGAAGACCGCGGTGGAGCTGCTGTTCGCGGCGGGCTTCTCCACGGCGGAGACGACCAGCGACATCTCCGGGCGCGGCGTCGGCATGGACGTGGTGCGGTCGAAGATCCGCGAGCTGGGCGGCGAGGTCCTCCTCGACTCGGTCCAGGGTGAGGGCACGACGGCGCAGATCCGCCTGCCGCTCACGCTGGCCATCGTGTCCGCGCTGCACGTCGACGTCGCGGGCGCCCCGTACGCGATCCCGCTGGACCGCGTCGAGCGCACGCTGCGGCTGTCGGAGCAGATGGTCCGCTCCGTGGCCGGGCGCCGGATGCTGGTCCTCGATGACGGGGTGCTGCAGCTGCTGGACGGCGCCGATGTGTTTGGACGCCGACCCATCCGTGAACATGAGTTCGTGGTGATCGTGCGCGCGCAGGAGCAGCGCCTCGCCCTGGCGGTCGATGATCTGATCGGGCAGCGCGAGCTCGTCACGCGCCCGCTGCCGCCCGCGGTCAGCGGGGAGCCGGTCTCCGGCGGCGCCGCACTGGCCGACGGCCGGATCGCGCTCATCGTCGACTGCGACGCGCTGGACCCGCGCGCACCAAAGACCGAGAGCCGGAACGGCGGCGCACGCCCCTCTGGTAGCTCGACCGTACCCGGGAATGGACGGGTGGCGGCATGACCCACGACCAATCTCAGGAGACGACCCGAGTGAGCCCGTCCTTGTCCGAGACCCAACTCGACGCGCTGCGCGAGCTGGCCAACATCGCCTCCGGCACCGCAGCCACGGCGCTGTCGCAGATGCTCGCCCGTGAGGTGGAGATCAGCGTGCCGCGCGCGCTGGCCCTGCCGCCGGTCGACGCCGTCGACGCGTGCGGTGACCCCGAGCAGCACGTCGCGGGCGTGATCGTCCCCATCCAGGGCCACATCGACGGCATCGTCCTACTGCTGA
Source organism: uncultured Actinomycetota bacterium (assembly GCA_963797705.1). Classification (GTDB taxonomy): domain Bacteria; phylum Actinomycetota; class Thermoleophilia; order Solirubrobacterales; family Solirubrobacteraceae; genus Palsa-465. Next base: position 793,033 of record CAWCQL010000002.1, on the reverse strand, counting down.
TCCCCTACGAGCAGGCCGAGGTCCTATGTGCGCTGCTGGGCGTCGAGGCCCACACCGAGGTCGGGGACTCGGCGCTGCGCGAGATCGGCAACATCCTCGCCACGTCCTACCTCAACGGCCTGGGCGCGATGACGAACCTGGAGCTGGAGCCCTCGCCGCCCCAGCTGCACACCGACATGCTCGCCGCGATCGTGTCCTCGCTGCTCATCGGCACGGCCGGCGCCGACGACCTGGCGCTCGTCCTCGACTCCGAGCTGGACGTGTCCGGGGACCCGTGCTCGATCTCCTTCCTCCTGCTGCCGACCTCCGGTCAGATCAGCGATCTGCTGTCGCCCCTCGGTCTGGCTGAGCCCTCAGCCTGACGATGGCCTCGGCGCGTATGGGTGAGATGGTGGTTTCCAAAGATCCGCACGAGGAGCTCGTCGCCCTGGGGCTGGGCTCCTGCATCGGCCTGGCGATCGTCGACCGCACCGCTGGCGTCGCCGGACTGGCACACATCGTCCTGCCCGAATCCAACGACCGAGGCCACCAGGTGGGCAAGTTCGCAGACACGGCCGTTCCGGAGCTGATCGCGCGGATGCGCGAGGCCGGGGCCGTGGAGCGCCGCTTCGAGACCGCGATCGCCGGCGGCGCGCGCATGTTCGAGATGAGCGGCGGCCTGGACATCGGCGCCCGCAACGAGGCGGCCGTCCGGAGTGCGCTGGCCGGCGCGCGTGTCCCCGTCAAGGCGGCGAAGACCGGCGGTACCATCGGCCGGACGCTGAAGGTGACCGTCAGCGACCTGACCGTCACCGTCCGCGCGGCCGGCGAGCGGCCCGAGACGCTGCTCGAGGGCCATACCCCGCGCACCACGACCGAAGCGGGGGCAACACGATGAGCGAGCACCTGACCCCGGACAAGATCGCAGCGCTCGTCGACGCCGCCAAGCAAGGGCAGCTGCCCGACGCCGGCGGGTCCCAGAAGCCGAACCGCCGCGGCCATCGGCTGCGCACGGTCGACTTCTCGCGGCCGACCAAGTTCACCTCCGACCAGGCGCGCCGGATCATGCGCGCCACCGAGACCTTCTGCCAGACCGCGAACACGCGGCTGTCCACCGAGCTGCGTGTGCCAGTGGAGCTGGAGCTCATCAACACGGTGCAGCTCACCTGGGCAGCGGCGCAGGCGCAGCAGCCGCCGAACTCCTTGTCGCTGATCCTCGAGGTCGCGCCGATCGGCACCCGCATGCTGCTCACCGCGGAGCAGGGGTTCATCCTCGCCGGGCTCGAGGCACTGCTGGGCGGGTCTCCGGAGCGCCCGCCCAAGGAGCGGCGGATGTCGGAGATCGACTGGAGCCTCACGCGCCGCCTCTTCGAGTCGCTCGTGTTCCAGCTCTCCTTGGTGTGGCAGGAGCTCGGCGGGGTCACGCTGAGCGCCGGCGAGATCGACCCGCACGACGCCGGCCAGGTGGCCTCGGTGTCAGAGCCGACCTTCACCCTGCTGCTCGAGTGCCGCATCGCCAAGAACTCGTTCGCCCTGGCCATGCTCATCCCGTGGGCCGCGATCGAGCCGGTGGAGGACGCCATCTCCGGCCGCGACCCCAGCCACGACGACGAGGTCCTGAGCACCTCGCCGATGCAGAAGGCGATGTCCGACGTGCCCGTGACCCTCCGCGCCGAGGTGGCCTCGGTCGACCTCGAGGTGTCCGAGATCCTTTCGCTGGTTCCGGGCAGCATTGTCAAGTTCGGCGTCCCCGCCGAAGACGGGGTCATGCTCTACGCCGAGAACGTCAAGCTGGCCCGCGCCCAGCCCGGCTCCCACGGGCCGCGGCGCGCGGTCCAGATCTGCGGGCCGGAGGGCTCGAGCTCATGAGCGCCAGCGACATCACGTCACGCGACGCGCTGATGCGTCTGGGCGCCTCCACCGCCGAGGCGATCGCGCAGGTGCTCGAGATGTTCGCGCCCGGCACCATCGAGCGCGGCGAGGTCAGCGTCATGGGCGAGGGCCAGTCACCGTTCAACGGCATCATCCCCGGCTCGGTGGCGGCCAGTGTCTCCTACGTCGACGGCGTGACCGGCGCCAATATCTTCGTCCTCACCGCCGCCGGCGTGCGCAACATGGCCCAGGCGATGGGCATGCCCGCTCCTGAGGAGGGCGAGTCCGACGAGCTGTCCGAACTGGAGCTGTCCGCCGTCGGCGAGGCCTCCAATCAGATGATGGCCGCGGCCGCCTCGGCGATCGGCGTCGTCCTGGGCCAGGAGATCGAGATCTCGGTCCCCGACATCCGCGTCGTGGACAATCCCGACGCCGCGGCCGAGATCTATGGCGCGTCACCGCACGCCACGTCCACCACCTTCCTCATCGGCGGTGAGTCCTGCCGGCTGATCCAACTCGTGCCGCGCGCGTTCGTTGTCCGCCTGGCCCGTGCTCTGGACGAGCTTGACGAGACCGCTGACGGCGACGCCGCGAACGCCGACAACGCGGGCCGCACCCAGAGCGTGGCACTGGTGGAGGCGCTGACCGGCATCAAGGTGCGCGTGTGGGCGGAACTGGGCCGCACGCAGCTCGGCCTGTCGCGGGCGCTTGGCCTGCCGCTGGGCTCCGTGGTCGAGCTCGACCACCCCGCCGACGCCCCCGTGGACCTGTATGTCAACGGACTGCGCTTCGCCCAAGGTCACCTCATCGTCACCGATGATGGAGAGTGGGCGTTCCAGTGCGACACCGTCGGTGGCCGAGCAGTTGCCGACACGCCGCCGTGGGAAACGCCCGCCGTCGAGATCTTCGACGAGGTGTCCACGACGTCGTTTGAGGATGCGCCCGAGGTGGTACCCGCCGACGAGGCGCTCGAGAGTCTTGTGGAGGAGGGGGCCGACGAGCCGCCCGAGGCAGACGTCGCTGATGAAGCGGCCGTCGCCGAGGAGGCCGTCGACGTGGACGAGACCGTCGAGGCGGAACCCGCCGACGACAGTGATGAGACCCCCAACGAAGAAGAAGGAGCCTGAGACTGATGGCCCGTGTACTCGTAGTCGACGACGCCGCCTTCATGCGCAAGGTCGTGAGCGACGCGCTCGCCTCCGGTGGCCATGAGGTGATCGGCGAGGCAGGGAACGGCAATGAGGCGGTCGCCCGCTTCCAGGAGCTCAAGCCCGAGCTGACGATGCTGGACATCACCATGCCGGAGAAGACGGGCCTGGAGGCGCTGGCTGAGATCATGACCATCGACCCGGGGGCCCGCGTCCTCATGTGCTCGGCGCTGGGCCAGGAGTCCAAGGTGATCGAGTCGATCAAGCTCGGTGCCAAGGATTTCGTGGTCAAGCCGTTCCAGCCCGAGCGCCTGCTCGAGGCTGTCGGCAAGGCACTCGCCTAGGCCTCCCCCAGCTCCCCGCCGCCACTCGCGGCGGGGACGCGCGCCGGGCCCAAAAATCCAGCATCCGGCCTAAAGGCCCTGGGCCAATCAGCCGACAAAGAGGGTGACTCTTCCCTCGGAGTCTCTCCCCTCGATGCGGTTCTCCACGTTCACACGTGGCGCCGGCCTGATCGGCGCCCTCACGCTCTCGTACGCCCAGATGGCGCAGGCCGCCACCGGTGCGACCGGAGAGCAGACCCCCCTGCACCTGTCCACCTCAGGCGCGGCGCACGCCGCCTCGGCCGGCGGCAGCGGATCGGGGATCGTGCGCACGATCATCGCCCTGATCGTGGTGATCGCGATCATCTTCGCCGTCTCGAAGATCCTCAAGGCCGTCAAGGGCCGTGACGCCGTCCGCGCCAGCGGCAACGGCCTCGAGCAGATCGCCACGCTGCCGATCGCCCCCGGCAAGTCGGTGTCGCTGCTGCGCTCGGGCACGGACATCATCCTGCTCGGCGTCGCCGACAACGGCGTCACGGCGATCAAGACCTACACCGAGGACGAGGCGGTCGCCGCCGGGATCGACCTCCCGGAGGACGACGACGCCTACGGCCTCACCGAGAAGCCGCTGGACCGGATGGTCAACGGGCTGCGCCGGCTGACCGTCCGCGACTGACGCTCTGATGAAGATCGACTCCTCCAACGCGCTTCAGATCCTGCTGTTGATGGGCGGGCTCTCGCTGATCCCGGCGATCCTGTTCACCGTCACCGGCTTCACCCGGATCCTCATCGTCCTGGGCTTCATCCGCTCGGCGATCGGCACCAACACCACCCCGCCCAACCAGGTGCTGGTCGGGATCGCGCTGTTCCTCACCCTGTTCGTGATGTCGCCGACGATCAGCGCCATCAAGAAGGAGGCCTGGGAGCCGCTTCAGCACCACCAGATCTCGACAGCGACCGCGATCAAGCGCGGCGAGGAGCCCCTGCGGGAGTTCATGTTCCGCCAGACGCGCAACCAGGACATCTCGCTGTTCGTGAGCATGTCGCGCATCAAGACGCCGCAGACGCGGGCCCAGGTCCCCACCTACGTGCTGATCCCCGCCTTCATCATGTCCGAGCTCAAGACATCGTTCGAGATCGGGTTCTTGATCTTCCTCCCGTTCCTGATCATCGACCTGATCATCTCCTCGACCTTGATGAGCGTCGGCATGGTGATGCTGCCACCGAGCTTCATCTCCCTGCCCTTCAAGATCCTGCTGTTCATCTTGGTGGACGGCTGGGACGTCATCACGCACTCGCTCGTCGCGAGCTTCCACTAAACGCCCCCGACCAGGACCCCGCCGCCATGAATCAGGACACCGTCGTCAGCCTTGCCACGCAGGCCATGAAGCTGGCCATCGAGATCGCCGGACCGATGATGCTCGTCGGACTGGTCATCGGGCTGGTCGTGTCCGTCTTTCAGGCCGTGACCTCCATCCAGGAGCAGAGCCTCAGCTTCATCCCCAAGATCGTCGGCCTTGCCGCGCTGATCGTGATCCTCGGCCCCTGGATGCTCGACCAGCTGGTCACCTACGCGACGAACCTGTACACGTCGATCCCCTCGCTGATCTCGTAGCCAGTGGTCTGATGAGCCAGCTGACGCTCAACACGCTGCTGACACAGATCGGCTCAGACAAGGTCACTGGGTTCTTCCTGGTCCTGGCTCGGGTCAGCCCCCTCTTCGTCCTGGCGCCCCTGTTCTCGTCCAAGATGGTGCCGGCGCGCGTCAAGGGCATCGTGGCCGTCGGCATCTCGATCGGTCTCACCCCGCTGGCCGTCCACGGCCAGACCATCCCCACCGACCCGATGGCGGTCGCCGGGATGATCGTGGTCCAGGTGCTGGTGGGGCTGGCCTTCGCGTTCGCGGTCGGCATGGTGCTCACCGCCATCGAGGCGGCCGGCGCGCTCACCGACATGGTGGCCGGGTTCTCCTACGGGTCGGTGGTGGATCCGGTGAACGGCAACCAGGGCGGCACGATGACCAACCTCTACAGCCTCGTCGGCCTGGCCATGTTCATCGCCATCGGCGGCGACGCCTGGACGCTGCGCGGCCTGCAGAAGACCTTCGACCTCGTGCCGCTGACCAAAGCCCCGCAGATCGCCAGCCTCACCTCCGGCGTCGAGCAGGCCTTCGCCACCATCTTCGTCTCCGCGGTCGAGGTGTGCGCACCGGTCATCCTGGCCCTGCTGATCACCGACGTGGCCTTCGGCATGATCGCCAAGGTCGTCCCCCAGGTGAACATCTTCGGGGTCGGCTTCCCCATGAAGGTGGGCGTGGCCATGCTCGTCGTCGCCGCCTCGCTCCCCTTCCTCGGGTCGTTCATGAGCGACCAGATCTCCAACGCCGTGTTCGGAATCCTGCACTTCATCTAGAGCCATGGCCGCAGACGACAAGACAGAAAAGCCAACAGGCAAACGCAAGAGCGAAGCGCGCAAGAAGGGCCAGGTCGCCAAGAGCACCGAGGTCAACGGCGCGCTGGTCCTGGTGGCGGGCCTGATCGCGATCTCCATGCAGGGGCCGTCGGTGGTCAACGCGATGGCCGGCGCCATGCGTGCCATGTTCGGCATGGTGTCGCGCCCCAACGAGGTGTCCTCGGCCGCGGGCCTGCACGGAATCGTCAGCCTGATGCTCCACACCCTGGAGACGACCGCGCTGCCGATCGGCGTCCTCTGCATGGCCGGCGGCGTGCTGGCCAACGTCGCCCAGGTGGGCTTTCGTCCGACCCCCTACCTGCTGCGACCGAACTTCTCCCGCCTGAACCCCATGCAGGGCGCCAAGCAGATCTTCGGCAAGCGCGTCGGCTTCGAGCTGGGCAAGGTGCTGGCCAAGGTGGCCATCGTCGGCGGCGCCGCCGCGGTGAGCCTGATCCCGCTCATCACCCATCTCGGCGCGAGCATGGGCACGACGCCGATGGGCCTGGGCATCCTGCTCAACGATGGCGCGCACTCGATCATCGAGCGGGTCGTCATCGTCTACCTGCTGATTGCCGTCGTCGACCTCGTCCACCAGCGCCGCACGCACTCCAAGGGCATGAAGATGAGCAAGCAGGAGGTCAAGGACGAGGGCCGCCAGACCGACCTTCCCCCCGAGATCAAGGGCGCCATCCGCCGCCGCCAGATGATGGCGGCGCGGGCCCGGATGATGGCCGCGATCCCCACCGCGGACGTGGTCGTCACCAACCCGACCCATTACGCCGTCGCGCTCAAGTACGACGGCGCCCTGCCCGCCCCCATCGTGGTGGCCAAGGGCAAGAACCTGGTGGCCGCGCAGATCCGGCGGATCGCCACAGAAAACAACGTTCCCATCGTGCCCGATCCGCCGTTGGCGAGGTCACTGCACGCGATGGTCCAGATCGACCGGATGATCCCGGCCGAACTGTTCGCCGCCGTGGCGCAGGTGCTGGCATTCGTCTACAAGATGGCCGGTCGAAGGAGGATCGCCGCATGAATGAGCAAACGGTACGGAGGCTGCTCAAGCACACCGACCTGATCGCGGCGATCGGCGTCGTGCTCCTGGTCTCGATGCTCGTGATCCCGCTGCCGGCGGCAGTGCTGGATCTCATGATCACCTGCAACATCTCGGGCGCCCTGGCGATCGTGGTGGCGACGATGTACATCAACAAGGCGCTGGAGTTCTCCGCCTTCCCGACGCTGCTGCTGCTGACCACGATGTTCCGGCTGGCGATCAACGTGTCGGTGACGCGCCTGGTGCTCACCACCGGCAACGCCGGCTCGGTGGTCGCGTCCTTCGGTCAGTTCGTGGTCGGCGGCAACGTGGTGGTCGGCCTGGTCATCTTCATGATCCTCATCGTCATCCAATTCGTGGTGGTCACCAACGGTGCCGGCCGCGTCGCCGAGGTGTCGGCCCGCTTCACCCTGGACGCCATGCCCGGTAAGCAGATGGCCATCGACGCCGACCTCAACGCCGGGCTGATCACCGACCAGGAGGCCCGCTCCCGCCGGTCCGAGATCGCCCGCGAGGCCGACTTCTACGGCGCGATGGACGGTGCGTCGAAGTTCGTCAAGGGCGATGCGATGGCCGCGGTGGTCATCACCGGCATCAACCTCGTCGGCGGCATCGTGGTGGGCATGCTCCAGCATCACCTGGGCTTCAGCGAGGCGACCAAGCACTACTCATTGCTCACCGTTGGTGATGGTCTCGCCGCGCAGATCCCCGCGCTGCTCATCTCGGTCGCGACCGGCATCATCGTCACCCGCTCGGGCTCCGAGCGCGACCTCGGCTCCGAGATCGCCACTCAGATCCTGGGCCAGAAGAAAGCCCCCCTGGTGGCCGGCGGCGCGATCCTCTGCTTCGCTCTGGTCCCGGGCCTGCCCAAGATCCCGTTCCTGCTCATCGGCGGGCTGATGTTCTCGATCGGCTGGGCGCTGCGCAAGAACGAGGGCGGCATCGCGGCCCTGATGGCCGCTCCGGCGATCGCCGGCGCTCCCGCGGGCGAGCTGCCCGCCGCCAAGGAGGACACGACGGCCGCACCGCGCGACGAGGTGATGAAGGAGCTCCCGATCGACCCGCTCGAGCTCGGCATCGGCTTCGGACTGGTGCCGATGGTGGACCGCGGCTCGGGCGGCACCCTGGTGCGCCGCATCTCGCTGATCCGCCGCCAGATCGCCGGCGAGCTCGGCATGGTGATCCCGCCGGTGCGCATCCACGACGAGGTCGACCTGGACTCCCACGAGTACGTGTGCAAGGTCCGCGGCACCGAGGTGGCCCGCGGCCGGGTGATGGCCGGGCACAAGCTGGCCATGGATCCGGGCGACGCCGTCGGCAATCTTTCCGGCATCCCCACCACCGAGCCGGCATTCGGCCTGCCCGCGGTGTGGATCGCCGACTCCCAGCACTCAGAGGCCGAGGCGCTGGGCTACACCGTGGTCGATGCGGAGTCGGTGATCGTCACGCACCTCACCGAGACGATCCGCGCGCACGCCTCCCAGCTGCTCACGCGCCAGGACGTCCGGCAGCTCCTGGACCAGCTCAAGGAGTCCAACGAGGCCGTCGTCAACGAGGTCGTGCCCGACATCCTGTCGCTGGGCGAGATCCAGCGCGTCCTGCAAACGTTGTTGTCAGAGGCCGTCTCGATCAGGGATCTCGGCGCTATTGTCGAAGCAGTGGGTGACAAGGCGCGGATCACGCGCGACACCGGACTCCTCGCGGAGTACGCGCGTCAGGCGCTTGGCCGAGCCATCACCGCCCCCCACCTCGGTGCAGACCAGACATTGCGCGCGATCACCCTCGATCCGTCCATTGAGCAGGAAGTGGCGACATCGATCACGGCCACGACCGACGGCGAGTTCCTGGCGCTGGAGCCCTCCCGCGCCCAGGCACTGCTCGGCGCGGTCCGCGCCCAGTCAGACCACGCCAACGCGCTCGGCGGGATCCGCCCGGTGCTGCTGTGCTCGGCCCGGGTCCGGCGCCACATCCGCCGGCTCGTGGAGTCGGCCGTGCCGCACCTGGCCGTCTGCTCCTACAACGAGATCGCAACGGGCATCAGCGTCGAGACGATCGGAGTGATTAGCGCGTGACCGATCCCTCCTCGCCGTCACCGGCGCCGTCCGGCGAACCGGACGGGGTGCGCACGTACCGCGGGCGCACGATCGAGGAGTTGATTCCACGGATCCGCGCCGAGCTGGGCCCGGACGCCATCATCCTGCGTGAGCGCGAGGGGCTCATGGGCGGGATCGGCGGCTTCTTTGCCCAGAAGTGCGTGGAGATCGACGCGCAGGCGGCGCCACGGGTCAACGTCTACGCCGACGATTTCGAGGACGAGTTCGAAGACGACGATTTTCAGGGCGCGCCCGAGGAGTACGAGCAGTTCTCGGCCGAACCGCCCCCAGGCTATGTGCCCGTGCCGTTGCCCGACGCCCCGCCGCCGGACGACGACGCCCCGCAGACGCCCGCGGTTGAGGGACCGCCGGCGTCCGCGTCTTTGCCAGCGCCGGCCGCCGAGGAGCCCTTCGCTCCTCCGGCGCCGGTGACTGCGCCTCCCGCCGCTGAGCCTCCGATTCCCGTCCCGCCCGTGTCCGAGGCTCCGGTCCCCGTGCCGCCGGCGCCCGCGCCCCCTGCCTCCGAGGTCCCGCCCATGGCCCCACCGGCGCCTGAGCCGCCGGCCGCGCCGCCGGCCCCGCCCGCCGCGGCGCCGTTCCTCGACGAGGCCTCGTTCGCCGCGCGTCTGGAGGAGGCGTCGTTTGAGGCCGAGTCCCGCCTGGCCGAGCAGGAGCCCGAGGTTGAGGTGGCGCCCGACCCGGAGCCCCCGGCGCCGGTCACGGCCCCGTCGTTCATCGCGTTTGACGAGCTCGACGAGCACTCGGTTCGGGCCGCCGAGCCGGAGCCGGTCGCCGAGGAGCCCGAGCCCGAGCCGCCCAGGCCCAACGGGACCCGGCGAGAGCTGGACCCAGCCCCGTGGCTCGCGTTCGCCGCCGAGTCCCCCGTCGCGGAGGCGCAAGCCAACCCTGACCCTGAGCCTGACGGTGAGATTGAGCTTGCAGAGCCCGAGCCGGCGCCGGTGGCCGAGGAGCCTGAGCCCGAGCCGGAGGCCCTGGCCGGAAGAGCCCGAGCCGGAGCCGGAGGCCCTGCCGGAAGAGCTCGACCCGGAGCCCGAGCCACCGGCTGAAGAGCCCGAACCGGAGCCCGAACCGGAGCAAGCGGCCGAGCCCGAGCCCGCGGCTCAGGAGCCCGTGCCCGAGCCCGAGCGCGAGCCCGTCCCCGAGCGACTCACCCCGCCCGCGACACAGGCCTCGCCGCCGCCCCCACAGGCGCCCCCCGCTCCTGACCACGGCTACGCGACGCGCCGGCGCGGCGGGCTGCTCCCGGCCGCGGAGCGGATGCTGCGCGCCGCGCTCGACGCCACGGCCGCCGCCAACGAGCGTCGGGAGCGCGAGTACCAGGCGCGCCAGGCCCGCCCCGCGCCCTCGGCGCGACCGTTCCCCGGCGCAGCCACGCCCCCTCCCGCGGCGCCCGCCCCGGTCGACGAGGCGACGCGCCTCCAGGACGAGGAGCGCGCCCGCCAGCGCGCCGAGCAGCATCGCCGCGAGGCCGACCTTGAGCGCCGGCTCGTCGCCTCGGGACTCACGCTGGCACGAGCGACCGCCCTCGTGGGCGCCGCGATCTCCCGCCGCGGACCGTTCAGCGCGGACGGCACGCTGACCGACGACGTGAGGGCGATGATCGCCGCGTCGCTCCCGGCGCCGGTGGCGCTGCCCCAGGAGCACGGCGCGATCGCCGTGGTCGGCGCGGGCGGGTCAGGCAAGACCCGAAGCGTGGCCGCCCTGGCGGCGGCGCAGGCCCGCGCCGGCGCGCTGGTCAGCGTTGCCAGCCTCGGCGCGCCCGGCCGCGAAGACGAGCTCGGCGCTCTGCTTCACGGGGAGCCGGTCAACATCATCCCGGCCATGCGCACACGGGCGACGGCGCGCGCCGTGAGCTCGGCCCGCGAGCGGGGCCTGGTCATCATCGACACCGCCGCCGCGGCCCCCCGCGACGACGCGACCATCGACGTGATGGCCGAGGCCCTGCACAGCTTCGGCCTGGACGGCATCTATCTCACAGTCCCGGCCACGCTCAGCGCGGGGGCCGCGGTCAAGCTGGTCGACAGCTTCTCGGCCTTCGATCTCACCGGGATGGTGGCCACGCACGCCGACGAGACCGATGAACTGGGCCAGATTGCCGAGCTGGCCATGCAGACCGGAATCCCGCTGGCCTACACATTGACGGGATTGCCCCTTCAGGAGGCGGTCGCATCTGCCGATCCTGAACGCATCGCAGCTGAGTTGCTGAGATGACCAAGCCCACCGAGACCGCACCCGACAACGTCAAGCTCTTCCCCGGCAGCGGGCAGGGCACGCTCACCACGCCCGCAGGCGAGGAGGTGCCCGTGCGCACCTTTGAGCGCGGCGAGGAGGTGGTCCTGGTGGTGCTCGTCAATCTCGATGACGAGCGCGGGAGCGACTCCGTGAAGGCCGCCGAGCTCGAGTACACCTCGCGCCGCGGGCTGATCAAGCTGCGCGGCGAGGCCGTGTTCGAGGATGAGAGCCTCATCCGCTTTCACCCCGATGGCGACGCCGAGGTCCTGCAGCGCCGTGACTTCGTGCGCGTGCACACGCCCCACACGGTCACCGTGACCGACGACGATGACGGCCGGCAGCGCGTGCACACCGTCGATCTGAGCGGCGGCGGCATGCTGCTCGCCGACGGTGAAGAGCTCGAGGTGGACCAGACCATCCATTTCGCCATCTCAGTCGTCACCACAGAGCTTCCGATCGAGGGCATCGCCCGCGTCGTCCGCATCCGCGAGGACGGCAAGCGCGCCCTGATGTTCGAGCAGATTGCCGAGCACGACCGCCAGCGCCTCATCCGGTTCGTGTTCGAGTGCATGCGTACCGCCCGGGCACGGACCCGCGGCGACTGGATTTGACCCGTCCCCACAGCGACCGAGGACACCACGATGGCTAAGAACAAAAGTGACGCGAAGGGCAAGAAGGGCGACAAGAAAGGCAAGAAGGGCAAGGGCTCCGCTGACGGAATCAGCGTCGCCGGGCACCCTCACGCCGCCGCCCAGGTCCGGCGCGCCAAGGGTTTCGGGGGCGTCTCCTTCTTCCTCATCACCGCCTACTTCTCGTTCAAGGCCGGGGTTCCGGCCGATCAGGTGGCCGTGCGCGCGCTCATCGCCGGCGTCGGCGGCTACCTGCTGGCGTGGATGTGCGCGGTGACCGTGTGGCGTCAGTTGGTGCTGGCCGAGCTGCGCTCGGCCCTCGAGAGCGGACGCGCTCGGATGGAGCCGGCCGCAGCCGGCGGCGCTTTGGCCGGGGACAAGACCACGCCCTCCGACGGCGACGGCAAGTAGCCGCCTGAACGCACACACCGGGGCCAGCAGTGACCTTTGATCCGATTCACCCGATCCTCCCGACGACGGCTCCCGGTCTCACCCCGATCGCACCGGCCCCGGCGGTAGCACCGACCGACCGCCGCGTCGAGCGCCAGCGACAGCAGGAGGAACGCGAGCGCCGCCGGCGCCAGCAGCAGCGCCGGGACTCGTACAACGGCGACGAGTCCTACCCCTCAGACGATGACGACGACACGGGCGACGACGGCCGCCTGCACGTCGACGTCACCGCCTGACCCCGCCGCACCGGAGCCCACGACCGCGGCTCATCCCGCCGTGGGCGCGCATGATGCGATGGCGGCAACGCCCGTGCCACCGGGGCGAAAGCCCCTCTCTCCAAAAAGATGTCCAGACGGTTCTGGACACTCCTAAAGTCGCCACGTAGGGCGTCGATAACTGGGGATGTAACCGGCCGCAAGGAGCAGCCGGGGGACTAACAACCCAACCACACCACGGAGGTGTACTCACTATGTCCCTGTCTATTCTGACGAACATCTCGGCGATGAACACTCAGCAGAACCTGCTGAAGTCGTCTGACGCCGTTTCGCAGTCGATGGCTCGCCTTTCTTCAGGCCTGCGCATCAACACTGCCGCGGATGACGCCGCTGGCTACGCGATCTCGCAGGGCCTGACCTCTCAGGTCAACGGCCTGAACCAGGCGAGCAGCAACACCAACGACGCCATTTCGATGGTGCAGACCGCGTCGAGTTCTCTGAATGACGTGCAGAACATGCTTCAGCGTGTTTACGAGCTGGGCGTCCAGTACAACAACGGTTCCAACTCGGACACCGACAAGTCGGACATCCAGGCCGAAGTGAACCAGCTGACGCAGGAAATTGACCGCCAGCAGAGCTCCTCGAACTTCAACGGGCTCAACCTGCTGAACGGCACCGCCGGCAGCACGGGCACGGTCACCTTCCAGGTCGGCGCGAACAGCGGCGACACCCTGACCGCCACGTTCTCGAACATCGAGGGCAGCAGCGGCCTGGGCGGCCTCGGCTTCGACTGGAGCCAGGCGGCGACGGGTGGAACGGTCATCGACCTTTCACAGTCGACCGCTCTGTCCAGCCTGACCAGCGCCATCAACAACATCTCCAGCATGGCGGCGACGCTGGGCGCGGTGCAGAACCGTCTCCAGTACACCTCCGACTCGATCTCCTCGACCGAGCAGAACCTGTCGGCGTCCAACAGCCAGATCAAGGACGTCAACATGGCGCAGGAGATGACGAACATGACCCAGGAGCAGATCCTGGAGCAGGCCGGTACTTCGATGTTGGCTCAGGCCAACTCGCAGCCCCAGCTGATCCTGAAGCTCCTCGGCTAGTTCGAGCTGAAGTTTGTTTGATCGGGCGGCGCCTTCGGGCGTCGCCCGGCCAGACACCTCTCCTATATGTCTTCATCAGGTAGGCAGGCGACACAGGCGCCGCCGCCCTGATGTCACAAGCTCGATCTGCGGCAGCTCGGCTGACCGCCTCGAGAACAACAACGCCTCGCGCTCACCCAGGTCGCTAACCACGCGAGGCCTATATCAGATCCGATCCATCGAGGGAACGGTTGAAGAGGGGCGGGCTTTGGTCCGCCCCTCTTCGTTTAAGTTCAGGCTCGGAGGCGTCGATGATCAGAGGAGAAGATGAGCATCTCCGATGTCACAGCTCGGGTGGCAATGATCAACACCGAGCTCTCCAGCCTGGCCACGGCATTTGACCCGTCGGCCGCGAGCACCGCCACCAGCAGCACCAGTTCGACCGGGACGACCGGGTCGACCGGCGCGTCGATGTCGTTCTCCTCGCAGCTGTCGAACGCCATCACCGGTACCACCGCCGCCACGGGCGCCGGCGGCCTGCCGGCCAACGCCGGCACGATGCTCACCTCCGCCCAGCAGACCTTCGCCAGCCGCCTGGCGCAGGACACCGGGCTGGACAGCGGTGTCGTCTCCGCCTGGCTGCTGGCCGAGGAGTCCGGTGGCGCCGCCGTCTCACGTCAGGCCGCCAACAACAACGACTGGCTGAACATCGGTTACACCGACAGTGGCACCTACGGCTCCTCGGACAACATCTGGGCCGATCCGAGCGCCGCCGCCGACGCCACCGCCGGCTGGCTCAAGGGCCAGAACACCATTCCCGGCTACGGGACCGCCAGTTCCGGGATCCAGTCGGTCCTCTCCACCGCGGGGCAGCCCCCGCAGACGCAGATCTCCGCGCTGCAGAACTCCGGGTGGGCGTCGAGCGGGTACCCCAGCCTGCCGTCGCTCTACCAGCAGGTCGCGGGCTGAGCGCACCGCCTTAAGCGGCCATCGGCGGCTGCCGATAACCAGGGTATGCCCCTCGATGGAGCGTCCCCGCGCGTCACGCTGGGGATCGCGACGTACAACCGCCACGACTACCTCGCCGAGGCGATTCGCAGCGCCCTCGATCAGGACTTCACCGATCTGGAGGTCCTGGTGGTGCTCGACGGCACCACCAACCCGCAGACCGATGAGGTGCTCGGAACGTTTGCCGGTGAGCCGCGCCTGCGCGTCGTGCGCCATGAGACCAACCGGGGTATCGCCGCGGCCTACAACACCTTCGTCTCGGAGGGCCGCGGCGAGCTGATCGCCATGATCGGCGACGACGACCTGTGCCTGCCCGGCCGGATCCGCCGCCAGGTCGAGATCTTCGACCGCCACCCGGAGACCGGCGTGGTGCACGGCGATGCGATCGTCATCGACTCGGACGGACGCCAGACCGGGGTGTGGCCCAGCCGCGAGTTCACGCCCGCGGCGCTCGTGCAGTCGTTCTTCCGCAGCCACAACCACCTGGTCGACCCGTCGCGGATGGTGCACCGCCGCGTCTATGAGGCCGTGGGCGGCTACGACGACCGCTTCCCGCTGGCCAATGACTTCGACTTCTTCCTGCGCGCCGGGCGCGCGTTTCGCTTCCGTCATGTTCCGGGCGGGCCCCTCGTGGCCATCCGCCGCCATGGCGCCAACACATCCGACGAGTCCGCGCGGGCGCGGGAGCTCGCCGACGTCGAGGCCGCCCTGTCAGCCGCCGTCGATCTGTACCCGCTACGCGAGTTGGTCCCGGAGCTCGACTGGGCCGTGCTGGACCCTGCGGACGCGGAGCGCCAGGCGCTGTTGCGCCTCGCCGACGCGCTGGAGGGACGCCTGCTCCCCGTGCCCGGGCTGGCCGCGCAGCTGCGTCACCGAGCGGCGGAGATCCCGTCCCCGGCGCCACGGGCCGGAGATCGCGGACGCCTGCTGATGACCGCTTTCGGCTGGAACGACAGCGGCGGGGGCACGACCGTCCCGCGCCTGGCGGCCAAGGAGCTGGCCCGGCGCGGCTGGGAGGTCACCGTGTTTCACGCCGCGGTCAAGCCCACGCCGTCCGGCCAGCCCTACGAGGTGGTCGAGTGGGATGAGGATGGCGTCCATCTGATCGGTGTGCACAACCGCCCGCACGGGCTGTTCGATCTCGGCAACCCCGACCGCGAGATCGACGACCCGGCCATCACCGCGGCGTTCGAGCGCGCGCTCGAGCAGGTGAGGCCCGACGTCGTGCACTTCCACAACCTCCACAACCTCGGCGCGGCGCTGATCGACCAGGTCGCCGCCCGGGGCGTGCCGGCCTACTTCACCACGCACAACTACTGGCTCATCTGCCCTCGCGCGTACCTGCTCAACGACCGCGGCGCCATCTGCGCCGGCCCCGGCGACGGCGCCACCTGTGCGTCATGCGTGGGCAGCCCTGACGTGGCCGGCCACCAGCGCCGCCTGGCCGAGATCCGCTCGCGCGCCGAGCGCGGCCTCACGGCGATCCTGTCGGTGTCCGACGCGGTGCGCCGCACGCTGATCAACGCCGGCTACCCCAGCGAGCTCATCGACACCGTCCGCCAGTCGATGCCCCACGACGCCGAGATCTGGGAGCAGGTGGGCCGCGACCGGCAGCCGGGGCGCGTCGGGAAGCACCTGACCGTCGCCTTCCTGGGCTCGGCCTATCCGCACAAGGGTCCGCAGCTTTTGATCGAGGCGGCGCAGCGGACCCAGGCGCGGCTGAACATCAAGATCCTGGGCGAGGTGCCCGACCGCTTTGCCGGGCAGCTCAAGGCCCTGGACCGCCGCGGCAACGTCGAGCTGTGCGGCGCCTTCTCGCCGTCGGAGATCGGCGGGCTGCTGCGCGAGGTCGACGCGGTCGCGCTGCCCTCGATGTGGTGGGACTGCGCGCCGCTGGCCGCCGCCGAGTGCCTGGCGGCACGCACCCCGGTGCTCGTCCCGCGCCTGGGCGGCCTGCCTGAGGCCATCCGCGACGGCGTCGACGGGCTTGTGTTTGACGGCCTCGACGTCGATGACCTGGCGGGTGTCCTGGACCGGCTGGCGCTGGAGCCGGGCCTGCTCGAGCAGCTGCAGGCCGGGATCGCGCAGCCGCGGGCGTTCGCCGCCTACGTGGACGAGCTCGAGGCCTACTACGGCGGCGCCCGCCCGTCGCGGGTGGACTCTGAGCCCGTCGCTGAGGATCTTGCCGTCCGCTGGCAGGGCGACCACGGCCTGCCGACGAGCCTGTCGATCATCAACGACCGCGTGTCGGCCCGGCTGCGCGGCTCGGTCCAGCGTGTGAGTCGCGATGGCGGCGCTGATTATCGGACCCCGCCCACTCCACCGCTGGTCCACACCGCGGACGTCGAGGTGCGCCACCAGTGGCCGCCCGACCTCGGCCCTGCCCGCGCCGGCCGACTGGCGATCATCCAGCCCTGGGAGTTCGGCGCGATCCCGGAGGCGTGGCTGGAGCCGCTGCACGCGAACGTGGATGAGCTGTGGGTGCCCAGCGAGTTCGTGCGCGGCGATGTATGTGGAGGCCGGCGTCGACGCCGAGCGCGTGGTGACGATCCCCAACGGGGTCGACCTGGAGGTCTTCACCCCCGAGGGTCCCGAGCGCTCGTTGCCCGAGGCCGGCGAGGGCACGCGGTTTCTCTTCGTCGGCGGACTGATCACGCGTAAGGGCGTGGACGTGCTCTTCGACGCGTGGCGCCAGGCCTTCGCCGGGCGCGACGACGTGACCCTCGTGCTCAAGGACTTCGGCGCCAACGGCATCTACCGCAACGCCGGGCGCGAGCCGATCCTCGAGCACATCGCCTCGGGTGCCCTGCCGCGCATCGTGCTCATCGACGAGGATCTGTCCACCGACGAGGTGGCCGCGCTGTACCGCGCCTGCGACGTGCTCGTTCATCCTTACCGCGGCGAGGGGTTCGCGATGCCGGTGCTCGAGGCGATGGCCTGCGGCCTGCCCGTGATCGTCACCGCCGGCGGCCCGACCGACGAGTTCGTTCCCGCCGACGCGGGCTGGCGGGTCTCCGCCGAGCGGGTCTGGTTTCCCGAGGACCGAATCGACACGCTCGACACCCACGGCCGTCCGTGGATGCTGGAGCCCGACCGCGGGCATCTGGTGGCGCTGCTGCGCGAGGCCGATGGCGCCGATGATGACGAGCTCGACGTGCAGGGGCGCGCGGGTCGCGCCGCCGCGGAGGGGTTTGGCTGGGATGCGGTGGCCGCTTTATATGAGGAGCGGATCGTCGCGCTGGCCGCGCGACGTCCGCGCGCTGCGAGCGCCGCGGTGCACGAGCCATTCCCGCTCGAGGAGGAGGTGTCGGTCCGCGTGCTGGCCACGCCGGCGTGGCGGGGAACTGACCGACTCGGCGAACTGCTGGCGCAGTGGGTGGATGCCACCACCCGTGAGACGAGCGCGTGCCTGTACCTGCTCGCCGACCCCAGCGTCGACGGCGCGCCCGAGGACCTCGAGGCTCACATCCTGTCGGCGGCCGAGGCTGTCGGCGTGGACATCGAGGGCGGCGCGGACATCAACGTTTTGATGGAGCCCGCGGTGGCCGAGCGCGATCTGCGTCTGCACCGCGCGATGGACGTGTTCGTCGCCCTGCACGGGGCCTGCGCAGGCCACGAACGGTTCGCGCGCGAGGCCGGCAACGCGGTCCTGGACCTCAGCGGGCGCGAGCTGGCTGCCTTCCTCGAGCTCAAGGCGGACCGGTGGGCGCCGACTACCCAAGCATGAGCGCCCGCCCTCGCGTCTCGGTGATCGTCACCGCCTACAACCTGGCCCACTACCTGCCGGCCGCGCTGGACTCCGCGCTGGCCCAGGAGTCACCGGGCGGCGACATCCAGATCATCGTCGTCGACGACGGCTCCACGGATGACACCCAGGAGGTGCTGGCCGCCTATGCCGGCCGCGTCGAGGTGATCCGTCAGGAGAACGGCGGCCTGGTCAAGGCCGTCGACACCGGGCTGGGCGCGGTCCGCGGCGAGTACATCGCCCTGCTTGACGCCGATGACGAGTGGCCGGCCGACCGGCTGCGGCGCCACGCCGAGATCCTGGACGCCAACCCGCAGGCCGGGCTCGTCCACGGCGACATGGAGGTCATCGACGCCGACGGCAACACCATCCACCCCTCGTTCTTCGCCTGGAAGAAGGACGACCCCACCGACGGCCGTGTCCTGGCCCGGCTGGCCAAGGACAACTTCGTCTCCGGCGGCGCCAGCACCTTCCGCAGCTCACTGCTTCCCGCGATCTGGCCGATCCCGGCCGACGCCGCCTACCCCGACTGGTGGATCGCCACGAACATCGCCGCGGTCTCTGAGATCGTCCATGACCGGGGCAACGCCAACCGCTATCGCTTTCATGGGGCCAACATGGGCCTCGGCGCCGACCGCCCCAAGCTACTGGCCATCGAGCGCCGCGAGCTGCCCTTCCGGCGCTGGATGATGCACAACGTCATCGGCGACGACACGATCTCGCTCGCCGACCTCGGCGCCTTCGTGGTCCGCTGGCGCGGTGCGCTGGCCCACGGCGGGATGTCGGCCGGGGGCAGCGTGCGCGGCATGCTCGAGGTCGACCGCGAGGCGGCGGCCGCGGAGCTCGCCCACGCCGAGTCGCTGCCGCATGGCCGTGAGCGCTGCCTGGCGCTGGTGCGCGCGCTGGCCCACGACCCCTTCGACGGCGCCACCATGACCGATCTGGAGATCGCGATAATGGAGGCCACCGGCCAGCCTCAGCTCTGGCCCCAACCGTCGCCGCCGCTCATTCTTCTGGAGGCGCGCCCCGAGCTCACCCTCGGGTTCCTGGACGAGCTCATCGCGAATCCGGGTGTGTTGCGCGCGTACGCCGAGGCGACTGCGGCCACGGGCGACGGGACGCTGGTCATCCTCACGCCGCCCGGCGCCGACCTGGCTGCGCTGGTGGCGCTGGTCGAGTCAGACCCGGTGTTGAGTGACCCGCGCTGTGATCTGCAGGCCTGCACCGAGCCCGCCTCGACCCCGGGGCGGCGGCTGCTGGCGGGGCGCGCCTGCGCCGTGCTCAGCGTGACTCGGCCTTCTGGCGCGTACGCCGCGCTGCCGGCGCACGCTTCGGTGGGGTTCGGCGCCGCGGCTGAGGCCCCGGCCGCGCTGGCTGCCTGAGCGTCCCGCGCGCTTCCACCGGCGGGCGAGGAGGGGTGGGGCTCGGGACGTGCCTCGAGTTATGCACCGCATGCGGGCTTATTTTTCGCTGCGGGCCCGGGACGTGTGTCATTGCGTCCACGCCGGGTGTGCTCGGCCCCTGCGGGGCCTGCGTCTACCCGGCTACGGCAGCCACGAAGGGGGGCAGCGCGGAGCGCCGGGACCAGCAATCCCACAGTAGCCGCGCCGAGGGCGGCGGTCAGGCGGCGGCGGGGACCTGGAGGCCGGGGAGCGCGTCGGCGCCCACGGCGGGCAGGGCAGTGAACGGCGCACGCACCGCGCGGCCGGTCAGGACGGCGCTGGCGCCCGCGGCGAGCTGGGCCTCGAGAGCCGGGGTCGGCGTCGTGGCCACGGCCATCAGGTCAGCGGCGTCCTCGGTGCCCAGGCCGGCAGCCTCGACGGCGGCGCCGAGGCGGGCGCCCGCGTCCTGTTCGCTCCAGCCGGGCGCGTAGATGACCAGGGTCACGTCGTCGGCACCGGTGAAGGTCTGAGCCCACGCGTTGAGCAGCGAGGGGTCGTTGACGAGCTCGTCGGCGAAGGCGAGGACCGCGTGGGAGCGGGCGCCGTCCAGGCGCTGGGCCGGCGTCACCGCGGCCAGCCGGGCCAGAGCGCCGGCGCTCTGCGCGAGCTGGTCGGGGGAGGCGACGGTCTCGGGCGTCGCCGGTACAGCGGGCTCCTCGACGACGTAGGGCGCGACGCCGCGCTCGGCCATGAGGCGGCCGTAGCAGGCCAGCAGCTGCTCGGTGACGATTTCGGGCGCGAACTTCTCGCGCATGCGGGCGGCGGCACGAGGCCCGGTGGCCATCCACGCGGCGTCGGCGATCGCCTCGGCGGCCTGGCGGCCGAACCGCTCGGGGTCATCGATCGGTAGCGTGAGCAGTCCGTTCTCGGGCTCGATCCACGACGCCGTCCCGACACGGTCTGAGGTGATGACCGGCACGCCGGAGGACAGCGCCTCGAAGATCGTCAGCGGCGAGTTGTCAAAGCGCGAGGGCAGGATGGCCACGTCGCTGCGCGCCAGGATCGCGCGCACCGTGTCGACGTCAGCCTCCGGGAGATACTCGATGTCGTCGAGCCCGAGCTGCACCTGCAACGGGCGCAGGACGCGCTCGAGGTGGCTGCCGTTGTCGCGGCCCAGGAGCGTGAGCTGAACGTCCAGGCCGGCGGCGCGGGCGGCCGCGAGGGCGTGCAGCGCCAGCTCCGGGTTCTTGCGGTACTCGAGACGGCCGTAGAACAGCGCCCGGATGGGGCCGCCCGGCCGGCGGCTGGCCCGTGCCGGGAACTGCTTGGCGTCAAACAGGTAGGGCATGAGCTCGGCAGGGCGCATCCGGTCGCCGAGGAGCTCGGAGGTGGTGTCCAGGAGCAGCTGGCTGGGGGCGAGCAGGAGATCGGCGCGCTCCAGGGCCGCCATCTCGAGCGCGTGCCAGGCGTCATCTGAAGGGGTGCGCGTGTAGCTGGGCTCGCAGTTCCAGATGGGCATCAGCGTGGTGTGCAGCCACTGCACCAGCGCCGTCTCCGGGCGCGGGTCGAGATGCAGCGCCTCACCCCGGTAGTCGGGCGTCTCGACGACGTCAAAGCGCTCGGTCGCATCGAGCTCCGCGAACTTCGCGGCGACGGTGTAGCTCCAGACCGCGATCTCGAGGTAGTTGAGCTCCCCGGGGGTGGCGACCCCCGGCTCGACGATCTCGTGGACGAGCACCCCGGCGTCCTCGCGCAGGAGCGGGTGGCCGCTTGCCGAGCGCGTGATGACGTGAACCTGGATGCCGGCGGCCGCCAGCATGTGGGCCTGCATCTGCACGGCGCGCGGGATGCCTCCCGGGACCTGGGGCGGGTAATCCTTGGTGATGATGCAGATGCTGCGGATGGGGCGCGTCTGGCCCACCGCCGTCTGCGGCGGTCGGGGGAGCGGAACGTGGGCGGGCATGTTGCCCACCTTCGTCCCCGCGCCATCGGCGCTCGAGTCGCCCGAGAGCACGGCCTGCGCCCACCGGACCTGTCCGGGGCTGTAGAGGCCGGCGTGCTTGAGGATGATGCGCGCCTTGAGCTCGCGGTCACGCTGCACATGGGTGGTGTAGATGCTGCCGCCGCCGTGCACGCGGTAGTTCCAGTGCACGCCCGGGGCCTTGGCGCCGAGCCACCCCTGCTCGACGATCCCCACCCAGAAGTCCCAGTCCTCGTAGCCGACCATCTCGCGGGTCTCGTCATAGCCGCCGGCCTGCTCCCAGGCCAGGCGCCGGAACATCGAGGGGGAGCCGAGGAAGTTGGCGTCCAGCTCGGTCCGGCTGTCCCACGCCGGGGGCCGGTTGATCGTCTGGTCCTGATCGAAGCAGTGCAGGTCGGCGTAGGCGATCCCGGCCCGCGGGTCGGTGTCGAGCGCGAGGGCGCACGCCTCCAGGTAATAAGGCTCGAGCATGTCGTCGGCGTCCAGGCAGACGACGTACTCACCGCGCGCGCGGGCGATGCCGGCGTTGCGGACCGCACCGGGCACGCCGCAGTTGGGCTGGGCGATCAGCTCGATGGACTCGCCGGGGTGCGCCGCGATGAGCGCGCGCGCCACGTCTCGGGAGTCGTCGGTGCTGCCGTCGTCGACGATGATCAGCTCCAGTTCGCGCAGCGACTGGGTCAGCACGCTCTCGGCCGCCTCGGCGAGGTAGCGGCCGTAGTTGAAGCAGGGGATGACGACTGAGACACGCACGGCGTGCGTCGAGGGAACGGTCACATCTCGGTATATCGACCGCCCGCCCCGGGTCTTGAGCGAGCGTGGGCGAGCAGCGGGCGCGGGTCAGACGAGGCGCACGCCGCGCTCGCGGGAGCTGATGGTGAGCAGCTCCCGGGCGGGCGTGCCGAGCACGTCTCCGGCGAGTGCGGACAGCTCGTCGACCGGATCGCGCTGTTGGCCGCCGATGCTCGAGCGCTCCTTGAAGTGGACGGCGACCGGCTGGGGGACATGGCGCACCGCCGCGCCCGCCGTCTGCATCCGGCGCCACATGTTCCAGTCCCCCGGCTCGTCGAGCAGCCAGGCGTACGGGTCGTAGCGCATGTGGCGCAGGCGCGAGGAGTACATGACGGTGGCGTGCACGACCTCGCCGTAGCGCAGCGGCGGCGACCCGACCAGGTGCCAGTCGCCCAAGGGGTACTCGGTCATCGCCTGGCCGAAGACGAAATCGCCCCCGTGCATGAGCTCCTCGATCAGCACATGGATGTGGCCGTAGGTGAAACCGTCGTCATGGTCGAGGGGGGCGATGACCTCGCCGCGGGCCTCGTCGAGCAGGCGGTTGACGGGATAGGTTCCGGCCACCTGCCAGAACGACTCCTTCCGCGACGGATACGCCGGGCGCTCGTCGAGCTCCAGGTAGCGCACGCGCGGATCCTCGATCGCCTCCACCGCCGCGCGCGCGTACGGCTGGGGGCCGTCACTGCACACCAGCAGCTCGAGGTTCTGGTGGACGCCGGCGAGCACCGATGCGATCGCCCGCTCGACCAGCAGGTCGGTGGAGCCGAAGGTGGGGATGCGCACCGTCACCAGCGAGTCGTAGGTGAGCGCCGGGCGCGGGGCGGCCTCGAAGGCGGCGCGGTCGATGTCGGCCTGGACGGCGTCCAGGATCTGCTTGGCCCAGCGCGCGTGCTCCACGATCTCCGCGGGGTCCTCGGTGAGGATCGGCACCTCGAGTCCCAGACGCTGCACGAGCTCGAGCGGACCGGTGACCGCCTCGGCGCCCGGGGGCGGCTCGACGCCGCCCTCCATCAGCCCGATCGAGGCGTACTCCTGGCCGTTTGACAGGAACGTGCACACCGACTCGATCAGCGAGCGCAACAGCCCGGCCTCGACGTCGGCGCCGCGCGCGTCGAGATACAGGGTCACCTCGCGCCCGACGGGCACCCAGATGACATAGGCGCTGAGCGCGGGGAGCCAGTCCATCGGGCGACTCCAGCGCTCGGGGCGCAGCACGAGCGCGTGGCCGGGCGGCGCCGGCAGCTGCACCGGGGACGCCCCGGCCGCCTCGGGCGCGCGCAGGTCCACGGCGCCGCTGGCGTCCGGACCGGCGGCGTGGCCGCAGTTGCCACAGCGCACCCCGACGCTCTCGGCGACCAGCTCCGTGCGCCCGCACGCGGGACAGCGCGTGGCCCCCCAGATCGATGTGCGCAGGTCGCCTGCGCCCAAGAGCGCGGGGCGCCGGGCCTCGCGCTCGATGACCCAGCCCTTGCGGTAGCAGTCACCGAAGGCGGCGGTCGTGAACAACGCCTCCCACTGCGCCCGGTTGTGCGTCCACTCCACCGCCGCGCGCTCGGCCAGACCAGGCACGACATCGCCGAGCACGGTGAGCGCGGAGAGCAGCCCGTTGGGCATGGTCAGCGGCCGCGCCGCGGTGCCGTCCACCGCGGACACGTAGCCGGCGATCTCGGCGGCCGTCGGCAGGCCGTGCTCGTCGTGCTCGTTCAGCCAGCCGGGGAGCGCGATCCCCTGGGCGGCGTAGACCTGCTTGAGCACCTCCTCGGCCCAGACCCCCTCATCAGACGGGCAGGCGATGAAGACGCGCCGCGCACACACCCGGACGAGCTCGGCGACGAACCCGGCGCGCGCCTCCGGCGGGACGTGCTCGAGCACGTCGAGCGAGATGACGGTGTCAAAGGCGCCATCCTCGAACGGCAGCGGACCCGGGTCATACCGGATCGCCACCATCCCGCCCACGACCGGCGCCTCGAAGACGACCTCGACTCCGGCGAAGGTTGCCTCGGGCGCGACGATGGACAGACCGTAGGGCCCGCAGCCGACATCGAGCACGCTCTCGCGCAGCGCCCCGGACGCATCGAGCTCCAGCTCGGCCGTCAGCGGGGCGTAGCGAGTCAGCCAGTTGAGCATGAGCGGGGCGCGGGAGCGCGCAGCGGACAGTATCCGACGGGACCGGTGCTGCGCCGCTCGCTCGGCGAGCCGGCCCGGCTCGCTACGCGGCGAACGCGGCGTCCATCAGTTTGCCCAGCCGAACCATCTGCCGCGGGCCCATCGTGTTGGCCATCGGCAGCGAGAGAGCGCGTGCGGCGACGTGGTCGGTGACGGTGAGATCGCCCGCGATCTCGGCAGCGTCGAATGCGGGATGGCGGTGCAGGGGCGGGTCAAAAGAGGTGCGCACCTCGATGTTGTGCGCCGACGCCAGGGTCACGGTGCGCTCGCGGCTGTGCGGAGTGGGCGTCAGCAGCTGGAAGACCTGCCACGTCGAGGACTCCGACCCCGCCTGGTAGGTGAGCGGCTTGGAGGAGAACAACGCCTGCAGCTGCCGGGCGGTCGCGCGGCGTCGGTGCAGCGCGTCCGGGAAGCGATCGAGCATGGCGAGGCCGGTGGCCGCGTGCAGCTCTGACATCTTCGCGTTCAGCCCCACCGTGACGCTCGTTCGCGTGTCCGGGTCGATCCCGAAGTTGATCAGCCGAGTGATGCGCTCGGCCAGGTCGGGATCGGAGGTGACCACCGCCCCGCCCTCTCCGATCGCGAACGGCTTGGTCGCATGAAAGGAGAAGACCTCGGTGTCACCCTGGGCACCCAGCGGACGGCCGTCTTCGTCGAGCCCCCCGAAGCCGGCGGCGGAGTCGATCAGCAACGGCGTGCCGGCGTCGGCGCAGAGGCGACGCCAGCGATCACGCACGATGGTCGGCGCGGCGGTGCCGAACGTGGAACACCCCATCACCCCGGCAACGCGGCCGTCGTATCGGGCCAGCGCCTGCGCGAGCGCATCGGGAGCGAGCTGCCAGGAGTCGGGCTCGATGTCAACGAAGAGCGGCTCAAAACCGGCCCACCGGATGGCACACGCCGTGGCGGTGAAGGTGAACGACGGAACCGCGATGAGGTTACGAGGACCCGCGGGAGCCCCGCAGAGGCCTCGGATCGCGGCGATCAGGCCGAGCGTGCAATTGCCCACGGGGATGCACCTGACATCGCCGATGGAGTCCGCCAGGCGGCTCGCCAGCCGCTCACAGCACGGTCCGCCATTGGAGTAGAACCGCGCCTCCTCGGCCAGCGCGTAGTAGCGCGCCACCTCGTTGAGCGACGGCAGCTCCGGCCGCTGGTAGCGGAGGGTCTCGTGGTCTGCAAAGTCCAGGTCCGGAGTCGTCTCCGGAACGGCCGCGCCGGTGACAGCATGCTCGCGGGCGAGTTGCTTCATCGCGCGCGCGGGCTCTGCATCGAGGGCATATCCGAGTCATCGGCGCGACCTGCCGTCCGCTTTAGCGCGCGCGAGCGGGGACTCCGACGACCGTGGTGGCGGGCGGCACATCGCGGGTGACCACCGCGCCCGCTCCCACCACGGCCCGGTCGCCGATCACGAGCGGTTGGTCATAGTCGCCATCGACGGTCACCGCTCCCGTGCCGAGGTAGGCCCCATGGCCGATCGCGACCTTGCCCGAAACGTGAACTCCCGGCGCCAGGGTCGCGTAGTCGTCAAGCGAGACGTCGTGTCCCACCGTGCAGTCCAGGTTGATCTGCACGTGGCGGGCGATGGCGATATCCGTGGTCAGGATGCTCCCGGCGCAGATCACCGTGCCGGGGCCGAGAGTGACGTGGTCCTCGTCGTACTGGACCGACGGATGCACAAGCGGTGGAGCGACCGGCAGGCCCGCGGACTCCGCGGCGTGGACGAGATCCTCCCGCAAGGCCGGGTCACCGACCGCCACGACGAAGGCCGGCCGTTGCGCCGCCGCAATCTCCGCAAGGGTCAGCACGGGACGTCCGCGCAGCTCGCCGCCTGGGTTCACATCGTCGATGAAGGCGACCAGACGGAATCCTGAGCTGTCCCAGGTCGCGCGCTCGACCCAGGCCGCGACCTCCCGGGCGAAGCCGCTGGCCCCGAAGATTGCGAGATCGATGATCGGGGGCGCCATCAGATCCCGGCGCAGGCTAGTCGAAACTCCGGCCTACAGGCCCTCGGGGTGCAGCACGGTGGGGAAGGTCGCCAGGTACGAGGCTGAGGGAGTGCCGATCTTCTGCACGCCGCCGCCACCGCCCCATGCTCCGTGCATGCCGCCGGACTCGTAGAACTGGCCGTTGATCTGGATGATCACGTGGCCGTTCTGGCCCGACAGGGCACGGTCATACACGGTGACGTACTGACCGGGACCCGAGACCATGCCGGCCTGGCTGGGCAGCGCGGTGGTGTCGACCGGTGAGGTGAGATAACCCCCGGCGTGCAGGACGGCGGAGACGAAGCCCGAGCAGTCATAGCCCGTCTGCGGACCCCAGCCGGAATGCCCGCCGCCGTAGACGTAGGGCTTACCGACGAGCGAGTTGGCCTCGTTGACCATGGCCGCCACGCGAGGGTCCCCGACGCCGACCCGCCGGTGGCGCTCACCGCGCCCGAGGCCGACGAGCCCACGACGCCCGAGGTGGTGGATCCGGCAGCGGCCTGCGCGCTGGCCAGCTGACTGGCGAAGTCAGTGGAGGTCGACGTCCCGGTGGCGGTGCTCCCGGTGGAGAACGAGGCGCCGGTGGTCGGGGCCGTGGACGTGGCAGAGCTCGCGGCGAGCGACGCCGGGTCGAGGATCTGCTGCTGAAGTTGGAGGATCTGGTCGATTCGCCCGACCGCGGCGCTGATACTCACTCGTTCAGACATCGGCTGCGCGTACCCCGATCTTGAGGGCGATTGCGTCCGGCGCCCGTCGTCCGTGCTGCTCTAGAGTCGCGCGCGTGACGCTCACCCGAGCCGATATCGCCTCCGAGGCTCATGGCCTGCTGGCCGAGGGGTACGGGCTGTATCTGGCCTCCAACGCGCCCGTGCTGGCGCAGCTCGAGACCGCCCCGTTCGGGGTGCCGGTGACGACGCTCGACTTCCTGGCGCGGGCGGAGGCGGGGTCTGAGGAGTGGAGCGTCGCCGACCTCATGCGGGTCTACAACGTCCTCAACGCCACGTCGTTCGGCGACAAGGGCATCCCGTTGCAGAATTGGGTGATGATCGACCTCGGTCTGCTGCCCTCGGCGTTCCTGCTCGTCACGCTTGGGCTCGAGCGCGCCCGCGCCGTTGCCGGCGAGGAGCGCGGCTACGCGCCCGAACGTGCCCGCACCGGCCAGGTGCTTGGCGCGGTGCTCGCCGAGGCCGAGCGGCTGGCACTACGACGGCCCGATCCCGGTCGCCGGCTACTGCGCGGCGCCGACCCCCGTGCCCGGGGGCTGGGTCGGCTGGTCGCTGTGCTCGGCGATCCCGGGCCTGGGCACCACCACCAAAGGCCTGGGGCTGGAGGTCTACCGCGCCACGACGCTCACCGGCGTGGCCCAGTTCACCGACCAGGCGCATCCGGGTGCACCGCAAGTTCGGGCGCATGGAGGTCGTCTCCGCGGTGCTGGACCTGCATCCGGTGCCGCACACGCTGGTCTACCGCACCGACGTGCACGACGATGACGGCGAGCGTCGCCCCCACCACGTGGATGGACGCCCGTGACCTGGAGCTCCAGCGCGAGATGCAGGCCAAGATCGACGCCGGCGCAAGCCGCTATCTACGTCCTGTCCCCCGGGTTCGTCGACGACCGGGTCCCGATCCTGGAGGTGTCTGCAGAACTGATGCCCGGCCGCCACTACGTGCTCGCCTTCTCCGGCGGGCTTGACACGTCCTACGCGCTGGCGTGCTCGTGGACCGCGGCGAGCGGGTCACCACCGTCACCGTCAACACCGGCGGCTTCCCGCCCGAGGAGCTGCGCGAGATCGAGCAGCGCTCCGAGGAGCTGGGCGCGGACGACCACGTCGTCATCGACGGTCGCGCGCGGCTGTATGACCAGTTCGTCTCCTACATCCTCAAGGCCAACTACCTGCGCAACGGCGTCTATCCGTCCTGCGTCGGGGTCGAGCGCATGCTCCAGGCCGAGGAGGTCACGAAGGTCGCGCTGGACCGCGGCGCCGACGTCATCGCCCACGGCTCCACCGGCGCAGGCAACGACCACGTCCGCTTTGACGCGGTGACCAAGGCGCTGGCTCCCGATCTCGAGATCGCCGGGCTCATCCGCGACGAGCAGCACACCCGCGAGGAGGAGCGCGACTTCCTGCGCGAACGCGGCCACGCCGTGTCGGACATCACCGCCAAGTACTCGTTCAACTTCGGGATCCTCGGCACCACGATCGGCGGCGAGGAGACCTACGGCTCCTGGGAGTACCTGCCCGAGGAGGCGTGGCCGACGACGCGCTCGATCGCCGACGCGCCCGGACGAGCCGGCCGAACTGGTGCTGCGTTTCGAGCGCGGGCTGCCGGTCGCGTGCGACGCCGCCAGCGGCGTGAGCGAGGCCGGATGCCGCCGTGGC
The DNA here is from genome assembly GCA_963797705.1 of uncultured Actinomycetota bacterium. Taxonomy (GTDB): domain Bacteria; phylum Actinomycetota; class Thermoleophilia; order Solirubrobacterales; family Solirubrobacteraceae; genus Palsa-465. The sequence goes on along the minus strand of CAWCQL010000002.1, from coordinate 764,035 downwards.
CGAGCTGGGCATCGGCGTCCCCGGCTACGACACGCTGGCGCTGCTCAACCGCATCGGCGCCATGCATGGCGTCGGCCGCGGGATCCACACCGGGCAGACGATCATGGGCATCGTCGGCCGCCTGGGCTTCGAGGCGCCCGGCATGCTCATCCTCATCGCCGCCCACCGCGAGCTCGAGCGCCTCGTGCTCACCAACGCCCAGCAGACGATGAAGGCGACGCTGGGCACGACGTTCGGCGACATGCTGCACGAGGGCCGCTATTACGACCCGCTGCTCGACGACATCCGCGCGTTCCTGGACAGCTCCCAACAGCGGGTCACGGGCGACGTGCGGGTGCGCCTGCACAAGGGCAACATCGTGCCGCTGGGGACGCGCAGCGAGTACAGCCTGCTCGATGCCGGGCGGCGGCTGGGCTCCACCTACGGCCACGGCTCGTCGCTGTGGACCGGCGAGGAGGCGCGTGCCTTCGCCCACATCTACGCCACCGCGGGGGTGCTGGCTCAGACGGTCGGCGAGGACGGCCAGAGCGCTTAGGCGGGCGCGCGGTCAGGCGGGTGCGGGGTCAGGCGGGTGCGGGGTCCGCGGTGAGGATCGCGGTCAGCAAGGCCGCGAGGCGCTCGAGCTCGGCCACCGGGATCGACTCCGTGTGCTGGTGGGGATCGCGGCCGCCGCTGGCCAGCGCCACGACGTCGGTGCTCGCCGCCAAGTAGTTGGCCTCCAGGGTGGCCTGGCGCTCCTCTAAGACGACCCGCACGTCGCCGACACGGGCGGCGGCGTGTTGAACCAGAGTCCGTGCCCGCGAATCCTCGGCGTGCGGGAACGGCGGCACCATGCGCCCGCGGTCTCGGATCCAGTCGTAACGAGCTTGGTGGGCGTCGCAGATGCGGGCCACCGTCTGGGTGATAGTGGTCACGGTGTCCTCGATCTCGGTCTCCGTGTAGCCGCGGACCTCGCCGCGCACGAGAGCCCGATCCGGGATGGAGTTGGTGAGCGCCGAGTGAAACGCGGTCTCCGCGTCACCCGCGTCGGCGAGCACCTCCGGGGTGAGGCGATCGATCGCCGATCCGCCGAGGATCGCCGCGATGTTGGCGCTCCCGCCGCCGGGCAGCCGCCCGAGCGGCAGCGCGGCCACGATCTCCGCCGCCACGGCGATCGCGTTGACACCCGCTTCGGGGTTGGCGGCGGCGTGGGCGGCCCGCCCGTGAACGACGAACGCAAACGAGGTCTGGCCGAGAGCGCGCGTGATGACCGTACCCACCGGCTTGGCGCCGTCGACCGAGAAGGCGCAGTCGACGCCGCGCAGTAGATCGGAGCGCGAGCAGCCCGGCGCCCATCTTGCCGCTCTCCTCACAGCAGGTGAAGGCGGCGTGGACCGTCGGCCGGGTGTCGAGCGGGAGGGCGGCTGCAGCGGCGCACACGCGCATGACCGCGGCCACCGCTGCCTTGTTATCGGCACCGAGGATCGTCCGCCCGTCAGAGCGCACGATCGCGTCGGCATCGATGTGGGGCGTCACCGGCGGCGCGCCGGACTCGACGGTGTCGATGTGAGAGACGAACAGGTACGTGGGCGCCCGCGGCGCGCCGGGGACGGTGGCGATGAGGTTTCCGCAATCGGACCCGTTGGCCTGACCCGCGTCGTCGAAGTCCGACGTGACACCGTGGGCGGCGAGCCACTCGCGGATGAGCTCGCCGAGCACCCGCTCGCGCCGGCTGGGGGACGGGACCGCCACCAGCTCGAGGAAGAGATCGGTGACGGACGCGTCCCGGGTCAGAGGCACGCGCGGCAGGTTACTTGGCGGCTACGTGGTGACGGGGGCGGCGCCCAGCTCGCCGGCGAGCACGTCGGAGGTCATCACGTCGGAGAACATCGGATAGTCGAACTTGATCGCGTTCTCGTGCTCTTCGGCGGAGGTGGCGGCGACACAGTCAGACAGCGTGATGACCTTGTAGCCCTTCTCATAGCCCGTGCGCATGGTGGACTCGACGCAGCAGTTGGTGAGAAAGCCCCCGAGCGCGATCGTGGTGATCCCGCGGGCGCGCAGGATGAAGTCGAGGTTGGTGGTGGCGAAGGTGTCCAGGCCGCGCTTGCCCTCGACGACAACGTCACCGGCCTGCGGCGCCATCGCGTCGACGATCTCCGATCCCCACTCGCCCTTGACGAAAGCGGTCGAGTCCACGACGCCCTTCAGGATCCCGTACGGGTGCTCGGCGATCTCGTTGTAGCCCGGGGCGAAGGTGATGGGGGCGTGGACGATGGTGGCGCCCGCCTGGCGCGCGGCGTCGACAAGGCGACGGGTGTTCTCGAGCATCCCCGTGTCCTCCATGACCCCGGCCACGGCGCCGTGCAGCGCCCCGCCCTCGGAGGTGAAGTCGTTCTGGTACTCGATCAGGACGATCGCGGTGTGCTTCGGGTCCAGGGCCATGCGGCGCTCCCTTTCTGTGTGGACGGCGGCTCTGCCGCGAATCGTAGAGCCGCCGGTTCAGTTGATGGTGCGGATCGGCCTGCCGTCCCGCTCCGCGATGATGTCCTCCACCACCTGGCGGTACATGTCGCGCATCCCGAGTTCCGACACGTAGCCGAGATGGGGCAGCAGCACGACGTTGGGCAGCATGCTCAGCGGGTGCCCGGCGGGGAGAGGCTCCTGGTCATAGACGTCGAGCCCCGCCGCCGCGATGACCCCGACGCGCAGTGCCGCCACGAGCGCAGCCTCGTCCACCAGCGGGCCGCGCGAGGTGTTGATGAGCGCGGCGGTCGGCTTCATCTGGAGCAGCTCGGGACCCCCGATGACACCGCGGGTGCGGTCGGAGAGCACCAGGTGGATGGAGAGGTAGTCCGCGCCGGAGAGCAGTTCGTCCTTGGAGACCCGCCGCACCCCGACCTCGGCGGCGCGCTCGTCGGTGAGGTTCTGGCTCCAGGCGATCACCTCCATGCCGAACGCCCGGGCCGGGCCGACCATGGACGCGCCGAGGTTGCCCAGACCCGCCAGGCCCAGCGTGGCGCCGGCGAGGTTGGCGGGCAGGTCCAGCTGCCAGCGGCCGGCGCGCAGCGACCGGTCCTCCTGCGTGACCCGCTTGGCCACGGCGAGGATGAGCGCCCAGGCCACCTCGACGGTGCTCGGGACGCCTGGTCGCTCCCCGCCAGTGAACTGGGTGCCACAGACCGTGATGCCGCGCTCAGTCAGGTACTCGACGTCGAGCGACGCGTTGCGCATGCCGGTGGTGATGACGAGCCGGAGGTTGGGCAGCTGTGAGAGCACGTCGCGGCCAAAGCGCGTGCGCTCGCGCATGAGGACGAGGATCTCGAACGCGTGAAGGCGCGCGGGGAGCTCCTCCTGGGGAATCGGCTCCGAGAGGAACTCGACCTCGACGTCATCGCCAAGCGACGCCCAATCGGCATAGCTGTGAGCACGGCGCTGGTAGTCGTCAAGCACGGCGACGCGAGTGTTAGGGGATCGTGAGAGAGGCGGCATTTGGCCTCAGGGCCATGTTGATCGCAGGGGCACAGGAGCAACCTATCGCCACCTGGGTCATGGCGTGGCTCGGTTGAGAACCACCATACGAGTGCGAGGAGGACGCTTTGCCTCGAGAACTGAACATCCTTGTCGTCGCGAACCGCACCGCAATGTCCGGCGCTCTGGAGGAGACCATGCGTGCGCGTGACGGGGAGCGCCCCGCGAAGTTCACGCTCGTCCTCCCGGTGGGCCGCGGCCTGGAGGGCCGGCGCGCGGTCGATCAGATGGACGCCCACATGCGCGAGATCGGCCTCGACGTACGCTCGATTGCCGGCGACCCCGATCCCCTGCGCGCGGTTCTGGAGGTGTACAGCCCCGCAGAATTCGACGAGATCATCGTCTCCACGCTCCCCTCCTGGGGCTCGCGGTGGATGAGGTCGGGGCTGCCCCAACGGATCGAGCGGCACACCGGAGCGCTCGTGCGCCACGTGGAGGCCCGAGAGATGCCGAGGGGCCGTGACCGCAAGCCGGTGGTCGCGGGAGGGCGGGTGCGCTAGACGGTCGACCCCGGTCGGCGTCTTAGAATCCGCGGGGCTGCCGGTCGAGTACGCCACCTACTTCCGTCCCCCGGGTCTGGCCGGGATCGAGGCGCTGCACGCACGCTTCGTGCACCACGCCTACCGGCCGCACTCGCACCGCACATGGACGATCGCGGTGGTGCAGCGCGGAGCGGCGCGGTTCGAGGTCGACAGCACGCGCCAGCGCGCGGATGCCGGCGAGCTGTTCGTGCTCGAGCCCGAGGCGGTGCATACCGGGATGGCAGCCGTGCCCGAAGGGTGGGCCTACAGGGTCCTGTACGTAGAGCCGGGGCGTGCTGTCTGACTGGGTCGAGCGCGACGGGCCGGCGCCGCGGGCGGCGCGCTGGGTGGTGTTCCGCGACCCCGCCCTGCGGGCTGCACTGCTGCGCGCGCACGCGGCCCTGGCGGGGGAGCCGCCCGGGCTCCAGGTGGAGGAGACGGTGCTCGAGGCGATCGCCGGCCTGACCCCGCACCTGCGCGGCGCGTCGGGCAGGTCACGCCGCGAGCACGGCGAGCACGCCCCGGTGCGCCGGGCGCGGCGGTATCTGCAGGAGCGCTGGGACCAGCCGGTGTCGCTGGCTGACCTGGCCGCCGTCGCCGGGTTGTCGCGCTTTGAGCTCCTGCGCCGCTTTCGCCAGCAGAACGGGCTCACCCCGCACGCGTTCCAGCGCGAGGTGCGTGTCGACCGAGCCCGCGGGCTGCTCGGCGACGGCGTGCCGGCCGCGGCGGTGGCGGCGGCGTGCGGGTTCGCCGACCAGCCCCACCTCTCGCGGGTGTTCAAGCGCGCTGTGGGCGTGAGCCCCGCGGCCTATGCGCGCGCTGTACGCGGCGGCAAAGACCGCAACATCGTTCAAGACCCGCACGACCGCGGTTCGGCGAAGATCCGGCGCACCATGACCGTCGCCGAGTTCGACACCAAGGTCGCGATCGTCGTGCGCGACGACCTCGCCGCCTGGCAGCGCCTGAACGTGACAGCGTTTCTCATGAGCGGGCTGACGGCCATGGCCGGCGCCGAGGCGATCGGCGAGGACTATGTCGACGGCGATGGTGCCCGCTACCTGCCGCTGTTGGTGCAGCCGGTGCTGGTGTTCGAGACCGGAGGCGAGAAGCTACGGACGCTGCGTGAGCGTGCGGCCCGCCGGGAGGTTCCCGTGGCCATCTACACCGCCGACATGTTCGTCACCGGCAACGACGCGGACAACCGCGCCGCCGTGCGCGCGGTGGCCACCGAGCAGCTCGACCTGGTGGGCATCGGCGTCCGCGCCGGGCACCGCGACGTCGACGCGATCGTCCGCGGCACCAGTCGCCACCCGTAACGCGCGTCTCACGCAGCGCATCGGCAGTCCTTCGGCGCTTCACACGCTCGGCTTACGCGGCGCGCCGAACCTGCTGGCCATGAACCCGAGCACGAGTCTTCTCCGACAGCCCGCCCCCGCGCGGGAGGGCGGGCGGGTCCGTTTCCTGCGTGGGCCCGCCGCCTCTTCGTGGCTGGCGGCCAACTGGCAGCGTCTGGCGCTGCCGACCCTGCTGCTGGTCACCGCGGTGGCCTACCTCTGGGACCTCAGCGCCTCCGGCAACGCCAACAGCTTCTATGCCGCCGCCGTGCAGGCGGGCACCAAGAGCTGGAAGGCGTTCTTCTTCGGCTCGCTTGACTCCTCGAACTTCATCACCGTCGACAAGCCACCGGCCTCGCTGTGGGTGATGGCGCTCAGCGGCCGCATCTTCGGCTTCAGCAGCTGGAGCATGCTGGCCCCCCAGGCGCTGGAGGGCGTCGCCGCGGTGGCCCTGCTCTACGCGTCGGTCAAGCGCTGGTTCGGAGCGGGGGCGGGCCTGGCGGCAGGCGCGCTCCTGGCCGCGACGCCCGTGGCGGCGCTGATGTTCCGCTTCAACAACCCCGACGCGCTGCTGGTGCTCCTGCTCGTCGCCGCCGCCTACTGCCTCACCCGCGCGCTCGAACGCGCCGGGACGCGCTGGGTGGTGGCGGCGGGGACGATGATCGGGTTCGCCTTCCTGGCCAAGATGATGCAGGCGTTCCTCGTCCTACCGGCCTTCGTGCTGGTGTACCTGGTCGCGGCGCCGACGGGTCCGCGCCGGCGCATGCTGCAGACGCTGGCGGGCGGCGTGGCCATCGTCGTCAGCGCGGGCTGGTGGGTGGCGATCGTCGCGCTGTGGCCGGCGAGCTCGCGCCCGATGATCGACGGCTCCTCTGACAACAGCATCCTCAACCTCATCACCGGCTACAACGGGCTTGGGCGCATCTTCGGCGGCGGCGGCCCGGGCGGTGGTGGTGGCGGGGGCGGCGCCGGTGGCAACTTCAGCGGTCCCACCGGCGCGCTGCGCCTGTTCGACTCGGTGATGGGCGGGCAGGCGTCGTGGCTGCTGCCTGCCGCCCTGCTGGCGCTCGGCGCTGGGCTGGTCGCCACGCGCCGGGCGCCGCGCACCGACCGCACCCGCGCGGCACTGCTGCTGTGGGGCGGCTGGCTGATCGTCAGCGCGCTCGTCTTCAGCCTGTCGAGCGGGATCATCCACACCTACTACACGGTGGCGCTGGCTCCCGCGATCGCGGCGCTGGTGGCGATCGGCGGCGCGATGCTGTGGGCGCGACGCCAGAGCCCGTGGGCCCGGGTGGCCGCGGCGGTCGGGGTGGCCGTGAGCGCCGGCTGGTCATTGGCGCTGCTTGACCGCACGCCGGACTGGGAGCCGTGGCTGCGCACCGCGATCCTCGTTGCGGGCGCGGTGGCGGTGGCCGGGCTTGTCGTCTCGGCGCTGTGGCGGCCGCTGCGGGTTCGCCTGGCCGTGGCCGCGGTCGTGCTCGGCGCTATGGCGTCGGTCGCCGGGCCGGTGGCGTATGCCGCGCAGACGATCACCACGCCGCACACCGGCTCGGTGCCGTCGGCGGGGCCGGCGAGCGCCGGCGGTCTCGGTGGCGGTTTCGGTGGCGGCGGCCGGCCCGGTGGGGCCAGTAGGAGTGCCGGCGGCAGGCCGAGCGGCTCGGGATTCGGTGGCGGAAGCGCACCGGGCGGGTTCCGCTTCGGTGGCGCGCCGCCCACGGGCGGCGGGCACCGGCGGCGCGGCGTCGCGCGGCGCGGCCGCCGGTGGCATGCCCGGCGGGCAGACCACCGTGAGCGCGGCCCTCACGCGGGCGCTCAAGGCCAACGCCGGCAACTACCGGTGGGTGGCAGCGACGTCGGGCTCCCAGTCGGCGGCATCGCTGGAGCTCGCCACTGGCGGCGAGCCGGTCATGGCCATCGGCGGCTTCAGCGGAGAGGGCGGCAACCTGACGCTGGCCCAGTTCCAGAGCTACGTGAAGGCCGGCGACATCCACTACTACCTCGCCTCCGGCGGCGGCGGTGGCGGGGGAGGCGGGGGCGGTCCCCGCGGCGGTTCGTCAAACGCAATCACCAGTTGGGTCGAGGCCCACTACAAGTCGGTGACGATCGGCGGCCAGACCCTCTACGACCTCACGCAGCCGACGAGCTGAGGGCGACGGCCGCCTAGCCGCGAGGCACCCGGATGCCAAGGAGACGCTGGGCGTCGCGGACCACTCCCGCGCCGCCCAGCAGCGGCGTCTGGGGACGGGCCCTGACGGTGAGCGTCATCGGCTCGCACTGTGTGCGGCCGGCGCCGCCGTCGACGATCTGCGTGGCGCGAGCCAGCACTCGTCCGCCCTCCGCGGCGCTGAAGGTGAACGTAATGACCGGGTCATCGGCCCTCCCGGTGCAGTCCAGCGCGCCGGGCTGCTCGGTCTTCAGGCCGTCGATCAGCGACGCGATGCGGCGCACCTGCGCGACCCGGGTGACCGAGACCTCGCTGATGGGCGGGCGGTGCGGGCGCCTGACCGTCACCTCGAGGACGCGGGCCGAGGACGGGATCCGCTCGCCTGGCGGGCGGGGGATGAGCCATTGCACTTCAGCGTCGACCCGGACTCCGGTCTGGTCGCCTGGAAGGTTGGTCATCGCGACGACAAGCCATCGCGTTCCCACTGCCCGACCCGTCGAGGCAAGCTCGAACGCCACCGACTCCGTCGAGAACTGCGGACCGTCACCGACGCCCCCGATCACCCCATGGGTGCCCTTGGGTTGATGCCTGCCCACGAAGGCGCTGACGAGGGCCGGATCCTCGGGCACGGTCCACCAGCCGTGCCGGTCAGTGACGTTGACCGCTGCCGGGACCTGCCCTGGTCGTGAGAGGTAATGGTGGTCGCCGGCGGGCTCGCCGGCCGATACGGTCGCGCCGGCGGGCAGCACGACGTGCGCGAACAACTGTGCGGCGTCGCGCTCCGCGGCCCGGCGGTTGGCCCGCGCGCTACCCGCGCTCCCCGGGCCCGCGCCCCCCGCGCCCATGGCCACCATTGCCAGCGCGAGCGCCCCGAGCACCACGATCACCCACCGCAGCCACCTCATCTCGCCCACACTACGGCGCGGACGGTTGCCTGTCACAGTCTTCTCTGATGTCTCACCGGGAGATCCACTCGTGGCTGATGGACATGGACGGCGTACTGGTGCACGAGGAGCACGCCATCCCCGGCGCGGACGAGTTCGTGGCGCGCCTACGGGCCAACGGGACGCGCTTCCTGGTGCTCACCAACAACTCGATCTACACCCCGCGTGACCTGGCCGCGCGGTTGCGCGCCAGCGGGATCGATGTGCCCGAGGACAGAATCTGGACCTCGGCGCTGGCCACCGCGCGCTTCCTGCAAGATCAGCGGCCCGGCGGCTCGGCGTTCGTCATCGGCGAGGCCGGAGTGACGACGGCATTGCACAGCGCCGGCTACACGCTGACCGAGCGCAGCCCCGACTATGTCGTCCTGGGCGAGACCCGCACCTACAGCTTCGAGCGCATCACGCAGGCCATCCGCCTCATCGAGACCGGCTCGCGGTTCATCGCCACCAACCCGGATGCAACGGGCCCGTCAGTCGACGGGCCGCTCCCGGCCACCGGCTCGGTGGCGGCGCTGATCACCCGCGCCACCGGGATCGATCCCTACTACGTCGGCAAGCCGAACCCGCTGATGATGCGCTCGGCACTCAACGCCATCGACGCACACTCCGAGACGGCGGCGATGATCGGCGATCGGATGGACACCGACGTCGTATCCGGACTGGAGGCGGGCATGGAGACGATCCTGGTGCTGAGTGGGCTGACGACGCGCGAGGATGCCGAGCGCCATCCATATCGGGCGGGCCGGATCGTCGACTCGATCGCTGACCTGCTGCCAGAACTCGACGGTTAGAGCTACGAGCTACCCTCCCGCGAATGCCGCGCGCGGTGCCAGACCCGTTGTGGTGTGCCGAACGGCGAATTTGCGGCATCCCTGGCATCTTCTGCAAGCTTTGAGGTCCGGCACGCGTGACACTGTGTCATCTCTTCGCTCCGGTCCGCCTGCGATGCGGCTACTCTGCCCCCCGCCAATCAACGTTTCACGCAAGGAGACAGGATGAACAAGACGGAACTCATCGACGCGATCGCCAAGGACAGCGGGCTGTCCAAGGCCGACTCGTCGCGCGCGCTGGACTCGCTGCTCACCACCGTCACCAAGACCTTGAAGAAGGGTGACGAGGTGGCGATCACCGGCTTTGGCAAGTTCTCGGTGGCCAAGCGCGGAGCGCGCACCGGCCGCAACCCTCAGACGGGCGCGCCGGTCAAGATCAAGGCGTCCAAGAACGCCAAGTTCACCGCCGGAGCCACGCTCAAGAACGCGGTCGCCAACCGGCGCGCACCCGCCAAGTAGGCAGGCGCCGGTCCGGCGTACGGCGCCGGGAATGAGAACACGGTTGCGGCGGTCCGGGCGCATCGGCCCGGCCGCCGGCCATGCCGCGACGACCGCCTACTCGTCGCCGAACTCTTCGTCGGCGGCGAGGCCGGGCTCATCCTCGGCCGCGTGGACGGCGCACAGCGCCGGCCCGCCGGACTCGAGGACCGCCTCGAGCTCCGCCGCGGTCAGCTGCGCGCCGCACTCCTCGCATCGTTCGCCTGCCGTCTCGATGCTGTGCTCCTCCAGGCTCATGGCGCGAGTTTAGTGCCTGCCCCCAGGTAAGCCAGCACGGCCAGGACGCGACGGTGATCGTCGTCGGTGGCCGGGAGGTTGAGCTTTCCGAAGATATTGGTGACGTGCTTCTCCACGGCGCCGAGGGTGATCACCAGTTCACGCGCAATCGCCGCGTTGGTACGGCCCTGGGCGATGAGTGACAGCGTCTCACGCTCGCGCGGGGTCAGCTCGGCGAGGGGCTCATCTCCGCCACCCGCCTGCGCGCGCACGAGCGAGGCGATGACCTCGCGATCCAGCGCGGTGCCGCCGTCGGCGACGCGGTGCACTGCGTCCAGGAAGGTGCGCACCTCGCCGACGCGCTCCTTGAGCAGGTACCCGACCCCGCTCTCCCCGGAGGCCAGCAGCTCGCCGGTGTAGACCGGCTCCACGTACTGAGAGAGCACGAGCACCGACAGGTCGGGATACCGGCGCCGCGCCTCCAGGGCGGCGCGGATGCCCTCGTCCGTGAACGTCGGGGGCAGGCGCACGTCGACGATGGCCAGATCGGGCTTGTGCCCGGCGACGATCCGCAGCAGTCCATCGCCGTCGTCGGCCTGGGCCACCACCTCGATGTCGTACTCCTGCAGCAGCGCGACGATGCCCTCGCGCAGCAGCACCGAGTCCTCGGCGATCACGACTCGCATGGCAGCACCGCCCGGATGGTCGTGCCGATGCCCTCGGGCGAGTCGACGTCCAGCGTCCCGTCCAGCGCCTCCACACGCTGGCGCAGCCCGCTGAGCCCGCTGCCGCGAGGGTCGGCGCCGCCCGGGCCGTTGTCGGCGACCTCCACCACCAGGCGTGGCCCGGCGCGGCGGATGGTAATCCGCGCCGACGCGCCCGGCGCGTGCTTGACGGCGTTGGTCAGCGCCTCGGCGGTGACGAAGTACGCCGCGGACTCCACGACGGGTGCGAGCCGTTGCGTCGAGCTTGCTCTCCACGGTGGTGTCGATTCCGGAGCGCTGGGCCAGTGCCTCGACCGCGGCCACCAGGCCGCGGTCGGCGAGCACCGGCGGGGCGATGCCGCGGGCGAGGTCGCGCAGCTCGGCGACGGCGGCCGTGGCCTCCTCGCGAGCCTGGCGGATGAGCTGCGCGGTCTCGGGCCGGTCCTCGAGGCGGGCCTCGGCACGGCCGAGCTGCATCGTCAGCGCCACCAGCCGCGCCTGGGCGCCGTCGTGGAGGTCGCGCTCGATGCGGCGCAGCTCCGCTGACTGGACGTCCAGCGCGCCGCGCCGGGTTCGGGTCAGCTCGTCGACGCGCGCGCTGAGGTCGGTCTGCCGGGGCGAGTAGAACACCGCGTGCAGGGCGAAGGCCATGGCCAGGCCGACCGCCGGGAACACCGGCCAGAAGTAGCCGAAGCCGGCGATCGCCCAGACGATGCACGCAATAGCCACCAGGACGCCGGAGATCGCGCCCTGGATCGCCAGCCGTCGGCGCGGTCCCCGCGGCTGCGCCCACGCCCGCCGCCACGCCACCTGGAGCGCGATCGGCAGGGCGAGGCTCGACCACACCCACACCGGCCAGAACGGCCCCCCGGTCGCGGCCCAGATGATGGTGACGGCCAGGCAGCACACCACTGACAGGGTCACCTCGGCGCCCAGCAGCGTGCTGCCGGTGCGTTCGGCGACCTGAGAGTGAGGGCTACGCATGACCGCTGGCTCCCAAGTCCACATCATCGCAGCGCCGATGGCTCTGCCACGGGCGCGAACGCCCGCTGGCGCCGCGCCGACCGCCGCCCCAGAAGGGTGACGGCGGCCGGCAGCGCCACGGCTCGGACGATGGTGGCGTCGAGCAGGATGGCGACGGCGAGGCCGAAGCCGAGCTGCTTGAACTCCAGGAGCCCCAGCGTGGCGAAGATGGAGAACACCCCGATCATCACCGCGGCCGCGCTCGTCACCGTCCCCGCGGTCGCACCCAGCGCCCGCACCGCGGCGGCCCGGGCGTCGAGCCCGCGACGTCGCTCCTCGCGCACGCGCTCGAGGATGAGGACCGTGTAGTCCATCGAGAGCCCGAACAGCAGCACGAAGGCAAACAGCGGGAGCCATTCGACGATCGCGCCGTCCGAGGTGAAGCCCAGCAGCCGCTCGCCCACGCCGTGCTGGAAGACCTCGACGAGGATCCCGAACGAGGCACCGACCGAGAGCAGGTTGAGCCCGATGACCGATGCCGCGAGCGCCGGCGACCCGAAGGCCGCGACGAGCAGGACGAAAGCCAGGCCCAGCACGCCCGCGATCACCAGCGGCGTGATCGTGGTCAGCCGGCCGGAGAAGTCGGCGTTGCCCGCGGCGTCGCCGGTGAGCATGACCTTGCTGCCGGGCAGCCCCAGCGTGCCGTCGACGGTGTGACGCAGGCTGGCGACGATGCGCTGTTGGTCCGGCAGCGAGACGTTGGGGAACGGCACCGACACGTCTGCGGTCGACCCGTCGCGGGCCACGTCGATGCTCACCGACCCGTGGCCACCGGTCACGCGCTCGGCGCGGCGGCCGAGGGCCCGCATAGCGCGCTGCGCCGCGGGACGATCGAGATGGTGTCCGGTGACGACAAGTTCGGCGTCGCTGGGCGTGCCGGGGAAGGCCCGATCGATGGCCTCGTCGGCCACCCGAACGGAGTTTTGGACGGGCAGGTCGCGCACGCCGGGATCGCCGGTCCGCATGCTCAGCACGGGGATCGACAGCGCCGCCAATGCGGCCACGGTGACCAGCAGCGACGCCGCGGGGCGGGCGGTGACGACCGTCGCCAGGCGCTGCCACGCCCCGGGTGCCTCGGCGTTGCGACGGCGCCGGCGCGGCCATAGACGTCCGCGGTCGATCCGGTCGCCGAGCAGCGCCAGCACCGCCGGCAGGACGGTGACCGAGCCGACGGCGGCGATCGCCACGACCAGGATCGCGCCCAGGGCCATCGAGGTGAACACGCCCAGGCCGGTGAACAGCAGGCCGGCGAGCCCGACCATGACGGTCAACGCAGCGACGACGATCGCGCGGCCGACGCTGGCGGTCGCCGCGGTCAGCGCGGCGTGGCCGTCACGGCCCGCGCGCCGCTCCTCGCGCTCGCGGCGAATGTAGAACAGCGAGTAGTCGACGCCGACGGCCAGTCCGATGAGGACCACGACCGGGCCGGTCGACTGGCCCTCGGGGGCGATCTGCGAGATGAGGCCGATCGCGCCCAGCGCGCCCGCGACGGAGGTCAGGCCGAGCAGCAGCGGCACGAAGGCCGCCACCAGCGCGCCGAAGGCGACGATGAGGATGAGCAGCGTGATCGGCAGGGAGATGAGTTCGGCGTGGCTGAGGTCATGGTTGACCACTTGGTTGATGGCATGCCCGCCGGAGCCCTCGCCCGCCTCTTGGACCGTGGTGCCGGGGTGCGACGCGCCGACGGACGCGACGACACGCTGGAGCGGGGCGACGTGCTCGTCGGCGTGGTCGGGGTCGCCGCGCAGCGTGACCTGCACGAGCTGGAGACGCCCGCCGGCCCGCGAGAGGGCGGGGACGTTGCGCGGCCCCTGGACAGAGGCGACGCTCGGCAGGTGCCGGGCGCGCGTTTGGAGCGCGGACACCGCCGCGGCGGTGGTCCGCGGGCTGCCTGAGCGGACGAGCACGCTCTCGATGGCCGGCGAGTTCAGGTGGGCGGTGGACAGCGCAGCGTCGGCGCGAGCCGACTCACCTGTGCCCGAGCCCGCGTTGGAGAGGGTCTTGGTCCCCGCGGCGGCGCCGGCGAAGATGCAGCCGGCGATCAGGACCAGCCACAGGGCCACGATGGTCTTGGGGTGGCGCGCCGAGGCGCCTGAGATGGCACTCACGGCCCGGGCCAGACGCCCGGCCGGCGCACTGCGAGGTTGGGATGCGACGCGTGGATTTCTCATGCCCGCCAGCCTGCCGGTGGGGGTTCGGTGTGTCGCTGGGGAGCGGAGGTGGATGCGCCGCGGCGCACCCCCGACTCGCCGGTGGGGTTAACCCCACCCGCGCTTGTGCACCTGTGCGCTCATCGCCGAGCTGGCATCGTGGGCCGCGTGACCAGCAGCCCCGCCCCGCCGATGCTGACATTGCGCGCGCTGGCGCCCGCCGACTGCGAGCGACTGCTGACCTGGATCGACAGCTCTGACGCGTTGTGGCAGTGGTCGGGCGCGCGATCGTTCACCTGGCCACTTGACCACGGCCAGCTGCTGCGCGACCTCGCCGCCCGCGCCGACTCCGGAGGGCTGCTCGCCGGGATCGACGACACCGGCGAGATGGTGGGCCACGTCCTGATCGAGGCCCAGCACCATCACGGCCTCGGCCACGTCGGCCGCGTCGCCGTCGCCCCGGACCAGCGTGGGCGCGGACTGGGCATCGCCCTCATGCGCGCGACCGTTCGCCACAGCTTCGACGAGCTGGGCCTCCATCGCCTCCAGCTCATGGTCTACACGTTCAATGCGCCGGCCATCGCCACCTATCGCGCGGTCGGGTTCATCGTGGAAGGCGTCGCGCGCGACTCGACCCTCGGCTCAGACGGCCGGTGGGACGGCGTGACGATGAGCCTGCTGGAGCCCGAGTACCGCAGTCCGCCGGCTTATGGCGAGCGCATCCGCCTCGCCGGCCCCCGCGACGCCGAGCCGATCGCGCACCTGCTCACCGAGCTCGGCTACCCGCACGACCGCGATGCGGCCGCGGCGCAGCTGCTGACGTGGGCGGCCGAGGCTCAGGGCGAGGTGCTGGTCGCCGACGCCGACGCCGACGCCGGCGGTGGCGTGGCGGGCTTCGCGGCCGTGCACCGCGTGCCCTACTTCGAGCGCCCCGAGGCCTTCGCCCGCGTCGTCGCCCTGAGCGTCGGCGCGGGGCATCGCCGGACCGGCGTGGGCCGGCAGCTGATGGCCGCCGTCGAGCGCTGGGCCGCCGCGCACGGCTGCGTCACCGTCGAGGTGACCAGTCTGCGCTCCCGCGACGACGCCCACGGCTTCTACCGCGCGCTCGGCTACACCGACCGCTGCGCAGAGTCCGGCCGCTTCATCCGGTCGCTGGCCGGCGCTGGAGGCTGACCCACAGCGCGGTGACCAGCGCCAGGCCCGCGGTGATGAGCAGCAGCGCGGTGTAGCCGGTCAGGTGCGCGGCCAGCGCCAGGAGGTAGGGCACGGCGAATCCGAGGTAGGTGAGGACGTAGTAGATGGCTGTGAGACCGGCGAGCGCCTCGGGGTGTGCCAGGCGCTGGACCTCGACCAGGCCCGCCACCAGGCAGAGGCCGTAGCCCATGCCGAGCACGATCGAGCTCGGGACCAGCAGCCAGGTGTGCTGCGCGTGCGCGGTCACCGCGCTGAGGACGAGTCCGGCCACCATCACCGCCAGGCCCAAGGTGGCGGCGCGGTTGCCCGAGGCGTGGGCGTCCAGGCGCCGCGCCACCGGCTGCACGAGGACCCCCGCCAGGGCCGTGGCCGTCGCCACGACGGCGGTCAGCGCGATGCCGTCGGTGGCATGAGCGGCGCCGACAACAGTCGGCAGCAGGGCGAAGGCGACCGCGGGAGCGGCGAACACCCACGGCGCCAT
The DNA here is from genome assembly GCA_963797705.1 of uncultured Actinomycetota bacterium. Taxonomy (GTDB): domain Bacteria; phylum Actinomycetota; class Thermoleophilia; order Solirubrobacterales; family Solirubrobacteraceae; genus Palsa-465. The sequence goes on along the minus strand of CAWCQL010000002.1, from coordinate 748,466 downwards.
CGGCGCCACCACCCGGTAGAAGCGTGGTTGGCGCAAGCTGGGCAGTGCCCGTCCGATCGCACTCGCGCCGCCGCGGGCCACGGTCTCCGGAGCGCCCGGGACGATGGCGAGCACGGCCAGCATGAGCACCAGGTGCGGCAGGTAGGGCACGACGCGCGGGTCTCCCGCCCATTGGGCGAGCAGGCCCGCCACGAGCGGGCCGGCGGCAAAGCCGAAGGTCATGGCGACCGCGCCCCGGCGGGCGGCGCCGTGGTCGGTCGCGTCGCCGTAGGGCGGGCGCGAGAGCTCGCGCAGCCACGCCGTCCCGGCGCCGAATGCGGCGCCGCTGCCGATGCCGATGAGGAAGCGCCCGACAAACAGGGGCGCCACGCTGTCGCCGGCCAGGACAAGCGCCACCGACCCGGCGAGAGAGAAGACCGCGGAGGCAAGGATCACCGGACGCCGCCCGCGCGCGTCAGACACGGGGCCGGCCACGAGCAGCCCGGGGATGAGCCCGAGGGCGTAGACGCCGAAGAGCGCCTCCAGCGTGCCCGTCGACAGGCCGAGCTGTGCGTGGTAGACGAGGAGCATCGGCGTGAACTGGTTGGACCCCCACGCTGCGCCGAACAGCGCCAGCCCGGCGCGTACCCATTCGGTGCGCGTCGCGCCCATCGCACTCGCTCTGATCTGGACCCGAGCCGCGCTCACCGGTGGCTCCTTTCCTCGTCGTGGTTCGATGACCGAACCGAGGCTACCATGGATCGGGTTCAGTGATCAGACCCACGCTGCTAGAATCTCTCTCGCAATGCTTGGAAAAACCTACGAACGACAGGACTGCTCGATCGCCGGGGCCCTGGAGGCGGTAGGCGAGCGCTGGACGCTGCTGATCGTCCGCGACGCGTTCTACGGCGTGCGCCGCTTCAACGACTTCCAGGCCCACCTGGACATCCCCAAGGCGGTTCTGTCAGACCGGCTCAACGGGCTGGTGCAGGACGGCATCCTCGCCCGGGTTGCTGACCCGGCGCACTCCGGGCGCCATCTCTACGAGCTCACCGACAGCGGCCGTGAGCTGTGGCCGGTGATCCACTCCCTGTTGGTGTGGGGCGGCAAGCACCGGCGACCCAACAGCCGGGTCTTCCGCCACGCGGCGTGCGGGACGCGGCTGAGCGACAGCGGCCGGTGCGAGACCTGCGACGTCACGCCCCGGCCGGAGGACTTGATCAGTGAGCGCCGGCGGGGCTACCAGCCGATGCGAGATGACCCGGTGTCCCAGGTGCTTCGGTCGCCGCACCGGATGCTGGAGCCGATCGAGACCTGACGCGCGGTCGCGCCCGGGGCCCCCTGGAGCCGCCCGGGGGAAAAATAAGCCCGCATACGGTGCATAAGTCGAGGCACGTCCCGTCGCGGCCACCCAAATCCACCCTCGATGGCCGCAGCTGACGTTCGCCCCAAGGCCCCCTTGGCCGGGGCGGGCCCCCGCAACGGATCAGCTCGCCGGCGGATCGTCCCCCGTCGGCGCCACGCCGGCCGCCTCCACCATGAGGATGACCGTGCGCACGGGCGCGCTCGTGCGGTGCATGACCGTGCGCGGCACGGTGTAGCTCTGATGGCGCGCGAGCCGGACCGAGTCCCGATCCTCGATGTCGATCACCAGCTCACCGTCGAGGACCATGAAGAACTCGTCGGTGTCGTCGTGCTTGTGCCAATGGAAGTCACCCTCGATGACGCCGAGGCGGACGACGGAGTCGTTGACGCTGGTGAGGGTCTGGTTGAACCAGGGTTCGTGGGCGGCGGCCTCGGCGTCGACGTCGATGAGCGCGAGATGGCCGAACTTGTCGTCAAGGTGGATGTCGTAGTCGCCCTCGGAGAACTCTGTCTTCATGTCACACCTCCGGATCGCGTCGTCAATTGGGTTCGGGGCAGGCGCTCAGCCCGCCTGCAAGTAAACTCATAAGTTTACTTGGGTGAGGCTCGGGGGTGGGGGTGGCGGGGCGGCCTGGGTGGTGAGCAGCTCGATGTAGCGCTCGGCGGAGCGCTGGAGGACGGCCTTGCCGTCGCGGCGGATCGCGGGGCTCCACCAGCCGCCGTAGATCCGGTCAAACGCGTAGGGCTCGAGCGCCGCCACGATGCCGCGCACGGCCGGCTCGGCCAGGGGCAGGCGGACCGGGGCGCTGTAGACGAACGAGACGCGGTCCTCCCCGGGCGTGACCATGATCGTGTCGCCGGTCATGATCGCTCCCCGGCCGTCGGCGCCCGCCGACCACACCGCCACCGAACTGCCGGGGAAGTGCCCGCCGCACTGCACCAACGTGACGCCCGGTAGCGGTTCGGACACGCCCGACCACGTGCGCACCGCGGGGTCGGGGCGCCGCAGCCAGGGAGCGTCGACCTCGACGAGCAGGATCTCGGCGTCAAAGGCGTGGCTCCACTCCACCGCTGCCCCGTACATGTGGGGATGGCTGGAGCTGACGGCGCGCAGGCCTCCGGCGGCGCGCACCGCCTCGATCGCCGCGTCGTCAAGAAACGGGGGCGGATCCCACAGCAGGTTGCCCTCCGGCGTCTGGATGAGCAGCCCGCGCTGACCCACCCCGACACCTGGCTCGGAGACGATCCCGATCAGGCCCGGCTCCACCTCGCGGACGACACAGTGGCAGCCGTCTGCGGCCAGCTGCGCCATCGTCGTCCACCTCTGGCCGGCGGGCGGGACCCACTGGCGCTCGTCCTCGCAGATCGGGCAGCGCTCCGGCGCGGACGCGGCCGGCGGGTAGTTGGCACCGCAGGCGGGACAGATCCAGATCTCCTCTGCGCTCACGGGGCGTGGACACTACCGACCCGCCGCCACCGGCTGGCCGGGAGCGGGGGCGCCGGGCTACTGACCCTGCGGGGCGGGGCCGAGCTCCCCCACGCGGCGTTCACGCCGCCATAGCGGCGGCGCAGCGTCGCCGCATGCGGACCGCGCCACTGCACCTGGCTGCCCATCTCACGTCCCCAGCCCGACTCCTTGTAGCCGCCGAACGGCATCGCGGCGTCAAAGACGTGGTAGGTGTTGATCCAGACGGTGCCGGCGCGCAGGCGCTTGGCCGTCCGGTGGGCCTTGGAGATGTCGCGCGTGAACACCCCGGCGGCGAGGCCGTAGTTGGTGTCGTTGGCGACCGGAACGATCTCGCTCGGGTCATCGAACGGGATGGCGCACACCACCGGTCCGAAGATCTCCTCGCGGACGACGTTCATGTCGTTGCTGGTGTTGGTCAGGATCGTCGGCTGCACGAAGTAACCGCGGTCCGACGCCTTGCCTCCGCCCACAACCGCCTCGGCGCCCGCGCTCTGGCCGGAGTCGAGGTAGCCGAGCACCTTCTGGAACTGCTCGTCGGAGATGAGCGGGCCCATCTGGGACTCGGGGTCGGTCCCCGGGGCCACCTTGATGCTCTTGGCCGCCTCGGCCACGCCGGCGACGACGTCGTCAAAGGCGCCCTTCTGGTGTGATGGCCCCTCCACGCTAGTCCATTTTTTGAATAGCTCGCAAGGCGCAGATGGGGCTAGCGTGTCCCACCCATGCCGCGGCCCCGCAACCAGCTCACCGCCGGCGAGTGGGCGATTCTCGCCCTGCTGGACGAGGAGCCCGCCCATGGGTTCGCGCTGGCGCGCGCGATGGCCACGGGCGGCGAGGTGGGCCGGGTGTGGGACATGCGGCGCCCGCTCGTCTACCGGGCGCTCGAGATGCTGCAGCGCCTGGCGCTGATCACTCCGGTGGCGACGCTGCGCAGCGAGTCCGGACCGCAGCGCACCATCTTCGAGCCCACCACCGAGGGCCGCCGCCGCTTGGCCGAATGGCTGAAACAGCCGGTCGAGCACGTGCGCGACGCTCGCTCACTGCTGATGCTCAAGCTCCTCTTCCTCAGCCGGCGCGATGGCGACCCGGCGCCGCTGCTGCGCGCTCAGCGCGAGCAGTTCGCCACGCTGGCGCAGCGTCTCGCCGGCGCCGCGGACGCCGCCGAGGGGTTCGAGCGCGGCCTGCTGCTGTGGCGCCTGCACAGCACCGCCGCCGCGGTGCAGTTCACCGAGGCGATGCTCGCCGAGCCAACGCTGACCGAGCCGTGAAGGTGCTCAACCAGGCGGTGAGCTCGTCGGCCGGGATCGGCCGGCTCATCAGGTACCCCTGGGCGACGTCGCAGCCGAGCTGGCGCAGCGCCTCGAGCACCTCGATGTCCTCCACGCCCTCGGCCACGACCCCGAGGCCGAGGTTGCGCCCCAGATCGATGGTGGAGCGCACGATGACGGCGTCCTCCTCGGAGGTGGCCATGTGGGTGACGAACGAGCGGTCGATCTTGAGCTCGGTGATGGGCAGGCGGCGCAGATAGCCGAGTGAGGTGTAGCCGGTGCCGAAGTCGTCGACCGAGAGGCTCAGCCCCATCGCGCCCAGCTGTTCGAGCACGCCGCGCATCCGGAACATGTCGGCGACGATCGCCGACTCGGTGATCTCCAGCTCAAGGAGCTCGGGCCCGATCCCCCACTTGGCCAGCAGGGCTCCGACCTGCTCGGGGAAGGCCAGGTCGATCAGGTTGCGCGTCGAGACGTTCACCGCGACCGCAAGCCTGAGCCCATCCTGCAGCCAGGCCCCGCACTGGCGCAGTGCCTCGTCGATCACGTAGAGCGTCAGCGGCCTGATCAGGCTCGTCTCCTGGGCCACGTCGATGAACTCGTTGGGCCCGACGAGGCCGCGCGTCGGGTGCTGCCAGCGCACGAGCGCCTCGACCGAGTTGACGCGCAGGGAGCGCAGCTCGAGCTTGGGCTGGTAGTGGAGCACCAGTTCGTGCTCGTCGATGGCGCGGCGCAGCTCGGAGATGAGCGACAGCCGCTGGGGCTGGTGGCCGTCCTGGCTGTGGTCGTAGAGCTCCCACTCCGAGTTGGCGCGCTTGGCCACGTACATCGCGATGTCGGCCCGCTGGATGAGGCCCGCGACGTCGGCGGCGTGCTCGGGATAGGTGGCGGCGCCGATGCTGGCCTCGATCTGCACCGGCAGTCCATCGAGCCAGAACGGGTCCGCGAAGGCCGTGTGGATGCGCCGGGCGGCACCGGCGACGGCGCCGGGCGAGCCGTCATGGAGGAGGATGGCGAACTCGTCGCCGCCGAGCCGGGCGATCGTGTCGGCGTCGCGCAGCGTGGCGCGCAGACGGTGGGCGGCCTCCACCAGGAGCCGGTCGCCGCTGGCGTGGCCGAGCGTGTCGTTGATCTCCTTGAAGCGGTCGAGGTCCATCACCATCACCGCAACCCCGGCGTCGTCGCGCTCGGCGGCACGGATCACCTGTCCGACGCGATCCTGGAACAGGACACGGTTGGGCAGCTGGGTGAGCGAATCGTGCAGCGCCTGGTGGCGGTTGAGCTCAGCCTGCTGGCGCAGCGCGGCCTCGGCGCGGTCGCGGTCCTGCTCGGCCAGCACCTGCTCGGTGACGTCGAGCAGAACGCCGTCCAGCCATAGCCGCTCGCCGGAATCCCCCAGGATCGCGCGGCCGCGTTCGGAGATCCACCGCACGGTCCCGTCGGCGTGCAAGACCCGGTACTGGAGCGCATAGGGCGCTCCCACCTGCAGAGCGCGATCGATCTCCTCGGCCACGGAGGGGCGGTCGTGCGGGTGGATGATGGAGCCGTAGGTCCGCACGGCGTTGTCGACGAAATCGGCCGCGGGGTAGCCACAGAGCAGCTCGATGTGATCGCTGATGAAGCGGATCGGCCAGTCGTCCTGGCAGGCACAGCGGTAGACCGCGCCGGGGATGTTGGCGACGACGGCCCAGAACTGCTCCTCGATGATCTGCGCGCGGGCGTCGGTGGCGGACTGCATACCCATGCAGGCAATAATCGGCAGATCGGCCCGCGGCCAACAGACCGGAACGCGGTAATCCACGCTCGGCCCCGTGTGGCGCCGGGTGCACCGCCCGGTCCGCTACTTGCAGCTCGGGTCCGGGTCGAAGCTGGCGGTGGACTGCGCCACCGACAGCGGGCCGCCCGACGGGATGAGCTGGATGTGGTTGACCTCGGTGTTGTCCGGGTTGTCGGAGGGGTCAAACGGGCGATAGAGCCCGTATTGGGCGAGCTGGGCCTCGGTGATCCTGGCCGCGCTGGAGCGCAGGAGGCTGTTGACGCCGATGTCCTCGGCCTCGCCCTTGGTGTGCGGGTCATCGGCGAAGCCGCCGACGGCGACGCTGTGAGCCGGCGTCCGGTAGCCGCTGATGCCGTAGACGACGACCCCCAGCGCCTGAGCCAGCTGGTTCAGGCGTGCGGTGAGGACGGGAAGCTGGCCGACGCTCTGGATGGTCCCGGGGTCGGCGACGAAGCCGGGGCCCGAGGCCTGGACGACGGGGGCTGCGTCCGCGCTCGAGACCGCGCCGCCGCACAGGTTGAGCTGCTTGAGCTCCTTCTTGATCTGCGCCAGCGGCGGCGCGTGCGCGGTGGGGTCGCCGACGATCTCGCCCCCGCCGGCGGACGACGCCGCGTGCGCGCCCGCCGCGGGCTCGACCGCTTGCGGATGGGCCTGGGGCAGGGCCCCAACCGCCGCGGCGTCAGGGGCTGGAGAGCTGTCGGAGGGCTGAGACCCGCCGCAGGCTGCGAGAGCGGCGCACACCGCGAGCGCCGCGACGAGCCACCGAAGCCGCGCCACGCACCGCAGGCTCAGTTGCATACCGCGCAGCGGCCGCTCGCGCACGAGCAGGCGGGGAGCTCGGCTCCGACCCGCTCGGGTCGCCAGTAGCGAAGCCACGCCCGCGCGGCGGGATGGAAGCGGTCCGCGTGCCCGCCCGGCCAGCAGGCGCAGACGATCCGTGAGGTCATCTCGCGCAGTTCGGCCGGCCGGGAGGCCGCCACCGAAGCGGCTAGGTGGATACGCAACTCGTCGTGGGTCATCGTGCCGGCGGCGCGCGGTAGGGGTGAGGGCGCGCCTGCGCTGCAGATACCCGAATTGGGGCGGGGCCTCACCACCACCATCGTAGGGGCCCGGCCCGCGCCCGGGCGCCGGTGCCGGGCGCTCCGTGGCCGTCGGACCGCGGAGCGCCCAGGTCCCCAGCGACCTCAGTCCTGAGGCACGCCGGCGATGGCCTCCTGGTAGATGCCCATCGCCTCGGCGATCCCCTCGTTGCAGTAGCCGTCGGTGAGCCGCAGGTCGTCGACGATCATGGCGGCGTCCACCAGGAGACGGCGGAACACCGCGTCCTCGCGGACCGCGGCCAGTTGTGCGGCGGTCCCGCGCAACTCCATATACCCGTCAACCCCGCCGTTCGGCGCCAGCAACACCACATCGAACGACTCGAGGCGGCCGTCCTGCTGCAGACGGCCGTAATACCCCAGCGCCTCGTTGAACACCTCGAGGCCACGCTCCTCCCGACCTCGAACGGACGCACCCCAACTGAGAAGCAGCAGGCGATCGGCCATGGTCAGGCCCCCTTCGTGTTGTGACCCGGCCCTCGAGCCGAGCCTGGTGGGCCCACTATCTCAGGGACGGCGCGCCCAACGCAAGGCTCGGCGCACCCTCCCCGGGGCGCCCCGGGCAGCCCGCCACAGCCCGGGTGTAGATTGTGCGCCTTGCTCCGGGCGCGCCGACTCTCCACCGTCCTGCTGCCGGCCCTCGCCGGCGTCCTGATCGCCGCGTGCGGCAGTTCGAGTTCGAGCAGCTCGTCGACGTCCGGCTCCGCGCCGGCAGCGACGAGCAGCGCGACATCGGCGGCGACCTCATCGGCGGCGGCGACGACGTGCAGCAAGTCCACCCTGGCGCTGCACAGCCCAGGCGTGCTGACGGTGGCCACCGACTCTCCCGCCTACCCGCCGTATTTCGAAGACAACAAGCCCGCCAACGGCAAGGGCTTTGAGAGCGCGGTGGCATACGCGATCGCGAGCAAGCTCGGCTTCAGCAACAGCGAGGTCAAGTGGGTGACCGAGCCGTTTGACTCCTCCTACGCCCCGGGTCCCAAGTCCTTTGACTTCGACATCAACGAGATCTCGATCACCAAGCCGCGCGAGAAGGCGGTGGACTTCTCGGCGCCGTACTACACCAACCCGCAGGGGATCATCGTCAGCTCGGACTCCAAGTACGCGCATGTCACGTCGCTGGCGGCGCTGCAAAGCGCCAAGATCGGCGTGCAGATCGGCACGACCAGCCTGGATGCGGTCAACCAGGTGATCAAGCCGACCTCCCAGCCCGACGTGTTCAACACCTCCAACGACGTGGTGGCCGCGTTCAAGATCCACCGCGTCGACGCGATCGTCGTGGACCTGGCCACCGCGTTCGAGCTCATCAGCGAGATCAAGCACAGCACGATCGCCGGGCAGTTCACTGCCCCGGGCGGCGACAACTGGGGCGTCCTGCTCACCAAGGGCTCGAAGCTCACCCCCTGCATCAGCCAGGCAGTCAACGCCCTGCAGTCCGACGGCACGCTCGCGGCGCTCAACAAGCGCTGGATCGCGTCGGCGGCCAACGTGCCCGAGTTGCACTAAGCCCCACCACGGGCTGGCACGGCCGAGTGAGCGCGCTCCCCACCCTCACCACCAAGCAGGACCGCGCCAGCGAGCACCGGCGACGGGCGCGGCGCTCGATCACGATCTCCACGATCTCCACGATCGTCGTCATCGGCGGGCTGGTGACGTATGTGCTGACAAGCCCGGGTTGGCCGACCGTCCGCGAGGACTTCTTCTCCGCCAGCGTCTTCAAGACGTCGTTTCCGAGCATCCTGAGCGGCTTCTGGCTGGACGTGAAGCTCTTCCTCGTCGTCGAGGTGGCGGTGCTCGTGCTGGGGCTGGTCATCGCGCTCATCCGCACGATCAACGCCCCAGTCCTGTTCCCGCTCAGAGTGCTTGCGGTCATCTACGTCGACGTCATGCGCGGGATCCCGACGATCCTGCTCGTCTACATCATCGGGTTCGCGGTGCCGGCGCTGGACCTCAGCGGCGTTCCCACCAACCCCACGGTGCTCGGCGGAATCGCCCTGACCCTCTGCTACTCGGCGTACGTATCAGAGGTGCTTCGCGCCGGCCTGGAGTCGATCCACCCCAGCCAGGCGGGGGCGGCGCTGGCGCTGGGGCTCACGCCGACGCAGTCGCTGCACTACGTCGTAGTGCCCCAGGCGGTACGCCGGGTCATTCCACCCTTGATGAACGACTTCCTCGCCTTGCAGAAGGACGTCGCGCTCGTCTCGATCATCGGCCCCCAGGAGGCGTTCCGGGTGGCTCAGATCTACGCCGCGTCACAGTTCAACTACACGCCGCTGCTGGCCGCGACCGCGCTGTATCTGTGCGTGACGATCCCGACGACACGCCTCGTCGACCGCCTGCAGGCGCGCAGCCGCCGCGAGCGCGGCGGCGTCCTGGCCTTCGGGCCGCGATGACCGCGGTCCTGGAGCTGCGCGGCGTCACCAAGGCCTACGGGGACAACCAGGTCCTGCGCGGGATTGACCTGGCGGTCGGCGAGCACGAGGCGATCGCGCTGATCGGCGCGTCGGGGTCGGGCAAGTCGACGCTGCTGCGGTGCATCGACCTGCTGGAGGAGATCGACGACGGCGACATCCTGCTCGACGGCGAGCCGATCACCGTCCCCGGCCTCGATCCCGTCCCCGCGCGGCGGCGCCTGGGCCTCGTCTTTCAGGCCTACAACCTGTTCCCCCACCGCAACGTGATCGACAACGTGACCCTGGGCGCGGTCCGTGCGCAGGGGATGGCACGCGACGAGGCGACGGCGGCCGGGGAGGCGCTGCTCGCGCGCTTCGGTCTGGCGGGCCGCGGCAGCGATTACCCCGACCGGCTCTCCGGGGGCCAGCAGCAGCGTGTGGCCATCGCCCGGGCCCTGCTCACCCACCCGCGCGCCCTGCTTCTCGACGAGGTCACGAGCGCCCTGGATCCGGAGCTGGTGGGCGAGGTGCTCGAGGTCATCGGCGAGCTCAAGGCCGACGGCATGACGATGCTCATCGCCACCCACGAGATGGGCTTCGCGCGCGACTTCGCCGATCAGGTCTGCTTCTTGGAGGGCGGGCGCATCTTGGAACGGGGCACGCCGGAGCAGATCTTCACCGCGCCCGAGCGCGAGGAGACGCGGAGGTTCCTGGCTCGCCTGCTGGCCGGCAACCGGGTGAGCTGAGCAGCGGTACCGTGTAGGCGATGACCGCTTTTGACCAGCCGGCGTCGGAGACCGGCACTCCGTTCTGGCGGCGGCCGCTGGTGCGCTCAGGCCCCGAGGACCGCACCGCGGACACGCTCCAGACGCCCGGCATGCAGCGCTATGCCGCCATCTCCGGCGGACTGACCGGCTCCCAGCACCTGTGGATGGGCGGCAACACCGTCGCCCCCGGCCAGAAGTCCTCCGACCACCATCACGGCGAGGCCGACAGCGGGATCTACGTGGTCTCGGGCCACCCGCGCTTCGTGTGCCTGGTCGACGGCGCCGAGCAGCAGATCGACGCCGGGCCCGGTGACTTCATCTATGTGCCCGCGTGGGTCCCCCACCGCGAGGAGAACCCATCCCCGGACGAGGAGGCCGTGGTCGTCCTGGCTCGCAGCACTCCGGAGGAGATCGTGGTCAACCTGCCCAGCCTGTGGTCGGTGGAGGGCATCCCCGGCGCGTCTGAGGCCTCGAAGGTCTAGAGCGCAGGCGCAGTCTCCGTCGGGGGCGCCGGCGCGTCCGCAGTCGTCTGCTCGGCCCACTCGCGCAGGCGGAAGCGCTGGACCTTGCCGGTGAGCGTGCGCGGCAGGTCGTCGACGAAGTGCACCAGGTGGGGGTACTCGTACCGGCGCATGCGCTCCTTGCACCAGGCGCGCAGCTCGTCGGCGAGCGCGTCGTCGCCGGGCCGGTCATCGGCGCACTGCACGTAGGCGGCGATGCGGCTGGCGTCCTCGATCCGCACGCCGACCACCCCCACGCCGGCGACGCGCGGGTGCTCGAGCAGCGCGTGCTCCATGTCGACCGGCGAGACCCACAGTCCGCCCACCTTGAGCATGTCGTCGACGCGGCCCACGTAGGCGTAGGTGCCGTCGTCGGCTCGGGCGTAGCGATCGCCCGTGGCAAACCAGTCGCCCAGCATCGAGGCCCGGGTCTTCTCGTGCTGGTGCCAATAGAAGGCCGCGCACGAGTCGCCGCGGACAAACAGCGCCCCGGTGCCGGGACCCTCCACCGTCACTCCGGCGTCGTCGACGAGCTTGAGCTCGTAGCCGGGGACAGGCGTACCCGTGGTCCCCGGCCGGACGTCGCCGGGCCGGTTGGAGCAGTAGATGTGCAGCATCTCGGTGGAGCCGATCCCGTCGACGATGTCGATGCCGAAGCGCTCGCGCCAGCGGGCGATCGTCGTCGGAGGCAGCGGTTCGGCCGCCGAGACGCAGAAGCGCACGGACTCCAGGGCGCCGTCGGCGTCGGGATCGCGCGCCAGCAGGCCGAACAGGGCGGGCACGCTGAAGAACACCGTCGGGCGGTGGCGGCGCAGCGTCTCGAGGATGGCCGGCGGCTTGGGCGGGCCCGCCAGGAGCACCGAGGTGGCGCCGAACCACAGCGGGAAGGTCAGGCCGTTGCCCAGTCCATAGGCGTGAAAGAGCTTGGTGGTGGAGAAGTGCACGTCGCCGGGCCCGAGGCCCAGCACCCCGCCGGCGTACTGCTCGCAGGTCACCCCGATGTCGTGCTGAAGGTGCACGACGCCCTTGGGCTTGCCCGTAGATCCGGAGCTGTAGAGCCAGAAGGCCATGTCGTCGCGATGCGCGGGGGCGGCGTCGAGCTCGTCGGGCTGGGCCGCCAGCGCTGTGTCGAGCTCGGTCACGCCGTCGCCATCGCGGCCGCGCACCACCCAGCGCACCGGCCGGTCGCCCAGCGCGCCGCGCACGCGGTCGAGCACGCCCGCGTCGGCGACGACGACCTCGGCGTAGGAGTCGTCGACGAAGTGGCGGAAGTTGTCGTCCTTGTCCAGGTGACTGACCGGGACCGGTACCGCGCCGATCCGCATCGCTCCGAGAAACGTGATCGGGAATGCCGTGGTGTCGTCGAGGACGAGCAGCACCCGCTGCTCGCGGCGCACGCCCAGCGCTCGCAACAGATGGCCGGCGCGGTTGACCTGCCGGCGCAGCTCCTCGTAGGTGAGGGTGGCGTCGGAGGCGATGAACGCCGTCGCATCGCCCCGGCCGGCGGCCACCTGACGCGCCACGATGTCACTGACGTTGCTCGGCTGGTCCACGTGCCCCATCTCCTCTCCTCTCGTGAGCGGGCCGCCTACGCCGCCCGCTCCTCCATCGGCTCCAGCTCCCCCTCCAGCTGTGCGAAGTACTCCGTCGCCCGCTCCCCCCAGCGCTCGTGGCGGCCGGCGAACAGCTCGTGCGCGCGCTGGCGCGGCCACCCCGCCGGCAACAGCTCGGCGGGCAGGTCCGGGTCCAGGAACGGGAACTTGCGCCACGCGTGGACGAGCAGCGTCTGCTGGCGGAAGCACGCCTCGGCGCGAGAGCGCCCGCACGCGGGCGAAGTCCTCGATGAACGCCTCGTACTGGGTCCGCACCGCGTCGAGATCCCAGGCGTCGGCGACGAGCGGCTGCGGGTCCCCCATGCTGCCCAGCTCGGCCACGAACGACCGTCGCCTCGGCCGCCGGCTCCTCGGCGATGGCGGCGGCCAGCTCGCCCTCGCGCTCGACGTGGGGCGTCAGCCACACGCCGCCGCCGAGTGACCCCAGCCCGGCCCAGGCCAGGCGCGAGCGCAGCTGATGGCGCACCTCGCGACGCTCCTCGGGGACGCGGAGCACCACCACCAGCCACCGGCCGTCCCACTGCCACGGCGCCCCGAACGAGTAGATCCGCGCGGCGCCGGTGCGCAGCAGCTCGGCGGTGGCGCTCGCCCAGCGTCATCCGCGCCCGCCGGCCGCGGCGCTCGGCCGTCAGCCAGCCGTCGCGCGTGCTGCGCGCCAGCGCCTGGCGCGCCGCCTGCTGCGTGTAGCCGAGCGACACGAGCGCGGCGACGAGCGTCTCCTGCCAGACGCCCTCGCGGCCGCGGCAGCACGTACTCGCCGAGCACCGTCAGCAGCAGCGACCGCGCCGCCGGCGCGCCCGACCGACCGGCGTCGCAGCTGCTCGTCGATGACTCGTCCTCCGGTGAGTCGAACTCGGTGCGCATCGCCTCGAAGTAGGTGTTGCAGCTGCGGCAGCGCATCTGGCGCGTGATGAGCTGGCCGCCCCACGGCGGCGACGAGCTCGATCTCGGGCGAGTCGCAGAACGGGCAGGTGAGCGGGGTGACGGTCATCGGCGGCGTCTGCTCGTCCCAATCGGACCAGTCGGCGGGGTCCGGGAGCGAGCTCGCGCACCCCGCCGCGGCCAGCCGTGCCACCAGCCAATCGCGCACGCGAGCGCGGATCGCGGTCGGGCCCGTCGCTCACCATCCCCTCGGCGATCGCCGGCGCGGTAGCCGGGATGGTCGGCGGGGCCCGGCCAGCGCGCGGCCTGCGCCCACATCTCGTCGATCCGCGGCGCAGCAGCAGCTCGCGGTCGGTGCCGCCGGCGCGCGCAGATGCGCCGAGCCACGCCTCGGCGTGGACCCGGTGCGCGCCCTCCTCCTGCAGGATCTTGCGAGCGCGGTGGGCCAGCGGCTCGATCGAGCTGTCGCGTGCGCTGGCCACCCAGGTGGTCAGGACGCCGTCGACGACGAGGTTGGCGGCGATGACCGAGGCCCAGTCGGGCAGCTCGCGCGGCGATCACCGGCAGCGGACGCTCCCGCGTCCAGGCCCTCATCGGAGCGCTGCACCCCGAGCTTGGCCAGCACGGGGTAGGTCGAGCGCGCGTGGCCGAGCTCGTCCTGGGCCATCGCGGCGGCGGCCACCGCGGACTCGATCGTCGGCGCGCTCACCGCCCACTCGCCGTAGCGGCGGCCGAGCGCGCTCTTGTTGTCGGCCAGCGAGCCGATCAGCGACACCATCGTCGGCGTGGCGGCGTCGACCGTGATCCGCCCGCCACACCCACCTCGCGGCTCATGCTCATGCGCGGATCGCCTCCCGGATCTCGGTGCGCGGGACGAGGATCATGTGGATCCACGGCTGCTCGTCGTAGATGGCGCGCGCGCACACCAGCGCCAGGTCCTCGTCGGCCTCGGTGACCGTGCCGACGTGGTGCAGCGGCTCCTCATAGGCCTTGCGCGCGAACACCTCCCACACGCGTCTCGTCGGCGCGGCTCATACAACGATCCCCAGCTCGCGCATCGTCTGCGCGCGCGTCGGCGCGGATGCGGTCCTTGGTCCACACCGGATCCCACACCACCTCGATGTCCACGGCGTCGACGTCGGGATCGGCCAGCAGCGCGTCGCGGATGTCGTCCTCGATGAACTCCATCGCCGGGCAGCCCATCGAGGTGAAGGTGATCTGCAGGTCGGCGCGGCGCGCTCTGCGGCGCGTAGGCCAGCGACACGATCAGCCCCATGCCCAGCACCGACACCGGGATCTCCGGGTCCTCGACGTGGCGCAGCGCCTCCCAGAGGCGGGCCTCGACCTGCTGGACTGCGGCGAGCTCGGCGATCGCGGACCGTCGGTCATGCGGCCCGCCGCAGCGACGGTCGTCTGGTAGCCGCGCTGCAGCGTGCGCACGTAGTCGCGGTTCATCGGGCCCGCGCGCCGCGCCAGCGCGTGATGCACGTCGTCCCACTCGATCGCGCCGTCATCGAGCAGCCACTCACGCTTCTCCTCGTCGAACTGCGCCGGGAACGGGCAGTCGATCACGTAGCGATCCAGCTCTGCGTCGTAGTGGGCGGGGACGCGGATCCCGATCTCCTCCATGAAGGGCACGACCTCGGCCATCCACCACTGGCGCAGCTGGTCGTTGGACTTGCCCTTGAAGCCGTAGTCGAGCTGCTCGGAGTGCTTCTTGCGGTCGTCGGGCAGCCCGAACCACTCGAGCGTGAGGATGAACATCCAGTCCACCGCGGCCTGCACCTCCGCCCGGCCGTCGGGGTCCTTGCACAGCTTCTTCAGCCACGTGCGGCCGTGGCGCAGGTGGAACGTCTCCTCCTTGTCGACCTTGGCCAGCGCCCGCTTCCAGGGCCCGAACGTGCTGGACTGGTAGACGTCGGAGAGCAGGACGAACCCGGCCTGGTCATACATGGCGTTGGCGCACACCAGCTCGACCCACGAGTTGAGCGGCACGTCGAACGCGTAGGGGTACTTGAACTGCTCCGCGGGCCGCTCGTAGATCAGCCAGTCCATGTCGACGCCGAGGTCGCCGAGCAGCCGGTAGCCGATGTGGGCGTGGGCCAGCTCGTCCTGGATGATCGACATCGCCGAGCCGAAGTTGTTGAGCGCCGGCGCGTGGCTGGCCGCGCGCAGGTACGACGGGGCGCTGACCGAACTCGGTGTCGGCCGACACGGTGAGGATCCGCCGCATCCCCTCCAGGTACTTGGGCGACATGTGCTGCAGCCCCTCGACGAGCTTGCCCGCGGCGAGGTGCTCCTGGACCTGCTGCTCGGTCAGCGGTGCGAGCTCTTCGATGGCGGTGGCGACCACTGCTGCCTCTCCCATGTATGACACTTGACTTACGTTCGCCAGCGTATAGTCTCTCGACACGCAGGTCAAGCGAAGAGAGGAGAAACCGTGCCCGAGATGCTGATCGGCGGGGAGTGGCGCCAGGCGGCCGCGCACGAGGAGACTCGAGGTCGTCAACCCCGCCACCGAGGACGTCGTCGACCAGCGTTCCGTCCGGCGCGCCCGAGGACGTCGAGCTGGCGGTCGCCACCGCCAAGCGCGCCTTCGGCGAGTGGTCGCGGACCGACGTCGAGAAGCGCGCCGCGATCCTGGCCAAGGCCGCCGACCTCATCCACGAGCACGCCAAGGAGCTCGCGGCGACGCTCACCTCCGAGCAGGGCAAGCCGGTGGCCGAGGCGATGGGCGAGGTCACCCACCTCGCCCACGGCGTGCGCTACTACGCCGAGGCCGCCACCAAGGTGCGCGGCTCCTACCAGGACCTGCCGTCCACGCTGGGCCCCGCCTACGGGATGGTCATCCGCCGCCCGATGGGCGTGTGCGCCGCGATCACGCCCTACAACTTCCCGCTCACCCTGCTGGGGACCAAGGTCGCCCCCGCGCTGGCGTCGGGCAACACCGTGGTGGCCAAGCCGGCGGCGACGACGCCGCTGGCCACGCTCGAGGTGGCGCGCCTGTTCTCCGAGGCCGGCGTGCCCGACGGCGTGCTCAACGTCGTGACCGGCCGTGGCTCGGTCATCGGCGACGCGCTGGTCGGCCACCCCGACGTGCGCCGGGTGGCCTTCACGGGCTCGACCGAGGTCGGCCGCCACGTCGCCGAGCTGGCCGCGCCCGATCTCAAGCGCCTCTCGCTGGAGCTCGGCGGCTCGGACCCCGTGATCGTGTGCGCCGACGCCGACGTCGACGCCGCGGTCAAGGCCGTGATCATCGGCCGCTACTGGAACGCCGGCCAGGCGTGCCTGGGCTGCAAGCGGGTGTTCGTGCACGACTCGGTCTACGACGACTTCGTCTCTGCAGCTGGTCGAGCGCGTCGGGCGCTACGAGCCCGGCGACGGGACGGTCAAGGCCGAGAAGCCGCAAGCTGCGCATGGGACCGATCCACACCCGCGCCGGGCGCGACGAGCTGCTCGAGCAGATCGAGAGCGGCGTCGCCTCGGGCGGCGAGCTGCTCATCGGCGGCGGGACCGGCGACGGCGACAAGGGCTGGTTCCTGGAGCCCGCGGTGATCGCCGAGCCGGCCGCCGATTCGCGGCTGATGACCGAGGAGGTGTTCGGGCCGGTGCTGCCGGTCCTGCGCTTCACCGACTTCGACGACGCGATCGCCCGCGCCAACGACACCCCCTACGGCCTGGGCTCCTCGATCTGGACCCACGACGCGCGGCTCATCCACCGCGCGGCGCAGGAGATCGACTCGGGCATGACCTGGGTCAACCAGATCCACTACGGCTACGACGAGCTGCCGTTCGGCGGGGTGAAGGCGTCGGGCTTCGGCAAGGAGCACGGCCTGGAGGCGCTCGACTCCTACGTCGAGCTCAAGTCCGTCGTCGTGGGAGGGCTGGCCTGATGGCGGTCACCTCACCACGAGGGCCGCTCGGCGCATCACGCTCGACAACCCCCCGGCCAACTCGTACGACATCGAGTTCATGCCGAGCTCGGCGGCGGCGATCGAGGCCGCCGGCGCCGACGATGCGGCTGCGCGTCGTGGTGGTCCGCAGCGCCAGCGAGAAGTTCTTCTGCGCCGGCGCGGACATCAAGGCGTTCCCCGCCAACGACGTCGACGCCAACATGGAGATGATCCGCCTCGGCCACGAGGCGTTCCGGCGATCGCGCGCTCGCCGAAGCTGTTCATCGCCTACATCGCCGGCCACGCGCTCGGCGGCGGCCTGGAGATCGCGCTGGCCTGCGACGTGCGCTACGCCGATCGAGGGCCGCTACCGGCTCGGCACCCCCGAGGTGACGCTCGGGCTGCTGCCCGGCAACGGCGGCACCCAGCGGCTGCCGCGGCTGATCGGGCCGGCGCCGGCTCTGGAGCTGCTGGTCACCGGCCGCACGGTGTCGCGCCGAGGAGGCGCGGGGGCTGGGCCTGGTGTCGGCTGGTGTTCGCCGACGAGGCGGCCGTTCGATGCCGCATGTCGCGAGGGTCTGCGCGCGCTGCCGCCGCTGGCGTCGGCCAGCGATCAAGCGCTGCGTGTCACGAGGGCAGCGAGAAGCCGCTCGACGATGGGCTGGCGCTCGAAGCGCGAGCTCATGGAGGAGCTGTTCCGCACCAAGGACGCGCGCGAGGGCGCTGACGGCGTTCGTCGAGAAGCGGACGCCGGAGTTCGTCGGACGCATGAGCACCGACACGATCACGACGCGTCGCCGGCGCGTTCGTCGACGGGCGCGAGCACGCCGAACGGCGGCGACCCGCTCGCCGATCACCAACCCGGGCACGGGCGAGGTGTTCGCCGAGGTGCCGGGCGGCACGCGCGGCCGACGTCGACGCCGCCGTGCGCTCGGCGGCCCGACGCACTGGCGGCGTGGTCGTGCGCTGGCGGTGTCGCAAGCGCGGCGAGATCCTCGGCGCGGCGGCTCGTCACGTCGAGTCAGCACCTCGACGAGCTCGTCCCGCTGCTGACGCGCGAGCAGGGCAAGACGCTGCGCGACTGCGCGCATCGAGCTGACCAAGGCGGTCGACACGCTCGATGCACTACGTGGGGCTGTCCAAGGCGCTGCGCGGCGCCCACGCCCCAGGCCTTGACCCGGGCGTCGACGGGATCGTGCTGCGCCGTCCGCTCGGGCGTGGTCGGGGCGATCGTGCCCGTGGAACTTCCCCACGACGCTGCTGTGCAACAAGCTCGCGCCCGCGCTGGTGGCGGGCAACACCGTGGTCGGCCAAGCCGGCGGGCACGACGCCGCTGACGACGCTGCGCTTCGCCGAGCTGCTGGCCGAGGGCGGCCTGCCCGCCGGGGTGTTCAACGTCGTGACCGGCAGCGGCTCGGTCACCGGCGACCGCGCTGGTCCGGCACCCGCGTCGTGCGCAAGATCGCCTTCACCGGCTCGACACCGGTGGGCGAGCAGATCATGGCGCTGGCGGCCCGCGGAATGAAGCGGGTGACGCTCGAGCTCGGCGGCTCTGACCCGATGATCATCTGCGACGACGCCGACCTGGACGCGGCCGCGAGCGCGGCCTCGATGGGCCGCTTCTACAACTGCGGCCAGGCCTGCCTGGCGATCAAGCGCGTGTACGTGTTCGACGTCGGTCGCCGACGAGGTGATCGAGCAGATCACCGCCAAGGCCAAGCGCCTGAAGGTGGGGCGCGGTGACGTCAAGGGCTCGCAGATGGGGCCGCTGCACACCGCGGCGCAGCGCGACGAGGTGGCCGGGCAGGTGCAGCGCACGCTCGACGCGGGCGGGACGCTGCTGGCCGGCGGCGGGCCGCCCGATGACGCCGACCTCGACGGCGGGTTCTTCTATGCGCCGACCGTCGTCGTCGATCCGCCCCACGACGTCGCCGATGGCCACCGAGGAGGTGTTCGGCCCCGCGCTGCCGATCTGGCGGGTCGCCGACCTCGACGAGGCCATCGCGCGCGCCAACGCGTCGCCGTTCGGGCTGGGCTCCTCGGTGTGGACGCGCGATCTGGCCCGCGCCCGGCACGCCGCCGAGCGCATCGAGGCCGGCTACACCTGGATCAACTCCCGCACCAAGGTCTACGACGAGCTTCCGTTCGGCGGCTGGAAGTCCAGCGGCTACGGCAAGGAGCACGGCATCGAGGCGTTCGACTACTACACGGAGACCAAGTCCGTTGTCTTCGGTGCCTGAGGGCGGGCTCGCTGCGGGACTCGCCCTGGGACCTCAGCGACTTCCCCGTCCCGCTGATCGACCTCTCGCGCGACGTTCGAGGGCTTCCTCGACCTCGAGTGGCTCGAGCTGACACGGGAGGTCGCGCGCGTGCGCTTCGAGGTGCGCGAGAACCTCAAGCAGCCGCTCGGCCTGCTGCACGGTGGGATCTACTCCGCGGTGGCCGAGACAGTCGCGTCGGTGGCGACTGTTCGCGCCGTGTGGGAGGAGGGCAGGATCGGTTCGGGGCTGAGCAACTCGGCCAGCTTCCTGCGCCCCGTCACCGCGGGCACCGTCCATGTCTCGGCGCGCTGCCGGGGCCACGACGACCGCGAATGGCTGTGGGGCCACGAGTTCCGCGACGACCGGGACCGCCTGTGCGCTCTGGTCGACGTGACGATTGCCGTGCGGGACATCCCGGGCCGGTGACGGCGACCGCCGCGGTCCAGATCGGCGGCCTGGCGATTGAGGTCCTCGACCTGCCCGGGTCCAGCACGGACCCGCCGTTGGTGCTGCTGCACGAGGGGTTGGGCTCCGTGGGGCTGTGGCGTGAGTTCCCGGCCCAGCTCCAGGCCGCCACGGGGCGCCGGCTGATCGCCTTCTCGCGCTACGGGCACGGGCGCTCGGCGCCGCCGCCGCAGCCCCGAACGCCGGCTTTCTTCCACGCGGAGGCGCTCGAGGTCCTGCCCGAGCTGTTGTCCGCACTGGACGTCGCGGACCCGGTGCTCGTCGGCCACAGCGACGGTGCCTCCATCGGCCTCATCCATGCCGCCCACCATCGGGTGACCGCGCTCGTGGCGCTCGCGCCCCATGTGTTCGTGGAGGAGATCTGCGTCACCGCGATCCGCGGGACGCGTGACACGTTCGTCGGCGGCGAGCTGCGCGAGCGGATGGCGCGTCACCACGACAACCCCGACGCGGCCTTCTGGGGGTGGTGCGACGTGTGGCTGGACCCGGCGTTTGGGGCGTGGAGCCTCGAGGAGGAGGCGAGCCTGCTGACGGCGCCGACGTTGCTGGTCCAAGGCGCCGCGGATCCTTACGGGACGCTGGCCCAGATCGACCGCATCGAGGCGTGCGCCCGTGGGCCGGTGCAGCGTCTCGTCCTCCCCGGCGGGCACAGCCCGCACCTGGAGCACGGGCCTCGGGTGGCCGAGGCTGTCGCGGCGTTTCTGGCGTAGGCTCGCCCGGCGATGCCCGGTCAGGAGATCCGGTTCTGCTCAGTCGGTGGCCGCGCGGTCGCGTACGAGCTCGCGGGGGAAGGCCCGCCGCTGGTGGTGCCGGCGTGGTGGGTCAGCCACCTGGAGCTCGACCGGCGCGACGACGCCTTCCGACGCTTCTGGGAGGCGGTCGGCGCCGGCCACACGCTGGTGCGCTATGACCGGCCCGGGGTGGGGATGTCAGACCGGGCGGTCGACGTCGGTGCAGTGTCCATCGAGGACGACGTAGCGGTGCTCACCGCCGTGCTCGACGCGGTGGGGCTCGAGCAGGTGACGCTGCTCGGCGGATCCTCGGGTGGATGCACCGCCATCGCCTTCGCCGCCCGCCACCCCGAGCGGGTGGCGCGGCTCCTGCTCTACGGCACCTACGCCCACGGCCCCTCGATCGCCCCGGAGCGTGTCCGCGGCGCCATCGTCGAGGCGGTGCGCGCCCACTGGGGGCTCGGGTCGCGAATGCTCGCCGACATCTTCCTGGGCGAAGCCGTCGACGGCGCCGCGCAGGAACGCTTCGCCCGCTTCCAGCGCGAGTCGACCAGCGCCGAGACCGCCGCGGCGCTGCTCGAGCAGGTCTACCGCAACGACGTGCGCGCCGAGCTTGGGCGGGTGCTCGCACCGGCGTTGGTGGTGCACCGCCGCGAGGACCGCGCCATTCCCTACGAGCTGGGACGCGAGCTGGCGGCGGGGATCTCCGGCGCCGCGCTGTCACCCCTCGACGGCCGCGCGCACTTTCCGTGGATGGGCGACGCCGGCGCGGTGATTCGCGCGCTGCGCGCCGAGCCGTCGCCGGTACGAGCGCCGGAAGAGGGCCCTCTGTCGCCGCGCGAGCGAGAGGTGCTGGCGCTCGTCGCCCAGGGGCTGAGCGATCGCGAGATCGCCGCGCAGCTCATCGTCAGCCCCCACACGGTCCATCGTCACGTGGCCAACATCCGCCACAAGTTGGGAGTGGGGTCGCGAGCGTCGGCGGTCGCCGAGGCGGCGCGGATGGGGCTGCTGTAGGTCGTGGCCTGAACGGGCCATCCGGGCGGGATGGCCGGTGTGGGCGATGCGCGCGGGTGGGGTGCGCCCGTACGGTCGCTGCATGACCGACACGACCATCACACCCCCGCCCACACGAACCATCACACCCTCGCCCACCCGGCTCTGGAGCCGTGCCTTCGCCGTCATCTATGACCCGTCGCTGTGGATCGGGGAGGTGAGCGGCATGCGCCGCCGCCGCCGCGACCTGTTGGGCTCCGCCACGGGGCGGACCCTCGAGATCGGCGGCGGCACCGGCCTGAACCTGGCCCACTACCCGGCCGACCTCCCCGAGCTGATCGTGGCCGAGCCCGAGCCCACGATGCGCCGACGCCTCGAGAAGCGCGTGGCGGGCCCCGGCGCGCGGCGCGTGCAGGTGCTCGACGCGCCAGCCGAGCGACTGCCGCTGCCCGACGACTCGATCGACACCGTGGTGTCCACCCTGGTGCTGTGCACTGTCGAGGACCCGGCGGCGGCGCTAAGCGAGATCGTGCGCGTGCTGCGGCCGGGCGGGCAGCTGCTGTTCATCGAGCACGTCCGCTCACACTCGCGGGCGCTCGCCTGGTGTCAGGACCGCCTGGCCTGGGGCTGGCGGCGGTTCGCCGAGGGCTGTCGCTGCAACCGGCCGACGGCGAGGCTGATGGCGGCCAGTGGCCTCACCCTCGAGGCCCGGGACGCCGCGTGGAGCGCGATGCCGCCGATCGTCCGGCCATTGATCACGGGCCGGGCGACCGTCACACCGCAACCCGCGGGCTGAGCTGAACCGACCTCCGCGTGAACCGGCGGCCGCCGCGGGACTCCTCAATAGAATGCGGCCGCCTCGGCCCGGATTCCGGCCGAGGATGTTTTGCGACGAGGAGAGTGGTCGTGAGAGTGGTTCGCATCCTGGCCGTGGCGGCCATGTTGGTTGGCGTGCTTTCAGGGACGGCGTCGGCCGCATCCCGCATGTCCGTCTACGCCCCGGCCAACCGGTGCTTTGCGCTGCGCGCTCCCTCAGGGACCTTCGTGGCGGCGCGCGGAGCGTCGTACGCGGCGTCGGCGCTCAGCCGGTCGCGGGCCACCCTGTTCTATCTCAAGCCGACCGGCCTCGGGACGTACATGCTCTATGACGCGGGCGCGCGTCTGATGAGCGCTGACCCGGGCGGGATCGTGGCCCGGGTCGCCGCCGCCGGCCCGGCGACGGAGTTCGCGCTCACGGCCGTCGGCTCAGGATCTCGGTTCACTCTGCGCTCCACGGCGCGCCACCGCCGCGTCATCGTCGCCGCGGGCCGTGGCGCGCTGGCGCTGGCCGGCGGGAGCGGCACCCCGCTGGCGTTCGTCGCCCGCGGCGGCTGCACCCCCTTCCCCGAGGCCGGGGTGGACGCCGTCGTGCACCGCCCGGCCACGGTGGTCCAGCACGGCCGGATCTTCGGCTTCATCGATGACCACGTCCACATCACGGGCAACATGCGCGCGGGCGGCGATGTCATCTCCGGCGAGCCGTATGACCGGTTCGGGGTCCCCACCGCGCTGGGGCAGGACGCCAAGATCCACGGCGTCGACGGCAAGCTCGACATCACCGGGAACCTGCTGCGCACCGGGCTGCCCGTCGGCACCCACGACACCCATGGATGGCCGAGCTTCAAGGGGTGGCCGACGTATAACTCGATGACCCACCAGCAGGCCTACTACGTGTGGCTGGAGCGGGCGTGGCGCGCCGGCATGCGGATGGTCGTGGCCCAGACCGCCGACGATGAGCCGCTGTGCCGGCTCGAGCCGCGACGGCGCACGAAGACGTGCTCGGAGACGTCCTCGATCCTCGCGCAGATCCGCACGCTCAAGGGGCTGCAGAACTACGTCGACGCCCAGAGTGGCGGCCCCGGCAAGGGGTGGTTCCGCCTCGTCTACAGCCCCGCCCAGGCGCGGAAGGTGATGCGCGCCGGCAGGCTGGCGGTGATGATCGGGATCGAATCGTCGGACCTGTTCGGATGCAGCGAGAGCGACGGGAAGCCGGGGTGCACCCGCGCCGACATCAACCGCGGGCTGGCCATGTACAAGCGCCTTGGCGTGCGCGGCATGTTCGTCGCCCACTGGGTCAACAACGCCTTCTCGGGGGCGGCGCTGGAGGACGGGACCAAGGGGGTGTTCATCAACATCCTCAACCGCTTCCAGACGGGCAGCTACTTCCAGACCTCCGCCTGCCCCGGCCCGGGACAGGGCGTCACCGTGACGACGCTCAGCCCGTCACTGCTCAAGGCGCTGGCTGCCTTCTTCCCGGCGGCCGCCCCGATCGCCAACGATCCGATGCCGGCCTATCCCAGCGGCCTGCAGTGCAACTCGGACGGGCTGACCTCGCTGGGTCGCTATCTCATCAAGCAGATGATGGCCGAGCACATGCTGATCGAGGTCGACCACCTGTCAGAGCGTGCCCGCGACGCCGTGCTGGCCATGGCCGCCCAGGCCCACTACCCGCTCATCTCCAGCCACAACGGCACCGGCGGGGAGTGGACGCCGGCGGAGTTGCGCAAGCTCTACAAGCTCGGCGGGTTCGCCGCGGTCACGCCCGACGTGGCGCCGGCGCTGGCCCAGAAGATCCTCACCATGTCGCGCTACGACAAGCCCGCCAACGGGTTCGTCGGCGTCGGCCTGGGCACGGACACCAACGGCTTCAGCTCTTTGCCGGGGCCGCGTTCCGACGCCAAGGCCCACCCCCTGCGCTACCCGTTCACCTCCTATGACGGCAGCGCGTCGTTCACCCGTGAGCGCACCGGAACCCGCACGTTTGACCTCAATCGCGACGGCGTGGCCCACTACGGGCTCGTCGCCGACCTGATCGCCGACATGCAACGCACGAGCGCGGGGCGCCGGGCCCTCCCGTTGCTGTTTGACTCGGCCGAGGCGTACGTGGACACGTGGCAGCGGGCGTTTGACCACCACTGAGCGGGCGTAGGGCTCGTCCCCTTGCGCGCGGGCGTTGACTTTGCAACGATCCGCACGTGGATCGGAGGGCTGTGGCGGCAGGGGTCGCGGTGCGTGCACTGCTCGGCCTCGCTTGCGGTGTGTCGCGATCGCGCCGGGGGTGGCCAGCGCGGCGACTTTCGTGTTCGACTCGACGCCGCCGTCGCGACTCGAACCAGACCACGGCGACGTTCGCATTCCATGGCAGCACACCGGGCGCGACGTTCACGTGCTCCTTGTACGAGCTCGATGCCGCCGCTCGCCGTGCACCTCGGCCGACACGGCGCGGTGCTCCGCGGCCTCTCCGAGGGCGCTCACACGCTGGTCTCGTGCAACGCGCTCACCGGGGCGCCACCGCATCCACCGATCGCCTACACGTGGACCGTCGACCTCACCCCGCCGGTCACCCAGATCACCGGCAAACCGGCGGCGCTGAGCAATTCGAAGACCTCGACCTTCACGTTCACCTCGCCCGACCCGACGGCCACCTTCCGCTGCACGCTCAACGGCAGCACCCCGGCGCGCGTGCACGTCACCTCTCACCTACACGGGCCTCGCCGACGGCACCCGCTCGCTGCTCATCCAGGCCGTGGACCCGGCGGGCAACGTCGACCCGCAGGCCCAGCCGATCAGCTGGACGGTCGACACCACGCCGCCGGGCACGACGCTCAGGATCCCCGGGGGTTTGACCGGCAAGGACGTGGTGGTGTTCTCGTTCACCTCCACCGAGCCCGGCTCGACCTTCCAATGCTCGTTCCGCAACCACGCGTTCGCCCCGTGCACCTCGCCCGACGCCGTCGATGTCCCTGGCTCGGGGTCGCAGGTGTTCAAGGTCCGTGCCGTGGACGCCGCCGGCAACGTCGATCCGACCCCGGCGACGCATCAGTGGACGAGCGACCTCACGCCGCCCAAGCGCCCGAAGGTGACGATCTTCGCCGCCCCGTCGGCACAGGCCAGCGCGGTGGCACGGTCGGTCACCGTCGACGCGGTCGCCCCGCGGCCCGTGGCTCAGGTCCGACCCCCGCTCAGCCTGACGTTCACGAGCCCTCTGCAGAACCTGCTCTCCACACCGCCCTGGGCGGAGTCGACCCGGCTGCACGCCCAATGGTCCAGTGACGCGAGCGCGCACTCCTACGACGTGACCATCGACGAGTTCCCGATGGATTCGACCGGCATGGGGTTCCACGGGGAGGACCTGCTCGCGGAGACCGAATACCACCACACGACCCGCACCGCGCTCAACCTGCGGCTGTTCGTCGGTGCCACGGTGTGCGTGAAGGTCAGCGCGACCGACACAGTGGGCAACGAGTCGCGGTCGCGCACCTCGTGCACCACGATCCCCGTCTCGTTCACGCCACGTGATATCGGCCCGTCCCCGACCAAGGACGCGAAGGCCTACCACGGCTACTACATACGCCTCGGCGCCCACGGTTACGAGTTCGTCCAGGACATCGGCGACGAGTTCTACTTCTCCCCCACCCGCGTCGCCCTCATCGCCGAGCGGTGCCCGAACTGCGGGGTCGTCGAGATCGACTTCAACCGCTTCGTCGGCAACTCGCACAACGCCAACCACGAGCTCGCCACCGTCAACCTCAACGCGCCGGACCACAGCGGGGACTTCCACCTCATCGACGTGCCGCTGCCGGCGCATCGCGTGGCGCGCGATGGGATGGGCGACCTCGTGATCCGGGCGGCCTCCGGTCAGCCGCGGATCAGCGGCATCGGCGTGTCCAACTGACGCGCTCGTGACTCCGACGCGCGATCGAGGGGTGGCCTCAGCGGGCCGCCCCTCCTCACGCGCCGGGCGCTACTGAAAGAGGATGAGCTCGTAGGCGGTGAAGGCGAAGCCGATGGCGAGCAGGCTCCACGTGACCGGCCAGGTCAGCGTCTTGACGAACGCCTTCTCCCACTGACCGAGCAGGAGCACGTAACCGAAGATGGCGGCCAACATCACGGCGTAGATGATCACCGCCACCAGGGGCGACGGGGCCAGCCCCACGATCGGCGCCACGACGAGCCCGAGGACGATCCAGGCGCCAATGGCGAGGATGTCGACCGAGAGGCGGGTGCGCTGTCGCCCGACGATCGTCATGAATCCGCCGGCGCCGACCAGGGCAGCGAGCAGGAACACGCCCAATGGCCAGTGCGTGCCGAACCCGAAGATCGCGCCCATCAGCTTTCCGCCGGCCCACAGCAGGAGCGGGTCAAAGAAGGCGACCGCGAAGTAGCACGCGAACATGTCCTCCGTCGAGTCCCACGGGTTGGCGAAGACGGGTCGCTGCGGGACCATCGCGGCGCGCAGAGCCCCCGGGTTAAGGGCTGCGCTCAGGGAACGGGAGTGGTCTTGTTCGCTCATCGGCTCGGGCCTCCTTGCCCGGCAGTTTACGGCCGCGGCGGCGTGGTGCGTTGTGCGTAGGAGACCGGTTAGTCTGGCGGCAATGGCCGCCAAGCGCGTCACCGCTGACTTCGGTCGCTAGGGACCGCCATGGCGCGGGACCCGGGACGCGTCTTCGTGGTGGGCTCCACCAACGTGGACCGGACGGTGCCCGTGCTGCGGCTGCCACGACCTGGCGAGACGGCCCTGGGCGATGCGCTTGTGGTCAGCGCCGGGGGCAAGGGCGCCAACGCGGCCGCCGCCGCGTCGGCGGCGGGCGCGACGGTCGTCTTCGTCTCGGCGGTCGGAACCGACGCCGATGGTGAGGCCGCGGTCGCCGCGCTGCGCGCCGAGGGCGTCGGGGTCGAGGCGGTGGCGCGACGCGACGATGCCCCCACCGGCGCTGCCCTCATCGTCACCGATGCGCAGGGCGCCAACCTCATCGCTGTCGCGCCGGGCGCCAACGCGCTCCTCGGCGCCGAGCACGTGACACGATCGCTGGCCAAGCTGGCCGATGGCGATGTGGTGCTGG
This sequence comes from uncultured Actinomycetota bacterium, assembly GCA_963797705.1. Lineage (GTDB taxonomy): Bacteria > Actinomycetota > Thermoleophilia > Solirubrobacterales > Solirubrobacteraceae > Palsa-465. Next base: position 721,135 of record CAWCQL010000002.1, on the reverse strand, counting down.
TCAGCGCCGAGATCCCCGACGCGGCCATTGCCGCAGCCGTGCGCGCCGGCGCCGAGCGAGGGGCCGTGGCCGTGCTCGACCCCGCGCCGGCTCGCCCGTCGCTGCTCGACGCCGCGCGGATCGGCGCCATCCTCACCCCCAACGAGTCCGAGGCCGCCGAGCTGACCGGCTGCGACGACCCCGCAGAGGCCGCGCGGCGCCTCGCGGCGCTGACCGGCCGGCCCGCGATCGTCACCCTCGGCGAGGCCGGCTGCCTCGTCGCCGACTCCGACGGCATCACCCGTCACCCGGCCGCGGCGGCTGAGGCGATCGTTGACAGCGTCGGGGCCGGCGACGCGTTCGCCGGGGGCCTCGCGGCCGCCCTGGCCCGGGGCGAGCGGCTCGACGGAGCCGTGAACGCCGCGCTGCGCGCCGCCGCACAATCGCTCGCCCACGCGGGCGCACGGCCTCCCGTGGCAACATAACGACACGGGGTGTCCGCCCCCTGACGGCGAGCGCCTGAAGCACCCCGTCGGCTCTCGAGGCCGCGGCGCTGCTCAGGACGCCAGGACAGACACCACGTGGTCGGCGGCGGCCGCCACGTCGCCGCGTGGCGCGCGGACGCGCAGGTGCGCTCGCGCGTAGGTCGCCTGGCGGTGCTCGAAGAGCTCGTGGATCTCAGCCTCGCTGCGGCCCTGCAGCAGCGGCCGGGTCTGCATGAGCGCGGGCAGCTCAGCGCGCACATCGCCCCAGGGCACCTCCAGCCAGACGACGCAGGCGCGCTCGAACACCTCAGACCGGGTGTCCGCGTCCTCGAGCGCACCCCCGCCGAGAGAGAGCACGGCCGGTGGCGCGGCGAGGAGCTCAGCGATCACCTGCTTCTCCAGCGCCCGGAAGCGACGTTCCTCGCCGGCGGCGAACAGCTCGGGGATCGAACGGCCGCAGCGGTCGACGATGATGTGGTCTGTGTCGAACCACGGACGGCCCAGACGCTGGGCCACCAGCTCGGCCATCGTCGACTTGCCCGCCCCCATGAAGCCGATGAAGGCGAGGTGGCGGCTCGGGTCCGGTGGCACCGGCGCGAGCGTACCGTAGGATGGGCCGGTGCCAGACCCCTCCGCCTTCGTCGACGAGGTGGCCAACGAGCTCGACAGCTGGCCCGGCGTGCGCATCGAGCTGCGCGCCGATGGCGTCAGCGTCGTCCGTTACCGCAACGCGGAACTGGGGCTGTTGTACCCCGAGCGCGGCCTGGCCGAGCTCCCCTTCCTCAGCGTTGAGCACGACGAGTTGATCGAGCACGGCGAAGCTGAGCCCGCCGACGCCACCCCGGACTCGGTGGGCGTGAGCCACGGCCTGCACGGGCCCTCCGACGTGACCGAGGTGCTGGCGCTGTTCGATCGCCGCTATCGCGAGGTTCGCGGCGAGGACCCGCCCTACAGCTCCGAGGACCCAGCCTGACCGACGCGCCCGCGATCTCCACCCGGGGCCTGTCCAAGGACTTCGGCTCAGGGCGCGGGCTGTTCGAGCTCGATCTGGAGGTGGCGCGAGGCGAGGTGTTCGGCTTCCTGGGCCCCAACGGCGCCGGGAAGTCGACGACGATGCGGCTGCTGCTGGACCTCATCCGCCCCACCTCGGGCTCGGCGCGGTTGCTGGGCCTCGACGCGCACGCCGACAGCCTGGAGATCCGCCGGCGGGTCGGCTATCTGGCCGGCGACTTCAGCCTCTACCCCAAGCTCACGGGCGCGGCGGTCCTCGACTACCTGGGCGCGCTGCGCGGCGGGGTCGATCCGCGCGACCGAGACGCGCTGGCCGAGCGCTTCGACGCCGACCTGCACCGCCCCATCCGCGAGCTCTCCACCGGCAACCGGCAGAAGCTCGGCCTCATCCAGGCGTTCATGCACGACCCCGAGCTGCTCATCCTCGACGAGCCGATCGCCGGCCTGGACCCGCTGGTCCAGCAGAGCTTCCACGCGCTGCTGGCCGAGCGCAACGCGCAGGGAGCGACGATCTTCCTCTCCTCCCACACCCTGTCAGAGGTGGAGCGCGTCACCCGGCGGCTGGCCATCCTGCGCCAGGGGCGCCTCGTCGTCGTCGACTCCCTGGAGAACCTGCGCCGCATCGCCGTCCAGCGCCTCGAGATCGAGTTCGCCGAGCCGGCGCCGCCCGCGGCGGCCTTCGAGACGCTGCCGGGGGTGCGCGAGGTGAGGACGACCGGCGCGACGCTGACCGTCGCCTTCGAGGGATCCGCCGACGCCGTGGTCAAGGCCGCCGCGGCACACGAGGTTCGCGCGATCCGGTCGCGCGACGACGACCTGGAGGAGATATTCCTGCGCTACTACCGCGCGGACGCGCCACCCGGAGGCGCGGGCGCCGAGGGGCCGAGGTGACCCGCGCACCGCTGACGATGGCGCTGCGCCTGCGCGTGGCCTCCACCGGATCGGCGGCGTTCGGCCTCGTGGCCGTGCTCGTGATCGTGGGCGCGCTGTTCCCGGCGGTGGGCGGGACGATCGGGAAGCTCAACCTGCCGCGCGGGGTGTCGGAGCTGCTCGGCGGCGCCGACTACGCCACGCTCACGGGCTGGTTTCGCAGCGAGATCGGCGCGGTGTACGGGCCGCTGGTGATCGGCGCGGTGGCCATCGTCGCCGCGTCCGCGAGCACCGCCGGCGAGGAGGAGGACCGGATCCTCGCCCTCGTCCTGGCCCATCCCATCGCCCGGTCGCGCCTGGTGCTGGCCAAGGCGGGGGCGGTGGCGATCCTGGTGGTGGCCATCGCCGCGGCGGCATGGGTGGGGCTGCTCATCGGCGTCGCGCTTGGCGGCGGCGGGATCAGCGTCGGCCACATGGCCGCCTTCGCCGTGCACCTGGCCTTCTTCGGGCTGGCCATGGGCGCGGTCGCTCTGGCCCTCGGCGCGGGCACCGGACGACGCGCCCTGGCCAGCGGCGTCGCCGCCGGGGTGGGCGTCGTGGGCTGGCTGATCAACGGCTTCGCGCCGCTGGTGAGCGCGCTGGCTTGGCTGAAGTACCTCTCGCCCTTCTATTACTACGCCGGCCACGACCCGCTGACCCAGGGGATCGATGTCGGCGATCTCGCGGTGCTGGCCGCCGCCGCCATCGCCCTCACGGCGCTCGGCATCCTCGCGTTCGAGCGCCGCGACCTGCGCGGGTAGCGCGACTCGTTCTCCCGCCGTGGGGCCAGCCGCGGCCGTCACCGTCGCGACCCGGCTCGCACCAGCGATGGATGCGTGCGCGCACCATTGCCGGGGCGCCCGCGCCTGACCACACTATGGACCGCCGTGAGACTGCCGCCCAGACTCACTCTGTACGAGCTCAACACCGCCCCATGGCTCGAGCGGCTTGGTCGCGCCGCCGGGCGGCCGCTCCAACTCAGCGAGGTGCCGGCGGCGGAGTGGGATGCGCTGGCCGCCCTGCCCGTGGACGCCGTGTGGCTGATGGGGGTGTGGGAACGCAGTCCCGAGGGTCTGCGGATCGCTCTGGCCGACCCGGGCCTTGACGCGGCGTTCCATGCCGCGCTCCCCGACCTGCGCCCAGAGGACGTGATCGGCTCGCCCTACTGCGTGCGCGACTATGTGGTCGACGAGCGCTTCGGCGGGCCGGATGGGCTGGCCGCGGCTCGCCGCGAGCTCGCCGCCCGCGGCCTGGGCCTGATCCTTGACTACGTGCCCAACCACGTGGCTCCGGACCACCCCTGGACCCGCGAGCGCCCCGAATGCCTGATCGTCGGCACCGAGCAGGATCTCGCTCAGCAGCCCGAGGCGTTCATCGCACTTGACGCGGCAATCGCGGCCCGCGGGCGCGATCCCTATTTCCCGCCGTGGCCGGATGTCGTGCAGCTCAACGCGTTCTCCCCCGTCCTGCGCGACGCGGTGGCGGAGACCGTGCTGGAGATCGGGAGGCAGTGCGACGGAGTGCGCTGCGACATGGCGATGCTGATGACCAACGAGATCTTCGCCCGCACGTGGGGCGAGCGGGCCGGCCCGGCCCCCGCCGAGGATTACTGGCCGACGTTGATCGGGCGCGTGAAGCGCGAGCTTCCCGACATGCTGTTCATGGCCGAGGCGTACTGGGACATGGAGTGGACCTTGCAACAGCAGGGGTTTGACCTGTGCTACGACAAGCGCCTCTACGACAGGCTCCTGCACGATCCCGCCGACTCCGTGCGGGGCCACCTGCAGGCAGACCGCTCCTACCAGGAAGGCCTGATCCGGTTCATCGAAAACCACGACGAGCCGCGGGCGGCGGCCAGCTTTGGCCCGGCGCAGGCGCGAGCAGCCGCGGTGGTGATGTCGACCCTGCAGGGCGCTCGGCTCTATTACGACGGTCAGTTCCAGGGCCGGCGGGTCCACCTACCGGTGTTTCTGGCGCGCGAACCCGACGAGCCGGCGGACGATGACCTGGCCGCGTTCTATCACCGCCTGGTGCGGGCGGTGGCCGACAGCGGACTACACGATGCCGACTGGCAGCTGTGCGCTCTGGAGGGGTGGCCCGACAACAATTCCAACCAGCAGCTCGTCGCCTGGTGCTGGTCAGGGGCCGCCTCACGCCACCTCGTGGTGGTCAACCTGTCCGCGGAGGGTGCGCAGGCGCACGTGCGCCTGCCCTGGAGTGATCTCACTCCAGACACGTGGCTTCTCGAGGATCGCGTCGGTGGTGAGGCGTTTGAGCGCGACGGGGCGCAACTCACCGACGAGGGGCTCTATGTCGCGCTGGGACCGTGGGCATCGCACTTTTTGGGGTTCTCTCGCCAGCCCGCGCAGCCGGCGTCCGGCTTCAGCCGCCGCCGGCGCCGCGGCGAAGTGACGGCGACCCCGCGATCAATCGCCCATGGTGAGGTTCTTGGCCAGATCGCCGGCGGACTGGGCCCCGGTTGCGGCCAGAGCGGCACCGAGGTCCAGGAGCAGCGCCACCGTCCCCGTCCACCCCGTCTGGTGGCTGGCGCCGATGCCGGCGCCGTTGTCACCGTGGAAGTACTCGTGAAACGGGATGAGATCGTGCCAGTGGGGATCGGTCTGGAACTTCTCGAGCCCGCCGAACACCGGCCGCCGCCCGTCCGCGTCGTTGGTGAACGTCGACGTCAGCCGGCGGCTGAGCTCTCCCGCGATCTCGAGCAGGTTCATCTCCTGCTCTGAGCCCGTCGGACACGCGACCTTCACGCGATCGCCGTAGTAGTGATTGAGCTGGATCAGCGCGCGCACGATGACCACGTTCATCGGGAACCACACCGGGCCGCGCCAGTTGGAGTTGCCGCCGAACATGCCGGTGTCGGACTCCGCCGGCAGGTAGCGGACCGTGTAGCGCTGGTCGCCCCAGTCAAAGACGACCGGGTCCTCGTCGTGGCGGCGCGAGATCGCGCGGATCCCGTGCGCCCCCAGGAACTCATCCTCGTCGAGCATGACGTCGAGGATCCGGCGCAGACGCGTCTCGTCCACGAGCGAGGTCATCCGCCGGCCCTCGGGGTTGGGACCCGGCAGATGGGCCAGTTGCGGCAGCGAGTCCGAGAAGCGGTCGACGAACTCGGTGAGCAGCTCCAGCAGGCCGGAGTACCGGTCCAGGACGTCAGCGTCGAACACGGTCGCCGCACACATCGGCAGCAGTCCGACCAGCGAACGCACCTTCAGCTCGATGGCGGCGCCATCCGGCATCCGCATCACGTCGTAGTAGAACCCGTCCTCGTCATCCCAGAGGGTGGCGTCACCCTCGGGCGGGTTCATCGCCACCGAGATCCACATGAAGTGCGCCATGAACTTGAGCGCCATGTCGTAATAGGCCGGCTCCTCGCGCGCCAACTCGATGGCGAGCTGGACCATCCACTGGCAGTAGAGGGCCATCCACGCCGTGCCGTCGGCCTGCTCGAGCTGGCCGCCCCCCGGCAGCGGCGCCGAGCGGTCGAAGATCCCGATGTTGTCGAGCCCCAGGAATCCGCCCTGGAAGAGATTGCGGTCGTCGGGGTCCTTGCGGTTGACCCACCAGGTGAAGTTGGCCACCAGGCGGTCGAACACCCGGGCCAGGAACTGCCGGTCGCCGTGACCGCGGATCGCGGCCTCGCGCTCGTAGACGAACAGAGCCGCCCACGCCGTCACCGGCGGGTTGACGTCGCTGAAGTTCCACTCATAGGCCGGGATCTGCCCGTTGGGATGCTGGTAGCGGGTCTTGAGCAGCAGCTCGATCTGCTCCTTGGCGAAGTCCACGTCGACCAGCGCCAGCGGGGCGCAGTGGAAGGCCAGGTCCCACGCGGCAAACCATGGGTACTCCCACTTGTCGGGCATCGAGATGATGTCCCCGGCGAGCATGTGGAACCACTGGACGTTGCGGACGGCGCTGGACGGCGCCGCCGAGCTCCACGGATCGACTCCGTGCTCGCGCAGCCAGCGGTGCACGTCGTACTCGTAGTACTGCTTGCTCCAGAGCATGCCGGCGAGGGCCTGGCGCATCACCATCGCCTGATCGGCACTCAGCGCCGACGGGACGACCGCGGCGTAGAACGCGTCGGCCTCGGTCCGCCGGGATGCCATGACGCGGTCAAAGCCCGACCCCAGCGGCTGGGCTCTGGCGGCGCCGCCGCCGTTGGATGCGCCGGCCGCACTGAGACGGACCCGGACGGTCACGCTCTCGCCCGATGGGACCTCGAACGCGTGATGGGCCGCGACCTTGGTCCCGGCGTGGTCGGCGTTGATCCCCTCCTGCGCGCCGCTGACCACGTAGTCGTTGATGCCGTCCTTGGGGTAGGGCGACGCGTTGGGCGCTCCGAACAACCGCTCGTTATTGGTCTCGTTCTCACAGAACAGCAGCGAGGCTGACGACTCGACGCTCCACCGCCACTCGCCGAGCTCGTGGTGGCCGGCACGCACGACCCCCTGGTCGAGCGCTTCCATCGTCGGCTTGGGCACGTCGTCGCCCCACGACCACGTGTTACGGAACCACAGTGTCGGCAGCAGGTGCAGTGGCGCCGGGTCGGGACCGCGGTTGTGCGCGGTCACCAGCATCAGGATGTCGTCGGGCGCGGCCTTGGCGTACTCCACGACCACATCGAAGTAGCGATCGTCATCGAAGATGCCGGTATCGAGCAGCTCGTACTCCATGTCCTGCTTGGTCCGGCGACCGTTGGTGGTGATGAGATCGAGGTAGGGAAAGGCCTGCTGGGGATACTTGTACAGGCACTTGAGGTACGAATGGGTCGGCGTGCTGTCGAGATAGAACCAGTACTCCTTGACGTCCTCGCCGTGGTTGCCCTCACCGTTGGACAGGCCGAACATCCGCTCCTTGAGGATCGGATCCGCACCGTTCCACAAGCGCGAGCGACAGGCACAGCCGCTGCCGCTCGTCGCACACTCCGGCGATACCGTCCTCGCCCCAGCGGTACGCGCGTGAACGCGCCTGGTCGTGCGTGAAGTAGTTCCAGGCGTCTCCGCTTTCCGAGTAGTCCTCGCGGACCGTGCCCCATTGCCGCTCGCTCAGGTAGGGACCCCATGCCTTCCATGCTGCCTGTCCTGTCCGGGCCTGCTCGAGCCGCGCGTGCTCGGGGGTGTGCGTGCTGTTCTCTGTGCGTGCCATGGCGCGAGTCTGACACCGGCTCGTCGCGGCGCAACGGTGCCCGCACGAACGCAGTGGGGTGCACGCCTCACCGGGTCATCGGGTCACAGCCGCTCCCCCGCCTGCACCGCGTAGGCGATGGTGTTACCCGGCGGCGCCAGCGGGCATTGCCAGTCGGCGTTGTAACGGCAGGAGGGGTGATAGAGGAAGTTGAGGTCGACGACCACACGACCGTCGTGGCTGCCAAGATCGGCGCCCTTGGCCGTATCGAGCAGGTAGCGCCCGCCGCCGTAGCTGCTCGTTCCGGCGCTGCCGTCGCGCAGCGGGATGAAGAGGCCGCCCGCGTACTGCTCCATCCACCAGACATCGAGCGTCGCGTCCAGCGGCGCGGGAAGTGCGACCACGCCCAGCCGCCGCAGCGAGGTCGTGTCGCCGCCGCCCGTCTGCAGGGTCAGCGTCGCGGGCTCGGCGGGCTCGAACGGGAGCTCGAAGCGGAGTTCCGGGTCATACGGCCAGTACGGCACCCCGCTGCGCCGCAGCTCGTCGCCCGGGAGCAGCGGGCTCTCGGGGTGCTCGCGCATCAGCTCGTCGCGGCCACACCGCCACAGCGCGTGGGCCTGGACCGGCGACGGCGCGGCTCTCACCTCGGCGTAGAGCGTGGCTACGCGGCGACGCCAGTCGACGAGCTCGAGCTCGCCCGAGATGGATGTGGCCTGGTGTGCTGCCATCGCCGCCCGCCCGCCATGGGCGCGCGACCCATTATCGCCGACAGGTCACGCTCCTCGGCGCAGGTCAGCAGCTCGGCCAGCGCCCGGAGCTGCGCCTGGAGCTGCGCCTGGCCGGCCGGCGTCGCGCCGGCAGCGCGGATTCGGTGGCTGGGATCGTGCGCCAGCCGATTGACCATGACCGGCGCAGCTACAGCCCGCGGCGGGTGAGAGAGCGCGTCACGTCGGCGACGAGAGCTGGCGCTCGGTGGGTGATCTCCCGGCCCAGGATGCGCATAACCTCGATGTTGGCGCGCCGTAGGTCGTTGTCCTTGCGGCGGTCGCGTTCGAAGCGGTAGCGCGACGTGTGGAACTGGTGGCTGTCGACCTCGACGACGAAGCGCGCTGCGGGCCAGTAGAAGTCGAGCGTGTAGGGCCCGAACGGGAAGTTGACCTCGGGGCTCGGCAGGCCGGCCTGCCGGATGAGCGCCAGCATCCGCTCCTCGGTCTCTGAGCGGGTCATGGTGGATGCATCGAGTTCCTGCTCCAGCAGCGCGGTGAGCCGCGCGCGTCCGTGGTGCCCGCCGGCGCGGTCGAGCACGTCGCGAACGTGTGAGTGCCTGAGGGTGCGTTCGGCGATCCCTCGGTCAAAGGCCACCTCGAGCTGGCGGTCGGTGGCGGTGACGGCGAGGTCGAGCAGGGTGCGTGCGGGCGAGGTGACGAGCAGCCCCTGCTTGATCCGGACGTCGTGGGCGTCGAGGATGCGGCTGCGGTGGACCTTGAGGCCCGGCATTCGCGACGAGCCGTGGGCGTCGACGACGACCTCGACCATCGCGCCCGGGGCGCACAGGCCCCAGAGTCCGGCAGCAGTACGGTGACTGAGCGCCGCGCCCTGTCGGAGCGCCAGCAACGCTTCGGTCTCACGATCGAGCTCAGTGGGCGCGATGTGCCCGACAGCAAAGACGCCTCGAAGGCGCGGGATCAGGCGCGTGCGCGATGCGAGCCAGGCGACCGTGCTCGAGCTGACGCCGGCCGCCAGCAGTTGCCGGCGCGCCACCCGGCCGCGTTGCATCCGTGCGATCTGGGCGATCCGCTCCTCGTTCGTCCCGGTCACAGTCATTTCTGCACACACCCCGAGGACCCACACCTTGCGTGCGCATTTCAGCGCGTCATGTTGGCGCGAATCGCCCCACTCCCCGTCAGGGTCGGGCGCGTGTGCAGAGACGCCAGGATCCGAGTCCACTCACCCCAGTCTGAGGGGAACGCCACCGCTCAACGCCTCCTAAGCCCGTAGTTTTTGCACTTCTGACACACCTGCACGAAATCGTCACACCACCGCGCGGCCGTCACCCCCTCCGCCGCCGCCGGTAGCCGGGTAGACGCAGCCCCGAAGGGGCCGAGCACACCCGGCGTCCCGGCTATCAGGCTGCGGCCGCGAAAGTGAGGAGGCGACGAGGGTCAAGTCGCAGCGGCGGCGACGTCCTGAGTGGTGGCGACGTCCTGGGGCTTGATGTAGTCGGGACGCACGCGGATCGACGGGTAGTCCACCTTCTCCTCGTCGGCGCGCTGGGCCAGCCCGGACACATCGCCAAGACCGAGGACGTCGCGGGCCAGCTGGGTGAGTGGGCCGTCGGCCTGGTACTCGACGCGCTGCATGGTCAGCAGCTTGATGACCCACAGCGGGGTTCCGTTGAACTTCTCGAACATCGCGTGACGGGCTCCCCACTCGGTGAGGAAGCGCTCGTGGATCATGCGGAAGATCTTGGTGCGGTCCTCCGCGCTGGTGTTGTGGCCGCGCAGCGCCGCGCGCAGCGCGCCGCCGAGCTCGGGGTTGTCCAGGTCGGCCTTGGTCGGGTACACCACCACGCCGCGTCCGCAGAAGTCGATGAGCGTCTCGATCATCTTGTGGACGTTTTCCAGGTAGTAGGCGCGCCCGAAGTCGACGAAGATGTTGTTGGGCTTGTAGAGCCCGCCCGGTGACATGAACCCGGTCTCCTCGGCGGCGATCGTGAAGGCGCGGCACGTCTCGCGGAAGCGGACGAGATCGGCGACCTGCGAGGCGACGATCGGCGCCTGGGATGTGCCGAGCGACTCGGTGATGAGGATGGCCAGACCGGCGATCATCTCCGCATTGACGACATGCCGGATCTGGGTCTCGGCGTGGATCCAGTCAAACAGCCGCTGGGGGTAGAACTTGGCGTGGTCGGGGTTGCCGATGTGAAAGACGCGGTCCCACGGGATGAGCACGTCGTCGAAGTAGGCCATCCCGTCGAGCTCGTCGCCGCGGCTGGCCAGCGGCCGGTCGAACGGGTCGGCGTCGGCCTGGGCGAGCGAGGGCCGCACCACGTGCGTGACGCCGGGGTCGTTGGCGGGCACCAGCGCGAAGACCACCTGCTCGCCGACGGTGCCGGGCTTCCACAGCACGCCCATGAAGATCTCGTTGGCGAAGGCGACGCCGGTGCCGATGGCCTTCCATCCGCGCACGACGATGCCCTCGTCGGTCTTGTCCACCACGCGCAGCTGCGGCGTCTCGGCGACGGTGTCGGGGTTGGAGCGGTCGCCCTGGACGTCGAGGAACATCGGCGACGCCGAGAGGTCATTGGACTTGAGGTAGTCCCACTTGTCTCGGATGTTCTGCGCCAGCGGGCGGCCGTTGTGGCCGATCGACTCAGACTCCCACGGCTCCGGGTCCTGGTAGAGCGTGTAGAAGACCGGGAGCATGCTCGCCGGCGGCCGCGTGAACATCGCCCCGCGCGACCAGTGGCGGAAGACGTAGTCGTGATACTCGCGCCGCGCCACCAGGTCCTCCTTGGTGCGCGGGAGGAACCAGTGCTTGGCCCAGCGCTCGCCGTCCTCGTCCACGAAGGTCATCACGTCCTGGTGCTGGGGGTCGTGATGCATGTCGTAGTACTCGGCCAGCGCGTGGGCGAACCCCCGGGTCTTCGGGTGCGTGGTCATGTCGTCGATCATCTCGCCGCCGCACAGCACGCGACGTCCGTCGCGCAGCGACTCGAGGAACTGCTGGCCCGTTCTGATCATGCCTCTCTCTCCTTCACGGCCGGGGTGACCCACACACGGTCCTCGGCGGCGGTTAACCAGCGCGAAACCGCCGGCGGTGACGCGTTGACCGCGATCGGCCTCGGGTGGTCAAATAGGGCTTGAGACGGTCACGGATGCCCACCAGCCGCACACCTGACCCCGCCTCGCCGGTCATCCGCCGCAAGATCACGATGCCGCCGTCACCCGAGCGGCTGGTGGTCCGCAAGCGAATCGACCGCCTGGTGGGAGACCTCGTCGAGCGCCATCCGCTCGTGTGGGTGTGCGCGACCGCGGGGTCGGGCAAGACCACGGCCGTGACCCAGGCCCTGCCAGGGCTCGGCCGCCAGGTGGCCTGGCTCACCCTCGACGACACCGACGCCGCCGCCGGCCGGCTGGTGACCTACCTCGAGGCGGCGCTGGCCGCCGCGGTGCCCGCCACCCGCGGCGTGGCCACCGCGGCACTGGCGGCGCGGCTGCCCCACACCGAGGCGGCGGGGCTCCTCGCCGAGGCGGTCGGGGAGGTGCCAGTGGTGCTGGTGATCGACGAGCTCGAGCGGATCGCCGCCGTCCCCGCGGCCCTGGCGGTGCTCGGGTCGCTCGTCCGCTATGCCTCGCCGGGCCTGCGCATCGTGATGATCAGCCGGGTCGAGGTCGACGTGGCCCTGGACTCGGCGGCCGCGCTGGGTGGCGCGGTGACGGTGAGCGAGGCCGACCTGGCGTTCCGCACCCACGAGGCCGCCCAGGCGCTGGCCCATGCCGGGCGGCCCGACATGGACCCCAGCCACGCCGTGCAGGTCACCGGGGGCTGGGTCGCCGGCGTGCTCTTCGAGGCGTGGCGCTCGACTCACCACGTGGCTGGGATGGGCGGAGAGGCCGACGCGCTGCACGGCTATCTGTCCTCGCAGATCCTCGACCAGCTCAGCCCCGAGGACCGCGAGTTCCTCATCACCACCTCGGTACTCGACGACGTCACCGTGGCGCGTGCGGTGGCGCTCGGGCAGAGCGACGCAGCCGCGCGACTGGCCTCGCTGCGGACCCGTCACCTGCCTGTCGCCTGGCGGCAGGAGGGCCACTCGCTGCGCTGCCACGCGCGCCTGCGCGAATACCTGCTGGAGCGCCTGGAGCGGCGCGGCATCGAGCCGCTCCGCGCGACGCGGGCCGCGCACGCCGAGCTGCTGCGCTCAGAAGGCCACGAGGAGGAGGCAGTCGAGGAGTTCCTGCGCGCCGACATGCCCGAGCGCGCGCTGGACGCCGCCCAGGCGGTCATCCAGCAGGTCATCGACCGCCTGGACTACGCGGTGGCCGAGCGGTGGCTGGCGGCGTTCGCCGGCCTGCCGGGCGCCGACTCCAGCCGCTTGGCGGTCGCGGAGATGATGCTCGCGCTCGGTCGCGAGGACTACGCACGCTGTGGGCGAGTCGCCGATCGCCTGCACATGGCCGCCGAACGCCAGCGGCTGGCACGGGACTCGCCGAGCGCGGCGGGGATGATGGCCTGGAGCTACTGGCATCTGGGCCGCTGGCGCGACGCCGTGGAGGTGGGCTCGGCCGCGGCGCCCGACTCCCCGGAGAGCGAGGCGGTCCGCTTCACGCTCAACCTCGTCGACCACGGGCTGGTGGACGAACGAGCGATCAACCCGAGGCTCAGCGGCAGCCCGCTCGACGCCCTGGTCATGCGCGTGATGTACGCGCACGGGCGGCTGCGTACCCTGGCCGACGCGCACGCATCCGGGTGGACGGCGGCGGTCACCGAGCCGTGGCGGATCGGGCTCCTGCGGGCCACGGGGCACCCCGAGCAGGCGCTCGAGCTCTACGAGCGCACCCGCGTGGACGACTGGGCCCATGTGTGGCTGCACGCCATGGTCGGGCCGGAGATCCTCATCGACCTCGGGCGCGCCGGCGCCGCGCGCGAGGCCGTGATGCACGGCCGCGAGCTGACGCACCGCAGCGGTTCGCTGGTCTTCGTGATGCTCAACGAGCTCATCGAGGCCAAGATGGAGATCCGCCTCAACCGCGATCCTCAGGCGGCGCTCGCCGTGCTCGCCCGCCTGCAGGACCGCCATGCCGCCAGCGAGTACCGCTTCATCGGCGAGGCCGCCGACGTGTGGACCGGGCTCGCGCTGTTGGTGCTGGGCGAGGACGAGCGGGCGCTGGCCCACCTCGAGCACGCGGTGGCGACGATGACCGCATCGGACCGCGTCCTGGAGCTGCCCACCGCCGCGGTGTATCTGTCAGAGGCGCGCTGGCGGGCAGGCGATGAGGACGGCGCCGACGCCGCGGCGGACCTGGCCCAGGACGCGGCGCTGCGCCACGGCTCCAACCACTACCTGCTCCAGGCACTGGCCTCGTTCCCGTCCGTGGTGACACGCCGCCTGGATTCCGAACCGCGCGCCGACTCGCCGTGGCATGAGCTGGGGCGCGCGCTGCACGCGCAGGGCGTGACCGGCGCCGGGCCGGCCGCCGTTCGTGTCGAACTGGTGGAGTTCGGCGCGCCCGCCATTCTGGTGGACGGCGCACCGGCCCCGCGGCCGCGCATCGCCAAGAGCTATGAGCTGCTGGCCTTCCTGCTCAGCCGCGAGCGGGCGACGGCCGGGCGCGAGGAGCTGCTCAGCGCGCTATTTGACGGCCGCTCTGACGACTCAGCCCGCGCCTACCTGCGTCAGGCGATGCACCAGCTGCGCGAGGTGCTGCCCAGCGAGGTGCGCCTGGTCTCCGAGCCGACCCGCACGTGGCTGGTCGAACCGGCGGGCGTGTCAGGCGAGTCGTCGCGCCTGGAGGCGGCACTGGCGCAGGCGGCGCGCCTGCAGGGCGACGAGCGGATCGAGGCCACGCTGAGCGCGCTGGTGGTCGCCGACCGCGGGCAGTACCTGGAGGGGCTGAGCTCTCTGTGGATCGAGGAGCGACGCGAGCGGCTGGCCCGCCTGGTCGCCGACGCTCGCCAGGACGCCGCCGAACTGTGCTTCGTCGCCGGGCGCTACGCCGACGCGGCCGGGCTGGTCGACGCCATCCTCGGCCAGGACCCGTTCCGCGAGGCGGCGCACCGCCTGGAGATGCGCATCGCCAACGCCACCGGCGACGAGGACCGCGTCATCGCCGCCTACCGTCGCTGCGAGCGGCGGCTGGGCGAGCTGGGCACCACCCCCTCGTCGACCACGCGCCAGCTGCTCGAGACGCTGCGCCGGTGAGGGCACGGCTGCTCGAGACGCGGCGCCGGTGAGGGCGGCGGTTGCACGAAGCTGCGCAAAGCTCGTCCGGGCTCAAGTTCGCTCCTCGTCCTACCGATAAGTCGGCCATGGAGCCCTCGATGCTCGGAGCTGATCCGATGTCCCACCCCACCCTGCTGATCGCCGACGACGACGCCGTGGTGCGATCGATGCTGTCGCTGACTCTCGAGCGCCAGTTCGACATCGTCGGCGCGGCTCGCGATTCAGACCAGGCGATCGCGCTCGCCCAGGCGGCCCAGCCTGACGTGGCCCTCATCGACGTGCAGATGCCCGGTGGCGGCGGACTGCGCGCGATCCAGGGCATCGCCGACGTGTCTCCCGAGACCGCGGCCGTGATCCTCTCCGGCGACGAGTTCGAGCCGATGGTGCGCGAGCTGATGATCGCCGGAGCCATGACGTACGTGCGCAAGGGCATCCGCCCGGCCGAACTGGCCGACGTGCTGCACCGCGCGATCCGGGCCCGCCCGGTCTGCGTCTAGCGCCACCGAACTCCGCAGCCTCCGGTCGGCCTGGCCGAAACGCACACACGCCCCGGGGAACTTGGGGGCGGGGCGGCTAACGCCAGCCTGGCGGGCACAAACGCACACACGCGGTCTCGGACCCGGCCGCGTGTGCAGTTTCGCCAGGGCCCCGACAACGGGGAGCGCGCACCGCACAGTCTGTCGAGGCCTGCCGTGGGACGTCGGGTGCTGTGGGACGTCGGGTCCCCGACCTCTCAGAGCACACGCTATGCATGACGCGCCCGCGTGCCGTGCAGCGTCAGAAGCCCACCAGAAGCCTCAGCGCGGTCACGGTCATCACGAGCGCGACGAAGGAGTCCATCGCGCGCCACACGCGCGGGCGGGTGAGCTGGGCGTGCGCCTTCCATGCCGCGGCGGCGAGCGCGGCGAACCAGACCACGCTCGCGATCGCCGCGCCGGCGCCGAACCACCACTGGCGGGGCGCCTGGGTGTGGGCGACCGAGCCCGCCAGGACGATCGTGTCCAGGTAGACCGCTGGGTTGAGCCAGGTGAAGGCGAGGCATGCCGCGACCGCGGCGGCCCGGCTGGAGCGTCCCGGCTCGCTGGACCGCTCGATGGCCGAGCCGTCGAGCGCGCGGCGGGCAGCCAGCGCGGCGTAGACGAGGAGGACCGCCGCGCCGGCCGCGCGTGTGCCGTCGCGCAGCCATGGCCGGCCGGCGAGCGCCGCTCCGGTACCCGACACGCCGGCGGCGATGAGGACGACGTCGGAGACGGCGCAGATGGCCACGACGATCGTCACGTGCCGGCGCAGCGCGCCTTGGCGCACGATGAACGCGTTCTGGGGGCCGATGGCCACGATCAGCGACAGGCCGAAGAGCAGCCCCGAGACGAGCGTGCCGAGTGCGGCGCCGGTGATCATCCGCTGACCCTACGGCGGCAATCCATGAAGCGCGATTGATCTTTCTTGTCTACCATTAGTCGTGCTAATGGCAGACGCGATCGACCAGGGCCAGCTCGAGGCCCTTCTGGCGGCGGTGACCGAGGGCACCTTCGACGCCGCGGCGCAGACGCTGCACGTCACGCCGTCGGCGGTGAGCCAGCGCATCAAGGCACTCGAGACGCGCGCCGGCCGGGTGCTGGTCACGCGGTCCAAGCCGGTGGCCGCGACGCCGTCGGGCATGGTGCTGTTGCGTGCGGCACGCCAGATGCAGGCGATCGCCGCCGACGCGCTCGCGGAACTGGGCGACGACCCGGGGGCGCCGCTGACACTGCCCCTGGCGGTCAACGCCGACAGCCTGGCCACGTGGTTCGTGGAGGCGCTGGCCGCAGCCGGGCCGGGGCTCGACGTTCGACGTTCGCCGCGCCGACCAGACGCGGACCGCCGAGCTGCTGCGCGACGGCACCGTGATGGCGGCGGTGACCGCGGCGTCGCAGGCGGTGTCGGGATGCACCGTCCGCCGGCTGGGGCGCATGCGCTACCGGCCGCGGGCATCGGCGGCGTTCGTGGCGCGGTGGTTTGCCGACGGCGTGACGGCGAGCGCGCTGTCAGCGGCTCCGGTCGTGCTCTTCGACCGCGAGGACCCGCTCCAGGACCAGTACCTGCGCCGCCGTGCGCGGCGGCGCGTGTCCCCGCCGCGCTGCTATGTCCCGGGCTCGGGCGCGTTCGTGCAGGCCGTCCGGCGAGGCCTGGGCTGG
This sequence comes from uncultured Actinomycetota bacterium, assembly GCA_963797705.1. Taxonomy (GTDB): domain Bacteria; phylum Actinomycetota; class Thermoleophilia; order Solirubrobacterales; family Solirubrobacteraceae; genus Palsa-465. The sequence continues at coordinate 704,489 of CAWCQL010000002.1, read as the reverse complement.
GGCATGGTCCCTGACCTCCAGGCGGAGGACTCTCCGGGCGAGGCCGCGCTCGTGGAGTTCGACCCGCGCGCGGTGATCGACGTGCCCCTTTACTGGCAGCAATGGCAGCGCAGCTCGGCGGCTCTCGAGCGCGTCACCGGCGCGGTGCGGGCCCAGGCCGAGGCGGCCCTCCGATAAAGAGCCGGGCCGGCGACGGACGCCGCGGCCGCAATGACTGTATGGTGCGCGAAAAGGAAACATGTTTCCTAGTTCTGAATCCTGAGCTATAGGGGGGAGCGATGCCACGCACAGCCAGCGCCCCGAAGTTCGTCGGCGACGGGCAGATCGTCTTTGCCGACCGCGAGTACCCGGATCCCGGTCCGGGCCAGCTGCTGCTCTCCGTGGAGGCCAACGCGATCTGCGGCACCGATCGCGAGCAGTACTACGAGGGCTCGGAATGCGTCCCCGGTCACGAGGCGGCGGGCACGGTGCTCGCCGCCGGCGAGGGGACGAGCACCCCGGCGGGTACCCGGGGCGCCGTGTTCCTCATGGACTACTGCGGCGTGTGCCGCAGCTGCCTGGCGGGCTACACCAACCAATGCCTGGCCAAGCGCAACGACATGGGCTTCACCGCCGACGGGGGTTACGGGCCGTTCGAGGTCGTCCACGAGACCAACTTCTTCGAAGTCCCCGCCGAGCTGACCGGCGCCGAGGCGACGCTGCTGCTGGACGTCATGGGGACCGGCGGCCACGCCCTGGGACGGATCACGCGCATGCGCGAGGACACCGAAAGCCTGTTCTGCTCCGGCGCCGGGCCGATCGGCCTGGGCGTGCTGGCGATGGCCAAGGCGCGCTTCGGCCAGGACTTCCCCGTCTACATCTCCGACGTCGTCTCCGTGGCGCCTGAGGTTCGCCGAGTCGTTGGGCGGCATCCCCGTCGACGTCCGCGAGCCCAAGGCGATGTCGCAGCTGGGCGACATCGACGCCGCCATCGACTCCACCGGCAAGACCGCGGTGCGCGAGTCCATCATCGGGGTCCTGGGCAAGCGCGGCGTCCTGGCCTGCGTCGGTCATGGCGAGGGGCTGAGCCTCTCCGTGTCCCCGGACCTCATCGCCACCGAGCGCACGGTGATGGGCAGCGAGTACTTCCGCTATGCCGAGATGCAGGACAACCTGGATCTCCTGCTGACCAACCGCGAGTACTTCGGCAAGATCATCACTCACCAGATGCCCCGCAGTCAGATCAGCGAGGGCTTCGCGCTCTTCCTGGCCGGCGAGACCGGCAAGGTCGTCATCGTGGGTGAGCAGTCATGAGCGCCCAGCGCCTGCGCGTCGCCGTGGTCGGCGCCGGCGGCTGGGGGGAGCAGCATGCGCGCATCTTCGCCCGGAGGCCCGACACCGAGTTGGTGGCGATCGTCGGCAGGACCCCCGAGCGCGCTGAGGCTCGCGCTGCGGCCTACGGCACCACGGCCTACACCGACCTGGAGGAGATGCTGACCCAGGCCCGGCCCGACCTGGTGACCACCTGCCTGCCCAACGAGGAGCACTTCGCCCCGACGCTGGAGCTCATCCGTCACAACGTCCCGCTGCTGGTGGAGAAGCCCTTCGTGTTCAGCGTCGCCGAGGCCGACCAGCTCCTCGCCGAAGCCGAGGAGCGAGGGCTGTTCTTCGCCATCAACTTCAACCATCGCTACGCCGAGGCCGTCCAGCGTGCCCACGCGGCCATCGCCGCCGGTGAGCTGGGCGAGATCGTCCACGTGACCTGGCGCTTCGGCGGCGAGGCCAACCCGGGCCACAGCCCGCACCGCAATCTCATCGAGACCCAGTGCCACGGCTTCGACATGCTCGAGCACCTCGCCGGGCCCATCTCGTCGGTGATGGCCCAGATGACCAACAAGACCGACGAGACGGTCTACAACACGATGGCGATCGCGGTGTCGTTCGCCAACCGCGCTGTCGGCAGTCTGGTGGGCAGCTACGACTCCTCCTATGCCTATCCCGACACCCAGTACATCGAGGTCAACGGCACGCGCGGGCGGGCGCTGATCCGCGACACGGTCCAGGAGCTGATCCTCTCCACGGCCGGCGACGAGACGCAGCGGGTGTGGCGACCGGGCTATTTCAACGATGAGGGCCGCACCTTCATCTACACCTTCGACCGCCACGTCGAGGACGTGCTGGCCGCGCTGCGCGCCGGCGCGGCCCCGCCGATTCACGCCCGAGCCGGACGGCGCGCGGTGGAGCTGGCCGAGGCGGCGATACGTTCGTTTGAGCATGGGGTCCGAGTCCAGACCTGACGCGGGCGCCCCGGGGCGCCATCCCCGGCGACCGGCCAGCATCCGCGACGTCGCCGAGCTGGCCGGTGTCTCTCCGGGGACCGCCTCCAAGGCGCTCAATCAGCGCGGCGCGCTGAGGCCGGAGACCGTGAAGCGCGTGATGGCGGCCAGTGAGCGGCTCGCCTATCGGCCCAACGAGCTCGTGCGCGGGATCTTCGGACCCCGCAGCTTCACCGTGGGGCTGGTCAGCACCGACAGCTTCGGCCGGTTCAGCGGCCCGGTGATGGCCGGCGCCGAGGACGCGCTGGGCTCGGGCGAGGTCTCGGTGATCATGTGCGACAGCCGCGGCGATGCCGAGCGCGAGCAGCGTCATCTGGCCACGCTGCTGGGCCGGCGCATCGACGGGCTGATCGTCACGGGACGGTGCTCGAACCCGCGACCGCCGATCTCGTCGTCCCTCCCCTTCCCGGTGGTGTACGCGCACACGCCATCCACGGATCCGCGCGACTGCTCGGTGATGGTCGACGACCACGGTGCAGGCCGGCTGGCCGCTGAGCACCTCGCCGCGGTCGGCCGCCGGCACGTCGCCCACATCACGGGCCCGCGCGACTTCGACGCGGTGACACGCCGCGCCGCCGGCCTGGCGGAGGGGTTGGCCGAGCACGGCCTCGAGCTTGTCGGCGGGGCGCGCATGGGTGACTGGAGCGAGGCGTGGGGACGCCGGGGCGCGTCGCAGGCGCTGGCCGAGCATCCTGACCTCGATGCGATCTACTGCGGCAGCGACCTCATCGCACGCGGCGTCATCGATGCCCTCACCGAGGTCGGGATCTCCGTCCCCGATGAAGTCGCGGTGGTCGGTACCGACAACTGGGCGCTGATCGCCCGGGCCGCCCGCCCGCCGCTCACCACCGTGGATATGCGCCTGGGCGAGGTCGGCCGCCGGGCAGCCCGTTTCCTGATCGACGCCATCGACGGGCACGCGGATCTCGGGCCGCCACGTGGCGACGGCCGAGCTCGTGGTGCGTGCGTCAAGCGGAGTGCCCTACCTGGACCCGGACGCCGACGCGCCCCGCAGCTACCACGACTTCTGCATCCATGAGCCGCCGGTCACCACTCGGGGAAGTCGGCCTCGCTGACGGTGACACGGCGGCGTCGGCATCGGCGGGAGCACCGCGGTCGTGGTCATTGTGGGTGCTGTCTGGCGATTGCGGTCAGGGCCAGCATCTCGAAGGCGACGGTGGCGGCGTTGAGCGCGGTGACCTGGCCGGCGGTGTCATACGGCGGGGACACCTCGACCACGTCGTAGCCGACGAAGGCGCGCCCGGCGAGCGCGCGCAGGAAGGCCAGCGCCTCGTGGGGCAGCAGGCCGGCGGTCTCCGGGGTGCCGGTGCCGGGGGCAAAGGCGGGGTCCAGCACGTCGACGTCGAAGGACATGTAGGCGGGACCGTCACCGAGCCGCCGCGTCACCTCGGCGGCGTAGCGCCCGGGCGTCCAGGTGCGTAACTCGTCGCAGGGCACGATGGCAAAGCCCCACTCGCGCGGCTCCTCGTAGTCCGCCGCGGCGTACAGCGACCCGCGCATCCCGGCCAGCAGCGAACGGTGCGGGTCGATCAGCCCCTCGTCCAGGGCGCGGCGAAACGGCGTGCCGTGCGTGTAGCGCTCCCCCCAGTAGGCGTCCCAGGTGTCGGCGTGGGCGTCGAGCAGCACCACGCCGACCGGCCCATGCTGGGCCGCGTGGGCGCGCAGCTCACCCAGGACGATCGAGTGGTCCCCGCCGATGACCAGGGGGATGGCGCCGGCGGCCAGCACCGGGGCCAGGGCGTCGGCGATCTGCCCGGCGGTGCGCTCGGCGTTGCCCGGAGTGGTGGTGACGTCCCCGCCGTCGATGACCGAGAGCGCGTCGAACACGTCCACCTCGAGCGCGGGATGCCAGCGGCGCATCATCAGGCTCATCTCGCGCACGGCGGCCGGCCCGTAGCGCGCGCCGGGCCGGAAGCTCACCGCCGAGTCAAAGGGCACGCCGAGCACCGCCACGTCGGCGCCGGCCCAATCATCGGACAGCGGACAGCGGGCGTAGGTCCGCACACCGGTGAAGCGCGGGCTCTCCGAGGAGTCGGTGGGCTGGTAGCGCGGAGGCACGGCGCGATCCTAGTCCGGCGGGCATCGGCGCGTTCCGGAGACGCTCGCCGGAGGGGTCGCCGGCCGCTTCGGAGAAGGCCGACTTGTTACGCACAGATTAACCCGCGAGGATGCGGGTTTGTAGTCCAGCATTTAAGGTCGCGTTGCTATACCTTCGCGCTTTCCTGACTGAGAGGAGTCCGTTGTGAGGTGCAAGTTCACACATCTGGGGATGTGGACCGTGGGGGCGGTGGCCACGCTGGCACTGGCAGCCTGCGGGAGCAGCAGTTCGTCGAGCTCGTCGGCGGCTGCCGGCGGCGGCGGTTCCACTGCCACGTCGAGCGCGGCCGCCACGTCGAGCGGCACGAGCAGCGCGGCCGCCAACGCCAAGAACTTCAAGGTCGGTGTAGTCACCGACATCGGTGGCCTGAACGACCACGGGTTCAACCACCTGGCCTATGAGGGCCTGCTCCGCGCAGAGAAGGAGCTCGGCATCACGGGTCGCGTGCTGACGTCAAGCTCGGGCGCGGACTACACACCGAACCTGACCACACTGGCCCAGCAGGGCTACAACCTGGTCGTCCCGGTCGGCTTCCTGATGGCTGACGCCACCGATGCGGTCGCCAAGCAGTTCCCCAACGTGAAGTTCGCCATGGTGGACTCCGACGCCACCGCCGAAAAGGGCGACCCCAAGAACATCGAAGGCCTGCTCTTCAAGGAACAGCAGGCCGGCTACCTGGCGGGCACCCTGGCCGGCCTGTACTCCAAGGAGCATGGCTACAAGACCATCTCCAGCGTCGGCGGGCAGAAGATCCCGCCGGTCGACCACTACATCGCCGGCTACCAGGCCGGCGCCAAGAAGGTCGACCCGGGCATCCAGACGCTCAACGGATACTCCCAGGACTTCGTCGACCAGTCCAAGTGCAAGCAGCTCGCGCTCAACCAGATCCAGCAGGGATCCAAGGTCGTCTTCCAGGTGGCCGGCGCCTGCGGACTGGGCGCGCTGTCGGCAGCCCAGCAGCAGGGCGTGCAGGGCATCGGGGTCGACGCCGACCAGGCGTACCTGGGCTCCTACGTCCTGACCTCCGCCGAGAAGAAGGTCGACGTCGCGGTGTTCAACGCGATCAAGGCCCTGATGGCGGGCAAGTTCGCGGCCGGCTCAAACGTCACCAACGACATCGCCAACGGCGGCATCGGCTATGGCAAGATCGGCCCGGCAGGGCTGAAGTTCGCCCCGCAGATCCAGAAGATCTACAACGAGATCAAGAGCGGACAGATCTCGAACATCCCGAACACGGTTCCGTAGACGGTTTGAATGGCATCTAGCCCAGTGCCGGCGAGCTCGGGCGCTCCGGCGCTCGAGCTGAAGGGCATCACGAAGAGGTTCGGCTCGGTCGTCGCCAACGACCGAGTCGACTTCGACGTCCGTGCCGGCGAGGTCCACGCGCTGCTCGGGGAGAACGGCGCGGGCAAGTCGACGCTGATGTCGGTGCTGTACGGCCTGTACAAGCCCGACCGAGGGCGAGATCTTCGTCGACGGCCGGCGCGTGGAGATCGACTCGCCGGCGACGGCGATCAAGCTCGGCATCGGCATGGTCCACCAGCACTTCATGCTCGTGCCGGTGATGACCGTGGCCGAGAACATCGTGCTCGGCCAGGAGCCCAAGCGCGCGGGCGGCATGCTCGACCTCGCGGGCGCGAGCGCCCGCGTGCGTGAGCTGTCAGACCGCTACGGGCTCGCCGTCGAACCCCGACGCCCTCATCGAGGACGTCACCGTCGGCGCGCAGCAGCGCGTCGAGATCCTGCGCGCGCTGTACCGGGGCGCGCGGATCCTCGTCCTCGACGAGCCCACGGCGGTCCTCACCGCCCAGGAGGTCACCGAGCTCATGGGCGTGATCCACCGCCTCAAGCAGGACGGGACCGCGATCGTGTTCATCAGCCACAAGCTCCACGAGGTGCTCCAGGTGGCCGACCGCATCACCGTGCTGCGGCGGGGCAAGAGGGTGGACACCGTCCCGCGCGAGGGCGCCACCGAGCGCAGCCTGGCCCAGCTCGTGGTCGGTCGCGACGTGCTGCTGGCCGTCGAGAAGCCCGCGTCCAAGAAGCCGGGCGACACGCTGCTCGAGGTGCGAGGAGCTCCACGTACGCGACGACCGCGAGCTGCCCGCCGTCGACGGGCTGTCGCTGTCGGTGCGCGCCGGGGAGATCGTCGCCCTCGCCGGCGTCGACGGCAACGGCCAGCAGGAGCTCGTCGAGGCGATCACCGGGCTGCGCATTCCGGAGTTGGGCACCATCACCGTCGACGGGCGCCACATCGCCGGGGCCGGCGTGCGTGCGGCCACCGAGGCCGGCATCGCCCACATCGCCGAGGACCGCCACCGGCGCGGCCTCGTGCTCCCGTTCACGCTTACCGAGAACCTCGCCCTGCGCGAGTATCGCCGCCCGCTGTTCAGCGCTCGGGGCTGGCTGCGCCTCGCGTCGCATGCGCGAGCGTGCCGGCCGGCTGCTGCGCGAGTTCGACGTCCGCGGCGGCGGGCCGGAGACCTACGCCGCCGCCGCTGTCGGGCGGCAACCAGCAGAAGGTCTGCGTCGCGCGTGAGATCGCCTCTGATCCGAAGGTGCTCATCGCCCACCAGCCGACGCGCGGGCTGGACGTCGGCGCGATCGAGTTCGTGCACCGCCGCCTGATCGAGGAGCGCGACAAGGGCCGCGCGGTACTGCTCGTCTCGCTCGAGTACGAGGAGGTGCGGGCGCTGGCCGACCGGATCCTCGTCATCTACGAGGGCCAGATCGTCGGCGAGTTCCCGCCCGACGCCACCGAGGAGACGCTCGGCATCGCGATGACCGGCGGCCGGGCGTCCGCGGATGCCGCGGTGACCGCATGAGCAGCGGCGTACCCGACCGCGACATCATCGAAGAGGGCGGCGCCGAGCCCGGCGAGGAGGAGGCGCTCGAGGCGTCGCTGACCTCGCCCGCGCGGCTGACCGCCTACCTGCGCGGCGCCAGCGGCGTGATCGTGCCGATCCTGACCACGTTGATCGCGTTCCTCGTCGGCGGGCTGATCGTGGTCCTGCTCACCGGCCACGACCCGCTGAGCACCTACAGCGCGATCTTCAAGGGCACCGGCCTGAACTGGCTGTTCCCATGGGTCATCGGGCGCCGAGCGCACCACGGCCGCGCTGGCTCTGCAGCAGACGCCTCATCCAGACCACCGCGCTGATCCTCGTCGGCCTGGCGGTGGCGTTCGCGTTCCGCGCCGGCCTGTTCAACATCGGCGGCCAGGGCCAGTACACCGTCGGAGCGATCATGGCCGTGTGGGTCGGCTCGTCCTTCGTCGGGGCATGCCCGCGTTTCTGCACATCGTGCTCGCGATCGTCGCCGGCGGCGCTCGCGGGAGCCGCCTGGGCGGGGATCGCCGGGGCTCCTCAAGGCGGCGGCCGGCGTCCAACGAGGTGATCTCGACGATCATGCTCAACTGGATCGCGATCTGGCTGGGCGTCTACCTGTTCCAGCTCGGCGGCCCGCTGCAGGACCCGCGCAGTCGTCGGTGCCCGTGTCCAAGCACCGTCGTCGCCTCGGCCAAGCTTCCGGTGTTCTGGGGCACCGGCGGCGCTCCAGGGGCTGGACATCGGGATCTTCATCGCGCTCGCCTGTGTGGTCGTGTTCGCGATCATCATCAAGCGCACGCGGCTCGGCTATCGAGATCCGCGCCGTCGGCTTCAACCCGGACGCCGCGAGCTACGCCGGCATCAACGTCGGCCGCAACTACGTGCGCGTGATGCTCATCTGCGGCGCGTTCGCCGGGGTGGCGGCCGCGATGGACATCCTCGGCTGGAAGTTCAGTCTGTTCACCAACGACATCCAGACCTCGCAGATCGGCTTCTTGGGGATCGCCGTGGCCCTGCTCGGCCGCAACACCGCGGGCGGCATGGTCGCCGCGGCGCTGCTGTTCGGCGCGCTGCTCACCGGCACCTCCCAGCGCAACCTCGACCCGACGGTGTTCGACCCGAACCTGGCCCAGTACCTCACGTTCATGATCCAGGGGCTGATCGTCCTGCTCGTCTCGACCGACGTGATCGCGCTGCGCGTGCTGCAGCGGCGGGCGGGGGATCGCGCGTCGGCCTGAGACGTCCGCGCAGGCCGAAAGGCCGGCGAGCACCGAGGAGAGCGCCACGTGAGCGTCGGGACGATCGCCGCGGCGCCCAGCACGGGCGGTCTCGCCCAAGCACGTGGGCGATTGCCGGCGTCGGCTCTGGCCGTGATCGCCTGGGTCATCACGCTGCCGCCGATCCTGGTCCGCACCCCGGTGCCGTCGATCGTCCTCGGCCTGGCCGCGATGCTGGCCGGGGCGCTGGCGCTGCAGGGGGGCGAGACGCCGGCTCGGGCTGGGTCGACCTCGTCCTCGGGTCGCTGGCCATCGCCGGCGCCTTCGCCTCGACCAACTCCGGCGTCGGGCATCTCGAAGACCGTGTTCATGTGGTCGGCGCTGGTCGCGGCCATGCTGCGCTACGCCACCCCTCTGCTGTTCGCGGCGCTCGGCGGCGATCATCTCCGAGCGCAGCGGCGTCATCAACATCGGCCTCGAGGGCATGATGCTGATGGGCTGCTACTTCGGGCATCTTCGGCGCCGACGTGCTGGGCTCCTGGGTGCTGGGGCTGGTCGTCGCGCTGATCGCCGGCGCCCTGCTGGCGCTCGTGCACGCGGTCTTCTCGATCCACCTGCGCGCCAACCAGGTCGTCAGCGGGACCGGCATCAACTTCCTGGCGCTCGGGCATCACCGGCTACTTCTTCATCGCTCACTACGGGACCAACGGCACGCCGCCGAACATCTCCACGGTCCCGAACGTCAAGCTGCCGCTGATCCAGCACGTCGGCTTCTTCGGCGCAGGCGATCGGCGACGCCAACCTGCATGACGTGGGTCGGGCTGCCTGCTCGTGCCCGCGCTGACCGTCTTCCTGTTCCGCACGCGCTGGGGCCTGCGCCTGCGCGTCGGTGGGCGAGAAGCCGCGCGCCGCCGACACCGTCGGGCCTGCCGGTGCTGCGCGATCCGCTACGTCGCCGTGTCGTCTCGGGCATGCTGGCGGCGCTCGGCGGCGCCTACCTCTCGGTCGGCTTCGTCGGCTCGTTCAACCACGAACATGACCGAGGGCGCGGCTTCATCGCGCTGGCGGCGGTCATCTTCGGCAAGTGGCGCCCCGGGCTGGCGCTGGTGGCCACGCTGCTGTTCGGCTTCTCGGAGGCGATGGCCGACCGGCCTGCCGACGTTCTCCGAGACGCTTGCCACGCTGTTCCAGGCCCTGCCCTACGTGCTCACCCTGGTCGCCGTCGCGGGCCTGATCGGCGCGCTCGCGCCCGCCGGCGGCCAGCGGCATCCCCTACGTGAAGGAGTAAGCCGGTGGCCGTCGCCCGTCTCACCATCGACCAACCGCGCCGACGGTGAGCCGTCCGCCTCAGCGACGAGGTCGAGCTCTACCAGCGCACGTACACGACGCTGCTGCGCTCGAGCGGCGAGACCGCACCTGCGCGTGCTCGAGCCCTCGCACCGGGCGATGGGCTCGAGCCTGCACCCGCTGGCCGCCAGCGAGGAGCTCGACCTCGGCGCCTTCCTCTACGCCATCCGCCGGCTCCCCGACGGGATCGTCGGCGCCCAGCTCGTCGTCATGGGCCAGGAGGCCGAGGCGCTGATCGCCGCCGGGATCCCGGTGGACTCGTGGGAGGAGGCCGAGGCCCCGGCCCGGCGGCGGCGCTGGTACGACAGCGGTGCGGGCACGCTCGCGGTGCTGCTGGCCAGCTCGTCGGACGTCGACGACCTGGTGCCGACGCTGGTCGCCTTCCAGATCGAGTGGAACAAGATCCGCGTTCGCCATGCGCGGCGGCCGGCTGGCAGGAGGTCGTCGCCGAGCCGCGGAGCCCACGCCCGAGGAGTGCGCGCGACGTGCTGGGCGGCAGCGCCGAGGACTGGGGCGCGCCTGCGCGAGGCGTGGGGCGAGCGCTTCGCCGAGCGGCTGCGGCTGATCGCCGAGCGACGGCATGGCGCTGCGGATGCGGATGCTCGGCGGCTCGAACACCGGCTACGCGCGCATGACCCGGCGCTGGTGGACGCCGGTCAGCGCCGAGCTCAACCGCGAAGGGCGTGACCCGAGCGGCCGCTGTACTTCGTCAGCTCCAACACCCACAGCCTCGTCAACATCGCCACCGGCGATCGCGCGCGAGCGCGAGCAGGAGCTGGTGGCCTTCGTCGAGACGCTGGATCCGACGACGACATCCTGCGCCACGAGCTGGCCGCCTTTCGCGAGGGCGCAGCCGAGGGGTCGTGGGAGAACTTCCTGTACTTCGTCGCGCGCATCTACTTCGCGCCCGCGGGCCGAGGCGGGCAAGCCGAGCGCCGCGACGCCGAGCAGGCAGCCGGGCGTCACCCACCTGCGCAGCACGACCGCGCTGCGCGTCCCGGCGCAGATCATCCCGCTGGCGGCGCTGCGACCGCGACGGGCTCGACCCGCGGCTCGGCGACGTCGACGCCGAGGCGCTGGCCGCCTCGCGACGCGGTGATCGTCAACATCGACTATCCGCTGGGCGTCGCGCGCCTACAACATCCTGCGCGAGGTCGCGGTCGACCGCGCGGCGCTGCGCGGCGTGTACGTGCTCGGCAAGGCGGCCACGCTCAACGCCGACGTCGGCGACGTGATGATCTCGAGCGTCGTCCACGACGAGCACTCGAGCTCGACCTACTGGCTCGACAACGCCTTCAGCGTCGACGACCTCGCCGCCGACCTGCGCTTCGGCACCGGGCTCGACAACCAGCGCGCGGTCACGGTCAAGAGCACGTTCCTCCAGAACCGCTCCTACCTCGACTTCTACTACCGCGAGGCGTACACGGTGGTCGAGATGGAGGCCGGGCCCGTTCTGCAACGCGGTCTACGAGATCGCCGACGCCGACCGCTACCCGGTCGGCGAGGCGGTCAACTTCTCCAAGCTCCCGATCGACCTGGGGATCATCCACTACGCCTCTGACACGCCGTACACGCAGGCGCGCACGCTCGGCGCGCGCGGTCTCAGCTACTACGGCATGGACTCGACCTACGCCTGCTCGCTGGCGATCCTGCGGCGCGTCCTGCTGCTGGAGGGCGCGCTCAACGGGCCGGGGCGGCGCGCGACGGACGCGTGCGGCCGACGGGACCGCTACGCCCCACCGGGTGCCAGGCCGTCTTCAGCTCGGTGACCGCCTCGATCCGCTCCAGCGCGTCGTCGACGGCCGTCTCGTAGCTGGCCGCGGCGTCGCCGTGGCGCGCGCGCTTGATCGTCTCGGCGGCCAGCCGGTCGAGCTCGGCGCCGAGCTCGGCATCGCCGCCGGCGTCGACGATCGCGTTCAGGTCGCGGTGGGCCCCGAGCGCGGTCGCCAGCTCGGTGCGCCGGCCGGAGAGCAGGTTGACCACACCGCCCGGGATGTCGGAGACGCCGAGCACCTCGGCGAGGTCCAGCCCGGCCAGCGGCTGCTGCCTCGGAGAGGATCGCGACCACGGTGTTGCCGGCGGCGAGCGCGGGCGCGACCTCGGCCACGAGGCCGAGCAGCTGCGGGCGCGTCGGGCGCGACGACCCCGACGACGCCGGTCGGCTCGGGCAGCGAGAACGACAGGAACGGGCGCCGCGACGGGGTTGATCCCGCCGAGCACCGCCTGGAACTTGTCGGTCCAGCCGGCGTAGTGGACGAGCACGTCGACGGCGGCGTCGACCTGGGCGGCGTCGGAGACGGCGGCGAGTTGGTCGCGCCGGGACTCCAGCGCCTCGGCGGCGCGGTACAGGATCTGGCCGCGGTTGTACGCGGTGCGCGCCGACCACGGCCCGAACGCCTTGCGCGCCGCGGCCACGGCGTCGCGCACGTCCTTGCGCGAGGCGCGCGGGATGTTGACGCCGTGGCCCGCGCGGTCGTAGCGCCCGGACTCCGAGCGCACGAACGCGCCGCCGATCCACAGCTTGTAGGTCTTGCGGACCGCGATGCGCCCTCGGAGCTCATCGCACGACCCTCAGGTACGGACGCAGCCCGGCCGGGCCGCCCTCGCGGCCGAACCCCGACTCCTTGTAGCCGCCGAATGCCGCGGTCGGGTCGAAGTGGTTGTAGGTGTTCTGCCACACCACCCCGGCACGCAGCGCGCCGGCGACCTCGAACGCCTTGGCGCCCTTGTCGGTCCAGATCCCGGCGGCGAGCCCGTAGCGCGAGTTGTTGGCCTTCTCGATCGCCTCGGCCTGGGTGCGGAAGCTGAGCACCGACACGACCGGGCCGAAGATCTCCTCGACGGCGATCCGGTGGGCGGGAGAGACGTCGGTGAACAGCGTCGGCGCGAACCAGTAGCCGTGCTCGGGCAGGTCGCAGCTGATGGTGCGACGCTGCGCGCCCTCGTCCTCACCGGCGGCGACGAGCGTCTCGATGCGCTCCAGCTGCTCGGCGGAGTTGATCGCGCCGACGTCGGTGTTCTTGTCCAGCGGGTCGCCGACGCGCAGCCGGCCCATCCGCGCCCACAGCTTGGCGATGACCTCGTCGAGCACGCTCTCCTGGATCAGCAGGCGCGAGCCGGCGCAGCAGACGTGGCCCTGGTTGAAGAAGATGCCGTTGACGATCCCCTCGACGGCCTGGTCGAGCGCCGCGTCCTCGAAGACGATGTTGGCCGACTTGCCGCCGAGCTCGAGGGTCAGGCTGGTGGGGCGCCCCGCGAGCGCGGCCTGGATGTCGCGGCCGACGGCGGTCGACCCGGTGAAGGCGATCTTGTCGACGCCCGGGGCGCGCACGAGCGCCGCTCCGGTCGCACCGTCGCCGGGGAGGATCGACACCACCCCGTCGGGCAGCTCCGCCTCCTGGCAGATCTCGGCCAGCAGCAGCGCGGTCAGCGGCGTCGTCTCGGCCGGCTTGAGGATCGCGGTGTTGCCGCAGGCCAGCGCCGGCGCGAGCTTCCACGCCGCCATCAGCAGCGGGAAGTTCCAGGGCACGATCTGGCCCACCACCCCGAGCGGCGCCACCTCACGGGCGTTGACGCCGTAGCGGAGCTTGTCGGCCCAGCCGGCGTAGTGGAAGAAGTGCGCGGCGGCGAGCGGGATGTCGACATCGCGCGACTCGCGCAGCGGCTTGCCGCCGTCGAGCGTCTCGACCACCGCCAGCTCGCGGGCCCGCTCCTGGATCAGGCGCGCGATCCGGAACAGGTACTTGCCTCGCTCGCGGTCGGGCAGCGCGGCCCAGCGAGGCTGGGCGGCCCGCGCGGCGTCGATGGCCGCCAGGACGTCCTCGGGCCCGGCCCACGCGATCTCAGCGATCGGCTGCTCGGTGGCGGGGTTGAGGGTCGGCACGAAGCGCGGCTTGGCCGGGTCACGGAAGGCGCCGTCGATGAACAGCCCGTAGCGGTCGGCCAGGCGGACGTGGTCGGTCGCCTCCGGCGCGGGCGCGTAGTCCCAGACGATGCTGGTGCGTGGCTCGGTGGTCATTCCTTGGAGAAGTCCTCGGAGCGCCCGTAGCGCCCGGTCTCGGTCTTGGCGTACTGCAGCAGCAGGTCGTTGAGCAGGCTCGAGGCGCCGATGCGGATGCGCTCCGGGGTCAGCCACTCGTCGCCCAGCGTCTCCTTGACCAGCACCAGCCGGTGCAGCGCCGCCTTGCTCGTGGAGACCCCACCGGCGGCCTTGAAGCCGACGGTCCGCCCGGTGTGCTCGACGTAGTCGCGGATCGCCTCGAGCATGACCAGGCAGACGCCGGGGGTGGCGCCGCTCGACGCCTTGCCGGTGGAGGTCTTGATGAAGTCGGCGCCCGCCTCCATGGCCAGCATCGAGGCGTGGCGGACGTGGTCGTAGGAGCCCAGCTCGGCGGTCTCGAGGATCACCTTGAGGTGCGCGTCGCCGCACGCGTCCTTGATCTTGGCGATCTCGCGCTGGACCCGGGCGTCGTCGCCGGCGAGGAACGCCTCGCGCGAGATGACCATGTCGATCTCGTCGGCGCCGGCCGCCACGGCGTCCTCGGTGTCGCGCAGCTTGGCCTCGAGCGACACCTGGCCGGCCGGAAAGCCGGTGGCCACCGACGCGGTCTTGACCCCGGTGCCGTCGAGCGCGGCGCGCGCCGTGGCGACAAGTGACGGATACACGCAGATCGCCGCCACCGACGGGATCTCGGGCATCGACGGCGCGGGGCACACGCCCTTGGCGCACAGGTGGCGCACCTTGCCGGGCGTGTCGGCGCCCTCGAGGGTGGTGAGGTCGACCATCGAGACGGCGAGGCGGATGCCCTGCTGCTTAGCGGTCGTCTTGATCGAGCGCTTGCCCAGCTGAGCGGCGCGCTCCTCGACGCCGACGCGGTCCACGTGTGCCAGGCGACGGCTCATGGCTGCTGAGGCTATCGCCCTGCTGATATGCATTCCACATGCGACGCGCCGCTGTCATCGTCATGGACGCCTGCGGGGTCGGGGCCCTGCCGGACGCGGCTGCCTACGGCGACGAGGGGACCAATACGTTGGGCCATCTCGCGCAGGCCGCGGGAGGGCTGGACCTGCCTGTCCTGGGGTCGCTCGGGCTGGGGTCGATCGTGCCCCTCCTGGGCGTTCCCCCGGCCGCGACGCCCGTGCTGCACGGGCGCGTGGGCGCCCAGGGGCCGGGCAAGGAGTCCACCACGGGGCATTGGGAGCTCATGGGTGTGCGGGTGGAGCGCCCGCTGCCCACGTACCCGGAGGGGTTCCCGCCCGACGTGGTCGCGGCGCTCGAGCGCGCGACCGGGCAGCGGTTCTGTTGTAACCGGCCGTTCAGCGGGACGGTGGTGCTCGAGGAGTTCGGCGAGCATCACCTCCAGACCGGCGAGCTCATCCTCTACACCTCGGCGGACTCGGTGCTCCAGATCGCAGCGCATGTCGACGTGATGTCAGAGCAGCAGCTGTATGAGGTGTGCGCCGCCGCGCGCGAGGTGATGGACGGTGAGAACGCGGTGGGGCGGGTGATCGCCCGGCCGTTCGAGGGCGGGCCGGGGGCGTGGCGCCGGCGCGAGGGACGACGCGACTTCGCTCTGCCTCCGCCATCGCGGTCCTACCTGGAGGAGCTGCAGGACGCGGGCGTACCGGTGCACGGCGTGGGCAAGATCCGCGACCTGTTCGCCGGGGTGGGCGTGGACGTCAAGCACCCGGGGGCGACCAACGCCGAGGGCATCGCGGCGACCACCGCGCTCCTGCGGGACCTTCCCGGCGGCCTGATCTTCGTCAACCTCGTCGAGACCGACCAGGTCTACGGCCACCGCCACGACGTCCCCGGCTTCGCCGGCGCGTTGCGGGAGATCGACGATGCGGTCGCCCAGTGGTTGCCGCTCCTGCACGACGACGATCTGCTCGTGTTGACCGCCGACCACGGGGTGGATCCCACCACCAATCACACCGATCACACGCGCGAGTACGCCCCGCTGCTGGCCCGCTTCCGTGGGGACGGCGGACGGCGGTGGGACGGGGCATTGGCCGATGTCGGCGCCAGCGTGATGCACTGGCTCACCGGGCGAGGCGTGCCGGAGCTGCCGGGGGCGTCATTTGTCTGAGGCGACGAGCACGCTGACGATCGACACCGGGGAGGCGTCGATCGCCGTGACCCGCAGCGGCTCGGGACCGGCGGTGCTGCTGCTACACGGCTTTCCCGAGACCAGGCTCATGTGGCGCGAGATCGCTGACCTACTGGCCGAGCGGTTTACGGTGGTGTGCGCCGACCTGCGCGGCTATGGCGAGAGCAGCTGCCCGCCGTCGGCCCCCGACCACGAGCCCTACTCCAAGCGCGCGATGGCGCGCGACATGGTGGCGGTCATGGGCCGGCTCGGCTTCGAACGCTTCGGCGTCGCCGGGCACGATCGCGGCGGCCGCGTCGCCTACCGCACCGCGCTCGACCATCCCGGCCGGGTGACGCGGCTCGCCGTCCTGGACATCGTCGCCATCGACGCGGCGTGGGAGCGCGCCGACGACCGACTTGCACTCGGCTTCTGGCCATGGTCGTTGTTGGCCCAGGCCGAGCCGCTGCCCGAGCGCCTGGTCGGAGCCGCGCCCGAGGCGGTGATCGACACCGCGCTGAGCCCCGCATGGGGCACGCCCGCCGACACATTCCCGCCCGAGGCCCGCGCGGCGTACCTGGCCCAGCTGCGCAGCCCCGTACACCTGCACGCGATCTGCGAGGAGTACCGCGCCGCCGCCGGTATCGATCGCGAACACGACGTCGCCGATCGCCGCGCCGGACGGACGATCGCGTGCCCGGTGCTGGCGCTGTGGAGTGGTACCGGGCCGCTGGGGTCCTGGTACGAGGATGAGGGCGGGCCGCTGGAGATTTGGCGCGCGCTGGCGCCCCAGGTCAGCGGCCATGCCGTGCCCGGTGGCCACTTCTTCGGCGAGGAGCATCCGCGCGAGACCGCCGCCGCCCTCGCCGACTTCTTCGCCGACTAACCTGCGCCGCGATGCAGCGCGTCCTGGTGTTCTGCGGATCAAGCCCCGGCAGGCGGCCGGAGTACGCGGCGGCCGCCGACGCCCTGGGGCGTCTGCTTGCGGAGCGGGGTCTGGGTTTGGTCTACGGCGGGGCCCGGGTCGGGCTGATGGGCGCTGTGGCCGACGGGGCGCTGGCGGCCGGCGGCGAGGTGGTGGGCGTCATCCCGCGCCAGCTGGTGGAGCACGAGATCGCCCACAGAGGCCTCACCGAGCTGCACGAGGTCACGACGATGCACGAGCGCAAGGCGCTCATGGCCGAGCTGTCTGACGCGGTCATCGCGCTGCCGGGCGGCACCGGGACCCTCGATGAGCTCTTCGAGCTGTTCACCTGGAGCCAGCTCGGGCTGATCCGGATGCCGATCGGCCTGTTGGACGTCGCCGGCTACTGGCAGCCGCTGCTGGCCCTGCTCGACCACATGGTGGCCGAGCGGCTGTTGCGCGCCGAGCACCGGCAGACGTTGCTGGTGTCCACGGACGCGCCCGAGCTTCTCGATGCTCTCGCGAGCTACGAGCACAGCGCCACCGACAAGTGGCTGGACCGGCGGGCCGCAGGCGGCTAGAGGGTGCCGAAGACGCGGTCGCCGGCGTCGCCCAGGCCCGGGCGGATGTAGGCGTTGGCGTCGAGCTCACGGTCGACCGCGGCGGTCCAGACGGTGACGTCCTCGTGCTCGGCCTCCAGGGCGGTCAAGCCCTCGGGCGCGGCAACGAGGCACACGAGCTCCAGGTGGCGCGCGCCGGCGCGCTTGAGATGGTGCAGCGCCCGGACCGCGCTGCCCCCGGTCGCGAGCATCGGATCCAGCAGGTAGACGGGGATGTCGGGCAGACCCGGCGGCAGTCGCTCGTAGTAGTCGATGGGCACGTGGTCCTCGTGGTCGCGCTGGATGCCGAGATGGCCGACGCGAGCGTCGGGCACCAGGCGCAGGAAGCCCTCGAGCATGCCCAAGCCCGCGCGGAGCACCGGCACAACCGCGATCTCGTCACGCAGGCGCAGGCCGCGCGTCTTCTCCAGCGGAGTCTCGATCTCCACCTCCTTGACCGGCAGCTCACGCGTCACCTCGACGGCCATGATCGCCGAGGCCTCGTACACGGCCTGGCGGAACACTCCGTGAGGGGTCGCGCGGTCGCGCATCACCGAGAGGCGATCGGCGAGGACGGCGTGCTGGACGCAGATCACGCGCTGCGGCATCGGGCGATCCTACGCGGTCGGGGGCGTGCCCGATAGCCTCACGATCCGCCGATGGTGTCCGTCAATCTCGAGATCAAGGCCCGCGACGCCGACCCCGGCGCGACCGCCGAGCTCTGCCGTGCGCTGGGTGCGACCGACCACGGTGTGCTGGAGCAGCGCGACACGTACTTCGGCGGCCGTCACGGCCGCCTCAAGCTGCGCGTCGAAGATGGCGGCGGCGCCGAGCTCATCGCCTACAGGCGCCCCGACGCCGTCGAGGCGCAGCAGAGCGCGTTCATTCGCGCGCCCGCCTCTGACCCGGCGCTGCTGCGCGAGGCGCTGCACGCTGCCCTCGGTGAGACCGTGGTCGTGGTCAAGCGCCGGCACGTCTTCGTGTGGGAGAACGTCCGCATCCATCTCGACCACGTGGAGGGTCTGGGGACGTTCGTCGAGCTCGAGGCCCTCATCGGTCCCGGCCTGAACACCCCCGAGGAGGCCGCGGCGAAGGTGGCTCGCCTGCGCTCAGAGCTTGCCATCTCCGAGTCTGCGCTCGTGGCGGAGGGGTACTCGGATCTCCTCCTGGACGGCGCCCAGGTGCTGTTGCGCGCCGCCGACGCCGTCATGCGCACCGCCTACGCGCCCTACTCGGAGTTCAAGGTGGGGGCCGCGGTTCGGGCGCGCAGCGGCGCCATCTACGCGGGGCCCAACGTCGAGAACGTGGCCTACCCCCAGGGGCAGTGCGCCGAGGCCTCGGCGCTCGGTGCGCTGGTGGCAGCCGGGGAGTCGGCGATCACCGCAGTGGCCGTCGTGGCCGAGAAGGTGGAGGTGTGTCCGCCCTGCGGTGGCTGCCGCCAACGGCTGGCCGAGTTCGGGTCCCCCGACACGCCGGTCTATCTGGGCCGCCCGGGTACGACGCCCCAGACGATCACGCTGGCAGAGCTGTTGCCGTTGTCCTTCGGACGCGACGAGCTGGGCCGATGACGCCGGACGCAGCTCAGGTGCTGGTGGAGCGCTCCGGCGCCCGCCCGCGGGTGGGGATCGTGCTGGGTTCCGGCCTGGGCGCGGTGGCCGACGCGGTGACCGACCCGGTGGTGATCGGCTACGAGGACCTGCCCGGGTTCCCACGCCCGACGGTGCAGGGCCACGCCGGCCGCGCCGTGCTGGGCCGCGTCGCCGGCGTGCCCGTGGCGGTGCTCCAGGGCCGGGCACACCTGTACGAAGGCGGTCCGATGGACGCGCTACGCACGCCGGTGCGCGCGCTGCGCGCCGCCGGCGCCGAGATTCTGGTGCTCACCAACGCGGCCGGATCGCTGCGCCCCGAGGTGGGGCCCGGGCGGCTGATGGCCATCACCGACCACATCAACCTCACCGGGACCAACGTGCTCATGGGACCGAACGATGATGCGGTGGGCCCACGCTTCCCGCCGCTGGGCAACGCCTATGACCCGGAGCTGCTGTCCGAGCTGCGTGAGGTGGCGCGGGAGCTGGACATCGAGCTCGCCGAGGGTGTCTACCTGGCCGTCAGCGGGCCGAGCTTCGAGACCGCGGCCGAGATCAGGGCGTTTGGGCGGCTGGGCGCCGACGCGGTCGGGATGTCGACCGTCCACGAGACCACGGTGGCGCGTCACTGCGGCCTGCGGGTCGTCGCCGTGTCGGCGATCACCAACCTGGCCGAGGGCATGTCCGACGTGCCGCTCAGCCACGAGCAGACGCTGCACGACGCGCAACGGGCGGCGGGCGACCTCGCGCGGCTGCTGCCGGCGTTCATCGAGCGGATCGGAGGCGACGGTGCTGACGGCTGAGCTCATCCGCCGCAAGCGCGACGGAGAGGAGCTGTCGGACGAGGAGATCTCCGCGCTGGTGGCGGGGATCGCCGACGGCTCGGTGAGCGACGCCCAGGTCGGCGCGCTGGCGATGGCGATCTTCCTGCGGGGCATGACCGGCCCCGAGCGCGTGGCACTGACGGGCGCGATGACCCGATCGGGCGAGGTGCTTCAGTGGGGCGATGCCGGCCTGGCGGGCCCGGTGCTCGACAAGCACTCGACCGGCGGAGTCGGAGACAAGGTGAGTCTGCTGCTGGCGCCGATCGTCGCCGCCTGTGGCGCCGCCGTTCCCATGATCTCCGGGCGCGGCCTCGGCCACACCGGCGGCACGCTGGACAAGCTCGAGGCGATCCCCGGGTATGACGTGGCGCCCGATTCGGGTCGCCTGCGCGCGGTCGTCGCTCAGGTGGGGTGCGCGATCGTCGGGCAGACGGCGAGCCTGGCCCCGGCGGACCGGCGCCTGTACGCGATCCGCGACGCAACCGGGACCGTCGAGTCCATCCCGCTGATCGTCGGCTCGATCCTCTCCAAGAAGCTGGCTGCCGGCCTTGACGCGCTGGTCATGGACGTCAAGGTCGGATCGGGCGCGTTCCTGCCCGATCTCGACAGCGCCCGGGAGCTGGCGCGCGCGATCGTCGACGTGGCGCGCGGCAACGGCCTGCCCACGGCGGCGCTGCTCACCGACATGAACCAGGTCCTCGGGCGCACGGCCGGCAACGCAGTGGAGGTGCGCGAGTCGATCGACCACCTCACCGGAGCCACACGCGACGAGCGGCTGCGCGAGGTGACGCTGGCGCTGAGCGCCGAGCTCCTCGTGCTGGGCGGTGTCCACGCCGATGCCGATGAGGCCCGGGGCGCCGCCGAGCGCGCGCTTGACGGGGGCGCCGCGGCGGAGCGGTTCGCCGCGATGGCGGCTGAGCTGGGCGGCCCGTCGGATCTGCTGGAGGCGCCCGACCGCCATCTGCGCGCGGCGCCCGTGGTGCGCGCCGTCGAGCCCGGCGAGTCCGGAGCGGTCGCCGCTGTCGACGTGCGCGCGGTCGGGCTTGCGGTCGTCGGTCTCGGCGGCGGCCGAGCCCGGGAGAGCGACCCGGTCGACCACAGCGTCGGCTTCACCGAGGTCGCGGCGCTGGGTGAGCGGGTCGGGCCGGGCGAGCGCCCGCTCGCCCTGGTCCACGCGCGCGACGACGCGAGCGCCGAGCGCGCCGCCGACGCGCTGCGCGCAGCGTTCGTCGTCGGTGACGGCGACGGCGAGTCTGTTCCGATCGTGATGGAGGTGCTGCGATGAGCGTCGACTCCCTGGCCAAGATCGAGCTCCACGTCCACCTGGAGGGCACCGCGCCGCCCGAGCTGGTGCAGCGCCTGGCGGTGCGCAACGACCTCCCGCTCCCCGAGCGGCTGCTCAACGAGCACGGCCGGTTTCACTACGCGGACTTCCTGGACTTCCTGCGCGCCTACGACCTCGCGGCCAGCGTCATCCGGACCGCCGAGGACTACCGGGACATCACCTACGAGTACTTGCGCGCGTGCGCGCAGGAAGGGGCGATCTACGTCGAGCTGACGGCGTCCCCGGATCACGCCAACGAGATCGGGCTCAGCCACGCCGAGCACATCAGCGGAATCGCCCAGGGCATCGACGACGCCCGCGAGCGGTGCGGGATCGAGGGGCGGATCCTCATCTCGGCCGTGCGCAACTTCGGCCTGGACCGGGCGCTGGCCGTGGCCCGGTACGCCGCGGCGGAGACCCATCCCTATGTCGTCGGCTTCTCCATGGCCGGCGACGAGGCCAACTTCCCCATCGCCGACTTCGCCGAGCCCTACGCGATCGCGGCCGCGGCCGGGCTGGGCTGCACGGTGCACGCGGGAGAGTGGGCGGGTCCCGACAGCGTGCGGGCGGCGCTCTCGCTCCCGGTGACACGCATCGATCACGGGGTCCGGGCCATCGAGGAGCCTGCCCTCGTGAGCCAGATCGCCGAGCGGGAGCTCGTGCTCAACACGTGCCCGACGAGCAATGTCGTGCTCGGCGTCTTTCCGAGCTTTGACAAGCACCCGCTGCCCCAGCTGCGCGACGCCGGGGTTCGCCTGACCCTGGGCTCTGACGATCCGCCGTACTTCGGGGCGACGATCGGCGGCGAGTATCACGTGTGCGCCGAACGGCTCGGGTTCTCCGAGGCGGACCTGCAGACGGTCACCGCCACCGCGATTGACGCCGCCTTCTGCGACGAGGAGCTCAAGGCCGTGCTGCGCGCGCGGGCGTCCGGGAGTCAGCAGTGAGGATCCTCGTCACCGGGAGCGCCGGCCATCTGGGCGAGGGCCTCGTCCGGGTGCTGGAGGGCACCGAGCACGAGGTGGTGGGCCTGGACCTGCTCGCCTCCGATCACACGCGCGTGGTCGGCTCGATCGCCGACCGCGACTGCGTGCGCGGCGCGATCGCGGGGGCCGACGCGGTCATCCACTCCGCCACCCTGCACAAGCCGCACGTCGGGTCCCACGGCCGAGACGACTTCGTACAGACCAACATCACCGGCACGCTCAATCTGCTCGAGGAGGCGGTGGCCGCCGGCGTCAGCCGCTTTCTGTTCACCAGCACCACGAGCGCCTTCGGCCGGGCACTGACCCCGGGAGCGGGCGCGCCCGCGGCCTGGATCACCGAGCAGGTGCAGCCGATGCCGCGCAACATCTACGGCGTCACCAAGACCGCGGCCGAGAACCTGTGCGAGCTGGTGTGGCGCGATCACGGCCTGCCCTGCCTCATCCTGCGCACCTCGCGCTTCTTCCCCGAGGACGACGACCGCGATGACGAGCGGGTGGCGTACGACGACCTCAACCTGAAGGTCAACGAGCTGCTCTATCGGCGGGTGGACCTCCAGGACGCCGTCGACGCCCACCTGCTGGCGCTGGAGCGCGCGCCGGAGATCGGCTTTGGCCGATACATCATCAGCGCCACGACGCCCTTCGGCGCCGAGGACGTCGCCGCGCTGCACAGCGACGCGCCGGCCGTGGTCCGGCGGCTGTACCCCGACTACGAGGATGTGTACGCCGCCCGGGGCTGGACCATGCTGCCGGCCATCGACCGCGTCTACGTCAATGCACACGCCCGCGAGGAGCTGGGCTGGTCACCGGCCTACGACTTCCGGCGCGCGCTGGACGACGTGGCGGCCGGCGAGGACCCGCGCAGCCCCTTGGCGCTCGCGGTCGGCGCCAAGGGGTATCACGCGGAGCCCACGGGGGTCTACACGACCCGGCCACGCGGGCCGTCGACCTGATCAGGCGGGGTTCGGGGTCGCGTCGGAACCGGTCGCGATCGGACCCGAGACCTGCGCCCACGGGATGCCGGTGAGCGCCGAGCCGATGCCGAGCGTGGCGCACGCTCCCGTCCCACTCAGATCCAGTTGGGAGCGGATCATCAGGGCGCCACCGGACTGGTAGGAGCCGTCGGCGGCGTAGGTGACCGCGGGCCCGCCGCCGGTCTGGTCGTCCACCACCGCGCCGTAGCGCTGCAGGGTGTGGAACAGGGCTCGCGCGGCGGGGCTCAGCGTGCTCGGCATCGCGACGCTGGCGCCGAAGAACACGCGCATGCCCTCGCTGGTCGCGACCGTCGAGGAGTTGCCGTCGCTCGAGCTGGCCGGCCACCACGCCGACCCGGAGCCGGTGAGCGGGTTACGGGTGGCCTGGAGCTGGATGCCGATGGCGTGGCCGAAGTCAGAGGCACCGTTGAGCACGGCCTGGCAGTCGGCATTGGAGACGACGTCGGTCAGCAGCGGCGTGCGAGCGGCGGTGACCCCCCACACGTTGTCGTAGGTGGTGGAGTTCGGCGCGCCGGGGTTGGCGACATCGGGGCCGTACCAGGACGGGTCGCGGGGACGCGAGTACGCCCCCGACAGCGTGTCCAGAGGATCGGTGGCGCTGACCGTGGTGGAGCCCAGCTGGGCGATGAAACCGGTGTGGCGGGCGCCCCACTCGATCATCCACTTGGTGTTGGAGGGGCTGATGGGCAGGCTGGGGTTGTAGGTGGGATCGGCCTTGAGGCCGAAGACCTCCCAGCAGTCGCCCTCGAGCTGCTGGCCGTCGGGACGCGTGAACGGTGTGCCGTCGGCGTTGGTCGCGGTCCAGGGCGGCGTGCCGGAGTCGCCGCCGCCGCGGCAGATCACGGCCTCGGCGTCGCTGCCCGGCGACGGGGTCACGGCGCTGGTGATGGGGATGCCCCCGCCGATGTACTGGTCAGAGACCGGCTTGCCGGTGGTGGGGTCGAAGGTCGCGGCGTTGCCCTCGCCCATTGCGGCGCGCCACAGGTCATAGGTCGTGCTGCCCCAGTTGGGGATGCACTCGCCGCTGTAGCGGCACAGCCGCACGGGCTGCAGCGGCGTGCCGGCCGGCACGTAGAAGATCCCCGTCGTGTAGGCCGTCCGGTTGACCCAGCTGTCGGCAGCCGCCTGCCCAGCGAGCTCCCGGGGCACCGCGGTGGTCAGCGGCGTCCCGTTGGGCGCGGCGGTGGTGGCCAGGTTGACCCCGGCCGGGACCGGTGTGGTGGCCCAATTGCCCGGCTGCCCGAGCGTCGTACCGGCCGGCGCAAGGCCGGCGGACGAGGGCACGGCCGGCGGCGGGGTCAGGTCCCCGTGGATCCCGTAGACCTTCACGTAGCCCGAGCCGGTCGACCCGGCTGCGTACCGTCACCGAGATTGCCGTTGACGCCGTGACACTTGTGGCCGGGACGGTGACCCAGCCGGTGGTGGATTGGGGCACCGTGATCGCAGAGCCCACCTGCGCGCCGGCGACGGAGAGCGCGACGGTGGCGGGCCGCGTGCTGTCGGACACGTAGACCGAGGCGGTGAATGTCCCCGCGCCGGAGGCCGCGAACTGCGCGGTAAGCGCTCCGCTCGAGCTCGTGTAGTCGCTGCAGCTGGTCGGCGTGGCGGGGGGCGTGGTGTCGGGCAGCACGCCCTGGGCCAGCGTCTTGCCACCACACCACGAGTAGAAGCTCGAGGCGCCCGTGATCGACGCGGCGACCGGGCTGGCGCCGGCCGTGGCGGGCGCGGCGAGCGCGGCCGCGAACAACGACAGGGACATGAACAGGCGTCGGGGGCGGCGCAGGGGCCGGGGGCGGCGCAGGGGCCGGGGGCGGCGCAGGGGGCCGTGGCACTTCATGGAGAGCGCTCCTTGATCGATCGAACCGGCGGATCGCAGGAACCGCCCTATTGCCGAGCCCGCGTGGCGCTAGTGGACGAAGCCGCGCGTTGACTCACTCCAAGTGATCGACAGGAGCCCGGTCAACCGACCAGTGGTTGCCACTGATATTTGATCAGGAGTTACTACGTGGCTTCGACGGCGTGACGCGGCGCGGCGCGGTGACGTCAGCGAGGCGGGTGCGTCGGGCCGGCCCCCGCGCTACCAGGCGGGTAGGTGCCGGCTGGGCTGGGATACGGGACCCCGAGCTCGATCGCGCCGAGCTGGCGCCAGAAGTCGTCGCGTAGTTGGGTATTGCGGTGCGCGGCCGAGGTGGCCAGATCCCGGAAGAGACGCTCGAAGCGTTGTCCACGTCTGATGGCGCTGGCCCCGATGGTGCGGAACAGGTGCTGCTCGATCGCCTCCCAGCACTGCACCATCGCCTCGCGCGCGATCGCCGCCAGCCGGGCGTCGACCGCCCACGTGTACGGCTCAGTCTGGGCCGCGTTGCGCCGGCAGGCCTCCATGTGCAGCTCGGCGCAGCGCATCATCGCTGCCTCGGCCGTCTGGAGCTTGACGAACGCGGCGCCGTACCAGCGCTGGAAGTCGGCGTTCTCAAAGCGGGGGCCGAACGGCGGCAACGGGGTCGGCTTGTCCAGCGCCCAGTTGCGGTACTCGTCGAGCGCGTTATAGCCGCCGCCGACCAGCGTGCAGGCCAGCGAGAGGGTGAAGATGACCAGCGCCCGGCCGCCGTACATCGGGTTGCCGTGCAGCGCGAGGCCGGGCGTCCCGTTCTCCACGGCGAAGTCGACCATGTTGACGTCCTCGATGACGTAGTGGGCGGGGAGGTCGGCACCGTCAAAGCGGATGGTGTGCGAGCCGGTCCCCTTCAGCCCCAGCGTGTCGCCCCAGTCGTCGAGCTGGGTGAACGCCGAGCGAGGCGCCACGAAGAGAGCCATCCGCGGCGTGCCGTTGGCATCGGGCTCGGGCAGCATCGCCTGACCCATGTAGTAGGTGGAGTAGGGGATGCCCGAGCAGTAGGCGACCGCGCCCTCCAATCGATAGCCGTCGTCGGTCGGCGTCGCGCGGATCGTTGGCGCGGCGACCGAGGCCGCGCGGAAGTCACCGCCGCCGAACACCTCGTCCTGGGTCTGCTCGGGAAACCACGAGCCGACCTGCAGCGCGTGGTTGGCCGAGAGGCACGCGCCCCACGCCGCGCCCATGTCGCCGCGCGCCAACTCGACTCCGACACGCATGAACGTGGGTACATCGACCTCGAGACCGCCGTAGCGCCGCGGGATGTACATGCGGTAGAAGCCGGCCTCGAGCAGCGCCTCGTGCACCTCCGGAGAGTAGGTGGTGCGCTCCTCGGTCTCGGCCTGTTCGGCGATCAGCTGCTCGCGCAGCGCTTGCGCGCAGGCCACCAGGCGGTCGCCGACGCGCTCCATCTCCCGTCCCTCCTCGAGGGTGCTCATCGGCCCATCGTAGGGTCTGGGCACCCGCTCGGAGGGCGGGAGACGGGCGGTCTGCGCTGACAGGCAAGTCCAGCTGCGTGACGGAGCGGGGCTTCCTACCGGCTGCTCATGGCCACCTCGGCGACGCCCGCACCGGCCTCGCTCGTCTCTGCGTGCCGGCGCAGCAGGATGAGCGCGAGCAACGCCGCTGCGCCGATGATCCCGGCCTCGATGCGGAAGGCGGCCTGGAAGCCGTCGGTGAGGGCCGAGGCGAGGTGTGCCCCGGAGTGCAGCGCGCTCGAGGTGCGATCGGTGGCCACGGTGATGAGCGCGGCGATCCCAACGGCGCCACCGATCTGCTGGGCGGTGGTCATCAGGCCCGACGCGAGTCCGCCGTCGCGCTCCTCGGCGTCGCCGGTGCCCAGACCGATGACGGGCACGAAGGCCAGGCCGAGGCCCAGGCCGGTGAGGACGAGCGTGGGCAGCACGTCGGCGCCATAGGAGCTGGTGGCCGTGAGGCCGGACATCAGCCACAGGCCCACCATGGCCAGGCTGCAGCCGATCGTGATCGGCAGCCGCGGGTCCACGCGCTGGGGCAGCCGGCCCATCGCCGCCGAGCCCACGCCCATCGAGACGCTGAAGGGAAGGAAGGACAGGCCGGTGGTGAGCGGGCTGAAGCCCAGGACGCGCTGGAGATAGAGCGTCTGGAAGAAGAACATCGCCAGCAGGCCGGCCGCGGCGAAGAAGATGACGAGGTCCGCGCGCAGGGCCAGCGGGCGGCGCAGCAGCTCGGCCGGCAGCAGCGGAGACGCGGAGCGCCGCTCACTCACAGCAAAGGCGACCCCGAGCGCCGCCGCCACAGCCAGGCCGGTGAGCGTCTGCTCCGAGGTCCAGGGGTGGCTGCCGGTCTGCACGACGGTGTAGACGAGCACGAGCAGGGACAGGGTGGCGAGCGCGGCGCCGCCGACGTTGGGCAGGCTGCGCCGGGCGCTGAGGTCATCGGCCGCCATCACGCGCGGGACCGCAGCCAGCGCTGCAGCGGCGACGGGCACGTTGATGAGGAAGATCCAGCGCCAGTTAGCGAGCTGGACGAGCGCCCCGCCGGCGAGCAGGCCGGTCGCGGCGCCGAGGCCGAGCAGCCCGGCCCAGATGGCCAGGGCGCGGCGGCGTTCAGCCGGGGCGGGCGACGCCGCCAACAGCAGGGCCAGCGCCGAGGGCGACAGCAGCGCGCCGAAGGTGCCCTGCAGAGCCCGCGCGCCGACGAGCACGCCGGAGCTGGGCGCGATCCCGCACAGCGCCGAGGCGGCGGCGAAGCCGGCCAGGCTGAGGGCGAACACTCGCCGCGGGCCGAAGCGGTCAGCGAGGCGACCACCCACGAGGAGCAGGCCACCGAAGGTCAGCAGGTAGGCGTTGACCACCCAGGACAGGTTGGCCACTGAGAAGTGCAGGTCCCGCCCGATCGTGGGCAGGGCGATGTTGGTGATGGTGTCGTCGACCAGGAGCATGAACTGGGCGACGCAGGCGAGCAACAGCGCGAATGTTGGACGTGATCGGCTCATGATTTCTCCACTTGTAGAACTCTTCTACACTTGTAGAATAAGTGACGCCGCTTGTCAACCCCCACTGCGATACTCATGGCGCTGATGCCGTCATCTGACCGCCGCATCCGATTGCTCGAGGAGGCTCTGCGCCTCGTCTCGGAGGGCGGCCTGGGCGCGGTCAGCCATCGCAGCGTTGAGCAGGCCGCGGGGGCGCCGCACGGATCGGTGACCTACTGGTTCGGCAGCCGCGAGGGGCTCATCTCCGCGCTCGTCGAGTGGCTGTGCGCGGAGTCCGAGCGCCAGGTGCGAGCCATCGCCGCCCCAGTGCAGCAGCAGATCGCCGCCGGCGACACGCTCGACATCGACGGAGTCGCGGCCGCCCTCACCGCGTGGATGGACGGGGGCGCCCGCCTGCACCTGGCGCGCATGGAGCTCGAGCTTCAGGGCGCGCGGGACCCCGCGCACGCGGCGCGCATGACCCAGTGCGCAGAGGTGTTCTGGGAGATGTGCGCCACGATCTCCCGTGGGCTGGGCTCCGAGAACCCTGCGCGCGACGGCCGCGCGATGGCGATCATGCTCGACGGAGTGCTGCTCGACCGGCTTGCCCACCCACCCCAGGACGACGACGTGGTCGCCGCCTCGGTGCGCTGGCTCCTCACCGGGGTGCCGAGCCCCGCCGTCCTGCCTCAGAGTTAGGGCACCCTAATTAGGGAACCCTAATTAGTGATACGGTGCTGGCGCGCGATGAGCACACACCGTTTCGCCGCCACGCCCGGTCCCCTCGCTGGAGGGTGGAGCGCACGCTGGCCGATCGTGTCGCGCTGACGGCCGCCGCGGCTTAGACGGTCACGCCAGCGACGCGTCGAGCGTCACGTCGCGCACGCCGGCCAGCGCCCGGCTGACGGGGCACCCCGCCTTGGCGCCCTCGGCCGCCTGCCGGAAGGTCGCCTCGTCGATGCCGGGGACGTCACCCACCGTGGTGAGGTTGATCGAGGTGATGGTCGGCGCCCCGTCGACGAAGCGCAAGGTCACCACCGCGTCGGTCTTGACTGAGTTCACCGGCGTCCCGGCGTCCGCCAGCGCCGCCGCCAGGGCCATCGAGAAGCACGACGCGTGCGCCGCCGCGATCAGCTGCTCGGGGTTGGCCCCGGGCCCGTCCTCAAACCGCGACTTGAACGAGTAGTCGCCGCTGATGCCGTCTCCGGCCGTGAACGTACCGGCGCCGCCCTTGAGGTCGCCTTTCCACTCTGCGCTGCCCTTCGCCGGCATGGTGCTCCTTTGCAGTCGGGGTCGAGGCTCGCATCCTATTCCCGGGGTCCTTCACGGGCCGCAGGTGAGTCACAGCGTCTGCCCGCCGACGTCGATCTGGCCGTCGGCGATCAGCCATCGCACTGACTCGCGCAGCGCCTCGAGCGAGCTGTACCGCGGCGAGTAGCCCAGGACGTCGCGGGCGCGGTCGATGCTGGCGGCGATGCTGCGCGACACGTGCTCGCGGGTGGCTGCGGCGTGCTCGGCGCCCACGCGCTGTTGGAACTCAGGCCAGGCGACGAGCTCCAGGACGGGCTCGCGGCCGAACCATCCCGCCACCCCGGCGGCCAGCCCGCGTAGCGTCATCGCCTGCGCGGACACAACGTGGAAGCTCGAGCCGATGGCGGCTGGACGGGCCAGTGCCCGCTCGAAGGCTTGCGCGACGTCGTCGGCGTGTACGTGATGCAGGACGCCCAGCCCCAGGTCGGGCAGCGCCAGCGAACCTCCGCCGGCCAACCGCCGCCACACGTCGAGATCGAGGTTGCCTGCCGGCGTGATCGATGGCCACGGGCCGGTGATGTGCCCGGGGTGCAGCACCACGCTCGGGACGCCGCCGGCGATCGACTCCCGGTGCAGCAGCGCCTCGATCGCCGCCTTGCCCGTGCCGTACTCGCCGAACGCGGTGCGGGGCTCGTCCTCGGTGACCGGTACGCGGTGGGCCGGGCCATGGACCCAGATCGTCCCGCAGTGCACGAGCAGCGGACGGGCGGGGCGCAGCGCCTCTACGAGCTGCTGGGCAGACTCCGGCGTGAAGCAGATCATGTCGACCACGGCGTCCGCGCCCAGTGCGGCCACCCGCTCGCCGAACACGCCGTCAGCATCCTCGGCGTCACGGTCGACCCCGACCCGCTGCACGCTCCGCCACTCCACAGCCGGCACGTAGGGCTCCCGTTCGCCGCGGCTGAGCGCCACAACCTCGTGGCCCGCCCGTACCAGGCGCGGGACCAGGTAGGTCCCCACATGCCCGGTCGCGCCGATGACCGCGATGCGGCTCATGCGCGCGACGCTAGCGCACCGATCGCGCGAAGTCCTCCGGCGTGGACGGGCAGAATATGCCGATGGCCGCCCCGCCCGAGCAGGTCGCCCTCACCGCGCTCGAGCTCGCGCAGGCCGGACGCTTCGCCGAGATCCGCAACCTCTTCGTGGCCGCACTGCGCGACCTGGTCGTGCCCGAGGCGCTGGAGACCGCGTGGCGCGCCGAGCTGGGCACGCAGGGACCGATCACAGCGATCGGCGCCGCGCTGAGCGAGCCGACAGGCGTGGGCCCGGTCGTGGTCAAGGTGCCGGTGACCTGCGAGCGGGGCGGGTTCACGCTCATCGCCCAGGTCACCGAGGACAGGCAGCTGGGCGGGCTCCAACTGGCACCGGCGAGGGCGGCGGAGCCGACCCCGCCGTGGGAGCCGCCCGGCTACGCCGACCCAGGACGCTTTGACGAGTATGAGGTCACACTCGGACCGGCGCCGCTGGCCGTTCCGGGCACGCTCAGCATTCCGCACGGGGCGGGCCCGTGGCCCGGCGTCGTGTTGCTGGCCGGGTCGGGGGCACTGGACCGCGACGAGACGATCGGCGCCAACAAGCCGCTCAAGGACATCGCCTGGGGCCTGGCCAGCCGCGGCGCGGCGGTGTTGCGCTTCGACAAGGTGACCCACGCCCACGCGGCAACGATCAAGGACGCCCGTGAGTTCACGCTCAGTGACGAGTACCTGCCGCAGGCCACCGCGGCGATCGCGCTGCTGCAAGGGCACGCGCAGGTCGACGCCCGGCGTGTGTTCGTACTCGGCCATAGCCTGGGAGGCACCGTTGCGCCCCGCGTCGCCGAGGCCGACGGGTCCGTGGCCGGGCTCATCGTCATGGCCGGCGGAGCGCAGCCGCTGCACTGGGTGATCGTCCGCCAGACGCGCTACCTGGCCTCGCTGCGGCCCGAGACTGCGACGGCCTCACAGCCCGTCATCGACGCGCTCACCGCGATGGCCGAGCGGATCGACAGCCCCGACCTCTCCCCTACGACGCCGGCGAGCGAGCTGCCGCTCGGAGCGCCGGCGTCCTATTGGCTCGACATCCGTGACTATGACCCGGCGGCGCTGGCCGCCACGCTGGACACGCCCATGCTCATCCTCCAGGGCGGCCGCGACTACCAGGCCAACGTCGACGACGACCTGGCCCGATGGCGCACCGCGCTCCACGGCCGGCCGGGCGTGACCATCAAGGTCTACCCCGCCTTCAACCACCTCTTCGTCGCGGGGAGCGGCCCGTCCTCTCCCGCGGAGTACGAGCCGGCACAGCACGTCGACGAGGCCGTCATCGACGACATCGCCGAGTGGATAGCTCACGCGCGGCGAGGGTGAGAGTCACCACTCCGGAGGCGGCGGCCGGCGAGTGTCAGTTCACCGTTGCCTGTCCGCCGTGACACGCGCGTCGCGGCGCCACCTCGGCCCCCACAGGTCGATCGCGACCTCCTCGAGCGAGTCCCACGCGACGTAGGCGCTGGAGATGCGCCGGTGAGGATCGGGAGCGAGGAGATCCTGCATCCATCTGCGGAGCGCCGGCTGCGCAGCTGTCAGCGGCAGATCCTGTGACGGGAGCCGGCCGACCAACATTTCGTGCGCGATCACCCCGACCGCGTAGAGGTCGGTCCAGGGACCGACCGGATGTCCCGCGGTCTGTTCGGGCGGCATGTAGGCCTTGGTTCCGATCGCCGTCACGGTCGCGCCGATCCCGGCCCACGTGCAGACGGCCTGGACCGCCGTCACGATGCCGAAGTCAGCGATCTTCACCCGCCCGTCCGCGGTGATCAGGATGTTCTCCGGCTTGAGGTCGCGATGCACGACGCCCCTGACCTCGGCATGAGCGAGACCGCTCAGGACCCCCTCCAGGACCCCGACGATCTGAGCGGGAGCGAGGCGGCCGCAGTAACGGCGCAGTGAACCCCGGGGCAGGTACTCCATGGCGATGCACGGGGCGCCATCCGCCTCCAAGCGGTCATAGACGGTCACGATGTTCGGGTGACTCATCGGGCCCGCCCGCCGCGACTCCTGGAGGAAGCGTTGCACCTTCGAACGGTCGATCGACCGTAATGCCGTCACCTCCTTGAGCGCCACCTCGCGATCGTGGTGACGATCGCGCGCGAGCCACACCGATGCCGCCTCCCCCCAACCGATGGGGCGAAGCACCTCGTAGCAACCGACGCTGCGGTGCGCCGATGGATACTCGCTACCGAGGCGAGCGCTGTCATTGGCGTGCGTGATCTCAATCATGTCGTGACCCTTTGGTTGTTCGCGATCCTGCTCGGGCCCGGACACTGCCGACCCCCGGTCACAATCCGGTAACCGGCACCTTGTGCACCGCTGGCCAGACGGGCGGCGGCAGTTGACACCGGCATTCCCGGCTGAGACACTCCGTAGGAGCAGTTGGGGGACCTTGAGTGGTGCGCGGGTTCCCAGCGTGCTAACGCGCGAAAGGTGGGGAGTGGGCCGATGACCCAACCGAGACGGCCGCAAGAGCCGCCCGACCATGCACTCGTCAAGGCGCAGGCGGCAGGAGGTGGAGCGAGCGGTGGCACGCCCGACGCCGTCACCCTGGTCGGCTTGTACGAGAAGGCCAGCGCCACTCGGCGACGCGTCTACCTGACGCGCGATCTCGAGAGCTATGCGGAGTTCGACGCCGCCGACTTCCTCGGCTACGAGGACGTTCCCGCGGAGAGCTCCCCGATTCCCGGTGTAGCCGCCACCCGCGTCAGTCTGAAGCGGGGCGCGCCGGTCGACTTCGTCTACCGCCACCGCTCCTCGGTGGCGGCGCATGACCAGTTCGACCTCGACGTGCGCGCCGGGGTCGCGCCCCATGGCGAGCCGGTGTACGGGCCGGATCGGACCATGACCACGAACATCTGCAAACGCACCATGTACGGCTACGACCCGTACCGCACCATGACACTGAGCAGCCATATCTGCGCCGTGATCACGACCTTCTTCCGAAACCTTTGAGTCAAGGGACGTGCGGCATCCCAGGCTCCTGGAGCCGGCCGGCTGGTCCCTGGTAAGGGCGCCTCTCCTTCCGGCATCCGCCGCGTCGCCGGGACGATGGAGCGCCTCGGAGCGATGGCCGGAGGAGTGGGCCGAGCTGGCGCTCGCGATCGGGAGCCCCGACCTCTGGAGCGCGGCCAGGCGGCGGACCGGCCCTCGCGCCCCGACCCCCGCAGGAGCGCGCGCAGAGCGCGTCGCCACACGTCAGGCTCGATTCCGCATCCGTATGGCGACGCGGCCAACTCCGTACGGGCTGTTTGCCGGTGTCGCCCTCGCGGATTGGAGCGACCGCACCGATCTAGCCCTTGCCGCCAGGCCGCCACGCACTCGCTCCCGCCCCGACATGGAGTGGCTCCTGGGGCTGATCGGGACACTGGAGGGCGACATCGCCACCCGCCGCCGGCTTCGCGTCGTGAGCAACCCGATGCTCCTCGACGCGGCAGGGCGCCTCTCGCTGCCCGAGACGGCACGGGCCGAGGTGACGCCCGGCCAGGACGTCTCGGTCCGCGCGACGCAGGTGGCGCGGCGAGCGGTGGAGATCGCACGCAAGCCGATCGCCTACGAGCAGCTGGTGCAGGCGCTCACCGGGCCGGGCGCCGACCGCCAGGACGTCGAGGCGATGATCGACGTCCTGTGGCGGAACGAGATCCTGCTCACCGATCTGCGCGCCGCTCCCACTAGCGGGGATCCCGCGCGACGGCTGCGCGAACGCCTGGCGGAGACGGGAGCGGCACCCAGCGTCGTCGAGAGCCTCGACGACCTACAGGCCGACCTTGGGACCTGGGACCAGCTGCCGGCGGCCGATCGCCTCGCCGAGCTCCCCGCCCTCACAACGCGGATGGCAAGACTGCACCCGACGCGGCCCTCGGCGTGCCCGATCCAGGTCGATACCGCCCTCACCCTCACCGGTCGCGGGATCCACCGCTCGGTGGCGGCCGAGGCGGCGCGCGCGGCCGAGGTGCTGCTGCGGATCGGGCCCTATCCCGACGGGCTACCGCACATCCGTGCCTACCGCGAGGCATTCATGCGTCGCTACGGCCCCGAGCGCGCCGTGCCCCTGCTCGAGGTGCTCGACCCTGTCATCGGTCTGGGAGCCCCCAGCCTGGGCGCTGAGGTGCTGATGGATGCGGACGAAGCGATCCGTGCCGGACGGCGTGACCGGGCGCTGCACGTCCTCGCCGCGAACGCTTCACGCGAGGCCGGCCGCATCGTGGAGCTTGACGAGGCGGCGATCGCGCAGCTTCAGACCTGGACCCCCTCGCTGGAGAGAACGCCGGTCTCGATGGAGCTGGTCGTGCTCGTCGCCGCCCGCTCGGCGGCGGGAGTCGACGCCGGCGAGTTTCACCTCGTGGTGGGACCCAACCTCGGCGCCACCACCGCGGGGCGCCATATGACGCGATTCGCCGACCTGCTGGGCGAGGAGACGCTGCGGGCCCTCGGCGACATCGCCGCTGGTGAGGCGGCCCGCGATCCCGGGCGCCTGCGCGCGGAGCTCGTCTACCTGCCGGCGCAGGCCAGAGCCGCCAACGTCATCGTGCATCCATCCACCCGCGGCGCCGAGCTCGTGCTCAACGCGGGGGCGGGCGCTCCCGACGACGGCGTCGTGCCCCTCGACGAGCTCGTCGTCAGCCTCGAGGGAAGCTACCTCCGGATCGATTGGCCGGCCCGCGACACGACGATCGTCGCCGTCCCCGGCCACATGCTCAACGTCCTGAACGCTCCGGCGGTGGCGCGCTTTCTCCTCGACGTAGAGGCCGACCGGCACCCGGCGCTCAGCCCGTTCGATTGGGGCTCGCTGGCGGGCTCCCCGTTTCTTCCCCGCGTGCAGAGCGGACGCGTGGTCCTGGCGCCGGCGCAGTGGCAGCTGCCGACGGAGACGATGCCGGAGGACACCCGCGCGTTTGCCGACGCGCTCGCCGGATGGCGGTGCGACTGGGACGTGCCCCGCCACGTCTACCTCGCCGTCGCCGACAACCGGCTCCTGCTGGATCTCGACACCGACGTGGCGGTCTCGATCCTCCGGGAAGAGGCACGGCGCGACGCCACCGGCTCGCACGGCCTGGTGCTCCACGAGGCCCTCCCGGGGGTCGAGGACGCGTGGCTCGAGGGACCGGATGGGGGCCATCTGGTGGAGCTCGTGGTCCCGCTGATGCGCCGCCGCGGGCCCACGAGCACCAACGGCGGGCGCCCGCGCGCCGTCCGCAGCCCCGCGACCGCCGAGCGACGGCTACGGCCGCCCGGTAGCGACTGGCTGTACCTCAAGCTGCTCTGCGCACCGGCCGCCCAGGACGATCTGCTCGCCGGGCCGGTCCGCGGACTCACCGAGTTTGCGGTGAAGGCCGGCCTGGCCGATCGGTGGTTCTTCATCCGCTACGCCGATCCCGAGCCCCATCTGCGCATCCGCTTTCACGGCCAGCCGGTCGTCCTGCTCGGGGCGCTCATCGACGAGGTGTGCGCCTGGGCAACCGAGCTGGTCGGAGACGGCGTGTGTCAGCGCTTCAGCATCGAGAGCTACGAGCGCGAAGTGGAGCGCTATGGGGGAACGAGGGGCATGGACGCCGCGGAGGAGGTGTTCGCCGCCGACTCGGTGGCGGTCTGCGAGCTCCTCGACGCGGTCCGGCGCTCACCGTCGGCCCTGCGCCGAGCGGATGTCGCCATGCTGGGCGTCGACCGGCTGCTCGGCGCGTGCGGCATCGAGGGAGCGGCGCGAGTGGACTGGCTACGCCGTCACGCCCCGCTCAGCCGCGACGATGGCACGGACTACCGCGCTCGGAAGGACCAGCTGCGTGTGCTGATCGAGGCCGACGCGGACGAGTGGCACCCCCTCGTCGCCATCCTCGAGCGACGATTCCGGGCCATGGCGCCGGCCGCGGCGCGTCTGGAGGCGCTCGAGGTCGACGCGAGCCTCGACCGCCCACGCGAGGCGCTGCTGGCGGACTTCGCGCATCTGCACTCCAACCGCATGCTCGGCGCGTCACCGTCCGAGGAGCAGCGACTCCTCGCGCTCCTGCGGCGCACGCGCGAGGCGCTCGCCGCGCGGGCCGCGGCCATCACTCCGGGCGCTCACGGGTAGGCGGGATGCCCCTCGACTTCCGCATCCTCGGCCCCCTGGAGGTGACGCGCGACGACGAGTGCATCGCCCTGGGCGGCAGGCGGCGCCAGGCGGTTCTGGCGCGCCTGCTGTTGTCGCGTAACGAACGAGTCTCGGCGGACAGCCTGATCGAGGAGATCTGGGGGGGAAGCGCTCCGGTGGCTGCGGCCAAGAGCCTCCAGATGCATGTCGTGAGGCTGCGCCACGCCCTGGCTGCGCCCGGTGGGGAGGCCGGCGACGCCGTCGTGCAGACACTCCCCGGGGGATATCGAATCCAGGCAGTACGCGGGGCGCTGGACCGCGACCGGTTCGAGGACGGCCTCGCGGAGGGCCGGCGGCTGCTCGGGGCCGACCAGCCGGCGGAGGCAGCCGAGTGCCTTCGGGTCGCGCTGGCGCAATGGCGTGGGCCCGCGCTCGGGGATCTCGCCGATCAGAGTTTCGCCCGGCTGGAGGCGACCCGCCTGGACGCTCTGCGCGTGGAGGCAACGGAGGATCGGATCGAGGCCGATCTGGCGGCGGGACGCCACGGCTCGCTCGTCGCCGAGTTGGAGGCGCTCGTCCAAGTGGAGAGCTTCCGCGAGCGGCTCTGGGGGCAGCTGATGCTGGCGCTGTACAGATCCGGCCGGCAGGCCGACTCGCTGGCGGCGTTTCAGCGCGTGCGTCGCCACCTCGTGGACGAGCTGGGCATCGAGCCCGGGCCGGAGCTGACGCGGCTTCATCAGCGGATCCTCGACCAGGACGAGGGGCTCGCGCCTCCATGGGTGCCAAAGGAGGTCACGCCGGGGGCCGCCGTCGCACCCGCCGCAGCCGTGGGCGCCACGGGAACTGTGGGCACCGCCGCGCCATCAGGCCCGGCCAACAACCTCCCGGCGCCCACTTCGTCGTTCGTGGGACGTGAGCGCGAGGTGCCGGCGGTGATCGACGCGCTGCAATCCGCTCGCGTGGTGACCCTGGCCGGGAGCGGCGGCGTGGGGAAGACGCGACTGGCGCTGGAGGTGGCCGAGCGGCCCCGCGCCCGTTTCCCCGACGGAGCCTGGATGGTCGAGCTCGGGTCGATCACCGAGCCGTCCGCCGTGGCCGATGCGGTGGCCACTGCCCTCGGCGTGTCGGTTCCTCCTGATGGCGACGTGCGCGAGGCGATCGCCCGCCGCCTGGATGACCGGCAGATGCTGTTGGTGCTCGATAACTGCGAGCACGTGCTCGATGCGTGCGCGGAGCTGGCGGGGCGGCTGGCCCAGGGCCGCTCACGGTCGCGCGTGCTGTGCACCTCGCGGGCACCGTTGGCCGTGGCCGGCGAGCGAGTTCTGCGGGTGGCGCCGCTGCCGGTGCCTCCAGCACCCGAGACGTCGGGCGCGGGATCGCCGCGCGGGCCAGAGATCAGGACCGTCGATTCGGTGCGCCTCTTCATCGAGCGTGCACGCGAGGCCCGACCCGACCTTGCGGTCACCGACGATCATCTCGGCGCGATCGTGGAGCTGTGCCGGATGCTGGACGGAGTCCCGCTGGCGATCGAGCTCGCGGCGAGCCGCGTCCGAGCACTGAGCCCGGTGGACGTCCTTGCCCGGCTTGAGAGCCGGCTGGCGCTTGAGGCCGGCGAGCGCAATCGCACGGCCCGGCACCGCAACCTCCGGGCGACGATCCAGTGGAGCTACGACTTGCTGGGCGCCGACGAGCAGCGGGCGTTTCGCTGGGTCTCGCTGTTCCCCGACTCGTTCACCCTATCGGCCGCCGAGTCGGTCCTCGGCACCGCCAACGTCGTCGAGACGATCGTCGCTCTGGTGGACAATTCCGTCCTGTCCGTGCTCGAGCAGGGTGGGCGCACGCGCTACCGCATGCTCGAGACCGTGCGCGAGTTCGGGCTGGCTCGGCTGACCATCGACGACGACCGCGCTGCTGCGCTCGCCGCCTATCTCGACTGGGCCGTAGCGGGCGTCGACACCGCCGTGCGCGATGCCGAAACCCAGCCCCGGACCGAGGTGCTCCCGCCGCTCGAGGCTGACTACCGCAATCTCCTGGGCGCGCTCGACCTCGACCTCGACGTCGGCAAGCGCCTGCGGGTCGCGTCCGGTCTGGCGGTCCTGCTCACCGGCGGCACGAGCCTGCGTGAGATCCGGCGCATCCTCAACGACACGCTCTCGGAATCCGACGACGCCACTACGCCGGAGGCCATGCGCGCCCGCCACATGCTCGGCCGAGCGCTGGTGCGACTTGGACGTCTGGACGAGGCCCGTGCGTGTCTGGAGGCGGTGGCGGTCGACGCCGGCGCCATGCCGGAGCTGGCGACGGCGATCGCGGCCGACCGGGCGCTGGCGGAGCTGAAGGGCGGACGGCAGCGCGCGGCGGAGCGATGCCTCGCAGAGGCCGACCGGCTGGGCGCCGCCAGGTACCGGGGCGTGTGGACCTACCGGCTGCTGGTCGAGGCGCAGCTGCACTACGACCTGCGACGTGATCTGGTGAAGGCGCGCGAGCTCTACGAGGCATGCATCGCGATCCTGCGCGAGCATGGCCCACCCGCGAACCTGATCTCAGCGCTCGCGGCGCTCGCCGAGCTGGCGGTGGATCTTGACGATCCGGCCACCGTCCAGGATGCCGCACGAGAGGTGCTCGCCATCACCGACCCCGTCGCCGATGCCTATCCGCGCGGGGGTGCCCTGCTTGCCCTCGGCCGCGCAGCGGTGCGCGCCGGGCGTGCCGCCGAGGCCGTGAGCTGGCTCGCCGAGGGCGCGCGATCGGA
This sequence comes from uncultured Actinomycetota bacterium, assembly GCA_963797705.1. Lineage (GTDB taxonomy): Bacteria > Actinomycetota > Thermoleophilia > Solirubrobacterales > Solirubrobacteraceae > Palsa-465. The sequence continues at coordinate 665,354 of CAWCQL010000002.1, read as the reverse complement.
TATCGCCCGCGGCTCCATGGAGGCGCCGGAGATGTTGGAGAGCCTCGCCTGGGCCCTGGCCGAGCGCGACAGCGGCCGGCAGGCGGCGGTCCTGCTCGGCGCCGCGTCCGTGCTGCGCCGGCGGCTCGGCGTGGAGCCGATCGACCGCGAGCAGGTCTATCTGCAGGCTGCGCAGGCGGCGGTGTCGGCGTCGCTGCCGGCGGCCGAGGTGGACCGGTCGATCTCGGACGGCACCCGCCTCACCGACCAGGCGATCCGCGCGCTCGTGGGTGAGGGGATCGACGCCGGACCGGCCAGGGAGGCGCCGGCCGGGATCGAGCGAGCACCCCCTGTCCCGCCACCGGAGGGCGAGCTGGCCCCGCCGGGCATCTGATCGCCCCGCGCCGGGGGCATCCGCGACCAGCCGGCGACAGAACCGTTCGTCGCCGGCGGGCCGCAGACGGGAGCTGCGGATCTCTGCCCCCACAGTGCGATCCGCAGCTCCTGTCCCCCCTCGTGTGCTGAGCCGCCCCGGTCGCTCAGCGTTCCCCGCTTGCCCTGGGCGGCCCCCGTCGCCCAGCTGCCCCCGGTTGTGCTGGACGGCCCCCGGCGCCCAGTTGCCCCCACTTCCGGTGTTCAGATCTCGTGTCATGCCTCGGCGCCGCCGTGGCCCTCACCTGCCGCGCACCCTTGCGGGTGCGACCCACACGCCGATCGGCGTTCGGACCGTTGAGTGCTGGTCCTCCAGCTGCACCCAGACGCGGTCAAGCGCCGCCATCAGCTCTGTGGTGGGCACATCTGAGTTAAAGAGCGGGCTGGCGCACCCATCGGTCAGCAACCACCGCAGCGTGCTGAGCGCGTCTGGATTGGGCTCGGCCACGCGTTCCAGCGCTGCCGCCACCTCGAGCAGTTGCGGCCGCACCAGGGCGGCGCGATTGCGCAGCAGCACTTCGTAGCGGCGCGGCTTCGCCGCGGTTCCGGCGCGCCGGGCGACCCCGCGAAGGCCCGCGACGAGCTTCAGTCGCTGCCGGTCGCGCGACCGCCGGCTCAGGCGCCCCGCGCCGCTGCGCCGCTGCGGCGTCAGGCTCGATTCAGGAGGTGTGCGCCACATCACGCAACCAACTCGGTGTGAAGAAGACTGTGCATTGCCTGGCCCCTTGACTGGGTTAGACCTTGTGTGCGGGAGTGACCATCACGCACACCGGTCACCGTTGGGTCACAGGGCGGTCACGGACGCTCAAGCCCCAGGTCGGCTCACCCGATTCGCATGACGACGAGCGGCGCGCCGGTCTCGACGATGGCGTCGATGGCTTCACCGTCGGCCACGACGCTTGACGTGTTAGTCGTCGGTGCGGGACCTGCGGGTGTCATCGCGTCGCTGCGAGCCGCTCGGCTCGGAGCGCGTACGGCGCTGATCACCCGAGATGAGTTCGGGGGCATGGCCGCGAACGATGGGCCCGTCCCGGTACGCACACTCGCTCAGGCCGCACGCCTGATTCGCGAGGCGAGGCAACTGCCGCGTTACGGAATCGACGCGGTCGAGCCCTCGCTTGACTACGTTCGGCTGCTGGCTCGCGTCCATGAGGTGACCGAGGACGCGCGCCGGCACTCGCTGCTGCGCGACGATCTCGATAGTGCCGGAGTGGCGATCCACGAGCGGGCCGGCACGGCACGGTTCGTCGACCCTCATACGGTCGAGAGTGACAGCGCGCCGCGCCTTGTAGCGGACAAGGTGATCATCTGTACCGGAGGCACCTCGCGCCGGTTGCCGGTCCCCGGCTTCGATCTGACTGCGACGCACAGCGACGCGTGGCACCTGTCCGCGGTTCCTCCGTCCTTGCTCGTGATCGGCGCTGGGGCGACCGGCGTGCAGGTAGCGTCGATCTTCAACGCCTTTGGCTCAGAGGTCTGCATTGTCGAGGTTGCGCCACGGATCTTGATGAGCGAAGACGAGGACGTCTCTGCGGCGGTCGGGGCTGCGTTGACGGCATCGGGCGTTCGGATCGTCGCGGACGCCGGAGCGATCGAGCGCTTCGAGCGTTCGCCCAGCGGGGTCCGGCTGATTCGCTCGGCGAACGGTGTCGCGGACGGCGTCGACGCCACGGTCGCCGTGGTCGCGGTTGGATGGGTGGCAGCCACCACCGGCCTGAACCTCGAGCGAGCCGGCGTGCGGACTGATCAGCGCGGCTACGTCGAGGTGGACAGCCGGCAGCGGACCGCGGCGCCGCACATCTTCGCCGCCGGCGACGTCACCGGGCGGGCGATGGTCGTCCACGAGGCCGTCCGTGAGGCGATCGTGGCCGCGACCAACGCGGTCTCGGGAGCGAGGACCGCGCTGCCCGAGCAGGTGAGTCCGATCGGGAGCTTCACCGATCCTGAGTATGCGTCGGTCGGGCTGACTGAGGCGGCCGCCCGTCAGGGCCACGACGTGATCGTGGCGACGGTGCGCTTTGACTCGCTTCCGCGACCGATCATCGATGGCCGCCCGACGGGGTTCTGCAAGCTGATCGTCGATCGCGAAGGCCACAGCATCCTCGGCTGCCACATCGTGGGAGAACGGGCTGTCGAGCTCGCACAACTGGCGGCGACGGCGATGGCCGCCGACATGCCCGTCGAGCAACTCGCACTCGTCCCCTACTCGTTTCCAACCTACGCCAACGCGCTCGGACGCGCCGCGGTCCGCGCCGCGATCAAACTCGACCAAACCGGACAGTGGGCGGTCGATCACCTCGCAGATACCGAGCAGGTCGTCGTCGACTGACGTCCACCGCAGCCGCACGATCAACCCACGACCTCGCCTGAGTCGCCTGGTCGTCTCGCCCAAACGGAGCAAGACCCGGGATGATGCTCCGCGTGGAACCGACCCAGCTTCCCACCGAGGACACCACCCCAGTCCTGCGCCGGGTTCTGCGGATCCTCATGTGGCTCGCGGCAGTCGCGCTTGCGCTGTTCGTCCTCGATCAGCTCGGGATCCCGGTTTCCGACTGGATCCGTGACTTCTTCGATCAGCTGCGAGCGGTCCCGACCTACGCGATCGTCGGCGGGATCGTGCTCAGCACCGTGCAGACGCTGTTCGTGGCGCTGGCCTGGCTGACGATCCTGCGCGCCGCATTCCCGGAAACGCACCTCCCGTTCCGCCCTGTCCTGGCCTCGTACGCGGTCGCGGTCGCGCTCAACAGCTTCCTCCCGGCGAACATCGGCTCGGTGGTGATGCTGCTGATGTTCACGACGTTGATCGCGAGTGCGACGTTCGCGGCCGTGTTGTCGGCATTCATCGTGCAGAAGATCCCATTCTCGGTCCTCAATGTCGCCGCCTACGTGTATCTGTTCGCGACTGTCGCCGGCTCGCTCTCGATCAAACTGGACTTCCTTGCCGAGCATCCGGTCGCCAGCGGCCTCATCGCACTTGGCGGGGTCGTGCTGCTGGTGCTTCTGGCGCGCTTCTTCTGGGTTCGGGCGACCAAACTCCGCGAGCAGGTCAAGACCGGCGGCGCGATCCTCGGTCAGCCACGACGGTTCCTGATCGGCGTCGCCCTTCCCGAGTTCGGAAGCTACGTGGCACGGCTCGGGATCGTCGCGGTGTTCATGGCCGCGTACTCGATTCCTGTCACCTTCCACTCGGTCGTCGCCACCAGCGCGTCCAACTCGCTCTCCAACGTCCTGTCGGTGACGCCGGGCGGCGCGGGCGTCAATCAGGCTTTCAACGTCGCGGCCCTGAACAGCGTCACGAGCAGCGCCAACGCCGCGGCCTATTCCCTGGCCCAGCAGCTGATCATCTCCGCGTGGGACGTCGTGTTCGCGATCGTGCTCGTCTCGTGGATCTTCGGCTGGTCAGGCGGCAAGCAGCTTGTGAGACAGTCCTACGTGGAGGCGGAGGTCAAGCAACAGGAGCTCAAGACTCAGCGTCAGGCGCGGCGGACCGCTCGACGTGAGCGATGGCAAGCGCGACGACCGCGGCGTCCCTGATCGGGGGCTCGAGCCTCGCCCGGATTCGCTCAACCGCATCGCCAGCGCTCGGCGGATGCGCTCCCGGCGTTGCGCGCAACCGCTGTCAGTGGAGCCAGCCGGGATCGAACCGGCGACCTCCTGCTTGCAAAGCAGGCGCTCTCCCAACTGAGCTATGGCCCCTGGCCGACCGAGTCTAACGCCGGCCGTATGCTGGCCAGGTGGGCGCGATCACGGTGAGTTATGCCTTCCCGGCGAACTTCCTGGACAAGCCCGGTCAGCGAGCCGGGTTCGTGGCGCTGGCGGCGTTCCTGGGCGCGTTTCTGTTCATCCGCACCAGCGCGCGTCTGATGCGCAGCCCCCGCGTGCCGTGGTGGCCGGGGAGCGTGAGCACGAGCAGCGGTCTGCATCTGCACCACCTGGTGTGGGGGATCGTGCTCATCCTGCTGTCCGGCTTTCTGGGGTTCGCCATCAACCCGGTGAGCCCGTGGAACGAGGTGCTGGCCGCCCTGTTCGGAGTCGGCGCCGGCCTGACGCTGGACGAGTTCGCGCTCTGGATCTATCTCAAGGACGTGTACTGGGCCGAGGAGGGGCGGGCCTCGTTCGATGCCGTCGTGGTCGCGACGGTCCTCGGCCTGCTCATCGTGCTCGGCCTGGCGCCGTTTGACCTCAAGGACAACGCGTCATCGCTGACCACGCTGATCATGGTCGCGGCGATCGACATCGCCCTCTCGGCGGTCGCGATCCTCAAGGGCAAGCCGCTGCTCGGCCTCATCGGAGTCTTCATCCCGCTCGCGTCGCTCCTGGCCAGCGCTCGCCTTGCGTCTCCCACGTCCTGGTGGGCGCGCCGCGTCTACAAGCCTGGCCGCAAGCACGACCGGTCCCAAGCGCGTTGGATGCGCATCGATGCGCGACGGCGGCGCATCGCCGACGCGATCGCCGGCACCCCGTCCGACGAGTTGACCCCGGCATCTCAGATCACCGGCTCGGATCCGTCGTCGCGGCCCGAGTGATCGATGCGCTCAGCCCCGCGCCGCCCACGCGACCATCCCCCGCGTGAGCCTCGTCGCGCCGCCGTCAGTCGCCGGCGGCGAGCTCCAGGCCCAGCGCGCCGAGGTCGCCAATGCCCCCGCCGGCGACGCGGACCACGTCGGCACGGCCCGCGCGGCGCAGCAGACTGGCGGCGAAGGCGGCACGCATGCCCGCCGCACAAGCCACCGCGGTGGTGCGGCCACGCTGCGGCAGCACGATCGACTGGACGTCGCGCAGCCGATTGAGCGGCACGTGGTGCGAGCCGGGGATGTGGCCGGCGACCCACTCGCTGGGCTCGCGGACGTCGACGAGGTCCACGGAGCGCCGGCGCAGTCCATCGGCGAGCTGCTCGAGGTCCCAGGAGTCCGCGTGAGCCACCGGCACCGAGTGGCGGCGCCATTCCTCAGAGTCGGCGATCGAGATGCCCTCGAGGTTCCAGAAGCCAACCGCCTGCAGCGCCAGGGCCATCTGGCGAGCGTCGGCTGCATCGCCCGCAACGATCACCACCGCAGCCTCGGGGTCCAGAGCCCAGCCGGCGCGAGTGCCCACGCCCGCTGAGGACACCGGCAGGTTGATCGAACCGGCGACGTGGCCGAGGTCGTACTCGGCGGGCACCCGGCTGTCGAGGACGACCGCTCCTGTGCCCAGCAACGACACCAGCGCGTCGCCGCTGAGCGGCCTCGGCTCACGTGGTGAGGTCACGACCGGGTGGCGGTTGAGCTCCACGATCCTCTCGACGCTGGGCGGCCGCGAGGGCAGGTTCGCCGTCACGCCCCGGACGAAGCTGTCCTCGTCGAGTTCGAGCAGCGGGTTGTGGCGGCGCTCGAAGCCGATGGTGGAGCTCGACTTGCCGCTGAGGCCGGCGCCGCCGCACAGCGAGCCGCCGATATGGGCCGGCCACACCTCGACGTGGTCGTCGAGGTCCAACAGCCGGCGCAGGCTCTCGTGCAGGGCGTGGGCGCCCTCGCGCGCCTCGACCGCCAGATCGGGGCGGGCGACGTCACCGACGAGCAGCGAGTCGCCGCTCAGCAGCATCCAGGGCTCCGGCCCTCGGCTGAGGTCGGAGACGAGGAACGTCAGGTGCTCGGGCCGGTGGCCCGGGGTGGGCACCGCGGTGAGACAGACCGAGCCGGCGATGATCTCGTCGCCCGCCGCCACCACCTCGCCGGCGCCGTCCTCGACGGGCCCGGCCGGTAGCTGCGTGCTCCGGTGGCGCGGGCCAGGCGCAGGCGCCCGGACACGTGGTCGGCGTGGTCATGGGTGTCGATGACGTGGGCGATCCGCAGATGCTGTGACGCGGCGATCTCCAGATAGGGCGCGATGTCCCACCGCGGGTCGACGACGATCGCCTCGCCCGCGTCACCTAGGAGGTAGGAGGCGCAGCCCGAGGTCCTGATAGAGCACCTGACGGAAGAGCAACGACGATCCTTTCAGTCAAATTCCACTGAACCGGTGGACTTTGTATAGCCCAGATCTCATCAACCGTCAACGGACGGAAATCCGGTCGGCATTGCCGGATTGCGCCGGTGCTACTCGTCGAAGTCGAAGTCCTTGGGCGGCCGCTGCTCGAACCACAGGCGGTCGTGGTCCGGCGTGTCCTGGAGGAACTCGGGCGTCTCCTCCAGCACGTCCTCGTCGTCGCCGGCGCGCGCGTGCTCTTCGGCCGCAAGCGCGTCCTCGACGTTGAACTCGGCGGTCTCAGGCCCGGCACCGCTGACCGCCGGTGGCGCCTCTGCGTCTGGCTGCGCGGCGAGGGGCTCGCCAGCCGGCTCCTCCTCGAACGGCTCCTCCTCGAAGGGCTCGTCCTCGAAGGGGGAGTCGTCGAACGGCCGTGCCCTTCGCGGCGCCTCGTGCTCAGGTGCGGGCGCGGCGTCCGCCCCAGGAAAATCGGGCGGCGGCACAGGCTCCTCGTAGACGGGCGCGTCGGCCTCGGACTCCTGGTGGAGGGGCGCGTCGGCGGGCGCCTCCTGCAAGGAATCGTGCGCCCAACCGTCCTCGTCTGCCTGATCGTAGGCGGGCGCGCCGTCGGGCGGCGCCTCGGCCTCGGCCTCGGCCAGCTCAGAGGGCGTCGGGATTGCGCCGGACGGGACCGAGCGCCTCCCGCTCGGCGCGTTCGACCTCCGACGGATCGGCGCCCCGGCGGCGCTTCAGGTCGAGGTGCTCTCGGATTGCGTCGTCAAGAAGACCCATGCGCGCAAAGGCTACTCGCCGCTCACCACGTTAGCTGTATCCGGCTCAGCTCTCACGGTGCGGTTCTTGCCTTCGCGCTTGGCGACATATAGGGCCCCATCGGCGGCGGCGATCAGGTCGTCCTTGTTGCCCTCGACCGACGAGGCGGCCCCGACGCTGGTGGTCACACGCATGCTCCCGTCCCCCTCGAGTAGGGGGATCTCCATGGCCGCGATCGCCATGCGGGCGCGCTCGGCCATCTCGAAGGCGCCCTCGAGATCGGTGTGGGGCAGGATCAACGCCATCTCCTCCCCGCCGTAGCGGGCGGCCACGTCGACGTCACGTGAGGTTTCGCGCAGCGCGTCGGCGACACGGCGCAGGACGAGGTCGCCCTGCTGGTGGCCATGGACGTCGTTGACGGACTTGAAGTTGTCGATGTCGAGCATGATCAGCCCGACCGGGTACCGGTAGCGGCGAACCTCCTCCATCTCGGCGCGCAGGAGATCCTGGAAGTGGCCGTGACTGGCCAGTCCGGTGAGATCGTCGGTTATGGCCTGGCGCTGGACGTCGAAATGCAGATTGACGTTGGCCATCGCCAGCGTCGCCTGGGCGGCGAGCGAGCGCAGCAGCTCGAGGTCGTCGGCGGTGAAGGGACGCCCGTCGCGGCACACCGTGATCAGCCCGTGGGTGGGGCCGCCCGGGGCAACGGGCCCGAGAGCGACGGTGGCCAGATGGGCGTCGCCCAGTGACGCTTCGCCGAGTCCGTCGGAGGTGAGGGCGCGGCGCTCGGCGTCGTAGATCGTCGCCTCCAGGCCGGCAAGACGCCCGACGTGCAGAGTCTCGGCGAGCATGTCGTCAGCGCGTCTCGCGGGCGCTCACCCGGCCACGGTCGGCCTCGGTGGCGTCCATCGCGGTTTGCAGAGCGAGCTCGAGCAGCGCCTCCTTGTCCAGCCCCGACGCGAAGGCCTCGCCGATCCGGCGGATCGCCTGGCGCACCCGCGCGCGCTCCTGCTCGAGCTCGGCGAGTCGCCGCTCGAGCTGGCGCGACATGTTGTTGAACTCCTCCCCGAGGAGGGCGAACTCGTCGCGGCCCGACGTCGGCACGGACGAGGAGAAGTCGCCGCCGGCCAGGCGGCGGGCGGCATCCAGAAAGCGACCGAGCTGGCCGTGCAGGGCGCGCGAGGACAGCAGCGAGAAGAAGAAGGCGAGGATGAGGAAGCCGGCGATGAAGATCCCGGCGAGCAGGCGATCGGCGCCGACGGAGCCGCCTGAGGCCTGGGCATTGGAGAGGATCGAGACGGCAACCTGGGACCTGTCAAACCCGGCGAAGGTCTCGGTGACCACCTCATAGGGGGTGTGGCCGATCGTGACCGACCCGCGCGAGCTGGGCAGCGGGTGGCCGGCCGCGGCCGGCAGCGTCGAGGCGAGCGTCTTGCCGCCCGAGCGCACGACCACCTCGATGCCAGAGCCCGCGAGGTCGTGGGCGAGCTGGCCCGCGGTCAGATCGGAGGCCACCACGGTTCGTGCGGGGCGGGACGGTGCCGCCCTCACCACGGCGATGCCGGGGGCGACCGCCGTGCGGTCGCCGATGTCAACGTTCGTGGTGGTGCCCACCGTAACCGTGACCCGCGCCGTGCCCACCTGAGCCGCAAGGGCGCGGGTGCGCGCGTCGAGCTTGGCCGGCGGGGTGAGCGCGAGCGCCGAGGCCATCGCGCGGGCCTGCAGGCTCGCCTGCGTGCTCGCGTTGGCATAGACGCTGGCAGCCGTTCCGGCCACCGCGCTGGCGCGCGCGTCGGCCTTGCCCGACTGACTGTCGTCGATCAGCCGGAACACCAGAAATCCGACCGCCGCCATCGGGACGACGACGATCAGGACGAAGAAGCTCGTCAGACGTGTACGGAAGCTCATCATCGGTCGCTAACGACTTGTATCGGCAGTTTCTGACGATTTCGATAGCCCCGGTGCTCCTACCGGCAACCCGGGCGCTGTGTAGATGGACGATGCGGCGTCTAAACTCTTCCCGCACACCGCGTGGCTCAAGCCACCCGCGGGGCTATAGCTCAGTTGGGAGAGCGCCTGGATCGCACCCAGGAGGTCGCGAGTTCGAGTCTCGCTAGCTCCATGACAGGACCCCTGGAGGCGGGGCGCTCCACCTGGAGCCTACGCTTGGGGGGCGACACCCACCGTTTCCCGCGAGCCAGGCGTTTCAGACGCCTTCGCTTTCGTCCAGCGCCTCCCCGAACCGACGGACACGATCCGGGCTGCGGCTGCGCAGCCATAGCAGCACGATGATCCCGATCACGACCCAGCCACCGGCGAGATACGGCGCCTCGTCGATCGGGTGTGGCGGCACGGGCTCGATCGACTTGTAGATCGTGTAGCCGCAGATGACGATCGCCACCGCCGGCAGGACGATGTCCAGCACGATGTTGTAGCCCCCGCCCGCGGACCGCCGCTCGCGCCAGAAGAGCGCGGCGCCCCCGGCGGCGATCAGGATGTAGACGAGCAGGATGCCCAGCGACGCGGTCGTGGCCAGGAGATCGTCAGCACGAACGAGATGCCGACCGCGAACCCGGCGCCGTGCAGAGCGCCGCGATGCCGCCGACGAGATAGGTCAGCGGTGCGGCGCCACCTGCGTCCCCCGCCGCGCCCGAGGCGGCGAAGGCCACGCCAAGCGCGAGCGGGGGCTCACTCGCTCCCGCGGGGCTCGCGGCCCGGCGCAGAACCGCCGCGACGAGAGCGGCGAGTAGGACGGCCAGGACGGCACCCACCCCGGCGGCGACGTGCAGGCCCTGCGTGTAGGCCACGCGCGCGGCATCCACCAGCGGCGCAGCGACACGGTCGGGCAGCTGCGCGGCGGAATGGACGGCGTCGGCCAGCGTCCCCGCGTGGACCGCTCCGGCCGGCAGGTGGCCGCGGTAGACGGCGGTGGCGATGCTGCCCAGCACGGCGATGCCGAGCGCGCCACCGAGCTCCGTGCCGGTCTCTGACAGCCCCGAGGCCTGGCCGGCCTGCTCCGGCGCCACGGCGCCGACGATCACGTCGGTGGCCAGCGCCACCACCGGGGAGACGCCCAGCGCCAACAGCGCCGTGCCGGTCAGCGTGAGCGCCAGTCCGTGCCCGCCCTCCCCTGGCACCTGCGTGAGGACGATGAGTCCGGCGGCGGCGACCACGAGGCCGTAGGTCATGGTGGCGGCGGGTCCGCCGCGGCGGTTGAACACAGGGGCCAGCGCGGATCCGGCGATGAATCCCAAGGTCGGCAGCACGCTCCACAGCCCCGCCGTGAGAGCCGAAAGGCCGAGCACGAGCTGCAGGTACTGGTCGGTCAAGAAGAAGACGCCGAAGATGAGGAACAGGCCGAAGGTGTTGACGCTCAGCGCCACGGCGAACACCGGCCGGCGGAACAGGTGCAGGTCGAGCAGCGGCGTGGTCAGGGTCGCCTGGCGGCGCAGGAACACGATCCCGAGCGCGGCGCCGACAAGGAACGACGCGGAGGAGACGAGCCCGAGCCCGTTCTGGGCCAGAGACTTGATCCCATAGACCAGGGCGAGAACCGCCGCGAGCGAGAGTGCGGCGCTGACGATGTCCAGCGGCCGGGGTTCGGGCTCGCGGGACTCCGGCAGCAGGAGCGGGCCGAGCACCAGCAACAGCGCCATCACCGGCACCGCGATGAGGAACACCGAGCCCCACCAGAAGAAGTGCAGCAGCAGGCCGCCGAGCGCCGGCCCGAGAGCAGAGCCGGCCGAGAAGCTCATGACCCAGATGCCGATCGCCACCGTCCGCTGCCGGTCGTCCAGAAACATGTTGCGGATCAGCGACAGCGTGGAGGGTGCGAGCGTCGAGGCCGCGATCCCGAGCAGCCCACGGGCGACGATCAGCATCGCCACGCTGGTGGCGAAGGCCGCCAGCACCGAGGCCAGCCCGAACATGACGGCGCCGATCAGCAGTAGCCGGCGGCGGCCGATGCGGTCGCCCACCACCCCCATCGTCAGCAGGAAGCCGGCGAGCAGGAAGCCGTAGATGTCGCTGATCCACAGAAGCTGCGTCGGGCTCGGCTTCAGGGCTGCGCTCAACGAGGGCAGCGCCAGGTACAGCACGCTGAGGTCCATCGAGTACAGCAGGCAGGGCAGCGCGATGACCGCAAGGGCCACCCATTCGCGCCGCCCTGCCAGAGGGGTGGGGGTGTGTGAGCTGTTCATGCCCGTGTAACCCGGCGGCGCGCACAAACTCATCGCGCACCGGCGCCGCCCGCTCTCAGGCGCGGCGGAAGGCCCGGACCGCCAGGGGCACGAACACCAGCAGCAGACCGACCAGCCAGGCCAGCATCCCGAGCGCCGGGCCCAGCGCATGGCCGTGACCGATGGTGAGCGCGCGGGCGGCGTTCGACCGTCAGGGTGACCGGGTTGATGTGAGCGAACCACTGGACCACGCCCGGCATCGACCCCGTGGGGACGAAGGCCGACGAGGCGAACACCAGCGGGAACACCCAGATGAAGCCGACCGACTGCGCCGCCTCGGGGTCGCGCACCGAGATCCCGACGAACGCGCTGATCCAGGAGAAGACGTAGGCGAAGGCGAGCACGACCAGCAGGGCGAGCACGAGCTCGTAGACCGGCTGGGTGGGCCGGAAGCCGACGGCGAGCCCGAGCGCGAACATGAGGATCACCGTCACCGCGTTGATGGCCAGATCGGCGGTGGTGCGGCCGAGCAGGACCGCGGAACGCGCGATGGGCAGCGAGCGGAAACGGTCGACCGCGCCCGCCTTCATGTCCTCGGTCAGCCCGAGACCCGTGGTCAGCGAGCCGAACACGGCGGTCATGACGATGATTCCCGGCATCAGATAGTCCACGTAGTGGACGTGACCGGTGTTGATCGCCCCGCCGAAGACGTAGCGGAACAGCAGGACGAGAATCACCGGCTGCACGAATAGATAGACGACGTACATCGGCCGGCGCAGGATCTTGCGCAACTGGCGCACCAGCATGACCTTGCTGTCGGCGAGGGTCTCGGCCACGGTGAGGCGGCCCTGGTCAGAGATGGGGTGGGTGGCGGCGCTCATGCTGCGGCCTCCTGGGTGTCTTCAGTTTGTTCGGTGTCAGCGGGCTGCTCCGCCGGATGACCGGTGAGCGTGAGAAAGACGTCGTCGAGGCTCGGCTGCTGGAGCTCGACGGAGACGAGGGCGAGCCGGCGCTCGTCGAATCGGCGGATCGCCTCCGAGGAGGCCTCGGGGTGATCGACGGTGAACCGGATCTCCCCTTCGCGCGCGTTGACCTGGGGCTCATCGCCCACGGCCAGGCCGGCGACGGCCTGTGCCGCCTCGCCGAGCCGGTCGGTGTCGTGCACGCGCAGGGTGAGCACGCTGCCCCCCACCATCGCCTTCAGCGTCGACGCGGTGCCCTGGGCGACGATCCGGCCCTGGTCCACAACGGCGATCTGCGACGCAAGATGGTCGGCCTCCTCCAGGTACTGCGTCGTCAGCAGGACGGTGACGCCGCCTTGGGCGAGCTCGTCGACGACGGTCCAGAGCTCCTGGCGCGAGCGGGGATCCAGCCCCGTGCTCGGCTCGTCGAGCAGGACCACCGGCGCGCCGCCGATGATCCCCGCGGCCAGGTCCAGCCGGCGGCGCATCCCGCCCGAGTAGACGCCGGCGCGCCGCTCGGCGGCCTCGCTGAGGTCAAAGCGGTCCAGGAGCTCGCCCGCCCGGGCCTGGGCCTCGCGGCCCGAGAGCCGGTTGAGCCGGCCGATCATCTCGAGGTTCTCTCTGCCGGTCAGCTCACCGTCCACGGCTGCGTATTGGCCGGCGAGGCCGATCCGGCGCCGGACGGCCAGTGGCTCTGAGACCACGTCGTGGCCGAGCACGCGGGCCTCGCCCGACGTCGGCTCCAGGAGGGTGGCCAGGATTCGCACCAGGGTCGTCTTGCCCGCACCGTTGGGGCCGAGCAGGCCGAACACCATCCCGGCGGGGACGTCGAGGTCGAGCCCGTCGAGCGCGGTCACGTCACCGAACCGCTTGTGCAGGTTGCGCACCTCGATTGCTGTAGGTGAGGTCATGATTCTCGTTCTCCGTGTCAGGTCGCGCCCCGGTACGCGCGGTTGATCGTTATGTCGCCATAGCCGCTGTGCGCCCGCACCTCCACCGACTCCTCGCCGGGCTCGGGCGGACCGCTGCGGTCCAGGCCGTTGTGCACCTGGCCGTAGCCGGTGCTGAGGTCGAGCCACGCCGCCGTCCCATCCGGGATGCCGACCTGGATCTCGCCGTAGCCGGTCCGGGCCTCGACCGAGCCCTGGACGGCCTCGGCGACGCGCACGTCGCCGTTGGCGTTCTTGAGGACCGCGGCGCCGTGCACGACGCCCGCGCGAATCTCGCCCGAGCCGGTCTTGAGGTCCGCCCCACCGGTGACATGGCCGATCTCGAGGTCGCCCATCCCCGTACCGAGGCGCGCGCTGGCGGCGTGGTCGACATGGATGTCGCCCATCCCGGTCTTGACCTGGCTGTCGCCCAGCTCGCCGCTGGAGCGAACCGATCCCATGCCGGTCCTGAGCACGACGCTCGAGCCGGACGGGAACCTCGACGCGCACGTCGACGGCTCCGCCGCCGTAACCGAAGGGGCTGTAGACGCGCCAGGTCTTGGGGGTCCTGATCAGGAGCCGGCCGGGGCTGTGCTCGATCTGCGTGCGCTCGGCGGCAGCCACGTCGTCGCGCTTGGACGGATCGCCGGGCCGGACCTCGACGAGCGTGTCGTCGCGGTCGGAGGCCTCGATCCGCACCTCGGCCGCGATCAGCTCGAGTTCGAGCGCGATGGGCGCCGGCGTGTCAAAGCGTGGCATCTAACGCCCCCATCCCTTGTACTGCTGAGAAGTGGAGTGGGCCGGGGACTCGGCCGGACCCGAACGTCCGCGCTCGACGACCGAGCCGACCGCTCGCACGAGCCACGCGTTGATCGACAGGCCCTCCTTCTCGGCGGCCAGTTCAACCCGGGCCTTGAGCTGCTCGGGCAGGCGCAGGTTGATCCGCGCCATGGCACCCTCGCCGCCCGCGACCGCATCGCCCGAGAGAGGCTCGTCGGCCGGGCCGGAGTCGCCTCCGGCGCGGTCCGTGGCGCCGGTGGGTGTGGTGATGACGAACTCGGGCTCGCTGCCGCGCAGCCGGAGCTCCACGGATCCCGGCGCCAGCTCGCGGGTGATCTCCGCGGCAGCGGCCGCCAGCACGTCGAGCAGCATCAGCCGCACCGAATCGTCCAGCGACGCGATCAGGCGCTGGGCCGCCCGGGCCTCGTCCTCCCTGTCGGTGTCCGCGGCGAGCGAGAGCCGGTCGCGGAGGCGTTCCAGATGTCTATCCAATTGCATGGCACGCAGTATGGCATCACTATGGCACCATGTCAAGCCATTCTGATGCCAGACTGGCTCAGGGTGCGGCGGAGCTGCTGCCGGGGCGGGCAGACGGTGCGGGCAGACGGCCTGGGCGGACGGTCTGGGCGGACGGTGCGGGCAGAGGCCTGGGCGGACGGTCTGGTGAGGCGGCGGCGGGTCAGTCGCGCGGCGGCCCGGGCGCCTGTGCTGCCATGGGGCCGCGCAGCGCGATCACGCACCCCGCCGCCTCCGGGTCCCGCGGCTCGAACTCGGCGAGCTTGGTCCGGGGGTCGATCGCGTCGAGCAGGCCGCGGGTCAACCCGCGGTGCAAGCCGCACACCAGGGGCTGACGCTCGCGGACCGCCTCGCGATACGGGCAGTTGCGCAGCCGGTAGGTGAGGCGGTCACCGGCCACCGGCTCACGCTCGGGCTGGAACCCGAGCGTCGCCAGGACGGCGTGGAAACGCTCCTCGGCGGACGCGTCGTCGCCGGGTTCGCGATCGCCGGGCGTGGCCAGCTCGCGGCCAATCTGGCGCCCCGATGCCTCCACATCGCGGACGCGGGTATGAACCGCAGCCAAGGTGCGGACCAGCCAGCGGGCCAGTTCGGCGTACGCGCTCGGCGGGTCCCCCCGGGAAGCGCTGCGGGATCGACCGACCAGCTGTCGCGCGGGCGCCCGCGTGCCCGTCGCTCGCGGTGGCGCGTGACGAGTCCCTCTTGGGCCAGGCGCTCGAGATGGACGCGAACGCCGTTGGGGTGAAGCCCGATGCGCGTGGCCAGCTCCTCGGTCGGCGCCGGACGGTGCAGCGACCCCAGCAGCGCGAACAGACGGGCTCGCGTCGGCTGGGCGAGCGCGTCCCGTGCGGGACTGGGCACGTCCATCCGCCCAGTTTTGCAAAGCCGCAGTGGGAAAACAACGCGAGGTCCGGGCCCCGGGACGTGGACGCCGACGTGGCGCGGCCGCGGTCCCTAGGCTGGCGCCGATGGCGGACTTCGCCGACCTCACGCTGGCCCAGCTCATGGACGCGGTCGCCGCACGCGACCCCACCCCGGGCGCCGGGCCCACCCTGGCCTGGACGTGCGCACTCGCGGCCGCGCTGGTGGAGATGGTGAGCGCGGTGAGCCTGCGCCAGGACCCCGCCGACCCTCGCGCGATCGAGGCGCGCCGTGAGCGGGCCCACGCCCTGCGGACGGCGGCTCTCGAGCTCGCCGACCGCGACGCCGTCGCCTACCGGGAGGTGCTGGCGGTCCAGCGCCGCCGCGACGAGCCGGGCCATCCCCAGCGGCTGCGCCACGCGCTGGCCGATGCCGCCGACCCGCTCGTGAGCATCGTGCAGACGGCGTGTGAGGTGGCTGAGCTGGCCAGCGCCGCCGTCGCCGGCGCCCGCGGGGGTGTGCGCGGTGAGGCGATGACCGCCCTCGTGATCGCCGAGGGTGTCGCTCGCGGCGCGGTGCCGCTCGTCGAGCTCAACCTGGCCGGCGATCCGGCGGACCCGCGCCGAGCTCTGGTCCGTGAGGCGGCCACCGGGGCCGCGAGCGCCCTGCGGCGCACGCTGGGCTAAGCGTCCTGACGCTAGAAGATCGAGCGCACCCCGTGGACCGCCGCGGCCCCGAGGATGATCTCGAGCGCAACTCCGCCCACCAACACGACCAGGCCGGCCGCCACCACGAGGAAGTCCTCCAGCAGCATGCCGAGCGAGATGAGCACCACCGCCAGCGCCGGCAAGGTGTCGAGGCCGGTGAAGGGCGGCGCGAAGAACGCCCCAGCGGTCCCGGCCAGCACGAGCAGGCCGAACACGAGCCGCGAAAGGCGGTGATCGAAGAGGAAGGCCAACCGCGGCCGCGACAGGCGCTCCAAGCGGCGGATGAGCCGCGTCAGTCCGCCGATGAACTTCTGTTGTTTCTCGCCACCCAGCTTCAGGCCCTTCCAGCGCTCGGGCAGCCACACCTGCCGGCGGCCGACGATGAGCTCGAGGGCGAGCAGGGCGGCGATGATCTCGAAGACGTGGGTGGCGCCGCCGGTGGGCAGGGGCAGCGCCGGGACCCCGAGCAGGACGACGAAGATGATGGCGAAGCTCTTCTCGCCGAAGGCGTCGACCAGCGCGCCGAGGGTCCGGTCGCCGTCGCCGCTGAGCCACTCCTGCAGCTCGTCACTGAGCTTCTTGTCAGGGCCGGGGTCGCCCTTCGCCGCGGCGGCGCCCGCGGCGTCGAGGTCGTCGGTCCCACCGGTCATGGTCGGAGTGTGCCGCGGCCGGCAAGTACCGGCCGCGGACTCCTCGATCTGCGGGCCGCTACGCGGCGAGGGCGACAACGCGCTCACCGTTGCGGCCGGCATCCAGCGCACGCAGACGGCGCACGCGCTCGGCGATCGGCGGATGGGTGGCAAACAGCGTCGCGATGCCCCGCCGCGGCAGCGGGTTGACGGCGTACATCGACGCCATCGCCGGGTTGACGTTCATCGGGATCGCCTCGGAGCCGCGCTCCAGGGTCTCCAGGGCGTCGGCCAGGGGCGCCGCGCGGCCCAGCAGCTTGGCGCCGGTGGCGTCGGCGAGGTACTCACGCTGGCGCGAGACCCCGAGCTGGAGCAGCGTGGCGGCGATCGGGGCGACGATGATGGCCACCAGCGTGCCGATCAGGCCCAGCGGCGACTCGTCGTCGTCACCGCCGCCGAACAGCAGCGAGAACTGCATGACGGTGGCGATCGCCGAGACCGCACCCGCCACCATCGCCGCGATGGACGAGACCAGGATGTCCCGGTTTGAGATGTGCGCGAACTCGTGGGCCAGCACGCCCCGGACCTCCTCGGCCGGGAGATGGTTCAGGAGGCCATCGGTGACGGCCACGGCGGCGTGCGCCGGGTTGCGGCCGGTGGCGAAGGCGTTGGGCTGCTCGGAGCCGATCAGGTACAGCCGCGGCATCGGGACCCCGGCACGACGCGCGAGGTCGGCCGCGATCTCCTCGAGCTCGGGTATCTCCCCCTTCTCGAGCGGGCGCGCGCGACTGGCCGCCAGCGCGAGCTTGTCGGAGAACCAGTAGCCGGCCACGTTCATGAGGACGGCCAGCGCGACGAAGATGTACAGCGCGCCGCCACCGATGGCAGCGCCGATCACAATCAGCAGCGCGGTGAGGGCTGCGATCAGCAGCCAGGTGCGTATCTGGGTAGCGAAACGAGTCGCTGTGATGCTCATGGTCTCGAGTCTCCTTTCGACTGAGCGCCGTGAATGGACGATCAGCCGAAGGTTTCTCCCGCCCCTGGTGTGGGGCCGGCGCGCCCGGGCTCGTTTCAGGAGCCGTACTGACGAGCGTCGCCCGTTCGGGGATACTGCCCCCCGGCAGGTGTTAAGCGTACCGCGGGATAGTGGAACTCAGGGCGTCTGGAGCGGATTCTTCGGAGCTTCTTCGTGACCTCGCCGGATGACGAGAACCCGCCGATCGGCACCGGTCCGCGGTTGCTGAGCCCCGCCGAGTTCGCGGCGGTGCTGAAGGTCACCGAGGACGACGTGCGCGGCTGGATCGCCGAGGGCAAGCTGCCCTCCGAAACCGGACCCGACGGTGAGCTGCTGCTGGAGATCATCGACGAGGCCCACGAGGAGCACGACGGCGCGGCGATGGGCTTCGTCATGTACTCGACGGGGGCGCTGGAGGGGGACGAGATCGGCGCGCGCCGGCGGGACCGCCAGCTCGAGAGTTACGCCTATGACGGGCCCATTGACGCCGATGCGCTCGTCGCGGCGTTGGGGCGGCGAATGGCCGCGGTGGTCCCGGACGCGTCTGTCGAGGCGCCGTATCGCGGCATTGTCTACGGCGTCGACGTGCCGTGGTGGCTTGACGGCAGCGAGGACCGGGCGCCGGAGGAGCTCATCGCGGCGATCTCGGCGCAGGTCATGGAGAACGCCTCAGAGCGCCTGGCCGACGATACGGCTGAGCCGTGGCCCGCCCGGGCTGGGGACTTCGAGGGTGGCTTCCCCCCGGTTGGGACGGAGCTGCGTGACGGGGTGCTCCGGATGTGGTGGGGCTCTTCCGACGCGCCTGTGTTGGAGCTCGAACCGCTGTCGGTTGGGGAGGTGCTGAAAGGGTTGGAGGCCTCGTAGGACGGGAGGTGTGTCAAAAAGGGCGCTGTCGAGGGGGGTGGATTTGGCCCCGCTCGAGGCTCTTAACTATGAGTGGTCGATAGTGAAGGAAATAGCTTCAAGATCGACCAGGATCGCCTGATCCTGGATCTCGCGCGCCGTCATCACGGTCATGTGGCCCGGTGGCAACTGCTGGACCTCGGTGCCAGACAGGGGCTCATCGCGGGGCGGTTAGCAGCCGGCGCCTGGGTGGCGGTGCATCAGGGTGTGTACTGCGTCGGCCCGCGACGCAACGATCCCGTATCGCGGGCGGCAGCGGCCGTGCTGGCCTGCGGTCCCGGCGCGGTCCTCAGCCACACCTCGGCCGCCAGCCTGTGGGGCTTGCTAGGGCGTTGGACGTTTCCGTTGGAGGTCACGACCGAGGTCAAACGGACACGACCCGGCATCACCACCCATCGATGCCTGTTGTTGAACCGTTCGGATAACTCCTTGCAGGCTGGAGTCAGAGTCACCGCTCCGGCCCGCACGCTCCTCGACATCGCCCCACGCCTCCCCCCCAAGCAACTCACCCGCACCGTCAACAACGCCCTCCGGGAACACACCCTGCGCCGAGCCGCACTCCAGGACGTCCTCGACCGCAACCCCCGCCACCCCGGCACCAAGCTCCTCACCTCTTTCCTGGACCTCCCGGGCGGCAACCCCACCAATAGCCGCCTCGAAGATGAGTTCCTGCCCTTCCTGGCCAAATACGGCCTCCCCACCCCACTGATCAATCATCCTCTGAACGGCTACGTGGTCGACGTCTACTTCCCCGAGCAGCGCCTCATCGTCGAACTGGACGGCTGGGACTTCCACAAGGACCGCCGCGCGTTTGAGACCGACCGTGAACGCGACGCTCACCAACTTGCCTATGGCATCCGCACCGTCCGGATCACCGAAGAACGCGTCACCGCCAACCCCGACCGCGAGGCCGCGCGCCTCCAGCAGATCCTCGACCAGGCGGTCTAGAGCAGGTGGCAGAAGAAGTGCTCGCCGCCCTGGCTGTGAGCGGCCACCGGGCCCGCGGACCCTGACGACGGGCTGGTCATGGCCATCATGCTGACCATGCTCATGTACGCCGTGGCGGCGGCGAGGACGACGGCGAGCTGGCAGACGCCGAGGCGGACCCGTTGGGTCACCGGGCGGGCGAACGGCGCACATCGCCAGCACAGCGCGGCGATGACGAGGGCGTCAAGCGCGCAGAGGAGGTCGAACTCACCGACGGGCAGCCGGCCGATGCCGGGCAGGCCGGCGGTTCGGGTCACGACCCACAGGACGGTGAGCGCGAGCTGCAGCGTGATGCCGGCGCCGTAGACCCAGCCGCTGCGCGACCAAACGGCGGCGAGCCCCAGCCAAGCGAACAGCACGACGGCGATGCCGGCCTCCCCGGCCGCCACCACCCCGTGACCGGCGGGCATGGTGAGCGCTGAGAACAGGTACACCGAGGCCAACGCACCGGACAGCACGTTCATCGCCGGACGGGTGATCCGGTCCACCGGGGCCGCCGGGACCCGCACCCCCTGGACCCGGACCTGCCCGCCCGCAACGCTGTGATCGAAGGTGGCCACCGGGTTACCAGGCCCGCCCGCGCGCTTAGGCGGAGGTCAGTTGGAACGCACTGACCAGCGCCTGGAGCTCTTGGGCGGAGCTGGCCAGCACCTCGGCCGAGGCAGCCACCTGCTGAGTGGAGGCCGACGTCTGCTGGGTCGCCGCCGAGGCGTGCACGGTGGCCGATGAGGCCTGCGCGGCGACCGCGGCGACGCTCTCCATCTCGTCGGCCATGCGCTCGGCGCCCTCGGCGATCTGCTGCGTGGCGCGCGAGATGTCCGCAGACTGCTCGGTCATCTCCTGGACGGCCTCACTGATGCGCTCGAAGGCCAGGCGGGTCTGAGCCGCGGTGGTCGCCGACTGGCCGGTGCGCTGGGCGCCGTCCTCGACGACCGATACCGCGAGGCGGGTCTCTGACTGGATCTGCTCGACGATCTGCGAGATCGCCGCTGCCGCCTGCGATGACTCCTCGGCGAGCTTGCGGACCTCCTCGGCGACCACGGCGAAGCCCTTGCCCGACTCGCCGGCGCGGGCGGCCTCGATGGCCGCGTTGAGCGCCAGTAGGTTGGTCTGGTCGGCGATGCCGGTGATCGTCCGGACAATGGCGCCGATGTGCTCGGACTTGGCGGCGAGCTCGCCGATGGCCTGTGACGCGTGGGTCGAGGACTCGCTGACGGCCTGGGCCGCCACGGTGGCCTCGTCGGCGGCGGTGGCGCCCTCGGCGGCCGCCTCGCGCACGCGCTGAGCGGCGTCGGCGGTGCGGCGAGCGCTTTCGGCGCTCTGGGCGACGGCCGCCCCGACCAGCTCGGCGGACTCACGGGCCGCGGCAACGGCATGCACCTGGCGCTGGGCGCCCTCGGCGAGCTGCGAGAGCGACCCGGCGATCTCAGAGCTGGCACGGCCGGCCTCGGCGGTCGTCTGGGCCATCTCCACCGAGGAGGAGGCGACGCTGCCGGCGGTACGGTCGATCGCCTGGACGATCTCCGCCACGAAACCGATCCCACTGCGCAGAGTGCCGATCGCGGAGTCGGCGTGCTCATCGGCACCGACGGTGTCGCCGATCGACAGGTCGCGTGCCTGCAGGCCCTCGGCGAGGGCGAGCATGATGTCGTGGTCGTGCTGCTGGGTGACCGCCAACTCTGCCTGGCTGTGGGTCTCACGGGCGAGGGCGATGGAGATGTAGATGAGGACGGCCACCTCGAAGACGACGAAGCCGGCGTGCAGGGCGACCATCTCGATGCCGTGAGCACCGGCCCACTTGTCGGGGAAGACCCAGAAGCCGTCACCGGCGGCCTGGAGGAAGTGAAAGACGAGGTGGTGGATGGCGACGATGAACCCACCGAAGGCGGGCGCGCGCCAGTCGCGGTAGAGCGCCATGAAGGCCAGCCAGGCGAAGATGTGGAAGTGCAGCTCGGTCATCCCGTGCGCCTCCTGGATGAAGAGGGCCGAGAAGCCGGCGAAGGCGGCGGCGATGGTGCAGCGCGAGAGCAGGGTGCCGGGGCGGGCACGAACGACGGCCAGCGGGGTCAGGGCCAGCACGAGGCTGGCGACGATCCCGATGACCCAATAGCCGTGAATGGCAGCCAACCCGATCCCGAAGGGCAGGTGGGCGAGCAGCAGCTTGGACAGCATCCCGTCAGCGCGCACCTGCTCGTCGTGAAGCATGCGCGCCGCGCGTGCGTCCACCTCGTTCACAGCCATCCGTTCACCTCGTTGCGCTCCTTGCGGAGGTTGGTCCCGTCGACAATTCCTCTGATAGTCGGCAGGCGGGCGCCGGAATTGAGTCGAACGTCCACAAAGTGGCCAGATGCCGCCGCGGCAGCGGATACGTTGTGCGGCCGTGACGGCAGGCGTGATCTCAGACGCGTGGACCTGGGTGTACAACGCCGGGCGCTGGACCTGGCACGACCCCGATGGCTACAACTTCATCTCAGGCCCGCTGGCCGACCTCACGCTGATCGGCGGGGCCTACGCGATCGCCCGGCGCCACAACTGCCACGTGAAGGGCTGCTGGCGGATCGCCCGCGCCCAGGTGCTGGGCACAAGCTACGTCGTGTGCCGCAAGCATCACCCGCACGACGCGCCGACGGCGGAGAAGGTCATCGACGCCCACAACGCGGCGCTCGCCCGGCGCGACGCCGCCCTGGACGATCTCACCCAAGGGGCGGCAGCGGCCGAGAGAGCCGCTCCTCCGTCGGGAGCGGCTCCACCATCTGAGACCGTTAGATAAGTAAACTTATAAGTTTACTGGGGCCACCCGGCTAGCGGGCGCCGGCAGCGGTGGCGCTGCCGATCTGCGGCCCGAGCTCCGCCAGGCGCCGCGCGGCGGCGACGATGGCGTCGGAGTCGATCCCGCAGTCGTGCAGCAGCTCGGCCATCTTGCCCGAGCCCGGCAGGTGCGTGACGGCGAGCTTGACCACACGCGGGCGCTCGTCGGAGTCGGCGCATGGCGCCGATGACGGCCTCGCCGATCCCGCCCTCGGGCCAGTGGTCCTCGACCACCACGAAGCGCCCGCCGGTCGCCTGCGAGGCGGCGGTGAGCGTGGCGACGTCGACCGGCTTGACCGAGTAGAGGTCGATGACCCGGGCGTTGATGCCGTCGGCGGAGAGCGCGTCGGCGGCCTTGATCGCCTCGTGCAGGGTGACGCCGGCGCCGATCAGCGTGACCTGGTCGTCGTCGGACTCGCGGACCACCTTGGCGCCGCCGATCTTGAACTCCTCGTCGGGCCCGTAGATGGTCGGCAGGGCGGCGCGCGTGGAGCGCAGGTAGGAGATGCCGTCGTGGTCGGCCATCAGCTCGGTGAGCTTCACCGTCTGGTTGGGGTCCGACGGGTAGAGCACCACCGAGCTGCCCAGCGCGCGGAACTCGGCGAGATCCTCCAGCGCCATCTGCGACGGGCCGTCCTCGCCGATCGAGACCCCGGCGTGCGAGCCGTTGAGGCACAGCTTGGCCTGCGAGATCACCGCCATGCGCACGAAGTCATAGGAGCGCGAGTGGAACGCCGCGAAGGTGGAGGCGAACGGCGTCCAGCCGCGGACCTGGAAGCCGACGGCGGTGGCGATCATCATCTGCTCGGCGATGTAGACCTCGAAGTAGCGCTCGGGCGTCTTCTTGATCGCCTCCTCGGTGTGGGTCGAGTTGCCGACCTCGCCGTCGATCGCGACCACGTCGCCGCGGCGCTGCATGACCGCGGCCACGCCCTCGCCGAACGCCTTGCGGGTCGGGACCGGGTCGCCGCCGACCTCGTAGGTGGGCAGCGGGACCGACGGGTCGGAGTCGAAGACGTGCGGGGTGCCGGTGCTCTCGGGCTTGGCCACGTCGACGTGGACGGGGCCGACGTTGCCGAGCTCCTCGATCGCCTTGTCGGGATCCTTGAGCGGCTGGCCGTGCTTGCCCTCCATGTTGGCGGTCTCGGTCGCGCCGTAGCCCCTTGATGGTGCGCGCGACGATCATCGTCGGGCTTGCCCGCGGTGGCCTCGGCCTCGGAGAAGGCGCGGTCGATCTCGGCGATGTCGTGGCCGTCGATCTCGATCGTGTGCCAGCCGGACGCCTCGGCGCGCTTGGCGTACGAATCGAGGTTCCAGCCGTGCATCGTCTCGCCGCGCTGGCCCAGGCGGTTGACGTCGATGATGGCGACGAGGTTGTCCAGGCCGTTGACGCCGGCGTGCTCGACGGCCTCCCAGATCGAACCCTCGGCCATCTCGGAGTCGCCGCACAGGGTGAACACGCGGTAGGGCAGTCGGTCCAGGTCACGCGCACACAGCGCGACGCCGGCCGCGATCGGCATCCCCTGGCCCAGCGAGCCGGTGGCGACGTCGACCCACGGCAGGATCGGCGTCGGATGGCCCTCGAGCTTTGAGCCGAACTGGCGGAAGGTGAGCAGCTCCTCGTCGGTGATCGCGCCGGCGGCGGCGAACATGGAGTAGACGAGCGGGGAGGCGTGGCCCTTGGAGAAGATCAGGTGATCGTTGTTGGGGTTCTCCGGGTTGTCGTAGTCGTAGCGCAGATGGCGAGCCATCAGGACCGCCATGAGGTCGGCGGCGGACATCGACGAGGTGGGGTGCCCGGAGTTGGCGGCGGCCGCCGCCCGGATCGGAGTCGATGCGCAGACGCTGGGCGAGCTGATGGATCTCTTCGTTGGTCATCTGGCCTTCCTCTGGATCGGGGCCGTGTAGAGATGAATTTGCGCGCTATGCGCAGACGGAAAACATCCCGCGCACCCAAGGGTTAATAGCACCCGAAGGCCTTTATGGGTCATACGGAATGTGACTATGGGTCAGTGGCCACCCGCCGGTGGCGCGTGACCGCTGCGCCGGCGTCGGGGTGCAGCCGTAGCGCGCCCACCGTGCCGCCCAGCGCGACGATCGCCAGCAGCACGAAGGCCACCGCGTACGGGGTGGTCGCGGTGGCGGAGCCCGGCATGATGCCGCTCAGCGCAGCCCCGGCCCGCAGCGCCACCGCGCCCGCCGGCACGCCGAGCCCGACGGCCAGTTGCTGGGCGGTGGCCTGCAGCGTGTTGGCGTCGCGGATCTGCTCGGGCGGGGTGTCTGAGAAGGCGATCGTGGAGTAGCAGGTGAGGCTCACCGAGCGGCCGATCCCGTCGAGCACGGCCACCACCGCGATCACCACCAGCGGCGTGCCGGCGTGGAAGAAGGCGGCCGCGACCATGGTGGCCGCCGCACCCGTGGTGGCCACCAGGAGCACCCTGCGATAGCCCCATCGCCGCAGCATCGGCGTCGTGGCGGGCTTGATCCCGAGGTTGCCGACGAAGACGAAGAGCACGACCGCGCCGGACTTGACCGGACTCCACCCGAACGCGTTCTGAAACAGCAGCGTGAGCAGGAATGGGACCGAGGTGATGGCGGTCCAGAACAGCGTGCCGCTGCCCAGCGCCGTGCGGAACGTCGGGACGCGCAGCGTGCGCAGGTTGATGAGCGGGTGCGCGACGCGCAACAGGTGCACGGAAGCGCCGGCGAGAGCGACGACCGCGACGGCGGCGCAGGCGATCACCCCTCCCCAGGACACCCGAGGCTGCGACAGCAGGTAGGCCATGTAGGTCGCCGCGGCGAGGCCGCCGCAGGTGAGGAGGCCGCCCAGCGGGTCAAGCGGCGGCGGGTCGTCGGTGCGCGGGGAGTCGATGAGGCGCCAGGCGACGGCGAAGGCCACGACGCCGAGCGGGCCGTTGACGAGGAACAGCCAGCGCCAGCTGGCGTAGGTGGTGATGAGCCCGCCGGCCAGCGGCGCGATGACCGGCGCCACCAGGGCCGGCCACACGAGCAGGCCCACGGTCCGCAGCATCTGGGACTTCTCGGTGCGCGACAGCACCACCGAGACGGCCGACGGGAACCATCATCGCCCCGCCGACCCCCTGGAGCACGCGGAAGATCACCAGCTCGGCGAAGGAGGTGCTGGCCGCGCAGGCCAGCGAGGAGAGCGTGAAGATCGCGATCGCCGACAGGAATACGTGGCGTGCACCCCAGCGGGTGGCGATCCAGCCGCTCAGCGGGATGAGGACGGCCAGCGTGACCATGTAGGCCGCGATCACGAGGCCGACCGACGTCGAGGGCACGCCCAGGGCGCTTCCGATCCGCGGCGCGGCGGTGGTCACGATGGTGCCGTCGAGATTCTCCATGAAGAAGCATCCGGCGACGAGGAGGGCGGTGTTGCGCAGGCGTGCGGGGGTCATCAGCGGCGTACGATTAAGCCATGACGTCGGTAGGCCTCGCTTTGCTGGTGATTGGGGCCGTGGTGGCAATCACGGAGGCGCACTTCCCCACGCAGGGGATCGCGGGCGGCGCGGGCGTGCTGGTGATGGCGCTGGGAGCCGTGCTGGCGATCACCGGCCTCGGAGCCGGGGTGCTGGTGGCCCTGCTGGCGGGCGGTGCACTGGCCGCCGTCGGGGCGGGCGGCGTGGTGCTCTCCGTTCGGAAGGCCGGCGCCGTGCGCCACCGCCGCGTGCGCACGGGCGCGGAGGGAATCATCGGCCACCTGGGCACGGTGCGAAGCTGGACCGAGGCCACGGGCAGCGTGGCGGTCGACGGGGCCCTGTGGCGCGCGCGCCGGTCGCTGGGGCCCGGCGATGAGGATGGGGTGCCTGAACTGCACGCCGGCGATCAGATCGTCGTCGAGCACCTCAACGGGCTGACACTCTCGGTGCGCCCGGCCGAAGAATGGGAGCTGTTGTAGCCATGGTCACCGCCATCATCGTCGTCCTTGCCGTAATCCTGGTCGTGGCGCTCACCGCCGTGGCCAGCGCGATCCGGGTCCTGCGCGAGTACGAGCGGGGGATCGTCTTCCGCCTGGGCCGGCTCATGGAGGTCCGTGGGCCCGGACTGCAATTGCTGATCCCGTCGCTTGACCGGATGGTGCGGGTGAGCCTACGCACGGTGACGCTGACGATCCCGCCGCAGGAGATCATCACACGCGACAACGTCCCGGCTCGGGTCACCGCCGTGACCTACTACCGGGTGATCGACCCCAGCAAGGCGGTCACCGAGGTCGAGAGCTTCCAATCGGCGACGCTGCAGATCGCGCAGACGTCCCTGCGCTCGGTGCTCGGCGTCGTCGATCTGGACACGCTGCTGTCCGAGCGCGAGCATCTCAACGCGTCGCTGCAGGAGGTGATCGACGCCCAGACCGAGCCGTGGGGCATCAAGGTGACCACGGTCGAGATCAAGGACGTCGAGATCCCCGAGCGGATGCAGCACGCGATCGCGCGCCAGGCCGAGGCCGAGCGCGAGCGCCGCGCCAAGATCATCAACGCCGAGGGTGAGGCGCAGGCGGCGGCCAAGCTGGCCGAGGCAGCCGACGTGATCGGCCGCAACCCGGTGACGCTGCAACTGCGCTACCTGCAGACCTTGCGCGAGATCGGTGGCGGCCAGAACTCGACGATCGTCTTTCCCGTCGACGTGGTGCGCCCGCTGGTCCAAGCCCTGGGTGGCGCGGCGGCTCCCGCCGGCGCGACGCAGGCGGCGGAGCCTCAGCCATCGGGCACCGCGGCACTGGACGCGATGGTCGCCGAGTCCATCGAGGCGGCGCGGCGCGGTCAGCTGGGCCCGGGAACCGAGAGCGCCGCCAACGGCGCGCCCGACGCCGAGCCGGAGCGCCAGCCCGCCCGCGCCACCGACGACGACGACGCGTCAGCCGGTGCGTGAGGCGATCGCCAGCCCCTCCAGCGCCACGAACCCGCGGACGTCGACCAGCCGGAGATGGTGCACGCCGCGCGAGACGCTGACGCGGTAGATGACCCGGCGGCGCTGCAGCCGGCGCGCGCGCAGGTGCAGCGTGCGCGCGTGGCCGTCGAGGATGACGCGCAGTACGCCGCCGGTCGCGGTCCTCTCGCCGATCACTGACAGCGTCCGACCGAAGTAGCGGCGCGTCGCGCGGTGCTAACGGCGTGTGAATGCTCGCGTGAGCTTGCTGCACGACGTGGGCGCGGCGCGGGACCGATACTCGGCGACCCAGCGTGAAGGCCTGGCCGTGCGGTGTTGACCGGCCCGGACGCCGGAAGCAGTGCAACGGCCGAGCGCGTCCTGCGGGTGAACGCGTAGGTGCGCGCGCGTCGTGTGGTTGAGGACGATGCGTCGCAGGTCGCGGCCACCAGCGCTCCTCGATTGCTGTGACGTACGGCGAGCGGGCGTGCCTGCCGGCGGTGGAGACGCGCCCAGGTCAATTGCACGGCATCTCGGGCGCCCTTGAACGCGGCCTCGACCAGCGAAGCCCCGCTGCCACGCCGACTCTCGGATCTCCGGTGGGCGACGGCCCGCACTGGCGCTTGTAGATGTCGGTGCCGAAGTAGGTCGAGTCCGGCAGCCCGGCGTAGCCGAGGTGCGAGAGCCCGAAGATGTTCTCGACGCTGCCGAGCATCGTGTAGTGGTTGTAGGCCGTGTCTGGTAACGGTCCCGGGCGCGATGCACGGCGACAGCAGCACCGCGCCGGTGCGCCCGCCGCCCGGCCCGTGCCGCCCGGCTCAGGTGCGGCCGGCCCGGGGATCTCGCCACAACACGAGCTCGAGTCTCCGCCCGCCGCCTCGTCGAAGATGACCATCAGCAGGCCGTCCTCCTTGAACGCCTGCGAGGCGGTGATCCTCGGCACCCAGGTCTTCAGGAAGGCGTCGGCGGCAGGGAGCCCGCCGGTCTGGCCGTTGGCGCAGGTGGCGTCGTGACCGTCGTTGCACAGGTCGGGCGTGATGAAGGTGTAGTTGGCGGTGCTCGGGACGTGCGCCAGATCCTTGGGCAGCAGGCTCAGGTTGACCACGTGGCTGTCGCACAGCTTTGTGTTGTCGATGATCGAGTGGAAGTACACGAACGGGTCGTGGCGGCTGGCGTACATGTCGGTCGGCGGTGGCCGACCTCGGTGTGGTCGGGCTGGCCGACCACCGGGTGACCGCAGGTGGCCGACTCCCGGGTGGGGTCAGCGCCCATGTCCTCGTTGTAGTCGCGCCAGGTCAACCCGTCGGCGGCAAGCTGTGCGGGCAGCGTCATCACGTTCGACGGGTACACGCACCCGCTGCCGGGCTGCTGGCCGAAGGACCCGAGCGGCCCGCCGCGGTGAAGTTGGCGAACACGCCGCAGTCGGCCTGGGTGGAGGGATTCGGGGCCTGGCCGCTGATCATGGCGATGTAGTTGTCCAGCGATGCATGTCCGACGCCGTAGTAGTTGGGCACGAAGGCACCGCTGGGCCGGCAGCGTCGTGGACAGGTACGGCGCCGGCGAGTCCGGCCCGAACGTGACCGCCGCCGACTCGTTCTCCAGCACGATCACGAACACGTGGCGCACCTGGAACTTGCCGCCGACGGGCGCCGCAACCGCGGATGACGCCGTCAGTGCCGCAACAAGCGCGACCAGCAGCGTGCAGAGCGGGGCGCGCAAGAGCGCAGGGGCGGGTCGCACGGCGGGCAGACTAACCTCAGCCTCGCCCCATGGCAACCAGATCAGACATCCGCAACATCGCGATCATCGCCCACGTCGACCACGGCAAGACGACCCTCGTCGACGCGCTGCTGTGGCAGTCGGGCGCCTTCCGCTCCAACCAGGACGTCGCCGAGCGGGTCCTGGACTCAATGGACCTCGAGCGCGAGAAGGGGATCACGATCCTGGCCAAGAACACCGCCGTCCGCTACGGCGGGGTCAAGCTCAACATCGTCGACACCCCTGGCCACGCCGACTTCGGCGGCGAGGTCGAGCGGGGGCTGACCATGGTCGACGGGGTGCTGCTGCTCGTCGACGCCTCCGAGGGGCCGCTGCCCCAGACCCGTTTCGTGCTGCGCAAGGCGCTGGAGGCACGACTGCCGGTGATCCTGGTGGTCAACAAGGTCGACCGTCCCGACGCGCGCATCGACGAGGTCATCGACGAGGTCTACGAGCTGTTCCTGGACCTCGACGCCGACGAGTCCCAGATCGACTTCCCCATCGTCTACACCAACGCCAAGGCCGGCGCCGCGTCGCTGGAACCGTCCGGGTGGGCGGAGCCGGACGCCAACCTGCAGCCGCTGCTGGACCTGCTGGTCGAGCGCATCCCCGCCCCGCAGTACGAGCCCGACCATCCGCTCCAGGCCCACGTCACCAACCTCGATGCGTCGCCCTACGTCGGCCGCCTGGCCATCTGCCGCGTGCGTAACGGCGTCATCCGGCGAGGTGAGACGGTGGCCTGGTCGCGCCACGACGGCACCCTCGAGCGGGTCAAGGTGTCCGAGCTATACGTGACCGAATCATTGGAGCGCGTCGAGGCCGTCGAGGCGGCGGCCGGCGAGATCATCTCGGTCGCCGGGATCCCGGAGATCACGATCGGCGACACGCTGACCGACGCCCAGGACCCGCGCCCGTTGCCGGTCATCACCGTCGACGAGCCGTCCCTGTCGGTGACGATCGGGATCAACACGTCCCCGCTGTCCGGCCAGGACGGGTCCTTCCTCACCGCCAGCCAGGTCAAGGCGCGGCTGGAGCGGGAGCTGGTCGGCAACGTGTCGCTGCGGATCACGGAGACCGAGCGCCCCGACGTGTGGGAGGTCCAGGGCCGCGGCGAGCTTGCCCTGGCGATCCTGGTGGAGCTGATGCGCCGCGAGGGGTTCGAGCTGACCGTCGGCAAGCCGCAGGTGGTCACCCGGGAGATCGACGGCAAGAGCCACGAGCCGGTGGAGCGCATGAGCGTCGACGCCCCCGACGAGTACGTCGGCGTGATCACCCAGCTGATGGCGCTGCGCAAGGGCCGGATGGAGCAGATGGTCAACCACGGCACCGGCTGGGTGCGGATGGAGTACCTCGTCCCGGCGCGAGGGCTGATCGGCTTCCGCACCGAGTTCCTGACCGAGACGCGGGGCACCGGCCTGGTGCACCACGTCTTCGACCGCTGGGAGCCGTGGCACGGCGAGCTGCGCACGCGGCCCACCGGGTCGCTGGTGGCCGACCGGCGCGGCACCGTGGCCGCCTTCGCGCTGTTCAACCTCCAGGAGCGCGGCACCCTGTTCGTCGAGCCCGGCGACGAGGTCTACGAGGGGATGATCGTGGGCGAGAACTCACGCGCCGAGGACCTGGACGTCAACGCCGTCAAGGAGAAGCACCTCACCAACATGCGCATGTCGACCGCCGACGAGCTGGTCCGGCTGGTGCCGAAGCGCGAGATGTCGCTCGACCAGGCGCTCGAGTTCCTGCGCGCCGACGAGTGCGTCGAGGTCACCCCTCACGCCGTGCGACTGCGCAAGGTGGCGCTCGACAAGACTTCACGGGTTCGCCTGGCCCGCAGCGCCGCCCGCGTCTAGGGCGACCGCCGACCGATAACCTCGCGCGGCGTGTCGCCCGCCGCCGAGACCGGACCGCCCCTGGAGAGCGCCCCTGCGGCCTCGCCCGAGGCCCGTGCCGCCAAGGTGATCGTCGTGATGCCGGCGCGCAACGCCGCGCGGACGCTGGAGGCGACGGTGTCCGCGATCCCCACCGACGTCGTCGACGAGATCATCCTGGTCGACGACAAGTCCACCGACGACACGCTCGACGTCGCCCGGCGGCTGCCGCTGCACCTGATCTGGCATCCCCACAACGTGGGGTACGGCGGCAACCAGAAGACGTGTTACCTCGAGGCCCTGCAGCGCGGGGCCGACGTGGTGGTGATGCTCCATCCCGACGGCCAGTACGAGCCCGCGCTGATTCCGCGCATGGTCCAGCCGATCCTGGAGGGCGACGCCGACATGGTGCTGGGCTCGCGCCTGGCCATCCCCGGCGCGTGGAAGACGAGCGGCATGCCCCGGTACAAGTACGTGGCCAACCGCGGACTGACCGCGGTCGAGAACGTACTGCTGGGCACGCACTTCTCCGAGCTGCACACCGGCTACCGGGCGTACTCGCGCGAGTTGCTGCTCACCGTGCCGTTCCTGCGCAACTCGATCGACTTCGTGTTTGACTCGGAGGTGGTGATGCAGGCGGTGCACTTCGGCTTTCGCATCGTCGAGGTCCCCGCGCGGACGCGGTACTTCGCCGAGGCGTCATCGGCCTCGGCCAAGCAGTCGACCGTCTACGGGATCAAGACCCTCGGCGCAGCGGCGCGGCTGGCGCTGCATCGCCGCGGTGTGCTGCGCTCGCGCAAGTACATGCCCTGAGCGATCAGGGGCGGTCGGCGATCGCCACCACGTCGAGCGAGCGACCCAGGTCGTCGCGGCGCAAGGTGAAGTCGTCCGGAGTGATGTCGGTAGCGCCGGGCCGGGGGCTCGCCCGGTCCTTGGTGAGACGCCAGTCGTAGAGCCGCTGGCGCAGCCGCCGCGGCGCCAGGCGGCGCAGCCTGAGCGGGTCGAGGGCGAGCAGCCGTGCCAGCTCCGTCCGCTCGGCGGCGACCAGCTCCTCGTAGGCGGCCGACCCATGGATGCCGGCCAGGTCGACCGTGCCAAAGAACGGGGCACACAGCGCGCCGAGCTGGGTCGCGTCGTACTCGACGTAGTGATACGGATCGATGATCTCGTCGGGCCGCCCGAAGGTGAGCCGGTTGGGGGTCACGAACACCGCGCGCCCTGAGGGCTCGAGCACCCGGACGACCTCGCGGAGCACGGCCTCGGGGTCGGGCACGTGCTCGATCGACTGCACCGAGAGCACGGACTGAAACGATCCGTCTCCGAAGGGCAGCCGGCGCATGTCGGCGCGCACCGTCTCGCGCTCCTGGCCCGCCAGCGCGTCCGCGTCGAGATCGACGCCGACGGTGTCGCGGGGCGCGAGCTCCCGGTAGGAGTGACCGGTGCCGCAGCCGAGATCGAGTACGCGGCCCGCCGGGAGCAGCGGCGCGCACAGCCGGTAGGCGGCGACGTGGCGCTGGTAGGTGGGGTTGAAGCCGCCGGCGTCGGTACTGACCCGCTCTCCGGTGATCACGAGCGCCGGGCCTCCACGTACACGGTGCCGCCGGCGCGGGCGGCGACCTCACGCGCCGTCATCACCGCGGCGGCGGGCGCCAGCAGCGCCGCGGCCACCAGGACCGCAACCCGGCGGGCGCCGGCGATCTCACTGTCCTGCGCGCCGGTGCGGCGGATCGCGCTGTAGAGGTCGGCGTGCCCGGGAAGGCGTCGCACGCCGCCGTGCAGCCAGCCGAAGAGGATCTGACCCCCGCGCCAGTGGCTGACGCGCTCGATCGCCAGGCCCCGCTCGCGCAGCCCGCCCTCGAGCGCCGCGGCGGGCAGGTGCACGAGATGGCGTGGCAGGTCCAGATGAAACCAGCCGTTGCCAAAGCGCCGCGCCTGCCAGCTGGCCAGGTTCGGCACGGCCACAGCGAGGACCCCTCCGGGCGCGAGCAGGGCCGCGGCGCGGTCGATGGCGCCGGCCGGGTCGCGGAGGTGCTCGAGCGAGTGCCACAGGACGATGGCGGCCCACTCCCCCTCCCGCTCGTGGAAGTCGTTGACCTCGGCCGCAATCACACCTTCGCCGGTGGCCGTGCGCTCGAGCCCGATCGCCTCGCGGCCCCGGGCCCGTAGGGCGCGCAGCAGCGTCCCATCCCCAGCGCCGACGTCCAGCACCGGACCGGGCGGTGCAATCCGGTCCAGGCGGCGGGCCAGACGGGCGCGGGAGATCGCCAGCAGGCGGTCGCCGCCCCCGCCGAAGCGACCGGCATCGGGGCGGTACCAGGTGCTGTAGGCGCGCTCGAGCTCAGCTTCGTCCGGGATCGGGAACGTGGTTGCCGCGCCGCACCGTGGGCACAACGCGAGCCGCCCCTGGCCGGTCTGCGCGGGGCTTCCACACCAGGCGCAGCGGGGCGGCGCGGCGCGCGTCGTCTCCGGTGGCTGACCGAGCGCAGAGGGCACGCCGAGAGGTTATCCGCGGGCTCGCGGCCCCCGGAACGGGCGCGCCGGCACCGCCTGCGCGATCGACACCGGGGCGGTGGTGATGCGAGCGCGGCGGCCGCGCATCGCTGACGGCAGCATCGGAACGGCGGCGGTCACGCCGCGCAAGTGAACCTGGAGGCGCCGTTCGCGCAGTGCGTGCCAGGCCCAGCCCAGCTGGCGATAGAGGACGTAGGGCAGCCAGCGGGCCGGAAACCACCGGGCGACGAGCACGACCGTGTTGCGGGCCACGAGGCGATGGTGTCCGCCGGGCAGCTGTCCCGAGGACCCCTCGCCGGCATGCCGGGCGACCGCCGGCTCATAGCAACAGCGCCAGCCGGCCAGGCGGATGCGCAGCGCGAGGTCGACGTCCTCGAGGTAGGCGAAGTACCGCTCGTCAAAGCCGCCCAGCGCGCGGAGCACCGGGCGCCGGTACAGCGCCGCGCCGGCGCAGGCGCCGAACACCTCCCCCGGCTGATCCCAGCGGCCATCGTCGCGCCGGAAGCGCCCGCGCTGCTCGCAGGCGCCGTCTCGGCGCAGGATGTCGCCGGCGTCATAGATCACGCCCGGATCGGCGAGCGACACCATCTTGCACGCCACCGCCGCCGCCGCTGGATCGTCAGCCAGCGCGGCCGCCAGTCGCGAGAGCCAATCGGGCGCCAGCACCACGTCGGTGTTGATGAGCGCCACGAACTCACCGCGGGCGCGCTCCACGCCACGGTTGGCGGCATGAGCGAAGCCGGTATTGGCCCCGAGCTCGTGCACGTCGACGTCCGGGTGGGTGGCGCGCAGATGGTCCACCGACCCGTCCGTGGACCCGTTGTCGACGACGATGATCTCGTCAGGCGGCCGGTCCTGAGCCTGGAGCGCCTGCAGGCACGGATCGAGCCAGCGCAGCCCGTTCCAGTTCGGGATGACCACCGAGACGGTGGGGTGGGCGGCGCTCACGCCGGGATCAGGCATGATCTGGCGATGCCGATCGCGCGGATCTCGCTGGTGGCGCTGGCCGTCTGCGCCTGCGCCTGGTTCGGGCTGGGCATCGTGCAGTCGCACGCCACCGACGCGGCGAGCTCGATCGTGTCGGGCAGTGGCAAGCTGACTCCCGGCCAGGCGGCCCGGGCGCGCTCGGAGCTGGGGACCGCATCGACGCTGAACCCCGACCACAGCATCGACCTGCTCCGCGCGCAACTGGCGGTGCGCGAGGGGCGCTCGCAGGCCGCGATTGCGACCCTGCGCCAGACGGTGGCCGATGAGCCGATGAACCTCTCGGCCTGGCTGGCCCTGGCCCAGACCGCGCTGGGCCACAACCGGCAGGTGCTGAACCTGACGATCCCGCGCCTGGCCACGCTGGACCCGAAACTGAAATAGCCGCGCCCGGCGGCCACGTCTGCCGCTGACGGCGGCCGTCTCATCGCGGCCATAACGCCGCGGTCAGGCGGTCCAGGAGCGCATCGGGCAGCGAGTCGTTCCAGTCAGAGCTCCAGCGCACAGCGCTCCCATGGGCACGGGCGGCGAAATCCTCGGCCCGGGCCGCTGCGGCGCGCAGCCCGGCGGCCACCTCTGCCGGTGACGGGGGCACCGCCAGGAGGTTGGGTGAGATGGCCGTCAGCGCCTCCGCCGTCTTGTTCGCGAAGGTGTTGGTGACGACCACCATCCCCGCCGACGCCATTTCGATCGGGACCAGGCTCGGGTGCGGGGTGTACATCAGCGCGAGCCCGACGTCGTGCGCGCGCAGCAGTTCGCCGTAGCTGCGCTGGTCAGAGCGCGGCACCATCTGCAGCATCGCGCCGCCGCCGAGCGGCACGGCCCCGCCGCGTTCGACGGTGCCGGCGCCGTTGAGCTCCCACCCCGCGAGGCTCCCGGCGGCCACCGCGTCAGACAGGGCCAGGACGCCGAGCTCGAACATGTTGCGCGCGGCGTGGCTCTCCGGTCGCGCGTAGAAGAGCAGTCGCCGCGAGCGGCGGGCGGCCAGCTCGTCGGCGCCCGGAGCCGCGACCGGCGTAATGGCGTTCTCAAACGACGCCGAGGCCGCGTCGCCCTCCACCGGCCCCGCCGCATAGACGCCGATCCCGCGGTCGCGAAAGAAGCCGCGCAACAGCTCGGAGGAGAACAGGGCCAGGTGGGGATGGCGGTAGGAGTCCTCGGCCAGCGCCGCGTAGGTTCCCATCGGAAAGGTGAACGGCTCGTACTCCTGGATCAGATAGAGGAAGCGGCCGCCGCCGAGCTGCTGAAGCGCCGCGCGGGCGATCGGCGCCGTCCACCAGGTGGTCGCGATGAAGCCATCGTCGGGACTCATCTCCAGCTCGCCGGCCTCGCGCCCGAATGCCACCTCGACGTGATCGAGCAGCCCGTCCAACCCGGCGTAACCCTCGAGCACGCGGCGCCAGTCGCCGGGGAGCGGTCCGACCGGGTCCACGGTGACGATCCTCACCCGCCAGCCGCGCTGGGCCAGCCGCCGGGCGAGATTGAACTTGCCGATGTAGCCGCCGAAGAAGTGCTGCAGGTCGATCGTCGGGATGAGCAGGTTGATCCGCCTCGGTGCGTCGCGGGCCACGGCCCAGCGCAGCGGCGCCGTCTTGGCGGCGATGGCGGCCACCGCCTCGGGCAGCCCCTGGCGCCCGGGCTCCTGGATCAGCGACGGGGGCGGCAACGCATCCAGACGCAGCCGCCGCTGGGGGCGGTCGCGGGCGGTCCACCCCAGCAGGCGACGCCAGGCCAGGGCATGAAAGAGCATCCACTCCGCGCCGAGCGTCTCCGGGGTCCCGACGAGCTCGCGGGCCCCGCGCAGCGCGAACCGGGCCAGCGCCACCGGAGAGCGGTCGGCGGCGATGAAACGATGTAGCGCGCGGCGCTTGGCGGCCGGCATCCGCGGCGCGCAGCGCATGTCCAGCACGGCGGCAAACTGCTGCAGGCGGCAGATGTCGACGAAGTAGTGCATTCGCCACAGGTGCACCCGCTCGCGCAGCGGCCGCTGGGCGCGCATGCGATCGCGCAGCGAGGTCATCTGGTTGGCTCCGGCGTGCCCGAGCGAGGCGCCGCCGTGCTGGACGTAGTCATAGAGCGCCCGCGGCTCGTAGGCGATCTCACCGGTCGCGGCCGCCACCAGGCCCAGCCAGTGGTCATGGAAGTGCGCGAACTGCGCCGGCGGGAAGGGGAGCGCCAGCTCCAGCAGATCGCGCCGCATCAGCGAGGCGGCGCCCGTCACCGCGTTGGCGACCAGCAGCGACAACAGATCGGAATGGTTGTTGCGCCGCCGGTCCCACCAGGTGTCGGAGATGAGGCTGCCGTCACGGGCGATGACCCAGGCGTCTGAGTAGATCAGGGGGGCGTCCGCGATCCCCTCCAGCAGCACCGAGAGCTTGTCGGGATGCCAGCGGTCGTCCTGGTCGGCGAGCGCCACGTAGTCCGCATCGGCGGGGACGAGCTCCAGCGCGCGCTCAAAGTTGCGATAGAAGCCCAGCCGGCGGGGTGAAACCGAGAGCAGAAATCGGTCGTCGCCGGCGATCGCGTCGCGGATCGCCTGCTGGGCGCCGGCCGGCGAACAGTCGTCGGAGATGACGCACACCCAGTTGCCATGGGTCTGCTCGCGGATCGAGTCCAATTGTGCGTGGAGCAGCTCGAGCGGCGGGTCGTAGGTGGCCATCGCGACCGCCACCCGCGGCTCACGCGCGGCGCCGCCTCCCGCCGGCCATGACGGCCGCAGTCGCTGCACCGACGATCGAACGGACAGGCGCGCAAGCTCCGCCGACACCCGCTCTCCGTTGGCCAATCTGGCGTCCAGCGACAGGACGCGCTCCGCGACACGCGGGTCGCGCTCTGCGAACCGGACCACCCCCCAGAAGCCGCTGCGGTAGCTGCGCAGCTCGGGATCCTCCGAGGAGGCCGGGTCGCGGTCGAGGTCGCCGACGGCAAAGGGGTCCAGCGTCGGGTGCAGCGCGCGGAACGGATCCAGCCGTGGCATCCCCCACGCGGCCACGGGCTGTGGCTCTCCGTCGACGACGAACGAGAGGTCCGCGATCGCCGCCCCGGGGCAGAAGCACCAGCCGCAGACGAAGACCGCGGTGCCGGCGCCGACGGCCAGCTCGCCCGGAAGGTCGCACTCGAGCTGCACGTGCAGGGTCGCCACGCGCGGGAAGCGTAGAGCGTCGATCCGGTTGGGCTACGGTGCCGTGCTGATGGAGCCGCAGCCGCCCTCCGCGACGCCCACCCCGCCGATCGACCGGCGGGCGTTCTGGTCGGCGCTGCGCAGCCGCCATCCCGGGCTGGGCGAGGCGGTCCGTGAGGACGCCCGGGTCACGGCGATGCACCGCGGTGAGCGCCACGAGTTCCGGTCCCGGCTGGACACGGCGCTACAGGTCGGACGGCTGGCCTGGGTCAGCGATGCCTTCGCGGCGCAGCTGCTGTACCGGATCAAGGCGCGGGCCCAGGCGCGCGGGGTGCCCGTGCTGCCACGCATCGCCCACCGCCTGGCGATGGTGTTGGCCCAGGTGTCGATCGGCGACCCCGTGGTCATGCAACCGGGCGTGTACATCGTCCACGGCCAGGTGGTGCTCGACGGCCTGGTGGAGATCGGGCCCGGGGTCGTGATCGCGCCGTTCGTGACGATCGGGCTGCGCGCCGGCGATGTCCAGGGCCCCGTCCTGGAGGCCGGGGTCAGCGTCGGGACCGGAGCCAAGGTGATCGGCCCGGTCCGGGTGGGCGAAGGCGCCACCATCGGGGCCAACGCCGTGGTGGTGGATGACGTCGCGCCCGGGACGACCGTCGTCGGAGTGCCCGCGCGTCGCGTGTTAGCTTGACGCGACCATGCGGACGATTCGGCTGAGGGGCCTCAACGGCGGAGCAGCGGACGAGCAGCGCCGGCAGCTGACGCTGCGTCACCGGGACGGGATCGGCCTGGTTGACGCCCCGCCCGGTCGCGGCCCACGCCCGGAGCCCGATTTCGATGCGCTGGGCGATGCCGGCGGCGTGCCCGAGGTGGCACCCGCGGATCTGAGCCCAGCCGTGCTGCGCGCCGCGATCCTGCGCGGCGGCTGTCTGCTGGTGCGCGAGTTGGTGCCGCGGGCCGACGCCGAGCGCTTCGCCCACCAGATCGAGCGGGCGTTCACTGAGCGTGAGCGCCATGACGCCGGGCGGCGATTCGATGACGGCCTGTATTCGGAGTTCGAGCCCGAGCCCAGGTATGAGGAACCGATCGCCCGGCAGTGGATCAAGTCCGGCGGTGGCCTGCTGGCGGTCGACTCGCCGGCCCTGAGCCTCGCGTTGCTCGAGCTGTTCCGAGCTGCCGGGCTGCTGTCGCTGGCCGAGTCTTACCTCGGCGAGCCGGCGTTGGTCGCCGCTGACAAGTCCACGCTGCGCAAGGCGGACCCGGCGGTGAGAGGAGGCTGGCACCAGGACGGCAAGTTCATGGGTGACGTCAACGCGCTCAACGTGTGGCTGTCGCTGTCGCGCTGCGGCGACGTCGCGCCCGGCCTGGACATCGTGCCCCGCCGCTTCGAGCATCACGTCACCACCCAGACTGACGAGGCGTTCCTGGACAACATGGTCTCCCAGCGGATGGCCGAAGAGGCCGCCGGCGACACGCCCATCCTGCGGCCGATCTTCAACCCTGGCGACGTCCTCCTGTTCGACGAGCTGTTCCTGCACAAGACGGCCTCGGATCCGGAGATGCCCAGCCCGAGGTTCGCCGTCGAGAACTGGTTCTTCGGGCCTTCCGCCTTCCCGAAGGACTACATCCCCCTCACGGTCTAGGGGGGAGGGACATGTGGAACGGGCTCGAGGTCTCGGTGGTGCTGATGACGTACGCCGAGCGCGACTCGATCCGCGGCGTCATCAACGGCTTCTTCGCCACCGGCCTCGTTGACGAGGTGCTGGTGATCGACAACAACGCGCAGGACGGCACCGCCCAGGAGGTCGCCCAGACGCGGGCCCGCCTCGTCCACGAACCACACCAGGGATACGGTCACGCCACGCGGCGGGGGCTGCTGGAGGCGCGCGGAGAGATCATCGTGCTCGCCGAGCCCGATGGGACGTTCCTGCCCGAGGACATTCTCAAGCTGCTCGTCTACAGCTCCGAGTGCGATGCCGTGTTCGGCACCCGGACCACGCGGGAGCTGATCTGGGCGGAGGCCAACATGGCCCGTCTGCTGCGCTGGGGCAACTGGGCGGTGGCCAAGCTGATCGAGGCGCTGTACAACACCAGCCACCTCTCAGACGTCGGCTGCACCTACCGGCTGCTGCGGGCGCCGACCGCGCAGGCGGTGGCGTCGAAGATGCGCGTCGGCGGCAGCCACGCGGGGGCGGAGATCATGCTCCTGACGATCCTGTCCGGGGCGCGGTTCGTGGAGGTTCCCGTCAACTACCTGCCCCGGGTCGGGGTCTCCTCGGTGACCGGCAGCCCGCTCAAGGCCATCGGGGTGGGGCTGCGGATGATCTGGCTCATCCTTGCCTATCGCGGCACCGCGCCGCGGCCCCGGGTCCGCCCGGCCGCGTTCGCGCATCCGCGGCCCGGCGCCGCTGATGACGAGCACTGAGCGACTCCCACTTTGACGCGATCGCGACCGTCTACGACGAGTCGCTGCCCGCCCACGTCGTCGAGCACTACCTGCGCAAGCGGGCTGCGTTCCTGAGCGCGGTGTGCCCGGTCGGGCGGGCGCTGGACGTCGGCTGCGGCACCGGCGTGCTGGCGCAGCGGCTGGCCGAACGGGGCTACACCGTCACTGGCGTGGATCCGTCAGAGGGGATGCTCGAGGTCATGCGCGGGCGGTCGCCTCAGACGACCGCGGTGCAGCGCCTCGGGGACCGAGCTGCCGTTCCCCGACGGCAGCTATGACCTCGTGTACACGGTGGCCACGCTGCATCACATCGCCGACCCCGGCGCGGTGGCCGCCGCGCTGGCCGAGATGGTCCGCGTCACCCGGCCGGGCGGGCGGATCGTGATCTGGGACCACAACCCGCGCAACCCGTATTGGAGCCTGCTGATGGCTCGCGTGCCCCAGGACACCGGGGAGGAGCGGCTGGTGGGAGAGCGGGAGGTGATGGAGGGGCTGATGGCCGGCGGCGCAGTCATCCTCAGCGCCCAGCAGCTGGGTCTGGTCCCGGACTTCACGCCGCCGCGGATGGTGCGGCCCGCTGCGGCCGCCGAGCGCTGGTTCGAGCGGGTGCCGCGGCTGAAAGCGCTAGGGGCCCACAACGTGGTCGTCGCCGGCAAGCGGGCTCAGCCGGTGCGCGCGGCAAGCTGAGCCACGGTGAGCCCGTAGGGGCCCCGGCCGATCGGCCTGATCTCAAACCGCCGATCCAGCGCGCGCGCCAGCCACTCCAGCT
This sequence comes from uncultured Actinomycetota bacterium, assembly GCA_963797705.1. Taxonomy (GTDB): domain Bacteria; phylum Actinomycetota; class Thermoleophilia; order Solirubrobacterales; family Solirubrobacteraceae; genus Palsa-465. The sequence continues at coordinate 624,616 of CAWCQL010000002.1, read as the reverse complement.
GGGCGTTGCCGCTGTCGACGGGATGCGACGCGGGATCGACGTCCGGGCGGGCCCGCAGATCGGCCAGCACCTGTTGGGTGCCGCTGTCGATCAGTAACCGCTGACCCGGTTTGAGCGCCGCCACCTGGGTCGAGAGCCGGGCCATCCACAGCGACGGCACCAGGCTGTCGTCGACCGGGTCGCCGATGAACAGCGGGTTGGCCCGGTGCGCGCGCATGAGGATCTCGACCCCCAGGTCGGGGGCGGTCGGCAGCACCACAAGCGCCGTGCGGCCCGGGACGTACCGGTTCAGGAGAGCGACCGCCGGCACCGCTCGCGGGTCGATCGGCGGCGGGTGCCACAGACGATGCACCGCGGCGCGCAGCCCGCCGCCGGGATACGCATGCGCCATCGCGCTATTGGAGAAGTTGGGGCCGATCGACGGCCACGCCGCCGAGACGATCAGCGCCGCGAGAGCGCCGGCGAAGACGACGCCGCCCCGTCGCAGCGCGGGCACCGTGGTGTCGCGCAGCAGCAGCGTGAGCCAGAGTGCGCCCGCCATCACCAACGGCAGCGCGACGTAGGGCAGCAGGTACGTGGACGAGCGGTTGTCGGTGTAGCTGAGCAATCCGATCGCATAGGCGCTGGCCCCGGCGATCGCGATGAGCACGGCGGGCGAGCAGCGAGCCGCCGCCGGCGCACGACGGACCAGCAGCAGCACTGCGGCCGCCGACGCGAAGGCGGCGACGCCGACGGCCAGCCCCGGCGACCAGTCCTCAAAGCCGTAGCTGATGGTGCCGGCGGTGCCGCCGAGCAGGAACGAGCGCACGTAGGTGAAGTACTGGCCCCAATCGGGCAGGCGCCCGGCGACCAGCAGCGTCACCAGCGCGAGCACGACGTGAAAGGCGATGCAGACGCCGAGGGCGGTTGCCATCTGACCGATCAACCAGCGCCGACGCTGCGCCGGCGGCCGCAGCCACGCCTGGGCGGCGGCAATGGCCAGGAAGGTCAGGACGGTGTAGGCGAAGGCCTCAAAGGCCCACACCGCCGACAGTCCGAGCACCGCGAAGGCAAGCGTCGGCCAGCCACGATGTCCCGGCCAGCGCAGCTCGGCGGTGCGCGCCGCCAGCAGCGCCATCGGGAGGCCGAAGCGGAGCGGCCCGGTCTCCGGGAGCGCCCCGACGCCGTAGCGGAGGCTGTAGACCAGCCCGACGACACCCACGGCGAGCGCGGCCGCGGCGAGCGCCCGGCCGACGCCGGCGACCCGCAGCACCGCATAGGCGGCGATGTAGAAGAGCGCGGTCAGGATGCCGTCCAGCGCTCCGAGCGTGCCGTAGCCGATCGGCACCAGGTGAAACCAGGCGTTGAGGAAGTAGACGAGGCCCACGCCGTATTGGGACACCGGGACGTTGACCAGCAGCGCGCCGCCCGCGTGCAGCTGGTTGGCGGAGCCGAGCAGGTAGTTCTGCTGATCGGCGATCACGCCCGGGAGCGTGAAGATGTTGGGGATCTGGCCCGTGGCGTGGAAGACGACCACGTTGGGGATGGCCAGGGCCAGCACCACGACGACCAGCACGTCGAGCGCGTGTGCCAGCGGCGGGCGGGCCAGCGGCGGGCGGGCCAGGGCCAGGTGGGGCCGCGCTACCAGTGCGGCCACGATCGCCGCGCCGACGACCAGCGGGACGGGATGCAGGCTCGATGCCCGCGTCACGCACAGGATCGCTCCCGCGACCAGGCCGGCGGCGGCCAGGCACAGCCGTGACGCCCACGGCGCCAACCGCTCCAGGGGCTCCCACGGCTCGCCGGCGCGCCACAGGGCCGCCCCGGCGCCTGCCGCCCACAGCAGGACGGCGACCAGCACCGCGACCAGGCCGTCGCCCCAGGGCAGGCCCGCAGACAACCGGACCAGGATCAGGATCCCGGCGAGGCTGCCGGCCAGCAGCGCGCAGAGCGCGGTCAGAGCCGATGGGCCGACGCCGGCGGCGATGCGATCGCCCAGCCGCAGTGCCGCCCACAGGCTGAGCGGGAGGAGGACCACAAACGCCACGAGATACACCGCGGACTTGGCGCTCTGGTTCTGCTGGTTGACCAAGCCCACGAACGCCCCCAAGCCCGCGGTCTGCGGATGCGAGCCCAGGACCGCGAGCGCCATGACGACCAGGAACGCCGCCAGGGCCAGCGTGACCGCGATGGCCAGGGCCTGCCCGTACCCGGCGGTGGCCGGCGGCGCCGACGTGGAGGTCACGGTTGGGCGGGGCCGCCGCCGGCGAAGACCTGCACCACCGTTGCGCCCAGGCCCGGATACGCGCGCTGCGCGACCAGGTGGTAGCCATCGGGGAAGCGGGTCTGGCCCGGGGCGACCCGGCCGGCCAGCGAGGCGATGTCGGTGACGAAGCCGTTGCGGACGACGAACACGCGGTGGCCGTCGGCGCGGCGCACCGCCTCCGCGACGGCCTGCGGGAGCGAGACGATCGGATCGCCAAAGGTGAACGGATGGTCGCGCTCCACGGGCGCCTCGGCCCGGATCAAGGGCAGCGTGCGCCCCAGGGCGACGTCCAGCCCGGTCAGCGGGCCTGGGCTCAGCGCACCGGTCTCGTCGATGACGACGTCGGCGGGGCGCACCAGGTCTGAGACATCACGCGCCGCGGCGCGGTAGTCGGGCCGCTGGAAGTCGCCGCCCAGCATCTTCGCCGAGCCGATCGCCAGCCCGGCCACGGCCAGGGCCGCCGCGAGCAGCGCCACCCTGCGGTCGCACAGGTTGAGGACCGCAGCGGCCGCGAGGGCCAGGTACGGCCAGGACGCACCGAGGTCCCGGGTGCTGATCAGGCTGTGCCCGACGGCGCCCGCGACCACCTCGGCGACGAGCGTGACCACCGCCAGGCCCGCCACCAGGACCACCCTGCGATCGGCGGTGGCGCGACCCGTGGCGATCGCCCGGATCAGCACGGCCACCCCAATCGCACCGGCCACGGCGAGGAGCACCAGCGCGGGCCAGCCCGGCAGCCGAGTCAGTCCGCCGGCGAACGTCTCCGGATAGCCGATCACCCAGTGGGTGACATCGATCCGGATGTCCCGGAACGTGAACGGGGACAGCGCGTTGAGGATCTTGACGGTGGGCGACCGGTAGTCGTTGATCAGGCCCGGCAGCCACGGGAGCACGCCGGCCGCAGCGGCGGCGGTGGCGATCACCGCCGCCCGCCGTGCCTCTGGATGGGCCCACATCACCCACGCCCATTGGGCGCCGAGGACGAACACGCACGTGTAATGCGAGTAGACCGCGGCGCACGCCGCGACCGCGTATACAGCCCACCAGCGGGCACGCCCCGTGTCCAGGGCGAGCAGCATGGCGAGGGTGCTGACGGTGACGGCCAGGATCATCACCGCGTAGGCGCGCGCGTTGGCCGAGTAGTAGACGGTGAACGGGGCCAGAGCGGTGGCGGCGGTCGCCACCAGGGCCGCGCGCCGGCCGACCGTGCGCAGCCCGAGCAGGTAGATGACCGGGATGGTGGCGGTGCCCGCGATCAGGGAGGGCAGGCGCAGCAGTTCCGGCGAGTGCCCGAGCTGGCTGGTGGCCCAGGCGAGCACGAAGTACAGCGGTGGGGTGATCTCGGCGTGCTTGATCGGGCCGACGCTGTAGAGCAGCTTGAGCACCCCGCCAAGGCCGTGGGTGGCCGAGATCCAGTACGTGGACAGCTCGTCGGCGAACAGTGACTGATGGGCAACGATGATCCGGAGGACCACACCGGCCACGGAGAGCACTACAAGGGCGGCCAACGGCCACCACGACCCGCGGGCGTCCGGCGCGGCCGGTGCCGGAGCGGTGCCCTGACCCGTCGCCGCTGGGGCCTCGGCGAGCTCATGGGCGGTCATCGGGAGCGCACTGTACCGGCCTCCGAGGCCGGGTGGAGGCGGTCCGCGGCCGCCCGGAGGCGGTCAGGTAACGTCTGCGCGCATGTTCCGACGCAGGCAGAAGAACGCTGCGGCATCGCCCGCCACGACCGCCACCATCGACCGGCCGCCCGAGCCCATCGAGGACATTCCGGGCAGCCTCGAGGAGCTGCGCAGCGAGATCGAGACGCTGAGCGAGCGCAACCGCAACGCACCCGATCGCGACGTCGAACGCCGGCTGGTGGCGCTTCGCCATGCTGCCGGGACCCGCTTGATCGACAGCGCCTCCGGGGACGCCACCTTCGCTGCCCCCGCCGTCGAGGCGCTGGGGCCCGCCGATCCGCTGCCCGAGATCGCCGCCGCCGACCTGTCCGCCGGGTTGATCCGCGCCGGGATCCTGCGCGACGGGTGCCTGCTGGTCCGCGGCTTGGTCGCGCGCGAGGACGCGCTGGCACTGGCCGGCGAGATTGACCGCGCGTTTGCGGAGCGTGACCGCGGTGAGGCCGGCGAGACGATGACCAACGGGTACTACGAGGAGTTTCGCCCCACCGCCCGCTACGGCGGCGAGGTGTTCGGACGGCCCTGGATCAAGCAGGGCGGCGGGCTGCTCGCCGCCGACTCCCCGATGCTCAACTTCCGCATGATGGAGATGTTCCGCGCCGCCCGGTTGCGCGAGATCGTCTCGGAGTACCTCGGCGAGCCGGCGCTCATCTCCGTCCACAAGACGACGCTGCGCAAGGCCGACCCGTCGGTGCCGGGAGCCTGGCACCAGGATGGCTTCTTCATGGGCGAGGTGCGCTCGCTGAATCTGTGGCTGTCGCTGTCGCGCTGCGGCGACGAGGCGCCCGGCCTGGACATCGTCCCGCGGCGGCTGGACAGCTACGTGGCCACCGCCACCGAGGAGGCGGCGCTGGACTACACGATCTCGCAGCAGCGCGTCGAGGAGGCCGCCGGCGAGACGCCGGTCATCCGTCCCATCTTCGAGCCGGGCGACGCGCTCTTCTTCGACGAGCTGTTCCTGCACCAGACGGGCTCTGACCCGTCGATGCCCAAGCCGCGGTACGCGGTGGAGAACTGGTTCTTCGGGGGCTCCGGATTCCCGGACGAGTACGCCCCGATCGCGGTCTGATCCGCTCACCGCCGCGCATGACCCGTGGCCGCTGAAGCCGATAGCACCGTCGAGCTGGAGCCGGACGACAGCCCGCACCACCCGATGGCGGCGTGGTTCGCCGACCAGCGCCGGCGGCGGCGCGAGCACTACGCCTCCCGGCCGCCTGCGCCGGCTGGGCGGTCCCGCGCGGTGATCACCATCGTCCACAACGAGTCGGTGTTCCTGCCGATCTGGCTGGCCTACTACTCACGCAGCTTCGCCGCACAGGACATGTACGTGCTCGACAACCAGACAACCGACGGTTCCACCAAGGGCGACGGGTTCGTGCGGATCGGGGTCGAGCACGACGTCGTCGATCACCCGTGGATGGTCCAGACGGTCCAGGGCCTGCAGCACGAGCTGCTCGATCGCTACGAGATGGTGCTGGTGACCGACGTGGACGAGATCGTGATTCCCCACCCCCGGGCCGGGACCCTGAGCGAGTACCTGGACCGCTTCGACGAGGAGTGGGTCAACTGCCTGGGGTACGAGCTGCTGCACATGCGCGACGCCGAGCCCGCGCTCCGGCTGGACCGCCCCATCCTGGATCAGCGCCACCACTGGTTCTACAACGACGGCTACGACAAGGCGGCGCTGGCCACCGTGCCGATGCAGTGGCGGCCCGGGTTCCACGGACGTGAGGACTTCCACTTCAACCTGGACCCCGACCTACGCATGGTCCACCTGCACCGGATGGACTACGACATCTGCCTCGCGCGCCATCGGGTGCGCAGCCGCCGGGCCTGGGCGCCGGTGGATGAGCGCAGGCGGTGGGCGATACACAACCAGGTGACCGACGACGAGGCGTTCGCCCACTGGTTCTACGAGGACAGCTGCTTCGCCAATCTCGAGATCACGCCCGAGCGCATCGGGCCGGCGTGGCGAGGACTGTTCTGACGATGGCCTCCGCGCCGCTGAGGCCGATCGCCGCCCGGGCCGCTCGTCTGACCCGGCGCGCGCGGGCGGGGCTCTCGCGCCTGACCGTCCCCGAAGCCGTCTCAGGTGAGGATCAGTGGCAGCGCGTGGTGCTGCATCGGGCCGTGGACCGCCACCTCGCGGCGTTGGGCTACTCGGGCCTGGCGGCGGCGGAGATCAGCGGCGACCGTTACGCCGGGCGGCCCTGGGGCCATTACGAGAGCCTCGATTACCCCGCGTTTGACCTGTGCGCCCCCTTGGACGGCCACCGCACCTATGACGTGGTCATCTGCGAGCAGGTGCTCGAGCACGTGCTGGACCCGCGGGCGGCGGCCGCCAACCTGCGCGGGCTGTGCGAGCCGGGCGGTCACGTGGTGGTCTCGACGCCGTTTCTGATCCGGGTGCACGAGCTTCCGGCCTACGGCATGCCGGACCTGTGGCGCTTCACGCCCACGGGGCTGCGGCGCCTGCTGGAGGAGGGCGGATTGCAGGTGGACCGCGTCGACGCCTGGGGCAACCGTGACTGCGTGGTGGGTAACCTCGACCGCTGGGCCGCCCAGCGCGCCTGGCATTCGCTGCGCAACGAACCCGACCTGGCGGTGCAGGTCTGGGCGTTCGCGCGCAACCCCGGCTGAGTCAGGCGCCAGCCGCGCCGTACACGCGGCGCTCGATCTCGGCCCAGTCAGGATTGCGGCCGTACATGCGGGCGATCTGCTCGGCCGTGAACGGGTGCGGCGGGCGCTCGTAGGCCCCCACGTTGAGGCGGCCGACGGCGGTGACCCGGCGCCGCGCCCGGCGGTCCAGCGCCCCCAGTTCGTTCAGCAGCGCCAGGACGTCGTCGAGGATCTCCTCGGTGCGCAGCCAGCGTTGCACGGCGAAGCGTCCGTGGTCGGTCATCCAGCGCAAGAGGTCGTCGGCGTCGGTGCTGTCGCACATCTCGTCGGTGCGTCTGGAGCGGCAGCGGGCGGTACTCGGGATGGACCCCGTGGGTGGCGCGGTGGTGGGCAGCGCTGAGCGTCCACGCCGGAAGGCGGCGGATGTTCATCGCCAGCAGCTTGCCCGACACCTCCGCCTCGCGGGCGAAGAACGGCAGATGCTTGTCGTTGGAGTCAGGGGGGTCGGCAAACGTCGCCAACCCCGGAACCGCGGTGAGCATGGCGTGCGTCGTGTCGCCGGCGGTCTTGGGCAGGTGGGCCCACGCGAAGGCGGCACCGATTACCACGCGCGCGCTCCGCTGCTCACGATGGCTGACGGTACCGCGCCGGGCGCGAGGCGACCTCTTACACTCGCTCGCCGATGATCGACCAGCCCACGCACTTTGACCCGTACTTCCACGATCCCGACCACTGGGGCGTCTCGCTCGCCCAGATGACCGAGCTCATCCGGCCCTGCCTGGACGCCGCCGGCGTCGCCTCCGTCGCGGAGGTGGGGGCCTTCGCCGGGGACCTGACCCGGGTCCTGGTGGACTGGGCCGCCGGGGCCGGCGCGTCGGTGATGGCCATCGACCCGGCACCGCAGCCGGGGCTGGAGGCCCTTGCGCAGGAACATCCGGAGCTCGAGCTGGTGCGCGAGACGAGCCTCGCCGCGCTGCCCACCATCCCCATGCCCGACGCCATCGTGATCGACGGCGACCACAACTACTACACGGTCAGCGAGGAGCTGCGCCTCATCGGGGAGCGGGCGCCGGGAGCGGAGCTGCCGCTGCTGCTCTTCCATGACGTCCGCTGGCCCCACGGCCGCCGCGACGACTACTTCGACGCCGAGCAGATCCCGGCGGCCGCCCGCCACCCGGTTGCCGCCGCCGGGGAGGGCATCGTCCCCGGCGAGGCCGCGGCACGGCCGGGAGGCCTCCCGTATCCGCGGTCGGCGGCCATGGAGGGCGGGGCCGGCAACGGTGTGCTCACCGCCGTCGAGGACTTCGTCAACGCACGCGACGGCGTGCGGCTGGCGGTGGTGCCGGCGTTCTTCGGGTTCGGCGTCGCCTGGCACACCGCCAAACCGTGGTCGGCTGACCTGGCGCGGATCCTCGATCCGTTCGACGGCAACCCGATCATGGAGCGGCTGGAGGCCAACCGGGTGCACCAGCTGGCGGCGATGCATGAGCGGCGGACCGAGCTGTGGCGCGCCCAGGAGCGGCTGGAGCGCCAGGAGCGGGTGCTGCGGCGATTGCTTGACTCCAGCGCGTTCGCGGTCGCCGAGCGGCTCTCCCGGCTGCGGGCACGGGCCGGCGTCGCCACGGCGCAGTCGATCGTCTCCAAGGAGGAGATCCTGCGCGCGCTGGAGGACCCGGCGGGCTCGTAGAACCGCGACCGCGACGTCAGTCCCAGCGGCGCCCGCCGGCGCCCGGACCGGCGCCGTTGGTCCCGCGGCGGTCGGCGGCCTCGCGACGGATCCGGTTCAGCGTGCGCAGCGGCGCGGTGACCCGCCAGGACGGGCTGCCGGTCTTCTCGGCCAGCGCCCGCTCGAGCTCCATTACGCGCGCATCGAGGATGAGGGCCTGCGAGACCGCGTAGGCGCGTGCCGCCTCCCGGCGCGCCTCGGCTCGGCGCGCTCGGTGCTTCCAGGCGGCCTCGTCGGCGTCGCGGTCGTCCAGGGTCCCGCTCCACTTCTCGGCGAGGTGGATGTGCGCCTGGACCCACACGTCCAGATCAGCGACGAGCTCCAGCGAGCGATGGTGCGCGAGGCGCAGATCGGCGACCATCAGCCGCCGTCCGGCGGCGCGCACCTGCAGGCTGAAGTCCAGGTCAAACCCGTGGCCGAGCAGCAGCCCCTCGTCGAAGCGCAGCGTGCGCACCGCCCATGGCGAGAGGACCAGCAGCTGCCCGTCCAGGCACTCCACCTCCGCGGGCGGCGCGGCGAGCCGCGTCCACGACAGCGACGGGATGTCGCCACCCCCGTGCTCCTCATAGCGGTGGATCGCGGGCGCGGCGGTGACCTCCCCCTCCCACCAGGCGATTGAGCGCACACCGGTGGCACCGGCCCAGCCCACCATGCCCACGTCGTCGGGCTCGAGCGCCGCCCTCACCTTGGCGCAGAAGCCGGGGTCGATGATCTCGGTGTGGGGGTGGACCAGAACCAGCGCCTCCAGGTCCTCGCGCCGGGCGGCGGCGTCGAGGATCAGGTTGTAGGTGCGCCCGATCGGCTCGACGGCCGCGTACGCGAAGTTGGCCGAGTCTGGCTCGGAGGCCAGGCGGATGCCGGGCTGCGCGTACCGGCGGTAGGCCTCGCCTCCGCTGATCGAGGATCCGAAGGCGATCACGAGGCGTGTGTCAAGCGGCGCAGCGGTGCGGTGAGGCGCCAGGAGATGCTGGTGGTGGTCTCGTCCAGGGCGCCCTGGAGCTCCCGTACGCGCGCGGTGGTCTCCAGCACGTTCATGTACCCGAGCACCAGGGCGGCGTCGGCGTCGGCCTCGGCGCGCAGCGCCCGCTCGCGCCAGCTCCCGGTGCCGGTCCCGATGCCCATCTCACCGTCCCATTTCTCGGCCACCCTGATGTGGGCCTCGATCCACTCCTCGGGGTCGGGGACCATCTCCAGCTGGCGGTGGTGCACGGCGCGGAAGTCGGCGGTGATCACCGTGCGTCCGGAGGCGCGGACCTGAAGGCAGAAGTCCAGGTCATAGCCGTGGAACTGCCCCAACGACTCGTCGAAGCGCAGGTTGCGGACCACCCACGGAGACAGCACGAGCACGAACCCGTCCAGCGTCTCCACCTCTCCGGTCCGGGCGTACGCGGGGGCCTCCGTCCACTCCCACGAGAACGACGCGAGATCCCCTCCGCCGTGCTCCTGGTAGCGGTTCACGAATGACGCCAGGGTGACCGACGCCTCCCACCAGGCGATGCTCCGCACGCCCACCGCACCGACGCACCCCACCACTCCGACGTGAGGGTCGGCCAGCGCACGGCGGACGATCTGGCAGAAATCCGCGTCGATGATCTCGGCGTCCTGGTGGACGAGCACCAGCGCCTCCAGCTCATCGCGCTCCGAGAACTCGTCCAGCAGCGCGTTGTAGGAGGCGAAGATGGACCCGATCGAGGGCATGGCGCGGACCTCGGAGTCGGCCTCGGCGGCCCGCGCGATTCCGGGCTCGGCACACCGGCGATAGACGTCTGGCTTCGTGGTCGCGGTGGCGAATGCGATCATTGCGGGGGCCTCGGCAGCATCGGGGCCCAGTGTAAATGCCGCTACGTAGCCCAACGATCACGGATGAGCTGGCCGATGGCGTGCATCAGGACGCCGGTCGCCGGCCCGAAGGACCGGTGGTGATCGAGATCCGGAACCTGGACAAGACCTTCCGGATCCCCGAGCACCGGATGGACTCCTTCAAGGAGCGTGCGACGCATCCCCTGACCCGAGTGGAGTACCGCGAGCTGCGCGCGCTGCGCGACGTCTCGTTCGATGTGCACCAGGGGGAGTTCTTCGGGATCGTCGGCCGCAACGGCTCGGGCAAGAGCAGCCTGCTGAAGATCCTGGCCAGCATCTATCGGGCCGACGGCGGGCGGGTGCGGGTGGCCGGGCGCCTGGCTCCGTTCATCGAGCTGGGGGTGGGCTTCAATCCGGAGCTCACCGCCCGGGAGAACGGGGAGCTCAACGGGGTGCTCATGGGCCTGACGCGCCGCGAGGCACGGCGGCGGCTGGGCGCGGTGATCGACTTCGCGGAGCTCCAGGACTTCGTGGACCTCAAGCTCAAGAACTACTCGTCGGGGATGATGGTCCGCTTCGCCTTCGCGATCATGGTCCAGGCCGACGCCGACATCATGCTGATCGACGAGGTGCTGGCGGTCGGCGACGCGGCATTCGCCCAGAAATGCATGGACGTCTTTCACGAGAAGCGCGATGCGGGCAAGACGATCGTGCTGGTGACCCATGACATGGGCACCGTCCAGTCGCTCTGTCACCGCGCGGCGCTCCTACACGAGGGCGAGTTGCAGTACATCGGTGCCCCCGAGGATGCGGCGCTGCGCTACTACCGGCTGAACTTCGCCGGACCCGAGACCGACCCACGGCGTCCCGCGCCCGAGCGCGACGCGGTGATGGACCTCAACGTGCGCGTGCTGGAGGCGACCCTGCGCGACGAGGCCGGTACCGCGATCAGCAACGTGGAGCAGGACGCGCCGATCGCCGTGGACATCCTGATGGAGGCGGCCCGGGAGCTCGCCGGCCCGATCTTCGTCTTCCACGTCGTCAATGAGGACGGCGTGGTGGTGTTCGCGTTCACGTGCACCCTGGAGCGCACGGTGCTGCCCGGGCGACGGGTGCGCCTCACCGGCAAGATCGAGAACCGGCTGGTCGCCGGGCGCTACTACCTGGACTGCTGGGTCCGCCAGGACCAGCACGAGACGATGATGGCCCTGCAGGCGCTGCGCATCATGCGGTTCGTCGTCTACGGAACCGCCCCGCGCCACGGTGTGGTCAAGCTGCACGCCGACGTCGAGCCGGTGCTGGAGGACTGATGGCGATTGCCGACGAGGGCCCGCTGGTCCTGCGTGATGTGCCGGGTCCCTCCGCGCTGGGCGGCAGCCGCCGCCGAGCGCTGGATCTGCTGTACGTCATCGCCGTCAACGACTTCAAGCGCACGTACTTCGGCACCGTGCTCGGATACCTGTGGTCGGTCGCGCGGCCGCTCATGCAGTTCGCGGTGCTGCTGGCGGTCTTCACCCATGTCTTTCACTTCGCCTCCAAGGTCGCGCACTACCCGGTGTTCCTCCTGTTCAACATCGTGCTCTTCGGCTTCTTTCAGGAGGCGACGATGATGGCGGTGGGCTCGATCGTGGGCCACGAGGCGGTGGTGCGAAAGACCCAGTTCCCGCGGTTGATCATCCCGCTGGCGGTGGTGTGCACGTCGCTGTTCAACCTGGTGCTGAACCTGGTGGTGACGTTCGTCTTCATCCTGGTCTTCGGGGTCTCGCCGTTGTGGACGTGGTTGCTGCTGCCGGTGGTGCTGGCGCTGCTGCTGGTGTTCACCGTGGCCGTGGCGATGATCGTCTCCGCGCTGTACCCGCGCTTCCGGGACGTGTCGATCATCTGGTCGGTGTTCGCGATGGTGCTGTTCTACGCCACGCCGGTGCTCTATCCGATCCAGGTGGTGTCCGAGAGCTTCCGGAACCTGATCGCGATCAACCCGCTGGCGCCGATCATGGACCTCGCCCAGCGCTGGGTCACCGAGCCGGGGACGCCGTGGCCGTGGGACCCTCGGATGGGCGGCCCGGTGCGGCTGGCCATCGCCGTCGCGCTCTACGCGGCGGTGTGCGCGTTCGCGGTATGGATCTTCCGCCGAGAGGCTCCACGCATCGCCGAGGCGCTCTGAGCGTCGCCTTCGGCGGCGGTGGGCGCGGCGGCGGCGATCACCGCGCCGGCCAGAGCGGTCGCGATCAACGTCACTGCGGGCATCTGCCAGTCCCAGTCCAGGGGTGAGTGGGCCAGGTAGGTGACGAGCGCGGCGATCGGCCCGGCGGTCGCGGCGGTGGCGGTCGCGGCGGTCCGGGCGGTCGCGGAGCGCAGCGAGCGCACGGCCGCGCGGGCGATCCCGGCGAGCACCGTGAGCAGGAGCACAGCGCCCACCACGCCCAAGCTCCGCGAGCGTCTGCAGCTCGAGCGAGTGCGCATCCTGCGCCCCCTCGGCCACGGTCCTCCAGCGCAGCCAGTCGACGCTCCAGCCCCCGGCCCCGACGCCGTGCAGCGGCTCGGTGCCAAAGGCCCGCAGCGCCACGGACCAGTAGTCGTAGCGGTTGCTCTGCAGCGAGGTCAGCCGCGTGGCGCCGCCCGACAGAGTGGCCGACGCGCCGCTGCTCTCATGGGCGCCGACGACGATGGCCAGCGTCAGGCCCACCGCGATCAGCCCGGTGACGATGAGCGGCGCCCGGCGCGGGAGGGCGAGCGCGCGGTCATCGACGCGCGCCGCCAGCAGCCGCGCGATGACCCCCGCGGCGATGGCGATCACAACGACCAGCACCAGCACGATCGCGCCCTGGCTCTCCCGCGTGGACAGGCTGCCGCTCAGCGAGGTCACGCCTGTGAACGCCGCGACGGCCAGCGAGGTGACAGCACCGACGGCGACGGCGAGCAGCAGCGCGGCCAGCTGCTGGCGCCGAGGGGCCAGGACGACAAGCGCGAGCAGGCCCGCCACGCACGCGAACAGCGCCCCGCGGGAGAAGCTGATGTACAGCCCAAGCCCGAGCGGGGCCGTCGCCGCCGCCGCCAGGGAGCGGAGCCACCCGGGACGGGCACGGTCGCCGGCCAGCCGGGCGCACAGCACGAACCCGAGCGCGGCCAGCTCGCCCATGGCGTTCCAGTAGGTCAGCGGCTGCTCCAGCCGACCCTCGGCGCTGACCGAACGGGCGAAATGCAGCAGGCCCGGCAGCAGCCGGCCCGCCAACCCGTAGCCGACCACGACCGCGGCCCCGGCGGCCAGCGCCGGCTCGACCCAGGGCGAGCAGACGGCCGCGCAGCACCATCGCCGCGGCCAGCAGGGCTCCGAGGTAGAGCACGGCGATCTGGCCGGCGCCGTACGCGTTGCCCGCCAAGGGCGCCCACAGGATCGACAGCAGCGTCCAAGCGGCCAACAGCGCCATCCCACCGATCGCCAGCAGCGCGTCCCGCCCCCGGGGCAGCGGAGCTCCCGCCACGAGGGCGACAAGGACGCACGCCCACGCCCCGGCGCCCGCCCACACGCGCGGCCCCTGGAAGTAGCCGCCGCTGAAGAAGGCCAGCGCGGTGGGCCCCGCCAGGAGCGCCGCGGCCACGACGGCCAGCGCGCCGCGGCGCCACCCCGTGGTCATCAACCGTTGGGGTCGCGCACCGCGGGCTGCACCGCACGCGTCGATGCCAGCAGCGGCAGGTCGCCACCGTCCAGGCGCGTGACGGGTCCACCCGCCAGCTCGACCTCGTGCATCAGCTCGCGGCGGAAGCGTGCTGGCATCGAATCGGGTCGCCTGGCGCACGCACGCCTCGGGATCGACCGCGGCGTCGTCGAACTCGAGCACGGCGGTGGCCAGTTCGTCGGCGCCGCCCGACCAGAAGCAGCCGGTGACGCCGTCGAGGACCGTCTCCAGCGCACCGCCGCCGGCGCGGGCGATGACGGGCCGCCCGGCGGCCTGGCTCTCCACCGCGGCGATCCCGAACTCCTCGACGGCGGTGACCACGAGCGCCCGCGCGCCCTGGAGCGTCTGAGCCACCTCCGCATCGGATACGCGGCCGGTGAAGCGGATCGTCGGGCCTGCCTTGCGGCGCAGCGCCCGGGCCGCCGGCCCGTCGCCGACGATGACCAGTGGCCGGCGCAGCGCATTGAACGCCGCGATGGCGACGTCGATCTGCTTGTGGGACATCAGCTCGGAGACGACGGCGTAGTAGTCGCCGACCGGACCCGGAGAGAAGCGCCAGGTGTCGACCGGCGGGTGGACGATGTCGGCCTCGCGGGCGAAGTAGGTGCGAATCCGCGCCTGCGTGATCTGGGAGTTGGCCACGTAGCGCGTCGGTCCGCTGAGCCGCCGCCCAGTCCCACCGGCGCCATCGGCGAAACGCGGTGCGCAGGAACCTGCGCGTGACGGGGTTGCGGCGGGCCAGGGTGCTGTCGCGATCGTTCCAGGCATAGCGGAACGGGTTGTGGCAGTAGCTGACGTGGACCGTGTCCTCCGGATAGCGCACGGCGTGCGCCCAGGCCGAGGAGCTGGAGACCACGAGGTCATAGCCGGACAGGTCGAAGGACTCGATCGCCGAGGGATACAGCGGCAGGAGCGCCCGGAAGGTCCTCGCCGTGGGCCGTACGCGCTGTAGAAAGGATGAGTGCACGACCCGGTCGGCGAATCGGCCCTCGGTCCCGTCGGGGTCGTAGACGGCCGTGAAGATGTCCGCCGTCGGCCACATTGCGCACAGCTGGAGGAACACCCGCTCGGCCCCTCGGACGTCGAGCAGGAAGTCGTGTACCAGGGCGACCCGCGGCAGGGTCGCCTGACGTGAGGCGAAGGTCACCACCGACGGCAGTCTATGGGGCGGCCCCCGCGTCGCGCGACGATCCGGTGCGGCGCCAGCGGCGTGGCGACGCTCGGGGGCTGCGCCCGCCGGCCGCCGGCGGGATAGCCTGCGGGCAGCTTTGCCGCGGGTCCTGTTCATCAGCTACTCGGCCGCTGCGGGCGGCGCGGAGCGCCTCTTGCTCGACTGGGCGGCCGCCGTCCCGGGGGACGCGCTCATCGCCTGTCCGGAGGGACCGTTGGCGGCGCACGCCCGCGCGGCGGGCCTGGGCACCCTGGTCCTGCCGCACCGCCCCAGCGAACTGCGCTCGAGCACGGTGGTGCGGCTGCGCGCCGCGCGCGCGATGGTGGCGCACGCCGCCGAGATCCGGGGCCTGGAGCGCAGCCTTGAGCCCGACCTGCTGGTGGCCTGGGGGATGCGGACCGCGATCGCGCGCCTGCTGGATCCGCGCGCCCACGTGACCGCGCGGCCGTATGCGTTCGTCCACAACGACTTCGCCCCCGGGCCGGCTGATCGGCGCGGCGATCCGGGCGGCCGCGGCGAGGGCCGCCCTGGTGGTGGCGCCGTCCCAAGCCGTCGCGCGCGATCTCGATCCCCGCGGGCGGCTGGCGGGCCGGCTGCACGTCATCTTTCCCGGCGTCGACGCCGATCGCTTCGCCGAGCTCGACGGACCCGCCGGCGAGCCTCCGGAGGTCGTGGTATTGGGCGCTCTGGTCGGCTGGAAACGGCCCGACCTGGCGCTCGAGGCGGTGTCGATCGCCAGACAGGCCGTCCCGGATCTGCGCCTTCGGGTGCTCGGCGCCCCGCTCGACGGCGCCGGTGAGGCGCTCCTGGGGTCGCTGCAGGCACGGGCGGCGCAGCCGGACCTGGCCGGCGCGGTCTCCTTCGACGGCCAAGTGCCCGACCCGCGCGCCGCGCTGGCCCGGGCCACGTGCCTTCTGCACTGCGCGCCGCGCGAACCGTTCGGGATGGCGGTGCTCGAGGCCCTCGCGTCAGCACGCCCAGTGGTGGTGCCGGACGCCGGCGGCCCGGCTGAGATCGTCGACCCGTCATGCGGCGCGGCGTATGCGCCGGGCGATGCATCGGCGGCGGCCGCGGCGCTCGTGGCCTTCGCGTCTGACCGACCTGCGTGCGCTCGAGATGGGCCGCCACGGTCGCCGGCGAGCGCGCGAGCACTTCGACTTGGCGGCGTCGCAGCGGCGCTTCGCCGAGCTGATCGCCGCGACGCTGGGCCCGGGTCACACGCACGGCAGCCGGGGCGGGGCCGCAAACGGCGCCGGGAGAGCGGAGCAGTCGCTCACGCTGGTGACGGTCACCCACG
The DNA here is from genome assembly GCA_963797705.1 of uncultured Actinomycetota bacterium. Taxonomy (GTDB): domain Bacteria; phylum Actinomycetota; class Thermoleophilia; order Solirubrobacterales; family Solirubrobacteraceae; genus Palsa-465. The sequence continues at coordinate 608,399 of CAWCQL010000002.1, read as the reverse complement.
ATTCGGCGCCGGAGCTGCGCGCGCTCCTGGACTCGGTCGCGCGGCACCTGCCCGGGGTGCGGGTGGTCGTGGTCGACTGCGCGTCGCGCGACGCGAGCCTGGCGGTCGCGCGGGAACGGGCGGGCGTGACGGCGATCGGCCTCGACGAGAACGTCGGGTTCGGCCGGGCGTGCAACCTCGGCCTCGAGCACGTCGCGTCGCCGGCGGTGGCGCTCGTCAACCCCGACGTCGAGCTGCTGGACGACTCGCTCCTGATGCTGGCCGGCGAGGCGCTGCGCGCCGATCGCCCGGTCCGGCTGCTGGCGCCGCGCGTCCTCAACGGCGACGGCAGCCTGCAGGACACGGTGCACCCCGTACCCGGCGGGGGAGCCGACCTCGTTGCCGCGGTGGTCCCACCGGCGGCGGTGCCCGGGCCGAGCCGGCGTCGCGCTGGCGCCGTGGCGATCGGCGGCGCCGCGGCGGGTGGGCTGGGCGGTGGGATGCGCGATCGTCGCGCGGACCGACACGCTGCGCGCCCTCGGCCCCTTCGACGAGTCGATCTTCCTCTACGGCGAGGATCTGGAGCTCGGCCTGCGCGCCCGCGAGCGCGGGGTGCAGACGTGGCTGTGGCCGGCGGCACGGGTCGTCCACCATCGGGCCCATTCGTCGGCGACCGCCTTCGGAGGGGAGCCCTTCGAGCGGCTGGCGGCGGCGCGCCACGACGTCGTGTGCCGGCGCCTGGGCCGGCGGCGCGCCACCATCGACGACGCGCTGCAGACGTTGACGTTCGCGTCCCGGATCGTGGTGAAGACCGTGCTGGGGCGGCCGGCGGGGCGTGAGCGGGCGCAGTTGCGCGCGCGTGCGCGCGGTGCGCTCGGTGCGCCGAGCGCGGCGACACCGAGCGATGAGACGACTGGAGGCGCTCGCCGCCGTCGCGGCGGCGGCGGCGGTCGTCGTGGGCGCAGTCCTGATCGCCACCGGCGGGGGGTCGCATCACCCGCACCCGCGTGCTGCGCCTCCACCGCCACAGCGGGCGGTGCCCCCTCCAGCACAGCGCGCCGCCCTCCCCGCTCCGGCGGGCCAGGCGTTCGGCATCAACGTCAATCGCCTGTTCAACGACCGCACCTACGCTCAGCCGCAGATCGACGCGCAGCTCGCTGCGGTGCGCGCCACCGGGGCGACGATGGCGCGCAGCGACGCCTTCTGGGAGGCCGCCGAGCCCCACGCGCCCGTGGACGGGCGCCACCGCTACGACTGGTCCTTTGACGACGAGATCGCGGGCTCGCTGGCGGCGCAGGGGCTCACCTGGCTGCCGATCATCGACTACACGGCGCCATGGGCGCAGTCCATCGCCGGCCAGGACCACTCGCCGCCCCAGCCGGCGGACCTCGCCGACTACGCCGCGTACGCGGGCGCCTTCGCCGCTCGCTACGGCAGCGGCGGGGCGTTCTGGCGCGCCCACCCGGACCTCACCCCGGCGCCGGTGACCGCGATCGAGATCTGGAACGAGCCCGACAACCCGGAGTTCTGGGCGCCGGGCCCCGACCCGGCCGCCTACGCGCGGATGTACCTGGCCGCGCGCAGCGCCATCGACGCCGCCGATCCCGCTGTCCGCGTGCTGGTGGGAGGCCTCACCAACGCCTCCGCCTTCCTCCCGGCGATGGTCCGGGCCGTGACCCTGCTGCGCGGCCACGTCGATGGCGTGGCGCTGCATCCGTATGGGACTCCGGCCGTGGTGCTGGCTCGGGTGCGCGGGGCGCGCGCGGCGCTGGTCAGCGTGGGGATGGGGACGGTTCCGCTGTACGTGACGGAGTTCGGGTGGACCACCCAGCCCCCAGGTGCGATCGGCTACGCGCCCGCCGCTCAGCGTCCCGCCGACATCCAGCGCGTGCTCACCGCGCTGGGCCACCTGCAGTGCGGGCTGGCCGCGACGCTGCTGTACACGTGGGTCACCCCGGAGCGCAACCCCGGCGACGGACAGGACTGGTACGGGATCGCCAGCCCGACCGACCCGAGCACCGCGACGCCCGACACCGCCGCCTTCGCCGCCGGGCTGCGGGCCGCCGCCGCCCCCGACGCCGCACCGCCGCCGCCGTGCGCGACTTAGCGCAACTGGCGGCTACCTGATGCAGCTGGTGGCCACAGCGCCCTTGCGCTTGCAGCCCTCCAGCGCCAGAACTCCGCTCTTGAACGCACCCAGCGCCGGCTTGACCGTGACGTTGCCGTTGTGCAAGCCGAGGAGGCCGGAGAAGTTGAACGGGCTGGTGTTGGGGTCCTCCTGGCCCATCCACGTGTACCAGTAGAAGCCGCTCAGGTGCAGCGAGAGGCGGTCCTGGCCGATGAGCGGCAGCAGCTTGGTGATGTTGCGCGCCTGCCCGGCAGGCGTGGTGATGAAGTCAAAGCTCGCCTTGGTCTTGCCCTTGGCCGACGGCCAGCTGATCTCGGTGGCGATGAGCGGCTTGGCGCCGTCGGCGAAGCGCGACATCGCGCGGCGGACGAACACCATGAACTCGATGACGTTGGCCGGGATCTTGGTGAAGTCGTTGACCGAGACGACGTCGAAGAGACTCTTGGCGCCCTTGACCTCGTAGACCTGGCCCAGCGACTTCCAGGCGGTGTTGGTGAGCGCGCCCAGCACCACCTTCGCCCCGGGGTCGGCCTTCTTGACCGCCGCGTGCGCGACCTTGAGCATCGACACGTAGGTGGAGGCGAACGGCTGCTTCCAGTAGTAGGCGAGGTTCGGCTCGTTCCAGATCTGCCAGGAGCGGATCGGCATCTTGGGGATGCCCGGGTTCTCGCGCCAGAAGCTCCCACGCGGGCCGTAGCGGCCGATGAGCGCCGTCAGGTACGCGCCGTACGGCGCGTACTTGCGCGGATAGGCCACGCCGTTGCGGTTGGTCACGCCGTCCCACTGGGGGGCATAGAGCACGGTCGGAAGCACCGTGATGCGCTCCCGGGCGGCGTCGCCCACGACCATGTCCGTGAACTGGAAGTTCGTCGGCACCCCGCCGACGTCGGTGAAGTTGTCGGTCTGATCATCGGGCACGTCGGCGTCGGTCTCATACGGCTGCGCCGCCGCCCAGCTGAAGGCCACGCGGACGCTCTGCACGCCGCTGGAGACCATCGACTTGAGCTGGTTGGGGAAGTTGATCGGGGTGTCGGGCCCGAACAGCGGGCCGTCGAGATCGACGCCGACGAACCCCTGGGGCACCGGCCCGGGCGTCGTGGCCTGGGCCTTGCTCGTCTTCGAGGCCCCCGCGGCAGCGGCGCCGGTGGCCAGCGCGGCGGCGAGCACGAGGGCAGCGGCCAGCGAGCACAGCAGTCGACATCGGGCGGCGAACGTCCTTGCGCGCAGCGGCATGGCGGCGCAGTGTAATCAGGCTGACATCCGTCCCGCGTAACCAGGCCGCGTTCAGGGCCGGGTGCAGGCGCTCTCAGGCCCGGGTGCAGGCGCGTCTCACGCCCGGCGCAGACGGCCTCAGGTCCGGTGCAGACGGGCGCGCAGCCCCAGCCCGCCGCCCACCAGGGCAAAGCCCAACGCCGCAGCCAGCCAGCCGTCATAGCCGGTATGGGGCAGCTCGCCAGTCGTCGTCGAGGCGATCGTCGCCGTCGGCGTGGTGGGGTCGCTGGCCGTGGAGGTGCTCGCCACCGGCGTCCCGCTGGTCGTGGGCGCCGGGGTCGTGGCCGGCTGGGTCGACGTCGACGGGGCGCTGGTGGTCGTCGCCGTGGACGTGCTCTTGCCCGATGACGTCCCGCCGAAGGGGTCGGTGTACTGCTGGTCTCCGGCGGAGCCACCGCCACCGGCGGCGATGGTCGCGGCGGGGATCGCGAGCGCGAGGGCTCCGAGGACCAGCATGCAGGTCACCAGCCAGCGTGGGGTACGCACCTGTGCGAGTATGGCAATCGCCGTGGCGGCACGCGTCTGGCTTGCCGGGTTGCCTGGCAAACGCGCGTTTTGCAGGATCTCTTGCAAGACCAGGAGGTTGGTCGGCGGAGGCGACGGGGCGTGTTAGGGTGGCTGCCGCCGCACCCCTCAGCCGTCGTAAACCGGCGTTCACACGCCCCCTTCTTCCAGGCCGTCGACGCCCCGCCCGGGGCGCGATGCCCCACGTCCACACCCCCACGCTCATGCCCCATCTGATGCGACCCACTTCTCGCGTTGTCGTTGCCGCCGCGGTGTCGGCCGCGCTGCTCGGAACTGGCCTGACCGCCCCGAGTTCGGGCGACCTTCAGAGCCAGATCGCGGGCACGCGGTCGGCCGCCGCCTCGTTGCGGGACCAGATTGCCGCTGACTCGCGGCAGATCGCGGCCACCAGCGACGGCGTCGCACGCGCTCAGGACCGCCTGTCTGCCGTCCAGGACCGGCTCGATGCCCGCGTGGCGGAGCTGAAATCCGTGCAGGCCCAGCTGCTGGCGGCCCGCAACCACCTCCTCGACCTCGAGAACCGCATGCATGCGGCCACCACCGCGCTGTCGGCCAACCTGGTGTCGAGCTACGAGGGCGCCCAGCCCAACCTCGTCTCGGTGATCCTCAGCTCCAAGGGCTTCTCCGATCTCCTCAACCAGATGGGCTTCATGTCCCGCGTGGCCCACCAGGACGCGAACATCCTGCACACCACGCGCGTCATGCGCGCCGCGGTCGCCCGCCAGGCCACCGCGCTGGAGGGCCTGGAGTCCCGCGATCGCACCCTGGCCGCGCAGGTGCTGACGCAGCGCAACCAGGCTGCCGCGCTCCGCGCCGCGCTGCTGCGCCAGCAGGTCGCCGAGGAGGGCAAGCGCTCGCACGCCTCAGCGCAGTACGACGCGGTCAAGGGCCACCTGGGAGCGCTGCAGGCACGCCTGAACCGGATGGAGAAGGCCGCCGCCGCGGCGGCCACCCGCGCCGCGGCCACCGGCAACGCCAACGTCAGCGGCATCGCGGTCAACACCGCGGGCATGGTGCAGCCGCCCGCCGGCGCACCGGAAGCAGTCCGTCAGGTGATCGCGGCCGGGAACGCCATCGCCACGCTGCCCTACATCTACGGCGGCGGTCACGCCTCCTTCCACGCCGACGGCTACGACTGCTCGGGCTCGGTCAGCTACGCGCTGGCCGCTGCGGGTCTCGTCAGCTCGCCCATGGTCTCCGGCGACTTCGAGGACTGGGGCGAGGCCGGCCCCGGCAGGTGGATCACGATCTACGCCAACGCCGGTCACGTGTGGATGGACGTCGCCGGCTGGCGCTTTGACACCGTGGCCCTAGCCGAGAGCGGAACCCGCTGGGCGCGGGGCGGCGGGGAGTTCTCGGACATCGTCGTCCGCCACCCGGCGGGGCTGTAGCGCCGCTCCTGCCCCGGCCGGCGGGCGGGGAGGCTCAAGATCCTCCGAGCCCGCCGTTGGCCGGGGTGCTTCATCGGTGAGGTAACGGACGCCCAGCAGCACCGCCGCCGGTAGCGCGACGATGGCCAGCATCGCCAAGAACCAGATCTGCCCCGCGTCGGTGCCCTCGCCCAGCGTGTGGACGATGCCGGCGATCCACGCCAGCGCGGTGAGGCGATGCAGCTTGCGCCAGCGGCTGACGCCGATCGCGTGCCGCGCGTAGTAGGAGAGGCCGAGGAAGACGAGCGCCCAGCCGCCGATGATCCCGATCGATGTCCAGGCCGTCTTGTAGCCGGAGACGAACGGGATCGCGATGTCGGCGATCGACGGACGCAGGAACGAGTCGCCCAGCAGCGAGAGGCCGTGAACCACGAGCGCGATGAGCGTGCCCAGCGACAGCATCTCGTGGAGGGCGAGCAGATCCGGGCGCCGTGAGCGCATCATCTTCAGGCTCATCACCAGGCCGAGCGACACGGCGAGGCTGGCGAGCACGAGGGAGACGATGCCCGCGGCCCGGCTGGTGATCCAGAACAGGTGGGGAGCGGCGCTGGTTGCGATGGTCATCGTGCGCTGAGGCGGGGGTGGGCGAGGCGGTCACCGGCGACGAAGGCCGGATGGATGGGCACGGTGGGGCCGGCGCCCGTGGCGCCGCGGTAGGTCACGGTGAACGCGCTTCCCCGCGCCGAGAGCGATGACGCGACGGCCGTCGCCGGCGGCTGCGAGGAGTCTGAGACGAACGTCCGGCCGGTGGCCGCGAGGTTGATCTTGGTCGTCGTCCACGCGCGGTCGTTGATCGTGCCGCGCTGGCCCGGGTGGTCGTGGCTGCGGCCGCGGTGAACCCGGTGGAGCCGAAGTCGGCCAGCGGCAGGGTGTGGCAGCTCCAGGACCTCGAGCACACCGACGGTGCCTCGAGGATCCATTCCGCCGAGGTGGTGTCCACGACCGACGGGTGCAGGCGCTTGGTGAAGGACCGATGGCGGGTGAGGTTGGTGAGGGTCAGCGTGGCCTCCCCGCCTGCGACGGTGACGCCGGCGCGCATGCGATCACCGGGCTTCACGGTCAGCTTCATGGGACGCGAGGCCGCGGGGACCAGCTCATACCAAGCGCTGGACACGGCTCGGCCGGCAGCCGTGCAATCGGACTCGGTGCCGATCTGCTCGAGCGCCGGCGAGTCGACCTCAAAGCCGCCGATCCCCACCCACGCGGCGGAGTAGGTCGCCTGGCCGGGGGTGCAGGTGGCCTGCGGCTGGGTCCAGGTGCCGCTGACCTTCTTGAACTGGACGCCGCTGCGATGCACGGCATAGCCGGCCCAGTTGGAGCTCTGCGCGGTGTCGGCGGAGGCCGCGGCGGCGCCGCCGAGCGAGGCGAAGACGGCCACCGCCAGCGAGATCCAGGCGCGACGCCGGCTGATGACCGCCAGCGGGATCCAGGGACGGCGCCGGCTCATGACCGCCCCGCCGCCGCCAGGATCGCCGAAGCCTTGCCCTGGAGGTCGTACATGGTGACCGAGGTCCCGTTGGCCGTGACCGTCACCTTCCGGCCCACCTGCTCGGCGATGGCCAGGGCCGCCCGGCTGCCCTGCCGGGAGTCGCCGCCGAATCCACCGCCGAACCCGCCGCCGAACCCGCCGGTGCCGTCGTCAACGAGCCAGCGCAGCCTGCCGTTGCGGACCTCCATCGCCAGCCATTGCGCGCTGACCGTGCTCTCGCGGCCGGAGAAGCCGCCCAGGCCGGCGACGTTGGCGTTGTTGGCGAGGATCGCCGCCGCGGCGGTGCTCTGGCTCTCGACGCCGATGGCGCCGCCGCCGTGGGTCTTGGCGTACTGCGCGGCAGCGTTGAGGCTGGTCGAGTCGCCGCCGAACGCGCCGCCGCCGCCGAACCCGCCCCCGCCCGGACCGCCGAAGCCGCCACCGCCCGGCGCGCCGAAGCCGCGACGCCGGAAGCCGGATCCGCCGGAGCCCGCCTGCGGGTTGGTGAACAGACCGTGGACGCCGGCCCCGGCCGCGCCGCCGGCGGCCGAGCCGCTGCCGGTACCGCCGGGCGCGAACCGCCCGCCCGCACCACCGGGCACGAAGCCGCCGCCGGGACCGAACCCACGCGCCCCGAAGCCGCCGCGGCCGAAGCCGCCGCCGCCGCGCGGACCGCCAAAGCCACCAACAGTCCCGCCCGGCCCGCTGGCCGGCCCGCCGGCCGGGAACGTGGCGGCGGTCGCGTGCCCGATCGTCTCGGCAGCCCACGTGGCGGGCGCGGCGAGCAGCGCCGCCAGCGCCACCCCCATCACCACGGCGCGGACGCGGGCCGAGAGCTGGGTCGCCAGCAGGATCGCCGACACCCCCGCGGCGGCGATGATCAGCGGCCGGGCCCAGGAGAGCTCGCCGGAGAGGTTGCCGAGCACGACGAGCTCGGTGATCGCTCCGGCGATGATCGCCGCGGGAACGGCGATCCGCGCCACCCGGCCGCCCGTCAGCCGCCTCGCCCGACACCGGCGCCGATGAGCATCGCGGTGAACGGGGCCAGGAAGGAGACGTAGTAGGGGTGGAAGATGCCCGAGGCGTAGCTGAAGACCACGGCGCTGACCAGGAACGCGCCGCCGACGGCGATGAGCCAGCCGGTGCGCGGGTCGCTGCGGCGCAGGCGGGAGGCCACGAGCACCCCCAGTCCGGCGACGATGGCGAAGCCCAGCAGCCAGCCGGCCTGGTCGCCCAGGCCCGAGGACAGCAGCCGGAAGACGCCGGTGGGCCCGCCGAACGCGCCACCGCCCACCACCGCCGCCGCCGAACCCGGCGCCGGGCGCACCGGTCTGGCCGGTGACCCGGCCGACGCCGTTGTAGTTGAAGATCAACGACCAGATGCTGTTGTCAGAGGTCCCGCTGATCCAGGGCCGGTCGGCCGCCGGAGTGAGCGTCACCAGGATCGGCCAGGCGAGCCCGACCACCGCGAGGGCGACGCCGCCCGCGATGAGCTGACGCAGCGCCGCGATCCGGCCGCGCGGAGCGACCCATAGGTAGGCCAGCGCGATCCCGGGCACCACGAACAGCGCCACCGCCATCTTGGTCTCAAAGCCGAGCCCGACGCAGACCCCGCACCACACCAGCCACCGGGTGCGGCCGTCCTCGAGCGCGCGCACCGCGAACCACAGCGCGGCGACGCAGCACAGCACCAGCAGCTCGTCGGGGTTGTTGTGGCGGGACATGGCCACGGCAATCGGGGTGGTGGCCAGTGCGATACCGGCGGCGAAGCCCCCGGCGCGTCCGAAGCGCCGCCGGGTCAGGTCATAGGTGAGCGCCGCCGCGGCGGCCCCCATCAGCGCCTGCGGGACCAGGACGCTCAGCGGGTGAAAGCCGAAGATCCGCGCCGACAGCGCCTGCACCCATAGGGCCAGCGGCGGCTTGTCGACCGTCATCAGGCCGGTCTTGTCCAGCGAGGCGAAGAGGAAGTCGTGCCAGCTCGTGGTCATCGAGCGCACGGCGGCCGAGTAGTAGGTGTTCGCCCACCCGTTGATGGCCAGGCCCCACAGGTTCAGGACGCCGGCGATGCCGATGACCGCGAGGAGCTCGGGGCGCGTGCGCAGGGCCTGGAGCCACGCCGGGACGGTCCGGCCGTGCAGCCAGGCCGGGCGCACGGACTCGCGATAGGGCGTCGAGTCCGAGCTCATCGCAGCAGCATGCAGCGGTCGGGTGAGAGGAAGGTAAGAGGCGGGCGCATTCTCAGGTGGCTCTCAGGGTCAGGACTGATCGGGCGCGCGGTGCGCCTCGGTGTAGTACGCGGCGGCCAGCAGCAGGCCCGAGCCGAGGACGGCGACGCTGGAGGCGATGAGGACGACGGTGGACACGGCGGGCTCCTTGAGCTCACGAGATCTCGTGGGTCACAAGGAGCATCGGCACCTGTCCGAAGCCGGATCGAAGACGTGCGTAAGACGTGCGTAGGAGCCGCCGGATGAGCTTCGCGACGTGCGGTCCGGGTACGTACCGCCGTGGCGCGCCGTGCGCGCCTAGAGTAAGGACAACTGCGTCTGAAACCAGGAGTTTTTGAGACATGCCCCGACCACCAACAGCTTCGACGCCAAGGCCACGCTGAGCGTCGGCGACGCCTCGTACGACATCTTCCGGCTGGACGCGCTCCAGTCCAAGTTCGACATCGCCCGGCTGCCGTTCTCGCTCAAGATCCTGCTGGAGAACCTGCTGCGCAACGAGGACGGCGAGTCCATCCGCGCGGCAGGACGTCGAGGCGCTGGCCACCTGGAACGCCAAGGACGAGCCCTCCAAGGAGATCGCCTTCACGCCCGCGCGCGTGGTCATGCAGGACTTCACCGGCGTCCCGGCGATCGTGGACCTGGCCGCGATGCGCGACGCCATGAAGGAGATGGGCGGCGACCCCAACAAGATCAACCCGCTCGTGCCCGCCGAGCTGGTCATCGACCACTCCGTGCAGGTCGACGCCTACGGCACCCCGCAGGCCTTCCAGCGCAACGCCGAGCTGGAGTTCGAGCGCAACAAGGAGCGCTACGCCTTCCTGCGCTGGGGCCAGGGCGCCTTCCACAACTTCAAGGTCGTCCCGCCCGACACCGGGATCGTGCACCAGGTCAACCTCGAGTACCTGGCGCGCGTCGTGTTCGTCGACGAGTCGGACCCCGCCCACCCGCTGGCCTACCCCGACACGCTGGTCGGCACCGACTCGCACACCACGATGATCAACGGCCTGGGCGTGCTGGGCTGGGGCGTGGGCGGTATCGAGGCCGAGGCGGCGATGCTCGGCCAGCCGATGTCGATGCTCATCCCGCAGGTGCTCGGCTTCAGGCTCACCGGCGAGCTGCACGAGGGCGCGACCGCCACCGACCTCGTCCTCACCGTGACCGAGATGCTGCGCGAGCGCGGCGTCGTCGGCAAGTTCGTCGAGTTCCACGGCGCCGGCCTGGCGGGCCTGCCGCTGGCCGACCGGGCCACGATCGGCAACATGTCCCCGGAGTTCGGCTCGACCTGCGCCATCTTCCCCATCGACGCCGAGACGCTGCGCTACCTGGAGTTCTCCGGGCGCCGGCCCGAGCAGATCGCGCTGGTCGAGGCCTACGCCAAGGAGCAGGGGCTGTGGCATGACGAGACACTCCGAGGAGCCGACGTTCTCGCGACACGATCGAGCTCGACCTGGCCGAGGTGGTGCCGAGCATCGCCGGCCCCAAGCGCCCGCAGGACCGCGTGTCGCTGACCGAGTCGCGCGACGCCTTCCGGATGGCGCTGGAGGACCTCGCTCGCCCGACGACGAGACGAGGACGACGAGGACGAGTCGCCGCCGAGTCAGCTTCCCCGCCTCCGACCCCGCGCCACAACGGCCGCCAACGGCGCCGGCCACGGCCCCACGGCGGCACCGGCGGAGCGCAGGTCGCCGACCGCACGCAGGCGCCGCACGCCGGTCACGCTCGAGGACGGCACCGAGACCGAGCTCGACCACGGCCACGTCGTCATCGCGGCGATCACCAGCTGCACCAACACCTCCAACCCGTCGGTGATGCTCGGGGCCGGGATCCTGGCGCGCAACGCCGTGCAGAAGGGGCTGCAGGTCAAGCCCTGGGTCAAGACCTCGCTCGCGCCCGGGTCCAAGGTGGTGACCGAGTACCTGGAGCGCGCCGGCCTGGACGAGTACCTCGACGCGCTCGGCTTCAACCTCGTCGGCTACGGCTGCACGACCTGCATCGGCAACAGCGGACCGCTGCCCCAGGAGATCTCCGACGTCGTCGGCGCCGAGGACCTCGCCGTCGTCTCGGTGCTGTCGGGCAACCGCAACTTCGAGGGCCGCATCAACCCCGACGTGAAGATGAACTACCTCGCCTCGCCCCCGCTCTGCGTCGCCTACGCGATCGCCGGGACGATGGACATCGACCTCTACGACGACCCGCTGGGCGAGGACAAGGACGGCAACCCCGTCTACCTCAAGGACATCTGGCCCGACTCCAAGGAGGTGGGTCAGACCGTCGAGGAGGCCGTCCAGTCCGACATGTTCCACAAGAGCTACGGCGAGGTGTTCGACGGCGACGAGCGCTGGAACTCGCTGGAGGTGCCCACCGGCGACGCCTTCGCGTGGGACGAGCGCTCCACCTACGTGCGCCGGCCGCCGTTCTTTGAGGACATGCCGGCGCGAGCCCGAGCCGCTCGAGGACATCGTCGACGCGCGCGTGCTGGCCATGCTCGGCGACAGCGTCACCACCGACCACATCTCCCCCGCCGGCTCGATCAAGCGCGACGGCCCCGCCGCCGGCTACCTCAACTGAGAACCACGTCGAGTCGCGCGACTTCAACTCCTACGGGTCGCGGCGCGGCAACCACGAGGTGATGATGCGCGGCACGTTCGCCAACATCCGCCTGCGCAACCAGCTCGCGCCGGGTACCGAGGGCGGCGTGACGACGTACCTGGGCGGCGACGGCGACGAGGAGATGTCGATCTACGACGCCGCCATGCGCTACATCGACCAGCACGTCCCGCTCATCGTCCTGGCCGGCAAGGAGTACGGCTCGGGATCGTCGCGCGACTGGGCGGCCAAGGGCACGCGGCTGCTGGGCGTGCGCGCGGTCATCGCGCAGAGCTTCGAGCGCATCCACCGCTCCAACCTGGTCGGCATGGGCGTGCTGCCGCTGCAGTTCTCAGACGGCGACTCGGTCGAGTCCCTGGGCCTGACCGGCCGTGAGAAGTTCACCGTCAAGGGGATCGCCGACGCCGACGAGGTGCCGCGCACGCTGACCGTGGTGGCCGACGACAAGGAGTTCGAGGTCACCGTCCGGATCGACACGCCCAAGGAGCAGCGTCTACTACCGGCACGGCGGCATCCTCCAGTACGTGCTGCGCGAGCTCCTGCGTCTAGATTCCTCGGCCATGGCGACTCCTGAGCTGCTGCACCGGCTGCTGGTCGCGGCCGGACCGTCCGGGCGCGAGACCGCGCCCGCCAAGGTCTGGCGCGACGGCTGCGCCGCCTTCTCCGACGACGTCCGCGTCGACGCCGTCGGCTCGTCCATGGCCCGGGTGCCCGGGACCGCGGACGGCCCCACGCTGGCCGTCATCGGCCACATCGACGAGATCGGCATCCACGTCACCCATATCGAGGATGAAGGCCACCTGCGCTTCGGCGAGGTCGGCGGCTGGGATCCGATCGTGCTCGTCGGCCAGCGGGTGACGATCGCCACCCGCGGCGGCGATGTGCCCGGCGTGATCGGCCGCAAGCCGATCCACCTCATCAAGGCCGACGAGCGCGACAAGGCCCCGAAGATCAAGGACCTCCACATCGACATCGGCGCCAAGGACGGCGACGAGGCCAAGGAGATGGTGCGGATCGGCGATGCGGGAGTGATCGACGTCGCGCCGCTGGAGATGCCCAACGGCCGGCTCGTCTCGCGCGCGCTGGACAACCGCGTCGGCTGCTACGTGGCGGCCGAGGCGGCCCGGCTGGTGTCTGCCGACGGCGGCGCGCCGGGCGACGTGATCGCGCTGGCCGTGACCCAGGAGGAGACGAGCTTCGCCGGCGCGCGGACGAGCGCGTTCGCCCTGGAGCCCGACGTGGCGATCGTCGTCGACGTGATCTTCGCCACCGACCAGCCCGGGATCGAGCTGGGGCCGATGACCAAGCACCCGCTGGGCTCCGGGCCGGTGATCGCGCGGGGCACCTCGCTGCATCCCGCGCGTGACCGACCTGCTCATCGACGTCGCCGAGGAGCACGAGTTCCCGTTCACGCTCGAGTCGCTGGGCGGCGCGACGGGCACCGATGCCGACGCCGTGCATGCCAGCCGCACGGGCGTGCCCACGGCCGTGGTCTCGGTGCCGCTGCGCTACATGCACTCCCCCGTCGAGCTGGTCTCGCTGGCCGACATCCAGGTCGCCGCGGAGCTCATCGCCGCGTTCGCCAAGCGGCTGGAGCCCGGCATGTCGTTCGAGCGCTGATCGTCGACCGTGGCCGGCGCTGATACCGCGGCGGGCGCGCCCCTGCTGCTGCTGTTCGACATCGACGGGACGCTGCTGCACCGCGCGACGGCGGCACACAGCGAAGCGCTGCATGAGGCGCTGCACGAGGTGCACGGCGTCGACACCCGCGCGCGCCGCGCCCGGAATCGATCCGGCCGGGCGCACCGACGGGGAGATCGCGCGGCTGCTCCTGCTCGCCGCCGGCGTCTCGGCGCGTCGCCATCGACGAGGGCGCCGATGCGGTTCGCGCGGCGTGCAGCCGAGGCCTTCGCGCGGCTGTGCCCGCCCAGCCTCGCCGACAAGGTCATCCCGGGTGTTGCGGAGCTCGTGTCGTGGCTGGCTTTGCGCGAGGACGTGCGTCTGTCGCTGGTCACCGGCAACTACGAGCCGGTGGCGCGGCTCAAGCTCTCCCGTGCCGGTATCGGGCGCCACTTCCCCAGCGGTCAGGGCGGCTTTGGCTCAGACTCCGAGGACCGCGCCGCACTGCCGGGCATCGCCCGCAAGCGCGCCGGCCATGACGGCGTGTCGCACCCCCGGGGGCGCGACGATCGTCATCGGCGACACCCCGCGCGACATCGCCTGCGCCCGGGCCGACGACCTGCGCTGCCTCGCCGTGACCACGGGCCGCTTCGGGCCCGAGGAGCTCACCGGCGCCGACGGCGTGGCCGGTGACGCGGGCGGCACTGCGTGGGTTACTGGAGGCCGAGCTCGCCCGGTGAGACCCAGCGTGCGCGATTTGTGCGCGATACGGGGTAAAAGCGCGCACGCGCCGCCCCCACTCAGCGTTTGGGCGTGGGGAACTGCGCGCGCATCATCAGGTCCCACACGCGGTCAGGCGTGACCCGGCGCTGGCCGATGAGCAGGTGCGCGCTGGGCGTGACCGCGTAGCGCGCCTTGGGCCGCTTGGCCTTCAGCGCCTTGGCGATGGTGTCTGCCACCACCTCGGGGCCGCCGCCGAGCTTGGCCATCGGCCCCTTGTAGACGCCGGCTGTGGCCTCGGCCACGTGGCGGTTGAAGTCCGCGTACGGGCCGCCCTCTTCGGTCGCCGCGCCCACCGACGCCGGCCGCGGCCTCGCCGAAGTTGGTGACGATCAGCCCGGGCTCGATGAGGACCACGTCGACCCCGAAGCCGCGGACCTCGAAGCGCAGGGCGTCGGAGATGCGCCTCCACGGCGTACTTGGTGGCGTGGTAGATGCCGCCGCCCGGGAAACGTCAGCCGCCCGCCCATCGAGCCGATGTTGACGATCGTCCCCGCGCCCCGCTTGCGCATCCCCGGCAGCACGAGCTGGCACATGCGGATCAGGCCGAACACGTTGGTCTCGAACTGGCGGCGGACGTCGTCGAGCGGCGATCGCTCTCCACCGCGCCCGACTGGCTGTAGCCCGCGTTGTTGATCAGCACGCCGACCGCGCCCTCGGCCTCGGTGACGTGCGCGACGGCGGCGGCTCATCGAGGCCTCGTCGGTGACGTCCAGGGCCAGCGTGGTGGCGCCCTTGGCGGCTCGAGCGCCTCGATCGAATCGGGCTGCGAGCGGTCGCGTAGACCGTCTGGCCGTCGCTGAGCAGGCGCTCGGCGGTGGCGTAGCCGATGCCGGACGAGCAGCCGGTGATGAGGACCGGTCCCGATGCCATCTCCGCCAGTGTCTCACGCCCGACGACGGCGCACAGCGACGTCGAGCTAGTTGCGGACGAGCTTCTTGTAGGTGATCCGGTGCGGCCGGTCGGCCTCGGCCCCGAGCTGCTCGTGGCGGAAGGACTCGTAGGCCTCGAAGTTGCCCTCGAACCAGCGCACCTGCGAGTCGCCCTCGAAGGCCAGCACGTGGGTGGCGATGCGGTCCAGGAACCAGCGATCGTGGGAGACGACCACCGCGCAGCCGGCGAAGGCCAGCAGCGCCTCCTCCAGCGCGCGCAGCGTGTCGGTGTCCAGGTCGTTGGTCGGCTCGTCGAGCAGCAGCAGGTTGCCGCCCTCGCGCAGGAGCTTGGCCAGGTGCAGCCGGTTGCGCTCCCCGCCCGAGAGCTTGCCGACCTTCTTCTGCTGGTCGGTGCCCTTGAAGTTGAAGCCCGCGACGTAGGCGCGGCTGGCGACGGTGCGATCGCCGAGCGTGATCTCGTCCATGCCCGCCGGAGATCTCCTCCCAGACGGTCTTGTCAGGATCGAGCGCGTCGCGCGACTGGTCGACGTAGGCCAGCTTGACCGTGTCGCCGAGGCGCAGCGTGCCCTCGTCGGGCTGCTCCTGCGCCGGTGATCATCCGCAGCAGCGTCGTCTTGCCGGCGCCGTTGGGCCCGATCACGCCGACGATGCCCGCCGGCGGCAGCTTGAAGGTGAGGTCGTCGATCAGCAGCCGGTCGCCGTAGCCCTTGCGCACGCCCGTCGGCCTCGACCACGACATCGCCCAGCCGGGGGCCGGCGGGGATGTGGATCTGGACCTGGTCGAGCTTGACGTTGCGGTCCTGGGCCAGCAGCGCCTCGTAGGCGTTCAGCCGCGCCTTGGGCTTGCCGCGGCGCGCGCGAGGCGTTCATCCGCACCCACTCCAGCTCCTGCGCGATCGTGCGCTGGCGGCTGGACTCCTGGCGCTCCTCCTGCTGGCCAGGCGCTTCTGCTTCTGCTCCAGCCAGCCCGAGTAGTTGCCCTGGTAGGGGATGCCGCGGCCGCGGTCGAGCTCCAGGATCCAGCCGGCGACGTTGTCCAGGAAGTAGCGATCGTGGGTGATGGCCACCACCGTGCCCTTGTAGTCCTGCAGATGCTGCTCCAGCCACGCCACCGACTCGGCGTCGAGGTGGTTGGTGGGCTCGTCGAGCAGCAGCAGGTCGGGCTGGCGCAGCAGCAGCCGGCACATCGCCACCCGGCGGCGCTCCCCGCCCGAGAGCGTGGTGACGTCGGCGTCGGGCGGCGGGCAGCGCAGCGCGTCCATCGCGTACTCGAGCGTCGTGTCGAGGTTCCAGCCGTCGACGGCGTCGATCTGCTCCTGCACGCGCGAGAACTCGTCGGCGGTCTCGTCGGTGTAGTTCATCGACAGCTCGTTGAAGCGATCCAGCAGCGCCCGGATCTCGGCGACGCCGTCCTCGACGTTGCCCTTGACGTCCTTGGCCGGGTCCAGCTCGGGCTCCTGCTGCAGCATGCCCGACGGTCGCGCCCGGGGCGAGCTGCGCGTCGCCGTTGAACTCGGTGTCGATCCCGGCCATGATCTTCAGCAGCGTCGACTTGCCCGCGCCGTTGTAGCCCAGCACGCCGATCTTGGCGCCGGGGTAGAACGACAGCGAGATATCGGTCAGCACCTCCTTGTCGGGCGGATAGCGCCGCGACGAGCTTGTGCGTCGTGAAGATGTACTGAGCTGACATTGCCCTTCAGCATAGGAAGCGCCCCCACGCTCTCCGCGGCGGGCGGTTAGGATGCAGCGCGCATGCGCCGAGGCCTACTCATCGTCGTCGCTCTCGCGTTGACCGCGGCAGTGGCGCCCGCGGCGGCGCTGGCCACCACCCAGACGGCCAGCCAGGGAGGCGTGACCGCGACGTTCAGATACGCGGGCCACTACCCGAACTACTCGGGGCTGCACCTGACGATCGCCCAGTCGGGCTCAGTGCTCTACGACGCACCGGTCCACTCTGAGACGTGCGGCAAGTACTGCGCGCCGGGCGCGACGGGCACCAAGGCATCGTCGGTGCAGGTCATCGATCTTGACCACATCGGGCAGCCCAACGTCATCCTGAGCCTCTACACCGGCGGCGCCCACTGCTGCTCGGTCGAGCAGATCTTCACCTTTGACCCGGGGACGATGACCTACGGCGAGACCGAGCACGACTTCGGCGACCCGGGTGCACGGATCGAGGATCTCAACCACGACGGGCGTTTCGAGTTCGTCACCGCCGATGACCGCTTCGCCTACGCGTTCACCGACTTCGCCGCCTCGGGCCTTCCGCTGCAGATCCTCACCTTCACGGGCAGCGGCTTCCAGGACGTGACCGACAGCTACCCGGCGCTCATCCGCAAGGATGCGGCAACCTGGCTCAAGACCTTCAAGCAGCTGGACCATGGGAAGCAGATCGACAGCACCGGGGTGATCGCTGCGTGGGCCGCCGACGAGTACCGGCTGGGCAAGGTCGCCGCGACCAACCGGTTCCTGCACCAGCAGGCCAAGGCCGGCCACCTCAAGAGCCCGCTGGGCGCCAGCGTGCCCCAGGGGCAGGCGTTCGTGACCAAGCTGACGAAGTTCCTGCGCCGGCACGGCTACTGACGCCGGACCGGGCGGGCGCGGCGCGCAGCTAGAGCCCGGCGGCGGCGCGCAGCGCCTCGGCCTTGTCGGTCCGCTCCCAGGTGAAGTCCGGGTCGTCGCGGCCGAAGTGGCCGTAGGCGGCGGTCTTCTGGTAGATCGGGCGGTGCAGGCGCAGGTACTCGCGGAAGGCGCCGGGGCGCAGGTCGAAGTGCTCGCCGATGAGCTCGAGGATCCGCCCGCGGCCGATCTTGCTCGGTGCCGAACGTCTCGACCATCACCGACACCGGGTGGGCGACGCCGATCGCGTAGGCGACCTGGACCTCGGCGCGGTCGGCGAGGCCGGCGGCGACGACGTTCTTGGCCACGTAGCGCGCGGCGTAGGCGGCCGAGCGGTCGACCTTGGACGGGTCCTTGCCGCTGAACGCGCCGCCGCCGTGGCGGGCCATGCCGCCGTAGGTGTCGACGATGATCTTGCGGCCGGTCAGCCCGCAGTCGCCCATCGGCCCGCCGATCACGAAGCGGCCGGTCGGGTTGACCAGGAAGCTGCGCCGCAGCTCGCCGGGGTCGTAGAGCTCGGCCGGCAGGACCGGCACGACGACGTGCTCCCAGAGGTCGTCGCTTGATCCGCGTCCTCGGCGCCCTCGGCGTGCTGGGTGGAGATCAGCAGCTTCTCGATCGCCACCGGCCTGCCGTCGAGGTAGCGGACGCTGACCTGGGTCTTGCCGTCCGGGCGCAGGTAGGCCAGCGTGCCGTCCTTGCGCACCGCCGCCAGCCGCTGCGCCAGCCGGTGGGCCAGCGCGATCGGCAGCGGCATCAGCTCGGGCGTCTCGTTGGTGGCGTAGCCGAACATCATGCCCTGGTCGCCGGCGCCGGCGAGGTCGAGCTCGTCGCCGGCGCTCGGTCCGGCGCGCTGCTCGTAACGCGGCGTCGACGCCCTGGGCGATGTCCGGCGACTGCTTGTCGATCGCGTTGATGACCGCGCAGGTCTTGTAGTCGAAGCCGAAGGCGGCGTCGGTGTAGCCGATCTGCTTGATCGTCTCGCGGGCGATCTCCTGGATGTCGACGTAGGTCGGTCGTCGTGATCTCGCCCGAGACGACGACGAGGCCGGTGTTGACCAGCGTCTCGCAGGCGACGCGCGCCGTGCGGGTCGTCGCGCAGGACGGCGTCGAGGACGCCGTCGGAGATCTGGTCGGCGATCTTGTCGGGGTGTCCCTCGGTCACCGACTCGGAGGTGAACAGGAACTCGTTCTCGGCGAAGCTCATCGGTCAGTGGTGTCCTCGCTCTTGCGGGTGATCTCGAGCAGGTAGGCGACCATCACGTCGGTCGCGCCGAACGTCAGGTGGTATGCGTCGGACTGCTCCTCGACGCGCTCGATCTGCTCGCGCTTGCTCGTTGAACAGGTCGCTGAACTCGAAGAAGGAGAAGTCGACGACGCGGGCCTGGTAGCCGAGCCGCTCGAGCAGCTCCGCCGTGCGCCGCTGGCCGATGATCGACAACTGCATCATGTAGGCCGTTCCGTCGTCGGCCAGGGCCTCGGGCAGCAGCCGGATCAGGTGGTCGAGCAGGTTGCGGCCCCAGTAGTCCAGCGGCCGGTGGGTGGTCGCCTGCTCGAACGGATCGACCGGCGTCTGGTACAGGCTGGCGACGATCACGTCGTAGCGCTCCTCGGGCACCCACGGGTACAGGTCCTGAGGCGGCGGCGCTCACCCGGTCGGCGACCCCGTTGCGAAACGCGTTGGTGAGCGTGTTCTTGACCGCGGCCTGGTCGATGTCGATCGCGTGGACGTGGGCGGCGCCGTTGCGGGCGAGCTGCACGGTCAGCAGCCCGCTGCCCGCAGCCGATGTCCAGGCAGCGCTGATGGGCGCCGATCCCCTCCCGGTACAGGTACTTCCAGATCAGGAAGCTGCCCTGGGTGGGGACGAACACGCCCGGCGTCGACGTCGATCTCGGGCATGTCGAGCGGGAACATCGTCGCGTCCGCGCGGGTCGGTCCACGACGGGGGCTCGCGGCCGCCTGCCGTTCTGGGCGCCGTTGTCGCTCGGTCGCGGATCGGCGGGCCGGGCGTGCCCGGGCTTGGTGTCGGCCGAGCGCGGTGCGCGCCGCCGGCAGGTGCTCGGGGCCGCACGCCGCAGCAGCCGCCGATGATCTGGGCGCCCTCGTCGCGCCAGCTCAGCGCCAGCTCGGCGTACTCCTGGCCCGTCGACGCCCGGCTCGTCGCGCCAGCCGCGCCGCCGACAGGTAGCCGAGGTTGGGGTAGACGCCGAGCGGCAGGTCGGTGAAGTCGCGCAGCCACGAGAGCATCCCGGCGACGTGGTCGGGCGGGATGCAGTTGATGGCCAGCGCGCCGACGCCCATCTCCTCAAAGCGCCGCGCGGCGCGGCCGAAGGCGTCGCCCTCGGGCCCGCCCCAGTGCTCGCCGTAGACGCCGCACACGCCCTGGCGGCAGCGCCGGAAGCTCAGCCACACCGGGATGCCCGGTGTCCAGCAGCGCCTCGACCGTGGCGTAGGTGGAGCTGCGCACCAGCGACAGCGTCTCGAGCAGGATCAGGTCCGGCGGCTCCTCCTCGAAGGCGCGCGAGAGCAGCCGGATCGTCTCGCGGCCGTCGGGCGTGTCGACGTCGCCGTTGATGCTGAAGGCGATCGCGCACCTCGTCGGCCCGGCCGGCCGTCCTGCGGCCGCCGAGCGGGCCAGGCCGACGGCGCGGCGCGCGACGTCCATCCAGTGCACGGGCTCCGACGACTCCGACAGCCGCGGTCGCCCCGTCGCGCAGCGCGGTGGGCAGGCCCCAGGTGTTGGTGCAGATCGACGTCGCAGCCGACGTCGATGTAGCTGCGGTGCACGCGCGCGACGTCCTCGGGCGCGTCGAGCAGCGCCGTCAGCCCCCACACGTGCTCCTCCACCTCCGGGCGGCCGCCGCGGACCTTGATCAGCTCGGTGCCGTTGGCGCCGTCGAGGATCACGCACTGGTCCGTGGCGATCATCCGGGCCAGCCGGGCGTAACGGTCGACCGTTCCCGTGGCGGTCATCTCAGCCTCTCTCTCCATGCCGGGGTCTGCTCTCCACACCGGGTGTCCCGACAGCTTGGTTATCCGCGCAACGGGGCGCCACTCTCACACTTCCTAAACGACCTAGACTTTTGAGTAGGATGACCTCGTTCCCGGGGCCTGAACCGCTCCGCCATCGCACGGAGGCGCACGACCTCCCGTTGTATAGGCCAACTCCTACACAAAGGATAGGTCGCGCGCGCAAGGTCGCGGTACGTTCCCCGTGCGGTGTCAGTTCACGTCACAACGGAAGGCCGCGCAAGCGCACTGGATCCCGTCCTCCGCCAGGCGGGCGGCGTGCTGGTCAACCACGACGGCCGCGCCGTGGTGGCCAACTACGGCTCCGCCGCGGGAGAGCTGGCCGCATGCGTGAGCGCCGTGGGACTGGGCGATCGCTCCGATCTGGCCATCCTGCAGCTGACCGGTGCCGCCGCAGCGCTTCGCCACCTGTCCCAGCGCCTCACCGGCAGCGAGATCGCGCCGGGCGGTGCCGTGTTCAGCGGCGGCGCCTGGTGGTGTGCCCCGAGCGGCGAGCGCATGCTCGTGCTCTGCGAGGCGAGCCGCGCCGAGCGCTGGCACGCCGTGCTCCAGGCCCGGGTGGCGCGGCGATCGGCGGTCACCCTCACCGACCGCAGCGCAGACATGGCGGCGCTCGCCGTCGTCGGCCGTCGCAGCTCGGCACTGCTGGCCAAGCTCGGCGTCTACGGCGAGTCGGGCAACCCGCGCGACGTGCCACCGCTGACCACGCACACCGGCGCCGGCGGCGACGTGCTGTGGCTGCTGGAGTCCGACGACAAGGCACTCGCCCTGATGGCGGCCGCGGACGCCCCCGCCGTGTGGCACGCCATCGAGCGCGCCGGCCGGCCCTTTGGCCTGTGCGCCGTGGGCCAGGAAGCGCTGGCCCGCTACGGACTGATCCGCCGCATCCCGAGCCCGCTGTAAGGCTCCGCCCCCGCGCCGCCCCGGTCCACCGTCCCTCTGTTGGGGCGGTGGCCCGGTGATGTCAGCCGCTCCGGTGATCGACCTCGGCGCCGCCGAGCGGGCACTCGTGGACCTGCTCACGCTCCAGCGTGAGCTCCTCGAGCTCGAGTACGTGCGGCGCGCCGACGCGCTGGAGCGGGTGTCCGAGGCGGTGCGTCGGCTGGGCGAGCAGGGCGCGACCGAGGGGCTGCTCACACGCGCGGCTGCCGAGCTGGTGGCGGGCTCTGACTTCGACCGGGTGCTGTTGTCCGAGGTCGTCGACGGCCGGCTGATGCCCCTGGCGATCGCCGATGGCTCCGATCAGGCGGCGGCGGACGCCGCTCTCGCCTCGCTGGGCGAGACGACGATCCGCCTCGAGTACCCGCTGCTGGAGTACGAGGTGTCCCGCACCCACGTCGCAGCGGTGGTGTCGGTGGCCGAGGCCGGGGCGCGCACGCCGCCTGCGCTGACGCGCAGCCTCGGCTGGGCGTCCTACGCGGTCGCCGCGCTGGTCGTCGGCACCACGACGATCGGGGTGCTGCATGCGGACGCCGCCCACAGCGGCCGGCCCGCCGACAGCCTCGACGCCGAGGTGGCGGCCCGCTACGCCGAGGAGCTGTCGGGAGTGTTCGAGCGCGCCGTGCTACGCCACACCCTCGAGCTGCATCGCGCAGAGCTGAGCGCCGCGGTGCACTGGATGAGCGCGCGCGTGGGACGACTCGAGGACGCCGCGGGGATGGTGAGGCCGCGCAGCGTGGGGAGCGACGCCCGGACGGTGGAGTCGCTCACCGCGCGCGAGCTCGACGTCCTGCGCCTGCTCGCCCGCGGCAACACCAACCAGGCGATCGCCACCGCGCTGATGGTCCGCGAGGGCACGGTGAAGTACCACGTCAAGAACATCCTGCGCAAGCTGGGGGCAACCAACCGCGCGGATGCCGTCGCCCGGTTCGTCCGCGCCGGCGGGGGCCCCGACGACGCCGGGGCCGGAGGGCGACGATGACCGCGACGACGTCGCGCGCCGGGTTCTCCGGCCCGCTCGACATCGCGCTGCAGGGCCGCCTGGCCGCGGCCCTCTCCCGAGCCGCGGGAGCTGCTCGGCGAGCCCGCCGGCGGGCGCACGGACGCCGGCGACGCCGATGCGACGCTCGCGCCCCCCGCGGACGCGCTGCGCGACCTCATCGATGCCCTGAACGAACAGATCGCCGGGCACAGCGACGCCGCACCCGGCGCCGCAGTGCAGGAGCAGCGCGGCGGCGCTCGAGCGGCTGCGCCGCCGCTACGACGCGCGCTTCGAGGCGCTTGGCCGCCGTGCGCCAGCGCCATCGCGGAATTGCGAGCGGTCACCTCGCCGGCGTCGATGCTCGCCCAGGCGCCGGCCGCGATGTGCGGAGCGTCGAAGCTGCGGCGCGTCGTGCTCTCGCTCACCCAGGAGGGCCGCATGGTGGCCGAGGCAGCGCACTTCGCCGACGATCGCTCCGGAGCTGCCCGCGTCCTCGAACAGCTGCGCGCCGAGCCGATCGCGCTCGAACATCCGCTCATCGAGACCGAGCTCCTGCGCCGGCGCCGGGCGACGATCGTCGATGACGCCCAGGTCCATCCCCGCGTGGATCGCCGGCTGGTGCGAGCTGATGGGCTGGACGTCCTACGCCGCCGCACCGCTGGTGGTCGGCCCCCACGTGGTCGGGGTGCTGCACGCCGACCGAGGAGCCGGCCAGCGCCTCGACGTGCTCGACCGCGACGTGTTGTGGGAGTTCACCAGCCTGCTGGGCCAGGCGTACGAGAGCGCGAGCCTGCGCCGCGCCCTGCGCCACGAGCGCGAGCAGCTGCGCGAGTTCCTGGACTGGCTGGGCGCGCGCTCGGGCGAGCTCACCGACGCCCCGCTGCGGCTGGCCACGATGCAGCGCCCGCCGCGCACGCTCGGCCTCACCGCCGGTGGCCCCGGCCGGCGGCGCCCGCGATGACCGCGTGGTCTTCGAGGGCCTGCTCACCCGGCGCGAGCTCGATGTGCTCCGGCTGCTCGCCGACGGCAACTCCAACAAGGCGATCGCCGAGGCGCTGGTCATCTCCGACGGCACCGTCAAATTCCACGTCAACAGCATCCTGCGCAAGCTGCGGGTCGCCAACCGCGCCGAGGCCGTGTCGCGGTACCTGCGGCTGCTCGGCATGCGCGCTCCCTGAAAGCGACGCCTTGTGCTGCGGACCTTCGCCCTGCTGCTGGCCCTTGTCTCAGTGGCCTGCATGTGCGTGGCGATCATCGGGATGGTCACCGGCCGCCCCAGCGACCGGGCGGGCTGGGCGTTGCGCCTGGCCGCCGTGGTCTGCTTCGCCGGCGCAGTGGCGCTGAACGTGGCCGCGCACTGAAAGCGCGTTGCCGCCATCAGTTCTCGGGCTGCCAGCCGCTGATCGTCCACAGCCGCCCATAGACCTTGGTCACCGTGGCCAGCGTCACGTGCCACGCCGGCCGCAGGCCCTGGTATGCGTTGGTGTGGGTCGCGGTGGTGCGCTCGCGGGTGACCACCGCGTACACGTTGCGCTCGCCGGTCACGGGCGCGATCGCCCTCCACGATGCCGGAGTTGGCGACGCCGCCCAGCGCGATCGAGCTGTCGTGACCGATCTGCCCCGCGGCCAGCGTCATCGCCGATCGGGCCTGGCCGATCGCGGCCTGGGCCAGGACGTGCAGGTGCGTGGCCACGGTGCCGGCGGTCCAGTTGATGTAGGTCTGCGCGAACACCTGGACGGCCTGCACCGGCGAGCGCCAGCCGCCGAGCGCCTGCGCCTGCTCGGCGGGTGCGGGCGTCGGGATCTCGTGGGTGCGCTGGGCACGGGCGACGGTGGCGCGGATGCGCGCCGCGGGCGCCGTGGTGCCGGCCGTCACGGGGATCATCGTGGTGGCGCCTGTGGTGGCGGCGGCGTGGTCAGCGCCGGCGGCGCGAGGCCGAACCGACCACCGGCAGTCCGCAGCCGGGCAGGCCCACCGCCGCGGCGACCATCACAACCCACACACATAGCGTGCGTGCGCGGCCCATCTACAACCCCACCGGGTGGCGCACGACAAACCCGGCCGACTCGCGCACGAGCGGATGCCACCCGATCCCTGCGCTGCCGTCCTCGGGCCCGGCCGCGTTGTGGGTGTCCCAGCGCAGCCCGGCCACGTACATGAACACGTGGTCCGCCGAGGCGTAGATCGTCACCCAGCGGCCCGGCCCCGGCGGCCCCGAACGACTCCAGCGCCCCTGAGGCGGCGTCGTAGCTCGGCCGGCAGCAGGCCGCCGCCGTAGAGAAGGTGCTCGACGCTCGAGGAGCAGTCATAGGTCGGCGCGATCGCGCTCAGCGCGAGCCCGTGCCCACCCCCGACCATGTATGGCCTGCCCACGATCTGGTTGCCGGCGGCGATGATCCCCTTGACCGCGGCCGGTGCCGTGGCCGGGGCCGCCGCCTGCCCGCCGGCCAGCAGCTGAGCCCGCGGCCCCGAGGTCACGGCGACCCCGCCCGCCGACGAGGCCGCCGCGGCGCACGCTGCGGACGGGCCGTCCCCGGACGCGGCGCCCGTGGAGTCGGCGCCCGTGGAGTCGGCGACCAGCGCTGCCGTGTCCTCCGCCGGCGCCTGGGCCAGCACGCCGCCCGCGCCGCGCCGCCGGCGGACGGCTGATCCGCACCGCCCCC
The DNA here is from genome assembly GCA_963797705.1 of uncultured Actinomycetota bacterium. Lineage (GTDB taxonomy): Bacteria > Actinomycetota > Thermoleophilia > Solirubrobacterales > Solirubrobacteraceae > Palsa-465. Next base: position 583,237 of record CAWCQL010000002.1, on the reverse strand, counting down.
GACCACCGCCCGTCCTCGTAGGGGATCCGCAGCGCCCCGCGAACTGCCACCACAGGTCGATGACCCGGGGCAGCCCGTCCACGGGCCCGCCCCCGAGGCCGAAATCGCGCTTGTAGGCCACCGCCGAGCGGCCGTCCCAGCTGACCCGCAGCGGCGTCAGGTACGGCAGCCCGCCCATCGCGGTGGCGGTCTGGAACGTGACGCCGCCGAGCTCGGCGTAGCTGTCGGGGTGCGCGAGCAGGCTGGCCCCCGAGGCCCCGACCGTGCCGCTGCTCGGGTCGCCCGGGCCGCCGTACTCGGTCGCCCCGACCGTCCGCCCGGACTCCGCGCCGCCCACGCCCGGCCACCGCGATCGCGCCGCCCGGCTCAGCGCACGACGCTCCCGTGGGCGGCGAGACGCAGCGATCACGGCCAGGACGAGCAGCCCAGCCCCGCACAGAGCGCCACCGCCGCGCCGCCGAGCGTGAGGAGGAGCCCGGCGGCGCGTCGTGTGCGGGGGCGCGGTGGAAGGCACGCGGCGACGATAAGCCCGCCGCCGCGCGACCCCGGCGGATTGGCACACATTCGTTGCACTTGGGGTGGCCGAGGAGAGCCTTGGCGGGCCTTGCGAGCCGCCAAATGCCCGCTAACGTTGATGTGTCATGCCACGCATCCTGGACGTTGAAGCTGCGCTGTTGCTGCTCGAGCTGGAGCCGCCCTTCGACCAGCGTGCCGTCCAGCTGGCGCGGCGGCGCATGGCCAAGCGCTGGCATCCGGACATCGCTCCCCCCGGACGCCGTCATGAGCACCAGCGCCATCTCCAGGCCATCAACGAGGCGGCCGACGAGCTCGAGCGCCTCGCCGAGACCTCGCGCGGCGGGAAGGTCAGCCGCAACGCGGTCAAGGCGTCCGCCGCGGCCACGCGGCGCGCCCGTGAGGACGCCGGCCGCCGCGCCTACGAGAACGAGCAGCGCGCCCGCGAGCACGCCGCCGACCGCGCCAAGCACGACCCGTTCGGCTCACGCGTGCCCGACCACTCGGTGGTGCACCGCTACGCGCGCTGCGTCTCCTACCCCGAGTGGGGCGTGGGGACGGTGAGCGGGATCTACTTCTCCGGCGACGAGGAGAGCTCCCAGCAGTGGGCGCGCGTGATGTTCTCGGTGGGCGTGCGCACGGTGCCCGCCGGCTCGCTGCAGTTCGTCGACTTCTCCAAGCCCGACCCCGCGGCCGACCGCGTCGAGCGCTTCATGACCGCCGCCCAGCACGCGCTGGCCGAGGGCGACGCCGCGCTGGCCGCCCAGCGCCTCGTCTACGCGCGCGACGCCGAACCGCAGAACCCGATGGTGCTGCGGCTGCTGACCGCGGCGTTCTGGCAGGCCGGCAACCTCCCCGCCGCGGCGCGCACCGTGCGCGACTGGGCGCGCGTGGACACCGACCGCCCGACCCCCGAGCGCTTCGCCAGCCGCATCTACGAGGACATGGGCGCCGTCGACCTCGCTGCCGATGCTGCCGTGCGCGCCGCCAACCGCGCCCCCAGCGACGCCTCGGCGTGGGAGCGGCTGGGCCGGCTTCGGCTGCGACTCAACGACCGCGCGGGAGCGATCAGCGCGCTGGAGCGCGCTCGGCTGGTCGGCCCGTCGGTCGACGGGCTGCTCGACCTTGCTCTCGCCCACCATCTGGCCGGGGACGTCGGCGCCGAGGTCTCGGCGGCCCATGCCGCCACCCAGATCGACCCCGACCTCGCCGCGAGCCTGGTCGGCCTACGCCCATGCGCTGGCGCGCACCGATCGTCTGGCCGAGTGCGGTGAGGCCTGCCGCCAGGCGCTGAAACTGGGCAAGGACGACGAGGTCTCACAGCTGCTCGCACACGTCAAGCGCGGCCACCCCGCGCGAGCTCTCGCCGCGCAGCGCCGCCGCCTGAGACGGCGATGTCCGCACCGATCGAGCTCCCCATGGCCCTCTCGGACTGCGGCCTGGACGCAGACGCGTACCGCACGCAGGTCGGGCGCTACCGCGCGCTCGGCGCGGGTGCCACGGTGCGGCGGCCGTCGGCGCTGGAGCTCTCCGCGCAGTTCGCCGCCGATCCCGACCCGGAGCTGCTGCGCGCGACCATCGAGACCGAGCGCGCGTGCTGCGCGTTCTTCACGCTGGACTACGCCCCCGGCGACCGGCGGTTGACCATCGCCGTCTCAGATCCGGCGCGCAGCGCGGCCCTGGATCAGCTCCAGGCGGCGCTCAGCGGCAGCGTCAGTCGCTGACGACCGAGCCCTCGCGCCCGCACACGGGGCAGGACTCCTGAGGGTCAAGCCTACGTCCGAGGCACGCCGGGCACTTCTCGATCTGTTCGAGCACGCCCAGGAGCTCGCCCACGCGGCACACGAGGAGCCGCTCCTCGTCGACCTCGATCCAGCTCCCCGCCGACGCGGGGAACACGACGTGGTCGCCTGGATTGACCGGCATCCGCACGCCGACGTGGTCCCACCAGTCCAGGCCGGGTCCCACGGCGAGCACGATCCCGTGCTGGGGCGGCGGCTCGTCCGAACCCGCAGGCACCAGCAGCCCGGAGCGGCGGATGCGATCGGGATCGAGCTCCTTGATCACGACGCGGTCGAAGAATGGGCGGAGTTGGCTGCGCATTACACCGTTCGATGATAGAAGCGACGGCGCCCGGTCGTTCACGGACGGCCCCGTCGGTCCGCGATCCCCGTTAGCTTTTCGAGGCCATGCGTTTGATGATCGCCCGCTGCTCGATCGACTATTCCGGCCGCCTGGAGACCCACCTGGCCGAGGCCACGCGTCTTTTGATGTTCAAGGCCGACGGGACGTTCATGGTGTGGTCAGATCACGGCAGCCAGAGCGTCAAGCCGCTGAACTGGATGACCCCGCCGACGGCGATCGAGGAGATCGGAGACCCGCTGCAGCGCATCATCGTGCGCAAGCACGCCGGGGCAACCGAGGACCGGCTCGAGATCGAGCTGCACGAGATCCTGTCGGACGTGACCCACGTGATGGGCTCCCCCGACGCCGACGTGGCGCTGTCCAAGGACGGTGTCGAGGCCCATCTTCAGGAGGCGCTGGCCGCCGCCCCCGAGTGGTGCGGCGAGGGCTTTCGCCTCGTGCGGCGCGAGTGGCCGACCGACATCGGCCCGGTCGATCTCATGTGCCGCGACGCGGAGGACAGGTGGGTGGCGGTCGAGATCAAGCGGGTGGCCGGCATCGACGCGGTCGAGCAGCTGTCGCGGTACCTGGAGCGGATCCGGCTCGATCCCGCCTTCGCCGATTGCCGGGGTGTGCTCGCCGCCCAGGTGATCAAGCCCCAGGCGCGGGTGCTCGCGGGGGCGCGCGCCATCGAGTGCGTCGAGGTTGACCTGGCCGTGGTGCGGGGCGAGCGCCAGCCCGAGCTGAAACTCTTCGCGGCATGACCGACGCCGGGGCCGAGCCGGCCGTCCTCACCGAGCGGCGCGACCGGGTGCTCCTGGTCACGCTCAACCGCCCCGACCAGCGCAACGCCATCAATGCCGCCGTGGCCCAGGGCATCGCCGCCGCGCTGGACGAGCTCGACGCCGACACGGCGCTCTCGGTCGGCGTCCTCGCCGGAGCGGGCAAGGGCTTCTGCTCGGGCATGGACCTCAAGGCGTTCGTCGCGGGGGAGTCTCCCGTGGTGGAGGGCCGCGGCTTTGCCGGCATCACCCAGCGCGCCGCCGACAAGCCGTTGATCGCCGCGGTCGAGGGGTTCGCCGTGGCGGGCGGCCTGGAGGTGGCCATCTCCTGTGACCTGATCGTCGCCGCGCGCGGCGCGCGTCTGGGCATCCCGGAGGTCAAGCGCTCGCTGGTGGCGGCCGGGGGCGGGCTGCTGCGCCTGCCGCGCATGCTCCCGCGCAACATCGCCATGGAGATGGCCCTGACCGGCGACTTCATCTCCGCCGAGCGAGCCGCCGAGCTGGGCCTGGTCAACCGCCTGGCCGACGCGGGCGGAGCGGTGGACGCGGCGCTCGAGCTGGCCGGGGCGATCGCCGCCAACGGGCCGCTCGCGCTGGCCGCCACCAAGCGCATCCTCACCGAGTCCGTCGACTGGCCCGACGCGGAGTTCTTCGCTCGCCAGGAGGCGATCGCGGGGCCGGTGCGCGACTCTCGAGGATGCCCGCGAGGGCGCGACGGCGTTCGCCGAGAAGCGCGCGCCGCAGTGGAAGGGGCGCTAGGCGGCCTCGCCCCAGGCGGTGGCGATGATCACGCGGCTGCCCCCGTGGTCGCGGTGCTCACACAGGTAGATGCCCTGCCAGGTGCCGAGCGCGAGCCGTCCGCCCATCACCGGCAGCATCAGCGTCGAGCCCAGCAGCGCCGACTTGACGTGGGCGGGCATGTCGTCGTCGCCCTCGAGCGTGTGCGACCAGTAGGGAGCGCCGTCGGGCACGGCCTGGTCAAACCACGTGGCGAAGTCGCGGCGAACATCGGGCGACGCGTTCTCATTGAGCGCCAGCGACGCCGAGGTGTGCTGGATGAGGAGATGGAGCATCCCCACGCGCAACTCGGCCAACTCGGGTAGCTCCTCGACCACCTCGCGCGTCATGAGATGAAAGCCGCGAGGCTGGGGCGAGAGCCGCAGGTGACGCTGGATCCACATCAGTCGGGCAGGCGCGCCACGCGCATGTCGACCCTCTCCCCCCGGAACGGGACCCCCTCGCGCATGAGCAGCCGGCGCTGGCGGGTGCCCTTGGCCAGTGAGCCGTCGGCACGGACGATGCGGTGCCACGGCACGTCGGCGTCGGAGCACTCGTGCAACACCGCGCCCGCCCACGCGCGGCGCGCCGGGCGAGATGTCACCGTAGGTGCGCACGAACCCCTCGGGGGTCGCACGCACGCGGTTCAGGATCGCGGCGGTTCGCTCATCGGAGACGCGCACCCTCACAGGATCGCACCCGCCGCGGCCCAGGGCGATCCGGCGCCCGGGCCGCGGCGGCGCGCTCAGCGTCACGGCACCAGGACGATCTTGCCGCGGGTGTGGTTGTGCTCCAGCTCCGTGTAGGCCTCGCGCACCTGATCGAGCGGGTAGGTGGCGGCGATCGGGACCTCCAGCGCGCCCTCGTCGATCAGCGCCGCGAGCTGAGCCAGCGTCTCGGCGCTCGCCCCGGCAGCGTTGCCCTCGGCCTTGACGCCGTACTTGGCCGGCGCCGAGAAGTCGGCGATGGTGTCGATGCGGTCCGGCGCGACGCCGAGCTCGAGCGCGAGCTCCACGTACCCGCCGCCGATCGTGTCGATGAAAGCGTCGACCCCGTCAGGCGCCGCCTCGCGAATCCGGTCGGCGACGCCATCGCCGTAGCTCACAGGGACCACCCCGTGGCCGCGCAGCCACTCGTGGTTGTGCTCCGAGGCCAGGCCGATCACGGTGGCCCCGGCGCGCCGGGCGAGCTGCACCGCGAGCGACCCCACCCCTCCGGCCGCGCCCGACACCACGACGGTGTCGCCGTCGGACAGGTTGACCGCGCGCACCGCCGCCCACGCCGTGGCGCCGACGACGAACAGCGCGCCCGCCACCTCCCAGGGGACGCCGGCAGGCCGCCGCGCCGCGTTCTCGGCGTCGATGACGACCAGCTCGGCCTGGCTGGCACGGTTCGTCGGTGAAGCCGATCACCTCGTCGCCGGGCTGGAAGCCGCTCGACGCCGTCCCCGACCGCCTCGACCACGCCGGCCAGGTCAGAGCCCTGGCCCGACGGGAACGTCGCCGGCCAGCGCTCGTGCAGCAGGCCCTGGCGGATCTTGCCCTCGCCCGGGTTGATTCCGGCGGCCTTGACGCGGACCAGCAGCTGGCCCGGGCCGGGGGCCGGGTCCTCAACGTCGACCACCTTCAGCACGCCGACGTCGCCGTATTCGTCAAATCTCACCGCTCGTGACATCTCGTTCGCTCCTTGGTTCGTGACTGCCCGCATAGCTAACCGCACGTCTCATGGACTTTCCATGCTTGAAAGTGCTGAAAACATATGTCATCGTCCTGTGTGATGGACGTACTCACTGACCTCCTGCAGCGCTCGAGCGCACGGGGCGCGGCCTTCTCGCGCACCACCGCGCACGGGGACTGGGGGCTGCGCTTCGGGGGTGGGGCGGCCCTGGCCGTCCACGTCGTCGTCGAAGGCGAGGTCCACCTATGGACGACGCAGCCTGAACGGGCGGTGCGGCTCCTACCGGGCGACGTCGCGCTCGTGCGCGAGCCCGCCGCTCAGCACCTGGCTCACGCCGCGGGCGCCGCGTGTCGCCCCGCGGGCGAGGTGATGACCCCGGGCGCCGGTGTCTCGCGCCGGATGAGCCTTGGCGATCCCGGCGACGGCGCGCGCACGACGTTCTTCTGCGGCGCCTACCGATTCGAGGGCGACCTGGCCCAGAGCCTGCTCGCCGCGCTGCCCGACCTGCTGCCGATGCGGCCGGCCGCCGGCAGCACGCTGCGCGGCACGCTGGACCTCCTGGCCGCCGAGATGCTGCGCGACGAGCCCGGCCAGCAGACCCTGCTCGATCGGCTGCTCGACGTGGCGCTGGTGCAGATCTTGCGCGAGCATTTCAGCGCCCGCGACGCCGCCGCTCCCGGCTGGTTTCGCGCCTCGGCCGACGAGCGGATCGGATCCGCGCTGCGCGCCCTGCACGCCGAGCCCAGCCGGGCGTGGACCGTCGCCGCACTGGCCGACGAGGCGGCGCTCTCGCGCTCGGCATTCGCGCGCCAGTTCACCGAGCTCGTGGGCCTGGCGCCCCTGGCCTACCTCAACGACTGGCGGATGGCGCTGGCTCGGGAGCGCCTGCGCGACACCGAGGCGCGTCTGGCCGCGATCGCGACCTCACTCGGGTACGCCTCGGAGTTCTCCTTCGCCGCCGCCTTCAAGCGCCACCACGGCGTCGCGCCCGGACGGTGGCGCGGCGACGCCCGGAGCCGACAGACCGCTCGGCGCGCTTCCTGATAAGGTCGCTGGCCCGCGAATTTCCCAGCTAATGGGAACAATCGGGTGTCGCGGGCGATCTCAGATGACCAACTGCCGCCGTAGGGTCCCGTTCCGAGTCGCCGCCGCCACTGCTGCCGTCATGGCGCTGGCGGTGCTTGCCCTGCTCGCTCCCACACACTCGGGTGCCAGCCAGAGCCTCGGCCAGCTCCACGACGAGCTCGGTGCGCAGCAGGCTCATGAAAGCGATCTTGCAGCGAGCATCAGCCACCTGGACGCGAGCATCGGCTCGCTGGAATCGCAGATCACCCTCGTGGAGAACCAGGAGGCGGCGGTCCGCCAGTCACTGTCCGCCGACCGGGCGCGGCTGGCCTCGCTGGAGGGCCAGATCACCCGCGAGCGCAATCACCTGGCGCAGCTGCGTCGGACCCTGGCCAAGGCCAAGGGCATCCTGCGCGCCCAGCTCGTCTCCCAGTACGAGACCTCAGCCGCCCGACGTCGTCTCGGTGATCCTCAACGCCCACGGCTTCAACGACCTGCTCGAGCAGCTCAACTTCCTGGGCCGCGCCAAGCACCAGCAGCAGAGCATCATCTCGGTGACCGAGGCCGCCAAGGAGGCCGCGGACGCCGCCGTCAAGCGGCTGACCGGCCTGCAGCGCCAGGTGCGCCAGATCACCGCGCAGACGCAGGTCCGTGCCCAGGCGCTGGCCGGCATGAACAACCTGCTGTCCTCGCGTGAGTCGGCGCTCGCCAGCGCCCGCAGCGCCCAGCGCGCGGCCCTCGGCGCCAGCCAGGCGCGCAGCAGCGCGCTGCGCCAGCAGATCTCGCACGTGGAGGCCCAGCAGGCCGCCGCTCGCGCTGCGGCCCGGGCGGCCGCCGCCGCTGCCGCTGCCGCCGCCGCCGCGAGCTCGTCCGGGTCCGGATCCGCTCGGGCTCTGGCAGCGGGACCACGTCGGCCGTGCCCGTCCGGCGGATGGGCCATCCCCGAGGCGATCGTCATGTGCGAGTCCGGCGGACAGAACCTCCCGCCCAACAGCGCCGGGGCCTCGGGCTACTACCAGATCCTCCCCAGCACCTGGAAGCTCTTCGACGGCACCGGCCCGGCGGCGTACCTCGCCTCCAAGGCCGAGCAGGACGCCGTCGCATCCCGCATCTGGAACAACGGCGCCGGAGCCTCGAACTGGGTGTGCGCCGGCATCGTCGGCATCTCCTGAGCCCCGGGGGCGGGGCGACCACGAGCCGTCATCCTGCTGGTGGCAGGGCTGCTGGTCGCGGCGTTCGCCATCCGCCTGGTCTACGTCGACAACACGTACTACAAGGCGATCAACGACGCCGGGACCTACAACCGGTTCGGCTCAGACGTCGCGCAGCACGGCGACTACCACACCGGCTCGGGACCGCACTCGCGGCGCCGGCGGCTCGCGCGGGCCGACCGCCTACTTCCCGCCGGCCTTCCCCTACTTCCTCGGGCTGCGTCGACCTGATCGACGGCCACCAGGCGGGTGGCAAGTCGGCGATCGGACCCGAGCGCGTCGGCCAGGCGGTGATCGGCACGCTCAGCGTCGGCCTGCTGGGCCTGGTCGCGCTGGAGGCGTTCGGTGGCGCGGTGGCCGTGGCCGCGATGGCGATCGCCGCCGTCTACCCGGTGTTCGTCGAGCTCTCGGGGACGCTGGTGGCCGAGAACCTGCTGCTGGTGTTCGAGCTGGCCTCGATCTGGACCGCGCTGCGGGCCCGGCGGGCGGGTGGGAGCCGATTCCCGGGCGGGGTCTATCTCTGGATCGCGGCCACCGGCGTGCTCACCGGGCTGGCCACGCTCACCCACGAGAACGCGGCGCTGTTCGTGCTCCCGCTGGGCGTGGCGGCGTGGTCGGTGCTGCGCGAGCGCGGGACTGGCGGGGGCAGAGTTCCGGCGCGCCGGCCGGGCCTGCGGGCCCTGGCCGGTCCCGCACTGCTGGTGGCCTGTGCCTGCGCGATCGATCGCGCCCTGGACGATCCGCAACGCGGTCGAGCTGCATCACTTCGTCCCCGTCTCCGACGAGACCGGGATCACGCTGGTCGGGCACCTACAACGCCGACTCGGCCGCGGCCGAGCCGCTGCACTACAAGTGGGACCTGTACCTCAAGATGCCGGAGTTCAAGGCGCTGGCCAAGACGGCCTCGCACTATGACGAGGTGCAGCTGTCGGGCGTCCTGCAGTCATCGCGCCCTGGACTACATCCGCGCCCATCCGTCCTCGCGTGCTCGACGTCGGCTTTCACAACACCCTGCGGATGTTCGAGCTGGAGGGCTCGTTCGCCTGGCACGCGTCCTATGCGGCGATCGGCCTGCCCGGCCCGCGCGGCGCGCATCGGCGTGGTGAGCTTCTGGCTGCTGCTCGTGCTCGCCATCATCGGCCTGTTCACGACGGTGCGCCGCGAGGCGCCGGGGTGGCTGTGGGCGTTTCCCGGTCCTCTACTGGCTCTCGGTCACGTTCATCAACCTCGAGACGCCACGCTTCCGCGAGCCGATCGACCCGTTCTTCATCCTGCTGGCGGCGTGCGCGGTGGCCACCGCGGCGCACCGCGGGTTACGGCTGGGCCGTCCGCCAGTCCGGCGTCGTGGGCGAGCGCCCGAGCTGGCGGGCGACCACGCTGAGCTGGTCAAGGTGGTCCAGCGCCTGGCCTGAGCCGACGGCGACGCAGGTGAGCGGGGAATCGGCGCGGGAGACGGGCATCCCGGTCTCGGCGGCCACGAGCTCCGGGAAGCCCCGGACCAGCGTGCCGCCGCCGGCGAGCAGGATCCCGTCACGCGCGATGTCGGAGGACAGCTCGGGCGGGGTCTGCTCCAGGGTGTCGCGGATGCCGCGGAGGATCTCGCGCAGCGGGCCGGCGATGGCCGTCGCGGACCTCCTCGGAGTGCAGCTGGACCGCGGTGGGCAGGCCGGTGGCGAGATGGCGGCCGCGCACCTCGGTCACCTGCTCCTCGGCCAGCGGCATGGCCGAGCCCAGCTCGATCTTGATCGCCTCGGCGGTGCGCGAGCCGATGGCCAGCTGATACACGGAGCGGATGTAGTGGGAGATGGCCTCGTCCATCTCATAGCCGCCGACCCGCACCGAGCGCGAGATGACGATCCCGCCGAGCGAGATCACGGCCATCTCGCTGGTGCCGCCGCCGACGTCGACGACCATCCGCCCGATCGGCTCCTCGATGGCCACCCCGGCGCCGATCGCCGCGGCGATCGGCTCCTCGATGAGATGCACCTGGCGGGCGCCGGCGGCCAGCGAGGCCTCCTCGACGGCGCGCTTCTCCACCTCGGTGACGCCCGAGGGAGCGCACACGATCAGGCGCGGGTGGGCCATGCGGCGGTCGATCACCTTGCGGATGAAGTAGCGCAGCATCTCCTCGGTGACCTCGAAGTCGGCGATCACGCCGTGGCGCAGCGGCCGCGTGGCCGAGATCGTGGCCGGCGTGCGGCCGATCATCCGCTCGGCGTCGGCGCCGACCGCGTGGACCTCGCCGGTGGCGACGTCGGAGGCGACCACCGAGGGCTCGGAGACCACGATGCCGCGCCCGCCCACGTAGACGAGCGTGTTGGCGGTACCGAGGTCGATCGCCATGTCGTGGACCCCGATGGTGGGCGCGAAGTGGCGCCGTGAGTTGTCGCGACGAGAACCGTCTCTGCGAAAGCGGATTGTGCAGAGATTGTCAGATGCGCGCAGCCGGTGTGAGAGGCGGCCGCGTGATTGCAGCCCAAACCTGCACGCCCGCGGCGGACGTGCCTCGAGTTATGCACCGTATGCGGGCTTATTTTTCATGCACGGCCCCGGGGAAGACCCGGCGGACGCGCGCCTACCGCTCGCCGGGCAGCTTGCGCGGGAACTGCGAGACCGTCTGCTTGAGGTCCAGCGCGGTGGCGAGGATCCGGTGCTGCTCGGTGGCGTGGGCGATGGGGTAGCCCTCGCCCGAGGCGGCGCGCTCGGGACGCCCGATGTAGCCGAAGGTGAGGTTCTCGGGCAGGACCTGGAGCAGGCGCGGCGACATGTAGGCGCGGGCGCCCATGTTGCGCGGCTCCTCCTGCACCCACACGACCTCGCGCAGGTTCGGGTACTGGGCGACGAGGTCGAGGATCTCGGCCTGCGGGAAGGGGTAGAGCAGCTCGACGCGCCCGATGGCGACGTGGGGCTGGCCTGCTCCTCGCGTGCCTTGGTGGCCAGCAGGTCGTAGTAGATCTTGCCGGTGCACAGGACCAGGCGGGTGACGTCGGCCGGGTCGGCGTTGGGGTCGCCCAGCACCGGCTGGAAGCGGCCCTCCACCAACTGGCCGAGCGTGCTGGCGGCCTGGGGCAGGCGCAGCAGGCTCTTGGGGGTCATGATCACCAGCGGCCGCTGCTTGGCGATCCGGGCCTGGCGGCGCAGCAGGTGGAAGTACTGAGCCGGCGTGGTGAGATTGGCCACGCGGATGTTGCCCTCCGCGGCGAGCTGGAGGAAGCGCTCCAGGCGCGCCGAGGAGTGCTCGGGTCCCGAGCCCTCGTAGGCGTGGGGCAGCAGGAGCGTCAGCCGGCTGGTCTGACCCCACTTGGCCAGGCCGGAGGTGATGAACTGGTCGATGATCACCTGGGCGCCGTTGACGAAGTCGCCGAACTGGGCCTCCCACAGCACCAGCGTCTCGGGGCCCTCCTGCGAGTAGCCGTACTCGAAGCCGACGCAGGCCATCTCCGAGAGCGGGCTGTTGTGCAGCTCCATCGGCGCCAGCGCGCCGGGGAGGTGCTGCATGGCGCAGTGCTCCTGGCCGGTCTTGGGGTCGTGCAGGACGAGATGGCGCTGGCTGAAGGTGCCGCGCTCGGTGTCCTGGCCGGTGAGGCGGATCGGGATCCCCTCGGTGAGCAGCGTGGCGAAGGCGAGCGACTCGGCGTGCGCCCACACCAGGCCCTCGCCGTTGGTCACGGCCTCGCGCCGCTGCTCGAGCTGCTTGACCAGCTTGGGGTGGACGGTGAAGCCGTCGGGCACCGTGAGGAGCTCCTCGTTGAGCACCTTCAGGCGATCCTCGGCGACCGCGGTCTTGACCTCCGGCGACGGCGTGCGGTCCAGCTGGTACTCGCCGGTCTCATGCTCGACGTCCTTGGCGGCGGCGATGCGCTCCTTGAGCTGCTGGTGGGAGTCCGAGAGCAGCGACCAGACCTCGTCGGTCATCTCGGTGGACTCCTGCTCAGAGACGATGCCCTGGTCCACCATCTGGCGCGCGAACAGCTCGCGGACCGACGGATGCTTCTTGATCACCTGGTACATCTCGGGCTGGGTGTAGGCCGGCTCGTCGGCCTCGTTATGGCCGAAGCGGCGGTAGCCGATCAGGTCGATCATCACGTCGTGGCCGAACTCCTGACGGAAGGCGAAGGCCAGGCGCACGGCGCTCACGCAGGCGGCGACGTCGTCGGCGTTGACGTGGATGATCGGGACGTCGAAGCCCTTGGCGAGATCCGACGCGTAGGTGGTGGAGCGCGAGTCGTCGGGGTCGGTGGTGAAGCCCACCTGGTTGTTCTGGATCAGATGGATCGTCCCGCCGACGGTGTACCCGTCCAGCGCCTGGAGGTTGAGGGTCTCGGCCACCACGCCCTGGCCGGGGAAGGCGGCGTCGCCGTGGAGGATCACCGGGATGGCGGCGTTGGTGTCCTGGTGGGCGTGCGGGCCCTGGCGTGTGGTCTGAGCGGCACGGGTCGCGCCGGCTGCTACCGGGGCCACGAACTCCAGGTGCGACGGGTTGGACTCCAGGCGCACGATGATCGACTCGCCGCCCTGCAGTGAGTAGGACCCCTGCGCGCCGTGGTGGTACTTCACGTCGCCAGTGCCGCCCTGGGGCAGGGTGGTGATCGGCTCGAGCGTCGAGGATCCCTCGAACTCGGCGAAGATCGAGTCATACGGCCGGCCCAGGTTGTGAGCCAGGACATTGAGGCGGCCGCGGTGTGCCATCCCGATGACAACCTCCCGGGCGCCGCGCGTGGCCGAGAGCTGGATGAGCTCGTCGAGCATCGGGACCGTCATGTCCAGGCCCTCGACGGAGAACTGCTTCTGGCCCAGGTAGGCCTTGTGCATGAAGCGCTCGAAGGCGTCGACCTCGGTCAACCGCTTGAGCAGCGCCTTCTGCTCGTCGTTGGTGAGCGGCCGGCGGAACTGCCCGGACTCGATCGCCTCACGCAGCCACAGGCGCTGGCGATGCGAGGCGATGTGCTCGATCTCGTAGGCGATCGTCCCGCAATACGTTTCGCGCAGGTGGGGCAGCGCGTCGGCCAGCGTCGCGCCGGGCACGTACATGCGCAGGATGTGGGCCGGGATCTGGCCCAAGATCTCCGGGGTGAGGCCCAGCGGCGCGGGGTCCAGCGCCGGGTCGCCCTCGGACTCGCGCCCCAGTGGGTCAAGACGAGCGGCGAGGTGGCCGTGGGTGCGGTGCGCCTTGAGCAGCGACGTGGCCGCCTGCACCGCCTGCATGAGCTCCTCGTCGTGCACCGCCCCCGGCTCGGCACTCGGCGCGGCCGGCGCGCGGGCGGCGGCGGCGGCCGCCGCCGGGGCGGGGGGTGCCGGCAGCTCGGGCAGTTCGACGCCGAGGTCGGCGAAGACGTTGTCGTAGAAGGACTCGTCGCCCTGCAGCAGCGCCTCGAGGCGCTGCAGGAAGCGGCCGGACTCGGCGCCCTGGATGATCCGGTGGTCGTAGGTGGAGGTCATGGTCATGACCTTCTCGGCGCCGATCATCGGGCCGACCCGCTCCAGACCCACGGGGTACGCGATCGAGCCGGTGGCCACGATCGTCCCCTGACCGACCATGAGGCGGGGCACCGATGCGATGGTGCCGATCCCCCCGGGGTTGGTGAGGGTGACGTTGCCGCCGGTGAGGTCGTCGGCGGTGAGCGTGTTGGTGCGCGCCTTGTCCACCAGGGCGTTGTAGGCCTCGAGGAACTGGGCGAAGCTCATCCGCCCGGCGTCGCGGATGACCGGCACCATCAGGGTGCGGGTGCCGTCCTTCTTCTCGACGTCGACGGCGAGGCCGAGGTTGACGGCGCCATCGTCGTGGCGGTAGGGCTTGCCGTCGATCTCCTCGAAGTGGTGGGCCATCACCGGCATGTCGTCGGTGGCCACCCTGGCGATGGCATAGGCGATGAGGTGGGTGAAGGAGACGCGCCGGCCGCCGTTCTTGAGCTGCTTGCGCCGCTCGTCGAGCGTGGTCACGGTGAGGGTGCGGAACGAGGTGGCGGTCGGAATGGACCGGCTCTGGTCCATGTAGCGCGCCAGCGCGGCGCCGCCGCCCTTGATGAGCTGCGCGGACTCGGCCCCGCCCGCCCGCGCGGCAGGGGCGGCCTGGGTGGGTGGGGATCCGTTTCCGTGGTTGAGCACGTCGGCCTTGGTGATCCGGCCGCCCCGGGCGGTACCTTGGATCGACGAGAGGTCCACCCCCTCGGCGGCCGCGATGCGGCGGGCTACCGGCGAGGCGTTGGTGGCTGCCCCGTTGCCCGCGGCGGGGGCGGTCGGGGTGGGGGTAGGGGTGGGGCCGGCAGAGCCGGCCTGTGCGCTCGGCGCGGTCGACGCGGCGCTGCCGCCGTTGCCCGATGGCGCGCCGCCCCCAGAGGCTCCGTCACCGACGCTCATGCGCGCGATGACCTGCCCCACCGTGACCGTCTCGCCCTCGTCGGCGAGGATCTCGGTGATCGTGCCGTTGGACGGAGCCGGCAGCTCCATATCCACCTTGTCGGTGGAGATCTCGACGACCGTGTCGCCGTCCTTGACGGCGTCGCCCACCTTCACCGACCACTCGAGGATCGTCCCCTCGGTGACCGACTCGCCGCCCGTGGGGGTGACGATGTCCACGATCTGCCCGGAGGCCTCCTGCGTGGCGGCGACGCCCTCGGCCTCGGTGGCGGCGCTCGCCACGGCCTCGTCGGGCGTGGTGGGCGGGGACTCGCCGGAGACCGGCGTGCCTGCGTCGGCGCTGGCCGGGGCGGCCGGGGTGGCCGGGGTGGACGGGGAGCCGTTACCCGCGGAGGCGGCGGCCGCGGCCTCGCCATTGGTGGCGATCTCTGCCAGAAGCGCACCAACCGCGACGGTGTCGCCCTCGGCGGCGTGGATCCGGGTGACCGTGCCCGAGACGGGCGCCGGAACCTCGGCGTCGACCTTGTCGGTCGAGATCTCGACGATCGTCTCGTCGGCGGAGACCGTGTCGCCTTCCTGCTTGTGCCATTCGAGCACGGTGCCCTCGGCGACTGAGTCGCCCATGGCCGGCATGACGACTTGAACAGTGCTGGTATCGACCGCCATCAGACAGTTACTCACTGTACTGCGTCGTCGGGGATCGACGGCGCTCTGCAACGACGAACCCGATCGTCCCCGCGAACGGCCCCAGGCCGCCGATGACAGCGACCGTGACGGCCAGCCAGAACGGGATGATGTGACGGCGCGCGGCGTCGATGCACAGCAGTGACATCGCGATCCACAGGACGCCGTGGGCCAGGCCGAGGATGAACGTCTCCGGCTGGGGCCCTCCGAGTGCGAAGGCGCACACGAGCAGCCCCAGGTAGACGAACGAGTGGATGAACGACGCGATCTCGAGGCGCCGGAATGTGACGAAGCGCATCACCCGGGGGGTGTGACCAGCTCGGCGAGCCGGCGCAGCGGCGCGTCAGCCTCGTCGGGCCAGCTCTCCACATCGGCCGGCCACCAGGCGAAGTCGTCGTGCTCGGCGTCCGGCGTCACCGCCGTGCCGTCGGCCAGCCAGGCCAGACCCACCAGGGAGACGAGGCCGCTCGGGAGCTTGACCAGCGCTTCGACCGACATGCGCTCGGGCGTGACCGACCATTCCTCGTCGAGCTCGCGCACGAGCGTCTGGGCCGGGTTCTCGCCCACCTCGACCGAGCCGGCCGCACCCAGCGCCCAGCGCTCGGCCCACGTGGCCAGCCACGCCGCGCGCCGTCCGGCCAGCCAGCGTCCGTCCGCGGCGCGCACCACGCAGGTCGCCGACAGGCTCTGGGCCGCCCCGTCGGAGAGCAGGCGCAGCGCCCAGCGCACCGGCTCGCACTCCAGGCGGAGCGTCCCGTTCTCCACGGCGAACCCCGCCAGCCGCGCCGCCAGCCCGTCGTGGGCGGGGGAGCCGCGGTCACGCAGGCCGTCCAGCAGGCGGTCAGCCGCGTCCGTCGCCTCCGTCGGCGCCGCGTAGGGCTCGTCGGACCAGCTCACCTGAACCTCCGCGGGCTGCCAGGGGCCGCGGGCGAGGACACCAGGGGGAAGGCTCATGGCATAACCGTATCTATGCTGCCGCCGGTGACACAGCGCCGCAAGCATTGGGGCTGGGGCTTTGAGCACGAGCAGCCCGCGCCCGACGAGGTCCGCGCCACTGCCGCGTTTCTGGCCTCACACCTCGGCTATGGATCCACCGAGCCCGAGCAGCCGGTCGCGCTCTCAGAGATCCAGCTCCCCGAGCCGCGCCTCCGCGCCCCCGCCCGCCTGGCCGGGATCTGCACCGACGACGATCATGCGCGCGCCTTCCACGCCTACGGCAGCTCCTACCGCGATGTCGTCCGCGCCTTCCGCGGGCAGTTCGACCATCCGCCCGACGTCGTGGCGCACCCCGCCGACGAGGCCGAGGTCGAGGCGGTCCTGGAATGGGCGCTGGCGGCCAACGCCGCGGTGATCCCCTTCGGCGGCGGGACGAGCGTGGTGGGCGGCGTCGAGCCCGCGGTCGATCCCGGGCGCTTTGACGGCGTGGTGACCATCGACCTTGGCCGTCTTGACCAGGTGTTCGAGGTCGACGCCGAGTCGCTGAGCGCCCGGATCGCGGCCGGGGCGAGCGGTCCGCGCCTGGAGGAGCAACTGCGCCCGCATGGTCTGACGCTGCGCCATTTCCCGCAGTCGTTTCAGTTCGCCACGCTCGGCGGGATGATCGCCACCCGCGCCGGCGGGCACTTCGCCACCGTGTACACCCACATCGACGACCTCGTGCAATCCGTGCGCGCGGTCACGCCGGCCGGCGTCTGGGAGTCGCGCCGGCTGCCGGGCTCCGGCGCGGGGGTCTCGCCGGACCGGATGCTCATCGGGTCCGAGGGCACGCTCGGGCTGATCACCGAGGCCTGGGTGCGCGTCCGGCCGCGGCCGCGCTTTCGGGCATCGGCCGGGAGTGCGCTTCGCCACCTTCCACGAGGGAGCGGCGGCCGTGCGTGCCCTGTCGCAGTCAGGCCTGTACCCCGCCAACTGCCGCCTCATCGATCCCGACGAGGCCAAGCTGACGGGCGCCGGCGACGGCAGCCACGCACTGCTCGTGCTCGGGTTCGAGTCCGCGGCCATCGAGGTGCAGCCGCGGCTGGACGAGGCCCTGGCCTGCTGCGCCGATCACGGTGGCACCTGGGAGGCCCGCGGCAAGGGAGGCTCGGGCGACGATTCCGTGGGGACCTGGCGCGACGCGTTCCTGCGCGTCCCCTACCTGCGCGACACCTTCGTGGCCATGGGCGTGATCTCCGAGACGTTCGAGACCGCCGTCACCTGGGATAAGTTCGCGGCGCTGTACCGGACTGTGATGGAGCGGACCGCCGACGCGGTCCACGAGGTGTGCGGCGCGGGCTCGGTGACCTGCCGCTTCACCCATGTCTATCCCGACGGGCCCGCCCCCTATTTCACGGTGCTGGCGCCGGGCCGGCGCGGGGAGGAGCTTCAGCAGTGGGCGCACATCAAGGGCGTCGCGGCCGACGCGATCCTCGACGCCGGGGGCACGATCACGCACCACCACGCCGTCGGGCGCGACCATCGCCCGTGGTATGACCGCCAGCGTCCCGAGCCGTTCGCGACGGCATTGCGCGGAGCCAAGGCGGCACTGGACCCCACCGGGGCGCTCAACCCCGGGGTCCTCATCGACTGAGGCCGGCGGTGACTACGAGGCGTGGCCGTTGAGCGCCGCCAGCACGGCGGGCGCCGACGGGGCGACCTCGGGAGTCAACCGCCGCAGGAGCTCCAACCATCCGGCGTGGACGTCGATGGCCGCGCGCACGTCGGCCACCGCGGTGCCCATGTCGCCGACCTGCGCAGCCCCCAGGCCGGCCCAGAAGCGCAGCTCGTCTGACTCGGGGGCGAGTTCACAGGCACGGCGAAACAGCGCCGACGCCTCGTCGTGGCGACCCGCGGCCAGGCGCTCGTCGCCCTCGCCGGCGATCCGGTAGGCCGCGTCGAGCCGAGCCAGGCGGCCGAGCTCCGCCAGCGGGTCGGGATGGTCCTCGATCCGCAGCGAGGTGACGGTCGCCCACGGGTCGCCGGTGGCGGGGACGACGAGGATCGCTGCCGACTGACGCCCGCGCAGGTCGCCGCCGGCGGACTCGGCGACGTCAAGCGCGGCGAGCAGGCGGGTGGTGAGGCTGCCCGGGCTCGAGGCATAGGCCGCGAGCATCGCCGGCCAGACCTCGGCGGTGGTCATGATGTTGGCCTGGCACGAGACGCCGTCGCCCTGGACGTCACCGGCGAAGGCCATGCAGGCCTCGCCGGTGTGCGCGGCCACCTCGCCGTGGGCGTCGACGACGGCGACCTGGCGCGAGGCGGCCAGCGGGTCCTCGGCCAGCAGTCGCTTCAGCGCTCCGCGCGCCGACATCCCGCGCTCCAGCAGATCCAGCGCCCGCGGGCCGTAGGCGACCTCGGCGTTGGCCTGGGTGGCCACCGCACCCACGCCCGGTCGGGCCCACGGAACGATGGGCCCGACACTGAACCAATGTGACTGGACCGCCACGCCCAGCTCGCCCGTCTCGGGGTCGCGGGCGACGATCGAGTAGGTCATGCCGAAAGCGTACGGTTAAACCGCCTCAGAGCGAGCGGGACGCAGACCGCCAGCAGGATCACGCACCACAGGGCCATGGCCACCTCCGGGTGGTTCAGCTGCCAGGAGCCGCCCTGGTGGATGCCGGGGGTGGTGAGGCCACGCACGCTGGCCACCAGTGCCGAGATCGGGTCCCACTGGGCGATCGCGCGCGGGATGGCGTCCATCCCGGCGATCGGTACGAACGTGCCCGCCAGGAAGCTGAGCGGGAAGATCACGATGAAGCCGACCCCCTGCATCGCGTCAGGCGAGCGAACGAGCATGCCGAAGAGCACGCCGGCCCAGGTGAAGGCGAACATCCCCAGGACCATCAGGCCCGCCAGCTCGAGGCCCTGGACGAAGGTGAGATGCGGGTCCCAGCCCAGCGCCAGGCCGAAGCCGACGACGATGACCATGCCGAGTACCTGCTCGCAGAACTGGCCCATCACCTGGCCGGTGATGATCGACAGGCGGCTGATGGGCATCGAGCGGAAGCGGTCGATGACGCCCTCGGTCATGTCGTTGGAGGTGGCGACCCCCGCCCCGATGATCCCGAAGGCCAGCGACTGGCCGATGATCCCGGGGAACATGTAGTCCTTGTAACTGACGCCCGCGCACGTGGATGGCGGAGCCGAACACGTAGAGGAAGAGCAGGATGAAGACGATCGGCTGGATCGTCACGTCCAGCAGGCGCTCGGGCACGCGGGGGATCGCCCGCAGGCTGCGCCCGGTGAGCAGCATCGTGTCGCGCGCGAAGCCCAGCGGCCCGGCAGGGAGCCGAGGCCCGCGAACGGGGACGGCAGTGGCGGTGGCGGTGCTCACGCTGATCGCCCCCGCTCGCCATCCAGGCTCGCCTGTAAGGGGGCGGCGTGAGTCATCCGGCTTACCGCGGCCTCCTCGACCTCGAGGGTCGGCTCGTGGGCGGTGTGCCCGGTGAGGGCCAGGAATGCGTCGTCGAGCGTGGGACGGCGCAGTGCCACCTCGTCGACGCTGATCCCAGACTCGTCGACGATGGCGGCGATGTGGGCGAGATCCGCGGTCTCGTGCGGCGCCGGGATGGAGATCATCCGCTGCTCGGGAGCGGGCGTGACCTCGAAGCGCTGCCACAGCAGGTCACACAGCTCGGTGAACGCCGCCGAGTCGGCGGCGATGATGTCGACGCGCTGCTCGCCCACCTGGGCCTTGAGCTGGGCGGGCGTGCCCGCGGCCACCTCGGTGCCGCGGTCGATGAGCACCACCCGGTCGGCCAGCGCGTCGGCCTCCTCGAGGTACTGGGTGGTCAGCAGCAGGGTGACGCCCTCGCCCACGAGCTCGCGAATCGTGGTCCACACCACCTGACGGCTGCGGGGATCGAGCCCCGTCGTGGGCTCGTCGAGGACGAGCACGTGCGGGGTGTCGATGAGGCCGGCGGCCAGGTCGACGCGGCGCCTCTCGCCACCGGACAGGTTCTTGACCAGGCGGTCGCGGAAGGCGCCGATGTCGAAGCGGTCGATGAGCTGGTCGGCGAGCGCGCGGGCGGCCCGCGTGTTGCGGCCGCGCAGCCGCGCCATGAGCAGGAGGTTCTCGCGCGCGGTCAGGTTCTTGTCCAACGCCGCGAACTGTCCGGTGAGCGAGATGAGCTCGCGCACACGCGCGCGCGTCGGTGACGACGTCATATCCCCCCACGCGGGCGTGGCCGGCATCGGGACGCAGGAGCGTGGCCAGCATCCGGACGGTGGTCGTCTTGCCGGCGCCGTTGGGGCCCAGCAACGAGACCACGCTGCCGTCATGGACCTCCAGCGAGAGGTTCTCGACGGCGATGAAGTCGCCAAAGCGCTTCGTCAGGCCCTCGGTGTAGATGGCAATTTCTGTCATGGGCCGTAAAAGTACAGAGACTGAAAGAATTCTGCAAGTGAATTTTTCGCAGTAGACTTCGAGCGCGACGGATCACCGCCGCTTGACTGCACGGACATGGACAACGAGAACGGGCCGCCGGAGCGCGACGACGAGGTACTGGCCGACACCACGGGCGAGGAGCTCCTGGATCGGCTCATCTCCGACGAGATGGGCGAGCGGATCGCCCAGATCATGCGCAGCGCTCGCCGCGCCCAGGAGGCCTGGCACCGCTCCCGGAACCCCGGCGAGGGGCTGCGCGAGCGCAAGCGACGCCTGACCCGCCAGCTCATCTCCGACGCGGCGACGACGATGTTCGCCACCCGGGGCTTTGACAACGTGAAGGTCTCCGAGGTCGCCGACCGCGTCGGCGTCTCGGAGAAGACGATCTACAACTACTTCCCCACCAAGGAGTCGCTGGTCCTCGACACGGCCGACGAGGCCGTCGAGCGCATGGCCCGGGCGCTGCGCGAGCGCGGCCCCGACGAGTCGCTGACTGAGGCGGTGGTGCGGGCGATCGAGGAGGACACCGAACGCTTCGCCCAGGCGCCCGAGGATCTCATCGAGTTCATCCCGTTGTTCCTGGGCATGATCGACAGCACCCCCGCCCTGCGCGCGGCGTGGCTGGAGTTACACGATCGGCTGGCCAACGTCGCTCGCGACGAGCTTGCCGCCCAGGCGGGCATCGACCCGCGCGATCCCAGAGCCGATGGCCGCGGGCCGCGCGCTGGCGGGCCTGGCCGAGGTCGCGCTGGAGTCGTGGGTCCGGCGCATCCGAGAGGGGCTGCGCGGCGAGGAACTGCAGGCGCGTCGTGGACGACGACCTGCGAGCGGGCGGCGCGGCTGCTGGAGACGGGGCTGTGGTCCTTCAACGTGCCCCGCAGCCAACGGGCCAAGCAGCAGGCGATGGAGGCGGCCCGGGCAGCAGAGGACGCCCGCGCCCAGGTGATCAAGGCGCTGCGCCAGGCCCGCGCGGCGTGGGCTGAGGTGCGACGTGAGGGCGGTGGCTTTGACGCCAGGTCCATGCGCCAGGAGATCCAGCAGCACTTCCGTGAGGCCCAGCGCCAGGCCATGGAGCACGCCTCAGAGCAGGCCAAGCAGCATGCCCAGCAGCACGCCGACCGCAAGCGCAGCTCCAGGCCGAGCGCCAGGCGCAACGCCAGGCCGACCGCGCCGCCCAGCGCCAGGCCCGCGATGCGCGGCGCGGCGGGCGGTCATGACGGCCGCGGCGGTGCTCGGAGCCGGCGGGGTCGGCGGATTCGTGGCGGGCCGCGCTGACGCGGTCCGGGCGCCGACGTGGTCGTGGTGGCTCGCCCGCAGACAGCGGCGGCGCTGGACGAGACCGACGGATTCCGCGTGTCCAGCCGGGCGCTGGGCGACGAGTTCACCGCCCGTCCGCGGGTGGCGACCGAGCTGCGCGACCCGGTCGACGTGCTGTTCGTCGCCACCAAGGCGACCGGCCTGGCCGACGCGCTGGAGCGCGTGCAGGCGACGCCCGCACTGGTGGTGCCGCTGCTCAACGGCCTCGAGCATCTGGACGTGCTGCGCGCGCGGTTCGGCCCCGAGCGGGTCGCCGCGGCGGTGATCCGCATCGAGTCCGACCGGCCGGCGGCGGGGGTGATCGTGCAGACCAGCCCGGGGGTGCGGGTCGACGTGGCCCCGCCCGCGGAGGCGTCGGGGTCGTCGGCGCCCAGTGCGGTGGACGTGGCCGGCCAGCTGTTGCGCGCGGCCGGCATCGAGGTCCGCATCGGCGACAGCCCGGCCCGGGTCATGTGGTCAAAGCTCGCGCGGCTGTGCGCGCTGGCGCTGACCACGAGCGCGTCGGACCGCCCGATCGGCTACGTGCGCTCCGATCCGCGCTGGCGATCGGCGCTGGAGGGCGCGGTCACAGAGACGGTGGCGGTGGCCAACGCCGAGGGCGCTGGCCTCGCGGCCGCCGACACGCTGGCCGAGCTCGATGCCGCGCACGCGGAGCTGGGCTCCTCGATGCAGCGCGACCTCGCCGCCGGGCGGCCCACCGAGCTCGACGCGATCGCCGGAGCCGTGCTGCGCGCCGGCCGGCGTCACGGGCTGCGCTGCCCGACGGTGCAGTGGCTGGCCGAGCGGGTGGCGCTGCGCGAAGCCGCGCGTGGCCGTGAGCGCTGAGCGACTGAGCGTCTCCAGCGAAGCGTGCGGCTACAGCGGCGGCCTGATGGGCTCGGCGGGGCCGTCGACGTAGACGGGCTCGCCGATCTCCTCGGAGGCGACCGCGTCCACGACCTCCTCCTCTTCCATCTCGCCGGCGCCGTCGTGCTGGCCGTCGCAGAGCACCCGGAAGTTGCCGGTGACCCCGCCGTCGGCCTGGAGCACGATCCCGGGGAGGATCTCCTCGCCCTCCTCCAGGCCCAAGCGCTCGATGTCGAAGTGGGCCATCCCGATGCCCCAGCTGTTGTGGTCGGGGTTCTCGCGATCGTGAGCGGCGACGCCCTGCGCGAAGCGCTCCAGCAGCTTGCCCATCGTGGCGATGTCGACCATCTCGCCGCGTCAGCCCCGTTCGATGATCTCGATGCGGTATCCGTCGGGGTCGCGCACGAAGCACAGCCGGTTGCCGCCCTCGCGGATGGTGTACGGCGGGCGCTCGGGCTCGATCCCCTGCTCCGACAGGTTGGCCAGCGTCGCGTCCAGGTCGCCGGAGGTGATGGCGATGTGGCCGTAGCCGGTGCCGATGTCGTAGGGCTCGGTGCGGCCGTGGTTGAACGTCAGCTCCAGCCGCGGGTTGTCGCCGTCCTCGGGCTGGTTCATGAAGACGTTGATCGCCTCGTCGCGAATCGGCGCGCGGCGGATCTCCTGGAAGCCCAGCGCCTCGTAGAACGCGACCGAACGGTCGATGTCAGTGATCCGGTAGCAGGTGTGGATCAGGCTCATATCCGCCGACAAGGGTAATGGGTCAGCCCGGAGCCCACCGGCTCGATAGCCTCTGGGGCATGATCGTTGAGCGCTCGATGAGCGATGGATGGCTGTCCAACACCTACATCGTGGCCGACGAGGTCGGGGGCAGCGCGGTCATGGTCGACGCCGGCGGGCCGGTGGCGCCGCTGCTGGACTACCTCAAGCGCGGTCAGATGACGCTGACCCACGTGCTCCTCACCCACCACCACCACGACCACGTCGCCGAGCTCGACGCGGTCAAGCGTGCGTTCCCGGATGTCCCGGTGCTCATCCACCCGCTCGAGCGCGAACACGTCCCGCGGCGCGACGGAGACGATGCAGCCCGGGCGAGACGATCGAGATCGGCGCGCTGCGGATCCAGACGATCCACACCCCCGGCCACACCGCGGGCATGCTCTCGCTGCTGGTCGACGGCACCGACGTGTTCACCGGCGACACCCTGTTCAAGGGCTCGGTCGGCGGCGTGCGGGCGCCAGGGCACACCACCTACGCCGATCTGAAGACCTCGATCATGGACAAGCTCCTGGCGCTGCCGCGCGTCCACCCGGATCCATCCCGGGCACACCGACCCGACCACGGTCGCCGACGAGCTCGAGAACAACAGGTTCGTCCGCATCTGGCGCGGGGTCGACCCCGAGGGCGACGAGCCCTGCACCGCGCATGGGCGATCCGGCGACGCTGATCCTGCTCGGCGACGACTACGACGGCGGCCACAAGGCGTGGGTCCGCTGGCCCGACGGCTCCGATGACATCGTGCCCGGCTCGCAGGTAAGCCGGGGCTGACCGCCCAGCCGTGGCTCAGGACAAGATTCCGACCTCCCGGGTGGGACGCGACTGCCCGGATCGGAGGTCTGGCGGCCGGACAGGTGATCAGGGAGGCCGGCACCCGCGCCGCCAACGTGGCGCGCTCGCCCGAGGGCAAGCAGGTGGCGCTCGAGCGGCGCCAGCTCGAGGCCGCCGAGCAGATCGTCGCCGCCCTGGGCACGATGAAGGGCGCCGCGATGAAGGTGGGGCAGGTGCTGTCCTTCCTCGACGTCGGCATGGTGCCCGAGGAGTACCGCGAGGAGTTCCAGCGCAAGCTCGCCGTCCTGCGCGACGCCGCGCCCACGGTCACCTTCCGCGACATGCGCAAGGTGATCGAGGAGGAGCTGGGCGATCGCATCTCCGACGTCTTCGACGAGTTCGACGAGGAGCCGATCGCCGCCGCGTCGATCGGCCAGGTCTACCGGGCGCGGCTCAGCGACGGTCGCGAGGTGGCGGTCAAGGTCCAGTACCCGGGCGTGGCCGCCGCGGTGCGCGCCGACATGCAGAACCTGGGCCTGATCCTGCGCCTGGTCAAGCGCATCGCCCCCGGCCTGGACCCCAAGGCCATCGGCGAGGAGATCCGCTCGCGGGTCCAGGAGGAGCTCGACTACGAGCTCGAGGCCCAGAACCAGCGCACGCTGGCCCGGATCTACCGCGGCCACCCGTTCATCGTCATCCCCGACGTCGTCACCTCGCTCTCCCACGAGCGGGTGATGGTCTCCGAGTTCGTGCGCGGGACCGGGTTCGAGGAGCTCCGCGGCCTGCCCCAGGAGGAGCGCGACCGGCATCGGCGAGATCCTCTTCCGCTTCTACTTCGGCTGCCTGTACCGCCACGGGCAGTTCTCCGGCGATCCCCATCCCGGCAACTCGATGCTGCTGGACGACGGGCGGATGGCCTTCTTCGACTTCGGGCTGTTCAAGCGGATGCCGCCGGGTGCGGTGGAGCTGGAGATCAACGTCGCCCGGGCCATCATCGAGGGCGACACCGACACGATCATGCGGCTGGGCACCGAGGTCGGCTTCTTCCGCGACCCCGAGAAGTTCAACCCCGATCGCGTGCTGGCCCACTTCCAGGCCGCGACCTCCTGGTACACCTGCGACCGCGAGGTCGAGCTGACGCCCGAGTACGCCACGCAGGTGCTGATCGACATGAGCGACCCGCGCTCGGAGTACTTCGGCTACCTGCGCCACGAGTCCGCCCCGCCCGACCACATCTTCGGGCGGCGCATGGAGGTGCTCACGCTGGCCGTGATCGCCCAGCTGCACGCCGCGGGCAACTTCCACCGGATCGCGCGCGAGTGGTTCTACGGCGATCCGCCGGCCACCGAGCTGGGCGAGCTCGAGGCCGAGTTCTACGCGCGCGCTGCGGCGTAGCTGTCGCTGTCGCTCCGTGTGACGTTCGGCGGGGCGTCGGCGAACGTCAACTGCGGCTATCGATGGGGTGGCCGCGGCGGCCTGCGAGACGTCCCGGCCGACCTGGAGACAAAAATAAGCCCGCATGCGGTGCATAACTCGAGGCACGTCCCGCCGGGGCCGCCCGCGTTGCCTTCGATAGCGGTCGTTCGTCGACTGCCAGCGCTCAGGTGACCGAGACGACCCGGCCGGCGCGCTTGGAGCCGGCAGGCGCGGGAGCCTCGCCGGCCGCTGCGGCGTTGGCCAGGTCGACGACGTCGACCGGGGCCTCGGTGGCCAGATGCGCGGGCCGGGCGCCGCGCCGGCGTGGGCGCCACACACGCAGGTACTGAGCCAGCACGTAGGAGCCGACGACGAGCACGAGCGCGATGCCCTGGCCGATGAAGGTCTCCCAGTTGTTGAAGAGGCTGAACCAGGTGCCCATCCAGCCGGGGATGGTCAGCCAGCTGATCTGGGTGGTGCCGATCCAGCCGGCCAGCTGCATCTCGTTGACCTGCTCGCCGACCTGCACCAGCAGGACGAAGAGGAGCAGGACGCCGGTGATGATGAGCAGCCGCTTGTAGGGCAGGCGCTGGTGAAGCGCGAAGGTGAGCACGCCGACCGCGCCGGTGAAGAGCAGGCCGATGACCACGCCCTCGAGCACGACGGCGGGCCCGTAGATCTGGCGCAGGCTCTGCAGGAAGATCACGATCTCGAAGCACTCGCGGTACACCGAGGTGAAGCCCAGCAGGCCGAGGCCGAGGAGCATGCGGCGCTTGTTGGTCTCCGCGTCGGCGCCCAGCAGGGTACGCCGGCGCTTGTGGTGGTGCGAGATCCACCCGGTCCAGTAGACCTTGTGGAAGAACCAGTTCATCACGATCAGCAGGACGATCAGCGCCGGGATCCCGGTCGCCGCCTGGATCGACATCTCCGAGCCCGAGAACTGGCCGATGATCCAGATGACCGCGAACCAGGTGGCCACGCCGGCGGCCATGGCCAGCGCGCCACCGGCGGCGACGGGGCGGCGGTAGACGGTGTTGGCGCCCAGGAAGCTGGCGGTGATGGCGGCGAGCACGAGGATCGTCTCCAGGCCCTCGCGGAAGACGAGGATCGCGCTGTCCAGGACGACCGTGGTGTGGCTGAGGCGATGGCCGGCCGGCAGGTCGGTCGGGTCCGTGGTCCCGCCGGCGGCGTGCCAGCTGACCACGACGACCGCCACAGCGACCGCGAGGACGATCGCGGTCCACACGTAGAAGCTGACCGAGCTGGACCGCGAGCGGGCAGCGGTGCGCTTGGTCGAGCGTGGGGCGAGGGCAGACGTCTCGTTCACAGGGCAATCAATTCCGAGCAGGGAACTCGGCTTTGCGCTTGGGACCGTACCATAGGTTAGGCGGCCCTAATAGGGCACCCTAACGAAATGTTCGCCTCGGAGGCTTCCAGACCTTCTGCGCGGGCGGCGCGAGACCGTTCGCGCGAACCCGGGCCTAGACCTCTTGGACCTGGAACAGACTGGTGGTCCCGGGGCGGCCGCTGGGCAAGCCGGCGGTGATGCCGATGCGCTGGCCGTGCTGGACCCAGCCGAGCTCGACGACGCGCCGGGCGCTGTCGGCGATGAGTTCCTCGGTGACCTCGTGGCGGCGGATCGACTCGGCCTGCACGCCCCACATGAAGTTGCAGCGCCGCACGGTCTCGCGCCCGGGCGAGAGGCAGTAGATGGGAACCGACGGCCGGTGGGCCGAGATGAGGCGCGCCGAACGGCCCGACAGCGTCGGCACGACGAGCGCCGCCAGACCCAGATCGCGCGCAGCGGCACAGGCGCTGTAGGCGATCGTGTAGGCCGGATCGCGGGCGTCGCGGCGCACCCGGTTCTCGTTCCACTCGCGATAGGGGAGCACGCCTTCGGTGCGCTCGGCGATCGAGGCCATCATCTCCACCGCCTCGACCGGGTATGCCCCGACGGCCGTCTCCTGAGAGAGCATCACGGCGTCGGTGCCGTCGAGGATGGCGTTGGCGACGTCGGTGGCCTCCGCTCGCGTCGGGCGGGAGGAGGAGACCATCGAGTCGAGCATCTGGGTGGCGGTGATCGAGGGCCGGGCCAGGCGCCCCGCGATCCGCAGCAGCTGCTTCTGGACGATCGGGACGTCCTCGATCGGCAGTTCGATCCCCAGGTCGCCGCGCGCGACCATCACGGTGTCCGCGGCGCGGATGATCTCCTCGGCGTTGTCGACGGCCTGCGGCTTCTCGATCTTGGCCACCAGGGGCAGCCGCGTGTGACGGCGCACGTACTCGACGTCCTCGGCGCTCCGCACGAACGACAGGGCGACGACGTCGACGCCGATCGACTCGCCGAAGCGCAGCATGTCGAGGTCCTCTTCGGGCACCGCAACCAGGCCGCGCGTGTTGCCGGGGATGTTGAGCCCCTGGCGCGAGGCGACCGAGCCACCGACCTCGACCAGCGTCTCGACCTCGCATTCGCCGCCCCGGACGTTCTCGACGCGCAGGCGGATGGCGCCGTCAGCGAGATAGATGACGTCGTCGGGGTCCACGCACTCCGCCAGTCCCGCCCACGACACCGACATCCGCTTGCCGTCGCCCCGCTCCGTGGCGCCGCAGATGAGGACGAGCCGCTCGCCGGGCTTGAGCTCGACCCGGTCGTCGATGAGCGGCCCGATGCGCAGCTTGGGGCCCGGCAGGTCCTGCAGGATCGCCACGGGGCGGCCAACCGCGGCCGAGGCCGCGCGCACGCGGGCCGCGTTCTCAGCGTGGATCTCGCGATCGCCGTGCGAGAAGTTCAGGCGCGCGACGTCGAGCCCAGCCGCGACCATCCGCGCCAGAGTATCTGGGTCACGGGAGGCGGGGCCGATGGTGGCGACGATCTTCGTGCGGCGCATTGCAGACCAAAGTACTGGAGACCTGGGAAACCACTCGTTAATAGCATGTGAGCGCTCACACATGGCCCGGTGGCGCTGCCGCGGGGCGACGGGCGTGCGGCCCGGCCGCGCGTCAGACCAGGAGCCGGCCGTTCTCCACGAGCGGCTCGCCGTCGGCGCTGAGCCGACCGCCGTCACGCAGGTCGCAGATCAGGTCCCAGTGCAGCGCGGAGTCATTGGTCCCGCCGCTCTCCGGGTAGGAGCGGCCGAGGGCGAGATGGACGGTGCCGGCCATCTTCTCGTCGAGCAGGATGTGGCCGGTGGCGCGGTCGATGCCGACGTTGGTGCCGATGCCGAGCTCTCCCAGGTAGCGCGCGCCGGGATCGGTCGCCAGCGCCGCCTGCAGGTAGTCGTCGCCCCGCTCGGCACGGGCCGCGACCACCTCGCCGTCCCTGAAGGTCAGCTCCACGCCGGTGACCGTGACCCCACGGGGCCCGGTGGGGATCGTGAAGCGGATCGTCCCGTTGGCCGAGCGCTCGTGGGGCCCGGTGAAGACCTCGCCGCTGGGCATGTTGTGACGGCCGTCGGAGTTGATCCAGGTGCGACCGGCGACGCCGAGGCGGATGTCGGTGCCCTCGGCCTCGATGCGGATCTCCGACGCCGGCGTCAACCGCGCCACCATCGCCTCCTGGGTGGCGCTGAGATCACGCCAGGCCTGAGCCGGATCGGGCCGATCCAGGAACAGCGAGCGGTTGACGAACGCCGCGTACTCGCCGGTGCCCATCTGGGCCTGCTGGGCGAGCGCGGGGGTGGGCAGGATCGTCCCGGTCCAGCGCAGCTTGAGCGACGCTTCCTGAAACGGCCGGCGTGCCTTGGAGACCTCGGCGACGGCCGCGGGCGCGATGTCGGCGAGCTCGGTGGTGTTGGCGGGCGCCTCGATGCGGACGAACGCGTCGAGCGCCGCGACCACCGCCATCTGCGTCGGGGGCGCATCGGTCCGGTGGCGAGCCTGGGCGTGGCGATAGAGGTCGGCGGCCAGGCCGGGCGGCTCGAGTGCGACGTAGGGCCAGGCGTCGCGGTCGAGTACGGCGCGGTGTAGTGCCGACGCCAGGTCGGCGGCCAGAGTGGTGGAGAGGATGCCGACGCGGTCGCCCGGCGTGACCGCCATCGACCAGTCACAGAGGAGGGCCGCGAAGGCGTCGGGGTCGGGAACGGCAGCGGTCATGGCGCCTCCAGCTCGGGGAAGTTCTCAGCGACGTGCGTGCGCAGCGAGTCCAGCACGAACTCGCGCTCGGCGGCCGTGGCCATCCGGTAGCGCGCCAGGAGCTCCTTCTGGCGCGAGGTCTCGATGCCGGAGATCGTCCATGAGACCGCGAGGCGCTCGAAGAGCATCTCGATCGCCCGGGCGCGCGCGTCCTCGCGGTGCAGCCCGCCACCGAGTGTCTCGACGTACGCGCGCCGGGTGGCCGGGCTGAGCGCACCCCGCAGGACCAGGACGTTGTCCTGGGCATCGCGGTACTCGGTCACCGGGGCGCTCAGCGCGGTCTGCTTGGCCTTCTCGCGGCCGCGCTTGCCCATCAGGGCACCTGGGCCTCAGCCGCCTCCTGAAGCTGCCGCCGCACGTCGCCGGTCACCGGGTCGGCATGCCCGGCCCACGCCCGCTCGGGCGCGAGTGCGGCGAGCTTGCGGATCGAGGCGCGCGCCTGCTCGACGTCGGCGTCAAAGGCCGGGTGCGGGATCCGCGGGCCGCCCTTGCGCCCGGTCTGGATGTCCAGCGTGTAGACGGTGTCGGACACGAGCGCCAGACGATCCGACGCGCGAAACAGTCCGATCAGCCCCGGGGCGTGTCCGGGCAGCTCCACCACCTCAAAGCCGGCCACCTCATCACCCTCGGCCACGGTGCCCTCGATCGCCACCGCGCCGCCGTCCCAAGCGGGGAGCATGCGCTTGTAGTAGGGCCGAGCGTAGGGACGGAGCTTGCCCATGTCCCAGTAGTCGCGCAGCGGCTTCTCCTTGACCGCCGTATCGCGCTCGAGGGGATGACAGAAGACGGGCACGCCGAGCGCCGGTGCAGCGCCACGATGGTCGGGGTCGGCGTGGCCGAGGACCACCCGGCGGGCGCCGCCGTGCTGGGCGCACACCGCGCGCAGCGCCTGGCCCATGGCCTCGATGCCGGCGTCGAACACCGTGACCCCGTCGCCGTCGCGGATGAGGTAGACGTTCATCGCTTTGATCGGGAAGCCGCCGCGGACGACCCAGACGCCGTCGGCCACCGGCTCGGTCACGACGCCGTGCACCGCTCGCATCAACCTGCGTGCGGCCGTTGGCCACCCGGGTCAGCCGCACCTCGGCGAGCGAGCCGGCGGCGGGCAGCAGGCCGAGTTGGCGGGCGAGATCGCCGCTGTCGATGTAGGCGTCGTTGTGGACGATCAGCTCGTCGGCCACGGTGATGACGTCGCAGCCCTCGATGGCGATGCGCGCGTGGTTGGGGGCAAAGCCCTGGAAGCTGCCCGGACCGGCGAACGTCCCGTGGGCGCGCCAGCGCACGGCCGTCCGGCTGCGCGCCGTGGTGAGCTCCACCACCTCGAGCTCGAAGTCGGGGAAGGCGGCGAACAGCTCTCCGAAGTAGGCGCGGACCCCCTCCGGCGCCACCAGGTCCTGCCCGCCGACGAATCGATCGATCGACCCCGCGCTTCCAGCAGGCGACGGCGGCGTCGAGATCGTGCCCGCTCAGCGCGGCGAAGTAGCGCTTGGCGATGTCCGAGGTGCTGGCCAAGGCGCCGCAGTCTACGCGTCGCCAATATCGTCACGGGCCGTGCCTCCGACGACGCGCCAAAAAGAGCTGGGACGCGGTGAGCGCGTGCTCCCCGGGCTGTGGCGGCTGCGGCTGCCGCTGCCGTGGCCGGGCGTCCCCCATTGCAACGCGTGGGCGATCGCGTCGGGATCGGGGATCGTGCTGGTGGATACCGGAATGCACGAGCCGGGCAGCCTGGCCCAGCTCGAGCGGGCCATGGACCAGGTCAACCTGCGCCTGGAGCACGTGCGGCTGCTGGCCTGCACCCACGCCCACTCCGACCACTGGGGCCAGGCGGCGCCGATCATGGAGCGCGCCGGCTGCGAGCTGTGGATGCACCCCAACCACGCGCACGCGACGCGGAGCGCCGGCGACCCGGAGGCGGCGCTGGCCCGGCGGCTGGAGGTCGGGCGCCAGAGCGGCGTGCCCCCGCAGGCGCTGGCCGCCTACGCCGAGCAGGCCAAGAACTTCCCCTCGGGCATCGCCAAGGTGGTGGAGCCCGACCGCGCGCTCGTCGATGGCGTGACCATCGAGACCGACCTCGGAGCGTGGAGCGTCTACGAGACGCCCGGCCACGCGCCCTCGCACGTCTGCCTGTACCAGCCCGAGCGCCGGATCCTCATCTCGGGAGACCACGTCCTGGGCCGGATCTCGCTGTTCTACGACTACGGCAACAGCCCCGACCCGGTCGGCGAGTTCCTGGGTTCCCTGGACACGGTCGATGTGCTCGACGCCCGCCTGGCCCTCTCGGGGCACGGCAAGCCGTTCGTCGACGTCCACGGGCACATCGAGGGCAACCGCGCGCTCGTGGCCGAGCGGCTCGACGCCGTGCTCGGGGCGGTCCGCACCGAGGCCAAGACGGCGCTGGAGATCCTGCCCGCCGTCTACGACCAGCCCGTCGGCGTCCGCAACGCCACGTGGTTTCTCTCCGAGACCCTCTCCTACCTGCGCCACCTGGAGGCTCAGGGCCGCGTGCGCGCCGAGCCCGACGGAGACGTCGAGCGGTGGCGGGCCACCTGACCCCGACCGCGATCGCATCCCGCTCGTCCAGCGCACCCGATCCCTAACCTTGACACAACCTTGTCAAGGTTGGTACGCTGCCCCGCATGCGCATCGATCAGATCCTGGAGCAGGCCGACGAGCCGATCTTCTCCTTCGAGTTCTTCCCGCCCAAGAGCGACGCCGGCGAACGGGTGCTGGGCCTGGCGCTGGAGTCGCTGCGGCAGCTCGAGCCGTCCTTCGTGTCGGTGACCTACGGGGCCGGCGGCACCTCGCGCGGGCGCACGCTGGAGCTGACCAAGTGGATCAAACAGGAGCTGGGCATCGAGGCCATGGCCCACCTCAGCTGCGTGGGGTCCACGCGCGAGGAGCTGTCGGACATCATCGCCGACATGCGCCAGGCGGGGATCGACAACATCCTGGCGCTGCGCGGCGATCCGCCCCGCGGTGAGAGCGAGTGGAAGGCGCACCCGGGCGGGCTGCAGTACTCCACCGAACTGGCGGCGCTCATCCACACCGATCACGACATCTGCATCGGCGGCGCGTGCTTCCCCGAGGTCCATCCCGAGGCCCCCGACCTGGCCCACGACCTGCACTTCCTCAAGGACAAGATCGACAACGGCGTCTCCTTCCTCGTCACGCAGCTGTTCTTCGACAACGAGCTGTACTTCCGCTTCGTCGACGAGGCCCGCGCGGCGGGCATCGACGTCCCGATCATCCCCGGGGTCATGCCGATCACCGACCTGCGCCAGATCAAGACCGTCACCGGCATGTGCGGGGCGACCATCCCCCCGGGCCTGCTCGAGGCGCTCGAGTGGCGCTCGCACGACCCCGATGCGGTACTCCAGCTCGGCGTCTCCTACGCGACGCTGCAGTGCGCCGAGCTGCTGGCGCGGGGGGCGCCGGGAGTCCACTTCTACACGCTCAACAAATCGCACGCGACGCGGGCGATCCTCTCGGCCCTGCGCGTGCACCGCCCGTGGGTGGCGCGCGAGGTGGTCAAGACCGCGGCGGCGTGAGCGCGGTCACTCCGGCGGAGGAGTGATCTTCAGCGCGTGGGCGACCATCGGTTGCCCGTTGACCTCGTAGCGCACGTCGACATCATCCTGGCGCTTGTAGGTCCCGATCCCCCAAAAGCCCCAGAACCAGGCCCAGCGGCCGAGCTTCTGGCGCACCAGCTCGCGCTCGAAGAGCAGCTCTCCCTCAGAGACGCGATAGTCAGTGCCGAGCTCCTGGGGCACGCCGTTGACGTAGACCTCAAAGGGCTGGCGGACGCCCGGTGGGAGAGTCACCCGGTACGCAGTCATCCGGCTCCCGTCACCGGGCCGGCGGCCACCAAGGACAGCATCGTGATGTCCACCCGCTGGCCGTGCTCGCGCAGGTAGCCCCGCAGGACCCCCTCCTCGGCGAACCCGGCCGCGCGCGCCGCCGCGATCAGCGCCACGTTGTCGGGGTCGGTCATGAGCTGGACGCGAGCCAGGCCGCACTCGCTCACCAGCCACCGGCCGATCAGCCGCAGCGCATCGGTGGCGACGCCACGGCCACGGTGGGCCGGGGCGGTCCAGATCCCCAGCTCGGCTCGCGAGTGATCCCAATCGACATCGTGGACGTCGATCTGGCCGATGCACTCGTCGTCACCCGCGGCGACGACGGTCAACCACAGCGCGGCGCCCGTCGCACGGTCGGCGGGCTCGCCCTCGACGCGGCGTCCCAGCTCGGCCCCGCTGGGAGGGCGCGCGAGCCCGAGACGACGGTGGAGGTCGGGGTCGTCCTGGTGGGCGATGAGGACCTCGGGGATGTCGCGCTCGGCGGCGAGGCGCAGTGCCACCACCGCCGTGGTGAGGCCGGTCGGGTCCGGAAACGACGGCATGTCGGCACTGGACCGTACTCTCAATCAAGGTCATGCCGGAGAGCGAGTACAGGCGGGAGATCGAGTACCGGGTCAGGCGCTCGGAGCGGGCGCGGCGCGTCCGCGTCAACGTCGACGCCGACGGGGTCGAGGTGGTCCTGCCCCGGCGGGCCGCGGCCCGCGAGGCGGCAGCGGCCGTCCGCGAGCTCGAGCCCTGGATCCGCCGGCGTCTGGGCGAGCTCGCCCACGCGCAGGCGGCGGTGGCGGCGCGCGGAGAGGCGGTCCCCTATCTGGGCGAGCTACTGCACGTGCGCACCGAGCCGAGGCGCACGCGGGTGCATCGCCGCGGCGCCGTGCTCTTGGTGCCGGCCGGGGCCGAGCGCAAGCCCGCGCTGGAGCGCTGGTACCGGCGCGCGGCGCGCGCCGAGATCGCCCCCCGCCTTGACCGAGCGTGCGCCCTCGCGGGCCTCCCCTACTCCAAGCTGACCATCCGCGGGCAGCGCACCCGCTGGGCGAGCTGCTCGCGCGGTGGCGCGATGAGCTTCAACTGGCGGCTGCTGCTGGCGCCCGAGGAGGTCCTGGACTACGTCGTCTGGCACGAGGTCTGCCACCTGGAGGTGATGGACCACTCGCCCCGGTTCTGGGCGGCGCTCGAGCGCTGGTGCCCGGACTACCGCGAGCACTCGCGCTGGCTGCGCCGCCACGGGCAGACCCTGGTCCTCTGAGCGAACGGCCCGTCCCGCGCTCGATCGCTCGCCGACGGCTCCGATCACCGGCGTGCCTTGAAGTGGGCCTCCCCTCGCGTGTTCGGTTGATCCGTTGCCGCGACGAGCGACGAGGACGCGCCGCTCGTCGGGGTCCCGTGGCCGATCCCGATCGAGAAGATGTGCATCGCGTTGATGCCATTTCCGACCCCGCTGCCAACCGTCGGCAGCGTCACCGACGCAACGGTCTTGCCCGGCTGGAGCGCAACCGAGGCGAAGTACACGCTCACCATGTGCGGGGTCTGCCCGCTGCCCGAGAAGTTCCAGCTCGAGGTGGTGGTGGCGATCTGATCGCCGCTCACCGGAGCATTGTTGAACCAATCGGCCATCGAGATGCTGTAGGGCTGGGTGGTCCCGTCGGTGTAGGTGATCGTGCCGCTCCCGGTCGCCGCACCGAAGCCGGCGGCGCCGAGGAAGCCGAGTTCGTCACCCGAGCCCGACATGTCGATGATCTGGCCGTCGGCGATCACGTTGTCGGGTGCGCCGACGGGGGTCGGCCACGTGAACGGCACCCCGCCGATCGTCGCCGGACCGCCGGCGGTGAGCGCGGTCGGCGTCCCGGCCGCCAGCGCCTGCGCCGAGAAGCTCTCGCCGGTGCCATCGAAGTCGGCGGCTGCCGGATTGGAGTTGTCGCTGATCCCAGCGTTGTCATAGGCCGCGGCGAGCGAGGGGAACGGAGCGCCCATGGTGGGGGTGCCGTTCCCGATCGCCATCGCGAAGATGTGCATCGCGGTGGTCCCGCCGGCCAGGTTCAGGATCGGCAGCGTCACCGACTGCACGGTCTTGCCCTGCTGGAGGGGCACCGAGGCGAAATACACGCTCACCGGGTGCGGGCCGAGCGAGTTGCTCTGGAAGTTCCAGCTCGAGGTGGTGGTGGCGATCTGGTCTCCCACCGCCGCTGCGTTGGCAAACCAGTCGGCCATGTTGAGGTTGAACGACTGACTCGAGCCGTCGGTGTAGTTGACCGTGACGGTTCCGCTCGCCGTGCCGTTCTGGCTTGACCCGAGGAACCCGAGGTCCGTGCCGTGACCCGAAAGGTCGACGGTCTGGCCGCCGGTGACGACGTTGTCCGGCGCACCCGCCGGCACATCAGGCCACGTGAACGTCGTCTGACCGATGGTCACGTTGCCTCCTGGGGTGAGCGCGTTGGGGGCGCCCGCCGCCAGCTTCTGCGCCGAGAAGCTGTCGCCGACATCGTCGTAGTTGGCGGCCGCCTCGTTGGAGTCGTCGCTGATCCCGATGTTGTTGTAGGCCGCCTTCATGGACGCGAACGGCACGACCGTCGTGGTCGATCCCTGGACCAACGCCGAACCGGTGCGCGAGGTCACGTCGACAGTGAGCGTCTGCGTGCCGGTCTTGGCGCCGGCGGGCACCGTCACACGGAAGTTCTCAATGACGGTGTGGCCGGGCGCGATCGTCACCGGGCCAGGTCTGCTCGCCGTCCACCCGGAGGGCACGTTGAGCGTGAACTGGGCCTGCGGGAGCGCGAAGTCACCGTCGTTGACGAGCTTGGCGCTGACCGTCGTGGTGCTGCCCGCATCGATGGTCGGTCGCGCCGACACGGTCACGTAGCGCGCGCCGACGGTGCGCACGACGCTGACGTCGCCCTGTAGAGGCAGGTCACTCGGCGCTGACGAGTCGCCGACGAACACGCCGAAGCGCCCGTCGGGCAGAACCCAGCCGTTGGCGGCATCGTCCCAGTAGGAGAGGTCGTGGCCGTTGAGCGTGAACTGCACCGTCTTGGACTCTCCCGGCGCGAGATGCACGCGATCAAAGCCCTTGAGCTGACGCGGCGGCTCATCGGCCACTCTGGGGTCGCCGAGATACAGCTGGGCGACGTCCGCGCCGGCGACCTTGCCGGTGTTGGTGACGGTCGCCGAGACGGTGACCTCGTGCGTCGACTGCCCGTTGCACTTGCAGGCGGTCGTGCCCGGGTTGGAGCTCGCGTTCTGCACCGAGCCAGGCGTGATCCTGAGGTGTGAGTACGCGAAGTGCGTGTAGGAGAGGCCGAACCCGAACGGGAACAGCGGAGTCTCGCCGGCGGCGTCGTAGTGGCGATAGCCGACGTCGATCCCCTCGGAGTAGTCGACCTGCCCGTTGACGCCCGGGAACTGCTGCGGGGTCGATGCCGGGACCTGGTCGAGGCTCTGCGGGAAGGTGACCGGCAGGTGGCCGCTCGGGTCGGTCTGGCCGAAGAGGACCGAGGCCAACGCGGTGCCGTTGCTCTCGCCGGGGTACCAGGCGTAGAGGACCGAGGCAACGCTGTGCAGCCATGGCATCGCCACGGGTGCTCCCGCGTCGACCACCACCACCGTGTGCGGGTTGGCCGCGGCCACGCTGGAGATCAATTCGTCCTGCGCCGATGGCAGGTTCAGGCCGGGGCGGTCCGCGGCCTCGGACTCGGTGTCGTCAGAGACGACCACCACCGCCGTCGACGCCGACTTGGCCGCGGCGACGGCCTGCTGGATCCCAGGGGCGAGATCCGACGGTTTGGCCCAACTGAGGTTGGCCGACGGCCCGCCGCCGTTGAGGGTGAGGGTGTAGGTCTGGCCCTGGCGCAGGTTGACCGCGACCGAGTACGTCGAGATCGGCGGCGTGCCGGGGTTGGCGAGGATGAGCTTGCCGTCCAGGGACAGGTTGGTGACCGAGAAGTTGCCCGGGTTGCTGAACGCCAGCACGAAGGTGCCCGTCTCGGGCGCGGTGAGCGTGCCGGTGTAGCTGCCGCCGCTGCCGGTAGGTGCGTACGCCGGAGTCAGCGCGGAGCTCGGGATCGGCGACAGCGAGGTGTCGGTCGGCAGCCCCTGGGTGTAGTTGACGCTCGTTCCGGCGCCGGCCGCGGCCTGGATGCCCTGCAACGGCGTCACGCTGGAGGGGGCCGTGACGAAGGCGCTGCCGCCGCCCGTGTCGGTCGTCGCCGCCGAGGCGGCCGGCCCGATCACGGCCACCGACTTTGCGCCCTTGGTCTGCAGCGGGAGCGTGTTGCCGCTGTTCTTGAGCAGTACCGTCCCTGCCTCGGCGACCTGGTTTGAGATCGCCTGGTCAGCCGGCGTGGTCACGACCGTGCTCGTCGTTCCGGTCGGCGGGTTGTTGAACTCGTTGAAGCGGAACAGTTCGCGCGTGATCCGGCGCACCATCTGGTTGAGCGTGGCCATGCTGACCTGGCCCTGTTGCACGGCTGTCTCGAGCGCCGAGCCGTAGAACTGGGGCGCCGGCATCTCCTGGTCGGTCCCCGCGTCGGCGGATTGCACGGTCGAATGCATCGCCTGGAAGTCCGACGTGACGAACCCCGGGAACCCCCAGCGCGTATTCAGGGTGCTCTGCATCAGGTCCTGGTTCTGGCACGCGAACTGGCCGTTGATCAAGCTGTAGGCGCACATCACCGAGGACGCCTTGGCCTTGTTGGTGGCGGCCCAGAACGCCGGCTCGTAGATCTCGTGCTCGGCCCGCTGACTGATGATCGCGTTGTCGGCGGGAGTGTTGCGATTGGTCTCCTGGTTGTAGACCGCGAGATGCTTGACCTGCGACATCTCGCCCTCGCTCTGGACCCCGTCGATCTCCGATACCGCCATCGCCCCGTTGAGGAAGGGATCCTCGGTGAACGCCTCAAACGATCGTCCCCAGCGCGGATCCCGGTCGATGTTCACGGTCGGCCCGAGGTTGACCATCGCGCCCTTGCCGTGCTCTTCGGAGCCGAGGACCTGGCCGTACTGACGGGCCAGCGAGTTGTCGAAGGTGGCCGCCAGCGATACCGCCGCGGGAAGCTGGGTCACGCCGGTGAGACCGTCGCCGACGCCGAGCGGCCCGTCCTCCTCGCCCATCGGCGGGAGGCACAGGCTCGGGATCCCGTTGGTGAAGAACACGTAGGGCTCGCTGAAGCCGGCACCGGTGACGACGGTGATCTTGTCCGCCAGCGTCATCTGCGAGAGCAGCATGTGGACGCGCGTGCTCACCGACAGGGACTGATCGAGCCACGGGCAGGACGGAGCCGGCGCGGCGGCGGAGGCGGTGGGCGCGTGCGCAACCGAGGCGAGCGCAGCGAAGAGCGTCAGCGCGCACACGAGCGCGGCCACTCTGCCCAAGAGTCGAGTACGAGGCACCGAAATCGGGTTCATGAGCGGCCTCCGAAGCCTGCCATCACGCGTTATGTGGGCTCCCGATCCCTGGGTCGTCTGATGCGACCGGAACCCGTGGTGCCCGTGGTGTCCGCTCTCTAAACGCGGCCCGACGGTCTTAACCCTGGCTCAACGCGCGCGTCAATCCTGGCTCAACACGCGCCGCAGTGCCGCGTACGGCGACTCGCCCCGCTGCTCGGCGATGATCTCGCGCCGCACCCGCCCGCGAAAGGCCTCCACCGAGCCGTCGCCGCGCACGTCGACGCCGGCTCGCACGCTGGGCACGAAGCGCTCGGGCCCGGCGAGCTCCAGGCGCGCCAGCACCTGCTGCGCAGGCTCGAACCGCTTGTACTTGACGTCCACCGCCTCGTCCGGAGCCGTCTCGGCCAGCTCGCGTCCGCGCGACTCCAGCGCGTCCAGCGCCCCGCCCATGTCGGCAAACGAGGACCGCCGCACCTTGGGTCCGGCGCGTTCGGTCAGCTTCCAGCGCACCCGGCGATCATCGCAGGCACGCCCACGGGCTCAGGGGCCGGTGGGGCCACCGGAGCCCGGGTGGGCAGGTCGAAGCGCACCTCGAACGTGTTGCCCCGGCGCCGGCGGCGCAGCGGCCCGGCGGCGAAGCGCTCCGACAGGCGCTGGATGGCGACGTTGTCGGCGAGCATGGTGGCCTCGAAGCGCGCCACCCCGCGGGTGATGGCGGCGTCGACGAGGCGGCCCATGAGCTCGCGGCCGACGCCCTGCCCCTGCCAGTCATCGCCGACGACGATCGCGAACTCCGCGGTGGCGGCATCCTCGGGCGTGCGCACGAACCGTGCCACGGCGATGATCGGCGCCGCGTCGTCGCCCTCCTGCTCGGCGAAGGTCGCGACGAGCGCGAAGTGGTCCCAGCCGTCGATGTGGGTCAGGTAGGTCGCGTCGGCGTCGCTGAGGTAGGGCTTGGCCGTCATGAAGCGCCGGTAGCGCGTCAACGCCGAGAGCCGGCCGTGGGCCGCGCGCAGCCGCTCCACGTCGTCGGCCCGGATGGGCCGGATGATGATGACGCGTCCGTCCGAGAGGCCATAGAGATCCACCCCATAGAGGCTACGCGGCCATCTGTGGCGCCAATGTGGCTTCGGTCACTGAGCACGCTGATGGCGAAATGCACGCCTGACGTGCGTTTGGCCATCAGAGTCGCGGCGGACTCGAGCCCCGGGCGTCGGCCGCCCAGGGCTCGGCTCGCAATGGTGGAGCTCTACGGCCGCTCTGAGATGGGGACGTAGTCGAGGCCGCGGCCGCCGGTGTAGATCTGGCGCGGCCGGGCGATCTTCTGCTCGGGGTCGTCGATCATCTCCAGCCACTGGGCGATCCAGCCGCTGGTGCGCCCGATCGCGAACAGCACCGGGAACATCTCGACCGGCATGCCGAGAGCCTCGTAGATCAGGCCGGAGTAGAAGTCGACGTTGGGGTACAGCTTGCGGCTGACGAAGTAGTCGTCCTCGAGCGCGATCTTCTCCAGCTCGGTGGCGATGTTCAGCAGCGGGTTCTTGCCCGTCACCTCGAAGACCTCGTCCACCGCCTTCTTGATGATCTTGGCCCGCGGGTCGAAGTTCTTGTAGACCCGGTGGCCGAAGCCCATCAGACGCTCGTCGCCGTTCTTGACCCCCTTGATGAAGTCGGGGATGTTCTCCGTGGTCTCGATGCGCTTGAGCATCCGCAGCACCGCCTCGTTGGCGCCGCCGTGCAGCGGCCCGTAGAGGGCGGCGACGCCCGCGGCCACCGCGGAGTAGGGATCGACCTGGGAGGAGCCGACGCTGCGGACCGCGCTCGTGGAGCAGTTCTGCTCGTGATCGGCGTGCAGGATGAACAGCACGTCGAGCGCGTGCTCGAGCCGTGGGTCGGGCTCGTACTTGAGTTCGGCGATCTTGTAGATCATCGACAGGAAGTTGCCCGCGTAGCTGAGGTCGTTGTCCGGGTACACGTAGGGCATGCCGCGGTTGTGGCGGTAGGAGAACGCCGCCAGCGTCGGCATCTTGGCCAGGAGGCGGATGACCTGCAGGTAGCGACTGTCGGGGTCCTTGATCGCCGCCGCCTCGGGGTAGAACGTCGACAGCGCGCCGACGGAGGCCAGGAGCATGCCCATGGGGTGCGCGTCGTAGCGGAACCCCTGCATGAACTCCTTGACGTTCTCGTGCACGAAGGTGTGGATCGTGATCAGGTGATCCCACTCGTTGAGCTGCTGCTGGGTGGGCAGCTCGCCGTGGATGAGCAGGTAGGCGACCTCGAGGTAGCTGGACTTCTCCGCCAGCTGCTCGATCGGATACCCGCGGTACTCGAGGATGCCCTTCTCGCCGTCGATGTAGGTGATCGCCGACCGGCACGACGCCGTCGCCATGTAGGCGGGGTCGTAGGTCATCAAGCCGAAGTCGTCGTCGTTGGTCTTG
The DNA here is from genome assembly GCA_963797705.1 of uncultured Actinomycetota bacterium. Classification (GTDB taxonomy): domain Bacteria; phylum Actinomycetota; class Thermoleophilia; order Solirubrobacterales; family Solirubrobacteraceae; genus Palsa-465. Next base: position 541,753 of record CAWCQL010000002.1, on the reverse strand, counting down.
ATCTTGCGCAGCTCGGTCGCCCGGATCGTGTTGTCCTCGATCGGGATCTCGTACTGCTTGCCGGTCCGGTTATCGGTGACGGTGAGGGTGCCGGCAGACGTCGCTACGCCGCCCCCGTCCGTCTCTTGCTGAATCTCGGTGGTCATAGCGCTCCTTGACGCGGTTGCCGACGGCCGCCTGTGAGTCAACACGGCTTCGACGACCTTGCGATTTCAGACTTTACTTACCCACCGCCGGCCGTCCCCCACACCGCCACGCGGCCTTCGCCGCGTCGCTCGCGAGGGTCAAGAGGTGAGGATGGCGGTGGCGACCGCGACGACGGCAAACACCGCGGTGAGCGCGATCACGCCGCGCTCACCGGCGCGGGTGGAGGCGAAGCTCGGGCGCTGGATGCCCAGCGTGGACAGGATGACCGCGTAGATGGCCAGCGCTCCGCCGATGATGAAGAACGGCACCTTGGAGGGCTCGTCGGCGGCGGTGATCAGCAGCAGGGCGGACATCGCTTGGCCCCGAGACTATCCAAAATCATGAATCGGTCCCCACCTGCCCCTCCACCCGCCCGGACCGGTAGCGGCTGGCCGTGGCGGCACGCTGGCCCTGGTAGTGGCTGCCCAGATCGGGGCTGCCGTAGGGCCGCAGCGCAGGGCGGTCGAGCATCATGAACGAGAGCTGGGCGATCTCCAGCCCGGGGTGCAGGATGATGGGCACGCGGGTGAGATTGTTGAGCTCCAGCGTCAGCGTGCCCTTCCAGCCCGGGTCGCAGAAGCCGGCGGTGGCGTGGACGATGAGGCCCAGCCGCCCCAGGCTGCTCTTGCCCTCGATCCGGGCCACGATGTCGTCGGGGAGCTCCACCCACTCCAGCGTGCGCCCAAGGCAGAACTCGCCGGGGTGGATGACGAACGACTCGCCCTCGGGGACCACGACCTCCTCGGTGAGGTTCTCCGGGGGCTGGCGCAGGTCGATGGCGGTCGCGCGGTGGTTGTGAAAGACGCGGAAGGAGTCCCCGAGCCGCAGGTCCACGCTGGCGGGCTGGACCAGCCCCGGGTCCCACGGGTCGATGCGGATGCGGCCTTCGTGCACCAGGCGGGTGATCGTGCCATCGGAGAGCACCGAAACCGCGGCGTCCTGGCCCGTGCCGGCACGGACTGAATCTGCGCTCTCACCGTTCATGAGCGGCAAGTCTGACAGCGACGCAGGTCGCGTCGATGCTCAGTGCCCGACGGTGCGGGCGCGGGCGCGAACGGTGCGGACCCGTGCCGGCGGGTGCGGGGCGGGGTCGCCGTGCGGGCCGCGCCGCGGGCGGCGCGGGAACGGCTGGCGCGGGTGCGGGCGGTGGCGCTTGATGCCGCCATCGTCGTCAGAGGAGGTCTCGTCCTCGGGCTCCTGCTTGATCGCCCACCACACGAGGTAGATGAGCGCCGCAATCGGCAACTTGAGCGCCAGCATCAGCCACAAGAATCCCCACGTCACGAGACCAGCGATCCTATCCCTTTGGGCTGTAGATGCAAGCTCAAAACGTCAGCCCTGGGATGGCCGGCGGGCGGGCGGCCGGGCGGGCCAGTGAGGCCGGCGGGTGGACTCGTTCTCAGCCCAGCGCGCGCATCCGCGCGCCCTCGGGGTCCAACAGGGGCTCGGCCATGACCTCCCCGGCGACCCACTGGCCGAAGATGTTGATGTGGACCTCGGTGCCGATGCCGTGCTCGGTGGGCAGATAGGCGTAGGCGATCGAGCGCTCCACCGCGTAGCCGTAGCCCCCGGTGGTCACCCGCCCGCAGATCTCCTCTCCGACCCGGACCGGCTCGTTGCCCAGCGCCACCGATCGCGGATCCTCCAACACCACGCAGCGCAGCCGGCGCTCGGGATCGCTCAGCGCGTCGGCGCCGACGAAGGAGCGGTCATCGCGCAGGCAGAAGTCCAGCCCGGCCTCCAGCGGCGTCTCGTCGGGCGTGATGTCGGCGGCCCACACCCGGTAGCCCTTCTCCAGGCGCAGCGCGTCGATGGCGCGGTAGCCGCCGGCGACCAGGCCGTGGGGCCGCCCTGCCTCCCACAGCGCGCGCCACAGCCCGGCGCCGTACTCAGTGGGGCAGTAGAGCTCCCAGCCCGCCTCGCCGACGAAGGTGACCCGCAGGGCCCGCACGGGGACGTCCCCGACGGCGATCTCACGCATCCGCATGTAGCCGAAGTCCAGCGGGTCGGGCGTGAGCGGGCGCAGGATCTCTGCCGCCTTGGGCCCCCACAGGGCAAAGCAGGCCCATCGGGAGGTGACGTCCGACAGGGTCACCGAGCCGTCGTGGGGCAGGTGGCGGCGGATCCAGGCGGCGTCGTGGTTGCCGAACGCGGTGCCGGTGACGATCTGGAAGGTCTCGGACGCCACGCGGGTCACGGTGAAGTCGCACTCGATCCCGCCGCGGCGGTTGAGCATCTGCGTGTAGGTGATCGCGTCCGACGTCGCCGGCCACCCGGTTGTCACACAGCCGCTCGAGCAACCGTGCCGCGCCCGGACCGGCACACCTCGAGCTTGGCGAATGAGGACTCGTCAAACAGCCCGGCGGTGGTCGCGGGTGGCCATCGCCTCGGCGCCGATCGCCGGGGACCAGTGGCGCCCCGCCCAACCGCGCGGGCGCAGGCTCTCGTCCCCGCGCGCGGCGTTGGACTCATACCAGTTGACGCGCTCCCAGCCGGACTTCTCCCCGAAGGCGGCGCCGTGCTCGCGGTGCCAGGCGTAGGCGCTCGAGGTGCGCAGCGGACGCCCCGCCTGGCGCTCGTGGCCCGGGTAGCGGATGTCGTAGTAGGTCTCATAGACCTCCTTGGCGCGCGCCAGCGTGTAGCGCGGCGACCGATACTGGGGGCCGAAGCGGCGGATGTCCATCTCCCAGACGTCCAGCGACGGCTCGCCGGCGACGATCCACTCGGCCATCACCTTGCCGATCCCGCCGGCGCCGGCGAGGCCGTGGGCGCAGAAGCCGGCGGCCACGAACAGGCCGCGGACGTCGGTCTCGCCCAGGCAGAACTCGTTGTCGGGGGTGAACGCCTCGGGGCCGTTGATCAGCCGCGTGACCTTGACGTCCTCCATGGCGGGCACGCGCTTGGACGAGTTGCTGGCGATCTCCTCAAAGCGCGGCCAGTCCTCCTCCAGCAGTCGCCCGTTGAAGTCGGGCGGGATGCGGTCGACCTCGTGCTCGTCCAGGAACCACGGCGCGCTGTGGCGCTCGTAGCCGCCCATGACGAGTCCCGCGCCCTCCTCGCGGAAGTAGATGAGGTTGTCGGGGTCGCGCAGGGTCGGCAGGTGCACCATGTCCCCGCCCGGACGCGTCCGTCGCCTCTCCAGAAAGGGCTGGGTCACCAGGTACTCGTGCGCGAACGGGATGACCGGCACCCGCACCCCGGCCAGGCGGCCGATCTCGGCGGCGTACATGCCGCCGGCGTTGACCACCACCTCGGCCTCGATGTCGCCCCACTCGGTCTTGATCGCCGCGCACGCGCCCCTCGGTGACCACGACATCGTGCACGCGCGTGTGGGTGAACACCTGGCAGCCCCCGCGCCGCGCGCCGTCGACCAGCGCGTAGGTGAGCAGCGACGGGTCCAGGTAGCCGTCGGTGGGCAGGTAGGACGCGCACCGCACGCCGTCGGTGACCATGAGCGGGAACAGCGCCTGGGCCTCCTGCGGCCGACAGCAGCTCCAGCGGCAGCCCGAACGTCTCGCGACCACGCCACCTGGCGCATGACCTCCTGCTCGCGCTCCTCGGTGCAGGCCAGGCGGATCCCGCCGCACTCCACCCAGCCGCAGTCCAGCGTCCGGTACAGCGCCACCGAGTCCATCATCATCCGCGTCAGCGACACGCTGCCCGCGCAGCTGGCCCACCAGCCCGGCGGAGTGAAAGGTCGAGCCGCTGGTCAGCTCGTTGCGGTCCACCAGCACGACGTCGCGCTCGCCCAGCTGGGCGAGGTGGTAGGCGATCGAGGCCCCTCCGACCCCGCCGCCGATGATGACGACGCGGGCGCGGTCGGGAAGCTCACGGGGTCGCGGCACGCATCCACTCCTCCAGTCGGGGGTCAGAGGCATTGCGCTCCAGCCGCGCGAAGTGCTGGTGCGCGTAGTCGGCGAAGTCGAAGTCCAGCTCGGAGATCGAGCCCTGGACCACGCCCCAGGCCGCCTCGCGGGCGTCGGAGACGAGCATCATCAGCCGCAAGGCGGCCCGGCGCCCGGCCGTCGGCGGCTGCGTCGAAGTAGGCCTCGAGCAGGCGGTCCTGGGCGGCCTCGTCGAACTCGTTGTTGACCGCGAGGTTGCCGAGGTCGAAGTACGGGTGGCCCATCCCGGCGTACTCCCAGTCGACCAGCAGCGCGTGGCCGGGATCGGCGTCGCGCGGCCAGGACGTTGCCGGGCAGCAGGTCGTTGTGGCAGGGGACCGGCTCGGTGAGCGGCAGCACCTGCGGCGACGCGGGCGACGAGCTCCTGGGTGCGGCGGTACTCGCCGGGCGAGCTCGCCGCCGCGCTCGCGCGACGATCCGCGCGTAGTCGGTCGAGCAGGTCCGGGATCCAGAAGCGCACCGGCAGCTGCAGCCCGGAGTCGTGGAACGCGCGCAGCGCGCGCGCGGCGCTCGACGGGTCGGCGCGCAGCCGGTCGCCGTCGATCGGCGCGCCCGGCGAGCCACTCGGTGACCATGCACTCGTCGTCGGCGGCGATGAGCGGCGGGGCGATCCCCAGCGCGGCGGCGCGCTCGGTGGCCACGCGCTCGGCGGCGCGGTCGATCCCCAGCAGCTCGGTGTCGCGCCCGGGCAGGCGCAGCACGCAGTCGCGCTCGCCGAAGCGGACGCGGAAGTTGCGGTTGGTGATGCCGCCGTCCAGGGGCACGGGCTCGCCCGCCACCGGTCCCGAGTCGGGCGGCCAGACGGTCGACGATGCTGATCAGACTCGGCCATCCAGGTCGGGACCCTAGCGTTTAAGGCCTGGTTCCTATACCTTCGCGCCACGAGAGGCCGTCTGGGTTCACGCGACGGCCTCGCCAACGGACTTCGGAGGGTGGTGGGATGAAGCTCGAGGAGCTCCGCAGCCGGGTCGAGGCCGGCGAGATCGACACCGTGCTGATCGCCCTGTGCGACATGCAGGGCCGCCTGCAGGGCAAGCGCCTGACGGCCCGCCACTTCGTGGAGGAGGTCGTCGAGCACGGCGCCGAGGGCTGCAACTACCTGCTCGCGGTCGACGTCGAGATGAACACCGTCGACGGCTACGCGATGTCCTCGTGGGAGCGCGGCTACGGCGACTTCGTGCTCAAGCCCGACCTGGCCACGCTGCGTCTCGGTCCCGTGGCAGGAGGGCACCGCGATGGTCCTCTGCGACCTGGCGCTGGGAGGACGGCTCCGACGTCGTCGCCTCGCCGCGCCAGATCCTGCGCCGCCAGCTGGCGCGGCTGGCCGAGCGCGGGTGGAGCGCCAACGCCGGCACCGAGCTCGAGTTCATGGTGTTCCGCGAGACCTACGAGTCGGCGTGGCACAAGGCCTACCGCAACCTCGAGCCGGCCAACCTCTACAACGTCGACTACTCGCTGCTCGGCACCGCGCGGATCGAGCCGCTGATCCGCCGCATCCGCAACGCCATGGAGGGCGCCGGGATGGCCGTCGAGAACTCCAAGGGCGAGTGCAACTTCGGCCAGCACGAGATCAACTTCCACTACGCCGACGCGCTGCGCACCGCCGACGACCACGCGATCTACAAGAACGGCGCCAAGGAGATCGCCGCCCAGGAGGGGATGGCGATCAGCTACATGGCCAAGTTCGACGAGCGCGAGGGCAGCTCGTGCCACATCCACTTCTCGCTCGCCGACGACGACGGGCGCAACGTGTTTGCCTCGCGACGGGCGGTGTTCGAGTCCTTCCTGGCCGGCCAGCTCGCCTGCCTGCGCGAGCTGACGCTGCTGCTGGCGCCCGAACATCAACTCCTACAAGCGCTTCGTGGAGGGGTCGTTCGCCCCGACCACGGTCGCCTGGGGCCAGCGACAACCGCACCTGCGCGCTGCGCGTGGTCGGCCACGGGCAGGGGCTGCGCTTCGAGCTGCGCGCCGGCGGCTCGGACCTCAACCCGTACATGGCGCTCAGCGCGATCATCGCCGCCGGGCTGCACGGCGTGGACACCAAGCTCGAGCTCGAGCCCGATGTACGAGGGCAACGCCTATAAGGCCACCGACAAGCCGCGGCTGCCCACGACGCTGCGCGAGGCCCGGGACCTGTTCGCCACCAGCGAGGTGTCACGGGCGCGCGTTCGGCGACGAGGTCGTCGACCACTACGTCAACGCGGCCGACGTCGAGCTCGCGGCCTTCGAGGCCGCCGTCACCGACTGGGAGCGCTTCCGCGGCTTCGAGCGGCTGTGAGCCCGTGCGCAGGGCGACGCCCGCGCGGTAGGGTCGACTGGCGACGAGCGCGGCGATCAACCACGAGGGCCGGCTCGCTGGACGCGGTGTTCGCCCCTGTCCACTCGCAGACCGCGTTCGAGGAGACCGTCGACCGCCTCGGGCACGGCGATCAAGCTGGGCCTGCTGCCGCCGGGCACGCGCCTGCCGGCCGAGCGCGAGCTGTGCGCCCGGCTCGGGATCGCCCGCTCCACCCTGCGCCAGGCGCTGGTCGCCCTCGGGCAGAGCGGCCACCTGCACGCCACCCGCGGCCGGGGCGGCGGGACGTTCGTGGCCGATCCCCAGCCGCCGGCCCAGCCGCCGTCGCCCGAGGTGCTGGCGGAGTGGCGCGACGTGTGCGACGGGCGGATGACGGTCGAGGTCGGGATCGCGGTGCTGGCCGCCGAGCGCGCGCAACCGGCGGCGAGTCGACGCGCTGGAGGAGCTGGTGGTGGCGCTCGACGACCTGCTCGACGACTTCCCCGCCTACCGCCAGCTCGACGTGCGCTTCCACGTCGGGCTGGCCGAGCTCACCGGCAGCCCGCGCCTGGTCAAGCAGATGACCGAGATCCAGGGCGCGATGAGCGCGCTGATCTCGCACATCGCCCACCCGCCCGAGGTGCTGGACTCCGCCAACGACCAGCACCGGCGGCTGGTGGCGGCGCTGCGCCGCCACGACGAGGCGCTCGGCCGCGCGGGTGATGACCGAGCACCTGCGCGGCACCGAGCACGTGCTCGCCGGGCTGCTGCCGCGCGGCTGACACCGCCTCGAGGCAGTGGATTCGTGCCATCCGGTGGGCCCTTGACGTGGGGCCTGTCACCGCCGGCCATATGGTTCTGCGCGCCGTTGAAGGGCGGATTCAGCAGACCTTTTCCCGAGGAGGGCCGGATGAGCGCAGGCACTGAGACTCTCTCAGCGGACGAGCAACGTCTCGCCGAGCTGGGCTACAAGCAGGAGCTCAAGCGCGGGTGGAGCGGGTTCTCCAACTTCGCGATCTCGTTCTCGATCATCTCGATCCTGGCGGGCTGCTTCACCACCTACGGCCAGGCGTGGATCAACGGCGGCCCGGTGGCCATCTCCATCGGCTGGCCGGTCATCAGCGTGTTCATCCTGCTGGTGGCGTTCTCGATGGCCGAGCTGGCGTCGGCGATGCCGACGGCCGGTGGCATCTACTACTGGTCCTCGCAAGCTGGGCGGCGCCCGGCTGGGGTTGGTTCACCGGCTGGTTCAACCTCGTGGGGCTGGTCGCCGTCACCGCATCGGTCGACTACGCGGCGGCGACGTTCCTGAACTCGACGCTGTCCTTCTACGGCCTGCACCTCGTCGGTGTCAACTTCGCCACCGCCAGCGTGCAGTCCTCGCTGCACCACGTGTTCGTGCTGTTCGCGCTGATCCTGATCGTGCACGCGCTGATCAACATCTTCTCCGTCACACCTCGTGGCCCTCTTCACCCAGGTCTCCGTCTGGTGGCACGTCATCGGCGTGCTGGTGATCATCGTGCTGCTGGTCGCCGTGCCCAGCCATCACCAGAGCTTCGGCTTCGTCTTCGGACACCGTCAGAACCTCTCGGGCTTCAGCAACAACATGTACTGGTTCTACGTGCTGCCGCTGGGGTTCCTGCTGACGATGTACACGATCACCGGCTATGACGCCTCGGCGCACATCTCCGAGGAGACCCACGACGCCGCCATGGCGGCGCCCAAGGGCGTCTGGCGCTCGGTGTTCTACTCGGCCGTGTTCGGCTGGTTCGTGCTGCTGGCACTGACCTTCGCCGCCACGCACACCAAGGCGATCGACGCCGCGGGCGGGACCTCGCAGTCGATCATCGAGTCCGCGCTGACCTCGTCGGCGGCCAAGGCGGTGCTCGTCATCTCCACCATCGGCCAGCTGTTCTGCGGCATGGCCTGTGTCACCAGCGCCAGCGCGGATGACGTTCGCCTTCTCACGTGACGGCGCGGTCCCCGGCCACAACCTGTGGCGGCGGCTCAACAAGCGCACAGCACCCCGACGTGGGCGGTGGTGTTCGTGGCCGTGTTCGCGTTCATCATCACCATCCCGGCGTTCAAGGGCAACCATGCCGGACTGCCGGTGGCGTTCCTGGCGGTCACCTCCATCTCGGTCATCGGCCTCTACATCGCCTACACGATCCCGGTGTTCCTGCGATGGCGGATGGGCGACGCGTTCCAGCCCGGCCCGTGGACGCTGGGGCGCAAGTACAAGTGGATCAACGTCATCGCCATCGTGTGGGTGGCGCTGTGCGTGATCATCTTCTGCCTGCCGTTCACCCCCGCCGCGGTCCCGTGGAACAGTGCCTTCAGTTGGTCGGCGTTCAACTACGCGCCGCTGGTGACGATCATCGTGATGCTGGCGGTGACGATCTGGTACTACGCCTCGGCCCGGCACACGTTCAAGGGCCCGATCCACACCATCGAGTTCGCCGAGGACGGCGTGACCGTGGTCGACCCTGCGGCGGCCGGAGCTTGCCTAGCGGGAGCCTGGAGGTCCTGGAGCCCGCCACCGAGGCGGTGCTCCAGGAGGTCCCGCGCGCCGACGCCTCTGACGTCGATCGCGCGGTGCAGCGCGCCGCGGCGGCCTTCCCCGCGTGGCGGGCGGTCGCGCCGTCAGACCGCGCCGCCCAGCTGCGGGCGCTGTCGAGACGTCGTCGGAGAGCACCTGGAGGAACTGGCCCAGCTCGAGGCGCGTAACGCCGGCAAGCCGATCGGTGACGCACGCGGGGAGATGGGCATGGTCGCCCAGGTGTTCGGCTACTACGCCGGCTCGCCCGAGCGGCTGCTCGGTGACACCATCCCGGTGGCGGGCGGGCAGGCCTGGACGGTGCGCGAGCCCCTCGGCGTCGTCGGGCTGATCGTGCCGTGGAACTTCCCGCTGACCATCGCGGCCTGGAAGATGGGCCCGGCGCTGGCCGCCGGCAACACCATCGTGCTCAAGCCCGCCGAGCTCACGCCGCTGACCGCGCTGCGCTTCGCCGAGTTGGCGCTGGAGGCGGGACTGCCCGAGGGTGTGCTCAATGTCGTGGTGGGGCCGGGATCGGTGTGCGGCGCGCGGCTGGTGGAGCACCCCGGGGTGGCCAAGATCGCGTTCACCGGCTCCACCGAGGTCGGGCGCTCGATCGCCGCCGGCGCGGCGCAGACGATCAAGCGCGTCACCCTGGAGCTGGGCGGCAAGTCGCCCAACGTCGTCTTCGCCGACGCTGACCTGGCCGCGGCCGCCGCGGCGGCGCCCGGCGCGGTGTTCGGCAACGCCGGACAGGACTGCTGCGCGCGATCGCGGATCCTGGTCCAGCGCGAGGCCATGGACGAGTTCATGAGCGGGCTGGAGCGCGCGGTGACCGCCATCCGGGTGGGCGACCCGCTGGCCGAGGACACCGAGATGGGCCCGCTCATCTCGGCCGGGCAGCGCGCGACCGTCGGATCGTTCGTGGACGACGGAGCACCGGTGGCGTTCCGCGGCATCGGCGCCCGACGGGCCCGGGTTCTGGTTTGCTCCCACGGTCCTGTGCCCGGTGGACCCGGGGGCGCGGGCCGCACGCGAGGAGATCTTCGGACCGGTGGCCGTGGTCATCCCGTTCGACACTGAGGAGGAGGCGATCAGGTTGGCCAACGACACCATCTACGGGCTCTCGGGCTCGATCTGGACCGGCGACGGGGGGCGGGCGCTGCGCGTCGCGCGGGCGCTGGACGTCGGGCGTGCTCTCGATCAACTCCAACACCTCGGTGCGGGTCTCCACTCCATTCGGGGGCTTCAAGCAGTCGGGCTACGGACGGGAGCTGGGCCCGCACGCGCTCGACGCCTACACCGAGGTCAAGTCGATCTACTACGCCACCGGCACATGAGTCGGCTGGCAGGAAAGGTCTGCGTCGTCACCGGCGCGGCCGGTGGGATCGGCAGCGCCACGGCCGCCGTGTTTGAGCGAGAGGGCGCACAGGTGGTGGGCGTCGACCTGCTCGAGCACTCGGTGGGCGAGCTGTCGCTCACCGCCGACGTGACCGACGAGACCGGGGTCTCCAAGCTCTACGCGCGCGTGCGCCGCGAGCTGGGGCGCATCGACGTGCTCTTCAACAACGCCGGCATCTCACCCACCGACGACGCCTCGGTGCTCGACACCGGGCTGGAGGCATGGGAGCGCGTCCAGGCCACCAACCTGCGCAGCGTGTTTCTGTGCTGCAAGCACGGGATCCCGCACTTGTTGGAAAATGCCCCGCCCACCCGAGGCTCGGTCATCAACACCGCCTCGTTCGTGGCGGTGATGGGGTCGGCGACCTCGCAGATCTCCTACACGGCGTCCAAGGGCGGCGTGCTGGCGCTGTCGCGCGAGCTCGGGGTCGAGTTCGCCAAGCGCGGCGTCCGCGTCAATGCGCTGTGCCCGGGCCCGGTCGACACGCCGCTGCTGCGCGAGCTCTATGCCGCCGACCCGGTGGCCGCCCAGCGGCGGCTGGTGCACGTGCCCATGGGCCGCTTCGCCCACGCTGATGAGATCGCCAACGCGGTGCTGTTCCTGGCGTCCGACGAGTCCTCCTACGTCAATGCCACGGAGTTCCTGGTGGACGGCGGGATCAGCGGGGCGTACACGACTCCCCTTTAGCGCAACTTCGCTGAGCGGTTGCTCGTTGTCTAGTGGCAATGAGCACGAAACGTTGGGTGACAGCAGCAGTGGCAGGCGCGGCCCTGGCGGCCCCGGCGGGCATGGCGATGGCTGCCCCGACGCCGGCGCCGGTGGCAATCCGGGGCAGTGGCACCGTCGCAGCGACGCAGTACTCGATCTCAGTGAACGCGGGCCCGTTCGGGGAGGACCCCACGGGCACCCTGTCACTCAACGGCTTCTTCAGCTTTGACGCCACTGCGAGCTGCGTCAACGAGGGCGGGCAGGACGGCGTCGCCGGCTTCCGCATCGACACCGGACCGCTGGCCGGGATGGGCTTCCTCTCCGCCTCGCAGGCCTCCAACGGGATCGGCGACGGGGCCATCCTGTATTCCGGGATCCTGCCCACTGCGCCCACGGCCTGCCCGCCGCCCGGGACCCCGCCGCCGGCGCTGACCGGCCAGGGTGGCGGAGGCACGGTGCAGGGCACCCTTGGGCACACCGGAGGACCGGATCATCCGGTCCCGTTCCAGCAGCTGAGCTTCCCCACGCCGGCCGCACCCGGGGCCATCGCCCAGGCAGTCGACGGCTCCCTGTGGTTCGCGGAGCCCCACGCCGGCAAGATCGCCACCGCACCCGACGACGAGTCCGGACAGATCACCGAATACACCGTGCCACCGGCGGGGCCCGTCAGCTCGGTGGCGCCCGACAGCGCCGGGGGCGTGTGGTTGGCCGAACCGGATACGAGCAGCGTCGCGCGCGTGGACCCCACCGGCCAGGTCACCACCTACCCGGTGCCCGGCGGCGCATCCGCGACGTCGATCGCCGAGGCCCCCGACGGCGGCGCGTGGTTCACCGAGCCTGACCGCAGCGCCATTGCGCACATCGACACCTCGGGGCGCGTCACTCTCACCACGCTCCCGAACGCGCGCGCCAACCTCGGCGCGATCGCGCCCACCGGCGACGGCGGTGTCTGGTTCACCGAGCCCAGCGCGAGCCGGGTGGGCGTCATCACGCAGAGGGGCGCGGTGCACGAGTTCGCCACCCCCACCTCGTTCAGCCGCCCCACGCTGATCGCCGGCGACGGCCAGGGTGGCGCCTGGTTCTTCGAAGCCGGCGCGGGCCAGTTCGGTCATCTCGACCCCACGGGCGTCGGCGCCGAGTATCCGCTGCCCTCTGACGTGAGCTCCGTCGGGAGTCTCGCCGCCGGCCCCGACCCCGACGGATCGCCTGGGGTCGCATGGTTCAGCGACCCCACCGACAGCCGGATCGGCTTCCTCTCTCCCGGAGGCGCGGTGGACGAGTTCACCCTCCCGGGCGCGAACCCCGGTGCGCTGGCAGTGGCGCCGTCACTGAACGCTGCGCCGCTGACGGGCTATGACGACTCGGAGGCGGTGTGGTGGACCGACGCCGTCAACGGCCGGGTGGGCCTGGCCCGCTTCCCGCTCGGCACCTCCGGCTCGCCGACGACAACGACGTCGGCGTACGGCGCGGTCTCGGTCGCGGCGCCGCGCAGCGTCACGGTCCGCCGGTCAGTGATCTCGCTCACCGTCCGGTGCGCCGGCCTGGTCTCCTGCAGCGGCGACGCCACCCTGCGCCACCAGGTGCGCCGTCCCCATCCGCCGCCGGTGCTGGCGACGCGGCGCTTCCGCATCGGAGCCGGTCGCTCCGCGGTGCTGCGCCTGGCGCTCAACGGCCGTGGCCGCGGCCTGGTCGCCGCCGCGCGCCGGGCCGGGCTGAGCACGGGGCTCACCGTGCGCTGGAGCAGCTACGGCCACCAGTTGGTGCGGCTCATGACGCTGCACCCTGCCCGCCGGCGACGGCGGGGCTGACGGTCGCTCCCGCGCCCGCCGACCGCGCGTCGGCGCGCGACGCCGCGCCGGCCGACTCCGCCAGGGGAGCGGCGGCCAGCGCGAGGCCGATGCCGAGCAGCACCCAGGTGGTGGGGTCTTCTAAGAAGTCGGCGTAGAGAAGGCTGTGAAAGACCAGCGCGATGAAGGCGGCCGCGATGGCCGAGCGCACGGGATCCCCGCGCGCGCCCCGCACCATGCACACCATCGCGCAGATGACGAAGGCGAGGTAGGACAGCTCGCCGAGGAGCCCCTGCTCGGCGGCGACGGTGACGGGGATGGTGTGCGAGGCCGACAGCGAGGTGGCGGTGAGGCGGTTGTGGCGGCGGTACTCGGTGACGAATGAGCCCGAGCCGTAGCCGTACACGGGCCGGTCTCCGAACAGCGACAGGCCACCGCTGACCAGGCCTCCGCGCCCGCTCGAGGCGCCGTTGATGCCCTGGTTGAGCCCGAACGTCTTGGGCGACGCCGCCACCGCGATCGCGCCGAGGACGATCACGACCACCACGACCACCAGCGCCCGCCCCGGCTTCCAGCGCAGCGCGGCGAGCACCGCCAGGCCGACGAGCAGCGCGGCCAGGCTCGAGCGGCTCAGCGTGAGGAACAGGCACGCCCACAGCACGGCGAGGACCACGACCACCCGCACCTGCACGCGCTCGGGGAAGTCGTAGATGAGCGCGACCGCGAGCAGGATGAGCGCCAGCGCCAGGTAACGCCCGAAGATGTCGGGGTCCAGGAAGACGGAGTTGACGGTGAAGTACGTATGCAGGTCATTGGCGATGACCAGCTTGGAGCTCAGGATGATCGTCTTGGTGGCGTACTCGAAGAAGCCGATGAGCGAGAAGACGAGGGCGAGCGCCACCGTGACCCGCAGGCAATGGCGGACGAGCCGGCGGTCCCAGTGCAGGCCACGCAGCAGGGACAGCAGCAGCGCGAAGGGCACGTAGAAGAACACGAGGTTCTGCAGGGCCTGCTCGAAGTTCCGCGAGTAGGACGCCTGCACCGCGTAGAGGACGACGTAGAGCGCGAGCAGGCGCACGACCCACTCGATGACGTTGTCCGCCCGCTCGGGCGTCTGCTCGCGGTCGGGCTCCTGGTCTGACGGGGTGCGCAGCGCCGCGTAGATCCACGCCAGCGCCGCTGCGGCAATGACGAAATACAACGGCACGAGCAGGTTGGCGGTGCCCCCGTTCCCGGTGCCGCCGCCGGTGGAGACCGGGACGCGGAAGGGCAGCGCGAACACCGCCAGGGGCGCCACCAGCCACGGCCGCCGCGCGATGACCGCGGCGGCGGCGATGAGTACCGCCACCAGTACCGCGGCCCCGACGAGGGCCTCGAGGGGGTGGCGGTGGACGATGTGCAGCTGCGGCGAGTTCCAGATGTCGCTGAGCAGGAGCACCGGGGCGAGGACCAGCGCGCCCAACATGGCCAGCGCTCGGACGCGGAGATCAAGCCCCCGCGCACGGGTGGGCAGGCCGGTCATCACGACCGCCGCCAGGGCTGCCACGACGACGACTCCGGCCTTGGGTAAGGGTCCGGTTAGGGCCGCGAAGGCAATCACTAAGGCCGAATCATCCACTACCCTCTTGCCCCATGCCCTCTGCGAAGCTGGCGGCGGCCGTTGTGCTGGCCGCTCTTTCGCTGACAGCGTGCGGGATTGCCTCCAAGCCGGAGGCGGGCACGCCGGACGCGATCATCAACGGCCACAAGGGTCTCGACGACCCGCGTAGCAAGCACACCGCGTGCCTCAAGCAGGCCCATGTGGCCTTCCACCTTGAGCAGTTGACGGTCGCGGGCAAGATCCTGCCCAGCTTCCAGGTGGACACCGCGCCGGCAGGCCCGACGGTGAGCTTCGAGCCCACCCCCGGTGACGCCCAGGGCGTGCAGATCCAGGGCGAGGCGCAGGGCGCCGAGGTCGTCGGCAGCGCCCTGGTGTACCCCAACCAGGCCCCCGATTCCCTCATGACCGTGGTTGAGCGCTGCGTGGCCAAGGGAGTCTCTGGGCTGATGGGGCGCCGCCCGGTGGCGAGCGCGGTATTCGCGTCGACGACTGACTTCCCGGCCGGGGCCGCGCAGGGCGCCCCCACCCGGGCCACCCCGCGAGCGATCTCGACGCTGTTCCCCAGCCGCAACTTCTACCTCGGCCTGGCGCTCTTCACCCTCACTGTCGGGGCGCTCTCGCTGCTCATCCCCTCCACGCCGAGCTATGACCCGTGGTCCTGGCTGGTGTGGAGCCGCCAGATCATCCACGGCCACCTGACCATCACCAGCGGCGGCACCTCGTGGAAGCCGCTGCCGATGATCTTCACCATCCCCTTCGCGCTGTTCGGCAAGGCGGCTCCGGACCTGTGGCTGGTGGTGGCGCGCGCCGGCGCGCTGGCGGCGGTGATCATGGTCTTCCGGCTGGCCTTCCGGCTCACCCAGCGCGTCGGCGGCCTGTTCGGCGAAGCTGACGCGACGCTTGACCGCGTGACCGCGATGGCGCCCGCGCTCCTGGCCGGATGCATCGGCGCCTTCTCGCTGGCCCTGTCGGCATCGGGCGGCTTCGTGTCCTCCAACGCCCTGGGGTACTCCGAGGGCTTCGCCGCCGCGCTGCTGCTGATCAGCATCGACCGCCACCTCGACGGCAAGCCGCGCCAGGCCTTCGTCGTCGGCTTCCTGGTGGCGCTCGACCGCCCCGAGATCTGGCTCTTCTGGGGGCCCTACGGGCTGTGGCTGTTCTGGCGCGACCCCGGCGCGCGAGTGCTCGTCGCCGCGCTGTTCGTGATCACGCCGATCGTGTGGTTCCTTCCCGTCTACCTGGGTTGCGGCTCGTTCAGCTGCAGCGTCAGCCGTGCCACGCACCCGCGCTCCAACAGCCTGGCCTTTGCCTCCAACCCGTTCGTGGCCGAGCTCAAGCGGGCCGCCTGGCCGACGATGCTGTTGCGCATCAAGGTGGTCGCGGCGCTGACGGTCGTGGCCGTGGCCGTCATCCTGGCGCAGACGTATCGGCGCTCGGGGATGGCGGGCCTGCGCACTGACCGCAGCCAGGCGCGCCTGACCGCGGCGCTGATGGGGCTGGGCGGGCTGGCCTGGTTCGTGGTCATCGCGGTCATGACCCAGGTCGGGTTCTCGGGCAACAACCGCTACCTGGTGCTGGGCTCGGCGCTGGTGGACATCTGCGGCGCGGTCGGCTTCGGCTGGGCGGCGCGGGAGCTGGCCGTGCTGGGCACGCGGTGGTCGGCGCGGCTCGGCCGCAGCCGCCACGGGCTGCAGTGGGCCGCCGCCGCGCTCGTCGCGCTCGTCTTCCTCTTCCTGCCCAACTGGGTCGGCAACAACACGATCTCGATCCCGCGCACCCACGGGTCGCTCGTCTACCAGGCACGCCTGCGCGAGGGCATGGACGACCTGATCACGCGCTTTGGCGGGGCCGACAAGGTCCTGGCCTGCGGCAGCGTGATGACCGAAGGCTTCCAGGTCCCGATGGTCGCCTTCCTGCTCGACGTTCCGACCACTCGGATCGAGGCACCTCCCACCCTGGGCGGCGCGGCCTACCCGCAGCCGGCCAGTGCGGCCCCCAACCTCATCCTGCAGACGCGCGACACGCGCTCGGCGTCCCTGCTGCCGTACCTGAGCACGTGGCCGTCGGTGCGCTACCACTACGTGGGGACCGGCGGCCCGGTCCACATGTTCACCCAGGGCTGCTCCGGGGGCGCCGCGTGACGACCCGTAGACGCTCCTGATGGCCACCGTCACCGCTCCGCCACACGGCAAGCAGACGCCGGGCTCCGAGTCGCACGGCAATCAGTCTCGGCTGCCCGACCGGCTCGCGCGGATCCCCGTCTGGGCTGTGGGTCGGCGGCGGGCTGATCCTGCTCATGGCCCTCTCGGCCTTCCTGCGCAGCCGCTACCTCGGCGGCGAGTTCTGGATGGACGAGGGCGATCACCACCGGGATCTCGCTGCACCCCATCAGCCAGATCCCCGGGATCCTGCGCTACGACGGCAACCCGCCGCTGTACTACATGATGCTGCACGTCTGGATGTCGGTCTTCGGCACCACGGAGACCGCCACCCACTGCGCTGTCGCTGGTGTGCGGCCTGCTCACCATCCCTGCCGGCGGGTGGGCCGGCTGGAAGCTGTTCGGCGCGCGCACGGGCGTTTACGCGGCGATCCTGTTCGCGTTCAACGCCTGGCTGACGGCGTACGCGCAGGAGACCCGGATGTACGAGTTCATGGGCCTGCTGGGCGTGCTGGCCACCGCCGGCTTCCTGCTGGGTTTCGTCTACCGGCGCCGGCGCTACCTGTTCCTGTTCGGCGGGGCGCTCACGGTGATGCTCTACACGCACACGTGGGGCACGTTCTTCTTCGCGGGCTCGCTGGTGTCGCTGATCCCGGCGCTCATCGCCTCAGACGACCGCGCGCGGCCTCATCCGCGACGCCGCCTTCGCCTTCATCGGCGCCGGGATCCTCTATCTGCCGTGGGTGCCGACGCTGCTCTACCAGGCCGCCAACACCGCGGCGCCGTGGGACAACGTGCCCCGCGTTCGGCGCCCCCGTGCTGCTCTCGCGCGATGTCATCGGCGGCGACCGGATCACGATGCTCCTCATCATCCCGGCCGCGATCGGCGTGGCACCGCTGTTCACGCGCGCGCACCGGCGCACGCGCGAGTGGGTCACGGTGTGGACGCTCGTGACCATCCCGGTGGCGACGCTGGGGATCGCCTGGCTGGAGTCCCAGGTCAACCCGGCCTTCGTCGCCCGTTACTTCGCCCCGGTCATCGGGGCGATCCTGCTCCTCATCGCCTGGGGCTGCGCGCGCGCCAGGCTGCTGGGCGTGGTGGCGATGGTGCTGGCCGTCGCGTTCCTGGCCAACCCCAGCTCCTACACGCCGCAGTACAAGTCCGACATGCGCGACATCGGCGCCGAGATGACCCCGCTACCTGCACAGGGCGGCGACCAGGTCGTGGTGGGCCAGCCCGAGGAGACGCCGCTGGCCTGGTACTACCTGCCCGGCGGCCTCAATTACGCCAATACCGCGGGCGGGCGGGTCTCCGATCCGCGCTACATGGACTGGGTCAAGGCGCTGCGACCGGCTCACCATCACCAACCCGCGAGGCGACGCTCACCCCGATCGTCAACGCGCTCAAGCCCGGCCAGCATCTGCTGTTCGTGCGCCCACTGACCGAGGGCGCGCAGAACTGGGAGGCGCCTTGGACCATGATGGTGCGCCGCCGCTCCGCCCAATGGGGCCAGTTGCTGCAGAACGACGTCGACCACGGGGTCCTGCGCCAGGTGGCTGTCGCGCCCCACTACTACCGCGGCGCGTGCTGCGTGGGCAACAGCGCCGTGCTCTACCAGAAGGTCTCCTGACTTCGTCCCGCACCCGCCCCGCACCGGGGCGCCCACCGCTGCCGATGACCACCGCCACCCCCCCACGACCGCTTCCCCTCGCTGACCGAGGTCCCCGAGATCGTCGACGTCCACGCGCCGCGCTGGTTCGATCGGCTGCCCCGCTGGGCCTCGACGGGCGGCGTGCTGGTGGTGCTCATGGCGATCTCCGCGTTCATCCGCTCGCGCACCCTGAGCGGGCGAGCTGTGGTTCAACGAGGCCGGCGCCGTCGGGCTCGCTGCCCAACCGCTGGGCTCGCTGCTGGGAGCGGTGCACCGGGCCGGCGCCGCGCCGCTCTACTACGTGCTGCTGCACATCTGGATCGAGCCTGTTCGGCTCCGGGGAGAGCGCCACCCACGCCCTGTCGCTGCTGCTGGGGCTGGCATCGATCCCGGCGGCGATGTGGACGGCGTGGAGCCTCGCCGGCCGCCGGGCCGGCATCTTCGCCGCGGTCCTGTTTGCCTTCAGCTCGTTTCTCACGCGCTACGCCGAGGAGACCCAGCCCTACGAGCTGATGGTGCTGCTCGGCGCTGCTGGGTAGCGCCGGCCTGGTGCACGCCTTCGTGTACCGGCGCCGGGCGTATCTGTGGCTGTTCGGCGTCGTGCCTGGCGCTGATGCTCTACACCCAGGGCACGGCGCTGCTGTTCTGGCTGGGGGCCGCGGTGGCGCTGGTCTTCGTGCACCGCTCGCTGGCCGAGGCCGCGCGCCGGGGCTTCTGGCGCGACGCGGCGCTGTGCTACGGCGTGGCCGCCCTGGTGTTCGTGCCGTGGCTTCCGGCCACCATCGACCAGATCGCCCACGCCACCAACCCCTGGCACTACATCCCGCTCATGGGGGCCACCGTGCCCAGCCAGATCCTGGGCTCCGAGCGGGTCGACGTGACGCTGCTGGTCTGCGTGCTCATCGCCGTGGCGCCGCTGGCCGTGCGCGGCCGGCGCCGCACGCCGCGAGGCGGCGACGTTCTGGGTCCTGCTCACCATCCCCGCGGTGGCCCTGTTGGTGGCACGGATCGCGGGCTTCTTCATCCCCATCTGGGCCTGGCGCTACTTCGCGCCGATCGTGGCGCCGCTGCTGCTCTTGGGCGCGCTGGCCACGGCGCGCGCGCGCGTCGTGGGCGTGGCCGCCATCATCTTCTGCGTCGCGTTCCTGGCCAACGCCGGGTCCTTCGCCCCGCCCTACAAGAGCGACATGAAAGATGTCGCCGCCGAGGTGCAGCACTTCATGCACCCCGGCGACCTCGTCGTCGTCGCCCAGCCCGAGCAGACCCCTCTGGCCTGGTACTACCTGCCCAGCGGCTTGCGCTTCGCCTCGACCTTGGGACCGGTCGCCAAGCCGTCGCTGATGAACTGGATGGGCGCGATGGGCCGCCTGCAGAGACACCAATCCACGGGCGACCGTGGAGGCCGCTGGTTGCTAGTCTCAAGCCCGGCCAGCAGCTGCTCTACGTACGCCCATTGACCGAAGGCGTGAAGAACTGGAAGGCGGCGTGGCCGGCGCTGGTGCGCCGGCGCTCCGCGCAGTGGGGGCAGCTGTTGCAGGACGAACGCGCCAACGGCACGCTCAAGCCGGTGGCCACGGCGCCGCACAACTACCGAGGCTCGTGTTGCGTGGCCAACAGCGCAGTGCTCTACCAGAAGGCCTCCTAACGCCCGCCCAACATGACTGAGACCACCCCCACCGCCGCCCCCGGCTCCGATATCACCGCCCGAGCATCCCGTCGTGGTGCTGGGCGCCGGACCCGCGGGTCTCACCGCGGCCTATCAGCTGGTCAAGCAGGGCAAGCCCGTGATCGTGCTTGGAGTCCACGGAGTTCGTCGGCGGGATCGCGCGCACCCAGATCCGCGACGGCTATCGCTTTGACCTCGGCGGACACCGCTTCTTCACCAAGGTCAAGGAGGTCGACGACCTCTGGCACGAGATCATGAAGGAGGAGTTCCTCAAGCGCCCGCGCAAGAGCCGGATCTACTGGAACGACAAGTTCCTGGAGTACCCGCTGCAGGGCATGGACGTGATCAAGAAGCTGGGGCCGGTCGAGCTGACGCGCTGCCTGATCTCCTACGGCTGGGCGGCGCTGAAGCCCAAGGGCCGCGAGGACACCTTCGAGGAGTGGGTCTCCAACCGCTTTGGCAAGCGGCTCTACCAGCACTTCTTCAAGACCTACACCGAGAAGCTGTGGGGCGTCTCGGCCACCGAGATCCGCGCCGAGTGGGCCGCCCAGCGCATCAAGGGCCTGTCGTTCTTCTCCGCCGCCAAGGCCGCCTTCTTCGGCAACGAGGGCAACAAGATCAAGTCGCTGATCTCCGAGTTCAACTACCCGCGCTTCGGACCGGGTCAGATGTGGGAGCAGATGACCGACGACATCCGCGCCCAGGGCGGCGAGGTGCGCCTGAACGCCCCGGTGACCCGGCTGCGCGTGTCCGAACGGTCGCGTGACCGAGGTGGTCGCCGGCGGCGAGACGCTGTACCCGTCGCACGTGATCTCCTCGCTGCCGCTGCGCACGACGGTCGGCATCACCGAGCCCGAGGCGCCGCTCGAGGTCCGCGACGCGGCGCGGGGCCTGCGCTACCGCGAGTTCCTGACCGTCCTGCTGGTGATCGACGTCGACGACCCGTTCGACGACAACTGGATCTACATCCACCAGCCGGGCGTCCGCGTGCTGCGCATCCAGAACTTCAAGTCCTGGAGCCCGTGGATGGTGCCCAAGGGCGAGACCGCGTCGTCGATCGGCATGGAGTACTTCTGCTTCGAGGGCGACGAGCTGTGGAACATGGCCGACGACGACCTGGTGGCGATGGCCGGCCAGGAGATCGAGAAGCTGCACCTGGCCCAGGCGAGCAAGGTGCGCTTCGGCTTCGTCGAGCGCGTCCACAAGGCCTACCCGATCTACGACGAGCTCTACGGCGAGCGGGTCAAGACGATCCGCGGCTGGCTGGAGACGATCACCAACCTCACGCAGGTCGGCCGCAACGGCCTGCACCGCTACAACAACTCCGACCACTCGATGCTCACCGCCATGCGCGCGGTCGACAACATCCTGCGAGGGCACCCACCACGACATCTGGGCGGTCAACGCCGAGAGCGTCTACCACGAGGAGCAC
Organism: uncultured Actinomycetota bacterium; assembly: GCA_963797705.1. Taxonomy (GTDB): domain Bacteria; phylum Actinomycetota; class Thermoleophilia; order Solirubrobacterales; family Solirubrobacteraceae; genus Palsa-465. The sequence goes on along the minus strand of CAWCQL010000002.1, from coordinate 520,445 downwards.
CAGGAGAACGAGGACCCCTACCGGCGCCCGCCGACCACTCCGGCCATGGAGCAGCCGCTCGCCTCCGAGCGATGAGGCGACCGGTCGCGCTGCTGTTGGCCCTGGTGCTGCTGGCGGCGGCGCCCGGCGCAGCGCTGGCGGCGACCACCGCCAAGTCAGGGGGCAAGTCGGGCTCGGGCTCGGGCGGGGCGGCCGCGGAAGCCACCAGTTCGAGCTCGGCCAGCGCGTCAGGCTCGGGCGGCGCGTCCCCTCAGACCTCGGCGGCGCCCGCTACCGGTTCGACGGCACCGGTGGTGCCGATCACGCCCAACGGGTCCACCAACCCGCTCTCGGGCGGGGTCTCCCCGGTGTCGCCGTCGCCGACGCCCACGGCCAGCCGCCACGACGCCCCCCATCACCAACGCCACGGCGCAGACCAACGGCGGCAGCTCGCTGTCGGGCGCCAGCGCGCTGGCCATCGTCATCGGCGCCGTGGTCGTCCTGGGTGGGATCGCCTCCTTCATCTTCCGTGACGCGCGCCGCCGGGCGCCCGCTCGCACGTCCGACGCCCTGGGCGGCACCGGGCGACGGGCCGGGTCCAAGGCTCCGCCCAAGCCGCGCAAGCTCAGCGCCGCCGAACGCAAGCGGCGCAAGCGCGGCAAGGCCCGCTGAGCCGCGCCGACGACGCGGCCGGTCAGTCGCCTCCGACCCGGTCGAGCAACCGCAGGCTGCGCCGGCCCTTCATGAGCTGGCGCTCGACGGTGCGCACGGTCATGCCGGTCTCGGTGGCCATCTCTGGATAGTTGAAGCCGAGCCCATGGAGCCAGATGAGCCGCTCCTGGCGCTCGGGCAGCTCCCGGAGGAGCTCGAGCCGTAGACGGGGTTCCACGACCTCCTCGGGCGCGGGGGCCGTGCGGCTGATACGCAGGTCGTCGGTCTCCTCCATGACCTCCTCGAGCGACACGTCGTGCCCGTCCCGACGGACGAGCTTGAACACCTCGTGCAGCGCGGTGGTGATCAGCCAGGACACGGCTCGGTCGCTGCGCACCCGCTGGCGGTGGTGCAGCAGGCGGACCCAGGCGAACTGGAGGGCATCGTCGATGACCGCCTCCGGTGCCGTCACCTCGTTGATCAGCTGACCACGGACCAGGCCCGCCGCCCGCGCGTAGAGCTCCGCCACGTCTGCGATGTGACCAAGTGCGCATTCGTCAATTGTGGACGCCGTGCCAGACATGATGATCACCTCTGAGTCTAATTGAGACTATTTATTTACGATTCAACCTAGCAAATGTCACATCCATTTACTAGGCTGTAATCAGTTCATTTGGCTCAATTAGATTCAGGAGGTCATTTACATGAGTGCGAGCGGGATCGCCGTCATCGCGCACGCGGCCGTGGTCACGGCCCATCCGGACCTGCGCGGGCTTCCGGGCAGCAACGTGCTCCAGCAGCTCGTCAATGGCGCCGAGGCCTGGGCGCTGGTGATCGCCCTCCTGGGCGCGTTCATCGGCGCGGGCCTGTGGGCGGTGGCCTCGCACACCCACAATCACCAATACGCGGCGCGCGGGCGGATGGCCGCGCTGATCTCGGGAGCCTCGGCGCTGATCGTGGGCGCCGCGCCCGGCCTCATCAACTTCTTCGCCCACCTCGGCACGACCGCCCGATGATCGCCCCCGTCCGCGCCCTCGCGGTGGTCACCGTCACCGTCGCCCTCATCTTCTCGGCCACTCCGGCCACCGCATCCGCCGGTGTGGGCGGAACGGTGTGCTCTCTGGCCGGGTGGCTCAGCGGCCTTCTCTCGAAGACCTGCACCCTCGCCACCCATGCGGGCCGTGTGATCAACGCCGGCAAGAAGCTGGCCGGCGGCCACGTGGGCGGGGCGATCGGAGCGCTCGTCGGCGGCACGTCACAGAAGGTCGCTCGCGCGGCCGCGATCACCGCCGTGGCCGCTGGCGTGGTCGGCGGGCGCCCAGGTCGCGATGAAGCTCACCGTCTCGGCGGTCAATGCCTCGACCACCCCGAATCTCGGCGCGGTGTGGTTCTCCTCCTCGTACTGGCGCATGGCGGCCGTCGCTGCCCTGCTAACCCTGCCGTTCCTCTGTGCCGCCGCCATCCAGGCGATGCTGCGCTCCGACCTCACCCTGCTGCTGCGCTCGGCGTTCGGCTACCTCCCGCTCGGGATGCTCGCCGTCGGCGTGGCCGCCCCGGTCACCGGCCTGCTGCTGACCGCGTCGGACGAGATGTCCTCGATCGTGTCCTCGGCCTCGGGTCACGCGGGCGCGAACTTTCTGGGCCACGTCGGCGCGCTCTCGACGCTCGTCTCCGGAGCCAGCGGCACCGTGTTCGTGTCGTTCTTCATCGCGCTGTTCACCATCGCCGCCGCCATCACCCTGTGGCTGGAGCTGCTCATCCGCCAGGCGGCCGTGTACGTGATCGTGCTCATGCTGCCGCTGTTCTTCGCGGCGATGGTGTGGCCGGCACGCCGGATCTGGGCCGCACGCGCCGTCGAACTGCTGATCGCCCTCATCCTCGCCAAGTTCGCCATCGTCGCCGTGCTGGGGCTGGGCGGGGCGGCGCTCGGGCACACGCCGCTGCCGGGGGTCGGATCGTTGCTGGCGGGCACGACGCTGGTGCTGCTGGCCGCGTTCTCGCCGTGGGCGATGCTCCGGCTGCTGCCGTTGCACGAGCTCGCGGGCGCCGCCGTCGGCGGGCTTCGTCCGCATGGCACGGCTCCCGTTCAGGCCACCGACGGCCGGGCGCAGGGCGCCACCGACACGACCGAGGACACCGCCGACGACGGCACGGCGGGCCGGGCCAGCCGGGCCGCGGCCGGAGCGGACTCGATGACCGAGGACGTGGCCGTCCGCCTGCCCGCGCGGCTGCGCGCATTGACGCGGCGCGGTGGGGTGGGCGAACCCGCAGGCGAAGCCGCGCGCGATGAGGACGGGATGGGGGCGGATGCCGCGCCGGGAGCGGATGCCGCGCCGGCGCCGCACACCCGCACGACCCCAACGTCCGGCGGCGCGCCAACCGCTGAAACGTCCCCGGCAACGCCCGCCGGCCCTCCCACCGCTGCTCCGCCCCTGGCAACACCGTCTCCGTCCACCGCCTCACCCCCGGGCGAGCCCGCCGAGACCCCCATCCCGGGCGCGGAGAGCGACGCGTTCGGGCCCACGGTGCGACACGGCGACCTTCCGGAGGTGTTTCGCTCGATGAGCCTCGACGGCGACGCTCTGCCGATCGATCAGCCGGTGCTCGACGGCGGCGGCCCGCTCCCTGACCCCGGCCCACCCCCATCCGCTGACCACGAGGACGAGCCGGCGTGAGTGAGCGCCGCCTCACCTACTCGTTCGGCCCGCTGGAGCGCCGCGGGCTGCTGGGCCCGGTCCGCACGGGTCAGGCGGCGGTGATCTCAAGCGGCGTCGTGGCCGGGATCGCCGTGCTCGACATCGCGCCCTCCGCGCTCGGCGTGCTTCTGGCCGGCGGGCTGCTGGCGCTCGCGCTGGCGACGACGTGTGTGCCCGTCGGGGGCCGCAGCGTCGAGGAGTGGCTGCCGGTGATGCTGGCGTTCGGGCGCCGGCGGTTCGGGCGCCCGCGGTTCGGGCGCCGGCGGTTCGGCCGTCGCGGGTTCACCTCCCGGGTACCGACGGTCGGCACCCGAGCGCCCGGGAGCGGGCGCCGAGGGCTGCTCGGCCACTCCCCGCGGCCCGTGGCGCCACCGCAGTTGCGCGACGTCCGTCTCGCGGCGGCCGACCTGCGCGGGCGTCCGCTGGGGATCGTGTCCGAGCGCTCCGGCCGGCGGCTGAGCGCCGTGCTCGCCTGCCGGGTCGTGGCGTTCTCACTGCTCGACCAAGAGGCGCAGGAGCGTCGTCTCGCCCGCTGGGGGCTCGTGCTGTCGGGGGCCGGCGGCAGCGCGATCCGGCGCGTGCAGTGGATCGAGCGCACCGCGCCGGCCCAGGGCGACGAGCTCGTGCGCTGGGTGCACGCCGAGCGCGATCCCGCGGTCCCGCTGCGCGGCACGCCGATGATCGACTCCTACCTGGAGCTGATCTCCTCCACGGCCCGCATCGCGCAGGAGCACGAGATCCTGTTGGCGATCCAGATCGACGCCCAGCGCGTGCGTGATCGCGGCGCCACCAGCGCCACCCGCGCCCTGGTGGAGCAGACCGAGCGCATCGCCCAAGGCCTCGAGGCCGCCGAGGTCACCGTTCTCGGGGCGCTCAGCCCGGGGCAGCTCGCGCGAACCCTGCGCACGGCGTTTGACCCGTATGCCCGATCGGAGCTGACCGCGCTGGACGCGTGCGACCCCGACCGCGACGGGCTCGACGACGTCAACGCCTGGCCGCTGGGCGACCGCGAGACCTGGGAGCACTACCAGGCGGACGGCGCCCTGCACGCCACGTACTGGATCGGCGCGTGGCCGCGGGTCGAGGTCTCACCGATGTTCATGGACTCGCTACTCGGCCACTCCGGCGTGGTGCGCACCGTTTCGGTGACGTTCGAGCCTCTGGCCAGCGACCGTTCCACGCGTGAGGTCGAGGCCGCGATCACCCGCGATCGCGCCGACCGGGAACTGCGCGCGCGCTTCGGCCAGTCCGAGACGGCCCGCCAGCGCCAGGCGGCGGACGCCACTCGGCGTCGCGAGGCCGAGCTGGCCGCCGGCCACAGCGAGGTTCGCCTCAGCGGCTTTGTGACCGTCACGGGTCGCGACCCCGACGACCTGCGGCGCGCGTGCGCGGAGGTGCTGGAGCAGGCCGCCCGGGCGCGGCTGGAGCTGCACCGCCTGTACGGGCAGCAGGCCGATGCCTTCACCTTCACGCTGCCGCTCTGCCGGGGGCTGCGGTGAGTGCCTGCGCACGACCGAGCGGCCGGGCCATCGCTCCACCACCCGTCACGCCCAAGCGATCTACCCGTTCGTCAACGCCGGAGGACTGGGCGGCCGCGGCGTCTACATCGGGCACGACTCCGGCGGCGGAGCGTTCTGTTATGACCCGTGGGTCCTCTACGCCGACGGCGCGCTGGACGACCCCAACGTGATCGTGCTCGGCAAGCTCGGCCAGGGCAAGAGCGCGCTGGTCAAGACGCTGCTGTGGCGGATGCTGCTCTTCGGACGCCGCGCCTTCGTGCTCGACATCAAACGCGAGTACGGGCCGCTGTGCGACGCCGTCGGCGTGCGGCCGATCTCGCTCGTGCCCGGCTCGGGCGTGCGCGTCAACCCGCTGGCCTCGCGTCCTGAGGAGCATGCCCAGCTCGAGCTCCTGCGCGCGGTCACGGTGGCGGCGGTGGGCGATGCACTGACCCAGGTCGAAGCCGGTGCGCTGCGCGAAGCGCTGCGGGTCGTCCGCGCCCGCGGAGACGGCGAGCCGACGCTGCCGCAGATCGCCGCGCGTCCTGTTCGCCCCGGTCGACGTCATGGCCCAGCAGCTGGAGACGACCGTGTCCGCTCTGGCCGCCGACGCGCGGCGCGCCGCCCTCGCACTCCAGGATCTCTGCGAGGGGCCGCTGCGCGGGATGTTCGACGGCCCCACGACACCGGGGCTCGACCTCGACGCCCGTCTGCTGGTGCTCGACCTGCACGCCGTCCGCGACTCGCCCGCCGTGGGCATCCTCATGGCCTGCGCGAGCGCCTGGATCAGCGCGCTGCTGGCACGCACCGCGCAGCAACCCGGCCGGGAGCGGCTGATCAACGTCGCCGACGAGTCGTGGAAGATCGTCCAGCACACCGGGCTGGGCGAGTGGTTTCAGGCCAACTTCAAGCTGGCCCGGCAGTTCGGCGTGATGAACCTGGTCGTGCTGCACAAGCTCGCCGATCTGCAGGCGGCGGGCGACGCGGGCTCGCGCGCCGCGCGCATCGCCGAGGGCCTGGTCGCCGACGCCTCGACCCGGATCGTCTATCACCAGGACGAGAGCCAGGTCCCGCTGACGCGATCGTTGCTGGGGCTGTCAGGCAGCGAGGCGCGGCTCATCTCGATGCTCTCCCCCGGCCAGGCGCTGTGGCGGGTCGGCGCGCGGTCGTTCGTCGTCGCCCACCACCGCTCGCGGATCGAGACGCGGCTGACCAATACCGACACCGGGATGAGCACCACCGGTTCCGGTCGGAGGCAACGATGAGGGGCGACGCGCACGAGTGGCGTCTCGGACGGCGTGCATGCTGGCGCTCATCGGTGGCGCGGTCGCGCTCGCCGCCGCGGTGTGGCTGTGGGGCGGCATGGCGGGCCTGCTCTTCGGCCACGGCTGGCCGCGGCGTCGGCGCGGGGCAGCTGCCGGCGGTCATGGTGCGCCTCCCGGCCCGGCTGGCGACAGCCCGCCGCGGCGTGGCCGCGTGGCGCCCGGGCGCTGCTCCCCGGCGCCGGCGGGTTCTACGCCGCGCTCACCGCTGCTGGCGGCGATCGACCCTGGCGCTGTGGCGCGGTCGCCTCGCGGGCGGGGCTGCTTTCCCGTACTCGGGCGGCGCTCGGCGGGCGCCCGCTGGGCCGGCGCCGGCGAGCTGCGTCGCACTGCATGGCCGGGCCCGGACCGGCCGGCTCGCGCTCGGTCGCTGCCGCGGGCGGCTGCTCTACGCCGAGCAGCGTCATGCGCTGGTGGCCTTCGGGCCACCGCAGTCGGGCAAGTCGGCGGGACTGGCCGTCCCCGCACTGCTGGAGTGGGACGGCCCGGCCGTCGCCTCCTCGATCAAGACCGACCTGCTGGCGTGCACGCTGGCGCGTCGCGCGGGCGCTCGGGCCCGTGTTCGTCTTTGACCCGTTCGAGCTGTCGGGGACGCGCGGACAGACGTGGTCGCCGCTGCGGGGCGCGTCGAGCTGGGACGGCGCGCTCGAGGTCGCGTGGCGGCTGGCGGCGGCGGGCGAGCTGGATCAGCGCGGCGTCGAGGGCGGCGACTTCTGGGCGATCGCCGCCGAGCAGCGCCTGGCGCCGCTGCTGTTCGCCGCCGCACGCACCGGGGCGGGGATGGATGCGGTGGTCCGCTGGGCCTACGGCCAGGGCTCGCGCGAGCTCTATGAGGCGATCTCTCGAGCTCACCGGCTCCGCGCGCGACGAGGCCGAGCTCGAGGGCGCCCACGCGGCGTATGACGCGGTGCGCGCGTTCGAGGCCCAGGCCGACCGCACCCGCTCCTCGATCGAGGCGACCGCCCAGGGCCTGCTGCGCGCCTACCGCTTCGCCCGCGTGCTGCGGTCGGCGCGGTCCTCGGAGATCGCGCCCGACGCGCTGCTGGACGAGCGCGCGACGCTGTACCTGATCGGCGACGCCAAGGCGTCCAAGCTGCTGCGACCGATCTTCCTGGCGCTGCTGTCTGAGATCGTCGACCGCGCCTATGAGCGGGCGACGCTGGCCGGGGGGCGACTAGAGCTGCCGCTGCTGCTGTGCCTCGACGAGGCGGGCAACGTCGCGCCGCTGCCCAACCTGGCCGAGATCGCCTCGACGGCGCCCAGCCACAACATCCAGCTCGTCTCGATCTTCCACGACCTCGCCCAGGCGCGCAGCCGCTATGGCAGCAGGCCGAGACCGTGGTCAACTGCATCGCGCGCGGATGTTGCTGCCGGGAGTGGCCGACCTGGAGACGCTGCGCTACTTCTCGGGACTGGCCGGGGAGGAGGAGACGCGCGAGACGACGCGCACGGTGGACGCCGGGGGCGGGTCGCGCACGATCGGCCTGCGGCGCCGGCCGCTGGTGGCGCCCGAGGCCCTGCGTCAGTTGGAGCCGGGCCAGGCGCTGCTGCTCTACGGGCGGCTCCCGCCGGCGCGAGGTGCGCCTGCGGATGTGGTTCGCAGATCGTCGACTCAGGAGGTTGGCCGCATGAACTGGCACGGACCCGACGACTGGCCCGACGACCTACCCCAGGACGACGGCTGGTCCGAGGAGGACGCGATCCGCTGGCCCCTGACCTGGCGGGGACTGCTCCCCCGCGAGCGGTGGCTGTGGTTCGAGCGGCTGTGGGCCGACGTGTGCGACCTGCGGGTGCGCTACCGGCTGGGGGTGCGCTCGCAATGGTGGGAGGACGACATCCAGGTCGAGGCACTCGCGGCGCTGGCGGCATGGACCGGGCGCTACGACTCCGGCGAGTGGGACGACCCGCCGGGCAAGCTGGCGCTGCTGTTCGACCTCGAGCGGGTCGCCGGGCTGCTGCGCGACGGGGTCGACCCGTTTCATCCCGATCGCGACCGCATCGCGTTTGTGCGTCATCTCGTCGACCTCGGCTGCCAGCCGCCGCCGAGCAGGCGACCGGTGGAGTAACCGGTCATCGCCTGCGGTCAGGTGAACTCGCCGTCGCGATGAGGGACGTAGGGAGCCTGCAGGCGGTCCTGCTCCTCTCGGGTGAGCCCCAGCCGGGTGGCGGCGATGGCATCCTCGACGTGCTCGACCCGGGTCGCGCCGATGATGGGCGCGACGACACCCGGGCGCGCGAGCAACCACGCCAGCGCGACCTGGGCGGCCGTGACCCCGCGCTCGTCGGCGATGTCACGGACGGTGCCGGCGATCGCCAGATCGGCGTCGCGATAGGTTCGATCGTCCTCGCGGGATCTCGTCGTCGCACGCCGCTCGCCGCGCTTGCCCGTGAGCAGTCCGCGCGCCAGCGGGCTGTACGGGAGTACGCCGACGCCTTGGTCGAGGCAGAGCGGGATCATCTCTCGCTCCTCCTCGCGGTTGACGAGGTTGTAGCGATCCTGCATCGCCACAAACGGCGTCAGGCCGGCCCGTTCGGCGACGTGCTGGGCTTTGGCGAACTGCCAGGCGCGCATCGTCGAGGCGCCGATGTAGCGAGCCTTACCGGCACGGACGATGTCGTGCAGTGCGGCCATCGTCTCCTCGATCGGCGTGTCCTCATCCCACCGGTGGACCTGGTAGAGGTCGACGTAGTCGGTGCCCAGCCGTCGCAGCGAGGCATCGATCGCCGCCATCACATGCTTGCGCGAGAGCCCGCGGTCATTGGGCCCGGAGCCCGTTGGATAGAACACCTTGGTCGCCAGCACGTAGTCCTCGCCGGCTGGCGAACAGCCGGGCGAGCAGTTGGCCGGTGATCCGCTCGCTCTCGCCGTCGGAGTACACGTCGGCGGTGTCAAAGAACGTGACGCCTGCTTCCACGGCCCGCCGCACCAACGGCTCGGCCTCCTCCTCGCCCAGCGCCCAGGACTGCTGCGCGGGGTCTCCGAAGCTCATCATCCCCAGCCCGATCGGGGACACGCGCAGTCCCGAGCGCCCGACCGACCGCCACCCCAGCGCGGCTGCGTCATCCGCTTGTGTCGTACGCACACAAGCAGTGTTGCGAGGGGGGCTCGAGCTGTACATGGGCGTCGCTAGGCGTTTTCGTTGATCTGCCTTCGATCAGCTGGCGTGTCGTATAGATGTCCTACGAAAGTAAGGCAGATCGGGGCGATTTGCGCTCCGGCCCCTCGCCAGCCCCGCCTGCGTGCACAATCAGTGCCACGTGGAGCCCGTAGAAGCTCAACGGCAGGCGGCGTTTCCCCTGGGCGCCGCGGTGACGCTGTCAGAGCTCGACCAGGATCCCCACCCCGTCCTGGCCCGCCTGCGAGCGGCCGAGCCGGTGTCGTGGCTGCCCAGCCTCGAGGGCTGGCTGGTGACGCGCCACGACCTCGTCCTGGCGGCGATGCGCGATGCGCAGGCGTTCACCGTCGACGACCCGCGCTTCTCCACCGCCCAGGTGATCGGCCCGAGCATGCTCAGCCTCGACGGAGTCGAGCACGATCGCCACCGCGCGCCCTTCGTGGGGCCGTTTCGCGCCGGCGAGGTGGCGGGACGGTTCGCGCGGTCCACCGAAGACGAGGCCAACCGGCTGATCGACGACGTTGGCCCCGGCGGGCGCCGCGGAGCTGCGGCGAGCGTTCGCCGGGCCGATGGCGGCCGCGATCGTCACCCAGGCGCTTGGCCTGGGGCGCGAGGAGGTGGCCGATGTGCTGGCCTGGTATGACGCGATCGTCGCCTCGGTGACGGACATCACCGCGGGCCACGGGCGCGACGGCGGCCGGCGCGCAGGCGTACGCCCACCTCAGCGAGCGGCTGCGGGGGGTCATCGAGGGCGGCGATCACTCGTCGCTGCTGGCGGCCGCCGCGGGCGCCGGAGTGCTGTCGACCCGAGCAGGTGATCTCCAACGCGGCGGTGCTGCTGTTCGGCGGAATCGAGACGACCGAGGGGATGATCGCCAACGCCGCGCTCTACCTGCTGGCCGATCCGGCGCGCGCGGACGCGGCGCGGGGCGAGCCGGCGGCCCTGGGCGCGGCCATCGACGAGTCGCTGCGGCTGGAGCCCGCGGCGGCGGTCATCGACCGCTACGCCACCGCCGACGTGCAACTCGGCGGCGCGGAGATCGCGCGCGGCGACCTGGTCCGGCTGTCGATCACCGCGGCCAACCGCGACCCGGCGGTGTTCGCTGACCCTGACGCGTTTGACCCGGGGCGAGCCGAACCTGCGCCGGCACGTGGCCTTCGCCCAGGGGCCGCACGTGTGCGTCGGGCGTGCACCTGGCGCGCCTGGAGGCCCGCGCGGCGCTGGGCGCGCTGCTGGCGCGGCTGCCGGAGCTGGCGCTGGACCCGGAACGGCCGGCGGCGGTGCGGGGGCTGGTGTTCCGCAAGCCGCAGCGGCTGGATGTGGTGTGGGACTGGTGACGCGGGCTGAGCTGGCCGGCAGGCGCGCGAGACGGAGACCGAACGTCATCGCGCGGACTGGCTACTGCGCCAGCGGCTGATCGCGAGGTGCAGCGCACGGCATCCGTCGCCCGATCGCGGAGCCGGTCGCGGTCTGCGCGCCAATGCAGGCTACAGACGCTGCCCGGAACGAGCCCGCACCCTCTCCGGCACCGCGTTGACGTGCAGCCACGCCAGGCCCGACGCGATCGCCACCGCTACTCAGGACGCGGGCTCGTCGCGCCCGACGCAGCTCGTGGCAGCCCGATCTCCGGCCGCCGATCAGCTCCCAGGCCCGCGCGATCCCGATGAGGAAGCTGACGATGACGATGACGGCCACCGCCCGCGTGGCACTGCGTCCGCCAGTCCATCGCCTGATGCCGGCGATGAGCTGGATCACGAACGCGACGGTCTGGCCGGCCAGGAACAACGCGTCGCGCGGGCCGCTGCGGTGCCGGCGGCGCAGGCGGATGAGCGAGAGCACCGAGGCGGCGACGAAGAACAGCCCCAGGACAGGCCACGCTGATCGCGGGCCAGGCGACCCCGATGCCGGGGATGAGGACGAACAGCGACACCGCCAGCGCGTTGGAGAACGAGGTGAGCGCCGCCGAGGCGCGGACGCGGTGCAGCTGGCTCTCGCCCTCCTTGGCCAGCCGCTCCTGCGTCACCGAGACGGCGACGAAGAGCAGGCCCGACGAGCGCGCCGGCCACGCCGGCAGCGGCGACGAAGAAGTCCTGGAAGCTCTCGGGGATCACGGGCGAGCCGGCGGCGAGCTAGGTGCGCTCGACCATCACCGACGTCGCCTTGACCGTCGCCGTCGCCTCGACCCCGGGCGCCAGCGCCAGCTCCTCCACCGAGTCGCGGGTGACCGCGGCGGTGATGAGGAACGGCCCCGCCTCGATCTCCACCAGCGCCATCACCCCGTCGACCTCGACCGAGCGCACCACCCCGGCCATGCGGTTGCGCGCCGACAGCTGGCGGCCGGTCTCATGGCGCTGGGGCCGGCGGGTGAGGCGGCTGGACCTCCTCGGACGCTGACCATGCGGCGGTTACGCTCGTCGCGGAAGGTCTTCAGCTTGCCGGCGCGGTCCCAGCGGCGCAGCGTGTCGGCGCTGACGCCGATGGCAGCGGCGGCCTCCCCCAGGGTCAGATTGGTGCTCACCTCTGGAAACATACCTTGCGCACCCTGACCCGAAAGGATCCACATGAAGCTCAGCGCACGTAACCAACTGTCCGGGACCGTCACGCAGGTCAACAAGGGCGCGGCCATCGCCAACGTCGTCGTCGACGTCGGCGGCCAGCGCATCGTCTCCTCCATCACCGTCGAGGCCGTCGACGAGCTCGGCCTGGCCGAGGGCAGCGCGGTCACCGTGATCGTCAAGGCCTCCGACGTCATCCTCGCCACCGAGTAGCGCGCGATGCCCCTCAGCGCCCGCCGGCAGGATCGCAAGCACAACCGGCCGCTGACCCTGCACGCGATCCCGTCCCACCCGGCCGGCGACGCCGAGATGCCGATCGATCGCCTCGGCTGACACCGGGACTGGTGCCGAGGCCGCCTACGAGGTCATCACCGCCGAGCTGCTGCTCGACGGCCAGTCACGGCTGAACCTGGCCACGTTCGTGACCACGTGGATGCCGGCGCTCGGCGCCAAGCTCATGGCCGAGACGGCCGACAAGAACATGATCGACAAGGACGAGTACCCGCAGACCGCGGAGATCGAGGCGCGCTGCGTGAACATCCTGGCCGACCTGTGGAACGCGCCCGAGCACGCCACCGCCACCGGCTGCTCCACCACGGGCTCCAGCGAGGCGGCGATGCTGTGCCGGGATGGCGCTGAAGTGGCGCTGGCGCGAGCGCATGAGAGAAGGCCGGCAAGCCCACCGACAGGCCCAACCTGGTCATGGGCGCCAACGTCCAGGTGTGCTGGGAGAAGTTCTGCCGCTACTGGGAGGTCGAGCCGCGGCTGGTGCCGATGGAGGGCGAGACCTTCCACCTCACCGCCGACCGGGCGGTCGCCCACTGCGACGAGAACACCATCGGCGTGGTGGCGATCCTCGGCTCCACCTTCGACGGCAGCTATGAGCCGATCAAGGAGATCGCCGACAGCCCTGGACCAGCTCGAGTCCGAGAAGGGCATCCACGTCCCCATGCACGTCGACGCCGCCTCGGGCGGCTTCGTGGCGCCGTTTCTGGCCCCCGGACCTCGAGTGGGACTTCCGGATCAAGCGCGTGCAGTCGATCAACGCCTCGGGCCACAAGTACGGCGCTGGTCTACCCCGGCGTCGGCTGGGCGATCTGGCGCGACGAGAAGGCGCTGCCGCGCGAGCTGGTCTTCAACGTCAACTACCTGGGCGGCAACATGCCGACGTTCGCGCTGAACTTCTCGCGGCCCGGCAGCGAGGTCGTCGCCCAGTACTTCCATGTTCATGAGCCTCGGCCGCGAGGGCTACACGGCGATCATGCGAGATGCTGCAGAAGGTCGCGACGCACATCTGCCCACGGCGTGGCAGAGCATGGGCCCCTACCGGCTCATCTCCGACGGCTCGGACCTGCCGGTGTTCGCCTTCGCCACCAAACCCGACGTCAAGAACTACACCGTCTTCGACGTGTCCGAGCGCCTGCGCGAGCACGGCTGGCTGGTCCCGGCCTACACCTTCCCCGAGAACCGGCAGGACCTCAGCGTGCTGCGCGTCGTCGTGCGCGCCGGGATGCACAAGGAGATGGCCGACGACCTGCTCGACGACACTGGCCGAGAAGACCAGGCGGCTGGAGTCCCTGCCGCGCCGCTGCCCGTCGGCGTGGCCGAGCACCACGGCCGCCTTCGCGCACTAGGGCTCACAGCACTTCGGCCAGCGCCCTCCCGGCAGCCTCGAGCTGGTCGAGCGTCGACGCCTCGATCACGCGGTCCAGGTCGAGAATGCGCGCGCCCATTGAGTCCAGCTCGCGCTGTGCCCACCACCGCGTGACAGGGCACGCCGGACTGGCGGGCGCGGGTGGCCACCTCGGAGACGACCTTGCCCACCAGGCTCTGCATGTCGAGCTTGCCCTCCCCGGTGACCACCGCGCGCGCCGAGCGCATTCGGGCGTCAAAGCCCACCTCGTCGAGCACGAACGCCGCGCCGGGGACCAGCTCGGCTCCGAACGCCGCCCACAGGCCGCCGGAGAGCCCGCCCGCGGCGCCGGTCATGGGCACGCCGCGCGGGTCGCGGGTCAAGCCGCCGGGCCAGCGCGTGCAGGCGCGCGGTGAGGCGCTTGACGTCATCGGGACCGGCCCCCTTCTGGGGCGCGAACACCCGGGCGGCGTCCTCGAACGGCGTGCGCACGTCGCAGAGCACCACCAGCCGCGCGTCCCCGAGGCCGCCGGCGCGCTCGATCGCCTTGATCGCGCCCGCGCCCCCGTCGGTGGTGGCGCTGCCACCGACCCCGAGGTAGACGATCCGGGCGCCCGCCTGCACCGCCGCGGCGATGAGCTCGCCGGTGCCCGCGGTGCTGGCGGCAAACGCGTCGCGCTCGGCCTCGTGCGACGAGGCTCAGCCCGCTGGCCGCCGCGGTGTCCACGACCGCCACGTCGCCGGCCAGCGCCGAACTCGGCCTCGATCGGCCGGCCCAGCGGATCGGTGACGGGAGCCGTCAGTCGCTCGCGCGCCCAGCCCGGCGGCCAGCGCATCAAGCGTGCCCTCGCCCCCGTCGGCGACGGGGCACAGGTCCGCCGGGCGGCCGGCGGCCTGAAGCCCGCGGCCGATCGCGGCGGCCACCTCGGTGGCGCTGAACGTCCCCTTGAAGGAGTCCGGCGCCACCAGCACGGTCTCCGGCACGCCGGGGATGCGGCTCACGCGAGCGGTCAGCTCACCGGCTCGAGCACGAACACCGGGATCTGCCGGTCAGTCTTGGTCTGGTACTCGTCATAGTCGGGCCACACCGCCACCGCGCGCTCCCACCACTGCGCGCGCTCGTCGCCGCTCGAGCTCGCGGGCGGTGTAGTCGCCCTTGGCCGGGCCGTCCTGCACCTCGACCAGCGGATGGTCGACGATGTTGCGGTACCACGACGGATGCTCGGGGGCGCCGCCCTTGGAGGCCACCGCGGCGTACTTGCCGCCGTGCTCCACGCGCATCACCGGATTCTTGCGCAGCTTGCCCGACGTCGAGCCCATCGAGGTGACGACGATCACCGGCACGCCGCGCATCTCGGTACCGCTCGTCCCGCCCGAGCTCTCGATCTCCTCCACCTGCTTGCGCACCCACTCGGCCGAGCTTGGCGCGTACTCACCTTGCAGGGGCATGTCTGTCTCCCTCGTCGATTGTCAGGACTGCATCTGCTCCAGGCGGCACTCCAGCGGGGGCTTGTCGTCGCGCCAGCGCAGGATCTTGGTGCCGTGGCGGATCCGCCCGCCGCTGGCGTGGTCGAAGGTCACCTCCACCACCAGCTCGGGCCGCAGCGAGACCCACTCCAGCTCGCGCTCTGACTGCCAGCGGCTCGGGTCCCCGTGCCCCCGCTCGCCCGTCTCATACGGCTCCAGGCTGCCCACCAGCTCGCGCTTCTCCGCCGCCTTGAGCCCGGAGGAATGCCCGACCACGTGCAGCGTGCCTGCATCGTCGTAGAGGCCGAGGATGAGCGAGCCGACCGTCCCCTCCTCCTTGCCGGGCCGGTAGCCGACGACGACGGCGTCGATGGTGCGCACCCGCTTGACCTTGACCATGCCCTTGCGCTGGCCGGGGCGGTAGGGAGCGCCGAGCTCCTTGGCCACCACGCCCTCGCCGTCGCGCAGCCAGTCGGCCGTGCCGTCGGGGTCACGGGTGAGCGGCGTCAGGTCGATCCCCGCACGCACCAGCTCCTCCAGCGCGGCGCGGCGCTCGGCGAAGCTGAGGCCCAGCAGCTCCTCGTCGTCTCGGGCCAAGCAGGTCGAAGGCGACGTAGCGCGCCGGGGTCTGCTCGGCCAGCATGTTGATGCGGCTCTCGGCCGGGTGGATGCGCTGCTGCAGGGCGCCGAAATCCTCGTGGCCGTCGGCCGAGTCGATGACGATCTCGCCGTCGACGACGTAGCGGCCGGGCGGGAAGCGCAGCTCGGGGAAGTAGCGCTCCAGCGGCTTGCCCGAGCGCGACTGGATGGTGAACTGCTCGCCGTCGACGAACGCGATCGCGCGAAAGCCGTCGAACTTCGGCTCATAGGCCCATTGCTCCCCCAGCGGCAGCTCCTTGCCCGAGCGGGCGAGCTGAGGCTCGATCGGAGGCTTGAGCGGGAGCGACACGGTGCCGGTCGATGGTAGCTGTGCCGGCCGCCGCGGGCCGGCACAGACCACCGGATAGGATCACTCACATGGCTGAATCCGCGGTCACCGCCGCCGAACAGGAATACCTCGAGTCGCTGTTCTGGCTCTATGAGGCCGGACTGCCGATGAGTGGGGCCAACCTGGCGCGGGCCATGCGGCTCTCGGCGCCGACGGTGCACGAGATGCTCGGGCGCCTGGAGCGCGACGGGTACATCGAGCGCACCGACGGGCGCAAGATCGCCTTCACCGAGTCCGGCGAGGAGCAGGCCAAGCGCATCGTCGGCCGCCACCGGATGATCGAGCGCTTCCTCACCGACGTCGTCGGCGTGCCGTGGGACGACGTGCACGAGGAGGCCGAGAAGCTCGAGTACGCGATGACGCCGCGCTTTGAGGCCTACATGCGTACCGCCGTCGGCGACGCCGCGACGTGTCCACACGGCCACCCCATCAAGGTCGGGCGAGCGCATCGTCGGGCGTGCCACTGGCCGACTGCGAGGTCGGGGCCAAGGTCACCATCCTGCGCTTCGAGAACGAGGCCGAGGACCTGCTGCACTACCTCAAGACCGCCGGGATCGAGCCCGGGCTGCAGGGGACCATCGCCGCCAACGACGGCGAGGAGGTGGAGGTGCAGGTCGACGCCGACACCTCGTCCGTCACCTTCAGCGTCGCCGAGACCGTGTCGGTCCTCGCCGACCCCTCGCCGCCGCCGCGCACCGCGCTGCCCGAGACAGCTCGTCCTCGGCGGGCGTTACGGACGCTGACGCGGAAGCCCGAGCCGCTGAAGCGCTCAGACCGCAGCGGCGGGTAGCGCGCGGCGCGCCCGCCGACAGCCAGCGGTGGATCTGCGCGTAGACCGCCGGATGGTTGAGCAGGTCGAAGTGCGTGGCGCCGCCCACGTGGGCGTACTGCTCGACCGGGAACTGCAGGCGCTCCCCGCGCCCGCCGTGTGACCAGGCGCTGGGCCGTAGCACCAGCAGGTCGCCGAACAAACGCCCCAGCGGGGCGTCGGGCTCACGCGTGAGGCTCGCCGAGACGAAGTAGTGGGTCGCGGTCTCGAGGAACGGCACCACGGTGCCGGTGTTGGTCCGGAAGGCGTCGGGGTCGTGACCCTCCCAGTCGGCGTCGACGACGTAGCCGTAGGCCAGGTCCTTGACGCCGACGCTGCGCACCCGGATCGGGGCCGCGAACGGCGAGAGCTCCGGGACGCGGCCCGCGGCGTGGCAGACCGCGTTGGCGCCGAGCTCGAGCGGCGCTCCCTTGTGGGGCGAGCCCAGCGAGAAGATGTGGCGCACGCGGTCGCGCCACGCGACCCGTCCGCCCGCCCCGTAGTGGCAGGCCCCGCGGGCGACCAGGCCGCCCATCGAGTGGCCGATCAGCGCCACCTCGGCAACCTCCACCGGCCAGTGCGCGGACACGCGCGTCGAGCAGCGCCGCCAGCGCCCGCCCGTTGTGGGAGATGTGGCGGCCGCTGTTGTAGCGGATGACGATCGGCGTGTAGCCGAGCTCGGCGCGCAGCCGCTCCGCGGTAGGGCACGTGCCGGGCGGCGCGCAGGCGCCAGGCGTCGTCGGTCTCGCACAGCCCGTGGATGAACACGGCCAGGCGAGGCGTGGCCTGTGGGAAGGCGCGGCGCAGGCCATCGGTGTCGAGAGCCACATCGCGTGCCGCCGACGCGGACGGCCATCGGGGTCTCGAGCGCGCTGCCCTCACGATTGAGGCGATCGCCCCACATGCCGTTGAGCGCGCCGACGACAAGACGGCCCCGCGGCGCGTCGCTGAGCGACCGGGCATCGGGCGGCCGGGCGATGCTGGCCGCGGCCGCGCCGCCCTTGACCAGCGCGCCGGTCAGCGCCGACGCCGTCGCGTAGGCGCCGGCGGCGACGCGGTCGTGGACCTCGCGCACCGGCGCGGCGCTCGGGCCCAGCGCGCCGAACACGCGGGTGGCGATGCTCTGATGAACGTCGCGGGCCTGCCCCGCGATACCGGCGGCCGCGTCCCCGGCCAGATCGCCGAGGGCCCTCAGCTCCTCACGCCGCATTGACCTCGCGGCGCGACCTCCGCGTACGCCTCGGCCAGGCGCTTGACGCCCTCCTTGATCTCGGCCGGGGTCACGCCGGAGTAGGCCAGGCGCAGCGACGACTCGCCGCCCTCCAGGACGAAGTCGGTGCCCTTGACGAACTGAACGCCCCGCGCGGCGGCGGCGTCGAAGAGGGCGGCGACATCGGTTCCGTCGGGCAGGTCCACCCACAGGAAATATCCGCCCTCGGGCGCGCACGAAGCGCGCGTCGGGCAGCTGCGCCGACAGCTCGTCGCACAGCGTCTCGGCCCGCTCGCGCAGCGCGTCGCGCACGGTGGCGATGGAGCGGTCGATCGCGCCCGAGCGGCAGAACTGGTTGACGATCCCCTGGGACACCATGTTGGGCGAGATGTAGGTGGTGGTGGCGATCTTGACGATCCGCGCGATGAGGTCGGCCGGACCGACGAGGTAGCCGACGCGGATCCCGGGGCAGACGGTCTTGGAGAACGACGACGCGTACACGACGGCGTCGCCGCGCGGTGGAGAACATCGTCGGCAGCGGCTCGCCCGCGAAGCGCAGCGTGACGTACGGGTCATCCTCGAAGATGGTGAAGCCGTAGGTCGCGCGCCAGCTCGACCAGCCGGCTCGCGCTTGGCCGCCGAGAGCGTGTAGCCGGCCGGGTTCTGGAAGTTGGGGATGATGTGGGCGAGCTTGGGCTGCGCTCCGGCGACCAGCACCCGCTCCAGCGCGGCCACGTCGATGCCGTCGGGCTCGAGCTCGACCATCCGCACGTCGGCGCCGCGGTTGCGCAGCGACAGCAGCGTGCGGTCGTAGGTCGGCCGCTCCGTGATGACCGTGTCGCCCTCGGAGACCAGCGCGTCGAACAGGAAGGCGTCGGCCTGCATCGAGCCGTTGGTGACCAGCACCTGCTCGGGCCCGACGCCGTGGTACTCGGCGATCCACTCGCGCAGCGGCACGTAGCCCACGGCGGTGCCGTACGCGGTCATCCCCGCCGGGATCGTTGGCGAAGGCCTGGTCGGCGGCGGCGCGCAGACCGTCGACGTCGACGATGTCGAGCGACGGGGCGCCCGCGGGCGAAGGAGATCGAGCCAGCCATGACCCTAAGACTACGAGGTTGGCTCGAAGAGGTGCACGTCGACGATGGCGCGGTCGGCGCCCTCGTACTCGCGTACGGTGGCGCTGCGCACCTCGGGCAGCGCCTGCAGCGACGCTCGAAGCGCCCGCAGCGCCGCTGTGCTCGGAGAACGGCCCCGCCGAGACGCTCACCGACGCTCCGGTGGCGGCGGGGTCGCGCCGGTCGGCCGCCGCGCGGGAGGAGGCGAGCAGGCGCTCCGTGGGCCTCCACCAGCGCCGTGAGCTGCCGCCACGCAGCCGCGGAGATCTCGGCGGTCGCTCCGTCAGAGATCCGCTTGGGAGCCGGTGCAGCCTCGGGCGGGATCACCGGCGCCTGGGCATCGCGCGCGGCTCGTGCGGCCTCGCGCGCCCGGCTCCAGGCCGGTCTGGATCGTCGCGCAGACGACGGTCGATCTCGGCCAGACGTGCGTCCAGAATCGACTTCTCCGGCATCGAGCGGGCGAGCCTACCGGCCGCTCGCCGGTCAGCAGTGTCCTGGGTCGCTCAGCGGCAGCTACTTGCCGAGCAGCGCGACGGCGGTCTCGGCCACCTGGGTGGGCGTGCGCCCGACCTTGCACGCCCTTGGCCTCCAGCGCCTCGGCCTTGGCCGCGGCGGTCCCGTGGGAGCCCGAGACGATCGCGCCGGCGTGGCCCATCGTCTTGCCCGGCGGCGCCGTGAACCCGGCGATGTAGCCGATGACCGGCTTGGTCACGCTGATCGGCGATGAACTCGGCCGCGCGCTCCTCGGCGTCGCCGCCGATCTCGCCGCACATGACGATCAGCTCGGTCTCGTCGTCCTCCTGGAACATGCCCGATGACGTCGATGAAGTCGGTGCCCGGCACCGGGTCGCCCCCGATGCCGACGATCGACGAGTTGCCGAAGCCGCTCTGGGCCAGGACGTTGCCGATCTGGTAGGTGAGCGTGCCCGAGCGCGACACCACGCCGACGTTGCCGGCGCTGAAGAACGAGGCGGGGATGATCCCGACGCTGGCCTTCCCCGGCGAGAGGATGCCCGGGCAGTTGGGCCCGATCAGCCGGCTGCGGCCGTTCTTCTTGAGCGTGTTGTAGACGCGCAGCTCGTCGTGGGCGGGGATGCCCTCGGTGATGCAGATGATCAGCTCGATGCCCGGCGTCCTCGGCCTCGAGGATCGAGTCGGCGGCGAAGCGCGGCGGCACGAAGATCATCGCCGTGTTGGCGCCCTCCTGCTCCACCGCGTCGTGGAAGGTGTTGAAGACGGGGATGCCCTCGACGTCCTGGCCGCCCTTGCCCGGGGTCACCCCGGCGACGACCTGGGTGCCGTACTCGCGGTTGCGCAGCGAGTGGAAGGTGCCCTCGCGGCCGGTGATGCCCGACGTGCACAGCCGGGTGGTCTCATCGACGAGGATGCTCATGCCGCGCCCTCCGCGCGGCGGCGAGCTCCACGACCTTGGCGGCGGCGCCGTCCATGGTCGACTCGGTGTAGACGTTGGGCAGCTGTGGCCTCGGCGAGCAGCGCGCGCCCCTCCTCGCCGTTGGTGCCGTCCAGGCGGACGACGAACGGCACGGACGGCTTGATCTGCTCGAAGGCCTCGATCAGGCCCTTGGCCACCTCGTCGCAGCGGGTGATGCCGCCGAAGATGTTGAACAGGACGGCCTTGACCTTGTCGTCGGAGAGGATCACCTCGACCGCCGCGGTGATGGCGTCGGCGCGCGAGCCGCCGCCGGCGTCGAGGAAGTTGGCGGGCCGGCCGCCGGCCTCGGCGACGACGTCGAGCGTGGACATCGACAGCCCGGCGCCGTTGGCCGAGGATGCCGATGTCGCCGTCGAGCTTGACGTAGGTGAGGCCGCGCTCCTTGGCCATCACCTCCTGCGGATCCTCGGCCGAGAGGTCGCGCAGGTCGGCGTTCTCGCCGTGGCGGTAGAGCGCGTTGCCGTCGAGCGTGACCTTGGCGTCCAGCGCCTTGACCTCGCGCTCGGGGGTGATGATCAGCGGGTTGACCTCGACCAGCGTCGCCTCCTCGGCGGTGAAGACCTCGTAGAGCTTGGCCAGCATCGCGCCCACCGGGCGCACGACGTCGGCGTCGACCCCGGCCTCGTAGGCCAGCCGGCGGCCGTGGAAGTCCTGGAAGCCCAGCAGCGGATCGACGTGGAGGCTGGCGATCGCGTCGGGGTCCTCGTCGGCCACCTGCTCGATGTCCATCCCGCCCTTGGTCGAGAGCATGCACCAGCGGCGCCTTGGCCGAGCGATCGAAGACGACCGAGGCGTAGTACTCCGACGCGATCTGCGAGGCGCCCTCGATCCACAGCTCGTGGACGGTGAGCCCGCGGATGTCCATGCCGAGGATCGCGCGGGCGTGCTCCTCGGCCTCGGCGCGGGTGTTGGCGATCTTGATCCCGCCCAGCTTGCCGCGGCCGCCGATCTGCACCTGCGCCTTGATCGCGCAGGGGTAGCCGATCGCCTCAGCGGCGGCGACGGCGTCCTCCACCGTGCGGGCCGGCTGGCCGTCGGGAACCGGCACTCCGTGGCGGGCGAACAGCTGCTTGCCCTGATATTCGAGTAGATCCATAGCGGCGATTCACTCTATTGACTCCCGTGCGCAGGCGGCGTCCCGCGCCGGGCCGCAATCGAGCCAGTCCGACGACGAAGCGCGTCACCGCGGTGCCATGGCATCATCAGCGCTCGATGGCCATACCGAAAAACGTCTCATTTGTCACCTTCGACGTCTATGGGACGCTGATCGACTGGGACACGGGCGCCTTCGACGCCTTCAGCGCGGAGGCCGATCGCGACGGCTTCACCGTCGAGCGCGACGAGCTCCTGCCCCTGTTCCACGAGATCCAGCAGCAGATCGAAGCCGGCTCCTACGAGCTGTACGCCGAGGTCCTGCGCCGCACCGCGGTGCAGATCGCCAAGCAGCTCGGCTGGCCGCTGGAGCCCTCGCGCTCGGGCTTTCTGCCTGACTCGGTGCACCGCTGGAAGCCGTTCAAGGAGACCAACCCGACGCTGGAGAAGATCGCCAAGCAGTACAAGGTCGGGCTCATCTCCAACATCGACGACAAGCTGCTGGGGCAGACGCGGCGCCACATCCCGCTGGACTTCGACCTGGTGGTCACCGCCCAGCAGGTCCGCTCCTACAAGCCCGACCCGGCGCACTTCACCGAGTGCGAGCGGCGGATCGGCTCCAAGAAGGGGTGGGTGCACGTCGCCGCCAGCTACTACCACGACATCGAGCCCTGCCTGAAGAAGAAGATCCCGGTGATCTGGGTCAACCGCACCAAGCAGCAGCTCGAGTCCGGGCAGAAGAAGCCCGACGCCGAGGTCGCCAGCCTCAAGGAAGCGGCCAAGCTGCTCGGCGTCGGCTGATCGGCAGCCCCGCCCGCGCGCATGCGCGCGCGTCGCGCTCCACGCCGACGTCATCGTGTTCGTGTCGGACATGTGGCAGACGACGTGCACGGCGGTGCGCGGCGGCGACGAGGGGTTCGTGATCGACTCGGTCCTGTACCCCGAGGAGCTGCGCGCGCTGCCCGATGTGCTCGAGCAGGCCGGCTTCCCGGTCTCGCGGGCTGCTCGCCACCCACGGCGACTGGGACCACCTGCTCGGGCGGCTGGCCTTCCCCGGCGCGGCGCTGGGCGCCGGCGAGTCGACGGTCGCCCGGCTGGGCGCCGAGCTCGGGCGAGGCCCAGCGCGAGCTGCGCGAGTTCGACGCAGGAGCACTACGTCGACGGGCGCCCGCCGCTGGCGCTGGGCTCGCTGCAGTCGCTGCCCGTCCCCGGCCACCTCGAGATCGGCTCGGGCCCCGAGGCCCACGAGCTCGAGCTGCACCAGACCGGCGGGCACACCCCCGACGGCGTGGCCTACTGGCTGCCGTGGGCGCGCGTGCTGGTCTGCGGTGACTACCTCTCGCCGGTCGAGATCCCGATGCTCTCGCCGGGGCGGCTCGATCGAGGTCTACCGGGCCACGCTGGAGCGCCTGGCGACCGCTGGCGCGAGCAGGCCGAGTGGGTCGTCCCCGGGCACGGCGCGCCGCTATCCGGGCGAGCGGGCGCCTGGAGATCCTGGCCGAGGACGACGCCTACCTGGCCGCGCTGGCCGACAACCCCGAGGACGCCGCCGTGCCGGCGAGTCGCTCGACGCCGTCCAGCGCAAGCTCCACGCCGAGAACCTGGCCTTCGCGCGCGGCCGATCCTGACGCTACGGAGCGCACGGTGCGCTTTTGAAGACCGTGTGCTCTGAAACGCGAGTCATGCTGACATCTCAGAGCGCACGGTCCAGCAAACCTGAGCGTGCGCTCTGTCGTGTCAATGACGCGCGACCCTCCGGGGTCGCCTGAGCTACTCGGCGGCGGGGGCGGAGGTGATCACGGCGAGCGTGTCGCCGGTCGCCACCGACGCGCCCACCGAGATCGGCAGCTCGGTGACCGTGCCCGCCTTGTGGGCGGTGATCTCGTTCTCCATCTTCATCGCCTCGATCACGGCGATCAGCGCCCCCTCCTCCACGTCGGCGCCGGCCTCGACCGCGACCTTGAGCACCGTTCCCTGGATGGGCGAGGCCAGCGTGTCGCCGCCGCCAGCCGCCGCCGCCGGAGCCCGCCAGCGCGGCGCGCGGGCCGGCGCGGCGCCGGCCGGAGCGGCCGGCGGGAGCCGAGCCGTTGACCGCGACGGCGCCCGCGAACGGCGGGCCGATCACCTTGACGTCAAAGCGCTTGCCCGAGACCTCGACGGTGTAGCTCTGCTCCACGGGCTCGCCCTCGTCCTCGGCGTCCTCGGAGGCGGCGCCCGGCGGCGGGAAGGCGAGCTCCTTGAGCCACTCGCGGTCCTCGATGAGGTCGCGGCAGGTCTCGGCGTCGGCCCACTGCGTGGTGGCCATGATCGCCTGGTGGAAGGGGATCAGCGTCTTGAGCTCGGTGATCTCGTACTCGCCCAGCGCGCGGAGCATGCGCGCGGTGGCCTGCTCGCGATCGACGTCCCAGACGATCAGCTTGGCCACCATCGGGTCGTACATCGGCGTGATCTCCGAGCCGGGGCCGACCCCCGAGTCCACGCGCACGCCCGGGCCCGTGGGCTCGCGGTAGTGGCCGATCGTCCCCGGCGCGGGAGCGAAGTTCTTGGAGGCGTCCTCGGCGTTGATGCGGCACTCGATGGCGTGCCCGCGCAGCACCACCTCGTCCTGGGCGATCGAGAGCTTCTCCCCGGCCGCGACCCTGATGCCCTCCTTGACGATGTCGATGCCGGTCACCATCTCGGTGACGCAGTGCTCGACCTGGACGCGGGTGTTCATCTCCAGGAAGTAGTACTCGCCGTCCTGGAGCAGGCCCTCGATCGTGCCCGCGCCGGTGTAGTTGACCGCGGCGGCGGCGTCGGTGGCGATCTTGCCGATCTTGGCCCGCAGCTCCTCGTCGACCGCGGGCGCCGGCGACTCCTCGATCAGCTTCTGGTGGCGGCGCTGCAGCGAGCAGTCGCGCTCGCCCAGGTGGATGACGTTGCCGTGGCCGTCGGCCAGCACCTGGACCTCGACGTGGCGCGGATCGGGCAGGTAGCGCTCGAGGTAGACGGTGGCGTCGCCGAAGAACTTCTCGCCCTCGCGCGCGGCGCCCTCGAACGCGTCTGAGAGCTTGTCCTCGGACAGCGCGACGCGGAAGCCCTTGCCGCCACCGCCGCCGGCGGCCTTGACCGCCACCGGGTAGCCGATCGTCTCGTCGATGATCTTCCGGGCGTCCTCGATCGTCTCCACGGGCTCGGTCGTGCCGGGGACGATCGGGACCCCGGCCGCCTGCATCAGCTCGCGGGCGCGGGTCTTGGATCCCATCGCCTCGATCGCCGAGGCGGGCGGCCCGATGAAGACGGTGCCGTTGTCCTCCAGCGCCTTGGCGAAGGCGGCGTTCTCGGCCAGGAAGCCGTAGCCGGGATGCACCGCCTCGGCGCCGCACTGGTTGACGACCTCGAGGATCTTCTCGATCTTCAGATAGCTCTCCGAGGCCGGGCCCGGCGCCGAGCAGGTAGGCCTCGTCGGCGCGCGTGACGTGCAGCGCGTCGCGGTCGAGCTCGGAGTACACCGCCACCGTGGCGATCCCGAGCTCTTCACAGGCGCGCATGATTCTGACCGCGATCTCGCCGCGGTTGGCGATCAGCACCTTCGAGAACATGCGGCGGCCACTTTACCGGTCGGTACGCCTCAATGGACGCCTGGAGACGGCCCAGAGGCCTTTGCCGAGCCCGTAGTCTTGGACCGGCCGTGGAATCCGCCGCCGCCTCCCCCCGCAAGCGTCACGCGCTCCAGCTGTTCGAGGGGCTCCCGCGCCGCTATGACCGCACCGGCGCGGTGATGAGCTTCGGGCAGGACCCGCGGTGGCGCCGGGCGATGGTGGACGCCGTCGCGCCCGCAGCCGGGCAGCGGATCCTCGACGTGGCCACCGGCACCGGGATGGTGGCGCGCAGCGCGTGGCGCGACACGCGGCGCCGATCGTGACCGCGCTGGACCAGTCGGAGGCGATGCTGCGGGGTCGCGCCAATGGCGCACGCCGCACCCGGGCATCACGTTCGTCCAGCGGCGAGGCCGAGCATCTCCCCTTCGACGACGCCGCCTTCGACGCGCTCACCTTCACCTACCTCCTGCGCTACGTCGACGACCCCGCCGCCACGCTCGCCGAGCTGGCGCGCGTGGTGAAGCCCGGCGGGCGCATCGGGATGGTGGAGTTCGGGGTCCCCGACGAACCCGGCGCTCAGGCAGCTGTGGCGTGCGCACACGCGGGTCGGGCTGCCCGCTCATGGGCCGCGCGGTCTCCACCGCCTGGTATGAGGTGGGACGCTTCCTGGGCCCGAACATCGAGCAGTTCTACGCCGCGCACCCCGACCTCACCGCGCTGTGGCAGCGCGGCCGGGATCGACGGCGTGCATCGAGCGCCGGATGAGCTTCGGGGCGGGCCTGGTCATGTGGGGAGTCCGAGACGGCCACGGCACCTGAGTCCCCGCGCGCGGCTGCAGCGGCCGGCCTTCTACGCCCTCGCGCCGGGCGGTTGGCGCGACCTGATCACGCTGCTGCACCCGCCCTACACGGCGTGGCATCTCAGCTACGTCGCCCTCGGCGCGGCCGTGGCGCCCACCATCCACGCCGGCCGGCTCGGCGCCGCGCTGGCCGCGTTCTTCCTGGCCGTCGGGATCGCCGCCCACGCCCTCGACGAGCTGCACGGGCGCCCGCTGCAGACCCGGCTCAGCGACGGACGACCCTGATCGCGCTCGCGGTGGTGAGCCTGGCCGGGGCGGTGGCCATCGGCATCGTGGGCACCATCACCATCTCGGCGCTGGCTGGCGCCGCTGGTCGCCGTCGGCGCCTTCCTCGTGGTCGCCTACAACCTCGAGCTGTTCGGCGGCCGCGTCCACGACGACCTCTGGTTCGCGCTGGCCTGGGGCGGCTTTCCCGCTTTCACCGGCTACTTCGTCAACGCGCTCCAGGTCCGCCCGGCGGGTCTGCTGGTGGCGGCGGCCTGCACGCCTGCTCAGCGTGGCCCAGCGCCGGCTGAGCACGCCCGTGCGCGAGCTGCGGCGGCGGACCGCCGAGTCACCGGCACGCAGACGCTCACCGACCGGCGAGACGCGGGCGCTGGACGCGCAGGAGCTCGCCGCGCCGCTGGAGCGCGCGCTCCAGGCCCTGTGGCTCGGCGCTGGTGCTCCTCGCCGTCGGCGCGGTGGCCGCCCGGCTCTGACCGGCGCCGGCGCCGGCCGCTATGCGGTGGCGTTGATGACCATCCCCGCGGCGACGGTGTCGTTGGTCGACTCGTCGATGAGGATGAAGCTGCCGGTGGTGCGGTTGCGCGCAGTAGGGGTCGACGACCAGCGGCGCGCTGCAGCGCAGGCGCACGCGGCCGATCTCGTTGAGGCCGAGCTGGCTCGGCCTTGACGTGCTCGAGCGTGTTGATGTCGACGCGGTGCTCGATCTCCTCGACGATCGCCCGGGCCGAGCGCGTCGTGTGCTTGATCGCGTACTTGCCGCGCGGGGCGCAGCGGCTGGTCGCTCATCCAGCAGATGTGGGCCTCGAGCTCGCGGCGGCGGTGGGCTGATCCTCGGCCTCGACGATCATGTCGCCGCGGGAGACGTCGATCTCGTCGGCGAGGCGCAGCGCCACGCTCATCGTGGGGAACGCCGCCTCCAGCTCGCCGTCGAAGGTGTCGATCGCGGCCACCGTCGTGCGCTGGCCGCCGGGCAGGACCACGATCTCGCGTGCCGGGGCAGATGACGCCGCCGGCCACCTGGCCGGCGTAGCCGCGGTAGTCGTGGTGGGAGTCGCTCATCGGGCGGATCACCCACTGGACCGGGAAGCGGACGTCGTTGAGGTTGCGGTCCTGGGCGATGACGACGTGCTCGAGGTGGTACAGCAGCGGGGCGGCGCCGTACCACTGCATCGCGATCGGAGCGGTCCACGACGTTGTCGCCGTGCAGCGCCGAGATCGGGATGAAGGTGATGTCGGGGACCTGGAGGCGCGCCGACCAGTCGGTGACCTCCTCGAGGATGCTCGTAGAAGACGTCCTCGTCGTAGTTGACGAGATCCATCTTGTTGACGCACACCACGAGATGCGGGATGCGCAGCAGCGAGGCGATGTACATGTGGCGCCGGGTCTGCTCCGACACGCCCTTGCGCGCGTCCACCAGCACGATCGACACGTCCGCGGTGGAGGCGCCGGTGACCATGTTGCGCGTGTACTGCTCGTGGCCGGGGGTGTCGGCGATGATGAACTTGCGCCGCGGGGTGGCGAAGTAGCGGTAGGCGACGTCGATGGTGATGCCCTGCTCGCGCTCGGCGCGCAGGCCGTCGGTCAGCAGCGCCAGGTTCAGGTAGCCGTCGCCGCGGCGCTCGGAGGTCTGCGACCACGTGCTCCATCTGATCCTCGAAGATCGACTTGGAGTCGTGCAGCAGCCGCCCGATCAGCGTCGACTTGCCGTCGTCGACCGACCCGGCGGTGGCGATCCGCAGCAGCTCGGAGTTGCGCCGCCGGATCCGCATAGGTAGTCCGGCGTGGACACGGGGGCCGGAGCGGAGCCGTTCTCGTTCATCTCAGAAATAGCCTTCACGCTTGCGATCCTCCATCGCCGCCTCGGTGACGCGGTCGTCGGCGCGCGTCTCGCCGCGCTCGGTGATGCGGGTGGCCGCGATCTCCGCCACGACCTCGTCCAGCGTGCCGGCCGTCGAGCGCACCGCGCCGGTGCAGGTCATGTCGCCGACGGTGCGGTAGCGCACCGACTCAGTGAACGGCTCCTCGCCGTCCATGAGCTCGATGAACTCGTTCTAGCGCGTAGAGCATCCCGTCGCGAGCGAACACCTCGCGCTCGTGGGAGAAGTAGATCGACGGGATCTCGAGCCCCTCGGTGGCGATGTACTGCCAGACGTCGAGCTCGGTCCAGTTGGAGATCGGGAACACGCGGACGTGCTCGCCCTTGCGGATGTTGCCGTTGTAGAGCGACCACAGCTCGGGCCGCTGGCGCTTGGGGTCCCACTGGCCGAAGTCGTCGCGGAAGGAGAACACGCGCTCCTTGGCGCGGGCGCGCTCCTCGTCGCGGCGGGCGCCGCCGAAGGCGGCGTCGAACCCGTGCTCCTCGATCGCGTCGAGCAGCGTCGTGGTCTGCAGCCGGTTGCGCGAGGCGCGCGGGCCGGTCTCCTCGGTGACGCGGCCCTTGTCGATCGAGTCCTGGACGGAGGCGACGATCAGCCGCTCGCCGATGTCCGAGACGATGCGGTCGCGGAACTCGATCACCTCCGGGAAGTTGTGCCCGGTGTCGACGTGCATGATCGGGAACGGGAACTTGCCGGGGCGGAAGGCCTTCTCGGCCAGCCGCAGCAGCACGATCGAGTCCTTGCCGCCGCTGAACAGCAGCACCGGGCGCTCGAACTCGGCCGCCACCTCACGGAAGATGTGGATCGACTCGGCCTCCAGGGTCTGGAGGTGGGACAGCTCGTAATGGACTGGGTTCATCAGCGGGCAGGCTGGTGGGTGGACGGACGCTATCCGGACGGGGGTAACTGGGGCGGTGGGGTGGGAGGTGAGCTCTCATTGCTCCGTCAGACCACGTGGATGCCGCACTCGGTCTTGTCCAGGCCGGCCCAGCGGCCGTCGCGGCCGTCGCCGGGCTGGGTGCACGGGGCGCAGCCGATGGAGGCGTAGCCCTGGTCGTGCAGCGGGTTGTACGGCAGATCGTGCTTGAAGATGTAGGTCCAGATGTCCTTCTCGGTCCAGTCGGCGAGCGGGTTGAGCTTCCAGATGCCGCGCCGCTCGTCGTGCTCGAGCTTGGGCGCGGCGGCCCGAGTGGGGGCCTGCTCGCGCCGGATGCCGGTGATCCAGGCGTCGACGTCGGACAGCGCCGCCTCCAGCCCCGCGACCTTGGCGGCGCTGCAGCAGTTCTGCACCGTCCACGGCTCATCCGGGCTGCGCGCGTCCATCACGCCGATCCGCACGTGCGGGAAGCGGTCCTCGAACCGCTTCCAGGTGGCCAGCGTCTCCGGGAACAGCACGCCGGTGTCGATCGTGAACGCGTTGAGCGGACCACGCCCGCCGGCAGTCTCCGAGAGCATGTGGAAGAGCACCGACTCCTCCTTCTGAAAGGAGCAGGCCAGCGTCAGCCGCGGGTGGAAGTGCTCGACGGCGTACGCCAGCACCTCCTGGGCGGTGGCGCTCTCGAGATCGGGGATGGTGGCGCTCAAACCGCGCACTCCCCCTCGCCGCGGCATGACCTGAACGGGCCCTCGCGGTTGTAGTCGATGAAGTAGTTCATGTTCTCGAGGCTGAATTCGATCGGCATCGTCAGATCCTTCACGCGCCCCTCGAACTCCGAGACGCCGACGCGGTCGACAAAGGCGCGGAACGGCTCGCCTTCCTGCCGGTCGGACTCGTAGAAGCGTACCCAGCGCTCGACGGCCTCGGGCACGCGCTTGGCGGGCAGCCGCGCCTTGAGCCGCTGGCCGTAGCGCACCTCGCCGCCCTCGTAGGTGCCGCCGATGTGCGGGATGTAGGCCGGGACCGTCTGGTCGCCGACCTTGATCGAGGCGCCGTAGAAGCCGATGTCGGCGATGTGGTGCTGGCCGCAGCCGTTCGGGCAGCCGCTGATCTTGATGTGGATGCGCCGCGTCAGCGGGTCGTCGATCGCCATCTGCGCGATGCGCTCCTGGATGGCCCCGTTGAGGCCCATCGAGCTGGTGATCCCGAGCTTGCAGGAGTCGGTCCCCGGGCAGCTCACGACGTCGGAGATCTCGTCGGCGCCGGCCTCGCCGAGCTCCAGCTTCAGCAGCTCCCGCCACACCTCGTAGACCGACTCGTCGCGCACCCAGCGCAGGACCAGGTTCTGGTGCACGGTGGTCCGGGCGTAGCCGCCCGAGTAGCGGCGCATGATCTCGCCCAGCCCGCGCAGCTGCTCGGGGGTGAGGTCGCCGCGGACGACCTTGACCTCGACGGTCGAGAACCCGGCCTGGCGCTGGGCCGCGACGTTCGACTCCATGAAGCGGTCAAATTCGCGGCGGTCGCCGTTGGGCGAGGCGTATGCGCCCGCTGAGCGCCGGCGCGTTGGCCTCCTCGTCGACGTCGCAGAAGATCTCGTCGAGCGAGAAATCGCGCTCGGCGACCCAGTCGCCCTCGAGCTCCTCCTCGACCAGCTCGCGGAAGGCGTCGATGCCGATCTTGTCGACGAGCACCTTGATCCGGGCGCGGGCGCGGTTGACGCGCAGGAAGTCCTGGCGGTCGAAGATCCGCATGCACGCCTCGGTGACCTTCAGATAGTCGCCGTTGTCGAGCTCGACGAACTCGTAGAGCACCGGGGCGAGCCGGGGCATGATCGACGTGCCGCCGCCGACCCGGATCTCGACGCCGCGCACGCCGTCCCGTTCGCGCGGGATGAAGGCCATGTCGTGGATCTGGGTGATCGCGTTGTCCGCGTCGGTGGCCGTGAACGCCGTCTTGACCTTGCGCGGCATCGCCTGCGTGGTGGGGTGGCGGACGAAGTAGCGGACGTAGGCGCCCGGCGTAGGGGGTGATGTCGAACAGCTCGTCCTCGAGCGTGCCGGCCCGGGGGTCGCCGGTGACGTTGCGCATCGTGTTGCCGCAGCCCTCGCGTGAGGACAGGCCGGCGTCGCCGAGCTCGCGGATCAGCTGCGGCGATGTCGGGGAGCGGCATGTGGTGCATCTGGATGTTCTGGCGCGTCGTGACGTGGCCCTTGCGCAGCGGCACGTACTTCTCGATGACGTCGGCGAACGCGTCGAGCTGATCGGGCGTGACGCCGCCCATCGGCAGCTTGACCCGGACCATCTGCACGTCGGCCTGGCGCTGGCCGTAGACGCCCTGCTTGAGGCGGAACTTGATGAACTCGTCGCTCCTCGAGGTCACCCTTGAGAAAGCGGGTGGACTCGGTGTCGAAGTCGTCGAACTCCCGCTCGAGGATCGGGATCACGTGGCCGGGAACGTTCTCGACCACCTCCGGGTTCTCCAGCGAGCCGGTACGGGGTGCCTTTGGTGTGGATCGATGCGGGCTCCATGGGGTCCTTCCGGGTTGGGAACGGGCGCGTGCCGCGAAAGGCTCACGCACAAATTACCAAAACCCGATCTGGATCAAGCCATTTTGCGGCCCGCGGGCCGGCGGAGCGCCTGCGGTCAGCGGAGAACGACGGCCGTGCGGACCGATTTGGCGTCCGTGACGGTGACGGTCACGGTGATGCCCGACAGCGCGGCGGGGCGGTGGCGCTTGCCCGCCTTTGACTTCTTCTTGACCTTCACCAGCGCGAGGGCGGGCACGATCACGCGCAGCGACGCGGAGCGAACCGCAGGCGCGTGGACGAGGATGACGAGGTCGCCGCCGCGCAGGCGCGAGGCATTCTTGAGGCGGTGGCCTGACCCGTTGCGAAGCGTGATCCCGCGGGCGAGGTCGCGGGCGCGGCGGGCGAAGCGGACCTGGCTGGAGGGCGCGACCACGATCGACGTGATCGACGGAGCGTTGCGGCCCGCGCCCACCTTCAGCGAGAGCGACGGGCGGCCCTTGTTGACCGACAGCCCGCCGGTGACCGTCGGGCGGCCGGCGACCGACCACACGACCGGAGCCTGAGCCGAGGAGCCCGAGGTGTCGGTGACGGTGACGGTGGAGGTGGACTTGCCGACGCGCTTGGGGGTACCGGAGATCAGCCCGGTGGACGGGGCGATGGTGAGCCCGGCGGGGAGGCCGGTGGCGTGGAAGGCCAAGGTCTGTCCGGCGCTGTCGGTGCCGTGCAGCTGAAGCTTGACGTCCTGGCCGACACGCGCGCTCTGCGCCGGCGGGTGGGTCAGCGCGACGACGGGCGCGGCCGGAGTCGGCGTGGGCGCGGCGGTGGCCGCAGGCGGAGTCCAGGTGGAGCCACAGAGGGCCGCCGCGACCGCGGCCCCCTTGGGCGAGCCCAGGCCCGAGGCCATGTCATAGCCCCCGGCGGCGGTGAAACCGGCCAGGCCACCGAAGGAGTTGTTGCCGGCGGTGACGTCGTTGAAGTACATGCCGTAGTTGGTGCGCGCGGCCTGGTAGAGAGCCGGGTTGGCGAATCCGACCGACTTGCCGGTGCAGGCCACCGACGAGTTGGCCAGAGCGGCCAGCGCAGCCCAGGTCGGCGCGGCAGCACTCGTCCCGCCGAAGACCGACCAGTGGCGGTTGTAGAAGACGCTGTAGCCGGTGAGGATGTCCGCGTCGGCCGAGACGTCGGGGACTTCGCGGCAGGCGGTGCTCTTGGCGACCACGCACGTGACCCCCGACTGCGGGATGGCGATTCCCGACTGGTAGCTCGGCACGCCCCAGATGCTCGAGACACCGCCGCCGCCCGCGCCCGAGGCGGCGCCGTTGTTCCAGGTGCTGTTCCACACCGACTCGGTGGGCGGGGGGCCCACGTCGCTCAACGAGGTCCCGCCGACGCCGGTCACATAGGGCTGGCTGGCCGGATCGTCGACGGTTCGGATGTTGGTCGAGGAGCCACTGGTGCAGTCCTTGACCCCGTGGTCGCCCGACGCGGCAAAGACCGTCTGGCCCTGGGCGGCCGCCTCGAGGAAGAGGTCGTTCTCGGCGCCGGCGGCCGAGGTGCCCTCCTGGGGCTCGCACAGGCCCCACGAGGTCGAGATGACCTTGGCGCGGTTCTGGGTGACGATCGTCTTGTAGGTGTCCAGCGCCGAGGCCCCCGTGTTCCTGCCCTCGTAGACGAGGAGCGAGGCGTTGGGCACCAGCCCGATGAGATCCTCGATGTCCAGCGCCGCCTCGCCCTGGCCGGCGCCGCCGCCGGGACCGCCGTCGACGGTGACGTTCGTGATCTGGGTGCGCGTGCCGTAACACGCCTGATAGGCGGCGATGTCAGAGGCCGAGTAGGGCTCGAGCTCGAACAGCGCGATGGTGGTCCCGCTGCCGCCGTCCCCCGCGGCGTAGAGGTCCGACAGGCCGTAGGCGGCGGCGATCTGTCCCGCGGTGTAGCCGCCGCTGCCGGCACCAGCGGTGCACGGCTGATCCTCACCCGGAGCGATCGTGCCCGCGTCGGCGGCCGCGGCGTGAGCCCGCGCGCGCCCGGCCTTCTGCAGCCCGGCGGGGTGCTGCACCTGCAGCGAGTCCAGGCCGATCACGCCCTGGACGACGCCCGCGACCGACGCCGGGAGCGCGGGGGCGGCGGCGTTGGCAAACGCGGTGCGGCCGCCACGCAGGCGGTAGCGCTTCAGCGAGGTGGCAAAGGCGCGGGACAGCGTGCCCGCCGAGTCGGTGACGTCGAAGGAGAGGCCGTTGGCCGCGAGGGGACCGGGGTGCAGGCCCTGCGCCTGCAGCACCGCCCGGACGGTCGCCACCTGGACGGCAGTCGGCGCAAAGCGATGGGCGAACTGGGCGACGCTCAGATAGCGGTGGTAGACCGACGAGCCGCGGGTCGACACGGCCTTGACGAACGCGGTCAGGGCCGCTGGGTCCCGGGGCTGGAGGGCGACGGTCGCGTCGATGGTCTGCGATGACGGCACGGTCCCGCGGGCCTGGGCGCCGGCCGGGATGGCCGGAGCGCGCCCGATGCGGATCGCCGCGCCGATGGAGCTCTCGCGCGCCGGCGCGGCAACCGCGACCGCGGCGAGGCCGACGGACAGCAGCACCGCCGCGATCAGCGCGGCGGTGAGGTGGTGGATGACGCGTGCGTGGCGGCTCAGACCCACGGGGGGAGGAGCTCCGGCTGTCGAGCCACTCCCTCACGTAAAGCCGCCTGTTGCCAGGCGCTGAATCGTCCGTGCGAGGGCGCGGACCGCGGTGCGGTCTCACGCATGAACCGTTCGAGCGCAGCCACCACCGCGGCGGCCTCCTCGTCGGAGGCACCCGGGGCGACAATCGAGAGCTGTGGGCGTCGGTTCATCGCGTTACGAAAGGTATCGTCAGCCTGGCGTGTCGCCTTTACCCATACTTGCTTACCCCGCAATCCTGAGCGCTGTGCCCCCTTCCGACGCGATTGCGCGGGTTCGGGAGGGTTTTCTGCGCTTTCACGGGGGAGATTGGGTGATGCCGGCCAAGATCTACCTGCAGAGCCCCCCATTTGGCGACTTCCGCGCGATGCCCGCACTGGGCGGCGGCGTCGCGCTGCTGAAGTGGATCACGTCATTCCCTGGGAATCCTGAGCGTTCGCTCCCGACGGTGATGGGCGTCATCTGCCTCTCCGATGCGGAGACCGGGGAGCCACTGATGCTGCTCGACGCCCGCGCGGTGACCGCGCTGCGGACCGGCGCGGTGGCGGCGGTGGCCACGCAGGCGCTGGCGGCGCCGGATGCCCGCACCGTGGGCATCATCGGCTGCGGCCTGCACGGCGCGTGGACCGCCCGATGCCTGGTCGCGGCCGGCTACGTGACCGGGGTGTGCTTTGACCCGCGGGAGGATGTGGCCGCGGAGCTGGCGGACGAGCTGGGCTGGTCGGTGGGGTCTCGCGAGGACGCTGTTGCCTGCGATGTCGTGTGCTGCGTCACGCCGGGATCGCAACCGGTGATCGGCGAGAGCGACCTGCACGACGGGATGCACCTCAACATGCTCGGCGCCGACGGACCGGGGAAGGCGGAGGCGACGGTCGGCGCGGTCGCAGCGTGCACGCTGTTCTGCGACGAATGGCATCAGGCCTCCCACGGCGGGGAGCTCACCGGCGCGATCGGCGGAGGTCTGGTGTCACGCGAGCAGGTGACCGAGCTGGGTGCCGTCCTCGCCGGCGACGCGCCCGGCCGGGTGGACGGGGCCGGAGCGATGACGCTGTTCGATTCGACCGGGTTGGCCATCCAGGACCTGGCGGTGGCGCGCGCCGCCTATGACGCCTGGCAGGCCGGCGGCGTGGCGGCCCAGGAGGTCAGCCTCTAAAGCGGGATGTTGCCGTGCTTGCGGCGCGGGCCCGGCTCGCGCTTGGTCTGCAGCGTCTGCAGCGCGGTGATGATCTTGGGGCGCGTCTCGTGGGGGACGATGACGTCGTCGATGTAGCCGCGCTCGGCCGCCACGTAGGGGTTGGCGAAGTGGGCCTTGTAGTCGTCGATGAGCTTCTGGCGACGCGAATCGGGCGTGGGCGATGAGGCGATGTCGCGGCGGTGGATGATGTTGACGGCGCCCTCGGGGCCCATCACCGCCACCTCGGCCGTCGGCCAGGCGAAGTTGAAGTCCGCCGCCAGGTGCTTGGACCCCATGACGTCGTAGGCGCCGCCGTAGGCCTTGCGGGTGATGATGGTGATCTTGGGCACCGTCGCCTCCGCATAGGCGTACAGCAGCTTGGCGCCGTGGCGAATGATCCCGCCCCACTCCTGCGTGGTGCCGGGCAGGAATCCCGGGACGTCGCAGAAGGTGAGGATGGGGATGTTGAAGGCGTCGCAGGTGCGGATGAAGCGCGCGCCCTTCTCCGAGGACTCGATGTCGAGCACCCCGGCCAGCTGCGAGGGCTGGTTGCCGACCACGCCGATCGAATGGCCGTCGAGTCGCGCGAACCCGCACACCAGATTGCGGGCGTAGTGCTCGTGGACCTCGAAGAACTCGCCGTCGTCGACGATGCGGTGGATCACGTCGCGCATGTCGTAGGGCTTGTTCGGGCTGTCGGGGACGATCGAGTCCAGCTCCGGGTCCTCGCGCAGCGGATCGTCGGTGGGGATGACCCGCGGCGGGGTCTCCAGGTTGTTCTGCGGCAGGAAGCTGAGCAGGTAGCGGGCATCCTCCAGGCACGCCTCCTCGTCGTCGGAGGCGAAATGGGCCACCCCGGACTTCGAGTTGTGGCTCATCGCCCCGCCCAGCTCCTCGAACCCGACCTCCTCACCGGTGACCGTCTTGATCACGTCGGGGCCGGTGATGAACATGTGCGACGTCTCCTTGACCATGAAGATGAAGTCCGTGATCGCGGGCGAGTAGACCGCCCCACCGGCGCACGGGCCCATCACCAGCGAGATCTGCGGGATCACGCCGCTGCAGCGGACGTTGCGCAGGAACACGTCGCCGTAGGCGCCCAGCGAGACCACGCCCTCCTGGATGCGGGCGCCGCCGGAGTCGTTGATCCCGATCACCGGACAGCCGATCTTGGCCGCCAGATCCATGATCTTGCACATCTTCTCCGCCATGACCTCGCCCAGCGAGCCGCCGAACACCGTGAAGTCCTGGCTGAACACGCACACGCGGCGACCGTCGATCGTGCCGTGCCCGGTGACGACCGCGTCGCCGTAGGGCCGGTTGCGCTGCATGTCGAAGTCCAGCGTGCGGTGGCGCACGAACACGTCGAGCTCCTGGAAGGAGCCGGGGTCCAGCAGCTTGGCGATCCGCTCGCGAGCGGTGAGCTTGCCCTTGTCGTGCTGCTTGTCGACCGCGGCCTGGCCGGCGTTGTGGATCGCGTGCTCGCGCAGCCCCTCGAGCTGGGCCAGCTTTTCCTCGTAGGTCTCCGGAGCCTTGTCTCGCATCATGGCGGGCGAGTCTACGGAGGCGGCGCATCGAGGGGCGCGAGGCAGCGGCGCCAAATCTCAGGGATGAATCCAGGGGTGGCGATCTTGTCGCACTGAATTTCCGTACCTAGGGTGGGGCACCATGCCGGTCAAGACGCACACCGTCAGGCGCACACTGACGACTCCGGCGCGGGGAAGGATCGGAAGCCGGTACCTGCTGGCTGCCGTGGGGGCGGGTGCACACACGCGCCGCTTAGCGGTACCGCTTCCGGTCCTGGCCCAGAAGAGCACTCTCGTGATCACGTACACAACGGGGCAATAAGACATGACGCGCACTCTCCGCCGGCTCACCATCCTCTGCTTCCTGTGCGCGCTCGGCGCTGCGGGGCCTGCCCACGCGGGCCAGATCGTGTACCCCTCGGGCACGGGCATCTGGGTGATGAATGACGACGGTTCAGCCAAGCGCCAGCTCATCGACGCCACCCAGGTGCCCAGCATGGAGTACCTGGGCGACCCCAGCGTGCAGCCCAACGGGACCGAGGTCGCCTTCGACGGTCGCTGGAACCAGGCCTACTACGAGCAGAACCACTGGGGCCCGGCGCCGGGCATGTGCGGAGGCAACTGCGAGGGCATCTACGAGCTCGTCAACGGCGTGGCGACGCGCATCAGCAACGCGCCGTTTGACTGCGGGGCGCAGCCCTGTGAGTCGCAGGAGGTCAATCCGCGAGTAGCCCGCGACGGCTCGGTCGCCTACGTCTTCCAGACCTACGTGAGCGAGATAGGACCGACCGGCTGGATGCCCATCGACGGCCAGTCAGACCTCCTGGCCCGCGACAGCGCCGGGGCCAACCAGACCCGCTGGCCGACGGCGTGCGACGGGACGGCGTCCTCTGGGAAGGAGATCACCAACGCCGACGTGCTGGCGGTCAACCCGCTCGTGCCCACCCAGATCGCCTATGCCAACTGCCCGGAGACGGCCAACGACGGCAGCTGCGTGCTGGACTGGACGAGTGCCTACGACGTGATCGACTCCGGCCCGTCACAGACGACGGCGAGCGATGACATCACCTACCACTCGGTCGCTGATCCCAACGCCCAGTGCCTCCAGGATGCGAGCACCAAGATCGGCGACATCGACTTCTCGCCGGACGCCACCCACATGGTCGAGCTCCACGGCGGGTCCAGCGGGGCGGGCATCTACACCTACTCCGCCAGCCAGAACGGCGGGGCCTCGGGGACCGAGCTTCTCGCCCTCCCCAGCGGATGGACCTTCTACGCCGTCCGGTATGTCGGCTCGAGCCGGATCGGCTTCACCGCGGGCACGTCCAGCGACAAGGTCAGCCTCTACACGATCCCCATCACCTGCACCCCGGCACAGTGCAACGTCGCCTCCGGCGCCGGGGTCACCAACCTCACCGGCTCCCAAGCGGTCTCCAGCGACTACGTGCTCGCCACCGCGGGCTTCTCCTACACCACCTCAGGCTCGGAGATCAAGGCCGTGGCGACCCCGCCGCCTCCGCCGCCCCCGTGCACGACATGCAAGCCGCAGCCCCCGCCCTCCTGCACGACGTGCAAGCCAGGGGCCAAGCTCACCGCCAGCGTCGCCCGCATCGGGACCCAGCGCATGGGCACGCTCCTGCGCACGGGGCTCGCGGTCAAGGTGACCTGCTCCGCGGCGTGCCGGCTCAACGGCTCGATCATGCTCAAGCGCGCTCTGCTGGGCACGGCATCCAAGCGGCTGGGCAAACGCGGTTCGGCCACGTTCACCGTGCATCTCTCGCACAAGGGCGCGACGGCACTCAGGCGGGCGCGGACGGCCAAGGCGCTGACCTTGCTGATCAGCGCGACCGACGGCGCGCGGCACAAGGTGACGCTGGCGCGGACGGTCAAGCTCAAGCGCTGAGCGCGCCCGCGAGCTGGCCCCGGGCGCGGATCCCCAGCTTGCGATACGCGCTGGCCAGATGGGTCTCGACCGTCTTCTCGGTGACGAACAGGGATTGGGCGATCTCGCGGTTGGGCACCCCGGCGGCGGCGATGCGAGCGACGCGTCGCTCGGTCGGGGTGAGCGCCAGCGGTCCGGTGGCCGCGGCGCGCCGGGGCCGCCCGCCGGCGGCGATGAGGGCGTCGCGGGCCCGTTCGACCACGGCGGGAGCGGCGCACTCGGTGGCGATCTCGAGGGCCTCGCGCAGGGCGTCGCGCGCTGGGCCGACCCGGCCGGCCTCACCGTGCACGGTGCCCAGCGCCAGCAGCGTGCGCGCGAGCTCCAGCCTGGCCTCGGAGGAGCGCAGGAGCTCGACGGCCTCCTCCAGCACAGCGGGGCGCTTGGGTGCCAGGCCGACGAGGGCCTGGGCGCGCAGCGCCTGACCCAGCAGCCAGGGATCGCCCCAGCGGCGCGCCATGGCGACCTCGTCAGCGATCAACTCCCGTGCGTCCGCCTCCTCCCCCAGGGCGTACAGCGCGAGAGCGGCCTCGGCTCGCCACGGGGCGAGCGTCGAGTTGGCGGTCTGCCACTGCTCCACGAGCCGGCCCACCAGGCGCATGTCCTCCAGCGCCTCGAGCATCCGGCCCTCGGCGAACCGCAGCCGCCCGCGGGTACTGAGCAGAATCGGTGAAGGCAGCTGATCCTCGGGCCCGGCGGCCCTCGCCAGCGCGATGCGGGCTTCGTCGAGCTCGCCGCGGAGCACGAGGGCCTCGACCTTGAAGGCCAGGGCGAACGCCGCCGTCAGCGCCGAGACCCGGGCGGGCCCGACGTGCATGGCCAGGTCGACGTCGGCGATCGCGTCGTCGAGCGACCCGGCGCGCCAGTGCGCCGCGGCACGGAAGGCGTGGGCGAGCGCGAGCCCGACGACGTCGCCCCGTGCCCGGGCGCGCGCGATGAAGTCACCCCACACCGCGACCGCCTGCGCGTAGCGCCCGCTGTGCATGAGGGCGTTGGTGGCGTGCGCGTACATCAGGACCGACTCCATGAGCCAGCCACCGCCCAGCGCGCGCTCGGCGAGGTCGATGACCTCCTCGCGCGGTCTGACCTTCGCCAGTGCCTCGTTGGACAGGATTGCCAGCAGCATGCACGCCCCCTGCCCGTCGGCGGGCATGGCCGGGTCCAGGCGAGCCAACCGCTGCGCCGCGAACCCGCGCTGGGAGCTGTCCATGACTGACAGGCTGAGCATCTCCGCCTCCAGCCGCCGCCACAGCTCGCTGTGGCTGTCCAGGCGCTCGAGCGCCTCGAGCGCGAGGTCGATGCCGGCCTTGAG
Organism: uncultured Actinomycetota bacterium; assembly: GCA_963797705.1. Taxonomy (GTDB): domain Bacteria; phylum Actinomycetota; class Thermoleophilia; order Solirubrobacterales; family Solirubrobacteraceae; genus Palsa-465. The sequence continues at coordinate 480,289 of CAWCQL010000002.1, read as the reverse complement.
CTGGCCCGCCGGGCCCAGGATCTGGACGAGCATGAGGGCAGCGTGAGCGTGGACGGTGACATCCGGAGCCGACTGGATCGCGCGCTGCAGGTGGACGATGGCCCGGGCGTCCCCCGCACGAGCCTCGGCCTGACCGGTGGCGAGCAGGATCGGAGCCGTATCGGCCTCCTCCGGTGGCTCCTCGAGCGCGCGGCGCAGGAAGCGCGCGGCCAGCCCCGGTGCGCCGCGCAAGATCGCCTCCTCGGCAGCGGCCTGGAGGGTGGCGGCCACCCACGGGTCGCCAGCGGGCGGCGTCTCGGTCAGGTGGACCGCGAGGCGCTCGGGCGGGGCACCGTCGGCGGCCAGCAGACGCGCCGCCTCCCGGTGCAGGCGGCCGCGGTCGCCGGCCTCGACCTCGGCGGCGATCGCCGCCCGGACCACCGGGTGGGCGAAGGTCGGCGGGTCGGCCCGGGTCAGAACCTCGACTCGGGTGAGCGCCTCCAGCACCGCGTTGGCTGCGCCCGGGTCCAGTCCCGCCAGTGCCGCAACGTGCCCGGACTCGGCGCCGTCGCCCAGGATCGCCAGCGCTGCGGCGACCGCCGAGGCCTGAGGGTGGACGCGGCGCACCCGGCGGAGCACCGAGGGTGCGATGCCCCGGGGGATGACGTCGTCGACCGTCGCGGCCGCCGCCGCGGTCGGCTGCACCCCGCGATCGGCCAGCTCGCGCGATAGCTCGCAGAGCAGCAGTGGGTTGCCGCGCGTCGCTGCCTGACACGCCGCGCAGAACGCCGGGTCTGCTCCGGGATCGAGCCGCGATCGCACCAGCGCCGTCGCCGCCTCACGATCCAGCGGGGCGGGACGCACGATGATGGCGCGAGGCGCTCCGACGATCTCTGCGATGACCGCCTCCTCACTGTCGGGCTCGCGCGGGCGCAGCGCCACGCAGAGCTGCGCATCGACCCCCTCCAGACGCCCGAGCAGATAGGCCAGCGCACGCAGGGACGGCTCGTCGGCCCAATGCAGATCGTCGACGCAGAGCACGAGCGGCTCCGCCGACGCGATGGCCGCGATCAGCCAGTAGAGGCCGGCCAGGACCGCGAAGGCATCGACGATCTCGTGCGCCGGGCGCAGGTCGAGGGCGGGGGCGGCGAGCGCGGCACCGCCGTCGAGCAGGGCGGCGCGGTCGCCCTCGGGGAGGCCCCGAAGGACCGGCTCGAGTAGCTGGCGCATGACCCCGAAGGGCAGTTCCCGCTCTAACTCGCTGCCCCGGGCCCGGAGCACGCGGGCGCCGCCGGTCGCGGCGGCCGACGCGGCCTCGTCGAGCAACCGCGTCTTGCCGATGCCCGGCGCTCCTTCGATGACGAGCAAGTGGGTGCCGTGCCGGTCGCGCAGCGCATCGCGGATCGCGGCCAGCTCGTCACGGCGACCGACGAGTTCCCCGGTGGCGTTCCACACCCCGCCGGAGTCTAGGGGCGCGGAGGGTGGCGGTCAGGCGCGCGAGTAGGGGCGGTGGTGGGCCATGCCCAGGCTGTCGAGCGCGGCGACGAGCGCGTCCTCGCTGGTGGGTTGGGGCGGCGCGGGCTGAGTCTCGGCGAGAGGCTCGAGGTCGGGCTCGACGACCGGCTCGGCTTCGGCGATCGGTTCGGGCTCGGCTACCGGCTCGATCTCGACCACTGGGTCGGCCTCGACGACCTGTTCTGGCTCGGGCTCGGCGACCATCTCGATGACGGGCTCGGCGCCGGGCCTTCGGCGGAACAGGCGGAACCGGGCGAACACGCCGCGGCGGGGAGCTGCCTCCACCGGCTCCTCGGTCACCGGCTCCTCGGTCACCGGCTCCTCGGCCACGGGCTCCGGCGCCTCGGCCACGGGCTCCGGCGCCTCGGCCACCGGCTCCGGGGCCTCGACGACGGGCTCGGGCTCTGGGGCCTCCGCGGCCGGCTCGGCCACCACCGGCTCGGGCTCGGCCGGCGGCGCCTCCTCGGTCACTGTCAACGTCACGCGAGTCCCCCATCCCGAGGACTCGAGACGCACCGTGCCGCTGGCGGCGGCGCCCTCCCAGGCGACGGTGGTCTCGGGTTCGAGCTTGGTGATGCGGATCTCGCCGAACGCCCCCAGATGCCGGGCCAGCGACGCGGCGTCGCTGCACTCCGCCCACAGCTCGGGCGCCGACTTGACGAGCGTTCGGCTGCTCTGATGCTCAGTCATGACACCAGGGTTCGCTCGGCTGCGCGCGACTCCTCCCGCCGTCGCGAGGCTTGCAGGACGGCCGTCGCGGCGACGCTCTAGGAGCGCTGAGCGCGGGCCACGAGGCCATCGAGGAAGGTGTCGATGGCGAAATGGAAGCGCTCGTCGCCGTCCCCGCTGACGAGGTGCTCGCCGAGGCGGGCGAGGTTGGGATAGCGGTCCGCCGGAAGGGTGGTGAACACCTCCGCGAGCTCGCCGGCGACCTCGACCCGCTCGTCGCCGCGCTCCTGATAGGTCGCGGTCTCGACGGCCGAGGCCACCGTGATCAGCGGGAGGATGTCGCAGGCCCACGCGGCGTCGCGCGGGGTCACTCCCCCGGCCAGGAGCACTCCGACGAGGTTGTCGGCGAAGCGCAGGGAGTTCTCCCCGGTGGGGACGTTGGCCACGGCCACCCGGGCGATGCCGCGATGCTCTTCCATGAGCTTGAGGATGTCGTCGACCATGCGGTGGACCTGCTCGCGCCAGCGGCTGGGGTCCGGCTCCTCCAGGGGCACCATGGCGCCGACCCGATCCAGCAGGGCGTTCAGCAGCTCGTCGCGGTTGCGGATGTAGACGTAGAGCGACGCCGGGCCGGTGTCGAGCTCGGTGGCCAGCCGGCGCATCGTCACCGCGTCGAGCCCCTCCTCGCGCAGGATTCGCAGCGCGGTGGTCAGGATCAGGTCCTCGCTCAGGGGCGCCTTGGCAGGACGGGCCCGGGTGCTGCGCGAACGCGGCGGCGATTCCACCTCAAAGATTCTATCGCTTGACCGATCACTGTTCGTGACGTACAGTGTTCGTTACGAACAGCGTTCGGCACGAACAGCGTTCCGTGTCGACCCGAATTTCAAGCGAGAGGCCCGCATGTCCACCACCGCACCATCCCCGCCCGACGCGATCGAGCGGTCGCGACCGTCCACCGACGGCGCCTCCGCAGGCGAGGGCCTGTACGCCGCGCGGTGGCTCGTGCTGGCCATCGTGCTGTGCGCGGAGGTCATGGACCTCATCGACGCGACCATCGTCACCGTCGCCGGCCCCTCGATCCGCCGCGACCTGGGCGGCGGGGCCACCACGCTGCAGTGGCTGGGCGCCGCTTACACGCTGAGCTTCGCGGTCCTGCTGGTCACCGGCGCCCGCCTGGGCGACATCTTCGGTCGCCGCCGGCTCTTCCTGATCGGCTCCTTCGGCTTCACGCTGATGTCGGCGCTGTGCGCCGTGGCCCCCTCCGCCGAGGCGCTCATCGTGATCCGCGCGCTCCAGGGCGGGTTCGGCGCGCTGCTGATCCCGCAGGGCTTCGGCCTGCTCAAGGAGGTCTTCCCCCCGGAGGAGGAGGGCAAGGTGTTCGGCAGCTTCGGACCCGTCATGGGCCTGTCCGCGATCGCCGCGCCGATCCTGGCCGGCGTCCTCATCGACGCCAACATCCTCTCCACCGGCTGGCGGATGGTGTTCCTCATCAATGTCCCGGTCGGCATCGTCGCCTTCGCCGGCGCGGTGCGCTACCTGCCCCACGGGGCAGCGAAGCCCGGCACGCGGCTGGACCTCGGCGGCATGACGCTTGTCGGCCTGGCCTCGGTGACCATCATCTACCCGCTCATCGAGGGCCGCGCCGAGGGCTGGCCGGCTGTGGATCTTCGCCATGCTCGCCGCTGGCATCGTGCTCCTGGTCGCGTTCGTGGTCTACGAGCGCCGGCGCACCGCAGCGCCGCTGATCGAGCTCAGCCTGCTGCGCAACCACACCTACACCGACGGCATCGTGGTCGCACTCGGGTTCTTCGCGGTGTTCGCCGGCCTGATCCTGATCGTGTCGCTGTTCTGCCAGGTCGGCGAGGGCTTCTCACCGGTGCACGCGGGGTTGACGCTGGTCCCGATGACCGCGGGCATGGTCATCTCGATGGTGATCTCCTTCGCGCTCGTGGCCAAGTTGGGGCGCCACCTGCTGCACCTGGGCATCGCGCTCTCGGGCGCCGGAGCGATCGTGCTGGCGCTGACGGTGTCGGACGCGACCGCCGCCAGCACCTGGGCGCTGGTGCCGGCCCTGCTCCTGATGGGGCTGGGCGCAGGATTCGTGTTCGGTCAGCTGTTCGACATCATCCTGGCCGGCGTGGCCATGGACGAGGTGGGCTCGGCCTCGGGCCTGCTCAACGCCGTGCAGCAATTGGCCAGCGCCCTGGGCGTGGCGGTGCTGGGCACGGTGTTCTTCTCGCGGCTGACCGACGGGCACCTGCCCACCGACGCGCTGGCAATCACCGCCTGGGTGACCCTGATCCCGCTGGCGCTGACCTTCGCGCTGGCCTTCAAGCTCCCGATGCGGGCCCGGGAGGAGGCGGGCCACTAGGGCCGGGCGGACGCGGCGTGCCGATCAGGCGCCGAGATGCGTGGCCATGAAGAAGATCGTCAGCACCACGATGGCCACCATCGCGTTGCCGGCGAGCGTGAAGCGCCGTAGCGTCGCCGTGTACTCAGGGCTCCACTCCGCGCTGGTGCGCCGTCCTCCGGCGGGCACGGCGGTGGCGGCGAGGTCGCGCTCGGCCAGGTCAGCGAGCCGCCCTGCCGGCCGGATGACAAGCGACCCCTCCAGCGCGCCGAGGACGATGGCGGCGATGATGCCCCAGCCGACGTAGAAGCTGCTCCACTGGTGCTCCTTGGAGGCCAGGTAGATCCCGGCGAGCACGATGACGAGCAGGCCGGGATTGATGAGATAGCGCCCCACCTGCTGGCGCGCGCGCAGCAGCCACGGGATGACCTGGGGGTCCGTGCGCAAGGCCGCGCCGAACATCACGGGAAAGGCGAACACGCCGCCGAAGGCGATCACCACCGCGAGGATGTGGATGGCGAGTACGACCTGGGGGAAGGTGACGGTGGCCAGTGCCATCAGTAGTTCGGCTTGTAGTCGCCGAACACGTCGCGCATAGCGCCGCAGACCTCGCCGATGGAGCAGCGGTCCTTCAGCGCCTGGCGCAGCACCGGGAGCATGTTGTCGGTCCCGCGGGCGCACTGGCGGATCTCCTCGAGGCGCGCGGCGACCGCCTCGGCGTCCCGGTTGGACTTGAAGGCCTTCAGTCGCGCCACCTGCTCGCGCTCTGACTCGGGGTCGACCCGGAGGATGTCGGGCACCTCCGGCGTGTCCTCGACGAACTTGTTGACGCCCACCACGATGTCCTGGTCGATGCGGTAGCGCTCGTGGTAGCCGAAGGCCGATTCCTCGATCTCGTTCTTGATGAAGTCGATGGCCTGCACCGAGCCGCCCAGCTCGTCGACCTTGTCGATGAGCTCCTGGGCGCGGCGCTCGATCTCGTCGGTGAGCGCCTCCACGAAGTAGGAGCCCGCGAAGGGGTCGACCGTGTCGGCGGCGCCGGACTCGTAGCCGATGATCTGCTGGGTGCGCAGCGCGATCTTCGCGGCGCGCTCGGTGGGCAGGGCCAGCGCCTCGTCAAAGCCGTTGGTGTGCAGGGACTGCGTCCCGCCGCAGACGGCGGCGAACCCCTGCAGAGCGACGCGCACGATGTTGTTCTCCGGCTGCTGGGCGGTGAGCGTCACGCCGCCGGTCTGGGTGTGGAACCGCATCCGCCAGGATCGCTCATCCTGGGCGCCGAAGCGCTCGCGCATGATCTCGGCCCACATGCGGCGGGCGGCACGGAACTTGGCCACCTCCTGAAAGACGTTGTTGTGGCCGTTGAAGAAGAAGGCCAGCCGCGGGGCGAAGCGGTCGATCTCCAGCCCCGCGTCCATCGCCGCCTGCACGTAGGCGATGCCGTTGGCCAGCGTGAAGGCCACCTCCTGCACCGCGGAGCAGCCCTTCTCGCGGAAGTGATAGCCGCTGATCGAGACCGTGTTCCACTTGGGCACCCGGTCGTTGCAGTACGCGAACAGGTCCGTGGTGAGGCGGATCGCGCCCTCCGGCGGGTAGATGAAGTTCCCGCGGGCGATGTACTCCTTGAGGATGTCGTTCTGGGTGGTCCCGCGCAGTTGTTCAGAGGTGACGCCCTGCTCCTCGCCCACGAGCTCATAGAGGAGCAGGAGCACGCCGGCCGGGGCGTTGATCGTCATCGACGTCGACACCTGGTCCAGTGGGATCTGGTCAAACGCGGTGCGCATGTCGTCGATGGTGTCGATGGCCACGCCGGTGCGGCCCACCTCGCCCAGGCAGCGCGGGTCGTCGGAGTCCAGGCCCAGTTGCGTCGGCAGGTCAAACGCCATGCTCAGGCCTGTGGAGCCGTGCGCCAGCAGGTAGCGATAGCGCTCGTTGGACTCCTTGGCCGAGGCGTAGCCCGCGTACTGGCGCATCGTCCACAACTGCTTGCGGTACATCTCGCGGTGAACACCGCGGGTGTAGGGGTACTCCCCGGGCCGGCCCAGGTGCTTGTCGAGGTCGGGCGGAACATCGCGCTCGTCATACAGCGCGTTGATCTCGATTCCGGAGTCCGTGAAGTGACGCGGGTCCTCAGGGCCGACGATCGGGGCGATCGTGCGGTGCTCGTCGGCGGTGGCCATCGCCTCCGGAGGTTACCCGGAGGGACCTGCCGTCACCCAGCCGCCCCCGCATCGAGCACTACACCAATGAGTTTACTTGCCGCGGGCTACAGAACCTTGTGCAGGAAGGTCCGGGTCCGGTCGTGGCGCGGATTGTCGAGCACCTCGGCGGGCTTTCCGGACTCCACGACGACGCCGTCGTCCATGAACACCACGGTGTCGCCGACCTCGCGAGCGAAGCCGACCTCATGCGTGACGACGATCATCGTCATGCCCTCATGGGCGAGCAGGCGCATGGCGTCCAGAACGTCGCCGACCAGCTCGGGGTCGAGCGCGGAGGTGGGCTCGTCGAAGAGCATCAGCTTGGGCTCCATGGCCAGGGCGCGGGCGATGGCCACGCGCTGTTGCTGGCCGCCGGAGAGCGCCACCGGATAGGTGTCGATCTTGTCCGAGAGGCCGACCCGTGCCAGCATCTCCACGGCGCGGTCGCGCGCCTGGGCCCGGCTCAGACCCTTCACGCGGGTCGGCGCCAGCATCACGTTCTGGGCCGCGGTCATGTGGGGAAACAGGTTGAAGTTCTGGAAGACCATCCCGATCTCCGCGCGCTTGCGGGCGATCACGTCCTCGCGCAGCTCGTACAGCTTGCCGCCGGCCTCTCGGTAGCCGACGAGCTCGCCGTCAACCGAGAGGCGTCCCGAGTTGATCTTCTCGAGATGGTTGATGCAGCGCAGGAACGTGGACTTGCCCGAGCCGGAAGGGCCGAGCAGGCACATGACCTCTCCGCGCCGCACCTCGAGGCTGATCCCCTTGAGGACCTCCAATCGCCCGAAGCGCTTGTGGACGCCCTCGGCCTTGACCATGGACTCGCTCATTGGCGGTGCCCGAAGCTCAGCCAACGCTCGGTCATCGTCGCCCGCTGCGCCCGGGTGAAGCCGCGGCCGTAGCGGCGCTCGACGAAGTACTGACCGACGTAGAGAACGCTGGTCATCGCCAGGTACCAGATCACCGCCACGATCAGCAACGGGATCTGCTGGAAGCTCTGCGAGTAGATGAGCTGCACCGAGTAGAGCAGCTCGGTGAAGGCCACGACGCTGGCCAGCGACGTGTTCTTGAGCATCGAGATGACCTCGTTGCCCGTCGGGGGCACGATGACCCGGATCGCCTGGGGCAGCACGACCAGGCGCAACGTCTGAAGTCGCGACAGGCCGAGCGACTGAGCCGCCTCGGTCTGGCCCTCGCTGACCGAGATGATGCCCGCGCGGACGATCTCAGCCATGTAGGCACCCTCGTTGAGGCTGAGGCCGAGAAGGACCGCCACGGTGGTGGAGATGAGGTGGTTGGAGTCGGCGTTGATGATCGCCGGACCTCCGAAGGGGACGCCGAGAGCGATCTTCGGGTACAGCGCCGAGATGAAGTTCCAGAACAGCAGCTGCACCAGCAGTGGTGTCCCCCGGATGAACCAGATGTACAGCCAACTCGATCCCGAGATGAGCTTGTTGGGCGACATGCGCATGACCGCCAGCACGATGCCCAGGAGGATCCCGATGACCATCGACAGCGCCGTCAGCCAGATCGTGGTGACGACGCCCCGCAGGATCCGGGGGTTGAACAGGTAGTCCCCAACCGTCCCCCACGCGAAGTTGGGGTTGTTGACGACCGAGCGGATGATCGACGCAGCGATGATCAGGACGATCACCGCGGCAACCCAGCGCCACGGGTGGCGAACCGGGACGGCCTCGATGTCGTCGGGCCGTCCCGTCGCCTGTGTCGGTAGCTCGGAGGTGCTCACCTCAGAGCGATTTCTACTAGCTCGGCGTTAGCTTGTCGCGCCGTTGATCTTGACCTGCGCGGCGGGGATCGCCCCGGCCTGGACCCCCCAGTGCTTGAGGATCGCCAGATACTTGCCGCTGCTCATGACCTGCTTGAGCGCGGCCAGCATCGGCTGGGCCAGGCCACTGTTCTTGGGCACGGCCAGGCCGTACGGCGCGTTCTCGATCGACGGTCCGACGAGCTTGAACTGGCCGTTTGACTTCTTGACCTGGTACTCGGCCACCGGCGAGTCGGCGAAGCCGAGCTGCGCGCGGCCGCTGGACAGGGCCAGGTTGGCGCCGTTCTGGTCAGGGAACGACAGCACCGTCACCCCAGGCTTGCCGGCCTTCTTGCACTTCGCGCCCTGGGCCTGGGCGTCGGACTCCTCGGTCGTGCCCTTCTCGACGGCCACGGACTTGCCGCAGATGTCAGAGATCCCGCCGATGTCGGCGCCACCGGAGGCCTTGGTGAAGAACGACTCGCCGGCCACGAAGTAGTCGACGAAGTCAACCGTCTTCTGGCGTTCCTTGGTGTCCGTGAACGACGAAGCGCCGACGTCGTACTTGCCGGACGCGAGCCCGGGGATGATGCTGTCGAAGGTCTGATTGACGATCTTGACCTTCAGCCCCATCGCAGCGCCCAGGGCCTGCATCAGGTCCGCGTCCATGCCGACCACGGTGTGCCCGTCGGAGGCGATGAACTCGTTAGGGGCGTAGGTCGCGTCCGAGGCCACGGTGAGCGTGCCCTTGGACTTGATCGATGCCGGGACCGAGATGGTCCCCCCAGAGCCGGTCGTCCCGGTACCCGTGCTCGCGCTCGTGCCGGTACCGGTGGCCGCCGCCGACGTAGATGACGAGGTCGGCGCGGCGGCGGCCGACGACGTCGTTGACGATGAGTTGCTGCTGCCGCAGCCCACGATGGCTGCCGCACAGACCAGCGGCACCGCGGCGGACAGCCATGTCCTGATTGAACGCATAGCGCTCCTCCTCTTTGAGTCCCAGAAAACAGCCCCGAGGATAGGCAACATCGCGTGCGCCCGGCAGCCGTCCTAATCGCGGCTCAACACTGGCGTAGCCTTCGGACCATGAACGTCACCGTCCGCCTGTTCGCCGGGTTGCGTGAGCGCGCCGGTTGCGACGAGGTCGCGCTGGAGCTGCCCGAGGGCGCGCGCGTGGCCGACGCGCTGGCCCGAATGGGTGACGTGATCGGCGACGTGCCGGTGGTGATGGCGGTCAACCAGGAGTACGCCGACGATGGCCACAGCCTCGCGGCGGGAGATGAGCTGGCGTTGATCCCGCCGGTGTCCGGCGGTTCGGTCAGCGTCGTGCACGTGCGGGTCACCGACGAGCCGCTGACGCTCGACCCGCTGGTGGCCCGGGTGTCAGATCCGCGGGCCGGAGCCGTGGTCACCTTCACCGGGGTCACGCGCGAGGTGGCCGAACTGGACTACGAGGCCTACGTGCCGATGGCCGAGCGCCAGATGGAGCGCATCGTGACCGAGGCCATCGAGCGCCACGGACTGTGCGCCGCCGCCGCCGAGCACCGGATCGGCGCGGTGCCGCTCTCAGAGCCGTCGGTGGCGATCGCCGTGTCAGCGCCGCATCGCGCGGAGGCGTTCGCCGGCGCCCGGGAGATCATCGACGAGATCAAGGCGCGCGCGCCGATCTGGAAGCGCGAGGAGGGCGACTGGGTCAGCGGTTCCCGCCCGCCCGCGCAGCCGTCCGGGCCATCCCCGGAACATGGCTGACGCTCGCGGCTTGTAGATTGCGCCCATGTCAACCTGTCTGGTCACCGGGGGCTGCGGCTTCCTCGGATCTCACCTCTGCGAGGAACTGCTGCACCGCGGCAACCGCGTGATCTGCGTGGACAACCTCGAAACCGGGCTCGCTGGCCAACATCGCCCACCTGCGCTCCGACGAGTTTCGTCATCTCAGCGTGGACATCATCGCGCCCTACTACGTCGACGAGCCGATCGACTTCGTCTACCACCTGGCCTCGCCGGCCTCCCCCATCGACTATCTGCGCCTGCCGCTGCACACCCTGAAGGTCGGCTCCTACGGCACCCATCACACCCTGGGGCTGGCCAAGGCGCACCGGGCCCGGTTCTTGACCGCGTCGACCAGCGAGGTGTACGGCGACCCGCAGGTCCACCCCCAGCCCGAGAGCTACTGGGGGCACGTGAACCCGATCGGCCCCCGCGGGGTCTACGACGAGGCCAAACGCTACGCCGAGGCGCTGACCATGGCCTACCACCGCCAGCAGGGCGTTGACACCGCCATCATCCGGATCTTCAACACCTACGGCCCCCGGATGCGCCCCCACGACGGGCGGGCCATCCCCACCTTCCTGCGCCAGGCGCTGCAGGACCGCCCGATCACCGTGTTCGGAGACGGGTCCCAGACCCGCTCGTTCTGCTACGTCGACGACCTCATCCGCGGCATGATCGCCCTGTCGGAATCCGGCTACCACAACCCCGTCAACATCGGCAACCCCAACGAGTTCACCCTGCTCGAACTGGCCAAGGCCGTGATCGAGGTCACCGGATCCGGCTCTGAGATCGTCTACGAGGCGCTACCCACCGACGACCCCCAGGTCCGCCAGCCCGACATCTCCCTGGCCCAGAAGGTCCTCGGCTGGAGCCCCGAGATCCAACTGATGGACGGCCTGCGCCGGACCATCGAGAAGGCCGGACACGAGGGCCTGATCGGCGACGGCTCCTGAGCGTCGGCCCCGCATAAAGCGGGACCTCAGTGGGGGGCGTGCACGGCCACCTTCCACGTAACTTCGGAGACGAGATACCGTTACGACTTGCGGGGGTCCACGTAATCGCCCCTGCTTAGCGTGACAATCGATCACAAAGAGGCCATTCCAAGCCGCAATGGCAGGCACGGCGGCGCCGTGCCGGTGGTGTTGCCCGAACGCGATGTTCGGCGCAAACGACCGCCCCTGCTCATGTTCCTGTTGCGCAAGGAGACGCTGCGCCGCCTCACGCGTGTCCTGACCCTGCTCCTGCTGGACTTCGTCGGCGTCACCGCGGCGATCTTCACCGCCATCGGCGATCAAGCTGGCCCTCCGTGGCGACTTCACGCTGGGCGTCACGTGGAGCAACACCCGCAGCCCGCTGGCCTTCGCCTACCTGCTCACGGTGCTGATGTTCGCGCGGCTCGACCTGTACGCCGACCGCCCGCGCCGCCCCGGTCTGCCCAAGATCTTCGCCGCGCCTGTTCCAGGCGACGGTGATCGCGTTGATCTTCGCCCTGGCCACCGGCAACCACTTCAAGAGCTACTACATCTTCTACGGCGCGCTGTTCTTCGGCACGGTCTACATCTCGATTCTGCGCGAGTGCTACACCCGCTTCACCGGCTGGGCGCTCGAACAGGCCGGCTACCGGCGGCGCGCGCTGCTGGTCGGCTCGGGCAGCCACATCGAGGAGGTCGCCCACGCGCTGGGCGGCCGCTCGCGGACGCAGGTGGACCTCGTCGGCTATCATCTCGCTCACCCCGCGGCCCGAGAACGGCCTGCGCTCGTTGGGCCGGCTCGACCAGCTCTCCGACGTGCTGGGCGAGGAGCGCATCGACGAGGTCATCATCGCCGACCCCGACTTCCCGCAGGAGCGCGCGCTGGATCTCGTCGATCGCTGCCACCAGCGGGGCGTGACCGTGCATGTGGCGCCGTCGACGATGGAGATCCTCATCGACCGCGCGGTGTTCATGCCCGGCGAATCGGTTCCGCTGTTCACCCTGCGCCCGCCGGTGTTCGACGGCGTCCAGTTCGCGGCCAAGCGCACGTTCGACCTCACGCTGTCCTCGATCGCGCTCGTGTTCCTGTCCCCCGTGCTCGCCGCCATCGCTCTCGCCGTCAAGCTCAGCTCCCCGGGACCCGTCATCTATCGCTCGATCCGCCCGGGCATGGGCGGCAAGCCCTTCCATTGCTTCAAGTTCCGCACGATGCGCGTGCACGCCGAGCAGGTCCAGGTCGACCTCGAGCCCCTCAACGAGAGCTCCGGCGCCCTGTTCAAGATCCGCGAGGACCCGCGGCTGACCCCCGCCGGCCGCTTCCTGCGCCGCTTCTCCCTGGACGAACTCCCCCAGCTCGTCAACGTCATCCGCGGCGAGATGTCGCTGGTGGGCCCGCGCCCGCTGCCGATGCGCGACTTCGAGCGCCTGGAGGAGTGGCACAAGAAGCGCTACCTCGTCATGCCCGGGATCACCGGCCTGTGGCAGGTCTCCGGCCGCGCCGAGCTGGACTTCGATGACCTCGTGCGCCTGGACTTCCTGTACCTGGAGCGCTGGTCGATCCTGCTCGACCTCTCGATCCTGGTGAAGACCATCCCGGCCGTGCTGTCACGGCGGGGCGCCTACTGAGCCTGGCGTTTCCTCCCGGGGGGTCGCGGGTCGCCGGGTATCGGCGGCGTAAATGTGCTGCAGGCTTGCGAGGGAGTTTTGCAGGAGATTATGGTATCTCCAGAGAACCAATATCTCCCACGACCCCGCCGGAGGGCGCCGCGACGCATCCGGACACCCGCGGCCTCCTCTTCGATAGCCCGTCGTTGACGTTCGCCGGGCCCCCGCACAGCGCGGGACCCCCACAGGAACCGCCCCAGCCCGCTAGGCTCCCGGCCGCAGATGCCCCCCACCGATCGTTACGTCATCAGCTTCGCCGCCGAGCCTCCCCAGGAGGCGCTGCCCTACGGCCGCTGGGCCGACACGCTGCGCGACCACTTTCTGGCTGCCTGCCGGGATATCAACTCTGAGGGCGAGGACCTGGGCGACGCCGGGGACATCGCCTGGTTCCCCGACCGCTCCTACGACGGGCGGACCTACGTGCCGGCGGTCGCCCGCACCACCACGGGCTATGAGCTGTTCGGCTTCGTCTCGTTTCGCGAGGGCGGCGAGCAGGGCGGCCGCGGGCCCGTCGAGTTCGAGACGCCGCCGCCGACTACACCTCCGAGACGGCCGAGAGCAACCCGGACTGGAAGCTGGACATCAACGACGAGGTCGTGGGCCAGTGGCGCGGCGAGCAGGGCAACGCCGCCGACATGACGCTCGTGTGGGGCGTGCCGATGATCCCGGGCGGCGCGGTGGTCACCGCAGAGCTCGCCAACCTCGCCGTCGACCAGTGCGGGCTCATCGAGGAGCGCTTCACCCTGCTGGCGCCCGACAACTACCGCTCTGACCTACTGGAGATCAAGCTGTGGGACAAGGGTGGCGGCGAGCTTGCCTCCGAGTCGCTCTACGTCGACGATGACGAGGACGAGGACGAAGACGACGAGGACGACAGACGACGAGGACGACGACGAGACGACGAGGACAACGAGGACTGAGCCGCTCGGGCTCTGAGCCAACGGGCGCGGCTAGGTCGCGGGCTCGACCTGGCTGGCGCGCAAGCGCGTCAGGGCCTGCGGCAGCCGCAAGGTGATCTCCTCGTCGGTCAGCGGGAAGTGGCAGGCCGCGATCGGTCCCGCCGGCCTTGACCTCGAGCGGCGGATCGTCCTCCGAGCACTTGGGCTGGGCCTTGGGGCAGCGGGTGTGAAACCGGCACGCCGACGGCGGGTTGGCGGGGCTGGGGACGTCGCCGGTCAGCAGCTGGCGCTGCTGGGTCCCCCCGCTGGGGTCGGGCACCGGCACCGCGGAGAGCAGCGCGCCCGTGTAGGGGTGGCGAGGCTCGGTGTAGAGGATGTCGCTCGTCGGCCATCTCGACGATCCTGCCCAGGTACATGACGGCCACGCGGTCGCACATGTGGCGCACCACCGAGAGGTCGTGGGCGATGAAGACGAGCGTCAGGCCCATGTCGCGCTGGAGCTCGCGCAGCAGGTTGAGTACCTGGGCCTGGATGGAGACGTCCAGCGCCGAGACCGGCTCGTCGGCGATGAGCAGCTTGGGCTCCAGGGCGATCGCCCGGGCCACGCCGATGCGCTGGCGCTGGCCGCCGGAGAACTCGTGCGGGTAGCGGTTGTAGTGCTCGGGGTTGAGCCCGACGCGGTCCATCAGGTCCTGGACGCGGCGCTTGCGCTCGCCGTCGCCGGTGTACAGCCCGTGGATCACGAACGGGTCGGAGATGATCGACCCGACGGACTTGCGCGGGTTCAGTGACGAGTAGGGGTCCTGGAAGACCATCTGCATGTCGCGGTGCATCGCCTTGAGCTCATCGCCCTTCTGGGCGCCGATATCGCGGCCGTCGAACGTGATCGTGCCCGACGTCGGATCCATCAGGCGGCACAGCAGGCGGGCGGTGGTGCTCTTGCCGCATCCCGTCTCGCCCACGATGCCGAGCGTCTCGCCCTGCTTGACGTCGAAGCAGACGCCGTCCACCGCCTTCACCGCGCCGATCTGCCGCTGGAAGATCACGCCGCGCTTGATCGGGAAGTGCTTGGTGAGGTCGCGGACCTCGACGAGGTTCGTCATCGCTCTAGGTGTCCTCCGGTCCGGTGATGACGTCGCCCGTGTGCTCGTTGCGCTCCAGCCGATGGTCGACCGGGTCGACGGGCTGCGTGAACAGGTGCTGCTCGCCGTGGCGTTCGGACTCGACCACGCCCTCCTCGGAGGGCCCCATGTCCGTGCCCTCGGACTCCGGCACATCAGGGAGGCACGGCGGGCACCGCGGGCTCTGGCGACGCCGCGGCCATCCGCTGCAGCGACTCGCGCGTCGCGCCCGGTCTGGATGCCCTCCCAGATCCGGCTGCGGACCGAGGACTCCAGCAGGCAGGCGACGACGTGCTCGGCGCTCCCGTCCACCGGCGAGAGCTTGGGATCGACGCGCTTGTGGGCGTCGCGAACATACGGGCAGCGGGGATGGAAGTGGCAGCCGCTGGGGCGGTTGATGAGGCTCGGCGGCCGGCCCGAGATCGGCACGAGCTCCTCCCCGCGGGGGCTGTCCAGCCGGGGGATCGAGCTGAGCAGGCCCCAGGTGTAGGGGTGCTGGGGCGAGTGGAAGATGTCCTCGGTGCTCCCCCGCTCGACGATGCGCCCGGCGTACATGACGCAGATGTCGTCGGCGATCTCGGCGACGACGCCCGAGATCGTGGGTGATGATGATGATGGCGGTCCCGAGGCGGCTCTGGAGATCCTCGAGCAGCGCCAGGATCTGAGCCTGGACGGTGACGTCGAGGGCCGTGGTCGGCTCGTCGGCGATGAGCAGCTTGGGCTCGTTGGAGAGCGCCATGGCGATCATCGCGCGCTGGCGCATGCCTCCGGAGAACTCGTGCGGGTACTGGTCCAGCCGCCGCTTGGGGTCGGGGATGCCGACGAGGTCGAGCAGTTCGGCGGCGCGCGCCCGCGCGGCCGCCGACTCGGACGCGCTCTGTGCGCCTGCATCGCCTCGACCAGCTGCCAGCCGACCTTGTAGAACGGGATGCAGCGCCGACAGCGGATCCTGGAAGATCATCGCCACGTCGTTGCCGCGGACCCGCCGCAGCTTGTCGTCGGCCATGGTGACCATGTCCTGGCCGTCGAACATGATCCGGCCCGCTGATCGTGGCGCGTTGCTGACCCGGGTGAGCCCGAGCGTGGTCAGCGACGAAACCGTCTTGCCGGAGCCCGGACTCGCCGACGATCCCCAGCGTCTTGCTCGGCTTCGAGGCTGTAGGAGATGCCGTCGACGGCGTGGACCGATGCCATCGCCGGTGCGGAACGAGACGCGGAGGTCCTCGACGGAGAGCAGCGGGTCGCCGTCTACCGCGGCGGCCGCCTGTCCGTGCTCACGAGTAGCGCACGCGTGGGTCGAGATAGGCGTACGCGATGTCGACGATGATGTTGGCAACGACGATGAACAGCGCCGCCAGGATAACTGTCCCCTGGACGATCGGAAAGTCTGACTGGATGATCGCCTGGTAGTTCAGCCGGCCGATGCCGGGGATGTCGAAGACCGTCTCGGCGATCACGGCGCCGCCGAGCAGCGCCCCGATGTCGAGGCCGAGGATCGTCACCACCGGGGTGATCGCCGAGCGCACGCCGTGGCGCCAGATGACACGCCGCTCGGTCAGGCCCTTGGCGCGCGCGGTGCGGATGTAGTCCTCGCCCATGGCCTCGATGAGGCCCCGCGGAGTACCCGGGAGTAGACGGCGGCCGAAGTGGAGGCCAGCACGAACCAGGGCATGAGCAGCGAGGTGAACCAATGCACCGGGCTGACCGTCAGCCCGACGTAGCTGCCGGCGCCCGGGAAGACGTGGAAGCGGCCGATGTCGTTGGCGAAGAGGAACAGCACGACGAGCCCGAGCCAGAAGTCCGGGAACGACACGCCCGCCAGGGCGCCGCGCCATCGCGGAGCGGTCGACCACCGAGCCGCGCTTGACGGCGGAGATGATCCCGATCGGGAATCCCGATGAGCAGCCAGAGCACCGCCGCGCCCATGGTCAGCGACAGCGTGGCCGGCAGACGATCCTTGATGAGGCTCAGGACCGAGGCCCCCGAGTAGAAGCTGTAGCCGAAGTTCAAGTGCAGGAAGATGTTCTGTCATGTAGTCGAAGAACTGCTGGTACACGGGCCTGTTGAGCCCCAACTCGACGCGGATGTGCTCGATCGTCGCCGGGCTTGAGTTGCGGCCCGCGCGCAGCACCGCGGGATCGGCGCTGGGCAGGATGTTGAAGAAGAGGAACGTCAGCGCGCTCACCAGGATGATGAGCACGATCCCCCAGAGAATGCGGCGGACGATGTAGGTGGCCATGAGAAGTCGACGAGCGGTCGGATGACGTGGCGCCGGTCCCCGCCGCCCGAGGGCGGCGAGACCGGGCCTTGACGGGATGGCTACTTCAGCGACGTGAACGAGAAGTCCCAGCTCCCCTCGTTCCACAGCATGTTGACCCCTGCGACGTCCTTGGACTCGAGGTTCGGCTGGTTGTCGAAGTCCTCGGGCACGCAACCGCCTGGTCGACGAGCATCTTGTCGACGTTGGCCCACGCCTGGGCGTGCGCCGCGGGGTTCTGGACGAGCGCGGCCTTCGACCATCGCGTTGTTGATCGTCGGGTCGTTCTGCTGGCCCCAGTTGGAGTTGTTCGTCGGCACGATCGCCGGGCCGTAGAACGTCGGGTACAGCACGCTCAGCGGATCGGCGAAGTCACGGATCCAGCCGGCGGTCGGGCAGGCGTCGATCTCCTGCTTCGGCACGCCGCAGTACTTGGAGTACATGACCGACTGGTCGATGAGGCTGACCTTCGTGTGCAGCCCGATCGCCGTGGCCGCGTTCTGCACGATCTGCGCGATCTGCCGGGTCCGTTGCCCTTGCGCCGACCACGATCTGCGTGGTCTCCGAGCCGGTGTACTTGCCGCTCGGGTAGCCGGCTGCCTTCATGTACTTCTTCGCCACCGTCAGGTCGCCGTTGACGTTCTTGTTGAAGTCACCTGGGGTCCGGCGGCGCCGCCCGACTCGGTCGTAGCCGATCGACGCCGGGGTAGATGAAGTGCGTCCCCGGCTCGGCCACGAGGAGACCGCCGCGCAGCCTTGACGATCGCCATGCGATCGAGCGCTGGCCCACATCGCACGGCGGATGTTGACGTTCTTGAACACGCCGGCTGCGTGTCGAGGGTCAGGTAGTGGTCGCCCGAACCCGGCGTGAACGTGATCTGCGAGGGATATTGCTCGTAGGCGAGCTTGACCGTTGAGTTGCGTCGGCGTGTCGAGCTGCACCAGGTGCGAGCCCTTGAGCATCTGACTGACCGATCACGGTCGAGTCGCCGCCGATGTTGAAGTTGATCCGGTCCAGATAGGCCGGACGGAAGTCGGTCTTCGCGTTCCAGTTGGGGTTGCGCACCAGCGTGTCAGCGACTTGCCGGGCTGGTAGCCGATGCCCGCGATCTTGCCGGTCTTGTCGGCCTGGATCATGTACGGGCCGGTCGACGACCAGGTACTGCGTTCCGTACGTCGTCGGGGGCGTGCTTGTCCAGCGGCGCCACGAACGACGCGGGCAGCGGAGCCGACAGCGGCAGGCTGAGCGCGTCGACGATCAACGCCGCGCCGCGGCTTCTCGAGTGGAAGACCAGGTCGTGGTCTTGTTCGGCGTCTGGATGCCGGGCATCGGACCGCCCTTGTACTTGGCGCTGGTCGAGCCGACGATCGGCGCCGGCGAGGCTGCGCCGAAGTAGGCCGGCCAGTAGGCGTTACCCACGTTCGGGTTGGCGCCGCGCTCGAGAGCGAAGGCCACGTCCTGCGCGGTCACCTCGCGGTTGACCGGCGGGCTGAAGTGCACGCCGGTGCGGATGTGGATCGTGACGGTCTTGCCGCCGTCGGTGATTCCGCCGTTCGCCGTCCGTCGGGATCTCGGTGGCCAGGTCCGGACGGACCGTGTTGGCCGAGTTGGGCGGATATGAGAACAGCGGCCGGGTCGTGGCCTGGATGATCGAATAGTCCAGCGCGTAGTACGCCGAACCGGAGTCGAGGTGCTCGAAGTCTCCGTTGGAGACGACGTTGAGCGTGCCGCCGTGCTTCTTGCCGATAGAGCTGCTGGCCGTCCGGGTTCTCGCCCGGCTTGAGCGGCAGTGACTGGGCGCCGTTGCTGGCGCTCGGCGTGGTGGACGAGCCTCCTCCGCCTCCGCTCGACGAGCTCTTCGACGAGCCGCTGCTTCCACACGCCGCCACCCCGACGGCGAGTACGGCAATGATCGCGAGCGCGATCAGGTTGCGACTACCCCTCATAGGGTGATTCCTCCTGTGATTGAAACGCGGAGGACGCTCCCCAATGAGCCATGGGGCTCATCACGTCTCCCCGCGCGGGTTCAGCGCGTCCAACAGGCCGTCGCCGACCAGATTGAACGCAAGGACGGTGAGCAGCAGAGCTGCTCCGGGAAAGACCATGTACCACCAGGCGGTGTTGAAGATGGGGGTGGCGTCGGCGATCATCTGCCCCCAGCTCGCCGTTGGTGGTCGGATGCCCACCCCCAGGTAGGAGAGCGCCGCCTCCAGCAGGATG
The DNA here is from genome assembly GCA_963797705.1 of uncultured Actinomycetota bacterium. GTDB lineage: Bacteria > Actinomycetota > Thermoleophilia > Solirubrobacterales > Solirubrobacteraceae > Palsa-465. The sequence continues at coordinate 460,909 of CAWCQL010000002.1, read as the reverse complement.
TTGGTGGGAATCAGCAGGCTGGCGTAGACGACCAGCGGCGCGGTCAGGTTGGGCAGGATCTCCTTGAACAGGATGCGCCGGTTCGAGGCCCCCAGGGAACGTGCCGCCTCCACGAACTCCTTCTCGCGCAGCGAGAGCACCTGGCCACGCGCAATACGGGCGATATAGGTGAAGGTCGAGATGGTGATGATGAACAGCACCGTCCCGATCCCCGGCTGGATGAGGCCGCCCGCACAGCCCCGCACACCGCATGCAGCGCCGATGCCGAGCCCGAGGACAAGCACCGGGAACGCGAGGAAGACCTCGACGAACCGCGACATCGCCGAGTCGACCCACCCGCGGTAGAAACCGGCCACAAGGCCGATGGCCGTCCCGATCACGGTGGCGATCGCGGTCCCGAAGATCCCGACCACCAACGACACGCGCGCGCCGTAGATGACCCGGCTGGCCACGTCCCGGCCCACGCCATCGACGCCGAACGGGTGTCCAGCGGTGGGACCAAGGGGGCTGCCGAATGCGTCCGTGGCGTTGGGGTCCTGGACGTTGGGGCCCGGCAGGCCGAGGAGCTTGACCACCAACGGCGCCAGGATCGCGATGACGATGAGCGCGATGATGAAGCCCGCCGACGCCATCGCCACGCGGTCTTTGCGGAACCGGCGCCAGAAGAGCTGGCGCGGGGACCGGGCCTCGACCTCTTTGCCGGCGAGCTCGACGACATCGATGTGGCCTTCTGGCTCGACGAGGAGCTCTGAACCCACGCTCATGACTTAGGCGCCGACCTCACGGCGCACCAACCTCCATGCTCGGGCATCGAAGCAGATCGGCGAATAGCTGTCACTCACGATTAATCCGTGCTCAACGAATAGACGGGCGAGCGCCGGCAGTTACCCTCAGCGCTCAAGCCCTCGTAGCTCAATGGATAGAGCACGCGCCTCCTAAGCGCGGGATGCAGGTTCGATTCCTGCCGGGGGCACGTTCTCCTCCCCGGCGAGGACCCGGATTGTACGGCGCAACTCGCCTTGGTGGTGCATCGGGGCCGGCCGGTCTCGGGAGATGCCGATTGCCCCCGTGCTACGGTCCGCGCGTCCTCGATGTCCGAGAGCACCCTCGAAGCCGGCCCGTCCCGTCCCGACGGGTCAGAACCCCGCAGTCCCGCCGACTCGAGCCCGCCCGCGCGCCGATTCGGAGCGGGGTATTCGGGCTGGCTCGTTGCCGCAGCGCTGGTGGTGTTCTCGGCCCTGCTGGTCATCTGGGCCAAGACCCGCCCGGGCTTTGACCCCTATGGGTGGCTGACGTGGGGCCACATGACGCTGCACGGCGGGCTGGACACGAACGCCGCGCCGTCGTGGAAGCCCCTGCCCTACGTGTTCACGGTGGTCTACGCGCTGCTGGGCTCCCACGAGCTGCGGCTGTGGATGATCACCTCGGCGGCGGTCTCCCTCAGCGGAGCCATCTTCGCCGGGCGCATCGCCTACAAGCTCACCGACGCCCCGCCGGAACGGCGCTGGGCGGCCTGGGTGGCCGCGATCTTCGCCGGCCTGGCACTGCTCGGCATCCAGGATTACTTCCACTACATCCTCAGCTCGCAGTCGGACCCGATGATCGTGGCGCTGTGCCTGGCGGCGATCGACCTGCACCTCGACGGGCGGGTCCGTCTCGCGTTTCTGGCCGGCGTGCTGGCGGGGCTGGGTCGCCCCGAGGTGTGGCCCTTCCTCGGTCTGTACTTCCTCTGGGCATGGGTCCGGCGCCCGCAGACGCGGCCGGTGTTGATCGGCGGGGTCGTCGCGATGGCGTTGCTGTGGTTCGGCATCCCGGCGCTGACCTCGCGCACGCCGTTCGTGGCCGCCGCCAATGCGATGGATTCGGGTCGCCGGCTGACCTCAGATCAGATCGGAGGCACCATCAGCCGCTTCCTGGAGCTGCACTACTGGCCGTTGGAGATCGCCGCCCTGCTGGCGGTGGTCCTGGCGGCATGGCGGCGATCCTGGGCTGACCGCGTGACGCTGGTTCTGGCCGGCGGCGTCGTGGGCTGGGTGATCGTGGAGATCGCCTTCGCCCTGCACGGCTGGCCGGGGCTGGCCCGCTACATGTTCGAGGCGGCGGGGGTGATGATCGTGCTGGCCGGCGTGTTCGTGGGCCGGGTGCTGGCCGACCCGCCGCGGTTTGGCGCGGTGCGGGGCTCTCTTGCCACCGCGGTGGGCGCGGTCGCGGTGGGCCTGCTGGTGATCGGGTTGCTACCCCCGGCGCTCTCGGCCGCGCGCACCGAGCACAAGGACATCCACGTCCAACGGGCCCGGACAATTGAGCTGGGGAAGCTGAACTCGGTGATCGGCCAGTTGGGCGGAGCGGGGCGGCTGAGGGCCTGCGGCGAGCCGCTGACCCGCCTCGAGTACCAGACCGCACTGGCCTACAGCCTCGGAGTCAACGTCTCCAAGATCGGCTTCAAGTACGGGCAGGCCATCGGCCACGGCAACCCGATCGTGATGTTCACGCCGACGTCTGACGGGTGGTTGGTGCAGGCCGACCATCAGGTCTTGGCGTCGTGTAAGTCGCTGCCGCAGTACCACCCCTAGCCGCGCGGCTGTCGACGAGAGATTGTGGGCATGCCGTCCGCGCGGCGGGCCGTGGAGAGCCGCCCCGGGGGGAAAATAAGCCCGCATACGGTGCATAACTCGAGGGACGCCCCGCGCGGGCGCCCCGGCTACCGGTCGGGCCGCTCCGGATACACCTCATCGATGGTGGTCAGCGCCACCACCGGAACGCCGGCAGCCTGCGCGATCGCCTCCACGCCGCCGGCCAGCCGGTCACAGATGGCCAGTACGCCGCACACCTCGTGGCCCTCGTCGCGGATCGCCTGAAGCGCCCGCAGGGTCGAGCCGCCCGTGGTCACGACGTCCTCCACGAGCATGCAGCGATCCCCGGCCTGGAGCAGCGGCCCCTCGATCCGCCGTGCCAGGCCGTGGGTCTTGGCCTCCTTGCGCACGAAGAAGGCCTTGACGTCGGCCCCACCGGCCAGCGCGGCGCAGGCGATGGGATCAGCGCCCATCGTCATCCCGCCGACCGCCGTGGCGCCCCAGTCCCGCGCCTGGGCGGCGACGAGCTCGGCGAGCGCGGCGAAGCCGGCAGGCAGCAGAATCGCCCGCTTGGCGTCGACCAGGTACTGGGCGGTGGCACCGCTGGTGAGCGTCACCTCGCCGATCACGAGAGCGTGCGTCCGCAGCTCGGCCAGCAGCCGCTCGCGTGCGGACGCGCTCACGTGCTCAGGGTCGGCCGGCTACTCGTAGTAGACGTCAACCCAGTCGCCGTAGTTGACCCAGTCGAAGACCGAGATCGCGTCGATGATGGGCAGCCGCATGCACCCGTGGCTGGCCGGGTAGTCCGGCGCGGGGTTGTAGCCGTGGATGGCGTAGCCGCGGAAGAAGAAGCTGGAGTAGTACATGCCGTCGGGCAGGTAGCCCGGCACCCGGTAGTAAACGCGGAAGCGTCCGAGCACCGTGGGGGTCGACGGCTTGCCCGAGCTGATCGGGTAGATCCACTTCACCTGTGAGCCGTTGATCTCGGCGAGGAGCTGGCGGGAGAGGTCACCCTCGACATGGGTGCCGTCCTTGGGGTAGCGGACGTGGAAGGTCCCGACCCCGTTGAGCAGCTCGGACACGGTCGCGGCGTCCAGCGACTGCGACACGCCGTGACCCAGCAGCCGGTGGTAGGCGTCCATGGCCAGGCCGGTGTAGGTGTCGTAGACGCCGCTCTGGGGCACGAAGACGTGCAGGGCGTTCAGCCGCTGCTGGATCAGGGTGACGAACTCCCCGCGGGCACCGAAGCCCGCCTGCGGGTTGAGCACGGCGTAGGCGCGCGACGACTGGAAGCCGAGCATCTGCGGGGTGCGCTGATGCGTCACCTTGACGCGCACGAGACCCGCGCCCGACGCCTTGACCTTCTCGGTGAACGCGCCGACGTTGCCCTTGGAGGGCTTGATGCGCAGCACGTCGGTCTTGATCACCTTGCGGCCCAAGAACGACTTGACCTGCACCTTCTGCCCAGCGACGTAGGGCCGCACGAAGCCGCGCACCTCGACGACCCGGCCGGGAACCGTCACCTCGTTCTTGCTCACCGTGAAGGTGTCGGCGAGGTACAGCTTGGGTGTCGCCTTGGCCGCGGGTGGAGCCGGGGGCTTAGGCGGCTTGGTGGGCGTGGTCGGGGTCGTGGGGGTGGTGGTCGTCGGGGTCGTCGTGGTGGGAGTGGTGGTGGTCGGGGTCGTCGTGGTGGTGCTCGGCGCGGAGGCCGCGCTGGTTGCGGTCGAAACCGCGCTGGTCACAGATCCAGCGGAGGGACCATCGGCGACAGCGGCGCCGGCGAACATCGCGAGCGACACGATCGTGGCGGCAAAGGCCGCGGTGCAGGAGGCGAAATGGCGACGCATAGCCGGGAAAGTAAACCAGTCAACAACCCGGACGACGGTCGGTTACCCAGCACGGCGGTCCGTAGAGGTCACCCGGACGCCTCAGGCGACCCGCGGCTGAGGCCCCACCGGGGCCCTCAGGCGGTGCTCGGCGTGCGCGCGGAGAGCGGGCCCGTCAGAGCCGCGATCACCAGCCAGGAGGCAATCACCAGCCCAAAGATCGCGAGGGCGCTCCAGCTCAGCTGGTTGACCCCCAGGGCGAGCGCGTTGTTGGCGCTGTGCAGGGCCATGCAGGGGTACAGCGAGCGCGTGCGCCAGCGCACCAGACACAACACGAAGCCCAAGAAGCCGAGCGGGATGAGGTACTGCGAGGACGCAGACCCCGTGTGCGCCAGCCCGAACAGGATCCCGGTGAGCACCGCGGCGATCCACGGGCCGCCGTCGAACCGCCCCACGCGCAGCGGGATGTTGCGCAGGGCCCCGAAGACGAAGCCGCGGAAGAAGAACTCCTCGCAGATCGGCGCGATGGCGCACACGAACAGCGACGCGGCGACCAGCGCGGCGGTGCTGTGCGTCGCCCCGAGCTCTGAGGGCAGCTTGTCCTTGCCTTGGAGGTGGACGAGCGCGCTGTACAGCGCGGTGAGCCCGTAGTAGGCGACGGCGGCGGCCACCACCGCCCCGGCCCCGGTCGACCAGGGGATCCGGCGAAAGCCGAAGTCCGCGGGCCGCACGCCACCTCTCCACCACGCCAGCCAGAGCGCAGCTGCCACGAAGCAGAGATCGAAGACGATGTCGGCGATGATGTTGGTCGCCGGGCTGGGGTTGCTCACGGTCGAGCTGCCCACCGCGCCGACGATGTCGACGACGATCGTCGCGACCGAGCCCAGGACCAGGCCGAGCGCGACGGCAGCCGGTGCGGTCCACACCGGCCACGGCGTGCGCTCTTCGGGGACCGGGGCCCGCGACGGGTCGGCCGTGGGCGGCTCCTCGGGGGGCGCGACCGCCGGGCGAGGGGGCGTGGAGGACATGCGCCGGAGGTTACGGCCAGTCGAGCTCGGCCAGGCCGGCAATCGTCGTCACGCCACGCGGGGCGGGCGCAGCATGCTCGCCGTTCGCGTCTCGGCGCAGCAGCACCGCGGGGATCCCGCATGCCAGCGCACCCCTGACGTCCTCCTCCAGGCTGTCGCCGACGTGGCGCGCCTGCTCGGCGGAGACGCCGGCCAGGCTCAGGGCGTGGGCGAAGATGGCGGGCGCCGGCTTGGCGGCGCCCACGGCGGCCGAGGTGACGACCCCGTCGACCAGGGGGGCGAGGCCGATCCGCTCGAGCACATCGGCGAGCGAGACGTCCCAGTTGGAGACCACGATGATCCGGACGCCGCCCGCCCCGGCAGCGCGGGCCCGAAGCAGGGCGGGGCGTGCATCGGGGTACGGATCGAAGTGAAGCGAGCTCAGCAACGCGTCGGTGAGCGCCTGGGTGCCGACCGCGGCGAGGCGGCTCAGACGGCGGCAGCGCCCCGCGCAGCACCTCAGCGCAGCGGCGGCGAAGCTCGGCGAGGCTGTCGCCGTCGCGGCCCAGCCCCATGTGGGCCCGGTAGAACGCGATCTCGGCCGCCAATGCGTGGCCGGCCTCATGCTCAGAGACCTCGATGCCGAAGCGGGTCGACAGCTCGCCGCGCAGCGCTTGGACGGGCGGTGCCAGCGACACCAGCGTGCCCAGACCGTCGATGAGCAGCGCGCGTGGAGGCATGACCGGGTGCGATCTTGCCGGACGGTTGCAGGACCCCGAACCGGCGGGCCGAACAACCCTACTCAGTACACTGGCGACCCACGAGTGCGGCGCCTGCACTTGAGCGGACCACGCCCCGGCGCCGGGCGCTCGACGACATTTCATGAGCCGACGTGAGAGACAGCGCCGACGCCGGCGCAATCGAGGATCGCCGCTGAAGAGCGTGATCGCCATGACCGGCGTCCTCATCGTCTGCGCCTCGTGGTGGGCGCCATGGCCATCGCCGGCTGGGTGGTCAACGTGGCGCAGTCGGCGCCGAACCTCAAGTCACTGAAGCCGTTCAAACCGGGCTCGCCGTCACAGATCTTCGCGGCCGACGGCACGTCGCTGGGCTACATCTGGTCGCCAGTCGGTCCACACCCCGATCGCGGGCGACCGCATCCCCCAGACGCTCAAGGACGCCACCGTCGCCATCGAGGACCGGCGCTTCTACCAGCACGGCGCCCTGGACTACCAGGGCATCGTCCGCGCCGCGATCAAGGACGCGGTCAAGGGCGGTAACGGCCTGCAGGGCGCCTCGACGCTGACCATGCAGCTTGTCGACAACACCTACCTGCCGCACACCTACCGCAGCAACCACGACCTCAAGTACAAGATCGTGCAGGCCAAGCTGGCCGAGCAGCTCGAGGGCCAGCACTCCAAGGACTGGATCCTCGACAACTACCTCAACGACGTGCCGTACGGGACCGTCGGTGGCCAGACGGCCTACGGCGTCGCCGCCGCATCGCAGATGTTCTTCGACAAGCCGGTCCAGAAGCTGAACCTCGCCCAGTTCGCGCTGCTGGCCGGCCTGCCCCAGGCGCCGTCGGAGTACAACCCGTTCCTGCACAAGCCCGACGCGCTGCGACGCCGCTCCGAGGTTCTGCAGTCGATGGTCACCGCCGGCTACATCACCCAGGCTCAGGCCGACCGGGCCGAGCGGCGAGCGCCTCGAGATCCAGGCCGACAACACCCTCCGGGTGCACAAGGACCCATACGTCTTCGACTTCGTCGAGCAGCAGGCGGCCCGCGACCTGTGCCCGAAGACGCCCAACAACTGCAAGACCCTCGACGAGGGCGGGCTGAAGATCTACTCCACCATCGACCTGCGCAAGCAGGCCCTGGCCCACCAGGCGATCGTCGACCACGAGTCGCTGCTGGCCGAGCAGGGCGACGGGACCGCCGGCGCCGCCGTGGCCTCGGTCAACACGTCCAACGGCCACATCCTGGCCATCGCGACCTCCGGCGACTACGCCCAGACGCAGGTTGACTACGCGACCTCCGCCCACCGCCAGCCCGGCTCGTCGTTCAAGACGTTCGCGCTGATGACGCTGATCCACGACGAGCAGGGCAATCCCAACAGCACCTACTACGTCTCCAAGCCGCTGGCGCCCGGCTGGCTGAGCGCCGACCCCACGTGGGAGGTGCACACCGCCGAGGACTCCTACCAGGGCACGATCAACATCACCAAGGCGACGATCCTCTCCGACAACACGGTCTACGTGCAGCTCGCGGCGGACCTGGGCTGGGACAAGCTCGACGACACCGCCCGCTCCATGGGCATCACCTCCCCGCTCGACGGCAACCCGTCCGAGGTGATCGGCGGCCTGCGCGTCGGCGTCACGCCCGCTGGAGATGGCCGACGCCTACGCGACGCTGGCCAACGGCGGCAACCACGTCCCGGCGACGATCATCAACAAGGTCGTGTTCCCGGACGGCAGCACCCGCAACTTCGGCAACGCCAAGCCCACCCGGGTGTTCCCCTATGACGAGGCCTACGAGGGCACGAGCGTTCTCAAGCAGGTGGTCACCAGCGGCACCGGCACCCCGGCCAACTACGGCTGCCCGGTGGCCGGGAAGACCGGTACGGCCAACAACCTGGAGAACGCGTGGTTCGTGGGTTACTCGCCGCGGATGTCGACCGCGGTCTGGGTCGGCTACCCGCAGGGCAACATCCCGATGAGCGACGGGTTCGGCGGCGCGCTGGCCGCCCCGATCTGGAACGAGTACATGCACGACGCCTCCAGCGGCTACTGCGGGGATTGGAGCGCGCCCGAGGTCCCGTTCGAGGGCAAGCCATTCTTCGGTCCGTTCGCCGTCACCGGCCAACCGGTGACGGCCCCGTCCACCACCACCCCGGGCTCCCAGACCAAGACCGACACGAGCACGACGCCCAGCGGCGGCACCGGGTTGGGGTCGGGCACCACGACCAACCAGACCAACAACCCCACCCTCTTCGCGCAGCCGCCGCAGCCCGGCGCCACCAACCCGACGCCCCCACCGGCGCACAATCCGCCCACCGGCGGAGGCGGCGACGGCGGCGGGGCGTCCGGCTCGCCGAAGCACTGACGGCCCTGCGGTCGCCACGCGGCTGGTAGCCTCGTCTCTGGCACAGGGGCGCGCAAACGTCCCGTGCCCTGAAAAGGTTCTACAGCATGCCCAAGGAAGAAAAGGTCGAGTTGGAGGGAGAGGTCGTCGAGGCCCTCCCCAACGCGATGTTCCGCGTCAAGCTCGACAACATGGATCGCGTCGTGCTCGGGCACGTGGCCGGGCAAGATGCGCCGCTTCCGCATCCGCATCCTCCCCGGCGATCGCGTCCGGGTCGAGCTCTCGCCCTACGACCTCGACCGCGCTCGCATCGTCTACCGCCACCGGTAGCGGCGGACGCCGCTGTTTGCCGGCGGCCGGGCCATGCGCGAGCGGGAGCTGATCGAGCGCCTGGAGCGGGTGCTGACGCCCCGTGGCGGGATGGGACCCGAGGTGCTGCGCTGGCTCGGCGACGACGCATCGGTGGTGCGGGGTCGGGGCTATGCCGTGACCTCGGTGGACACCGTGGTCGACGGGGTCCACTTCCGCTCCGGTCAGCTGACGCCGGCGGAGATCGGCCACCGGGCGCTCGGAAGCGCGCTGTCTGACCTTGCCGCAATGGGGGCACGCGCCAGGCGAGGCCTACCTGGCCCTCTGCCTGCCCTCGGGCATGGAACTCGACGGCGCGCTGGCCCTGCTGGGCGGGCTGCGCGAACTGGCCGACGAGTGCGGCGTGACCGTCGCCGGCGGCGACGTCAGCGCGTCACCGGTGCTCAGCGTGTCCGTGACCGTGGTGGGCTGGGCGAGCGACCCCGCCGAGCTCGTGGGGCGCGACGGCGCCCGGCCGGGGGACCTGGTCGCGGTCACCGGGTCGCTCGGGGGCCGCCGGCGCCGGGCTGGCCCTGCTCGAGGCACGGGCCACGCTCGAGGGCCCCGCGCGGCGCCGCACTGCACGAGCGCTACGCCCGGCCACGTCCGCGCCTGGCGGAGGGTCGGGCGCTGAGCGCGCTGGGGGCCACCGCGATGATCGACCTGTCCGATGGACTGGCCACCGACGCACGGCACCTGGCGCCACGAGAGTGGGGTGCGGATCGAAATCGACCTGGCGGCACTGCCGCTGTCAGACGGCGTCGCGGAGGTGGCGACACAGCTCGACGCCGACCCTCCGTCGTTTGCCGCGACGGCGGGTGAGGACTTCGAGCTGTGCGCCTGCCTTCCGCAGTCAGCGCGTGGCGCCGTGCTGGCCGACTGGCCGTCAGACGGCGCGGCGCTGACCTGGATCGGACGCGTGCTGGACGCGGGCGCCGGCCCTCCCGGTCTGGAGCTCGCCGGCAGCGCCGGCGAACTGTCAGGCTACGAGCACTCTCCCTGAGGGCGCTCTCCCGATCCGCCCAGCTTCTGCTCCTGCAGGAGCCGGCGCAGGATCGCCTCGGCAACAGCGTGCGTATCCACGCGGTACTCGCCGCTCCCCACCTGCTGCTGTATCTCACTGATCCGCATGTCGCGATTCCCTTCGCCCATCGGCTGGCTGTGACCGATCACTTTCTCGTCCTAGATGTCGGCGCTCAAGGTTTCGACCTCCATGCCGAAGCGCAGCGGCTGGACATTTGGACGTCGTCTGGTCATCGTCAAAACTCAGAACGGCCTCAGGCCGCGGCGGTCCGTGCCGGACCCAGCGGTTGCACGCCCTCCAGGCGGGCAAAGATGATGATCCGCTGAGCGGCGCTGTAAAGAGGATTACAGGCGGACAGGACGAGCCGGTCATAGCCGACATCGTCGATCACCGACACCTGAGTCGGCTTGACGATCCGCTGGTACTGGACCACGTAGGTGAACTTGCCGTAGGGCATCTTCACGAAGATCCGGTCTCCGCTCTTGAGCTCGTTGAGGAAGCGAAACGGCGCCAGGTAGGTGGTGCGGTGCCCGGCGATCGCCACGGTCTGGCCCATCCCCGGCAGTGCGGTCTGCGGGTAGTGGCCCGGGCCCTCCTCCAGGCTCTCGGTGTCAGTGCCCTGCACGATGTTGTAGGTGTTGCCGATGCGCGGGATGTCGATCTGGCCGATCGCGTCGCCGGTGGTGACCTGGGCGCGCTCGCGGCGGGCGAGATAGGCGATCCGCTGGCCCAGCGGCTTGATGGTGTGCAGCGCCTTGACGTCTGAGCCGGTGAGCGGCGCGGTCTTGTAGCTGAGGTAGCGGTTGTCGACCTGGCCGCGCATGATCACCCCGATCGCGGCGGTCACGGGCTCCTGCCACACCAGCGTCGCGCCGGCGTCGAGCACGAGCAGCAGCCCCGACAGGATGAGCACCGACGAGATGTCGCGGACGAGCCGCCGCACGGGGAATCGACGTCGTGTCATGACTAACTAACGGCGCAGCGCCGATTTCGTTCCGCCCAGCGAGCCCGGGCCGGCGTAGGTGGCCGGGCCGCGGACGGTGATCTCGGTGGGCAGGACGCGCAGGCCTCGGGTCGCCAGCAGCGAGAGGGTGAGCGCACTGACCAGGCAGCCCAGCACGACGCTCCACTCGACGGCGGCGGCGATGCTGACTCCGTGGCCCGCGAGCAGCAGGATCATCTCCCACACGACGTTGATCGGCCCGTAGCCGAGCTCGTTGGCGTAGTACCCCACGACGAGCACCGCCGGGGCGATCCCGATCGCGATCAGCGCCAGGCGCAGAGGGAATGGGACGCGCACGTCGGGACTGATCGCCCACAGCCACAGGTGCAGCGCCGGTACCAGCAGGAAGGCGGCGAACGGGTTGGACAGCCAGATGACGAAGGTGATCACGCACATGACCACGAGGAGGCCGGCGAGCGCACCGTCGCTGCTGAGGCCCTCGGGAGGCCGCCGCGACGGGCGACGAGTCGGCAGCCGTCGCGCCAGCACCAGCGCCCCGCCGCAGCCGCCGATCAGCACGATCGCCATCACCACCAGCAGGGCGATGCCCCCGCCGCTCAGCGGGATCGCCCCAGCGGCGACGGGCCCGGGCGGCGCCGCGGGGAGCACCCCGACCAGGCGGGCCAGCAGCACCATCCCGACGAGGAGCACGAACGGTACGGCGGCGGCCAGCACCACCGTCAGCGACCGCCAGATGACATGCCCGCGCCGTCGCGCGCGGGCGACGCCGTCGATGGTCGTCATGAGCACCGGGACCAGCAGCGAGAGTACGAAGAGCGAGATGGCCCAGCCGGGCACGACCTTGCCGCCGAGCAGGACGTAGGCCGATGGCGCCGGAAGCGTCGCGCCGCTGTCCAATGCGGAGATCGTGGTCAGCACGGCGCGACCCACACCGTTGAGCTCGTCGGCGTCCATGGTCTGGGCGTCCGCGCCGGGACCCTGCTCGCCCGAGAGCGACAGCTCGACGGCCGGGATCCCCTGGGCGCCGAAGGGGGCCTGCTGGCCCAGGGTGAAGGGGAAGGCGAGGTGGGCGAACTGCCCGCCGAGCCCGGTGAAGCCGTTGGTCAGCGAGGTCTGCGCCGCCAGCGCCGACGCCAGGGTGTTGCGCAGTCCGGTGGGCGCCACGGCCTGCCGCGTGGACCATGGAAGGATGACCGGCTGCTGGATGTGGGTGCTGGCCACGTCGCCCAGCACCAGCACCGCGTCGACGGGCCCGGCGAGGTTGGCGGCGAGCCGGATGGCCCCCGCCGTCCCCTGCGTCCCGCTGGTGGAGGCGAGCACGACGCTGCGGTGCAGGGTCTCGCCCTCGAGGTCGCGCGCCAACTCCATCAGCATGGCCGAGCCCGACGCCGCCGCCTGCGCCGGCGAGCCCAGGGCGTCGCGAGGAGCCACGATGACGATGCTGCCGCTCTCTGTGCCCGGCCTCATGCCGACGACGTTCTCCAGCGGCACCGTCCCGTCGACGGTGCGCCCGGTGAAGGTGTCCGTCGTCGGCGCGAACCCGTAATGCGTCAGCGTGTTGCGGACGGTCACGGCCAGTGACTGATCGCCGTCGGAGCCAGGCCGGCGGCTGGGATCGGTCTTGGCGATCGTCGTCATCTTGGCGTAGACGTTCTCGCCGCTGAACGCGGACGGGGCCAGGGTCGGGTTGAGCGCCGTCTGCTGATCCTTCAGCGAGAACGCCAACACGACCAGAGCCAGCGCCGCGACGACCAGTCCGGTCCGGTAGATACGCGGATCCAGCATGCGATCCAAGGTTATCCGCCGCCGAGACGGGCAAATGCCAATGCCCGGCGGCCGACGCGGCGCTCCTCGCGTGCCACCAATTTCTCCGGGCGGCAGCGCCCGCTCATTACTCTTGTGTGAGGTTGGCCGAGACGACGGTGCCCGAACGCAGCGCCCGGATCCTGCTCGTCGACGACGAGCAGTCGATTCAAACGCTGCTCTCTTACCCGCTGCGCAAGGAGGGCTACGAGGTCGTGCAGGCCACCGACGGGCGTCAGGCTCTCGAGCGCTTCGACGAGCAGTCCTTCGATCTCGTCGTGCTCGACCTGATGCTGCCGCGCATCGACGGCCTGGAGGTCTGTCGGCGCCTGCGTAGCCGTAGTTCGGTGCCGATCATCATGCTCACCGCCAAGTCCGAGGAGATCGACAAGGTGGTGGGCCTCGAGCTTGGAGCCGACGACTACATCACCAAGCCCTTCTCGCTGCGGGAGTTCTCGAGCCGCATCAAGGCGGCGCTGCGGCGCGCGGAGATGAGCCGACCCGACCAGGCCCTGCCCGGCGAGGCGCCGCTGGACATCCGCGAGCTCCGCATCGACTTCGCCAAGCGCAGCGTGCGCATCCGCGGCAACGACGCGCAGCTCACCTACGTCGAGTTCGAGATCCTGTCGGCGCTGGCGCGCGCCCCGGGACGGGTGTTCACGCGCGACATGCTGCTGGCGCGGATCTGGGGCGACTCCGCGTACCGTGATCCGCGCACGATCGACGTGCACATCCGGCATCTGCGCGAGAAGGTGGAGCGTGATCCGAAGGACCCGGAATATCTGTTCACGGTGCGGGGCGTCGGCTACCGCTTCCGTGACACCGACCCCTGAGGGTTGAGCGGGAGCGGCACCGTGGGGCGCAGATGAAGCTGTCTTTGAGCAACCGTCTGGCGGTGGTGTTCTTCGCCATCACCGCGCTGGCCATCGGCGCGCTGTACCTGTACGTCGCCCCGGGGCTGCAGAGCCGCCTGATGGGCGAGAAGCTCGCCGCGCTCTCGACGACCGCTCGCTCGCACTCGGGGAAGCTCGGCCGCGCGGTCGGCAGCTCGACGCCGTTGCCCGCCGTCCGGCGGCTGGTCAACCAGACCGCGGGCACGTCGGGTGACCGGGTGACGCTCCTCTCGGTCAACTACGTCCAGGGGTCGATCCAGCTCTCCAAGCAGGCCGACTCGGGCGCAGGCTCGGGCCCGGCACTGTCGTTCCCGATCGCCTACCAGGCGGTGGCGCAGCGCCGGGTGGTCAGCGGAGTGGAGCACCGGGGCTCAGGCGCGGTGGCCGAGGTGGCCAAGCCGGTGTTCTATCTCCACGGCCCCGTGGGCTGGGTCATCGTCTACTCGGCGCCGCTGGCCGACGTCATGCGCACCGTCTCGACTGTCCGCCACGAGATCCTGGTGGCGGGCGCCATCTCGCTTTTGCTGGCCCTGGTCGCGGGCTATCTGGTGGCGCGGGCGCTGGCGCGCCGGGTCAAGCGGCTGGAGCTGGCGGCCAAGCAGGTCGCCGCCGGGGACTTCAGCCGACCCATCCCGGTCGACTCCACCGATGAGCTGGGGCAGCTGGCGGTGGCCTTCAACGAGATGCAGCAGCAGCTCCAGCAGCTCGAACAGGCGCGCAAGAAGTTCATCGCCACCGCGTCACACGAGCTGCGTACACCGGTGTTCTCGCTGGGCGGGTTCGTGGAGCTGCTCGAGGACGAGGAACTGGACGCCGAGACCCGCCGGCGCTTCCTGGACCAGGTGCGCGAGCAGGTGCAGCGCCTGGGCAAGCTCTCGGTCGACCTGCTCGACCTGTCGCGGCTGGAGTCCGGGTCCCTGGAGCTGCGTCCCGAGGAGGTCGATCTCGGCGAGCTCACGCGCTCGGTCTCCGGCGAATTCGAGCCCACCCTGGCCCAGCACGACAGCCGGCTGGAGCTGCGGCTGCAGGGCGGGCGGGACTCGATCATCGAGGCCCAGTGCGACCCGGTTCGCGTGGCCCAGATCATGCGGATCCTCATCGACAACGCGCTCACCCACACCCCGCCGGGCACCCAGATCGTCGTCACCGCAGCGCGGGAGAACGGCCATGTCCGCCTGGCCGTGCGCGACGACGGCGACGGGATCGAGCGCATGGCCATGCAGCGGATCTTCGAGCCGTTCTACACCGCCGACGACGCCCAGGGCTCTGGCCTGGGCTTGGCCATCGCCTCCGAGCTGGCCGACCGGATGCGGGGCCAGCTGTCGGTGCAGTCAGCGGCAGGGGCGACGACGTTCACGCTCGAGATCCCGGCCTGACCGGGCGGCGTCTCAGGGCGTCCAGGGCTCCAGCAGCTTGAGCCACACCTCGCTGCGCGTGGGAAACGGCGGCATGGCGTGGATGAGGCGTTTGAGCGGCACCTCGCCGACGATGGCGATGGTGGCGGCGTGCAGGGACTCGGCGACCTCGGGGCCGGTGAAAGTGGCGCCGATCATCACCTCACGCGTCGTGTCGACGACGATCCGGCAGGCGCCGGGCGCGCCCTTGCCGATGAAACTCGCCCCCGGGGTCCCGCTCATGTCGGCGTCGACCGCGCGAGCGGGGACGCCGTCGTCGAGCGCCTCGCGCAACGTCCGACCGACGGCGGCGATCTGGGGCTCGGTGAAGACGACGCGCGGGGTCAGCCCTTCGTCCCAATCGGCGATGGTGTGCCGGTTCATGATGTTGGCCACGGCAACCACCGCGTGGTACTTGCCCGCCTGGGTCAGCAGCGCCCGGCCGTTGACGTCGCCGATGGCATAGAGCCAGGCGGGGCGAGTGGGGATAGTGACGCGCATGCGGTCGTCGACGTTGATCGCGGTGCCCGGCTTGAGGCCCACGCTCTCCAACCCGAGGTCGTCGGTATGGGGGGTCCGCCCGACGGCCACCAGCAGCTCGTCGGAGGCGATCGTGTCGCCGCCGGCCAGCGTGAGCGTGAACTCCCCGCGCTCGCCGCGTGAGGCCTCCGTGGCCTTCGCGCCCAGCCTGAGGTCGACGCCGTGGTCACGCAGCCCCGCGGCCAACTCCTCGCCGGCGAACGGCTCTTCGGTGGGCAGCAGCGCCGGCTCGGCCTCCACCAGGGTGACCTTGGCGCCCAGCGATGCCCACGCCTGGGCCAGCTCGCAGCCCACCGCGCCCCCGCCCAGAACGGTGAGACGCTTCGGGACAGACTTGGCGGTCGTGGCCTGCCGGTTGGTCCACGGCGCGATCTCGCGCAGCCCGGGAACCGGAGGGATCGCGGCGCCGCTGCCCGACGGCGATCACCACAGCACGGCGGGCGATGAGGAGCTCATCGCCGACGCGCACCCGGCGCTCGCCGTCGAGCCGCGCCTGGCCGCGGTACAGCGTGATGTCGCGGTCCTGCACCCAGGGCAGCTGGGCGGAGTCGTCGAGGTCGTGGATCACCTCGTCGCGGCGGACGAGCACGGCCGCCAGGTCAAGGTCGCCGGTCACCGCCTCCCTGGCGCCGGGGACGCGGCGCCACCTCGGCCAGGAGCTGGGCTGGGCGCAGCAGCGCCTTGGACGGCATGCAGGCCCAGTAGGCGCACTCTCCGCCGACAAGCTCACGCTCGACGAGGGCCACGTCGAGGCCCTCCCCGGCGGCACGCCCCGCGCACACCTCTCCGGCCGGCCCGGCCCCGATCACGATGACGTCGTGTTCAGCCATGCCCCGGGAAGCTACCCGGGGCGGGGCCTCGGACTACGAAACCTCGCGCAGCCGCCCCGTCTCCACCTCGTAGACGAAGCCGCGGACCGAGTCCGTGTGGGGAACGAAGGGCGAGGCCTTGATGCGAGCGATGGACTGCCGCACGTCCGCGTCGAGGTCGGGGAAGGCCTCGGCGGCCCACGTGGGCCTGATCCCGGTGTCCTTCTCGATGGCCGCCTTGAACTCGTCGTCGGTGAAGGTGAGCATCCCGCAGTCGGTGTGGTGGATGAGGATGATCTCCTCGGTGCCCAGCAGGCGCTGGGAGATGGCCAGGGAGCGGATCTCATCGTCGGTGACCACCCCGCCGGCGTTGCGGATGACGTGGGCGTCGCCCTCGGCGAGCCCGAGCATCCCGTAGACGTTCAGGCGCGCGTCCATGCAGGCGACGACGGCCACCTTGCGAGCCGGCGGCAACGGCAGATCGCCCTTGTCAAACGCGGCCACGTAGCTCTCGTTGTTGGCCAGAAGCTCGTCGGTGCTGCTCACGGTGGTTCTCCTTTGCGAGGGCGGCGGAGACGCAACGCTAACAACTTCACTTATCTGGTGGGGTATGTCGGGAGAGCGGGGGCCGGTTATCGTCTACCTCGACGCATGTCAGCCGACACGCCACTCGTCCTCGTCTCCAACCGGGGCCCGGTCACCTTCCAGGAGGGCGGGGAGATCAAGCGGGGCACCGGCGGGCTGGTGACGGCGCTCATCGGCCTGGCCTCGCACCGCCCGGTCACCTGGGTGGCGTCGGCGATGACCGACGAGGACGTGGCCGAGGCCCAGCGCAACGACGGGCGGCCGTTCCCGGTCAAGACCCCCGAGGGAGACGAGTACCGCGTCAAGCTGGTCGCGTCCGATCCCGACGCCTACGACGGCTTCTACAACATCATCGCCAACCCGCTGCTGTGGTTCATCCAGCACTACCTGTGGGACCTCTCCAACGCGCCGGACATCCGCCGCAACGAGACCGAGGCCTACGAGTTCGGCTACAACGCCGTCAACGAGGACCTGGCCCACGCGGTGCTGGAGGAGATCGACGGCGTCGAGAAGCCGGTGGTCATGGTCCACGACTACCACCTGTACGTACTGCCGGCGCTCATTCGCCGTCGAGCGGCCCGACGTCGTTCCTGCACCACTTCGTCCACATCCCGTGGAGCCAGTCGGACTCCTGGCGCGTGCTTCCGACGCCGATCCGGCGACGACATCTACAACGGGATCCTCTCCAACGACATCATCGGCTTCCACACCCGCTCCTACCGGCGCAACTTCCTGCAGTGCTGCGAGGACCTGATGGGACTCGAGGTCGACCACGAGGCCGGCGTGGTCACGGTGCGACGACCGCGAGGTGTGGGTCCGCGCCTACCCGCTGCCGATCGACTCGACGCGCGATCCAGGCGGTCGCCGCGCCGCCCGCGGGTGCGCGAGTTCGAGGCGGAGTTGCTGCGCCGCCGGCGCGACCACCTGATCCTCCGCGTCGACCGCGCCGACCTGAGCAAGAACGTCCTGCGCGGCTTCAGCGCCTTTGACACCTTCCTGGAGCAGCACCCCGAGTTCCGCGAGCGTGTGACCTTCATCGCCCAGCTGATGCCGTCGCGGACCGACGTCCCCGAGTACGCCGAGTACCTGGAGCGGATCGAGGCGGTGGTCGCGGTGGTCAACCATCGCCACGGCTCACCGGACTGGATGCCGATCCAGCTCAAGCTCCGCGACGACCTCGAGGAGGCGGTCGCCGCCTACAAGCACTACGACATGCTGATGGTCAACGCGATGTTCGACGGCATGAACCTCGTCGCCAAGGAGGGCCCGATGGTCAACGAGCGCGCCGGCGTCTCGATGCTGTCGGAGAACACCGGCGCCCACGAGGAGCTCGGTCGAGTACGCGCTGTCGGTCAACCCGTTCGACATCCAGGAGCTGGCCGACTCCATCCACGCCGCGCTGACGATGCCCATCGAGGAGCGCAAGCGCCGTCACGAGGGCCTCATCTCGATCGTCACCGCGCGCAACCCCGGCGACTGGATCGACGACCAGCTCGCCGACATCCGGGCCAAGGGAGCCAGGCGGGAGAGCGCGGTCTAGCGAGCCCTCGGGCTCGGGCCGGATCAGTTGAGGGTGCGGCCCTCGCGCAGAAGCTCCATGTAGGCGGCGATCCGCCGCTGGCGGCCCTTTTCGGTCTTGACGTTGTGCAGGCGGTAGAGGAACGCGTAGCGCTGCTGGCCCTTGAGGGTCGCGAAGAACTCGCCGGGCCTCTGGCTCGGCGTCCAGGGCTGCTGGAGGTCATCGGGGATCGAGGCGCGGCTCTGGGGCTCGTAGGCGGCCTCCCAGCGGCCGTCGGCCTGAGCGGCCTGGACCTGTGCGTGTCCGGCGGGGCGCATCCGGCCGTTCGCGGTGAGGGCCGAGCGCCTTCTCGCGGTTGACCTGCGACCACTTGCTGCGCGGCCCGCGCGGCGTGAAACGCTGGAGGAAGTAGGTGTCGTCCAGCGGGCGGCGCACGGCGTCGATCCAGCCGAAGCAGATCGCCGTGTCCAGCACCTCCGGGTAGTGGACCGTGGTGACGCCGGAGCCCTTCTTGGCGATCTTCACCCACGCGTCGGCGCGACGGCGTGGTGCTCGTGCAGCCACCGCTCCCAGTGCGCGTCGTCGGGGCATTCGACGATATTGAGCTCGGCTCGAGGCGGGATGGCGGTCGGCCTGCCGGGCATGGGGCGATGGTGACAGCCGCTATAGTCGGCCGCCGCCTATAGTCGGCGCCCGCCCGGATCTGGGCGGTTTTTCATGCCGAGCAAGCACGCCTATACGACCTGATGCTGGTCCTCTCGACCGACCGCCGAGGACGAGCGCCGCGCCAAGATCCTCTCCGACGTCGAGGCGCAGATCACCGACGCGGTGGCGGCGCCATCGAGCGCAACGACGACTGGCACAGCCGCCCGCTGGCCTACGAGATCAACCACCAGGCCGAGGGCGAGTACCACCTGTTCCAGTTCACCGGGCCCGACGTCACTGCTGGAGGGCCTCTCGCACACGCTGCGCATCGACGACGCGGTGCTGCGCTTCCGGATCATCCGCGTGGTCCCGGAACGCCCCCGGCGCCCGACTCGGCTCCGCCGGTGGTGGCGAGCGCGGCCGCGGCCGCTCCGGCCGCTCCGGCCGCTCCGCGCCGCCGCCGTCGCCGCCGTACCGCGCGCGACGACGAGTAGCCCAGGCCCCTGCCCGGGCTCGTCGCGCTGGCACGACGCGCGCCTGCGTGTGTGACGAAATCATCACGAAACGCACGCCGTGTGCCGAGACGGCAACGTTTCCGCCAAATTCCGGCGAGCGCGGCGGGTTGCCGTCTGGCTCGGCCATAGACTCGATTCGAGCTTTCACAACGGCTTTGGGAAAGGAGCCACAACATGGCTGGCGCCAACATCAACCGGGTGATCATCACCGGCAACCTCACGCGAGACCCCGAGGTTCGCTCGACCGGATCGGGCAACACCGTGTGCTCGCTGCGGGTGGCCTGCAACGGCCGCCGACGTAACCCTCAGACCAACGAGTGGGAGGACGCGCCCAACTACTTCGACGTCTCCGTGTGGGGCGCGCAGGGCGAGAACTGCCACCGGTACCTCTCCAAGGGACGCCCGATCGCGGTCGACGGACGCCTGCAGTGGCGCGAGTGGACCGACAAGGAAGGCAACAAGCGCCAATCGGTGGATATAGTCGCTGACTCCGTGCAGTTCCTCGGCGGCCGCGACGACGCCGGTGGCGGTAACGGGAACGGGTTCTCCTCGAGCTCACACGCACAGGAGAGCGACGTCCCGATCGATACCGGTGACTTCGAGCGCACGCCGGTCGGCGCCGCCGGAGGCGACGAGGACATCCCCTTCTAGAGGCAGTTTCCCCAACAATCACGCTAGGCTGAACTCCGTGGCAAAGCAACGCAGACGACCGGTGCGCCGGCGCGACCGCAAGGGCGGGCCGACTTCGACCCGCCGCAAGTCGTGCCCGTACTGCCGGGACAAGGTGGAGCAGGTGGACTACAAGGACGTGGCCATGCTGCGCCGGTTCATCTCCGACCGCGGCAAGATCCGCTCGCGACGGATCACCGGAGCGTGCCGCCGGCACCAGAGCCAGGTGGCCCGCGCGGTCAAGCGCGCGCGGGAGCTTGCGTTGCTGCCGTACGTGGCCGAGGGTGGCGGAGACCATCGCGGCGGTCGCGGGGATCGTGACCGTGGCGATCGCGATCGCGATCGCTAGGCCGGAGCGCTTCGATGCCGCAGGCAATCCTGCTTCAGGACGTTGAGCAGCTCGGTGAGCGCGGGACGGTGGTCGACGTGTCGGCCGGGTACCTGCGCAACTACCTGCAGCCGCGCAAGCTGGCCGAGCCCGCGACCGACTCGTCGATCAAGGTGGCCCAGCGCCGCCAGGAGGATGCCGAGCGCGCCGTGCGCGAGGCCGAGGAGCGCGCTCGCGAGGGCGCGGCCGTGCTCGGGCGCACCGTGCTGACGATCCCGCAGCAGGCCGGCGACGACGGGCGGCTGTTCGGGTCGGTGACGACCCAGGACATCGCCGACGCCATCAGGGACGCCCGCGGGATCAAGA
This sequence comes from uncultured Actinomycetota bacterium, assembly GCA_963797705.1. GTDB lineage: Bacteria > Actinomycetota > Thermoleophilia > Solirubrobacterales > Solirubrobacteraceae > Palsa-465. The sequence continues at coordinate 440,015 of CAWCQL010000002.1, read as the reverse complement.
TCGATCGCCGCAAGATCCACCTCGAGGAGCCGATTCGGAACATCGGGACCTACATGGTGGTGGTTGAGATCGCCGATGAAGTGACGGCGGCGGTCAAGACCATGGTTGTCGCTGCCTAGCTTCCTTTTCTGAGTTCGGGCCCCGGGGCGGGGCCGTCCGCTTGCGCGCACCCGGCACTTGTGGGGCGTGGGCGATGGATGGAGCGTGGCTCCGAGGTGCGTCACGAACGGTGGACCCCGTCCCGGCACGACGTCTGAGGCCAGCTAGCGCGGCTCGTTAGCCGCTTTGGCGCGTGGACGCCGTTACGTCGCGGCGTCGTTGCGAGCGCGGTGGTGCGGCGCCGCTGGAGAGCGCGTGAGCGTGGGCGGCGATCGGGGCGGTGCAAGGTGGCCTCTCACGCGTGCTCGCGTCGCCGGTGCCCCAGCGCGCCGTCGTCCTCCCGATGAGCGCTCGCACGCGCTGAGAGGCCGCCTGGAACCGCCAACGGACGACTGTCCCTGGAGCAGCTCGTCGGCGCATCGTCGGGCGAGAGACAAAACGTCTCGACAGTGCGGGAAGAGTCTCTCGCGCTGACCGGCGCGGAGGCTACCCTCGGACCCCCTCGTGAGCACCGTTCAGAACATCGCCGTCCCACCCCACAACCTCGAGGCCGAGAAGTCAGTGCTGGGCGCGGTGCTGCTGGACGAGCGTCACCTGCACTCGCTCCTGGTCGAGGAGCAGCTGCGGCCCGACCACTTCTACCGCGAGCAACACGGTGCGGTGTTCGCCGCGATGCTCGAGCTCTATGAGGCCGACAACAAGATCGACCACCTCACCGTCTCGGAGAAGTTGCGCCAGCACGGCAAGCTCGACGAGGTCGGCGGGCCCGCGACGATCGACGAGCTGGCCGGGTGGGTCCCGGCCGCCGGCCACGCGCGCGAGTACGGACGGATCGTCCACGACAACTTCAAGCTCCGCGCGCTGCTCACCGCCTCCTACGAGATCCAGGCCAGCGTGCTCTCGCGCGAGGCATCCGCGCGCGAGCTGGTGGAGCAGGCCGAGCGCTCGGTCCTGGAGGTCGCCACCGACGATCGCCAGAAGAAGATCCGCTCGATCGCGGACATCCTGCACGAGGAGACCGACAAGCTGCACCGCCTGTCGGTGGCCAAGACGCCGCTCACCGGCACGCCGTCGGGCTTCAAGGACCTCGACGAGAAGACCGGCGGCTTCCAGCCCGGCAACCTGGTCATCCTCGCCGCGCGCCCCTCGATGGGCAAGTCGGCCCTGGTGGCCAACATCGCCGAGAACGCGGTGCTGGCCGGCCGCGCGGTGGCGCTGTTCTCGCTGGAGATGTCCGAGTCCGAGCTCGCCCAGCGCTTCGTCGCCTCCCAGGCGCGCATCAAGGGCGAGGACCTGCGCCGCGGCAAGGTCGCCGAGTCGCGCTGGCCCAAGATCCTCGAGGCCTGCCAGCGCCTCGCCGAGGCGCCGCTGTTCGTCGACGACTCCTCAGACACCGGCGTCCTCGAGGTCCGCGCCAAGTCCCGGCGCCTGCACGCTCAGGTGGAGGGCGGCCTGGGCCTGGTGATCATCGACTACCTCCAGCTGATGCGCCACGAGGGCCGCGTCGAGAGCCGCGTCGAGCAGGTGGGCCAGATCAGCCGTGGGCTCAAGGGCCTGGCCCGCGAGCTCAACGTGCCGGTCATCGCGCTCTCTCAGCTCAGCCGTGGAGTGGAGCAGCGCGGCGGTGAGAAGAAGCCGATCCTGTCGGACCTGAGGGAATCGGGCCAGATCGAGCAGGACGCGGACCTGGTCATGTTCATCTACCGCGAGGAGTACTACGAGAAGGACTCCGAGCGTCCCGGCGAGGCCGACATCATCATCGCCAAGCACCGCAACGGTCCCGTGGGCGACGTGATCCTGACCTTCCAGAAGGAGTACCCGAAGTTCATGAACTTCGCCGGAGAGCGGTTCGACGCATGAGCGCGCGGGTTCAAGCAGGCATGAGGGCGCGGAGTGACGCGAGGGGGTTCGGGCGATGAGCGATCGCTGCGCGTTTGATCTCTGTGACGGCGACGGGCTGCGCTATGACGCCGACACCAACACGGCGTACCCGTGCCGCTGCCGTCGGCAGCTGATCGCGCGGCGCCGGGCGAGCAACCTCTCGGCGGTCATCCCGCGCCGCTATCGCGACGTCTCGTTTGACCGCCCGCCGGTGACCGACATCGAGCCGGCCATCGTCGCCGCCACCCGGCGCTTTGCCGCCACCATCGACGACCAGCTCGACGCCGGGCGTGGCCTGTGGTTCATGGGACCGCCGGGCACGGGGAAGACGACGCTGGCCATGCTCGTGTCCAAGGCGGTACTGGAGGCGGGGCGCACGGCGGCGATCTACTCGCTGCCGCGGCTGCTCAACGAGATCCGCCACACCTATGACACCGGCGGGCACAACCAGCTCCTGGACCGGCTGGCGGCCGTCGACATGCTCCACATCGACGATGTGGGCGCGGAGCGCAAGAACGACTGGGTGCTGGAGGAGCTGTACTCGATCGTCAACGCCCGCTACGAGGATCGCCGCTCGATGGTGCTCACCACCAACTGCTCAGACCCTGACGAGCTGAGCGAGCAGATCCACGCCCGCACCGTGTCACGGCTGGCCGAGATGTGTGACCAGATTCCCCTGCTCGGCCACGACCACCGGATGGACCTGCGGACCGCCTAACCCTCGGCGTGCGGGGCTCGCCCAGGGCTCCACAGCCCCAGGTAGCGGCCGAGCGTGGCGAACCCCGCCAGGCACAGCAGCGCGTCGAGGACCCCGCGGACCGCCCCGTCGTAGACGTCCTGCGCCGGGACGGCGACCACGGTGATGGCCACTGCCACGGCGGCGGAGACGACGACGGCCAACAGCCACGGCCGCCCGTCCAGGGGACGCGGCACCACGCCGCCGAGGTCGTCGAAGATGTCCCCCGCGTCTCCGCCGGCGACCGGCCGTACCCTGAACGCCTCCCAGATCGACCGTAGCGACGCCAGCAGGACGGCGATGCCGACCGCGGCGACCGCGATGGCGAATGTCACCCAGCTGCCGGGCAGGTAGCGGTGGTAGGCGATGGCCAGCGTGCCCAGGCTGACCATCGTGAGGATGCCGCTGAGTACGCCCACGGCCGCACGCCGCACGATCATCGCCGCCTCGGCCGCCGGGAGCACCCCGGAGCCGCGACGCTGGACCCACCGCAGGACGGCCAGCACGCCCGCTACGAACGAGACCTGGGAGAAGAGGATGGCCAGCACGGTGGCGATGCGGCCAATCACCGGCCCGCCCTTGGGCGCGGCCCCGAAGGCCGAGTCCGAGGTGACGAAGGCGGCGCCGAAGAGGATCCCGGCCACGGCCAGGGCCGCGAAGCCGATCACCGCCGCGCGCCGCGCCCGGCTGCTGCCCAGCTCGTCGGCGAACTGGCGGGCCAGCGCTCGTGGCTCGCCGAGCTGCGCCTCGGGGTCGCAGGCGAGATGGTCGGCGTACTCGGCCAGGATGCGGCTGCGCAGCCGCCCGCGGATGCCCACCGCGCTGAGCTCCCGACTCAGCTGGGTCTCAAACGCAGAGCTCATACCAGCACCGCCTCGACCGCGCGGGAGAACTCGCGCCATTCGGTGCGGCGCGTGCCCAGCTCCCGCCGCCCGCGGCGCGTCAGCTCATAGACCCGCCGGCGCCGGCCCTCCCCGTCAGACCATTCGCTGGCCAGCAGCCCCGCCGCCTCCAGCCGGTGCAGGGCCGGATACACGGTGCCCTCGGGCAGCGCGAAGGTGCCGTCGCTGCGCTGCTTGAGCTTGTCGATGATCGCGTAACCGTGGAGGGGTCCGTCGGCGAGGACGGCAAGGATCAGGCCATCGAGGTGGCCCTTGAGGGATTCAGCTCTCATGCCTCGCAATGCTAAGCCTAGTGTTACTAGGTGTCAAGTGGTTATCGGAAGTCCCAAACCGCGGCGGAAGTTTGGCGGAATGTGCACGTGCGGGCTGCATCCCCCGCCAAACCTGGCGTGGCGCCTCACATTTGTCGGCTTCTGCAGGTTCCGCATCACGTGACGCCTCGCCGCCGGCCCTGACCCATCCCCAGCGGGCCGATGACGCGGGAACCACACGCCCAGCGGATCCTGGCTCGCGCAGAACCGGGACCGCCCCGGAGCGCCCTACACTCAGACGGCGATGCCAGGAATCGTGGTGGTCGGAGCCCAGTGGGGCGACGAAGGCAAAGGCAAGGTCACCGACATGCTCGCTGAGCGTGCCGATGCCATCGTGCGCTTTCAGGGCGGCAACAACGCCGGTCACACGATCGTGCGCGAGGGCACGACGTGGAAGCTGCATCTCATGCCGTCGGGGATCCTGCACCCCGGCAAGCTCTGCGTGATCGGCAACGGGGTGGTCATCGACCCCAAGGTGCTCACCGACGAGCTCGACGAGCTCCGGCGCCGCGGCGTGGAGACCAGCGCGCTGCGGATCTCGGCCAACGCGCACCTGATCATGCCGTACCACATGCTGCTCGACCACGCGGGCGAGGCCAAGCTGGGCAAGCTCGAGATCGGGACGACGCGTCGCGGGATCGGGCCCTGCTACGCCGACAAGGCGGCGCGGCTGGGGATCCGCGTGCAGGACCTGCTCGACGAGAAGATCCTCAAGAAGAAGATCGTCGCCGCGCTGGACCCCAAGCGGCTGTCGCTGCGGCCCTACGCCAAGGACCCGCGTCTGGACCTGCAGTCGATGACCGACGAGTACCTCACCTACGGTCACGTGCTGGAGCCCTACATCGCCGACACCTCGCGCCTCGTGCTGGAGCGCCTGGACCGCAACGAGATGGTCGTCTTCGAGGGCGCTCAGGGCGCCATGCTGGACATCGACCACGGCACCTATCCCTTCGTGACCTCCTCCAATCCGGTGGCGGGCGCGGCGTGCATCGGCGCCGGCGTGGGACCCAAGGACATCGACGAGGTGTGGGGCGTGGCCAAGGCCTATGTCACTCGCGTCGGGGCGGGTCCGTTCCCCACCGAGATCGACGGCCCGCTGGCTGACGAGATGCGTGAGCGAGGCGGCGAGTACGGCACCACGACCGGGCGTCCGCGCCGGGTGGGCTGGATGGACCTCGTGGCGCTGCGCTACGCCGCGCGCCTGAACTCGATGACCGCGCTGGCCATCACCAAGCTCGACGTGCTGGCCGGGTTTGACGCCATCCAGGCGTGCGTGCGCTACCGCAACGACGAGGGCGCCGAGTTCACCCACTTTCCCTACCACCAGACGGTGCTGCACCACGCGGCCGGCGAGTACATCGAGATGCCGGGGTTCACCGAGGACCTCAGCGAATGCCGCTCGGAGTCGGACCTTCCGGACGCCGCACGCGAGTACCTGCGCTTCGTCGCCGACTTCGTGGGCGTGCCGATCGTGCTGGTCGGCGTCGGCCCAGGTCGCGAGCAGGTGATCTGGACCGAGGCCGCCAACGGCGTGGCGATCGGCCCGCCGGCCGACCGCGCGGCCAGCGCCCCTAGCGCCACCTAGCGCCAGCGCTCGAGCAGATCTTCCTCGCTCACCTGGCGCACCACCCGCCCTGGCACGCCCATGACCACGGCACGGTCGGGGACGTCGCGCACCACCACCGCACCGGCGGCGATGAACGCCTCCTCGCCGATGACGACGCCCGGCGTGAGCACCACGCCCCCGCCGACGCGGCAGGCCCGGCGCAGGATCGCGCCGCGCAGCGGCATCCTCGGGCCCGTGGCGGGCCATCGTGTCGTCGTTGGTCATCACCACACCGGGGCCGATGAAGACGTCGTCCTCAACGATCGTCGCGGCCGTGATGTAGACGAGGGTCTGCACGGAGACGCGCGCGCCCACCACGGCGTCGAAGTCCAGCGTGGACCCCCGGCCGAGCACCGAGCCCTCGCCCAGCACGGCGCGCTCGCGCACCTGGGACTGGTCGCCGACGATCGCCCGCACGCCGATGGCGGCCCCCGCGTAGACCACGGCGCCGCTGCAGATCGTCGCGTCATCGGCCACCTCGAGGTCCCCGAAGGCCCCCGCGGCGCTCGACCCCGGGCGCAGCCGCGGCCGCTTGCCCAGCACCGCCCCGTCCTCGACCAGAACGCGCGCACCCACCCGGCTGCCCGGGTGGACAACGGCCCCGGACCCGATCGAGCTGCCCGCCCCGATGACCGCGCCGGCGTGGACGACGGCGCCGGGCGCCAGCGACACGTCAGCGGCCAGCTCGGCAGCCGGGGACACGAACGCGCCGCCGTCGGTTGCCACCAGGGCCACGCTCACGACCGGACTCCGTGCGCGTCGAGCGAGCGCTGCAGCCGCTCGAGCACGCGGACGACCCTGAGCCCGCTGGCGCCGTCCGAACGCGGTGGCCGCCCGCGGCGTATGGCGTCGACGAATTCCTCGCACTCCACCCGCAGGGGCTCGACGTTCCCGACCCGGGGCGAGAAGACGTCTCCACTGCGGGTGATGTACTCGCCGTAGGTCCGGGCGTCCTCGTCAAAGCCCTTGTCGTAGACGGTGAGCTTGCGCTCGAGCTCCATGTCGTCGAAGGTTGCCATCTTCTGGGAGCCGACCACGGTAAAACGCCGCTCCTTGTGGGGATCGAGCCACGACAGGTGCAGGTGCGCCACCAACCCCGAGGGGAAGCGCATGAAACAGAAGACGACGTCCTCCACACCGGGGCGCACGTAGGAGCCGCCGTGGGCCTCGACCTCGACAGGCTCCTCGTCGGCGAGGTAGAGCACCACCGAGACGTCGTGGGCGCCGAGGCTCCACAGCGCGTTCTCGTCCGCGCGCAGCTTGCCCAGGTTCAGCCGGTTGCCGTAGATGTAGTAGATCTCCTCCCCCAGCTCGCCGGACGCGGTCAGCTCCTTGAGGCGGCGCACGCCCGGGTGATATTCGAGCAGGTGTCCCACCATCAGCGTGCGGCCGGTGCGCTCCGCGGCCGCCACCGCCCGCTCGGCGCCGGCGCTTGACTGAGCCAGCGGCTTCTCGACGAAGCAGTGCTTACCGGCCTCGAGGACCCGTACCGCGAGCTCGGCGTGCGTGGGGACAGGCGTGGCCAGCGCCACCGCGTCCAGCTGCGGGTCGGCCAGCAGCTCGTCGAGCTCCGCCGTCGTCCGCGCGCCCGGCAGGGTCCGCGACACGCGCGCCCGGGCCGCCTCGTGGGGGTCGCACAGATACGTGACCTCCGCGCCGGGGATGGCCGCGAAGTTGCGGGCGAGGTTCGGGCCCCAGTAGCCCAGCCCCACGATGCCGACCGACAAGGCCCGACCGCCACGGTGCCGTCGCTGTTCGCGTTCACGCCAGCGTGGCCAGCGCGGCGACCACGCGCTCGCCGGCGTGCCCGTCGCCGTACACGGGCGGGGCCGTGGCCGGCGGCTCGCGCTCCAGCGCGGCCAGGACGCGGTCGAGGTCGAGGTCAGCGAGCACGTTCCAGCCCAGCTCCACGGTCTCGGTCCACTCGGTGTTGGGCCGCAGGGTGACGCAGGGCACCCCGGCCAGGTAGGCCTCCTTCTGCAGGCCGCCGGAGTCCGTCACGACGGCGCGCGCCTGACACAGCAGCGCCGTCAGCTCGAAGTACCCCAGCGGCTCGGTGAGGGTGACGCCCGGGGCCTGCTCCAGACGGTCGCGCAGGCCCGCGGCGCGCAGGCGGGCGTCGGTGCGGGGGTGCAGCGGGAGCACGAGGGGCAACGGCAGACCCGTCAGCACGTCTACGAGCAGCCTCAGCCGCTCGGGGTCATCGACATTGCCGGCGCGGTGCGCGGTCGCCAGCAGATACTCCCCGGGCTCGACGCCGCGGGCCCGCACGAGGTCGGTACGTTCCCGTGCCCGGGGCTGGATCGCCGTGGCGACGTCCACCATCACGTCGCCGACCAGCTCGGCACGGCCGGCCACAGCCTCGTGGCGCAGGTTGGTCATCGCCACCTCGGTCGAGCAGAGCAGCAGCGCGCTGGCGTGGTCGGTGAGGACACGGTTGAGCTCCTCGGGCATCGACCGGTCAAACGAGCGCATCCCCGCCTCGACGTGGGCCACCGGAACCCGCGCCTGGGCGCCGGCCAGCGCACCGGCCAGCGTCGAGTTTGTATCGCCGTAGACGAGGACCGCGTCGGGCGCCTCGTCGGACAGGACGGGCTCGAGCGCCGCCAGCATGCGCGCGGTCTGCGAGCTCGAGGAGCCGAGGTTGATCCCCAGCTGCCGGTCGGGCACCGGCAGGCCCAGCTCGGCGAAGAACACCGCCGACAGACGGTCGTCGAAATGCTGTCCGGTGTGGACCAGGATCTCCTCGTGCTCGCGGCGCAGCGGCGGGGAGACGGCGGCGGCCTTGATGAACTGCGGCCGGTTTCCGATCACGGTGAGGACCTTCATGACGGGGGCGACCGCCGACGGCGGCTCAGCCGCGCAGTTGCTCGGCGATGCGGGCCGTGACCGCCTCGCGCGTGCGGTCGGAGACGGGAGAGGGCCCGGTGTACTCGTGGTCGTCGATCGACGCCACCGTCTGGACCTCGCGGACGGTGGAGGCGAAGAACACCTCGTCGGCGCTCGTAGAGCTCCTCCAGGGTGCATGGGTGCTCCTCGGCCCCGGTGACCTCGATGACCAGCGCCCGCGTGATCGAGGCCAGGATGTGCTCGTCCAGCGGCGGGGTGAGCAAGCGTCCGCCCCTGACGTAGAACACAGAGCTCGTGGGCCCCTCCAGCACCCGCCCGTGCGGGGTGACGAGCAGGGCCTCGTCGTAGCCCTGCTCGCGCGCCAGGCGCCCGGCGAGCATGTTGCCGGCGTAGGAGAGCGACTTGATCCCGTCGAGGATCCGTGTCGGCGAGTAGGTGATTGACATGACCCGCGCGCGGTCAGACACCGACACCATCGCCTCGGTGAGCAGGATCCGCCGCCCGCCGCGCGTGATCATGATGCGCAGGCACTGATGATCGGGACCGGTGCCGGCCTGCGCCAGCAGGCGGAAGGCGTCGGCGCGGACGGCCTCGAGGTCCACCGGGAGGCGCAGGTTGGCGGCCGAGCGCTCCAGGCGGGCAATGTGCGCGTCGAATGCGTAGGGCGTGCCGTCGTAGACCCGGATGACCTCGAAGGCGCCGTCGCCGCGGACCAGGCCCTCGTCGGTCACCGGGATCGTCGCCTCGGCGGCGGGCATGATCTCGCCGTCCAGCGACGCCAGCGAGGTGGGACCGGAAGGGCTCATCGGGGCACAGGCTAGTGCGTGGCGCCGGCGCGCCCGGACCACTCCGGGCGCGTCCAGACCTCGGCCAGGCGCACGACGGTCGCCGCCGCCGAGGCCATGTCGTGGACCGACGCCCACTCGCGCACGGAGTGGTACTCGTGGCCGCCGGTGAAGATGTTGGGCGTGGGCAGGCCCATCTCCGAGAGGCGTGAGCCGTCGGTCCCGCCGCGCACCGGCACCCGCACGGGCTCGACACCCTCGGCGGCGATCGCCGCCTCGGCCGCCTCCACCACGAAGGGGACCGCGTCGATGTACTCGCGCATGTTGCGGTACTGCCGGCGCACCTGGACGTCGAGTGTCGCCCGTGGAGCGCCCGCCATCACCTCGCGGGCGGTGTCCTGAAACAACGCCACGTGCGCGGCGAGCCGTTCCTCGTCGAAGTCGCGCACGATCGCGCGGATCTCGGCGGTCGCCGCGGTCCCGCTGAGCTGTAGACGTGGATGAAGCCCTCGCGGCCCGAGGTCGTGTCCGGGGTGAGGCGGTCCGATGGCAGGGCGGCGACGATGTCGGCGGCCAGCCGGAGCGCGCTGACGAGCTTGCCGGTGGCGTGGCCGGGATGGACGTCGACGCCGTGGATGGAGAGCGATCATCTCCTGGGCGGAGAACGTCTCGTCGGTGAACTCGCCGATCTCCGAGCCGTCCATGGTGTACGCGCACAGCGCGCCGAAGCGATCGATGTTGAACAGGGTCGCGCCCTCGCCGATCTCCTCGTCGGGTGTGAACGAGATGCGCAGGGTCGGCCGCGGAAGCTCCGGGTGCGCGGCGAGATGCGCCACGGCGGCCATGATCTCGGCCACCCCCGCCTTGTCGTCGGCGCCGAGCAGCGTGTCACCGCTGGAGGTGACGATGTCATGACCGACCTTGGCCGGCCAGTTCGGGCATCGTCACCGGATCCAGGCGGGTCCCGCTGCGTGGAAGGTCGATGACGCCGCCGTCGTAGTCCCGGTGCACGATCGGCTCTACGCCGGCGCCGGGAGCGTCGGGGCTGGTGTCCATGTGAGCGACGAGCCCGATGACGGTCCCGTTGGCAGCGGTCCCCGGCAGGGTCGCGGTCACGTAGCCGTTCTCATCGAGCGCCGCGTCGTCGAGCCCCGCCTCGATCAGTTCCTCGACCAGCACCCGGCCCAGATCAAGCTGGCCCGGCGTGCTGGGCGATTGCGCTCGCTCGCGCGTGGACTGGGTGTCGATCCGGACGTAGCGCTCGAAACCGGCGCAGCAGGTCGTCGGCCAGCCGTCTCGGCCAGCTCAGAGGTGAAGGTCGCGGTCATGCGTGGGCAGTAAACCAGCGTTGTGTGCATGTGGTTGGCGTGCCGAGCCATCGGGTAGCAATTTCCAGCCGGACAATCCAGAAAGGGAAGGGATGCACATGCTTCTGGCTCTTGCCATCGTCCTGTTCATCATCGCCATCGCCGGCGGTGTGATCATTCACCCCATCATCTTCGTGCTGGCGCTGGTCGCGCTGGTGATGTTCTTCTCCGGGCGCCGCGGCGCCCGCGTCTAGCGACCGCACCGAGCCGCATATCGCGTCTGCTTGCGCTCCGCGGCGGCGGGTAGTCCGCGACCATGGACGCCCCGACCCTGCAGTGGAGCGCAGCAGAAGTCCGCAGCGGCACCCTCACGGTGCCGATCGAGGGCGACCGGCCGCGAGGCTGGAAGTCGACGTTCGATCACACCGTGAGGCTGCTGGGCGGCGGCAGCTGGGGCGAGGTGTCGCTGAAGAAGGCGAAGGTGAAGGTGTCCGACGTCCCCGAGGGCAGCGAGGAGGAGCTGCGCTTCTTCCTCGAGGGCGTCGTCCAGCAGGCCAACGCCACCCACGTCGACGCCGACGAGGACTCCGACGAGACCGGCGACGAGGACTCAAACGGCGACGGACGAGCTGACGACGCCGACGCACGCATGACGTCCCGTTTCCGGGACTCCAGGCCGAGCTGATGGCCGCCACAGCCGCGCCGAAGCCCGCTCGCCGGGGCCCGCCTGCGACGCTCGGACTGCTCGGGCGAGGGGCTTCGTCGCATCCGCCGGGGACGCGGCTTCAGCTATGAGGACGCCGACGGCGACCGGGTGCGCGACCCCGACACGGTGCTGCGCATCAAGGAGCTGGCCATCCCGCCCGCGTGGGAGGAGGTGTGGATCTGCCCCGACCCACTCGGCCACCTCCAGGCCACCGGCGTCGATGCGGCGGGGCGCAAGCAGTACCTGTATCACCCGCGCTGGCGCGAGAACCGGGACCGCAAGAAGTTCGACCACATGGTGGCCTTCGCCCACGAGCTCCCCGGGGCTGCGCCGGCGCGTCCTGCGCGTTCTGCGCTCCGACGGCGACGGAGCGGGCGTCGACGAGGCGCGCGTCCTGGCCTGCGCGATCCGTCTCCTCGACGTGGGCCTGTTCCGGGTCGGCTCCGAGGAGTACGCCGACGACGACGGTGGCATCGGCCTGGCCACCGTGCTCAAGGAGAGCGTCACCGTGAACGACGGCGAGCTCGTGTTCGACTACCTGGCCAAGGGTGGCGTGCGCCGCGTCCAGGCGGTGCAGGACCCGCCGGTGATCGAGGTGGTCCAGGCGCTCAAACGTCGGCGCGGCGGCGGCGACCAGCTGCTGGCCTACAAGGAGGGGCGCCGCTGGCACGACGTGCGCTCCGAGCAGATCAACGACTACCTCAAGAGCCTGGCCGGCGACGCGTACTCCGCGAAGGACTTCCGGACCTGGAACGCGACCGTTCTGGCGGCGGTCTCGCTCGCCGCCGACGGCCGCGAGGCCAAATCCGCCACCGCCCGCAAGCGCGCGATCAAGGGGGCGGTGCGCGGGGTGGCCGAAGTCCTGGGCAACACGCCGGCGGTGGCGCGCCGCTCCTACATCGACCCCCGCGTATTCGACCGCTATCTCTCCGGCTGGACGATCGGCGGCGAGGTGGACCGGCTCGGCGACCTGCGCGGGCCCGACGACCGGCGGCGCGCACGACTGGAGCGCGCCGTGCTCGCGCTCATGGACGGTGACCACGACTCCCCGGCGGTGGAGCGCTTCGCCGGCCAAGCTAAAGCTGCATAAAGACCACCCTCCATCCGTCCGGGAAACACGGGATCTACCAGGGAAGACGGGGCGGCTGTGATACAACAATGCTGTCTGCGACTTTGGGAGGTCCGCGATGGCGGTCACGTCTCCGCCTGTCTTGGCCGTCGGCTCGGGAGAGCTGTTCGATCGTTGGTATCAGGACAACGATGTCCGCGCTCGTGATGCGCTGATCGAGCGATTCCTGCCCCTCGCGCGCAAATTGGCGCGTCGATATGCGGGCTCCAACGAGCCGTACGACGACCTGGTCCAGGTCGCCAGCCTGGGTCTGGTCAAGGCGGTGGAGCGGTTTGACCCGACCCGCGGCTTCGCCTTCACCTCGTTCGCGGTACCGACGATCGTGGGTGAGCTCAAGCGGTACTTCCGCGACAGCGCGTGGGCATTGCACGTGGACCGCAGCGCCCAGGAACTGGCGCGCAAGATCGCCGATGCCCGGCGTGAGGTCAGCCTGCGCCAGGGGCGGTCCCCGACGGTCCCCGAGCTGGCCGAGTACCTCGAGATCTCCGAGGAGCAGGTCCTCGACGGACTGCAGACCAACGAGGCCTACGACACCGTGTCGCTCGACGCCCCGCGCGGCGGGGACGAGGAGACCGAGAACCGTCTGGAGGCGCTGGGCTCGCAGGACGACCGGCTCGACCTCGTCGACGATCAGGCGACCGTGTTCGCGGCCGCCCAGCACCTGCCCGAGCGCGAGCGGCGGATCCTCTACCTGCGCTTCGGCGAGGACCTCACCCAGGCGGAGATCGCCCGGCGCATCGGCGTCTCCCAGATGCAGGTGTCCCGGCTTCTGCGTAAGTCCGTGCAGCGGCTGCGCGACCTCACCCAGGAGCGCCCCACCCACGAGCGCCCGCAGCCCGCGTAGCGCGGTTCGGCGGCGCAGTCACGCCGCCGGCGCCCCGCTCGGATGGCCGCGGGCCTTTAGTGATCCCTGACGTGCATGCGCAGCGTCATGCCCGAGGTCCCGCTGCGCAGCTCCACCAGGTCGCAGACCTGGTTGATGAGCCACAGGCCGCGGCCCTCCAGCGCGTCCGTGGCGGGTCTCCGGCGCCCCACCATCACGTCCGCGATCGCCGAGGGCGTGCAGACTTCGGTGACGACCTCGTCGCCGTCGTGCCAGATGCGGGTCATGCACGTCGCGTTGCCATGCCTCACCGCGTTGCTGGTGGCCTCGTTGATCGCGAACACGAGATCTGACCGGCGCGCCGCGCTCAGCGACGCGAGTGCCGGATCTGAGGCGATCGCGCGGCGCAGCTCCAGCAGACTGCCGATCAGGGGGTGCTCGGAGACGGGACCGAGCGGCTCGTCGAGGGGCCAGAGCTCGCCGAACGTGGTGCTGAGAGGATCGGTGTAGGCGGTCGCGGCGCGACGGCGTCCGTCCTCGACAACGGTCGGATGGGTCATCTCGACGGCGGCGAGAATGTCCGCGTCGAGCTGGGCGGCGTCAAACGGCGACATGACCGTGGCTTCGGATCCGGCCAGCGCGTGGTTGACGAGCGCCTCGTGGCGCAGCGCCTCGACCGACTCAGCGTGGCTGCGCCCCGGCCACACCACCTCGGACACCACGCGCGCGCGGCCATCATGGGACGCCACCCACTCCTCGATCATCTCCAGCAGGCAGCTCGGGTTGCGCCCCACCTCCTGCAGATCCTCGCAGCGGGCATCCGCCATGGCCTCGCCGAGCGCCTGCTGCGCGTGCTCGAGGTGAGGGCCGGGCAGCGCAACCAGGACGGGCTCGCCCGCGGTGGCCGCCTCCTGCAGGAATGCGTGCATCGCGCCGTCGAACTCGGCCACGTCGCGATACATCAGAGCTTCGTGCACGAATCCGGGGCTCGGACCGTGCGAGGATGTGCGCTCGTCGTCCACAGAATCTCCCGCTAGGACAACCGTTTCCGGGTCCCGTCACTTCCAAACCTGACGTTCGAACGCAACGGACCACAACATGGCGTGGCCGTTATCAGTAGGCTCGTGATCAGAGTGCAGAACCAGTTCCAGGTAGAAGTCCGCAGGAATGGCGCAGCCGCCGTCGTGGCGGTGAGCGGAGAGCTGGATCTGGCCTCGGGACCGGAGCTGGAAGCCGAGCTCGACCAGCTCACCGGGCCGGACATCCAGCTCGTCGTCATCGACCTCCGTGCGCTCGATTTCATGGATTCGACCGGCCTGAGCATCCTCGTTCGCGCCCACCAGCGGCTCGCCGGCGAGGGGTGCGAGATGGGCCTGGTCAAGGGCTCTCAGCAGGTCCAGCGGCTGCTGGACCTCACGGGCGTGGCTGAGCGCCTCCGTCTCGTCGACGCGCCCGAGGAGCTGCTCGACCCGCGCTGAGCCGGTGCCGCGCGAGCGCGAGGTGCGCCGCGCGCGTGCAGGGCCGCGAGTTCAGCGTCGGTGGTCGATGACCACGACGCGCAGGAGCTCGGCTTGGCCGGCCTCCTGCACCGCCACCTGGTCGGATAGCAGGACCAGGGGCGAGGCGGGGTGATCGCCGGCCTGGACCTCCAGCCGTGAACCCGTGCCCTTGCGGAAGGGGCCCACCACGAGCTCCAGCCGACGATCCTGGGCCATCAACCGGGCCTCGATCCGCTGGCCCTCGGCCGCGGTCGCGGCATGAGCCGCCAGCGTGTCAGTGACGAGGTACACGTCAGAGAAGCGATCGAGCGAGAAGTGGGCAGTGGCGGCAAGCGTCCGCGCCAGCCGGCCCAGGACGCCCGGCAGCAGGGTCACCGGCGACAACGAGACGATCACCTCGCCCTCCCCGTCGGCCGCCGGCGTCATCTCGCCGTCGCCTATCGCCGCCGGCGGTGCCTCGAAGAGCTTGCGGCCGTCGCGGCGGACCGAGAAGTCCATCAGCACCTCGGTCCCCCCACCCGGCGCCGAGCTGAACTGGACGTCCTCGGTGAGCGCGCGGATGACCGACAGGCCGATCCCCTGGCTGACATCGCCCGCCGGGGGCGGGGCGGGCATCCCGACGCCCTCGTCGCTGACGCGGACGCTGAACTGATCTTCGGTGACAAAAAGCCCGACCTCCATGGGGCCGGGCTCGCCGCCGTAGGCGTGCAGGACGACGTTGTTGCAGGCCTCGCTGACCGAGGTCTTGAGGTCGTCGAGGAGCTCCGGATCGATCGAGAGCAGCTCGGCCACTCCGCCGAGCATCCCGCGGACAATCGTCAGCGTCTGTGGCCTGCTCTCAAGTCGCAGGCGAACGGTTGAGCCTTCAGCCATCACCACCGCATAGAGCAGGTTCCCACGCGCCTACGCCAGCAAACAGGCGTCGACGCCGCTGAAGGCCCAGCCGCTCGTGAGGTCAGCCTTCGGTGATCTCGGTCAGATGCGCAATCGCCCGCCGCAGGATGCGGCTGACCTGCATCTGGGACACGCCGATGTGGTCGGCGATCTGCGTCTGCGTCAGGTCGTGGACGAAGCGCAAGGTCAGCACCTCGCGCTCCCGCTGGGGGAGTTGCAGCGCGGCCGCGGTGATGGTGACGCGGTCGTCGGCCGACAGCAGACTTGGATCGAGGTCTCCGAATGATTCGACCATAGTCCCACTTTCGCCCTCCCCGTCGTCGTACGGGGCGTCGAGCGAGGAGGCGTGGTGGGCGCGAGAGGTCTCCAGTGCGTCGAGCACATCCTCGATGTCGAGCTCGAGATACTGAGCGAGCTCGGGCACCGTAGGCGCGCGGTTGAGCCGGCTGGAGAGCAGCTGCTGCGCCTCCTCGACCTTGACAGCACGTTCCTGCGCGCCGCGCGGGACGTGGACGGCCCAGCCGAGATCCCGGAAGTAGCGCTTGAGCTCACCGAGGATCGTCGGTACGGCAAATGACGAGAAGGCGGTGCCCCGGCTGAGGTCGAAACGATCGATGGCCTTGACCAAGCCGAGACTGGCGACCTGCAGGAGGTCGTCGAACGGCTCGCGGGCGCCGCTGTAGCGACGGGCGAGCTTACGAGCGAGAGGAAGGAACCGCTGGACGAGCTCGTCGCGAGCCTGTCGGTCACCGTGCTGCTGCCAGCGGACGAAGAGAATCTCGTTGCCGACGACTCCGAGAGCGCCGGTGCGCTTGAGCCGGCGCTGTTGCTGCGGGGGGGAACTGGTGGCAGTGCTCATGGTGGAGAGCCATTACCCCATTCCCAAACAATCCAATCAGGCGCCGCACGTTTCGCCTCAGTTACGCGCGCGCGCTTTACGCCCAATAAGGCCGCGGTGACCAAGTTCGTCGCCTGCGTCAAGCAGCACGGGTACGACCTCCCGACCCCGAACTTCTCGGGCAAGGGTCCGATCTTCCCGGCGAAGATCGAGCAGGACAAGAAGTTCCAGACTGCCGCGCGGGCGTGCGCGTCTGACCTCCGTCCCCAGGGTGGTCCCGGCGCGCCGGGCGCGGCCGGCGCGCCCGGCGGCGGATCAGGCTCTGCGAGCGGCTCGAGCAGCGGCTGACGGTGGCAAACGCAGATCGCTGCCCGACCGCGGCGCCGGTGCGGCCGCGGCCCGTAGGCGAGGGAGACGCACCGATTAGCCTCATTTAGGTTGCGTCTCCCCCGTCTGCGCCCTGACCTCTCGCCCTTTCGCGACAGTCGTGATCTACGGCTGGTCGTCGGCGGCAGCTTCGTGTCGAACCTGGGGGCCCAGGCGACGCTCGTCGCCCTGCCCTTCCAGCTGTACCTGCTGACCGGATCCGCGCTGGCAGTCGGGCTGCTCGGGGCCGCCGAGGTGGTTCCGCTCGTGTCCATGTCGCTGCTGGGCGGCGCCATCGCCGACCGCATGGACCGCCGCCGGCTGCTGTTGCTCACCCAGATCGGGCTGGTGGCGACGTCGGGCGGCCTGGCCGTTCTGGCGGCGCTGGGGCGGCCGCCGGTGGCGGCGCTGTATGTGCTCGGAGGCCTCCTGGCGGGCTTCAACGCGCTGCAGAACGTCGCCATCTCGGCGCTCGTCCCCAATCTGATCGACCGCCCGCGCCTGCCACGCGTGCTGGCGGTCAACTACGGGCTGTCGGCCCTGTCGACGGTGATGGGGCCTGGGCTCGGCGGCCTGCTCATCGCCGCCGCCGGGGTCCAGGCGGCGTACACGGTGGACGCGGTCAGCTGCCTGGCCATCGTCGCCACCGTGCTGTTCATCTCCGCCCAACCCCCGGCGGTGGTGGTGGGCGAGCACCCGAAGGTGCTGGCCTCGATCGCCGAGGGCCTGCGCTACGTCCGCGGCAACCGGGCGTTGGTCGGCTCCTTCGCCATCGACCTGGTGGCGATGACCTTCGGCATGCCACGCGCGCTGTTCGCCGTGCTGGCGGTCAGCGTCTTCCACGCCGGCGCCGCCGGGACGGGCGTGCTGTACGCCGCGGTGCCCGCCGGGGCCACGGTGGCCGCCCTGCTCACTGGCTGGATCAACCATGCCCGGCGACTGGGGATCATCGTCATCTGGGCGGTGGCGATCTGGGGCGCAGCGGTCGCGCTGGCGGGGCTCATGCCCTCGCTGTGGCCGGCTGCGGCGCTGTTGGCCGTCGCGGGCGCCGCGGACTCGATCTCGGCGGTGTGCCGATCCACGATCAACCAGACCGTCACTCCCGACGAGATGCGCGGGCGCATGTCGGCCACGTTCTCGCTGGTGGTGACGGGCGGGCCGCGGCTGGGGGACATCGAGTCCGGCAGCGTCGCCGAGGCGGCCGGGGTTCGCTTCTCGGTGGTCTCCGGCGGGCTGCTGTGCATGCTGGGCGTGGCGGTGATCGCGCTGGCGTTCCCGGCCCTGCGCGCGTATGACGCCGCCGACTGGACCGCGGCGCCGACCACCGGCACGGCCGAGCGAATCGCTGAGACGGTGGAGGCCGTCGAGCTAACGTGATCTGACGTCATGACCGCGCCCCCGAGCTATTTCGACGATGACTCCGTGATCCGCCGCGTGCTGCGCGAGCGCGCGCTGGCGCTGTCGGGACCGCGCGCGCTGCTGATGCAGGCGGCCCACCCGCTCGCCGTCGCCGGGCTGCTGGCCCACTCCGACTCGCTGGAGGACCCGTACGTGCGGCTGGCTCGCACCGCAAAGATCATGAGCCTGATCACCTTCGGCGCCCGCGCCGACGCCGATCGCGCGACGCGCCGGGTGCGGGCAATGCACCGCGCGGTGAGCGGCCGGCTGCCCGAGGCGGTCGGGACCTATCGGGCAGGAACGCCGTATCGCGCCGACGACCCCGAGTTGCTGATGTGGATCCTGTACTCGCTGGTCGACTCGGCTGTGGTGGTCTATCGCACCTACGTCGGGCGCCTGGACGAGGATGAGCGCGCGGCGCTATGGGACGACTACCGGGTGGTCGGGCGCCTGTTCGGCCTGCGGCGCGGGCAGATGCCGGCGACCGTTGCCGAGTTGGACGAGTACGGCCGGGACATGCTGACCGGCGAAAAGCTCTTCGTGGGCGACTGGGCCCGCCGCCGCGCGCGGGAGATCGTGCTCGAGCCCCCGGTGCGCCGGACGGCCCGCCCGCTCGTCGAGACGGTCAACTTCATCACCGTCGCGCTGCTGCCCGACGAGATCCGCGCCCAGTACGGCTTCTTTCCGCTGCCGCCGGTCGCCGTCCGCAAGGCACTTGTGGGTGTCGGCGCCGCGTACGTGCGCCGTGGGGTGCTGCCGGTGCTGCCCGCCCACCTCCGGCAGGTGCCGGCGGCGCGGCAGGCTGCCTGAGCACCGCCCCGATCGAGGCGATAGGGTCCGCGGCGGATGACCAAGGTCGCCGTCGTAGGCCACGTCGAGTGGGTTCAGTTCCTGCGGCTGGATCACCTGCCCGTCCCCGGGGAGATCCAGGCGGCGCACCGCGAGTCCACCCATGCCGGCGGCGGGGCGGTGGTGGCAGCGGCGGCGCTGGCCGAGCACGGAGCCGAGGTGGATTTCTACAGCGCGGTGGGCAGCGACGTGATCGGCGAGACGGCGGTGCGTGAGCTCGCCGAGCGCGGGATCACCGTGCATGCCGGGCGCCGTTCCGGACCCACCCGCGAGGTGCTGACCCTCCTCGACCGGCGGAACGAGCGCACGATCCTCCCCATCGGCGAGCGGATTCAGCCCGAGGGCGCCGATCCTCTGGAGTGGGACCGCCTCTCCACGGCCGACGCGGTCTACGTCACCGCCGCAGACGCAGGTGCGCTCCAACACGCCCGCGCCGCACGGTTCCTGGTGGCGACCCCTCGGCTGCGCGAGGGCCTCGAGCAGCCGGGCGTACAGATCGACGCATTGGTGTTCAGCACCTCCGACGAGCTCGAGGTGGGCTGGGCGCAGCAGCTGGAGCCGCACGTCCGGGTGATGGTGGGCACCGAGGGGGGCGCGGGCGGCCGCTGGTGGGGCGAGTCCGAGGGCCGGTGGGCAGCGGTGCAGCCGCCCGGTCCGGTTCGCGACAGCTACGGGTGCGGCGATGCCTGTGCTGCCGGCGTGACCTACGGGCTGGCCGAGGGCCGGTCGGTCGCGGAGGCATGCGAGATCGGCGCCCGCTGGGGCGCCGAGATGCTCACGCGGGTCGGCGCCCCCTGACCGCAGCTCACAGGTCGGTCTGCCGCGGCGCGTAGCGGTGGTGGAGCATGAGCGCGTTGCCGTCCGGATCGGTGAAGAACGCCATGTGGCAGACCCCGGTGTCCAGTGTTTCCCCGCGGAAGGACACCCCTGCGGTCTCGAGTTGTGTGCGCGACGCGGCGACGTCGTCGACATGCAGGGCCACCGGGCCGACCGACGCCTGATGCTCCATCCCCATCTTGGCTGAGTCGATGATGCTGAGCGTGAGGTTGCCGGTCTCGAACTCCGCGAAGCCGCGATCCGGCACGTGGACCGAGCGCGGCAGGCCCAGGGTCTCGCCGTAGAACGTCATCGCCCGGTCGAAGTCCTTGGTCTGGACGGCCACGAAGTCGACCCCTTTGACCATCCCGTCTGACGCTGTCATCTCGTCTCCTCGTATTGGTTCCCGGCGGGCTCGCACAGTCTGACCGGCGCGGGTGTCCGGCGTGGCCCAGTGTGTTGCGTGGCGTGCCATCCGGCACGGATGCGAACATATGTTCGTGCCAAGCGAGCCCACCGTACTACACGCGGACCTCGACGCGTTCTACGCGTCGGTGGAGCAGCGAGACAACCCGTCGCTCCGGGGGCGGCCGGTGATCGTCGGGGGCGGAGTGGTCCTCGCGGCCAGCTACGAGGCCAAGGCATGCGGCGTGCGCACGGCGATGGGAGGCGCGCGGGCACGAGCGCTGTGCCCGCGCGCGGTCGTCGTGCCGCCGCGGTTCGCCGCGTACACCGAGGCGAGCAAGGATGTCTTCGCGGTGTTCGAGCGGACGTCACCGCTGGTGGAGGCGCTCTCGATCGACGAGGCGTTCCTCGACGTGAGGGGGATGCGCCACATCTCGGGCACGCCGACGGAGATCGCCGCGCGGCTGCGCCATGACGTGCGTGAGGAGGTGGGGCTGGCCATCACGGTCGGCCTGGCCTGCACGAAGTTCCTGGCGAAGGTGGCGAGCGGGGTGGCCAAGCCCGATGGCCTGCTGGTCATCCCGGCGGGCGGGGAGCTGGCCTTCCTGCACCCGCTGCCGGTCGAGCGGCTGTGGGGGGTCGGCACGGTCACGGCGGCCAAGCTCCATGCGCACGGTCTGACGTCCGTGGGAGAGGTCGCGCGCCTCGGTGAGGAGACGCTGGTCGCGATGCTGGGCCGGGCCGCGGGCCGCCAGCTCTACGCGCTCTCGCACAACCGGGACCCGCGGAGAGTGACGGCGCGGCGGCGGCGGCGGTCGATCGGCGCCCAGCGCGCGCTGGGCCGGCGGCGGCGCTCGCCGGCCGAGCTCGACGCGGCGCTGATGACGCTTGGTGGATCGCGTTGGGCGGCGGATGCGCACGGCGGGGCGAGCGTGCCGGACGGTGGTTCTGCGCCTGCGCTTCGACGACTATTCGCGGGCGACCCGCTCGCACACCATGGCCGAGGCGACGACCCGCACCACGACGCTGTTGCGGGTGGCCCGAGGGTTGCTGGCCGCGTCGGGGGCGGTGATCGCCCGGCGCGGGCTGACGCTCATCGGGATCGCCATGACCAATCTGTGCGATGCCAAGGCGATCCAGCTGGCGCTGCCGTTCGACCGGACGGCGAGCCTGGACCGCACGCTCGACGAGCTGCGCGATCGGTTCGGCTCGCGGGCGATCTCGCGCGGGACGCTGCTGGGACAGGACACGGACGCATGGGTGCCCCTGCTCCCCGACTGAGGCGATCGGGCGGCGCGCGGCGCGCGATTGGCGGCAGCCGCGGGCGGCGCGCGATTGGCCGCGGCGGCGGGCGGCGGGCGATTGGCGGCAGCCGCGTGCGCTGCGCCCGGAGCGGCGTCAGAGGCTGGCGAGGCGCTCGCGGAGGAAGTGGACCTCCGCGTCGGCGTCGGTCAGCTCCAGGGCGCGGCGGTAGGCGGCCGCGGCCTCCTCCGGCCGGTCGAGGCGGCGCAGCAGCTCGGCCCGTGTCGAGTGCAGGTAGCGGTAGCCGTCGAGGCTGAGGCCGTCGACGATGGCCAGTGCCTTGTCCGGCGAGCCGGCCTCCGCAACCGCGACCGCGCGGTTGAGCTCGACCACGGGCGAGCCGGTGATGCGGGACAGCTGCTCATAGAGCGCGCCGATCTGAAGCCAATCGATCGGATCGTCGAACTGGAGCGAGGCGATCGCGGCCTGGAGCACGTAGGGGCCGCGGCCGCGGAGCGCCAGGGCGCGATCGAGGTCAACCCGGCCGGCGGCGATCTGGCCGGCGTCCCACAGGGCGCGGTCCTGATCGGCGAGGCGCACGAGCTCGCCATCGACGAACCGCGCCCGGCGGCGGGCGTGGTGCAGGCGCATCAAGGCCAACAGGGCGTGGACCTCGGACTCGTCGGGCATGAGCTCTGAGAGCACCGTGCCCAGGGCGATCGCCTCCGCCGCGAGATCGGTGCGGCCGCCGCCGTAGCCCTCATTGAAGATGAGATAGATGACCGCCAGGACGGCGTCGAGGCGCTCGGGCAGGAGGCGCGCCGGCGGCACGCTGAACGGGATGCCCGCGACCTTGATCTTGGTGCGGGCGCGGGAGAGCCGGCGCTTCATGGTCTCGGGCGAGACGAGGAACGCACGCGCGATCTCGTCGTTGGTGAGGCCGCCCAGGGCGCGCAGGGTGAGGGCGACCTGCGCCTCCGTCGAGAGGGCGGGGTGACAGCAGGTGAAGAGCAGCTCGAGCCGCTCGTCGCCGATCTGATCGGAGCCAAGATCGTTCACGTCGTCCTCCACGGCCTCGTTGCGTGCCAGCAGGGGCACCTTGGCTGCCAGGGTGCGCTCCCGGCGGACCCGGTCGATCGCCCGGTTGCGTCCGGTGGTGATCAGCCAGGCGACCGGGTTCTCGGGCGTGCCCTCACGGGGCCAGCGCTCGGCGGCGATGGCGAACGCCTCCTGGGCGGCGTCCTCGGCGAGCTGGAAGTCGCCGAGGTAGCCAACCAGGGACGCGACCACGCGACCCCAGTGCCGCCGGAACACGCTGTCGAGCATGGGCCGCGTCAGGGCGTCGACGCCACCGGGATCGCGGGGCCAGGCATCAGCCGTGCATCAGCGGGCGCACCTCGACCGAGCCGCCCAGCCGGGCCGCGGGGATGCGGGCCGCCAGGTCGATCGCCGCGTCGAGGTCGTCGAGCTCGAACACGTAGTAGCCGGCGAAGACCTCCTTGGTCTCCGCGAACGGCCCATCGGTGGTGAGCGTCCGGCCGTCGTCGACCCGCACCGTGGTGGCGGTGGCGACCTCGCCGAGCTGACCGCCGTCGAGGCACCCGGGCTCGTCGCGCAGCGCGTAGTACTCGTTGCTCATGGCCTCGAGCTCGCCGTTGCTGAAGTGGTCGATCATCCCGGGCGTGGTGTAGATGAGCAGGGCGTATTTCATGTCAACCTCCGTGGAACGTGGGCCTGTGTCGCCTCTGAGACGAACAGCGGCGCCCGGAGGGGACACTACGCCGTCCCGACGCCCACCAGGACCGGACCCACGGGCTCGTGCTCCAGCCGTGCCGCGGCCTGACGCCCCGCCTCGTCGCCCGCGAACCGCGCGACGAGCCGGACGGCCAGGTCGATGCCCGCCGCCGGGCCGCCGGCGGTGACCACGCTGCCGTCGTCCACGACCCGAGCCTCGCGGCGGACGTCGGCCCCCGCCGCTGCCAGATCATCCAGGGCGTTGCGGTTGGTGACCGCCGGACGGGCGGACAGCAGCCCGGCGCGCGCCAGCAGCATGGCCCCGGTGCACACCGAGGCCACCACCGCGCCGCGCGTCGTGCAGGGCGGCGAGCGCCCCCGGCAGCGCGCCCTCGCACTGGTCGCGCACCCCCGGGGCGGCGTCCAACCAACCGCCACCGGGCACCACCACCAGCTCGGGAGTGGAGAGCTCATCGGCCACCTGCAGGACCAGCCCGTGCGCGGAGTGGACAGTCGGCGAATGTCCCGCGGGCCGGACGACCCGGGTGGCAAAGCCGGCGGCGGTCAGCACCTCGAGGGGCGCGATGGCGTCGAGGTCATCAAACCCATCAAAGACGACGATCTGGGTGAGGGGAAGAGTGTTGTTCTCAGTCATGGCGTCATCCTGAGGCTGCCGCGCGTCGCTGGCAAGTGGCAGAAATGCCATGTATCGTAAGTTTCATGCCAACGCCCCATCGCGTCGTTGCGCTGGCCCTCGACGGCGTCGTGCTCCTCGATCTCGCGGCGCCGACCCACCTGTTCGGGCACTGCGGCGCGCCGCACTACTCGTTCACGCTGGCGGGCGTGCGTCCCGGCCCGGTCCGCAGTTCCACCGGCATCGATGTCACCGCCGCCGCCGGCATCGAGGCGCTGGAGAAGGCGGACACGATCGTGGTGCCCGGGATCGGCCCCGACACCGACCCCGAGGGGTTCGCGGAGGCCGCCCGGGCCGTGGCCGCCGCCCACGCCGCCGGCGGCCGGGTGATGTCGATCTGCACCGGCGCCTTCGTGCTCGCGGAGGCGGGGGTGCTCGATGGGCTGCGCGCCACCACGCACTGGGACTCAACCGACCGCCTGGCGCGGCGCTACCCGCGAGTGTCGGTCAACCCGTCGGTGCTCTACGTCGACGAGGGCAGCGTCCTGACCAGCGCGGGGGTCGCCGCCGGCCTCGACCTCTGTCTGCATGTCATCCGCCGCGACCATGGCGCCGCGCTGGCGGCCCAGATTGCGCGGCGCACCGTGGTCGCCCCGCATCGCGACGGGGGTCAGGCTCAGTTCGTCAGCCGGCCGATCGCCGACGACGCCGGCGTCGGCGCCGCGACCTCCTTGGAGGCGACGCGCGCGTGGGCGCTGCGCCGGCTCGACCAGCCACTGGACGTGGCCACGCTGGCGCGCCGAGCGTGCATGTCGCCGCGCAGCTTCGCCCGTCGCTTCCGCGAGGAGACCGGCACCACGCCCGCGCAATGGGTGCTGGATCAGCGCACGCGCGTCGCGCAGAGCCTGCTGGAGACGACCGATCTCCCTGTTGAGCACGTGGCGGTGCACACCGGCTTCGGTTCCGCGACCACGCTGCGCACGCACTTCGGCCGCCGGCTGGCGACGACCCCGACCGCGTACCGGCGCGCGTTCCGCGAGCGCTGAGCCGCATCGCGCCGGCGAACTGACAGCCCGCCTCAGCTGTCGCCGGCGCGATCGGCCAGAGCCAGCCCGCCGGCCTCGCCCCACGCGCCGCGCGCGTGAAACGCCGGCACCAGCTCCGAGGTGACCACCCCACCCTGATCGGTGAGTTCGTCGATGATCGAAAACCACGCCCCGATCCGCTCGGGCGTGTCGACCACGATGGTGGTGGCCGGGACGTGGCGGCGAAGCGACAGCAGCCGGTCGCCCTGAGGGGCGCGGTGTCCGTGGTAGCCCCAGATCCCGTGGACGACCGTCGCTCCCCCGGCGCCGGCTGCGCGCAGGCGGCGCACGATCTCCACGAACAGGGGGCGGCCGGCATGCAGGGTGTCGTGGTCGGCATGGACCATGAGCTTGACCCAGGTCTTCAGACCGGCGTCGTCGGTCCCGGGCACGTCGTGGGGCGCCGCGAGCCGGTCGCCGTCCACCTTGCAGATCCGCACCCGCTCCAGGGTGAGGAGCGGCCGCTCGAGGAGACCGGCCACCTCGGGCAGGACCGGGCGCAGCTCGGTACCCGCGCCGACGGCGACGATCATCAACGGCACCTGGGTGTTGGCGCCGAAGAACTGCGCTCGCTCGCGGACGCCGTGCGCGGTCCCGTCGACGCCGAGCAGGACGGTGGCGCTGAGCAGGCCGTGGCGGCGCAGCACGTCGACGATGGCGACGAAGGCGGGACGCCGCCCCACGCGTTCATACCGACCGCAGTAGACGGTCAACTTGGACGCCTCGTGCAGCTCCTCGGGTAAGGCGACCGGCCCGACGCTTCCACTGAGCAGGCGGGCACGCTCGAGGGTGAGCAGGCCGTGCTCGGCGGCGGACCCGATCTCCGGCAGCGCCGCCTCGATGCGCGAGCGCGCGTCGACGCCGACCAGGACCATCGGCAGGTCGTCGGAGAGGCTGAGGAGGCGATCTGTCTGCAGTACCTGATGGCGCCCGAAGCCCTCCGCCCCGCGCAGCAGGATGCTGGTGGCCAGGCCATGGCGCTCGCAGATCCCAAGCAGCGCGTCGCCCAGAAACCGGTCGCCGGACCGGTCGCGCTCGGCGAAGTAGGCCGTGAGCTTGAGGCAGTCCTCGTTCACAGCGCCGCTCCGACGGCGTGGCCGAGCGCCACCGCGGCAAAGCCCACGACCAGCGATCCCAGCAGGTTCGCAGCACCGATCAGGAGCTGGTCGTCCTGACCCAGGCGATGGCTCTCGAGCATCCAGGTCGACAGGGTCGTGTAGGAGCCGAGCGTCGCCGTACCGGCGAGGATGAGTGCGTTGCCGGTGAGCGCGGCGCCCGAGACCCCGCCCAGCAGCGCGGCACCCGAGATGTTGACCACGAAGGTCCCCCACGGAAAGCTGCCCCCGCCGGGCCAGCCGTCCGCCACCCGCTCGCCGACGACCCCATCGACGAGGAACCGCGCGATGGAGCCGGTGCCGCCGAGCAGCGCCACCAGCAACCACGTGCCGGCCGTCATATGACCAACCGCACCCGCCGGACCAGCGCGGTGGCCAGCGCGATCGCAGCGAAGCCGGCCACCAGCGTGGCCGCGGCGTACCCCAGCGCAAGCCCCCACTCATGCGCGCGTGTCATCTCAAAGAGCTGGAGCTGCACGGTCGAGAACGTCGTCAGGGCGCCGCACACACCCGTGCCCAGGAAGGGGCGCCTGTAGGCCGAGGTGGGCAGCCGCTCGGTCAGGCGCGTGACGAAGTAGCCCAGGAGGAACGCGCCGACGACGTTGATGGCGAAGATCGCCCAGGGCCAAGTGTGGGCGCTGCTGGGGAATGCCTGCGACAGGCCCGTGCGCGCCATCGCGCCGACGATCCCGCCGCAGAAGATCGCGGCCAGCTCGCGGCGGTCGTGGGTGGGAAGCATGCGGGGGCGTGGATGGGCCCTCGGAGTGAGAGCGACTTGCAACGACGGTATCGCCCTCGCCACGACGGCTCGTTAGCGTATGGCGATGGCCGGACTTGGCACCAAGCTCGACCACTGTGTCATCCATATCACCGACTGGAGCCGCTCCAACGCCTTCTATCGCGACGTCCTGGGCGCGGAGCTGGTCGATCGCGGCAACGGCGCCTGGGTGTATCGCTTCGGCAGCGAGCAGCTCAACGTCCACGGCCCGGGTGTGCAGGCAGACCCGGTGGCACGCGTTCCGGTGGCGCCCGGCAATAGCGACCTCTGCTTTGTATGGGACGGCCCGATCGACGGCGCCGTCGCGCACCTGCGCGAGCGCGGGGTCGAGATCGAGGAGGGGCCGGTCATCCGCCACGGCGCCCGCGGAGCGGGCCAGAGCGTCTACTTCCGCGATCCGGACGGCAGTCTCATGGAGTTCATCTCCTACGCGTCGTGACCGGGGCCGTCACACGCGCATTGCCTCGGGCAATTAAGAAGCGTGGTGGCTGATCGGATGGATCTGACGCACGCGACCGACGACGAGCTCCTCGGGGCGATCACCGCGCGCGACGGCGAGGCGTTCACGGTCTTCTACCGCCGCCATCTCCCCGTCACGCTGGCCTATCTCATGCGCGAGACGCGCGATGCCGAACTGGCTGCCGACCTCGCCGCCGAGGTGTTCGCCGACGTCCTCCTCACCGCGCACCGCTACCTCGATCACGGCGTCACCGCGACGCCGTGGGTGATCGGGATCGCTCGCAACAAGCTGCTCATGAGCCTGCGCCGCGGGCGCGTCGAGGCCAAGGCCAGAAAGCGCCTGGGGTTCGACGCCGTGGCGCTGGAGGACTCAGACCTCGAGCGCGTCGTCGCGGTGGCCGACGAGGGCAGGGGCCCGCTGGCGGCGCTGGTCAACGAGCTGCCCGACGATGAGCGGCGCGCGGTCCTGTCGCGCGTCGTGCTCGAGCGCAGCTACAGCGACATCGCCTCCGAGCTCAGCTGCTCAGAGATGGTGGCGCGCAAGCGGGTGAGCCGAGGTCTGATGCGGCTACGCGAACGGCTGGGAGGGAGCTGACCATGCCGGACTACCTCGACGAGGTCGGGACGCAGCTGGCCCAGCTCACGGCGCGGGGCGTGGACCGCAATAGCGGCCCCACGCTCATCCGCGAGCCGCAGCGCCACGGCGGCCCGGGCTACGGCGATGACGACGGCGACCACACCGCACGGCGTGGAGGCCTGCGCCGGCCCAGCTGGATGGGCGGGCAGGGCGACTCCCGCGGGCGGCGAGGCCATGATGCGCTCGTGATCGTCCCGGCGCTGCTCGTGGCCGTCATCGTGGTCGTCGGGCTCCTCGTGCTCGGGCTGGGGGCCAACCACAAGGCGGACACCAAGCATCCCGCCGCGACAACGACCACGACCACGCATCAGACGCGACCCCGCCACCACCCCGCCAACCACGCCAAGACCACGTCGACCTTGAGCAGCAAGGCTCCGGCGAGCGCGACCGCGTCGCGCCACGTCCAGGCCCCGTCGGGCCCGGTCCCGCCCGGGTTCGGCGCCCAGTCGTTCACGGCGATCAACGCCGGAACATGGTGGCTGCTGGGCGGGGCACCGTGCTCGGTCCCGCCCTGCACGTCGATCCTGCGCACCGACGACGGCGGGCAGCGCTTCGTCGGCACCCCGGCTCCGCGCACGACGCATGTGTCACAGCTGCGCTTTGCCAACCCCGCCGACGGCTTTGCCTACGACAGCCAGCTGTGGGTCACCCACGACGCGGGCGCCACCTGGCATCAGGTTCGCCTCGGCGGCGCCGTCACCGAGATGGCTACAGCCGACGGCTTCGCGTACGCGCTGGTCCGCTACGGCCACAGAGGCGCGGGCCGACTGGAGCGCGCGCCGCTGGGCTCCGACACGTGGACGACTCTCACTGGCGCCGGCAGCGCCTACGCAGGCCTCTGGGCCCACGGCCACGACGTACTGGTCGGGTCAGACGCCGGCGTCGCGCTCGAGATCTCGCACAACTCCGGGGTGGCCTTCGCCCGGGAGGCATCGCCGTCCAAGGGGCTGCCCTGCGACTTCCAGGAGCCCGCCACCGGCGTCGTCTGGGCGCACTGCGCCACCGGGACGGCGAGCGCGACGTGGCGCTCGACGAATTCCGGCGCCGACTTCCAGGCGCTCAGCGGCCCCGCGCCCGAGCTGCCCAACTCCGCGCTGTTCGCCGCCGCCTCGCCCACGACGGCCGTACTCGGCGCCGACAAGCTCTACCGAACCAGCGACGCAGGGGCCCACTACAACCTGGTCTCCGGCGTCGGCGAGGTCACCGCCTTCCAGTACCTGGGCTTCACCGACGCGACCCACGGCGTGGCGATCGCCTACGTCGGATCATCGCCAACGCCCGACAGCGAGCGCCTCTACATCACCAGCGACGGCGGCGCTACCTATCACCTGGTATCGACCGGCTGAGCCTGGGCGACAGCGCCATCGGCGGCCGCGCGCGCCCGCAGGTCGAGCTCATACGTCTGGCCCACCAGGTCGACGCCGAAGCTGTGGTGCGCCTCCTCGCGCACGAGGCGGAACCCGTGCTGGAGGTAGACGTGGCGGGCGGCGGCCAGGGGGTGGTTGGTCCATAGCTGTATCCGCTCGTAGCCCGCGGCCGTCGCGAAGTCCAGCGCGGTGGCCACGAGCCGGTAGCCCAGGTGCCGGCCCCGACCGCGGGGATGGACGAGCAGGATGCGCAGCTTGGCCACCTCGGGCTCGTCGCCGGCGACGACGAACACGCAACCGACCCGCTCGGAGTCGAGCTCGGCGATCCAGGCGGCCGCGCCCGGCGCGCCCGCCTCGGCACCGGCCGCATAGTCGGCCACGATGCGCGCGCAGAGCGCCTCGAACGTCGTGTCCCATCCGAATTCGTCGACGTACAGCTCGCCGTGGGCCATCACCACCCACCCAAGATCACCGGGGCGGCCCAGCTCCCGGATCGTCACCGTCTCCCGTGGTTGCGCCATCGCCGGAGACCTCACTTTCGCTACTGAAACACTTGTGTCAGTAGACTACCGCATCATGACCGAGACGGCACCAGTCTCATCGGCGCGGCGCGAGGAACTGCTCGACCGCGCCTACCGCTACGTCACGCGACACGGGCTCTCGGCCATGTCTCTGCGACCACTGGCCACCGAGATCGGCTCGAGCCCCCGTGTGCTGTTGTTTCTCTTCGGCTCCAAGGACGGCCTCGTTCGTGCCCTGCTGGCCCGGGCACGCGCTGACGAGATGGCGCACGTGCAGCGCGTCCGCGTCGAGGACGGGATGGACCTCCCGCGGGTCGGCCTGGAGACGTGGCGGTGGCTTATCGCAGACGAGCACCGAGGCCTGCTGACACTGTGGACCGAGAGCTACGCCCGGTCACTGATCGAGCCCGACGGCCCGTGGGCCAACTTCGCCGCCGGCACGGTCGACGACTGGCTGACGCTGCTGGCCGAGACTCAGCCGGCCGCCGAGCGCCATACCGCCGCGGGCGAGGCGCGGCGCACGCTCGCGCTCGCAATCCTGCGCGGGGCCCTGCTCGACCTCCTCGCCACCGGCGACGTGGTGCGCACCACCCGCGCGGTGACAGAGGCGCTTGAGGCGATCTAGACCCCGCGTGGCCACAGCGCCGCATTGGTACGTTCTGCGCCGATGCTCGATCTGCGCCCGGTGGCGCCAGGCGACGCGCCGGCGCTGCACGCCCTGATGTCCGATCCCGACGTCGCCCGGTGGCTGCGCCCGCGCGGAGTCAGCGGGCCCTTCTCGCTCCAGGAGTGCGAGAGATGGGCGGCCACGGACGTAGCCCACTGGGCCGCGCACGGGTTCGGACCGTGGCTGGCCTGGGACGACGACAGCTGCGCCGGGCGGTGCCTGCTCCGGCATTCGGTGGTCGACGGCCGCGGGGAGGTTGAGATCGGGTGGGCGGTGGCCAGCCGGTACTGGGGCCGCGGCGTGGGCACGGCGATGGGGCGCCACGCGCTCGCGGCCGGCGCGCAGCACGGCATCGCCAATCTCGTCGCCTACACCCGCGCCGACAACGTCGCCTCGCGACGGGTCATGGAGAAGCTCGGCATGACCTACGAGCGCGACTTCGACCACGCCGGCTACCCCCACGTCCTGTACCGAACGATCCGGGAAGGCAACTGACCATGAACGACTTCACCCTCGTCGGCGGACCGACGGCCGTGTTCGAACACGCCGGGCTGCGCTGGATGACCGATCCGGCGTTCTCGCCTCCGGGCGACTACGAGTACCTGACCAAGCTCACCGGGCCGGCCGTCGAGTCAGACGCCGTCGGCGACATCGACGTCGTGCTGCTCTCCCATGATCACCATGCCGACAACCTCGATCCGGCGGGACGTGAATTCCTGCCGCGCGCCGGTCGCGTGCTGACGACAGCCGCCGGGGCGGAGCGGCTGGGGGGCAACGCGATCGGGCTCGAGCCCTGGGCGTCGGTCGAGGTCGCCGCGCCCGACGGCTCGACGGTGACCGTGACCGCGGTCCCCGCCCAGCACGGCCCAGACGGGACCGACCACATCACGGGGCCCGTCATCGGTTTCGTGCTCCAGGCGCCCGGCGCCGACACCGTCTATGTCTCGGGGGACAACGCGGCGCTTGACGTCGTGCGCCAGATCGCCGAGCGCGTGGGATCGATCGAGGTCGCGGTCCTGTTCGCCGGAGCGGTGCAGATCCCGCAGCGCTTCGACGGCGCCTACCTCACGCTTTCCAGCGATCGCGCCGCCGAAGCCGCGAAGATCCTCGGCGCGCGCGTCGTCGTTCCCGTGCACTTCGAGGGGTGGGCGCATTTCACCCAGGGCGCCGACACGCTGCGCGCCGCCTTCGCCGGCAACCAGGTCAGCGACGTCCTGCGGATGCCCGAGCGCGGGGAGACGCTCGTCCTGGACTGACCGCCGCCAGCCGGCGCTCTGCCTCAGATCTCGTCGTGAACGCCGATGGAGCGCTCCAGCTGCTCCTCGGCATCGCCCTGGTGGCCGCGGCGGTCCTCCAGGAAGGCGCTGGCGATGGCGTCGAGCTTGGTGTGCAGCGCACGGTCGGTGCGCAGCTCGGAGTTCTTGAGGACGGCGACGAGGATGAGCGTGACCGCCGACATCCCGCCCGCGGTCGCGGCCTCGAAGCGATCACTGGCGCCGACCGCGAGACCGACCGCCCACGCCACCACAAGGGCAACGCAGGCGACGAAGAACAGCGGCGAGCTGGCCAGGAACGAGGCGCGTTCGGCGAACTGGTCAAAGCGGCCCCGCCGGTCCTCGATGCGGTCAGCCGGGTGCTGGAGCGTGCGGCCCAGACCGGTCGCGCGCACGGTGCTCGCGGCGCGCGCCGCTCGCTGGGCGGATCGGCTGGCTCGTGGTGGCTCGGGCATCTCCCCAACCTTTAGCAGGCCCCGGCGACGCGGACGCCAGGCACGCCCGAGCGCGTCAGGCGGGAACCGGCGCGGGGCGCGCGACGCCGCCGGCCGCCGCGGCGCGCTGCTGGCCCTCGGGGATGACGCGCGTGCGCAGATCGTGCTCGTAGACCCAGTGGTCGAGCTGCATGGTGTGGCGCGGCCGCGAGGAGTAGTGGCGTACGTAGCGTCGCTCGTCACGGCGGATCTCGGCCTCCATGTCCGAGGCGCTCGGCGGCGCCCAGTCACCGCCCAGCCACCGGCCGACGAGCTTGGCCTGACACTCGGCGAAGGGGAAGATCGTCGGCAACGCCTGCCCGAGGCCGACGAAGGCCAGGTCCTCGAGCCCCGGCTTGAAGATCCGCTTGTACAGGCGCAGCACGTTGCCGGGCGCGGACAGGAAGTCCGGATCAAAGAACGGGAAGGTGATCTTGTAGCCGGTGGCGTACACGATCGCGTCCACCGGCTCGACGCTGCCGTCGGCGAAGCGGACCCGGTCTGCCTCCAGTCCGGCCACGTCGGGCTTGGCGATCGCGTCACCGGAGCCGAGACGCAGCAGCAGCTCGCTGGAGACCGTCGGGTGGGCCTCCAGGAAGTGGTGGTTGGGCCGCGGGAGACCGAAGTCCTCCATGCGCCCGGAGGCCAGGCGCGGAAGCAGCCGCGCGATGCGGCGCTGCAGGCCGAGCGGGATCCGCGGGTTCGTCTTCACGATCGTGTCCACGGGGCGTCCCAGCACGTACTTGGGGATCACCCAGGCGCCGCTGCGCGTGGAGAGGAACACCCGCTCGGCCACGCCCTTGCGCGACAGCTCGGAGACGATGTCCACGCGCGCTGTTGCCGATCCCCACCACCAGCACCCGCTTGCCCTCGAGCGCCAGCGGCTCGGTCGGGTCGATGTAGTGGTGCGAATGGATCGTCGGCCCGTCGAAGCTCCCCGGGAAGGCCGGATAGGACGGGTCCCAATGGTGGCCGTTGCAGACCACCAGCACGTCAAAGCGCTCGCCGTCGATGTCCCAGCCGCCACCGTCCACGGCGTGTCGCGCGCTCGACGACGGTGCCGAACCGGATCCGGTCGCGCAGGGCGAAGCGGTCGGCGTACTCGCGCAGGAAGCCGTGGATCTCGCTGTGATGGGGGAAGTCCGGATAGCGCTCGTCCATCGGGAAGTCCTGGAAGCTGATCGCCGTCTTGGACGTGTCGATATGCAGTGAGCGGTAGGCCGAGGAGCGCCCGTTGGGGTTGCGGAAGTACCAATTGCCGCCGACCTCGTCGCTGGCCTCGAAGCACGTATGGTCGACGCCCCAGTCGCGCAGCGCCTTGATCGTGGTGAGGCCGCTCACTCCGGCGCCGATCACGCACACGCGGGGGGTGTTGGGCATGCGGGCAGTCTACGTTGCGGCGGCTCTCACCAGGGCGAGCTTCTCGGCGCGGCTCAGGCGCTTGATCCGCGCCTCCTCGCGCCGCGCGGTGGTCCGGTCAGCCATCGGGATCGCCAGCTCGAGGTCCACGGGGAGCCGGCTCGCCGTATAGCGGCTGGCAACGCCCGCCCGGTGGCGGGCCACGCGGCGCTCGAGGTCCACGGTCCAGCCGGTGTAGAGCGAGCCGTCGCGGCAGCGCAGCAGATAGACCCACGCCTCGGGCACGACCCACAGCTTCGCCCAAACGGCGGTCGCACCTGCGTCACACCTGTTCTGAGAGCGCCTCAAGCGCGATCCCGCGCGCCGCGACCGGCGCCGACTGGACGATCGAGGTCGTCGTCTGGCCGTAGGCGGCGAAACGATCGATGACCTCCTCGAGGTGCTCCACCGAGCGGACGTGCGCGGTCATGATGTAGCAGTCGTCACCGGTGATCCGGCGGCAGTCAACGACCTCGGCTGTGCGCTGGGCCAGTTCGCCCACCTGGTGCAGCTGGCGCGGGGCGGGCCGGATCCGGATGACCGCGGTGAGGGTGTAGCCGAGAGCGCGCGGGTTGAGCTCGGCGTGGTAGCCGAGGATGACCCCCTCCTGCTCAAGGCGCGCCAGCCGCTCGGCCACCGCCGGCGACGAGAGCCCGACGCGACGGCCGAGCTCGGCCAGGCTGAGGCGAGCGTCGGTCTGGAGCTCGTCGAGCAATCTCAGGTTCACGGCGTCCAGGAGCCACCCACCTTCGGCGTTATGGCCGTTGCGCCTTCGATTCTCAGGCATTCTCGCCATGTTACCTGCGGATTGCCATGGACACCAGGGGCGCCGGGGCGCAAGCTTGGCGCGTGCCCGCCGATGCGACGACCGTGCGACGAGTGGCCTCCACAGACGTGCCTCCGCACGTCTACTTCGTCGTCAGCGCCGATCTTTCACTACCTGGGCCCATCGTTCGCGGTGCTGCTGTTCGCCCGGGTGCAGGTCCTGGGCGTCGCCTGGCTGCGGATCGCCTCGGCGGCGGTGATCTTCGCGCTGTGGCGGCGGCCCTGGCGGGCCTTCGCACGGCTCGACCGCGATGGGCGGCGGCTGCTCATCGCGTGGGGCGCGGTGTTGGCAGTGATGAACGCGTGCTTCTACTCGGCCATCAGCCGCCTGCCGCTCGGCACGGTCTCCGCGATCGAGTTCCTGCCGGTGATCCTGCTCGCCGCGATCGGCGTGCGCTCGTCGCGCAACCTCGTGGCCCTGGCGCTGGCGGTCGGCGGCGTCTACCTGCTCACGGACATCCGCCTCGCCGGGGCCGCGCTCGGCTTCGTCTTCGCCTTCGCCAACGCGCTGCTGTTCTCTGTCTACATCGTGCTCGCCGACCGCGTGGCCAAGCATGGGGCGCTCAGCGGCATCGACGGTCTCGCCGCCGCGATGCTCATCGCGGCGATCGTGGTCACACCGATCGGCGGATGGGAGGCGGCGCGGGCGTTCGCCGACCCGGTTGCCCTGCTGGCCGGTGTCGGGGTCGGCGTGTCCTCGTCGGTCATCCCCTACGTGACCGACCAGCTGGCCATGGCCCGGCTCCCGCGCGCGACGTACGCCACCATGGTCGCCCTGCTGCCCGCGCTGGCGACGGTGATCGGCATCGTCGTGCTGACGCAGATCCCCACCTGGGTCGAGGTGGCCGGCCTCGGGCTGGTGGTGGCCGGCGTCGCGCTGCACCGCACCGAAGCTACGGGTTGAGCGACGCCTCGGGCCGCCGGGGCTCAAACAGCTCGATCGCGTTGCCCGACGGGTCCTCGAGCAGGATCTGCGCGGAACCGACGCCGGTCGCGATCTCGTTGCGAAAGCGAGCGCCCTCGCCGCGCAGCCGCTCCACGGTGCCGGCCAGGTCCGCCACCTCGAGCATGATCCGGTTCCACCCGCCCGGTCCCTGAGTCGTGCCGTCGGGCATCGGGCGCGACCCGCCGCCGTGATGGTCGGCGGGGACGGGCGAGGCGAGCACAAGACGCAGATCGCCGAGGGTGAGCATCGCGAACGCCGGGTCGGGGAACATGAGCACCTCGAAGCCGAGTCGTCCGGTGTAGAAGGCGACGGCCTCCTCGACGCTGTCGACGATGTAGCGGACGCTGACGGTGCTCATGGGCTCTCCTCGGTGGTGGGTGTCGATGGTCGCTCGTGGTAGCCGGAGCCGCGGGGCTCGAACAGCTCGACGAGGTTGCCGGCGGGGTCACGGAGCAGGACGGTGTGGACCGTGGGACCTGCGGTGATCGCGGTGGCCAAGCTGACCCCCTGCGCGCGGAGCTCGTCGACCGTGCCGACCAGGTCGGTGACCCGCAGCGACATGCGGTTGAACCCCGTCCCGGGCACCGGCAGCGTCCCGTCACCCAGCGCATGCGGCTCGGTGGGGAGGCTGAGCAGGAGCCGCAGGTCGCCGCGGTAGAGCATGGCGAACGCCGGGGCCGGGCGCAGCTCCTCTTCGAATCCGAGGGCGTGCGAGTAGAAGGCCACCGCCGCGTCCATGTCGTCGACGAAGTAGCGCACCGTCGCGGCGTGAGCGGCGGGCTCCGGTGCCCCCTGGATGCGCCGCAGCAGCGTGGTGGCGAACTGTGATCGCGGCTCGACGGGGATGACCGGGAGGTGCAGCGCCTCGAGCGGATCACGCGGCATGGTGCTCCCCCTCTTGGTAGATGCGCCGCAGCGCCGAGCGGGCGCGGACGAGCAGTGTCTCGGTGGCGTGGAGGCTGCGCTCCAGGTGCCGGGCCACCTCCGCCACCGGGAGGCCGTCGAGGTAGCGCAGGGTCAGGGCCGTGCGCTGCGGGAGTGAGAGGCGCAGCAGCGCCGCGTGCGCGGCCTGGGCGTCCAGCACCTCGTGCCACGGATCCTCGCCGGCCGGGTGCTCCAGCTCCGCCGCCGCCAGCCCGCGGTGCTCGCGCTCGGCGCGTCGCCAATGGTCGACGAGCTTGTGGCGGGCGATGCCGATCAGCCAGGCGACGGTGACGTGCGGAGGCGGCCGGCGCCGGCTGGCCGCGACCGCCGCCATGAACGTCTCTGCGGTGACGTCCTCCGCCACCGCGACGCTGCCACAGCGCGGGAGCAGGTACCCGTACACCTGGGGCAGCGCGATCGGGTAGATCGCGGCCACCGGTGCGGCGGGGTCGGTCGTCTGGTCAGATCCGATACCACATCATCGCTCGGCGGCCCCGGACTCCGAACACGCTGCGCCAATATGAGGTGTGTGACCACGACCTCGCTCACCGCGTCCGAGAACAGCTTCCGCGCGCTCTGGGGGCGGCCGCAGTACCCCAGCTTCCTCCTGACGGTGTCGTTGTCGCGCATCGTGGCGACGATGTTCAACACCGCCGGGGTGCTGCTGATCCTGCTGCGCACCGGAAGCGCGCCCCTGGCCGGTGTCACCGCCGCCGCCGCCGTCGTCCCGGCGGCGCTGACAGGCCCGGTCCTCGGCGCCTGGCTGGACGTGGCGCGGCGACGGCGCGCGCTGATCGTCTTCGACCAGCTGCTGAGCGTGGTGGGCCTCATGGCGATGGTGCTGCTGGCGGGACATGCGCCGAACTGGACGGTCCCCGCCGTCGCGGTGATCTACAGCCTCACGCGCCCGCTCACTCAGGGCAGCTTCTTCAGCAGCCTCGCGGTGGTTGCGGGACCTGAGCTGCTGGATCGGGCGAGCGCGATCGAGGCCACGAGCCTCAACCTCGCGGTGATCGTCGGCCCCGTCATGGCCGGCATCCTTGCCGGCGTCATCGGCCCCGCCGAGACCTTGGAGGTCCAGGCAGCACTCACTCTCGTCGTGGCCGCGCTCGTCGGGGTCAACCCCGTGTTTGACCTCGGCAGAGCGGATGACCGTCCCGGGAGCCTGTCCCAAGCGCTGCGCGCGGGCCTGGGCGCTCTGGCACGCCAGCGCGTGCTGCTGGCCACTTCGTTCAGCCAGTGCCTGGCCTCGTTCAGCTGGGGGCTGATGCTGGTGGGCTTTCCGCTCTACGCCGTGCAGAGCCTGGACAGCGCAGCGCACGCCAGCGGATATCTCTGGGCGGCGGTGGCGGCGGGCTCGATCCTGGGGACATTCATCCTGCACGGCCGGCCTTCACTGCGACGGGTGGGTCTGTCCTACGCGGCACTCGGCCTATCGGCGGCCCTGTGGCCGCTCGCCGGATCGCTGGCCACCGGCATCGTGCTCATCCTGCTCACCGGGTTCCTGGAGGGCCCGGCGTACTCCGGCACGATCGCGCTGCGTCAGCGTTACGCCCCGGTGGGCTCCCGCGCGCAGGTGATGACGACGGTCACGAGCATCCAGCAGATGATGATGTCCGCCGGCGCGGTGATCGGTGGTGCCCTGCACAGCCCCGACGCCCTCATCGTGATGTTCGTGATCGTGAACCTGATCGCCGCCGCGGCTGCCCTGAGCCGCCGCTCGCTTGTCACGGCTTGACAAGATTTGTGTTGTGGCCTCGTCCCGCGGCGCACCCAAGATGGTCGAGCGCCGTGGCAACCTCGTCGTCGAACGCGACCCGCAACGCCC
This sequence comes from uncultured Actinomycetota bacterium, assembly GCA_963797705.1. Classification (GTDB taxonomy): domain Bacteria; phylum Actinomycetota; class Thermoleophilia; order Solirubrobacterales; family Solirubrobacteraceae; genus Palsa-465. The sequence goes on along the minus strand of CAWCQL010000002.1, from coordinate 401,908 downwards.
GTCGGGCTGGCTGCTGCGCCAGCGCGACATGGACGCGTCCTATGTCGACCTCGCCGACCCGCTGCACCTGGAGTTCGACTACCTGCGCTGGATTCGCGTCGTCCTGCGCGCCGCCCGCGCCCGCCGGGTGCTGCATATCGGCGGGGGCGCCTGCGCGCTGCCGCGTGCGCTGGCCGCCGAGGATCCGGGCGGGCGCCAGGAGGTGTGCGAGATCGACGCCGACGTCCTGGCCGTCGCGCGTGAGCACCTCGGCCTGCGCCGCGCGCCCGGGCTGCACGTGCGCCATGCCGAGGGGCGCGCCTTCGTCGCCGGACAGCCGGCAGATCGCTGGGACGCCATCGTCATCGACGCGTTCGTCGGGGCCACCGTCCCGCGCCATCTGGTCACCGCCGAGGCGCTCGCCGACGTTGCCCGGGTTGCCCCGCTGGCGCTCATCAATGTCGTGGACAACCGCGCCGGCCGCGAGGTGCGGACGATCGCCGCCGGCCTGGCCACCGCCTTCCCGCGGGTGTGGAGTCTCGGCGGTCGCGCGGGCAACACGATCCTCGCCGGCAGCGTCGCTGCGCTGGACCTGCCATTGATCGCCGCCCGGGCGCTCGCAGACCCCTCGCCGGCGCGCCTGACCCACCCGGGTGCCATGGCCCAGCAGCTCGCCGGAACGCCGCCGCTGCGTGACGACGAGGCCTGAGCCAACTCCCGCGCGCCGCCTGCGCCGCGTGGAGCCCGACGCGCCCCGCCGCCTCCGCCGATGGGTCAGAATGTCGGCGCACCGGCGAGCGACCACGGGCGGGGAGGACATATGGCAGTGGACTTGGTCATCGACGTTGAGAACACGCCCGGAGCCCTCGCGCAGGTCGCGGGCGCCATCAGCGACGCGGGGGTCAACATCGCGGCGGCCACCTGCCTGGGCGCCGGCGAGCGAGCGGAGCTGCACATCCTGGTCAAGCACGCCGAGGCGGCCCGGCACTCGCTGGCGATCTCCCACCTGGCCGTCACCCGCGAGCGCGAGGTGGTGGTGGTTGACGTCGAGGACCGGCCCGGGGTGCTGGCCGACCTGACGCGCAAGGTCGCCAAGGCCGGGGTCGACCTCGACCTCGTCTATGTCGCGACCCGTAACCGGGTCGTGTTCGGCGCGACCGATCTGGAGGCGCTCAGGGCCGCGCTGGCCTGAGCCCGAGGGTGGCCGCCGCACGCCGGCCAGTCGTAGGGCGCCCGGCTCAGGCCTCGGGGAGGCTCAGCTTGCCCGCGGCGTAGGCCACCTCGGCCCGCCGGCGCACGCCGAGCTTGCGCATCACGTTGTGGACGTGGAACTTGGCCGTGCTATCGCTCACGAACAGCTGTTGCCCGATCTCGTGGTTGGTGAGGCCGTGAGCGAGCAGGCCGATCACCTCGCGCTCGCGCGCAGTGAGATCGGAGCCGACGGCGTCGGTGTCATGGGCCACGAGGGAGCGCATCATCTCGGCGCTGCGGCTGTCAAACCCCGACTCCCCGCGCGCGACCGCCCGCACGATGCGCACGAGCTCCACGACGTCGACCTCCTTGATCACGTAGGCCTTGGCGCCACGACGCAGCGCCTGATTGAGCAGGTTCTCGTCCAGGAACGTCGAGAGGATGACGACCCGGGCGTCGGGACGGTGGGCCAGGATCTCGCTGCAGAGCTCCAGGCCCTCGGCGTCGTGGTCAGCGCTGAGTTTGAGGTCGAGAAGGATGACGTCAGGCCGGACGCGATCGAGCAGGCGCACGGCCTCGTCGCGGCTGCCCGCCTCGGCCACGACGGAGATGCCGGGCTCCAGCTCCAGGATCGAACGCAGCCCGCGGCGGACGATGGCGTGATCGTCGACCAGCATGAGCCGCGCGGAGGTCACGGCCACCTCAGTCATCGCGGCGCGCCTTGGGGAAGCGGGACCTGCACCCGCAGGCTCACCCCACCCCCGCGGCGGCGCGTCACGGTGGCGCTACCGCCGAGCTCGCGGACGCGACCGCCGATCCCGGCCAGGCCGAAATGCCGGCCCGCGGCAGTGCCCGCGGCAAGCCGGTGACGCAGGCCCGGCGCGTCCCCGCCGCCGTCGTCGCTGACCACGAGCCCGATGCGCTCGGGGGCCCAGCGCAGCGTCACCCAGGCGTGACCGGCGTCGGCGTGACGAACCACGTTGAAGAGGGCTTCGCGCGCGATCTGCACGAGCGCATGCCGAGTGGCGCCGGGCGCCGCCCGCTGCATGCCGTACGTCCGCACGCGCACCTGCAGGCGGGTACCGGCGACAACATCCTCGACGACCTCGTGCAGGGCCCGGCGCAGATCGCCGTCGCCGTCGGTGGCCAGCTCGAAGATGACCGCCCGGATCTCGCCGACTGCCGAGCGCGCCAGCCCCTTGGCGGCGGTCACGCGCTCGAGCACCGGCGGCGATGTGGAGTCGTGACGGCGGCACCACTCGAGGTCCATGCCGATGCTGAGCAGATGCTGGGCCACCGAATCGTGCAGCTCCCGCGCGATCCGGTTGCGCTCCTGGCTGAGGAGCTCGCGCCGGCCGGCTTCCTCCAGGCGCCGGCGCACGCGCTCTGACTGCGCAAAGAGCTGGGCGTGGTGCAGCGCCACCCCGGCGTGGTTGGCGAGTGTGACGAGAATGGAGAGGTCCGTGGACTGCACGACGGCGTCGCGGCGCAGCCCAACCGCGAGGACACCAACGAGCTCCCCTTGGACCGGCATCGGCGCCGCCACCACTCCGCCGGTCGCGTCGGTGAGCCCGTAGGCCCCATCGCCGAGGTCGACGGGATCGATCATCACAGCCGCCTCGGCGGCGAGTGCCCGGCGTGCCACCAGCTCGAGCACCGGCTGAGGCTGGCCGGGGCGCGGCACCACGGCGCCCTGGCCACGGCGGATGACATGAGCGGGCTCGGTCCCCTCGCCCTCGCCGGTGAAGGTCATGGCCGCCCACGGCGCCTCGAAATGGTGGGCCGCGGCCTCGACCACCGCGTCGCACAGGGCGCCGGGGCCATCGGGGGCGGCGCACAGGGCGCTGGAGATACGTTCGAGCGTCTCGATCGACCGGTCCAGGCGCCGGGCGTTCTCGCGCCAGGCCGCGTAGAAGCTGGGCTTGGACGAGCGGACCCCGATGAGCCGCTCGAGCGCCCGGTCGCGGTTAGTAGGCGGCGGCGCAGATGTCGCGGACATCCTGCTCGGTGACCGGCCGGGGGTTGGTGGTGATGTAGGCGTCGCGCAGAGCGTTGACGGCGAAGCGATCGAAGTCGGCCTGATCGACACCGAGCGCTCGCAGTCCGCCGGTTATGTTCAGCGCACGGGCTAGGTCTTCGACGCGTGCGGTGGCCGCCTCCGCCGCGGCAGCCGGTGTGAGATCGGCCACCGGGACGCCCAGAGCGCGCGCCACGTCGACGTACCGCGCCGCGTGCGTCTCCGCGTTGAAGCGCATCACGTGCGGCATGAGAATCGCGTTGAGCAGGCCGTGCGGCAGGTCCAGCGCGCCGCCGATCTGATGCGCGATCGCGTGGGTCGCGCCCAGCAGCGCGTTGGTGAAGGCCAGGCCCGCCTGAAGGCTGGCGCGAGCGATCGCCTCACGCGCGTCGAGGTTGAGCGGCTCCTGGACCGCCCGGGGCAGATGCTCAGCGAGCGCCTCGATCGCGGCCACCGCGTGCCCCTTGGAGAGAAAGTCGCAGGCTTCGGACACGCAGGACTCGATGGCGTGGCTCAGCGCGTCGAGCCCGGTGTGGGCGGTGAGGTCCGGCGGCATGGTGGTCAGCAGCTCCGGGTCGGTGAGCGAGATCTCGGGCACCAGCGCCCGGCCGCCGATCGTGGCCTTCAGCCCTCGCGCGGTGTCGGTGACGACGCAGAACTGGGAGACGTCCGCGCCCGAGCCGCCGGTCGTCGGCACCATGACGGTCGGCGGCATGGGGCTGGTGGCGCGGTCGATGCCCTCGTAGTCGAGGATCCGCCCGCCGTTGCCCGACAGGATGGCGACCGCCTTGGCGACGTCGATGCAGCTACCCCCGCCGATGGCCAGCAGCGCATCGCAGCCGTTCTCGCGGTAGCTCTCAAAGGCCGCCTCGACCTCGAAGTCCTTGGGGTTGGGGGTGAGGCCGTGCCATAGCCGCGACTCCACGCGGACGTCGACCAGGTATGGCAGCGCCCGATCCACCCAACCGGCGGCGAGCACTCCCGGGTCGGAGATCAGCATCGGCCGGTGACCGCCAACGCGACGGACAGCGCCCCCGACCTCGGCGAGCGTCCCTATCCCGAAGATCACCTCCGGAATCACGAACTTGCTGACGCGTCCGCGTGTGCCCGTGGAGACCGGCGGCACCGGCTGGGTCGTCGTGGCCTGGCTCGGGCTGACGTCCTGCACTGCGTCCCTCCCTGGGAATCGCTCCTGGGGAATGCTACCCGGCCGTCGGGGGCGGAACCGCCGCCCCGGTCGCGCTACAGCTCGTGCTCGGCCAGGTGTGCGCGCAGATCCTTCACGCGCGTGCTCAGCTCAGCGGTGCGCGCCCGCGTGGCCGCATGCTTGGGATGCTCGGTGGCGCCGTCGCGGCTCGCGCCCATGGCAAACGCATACTCCCATGAGGCCATGTGCGCCTTCAGCGCGGCGTCGGCGTCGGCCAATTCCGCCTTCAGCGTCTCGATCACTGCCTGTGAATTGAACCAGTGGGCACAGACGGGATCGGCCGGCAACTATCGCGGGGCTGCCATAGGCACCTCGCGCGCGATCTTTCCAACATAGCTGTAAAAAACGCGCACGTCGGGCACGCAGCCGACGCTCAGTTGCCGCAGAACTCGGCGGTGACGGTGCGGCCCGGGGCGTTGAGCGGGCGCTCGCCCGCCACGGCCGGAGCGCTAACGCCGTTCGACGGCCAGGCGCACGCCCAGGCCGATGAGCACGACTCCGGTGAACCGGTCAAGCACCGCTCTCACCCGCGGACGCATGAGCGTCTGCGCGGCACGCGCCGCGGCCAGGGTGTAGGCCAGGAGCCAGAGCACCGTCATGACGACGAAGACCGCGCCCAGCACAAGGAAGGGGAACAGCACCGGGCGCCCCGCGGTCACGAACTGCGGCAGCAGGCTGGTGAAGAAGATCCCGATCTTGGGGTTGGCCAGGTCAGAGAGGACGCCCTGGCGAAAGCCACCGCGCGCTCCCAGGCCGGAGCCGGCCGCCCGAGGGGCGGCGTGCTGCGCGGACGCCTCCCGGCCCGCGGCGCGCATCGCCTGGATTCCCAGCCACACGAGGTAGAACGCCCCGGCGAGCTTGAGCACGGTGAAGGCAACCTCGGAGGCGCGTACCAGCGAGGCCAGGCCGACCGCGGCCGCGATCGTCCAGATCGCCAGCCCGGCGCTCACCCCCAGCGACGTCCCCAGCCCAGCGCGCCGGCCGTGGATGAGCACGTTCTTGGTCACCACCGCGGTGTCGGGCCCGGGGATGATGATCACGATCGCAGCGACGCCGATGAAGAGCAGCAGGTGGACCCCCATGATGGAAGTCTGGCATGGCCCGCGCGGGCTGTGGGTAAGCTCGTCTGACCATGGACTCGGTGGGGGGTCGTCATTTCTCTGTTCTGGTGACCGCCATCGTCGCGGTCTTCGTCGTGTGCACCGGGGTGGCGCGCGCAGCCCCGGGTGACACCTTTCTGGAGTCCGCCAAGCTGACCGCACCGACCACGGGCACCGCCGCGGAGGTCGGCGGGGGTGAGCTGGGCGGGTCGGCGGCTCTCTCCAGCGACGGGACGACCGCCCTCGTGGGCGCGTTCGATGACGCCAGCGGCACCGGCGCGGCGTACGTGTTCGCCCGCTCGGGCGCGGTGTGGACGCTGCAGGCCAAGCTCACCGCGCCGACCACGGGCGCCAACGCCGCGATCGGGACCAACGTCGAGTTCGGGAGCGCGGTCGCGCTCTCGGGCGACGGCAACACCGCGCTCATCGGCGGCATCGGGGACAACAGCAACACCGGCGGCGTGTGGGCGTACACGCGAGGTCCGTCGGGCTGGACTCTGCAGCAGAAGCTGGCGATCCCCAACACCGCCACCGACAAGGAATTCCCCCCGGGCGAGTTCGGTGGCCACATCTCGCTCAACGCCGCCGGCACCAGCGCGCTGATCGGGGGTGTCGAGGACCACATCTTCGTCGGGGCGGCCTGGTTGTTCACTCGTCCCTCGGCCGCGGCCACATGGACCGAGCAGCACAAGTTCACGGCACCCACCACCGGCAACGACCGCGAGATCGGCGCGGGCGACTTCGGGAGCGCCACCGCGCTGTCGCCCGACGGGCGGACGGCCATCATCGGCGGCGACGCCGACAACGCCAGCGTCGGCGCAGCCTGGGTCTTCGGCGAGTCGGGCACGACGTGGGCGGAGCAGGCGAAGCTCACGGCGCCCACGACGGGGTCCGACGCCGGCGTCGGCACCCCTACGTTCGGCAGCGCCGTGTCGCTGTCTGACGACGCGAGCACGGCGCTCATCGGCGGTCAGTCCGACGGCCAGCGCGGCGCTGCGTGGGTGTTCACGCGCACCACCGCAGCGGCATGGAGCGAGCGGGCCAAGCTCGCCGCGCCGACCAGTGGCGCGAACGCCGAGGTCGGCCAGGGATTCTTCGGCGCGTCGGTCGCCCTCTCTGCCGACGCGAGCACCGCGGTGGTGGGCGCGCCGATCGACAGCTCGGCCATCGGCGCCGCCTATGCGTTCGACGGCTCGGGCGGGACGTGGGCGCTGCACAGCAAGCTCACCGCCCCGGCCGGGCGCGACGCCGAGTTCGGCTCAGGCGTGTTCGGCACCCATGTGGCCCTCTCCGACGACGCGTCCACGCTGCTCGTCACAGGGCAGTCAGACAACAATCTGGCCGGCGCGGCGTGGTCGTACGCCGCCACGACACCACCGGCGGTGTCCGGCGTCTCGCCGGCGCTGGGGACGACCCGGGGCGGCACCGCGGTCGTCATCCACGGCAGCGGCTTTGCCGCCGCCGGGATCGACGCCGTCTCCTCGGTGACGTTCGCGGGCGTTCCGGCGGGGTCCTTCCACGTCGTGTCGCCCACGCAGATCGACGCGGTCGCACCCCCGCACGGCGCGGGGGTGGCCGACATAATCGTGACCGCGTCTGCCGGAACGACGCCGATCACCGCCGCCGATCAATTCCACTACGTCGCTCCCCCCGGGGCTCCGACCAGGGTGCGCACCCAAGCGGGCAATCGCCGGGTCAAGGTGACCTTCCGGCCACGGGCCGGAGCTGGAGCTGGGCCCGTGACCTATAGCGTCATCGCTTCGCCGGGCGGCGCCCACGCCACCGGGAAGCACAGCCCCATCACGGTGCGCGGACTGCGCAACGGCAGGCGGTACCGGTTCCGCGTGGTCGCCACCAACGTCGCCGGAACGGGGCCGTCGTCGTCGCCGTCACGCGCGGCCACCCCCTTCGCGCCGCCCCGGGTCTCCCGTGCCGCAATCCGGGGCACCGCCCACGGCGCTCCGCGACTCGCCTTCACCCTGACGGCTGGCAAGCACTCGCCGCGGGTCCTATCCGTATCCGTGGCGCTGCCGCGCGGGCTGCAGTTCAACGCACGCCGGCTCGCCGGGGATGTCCTGGTCGGCGGCCATCGGCCGCGCGGAACGGTCCGGCTCAAGCGTGGGGTGCTGTCGATCGCACTCAAGCGGCCCGCGGCACGGGTGGCGGTGCGAATCGCGGCGCCCGCGGTGTCGGTCGCCGCATCACTGGCGCATGACGTGAGACGCCGGCACGCGGGACGCCGGACGGTGACATTGAAGGTCGGCGATGCCGCGCACAACGTGAGCACCCTGAAGCTGCGGCTCCGCCCCTCCTGACCAGGGCCCGGCGGCGCACCGCGGCGCACCGCGGCGCTGCGACGGTCAGCGGTGGGTCCGAACCCGCCCCGGCGCAGGCACCGGCTCCCGAGCGGGGCGCCGCGGACGGCGCGCACCCAGCGCGCGACGCCCGTGCTCGCGCAGCCGCAGCCCTCCCTGCTCAGCGTCGGGCAGCGGCACTCCGCCCCGTGGGGAGGGCGGCCGCGGTCGTTCCGGGCCCGGGCCGGAGCCACCGCCTCCCTCATCGTCCGAGGAGTCCGGGGAGCTGCCGGGCCGTCGGTAGAGCAGCGCCGGGACGAGGACGAGCCCGGGGATGGTCAGGACCAGGAGGGTCAGGAGCATGGTCGCGGCGACGCGGTCGGGGACCACGCGCAGCTCACGCACGACGACGAGGATCGCCGCGATGAGCGTCGGCGCGAGCGGCAGTGCGGCGACTCGCAGCCAGAAATGCGGCTTGCGATCGCGGGGGGACCCGGCGAAGACCACAAAGGCTCCGAAGAGGAGGGCGAACGCGGCGAGCCAGATGACGAAGGACGTGGCCCGCCCGCCGTCCGCGGGCGGTGGTGGGGCAGGGGGCACGGTTGATCCAGGGTATCGCCACGCGCCGCTCCGGACCAGTGCAGGTGCCGTCGGTCAGGATGAGGGCGCGGCGCCGTACTCCTCGTCGGTGACCTGCCGGCCCCACGTGACCGGATTGCCGGACTCGTCGGCCTCCTGAATGGCGATGTGGGTCATGAGCCGTCCGGGCGCTGCGCCGTGCCAGTGGTTCTCACCGGGCTCGAAGAACACGCGATCGCCGGGGCTGATCTCCTCCACCGGGCCACCCTCCCGCTGACAGCGGCCGATCCCCTCGGTAACGAAGATCGTCTGGCCGAAAGGATGGGTGTGCCACGCCGTCCTGGCCCCCGGCGTGAAGTGGACGGCGGCAGCGGCCGCGCGGGCGGGGGGCGCCGGCGTCGCGATCGGGTCGACATAGACGGTGCCGGTGAACCAGTCGGCGGGTCCCAGGCCGCTCTCCGTCGCGTTGCGGGTGATCTTCATGGTTGCTCCTTGATGGACGGCACTTGGTGAAGCGATGAGTTTCGCGCCCCGCGGGGGTCTTATGGGCACGTCAACTGACAGGAGGAGACCCCCCATGCACCCCTCATTTCACCAAGCCGTCCAGCCGCTCCGACCGCTGGCCGCGTGACGCTGAAGCCACGGCACCGGGTTACCAATCGGCCTCACCGGGAGTCTGATAGGTGATACGCACATCCCTGACAGGAGCGGAAACATGACCGAGACACGCCTTGTGATTGACGGCCTGGGCTTCCCCGAGTCGACACGGTGGCACGACGGGCGCATCTGGCTGTGCAACTGGGGCGCGGGCGAGGTCCTGGCCGTCAGTACCGACGGCACCCGCGAGGTCGTGGCCCGCGTGGCCGAGCAAGCCCTGCCGTTCAGCATCGACTGGCTGCCCGACGGGCGGCTGCTGATCATCGACGGACCGCAGAAGAGGTTGCTCGCGCAGGGTGCCGACGGACGCCTCGAGCTGATCGCTGACCTGTCGGAGCTCGCTTCGGGCCCGTTCAACGAGCTCGTCGTCAGCACCGCGGGCCATATCTACGTCAACGGCGGCTCGGGCAGCGTCGTGTGTGTCGGCCCGGATGGCGCCATCCGCCAGACGGTGGATGGGCTGCAATGGCCCAACGGCATGGCACTGCTGGATGAGGAGCGGACGCTGGTAGTGGCCGACTCACACGCCCAGCACCTCCTCGCCTTCGACGTCAGCGAGGATGGGCTGCTCTCGGGCCGACGGGTGTGGACCGAGCTCGAGCACGCCCCGGACGGGATCTGCACCGACACCGACGGCGCGGTGTGGGTGGCGAGCGTCCCGGGCAAGTCCTGCGTCCGCGTCGCCGAGGGTGGCGAGGTGCTCGACACCGTCGCCGTGGACCGCGGCTGCTTTGCCTGCATGCTCGGGGGCGACGACGGTCGCACCCTCTTCATCGCAGCGGCGCAGTGGCGTGGCATGGAGGCGGCGATGTCGGAGGGGCCGGGTGTCACCGGCCAGCTGCTCGCCGCGCCCAGCCGGCCCGCGCCGCACGCCGGCCGTCCGTAGCGGCGGGATCCGAGCCTCGTAGGCCGGCGCCCACTCGCTCGCCGGCCAGTTGCTCGCCTAAGAGCCGGCCTCGAGCTCGCGGATCCGGTCCAGGAGCTCGCACACCAGCACCGCGCCCGCGTAGTTGAGGCCGAGGTCGCGGCGCAGACGCTCGGCCTGCGCAACCCGCGCCGCGGTCTGCGGGTCATACAGCGGCGTCTCCTCGGAGGCCGGGTGGGGCTCGAACAGCCCGAACTCGAGGTAGCGGCGCACCAGGGCGATTCGGACACCGGCGCGCCGGGCGACGACGGTCAGCTCGACGCGCTCCTCGGCGCTCATACGCTCGGCTCCGGCGCGGAGATGTCCGCGAGCTCCTCATAGAGCTCGCGCTCACGATCAGACAGCTCCTTGGGGACGGTGATCTTGACGACGGCGTGCAGGTCGCCGCTGGTGCCTGAGGAGCGGGGCAGCCCCCGTCCGCGCAGCCGCAGACGGCGCCCGCTCGAGGAGCCGGCCGGCACCCGGATCTGGGCGGTACCGCTCGGGGTCCTGACCGGGACGGTGGCGCCGAGCGCGGCCTGCCAGGGAGCCACGGGCAGGTCGACGTCGAGATCGTCCTCGCCGCGCTGACGGAAGTCCGGGTGGGGCTTCAGCGCGATGCGCAGGTAGAGATCCCCGGGCGGTCCGGCGTCGCGTCCCTGCCCGCCCTGCCCGGCGAGGCGGATCAGCTGGCCGTCGCGCACCCCGGCGGGAAAGTTGACGTCGATGTCGCGCCCGTCGAGCGTCAGTCGGCGGCGCCCTCCCTCCAGCGCGTCCTCCAGCGACAGCTCGAGCAGCGCCTCGCGGTCGTAGCCGCGCAGGGGCCCGCGCGGCGTCGCGCCGGGGCCGCGACCGGCCCGGCCCCCGAACAGCCGCTCGAACAGGTCGTCGCTGAAGGCGAAGTCGTCGCTGCCGAACCCCTGGCGCGTGACGAAGTCCTCGAAGTCGGCGTCGGGCGCCTCCTGCTCCTGGCGGCGCCAGTCGGCGCCGAGGCGGTCGTAGCGCTCGCGCTTCTCGGGGTCCGACAGCACCTCGTAGGCCTCGCCGATCTCCTTGAAACGGTCCTCGGCGTCGGTGTCGGAGTTGAGGTCGGGGTGGTAGGTGCGCGCGAGCTTGCGATAGGCGCGGCGGATGGCGTCCTGGTCGGCGTCGCGCGGGACGCCGAGCACCTCGTAGTAATCGGTGTAGGCCAGTGCCATGAGCGTCACCTCATGTTAGGAATGCGCGTACCGGTCCCAGGGCAGTACGGGGATGACGCCGACCGGGGCGCTACGGGTTATACGACGACGGCTTTGACTCCGGGGAGCGCCGGTCCCAACCGTGAAACGGCGCGTAGTCGGCCGTATCCCACGCCTCGCGCAGCCCCGGCTTGCTCAGGTCCCAGTCGGGACGGATCTCGCGGGTCACGGTGCGCAGATCGTGCCAGAGGTCCACGAACGAGGGACGCCCCCAGAACCAGTAGCCGTTGTAGATGCTGTGGATGAGCAGTCCGGGCCCGAGCACGAGGGTGTGAGGGATCATCGGATCGTGCTCGGGGTCGGTGTACTCCTGGATGTCGAGGTCCTTCTGGACGGTCCGCTCCGGGTCAGAGAGGAAGGGCCACTGGGCGCCGGTGGAGGCGCGGAACTCCTGGCTGGAGTGATGGGTGTCGGTCGAGATGGTGGCGACCTTCGTGTAGGCCACCGCGATCTTCGGATAGTTGGCGGCGAGCTCGAGGTGCTGCTGGTGCTCCTTGGGGCAGTAATTGCCTCGCGCGAGCGTGAGGATCAGCGGGTCGGCGCCTTGGATCTCGCTGAGCGTTCGAGGAACGTTCTCGTGATCGGGCAGCTTGTAGTCGGGGAAGGTGGCGCCGGGGGCGATGTCGCTGCGCATGGTCTGCTCCTGTCCATGGGTTGAAGAGTGACGAGCACGATGGTGGCCGTCGCAGCCTGTCAGGTCCACAATGAACCCAGTCAACCGGCGCCGCGGCGCCAGAAAGCGGGGCCGCCCCCGATGAGCGCCCACACACCGCTGTGCGAGTTACTGGGGATTGAACACCCGATCGTGCTGGCGCCGCTGGCTGTCGATCCCCGCCTGCCCGCCGCTGTCTCAAATGCCGGCGGTCTCGGCAGCCTCGGACTGTCGTGGTCCGATGACGCGGGAGCCGTGGTTCGCGAAACGGCTGCCCTCACCGAGCGGCCGTTCGCCGGCAACTTCGTCCTGGCCTCCGATCAGCGCCGGCGGGTCGATCAGGCCCTCTCAGCGGGTCTGCGGATCGTCTCGTTCATCTGGGGCGATCCCAGCAGCTACGTCGACGCCGTGCATGACGCCGGAGGGCTTGTCATGCACACCGTCGGCAGTGCGGAGGAGGCGCGGCGCGCGGTCGGTAGCGGCGTGGACATCATCGTTGCCCAAGGCTGGGAGGCCGGGGGGCACGTGTGGAGTGGCGTGGCGACGCTCCCGTTGGTCCCAGCGGTGGTGGACGCAGTGGCACCGGTGCCGGTCATCGCGGCGGGTGGGATCGGCGACGCTCGAGGGGTCGCGGCGGTGTTCGCCCTCGGCGCGCAGGCCGCCCTGCTCGGCACGCGATTCCTCTTGGCCGATGAGATGCCGATCCACGAGGAGTATCGGCGTCGCCTGCTGGCCGCCACCGAAACCGACGCAGAGTGGTACCCCAACCTCTATGAGGTGGGGTGGCCCGACGCTCCCCATCGCGCCATCCACAACTCAACGGCCGAGACGTGGGAGGCCGCGGGTCGGCCGGCACCGGGTAGTCGACCGGGAGAGGGCGACGTGATCGCGCACTTCGTCTCCGGCGAAGCGATCGTTCGGTACGAGCCCGCGCCGCCGATGGCGGGAACGACCGGCCAGATCGAGCCGATGTCGCTGTGGGCGGGACAGAGCGTGGCGCTTGCCACGCAGACCCAGCCCGCTGCGGAGATCATGGCGGAGCTCGTCTCGCGCCTGTGACGCGATCGGCACCCCCGGAACGAGAAAACCCCGCTGGAGCGGGGCTTTGAGAGTGGGCCGTGTAGGGATCGAACCTACGACCTTGGGATTAAGAGTCCCCTGCTCTACCAGCTGAGCTAACGGCCCTGAGGTCTGGCGATGTTACCCCGGCGTCGGGGCCGGAGGTCAGCAGGCCTGTTGCGCAACCGAGGGCTGCGTCTTGGCCAGGGCGATCTGTGAAGCGAGCGTCTTGCGGGTCGCCTTGGGCACGAGGCTGGCCGCCTTGGCCGCGGCGAGATCGCCCTTGCGGGTTTGGCTGGCCGCGTAGGCCGTCATGGCGAGGCATTCAAAGCTTTTGACCGCCGACGGGTCGGACTGGGTGGCGAACTCCCAGGCCGTCGCCGCGTCGGCGTACTGGCCCAGCGCGCTGTACGCGGTGCCGGCGAAGATGGCCAGGTTGTTCTGCGGCGCCTTGGTCAGCGCCAGGTACTTCTGCCAGGCGTCGACCGCGTTGGACAGCTCCTTCTTGCCGGCGGTGGTGTAGGTGCCGGTACTCGTGTTGAAGCCGTTGTTGCTCGAGGCGTTCTGGAAGCGCGCCGTTTCGAGGGCCGCCCAGGCCGCCGGACTGGAAGGGTTCTGCTTGGTCTGCTTGATCGCGGCCTTCTCGGCGGCGCTGAACTGCTGGCTCTGGTTGCTCGAGCCGCCGCTGAAGGCGTTGAGCAGGCCGCCGTTGCCGCTGCCGGTGCCGACACCGAAGAGAACCAGGCCGCCGCCGATGAGGATGGCCAGGCCGAGGTAGACCACCTGGACGGTGCGGCGTCGACCGCGGCTGCGAAGGTCGAAGAGCATCTAGGTCACGAATCCGATTCACCAGTATCCGGGGGGCCGACCGTGATCAGCTCAGCGGCGGCGCGCTTGGCGTCACGGCGGTCTGCGAGCTTGAGCAACACGATGCTGGCCAGGAAGAGGATCACGAGCGGGGCGGTCTCCAGTCCAGTCGTGACCGGATCCGCCCCTGGCATCGCCGCCGCGATGACGGCGATCATGACCGTAGCGTAGCGCCAGTGGCGGATCAGGGTGCTGCCATTGATGACGCCCACCGCCCGCAGGCCCAGCAGCGCCAGGGGCAACTGGAAGGCGAGGCCGATCGCGCCCATGGTGAGGACCTGGAACGAGTACAGGGGTTTGGCCTGCACCAGGTTGTCGAATTGGTTGGAGTTGTAGCCCTGGAGGAACTTCACCGCCGCCGGTAAGACGATGAAGTACGTGAACACCACGCCGGCCACGAAAAGCGCCGGGGCCGCGATCACGATGGGCGTCGCGACCCTGCGTTCACGGTCGCTCAGCGCCGGGACCACGAAGGCGTAGATCTCGTAGAGCAGCACCGGGAGCGTGAGCAAGATCGCCGCGTAGAAGCAGACGGTCAGCGTGGTGGTGAAGGCCTCCCCCACCCCGATCGTGATCGGCTGGTTCTTGGGGTTCTTCTGGGCAGCGCCTTGGCCGCCTGCTGGAGATCCTTCGCCGCCTCGGCGAACGCAGCCCGGTCGGCAGCCGACTGGCCCGGTGAGGTCGACAGGACCTGTAATGCCTTGCCGGCCCGAGCCAGGTTCTTTCCGGCGTCCGCGTTGTCCCGCGTCAGCCCGCCGATCTTGTTGGATCCGGTCTGGGTCGGCCGGCGGCAGCGCCCTGTTGAGGAGGTTCAGCAGGGTGTTGTTCTGCCAGTAGCAAACCGCGAACGCGACCGCCAGGACGGCGAGGCAGACGAACAGGCGGTTGCGGAGCTCGTCGAGGTGGTCGACGATGCTCAGGCGATCCTCATGCCCGATGGGGCGGAGAACCTTCGCCATGGTGTGCGCCCGGGCGCGCTACGAGGAGCGCTCGGACCCGGACGTACCGGATCCGTGGGTGGCGGCCGGCTCGCTCGAGCTCGGCTTGGCCTCCGGCGTGGCCCTCGACTCCGGCAGCGCCGGCTTGTCGTCGTCCTTGGACTCGCCGGTGATGCCTTCCTTGAACTCGCGCATCCCCGACCCCAGGCCCTTTCCGATGCCCGGAAGCCGCTTGGGGCCGAGCAACAACAGGACGATGATGAGGACGACGATGGCGTCTATGCCTGGGTTGCGGAACATTGCTTCTTTACGCCTCTCGGAAAGTGGTGTGGGGACAAGCGTAGCGGTCGGAGGGCGCCGCGGATGTGTTAACGCCGATGAATCACCGAAGGATCAGCACATCGTGCTCAAGCTGGGGCGGGGGTGCGCCGATAAATCAGAGCGAGCAGCCATGAGCAACCACCCTGAACGCCACTCCATTCGTCGCATCGTCCTCCCCAGCGGCCGGACGATCGAAGTCGTCCGGTTCTACGCCGAGGAGACGACCCACCCGGGCCTACACGTGTGCCCCGACTGCGATTCGCAGCTGGTGCAGCCGATCGACTGGTCCGAGGCGCCCCAGGGCTTCTGGGAGCTCATCCTCCAGTGCCCCAACTGCTTCTGGATGGACGAGGGTGTGTTCGACCAGGATCAGGTCGACGCCCTCGAGGAGCACCTTGACGACGGACTGACCGACATGCTCTCGGACCTGCGTCGCCTCACCCAGGCGAACATGACCGAGGAGATCGAGCGGTTCGCCTCAGCGCTCAACGCTGATCTCATCCTCCCCGAGGATTTCTAAACCGTCTGACCCGTAGGGCGGGTGGACGGGACGCCGATCCCGGTCTTCCGATCCCGGTTCGCCGGCCCTACGAATAGCGCTCGACCACGCCGTCGGCGATGAGCTCCAGCGCCCCGCGCTGTCGTGCCGGCATCTCGGGCAGGTCCGCCTTGGCTCTGGCCACCAGCTCCAGCGCGCGCGCCCGCGTGTCCTCCAGTGCGCCGGTGTCGGCGATCCGGGCGCACACCTCCGCGGCGCGCTCGGGCGTATCGACGCCGCGCAGGTCAAGCGCCGCCGAGCTCCGGGTCGCGCTCGCGCGCGAGGATCAGCGGCAGCGTGACCGTACCGTCGAGCAGGTCCGCCCCGCGCGGCTTGCCCGTGCGCTCGGGTGGGCCCGTCACGTCGAGGATGTCGTCGAGCAGCTGGAAGGCCAGCCCGATGCGCTCGCCGAACAGAGCCAGGGCGGGCACGTACTCCGGGTCGTCGCCCTCCAGGCCGCCGAGCTCGCACGCGGCGCGAAACAGGACGCCGGTCTTCAGCCGGCAGCGCTCGAGGTAGCGCTCGGTCGCGACCGCGCGCCAGGCGTCGGCGCGCTGCATCAGCTCGCCGGCGGCCAGCTCCGAGCTGGCCCGCGACAGCACCCGCACCGCCGGCACCGAGCCGGTCCCGCGCCAGCTCGGCGAACGCCCGCGAGAACAGCAGATCGCCCGTGGCCGTCGCGGCCAGGCGACCGCCGGCCGCCATCACCGTGGGCCGCCCGCGACGCAGCGGGGACCCGTCGAGCACGTCGTCGTGGACCAGCGTGGCCGAGTGCACCAGCTCGACGGCCACCGCTGAGCGCAGCAGCGTCTCTGACTCAGGCGGCGGCGCACCGGCGGTCAGGAACAGCAGCAGCGGCCGCAGCCGCTTGCCCCCGGCGGCGATCGTGTCCCCGGCGTGCCGGGCCAGCAGCTCGCCGTGGCCGTCGGCGGCGTCGAGCAGCCGGCGCTCCAGCCGCTCCATCATCCGCGCGGCCGACTCGCCGCCGGCGGCGACGACCGCCTGCACCGCCCCCTGGACCACGTTCATCAGGCCCCTCGCTCACGTTCATCAGCCGACCTCGCCCACATGCAGCGCGATGATGCCGCCCGCGGTGATCACGTAGCGCACCGCGCGCAGCCCGCACTCCCACATGATCGCCGCCAGCGCCTCGGGCGGGGGAAAGCGGCGGACCGAGCTGGGCAGGTAGCTGTAGGCGTCGGCGTCGCCGGCGACGCGGCCCGAGCACGGGGACGAGCCGGTCGAACCACAGGTCCAGGAAGGTGGAGAGCGGCGGGCCGGTCGGCGTGGTGATCTCCAGGACCACGACCCGCCCCCCGGGCCGCACCACGCGGGCCATCTCGCTCAGGCCCGCGCGGCAGGTCGGAGAAATTGCGCGCCCCGAACCCCACCGTGGCCGCGTCGAACTCGTCGTCGCCGTAGGGCAGCGCCAGCGCATTCGCGGTCTCGAAACTGCACCGAGGCGTCGGCGGGCACGCGGCCGGCGGCCCGCTCCGTGACGGCCTTGTCACGCGCGAGCTCCAGCATCCGCTCGGAGAAGTCGGCGCCCACGACACTCCCGCCGGGCGCCACCCGTCGCGCCAGCTCGAGCGCCAGGTCGCCGGTGCCGGTGGCCACGTCCAGCGCTCGCGCTCCCGGGCCCAGGCCGGCCAGGTCGGCGGCGCGCCGGCGCCAATGGTGGTGCAGGCCGGCGGTCATGACCGAGTTCATCCGGTCATATACGCCCGCGATGCGGTCGAACATCGCCCGGACCTGCGGCTCGGGCAGCGTGCCGGGCGTGGACTCCGTGACCGGCTCAGAGACGTCGGTGTCGGAGTGGCCCGGCGGCGAAGGTGGGCTCGCCGTCATGGTCCCGGATCCGACCGGCCTACTGGAGCATCGAGAGGAAGTTGACCAGGTCCTGGAACTTCTTCGGATCGTTCTTGGCCAGGTCCGCGAACGACGGCATCGGCGCCGTGGGGTTGCGCAGCGTCGATGCGATCGCCTGCGGTCGGCGGATCGCTCCGATGTTGGTGAGCGGCGGCCCGGGGCCGTTGTTGCCGTTGTCACCGATCACGTGGCAGGCCAGACAGCCCGACTCCCCGACGACGTCCTCGCCGGCCCGGAACGACGCTTTCTGGGCGGCGCTGAGCGAGGCCGGCGGCGCCAGGTCGACCGAGTTCGGGGACCCGGTGCTCGCGCCGGAGTAGGTGAGGAACGCCATGGCGAAGATCGTCGTCAGGCCGGCGGCGAGGGCGATCGGGCGCCGCTCGATCCGGCGCTCGGGGCTGCGGTCATAGAACGGCAGCAGGAACAGCAGGATCATGCAGACCGTCGGGACGCCGATCGTGGCGAGATCCGTGAACTTGGGGATGTTCTTCATCACCCTGAGGACCTCGAAGAGGAAGAAGAAGTACCAGTCCGGGCGCGGGACGTAGGTGGTCGTCGTCGGGTCCGCCTTGGGGCCCATCTCCGCGCCGAACATGGCGGCGAGGAAGATGATCACGATCATGACGATCACCGCCATCATCGAGTCCTTGGCCACCGCGTAGGGGAAGAACGGCTTGCCCTTGTTCTTCAGGAGCGCGTATTCGCGGAGGTAGCTCTCCTTCTCAGCCTGGTTCACGAGGCCATCCTCAGATCTCCGCCTCGCGCAACTCGGGCTCCTCTTCGGCCTTCATCCACGGCGGCGCCGAAATCCCGAGCTTGGTGATCAGGTACAGGTGCGCGCCGATGAGCGCGGCGATCAACCCGGGGATGAGCATCATGTGGATGGCGTAGAACCGCGACAGCGTCGTCGCCCCGAATTCGGGCCCGGCGCGCAGGAAGTCAGACAGGTACGGGCCGATGAAGGGGCCGGTGCCGTTGATGTTCACGCCGACGATGGTCGCCCAGTAGGAGCGCTGGTCAAACGGCAGCAGGTAGCCGGTGAACCCCATGGCCAGCGTCAGGATCAGCAGCACCACGCCGATGATCCACGTCAGCTCCCGCGGGTACTTGTAGGCGCCGAAGAAGAACACGCGCGCCATGTGCAGGAAGATGAGGATGATCATCACCGAGGCGCCCCACTTGTGCATGGAGCGCACGAGCTGGCCCAGGAAGGCGTCGTCGGTGATGTAGCGGATCGACTCGTAGGCGCCGCCGGTGACGTCGGGGCGGTAGAACATCGCCAGGAAGACCCCGGTCACGGCCTGGTTGAGGAAGGCGAACATCGTCGCCGACCCCAGCGTGTAGAACCAGTTGATCCCCTTGGGGACCTTGCGGAAGAGCAGCCACCGGATGCCGCCCGACAGCGAGGTGCGCTCATCCAGCCAGTCGACGACGTGGATCCCGCCCTCGGCGGCGGTCTCCAGCGGGGTCATGGGCTCGGTCTCCTCGCCAGGCCGCTTGGGAAGCGGCTTGAGGACCTTGGGGAGTGGAGGGGCGGGGAGCTTGGGCATGACTACGGGTGACCCGCGGGACCGGACGAGGTGTCAAAGCGCGCGGGATACAGATATTGCCCGATTCCGTCCAGCGGCTGGCCCGGGTCGCGCGGAGAGAACCGATGCAGCTCGGAGTTGACCGAGTAGCGCGGGCCGATCTCCACCAGCCCCGTGTTCTTGTTCAGGCGCGTGTAGAACCGGTCGAGCGGGACGCACCGGAGGACCGCCGGCGACCATGCCGCGGAAGTCGTAGACCCCGCCGTGGCATGGGCAGATGAACCGCTGCGCGGCAGCGACGAAGCGGACCGGACAACCGAGGTGCATGCAGCGCGAGGACAGGGCGACCCAGTGGTTGTACTCGTCGACGGGCTCGGTGTCGATGCTGGGGTCGCGGGCGCGGACGTAGGCGATCGAGTACCCCGCCTCGCCGATGCCCTGGACGATGGTGAGGACCTTGGTGGCGTACGTCGTCTTGGTGAAGTCGTCGGGCGCCCCGATCGCCTGCCAGTCGAACGGAACGCGACTGAACAGCGGGCCGAGCGCGAAGCCGAGCGCGGGAAGGGTGAAGGCGGCGGCGGCCACCAGGCCGCTGCCCTGCGTGACGACGTTCATGAACCCGCGGCGCGTGACGGTCTCGCCCTCGAAGGCGCCCGGCATCCGCCGATCCTCGGTGTATTTGGACTTCGATCCTTCTTTGTGCCGATCTGCCACTTGTGCCTTCGATCAACCGCAGCTAAACCACATTGAACGCGCCGGTAAGCGTACCGTCAACAAAGAGGCGGGCGTCACGAGGGTGCCCCTCCGCCGGCCGCCAGGACCTTGTCACGCGCGGCGGTCAGCGCCTGCGCGGCGCCGTTGTCGCCGGCCCGCGCCCGGGACTTGGCGACCGCGTGCTCCGGCGTGCTCCCCCACCCGATGGCCGTGGCCCCGGCCTGCCAGACGGCATCGGCCAGGCGAGGGTCACACGCCGCCTGCGCCTGGGCCAGCAGAGAGATGAGGTCGGCCAGCTCAGCCACCGCGTCGATGTCGCCGAGCTCGGCCAGCCGGGCGAGGCCGAGGGCGTAGAGCTGGTCGCCGAGTAGCAGCGCCAGGTCGGGGTCGGCGCCGCGGACGAGGCGCGGCGCGCCGTAGTGCAGCAGCGACCCCTCCAGGATCATCTCCAGCAACAGCTCGTATTCGCGCTCGCGCCCGGAGGCCCGGGGGCCCGCGCGCGGCCAGTTGCGGCGCGCCGGTGCCCGCGGCGCCCACGGTGTCCGGGGCGGCCAAACGGTGTCCGGGGCGGCCAGCGAGTCGGCGATCGTCCCGCCGTGGTCCAGCAGCGCCTCGCGCAGTGCCGCCAAGCTCATTGCGGCAGCTCCGCGAAGGCCTCGGCGGCCGCCGTCACCGTGCGCATCACATGCTCGCGACCGTGGACGAGCGACGGGAACCAGGCCTCGAACTGCGAGGGCGGCGGATACACGCCGCGCGCCAGCAGCGCCCGGCACCAGTGGGCGAAGGCGTCGGTGTCGCACGCGGCCGCCCCGGCGTAGTTGGTCACCGGGCGCTCGGAGAAGAAGATCGTCAGCAGGCCGGGCAGCGACTGGACCTGGACGGCCACGCCGTTGCCCCGCGCCGCCTCGCGCATGCCCTCGGCGAGCGCCTCGGTGGTCTCGGCCAGGCGCTCGTAGGCGGCGGTGTCGAGGTGCTGAAGGGTTGCCAGGGCCGCCGCCACTGCCAGCGGGTTGCCCGAGAGCGTTCCCGCCTGGTAAACGTCCCCAGCCGGCGCGATCCGCTCCATGAGGGCGCGGGGACCGC
The DNA here is from genome assembly GCA_963797705.1 of uncultured Actinomycetota bacterium. Classification (GTDB taxonomy): domain Bacteria; phylum Actinomycetota; class Thermoleophilia; order Solirubrobacterales; family Solirubrobacteraceae; genus Palsa-465. Next base: position 381,172 of record CAWCQL010000002.1, on the reverse strand, counting down.
CGTACGCCGCCGCTGGGAGCCCGCCGCCGATGATCTTGCCCATGATCGTCAGGTCGGGCAGCACGCCGAAACGCTCCTGAGCGCCGCCGCGAGCGACGCGCAGACCCGTGATCACCTCGTCGAAGACGAGCAGGGCGCCGGAGTCGTCGGCGGCCGCGCGCAGATGCTCGAGGAAGCCGGGCTGGGGCGGCACGACGCCCATGTTGGCCGGGACCGGCTCGGCCACGATCGCCGCCGGACGATGGCGGGCGACCGCCTCGCTGAGGGCTTCCGGGTCGTTCCAGGGCACGATCACGGTGGCCGCCGCGGCCGCTGCCGGGACCCCGGGGCTCGCCGGGATCCCCTGGGTGGCCAGGCCCGACCCCGCCTCGGCAAGCAGACCGTCGACGTGGCCGTGATACGCGCCGGAGAACTTGACCACGATGTCGCGACCGGTGACGGCGCGGGCCAGCCGCAACGCACTCATCGTCGCCTCAGTCCCCGAGGAGGTCATGCGCACCATCTGCACCGAGGGGACCCTGTCGGCGATCTGCTCGGCCAGCTCGACCTCGCCGGCGGTCGGCGCGCCGAAGGTGGTCCCCCGGGCGGCCGCCTCGGTGAGCGCCGCCACCACGTCGGGATGGGCGTGGCCCAGGATCAGCGGGCCCCACGAGCTCACCCAGTCGACGTACTCGTTGCCGTCGACGTCGCGGATGATCGGGCCCGCGCCCGACTCGATGAAGATCGGGTCGCGCCCGATCGACCGCATCGCCCGCACCGGCGAGTTGACGCCGCCCGGCAGGAGCAGAGCGGCGCGCGCGTAGAGCTGGGCCGAGCGGGTGCTGTCAACCGCGGTGTCGCTCACACGCCCGCGTGCTGACGTTCCCAATCTGAATGATCCTCGGTGAAATAGAGCAGGCGGATCTTCTTGAACTCGGTGGACGAGTACAGGGTCGCCCGGTCTGAGATGCCGGTGTCGGAGGCGATCGAGTCGAGGATGGCGTCGCACTCCTCCTTGGAGCGGCCGTGGGCCATGGTGAACACCGAGTAGGGCCAGTCGGCGTAGGTGGGCCGCTGGTAGCAGTGCGAGATCCCGCGGAACGACGCCATGCGCTTGCCCAGCTCCATGATGCGCTCGTCGGGGACCTTCCACACGCCCATGCCGTTGGCGCTGAAGCCGGCCCGGCGGTGAAAGAGGATCGCGGCCACGCGGCGCAGCAGGCGGCGCTCCTGCATCTGGCGCAGATGGGCGAGCAGGTCCTCCTGGGCGATGCCGAGCTGAGCGGCGGCTGGGGCGTAGGGCTCGGCGATCACCGGCATGTCGCCCTGCAGTGCCCGGATTACCGACCGGTCGAACTCGTCGTACGGTTGGGGATCGGTCTCGGCCGGCTCGGCGGCCTCCGCTGCCTTGGAGAGCGCGTCGGTGCCCCCCTCCATCTCGAGATCCATGCGGATCTTGAACAACTTGAGCGTGGGGAGCTGGCGGACGGACTCCGCTCCGGCCTCGCGCGCCAGCACGTCGAGCGTGCCCTGCAGCCCGAGCTGTGAGCCGGGCTCGGTGGCGATCGTGAACCAGATGTTGAACTCGTGGTTACGCAGGTAGTTGTGCGAGACGCCCGGGTGCGCGTTGATGATGGTGGCAGCGCGCCACGGATTCTCGGGATCGACCTTGGCGGCCACCAGCATCGAGGAATAGCCCAGGGCACGAGTGTCGAAGATGGGCGTGACCTGGCGGATGATCCGCTGCTCGAGCAGCCGGGCGACCGCGGCCAGTGTCTCCTCCTCTGTGATTCCCGCCTCCGTGGCGACGTGCTGGTAGGGGCGCGCGGCGATCGGGAACTGGCCCTGCATGAGGTTGAGCAGGCGCTTGTCGGCGTCGGTGAGGGCGATCGCGGCGCCCTCCTTGCGGGTGCGCAGCTTGGGACCGTGCCGCGAACCGCCGGCCGGGCCCTCGCTGATTCCGTCTGCGGTCCCAGAGCTATTCATTGCAGCCATCGTGCGGCATCCTTGGCGTGGTAGGTGATGATGATGTCGGCCCCGGCGCGGCGGATCGAGGTCAGCGCCTCGAGCACCGCGGCCCTCTCATCAAGGTACCCGGCTGCCGCCGCGGCCTTGAGCATCGAATACTCACCGCTGACGTTGTAGGCGGCCACCGGCAGCGAGGTGTCGTCCTTGATCCGCCGGACCAGGTCCAGGTAGGGCAGCGCGGGCTTGACGATGAGGATGTCGGCGCCCTCCTCGACGTCCAGGCGCGCCTCGCGCACCGCCTCGTCGCCGTTGGCGGGGTCCATCTGGTAGCCGCGCCGGTCCCCGAACGCGGGGGCCGAATCGGCGGCGACGCGGAAGGGGCCGTAGAACGCCGAGGCGAACTTCGCCGCGTAGGACATGATCGGCGTGTCGGTGAAGCCCTCGTCGTCCAGCGCCGAGCGGATGAGGCCGACGCGTCCGTCCATCATGTCCGAGGGGGCGATGATGTCGGCGCCGGCGCGGGCCTGGGACACCGCCGTGCGTGACAGCAACTCCAGCGTGGCGTCGTTGTCGACGATCATCTGACCGGCGGTCTCGCGCAGCACACCGCAGTGGCCGTGGGTGGTGTACTCGCACAGGCAGAGGTCACAGATGACCAGCAGCTCGGGGTGGGCCTCCTTGATGGCCCGTGTGGCCAGCTGGATGATGCCCTCATCGTCCCAGGCGCCTGAACCTTCCTCGTCCTTGGCGGCGGGCAGGCCGAAGAGCAGCACTGCGGGGATGCCGAGCGCGGCGGCCTCGCCGGCCTCCTCGACGGCATGGGCGATCGAGAGATGGTCGATGCCGGGCATCTCGGCGATCGGTTCGCGGCGGTCGATGCCGTGGGCGACGAACATCGGGTAGACGAAGTCCGCGGCCTCAAGGCGCGTCTCGCGCACCAGGCCGCGCAGCGCGCGGTTGGCTCTGAGCCTGCGCAGGCGGGTCTGCGGGAACGACATAGCTGTCAGTCGAGAATACTGGCGCCGAGCCGCTGTCCACGGCACACTGTGCGCGGGGTGTCCTACGACCTTGATCGGCTCGGCTGGCTGCAGTTCCAGCAGCTCTGCACGCACGTGCTCGAGTTGGAGGCGGGGGTCCGGCCCGACGCGTGGCAGGGCGACGCCGATGGCACCCGGATTGCGACCCTGGACTGCGGGCTGGGGCCGCCGCTGCTTGCCGAGCCCCTGCCCGACCGCGTGCTGGTCCAGTGCCGCGTGGCTGCCCCCCGACTCGCCGCAGCCGATCCCCGCAGCCCTCGAGCAGTCGTCCCTCGAGCAACTCGACGATCTGCGCGGCCTGCGCTCCTATGTTCTGATGGCCAACGGCTGCGCGGTCCGCGAGGGGCCGCGCCCCGAGGTCAAGGGCCTGACCGTCGAGGTCATCGACAGCCCGGCTCTGTGCGCGCGGATCGACGCCCGGCCCGAGCTGCGCCTGGCGATGCCCTCGCTGCTGGGGCTGCGCGACCTCGAGCCCCTCATCGACCCCGAAGCCGCCCAGCGCTCCACGCTGGATCGTGCCGAGGCGCAGCGGCTGGCCGCAGGTGTTCGTCCCCACCCGGGCCTATGCGCGGGCGGTGGGAGCCCTCGCGCAGTACCGCTTCGCGGTGATCACCGGTCCGCCGGAGATGGGCAAGACCGCCATTGCCCGCATGGTCGCGCTGGCCAAGCTGACCGACGGGTGGGAGGCCCACGAGTGCATCGCGCCGGACGATCTGCTCGCAGCGTTTGACCCCGACGCTCGCCAGGTGTTCATCGCCGATGACGCGTTCGGCTCCACCGAGTACCGGGCCGACGCCGCCGACCGATGGGCGCGGGCCATGGAGCGGCTGCTGGGCGCCATGGACGATCGCCACTGGCTGATCTGGACCTCGCGGCCGGCGCCTCTGCACGCGGCGCTGCACCGGCTGCATCAGGAGCGCGGAGCGGAGCGCTTCCCGGCGCCCGCACGCGTGCTGGTCGACGCCGCTGACCTGGACCCGGAGGAGAAGGTGCTCATCCTCTTTCGCCATGCCAAGGCGGCGGATCTCCCGCAGTTCACCAGGCGCGCCCTGCGCCGGTCCGGCCCGCTGGTCGTATCCACCGACACCTTCACGCCGGAGCGAATCCGACGGCTCGTGGTCAGGCTGGCTCTCGGCGATCGTGACGTGGCCGGCGCCGCCGACGTCGAGCTGACCACCCCCACCGAGGCCATGACGGCCTCTCTCGATGCCCTGGCCGATGAGCACCGCGACCTGCTCATCGCCCTGCTCGACACACCGCCGGGAGCGGTGCCCGAGCGCGAGCTCGTGGCCTCGCTGCGCCGCCACCATGATGGGTCGCTGTCGCACCCGCCGTGCGAGCTCGTCGATCGCCTCGCCGATCACTTCGTGCGGGTGGCCGCATGAGGGTCGCGTGGGTGCATCCCACCTGGCGCGACCTCGTCATCGAGCGGCTCGCCGGCGATGCGGACCTGCGCCGTCACTTCCTGGCCCGCTGCGGGCCCCACGGCGCGATGCTCGCGCTCTCCACCGCCGGTGGGGCCCATGGGGAGCGAGTGCTCCCGCTGATCGCCGACGACGGGGACTGGGACGCGCTCGGTGACCGGATCTACGCGCTGCTGCCGGAGCTCGATCACACCGAGCTGGCGGCGGTGCTGCGCGCGATCCAGAGCGTGGTGCAGATCGTGATCCCGGATTGGATGGCGGTGCGCGAGGCTCGGGGCCTGGCACGTATGACGCTGGAGCGGACCGCGTCGCTGTGGCGGACGGCGGGCGCACCGGTGCTCCTTGACTGCGTCGACGCGTGGCTGTCGCTGTCTGACCGCCTCGACCCTCCGGTGTGGCCGGACTTCCTGGGCCCGACCTGGGCGGAGCTGCTCCCGCGGGACGCGCCCGACCCTGAGGATCTCGCGGAGGTGCAGCGCTTCGCGGACTGGGTCACGCTGTGCGAGCTGCTCGGCGAGTTCTCGCGTGAGCTACTGGAACAGCTGGGGTTCGGTCCCGAGCACCACGCCCTCATTCATCACAACCGCGCCACCGAGGTTCTGGCGTGGACGAGCACGCCCGCCGATCCGCCGTCGCCCTGGGCAGACGTCCCGCACCGCGCCATCGCGGACTCGACGGTCCGGCGCGTGCTCGCCGACCTCTGAGGTTCAGACCAGGTTCCAGCGCTCGATGCGCTGGGAGGTGACCAGCCCGTTGACCACGTACGGGTCGGCGGCGGTGAAGGCCTCGATGTCCTGCGGGGTGACGCCGGTCCACACGATGGCTCCGCCGGTGGGCGGGTTGCCCAGGGCGCCCGCCATGGTGATGTGGCCGGCGTCGCGCTCAGCGCGGATCCCCGCCAGGTGAGCCTCGCGGTACGGGCCACGGCGCTCAGCCATGTCCTCGACGTAGGTGTAGAGCAGCAGGTGGGTCTCGTTATCAGCCATGGTGCGCACAACCTATCGCGCGGCTGCATCTCCCGACGGCCCGGGGCGCTACGCTTCGCTGACCGTGAGCGACCTCGACCGACGCCGTGGCTACACCCCCAGACGCGCCCGCGAGCAGCGCGCCTACCGCATGGTCGTTGTCGGCGGGGTCGCCGGCGCGGTCGGCGTGGTGGGCATTGTGCTGGCGATCGCCGGGGTGATCGGGGCGACGCTGCCGGTCATCGCCTTCATCGTCGCTGCGATCTGCGTCTTCGGGTTCCTGCGCGCCACCGGCCAGCGCTGACCGCCGCGCCGATGGCCGAGCGCGCGGCCGAGGAACTGGCCCCGGGCCTGTGGCGCTGGACCGCGGCCCATCCCGCGTGGCACGCCGATGCCGAACCTGACAGCCCCCACGATTGGGCCCAGGACGTGGGCTGCGTGCTGTCCAACGCGGACCCTGGCCATGCGGTGTTCATCGATCCGCTCCTGCCCGCCGACACGGACGCCTTCTGGCGCTGGTGCGACGACGCCACCGGGTCCCGTCACGTCCACATCCTCACCACCATCCGCTTTCACGGCCGCAGCCGGGACGCGGTGGCCGGCCGCTACGACGGCGAGGTGGTCGCCAGCCTGGGCAAGCTGCCACCCGGCGTCGAGGCATTCCATTTCCGTGAGGCCGACGAGACGATGTTCTGGCTGCCGGCGCACGGCGCGCTGATCCCGGGCGATCGCATCATCGGCGACGATGCAGACGGCGTTCGGCTGTGCCCGGACCCCTGGCTGGAGTACCTGAGCGAGTATCGAGAAAAGCTCGAGCTCGCGAACCCAGTGCGCAACCAAACGGACCTGCGCGCGCGGCTGCGGCCGCTCCTCGACCTACCCGTGCAGCGCATCCTCGTCACTCACGGGGAGCCGCTGCTCTCCGGCGGCGCGGAGGCGCTGCGCCAGATCCTGACGTAGAGCGGCGGCGGGCCTTAGGCGTGCGCGCTCACCGGGCGCCCGTGCTTGCCCAGCGCGGACACGCCGGTGACCGTGGCGGTGAGATGGTCGGTGTAGCCGAGATACGGGAGGATGAGCGAGTGGTGCTTGCCGCGGATGAGGCGCAGCAGGTGGCGCCCGTCAGTCCCGCGAACGCTCAGCAGGTAGTACGCCGCGCCGCGGGCGCTGCCGAACGAAATCGCGAACCTGCGCCCGTGACGGCGGACCCGCAGCCGGTGCACCCGCGCGGGCGCTGCCGGAGCCGGCGCCTTGTAGCTGGTCACCGGCACGCTCTCCCGTGCCACCCCGCCCTCGGCGACGATCGCGTAGACGGTGCGCTTCCCGGCAGAGCCGGCGGCGGGCGTGAACCGCAGCGTCCCGTGCGCGCCCTTGGCCCTGCCGAGGATCCGGTAGACGCGGTGCGCGCGTTCGGCGAAGCTGACCGAGAGGCCCGGCCGCTTGGTCACCGTGTAGGTCAGCCGGCGGGTTGCGCCGCGCCCGGACACGCGTGCGTGCAGCGTGGGTGCCGCGTAGCCGCGGGCCTGGCGCACTCGCGTGATCGCGCTCGACCCGGCCGCCCCCGACACCTTCCAGGTTCCGGCGCCCGGGCTGCGCACCATCACGTAGGTGGTGTTGGTCTTGGCCACGGCCAGCGCGACGGCCGTCGCGGTCGCTGCGCCTGGCCCGAAGGCGACAGGGACCACGCTCTTGCCGTGAGGGCTCGTGAGCACCACCGATGGCGGCCCGGTCGCGCCGGTGACGGCGATGTCCTCGAACGGAGCGCCCGCCGCCGTCGCGACCTCGGCGACACGAGTGACCCTGCCCCGCCCACCCCGGCCGGCCACCGAAGCGACGGACACCGGCTTGACCACGAACGGCGACAGATCACAGCTGCCGGTGCCGACCGAGGCGTCGGGCGTGCCGCCCCACGGATAGGAGAGGCCCGCGTGCAACCCGAAGTCAGAGCCACAGGCCGCGACGCCCAGCGATGAGATGACGGCTTGCGCCGAGATCGCCGAGTAGCCGGCGATCTCGAGCTGCCCGTTGATGTTGGCCGAGAACTCCTTGGCCGGCAGGTCCACGAAGGCGTCCATGCTCGCGGTGAGGTCGGCCACATCGAGGTCGATGTCGACGTTGCCGTTGACCTCGAAGTAGCCGTTGGTCTGGAAGATCAGCTTGGCGTTGGCGATGTCAAAGCCATGGACCGAACCCGAGCCGTCGGCCTCCAGGACCACCGGGCCGCCGTTGATGAACGTGATCGAGACCGTCCCAGTCACCCCGATCGTGTAGTTGGGCGGATCCAGCGGGATCGCCCCAACCGACACCGAGCCGTGGAAGCTGCGCTTGTCCGGGTGGATGTCAAAGCCACCGCCGAAGCCGTCGAGATAGGTGTCGGTGAAGATCGGCACGCCCGGGAACGGCACGCTCACCGTCGAACGAACCCATCGTGAAGTCTCCGTCGTCGAAGCGGACCGCGACCGCAACCCCGAAGTACGGCGTCCCCGCGGGGATGTTCACCGTGGCCGAGCCCGTCCACACGTTGCCGGTGGCGGCATAGTCGATGTTGAGGTCCTTGACCTCGAGCGCGCCGAGAATGAGATCGGGCACGCCGATGTGCAGGGAGGAGAGCTTCAGCCCGTTGGCGTTGTCGGCCTGGAGCGTGGCCTGGCCGGTGACCCCGCCCATGTAGGCCGGGAGCTTCAGCGACACCGGGATGACCACGGCGTCGTGTTGGATCTGCACGTCGATGCTGGTGTCGAAGGGGAAGCCCTTCAGCGTCGACGCCGTCGCGGTGTCGAAGTTGAACAGGGTGTGCCCATCAGTGTCCAGGGAGCCCGAGAGACTGACGTGGAGTGCCTGGTGATACAGAGTGATGTCGCCGATCCCGGGGGCGCGCAGGACGACGCGGACCTCGCCGGTGGTGTTGATGGTGTGCTGGCGCGGGTCGATGACGATCTGCACGCCCGCGTCGGGGATGATCTCCAGGCCGTTGAGACGGATCTCGCCGGAGATGACCGCCGCGCCGCTCGTCGGATTGGACGGATCGCGCAGGAAGCAGCCCGCCTCGGCGATCGCATCGATGTCGCCGAAGTGCACGTCGGTGCAGGACACCGAGGCCAACGGGTCGCCGCCCAGGCCACCCAGGCCGTCGCCGTTCAGATTCCCCAGCCCCGGGACGTGCGTGGCCGCGAAGGAGCCGAAGGCCGCCACGGCGATCTGGGAGCCGCTGAACCCGCCGGGCTCGGGCAGCTGGAAGGCGGCAAAGCCGCCGCCGTCCGGAGCGGCGCCGAGCTGGATGTCTGAGGGCGACTGGAGGTTGCGCGCGATGATCTGAGGCGCGGACCAGTGACGACCGTCGGTCGAGCTGGTCACGAACAGGCCCTCGGCGTTCCCGACGGAGGAGAAGACCCCGACCGTGATGCGGCCTGACGCATCCTCGGTGATGTCGTAGTTGGCGTGGCTGAAGTTGCTGTTGGGCGTGATCCGGTTCGGCGCGCCCGAGGGCTGGCCGTTGACGATGCGCTGAAGGAACAGCGGGCCCGAGAAGGTCTTCTGGTACATGAGCCAGACACCGCTGGGCCCACCGACGATCCGCGAATACCCCTGGCCGTTGATCTCGGCGCGTGACCAGTTCGCGGAGCTGTAGATGTCGCCCGTGCCGTTGTACTCACGGACGAAGATGTGGTTGGAGAGGTCCTGGAACTCGGCCACCGGCCGGGTACCGTCGAGCGCCAGCCGGCCGTCGTAGGCCTGGTCGGGACCGCTGTCACCCAGGTTCAGGGTCCTTCCCGAGAAGGCGCCCGGCGGGGTGGCCTGGAAGAGCGTGCCGCCGGTCGTGGTGTCGGTGATGACGCCGATCTGCGGGTTGGTGCCGCCGAAGACGACCGCGTTGCCGGTGATCTCGAGGTTGCCGATCGTGCCCGGGCCGGTGAACGTCTTACCGGCGTCCTCAGATGTCCACAGGAACGTCGGGTAGCCCGTGGTGCCGTCGGGCAGGTTCTCCGGGTTGGGAAAGCGGCTGTCGAGCATGAGCAGCTCATTGCCGATGGCCAGCGGCACCGGGCCGTGTTCGTCGATGTTGTACTGCGGGTCCCCGGTCTCAGGCGGGACCAGTCCACCGTTGGACGCGCACCCCGTCTGGCCGCGCATGAGCACGCAGTCGTGCAGGACCGACGCGGCGCTGACGTCGGTCGGGGTGACGTTGTAGGCGACCTGCCCGGTGCCGGCGGCATCGACGAGCACCCGGGGCTCGACGCCGTCGCCGAGCTTGATGAGCTTGCCCGGGATCACCGGCGCGACCTTGGGCAGCTTGTGGTTCCAGTGGTAGCCGGGCGTCGAGAACGGATGCCCCTTGGCGGCGGCCACGCCGCCGGTCATGGCCACGGCCAGGCAGGCGACCAGGACACCCCAGACGCCACGACGCCACATGCTCCCCACCAGTCACCCCCGGTGATCGCCGGCGGCCCCCGGTGGGCGCCGTGCGGCGGAAACACTATTCCCGGTGTCAAGTGCACCGGGATCCGGAGGTTCGCCTGCGTACAGGCGGCCGGTCAGCGGGCGGCGAAACGGCGCATGCTCAGCGTCGCGATGGCGCCGAACACCACGGCGAGCACGGCCAGGTGCACGAGCGGCAGCCCGATCGGAGGCGAGGTCCCGCTGAAGGCGTTGGACACCGCTTGTAGCGCCGCCTTGAACGGGAACAGGAAGGAGATGACGTCAAGGATCGTCTTCAACGCCCCCGAGACGGCGCTGGCGGGGACGAGGGCGACGAAGGCGATCGGCAGCGAGACGAGGAAGGCCATCAGCGAGGCTGCGCTCACCTCCCGCGCGATGGCGCCGATGGCCACCCCCAGGGCACCGAAGGCCGCGCTGCCGAAGGCCAGCGCCACCACCCATAGCTCGAAGCGGGACCACTCCAGGTGCACGAACAGCGAGACGAACGCGGCCATCGCCAGCGTCACCGCGGTGGCGCACGCCGGCGGCGAGGATCACCTTCTCCGACAGCAGCCGGCCGGGGGTCACCAGTCCGCGGATCAGCCGCGGGTACGCGTTCTCGGTGCGCTCGAGGGCGAGCATCCCCGCCGCCAGCAGCATCGTCACGAACATGAGCGAGACGATCACCGCGATCGCCGCGGCGTAGGCGTCGGTGGGCGTGGTGCGGCCGTCGACCTGGGTCTGGTTCGACGGTCAGCGGCGTCCCGATCGTGCCCAGCACCGGCTTGGCGAAGGCCAGCCCCTGGATGGCGAGGTCGGCGAAGCTGATGACCTGGCTCAGCGCCGGGCGCAGGGGCGAGTCGGCGCGGCAGCGATGCCAGCGTTCCCTGGACGATCGTGCGCGCGTTGCGCAGCCCCAGCAGCCGGACGGTCTGGCCCAGGATCTGCACGCTGCCGCCGTTGAGCACCTGCTGCAGGTCGTTGATGGCCACGCGCAGGACCTGCTTGGAGACGTCCTGCTCGACCTGGTTGATGCGCGAGGAGATCGCCTGGTTCACGAACTCGCGCTCGATCGGGTCCTTGCCGTTGAGATAGAGCTGCACGGTCGGGCTGCCGACGCCCTGGGTGATGAGGCTCTGGATCTGCTGAGGCAGGTCGGCCGGGATGACCACCGCCGCCAGCGCCCGGCCGTCGCGTACCGCGGCGATCGGCCTCGGCGCGGGAGTGGACCTTGATCGGCTGCACGGAGCGCAGCAGGTCCGAGGCATAGCTGGCCACGTCGATCTTCTGGCTGCCCAGACTGATCGTGCCGTGATTCTTGGGCACCTGGTTGTAGAAGGCGACGGTGGGCTTGCTGGGCGGGCTGGAGAGCGCGAAGCCGATCATCAGGGCGATCGCGATCGGATAGACGATCGAGCAGGCCGACGAGCAGCGGCGAGCGGCGCAGGATCTGCAGGTCCTTGATGAGCAGCCAGCGCACGCGCGGTTTCAGTCAGTGCCCGTGTTGATGCAGGAAGCTGACCAGAGCCGCCTCGAGGTCGCGCGGGTCCCCGCCCACTGCCTGCTCGAGCTCGGCCGGCGTGCCGGTGAAGAGCAGCTCCCCGTCGGCCAGCAGCAGCACGCGGGTGGCGTAGCGCTCGACCTCGCCGACGTCGTGCGTGGAGAAGACCACGGTCGTGCCCAGCCCCGAGATGAACTCCCACAGGCGCTCGCGCTGACGGGGATCCAGCGACGCCGAGGGCTCGTCGAGCAAGAGCAGCGCCGGCTCTGAGAGCAGGCCGATGGCGATGTTGACCCGTTGCTGGTTGCCACCTGAGAGCTTGCCGACCTCCTCGTCGGCGCGGTCGGCGAGATCGGTCTGGGCGAGCATCCGCGTCACCGCGGCCTCCGGGTCGGACACCTTCTCCAGTCGCGCGAACAGCCGCAGGTTCTCGGCCACGGAGAGCTTTGAGTACTGCGCCGGCTGCTGGGGGACCCAGCCAGCGTCGCGCCCCGAGATGGTGAGCTCGCCCTCGTCGGGAGCCAGAACGCCCGCGAGGATCGAGAGCAGCGTGGTCTTCCCGGCGCCGTTGGGGCCGACGATCCCGACCAGTTCTCCCGGAGCCAGCTCGAAGCTCACTGACTGCAGTGCCGCGCGAGCCCCGAAGCGCTTGGTCACGCCGCGGACGACGAGCGGGCTGGCGGGCGTGCCGACGGTCATCGGGGCGTGGTCACGCGCGGCTCGAGCGAGGCCCCGCAGGCCCGGCAGTAGGCGTCCCCGCCCTCGGCGGGCGCGCCGCATTCCGGACATCGGTCGGGCTCGGCGCCCGAGAGCAGCCCCAACCCGACGCCCCGCGTCCCCCACGGCTCGAGCACGAGGTGGCGCTGCAGGTAGACGACGGTCTGTCGGATGACCGCGATGACCGGGAGAGCAACGAGAGCGCCCACCACTCCGTAGAGCTTGAAGCCGATCAGCAGCGCCAGGATGATGATGATCGGGTTGATCCGCAGCGAGATCCGGAACACCTGGGGCGCCACGATGTGGCCCTCGAGTTGCTGGAGGGCGACGAAGAGGATGATCAGCCACACCGCACTGATCGGGTCCTCAAACAGGGCGACGAGGATCGCCGGGATCGGGCCGACGATGGGCCCGATGTAGGGGATGAACTCCATCAGGCCATAGAAGGCGCCGAAGAAGACCCCGTAGTCCCGGCCCGCCGGGAAGACGCCGATGAGACCGAGGATCTCCAGGCAGATGGCGGCGCTGCCGCCCATGACCAGGCTGAACAGGACCTGGCCGCGCACGTAGCCGGAGACCGCGTGCTGGACGAGCAGCGGGTAGTCGTCCTCGGGCGTCCCGTCCCCCGGAGGCATAACCCGGCGCGCCAGGTCCCCGATCTGATTGCCGTAGATGAGCAGGTAGATCGAGAGGACGAGGATGAGGATGAGGTCGAAGCCGACGGTGACGATCTGCGACAGCAGGTCCCGGGAGAAGGACACGATGTCGCCCGAGCGCTTGAGCACGTCCTTCTGCAGCGTGTCGAGGGCGCTCGAGCCCTGCTTCTTGATGTGGACGTTGATCCCGTGGTGATTGAGGAACGACTGGAAGTTGTCGAGCTGATGGTTGGCGTGGCGGACGATGTCCGGGACGTTGTTCTCGAAGTGGCTGATCTGCGTCGCGATGGGGCTGGCCAGGAGCAGGCCGATGCCGGCGAGCACGCCGAACCCGCCGAGGTAGACGATGAAGATGGCCACGCCGCGCGGAAGCACGCGCTCGAGCACGCGGACGATCGGGGCCAGGATCAGCGCCGCCAGCGCCGCGACGATGACGACCAGGAGCAGCGAGCCGACGGCCCGGGCCAGCGCCCACAGGCCCAGCAGCGCCAGCGGCAGGACGACGAGCTGGATCCAGCGGGGTACCACGACAGGGGCAACGCCCGGCGGGGCCGGCTTCGGTTGCTCGGAATCGTCGCCTGCGGCTGACCGCGAAGAGTCGAGGTCGTCGTGCTCCTCGGTCTCGTCCACCGGGCCACCCGCCTCGACCGCTTCGGGATCGGGCTCGCCCTCGGGCTCTTGCGGGTCCGCCGTGCGCAGTCGGGCCCATCGACGCATACATGTGATTATGAGGGCGGTCGGGGTCAACCCCTGAACGTCAATGACACGGGCCATCAACATCCTGTTCTGCGGTGACCTCGTCGGAGGGCTCGGCAAGCGCACGCTCCTGGGCATGCTTCCCGCACTGCGCGAGCGCCTGGAGACCGACTTCGTCGTCGTCAACGGCGAGAACGTCGCCGGGGGCCTTGGCATCACCCCCAAGATCGCCGACCAGCTGTTTGCCGCCGGCGTCGACGTCATCACCCTCGGCAACCACACCTACCGGCAGCGCGAGATCTACGGCTACCTGGACGCCCGCCGGGAGATCCTGCGCCCGGCGAATTTCCTGCGCAGCCAGCCGGGCCACGGCTGGTGCGTGGTGGAGCGCGACGGTGTGTCGCTGGGGGTGATCTCCCTGTCGGGCAACCTGTTCATGGACGCCGGCCGCCCGGCGTTCGCCGAGGCCGACGCCGCCGTGCACGCTCTGCGTGACAAGGCCGACCACATCCTCGTCGACATGCACGCCGAGGCCACCAGCGAGAAGGTCGGGATGGGCTGGTATCTCGACGGCCGCGTCACCGCGGTCGTGGGCACCCACACCCACGTACCCACCGCCGACGCGCGGATCCTGCCCGGCGGGACCGCCTACATCACCGACGTCGGCATGACCGGGCCGCGGGGCGGGGTGATCGGGGTCAAGCGCGAGCAGGCGATCGAGGCGATGGCGACCAAGATGCCGGTGCGCTTCGAGACCTCGACCGAGGATCCGTGGCTCAACGCCGTGCTGGTCACCACGGGAGAGGAGCGGCGGCGGGCGGTGGCGATCCGGCAGTTGCTGGAGCCGGGCGAGGGGATCAGCTGAGCGGACGCCCACCTGCGTGCGCCGGCGCGGCGTTACGAAGAGGTGATGTGGATCGGGACCGGCGGGCGGTCGGGCTCGGCCGCGCCGTCGTGGACCTGCGTGGCGGTCGGCTCGTGCTCGGGGTGGCTGGCCACGAGCGCCACGAGGGCCATGGGCAAAAACCAGACGATGTAGGGGTACAGCCAGTAGTTGAGGGTGATCTGGAGTGCGATGAGCACCCCTGCGCCCAGCGCCGCCACGTCGATCACGGTGCGGCGCGAGGGCAGGAAGGCCACGCCGATGGCCAGCGCGATCACCGCTCCCTGGAGCAGGCTCTGCAGCCAGCCCAGCCCGCCCCACAGGCCCCACATGGAGAACGGGGTGGTGCGATCTGACTGGTAGGTGATCGAGTCGTGCCAGAAGGCCGAGAGGTCGTGCTTGAGCAGCACGGGCAGCATGGTCAGCACGCACGCGAGGACGAAGGCGATCCCGAAGCCGACGATGTGGCGCCTGCGCAGCCGCTCCTCGGTCCCGCGCAGGAGCAGCGGCGCCAGGGCGAAGGGCGCGAACTTGGTCATCCCGGCCAGGCCGGCCATCAGCCCGCGCCCGGGCGAGGTGCGGATCGCCAGCAGCGCGAACAGGAGCGCGGCGCCCACGAGCGCGTCATTGGTGTTGGAGTTCAGCGCGTAGAGGGTGAACGGGTACGCGGCCCACAGGTAGGCGAGCACCACGCCCAGCCGGTTGCCGCGCAGCCGGCGCCCCAGCAGGTAGAGGCCGGCCAGGCACAGCACGTCAAAGAAGATGGCCGCGCCGTGCGCGGCGGGGAGCGAGTCCCAGGTCCCGCTCCAGCCGAACATCGAGGCGGAAGGGGACGTACAGGAAGTAGCTGACGGGCCCGTAGGTGTCGCCGTACATGTTGTCGTGGGGCCAGTGGCCGTACAGGGCGACGTTGTGGATCAGCTTGTCGGCGCCGATGACCCCCGAGTAGCCGACGTCGATGACGTTGGAGTTCAGGATGTTCAGCCCGATGCGGAAGGCCATGAGGAACACCGTCCCGATGGCCAGCCACGTCGTCGGCACGATGGTGCTCAGCGGCCGGCGCGGGATCCCCCGGCCGCCGGCCAGCAGCAGCAGCCGGATCATCAGGTAGATGAGCGGCGGGTAGATGAGCGGAACCGAGAGCCCGATCTTGGCGTGGTTGAAGAGGGCCAGCGAGACCGAGAAGCTGGCCAGGACCAGCAGGTCCAGATGCCACAGCGACGGTCGTCGGCGCCACGGGACGAACGGGCGCGACGAAGAGGATGAGCAGCGGGATCCAGATGTACCAGGAGTTGACGCGGCGGCCGAACGCGCCGGCGTACCCGCGAGCCATCGTCCACGCCACCTGAAAGCCCGTCCACGCCTGGGTGACCGCCCCGGTGTTGTCGTCGACGTAGACCTGGAGCAGCTCGCGCTGGGGCTTGGTGTTCGAGAACCAGCTCACCTGCCACGTCGGGAATCCCTTGGTGTACTCGTAGGGGATCGCCTTGGGGTGCCGGCGCAGCTCCGCCTTGACCCGCGGATCGGCGGAGGCGATGCTTCAGAACCTGGTTGGCGGTGAGGCGGTAGCCGCTGGGAGGCGTGTTGGGGTTGGTGACCAGCACCGGCGAGTCGGAGGCGGCCACTGTGGTGGTGACGGTCTTGGTCACCGTGGTGACCGCGGGAGCGGAACGCTGGCTCGCCGCCGGACCGGCCAGGCCGGTGACGCCGCTCCCGCTGGTGTTGGTCGTGGCGGCCGCCGCCAGCAGCAGGCGCGGCCAGCGCGAGCAGCGTCAGCAGGGCCGAGAGGACGACCAGCCGAACCATCTTGCGCGAGCCGGTGGGCTGGAGGCGGAGCACAGTAGGCGAGGCCAGCCCCGGTCTACCCGGGGCCTGCGCGGCGAGGGTCTACGCCCTGAAGCTCCACAGCTTCTGTCCCACGAAGGACAGGGGCGTCGCGGCCGCGATCGAGATCGCCTGGGCGACGACCTTCGGGAACCCGGCGCCGTCGACGAGGGAGACCAGCACGACATAGCTGAATCCGAAGGCCACGAGGGAGATGGCGAAGAACTTCAGCGCCTGCTCGACGGGATGCGCCTCGCGCTGGCTGCGGAAGGTCCAGTGCCGGTTCCACCAGAAGTTGTTGAGGACCGAGACCGCGAACGCGACGACGGCGGCGATCTTGTAGTTGATCCCGATGGCGTGGACGCACAGCGCGAACACGACGAGGTTGACCGACGTAGCCGCTGGCGCCGACGGCGACGAACCGGGTCAGCTGCAGCCAGTTGTGGGGCTTGCGAACCCCGTGCCGTACGCGGTGGCGAAACGGCAGCTCAACGAGGGTGGTCAGCTCTTCAGGCATCCGGTCAATGTAGCCAGGAAATGTTGAGAGTCCGTAAGCCGTTGTCGACGGGTGCTACTCGACGTCAGGATCAGATCCTAAACCGAAGTGTGCCCGGATCATCGGTGCGATGTCGCGCAAGGACCACTGGTCCCTCGCCGCCCGGGTATCCATCCCCGGCGCCCCTCCGTCCCGCACCACAGCAGCGCGCCCAGCGAGTCCGTGCGATGCAGCGACCCGTGCGACCCGCCGCCCACGTGATCCGATCCGCCCCAATCGACGAACTCATAGCCCGGCGCGGCCGACAGCAGGATGTCGCCCGCCGTGGGGCAGTTCAGCGCCGACCAGGCGCGGGCCAGCGCATCGGGGTACTCGGTGGAGAGCACCCGCCCGTCCTGGACCTCGGCCCTCAGGACGCCGAGCTCGCCCTCGACGCTCCAGCGTCTCGCCGCGGAGATCGGAGAGCTCGCCGCCCGGCGAGAAGTGCAACTCCCCCCGGCGACTGCGAATGATCGCCTCGCCGTCATGGCGCCACATCACCAGGTCCACGCCCTCGAGCCCAGCCGCCACCTCGCGCGCCCGCGCGCACGTATCCGGCAGCCTGCTCGGGGTCCAGCGCGTAGATCATGGCCGAGCGCTGCGCGGGGCTGAGCGCGATCTCCCGCCCGACGCGCGGGCGCTGGGCCGCGCCACGTCGAACTCCTCGAAGGCGAGGTCAAGGCGGATGCGCTCCTCCACCGGGGCCTGGGAGTGGTCAGAGCAGATGATCACCGCGTACTGCTCCAGGAACTCGTCCGGGCCGCCCGCAGCGTGCATCAGCCGCTCGATCTGGCGGTCGGCCGCCGCCAGCGACGTCACCTGGGCGTGCGGGCCCGTTGCGGTGCGAGTAGGCGTCGTTGTCGGGCAGCGAATAGAGCAGGAAGTCGAAGAGGTCGTTCTCGACGAGATAGGAACCGACGCAGCCGGTGTGCTGGTCGCGCGCGCCGGGCAGCCCCAGTTGGCCGCGGCAGCCGGTCCGCCGCGAGGCGTAGAGGTCGGCGTAGAACAGTTCCTGGGGACCCTCGATGGTGCGCCTGAAGAACGTCGAGGTGGCGATCCGCGCCAGCGCCGACTCGTTGGCGACCTCGTGCTCGTGGCGCCCGCGGTAGATGAGGTACGTGGTCCCGGCGGTGCGCACCTGTGCGTCGTCGAGGGACTCGAACACGGTCTCCACGTCGTGGGACAGATGCTCGGCGTTCATCCGGTACACGGTGTCGGTCAGCGAGCGCAGCACGCCGAACTGCCGCGAGGCCGAGAAGCTCGAGCCGTACTCGACGTAGCGGCTCTCCTCGCGGTGATACCAGTTCATGCTGGGGATCAGGTGACGGTCGGGCCCGACGCCGGTGGTGATGGTGGCCGCGCACACCGGCGTCACCGATGGGAACGCGGCCACGCAATCGCCGACGTATACGCCCTCCTGCGCGACGCGCGCCATCGCCGGCGCGCGCCCCGAGGCGATGACGCGATCGAGCATCGCCGGCTTCATCGCGTCGACCACGACGAGCACGAGCTTCTTGGGCGCGGTGGCCACCGTGCGCTATCTGAGGATTCGCAGGCCCGCGTACTTCTGCTCGGACCGGCTCCGCCCGGCGTAGAGCAGCCACAACAGAACGCCAGCACGATCACGCCGACCGGCGGCAGCAGCACCGTGAGCACCGCGGCCAACAGCGCGCCGGACTCCGTGAACAGCGGGAGCGTCGCCGTCGCCGTCTCGTCCAGTCGCGCCCGCACGCGATCGAGCAGCGGGCGCGTGGCCATCAGCCCCACTCCCGCGCAGATGACCCCGGCGAGGAAGCCCGGCCACACCGTGTGGTGATCCTGGGCCAGCGCACCGGCGAACATCAGCGCGCCGATGATCAGGCTGATCGCGGCCAGGGTCAGCATGACGAGCCGGCCCTGGAGCAGCTCGCGGGTGGCCCGGCGCTCAGTGACCCCCAACAGCACGACGCCGATCACCATCACCAGCAGGAATGGCGCCTGCTCCAGGAAAGAGTAGGAGGTGTGCGAGAAGTCGATCTGAACGTCGGCGGCGCCGAGCGCGCCGACCGCGATCGCCGGCAGGAACGGCCGTATCCCCACCGCCGCGGCGATGCCGATCCCCTGGAAGATGTCGAAGACGAGGTGCACCGTGCTGTACCGTGACCGTGGTGACGATAGACGAGACGGCAGCGTGAGCCCCGACGGGCTCGGGCGCGAGCCGGACCCCGTCCCTCCCAGCCGCGCCGGCCGCGATCAAGACCGCGCCGCGCCGCGCCGACGGTCGTCCGCCCGGGACATCCAGCGCTATGCGGCGCTGTTCGCGCAGCGGACGAAGGTCATGCGCTCCTCGGCCATGCGCGACCTGATGGCGCTGACCGAGCGCGAGGACGTCATCTCTCTGGCCGGCGGGCTGCCCGACACCTCGACCTTCCCGCGCCGACTCCTACGCGGCACTGATGAATTCGATCGCGGGCGAGTCCTGCGCCCGGGCGCTCCAGTACGGGCCGACCGAGGGCTTTGCCCGCGTCAAGGACTGCGTCGCCCGCGTGATGGCGGCCGAGGGCATGGAGGTCGACACCGACGAGCTGCTGGTCACCAGCGGCGGTCAGCAGGTGATCGACCTGGTGTGCAAGACGCTGGTCGACCCCGGCGACGTGATCGTCGCCGAAGCGCCGACCTACCCGGGCGCGATCCCGACGTTCTCCTCCTACCAGGCCGAGGTCGTGCAGGTGCGGATGGATCGCGACGGCATGCGCGTCGATGAGCTCGAGCAGACGCTCGACGACCTGGAGCGCACCGGCCGGCGGCCCAAGTTCATCTACACGGTCCCCAACTTCCACAACCCGGCCGGGCGTGACGATGTCCCTGGAGCGCCGGCGCGAGCTGGTGCGGATCGCCGGCGAGCGCGAGCTCATCATCCTCGAGGACAACCCCTACGGGCTGCTGCGCTACGAGGGCGAGGCGCTGCCGCCGCTGTACTCGCTCGACGACGAGTTCGTCATCTACGCCAGCACCTTCTCCAAGATCCTCTCGCCCGGCGTGCGTCTGGGCTGGGCGGCGGCACCCGCGCCGATCCTGGCCAAGATGCAGATCGGCAAGCAGGGCTCGGACCTCTGCTCGTCGTCGATCTCGCAGTACTTCGTCACCGCCTATTTCGACTCCGGGCCGTGGGATGACTACGTCCGGTCGCTGCTGGAGATCTACCGGCGGCGGCGAGACGTGATGCTCGACGCGATGGCCGAGCATTTCCCCCGCGAGGCCGACTGGACCCACCCGCAGGGCGGGCTGTTCATCTGGGCCACCATGCCCGACTACATCGACACCACCGACCTGCTGGCCCGGGCGCTGCGCGAGCACGTCGCCTTCGTGCCGGGGCGGGCGGCGTTCGTCGACGGCCGCGGCGGGTCGGCGATGCGCCTGAACTTCTCCGGCGTGGACGAGGACGCGATCCGCGAGGGCGTCCGCCGCATCGGCGAGGTCGTGCGCGAGCAGGTGGCGATGTACGGCACGCTCACCGGCGTACAGCCGGCACGGCCAAGCGCAGGTCAGGCCGCGGCGACGCCGGCGACGGAGCGAGCAGCCGACCAGGACCGGGAGCGACAGGGCGACGAGGAGCTGGCCAAGGTCCTCCACATGCCCGTCACGCACAAGCGCGCGGGATGAGGAGCCGCTGAAGAGTGCGGGTCGCCGTCCTCAAGGGCGGGCGCTCGCTGGAGCGCCAGGTATCGCTTCGTTCCGGAGCCCGGGTCCAGGACGCGCTGGAGCGCCTCGGCCATGAGGCAATCCCCATCGATGTGGGGTCAGACCTGGTCTCGCAGCTCACCACCCACCGGCCCGAGGTGGCCTTCGTCGCCCTACACGGCTCCGACGGCGAGGACGGGACCGTGCAGGAGCTGCTGGAGGTGGTGGGCATCCCCCACACCGGCTCCGGGATCTCCGCCTGCATCCGCGCCTCGGACAAGGTGCTGGCCAAGCACGCCATGCGCGACCGCGGGATCCCGACTCCGGACTTCTACGCCTTCAACGAGACGGCGCTGCGGCGCGCTCGGGGCCGCGCAGGCGCTGCCCGCGATCGAGGACCGCCTGGCGTTTCCGATCGTCGTCAAGCCGGCGCGCCAGGGGTCGGCCCTCGGGATCAAGTTCGCCCGGACGGCCGCCGACGTGCCCACCGCGCTGGTGGCGGCCTTCTCCTATGACCGCAAGGTCCTGCTCGAGCGCTACATCGACGGTCGTGAGCTGGCCGTCTCCATCCTGGAAGACCGCGACCCCGCCCACCCCACGCCGGTGGTGCTGCCGATCGTGGAGGCGGTCCCCGAGCAGGAGGACTTCTACGACTTCGAGGCCCGCTACGAGATCGGGCGCACCCGCTTCGTCTGCCCCGCCGAGCTCGACGAGGAAGTGACCGCGCGCGCCGGTGAGATCGCGCTGGAGACCTACGGGCTGCTCGGCTGCGCCGGCTTTGCCCGCGTGGACCTGATGCTCGAGGCGGCCACCGGCGAGCTCTACGTGCTCGAGGTCAACCCGATCCCGGGCCTGACCGAGACCAGCCTTCTGCCGCTGGCCGCCGAGGCCGCCGGGATCTCGTTCGACGAGCTGGTCGAGCGTGTGTTGGCCGCCGTGGTCGTGCCCGCCTGAGCGTCCAACGCGACCCCCGACCCGGCGAGCACCGACGCGAGCTTCCTCTCCGCGCGGAACACCACGCCGTCGGCGAACGCGTCGTAAGCGTCGACAAGGGACCGCATGCGCGTGAACGCGCCGCGGTCGCGCCGGCTGGCGGTGGGCAGGTCGAGCCCGATGTCCTTCTTCAGCTCGACGTACAACGGCGTATGCGAGCCCAACGCGACCAGGAAACGAATGACCAGCCGCCTGGTCGGCGCGGGGACGTGCTCGTAGTGGCCGGAGGCGGCGGCCCTCAGATCGGCGCACCCGTCCGAGGGTCGCAACCTGGCCATGAGCAGCTGGCTCCGGGCCATCTGCCGGGCATCCCGGTTCGCCCGCGCGCTCCTGAAACGCAGGCGCTTGAGCAGGGCGGCCTCGTGGATCGCTGCCGACACGACCGGCGCGCTGACGGCGAGCCAGAGGTCGGCGCTCTCCTCCACCGTCAGCTGGTGGGCAACGCTCAGCTGGTGCTGCGTCCCGAAAACGGCCTCGAATGGAATCACGTGCGGGCACCGTCGCCTGAAGTCGACGATCACGTGGTTGACATCCGCCCTCGCCGTATGGCGCGTGCGGAGCCCCGCCTCGTAGAACCCGCTGACGGCGGCGATCAAGCCGCGGGCCGATGGGGCATCGGACCGACTCGGGGCCGCCGCCGACGCGGCGGTGGCCGCAGTGGCGGGGGCCATGAGCCCCGCGGCGAGCAGGCACACGCGCGCCGCGCGCCAGCCACGGCCGCCACGGCCGCCACGGCCGCGGCCGCGGCCGCGCGTACGCCTCATCGCCCCTGAGTGAGCGCGTCGGCGAGCCTGGTCCCCGCCTGGATGCCAAGGTTGACCACGAAGTTGGTGTACCGGCCGCCCACGGCACGCAGGTGCCTGACCGCCGCCGCGTCGCGACCGCGATGCAGGAAGGGCCGGGCGTCAGAGACGAGGTCCTCGAAGGACGGAGCGGGTCCCGCGAGAACGTTCTCGACCCGCGCGACAAATCGCGTCGTCGTGAGCGGTACCCGGCTGAACCCATCGTTGGCGGCAAGGGTGATGTCGTCGCACAGGTCCTCAGGCGCGAGGGTGAGGGTGGCGCGCTGGGAGCTGGCGAGCTCGCGGACGTCGCGGTTCGCAGATCGCTTGCTGAAGTGGATTCGATCGAGCGCCTGGGCCTCGGTGGCGGTCGCGTCGCCGACCGCCTGGAGCGCGACCAGCCCGACGTCGATGGCGCCCTCTGTGAAGAGCTGCTTGTACACGGTCCGCTGATGGGGGGTGCCATCGAGCAGCGCCGCGGGCAGGGCGTTCGGGCACCGCTTGTTCACGTCGGAGATGAACGCCGTGACGTTGGCGTTCGCCTCCCGTCGCGTCGCCAGTCCCGCGGCGTAGTAGCGCCCCAGCGTACCGACGAGGGCCCGGGCCGACCCCACGTCGCGCCGTGTCGAGGCGGTCCCGGGCGCCGCGGCTCGCGCCGACGCGACGGGCAGGATCAGGACACCGGCCAACAGCATCGCAGCGCACCACGGCCACAGCCGTGGACGCCGTGCATCGCGCACAGTCATGAGTTCACCTCTCGCCGCCCCCGGTGGGCGTCGGTCTATGAGTTGGGGGGCCGCGCGCTCTTCCCCAGCGCGCCTGCCTGGCGAGGCAGCCTAAACCGCTCGGCGCCCGCGAACTGTGAGATCGCTCCGGAGCGCCGGTCCTAGAACCGGGCGAATGCCGCGCTCATGGCGGTCCGGGCGACGGAGCCGGCAGGCGGCGGCGGGGGCGGGTTCGTCGGGAACCCTCCGGTCCCCCCGCTGGACGGCGCGGCAACCAGCACAGTGGCCAGCTTCGCCCCCCATTTCAGTCCGAGGTTCAGGGAGAAGTTCTGGTACCGCGCGTCGACCTTCTTCAGGCGCTTGATCGCTGCCTGGCCGGCCTGTGTGGGCAGCAGCGGCCGGACCGTCTTGACGATGTCCGCCAGCGACACCCCCGGGCCCGAGCCCACGCTGTTGATGACCTTGAGGAACGCGGTCGTGCCGGGTGCATCCGCCTCGAACCCGCCCGCTGCGGCGGCCTTGACATCAGTGCAGAGGTCGCTCGGTGTGATCGCCAACAGGGCCTTCTGGGCGTTGGCCGTCCCATGGAGCCCGCGCGTGAACTTCCGCGCGGAGAAGTGGATACGGTCGATGCGGTTCGACAGGGTCAGCGCGGCGTGACCGACGGGATGAATCGCGCGGAGGGTGAGGTCGAAGGCGGCCTCGAGGACGACGTCGAAATAGATCGCCTGTTGCTTCTTGGTGGCGCTCTGGATCGACGAGGGGATCGCCCCGGCGCACCCGGCGCTGACCTGGGCCAGCAGGGCCTTCGCCGCCGCGGTCATCGCGCCCTCGCGGCGTATGGCCGTCTGGTCGAAGTCCGTGAAGTCGCGGACGACCGCGCGCGCCGATGTCACATCCCCGGGCTTCGGAGGCTTGGCGGGCGCCGCAGCCACCGCAGATCCGCCCAGAAGGTTGAGCGCGACCACGCCCGCCACCAGTCCGCCCAGCGACATAAACCTCACACCCATCCCCGCACCGCGCCTTTCGTGACGTCCCGACCGATCAAATCCGGTCCACTAATGCCGAACTGTAATGGCACGGTCGATGACGCCGCAACGGGTCATTCGTCCAGGGCTGAGGCCAATTTGCGCTCCCAGGTGAGCTCTCTGTCCTCGATGGCAGTCACGTAGCGCGCGTTCAGCGTCTTCAGATGGGCGAGTGCGCTGCGGTCGCGCGTAGTGTCGAGACGTGCTTCAGCGCGGCCGTCGTCCCAGGCGGATCGGAGTCGAAGCCCGAAGCCGCGGCGGCCTTCACGTCGGCGCAGAGATCGGTCGGAGTGAGGGAGGTGACGAGCTGGTTGGCCCGGGCCGTGTTCTGGAAGCCGCGCGTGAGGGCTCGCGAGGAGAAATGGGCGGCGGCCAGGCGCCTGGCCACCACGCGCAACGGCACCGCCAGAGGCTGGTTGGCAGCCAGCGAGACGTCGAGGGCGGCCTCGGTGAGGAGATCCTGGACCACGGCCTGCTGGGTGCCGGTCCCGTCTTGCGCCGATCTGGGAATGGCGGACGCGCACCCGGTCTGGGCCTGCGCGACCGCAGCTTTCGCTGCCGCGGTTACCGCGCCCCTGCGCGCCAGGGCCTCCTGGTCAAAGCGGGTGAGGGCGCTGACCACGGAGCGAGCCGCCGCGACGTCGCGCGGCTTGGGCGCCGTAGAGGGGGCGGCGATCCCAGACCCGCTCAGTGCGGCGACTGCCACCGCGGCCCCCACCCCGGAGCCCAACAGAACCGACCTCATGTGGCGCCAACTGTAGGTCACGCCGGAATACGGCGCAACACCGCCGGCTGCCCGACCAGGACGCGGAACAGATGTCCGACCTGCGTAAGGGTGAAGTTGTTCGTGAAGGCCGTCTGGCGCTTGTCCAAGACGCGTAACGTCTCGTAGGCGGCGCGGTCGGCGGGGGTGATCAGATAGGGCCTGAGGCCACTTGGAACGTAGGTGGATGCGCCGGCGGACAATTCGGAGATGCGCTTGAGCAGGCGTACGGTGGGCGGCGGTTCGGTCGCGAAATTGGCGGCCTGCGCGGCCTTGACGTCGGCGCAGACGTTGCCCGGCGTCGCCGGGCGATTCCCCAACTCGATCGAGGCCACGATCGCGTCCAGACGCAGCCGGCTGAAGTTGACGCGCCTCAGGGCATGCTCCAGCTTGCGCTCGGCGTTATCGATCGGGCGCGTGGCAACGGCGTAGAAGTCAAAGCTGGCCTCCTCGGTCAGGTCCTTGAACACCTTCTTCTGCCGCGGCGTGGCGCTCGGGGAGACCGCCGCCGCCAGAGCGCCTCCGCAGGCCGTCTTGACGCGCGTCAGGTACCGGCCGGCCGCGCGGTCGATCGCGCCACGGTGAGCGAGCTCGGTTCGGTCGAAATTGCTCTCAGCCGCGATGAAGCGGCGGGTCGCGGTGACATCGCGGGCGCTGGGTGTCTTGGCCGAGGCGGGTCCGCTCAGCGCGAGCGTCCCGATCGCTGCCGCCCCCAGAAGCCCCCACTTCATGGCGTCGTCGCGCGGCCTACTCGTCGGAGGCGAAGTCCTCGGGGGTCACCTTGTCGAGGAAGTCCTTGAACTTCTCGACGACCTCTTCGGTGTCCTCGACCTCGTGCTCGAACTCGATGGCGGACTCGGTGATGACCTCGTCAGCGGCGAAGATCGGCGCGCCCGAGCGCACGGCCAGAGCCAGCGCGTCGGACGGACGGGAGTCGATCTCCAGGTCGCGCCCGTTGGCGCGCAGCGAGATCGACGCGTAGAAGGTGTTCTCGCGCAATTCGGTGACCGCGACCCGGGTACATTCGACCTCCAGCTCGCCGAGCATGTCGGAGAGCAGGTCATGGGTCATCGGTCGCGGGGTGGAGGCGCCCTGGAGCTTCATCAGGATCGCCGCCGCCTCCGGATGACCAATCCAGATCGGCAGGAACTTGTTGCTCTCAACGGTCTTGAGCAGCACGATCGGTTGCTTGCCGACCATGTCGAAGCTCACGCCGTAGATCACCATTTCCTGCAAAGCGTCGCTCCTCGTCGGGGTCGGCTCAGTATAGGCGTCCCCCCAATCGCCTCCTGTAGCTACCCGTTCGTCGCCACGCCGATGCTTCCCTGCCTCCGCGACCGCCCGGCGCGCCCTGTTTTCACCGTTCGCCGCGTCCCTGCGTCAAGCGCCCACGGGATGTCGCAAACGGACTAGTGTTCGCCTCGTGAACGGCCGGCCGCCCACCGCACAATCGTGCGAACGGAGGCAAGACCTTCGAACAGACCTTCCCCTACACGGGCGATCCCGTCGGGCGCGCGGCGGCAGCCGGGCGCGCCGATGCCCACGCCGCGGTCGACGCCGCGCACGCGGCCTTCGCAGAGTCGGAGCGCACCGGGACGACCAGGGAGGAGTCGGGCAGGTGCTCGACGGTCTCTGAGAGCAGACGCTCCGCGCGCTCCGCCACCTCGGCGTCGTCGAAGCCTCGGTGGTGGCAGTGCAGCGGCCCGTCGGACGTCATCCGCACGGCAAGCAGGTGCTGAGGGGCGCGAACCTCGATCGCGGCCCGCTCGGCGATGCGCGCCAGCACCTCGTCGACATCGCCTGAGGAGATCAGGTCAGAGGCCGTCTGGAACATGCTGTTCAGCCGGACCTTCATCGCATCGAGCTCGCCGTTGAGGCCGGCGATCTGCAGGGCGGACTCGGTGTCGGCGCGCTCGCCGCCCACCGGCCAGGTGACGCGGTACTCGCAGCGTGGCGCGCCGTAGACGGCACAGTGGTCGTGGTGAACGGCCGCGGGCGGCAGGCCGAAGAGGATCGGAGGCTGGGTCAGCATGCCCCAGGTCCATGCGCAGTGGTTGGCGTCGCGGCGGAAGCCGGGGACCGGCGTGGCGTGGATCTCGGCGAAGCCGGGCCCGCAGTCGACCGCCTCCATGATGATCGTGGTGCTGTACTTGCTCGCCGTCGTGGCCACCTGCCCGTAGACGGCCTCCAGGGTCCCGAGCTGGCGCAGCACTGTGGCCACCGGCGACGCGTTGAGGTAGCGCACCGCGTCCTCGCCGACGGCCCGGGCGAACTCCGGGTGGTGGGTGACCTGGGCCCCCGCGCGCCACAGGGCCACGGCCTCGTCGAAGGAGATCCAGTTGGCGATGTCGGTCAGGTACTGCACGGAGCGGTCAGAGCCGGCCGTGCCCAACAGCTCGGCGACGGCGGCGTCGCCGCCATACGCGCGCACGCGGGCGATGAGCACCGCGCTCATCGAGCAGGAGAAATGCTTGCCCTGGGTCCTTTCAGACTGCGTGTTCGGGCGCGCGCCAACAGACATACCTCCAGTTATCGGAGCGCACCGGCCCAAGGCTTCAGCAGTTGCTCCGCGGCTGGCCGGGAGAACTACCCACGAGGTGGTCACGGCCCCACCGGGCGGGGCGTCAGCACGCTGGTAGCGTTCACCGATCCGCACGGGCCGCCGCGCCCGCGTCCAGGTTTTCTGGGCGCGCCACCACTGCGCAAAGGACGATCGTTGAGCACTTCAGAGACTTCCGGCCTGGTCACCGACCTGGCCGGCCTCCCGGATCTCGTCGGCAAGCACGCCGGCTACACGGAATGGCGCGTGATGGAGCAGGACCGCGTCAACCAGTTCGCCGACGCCACTGACGACCATCAGTACATCCACGTGGACCCCGAGCGCGCCAAGGCGTCGCCGTTCGGGGGGACCATCGCGCACGGCTTCCTCACGCTGTCGCTGCTGGCCCCCATCAGCGGAGAGCTCGTCCAGGTCAGCGACGCCACCACCGGCGTTAACTACGGCCTCGATCGCGTCCGCTTCCCCGCGCCGCTGCCCGTGGGCGCCGAGTGGCGCGGCGGCGCCGAGGTGGTGGAGGTCTCAGACGTCCCCGGCGGCAAGCAGATGAAGCTCAAGGTCACCGTCGAGGTCAAGGGCTCCGAGAAGCCGGCGATGGTGGCGGAGTCCCTGGTCCGCATCTACGGCTGACCGTCATGGCCACGACTGCGCTCGACCTCACCAAGGTCGCCGCCATCGACGTGCACGTGCACGCCGAGCGTAACCACGATGAGCCCCAGGATCCGGTCACGCTGGAGATCCTGGAGGCAGCGGGCAAGTACTTCGGCGGCCACCCGCCGCAGCCGTCCGCGCAGGAGGTCGCTGACTACTACCGCGACCGCAGCCTCATGGCGGTCATCTTCAACGTCGACGACGAGGCCGGCATGGGCCGCAAGCGACTCGGCAACTCCGAGGTGCTCAAGGCCGCCCGGGCCAATCCCGACGTGCTCATCCCGTTTGCCTCGGTTGATCCCCACAAGGGAAAGCTCGCCGTGCGCGAGGCCACCGAGCTGATCGAGGCCGGGGTGCGCGGGTTCAAGTTCCATCCCAACACCCAGGCGTTCTGGCCCAACGACCCGGCCTGGTTCCCTCTCTATGACGTGATCGCGTCGGCCGGGTTGATCGCCCTGTTCCATTCCGGGACCACCGGCATCGGCGCGGGCATGCCGGGCGGCGGCGGCGTGCGGCTCAAGTACTCCAACCCGATGGCGGTCGACGACGTAGCGGCCGAGTTCCCCGGGCTGGACATCATCCTCGCGCACCCCTCGTTCCCCTGGCAGGAGGAGGCGCTGGCCATCTCGGTGCACAAGCCCAACGTGTACATCGATCTGTCCGGCTGGTCGCCCAAGTACTTCCCGGAGATCCTGGTCCAGTACATCAACACCCGCCTGCGCGACAAGATGCTCTTCGGCTCAGACTTCCCCCTGATCACGCCTGACCGGTGGCTGTCTGACTTCGAGAAGCTGCCGATTCGCGATGAGGTGCGGCCGCTGGTGCTGAAGGAGAACGCGGTGAGGTTGCTCGGGCTGGGGTGAGTGGTTGGTTTCGAGCCCGGGGCGGCAGGCTGAGAGTGGCGACGACATGCAAAACGCGAAAAACCTCTGCGGGCGGACCAGGTTTGGCGCGGATTGCATGTGAGACGTGCAATCCGCGAAAAACCTCCGGGGCCGGCCGAGGTTTGTCGGGTTATGCAGGTTGAGAGCCGGCCCCCAACGTCGGCGCCCCGCACACCAACCCTTCCCCAGCAAAAAGACCTCTCGGCACCCACCCGCACGCACAGCGCAAAGCAACTGTGGGCTTAAAGTGAGAGCGCCCCGGAACCGGCGGGATATGAGGCCGGACTCGGGGCGCGCTCGAGGGAGGAGAGGTACTGCGCGAAGCATGATGAGCCATCGTGCTCTAGATGTCCAAGACGTGTATTCGCGGTGATTTATAATCGGGGCTTATGGAACTGCGCCAGCTGCGCTACCTGGTGGCTCTCGCCGAGGAGTTGAACTTCACCCGCGCTGCCGAGCGCGAGCATGTGGCCCAGCCGGCGCTCTCGCAGCAGATCCGCCGACTGGAGGACGAGGTCGGCCTGGCGCTGGTGGAGCGCACCACCCGCCATGTGGCGCTGACCGACGCCGGCGACGTGCTCGTCGTCCGCGCCCGGCGCATCCTGTCTGAGCTGGAGGCGGCCGGCACCGAGTTGCAGGCGCTGCGCGGGATGGACACCGGCCACGTGAGCATCGGCGCCATGCACACGATGGGGCCGGTGGACCTCTCCCTCCCCCTGGCCCTGTTTCACGACCTGCACCCGGGCGTCGGGCTCACCGTCCGGGAGCAGTCCAGCGAGGAGATGGCCGAGATGCTGCGCGTCGATGAGATCGACCTCGCCTTTTTGTCGGTCACCGAGCGCGTCGAATCCCACGGGCTGGGGCTGTACCAGCTCGTCTCCGAGGAGTTGGTGGTCCTCCTGCCGCTCGCGCACCCACTCAGCGGCCGCGCGCAGGTGCGCATGGCCGAACTGGCCGACGAACAGTTCATCTCCTTCCGCGTCGGCGCCCGGCTGCGCGAGCTGCTGTTCGCTGCCGGCCGCGAGGCCGGCTTCGAGCCCCGGGTGACGCTCGAGTCCAACGAGAGCCAGCGGATCCGCCGGCTCGTCGCCCGCGGGTTCGGCGTTGCCATCCTGCCGCGCTCGGACGCCGAGCGACCCGGCGCCGAGGTGGCGGTGGCGCGCCTGGTGGAGCCGTCGTTGCGCCGCGACATCACGCTGGCGTGGCGCGAGGGCCGACGGCTGGCCCCCGCGGCCGCGGCGTTCCTGGATCTCGCGCGCGAAACCTTCGCCGATCCGGACGCGAACGCCGAGGGCGACATCGAGCGCCTGTACTTCTAGGTCCGGACGGAAAACAGTCTCTTAAGGTTTGAATTCCGGGCCATCGCGGTAGATCACACGCGCCATTCGGCGCCCGTATCCAGGCTGGGCGCCGTCCGAGTGATCCTTTCAGGAGGGAGTACCGATGAGGAACGGCCCCAGTCGCCGTGCGTGGCTGTCCATTGCAGCCGCAACCGTGACCGCCGCGATGGCGTTCGCGCCGTCAGCATTGGCCGGCACCGCCGGCACATCAGCGTGGCGGGTCCGCAACGCCACCGATTCCGGCGCCTATAGCGCCTCACGGATGTCGGTGACACTGGCGCTCGCCGAGCGCAACGAGAGCGCGCTCAAGGCCCTCGTCGCCAAGCCGCATGCCCCGCTGACGCCGGCCCAGTTCAACGCGCAGTTCGCTCCCTCGACGGCCACCGTCGACTCCATCCGCAGTTGGGCGGCGGCCAACGATCTCACGGTCTCCTCGGTGTCGTCGAACCGTCTCCTGGTGACGCTCACCGGCAGCTCGAGCCGCCTTTCGAGCGCTCTGCAGACCGGCTTGGAGCGCTTCCACTCAGCCGCCGACGGCAACTTCTTCGCCGCGTCCAAGGCGGCGCATCTGCCGGCGTCCTTCGCCTCCAGCGTGAGCGCGGTGCTCGGGCTCTCGAGCCTCTCGCGAGTCGCGCTGCCCCACGCCGTCGCTGCGGTCCGCCTCGGCACTGAGCACCGGCAAGTCCTCCATCGCGGCGCTGGGCCTCCCCACGCTCAACTATCCGGCCAGCTACACCCCGCAGCAACTGACGGCGATGTACGACGCCCCGTCGGCCGCGACGGGCAGCGGCCAGCAGTTGGCGATCATCACCGAGGGCGACGTCAGCCAGCCCAAGGCGGACCTCGCCACCTTCGAGAAGACGTATGGCCTGCCCGCAGCGACCTGGAATCAGATCAACGTCGGGACGCCGTCCACGGACACGTCCGGCGACGACGAGTGGGACCTGGATAGCCAGTACTCCACGGCGTTCGCGCCCGGCGCGACCACCCTCAACGTGTACGTCGGCCCGTCGCTCGACGACGCCGACATCCTGACCACGATCAACAAGTGGGTCACCGACGACATCGCCAAGCAGGGCAGTTTCTCCGCGGGCGAGTGCGACATCCTCGCCGACGCCTCGGGATTCACGTCCGGGCTTGACGCCGTCCTGCAGCAGGCCGACGCCCAGGGCCAGACGATGTTCTTCTCCTCGGGCGACACCGGTTCGCAGTGCCCGGCCGTTACCGGCGTCAACGGCGTCCCTGCCGGGATCCCGGACACCAACTACCCGGCCTCCAGCCCGTTCGGCATCGGCGTCGGGGGCACGAGCGTGCTCAACAACAACCCGCTCAGCGAAGTCGGCTGGTATGCCGGTGGCGGCGGACTGAGCCCCGTCGAGCCCGCCGCGGCCTTCCAGGCCAACGCCAAGGTGCTCGGCGTCGCCGCTCCCCCCACGCGGGGCGTTCCGGACGTCAGCCTCGACGCCGACCCCGAGAGCGGCTACGACGTGGTCGTCGGGGGCACGGTTGAGACCATCGGCGGCACCAGCGCCAGCGCCCCGTCGTGGCAGGGCATCTGGGCCCGTGTCAACGGCGCCAATGCCGGTCTGGGCTTCGCAGGCCCGGTGCTCTACTCGACCGAGCCGGCGGCGGCGTTCCACGACATCACGGTCGGTACCAACACCGCGTACACGGCCGGACCGGGGTACGATCTGGTGACCGGTTTGGGCACTCCCGACATCGCGAAGCTGGTGAGCGGAGCCTGAACCGAACAACTGATCGCCGGGTCTAAGACCACATAACGACTTTCGGACCCCCCCATCTGGGGGTCCGGAATGTGCGGTAGCGCACAAGTTGTCGACATTCTTAGCCCGCTAATACGTCCATTTGAGATTGTGCCTGCGTAATCACTGCGCAGGCGGGAAAGATGGGTCTGTGGGCGAATAGCGCCCCGGGCCCTCTTTTCTGCTCAGTCGCGTTGGTGGCGCCTTAGTTCGACAATCGTCGAACAATTTGGTACCATTACCGATGGAGAAAACCCCCATGCGAGACACGGAGATTGTTCTGAACAGCCCTGAGACCGATGCTCGCGAGACTCCTACACAGGGTCTCAACGAGCATCACGATACAAAGCAGCGCCCGCGTGCCCGCGGTCGTGGCGAGCACGGCTCGTCTGCGACTGCCCCGTCGGCGCGCCGCCAGCCCCGGCGACGCGCGGCTCGGCCTGCGGAGCGCCGCCAGGCGACCGGTGAAGCGCGCCTGACCCCAGGCGCCGGCACGGGCGCCATGACGGAGAATTCGCTGGACCTCTTCCTGCGTGCGGCGCGGCAGCACCCGCTGCTCACCGCCGAGGAGGAGATCGAGCTGGCCAAGCGCATCGAGCGCGGAGACCTGGCCGCCAAGGAGAGGATGATCAACTCCAACCTGCGGCTCGTCGTTTCCCAGGCTCGCCGCTACCAGGGCCACGGCCTTCCGATGGAGGACCTGGTCCAGGAGGGGATGCTTGGTCTGATCCGCGCGGTCGAGAAGTTCGACTGGCGTCGCGGCTTCAAGTTCTCGACCTACGGCACGCTGTGGATCCGCCAGGCGCTTCAGCGCGGCCTGCAGAACCACGGGCGCACCATCCGCCTGCCTGTGCACGTCGCGCAGCGCCAGACGAAGGTGCGCAAGGTGGAGTCCGAGCTCAGCACCAAGCTGGGCCGGGAGCCCACCGACGAGGAGATTGCGGCCGAGGCCAAGCTCGACGTCGAAGAGGTCGCCGAGTTGCGCGAGCTGACGCGGGGCCTCACCAGCCTCGACCAGCCTGTCGGCGAGGACGGCGAGACCGCCTTCGGCGATCTGCTGGCCTCCGATCGGCCCGAGCCCGACCGAAGAGGTGGAGTCGGCCGAGCGCCAGGAGCTGATCTCCGGCGCGGTGGCCCAGCTGCCCGAGGCCGAGCGCAACGTGATCCGGCTGCGGTTCGGCCTGGCCGGCAGCCGAGCCGCTCAACCTCCGCCAGACCGGGATCGAGCTGGGCATTCCGCTCAGCAAGGCCCGCGAGCTCGAGGCCCAGGGCCTCAGCCGCCTGGCCATGAGCAACCAGCTCGAGGAGCTGCGGCGCGCCGCCTAGACAGACCTGAATGACTCGACGCGAGCCCCGGCTGCCTGACGGCGGCCGGGGCTTTCGTCGTTAAGGGTCGGCGGGCAGCGCTCATCGTCCGCGGCGGTCGTCCTCGCCGGGCGAGCGACGCCGACCCGCTCCAGCGTGTCGACCGCGCGCGCGCACCGGGCGAGCGCGCCGTCAGCTCGTCGGGCTCGGGTCGCAGCCGGGCGGAGTAGATCGACGGGGCGCCGAGGCGCCGGGCGATGACCGTCGCCTCCACCACCGCCAGCAGCGTGGGGGCCATCAGCGAGTCGAAGTTGCGCGTCAGCTCGAGCACCAGCACCACGCCCGACAGCGGCCCCTGCATCGACGCCGCCAGGAACGCCCCGCCGCCGATGATCGCGTAGCTGCCGATCCTGGCACCCGGGAACAGGTGCAGCCAGCCGTAGCCCAGGATCCCGGCCAGCAGGGCGCCGATGGTCAGCGTCGGCGTGAACAGGCCGCCCGGCGAACCGGTCCACAGGCACGCTGCCGTGGCCAGCGGCTTGAGCAGCAAGCAGCACCCACAGCAGGCCGAACGAGATGCTCCCCACCGCGGCGAGCTGGACGACCCCCTTGCCGTTGCCCAGGAGCTCCGGGTACCGGATGCGAGACCACGGCCGAGACTGCGCGAACACGACAAACGGCGCGATGTAGCGCCCCCGTCCGCGTCGGCCGCTGTGTCCGCGGCCCAGGCACTGATCGCACCCACACGATCGCCGACCACGCCGATGATCGGTCCCGCCAGCGCCGCCCAGGCGAGCTGCTGGGGATGGACGGCGTAGTGACGGGAGCCGGTAGGTGGGGCCGGTGCCCGAGCATGATCCATGCGACGCCGGTGGCGATCACCGAGGTCGCCAGCGCCGGGCAGCACCAGGGGCAGCGACACCGTCCCCAGCAGCACCTCGAGCGCGAACAGGGCCCCGCCCAGCGGCACGTTGTAGACCGCGGCGAACCCGGCTCCTGCGCCGGAGGCCACCAGCAGGCGCCGCTGCCAGGTCGGCAGCCGCCCCACTCCGACAGCCAGCTCGCGCCGGCGGCGCCGACGAGCTGCGGCGCGCGCCTCCCGGCCCAGCGACGACGCCCAGCCCGACCGTGACGATCGAGACCACGGCCCGCGGCGACGCTCTGGACCACGGCCATGTGGGCGCCGCGCAGCCACAGCGCCTCCGACACCTCGGTCGCCTCCCGACACCGGCAGGCGCCCCAGCACGAGCGTGCCCACGGCACGACCACGCCGCGGCCACGACGAGCGCCACGAACCGACGCCAGCCGACGCGGCAGCTGCCACGCCGTCGAGGAACGGGCCTCGGCGGTAGCCGAAGGCGAGGTGCTCGACCAGATGCAGCAGGCCGACCAGTGCCGAGGCACCGATCCCCGGTGATGACCCCGAGCGACAACGACGATCGCCCAGAAGCGGGCGCTGTAGCTGGCGACGATCCCCCGGCCGGTGACGTTGGCCTGGTAGGAGAACCAGTTACGGCCCGCGACCGGGCAGCGCCCGGGTCGTCAGGAGGCGACGTCTTGCCGGCGCCCGGATGCGGCATCTGACCACCAGCCTGACACGTTTTGAGGACGCTCGCGGCGACCCGTTGGGGGGTCGGCCATACGCTAGGCTTGCCCGCGTGTCTTCGCTCCGCTACCGGCGGGTGATCGTCAAGCTCAGCGGGCGTGCCTTTGCGGGAGCTGCGGCTTCGGGCTCGAGTCAGCCAGGCGATCGAGTACGTCGCCGACCAGCTGATCGCCGCGCGCAACCTCGGCGTCGAGGAGGCGGTCGTCGTAGGCGGCGGCAACTTCTTCCGCGGCAACGTCGCCGAGGACTGGGGGATCGAGCGCGCCGAGGCCGACAACATCGGGATGCTCGGCACGGTCATGAACGGCATCCTCCTGCGCGGCGTGCTCAAGCACCGCGGTCTGGAGGACGTCCGGCTGATGACCGCGCTGCCGATGCACTCGATGGCCGAGCCGTTCATCCGGCTGAAGGCGCTCTCGCACCTCGAGCGCGATCAGCTGGTGCTGCTGGCGTGCCGGTATCGGCCAGCCCTACGTCACCACCGACTATCCCGCGGTGCAGCGCGCCATCGAGTTGCGTGCCGACGCGATCCTGCTGGCCAAGCACGGCACCGACGGCATCTACGACCGCGACCCGCGCAAGGACCCGAACGCGCACCGCTACGACAGCTCGGCTACAGCGACGTGCTCGAGCGCGACCTGCGGGTCATGGACCAGCAGGCGATCGTGCTCGCGCGCGACTACGGCCTGCCGCTGCACGTCTTCGACTTCGACGAACGCGACGCGATCTCCGCGATCTGCCAGGGCGAGAACCGCGGCACCTACATCTCTCCGTCGACGAAGCTGGTCAAGTCGGCGGTTGCCCCCGTCAGCTGAGCGCGCTCTCTCTCGCTCGGGCGCGGAGGCGCCGGCCCCCGCTGAGCGTGGGGCGAGAGCATCTCTGAAGTTTCACCACCGCGACCGCTGCAAATCGGTGGCGGTCGCGCACGTTGCTCGTCCAGACCGGGACGATGTTCGTTGGATCGGGGGACATCGACCTGTGGCCGCGGTAGCGGCGGCCACGCCGAGAGAATCGTCGGGGACCCACAAGGGGCCTGCTGCTCCAGCCGGCGGCCTACGCGTGTGAGCGCGGGCCGCCGGCGCTCGTGGCTCCCGGGCCAGGGCCCATCGGTCCGATCGGCAGCGTCAATACCTCGGCGTAGCCGGCTCGCGGGCGGTCAGACCGTCGGCCCGACGCCCTGCGAATCGCCCGGCGGCGCGCCCTGGTTGTCGCCCGGCTGGTCGGGCGCGCGGATCCACACGCGGATCCGGCCGGCTTTGATCACGAAGTTCGTGCGTGCCGTCTCGCCGGCCCCGGGGTTACACGAACTCCCGCCCCGGCCGGGGCGGCCGGTGAGCCGGAACAGGGCCTGCACCAACGGTCCGCCCACGCGCACGACGGAGATGAGCTTCGCGCCGCAGGGCAGCTCCGCGTTGACGGTCTCGGCATCGTGCAGGCTGCGCAGCGTCACCTCCTGGTCGGGCCCGGGCGCAAAGACGCTGGGGATCTGGAAGTAGCCGGCGGCGGCGCGCACGTCGCCGCGGCGCAGCGCGTCAGCCCAGTGCTTGATCACCGCAACCGTGCGGGCATCGGCGGGACGCGGTGCGCGCTTCGGGACGGTGGTCGGCGGCGAGAACTCGCGCGTCGCGGTGGTCTGCGAGTGCGTGCTGGACGTGTGGTGAGACACGGCGTGCGAGGTTGAGCCGCATCCGGCGGCGATGAGCGCCGCCGCCGCCAACACAAGCTTCGGCAGCGCCGGTGCGCCGAATCGGACCCGCGCCATGTGTCGATGATGGCATGCGCAGGATGCCGGGCACCCCGCTTGGTAGCGTCCTGCGGATGACGAGCGAGCCCGCCGACGCCGCCGCGGCCAGCGAGCCCAAAGCCCGGTACATGCTGATCTTCCGAGGTGGAGCAGTGTCACGCGACGATGTCTCTCCGTCCGTGCTGCAGGGCCACCTGGAGAAGTGGTACGCCTGGGCCGACGAACTGACCCGACAGGGCCGGCGCAATGCCGGGACGCCCCTCGCCGATGGAGGCAAGGCGGTGCGCGGGCGCGACCGGCTCGTCACCGACGGTCCCTACGCGGAGTCCAAGGACCTCGTGACGGGCGCGATGATCATCGACGCCGCCTCGCTGGACGACGCCGTCGAGGTGGCACAGGGCTGTCCCACCTACGAGTTCGCCGGATCGGTCGAGGTCCGTCCCGTCCAGGGCGAGAGCTGCTGACCGAGAACGCCGACGTGGAGCCGGATGGGGCGGAGGCCTCGCCGGCCAGACTCGTCGATGACCTCTTTCGGGCCGAGCACGCCCATCTGGTGGCGGCCCTCACCCGGATCCTCGGGACGGCGAACGTCGAGCTCGCCGAGGACGTCGTACAGGACGCGCTCGTCAGCGCAATGCGCGCCTGGCGGTTCGGACCGCCCCGCGACCCGAAGGCATGGATCGTCCGGGCGGCGCGCAACCGGGCCATCGACATCATCCGCCGTGAACGGCGAGGAAAGGCGCTGCTGGCCGAGTGGGCCGGCGTGACCGCGACGGTAGACACTCTCGACCAGGCGCTGTCCCCGGAGGCGGATCACGCCAACCAGCTGGCGATGATGTTCGCCGTGTGTGACCCGGGACTCACGCCCGAGACACACGTCACGATGATCCTGCGATGGCTCTGCGGCCTGTCTCCCACGGAGATTGGGCAGGCGTTCCTCGTCGATACCCCGACGATCGACCGCCGCCTGCACCGCGGCAAGGCGCGGCTGAGTGAAGCCGGCCAACTGGTCGACGTCGATGCCATGGTCGACCTCGAGGCACGGCTGGGATCAGTGATCCAGGCGCTCTACCTGCTGTTCAACGAGGGCTACCACGGCAGCAACCCTCGGGCGCCCGTCCGGCCGTTCCTGTGCCGCGACGCCGTGCGGCTGGCGGAGTTGATGCTCGACACGAGCGCGACGGCGCACGCCGACGTGGCGGCTCTCGCCGCTTTGTTCTACTTCGATCTCGCTCGCCTATCCACGCGACTGGACGCCGATGGAGTGTTCGTGCCGCTGGCCGACCAGGACCGCGCCCGCTGGGACGGGACGCTCATCCAACATGGCCTGGCTCATCTCGCCGCATCGGCCGGAGGCGCGCGCATGTCGCGGTGGCACCTCGAGGCCGGGATCGCCTGCGAGCATGCCGTGGCCGCATCGGTCCGCGACACCGACTGGACGCGGATCGTCAGGTTCTACGACGTGCTGATGGCACAGTCGCCCGGGCCGATCGTGGCGCTGAACCGCGCGCTCGCCGTCGCCGAGCGCGACGGCTTTGAGGAGGGCCGCCGCGAGCTCCTCGCGGTTGCCAGCGACAAGCAGCTCGCTCACTACCCCTTCTATTGGGCCGCACTGGCGGACCTGCAGCGGCGAGCCGACCGTCACCACGAGGCGCGGTCGAGTTACGAGCGTGCCATCGAGCTCTCGCGCAGCTCCGCCGAACAGGACTCATACCGCCGGCGGATCGAGCGTCTCGACATCTCCTAGCGCCGTGTCCGGTTCCCGCGTAGGCCGTTCGTCTTCCTGGTGGACCGACTCATCACTCAGGAGGACACGATGCGCAAGCTGATCGAATCCACCCTCGTCTCGCTGGACGGCGTCATTGAATCACCCCACCGCTGGGCAGCGTTCGACGAGGAGGCCGTCCAGCACGCCATGCAGGAGTTGGACAACTACGACGCGTTCGTGATGGGCCGTGAGGGCTACGAGCGGCTGCGGGCGCTGTGGGCGGACGTCACCGGCAACCCGTACATCGACAGGATCAACGCCATGCCCAAGCACGTCGCCTCCCGCTCGGCGACGGAGCTGACCTGGAACGCGACGCTGCTGGAGGGCGACGTCACCGGCGCCATCGAGCGACTCAAGGACCTGCCGGGCAAGGACCTCATCAAGTACGGCACCAGCCGGCTGGACGAGACGCTGCTGCGTGCGCACCTCGTCGACGAGCTTCGCCTGTGGATCATGCCGGTCGCCGTGGGCGCCGGTCAGCGCCTGTTCGAGGACGTCGACACCTCGTCGCTGCGGCTCAGCCTCACCGACGTCCGCCAGTTCGCCGGCGGGTCGGCGATCCTCACCTACGTGCCGGGGTAACCCACACCGTGGATCCAATCCTTTCGTTTTGGATCCGATACGGGTGGGTAAGCCAGCAGGCGTAGTGGAGGAAGGTTGAAGCAGCTCACGGCGCTCATCGCCGGGCTGTTGTTCGCCGTGGCCGGGACTCTGAGCCTGGCCGGGTGCGCAATCGCCCCCGCCTCCGGCAAGCCGGGGGTCCTGACCATGGCTCTGGCCGAGGATCCCGACGCGCTGGACCCGACCACGTCGTCCACGTACGTCAGCCGGATCGTGTTCATCGACATGTGCCAGAAGCTCTACGACATCGGCCCCAAGCTGAACGTCGTGCCGCAACTGGCCAGCGCGCTACCGAAAGTCACCGACGGCGGTAAGACCCTCACCATCCCGCTGCGCCGCGACGCGCGCTTCAACGACGGCACGCCGTTCAACGCCCAGGCAGTCAAGGTCACGCTCGACCGCTACCGGAAGCTCCCCACCTCGAGCCGGGCCGCCGAGCTCTCGTCAGTCAAGTCCGTGGAGGTGGTCAACCCGTACACGATCCGGCTGCACCTCTACGCGCCGTCGGCGCCGCTGCTCAGCCTGCTCGCGGACCGCGCGGGGATGATCCTGTCGCCGAGCCAACTGCACAAGCTCGGCTCCAAGTTCGCCACCGACCCGGTGTGCGTGGGGCCGTTCATGTACGGCAACCGCGTCGCCGGCGACCACATCACGCTCAACAAGTCGCCCTACTACTACGACCGGGCGAAGGTCCACCTGCGCCAGATCATCTTCAAGATCATCACCGATGGGCCGGTGCGGGCCGAGAACCTGGAGTCAGGCGACGTTGACGCCGCCGAGCGCCTGCAGCCCTTCGACGTGGTCTCGATCAAGGGCAACCCGTCCATCCATCTGCTCGACACTCCGTCGATCGGCTACCAGGCGATCACGGTCAACACCGGCAACGTGGCCGGCACCGAGAAGCCGTTCGAGCCCGGCAAGGTCAAGACGCCGCTGGGTCAGCACCCGGCGCTGCGCGAGGCCTTCCAGGACGCGCTCGACCTCAAGGTGATCAACAAGGTCGCGTTCTACGGGCAGGTCGTTCCGGACTGCGGGCCGACGTCGCCGGTGAGCCCCTGGTTTGACCACAACCTGCACTGCCCGGGTCGCAACCTGGTGCAGGCCCGCAAGCTGGTCCGCCAGAGC
The DNA here is from genome assembly GCA_963797705.1 of uncultured Actinomycetota bacterium. Classification (GTDB taxonomy): domain Bacteria; phylum Actinomycetota; class Thermoleophilia; order Solirubrobacterales; family Solirubrobacteraceae; genus Palsa-465. The sequence continues at coordinate 341,259 of CAWCQL010000002.1, read as the reverse complement.
GGGCTCAAGACGCCCATCCCGGTCAACATGATGATCGAGGCCAGCTCGGAGTCCGAGCGCCTGGGCGAGGTCATCCAGGCCATGGAGGCCCAGGCGGGGTTCAAGGTCAAGCTCGACCCCACCGAGCTGACCACCGGCCTTGACCGCGCCGACAAGGGCCAGTTCGACACCTTCCAGATTGGATGGTCGGGCCGGACCGATCCTGACGGCAACCTCTACAACGAGCAGGAGAGCCGGGGCCCACTCAACTACGGCGGCGAGGACAACCCGACCGTCGACCACCTGCTCAAGCAGGCCCGGGTGGTCACGGACACGGCCCGGCGACGCCAGCTCTACAACCACGTGATCGCCCTCCTCAGCAAGGACCGCAACATCATCTACCTCTACCACGATCGCCTGTTCACGGGGTGGCGCAGCAACGTCCACGGCATCAAGATGTACGGCGACGGGCTGCCCCGGCTGGCCTTCGCGTCGGTGAGCGGCTGACATGCGCGGCTACCTCCTGCGCCGCGCCGGCGCCTCGGTCATCGTGCTCGTCATCTCGAGCATGCTGGTCTTCGCCGGCATCCGGGCGCTGCCGGGAGACCCCGCGCTGGCGCTCGCCGGCGAGAGCAAGACTCCCCAGGCACTGCACGCCATCCGGGTCAAGTACGGCCTCGACCATTCGGTGGTGGTGCAGTACCTGCACTGGATGAGTCACGTGATCCGCGGCGATCTGGGCACGTCGGCCCAAACGGGCCTGAGCGTGACCAGCACCATCGCCGCGCGCCTCCCAGTCACCCTCGAGCTCGCCTTCCTGAGCCTGCTGGTGGCCGTCGCGATCGGCGTCTCGGCGGGCGTGCTGGCCGCTGTGCGCCGGGGGTCGGCCGCCGACCACGCCAGCAGCACCGTTGCCCTGGCTGGGCTCTCGGTGCCGCACTTCTGGCTGGGGCTGATGCTGATCCTGCTCTTCTCGATCACCCTGAGCGTGCTCCCGGCCTCCGGCTTCGTGCCCTTCGCCGCCGACCCGCTCGACAACCTCCGGCACATGGTGCTGCCGGCCCTGGTGCTCGGCACCGGGTTCGCCGCGGTCATCTTCCGCCAGACACGGGCGGCCATGCTGGAATCGCTGAGCGCCGACTATGTGCGCACAGCGCGAGCCAAAGGCCTGTCCGAGCGCTCGGTCGTCGGCTCGCATGCTCTGCGCAACGGCATCCTCACCGTCGTCACCATCATCGGCCTCCAGCTCGGCCTCCTCATCTCCGGGGCGGTGGTGACCGAGCAGGTATTCGTGCTGCCCGGCTTCGGCAAGCTCACCCTCGACGCCGTGCTCCAGCGCGACTATCCCGTGATCGAGGGGGTCGTCCTGGTCACGACGGTGGGCTACGTCGTGGTCAACCTGATCGTCGACGTCCTCTACTCCGTCCTCAACCCGCGCATCCGGATCGCGGGGGCCGCGGAATGACCGCCATCGATCTCACCTTCCGCCCGCGCGCGGTCCGTCGGCGGCGCATGTTCGCGCGCTTCCGCCGCCGTCCGCTGGCGGTGGCAGGCCTGGTCGTCGTGGTCCTGTTCGTCATCGTGGCCATCTTCGCGCCGTTCCTGGCGCCATCGGACCCGTCCACCGTGAACTTCAGCGCGGTGCTCCAGCCGCCGTCCTGGGCGCATCCGATGGGCACCGACGACCTCGGCCGCGATGTCCTCTCGCGCGTGATCTTCGGCGCCCGGGCGTCGCTGGCGGCGGGACTCCTGTCGACCCTTTTGGCGCTCGTCATCGGCGTCCCGCTCGGGCTGGTCGCAGGCTACTTCCGCGGCTGGTGGGACCCGGTCATCTCGCGGCTCACCGACGTCGCGCTCGCCTTCCCGTATCTGATCATCGCGGTGGGCCTCGCCGCCATCTTCGGTGCCTCGCTGACGAACGTCATCATCGCGCTCGGCGTCGCGGCAATCCCATGGGTCGTACGCGTCACCCGCGGCGAGGCGCTGGCGCTGCGCGAGCAGGAGTTCGTCAAGGCCGCGGTCGCCAACGGCGCCGGCGACCGCACCATCCTGGCGCGCCACCTGCTCCCCAACATGACCAGCACGCTGCTCGTGCAGGCCACCGTATGGATCCCGCAGGCGATCATCGGCGAGGCGGTGCTCTCGTTCCTGGGCCTCGGGGTCCAGCCTCCGACTCCCTCCTGGGGCTCGATGCTCTCCGACGCCCAGCCGTTCATCCTGCTCGACGCCTGGCTGGCCGTGTTCCCCGGCATCGCCATCTTGCTGGCCACGCTGTCGTTCAACCTGCTGGGCGACGGCCTGCGCGACATGCTCGACCCGAGGATGCGCCGATGAGCATCCTCTCCGTCCAAGACCTTTCGGTGCGCTTTGACACCGAGGACGGCCCGCTGCAGGCCGTCAACGAGGTGACCTTCGACCTCGAGCCCGGCGAGGTGCTGGCGATCGTCGGGGAGTCGGGGTGCGGCAAGAGCGTCACCGCCATGTCGCTGCTGGGGCTGCTGCCCGACTCCGCCCTCGTCTCGGGACGCGCGGAGTTCGGCGGCGAGAACCTCCTGGCCTGTCCGCTACCGCAATTGCGCCGCGTGCGCGGGCGCGAGATCTCCTTCATCTTCCAGGACCCGATGACGTCGCTGAACCCGGTGTTCACGGTCGAGCGCCAGGTCGGCGAGGTGCTCCGCCGCCATCTGGGCATGTCACGCCGGCAGGCGCGCGAACGGACGATCGAGCTCCTGGGGCTGGTCGGCATCCCCGCCCCCGAGCAGCGCCTCAGCCAGTACCCGCACCAGCTCTCCGGCGGCCTGCGCCAGCGGGTGATGATCGCGATGGCGATCGCCTGTGACCCCAAGGTGCTGATCGCCGATGAGCCGACCACCGCGCTCGACGTGACCATCCAGGCCGCGGTGCTCGACGTCCTGCGCGAGGTCCGTGAGCGCCTGTCGATGGCGATCGTGCTGATCACTCACGACCTCGGGGTGGTCGCCGACATCGCCGACCGGGTGATCGTCATGTACGCCGGCCAGAAGGTCGAAGAGGCGACGGTGGACGAGCTCTTCGCCCACCCCCAGCACCCGTACACACTCGGCCTGCTCGGTGCGGTCCCGCGCATCGGGACGCTCGCGCACAACGGCTCGGTCGGGAACGGTCACCGGGTCCGGCTGGCCGAGATCCCCGGGCTCGTGCCGGCGCTCTCGGGGCCGCCCGAGTGCTGCCCGTTCGCAGAGCGTTGCCCCCGCGCCGACGAGCAATCGCGGGCGGCGATGCCGCCGCTCGAAGAGGTCCGTCCCGGCCACCGGGTGGCCTGTTTTCACCCCGGCGAAGAAGGAGGCGAGCCCGCGTGAGCGCGATCCTCGAGGTCGACGACGTCCACAAGCACTTCAGCGTGCACGGCCAGACGGTGCGTGCGGTGGAGGGAGTCTCGCTCCAGATCGAACCGGGTGAGGTGCTCGGGCTGGTGGGCGAGTCCGGGAGCGGCAAGTCGACGCTGGGCAACTGCATCCTGCGCCTCCTCGAACCCGAGGAGGGCACGATCCGCCTGGGCGGGGACGACATCACGCACCTCTCGCGCCGGGCGATGCGGCCACTGCGCCGCCAGATGCACATGGTCTTCCAGGATCCGCGGTCCTCGCTCAACCCCCGCATGACCAACGGCGCCATCGTGGGCGAGCCGCTGCGGCTCCATGGCCTGGCCCGCGGCCAGCAACTCGACCGCCGTGTTGCCGAGCTGTTTGACCAGGTCGGACTGCGCCCGGAGCTGCGAGAGCGCTATCCCCATGAGCTCTCAGGGGGGCAGGCCCAGCGCGTCGGGCTGGCCCGCGCGCTCAGCCTGGAGCCGAGCCTGCTCATCGCCGACGAGCCGGTCTCCGCGCTGGACGTCTCGGTCCAGGCCGCCATCCTCAACCTGCTCTCCGACCTGCAGGAGCGGCTCGGCTTCGCCTGCCTGTTCATCACCCACGACCTGTCGATCGTCGAGCACTTCTGCGACCGAGTGATGGTCATGTACCTCGGCCGCATCGTCGAGTCGGGGACGTGTGAGCAGATCTTCGCCCGGCCCCAGCACCCGTACACTCAGGCCCTGCTCTCGGCCGCCCTCGTCCCCGATCCCGAGGTCCAGCGCGCACGCTCGCGCGTCGTTCTCGGCGGCGACATGCCCGACCCGGGCGAGGAGCCGGCCGGCTGCGCGTTCCGCTCACGCTGCCCCCTCGAGCACGAGTCGCGGCCGGAGTCCGAGCGCGAGGTCCCGGGGCTGCGGGAGGTCGACGCCGGCCATCTCGTCGCCTGCCACCTGGCCGGAGCCGGGCACGAGGTCCCGCGCATCGGCGAGCAGGTCGTGTCGAGCGCGCAGTGACGCAGCCGATGACTACCCGGCCGGAGCTCGTCGGAGGCTTCGGCATGGTCAGCTCGACGCATTGGCTCGCGACCGCGGCCGGGATGGCCGTCCTCGAGCGGGGCGGCAACGCCTTTGACGCGGCGGTGGCGGTTGGGCTCACCCTGCAGGTCGTCGAGCCGCACCTCAACGGTCCCGGCGGCGAGGTCCCGATCCTGCTCTGGAGCGCGGCAGACGCCAAGCCGCACGTCGTGGCGGGCCAGGGGCCGGCGCCGGCAGCGGCGACGATCGACCACTTCCGCGAGCTGGGGCTCGACCTGATCCCGGGCACGGGGGTGCTGCCCGCCTGCGTGCCTGCGGCGTTCGACGCCTGGATGCTCCTGTTGCGCGACTTCGGGACGCTCGCGCCCGAGCAGGTCATGGCCTACGCCGTTCACTACGCCGAGCACGGCTTTCCGGCGCTGCCGGGCATCGTGGCGCAGATCGAGGGGGCGCAGCCGTATTGGGAGAACTGGACCGGCTCGGCGGAGCTGTGGCTGAACGGTGGCCGGGTCCCGGAGCCGGGATCGATCATCCGCAACCGCCCGCTGGCAGAGACCTTCCGGCGCATCGTGGCGGAGTCTCGGGCGGCCGGGAGTGGGCGCGAGGCGCAGATCGAGGCCGCGCGAAACGCATTCCTGCGCGGTTTTGTGGCCCAGGCAATCGATGACTTCCTCGCACGCGCCGAGGTTCTCGACAGCAGCGGTGAGCGCCATCGCGGCCTGCTGGCTGGTGAGGACCTGGCGGCGTTCGAAGCCGGGCTGGAGGAGCCGGTGGGCCTGGACTACCGCGGCCACACCATCCTCAAGACCGGGCCGTGGGGACAGGGGCCGGTGATGCTGGCCCAGCTCGCTCTGCTGTCCGGCTTCGACCTCGACGCGATGGACCGCACCGGCCCGGACTTCATCCACACCGTCGTCGAGTGCGCCAAGCTCGCCTTCGCCGACCGCGAGGCCTGGTACGGGGACCCGCACAGCGTCGAGGTTCCGCTGGACGCGCTACTGGCCGACGAGTACGTGGCGCAGCGGCGCGGGTTGGTCGGACCGGACGCCTCCCGGGAGCTCCGGCCGGGGCGCTACGGCGGAGGGCCCGAGCCGCAGTTGCCGCCGGTGGTCACCGTGGCCCAGGCCGGCGCCGCCGCGGGAGTCGGTGAGCCGACGATGGTCGGCATGGGCGAGCGCGGCGATACGTGCCACGTCGACGTCGTCGACCGCCACGGCAACATCGTGGCCGCCACCCCGAGCGGCGGATGGCTGCAGAGCTCGCCCGCGATCCCGGGCCTCGGGTTCTGCCTGGGCACTCGGGGGCAGATGTTCTGGCTGACCGAGGGGCTGCCCAACTCGCTGGCGCCACGCAAGCGCCCGCGCACCACGCTGTCGCCCTCACTCGCGCTGCGCGACGGCGAGCCGTACATGGCCTTCGGCACCCCTGGCGGCGACCAGCAGGACCAGTGGTCGCTGGTGTTCCTGCTCTCGCATCTCCACCACGGGATGAACCTGCAGGAAGCGATCGACGCCCCGACGTTCCACACCACGCATTTCCCGAGCTCGTTCTATCCCCGGCAGGCAGACCCCGGCCACATCGAGGTCGAGTCGCGCGTGGGCGAGGACACCATGCGCGAGTTGCGCCGCCGGGGCCACGACGTGGGCGTCGCCGACCCATGGTCCCTGGGCCGGTTGTGCGCCGTGAGCCGGACGCCCGACGGAGTGCTCAGAGCCGGCGCGAACCCGCGCGGGATGCAGGGATACGCAGCCGGACGTTAGCCGCGCGTCGCGATATCGCGATGACGTGGTTGTGGTACTCAAACCCGTGACTTACGGCGGCGGTGCCGGGGCGCGTCCGGTCGGAGCGTCGTCGTCTGGCGGCGGAACTCCGCCCGGCCCGCCGGCGGTCGGGGCCGACGGCGGCCCCTGATCGGTCGGCGGCGGGCGATGACGGCGCTGGCGGAGCACCATGACGACAAGGACCACAATCGCGATGACCCCAAGTGCGATGAGCACCCACGCCCACGTGGGAAGCCCACTCGACTCCGATGACGCGGTTTCGTGCGCCGCGGCGGCCCCCGCGGCCGCTCCCGCGGCGACTGCTGCTCCGGCCCGCTGACTCGACGTGGGGGACGCCGTGTTCGTCTCGGTGTGGGTCTTGACCACGGTGGTCTTCTCGCGCGGCTCTTGCGGACGGTCGTCTTCTCGCCGTGACGGTCTTGGGCGCGACGGTCGTCGTGTGCTCGGTCGACTCGGTTTTGCTCACGGACGAACTGCTGGAGACCGTCGGCGTCGCGTCCGACGTGCCACCCGACTTGGGTTTCGACTTCGCGTTCGACTTGGGACTCGACTTCGCACCAGCGGACGATGTCGAGACCACCGCCTGGCCCGCTGTGCGGGTGACCGACTGCGAGAGGCTGGTGGCCGCGGTCCTGACGGCGCCTGACCCGCCGCAACCCGTGATCAGGAACAGACAGGCGACGAGGGTTGCCGCTGCGAGGCGGCTCACGACGCCGGAGCGCAGCGGCGGCGCGATCCGCTTCTGGTCGCGGTTCGGCATGGGCACGTACGCAGCCTAGGTCGGCAACGATCCCGGGGCGACCGGAGGTACTGATTCACCCAGGTGAATCGCGAACCTGGCAGGCGGCCCTCGCACGCCTAACCCCCGCACCTCCGCCCCACAGGAGGTACCCGAGCTGCAGGTGTCCCCTGGTGATGGGCGATCCAGGACTCGAACCTGGGACCTCTTCCTTATCAGAGAAGCGCTCTAACCGACTGAGCTAATCGCCCGTCCGGAGGCGATTCTAACGGCGTCCGGCCCGGCGCGGGTACCGGCCCGCGGCCCATCCGACGCGTTCGTGTTGCATCGTGACCTGGGTCGTCCTCCACGCCAGGTTGATCAAATATCAAACAGCCTCAATGCTTGGTTGAGGCAGGTCCACGGAGCTTCAGCCTGCGGGCAAGCTCCAAAGCCTCCTCAGCGCTCTCGAATGTCAGCTGCGCACGGAAGCCTGCACCTGAGGCTGAGACCCTCACCTCGCGGCCGAGGGCAGCCTCGAAGGTGTCGCCGATCTCGGCGATCGCGGCCTCCTGGTCGGGGTGCAGGCCGCGCGGACGGCGGCGGGCGGCGGGGGTGGGGTCGCTGCCGTTGTCTGAGCGGGTCGCGCGCGCCCGTTGCTCGGTCTCGCGCACGGACCATCCGTGCTGAACAGCGACGACGCCCAAGGCGGCGCCGGTCTCCGTGGTCTGAGGCGAGCAGCAGCGCGCGGCCATGGCCCTCGCTGAGGTCGCCCGCCTGGATCGACTCGAGTGTCTCATCGGGAAGGTCGAGCAGGCGGATGAGGTTGGAGACGGCCACCCGGCTGCGCCCGACGCGCCGGCCGACGTCCTCGCGTGAGAGACCGAGCTCCTCAGTGAGTGCCGCGCACGCGCGGGCCTCCTCGACGGGGTTGAGGTCCTCGCGGGCCATGTTCTCGATGAGCGCGACCTCGAGGGAGGCAGCGTCGTCGTGGTGGCGGACGATGGCCGGCACCGACTCGAGCTCGGCCAGCCTGGCGGCGCGCCAGCGGCGCTCGCCGGCGATCAGCTCGTAGGTGCCGCCGGCGAGAGGGCGGACCAGGACCGGCTGCAGCACCCCGCGGGCCTTGATCGACTCCGCCAGAGCAACAAGGGCGGTCTCGTCGAAGCGGTCCCGGGGCTGATGGGGGTTGGCAGAGATGAGCTCGAGCGGGAGCTGGCGCAGCTCCTCGGCCTCCTCGCGAGGCGCGACGGACAGGATCGCGGCCAGGCCGCGGCCCATCCCGCGCTGGCGCTCAGGCATTGCCGCACCTGCTCTCAGCCACGGGCCGCGACCTCCTTGGCCAGCTCGAAATAGGCGTCCGCGCCGGCGCAGTGCGGGTCGTAGTGGATGACCGGCTTGCCGAAGCTCGGGGCTTCGCCCACGCGGACGTTACGGGGGATGACGGTCTCGAACACGAGCTCGGGGAAGTGCTGGCGGACCTCGGACTCCACGTCCTGGGCCAGCCGGGTGCGGTTGTCGTGCATCGTCAGAAGCATCCCGGCAACCGTCAGCCTCGGGTTGAGCTCGCGCTGCACCAGCGACAACGTGTCCAGCAGCCCGGCGAGGCCCTCGAGGGCGAAGTACTCCGACTGCACGGGGACGATGACACGGTCGGCGGCCACCAGGGCGTTGACAGTGAGCGGACCGAGCGACGGCGGGCAGTCGAGGAGGATGAAGGCGTAGCGGTCGCGGATCGGGGCCAGAACATCGCGCAGCCGGCTCTCGGATCCCGCCATTCGTGGCAGCTCCACGTTGGCACCGGCGAGGTCCGGGCCCGCCGGTATCACGCCCAGGTTGGGAATCTGCGAGGCGACCACCGCGTCGGCCAGCGGCACATCATCTAAAAGAGCGTCATAGACGGTCGGGGTGATGTGCTTGTCGATCCCCAGGCCGAGCGTCGCGTTGGACTGCGGATCCATGTCGATGAGCAGCGACGCGTAGCCCGCCTCGGCGATACAGGCGGCAAGGTTGACGGCAGTCGTGGTCTTGCCGACGCCGCCCTTCTGGTTGGCGATCGCGTAGACGGTCCCCATGGCAGATGAAGCTAGCGCCGGGCGCGGTCAGATGCCCCGCCCAGTGGGCGCTTGCGCGCCATACCGGCCCGGCGCGGAAACCGGTCGGGGGTGGAGGCGACCTTGCGCATGACGTGCAGGTGCCGATGCAACGCCCCCGGATAGGGCTCGACGCGCAGCACCAACCCCGGCTCCAGGCCGAGCTCGGCGGCAGCACGGCCGCCGGCGTCCTCGTCCTCGGCATCGCGGCGGCCCCGCCACGCCACCAGCGATCCGCCTACAGCCAACAGCGGTGCCGCGTACTCGGCGACGACCGCCAGTGAGGCCAGTGCGCGAGCGGTGACGAGGTCGCAGGCGCCCAAGCCGCCCGCCCACTCTTCCGCGCGCGCGTGAACCGCCACCGCGTTGGGCAGTGCGCAGGCCTCGACGGCGGCGGCGATGAACGCGCACTTGCGGCCGTTGCTCTCGATCATGCTCACATGGGCGCCCGGGAGGGCGATGGCCAGCGGGAGTCCGGGGAACCCGGCGCCGGCGCCCAGGTCCGCGATCGCCGCGGCGTCCCGGACTTCGGGTAGCTCGAGGGCCACCAGCGAGTCGGCGAGGTGATCGCGAAGGATCCCCTGGCGGTCGGTGACCGTGGTCGGCGCCTCCGGGTCCTCGGCGACGCGGTCCAGCAGCGCCTCCAGTTGTGTGCGCTGCTGGTCCCACAGGCCATATCGCTCTGTCAGAGCACCGAACTGGAAAGCCATCGTCAGTGTTTCACGTGAAACAGTCCGCCACCGCCCGAGTAGGGCGACGCTAGTCGACGAGCGGGGCGACGACGAGGTACCGCGACGGCTCCTGGCCCTCGCTGTAGGTCTCGACGTCGTGGCGATCCTTGAGGTGCTCGTGGATCACCTTGCGCTCCAGAGCGCTCATCGCGTCCAGCGACACCGCGCGGTGGCCGCTGATCGCCTGCTGCGCCGCCTGGTCGGCGGTGGCCCGCAGCGCGACCGCGCGGCGCTCGCGGTAGCCGGCGGCATCGACGAGCACGGACACCCGGTCGCCCTCGCCGTGGCCGGCGATGCGGTAGGCGAGATGCTGGATCGCATCGATCGTCTGGCCGTGGTGGCCGATGAGGAGCCCCAGGTCATCGCCGATGAACTCCGCGTGCAGGCCGTCGTCGGCGTCGTGCACCTCGACCGTCGCCTCGACGCCGGCTGCTCCGGCGATCCGCTCCATCAACTCGCGCACGCGCTCGGCGGCAGCGTCTGAACTCACCGACATCTTCTACCTCCGCCGGCCCGAACGTTTCTTCTTCTTGCGCGGGGGCTTCGGCGGGGCGCCGCCGCGCGCGCCCGCCGCCACGGGCTCCTTCTCGGCCTCTGGCTCCTTGGGCTTGCGGATCAGCGCCCCCAGGCCACCGCCGGAGCCACCGGAGCCGTTGGGACCGGATTTCGGCGGACCGCCGCCTCCCGATGAGCCACCACCACCGCCAGCGGGCGGGGTTCCGCCCGGCGTGGCCGGGCGCAGAGGCCCGATCCGGCGCTTGACCACGTACTGCTGGCCGATCGTCCACAGGTTGGTGGTGATCCAGTACACGAGCACGCCGGCCGGGAACCGGATCACGAAGATCACGAACAGCAGCGGCATGAACAGCATGATCTGCCGCTGCGTGCGGTCGGTCATCGCGCCGGACATCATCAGGCTGGAGCCCAGCTGCGTTCCGACGTAGAGGATGATCAGGACGACCAGCGTCGCGCCGGTCGCCTTGTCGGTGATATCCCCGATGAAGAGGAAGCCCGACTGGCCGTGACTCCCGCACGGAACGGTGTGCGCCGTACTGAGCACGCCGTGGTTGTTGAACCTCTGCCACGCCGGGCAGATGTCGGTGCGCAGGCTCTGGCGCAGCATGTAATACAGCGAGATGAACACCGGCAGCTGCGCCGCCAGCGGGAGGCAGGAGGCCAACGGGTTGACGTTGTTCTCCTTGTAGAACTTCATCATCTCCTGCTGCTGGCGCTGCTTGTCGTCCTTGTACTTGGCCTGGATGGCCTTCATCTCGGGCGCCAGTTGCTGCATCCGCGCCATCGAGCGGATCTGCCTGACCGTCAGCGGCACCAGGATCGCGCGCACGCAGATCGTGAGCAGCACGATCGCCCAGCCCCAGGGGATCCCCACGCTGTTGTGGAAGAACTTCAGGACCGACTCGAAGACGTCGATCAGCGGCTGGAAGATGTTGGCGGTGACGAGCAGCATGGTCAGGCAGTCGGGGCGGCGGCTCGGGGCTTGAACAGCCGTTGCTCCTCGACGGGGTCAAAGCCCCCACGGCTCCACGGGTTGCAGCGCAGAAGCCTCCAGCCGGCCAGGACGAGTCCGCGGAGTATGCCGTATCGCTGGATCGCCTGCGCGGCGTACTCAGAGCACGACGGGTAGTACTTGCAGCGCTGGTCCGAGCAGTGGCGAGAGCAGCAGCTGATAGGCGCGGATCGGCAGACGGACCAGCGCATGCGGCGCAGCACGCGTCATCGCGGCCGGCCGTCTCTCCTGCGTCGCTCGGCGCCGGCGACGTAGTCGCGCCCGGCACCTTGTCCACCAACTCGCCCAGCGCGCTCTGGATCCCCGCCAGCCCATCGCGCTCGGCCAGCTCCCGCGCGCCCTGCCGCGCGATCACGACGGCGTCGGTGCCAGCCGGCAGCCGCTCGCCCTCGCGCGCGAACGCCTCACGCAACAGCCGCTTGACGCGGTTGCGCTCCACCGCGCCGCCCACCTTGCGCGACACCGACAGCCCCAGACGCGGGCGCGGCTCCTCATCGCCACGCGGGAACACGTAGAGCACGAGGTCGCGGCCGGCATGCGAACGGCCCTGCCGGAACACCCGGTCGAACTCTGCGCTGCGCGAAAGCCTTCCCCGCCCTGGCCGCTGCGCGGACACCGATCCCGCCCACCCGCGGGACATCAGACCGTCAGGCGCTTGCGTCCCTTTGCGCGCCGTCGCTTGAGCGTCAGACGCCCCGCGCGCGTCTGCATGCGGGCGCGAAAGCCGTGGGTACGAGCGCGCTTGCGCTTCTTTGGCTGGTAAGTACGTTTCATCTCAGAGAGGTCCCGCGAAGAGGGAGCGAACGTCGGAGTATACGCACGCGCCTGAGGCGCACTCGGCGGCTGCAGTTCGAGCGTCGCGAGACCCCGACCTCGCGGGCGCTCCCGTGGAGCTTTTTCCCGCGCTTTGCGCCAACGCCCCCGAGAACCCCCGAGGCGACCCGCAGCGCCGTTGGTATATTCGCCGACCCCCGGGTCGATTTCCGCCCGGGCCCTCGCCCATCGTCCTTGAACGCTCCCGGGAGGAGCTCGCTTGTCGCTGCCCGCGCAACCAGACGCCGTGTCCGCATGGCGCGCGATCCGAGCGGAGCTCGCGCGGCTCGTCGGCACCTCGGCATACGAGATCTGGTTGGCCCCGATCGAGCTCGAGTCCTTCGACGGCGACGTTCTGCTGCTCGCGGCGCCCGCAGGCGACCCAGAAGTGGCTGGCCGGACCGCTTCGGGCCCGTGCTCGACCGCTGCGTACGCCAGATCCTCGGCGCGCAGACGCGGGTCGTCTTCGACCGGCATCCGCGTCCGAGTCGCCACGCATCCGCCAGGCGATCTCCCGGCACCCGACGCCGCCCGCGGCGACGCTCAACCCCCGCTACCGCTTCGAGCAGTTCGTCATCGGCGAGGGCAACCGTCTGGCCCACGCCGCCGCGCTCGCCGTCGCCGAGTTCCCCGGCCAGGCCTACAACCCGCTGTTTCTCCATGCGCCCCCGGGCCTGGGCAAGACCCACCTTCTCCACGCGATCGGCAACTACGTCGCCGCCTACGGCGGCGGCACGACGGTCCGCTACACGACCGCCGAGGCCTTCACCAACCACTTCATCAGCGCGCTGAGCACGCAAGTCACTCGGCCCCTTCAAGCACGCCTACCGCGACGCCGACGTCCTGCTCATCGACGACGTCCAGTTCCTGGCCAGCAAGGCCACGACCGAGGAGGAGTTCTTCCACACCTTCAACGCGCTCTACGAGAACGGCCGGCAGCTGGTGCTCACCTGCGACCGCCTCCCGCGGGCGCTCGTCGCGATCGAGCAGCGGCTGCGCGAGCGCTTCGAGGCCGGCCTCGTCGCCGACATCAAGCCCCCCGACCACGCCACTCGCGTGACGATCCTGCGCAAGCGCGCCGCGCTGGACCACATCGCCATCGCCGATCCCGCCGTGCTCGACCTCATCGCCGACCGCGTCACCGACAACGTCCGCGCGCTCGAGGGCGCGCTGATCCGGGTCGTGGCCTTCCACTCCCTCACCCAGCGCCCGATCGACCTTGCCCTCACCGCCGAGGTGCTGGACGCCATGTACCCGCTCAGCGGCGAGCAGCCGGTCCGCCCTCGATCGACGAGGTCCAGGCGATCGTCGCCGCCCACTTCAGGCTGTCGGTCGAGGAGCTCATCTCGCCAGTCGCGTCAGCGCCGATCGCCTGGCCGCGCCAGGTGGCCATCCACCTCGCGCGCGACCTCACCGGTGCCTCGCTGCCAGACCATCGGCCAGCGCCTTCGGCGGGCGCAACCACGCCACCGTCCTCCATGCCTGCAAGCGCGTCTCCGAGCGCCTGAACAACGATCAACATGCTGTCGACGAGCTCGCCAGCCTGTCGAGCGCTCGTCTCCGCGCGTCAAGCCGACCGCAACTGTTGACAGACTTGCCTGTCGGCCTTCAACAGCAACTTCCCCGCTATTTGCGGAGATCGCGCACTTCTCCACAGCTTCTGTTCCCCCTATGACTTCTAATTCCTTCTCAGAGGTATTCATCGTGAAGATCTCCCTCGAGCGCGACGTCCTGCTCGCCCAGCTGCAGACCGTCAGCAGAGTCGCCTCGACGCGCAGTGCGATCCAGGCGCTGTCCGGCGTCCAACTTGCCGCCACGCAGGACGGGCTGCGAGCTGCGCGCCACCGACATGGACGTCGGCCTGCGCGTTCCGCTCGAGGCCGAGGTCGACCCGCGAGGGCACGGTCGTCCTCCCGGCCCGGCTGCATGCTCGACGTCGTCCGCTCGCTGCCCGCGGCCGCCGTCACGCTCGAGCTCCGCTCCGCCGAGCAGGACGTCGAGCTCGTGTCCGGCAACGCCACGCTTCCACATCCGCACGCTGCGCGGCGACGACTTCCCTCCGTTCCCGGAGCCCGAGCGCCGAGTCGGCGGTCGAGCTTCCGGCCGACGCCTTCGTGGCGACCGCGCTGAAGGTCGCCGGCTCGGCCTCGCGCGACGAGACGCGCCCGGTGCTCACCGGGATCCTCGTCTCGGCCTCCGAGCGCGAGCTGCGGATGGTCGCGACCGACTCCTACCGGCTGAGCGTCAAGGAGACGACGCTCGAGATCGCCGCTGTCCTCCGGCTTCGAGGTCAACGTGCCGGCCCGGGCGCTGCAGGAGCTGGCCCGCCTCGTCGGCCACGGCGAGGACGCATCGCTGAGCGTCAGCGTCCGCCAGAACCAGGTGCTGTTCACGCTCGGCCGCGTGGTGCTCTCCTCGCGGCTGATCGACGGCCAGTTCCCCAACTACCGGCAACTGCTGCCCGAGAGCTTCGAGCACGAGCTGCGCCTCGCCGGCGGCGAGTTCACCGATGTCGTGCGCCGCATCAGCCTGCTGGCCCAGAAGAACGCGCCGCTTGCGGCTCGCCTTCGCACCAGGGCGAGCTGACGGTGTCGGCCCAGACGCCGGACGTCGGCGAGGCCTCGGAGTCGATGCCGGTCGCCTTCCAGGGCGAGCCGCTGGAGATCGGCTTCAACCCCGAGTTCCTCCGCGCCGGCCTGGAGGCGATCGAGGAGGGCGACGTCCTGCTGAAGCTGATCAGCCCGCTGCGGCCCGGGCTGATCGAGGCCGCCGACGAGAGCCGCTTCCGGTACCTGATCATGCCGATCAGGCTCAACGTCTAGGCGGGGCGAGCGGGTTCGGCGTGCGGGTCGTGCGCGTCAGCGTCCGTGACTTCCGCGGCTACCACGACGCGAGCGCGGACTTCGGGCCGGCCTGACCGTCATCACCGGCCCCAATGGCGCCGGCAAGACGAACCTGCTCGAGGCGCTGTACTTCGGCTGCACCGGCCGCTCGTGCCGGACCACCAACGAGCGCGAGGTGGTCCGCTTCGGCGAGCAGCGCCACCCGCGTCGTGGTCGCGGCCGAGGCCGAGGACGGGGCGCACGAGCTGTCGGTCGGCTTCGCGCCCGGGCGAGCCCAAGCGGATGCGGGTCGACGGCGCCAACGTCGAGCGCCTGGTCGAGGTCTCCGAGCGGCCGCTGGTCAGCGTGTTCCTGCCCGACCGCCTGGAGCTGATCAAGGGCGCGCCCTCGCTGCGCCGCGCGCACCTGGACCAGTTCGTCGCCGGCGCTGTGGCCGGCGCGCGTCGCCACTCGGCGGACCTACGCACAGTCGCTGGCGCAGCGCAACGCGCTCATCGCCCGGATCAGATCGGGCGTCGGCAGCCGCAACTCGCTGCACAGCTGGGACGCGCAGCTGGCGCAGCACGGGCTCGCGCTGATGAGCGACCGCCGGGCCGCCGATCGATGCGATCGCCGAGGCCTTCGGCCGCTGCTGCGCGGATCTCGGGCTCGACGGCGAGCCGGCGATGCGCTACCGGCCGCGCTCGAAGGCGACCACGCGCGGAGGAACTGCGCCGCGGAGCTGCGCGAGCGCATCGACGGCGACCTCGAGCGCGGCTTCACCGGCCACGGCCCGCACCGCGACGATCTCGGGCCACGCGCGAGGGCCGGGAGCTGCGCGCCTACGGCTCCCAGGGTCAGCAGCGGCTGGCGCTGCTCGCGCTGCTGCTGGCCGAGCGCGAGGCCCTGGCCGCGCGCCGCCAGAGCGCCGCCGCTGATGCTGCTCGACGACGTGATGAGCGAGCTCGACCGCCAGCGCCGCCGCGCGCTGGTCGACCTGCTGCGCGCCGGCGAGCGGCCAGTCGGTGATCACCGCCACCGATCTCGAGCAGGTCCCGGGCGCCGAGGAGGACGGGGGTCATGCGCCTGGAGGTCGCCGACGGCCAGGTCGTGACCGAGGCGATGGCGGCGGCGCGCGGATGACGCCCCTACCGGCGGTCCCCACGGTCGATGGAGGCGGCGCTCGAGCGTCCTCGCCGACGAACTGGCGCCGGAGACGCTGCTCGCCGAGGTGCAGCGGGCCTGGCCGGCGGTCGTCGGGCCTTCGATCGCGGCTCAGGCGGCAGCCGACCGCCGAGCGCGGCGGGGTGGTCACGGTCTCCTGCTCGGCGTCGGTCTGGGCCCAGGAGCTCGACCTGATGTCCGTGGCCATACTCGAGCGGCTCAACGAGGCGCTTGCATCGGGAGCGATCTCAGCGGCTGCGGTGCGTCGCCGGAGGTCGCTGAGCGCCGCGCTTCAGCGACGACGTTTTTCGCGCGTTTTGCAGGCAAAAGGGTGGCGGCCGCCGAGGCCGTTTCGGCCGGTCCCTGTGCTATTGTTCTGTACACCATTCCTCACGCCCCGGCGCGCCTCGCGTGGCGCGGGACCGGGGCGTGTCAACGTCATCGGAGGATCGTGGCGAACGACGAGGGCGCCCGCACGGGCGCTGGCAATTCCAGTTACGACGCACAGGACATCACCGTTCTCGAGGGCCTCGAGGCGGTCCGTAAGCGACCGGGCATGTACATCGGCTCCACCGGTGTGCGCGGCCTGCACCACCTCATCTACGAGGTCGTCGACAACTCCGTCGACGAGGCGCTGGCCGGCCACTGCACCGAGGTCATCGTCACGATCCATCCCGACAACTCGGTCACGGTCGTCGACGACGGCCGCGGGATCCCCGTCGCGATCATGGCCAAGGAGCAGCGCCCGGCGGTCGAGGTCGTACTGACCGTGCTGCACGCCGGCGGCAAGTTCGGCGACGGCGGTGGCTACAAGGTCTCCGGTGGCCTGCACGGCGTCGGCGTCTCGGTCGTCAACGCGCTGTCCGAGCGCCTCGACGTCGAGATCCGCCGCGACGGTCACGTCTTCCGCCAGTCCTACGCGCGCGGCAAGCCCCAGGGCGACCTGGTCAAGGGCGAGGCCACCTAGGAGACCGGCACCACGATCACCTTCCTGCCCGACGCCGAGATCTTCGAGTCACTCGAGATCGACTTCACCGTCATCGAGGAGCGGATGCGCGACACCGCGTTCCTCACCCGCGGCCTCAAGATCACGATCGTCGACGAGCGTGACGAGGGCAAGCGGGTCGAGTTCCAGTACGAGGGCGGGATCGACGACTTCGTCGCCTACCTGAACCAGAACAAGGACCCGATCCAGAAGAACATCATCTCCTTCGAGGGCGACAGCTCACGAGGGCGCCGTCGAGGTCGCGATGCAGTGGAACTCCTCCTACCAGGAGTCGGTGTTCTCGTTCGCCAACAACATCAACACGATCGAGGGCGGCTCCCATCTCTCGGGCTTCCGCTCGGCGCTGACCGGTGTCCTGAACCGCTACGCGCGCGAGCAAGGGCTTCCTCAAGGAGAAGGACGACAACCTCACCGGCGAGGACGTGCGCGAGGGGCTGACCGCGGTCATCTCCGCGAAGCTCACCGACCCTCAGTTCGAGGGTCAGACCAAGACCAAGCTCGGCAACCCGGGCATGGCGGGGTTCGTGCAGTCGGTGGTCAACGCCCGGCTGTCGGAGTTCCTGGAGGAGAACCCTCAGGACGCCGCGCAGGTGATCAAGAAGGCGGTGTCCGCCGCTCAGGCGCGAGCCGCCGCGCGCAAGGCGCGTGACCTCACCCGCCGCAAGTCGGCGCTGGAGAACTCGACGCTGCCCGGCAAGCTCGCCGACTGCTCGGTCAAGGACCCGTCGCTGGCGGAGTTGTTCGTGGTCGAGGGCGACTCGGCCGGCGGCTCGGCGGTCAGCGCGCGCGATCGCAACACCCAGGCGATCCTCCCGCTGCGCGGCAAGATCCTCAACGTCGAGAAGAGCCGCATCGACAAGGTGCTGGCCAACAACGAGGTCCAGGCGCTGATCACCGCGATCGGGACCGGTGTGCGCGACGAGTTCGACATCGAGAGGGCGCGCTACCACAAGATCGTGCTGCTCACCGACGCCGATGTCGACGGCGCCCACATCCGGACGCTGGCGCTCACGCTGCTGTTCCGCGAGATGCAGCCGCTGATCGAGGCCGGCTACGTCTACATCGCCAAGCCGCCGCTGTACCGGCTGACGCGGGGTCAGAAGCACCGCTACATCGAGCGCGAGACCGAGCTCGAGGACATCCTGCTCGGCGACAAGTTCGAGAAGCTCGAGATCTCCGATCAGCAACGGCAAGGCCGTTCAAGCTCACCGAGGCGCGGTGGAAGCGCTTCACCCGGCTGCTCAAGCAGTACGAGGGCTGGGCGTCGGCGCTGCGCGCTGCGCACGGCCACGGGGTCGTGTCCTTCATGCAGCAGGCACGGATGCTCGAGGAGCAGATCACCGACGTTCCCGCGCTGCTGCGCCATGTCGCCGCGAGTGAGGCAAACGGCGACGGTCGCGCCTACAAGCTGACCGCTGATCGAGGAGCGGCCGGAGGAGCTCGTCGTCCGCACGATCGAGGCCAAGACCGGCCTGGCCACCACGCACCACGTCCGCCGCGCGGCGCTCGAGGCCAACGAGTACCACCGGCTGGCCGACGTGCACCGCGACCTGGACGAGCTCACCGGGCACGCCGCCGTTCAAGGTGGCGCTCGGCGACACCGTTCACCGAGGCCGGCGAGCTTCGAGGAGCTGCACGACGAGGTGCTGGCGATCGCCCAGAAGGGCATCGACTACTACCGCTTCAAGGGCCTGGGCGAGATGGACGCCGAGGAGTTGCGGGAGACGACGATGGATCCGGAGACCCGGACGCTGGTGCAGGTCACGATGGAGGACGCCGCCTCCGCTGACCTGGTGTTCTCGATGCTGATGGGGGACCAAGTGGAGCCGCGACGCGCCTTCATCGAAGAGAACGCGCGCCTCGCGACCCTGGACACGTGATGGGCTCACCCACCCACCCCCACCACCCCAACCAGTACCCCCAACGTGAGGTAAGACATGTCAGCGATCGACACCATCGGCGGCGGCAACATCGAGCCACGCGGGCTCGAGGAGGAGATGCGCTCCGCGTATCTCGATTACGCCATGTCGGTCATCGTCGGGCGTGCGCTGCCCGACGTCCGCGACGGCCTGAAGCCGGTCCACCGCCGCGTCCTGCACGTGATGAACGAGCTGGGCCTGCAGCCCAACCGCAAGCACGTCAAGTGCGCCCAGATCGTCGGCGAGGTGATGGGCAAGTTCCATCCCCACGGCGATTCGGCGATCTACGACACGCTCGCCCGGATGGCGCAGGACTTCTCGATGCGCTACCCGCTGGTCGACGGCCACGGCAACTTCGGCAACATCGACGGCTGGGGCGCGGCAGCCATGCGCTACACCGAGGCCCGCCTGGAGCGCCTGGCCACCGAGATGCTGCGCGACATCGACGCCGAGACCGTCGACTTCGCACCCACCTACGACGGGACGCGGCAGGAGCCGGTCGTGCTGCCGGCGCGATTCCCGAACCTCCTGGTCAACGGGGGCTCCGGGATCGCCGTCGGGATGGCCACCAACATCCCGCCGCACAACCTCCGCGAGGTCGTCGCCGCCACGATCGCCTACATCGACGATCCGCAGATCGACGTCGAGGGCCTGATGCGGCACATCAAGGGCCCCGACTTCCCGACCGCGGGCACCATCCTCGGCCGCGAGGGCATCCGTGACGCGTATGCCACCGGCCGCGGCCGCGTCCGGGTCCAGGCCAAGGCGCACATCGAGCCGATCGGCCAGGGCAAGGAGGCGATCATCGTCACCGAGCTGCCCTTCCAGGTGCGCAAGGGCGGCGATGGCGGCCTGATCGAGAAGATCGCCGACCTCGTCCACGAGAAGAAGATCCCTGAGATCACCGACGTCCGGGACGAGTCCGACCGCCGCGGCATGCGGCTCGTGATCGAGCTCAAGCGCGACGCGATCCCCAAGGTGGTGCTCAACAAGCTGCACAAGCACACGCCGATGCAGACGACGTTCGGCGTCAACATGGTCGCGCTCGTCGACAACGTGCCCCGCACGCTGTCGCTGCGCGAGGTCATCGGCCACTACGTCGACCACCAGCGCGAGGTCATCGTTCGCCGCACCAAGTACGAGCTGCGCCGCTCCGAGGAGCGCGCGCACGTGCTCGAGGGACAGCTCATCGCGCTGGCCAACCTCGACGAGGTGATCGCGCTGATCCGCGGTTCGCGCGACAGCGAAGCCGCTCGCGCCGGCCTGGTCGAGCGCTTCGAGCTCTCGGTGATCCAGGCCCAGGCGATCCTCCAGCTGACGCTGAGCCGGCTCACCGCGCTGGAGGCCGACAAGATCAAGCAGGAGCACGCCGACCTGACCGAGCGGATCAAGGAGCTGCGCGAGATCCTGGGCGACGAGCAGCGTGTCCTGGACCTCATCAAGGACGAGCTCACCGAGATCGCCGACGCCTACGGCGACGAGCGCCGCACCGAGATCACCCATGCCGAGGGCGAGATCGACATCGAGGACCTGATCGCCGACCAGCAGATGGTGATCTCGATCACCCACTCGGGCTACATCAAGTCACTGCCGCTCTCGACCTACCGCCAGCAGCGTCGCGGCGGGGTCGGCGTCACCGGCATGGACATGAAGGACGACGACTACATCGAGCACCTGTTCGTCACCTCCACCCACGACTACCTGCTGTTCTTCACCAACCGCGGGAAGGTCTACCGGCTCAAGGTGTATGAGCTGCCCGAGGCCTCGCGCACCGCCAAGGGTCGCGCGCTGGTCAACCTGCTGCCATTGCGTGAGGGCGAGCGGGTCCAGTCGGTGCTGTCCACGCGCGACTTCACCGAGGGCAAGTACCTGGTGTTCGCCACGCGTGACGGTCAGATCAAGAAGACCGCGTTCCTGGCGTACAACACGCCGATCAAGGCCGACGGCATCATCGCCATCAACATCCGCGACGACGACGAGCTGATCGCCGTGCGCCGGGTCGATGATGGCGACGAGGTGATCATGGTCTCGCGGGCGGGGCTGGCGGTTCGGTTCGCCGAATCCGATGCCCGCGCGATGGGCCGCGACACGAGCGGCGTCCGCGGCATGGACGTTGGCGACCACGGAGAGGTGATCGCGATGGACGTCGCTCGCGACGACCAGGAGTTGCTCGTCGTCACCGAGAACGGCTACGGCAAGCGCACCCGGATCGACCAATATCGCAAGACGTCGCGGGGCGCCAAGGGCGTCATGACGATCAAGCTCACCGAGAGCAAGGGCGCGCTCGGCGGCGCGCTGGTGGTGCGCGAGCACCAGGAGCTCGTGTTCATCTCCCAGGAGGGCATGGTCCAGCGCACGGCGGTACGCGGGATCAGCCAGCAGGGCCGGGCTGCCACCGGCGTCCGCGTGATGAACATCCGCGATGAGGACCAGGTGAGCGCAGTCGCGCTCGTCGTGGAGTCCGAGGCCGAGACCGCGGCGAAGGTGGCCGACGACGGTCCGGTCTCCGTGGCCGACGACGACGTCGTTGCCGACGCCGCGGCGGCGGATCCGCGCAGGACGCTCCGGACCAGGTCAACGAGCCGGACCCGGACGCGGATGTCGCCGATGACGGCCCGGCGCCCGACGAGGAGTAGCTGACGCTCACCCCCGGCGGATCGACCGGGTGGCTGCCGCCCCAAGCCCAGGAGGCGCGACGGCATAGCCGGGACCGGCGCTTGCTCAAAAGCAGCGGCTTCCGCCGGGCGGATTCGCTAACCTCCTGAGTACCAGAGAAAGGAGGTGGTCCGAACTTGTCTGACAGTTTTTGCGGGACCCTGGAGGTGTCCGGCCGCTAGGTCGGAGGCTGACCCCGCTTAGCGGAGTCCAACCCGCGACACCGCCGTCTTCGAGCGCCCGGGATTCGTCCCTCCGGCACTAACGGCTCGCGGCGGTACAGCAGCCAGATTGTGAAGGGCGCCGTTGTCGAGCGGCGCCCTTCGCACGTTAAGGGCGGGAGCGCACGACGTCCGGGGACCCACGGCGCGCGGGCGTTACGATCGGGGCATGTGCCGAAACATCCGAACGCTCCACAACTTCGAGCCCCCGGCCAGCCCCGAGGAGATCGAGGCCGCTGCGCTGCAGTACGTACGCAAGATCAGCGGCTCCACCAAGCCCTCCAAGGCCAACGAAGAGGCCTTCCACGCGGCCGTGCGCGAGGTCACCGAGGTGTCGACGCGCCTGCTGGCGGCGCTGACGACCAACGCGCCGCCCAAGAACCGCGAGGTCGAGGCCGCGAAGGCCAAGGCGCGCGCCGCCGAGCGCTACGCCGCCTGAGCGCGCCGCGAACATCGTCCACAGCACCGCTCCGGGCGGCGTGGCGACCGTCGGCGCCGCCTGGGAGCACGGCCGCCGGTCCGTCTCAGCGGCCCGTACAGGTGGTGGGAAGCAGCTCGCGCTTAGCCCGCGTCGCCGCGCTCGTAGCGCAGCGGCGCGCTCGAGCCGCTCGACGGCAACGCACAGCGAGGACGAGATCGCGGGCGCCGGCGAAGCGTGCGTTGGCGACGCGGACGCACCTGATCGCGCGTGGAGAGGTGGATGAAGCCGTCAGCGTCGAACCGGCGGCCGGCGACATAGCGGCCGGTGGGCAGGGCGCGACGTCCCACTCGCCCGGAGCGGTGATGTGGAAGATGACCGCGGGCGAGCTCAGGCGGCGGCCAGGTAGGCCCGCCAGGCCGCCGGGATCGTGGGGCTGGCGACCTGGATGAACACGTTGGGGTTGGGCGTGCGCGGCTCGCGGCTGAGGTGCATGCCGACCTGCCGCGGCAGGGAGTTGCCCTTGCGGCGGTTGCACGGCGCGCACGAGGCGACGATGTTCTCCCAGCTCGACGGCCCGCCCTTGGACCGCGGCACGACGTGGTCGACGGTGAGGTTGGAGCGGCTGCCGCAGTACTGGCAGGTCCAGTCGTCGCGGGCGAAGACGGCGCGGCGGGTGATCTTGCGCCGGTGGGTGTCGCGCGGGATGCGCACGTAGCTGACCAGCCGGATGACGACCGGGCCGCGCCATCGTCGAGGTGGCCGAGTGCAGCTCCCATTCGGCGCGCTCGATCATCTCGGCCTTGTCCTTGAGCAGCAGGACGACCGCGCGCCGGACCGTGCACACGTTGATCGGTTCGTACGTCGCGTTCAATACGAGCACCCGTCCGACCTCCCGCCCGCGCCGCTGGTGCTCAGAATGCGGCGCGGACCCCAATGGCTCTGGTGTTACGGAGGTGGCCATAGGCGCCTGGCAGTTACCGGCGCCCAGTCTACCGATGCCGATCGGCGGCGACCGGCGCTCAGGCGGACGGGTAGCAGCCCGAGGACCTTCAGCCGCTCCACGTCGGCGCGCGCAGCCCCGTCAGGCCGGCGGCGATTGCGCCGTCCTCCTCGTGGCCCTCCATGTCGACGAAGAACATGTAGCGACCCAGGCCCTGCTTGCGCGGCCGGGACTCGATCCGGGTGAGGTTGACGCCGCGCTCGGCGAACTCCGACAGGCACGCGACCAGCCATCCCGGCGCCTCTGAGCCCAGGCCCCAGAACACGATCGCGGTCTTCCACGGCCCCAGCGGCGGCGACCCGCGAGGCAAGCACGCGCGGGCCGCCCGGAGCGGTACCCGTCCGCGCCAGCCACACGAATCGGGTCTCGTTCTCGGCGACATCCTCGACCCCGGCGCGCAGGACCAGGCAGCCGTAGCGCTCGGCGGCCAGGCGGTTGCCCAGCGCCGCCCATGGACCGTCGTGCTCGGCCACGACGCGCACCGCGTCGGCCGTCGAGCTGCCCGCCATCACCTGGGCCTGCGGCAGGCGGGTGCGGATGAAGCGCGCGCACTGGGCGTTGGCCTGGGGGTGCGAGACGACCGTCTCGATCTCCGAGAGCTCGAGGGAGGTCCGCGCGATGAGGCAGTGGCGGATCGGCTGAACGACCTCGCCGACGATCATCACGTCGTCGGTCTCCATCGCCAGCGCGTCGAGCGTGGCGTTGACCGAGCCCTCCAGCGAGTTCTCGATCGGGACCAGCGCGGTGTCGACGATGCCCTCGTGGACGGCCATCACCGTGTCGTAGATCGTGGCCAGAGGCACGGTGTCCAGCTCCAGGCCCGCGGTGTCGGCCAGCAGCGCCTCCTGAGTGTGGGTCCCCTCGGGACCGAAGTAGCCGGCCCGCATCTGCTGACCCGCGGGAGCGCCCACTAGCGGGTGGAGGCGACGCCGCCGGCTTGCTGCGGAGCTCCGCCGCGCGTTCCGCCGCACCACCGCCCTGCAGGGCGAGCTTGATCGCTTCCTCCTCCTCGGGCGAGAGCTCCAGCTCGCCGCGGCCGGCGTGGACCTGTTTGGCGTAGAGCCGGGCCTGGTCGCGGTGCTGGATCACGGAGAGCACCACCCCGGAACGGGTCGAATCGAGCAGCGCGATCGACATCGACTGATGACCGGACATCTCCCCGTAGGCGTCGTAGCGGACCAGCGACGTGTAGGCGATGGCGCCGTCGAGGCGTTGCTCGGCAGTCGTCATGCGCTGATCCATGTGCCCCGAGACGTCCTCGCACGTATTGGTGCAGCGCCTCGAACTGGCTGCGCAGCGAAGCGGCGTGGGCCACGAGGTCCTCGCGGCGGTCGCCGAGGACGGCCCGCTGCTCCGAGCGCACGCGCGATAGCCGGAAGGCGAGAACGATGGTGGTGAGCAAGGCGACCACGGCAACCGCGCCCGCCGCGATCGCCACGATGCCGACGGTACTGGTCAGGTCGTGCACCGAACGAAGAATAGGCCCAGGGCCGGAGGGCGGTCAGGGTCGCGAGGACGCGCAGGCGGCCGGCCCCGACTCGCCGGAGCTACTGGAACGTGACCGTGTAGGTGATCGTGTTGTTGTCCTTGTTCTTCTCGCCCGGGACCGGCTCGATCGTGGCCACGACGCTCTGCGTCCCGGCGGGCGGAGCGGCATTGAGCTTGACCGTGCATGTGGCGTTCTTGCCCGCGAAGGTCTCGGGCACGGTCGCGGTCCCGCTCACGCTCGATGCCGTTGATCGACACCTTGCACTTGACGTTGTGCTCGTTGTTGGTGCCGCCGTTGTTGAAGTCCAGCGTGAAGGACGGGGTCGGGCTGGACGCCAGGGTGTTGGTCGCCCCCGTCTGCAGGGTCGTGCCGTTGACGCTCACTGACGTGAGCGAATGGCCGTGAAGGCCCGGCGCGACCTTGGTGGACTGGGCGCCGGGAACGTTCGACGCCCAGCTCGGAGGCCAGGAAGCTGGGCAGCACCCACTGCGACGTTGGGTAAGAACTGGTCGCCGTTGATGGGGCTGAAGCGGGTGCCCGCGGAGTGCAGCGCGCTGTAGATCTGCGGCAGGGCATAGTCCTTGTAGACGACGTCGGAGGCGTAGAACCTCGCCGTCTCGGCGGCCAGCGCGTTGACGTTGGCCTCCGTCGCGTTGCTGGACAGCGCGGGCTGGATCTCATCGGCGATGCCACTGACCCCATCGACGCGCATCTTCAGCGCGTTCAAGAAGTACGTGTTCCCGCTCTTGACCTGATCGGGAACGCTCGCCTCCGTGGCCTTCTTGTAGACGTTCTTCTCGTCATTGAGGACCTGGTTGATCTCGTGCTGGACGCTGGTGCCGGAGCCTGAACTCGAGGCCTGGGACAGCTGCGTGAACAGCTGCTTGCCGTTGGCGACGGACTGCTGGTTGAGCGAGGAGACGCTGTTGGTGTAGTCCTGCAGCGCCGAGTTGGTCGCGTTGACCTGGCAACCGTGGACGAGGACGGCCACGAGAACGATGACGATGATGACGACGATGATCGCCACGGCGCGGCGAACCTGGATCGTCTGCTGATCGCCGCTCGGCGGACGGCGACTCCCGCCTCCAGGGCCTGATGGGCGACGGCCGCGTGATCCAGTGCGGGACGTCGTGCGAGGGGTCGTACGAGGCTCTGTCCGAGGTGGTTCGTCGACCTCGTCGAAGAACGACAAGCGGTACCGCTCCTTGCTGTGCCGGTGGAAGTGCGCAGTATGACCTCCGGTGCGGCTGGATTCACAAAATCCCAACCACGCGCGCGGGAAAGAGTTGCGCTCGAAATCGCGTCCGCCCGGACCAGCTCCGGGCCGCGCTCCAGTTGCGTGCGCAGGGACCACCTCGCCGACACCGAAAAGCGCTCCCATGCGCTCCGATGAGCCATCGACGGCCCGTACCCGCACGTTGGCCACCCGCCATCTGACCTCCAAAGCGACCGCTGCGTCGTCTGCACCGCTCGTGCTCGACCGCTACCGCCTCAACGCCGGCTCGGCGCCGGCGCGTTCGGGACCGTCTGGATGGCTCGTGACGAGCGCCTCGAGCGTGAGGTCGCGGTCAAGATCCTGCCTCGGGAGCGCATTGTCGGCGGCCGTTTCGAGCGTGAGGCCCGCGCCGCCGCCCGGCTCTCCCATCCCGCCATCGTCACCCTGTATGAGGCTGCGGTCGACGACGAGGGCGCCTACCTGGTCTCAGAGCTCGTCCGTGGCGCGACTCTCGACGCATTGCTCGAGCAGGGACAGCTCTCCGATCGCGACATCGTCGCCATCGCGCTCGCGCTGTGCGACGCGCTCCAGCACGCTCACGACCACGGGGTCGTCCATCGCGACGTCAAGCCCTCCAACGTCCTGGTGCCCGAGGCACCGCCGAGTCCGGCCCAGGTGGCCAAGCTGACCGACTTCGGCGTCGCGCACGTCGTCGGCGGTGACGCGCTCACCAGGACCGGCGACGTACTGGGCACGCTGGCCTACATGGCGCCGGAGCAGGCCGAGGGGCTCGAGGCCGCCGAGCCGGCGGACCTCTACTCGCTGGCGCTCGTCATCTACGAGGCGTTGAGCGGCGTCAACCCCGCCCGCCACTCCCGTCCCGGCCACGCCTCACGACGGCTGGCCATGCACCTGCCTTCGCTGCGCCGCCAGCGCCGTGACCTCCCGCGGGCTCTGGCGGCGAGCATCGACCTTGCGCTTCGTCCCCGCCCTCGGGACCGCGGCACGCTCGCCCAGTTGCGTGTCGCTCTCGCCAACGCGCGGGACGAGGTCGGCGACGAGCCCGGCGTCGTGACGGGGGCCTGGACGGCGACGCTCCGCACTCGCAACGACGACAACCCAGCCGGCGAGCAGGAGCGCGAGCGGCTGTGGCGCGACCAGCCGCCCGATGACGGCGCCGGCAGGGCTGCACACGCCCCTGCGCACACCGCGGAGGCCCCTGCCTGGCCCCCACGCGCTCTCGGCGCTGCCGGCGCGGCGGGTCTCACGGTGTGGCTCATCGCCACCACCCTGAGCACCACCCTGCACAGCGGGCCCATCGGTCCGGCGGCAGCCGGCCTGCTCGCGGCCGCCGGGGTCCTGCTGCTGCCCCGTCTGGGATGGGGCGCTCTGATCATCGCCCTGGCCGCGCTGGCCGTCTCGGAGCAACTGCCGGGCGCGGCGGGGGTGATCGCCCTCGCGCTCGTCCTGCCCACCATCATCGCCCCGGCGGCGCCGACGATATGGCCGCTCAGCGCCGCCGCGCCCGCCCTCGGCCTCATCGGCCTGGCCGGGGCATGGCCCGCTCTCGCCGGGCGCGCCACTACCCCGTGGCGGCGGGCTACGCTCGGTGCGGTTGGGTGGGTGTGGCTGCTTTTGGCCTCGGCCATTGCCGGGAAGGCTCTCTACCTGCCGCTGGCGCCCGGCGTGGCGCCCCCACATGCCTGGATGAGCTCACTGTCTGCGACCGTTGACCACCTTGTGCGCCCCGAGATCGCGGCGGGGGTGCTGGCGCCTGCGCTCGTGTGGGCGCTGGCCGCCGTGACCCTGCCGTGGCTGGTGCGCGGAGCGTCGCTCGTCCTCGACGTCGCACGCGTCGTTGTGTGGGCCGGCCTCACGGTGGCGGGAACCGGGGCGGCGATGGCGGCCGGTCACGGGACGCAAGCGGTCGGCGCCGCCTCCACCGCGCTGGTGGGCACGGTCGCCTGCGCCGCCGTCGCGCTGGCCCCGTCGCTGCTCCGAATGTGGCGCCTGACGTTGCGCGCCGGTGGCCCTCCAGCGAGAGTTCCGTAGCATGGATCCGCCCAGAGGGGCGACCTGATGAGTGTGCTCAGAAGCATCGAGAGCAAGATCGCCGGCCTCGTCGAAGGCACCTTCAGCCGTGCCTTTCGGTCCGAGGTGCGCCCGGTCGAAATTGCGCGCAAGCTGGCCCGTGAGATGGAGGAGCACCGCACCCTCTCGCTGTCGCGCACGTACGTGCCGAACGAGTACCGGGTCTACCTCTCGCCCCGTGACCGTGAGCGCTTCGCCGACTATGAGGACGCGCTCATCTCAGAGCTCACCGGCTATCTGCTCGAGCACGCCCGCCGCGAGCGCCTGGTGCTGGCCTCGCGGCCCGTCGTGGAGTTCGAGACCGACGATCGGCTCGGCCTGGGGGAGTTCGGGATCCAGACGCGGGTGGTCAGCCCCGAGCCTGACGAGGAGGCCCCGCCGCCGGAGGAGTCCTCAGGGCGCACGATGATCTACAGCACGGCCGGACGCGTCGCCGAGCCCCTGGAGGAGCGCGCCCGCGCGCGCCAGCAGACCGCGCTGTTGCTGATGGGCGGCAAACGCCTGGTCGTCGGGCCTCAGGGCGTGACCATGGGCCGCAGCCGCCAGTGCGACGTGACCGTCGATGACCCCAACGTGTCGCGCAACCACGCCGAGGTCCGCCCCCGCGGTGGCTCGTGGGTGCTCAACGACCTGGGCTCCACCAATGGGTCGCGTCTCAACGGGCAGCGGGTCGATGGCTCCGAGGTGCTCAAGCCCGGCGACGAGATCGAGCTCGGGACCACCGTGCTGCGCTTCGAGCTGGAATAGCTGATGGGCTCAACGGTGCTCCAGCCCGTCTCGGTGGGCCTGAAGTTCGGTTTTCTGGCCGTGCTCTACCTGTTCCTCGTCTGGGTGGCGTGGAGCGCGATCCGCGACCTGCGGCGGGGCCGCGGCGCCCCCGCCATGCCCGAGCGCGGCGGCGCATCGCCCGACGAGACCGGCATGTATGACGCGTCGGCGCACCTCAGCGGCGTCGAGGACTTCGAGCCGCGATTGCTGGTCGAACGGGCTGCCGGACACGAGAGCGGCGTCGCCTACGACCTCATGGATGGCGCCGTTCTGGGTCGCGGGGACGTCGAGATTCGCCTCGAGGACCCGTTCGCGTCATCGCGACACGCGAGGATCACCCGTGAAGGTCACGTGCTGGTGATAGAGGATCTGGGCTCCACCAACGGCACCTACCTCAACGAGGAGCCGCTGTCGGGTCCCCAGCCCCTCTATGACGGCGACCGGATCAGGATCGGCGACAGCGAGTTCTCCTATCTGCAATGACCCGCAGGCTGCAACTCATCGCCCACCGCAACCCCCCACCGCGCTAGAAACCGTCCAGCATGCTCCGCGCAGCCGACACCATCTGGAAGACCGATACCGGGCGCCAGCGGCGCGACAACGAGGACAACGCGTTTGTCCGCGCTCCGCTGTTCGTGGTCGCCGACGGGATGGGCGGCGCCCAGGCCGGGGAGGTGGCCTCCAAGCTGGCGGTGGAGGAGTTTCACGAGGCGCTGCCTGACGAAGGGAGCGCCGAGGAGCGGCTCACGGATCGCATCCGCGCCGCCAACCGGCACATCTACGACCTCTCGCGCACCCAGCACGAGCACGCCGGGATGGGTACGACGCTCACCGCCGTCTACCTCGACGACGATCACCTGGCGGTGGCGCATGTCGGCGACAGCCGCGCCTACATCTTCCGCGACGGCGAGCTGACCCGGCTGACCCAGGACCACTCGCTGGTGGAGGAGCTCGTCCGCCAGGGCAAGCTCACCCAGGAGCAGGCCGCCGAGCACCCTCAGCGCTCGATCATCACCCGGGCGCTGGGCATCGAGGGCGACGTCGAAGTCGACACCTGGTCCTACTCGATGCGCGCCGACGACGTGGTGCTGCTGTGCTCGGATGGCCTCACCTCGATGATCGGGGAGGAGCAGATCGCCCAGATCCTCTCCCGCGAGGCGAACCTGGACCGCGCCGCCGACGGCCTCATCGGCGCCGCCAACGACGCCGGCGGGCGCGACAACATCACTGTCGTCCTCTTCCGGCTCGAGGAGACGGATCCCACCCACCCGGGCTCGCCGTCCGAGGATGTCGACGAGCCCACCGTGGTGGGAATGGAGCCCGTCCGGGCCCCTGACGAGGACCGGCACGCGGCCGCCGCCGAGTCCTCGGAGACGGAGCCCGCCAACCCCACGGCAGACGGAACCCACGCAGCCCGCCGCGATGGCGGTGGCGTGCTGACCGCCCCTCCGCCCGAGCTCGAGCGCGACCGCGCCAGCCCGAGGCTCGCGCGAACGCAGGGCCGCCCGCCGGCCCCGGCCGCCCGCCGGCGGCCGCCGCGCTTCATGAAGCCCATCGCGGCGCTGATCGCCACCGTGATCGTCCTCTTCGTGGTGGGAGGCGGCGCCTACCTGGCCAGCCGCGAGTACTTCTTCATCGGGACCAACTCCGACGGGATCGTCACGATCTTCCGCGGCTTCCCCTACGACCTGCCGCTCGGGATCAAGATGTACGAGCAGTTCTACGTCTCCGGGGTCCCGGCGAGCGCCGTCCCGGCCGACCGCCGCGGGCGGCTGCTCAACCATCAGCTGCGCTCGCAGGGGGCCGCGATCAGCCTCGTGCACGCCGCCGAGCTCGGCCAGCTCGCGCAATGAGCGCACGCAACCGTGAGCTGTTCGGCCTGATCCCGGCCGCCCTGCTCGTCACCGCCGGATTCACCGCGGTGTTCATCCAGCGCGAGAACGTGCTCTCCAACGTCTCGCTCACCTACGGGGCCATCTTCCTGGCGCTGTGCCTGGCCGGGCACATCCTCATCCGCGTCACGCTGCCCAACGCCGACCCCTACATGTTCCCGCTGGTGGCGCTGCTGGCCAGCTTCGGGATCGTCATGGTCTACCGGATCAGCGCCACCGACGCCCGTCAGCAGGCGCAGTGGTTCGTGCTGGGCCTTGTCCTGTTCGCGGTGACGATCATCGCCTTTCGCGACTATCGCAAGCTCGAGCAGTACCGCTACCTGATCGTCATCGTGTCGCTGGTGCTGCTGGTGCTGCCGCGCCTGCCCGGGATCGGCGAGCAGGTCAACGGCGCCTATCTGGAGATCAAGGTTCCCGGAGGCCTGAGCTTCCAGCCCACCGAGTTCTCCAAGATCGGCCTGGTCATCTTCCTGGCCAGCTACCTGCGTGACACTCGCCAGGTCATGGTGTTGGGCGCACGACGGGTCCTGGGGGTGACGCTACCGCCGCTCAAGCACTTCGGACCGGTGCTGGTCATCTGGGGCGTGGCCATGGTCGCGCTGCTGCTGCTGTCGGACATCGGCTCGTCGCTGATGTTCTACGGGGCGCTGCTCTCCATGCTCTACGTCGCCACGGGCCGTCTCTCGTTCGTGGTCATCGGCCTGCTCGCCTTTGCTGTCGGCGCCTGGTACCTGGGCACTCACATCCCGCATGTCAACGCGCGCTTCGAGGACTGGCAGCACCCGTTCGACAGCCACCTCTACAACGCGGTGGGTGGCAGCTTCCAGGTGGCCAACGGGATCTTCGCCCAAGCTGCCGGCGGGCTGTTCGGTCAGGGATTCGGCGAGTCGATCCTCACCGTGGGAACGAACCACTCAGCGCTCATCCCGTTCCCCCAGACCGACATGATCTACGCGGTCGTCACCAACGAGGTCGGGCTGTTCGGAGCCGTGGGCGTCCTGGTGGCCTACCTGCTGTTCGTCTACCGCGGTTTCAAGACCGCGTCCCTGGCTCGTGACTCGTTCTCGACGCTGCTGGCCGTCGGCCTCTCGACGGTGTTCGCCCTCCAGGTCTTCGTCATCGTCGGCGGCGTCACGCGCGTGATCCCCCTCACCGGCGTCACGCTGCCGTTCGTCTCCTATGGCGGCGCGTCGATCGTGGCCAACTTCGTTCTGCTGGCCCTGCTGCTGCTCGTCTCCGACCGCTCCCGGAGGCCGACGCCGTGAACGGGCAGATCTGGCGGCTGTTCGCGGTGATCGTGGTGCTGTTCGCGCTGCTGGTGGTATGGACCACGCGCTGGACGGTGTTCGACGCCACCGCGCTCAACAACAACCCGCTCAACACGCGGACGCTGATCGCGACGCTGAAGATCAAGCGCGGGAGGATCCTCGCCGGCGACGGCGACATCCTCGCGCGTTCGGTCAAGCAGAAGCGCAGCGGTTACTGGCTGCGCACCTATCCGCAGGGATCGCTGTTTGCCCAGCCGGTCGGCTACTCGGACCTGCGCACCAACCAGTCCGCCGGGCTGGAGAAGTACCGGCTCGATGACCTCAAGGGCCCGCAGACCACCTTGAACTCGGTGTTCGGGCCACTCGGGGGCAATCAGAACGAGGGCGACGACCTCTACACCTACCTCGACCCCAAGGCGCAGGCGCAAGCGCGCCAGGAACTGGCCGGACGCCCAGGGTCGGTGGTCGCGTTGGATCCACGGACAGGCGCGGTGCTGACGATGTACTCCAACCCCAGCTACGACGACAACCACCCCAGCGCCCCCTGCGCGGACGCCTGCCAGCTCAACCGCGCCACCCAGGGCCAGTATCCGCCCGGGTCGACGTTCAAGGTGGTCACCGCCACCGCGGGGATCGACAGCGGCAAATACACCCCGGACTCGATCATCAACGGCGACTCGCCCAAGACGATCTCGGGCGTGCCGCTGGAGAACGACAACAACGACAGCTACGGCCCGATCACATTGACCAAGGCACTGACCAACAGCGTCAACACCGTCTTCGCTCAGGTGGCCGAGAACGTTGGGCGCCCCACCATGACCAAGTACATGAAGCGCTTCGGCTTCTACGCGCGCCCGCCGATCGATCTGCCCGCCGACGAGCTGCGCTCGAGCCGCCCCTTCAACGACAAGGGCCGTCCGTACCTGCCGGGCAGCCCCAACGAGGACATCGGGCGCATCGGCATCGGGCAGGGCGGCCTGCTCGTCACGCCGCTGCAGATGGCGATGGTGGCGTCCGCGGTGGCCAACGGCGGCAAGCTGATGGAGCCGCTTCTGTCAGAGAAGGTGGTCGATCCGGACGGCCGCACCGCCAGGACGTTCGGGCCCACGGTCTATCACCAGGTGATGAGCTCCAAGACCGCCTCCGAGGTCAACCTGATGATGCGCACCGTTGTCGACGAGGGCACCGGCACCCCGGCGCAGCTGGGCTCGGGCATCCCCTTTGCCGGCAAGACCGGCACGGCGTCGATCGGCGCCACCGGCTCGGGCCTGACCCAGCCGTGGTTCATCGGCTTCGCGCCGGCCGACAACCCCAAGGTCGCGGTGGCGGTGACCATCGAGAAGACGCAGGGCGAGTTCGGCGGCCAGGTCGCGGCCCCGATCGCCCGCGACATCGTGACGACCCTGCTGGGGGACGGCAAGTGACCCCGGAGGCCCCCGACCGGACGCAGGGCACGGGCTGATGGCCGAGGTCATGCCGAACACCATGGTCGACGGCCGCTACCGGGTCGTGTCGCGGCTGGGGTCGGGAGGGATGGCCGACGTCTTCTTGGCCGAGGACCAGCAACTCGGGCGCAAGGTGGCGCTCAAGCTGCTGCACCATCGCTTCGCCCAGGACCCCGACTTCGTCGAGCGCTTCCGCCGCGAGGCTCAGGCCGCGGCCGGCCTCCAGCACCCGAATGTCGTCAGCGTGTATGACCGCGGGTCCTTCGACGACACCTACTACATCGCGATGGAGTACCTGCCGGGGCGCTCGCTCAAGCAGCTCATCCGCGACGAGGCGCCCCTGGACTCGCTGCGGGCGATCGACATCGCGATCCAGATCCTCAAGGCGGCCCGGTTCGCGCACCGCCGCGGGGTGATCCACCGCGATCTCAAGCCCCACAACGTGATCGTCGACGACTCCGGCCACGCCAAGGTCACCGACTTCGGCATCGCCCGCGCCGGGGCCTCGGACATGACGGAGACCGGCTCGATCATGGGCACCGCCCAGTACCTCTCCCCCGAGCAGGCGCAGGGCCGCGCGGTCAACGCTGCGTCGGACCTGTACTCGGTCGGCGTCGTCCTCTACGAGATGCTGACCGGGCGCGTCCCCTTCGACGCTGACTCGGCGGTCTCGATCGCGCTCAAGCACGTCTCCGAGGCGCCCCCGCCGCCGAGCCAGTTCAACCCCAACATCTCGCCCGAGCTCGAGCAGACGGTGCTGTGGGTGCTCAACAAGAACCCCGCCGACCGTCCCACCGACGCCGACCAGCTCATCACCGTGCTCGAGCACTGCCGCGAGGCGATCACCTCGGCGGGGGCCGGCCAGCACACCGCCAGCATGGCCGCGGTGGCCGCCGCCGGCGTGCGGCGATCGGCAGTCCCGGGCTCGCCGCCTACCAGCAGTCCCAGGCGCAGGCCACCAACGGGTCGGGTGAGATGTCCGCGGTGCACCCGATCGAGGAGCGCGAGCGCAGCAGCTGGGTGGTGTGGGGCGGGGTGCTGCTCGTGGTGTTGCTGATCGCCGGGGCCGCCGCCGCCGCGTACTTCCTCACCCGTCCCAAGCAGGTCCTGGTGCCCAAGGTCACCGGCCAGCAGATCGCCTCCGCGCGGACCACCGTCGAGCAGGCCAGGTTCCAGGTGTCCACCGTGTCGGTGCCCAACCGCCGGCCCCCGGGCATCGTCGTGTCGGAGTCCCCGGCGGCCGGGACCAAGGCCGACAAGGGATCGACGGTGACGCTCAGCGTCTCCAGCGGCCCCGGCAAGGTGTCGGTGCCCTCGGTGCAGGGGCTGTCGGTGGCCCAGGCCACCAAGGTTCTACGCAAGGCCGGCCTGAAGGTCGGCAACGTGGTCCCGCAGAGCCTCCAACCGCTTCGCCGCGGGCCAGGTGACGAGCACCAATCCGGGCACGGCGAAGTCGGTGCCACACGGCGCCGGAGTGACCCTGTTCGTGTCCAGCGGACAGCCGCAGAAGAAGGTTCCCAACGTCCTGGGCGAGAACCAGACCCAGGCCAACCGAGGATCTGACCAACGCCGGCTTCACCGTCCACGCGAACTCTCAGCCCACCTCGACGCAGGCCGACGTGGGCAACGTGATCAGCCAGAACCCCAGCGGCAACACCAATGCCACCGCCGGCTCTCAGGTCACGATCACCGTGGGCACGGCGCCCGCGACCACCACGGTCCCGAGCGTCATCGGCGACCCCGCCAGTCGGCAGCGGCCAGCGCGCTGCACGCCGCGGGCTTTAAGGTGAGCCAGATCATCCGGATCGTCTCCAACCCGGACAAGAACGGTACGGTCGTGGCGCAGAGCCCAGGAGGAAACTCCTCCGTCAAGAAGGGGAGCACCGTCACCATCACCGTCGGCCAGTTCCAGCAGACCAGCACGTCCTCCACCACGTCGACGTCCACCACCAAGACCACGACGTCGTCGCCGACCACGACCACCACGACCACGACCAGCCCCAGCCCATGACGGCTCAGCGGGTGGCGGTCCTCGCGGGAGGGCGCTCCTCCGAGCACGAGGTCTCGCTGGCCTCGGGCGCGTCGGTGGCCGACGGCCTGCGCACGGCCGGCCACACGGTGACCGAGATCCTGATCGGCCGCGACGGGGTGTGGCGGCGCGACGGCGAGCCGGTGACGGTGGCGCTGGGCTCGCCGCTGCCCGACATCGACGTCGTCTTCCCGGTGCTGCACGGGCCCTTCGGTGAGGACGGGACCGTCCAGGGGCTGATCGAATGCCTCGACATGCCCTACGTCGGCGCCGGCGTGCTGGCGTCAGCGCTGTGCATGAACAAGGTCGTGTTCAAGCAGCTCATGGCCGAGCAGGGCATCCCGCAGGTGCGCTATCACGCGGTCGACGTGCTCGCCTACGCGACCGATCCGGAGGCGACGGCGCGGGCGGTGGCCGAGCTCGGCTACCCGGCGTTCGTCAAGCCGGCCCGCCTGGGCTCCTCAGTGGGGATCGCCAAGGTCGACGAGCCCGGCGATCTCGAGGCGGCGCTCCAGACCGCCTTCGCCCACGACTCGCTCGCGATCGTCGAGGCCTTCGCCGCGGGGCGCGAGGTCGAATGCTCGGTGCTGGGCAACGGCGACCCGATCGCCTCCGAGCCCGGGGAGATCATGCTGGCCGCCGGCGAGGGCGGGTGGTACGACTACAAGGCCAAGTACACCGAGGGTCAGATGAAGCTGGTGGTGCCCGCCCGGCTGGAGCCCGAGGTCCGCGACCGAGTCCGGGAACTGGCCGTGCAGGCGTTCATGGCGTCAAGCTGCCAGGGCCTGGCGCGCGTCGACTTCTTCGTCATCGGGTCCGACGTGTTGGTCAACGAGCTGAACACCATGCCCGGCTTCACGCCCACCAGCGTGTTCGGGTCCCTGTTCGCCGCCAGTGGGATCGAGTACCCGGAGCTGCTGGATCGGCTGGTTGCCCTGGCCCTCGAGCGCCACGCCGCCGAGACCAAGCTCAGCTACTGATGGCGATCGACACGCCCGGGTGGGTCCGCCACTGCTGGCGGTGTGGCAGCGCGCTGCCGCAGACGCCGCCCACCACGTGCGCCGTCTGCGGGCAGGAGCACTATCTGAACCCCGCCCCCTGCGGAGAGGCGGTCGTGGTGCGCGCGGGCAAGGTCCTGCTCCTGCGCCGCGCGATGGAGCCCTACCGGGGCTGGTGGGACGTGCCCGGCGGGTTCTGCGACGCAGCCGAGCACCCGATGCATGCGGCCGAGCGCGAGCTGCGCGAGGAGCTCGGCCTCGGCGGCCGCGCGACCGCCTACATCGGGCAGTGGATGGACGTCTACGGCTCGCCTGCGCCCGACGGCGTCCAGCTGCACTGCATCACGAGCGCCTACCTCATGGAGCTCTCAGACCCGGGAGCAGAGCCCCGGCCTGATCGAGAGGAGGCAACGGGCTTCGGCTGGTTTGGCCTTGACAAGCTCCCCGAGCAACTGGCCTTCCCCGATCATGCGCGGCCGATGTTGGCCGCCGCCGCGGCGGTGCTCGCCGGGACGGCGCCCCCGCTGCCCGACCGGACCTGGTGACGCGTGTCCGGGGCATCGACGAACGTCAACTGCCGCTATTGAGGAGGGCGTCTCGGGCGATCCGGGTCGTTGCGGAGGACTCTCGGCGGGGTCGTGGGAGAAAGTGATTGCTCCTGAGTCAAAATCGCCCACAACCCCCTGCACCCAGCGGGTTCTGGGAGGAAATGGGTCTCACAGACCCAAAATCGCCCACGACTCTCG
The DNA here is from genome assembly GCA_963797705.1 of uncultured Actinomycetota bacterium. Taxonomy (GTDB): domain Bacteria; phylum Actinomycetota; class Thermoleophilia; order Solirubrobacterales; family Solirubrobacteraceae; genus Palsa-465. Next base: position 304,100 of record CAWCQL010000002.1, on the reverse strand, counting down.
GCTCGCGCGCCGCCGCCGCACTCCGCCCATACTCGATAGCCGCAGTTGACGTTCGCCGATCGCGAGCTATCAGGTGTACAGCGCGATCTCGTTGACGTCCACGTGGCTGTGCTCACCGAGACTGGTGATCCACACCAGGTAGTACCGGTACTTGGTCTTGCCGGTGGCGAGCTTGATCGTCTGTGTCTTGCGCACGCTCGGCGCCGCGCCGACCTTCACCCAGCCGCTTGGCCCGGAGGTGAACGTGTTGGGATCGGGCCGCGAGGTGCTGGCGTAGATGGTGACGGCGTACCCCGGCGTGTCGGTGTCGACGATCATCGACCCGGCCGCGACCCCCGGCTTGGCATCGACGTAGATGCCCACGCCCGGCTTGCCGAGGTTGTCGCCGAGGTAGCTCTCGGTCGACCACGCCGTGTTGCGGTCGCCGTCGATGGCAAAGCCCGCCTGCTCGGGATGCTGGTTCTTGGGCCCGCTCAGGGCGTCGGGGTTGTAGTCATGCGCGCAGGAGTCGCACAGCGAGATCTGACGCGGGGTCTGCTTGGGCGGCGCCTGCGGCAGGGTGCCGGTGCCGTGGTGGGTGCGGTTGGCGGCGAAGACGATGATCGCCACGACGGCGGCAGCCACGATCAGCGCGAGCAGGGCCACCAGCAGCGGCTGGCGCCGGCGCAGCGGCAGCCGCCGCCGCTTGCGCGAGGGCAGCGTGCGCAGCACCGTGGTGACCTCGCCGGTGACGTTGCCCGACCGCGCCATCTCGATCGCCAGGACGTCCTCGAGGTCGGCGATGAGCTCGGCGTCGTCGGCGTAGCGCTCGTCGAGGCGCTTGGCGGTGGCGGTGTCGACCACCGAGGCCAGCGCGGCCGAGATCTCCGGGCGCTTGAGCTGAACGTCGGGCATCGCCTCGCGCACGTGCTTCATGGCCACCGCGACCTGGCTCTCCCCCGTGAAGGGCACCTCGCCGGTGAGCATCTCGTAGAGCACGACGCCCAGCGAGTAGAGGTCTGACTGCCCGGTGACGTCCTGGCCCAGGGCCTGCTCGGGCGAGACGTAGTCGGTGGTGCCCAGCACGCGCCCGTCCGCGGTCAGTCCGTCCTCCTCGAGCGTGCGGGCGATGCCGAAGTCCGTGACCTTGGCCGAGCCTTCGTGGTCGATGAGGACGTTCTGGGGCTTGACGTCGCGGTGGACGATGTGGCGCGCGTGTGCGGCGCCCAGGGCGCGCGCGATCTCGATCGCGTAGGCGACGGCCTCGGTGATCGGCAGCCGGCCCATCCGGCGGATCCGCTCCTTGAGGGTCTCGCCCTCGACGTACTCGAAGACGATGTAGGGGCGACTGTCGTCCTCGCCCGCGTCGATCACCCCGACGATGTGGGGATGCGACAGCTGGGCCACGGCGCGGGCCTCGCGGCGGAAGCGCTCCAGCTGGTCAGAGTCCGAAGTGACCTCGCGGTTCATCAGCTTGACCGCGACCTGGCGCTCGAGCGTCTCGTCCAGGGCGCGGTAGACCGTCGACATGCCCCCGGCGGCGATCCTCGCCTCCAGGCGGTAGCGGCCGTTGAGACTGGTGCCCACGAGGGTGCTCATGCGTCCGTCCGTATTGTGCGGCACGCGCCCGTGTGGCGGGCGCATGGGGCGCGAACGTGCACGCCCGACTCTGTGAGAATTTGCTCAGGGACTGGGGTCACGGGACGTCAGACCGCCCGTATCCGCCCGTCCTCGCCTTCGATACCCACGCTGGGGACGCTCACGCCCCCGCCGGCGCCGGTGACGCGGCCGATGATCGCGGTGCCGGGGTGGCGCCCCGCGAGCAGTTCGACCGCTCGATCAGCCTCCGCGGCCGGCACCACGGCGCAGAAGCCGCAGCCCATGTTGAAGACCTCCCACATCTCCGCGGCCGGGACGCCGCCGAGCTCGGCGATGAATGAGAACACGGGCAGCACCGGGAGTGGCGCGGTGATCTCGAAGCCGACGCCGTTCCCCAGCCGCAGCAGGTTGAGCAGCCCGCCGCCGGTGATGTGGGCCAGCCCGTGCACCGGGACGTCGGAGCGCAGCAGCTCCAGCACCGCTCGCACGTAGATGGCCGTCGGCTCGAGCAGTGCGTCGGCGACGCTCGCGCCGGCAAGCTCGGGCGGACAGGCGTCCAGCGCCAGACCACCCTCCTCAAGCAGGACGCGCCGCGCCAGGGTGAGGCCGTTGGAGTGCACGCCCGAGGCCGGCAGCCCGATGACTGCGTCGCCTGGGGCGCAGGCCCTCCCGTCGACGATCGCGTCGAGCGCGACCGTGCCGAACGCCGAGCCGACCAGGTCAAAGCCGTAGGGCGAGGGATGGCCGCGGATGACCTCGGGCAGTTGGCACACCTCGCCGCCGGGGATCTCGACCGCGGCCTCCGACGCCCCGATCCGCAGGCCCTCCGCCAACTCGGCGAGCAGGCCCGGGTCGGCGGACTCGACCGCGAGATAGTCCAGCAGCGCCAGGGGCTCGGCCCCGACGCAGATGAGGTCGTTGACGTTCATGGCGACGCAGTCGATCCCGATGGTGGAGAAGCGCTGGGCCTGCTCAGCCACGATGACCTTGGAGCCGACGCTGTCGGTGGCCAGGGCGATCCCCAGGTTGGGTGCGATCCTGAGCACGCTGGCGTAGTGCCCGGGGAGCGGCACCGCGAGCCGCTCGCGTCCTGTCTCGATCGCGCCCAGCACGGAGACCAGGGCGGCGACGCCGCGGTCGGCCTGCCGCGTGTCCACTCCGGCGGCTGCGTAGGCGTCGGTCACGATGCCATTGTCGTATATGGATCGGACTCCGCCCAGGGCTTTGCCGGGGGATCCGCGTCAATCGCCCGCGGCGGCGCGGCGGCGCGGCGGCGCCGGGCGAGGCGGCCGAGCACCAGCGCCGCCAGTCCGAGGCGGTACACCGCATATGGCGCGAGCGACCGGTCGCGCTCCACCTGGCGGATGAGCCACGTCGAGCCCAGGGTCGAGGCGAACGAGGCGGCGGCCCCGAGGGCGATCGGGACCGCGCTGCGCGGCGGCAGCCCGCGGCGGGCCAGGCGGACGGTCTTGAGCAGCGTCGCGCCGGCGATCACCGGCAGGGCGACGTGGCGCGAGAGCTTGTTGGCGTCCTCACGCGTGAACCCACGGCGCCGCGCCGCCGCCAAGGTGGCTCCGTTGCGCGAGACGCCGGGCAGCAGGGCGCAGGCCTGGGCAAGACCCAGGCACAGCGCGTCGGTGAGCCCGGCGTCGTAAGAGGTCCGCGTCTGCGGGGTGCGGTCGGCCCGGGCCATCACGACCGATCCCGCCACCAGGCCCAGCGCGATCGTGCCCGGGGTGCCGAGCCGGCGCTCGATCGGGCGCTCCAGGGTGTAGCCGACGATCGCCGGCGGCACGAAGGACAGGACGATGAGCTGGGCGATGCGCAGGCTCATGCCGCGCATGGCGTCGGAGACCTCCGTGCGCAGGGTGATGAGCAGAGCCGCGGCCGTGCCGGCATGGAGCGCGACCTCAAAGGCCTTGCGCAACTCCGCGTCAACGTCGCAGTAGTCCCAGTCAAGGAGCCAGGGGATGACCGCGATGTGGCCGGAGGATGAGATCGGCAGCAGTTCGGCGGGGCCGTGCAGGGCCCCGAGGATCAGCGCCTCTGAGAGCGGGATCTCAGCCGTCTCGGCGGGTGTCGCCGGCGGGGTGGGGGCCGGTGGGAGCGGCGCGGGCTCAGTCGGCGACGACATCCGCCGCCGGCTCCCGCTGCTGGGTGCCCTCAGCCCCGCTGCCGCGCGAGCGCCGCCACCGCACGATCAGGTACACGACCGCCGCCACCAGGACCACCGCCCCGACGTAGTCGACGTATTCCAGGTGGTGTCGCCAGGTCTGCCACTGGTGCCCGACCTCGCGACCCAGCACGGCCAGGCCGCCGATCCACACGATCGAGCCGAGCGTGGCCATGAGCACGAAGCGCGGGAAGGGCATGCGCGCCGCGCCGGCGGCATACGGGAACGCCGCGCGGATCAAGGGCAGAAAGCGCGACACGAAGATGGCCGGGCTGCCGTAGCGCTCAAACCAGCGGTGGGCGCGGTCCAGCCCACTCCCGCTCACGTGGAGCTTGGAGCCGTGGGACTCCAATAGTTCGCGTTGCCCGAAGTAGCCGATGGAGTAGGCGATCGACGCTCCGGCCACGTCGCCGACGACGCCCGCGATGATGATCCCGGGCAGCGTGAGGTTGCCCTGGAACACATCGAAGCCGGCGAACAGCATCGTCGGCTCGGTGCCCGGCACGCCGATCACGCCCGAGGTCATCGTGAGCAGCGCGACGCCGGCCAGCCCGATGCTGGCGATGAGATGCGTGGCGAGGTCGACCAGCGGACCGGTCACGGAGGCCAGGAGGAACGGCACCGCCGCCTAGCGTAGCGGCCCCCACCCCGTCTGGCCCGGTCGCAGCAGGGACTGTGAGCGGTGTCTCATCTTGCTCGGGCACTACTGTCACACCGCGATGGCCATCCCCCTCTTCGACACCGCTACGCCTCTTGCTCCGCTGCGGGAGACAATCCTTCAGCGCATCGCCGAGGTGATGGCCAGCGGGCAGTTCGTGCTCGGCCCGGAGGTGGCGGCGTTCGAGGAGGAGTTCGCCGCCTACCTCGGCGCCCGGCACGTGATCGGCGTCGCCAACGGCACTGACGCGATCACCATCGCCCTGCGCGCCCTGGGGGTGAAGCCCGGCGATGACGTGGTCGTCCCGGCGCTCACCTTCTACGCCAGCGCCGAGGCGGTGGTCAATGCCGGCGCGCGCCCGGTGTTCTGCGACGTGGACTTCGACACGCGCAACGTGACCGTCGACACCGTGCACGCCGCGCTGACGCCCCGCACCGCGGCGATCCTCTCCGTCGACCTCTTCGGGCTGCCCGCACCCGACCTGCGCGAACTGGGCCTGCCGGTGCTCGAAGATGCCGCCCAGGCGGCGGGTGCCCGGTGCGATGGCGCCATGGCCGGGACGCTCGGCGACGTGGCCACCTTCTCCTTCTATCCCTCGAAGAACCTCGGTGCCTTCGGGGATGGCGGGGCGGTCGTCACCGACGATGACGCCATCGCGGAGCTCGTCCGGTCGCTGCGCTTCCACGGCTCGCGCGACAAGGAGACGTTCCAGTACGTCGGCTACAACTCGCGCCTGGACGCCGATGCAAGCGGCCATTTTGCGCGTGCTGTTGCCGCACCTCGACCAGTGGTGCGGCGGCCGGCGCGCCGCCGCCGCCGCGTACGTGGCCGCGGGCGTCGGCCAGCACGTCGGACTGCCGGTGGTGCCCGAGGGAACCGACCCGGCGTGGCACCTGTTCGCGGTCACCCATCCCCGCGCGGATGAGCTTCTCGAGGCCCTGGCGGCGCGCGGGGTCGGAGCGCGCGGCTACTACCGCGTGCCGCTGCACCGCCAGCCCGCCATGGCGCCGTTCGTGGATGAATCGGGCCCCACCCGCCCGCTCCCGGTCACCGAGGCGCTGGCGGCGCAGAACATCGCGCTGCCGATCAGCCCCGTGCTCACCGAGGAGCAGGCCGGCGAGGTCGCGGCGGCACTCGCCGCAGCGGCGTAGTGGGCCACTAGCGTGCGCGTCTGGGTCGACTTCACCAACTCCCCCCACGTCCTCGTGCTGCGCCCGGTCATCGAGCGCCTGCGCGCCCAGGGCCACGACGTCCGTGTCACCGCCCGCGACTTCGCCCAGACCCTGGCGCTGTGTGACCGCTTCGGCATCGAGCACACCGCGATCGGCCGTCACCGCGGCGCCGGCCTGCTCGACAAGGCGCGCGGCCTGGCCTCCCGCTCGGCCCAGCTCACCCGCTGGGCGCGCCGTCACGGGCCCTTTGACCTGGCCATCGGCCACGGGTCCAACGACATCACGGTGGCGGCCGCGCTGCTGCGGATCCCCTGCTCGACCACCTTCGACTACGAGTGGGCCACGGTGCAGCACAACATCAACTGCCGGCTGGCCCAGGCGGTGGTCATCCCCGACGTGATCCCGCCCGAGCGCATGGACCGTTACGGCGCGCGCCGCAAGCTGCGGCGCTACCCGGGGCTCAAGGAGGAGTACTACCTGTCGGACTTCGAGCCCGACGGCGCCGTCCTGGCCGCGCTCGGCCTCGACCCCGCGGAGCCGATCGCGGTGGTGCGCACCCCGCCGGCGGTGTCGCTGTATCACCGCTTCGAGAACGACGTGTTCGGCCAGGTGCTCGACCGGCTGCGCGGCGCCCAGACGGTGGTCCTGCCCCGCACCCCCGAGCAGCGCGCGGAGCTGGCGAGCGCGGGCGGCTTCATCGTCCCCGAGCGGCGATCGACGCGCAGTCGCTGATCGCCTACGCGGACCTCGTCGTCTCCGCCGGCGGCACGATGAACCGCGAGGCGGTGGCGCTGGGCACGCCGGTGTTCACCGTGTTCGAGGGGCGGCTGGGCGCCGTCGACGAGCAGCTCATCGCCGAGGGTCGCCTGGCCCGGCTCGAGCGCCCCGAGCAGGTGGCGCTGGTCAAACGCGACCCGGCACCGATGCCGCGCGCGCGATGGCCGAGCGCGTCCGGCGCGATCCGCAGGTCCTCGTCGACCTGCTCTCACGCCCCGTCAATCTGGCCTGAACGCGGCGCTAACAGCGCGTGCCGCTCACGTGCGGCAACGGGGTCCGAGGCTGGTACCGTGCGCTGGACCTCGTGTCTGACACCACGCTAGAGACGCCGCACTCCTTCGGTCCCGAGGGCCAGGATTCCTCGCCGCCGAGCCGCTCGGGCTCGGGTGGCCGCTCGCTGCTGCAGCGTTACACGTGGTGGCTGGTCGGCCTGGGCGTGGTGCTCGTTGCGGCCATCGTGCTGCGGTGGGCCAACACCCGCCCCGGCTATGACCCATTCGGCTGGCTGGACTGGGGCTACCACACGCTGGCGCGGCACGCTGAACCTCGGCGGTGCGCCCTCGTGGAAGCCGTTCACGTTCGTCTTCACCGTCGTCTACTCGATCTTCGGCCACTGGGCGCTGTATCTGTGGATGCTCACCGCTGTCTCGATCTCGCTGTCAGGAGCCGTGTTCGGCGCGCGCATCGCCTACCGGATGACCGCCACCGAGGGTGGTCCGTGGTGGCCGGCGTGGGGCGCGGCGCTGTTCGCCGGCGCCGCGGTCCTGGGCATCCAGGACTACTTCCACTACCTGATGAGCGCCCAGTCGGACTCGATGCTCGTGGCGGTGTGCCTGGCCGCGATCGACATGTACCTCAGCGGCCGGCTGCGGTGGGCGTTCTGGCTCGGCGTGCTCGCCGGATGGGGCCGCCCCGAGGTATGGCCGTTCCTCGCCGTCTACGGGATCTGTCTCATCCGCAAGCACCCCAACATGCGCAAGGACGTGATCGGGGGCGCGGTCCTCACGCTGTTCCTCTGGTTCGGAGTCCCGACGATCACCAACGGTCGCCCCAATATCGCGGGCCAGCTCGCCCTGCGCTCCCCGCGCGAGTGCACCACCGGCAAGATCACCTGCACCATCAGCCGCTTCGGCGCGCTTGACTACATCGCGCTGGAGCTGGCTGCGTTGCTGGTGCTGGGGCTCGCGCTGCTGCGCCGCAACTGGAAGGTGGTCACGCTGGCGGGGATGGCCGCCGGCTGGGTGGTCGTGGAGATCGCCTTCGTCCTGCACGGCTTCCCCGGCGTGCCGCGTTACCTGTTCGAGCCCGCCGGGCTGACCGCCGTGCTCGCCGGGATCTGCTTCGGCTGGCTGCTGCTGGACGCCAAGCGCTACTGGCGCGCCCTGCCCAGCTGGGCCGGGATCCCGGTGGCCGCCGTCCTGTTGATCGTGATGATCCCCAAGGCGCTCGACAACGCCCGCGCCGAGCACAAGGACATCTACCACGAGCGCGCCCGCACGATCCAGATCAACAAGCTCGGCGCGTTCATCAACGCGCTGGGCGGGCCCGCGAAGGTCCAGGCCTGCGGCTGGCCGGTGCTCAACGTGGAGTACGTGAGCGTCATGGCCTGGTACCTGCACCGCAACACTGGCGTCATCGGCTATCGGCCCCAGATCGAGCTGGCCAAGAAGCGGCCGGACGTGTACTTCGTGCCGTTGCCCAACGGGTGGAAGGTCACCGCCAACCACCAGCCCGCGGGCAGCGTCTGCGCCAAGACGATGAACGCGCTCTACGTGCCGACGGCGCGTCACCCGGAGGGCGTGCTCGTCCCCAAGTGATCGCCGCGGGCGCGGCGGTGGGCGATCGGGCGCGGGTCGACCCTTAGCGATTCTTCACGTAACCACCACTAGAATCCGCGCCGCATGCGCCGACGGATCAGATCCGCGGCCTTCCCCGTCCATCGTCACGCGCTCCCCCAGCTGGTGGTCGATGGGCTGCTGGTCGCGCTCGCATACTTCCTGGCCTTCTGGCTGCGCTTCGAGGGCAACTTCCACGCCGCGCGTTCAGCCACCTCCTCACCGCCACGCATCGGATGGGTCGTCGTCGTCACCCTGGTCGCGCTGGGGGCCTTCGGCCAGTACCAGCGGCTGTGGCGATTCATCGGCCAGCGCGACTACGAGGCGGTGCTCAAGGCCGTGTTCGTGGCCACGGTGGTCGTGGTCGGCATCATCGCGCTGCTGCACCCGGTGCAGGCGCCGACGACGATCCACGTGGCGGGCATCACGCACGTCCACCCCGCGTCCTCCCGGCCCGGTCCGGACGCGCCGGTGAGCTGCCGGGCAGCGTCATCTCGCTCTTCTTCCTGCTCAGCCTGGCCCTGCTGATCGGCGCCCGCTTTGCCGTGCAGCTCATCGTCGAGGGCCGCATCCGCACCTTCCGCGCGGGCAAGGGGGCTCGCGAGGTCCTCATCGTCGGCGGCGGCGAGGGCGGCCGCCTCGTCGTCCGCGAGCTGGCGCGCAACCCTGGCGCTCGGGCTCACGCCCGGTCGGTTTCCTCGACGACGATCCCCGCAAGCGGGGCATCAAGGACGAGCATGGCCTCAAGGTCCTGGGCAACACGCGACTCAGACCTGGCGCGCGTGCTCGACGAGGTCGAGCCCGACGAGGTCGTCATCGCGATCCCGTCGGCTCCGGGCGAGCTGCGTGGACGCGTCGTGACCGCGTGTCGTGACCGCGGCATCCCGGTCCGCACGATGCCGACCGTGTTCGAGCTGCTGCGCGACGGGTCGGGACAGCTGCGCGTCACGCGCCAGCTGCGTGAGGTCCGGGTCGAGGACATGCTCGGCCGCGAGCCTGTCCGCGAGGAGCTCCAGCGCGTCGGCGCCTACCTGGCCGGCGAGATCGTGATGGTGACCGGCGCCGGCGGCTCGATCGGCTCCGAGCTGTGTCGCCAGATCGCCCGTGTGGGCCCGCGCCGCCTGGTCCTCGTCGACCACGCCGAGGACAACCTGTTCGAGATCCGCCGTGAGCTCGAGGAGGAGCGCCACGTCCGTACCGCGGTGACCGTCCTGGCCGACTGCAAGGAGGAGGAGCGCATGCGCGAGGTGCTCGCCGAGCACCGGCCCTCGGTCCTCTTCCACGCCGCCGCCTACAAGCACGTCGCCATCACGGAGAGCAACCCGGTCGAGGCGATCCGCAACAACGCGCTGGCCACGCGGCTCGTGGCGCGCATCGCCGGCGGAGCTGGGCGTCGGCACCTTCGTGCTCGTCTCCACCGACAAGGCGGTCAAGCCGGCGACGGTGATGGGCGCGTCCAAGGCGCTGGCCGAGTGGGCGGTCGAGGCGGAGGCGGCCAAGCACCCGCGGACCCGCTTCGCCACCGTGCGCTTCGGCAACGTGCTCGGCTCCTCGGGCTCGGTGGTGCCGATCTTCCGCCGTCAGATCGCCGCCGGCGGCCCGGTGACGGTCACCGACGAGCGCATGACCCGCTACTTCATGACCATCCCGGAGGCGGTCCAGCTCATCATCCGCGCCGGGTCGCTGCGCGACGAGGCCAGCGGCGAGATCTTCGTGCTGGAGATGGGCGAGCCGGTCCGCATCATCGAGCTGGCCAAGACGATGATCCGCCTCTCCGGTCTGGAGCCCGAGCGCGACATCGCCATCGATATCGTCGGCGCCCGCCCAGGGGAGAAATTCCACGAGGAGCTGTTCGACGCCCATGAGCACCCCCAGCCCACCCCGGTCCAACGAATCCAGCGGGCCGGCCACGACCGCCTGGATCCCGAGTGGGTCGACCGGACCTTCGCGGACATAAACCTGCTCGTTCTCGAAGGTGACGCCGCCGCGTTGGCGAAAACCGTGTCCGAGCTGTCCGGTGCGCGCGCCACCCTGCCCTCCGGCGACGCTCCGCACGTCCACGCTTAGACTGCGCCCGTAATCCCCATGGCCTCGATCCCGTACGCCACCCTTTCGGTCACGCACTTCGTCAACTCGGTGGGTGCCAAGGCCGGGTTCGCCTCGATCATCGGGCTGGCGCTGCTCGTCCTGCTGTTCTTCACGCAGTCGCGTGAGACGGCCAATCTGCGCCGCCGGGCCGACGAGGCCGAGCAGCAGCTCTATCAGCTCCAGCTCTACGTCGACCACCTCTCGCGCCAGCGCACGCAGCACGCGGCCGCTCCCGCTGCGGCGCAGACCACGAGCGCCCCTGTCGCCGCCCCGCCGGCCGCCGCCCTGGCCCTGGCCGGAGCGAGCCGCGCGATTCCGGGTGAGCAGGTTGCCCCCGCCGGTGGCGGCGTGGCCACGCTCATCCCCGCCGCGCCCGCGGGCGTCGGGGCACCCGCCCTCAGCTCGGCCACGCGCCTGATCCCACTCTCCGAGCCCGATGAGATCTCGATCCGGGCGCTGCGGCCCTCGACCAACGGCGACGGCGAGAGTCTCGTCTCCGACGCCACCGTCGCCACGCCGCCGCCCGCCCCGCCGCCGTCCACCGCCGCCGGAGGCGGCAACGGCGTCGCTCGTCCTCCCGTGCCCGTCCCCATGCCGACGATTGCCCCGGCGCCCGAGCCCGCGCCGCCGCCGCGGGTGGCCCTGCCGCGCCAGCAGCAGCGCCCGCCTGGCCGTCCGCCCATGGGGCCCCCGCCGCCACGGCGCGGCGGACAGGGGTCGTCGGGCCGGCGTATCAGCCCGGTGTTCTTCGTCCTCGCGGGCGTCCTGGTCGTCGCGGTGGTCGCCGTGGTGCTCATCTTCGTCACCGGCTCCTCCAACTCCGGCTCGTCGTCGTCCTCCTCTGCGGCGTCCGCCGGCTCGGCCTCGTCCTCTCAGACGAACGCCGCGACGCGGGACAAGAACGGCAAGCAGCGCAAGGCGGCCACGACGACGGTCACCCCGAGCAACGTGACCGTCCAGGTGCTCAACGGGACCTCGACCGACAACCTCGCCCACGATGTCGCCGACAAGCTCGCCAACGTCGGGTACAAGGCCACCGGAACCCAGAACGCATCGGAGACCGGCCTCACCTCGACGATCGTCGGCTACACCGCCTCCAGCGCCCGCACGGACGCCCTCGCGGTCGCCAAGTCCCTGGACCTGGGCCCCGCTTCGGTCCAGGGGGTCAGCCAGGGCGATCGCCTCAAGGTCTGTGCGGCACCACCACCTGCACGACGCAGGTGATCGTCACCGCCGGCGCGGATCTCGCGCAGACCGGCTGACCACCGGGCGTGCCACCCGGTGAGCGCATCGGCGCGTCGCTGCCCGCGCCTCGCCGCTACTCTCTTCCGTCCGCCATGAAGGATCTCCTCGATCTCCCGCCCCGCACCGAGAAGCCCCGCCAGGAGGGGCTGACCCATGTGCTGGACCGCGGCCTCTCCGTGGCCGACATCGACGGCCTGGTCGAGGTCGCCGGCGACTACATCGACATCGTCAAGCTCGGCTGGGGCACCGCGGTGGCCACCGGCAACCTCGAGGCCAAGCTGGCCCGCTACAAGGAGCACGGGATCACCGTGATGTTCGGCGGCACGCTGACCGAACTGGCGATCGCACAGAACCGGCTCGATCGTCTGGTGGCCTGGCTCAAGGAGCTCGGCCTGGACCACATCGAGCTCTCCGACGGCACGCTCAACATCGAGTTCGATCGCAAGCTCGAGCTGATCTCGCGGCTTGCCGAGGAGTTCACCGTCCTCTCCGAGGTCGGCTCCAAGGACGACACCCGCATCATGGCCCCCTACCGCTGGGTGGAGCAGATGACCGCCGAGCTGGAGGCGGGGGCGTGGAAGGTGATCGCGGAGGGGCGCGAGAGCGGCGCGGTGGGCATCTTCCGCCACGACGGCGAGGTGCGCCAGGGGCTCGTCGACGAGATCCTGCACGCCATCCCGGGCGACAAGATCATGTTCGACGCGCCTCGCAAGGAGCAGCAGGTGTGGTTCGTGCGACGCCTCGGTCCCGACGTCAACCTCGGCAATATCACTCCCGAGGACGTCCTCTCGCTCGAGACCATCCGGGTCGGGCTGCGCTCCGACACCGCGGTTGCCGAGCTCAATGACTAAGACGGGCGGCGCTGGACTCGCGCCCGCCGGGTCGGTGCTGGCGTCGGTGTAGGGATGGACCTGGGCCTGGGCGGAATCCGGCTGGCTCGCCACGGCGAAACCGACGACAACGTCCCTCCCCTTCGCTTCCAGGGCTGGACCGACACCCCGCTCAACGACACCGGCCGCCGCCAGGCCCATGAGCTGGCCGAGAAGGTGGCAGGCGACGGCATCGCGTCGCTGTGGGCCTCTGACCTCAGCCGCGCCCGCGAGACGGCCGAGATCGTGGGCGAGCGCATCGGCATGACGCCCGTGCTGGACCAGCGCCTGCGCGAGGGCGCCCGCGGGCGCTGGGAGGGCTTTCTCATGCAGGACATCGAGCGCGCCGAGCCCGAGCTCTACGCGCACTGGCGCCGCGGCGGCGCCGACTTCCGCTTCCCCGGGGGCGAGTCCCTGCTCGAGCACCAACTGCGCGTCACCGCGGCGCTGTCCGATATCCACGCCGCCGGCCCGCTACCGGCGCTCGTGGTCTGCCACGGCGGCAGCATCCGCGTCATGCTCTGCGCCGCCGACCCGCGCGGGCTCGACGCCTTTCACACCTTCGAGGTGCCCAACGTGGCGGTGGTCCCGCTGTGAGCCGAGCGCCGGTGGCGGCCTTCGTCGCGCTGGTCATCGCCACCGTGGCGGCCTTCTTCGTCACCCAGCACCTCAAGGTGACCACGCCGCTGGTCCAAGGTCGCCCGGCGCCGGTGCCCAACGTGATCAACCCGGTGTACGGGAAGGTGTGCCTGCGGCGTAACCGCAAGGGCAAGCTCGTGCCCACGGACTACAAGCGGATGAAGATCTCCTTCTACCTGCAGAACCGCTCCGACGACGTGAGCGTCTACATCGTCGATCGCGACGGCGACCAGGTCCGGCAGATCGCCAACAACGTCTTCATGCGCGCGCATCCGCCCAAACGCCACTACTTCACCTGGAACGGGCGCCTCGCCGACGGGTCGATCGCCCCGGCGGGCACCTACTACGTCAAGGTGTCGCTGTTCCACGAGGCCCGCTCGCTGGTCATCTCCAACAGCACGGCCGCTCTGCCGGTGACCGTGGAGACGACCCGGCCCCAGGTGCGGGTGACGAGCGTGAGCCCGGCGACGATCACGTCGGGGGCCTCGACGCCGGTGACCATCCACTACACCGGCACCGGGTCGCTACGCCCGCGCATCCTCATCTACCGCGTGCGCGCCGGCCGGGCGCCGCGGCTGGTCAAGAGCTACAACGCCACCTCACGCTCCGGACGGAGCCTGTGGGACGGAACCCTCACCGGAGGGCGTCCGGCGCCGCGGGGACGTACGTCGTCGGTGTCCGCGTCACCGACCTGGCCTGCACCACCGCGACCTCCCCGGTTACGCCCGCCGCCGCGCCGCGCGCGGTGGTCACCGTCGGCTGACTGCGTCCCTCTCAGCTGCCGTGCGGGCACCGGCTGTTCCTCGGCGTCGAGGATCGTGCGCCGCGTCGAGATCCACGCGTACCTCCGGGGTGACGAGCGCCGATGGCGTGATCTCCCACCCTGGGTCGGTCGCGATGGCGCGACCGCTGCGGTAGGCGAGGAAGCACACCTTCTCGTGCTGGTCCACGAGCTTGACGCGAAAGGCGAGCTGATTGCCCGCCGATCTGATCGGGGCCAGGACGGGGGCCGACGTCCGGGTGCGGCTGGCCGTGGCGTCCCCCCAGACCCGCAGGCTCCATCGGCTGTCGGCCCCGCTCGCGCGATAGCGGATGACCAGCTCGTTGGGGCTGAGGTGCCCCAGCAACATGGCGAAGCGCTGTGGGTTGAGCTCGCGCAGGACCTCGAGGTCGGGGTCCTCGTCGCGCACATAGGCGCCGTCGAGCGCGCCGCTCGCCTGGTCCACCGCGCGTGCGAGGTGCCGAAGGGCCCGGTGACGCACCGGGGCGCCGGCCCACCACCGGGTCGTCCGCGTGGCGCAGGGCAGCAGTGCATAGAAGCACGCGGCGTTGTAATGAGCCTGCCACCCCGCGACGTGCCAGCGGCCCCGTAGATAGCGCCCGTCGACGATCACTCGCCATCCGAACTGCCTGAGCTCTGACGGCACATGCGCGAGCGCGTCGGCGCACCGACGCACCAGCCCCGCATCCTCGTCGGCCGCCGCCGGCTGTCGTCGCTGCTCGCGGCGGGCCTTCTGCGCCATCTTGCTGATGCCCAGCGCCTTGCGCATCTGCCGTCGCTCCCGTCCGGAGGGCTCGAAGCGGTGGCGGAAGCGTTTGCCGTGCACGATCGTCTGCAGCGGGCGCAGCTCGCGGCGCACGCGGCGCGCCTCCTTGATCGCGGCCGACTCCAGCCGTTGCGTGAGGGACCGGCTCGCGGACCTGGGAGCCTGGAGGCGGCCGTTGCGAGCGTCGTGGGGGTCGATGTGTCGTGCCGTGGCTCGTTCGAACCGTCCCAGCGTCGACTCCAGCTGCATGCTCTCCTCGAGGTCCTCCAGCGGCGTGCTGGCCAGGATGCTCATGAGGATGCTGGCGCGGAAACCCGCCTGGAAGATCTCGGGGCGGCGGATACGCACGGCGATATAGGCGGCGAGCGCCTGCACCTGCAGGCCGAGCTTGGCCGCGGCGTCGGCGGTCTGGCTCGCCATCCGCTCCAGGCAGTTGGCGGCGCGCAGCTGCGTGAGCATGTTGTCGGGGTCCTGTGCGCTGGCCTCCAGGTAGCGCTCGTAGGCCTCCTCGTAGCCATGGCTGTCGGCCTGCTTCTCGAGCTCGATCCCGGCGCGATAGGTGGCGAGCGCCGCGCTGCTTTGCCAGCGCGCCCACGCCGGATAGATGTCAGGAGCCGCCTGCCCGATGCGGCGGTAGATGTCGGCGCCGGCCTGGGCGATCGCCGCCTCGGCGTCGGCGCCCTGGGCCGTGCCCAGCTGCACGCCCGGGCGCGGCCCGGCGCACGCGAGCTCGTAGGCCAACTCCACGGCGGCCCCATCGTCGCTACCGCTCCTGACCAGCGTTCCGCTGATCTTGAACGCGGTGGTCGATGGCGGCCACGGCACGAGGCCGATGAGCGAGCCCAGCCAGTTGGCCTGGGGGACCGGCGACTTGGAGATGGCGTCGGCGATGCTCGCGACGCTCGGAGAGCCGCCCGGCACGCCGCTTGCCGGCAGCAGCCCGCGCCGCCCCAGCTCCTGCTGCAGTGCCGCCTTGGCCGCCGCCGGGCCGAGGCCGGTGTCGTCGCAGGTGAGGTCGGCGATCTGAATCGTCCCCATGCGCGCGAACGCCGCGGCCCGCACCCAGCCCCACGCGACGCAGGAAGACCACCGCGCCGACCAGGATCCAGTCCAGCACGCCCAGGTCCGACACCCAGGCGACGGCGGCGGCCAGGGCGTTGTGCACCCACGTGTAGGCGCTCGTCCCCCGAAGCGCGTGGGCCGCGTGAAAGCCCGCGCTGACGTCGATCGTGATCACCGCCAGCACCACCAGCGCCAGCGCCGTGAACAGATACGGTCGCCACCCGATCACCCAATACCCCCGCGGCTAAGGTACCGTCCTCGCCTCGCCGGTCGACGCACCCGGGAGGATCCGTACCGTTTGCCGGCGTGACCGCGTACCTCAAGCGCCTGGTTTCGTCGCTGGCGGCCTACCAGGTCGCCGACGTCGTCTCCAAGTTCATCGCCGTGATCCTGCTGCCGGTCTACACCCGGTACATCACGCCGCAGGGCTACGGCGTGGTCGAGCTGCTCGCCAACGGGGTGATCCTCATCAGCATCCTCGCGCGCTTCGGGATGATCGAGGCGTTCCTGCGCTTCTACTTCACCGACGCAGACCAGGAGCGCCGCGACGCGCTGGCCCGCCGCGCGGTCGGCCTTCCTGCTGATCGCCACGACGATCGTCGTCCGTGATCCTGGCCGCGTTCGCGGCGCCGCTCAGCCAGCGTCGTGCTCGGGCTACCGCGGACGTCACCACGCTGCGCATCGCCGTGCTGGGCCTGTGGTCGTTCACCAACCTCGAGCTCGCCTACGGGCTGCTGCGCGTCGACGAGCGCCTGCGCCTGTACGCGATCGCGTCGGTGAGCAACGTGCTCCTGACGGTCGCCGCCTCGGTGGTGCTGGTGGTGGTGCTCGGCAAGGGCGCCCGCGGGCCTGCTGCTGGGCAACTACGGCGCCTCGACGCGTGGTCCTGTTCGCGCTGTGGTTCACGCTGCGCCACCGGTTGCGCGCCGCGCCGCGAGCGCAGGCCGAGGAGATGGGCGTGCTGCTGCGCTTCGGGCTGCCCACCGTCCCCGCCGAGGCGTCGGTGTACGCGCTGAGCATCGTCGACCGCTACTACATCTTTCACCACCGCAGCCCGGCGATGGCCGGCCTGTACTCGATCGCGATCAAGCTGGCCGGGCGCGGTGGCCTTCATCGTGCGTGCCTTCCAGTACGCGTGGCCGCCGCTGGCCTACTCGGTCACCGACGACCGCGAGGCCGGCCGGCTCTACGGCCTGGTGACCACGTACTACCTGCTGGTGAGCGGCTGGGTGGTCGCCGGGCTGGCCCTGGAGGGCCGCTGGGTCCTGCGGCTGCTCGCCGCGCCCGTCATTCTTCGAGCGCCTACAAGGCGCTGCCGTGGGTGGCCCTGGGCTGGGCGATGTACGGGCTATGGGTCGTCTTCCTGGCGGTGGCCGGGCGCGCCAAGGTCACCGAGCGCAACTTCCCGGCGGCGATCGCCGGCCTGGCCGCCAACGTGATCCTGCTGCTGGTGCTCGTCCCGCCGCTGGGGCTGGCCGGCGCGGGCCTGGCCCTGTGCGGCGCCTACGTGGTGATGCTGGGCCTCATGCACCTGCTCACGCGGCGCGCCTTCCCGGTGGACTTCGAATGGCGGCGGCTGGCGCAGCTGACACTGATCGTGGGCGGCCTGGCCGCCGCCGGGAGAGCTGACTCTGCCCACCTCGGGCGCCGTGGGCTTCATCAGCCGCGCGCGCGGTGTGGGCGATCGATCCCGCCGGTCGCTGCTCGCCACCGGCTTTGCCCACGGCGCCGAGCTGCGCCCAGGCCCGAGCGCTGCTGGCTCGCCTGCGCGCGCCGCGTCCTCCGCGTCCGCCCCGTCCCGCCCCGGAGTGAGTCGTGACCCGCCCGGCGGTCAGCGTGGTCATGCCCTTCGCCGGAACCCGCGCCGAGGCGGACACGGCCCTGGCCGCGCTGGGCGCGCTCGCCACCGGACCCGAGGACGAGCTGATCCTCGCCGACAACGCCGGCGTCGCCGCTGGCGGACGAGCGCGTGACCGTCGTGCCCGGCCACCGGTGAGCAGTCGCCGTCGCACGCCCGCAACGCGGGCGCCGCCCGCGCCGTCGCGCCCGTGGATCCTGTTCCTGGACGCCGACTGCACGGCCCCCGCCGACCTGCTCGACCGGTTCTTCGCCGGTCCCCGTGGACGACGCCGTGGGCGCGCTGGCCGGCGCGGTCATCCCCGCGGGGCCCGGATCCCGCCCGCCCGGCTGGCCGCGCGCTATGGCGCGGCCAAGAGCTTCCTGGACCAGGACGCGCACCTGGCCCACCCCTTCATGCCGCGCGCGGTGGCGGCCAACCTGCTGGTGCGCCGGGAGGCCTTCGAGGCCGTCGGCGGCTTCTACGAGGGCGTGCGCGCCGCCGAGGACACCGATTTCTCCTGGCGCCTGCAGCGCGCCGGGTGGCGGCTGGAGGGCCGGCGCGAGGCCACGGTGCGCGCACCGCTACCGCACCACCGTGCGCGCCCTGCGCCGCCAGTGGCGCGGCTATGCCGCCGGGCGGGCGTGGCTGGGTCGCCGCTATGACGGCTTCGCCCCCGAGCCAGCGCTGGCGCGCGCCGCGCGACGGGTGCTGCGTCGCCGCGCTCCGCGCGGACCGCGCTCTGCCGCGCGGGGCCCGGTCGCCGCGCTCGCCCCCGCTGCTCCCGGCCCGTTGGACCGTGGGCGCTTCCTCGCTCTCGACGCCATGCTCGGCGTGGAGGAGCTGGCCGGCTTTGCCCTGTCCAACCGCCCGCGGCGCGAGGCCCGCGCGCCGGCTCGCGTGGTGCTCGTCGCCGATCGCTTCCCCGCGCGCGACGACCCGCTGGCCGACTTCGCGCTGACCCTGGCCGGAGCGCGCGTCGAGGCGGCGTCGCGGCCCGAGGCGCTCGGCCGGCGGGCAGCCCAGGGACTGACGATCGACTACCGCGAGGACGACGGCGCCGGGGCCCGGGTCCTGGCCGCTGATGCGACTGCTCGTGCGCCACCCCCTGCGCTGCGCCCGCGACCTGATCGGTCGTCGCTCCGGGGCGCCCACCCTGGCGGCGCTGGCCCCGGCCGTGGTGCGCCTGGTGCGCGACGGCGACGCCCGGGTGCATCCGCTGGGCGGCGAGGACGCGCGCGCCGTCGCCGCGCGCCTGGCGCGCCTGGCCGGCCGGCGGCTGGAGACGTGATGCGCGTCCACCTCGTCGACCCGCCGGCGTTCACGCCGCCCTATGACCACGCGCTGGCCTCCGCGCTGGCCCGCGCCGGCGCCGACGTGGAGCTGATCACCAGCCGCTTTGCCTACGGCGACGGTGCCCGATCCCGACGGCTACGCGCGTCGCGAGCTCTTCTACCGCCATGCCGTTGGCGCGGCGGGCTCGCGCGCGCGGCGGGCGGCCAAGCTCGCCGCCCACGTTCCCGACATGCTGCGCTACCGGCGGGTGGCCGCTGCAGGCCGACGTCGTGCACTTCCAGTGGCTGACCGCTCCGGTCCTGGACCAGTGGCTGCTCCCGTCTCGCCGCCCGCTGGTTCTCACCGCCCATGACCTGCTCCCGCGCGAGCCGCGTCCGGGCCAGCTCGCCGCCCAGCGGCGGCTGCTCGAGCGCGTCGACGCCGTGATCGTCCACTCCGAGTACGGCCGCGCGCAGCTTGTCAGCGGTCTCGGCCTGTCCGCCGACCGGGTGCATGTCATCCATCACGGTGCCTTCAGCCACGCCGTGGATGGCCCCCGCGCTCCGCTGCCCGCAGAGCTCTCGGCGACCACGGCCGCGGGCGCTGGCGCGGGGGCGGGGGCGGGTGGACGGCCCGTGGTCCTGTTCGCGGGCCTGCTGCGGCCCTACAAGGGCCTGGACACGCTGCTGCGGGCGTGGTCAGGCGTGACCGGCGCGGAGCTGTGGATCGCCGGGCGCCCGATGATGGATCTGGCCCCGCTGCGGACGCTGGGAGGCGAGGGCGTCCGCTGGGTTCCGCGGTTTGTCTCCGACGGCGAGCTCGCCGCCCTGCTCGACCGCGCGGACGTCGTCGTGCTCCCGTACGCGCGCACCCAGCGCTTTGACCAGTCGGGCGTGCTGGCCACCGCGCTGGCCTTCGGCAAGGCGGTCGTGGTCTCAGACATCGGCGGCTTCTCGGAGGTCGCTGACGCCGGCGCGGCGCGGCTGGTGGCGCCCGATGACCCCGCGGCGCTGGGGGCCGCACTGTCTTCGCTGGTGGCCGATCCGCGGGCGCGAGAGGCTCTGGCGGCGCGGCGCTCGGCGGCGGCTCGGGGGCCGTACTCCTGGGACGCTGCCGCGCGGGCGACCCTCGCGCTCTATGAGCGCGTCACGCGCTCGGGCTGCTGACCAGCCCCGCGGGCTGGCGCCGGGCGACCTCTTCGCGCACCACCGGCGCGACCTTGGTCCCGAACAGCTCGATCGAGCGCATCACGTCGGCGTGGGCGACGGCGCCGACGCTCATCTGTCCGACGTAGCGGGTGTTGCCGAAGAGCTCATGCTCGAACAGGATCTTCGTCGGCCACCTCCTCGGGCGAGCCCGCGGCCACCGCGCCGCGCGGCGAGCGCAACGCCTCGTACTCCTCGCGGCCGGACGGCGGCCAGCCGCGCTCGCGCCCGATGCGGTTCATCATCGCCAGGTACGGGGTGGCAAAGGCGCTGTCGGCGGCCCGTGAGGTCTCTCCCACGAAGGCGTGCGTGTTGATGGCCAGCGGCAGGGCGGCGGCGTCGTGTCCGGCCTGGGCGGCCGCCTCGCGGTACAGCGCCACCAGCGGCGCGAAGCGCTCCGGCTGCCCGCCGATGATGGCCAGCGTCATCGGCAGGCCCAGCGCGCCGGCGCGGACCACGGATTGTGGGGTGCCTCCGACGGCCACCCACACCGGCAGCGGATCCTGGACGGGACGCGGGTAGATGCCGGCATCCTGGAGCGGAGCCCGCCCGCCCCGCCCGACGGGCAGGCGCCCTGACCAGGTGACGTGCTCGTTGGCGCGGATGGCCAGCAGCAGGTCAAGCTTCTCGGCGTAGAGCTCGTTGTAGTCGTCCAGGTCGTAGCCGAAGAGCGGGAAGGACTCGGTGAACGAGCCCCGCCCGGCCATGATCTCGGCACGCCCGCCCGACAACAGGTCCAGCTCGGCGAACTGCTGAAAGACCCGCACCGGGTCATCGGAGCTGAGCACGGTGACCGCGCTGGAGAGGCGGATGCGCTCGGTGCGCGCCGCGATCGCCGCGAGCGCCACCACGGGCGCGGAAATGAGGAAGTCGGGCCGGTGGTGCTCGCCGATGGCGAACACGTCGAGGCCCACCTGCTCGGCGAGCTCGGCCTCCTCCAGGAGATCGCGCATGCGCTGCTGCGGGGTGACGCCCGAGCTGAGGTCGGCGAAGGTGGCGAGTCCGAGTTCCATGAGCTGTGCTGGAGCTTAGCAAGGTAGTTGCGTAGACAACTAACCCCGCGCGTCCGGCCACGCTTTTGTGAGCGCTCTCAACTTTGAGTCTCAGCGGTCGAACCCTTAGGGCATGGGAACGCCGGAGCTCGAGCTCGCCCCTGGATTGATCGCGCCGTGGCACGCGGCGTCCTCCGCCACCACCGACCAGGGGGTGCTGACGGCGATGCGCATCCTCATCGTCGATGACCAGGCGTTCAACATCGCCGTCATCAGCGGGCTGCTGCGCGAGGCCGGCTTCCAGGACATCGTCACCACGCGCGACCCGCGCAGCGTGCCGGAGGTATGCGCCACCGAGCGGCCCGATCTCGTGCTGCTGGACTTCCACATGCCCGGCATGACCGGCCTGGACGTTCTGGGGTCGATCTCGGGCCTCATCCACGGCGCCGAGAGCCTGCCTGTCCTCATCGTCACCTCGGACCCCACCGCCCAGCGCCGCTACGACTGCCTGGCCGCCGGCGCGCGCGACTTCCTGACCAAGCCGATCGACCAGATCGAGCTCCTGCTCCGCGTTCGGACCCACCTGCTCACCCGCCACCTCCAGCGCGCCGCCGAGCGCCGCGCCGACGATCTCGACGAGGCCGTCCGCGAGCGCACGGTCGAGCTCGAGGAGGCGCGCCTCGAGAGCCTCACCATCCTCGCCGCCGTCTCGGAGTACCACGACGACGACACCCACCAGCACACGCAGCGCGTCGGCGCCACCGCGGCCCGCCTGGCCCAGAGGCTGGGCCTGCGCAAGTCCTTCGTCGCCGAGATCCGCCGCGCCGCGCCGCTGCATGACCTCGGCAAGGTGGCCATCCCCCAGCAGATCCTGCTCAAGCCCGGGCCCCTCACCGACGAGGAGCGCGCCGCGATGATGCGCCACGTCCACTTCGGCGCCCAGATGCTCGCCACCGCCCGCTCCCCGGTGCTCCGCCTCGCCGCCGAGATCGCCGTCACTCACCACGAGCGCTGGGACGGCAACGGGTATCTCGCCGGGCTGGCCGGCGAGGACATCCCGCTGTCCGGCCGCATCACCGCGGTCGCCGACGTCTTTGACGCCCTGACCCACGAGCGCCCCTACAAGGCGGCCTGGGAGCGCGACCGCGCCCTGGAGGAGATCGCCTCGCAGGCCGGGCGCCAGTTCGACCCGGCCGTCGTCGCGGCGCTGCTCGAGCTCGACTTCGACGCCCTGGACGAGGGCGCTGCCAGCGTGCACGGGTAGGGCGCGCTTGCGTTGCGGCGTCGCTCGGGGCACCGGCGAACGTCAAACTGCGGCTATCGAATGCAGGACGGGCGGCAGCGGCGAGCCACGGATCGGGGTCGTGGGATAAAACCATGCTGTGAGCGTGGTTATCTCCCAAAACCCCCTGCAAGGCCTGCCGAAACGCCCAGCCCCACCTTCGTAAGCTCGCCGCTCCAGCGCGCTCTGGCGCTCTGCCACACCGCGACGCACAACCGGACCCCCGACCACGCTACGGTCACCTGTCGCGCCTCCGCGTCCGCTACTGATCCCTGATCCCCACAGGAGACCGAATCGCCATGTTCCTCATCGCCTACGACGGGTCCGACGACGCCAAGGCCGCCGTCGAGCACATCGCCGAGCTCGCGCCGGGGCAGCCCGCGGTCGTCGTGACCGTCTGGGAGCCCTACGTGCAACTTCTCACTCGCTACCCGGCGACCGGCAACCTGCTCGCCGCCGAGGACAGCGAGCAGATCGACGGGGCCAGCGAGGCCGACGCCGAGCGCACCGCTGAGGAGGGTGCCGCGCTGGGGCGCACGCACGGCCTCGAGGCCTCCGGTAGCGCCGTGATGATGCGCGACTCCGTCGCCGACACCCTGCTGGCCGAGGCCGACCGGGTCACCGCCGGCGCCATCGTCGTCGGGTCCAGGGGTCTGGGCGGCCTGGGCTCGCTGCTGCTGGGCAGCGTGTCCCACGCGCTGCTGCAGCGCGCCGACCGGGCCGTGGTCATCGTGCCCTCGCCCAAGGTGGCTGACAAACGCAAGGAGAAGCGACACTCGCGGGACGACCCGCACGCGTAGGCCTCAGCGGCGGTCGGGCCGTGGCTCCACCAGGCCCCTGGCACGGCGCTTGCGGGCGCGTGCGACGCGCAGCGCGAGGTTGATGGCGACGTCGAGGACGATGATGAGGGCCAGCGGCCACCAGGCAGACACGCCGTCGTGGAACTGGCCGACCAGGAGGATGAGCGTCCAGGCGCCCACGAAGGCGCCGACCGCGCCGGCGAAGAAGATGATCCCGGTCAGCCAGGGCGTCCCGTAGTAGTCGTCGAACGCACGCTCGTCGTAGATCGTCGGCTCGTTGGCGTGATGCATGCCATCGAGCGTCATTCCCCGGTACCCGCGACGTGGGGGCGGACCAGGCACCGCGGGTCATGGTGCCCCGCGCGCCGGTGGCCAAACGAGGGCTGTCCGCACGCCGACATGCGCTGGTGCGGCAGAATCACCCGCCGTGACGCTGCTCAAGACCGCGTTCTGGGCCTCCACAGGGCTTCTCGTGTACACGCACGCCGGCTATCCGGCGGCGCTGGCCGTGCTCGACCGCGTCCGGGGCCCGCGCGCAGCGGTAGGTCCCGGCGGGGCGGCGCGCCCGAACACGCCCGGCTCCGACGCCGCGCTCCCCGGTGTCTCGGTCATCGTCGCCGCCTATGCCGAGGAGGCGGTCATCGCGGAGCGGGTCGCCAACCTGCGGGCGCTGGACTACCCGGCGGACCGGCTCGAGGTCATCGTCGCCTGCGACGGGTCGCCCGATGCCACCGCGCAGCGCGCCCGCGATGCCGGAGCCGACCTCGTGCTCGAGCTCCCGCGCGGCGGCAAGGTGCGCGCCCAGGACGCGGGCGTGCGCCGCGCCCGCCACCAGATCACCGCCTTCTCGGACGCCAACGTGAGCTGGGCGCCCGACGCGCTGCGCAGCCTCGTCGAGCCGTTCGCCGATCCGCAGGTCGGGTACGTGTGCGGGCAGGTGAGCTTCGTCAACGAGCGCGGTACCAACCAGGAGGGCCTGTACTGGCGCTATGAGATGGCGGTGCGCGCGCTGGAGTCCCGCCTGGCCTCGGTCACCGGCGGCAACGGAGCCATCTACGCCACCCGGCGCAACGCCTACGTCGTCGTGGATCCGATCATGGGCCACGACCTCTCGTTCCCGTTCAACATGGTCAAGCGCGGATGGCGGGCGGTCTACGCCCCAGCGGCGCGGGCCAGCGAGAAGATGGTGCCCTCGATCGAGGGCGAGTTTCGCCGCAAGCGGCGGATGATGAGCCACGGCTGGCCGATCATGATCCGCGGCGGGATGCTCTCCCCGCGCGGCTATGACCCCGGTTACGCGGCGATGATCGTCTCGCACCGCGCGCTGCGCTACGTCTCGCCGTTCCTGCACCTCGTGGCCCTGGCGGCCGCCGTGGCACTCATCGAGCAGGGCTGGGTGTACGCGGTCGCGGCCGTGCTCCAGGCCGGCCTGCTGGTGGCCGCGCTGGCGGCCAGCGTCGTGCCGTCGCGCCCGCTGCTCGTCGCGCGCTACTACGTGTTGACCACCGCGTCGCTGGCGGCCGGGCTGTGGGACTGGCTGGCGCACGGCACCCACGTCGGCTGGGAGGCCGCCGAGGGCACGCGATGACCGTCAAACGCGCCATCGACATCGCTCATCGCCCTGCCGCTGGTGCTGCTCAGCGCGCCCGTGGTGGCGCTGCTCGCGCTCGCCGTCCGCCTGGAGTCCCGCGGCGAGCCGATCTATCGCCAGACCCGCGTGGGCCAGGACGGCCGGCTGTTTGAGATCTACAAGCTGCGCACGATGGTCGACGGTGCCGAGTTCACCGGCGCGGGCCTGGCCATCGCCGCCGGCGACGCGCGCATCACGCGGTTGGGCGCGCTGCTGCGGCGCTACCTCGCTCGACGAGCTCCCCAACCTGTGGAATGTGCTGCGCGGCGACATGTCGATCGTGGGGCCCCGCCCGACGCTCAAGGGCCAGGTGGACGAGTACACCGATCGCCAGCGCGGCCGGCTGACGGTCAAGCCCGGGATCACCGGCTGGGCGCAGATCAACGGACGGGCCTCGCTGCCCTGGCCCGAGCGGATCGAGCTCGACCTCTGGTATGTCGAGCACCAGTCGCTGGCGCTGGACCTGCGGATCCTCTCGCGGACGCTCGGCCAGGTTCTGCGCGGGCACGGCATCTACAAGGGAGCCGACGGGCGGATGGCAGCCTCCCCCGCAGACGTAGGCATCCTGCTCACCGGCGTGGGCAAGCGCTATGCGCTGGTGTCGGTGTTCGCCCAGCACGCGCCGACGATCGCCGCGGACCCCAATCCGCTGGCCCCGGCCCAGTACGCCGCCCATCATCGCCGTCGGTGCCGCGCTTCGACGACCCTGCGTACGTCCCGGCGCTGCAGGAGCTGTGCGCAGAGTTCGGCGTGGGCGCGGTGGTGCCGCTCACCGACCTGGACCTCGAGATCCTCGGCCACGCCCGCCAGGACGGCGCGCTGCCCGCCTTCGTCCCCGACGGCGAGATCGCCCGGGCCACCTTTGACAAGTACGAGACCCACCTGCTGCTGCAGCGCCTCGGGCTGCCCTCGCCGCCCACGGTCCTCCCCGGCGAGGCCGTCGACAGCTATCCGGTGATGATCAAGCCGCGGTGGGGCTCGGGCGCGCGCTCGATCCACCTGCGCCCAGGACGAGCGTGAGGCCGAATTCCTGGCCGAGTACATCCGCGAGCCGGCGATGATCCAGCGCGCCATGCAAGGGCCGGAGTTCTCGATGGACTGCCTGTCGGACCTCGACGGCCGCTGCCTCAACGTGATCCCGCGGACGATGATCGAGTCGCGCGGCGGGGAATCGATCAAGGGCACCGTGATCGCCGACGAGGAGCTCGATGGACCTCGGGCGACGCGTCGTGGAGGCGCTCGGCTGCCGGGGGCCGTGCACCGTGCAGGCGTTCCGCGACCAGGAGATCGGCCTGGGCATCACCGACGTCAACACCCGCTTCGGCGGCGCCTGCCCGGCTCACCTCTACGCGGCGCTGCCCGGGCCGCACGTACCCGGAGCTGATCGTGCGCATGGCGCGCGGCGAGCGGGTCGAGCCCCATGTCGGCGAGTTCCGTGACGGCGTGACCTTCACCCGCTACTACTGGCAGCTCGAGCTCGACACGCAGCTGCGGCCGACCGGGCGTGACCTCGTCGTCCCGCCCGGACCGCCCATTCCCGCGCCGGCGCCGGGAGCAGATTCTTAGCCACGGCTCTAAGGGTCGCCGGTACTCTTAGCGCCGTGGCTATAACGGTCACACAGCTGACCGCGTTCCTGGCGGTCGTGCGCGGCGGCTCCGTGACGGCCGCCGCCGACGAACTGGTGGTCACTCAGCCCTCGGTGTCCTCGGCGATCTCGGCGCTGGGGCGGGAGGTGGGCTGCGAGCTGTTCGAGCGCGCCGGTCGTGGCATCCGGCTCACCGAGGCGGGCACCGCCTTCGCTCCTTACGCGGCCGACGTGATCGGCCTGCTCGAGCGAGGGCGCCGCGCAGCGCGTGAGGCGGCTGCGGCGAGTGGGCGGCGCCTGCGGATCGCTGCGGTCACCACGGCAGCCGAGTCCTTCGTCCCGGAGATGATGCGCCACTTCGCCGATGCCCACCCCGACGTCGAGCTCACCCTCGACGTGGGCAATCGGGCGCACGTCATTGACGCGGTCCTGCGCCACAGCGCGGATGTCGCCATCTCCGGCACGCCACCGGGCGACGAACGCCTGCGCGCCGAGCCGCTGAGCGAGAACCGCATCGCCTGCATCACCGAGCCGGAGGACCCCGCCACGCGGGGCCGGCACGCCGCGGCCGAGCTCGCCGGCCGCGCCTGGCTGCTGCGCGAGCCCGGATCCGGCACGCGGGCGCTCAACGAGCAGTTCCTGGCTGACCGGGGTCTGGCCCCGCGCGTGCTGGAGCTGGGCTCCAACGGCGCCATCAAGCAGGCTGCGCGCGCCGGGTTGGGGATCTCGCTGCTCTCGCGCGCCGCCGTCGAGAGTGAGCTGGCCGCCGGGCAGCTCGGCGAGATCGCCTTGCGCGACGCGCCACGCAGCCGGCCCTGGTACGTGCTGCGCTCAGCGGTGGGCCCGGCGCGGCCGGTGGTGCAGGAGCTGCTCGAGCACCTGCGGTCGCGCGGCTAAGGGGCGGAAAGAGGCGGGACCGCGGCCTGCTCAGCCCCGGTCGCGACGGCCTGCTCGGCGTCGGTCCGGGCGCCGTCGGCCCCCAGGGCCACCGCCGCCCGCGCGGTCACCAGCTGGTACAGGACAACGAGCTGGGTGACGGCCAGCGGCTCTGAGCGGTGAAGCTCGGTCCCCACCGTGAACTCGCCCAGCCGGTCGCTGCGCAGGTGCGTTGCGAAGTGCAGCCGGTCCCAGATCGCCTCCTCGAAGGCAGCGCTGCGCGCCGCGTCGATCGTCCCTGGGATCCACAGTTGCATCTCGGAGCCGCGCTGGGCCATACGGATCGGGCTGTCGCCCTCATCGGTCGTCAGCGCGTGCAGATCCGGATGGGCGAGCCCGGGACGCATGACGAGCCGCACATCGAGGTGCTCGGGGTCGCCACGATCGCCGGGCATGAAGGAGATGACGATGTCCGCATAGCGGCGCTGGGGGCGGATGAACGTCTCGGCGTCGGCCTCGCGCGCGTCGAGCTCGGTCAGCACCTCGTCGGTGGTGTAGCCGCGGCGGCTGCAGTCGCGCTGCACCTTCCAGCGGCGGCGCAGGTCCTCAGGCGGGTCCAGGAAGACGCGCACGTCGTAGGTGTCGCGCATCGCCCGCGTGTGGAAGCCCAGCATCCCCTCGACGATCGTGAATTGCGTCGGGGTGACGTGCTCGGCCGGAGCCAGCGCCCCGTCACGGTGGCGGTAGACCGGCTTGAGGATCGCCTCCCCCGCCCGGAGGTGAACGAGGTGCTGTTCGAGGATGTCCACGTGGTTGGCGTCGGGGTGCAGCGGCGTCACCCCCAACTCGGCGCGCTGGGCCCGCGTGTGGCGGTGATAGTGGTCGCCGTCGATGTGCGTGACCTGGCTCTCGCCGAGGATCCGCACCAGCCCGCGCGTCAGCGTCGTCTTGCCGGCGGCGGAGTCGCCGCAGATTCCGAGGAGGATGGGGCGGGGCATCAGTGGCCCTCGGGAGCGTAGGGAGCGCACCGCCTCTCAACAACTCAAATCGGGTGGCAATGTATAGCTCAGATCCTATGGCTGGAAGGCAAATCAGTCTTTGACGTCTATGTGGGACCGCGCCTACGCTGCCGCACATGCTCTCCACCGCTGACACCAAGAGGGGCCGCTGGGCATCGGGCGTGACCCCGTACGCCGAGATGGGTTACTTCGACCCCGACTACGAGCCCAAGCCCACTGACGTCCTCGCCGCCTTCCGCATCACGCCCCAGCCCGGCGTCGATGCCGTGGAGGCCGCCGCGGCGGTGGCGGGCGAGTCCTCCACAGCCACGTGGACCGTGGTGTGGACCGACCGCCTCACCGACTATCGCCACTACCAGGCCAAGGCCTACGACGTCACCGCGGTCCCCGGCCGCGAGGGCGAGTACCTCGCCAAGATCGCCTATGACCTCGACCTGTTCGAGGAGGGGTCGATCGCCAACATGACCTCGTCGATCATCGGCAACGTGTTCGGGTTCAAGGCGCTGAGGGCGCTGCGCCTCGAGGACCTGCGCATCCCGACTGCGTACGTCAAGACCTTCGACGGCCCGCCCCACGGGATCGTGACCGAGCGCGAGTACCTGGACAAGTTCGGGCGCCCGCTGCTGGGGGCGACGGTCAAGCCGAAGCTGGGGCTCAGCGCCAAGAACTACGGACGCGTCGTCTACGAGGCACTGCGCGGCGGCCTGGACTTCACCAAGGACGACGAGAACATCAACTCCCAGCCGTTCATGCGCTGGCGCGATCGTTTCCTGTATTGCATCGAGGGCGTCAGCCGAGCGTCAGCGGCCAGCGGCGAGATCAAGGGCCACTACATGAACGTGACCGCGGCCACCATGGAGGAGATGTACGAGCGCGCCGAGTTCGCTCGCGAGCTGGGCAGCGTGATCATCATGATGGACCTCACCGTCGGCTACACCGCCATGCAGTCGATGTCCAAGTGGGCCCGGCGCAACGGGATGATCCTGCACCTGCACCGGGCCGGCCACGGCACCTACACGCGCCAGAAGAGCCATGGGGTCTCCTTCCGCGTCATCGCCAAGTGGTGTCGCCTGCTCGGCGTCGACCACCTGCACGCCGGCACCGTGGTGGGCAAGCTCGAGGGCGACCCGGCGATGATCGCGGGCTACTACGACACTCTGCGTCTGGACCACGTGCCCGAGAACCCCGAGCACGGCATCTACTTCGACCAGGACTGGGCGTCGCTGCCGGCGGTCATGCCCGTCGCCTCGGGCGGCATCCACGCCGGACAGATGCACCAGCTGCTGCGTTACCTGGGCGAGGACGTCGTGTTGCAGTTCGGCGGTGGGACCATCGGGCACCCGATGGGCATCGCCGCCGGCGCAACGGCCAACCGCGTCGCCGTCGAGGCGATGATCCAGGCGCGCAACGAGGGCCGCGACTACTTCACCGAGGGGCCCGACATCCTCGAGCGTGCCGCCCGTGGCTGTCCCGAGCTCGACGCCGCGCTGCAGGTGTGGAAGGACGTCACCTTCGATTTCCAATCCACCGACACGCCCGACTACGTCGTCACGCCCACCATCGCCTGAAAGGGGCCTGCCATGCGCGTCACCCAGGGAGCCTTCTCCTTCCTGCCCGATTTCACCGACGAGCAGATCGCGGCGCAGATCCGCTACGCGCTGGACAAGGGGTGGTCGATGAGCGTCGAGTACACCGACGACGCCCACCCGCGCAACTCCTACTGGGACATGTGGGCTCAGCCGTACTTCGAGCTGCTGCCAGAGGACTTTGAGGTGGTGCTGCGCGAGGTGCGCGCGTGTCGCGAGGCGCACCCCGACCACTACGTCAAGCTCATCGCCTACGACGCGGGGCGCGGGCGTCAGACGACCGCGCTGAGCTTCATCGTCGGGCGGCCGAAGGTCGAGCAGGCCTTCCGTGCCGAGCGCGCCGACGTGCATGACCGCGTCGTCCGCTACCGGTTGGCGCCCACGCGATGAGCGCGCTGCAGGCGGTGCCGGTGGTGTCGGAGGCCGGGAGCGTGGCCCCCGACGTCGAGGTCGACATCGACATCGAGCCCGTGTTGGCTGCGCTCGACCGCGAGCTCGTCGCGCTGGCGCCGGTCAAGCGTCGGCTGCGCGAGATCGCCGCCCTGCTCGTGGTCGACGAGCTGCGCCGTCGGGTGGGCCTGACGGCGGGTCGGCCCACCCTGCACATGTGCTTCACCGGCAACCCGGGGACGGGCAAGACCACGGTGGCGCTGCGGCTGGCCGACATCCTGCACCGGCTCGGCTACATCAAGCGCAACCACGTCGTGGCGGTAACGCGCGACGATCTGGTGGGCCAGTACGTCGGACACACCGCGCCCAAGACCAAGGAGGTCCTCAAGCGCGCCTACGGCGGGATCCTCTTCATCGACGAGGCCTACTACCTGCACCGCCCCGAGAACGACCGCGACTACGGGGTCGAGGCGATCGAGATCCTGCTGCAGGTGATGGAGAATGAACGCGAGCGCCTCGTGGTCGTCCTGGCCGGATACCGTGACCGGATGGACGAGTTCTTCGCGCTGAATCCCGGCATGGCGTCGCGCGTCGCCCACCACATCGACTTCCCCGACTACGGGACCGACGAGCTGATGGCGATCGGCGCGCTGATGCTCGACGAGGCGTCCTATGAGCTCTCGCCGGCGGCCGAGGCAGAGTTGCGGGTCTCGCTGGAGCGCGGCGCGGTGGGGCCGGGGTTCGCGCATGCCCGCAGCGTGCGCAACGCGGTGGAGCGTGCGCGGCTGCGCCACGCCAACCGCGTCTACGACGCGGTGCGCGGTGGGATCGCGGCCACGCCCCGGCAGCTCAGGCGCATCGAGGCCCAGGACATCGCGTGATCCCGCGCCCGGTCATCCTGGGGGTCGTCGGCGACTCGGCCAGCGGCAAGACGACGATCAGCCGCGGGCTGGTGCGCGTGCTGGGCGAGGACAACGTCGCCCACATCTGCACCGACGACTACCACCGCTACGACCGCGCCCAGCGGGCGGAGTTGGGCATCACGCCGCTGCACCCCGACGCCAACCACATGGACATCATCGGCCAGCATCTGGCCCACCTGCGCCGCGGCGAGCCGATCCTCAAGCCGGTCTACCGCCATCAGGACGGCACGTTCGGCCCGGCGGTGCACGTGCGCCCGGAGCGCTTCACAATCGTCGAGGGATTGCTGGGCTATCACCGCCCGGCGATGCGCGAGGTCTATGACGTCCGGGTGTTCCTGGCGCCCCCCGAGTCACTGCGGCGCCGCTGGAAGGTGGCGCGCGACTGCTCGCGCCGCGGCTACACCACCGACCAGGTGCTGGCCGAGCTCGACCGCCGCGAGCCGGACTCCGAGGCCTTCATCCGGCCCCAGCGCCATCACGCCGACATGCTGGTCTCCTTTATGGCGCCCGCCGACGGCGACGACGATCATCTCGACGCCGAGCTCACCCTTCGCGACGGGCTGCCCCACCCGGATCTGACGCGCGTTCATCGACGGGCGGCCGGATGGGCTGACGCTGACCGAGCGCGACGGCGAGCGGTTGCTGCGCATCCCCGGGAGAATCGACCCCGGCCAGGCCGCCGCCATCGAGGAGGCGATCTGGGCCCGGATGCACTTCGCCACCCATCTGCGGGCGCGACGGCTGGGGGAGTTCACGGTGGCCACCGACCTGCGCCGCTCCGAGGCGCTGGCCCTGGTCCAGCTGCTCGTCCTGTTTCATCTCGTCACCGCGCGGGCCACGGTGGCGCTGGGCGGCGAGCGCGCCCGCGCCTGACATCGTCGGGGTGGGCTAAGCCTTCGCTTAGGTCTGCTTGCGCACGACCGCCCGCGACGGGCAACCTACAGGGCGTGAGAGGGCGGCTGGATAGGCTTTTGGTGTGATCGATTCCGCAGTTGTCGCTGCAACCCAGGACACGGCGATCGCGTGGCTGGCCGAGGAGCGACGCGTCGTGCAGGCGCTGCTGGTCGAGGTCGAGGGCTCGGCCCCCCTGCCCGTCGGGGCGATGATGGTCATCGACGACCAGGGCAACATCGAGGGCTCGATCACCGGAGGCTGCGTCGAGGGCGCGGTGGTCACCGAGGCCGAGGACCTGCTCGCGGAGGGCTCGCCCGCCCCGGCCAGGCTTCTGCGCTACGGGATCTCCGACGAGCTGGCCGGGACGGTCGGTCTCATGTGCGGCGGGATCGTGCACATCCTCGCCTACGAACTCACCGGCGAAGCCGCCGAGGTCGAGCGCGCGGTGCTCGAGGCCCACGCCGACGGCCGCCCCGCCGCCGTGGCCACGCTCGTCGATGGCGACAGCGCCGGCCGCCGTCTGGCGGTCGTCGACAACACCCTGATCGGCTCGCTGGGCGACACCGAGCTGTTGGACCGCAACGTGGCGCGCGAGGCCCAGGGCCTGCTCGAGGAGGGCAAGTCGACGCTGCGCCGCTTCGGCGCCGACGGCGCCACGCTGGGTGACGACCTGCGCGTGCACATTCGCTCCTACGCTCTGCCGCCCAAGATGTGGATCATCGGCGCCATCGACTTCTCCGCGGCGCTGGCCCCGTTCGCTGCTCAGATCGGCTACGAGGTCACGATCTGCGACGCCCGGGACCGCTTCGCCCGCTCGCGCCGGTTCTCCTCGGTGGCCAGCGTCAAGGTCGGCTGGCCCCAGGAGGTCATGGCCGGCCTCGACCTCGGACCCCGCGACGCCGTGCTGGTCTTCACCCACGACTCCAAGTTCGACGAGCCGGCGCTGATCGCCGCCCTGCAGACCAACGCCGGCTACATCGGCGCGCTCGGCTCCCGTCAGACCACCGCCGACCGCGACGAGCGGCTGCGCCGCGCCGGCGTCAGCGAGGCCGATCTGGCGCGCGTTCACGCCCCCTGCGGGCTGGACATCGGCAGCCGCACCGCCGAGGAGACGGCGGTGTCGGTCCTGGCCGAGATCATTGCCGTTCGGGCAGAGCGGGCGGGGTCGCCGCTGCGCCAGACCAGCGGGCCGATTCACGGGCGCGATCGCGCCGAGGCCTGAGCAGCACCGCGCCTGACAGTGCGGCCAGCAGGGCCGTGGCCGCGATGACGATCCAGCCGTCCTGGAACGCGGCCACCTGCTGTGCCCCGGTGATGCGGGGTACCGATGACGGCGACGAGCACCGCCACACCGATGGCCAGGCCCACCTGACGCAGCATGTTGACCACGGCCGAGCCGGTGGCGAACGAGTGCGGCGGCAGTGACGAGGCGCCGGTGGACATGAAGGTCGGCAGCGTCAGCCCCACGCCGATCCCGGTCATCAGCATGCCGGGGAGCATCTCGCCCACGTAGTCCGGATCCAGGCCCGGCCCGCAGCGTCCACCACGTGGCCCCGGCAGCGTAGATCGTCGCGCCGGCCGCGATCACCCGTCCTGGCCCGAAGCGGGCGATGAGCCGCCCGGCGACGAGGAAGGCGAACAGCGGGACCATCAGCGGCCCCGGGGCCACGCCCAGGCCGGTCTGCAGCGCCGACCAGCCCCACACGTCCTGGCACCAGAGCACGAGCGACAGCAGCATCGCGCCGAAGGCGATGGAGAAGACGATCGCGACCACGCGAGGAGCCGGTGAAGGCCCGGATCTTGAACAGCGACGCGTCGATCAGCGGGTTGCGCGCTCGGGCGCAGTGCAGAGCGAAGGCCGCGAGTGCAGCGACGGCCGCGGCCAGCGTGACGATCGTCTGAGTTGAGCCCCACCCCCAGTCGTTGCCCTTGACCAGGCCCAGCGTCAACAGGCCGACGCCCGCGGTGACCAGCACGGCACCGAGCGCGTCGGGCCGGGGGACGGGGTGGCCGGCGACCTGGGGCAGCCGGCGCCACCCGATGGCGATCGCGGCGAGGCCGATGGGGACGTTGACGTAGAAGACCCAGCGCCAGCTCGCGGCGACGAGCAGGCCGCCCACGACCGGGCCGAGCGCGGCGGCGAGGCCGCCGATCGCCGTCCACGCCCGCACCGCGCCCTGGCGGCGCTCCGGCGCGGTGGTGGCCAGGACCAGGCTCAGCGACGTCGGCGTCAGCAGCGCCGCGCCCGCGGCCTGGATGATGCGAAAGACGACGAGCATGGTGAGGCTGGAGGCGGCGCCGCACGCCGCCGAGGCGGCCGTGAACACGGCGACGCCGATCAGAAACCCGTTCTCGCGGCGGTGGCTCTCCGAGAGGCGGCCGAACAGGACCAGCAGCGACGCGTAGACGATCGCGTATCCGTTGAGCACCCACGAGAGGTCGCCCAGGCTGCGCTGGTGCAGGTCCCGCGCGATGTCGGGCAGGGCGACGTTGACGATGAACAGGTCCAGGCTCGCCAGGACGACCCCGGCGCACACGATCACCATCACCAGCAGTGGCGACGCGTCCGCGCGCCGGGTGGGAGTCTGACTTAGGAAGCTCATAGCCAGGCACCCTACCACACTGGCTTAGAGACCTCTAAGTCAGCTATACTCGTGTCTGCGATGACTGAGACGACCATTGAGATGACCGGGGCGCTGGAGCCGCGTGACGGCTGGATCGCCGATCGGTGTCCCATGGCCCATGCGCTCGACGTCGTGCGCAACCGCTCTGCCTTCCTGGTCCTGCGCGAGGCCTTCTACGGCGCCACGCGCTTCGACGAGTTCGTCGCACGGACCGGTTGTCCGAGCCGGTCGCCGCGGCCCGGCTGCGCGAGCTGACCGACGCGGGCCTGCTGCAGCGCGAGCCCTACCGCGAACCCGGCCAGCGCACCCGGCACGCCTACCGGCTGACCGAGAAGGGCTCTGACCTGCTGCCCGCACTCGTGGCGCTGATGCAGTGGGGCGACAAGTGGGTGCTGCCGGGGGGCGCTCGCGTGGAGATCCGCCATGCCGGCTGTGGGTCGGCCGTGACGGCGGAGCTGCGGTGTGCGCACGGGCACGATGTGGGGCGCGACGAGTTGGAGCTGGCCCGGCGCTGATTCAGGGTTGCAGTTGCCGCGGGGTCCCGTGTTGGCGGGGGTCCGTGGCCGGGCTGAACGGCATGGCTTGGGAGGGGTTGGGCCGGGGCGTCGCTGGTGACCTGCGAAACGTGAAAACCGTGCGTCGCGGGTCGGTGTTTTGCACGTCCTGCAGCGCACAGCTGCATTCTGTGAAAAACGTGTCGGCGCGGATCACGTTTTGCGCACGCTGCAGGTCGGGAGCTTGCTGGGACAGCCCGGGCAGCCGCTCACCCACCCTTCCCCAGCAAATCCGCGTGACACCGCCGCTTCGGGGCGACCACGCACCCATCGCCGTGAGACCCAGCGCCCATGCCAATGGCTCTGAGGGTCTGGCCCCTCGGGTAGAGTCGCGCCGCTTTGCGCCGCCGAGACCTCGCCCGCCTCGTCGCCCCCTTGATCGCGGCCGCGGCACTCGCGGCCACCGCCGCCGCGCACGCCCCCACCGCCGCCGCACTCGCACCCGCCACGCACGCCGCCGCCCCCACCGACGGATGGGCCGGCGCCGGGACCGTCAAGGCCCTCGGCGGCCCGTACCTCACCGACCAGTTCGGCCGCGACCTCCAGCTCCACGGGGCCAACCTCGTGGCCAAGTGCGGTGGGGGGTCGGTGGACATGCCCGTCCCCGGCACCCCGTGCGTCGGGCCCGCCGAGGGGCCGCGGCTGGCCTACGTGCTCTCGCCCGACGCCGCCGACCCCGGCCGGCGCTTCACCGCCGCCGACGCCCGCACCCTGGCCAAGCTGGGGTTCAACGTCGTGCGGCTGGGGATCATCTGGGAGGGGTTGGAGCCCGGGCCGGCCAACGCCCACATCAACGACCCCCACTACTGCGCCGCCCACAAGCCGGGGACGCCCTTCCCCAAGCTGGCGCGCGGCACCGACCCCTACAACCCCGCCACCGTCCGGGCCTACCTGGCCAGGACCGATCGCATCGTGTCGCTGCTGGCCCACGCCGGCCTGCGCGTCATCGTCGACATGCACTCCGACGCCTACGGCTCGGCCTTCTTCAACACCAAGGGCATGACCCCGTGGAACGGTGAGGGCGCGCCGCTGTGGGCGACCTGCACGGGCGGCGCGCACTTCCGGCCGTCACCGGGCTGGGGCAGCTTCTGGCTGTCGCACCCGATCCGCGTGGCGATGCATCACTTCTTCGCCAACGATGTGCGCGGCGACCTTCAGGGCCAGTACGCGCGGGTGTGGCAGGCGGTGGCTCGCCACTTCCGCGGCAACCCGGCCGTGCTCGGCTACGAGCTCTACAACGAGCCCAACGACTACCTGGTCAAGAACCTCGACGCCGAGCTGCAGTGCGACTACGGCGGCACGATCCGCGAGCCCAAGTCGTGCGCCGCCAACCACACCGCCGCCCTCCCCGATGGCTTCATCGGCACCATCCAGGCCGCCGATCCCACGCACCTCGTGTTCTATGAGCCCAGCGGCAACACGAACTTCGGCGCCCCGGAGAAGATCGGGATGACGGAGCCGCTGCGGTTCCCCCGCCTGGTGCTGGCCTACCACGCCTACGGCACGATCCCCCAGGAGCTGGCCGAGGTGAAAGCCGAGCGCGCCCACACACGGACCGACCAGCGCGGCGGGCCGGCGTGGATCCTCGACGAGTTCGGCGCCAACAACCACGACGGCTTCAACTCACAGACGGTCGACGACGCCGAGAGCGCCGACCTCTCCTGGACCTACTGGGCGGCCATTCAGCTCCATGACCCCACGGCCGGCGGCCCCCACGAGGGTCTGCTCGACCCGACCACGCGCCAGGCCTACCCCAACCAGGCGCGCGCGATGTCGGTCCCCTACGCGTGGGCCACCGCAGGCACGCCGGGGGCGCAGTCCTTCTATCGCCCGGCCCAGACCTACCGCTACCGCTACACCCCCAACCCCAAGGTCAAAGCCCTCACCGAGATCGAGATCCCGCCCTACACCTACCCCCTCGGCTACACCGTCAAGGCCACCGGCGCCCGCGTCACCTCGCGCGCCAACGCGGCGCTGCTCACCCTCAGCGCGGACAGGCATGCCAGGTCCGTCAGCCTCACCGTGCGCTCGCTGACCTCGACGCCCTTCCCCACCTTCTAACCCCTCAGGGCGTGCGCGCCCGCCTACATCGCCACGACGTCGGCGCCCGGGATCGCGTCGATGAGCGCCGCCGGCTCAACCGGGAACACCGAGTGCGTCGTCCCCGCCGCGCACCACACGACATCGAAGCGCCGCAGCGACTCGTCGACGATCGTCGGCAGCGGGCGATCGTGACCCAGCGGCGGGATCCCCCCGATGGCAAAGCCGGTAGCGGTCTTGGCCTCCTTGGCGTTGGCCACCCGCAGCCCCAGCCGCTCGGCGTCGACGCGCCGGTCCCCGGCGCACAACACGATCATCGGCTCCTCGCCCCGGAAGAACACCAGCGACTTGACGATCTGGCCCACGGTCGTGCCCAGCGATGCCGCCGCCTCGGCGGCGGTCCGCGCCGAGGAGTCCAGCTGGCGCGGCTCGATGTCGAGCCCGAGGTCGTGCAGCCGCTCCTGGATGGTGGCGGCGTTGCGATGCAGCTCGCTCACGCCGGCTTGCTCGCGATCGCCGAGCCGAAGGTGTGCACGAACCACAGCGCGCCGCCGGCATCACGGCGCGGGCTGAAGCCCGTGGCGCTCCCGCCGTCTGCATCGGTCCGGAGCGCGGCGCGGATCTCGGCGCGCGCGCCCTCCTCGGTCTGCGCCTGCTCGAGCCAGGGGTCGAGCGGGCGCTCCAACGACCGCGTGGCGACGTCGATGGCCTCCAGCCCGGCCTCGGCCAGCAATGCCTGTATCTCGATGGCGGCCAGCATGCGCGTGTGCGACGGGTCGCGCAGGCGCTCGAGGCGGTTCTGCTCGGAGGCCACCTGCGCGTCCTCGTCGGCGACCAGATCCACCAGCGCCACATGGCCGCCTGGCCGCGTGCAGCGGGCCATCTCGGCCACCACGCGCGAGGGCTCCTCGAAGTGGTGCGCAGCAAAGCGGGACACCACTACGTCGAAGGACCCGTCCAGGAAGGGCAATGCCGCAGCGTCTCCGCGCATGAAGACGACGTTGTCGTATCCCTCAGCGGCTGCCTTCGCCTGACCCCGGGCCAGCATCGCCTCGGTCGCATCGAGGGCCACGACCGCCCGGGCCGATGTCGCCAGCTGACGTGCGGCGTGCCCCGTGCCCGCCGCCACGTCGAGAACCACGTCTGAACCGGTGAGCGGCAGGCGCTCGAACACCCACCTGGAGTCCGAGGTGAAGACCCGGTTGCGCGCCGGGTCCTCGAAGGCCTCGGCCTGCGCGGTGAACGCCTGCTCGATCCGCCGAGTGTGCTCCATGGCCACGACCCTACGCGAGATACGGGCCGAGCAAGGCGAGGTCCGCGCGCCCCAATCTCTCCGCCGCCGTTTTGCGCTGGTGCCAGTAGGGGTAGAGGAGCGGCGGGCGGCTGACCTCCTCCAGCCGCCCGGCTTCTTCTTCTGACAGGGTTAGCTCGGCGGCGCGCAGGTTGTCGGCGAGCTGATCGTCAGTGCGCGCGCCGATGATCACGGAGCTCACGGTGGGGCGGCGCAGCAGCCACGCCAGCGCCACCTGAGCCGCCGAGACCCCGTGGCCGTCGGCGATCTCCACCAGTACGTCGACGGTGTCATGCAGCCGGTCCTCGTCGTAGACCGGCGGCTCGTCCCAGTCGGTGAGATGCCGCGATCCGGCGGGCGCGTCCTGGCCGCGCCGGTACTTGCCCGACAGCAGCCCTCCGGCCAGCGGGCTCCACACGAACGTGCCCAGGCCCTGGTCGACGGCGAGCGGGATGAGCTCGTATTCGGCTGAGCGTTCCTGCAGCGAGTAGTAGATCTGCTGGGCGGCAAAGCGCGGCAGGTGGTCGCGCTCGGCGATGCCCAGCGCCTTCATCAGCTGCCACCCCGTGTAGTTGGAGACCGCGACGTAGCGGACCTTGCCGGTGTCGACCAGGTACTGCAACGCGCCCAGCGTCTCCTCCAGCGGGGTCAGGCCGTCCCACTCGTGCACGTGGTAGATGTCGATGTGATCGGTGCCCAGGCGTCGCAGGCTCGCCTCGCAGCCGCTGATCACATGGTGGCGCGAGAGCCCCGCGTCGTTGGGCCCGGGGCCCATCCGCATCCGGACCTTGGTGGAGACGAGCACGTCGTCACGGCGGCCTTTGAGCGCGTCGCCGACGATCTCCTCAGAGCGTCCGGTGGAGTACACGTCGGCGGTGTCGATGAGGTTGACCCCGGCGTCGAGGCACATGTCGATCTGACGGCGCGCGCCGTCGAGGTCGGTGTCGCCGACATTCGCGAAATTACCGCGTCCGCCGAACGTCATCGTGCCGAGCGTGAGCGCAGAAACCTGAAGGCCAGAGCTGCCAAGCGGCCGGTAGTCCATCGGCGTCCCCTTTCGACGAGGTGGTCTCGTCGCAGGCTAGTGGTCTGTGGCGCGCGTCAGGCGACGGCGGCATCGGCCGCGAAGCCGGCCTCGCCGGCGGCCCAGCACTGGCGTATAAACGCCGCGATCTTGTTCGTGAGCCGGGTGGGCCGCACGCGGAGCTCGAAGATCGAGCGGGCGTTGACCAGGCGGGCGTTGGGGAGCTCGGAGGCGAGCATGCCGGCGTCGGAGAACGGGTGCACCGGGTCGCGCGGGTGGCCGATGACCAGCGCGGGGGTCTGGAATTGCGAGCGCTCGAGGTGTCCGGGCGCCGCGCGGCCGTAGAGGATCCCGCTGAGCACGGCGGCGCTGGGCGCCGGGTCCTGGGAGAGCCAGTCCAGGCCGACCTGCGCCAGGAACGGCAGCGGCCGCCGGGGGACGGCGCGAGCGGCGCGGGCCAGCGCCCGCATCCCCGGCTCGCCGAAGCGCAGGGCGAACAGCAGCGGCGTGAAGGCCGCGCCGCAGGCGGCGATGGCATGGTCGAGCACCGGCATCTCGAGGACCATGCCCGCGAGGCGCTCGGGCGCCCGCAGCGCCACCTCGAGGCTGATGTTGGCGCCCAGCGAGGTGCCCCCCACCACGGCGCGGTCGATGTCCAGGTGATCCAGGAGGGCCAACGTCTGCTCGGCGAAGGCGCCGATCGAGTAGCGCCATTGGTCGCGCGGGCGCGAGGAAGCGCCGTGGCCAAGCGGGTCCAGGGTGACGACGCGGTTGCCACGGGCGGCCAGCTCCCGGGCCAGCGGCGCCTGCATCTTCTGGGACAGCAACAGTCCGGGGAGCAGGACCGTCGTCCGTGAGCCCTCCCCGTAGACGGTGTAGGCAAGCCGTTGCCCGTCCAGGTGAAACTCGGCCATCGTCAATCCGGCAGGATAGTGGGATCAGAGGCGTTGACTGGTCAGTCAGCCAGTTTGTCCGCCCGGGCCGCTCGGGGCGGTACAGTCTGGTACCAGCCACCGCGCGGTCGGCGCACGCCACCGCATCTCAAGATTTTCAGGAGGGACTCGTCTCATGGCCAAGGCTCCACGATCGCTTGCCGGCAAGGTCGTCGTCATCACCGGCGGCGCCCGCGGAATCGGGCGAGCCACCGCG
The DNA here is from genome assembly GCA_963797705.1 of uncultured Actinomycetota bacterium. Taxonomy (GTDB): domain Bacteria; phylum Actinomycetota; class Thermoleophilia; order Solirubrobacterales; family Solirubrobacteraceae; genus Palsa-465. The sequence continues at coordinate 263,480 of CAWCQL010000002.1, read as the reverse complement.
GCCGCGCTGATCGCCCAGGGCGCCCGGGTGGCCATCGGCGACATCGACGCCCCGCTGGCCCAGCACACGGCCGCCGAACTGGGGAGCGGCACGCTGGGACTGCCGCTGGACGTCACCAACCGTGCCAGCTTCGACGCCTTCCTCACCGAGGTCGAGAGCCGTATCGGGCCGCTCGACGTGGTGATCAACAACGCCGGGATCATGCCCATCGGGCCGTTCGTCGACGAGACCGACACCACCGCCGCGCGGATGGTGGACATCAACCTCCACGGCGTCATCCTCGGCTCCAAGCTGGCTCTGGACCGGTTCATGCCCCGCGGCCGCGGCCACCTGGTCAACATCGCCTCGGTGGCCGGCAAGGGCGGCTTCCCGGGCGGGGCGACCTATTGCGCGACCAAGCACGCCGTCGTGGGTCTGAGCGAGGCGATCCGCGCCGAGATGCGCAAGACCGACATCGACGTGAGCATCGTCATGCCCGTGGTGGTCAACACCGAGCTGGGCTCGGGCCTGCAGAGGAGCCGCGGAGTCAAGGTGGTCGAGCCCGAGGACGTGGCCAACGCGATCGTCGAGGCGCTCCAGACCGGCCGCGTGGACGTCTACGTGCCCCGCCAGGTCGGGGTCCTGATGAAGCTCGGCCAGGTCCTGCCGCGCTCGGTGGCCGACTTCGTCACCCGGGTGCTCAAGGGCGACCAGGTCCTCGTCAACCCCGATCACCTGCTGCGCCAGGCCTACGAGAACCGCACCAGCGACAGGCCCGAGCTCACCGAGGCGCCCCCGGCGGTCCCGATGCCCGCCTCTGCGGCCGCGCCGTCGGCCGCCGAGCCCGAGAAGGAAACCGTCTAGCGCCGACCGGGCGCGGCGTACGCCCCGGCGTACCCGGCGCGCTACGCGCCGGAGCCCAGCCAGTCCGCGATCAGCCCGCCGATCTCGGGGCCCGCGTCCTCCTGCAGGAAGTGGCTGGCCTCGCCGATGACGTGGGCGATCTCGCCACCCAGCGCCGCCGCGAAGCGCCGGCCCGTCTCGAGCGGCAACACGGGGTCTGAGTCGGCCCACAGGATGAGCTTGGGCCGGGTGTCGGAGCGCAGCGCGTCGAGCGTGCGCTGTCCGGCCTCGGCGCCGGGCATGTCGGGCGCGGTGGGCAGGATGAGCGGGAAGGCCCGCGCCCCCGCCTTGGACGCCGCATCGGGGAACGGCCGCTCGTAGCCGGCGATCACCGCCTCGCCCGGATCGCGCTTGCAGGCGCCGCGCACCAGGAACCCGACCGGCAGGTCGTCGGTACGCGCCACGAAGTCGCGGAACCGGTTCCAGGCGTCGGTCATCGGCTGATGTCCGGTGAACAGGCCGGTGTCGAGGATGACCATCCGCGCCACGCGCTCGGGCGACTCCACCGCGGTGCGCAGGCCGATGGGCCCGCCCCAGTCGTGGACGACCAACGTGGCGTCGCGGACGTCGAGCGAATCCAGCAGCGAGGTCAGCGCAGCGGTATGGCGGTCATAGCTGTACCAGCCGATGTCGGTTGGCTTGTCGGAGCGGCCGAAGCCGGGGAGGTCGGGGGCGATGCAGCGATACCCGGCGTCGCGGACCGGCACGAGCACCTTGCGCCACAGAAACGACCACGTCGGCTCGCCGTGGAGGAAGATCACCGGCGGGCCATCGCCCTCGTCGAGGTGGGCCATGCGCACCCCGTCGAAGTGGGTGAACGTCGACGCGAAGGGGAAGTCGGGGAGTCCTTCGAGTGCCTCGGGCGGTGTCTGGATCACGTCGGTCATCGTTCGGCGCCGCAACCTACTAGAAGGAGGTCAACCGCGGCGCAGCCAGGACACCGCGTCGGAAGCCACGGTGATGCGAATGGTGTCGGGCTCCCGCGCCCAGGCAATGAGGTTGAGCGACTGCAGGCGATCCAGGATTGCCTGAAACGCCTCCGCCTGGGCCGGGGCGACGTATCGGCGCTCCACAGAGAAGGCCCAGCCCGTCTGCGCCGGTGGGTCTGACACGCCCGCCTGGCCGGCCAGGCGCGCGTCGGTGACGGTGCTCTGGATCCGCAGTGGCGCGTCGCGTAGCCCGGAGACGCGCCGCACCTGCGCGGCGAGCTCGATCATCAGGCGCAACGCCACGGGCCGCAGGCCGCGATAGAGCGAGCGCGGGGCGCCCACCGCCTTGGCGCCGGTCCCCATCGCGGGGTCGATCACCAGCCCCAGCGCCGCGGCGTTTGAGGGCAGCGGCACGATCGTGTGATCCTGGTAGGCCTGCGCCAGCGTCGCCGGGTTCGCGAACGGCTTGACCGTGGGGTGCAGCACTGCTCCGCCGGCGTCATCGGCGAACTGCAGCGCGCTCAGGCGCGAGAGCTCGGCCGGGTTGGTCCGGTACAGGTGCATGATCCCCACGGCCGCCAGCACCCGCCAGTAGTAGGTCCAGGAGTCGTCGCCGAAGCTCGACAGACGACGGTAGGCGTCGGCGTGGCGCGTCGGGGCGCTGTCGAAGTACAGCTGGGCGTAGGGCACCGGCCGGCCGCCGTTATAGGCGTCGAGCACCTGGTGCAGGTTGCCGATGCCCATGTGGTAGCTCTCCACGGCGAGGTCCTCACGTCCGAACTGACGCTGAGCGATCTTCAGGTAGCGCACCGTCCCGGCGAGTTCCTTGGTCGGGTCAAAGCGGTCGTCGACGGCGGCCCGCCGGGCCAGCAGTCGGTTCAGGTGCCCGGTACGCGCGCCGCTGGCCACGGCGTCGATCTGGCGGGTCAACCGCCGGCTCGCGGCGAGGTCGATGTGCATCCCCAGCAGCGACTGGCCGGTGGAGGCGAGGATCTGGGTGAGCCCGGCGGCATCGGCGGGATCAGAGCCGGCGATCGCCTGCGGGCGCCCGGCGCTCTCCAGAAAGACCAGCCCCTCCACCAGGTTCGGGTCGATCCCCGAGCCCGCGGTGGCTCGGTCGATCGCGCTTGCGAAACGCGGCGACGCGCTTGGCGGTGGCGACCACGCCGCCCGGGCTGAGCACGAACAGCGGGCGCGCGTTGCCGGCGGCGGCCCGGGCCACGAAGTCAGCCTGCTGGCTGGAGCGGTAGGCGAACGGATCACCGGGACCGGCGCTGTCGGCCACGGTCGGCGCGGGGGGCTTGGGCAGCCCGCCCCCGCCGAGCGCCGAGACGATGATCGCGATCACCAGGATCAGGCCGGCAAGCGCGAGCAGCAACCGCGCCCGGCGCCGGGCGGTCGAGACGGTTCGCGGGCGCCGGCGGCCGCGGCGCGGCGCGACTGGCGGCTCCGGGACCAGGCCGGGCGGCCTCGAGGGACCAGGTCCGTAGGACACGCCGAGCCGAAGCTATCAGCCGCCGCGACGGCGTCCGCCGACTGCCCCCCGACCCTGCGTCGGCTATCCTCGGGCGCTCGCTGGGCACCTCCGCGCCGCCCCAGGCCGGCAGTGATGCACCGCCTCGGCACACCCGCGCCGGCACCCACACCTCGAAGAACTGGACATGAGTACCTCTTCTGACCTCACAGGCCGCCGCGTCCTGGTCACCGGCGGCTCCGGCTTCATCGGCCGCCACGTCGTCTCGCGGCTGAGCGCCGACGGCGCGCAGGTGCGTGTGGTGGACCTCCAGCCCCACCCCGATCCCTCGGTGGACCTGGTCCAGGGCGACATCGCCGATCGTGAGGTGCTGGCCGAGGCCTTCAGCGGCGGTTTTGACTCGATCGTGCACCTGGCGGCCGTCACCTCGGTGCTGCAGCTCCCTGGAGGAGCCCGACCGGACCTTTGCCACCAACGTTGCGGGGACCCACGCGCTGCTCGAGGCGGGCCGCGCCGCCGGCGTGACGTCGCTGGCCTTCGCCTCCACCAACGCGGTCACGGGGCCGATGGAGCAGCCGAAGATCACCGAGGACGCCAAGTTGCGCCCGCTCACCCCCTACGGCTCGACCAAGGCCGCCGGCGAGATGCTCATGTCGGCCTACACCGCGTCCTATGGCCTGCGCTGCGCCTGCATCCGCCTGACCAACGTCTACGGTCCCGGCATGCAGGCCAAGGACAGCATCATCGCCCGGCTGATGCGCTGCATCCGCCTGGCACGACGTTCGAGGTCTACGGCGACGGCTCGCAGGTGCGCGACTACGTTCACGCCCACGACGTGGTGGCCGCCATGCGCCTGGGCCTGACTTCCGAGAAGTGGGCCGGCTCGACGGTGATCGGGTCGGGCAGTTCGCTGTCCGTGCTCGAGGTCATCGACGCCGTCAAGCGGGTGTCGGGCGCCGAGGTCGAGTTCACGCACGGTCCCGCGAAGCCCGGCGAGATGCCCGCGGTGATCGTCGATCCCGCCCGGGCCCACGCCGCCGGCTGGACGCCCCAGTACCCCGATCTCGACGACGGGCTGATCGGCGTGTGGGACGAGTGGTCCACGGCCGACGTCGAGGCGCCGGCGGCCCGATGACCGCCATCGACGTCAGCCGCGACGAGTACGACCGTTTGGCGCCCGCCGAGCGCGCCGCCGCCGAGGCGTTTCTCGAACGCCACCCCGCCGGTGCGGGCGCGCCGCTGGCGGTGCTCATCCCCGCCTACAACGAGGAACCGACGGTCGCCGAGGTGATCGCGGCGATTCCGGGCGAGGCCGCCGGTCTGCAGACCGAGGTGATCGTCGTGGTCGACGGGGCCAAGGACGCCACCGCCACCGTCGCCACGCAGGCGGGCGCGCTGGTCTGCGACGTGCCCGTCAACCGCGGGCAGGGCGCCGCCCTGCGGCTCGGCTACTGGCTGGCTCGCGCCCGGGGAGCCCAGGTGATCGTCACCATCGACGCTGACGGCCAGTACGACGCCGACGAGATCGGCGCCGTGGTCCAGCCGATCCTCGACGACAAGGCCGACTTCGTCTCGGGCAGCCGCCGTCTCGGCAACGAGCTCACCACCGACACGACCCGCCACGCCGGCGTCATCGTCTTCGGGGCGCTCATCTCCGTGCTGGTCCGCCACCGCGTCACCGATCCGGCCTGTGGGCTGCGCGCCATGCGCTCAGAGGTGACGGCGGACGTCGTGCTCGAGCAGCCCCAGTACCAGGCGTCGGAGCTGATGATCTCCGCCGCCCTGCACGGCTACCGGTTGGGCGAGGTGCCCGACCACGATGCGCGACCGCGGCCAGCACGCGACCGGGACCAAGAAGGGCGGGAACCTGCTCTACGGCGTGCGGTTCGCCCGTGCCGCGCTCCACACCTGGTGGCGCGACCGGACCGCGGCGCGCAGCCGCGAGTGACCCGAGAAGACCCACTTCTCGTAGATCACGAACTTCACCACGAACAGCACCGCCTGCACGAACACGTAGGCGCCGGTCACCAGGAGCACACGGATGCCGTGGCCCGCCGGAACGTTGGTCTTGACCCAGCTCTGCATCGCGGTCGTGCCGAGCGAGGAGGCCACGAGCACCACGCCCGAGATCGCGATGTAGGCGACGATCTCACGCAGGAAATCCGCGCGGCCTCTGAGCTTCCACGCCCATCGCCGGTTGAGGATCCAGTTGGGAATCGCGCCAGCGAAGAAGGCCAGGATCGAGCACGTCGTCGGGTGCCCACCGAGGGCCACGTAGGAGATCGCGAAGACGATGATGCTCGTCAGCAGCGCGATGACCGAGCCGATGGCGTACTTGGTCACCTTGGCGGCGTACGGGGACCGCGAGAACCGCTGCGCGAGCGAATGAGCGCGCGCGCGCTGATAGAGGTCGGAAACCACCAGTCGTGATGCTAGCGGCTGTGTCCATAAGATCGGCGTCATGCGCATTGCCCAAGCGGGATCGCGGCTCGATCTCGACGACGATCTGGTCATCGCCGGCGACAACCTGCCGGTGCTCGAGCAACTCCCCGAGGCGACCTTCGATCTCGTCTACGTCGACCCCCCGTTCAACACCGGCCGCGCCCAGACCCGCCGCTCGATGACCGCAACGGCCGACGCCGGCGCATCGCGTGTGGGCTTCGGTGGTCGGCGCTATCGCACCGAATTACTGCAGAGCCTCAGCTACGACGACGCCTTCGGCGACTACCTGGGGTTCCTCGAGCCTCGGCTGACCCGCGCGCGGGAGCTCCTGGCGCCCCACGGCACGCTCTACTTCCACATCGACTATCGCGAGGCGCACTACTGCAAGCTGCTGCTGGACGAGATCTTCGGGCGCGACGCGTTTCTCAACGAGATCATCTGGGCCTACGACTACGGGGCCAAGCCGCGCCGGCGCTGGCCCGCCAAGCACGACACCATCCTCGCCTACGTCCGCACCCCGGGCGCCCATCATTTCGACGCCGACGCGGTGGAGCGCGAGCCCTACATGGCGCCCGGGCTGGTCGGCGCCGAGAAGGCAGCGCGCGGCAAGCGGCCCACTGACGTGTGGTTCCACACCATCGTGCCCACCAACGGCGCGGAGAAGACGGGCTACCCCACCCAGAAGCCCGTCGGCGTTCTGCGGCGGCTGGTGGCCGCGTCGTCACGTCCCGGCGGCTGGTGCCTGGACCCGTTCGCGGGCTCGGGCACGTTGGGGGCCGTGTGCCGGGAATTGGGACGGCACTTTGTCCTGATCGACTCCAGCCCGGCGGCCATGGACGTGATGCGCGCGCGGCTGGGCGATCCGCCGGGCCCTGAGGTCAGCGCTTCGGATCGCGCACGAGCGGCACGAACCTGACCGGATCCAGGCGCTCGGCGCGCAGCCCATCAGGCGTGCGGCGCACTCGGGTGAGGTACTGGTGCTCATCGCCCACCGGCGCCACCAGTCGTCCGCCGGGCCCGAGCTGGGCCTCCAGCGCGCGCGGGATGCGATCGGTGGCCGCGGCGACGTTGATCGCGTCAAACGGAGCCTGCTCTGGCAGCCCCTCCCAGCCGTCGCCGACGACGCAGATCACGTTGGCGTAGCCCAGCTGTGACAGGGTGACGCGCGCCTGGGCACTCAGCTGCGCGTGGCGCTCCACCGTCCACACCTCGGCGGCGAGCAGGCTCAGCAGGGCGGCGTGATACCCCGACCCGGTGCCGACATCCAGCACCCGATCGGTCGGTGTGAGCTCGAGCAGTGCGAGCATCCGCGCCACCACCACCGGCTGGGAGATCGTCTGCTCGCAGTCGATGGGCAGTGCCGTGTTCTCGTAGGCCCTCGCGCGATCGGCGTGGGGGACGAAGCGATGGCGGGGCACCGCGGCGACCGCGTCAAGCACCCGCTGGTCGTGTACCGACTCAGAAAGGAGGCGGGCGAGTCCGTGTGCCGCTTCCACCTGCGTCATTGTCCCAGCCGCCGCCGTCGCTGTCCGGCGGCGTGCTTGAATCGGCCGCGTGCTGGCCAGCGCCAAACTGCAGCGCGCGCTGATGGCGATCCTGGTGGCGCTGGTGGGGGCGATCGTGTTCGTCGCCGTCACCAACCACCGCTCCGCCGACACGCAGGTCTCGTCGCGCTCGGCGTTCGACGGGCCGACGATGCCGGCGCATCTGCGCGCCCACGACTTCACCCTCACCGACCAGAACGGCCGGCGGGTCAGCCTGGCCGCGGATCGCGGCAAGGTCGTGGTCCTCACCTTCATCCACTCGCTGTGCCACGACACCTGCCCGTTCATGGTCGAGCAGATCAAGGGCGCGCTCAATGACCTCCCGGGCGGCGGGCGCGACATCCCCACGATCGGGGTCAGCGTGGCTCAGGCCGAGGACACCGTGCACAACCGCAGGGCGTTCTTGGCCAAGCACCAGATGACCGGCCGCCTGCAGTTCGTCAACGGCTCGCTGCGGGCGATGCGCCGGGTGTGGCACGAATACGCCATCCACCCGGTCACGCCCAAGGTCGACCACTCGACGTTTGTGCTGCTGATCGACAAGCGCGGCTACGAGCGCATCGGCTTCGCCGCCGACGAGCTCACCCCCGAGGGGCTGGCCCACGACATCAGGGTGCTGGAGCGCCAGCCGTAACCGCCGCGGGCGCGCCCGCTGGGGTGAAGCCGGGCAGGCGCAATGAGAAGATCGATCCCGCACCGGTGCTCGCCACGCTGCAGCTACCCCCGTGGGCCTTGGCGATCGCGTCGGTGATGGCCAGGCCCAGACCCACCCCGCCTGCCGCGCGGGTGCGCGCCGAGTCGGCCCGCGCGAACCGCTCGAAAATCCGCGACAGCGCCTGCGGCGGCACCCCGCACCCCTCGTCCTCGACCTCGATCAGGACCTCGCCCGGCTGGCACGTCCGGGCGCGCAGCTCGATTGCCGCTCCGGGGGCCGAGTACTTGACGGCGTTCTCCAGCAGCGCGTCCAGTGCGGCGCGGAGCCGGTCCGCGTCGACCAGGAGTCGTCCCGGAGCCAGCGGGCCGAGCCGCCACACCCGCGGCGCCAGGTCCGACCAGCGCATGAACACGTCCTCGAGCAGGGGCTCGAGCTCAATCTCGGCGAGCTGTACGAAATCGGGCTCGACAGCGACGGCGAGCACCAGCAGGCGCGCCACGATCGCGTCCATGCGGCCCAGCTCGTCCAGCGCGATCTCCACCTCGGGCGTCGCTCCGGACTCTGAGCGCAGCAGCTCCAGGTGGCCGCGGGCGATCGTCACGGGGGTCCGGAGCTCGTGCGAGGCGTCATGGATGAAGCGCTCCTGGCTCTCGAGCAGCGAGCGGTGCTCCTCGGCGCGCCCTTCGGCGATGCGCTGGGCCTCCACGCGACGCCGGGCGTGCCACACCATGGCCAGAAACATGGCCGCCATCAGCGGTACCTCGAACAGCTCGCCCCAGAGCTGGATGCCGTGAAAGGCGTCGAGCCCGATCGAGAACCCGGTCAGCCCCATCACGCACGCCAGCACGATCAGGGTGGGACGCATGGCCCACACGCGGAACCCGTACAGCAGCGTGATGCTGATCCAGACGAAGTGAAACGGGATGGTCTCCCAGCTCGGCCATGCGATCATGGCGGCGTAGTTGGCGGCGGCGAACAGCGCCCACAGCAGCTCCACCTGCAGCCGGCCGGCCTGCTCGCGGAGCCGGCCGAGACGCGCGGTCATGCCGCGGCGCGGTAGCCGGCGTTGCGAACGGTTTCGATCGGTGCGTCGCGGCCGAGCTGGCGACGCAGCCGGCGCACGCACACGTCCACCACGTTGGATCGCGGGTCGAAGTCAAAGCCCCACACCTCCGAGAGCAGCCGCTGGCGGCTGATCACCTCACCGGGGTGGAGCATCAGGAAGTGCAGCAAGCGGAACTCGCGGTCGGCCAGGTCCGCGACCGTGTCGCCGACACGCGCCTGGCGCCGCGTCAGGTCGAGCGCCAGCACGCCGACGCGCAACACGCCACCGTCTCCCGTGGTGGAGCCGCCGGCTCGCCGCAGGTGCAGGCGCAGGCGAGCCAGTAGCTCGTCCAGCGAGAACGGCTTGACGATGTAGTCGACCGCGCCGAGCTCGAAGCCGCGCAGCTTGGTGGCGATATCGCTGCGGGCCGACAGGATGAGCACCGGCGCGTCGTGATGGCGCAGCTGCAGCTGGCGCAGGATCTCCAGGCCGTCCTGTCCGGGCAGCAGCAGGTCGAGAATCACGCCGTCGTAGGTGCCCGACAGCGCACGCGCGAGTCCTTGCTCGCCGTCGGGGACGACGTCCACGATGAAGCCCTCAGCCTCGAAGGCGCGCCTCAAGAAGGCGCGAATCCGCGCCTCATCCTCAACTACCAAGATGCGCATGTCTCCGTTCCTCGCTCGGAGCTCTGTTTGGCCGGTCGCAAGATATCCCCCGCCCCGCCGACTTGTAAATGACCGGGAGATGACATCGCTGTCATCTGCTTGCTTTGCCCGGCGCGCGAGCTAGATACTCGAGGCCGAGGAGAGGTCATTTATGAGTGGTTTTGCGAAGCGCGTGACAGGGATCGTCATCGGGGCGGCGGTCGTTTGCGTTCTGTTAGGGCTGTACATCGGCCTCTACCTGACGAGCCAGCCTGGAGCGGCCTCAGCGGCGCAGTCGCCCGCCGGCGCGCATCTGTATCTGGGCACCGTCCCCGCCTCTGAGGGCACCGATCCCGCATCCGAGTTGGGTCTCCTACTACGCGGTCGATGCTGGCAGCCGTCACTGGCGCCACGACACGACGTACATGCTCCCGGCCAACTCGGTAGTGACCGTCACGGTCTACAACTACGACGGTCAGAGCGGATTGCGCAACCCGTTCATCTCCCAGGCCGAGGGGATCAAGGGCGGGACGTTCACCCTGGACGGCAAACCGACAAAGACCGTCGATCCCGACGCGGCCTCGCACATCTTCGCGATCCCGCAGCTGGGCGTGTCGGTCCCGATCTACGGCGTCCCCGACGACGCCAAGAACCAGTGCGCGAACGCGCCGTGCGGATTGGCCAGCGCCCACAGCACCACCACCTTCACCTTCCACACCGGGCAAGCCGGGGCTGTATCGCTGGCAGTGCTTCGTCCCGTGCGCGGCCGGCTACATCGCCGGGTGGGGCGGGCCGATGCAGACCGTCGGCTACATGGACGGCTTCATCAAGGTCGTATGAGGGGCACGTGATGAGCGAGGTCAACCACTTGGCGCCGCGTCGTCCTCTGGTGGCTGGGCACGAGCATCGTCGCGACGCTGCTCGTGGTCCTCCTCCTGGCGCCGATCCTCCCGCCGGGCAACGGCTCCGTCGAGGCCTCGGGCCAGGTGGTCGACAACACGGTCCTGCTGGGGATCTCCACCCCGGTTGCGATGGCGGTGCTCGTCTTCTTCATCTACGCCCTGATCGTCTTCCGCGAGCGCGACACCGGCGGCGGTCCTCGACGGGCCGCCGATCCGTGGCGACGCCAAGGTCCAGACCTGGTGGCTGGTGGTCACGACCGGCATCGTTCTCTTCCTCGCCGGTTACGGGACGGTCCGCCTGCTGGCCGACGGGGCCGGCGGGGGCCAGGGGCCGAACCCGATCGCGGCGCCTGCCGGCTCCAAGGACGCGCTGCAGGTGCAGGTGATCGCCCAGCAGTGGAAGTTCACCTACCGCTGGCCGTCCTATGGCGGCGTGGAGACGTCGACCATCGACCTACCGGCCCACCGGATGATCGAGTTCCACGTCACCTCGCTGGACGTCATCCATTCGTTCTGGGCCTACCAACTCGGCGTCAAGGCCGACGCCGAACCCGGGCTTCGACAACATCGCCTACGTCACCACAAAGGGTCCGTTGACGTTCGACGTCCACTGCGCCGAGTTGTGCGGTGTGTGGCATGGCTACATGTTCGCCACCGGGCACGTGGTGAGCCGGAGCACCTTCAAGACCTGGATCGCCCAGCAGCGACAGCAGTTCGCGCCGGCGACCAAGAACCTGGCGCCTTACCGCAAGCAGTACTTCCCGGACCCGCAGAGGAGAGGCGGATGAGTACAGTCGCGATCGCAGCCAGGCCTCAGCCCGTATGGCGCAAGCTGCTCGGTTTCAACCTGCTGACCGGGATCGTGCTGGCGGTGGTCGGCTGGCTGGTGGGCAGTTGGATCGGAGCGCGGATCCATGCACCGAGCCTCGACTACTTCTCCGATACCGGTGAGAACGACATCGGCGATCCTCCTCGGCTACCTGTTCGGGGTGATCGGGTTCCTGGTCGGGCTGGGGTTCGCCAACTACCCGATCAGGCGTCTGCTGGGCCACCCGGCCTCGCTGGCCGAGCACGAGTCCGAGGGGGAGGGGATCGCGCGATACTTCCGGCTCTGCACCGACCACAAGGTGGTGTCGATCCAGTACATCGTCGGCATCGGCGTCTTCTTCCTCGTCGGCGGCATCAACGCGATGCTCATCCGCACCGAACTGCTGCAACCCAACGTGCATGTGTTCGGCCCCAACCAGTACGTGACATTGGTCGGGCTGCACGGCGCGATGATGATGGGGATGATGACCAGCGGCGTGCTGGGCCCGTTCGCCAACTGGCTCGTGCCGCTGATGATCGGCTCGCGGCGGATGGCGTTCCCGCGGATCGAGTCGTTCACCTTCTGGCTGCTGATGGCGGCCGGCGTGGTGCTCGTCACGACGATCTTCATGGGGGGGTTCCAGACGGGCTGGACCGGCTATCAGCCTTTGGGCGACCAGGGCACCGCCGGCTATGACGCGTACATCGGGTTCTTCGCCCTGGTGGGGCTGTCGATGTGCCTGCTGGGCCTCAACCTGCTCGTGACCATCGTCACCATGCGGGCTCCGGGCATGACCTGGAACCGCCTGCCGATCTTCGTGTGGAGCGTGCTCGCGACCGCAGTCTTGATGATGCTCGCGGCACCGATGCTCATCGCGGCACTGCTGATGGGGGCGTTCGATCGCACCGTCCAGACCGCCTTCTACGTCGCCAGTCAAGGCGGGAGCGCCTACCTGTTCCAGAACCTCTTCTGGGTCTTCGGGCACCCCGAGGTCTACATCGTGGCGCTGCCGGGCTTCGGGATCGTGCTGGAGCTGCTCCCGGTGTTCTGCCGCAAGCCGCTGTGGGGCTACCGCCTAGCGGTGGCAGGGATGCTTGGCGTGACGCTGCTGAGCTTCTTCGTGTGGCAGCACCACCTCTTCGTCAGTGGCATCAACGCCGACCTGCGCCCCTTCTACATGCTCTCCACGGAGCTGATCTCGCTACCCACGGGGTTCATCTTCCTGTGTGCCATGGGCACGATGTGGCGTGGGCGAATACGGTACTCCGTCCCCATGTTGTTCTGCATGGGGTGGGCGTTCAACTTCCTGTTCGGCGGGATCTCCGGGGTGTTCCTGTCCGACGTGCCGTCGGATGTCACCACGCACGGCAGCTTCTTCTCCATGGCCCACTTTCACTACACGATCATGGGCGGCCTGGTGTTCACTCTGTTCGCGGCGATCTACTACTGGGGCCCGAAGATGACGGGCTTCAACTTCAACGAGCGGCTGGCCAAGATCCACTTCTGGACGCTGTTCATCGCGTTCAACTGCACCTTCGGCCCGCTGTTCGCGCTCGGGTTGATGGGCCAGCCGCGTCGCGTCGTCACCTACCCGACCAACCTCCAGGCGCTCAACGACTGGGTGAGCGTCTCGGCGTTCTGCATCGGTCTCTCGATGCTGGTGTTCCTCTACAACCTCATCTGGTCGATGCTGGTCAAGCGCGAGCCGGCGGCGGTCAATCCGTGGAACTCCAAGTCGGCCGAGTTCCAGCTGCCCACGCCCGGTCCCGGTGCACGACTTCGATCAGATCCCGGTGTTCGACTCCGATCCGTACCCCTACGGTGTCGAGCCAGCACCGGTGACGACCACCGTCGTCCAGGGAGCGTGACATGGAAGGCTCCGCCTCCGCCCCGACCCATCCGCACATCGAGCTCGAGCCGCCCGAGTGGCAGCCGCGCGCCCTGCGGGCCGGCTCTCGCGGCCTCTGCGGAGCGGTGGCCTTCTTCATGATCTCCTTCGTCTTCGCCTACTTCTACCTGCGGGCGCAGGATCCCGACAAGGACTGGAAGATCGGCCACGTCAAACCGTCGGTGGGCTTCGGGCTCATCATCCTCCTCGTGCTGGTGGCCAGCGCGGTCCTGCTCGCCGTGGCGGCCCGCCGCCCCGCGCTCACCGTGAGCGCCGGCGGTGCGGCCCTCGTCCTGGCGTTCCTGTCGGTCGTCCTCCAAGTCATCGACTGGACGACGCTCGGGCTTTGGGCCCGAGAGCGGCGGCTATGCCAGCGTCTTCGTCGGCTGGACCGCGTTCTATTCGGTCATCACCCTGGCCTGCGCCTACTGGATCGAGACGCAGGTGGCCACCGCGTGGCGCCGGGACCGTGAGGGTGTGGTGGCCACCCCGGCCGCGGTGCATGTCCGACACGCCGGTGGTGGAGGCCGGCCTTCAGGCGCTGCTCGTTCTTCTGGTCGTTCTACGTCGCGAACGGCCTCGTGCTGTTCGTGCTCCTCTACGTCCTGTAGCCGATGAGCTGGCACGGCTGGTCGGTCCAACCCCCGCTGCTCTACGTGGCGGTGGCCGGGATGCTCTACTACGCAGGCGGCATCGGGTACCGCAGTTCGGGACGCCACCGACTGCGTGCGGCGTCGTTCGCCGCAGGGCTGGTGACGATCGTGCTGGCGCTGGAGTCTCCGATCGACGGCTACGCCGACCAGTTGTTCTGGGTGCACATGTTCCAGCACGTGCTCCTGCTCACCGTGGCGCCGCCGCTGATCCTGCTCGGGCGGCCATGGCCCCGCATGTGGCGGGCGCTGCCGCTAGACACGCGAACACGGGTGGGACGGACTCTGGCCAGAGCGCGCTGGACGGCGCCCCTGCGCGCGCTGGCGCGCCCCCTCCCGGCCTTCCTGCTCTTCAACGCCACCGTCGTCGCCTGGCACATCCCGGGGGCGTACGACGCGACACTGCGCTCCTCGGCCGTACATGACGTCGAGCACGCGATGTTCTTCTTCACCGGACTCCTGTTCTGGGCGCGCGTGATCGACCCCGGGCCCCTGCGTCCGCGCCTGGTGTGGCCGGTCCGCATCGCCTTCACGGTGGGGGCGATGGTGGTGGGCTGGATCCTCGCGATCACGCTGGTGCTCGTCGCCGCACCCGCTGTATCCCGTTCTACGCCGCGCTGGCCCACCGTCCCGGCGGCATCACCGCGCTCGCCGACCAGCAGTTGGCCGCGGGGATGATGTGGGTGCCGGGGTCGCTGGCCTACACCATCACCGTTCATGATCGGCTTCTACCGGTGGCTTGAGCCGGAGAGGAAGCCGGCGTCCGCCGAGCGGGCGCTCACGACCTGAGGAGGACGACGGCATGCCCCTGTTCGCAGATGACTTCCTGGCCGGCTCGCTGCTGTCGCTGCTGCTGCCGGTATGCCTGCTCATCGTCATCGCGATCTGGTACGTCGCACTTTGCCCGGCGCGCGCCCGATTCGCACCCGTCTTCGCCGACGCTCCCGCCGGCCGACGTCGTCGCCTCGGCCGGCGATGCCGCGGATCGCCCGCAGCCGGCCGGTCCGCCGCCCGGCGAGATCAGATGATCGCCCGCCGGCGCGGCCCTGCGACATCGCGTCAGCCGGCGCGCCGCCGGGCAGCTCGCCGCGGTGCTGGCCGTCGCCACCCTCGGCGGGGTCGGCGCGCGGAGCGGGCGCGCACCTACTGCTGAGCTCAGGCACGGCGCCGGCGGCCGCGACCGCCGCGCGCGGGCCGCTGCGACGGTCAGGCCACATGGGCGGCCGGCGCCCGGCCGGCGCCGGCCATCACCACCCTGCGCGACCAGACCGGGGCGCGGTTCGATCTCAGCTCATTGCGCGGCCGCACGGTCGCCATCGAGTTCTTGGACTCGCATTGCAAGTCAGCGTGCCCGCTGGCCGGGCGCGCGCTGGCCGCGTCTGAGCGCGCGCTGCCCGTCGCGAAGCGGCCGGTGCTGGTGGTGGTGAGCGTCAACCCGCAGGACACGCGGGCCAGTGTGCGGGCGGCGTTGCGGTCATGGGGCCTGGCTGGGCTCGCGCCCTGGCACTGGCTGATGGGCAGCCACGCGCAGCTGGCCCCGGTCTGGCGCGCGTACCGCATCTTCGTGAAGCCCACGCGTGGTGACATCACCCACACCGAGGCGCTGTACCTGCTGGATCGCCGCGGCGACGAGCGCTCCGGCTACCTGTTCCCCTATCTGCCCGCCTCGGTGAGCCACGACATGGGCGCGCTGGCGGGACGGGAGGGAGACCAGCGTGCCTGAGCTGATCGGGACCGTGCCGGCCGAGGGCGTGGCCGCTGACGGCGCCGCGCTGCGCGGGGTTGACGGCGCCGTGCTGCGCGCCCGGCCCGCATGGCGGGCGACACTAGCTGACTACGTGACGTTGACCAAGCCGCGGATCATGTCGCTGCTGGTCCTGACGGCGGTGTGCGCGATGGTCGCCGCCGCCGGCGGCGCACCCGCAACGGTGCCGTTGGCCGCGCTGGTCATCGGAGGCGCGCTTGCGTGTGGGGGCGCGAGCGCGCTCAACCATGTGCTCGATCGCGACATCGACCGCCTCATGGGCCCCCGCACCGCGTCGCGGCCGGTCGCGGCCGGCCGGATCTCACCGGGGCGCGCCGTGGCGTTCGGGCTGGCCCTGTCGGCGCTGGCCTTCGCCGTTCTGACGATCTTTGCCAATCTCCTCGCGGCGGTGCTCAGCCTCAGCGGCGGCGCCTACTACGTGGTCGTCTACACGCTGTGGCTCAAGCGCAGCACGGCTCAGAACATCGTCATCGGCGGCGCTGCGGGGGCGATCCCGCCGCTGGCCGGGTGGGCGGCGGCGCACGGCACCCTGGGGCTGGGCGCCGGGCTCCTGTTCGCCATCGTGCTGCTCTGGACGCCGCCGCACTTCTGGGCCCTCGCGCTTCTGCTCTCACGCCACTACGAGGCCGCAGACGTGCCGATGATGCCCGTGGTGCGTGGAGCGAGCGCCACCTCGGTGCGCGTCTTGCTCTACACCGGCGCGCTGGTGGCGGTGTCGCTGGTGCCCGCCGCGCTGGGCACATTCGGCGCGGGTTACCTGGGGGCTGCGGTCATCCTGGGCGCGGTGTTCTGCGTGCTCGCGTGGCGGCTGTGGCGCGACCAGACCCCGGCGCGCGCAGCGGTGCTCTTCCACTACTCGCTGCTGTACCTGTCGCTGCTGTTTCTGGCCGTCGCGGTTGACGCGGTGATCCGTTAGGAAGGCTAAGAGCTGCGTAGGAATGGGGGCCGGTAAGCGGAATCTCACGCTCCGCTTAGCCAACTGAGGGAAGTTGTCTGGGTATCCAGTAAGCGGACCCAAGGACCCATGACTCTCTCCCTCATCACCAACGTCGTGCTCGCCGCGCTCGTCATCCTCGCCATCCCGGGGATGCTGGCCTGGGCGATCGTCACCTCGCGCAACGACGGACCGCCGCCCAGCCGCGCAGTTCGGCGGCCGATGCCGCGGCCCCACTTTCCCGCGCCGCGGCTCAGCTTGGGCTCGCGCCGCCCCGCAGCCGCGCGAGCGCCGGCTCGAGATGCTCGCTGACCTGCTGCTCGGTCATCCCCGGCAGCTGGAACACCGCTTGGCCGCTCTGGGCCCGTATGTGGAGCTCCTGCGGGCGCCGTCCCGGCCGCATGCCCCGCCGCGCGCGCGCCACCTCGACGTCGTGGATCTCTGACCACAGCAGCCGGCCGATGGCCGCGCCACTGGACGCCTTGATCAGGTCCAGGCCGGCGTCGGAGAAGCGCAGCTCGAGGTCAGACTCGCCGTTGCGCAGGCTCTCGATCCCGCTCACGTGAACGGCCGACAGGCGCAGCGCCTGGAGCGGGGGGTGCGCTGGCGCGGCGCCGGTGTTTTCAGGGTCTGCGGGGTCCACCACGGGCGGCGCCTCGACGGGCGGAGCTTCGTAGGGCGGCGCACCGGCCAGGGCGTGGGCGCGCTCCACGGTCGGGTGCGAGACGGCCTCGGCGAGCTCGACGCCGAGTTCGGCGCTCGCCGCGCCGGCGAGGCAGCGGCGCCACAGCACCCCGCCGGCTCGGGCGGCGGCGTCATCGACGAGCCGGTCGAGTTGGCCCGCCTGAAGCGTCACCGGCTCGGGGCCGCTGCCGGCCTGGCGCAGGATGGCGGCACGCAGGCGCGCCTGCAGCTCCTGGCGCCCGCGCGCGACGATGCGCTCGGCGGCGGCATGCTCGGAGTCCGCGCTCACCCCTCGACGAGCTCCGCGACGCGGCGCAGGAAGCCGGCGGCCAGGACGCCGAACACGATCCGGTGATCGGTGGCCAGGGTGAGCGTGAGCTGGTGTCCTGCGACCACCGCTCCGTCGCGCACCACCGGGATGGCGCGGATGGCGCCCGCGGTGAGGATCGCCGCCTGCGACGGTCTGACCAGGCCTCCGGCGCGATCGACGCCATGCTCGCCCAGGTCCTCGAAGGTGAAGGTCGCCCCGGCCTGCTCGGGGGGTGTCAGCTCGCCGGAGCGGGCGCGCGCGGTCAGGCGCGCCACCTCCTCGTCGAGCTCGGACGGGGACTTTGTGTCGGCGTCGAGGACCGTGGCCGTCACCGGCGCCTCGGCGGTCTGGATCACCACGCCGACGTTGACGCGGGAGTAGAGCTCGTAGCGGCCGTCGCGGTAGGCGCCGTTGATGCGCGGGAAGGCACGCAGGGCGTCGGCGCACGCGGCGATGAGCAACGCGGTGGTGGTGGCACCCTCGGCCTCGGCCCGCGCCAGCAGCGGTCCGGCGTCGGCCTCGACTGACAGCTCGAGGTCCGGGACGGTGGCCCGGATCTCCGCGCTGCGCCGCGCGACCGCTCGGCCGGCGCGACTTGGTTCCTGCACGATCGTCTCGCCCTTGAGGGCCTCGGGGGCGATGCTGGTCGGCGGTGTGCTGGAGGCCTCCACGGTCGGCCCAACATACCGCTCGCGGTCAGCTGTCGGCACCCTCCCACAGGGCCAGGAACTCCTCGGCCTCCAGGCCCACCAGGTCAGCCCGCAGGCGGCGCAGCAGGGTCGACGCCTCCTTGGCCGGCAGCTCCCAGTAGAGCAGGAGTTCCCCGTCATCGATCGACACGACCTCGATGCGATCGATGCGGCGGCGGTCGGCCATGAACGACGGCTCGCGCCCTCCGCGGCTGACGATGAGATGAAAGACGCGGTTGGCCTTCATCGTCAGGCGGTGACGAGTGCTTCGGTCGCGCGTTCCAGCGCCCGGTCACCCTGAAAGATCTCCGCTCCCGCCTGGATCGCGGGCAGCTGCGTCACGCCCGCCTGCCGCGCGCGTTCTCCGGCGCGTGCCAGCTTCTCACCGACCGAGCGCAGGCCCGTGCCCTTGAGCACCGCGGCGGGGTGCATCTCGCACGCCGCGGCCGCGAGCAGGACGGTCCCCTCGTCGCCGAGATCCCGTCCGCCCGCGAACACCTGCCGGAACGCCGCCAGCGAGAAGGCCACGGCGCGCCCGCCGCCCTTGGCATAGGTGGCGACGCGCATGGCAAACGCCGAGTCAGGCGGCCACGCGGCCGGCAGGCGCAGCGGCAGCAGGCCCTCGGCGGCGATGGTCTGGGCCAGCCGGTCGGGGTCGGGTGGCGGTGCTGTCCAGCCGAGCCCGGGGCCGTACACGGGCTCCCACTCGGGAACTGGTCCCACTCGCCCGAGCTCGGCCATGATTCGCTCGGCGGTCACGTAACAGCCGGGGTCGCCGAGGTCGTAGTAGAAGACCGGCTGTGCGGGCGGCGAAGCCACGCGTGGACCGTCGTCAGCCGTGGATGAGCCAGCCGTCGGCGGCGCGAGCGGCCTCCATGACCGCCTCGGACATCGTCGGATGCCCGTGGACGAGTCGCGCAACCTCGGGATAGCCGCCCTCGAGCGCCCGGGCGTTGACCAGCTCCTGGATGAGCTCGGTCGCCTTGGCGCCGATGATGTGGCCGCCGATCAGCTCGCCGTACTTGGTCTCGCCGATGATCTTGACCAGCCCGGTGCGATCGCCGTAGACCGTGCCGGCACCGACCGCGCCGTAGGGCACCTTGCCGACGACCACGTCGTAGCCCTGCTCGCGGGCCTGGGCCTCGGTGAGCCCGAAGCTGGCCACGTTGGGCGTGCAGAAGGTGGCCCGCGGGATATCGATGTACTCGATCGGGTGGGTGGTCATCCCGGCGGCGTCCTCGACGGCGATCACGCCCTCGTCAGAGGCCTTGTGCGCCAGCGCGGGGCCGTGCACGAGGTCGCCGATGGCGTAAATGCCCTCCACGTTGGTGCGCATGGCGCCGTCGACCTCGATGAGGCCGTTCTCGGCGAGCTTGATGCCCGCGGCGTCCAGGCCCAGGCCCTCGATGTCCGGGCCGCGCCCGGCGGCGATGACCAGCCAGTCGACCTCACCCTTCTCGTCGCCGTGCGCGAAGGTGCAGGTGGCCTCCGTCGAGGCGATGTCGGTGACCAGGGTGTTGGTGTGCACCGTGATGCCCTGGCGCTTGAAGCCGCGCTCGGCCAGCTTGGAGATGTCGGCGTCCTCGGTGGGCAGCACGCGGTCCAGCGCCTCGAACAGCGTCACGGCGACGCCCAGCCGGGCGTAGCCCGAGGCGATCTCCGAGCCCGACGCGCCCGCGCCGACGACCGCCATCGACGTGGGCAGCTCGTCCAGCGCCCATGCCTCCTCGGTGCCGATCACGCGCCCGCCGAACTGGGCCCCGGGAATCGGCCGCTTGACCGATCCGGTGGCCAGCACGATCGTCTTGGCCGAGATCTCCTGGCCGCCCACGGTCAGTGTGCCCTTGCCGGTGAGGGTGGCCGCGCCCTCGATCACGTCGACCTTGTTCTTCTTGAGCAGCCCCGCCACGCCGCCGGTGAGGGTCGAGATGACCTTCCTGCGCCGTTCCGAGACGCCGTCGTAGTCGATCTCGGGCTCTGAGACCTTGATCCCGAACTCGTCGGCCTCGCGGATCTCAGAGAGGACGTCGGCAACGCGCAGTACGGCCTTGGCGGGGATGCAGGCGTAGTTCAGGCAGCGGCCGCCGACCAGGTCCTTCTCGATGCAGGCGGTCTTCATCCCCAGCTGGGCGGCGCGGATGGCGGTGACGTAGCCACCGGGCCCAGAGCCGATGACGACGCAGTCGTAACTGGATTCAGGCATTTGATACGAGCCTATCCACTCGCGGCGGAGATCAGCGCGCGGCGGCGCGTGGCCGGTCAGCTTCCAGGGCGCTGCGGCATCTGGATGCGGCTGAGCACCCGCACGAGCTTGAAGAACAGGTAGCCCGCGACGACGATGATGATCGGCGCCACGATGAAGCCGAGGGCGTTGCTCGCCTCCACCAGATACAGGGAGAACAACGTGCCGATGATGGCCAGCAGCGCCATCCACCCGAGCACCGCGCCGTACCACATGCGCCACAGGCCGACGGCGCACGCGCCCATGAGCGCGGAGAAGATGAGGATGCCGCCGGCGGCCGGGTGCTTGCCGTTGATCTTGTCGCCGGCCAGCCATGCGATGAGGTTGGCCAGCGCCAGCGCCGCCGCCAGCAGCGCGGAGATCCGGATGACCATCGGGCGCTCGCCGGGGGCGATCGGCTTGAGGTTGGCGCGGGCCTCGGCGTCGCGGCGCTGGCTGCGGGTGAGCTCCTCGCCGGTGGGGACAGCCCACCCGCTGGGGCGCTTGGCCTTGGCTTGCTCGGCCGCGGGGTTGGTCGCCGCCCGAGCCGCGGTGGCGTTGGCCTTGGCGGCAGGGGTGGCCTTGGCCGGTGGCCTTGGTCGCGGGGTGGCCTTGGCGGCGGGGGTGGCCTTGACCGCGGGGGTGGCCTTGGCGGGCCCGCGGCGCCCGCGCTTGCGGCTACGTTGCGCCAACGCGGGCCTCACTGCCCGAGCGCAGGGCACGCGCCGCCGCCTCGGGGTCGGGCGCGTCGGTGATGGCGCGCACCACCGCGATCCTCGTCGCGCCCGCTGACCGCACGGCGGCGACGTTGCCGGCGTCGATCCCGCCGATGGCGAAGATAGGGCGTGGCGGCGTGGGCCGCGGCGTAGCGCACCAGGTCCAGTCCCACCGCTGGGCGGCCGGGCTTGGTGGGGGTGGCGTGCACCGGGCCCACCCCGATGTAGTCGACCTCGGCCTGCGCCGCCGCGGCATCGATCTGCGCCGGCGAGTGCGTGGAGAGCCCGACGATCCGATCTGGCCCGACCAGCGCCCGTGCTTGGGCCACCGGCACGTCGTCCTGGCCGACGTGGACGCCGTCCGCGCCGGCGGCGGACACCAGGTCGGGCCGGTCGTTGAGGATGAGCGGCACGCCGTGGGCCCGGCACACGGCCACGTAGCGTCGGGCGGTGGCGACGATCGTCTCATCGTCGGCGTCCTTGAGACGCAACTGGACGATGTCGACCCCCCCGCGCAGGGCCTGCTCGAGGAACGCATCGGTCTGCTCGCCGCAGACGAGGTACAGGCGCGCGGCCCGTAGGACGTCTCGAAGGTCGGACACGCCACCAGTCTGTCAGGACCGCTCGGCTGGGCGTGCGGTCGCACGTACTAGCATTCCAACCCTTACGGGAGCCCCACCGTTGGGCTGAGAGGGCGGACGCCGATCCGCCGACCGTCACGACCTGACCGGGTAATGCCGGTGCAGGGAGGTGCCTTGTCTGAGCAGTCAGTGACAGCAGATGTCCTCGTCATCGGTGGCGGCGCGATTGGCCTGTCCGTCGCCTGGCGCGCCGGGGAGCGCGGGCTGCGTGCCGTGGTCCTCGAACGCGGCGGCCGTGGGCCGCGGCACCTCGCATTACGCCGCCGGGATGCTCGCTCCCGTGGCCGAGGTCACGCCCGGCGAGGAGCCGCTGCTCGAGCTCGGGTCTGCGCAGCGCCCGTTTGTATCCGCGCTTCGTCGCAGAACTGGTGCAGGCGGCGAGCGTGGACAGCGTCGGGCACACGACCTCCGGGACACTGCTGGTGGCCCGCGACGCCGACGAGGCTGAGGCGCTGGAGCGCGAGCTCGCGCTGCGCCAACGCTTCGGGCTGCCCGTGGAGCGCCTGCGTGCCGTCGGAGGCGCGGCAGCGCGAGCCCGGGTTGGCGCCGGCACTGCGCCTGGCCCTCGATGTCCCCGGTGACCACGCGGTCGATCCGCGGATGCTGGTCCCGGCGCTTGCGGCCGCCGTGGCGGCGGCCGGTGGCGAGGTTCGCGAGCACACCCCCGTCGCCGGCGTGGCGCTCACCGGCGGGCGGATCCAGGGCGTGGTGCTCCAGGACGGCTCGACGGTCCGTGGCGAGCAGGTGGTGATCGCCGCCGGCGTGTGGTCCCCGCAGCTGTCGGGGCTGCCGGAGGCAGACCGCATCCCGGTGCGGCCCGTCAAGGGCCAGATCATGCGCCTGCACGACCCGGCGGGCCCGGGGCTGCTCCAGCGCGTGATCCGCATGGGCCCCACCTACATCACCCCGCGCGGCGACGGCCGCTACGTGCTGGGCGCAACCTCAGAGGAGCGGGGCTTTGACACGACCGTCACCGCCGGCGCGGCCTTCGAGTTGCTGCGCGATGCCACGGAGCTGGTGCCGGGCATCTCCGAGTTGGTGGTGGACGAGTTCGCCGCGGGGCTGCGGCCGGGCACGCCCGACAACCTGCCGGTGATCGGTCCGGGGTCGGTCGAGGGCCTGCACTGGGCGACCGGCCACCGCCGCGGCGGGATCCTGCTGGCGCCGGTCACCGCCGATTTGGTCGCCGGCGCGCTGGCGGGCGAGGCGCTGCCCGACGAGGCTGTGGCCTTCGCGCCGAGCCGCTTCGCCGCGCTGGCGGTCGGGGGCGGGGCGTCGTGAACGTCACGGTCAACGGCGAGCCGCGCGAGATCGGCGACGGCGCTACCGTCGCCAGTGTGGTGGAGATGCTCGACGTCGCCCCGGGCGCTCGCGGCGTCGCCGTGGCGCTGGACGGCGAGGTGGTCTCACGGGGCCGCTGGGCGCACACCGAGCTGAGCGAGGGCTCCATGGTCGAGGTTCGTCGCCGCGATTGGAGGAGGATGAGCGCCATGTCCGAGGACTCCCTGCGCATCGCCGATCGCGTGCTGAGTTCACGGCTCATCCTCGGCACTGGTGGCTTTGCCAACCACGAGCTGCTGGCGCAGGCGTGCCGCGCCGCCGAGGCGGAGCTGTGCACGGTGGCGCTGCGGCGACTGGATCCCGGCGGCGCGTGGTTCGATCCTCGACGTGCTCGAAGAGGTGGGCGTCTCCGTGCTCCCCAACACCGCCGGGTGCTACACGGCGCGCGACGCGGTCACCACTGCGCAGCTGGCGCGCGAGGCCTTCGAGACTGACTGGATCAAGCTCGAGGTCATCGGCGACGACCGCACGTTGCTGCCCGACGCGGTGGAGCTCGTCGCCGCGGCCGAGGAGCTGGTCGACGACGGCTTCACCGTGCTGCCCTACACCACCGACGACCCCGTGCTGGCCCGCCGCCTGGAGGATGTGGGCTGCGCCGCGGTCATGCCGCTGGGCTCGCCGATCGGCAGCGGCATGGGCATCTGCAACCCCTACAACCTGTCGATCATCATCGAGCGTGCCGGGGTGCCGGTGATTCTCGATGCGGGCGTCGGGACCGCCTCGGATGCGGCACTGGCCATGGAGCTGGGCTGCGACGCGGTGCTGTGCGCCTCGGCGATCTCGCGCGCACATGACCCGGTGGCGATGGCCCACGCGGTGCGGCTCGGCGTGCAGGCGGGGCGGCTGGCTCACGGCGCTGGGCGCATCCCGCGCCGGCGCTACGCGCAGGCCTCGACGCCGGAAGAGGGCGTGCCGGCGTTTGACGCACAGGGGGTCTCGCAGTGATCGGTGCGAGCGTGGCCGCGTGACCGTCGACGAGCTGATCGACGGCTGGCAGGCGGCGTGGTCGGGCAAGGATCCGGCGGCGTTCGCCGACGTGTGTGCCATCGGCATCCAGTACGAGGACCCGCTCACCGGCGAGCCCCTGGACGGCCTCGACGCGCTGAGCGCCCACGCCGCGCGCCTGTGGGACGGCTTCCCCGACGCCCGCCTCGAGCGCACCGGCGAGCGCCTCTCCAACGGGCACTTCGTGGCGGCTCCGTGCAAGGCGCTGGGCACCCATCGCGCCCCCCTGGGGGGTCTGCCGGCGAGCAACCGCTTCGTCGTCGTGCACTGCGTCTTCTACTGCGAGCTGCAGAACGAGCTCCTGCTGCGTGTGCGCGGCTTCTTCGATGTCTACGACGCGGCGACCCAGCTCGGGGTGCTGCCCGCGCGCGGGACGATGGGGGCCAAGGCGCTCCTCATGCTCCGCGGATTCGGGCTGCGCACCGCGCGCAACCCGTAGCGCTCCTCAGCGCTTCCTGCGCCGGGGGGGACAGGCGGGGCCGCAGCCGCCAGCAGGCGCCGCTGAAGGTCAGGTTGGCCACCGTGGCAAAGCCCGACTCGTCGGCGCGCAGCGCGAGCAGGAGGTGCGCGACGCGGTCGGCCGTCGGCAGCTCGGCGTCGGCCACGCGGACGCAGTAGCACTGCACCCGACGGCCGCCCGGGCGTACGAGCAGCGCCCCGGCCGGTCCCACCACCCACACGCCGAACCTGCCGCGCTCGACCACCAACCCGGTCCGCGCCACGAGCTCGCGCGCCTGATGACCGACGAGGTCACCGAGCAGGCCCAATGCGCGCTCCTCGGCGGGCGCGTCGCACGCCATGCCGCGTCGGCGCACGGGCCGCAGCACGCCGGCCCCCCGCGCGGCGTACAGGGCCGGGATCGCCCAGGCGAACGCCAGCGCGAACACCGACACCACCACCAGAACCGGGGCCAGCAGCGGCAGGGCGATCGCGGTGACCAGGAACGGGACCTCGTGCGCGACGGCACTCCGTGTCCACACCCGGTCGGCGCGGCGCAGCGCTGCCTCGTCGACGCGCGTGCGCCACCGGACGTTCTCCAGCTCGGGAAGCTGCCCGAGCGCCGCCTCCATTACCCGCCCGCGATTGGGCGGCGCAGGACGACCATCTCGGCGTCGAGCGGAAGCTCGCGCACCGCGGTCGCGGTGCCGTCGGCCTCGGTGGCCACAGCCAGGTAGCCGCGGTCGAGCTCGGACTCCAGCGCGGCCCGCGCCGCCTGCGTCCCGGCGAGGTCGTCGGGACTCCAGCGCGCCAGCACGGTGTGTCCGGTCCGGTCCATGCGGATGAGTCGTGACATGAGCTCCTCCTCCGGTGCGGGTGACGCTCCAATCATACGGCGGCGTCAGGGCCGCCTTGGCCGGTCGTGAGGCGCAGGTCGACCGCCACCGGCGCGTGGTCTGACAGCGTGCCGCGGTCCAGCACCTCCGCGCCGCCGCGCGCCCCCAGGGCCCCCGCGATGAACACGTGATCGACGTCGTGCCCGCCGACACGGGCAAAGCCGGGCCACACCGGCGCGCGCAGGTTGAAGTCGCCGCCCAGCACGACGGCGTCGCCGCCCGCCCACCGCAGCGCCGCCGTCGCGGCGATGCTCCCATCGCGCTGCGCTGCCGGCTCGTCGTGTGCCGTGGCGTGCAGGTTGACCACCCACACGCCGCACCCCAGCGACACCCCGTGCGCAACACGACGCTCCGGCGTTCGGGTCAGCAGCTGCACCTCGTGGGCGACGATGCGGTCGCGCCGCGCGAGGATGGCGTTGGCGCCGCCACCCTGCGACCTCATCACGTCAGGCCAGCGGCGCGCGAGCGCTCGCCGCGCCGGCGGCAGGGCGTTGCGCGAGGTGAGCACCTGGCGGTGCTCGGCGCGCAGGTGCTTGGCCAGCGGCGGCGGTCCACCATGGCGGGACCTCCTGGAGCAGCGCGACGTCCCATTCCCAGCCATGCAGCGCGGCCCCGAACTCGTCCAGCAGGTCGCGCCGGGCCGACGGCACCGAGCGGCCGTGCATGAGGTTCCACGTCAGCACCCGCAACTGCACACGGCCCAACGTACACTGCGGCCCGTGCCACGCCACTTCCTCACCGGGACCGAGCTCAGCGCCGAGGAACTCGGCGCTCTGCTGGACCGCGCCGCCGAGCTCAAGGCTGCGCCGCTGCAGCTCCGACGTGCTGGTGCGCCGTTCGGTCGCGCTCATCTTCGAGGCGCCGTCGACGCGGACCCGCACATCGTTTGAGGCCGGCATCGCCGAGATGGGCGGTCACCCGATGGTGCTGCGCGCAGGCGAGCTCCAGCTCAGCCGCGGCGAGTCGATTCGCGACACGGCGTACATCCTCTCGCGCAACGTCGCCGCCATCGGCATCCGCACCGGTCCCGACGACGACGTCGAGGAGCTCGCCCGCTACGCCACCGTTCCCGTCGTCAACATGCTCACCGCGAAGCACCATCCGTGCCAGGCGCTCGCCGATCTGCTGACACTGCGCGAGACGTTCGGCTCGCTTGAGGGACTGACACTGGCCTATGTCGGTGACGGCAACAACGTGGCACGCTCACTGGCGCTCGTCGGTGGACTGGCGGGTGTACAGGTGCGTGTCGCTGCGCCCGACGGCTATCAGCTCGAGCCCATTGCCGGCGCGCAGTTGACCGATGATCCCCGGGTCGCAGTTGACGGAGCCGACGCGGTGTACACCGATGTGTGGGTGAGCATGAGTGACGACCCAGCCACCGCCGCAAGAGCGCCGGCGCGCGCTGTCGCACTACCGCATCGACGACGCGCTGCTCGACCTCGCCGCGCCGCACGCGATCGCGTTGCACTGCCTGCCCGCGCACCCCGGTGACGAGATCACCGCCGAGGTTCTCTACGGCGACCGTCAGCGCATCTGGGATCAGGCCGAGAACCGACGACACGCGCAGAAGGCATTGCTCGAGTTGCTCGTAAGCTGAAACGTTCTGACCGCTACGCGCATATTGCGCGCACATTGGGTAGATTCGCCGCAGCGACGCAGGACCATCACTCGCGCGCCACGCGCTAAAGCCAATAAGGAGCAGGAGCTTCCGTATGCCCCCCGCCAAACGCTCGTCGTCCGGCCGTACAAGTTCATCGTCTTCGTCGCGATCCGGCGGCGCGCGCGCAAGCAGTTCGCGCAGCACCGGCGCGAAGGCCACGAAGGCGTGCCGCTCGCAGCGGCGCGAAGTCCACCGCC
Source organism: uncultured Actinomycetota bacterium (assembly GCA_963797705.1). Taxonomy (GTDB): domain Bacteria; phylum Actinomycetota; class Thermoleophilia; order Solirubrobacterales; family Solirubrobacteraceae; genus Palsa-465. The sequence goes on along the minus strand of CAWCQL010000002.1, from coordinate 236,120 downwards.
ACCAGCGCGCGCAAGGCCGGCGGCAGGACCGCGACGCAGGCCAAGTCCGGCGCCAGCCAAGACGCGCAGCACGGCCAGGTCCGGCGCCGCCAAGACCGCCACCGCCGCGAAGTCGACGGCGAAGTCCGCGGCCACCACCGCCAAGACGGCGCGCAAGGCCGCCGGCGGAACCGCGCGCACGGCGCGCGCCGGCGCGAAGGCCACCGCGACCGCAGCGAGCGCCGGCGCCAAGAACACCAAGACGACCGCCAAGGCGGCGTCCACCTCGACGCGTCGCGCCAGCGGCGGCGGCGTGCGGTCGGTCGCCGAGCAGCTCGCGCAGGGTGCGATCAAGCCGCGTGACGTCGTCATGCTCACGCGCGGCCACATCCAGGAGGCCCTCGACGATGCCGCCGCGCGGGGGCGTGTCACGCGCAAGGACGCCAACGACCTCGTCTCCGAGTTGGTGCGCCGCGGCCGTGGTCAGGGCACCGACCTGGTCAAGGAGATCGAGTCGCTGCTGGGCAAGGCCGGCTCGGCCACCAAGCGTGCGCGCGGGTCGGATCCCGTCGACCGCATCGTCCGCGGCGCCGATCGCGCGCGCCGGGCGGCCGGTGTGGGCCCGTCATTCCCGATCCTCGGCTACGACGAGCTCAACGCCTCCCAGGTGCAGAGCCGCATCAAGGAGCTCAAGAAGCCCGAGCTGCGCAAGGTGCTGACCTACGAGCGCAAGCACGCCAACCGCAAGTCGGTGGTCGGCGCGCTCGAGAAGTCGCTGGCCTAGTCCACGACCGCGGCACCGTCATGACCGTGACGCGCCGGGCGCCGCCACGCGCCCGGGTGACCGTCGGCCTGCTACTTGTGTAGGTCCGCATGTCCACCGCGCCTCCCACACAGTCGCGCCCCCAGCGCGGCGACGAGCTGGAGCTCACGATCGACACGCTCGCCTTCGGCGGCGCCGGCGTGGCGCGGCTCGACGGCTACGTGGTCTTCGTCACCGGCGCCGTTCCCGGTGACCGCGTGCGGGCGGTCGTCGGCAAGCGCAAGCGGGCCTACGCCGAAGCGCGCGCTGTCGAGATCATCGCCCCCGGCCCCGACCGCATCGCGCCGGTCGCCGACCATCCCGGGCGCCCCGTGGCAGGTGCTCTCCTACGAGCGTCAGCTCGAGGTCAAGCAGGGACAGGTCGACGACGCGCTGCGACGCATCGGCAAGCTCGACGGCTTCGCGCTGGAGCCGATCGTCCCCGCGGTATCACCGTGGCGCTACCGCAACAAGCTCGAGTACTCCTTTGGTGCCGACGCTTCCGGCGCGCTGGTGTGCGGCTTTCACGCTCCCGGCCGCTGGGACGAGATCGTGGCCATGGACGACTGCATGCTCGCCTCCGAGCGCGCCAACGCCGCGCGTGAGCAGATCGTCGCGTGGTGCCGCGCCGAGGGCCTGAGCGCCGTATGACCGCCGCACCGGTGAGGGGCTGCTGCGCAACCTCGTCGTGCGTGAGGCGCGGCGGACCGACGCGATCCAGGTGCGCCTGGTGACCAGCGTCGGCGCGCTTGACAGCGAGGGACTCATCCGCGCCGGCGCCGGACTCGACGGCCTGCTGTGGACGCAGGTCGCCGAGCGTCGCCGAGACCACCCAGGGCGGCGACACCGAGCTGCTGGCTGGGTCTGACCGCTTCGAAGAGGTGCTCGGAGGCATGCGCTTCGAGATCTCCGCAGAGGCGTTCTTTCAGACCAACACCGAGATGGCCGAGCGCCTCTACCAGCTCGCCATCGAGTACGCCGCCCCCGTCGGCTTCGAGCGCGTGTATGACCTGTACTGCGGCATCGGCACCATCGGGCTGCTCATGTCGCCACGCGTCGCCGAGGTGTGGGGCCTCGAGCTCGTGCCCGCGGCGATCGCCGATGCGATCGCCAACGCGCGCGCCAACGAGATCGACAACGCCCACTTCTTCGCCGGCGACGTGCGCCTGGCGATGCGTGAACTGGTGGAGCGCGCCGGTCGCCCCGACGTGCTCGTTGTCGATCCGCCCCGCGCCGGCTTGTCACAGAAGGTCGTGCGGCGGATCATCGAAGCCGCGCCGTCGCGGCTGGTCTACGTGTCGTGCAATCCGACGACGCTGGCGCCCAACGCGGCGCAGCTCGTCGAGGCGGGCTACGAGCTCGTGCGTGTCCGGCCCGGTCGACATGTTCCCGCAGACGCCGCACATCGAGTGTGTGGCCGAGCTCGTGCGCCGCGGGTAGCCCTCACTCGCCACGGGTACTGTCACCGCCATGCGCGCCGCCACCATCAAAGACAAGCAACTGACCGTCGAGCAGCATCCCGACCCCGTCCCCGGGTCCGGCGAGGTGCTGGTCAAGGTGCACGCCGCCGGGCTCAACGGCGCCGACATGCACCAGCTGGCCGGGCACTACCCGGCCCCTCCCGGCTCGCCCCAGGACATCCCCGGGCTCGAGCTGGCCGGCGAGGTCGTCGACCGCGGGCCGGGCGCGGAACGCTTCGAAGTCGGCGACCGCGTGATGTCGATCGTCGGCGGCGGCGGCCAGGCCGAACTGGCGACCGTCAACGAGCGCATCCTCATGCCGGTGCCCGACAACCTCAGCTGGCCCGAGGCCGGCGGCACTGCCCGAGGTCTTCACCACCGCTCACGATGCGGTGTTCACGCAGGCTGGCCTGGTGGTGGGCGAGCGGCTGCTCGTGCACGGCGCCGCCGGCGGCGTGGGCTGCGCAGCGGTGCAGCTGGGCCGTGCCGCCGGGGCCCGCGTGACCGCCAGCGTGCGCAACACCGAACTGCACGCCGGGGTTGCCGAGTTCGGCGCCGACGTGGTGGCCCATGACGACTTCCAGGACCGCGGGCCGTTTGACGTCATCCTGGAGCTGGTCGGGGCGGTGAACCTGATCGACAACCTCAAGGTTCTGAACACTGGCGGGCGCATCGCGGTGATCGGGACGGGCGCCGGCGCGACGGGGGAGATCAACCTCGGCCTGGTGATGATGAAGCGCGCGCGCATCCACGGCTCGACGCTGCGCTCTCGCCCGCTCGAGCTCAAGGCCCTGACCGCGCGCGCCATGGAGCGCTCGGTGCTCCCGCTGCTGGCCGCGGGCGAGGTCAAGGTGCCGCTGGCCAAGACCTATCCGCTGGCCGAGGCGCCCGCCGCCTACGAGCACTTTCAGCGTGGCGGCAAGCTCGGGAAGATCGTTCTGACGATGGACTGAGCCTCGCGCGCTCAGTAGGGCGGCAGGTCCGCCCACCACTGCCCCAGCACCCGAAACGCCGACCAGAAGGCGCGCTTGGCGCTCTCCTCGTCCAGCGAGTCGTCGATGTTGGGGACGAACAGCGCCTCGGTTGACGGGGTGAAGCGCTGCAGTTCGCCGGGGGTGGCGTCCAGTTCGCGTGAAAGCGGCACGCCGAGCTCGTTGATGACGCCGAGCGCGTCCTCGCCCATGACCACGACCATCTTGGGCTGAACGATCGCGAGCTCCTCGATGACGCGGGCGACGCACGCCGGGTCGGCCATCGCCGGATCGGCCACCGGGCACTTGACGCACAGCGTGCCGTAGACGGCCAGCGGATCGATGTTCAGGCGCTTGAGCGACTTCATCAGCGCGTTGCCGGTGCGCCCGTAGAAGGCGACGCCCTCCTCGACCTCGGACGGCCGCGCCGAGTACTTGATCATGAAGATGTCGGCCTGGGGGTGGCCCGAGCCCAACACCGGCATCAACTGGCCGCGGGGACAGTGCGAGCAGTCGCCGAGACGGCGTGCGAACGCGTTGAGCTCGCGGATCGCGCGCTCGAGGTATTTCTCTCGGATCTCGTCGTCGGTTGCCGGCACCCCAGTCGGATTGGACGGAGCCCGTCCTTGTCCTTGCGGCTGCATCAGGACTTGCGCCCGGTGGCCCGCCTGACCCGCCGCTCGCGGCTCGCCCGCCGGGCCGCTCCGGGCATCGCCTTGGTCTGGAGAAACTTCAGTGCCTGCACGTAGAGGAGGCTCGCCGGGTTGCGGATGATGTCGGCGTCGCGCAGCGACTCCAGGAACTCGTCGCGCCCGTTGAAATCTCGCATGCGGATGCGCACGGAGCCCAGGCCCTGGGGTACGTGCGCGTCTGAGCCGGCCCCGGCGGGGATGCGGTACTTGGCGGCGAAGCGGACGGCCTCCTCGTTGAATTCGGAGATCGCGATGCGCGGATTGAAGACCTCGATTGCGTCGACGTCGTCGATGACCGTGAGCAGATGCTCGTAGTCGGGCACCGAGTGCATGCGGTCAAACGGATGCGGTACGTAGACGAGCCCGCCCTGGCGCCTGATCTCGTCGATCGTCTCCTGCAGCGTCATCCCCCGCGGGATCTTCTCCTCGATGAACAGGCCGATGACCTCGCCCTGCTCCTTGGTCTTGACCTCCTCGCCGACGATCACCTTGACCCCGTTGGCCTTGGCGCGGGCCTCGAGCGCGCCGGAGATCTCGTTGTGGTCGGTGACGGCGATGGCGCCCAGCCCGCGCGCGCGCGCTTCGGCGAGCAGCACCTCGACTGGCGTAGCGCAGTCATAGGAGTGGTCGGTGTGCATGTGCAGGTCGACGTCGATAAGCGGCCGCGACCGCAGCCGGGCCCGTAGCGAGGTGTTGCCCGCGTCCTCACGCCGCCGGCCCGCGAGATCAAAGTAGATGGCCTCGAGCTCCGAGGTCACGCGCCCCCAGCCCAGCGAGCGTCGTAGCCGCTCTGACTCGCGGTTGGCGCGCTCGCGCAGGTCAGGCTCGGCGACCAGTCGCTGCAGATGGGCGGCCAGCGTCGCCGTCTCGCCGGGCTCGAACATGAAGCCACATTCCCCGTCGCCCAGCGCCTCCTCGTAGGCGGGCAGGCGCGAGGCCACCGGCACCGCGCCCGCTCCGAGTGCGCGCACGAGCGTTCCTGGGGTCGCCCGCAGGCCCTCGGAGGCGAACACGGCGATGTCGGCGGTCGCGAGCAGCTGTGCCTCGTCGCGCTCGGACGCCTCCACGAAGGTGACGCGCTCGCGCAGCAGCCGTGTGAGGGTGGCCGGCGGAGCCGTCGGCCGGGGGTACCAGACGGTGGCGTGCCACGGCGGATCGGCCGGCAGTGCGCGGAGCGCGCGCAGGAAGATGCGCAGGGCGGCGCGCTCCTCGGTGGCGACCATGACGATCTCGGGGATCTGCGCCGGCGCGCGCAGCGGGGCAACTTCGGCACCGGGAGCGACCACGATGTACTCGCCCGGGAAGTAGTGCTGCAGCAGGTTGCGCGTCGCCGCGTAGCTCGCGGTGCGCGCGTCCATACGCGAGAACAGCAACCGCGACAGCGGGGCGCCGAGCTGGGTGGAGAGCACCCGCTCGGTGGGCGCGTGGAAGCTGCCGACGTTGAGCGCGCGCGAATGACGCAGGGCGGCACTCGACGCGCTGGGGGCGAACGGTTCGTGGACGTTGACGATGTCGAGTGGGAGCGCGCCCAGCGCCTCCTCGATGGTGCGGGCCACGTCGACGGGCAGCGACGCCGCGCGCCGGCGAGCGGGCGCGAACGGCAGCACCTCGCCCACGCCGAGCACGGCCGGCGTCCCCTCGGCGTTGTCGAGCAGCTGCTCGGGATGTGAGCGCAGGGTCCGGCGGCTGTCGCGCACCAGCGACGCCGACTCCGACGGGGCGACGATGAGGACGCGATGACCGCGGGACGCCAACTCCTCGGACACCCGCGCGACGTAGTCGTTGACCTCGTTGGCCGCCTCCCACGCAAATGGAGTCACCTGCGCGATGGCCAGACGCTGGGGCGCGGGCACGGGCCACATGTTATTGCGCTCCTCGTGGTGGGCACGGTCGCGGACCGCATCTGGCCGCGGCATCCGGCACATTGCGTGGGTGACCACCGTCGCCCCTACCAAGCTGAGCGCGGCCGCCGCTCGGCGTATTGCCCTCGCCGCCCAGGGCTTCGGCCGCCCACGACCGGCCAAGCCGCCGGGGACGCGCCAGATCCGGGAGCTGGTCACCCGTCTGGGCGTGCTCCAGCTCGACTCCGTCAATGTGTTCAGCCGGGCGCACTACATGCCGGTGTTCTCACGCCTGGGCCCCTATGACCGGTCACTGCTGGATCGCCTCTCGGGCTACGACGCGCCGCGTCCGACGCGGCGGCTGGTCGAGTACTGGGCCCACGAGGCCTCGCTCATCCCGGTGGAGAGCCACCCCCTGTTCCGCTGGCGGATGTCCGACGTCGACGCTGAGGCGTGGGGCTCGATTCGCCGCGTCATCCGTGAGCACCCCGAGCTCGTCGCCGACACGCTGGCGCTCGTCGTCGAGCAGGGCCCGATCCGTGCCAGCGCCACCGGCATTCCTCGGCCCAAGCGACAGCCGGGGGACATGTGGAACTGGCACGACGGCAAGATCGCGCTGGAGTACCTCTTCTACACCGGCCAGGTGGTGGCCGCGGGGCGGGTGAACTTCGAGCGCCTGTACGACCTGCCTGAGCGAGTCCTCCCGCCCGAGATCGTCGCCACGCCCACGCCCGACCCCACCGAGGCCCAGCGTGAGCTGGTGCGGATCGCGGCGGCGGCGCTTGGCGTGGCCACCGAGCCCGACCTGGGCGACTACTTCCGGCTGCCCCGCGCGGACTCCAAGGCCCGCGTGGCTGAGCTGGCCGCCGCCGGTGAGCTCGTGGAGGTGGACGTGGGAGGGTGGGGCGCGCCCGCCTACCTGTGGCCGGCGGCGCGCCGTCCGCGGCGGATCGAGGCGCGGGCGCTGCTGTCGCCGTTTGACCCGGTGGTGTGGTTTCGCCAGCGCGCCGAGCGGCTCTTCGGCTTCCGCTATCGCATCGAGATCTACGTACCGGCGCCCAAGCGGGTGCACGGCTACTACGTGCTGCCGTTCCTGCTCGGGGACGCGCTGGTGGCGCGCGTGGATCTCAAGTCAGACCGCCAGAACGGGTCGCTGCTCGTCCAGTCGGCGTTCGCCGAGCCCGACGTCGACCACGCGCACGTCGCCGCCGAGCTGGCCGCGGAGCTACGTCTCACCGCGGCCTGGCTCGGATTGGACGACGTGGTGGTGCGTGGGCGGGGAGACCTCGCGCCCGCGCTACAGCGGGCGGTTCGGTCCTAGGCCTTGGCGGCCGCCTTGCTCCTGCCGCTCCTGGCCTTGGTGGCCGCGGCCACCGGCTTGCGCGAGTACTTGGCGATGAACGCGTCGGTCATGTCGCGCGCCTCGCTGTCGGGTCGCTGGTTCATCGGCGACTTCATCAGGTAGGAGCTGGGGCCGTCCAGCTGGCCGGAGAGGCCGTTGTTGAGGGCCAGCTTGCAGCAGCGCACGGCGTCGGTGACGATGCCGGCGGAGTTAGGCGAGTCCCACACCTCGAGCTTGAGCTCGGCGGTCAGCGGCACGTCGCCGAAGGCCTGGCCCTCGAGGCGGATGTGGGCCCACTTGCGGTCGGTCAGCCACGGCACGTAGTCCGAGGGGCCGACGTGGACGTCATCGGCGGGGAGCTCGTGGCCCATGATCGAGGTCACGGCGTTGGTCTTGGAGATCTTCTTGGACTCCAGCCGGTCGCGCTCGAGCATGTTGTAGAAGTCCATGTTGCCGCCCACGTTGAGCTGCGAGGTGCGCAGGAGCTTCACTCCGCGGTCATGGAACAGGCGGGCCAGGGCGCGGTGGACGATGGTGGCGCCCACCTGGGACTTGATGTCGTCGCCGATGATCGGCAGGCCGGCCTTCTTGAAGCGCTTGTTCCAGTAGTCCTCGCGCGCGATGAACACCGGGATGCAGTTCACGAAGCCGCAGCCGGCCTCCAGGATCTGCTCGACGTACCACTTGGTGGCCTGCTCGGAGCCGACGGGGAGGTAGGAGACGACGACGTCGGTGCGCGTCTCCTTGAGCACCTCGACGATGTCGGCCGTGGGGCCGGGCGCCTTGGTGATCTTCTCCTTGAGGTAGCGCCCCAGGCCGTCGTGGGTCATGCCGCGCATGACCTCGACGCCCAGCTTGGGTACGTCGTCGCCGAGCTTCAGCGTGTTGTTCTGGCCGGCGAAGATGGCCTCGGAGAGGTCCTTGCCCACCTTGTCGGCGTCGATGTCGAAGGCGGCGGAGAACTCGATGTCACGCACGTGGTAGCCGCCGAGATCGACGTGCATGAGTCCCGGCACCTGCTGGGTGGGGTCGGCGTCCTTGTAGTACTGGACGCCCTGCACGAACGAGCTGGCGCAGTTGCCCACGCCGATGATGGCGACGCGGACCTTCTCGTGCTGGTGGCGCGCGGTGCCGTTGGAGGAACCGTTGCTGGTGGTCACGTGAGGTGTCCCTTCTCTCAAAGTCATCGCCCGCTCACGGTGTCGGCGGGCATCACCCCAAGATATGCCAGAACCGCCCGTCTCGGTTACACCAATTTGTACACCGATCGGTTTCCGCCGACGGTCGCAGCGGGCGGTGACGCTGAGGCAAGTAAACCTATAAGTTTACTTGGTAACGGCTGGCGGGCTGTAGCGGGCTAGCGGGCTGCGTTGCGGTTGGTCCCGCTTAGTCGATGACGCCACGCAGGAGCGCGGCGGCCAGTGCCTGGGCTTCGGAGGCCGGCTCGGGACTGTTGAACAGCGTCACGCGGGCCGCCGCTCCGTCGTAGAGGAGCGCCAGTCGCGGACCGACGCGTTCAGAGCCGCGGGCGCCCGCCTCACGAGCCAGGGCCGACAGGCGCTCGGCGAACTCCTCCTTGTAGGCGGCGATGATGCGACGGCCCGGATGATTGGGGTCGGCCAGTTCGACGGCGGCATTGACGAACGGGCAGCCGCGCAGGGGGCGGCGACCTTCGGCGAGGGTGGCGTAGAGCTCGAGCAGCCGCGCCCGCGGCGCGAGGTCCTGGCGCCGCAGCACGGCGGTGGCCGGGTAGGCGGGATCGGCGGCGAGGTCGGTCAGGTAGGCGACGACCACCTCGTCCTTGCTGGCGAACTGCTGGTACAGCGTTCGCTTGGACACGCTCGCCTCCGCGCAGAGCTCGGCGACGCCGGTGGCGTTGATCCCGCGTCGCAGGTAGACGTCGCGCGCTGCGGCGAGGATCCGCTCTCGGGCCCCGCGCCCGCCGCGTCCACCGCGGCCGCGGACCGTCCTACCGCTGGAGGTGCTCACGGCCGGCGAGGATACCGGTCGGTCTACCTAAAAGCGCGCGTCCTGGGGCCGACGGCGGGCGGAGCCGCCCTCTACTCCTGCTTGGAGAGCTCGCCGCGGACGTGCCAGATGCGCTGGACGACCGTCACCAGGCTGAGCGCCGCGAGCACGTAGACAGCCGGGGCCAGCAGCTAGAAGTTCCCGATCGAGGCACCGCGTGCGAACACCAGCCCGATCGAGAGGATCACCACGCGCACCGGACGGGTGGCGAGCCCCACCTTGCATTCCACGCCCAGCGCCTCCGCGCGGGCGCGTGTGTAGGACACCATCAGGGAGGCCAGGACGGCAACCACCACCGCCGCGACCGCGACCTGGTCGTGACGCGCGGCGAAGTAGGCGGCGACCGCCGTGAGCACGATGCCCTCCTCCAGGCGGTCGAGCGTGGAGTCCAGGAAGGCGCCGAACGGCGTCCCCTTGCCCGACATGCGCCAGTAGCGGCCGTCGAGCGTGTCCATGATCGAGCCGACGATGAAGGCGATGCCGGCCGAGGAAGAACAGCCGCTCGACGACGAGGACCGCTGCCGCGAGGTTCAGCGCAAAGCCGGTGAGCGAGATGGCGTTGGGCGTGAGGCGACTCTCGATGAGCCGCTCGCGCATGAGCTCCTGAGTGGTCGGGCCTTCTCGCCGTGACCGGGGTCGGCGCTGGCGCGGCTCATGGGAGCGAGGAGGCGAGCTTGGCGAGGCCATCCGCGACAACAGCGTAGGCGTTTAAGCGGGCGCTTGCCCGAACGCCCACACATCGGGCCTCGCCCGGGCCAGCAGCTCCTTGGACAGCACCGCGGACGCCAGGGCGGTGATCGCACCGAGGAAGGCGTCGGTGAGGTAGTGGTTTCCGGTGGCGATGACCACGAAGGTGATGAACAGCGGATACAGCGCCCACGCCACCGCTGCCAGGCGATGCTTGACCAGGCGGGCCATCGGCCAGCCGATCATCAGCGAGAAGCAGACGTGCATGGAGGGGATGGCGGCGTAGAGGTTGAGAAGGGCGCTGGTCGGGCCATGTTCAACGGTGACGCCCGTGAACTGCTGGATCGAATCGGTGAAGCCCCACTCCGGCATCAGCCGCGGCGGCGCCGTCGGGTACAGCGCGTAACCGATGAGCGCGAAGGCCATCGCCAGCATGAACATGTTGCGCACGAAGTAGAACGAGTCGTTGCGCCGCAGGTAGATCCACACCAGCGCGCCGATGGTCGCGACGTAATGGGCGTTGAGGTAGCTCGAGTCGGCGATGTCCATCAGCCACTCCTTGTGCGCCACCCACGTCTGGATGCCGGGCTCAACGAACACGTGGAGTGCCTGCTCGAGGCTGATCACCTTGTAGGCGTTCCAGGTCGCCTTGGCCACGTCGTTGCCGTCCACCAAGCCCCGGACGAGCTGGTAGAGCACGTAGGCGCCGACGAACAGCGACAGCTGCCGGAGAACGTCGCCCCAACCGCGCGGAAGCACCCGCGCCTCAATCTGTCTGAGTCGCCGCTGCATCGAGGATGTGAAAATCCTATAAAGGCGAGCGTCTCGGCTCCGTCAGGCGCCGGACGGAGGCGGTTTATGTGCAGCGCGGCGACGTTGCGCGGATCCGGCCGACCGAAAACTGGAGCGCGAGCCGCACCGGACCGGCACGGCGCAGCGTCAGCCGGGTGGCGTCGCCGCGCGCGCGTCACGCAGCCCGCGCCCTGGGTCAGCGCCCAGTAGGGCGTGAAGTGGACGTGCAGCAGCACGGTCCCGGGCCGCCGGGCCTGAAGCTCAACCCAGTCAGAACCCATCACGCGCACCGTCGCGGGCCCCTGGGCGAGTGGGGTGGGGCGCACCACGGCGTAGACGCGCCAGTGCGCCGAGCGCATCACCAATCGCAGGTACGGCTGCCCGGCCTCGATGAGCGCCGCCTCCTGGCCGGCCGAGAAATCGAGCGCCGCGTCGGGCAGCGCGACGTAGCGGATGGCGTTGGTGTGCAGCCAGCGCCCGTAGCTCGCCGCGGTGAGGTGGCCGCCGTAGAACACCGGGTTCTCGGCGCGATCGAGCTGGCGCTCCCAACCACGGGCCAGCGGGATCGTGGGCGCGACGCGGTCGGCCTCCCAGTGGGAGTTGGTGAAGGGGATCTCGATGCGGAAGGCGTGGTCGCGCCCGCCCGGCTGGGCCTTGAGGAAGTGCAGCAGCGGCTGGTAGTAGGCGACGCTGGTGCTGGGGTCGCCGGCGAGCGCGGAGACGTCGGCGACGGGTGCCTGCCAGCCGACGTACAGGAGCGGCGCCGCGCACAGCGCCAGCAGCACGGGCCGCCGCCCCCACCACAGCAGCGCGGCCAGCGGTGCGGCCAGCAGCGTGCCCAGGCGGTCGACGTTGCTGCCGATCGGGGAGGGGATGACGAAGATCGATCGAGGATGGCCAGCGTGTAGACGGCGATCCCGGCGCGCAGGGTCACCGCCTCGCGCGGGGCGACGAACAGCGCCGCCACGCAGATGACCAGAAGGGGCAGCAGCGTGCCGAAGGCGAACGGCTCGGTCCCACCCTCCGGGAAGGCGATGGCGAGCGCCACGATCGGAGCCAGCGCGGCGGCGGCGGTGCCGGCGCCCGGGAGCGCAGGGCGCAGGCGCCGGTGGGTGAGGAGCTGCTCCGAGCGCGTGGCCGGCTGCGGCGATGGCGACGAAGAGCGCGGCCACCGGGCTGCACAGAGCGGCCACAAAGGCGAGCGCCGGCGCTGCGTGGCCGACCGGCCGCGGTCCAGCGCGACGATCGCGCCCAGGCCGGGCAGGACGCCGAAGGCCAGTGCCAGGCGTCCGGTGTAGAGGTTGATGGCGGTCGCGGCGCCGAAGACGAGCGCACCCACCCACGCGCGCGGGCCGAAGTGGCGGCGGGCCAGCAGCGCGAACAGCGCCGCCGTGGGCGGTGGCGGCGAGGGCGGCGGCGAGCTGGGGCGTGAGCGCCGCCGACAGGGCCGGGAACAGGACGCTGTAGCCGAGGATGTGGTGGCCGCCGTACCAGTCGTTGTTCCACAGGCCGAAGCCCTGCTGGGCGAACAGCTGCGCGCGGAAGAGGTGGGCGGCGAGGTCGTGGGTGGGCGGCGAGACGATGACGTAGATCGCAGCGAGCACCGCCGAGAGGCCAACCGGGGCAAGGTCGCGCCACCGGCGGGCGGGCGTCGGTGATGCGGGGGGCGTCGATGGTTCGACGCGCGCAGGCGCAGGCGCGGGCGGGCGCGCGACGGTGACGCTCATGCCACGAAGCCTGCCAGACGCTCGCCCAGCACCGGCTGGTCAAGCCACGGCCAGTGGCCGGCGCCGGCGACGCGCTCGACGGTGGCATGGGGGAGGCGGCGCGCGTAGGCGTCGGCGAACGACGGGGGCAGCCAGGGATCCTGCTCGCCCCACAGCACCAGCGCCGGCTGCTCGAGCTCCGCGAGGTCCTCGACCGGACGCGGCCAGCGTCGCGGTGTCGACGGAGCGCTGCAACCGCAGGATCGCCCGCTGCGTGCCCTGATCGAATTGTTCCCACACCGCGTCGACGCGGGCGTCGGGCCAGGCCTCGGGCGTGGCGGCGCCCGCGCGCAGGATCCGCGCCAACAGCCAGCGGTTCACCGATCCCATGAGCAGCTCGCCGAGGACCGGGCGCCGGGTCCACCGCACGATCGCGGGCCATTCGAAGCCCTCGAGCAGCGGGACGGCGTCGATGATGGCCAGTCGCGTCACCCGGCCGGGATGGCGCTGGGCGAAGAGCAGGCCGATGGCCGCGCCCCAGCCGTGGCCGACGAGCACCACCTCGCCCACCTCGAGCGCATCGAGGAACCGCTCGACGAACAACACGTAGGCCGTCAGGGAGTAGTCGAGGTTGCCGGCCTTGTCCGTGCGACCGAAGCCCGGCAGGTCAGGCGCCAGCCCGCCGCTGAGCTCGAGCAGCGCCAGCCAGTCGTCCGAGCTCGTCGGAACGCTGTGCAGGTAGAGGACCTCGGTGTCCTGGGCCGGTGCTCGGCGGTAGAAGACGGAGGCCTCGGCGACTGCGATCGTGTAGCTCGTCGACGCCCACGCCCGCCCGAGGATAACGTCCGCGACGTGGCCGCCCTCGATTGGAAACGCCCGCCGGCCCGCCGCATCCGTGCCATCCGCGACCGGCTGCGCCTCGTCTACGGCGTCCCGGGTTGGGGCGCGCACGGTCACCCGATCGCCGAGCTGATCCTCACCGTGCTCTCCCAGTCCACCAACGACCGCAACCGCGACGTCGCCTACCTGCGCCTGCGCGAGCGCTTCGACCATGGGGACGTGTGGCGCTCGGTGCGCGACGCGCCGGTGGACGAGATCGAGGAGGCGATCCGGCCCGGCGGCATCTCCAAGGTCAAGTCGGCACGGATCAAGTACATCCTGCAGGCGATCACGGCCACCGCGCCCGACCCGGGCGACGGCGAGGATGCGTTGTGGCTGGACTGGTTGGCGGAGCGGTCGGTGCCCGAAGCGCAGGAGTACCTCACCGCGCTGCCGGGCGTGGGGCGCAAGACCGCCGCCTGCGTACTGCTGTTCGCGCTGGGGATGCGCGACATCCCCGTCGACACCCACGTCTCGCGCGTGGGGACCCGCCTGGGGCTGTTTCGCCCCAAGGCGCCCTTCGAGGAGATGCACGACGAGATGCTCGCCATCACGCCCACGGGCCAGGAGCTGGAGTTCCACATCAACCTGCTGCGGCATGGGCGGCGGACCTGCCACGCGCGCCGGCCCGACTGCGCGGGGTGCGCGCTGCAGCGGATGTGCCCGAGCGCGTTTTCGTTCGGTTAGGGGTGCTCGGCGGTGGGGGCTCGGCGTGTGCCTACGGCACCGGCGTGGGCTGAAAAGGCGGGCTATCGAGGGGGGATTTCGGTGGCCTCGGCGGGGGTGCCTCGAGTTATGCACCCTATGCGGGCTTATCTTTCGGGGCGGCCCGTCCAGGGGTCGCCGCTCGGCGCGAAATCACCCGCCCCTCCCCTCGATAGCCGCAGTTGACGTTCGTCCACCGCCCACCAGCGCGGCACGACAGATCTGCTAGCCTCCCACTCAGATTTTTGTAACCGCAAGGGAGCAGGCAAGAACATGGGAAAGACGATCGGAATCGACCTCGGGACGACCAACAGCTGTATGGCCGTGCTCGAGGGTGGCGAGCCGACGGTGATCGAGAACGCCGAAGGTGGGCGCACGACTCCGTCGGTGGTCGCATTCACCAGCGGTGGTGAGCGGCTGGTCGGCACCGTTGCCAAGCGCCAGCAGGTCACCAACCCGCAGAACACGATCTTCTCCATCAAGCGCTTCATGGGCCGCAAGGAGGCCGAGGTGCGCGAGGAGGAGTCGATCGTGCCGTACAAGGTCGTGTCGGGTCCGGGCGGCGACGTCCGCGTCGAGGCGGCCGACAAGCAGTACTCCCCGCCGGAGATCTCGGCGATGATCCTCGGCAAGCTGAAGGCCGACGCCGAGGCCTACCTGGGCGAGACGGTCGACTCGGCCGTCATCACCGTCCCGGCCTACTTCAACGACGACCAGCGCCAGGCGACCAAGGACGCCGGCAAGGTCGCCGGACTCGACGTCAAGCGGATCATCAACGAGCCGACGGCGGCCTCGCTGGCCTACGGGCTCGACAAGGAGACCGACCAGACGATCCTCATCTTCGACCTCGGCGGCGGCACGTTTGACGTGTCGGTGCTGGAGATCGGCGACGGCGTGTTCGAGGTCAAGGCCACCGCGGGTGACAACCACCTGGGCGGCGACAACTTCGACAAGGCGCTCGTGGACTGGCTGGTCAAGGACTTCAAGGCGTCCCAGGGCATTGACCTGGCGGCCGACCCGATGGCGCTGCAGCGGCTCTACGAGGCCGCCGAGAAGGCCAAGATCGAGCTCTCCACCACCCAGGAGACCCAGATCAACCTGCCGTTCATCACGGCTGACGCCTCTGGCCCCAAGCATCTGGACACGCGCCTGACCCGCGCGAAGATGAACGAGCTCACCGCTGACCTGCTCGACCGCACGGTCGCCCCGGTCCGCCAGGCGCTCGACGACGCCAAGGAGAAGGGCGCCGGCACCATCGACCACGTCGTCCTGGTCGGCGGCATGACCCGCATGCCCGCCGTGCAGGAGAAGGTCAAGGAGCTCACCGGCAAGGAGCCGCACCGCGGCGTCAACCCCGATGAGGTCGTGGCCGTGGGCGCCGCCATCCAGGCAGGCGTGCTGGCCGGCGACGTCAAGGACGTCCTCCTGCTCGACGTCACCCCGCTGACCCTGGGCATCGAGACCAAGGGCGGCGTGATGACCAAGCTCATCGAGCGCAACACCACCATCCCGACCCGCAAGTCCGAGGTGTTCTCCACCGCGGAGGACAACCAGCCCAGCGTGGAGATCCACGTCCTGCAGGGCGAGCGCGAGATGGCGACCTACAACAAGTCGCTGGGCAAGTTCCAGCTCACCGGCATCCCGCCGGCGCCGCGTGGCATCCCGCAGATCGAGGTCGCGTTCGACATCGACGCCAACGGCATCCTCAACGTGTCCGCCAAGGACCTGGGCACCAACAAGGAGCAGAAGATCGAGATCCGGTCGGGCTCCGGTCTGTCCGAGGACGAGATCAAGCGCATGGTGACCGACGCCGAGTCGCACGCCGAGGACGACAAGCGCCAGCGCGAGCTGGCCGAGGCCCGCAACAACGGCGAGAACGCGGCCTACCAGGCCGAGCGTCAGCTCAAGGAGCTCGACGAGCAGATCGACAGCTCCTCCAAGGAGGAGATCGAGGCCGCCATCAAGGCCGTCCGCGAGTCGCTGACCTCCACCGACGCCGCTGACATCAACACCAAGACCGAGGCGCTGCAGTCCGCGTTCCACAAGGTCTCCGAGGCGATGTACCAGCGTGCCCAGGAGCAGGCGGCCGCGTCGGGCGACGACGGCACCGCCGCCAACGGCGCGTCCTCCGAGAACGGCGCGAGCGCCGAGGAGGACGTGGTCGACGCCGAGGTTGTGGACGAGGGGAAGTAACGCCCCATGTCCCACGACCACAACAACCGCGCGCCTGACCCCGCCAAGCACGCGCAGGCGCCTGAGGCCGAGCTGCCTCAGGCGCCGCCCGGGGCTCCGGAGGGCCATGACGCCTCCCGGGCCCACGCCCAGCGGCCCCAGGGCGAGACCGAGCTCACGGCTGACCCGGGCTCGCCCGAGCCCGGCGCGGCAGGTGCGGACGGCGGGGCGGCGGGGTGGGCCGGTCCTGGTTTGACCGGCGACCTGGAGGCGCTCTCCGCCAAGGCCCAGAAGGCCGACGAGTACCTGGCGCTGGCCCAGCGCACCCAGGCCGACTTCGAGAACTACCGCAAGCGGACCGCTCGCGAGGCCGTCGCCGCGCAGGAGCGCGGGGCGGCCAAGCTCGCGCTCGCGCTGCTGCCTGCGATCGACAACCTCGACCGCGCGCTGGCCCACGCCGACGAGGTGGTGGCCAGCGACGGCGGCAACGGGGCCGAGTCGCTGGTGGCCGGCCTCAAGCACGTCCACGCCGACCTGATCTCCGCCCTGAGCAATGTGGGTATCGAGCGCTACTCGCCCGAGGGTGAGCCGTTCAATCCCCAGTACCACGAGGCGGTGGCCCAGCAGCCGGTGGAGGGCGCCCAGCCCGGGGTCGTCGTCGAGGTGTTCCAGCGCGGCTACCGCATGGGCGAGAACGTCGTGCGCCCCGCGCGCGTCGTCGTCGCCGGCTGACAAGGAGGTGAACACCCGTGGCTGACCGGCCTGATTACTACAAGGTCCTCGGGGTGGGCAAGAACGCCTCCGAGGAGGAGATCAAGAAGGCCTATCGCAAGCTCGCCCGCCAGTACCACCCCGATGCCAACCAGGGCGACAAGAAGGCCGAGGAGCGCTTCAAGGAGATCTCGCAGGCACACGACGTCCTGTCTGATCCCGACAAGCGCAAGGCCTATGACCGCGGCGGCTTCTTGGGTGGCTTCGGCCAGCCGGGCGGCGGCGGCTTTGAGAACGTCGCCGGCAGCTTCTCCGACATCCTCTCCAACCTGTTCGGCGGGGGCGGCGCCGGAGGCGCCGGCGGCCCGGGCACCGGCGGACGCGGCGGCGCCGGTGGCGTGCGTGGCGGTCGTGCGCGTCCGCAGCGCGGCCGTGACCTGGAGACCGAGGTCTCGCTGAGCTTTGACCAGGCCGTCAACGGCGCGCAGGTGCCGCTGGCGGTCCCGACCTCGTCGCCGTGTCCCACCTGTAGGGGGTCGGGCGCCAAGCCGGGCACCTCGCCGCGCGTGTGCCCGGTCTGCAACGGCCGGGGACTGGAGGCCCAGAGCCAGGGCATCTTCTCGATGTCGCAGCCGTGCTCCAACTGCCACGGCTCCGGCACCGTCATCGATGACCCGTGCCCCACCTGCCAGGGCTCGGGCGCCCAGCGCTCGGTCAAGCGCATGCGCGTCAACGTCCCCGCTGGGGTCAAGGACGGCAGCCGCATTCGCCTTGCCGGCAAGGGCGAGCCTGGATTTGCAACTCCGGGGTCAGAGGCCGGCGCCCCCGGCGACCTGTACGTGATCACGCGCGTGGCCGACTCCTCCGTGTTCAAGCGCAACGGCGACAACCTCGAGGTCGAGGTGCCGCTGACGATCCCCGAGGCGCTGCAGGGCGCGGTCATCGAGGTGCCGACCCTCAATGGCTCCAAGCGCCTGCGCGTGCCCGCCGGCACCAAGCCCGGCACGGTGCAGCGACTGCGCGGCGAGGGGCCGGCGCGGCTGGCCGGCAAGGGCAACGGCGACATCCACTACCGCTTCGTCCTCGAGGTGCCCTCCTCGCTTTCGCCTGAGCAGTCCGAGGCCGTTGACAGGCTCTCGAAGGTCATGAACGGCAACCCGCGCGAGCGCCTGTTCGCGGCGGCCAGCGGCGAGGGCACGTGATGGCCGCCCGTCGCGTTCGCGCCACCGCGCGCGTCGAGGTCTCCTCGGACCGCGGCGTGTTCATGATCTCGGTCGCCGCCGAGCTCGCCGAAATGCACCCCCAGACGCTGCGCATGTACGAGGCCCGCGGCCTCATCGAGCCCCAGCGCTCGCCCAAGGGCACGCGCCTGTACTCCCAGAAGGACGTCGACCGCCTGCGGCGCATCCAGGAGATGACCGCCGAGCTGGGGATGAACCTGGCCGGTGTCGAGCGCGTCTTCGAGCTCGAGCAGCAGCTGGATTCGATGGCGCGCAAGGTCGCGTCGCTGCAGAAGCGCGCCGAGGAGCTGAGCGCCGAGGTGGCGCGGCTGGAGGCGATCCGGCGCGAGCTGCGGGCCGAGATCGTTCCCTACGTCCGCGGAGGCGAGCTGGTGCGCCACGCCGACCTCCAGGATCTGAAGTTCGGCGTGTCCACGGGCGGCCGCGACTAGGCCGAGAGTGGTCGCAAAACAGGTGGGTGGCAGCCGTCCGGGACGGGTACGCCCAACCGCACCAATCAACGTGGCGGCGTGTTGGGGTATGCAACGATCTCCCGACGGGAGAACCCGGTCCCGCGCGTGGGCGTCTCGGGCCGGTCAGACCAATAGGGAGTGAACGCTTGATGGGTATTTCCAACTGGGGATTGAGTCGGACGCTGTATCGCGCCCGGACCGCAGTGGCGGCGTGCGCGCTGAGCGCGGTGGCCGTCCTGGCCGCGGGCGTGCTGTTCGCCACACCCGCCGTGGCCGCCACCGGCTCGAGCACCCACTGGACGTGGCTGGGCGCCACACCCGCCAACGGCCGTGTCTCGCTGGCCCTCCCGCTCAAGGCCGACCTTGCCGGTCTGCAGCAATTCGCCACCGCGGTGTCGGACCCCAAATCGCCGCGGTACGGCCAGTACGACTCGATCGCCAACCTGGCCAGGCGGTTCGGTGCTCCCGCGGCCGAGCGCTCCCGGGTCGTCGGCTACCTCAAGCGTGCAGGCGCCACGGGCGTCAAGGTCGACGTCACGGGCCTGTTCGCCGACGCCACCATGCGGGTCTCTCAGGCCGGGCGCGTGTTCGGCACCACGCTGGGCAACTTCCGCACCGCCGGCACCAAGGCGCATGGCGCCAGCTTCATGGCGCCCGAGAGCGGCGTGCGGATCCCGGATGCGCTGCGCGACGACGTGACCGGCGTGATCGGGCTCGATACCCAGCCGCTGTTCGGCTCCTCGACCCCGACCGTCTCGAACAACGCTGCCTTCCCGCACAAGCCGGCCGCAGCGGGGGCCGAGAGCAGCGCCGACGAGTCCGGCTATGGGCAGCGGACCGGCACCGCCGTCGGCTGCCCCGCCGCCGTCAACCAGTCGGGCTTCACCCCCAACCAGTATCTGGCCGCCTACAACTACGCCCCCTTGCAGGCCGCGGGGCTGCAGGGGCAGGGCGAGCGCGTCGCCCTCATCGAGATCGACGGCTTCCGCTACTCGGACCTGCGGAGCTTCTCCAAGTGCTTCGGCCTGGCCACCCCCGCAATCAATGGCTTCGGCGTCGGTCTCAAGAAGCCGCTGGCCCCCGGCGGGGAGTCGACGCTGGATCTCGAGGTGCTCGACGCCGCGGCGCCCAAGCTCAAGGCCGTCGACGTCTATGAGTCACACCCCACCGCGGTGGAGGTGCTCAACTCGCTCACCGCGCCGCTACGCAACTCCGGGAGCAAGCCCGACGTGATCTCCGCGTCGCTGGGCTCCTGCGAGGAGGCGACGCGCCTGTCGATCGGCAACGGCGGCCTGCGCCATTACGAGGGCGCACTGGCGATGGCCTCGGCCAGCGGCATCTCGGTGCTCGCCTCAAGCGGCGACGACGGCTCCTCGGCATGCCTGACTCCCGACGGCCGGCCCCTGGCCGGCACGGCCGTGAGCTATCCGGCGTCCTCCCCGTTCGTCACCGGCGTCGGGGGCACCAACTTCTCGCTGGACGCCTCCAACCACATCGTCTCCGAGGAGGTGTGGAACGACTCGCCCATCGCCATCGCCGCCGGAGGTGGCGGCTTCAGCATCCTGTTCAACCGCCCCACCTACCAGAACGGGTTCGTGGTGGCGGGTCGCCGCGCGGTGCCCGATGTCTCGATGCTCGCCGACGTCGCCCCCGGCTACGAGATCTTCTGTACCGCCAAGCCCGACTGCGTCGGTCCGGGCCATGAGAACGCGTGGAGCCAGGTGGGCGGCACGAGCGCCGCAGCCCCGCTGGTCGCGGGCGGGCTGGCCCTCGTCGACCAGTCGCTGCGTCGCAACCACCGCCAGGACCTCGGGCTGGCCAATCCGCTGCTGTACGCGATCGATCACTCGCCCGCGGCGCCCGGCGTGATCGCCGACATCGTCGCCAACAACAACGATCTGGGGCCGAGCCTCAACGGCCACGCGTCGGGCTGCTGCACCGCGGCGGCCGGCTTTGACGAGGCCTCGGGGCTGGGCAGCATCAATCTCGCCGGGCTGTCGCTGGTGGCCGGGACGGTAGTGCCGAAGATCGTCAACGTCGGAGTATCGGTGCCCTCCCAGCGTCATCCCGTGGCCGACAAGCACCTCCTCGCCACGGTGAGCTGTAGCGGGCGACTGCCTCATGGGCGCCTTTGCCCGGATCCGGATCGGCCGCTCGGGCAAGGTCATGAGCCCCAATTCGAGCGTCTTCCTGCTCAAGAAGGCCGGCCACCGGACCATCAAGATCGGACTGGGCAAGAAGACCGCGGCCGCGCTGCACACCGCCCTGGCGCATCAGCGGAAGGTCACCGCCACGATCTACGGGGCGATCCTCGATCCGAGCGGGAACATCGAGGCCCAGACGCGCGGCAAGGAGCTGCGGGTCCGGGGATAACCCGCCCCGCGGCGGCGCGGGCCGGCGTACTCACAGCGTAGGCAGGCGGGGCCGCCGTGGCGGCCCTTGAAGCCTGCCGCGATTCGTGCGATAATCTTAGTCCTACAGACTTAGATTTCTCACTCTGAAACACGGAATCGCCTATGCAACCAGACCGCTTTACCATCAAGTCGCAGGAGGCTCTTCAGGCCGCCCAGCGGCTGGCCGACGAGCGCCGTAACCCGCAGACCACGCCCGAGCACCTGCTCGCAGTCCTGCTCGAGCAGGAGGGTGGCGTGGTCGCGCCGGTCCTGCGCAAGCTCGGCGCCGAGCCCGCCGCGGTGCGCCAGGCCCTGAGCCCGCGCCTCGACGCGCTGCCCAAGCTGACCTCGGGGACGGCGGCTCCCGCCGAGCCCGCGGGTGGCTCCACCGAGCTCGTCCAGATCCTGCGCACCGCCGAGAGCGAGATGCGCGACCTCAACGACGAGTACGTGTCCACCGAGCATCTCCTCTTGGCCCTCGCCGCCCACCCCGGCGGCGCCGGCGAGGCGCTGCGTTCCAGCGGTGCCCCCCGCGAGGCGCTGCTCAAGGCGCTGGGCGAGGTGCGCGGCTCGCACCGCGTCACCGACGACAACCCCGAGGACAAGTTCCGCGCCCTGGAGAAGTACGGGCGCGACCTCACCGAGGCCGCCGCGCAGGGCAAGCTGGATCCCGTCATCGGCCGTGACGACGAGATTCGTCGCGTCATCCAGGTCCTGAGCCGCCGCACGAAGAACAACCCGGTGCTCATCGGCGAGCCCGGCGTGGGCAAGACCGCCATCGCCGAGGGCCTGGCCCAGCGCATCGTCTCGGGCGATGTGCCCGAGGGTCTGCGTGACCGCCGGGTCGTCTCGCTCGATATCGGCTCGCTGATCGCGGGCTCCAAGTACCGCGGCGAGTTCGAGGACCGGCTCAAGGCCGTCCTGAAGGAAATCGCCGACGCGGGTGGCACGGTCATCCTCTTCATCGACGAGTTGCACACCATCGTGGGCGCCGGTGCCGCCGAGGGCGCGGTCGACGCCGCCAACCTGCTCAAGCCGATGCTCGCGCGCGGCGAGCTGCGCGCGGTCGGCGCCACGACGCTGGACGAGTACCGCAAGCACATCGAGAAGGACGCCGCGCTCGAGCGCCGCTTCCAGCCGGTGTATGTGGGCGAGCCGAGCGTCGAGGACACCATCGCGATCCTGCGTGGGCTCAAGGAGCGCTACCAGGTGCACCACAAGGTCCGCATCCAGGACTCGGCGCTGGTCGCCGCGGCGACGCTGAGCCAGCGCTACATCGCCGATCGCTTCCTCCCCGACAAGGCCATCGACCTCGTCGACGAGGCCGCCGCGCAGATCCGCATGGAGATCGACTCCAAGCCCACCGAGATCGACGAGGTCGACCGCCACATCATGCAGCTGGAGATCGAGCTGCAGTCCCTGGGCGACGACGACGACGCGGGCACCGTGACCCGCCGCGCGCAGCTCGAGCGCACGCTGGCCGAGGAGCGCGAGCGCTCGGACGCGATGCACGCCGAGTGGCAGCGTGAGAAGGAGACCCTCGGCGCCGTGGCCGACATCCAGGAGCGCCTGGAGCAGGCCAGGGTCGAGCTCGAGCGCGCGCAGCGCGAGGCGGACCTCGGTCGCGCCGCCGAGCTGCAGTACGGCACCATCCCCGAGCTGACCAAGCAGCTCGAGGAGGCTGAGGTGGCCGAGCAGGAGGCGGCCGCCAGCACCGACGCCGCCAACGGCCCGCGCTTTCTCAAGGACAACGTCGACGCCAACGACGTGGCCGAGATCGTGGCCAAGTGGACCGGTGTTCCCGTCTCACGCCTGATGGAGGGCGAGATCGAGAAGCTGGTGCACATGGAGGAGCGCCTGCACGGGCGCGTCATCGGCCAGGACGAGGCCGTCAGCGCCGTGTCGACGGCGTTGCGCCGCTCACGGGCGGGCCTCTCTGACCCCAACCGGCCGATCGGCACCTTCCTGTTCCTGGGCCCCACCGGCGTCGGCAAGACCGAGCTGGCGCGAGCGCTGGCCGAGTTCATGTTCGACACGCAGGACGCGATCGTCCGGATCGACATGTCGGAGTACATGGAGAAGCACGCCGTCAGCCGGCTGATGGGAGCGCCTCCGGGCTACGTCGGCTACGAGGAGGGCGGTCAGCTGACCGAGGCGGTCCGCCGCCGCCCCTACTCCGTGGTGTTGCTCGACGAGATCGAGAAGGCGCACCCAGACGTGTTCAACGCGCTGCTGCAGGTGATGGACGACGGGCGCCTGACCGACGGCCAGGGCCGGACGGTGAGCTTCAAGAACGTCGTGCTGATCATGACCTCCAACATTCCGGGCGGCAGGGCCGGCGTCGAGTCGCATTTCAAGCCGGAGTTCGTCAATCGCCTCGACGACATCGTCGAGTTCGCCCCGCTCACCCGGGAGCAGATCGGCGAGATCGTCGACATTCAGGTCGAGGTGCTCGTCAAGCGTGTCCGTGAGCGGGAGGTTGAGGTGGAGCTTTCCGACGCGGCGCGCACGCTGCTCGGCAATCTCGGCTACGACCCGACCTATGGCGCCCGCCCGCTCAAGCGGGTCATCCAGAAGCGGCTCGTCGACCCGCTGGCGCTGGCCATCCTCGAGGGACGCTTCGTCCCCGGGGACACCGTGAAGGTCGATGCGGCCGACGGCGACCTGGTGCTCGAGCGCGCCCCGCTCACGGCGCCGACGGCCACCGTCTAGGCCTGGCACAACCGCTGTTCGCGGGGGCGGCGCCTACTCCTCGGAGGGGCGCTGCCCCCACGCGAACACGTTCTTCTCGGTGCGCAGGTGCATGAGGATCTGCATCTCGCCCACCTCCGCGATCGTGCGGATGTCGTCGTTGAGCACGTCCAGGAGCTCGTCCTCGCTGGCACACACCAGCTCGGCGAGCACGTCGAAGGCCCCGGCGGTCACCACGACGTACTCGACCTCCGCGATCTGGGCCAGCCGGGCCGCCACCACGCGGCTGTCTCCGCTCACGCGCAGGCCGACGGTGGCCACCACGCCACGGCCGAGGGCGACCGGGTCGGTGACAGCCACGATGCGCATCAGCCCGGATTCGCGCAGCCGGTTCACGCGCTGGCGCGTGGCCGCCTCCGAGAGGCCGACGGCCTCACCGATCTCGCCGTAGGGCCGGCGGCCGTCCCCCTGGAGCAGGGCGACGATCGCCGCGTCAAGCTTGTCGAGCTGGAACGGCGCCGACGGCATTCAGTGCGTCCTCCACGTATCGAGTGGCATTGACACGATACACCGACCAATCCAGTCGCAAAGAACGACGCTATCCGTGGGAATAGGCGACTACGGGAACGACTCTAGCGTCGTAGCCGACCGGAAACGACCCGCGGGCGCCGGCCCGCGATCCGGTACAAGTGCCGTGAGAACCCTGCCAACGCACCAAGGGAGTGCCGATGCCCACCTATGTCATGCTCACCACCCTGACACCGGACGGGGTCCAGACGATCAAGAACAACCCCGGCCGCATCCGCGAGGTCAACCGCGAGGTCGAACAGCTGGGGGCCACGGTCAAGGCGCAGTGGGCGACCCTCGGGCGGTTTGACTTCGTCAACGTGATCGAGGCGCCCGACGAGCAGACGATCACGCGGATCTCGCTCGAGCTGGGGTCACGAGGGACCGGCCGCTATGAGACGCTGACGGCCATCCCGATCGACGACTTCATCGGCCTGATCTAGTGGGGCTCCGCCGAGCCCTCTGGACGACCGCGGGGGCGGCCGGGTGACCGACACCGTCCTGGTGCTCGGCTCCGGGGCCCGCGAGCACGCAATCGTCCAGGCCCTCGCTCGCTCCCCGCGCAAGCCCAGGATCGTCTGCGCGCCCGGGAACGTCGGTATCGCCGACGACGCCGAGACGCGCCCGGTGGATCTCGCCGACCCGGGTGCGGTTCTCGGCGCGGCGCGCGACGTCCGCCCTGACCTCGTCATCGTCGGGCCCGAGGCGCCGCTGGTGGCGGGGGTCGTCGACTCGCTGACCGGCGCGAAGATCCGCTGCTTCGGCCCCAACAGCGACGCCGCCCGCCTGGAGGGCTCCAAGGCCTTCTGCAAGGAGGTCATGGTCGCCGCGGGGGTGCCGACGGCGGCGTACTCGGTGGTCAAGACCCCCGCGGAGGGAATGGAGGCGGTCACCGACTACCCGGTGGTCATCAAGGCCGATGGCCTGGCCGCCGGCAAGGGCGTGATCATCGCCGAGAACGAGGCCGAGGCCCGGGCGGCGCTCGAGGACCTGCTGGTGGGCCGCCGCTTTGACACCACCAAGGTGGTGGTGGAGGAGCACCTCGTGGGCGAGGAGATCTCGCTGCAGGCGGTCTGCGACGGGGTCACCGCCCTGCCGCTGGCCTCCGCCCAGGACTACAAGCGCATCTTCAATGGCGATCTGGGCCCCAACACCGGCGGGATGGGCTCCTACTCGCCGGTCCCCACCGTGGATGATGCGCGCGCTCGCGAGATCTGCGCCACCGTCCATCAGCCGGTGCTCGATGTCCTGGCGCGCCGTGGCTCGCCCTTTCACGGGATCCTCTACGCCGGGCTCATGATGACCGCCGACGGGCCCAAGGTGCTCGAGTTCAACGTCCGTTTCGGCGATCCCGAGACTCAGGCGGTGCTGCCTCGGCTGCGCTCGGATCTGCTCGAGCTGCTGGAGGCCGCCACCGAGCCCGGCGGGCTGGCCGGCGTTCCGCCGCTGGAGTGGGCCGAGGAGCTGGCGGTCACGGTCGTGCTGGCCAGTGCCGGCTACCCGGAGACCTTCCACGCCGGCGACGTCATCCGCGGCCTTGACCGGATCAAGCCCGGGGTGTCCGTCACCCATGCGGGCACCGGGCGCAACCGCCACGGACAGCTCGTGACCAAGGGCGGGCGGGTGCTGAGCGTCACGGCCCTGGGGGCCACACCCACCCGATGCCGCGCGGCCGCATATGCTGCGGCCAACATGATCCATTTCGACGGCAAGCAGATGCGGCGCGACATCGCGCTGAAGTTGGTCGGATGAGCGCGGAGTCAGCACCGTCCCCGCAGCCCGACGGCGAGCGCCTTCCCGAGCCGGCCGAGGGGCCCACCGTCGTGCCCGAGCCCGACACCGAGGCGCTGGCCGAGACCGCGGTCGAGATCAACGAGATCGCCGCCGACGAGCCACATGTGGCGATTCTCATGGGGTCAAAGAGCGACCTGCCCGCCATGGAAAAGGCCGAGGCCGAGCTCACCGAGCGGGGCATCCGTTCTGAGACCCGGGTGATGTCGGCCCACCGCGAGCCCGACACGGTTGCCGACTACGCCAAGAACGCGCGCCTGCGTGGGATCAAGGTGATCATCGCCGGGGCGGGCCTCAGCGCCGCGCTGCCCGGCGTCGTCGCCGCCCATACCGACCTGCCGGTCATCGGCGTGCCGCTGACCAGTCGCACGTCGGTGGCGGGGGGCCTCGACGCCCTGCTGTCGATCACGCAGATGCCGCCGGGCGTCCCGGTGGGGTGCGTGGGTGTCGACAACGCGCGCAACGCGGCCGTTCTGGCGGCGCGCATCCTGTCGATCTAGAGGCGGGATGGTGACGGCCGCGCCCTGTGGCGTGACCGCCCGCCGACTGGCGGACGGCCTGGATCGGGCGTCTAGGACGCCTGGGTCAGATCCCGGATGTACTGGGCGATCACGGCCGCGTTGCTGCGGCGAGAGCGCGGGACCCGGCTGGTCCTGACGACCGGTGGGGTGGAGCTCTGTGTTCTCATCTGGCTTCCTCGCAGAGTCCGTTGTACGATGCACGTCGTACGATAGCAGCTTGTACGATGATCGTCGTACAACACGCGGAGGGTTCCTATAGTGCAAGGGGCAATGTCAATGCACACCACCGAATCGATCGCACACCCCGCCGTGGAGGAGCTGGAGCTCGGCGCCGTTCTACACGCGCTCAGCGATCCGGTGCGGCTGCAGATCGTCGCCAAGCTGGCCCACAGCGACGGCGACCACACCTGCGGCAGCTTCGGCCTTCCGGTCACCAAGTCCACGTGCACCCACCATTTCAAGGTGCTGCGCGAGGCGGGCGTCATCCACCAACGTGCCCAGGGCACGACCCGGCTGAACCGGCTGCGTCGCGCGGACCTCGACCTGCGCTTCCCGGGCCTGCTGGACACCATCCTGCGGGCTGCGGAGGCCGCCGGGCACGCCCCGGACAACAGCGCCGACGCCGCGACGCTTGCCGGCATCACAGCCGACGTTGCGGCCGCCATGTCGGCCGGGGGCCAGCCGGCGGGCCGGGCCGTCGCGTAGCCTTCGCCGGCCTTGATAGCGCGCTACACACGCCGGGAGCTGGGTGAGGCGTGGTCTGACTACGCGCGCTTTGACGCCATGCGCCGCGTCGAGGTGGCCGCGTGCGAGGAGACCGAGGGCCCGACCCCGGAGGACCTCGACGCGATCCGCGCCGCCACCTTCACCGTGGAGGCGATCGAGGAGCGCGAGAAGGTCACCGACCATGACACCGCTGCCTTCGTCGATGTCCTCTCCGAATCCGCCGGCCCCGCCGGCCGCTGGATCCACTACGGCCTGACCTCCTCCGACGTCCTGGACACCGGGCTGGCCCTGCAGATCGCACAGGTCGCCGGGCTGATCCTGCCCGACGCCCGCCGTCTCACCCAGGCGCTGGCCGCCAAGGCGCGCGAGCACGTCGACACGCTGTGCGTCGGGCGCACCCACGGCATCCACGCCGAGCCCACCACGTTCGGCGTCAAGCTGGCCGGGTTCGCCTTCGAGGCCCACCGCAACGCTCAGCGCCTCGAGCGCGCCTTCGCGCAGGCCGCGGTGGGGGCGGTGTCCGGCGCGGTCGGCACCTACTCGGCCACCTCACCCGACTTCGAGGCGCGCGTGCTGACCCGCCTGGGCCTCGAGCGCGAGCCCGTCTCGACGCAGGTCGTCGCCCGCGATCGCCATGCCGAGCTGCTGCAGGCGATCGCGCTGGCCGGCGCGGGGCTGGAGCGCTTTGCCACCGAGCTGCGTCATCTGGCGCGGACCGAGGTGGGGGAGGTCCGCGAGCCGTTCGGCAGCGGCCAGAAGGGCTCGAGCGCCATGCCCCACAAGCGCAACCCGATCAAGTCAGAGCAGGTCGCCGGCCTGGCTCGCGTCCTGCGCGGCAATGCCTCCGCCGCGGTGGAGGACGTGGCGCTGTGGCACGAGCGCGACATCTCGCACTCCTCGGTGGAGCGGATCATCCTGCCCGACACCACGATCCTGCTCGACCACATGCAGCGCCGCGCGCTGGCGCTCGTGCAGGGGATGGTGGTCGACGCCGCGCGCATGCGCGAGAACCTGGAGCTGACCCACGGCGCCCTGTTCTCCCAGCGAGTGCTGCTCGCGCTGGTGGCGGCCGGGAGCACCCGTGACGACGCCTACCGCGTGGTGCAGCGGCTGGCCCAACAGGCGCTCGACACGCGGACCCCGATGCGTGACCTGCTTGAAGGCGAGGTCGACTCCGGCGCTCTGCAGGAGCTCGATCTCGACGCGATCTTCGACTACGCACCGTTCGTGGCCCACGCGCACGAGATCGTCGGGCGCCTGGACGAGATCGCCTGAGGCGCGACCGGTGTCTCTCTAGATCTGCCAGCCGCCGTCATCGGCGGTCGAGGCGGCCGCCAGCGCGGCGTCGAGCTGGCGCAGCGCCGCCGGGAGCCGGGTGGCCAGCTCGCGTCCGGCATCGGTGAGGGCGACGCGACGGCTCGTGCGCGTAAACAGGCTGACGCCCAGTTCGCGCTCCAGCGCCACGATGCGGCGGCTGAGGGTCGACGGCGTCACCCCGAGGCGAGCGGCGGCGCGTCCGAAGTGCAGCTCGTCGACGAGCACGCCAACCGATCGGAGCTCGCGCAGTTCGATCACGGTGGCGCCCAGTACATCATTGCGTCAAACGCAACGCAAGCTGCCGCGCCGATGGCTTGATCGCGGGCCCCGCGGCGGGTTAGCTACGGCCACGGCTACGGCGACCCGCCCGCGGCACCACGGCCGATCAAGGGTTCTCAAGGAGGAAGCGGATGACCAGCATCGCGATCGTGGGATCCGGGGTTTCGGGTCTACACCTTGCACTGTTCCTACAGCAGCACGACGTCCCGGTCACGCTCTACAGCGACAAGACCGCCGAGCAGATCGCGTCCGGCCGCCTGCTCAACACCGTCGCCCACCACCATCACACGCTCGAACGCGAGCGGGCGCTCGGCGTTCACCACTGGGATGCGAGCGAGTACGGCTACGTCTGCCACCAGCACGCGGTTCTCGGCACGCCCGAGCCGATGCGCTGGCGCGGCGACTTCGTCCACCCGTCCTCGATCATCGACTACCGCCTGTATCTGCCGCGACTGCTGCAGGACTACGAGGAGCGCGGTGGCGACCTCGTCATCAGGGCGATCGACCCCGAGGCGATCGAGCGCCTCGGCGCCGAGCACGAGCTCGTGGTGGTGGCCGCCGGCCGCGGCATGGGCGCGATGTTCGCTCCATTGCCCGAGAAGTGCCCCTACGACAAGCCCCAGCGCCGGCTCTCGGCCGGGATCTACCACGGGGTGCGCTACTCAGAGCCCAAGGGCGTCGGCGTCCACATCTCGCTGGGCCACGGCGAGATGCTGGAGCTGCCGATCACGTCCCGCGAGGGCTTCGCCACCGCGCTGCTGTTCGAGAACATCCCCGGCGGCGATCTCGAGATGCTCGCCGACATCTCCTATGAGGAGGACCCGCGCGCCCACGACGAGACCGTGCTGCGCAAGCTCGAGGCGCACTACCCGATGTGCTTTGAGCGCGTCGACCCCGCGGAGTTCCGCCTCCAGGGCCCGACCGATCTGCTCCAGGGCGCGCTCACGCCGGTGGTGCGCGAGGACTACGTGCGGTTGGAGAGCGGGACCTTCGCGCTGGCCATGGGCGACGCCCACTGCGTGGTGGACCCGGTCAACGGCCAGGGCGCCAACTCGGCCTCCTACTCGGCCTGGGTGATCGGTCACGCCATCCTGGACGACCTGGCCTTCGACGAGCAGTTCTGCCGCCGAGTCGCGCGGGACCGCCAGGCCTTCGTCTACGGCGTCTCGGACTGGACCAACATGACCCTCCATCCCGAGCCCCATTTCCTCGGCCTGCTCATGACCATGGCCCAGAACAAGGCCGTGTGCGACGCCTACACCCAGAATTTCAACCATCCCGACCGCCAGTGGGATACCGTCGCGACACCTGAGCGCACCGCCGCGTTCATCGCCCGCCACAGCGCGGCGCAGCCCGCGGTCGTCGCCTAGTGGGCCCACTGACCCCGATCCGAGAGGTTCCCCAGCCAATGCACAAGCTCGTCGTCCTGTACCCGCCGCCCGCCGACAAGGACAAGTTCCGCTCCTACTACGAGGGCACCCACCTGCCGCTGGCTTCCCAGCTGCCGGGGCTGCGCGCGTACCGCTACGCCTTCAACCTCGAGGCTCCGGCGGGCGACAGCCCGTACTGGTGCGTCTTCGAGGCCGACTTCGACGACGTGGCGGCGATGGGCGCGGCGATGCAGTCCGAGCAGGGCGGGAAGGTCTCCGCCGACGTGCCCAACTACGCCGACCAGCCGCCCGTGATGCTGCATTACGAGGTGACCGAGGGCGCCTGACTACTCGTCATAACGCCGCGCTAGGATCGGCGGCGTGACCCCTCTCGCCGACCTCCCCCTCCTTGCCTCGGGCAAGGTCCGGGAGATCTATGACCTGGGCGATGAGCTACTGATCGTCGCCTCGGATCGGATCTCCACCTACGACGTCGTCCATCCCACGCCGATCCCCGACAAGGGGAGCGTGCTCACCGGCCTCTCGACCTTCTGGTTCGAGCGCACGGCGGACATCCTCCCCAACCACGTCGTCTCCGTCACCACCGGCGTGCCCGACGAGGCGCGCGGTCCGGGCATGGTCGTGCGCAAGCTGACGATGCTCCCGGTGGAGTGCGTGGTGCGCGGCTACATCACCGGCTCGGGCTGGAAGGATTACCAGGCCAGCGGCAAGGTCTCGGGCCACATCCTGCCCGAGGGCCTACGCGAGTCAGACCGGCTGCCGGAGCCGCTGTTCACGCCGTCCACCAAGGCCGAGGTCGGCCATGACGAGGCGATCGACTTCGAGGGCGCTGTGGAGCTCATCGGCGACCGCGCCCTCGCCGAGCGCGTCCGCGACGTGTCGATCGCGCTCTACGAGTACGCCGCCGAGCACGCCCGCGCCAACGGCATCATCCTCGCCGACACCAAGTTCGAGCTCGGCCTCGACGCCGACGGGCAGCTGACCATTGGCGATGAGATGTGCACCCCGGACTCCTCGCGCTTCTGGCCGGCCGACGAGTACGAACCGGGCCGCGGTCAACCGAGCTTCGACAAGCAGTACGTCCGCGACTGGGCCTCCTCGACCGGGTGGGACCGCAACCCGCCGGCGCCTCCGATCCCCGACGACATCGTTTCGCGCACGCGCGAGAAGTACGTCGAGGCCTACGAGCGGGTCACCGGCGAGCCGTTCAGCGCCTGGGTCGATCGCACGAGGGCCTGATGACGGCCGAGCGGGGACACCGCTGCCCGGGGACCCGCTGATGCGCGCGCGGGTCCTGGTCAAGCCCAAGGCCGGCATCCTCGATCCCCAGGGCCAGGCGGTGGAGCGGGCGCTCCCCGCGCTCGGATTCACCGGCGTCCGCAACGTCCACGTCGGGCGGCTCATCGAGCTCGACGTCGAGGATC
This sequence comes from uncultured Actinomycetota bacterium, assembly GCA_963797705.1. GTDB lineage: Bacteria > Actinomycetota > Thermoleophilia > Solirubrobacterales > Solirubrobacteraceae > Palsa-465. Next base: position 204,560 of record CAWCQL010000002.1, on the reverse strand, counting down.
CGGCACGACTGCCCGAGATGTGCCAGCGGCTGCTCACCAACCCGCTCATCGAGGACTACGAGATCGTCGAGGCCGACGGGGCCGCGGCGTCCAACGGCGGGACGGGGTCCACCGCGTCGTGAAGTTCGGGGTCATCCGCTTCCCCGGCTCCTGCGACGAGGTCGACGCGCTGCACGCCTGCCGTCGGGTGGGCGAGGCGGTCATCCTGTGGCACGGCGACCGCGACCTGCATGGCGTCGACGCCGTGGTCGTCCCCGGCGGCTTCTCCTACGGCGACTACCTGCGCGTGGGTGCCATCGCCCGCTTTGCCCCCGTCATGGAGGAGGTGGCCGAGTTCGCCGCCGACGGCGGCCTGGTGCTGGGGATCTGCAACGGCTTTCAGGTGCTCTGCGAGGCCGGCCTCCTGCCCGGCGCCCTGCTGCCCAACACATCGCTGCGCTTCATCTTCCGCCAGGTCGAGCTGGACGTCGTCACCACCGACTCGCCCTTCACCGGCACCTGCTCCCCCGGCCGGCGCCTGTCGATCCCGGTCAAGCACACCACCGGGCGCTACTACGCTCCCGATGATCAGCTCGCCCACATCGAGGCGTCCGGGCAGGTGCTGCTGCGCTACGCGCCCGGTGAGAACCCCAACGGCTCGCTGCGCGACATCGCCGGCGTCTGCAACGAGCGGCGCAACGTGTTCGGGCTGATGCCCCACCCCGAGCACGCGGTGGATCCGCTGACCGGGCCGACGGGCGGGCTGGCCATCTTCGAGTCAATGCGCGCGCACGTGACCGACGGCGCCGCGCTGGTGTGAGCGAGCGCCGCCTTCGCTGACGTGACTCCGAGCGCCGCCCCCGCCACCTACCGAGAGCTGGGCCTCACCGACTCCGAGTACGAGCTCATCGTCTCGGGACTGGGCCGCGAGCCCGGCATCACCGAGCTGGCGATGCTGTCGCTCATGTGGTCTGAGCACTGCGCCTACAAGCACTCCAAGAAGCTGCTGCGCCGCCTGCCCACCGAGGGGCCGGCCGTGTTGATGGGCCCGGGGGAGAACGCCGGCGTCGTCGACGTCGGCGGGGGGCTGGGCATCGCCTTCAAGGTCGAGTCACACAACCACCCCAGTGCCGTGGAGCCCTTCCAGGGCGCCGCCACCGGAGTCGGCGGGATCCTGCGCGACGTGTTCGCCGTCGGTGCGCGCCCCATCGCCGTGCTGGACTCGCTGCGCTTCGGTGAGCTGGCGCAGTCCGAGCGCTCGCGCTACCTGCTCGACCGCGCCGTCGGCGGGATCGGGCACTACGGCAACTCGATCGGCGTGCCCACCGTGGGCGGCGAGATCTACTTCGAGTCCTCGTATGAGCAGAACTGCCTGGTCAACGCGATGTGCCTGGGTCTCGCGCCCCACGAGCGCCTCATCCGCTCCGCCGCGGCGGGACCGGGCAACGTGCTCGTGCTGCTGGGCGCCCTGACCGGCCGCGACGGCATCGGCGGTGCCTCGGTGCTGGCCTCGGCTGAGCTGGGGGAGGGCGACGAGGCCAAGCGCCCGTCGGTCCAGATCGGCGACCCGTTCGCGGAGAAGAAGCTGCTCGAGTGCTGCCTGGAGCTGCTCGACGAGGAGCTGCTGGTGTCTCTGCAGGACCTCGGCGCGGCCGGCCTGACCTCGTCCTCGTCGGAGATGGCCGCCAAGGGCGACGTCGGGCTCGACATCGACTGCGCCCGCGTCCCACTGCGCGAGGCTGACATGGAGCCGTTCGAGATCATGGTCTCCGAGTCCCAGGAGCGCATGCTGTGCGTGGTCGAGCCTGACCAGCTCGACGCGGTGATCGCGGTGTGCGCGCGCTGGGAGACCCTGGCCACCCCGATCGGCGAGGTGACGGGCTCCGGGCGGTTGCGCGTGCTCTCGGGCGATGAGGTGGTGGCCGACCTGCCGGTGGGCATCCTCGTCGATGACTGCCCGTTGTATGACCTGGAGCCGGCGGCGCCCACCTCGCCGCTCTACGCGCCCGCTGCCGCCGTGCTCGCCGCGGAAGCCACCGCCGCTGAGACGCTGGTGGAGCTGCTGGGCTCGGCCAACATCGCCTCACGCCTGCCCGTCTTTGAGCAGTATGACCCGGTGGTCCAGTCGCGCACGGTGCGCCGCCCCGACGACGCCGACGCCGCCGTCCTGGCCCTGCCCACCGGCGAGGCGGTCGCCGTCGCCATCGACGGCAACGGCCGCCGCGTCGCGTGCGACCCGCGGCGCGGAGCGGCCGAGGCGGTCTACGAGTGCGCGGCCAACCTCGCCTGCGTCGGCGCCGAGCCCCTGGGGCTGACGAACTGCCTGAACTTCGGCAACCCCGAGAAGCCCCACGTGGCCTGGCAGCTGGTGGAGGCCGTTGAGGGCATCGCGGGCGCCTGCCGCGCGCTGGGGGTGCCGGTCGTCGGCGGCAATGTGTCGCTCTACAACGAGGCGCCGACCGGCCCCATCTTCCCCACGCCGGTGATCGGGATGGTGGGGCGGGTGCCCGACCCTGAGCGCGCGGGCCGGCTCGCCTTCGCGCGCGAGGGGGACGTGATCGCGCTCGTGGGCGACTTCGCCGGGGCCGACCGCGCCGGTTCAGAGCTGGCCAAGCTGCGCGGCGAGCCCATCTCCGGGCCGTTGCCCGCGCTCGATGAGCAGGCCGTGCGGGCCGCCCATCAGACAGTGCGCGCCATGGTCAACACGGGCGCAGCGCGCAGCGCCCATGACATCGCCGAGGGCGGGATCGCAGTGGCGCTCGCCGAGTGCTGCATCGCCGGCGGGATCGGCGCCAGCGTCGCCGTGCCCGACGGCATCGACCCGTTCGCCGAGGCGCCCGGGCGGGCGTTCATCGTCTCGGGGTCGGAGGATGCCCTGCGAGGGCTGCCGATCATCGGCCGTGTCGGCGGGTCGGCGCTGGCGCTCGAGGGCGTGCTGGAGGTCGAGGTCGCCCGGATGGCGCAGACCCGTAGCGAGGGTCTGGCCCGCTACATCTAGGGCCCTCAGTCCACCGCTGACTCCGGCGTCATGTCGCGTCGGGGCGTCCGCGTCGCCACTGCTAGCCTTCATTGCTGTCCGGCCGAGCCTTCCGCCATGCTTGGCCTGTGACCGCTCTCGTGAACGACCACCGCGACGGACCCCGCGATGAATGCGGCGTCTTCGGGATCTATGCGCCCGGCCATGACGTCGCTCGTCTGTCGTACTTTGCCCTGTTCGCGCTGCAGCACCGCGGCCAGGAGTCCGCGGGCATCGCCACCGCCCCGAAGGGCGGCAACATCATGGGCATCCGCGACCAGGGGCTGGTGTCCCAGGTCTTTGACGAGAACATGCTGCGTTCGCTGCTGGGCGACATGGCCATCGGTCACGTCCGCTACTCCACCACCGGCTCGTCGGAGTGGGAGAACGCCCAGCCGATCGTGCGCGACGACCGCCGCACCCTGGCCCTCGCTCACAACGGCAACCTCATCAACGCCGTCGAACTGCACTCCGAACTGCGCGGCCGCGACGTGCCGTTTCAGTCCACCTCGGACTCCGAGATCATCGCCGCGCTGCTGGCCACTCACCCCGCGCAGGGCATCGACGACGCCCTCTCCGATGTCCTGCCCAGGCTGAGCGGCGCCTTCTCCACCGTCGTCATGACCGAGGATTCGGTCGTCGCCTTCCGCGACCCGCAGGGGCTGCGGCCTCTGTGCATCGGGCGCATCGACACACCCGACCCCGCCCACCCCGACGACGCGCCGGCGTGGTGCGTGGCCTCAGAGTCCTGCGCCCTGGATCTCATCGGCGCCACCCTCGTGCGCGAGGTCCTGCCCGGCGAGGCGGTCACCCTCAACGCGCAGGGCCTGACCGCGCGCCAGGTGGTGCGCTCCGAACGCCGCGCGTTTTGCGTCTTTGAGTACATCTACTTCGCCCGTCCTGACTCGCGCATGGGCGGCACCGTGCTCCAGGTCGCCCGCGCGCGCATGGGGGAGAACCTGTGGCGCGAGGCGCCCGTCGAGGCCGACGTGGTCATCCCCGTGCCGGACTCGGGCAACGCCGCGGCGCGCGGACTGGCCCGCGCCTCCGGGTTGCCCACCGACGACGGCTTCATCAAGAACCGCTATGTGGCCCGCACCTTCATCCAGCCCGGCCAGGAGCTGCGCCGCCAGGGCGTGCGCATGAAGTTCAACCCGGTCCCCGAGGTGGTGGCGGGTAAGCGGCTGATCGTCGTCGACGACTCGATCGTGCGGGGCACCACCGATCGCCAGATCGTCCAGATGCTGCGCGACGCCGGCGCGGCCGAGGTTCATCTGCGCATCTCGGCCCCGCCGATCAAGCACCCCTGCCACTACGGGATCGACATGTCCACGCGCGAGGAGATGATCGCCCACGGCCGCACTGTGGACGAGATCGCCGCCGAGCTGGGCGCCGACTCGCTGCACTACCTGTCGCTTGAGGGCGTCTATGACGCCATCGAGGGCTCGCGCGCCGAGCACTGCGACGCCTGCTTCAGCGGCGACTACCCGCTGGCCGGGACCGAGGACGCGCGCGGCAAGTACGCGCTCGAGCACGAACTCCCGCTCGCGCGCGTGTAGTAACCCCGCCAGCGCGCCCGCCCGCCCGCGCCTGCCGCGCCCGCCCGGGCCGGTCCGCCCGCGCCGGTCCGCCCGGAGGCGGCGGTATCGTCGGCCGCCCCATGGATCCGCGCCGCACCCTCAGCGAGGTCTTCGGCTTCGATGACTTCCGCCCCGGCCAGGCCGAGGCCGTCGACGCCGCGCTGAGCCACCGCGACGCCCTGGTGGTCATGCCCACCGGCTCGGGCAAATCGCTGTGCTACCAGCTCCCGGCGCTGATGCGCGATGACCTCACGATCGTCGTCTCGCCGCTGGTGGCGCTGATGCGCGACCAGGCCTGGGCGGTGCACCGCATCGCTCCCGGCTCGGTGACGATGATCAACTCTCAGCGCAGCCACAACGCCAACGCCGAGGCGATGGCCCGCGTGCGCCGCGGCGAGGTCCGCCTGCTCTACGTCGCCCCCGAGCGCTTTGCCTCGCCGGCCTTCTCGCGGACCCTCGCGTCGGTGGACGTCGGCCTCTTCGTCGTCGACGAGGCCCATTGCGTGTCTGAGTGGGGACATGACTTTCGCCCCGACTACTTCAGGCTTGCCGCCATCGCAGCAAAGCGTCGGGGCCCGATCGGTGATGGCGCTCACCGCGACCGCGACGCCGCGCGTGGCCACCGACATCGCGGGCCGGCTGCGCCTGCGCGAACCGCTGCGCGTCACCACCGGCTTTGACCGCCCCAACCTCAGCTTCGCGGTCGTGCGCTGCGGCGGCGCCCGCGACAAGGAGCAGCGGCTGGTGGCGTCGCTGTCAGACGCGGCGGCGCGGCCGGCGATCGTCTACGCCGGCACCCGGGGCGCCACCGAGAAGCTCGCCGGGATGCTGTCGGCGCGCGCTGGACTGCGGCGTGGTCGCCTACCACGCGGGGATGCGCCCCGAGCAGCGCGGTAACGCCCAGGAGCAGTTCATGAGCGGGCGCGCCGAGGTGATCGTCGCCACCAACGCCTTCGGAATGGGGATCGACAAGGCCAACGTGCGCACCGTCTGCCACGCCGCGGTGCCCAGTTCGCTGGAGGCCTACTACCAGGAGGCCGGCCGCGCCGGGCGCGACGGGCAGCCCGCTCGATGCCTGCTCTTCGCCGAGTCGCGCGACAAGGGGCTGCACGTCTTCTTCATCCAGCGCTCGCGTCTGACCCCCGAGGCCTTTGACCGGGTGGGCGAGCGCCTGACCTGGGCCGGGTGCGACGGCCGCTATGACCTGCCCGTGTCCGACCTGGCCGGCTTGGTGTCGGACCGCAGCTCGGGCGGCTCGGGCGATGACGACGGGGTGCGCGCCGTGCTCGGCCATCTCGCGCGCGCCGGCGTGCTCACCCCCGCGCCGGCGCCGTCTGACCGCGCGGTGGGGCAGATCACCGGCGGCTGGGACCGCCACGCCGCCGCGCTGTGCGTGGCCGCCGCGCGCGAGGCCGAGCGCGTGCGCTGGAGCCAGTACCGGGCCGTCTGGGGCTACGTCGAGAGCGACGGCTGCCGGCGGCGGGCGCTGCTTGACCACTTCGGGGACTCCTCCGCGGGGGCTCCGGTGGACGGGGTGCCGTGCTGTGACGTGTGCGCCGCCGATCTGGTTCCGGCGCCGCAGGCGATGATGCGTGCCGGGGGGGCGGGCGGCGCCGACGGGCCCGCGCCGGGGAATCTGGATGAGGCGATCCTGGGCGTGGTCGGTCTCCGCCCAGCCCCCGGTGGGCCGGACCCGTGCGGTCGAGATCCTGCGCGGTGGGCGCTCCAAGGTGGTGGTCCAGAACGCCTATGACGGCTTGGCGGCGTATGGCTCCTTCGCCCACCTGCGCTCCGACGAGGTGCTCGAGCGCGTCGACGAGCTGCTGCGCGAAGGGACGCTGCGCTCCACCGGCGGGCGCTTCCCCAAGCTGGCCGCGGCATGAACGTCGGTGTCCTGGCCTCCGGCACCGGCACCAACCTCCAGGCACTGATCGACCGGGCCCACGGGCGCGACGGCGTCGTGGTGCGCGCCGTGGCTTCGGACAAGCCGGAGGCGCCGGCCCTCGACCGCGCGCGTGGCGCCGGGATCGACGCCCGGGTGTTTGCGCGTGCCGCGTTTGCTGACCGGGCGGCGCGGGATGCCGCGATGGTGGCCTGGCTGCGCGAGCGCGACGTGGAGCTGGTGGTGCTGGCGGGCTACATGCAGCTGCTCAGCGACGCCTTCCTGGCGGCGTTCCCAGACCGCGTGATCAACGTGCACCCGTCGCTGCTGCCGGCCTTCCCGGGGCTGGGCGCGGTGCAACAGGCGCTGGACTACGGGGCCAAGGTGTTCGGGGTCAGCGTGTTCTTCGTCGACGGCGGTGTCGACACCGGACCGGTCATCTTCCAGCGGGCGCTCGAGCTGCCCGAGGCCACCGACGCCGACGCCGTGCTCGAGCTCCTGCACCCCATCGAGCACGAGCTGCTCGTCGATGCGGTTCGGCTCATCGCCCAGGGCGCGGTCCGCCTGGACCCCGCCAACCCGCGTCGAGTGGCCATCTCACGGTAGATTGGGATTCATGGAGGCGAGCGCACAGCCGATGAGCGTGCCGGCCACGGTGTCCGAGGAGCTCCAGGTCAGGCGCGCGCTGCTCTCGGTCTCTGACAAGACGGGCATCGTCGAGTTCGCCCGCGGCCTCACCGAGCTGGGGATCGAGGTCATCTCCACCGGCGGCACAGCGCGTGCTCTCACGGAGAACGGCATCCGCGTGCGCTCGATCTCCGAGCTGACCGGCTTTCCGGAGATCATGGACGGCCGCGTCAAGACGCTGCACCCCAAGCTCTACGCCGGGCTGCTGGCGGTACGCGACAACGAGGAGCACCTCGCGGCCGCCGAGGAGCACGCGGTCGAGTTCGTCGATCTGGTCTGCGTGAACCTGTACCCGTTCGAGCGCACCGCCGCCCAGCGCGGCGCCTCCGACGACGAGATCATCGAGAACATCGACATCGGCGGGCCCACGATGATCCGCGCCGCGGCCAAGAACCACGCCTTCGCGGTGCCGGTGGTCGACCCGGTTGCCTACGACGCCGTCCTGGCCGAGCTGCGTGAGTCCGACTGCCGCCTGTCGCCCAACACGCGCGAGAGCCTGGCCGCCGAGGCGTTTGCCTACACCGCGCGCTATGACACCGCGATCGCGCGGTGGTTTCAGGAGAAGCGCGAGGACTTCCCCCCGCTGTTCGTGCGCGCCTTCGAGAAGGTGCTGGAGCTCCCCTACGGCGAGAACCCCCACCAGCGCGCCGCGTACTACGAGCAGGTCGGCGCGCGCACCCACGTGCTCTCCATGGTCTCCCAGCTCGGCGGCAAGCCGATCTCCTTCAACAACCTGCTCGACCTGGATGCCGGCCGGTTGCTGCTCTCGGAGTTCCAGATCCCGGCCTGCGTGATCATCAAGCACAACAACCCCTGCGGCGTGGCCTGCGGGTCCACGGCGATCGAGGCCTACACGAAGGCCTATGCCTGCGATCCCCAGTCGGCCTTCGGTGGGATCGTGTGCCTGAACCGCGGCGTCAACGGCGATTTGGCTCGCGCGCTGTCCGAGCAGTTTGTTGAGCTCCTGTTCGCGCGCGGGTATGACGACGAGGCCCTGGAGGTGCTCGCCGAGAAGCCCAACACGCGCATCCTCGACGACCAGGAGCGCCGCCTTCCCAACATGATCGAGCCGCACCTGCGCCAGGTCATCGGCGGCCTGCTCGTCCAGGACCGCGACGCCGACCTCGAGGAGCGCTCCGAGATGCAGGTTGTCACCGAGCGCCGGCCCACCGAGGCGGAGTGGCAGCAGCTCTCCTTCGCCTGGCGGGTGTGCAAGCACACCAAGTCCAACGGCATCATCATCGCCCGGGACCTCCAGACGATCGGGGTGGGGGCGGGGCAGATGAGCCGCGTGGACTCGGTGCGCCTGGCCCTGGCCAAAGCCCGCGACGGCGTGGCGGGCGGCGTGCTCGCCTCCGATGCGTACTTCCCCTTCTCCGACGGTCCCGAGCTGGCGCTGGAAGCCGGTATCAGCGCGATCATCCAACCGGGCGGGTCGGTCCGCGACCACGAGACGGTGGAAGCGGTCGACAAGGTGGGCGGGGCGATGGTGTTCACCAGCCGCCGCCACTTCCTCCATTGACCGTGCCTCCGTCGACAGTACCCGGGGCCCCGCGGCCTCCGGAGCGCCTCCCCGGCGACCCCCCTTCTCCGTTCGAGGGTCGGTTCGGCTTCAGCAGGCTGTTGCGCGTCGGCGACTTTGTGCTCGTCGGCGGGACCACCTCGGTCACGCCAGAGGGCGCGGTGTGCGGCATCACCCCCTACGACCAGGCCGTCGAGATCTTCACCAAGATCCTCCACGAGCTCTCGCGCGTCGGTCTGGGCGCCGCCGACGTCATCCAGAACCGCGTCTACGTCACCGACATCTCCCGCAGCGACGAGGTCGGCCGCGCCCACGGCGAGTTCTTCGCCGACCATCGTCCCCTCATGACCATGGTCGAGGTCAGCGGCCTCATCGACCCCCGCATGCTCGTCGAGGTCGAAACCATCGCCCACGCGGGCTAGCCTGAAAGCCTCGCAGTACGCACCGCGCACCGCGCGGTCCGCCATGATGGGGTTCTCCTCGCCGCCGTAGCTCAGTTGGTAGAGCAGCGGACTTTTAATCCGAAGGTCCTGGGTTCGAGCCCCAGCGGCGGCATGAGAAGTGGCTGCAAAGTCAACGAGCCACAGTAATCCGGCTTCAACGCTGGTCTACCCGCGCCCGTATCTCCGCCCACAACGACTCGTACGCCGCCGCCGCACGTCCTCGCGGCGCGAACTCGAATAGGACGGTCCGCACCGCTCCCATGCGCTCGATGTCGGCCGCGGCCGGGATAGCCGTGTCCAAAACGGACGCGTACGCGGCGCGCATCGAGGCCATGACGTCGCGATGCAGGCGCTTGCGTCCGTCGACCATCGAGAAGAAGGCGAGCACCTCTGGGCCGCCACGGACCACCTCGCAGAGCTGCCCGAAGGTGCGCGACGACAGGGTCGCCGGGATCAGCGGGACCAACAGAGCGTCAGCGGCGTCGAACACGCTCTCGGAGACGAGCGAAATGCTCGGCGGACAGTCAAGGAACACCCAGTCGTAGTCATCGCGTAGGGGCGCGAGGGTCCGCGCGATCCGGCGCGTCGGCTGCTTGGTCGCGTCCAGGGCGAGATCCATGTGGCGGTAGGAGAAGTCCGCGGGCAACAGATCCAGGCGCTCGAAATCGGTCCCTTTGATCAACTCGGAGACCTCGCTCTTGCCCCGCACCAGCTTTCGTCCTCCGCCGCGGACCTTCGGCTTGACCCGGAACAGATAGGTCGAAGCGCCTTGCGGGTCGAGATCCCACAGCAGCACGCGCGAACCCTCGCGCGCCGCCAGATACGCGAGGTTGACAGCAGCCGACGTTTTGCCCACGCCGCCCTTGATGTTGTAGGTGGCAAGGACGTAGCTCACCGGAACGTGTCCCTGACGAGCCTGCGTTGTGCGGCCGACGAAAACTGTGCGAAGCGCCCGGCGAACTCCTCCCGGGCGGCGGCCTCCTGCTCCTCGAGCCGCTCGATCAGCCTGCCCATCGCCATCAGCCCCACGGCGCCGTTCGGCTGCGCCGCGACGGCGTCGCTGAACGAGCGCAGCATCGTCGCCTGCACCTCGCGGTCCTGGTGGCGGCCGAGCACGTCCTGAAACGACTTCAACACCTTCGTCATCGGCTTGACGACCTCCGCCGGGTAGAGCGGCGCCCCGAACAGCTCGAGCAGGTACCGCAGCTCCTTGCCCTGCTTGCGAATCTCGTGGTAGGCGTCGGGCGGGCTGTCGGCGTCGATCGCCCGTCCCATCTTGACCATCCGCCGGTAGACCTTGGCGATCCGCGCACCGGCAAGGTCGCCGATCGGCCGCGCGGCGTCCGGTCCACCGGAGACGCCACCGGACTGGATCCCCACCAGGAACTGCCCCCATTCGCGCAGCAGCGAATGGGCCCGTTCGGAGCGCAGCGCACGCACCATCCCCCGATGGGCGCCGGCACGTCGCTGCCGGAGCACCGTCAACAACGGGTCAAGGTCACCGCGCACGGCCTGGGGCAGTTGTAGGCGAAACTCATCGAACTCCAGCACGTAGACGTCGATGTCGCGCGCTCTCCCGGACGCGCGCTGAAGCCAACGGAATTCCCCGCGGAAGTGGGCGAGCTCCGACGGGGGAAACACACCGCGCAGCTCGCGCTGCACGGCCCGTGAGCGACGCACCGCGACACGCAGGTCGTGCAGGAACTCCGCGTCAACGTCATCGAGTGTGCCCGGCAGGTTCGCTTCGATCACCGCGAGCAATCGGCGCAGCACGACGCTTGCCGCGACGTCGCCACGCTCCCGCGCCGTGAGGTCGATCTCAACCTTCGAGGAGATGCCGCCCGGCGTTGCGCCGGAGGCGATGATCGCCTCGTCGAGCAGTGGGCGCGAGGCGCGCCGCAAGCCGACTTGCTGCTCGAGGGCATCCTGCACGCGTTCGAGCGTCCTTTCATAGCCACGTACCGCCATCAGCCTCAGGCGCGGCTCAAGGGGCTGCGGACGCCGACGTGCACGCACCACCGACACCTCCTCGACGATCGCCCGCACGACCGTCTTCTGCTCATCGTCGAGCAGCGCAAGCGTTCGCATCCGGGCACGCACCTCCGCAACGGGCAGCAGCGCGCGGACATCTACGAGCGCCGCCAGCGCATCCCGCAGCGTTCCTGGAGGGAGGTCACGGACGAGCAGCCGCTCACGCCCATCGGCCAGTTGCGCCCAGGCAACCTCAGCATCACCGTCGAGCAGCACCAGTCGCCCGTCCGACCACATGCACGACAAGCCCGCCGCGTACAGCCGTCCATCGAACGTGTCGTAGAAACGGCGCGCGGAGCGCAGCACCGGGCCGGAGCGCAGCGGCAGCTCAGCAGCTAGGGCACGGGGCGCGCCGGCGAATGTCAGCACGTCTCCCAAGAGGTACTCAACAGCCATGGTCCCAGGCAAGGCTTTCAGACGAGTCAACTCCTCGTGCCCGACCATGTCGGGGCGCTTTCCGTAACGAGTGATGCGACGAGCCAACGGGGACTGTCGGGGTCAGCCACCCCGGAGTGGGTCAAGGCGTCCTGGCCATCGCTCAATCGCTGCTTCGGGTCGGCTCGTCGATCGGCCAACCCTCTCGCTTCCAGCGAGGTACGCCGCCTTGCACGACGTGAATCACTCGCTCGGCGCCGTAGCGCTGCAGCAGGCTGGCGGCGACGGCAGCGCGCTGTCCTGACCCGCACAGGACCGCCACAGGCTTGGCGGGGTCGATGCCGTCGGGAACCTCGCCGATGTCGTGGTAAGGCCGGTGGACGGAGCCAGGGATGTGACCGGCGTCCCATTCAGAGCGCTCGCGGACGTCGAGCACCTGCAGCTTGCCGTCCTCACGCTCCCACCGACCGTGCAGATCGGCGAGCGCAAGCCGTTCGGTCTGCTGAATGTCGCGCTGTTCCTCGCGCCACGAGGTCATCCCTCCGGCCAGATAGCCGGCGACGTGGCTGACACCGACCGCGGCGGCGAGCGTGACGGCCTCACGCGCGTCTTGGTCATCGCGCCCGACGATCAGAACCGGGGTATCGGGATCGGCCAGCCACGCGAGCTTTGAGCCAAATCCTGCGCGCAGGGCGGTCAGGCAGACCGAGCCGGGGATGTGCGCCTCGTCGAACTGCAGCTCGGTCCGCACGTCGACCACCAGCGCCCCGTCGCGTAGGTGCTGAGCCAGCTGACCGGGCGCGACCGCGGGCGCGACAGCAATTGCGTGGCGCAGCGGGCCTTGATTGAGCACGACGATGTTCTCGAAGTTAGGCGGCTGCGGGCCGAGCGCTGCCGTGGTCCGCATGACGAACTCATCCTCATCTTCGATCGCGAGTAGTTCCTGGTGGTGGCGCTCGTAGCCGATCGTCGAGGCGACCTTCATGTCGATGCCCGGACCGCCGCACAACGAGCCGCCGAGATGCCCAGGCCACACCTCACAGTCATCGGGAAGCTTGAGCAGAGCGTCTCGCAGCGAGTGAAAGATCCCGGCCGCGCCCTGACGCTTGTCGACGGCCAAGTCCGGCCGGGCGATATCGCCGACGAACAACGTGTCGCCGCTCAGCACCGCCCACGGCTCCGGGCCGCGGGACCTGTCGGTCAGCGCGAAGGCGGTGTGCTCGGGCCGGTGACCCGGCGTATGCAAGGCGCGCACGCGAGACTGAGCCGAGCTCCAACTCCCAAGCGTCAATAAAGGGCTCGTGCGGATAGTCGACTCCGGCGTCCTGATGAATGTGAATGGTCGCATCGGTGGCGGCCGCCAGCGGGCCGTGGCCAGAGACATGGTCAGCATGGTTGTGAGTCTCGAGGATGTGCTCGATCCGCACGCCGAAGTACCGGGCCAGACGCAGATATTCGTCGATCTCCAGCTTGGGGTCGACGACCGCGGCGACACCTGCGTCCTCGTCACCGATCAGATAGCTCGCGCACCCCAGATCCTCATGAGTGATCTGGCGAAAGATCATCGCCTCTGTCCTGTCTGCTCGCTGCGGAGCCATCGGGCAGGCGCCGCAGCGGAGTCTTCGAGAGTGATGTGCTCCGGCTTCCGGATGAACAGCATCGAGCTAATCACACAAGCACCAATGATCACACGAGCGCAACCCTACGCCGGCGAGCAGCCGGTCAACCCATCGCAACGATTGCGTTCGTGTGCCCGCCGATGTCGTTTAGGGCTGTCGACATCGTGAGGGTAGGCGGGCTATCAGGTCGATTCGGCGTCGGTAGGCGTGCGGTGATCGCCACCGGTTTGGTAGTAGCGCTCGATGGGCACGCGTGCTTCGTCGAACAAGGCTGGCCCGTCCTGCCGCACAGCCGGCCAGTCCGAGCCGGGGTTGAGCTCGATCGCCTGTTCGGTGGATAGCGCGTAGACGACGCGGCCCAGCCCGGAGCGGACGATCGCGCCGGTGCACATGCCGCACGGCTGGCAGCTGGTGTACATCGTGGTGGCCGCGGCGGTCTCGGGCGAGAGTTCGCGTGCCGCCCAGCGAGCCAGCTTCAACTCTGGATGGGCAGTGATGTCGCGGTCTCGCTCTACGGTGTTATGCGCCTGCATCAGGACAGCGCCGTGAGCGTCGACCAGCAGTGACCCGTAAGGAGCGTCGCCACTGGTGATCGCCGCGGCGGCGATCTCGATGGCGCGCCGCAGAAAGGCGCTGTCCTCGGCAGTGATCATGAGTGCGAACCTCCATGCCCCGTTGTTGGTGACGCCGCGGCAAATCCGTGCCAGGCCCATGCAGTGGCCAGGCTACGCCCCCAGTCTCGCCACCAGCGCCCGCGGTGACTTCGCGAGGATCAGGGCGGCGGCGCCGAGCACTTCGGCCCGAGGTCCGAGCATGCCCGCTGTCACCCTCACCGCTGCCGCGGCGGGCGCGACGCTGTGGCGGTCGATCGCGGTCGCGATCGGGGAAAGGAGGATGTCGCCTGCCTGCGCGAGGTCGCCACCTACGACCACGAGCTCGGGGTTGAGGACGTTGACCACCATCGATAACGCCCGACCGACTGCCTCGCCGGCTTCCGCAACCGCGCGCCGTGCCCCGCGGTCGCCTTCGGCGACCAGCTCGAGCAGTTGCGGAACGGTGACGGGCTCGCCGGAAGCTGCGCTCCAGCAGGGCCGCGACCGCGACGGGGCTCGCGACCGTTTCCAGGCAGCCGCGATTGCCGCAGCGGCAGATCTGCCCGTCTGGATCAGAGAGCACATGACCGATCTCGCCCGCCACGCCCACGCGGCCTTGATAGCGGCTGGCCGTCGATGATGAGGCCGGCCCCGATGCCCGCGGACAGGCGGATGTAGACCAGGTCGTCGACACCGCGGGCGGCCCCGAACGCTTTCTCTCCGAGCGCACCGAGGTTCGCGTCGTTGTCGAGCGCGACCGGGATACCCAGACGGGCCTCCATCTCGGCGGCAGGGCGGATGCCGTGCCAGCCGGGGAGGATCCCGTCGGCCTCGAGGTTGCCGCTTGCCTTGTTGATCGGCGCCGCGAGGCCCATGCCCACGCCGAGCAGCCGGTCTGGCGCAACGCCGGCGCGGTGCAGCGCTTCGTCCACCAGACGCTGCGCCAGGTCCAGGCTCCGGCTCGGCTCGTGGTCGACCTCCGCCAGCGAGTAGTCGTCGACGATGGGCTCACCTGACAGATCGCACAGCGCGACCCGGATGTGCTGGTGGCCAAAGTCGAGCCCGAGCGCGAATGCCGCACCCGAGACGAGCGACAGCAGGACAGGCGGTCGCCCCACCCCGCCTTCGGCAGTCGCGTCCGCAGGCCCGGAGCCTGCCCCCTCCTCGACGAGCCCTGCTCGCACCATCTCCTCGACGAGGGTCGACACGGTCGCCCGTGACAGCTGCGTGTGCCGCGCCAGGTCGGATCGGCTCGAGAGCGGACGGCGGTACAGGGCCTCGATGATCCGCAGACGGCTCATCTGGCGGGGACCTAGGCTCGGCTCTTCCGCATCCACAACAGCGGAATCTACTGTCGTACGCGGACCAGATCGGCCAGTTCTGACCAACTATTGACATATTCTCCGCCTCTGAGATGGCGCTCGACCTTGACTTCTGCCTATCGTCGACGTAATGTGCTCACCCGTCCAGGGAGCAGAGGTAGATGATCGATGCTGACACCGACGGGGGCGTAGCGGGGCGAATCAAGGAATGGCGCGTGTCGTCAGCGGGGGCTGAGCACGGAGCATTCTCTCCGCCTCCCTTGGGCAGCGATCACGTTGTCCTCAAGAAGGAGCCCCCATGCGTCTGCGCCTGGTCCTGCCGGCGGTCATCCTCGCCGCCCTGATCGCAGTTCCGACTGCCGGCTCTTCCGCCAAGAGGCGGCCCAGCCCGAAACCCGGGCCGATCTACCTGAACCGGTCGTACTCGCCGGCCGAGCGTGCAGCGGACCTTGTGTCGCGGATGACGCTCGCCCAGAAGGCATCGCAGATGAACTCGAGCCAGGCGCCCGCGATTCCCGCTTCGCCGACGATCCCGAGCGGCGTGTCCGCCTACGGTTGGTGGAACGAGGCGCTGCACGGAGTGTCCAGGCTGCAGTTGGCCCCGTCTGGGAATTCGACCGTCCTCGACAACACGACCTCCTACCCGATCAGTCTCACGCTCGGCTCCTCGTGGGACCCGAACACCATGTACCAAGAGGCATCCGCGATCTCTGACGAGGCTCGCGAGGTCGTGCCGAACAATTCGCTGGACCTTGATTTCTACTCGCCGACGGTCAACCTCGGCCGGGATCCGCGCTGGGGCCGCAACGACGAGGCGTTCTCTGAGGATCCGCTGCTGACCGCCGATATGGCCTCGCAGTTCGTCGACGGCCTGGAGGGCAAGGACCAGAACGGCAACCTGCTGCCGCAGGGCGGCGGTTATCTCAAGGCGATCGCGACGATCAAGCACTACGCGGCCAACAACACCGAGGGCGATCGGATCGGGGGTGACCAGCATCGTGTAGCCGGTGGTGCGCTCGACCAGCGTGCCGATCGCCGACAGGTTGTTCTTGCCGAGGATCAGGTCGCCCTCCCAATGGCCGGGCACGGCGCGGTCATCGGCCTCGGCGGGACGCTCGGTGATGTTGATCATGTCCGGGATGCTGGTTGCGGCGCTTGTTGGGCTGGCGGCCGGGGCGTCGCAGCGCCCGCCCGGTCCGCAGGCACTTCGTCAGATCGCGGCGCAACGCGCCGCGCGACTGGACATAGAGCGATTGGTAGATCGTCTCGGCAGACACCCGCATCTCCGGATCGTCAGGGAATTGGCGGCGCAGGCGGCCGACGATCTGCTCCGGCGAGTAGCGCCTTCTGAGATCTTCCTCCACCTTGCGGCGCAGCTGCAGGTTGATCGCGAGCTTGGCCGGCTTGGGGCGGCTCGCGCGCACATACGCCTGCGCGTGCGCCGTCGTCGCTCGATACCCACCAGCCGCGATCGCCGTTGCGTCGACAGCTCGCGTCCCACCGATCGCCTCACCGGAACCTCGAACATGGACGAGCGGACACTGCGGGAGTACTACACGGCGCAGTTCAGGCAGATCATCCAGCAGTCCCATCCGGGCTCGATCATGTCCGCCTACAACTCGGTCAACAACATCCCGTCGCCGGCCAACGTCCACCTGATCGACACGCTCGCGCGTCAGACGTTCGGGTTCGACGGCTATTTCACCTCAGACTGCGACTCGGTGTACGAGATCTATCACGGCCACAACTGGCAGCCGCCGGGCTACAGCCGCCCGCTCAATGTCAACGAGGCGCGTGCGTTCGCGAACGCAGCCGGCGAGGATCTGAACTGCAACGCCGGCTATGCCGACAACTTCAGCTACGGCAACACGCTGCCCGCCGCCGCCGCTGAGGCGATCCCGACCCAAACCGACACGTTCAACTCGGGCGACATCGATACCTCGCTCGCGCGGCTGTTCACCGCGCGTATGCAGTTGGGCGAGTTCGACAACGTCGCCGACGAGCCGTGGGTGAAGGCGGCTCGCGCACAGTTGGCGCCCGGCACCTGGACCAACTCCGACGCTAACAACGCCGTCACCGAGACGCCGGCTCGTCTGCAGCTTGCCCAGCAGGTCGCCGACCACGGATTCGTGCTGCTCAAGAACACCAACACGACGCTCAAGAACGGCACCGCCGGCACAGCGCTGCCGCTCCACGTCCCGCGCAGCGGCCCGTTCAAGGTCGCCGTGATCGGATACCTGGCCAACCCCACGCCCAGGGGGGAAGTCGGTTCCACCGGCGCCGCGGCGGGCGCGATGTACCTCGGCGGTTACTCGAGCGACCAGGGCGCGCCGGGCAACGCCAACGAGGTGACCCCCTACCAGGGCCTCAAGCATGCCATCCAGGCGATGGATCCGAGCGCCACCGTGGACTTCTACAACGGCTTTGAGGGCACGCCGACGGACGCATCTCAGTTGACGACGATCGACCAGAACGCAGTCAACGCCGCTGCCAATTACGACGACGTGATCGTGTACGTCGGCACCGACGACAGCACCGCGAACGAGTTCGTCGACCGCAGCACCATGGCGCTTCCCGGTGCGCAGGCGGACCTCATCAACCAGGTGGCGGCGAAGAACCCGAACACCGCCGCCGTGATCGAGTCGATCGGTCAGGTCGACGTCGACAGCTTCCGCAACAACGTGCCGTCGCTGCTGTGGACCTCGTACAACGGCCAGCGGAAGGGCGACGCGCTCGCCGACGTGGTGCTCGGCAACTACAACCCGAGCGGTCATTTGCCGTTCACCTGGTATCAGAACACCGGTGATCTGCCGGCGCTCGACGATTACAGCATCCGCCCGAGCTCGACCAGCATGGGCCGCACGTACATGTACTACCGCGGTCCTCAGTCGTTCCCATTCGGATACGGCTTGAGCTACACGTCGTTCAAGACTTCGAACCTGAGGATCGATCGGAGCAACATCGGCGCGAACGACACCTTCCACGCCAGTGTGGACGTGACCAACACCGGCTCGGTCGCCGGCAAGGATCTGGTGCAGCTGTACATCAGCACCCCGGGCGCGCCGACGGCAATGCAGCTGCCGATCAAACGGCTGGAGGGCTTCCAGCAGGTCGGGCTGGATCCCGGCCAGACCAAGACGGTGACGCTGCCGGTGTCCGTGCCGAATCTGGCGTTCTTCAACGAGAGTGCCAACCGGTACCAGGTCTACGACGGCCGCTACGGCGTCCAGATCGCAAGCTCAGCGGCCGACGGCGACATCCTCGCTCAGCGGGACGTCACCGTCAGTGGCCGCCTGACCCCCGTCCCGGCCGTCCTGACCGCGAAGCCGACAATGCTCGGTGACGCCCAGCGACACATCCAGTCGCGCTTGACGTATCCCGAGAACGCGACGGTGATCCCGCATCTGACGGTGTCGATGAATGATGAGTCGCTGTATGGGTTTATCGAGCCCGGGCGGAGTAAGCCGTTCCCGGCCGGAATGCGATTTGTGTTCTCCAGCGACCATCCCGACGTGGTGGCGGTCGACCACCGCGGCATCATCCGGACCCTCAGCAATGGTGTGGCGACGATCACCGCCAGAGCGACCTATCGAGGTGTCAGCCGCTCCACCCAGTTCGTGCTCAGGGTCCAGTCTGACCTCGATCGGCTGCGCATCGACGGCCAACGCATCCGCGGGTTCCACCCGGACACGTTCAGCTACGACTCGATCGTGCCGGACGGGGCGCAAACTCCACAGGTCACTGCGCACACGCCCGACCCGGCCGCGACCGTCGACGTGACCCAGGCGAGCGGCGTTCCCGGGCACGCCACGGTCACCGTCACTGGGCCCGACGGGATCACGCAGACATACACGGTCTACTTCGCGCCGCGCGCGCGCAGCGACGACTTCGGGGGCACGAGCGTCGGCCCGCAGTGGACGTGGCTCCGCCAGGATCCAGCCAACGAGCAGGTGTCGGGTGGCGCCCTGACGATCACACCCGAGCAAGGAGACCTCAGCGGCACCAACCCGCCCGCCCGGAACACCCTGCTCCAGCCCGCGCTGGGGAACTGGGCGATGGTGTCCAAGCTCACCTTCAGCACGGCCCCCCATGTCGCCAACCAGCAGGCCGGCCTGATCGCCTATCAGGACGACGCGAACTGGCTGAAGATCGACTGGGAGTACTCCAACGGCGCGGCGGAGCTGGCCGAGACAACCTCCGACAACCAGAGCATCACCGGCAAGCAGATCACGCAGGTACTCACCACGATCCCCACCGCCGGCGCCCTGGCCTCGAACACCGTATGGCTGGCGATGGACAAGGTCGGCGCGCGGTACACCACCTACTACTCCACCGACGGAGTTCACTTCACCCCGATCTACAACGTCGGAGCGAGCCTCAGCAACGTCAAGGTCGGGCCGTTCGCGTGGAACGGGTCTGCCACCACCAGCGATCTGCACGTCGCCTTCCAGCACTTCCACATAGTCAACGGCGGCGCCGGGGTCGCCCGCCCGTGACCCCCGGCGCGGCAGAATGGCGCGAGGATGGCCTGCGAGTGGTTGCTGATCGATGGATCGAGCCTGATCTTTCGCGCCTACTACGGCGCACTGGCCCGAGCGCGCCTTTCGGGGGCTGACGGCAACACGATCGGCGGGTTCTTGGACAGGCTGGCGCGGCTGGTCGCCGAGCGGCGACCCCGCCGGCTGGTGATCGCTGAAGACTCGGCGTGGCGGCCCCAGTGGCGAGTGGATCTGATCACGGACTACAAGGCCCACCGGGTCGCGGAGCCGGTTCCGCCTGGACTGGTGGCCGACCTTCCGGTGATCATCCAGCTGCTCGAGCACATCGGGATCGACGTCGTTGGTGTCGCGGACTACGAGGCCGAGGACGTGATCGCCACCCTGACCAGACTCGCTGCGGGGACCGTCGAGATCGCCAGCGGTGACCGGGACCTGTTCGCGTTGGTGGAGGACCCGCGCGTGTGCGTCTTGTATCCGGAGCGGTCAGGGCTGGCGGTGATCGACGAGGCCGAGATCACCCGTCGCTACTCAGTCCCGGGCCGTCGATACGCCGACTTCGCGATCTTGCGCGGCGACCCCTCCGACGGACTTCCCGGACTCAAGGGCGTCGGCGCCGTGACCGCCGCGGCGATGATCCGCCGCCACGGAGACATCGAGGGTGTGCTGCGCGACCGCGCGCTACGCCCAGCAGACCGGGAGTACCTGAAGGCCGCAATCACGGTCGTACGGCCGGTCGACGATCTCCCCGTCGTGCTCCCGCCCGGCCAACGAGACGATTACCCGACCAACGCCCCCGCCCTCCGGGCCCTTGCCGCGCACCACCATGCACAGGACTCAGTGGACCGACTGCTCAGCGCCCTCACCGGTCTTACCAAATGCCTAACTTTGCGCACTAACTCTCATTGAGCACGGATGCGCCACGCCGTGCTCATGCGTTCCCCCACGAGCACGCGCGAGCCGGGGCCCGCGCCGCCTGGGGGTCGCCGGCCGCGGGCCCCGGCGCCCGGGCCCGACACCCGTACGGCGATGCCGATGACCCCGCCCGGGGCCTGCCAAGACGCGGGCAAAGTACGCCCCGGCCGGTTATTGCTCTTCGGGCATCAGCGCGGTGATCGTGTTGACTTCCGCGGGCGTGAGTCGGATCTCGGTCGAGGCGAGGTTTTCTTTGAGGTGAACGATGCTCGTGGTCCCAGGGATGGGAAGCATCCGCGGCGAGCGGTGCAGCTGCCATGCGAGCGCGACCTGCTGCACAGTCCCTCCGGTCCGGGCGGCGATCGGGTCCAGCACGGCGCGGATGCGGGCCGAGTCATCGCCGCCTGGGACGGCAGCGGGGTGCCAGGGTGAGAAGACGACCCCTGCGTCGTCGGCCGCGCTGACGCAGTGCCGCACCCAGGCGGACGCCGACGTTGTAGTGCGCTGTGACAGCTGCGATCTCGGTGATTCGCCGGGCGGTGTGGAACTGCTCGGCGCTGACGTTGGAGAGTCCGATGTGCCGGATCAGCCCGTCGGTGCGCATTTCCGCGAGCGTGCCGATCTGCTCCTCGAACGGCACGTCGGTGGCGGTCGGGGTGTGCAGGTAGTAGAGGTCGATGTGGTCCAGGCCGAGCCGGCGCATGCTCATGTAGGCGGCCTGCTTGAGGTAGAGGCGGTTGCCGACGGCGCTCATGTCGCTGTACTCGGGTCCACCGCGGACGAACCCGCCCTTGGTGGCGATCACGAGGTTCGCCGGGTACGGATGCAGGGCTTCGCGGATCAGCTCCTCGTTGGAGTGGGGGCCGTAGACGTCGGCCGTGTCGATGAACGTGACGCCGGACTCGACCACGGCCTTGAGCAGCGCGAGCGCGCCCTCGTGGTCGGGGTACTCTCCCCAGACCTTCGGTCCGGTCAGTTGCATGGCGCCGTAACCGATGCGGTCGACGGTGAGCTCACCGCCGAGGGTGACGGTTGCTGCGGGTGCGTTGGCGCTTGCTGTCATGGCACTCAGCTTCTTTCTCGGGTTAGGTCAGCTGCCGGGAGCCACCCGTTCTCGACGGCGCACCGCCGAGCGCTGCCGAGGAACCGCGTCACTGCTGGCGATTGGGCGCGTGCAGGCCAGAGGATCGACCATTGCGCCAGGATTGGCGGGTTGACGATCGTGCGGGCAACGACGCCTGGCTCGGCTTGAGCGGCGTGGAAGGCAAACGAGGCGGGGATCAGGCCAACCTCGCGTGCGCCGAGGAGGTGCGCGAGCGATGCGTGGACGGACGGTTTGGGGAAGGCTCTGACCTGGGGCCGGAAGCCCGCGCGCTGGCACGTTTCCATGATGCGGTCGTAGTAGGCGGGCGCGAGTTCGCGAGGGAACAGAAGGACCGTCTCGTGCTCGAGGTCGCCCAGGGAGATGGACTTCGCCGGGGCTAGGCGGTGGCGTTTGCCGACCAGCGCTGCGACCGGCTCGACGCGGAGGGGTTCGGCGAGGATGCCGGTCATCGGCTCGGGATGCAGGGCGAGCCCGATGTCGAGCTCCCCGCCGAGCACGCGGCCGGGGATCTCGGCGCTGAACAGCTCGCTGGGGATGACGGTCATGTTGGGGGTGTCGTTCTCGACGAAGGCGAGGAGCGTCCCGAGGGTCTCGAAGCTGGCCGGTGGGGCGAAGCCAAGACGGACGGTCCCGGTGATCCCCGTGCCGGCAAGGCCGGTGCGCTCGGCAGCGCGGTCGAGTGCCGCGAGCGCGAGCGGCGCCTCTTCGAGGAGCGCCTGCCCGGCGGCGGTGAGCTTTACCTCGCGGCTGGTGCGCACGAACAGCTCGGTGCCCAGGGTCTGCTCGAGCTTGTGGATCTGGTTGCTGAGCGACGGCTGGGAGATGTAGAGCCGAGCGGCTGCGCGGCCGAAGTGCAGCTCCTCGGCGACGGCCAGGAAGTAGCGCAACTGACGGGGCTGGAGATCGATAGCAAAAGGCTATCGCTCGGGCGGGAGGTAGGTCTTGGACACGAAACCACGCCCGTAATTAGCTTCGTTTGACGCCGCAACTTCTTTTGAGAGGAGCAAATGATGGCAACCGACACGGCAGTCGGGGCGAATGTCGAGATCGTTCGTGAGTACACCCGCCGGGTGTTCAACGCGCACGCCCCTGCCCTGGCATCCGAGTACGTCACCCCCGACGTCAAGTGGCATGGCGGGACTCTCGGCACTGTGCAGGGTGCGGAGAATCTCGTTGGGCTCCTGGAAGGTTTCATCGGCGCGTTGCCGGACCTCAATGCGCAGGAGCAGGACGTCGTGGCCCAAGGCGACACAGTGGCGATCCGGTTCGTCGTCGAAGCGACACATAAGGGCGAACTGCTCGGGATCGCGCCGACAGGTCGCCGGGTGCGCTGGGACGCGGTCGATGTGTACCAACTCCGGGACGGGAAGATCACGGAGGAATGGGCCGCTGACGACCTGACCGCGATCCTGCATCAGGTCGGCGCCTACACGCCGCCGTGGCTCTCCTGACCATGGCCCGGCGAGCGATCAGGGGGCGGAGCACATGAGGATCGTGGTATTTGGCAAGGGCAACGTCGGCGGCGGGCTCGCCGACCTGTGGGAGGGCGCAGGGCATCGGCTGACACGGCTGGGTCGAGACGGCGGCGATGTGTCTGACGCGGACGTTTTGCTGGTCGCCGTCCCAGGGGGCGCGATCGCCGATGCATTCGACCGGCTGACCGGAGTGGAGGGCAAGACGGTGATCGACGCGACCAACCTGATCGGTGTTCAGGCGCCGGACGGATTCGCTTCGAATGCCGAGTTCGTGAAGTCCCGGACGGGAGGGCCGACGGCGAAGTCCTTCAACGTCAACTTCGCATCGCTGTTGGGCCGGCTGGGAGAGGCGCGGGTCAGGCCGAGCAACCTCTGGTGCGGCGACGAGGAGGCGCGCGAGGTCGTGGAGCAGCTCAACCGCGTCGCGGGCTACGACCCCGTCTACACGGGGCCACTCGCGAACGCCGCCCGCCAAGAAGCGATCATCGACGTGATCTTCGCGATCAGCGATGCGATGGGTGAGTACGTCTACCGGTTCGCGCCGATCGCGGAGCTGTGAGAGACGCTAGCCCTCACAATTCAGCTCCGCGATGCTGCCCGAGCCACACGTCACCGACTGGCAGGCGCCCAAGAACACGCCGAGCGACCGAGCACGATGGCTCCCGATCACGGCGAGCGTGTCGGCGACACCCTGCATGGACCGACGGGCCGCGGCCATCGCAGCCCGGAGCGGGCGCCAATGTCGGTGATCCTTGAAGTCCCAAGCGCGCGATGACGATCGCCGCCGTGTGGCGGGAAATCGCCATCGCGACTCTGGGTCCCGTAGGACGACGTGAGGCTCGATTCCGCGTCCGGTCGCTGGCTGCTCGCTGTGGCGGTGCTCGGCTCGGGGATTGCCTTCCTGGACGCCACCGTTGTCAATGTCGCGCTGCCGGATATCGGCCATGACCTGCACGCATCGACGAGCACCCTGCAGTGGATCCTCAACGGCTACACGCTCACGCTGGCCGCGCTGATCCTGCTCGGGGGGTCGCTTGGGGACCGCTACGGGCGCCGTCGTATCTTCGTGGCCGGCACCGGCGTGTTCACGATCGCGTCGCTGCTCTGCGCCGTGGCGCCCAATGCTGGGTTCCTGGTGGCGGCGAGGCTCATACAGGGGGTCGGCGGGGCGCTCCTGACCCCGGGCAGCCTGTCGATGGTCGAGTCGGGGTTTCGCCCGGCTGATCGCGCCCGTGCCATCGGCGCCTGGTCAGGACTGGGCGGGTGGCCGGCGCGCTGGGCCCGCTGGTCGGCGGCGTACTCGTCGGAGCCGTGTCATGGCGGGCGGTGTTCCTGATCAACCTCCCGCTGGGCATCTTCATCGTCGCCATGGCGGGCCGCCACGTGCCGGAGACCCGTGACCCCGCGGCCAGCGGACGGCTTGACTTTGGCGGCGTGATCCTGGCCGCCATCGGCCTGGCCGGAATCACCTACGCGCTGATCGAGGCGCCAGCTCACGGCGTCACGCTTCTGGTCCTCGTGACGGGGATTGGGGGCGTGCTTGCCCTGATCGCGTTCCTCGTCGCCGAGCGACGTTCCGCCAATCCGATGATGCCGCTGTCCATCTTTGCCTCACGCCAATTCAGCGCCGCCAACGCGGTGACCTTCGTCGTCTTCGGAGCGCTCAGCGGCGTGTTCTTCCTGCTCGTGGCGTTCTTGCAGATCTCGCTCGGCTACACGCCCGCTGGAGGCCGGTGCCGCCACGCTGCCGATCACCGCTCTGATGCTGGTCGGATCCGCCCCCGCGGGAGGGCTTGCGCAACGCATCGGGCCGAGGATCCCGCTGACCGTAGGACCGCTGATCACAGCTTTGGGACTGGTGCTGATGACGCGGATCGATCCAGGCGACAGCTATCTGTCCACCGTGCTCCCGGCGGTGCTCCTGTTTGGTTTGGGACTGACCCTGGTCGTCGCGCCGGTGACGGCGACGGTGATGGCCGCCGCGGATGAGCGGCACTCCGGCATCGCCTCGGGTATCAACACCGCCGTCTCGCGTCTTTCCGGGCTGATCATCGTCGCCGTCCTACCGTTGATCGCAGGGCTGACCGGGACGCGGTTCTACGTCCCACCGGCAATGGATCACGGCTTCCACGTCGCGATGCTGACGTGCGCCGCGCTCTGCGCGGGGGGCGGGGCACTGGCCTGGCTGACGATCAGCTCTGACGTGCTCGAGACAGAGCCCGCCCCAGGCGGCGACGTTGCGACCGGGGCACTGCACGACTTCTCGTGCGCGGTCGCAGGTCCCCCGCTCAGACCGGGACGCGAGGCGAAATGCCACCCGATCGCCGCCAACCCGACGACGGTGTGACACCCAGCACTGGCGCTGCTGTCGGGCAGACCCGGCGACGCGTCGTCACGCTCGGCGCGGCTGCTGGCGAAGAATTCTTCACCTCTCCACGGCCGCGTGCGAGGATCGGGCATCGTGGCGGGCCCGACCTCTCAGATAACGCTCAAGCGCCTGCGCCGGCCGATCGGCGACGTGCTTCGGACCTACAAGGTCGTGATCGACGGGAACACGGTCGGGGACATCCGTCGTGGTGAGACCAAGACGTTCGACGTGCCTCCGGGCCGGCACGAGATCCACCTCGAGATCGACTGGGCACAGAGCCGGAACCTCGAGCTCAACCTGTCATCGGGGGATGTAGCGAGCCTCACCTGCAGCGCGCGTCCACCCAACGCCGGCATGGCTGTGCTCGCGTCCAAGAACTACATCAAGCTCGAGATCGTCGATGGATCGTGGCTCGCGGTCGACGATACGTTTCGGCCCGAGGCGCCGCCGGCACCGGAGCTGGCTCCCGGAGCGCCAGACGACGAGGAGATGCATGCCGCCTGGGAGGCATGGTCGCAGTCTTCTGATCGCGCCACCGAGCTCCGCGCCGGACTGCAGGGCGCGATCGGGGCCGGCGATAGCAGCGAGATCGCCCGCCTCAAGCAAGAGGTGGGCGCGGTGCTCGCCGAGCACCGCGTGCTCACCGATGAATACAAGCGCATGAAGGCGCAACGGCCCGATTGGAAGACGCCCGCGCGAAGCGGCTAAGGCGGCGGCGTGCGGGTGTGCTGGGTGGCGCTAAAGGTCGTCGAACGGTGCCGCGTAGCGAAAGGTGCCGTCACGAAGCCGAAGCGACTGTAAAAGCGATGGTCACCCACGTGGCCGACGATGAGCCGATCGCGCATTGCCACCAGCGAGAGCGCTTCGATCCATCCGACATCACGTCGCAGGGCTCCGACCAACGCCGTCTCGGGCGGGGGCTCCTTGCTGCTGGGGCGGCTCAACGGTCGGGTTCGGTGATGCTGGCCCACACGTCCTCGATGGGTGCCCGGAACGTGCGGCTCACGACGAGTGCGCGCGTCGGCGGTCAGGACGAGCTGGCCGTTGGGTGGGTTGGTCATGCCGTGTTAGGCGTCTGGCCGCGGCCACCGCGACACGCGATCGCTACCTCGACACCCTCGGGTGAGGCGGATGGCCACACATGCGACTACATGCGGATGATCGTCTTCCCGGTGCGTCGCTCGGTCGGATTGAGGGCGGCGATGGCATCGTCGAGGGTCGCGACGTTGCCGATGTTGGTCCGCAGTCGTCCGTCGCGCACCCGCTCGACGATCTCACCCAGTTGGGCACGATCGGACTCGACAACGAAGTCGACCGCCAGGCCGTCGGCGGGCCGCGCCTCGGGCGGCCCGACGACGGTCACCAGGGTTCCTCCGGCCCGGATCAGGCCTGCGGACCGCTTCTGGATATCGCCGCCGATCACGTCGAACACCAGGTCGACGCCGCCGACGTCTTCCAGCGCGTCGTTGTCGAGGTCGACGAACTCTTGGGCGCCGAAGTCGAGCGCCTTCTGTCGGTCGGCGGCGCGCCCGGTGCCGATGACGTAGGCGCCGGCCTCACGGGCGAGTTGCGTCACCATCGTCCCGACTGCGCCGGCCGCGCCGTGCGCGAGGACGCTCTGCCCGGTCCGAAGGCGACCGTGGTCGAACAGTCCCTGCCACGCGGTCAGGCCCGAGATGGGCAGGCTCGCACCCACCGTGAACTCGACGTCGCCAGGCAGCGGAGCGAGGTTGCGTGCCTCGATCGCCAAATACTCCGCCAAGGTGCCGTCGCGATGCCAGTCCGCGAGGCCGAACACCCGCTGCCCCACCGACAGCCCCGTCGTGCCGTAGCCGAGGGCGGTGACCACTCCGGCCAGCTCGTGCCCAAGGATCGACGGTGTTCGATCACGGGCGCGACGATCGGTCCAGGTCGAAGGCCACGCCAGCTCAGTCGGGACGAACCCCGACGCACGAATCTGCACGATGACGTCGTTGATCGCTGCCGGCGGCTCGGGCCGCTCCACCAGCGTCATCCCAGCCATTCCCGCAGCCTTGTCCGTCACCACAATCGCCTTCATGCGGCACCTCCCGGTGTCGAGTTCTCGCCCTTAACGCGAGTCGTTCGAGATCGCCCACATCGTATGCTCCACCTCGAACGCTGCGATCACGTGGGTGGCGCTGCCTGGATGATGTTTTCCGGGTTGGGCCGGCGTTCTGCACTGGCCATGCTGTAGTCGGCGAATGGGGTGTCGCGGTTATGTGTGGCGGTTTTGACGCCGTCGGCGGCGGCGGTGTCGATGAAGGCCCGTGCGTCGGGGGTGTTGCGCATGAGCCCGTCGAGGATGGGGCCCAGCGTCTGGGTTGAGTGCAGGCCCATGTTCTCGTAGGCCTGGTTGACGATGAGCTTCATCGCCGCGAGCTGGGAGAGCGGGATCTCTGCGAGCTGGCGGGCCTGTTCGGCGACGGTCTGCTCGAGCTGATCGAACGGGACGGCCTTGTTGATGAGCTCAATGTCGGCGGCTTCGCGGCCGGAGAGGGGCTTGCCGGTGAGAGCGTGCTCCTTGGCTTTGGTGAGTCCGAGGCGGTAGAGCCACATGCCAGACAGGTAGCAGCCCCAGATGCGTGAGTAGGGGGTGCCGATCTGAGCGTCCTCGGAGGCGATGATCAGGTCGGCGCAGAGGGCCATGTCGCTGCCGCCGCCGACGCACCAGCCGTGGATTTGGGCGATGACGGGCTTGGGGGTGCGCCAGATGCTCATGAACTTCTGGGTGGGCCCGTAGGCGCCGGTGCCGATGAAGTCCTTGCCGGGGTCCCACTGCCCGTCAGTGGTGAGCATGTCGTCCCAGTGGTGAAAGCCGTCGGCGAAGTCGTAGCCGGCGCAGAACGACCGACCCGCGCCGCGCAGCACGATCACCTTCACGGCGGGGTCGAGAGTGGCCTGTTTGATCGCGGCTTCGCATTCGTCGGGCATCGGCGGGACGATCGTGTTGAGCCGCTCGGGGCGGTTCAGAGTGATCGCTGCGACCGGTCCGTCGGTCGAGTAGATCAGCGTCTCGTAGCTCACGGTTCGGTTCTCCTGTCTCGTGCTGTGGCGTCCGGGGTCGGCCGGGGCGGTCGGGGAGGCTCAGGATCAACACGATCGCACCGGTCGCAAGCCGGTCGCTGGCCTGTGCCGCGGGATCAAGGCCTGTCCGCTCGCGCTGTGCATGTGCCGACGGCGCTGACGCGACCGACGGGACCGACGCTGCAGGTGAACTGCCGGCCGGACTGCAGACGGCCGGTGCACGTCCACGCCACCTCGCCGCGCGGCGAGCAGCTCACGCTCTCGATCGTCAGCCGCTGCCCGCTGGCGATCATGCGCGCGCGATCCGCGGCGTGCTCTGCCGGCGTCTTGCTACCAAAGCACCCCGCCACCAACAGTGCCGGCGCCAAAACGACGACACTCCGGCGCGCCGCGCCAAGGGGCGTTACGTGGCGGAGCGAGCAGCGCATCCCCTGGTAGGGACGGGTCCCGTGGTCACTCACTCAATCTAGCGCCGGCTGGTCCTCGCTGCGGGCGTTCGCGGCGTCGTGAGCGGCCCAAGCCAACCGGGGCCTGGTTCTCCTCGGCGGGGCGGAGGCGATGGATACGCTGTCGCCAGATGAGCGAGCAACGCCCAGGGGGTGGCGGACTGCGCCAACGGCGCGAGGCGATCGTGCTCGAGCACATGGACTCAGAGAACCGCCAGGACTTCGACGCCACCATCGGGACGTTCTCGCATCCGCGTTATGAGCTGGTCCCGACGGGCGACGTCTTCGACGGCGAAGCAGAAGTCCGTGAATATTTTGCCGAGAGCCGCCGCGCCTTCCCAGACCAACGCAACGAACTCATCGCGATGCATCACGCCGACGACGCAGTCATCGTCGAGTTCGACCTCCTCGGCACGCATCTGGGCCGCCTGCGCGCGCTACCGCCGACGGGGCGCTCGTTTCGCTGCCGTATGACGGCTTTCTTCCTGTTCGACGGCGAGCAGCTCGTATGCGAGCGCGTCTACTTCGACCAACAATCGATCATGCGTCAGCTCGGGCTCGCCCACGAGCCGATGTCGCTGGCAGGCAGGCTCTCCATGGTGGCGAGTCACCCGGTGACGATCGGCCGCACACTGCTCAACAGCCTCACCGGCCACAACTGACCGCGCCTCGTGTCTTGATGGAGGCGCGAGCGCTATCGCGATCGTCCGGCGCCGAACCCGCCGGACGACTCATGCGCGACGGCGTACGTGCCCGGAGGAGTTATCGTGTGCGCGATGACGGCTGACCTAGTTATCTCCTACGACGGCACATCGAACGACGACGATGCCCTCGTTCTGGGCAGGCTCTTGGCTCAGACCGGATCCGCGGTGGCGCTGGCGTATGTGCGCCACTCCAGAGAGTTCGATCCGCGGCGGGAGGAGGTCGCCCAGCATGACGCCGAGCAGCGCCTGGAGCGGGGGGCGGCGCAGATGGACGGTTCCGTTGCTCGTTACGTCGAGGTCGGGGCGGCCACCGGGGATGTCCTGAGCGAGCTCGCGCAGCGGGTGGGTGCCTCGATCATTGTGTTCGGCTCGGATTACCGGACCCCGGTGGGCCGCGCGGAACCGGGAACGTCTGCGCAGCGTCTGCTCGAGGGCGGCCGCATCGCGGTCGGCGTCGCGGCAGCGGGGCTACGCGCCAAGCCAGACCCGGCCATCAGGTCGATCGCGGTGCCGTTTGCGGGCCCGGTCAATGATGATGCGCGGGCGACAGCGGCGGCGCTTGCTGCCCGACTCGGCGCCACGGTGGTGGACGCGAACACCGGACCGGTGGATCTGATCGTGGTCGGCTCCACCGCTGGTGCGCCGAAAGGTCACGTGGCCGTCGCCGGAGAGGTCCGCAACGAGCTGAACAGCGCTCGCAGTTCTGTGCTCGTGCTCCCTGCTGAGAGCCGCATCGAGTTCTGAGCGCCCGACAGGCGCCACAAAGCTCGGGGCTCGGCGACCACGGAGAGCCGCCCCGGGGAAAAATAAGCCCGCATACGGTGCATAAGTCGAGGCACGTCCCCCCGGGCGCCGCGGCTACCGGCTGCCGGGGTTCCGGTGGTGGCGCTGACCACCATCGATGAGGTGTACCCGGAGCGCCCGGACCGGCACCGAGCGCAATCCTTGCTTCACCGCTCACGCGGTCACCGAGGCGGTGCCGTCGGCCCGGTCTCACGCTTCAGGCACGCCACGAACCGCGGACGGTTGGGTGGCAGATTTGCTACTGCGACCAGAACTGGTGGCGATCCAGGTAGGCGATCAGCAGGCGGCCGGCGTGCTGAATGTGCGCGCTCATCGCCCGGCGCGCGGTGCGGGCGTTGCCGGCGGCCAGTGCGTCACGAATCTGGTCGTGCTCGTCGACGCTGAGGACGTGTCCCTCCGGGGAATCCCCGATCGCCCGCCATACGTAGTCCTTGGGGAAGTAGCTCTGCAGGTCCTCCAACGTGCGAGTGAGGCGCGCGTTGGAGGCCAGCCGATGGACCACCCCATGGAACCGTTCGTTTCCGACGGTGATCCGGGTGTTGAACGCCGCTTCGTCCTCGGGGCTCATCCGGCCCGGTCGCAGCTGCGACATCGCGCCGGTGATGGCGTCCTGCGCCGCCGATAGCTCGGCCAGGGCATCCGGGGTGACGTGGCGGGCGGCGAGCCCGGCGGCAAACCCCTCCAGTTCAGCCCGCAAGGCGTACACGTCCAGTAACTCGACCCGCGTCCGGGTGCTGACCATCGCTCCCTTGTTGGGCACCAGGTCCACGAGATTCTGGGCCTGGAGCTTGCGCAGCGCCTCGCGCACCGGGGTGCGGCTGACACCGAAGCGGACGCACAGGTCGTCTTGCTGGAGGTGGGTTCCGGGTGGGTACTCGCCATCCAGAATCGCGGCCTGGATGCGGAACGCCACCTCGTCGGCCAGGCTGGTGGCCAGAACGTGATCACGCGCGGGTGCGGCCACGCGGCGGATCATAGCCCGGGTCGGCGGCGTGTGGATTGACACATCCGTGGATCAATGTATACAATTGCCGCGCTGCCGCCCTGACGACCCGCCGCCGGGTCGACGCATCGAGGAGACCGCCGTGGCGCCTGCGCCAGGTCCAGCCCAACTGATCCCCGCTCGCGGTCTCACCCTCAGCTGCCGTGGCTGGGAGCAGGAGGGCGCGCTCCGCTGTCTGTTGAACAACCTGGATCCGCAGGTCGGCGAGCGGCCCGAGGACCTGGTCGTCTACGGCGGTGCGGGCAAGGCGGCACGGGATTGGGCGTCGTTCGCCGCAATCGTCGCTGCGCTGCAAGAGCTGGAGTCCGACGAGACCCTGATCGTCCAATCCGGCAAGCCGGTGGCGGTCGTCCCCACCCACCCCGATGCTCCTCGCGTCCTCATCTCCAGCGCGATGCTCGTCCCCGCGTGGTCGACCCCGGAGGATTTCTGGGCGCTAGAGGCGGCGGGACTGACGATGTACGGGCAGATGACCGCCGGCGGATGGTTCTACATCGGCACCCAGGGCATCCTCGGCTTCACCTATGAGACGTTTCGTGCGGTCGCGGACGCGCACTTCGGCGGAACACTGGAGGGGCGGCGGGTTCTCACCGCCGGCCTCGGCGGGATGGGCGGGGCCCAGGGGCTCGGCGTCTCGCTCAACGGCGGTCGCACGCTCATCCTGGAGGTCGATCCGCGGCGGGCGCGGCGTCGTGCTGACGCGGGCTGGATCGATCTGCTGACCGACGACTACCGACACGCGATCTCGTCACTCGATGACCCGGCAGGTCCGGCGTCGATCGGGCTGCTGGGCAACGCGGCCGACCTTGCTCCGAGGCTCGTCCGCGACGGAATCCACTTCGACGTGGTCACCGATCAGACGGCCGCTCATGATCTGCTACACGGCTACGTGCCGTCGGGCTATACCGTCGAAGCGGCGGAGCACGCGCAATCGACGAACGGTCGATATCTGGACGATGTCCGCAGTTCGATCGCGCGCCACGTCGAGGCCCTGCTCGAGCTGAACCGCCGCGGCGCCATCGCGTTCGAGTACGGCAACAACATCCGCGCCCAGGCTCGTGACGCGGGCGTCACGGAGGCGATGGAGATCCCCGGCTTCGTCGCCGCCTACGTTCGTCCCATTCTGGCCCGAGGCGTCGGGCCGTACCGGTGGATCGCCCTGTCCGGGGATCCGGAGGACCTGCGCCGCAGCGAGGACGCGCTGATGGAGGTGGTCGGGAGCCCAACGCTGCGCAAGTGGATCAGCCTGGCCCGGCGCCGGGTCGCGCCGCAGGGTCTGCCGGCGCGTATCTGCTGGCTCGGCCTGGGTGAGCGGGACGCCGTCGGCCTGAGGCTGAACGAGCTGGTCCGGAGTGGAGAGATCGGGCCGCTCGCTCTCGGCCGTGATCACATGGATCCGGCGTCAGTGGCATCTCCGTCCCGGGAGACCGAGGGCATGCTGGATGGGAGCGACGCGATCGCCGACTGGCCGATCCTGGCTGCGCTGCTCAACGCCGCTCAGGGGGCGAGTTGGGTGGCGGTCGGCAACGGTGGCGGCGTGGGGGTCGGTCGCAGCATCCACAGCGGCATGGTGGTCGTGGCCGACGGGAGCGAAGTGGCCGAGCGCAAGATCGCCCGCGCGTTCTGGTCAGACCCTGCCCTTGGCGTGGCCCGCTACGCCGATGCGGGCTACCCGACCGCGATCGCCCAGGCGCGCGCCGCCAACCTCAAGATCCCGGCTCAGGATGAGGCGAGCCGATGACGGGGTCATACGCGATGAGCATCGACACCGGCGGGACGTTCACCGACGGATTCGTGACCGACGGTGAACGCACCGTCCAGGTCAAGGTCGACACCACCCCGCAGGATCTGACAATCGGGTTCGAGGCCTGCGTCGAGGCGGCGGCGGCGGCCGTGGGCCGAGAGCTGCCCGCGTTTCTCGGGTCGCTATCCCGGCTGCATTTCAGCTCCACCATCGCCACCAACACCATCGTCGAGGGACGGGGCGCGCGGATCGGATTGATCGTGACCCGGGGGGCGGAGCAGTCCGTGTACGGCACCGCCACACAGGCCGACCTGCTGCACCGATTCGTCGAGTCCGACCTGGTGCGGGGCGTGAGCGAGCAGGTCGACGACGCCGGCGCGGTCCTGGCCGCACCGGACGAGGCCGAAACCGAGCTTGCCGTTCGAGAGCTGCTGGAGCGGGGTGTGCGTCTCCTGGTGGTCAGCTTCGCCAACGCCCACCTCAACCAGGCCAACGAGCTCCGGGCGCGGGAGCTGATCGGCGAGTCCTACCCCCGCCACTATCTGGGCGCGGTGCCACTGATGGTCGCCTCCCGGGTGTCACTGGCCGCCGACGATCACGGCCGCACCGCGTGTGCTGTGATCAACGCCTGTCTGCACCCCAGCCTCGTGCGGGCGCTTTATCGCGCGGAGGACCGGATGCGTTTGCGTGGCCTCACCCGGCCCCTGCTGATCGTCAACAGCGACGGCGCGACCAGCCGTGTCGCCAAGACCCGGGCCATCGACACCTACGACTCGGGTCCGAGCGCGGGCGTACTCGGCGCCGGCTATGTCGCCGCCGCGATCGGCGCCCGCCACGTCTGCACCTTTGACGTCGGCGGCACGACCACTGACGTCGCCCTGGTGGCCGACGCCCGGGCCCCGATGAACGAGCGCACCGAGGTGGGCGACCTGGAGATCCCCCACCCGTCGGTCTCGCTGACATCGTTCGGTGTGGGGGGCGGCTCCGTCATCGCCGTCGACGCGGCGGGAGATCTCCGTGTCGGGCCCCAGAGTGCGGGAGCGACCCCCGGTCCGGCGTGTTTCGGGCTCGGCGGACGCGAGCTGACGCCGACCGACGTCTGGTTGCTCCTGGGCTACCTCGAGCCCGGCGAGTTCCTCGGCGGGCGCCGCCGGCTCGACGTCGGACCCGCCCGCGATGCCGCCGACCACGTCGCCGGCCGTCTGGGGACGAGCACCGAGCAGGCGCTGCTGCGAGCTCAGCAGGCGATCCGGGACACCCTGTCCGAGCATCTGCTCCGATGGGCGCAGCGCCACCCGGAGCTGACCACCTCCGCCGCGGCCGATCGCTGGTTGCTCTCCTACGGCGGCGGCGGGGGTCTGCTCTGCACCGACGCCGCGGAGATCCTGGGCATCGGCCGGGTGGTGGTCTTCCCCCACAGCTCGGTGTTCTCGGCCTTCGGCGCCGGGCTGCTGCCGATCGCCCACTCCTATCACCAGGTGGTGGCCGCCGGCGCCCCCGACGGCGCGCTCAGCGCCGCAGTCGCCCGGCTGGCCGACAACGCGCGCCGGGATCTCAGAGCCGAGGGCGTGCGAGAACTGGACGATGTGCGCGCGTCGCTGCGGATTGGCGACGGCGACCCACGGGAGCTCAGCCTGGCCGCGCTGCTGGAGCAGGCCCCGACCCTCATCGGGGCCAACGGAGCCGCGGCGATGGGCTGCCGGCTGCATGTGTCCGTTCCGCGGAGCACGGATGTAGAGATGCACACCGGAGCCGAGGCCGCAGCGCAGCTCGATAGCCACCGCGTCATCACCACCGCCGATGGCCCGCTCCGGGTGCCGATCGCCAACGGGTTGGGCTACCGCGGGGTGGCGGCGATCGCCGGCCCGGTCTTCCTCAATGCGCCGGACACGACGATCTTCGTGCCGAGCAGCTGGTCGGTGACGTTCACCGACCAGGGCTACGGCGTGCTCGAGCGGGAGCAGGCCGCGTGAGACGACAGATCACCGAGTACCTGGAGATCGACCTCGACAGCGAACAGTGGCACTGTGTCGGCTGCGGCCAGGGCCTCGGCAGCGCGCGGGGCAACTACAAGCACGGGTGCCTGGTGTGGGAGCGCGACCCCAGCGAGATCCATCGTCCGATCGTCGACGGTCCCTACACGTTCTCCCCGGATCCGCGGTGGTGCCGGATCCTGGAGTTCATCTGCCCCGGGTGCGCGACGCTGATCGAGGTTGAGTACCTCCCGCCCGGCCACCCCGTCACGCACGACATCGAGCTCGACATCGACGCCCTCAAGCAGCATGGCCAGGCGGGCGGAGACCAGCCATGACGTCATCGGTGGAGATCGACATCGGCGGCACGTTCACTGACTGCTATGTGCGCTTGGACGACCGCGAGGTGTGGTGCAAGGCGCGCACGACGCCCTTCGACCTGTCACAGGGACTGTCGCGCGCCATCGCCGACGCGGCGGAGCGCCTCGGGCTGACGGCGTCCGAGCTCGTCTCCCAGACACAGATCCTGCGGTACTCGACGACGCTGGCGATGAACAAGCTGATCGAGCGCAAGGGACCGCGTCTGGGGCTGATCATGACCGAGGGTTTTGAGGACACCGTCCTGATCGGCCGGGCGAGCCAGTGGTCGGACGGGATCCCGTTCAAGGAGCAGCGCAACATCGCAGGCGCCGATAAGCCGCAGCCGCTGATCCCCAAGGACCTGACCGTGGGCGTGAAGGAGCGCGTCGACTACCGCGGCGAGATCGTGCGGCCGCTGGACGAGGATCACTTCCTGGCCCAGCTGGATCGGTTGGTGGACGCCGGTGTCCGCGGGTTCGTCGTGTCACTGCTGTGGTCGTTCATGAATCCGACACACGAGCGGCGGATCCAGGAACTGATCGAGCGGGAGTACAACGACACCTACCTCGGCAGCATGCCGGTGTTCCTGTCCAGCCAGGTGTCACCCCGCAAGCTCGAGTACACGCGGACCACCATGACGATCCTCAACGCGTACCTGCACCAGTCGATGTACGAGGAGCTGATCGGCATCGGACAGGAGCTGCGCCGGGGCGGCTATCGCAACCCCATGATGATGGTCCACAACACCGGTGGCATGGCCAGCGTGTTTCGCTCGGCGGCGGTCCACACCTACAACGGTGGGCCGGTCGCCGGTCTCATGGGCAGCTCGACCCTGGGGCGGGACTACGGCTACGACAACGTGGTCGTCACGGACATGGGCGGGACCAGCTTCGACATCGCCATGGTGGTGGAGGGCAGCACCCGCTTCTACCAGTTCGCCCCCACCATCGACCGCTGGACGATCGATGCCACGATCCTGGATTCCCGGTCGATCGGGTCCGGCGGCGGGTCGGTGGCACGGGTCGATCCATTGCTCGGAAACCGCCTGGAGGTCGGCCCCGAGAGCGCCGGCTCGGTGCCGGGGCCGGCCGCGTACGACCAGGGCGGACGCGAGCCGACGGTCACCGACGCCGACCTGGTGCTTGGCTACCTGAGCCCCACCCGCTTCCACGGCGGCCAGCTCACGTTGAGCCAGCGCCGCGCCGAGCGCGCCATCCGAGAGCGGGTGGCCAAGCCGCTGGGGATCGACGTCCCGGCGGCGGCGGTGCTCATTCGGCGCATCATCGACGCCCGCATGGGGGCCGAGATCTACAAGGAGACGGTACTCAAGGGCTATGACCCGCGGGACTTCGTGATCTTCGCCGCCGGCGGCGCCGGACCGGTGCACTGCTGTGGGTACGCCGAAGCCGCCGGGATGCACAAGGTGGTCATCTTTCCGTTCTCGTCGACGTTCTGTGCCTACGGCTCGTCGACCATGGACGTGCTCCACGTCTACGAGCGCTCCCGCCGGCTGTCGTTGCTGACCGCCGTGCACGGGGTCTGGTCCGAGGACTACGCCGGCTTCAACTCGGTCGTCGATGGGCTCCGGGAGCTGGCGCGGCGGGACTTCGCCGGCGAGGGCTTCGATCCCGATCAGGTGCGGTACGCGCTGGAGCTGGACATGAAGTTCGGTGGCCAGCTCAACGTCAAGCGCGTCGCCTCGCCGGTGCTGGCCGTCGGCTCAGAGGCGGACATGCGGCAGATCTACGCCGCGTTTGAGAAGGAGTTCAGCGAGGCCTACAGCCCGCTCGGTCTGAACCCCGACGCGGGTGTGGAGATCGACGCGTTCGTGCTCAAGGCATCACTGCCCCAGGCCCACGATCCCCGGCCCGGTCGCCCGGCGGGGCCAGCCGATCCGGCGGCGGCCCAGACGGGCTCCCGCCCGGCCTGGTTCTCCGATGACGCCGGCTGGACCGAGACGCCGGTGTTCGAGATGGCCCAGCTGCAGCCCGGACATAGCTTCACCGGACCGGCGTTGATCGAGTCCGATGACACCACGGTGGTCGTCGCGCCCGGGTGGAGCTGCCGGGTGGACGAGCGCGGCGGGATCGTCCTGACCCATGACGAGGAGCTCTCAGATGTTTGACGCGGCCATGGTCACTCGGGCGATGCAGCTCGAGGAGCCCACCGAGCAGGAACTCGAGGACGC
Organism: uncultured Actinomycetota bacterium; assembly: GCA_963797705.1. Taxonomy (GTDB): domain Bacteria; phylum Actinomycetota; class Thermoleophilia; order Solirubrobacterales; family Solirubrobacteraceae; genus Palsa-465. The sequence continues at coordinate 166,885 of CAWCQL010000002.1, read as the reverse complement.
GCGCGTGCTGCGCCCCGGCGACTACGAGATCTACTCGGAGAATCTGAACCTCATGCTCCAGGAGGGCAAGGAGGTGATGACCAAGATGGGCATCTCCAGCATGTTGCACTCCGGCGACACCCTGGTCGCGGTCTACACCGCCCGCGGGGATCTCGTGTCGGCGGTCCTGGGCACCTATCTGCACTCGGTTACCGGCCAGGTCCCCATCAAGTTCGTCCTGGATCGGTTCTCCGACGATCCCTCGGTGGGAGTCGGCGAGGGCGACATCTACTACTGCAACGAGGCGCTCTACGGCGGCATCCACAACCCGGATCAGTTCGCGCTGATGCCCGTCTTCGCCGACGGGGAACTGATCGGCTGGGTCGTCTCCGGCGCCCACCAGTCCGAGACCGGCGGCAGCGAGCCGGGCGGCGAGGTCACCCAGGCCCACACCCGTCACGACGAGGGGATGAAGCTCACCCCGATCAAGATCGGCGAGAACTACCGGCTCCGCAACGACCTGCTGCTGATGATGGAGAACTTCATCTCCCGGGCGCCGCGCATGCAGGTGACCGACGTCAAGGCCCGGGTGGCCGCATGCGACCGGGTGCGGGTGCGGCTGCAGGGCCTGGCGCAACGTCGGGGCAACGCGCTCATCCGCGGCCTGTTTCGCCGGATGATCCAGCAGACATCGGCGGGCGTGCAGGCGCGAATCGAGCAGTGGCCCGACGGCGTCTATCGCCACAACGTGTTCATGGACACCACCGGCCACGAGGACGGGCTGCTGCGGGCGTCGGTGGCGGTTGAGGTCAGGGGCGGTCGGCTGACGATCGACTTCGAGGGGACCTCACCGGAGCACGAGGGCTCCTACAACGCGTTCACCAACGTGATCCGCGGGCATTGCGCGGTCAACCTGTACCAGTTCCCGTTCCACGATTTCCCGATCTCCTCGGGGATGTTCGACCACATCGACATCCGAGTGCCCCAGGGCTCATTCTTTGACGCCGACCCCGAGGCAGCGATCAGCTGCTCGCCGCTGGTCGGCGCGATGGTGTTCCCACTGCTGGGCGTGGCGCTGTCAAAGGTGATGTTCGGCACCGAGCAACGATCGCTGGTATGCGGGTTCACGTCGTCCAGCGCGTCGGCCGTGATGGTGGCGGGCACCAACCAGCACGGCGTGCGCGTGACTGACTTCATGGGCTATCCCCTCAACGCATACGGTTTGGCGGCACGCTGCGACCGGGACGGCATCGACGTGTGGGGGTTCCCCCACGGACCGTGGGGCAAGGCGCCCGATGTGGAGGACATCGAGTCCGAGTTCCCCGTCCTGCACGCCTACCAGAAGCAGCAGCGCGACACGTGTGGCTTCGGGAAATACCGTGGCGGACTGGGCGCGGCGGTCGGGTACATCGTCTATCGGACCCCGCACCTGGCGTTCACCTCCAGTCAGAAGGAGTCCCTGTTCCCGGCCCACAACGGCCTTTTCGGCGGGTATTCAATGACCGTCATACCGGGGATCCGGGTGGAGGGCTCAGACGTGCTGGAGCTGATGGCCGCCGGCGAGCCGCGACTGCCGACCGATGACTACATGCTGGCCAGCGGCGACAGCGCACTGGGCGGCGAGGTGATCGTCGAGCACCAGACCCGAGGCATCCGCGTCGTGCAGGAAGGCGACATGCTGGCGGCCAGCACCCAGGGCAGCGGCGGCTACGGGGACGTCCTGGACCGCGACCCCACCGCGGTCGCCGACGACGTTCGGGCCGATCGGGTCAGCGAGTGGACGGCGCGCGAAGTGTTCGGCGTCGTCTATGACCCGGAGACCCTGATCGTCGACGAGCCCGGCACGCGGGCGCTACGCGACGCTCACCGAGCCCGTCGGCTCCAACACGCGCGGCCGTACACCGAGTTCATCGCCGAGTGGGAGACGCGACGCCCGCCGGACGACGCGCTGAAGTACTTCGGCGAATGGCCATCGGGCGCACTGAACCGGAGCGTCGTGCGGATTTGAACCCGCGCGACCGGTTCTTGGCGGCCGTCTCGGGCGATGCGCTGGCGTTCGCTCCGATCTTGTGGGAGCAGCTTCCGGCGCTGGTACGCCAGGAGCGCGCCGACTGGTGGCAGGACCCGGCCGTCGGCCAGCGTCTGATCGCCGACGCCGCGGCGCTGGCCCACGCCGATGCGATGTTCGTGTTCGTCGCCGCCGAGGCGATCGCGTGCGCCGTGTCCGCCGGCACGGTCGGCAACGACGCGCTCGACTCGCTGGTGCAGCGCCCCGAGATCGAGGACGGGGTCGAGCTCATCCGCTGCCTGCACGACGTGGCCACCCATGGCGTCATTGCTGCTGTGCCGGCCCCATCCCAGCTGCGGGTGGCGTTCGACGGTGCAGAGATCGAGGCGGCCGAGGATGCGTTCTCCGACCTCGCCTCAGCGTTCCTGGGAGCCGGGGCAGACGCGCTGGCCGTGACAGCCCGGCAGACCGATGACGTGGCGGCTGGAGTCCGACGCGCGACAGAGACCGGCAGGTTGTTCGGGCGGCCGGTACTCGGAGTGCGTGACGCGGACGGAGTGGCGTCCGGATGGACCGCGGACGGCTCGTCGTTCGGCGTGGTGTCGCCGGACGGCGCATGGCCGGTGATGACAGCGGGGGTGGTCATCACACCCGGCGATGTCAGCGGGCGGTGGGATGCGCCTTTCCTGCGCGACGTGGGCGGCGCGCGGCCATGAGGGTGGCGATGCTCGGGGCGGGCGTGATGGGCCGCAACATCGCACGGGTGATGGCGCAGGCCGGCGTCGCGGTCACGCTCTTCTCACGGAGCAGCGAGACGCTAGACGCGGCGCGACGCGCACTGGCCGGCTGCGACGAAACGGAGGTGACATTCGCGACCTCGATTGCCGAGGCGGCCGCCGCGGCAGATCTGATCATCGAGTCGGTCCCCGAATCGCTGGAGCTCAAGCTTGGCGTTCTGGCCGAGGCTGAGCGCGCGGCTCCCGACGGGGTGGTGATCACCACCAACACGTCCTCGTTGCCGCTGGATCGCCTGGCCGCGTCACTGCAGGCGCCCGAGCGGTTCCTGGGGTGGCACTGGTTCAACCCAGCCCATTTGATCCCGCTGGTCGAGGTCGTGCCGACAACGCTGACTGATGCGGGAGTCGTCGCATGGTCGGTGCAGCGATTGGAGCAGGTCGGGAAGCGACCGCTCGTCCTGTCGTGTCCGGTCGATGGGTTCCTGGCCAACCGGCTCCAGTACGCACTGATTCGCGAGGCGCTGGCCCTGGTCGATGCCGGGGTGGCCACGCCAGAGCAGATCGACGCGGTGCTGACCGACTGCCTCGGGCTGCGCTGGGCGGTGCTGGGGCCCATGCGCAGTACCGACCTCGCCGGGATCACGACTGCGATGGCGGTGGCTACCGAGCTGTTCCCGAAGCTGTCAAACGCCGATCGCCCGCCGGGCTGCCTCAACGACCTGGCACAACAGGGGCGCCTGGGACTGAGCGCCGGGGCGGGCTTCTACGCCTACCCGGACCCCGACGAGGTCCTGGAAACTCGGGATCGGCTGCTGGCCTCGGTCTGGCACGCGACGCACCCTGGCCGCTCAGAGCGTCCGTGAACGACGCCGCGAGCTCTTACGGAATTCACGAGGCGGTCTCGTCGCCTTCTTATGTCCGCGCGCGAAGCTGCGTCGGTGACTACTTTTCCTTTGATTCACAGTCGCGTGCGACGTCAAGGCCGCGTGCGCGGACGCGTCGGCGACGCTGTGAGTGGTGCCAGGCAGTTGCGGCTGGTTCCGTCACGTGACGGTTGGGCGCTGGTCAGCCTCGAGGGCGAGCCGGTGTTCTCGGCCGACGGGCGGCGCGGGCGCTGGCGCTGCCTCGAGTTCGCCCACAACCGTGGCGTGGTCGCGCTCGTCAGCTAGCGATGTCAGGGCCTAGCGCTCGCGCCAAGCGGGGTTGGCGAGCACGGTCGATGTTGCGATCTGGCGGTCCGAGATGCTCCAGTAGCGCCTGAGCAGCGATGGCGTGAGCTCGTCCCCGACGAGTGCGAAGCCGTGACGCTGGTAGAACCGGATCGCCCAGTCGGCGGCGGCCCAGGTGCCGACGAGCATCGGCTTCGTGCTGAGGCGCCGCAGACCGTGCAGCAAGGCTGCGCCCACGCCGTGCCGTTGGTTGCCAGGCATCACATACGCGTGGCGAATGAGGTCGACCTCACCCACCGACTGGATGCCCATGACGCCGATCAAGGACCCGTTGAGGTCGTAGCCCCAGAACGCGACGCCGGCGGCGATCTCATGATCAAGCTCAGACGCGGGCATGTACGGGTCGTGCCAGCAGTCATCGGGGATCACGCCGCGGTAGGCCACGGCAGCGGCGTTGACGACCTCCAGGATCCGCTCCCGCTCCTCACCGTGGCAGCGCCGCACGCCTTCGTAGTGCACGGCCGGAATCTAACCGGAGCACCCGGGCCGGAGACGTCCGGTCATCGGCCGGCCTTGAGCTTGCGCCAGCCGCCGGCGCGATTGTTGGCGATGATCTGGCGGAACATTGCCGTCAACGCTGCGTCGTTGATCACGTCGTTCTCATAGATCGCGACGGTCCGCGCGGTCTTGTTGTCATGGCCGCCGGTGATGATGCCGGCCGGATCGGGCACGATCGCGCCGTCATAGAGAAAGACGTTGACGTGGTCCTTTGTGGCCAGCAGCGCGCAGATGTTGCCCTCGAGCACGAAGTAGGGCTGCACCCTGCGCTTGATCGTCTCCTGGACCTCAGGGTCCGCGGCGTGGACCAGTTCGCGGACCCGCTGGCAGATCGCCTTCTGCCACGGCGGCAAACCGTCGAGGTAGGCGTCCACACGTGCGTCCTTCGTCATCGCTGCTCTGCTCACACGAGCCGGTCACGGCTTGAACCAGAGCTGCGCTGCAGCGGCCGGGATTGTGGCGCAGCCGGTAGTTGCACCGTGACGCAGAGTCCCCCGTCGAACCGAGGGGTGAGGGTGAGTGTTCCGTCGTGTGCTTGGGTGATGCTTTTGACGATCGCCAAGCCGAGGCCGACACCGGCGTGGTCGGCACGTAGACGTTTGGTGCCGCGCTGAAATGGCTCGTCCAGGGTGGCAACCAGCTGCGGGGTGAGCTTCTCACCGGTGTTCTCCACGGTGAGCACCACACTCCCCGGGTGATCAACGGTCGTGACCCATACGGTGCCCAGTTCAGGGAGATTGTGGATGATCGCGTTGTGCACGAGGTTCGTGGTCAACTGCAGCAGAAGCGCGTGTGAACCGATGGTGGGGGTCATATCGCCGGAGGTTTCGATGGTGAGGCCGTGTGTTTCTGCGAGGGGGAGCAGCATTTCGGTGGCTTCTTCGGCGATGAGCGACAGGTCGACGTGTGCTGGGGTGAACGACCGTTGGTCGGCACGGCTGAGCAGGAGCAGCGCTTCGGTGAGGTCGATGGCTCGGGTGTTGACGGCGTGGAGGCGGTCAACGAGTTCGCCGTCGTCGCGGCTCGGATCGTTGCGGGCAACGTCGAGAAGTGTCTGCGTGATCGCCAGCGGAGTGCGGAGCTCGTGGGAGGCGTTGGCGGCAAATCGCTGCTGTTCAGCAACGTGTGCCTCGAGCCGCGCGAGCATCGCGTCGAAGGCGTCGGCGAGCTCGCGGAACTCGTCGTTGCGGCCCGGAAGCCGGATTCGGTGCGCCAGCGACCCCGTCGCGGCGATCCGAGTGGCGTCGGTGATGCGAGCCAGGGGGGCGAGCATCCGGCCGGCAAGCAGCCACCCCCCGACGAGTCCGAACACCAGCAGGAACGCCAGCGCGATGGCCGCGGTCGGAGCAAACTCGCGCACGACGGCGAGGCGGTAGTTCGGCACGAAGATGAGCCCCACGTGACGCTGACGACTCAGGAACACCCATCCAGCGGCCAGCAGCAAGGCGCCGGCGAGCATGAGGAAGCCGGCGTAGCTGAGGGTGAGTTTGAGGCGCACGCTCAAACCGGGGCTCTATCCACGATCTTCTCCCTCATGCCCCGGTGTGCGGCTCGGTCCTGATGCGGTATCCGACGCCGGGTACGGTAGCGATGATCTGGGGTTCGCCGAGGCGTTTGCGCAGTGCTGAGACGGTGATGCGGACGGCGTTGGTGAACGGGTCCGCGTTCTCATCCCACGCTCGTTTCAGTAGCTCTTCGGCGCTGACAACACCGCCGTCGGCAGCGACGAGAACGTCGAGCACGGCGAACTGCTTTCGGGTCAGGGCGACGTAGCGGCCGTCGCGGTAGACCTCCCGGCGGAATGGATCCACACGGAGCCCTGCGATCTCACGCACGGGCGGCCTGTGGTGGACGCGGCGGCGGTCGAGCGCTCTGAGCCGGAGCACGAGCTCTTGGAGTGCGAACGGCTTGGTGAGGTAGTCGTCGGCGCCGAGTTCGAATCCGGTGGCCTTGTCGTCGAGCCGGTCGGCGGCGGTGAGCATGAGGATCGGCGTGCCGCTGCCGGAGGCGACGACTCGTCTGGCGATCTCGTCACCGGAGGGCCCAGGGATGTCGCGGTCCAGCACGGCGATGTCGTAGGCGTTGACGCTCAGCAGCTCCAGGGCGGTGTCGCCGTCGCCGGCAATGTCAGCCGCGATCGCTTCCAGGCGTAGCCCATCGCGGATGGCTTCTGCCATATAGGGCTCGTCCTCGACGATCAGCACGCGCATGGCCTTGATGCTGTCAGCCCGGACATATCGTCGGCATATCAAAAAACCGATACGTGCTGGCAACGCCCGTCTGCCTTGACTGGAGGCGTGACCTCCGAGCAACCCGCACCGACAGGCCGCTGGGAGCGACAGACCGTGTACGGCCGCCGACGCCGGCGTGCCCTGGTTGGGGCGCTGCTCGTCTTGGTCCTCGCCGGCTGGGCGTTCGCTCATGGCTCACGATCGACCTCGGCGGCAGCCCGCCACGCGCGCAACGACACGGGCCGGAACCACGTGTCGGCGGTCCGATGGCCGCAGCAGGGACAGGCGGCGCTGGTCCTCGGCAACGGCCGCCCGGCGGCCAGCCCGCACCAGCAACCGGTTGCCATCGCGAGCCTGGCGAAGGTGATGGCCGCCGACCTGACCCTGGAGCGCTATCCGCTGAGTGGCGCGCAGAACGGGTTCACGATCATGGTGTCTGAGGCCCAGGCGCAGGCCGTGGCCGAGGAGGCAAGGCAGGGCCAGTCAGTCGTGGCGGTGCAGGCCGGCGAGCGGCTGACCGAGCGTCAACTGCTGGAGGCGCTGCTGATCCCCTCCGGCAACAACATCGCCGAGATCCTTGCGGCCCGGGTGGCGGGCAGCCAGACCCGGTTTGTCGCCGAGATGAACACCGAAGCCCGGGCGCTGGGGATGGACCACACGCGCTACACCGATCCCAGCGGCTTCGATCCGAGCACGGTCTCCACCGCCGCCGACCAGCTGCGCGTCTTCCGGCAGGCGATGCGTTTCCCGGTCTTCCGCCAGATCAGCTCGATGCCCAGCGTGACGCTCCCGGTCGCTGGGACGCTGACCAACTTCAACCCGTTGATCGGCGAGGGGTACTCCGGCAAGACCGGCTCGGACTCGGCGGCCGGGGGGTGCCTGGCGTTCTTCACCCACGCGACGGTCGGCGGGCGGCGGACGACCGCCGTCGGCGTGGTGACGGGGCAGGGGCAGGGCAGCGACACCTCGTTGCTCCTTGGCGCCGCCGGAGAGGCCGCCAAGCAAATGGTCGACTCCGTCGCCTTGGCGATCAGCGTGCCGTCATCGCCCGCAGCACCGAGCTCGCCGCGCGAGCCATGCTCGTGTCGCCCAGTCAGGAGCTCAGGCTGAACGGCGGGTAGCGGTCGGTGATCAGCAGGAAGGCGTAAGCCGCGACGCGGTTGTGCCAGCGGAAGACGCCCTCGATGAAGTCGAACAGCGACCGCGGGTAGCGGCCGGTGAAGAGGATCGCGAACCAGGCGAAGATGGCGGCGAACAGCGCGCCGATCGTGAGGAAGAACAACACGATGTAGTGGGGGATCGCGAGCAGCCACTTGACCAGCGGCAGGCCCTGGCTGAGGTCGTGTTCGGCGTCCGGATAGGGGAAGTCGAGGTGGACGGCCTGCTCCTCGTCGGTGGAGGGATAACGGTCGTCCATCAGCGCGAAGTAGACGCGCGATGCGGTTGCTGAAGCGGGTCAGCTGGAGGTTCCAGTCGTACCACCAGCGCGGGTACTTCTTGCGGAACAGCAGCATCAGCAGCACGGGGATGACGAGGATCCCGATGCCGCCCCCGGCGTAGCGAGCGCCGGTGCCTCCCGCGGTGGCCCCGAAGCTGCCGCCCTCGAGTGTCGCGGCGAGGATCGCGATCGGGATGATCGTGAAGATGCGAAAGCGCCGTGCTGAGGCGGTTGAGGCTGCGGTCGGGATAGTCGACCGAGAACGTGAGCGGGTATCGTGGCCGCCGAGCGGCGGCCCCGTCGTCCGGCGGCGGCGCGGGCGTCTGTCCTGAGCTTTCCATGTTGCTCCCTCTCTGTCAGGTGTACGGCGTACACTCTGCTGCCGACTATAGGTGTACGGCGTACACTTGTCAAGCTCATGACCCCCGAAGACACACACCGGCCGCATACGCCTGAGCAGAGCCGCTCGTGCTCCAGGCTGCCGTCGCGCTCGCCGACGCGGACGGGCTCGAAGGCGTTCAGCATGCGCCGGCTCGCGCAAGAGCTCGGCGTCGTGCCGATGGCGCTCTACAAGCACGTGGCCAACAAGGATGAGCTGCTCGACGGCATGGTCGACATCGTCTTCGGCGAGATCGAGTCCCCGGCGATCGACGACGACTGGAGGTCGGCCATGCGACGCCGGGCGATCTCGGCGCGCGAGGCGCTCAAGCGCCACAGCTGGGCGATCGGGCTGATGGAGTCGCGGAACCCCGGGCCGGCCAACCTGCGACAACCACAACGCGGTCATGGGCTGCCTGCGCGAGGCGGGCTTCTCGTTCGAGACGGCGATCCACGCCTACTCGGTCCAGGACGCCTACATCTACGGCTTCGCCCTGCAGGAGAAGACGCTCGGGTTCCAGACACCCAGCGACGCCGGACAAGCCGCGCAGCGAAGAGCGCGAGGCCATCGGCGCGCTTCGACGACTACCCGTATCTCGCCGAGATCGCGACCAAGCTCTCCGCGGTCCGGCTACGACACCGCCGTCGAGTTCGCCTGGGGACTCGACCTCATCCTCGACGGCCTCGACCGCCACCGCGGCCGTGGCCGTGGCCGTGGCCGCAATGCCAGAACCGGCTGAGCTCGTCTACGTCCATGGAGGCGAGCTTGATCTACGCCGCGAGCGCGACCGCTCGGATTGGGTGATTCGCGACTCGCTTGGTAACGCGGTGGCGGACGCGGAGACGCTGGAGCGGATTCGGGCACTGCGGATCCCCCCAGCTTGGACACAGGTGTGGATCGCCGGTTCCCCCAACGCGCACCTGCAGGCCACAGGCTATGACTCGAAGGGGCGCCGACAGTATCTGTATCACCCGCTGTGGCGTGTGCGGCGAGACCACGAGAAGTACGACGACATGCTCGCGTTCGCGGCCAAGCTGCCGCGGATCCGAGCCACCACGAGAGGACTGCTGGGCGCGCGCCATGGCGAGCGCGACCGCACGCTCGCGCTGGCGATCCGATTGCTCGACGTCGGCTTGTTCAGGGTCGGTTGGGATCGCTACGCCCGCGACAACGGCCACGTCGGGCTCACCACGCTCCGGCGCGGGAACGTGACCCTGCGAGGCCCCGAGGTTCATTTCGACTTCGTGGCGAAGTCAGGAAAGCGTCGCCGGATGACGGTGCGCGATCCACAGTCGGTCGCCGCGCTGGCCGCGCTCAAGCGCCGCCGCGGGGCGCCGGATGAGCTCCTCGTGTATCGGTCAGAGCGCGGCTGGCATCGGATCCACGCCCCTGACGTCAACGATGCGCTGCGCGCGTGGGGCGAGGGGCCGTACTCGGCCAAGGAGTTCCGCACGTGGTCGGCGACGGTGCTCGCGGCCGTCGCCTTGGCCGACGCGCATACGGAGGGCCAGCGTGGGCCGAGGGCAGTCACCCGGGCGGTGCGCGCGGTGAGCTCCGCGCTTGGCAACACCCCGGCGGTCGCGCGCGCCAGCTACATCGACCCACGCGTGATCACGCTGTTTGAGAGCGACCGGGTCATCGAGGTCCCCGAGGCGGCGCAGCCGGGGGCGTTTGCGCTCGAGGTCGAACTGGGCGGGGCGGACGGTGTCCTCGAACTGCCGACCGACGTCGACGGCGACGCGGTCCGGCTCAAGATCGAGGAGCGGGTACGGGCGCTGCTTGGGGCGGTGCCCTGAGGTTTGCCTTTAGGGTTTTCCCTCATTGGATCCGGGCTGGGTCACCGGGTAGCGTGCGCGCGTGAGGGGGGTTCGGCGAAGGAGGGATTGGGATGAAGGACAGGGCTAAGCGGCGGTCGCGATGGATCGTTCTGCTGGGGTTGTCGGTGGCGTTGCTCGCGCCGGCCGGCGCGGTGGGGGCGACGCTGCACCCCAAGCTGTTGGCCAAGGTGGGCTACGGCACGGTTCCGATCGGCTTTGCGCGATCGGCGGATGGTCGGTTGCACGTGGCCTTTGAGACGAACACCAGTTGGGGAGACGCGGCCAGTGGCGTCGGTGCGGTGGCGATCAGCGCGGCCGGAAACGTGGGACCGCAGGTGCAGGCGCTGGCGTGGAGCGGCCCGACGTCCGGCTCTCCGAACGGGATCCCCGGGCTCGCGGTCATGCCATCGGGCGCGCTGCAGGCTGTGTTCGGCGGCTCGCCGACCAATGTTGACGGTCCGTGGGGTATCTCGTCCACCGACGGTGGCGCCACGTGGTCAGCGCCCGCGAACATTGGGAGCGGGTCGATGGCGTTCGGCGACAGCAACCTGACGCTGCAGGTGTCCAAGGGCACCCCGGTGCTCACCGCCGGCTGTTGCGGCAACATCGTGATCCAGCAGTCCTTCGGGGCGGGGTCGCCCACGTACCAGCTCACCAACGCAGGTGATGATGCGGCGGGCAACACCGACTCGGCCGTCGACGCCAAGACGGGCGCCGTCGTCGCGAGCTGGGACTCGAACGCGGGGAACGGCGGCATCTGGCTCCAGCAGGCGTCGCCGACCGTCGGCACCGCCCAGAAAGCGCCCATCCCGACTCAATATGGAACGGGCGCGCCACTGATGCTCGCCGGCCGCGATACCGGGCCCGGCGTGTTCGCGGCCTACGCGGCGGACTTCGGTCCCACGACGCACGTCCGGCTGCTTCGATACGGCGGTGGGTCGGTGGCGGTCGGATCGGTCAAGGGGCTGCATGCGGCGGTGAGCAGCGTGGAGACGAGCCTGGACGGCCGGCTCTGGGTGACCTGGGCGGGTGAGATCAACGGCCACGGGATCACTGCCTTCACCCGCTCCAACAAGGCGGTGACTCGCTTTGAGCCCATTCAGACCGACCGTTTCACCTGGGCGGATCTGTTCACCCTCTCCGGGGATGGGCGTCTGGGACCGCTGGACCTGCTGATGAGCGGGACGCCCGACAGCAAGTCGCCACTGGTGGAGGGGATCTACTACGCGCGGCTGCTGCCCGAGCTCTCCGCGACCGTCGTGGCGAACAGCGTCGCCAAGGGGAAGTTCGCGCTCAAGGTCACGGTGACCGACGCGGGCGATGCGGTCAGTGGGGCAACGGTATCCGCCAAGGGTCAGAGCAAGTCAACGAGTTCCCAGGGCTCGGCCAAGCTCACGATCAGCGGATCAACTGGCGACCACGTCAGCGTTACCGTCGCGCATCCCGGCTACCGCAAACTCAAGACGAGCGTCAAGCTCTGATCCGCGCTGCTACGTCAGATAGGGGCTCGACGGCCGATTGATCATCGGACCGGCAAGTTGAGTCGCCGGCGCGCTCGGAGGATACCGGGGCGATAATGGTCGCGAGCAGAACCCGGCAAGTGGGAGGGGAAGGCGCGGTCGTTGGTGCAGACGCATGCTCGCAGAAGGAAGAAGAACCACAGCGGCACGACCACCAGGTCAAACGCGAGCACCGCGCTGTTGACCAGCAGCCCCGCCGCTGTCGACTGGTGTGCCGGCTCCAGCCACCACTGCCAGAAGAAGGCGGCCGACGCGAGCCACAGCCCGGCGATCGTGACCAGCACGGCACGGTCGCGCAGCGGCAGCGCCCTGACCAGGCCGGCGGGCCGTCGCCCGCGCCCAACTCGGCGCCGTCCGCGCTCACGATCAGGTGCGTGAACGAGCGGTGAGGGCGCAGGCTCCAACGCCACGGAGCCGTGCGCAGGCTGGCCAGTCTGAGTGGTGGTGGATTCGTGCATGGGTGAGCTCCCCGCTCGCCGGCGTCGGCGAGCGAGATTGGAGTGATGGCGCCCGAAGCGGGCCCAGGTGGGGAGCGCCCGTCGCGCCCCCGGATCAAAGGACGGACGCTCGCTCAGTCAGCCGGTGGCCGACGGTCAGCGTGCGCCCTTTATTAGAGCGGGTGTTCCGAAGACCCGACGAACAACACGCCGCGTGCAGTCACCGCATGCGCGCACGCCGACGGGCGCGGCAATAGGCGGCCAACTCCTCGTAGACATCGTCGCCGCACACCCGGCGCAGTTCCGGCTCCATGCTGAGGTACACCGGGCGCTTGGCGCCGAACGCCTCCTCCTGCTCGGTGCACCACCAATCGAGGATCCCCTCCTGCCCCCAGTCGGCAGTCCGCGATGCGCGGACCACCGTGGTCCTGGTCGTCAGGTCGCTCTCGAAGAAGAGCGGGACCTGCCAGCAGATCTGCGGCTTCCACTCGATCGGGTCTTCGCCACGGCGCAGCGCGGCGAGATGCAGCGCGCACCCGGCGCCGGCCGGATGGTCTGGACGGTTGTGGAAGATGCACGCGCCGCGGTAGATGCGGGTGTGGACGCTGTCGCGCTTGAACCGCGCCTTGCCCCACGGATCGCGGCCGCCATGACGCAGCGCCACGCGGCGGTTCTGCCAGTCCTCGTCGGTCAGCTGCTCGACCCGGCCGCGGATCATCGCCAGATCCTCGGAGCCGGGCTCATCCCCTTGGCCTCGGTAGACCTCGACGCCCAGCACGCAGCAGCCACGGACGGTGCCTTCCCGCCTGATGTCGGGGCATCCGCACCCCCAGATGCATCCGTAGTGAGACAGCATGAACGTCAGGTCAAACTCCCAGCTCCACCTGTCGCTGTCTGTGAATGTGACGGTCTCGCGCGTGAGCATCAGAATTCCTACCGCGAGTATCGCGCGCGTGCGCCTTACGGTCCCGGAGGGCCGAGCGCTGCCACCGTTCGCTCGGCGTTGGCCATGGCTTCCGCTGCGGAGAGTTCGCCCGTGAGGACGCGCACGACCTCGTCGCCGATCCTGTTGCCGACCTCCATCCCGTAGCTCGTGACGGGACGCTCGCCGCGGGCGAAAGGACGGGTTTGCACCGTCGTCGTGACGAGCTCGGGCCGGAAACGAGCGGCGAACGACGAATCGCCTAGGAGCGAGTCCCTGGCGACCTCGACGAAACCGCTCTTGTGCACGTCGTCGAGCATCTGCTCGGGTCCACACAGGAACTTGGCGAGCTCCCACGCGGCGTCCTTGGACGCAGACCGCGAGGGGATTGCGTACGGAGGCGTGTACAGACCGACGTGGCGCGTCCCCAGTGGGCCCATGGGCATCAGCGCGGTGCGGGTGCCTTCGGCGACCGCGCCGCCCTTGTCATAGAGGATCGAAGCCTCGTTGGCAGGCTCGATCGTCATCGCGGCGCGGCCGGCGCCGTAGCACTCCATGCAGTCGATGAAGTCCATCGTCGGCGACTCCGGTGGTCCCGCGCGGCGCACCAGGTCGACGTAGTGGTCAACCGCGCCGATCAGCTCGGGCGTCGCCAGTGTCGGCCGCCCCGCGTCGTCATACCAGCGCGCCCCGAACGACGGCCCCCAGGTCGAGCCGATGATCCAGAAGTTGAGCCCGCAGTTGGGGGCGCCGCGGAGCGCGATCCCATAGAAGTCCTCGTTCCCGTCGGCCCGCTCGGCCTCCTGCACGGCGACCGCAGCGGCGGTGAGCTCATCCAGCGTCTGGGGCACAGCGATCGAGTGCTTCTCGAAGAGGTCGGCTCGGTAGATCAGGACGTTTGAGACGAAGCAGTAGGGGAGGCCCCAGATCCGTCCGCCGTCGGACACCGCGTCGATAGCAGCCTGCGGGAAATCGTCGAGCGAATAGCCGTCGGCCGCGATCAGCTCGTCGAGCGGTTCGACGTGCCCCGCGCGGGCGGCCTGGATCAAGTGCAGATCGTCCACGCCGACGAGATCGAACGGCGGGTCCTCGCCCGAGAAGCCTCGCTCCATGAGCTCCCACATCTCCGGGATCACGGTCAGCGTCACCTCGACGTCGATCCCGGTCTGCTGGGTGAAGCGCCTCGCGGTGGCGGGGAGGTTCTCGAACACGCCCCAGCCCTCCTGCATCACGCGAACGGCTCTGCTCATCGTGCGTACTCCTCACTCGTTGATCGGATCCTGACGTCGGCGCGCTCGAACACCTCAGGACGCAGCTCCAGCCCGAGCCCCGGCCCGGGAGGCGCGGACACCATGCCGCGATCGATCACCGGCAGGGCGGTGACCAGATCTCGGTACCAGCCATCCCAGAACGCGCGCACGCTCTCTTGTCGGATGGCGTTCGGCAGATGGAGCGACATGTGCGTCGCCGCGGTGTAGACGACGGGTCCCGTGCAATCGTGCGGGGCCACCGGCCGCTCGTACGCCTCAGCGAGCGCGGCGACCTTGCGCGCCGCGGTGATGCCGCCGACCCACCCGACGTCGAAGATCACGATCCGCGCCCCGTCGCGCGCGAGCAGCTCGCGATAGTCGGCCAGGCCCGCGAGCGTCTCCCCGGCCGCAATCGGCGCGTGGGTCGCCCGCTGCACCTCCGCGCTCGCGCGGGCGCTGGTGAGCCGCACGGGATCCTCGATCCAGAACAGGTCGAAGTCCTCCAAGGCGGAGACGATCCGGCACGCGGCGGCAACGTCCCAGAGGGCGTGCAGCTCGACCATCACGTCCATCTCGTGGCCGACCGCGTCGCGGATCCGGCGGATCGGCTCGAGCGCGAGATCGAGCTCGGAGGTCGAGATGTCGTGACCCTGTGTCGCCTCGGCGTATGGGTCAAACGGCCAGATCTTCATGCCGGTCGTCCCCTCGTCGAGCAGGCTGCGAGCCAGCTCCTCAGGCCGGTGCAGGAAGGCGTCGAGGTCCTCGTGACGTCCGTTGGCGCGTCGGCTCGTACAGTCCCCAGTTGGTGACGGTCTGCGCTTCTCGGCCCCGGACGTAGCGCTCGCCCGCGCAGGTGTTGTAGGTACGGATCTGGTCACGCGACCGTCCGCCCAGCAGGTCATGCAACGGCTGCCCGAGCGTCTTGCCCAGTAGATCCCACAACGCGATGTCGATCGCGGAGGCTGCGCGTGTTTCCGCCCCACTCGAGGACGACGCCGACGTACCCACGGAGCGTGGCGGCGTGTCGCTCGATCTGCGACGGATCCTCGCCCAGCAGGGACTCGGCGGCGACGTCGTGGATGTGCGCCTCGACCGCGTCAGCGAAGAAGAACGTCTCCCCGAGCCCGGTGAGTCCTTCGCTGGTGTGCACCAGGACGTGCACGAGGTTGGGGAACTCCTCGATGCGTACGGTGTCGATACGGGTGATCCTCATCTCGCCTCCTGGTAGACCAGACGGCCGTCGTGGCCGGGGCTGCTCGTCGCGGCGCCGGCGCGTGACCAGTCGCTCGGCGTGACCGTGCACGCTGTACACGAGCTCCGGGGCGATCTCATCCGGCCATGGCGCATCCAACCGCCGTTGACGCACGCGACCAGCGCATCAAGCGTGAGCGGTTCGGCCAGGCACCCGCGCACCAGCCCGTCGACGTGCTCGACGTAGCCACGGGTCTCGGCGATGAACGCCGCCACCTCGTCTCCCGCGCGCGGCCGGCCAGTGACAGCCGTGCAGTTCGAGGGGCGCGAGCGTCTCGATCTGGCTCGCCGTGGCCAGGTAGTCCTCGACATGCGTGTAGGTGGGGCAGAGCATGGCGCTCCCGTCGAGTCCGAGGTAGACCGAGCCCTGAAGGCAGTCGCCGCTGAACAGCGCGCCGGAGCGCTCGTCGTACACCGCCAGATGGCCCGCGGAGTGACCCGGGACGTGCAGGATCCGCACGGTCCAGTCCGGCCCCAGCTCGAGCAGCTCGCCTCCCGACCACCCGACATCGACGCGAACCGGTCCACCCGACTCCTGGCGCATCCATGCGAGCGCCGCCTCGCCGGGAGCGATCCCGTGCAACTCGGCGTAGGCCTGGTAGCGCTGGGAGACCAGCGCCTCCGGATCGGAGATGAGCGGGATGTCCAGCACTCCACAGGTCACCCATAGTGACGGGTTGGCCCGCTTGAGCAGGTGAGCGCCGCCCTGGTGGTCGAGGTCGGAATGGGTGACCACGAGCACGTCGAGATCGCCCAGGTCCAGACCCTGCTCTTCGAGAAACGGGACGATGAACTGGTCAACCGTGCTCGCGCAGCCTGCGTCCAGCAGCAGCCGGCGCTGCCCCAGGAATGCGAACAGGTACAGAGGTCTGCCGCCGACCTCCGCCTCGATTCGATGCACGCCCGGTACGACCTCCACGTTCATCACTCCGCGAACTGGAACAGGGAGGCGCCGCCGTCGACCAGCAGAACCGATCCGGTCATGTAGGCAGCCTCCGGGGAGCAGAGGAACGCGGTCGCCTGCGCCACCTGCTCGGCCGTCCCCATCTCGCCGAGCGGGATCACGACGGACGCGCGCCGTGCGTATGCCGGATCGGTCTCGTACTGGCGGCGCGCCATGCCCGCATGCACGATTCCCGGCGCGACGACGTTCACGCGAATCCCGTGCTCCGCGAGCTCGCGCGCCATGGAGCGCGCCAGCATCCGGACCCCGGCCTTCGACACGCAATACGCCCCGATGTCGGGCCACGGTATCTCGCCCACCCACGAGCCGGTGAACAGAACGAGCCCCGGCTGCTTGCGCTCCACCATCAGTTGGGCGGCGGCCTGTCCGACGTTGAAGCAGCCTGTCGAGGTTGATGTCCAGGTGGGCCTGCCACTGCTCGGCGGTGATCTCCAGGAATGGCGCCGACTCGACGATGCCGGCGTTGCCGATGGCGACGTCGAGCGGGTCGACTCCCTGCAGCGCCGTCGGCGATCGCCGCGCGGTCGGTCACGTCGGCCTGCACGTAGGTGCATTGACCGGCTTGCCCGACCGCCGCGATCCGTTCTGCCGCGTCGTCGGCTGATGCGCGATCGATCATCGTGATCCGCGCGCCGAGACGGGCGAGCTCCAGCGACATCGCATGGCCGAGGTCGCCGGCGGCGCCCGTGATGGCGACGCCGGCGCCTTGGAGTTGCGGGGACACGCCCTAGAGCGCGGGCCGGTGCGCGGCCTCCTCTGGGGTCTCGGGTCGCTCGATCGTGGATTCGCCGGCCTTGAACAGCCAGCTCTCCTTGCCCGTCCGGCTCGCGTAGAACAGGATGATCAGTCCGACCACGAACCAGAAGATCGCGATCCATGGTGCGTAGTCCAGCGGCGTCGGGAGCCCGAAGATGTGCAGGCCCTGGACGGTCTTCCACCCGACCCAGAGGAGCGCCGCCGAGGTCACGATGGGGATCACCCCGTGCAGCACCGGACTGAACTCGTCGCGCTTCTCGCGGTAGTAGTAGCGGATCACGCCGATGTTGCCGATCGAGTAGACGATGATCAGGCCGAGCGTCTGCACGATCCCGATCATTCCGAACTGGTTCACGGGCCCGATCGTCGAGCCGAGCACCATCGCCACCACGACGGTCAGGACGGTCATGGCCAGGATCGCGTTGGACGGCGTCTTCCAGCGCGGATGCGCGTACCCCAGCCACCGGGGCAACGCCCCGATCCGCCCCATCCCGAAGAACACGCGCGTCGAGGCGTTCTGGATCGCGATCGACACCGCGAGGGCCGAGTTCACGGCCGCGACCAGGACGGCGATCCATGCCCCACTCCATAGGCGGCGGGCGAGATCGAAGATCTGATCGGAGGTCGGTGAAGTGCCCGGCGGCGACGTCGAGGGTCCCGTGCCCCACCAGCACCCCCCAGTTGACGAAGGCGTAGAACACGGTGACGGCGAGCGTCGATACGACGATCACGATCGGCAGGTTGCGTTTCGGGTTCTCCGTCTCCTCAGCGAGCGGCGCCACCGCCTCGAACCCCGATAGGGCCAGGATCGTGAACACCACACCCAGGTACAGGCCCTTCGCGCTGGGCAGGTTGCCAGGGTTGAACGAGTCGAAGTTGAAGCCGCCATGGCCAGGTGAGGCGAGGCCGAAGATGGCCAGCAGCAGGAAGATCGCCACCTCGATCCCGCTGAAGGCGAGCATCGCCTTTGCCGACAGCGAGATGCCGAACAGCGTAAATGCGGTCACGATCGCCAGGAAGGCGAAGAACCACCAGTACCAGATGATGTGGATCCCATACTGCGCCTGGAGCGTCTGGTCGACCAGCAGCGCGGTGAACGCCAACACCGACGACACCGCGATCGGGTCATAGAGGAAATACAGCCACGTCGTGATCCAGCCCGTGCGCGGACCGATGGTCCGGCTGACGTAGAGGAAGTAACCCCCTGCCCCGGTGAACTGCTTGGCCAGTTGTGTCAACACCACAGCCACACCGAGGCAGATGAGCCCGCCGATGATGTACGCGATCGGCGCCGCGACTGCCGCGAAGCTGACGATGAAGGTCAGCCCCAGCAGGACGTTCAGCCCAGGTGCGATGTGAGTGACCGCCTGCACCATCCCGCCCCAGAAGCCGAGCGCGCCCGCCTGCAGCTCAGTTTCCTCGACGTAATTCGCACCCTCAACCGGCCCGTCGGATGCGGTTATGACATCCGCCATTGCACTTATCTCCTTCCCAGCTGACCAGCGTTGGTAAAGAGCGCGTCGAATTCGGCATCCTTCTCACCGGGAACCCACACGTGCTCCACGGTGAGGAGGTGCGCCTGCATTGCCTCGCGCGCCTGCTCTGGTTGATGCGCGACCACCGCTTCCAGGATCCGGCGGTGCTCGCGCGTGGCCTCCGGCAGCCGCTTCAGCAGCCGGTTGGTGACCCGCCGGCTGAGCCTTTGCAGCTCGCCGAGCGAGTCCAGGACGAAGGCGAGGATCACGCTGCCGGTCGCCGCCGCCAGCTCGCGATGGAACGCGAGGTCGGCTTCCAGGTACGCGTCGGGGTCGCTGGTGAGCGTCGCCATCGTCTCGACGGCAGCGCCCGCTCGGGCGATCTGATCCTCATTGGCTTCCAGCGCTGCTCGCGCCGCGACCTCAGGCTCGATCAGCGTCCTCACATAGTGGACGTCGGCGAGGTAGCGCCGGGCGACCGCGGGATCGTCGATCAGCTCGATCATGAGGGGGTCGAGCTGGTTCCACTCGCTGGCGCGGCGCAGCTGCATGCGCCGGCCCTGCCGGACGTCGACGAAACCTCGCTCGGCGAGGGAGCGGATGACATCACGCGCGGTTGCCTTCGAGACGCCGAACTCCTCGCAGATCTCGAGTTCGGTCGGCAGCGGCACGTCGTCGCCGATTTCTCCGTTGGCAATCCGCCGAGCGAGCTCGCGCGTGACCTGATCGCTGAGCTTGACGAACCGGACCTGGGGAGTCGGCTGCGCCTTCATGGCCCAAGTTGTATGGTAACCATGTGAATCGCCGGGACCATAACTCTGTGTGCTGAGCGCTGTCAAGGGGGCGAATGCCGATGACACGAGCGATCGATCTGATTGCGGTCGCGCCGCCACCGCTGGAACTCGCTGACGAGCTGCCGTCGATCTCGGGCGCCGAGCTCGAGGAACGGATCGCCGCCCTGAAGGCGGCGGTCGACGCCGACTGGATCGTCGTCTACGGCGATCGCGAGCACGGCGCGAACCTCATCTTCCTGACCAATCTGGACCCCCGGTTCGAGGAGGCGCTGTTCGTCATCGGGCCGGACACGCGGACGCTCCTGCTCGGCAAGGAGGACGTCGGCTACGTCCCGATCGTCCCCATCGACGTCGACGTGGTCCTGTGCCCGACGTTCAGCCTGATGGGCATCGACCGCGGCGGGGGGCCGACGTTCGAGCAGGCCCTCCGCGAGATCGGCGTCGGCGATGGTGCTCGGATCGGCGTCGTCGGGTGGAAGGCGCTGCACTCCGATGAGTGGAACGGGCGCCGGCCGGCGATCTTCGCCCCCGCGTTCTTCGTCGACACGCTCCGCGACCTCGCGGGTGAATCGGGAAGCGTGTTCGACGCGACGACCGCGCTGACCAGCCCGCGGTCAGGGCTGCGCGCGTTCGCCAGCGCCGACCAGATCGCGATCTTCGAATGGGGCGCCGCGCGGTGTTCGGCGTGGGTGCACGCGATCGTCGGCGCCGCGCGTCCCGGCGCCACCGAGCACGACGCCTTCCGCGCCGCCGACTGGACCGGCGAGCCGCTCAGTCTGCATCCCGTGTTCGCCGCCGGGCCCGACGTCGCCGTCGGCCTGCGCAGCCCGTCCACGCGACGGCTCGAGCTTGGGGACGCTGCGGTGGCCTGCATCGGCCTGTGGGGCGGCAACTGTGCGCGTGGCGGCCTGATCGCCGGATCAGACGGAGACCTCACCGCGGCGAGCGACGGGTACCTGGAACGGCTGGCCGTGCCCTACTGGCGGGCGATGGCCACCTGGTATGAGACGCTCGCCATCGGCGTCACCGGCGGAGAGCTGTTTGCCACGGTGACGGACCTCCTCGCCGGCGAGGAGTTCGCCTCCTCGTTGAACCCCGGCCATCTCATCCATTACGAGGAATGGATGGACTCGCCGATCCGAGCGGGCTCGGACGATCCGATCGCCAGCGGGATGGTCCTGCAGAGCGACATCATCCCCACGGGGATCCGGCCGGGATGGACCACCAACTGCGAGGACACGATCGCGATCGCCGACCTGGCGCTGCGCGAGGAGGTCGAGGCCCGGCACCCCGCGCTGTGGGCGCGGATCCGCGCCCGGCAGGACTACGTGCGCTCGACGCTCGGGGTCCAGTTGGGCGACGAGGTGCTGCCGCTGTCGTGCACAGCGGCGTACCTGCGGCCGTTCTGGCTCGCGTCGGGTCGCGCGCTGGCGTTCACCTAGCGGGGTGCTCGAGGACGATCTTGGCGACGACGCCGCGCCGGTCGTCCATCAGCCGGATGGCCTCCTGAAACTCGGCAGCCGGGAAGCGGTGGGTGACGATCGGGTCGAAGTCGACCACACGGTCGGACACCAGTCCGACGACGCGGGACCAGGTGGCGGACGGATAGGCGAGGCTTCCGATCAACGCCATGTCCTTGCCGGTGAGCAGGTCGGACGGCAGCGTCAGCGTCGACTCTGCGCCGGCGATGCCGAGGAGCACCACGCGGCCTCCGGGGCGGCAGATCGCGGCGGCATGGGCGATCGAGGAGGGCGCGCCTGCGGTGTTGACGACGAGATCGAGCTCGGCGGGTCCCGGCGCCCCGGCGCCGATACCGACGACCTCGGTGGCTCCGAGCGAAGTGGCCAGCTCGAGCTCCTCCTCGCGGACCCCGTAGGCGACGAGCCGCGACGGCGAGTACAGACGCAGCAGCGTGAGCGCGAGGGAGCCGAGCGTGCCGATGCCGATCACGCCGACCGTCTCTCCTGGTTGCGGCTGCGCCTTCTCGAGACCGTGGAGGACGACAGAGGCGGGCTCGACGAGCACGCCGGCGTCGAAGGAGACGTGGTCAGGCAGCGTGTGGACGAACGCGGCGGGCACCGTGACCAATTCGGCATACCCGCCCGGCCGATGGAACCCGAGTGCCTCGATCCGTTCGCACCAGTGGGTGTCGCCGCGACGGCACGGGCCGCAGGCGTGGCAGACGATCATCCCTTCACAGACGACGCGATCCCCCGCGCGAACCGAGTCGACGTTGGCTCCCACCTCGACGACGGTCCCGGCCCACTCGTGTCCGGGGATCACCGGGAAGTGGACCCAGCGAGGGTCGGTGAACAGCCCGGTCATCACCTCGATGTCGGTCCGGCACAGACCGGCTGCACGGCTGGCGACGAGCACATCGTCGGCCCCGACGGCGGGGGCGTCGACCTCTCGGTAGCTGACCTCATGCGGCCGTTGCACGACAACTGCCTTCATTGCGCGCTTATCCTATGCGCCGTGAGCGCAACCGGGGATGTCGCACGTCGCCTCTCGGCGGTGTACACGGGTGCGTTGACCGACGTGCTCGACCGCCACGGATACCGCCAGCAGACGCTCCCGGCCGACATCGTCGCGCTGCGGCCGGAGATGCGACTCGCCGGGCCCGTGTATCCGGTGCTCGGCCGCGCGCAGCCGGGCCACGACTACGACACGTCGATCCGGAAGATCCTGGAGATGCTGGGCTCGGTCCCAGCGGGGGCCGTGGCGGTGTATGAGACCAACGAGCGGACCGCGGCGCACATCGGGGAGCTCTCGGTGACGTCGCTCGCGTCCCGCGGCTGCGTCGGCGCGGTGCTCGACGGCGGGGCGCGCGACGTCGAGTACATCCTGCGCGAGGACTTCCCGGTCTTCTCGCGCTACGTGACCCCGCAGGACTCCGTCGTGCGCTGGGAGGTCATGGCCCACGGCGACGTGACGATCGTCGTCGGCGGAGTGGAGGTGTCACCGGGCGACTGGATCGCCGGGGACCGCGACGGCGTGGTGGTCATTCCCGGTGCCCGCCTGGAGGAGATCCTGGCCGAGGCCGAGGAGAAGGTTGCCACCGAGAGCGAGATCCGCTCAGCGGTGCGGGAGGGCATGCTGCCGCTCGACGCGTACGAGCGGTACGGAACCTTCTAGGGCTTCCGGGCACTAAGGCGAGCCTGCACCCACTCGCGGCCGGCCACGATCGCGGCGTCCGGCGCGGGGAGGAACTCCATGGCGAGTGGGCCCGTGTACCCGTTGTCGCCGAGCGCTTCGAACACCGCGTCGAAGTCCAGATGGCCACTCCCCGGCTCCCGCCGCTGGCTGTCGGCGAGGTGAACGTGCACGATGTGCTCTGCGTGGGCACGCAGCGCCGCGGGGATCGAGTCCTCCTCGATGTTCATGTGAAAGACATCCGCCATCAGCTGCACGCTCGGCGAGTCGATCAGCCGGCGCAGCCGTTCGGCGTCGTCGAGCGTCCTGAGCAGGTGGGTCTCATAGCGGTTGAGCGCCTCGAGGGCGATGACGACTCCGGCGGCGGCCGCGTCGTCCACTGCGCCACCGATGGTGTGCGCCGCGCGCTCGAGCTCGGCGTCTCGGCCATCCGGGCCTGGTTGGGTACGAAACGTCGGAACGAGAACCAGCGTCCCGGCACCGAGCGCCTGCGCCTGCTCGAGACAGAGGCGCAGGTAATCCCCGGCGTGGCGCCTGATCCGATCGCTTTCGTGCGCGCAGTCGCGGTCGGGGTAGCCGAGGCCGATCCAGCACATCGATGAGACCCTCAGCCCACGCGCGTCGACGCGTTCGCGGGCGGCGCGGACATCGAGCTCAGGAACGGCCGCGAGCTCGATCGCGGGGTAGCGGGCCGCGGCCACCCGGTCGATCGCCTCACCCGTGTTCGCTGCCTCGAGCGTCCACTCACTCACGCTCAGTGTGTTCATGGCGCAAACATATAGTCCTCGGGCGTTGGGCCACGCGTTAGATTCGGCGCATGACGCGTCCGCTCAAGGCCGGGGTGATCGGCGCCGGGCTCGCCGGCGGGCCTCACCTCGAGGCGATCGGCAGGACGGGGTTGGCGGAGGCGGTCGCCGTCGCCGCTTCCTCCGAGGGGTCGGCGCGGCGAGCGGCCGACCGCTGGGCGGTGCCAGGGGCCTACGGCGATTGGCGCGCGCTCGTCGAGGACCCGGCGATCGATGTCGTGCACAACTGCACGCCCAACCTCCTCCACGCGGAGGTGGCCCACGCCGTGCTCGCGGCGGGCAAGCACCTGATCACCGAGAAGCCGCTCGCCATGGACCTGGCGGAGGCGACCGCGCTCGTCGTCGCTGCCGATGACAGCCCGGTGACCACGGCGTTCTGCCACAACTACCGCGGCTACGCGATGGTCACCGAGGCGCATGAGCTCATCCGGGCCGGCGCGATCGGCGAGGTGTTCCAGATCCACGGGGTCTACCTCCAGGACTGGCTGTCTGACGGCGGCGTGCGCAACTGGCGTCTTGAACCGGCGCTGAGCGGCGCCTCCACGACGTTCGCCGACCTCGGCACCCATTGGTGCGATCTGGCCATGCATCTGAGCGGTCGCCGCATCAAGTCGGTGTGCGCAGCGCTGGCGAGCCGACACGGCCGACCGATCGACGACCACGCCGGCGTCCTGTTCACGTTCGAGGGCAATGCCCTGGGGACACTCGTCACCTCGCAGGTCTCGCCCGGCGCGAAGAACGCTTTGAGGATTCGCCTGGATGGGTCGGAGGGATCGCTGTACTGGGACCAGGAGCGGCCCGAGGAGTTGTGGCTCGGGCGCCAGGGCGGGCCCACCGAGCTGCTCCACAAGTCAGCCGGTCAACTGCACGAGCCGGCGGAGCGCCGGGCCCACCTGCCGGCCGGCGAGATCGAGGGGTGGAACAGCACGTTCGTCAACCTCTTCGCCTCCGTCTACCGAAGGATCCTCCGACGTCCCCAACCAGGGGACGAGCTGGTGGCGACGCTCTCGGACGGCCTGTTCCTCATGCGCGTGATCGAGGCCGTGACGCGTAGCAGTGCCGAACGCGCTTGGGTGGACGTGGGACGGTGAGCCGCATCTCAGCGAGCCCACACCCGAGCGACGCTCAGTCAGCCCACCAGTCTCGCTGACCCTCCACGTCTCCCCGCGGGTTCTCGCCCAGGTGGGGCGCGCCGAAGACGAGGATCTCGAGGCCGTCTGGCCCGGCCTCGTACGCTCGCCATGTACCTGGCGGAACGCGCACGACGTCCAACTTCGTGACCTCGATGATCTCGTCGTCGAGCTTCATCCGCCCGCTCCCGTCAACGACCACGAACACCTCCTCCTGCACCTTGTGTGTGTGGCCGTACGGGAAGCGATAGTTCGGCGGGATCCGCTGATAGCTGAGGCCTGACTGTTCGAGTTCGAGCGCGAGGCCTCCGAGACGGAACTCCAGGTCCGGCGGCCCGTCGAAGTTGGACCCGACGTCGGGCACATCCTCTCTCAGGCTCTTGAGCGTGAACGGCATGGCGCCGAGTCTACGGATCGGTTAGGGTCGCCTCAGACCCGCCGGTACTTGGGGTGTTCTCCAGATGAACCCTCCCGCCGACCTCTCATCCCAGCTTGCCGAGGCGAGCCGCCGGTTGGCGGAGCTCGAGTCCGTTGAAGCCGAGCGCGCCCGTGGCGCGAAGGTGCAGGACGTCCTGTTCCGGATCGCGGAACTGGCGGGTGCGGCCGGCGATCTGCAGGAGTTCTACGGGGCGATCCACGCCGTCGTCGGCGAGTTGATCGAGGCCAGCAACTTCTTTCTCGCGCTCTACGACGACCAGCGGCGGCTGATCAGCTGGCCGTACTACGTCGACGAGATCGAAACCGACGTTCCCGATCCGAACCGGTGGGAGCCGTTCGGCAGTGGCGGCGGGCGGGGTCTCACCGCCTATGTGCTGCGGACAGGTCAGCCACAACACCTTTCGGGAGCGAGGGCCGAGGAGCTCGCCGAGCTCGGGGAGCTCGACGTGATCGGCGAACTGTCGGCGGACTGGCTGGGCGTCCCGCTCAAATCCGCAGACGCCCGCACGGTCGGGGTCCTGGTGGTGCAGTCGTACTCGACGGACGTCCTCTATACCGATGAGGATCTGGAGCTGCTCACCTTCGTCGGCCAGCACGTCGGCGCCGCGCTCTCGCGAGCGTGGGCCATCGAGGAGACCCGTCAGCGCAACGCTGAGCTGGCCCTGATCAACAGCGTCCAGGAGGCGCTTGCGGGCGAGCTCGACCTCCAGGCGATCTATGACGCCGTCGGCGACCGGATCCGCGATGTCTTCGACGCGCAGGTGGTTGACATCGCCATGCTGGATGAGACGTCCGGCCTGCTGCACTTCCCCTACACGATCGAACGCGGCGTGCGCTTCCCGGACGAGCCGATCGAGCTGATCGGCTACCGCAAGCACGTCATGGACACGCGGGAGCCGCTCATGATCGCGGTGAGCACGCCCGAACTGGCGGAGCACTACGGCAACCCGTTCGTGCTCAGCGGGGAGCCGGTCAAGTCGGCGCTCTTCGTCCCCCTGGTCGTCGGCGGCCGCGTGACCGGAGTCGTCTCGCTGCAGAACCTAGATCGCAACCACGCGTTCACGGAGTCAGACCAGCAGCTCATGGAAACGCTCGCCGCCAGCCTCAGTGTCGCGCTGGAGAACGCGCGGCTCGTCCACGAGACGCGGCAGCGAAACACGGAGCTCGCGCTCATCAACAGCGTGCAGGCGGCCATCGCCGGCGAGCTCGATCCGCAGGCGATCTACGATCACGTCGGCGACAAGGTCCAAGCGGTGTTCGACGCCCAGGTCGTGAGCATCTCGGTCCACGACGAGGCTACGGGCCTGCTCACCTTCCCGTACGTCATCGAGCGCGGCGAGCGCCTCGAGCAGCACCCGATCGAGCTGATTGGCTTCCGCAGACACGTGATGGAGACGCGGGAGCCGCTGATGATCGCGGAGGTCACGCCCGAGGTGGCGGAGCGTTACGGCAACCCGCTCGTGCTCAGCGGGGCGCCCATCAAGTCGGCGCTCTTCGTCCCGTTGATCGGCGGCGGTCGCGTGACCGGAGTCGTCTCGCTCCAGAACGTCGACCGCACGGACGCGTTCACCGGGGACGACCAGCGGCTTTTGACCACCCTGGCCGGCAGCCTGAGCGTTGCGCTCGACAACGCTCGCCTGCTCGACGAGTCGCAGCAGCGCGTGGCCGAGCTGGCCACCGTCAACAGCGTCGGCCAGGCGCTGTCGTCGCAGCTAGACCTCGACGCGCTGATCGACCTCGTCGGCCAGAAGGTGCGCGAGACCTTCGAGGCCGGCATCGCCTACGTCGCGCTCCACGATCGGCAGTCCGGACGGATCGACTTCCCCTATTACTACGAGCGGGGGCAGCGCCGAGACGAGGCGTCGATTGCCTATGGCGAGGGTCTGACGTCCCGGATCCTCGAGTCGCGTGGGCCGCTGCTCCTCAACCGGTCGCCGCAGTTCGAGGAGCATGAGGCGATGTTGGTGGGCACGCCGGTGCGGTCCTTCCTGGGCGTTCCGATCGTTTTCCGAGACGCCGCCATCGGGGTCATCAGCGTCCAGAGCATCGAGGAGGAAGGCCGCTTCGCGGAAACGGATTCGCGGCTGTTGGCGACGATCGCCGCCAACGTCGGCGTGGCCATCCAGAACGCGCGCCTGTTCTCCGAGGTGGAGCGCCAGCGCCAGTACCTGGAGTCGCTCGTGTCGATCAGCCCTGCGGCGGTGGTCGTGATGGACGCCGACGAGCGGGTCACCGACTGGAACCCGGCCGCGGCCGAGCTCTTTGGGTACTCGGCCGAGGAGGCATTCGGCCGCCCGATCGACGAGCTCGTGTTCGGCGTGACCGACAGCGACGAAGGACGCGAGATCACCCGGGAGGCCATGACCGAAGGGCGCGCAAACCGGATCACACAGCGCCTGCGCAAGGACGGGACACCGGTCGACGTCGAGCTGATGCTCGTCCCGCTCATGGTGGACGGCTCGCATGTCGGCTCTCTGGGCATCTACCACGACGTCACCGAGCTCCAGCGCGCGCGACAGGAGGCCGAGGCGGCGACGCAGGCCAAGAGCGCGTTCCTCGCGACGATGAGCCACGAGATCCGCACACCGATGAACGCCGTCATCGGCATGACCGATCTCCTGCTCGGCACTCAGCTGACCGCCGAGCAGCAGGAGTTCGCCGAGGTGGTGCGGAGCGGCGGCGACGCGCTTCTGCACGTGATCGATGACATCCTGGACTACTCGAAGATCGAGGCGGGCAAGCTCGACCTCGAGCGCGCGCCGTTCAGCGTGCGCGAGTGCGTCGAGGGAACGCTGGACATCGTCGCACCACGCGCCTGGGAGAAGGGCATCGAGCTCGGCTGCCTGATCGACGAGGCCGCGCCCGCCGGGATCCTCGGCGACGAGGCCCGCCTTCGCCAGGTGCTGC
Organism: uncultured Actinomycetota bacterium; assembly: GCA_963797705.1. GTDB lineage: Bacteria > Actinomycetota > Thermoleophilia > Solirubrobacterales > Solirubrobacteraceae > Palsa-465. The sequence goes on along the minus strand of CAWCQL010000002.1, from coordinate 138,766 downwards.
TGAACCTGCTCTCAAACGCGGTCAAGTTCACCGAGGCGGGCGAAGTTGTCGTCCGCGCCCACGCCGACTCGAGCGAGTCGGGCTGCGACCGGCTCGAGCTCGTCGTGCAGGACACCGGGATCGGGATCCCACCGGACCGCATGGACAGGCTGTTCACCTCGTTCAGCCAGGTGGACGCATCGACGACGCGCCGTTTCGGCGGGACGGGGCTCGGCCTCGCCATCTCCAAGCGCCTCGTGGAGCTGATGGGCGGCACGATCTCCGTCGAGAGCACGCCGGGCAGCGGATCGACCTTCCGCATCTCGCTGCCCGTCACGGCGGCCGAGGTGCCGAGTCCGATCGACCCTGAGGAGGGGCTGCCGCGGCTGGCCGGCAAGCGGATCCTCGTCGTCGACGACAACGCGACAAACCGGGAGATCGTGACCCGGCACGCCCGCTCGTGGGGGATGCAGCCAGTCGCGGTCGAGCGGCCCGGCGGATGCTCTCGCGCTGGTCGAGGCCGGTGAGCGGTTCGACCTTGCCGTGCTGGACATGATGATGCCGGAGATGGACGGGCGCGCCCTGGGCGCTCAGATCCGGACCCGGCGCGGCGCGCAGGAGCTCCCGCTGGTGCTTCTGACGTCGCTCGGCCGCTTGCCGGAGGACGAGTGGTCAGATGTCTTCTCGGCCCAGCTGACCAAACCGCTCAAGGCATCCCAGCTCTACAACACGCTCCTGCAGGTGCTGACCGCGGGCACCGCCAGAGAGGAGACGGCCGAGGTCGCCGCGGCCGGCACCCACGCGATGTCGTCCCTGCGGATCCTGCTCGCGGAGGACAACGCGATGAACCGGAAGGTCGCGCTCGGCCTCCTCAAGCGGCTCGGCTACAGCGCCGATGTCGCGTCGAACGGCCTCGAGGCGCTCGAGGCGCTGGAGCGACGGCCCTATGACGTCGTCCTGATGGACGTGCAGATGCCGGAGCTTGACGGTCTCGACGCGTCACGCCGGATCTGTGCGCAGTGGCCACCGGAGAGCAGGCCCCACATCATCGCCATGACCGCGAACGCGATGCCCGAGGATCGCGAAGCCTGCTTCTCGGCCGGCATGAACGACTACGTCGCGAAGCCGATCCGAGCGGAAGAGCTGGCGGCGGCGCTCACGCGCACGCAACCGCTGCGAAACCGCGACGTTGTGTCGGAAGGGAGCGGTGACACCGGCTCGCCGAACAGCGAGTGCAGTCTCGAGGCTGCGGCGCTCCAGAACCTGCGAGACCTCGGCGGTATGGACTTCGTCATCGAGGTCGTCGATCTGTTTCTCGCGGATGCCCCGGCGCTGATCACGAGCCTGCGCAGCTCGCTGGAGCGCCAGGACACCGAGGAGTTCCGCCGAGCCGCGCACACGCTGAAGTCGAACGGCTCGACGCTCGGCGCCACGGCATTCGCAACGCTCTGCCGCACCGCCGAACAGCGCGCCAAGGACGGACGCCTCGACGGCATCTCGCAGCTCGTGGACCAGATCGAGCAGGGGTATCGGACGCTCCAGGAAACCCTGGCGTCCCTTCGATCGGAGCCCGTTTCGTGAGCGGCTCCCCGCCCAGGGCCGGCACGATCCTGATTGCGGACGACAATCGCGTCAATCGGCTCCTGCTCGGTCGCGGGCTCGAGCAGGACGGGCACACCGTGGTCTTCGCCGAAGACGGCACAGAGGCGCTTGACCTGCTGCGGCGCCGGCGCTTCGACCTGATCCTGCTCGACGTCCTGATGCCCGAGCTCGACGGCTACGGAGTCCTGGAGGAGCTCCAGGGCGACCCACATCTACGCGACATCCCCGTGGTGGTGACGTCGTCGCTTGACGAGCTCGACAGTGTCGTGAGGTGCCTCGAGATGGGCGCGGAGGACTACCTCACCAAGCCCGTCAACCACGTACTGCTCAACGCGCGAATCAACGCGAGCCTCGAGAAGAAGCGGCTGCGCGATCAGCAGCGTGAGCTGATCAGCAAATTCGCCACCAAAGAGGTAGCTGAGGATCTGCTCACGTCGGGGTTCTCCCTCGGCGGCAAGTACGTCGACGCGTCGGCGATGTTCTGCGACATCCGCTCGTTCACGACGATCGCCGAGGCCCAGGACCCAGCGGAGACGATCAGCCTGCTGAACGACTACTACATGCTGATGATGGACGCGATCAACGGCGAGGGCGGGATCGTGAGCGACATCGCAGGCGACGGCCTGATGGCGATCTTCGGCGCGCCCTTGCCACGCGAGGATCATCGGCGGGCCGCGGTGCTCGCGGCGAGGCAGATGGTCGACCTCATCCGCCTGTTCAACGAGGAGCAGGCGGGGCGGGGCAAGGTGCAGATCCAGATCGGCGTCGGGATCGCCTCGGGACGGGTCGTCGCCGGTTACACCGGGACACAGCAGCGCGCGACCTACACGTGCGTCGGCGACACGGTCAACGTCGCCGCGCGGCTCGAGTCACACACCAAGGTCGCCAAGCAGCCGATCCTCATCAACGAGAACACGCGGAACGGCCTGGGCGAGGACATCGCGGTCGAATCGCAGGGCGAGGTCCTGGTGAAGGGGAAGACCGAACCGATCAACGTGTACGCCGTCCTCGTCGGCTCGCTCGCCGCTCGGAGCGTGTGAACCGCCGAATCGTCGCGGCCTATTCTCGATGGGGATGGCCGACGAGACGGTGCTTGGAGAGCTGACGTTGCGGGATGAGCACCGCCTTCGCCGCCAGGCGCACCGGCTTCGTCGGGGCGACGCGAAAGGTGAGGCGCGCTTTGAGCGACAGCTTGCCGAGGCGCAGGCCCGGGTACAGCGAAGGCGGGCGTCGGTTCCCGAGGTCTCCTACCCGCCGCAGCTGCCGGTATCCGCACGTCGCGACGATCTGCTCGCCACGATCCGCGATCACCAGGTCGTCGTCGTGGCCGGGGAGACCGGCTCGGGTAAGACGACCCAGCTGCCCAAGCTCTGTCTCGAGCTCGGGCGTGGCGTGCGCGGGGCCATCGCTCACACCCAACCACGACGGATTGCGGCGCGGACCGTGGCACAGCGGATCGCCGACGAGCTCGATGTCCCGCTTGGCGGCGCCGTCGGCTACGCGGTCCGCTTCGACGATCGCGGCTCGCAGGACACGTTGGTCCGACTGGTCACGGACGGTTTGCTGCTGGCCGAGATCCGCCGTGACCCGCTCCTGCGCCGCTACGACACCGTGATCGTCGACGAGGCGCACGAACGCTCGCTCAACATCGACTTCCTGCTCGGCTGCCTGCACCGCATCCTGCCGCGGCGACCCGACCTCAAGCTGATCATCACGAGCGCGACTATCGACCCTGAGCGCTTCAGCGAGCACTTCGGCGGCGCGCCCATCGTCGAAGTCTCGGGCCGCACGTACCCGGTCGAAGTCCGCTACCGGGCGCCGCGGGAGGACGAGGAGGTGCTCGACGCGCTCGCGGACACGGTCGAAGAGCTGCTCGGCGAGCGCGACGGCGACGTGCTCGCGTTCTTCTCCGGAGAACGGGAGATCCGCGATGCGGCGGAGCTGCTGACGGGGCGGCTGGGCCCGGGCGTGGAGGTGCTGCCGCTGTACTCGCGGCTCGCCGCTGCCGAACAGCAGAAGGTCTTCGGCTCAAAGAAGAGCCGCCAACCTCGGCGCGTTGTGCTCGCGACGAACGTCGCCGAGACATCGCTCACGGTTCCCGGCATCCGCTTCGTCGTCGACACCGGGCTCGCGCGGATCTCGCGCTACAGCACGCGTCTCAAGGTGCAGCGGCTGCCGATCGAGCCGATCTCGCGCGCGTCGGCTGACCAGCGCAAGGGCCGCTGCGGCCGCGTGGCCGACGGCATCTGCGTCCGGCTCTACTCAGAGGACGACTTCAACGCGCGGCCGGAGTTCACCGACCCCGAGGTCCTGCGCACAAACCTCGCCAGCGTGATCCTCCAGATGGCCTCGCTCGGGCTGGGGGACATCGAGGCGTTCCCCTTCCTGCAGGCGCCCGATCGCCGCCAGGTGCGCGACGGCGTCGCGCTGCTGCACGAGCTGCGGGCTCTGGATCCGGCGGCCGCGGAGCCACTCACGCCGCTCGGGCGCAAGCTCGCATGGCTTCCGATCGACCCGCGTTTTGGTCGCATGGTGCTGGAGGCCGACAGGCTCGGCTGCGTCCGCGAGGTGATCGTGATCGCCGCGGCGCTGTCGATCCAGGATCCACGCGAGCGCCCCACCGAGCAGCGCGCTGCAGGCCGACCAGTTCCATGCTCGCTTCGCCGACAAGACGTCGGACTTCCTCGCCTACGTGAACCTCTGGGGCTACGTGCGCGGGCTGGGCGACGAGCTCTCGCGCTCGCAGCTGCGCAAGCGCTGCAAGGCCGAGTTCCTGCACTACCTGCGCATCCGCGAGTGGCAGGACCTCGTCGCTCAACTCGAAGACGCCGCGCGCGAGGTCGGGCTGACGCTCAACGACTCACCAGCGGAGGGGCCGGAGATCCACGCGGCGCTGCTCTCCGGACTGCTCTCGCACCTCGGGTTCAAGGACCGCGGACGCGCGAGTACACCGGCGCGCGCGGGGCGAAGTTCGCGATCTTCCCTGGGTCGGCGCTTGCGCGAGGCGGCCCGTCGTGGGTGATGGTCGCCGAGCTGGTCGAGACGACGCGGCTGTGGGGCAGGACGGCAGCCGCGGTCGATGTCAAGCAGGTCGAGCCGCTCGCCGAGCATCTCGTGAAGCGCTCCTACGGCGAGCCCCGATGGGACCGTCGCCGTGCCGCCGTCGTCGCGTCCGAGCAGGTGACCTTGTACGGCCTGCCGATCGTCGGATCGCGAACGGTCCAGTATTCGCGCATCGACCCGGCGGCCGCGCGCGAGCTGTTCATCCGCCGCGCGCTCGTCGAGGGTGATTGGGATCAGCGCCACGCTTTCATGCGGGAGAACGAGCGCCGCGTGGAGGAGGTCGAGGTACTGGAGGCGCGCGCGCGACGGCGCGACCTGCTCGCGAGCGAGGCGAAGCGGGCGGCGTTCTTTGACGCAGCGCGTCCCGCAGGACGTCGTGAGCGGTCGTCACTTCGATCGCTGGTGGAGGCAGGCGCGCCAGACCCAGCCGACGCTGCTCGACTACCCGATGGAGATGTTGATCGAGGGTGAGGTCGCGGGCGACGGCGGTGACCGGCCGGCGATCTGGAGGCAAGGACCGCTCGAGCTGGCGTTGTCCTACCGCTTCGATCCCGGCTCGGCGGCCGACGGCGTCACGGTCCACGTCCCGCTGACGTCGCTCGGCGCGGTCCGCGATACCAACTTCGAATGGCTCGTGCCCGCGTTTCGTTCAGAGCTCTTCGTCGCGCTGTTGCGCGCGTTGCCGAAGCGACTGCGCACGTCACTGGTTCCCATCCCCGACACCGCGACCGCCCTTCTCGCCAGCGTCAAGCCGCGCTCGGGCCCGCTGCTGGAGGTACTCGCCGCGGAGATCGAGCGGACGCGCCGCGTGCGCATCGAACCCGGCGACTGGTCACTCGATGGTCTGCCCGCGCATCTGCGGATGACCTTCAGCGTCGAGGACGAGGACGGGACGGTGCTCGCGTCAGGCCAATCCCTCGACGCGCTGCGCGATCAGCTGCGGCCGCAACTGACGGCGCGCTTGGCGACCGCCGCGCCGGCCCTCGCGCGCCACGGGATGCGCAGCTTCGACATCCCGTCGCTGCCGCGCACGGTCGACCTCCCGGGCGGCCTGCGTGGCTTCCCGGCGCTGGTCGACGAGGGCGACGCAGTCGGGGTGCGCGTCTGCGAGACGGCAGACGATCAGGCCGGGACGATGGCTCGCGGGACCCGGCGGCTGCTGCGCCTCACCGTTCCCTCGCCGCGCTCGTGGGTGATCGGCCAGCTCGGCACTCAGCTCACCCTCAGGCTCGCCGCCGCGCCCCACGCCACGCTGGACGCGGTCATCGATGACGCGACCGACGCGGCGCTCGACGCGCTCATCGAGAGTGGCGGTGGACCGGCGTGGGACGCCGAGGCCTTTGCGGCGCTGAGTGAGCACGTCCGCGGGAACCTCCGGCCCACGACGCTCGATGTATTGGTCGCGCTCGGATCGATCCTCGAGGCGGCAGGGACCGTCCGCGAGCAGCTCGACACGCTCCCGGCGAGCGCCGCGTTCGGCCCGGCACGGGAGGACGTCGCCCGTCAGCTGGGCCGGCTCGTCTACCCCGGGATGCTCGCGAGCACGGGCCTGGCGCGACTGGGTGACGTCGAGCGCTACCTGCGCGCTGCTACGCAGCGCCTGGAGCGGCTGCCGAGCCGCGTCGCCGCAGATCGTCGAGCGAATGGCCACGATCCACCAGCTGGAGGCTCAGGCTGCCGGACGCAGGGACGCGATGTGGCTGATCGAGGAGGTCCGCGTCGCGCAGCTCGCCCCGGGCGCGCACGTCCGCCCGGGCGCCACGGTCAAGCGCGTCCGCGAGGCCCTCGCCGTGGGCTGATCAACTGCCCTCGCCCGGACGCGCCGCTACGGCGGTCGTGCGAGCATCCGGGCCAGCGTCCGGAGGGCGCATTCGTAGAGTTGCGAGCCGGAGGGTTGATGTGTCGAGTGCAGTCGATGGTCCCGCTGGCGACGCCTTCGTCTCGACCGGGGAGCTGCCGGAGCGCGCCCTCGTGCAGAGCTTGGTGCGCGAGGCCCATGACCGCTACCGGGCAAATCGCGACGGCGAGAACTCGCAGGCATATCCCGCGCTCGCCAGCGTTCCCGCCGACCTCTTCGGCGTGTGCGTGGTCGGAACCTCTGGCGCGACGGTTGCGGCCGGGGACGCCGACCACGAGTTCACGATCATGAGCGTCTCGAAGCCGTTCGTGTTCGCGCTGGTGTGCGAGCTGATCGGCCCTGACACGGCGCGAGAACGGCTGGGAGTCAACAGCACCGGGCTGCCGTTCAACTCGCTCTCCGCGGTCGAGCGGTCGGCCGACGGCCGGACGAATCCCATGGTCAACGCGGGGGCGATCGCGGCCACCAGCCTGGGGGCGGGGAAGACCGTTGAGGAGAGGTGGCGCTTCATCCATGACGGGCTCTCGCGCTTTGCTGGGCGAGAGCTCTCGCTCGACGACGAGGTGTACGCCTCCGCGTCGGCCTCCAACTCGCGCAACCAGAGCATCGCGCGACTCCTCGAGAGCTTTGATCGCCTCTACTGCCCGTCGGGTGATGCCGTGGAGCTGTACACACGGCAGTGTTGCCTGCGCGTGACTGCCAGAGACCTTGCCGTAATGGGAGCGACACTCGCCGACGGCGGCGTCAATCCCGTCACCGGAGACCGGGTGATCGACCCACGCATCTGCCACTACACGCTTGCCGTGATGCTCACGGCGGGCTTGTACGAAGCCTCGGGCGAATGGCTATATGACGTCGGGCTACCGGCCAAGAGTGGGATCGGCGGCGGGATCGTCACCGTCTCTCCCGGGAAAGGCGGCATGGGAACCTTTGCCCCACCGCTTGACCGCGAAGGCAACAGCGTCAAAGGGCAGCTTGTGGCCAAGTTCCTGTCCGCGCGCCTCGGCCTCGACATGCTGATCTCACGGCCGGCGGGATGACCGCGAGGGTTCCGGTCGACCGCACGCGGTTCGTGCGGACGCTGACCTTCTGGCTGCGCCCAGCGTTCCTGCTGCGCGTCTTGAACCGCTTCCAACTCATCGCCGGCTTCGACCGGGCGATGGCGCTGGCCTCGAGCACGCTCACCGCTCTGATCCCGCTTGCGATCCTGGCCGGAGCGTTGGTGCCACATGTCCAGGCCGAGGACGCCGCGCGATGGATCATCGATCGCTACGCCCTGACGGGTGGCGGAGCCGAGGCGGTCAGGGAGACGCTCGCACCGGCGACCGCGATGAACACCGACGTCGGCGTGCTCGGCGCGCTGCTGTTGGTGGTCGCCGTGCTCAGCTTCGCCCGGGGCACCCAGCGATTGTTCGAGCGAACGTGGGAGCTGCGGCCGTTGAGCGTCCGCAACACCTTCAACGACCTGCTGTGGATTGCGGGACTGATCGCCTATCTGGTGATCAGCGGCGTGGCCCACCGGCAGATCGGACACAGTCGCGTCCAGGTTGGCGCGAACCTGCTGGTCGCCCCCCTGACCGCGATCTTCCTCGCCTGGAGCGGCCGTGTCCTGAGCGCGAAACGGATCGCGTGGAGAACTCTCGCCCCGTTTGCCGTTGTCGCCAGCATGGCGCTCGCCGTCTACTTCGGTGGGGCCGCTCTGTACGTGCCGCACCTGTTCAGTTCGTACGCGAGTCGCTACGGGGCCATCGGCGCGGTGTTCGCGATGATCTCGGCGCTGTTCGGCTTCATGGTGGTTCTGGTCGCGTCGGCGGCCGTCGGACGCGAGGTGTTCGATGAGCTGGGCCGGATTCGCGCCGGCGAGCGTCCGCCTGACGATGAGGTCCGGCGCGAGTGGGAGACCTTCATCAGCGAGGCGGCCGCGCGCTGGCAGACGCTGCGCGACCAGCTCGATCAGATCCGTAGAAAGCTTCGGACGACCTCCCGCGGCCGAGATGACTCAGCCAGTGGCCGAGATGACTCAGCCGGCCGGCCGAGATGACTCAGCTGAGTCCTGAGATCCCCCGGCCGATCAACACGATCCCCAGGAGGCCGACGACCGCCGTGATCCCTGCGCGCTTATTGGCCTGCATCCAATGCGAGAAGCGGTCGACCGCGACCGAGGTGCGGTCGGGGTCGATCGCGTACCCCGCGATCGGGACCTCGATCAGGATGAACTTGATCAGCGCGAAGATGACCATCAGAACCGCCGCGACGATCAGCCCGTAGCCGCCTCTCGAAAGGCGTCCCAGAGCGACGAGATCGAACGGGCCGGGGACCGCCAGCAGGGCGCCGACGACACAGGCGACCACGATTGAGCCTTCGCTGAGCGCCTGCTCTGCCCGCGCACGCGTCCTTGCCGCGGCGGCCGAGCCCGGTCGTGGGCGCCGCTCTCTCCGGTGCAGCGCCGGTCCGGCCCGATCGAAGAGCTCTCGTCCGCGGCGAGTCCCCATCAGGGCGGCGACCAGCACCGCGATGACGCCGAATGAGAGATAGGCCGCCGGACCGACCCGCTGGGAAGTCGTGCCGGCGACGCTCTCGCGGGAATGGAAGGCCACGAGAAAGAGGATGCTGCTGCCGACGCTCACGAGCAGACTCGCGAGATAACAGGCCCACAGGAGCGGTCGCGGATTCGGGCGCGTGAGGACGATCACGACCACCGCAAGCAATTGCGGATACACGGCCGCGGCTAGCGCAAGCAGAATGATCGAGCCCACGTTGCCGCCCCTCTGGCAGGCCTGACGTCCGGGAGTCGTATGCGCAAACGGTAAACCCAACCGAGAATGGAGCCGTGGAACCGTGGCTGTGGCGAAGCAGATACGGTCTCACGTATGACCCGCGTGGCGATCATCGGCGGGGGCATCGGCGGGGCGACAGCGGGTTGCGCTCTCGCCCAGGCGGGGGTCGAGGTCTCCGTGTACGAGGCGGCGCCGGAGCTCAAGGAGATCGGCGCCGGCGTGGCGCTTCACCCCAACGCCATGCGCGTGCTGAGGATGATCGGGGTGGAGGATGCCGTGCGAAAGGTCGCCGGCCGCTCGGAGTGGATGGTGACGCGCGACGCCAGAACCGGCCGTGCCATCTCCAAGATCAGCCGCGCTCAGCAGGCGCAGACCTACGGGCTGACGGGGGCGACCGTCCACCGCGCCGACCTGCTTGACGTCCTCGCTGCGCGCCTTCTCGCGGGTTGCGTCACCCTCGGCGCGCGCTGCACCACGGTCGAGTCGCACCCTGACAGCGCCGTTGCCCGCTTCGAGGATGGCAGCGAGATCGAGGCCGACGTCATCATCGGCGCCGACGGCATCCATTCCCGGGTTCGCGCGGCGCTGTTCGGCCCCGACGATCCGCGATTCACCGGCAAGATCTGCTACCGCAGCGTGGTCCCGCGCGACGCGGTCTCCGGCGAGCCACCCTCCACCGACAATGCCCAGTGGCTGGGTCCGCATGGGACGGTCGTGCTCTATCCACTGCGCGGCACTGAGCTCATCAACGTCGTCGCCCATTACGACGACGAGCACTACCGACACGAGTCGTGGATCAACGAGTGCGAGCGCCAGGAGGTGCTCGACCGCTATTCCGGATGGCACGAGTCCCTACTGCGAGTGTTCGCCGCCGGAGACACCTGGTACAAGTGGGCGCTCTACGACCGCGACCCGATCGCGCAGTGGACCAAGGGTCGGGTGACCGTACTCGGCGACGCCGCCCATCCGATGCTCCCGTACCTCGGCCAGGGCGCGTGTCAGGCGATCGAAGACGGCGCGGTGCTCGCCACAGCGCTCCAGGCCGAGCCGGACGATCCCCAGCAGGCGCTCACCCGTTACGAGCGCACCCGCAGGCCGCGGGCCAGCAGGGTGGTCCTCGCCGCACGCGAACGGGGGCAGAGCAACCACCTCAGCTCCCCGTTGGCAGCGCTCAGGCGCGACCTCACCATCGGGTTGCGCCGCCGCTTCGGCCGCGACACCGAAGGTCGCGGCGCCGGCTGGATCCCGGAGTACGACGCGACCTCGCCCGACGTGCTGGTGTCCTGACTGCGTCAGCGGACCAACACCAGCGCTGCCACCACCGTCGCCGCCACGATCAGCACCGCGCCGATGCGGTAGCGCAGGCGGCGTCGCGCCATGTCCAGCGCGCGGCTGAGCAAGGTCATCGCGTCGGCGTCGGGCACGAGCTCTCCGTGCGGGTGACCGCGACGGTTGCGCTCGCTCACGACAGCCGTTTCGGGAGACGCCGGCGCGCCGACCGCTCGGCCTCGCGCGCGATGCGGCGCAGCGTCGCGTCGAGCGCGCCGGAGGCGAGCATCAGCCCGGTGGTGCGCCCGACGAGGCGACCGAGTGGATTGCGCGGCCGGTCGATGGAGACGCGCGCGTCGATGGCGCAGCCCTCGGCCACCGGTGTCAGCGCGTACGCGACGCGGATCTCAATGGGCCCGCGCGCGTGCAGCCGCAGCCGCCGTGGGTTGGCCTCCAGCGTGTGCAGGTGAAACCGCACCGGCGCGCCGAGCAGGCGGCCGGTGACGCGCCGGATCGTCCCTGGCGCCAAGCGGTGACTGCCGCCACCCTCGACCGCAAACGGCACCGGCGACCAGCGAGCGCACGCGGCGGTGTCAGTCAGGGTGTCGATGACGTGCTCGGGGGTTGCCAGCACCGTCGTCTGCGACCGCCAGGTGAGCGCGGTCATGGCCAGTCCACGTCCGTGATCGCCGGCACGTCGCGCGGGCGAGGCGGTTCACCGGCTCGGCGAGCGGCGGCGCTCAGCGCGACCAGGGCGATGCCCCCGACCAGGTCGGCGCTCCATGCACCGAAGCCCACCGACGCGTACCCGAGCGCCCAGGGGCTCGCCGCCAGCCAGACGCCGCCGACGGCGGTGCTCAGTGCGGCCGCCGGGAGCGCTGAGACCAGCACGGCGATCGGCCCGAAGGCCATGGCGAAGGCGATGTGCCCGGCGACGGCGGCATGACTGCCGCTGAAGCCGAGCGCCCACGGGGACACGGTTACCAGGAGGACGACCGCCGCAGCGGCGGCCGCCAGTGGCTCAATCGGAGCGCGGAGAATCGGTCGGCGCCTCATCGCGTCACCTCCGCGGCGGCACGCCGAAAGGCGCCGTGCAACAGCCACAGCGACGGCAGCAGCAGGACCGCCCCGGCGCCAAGCGCGATGGCGATCGCGTGCAGCTCGGGCGCGGGCGCGGCGCTGGATGCAACGGTGATGCGCGGCCCTACCAGCCGGGGAAACTGGGCCAGGCCCCAGCCCCATACCAGTCCGGCCATGGCCAGGACTGCAGCGCCGCGCGCCCATCGGTCACGCCGAAGGCGCAGGGCAGCGGCAGTCGCCGCGAGCGCGGCGAACGCGACGATCACGGCGGGGAGGCCACGCCCGGTGAGGCCGGAGTAGAGACGCGGCGCTTCGCTCCAGGACAGCGCCAGCGCGGCGGCGGCGAGCGTGGCGGTGGCCACGGTTGCCCACATCGCGTGGCGGCGAAAGTCACGCGCCAGTCGCTCCTCGGCCCGCGCACTGGACCGGGCGGCGAGCAGCACCGCGGCCACGGTGGTGCACGCCGCGACCGCCATCAGCCCTGTTGTCAGCTGGAACCAGCCCAGCCACAGCCCGGCTCCGCCGCCTGAACGGACGTGCTGCGCGTCGACGATCACGCGCTGGCGGGCGAGACCGCCGGCGAGGGCCCCCAGGACCAGCGGCGCGACCGCGCTGGCCAGCCCGAAGGCCAGCCGCACCGGGCGCTGGAGGCGGTCGGCGACCGTCAGTTGGCCGCCGAACGCCAGCGTGGCACCGCGGACCACGATTGCGACGAGCGCGAGACTCGCCGGCGCCAGCACGGCCGACCCAAGCGCCGCGAACGCGTCAGGGAACGCCGTGAGCAGCCCGGTCAGCACGAAGATGAGCCACACGTGGTTGGCCTCCCACGCCGGACCGATCGCGGCGGTGATCGACTCCTGGCGCCGGCGCCCCGTGAGGTGGGTGGGGGAGACGAGGTGGAGTACACCGGCGCCGAAGTCGGCGCCGCCGAGCACCGCGTAGGCGGTGAGGCCGCTCCAGATGACGGCGATGAGGACGTCAGCGAGCGTCATGCCGCCACCGCCATGTCACGAGCGGACCGGAGGACGGCCGGCGCGCCGGTGGCCAACCGGCGCAGCAGCCACACGGTCATCGCCGACAGCACGACATAGACGAGGGCAAAGCCGGCGAAGATCGCGCCGAGGCCCGGCGCCGTGGTGATCGCGTGGTCGGTGCGCAGCACCCCGTAGATGACCCACGGCTGGCGCCCGAACTCGGTCACCATCCAGCCGAGCTCGTTGGCGAGGAATGCCAGCGGCCCCGCGGCGACCAGCGCGACCAGGGTCAGGCGGTCGGGCTGGGCGGGGTCGTTACCCTGGCGGCGCCGCCGCAGCCAGTACCAGACCGACAGCCCGATGAGGAAGGTCCCGATCCCGACCATCCCGAGGAACGAGAGGCGGACGGGGAGGGCGAGCGGCGTCTGGTCGGCCTTGGGAAACGTGGCCAGACCGCGGACGGTGGCGTGCGGGTCGTCGAAGGCCAGCAGGCTCAGGACGTTGGGGATTCGCAGGTTGATGATCGCGTGCTCGTGACCGGGGACGGGGAAGCCGCCGAGGTTGAGTCCCGCGCCGTGCTCGGTTTGAAACTGCCCCTCGATGGCAGCCAGCTTGGCGGGCTGGTTCTGCGCGACCGTGCGGCCCAGCAGATCACCCACCGCCAGCTGCAGCGGAGCCAGGATGGCGGCCGCGCTCATGCCGAGTGCCAGCCCGTGGCGGTGGTAGCTGTCACGCCGGCCTCGCAGCATGCCGACGGCATACACCGAGGTGACGCCGAACGCCGTCGCCAGCAGCGCTCCGAACACCATATGCGCGGTCTCGGTCGGCCAGGCTGGGTTGAACAGAGCCGCCACCGGATCGATGTGCGTGATGTGGCCGTGGCTGAGCGTGAAGCCGCGCGGCACGTTCATCCAGGCGTTGGCGGTGACGATGAAGAAGGCCGAAGCGACGCCCGAGACCGCGACGGGCACCCCGGAGAGCCAATGCGCGCGTGGCGAAAGCCGGTCCCACCCGTACAGGTAGATGCCAAGGAAGATCGCCTCCAAGAAGAACGCGAATCCCTCCAGGGAGAAGGGCAGGCCGATGATCCGGCCCGCGATCCGGCTGAACCCCGGCCACAGCAAGCCCAGCTCGAAGGAGATGATGGTGCCCGAGACGGCGCCGACCGCGAACAGGATCGCGAACGCCTTGGACCACCGGCGCGCCAACGCCCGCCACGTGGGGTCGCCGCTGCGCAGATGCATGCCCTCGGCGATGAGCATCATCAGCGGCAGCCCTACTCCGAACACCGCGAAGCTCAGGTGAAAGGCCAAGGAGGTGCCCATCTGGGCGCGGCCTGCGATCAGGTGGCTCATGACTGCACCCACGACGTGTGTCCCACGGCGGCTTCCTTCTGGTCGAGTATCTACTACAGATCATAGTACTAAATCATGTAGTAGATGAGCAACCACCTGCTTAAGACCGCCGGCGTGGCCGTCGTGGCCGGCGGCGTACAGGGCCGTCGGGCAGCTGCTCAGCTGTGGGCGAGTCGTGCGTCCCCGCGGGCGCGCACGGGGCGCCTCGTGAGCGCGGCGGCGATCCCAGCAAGGACCGGTACCAGTGCCAGCACCAGAATGCACGGCTGCGAGCTGGCGATGGGGAGGTTGAGGCTGGCCTCGATCGAGGCACCCGCGCTTGCGCGCCACACGAGCGCGACGAGCAGGGCCAGCGTCACCAGCCCGGTGCTGAGAAGCAGGCGCGGGCGTTGCCAGTCCACCGGCTGCCCGAGCAACGCGTCGACCCGGCGCGACGAGATGGCGACCTCTCCGTCGCCGGCCGCGCCGAGGGTGAGCATTGCCGATGCCAGAGCGCCGCCGGCGCCGTCGAGCGCGACCAACGCCGCCGCGTCGGCGGTCAGCTCTGCCGCGTCGGCGTAGTCAGAGTGCAGGGCACCGATCACCGGGAGGAAGAACAGGGCCTGGCAGAGCACGCGACCGACGGCCAGCCGGAGAGGGTCGCGCAGGGCCCGATGCTGCCGTTCGTGGGCCAGGACGGCCTGTAGCTCGCGGTCCGACAGCCGGTCCAGCACGCCTGTCGAGACGTACACCCGCGGTCGCAGCCAGCCCGCGCAGAAGGCGACCGGTGCGTCGGCGGCGACGAGCAGCACGCTCGGCTGCCCGGCGAGCCGGCGGATGACCGGGAGGCTTCGGGTCATGCGCCGCGTCGCCTGCACCTGCCGCCATGCCGCACGGGCGGTCACGAGCAGGACGGCACCGCCAAGTACGGCGAGGCCGAGGAGCAGCACCGCGGCCGCGTTGACCACCGGATAGGTCAGCCGCACGCCGGCGAGGTCGACGCGGTGGGCGGCACCGGGCGCGACGCGCACGGAGTGGATGCCGGCGGCGAGGACGAGCGCGCACAGGCCCAGACCCGCCACGCCCAGGGCCAGCAGCCACCGGTACACCCGACGGGACTCCGCGTGGCGCGCGCGATGCTCAGCGGGCACGGGCCATCTGCTCCAGCGCGTCCCGCCGCCGCGGATCCAGGCCTGCCATGTGGCGCGCGAAGTGGCTGAGGGCGACGTCGCCGTACGCGTCGACGAGCGCCTCCACCTCCGCCGCCGCGCGGAGCTCCGCGTACTCGGCGCGCGAGTGCACCGGCGCATAGAAGTCGGTCTTGCCCTCGCGCCGCCGTGCCAGCAGGCCCTTGGTGTTGAGCCGTCCGAGGATCGTCATGTATGTCGTGTACGCCCGCGGCCGTTCGGCGGTGCGGTTGAGCGCGTCCATCACCTCGCGGACTGTGGCCTCATGCATGTCCCAAAGCGCGTTCATGGTCTCGGCTTCCAGCGCGTGCAGTGCGGGAACGGCCGGGGTGGGTACGGCGGGGAAGCTCGACATACGACGCAGCGTAGTAAAAGTCACTCCGATTGGCAACCGTCGCTTGACAAGTATCAACTACATATTGTAGTACTACGTGACACAGTAGATGCGGGCACGGTGTAAGTGCCCCTGGAAAATCAGGAGATCAACCATGAAGAAGCGAATGTCCTTCGGTGTCCCGGTCGCGGTGGCGGGACTGGCGCTGATCGCCGCAGGGTGCGGCTCGGCGGGTAGCAACTCAGCCGGATCCGGCTCGGGCTACGCTGCGCCGGCCGCGGCGGCGACCTCGGCCGCCTCGACGCAGGCCGACACCATCGCGGCCCGGCACACGGGCCTCGGCAACGTTCTCGTCGACGCACAGGGCCGCACGCTCTACCTGTTCGAGAAGGACAAGGGCATGACCAGCGCATGCTCGGGCGCCTGCGCCAGCATCTGGCCGCCGCTGACCGCGACCAAGGTCGTGGCGGGGTCCGGCCTGTCGGCCGCCAAGCTCAGCGTCGCCAAGCAGCCGGGCGGGGCCAGTGTCGTCACCTACGCCGGCCATCCCCTCTACACGTACGCCGGCGACGCCAAGCCCGGGGAGACCAAGGGGCAGGGCCTGGACCAGTTCGGTGCTGAGTGGTACGTGCTGGCGCCGAGCGGCAACAAGATCGATGACGACGGCAATGGCTGAGGCGACCGCCCCGTCGCCGTCGCGGACGCCCCGCGCCGGGGCGATCGTGGCTCGGTATGGCGGGGCGCTCGCGCTGCTGGCGGTGGGGTTGGACCACCTGCAGCAGTACTCGGCCGAGTCCTACTCGGCGGTCCCCACAATCGGCACGCTGTTCCTGCTCAACTTCATCTCCGCCGCCGTGCTGGCGGTGGGGTTGAGCGCGCCCGTGGAGAGACTGCCCGGCCGCCTGGGACGGCTCGCGATTCCGTTGCTGAGCGCCGGCGGCATCGCCGTGGCGGCGGGATCGCTCGCCGGGGTGATCGTGAGCGAGAGCACCGGTCTCTTCGGGTTCATGGAGAGCGGCTACCGAAGCGCGATCGTCGTGTCCATCGCCCTCGAGGTCGGCACGATCGTGCTCCTGCTCGCCCATCTGGTCCTGCGTCTGCCACTGGCGAGCGCTCTCGGTCCCGGGCCTCGGCCGCAGAGGGTCCGATGAGCGTCGGTTACGCAGCTCGCAGGCACGCCCAGCAACTCCTGGAGCGCCAGGCGGACATGACCGCCTACACCGCCCGGCGGTTCGCCGAGGCAGTGCGCTTT
Source organism: uncultured Actinomycetota bacterium (assembly GCA_963797705.1). Taxonomy (GTDB): domain Bacteria; phylum Actinomycetota; class Thermoleophilia; order Solirubrobacterales; family Solirubrobacteraceae; genus Palsa-465. The sequence goes on along the minus strand of CAWCQL010000002.1, from coordinate 122,057 downwards.
GGCGACCTCGAGGCCGCTCGCCGCTGGCGGCACGCTTACCAACTGTCGTCCGCCTGCTGCAGCGCCCTCGGGCGCCAAGCCCGGGACGGCACAGAGTGGGGGAACGGGGCACGGGGGCCACGGCGGCAGGGGCGCGCGGCATGACCTGAAGGTGGGGGAAAGCCGGCCGCTGACCCGAGGGGGCGCGGCGGCGGGCCGACCTGAGCTGTCCTGGGGGCGGCAGCGGGTCGGTCCGCCGTTGCGCCCCCTCGGTCGTACCCGGCACCGGGACTATGCTGTCGCGCCATGGCACGGTCGCGACGCCCCGCTGAGCCGCCGGCGGGCTCCCCCGTTGCGCCGCCGGTCCTGCACGAGTTGGAAGCGGAGATCATGGACGAGGTCTGGCGCCAGGAGACGGCGACCGTCCGGAGCGTGATGGAGGCCCTCAACCGCAAGGCCGATCCGCCGCGGGCCTACACCACGTACATGACTGTGATGCGGCGCCTCAATGACAAGGAGCTCCTGGACCGGACGCGGGCCGGCCGCACCGACAGCTACGTGCCGCGCCTCACCCGGCAGGAATACCAGGAGCTGCGGGCGGGGGCTCAGGTGCGCGGCCTGGTCGACGAGTTCGGCGACGTCGCGCTCGCGCACTTCGCCAAGAGCCTGGACACGCTGGACCCCGCGCGCCGCCGCCAGCTCAAGCGGCTGGCCGGCGGGCTCTGATCGCGCGCGGTTAGAACACCAAGGTCAGGAGCCCCGCGACGAGGTTCGGGCGGCCCGTGGGTGGGTTTGCCTACTACGAGCGTCGACCGGCGCGGCCCTGAGAGGCAGAGGCTCTCACAGATCCGCCCAGGCACCTTTCCCAAGCCCCGCCTTTTGACCAGCGCCCCGTGCCACCACCGCACGGGACCCCTCCCACCAGCGCCCCACCCCAGAGGACAAGACCGCCTCAGGAGGAGGCGAACTCGGGCGGTCCGCCGACCGCCCGAGCCCGTGGGTTGCTAGCGACCGCGGCGGGCGGGCACGAAGGCGTGGTCGAGCACGAAGCTCGCCACCTGGCCGCCGAGGGTCTGCCCAGCGTCTTCGTCGTAGCGAAAGTGCTGTCCGGCGAAGATGCGACTCGCGGACGCCTCATCGGCGGCCTGCGAGAAGCTGTCGAACGACCGCGTGATGCCGACGGTCGCGTTGCTCAGCGAGAAGCCGAACACGTCGGTGCCGAAGAAGTCCTGGAGGACCATCGCGGCGGCCTGGCTGAACTCGGCGTGGGCCCCGGGGTAGCTGGGGTCGTTGGCCGTGTTGGCCAGGGGCAGCCAGTTCGGATCCGCGGTCGTGTTCGGGTTGCCCTGGTCCGCCGCGGTGATCGCCGTGATCGGCCGCCAGCGATGATCGGCGTACTTGGCGTCGTAGAGCGCGATCGCTCCGTCAGCGAGCGTCGTGTCGAGCAGCGCGAAGAGCCGGGCGTTCTGCTCCAGGCTGTTGCCCATACCGATGGCGGCCTGGTCGGCGATCTGGTTCCAGACGATCCAGATGGGTGCGGCTCCCCAGAACCGTCCGATCGCCGTCTCGTCTGCCGTCCGCATCGTGCTGTTCAGCTCGCCGAGCGAGCGGACCTCGTTGAAGTCCGCGGCGTACCGGGGGCTGGACAGCGCGGGCGGCGGAGCTGGCCGGAACTGGCGCGGGGAGCGCAGCTCGAACGGCGTCACGTGCGCGGTCTGAGTGAAGCCGGCCGGCGCGAAGGCCGGCGCCGTGAGCTGGTATTCGCCCGGTCCCGTCTGAGGCGTGAACACCGGGGGCGTGACCGACGCACCGTCATGTGCACGCTTGGCGAGCACCGCGCGGGCTACCCGCTCGCCGAACCGGACGCCGCCCCGCACAGCCACGCTGGAGCCCATCTGCGCCAGCGCGTTCGCGTAGAACCCGTCGACCGCCATCCGCTGCGTGGGCAGCAGTGCGTCGAGCGCCGTGCGGGCGGCGGCGGCTGCCGCGGCGTCGGCCGACGCGTGGCGCGGGCCACGCTCTGCGAACAGCATCGGGCGGCCTTGGCCGAGGATGCCGTTCACCGCGTCATAGACCGCGATCTGTGTGATCGCCATCGTGCGGGTCGGGTGGATCGTGGCCGGCTGGGCGCCGGGGGCGGTGACCACCTGCTGAAGCAGTTGGTTGAAGGCGACCACCGGATCGGGCCGGGTCGGGGCTCGTCGGTGGCGGGTCTGCTGCGCGGAGGCACGGTGTTGGCGGGCCGCGCTCGGTTGGGCGGCGGCCATGGCCGTCGCCGCCGATCCGGCAGCCACGAGCGCGACCGTCGTCGCGGCGAGAGCAAAGCGCTTGATCACAGGGATCTCCTGTCGAGTTAGAGGATGATGCATATCTACTACGCAGCGTAAAACTATCATGTGTAGTAGATAGGATGCACCGACCTTGCGTACCTGCGCGCTGCGCCGCATTCAGCGGTTCACTGGGCGGACCAGAATCGCCCGAGGCACGGAGGCACGTCGAGGATCCGCACGATGAAGGCCACCTCGGCGAGGACCTCGCAGTCGTCCATGGCCAGGATCTCGATCGCCTCCTGCTCGCGGGCGACCGGTCCGTCCTCAGTGTCGTACAGCACGGTGACGAGCGTGCTGTGGGTCCAGGCGGTCGGCAGCACGACGGAGTTGACGGCGTCGAGCGGCGAGCGGCCCTCGGCCGAGTCGGTGGCGATCATCGAGTGGATGACCCCGTGATCGTGGAGCTCGAAGCGGTGAGACGCCAGGATGAACTCGCTGTCCTGCGCGGCCGCGAAGCGAGCGACGGTCCAGTCCTTCGCGACCTCCAGCACGTACTCGAGCGATGCCAGGCCCGGTTGCATGGTCGTGCGTCTCCTTGGGTTCAGGGTTCGGATCAGGCGCCGTGCCGGCGGTGGCCGCGCGGCCCGGAATGCAGGCCTATCCTCCGCTCCCGAGCGAGCGGTGTCGCTCGGCACCCCATCCCAGGGTTATGACCTAGGACCCCAGGTGCAGCGCGGACGGCAGGTCCTCACGCGAGGACACGTCGAGCTTGCGGTAGATGTTGCGTAGATGCCACTGAACCGCCTTCACGGTCACGAACTGGCGCTGGGCGATCTCGCGATTGGTCAGGCCCTCTGCGGCGAGGAGCGCGACGCGATCCTCCCCCGCGGTCAGCGACTCCCGTCCTGACAGCAGGCGCCGGTCTCGCCGTGGCCGAGCGCCCGCGGCGATGAGCTCCTGGTGGGCGCGGTCGGCGAGGCCGCTGGCGCCGATGCGGGCAGTCTCGTCGAGTGCAACGCGCAGAGTGTCGCGGGCTTCGGTGCGGGCGCCTTGGTGACGGAGCGCGACGCCGAGCGCCAGCAGCGCGCGGGCATGGTCGAGGCGGCCGTCGGTCTCCTCAAGTGTGACCACGGCCGCGCGCAGCATCTCGACGCCCTCCGCTCCGCCGGTCACGAGACCGAGGGTCCGCAGTGAGGCGCCGATCGCCGCTGGAATGCCGAAGGTCCGGGCGCTGGCCAGCTCCGCCGCGGCCGTCGCGGCGGCCTCGTCTGGGCGGTCGAGGGCCGCGAGCGCCAGTGCTTGCGCGGTGCGCCAGTCACAGCAATACGGGTTGGCGATGGTGGCAGAGACGAGCTCACCGGCCGCGGTAGCCTCGCGCAGCGCTGCGGTCGGTATGCCTCGGAGGAGGTGAAAGTGCGCGAGGGATGTGCGCAACAGCGCCAAAGGCAGCGTGGGCTCGGCTCCCGCCGGCGAGCCGAAGCGGGCCACCAGGTCCTCAGCGTCGTCCACGGCGCCCCGGGCCACCAGCGCGTCGAGCAGGTGCGCGACGCACCAGGCGATGCCCGGGTCACCGCTGCCCACCTCGAACAGATCGAGTGCCAGCCGGGCGTCTGCCTCGGCGCCGCGGATATCGCCCAGCCGCAGTCGGGCCTTGGACGCCATCGTCGACTGCCAGGCGACGGCCAGCCGGTTACCCCGGCCGGTGGCTGCGGTGATGCTGTCGCCGTAGACCTGGCTGGCGCGGGACAGCGCGCCGGCGTAGATCAGGCCGTTGCCGATGGCGCCGACCAGGACGCTGTTGGGCGCGCCGAGCTCCCCGGAGGCCAGCACTTGCTCAGCGATCGCGATCGCGTCGTCGGCGGGGCCGCGGGAGGCGGCGATCGCCACGGTGAGGGGCGCGAGGATCGTCGGGGCCATGGTGTCGCCGCGGTCAAGCTCGGCGAAGCGGCGCTCCCAGAACGGCCCGACGATCGGCGCGCAGGTGAACTCGTGGAACGCCATCGCCAGCATCTCCGCCTCCAGCGCGACCGCCTCGGCGTCGTCGATCGGGACGCCGGCGGTCAGCGTCTCGTGAAACAGCTCCACGGAGAGCCGGAACTCGCCGCAGGAGGCGAGGGCGCGGCCGAGGTCCAGCGCGATCCGGGTCCGCTGCTCGGAGTCGCGGGCGTGCGACAGCGCCTCCCGGAGGTGGGTGTCGAAGTCGTCGCGCCGCCGAGCAGCGGCCTCCTCCAGACCGAGCTCGTGCAGGACGCCGGCAAGCTCGTCCTGGGGCGGGGGCTCGTCCGCGGCCCGCCGGAGGTATGCGATGGCTGCGTCGGCGGCGCCGCGTGCGTCGGCATCCCGAGCCGCCGTGCGCAGCGTGGCGACCCGCCCTGGATCGCCGGCGCCCGGCAGCGGGAGAAGATGGCGGGCGACCCGTTCGCTCTCGGCGCCCCGGTCCGTCATGAGGGCCGCGGCGCGCGCGTGGAGCTCCTGGCGCTGGAGCCGCGGGATCTGGCCATAGACGGCGCCACGCACGACTGGGTGGATGAAGTCCAGCTCCCGGTCGACGGTCAGGACGTTGATGGCGACCAGCGCTTCGACCGCCGCGGTCGCCGGCGCGCGAGCGAGCCCCGTCAGGCCGAGGACGTCATCCAGCGATACCGGCGGCCCGAGGACGGCCACCGCCCGGGCGACATCGGTGACGTCCTCATCCAGAGCCCGCAGCCGGCGCCGGATCGCGCGTCCAACCCGTTCGGAGCCGAACTCCAGGACGCGGTCGGCGTCCGCCGCCGAACCGCCGAGCCGCTCCTCGGCGGCCTCGGAGGCAAGCTCGCCGAGCAGGAACGGGTTGCCGCCGGTGGCGGCGTGGCAAGCCGTCGCGAACTCCTCGACGGCGTCGGGAATCCGCGCCCTGATGAACGTGCCTGCCGCCGCGGGTGACAGCGGCGCAGGCCGGATGAGCGGCCGGGCGGCGCCGGCCAGCGCGTCGAGGAGGTCCTGGTCGGCGCCGGGCTCCTCGGGCCGGGTGGCGCAGACCATGATCGCCGGGATCTCCGCGATTCGCTCGGCCATGAAGACGAGCCAGCGCAGCGACGCGGTGTCGGCCCAGTGCAGGTCGTCGGCGATCAGCGCGACAGGCTGGCCTACGGCCAGCTCGGTAACCAGCCAGTACAGGCCGTGCAGCCGGGCGAACACGTCCGGTTCGGCGTGCGGATCGGCCGCGCCGGCGCGGAAGATGGCGGCGACCGGCTCGGGCATTCCGGTCCGCACGTCGGGTAGCTCGGCCACCGTCCGCTCGAGCAGGCCGCGGACCAGACCGAACCCGAACGCGCGGTCAAGCTCTGACCCGCGGGCTCTGAGGACCCGCATCTCCGCCGTTGCGCAGAGCGTGCCGGCGAGGTGCAGCAGGGACGTCTTGCCAACGCCGGCGACGCCCTCGATGACCACCACCGCACCATTGCCCTGGCGTGCCTGGCTCACCGCCCATTCGAGCGTACGTCGTTCGTCATCGCGCTCCAGAAGAGCAGCGTCGCCACCCGGTCCCACCCGCATTACGCCACAGACTCTCTCATTCCCGACGATCGTGCGCAACGCAGACCCGGCGACGCGAAACCGTCAGCGCGCGCTGTGTTGGCGCAGGCCGCTCAGGACGATGTCGTAGATGCGCCCGGCTTGGGCTTTCCAATCACCGGCCGGGTCGAGCTGCCACAGGCCGGCCAGCGCGAGGATCACGTCGTGGGCGTTGAGCCCGGGTCTGAGCGTTCCGGCGGAGACGTTGGCCGCGAGCAGGCGGTCGAGTGCGGCGACGATCGCGTCGTAGGTGTGGGTGGAGGACGTGGTTTTCGCCGAGCGCGAGCTCTACGTGGACTGGATCGAAACCCGACCCTCACATCCCTAGCGCCTGATCGCCGCACCTCACCAGCGAGCTGTCAACATGAGACGATCATGGACAACGCCCGCCGGCACCCGCGTACCACCGATGTTCGAGGTTTGCGAGCCAGGATCGGGTCCGGCCGCGAATCCCGGGACGTTGAGGACGTCATCAACCTGTCTGAGGGCGGCATGCTCGTCGCGGACAAGGGCCTCACCGTCGGAGCCAGGACCGGGTTTGAGCTCAGCGGCCCGGATTTCCACTACGCCGGTGTGGCTGAGGTCATGCACCTGACGAATGAGACGACCGGCCTGCGATTCCTGTCATGGCAGGCCCGGGACAATCGCCCCATCCGGTCGCTGATCGAGCAGCGAGCAGAATGGGAGGCGCCCGCAAACGCGGGCGACCAGCGCGCCGCCCCCGTCATCCGACGAGTTGCGGTCCTCACCGGGCCGACGCGGCGCTCAGCTCCGCAGACACCTGAGTCCCCCGCTGAAGGCGAGCGCCCGCCCGGCCGCTAGTGCCGTAACCAGTTGACGTAGTCGGCGACGGCGCGGTCGAGGTCGTACTGCGGCTCGAAGTCGGTGTCACTGTGGAGGCGGGTGGTATCCAGGTAGGCCGCCCCACCGTGGGAACTCTGGCCGGGCTCGAGGTCAAGCTCGACGCCGGGTACCGCGTGCTTGATCGCCGCCGCCACCTCCGCGTTGGAGATCGCGCGTCCGGAGCCGATGTTGTAGATCGGGTGGGCCAGTCGGGGCGCGGTTTGCAGCAGCGCGATCGCACGCGCGCAGTCCTTGACGTAGAGCATGTCGATCGCGTCGTCGGCGTACGCGGTCGGGGGCGGCTCGCCGTTGACCGCGGCGTGGATGAGTCCCGGCGCGGCGAAGAAGCGCGATTCCTTGCGCCCGCGCGGACCCCAGACGGCTGGGAGGCGCACGGCGATCGCATCGACGTCGCGCTCGCGCACCAGCGACAGCACCAGCTCGGCGCTCTTCTTCGAGGTCACGACCACGTTGCCCGCCGCCGCCATCGGCAGCGGTAGCTCCTCGCTGACGCCGCGCAGGTCGGGTAGGCCGCCGTAGACCCCGATCGTGCTCGCGACCGTGACGCGCCCTACATCCCAGACGATCGCGCAGTCCAACACATTGAACAGGGCCTCCGCGCCGGCGCGCATGTCGGCGACGAGGTCCGCGAGACCGGCATGTGGGTCACCGAGGTGCCCGAGCGCGGGGTCTGCGAGGTGGATGATGCCGCCGATCTCATGGCGCTCGCCGAGCCCGGCCATCTCGTCCCGGTCGGCGACGTCGACGTGCTCGATGGCAACGGTGTCACCGAGGTCGCGAGTAGTGCGGTGGCTGGTCACGACGCAACGGTGGCCGAGGTCGGTCAGCGCCTGCACGGTATGCGAGCCGATGAACCCCATCCCGCCGGTGACCAGGATCACCACGCGACGGCTCCGTTGGGGCGAGCCCGAACGTTGTGTGCACCTGTGATGAGCGTTGTCATGGTCATGGGCCGATCGTCCGCCTCGCTGTCCTGCCTCACAAGAGGACGGCGCTGCCTAGGACTGACAGTGCGACCCTGTGAGAGCTGCGGTGCGCGATCATCTGGACTCGTGACGATCGCCCAGGAAGAGCTCGCCGGCTGCCTGCGCTCCTGGCGCGAACGGCTGACCCCAGCCGAGGCGGGTCTGCCGGTTGGCCGCGGGCGCCGCACTCCGGGCCTGAGGCGTGAAGAGGTCTCGGGGCTCGCGGGCGTGTCGGTCGACTACCTCGCTCGGCTCGAACAGGGGCGAGCGCAGAGCCCATCGCCGTCGGTGCTCGCATCGCTGGCGCGGGCACTGCGGCTGACCCACGAGGAACGTGCACATCTGTTCAGGCTGGCGGGGCACGTCGAGCCGGGGCCCGGGACGATCAATCGCCACGTCACGCCGAGCCTGCAACGGCTGCTGGACCGCCTGACCGACGTCCCTGTGATGGTCGTCGATGCGGCCGGTGAGGTCGTCGCCGCGAACCCGCTCGCGAATGCGCTGATGGGTGACCTCTCGGGTGCCTCACGGCGCGAGCGCACGATGCCGTGGCGCCACTTCAGCGGGGTCCCGTCGCGGTTGGTGCGCACCCCCGAGGAGCGCGCGGCGGCGGAGGAGGGCGCTGTGGCAGATCTCCACGACGCCCTCGGGCGCTTTCCGGACGACGAGTATCTGAACGAGTTGATCAGAGACCTCCGCAAGCTCAGCCCGCGGTTTGCGGAGCTGTGGGAGAAGCGGCCCGTCGGGTACAGACCTTCGCGCCGGAAGAGCTTTGACCATCCGGAGATCGGGACCGTCACGCTTGACTGCGACGCGCTCGCCGTACAGGGCTCGGACCTCAGCGTGATCGTGTACACGGCACCCGCCGGGTCGCCGGACGCCGAGGCCCTCGACCTCCTCGGCGCGATCGGGCTCCAGAGCTTCTAGCGGGGCTCGAGGCGGCTCGTCACGGGGCGGGCGCCGGCGTGGCGGGGATCTCGTCGTGCTCGTTCGCGAACGCCTCGGCGCCCTCGATGTCGGCATGGGGCACGATCCGGTCCAGCCACCGTGGCATGTACCAGTTGAGCTTGCCCATGAGGATCATCAGCGCCGGCACCAGCAGGCAGCGGACGACCGTCGCATCGAGGATGACCGCCACGGCGAGGCCGACGCCGAACTGCTTGATCGTCGGATCGCCGTTGAGCACGAAGCTCCCGAAGACGAACACCATGATCGCGGCCGCGGCGGTGATGACCCGGGCGCTGGTGACCATGCCCCCGATGACCGAGGAGCGGTTGTCCTCGCCGGCGCGGACGTGCTCCTCGATCTGGGAGACCAGGAACACCTCGTAGTCCATCGAGAGGCCGAACAGGATCGCGAACATGAACAGCGGGACGTAGGAGACGATGGGCACCCCACCGTTGAGGCCGATGATCCCGTCGAACCATCCCCATTGGAACACCGCGGTGAGCACCCCGTAGGCCGCCGCGATGGACAGCAGGTTCATCACCGCCGCCTGCAGCGGCACCACCACCGAGCGGAAGGCCACAATCAGCAGCAGGAAGCTGAGGGCGATGACGACGAGGATCTGCAGGGGCAGCTTGCTCGAGATCCTGGCGGCGAGATCGTCATAGGCGGCGGTGCTCCCGCCGACGTACGCGTGCAGGTCGGTGCCCTTCTCCGCGCTGGGGATGACCTGGTCACGCAGGGTGTGGACGAGATCGGTCGTCTGGTTCTCGGCGGGGCCGTGGGTGGAGATGACGTTGAAGAAGGCGCCGGTGCCGGCCTTGTCGATCTGGGCCGGTCCCACCACCGCCACCCCGGAGGTCGATGAGATGTCCTTCTGGAGGGTCTGCAGGCGCGGGTCGTTTGACGAGGTGGCGGGGGAGCCCAGCGAGACGGCGACCACCAGCGGACCGTTGACCCCGGGGCCGAACGCCGAGCTGAGCTGGTCGTAGGCGCGGCGCGCGGTGGTGCTGGTGGAAAGCGCGGCGGTGTCCTGCTGGCCGAGCGTGAGTGAGAGCAGCGGGATCGCCAGCGGGATGAGGATGACGAGCGCCGCCAGCCCGGCCAGGAGCGGCCGCTTGGCGATGTCGTTGGCCCAGGCTGCCCAGCGGCCCGTGCGAGCCTCGGCCTCGGTCGCGGGGTGGCGGATGCGCAGCGAGTTGATGTGGGGACCGAGGATGGCCAGCACCGCAGGAAGCAACGTGAGCGCGGCGGCCACCGCCACGACGACCGCGATCGCCGCCATCAGGCCCAGCGTCGTGACCAACGGGATGCCGGCCACGGCGAGCGAGACCAGCGCGATGGTCACCGTGCTCCCGGCAAAGAACACCGCTCCGCCCGACGTCGCGCTGGCGCGGACGATCGAGTCGTTGAGCTCCATGCCGTCGCCGAGGCCGCGGAAGTGGCGCGTGACGATGAAGAGGGCGTAATCGATGCCGACGCCGAGCCCGATCATGGTGGCCAGGGTCGGCGCGACCGACGGGACGGTGATGGCGTGCCCGAGGATGCGGACGATCGCGAGCGTGGCCAGCAGGCCGAAGATGGCCGTGATGATCGGCAGCAGCATCGCGGTGATCGTCCCGAAGGTGAAGGCCAGGATCACCATGGCCACGACGATTCCGATCAGCTCACTGGACTCGGTCGCGGTCTTGGAGACCTTCTGCCCGAGCTGGCCGCCGGTCTCGACCTGGAGCCCTGCGGCCTCCATCGGCTTCGCGGCGGTGTCGACGATCGCCTGCGCGTCCTCCTGGGACAGCGAACCCGGCGACACGGCGAGCGTCACCGACAGGTACCCCGTCTGCTGGTCCTTGGACAGCGCCGACGCGCCCTGGGACGTCAGCGGGTTGACCACCGAGGCGACGTCCGGGTCCTTGCTCAGGGCCGAGGCCGCCTGGTTGATGGCCTGGGCGTTCTGCTGATCGGTGAGCTTGCCCTTGCTCGTATGGACCACGATCGGGCTCGTGCCGTTGGCCTGGGCAGGGAAGGAAGCTTTCAGCTGGTTGGTCGCCAGCTGGCTGTTGGTGCCAGGCAGCGACAGGTTGTCGTTCGTGTTGTCGCCCATCTGGTGCGAGACCGCGACCAGCGCGATCGTCGCCACCAACCAGACGCCGAGCACGACGAATCGCCGCCGTACGCACATCCGCGCCACTGCCTGCAGCATCCGAGTCACGTCAGTCCGTCCTTTCCCTCCTCATCGCGGCGAGTGCCCCGTGCAGTCACGCGATCGTCGGTTCGTCCATTCTAGGTGCGGCCGGTTCTCACCGCGCGGGGTGCAGCTGATTTCCACCCTTTCAGTGCCGGCGCATGTATGCTCGCGGCCTCGTGTGCGCGCGCGTTGGGACCGGGTGGCGCAGGCGCGGTGATGCCGGGTGCGCCCGGTACCGTGGCGCGTTGCTGCTGGGCGCATGGCGAACATGGCGCCTGTCGGTTGCTGCGCTCGTCTCGGCCGTGGCGTTCCTGGTCGTGCTTGGCGGCGCCGCGCAGGCTGACCTGTTCGCGGTCACCGAGGTCGTCAACCCCGGCGGCGATACCGACCTCGCCCGTTTTGTCGTGGGGTCGGGGGTTCGCCAGTCGTTGCCGAGCAGCATCAACACGGGCGCCTTCGAGCTTCATCCGGCGCTATCACCCGACGGCACCAAGCTCGCCTACTGGAGCGATTCGCCCGCCCTGGGAACGACGCGCATCGTCGTGGTCGATCTGGCGGCGGGCACCTCGGCGGATCTCCTGAACGCCTTTGACGCGTTGGCGATCCAGCCCGACGACCCGTCGTGGCTCGACAACAATCATGTGGTGATCGGCCGGGAGCACCAGCCGTCGGGCACGGAATCGTTCTTGGCGCGCGCGACGCCGATCGACGTCACGAGCTTCCCCACCACTCCGTTCCCCCGTGCGGGAGACATCTCGCTGGGCACGTTTCCTGCCAACGGGCGGACACTGGACGTCGAACGACGGGTCCTGTCCGCCAACAACCAGATCGTCACGGTCGCCGGAGTCCGCACGAGCCTGAATGGCGTCGGCCAGGTCGTCCTGGGCAATGGGAGCGCTCGCCTCGGCGTCGGGCCTGGCGCCGGGAACATCTCCAGTTACGACCATCCAACGGTGTCTCGCAGCGCTGGGGTGATCGTCGTCCAGCATGGCGGGTTCTCCAACAACGACCCACAGTTGCAGCGGCTCGTCTTTACCGACGCCGCGCTGCAGCATCAGACGGATCTCCCGGGCATCGTGAATGCGCTCAGCGGCAGCGAGACACGCCCTGAGTTCTCCTTTGACGGGCGTTACCTCGGATTCGTGCGCCAGATCAAGACGGCCGACCCGCGCTTGTTCGTGTGGGATACCGATACGCAGCTGCTGGTCAACCCGGACGGGGTCGACCTCGGACCGACATCCGGAGCTCCGCAGGGGTTCCTGAACGACGACGGGAACGTCGCGATCGGCGACGCGCCGCTCATCCTCAACTCGGCGATCCTGGCGAACGGATTGATCTCGTTCCACCTGGCCTCATTCAGCAACATCGGCATCATCGTCCAGAAGGTGATTGGGCATACGCGGGTGCTCGGACGTCCGGCGCCCCGCCTGCGGTTCATCGGGCGCGTGCCACTCGGCCGATTCCACCGCGGGCACGGAACGATTCGCTGGTCCCGGCGGGTGGGTGGAAAGCGCCTCGCCCCAGGCCGTTACCAGATCACGTTGCGCAGCGTCACGAAAGCGGGCAGCGTCCGCGATCTCGGCCGACCGACTCTCGTGCGGATCTCAGGCGCCTGACTCGATCACGTCGAGCACGCCATCTGAGAGCTCCACGCGCAGGCCGCCCGCGGTCGCGATCTCGGCGATGTCCTCGGGGCGCTCGGCGCCGCCGGACTGCAGGACCAGGCGTGTGACCTCCCCGCGGACGCGCTTGGCCATGTGCGTGATCACGGTCCGCCGGCCGTCAGGCGCCTCGGTGAACCCGCGGACGGCCAGACGGGTCGCGCGCCGGGGCTGCCACGCCGTCGCGTAGGAGCCCGAGCGCAGGTCGAGCACCAGGCCGCGATCGGGCAACGCCGCGCGCAACGGCTCACGCCAGTAGGCAGCCAGCCCACCGATGCCGGGCGGCTTGGCGCCCATGTCCAGCCGGTACGCCGGGATCCGATCGCCCGGGCGGACGACACCCCATAGCGCGCTGGCGATCAGCACGCCATCCCACGGGAGATCCGCCAGACCGAGCGCGGCGAACAGGACGCCGGTGTACAGCTCAGCCGCCGGGATCGCCGGCGCGCTCCGCAGCTCTGGGTCCACGACATCGATCAAGCGCTCGCGCCGCTCGCGCAACCGTGGATAGACGAGCGTCGAGAGCCCCGCACGGCGGCCACGATCAGGCAACGCCTTGCCCTGCGAGGGTGGGAGCAGCACCAGCATCGGCGGGAGCCTGCTGTCAGCCCGCCGGCCGGCCGGCGGCGTCGCGCGTCGCGGCCACCGCCAACACGTCGGCGCGCTCGTTGAGCGCGTGGCCGATGTGCCCCTTGACCCAGTGCCAGCGAACCTGTTCGTGGTCTGCCACCGCGGCGTCGAGCGCGACCCAGATCCCCTTGTTCTTGACCGGACCGCCCGATGCCGTCTTCCAGCCCTTGCGCTTCCAGCCGGCCATCCACGAGGTCATACCGTCGTGCAGGTAGCGGGAGTCGGTCACGACGCATACGCGCGACCCGGACGGGAGCGCGCGCAGGCCCTCGAGCGCTGCCGTCATCTCCATGACGTTGTTCGTCGTGAGTGCCAGACCCCCGCTGTGCTCCTCGACGACCCCGTCCTCCCAACACAGCAGCGCGGCCCATCCGCCAGGGCCGGGATTGCGTTGGCACGCGCCATCGGTCCAGACCAGGACCTCACCGCGGGCGGCTTGCGGAAGGTGGCCGGGCAGTGACCTGGATCGCCGAGGTGGGCTGTGGGCCATCCAATGGGATTCAACCAATCCCCTCCCCGGAAAGCCGGTACTGGCGCGGGTACTCGGCTGAGCTCGGCTCCGGGTGTTGCTCCCGCTTCCATCGGGCGGCAGCGTATGTCTCACCGTTCGCGGTGACCGAAGGACCGGCTGATCGGCGATCTGGTGGTTGGTCAGGCCGCGCGCTGCGAGCGCTGCGATCTGGGCCTCGCGAGAGGTGAGTTCGGTGACGTCGCTGTCGAGCCCATCGACCTCGGGCGCGGGCCACCCCTGATCGGCCGGGTGGAGCTCCCGCATGCGGGCCGTGGCCTGCCGCGCGGAATCATTCTGCCCGTGCGCAAGGAAGGCACGAGCGCTGGCCGCGATCGCCTCCACCGCCGCCGCGTCGCAGCCGATTCCAGCCAGTCGCTCACCCGCCTCGAGCAGCCCGCCGGCGTCATCGGCAGCGAGAGCCTGCGCGTGCGCGGCGCATGCTTCCGTGAGCACGGAGTCGCCGCCACTCGCCAGCTGAGTCAGCGCCTCGGCGATCGGGCCGGGGTGCCCTCCCGCACGCAGCGCCTCATGCAGCAGCCGCGGGCGGACCATCAGGTCCCCTGTCGCTTCGGCCCGCTTGAGGAACGCCTCGGCGCCCTCGGCGTCGTTGCGGGCGCGGGCGGCCCAGCCCTCAGCGCACTCGAGGTAGACCAGCTCTGTCGAGCGCTGCCCCCGCTCGGCGACGCGCCGGCGCATGCGGTCGATCGTGGTCACCGCAGCCGCTGCGTCGCCGGTGAAGCACGCGACTCCGACCTGAAGGGCGTAGACACAACTCGCGCCGCCCAGCGAGTCATGGTCCTCGAGCTGGAGCTCGGCCTCGGCAAGCCACCTCTCGGCGTCGCGGTAGCGGCCACGGTGCAGATCGATCGCACCCAGCGTGCGCGCGGCGAGCCCGGCCGCCTCGTGATTCTCGCCGCGCACCGCGTCCTGCAGCATCTCGCTCATGTACGCGCGGATGTCGGGCCAATCCTCGCTGCTCTCCTCCGCAGCCAGGCTGGCGAGGCCGAGCGCGTAGAGGTCGTAGTTGTGGGAGAAGGGCAGGTGCGGTCGCAGCTGATGCGCCAGCGTGCCGGCCTCGCGAGCATGTCCCGCGCTCAGCAGCGACACGCCCAGGATGAGCTCATGCAGACGTAGAGCGACGGGATCGAGGTCCGGCTGGCGCAGCGCTTCGCGAGCCGACTGCAATCGATCGCCGAACCCCTCGGTGAGGCCATCGAGGCCGGCCCTCCAGGTTGCGAGCTGCTGCTCCCAGCCTGGGTCGCTTGACCATCCGTCGACGTGCTCGAGCAGCGCCCGCGCCGCATCGGTCCGCCGCAGCACCCACGCCAGGAGATGCAGTCGCTGCCCGACATAGTCCAGCGCCTGCGGGTCGCCTCGCGCGAGCGGCTCGGCGGCCGCCAGCACCGCCTCAGCCTCCGCGAACTGGTTGCGGATCGTGTGCGCCCGCGCCAGGAGCCGCACGCCACGCATGCCCGCGCCCGCGTCGACCGCGCGGCGGGCGAGCTCAGCACCCAGCGTCGGGTCTCCGGCGAGGTTGGCCGCATCCGCCGCGTCGAGCAGGAGGTCACCGGGGATCTCGGCGCCGGCGTCGAGCAGCCAGCGCGCGGCACGGAGGGCAGCGTCGGGCGTCAGCGGCTGGCGCCGTTGGATCACGCTCGCCAGAGCCAAGCGGTGCGCTCGCGGCGCGGCACCGGCGTTCGACGCGAATCGCGTCGCTGTAGAGAGGATGCGCGAGTCTGACCTCGGCGTCCGTGGATGGGCCCCCAATCGCGATCATTCCGCGTTCCTCGCAGAGCTCGAGCGCCTCATGGGAGGTCAGCTCCGCGATTTCATATAGCCGCAGCGGCTCGCCGAGCGCCAGGAGCTCCAGGGGCCCGCGCCGACGCCGCTCAACGCCCCCAGGCGCCGCGCGATCACCGCCGCCAGCGAGGGCGGCAACGACGGGCGACCGCCCAGGCGCCACAGGCCACGCTCGGAGATCAACATGCCTTCATCAGTCGCGGACATCACCAGCTCCCGCGCATACAGCGGGTTGCCCACGCTGGCATCGATCAGCTGGCGCAGCATCGCCTGCTCCACGGGACCGCCGAGCCCTTCCTCCATCAGCCGCCCGATCGTCTCGTCGCTGAGCCGCTCGAGCTCGATGCGTTGCGCCCCGGCGTCCTTCCACAGCGCGTCGATCGCGTCGGGAGCCGACACTCCCGCGCGCACCGTCGCCACCGCGAACACGTGCGCCGTCGTCGCCAGATGCAGGACGAGTCCGGCCGACGTGTCGTCGAGCAGTTGGGCGTCATCGACGGCCAGGAACATCGGGCGCCCATCGGCGCGATCGCGCATTGCCGCCGTGCTACGGCGCATCAGCTCCAGCAGGTCGTCAGAGCGGACCCCGTCGGGGATCAGGCCCGCCAGCGCGCCCAGCGGGATCGTGGCGCTGTTAGCCGTCGCTTGGGCCCACAGGGCCAGCGCGCCCTCCGTCTGAGCCGCGGTGCACGCCTCCCGCGCCAGGCGCGACTTGCCCACACCCGCGGGCGCGTGAATCACCGCGCCGGGACACGCGTCGTCGGCATGCGCGCGGCTGATCTGCGCCAACTCAGACTCGCGACCAACCAGCGGCCACGTTCCAGCGAGGGCAGTGCCGCCTGCTGCCAGCTCATCCCGCACCCTGGGCGCGATCATATCGGCGCCCGGTCCGGGTCTTGCCGCCATTGTTGGCAGCGATAGCGTTCGCCCGCCGCACTGCTTCGCAATGTCTCGAGCGTCGGGGTGGCCGGAGTAATTGGAGCCGCGATGCCACCGTGGTAACGCCCCCCGAACTCGACACCTTCGTCACGCCCGCCCTGGTCGTCGACCACGGCCGCCTGCTCACCAACATCCAACAGATGGCCGCGCGCGCAGAATCGCTCGGGGTCGCCCTTCGCCCCCACGCCAAGACGCACAAGTCCCCGGCCATCGCCGCCCTCCAGCGCGAGCACGGCGCGGTGGGCCTGACGGTCGCCACCCTTGCGGAGGCCGAGGGCTTCGCCGACGCGGGGATCGACAACCTTCTGATCACCGCCCCGCCGGTCGGCGAGTGGCGCCTTCAGCGCCTCCTCGCGCTGTCTCGCCGCACCCGGATACGGGTCGCGGTCGACGACACGCAGGTGGTGGCCGCGCTCGATGATGCCTGCCGCCGCGCCGGAGTCCAGATCGGCTACCTATGGGAGGTCGACTGCGGGGTGGGCCGCTTTGGGACGCTCCCGGGCGAGAGCACCGCCGGCCCCGTCGCACGTTCGGTGAGCCAGAGCACCCATGCGATCTTTGAGGGGCTCCTCACCTTCGGCGGCCACGCCTACGGCGCCAAGGACCACGCCGGAATCGTCAGCGCGGCCCGTGACGAACACGACGCGATGGTTCACACGGTGGATGCCCTTGCGGGCCGAGCCATCGAGACCGGCGTACGCAGCGTCGGCAGCACACCGACATCGCACGCCCTGGAGTCCGCGGATGAGATCACGGAGCTCCGGCCCGGCAACTACGTGTTCTACGACGCGACGCAGGTCGCCCTGGGCGTCGTAGGGCTCGAGCGCTGCGCGCTGTCGGTCCTGGCCACCGTGACCTCGCGCCCGGCCCCCGACAGGCTCATCCTCGACTCCGGGTCAAAGGCCCTCGCCGCCGAGACGCTGAGCACTCTCACCTCCGGATTCGGTGTCGTCCTCGGCCATCCGGAGCTGACGGTGGCGCGCCTGTACGAGGAGCAGGCGATCGTCCACGCCAACGCGCCCTGCGATATCCCGGTCGGCACCCGCCTGCGGGTCGTGCCCAATCATGCCTGCGCCGCCGCGAACCTCCACTCCCAGATGCTGGTGGTGGATGGCGAGGCGATCGTCGACGTGTGGCCCATCACAACCCGCGAGTGGAGAGGCTCAAGACTGAGAGGAGATCGACATGGAGCACGAGATAGACCCCAGGCACATCCACCACGGGTGGGACAACAGCCTGGAGCCCACGCTGCGGATCTCCTCAGGAGATGTCGTGCACTACGACATCCTGATGGCGGGGCACGGTCAGGTGCACGAGGGTGACACATTCGAGCAGACCAGCTTCGACTTCGACACCCTCTACAACCTGCTGGGCCCCCTGTACGTGGAGGGAGCACAGCCGGGTGACACTCTCAAGATCGAGATCCTCGAGCTGACGCCCGGGGATTGGGGCTGGTGCGTCCAGCTGCCCGAGCTCGGCACGCTGCCCGACGAGTTCCCCGATCCCTACCTGCGCACGTTTGACCTGCGCGGCGGAACGCACATCGACTTCGCGCCGGGCATCCGGATCCCGTTCTCGCCCTTCCTGGGCACGATGGGAACCCACCCCGACGAGCCCGCCACCGCGTCGGCGTTCCCGCCGCACAAGGGCGGAGGCAACGTCGACACCCGCCACCTCACCGTCGGCTCGACGCTGTGGCTGCCGGTGTGGTGCGAGGGAGGCCTGTTCTCCTGCGGCGATCCCCACGCCGCCCAGGGTGACGGGGAGGTGTGCGTCGCCGCGCTGGAATGCGACATGCGGGCGAGCCTGCGCTTCTCGGTCGAGCAACGCACGGTCAGCGCCCCGTACTTCCGCACCGCCGGAGCGCTGACGCCCAAGGTCGACGCCGCAGGGCACCACGGCGCGATGGGCATCGCACCGGACCTGATGGAAGGCACACGTAAGTCCGTGCTGGCCATGGTCGAGTGGATCGTCGCCGAGCACGGGCTCACGAGACAGGACGCATACATGCTGTGCAGCTTGGCCGGCGACCTGAAGATCCTCGAGGTCGTGGACGCCGGGATGTGGAACGTCGGATTCACCCTGCCGCTGTCGGTATTCGCCGATCAGGGAGCTTCGAGTTGAGCCACTCGAAGATGGGTACCGAGCCGAACATCGATCCAGCTAGCAGGGCAGCGCCCGCCGACGCCGCCGATTGGCCGCTCGTGCTGGATGGCGAGCTGATGCGGCCGGCGAGGCGATGATCCCCGCCGGCGACGACGGGCTGATCCGCGGCGACGGCGCCTTCGACGCGTTTCCGGTCAGGACGGCCGCCGTTCGCTCGGGCGGCGCACCTTGACCGCCTCGAGCGTTCGTGCCCCGCTCTGATGCTCCTTTGCCCTCGCGCTCGAGATCGAGTCCGACATCGACCTGCTGCTGACCCAGGCGCCAGATGGGTACGCGGTGATGCGCGTCGTGCTCACGCGTGGCGGTCACCGGATCTGCCGTCTGGAGTCGATGGCGATGCCGTCGCGCTGACCAAGCCCGCGCGGTTGCTGCCGGTGATCTACGACCCGCGGTGATCCTGGACGGCGTCAAGTCGCTCTCCTACGCGGCAACATGCTGGCCTCGCGTCGGGCGGTGGCGGAGGGTTACGACGAGGCGCTGCTGGTGCGCTCGGACGGCGTCGTGCTCGAAGGCCCACCTGCTCGATCTTCTGGGTCCGCGACGGCCGCCTGCAGACGCCGGCGCTGGAGACCGGCATCCTCGCCTCGATCACCCGGCGGGTGATCCTCGACGGAGCCGCCGCGTCGAGGAGGGGGCTTTGCCGCTCGAGGACGTGCTCGGGCGGAGGAGGCTTCCTCGTCTCGACCGCGCGGCTCGCCCAGCCGATCGCGGCGATCGGGACGCAGCCTGCCCGCGGCGCCAGGGCCCCAGACCCTGCTGGCGCAGGAGGCGATGCACGCGCGATGGACGCGGGTTCGATCGCCATCGTGCGACGCTTCGTCGCACGCCTTCTAGGCGGAGGGATCGACTGGTGCTTGCTGCGCCGTCAGGCTGGTTGCAGCACGATCCGGCCGCGCAGCCCGCCGGCGGCGAGGCGTTCGTGTGCCGCCGCGACCTCCTCAAGTCGCTGGGTTGAGGCGACGCGCGGCGTGAGCCGGCCGGCGTCAGCCAGCGCAGCTAGTTCAGCGAGCCCCGCGCGCGTCGGTTCGGATCCAGACGTTGTGAACGCGGGTCCCGCGCAGTGGGGGTGGGGCGGCACCGGCGGAGACGGCGACGAATGAGCCCCGTCGCGGACAGCGTCGAGGGCCGACATCCCGACGAGCGCCGCGTCGAGCGCGCCGTGGCGCCCCTCCCGGAGGATGCGCCGAACCGCGGCCCCGAGGCCTCGGTGCGAGCGACGAACTCATCCGCGCCGAGTTCCGGACCAGCGCCTCATCCTGGGCGATGCGACCGCGACCGTCTTGCAGGCCGCGGATCGACGGCGAGCTCAAGGGCCTACCCGCCGAGCGCGCCGGCGGCCCCGGTGACGAGCAGCCATTGCCGGCCTGGAGCTCGAGCCGGTCCAGGGCCTGCATGCGGTGAGGCCGTTGAGCGGGACGTTGACGCCTCGGCCGGCGAGGCGTGCGGGCGCGGCGCGACCGCGTCGTCGTCGAGGACGATGTGCTTCGGCCTGTGCCCCGATCGGCGCGCTCAGGAGGTTGCGCATGGCGATCACCGGGTCGCCGACCGTGAACCGATCGACGCTCGGGACCGACTTCGTCGACGATCCCGGCCAGATCCCAGCCGATTCCGACTGGTCGCCGGCGGCCATCAGGCCGTTGTCGGCGAGCCGCCCGGCCCGGGTGGCGAGTCGACGGGGTTCACCGCGGCGGCCTGACCCGAATCCGGACCTGGCCGGTGGTGGTTGCGGGACGGGGACGTCGGCGATCTCCAGTACCTCGGGACCACCGAAGCGATGGACGACGACGGCTTTCATTATGGGACTCCTCGGCTGCGCGATCTCTGCGACCAACGCCCATAGGAGTGTTACTCTCTTTTGGGAAGAAGGCACCCAAAAGTGCGTATCAGGCTGGAAGGTGAGCGATGCCGACCATGACCGCAGCGCAGCGCCGGGCGGGACCGTAACGAGTACAACGCGTATGTCGCGGAATGCCCGTCCCGTCAAGTGCTGGACGCGATGAGCGACAAATGGGTCACCCTCGTGCTCAACGCGCTCGCCGACGGCCCGCGCCGCTACAGCGATCTCGCACGACGATCGCCGGCGTCAGCCAGAAGATGCTCACTCAGACGCTACGGCGCTCGAGCGCGACGGGCTCCTGACCCGGACCATCACCCCTCGGTTCCGTCCGGGTCGACTACGACTCACGCGCTGGGGGAGACCATCCTTCCCGTCGTCACCGCGATCAAGCACTGGTCCGAGGCGCACATCGAGGAGATCCACGCCGCCCGGACGACTACGACGACGGTCGATCTGTGGGTCAGTAATCGTTCTTGAATGCGAAGTAGGAACCGCGAATGGTTCCGGCCAGCTTTGACTTCTGTCGTGCGAATTTGAACCGCGAGGCGAGCTCCGCGGGGACTTCCATCCCTTCGGAGAGCTTGAACCCGACCGCCCGCTTCTTGGGGTCGTCGATGGTGTACATCACGTTGATCGACAGGCCGCTCTCGTAGAAGACGTAGGCGATTCGGATGTTCTCGACCTGGAAGGCCGTTGCCTCGAGCGGGGGAGAGGAGATGACGATGTCGCGTTCTTCCTTGAGGATCCGGTGCACCCAGTCGATGGCCGTCTTGGCGTCGCTCGCGGGCTCCACCGTGAAGACGTGGTCGTACTTGTTCTTGAAGTAGCGGGCCTCGTGCGCCCGCAGACCAGCGAGCGCGGCCGCGACCGGCGAAGACTCCAGACCGACGGTCGACACGGTCGTTGAAATCCACGGTGTAAGGCATGACGCACCCCCAAAGGCGGATGGTGGTTTACGTCGGCCCGAGGATACGAGCCCAGCCTTCATGCCAGCGCGCGGGTCAGTGGAAAGATGCCGCGACGGCGCGCAGTTCAGCGACCGTGCCGTCGGCGATCGTCCTCAGATGGGTGGTGATCACGTCGATCGGCCAGTCCCACCATGCGAGCTCGATCAGCGCCGAACGTCGTCTTCGCAGTAGCGGGGCTTGATGAGCGTGGCCGGGTTGCCGCCCACGATCGCGTAGTCAGGAACATCGTTCGTCACCACGGCAGCGGCGGAGATGATCGCCCCGTGACCGACCTGGATCCCGGGCATGATGGTCGCGTTCCCTCCGATCCAGACGTCGTTGCCGATCTTGGTGTCGCCCCGGGACGGCAGGTCGGTGATCAGATCGAGGTGCTCTGCCCACGGAGCTCCCATGATCGGAAAGGGATAGGTGGAGGGGCCACTCATCCGGTGGTTTGCGCCGTTCATGATGAATGTGGTGCCGGCCGCAATCGCGCAAAACGACCCGATGATCAGGCGGTCGGGACCGTAGTGGTGGGTGACGTTGCGCGTCTGGAACTCAAGCGCGTGCTCAGGGTCGTCGTAGTAGCTGTACTCGCCGACCTCGATCAGTGGACTTGTGATCAGTGGCTTGAGTAACACGACTCGCTCCTGGCCCTCGATCGGGTGCAGGCGCATCGGATCTGGGGCGAGATGAGAGGTCACGAGGCCGGTTTAGGATCGTGGACCCGTCCCTCGCCCGTACGCGTGCGCATCTGCGGCGTCAGTCGTTGATGTCGAGGACCGGCGTGATGTCCGGCAGCTGCTGCCCCGGCTCGGCGTGCTCGTTGGGCACCACGGCGGTGCCGACGGCGAAGAACTCGATCACGTGGCTCCCCCAGCCGTGGTTGTTCTCGTGCAGCTTGACCTCGACGATCCCGAGCACGCCGTCACCGATCGCCTCGGCCTCCTTCTGCATGCGCTCCATCGCGAGCTCGCGCGCGTCGTACAGCGCCTGGGTGTACTGCTCGAGCTCGACGTTCTGACCGGTCTGGCGCATCGATTGCAGCATCCCGCGGTGCGCGACGTGGTAGACGCAGTTGCCCATGACCAGGCCGACCGGGCGCTTGCCGGTCTGCATCAGCGTCCAGAAGGCCTGACCGACTGAGATCGGAAGTGAACGGCCGGCCGTTGGGCGCGCGGTGCACCTTGCCGCCCTTGTGCTTGATCGCGGTGCCGATCGCGATGAACTCCGCCATGTCCGCGCCCCACTCGTAGCGCCCGACTTCGAGGCGGACGCCGACGATGCCGTCGGCGCCGAGCTGATCGGCCTCCTCCTCCATCCGCGTCATCGCGAGCTCGCGCGCCGAGTACATCGCCTGGGTGAGGACGCCCATCTCCTGGTTGCGCCTTCCAGCTCGACTGCTGGAAGCCGATGTGGTAGATGCTCGAGCCCACCACCAGGCCCACCGGCTCGAAGCCGGCCTTCTCCACGCACAGGTACTCGTTCACCGAGAGGTCGGACGTGAACAGCCCACGGGCGTTCATCCGCAGGCGCTCGCTGGCGTGCTCGGCGAGGCCTTCGGTGCTGGTCGGATCGTAGGTCGACATCGGTGTCCTCCTGAGGTGTCAGGCGCCGAGGTTGATCGACATCACCGGCACGCCGAGCGGGGCCGGATGAGGCTCGTGCGCGCCGAGGGCGATCGCGGTGCCCAGCACGTGCATCGAGACGATGAAGAAGTGCTGCCTGTAGCCGCCGCTCTCGTACTCGTGGTGATCGATGTGGTGCGTGAGCGTCGAGATCACCATGTCGTTCGCACCGGCCGCGCTAGCCTGACGGCGCACCTCGTCCATCGCGAGCTGGCGGGCCACGTAGACGCCCTGGGTGACCTCGGTCATCTCCTGGTTGCCCCACCAGGAGCCCATCATCTGATTGGCCCAGCCGGCTGAGCGCCACGCACACCACCGCGGTGTGGCCGATGACGCCGACCGGTCTCGGCGCCGATCCGGCGCAGCTTGACGACATCCTGGCCCGACAGCGCGCACATCCGCGGCCCTGAGTCGCGCCGCGGCGACGGGCGTCGTTTCGCGGACCGCGGTCCCGAAGACGACGTATTCGACGTTGCCCGGCTCCCCAGGAAGTCCGTGACGGTCATCTCGATGCCGATGACCGCGTCGGCGCCGGCGAACTGCGCCTCTTGGCGCAGTCCACGGCCGTTGCGATGCTGTCAGATCCCTACCCCGGGCACCACAAGTCGCGCGCCCGGCCGTAAGGACCGTCTAGTCTCTGCGAGCTGGAGGGGCGCCGTAAATCAAGGAGGAGCTGCATGACACGTCGTTTCTGTTCCCTGGCCATGGGCCTGCTGGCGATGCTGATGCTCGCGCCGGCGGCGTTGGCCGCTCACCACAACGCCGCGCAGAAACCCAAGCAGGTCAAGGGGATCCTGCTGTCGCTGGGCGACTCGTACTCCGTGGGCTGGCAGGTGCTGCCTGACGGGACCCAGGCCTCGACCCACAATGGCCCCGCCGATCAGCTGGTGCCGCTCGCGGCTGCCAAGGGCTGGCACCTGAAGCTCGTCAACCTCGGATGCGGCGGAGCGACGACGACATCGATGTTGACCGCGTCGGCGGTGGGGTGTGCGCCTGAGGCGCTGGCCCCGGGCGCATCCGACTACCCCAACAAGAGCCAGACGCAGGCCGCGGTGGATTTCATCAAGAGCCATCACAATCAGGTCAAGGTCGTGACGATCTCGATTGGCGGCAACGACGTCGACGGCTGTCCGACCAAGCCCGATCCCACTGGCTGCGTGAAGGCGAATATGCCGGGCGCGACCAGGAATCTGACCAAGATCGTCAAGCAGTTGCGCGCGGCCGGCGGTCCTCAGCTGCGGATCATCGGCTCGACTTACCCGGATGTCGAGCTGGGTCTGTGGGTGCATCCCACGGTCCTGGGCGCGAACACTCTGGCGCTCGTCCCCGGGTCGATCAGCGCGTTCCTGGACAACATCAATCCGGGCCTGAAGAAGGCCTACGACTCGGTCGGTGCCGCGTTTGTCGACGTGACGAAGGCGACCGGCGCCTACGGTCCGTTTACCGTCACCACTGACCCGACGTACGGCCAGATCCCGGTGCCGGTGGCCAAGGTCTGCAGCTTGACGTACTTCTGCAGCAGCTTGAACATCCACATGAAGACGCCCGGATACCACATCATCGCCGCGCTCGAGGCGGCGACGCTGCCCAACCTGAAGTAGCCGGCGCCTGACTATGAGGGGGCGGCGAGACGATGCTCCGCCGTCCCCTCGGCCAGGACGGTCGTGCCGAGGCTGGTGATGGACCAGAGCGGCGATCGCCCCAGCGCCGAGGTCGATTCGACCAGCTCGGCCCGCTCGAGCCTTTCCAGCGCTCGGCGCACGGGGGCCATCAGCAGCAGCGGCTTGGACTGGCCGATGCCGGGAAAGTCCCTGAGCAGGTATTCGCACAGCTGTTGAGGCCGCAGGTTGCGCCGGTCCCCGGTCTCCTCGGGGCCGAGCCTCGGCAGCAGCAGCACCGCCAGCTGCTCAGGGCTGAGTTTCTTCAGACGGTCGATCTCCGCCTGGGCTGCGGTCTCGAGGGCGATCTTCTCCTCGCTCTTGCGGAACAACCTGACCATGGCTGACAGCATGGCGGCCGCGAGTGGCTGATGCAACGCGGTGGGGTTCGCACTCCGGCACGGAGAGCTGGGGCCAGGGTGCTCAGCGGTCAGTCGAACGGCTGAGCGCGACCCACGCGTCGAGCTCGGCGCGGCGGGCATCGAGCGTCGCGCCGATGTAGGTGACGGCGTCGCTGCCGAGGGCGAGCCGCAACGGCGGGTCGGGTGCGTCCAGCGCCTCGAGGATTGCGGCGGCCGCCTTATCGGGATCGCCGGGCTGTGAGCCGTCCATCCCGTCCACCGCGGCGCGCTGCGGACCGACAGTCTCGTCGTAGAGGCCGCTGTCGGGCGACACCTGAGAGCGGCCGCCACCGAAGCTGGTGGCAAAGGCGCCCGGCTCGACGATGAGGACCCGGATCCCGTGGGGGGCAACCTCGGCGGCGAGTGCCTCCGAGAGGGCCTCGAGCGCGAACTTCGCCGAGCAGTAGGCGCCGAACCCGGGCATCGAGACCTGCCCGCCCATCGATGACAACTGCACGATGGTGCCGGCGCGTTGAGCTCGCATGCCCGGCAGCACGGCTTGGATCATGGCGACCGGACCGAAGTACATCGTGTCCATCAGCGACCGCAGCTGGCCGTCCTGGAGCTCCTCGACGGCGCCGACCGACGCCAAGCCGGCGTTGTTCACCAGCACGTCGATGGCACCGAAGTGGTCGGTCGCTGCGGCGACGGCCGAAGCGATCTGCGCGTGGTCGGTGACGTCCAGCCCGAGGGCGAGGGCGCGCTCCGGGGCCTCGGCCACAAGCGCGTCGAGCGCGTCCAAGCGCCGTGCGGTCCCCACCACGTTGTCACCCGCTGCCAGCGCGGCGCGGGCGAGTGCGTTGCCAAATCCCGCCGAGGTCCCCGTGATCAACCAGGTGCGACTCATCGGCCTCACCGTAGATCGCCACACCGCCGAGGGGAAGCACCGATTGCCTGAGCGCCGACAGGCGTAGGCTGTCGCCATCGTGACCGATCTTCCCGAGCTACGGCTGCTGCGCTCCTTCGTGGTCATCGCGCAGGAGGGCAGCCTTCGCCGCGCGGCAGCCCGGCTGACCATTGCCCAGCAGTCGCTCTCGCAGCAGATGCGGGTCCTCGAGGGGCAGATCGGCGCCCAGGTGCTGGGTCGCAGCAGTCGAGGGGTGAGCCTGACGGAGGTGGGGGAGGTCCTGTTGCGCGAGGCGCTGCCGGTCCTCGGTCACGCCGAGCGTGCGATGGACATCGTCACGCGCAGCGTCCGCGGCGAGGGCATCGCACTGCGCGTGGGATTCCTGTCGTCCCTCGCCAACGAGGTCATGCCGCCTGTCGTGCGACTCCTCGCCGAGCGACATCCCGACCTGACTCTGCAGACCGAGGATCTATCCGTCGGCCAGCTGGTGACCGGGGTTCGCGAGGGACGCCTGGACGCGGCGGTGAGCCGGCCGCCACTGATCGACGACCTCCGGGCTCGGCCGATCGGTTCTGAGCCCGTCGTCATCGCCGTGCCCGAGGGCCACCGTCTCGCCGGCGCATCATGGGTGAGGCTCGCGGACCTGGCCGACGAGAACTGGGTGATGACGCCGCGCGTCTCCTGGCCACCGTGGCACCGCAAGTACGACCAGGACTTCGCCGTGGCGGGATTCCGTCCACGTGTCGTGCGTCGCGGGACCTCGCCACAGGGCCTGCTCGCGCTCGTCGCCGCCGGCGTCGGCATCACGCGCCTCGCCGCATCGGCGCGCAGCCTGCGCGACGGCGGCGTGGCCTTCGTCGAGCTCGCCGACGAGCGTGCTCCGATCGTGCTGCTCACCCGCTCGGAGAGCGCCAACCCCGCCATCGACCGGCTCCACGCCGTCGTGCTCGATGCGCTGCGCGAAGCGCTCCCGGGCTTCGAGCCGGAGCCGCCGGAGGCGCGTGATGACTAGCGCGCCTTGCGTCCGGCGCGCGCGTGACCTCGGCGTCCCCTTCGACGGCACGCCCGGGCCGCTGAACGCCATCACCGACGTGCCCGGCCTCGAGCTCGGCGCCACGACCCTCATCCGGGGTGACGGACCCCTCCGGGTGGGCGAGGGGCCCGTGCGCACCGGCGTCACCGCCATCCTTCCCCGGGGCCGCGAGGGGGTCGGTCGTGCGTGCGCCGCGGGGTGGTATTCGCTCAACGGCAACGGCGAGATGACCGGCACGACGTGGGTCGAGGAGAGCGGCGCGCTCACCATGCCAGTGCTGATCACCAACACCCACGCCGTCGGGCCGGTTCACGCGGGTACCGTCGAGTGGGTCGTCGCCCACCACCCGGCGGTCGCGCGCCAGTGGCTGCTCCCGGTGGTCGCCGAGACCTGGGACGGCTACCTCAACGACATCAACGGCGGCCACGTCAACTCAGAGCACGCGCGCGCCGCGCTGGACGGCGCCCGATCCGGTCGTGTCGCCGAGGGCTCGACCGGCGGCGGTACCGGCATGACCTGCTACGCGTTCAAGGGTGGTTCGGGGACGGCCTCGCGACAGGTCGCCTTTGCCGACGACGTCCACACGGTGGCGGTGTTCGTCCAGGCCAATTTCGGGAGCCGGCGCGACCTGCGCATCGCCGGGTGCCCCGTCGGGCGACTGCTGGCGGCCGACAATCCCCAGGAGACCGAGGACTGGTTCGTCCCCATGGGCGCCGGCAGCGTGATCGCGATCGTCGCCACCGACGCCCCGCTGCTGCCCGGGCAGTGCAAGGCGCTGGCCCGCCGCGTCCCGTTGGGCCTGGCACGAACGGGCACGAACGGTTCGCACTTCTCCGGCGACATCTTCCTCGCCTTCTCCACCGCCAACGACGACGCGCTGACCAGCCGTCTTGGGCCCGTGGACGCGCCTTCGTACGCCGGCCTGCGGTTCATCCCCTGGGGCCTGATCGACCCCTACTACGAAGCGGTGGTCCAGGCGACCGAGGAGGCCGTTGTCAATGCCCTGGTGGGCGCCGAGACGATGGTCGGGATCGACGGACACCGCAGTCCCGCCCTCCCCCACGAGGCGCTGGCCGCGCTCATCACCGCCGGCGCAGCGTGATCGACCCGCTGGCGTGAGTCAGGATCCGGTGGGGTCCTCCCCGGGCAGCTCACCGATCTCGCCGCCCTGCGTCGGATCGTCGTTGGGGTTCTCGCCGATCTGGGTGCCCTCGCTCGGGTCCTCCATGGCCGTCGCTCCAAGCTCGGGGCCCTGCGTCGGGTCGCCGGACTCATCCGCCGCCGCGCCTCCCTGCATGGGGTCGTCACCGGGGCCGGAAGCTCCCTGGCTGGGGTCGTCGCCAAAAGACATTCGCCACTCCTTGTTAGGACGTTCGTCCGCCGCGGCGCCCATCGCGACGCGGCTCTCTCCGGGTGAGTCGGGTGTACCACCGGCGGCGCGGCTTGGCAACCGTGCCGGTCGGGGCGCCGACGCGTCAGGGCTGAGCTGGGTCCGCGGACTGGAGCAGGCTCGGGTCCGCATCGTGCTCTGAGGCGGCCGCGGTGGCGACGTCGTTGGCGAACGTCGTGCGCGCCTTGAAGAGCAGCACGCCGGCGGCGACCAGGGTCGTGAGCATGATGAGGAAGGTGATCTCCAGCGCCGTGCTGGCGCTCGAGGAGGGCGCGTGGGGCCGGGTGCCGATCGGCGCCTGAGAGGGGACGATGCCGGCCACCAGCTGCGAGACCCCGCCGAAGATCAGCGGAGCGGCGGCTTGGGCCAGCGAGCGGATGCACGTGAGCGCGCTCTGCGCCCGGCCCCACAGACCCGAGGGGACGACGTCGAGGCGGGCGGCCTGGATCGGCGGATTGGCGGCGAACACCAGCGCCGCGCCGGCGATGTCGAACCAGACGGCGGGGGTGAGGTGCTTGCCGACGAGTCCGGGCACGAAGAGCACCGCGGCACCCACGTAGCAGACGCCCGGAAACCACACGCGGGCTCCCAGGTCGCCCCGCTTGAGCAGCACGTCGGGCAGTCGGCCGCCGATGAGCGTCCCGATCACCGCGCCCACGACGAGCAGGGCCAGGAACAGCTCGGCCTCCACCTGGCTGGCGTGGTAGTGACCCTTGACGAACAGCAGGGCGAACGTCTGCAGGCCCGCGAAGTAGAAATAGCCCAGCGAGGACCCCGCGATCATCAGCACGTTGGACGGGATCGAGACGATGTAGCGCACCGCGCGGACCAGCGACATCTGGCTGGCGTCCTCGTGCAGGATGCGCTCCGGGTCGGGCTCCGCGCCGGCACGCCGCGCCGCTTCTCTGGCGGCATCCTGAGTGGCGGTCGCAGCCTGGCTCTCCGCGGACTCGCTATCGGGGCCGTCGCCCCGCTGTGCTTGGGCAGCTCGAGCTTGGGCCAGCGCGTCGTCAAGGCTCTGCGTGCCCAGCTGCAGGTGGCTCTGTCCGCCGCGCAGCGGCTCGGGAACCGTGCGCCAGAGCTCGCGCGCCACGATGAAGCCGGGGATCGCGAGCACGAAGAAGGCAGCGCGCCAGTCGATCGCGCTGGCCAGAAACCCGCTGACGATGAAGCCAAAGGCGGTTCCGGCAGCCTCGCCGACCAGGATGTAGGACCAGATCCGGCCTCGCTCGTCGGCCGCGAAGTAGTCGCCCGTGAGCGAGGCGATCGCCGGGCCCGCGCTGGCCGCCACCGCCCCCAGCGCGATGCGGGTGAGCAGCAGGCTGTCGTAGCTGCCGGCGAAGGCGCTGAACAGCGAGGCGAGACTCCAGAGCACGATGGTGATCGCCAGCACCGGCATCCGTTTCGTGCGGTCGACCAACAGCCCCACCGGGATCGTGAAGATCGCCCCGACCAGGAGCGTCACGGAGGTCAGCAGGCCGATGTCGGTGTTACCGATGTGCAACGAGGACTCGAGCTGTGGCGCGATCGCGCCCACGGTCGAGGCGTCGGCGCCGTTCAGCGCCAGCACGAGCGCGAACAGGACCACCACGCGAGCCCGGGCAGGCCCGCCGGTGCGCTTGACGACCTGGCCGCGGACCACGCGTGCGACCCAACGCATGAACTGCGCGAACAGGCGGCCGATCGTCCCGGCCACACCGCGCGGGGCGCCGGGCTCCGCCCCGTCGCCAGGCCTCGCCCCGCGCGGCCGCCCGCCGGGCGCGGGCACCGGGGCGTTCCAGTCGCTACCGCTCGGGCTGGACAGACTGATCG
The DNA here is from genome assembly GCA_963797705.1 of uncultured Actinomycetota bacterium. Lineage (GTDB taxonomy): Bacteria > Actinomycetota > Thermoleophilia > Solirubrobacterales > Solirubrobacteraceae > Palsa-465. The sequence continues at coordinate 92,037 of CAWCQL010000002.1, read as the reverse complement.
AAGCGGAAGACATTCTGTGGGTCATACATCGCCGTGAGCTCCGTGAACCGCGGCGAGGACCGCCAGTGCGATGTCGCGCACACGACCGTCCTCGTCGTAGGCCGGGTCATACGCCGAGAGCGTCAGCGCGGCCAGCTCATGGTCGTTGGCGACCGCTGTGACGGCGCCGACGAGCTCGTCCGGCGTGAGCCCCGGCGGGACCGCGTACTGGTTGGCTTGCCCGTACGCGGGGTCCAGGACGTCGAGGTCGACGTGCAGGCTGATGCGGCGCGCGCCCGCGTGTTCGACCTCCGCAGACAGCCGCCCGATGTCGTCGACGTCGACGCGATGGATCGCGCTGCGCTCCAGGCGCGTGCGCTCACCGGCCTCCACATCGCGCACGCCCGCGAGCACGACACGGTCCTCGTGCAGCGGCACGAAGCCGGGAACCGTGGCGCACAGGGTTTGCCAGCAGTCGCCCACGATCATGGCCAGCCCATAGCCGTCGAAGAACCCCGTCTCGGTCGTCTCGGGGGTGTTGAAGTCTCCGTGGCAGTCAAGCCACACCAGCCCCAGATCGTCGCCGCTCACGCCCGCCACCACCGCTTGCTGGCTGTGGCAGTTGCCGGTCAGCACGACGGGGAGGACTCCGTCAGCCCGGGCCTCGGCCACCTCGGCCGCCAGGTGCCGGTTGAGGTCAAAGCAGGCGGCGACCTCGGTGCTCGGTGTCTCGGTCAGCGAGATCCGGCGCACGTTCTCGGTGCGCAGGACCTCAGCCGCCGGCTCGGCCAGCGCCAGCGGCCCGGCGCCCATTCCTTGCGCCTCGCGGCCGACGACATACGGGACGTAGAGAAGGCGATTCGCCACCGCACCACCGTAGCCGCCCCGTGCGACGGCCGGTGCCCGAACGGGCTCAGGCCGAGGCGAGCCAGCGATCAAGTTGCTGGTCGTTGTCGTCGGCAACCTGGGCGAGGGCCTCGACTGCGGCGCCGACGAGCGCGCCCACTGCGGCGGGGTCGCGGTCGCGCGCTTCGGTGCCCGCGAAATCGGTGCTCATATGGGCAGTTTCCCACGGGCACGATGTCCCCGGCCGGGGCTCGGCGCGCTCGGCGGAAGTCGGCCTGGGCGTCGCCGCCCGTGCCCTCCTGGAGTCGATCCAGCACCACGTCACTGGCACACGATGAACACTGAGACCAGGGGCACGATCTGTCGTTGCCACCAGGGGTGACGGTACCGTCTGTGTCGTGCAGTTCAGCCACGAGTTGCGCGATGACGTTGCGTCCGGCGAGATCACGATCTCCGTTCGCCTGTGGCAGCGGCCGCGCGTGAAGGCGGGCGGCCGCTACCGGGTCGGCCTCGGTGCGATCGAGGTCGACAGCATCGAGCTCGTCCCCTTTTCAGCGATCACCGAGGACGACGTCCGGCGCGCCGGCGAGCCCGACCGCGAGACGCTGCGCAGGCGCGCCGCGCACGCCGGGCCGATCGACGAGGACACGCTCGTCTACCTCATCGAGTTTCACCCGCTGAGCCCCGGCGGCTGAGTGTTGCGACGGTCGCTCGTCATCACTCGCGGCGATCCGGCAACGTGAGGATGTCACGCTGCCACCGCCCGGCGGTGTCTTCATGCACATGAGCCAGGACCCGTTCGTCGCCCACCGCCGTCTGCTCTTCACAGTCGCCTACGAGATGCTCGGGTCGGCGGCCGACGCCGACGACGTGCTCCAGGAGTCCTGGCTGCGGTGGGCCGGTGTCGACCAGTCTCAGGTCCACGACCCACGGGCCTACCTCGTCCGGGTCGTCACTCGCCAGGCGCTCAACCGCCTGCGCACCGTCTCGCGCCGGCGCGAGGACTACGTTGGCGAGTGGCTGCCCGAGCCGCTGCTCACCAGCCCCGATGTCGCCGAGGACGTCGAGCTGGCCGACAGCGTTTCGATGGCGATGCTCACTGTCCTCGAGACGCTCGGGCCGACCGAGCGGGCGGTGTTCGTGCTGCGCGAGGTCTTCGATCTGGCCTACGGCGAGATCGGCGAGGCCATTGGGAAGTCCACGCCCGCCGTGCGCCAGATCGCGCTGCGGGCCCGCGAGCACGTGGCCGCCCGGCGGCCTCGGGTGCGGGTCAGCCGGACAGAGCAGCAGGCTGTGGTCGAGCGCTTCCTCGTCGCGCTGCGTACCGGAGATGTGCAGGCACTGATGGAGGTCATGGCTCCCGACGTCGTCCTCATCGCCGATGGCGGTGGGGTGGTGCCGGCGGCCCCTGCGCCCATCCAGGGAGCCGAGCGCCTGGCGCGACTGCTCACCCGTTATGACCGAGCGATCACGGCGGTGTGGCTGAACGGAGCGCCCGCGGCGCGGTTGCACCTCGGCGACGCGCAGGCTGCGGTGAGCCTGGTGGTGGAGAACGGCAAGGTCAGCCGGATCTACGCCGTCGCCAACCCCCGCAAGCTGACGCGCCTGGACGAGCCCGCCGAGCTCGCGCGCTTCAGTCAGTAGCGCGTGTGCATCGCGGCGGTGACCTGGGCGAGCGTGCGCTGCGCGATGCCACGCGCCGTCTCGCTGCCGTCGCGCAGGATCGCTCTGAGGTGACCCCTGTCGCGGACGAGCTGTGAGCGGCGGTCGCGAATCGGGCGTAGCCGCTCGTTGACGGACTCGGTGGCACGTCGCTTGAGCTCGGCGGCCCCACGGCTGCCGACCTCGTCGGCGATGTCGTGAGGGTCGCGCTCCTCACACAGCGCGGTGAGGAGGACGAGGTTGGCGACCTCCGGCCGATTCGCAGGGTCGTAGGTGATGTGCGGGTCGGAGTCGGTCTTGGCCTGTCGCAGCAGACGAGCGGTCTCGTCGGCGGTGGCGGCGATGGCGATCGCGTTGTCGCGGCTCTTGCTCATCTTGCGCCCATCGGTGCCGAGGAGCACCGGGGCGTCGCTGAGCAGCGCCTCGGGCTCGGGGAAGACAGGGCGCTCGGGCGCGTAGCGGCGGTTGAACCGCCGGGCGATCGCACGGGTCTGCTCGACGTGCGGGAGCTGATCGGCGCCGACCGGCACGATCGTGGCGTGGCAGAACAGGATGTCGGCGGCCTGGTGGACGGGGTAGGTGAGCATGAGGCCGTTGAGCGCCGTCATCCCGGAGACGGCGGCCTCGTCCTTGACCGTGGGATTGCGTAGCAGCTCGGGCAGCGTCACCAGGCTCAGAAACGGCAGGACCAACTGGTTGAGCTCGGGCACGAGGGAGTGGGCGAAGATCGTCGCGCGCGCCGGGTCGATGCCGACGGCCAGGTAGTCAGCGACGAGCTCCTCGACGTCCGTGGGAAGCGACGCGGGGCTGTCACGATCGGTGATCGTCTGGTAGTCGGCGACCAACACCATCAGATCGACTCCCTGTTGCTGGAGCCGGACACGATTGAGCAGGGTCCCGAAAAGGTGACCGAGGTGCAGCTGCCCGGTCGGGCGATCGCCGGTCAGGACCCGCGGTGCGAACACGTGAGGCCGGGGATCGGTGGTGCAACCATCAGGAGTCAGACGAAGAGCAGTCATGGAAGGCCTTTCCAAGAGGACCCTCCTGAGCACACACCGTCGTCAGCATCAGCATCGGACCGCCCAGGAGCGGCCCGAGGACAGAGATCAGCGCGGCCGCAGTAAAAGCGACCAGGACCAGCTACGGCGATGCATGCCGAACGACATGTCGCCCATCATAGGGACGGTGGTGGCCCGCCGCGTCCTCGCGGACGAGGAGATGGAGCGTGCCGCCCACGCCACCGACCACCCGCCTTGAGCCGTTCTAAGGTCGCCGTCAAGTTTGGGATCCCAAAACACGCAAGACGTATGCATTCGGTCGGAATTCTTATACATCGACGTGCAGTTTCTTGACGGTCTGACGCCTCAGGTATAGGACGCTGGCCAAATCTCAATAAGTCACCGGGGATGGGACCGCGACCCGGGAAAGGACAGGTTGCGAATGCGTCGTCTCCGGATGGTGTTAGTGGTCCTTGTCGCGGTGGGGGCCGTCGGCGCCATCGGCGCCGTGGTCGCCAGCGGGTCTTCGCCGAAGGTGCGGCGAGCCCAGCTGCATCGGGCGGCGAACGCTCACCCACAGCTCGCGGTGCGTGGCGTAACGCACTCCAAGCTTGCCGCCGGCGCGGCGGCCGGCGGGCGGGTGATCGTCATGCTCAAGCAGACCGACGAGAGCGGCCGGCTGGCCCACAACCTGGCCCGCCGCAGGACGATCGAAGGCGGCCAGCAGGCGCCGATCGTGTCGAGCATCAAGCGATCGGGCGGCACGAGTGTCCGCCACCTGTCCCTGGCTAACGCGGTCGCGGCCAGGGTGTCCTCCAAGGAGGCGGCGGCGCTGGCTAGCCGCAGCGACGTCGCACAGGTCATCCCTGACTCCACGCTGACCGAAACGGTCCCCCTGACGCAGGCGGCGAGCAGTGTGACCCCGGGGCCTGGCGAATGCACCGCGAATCCCAACAAGCCGCTGCTGGAGCCCGAGGCGCTGCAGACGATGCACTACGAGGGGCCCGGGAAGGACGAGGCCAACAAGATCGCCAATGGAGCGGGCGTGGTCGTGGCCATCGAGGGCATGAACGAGTTGGCCGGCCAGCCGGACTTCCAGCGCGCCGACGGCACGCACGTGGTCGAGGACGCTCCCGACTACAACCCGGCGGACATCCCCAACGACGGCAGCCTGGACGAGTGGTTCGGCGACGCGTCGTCGGTCGCAGCGCAGGGACTGGTGACCTACGACTTCGCCTCGGAGCTGCCCTTCTCCAACCTCCCGGCCGGGTGCACGTTCGTCATCCAGGGCGACGCCCCCGGGTCGACGCTGGTCGACCTCTCGCTGGTTGATCCGGCCACGTTGGTGACGACCGAGAACGGTGTCCGCGTCGCGACCATCAGCCAGCCGGAGTCGACGGTCATCGCCGGCATCGACAACGCGGTCATCAACCTGCACGCGGACGTGATCTCGGAGTCCTACGGTTCGGGCGGCGGCAGCATGGGTCTCTGGGCTGCCGACGACGCCGCAGTGGCAGCGGGTGTCACGGTCGTCGCCTCCTCAGGTGACGAAGGCTTTGACAACACGTTCATCGCACCGGCCGACGACCCCGACGTCATCGGCGTCGGCGCGACAACCACCCTCCGGCTCGAGGCGCAGGCCTACGGCTACCCGAGCTGGATCTCAGACAACATCGCGACCCTGTCATCGACCGGGACCGGCCAGCCGTTCTCGCTGCCCGGCGGCACGGGCAAGTACGTCGACGTGGCCGCCCCGGGCTACGGCGGCGAGGTGGCGTGCAGCCCGCTGGTCACGAATGGGTGCCCGACCAACACGCTGACCGAAGCGTTCGGGGGCACCAGCGAGTCGGCTCCGCTCGTCGCCGGCGCTGCCGCCGATGTGATCGAGGCGTACTCCAACACCCACAACGGCGAGCGCCCGACGCCCGCGATGGTCCAGCAGATCCTCGACGGGACAGCGTCGGACATCGACGCCCCGGCCAGCGAGCAGGGAGCCGGTGAGGTCAACGTCTACCAGGCGGTGCTTGCCGCCGAGCAGGAGCCGTTCTCCACGTTCACCGGCAACTCGAAGGCGCCCACGCTGCTCTCGACGCCGACCCAGCTCGACGTCTCCGGCAACGGCGGGACGACCCTCCCGGAGTCGCTGAGCGTCTACAACGCATCCAACAAGGCCACGAAGGTCACGGCGGCGTTCCGCCAGCTCGGGCCGGCGAAGCAGATCGGCTCCACGGTGACCGAGAACGTCTCGGCCCCGGCTGCCGGCTCGCCGATCCCGGCCAAGGGCGCGCAGGCTGCGGCCCCGATCACGTTCAAGGTGCCGAGCGGCGTCGACCGGCTCAACGCCAACATGATCTGGCCCGACGCGACCAACAGCAACATCCTCTACTACATCCTCACCGACCCGGAGGGCCGCCTGGCTCAGATCTCCTACGACTTCGGGGCCGGCGGCACGCGTCCGACGGTGCCGAACATCCAGCACACCGAGATCACCGATCCAGAGCCGGGCAACTGGACGGCGACGATCCTGTGGGGCAATGGCCGTTCGCACCTGCAGGAGCCGCCCAACGTCCCGGGCACGTACACCGGACCGATGTCGTTCCAGGTCACGAAGCAGAGCTACACGACGACGAACCTGGGCGGCAAGGCCGTCAAGATTCCGGCTCGTAGCTCGGGCACGATCAACGTGGGCGTGCCGTTGGCCACCGCCCCCGGCGACCACGGGATGTCGATCCAGCTGTCCGGTGACAACGGGGCCGTGGCCTCGGTGCCGGTGCTGGCGCGCACCCTGATCCCGTCGACGGGTGGGACGTTCCAGGCGACGATGGGCACCAGCGTCGGGCGCAATCAGGGCTCGCCGAACTCGCTGTTCTTCGTCGACGTGCCCGCCGGCCAGCAGGAGATGAGCGTCTCGCTCAACACGGCCGATGCCAGCCCGGACAACTCGTACACGTATGAGCTGTTCTCTCCGTCGGGCACTGAGGTCGTCTCCGATGCGACCCCGACGACGACGCTGCAGGGGATCGGCTCGACCACCCCGACGGCGCTCGCCAACCTGTCGGTTGCCAACCCGGCTCCAGGCCGGTGGTTGATCGTCGTTCAGCTCAACCTGACGACGAGCGGCAAGGAGTTCACGCAGACCGTGAACGGCAATGTCACGTTCAACAACTCGGGCGTGATGGTGCTCGGAGGGTTGCCGACGTCGGCCTCGACCACCCTCGCGCAGAACACGGCACAGCCGGTACTGCTGCGCGTCACCAACACCACGGGTGTGGGGCGGACGTTCACGTTCACATCCAGCCAGCCGAGCCCGGCGGACATCGCGCCGGTGAGCACCTACATCCCGGCGGGGGTGACGGAGTTGGTCACCCTGCAGCTGACACCGTCGGCGGCGCCGGGCACGGTCGTCACCGGGAACCTGGGGGTCTCGACCACCACCTCGGCGACGGGCGGCCGGCGGGCGCCCAACCAGTCCACGATGGCGGTTCTGCCGTACACCTACACCGTCGGGCCGCCCGCGTCCTAGACGCGGGGGCCGGCGGGAGCCGTCCTTGAGTCCGTTGCCAGGCGCCGGAGCTGATCCGGCGCCTGGCCGGTCGGGGGCGGGGCCGGGTCACGGTTGGTCGGGATCGCGCCCGAACCGGCCACGGGGGAGTCGGGCTTGGCGTCGTCGGAGCCCGGCGCTGCCGCTGGCGGGTCGTGGCCGGTGGAGAGGTAGCTGTAGTGGAGGGGGCTGCACATGGGCGAGGACGGTAGTGGCGACCCGCGGCCGGCGCTTCTCGAAAACTGATCACTTGCTGCCCGCGTGATGTCGCCGCGCTGGCCAAACTGCACACACGATCGCCACCTCGGAGGCGTGGGGCGGATCGGACCAGCATGGTGGGTAGAAGTGCACACGCGCTGTCCGCGCGGGCGCCGTGCGTGCAGATCGACCGGTGCGACGCCGGCCCTGGCTGATTACTTCTTGGCGGTCCAGCTCCCCACGATGCGGCGGATGAAGTCGTGGCGCTTGGGGCACGGGTTCCCCGGGTGGCCGGGATCGGCCTTGTGATCGCCCTTGCGCAGCCGGTCCGGGTCCACGAAGTAGTAGGCGACTGACTGGGCCAGGTCCTCGGCGGCGTTGGTGTCGGCGTAGTCGTCGGGCGGGGCCTCCCCCTTGCGGCCGTGCACGTACTTGGCCTTCCACCAGCCGCCGGTGGCCTTGATGAACGCATCGAGCTGCGAGGCGAAGGCGCCATGCGCGAGCTCATGGGTGGCGTGCATCTCAAAGTAGTGCGGGTCGTTGACGCTGAGGCTCGGGTCGGGCCGGTACAGGACCGCGGTCCTGGCGTCCTTGAAGTGCTGGCCCCGGCTGCGGTCGGCCGCCGACGGCGAGTCGTCGGCCGCGGTGATGTCCTTATCGTCGGCGGCGATGGTCAGCTTCCCCACGCGGGTGGTCTCCTGAGGCGCTGAGGAGAGGCTCGATTTGCGGCGGGCGTCGCCGAGGATCGCTCCGAAGTGCTTGAACGCGGCCTCGAAGCCCTTCAGCTCCTTGTAGTCCCAGATCTCCACGTCCATCGCCTTCAGGCCGGCGTCGCTTGCATTGCCCCCGACGCCGATCTCCTCGCGCGCCGCCCGGCGCGAGGCGATCGAGTCGAAGATGACGGCGTACTTGGACTTCGCCTCGGCGATGATGCGCTCGGCGTCGGCACGCTCCTGCTCGCTGGCGACGCGGACGCGCTCGCGGCCGATGAAGACGACGGCGGGACGCCCGGCCTTGAGGTCGACCGCAGCTTGGGCGTTGGCCTTGGCCGCGCGATCCTTGAACGTCGCGTCGTCCTTCGCCGAGGCGGCGACCTGCGCGTCCTCGATCCGTTTGCCCTGCGTGGCCAGGTCCGCGGTCTGGTCCCCGTCGCGCGCAAGGGTGCGACGGGCCAGCGAACTGTGGCTGAGCGTGCGCTGCGTGAGCGAGCCGGCGGGCGTGGCGCCGCTCGGAGACGCGCCGGCTGGGGCGCGGTCCAAGCGGCTCTCGCCCGTGAGCCCTCCGAGGCGGACCTTCGCGCTGCGCTTGTAGCGCTTGTTGTCGGAGCGGATGGCGTCGCGCGCCTTTTCGCGGTTCTCATCGGCGGTGCCGTTCAGGGCCCGCGACAGGTCGCCGTGGTCGAGGCCCGAGCCGTGCGAGGACAGCTGCGCGCGGTCGTTGACGTCGGTGATGATCGTGACCAGCTCATGCCACAGCTCGTCGTCGTTCGAGAACACGGTCTCGAGGGCCGCAGCGATCATCAGGTAGACGTGGCCCGGCCCGATCCGGTCGGCGACCTGGTCCTCCGCCGCTCTCTGCGCGTCGCCGGTCAGCTTGTCCAGCTGGGCGAGCATGTAGCGCGTCTGGCGCGAATAGGCCGCCAACTCGAGGTCGACGCGACTGAACTCGCGCGGATTGGAGGCCGCCCCGGCGGCGTCGCTGGCGTGTTGGAGCTCATGGATGAGCGTGCTGACATGAGCGATGTTGTCCAGGTCGAGCGTGCCCGGCACGTAGATCGTGTCGCCCTTGCGTTGGCCGTCTGACTGCGGGACGAACTCGGCGTGGGTCCCCTCGCCCTCCGCTTCGAACCACGTGCTCGAGACCTCGTCGATCTTGAGGTTCTGGGCCATGATCTCCCGAGCAATGTCCGTCATCCCCTCGGAGGTCGCGATGACGTAGGCCGCGCCGGCATAGGCGCGATCGCCGGGGGTCGAGTCGCTGGCGCCGTTGAGCATGGCGAAGTAGACCTTGAGGTGGTCGACCCCGGCCTTGTCAGCGAGCTTGAGCGTCTGCATCGCGACGATCCTGAACGCCCCGGTCATGGCGACGATTTCGCGATCCAGTGGGTCCTTGATGAACGCCTTGTCGGACTCGCTCGGCTCGGGGTGGACGCCGCGCCCGCTGTCGCGCACGATCCGGCGGTTTGACTCCGTGATCGAGGCGGCGTTGAACTCGATGACGCTGCCGTTGTCGGAGAACCCGCGCGGGTACTGCTCGTGGAGCTTGGCGGCGTTGCCGGCGTCGAGCAGTGCCGCGATGAACAGCCGCTCGTCGTCGTCGATCGTCTCGAAGTAATGCTCGAGCGCGACCTGGCGCAACTGCTCGACGCCCGTCTCGTTGAGCGGGCCCTTGGCAGTCAGCGTCCAGGCCGTGCGGGCCAGCTTCTCGGTGAGCTCGTAACCGACCTCCAGCCGGACGACGCGCGTGGCGGGATCGTTGCCGACGACGCGCCGCGCGAGGACCTGGCCGACCGCGCGGTTGCCCGCGCGGCGCTGCAGGGCCAGCACGCCGTCGCGTGGAGAGCGCGCCGGCACACGCGGCGGTGCCGAGCCCGCGCTCCGTTGCGCGTCTGATGCGGTTGTGGCGCGAGACGACCGCGCGTCCGGTCCCATTCGCAAACTGTAGGGAAACCTCGGTTGAGCGGCTGGCGGATCGCCTCATAGCGTGTTCGCATGAAAGCTCGAGTCGCCACCACAACGCTCGCCGCGGTCGCCGCCCTTGCCGTCCCCTGCGCCGCCGCCGCCAAGACCCCCAAGTTCTCTTTCAAGAAGCCCTCGATCGTGCCCGGTCAGTCGATCGGCGGGGTGAGCGTTGGTATGACCAAGCACCAGGCAGCGGCCACATGGGGCACGCCGGATCGGTGTCTCCCGTTCGAGAACACCACCTGGTGCCAATACCTCACCACTGCGCCCCTTCAGGGCGGCGGCTCGACCACCACCCCATTCGCCGGCTTCTTCCTCAAGGGCGGCAAGGTGGTGGCGGTGGGGATCGACCTACCGAACACTAATCTGGCGGCGACGTGGAAGAAGCTGAAGACCGCGAAGGGAATCGGGCTGGGCGCCTCGGCCGCCAAGGTGCGCGCCAAGTACGGCATCCCGACGCCTCCGCCGGGCGAGGCAACGGCGTCGCGCAACAGCCTCAAACAGCACAATCGCTGCACGCAGTTCTACGCCCCCCAGGCCCCGTTCACGACGGTCACGTCGATCGACGTCGGCCTCTGCGGCTCGATCGTGCTCCTTCAGTTCTGACGATGCGGAGCTTCCTCGTCGAGAGCTATGTGGCACGCCTACCGGCGACCGACGTCAGGACACTCGCGGCGCTCGCGGAGGCGGGCGCCGCCGTTGGCGTGCGCAGCGGGATTCCCGTCCGCCACGTGCGCAGCTTCCTCGCCCCCGACGACGACATGTGCTTCCACGTCTTTCAAGCCCAGTCGCTGGATGCGATCGAGCGCATGACCCTGCTAGCCAATCTCGACCATGAACGGATCACGGAGGTGATCGAATGACCCGAGCCGCGCGCAGTGTTGCCCTGAGCACGATCGCGGCCACGGCCGTGCTCCTCACCCCGGCGGCGAGTCAGGCCCGGGCCAGGGCGAGCAGCATCATTCAGAGCGACTGGAACATCACGGCGGCCAGCGGCACGCAGACGCTCAACATGTCGGGCACCGATCCCGGCATCCTGGACTCGTTCACGGCTCAGATCACGGCTCGCTGGCGCACCACCACTTCTCGCAACCACATGCTCGTGTTCAGTTGGCCGTCCGCGAAGATCACGCATAATTTCCCGGACCCCCGGAGCTTCGCGGTGATCGACAAGCCGAAGGTGGAGATGATCGGCTCCGCGAGCGGCGTCTTCGAGAGCGCGGCCGGGCCGACGCCGTTCTCCTGTAAGGAGAACACCGGAAAGCCGCCTGACGGCTACCTGCCGTCGGGCGGTGTGCCGATCACGGGCGGTTCTCTCAACAGCACGCATCTCGGGATCGCCGCGCTGGTTCGCCCCGATCCGCGAGCGTTGTTCGACAGCTGTCCCGCTTCGGACGGACTCACCGTGCAGGCCGTCCTGAGCTCTGAGCAGATCAACGTGAACAAGCCCACGTACACGCCGGTCGCCATCAGCGCTGTGAAGACGGGCCACAAGGGCAAGAAGATGACCCTCACCATCAAGGTCACCGAGCCGGTCAAGTCAAGTGCCGGGGCGACCGTGGGGTCCGTCGTCTCCAAGGCCACGCTGCACCTCAGGTTCGTCACTGCGATCTAGTGCGCCGGCGAAGCGGTGCGCGAGCTCTGCCCGTGAGCGAACCCCCAGCTTGTGGTAGACGCGTGACAGGGCTGCCTCGACGGTCTTGACCGTCACGAACAGTGCGGCTGCCGCCTCGCGGTTGGACATGCCCTGCGCCACCAACTCCGCCACGCGGCGCTCGGCGGTCGTCAGCTCGTCGCGCGACGCCGCCCGCCCACCGATGCGTCCCAGCTCGCGGCGTGTGCGCTCCGCCCACAACCGTGCGCCGGCGGCGTCGTAGATGGCGAGCGCCTCCGCGAGGGTCTCGCGCGCGTCGGTGCGGCGGTTGGCACGGCGCAGAGCCCCGCCGAGCAGCAGCAGCGTCCGCGCATGCTCAAGCACGCAGGGGCTCTGCACGCTGAGGGCCCGGGCGTGCTCCAGCTCGTCGATGGCCTCCCCGAGCTCTCGCGCGGCGGCGAGCACATGGCCGCGGCATCTCGACGCGTACAGCGCCAGGCGAGGGTGAGGCGTACGCGCCGCCTCCGCAGCAACCTCCGCGGCCGCTGCTCGGGCCCGCTCGAGGTCCCCGACCCCGGCGAACGCCTCGACCGCCCATGGCCGCGCCGGGGCGAGCAACGAGCTCCGCATGCCCGTGCGGTCCGCGGCCCTCGTCCAGGCCTCGGCTGCCGCGACGGCCTGCGGCCACCGCTCCAGCGCCAGTTCAAGGGTGACCAGGGCAAACCCGCGACGGATCTCACCGAGGTCATGGAGGCCTCCCGGGAGCTCGGTGATCCGGTCGGCGTCCTCTCTGGCCTCTCGCTCGAGCCCGAGCTCGGCCTGCACCTGGGCCACCACCCCAAGGGCCTCGTTCTCCTCGAGCGTCAGCCCCGCCTGTTGCCAGACGCCGAGCGCCTCCCGTGCGCCGTCCAGCGCTCGTTCGAGGTTGCCGGCCCGAAGTTCGAGGAAGCTGACGACAGAGAGCGCTCGGGCGTATGAGATGTCACCCAATTCGCGCACCTCTGTGACGATGGCGTTGCCGCGCTCCCGGCCCTCCTGGTGCTCGTCGGTGATGCTGAGGGCCGAGGCGAGGAAGAAGCGAGGTCCGACCCGGCCCGGATAGGGGCCGGTCGCCTCCTCCACGGCCGCGGTTCGCCTCAGGACCTCGAAGTCGAAGCCGCGCGCCGCGAGCCCGTTCATCATCGCGTGCAGACTGAGGGCGAGCGCCTCACGCCGGTCGTCTGCGCCCTCGCTCGACGTTGATGCGGCGCGTCCGGCCAGTTCGGCGGCGCTGTCCACGTCCCCGGCGCCATAGGTGAGCATCGCGAGGAACGTTTCGATGTCCCCCCGGGTGGTCGGGTCCGTGCCTGGTTCGTCGAGCGCTGTGCGGCAGAGCTCGATCGACTCGAGGATGTCGCGCGGGTTGCGCGAAAGCCGCAGCAGCGCGTCCGCCCGCTCGGTCCCAGGGCGGGCGGTGTCGACCATCTCTTGCAGGATCTGGCGACCGCGCTCGTAGTCGCCGGCCGCCCAGCTGGCCTCCCCTGTCAGGAACGCCCGCCGCCGGGCGGCATCGCGCTCACCGGCCGGGGTGAGCTCGCGGGCACGCGCGGCAAGCTCGGCGACCGCCGTGTATCCGCCGCGTGCGCCCGCGGAGTAGGCCGCCATCTCGAGCTGGGCTGCGACCTCCTCGTCTGGCTCCGAGATGCTCTGCGCGAGGTGGCGAGCGCGCTCCTCCACAGGTCCCACCGCGGCTGCGAGCGCCGCGTGGGCGTGCCGGCGCTCGGCCGCGGGCGCATGCCGGTCAACCACCGCGGCGAGCAGTGGATGCGTGAACGAGACGGCGCCGTCGTCGAGCTCCACCAGCACTCCCGCATCGAGTGCGGGGCGAAGCGCGGCGTCCGGTGCCTCGCCCAGCGCGGTGGCGAGTGTCTCATGGGTGGAACGGCCGGCAGCAGCTACGTACAACAGCACGGTGCGCGTCGCGTCGGGCAGCGCGGAGACGCGATCACGCACGAGCTCGGTGAGCGTGCCGGGCACCGGCAGCGGACCGCCGGCGGCCGTCTCGCCGTGGGCGGCGAGCGCGCGCGCGAGCTCCACGGCGAAGAACGGGTTGCCGCCCGACAGGTCGTGGACGCGGATCAACGCAGGCCGGCGCAGCGACACGGCGAGCCGTGTGCGCACGAGATGGCCGGTGGCGCCGAGACTGAGCGGCCCGACGAGGAGACGGTCCAGGTCCAGCGCGCCTGAGCGGCCCAGACCGAGCGGTGCGGCGCCTTCACCGTCGAACCTGCGGGTGAGCAGGAGGCGGACGCCATCGGCCACGCCCAGCCTACGCGCCGCGAACGCCAGTGTGGCGGTCGAGGGCGCGTCGAGCCACTGCACGTCGTCGACGGCGACCACCACGGGCCCGCGCGCAGCGAGCGTGCGCAGCGCGGTGTAAAAGGCGGTGGCTACTGCGCGGTCGTCGGGTGGCGGGCCGTCCAGATCACGGATCAGGAGCGCGATCTCCAGGGCGCGTCGCTGTGGGGGAGGCAGCTCGGGCAAAACCTCCTCGAGCACTGGCGCGAGCAGATCCGCGACCGCCACGAACGACAGGCGCATCTCTTCGCTCGCGGATGCGCACGCGAGCACACGGTACTGCCGCTCGCGCGCGAGCTCGAGGCTGGCCCCGAGGATGGTCGACTTGCCGATCCCGAGGTCGCCCTCGAGCAGCAGCGCGTACGCGGTCTGCCCAGGCCCGCCATCGAGGAAGCGCGCGATCGCCGCGAGCTCCGCATCCCTACCGACGATCCCGAGGCCGGTGGCGAACATGACAGAACACGGCCATCCTCGCATCGGCGGCTATCGACGCGCAAGGCCCGCGGATGTAGGGTTGCCCGGTGGGGCTCGCCACGGGACCGAAACGCATGGCCCTCGCCCTGGCCGTGCTGTGCGGCCTGGCGCTGATTGCCTGGGCGGGTGCCGCCGAGTCGGCGTCCGCGGCCGCGCCGCGGGAGTGGATCCTCAGCGGCTCGCTCACCGGCACCTACAGCAACGACGTGACCTGGATCAACTGCGTCGAGACCGGTGCCACCGGGACCTCGCGCGAGCGGGTGAACGTGAACGCCACGCTGTCGGGCGGCAAGCCCGCCCCCTACGAGGGCACGGGGCTGTTCCTGGCGGCGAGGTGGCACCCCGGTGGGGCGTGGCGAGTGACCGGTTCTGACCCGGTGCGCCACGAGCAGGCTGACGGCAGCGTGACGTGCGGCGCCCCCCAACCCTTCCACTGCGGCGGTCCGCTGCGCGGCGGAGGCGCCGCCACCGCGACCATCTTCTTTCAGCCCCGCGGCAAGGTCCTGGCGGGAAATTTCAGCGAAAACGACTTCATCAAAGAGGGCGACAATCCGTGTCCTTTGATCGAGTCGATGTCCGGCGGTACCGGACCCCTCTTCGGTCTTGCGGACACGGCGATCGAGCCTGACGCGTTCTTCGAGAACGGGCTGAAACCGGGCAGCCTGGTCATCCCGCGGGCGCGCCTCGAGGGCCGGCGGGCGTTCAGCATTCGGCACAGCGTGGGCCCGGATGGGGGCTGCGCGCGGCGCTCCGAATACACCCGCTGCACGCAGTCCGGCCGCCTCACGCTGACCCTCCGCTTCCGTCCCGGGCGCTAACACGGCTACAATCGCCGTTCAAGGTCGGCAATAACGTCGGCAAGAAGTTAGTGCACGCGTTCGTAGCAGTTGCCCTTCAGCACCTCCCACGTTTCGCAGCACACGATCTCCCGGGAGGGAAATAACAGATGGCAACTGGAACCGTGAAGTGGTTCAGCGACGAAAAGGGCTTTGGGTTCATCACGCCCGATGACCCCGGCAAGGACCTGTTCGTCCATCACTCTGCGATCGCCGGCAGCGGCTTCAAGTCGCTGGCCGAGGGCGCGAAGGTGTCCTACGACGCCGAGCAGGGCCCCAAGGGCCCGGCCGCCGCGAACGTTCAGACGATCTAGTCCGAACCGCTGCAACTGTCGACGGCCCGCCATCGTGCGGGCCGTTGGTGCTTAAGAGCCGCAAGAATGCCGCGCGTGCTCTCCAGAGTCCGACGTTGGTCGGTGATTGCGGCGTGCGTCGCCCTCGGTCTGCCGGGCATGTCCGCCGCGCGGGCGGTCGCGGCGAGCCTATCGGTCGGGCCTGGTGCCGTTACCCCACCGATTGCGAAGGACTTCCTCGGACTGGCCTTCGAGTACAGCGCGATCAGGGGCTGGGTGGGGTCCGGGACGGCGCCGCCCAACCCCGTTCTCGTCCAACTGATCCGCAACCTGGACCCGGTCGGTCGCCCGTCGATCCGCATCGGCGGCCTCAGCACCGACCGCTCGTGGTGGCCGGTCCCAGGGATGAAGCAGCCGCTGGGAGTCACCTACAGCCTCACGCCGGCCTGGGCGCGGTCGCTGCGATCGTTGGCGCAAGCGCTCAACGCCCGGCTCGTGCTGGGAGTCAACCTGGAGGCCGACAGTCCGCGACTGGCCCAGACCGAAGCCGACGAGTTCCTGCAGCTGATCGGGCGGCGCTACGTCAGCGCGCTCGACATCGGCAACGAGCCGCCGCTGTACTCGAGCGTGCCCTGGTATCGCCGGGAGGGTCAGGACGTCATCCCGTGGTACTCCGACGAAGGGACGCCCGTCTTCTCCCGCGACCTGCACTGGGGGCCGGCGAACTTCGTCGCCGAGTACGCGCGGATCCTCGACGCGCTGCCCCAGATCCCGATCGCCGGGCCCGACACGCAGCGCGCGGATTGGTTCGCCGCGTATGAGCGCTTCCTCTCTCCGCACTCGCGCGTGCGGATGCTCGCCTCCCACGGCTACGGGCTCAACAACTGCGTCACCAACCCGGCGTCCGCCGCGTACCCATCGATCCCGCACCTGCTCAACGACTATGCGCTGCACGATCTCCTCAACACGCTGACCCCCTACGTCGGCGCTGCCCACCGCAACGGCGCGACGTTCCGCGTCGACGAGATGGGCTCGGTCACCTGCAACGGTCGCCGCGGGGTGGCCGACACGATGGCCTCGGCCCTGTGGGCCGTGGGCGCGCTGTTCAGCGTCGCCCGGGACGGCGTCGACGGCGTCAACCTGCACACCTATCCAGGGCTCTCCAACGCGCTCTTTGACTTCACGGGATCGTCGGGCGGCTGGAGCGCGGCCGTGCACCCGCTCTACTACGGGGCGCTCCTGTTCGCACGGGCGGCGCCGGCCGGCTCACACCTGCTCCATGTCTCCTATCGCGGGCCGCGCCCGCTGCACGGCTGGGCGACCGCGGGCCCCGGCCACGCCCGCCACGTGGTGCTGCTCAATGACAGCCTGACGCAGAGCGCGACGGTGGCTGTGCGCGCGGCGCGCGGCGTCCTCGGCACACGGCCGGCGCAGCTGGCGCGGCTGTCGGCACCGAGCGCCTCGGCCACGAGCGGAATCAGCCTCGGCGGCCGCAGCTTCGGTGACGCGACGGCGACGGGGCTGCTGCGCGCGCCCGTCGGCGATGACGTCAGGCCCCGTCGCGGCGTCTACCACGTCACGGTGCCCGCGGCCAGTGCGGCCGTGCTTACGTTCTCCGCACGATGACCCCGACACGATGAGGTGATCCATGACGATCCGCGCGCTGCTGGACGAGACAGCCGGCCTGGCTGCGGACTACCTCGAGGCGCTGCCCGAGCGGCCGGTGGGGTGGCTCGCTGACGTCGATGAGCTGCGTTCGAACCTTGGCGGTCCGCTCCCCGAGACCCCCACCGATGCCCGCGAGGTCATCGCCGACCTGGCCGCCGGGGCCCAGCCCGGCCTCGTCGCCAGCCCCGGCGGGCGCTACTTCGGCTTTGTCATCGGCGGCACCGAGCCGGCTGCCGTCGCCGCCGACTGGCTGACCTCGACGTGGGATCAGAACGCGGGCCTGTACGTCTGCTGCCCCGCCTCCGCGGTCGTCGAGGAGGTCGCCGGCGTGTGGCTGGCGGAACTGCTTGGCCTGCCGGCCGGGGTCGGCTTCGGCCTGGTCACCGGCTGTCAGATGGCGCACGTCACCGCGCTGGCCGCCGCCCGTCACGGCGTCCTGTCCCGCGTCGGGTGGGACGTCGGGGAGCGCGGCCTCATCGGCGCGCCTGCGGTCCGGGTCCTGGCGGGCGCCGAGCGCCACATCACCGTCGACCGCGCGCTGCGGCTCCTGGGGTTCGGGACCGCCTGCATAACGGCGATCGACGCGGACGAGCAGGGGCGTATGTGCCCCGGCGCGCTGCGTGACACGATCGCCGCCGGCGAGGGCCCGGCGATCGTGTGCGCGCAGGCCGGCAACGTCAACACAGGCGCGTGCGACGCCCTGGACGAGATCGCCGACATCGCCGCCGACGCGGGCGCGTGGCTGCACATCGACGGCGCCTTCGGGCTGTGGGCGGCAGCCAGCCCGGCCCACCGCCACCTCGTGGCCGGTGCCGAGCGTGCCGACTCATGGGCGGTCGACGCCCACAAGTGGCTCAACGTCCCCTACGACAACGGCATCGCCTTCTGTGCGCACCCTGAGGCCCAGCAGGCGGCCATGGGCGTGCGCGCGAGCTATCTCATCCAGGCCGATCCGGGTGGGCCGCGCGACGCGCTGGAGTGGAACCCGGAGTTCTCACGACGGGCGCGGGGCTTCCCGGTCTACGCGGCGATCCGCTCGCTCGGCCGCTCCGGGATCGCCGAGCTCATCGAGCGCTGCTGTGCGCACGCGCGGCGCTTCGCCGATGTACTGCGCGAGGCTCCCGGGATCGAGGTGCTCAACGACGTGGTGCTCAACCAGGTCCTGCTGCGCTTCTCCAGTGAGGACGGGAACCACGACGCGCACACCGACGCGGTGATCGAAGCGATTCAGCGCGACGGCACCTGCTGGCTGAGCGGCACGACCTGGCAGGGCATGCGGGCGATGCGCATCTCGGTCTCCAGTCACGCCACCACCACCGAGGACGTGGACCGCTCGATCGAGGCGATCCTGCGCGCCGCGGGGGCGACGGTCACTCGCTGACGGGAGCGCGAGCGAACTCGAACATCGTGCGTTGCTCGGCCAGCGTCAGCGGGCGCCAGCGCTCCCGGCCGTCATCCCACACCGACACCGTGACGTCCACGGTGCTGCGGACGTCCTTGAGCACGGCCACCGTCTCGGCCGCGCTCGCGTCATCGATCAGGGTGTCGCGCGTCATCAGGTCGACGACGCGAAAGCGACGCGGGGCGCGCGGCGCCGCCGGCTCGGGTGCGCGGGGCTGCGGCTTGGGCGGGACGTGCAACGGCTCTGGCGCACGGCGGCGCTGGGCGCGCTCGAGCGGCACCATCGTCGCTCCGGTGCCCTTGGTTTCGGTCTGCAGGATCCACGTCTTGCCCATGCCTTCAGGATAGGCTCCCGCTTGCGATTCACGACCGGCCTCCTCACCCGCGGGCGGAGAGCGGCGCCAGCCCTGCGTCTCCGGTCAGCAGGTAGGCGACGTCGTCGGACAGATCGCCGCCGGCGAGCTCCACGAAGGCTGCGCCCGCGATGTCCGGGGTCACCGGCGCCCCGAACCTCGCCGCGTACTGCGCCTCGCTGATTCCGGCGCGCTGCGCGTAGGCGCGCACGGCGGCCAGCCCCAGCTCGGTCGCCGGCGTCAGCTTCGGCAGCACGGTCATGACGCGGATGCCGAGCCCGTCGCGGCGGGCCTCCTCATCGGCGTAGGCGGCCATGAAGCGGATCGTGGCCTTGGCGCCGGCGTAGCCGCCGCTGAGCGGCGAGCCGGCCACCGCCGCGCCGCTGCTCATGAGCAGCACCCGACTGCCCGGGCGCAGGGGCCGGCGCAGCGATGCCTGCAGCCAGTTGAAGCTGAGGTGCGCGTCCACCTGCCAGTTGAGCGAGAAGGTGTCCCAGGTCTGGTGATGGATGGGGTCAAGCGGCGGGCTGGCGCCCGCGACAACCGCGACGACCTCGGGATCGTGGCGGGCGAGAGCGTCACCGGCGAGGTCCGGGTCGGTGGCATCGCCGGCGAGGACCTCGATCGTCGGGTCGACGGCTCGGACCTCGTCGAGCCCGGCCTGACTGCGGGCGATGGCCAGGACCGAGGCGCCGGCGGCGCTGAGGCTCAACGCCACCCCCCGGCCGAGGCCGCGGCTGGCGCCGACCACGATGGCGTGTGTACCGTCGAGTGTGGGCATGGTGCTCTCTCCTGTGTCGTTTGAGTGACTACGCGTTCTGATTGCGTAGACACCAACCGCACGCCAAACCCATCGCTGCCGGCCCGTGGACTAATTCAAACCCGCGCGTTTGATGAGGGCATCCACCGCATCGCGGGCGTCAGACACGCCGTGACAGAGCTGCACTTCGGAGCGCATCTGGTCCTCCACGGTGAGCCCGCGCCCGCCGAGCACGAAGGCCGCAGCCGGACAGGCCTGGCGGACCTCATCGATCACGGACAGCAGGTCATCCCGGTGCCCGGGCATGGTCGAGCTCAGACAGAGCACATCGGCGCGGTGATCGCGCGCGGCGGCGGCGAGCGTCGACGGCGGCACGTCGGCGCCCAGCATGACCACGTCATAGCCGGCGCCGCGAATCAGGTTCTCCACCATGCGCAGCGCCACCACATGGCGCTCGCCCGGCGCGGTGGCGAGCATGACGCGATGCTCTCCGCGAGCCTGCGCCACGCGTTGGGCCTCGCGCTGCAGAGCGATGATGCGGGTAGTGATCTCGGTGGCGATGTGCTCCTCGGCGATCGAGATCTGCCCGCGCTCCCACAACTCGCCGATGAGCCAGAGCGCCGGGGCGATCACCTTCTCGTCGATCTCGGCCGTGCCCAGGTCGGCGTCCATCGCCTCGCGGATCGCGATCTCGGCGGCGATCTCGTCGCCCAAGATCAGTGCGTCGGCGTACGCGCCGGCGAGCTGGGCGATCCTTATGTCCTCGGGGTAGGGCGAGTGATTCTCCGGATGCTGGCCCATTCGCCTCCTCTCGCCACCATACTCCGAACACCGAGGTCTGCGGGCGTTTTCAGCGGGGGCGCCACCCCTCCGCGATGAGCGATGACACGGGCGCAAACAGGGGCTCGGGGAGCGCGTCCCACCCGTACCACCCCCAGCCCTCGACCTTGTCGGGCTCGCGCACGGCGGGCTCGCCGTCGGCCTGCACCACGTGGTGGAGCGTCACGTAGTGCAGGCTGCCGTCAGCGAACACGTCGCTGGTCCACCCGATCGGCCGTACCGACCGCGCCACGAGCCCCGTCTCCTCGAGCAGCTCGCGACGAGCGGCGTCCGCCGGATGCTCGCCGGGCTCGGGCTTGCCGCCCGCGGGAGAGAAGGTCCCTGCGCCGTGCGCCCCGCGCCGGCGGCCCAGCAGAAGGTTGCCCTCGCGGATGACGATCGCGCTCACGCCGACCAACGGCCCCGTGACTGCCGCGTCGGCGCTCACCGCTGCTCTCCCGGCGTCGAGCAGTGCCCGCCCCTGGGCGTAGGCCTCGCGCAGGTCCCCGCCGCGGTAGGCGACACGGGCCGTGCTCTCCAGCGCAGCGTCGGCGTTGACCGCAACCGTGTTCTCCAGGACCGCGAAGAGCGGGATGTCGGACATCGAGTCGCCGTAGGCCACGCACGCGCTGCGCGGGAGGCCGTGGGCGGTGCGTTCGGCCTCGGCCAGGCGGACCTTGTCGGCGGGGCTGAGGATGCCCGCGGGGTCGATGGCGGCGGCGAACGGCGGCGCCGGCCACTGCGACGCGCGGACGACGTCGATCCCGCGCTCACCGAGGTGCGCGGCGAAGAAGTCGGGCGACATGGTGATGAGCATCGAGCGCTCGCCGCGCCGCGCGATATCGGCGCACACGTCCTCGATCCCATCGATCCATGGCGCGTCCGCGACGATCTGGGCGACCAGCTCGGCGGTGAGGTCCGCCCACAGCGCGTGGGTCTGCATCGCGAAGTCCGCGGCGGAGATCTCCTCGGCGGCAAAGCCGCGCTCGAGCTCGCCCAACGGCTCGAGCCGGTCCATGCGCCTCGAGATCTCGATCGCCGCCGTCGTCCCCCGCAACAGCGTGCCGTCCATGTCGAACACGTGCAGGGCGGTCATTTCCTCCACGATATCCGCGGCCGTGGTCGCGGCCCGATCCTGACCGCAATGGCTGCGAGTGTGGCCGCCATGACCTCCACGCTGACACGCACCTACCCCGAGGGTGTCCCCTGCTGGGTGGACACCCAGCAAGACGATCCGCAGGCCGCTCAGGACTTCTACGGAGGACTGTTCGGCTGGACGTTCGCCACCGTCTCGCCGCCAGGCGCGCCGGTGTACGCCATCGCCGCGCTCAACGGCCGCGACGTCGCCGGCTTCGGACAGACGCAGGACGGCGCGCCGCAATGGAACACCTACATCGCGGTGGACGACGCGGACGCCACGGTCGCGCGGCTGACTGCCGCCGGCGGCCAGGTCACCGACCCAGGCCAGGAGGGCCCGTTCGGACGCGGCGTGAACCTGCGCGACCCCGCCGGCGTCCCCTTCCGGCTGTGGCAGGCCGGCCGGCACTCCGGAGCTCAGGCCGTCAACGAGCCGGGCAGCTGGAACTTCAGTGACCTGCACACCGACGAACCGAGCTCGATCGCGTTCTACGCCGACGCGTTCGGGTGGGCGGTGGAGGACCTCGGCTTCGGCACGATGATCCGCCGGCCCGGCTACGGCGATCATCTCGCGGCCACCGTCGACCCGACCATCCGTGAGCGCCAGGCGGGCGTGGGCGCTCCTCCCGGCTTCGAGGACGTGATCGCCTGGGTGGCCCCGCTTGAGCCGCGTGTGGCGCCGCACTGGCACGTGAGCCTCTCGGTGGCCGATCGCGACACCGCCGCCGAGCGCGTCGAGCGCCTCGGGGGAGAGGTCCTGTCCACGGAGGACACCCAGTGGACGCGCACCGCGCTGGTCCGCGATCCTCAGGGCGCCGTGTTCACCGCCAGCCAGTTCACGCCGCCCGACTGACCGCGCGCGCCAGGCCGTCGGGCTCAGTCGCCGACCCGGTAGCGCACGTGCGTGGCGTATGGGGAATGCGTCGCCTCGATGGGCTCCAGGCGCAGGTCGTCCAGGCCGTGGATTGGTGACTCCCCGGAGCCGAGGATCACCGGTGCGATGTCGAGCACGAGCTCGTCGATGACGCCGGCGCTCAGGGCCTGGCGGATCGTCGAGGCACCGCCCGCGATCGCGACCTCGCGCTCCCCGGCGGCCTCGCGCGCCTGGGCGTAGGCGGCGTCGAAGCCCTCCGTGATGAAGTGAAAGGTCGTGCCGCCCTGCATCTCGATCGGGTCGTGCGGATGATGGGTGAGCACGAACACGGGCGCGTGATAGGGCGGGTCCTCGCCCCACCAGCCACGCCAGTCCTCGTCCCACTCGCCGCGGATCGGGCCGTACATGTTGCGGCCCATGACAAATGCGCCGCGGGGCCGGAGCAGATCCTCGACCTGGACGGTGTCGGCGGCGGTCATGTCGTCGGCGAAGTGCCAGCGATGCAGCTCCAGGCCGCGGATGCCGAGCGGGTTGTCGCGATCCTGGTTGGGCCCGGCCATGAAGCCGTCCAGGGAGATGGAGAAATGCGCTGTGGTTTGGGTCATGCCCTACAGACTGCCGAACGCGCCGGAACTCATCGGCGACGCGCTGTCTACTGCGCGTGCGCCCCACCTGAATCCCGGTCCCTCACCAGACGCTCCGTTTCTCCGAAGACGACCCGAGTCCTGCGGACGATCTATACCGGATGGTCCCCCGCCGACGCAAGCGGGGCCGAGGAGGACCGCACCGCCCGCCGCCGGCGCCGTCCTTGGAGCGCGCGGGCCGCGGCGTAGGAGCCGTAGACCACCAGCAGCGCCGCCACCTGGGCACCGATCCCCTCCCAGTTGGCATACAGGCCCAGCCACCGCCCGTAGGCGAGGCTGATATCGAACCCGACGGGCGTGGTGCCGACCCACCCCAGGCCCTGGAGCGTGTGGACGGTGACGCCGGTCATGATCGCCAGGACGAGGCCGATGAGCACGCCGGTGGCGATGAGCATCTTGCGGTAGGGCAGCTTGCGCTCCAGCGCGAAGGTGGCCACGCCCACGACCGTCGTCGCGGCCAGGCCCAGCCCGACGCCGAGGATGGTGGCGCCGGTGCCCGCGCTGACGCGGAGGTTCTGGAGGAAGAGGACGGTCTCGAAGCCCTCGCGGCACACGCTGGTGACCCCCAGCAGCACGAAGCCGAGTGTCTGGCCGGAGATGAAACCGAAGCGGTCGACGCGTTCGAGCATCCGCCGGCGACGATGGAAGCGCCCGATCCACTCGCTCCAGTAGACCTTGTGAAAGAACCAGTTGGTGACCCACGAGTCCGGCGGGGCGGTGGCTCGGACCTCCTCGGTCGGTGTGTGTACAACGGGTTATGCGACCGTTGCCCGGGCCCCGTGGCCTCGGCTAGATTCGGGCAGTGCCGGGCATGAGTGACATCAAGCCGGCGAGGGGCGGGAGGGGCGCTCTGCTCGCCCTCTGCCTTTTCGTCGTCGCCGCCTCACCGGCGCAGGCGCGGGCGCGGGCGCGGGCGCGGACGATCTACATCAACGCCGAGCTCAGCCAGACCTACACCGCCGTGCGCCCCGCGGCCGAGCACTGGCAGTCGACGGCGAGCGTGTCGGCGTACTACCGGACAACCAGCCAGGCGCTGTCTGCCGGGGACGGGACGGTGCTCACGCCACGCGCGACCGTCGGCAGGTTCGCCGCCAGTCTCGCCGAGACGCTGCCGGCGGTGTCGCGCACCTGCACCTGGCGCGGCGCCCCCGGGCGCGGCCGCCTCGCCCAACTGCAGGTGGGGACGCCCTTCGCCCACGCCCTGTCGATCCAGTGGCCCGCTTACCCGTCCATGTGGGTCCAGTCGCTGAGCACCTCCTCGACGGGTCGATGCACCTCCATCTTCACCGAGAGCCCGCTGCAGGGCGACGTCACGTGGGCGCTGGGCTCAGCCGTCGGGACCGGCGGTGGCAACCACTTCCTCTTTGCCGCCGCGTCACGCAACACCGCCGTCGAGAGCGGCGTCTTCAGCGCGTCGGTGGTGGGGATGACGATGAGATCGCTGCTCACCACCCCCGACGGGCAGAGCTACGCCGTCACCGCGCAGGGCTTCCTGGTGGAGAGCGCCCTGCCCTACGCCGGACACCGCAATGTGCTGGCGGCGCCGGCGGTCCGTGCGAGCGGCACGCCGGCCGCCCCGCTGAGCACGCGCGCCCTGCGTGAGCTCGCCCTCAAGGTGGTGCCCAAGCGGATCCCTCGCGGGTGCGTCGTCGGCCAGAAGCGCCGGCGTCACCAGCGCTGCCCGTGAGTGCATGGGGCGCGCGGCGACGACGGGTCGGCGGGCGCTGCCCGCGCGTCAACCGCCTCTCTGCACCACGTGCACGCGGGTCGTGAACCGCTTGGCGTCGAGGCTCCACGCCTCGAGCAACCCGTTACTGAGCGATTTGTCGGGCGGGACGATCGCGTCCTGCGCCGTGGTGGGCGCGGGGCAGGCGAAGTAACGTGGCTCACACGGTGAGATGACCAGGCCGGGGCGGATCTGATTGGCGTGGATCTCGAGCGCGTGGGCCTTGCCGAAGACCGGGAACCGCGAGAAGTACCCGGTGATGAGCCGGAGCGACGGTGAGTGCGCGAGCGCGAATGTTTGGACGCGGTAGCCGGTCAGGCTCAGCCCCGCGAAGCGACGGTCGGCCGCCGCGTTGGTCAGCGTGACCGGCGTCTGGTAGGCAATCTGGCGGAACTGCTGCGTCTGGGCGCTGAGCCCGGCGGTTCCAAGGTCGGGCTTGTCGGGGGTGAGGGGGATGAGCACGTAGCGACCTGCCTGATATCTGACGGCCAGCGGGAGCAGCGCGCTGGTCGCCTCCGACGGGCGCGCAAAGCCCCCGATCACCTCCTCGGATCCGTCCTGGGCATAGTCCGCATAGGCGGGCGCCCCCGCCGACAGCGATTCCCACTCGGCCGCCTGCGAGCCCACCCCCCGGGGCCGGAAGTCCAGCCGGAGCTTGAGCCGGTCGCCGACGACGTCATAGATGCGCAGGTCGTCGGAGCGGGGCTTGGGGTTGGCGTTCTCGGCGGCGCCCTGATTGAACTCCGCGGCCGTCGGCAGATCCTGGACGACGATGAGCCACGAGGGCTGATCGGTGGAGTGAAACGGCACGCGCTCGTCGAGGACGATGTGGCCGCCTCCCGGCCCCGCGTCGGCGAGGAGGTCGCTGGTGGTCTGGTCGATCTGGTCGCTGATCGACGGGGGGTCGACGAAGTCGCCCTTGGTGATGACAAACACCCCGACGACGATGAGCGCCAGTAGGGCGCCGAGGAGCCCCAGGAACGGCGGGTCGCCGAGAAGCCCATGGGTCGCCACCACGGGCGGCGCCATGACGTCGTCGGTCTCTCCCGGCGTCGCGGCCGTGAACTCCGAAAGCTCGACGATGCTGGCGTCCTGCGCCAGGGCGCGCGCCGCCTCGCTGTCCTGCCCTGTCCCAGTCACCAAGGTGGTCCACTCCTCGCTGCGCACCGTCGCCACGATCCGGGCGGCCGGCCGGCTCGCCGTCTGGACGCTGTCCACCGAGCACGGATCGAGCACCCCGGTGAAGCGATCGAGCCCGTCGAGCCACAGGCACAGCTCGGGATGCGACAGCGGCAGGTCGACGCCCCCGTCCAGGAGCGAGTTCAGCGACGGCGCGTCGAGCGGGATGACCGCGGGGACATCGGCCAGTGCGCCGGCCGCGGCGTGACTGGCGGCC
The DNA here is from genome assembly GCA_963797705.1 of uncultured Actinomycetota bacterium. Taxonomy (GTDB): domain Bacteria; phylum Actinomycetota; class Thermoleophilia; order Solirubrobacterales; family Solirubrobacteraceae; genus Palsa-465. The sequence goes on along the minus strand of CAWCQL010000002.1, from coordinate 65,820 downwards.
CGCGACTTCCCGCACCCGGCGGGGCCGTGCACGATCACGGTGCGCGACGCGCGGAGAGCGTCGGCCAGCGCCGCGTCCTCCCCGTTGGGCCGCGGCTGGTAGCGGACGTGCCGTCCCTGACCATCGCGGGCCGGGAACACGCCCAAGGTGGACAGGCGTGCGCGTCCCAGCGGCTCGGGCGGCCAGACGCGCAGCGCCGCCTGGATTCCGGCATGGGCGCGATGGACCGAGACCATCCGCTGGCCGCACGCGGTGAGGAGCCCGATGCCGACCGCGACGAGGATCTTGCCCGCCGTGGTGAGGGCGAGCGAGTCGGCGACCTGTGGGATGAGCAGCGCGATGAAGGCCAGCACGGTGCCGGCGCCGGTCGTGATCGTCGCCGCGCGACGCGCGCGCGAGTTCATGTGGCGCACCCCAGAACGAGGTCCCCCGGCCTACGGTCCATGGGGCGCATTCTGGTGATCCGACGAAGCGCTTTCAACACGCCGGGGGTCCTGGAATCGATCGCCTGGGCGTAGAGTCCGGGCTGATGGCGCGGACCCCGCTCGATACCAGCACGGACCTGGCCTGCGCCGACGTCCTGCACGGCCGCTTCGAGGCGCTGCCCCTGACCGCGACGATCGACGACGTCCGCCGCTGGTTTGCCGCCAGCTCGCATCGCAAGATGGCGTTCTTGGCCGACGGTGACCGCTACGTGGGCCAGCTCACCCGCGAGGATGTCGCCGAGCCGCTCGACCCCCGCCTGATCGCCGCCGACGTGGCGCGCTCCGGTCCCACCATCGCGCCCGAGGCGCCGGCCCGGAGCGGGCACGAGCTCGCTGTCGCCAGCGGCGCCCTACGAGTCCCGTGCGTGGACGGCGAAGGACGTCTGCTCGGCGTCGTCGCCGTCACCGAGGACCGCGCCGGGTTCTGCGGCTGACGGACGGCCGTGCTCAGGGTCCTGGTCACCTTCGCGCCGGTCGCCGGGCTGTTGACGTTGACGCCTGGCGCGACAACGGCGCTCGTCGTGCGCAATGCGCTGCGCGGCGGCCGTCGCCACGCCTTCTTGACAACCTCGGGCACCTCAGCGGGGGTGCTGGTGTGGGGCTGCTGCGCAGCGGCGGGAGTCGCGGCAATCGTCGCCGCCTCCTCCAGCGCGTTCGACGTGATCAAGCTGGTCGGGGCGGTGGTGCTGGTCGCGATGGGGGTGCGGTCACTGCTGGGATCGGGCCATCTCGGACCCGACGCCGCTCCGTCGGCACCGTCGCTCGTGTCCGATCGCCGGGCACTGCGCGAAGGGCTGATCACGAGCCTCGCCAACCCCAAGCTGGCGGTGTTCTTCGTGGCGCTGTTCCCGCAGTTCGTGCCCCGGGGAACGCCTGTGTTGCCCGCCACGCTCGCGATGGTCGGCGTGCTCGTGTCCTTCGATCTGATCTGGTACTCGGTACTCGCCGCGCTCGTGTCACGCGCCAAGCGCCGCTTCGTCGAGGGACGATGGGCACGCCGCGTGGAGCGACTCACCGGGGCTGTCCTCGTCGGGCTCGGCGTTCGGTTGGCGCTCGAGCGCCGCTGACCCACGGCCGCTAAAGCGGCGGGCACTCTGGCCGGGCAGGGCTACGCAGGGTCACCAGCGCGCGCCCGGGCTGGTTCGCCGTCACCGACCAGCCACTGCAGCGGTCAAGCGTGGTCGGGAAGGTGACCGTGAACGTCCCGTGGCGGCCCGCCAAGGGATGACGCGTCAGGGTGGTCTTGTTGACGAGCATGAGATGGACCCGAACGCGGGGGCGGAACCCTCGGCCCGAGACCGTGACCGGGTTGCCCTCGACCAGAGTCAAATGGGCGACGGGCTTGGCGCCGGCGCCCGACGGGGCGTTCAGGACGAGCACTCCGGCGGCGAGGAGGACGAGAGCGGCGAGAACGAGCGCGCCCCGGCGAACGAATGGAACCAGCGGGATCTGCATGAACATCACCTCTTCGGCTGACAACGGTAGCGCGGCGGAGGGCCCGGGCGTTGCGCCCGGGCCCATGGTCGCTGCGTCAGTGACCGTTGCCTGAGGGCACGTTCAGCGTTGCGGTGAACGTGTCCTCGTCGTTGGCGGTCTGTCCATTGGTCTCGGTCGCGCCGCACAGGGTCGGCGGCGTGCCCGGCACAGCGGTGCCGGGACAGACGAACACGTCCTGCGAGCGCGTGTCAGACCAAATGGGATGTGCCTTGTCGATCGCGGCAAGGCCGACGTAGTCGCCGTAGAACTGGCCGCCGGCCGGACCCTCGAACTCGGTCGGCGCGGGCATCGAGCTGCCCGTCACCCGCACCTGCCCAAAGTGGACGAGATCGGAGCTCCCGGACAAACTGAAATCCGAGGACCCGTTGGTCTCGTCGTGGCCGTACTGGCGGTCGTAGTAGTCCACCGCGAGCTGGCCGCCGCGCGTGAACGCGCTCCACTGCCAGAACTGGTCGGTCTTGGCCTGGGCCGGGGATTGCGTGATCACCAGCCCGCGGCGTGGATCGCTTGACGTAGCGAACGACGCGCCGCCGTTCTTGGAGACACCGAGCAGGATCTTGTTGGCGCAGCCACCGGGTGTCTTGACGCCATCGTAGGTCGGGTTACCCGAGTCGGGTGAGAACCCGGTCGGCGTGCACCCGTTGCTCTCGTTGGAGTCAGGGTTGATGTAGGACCCGAAGGCAACCGTGACTTTGGTGGCGTTGCCGGGATCGACCTGGCCGGACGGGTAGTTGGTGGCCCGGAAGTCCGAGATGGTCGATGAGCTCTTCTCAGGAACGCACGAACGACCCGGGTCGGCGCCGTCGCCCTGATAGGTGTCGCAGTCAGGGAGGTCGTAGTAGTTGGAGACCTTCACCGGCGACGAGAAGGTCTGACCGCCGTCCGTCGACTTGGACAGCAGCACCTGAAAGTTGTTGTTGGTCCCGGAGGTGGGCTGGTTGTTGAAGTTGTCATAGGCAACGTACAGTGCGCCGTCGGGCCCGACGAACGGGTCGGAGAACTGGTTCTCGTTACACTTCCCCTGGGTCGTCGCGGCACCGAACGTGTTCGTGCACACTGGACTGTCCTTGCTCACCAGAACGCGGTCCGAGAACGTCTCGCCGAAGTCCGATGAGTGCACCTCGTAGATATAGGCGGTGCCGTCGGCGGCGAACTCGGTCCAGGTGACATAGATCCGATCGCGGAACCGGCCGCGGGCGTTGTCGTCGACCGTCATGAGCGCCTTGTCCTCCAGGACGCCGCTGGTGCCGGCGGTGTCGAAGAGCACCGTCGTGTATCGGCCCGGGAAGTTCCACGACGCGCCGTCATTCTGGGTTGAGCGGAAGATCGTGAACGCGCTGGACTCGTCCGGGTTGGGCGAGGCAGCGGTGCCACGGTTGAACAGCTGGCAGCTCAAGTACGCGTTGCCGCGGGTATCCCAGGCGACGGACGTGTCGCCGCCAGCCTGCCAATACTCGCGGGCGAAGGTACCCGGGCCGGTGGTGAAGTTGTTGGGAACCGTCGAATCGGCCCACGTGCGGCCGCCGTCGGTGGAGAAGTGAGCACCACAGGTTCCGTCCCCGCGCAGGTAGTTGTTGTCGCTGGCGACGATGTTGCTGGTGTCCGTCGGGTCCTGACTGATCGAGGGCTCGTTGTTGGCCTGCCCGCGGCCCTGCAGGTCGGCGTCGGTCACGTTGAGGCAGTTCTGGTTGACCTTCACGTTGGGACCCAGGCGTGAGGAGCACTGGCCCTGACCAGAGGGGAAGTAATTGGCGATGCCGGCGGCGCCGCCCTGCGCTGACTGGAACGACTTGGGTGGCGTGAAGGGGGCACCGTCGGGCCCCCCGCCCTGGTCCGGATCTCCGTTGCCGGGGGCGATGTGCGGCCGCCGCCCCTGTCCGGCCGATGCGGGATTGAGCGCTGTGGCCAGCGTTTGAGAGATGATCCGTCTCTGGATCTTGTTGAGCCGGCCGTAGCTCAATGGTCTGCGCGCGTTGGCGGACGATTGCGACAGCAACAGCACGCAGACGGCCCCGACGACGCCGGCGAGCGCCAGCGGCAGGACGACACGACGTATCGACATCATGTAACTCCCTCTGTGCGATAGGGGCCGCAGCAGCGGGGCAAGCCCGAACGCTCACCGGCTCGATGTCGGCGAGTCCTCGCAGAGCTCATGCCTGCTCGCTGTGCGGCATGGCGCGGCCGAGAAGCCCGACTCTCCTCCCTCCTTTCGATCGCCTCCTGGTCAGCGGTCGCGGCTCGAGCCTATACCTCTGGCGGCGCCGAATCCAGCCCCGAATTAGCCGCGCAGCGACGGCGGCTGGGCCACTGCCGGCGCCTCCGACGGGAGGGGCAGCAGCAGCGGCAAGCCCTGATAGCCGTCAAGCTCGAGGCTGAAGCTGCACAGGTCGTCGACCACGGCGATCTGCTGGGCGCGGAACAGGTCGATGACCGTGGCCGTCGGCGGCAGGTGCTCGGAGCGGATCGTGCCGGTCACCGGCTCAGGGCCAAAGTTGAGCACGGTCACCTGGAGGTTGGCGTTCTCCAGGCGGTGCACCATCACCAGCAGCGACCGGTGCGACACCCCCGGCACGTCGATCTGAGTGGCCATGGGGATGCGATAGCGGCGGCGGATGCGAATGATGCGGCGCAACCGGCGCGCGAACGAGGAGCGGTCGGCGAGCTGCTCGGGCAGGGTGCCGTACAGGCTCGTGGCGCGTGGCAACCCACCCTCGGAGCGCTGCTCGCGGGGGTTGACGCCCATGAGGTCGTGCGCACCGCGGTTGATCCAGCGCGTGTCGCCCTCGGAGATGAGGTCGGCCACCTGGGTGGGATCGATCGTGAGCATCCCGGTCAGGTCCCAGCCCGAGAGGGCGAAGACGCCCGGCTGGAAGGCGTTGTACATCGCCAGCAGGAGGTGCATGCGCTTGACCCGCTCGACGTCCTCGTCGGACATCGCTGCCGGGATCGGCGATGCCGAGGATCGCGCTGATCGCCGAGGCGGTCGTGCAGGCGATCCCGTTGGTGGTGAACGGGAGGTTGTAGCGCTTGTCAGGCCCGGTGAGCGCGGCGGTGAGCTCGCCGCGCACGCGGATGGCCAGCTCCCCGCCGGTGAGCTCCTGCCCGCCGTAGGTGAAGGCGTCGTCGCGGTGGCGAGTGGCGAAGTGGACGAGCTCGTGGGTGAGCTCGTCGTGGTTCTGCAGCGCGTGCACCAGAGAGGCCGAGTCGATGCCGAGAGCGAGGGCCTGATTCATGGTGAGCCGCAGGAACTCGGTGTCGCCCATGGCCAGCGCGTGGTGGTACGCCGGGCGGTTGACGAAGTCATAGGAGAGGTCGGCGCCGGACTCCGCCATGGTCTTGATGTCGTCCATGGTGAGGTTGAGCTCCTGGAAGGAGAAGCCGCCCATCTTGCGCACCATGCTGGAGATGAGCTGGTTGGCCGCCTCCGACAACGGGTGGCCCTCTGACCACGCGGGGCGGTCCTCGGCGCTCTTCTCCACGCCGAGGAAGCCGTTGGCGTCCAGCCGCAGCGCGCCGGAGCCCAGGTCCGCGAGCGAGTGCAGGGCGTCGCCGATGACCAGCCGCATCCCGGCGAACGACGGGTCCAGCCAGTTGATCGAGGGCTGGCCCGCCTTGAAGTAGTGCAGGTAGACCCAACGCCGCTCGACGCCGTCGACACCCTTGACCACCCGGGTCGCTGACCAGTTGGTCTCCTTGACCCCGGGCTCATAGAAGATGACCCGCTGCAGCTTGCCGATGATGTAGCCGGCGGCCTGCAGCTTGGCCTCGGACTCGACGTCGAGGTTGGCGTAGTCGCGCCCGTCGGGAACGTCGGGGAGCATGTGCCAGTCCTGAGGATCGATCGACACCATGTGGTAGATGCCGGGGTAGTCCTGGTAGCCCATCTCGGCCAGCCGGAAATCGGCCCCCTTGCCGGTGTGTCCGGGGACGATGTCGTCGATCACCGTGCCGTCGTGCTCGCCGGCGACGACGCACAGGGCGCGGAACTGGTCCTCGGTGCCGAACATGGCGTCGACCTGCATGCTGATGCGGTCGAAGTGGCCGTCCACTGAGCCGGTGAGGCTCCAGCCGTTGATACCGCCGGCCAGCTTCACCGGGCCGGTGTGCATCGCGTCGATGCCGATCTCCTGAAAGGCCTGCCACAGCTCGGGCTCGGCGAGGCCCGCGAGGAACGACGCGCCGCTGCGGGTGATGAACGACAGCGGGTACGCGGTGAACCACACTGCCGCACGCTCGACGGCGGCCCGGGGATCGGGGTCGGCGAACGGGTTCTGCCACATGCTTCCCTGGCCCGAGAGCTGCGTGGCCAGCGCCTGCGCGTCGTGGAGCATCGACTGCTCGACCAGCCACTTGACGTAGGTGTCGTTGGAGCCGTCGGTCGCCCCCGACAGGCCAGAGCGGATGATGTCGCGCAGCACCCGGCGCGCCGATGGGCGCAGGCGGCGCGGGCGAGCCGGGTAAAGGTGCTCGTCGTAGGTGATCTCGGGGATGAGGCGATGCTCTTCGGTGGGCGGCCCGAAGTGATCGCCCATCGTCGAGCCGGTGCGGTCTCCGATCTCACTCATGGCGTGGGGGTACCCGTGTGGCGCCACATCGTGACAGCGACCGGGTTGGCGCGGGGTTTTCGCTCCGAACGTTCAGCGGGTGCCTGCGCGCAGCGGCGTGAAGTCCCCGACCGACCATTTGTGGCCGAAGGGGTCGATGAAGCCGCCCTGGCGGTGGGTCCCCCAGGGCATGTCATGAGACGTGACGGGCGATCCCTCGCCCGCCCCCGCGGCCACCGCACGAGCGATGAACGCGTCCGGATCCTCTACGAACACCTCGATGCGCACGCTGGTGCGGCCGATGCGCTCGGCAGTGTCCTCGGCCGCGTTCTTCGGGTTGGCCTCGTGCAGGAAGAAAGGCGCCCCGGTCACCTCCAGCCCCGCGACGCCCCCCAGGTCCCACATCACCTCCGCGCCGAGCGCCTCGCGGTACCAGGCCACGGCGGCATCTCCGTCGGGGACGATGAGCATCACCGAGATCCGCGGGTCACCGGAGGGCGCACCGGCAGGGGGCACCGCGTCAGCGGCCGGCTGCTGCGCCTGGGCCGCGCCACGCGCCGCAATGCCGACGACGTTCCCGGCCGGGTCGCTGAACGAGGCCAGTACGCGCGGTCCGTCGGGGGTGGGCGGTTGGCGAATCACGGCGCCGGCCTTCTCGGCCTCCGCGAGCGTCTGTGCCACATCGTTGACGTGGATCCACATCACGGGCCCGGCCTCGGGGGAGGCCGGGCGGTCGGTGATCCACTGCCCGATGAGCCCGGGCGCCTCGAAGCCCGACTCCGCCCGATCGAGCCGCCAGCCGAGGACGCGCTCGTAGAAGCGCGCCGAGATCACGAGGTCCGTCGCCGGAATCTGCAGGTAGACGGGTTGCCCGTGTTCGAACACGCTGCGTCGCATCTTGACAGCGGAGCCCGGCCGGCGCGGGCGGCGCGGGAATAGACTGCGCCCGTGAGCACGGCCACTGGGACGAAGGTTCGGCTCGCGGAGCTGGTGGCGACGTTGTCGCTCGGGACCGATCTGGGCATGGCCCAGCCCATGGAGCACGCGCTGCGGCAGTCCCTGATCGCCCTGCGGATGGCCGAGCTGCTCGACCTGGACGAGGCCGACCGGGTAGTCGTCTACTACGTCGGGCTCCTCGCCTGGGTCGGCTGCCATGTGGACGCGTATGAGCAGGCGAAGTGGTTCGGCGACGACACGGTGTTCAAAGGAGAGGCGCGGCAGGTGGACATGGGCGGCCCCTGTCGGCGGGAGCGTTCGTCCTCGGCCATCTCGGATCTGACCGGCCGCTCATCCAGCGCGCGCTGACCGGGATCGCGTTCCTGGGCGACGGACGGCGCGCGGTGCAGGACATGATGGAGAACCACTGGGTGGCCACCAACGAGCTTGCGGCGGGCCTCGCGCTCGGTGATGACGTGCGCGACAGCCTGTATCAGACCTTCGAGCGCTGGGATGGGAGGGGTGCCCCTGCGGAGGCGAGCGGCGCCCAGATCCGGGTGGCCGCCCGGCTCGTTAATCTCGCCGACGTGGTGGAGGTCTTTCACCGCGCGGGCGGGATCGAGGCGGCGACGGCGGTGGCGCGACAGCGCAGCGGCACCCAGTTCGACCCCGCGCTCGTCGACATGTTCTGTGCCGACGCTCCGGCGCTGCTTGCCGACCTGGATGCGGCGACGAGCTGGGACGCGGTGATCGCGGCTGAGCCGGCGCTCGCCCGCGTCCTCTCCGACGAGGAGCTCGACGCCTCGCTGGAGGCGATCGCCGATTTCGTCGACATCAAGTCGCCGTGGACGATCGGCCATTCGCGAGGGGTCGCCGACCTGGCGGCGGAGGCGGCGCGCGGCCTCGGGCTGTCCGCGGACGACGTCGTCCTCGTGCGACGAGCCGGGCTCGTGCATGACCTGGGGCGGCTGGGGGTGTCCAACGCGATCTGGGACAAGCGCGGGCCGCTCACCGCCGCCGAGACCGAGCGCGTGCGCCTGCACCCGTATCTCACCGAGCGCATGCTGGCCTCTTCGGCCGGCCTGGGGAGGCTGGGGGCGATTGCCGTCCAGCACCACGAGCGGCTGGACGGGTCGGGCTACCCGCGAGGCCTGCCCGGCGGTGCGATGACGTTACCGGGCAAGGTGCTGGCTGTCGCGGACGCCTACCGCGCGATGACCGAGCCTCGTCCCCACCGTCCGGCCCTGTCAGAGCGCCAGGCCGCGGATGAGCTGCGCGGCGGGGTCGCCCGGGCGCAGTTCGACGCGGACGCCGCCGAGGCGGTCCTCGGCGCCGCCGGCCACGCCGTCGGGCGACGGCGGACCCTTCCCGCCGGCCTGACCGCGCGCGAGGTCGAGGTCCTCCGGCTGCTGGTCCGGGGCTTGTCCAACAAGGAGATCGCGCAGGAGTTGGTGATCTCGCGCAGGACCGCGGGCGCTCACGTCGAGCACATCTACGCCAAGCTGGGCGTATCCAACCGCGCTCGGGCCAGTCTGTTCGCGATGAAGCACGGCCTGATGGGGCGCGAGTAGCTGAGAAAGATGGGGCAAATGCCCCATGTGCCGCTGGCTTCGGCGTTCTACGGTGCCCGAAACGACTGTATGGAGGGTGATGTGGCGACCAAGATGCTGGTCAACCTGGCCACCGGGCTCGAGGACTCAGAGCGCGTGACGGTGGCCTTCCTGGTGGGTGGGGCCGGCCTGCAGAAGGGCCAGAAGGTGGCGATGTTTCTCACCAAGGAGGCGGTTCGCCTGGCCCTGCCCGGTCACGCCGAGGGCGTGGCGTGCGACGGATGCCCACCGCTGGCGCGGCTGTTTGCGCAGTTCGCCGAGGACGGCGGCGAACTGCTGGTGTGCCCGATCTGCTTCAACGCCCGCCGGCTGGAACAGGGCGACCTGGTCTCAAACGCCACGCTCGCCGGCGCCACCCCGATGCTCGAATGGGTGGGCGACGATGACACCAACGTCTTCAGCTACTAGCGCGCGGGCCGACCTGCTGGGTCCCGCCTTCGCCAACGCGGTGGCGCGCGCGGACTTCGCTCAGGTCGCGGAGATCCTGTGCCCCGACATCGAGTTCCGGGCACTGACCCCTCGGCGCTTCTGGGAGGCCCAGACCGCGACGGAGACCCTCGACATCCTGCGCACCTGGTTTCACCCGGGGCGGGTCGTCGACGACGTGCTGGGCGTCCGCACCGACCTCGTCGACGATCGCCACAGCGTCATCTACCGCTTCGCTGGGGAGGAGCCGGAGGGGCGGTTTGTCATCGAGCAGCATGCCTACTACACCGAGCGCGATGACCGGATCGGCTGGATGCGGCTGCTGTGCTCCGGCTTTCGCCCGGTCGCGTAGTCCGTTCCGCGCCGCGCCGCGCGGCGCGCCGCGCCGCGTCGTGCGGCGGCTCAGCCGACGACGGCCAGCCCGGCCTGGGCCACTCCATGTCCTGGGTGTAGTGGCCGCCGCTCACGCCGATGGCGCCCACCACCTTGTCGCCGACGGTGATCGGGAAGCCACCGCCGAAGATGACGAGGCGGTCGATCCCGCCCACCGCGCCGGCCGCCAGCGGCGGGTCGTCCTTGATGAACTCGTGCCACCCATCGGTGGGCATGCCGAACCCGACCGCGGTGTACGCCTTGTCCTGTGCGATCTGGATGCTGAGCAGCGCGGCGCCGTCCATCCGGCTGAACGCCTTCAGCACGCCCGATTCGTCGCAGACGGCGATGTCCATCGGCACGCCGATCTCGGTGGCCTTGGCCTCGGCCGCGGCGATGATCCGGTGCGCCAGGTCGGTGCTCACGCTTGCCTTCTCGAATACGTCACTCACCGCTGTTCCTCTCTCGTCGTGGTGGTTGTCCGGGTCGGCGAAGCGCTCCTCGAGCTCGCGGATCTCGCCGATGCCGATGAAGTCCAGAAACGCCGTCGAAGCCGAGCATCGAGGGCAGCAGTTCGATCGGGGTCCCGTTGGCCTTGATCTGGGCCAGCGCCGATCGCATCGCCGCGGTCGCCGTCAGCAGGGTGCTGAGCGGGAAGATGACGAGGCGGAAGCCGAGATCGCGCAGGAACCCGTGGGTGACCGGCGGCGTCTTGCCGCCCTCGGCGTAGTTGAACAGCAGAGGCACGTCGGCGAAAGCTGTCGGCGATGCGTCTTGATCTCGTCGGTCGACTGCGGCGCCTCGACGAACAGCATGTCGGCGCCGGCCTCGCGGTAGCGGCGGGCGCGGTCAATCGCCGCGTCCAGGCCCTCGACCGCTCGTGCGTCGGTGCGGGCGATGATGAGGAAGTCCGGGCGCCGGCGCGCGGCGACCGCGGCGGCCACCTTGGCCGCCATCTCGCCGGCATCGATGACCTGCTTTGCCCTCCATGTGGCCGCACTTCTTCGGCATCACCTGATCCTCGATGTGGATGGCGGCGACGCCCGCCGCCTCGTACTCGTGCACGGTGCGGATGACGTTGAGCGCGTTGCCGTATCCGGTGTCGGCGTCGGCGATCACCGGGACCTCGACCGCCTGCGCGATCCGCCGCGCGTTGTCGACCATCTCGGACAGGGTGAGAAGGCCGACGTCGGGCCGGCCCAGCCGCCCGGCGGCGGTGCCGAACCCGGTCATGTAGACCGCCGCGAACCCCGCCTCCTCGATGAGCCGGGCGCCGAGCGGGTCATAGCAACCGGGCGCCAGCACCATGTCGCCGGTGCCAATGAGCTCGGCGAGTCTGGGAGCGCCCACCGATGAGTCGCCGAGGAAACCTGACACTACGAATTCACCTGTGTCAGTGCACAAAAAATGGGCGTAGGTGTGACCCGGAGAACACGTGGGATAAAGTCACTCCGGAGAGTGGCCCTGCCGTGTGGCGAACCTTACATCTCCTGGTTCGCTCTTCGCTTTGTCAGGCACCTACGCCCAAAAAGAACCCTAGGTGGGGGGCGGGTCACAAGTCAATCCCCACGTGATCACAAATTGTTCCCAAATACCGGGAACATCGTGTGATACGTGCCGCGGTTTCCAGTGCCGCCAGGCGCCGATGTCACAGCTCGGGGACGATCCGGCCCGGATCGGAGACGCCGCTGTCGATGGCGGCCTGGCGGACCGCCTGGGCGACCGTCTCGTGGACGTGGCGGTCGAGCACGTCGGGGACGAGCTCTGACTCGACGGTCAGCCCGGCCAGCGCCCAGGCGGCGGCTCGTTTCATGCTGATGTTGATCGCGCTCGCGCCCGCCAGCAGGGCGCCCCGGAAGATCCCCGGATAGCCGAGGACGTTGTTGACGCTGGTGCCGTCGGCGGCGAACGCGGCTCCGGCCGGCGAGCGCGACATCGGGCTCGATCTCCGGCGCGGGATTGGTCAGCGCCAGGATGACCTGACCGGGGCGCACGAGGTCCGGGGTGATCAGCCCCGGCCGTCCGGTGGTGGCGACGACCACGTCGGCCTCGCGCATGACGGTGGCCAGGTCGGCGATCTCGATCCCGCGCGCACGCGCCTGCTCCTGCGCCCATGGGCTCGGGTCGGTGGCGATGACCCGCTTGACCCCGGCGTCGTGGATGAGCGACGGCGATCCCGTAGCCCGGCCGCGCCCAGCCCGATCTGGCCGACGACGGCCTCGTCAAGGCGCATGTCCACCTGCCGGCAGGCCGCGATCGCGGCGGCCATGGTGACCACCGCCGTGCCGTGGACGTCGTCGTGCATCACCGGCTGGGGCAGGGCCTCGATGAGCCGGCGCTCGATCTCGAAGCACTCGGGCGCGGAGATGTCCTCGAGGTGGATCCCGCCGAAGCCCGGCGCGATGCGGATCACCGTCTCGACGAACTCGTCGACGTCCTTGGTGTCGATGAGGATCGGCATCGCGCTGACGCCGACGAGCTGGGCGTAGAACAGCGCCTTGCCCTCCATCACCGGCATGCTCGGCACCGCGCCGATGTCGCCCAGCCCCAGCACGCGGGTCCCGTTGGTGCAGATGGCGACGCTGCGGCCGATCATCGTGAAGCGCCCGGCGAGCTGCGGGAACTCCGCGATCGCCTCGCATACACGGGCCACGCCCGGGCGTGTACACGTCGCGCACGTCCTGGTTGGTGCGGATCTCGCGTCGCCCGGTGATCTCCAGCTTGCCGCCGTCGTGGGCGATGAAGGCGCGGTCGTGAAACCACACCACCGACACGCCCGGGAAGGCCTCCCAGCCCCGCGGCCAGCGCCTCGGCGTGCTCCTTGTCGCGCAGCTCCACCGTGATCTCGCGCAGGGCCTCCTGGCGCGCGACGGCGATCGTCGTCACGTCCCCGATCAGCCCGCCGTGCTCCGCGATGCGAGTCGCCACCTTCGCCAGCTGCCCGGATTGATGCGGGATTCGCAAGCGATAGGTGCAATCCATAGCCATGCGCTGACTCCTTGGGGGGCAAGTGGGGGCCGGGCCTGCTGTCATTGTTGACCATGCGCATCCTGATCATCGGAGCGGCGGGCATGGTGGGGCGAAAGCTCTCGGAGCGATTGCTGCACGACGGGTCGCTCGGCGGCGAGCTGATCTCGTGGATGCGGCTCGCCGATGTCGTGGCACCGGCGTCGCTGCCCGCGTCCACGGTCCAGACGCAGATCGCCGTCGCCGACCTGACGCAGCCCGGTGCGGCCGGGAAGCTCCTCGCCGGTCGGCCCGACGTGATCATCGACCTCGCCGCCGTGGTCTCCGGCGAGGCGGAGAGTGACTTCGAGAAGGGCTACCGCGTCAACCTCGACGCGGCGCGCCATCTGCTGGAGGCGATCCGGCTGACCGGTGGCGGATACGCGCCGCGCCTCGTCTTCAGCTCGTCGATCGCGGTCTTCGGGCCGCCCGTGCCCGACGTCATCGCCGACGATCACCCCACCGCCCCGGCGACGAGCTACGGCACCCAGAAGGCGATCACCGAGCTCCTGCTCGCCGACTACACGCGGCGCGGCTTCCTCGACGGCATCGGCATCCGCCTGCCCACGATCTGCGTGCGGCCGGGCGCGCCCAACCTCGCCGCGTCGGGCTTCTTCTCCAACATCATCCGGGAGCCTCTGCACGGCCGGCCCGCCGTCCTGCCCGTCGCCACCGAGGTGCGCCACTGGTTTGCCTCGCCTCGCGCGGCAGTGGGGTTCCTGCTGCACGCCGCGACCATGGACACGACCGCGCTGGGTCTCGCCGGTCGCTGACGATGCCGGGCCTCTCGGCCACAGTGGGCGAGGAGATCGAGGCGCTGCGCCGCGCGGCCGGCGATGACGCGGCCGGCCTCATCCGTGCCGAGCCCGATGAGAGCATCGCGCGGATGGTGGACGGCTGGCCACGCGCCTTTGACGCCCGGCGCGCGAGCGCGCTGGGCTTCGCCGCCGAGCGCGACTTCGACGAGATCGTCCGCGTCTATATCGAGGACGAGATGGGCGGCACGCTGCGCTAGACGATTACACGACGGCCGGCGCGTCGGAGGCGGCCAACGCGTCCGCCAGACGGTCGAGCCCCAGCGCGATCTCCTCGGGCCCGTGCGCGGTGAACGACAGGCGCAGCGTGGCCACGTCGGGCGGGCCGGAGAAGAACGGCGCGCCCGGCACGTAGGCGACGTCGCGATCCAGCGCCCGAGGCAGCAACGCTCCCGCGTCCCATCCGTCGGGCAGGCGCGCCCACACGAACATGCCACCATCGGGGCGGTTGTGGGTGGAGCCCGGCGGAAGCGCGGCGCCGAGGCCCGAAAGCAGCGCGTCGCGCCTCGCGCCGTACTCGGCGCGCAGACGCTCGATGTGGCCGGCGAGGTCGGCGGTCGCCAGCCAGTGCGCGGCCGCGGCCTGATCGACGGTCGAGGAATGCAGGTCGGCGGCCTGCTTGGCGATGGTCAGCGTCCGCAGCAGCATCTGGGGCGCACGGACCCAGCCGATGCGCAGGCCCGGAGCGGCGATCTTGGACAGCGTGGAGACGGCGAGCGTCCGCCCGTGCGCCGGCGGCAGCGATGCCACCGCGGGGAGCGCGTCGCCGCTGTAGCGCAGCTCGCCGTAGGGATCGTCCTCCACGATCCACAGCCCGGTGCGCTCGGCCACTTCGGCCAGGGCAATCCGTCGCCCGGCAGACAGCGTGCGCCCGGTGGGGTTGTGGAAGGTCGGCACCGTGTAGAGCAGCGTCGGCCGGTGCTGGGCGATCAGCGCCTCGAGCGCCTCGGGGTCCAGGCCGTCGTCGTCGCAGGGGACCGGGATCGCCTCGGCCCCGGCCAGGGCGAAGCACTGGAGCGCGGCGAGATACGACGGCTCCTCCACCAGCACGCGGTCACCCGGTTCCAAGAGGACCGCGGCCACCAGCGTCAGGGCCTGCTGGGAGCCACTGGTGATGAGCAGATCGTCGGCGGCGGTCTCCAGGCCACGCTCGGTCAGCCGCTGGGCGATGAGCCGGCGCAGGAGCGGGTCGCCCTCGGTGGTCGAGTACTGCAGCGCGCGGGCGCCCGAGCCCTCGGCCAGGACCGCGGTGAACGCCGCCTGCAGGCCGGCGCGATCGAACAGGTCAGGAGCCGGCAGGCCGCCGGCGAAGGACACGACGCCGGGACGCTCGGTCAGGGCGAGGATGTCGCGGACCGGCGAGCTGGTGGCGCCGCGCAGGCGACCGGCCTGATGGGGTGCTTTGGACGGATGCGACATGGGACTCCTTCTGAGCAACGTCGAGTGGCCACACCGACTGCCACCGGCTCACCCGCGTCGCGAGCGCGGGTTCTCAGCGACCGGTGGCGAGCTGTACTCGTTGCGCGGAAGTCCGCATGCGGGGAGTGTAGACCGCGCCTCGAGCCGGCCCGGGGTCTGGCCGGCTCTCTCGGGCACAGCGGCCTGCGCGATTTTTCCAACGTAGCTGTAAAGATCGCGCGCGTCGGGGCTGTCGTGCCGGTCCGGGAGCGGAATGTCTGGACGCCGACTGCCGGGAATATGATCCGCGGGGTGGGAGAGGACGCGACCGGCGGCGGGCCCGGCGGCCCCGAGGATCAGGCGGTTCTGGTGGCGTGGTCAGAGCGGCGCCGCTCGCCGACCCGACAATTCGCCGCGCTCCTGCTGGAGGGCACGCGCGTGCGTCTGATGGACTCCGACGGGACGGCCGTGCTCGACGCCGAGGGCGCGACGCTCCGTGCCGACATCGTCAGTCCCACCCAGGTCGAGCTGCACGCGCCCGACGGGGTCGTCCGCTACATCGTCGGCCCGTTGCCGCAGTGGGGCAAGCGCGGTCGCGGCGCGGACCTGGTCAGCCGCTACGGCGCTCAGCTCGAGCCCGACGCGGAACTGGTAGCACCCGAGGGGCGGTTCGCGCGGTTCATGGTCACGCCCGCCACCTCGCAGATGCGACGGCTGCGCCAGTGGCCGCCGGTGCTGGTGGCGATGCTGCGCGAGCACGGAGTGGCGACGTAGGATCGCCGCGCATGTCCGACCGCAAGACCAAGGGACGCCACACCGACAAGATCGCCCGGATCGGACAGAAGGCGAACGACGCGCTCGATCGTCTGGGCGATCAGGGGGACACGGCCGACGGCGGACAACGGCGGGCTTAGGCAAGGCGAGCCAGGGCGTTTCTCGCGGTCCTTACAGGGGACCGTGGGAGATAACTATTGCTAGCGAGTAGTTATCTACCACGACCCCGCCGAAGGGTCAGCCGGTGAAGACCGCCTCGGGCAATAGCGCGCTGACGATGTACTGCCCGGCGTCAACGATCTCGGAGATCTTGAGGTCGACGGCGAGGCTGCACAACAGATAGGCGTCCACCGGGGTGAGGTCATAGGTCTGGTGGATGTGGTCCACCATGGCCCGGATGGCGTCCTGTGACGCGGCGAAGAGGTCGCCGTTCACGCCGGTCGTCGCGTAGAAGGGCGCCGAGTCCACCCGCGAGGTGAGCGGCGCCGGGGTGCGGTACTGGGGGCTGGGGATCGACCGGCCCTTGTGCAGGGTGAAGCGCAACGAGGCGTACATCGGCGCCTCCAGCCCGGTGACGCACACCTCGCCGTCGCCCTGACAGCCGTGGGCGTCGCCGCAGGAGAAGAGGGCCTGCTCGACCTCGACCGGGAGATACAGCGTCGACCCAGCCACCAGCTGGCGGATGTCCATGTTGCCCCCGAAGTTGCCGGGGGGCATCACCGGCGTCGCGCTCGCGCCGGCCGGGCACACGCCCATCGTGCCGAAGAAGGGGGCCAGCGGGATCGCCACGTCCTCGCGCATGTAGGCAAACTCGCCGTTGCTGATGTCAAACACCCGGAGGTAGGCGTCGGGGAAGTCCTCGGGCAGCAGTCCCAGTCCGGGCAACACCGCCGTCCACCCCCAGCCCTGGGTGTGGATGTCCAGGATCTCGACCGCGAGCATGTCTCCGGGCTCGGCGCCGGCGACCCCGACCGGCCCGTTGAGCGGGTAGAGCCGAGTCAGGTCCAGGCCGGCGATCACGCTGGTGTCGGAGTCGGGCGTGATCTGGTTGTCCAGGACGTCGCGGGTCCACACCACGACCGTGTCGCCGGAGTCCACGACGACCCGCGGCTCGTTGCCCGTGTCCCACGCGTAGTGGACCTGTTCGTCGGGCAGGTAGTGCGTGCGGGCCATCGGCCACCTCCAGGTCGGGTTCGGCGCAACGCTATGGGATCGCCCGCCGCACGGGCAACCCTGGTGTGGTGACCGCGCGCACGGCGCGTGTGGGAGCCACGTGCGGGAGAATCGTCGCGCCGTGCGCTTGTCGATCAGGAGATACGCCGCGCTGGCCGTGGCGGCTGTCGGGCTGGCCGGGTGCGGGTCCAGCGTGGTCACCACGACCACGTCGGACGACACCGTCCCTCAGGGCAAGCCGCACGTCATCCAGCCGTCGGCCGGCCAGCACGCCCCGGCGGTCACCGCCACCGACCCGGTCGGCGACATCCACGCCCACGCGCCGCCGCTCTCGCAGGTCAAGGCCGAGCTCAAGCTCGAGCACGTGGCCGCGCCGGTCACCAATGCGACGTACATCAACCCACTGCCCGATGTCACGCGCTGGGAGCGCACCGATCAGGGCGTCGACGCCGCCATGAACCCCGGCGCCCCGATCGTGGCCCCCTGCCGGGTCAAGATCCTGGACATCGAGCCAGGGTGGTATGCGGGCCAGCCGCTCGTGTACTTCGAGCTGCTCGAGGGCGCGGACGCGGGGAAGGTGCAGTACGTGGCCGAGCAGATCACCGACATCGCGCCGCCCGGCTCGATCGTGGAGCAGGGACAGGCGGTCGCGCGCTACGCCAAGACCGGCACCGCGATCGAGTACGGCTGGTCGACGCTGAGTGGCATCACGCTGGCGGTGGCCACCACGGGCTACGAGGAGGGCGAGATCACGCCCGCGGGGCGCAGCATGCGCGCCTGGCTCAACGCCCTCGGGGCCGGCGCGGGGCCCGACACCTAGGACTGCCGCGACCCGCTCGCGAACCTCGGCCATGCTAGGCAGGGCCTGCGGCTAGCCGGCTCAGCCCCGCGCGACAAATGATTCGTCCGCGAACGAGGCCACACGTGCGGGTACCGGATATGCAACGGGCTGCGCTCAATGGGCATCTGGGCGCCAGTGTCGCGCGGGGCAGCTACCAACCTCGGCTGCTCATGCTCAACACCGCGGGCAACGTGGTCGTGCGGTGTCGGCAGCTGCGGCTGAGCAGGTTCGCCACCAGTCAATGACCTGACGCCTACCGGTGCACTGATCCAGTGCCTAACGCGTGTTTGGCGTGCCTGCGACGGTGGACCACCGCGTTTGCGGGCACGTATCATTGGTCCCGATCAATCGAGGACTCGCCGGGGACTCGTCAGCTTCGTGCACGCTGGCGAATAGAACTCGCGGAGGGCGACTGTCCCGATGGGCGAAGACGCGCGCAGGAGTGGGGCCAGGCGGTACATAGGCGCTCTGTGGCGCGTGCCCGAGCTGCCGGCGCAGCAGATCGTCGCCGAATCGCTCGCCCGCGTCGATGTCGACGTCGGCGATCAGCGTCGCGGGCGCGGCACCTTATCGACGGAGCCGCTGATCGTCGCGCATGGGCAGCATTCGGGAGACTTCGAGTTGTTCGCCGCTGACGCTCGCGCGCTTGGCGTCGCGAGCCGGGCGCGCCGCGGAACCTATGCGCTATATGACGCATCCGATCAGTTGGCCTGGGAGCTTCGCGCCGGATCGTCAATGCGAGGCCCGGGGTTCAAGTGGCGATATGACTTGGTCTTCCCTGGTCATCAGACGATGCTCATCAAGCGCGGCACCCGCTCCGCTGACGCCGCCGTCGTCAGCATCGGAGCGCGGCACGTCGGGATGATCCGCCCGCGCCGTGCCACGTCGCCGCTGCACTGGGCTGCGGCTGAGGTCGGGATTCGGGTGAGGGCGCGTAGCCCGGCGGCGGCCGTCGAGGACGACACCCAGCACGAACGCGCGTGGATCTACGTCGCGCGGGTCTGGCGGCTGCACGGGCTGGTCGACCTGGTGGCCGAGATCGACGACAGCGCGTCAGACGAGCTACGTCAGATCGCCATCGCGGCGATCCTGATCACCGAACGGGAGTTCATCGGCTGGGGCGGGGGCTAGCGCCTGGCCCGGCCGGGTTGTCCATCTGGGAGCCGTCGCGTTCGTCGTAGGGGTGATAAACGAGAAGCGATGGCGCCGTGAGGCGGCATCCGATCCCGGAGGCTCGACGATGAAATACCTCATGTTTGTCTGTGTGGACGAGGCCCTGGCCACCCCCGAGGCCACCAAGGACATGGGCCCCGACACGATGGCGTGGGTTCAGGAGATGGATGGCCGGGGCGTCCGTCTGCAGGGCAACCGGCTCCAGGAGCTCAGCACCGCCACCACGGTGCGCGTGCGCAGCGGCGAGGTGGTGCTGGCCGACGGACCCTTCGCCGAGACCAAGGAGCTGATCGCCGGCTTCGACATCATTGACTGTGCCGACCTCGACGAGGCGATCGAGGTCGCCGGCAAGCACCCCGTGGCACGGATCGGCTCGATCGAGGTGCGACCGTTCGCGGAGGACTGACAGACGACGACGCCCAGAAGGCGGTCGCGGCGGCGTTCACCGACGAATGGGGACGCATCGTCGCCGCGCTGATCCGGCGCACCGGCGACTGGGACCTGTCCGAGGAATGCGCGCAGGAGGCCTTCGCGCAGGCGCTGGCGCGCTGGCCCTCGGACGGCATCCCGGATCGCCCGGGCGCGTGGCTGACCACGGTGGCCAAGAACCGGGCGATCGACCGTCTGCGGCGCGAGCGCCGCGGGACGGAGCTGCTCGAGCAGGCGGCGTCTGCGGAAGCCGAGGTGCAGGCGATGGACGACGACATCGACGAGAGTGGCATCGAGGACGACCGCCTGCGGTTGATCTTCACCTGCTGTCATCCGGCGTTGCCGCTGGAGGGACGGGTGGCCCTCACCCTGCGCACGCTGGCCGGGCTGACCACCGCGGAGATCGCGCGGGCCTTTCTCGTCTCCGAGCCGACCATGGCCAAGCGCCTCGTGCGCGCCAAGGGCAAGATCGCCGGCGCCCACATCCCGTACCGGGTTCCGCCCGCCCACCTTCTGCCCGAGCGCACCGGCGGGGTGCTCGCGGTCCTGTATCTGCTCTTCAACGAGGGGTACGCCGCCACCGGCGGCCCGGAGCTCATCCGCGCCCAGCTGTGCGACGAGGCGATTCGCCTCGCCCGCGCGCTCAGTGGTCTCATGCCCGACGAGCCCGAGGCGGCCGGCGTGCTGGCGCTGATGCTGTTTGCGCACTCCCGCCGTCAAGCGCGGCTCGACGCGGCGGGCGACCTGGTCACCCTCGAGGACCAGGACCGCGCGTTGTGGGACCGCGCCGAGATCGACGAGGCCCGCGCGCGTCTGCAGGCGGCGCTGCGTCACGGCCGCGCCGGGCCCTATCAGCTGCAGGCGGCGATCGCGGCCTGCCACGCCGACGCCGCCGATATCGCCGACACCGATTGGGGGCAGATCGCATCCCTCTACGACCTGCTGGCCGAAGTCATGCCGTCCCCGGTGGTGGCCCTCAATCGCGCCGTGGCCATCGCCATGACCCACGGCCCCGAGGCCGGCCTCGAGGTCGTCGACGGACTGGAGGCGTCAGGTGAGCTGGCGGGCTATCACCTCCTCCACGCCACCCGGGCCGACCTGTTGCGCCGGCTGGGCCGACACGACGATGCCGCGGTGGCCTATCGCGAGGCTCTGGAGCTGGCGGGCTCTGACGCGGAGCGGCGGTTTTTGGAGAAGCGTCTGCGGGGCAGCTAGACGCAATCAACCATCTAGTCTCGGGTCCCGTGACGCGTACGGGTGAGCGCCAGTCCTGACGCGATCCCGCCGCCAGCGGTCTGCGCGCCGCCACGCGCGCCACCTACGTGGCGTTCGCCGGAGCCGGGTTCGGCTTTGCCAGCTGGGCCTCACGGATCCCGCAGGTCAAGGCGCACCTGGGCCTCGACCCCTCGCAGCTCGGGCTCGTCCTGCTCTCGCTCGCCGCCGGGTCGGTCGCCTCGCTGCCGCTGGCGGGGCCGATCGTGGCCCGCTTCGGATCGCGGCGGACGGTCATGGTCACCGGGGTCCTGGGCGGTCTGGGGCTCGTGGTGGTGGGTTCGGCTACCGCATCGGGGTGGCGCCGGTCGTCGCCGGGCTGTTGTGCTGGGGCGTCGCCAGCGGCATATGGGATGTGGCCATGAACGTTCAGGGCGCCGTCGTCGAGCGGCTGCTCGGCCGCGTCGATCATGCCCCGCTTCCACGCCGGGTTCAGCCTGGGCACGGTCACGGCGGCGCTGGGCGGCGCGGCGATGGTCGCGCTCGGAGTGTCGGTAACCGTCCACCTGGCCATCGTCGGGGTGATCGTGGCCGTCGCGGTTCCCCTCATGGCGCGCGACTTCGTCTTGGACTCCGCGGAGGCGGTCCGCCCACCCGCGAGGCGACCGGCGCCGGCGGGCCCGGCGAGCATGAGCCGACCAGCGCCCGGGACTCGCTCGGGGCGTGGCGCGAGCCGCGCACGTTGCTGATCGGCCTCTTCACACTGGCCTTCGCCTTCACCGAGGGAACGGGCAACGACTGGATCAGCTTGGCCACGATCGACTCATCACCACGTCGCGCCGGCACTCGGCACGCTCGTGTTGGCGGTGTTCCTGGGCGCGATGACAGCCGCGCGCTGGTTCGGTCCCACGGCGCTCGACCGCTACGGCCGGGTGCCGGTGGTGCGCAGCCTGGCCGTTCTGGCCATCGCCGGTCTGTCCTGTTCGTGTTCGGCCCCAGCATGGTGCTGGCATTCGTGGGGGCACTGCTGTGGGGAGCCGGCACGTCGCTGGGGTTCCCGGTCGGGATCAGCGCGGGCGCCGATGAGCCCGCGTTCGCGGCGCCGCGGGTCGGCGTGGTCACCACCATCGGCTACTGCGCCTTCCTGGGCGGCCCGCCGTTGATCGGCTTCCTGGCCCAGAGGTCGACCGTGCCCCACGCGATGGTGGCCGTCATCGTCGCGATGTTCGTCGCCGGAGCGATCGCCGGCGTCGTGCGGCAGCCCAGGGCGATGGCGGCGCGCGGACGCCGGACCGGAGTCGAACAGACGTCCAATTAGCTTTAGGCCCTAAACCTCCACAAAGCGATTGCCGAAGAGAGGTGTGTCGAAAAGGCATACTCGTCGTGAGGCGGGGGCGCAAAGCCAGGGGTCTTCAGCACGAAGACCGCCCAGCTGCCGATAACCAAAAGTCAGTTCGCGCCGCCATGGATGGCGGCCCAACATGGAGGGTTTCAGTGCCTTTGGTTATCCACCCGCGAGTGCGCAAGACGATCGGCCGCATCGCCGCGTTGACCTGCGCCGCGGTCTTCGTCAGTTCCGGAGCGGCGTTCGCCGCTCAGTGCCCGACCCAGTCGGCCAAGCAGAAGTTCTCCAAGTGGGGCGACAGCTCCAGTTACTTCCTCGTCCCGGGTGGTTCGTTCGAGGGCACGCCGGCCCAGGTGGGCTGGACCCTGTCGGGGGCGACCCTGACTGCGGGCAACGAGCCGTTTCACCTCAACGCCGCCACTGACGACCAGTCGCTGGAGATCGGCGGGGGAGCAAGCGCCACGTCGCCGGCGTTCTGCGTGGACAGCACCATGCCGAGCATCCGGTTCTTCGTGCGCCAGACCGAGCCGGGCTCGGATCTGCGCGTCCAGGGCGTCGTGCCGACCCCGCACGGTCCGCTCACGGTGACCGTTGCCGATCTACCCGATGGCTCTGTGTCCTGGTGGACGCCGGTGCAGATCACGGTGCAGACCAACCGGATCCCGAAGGGCTTCTCGGTGGCGGCGGCGATGCGATTCCTCGTCCCTGGCTCCGGGAGCTGGCAGATCGACGACGTCTACGTCGACCCCTACCGCGCCGGCTGAGCCCGCCGACGGAACAGCCGCGAGAGGATGAGCATTCTGGAGCCATACGCCGAGGAGTCGCAGTCGGCGACCGAGCGGCTGCTCGAGACGAGCTGGGAGGGACGGGAGCGGCGCGCCTCCGAGCGTGAGCTGATCGTCGAGGCGTCGGCGGCCGCGCTGTTCGTCGTTGCCGCGGCCATGCTCCTGCTGGTCGGGGGCGTCGCCGGCCTGCGCCCGCAGGTGGCGGTGCTGCTGGTCGCGGTCTATGCGGTCGTGGGCCGCATCGAGTTCCCGGTCGGCGCCGGCTTCGTGGTGCCGACCCAGCTCATTCTCGTGCCGATGCTGCTGCTGTTGCCGCCCGCCATCGTGCCGGCGGCGGTGGCCGTCGGGCTGGTCAGCGGTACCGCCGCCGAGTGCGCCCTCGGGCGGGTGCCGCCGCGCCGGATCCTGTCGGCCGTTCCCGACGCGTGGCATGCCATCGGCCCCGCGATCGTGCTGCTGGTGGCGGGCTCGCCGCGCATCGGCCTGCACCAGCTGCCGCTGCTCGCTGCCGCGTTCGCCGCCGGGTGCGTCGTTGATCTGGCCGGCTCGACGGTACGGATGCGGCTCGCCGGCGTGGTCCCCGACCTCAAGCTCCAGATGCGGGTGATCGGCTTGGTGTGGGCGGTGGACGCGTCGTTGGCCCCGCTGGGCTTCCTCGCCGCGACGACCGCTCGTCAGGGGTTCGTGGCCATCCTCTTCGCCGTCCCGCTCGTGTTCCTGCTGTGGCTGCTGGCCCGCGACCGCAGCCAGCGCATCGACCAGGCCCATCGCCGGCTCAAGCTCGTCGAGCACGAGCGGGCGCGGCTGCAGATCGCCGTGCGCCGTCTCGGCGATGCCTTCGCCGCCAAGCTCGACCTCAGCGGTCTGCTGGAGATCCTCCTGCACGGATCGATCGAGGCCCTCGACGCCGATGCGGGGCGCCTGACGCTCACCGGCGGCGGAGCTCCGCTGGACCTCACCGCGGGCGCGGATGGCGCCCTGCGCACGCTGGAGCGTGCCGCCGCCGTTCCGGCGTATCCGATCCAGGTCGGCGAGGCCGGCGCCTGGACCCTGAGCCTGCCCATGCGCGTCGCCGCGTCACCCCGCGTGGTGGCGGGGACGCTGCGCTTCGTGCGCGACGGCCGCGCCTTCGAGGAGGACGAGATCGCGCTCATCGCCGAGCTCATCTCCAAGGCTGAGCTCTCCGCCGCCGAGATCGTCGCCCACCAGGCGATCCGTGAGCAGGCGGTCACCGACCCGCTCACCGGACTCGGTAACCGCCGCAAGCTGACCGCCGATCTGGCCGCGGCGCTGCGCGACTCGTGTCCGTCTCGTCCCTCGCTGCTGCTGTTGTTCGACCTCGACGGGTTCAAGGACTACAACGACACCTTCGGCCACCTCGCCGGTGACGCGCTCCTGGCGCGCCTGGGTCGCAAGCTCGACGCGGCGGTCGCCGGCGTCGGTGCTGCCTACCGGCTGGGCGGCGACGAGTTCTGCGCCCACGTCCAGCTGCAGGACCAGGACTCCGACGCGGTCATCCTGCAGGCGTGCGCGGCCCTGGTCGAGACCGGCGCGGAGTTGAGCATCGAAGCCTCGCTGGGCGTCGTCCTCCTGCCCCACGAGGCCGACAGCCCCGATCACGCGCTGCAGGTCGCCGACGAGCGGATGTACGCCGACAAGCGCACCGCTCCACCGCCCGCAGCCAGGCCGGCGAGGTGCTGCTGCGCACGATGCACGCCAAGCAGCCCGACCTCGACGAGCACTCCTCCAACGTCGCCGAGCTCGCCACTCGGGTGGCGCGCCGTCTGGGCCTGGGCGGCGAGGCGCTCGACGAGATCGCGCGGGCGGCCGAGCTGCACGACATCGGCAAGGTGGGCATCCCCGACGCCATCCTCAACAAGCCCAGCGGCCTCACCGACGGCGAGTGGGAGTTCATCTACCAGCACACGATCCTCGGTGAGCGCATCCTGCACGGCGCGCCCGCCCTGCGCCCGGTGGCGCGGCTGGTGCGGGCCAGCCATGAGCGCTGGGATGGCGGCGGTTATCCGGATGGGCTGCGTGGCGAGGAGATCCCGCTCGGCGCGCGCGTCGTCGCCGTGTGCGACGCCTATGAGGCGATGACCGCCAACCGCAGCTACCGCGCCGCCGTCTCACACGAGACCGCCTGTCAGGAGCTCGTCCGCTCGGCCGGAACGCAGTTCGACCCCAAGGTCGTCGACGCCTTCCTCACTGAGATCGAGACCGCCGGCGAGGAGCGAGAGGTCAACGCCGCCCAGCACGCGGCCGAGCACGTGCGGATGCTGCTGGGGGCGGCCGCGGTCGCCCAGGCCTGACCCTCAACCGCTGGTTCTGGCGCTGCGCGCGAGCGACGGTGTCGGCACCCGCACCGGCTGGGCCTCGGCGACGACGTCGAGTGCGTCGAGCACGTTGCGCAGGTTGACCAGCAGGGCTCCGAACATCGGCCACTGTCCGCCGTGGAGTTGCTCGTCGACCAAGCGATCGGAGAGCTCAGTGACCCCGACGCGAGCGCGGCGCAGGCCGTCGGCGTCCGCTTCTACCACGGCCGCGCCCGCGCCCTGGAGCAGCTCCAGCCACGGGTCGCGAAAGAGCGGGTTCCACTCCTCGGGGGCCAGGCGAGCGACGCGGATGGTCCGCGCCATGCTGCGCGTCTCGGCCAGCGCCTGGGCGAGGCGGTTGATGACCCGCGTCAGCTCCTCCGCGGCGCGCATGCGCTCGGGAACGGTGGGGCGGGGGTTCAGCCGGCCGCTCTGGCGGGCCTCGTCGAGCACGTGCCAGGCACGGTCGATGTCGCGGTCGAGTCGGTCCGCCTCGGCGATCCAAGCATCGGCCGCGTCCGACGCACAGCCGTCGTGCAGCTCGGTGGCGATCCTCGTCAGCAGCTCCCCGAGACGGTCGTCGATGACGTCGATGTGGCGGGCGGCCGCCCGGTCGCGCAGCGGTGGCCACACCAGCAGGTTCACCAGCAGGCCCACGGCGATCCCGATACCGGTGTCCAGGAGCCGGTCAGCCAGCATCCCGTTGTTGCCGACGTAGCCGGTGGTGAGCACGACGACGGCCGTGGTGGCCGTGGTCATCGGCGCGCGCAGGCCGGGGACGGCGCCCGCGAGCGATCCCGCCAGCACGGCGACCCCGAGGCCGAGCGCGTCGGCGCCGAAGGCCGCTGCGGCGCCCGCGGCGACGAACACGCCGAGCACGCTCGCGCCCGCCTGCTGGCCGGCGCGCGTCAGGGTTCCGAACACCGTGGCGTGCACGGTGAGAAGCGCCGCCCAGGGCGCCATGAACGCCTGCGAGAGGTGAAAGACCTGGACCGCGATCACCCACGCCACCACCGCGGCGCCGACCGTCTTGGCCAGCTGCGAGGCCTCCGCCCAGGTGATCGGGTCGCGCAGCCATCGGCTGATCTGCGTCCGCATCTGGAGATGGGTTACCCGCCGGGCGCTCGCGGACACGTCTCGTCAGGAGGGGGCTGGGGCTGGCTCCGGGCCGGGAAGGAAAAATAAGCCCGCATAGGGTGCATTAGTCGAGAAACGTCTCGGTTGCGCACCCGGCGCGGTAACGTCGGCGCCGTGGCGCGGAGTCCGAAGACCAAGGCCGCGGATGCGATCCGCGCCACCCTCCCGAGCGACGGTCGCGGCCCCGAGATCGTTGATCAGGTTCTCGCGCGCGCCAGCGAACTGGGACTGCTCGGCTGGGTCCGCGACGACCCCGATGGCCAGGTGCGCATCCATGCCGAGGGCGCAGCCGGCGCCCCGGCGGAGCTGGCTGCGGCGCTCGAGGTCGTCGAGACCGAGAAGGTCAAGGCCGAGGGCCACGAGCAGTTCGCCGTGCGCGGCGTGAGCGCCGGCGTGTTCGTGGTCCAAGAGCACCAGGCGACCGCACACCACTACGACTTCCGCCTCGAGGTTGACGGTGTCATGCGCTCATGGGCGGTCCCCAAGGGCCCCTCGCTGGATCCCGCGGTCAAGCGGCTCGCGGTGCAGGTGCCCGACCACGACACCGGCCACAACAGCTTCGAGGGCGCCGGTCACGGCGGCGGTGTGATCATCTGGGACCGCGGGACCTATGAGCAGGGCGGGCGCGTGCCGTGGCCCGAGGCACTGGACCGCGGCCACGCGGTGTTCGTCCTGCACGGCGAGAAGCTTGAGGGTGGCTTTGCCCTCCAGCGCACCGGTCGCGGCGATCCGCCGCAGTGGTTGCTCATCAAACGGCGCGATGAGCACGCGCGCGCGGGCTCAGATGTCGTCGCCGAGCACCCGGAGTCAGTGGTGACGGGCCGGACGCTCGGCGAGACGATCGACGGCTGAGCTCAGCCGCCGTTGGACGTCAGGTCCTTGAGGAAGGTCCGCAGGTTGGAGACGTGCTGGCCGTTGACGGTGGCGATGCAGTCGGCGTCGACCACCCCGGCCAGCGTCCCGCCCTGGAACACATCGGACACGCTGAGGCAGTAGCCCTTGCGGTAGGCCAGCCACGCCCGGTGGCCGACGATGAGGTCGCGGCGGGCCGAGGTGGTGCGCAGCGCATTGAAGATCTTCTGGTTGAGCGCGTCGATCTGCTTGTCGCTGTGAAGGATCTGCTGCTCGGCACAGCCCTCCTCCTGCAGCGTCGAGCGGTTGCCGGGCTTTCCCGAGCACGGCATGGGCGTGAAGGGCTCATGGATGACGGGTGGGGCGAGCTTGGCGGCATGGCCGCTGGCCGCGCCGGCGGGCGTCGCGGCGGCCAGGGCGACGGTCGCGGCGGTTGCGGCGAGGATGACGAAGGATGAGAAGCGGTAGGGCATGTTCGAGCTCCCGGTCTGACTCAAGTGGGTTGAGTGTTGGCAAGCTACCGACCCATGTCCGCCGAGGACGGCGCCCCCGTGGTCCTTCAGACCGCCCGCCTGAAGCTCGAGCCGTTGACCGCGGCGCATGCGCAGGAGATGGCGCCAGTGCTCGCCGACGGGCGTCTGTACACCTTCACCGGCGGTCGGCCGCCGACGCTGGGCGAGCTGCAGGCGCGCTACGCGCGCCAGGTAAAGGGCCGCTCGCCGGACGGCCTCGACCGGTGGCTGAACTGGATCCTGCGCCGCCGCTCAGATGATCTGGTGATCGGCTTTGTGCAGGCGACGGTCTCCGAGGACCCCGGCCCTGCGACTGCGGAGCTGGCCTGGGTGGTGGGCGTCGATTTCCAGGGCTGCGGTTACGCGCGCGAGGGTGCCGAGGCGGCGATGAGGTGGCTCGAGGAGGCGGGCGTGCAGCGGTTCGTCGCCTACATCCACCCCGCGCACCGCGCATCGATGGGGGTCGCGCGGGTGCTCGGGATGGCGTCCACCGACGAGCGCGTCGACGGCGAGGTGGTCTGGGAGCGCCGCGCCGGCTGACCCCCTCGTTCGTCACTCGTGACTCGTCACGGACACCACTCGCCGGCGGCCATCACGCGGGTCACGTGCAGGTCGTCGTCGAGCGCCACCAGGTCGGCCCGCCGTCCCACCGCAATCGATCCGAGCGACCCGTCAAGACCGAGGACGCGGGCGGGGTGAGCGGAGGCGGCCGCTGAGGCCTGCTCGACGCTCAGGCCGCTGTCGCGTACGGCGCGGCGGAGCGCCTCGTCCATCGTCAGGGTGCTGCCCGCCAGCGAGCCGGTGGCGGTGAGACGGGCCTCGCCGTCGGTGACCTGCACCTCCTGGCCGGCGAGCGTGAACGTGCCGTCGCCGGCCCCGCTTGCGGCGATCGCGTCGGTCACCAGCACCGGACTGGAGATCGCGCGCGCGACGAGGCTCACCACAGCGGGGTGCAGATGGCGGCCGTCGTTGATGAGCTCGCAGGAGATGTCAGCGTCCAGCGCGGCGCCCGCCAGACCCGGCGCGCGATGGTGCAGGGGCGGCATCCCGTTGAACAGGTGCGTGGCGTGCGTCGCGCCGGCACGGATGGCGGCGGCGGCTTGCTCATAGCTCGCATCGGAGTGGCCGAGGGCCGCGATCACGTTCCGTTCGCGCAGCCGGGAGATGAGGGGAAGCGCACCGTCGAGTTCGGGGGCGATGGTCATGATGCGCACGCTGCCCTCGGCGGCGTGCAGCAGCCGGTCGATCGCCGCCCGATCGGGGGCGAGCATGTGCGCCGGGTCCTGAGCACCCGCGCGCCGGGGCGAGAGGAACGGCCCCTCGAGGTGAGCGCCGAGCACGTCTCCGCGTGGTGTGGGGCCCCGCCGCGCGAGCTCGGCGACCCAGGCCAGCTGCCGGCTCAACTCGTCCACCGGCGCGGTCATGAGCGAGACGAGCGTGGCCGTCGTGCCGTGGCGGCGATGGAACTCCACCGCGCCCTCCATCGCCCGAGGCGAGTCTGCGGCGTCGTGGCCGCCGCCGCCGTGCACGTGTAGGTCCAGGAAGCCCGGCAGTAGCCACGCACCCCGCAGGTCTGACACCGGGGCGTCGGCGGCGGGGCGGTCGCGCGTCACTGCGACGATCGCGCCGCCGTCCACGTGCACCCAGGCGTCGCCGAGCACACCAGTGGGAGTCACCACGCGTGCGCCCGCGAGCAGCCGCGCCGGGGTGTCGGTCACCGTCGAGCCGTCCAGAGCGCGGCCCAAGGTAGAGCAGCCGCGAGCGGGGCGTCAAGGTGGCGTGCGACGATCCGGCAAGATCCGGCGCGTGGCTTCACGGTTGGTGATCTTCGACTGCGATGGCGTGCTGGTGGACAGCGAGGGGATTTCCAACGCCGTGCTGGCGCAGGCGCTGAGCCGGCTGGGCCTCGGGATCTCGGGCGATGAGGCGCACGACGCCTACCGAGGGATGTTTCTCACCGAGATCGCCGCCGACGCCGAGCGTCGGCTCGGAGCGCCGCTGCCGCCGGACTTCATGGAGAGGTTCGAGCGCGACCGCGCGGAGGCGTTCCGCGCCTCGTTGCGGTCCGTGCCGGGGGCGGATGACGCGGTGCAGGCGGTCAGGGCCATGGGCAGCGACGTGTGCGTCGCCTCGCAGGGCCGGCTGTCCAAGACCGAGCTCACCCTCAGCCTCACCGGGCTGCGTGACCTCTTCGGCCCCGACGCGCTGTTCTCGGCTCACAGCGTGGGGCGGGGTAAGCCCGCACCGGACCTCTTCCTGTACGCCGCAGCGCAGATGGGTGCTGCACCGGCGCAGTGCACGGTGGTGGAGGACACGATGATCGGCGTGGAGGCGGCGCTCGCCGCCGGCATGCGCGCGGTCGCCTACGTTCCCGACGGCGACGTTGTCGCGTTCCACGCGGCCGGGGTCGAGACGGTGGCGGCGTTGCGGGAGCTGCCCGGTGTGCTGGCGGCTGAGCGCGCTTGATGCTGGGACACGTGCTCGACGAGCGGCGCGGGCTGAGACTGCTCGACGAGTCAGACGCCGAGGAGCTCTACGCCGTGATCGAGGCCAACCGCCTGCACCTCGCCCGGTGGATGCCGTGGGCGCCGGGGCAGACGCTGGACGCGACCCTCGCGTTCATCCGCAGGAGCGCGCGCCAACTGGCTGACAACCAGGGATTCCAAGTGGCGATGATCGAGGACGGCGCGATCGTCGGCGTGCTGGGGTACCACCGGCTGGACTGGGGGAACCTCGCCACCAGTCTCGGCTACTGGATCGCCGAGACCGCGCAGGGCCGGGGCACCGTCACCCTCGCGGTCACCGCCCTCGTGGATCACGCGTTCGCGCACTGGAACCTCAACCGCGTCGAGATCCGTGCAGGCGTGGAGAACACGCGCAGCCGCGCCATCCCGGAACGTCTGGGCTTCACGCTGGAGGGCGTGCAGCGCCAGGCCGAGCGCGTGGGGGAGCGCTTCGTCGACCACGCCGTCTACGCGATGCTGGCCGCTGCCTGGGCTCAGTCGCGCGGGTAGCGCGACTCGCCGGCGCGCTCGACGTCGTCGGCGGACTTCCCGGCCCGGATCTGTACCTGGGGCCTGTCGGGATCCTCGAAGGTCACGATCCAGGCAAGTAGGCGCGTAAACGGTGTGTC
The DNA here is from genome assembly GCA_963797705.1 of uncultured Actinomycetota bacterium. Classification (GTDB taxonomy): domain Bacteria; phylum Actinomycetota; class Thermoleophilia; order Solirubrobacterales; family Solirubrobacteraceae; genus Palsa-465. The sequence goes on along the minus strand of CAWCQL010000002.1, from coordinate 35,050 downwards.
GTTGTGCGCCCGGTAGTGATCGGTGCGCCGATACCGATGCCACGCATCGGTGGCGCAATAGATCAGCGCCACGATTCCAAGCCGTTCATAGGGTTGGCCGGCGACACCGGCGGCGAGGAGGTAGCCGCCGATGGCGGCGCCGAACCACAACGCCCGTCCGCTCCAGCGGAACCACGCGGAGTCTCTGGGGAGCGCGCGTATCGCAAGCATGAGCAGGCAGAACGCGAAGCACCCTCCTGCCGCGCGCCAGCCGGCGTCCCACGTGCTCCCCAGACGGATGAAGAGTCCCATCGCCGCCGACAAGATGGCGAAGACCGCCGCCAGAAACACGCACACTCCGAACTTCTGCATTTCGGCGGGCAGCGTACCTCCGCGCGCGCCGTTTTGGAAGAGGCTTGTGAACCGGTCGTGGCCGGTCAGCCCAGCACGGGCACGTCGGCGGTGAGGATCTCGTGCCCGTCGGGGGTGATGTGCACGTTGTCCTCGATGCGGATGCCGCCGAAGTCCAGCATGCGGTCCACGCGGTCCCAATCCACCGCATCGCGATGCTGGGCGCGGCGCTCGGGGTCGTCGAGCATCGCCGGGACGAAGTAGATCCCGGGCTCGACGGTGACGACGAAGCCCGGCTCGAGCGGGAGGTTGATGCGGAGGTTCTTGATCGGTGTGGGGGTGTCGCGTCGTGAGCGCAGTGGGCCGGCGGCGTCACGCACACCCAGCCCGACCATGTGACCGATCCCGTGCGGGAAGAACAGCCACACCGCGCCGGACTCCACCAGCGCGGTCGGCTCGCCGCGCAACAGCCCGAACGCGACCAGGCCCTCGGCGATGACCTGGGCTGCGGTCATGTGGACGTCCACCCACTCGGTGCCGGGCTCGCAGCGCTCGATGGCCGCGCGCTCGGCGGCGTGGACAACGGCGTGCAGCTCGGCCTGCTCGGCGCTCAGCGCCCCGCCGACGGGATACGTGCGCGTGACGTCACAGGCGTACTGGCGGTAGTCAGCCCCGGCGTCGATGAGGACGAGGTCCCCGTTGACCAGGCGGCGATCGGTGGGCATGAAGTGCAGGACCGCGGAGTTGGTCCCCGCGCCGACGATCGTGTCGTAGGCCATTGCGTCGGCGCCGGCGCGCAGCGCGGCGGTCTCGAGCCCGACCTGGACCGAGCGCTCGGTGCTGCCCTCCACCAGCGCCGGCACCGCGGCGGCGAAGGCGGCACGCGTGGCCTGCTCGGCGATGCGCATGCGCTCGAGCTCCACCTCGTCCTTGGGGCGGCGCACGACATCGAGCCCGAGACGCAGGTCCTCGCCCAGAGCCGGATCGCATCGCACGTCGAGCCCACCGGCCGGCGGCGCCCCCAGACAGGCGGTCGGTCGCTCGCGCCGCGCGCCGAGCCACACCTGCAGCTGGCCGAGCGGGATGCCGCCCGGATCTCCTTCGGCCGCGCCCGACCACAGCCGCTCCTCCTCGGTCACCTCGGCGACGAAGTCAAACCACCCGTCGTTGGGGTCGAAGGCGAGCACGCCGGCCGGGCGGTTGCGATCGGTGAGGTAGTAGTACTCGGAGTGGGCGTGGAACGGGTAGGTGCGATCCCCACGCCCCGGGACGCCGATCGGGTCACCCGCGCCGATGAGGACGATCTCGTCCACGAGCCCCCACGCGGCGACGGCATGGCTGCGGCGGCGTTCAAGGGCCTGCTCGATCCGGGCGTCGCTCACGGCGCCGAGTCTATGCCCACGGCCAGGGCGCGGAGGTGAGGACCGCGGTGTCAGTGACGACGCCCGTGACCTGAGCGAGGTCCAGCACCTTGTAGGCCGAGATGGCGCCGACCTTCTCGGTGCTGGCGAGGACATAGGTATCCGCGGCGCGGCCGGCCAGCGTCCGCTTCATGGCCGCCTCGTCGGCGTCGCCGGTGGTCAGGCCGGCTTCCGGGTGCACCCCGGTGACGCCGAGGAAGAACAGGTCCGCCGAGATGCCCGCGGCCGCCTCGGCGGTGGCCGCACCGCAGGCGACGGCGGAGTGCTTGTAGATGCGCCCTCCGAGCAGGAGGATCTCGATACCGGGGTGGTCGACGAGGGCGGCGGCGATGGTCGGGCTGTGGGTGATGACCGTGGCCGTGAGGGAGGCCGGCAGGGCTCTGACGAGCGCGAGGGTCGTCGTCCCGCCGTCGAGGATGACGCGGTCGCCCGGGGCGATGAGCGCCGCAGCGCGCGCGGCGACGCGCTGCTTGCTCTCGGGCTCGACCGATGCGCGGGTCCCGTAATCCGCCAGGGCGCGCGACACGGGGACGGCGCCGCCATAGACCCGCTGGCAGAGCCCGGCCGCGGCGAGGTCGCGCAGGTCACGTCGCAGGCTGTCCTCCGACACTCCCAGCTCGGCGGCCAGGTCCCGTGCGATCAGCTTGCCGTCGGTCTCCAGCCGTCTCAGCAGGAGCTCACGTCGTTCCGCGACCAGCATGTGCTGCACGTTCCTTCCTTATTAATGCCGAGTCTTGCATGGTTGTGCACTATAGTGCACGGTCATGACGAACTCCACCTCCTCCAAACTCATCCTCATCGCCGGCCCGTACAGATCGGGCACGGGTGACGACCCCGAGCTGATGGCCCGCAACCTGCGCCGCCTGGAAGCGGCGGCGTGGCCGATCTTCCAGGCCGGGCACACGCCGATGATCGGGGAATGGGTCGCGCTCCCCGTGCTGCGCAGCGCCGGCGCCGACTCCCCGCTTGACCCGCTCGCCGAGCAGGTCATGTACCCGACCGCGGCGCGTCTGCTCGAGCACTGCGATGCGGTGCTCCGCCTCCCCGGGGAGTCCACCGGCGCAGACGAGGACGTCGCCATCGCGCACCGGCGGGGCATCCCCGTGTTCACCGAGATCGACGAGATCCCGGCCGTGGACGCCTGGCCGGCGTAGGCGCGCTCAGGCTGGCGCGAGCAGGCCGTCGAGCTCGGCGACCGTGATCACGTCCGCCTGCCGCGGGAACACCTGCTCCATGAGGCACGCGTGCACCGATGCCTCCCGGTCGGCGGTGGCGTCGGAGAGCACGTAGAGCGCGTAGTCGCGGTCGGAGGCGTCGCGCACCGTGGAGAGGACGACGCCGCTCGTGCTGATGCCGGCGAGGATGAGGGTGTCGATTCCGCGCTCGGACAACTGCTGCGCGAGGTCCGTCGTGGAGAAGGCACCGACCCGGGTCTTGCGCACGATGATGTCGCCGTCGCGCGGGGTCACCCGCTCGTCGATCTGGGTCGAGGGGGAGTCGTCGTGGAAGGCCTGCGGCGCGGACGCGATCCGCGCGCCCATGCGGCTGGTGGGCGGGATGTTCTGAAGGTCGGCATCGGTGAAGGCGACGCGAACGTAGCCGACGTGGCCACCCCGGCCGCGGACCAGGTCGATGGCCTCAGCGGCGCGGGCCACCAGCCCGTCGGAGTCCTCGATCATCCCGACGATCGCCTGCTGGTAGTCCATGACCAGCAGGGCGGTGCGCTGGGGGTCGATCGTGGCGGCGTCGGTCATAGGGCGGCTTCCTTGTGTCGGGGGATTGAGGCAGGGGCCGGGACATAACGGCCGCCGCGCATCAGCGAGGCGGCCGCGCCGAGCACGGACAGGCCGGCGGCCACGATGAACACCACCATCAGCCCGTCATGAAACGGCCCGGAGATGAGCTGAGGGAAGAACTGATGCCCGGTGAGCACCGCCTGGTTGGCGGCCGGGAGCGTGGACAGGACGTGGGTCGTGCTCAGCAGATGCGCCACCGGGTTGACCCCGAGCACCGCGGCGAACAGGGACGACACCGGCGGTAGCGACCCGACCTGGTGAGCCACCGCCGGCGCGACGCCCTGGGCGATGAGGCCGCTGGTCAGCGTGTGGGGGAGGTTGGTCGCCAGCCCCGCGATCATCAACGAGAAGAAGACGCCGATGGAGAGCGCGGTGCCGGTGTTCTGGAAGGTCGAGCGCATCCCCGAGGCGGCGCCGCGCTGTGCCGGCGGGACGCTGCCCATGATCGAGGAGGAGTTGGGCGCGGCGAACATCCCCACGCCGATGCCGTTGAGGAAGATGAGCAGCGCGAAGGCCCAATAGGAGAAGTCGACGGGCAACAGCAGCAGGCCGATGAAGCTGGCAGCGAACACGAGCATCCCCGCGGTGGCGAACCCGCGGGAGCCGAAGCGATCAGACAGGTAGCCGGAGATCGGGCCGGAGGCCAGGAAGGCGATGGTGAGCGGGAGCAGGTAAATGCCCGCCCACAGCGGCGTGTCGACGAAGTTGTAGCCGTGCAGCGGCAGCCAGATGCCCTGCAGCCAGATGATGAGCATGAACTGCAGCCCGCCGCGTGCGGTCGCCGCGAGCAGCCCCGCGACGCTCCCGGCGGCGAAGGCGCGGATCCGGAACAGGCCGACCTGGAACATCGGCTCGGCCACGCGCCGCTCGATAGCCACGAAGACCGCGAGCAGGGCGACCCCGCCGATCAGTCCGGCGCGCACCCACGGGTTGGTCCAACCCATCGCGTGCCCGCCGTAGGGCTGGATGCCATACGTGATGGCGATGAGCACCGCGCCCAGCCCGACGGCGAAGGTGACGTTGCCCCACCAGTCGATGCGGGCGGGGTGTCGCTCTGAGGTCTCGCGCAGCTTGTGGTAGGCCCAGACGGTCCCGAACACGCCGACCGGGACGTTGACCCAGAACACCAGGCGCCAGTCGATGGCGGCGAGCAACCCGCCCGCGATGAGGCCGACGAACTGCCCCGCGATGGCGGCGATCTGGTTGGTACCCAGTGCGAAGCCGCGCTGGTCGGCCGGGAACGCGTCGGTGAGGATCGCGGCCGAGTTGGCGGTGAGCATCGACCCACCGAGCGCCTGGAGCACTCGCCAGCCGATCAGCCACATGGCGCCCGCGCCCCCGAGGAACGGATCGAACGAGAGCAGGATCGAGGCGAAGGTGAAGACCGCGAAGCCGGCGTTGTAGATGCGGACGCGGCCGTAGATGTCACCGAGGCGGCCGAGGGTGACGACCAGCACCGCCTGGACGAGGCGATAGCCCATGATCATCCACAGCAGGTAGCTGATGTTGCCCGGAGCCAGCGGGTCGAGGTGGATGCCCCGGAAGATCGCGGGCAGCGCGATGATCACGATCGAGCCGTCGAGGGCCGACATGAACACGGCCATCGTCGTGTTGGAGAGCGCGACCCACTTGTAGCCGTCGTCGGGGGCCTGCGGCATCAGATGTTCTGGGCCAGTCGCTCCAGGAGCGGCGTGATCGCTGCGAGCTGGTCCAGCTCGCCGGGCGTGAACTCCGTCGAAAGCGCCCGGGACAGCTGCTGCACCTTGGCGGTGCGGCGGCTGCGCAGCAACTGGCGTCCAGCCTCGGTGATCGACATCACGGCGCGGCGGCCGTCGGCGGGGTCCGGCGCGCGCTCGATGAGCCCGCGGGCCTCCAGTGCGCCGAGGGTCGCGCCCATCGACTGCGGGCTGATCTGCTCCTGCTTGGCCAGCGCCCCCGGCGTGGTGGGTCCGCCCCGGTCAAGCCGCGCGAGGGCTGAGGTCTCCGACAGCGTCAGCTCCCCCTCCACGGGGATCTGGCGCAGCCGGCGGACGAGCAGGCCGATGCTCACGCGCAGGGCCGCGGCGACGGTGGTTGTGTCGGCGGTGGCGTCGGCCGTGACGGGCATGTTCATCAGTCTAGACTAATAAGGCCAGCCTTACAACATCGGCGGCGGTGGCGAGGCGACCGCCGGGGTGTGGTCCGGGCATAGGATCGGCGGCCACCCCCGGAGAGGAGCGCGCATGACCTACGAACAGATCACCACCGAGACTGCCGCCGGCGTCCTGACGATCACGCTGAACCGGCCCGAGCGCCTCAACGCCTGGACGCCGACGATGGGGCGGGAGCTGATCGCGGCCTTCGATGCCGCCGACGCCGACGACGCGGTCCGGGCGATCATCGTCACCGGTGCCGGGCGGGGATACTGCGCCGGCGCCGATCTGCAGGGCGGCGGCTCGACGTTCGACTGGCGTGAGCGCGAGGGCGGCGACGGCGTCCCGCGCGACGGGGGCGGCCAGTTCACGCTGCGCGTGTTCGACTGCACCAAGCCGGTGATCGCGGCCATCAACGGGCCGGCGGTCGGCGTCGGCGCGACCATGACGCTGCCGATGGACATCCGCCTCGCCGCCGACGATGCGCGCATCGGGTTTGTGTTCGCGCGACGGGGGATCGTGCCCGAGGCGTGTTCGTCGTGGTTCCTCCCGCGTCTGGTGGGGATCAGCCGAGCCATGGAGTGGGTCGCCACCGGCCGCGTCTTCTCCGCCCAGGAGGCCCACGAGGGCGGGCTGGTCCGCAGCCTGCATCCCAAGGACGAGCTGCTCGACGCCGCGCGCGCCGTCGCCACAGAGATCGCCGAGAACACCGCGCCGGTCTCGGTGGCGCTGGCGCGGCGCATGATGTGGCGGATGCTCGGCGCCGAGCACCCGATGCTGGCCCACCGCGCCGACTCGCGCGGGATGTTCTACCGCGGCCAGTCGGCCGACGCGGCCGAGGGCGTCACGTCGTTTCTGGAGAAGCGCCCGGCCCAGTTCCCCGACCGGGTCACCGACGGCCTGCCCGACGTCATGCCCGCCTGGAGCACCCCCGAGTTCCAGTGACCGGCCGGCACGCGCGGTCGGAGGTTTCCCGCCTGTCCGACGAGCCGGGTGATCTCTAGCTGACGCCGGTCGGCTCGCGCTCCTTGGCGGCGACGTGGGTGACGGGCAGGCCGATCGCCTTGGCCTTGCTGATGAGGTCCAGCTTCAGCCATCGCGAGATCCCGAGCGGCAGCGTCGAGATGATGATCTCGTCGTAGTCGCCGAGGTTGACGGCGTCATGGATGGCCATGAGCGGTTCGGGGTCACCGATGCTGCCCGTGACCTCCTGGCCCGCCGCCTCCGAGAGCTTGGGCAGTGCGCCATCCAGCACGGAGTTCGCCTCGTCCTCGCCCGCCTCGAGCGGGTCGACGACCTTGTGCATCCCGTGGGGCCGGCGGGGCACCACCATGTGGAAACGCACCGGGCCCTGCTGAGCGCGCTCGTGCACCGCCTCCAGCAGCGCGCTGTTCGCCGCGGTCTGATGCGCTACGACAAGGACACTGACCGAGTCAGACATCTGTTCACCTCTCATGAGGCTGCGTCCGGTCCCAAACGAGTATTCCACTGCGTGGCAAATGCCTCAAGCGCGTACGGGTAGGCTGCGCCGGTGGCTGCGCCGGATCTGCAGGCCCTCATCGGTGAGCTGGCCGACCTCGTCGCCGCGTCGGGCGCGCAGCCGCGCACCCATCCCTACGGCTCCGATCCTGAGCAGGTCGCCGACCTGCTGCTGCCTGCGACGGCCGGGCGGGCGGGCCGGCATCCCGTGGCGGTCCTGCTGCACGGTGGCTTCTGGCGAGCGCGCTTTGACCGTTCCCTGATGGCGGCGCTGGCGGTCGACCTCGCGGACCGCGGGTGGGCGAGCTGGAACGTCGAATACCGGCGCGTGGGCAACGGCGGCGGGGTGCCCGAGACGCTTGACGACATGCGCGCGGCGATCGCGGCGCTGGCGGGTCTCGGCGAGCCGCTGGAGACAGAGCGGATCGTGATTGTCGGTCACTCGGCGGGTGGTCAGTTGGGCCTGTGCGTCGCCGATGAGCCGTCCGTCGCCGGCGTGGTCTCGCTGGCCGGGGTGTGCGACCTGGGCGCGGCCTTCGCCGACGCCATCGGCGACGCGGCCGCCGACGCCTTCCTGGGCGGCGGGCCAGATGACCGGGCCGAGGCCTACGCGCTCGCCGACCCGCTGCGCAGGATCCCCGCCGGGGCGCGGGTGCTGCTGGTCCACGGGGACGCCGACCAGCGCGTCCCCGTCGCGCAGAGCCGCACCTACGCCCGGGCCGCCGCGGCGGCCGGCGTCGAGGATTGTGAGCTGCTGGAGCTCCCCGGCGTCGATCACTTCGCGGTCATCGATCCGCGGACGCCGGTGTGGGCGACGGTCGCCGCGCGCCTGGACATGATGCGGTGACGCCAGGCGAGCCGAGGGCATAGGCTGCGGCGAGTGCGTGACCCCATCATCGTCGTCGGGGGCGGCATCGGTGGCCTGACCACAGCGCTGGCGCTGCATCGCCGGGGCCTGGAGTGCCGGGTGTTCGAGCAGTCGCCCAGCATCCGCGAGCTCGGCGTGGGCATCAACACGCTGCCGCACGCCATCGGGGAGCTTGAGACCCTCGGCCTGCTCGAGCGCCTGGACGCCGCCGCGGTGCGCACGTACGAGCTCATCTACATGAACCGTTTCGGCCAGGAGGTCTGGCGTGAGTTGCGGGGCCTGGACGCCGGGCACCCAGTGCCGCAGTTCTCGATCCACCGCGGCGTCCTGCAGGGCGTGCTGCGCGACGCGGTGGTGGAGCGCCTCGGCGAGGAGGTGATCTGCACCAACTGTCGCCTCACCGGCTTCGAGCAGGACGACGACGGCGTGACGGCCGCGTTCGCCGATCGCGACGGGACATCCACCGGGCCGGTGCGCGGAGCGGCGCTCATCGGCGCCGACGGCATCCACTCGACGGTGCGCGAGGCGCTGGTGGCCGGCGAGCCGCCGCCGCGCTGGAACGGGACCATGCTGTGGCGCGGAGCCACCGACTGGCCTGTCTTCCTCACCGGCCGCTCGATGATCATCGCGGGCGGGATGGCGGCCAAGGTCGTCCTGTACCCGATCGGTGGCGGCAGCGACGATGCGCACCGGCTCACCAACTGGGCGGTCATGGTCAAGATCGGCCAGGAGGGGACGCCGCCGCCGCGGCGAGAGGACTGGTCGCGGCCCGGGCACCTGGACGAGGTGATGCCCCACGTCGCCCGCTTCCGCGTCAACGAGGTGGATGTCCCGGCGCTCATCCAGTCCACACCCGTCTTCTGGGAGTACCCCGTCTGCGACCGCGACCCGATCGACCGTTGGTCACACGGGCGCGTCACGTTGCTCGGCGACGCCGCGCACGCCATGTACCCCGTCGGCTCCAACGGAGCCAGCCAGGCCGTGCTCGACGCGATGCGACTCGCTGACGAACTGGCCGACGGGACCGACGACGACGTCGCCGCCGCATTGGCCCGGTACGAGGAGGCCCGCCGGGGACCCACCGCGGAGATCGTGCACTCCAACCGCAAGGGCGGTCCCGAGGGCGTCATCGACGCGGTGGAGGGCCTGGCGCCCGACGGCTTTGACGACGTCGAGGCGGTGCTGCCCTACGCCGAGCGCGAGGCGATCGTGCGCGGCTACGCCCAGAAGGCCGGCTTCGCCGTGCCAGGAACTTCGCAGGCAACCACGACAAGGAGAACCGGGATGACCCCCCTCAGCACACCAGACGTCATGGCGGCGGACGCGTCGGTCGACGGCATCACGTGGAACATCCTCGGCCAGATCTACACGCCCAAGCAGGTGAGCGATGAGTCGTTTGCCTGGCACGCCGTGTTCCCGCCCGACACCTTCGTGCCTCCCCACATCCATCCCACCCAGGACGAGTACGTGCTCGTCCTCGACGGGGAGCTCACCCTCTTCGACGGCGAGGCCGACCGGCTGGCAACCAACGGGGACCTGGTGCGCCTGCCCAAGGGCAAGCCGCATGGGCTGTTCAACCGCTCGGGCAAGACGTTGACCTGCTGGTTCTGGGTCACGCCGAAGGCCAAGCTCTATGACCTGTTCGCCGGGATCGACGCGATGGCCGACCAGAACCCCGACGACGTCGTCGCGCTGGCCGCGCAGCACGAGGTGGAGTTCCTGCCGCCGCCCAGTTGAGCGGCGGAGGTCGCGCGCGACGGGCCACCGCAGGCATCCCGCCACTCTTCCGCGAGCCCAAACCGCTGATCTAGCGACGGCGTAGAGTCGTCTCATGGCCACCTGGGACGACGTCCGCCGCCTGGCCCTCGCATTGCCTGAGACCTCTGAGCGTCTCTCGCGCGGCGATGCCCAGTGGCGCGTGAAGGACAAGCTGTTCGTGTGGGAGCGCCCGCTGCGCAAGACCGACCTCGCTGCGCTCGGCGACGCCGCGCCGGAGGGCCCGATCCTGGGCGCGCGCGTCGAGCATCTGGTGGCCAAGGGCGCGCTGGTGGCCGACCCGTCCGGCGTCTACTTCACGACCCCGCACTTCGAGGGGTACCCGGCGATTCTCGTGCAGCTGGACCTGATCACCGTCGCGGACCTCGAGGAGGTCACGGTCGAGGCGTGGCTGGCGCGGGCGCCGGCGAAGCTGGCCCAGGCGTATCTGGCGAAGCGGTGAGGCCGCGGTAGATCGCGACGGTCTGGTCAGCGATGGCCGGCCACGCGAAGTGCTCAGTCACCCGGCGCCGGCCCGACCGGCCCATCGCCTCGACCAGGGCCGGGTCAGCGATGAGCGCGTTGACCTTCTCCGCGAAGTCACGGGCAAAGCCCTCGGGGTCGATCGGGTCGATGTCACCGGGCACCTGCTCGAGAGGGACGAGGAATCCGGTCTCGCCGTCGTCGACGACCTCCACGATGCCGCCCGTCGCCGAGGCCACCACCGCTGCCTCGCAGGCCATCGCCTCCAGGTTGACGATCCCCAGCGGCTCATAGATCGACGGGCAGGCGAACACGGTGGCGTGGCTGAGGAGTTGGATGACGTCGGTCTTGGGCAGCATCTGGTCGATCCAGAAGATCCCGTCACGCTCTGATTGGAGCCGCTGGACCCCGGCGGCGACCTCAGCCCCGATCTCCGGGGTGTCGGGCGCGCCTGCGCACAGCACGAGCTGGGCCGCGGAGTCGAAGTCCAGGGCGGCGCGCAGCAGGTGCGGCACGCCCTTCTGGCGCGTGATCCGCCCCACGAACACCACCGACGGGCGGTCCGGGTCCACGCCAAAGCGCTCCAGCACGTCGGTGCCACGGTCAGGCGTGTACTCGACGGTGTCGATCCCGTTGTAGACGACCTGCACCCGCGCGGGGTCGATGGCCGGATAGCACTCGAGGATGTCGCGCCGGGAGCCCTGTGAGACCGCGATGACGGCGTCGGCGCTCTCCAGGCCACCCGCTCGCAGAAGCTCGACAGCGCGTAGCCGCCACCCAGCTGCTCGGCCTTCCACGGGCGCAGTGGCTCGAGCGAGTGCACGGTCGCGACGTGCGGGATGCCGTAGGTGAGCTTGGCCAGGTGGCCCCCGAACTGGGCGTACCAGGTGTGGCTGTGGACGACCTCCGCGCCTTCGGCGTCGGCGGCCATGACCAGGTCGACCGACATCGCCTGCAGCGCGGCGAGATGCGGCTCGCCGCCGGCCAGTGCCTCCCACGGCCGGTGGGCGTGGACATTGGGGTCGGCGCGATCGGCGCCCCAGCAGTGCACCGTGAGGTCCACGCGCGAGGTCAGCTCGCGCGCGAGGTACTCGACGTGGACGCCCGCGCCGCCGTAGACCTCGGGCGGGTACTCGCGGGTGAGCAGCGCGACGCGCATGCTCAGGTCGTGGCCATGCGGGCGGGGATCCGGGCGCCCTTGGGGACGACGACGATCCCGCCGGCCGACACCGTGAAGCCGGCCTCGCGGTCGGCCTCGAGGTCCACGCCGACCTCGGCGCCGGGCTCGACGTAGACGTCCTTGTCCAGGATCGCGTTGCGCACCAGTGCGCCGCGCCCGACCTCGACGCCCGAGAACAGCACCGAGGCCTCGACCTGCGCGTAGGAGTGCAGATGCACCTTGGGCGAGAGCACGGACTTCTCCACGCTGGCGCCGGAGATGATCACGCCCGAGCACACCATCGAGTCCAGCGCCTGGCCCTTGCGGCCGTCGTCGTCGGCGAAGACGAACTTGGCGGGCGGCAGCGGCTCGGGCATGGTGAGGATCGGCCACTCCATGTTGTAGAGGTTGAACACGGGGAAGACGGAGATCAGGTCCATGTGCGCGTCGTAGAAGGCGTCGAGCGTTCCGACGTCGCGCCAGTAGCCGCTATCGCGGTCGGTGGCCCCGGGGACGTCGTTGGTGGCGAAGTCGTAGACGTGCGCCCCGCCCGACTCGACCAGCATCGGGATGATGTTGCCGCCCATGTCGTGCGAGGAGTCGCGTGACTCGGCGTCGAGGTTGACGACGTCGATCAGGGTGTCGGTGGAGAACACGTAGTTGCCCATCGAGGCATAGACCTGGTCAGGCGCGTCGCGGCAGCCCGACGGCGTCCTTGGGCTTCTCGCGAAAGGCGGTGATCGTCTGGCCATCGGCGGCGGTCTCGATGACCCCGAACTGGTCGGCCTGCTCGATCGGCACCCGGATGGCCGCCACGGTCACCGAGGCACCGGACTCGATGTGCTGGCGCACCATCTGCTCGGGGTCCATGCGATAGATGTGGTCGGCACCGAAGACGATGACGACGTCGGGGCGCTCGTCGCGCAGCAGGTTGAGGTTCTGGTGGATGGCGTCGGCCGAACCCTGAAACCAATAGGGGCCGCGGCGCATCTGGGCCGGCACCGGGGCGACGTAGTTGCCCAGCAGCGGAGACAGACGCCACGTGGTGGAGATGTGGCGGTCCAACGAGTGGCTCTTGTACTGCGTGAGCACCACGACCCGCCGGTAGCCGGCGTTGACGAGGTTGGAGAGGGCGAAGTCGATGAGGCGGTAGTTGCCGCCGAACGGGACCGCGGGCTTGGCCCGGTCAAGCGTGAGCGGCGACAAGCGCTTGCCCTCGCCCCCGGCCAGGACGATCGCGAACACGCTGTTCTGGTCGGCGGTCTTCATCCCGGCTCGCCTCCTCCTGTGCGTGGTGTCTTACGCACAGTTCAGCATGAACCGGCCCGCGCGTGCGGTTTCTTACGTCAGCGCCTGGCGGGCGGCAGTGTTGCCGCCCGCGTCAGGCGTTGACGGCCCCCGGACGTTCCTCGACCATCTGCTGCACCACCTCGAGGCCTAGCGCCCCCAGGAGCTCGGGATGGTGATGGGCGAGGTGAGCCTGTGCCGCATCGAAGAGCTGCCCCCGGCTGTCTCCCGCGAGTTGCGCCCCGCACTCGCAAAAGGCGACCCTGCTGTGCTCTCCGGTGATTCGGGTTCGTCATGAACTGGTCGTACGGCCTTTGGCTTGGACGGCGAACCTGGTGGAGCGCCGCTGCTTGCTCGTGGTCCGCGGCCCCCGGTTGGCCACGCACCAGAAAGCTGTCATTGGCGCGTTGGCAAACCGTTTCCACAACGTTTCCACGCCGCGACGACGCCCGGCTGAAGCCCCGCCGGGGCAGCGGTCAGAGCTGGGCGTTGACGAGCGCCGTGCCCTCGCTCAGCGCGCGCAGCTTGGCGAAGGCGACCGGGCGCGGGAGGTACTTCATGCCGCAGTCGGGCGCCGGAACGAGGCGCTCGGCGGGCACGTGGGCCAGCGCGGCGTGGATGCGCTGGGCCACCACCTCGGCGGTTTCGGGCTGGGGGTCGGCGAGGTCCAGCATCGCCGACGAGGACGGTCTTGCCCGCCAGGTCGGCGAGTTGGCCGAGGTCGAGCTTGGGCTGCGCCGCCTCCACCGAGATCTGGTCTGCGGCGCAGTCGGCGAGCTCACCCAGGAACTCGTAGCGGTTGCGGTCCTTGGCGGCGACCAGGGCGGCGTAGCCGAAGCACAGGTGCACGGCGGTCGTCGCCTGAAGCCCGGCCAAGCGCGGCGTCGATGGCGCGCACGGCGATGCGCCGGGCCCCCTCGGGGTCGTTGCGCAGCCACGGCTCGTCGAGCTGGATGACGTCCGCCCCCGCCTCCTGCAGCGCGCGAGCCTCCTGGTTGACCGCGGCGGCGAGGTCCATGACGAGCTCGTCGACGTCGTCGTAGGCCTCGTTGGAGGCCTGCTGGGCCATGGTGAACGGGCCCGGCAGGGTGATCTTGATCGCGCGCTCGGTGTGAGCGCGCAGGAAGGTCGACGTCGCCGGCCTCCACCGGGCCGCGCCAGCGCACCGGGCCGACGACCCGGGGCACCTGGCGGGTTTCGCCTGAGCGGGTGTGGATCGTCGCCGGGTGCTCGGCGTCGATGCCGTCCAGGGCGGTGGCGAAGCGGTTGGAGTAGCTCTCGCGCCGCATCTCCCCGTCGGTGATCGTGTCGATCCCCGCGCGCTCCATGTCGCGGATGGCAAGCCGCGTGGCGTCGTCCTGGGCCTCCTGGAGGAAGGGCTCGGGCACGCGCCAGGCCGCCGCCATGCGCACGCGGGGGACCGAGTGCGCGCCCAGGGCATCGCGGTCGATGAGCCAGGCCGGCTGTGGATAGCTGCCGATGACGCTCGTCGTCAGCGCGGTCATGGCGCGGACGATACCCGGCGGCGTGGGCCCTGCGCGGGTAGCGGGTACGGCGTGGGTCCGTTCGTCAGCGCCTCCGTGACCCGTCGGTGATCCGGCGCGGCGCTCTCTCCGTATGAGGCGGTGATCAACATCACCTCTGAGTTTTCGGGAAGGGAGACTCGCTCATGTCCGCAGTGCAGCAACAGGCCGGTACGGACCGCAGGCAGTTCCTGCGACGGGGCGCCACCGCCGGCGCCGGAGTGGTAGCCGGTGTTTCAGGGCTGGGCCTGCTCGCGCCGGCGTTCGCCGCCGCCAAGGGTGGGGGCGTGACCTCGGGCGACGTGGCCATCGTCGGGGCGGCGCAGATCGCCGAGGCGCTGGCGGTCACCACCTACACCAACATCATCGACAGGTCCCCGTTCTTCAAGCGGCTGCCCGATGACGACCAGGGCTACCTCGTCGCCGCGCGGCAGGAGGAGATGTCGCACTACGCCCTGGAGATGAGCGTGACCGGCAAGCCCTCGCCGTTCAGCACCTTCTACTACCCGGCCAAGATGTTCAGCGACGCCCAGACCACCCTCGACGTGCTCGTCACCCTCGAGGACGCGTTCATCGCCGCCTATCTGGTCGGCGTGCGCAACTTCAGCACCCCGGACCTGCGGGTCCTCGCCGCGCGCATCATGGGGATCGAGTCAGATCACCGCACGCTGGCGCGCGTGCTCGGCGGCGAGGTGTCGCGCAAGGACGGCGGCCCGATCGAGAAGATCACCGGCGTCCAGGGCAAGGCCGAGAGCATCGACCCGCCCAACAACAACGGCTACGAGCGCACGCTCAAGTGGACCAAGATCAGCCAGGCGGTCGACGCCCTGACCCCGTTCGCCGACAAGTCGGCCGCGGCCAAGGCTGGGTTTGACACCTCCAAGCCCTACCAGTTCAAGCCGTTCACGCCCAAGCTCCCCAACGCTCTGGGCGCGTTTCACTCCTTCGCCGGCTGACCTCCCCCGTCCCTCAACGGAAGGCCGGCAAGAGGGCGGCGCGGGCGTGGGGGCACCCGCGCCGCCTTGGGGGCGTCCGGGTGCGCGTTCGTGATCAGCGCAGGCGTTTTGACATCACGACGACGTCGTCGTGGCCATACCCCAGAGCGGCATAGAAGGCGATGACCGCGTCGTTCTCGGTGCGAACCATCAGGTCGAGCTTGGGCACATCACGCGCCGCCAGCCAGGTCTCGCACGCGCGCATCATCGCGCGGCCGTGGCCGTGGCCCCGCCGGTCCGCTCGGACCGCGAGGTAGTAGACCCAGCCGCGGTGGCCGTCGTAGCCGACCATGGCGGTGGCGACCAGCGCGTCCCCGTCGTGACCGGCCAGCACCGTCGAGCTCGGCCCCGCCACCGCCCGGCGCAGATCGGCCATCGGGTCGTTCCAGGGGCGAGTGAGGCCAGCCTCGTGCCACAGGGCGACGGCGGCGTCGAACTGGGACGGTGGCAGCGATTCGATGTGCATCGCCTCGCGCCCGAGATCGTCGGAGAAGGTCATGGATCCGCCTTGAGCGCATTCCAGGCCGCCTCCTCCAGAACGGGCCCGACGGCGGTGGGCGAGCGTTTGCCGCGTCCCGTGTACCAGTGGCGGGTGTACTCCTGGGCCGGTCCCAGCCACAGCGCGTGGATGAGCTCCGGCGACACCGACCTGACCGCGCCGTAGTGCGCGTGCATTCGCCACCAGGCCGTCACCTCGCCAAAGAAGCGCCGGTTGAGCTCGATCAGCTCCGGGCTCTCCGCCCGCGCGCCGAGCAGGATCGCGGTCTCGTGGCGGTGAGCCTCGACCCAGCGCACGAAGTAACGCACCCCGCGCCGGATCCCGTCCTCGGCGCTGGGGCTGGCGTGGAGCACCTCGAGGAACCCCTCCTGAAAGTGCGCGGTCACCAAGGCGTAGAGCGCGTCGACGAGTGCTGCCTTATCGGCGAAGTGGTGATAGAGCGCACCGACGCTGACCCCGGCCTCCTGGCGGACCTCCTCGAGGTTGACCGCGACCGTGCCGTCCTCGCCGAAGCGGCGCAGGCCGGCGGCGAGCACGCGCTCGCGGGCGCTGCGCGGACGGCGCGCGTCGGTGACGGTGGAGGCGCTGACGGGCATCAGAGCTTTCATCTTCCCACACCGAGGATTGCTCGGTATCCTCGGGCGTCGCGCATGTCTGACCTGGGAACCCGCTACGAACGCATCGGCCACGGCTACGCGCGGCTGCGCCGGGAGGACCCCCGGATCGCGGCACGGATTGACGCCGCCCTGGGCGGGGCGCGCACGGTGGCCAACGTCGGTGCCGGGGCGGGCTCGTATGAGCCGCGCGACCGCTATGTGATCGCGATCGAGCCCAGCGACGTCATGGCCGCGCAGCGCCCGCCCGGGCTCCCGCCGGCCCTCCGGGCCACCGCGGGCCGGCTGCCCCTGCGCGACGACAGCGTGCAGGCCGCGATGGCGATCCTCACCGTCCACCACTGGGACGACGAGCGCGAGGCCGGCATCCGCGAGCTGCGCCGCGTGGCCACGGGGCCGGTGGCGATCCTCACCTACCTGCCCGAGGTGAGCAACGACATGTGGCTGGTCAAGGACTACCTGCCCGAGGTGGGGGAACTGGACGTCCGCATCTTCCCCACGCCGCAGGAGCTTGGGGCGTGGCTGGGCGGCGCGGTGACAGTGCAGACGCTCCCGGTGCACCGTGACTCGCCCGACTGGATGTTCGGCTCCTTCTGGGCCCACCCCGAGCGCGTGCTGGACCACGACGCGCGCAATGCCACCTCGGGCTTTGCCCGCACGCCGCCCCAGATCGTGGACCGAGTCGTGCGGGCCCTCGAGCGCGATCTGCGCAGCGGGGAATGGGACCGTCGTCACGGTCATCTGCGCGAGCTCGACGAGCTCGACGTCGGGCTGCGCCTGGTGGTCGCCACCCCAGAGTGACCGCCCGGCGCTGTGTATGTTCGGGCGATGAGCGAACACAACGGCCACGTCGAGCTGGTCATCTTCGACTGCGACGGCGTGCTGGTCGACAGTGAGCCCATCGCCATCCGGATCGACGCCGAGATCTTCGCCGAATTCGGCATGCCGATGTCCGAGGCCGAGATCGTCGAGCGGTTCGTCGGACGCTCGCCGTCGGTCACCTGGGGCGCCATCGAGGAGCACCTGGGCCACCCGCTCCCTGCGGACTTCAGCGCGCGGACGCGGGCCAGGTTCGACGAGGCCTACCAGCACGATCTGCGGGCCATCGACGGGATCGAGGAGGCGCTTGACCAGATCACCATGCGGACGTGCGTGGCCTCGAGCAGCGACCCCGACCGCCTGGACCACAAGCTGCGGCTCACCGGTCTCTTTGACCGCTTCGCCGGGCGGATCTTCAGCGCCGCCGAGGTCCAGAACGGCAAGCCCGCGCCGGATCTCTTCCTCCACGCCGCCCGCCGGATGGGCGTCGAGCCCAAGGCGTGCGCCGTGGTCGAGGACAGCCAGTACGGGGTACAGGCCGCGCGCGCGGCGGGCATGGCCGCCTACGGCTACACGGGGAGCGTCACCCCGGCGCGGATGCTCGAGGGCCCCGGCACGACCGTGTTCGGCGACATGCGCGAGCTCCCGCGGCTGCTGCAAAGCCGCTAGCGTCCGCCGCGATGGCCGAGCCGAGTTTTCGCTTCGTGTGCGTTCCCGACGCCCTCGCCGGGGCTCCGTCGGGCTGGGCGCGCGAGATGCTCCAGGACGGCGAGATTGCGCTGCTGGCCGGAGACGGCGGGCTGGAGGCGGTCAACGGCGTCGCCCACGACCTGGATCTGACGAGCGTCCCGCTGGTCCGTGGGGAGGAGTCGGCCAAGCGCCAGGAGCAGACCGTGATGGCCTACGCGGAGAACCTGCCGCTGGTGTGGGTGAGCGCCGGGTTTGGCGACGGCGCCAGCGCGTGGGCGCGCGATCGCGGCCCGATGACGCTGCTGGTCGCCGCCGGCGGGCCGCTGGCCGAGGAGGAGCGCCGGCGCATCGAGCGCTTCGTGGCCACGCTCGGGCGCCAGTCCGAGTAGCGCCCGCTAGTCCTTGACCACCATCGTCCCGGCGACCCAATCAAAGAGGTGCTGGCGGCGCGAGGTGAACGCGACGGGCAGCGCCTGGATCGCAAACAGCGCCAGGAGCGTTCCGCCGCAGCCCATGAGTGGACCACGACCCTGGGCTGAGTAGAAGGCGGCCTCGGCCTGCTGGTCGTCGGGGTGGTTGCGGCGCACCTCCTCGAGCTCCGCTCCCAGCTGCGCGGCATGCGCCTTCCAGCGATCGAACCTCGGCTGCGTGACACGTTTGCCGCCCGCGCTCCACGCGAGCTGAAACGCCGCGCGCCGCAATGCGCTGCGCAGCGTGACGGGGCCGCCTGTCCGAGCATCCACACGACGGATCTGCATGATGCGCATGCCGGGGCTCCGTGTGTTGCGCATCGCCACGCCCCACACCACGGTCAGCGTCCAATTCGCCTGCTGGCCGCGAGATGTGTTCGTCCAGTCCAGCAGGCGCTGTGCGGCGCGCGTCACGCCACGCAGCCGCTCGAGCGCGTGTGGCCGCCACTTCTCCACCGCACTCGAGGCGGCGCCGCCGAGAAGGCCGATGCCCGCTCCGGAGTCGATCACTCCTGCCATGAACCGCTCCCTGAGCCGCGCCGGCTCGAGCTCATGCCCCGATGCTGCCATCGCCAGAGCCTCCCACATCACCCGCCTAGCATGGGCGGGGTGAAGCGCATCGGCTTTCTCTCCTTCGGCCACTGGCAGCCCGTCCCCGGCTCAAAGACGCAGACCGCCCAGGACGCGCTGCGCCAGACGATCGAGCTGGCGGTGGCCGCCGAGGAGATCGGCCTGGACGGCGCCTACGTCCGTGTCCACCATTTCGCGCGCCAGCTCGCCTCACCGTTCCCGTTGCTGAGCGCGATCGGCGCCCGCACCAACCGGATCGAGATCGGGACCGCCGTCATCGACATGCGCTACGAGAACCCCCTCTACATGGCCGAGGAGGCCGCCGCCGCCGACCTCATCAGCGGCGGTCGCCTGCAGCTGGGCATCAGCCGCGGCTCCCCGGAGCCGGCGCTGCGCGGCTCCGAGGCCTTCGGCTACGTGCCCCGAGAGGGCACCACCGACGCCGACATGGCCCGCACACACACGCGCCTGTTTCGTGCCGCGATCTCGGGAGCGGGCGTGGTGGGAGCCGACGTGCGCATGACCGGCTCGGCGGGGATGCTGCCGATTCAACCCCAGTCACCCGGCCTGCCCGACCGGATCTGGTGGGGATCGGGGACTCGCCAGACCGCTGTGTGGGCCGCGGAGCAGGGCATGAACCTGATGTCCTCGACCCTGCTCGTCGAGGACACCGGTGTGCCCTTCGACGAGCTGCAGGCCGAGCAGATCCAGTGGTTTCGCCAGGCGTGGGCCGAGGCCGGCTGGGAGCGCGAGCCCCGCGTGTCGGTGAGCCGCAGCGTGCTGCCGATCGTCACCGACGAGGATCGGCGCTACTTCGGCGGCCGCGCGGGCCTGCCCTCCGAGGACCAGGTGGGCGTCCTGGAGGGAGTGATGGCGCGCTTTGGCCGCAGCTACACGGGCGAGCCCGACGTCATCGCCCAGGAGCTGAGCGATGACGTGGCCGTGCGCGAGGCCGACACGCTGCTGCTCACCGTCCCCAACCAGCTGGGCGTCGAGTACAACGCGCAGATGCTCGAGACGATCGCGCGGCACATCGCGCCGGCGATCGGGTGGGAGCCTCAGCCGCCCATGTTCACCGCGTAGACCTTCGACGGCTTGATCGTCACCACCACGCGCGACTCGCCCGGCGCGTCATGCTCGCTCAGGTCCGCGCCGCCGTACTTGGCGCCCACCTTGGTGGCGAAGGCGTAGTCGTCGTCGGGCTCGATCTCGGCGGTCCCGCGGACGTCCACGTAGCGGTAGGGGTTCGAGACGTCGAGGATGAACAGGCTGCACTGCGGGCGCTGCTGCAGGTTGCGCGTCTTGAGCCGGGCCGTGTTGAGCGAGAGCTTGAGCTCACGGTCGTCGGCCAGGAACCAGACCTCGGTGAGCTGCGGTCCGCCGTCGGCGCCGAGGGTCGCCAGCGTCGCGACCTGGGCGTCGAGGAGGTCCTTGTGGGAATCCGGGAAGGTAGTCATGAGGCAATTGTTGCGGACTCCACCAAATCGGTGCCCTCCAGCCCGGTCGCGGCGGCCAGGCTGTTGGCCGCGTCGACGATCTCATCGAGCTCGGCGACCAGCGCCAGCGCGTCGGGATCATCGGCCGACGCGCGCTGGAAGGCCTCGAAACGAGCCCGGACGTCGGGCAGCTCGTGGGGCGTGGGCTCCTGCTGCGGGCGGGCGCGCAGGCTCGCCTCCACCTCCTCAAGCACCGCGTCGATGCCATCCTGGAGTGGCGTCAGCTCCGGCTGGGGGCGATGCTCACGCTCGTCCTGGACGTCGAGGCGCAGCACGTGCGCGGCCTGCACCAGTCGCCGCATCGCGGCCAGCGCCCGCTGGCTCTGGGAGGCGTCGATCCTCCGGGTGCTCGGCTCCGACAGCGACCGGGCCACCGTGGACTCGGCGGTCGTCCGTGCCAGCCGGGCCCGGCGCGCCTGCGACCGCATCCGCTGGTCGCCTGGGCGGCGTCCCTGGGCCGCGGCGGTGAGCACGCTGCCGACGTAGGTGCGCTCGGCGCCGACCAGATCGGCCAGCGACTGCCAGGCCGAGGTGCGCGCCCACGTGGGCCATACCGCGTAGGCGATGAGTCCGATCGCTCCGCCGACCAGGGTGTCGACCAACCGATCGGTGGCCGTGGCCAGCGTGTCCGGACTGACGACGTTCAGCAGGAACACCACGAGTGCGGTGATGAAGCCGTACCCGATGGCGAAGCTGGCCGGGAACACCGAGTAACCGGCCCACGCCAGCGCGCCGACCAGGACGATCGTCGCGCCACCGGCCGGGTGCAGCGCGACGGCGATGGCACCGGCCAGACCGACGCCCAGGCACGTGCCGAGCGCCCGCTCGGCCCCGCGGGTGAAGGTGGCTCCGAACTCGGGGCGCAGGACGGTGGCGGCCGCCACCACCATCCAGTAGCTGCGCTGCAGCGGCAACTCGCGCGCGATGAGCGCCGCCAGTGGGATAACGACCGCCAGGCGCAGGGCATGGCGTCCCGCGGGGGAGTGGATCGACATGTTGGCGCGAATCAGCTCGAGGTCGGTCCGCAGCCGGTCCAGCGGGTGGTTGGTGCGCTTGTAGGGCCGGCGGGAGCGCAGGCCCCCACCCTTGCCGGCGGCCGGTGAGAGCGCCGAGACGGCACGGATCTGTCCGGCCAGCGCCGCCAGGCGGCGATCCATGTGCACCGCCGGGGACGCGGGGTCACCGCTGCCGTAGGCGTCGACCGCGGCGTCGAGCTCGGCGCTGCGCTCCAGCAGCCGGCGGAAGGCGTCCTCGTCGCCCTGGATGGCCAGCGCGGCCGTGTCCAGGGCGGCCGCGGCCAGTGAGAGGGCACGACGCTCGGGACTGTCGGGCGCGCCCGCCGCTTGGTCGCCGCCGGCACTCAACTGGCGCAGCAGAGTATGGATGGCCATGATCTGCACGCGCATCCGGTAGGCCTCATTGACGAGGCTGCGCAGCGTGGTCACGGCCGCGTCGCCGAACAGGGTCGGAGACGCGAGGCTGGCCTCGGCTTCGTCGATCGCCTCGGCGGCGGGCAGTGTCGACGCCTCGTCCGACGCGGAGGCCAGCGAGGCCAAGGCGCGGTAGGCCGCGGCGGTGGCGGCGCGCTGGTTGCGCAGGGGCAGCGGCCAGCGCACGATGCTGAGGAACACCACCTGGGCCAGGCCGCCGGCCAGCACCAAGGTGGCCAGGCCCAACGCCTGATCGGCGGACTGTGGGAAGCGGCCGAACACCACCAGGGCGATGATCGATTGGGTCCCGATCACGCCGCCGCGGTTGCCCACCGCGACCAGGAGCCCCGCCATCAGTCCCCATAGGCACAGCACGGCGATGTGGACCCAGGTCACCGATCCGGTGACCGAGCCGACGAGGGTGGACAGGGCCATCGCCACGGCATCGGTGGCCATCAACGCCAGCGGCGGGCGGCCACCGCTGACCCGCCACGCGATGCCCACGAGCATGGCGCCGGCTCCCATGGTGACGCCCCACACCGGCTTGCCAATGGCGATCCCGAAGGTGAGCACCAGGACCACTGGGGCCGCGGCCAGCAGCCCGGCGTCAAAGGACACCAGCTTGCGATCAAACCGCGCCGCCTCCCGGACCGCCCGGGTCACCGCCACGGGGGTCTCCAGCGGGCGTTCGCCGTGCGGGTGAGAGGCGGTGGTCATCTCGTCGTTCTACCCCTATGCGGGCGGTGGCGTTAGCCGGTGCCGCGTCGCGCGATGTTGTGCAGCTCCTCGCCGGCGCAGAAGCGCGCGAGCTGCTCGCCGGCCAGCTCGGCGGCGCGGGCGTTGCCGGCCGGTGAGTCGCCCGCGATGTGCGGCGTGATCGACACCACCCCGGGCGCGCTCCACAGCGGGTGGTCGTCAGGCAGCGGCTCGGGATCGGTGACGTCGAGCACCGCCTGCAGCCGGCCGGTGGTCACCTCGGCCACGAGCGCGTCGGTGTCGACCACCGCGCCGCGGGCCGCGTTGACAAGCACCGCGCCATCGGGCATTGCGGCGAGCTCGCGGGCGCCGAGCAGGCCCCGGGTCGCGTCGGTCAGCGGAGCAAGCACCACCACAGCGTCGGCGCCGGGCAGGAGCGCGGGCAGCTCCTCGATGCCGTGAAGGTCTTCACGCGCGCGCGAGGCGACGCCCACCACCTCGGTCCCGAGCGGCGCCAGGTACTGCGCGACGCGGCGGCCGATCGACCCCATCCCGACGATGACCACCGTCCAGCCGCCGAGGTCGACGAGCTGCCGCTTGGTCCAGGTGTGGATGCGCGCGCATTCGAGCAGCCGGGTGCTGACGCCCAGCAGTGCGCCCACCACCCATTCGGCCACGGGGGCGTCGCGCGTCCCGCGGGCGTTGCACAGCGTCGCCTGTGGCGGGAGGTAGGGCTCGACCCAGTCGGTACCGGCCGACAGCACCTGCACGACGGCCAGGCGGGTGAGAGCGGGCATGCGCTTGAGCATCTCGGGATAGACCGAGCCGGCCACGAGGAAGTCGATCGTCTCCAGATCGGTGGTGTCATCGGCCAGGAGCACCTCGACGCCCTCGGGCGCGTGGGCGCGGAGAGCGTCCAGCGCCGGCTCGATCGTGGCCGCGCGGATCGGGCGTTGCGGTGGGGAAGATCCGGGCACCGGGCCAAGTGTGCCCGAGATGAGCGACGCTTAACGGTGTGACCCACGCGCCCAATGGCTCGATCAAGGCCGTCATCTTCGACCTCGGCGGCGTTCTGCTCGACTGGAATCCCCGCTACCTGTATCGCAAGATGTTCGACGACGAGACGGCGATGGAGCGCTTCCTGGCCGAGGTGTGCACCATGGACTGGCACGAGGCCAACGACCGCGGGGTGTCGTTCGAGGTCACCTGCGCCCAGTTGGCGGCCGAGCATCCCGAGCATGCCGAGCACATCTGGGCGTGGGGCACGCGGACCGAGGAGATGGTGGGCGGGCCGATCGAGGGGACGGTGGAGGTTCTGCGCGAGCTCATCGCAGCCGGCTCAGTGCGCGTCTTCGCGCTCACCAACATGGAGGCCCACACCTATCCGCTCAGGCGCGAGCGCTATGACTTCATGGGTTGGTTCGAGGGCACCGTGGTGTCGTCGTCTGAGGGTGTGATCAAGCCCGACCCGCGGATCTTCGAGGTGCTGCTGGAGCGCTACGGCCTTCAGGCGGGCTCGACGCTGATGATCGACGACAGCGCGCGCAACATCGCGGCGGCTCGGGCGCTCGGCATGCCGACCGTCCTCTTCCAGTCGCCCGAGGCGCTACGCGCCGAACTGGAGGAGGCGGGCGTGCTCGCGCCCGGGTCTACAGCGTCCGGATGAGTCCGGCGCCCTCGACGGGCACCAGGCCTTCGGCGCCGCAGTTGGGGCAGGTGGTGTCCGCCCCGGCGGCGGCGCTGGCGTTGGTGTGCGCGCCACAGCCGCGGCACTCGCAGCGCACGAGGCGGGCCACGACCAGCTCCGACTCGGGGTCGACGAAGGGAGCCGGCTCAGTGTGGTGAGCGGCGGTCTTGGCGAGCTGGTGGAGGGCGGCGACGCGCATATCGTCTGACCTATCGGAGAGGGCCCGCCCGTACTTGCGCATGCACGCGCGTTTGCGGACGAACGTCAGTGGCCAAGTGTCGGCCGGTGGTGTAATTCAGCGCCGGGGCCAGTCGGCCTGCGCGAGCTGCGCGATGACGACCGCGAGCGACTGGGTGCCCTTCTGGCCCAGCCCCTGGCTGCGGACGCCCACATAGAGCTGTTCGGCCAGGGCGGCGCCGGGCAGCACGACGTTCATACCGCGGGCCTCGGCGAGGGCGATCCCGAGGTCCTTGATGAAGTGGTCGACCTTGAACCCGGGCTCCAGGTCGCCCCTGAGCAGCCGCGGCCCGTAGTTGGACAGCGACCACGAGCCCGCGGCACCGCCGGAGATGGTCTCGAGCGTCTTCTCGAGGTTCAGCCCGGCCCGGTGGCCGTAGACGAGCGCCTCGCACACGCCGATCATCCCCGCTGCGATCGCGAGCTGGTTGACCATCTTGGTGTGCTGTCCCGCCCCGGCGTCGCCCTGGAGCTCGATCGTCTTGCCCAGCGGCTCGAACACGGGCCGCGCGCGCGTGAAGGTCTCCTTGTCGCCGCCGACCATGATGACCAGCGTTCCGTTACGGGCACCCACGTCGCCGCCCGAGACCGGCGCATCGAGCGCCCCGATCTTCTTCGCGCCGGCGGCCTCGTGGATCTCGACCGCCAGCGAGGGCTCGCTGGTGGTCATGTCGATGAGCAGGGTCCCCTCGCGCATCGACTCAAGTACGCGACCCTCGCCCAGGATGACGTCGCGCACGTCGGCGGGGTGGCCGAGCATGGTGACGACCACGTCGACGTCGCGGGCGAGCTCGGCGGGGGAGTCGCGCCACTGTGCGCCGGCCTCCAGCAGCGACTCGGCGCGGCGGCGGGTCCGGTTGTACACCGCCGACGTCGTGGCCGCGGTCCAGCAGGTGGCCCGCCATCGGGCCGCCCATCACGCCGGTGCCGATCCAGCCGATGGTGAGGGCGTCGCTCATCGCGGGCATCGTAGATGAAACCTGCGGCGCGACCGGTCGGTGGCGTGGCTCAGGTTGCCGTCGCCGTCTCCAGCGAGCGCCGGTGGCCCGGATGCCGAGCAGGATCAGGCCGGCGGCGACCAGCCGCAGATCGCCATCACGAGGAACGCGCCCGAGAAGCCCCAGGCCGAGTTGGCGCCGAGCACGATCAGCGGCGCGAGCGCGCCTCCGATGTGACCGAGCCCGTCGGTCAGCGCGACCCCGGTGGCGCGCGCGCTGGTGGCGAAGTGCTCGGCCGTGTACGTGTAGAGCAGCGGCACGAGCAGGCCGATCGTCATCGAGGCGATGAAGCCGAACACGATGATGATCGCGGGCGAGACGACAGTAGCCGATCACCAGCAGCGAGATCGCCCACATGCCACCGCGAACAGCGCGGCCGTGTACTTGCGCTCGAAGCCGGTCGCTGAACCGGGTGGTGGCGAACGCACCGACCAGGAAGCCGATCCCGGACACGATCAGGTAGGTGGTGCTGTCGGCGAGGCTGTAGCCCTTGTCGGTGAACAGCGTCGGCGCCAGCGTCAGCCAGCCGTAGTTGCCGATGTAGTAGACGAACCAGATCCCGACGAACAGCACCAGCGCGGCCCGACCATCGGCGGACGCAGCAGCGCCGCTGACCGGGAACGCGCTCGGCCGGGGCCTCGTCGGGAACCGGCTCGGGCTCGGGCAGCTCACCGTCGATCATCCTCGCGCGCGGTCTCCTCGGCCTCGGCCACGAGCTCGCGCGCCTCCTCGGTGCGCCCCTGGGTGACCAGCCAGCGCGGCGAGGGCGGCAGGCCGCGGCGCATGAACAGGATCGTCACGCCGCCGAGCGCGCCGATCAGGAACAGGATCCGCCAGCCGGAGGCGAACGTCGGGCACGAGCGCGCGCGCGATGAACGGCACGACGGCGAAGCCCGCGTACGCGCGGTCGTCGCCCAACTGGTGTAGCGCCCGCGCAGCCGGGCCGGTGAGAGCTCGCTGATGTATGTGGTGACCGCGGCGATCTCGGCGCCGATCCCCAGGCCCGAGATGAAGCGGAAGATGATCAGCTCGGTGACGTTCGTGCTCGACGCCGCGAGCACAGTGCCGATCGAGAACACCGCTCACCGATATCCGCCAGGCTGAGCTTGCCGACCCCACTTGTCGGCGATCGTGCTGTCGGCGAGCGCGCCGATGATGTAACCGATCAGGCTGCTCGTCACCGACAGTGTCACCGTCGCCCTGGAGACGTGGAACTGCGTCGCGATCACCGGCGCGGCGAACGAGATCGTGACGATGTCGAAGAACGCGAAGAAGTAACCGGCGCCGACGACCCACAGCAGGCGTTCTCATACGGCCAGACCGGGATCCGGTCGAGGCGCGCAAGGGGACCTGGCCGGCGGCGCACACGGGCAGCCGACCCCTGAGTGGATACGGGCATGACCTCTCCTAACGGTCTACTGCTAGTGAGCCGTACCCGCGGTGTGGGCGGGTAACCGCGACGTCAGTCTTTTTAGAGCCGCGCCGGTCCGGTGCCGGTCAGCTGCGGGTGCGGCCGGTGCGGATCATGTCCAGCGCCTGGGTGACGCGCCGCTCGCGGGTCTGCTCCTGCTTGGCCTCATCGATCCACCGCGCGAACTCCTTGCGGTGGGTGAAGGCCAGGCCCTCGAACGCCGCCTTGGCCTCAGGATCCGCGTCCAGGGCCTCGGCGAGGGCGGGCGGCACCTCCACCGTGCGCGGCTCGGTGTCGAGCTTGAGCTCCAGGGTGACGCTGTCGCCGGCCTGCACACCGGCGCCGGTGCGCACCTCCTTGGAGAGGCCGACCATGAACTCGCCGCCCATGCGCGCGACGCTGGTGCGCCAGGTGTAGCCGTTCACCGTGGCGACGACGGGGAAGCGCTTGGCGCCCTCGCCCACGGTTGCGACCTGCGCGTCGTCCAGGATGAAGGCGGCGGCCGGCCCCTTGGCCACAAGGTCGCCCGTGAGGCTGATCTCACCCATGGCGCCCATGCTCCCACACGTGCCTGGCTAAGGTGGGCCGTCGTGTCTGCATCGTCGTCAGTGAGGATCCTGCTCGTCGCCGGCTCGAGCCGCGAGGGCTCGACCAACGCCGCCGTCCTGCGCACGGCCGCTGCTGTCGCGCCGAGCGAGGTGGAGACCGTGACCTTCCTCGGGATCGGCGCGCTGCCGCTGTTCAACCCCGACGATGACCGGGAGGGCCTGCCCGTCGACCCGCGCGTGGCCGAGATGCGCCGCGACGTCGGCGGCGTCTGACGCTGTGCTGTTCTGCACTCCGGAGTACGCCGGCGCGTTGCCCGCCGCGCTGAAGAACCTCCTGGAGTGGACCATCGGCGACGCCGGCACCTACCAGAAGCCCGTCGCCTGGATCAACGCCGCCGGGCCGGCCGCGCCGACCGGCGCCGCCGATGCCCACGAGTCCCTGCGCAAGGTCCTGCGGCTACGCCGGGCGCCGACATCGTCGAGGACGCCTGCGTGCGAATCCCCGTCGAGCGGGACTGGTCGGTCGCGGACGGCCTGATCACCGACGACGGCGTCCGCGAGCAGATCGCGGCGCCGTCCTGCGCTCGTCGCTCACGCGCGCGTCACGCGCGAGCGAGGCGGCGACCTGAGCGGTTCCCGAGCCGCCGTGACCTGGACCCGCCGCACCTACAATCGAACCCGCGCCCCCATGGTCTAGCGGTTAGGACGCCTGCCTTTCACGCAGGAGATCGCGGGTTCGAGTCCCGCTGGGGGTATCTGCAATTGCTGGCGATGCGAGCCCGTCGCCATACCGCAAGTACCGCGGCTCAGACCAGCGGATCACCACTCAGCGTGTTCGCCCCGCTTGGCTCTTCAAGGAGTCGACCCCACGGGCTGGACGAGGCCCTGAGCGCGGATCGGGGTCCTCCCCATCGCCACGGCGTGGCTCCCAAGAAACTGTCGGTTCGCCGAGCCGGCCTCATCGAGAAGGGGTTGATCTTCAACCCCGCCGGCACGCAGCTCGACTCCACCGTGCCGCAGTTCGTCGTCTACCGGCGACGGGTCCACTCGCGGTCGACCCGGCGGGCGTAACACAAGCCGAGTTCGGGTCTAAAACACCGTTTAGACCAGCTGAGATCTCGGCGAATCGCCGGCGGCGGTCCTCGTCACCGCTCGACGCCGGCAAAGCCGTCCGATACAGCGGCGACCTAGCGATCGCCTGCGGGGCCAACGAGCACTGACGGAAGCATCTCTTGTCGGCGCTGGGGTCGCTCGTGGGCTATCGGCGACTCGGGCACATGGGGAGTCGCGACAGAGTCGGAGCTGGGCGGCGGGTGCGCTACGCTGGTAGGGTCAGATAGCGAGGGCAACCCGAGGGCGAGACCTTCATCTGAACGTCCCCTTGCCGCGAAAGCCGCCTGATCTTCTGATGGCCGAGAGTCCACCTACGGGTGGGCTTTCCGCGTTAAAGGCCGCAGCCGCCCCCTCTTGTTGCGCAGCGCCTTGCGGAGCATCACTGCGTCGAGCCCGTCGATCACGGACTCGCCAATGCGAAAGCGAGCCGGACAGCCGCAGATCAGGGCAGGATGTCGTTCAGCGTCGCCGTGAACCGCTCGCCCGACTCCTCGAGCTCGCCCTCGATGTGCAGGCGTGCCGGGCCGGTCTCGGTCCACAGGTCAAGGAAGTAGGCCCAGCCCGGCAGCTCAGGATCGTCGGACTTGGTGACCGCCTCGACCTGATAGATCTCGCGCGGCGGCAGCACCAGCGACTCGGGGCAGTCGTCCTCGACGCGACGGCGCAGGTCCTCGACTTCGAGCCGATCGCCAGACGCGACGCGGAGCTCCTCGTACTCGCCGTCCACGACGAGGCCGACGACGTCCTCCAGTGCCCGGTACATCGGCTCGGGCATCAGCTCGAGCGATTCGACGATCTCTGCCCGTCCGCCCAACTCGTGGCTCGGCGTCAGGTCAAGCCGGCCGTAGAAGTAGTCCTCGCACGCCGCGCGCGCCTGACGGCGGATGCTCTTGGACAACCCCGCGGCGCCGAGCGCGAAGCCCGCAGCATCGATCGCCTCCTCAAGCGTTCCGTGGCGGCGCGTCAGCTGCGCGGTGACCGCTCGACCGTGCTCGGTGTCGCGCGCCACCGATGAGCCGTCCAACAGAATCGAGGGAGCGTCGTGGCGGCTGTAGCCGGCGCAGGCCCGGACCGCAGAATGAAGGACGATGAGATGGTCGCCCATTACGCCCGCTCGAATGATGGATCGCCGAAAGTCATCCCGATCGGCCAGTTCGCCGAGCGCGTGATAGTCGCGGTGCCACGACAATGCATCCTACGAACTAAAACGACCGCCGCTGCTTCTGCACGAGGACTCGAATGCCCCAGCGCCGTCGCCCGACAGGTGAGCGCCGCCATCCGACGAAACTCGGCCTCGTGCCCATGCAGAGCTTGGGCGGCGAAGACGCGATCGGCATGGCTCGAGATGCGCTGCCGCGGCGTTTGCCTAGCCCCCGTGAGTGCGAAATGTCTGCGTACACCCTCTGTGCGACGCGACGAGCCCATCCGCCCTGTGACCGGGGGTGTGGCCGGTCAGTTCGGGTCGTGTCCGTTGCGCGATCGGCATCTGCGACGAGACCTGCCTTCTGCACATGGATAGGCTCGAACAATTAGCGCCGCGGGCGAGCCGTGGTACAACCGTCGCTCCTCAAAGCGGAGACCATGCGAGCAGCGATCCCGACCGCCAAGGGTGACTATCCGACCAAACTCGTGCGGATGATCGAACCATTCGGCCCGGGCAGTGGGCCACAGGTGATCGCGGCCGCGGTGGGACGGAAGCTTGCTGAGCTGTGGGGCCAGTCCGTGAGGGTCGAGAACTATCCTGGTGCGGGTAGCACGGCGGCTCCAGCGATGGTGGCGAGGTCCCCGGCCGATGGTTACACGCTGCTCGTCCACACCAACGCGCACGCGTATAGCGCGGCGCTTGTGACGAACCTTCCGTACGACCCTGTTGCGGACTTCGTCCCAGTCGCGGGGCTCACCACCCAGTCCTACGTGTTCGTCGCCGGCGAGTCGGCGGACGTCACTACCGTCGGCGAGCTGATCGCTGTGGCGAAGACAAAGCCGGGGGCACTGCGGTTCGCTTCCACCGGCGTGGGCACGGGTACGCACCTGGGGATCGAGAAATTCAATCTCGCAGCCGGGATCAACGCCACCCACGTCCCGGCGCGAGGGAGCGATGCGATCGCCGACACGATCGCGAACACTATCGCCGGGCGCACCGACTACGCGCTGTCGCCAATCCCGACCACGCTGGCGCATATCCGCGCGGGCAGACTCGTGCCGCTGGGCGTAAGCGGCGCTCATCGCTCGAGCGCGCTGCCCGACGTTCCGACGGTGGCGGAGGCAGGCGTCCACGGCTTTGATTTCCCGATCTGGTACGGGATATGGGCGCCGGGCGCCACTCCCGCCGGAGTGGTCCAGAAGCTCGCCCAGGACATCGCGCGCGCCCTGTCAGATCCTGCGATGCGCGCCTCGCTGCTGAAACACGGTGGCGAGCCGATGAGCATGACGCAGTCTGAGTTCACGCGCTTCGTGCGGGGCGAGAGCGAAAGCGCTGCCCGGATCATCACAGCCGCCGGGATCAAACCGCAGTAGCTCACCACCGGAAACGTCGAGCAGTAGTGGCCTGGCGGGCACTCCTCACCCGTCCGCATCGAAACGCTGTGGAATGGTGGGTCGGGGAGCCAGAGCCGAGTACGGCACCAAGTCTCGATGTGGGGCGCCGCGGCCAAAGACACCCGCGACCTGCATAGTGCTGCGCCAGAGCCGCGTCACCCACCAACGGAGTCATCTCGCGGAGACGATGGCTCGCCGAGCAGCTCCCGACTACTCGTCTCGCAGAACCACCGCTCCCAGGCCTCTGGCGTCCAGCCGCGCTCGCCGACCAGTAGGTGCCAGACGTCGGGATGGTTCAGCGTCCAGAGGATGTCGGCGCCCTGAGCGACGTTGATGTCAGCACGCAGTGCCCCCTGCGCCTCGAGCGACGTGACGATCGCCCGCTGGTTGTCATGGAAGTCGGTGGAGATCCGTTTCCACAGCTCACTGATGTCCGGGTCCACGAGCGCTGCGTTGCGGATCACGCCGAGCAGGGCCCCCGCCCGCTCCTTGACGGCACGGGCGTTGCGAGCGTTCAGGGTCAGCTTGACGGCCGGATCAGCTTCTTCAAGCACCTCCTGGTACCAGGTCCGCTGAGCGACTGGGGCGTCGTCTTGGTCGCCACGTAACCGCAGATGCCAGAGCGCGCGCAGCACGCCGGCCTTGGTGTCGAAGGCGAGATAGACCGTCTTGAGCGACACGTCGGCCGCGGACGCCACCTGAGCCATCGTCGTCGCCGCATAGCCCTGCTCGGCGAATAGTCGCTCGGCTGCCTGCAGGATCGCCCGACGTGTCGTCTGCGCCTGCTCACGGCGGCGCGGCGAGTCATAGCGGCGCTTGGGGTTGACAGCGTCGACCATTTCGCTACTCTAACCGAGAAATCATTACATTGTACGTGTAGTCAATCTTCCCGAGGGAGTCCTCATGAGTCTCGACATCAGCGCTTCACCGGCGAAGGCGCCGGCATCCGCCCCCGATTCGTTGCGTTCCCGCCTACGAGAGATGTGGGACGGCGTAGCGCCCGACTGGGAGGCCAACGCCGCCTTCGTCGATGCACGAGGGGCAGAGGTCACCGCCCGGATGCTCGATCTTGCCGCGCCCACGCCCGGCGAACGCGTGCTCGAGCTCGCGTGCGGACCCGGCGGCCCAGGGTTCGCCGCCGCTGCGCTCGTCGCCCCACATGGCGACGTCGTCGTCTCCGACGTTTCGCCCGCGATGACGGCCATCGCCGCGCGACGGGCCAAGGCGCTCGGTCTGCGACGCTGTCAACGCCCGGGTTCTCGATCTCGAGCAGATCGACGAGCCCGACGAGGCGTTCGATGTGGTGCTGTGCCGCGAGGGTCTGATGCTCGTCGCCGCCCCGTTGCGTGCCGCGCGCGAGATCCGCCGCGTGCTGAGGCCGGGCGGACGGCTGGTCCTCAGCGTGTGGGGGCCCCGCGCCGCGAACCCGTGGCTCGGCTTGGTGTTCGACGCGGTCAGCGCTCAGCTCGGCGTGCCGATGCCCCCGCCCGGGGTTCCGCATCCGTTCTCCCTCGACGATCGCGACCGGCTCGCTGGGGTCCTATCCGCCGCCGGCCTGGTCGAGGTCGCGACCACCGAGCTGCCCACGCCCTACCGAGCTGCCACCACGAACGAGTGGTGGTCACGAACCGCCGTGCTCGCCGGTCCCCTGGCGCACCGCCTAGCCGCGCTGACGCCAGAGCAGGCCGTGCAGCTGCGCGACCGGGCGGAGCAGGCAGCCGTCCCGTACCTCACGCCGGAGGGGCTCGCCTTCCCGGGGCTCAGCCTTCTCGCTCGTGCACAACGCGAGGACGCGTGATGGCGACTGCGACGCTGACCCGAGCGGTCGTCCTCGGGGCTCGCAACCTGGGCGCGACCATCACCCGCGACCTGCTCGGCCGTGGCGCCCATGTCGCGACCGTCGCCCGTACACGCTCAGACCTGGAGCCGCTCCAGGCGCTCGGAGCGGCCGTAGTTCGCGCCGACGCGGCCGATCGCGCGGCGCTCGACGACGCGCTGCGCGCAGCGGCCGATCGCATCGGCCCGCCGAACCTCATCGTGAACGCCGTGGCGCCGGCCCGGCCACCGAATGACGGCACGGGATTCGGCGGCGGCGCGATGACCGAGGCGACCCCCGCCGGGTTCGACGAGTGGGTGGTCAGCGGTCGCGTGGCAGACCTTCGTCTTTCTGGCTGCCGGGGCAGCCGCACTCGTCGGCCGCGGGGGAACACTGGTGCAGATCACCGGCGCGCCTGCGCGCCGCGCGGCCTCCTCACGCGGCCTCGTCGCCGCGGGGGCCGCAGCCACGCGCGCGCTCACGCACGCCGCGGCGCTGGAGCTCGCTGCGGATGGGCTGCACGTGGCCCTGCTAGTCGTGGATGGCCCGATCGCCTCGCCGAAGACCGCGCGGATGACCGCCGGCCTGGCGCCAGAAGCGATCGTCGACCCGGTCGGAGTCGCCGCCGCGGTCCACGCACTCGCGTCGCAGCCCGCTCGTGCGTGGACCCATGAGCTGGTCGTGACCCCTGCGGGTGGACGCTGGGTGCCGTGAGCGTCCGTGTCAGAGAGCTGTGGCGGTTTCCCGTCAAGTCGCTTCAGGGGGAGCGGCTGGAGTCGGCGCGAATCGGGAGTGACGGGCTTGAGG
Source organism: uncultured Actinomycetota bacterium (assembly GCA_963797705.1). Taxonomy (GTDB): domain Bacteria; phylum Actinomycetota; class Thermoleophilia; order Solirubrobacterales; family Solirubrobacteraceae; genus Palsa-465. Next base: position 1,383 of record CAWCQL010000002.1, on the reverse strand, counting down.
GAGATCGTCGGTTCGCGATTTACGACGTCGCGACTGGCTTTGGCCTAACGGCGCGCCGCGTGCCGGAGTTGTTATTCGCGTCGGCGCGCCTGCTCGATGACAATGGAGTCGAGATCACGTTGCCCGATGGGTCTCCGGCACACGACGATGATGCTCTGTCCCACTGGCTCGGACGGCGGGTCGAGCTGCGGTCTGCGAGCGCTGAGGCCGCCCGTCACTATGAGAACGTCATCGACTTCGAGCGGGAGTCAGCGAGCGAGTGGGCTCCGTTTGAGGGTGCCCCGGGTCCCTTCCATGATTCGGCCGGGGCGCGCGTATCGTTAGTGTCGACTGCAACGATCGGACCTTGGGATCGGCGCCGGTTCCGGTCCAATGTGCTGTTGGAGGGTGCGGGTGAGGATGCGCTGGTCGGATCGTCGATCGCGCTCGGCAGCGCGATGCTCGACGTGGGCATGCGCATTCAACGGTGCGTGATCACCACGCGCCGACAACCAGGCGGCATCGAGCGCGACCTGGGCGTGATGCGAACGATCGTCCGCGAACGCAACGCCCGTCTCGCGGTCGGGGCCCTTGTCAGCCAGCCAGGGCTCGTTCGCGTCGGCGATCCGCTGGAAGCGAGAACTGACCGCGGCTGACGAGGATGCCGATGAGATCCAACACCAGATTCCGACCGGCCGCTCCTGCCTGCACGAACGCCAGCGGAGTTACGTCCAGGGCTAGGGGGACCCGGTCATCCCCCTACGCCGTTTAGCGAGACGCTCCCGAACACGGCGCGCGACGAGGGTCTTGTCGACGAAGTCCGCGTTTAGGATTCGCGGAGCACCCCATGAGCCCAAACCTACCTGCGGCAACCAACCGGCCGACCCCGTCGGCATGTGTCGTCGACACGCTTTCTCAGACGCGATCCGCGCGCTGCGTGCGTCGCTCGTCGTAGTTGAGGCTTTCGAGTCCGCTACGACGCACAGAGGAATCACGAGCCGAACCCGAGACGCCCGGAGGAGGCGGCAGATGCATCGGTCGGGCCCGGTCACAATGTCGGTCGTGACCGAGCACGGCGCGGCTGCCGTCGGACGGGAGGAGGAGCTCACCACGATCCAATCGTTCGTGACCTTCCATCCGAGTCCCGCCCCAAGGTCGGGCCTGGAGGACGCCCGATCAGAGACGAACCGCAACGCTGCCGGCTGCATCGCCTAGTCGCAGTCAGCGTTGGCGCGTGAGACATGCACGTCGCCGAATTCAGGGCGTAGAGGATAAGCCTGTTATCCACGTTCGCACGAAGGCGCAGCTTCGGCGCCGTGCGGCCGGCGGGGGTCGGAGGTCGCTCATTCCGTTTGTCGTGGCAGACAATACGCAACCTGAACGAAGGCGGCCACATAAACATAA
>CAWCQL010000001.1:0-630353 GCA_963797705.1 uncultured Actinomycetota bacterium | reverse complement strand
GGGGTGAGCGAGGGGACTCGAACCCCCGACCGCCTGGACCACAACCAGGAGCTCTACCAACTGAGCTACGCCCACCGTGGGACACCTGAATCTACCAGCGACGAATCGCGGAGCCCGTCCCCCGCTCCACGCCCCCGGCAGGATTCGAACCTGCGGCCAACGGATTAGAAGTCCGTCGCTCTGTCCACTGAGCTACGGGGGCCCGGCGCTGAGGGTAACGGCGCGGGTGGACCGGGGGGTCAGCTACGGGCCGCGGCGTAGGCGAGCGGGGACGCATGCGTCCGGGGCTGCCGGCGCCGGCGGCCGCGATGGCGGCGCTTGACCGCCGTGCGGGGAGCGCGGGCCCGAGCGGCCCGCGTGGCCGGCATCACGCTCGAGCGCTCCTGGGCCGCCGCCCGTCCGGTGGGGCAGGTCGCGGTCGCATAGCAGGCCAGCGGCGGCTCCGATGTCGTGCGCGGGGAACTCGCCACCGTGCCGGCCACCGAGGCGAGCGTGTTGGCGTAGTTGGCGGCGAAGGTGCTGGGGTCGATCCCGGGCATGAGCGGGGTGAGGCAGCTCGTGGCGGCGACGCGAGACGGGTCGGCCGGGCCGGGGTGAGTGAGTGCGTCGAGGGCGAGCTGGTAGGCGGTGTTGTCGTAGATCCCGACCCCGAGGTGCTCGGTGACGTCCGCGGGACATACCGACTGGATGGCGATGTTGGCGATCGCGCCGCCTCCCCCGCTCAACGAGGAGGATGCCGCCGGCCCGAAGTTGGGGACCACCACCTCGTCGGTGTTGGTGTAGATGTCGGTGTAGGAGATCCCGGGGAAGGTCTCCTGGGCGGAGTTGAGCGCGGCGATGAATGCCGCGTTCGAGCGCTGCTGCCAGAAGGCCGGCGCGCAGCTTGCTGCGCACACCGGGATCGCGTCGAGGGTGCCGTGGTTGCTGGGTGACAGGCCGACGAGGTCGTCCACCATCGCGCGGGTGTCGGGCCAGAAGCGCAGCGCCCAGCGCGGGACCATCCCACCCTGGGAGTGCCCGACGATGTCGATCCGGCCGTCGTAGGCGGCATGCATCGTGCGGATCGCATTCACGACGTACTCGCCGGCGATCTGGATGTCGCCCATCGCGTTGCCGGGGAGCGTCACGGCGCAGTAGGGCCAGCCGAGCTTGCGCAGCGCCGGCTCCCATCCGTAGCCGTAGTCGGTCGCCGGGTTCAGCGAGGTCCCGGGGACGAGCAGCACCGGCGCGTGCGATGCCCCGCGCAGCGTGCCGACGCAGCTCAGAGAAGCGGCGAGCTTGGCCGCCGGCACCGACAGCGTCGGACCCGGGTGGCTGGGCGGCGCATACGCCGCCGAGGCGGCGGCCGGCACGAGCGCGAGGACCGCGGCCGCGACCAGTGCCGTTCGCAACGTGCGACGAGGCCTGACGTGTGACGAAACCGCCATGGCCGGGTCCTACCGGAGATCGCCCCACTTCAAACGCACTGGCGCGCCCGCGCGCGCCAGTGCGAGGCGTCAACTGCTGAGCAAGCGGCCCAGCGGCTTGCGTCCGCGACGGATCCTCAGTTCGATCCGCTCGGGGCGGTGCCCGGGCGCTGTGACCGTGATGAGGAGACGGTCGCCGGGGTCAAAGCGACGACCCGTAAGCTTGGCCAGCATCTTCACGACAGCCTTGTGTCGGGCCGCGCTGGCGTGGACATGCGGGCAGTGCGGGCCGGTGCATCTGACCGTGACGCGCCCGCTGGCGGGGAGTCCCGAGAGCAGCCGGATGTAACGGACGACCGTGCCGCGGCGGTTGTAGTGCCACTTGACCCTGAACAGCGCGTGGATCGCCCCCGGCTGCTTGGGCACCGGCGTCGTCTGGGTGACCTGTGTGGGCGGGGCGGGAACTGGCGACGGGTTCGACGAGGCGGCGGGCGAGTACTCCAGTTGCCACGCCGCACTGAGCCCACCGCTCTTGACCGAGAAGCCACCGCTGGCGTCGACGCGACCCAGGACCGGACCATCGCTGCCGTCGGCGACGGCGATCAGCTTCTGGCCACCGCTGAACTCGTCGACCCAGGCCGCTGATAACGATCCGTCCTTGGCCGAGAAGGTGCCGTTGGAGTCAAGGCGTCCCAGCAGTGGGCCGTGGGGTCCATCGGCGAGGGCGACAGCGGTCTGACCACCGGGGTATTCGTCGACCCGGGTGCCGGCGGGGCCGCCGACCTTGGCGTAGAAGGTGCCGTTGGCGTTGAGCATGCCCAACGTGGCGCCGTCGGGCCCGTCGGCGAGGGCGATCTGGCTCACGCCGGAGCCTTCGGTGGTCCATGCGCTGTCCACACCGGTCTTGGCGAGGAAGTCGCCGCTCGCCGTCAGCACGCCGAAGTCGGGGCCACTGCCGTCGGCCACGGCAATCGCCGCGACCGCGCCCAGCGACCCGCCTCCGTACTCACGTGTCCACGTCGTGCTCAAACCTCCGACCTTGGCGTAGAACGTGCCCGCGTCGTCGATGTAACCGGCCATCGGCCCGTCGGTGCCGTCGGCGACCGCGATCTGGCGGACGCCCGTCTGCTCGTGCACCCAGGTTGCGTTCAGGCCGCCGGCCTTGGCCCAGAACGTCCCGTCGGAGTCAAGACGGCCGATCACAGGCCCATGCGGACCGTCGGCGATGGCCATCTCCTTCTGGCCCCCGCCCTCCTCGAGGGTCCAGGTCGATGCGTCTAAGTACTTGACCCATTCGTTGCCCTGGGCGTCCAGCACCCCGAGCAACGCGCCCCGCGGCCCGTCCGCGATCGCGATCTGGGTGGGGACGCCTGGCGTGGCCGCGCCCGCTCGGGGTGCGCCGATCCACCCCAGCGCGACGACGGTGAGGATCGCCGCGATCCCGTGTACTACGCGCACTCGCAAGTCGCGTCTGAAAATACTACAAAACGGAACGTCATCCGCAGGGTTGGTGAGCGTTCGCCGTGCGCACGCGTACGAGCGGCCGACCGTGGGTAGGCGTAGGCTGAGTGCGCGGCATCCGGACAACGATCACAGTGAGGCTGACCGAATGAAGAGTGGGCGCGAAAAGGCCGAGGAGAAACGCCAGGTCAAGCTTGCCCAGGTCCAGGAGCAGGTCGACGAGGGGTCCCTGGTCATCCGCCAGATGACCGAGGAGGAACGCCAGAAGTACCCGCCGCGCCCCGAGCGCCCGAAGGGCTCCAAGGGCCGCTAGCTCCCACGTAGTTGGAGTCCGGTCTCGTCGACGAGGCCAATACGCGCGCCAGTGCGCCGCGAGCTCATCACGCCGGTCCTGGGCATGCCGGCCTAGCGGCAGTCATCATTCATCGGGGCGCCCGGACTTGAACCGGGGACCTCCTGCTCCCAAAGCAGGCGCGCTACCAGGCTGCGCCACGCCCCGTGGTCGGGGGAGTGTAATCAACGTCCGATCTGGCCCCCGTGACCTTCCTGTTAGCCTCGGGCCCCGCCGATGGCAGAGATCAAGCCGATCCGCGCCCTGCGCTACGACCTCGACCGCACCGGTGGCCTCCAGAACGTCGTGGCCCCGCCCTACGACGTCATCGATGAATCCCAGCGCGTCGCGCTCGAGGAGCGGTCGCCCTACAACGTTGTGCGCATCGACCTTCCGCAGGGTGGCGAGGACCGCTACGACCGCGCGGCGGCGCTGCTGCAGCAGTGGCGCGCCGACGGCGCTGTCGTGCTCGACGAGAGCCCCGCACTGTGGACGCTGTCTCAGGACTACGTCGGGCCCGACGGTCAGCAGCGCACCCGCCACGGTGTCTTCGCACGCGTGCGTGTCGAGGAGTACGGCCCCGGCCGCATCCGCCCCCACGAGCGCACCCATCCCGGCCCGCGCGAGGATCGGCTGCGGCTCACGCGCGCGACCAAGGCCAACCTCTCCCCCATCTTCTCGCTGTTCTCCGATCCCTCGGGTGCGGTCGCCGACGCGCTGGGCCACGCCGCCGGCGGCGCGGCGTGGGCCCAGACGACCGACGATGACGGCACCGTCAATCGCCTGGGCCGCGTCGACGACACGGCGGCGATCGCCGCCGTGCAGGAGGTGCTGGCGGGCACCGAGCTGCTCATCGCCGACGGGCACCACCGCTATGAGACCGCCCGCGTCTATGCCGAGGAGATCGGCGGCGACGGGCCTCAGCGCTACGTGCTGATGTGCCTGGTCGCGCTCCAGGACCCGGGCCTGACCGTGTTTCCCACGCACCGGCTTGTCCGGGGCCTGCGCCCCGACCAGCACGAAACACTTGCCAACGCGCTACGGCGCGACTTCGAGATCCAGCGTCTCGACAACACCGCCGCGCTGGCGCCCGCGTCCTCGGACTCCATCCGCATCGGGTATATCGACGCGCACTTCAAACGGCCGTTCATGCTGACCCTCCGCGACCCGGCCATCGCCGATGCCGCACTCCCCGAGCACGCCGAGCCCTACCGGCAGCTGGACACCGCGGTGCTGGAGGCCCTCGTGCTGAAGGGCGCGCTGGCGATGACCGACGAGGACATCGATCATCTCGAGGGCCTCGGCTATGCCCGGGACTTCGATCAGGCGCTCGAACTGGTGCAGAACGCCGAATACGACGCGGCCTTCTTCATGGCGCCGACGCCGGTCGAGCGCGTGCAGGAGGTGGCCGCTGCCGGCGAGAGCATGCCGCCCAAGTCGACCTACTTCTTCCCCAAGGTCCCCACCGGCCTGCTCTTCAACCCCCTGACCTGAGCGAGCCGCGGGTGTCGGAGGCGCTGGCCAACCAGCTCTCGGCGGTCCTCCTCAAACCGGCTGCGGCGAGCGTGCTGGAGGTGCGCGGCCGGACCCACGCCGGGGTGCTCGTTCCCCTCTATGTCGACGACGGCCGCCTGCACACCGTGCTCACCACGGCGCCGCGACGACCTGCGCCGCCACCCGGGTGAGATCTCCTTCCCTGGAGGGCGGCGTGACGATTCGGACCCCGACCTGCTGGCCACGGCGCTGCGCGAGGCCGAGGAGGAGATCGGTCTGGCGCCCTCGGCGGTGAAGGTGCTCGGCGCGCTGCAACCCACGCCGACGATCGCCACCGGCTACGCGATCTACCCGTTCGTCGGCCTGATCGCGCCTGGCCTGGCCTGGACCCTGTCCGCGCGTGAGGTGGCGGAGGTGCTCGAGTTGGCCCTGGACGATCTGCGCGACGGCTACGGGCGCCGCCGCCTGTTACGACGCGGTGTCCCCATCCGCACCGACACCTACGTCGTCGCTGACGACCTCATCTGGGGCGCTACCGCCCGGATCCTCGCCGACCTGTTTGACCGGATCGATTCGCTGCGCGCCGCACTCGGGCTCGCGCCGAGCGCTTAGCGGGCGTACTGATCGCGGCCGAGCAGGGCGCGCTCGATCGCCTGCACCGCCTGATCCACCCAGCTGTCGTCGGTGGCTGGATCGGCCGGGAGCAGCTCATACGGGATCAGCGAGCGCTCACACGCGTAGCGGACGCGTTCGGCGCCGGCGCGCAGCAGCGCCGGTTCCACGCTGCCGGCCGCCTGGTAGACCACGCCGCGCACGGTGGTGTCGAGCATCCGCTCGAGCAGCATGTCCAGCCGCGTACCGTGCAGGGCCGCGAGATGCTCGTCGGTTCCCTTCGCCGACCCGAGCAGAATGCAGGCCACGCCGACATGGGCCAGCGCCGGCGCCAACGTCCCGACGAGGTTGGGATCGCCGACGAACGGCTCGGCGCCGGCAGCCTCGATCTCGGCGCACCGGGCCCGATCACGCGTGGTGCCCCGAACGGCGTGGCCGGCAGCTCGCAGCATGGCGGTGAGCTCCAGGCCACGGCACCCGCATCCGACGATCAGGCAGCGCGCCACTTCGGGTCACCCGCCGTCGGGAGCGCCAGAGCCGAATTCGCGCCGGACTTCCTCGCGGGTGCGCTCGGGCAGGCCCCGCGCACGGCGGCGAGCGTTGGTGGCCTCCAGCAGCTCGTCGAGCTCGCGGTCGGCGAGGTAGGCCTCGCGGCGACGGCGCTGCTCATGGAAGTCCTCCATCACGCGGCGCTCGAGATCGGCGACGGTCACGTCAGCCTCGCCCCGTCGCCGGCGGCGCTCGTTGTGCGCCTCGAGCATCTGGGCCAGATCCTCCGCCTCGAGCTCCTCGCGGTTCTCGACGATCTGGCGAGCCGAGCGCAGGCCGAACGGCTCCATGCCCCGGCTCTGGTTCGCGCGGCCGAGCATCCACACACACAACAGGAGGATGGCCAGACCTGCGAGCAGCACGAGCGCGAACGAGTCCACCGGCGGCGAGTCTAACCTGCAGCACACCTGGCACAGCCCGGTCGGCGCGCAACTTATTTTCAGACATCGTGTTTATGCAGGACGTCAGCGCCTCCGAACGGGCGGGCCGGCAATCGGCGGAGGCCTATCTCTACATACGCAGGGTCAAGGAGGCTTCATGCGTCTTCGCATCACCGTGCTTGCTTGCGCGCTGGCCGCGTTGGCGAGCGCAGTTGCTCCGAGCATCGCCGGCGCGGCCCCGCTGCACAACCGCGGGCTCACCATTCACGCCGTTCCGCAACACATCATCGCCGGTGAGGCCGTCCTCATCTTCGGCCAACTGAAGGGACCTGACCACGCCAACCAGGTGGTCACGCTTTATCACCGCATCAACCCGAACCCCGGCTTCACCATCATCGGGAGCACGCGGACGAACGCCAACGGTCAGTACGAGTTCACGCGGCAGTTGGGCATCGTGGACTCAAACCGTGAGTGGTTCACCCGCGGTCCGGGCGCGACCCACAGCCGAACCGTGCACGAGCGTGTCGATGCGCTGGTCAGCCTCGCGGCCAGTTCGCCCAGCGGCCTGACGCGTCACCCGATCGTGTTCAGCGGCCATGTCACGCCGGACCACACCGGCGGGGTCGTCGCGCTGCAGCAGCAGAAGGGCTCAAGCGACAACTGGACGACGATCAAGACCGCCCGCATCGGGGCCGGCTCCAACTACACGATCTCCCAGGCCTGGCGGGTCCCCGGCGCCTACGACGTCCGCGTGAAGTTTCGCGGCGACGCCCGCAACACCCCGGCTGTGTCCGACATCTCGTCAGTCGTGATCGAACAGACCGAGGTGCCGGGATTCTCCATCAACACCACTGACCCGATCGTGCAGAACGGTCAGGCGGTCACCATCTCGGGCGTGCTGGACTCGCCCGGCACAACGACCCCAGAGCCGAACACGAGCGTGAGCCTGTTCGAGAAGGTTCCGCAGAGCAACGTCCGCTACCGCGAGGTGACGACGACCACCACCGCTGCCGACGGCAGCTACAGCTTCGCCAATGTGGCATCGACCACCAACGAGCTGTACCTGGTGCGCACCACCTTCGCCCCGCGGCGTCACACCGCGGTGCTGTTCCAGGGTGTGCAGGACGTGGTGAGCATGTCCTCCAGCTCGGCGACATCGACCGTGGACGGTCACATCGTGTTCACCGGCAGCGTCTCACCTGACAAGGCCGGCCACGCGATCTACCTCCAGAAGCTGGGCAAGGACGGTAACTGGCACACGGTCGAGGTCCGCTTTGTCAACAGCGCCTCGACGTTCCAGTTCGGCTGGACGTTCGGTGCCGCGGGCACCAAGGAGTTCCGTGCGCGGATCACCGGTGGCCCTGCGAATGTGGGCGGTGCCTCGGCGCCGGTCACGGTCGTCGTGTCGCAGCCCGCGCTGTCGTCACTGCCGACCGGCTAGATCCACCAGACGCGCAGCCGACTCGAGCAGGGTTGGCTTCGACGATGGGCGCGACCGGCCTCCGCCGACTGCGGGGGCCGGTCGTCTGTCTACGACGGTGCTCGGAGATTTGAGACACGGGCGGGCAGACGCCTCGCTCGTGTAGCTTCCCGGCACATGGACTTCGCACTCACCGACGAGCAGCAACTCATCAAGGAAACCGCCCGGGCCTTCACGGACAAGGAGATCGTTCCGCGGGCCCGCGACAACGATCGCAACGCCCACTTCGACACCGAACTGGTGGCCAAGATCGCCGAGCAGGGCTACCTCGGCGCGATCGTGCCCACGGAGTATGGCGGCGCCGGACTGGACTACCTGAGCTACGGGTTGGTCGTGGAGGAGATCGGGCGCGGGGACTCGTCGATGCGGACCGTCGTGTCGGTGCAGACGTCGCTGGTGTGCTCGGCCATCGTGCGCTGGGGCACCGAGGAGCAGAAACAGCGCTACCTGCCCAAGCTGTGCTCGGGCGAGTGGCTGGGCTGCTTTGGCCTCACCGAGCCCGACACCGGTTCGGACGCCGCCAACCAGCGCACCCGCGCGCGCCAGACCGATGACGGGTGGGTGATCAACGGGGCCAAGATGTGGATCTCGATGGGCAACGCCGCCAACGTCGCGCTGATCTTTGCCCAGACCGATCCCGAGAAGGCCCATAAGGGCCTGGCCTGCTTCCTGGTCGAGACCGAGGGCAACGACGGCTACCAACCGCAGGAGATCCACGGCAAGCTCGGCCTGCACGGCTCCGACACCGCGGCCATCTCCCTGAGCGATTGCGCCGTCGGCCAGGACGCGATGCTCGGCGAGATCGGCGACGGCTTCAAGATCGCCATGACCTCGCTGGAGTCCGGCCGCTACAGCGTCGCCGCCGGCTGCGTCGGCATCTGCCAGGGCTGCGTGGACTACAGCGTCAACTACGCCAAGGAGCGCCAGCAGTTCGGGCGGCCGATCGCGAGCTTCCAGCTCGTCCAGGCCATGCTCGCCGATATGAAGGTGGAGACCGACGCTGCGCGCATGCTCGTGTATCGGGCGGCGTACCTCAAGGACACCGGCCAGCCCAACTCGACCGAGACCTCGATCGCCAAGCTGTACGCCACCGAGGCCGCGAACCGGTGCGCCACCACCGCCATCCAGGTGCTCGGCGGCTCGGGCTACGTCGACGATCACCCGGTGGAGCGCTACTTTCGCGACGTGCGCGTCACCACCCTGTACGAGGGCACCTCGCAGATCCAGAAGCTCATCATCGGGCGCGCGCTCACCGGCATCAACGCGCTCATCCCCTCGTGACCCCGGGCAGCGACGCGCCAACCGCGCTCGGCGTGGCCGGGGCGGGAACGATGGGATCCGGGATCGCGCAGCTGGGGTGCGTGGCCGGCATGCGGACCCTGCTGCACGACCCCGATCCCGAGGCCATGGGGCGCGGCATTGACCGGATCGTGCGCCAGCTCGACCGCGAGGTGAGCAAGGGACGGATGGAGTCGGCCGCCGCCGAGGCGGCCAAGGCGAACCTGCACGCGGCCGCGTCGTTGGAGGAGTTCGCCGAGTGCGAGATCGTCATCGAGGCCGCCCCCGAGCGAGTGGAGCTCAAGCGCGATCTGTTTGCGCGGCTGTCTGAGATCGTCTCCGCCGGCTGCGTGCTGGCCAGCAACACGTCGTCGCTCCTCGTCACCGCGCTGGCGCCGGCCGCCGCGCATCCCGAGCGGGTCGTGGGCATGCACTTCTTCAACCCTCCCCCGGTCATGGCGCTGCTCGAGGTGGTCGCCGGCGCCGAGTCCTCCGAGCGCGCCCTCGCCGTTGCGCGCGCGTGCGGGGAGGCGATGGGCAAGCGCGTGATCAACGCCGTTGACGGACCGGGGTTCTTGGTCAACCGCTGCAACCGCCCCTGGGGCCTCGAGTCGCTCAAGCTCCTGTCCGAGCGCGTGGCCACCGTGGAGCAGATAGACCGTGTGTGCCGGCTCGGCGGCGGCTTTCGCATGGGCCCATTCGAGCTCATGGACCTCGTCGGTGTCGACGTCGGACTGGAGATCAGCCGCTCGTTCTACGAGCAGAGCTTCGGCGAGCCCCGCTGGCAGCCCTCTCAGATCGCGGTGCGGACCGTCGCCGCCGGGCACTACGGCCGCAAGTCCGGTCGCGGCTACTACGAGTATCCCGAGGGCGGCAAGCACCGCCCGCCTGACCCTGAGCCTCCGCCCGTCGGGGGTGGCGACGGCCTCGTGGTCATCTCGGGCGAGTCCGCCCTCGCGCTCGCGCTCGAGGAGGCAGCGGCGCAGGCCGGCTGGGAGGTGGCGACACCCGCCGAGGCCGTCGACGGCCCCGTCCCCGCCCTCATCCTCGAGATGAGCCTCGACGGCGAGGAGCCTGAGGCGCCGCTGCAAGGCGGACCGCGGGCCGTCTGCTGCGCCGCGGGATCGCTGGCCGCGCTCGACCCGGGCGGCTCGGCCGTCGGCTTCCACGCGCTGCCGCCTCTGGAAGGGAGCGCTCTGGTGGAGCTCACGCGGGGTCCGGACACGGCGGCCTCGGCGGCGGCAGCGACCGAGCGCTTCTTCTCCACGTTGGGTATGCACCCGGAATGGGTGGGCGACGCACCCGGGCTGGTGCTGGGCCGCATCGTCTGCCAGGTCATCAACGAGGCAGCCTTCGCCCTGGGCGAGGGCGTCGGGTCCGCCGAGGACATCGATGCCGGCATGGTCAACGGCCTCAACTACCCGCGTGGGATCCTCGCCTGGGCTGACGAGATCGGCCTCGATCATGTACTCGGCGTGCTGGACGCGCTGTATCTGGAGCGCGGCGAAGAGCGCTACCGCGTGGCACCTCTGCTGCGGCGACTGGGCTGGTCGGGGCGGCTGGGACGCACCGTCGGTGAAGGATTCTTTACCTACGAGGAGTCATGAGAGCGGTCACCTTCCAGGCGCCCATGGAGGTCCGGGTCGAGGAGCGCCCCGACCCACAGCTCGAGAGCCGCGACGACGCCATCGTCGCCATCGAGGCGAGCGGCATCTGCGGCTCAGACCTGCACATCTACCACGGCCGGGTCAGGATGGAGCCGGGCTTCACCATCGGCCACGAGTTCGTCGGCCGGGTCGTCGACGCCGGGGATGCGGTGAGCCGGATCGCGGTGGGCGATCGCGTGTGCGGGTGCTTCCACACCGCGTGCGGCACATGCTTCTACTGCATGCGCGGCGTCTATCAGAAGTGCGACCGCGTCCGGGTCTTCGGCCACGGCGAGGCGCTGGGGGCGCTGCCGGGAACCCAGGCCGACCTCGCGCTGGTGCCGATGGCCAACCTCACGCTGCGCCCGGTGCCCGACGGGGTGACCGACGACGTGGCACTGTTCGCCGGCGACGTCATGGGCACCGCCTACCACGCCGTAGAGAGTGCCGGCGTGGCACCTGGGGACAGCGTCGCCGTGCTCGGCCTGGGGCCGGTCGGCCTATGCGCGGTCCAGGTCGCGGTCGCCGCCGGCGCGGGACCCGTGCTCGCCATCGACAGCGTCGAGGCGCGACTGGAGGTGGCGCGCGCGTTCGGCGCGGTCCCCATCCACCTCACGGAGGAGAACCCCCGCGACGTCGCCAGGAGGATGACCGAGGGCCGCGGCGTCGCGGCCGCAATTGACGCCGTCGGCCATCCCGACGCGCTGGACCTCGCCATCAGACTGGCACGCAACGCGGGGACCGTCGTTGCGATCGGCGTCTACGCCGAGCCCTGCCAGGTGCACATGGGCGTGGTCTGGATCAAGGGGCTGACCCTGCGCACGGGCCAGGCCAACGTCATCGGCCACGTCGATCGAGTGCTGAGCATGCTGGCCGCGGGAACGCTCGACCCCACGCCGCTGGTCACCCGGCACATGGCACTCGACGACGCGCCGGAGGGCTATGCGATCTATGACCGGCGCGAGGCGCTGAAAATCGTCCTGCGCCCCTAGCGGGGCCCGGGGCAGACCCCAAAAATCAGGTGTTAGCGGCCTAGATTCCTGGGTATCCCGGTTTCACAGCCGGGAGAGATCGTGCAGAACAGCGAAGGCGCACAGGTTCTTCCCACAGAGCTCGTGCGCTTGCGCAACCCCCTCGTTAAATCTTCGGCGAGGTGAGTGTTATTCCCCTGCCGCAGGGGTAGGACCCGGCCGACCCCGGAGGTAGGTCCGGGACCCCCCTAAGAAATCAGCCGACGGCAGGTTCGTGTAGGGTGCCGGTCTGCCGATCTGGACATTTGTTCGATCGGCCTCGGTCATCACTCAAAGCCGCCAGAGTGCTGCCGATTACAGGGATGTCCAAATGAGTGACTCAGACACAGCCGTGCTGTGCCTTGGGAAGGCACGCGCCTGGACTGCCGCTCGACGCGCTGCGACCGCGGTCGCCGTGTTGGTTGCGTCGATGTCGTGCGCGTCCGTTGCCGCCGCCCACGCTCGTGGCTGCGACGATGCACACACCTCGATCCGCCACACCTCCCGCGCTGACCTGCAGCGCACCGTGGTGTGCCTCATCAACCGGGAGCGTCACGCCCGCGGCCTGCCGGGCCTGCGGGAGAACTCCCGCCTGAACCGCTCCGCCCAGGGCTGGACCAACGTCATGGTCACCCATCGCGACTTCAGCCACGGCGCCGATTTCGCCTCGCGCATCAGCGCCGTCGGCTTTGACTGGTCCAACGTCGGCGAGAACATCGCCACCGGATATGCCACCCCATCCTCGGTGGTGAAGGCCTGGATGGCGAGCACAGGTCACTGCCAGAACATCCTCAACCCCATCTACCGCTACGTCGGCACCGGGGTGTCAGACGACTCGATCGCCGGCTACAGCACGCTGGCGGGCACCTGGACCCAGGACTTCGGCCTGCTCATGGGCCAGCACGCTGCGTCGGGCAAGTGGGGCCCGGCCGAGGGCTGTCCGTACCACTGAGCCTGCTTGCGGTTGCGCCTTCGGGGCGTGCCTCGAGTTATGCACCGCATGCGGGCTTATTTTTCTCCCCCAGGTCGGTCGGGGCGTCTCGCGGGGCGCCGCGGCACCTCAATCCCCGCCTTCTATAGCCGCCGCTGACGTTCGCCGATACCCCGCCCGGACGCGCTGACGGCGAAAACCGCCCGACCGCAGCCGGGCCGAGGAGCGCTCTAGCTCGCCGCGACGCGCGCAGCGCTGTCAAAAGGCGCGGTGTCGCGCAGGTACCACTCGCCGTCAAGCGCCGCCTGGCACCCGGACCCCGCGGCGGTGATCGCCTGGCGGTACGTGTGGTCCACGAGGTCGCCGGCAGCGAACACGCCGGGGACGTTGGTGAGGGTCGACTTGCCCTGGGTGATCACATAGCCGCCGTCGTCGGTGTCGACCTGGCCCTGCACGAGTTGGGACTGCGGGTCGTGGCCGACGGCGATGAAAGCGCCGGTGATCTCGAGGTCCTTCTCAGACCCGTCGACGGTGTTGCGCAGGAGCGCCTTGGTCAGTGACTTGCTCCCGCCCTCGGCGTGGAACTCCTCCACGACGTAGGGCGTGATCCATTCGATGTTCGGCACCGCCCGGGCGCGCTCGAGCATGATCTTGGAGGCGCGGAAGTCGTCGCGGCGGTGGACGATCGCCACCTTGGAGGCGAACTTGGCCAGGAACATGGCCTCCTCCATCGCCGAGTCCCCGCCGCCCACGATGAGCGTGGGGGCCTGCTTGAAGAAGGCGGCGTCGCAGGTGGCGCAGTAGCTGACGCCCCGGCCCGAGAGCTCCTGCTCGCCGGGCACGCCGAGCTTGCGGTGCTGGGCGCCCATGGCGAGCACCACCGCGCGCGTGAGGTACACGTCGTCGCCGACGAAGACCTTGTGGGGCTCCGACCCGTCGGGGGAGAGCTCGACCGAGGTCACGTCGTCGGTCTCAAGCCGGGCGCCGAAGCGCTCGGCCTGATCGCGGAAGTGCTGCATGAGGTCCGGGCCCATGATCCCCGGGGGGAAGCCGGGATAGTTCTCGACGTCGGTGGTCTGCTGCAGCAGGCCGCCCCAGGCGAAGCCCTCGATGACCAACGGCTCCAGTTCGGCGCGGGCCATGTAGAGGGCCGCGGTGTAGCCGGCGGGTCCGCTGCCGACGATGATTGCGTTCTCGATCTTCTGCTCCATCACTTCATTAAGTATAGCTAGGGGTTTCCTCGGCGCGCCAGTGCTGAACCGTACGCCGCAGCTGAAGATAAGCCACCGCGCCGGGCAATGTGGGCAGCCAGAAGGCAAATGCCCGGTAGGCCAACACGGAAACGACCGCGAGCGCCGGTGAGACCCCGAACGCCGAGAAGGCACCGATCATGGCCCCGTCCACTCCGCCGATCCCGCCGGGCAGCGGCAGCACGTTGCCCAGCTGGCCCACGAAATAGGACATGACCACCACCGCCGTGGGCGGCCCGCCGCCGAAGGCGTGAAAGCACGACCACAGCACGGCGATGTCAAACCCCCACCACGCCACGCCGCCCAGCAGCGAGGCGTCCCTCTGGCGTACCAAGCCGATCGCGGTGCGTACACCGCTCGCCGCGGCGGCCGGCAGCGCTGCCGCCCGCGCGAGGAGGGCCCCGACGCGTCCTCCGCGCGTCCAGCGCTGAACCAGACGGTCGAAATCGCCCGGCAGCAGCGAGACGACCAGAAACAAGCCGATCACACTCGCGCCGAAGATCGCCGGGATCACGGTGATCGCAAACGGGGCCTCTCCCGGGAAGATCCCGAGATACAGCCCCAGCCCGACGATCACGAGCGAGCCCATGAAGATCGCGTACAGCACCGCCATGAACGCGATCATCCGGCAGGCGACAACGCGCGGCTCCATGCCCGAGCGCCGCAGCGCCCACGCCGTCAGCGCGATGCCGCCGGCCCCCGCGGAGGCGAACAGGCGGGTGGCCGCCAGCCCGGCCATGGTGATCTCGTAGCTGGCCCGCCAGTCGATGCGGCTCTCGCCGCGGACGAACACCCCGCGGAAGAGGATCACGTAGCCGAAGAAGGAGAAGCACTCGAGCACCGCCGCCAGCGCCAGCCACCACCCGTTGCCGTGCTGGATGCGGTTCCACGTGTCGCGCAGGCCCAGCAGCTTGGGCAGCACGAAGTACAGGAAGGCGACGACCGAGACGACAAAGACGATCGAGGCCACCAAGCTCCGCCGCGTGAGGCGGATGCGCGGCATCTCCTCGGTGTGACCGGAGCGATCCGTGCCCGCTTCGGCCCCGGCTTCACCCTCGGTCACGGCGCCGGAGGCCGCGTCCACGGCGGCATCGCCGTCTGGGGACTCGAGGCTCTCATCCGCCTCGGGCGCGCCAGGACGCCCGTGCTCGATGGGAGCTCCCCCTCGCATGCCCAACGCGCTAGCCGGCCGCGGCCCGCCGTTGCAGCGCCTCCAGGCGCCGGGAGAGCGCCCGGACGCCCGGACTGGCGCGATGTGCCTGGGTGCGCACCGTCTCGGCCAGCAGGGCGCCGCCGGCGAGGTCGGCCGCGTAGTGCTCGCCGAGATAGACGAGCGCCAGCCCCAGCAGGAGCGCATACGACCAGCCGACGGCACCCGCGACCGGGCCCACTTCTCCGAGGAGGTGGGCGGCCATCAGCGAGGTGGCGAAATGCAAAGACGGCATGGCAGCGAGCGGATTGCCTCCAAGGACATCGTAAAGGCCCGACCAGCGGTCACCCCAGAATTGCTCGCCGTACTCGATCATCATCCGCCGCACGGCGGGCATATGCGCGTCCTGGAGGCGGCCGTGGCGGGCCGCGTACCACGGCGGGGCGGTGGGGATGGCCCAGTAGAAGACAGCGCCGAGATCGAACACCGCGTACATGCGCGCGGCGGCCGAGGGAAAGCGCTCCGGCGCGCGCCACGCCACGTAGGCGACGCTGCCGTGCGGAACGAGGAACCACGCCCAGTGACACCACACCAGGAGCCGCTCGAAGCGGTTGATCTCGGCCGGGTCCGAGAAGTCGGTCTGAAAACGGACCGTCGGCGGGACGCCGAGGCCGATGATCCGGTCCACGGCGATCGGGTAGTCGATCCTCACGCGCCGCTCCAGCGCCTCGGGGTCGTCGTTGGGCAGCTCGTAGGCGGCCAGGTAGGCCCACATGTTCAGCCCCACAAGGCCCGCGTTGCGCGCGCGGCTGCGCGGCATGGCCACCACCAGGGCGGGGACCGAGAGAGCCGCAGTCCCCAGCACCGCGGCTCCGGGCAGCTTGACCCGGCGGCGCAGGACGGGCGCCGCCACCCCCGCGGCGACCAAGGCCCAGGCTCCCGCTCTGATGGCCCGTGATCCTCGCAAGGCGCGCCAGTATAAGAACCCGGCCCTCATGCCGGGGCGCGAAACAGCGGCCCGGACTTATAGAATCCCGCGCGCCTTGCGACTCGACGTCAACGACGCCACGCCTCGCCGCCGGCGCCGCGAGCATCCAGATCCAGGCCGGCGGCGTCTCTACCGCAGCGCGATCCCGGTGCTTGCTGCGGTCCTGGCGGGCTCCCTGCTCATCGCGCCCGCGGCGATGGCCAACTTCATCACCCCCAAGTCCGGTGGCTCGCCCAACGCCAACCAGATCCACTCGCTCTACAACATCGTGCTCTACGTGGCGGCGATCGTGGCCGTGCTCGTCGAGGGCGCGCTGGTCTACTCGGTGTGGCGCTTTCGGGCCAAGCGGAGCCCCGTCGCGGCGCAGATCCACGGCAACACGCGCCTGGAGATCGGCTGGACGGTCGCCGCGGCGCTGATCCTGGTGGTGCTCACGGTGGTGACGTTCATCAAGCTCCCGAGCATCGTCAACCCGCCCAACTCCGACGCCAACGGGCTGGTGCTGTCGGCCTCGGTCAACGCACCCACGCCGCCCAACGGCAAGAAGCTCACCGTCTGTATCCAGGGCCGGCAGTTCATCTGGCGCTACGTCTACGGCAATGGCTGCCTCAAGGACTCGTTCAGCCCCAAGCTCAAGGCCTACTCCTTCACCACGATGGTGGTGCCCGAGCACACCACGATCGTGCTCGCGATCCAGTCGACGGACGTCATCCACTCCTGGTGGGTCCCCTCGCTGGGCGGCAAGGTCGACGCCGTACCCGGCTACACGACCTACACGTGGTTCAAGGCGCTGCACACCGGCACCTTCCGCGGGCAGTGCGCCCAGCTGTGCGGGACCAACCACGCGGCGATGGTCGCCTTCGTCCATGTGGTCACCCCGACGCAGTACACCCAGTGGCTCGCGCGCCAACAGCAGCTCATCTCGGCCCAGAACTCGCAGGTGGGCCAACTGCGACAAGTCCTCACCGCATCGAATCAGCTAGGAAACTAAGAGGCACATGGCCACCATCACCCGCGAAGACGTCCTGACACCGGTCCCCCAGGTCATCGCCCATGACGTCACGCGCCCGCGCGAGACCAAGAAGTGGGTCGACTGGGTCACCGACCACCGATCACAAGAAGATCGGGATCATGTACCTGGTCCTCACCTTCGTCTTCTTCTGCCTCGGCGGGGTCGAGGCGCTGATGATGCGGCTGCAGCTCAGCGTGCCCAACAACACGCTGCTGACCTCCGAGCACTACAACCAGCTGCTCACGCTGCACGGGACGACGATGATCTTCCTCTTCGTCGTGCCGGTCATGGCGGGCTTTGCCAACTACTTCCTGCCGCTGATGATCGGCGCCCGGGACATGGCCTTCCCGCGGCTGAACGCGCTCTCGTTCTGGCTGCTGCTGTTCGGCGGGATCGTCTTCTACGCCACCCTCTTCTTCCACCCGCCCAGCGCGGGCTGGTGGAGCTACCCGCCGCTGTCGGAGTCGCTGTACTCGCCCAGCGGAGGTCAGGACGCGTGGATCTTCCTCATCCACATCACCGGCATCTCCTCGCTGGTGGGCGCCATCAACTTCTACGCGACGATCGTGAACATGCGGGCGCCGGGCATGACCTGGAACCGTCTGCCCCTGTTCGTGTGGAGCGTGCTGGTCTACGCGATCCTGCTCATCATCGCGCTGCCGGTGGTCGCCGCGGCGGTCACGATGCTGCTCACCGACCGCCACTTCGGCACCCACTTCTTCGACCCCACCGCCCACGGATCCCCGGTGCTGTGGCAGCACCTGTTCTGGTTCTTCGGTCACCCCGAGGTCTACATCATGATCCTGCCGGGCTTCGGGATGATCTCGGAGATCATCCCGGTGTTCTCGCGCAAGCCGATCTTCGGCTACAAGGCGATCGCCGCCTCCACCGCGGTCATCGCCTTCCTGGCCACGCTGGTGTGGGCCCACCACATGTTCGCCTCGCCGGTGCCGATCGTCGTGCTCGGCTTCTTCATGCTGAGCTCGTTCCTCATCGGGATCCCGACCGGGGTCAAGATCTTCAACTGGATCGCCACCCTGTGGCGGGGCTCGATCGTGATGACCACCGCGCTCTACTTCGCCGTCGGCTTCATCGCGATCTTCGTCATCGGCGGGATCACCGGGATCTTCCTGGCCGTGTTCCCCGTCGACTGGCAGCTCAACGACACCTACTTCGTCGTCGCGCACTTCCACTACGTGCTGATGGGCGGCGCGGTCTTCACGGTCTTCGCCGGCATCTACTACTGGTTCCCCAAGATCACGGGGCGGCTGCTCAACGAGACCGTGGGCAAGCTGTCGTTCTGGCTGATGTTCATCGGCTTCAACGCGACCTTCTTCGTCCAGCACGCCCTCGGGCTCTCGGGGATGCCGCGGCGGGTCTTCACCTACCAGCCGGGGCTGGGCTGGTCCACCTACAACTTGATCTCGACGATCGGATCCTTCATCCTCGGTGTCGGGGTCCTGGTGACCATCCTCAACGTCGCGCGCAGCCTGCGCGTCGGGCGCATCGCCGGCCCCGATCCCTGGAAGGGCAACACGCTGGAGTGGTTCACATCCTCGCCGCCGCCGGTCAACAACTTCGACGAGATCCCGCGCGTGCGATCCGTGGAGCCGATGCGCGACATCCGGCGCCAGATCGAGCGCACCACGGGCGTGACCCAGAAGAGCGGCGGCAGCGAGCAGTTCGCGCGCTCGGGCGGATGACCCTTCCCGGGGGTCGCGAATGACGGCCGTTCCCGCCACCGCCACCTCCGGCGCCTCGCGCACGCGCCAACTGGTCGCCGACTACGTCGACCTCACCAAGCCCAAGGTCCAGTCGCTCCTGCTCTTCACGACGGTGATGACCATGGAGGTCGCCGGCGACCCGAAGGTGTCCCTCGTGGCGCTGACCTGCGCCGGTGGCTACCTCTCCGCCGGAGGCGCCGGTGCCATCAACCACTACTGGGACCGCGACATCGACGCGCGGATGCATCGGACGGCCAACCGGCCGATCCCCTCCGGGCGCGTGAGCCCGGCGGCCGCCGTCCGGTTCGGCATCGCGCTCCAGGTCGCCTCGTTCCTGCTGCTCTCGCTGACCGTCAACGTCCTGGCGGCGGCACTCGCGCTCGGCGGCTTTGTCGGCTACGTCGGCGTCTACACCATGTGGCTCAAGCGCCGCACACCGCAGAACATCGTCATCGGCGGCGCCGCCGGGGCGATGCCGCCGCTGGTCGCCTGGGCGGCCACCCGGGGGTCGCTGTCGTGGACCGCGGTCTATCTGTTCGCGATCGTGTTCTACTGGACCCCGCCCCATTTCTGGGCGCTCAGCCTCCTGATGAAGGACGAGTACGCCGAGGTGGGCGTCCCGATGCTGCCGGTGGTGCGCGGCGAGGACGCCACGCGGCTGCACATCGTCCTGTACTCGGCGCTGCTGTACGCCGTCAGCCAGCTGCCGTTCTGCGTCGGCGAGTTCGGCGGCGTGTACCTGGCCGCCTCGATGGTCCTCGGCCTCGCCTTCGTCGGCGGTGCGGTCGCGCTCTATCGCCGCGCTGACCGCCGCACGGCGCTGCGGCTGTATCTGTTCTCGATGATGTACCTGGCGCTGCTGTTCGCGGCGATGGTGCTCGACGTGAAGTTGTGATGGCCATCGCAGCAGGGGCGGCAGGGACCACTCAGACCCCGACAACCACTACGATCTAGGACCGCAATGGATCGAAAGCTCGCCCGCAAGAACCTGCGCTCCGGCCTCTTGGCGGCCGCGGCCTGCCTGTTCATGTTCGGCATCACGTTCGTCGCTGCCGCCATCTACGTCCACTCGTGAGCACGGAGCACGACACGCCGCCCGTCGGTGAGGAGATCCACCTCCCCGGCCCGACGTTTCTCCCGGTGGCCTGTGCGGCGGGGATCACGCTGATGGTGATCGGGACCACGATCAACTGGCTCATCTCGATCGCGGGGCTCATCCTCTTCGTCGTGACCACGGTCATGTGGATCCGCGACACGCGCCGCGACATCTCAGAGCTCCCCGAGGATCACCGCCACTAGCCGCGCCCTTCGGGCGCCGTCACCGTCGGATTTGTGGCTCCGGCGTGGCTGCCGTCGGCCTGGCCGCAAAGGCGAACTGGCCGCAGAACAGCAGCTTGGTCGCGTTGAGTGCCCGGGCGTCGAGCCCGCGCACCCCGCCGTAGCCGTCCAGCAGCCGGTTCAGCGGCGAGCGGTTGCCCCACCAGCGCCCCCAGAGGCGGTCGACGCCGGCGCTGCCCTGGGGCGCCAGGCGCCGGGCGATGAGTGCGATTGCATCGATCCCCGGACGCAGCTCGACGAGCTCCAGCCCGGTGGACTGCAATAGCCACCGCAGCCCCTCGGGCGTATAGCTGAACGTGCTCGCGGAGTGAAACGGCTCCATCTGCGAGGTCGAGCCGGCAAAGCTCCCATGCGGCGCCAGGACCCGCGCGACCTCGGCGATGAGCGCCCGCGGGCGGTGCACGTGCTCGAGCACCTGCTTGCAGTAGACGAGGTCAAAGCTGTCGTCGCCGAAGGGGATGGCCACGCCGTCGAACTGCTCGAAGCGCGCATCGGTGCGCGTGCGTGAGCGGACCTCGCGCGACCCCTCGATGTCGAGCCCGATCCACTGGACCTCGGGGTCGCGGGCCCGGAACAGGTCGACCGAGTCGCCGGGCCCGCAGCCGAGGTCCAGGACGCGCCACGGTCGCCCGGGCACGCGGCCCAGGGCGCGCTCGACATAGCTCTCGGCCAGCGTCTGACGGGCGTGATCGGACGGCACGGCGTCACCCAGCGCCGCCGCGATCTCGCGGCCCGGATACCTCATCGCGCCAACGCTAGCTGGCGCGGCGTGCGCTAGGCGGCGGAGGCGGGCACGTCGCAGTCCGCCCCCGCGCCGCACCAGACGCGCACGATGTCGCGCATCGACAGGACCCCGACGACATCGGGACCCTCCACCACCACGAGATGGCGGAATCCGCCCGAGACCATGGTGGCGGCGGCGTGCTCGAGCGACCAGTCGCGACGTGCGAAGGTGAGATTGGCGGTGAGGTGGTCAGCGACGTACTCGGCGTCGGGATCCTTGCCCTGCGCGACCGCCTCCAGGACGTCGCGCTCGGTGATCACGCCCGGTCCCTGGGCCTCGGGATCGTGCACCACCGCCGCTCCCACCTGGCGTGTCCACATCGCCGCCGCGGCCTGCCGCAGGGAGTGGCCGGGGCCGATGGTCAGCACCTCTTCGGACATTCCCTCTGAAACGAGCATTGTGCGCCTCCGCTCGGCGTTTGCAACGATTGACTCAATCATAGGCGCCGCCGCCGCGGCCGTTCAAGCCTGGTGCCGTCCGTCGCTCAGAACCCATAGGATGCAGGGCGGAGATGAGTACACAAGGCGGGAGACGTGCGTAACAAGCCCTTGCTGCAAATGGGGCTGATCGGCGCCATCGGTATCGCCATCGGCATTCCCGTCGCGCTCTCGATCCCGTGGTTCCCCGCCGAGGGATCGACGCAGGCCCAGCACATCCACACGCTCTACGACGTGCTGCTGATCGTGTCGGTGCCGGTCTTCGTGCTCGTCGAGACCGTCGTCCTCTACTCGGTGTGGAAGTTCCGCATGAAGCCGGGCGAGGAGGAGAAGGACGGCCCGCCGATCCACGGCAACACGCGCCTGGAGGTGGTCTGGACCGCAATCCCGGCGATCCTGCTGGTGAGCCTGTGCGGCTACGCGTATTCGGTGCTGCGCACCAACGAGAAGAATCACCCCGGGGCCATGGTGGTCAACGTCACCGAGCGCCAGTTCGCCTTCGAGTTCGGCTATCGGGGCGCCGGCGGCAAGCAGATCCTGTCGTCGGACCTGTATCTGCCCAAGGGCCGGCCGGTGGTCTTCAATCTGCGCTCCTATGACGTCATCCACAGCTTCTTCGTGCCCGAGTTCTCCGTGAAGCTCGACGCCGTGCCGGGGATCACGACCACCGTGCGCGCGACCCCGACGCGGCTGGGCAACTACCCGGCCGAGTGCACGGAGCTGTGCGGCGCGGGGCACTCGCTCATGCGGGCGCCGGTGCACGTGGTCACCCCGACGGCGTTCAGGACGTGGCTGGTCCATCAGAAGGCCGGCGGACCGCCGCCCGTCGGAGTGCCGCCACCGGCGGTCTTGAACTCAGGCGAGCCGGGATATGCGACCGGAACCGGTGGGGCGAGCGGGTCAGGAGGATCAGCAGGATGAGCAGGACCCAGAGCACACTGAGGAAGGAGAGCTGATGGCCATTCCGGCAAAGCTCCGCGCCCCCGGCTGGTACCGGGCCGCGCTTTTTGACGTCATCGGATTCGCGTTTACGTTCGGTCTGACCGTGCTCGTGCGGTGGCTGATGCACGAACACCCGATCATCGACGGCGACGCGATCACGATCGTGTCGCTGATCGGCGTGCCGCTGTTCTTCCTTGTCGGCCTCGGCACCGCCGACTACTGGTTCTATTGGATCTCAGGCAAGCCCACGCGCCCCGAGGACCACTCCGCGCACGGCGCCCACACCTGGCGCGACTACTTCCGCGTCAACACCGACCACAAGGTCATCGGGATCCAGTACACCGTCACGTCGTTCTTCTTCCTGCTCGTTGGCGGCCTGCTGGCCATGCTCATCCGCGCCCAGCTGGCCAAGCCGGGCATGCAGTTCCTCACCCCCGAGCAGTACAACGGCGTGTTCTCGGTCCACGCCACCGTTCTCATCTTCCTGTTCGTCATCCCGGTCTTCGCCGGCCTGGCGAACTTCGTGCTGCCGCTGATGATCGGCGCCCCGGACATGGCCTTCCCGCGCCTGAACGCGCTCTCGTACTGGCTGCTGCCGCTGGCCGGGACCATGATGCTGATGAGCTTCCTGGCCCCGGGCGGCTCGTTCGCCGCCGGCTGGACCGCCTACGCGCCGCTGTCGACGACGATGCCGCTGGGGCAGTTGTTCTTCTCGATCGCGGTGCAGTTCGCCGGCGCCTCATCGATCGCCACCGCGCTGAACTTCCTGGTGACGATCATCACCATGCGCGCCCCCGGCATGAGCTTCTTCCGGATGCCGCTGCTGGTGTGGGCGAACTTCTCGACCTCGCTGCTGGTCGTCATCGCCACCCCGTTCATCGCCGCGTCGCAGTTCTTCGTGCTCCTCGACGTGTCGCTGCACTTCCACTTCTTCGACGCGTTCGTCGGGGCGGGCAAGAACGGCAACGTGATCATGTACCAGCACGTCTTCTGGTTCTACTCGCACCCGGCGGTCTACATCATGATGCTGCCCGGCTTCGGGATCATCTCGGAGGTCATCGCCGTCAAGTCGCGCAAGCCGATCTTCGGCTACCGGATGATGGCCTTCTCCCTGCTGGCCATCGTCGTGCTCGGCTTCACCGTGTGGGCCCATCACATGTTCGTCAGCGGCATGGCCCCCTGGATCCGGATCCCGATGATGATCACCACGGCCATCATCGCCGTCCCGACGGGGATCAAGATCTTCTCCTGGCTGGCGACGCTGTGGCGCGGGGTCCTGCACCTCGACACGCCGATGCTGTTCGCGCTCGGCTTCCTCACCATGTTCACGCTGGGCGGGATCAGCGGGGTGATGCTGGCCATGATCCCGTTCGACATCCACGTCAGCCAGACGTACTTCATCGTCGCCCACATCCACTACGTGCTCTTCGGCGGGTCGCTGTTCACGATCTTCGCCGGCGTCTACTACTGGTTCCCGAAGATGACCGGCAGGATGTTCGACGAACGGCTGGGCAAATGGCACTTCTGGATGACCTTCATCTTCTTCAACCTCACCTTCGGCCCCATGCACATCATCGGCATCCAGGGGATGCCGCGCCGGGTGGCCGAGTACGCGGAGAAGTTCGCCGCCTGGAACCTGTTCATCTCGCTGTCGTCGTTCGTGCTCGGAGCCAGCACGCTGATCTTCATCTACAACATCGCCGCCAGCTGGAAGTGGGGACCGCGCGCGGCAGCCAACCCGTGGCGCGCCATGACGCTCGAGTGGCAGGTGTCCTCCCCGCCACCGATCTTCAACTTCGACGCCGTGCCGACCGTGGTCGGCGGCCCGTACGAGTACGGGGTGCCGGGTGCCGTGCACGGGATCTTCAAACCGCCCGCCGAAGCGCGTCCGGTCACAGCCGGAGCCGGGGCGACTGCCGGGGGCGGCAGTAGCCGGGGTCATCACTGATGCGGACCATCCTGGTCGTCGCCAACGAGACGATCGGCGGCAAGCCGCTGGTCGACGCCGTGCGCCGCCACGCTGCCGAGGAGCCGTCGCGGTTCGTCCTCTGCGTGCCCCAGACCCAGCCGCGGGCGGGTTACGTCGTCTACGACGACTCCGTGT
Source organism: uncultured Actinomycetota bacterium (assembly GCA_963797705.1). Taxonomy (GTDB): domain Bacteria; phylum Actinomycetota; class Thermoleophilia; order Solirubrobacterales; family Solirubrobacteraceae; genus Palsa-465. The sequence continues at coordinate 606,046 of CAWCQL010000001.1, read as the reverse complement.
TCGACGCCGCCCAGACGCGGGTGGACCTGGCGGTTGGCTTCGTCCGCTCCGAGGGGATCGACGCCGTCGGCGAGGTCGGCGACCCGGACGCGTATGCGGCCACGATGGACGCCGTACGCGAGTACAACCCGGACGCGATCATCATCTCCACCTTCCCCGAGGCGCGCTCCGGTTGGCTGCGGCGCGATCTACCCGAGCGCCTGCGCCAGGCCACCGGCCTGCCGGTGGAGCACGTGGTGGCCGACATCGACTCCGAGGGCCTCGAGTTCAAGGTCACCCTGGCCGTGGCCAACCGTTCGGCGTCGAGCGACGACCTGCTGGAGACGCTCAAGGCCAAGGCCGCGGCTGAGACCGACAAGCACGATCGGCTGTTCATCGTGGTCGTGCCCCAGGAGGGCGGTGGCGGCGTCTCGGCGCAACGTGCGCGGACGCGGCTGTCGCTGGTGCTGGGCCGGCTGCGCGATGCCGGATTGACGGCGGCCGGCATGATCGGGGACCCGGACCCCTACACCGCGATCACCAACGCCCTGCAGTACTTCCGGGTCGACGACATCGTCATCTCGACGCTGCCGGAGACCAAGTCGGGCTGGCTGCGCGCCGACCTCATCGAGCGCGTGCGCAACGCCACCGGCAAGGACGTCCAGCACGTCGTCGCCCAAGACCCCGTCCGCGCCGCCTGATGCACGTGGTGGCTCTCACCAGAGGTAGGAGGATCTGATGGAAGCCGCTTCGATTGCCCACGCCGAGCCCCACCACGGCCCGCCCCCGGCGCACCAGTCCTCGCGCGTGCACGCGCCGACGCTGGGCATGCTGCTCTTCATCATCTCCGAGGTGATGATCTTCGGGGCGTTCTTCACCGCCTACTTCTTCATCCGCGTCGTCAGCCACGACCCGTGGCCCGCGGCGGGCACCAAGCTGCCGGAGGCGGTGGCGGGCATCAACACCGCCATCCTGCTGTCCTCGTCGTTGACGCTGCACTGGGCGCTGACCTCGATCAAGCGGGGCAACCGCTTCGGGCTCAAGGCCGGGATGACCGCAACCTTTCTGCTCGGCGTCACCTTCCTGTGCGTCCAGATCAACGAGTACGTCCACATCGGCTTCGCGCCCCATGATGCGGCTCAGGGGACGATCTTCTACGCGCTCACCGGCCTGCACGGCGCCCACGTCTTCATCGGCCTCTGCATTCTGCTGATGGTCACGGTGCGCGCCTTCCGCGGGCACTACTCCGCGGAGGCCCACGAGGGCATGGAGGTGCCGGGGATCTACTGGCACTTCGTCGACATCATGTGGGTGATCGTCTACACGACGGTCTACGTGATCTGAGCGCACGTGCGGCGCGCCGACCCCGCGCGGATCGCCGTCGCGTTGCGATGAGGCTCCGGCTCACCCCGCCGAACCCGCTGCGCTCCGAGGCGAACGCCTTCGGGTTTCTGATCTGGTTCGTGTGCGTGGTGGCGGCGATCGTCGTCATCGTGCTCATCCTCGAGGCGCTGTAGCCCCGCCGCGCGCGTGACACCATAGGTGGCGGTGCTGGTCCCGCCTCTCCCCTTCGCCGACGCTCCGGTCCAGACGATCGGCTTCCCCGTGCTCATCGTGCTGGCGTGGGTCCCGTACCACCTGCGGGCACGGACGCTGGCCCAGCACGGGCGGCCGGTCCCTCGCTGGCGCTACGCGTGCTACGTCGCCGGACTGGCGGTACTGGAGATCGCCGTCAGCCCGCCCGTCGACACGCTCTCAGACCAGCTGCTGGTCGCCCACATGGCCGAGCACCTGCTCATCGGCGACATCGCCGCGCTGCTGCTGGTGCTGGGGATGACGGGCCCCTTGATCGCGCCACTGCTGCGCAATCCGGTGGTCGCGCGCCTGCGCATCCTGACGCATCCCGTGGTGGCCTTCGTGCTCTGGGCGACCAACTTCTACGTCTGGCACACGCCGTACCTCTACCAGGCGGCGCTGCGCCACGACGCCCTGCACGCCCTGGAGCACGCGACCTTCCTGATCTTCGGCATGTCGGTCTACATGGCGCTGCTCGGCCCCCTGCCCAAGCCGGCGTGGTTCAACAACGCCGCGCGACTCGTCTTCATCGTCGCCGTGCGCCTGGCCGGCACCGTCCTGGCCAACATCCTCATCTTCGGCGGCACCGTCTTCTACCCCATCTATCGCTCCGGCGACGCGCTGTGGCACATCAGCTCGATGGCCGACCAGGTGGCGGCGGGCGGGCTGATGATGGTGGAGGAGAGCTTTCTGACCATCGGCCTGTTCTGCTGGCTGTTCCTGCGCGTGGCGCGTGAGAACGAGGAGCGCCAGGCGCTGCTGGACTTCGCGCTCGCGAACGACCTCGAGCTCGACAGCCGTCGCGCGGGCCGCGCGGTGGCCGCCGGCCGCGGCGAGGAGTTGTGGAGCCGCCTGCGCGAACGCGCAGCTGCCGGGGCCGGGGCATCAGCGGCCGCCGGCACGGGAGCCGGGACCGGCGGAACGCCTACTTCGCCGCCGTCGAGAGGAAGTTGACGAGCGCGGTGATCTCGTTGGGCTTCAGCGTCGTCCCGAAGTTGGACGGCATGACGCCCGCCTTATAGCCCGACGGGAGGTACTTGTAGGGCGAGACGATCGCGGTCTTGATGCACTCCTGCAGCGTGGCGCCGCGGAGTTGCTTGGACTGCGGGGTGGCGCAGTTGGTCTTCAGATCGGTGTCGAGGTTGGGCCCGACCGTGCCGGTGGTGGCCGCGGCCGCCAGGGTGTGGCAGCTTCCGCAGCCGCCGACCCCTGTGAAGACCTGCTTGCCGGCGGCGGGCGAGGTCCCCTGCACGCCTCCGGCGGCGGCCAGCGCGCCCGTGTCCTTGCCGGGCCGGGCCGCAACCGCCGCCACGTAGGCGGCCACATCCTGGGCGTCCTGACCTGTGACCAGGCCGGCGGGCATGACGCCCTGGGTGTTCGGATAGCGGATCCACGAGTCGATCAGGCCCTGGATCGACGTCTGCTTGACGCCGTCGGTCTTGTCCTGGCGGAAGGCGTCATCGAGGTTAGGGCCGGTGGTGCCGCTGGTGCTGGCGTGCGACAGCGTATGGCAGGAACCGCACGCCTTCTGGAACATGACCTTGCCGCTGATGAGGTTGGAGGTGGGGTGCTTGACGTTGCAGCCGCCGACGGCCAGCATCACGAAAGCACCGGCGATGAGCCGGATCGCGGTGCGACTGAGCTTTGTCGGGCAGCGCAGCATCTCCCAGGCGGCACTCTATCCATTCAAGCGGCGCTCCGGCGCTCCCACGAGCGCCCGATGTCGTCCGACCCGCTGGTAGGATCAGCCAGGATGAGGTTGCATCAGAGATACCGGATGCGGGCACCGTCAACGGGCCGCGAGGTGATCATCCAAGCCGAGCCGGACCAGATCTACCGCGACCGTGACACGGGCGAGGAACTGGAGGTCGTCGCCCAACTCCTGCCACTGGCTCCCACCCCCTCCGAGCTGCCGTGGACCGTCGATAACCTCCGGTTCTGCAACTGGTGCGAGCAGCTATCGCAGAAGGACCTCAACGACTGCCCGGTATGCGGCAGGCGCATGGAGCCGCTCGGCTCCTGAAGAGGGCGTTCGTGGCGCACGCCGCAGGCCATCGCGGCACCGGTCCCGAGGTCATGACCCGGCCCGGCGCACGCACATCCAGATCGTTGCCCGCGGTCGTGCTGGCGATCGCGTTGGGCCTCGGCCTGGCCGCCTGCGGCGGCGGGGGCACCGGGACTGCCGACACCGCCGGCGTGCCCACCTTCACGGTGCCCACCACCCCACCCGCGGTCGCAGCCACGACCACCGTCACGAGCTCCAGCAGCACTTCGACCAGCGGCACCGACACGTCCAGCAGCGGCGCAACCTCGCCCTCCAGCGGGGCGACGTCACCGTCCAGCGGCGCGACCACGCCGGCGAGCACCACCCCGTCGGGCGGCAGTTCGCCCACCACCCCGAGCGGCGGGGCCGGTGGCGGGACGGGCGGCGGCACGGGCGGCGGCACCGGCGGCGGTGGGACGGGCGGCGCGACCGGCACCTCGGGCGGCGCCGGCCTCGACTCGTCGTTCTGCCTGCAGAACCCCGCGACCTGCTAGACCTCGCGCGGGCCGGGCCGGGCCGGGCCGGGCGCGACGTGATCGGGCGCGGGCCGGGGCGCGCCCGCCCAGCGCGCCCGGGTCACATCGGTGCGCCTACTTCTTGGGCGGCGCCGTCGGTCCGCCCACGTAGGTCTTGGGGTACGGCTGGTTGACGACCTCGGTGGCCGAGTACTGGACCCGCGTCCCGGTGTAGTCGCACAGGTACTGCTGGGTCGAGTTCAGCGTCGTCTGGGCCGTCTGCGAGGCAGCGGCATGAACGCAGTTCGCCCTGCGGCTCTGGCGGTAGGAGTACTTGTTGGCGGTGAGGTTGTAGGTGAGCACCGGCGCCCAGGTCAGCACCGTGAGCCCGACGACATCGCCCTTCTTGACCGGCAGGGCGGTCATCGTCGTAAAGGTGGGCGGCATCGACAGGGGCTCCTGGAGCACCGAGCCCAGGAAGGGCAGGACGTGGAACGTGGCGCTCTGCGCGACCACCGTGTACTTGTTCTTCGGTCCGGGCTTCAGCACGCTCAGGACGAGCTGCGGCGGTCCTCCGAACTTGGCGTCGAGACCCTTCAGGAGCCCCAGTTCGGTCTTGGCATCCGAGGTGAGCTTGGATAGCCCGACCGTGAAGGCGACGATCCACCCGTCCTTGGTGACCTTGGTCGGATTGAGAACTCCGTTGGTCTCGGTCTGCACGGCGGTGGTCCGCGTGAGGACGATGAGGCAGTTGGCCAGGGACACGTTGGGTGGGCAGGCTGGCGCCGCCACCGGGGTGTTGGACGTCTGGCCGAGCTCCACGATCTGGGCGGAGGCGACGCCGGCGATGACGCAGAAGGCGCTCAGACCGGCTGCGAGTGCGAACGAGAAGCGTTTCATGTTCCTGAGTGAACACCACCAGGGGTCGTCAGTTGCGGAGTGACGGCAAGCCTGCAAGAAGGCGCCACGTCCTCAAAACCGGGGTATCAGGGCCCCCAGAGGAGCGCGTGTGGTGGCCTGGAGGCTAGATCTTGTTGACGTTCACCGCTTTGGGGCCCTTGGGCCCGGCCTCCTCCTCATAGGAGACCTTGGAGCCCTCGGCCAGCGAGCGGTATCCGTCGCCGCTGATCCCCGAGAAGTGCACGAACAGGTCGCGACCGCCGTCGTCGGGCGTGATGAATCCGAAGCCCTTGTCGTCGCTGAACCATTTGACGGTACCCGTTGCCATGAAAATCCCTTCGTTTTCCCCGTAGTGCAGGCCAAAGCCCGTCCAGATGGCGGGAAACGTACCAGGGTCTGTCAAGCAGCGGTAGGTATTTTTCTGCGCTCAGTGTCCCTGGAAGGTGGCGCGCCCAGGGCCTTGGTCCAGAAATGAGCGCACCGCGGCCTGAAGGTCCTCAGAGGCAAACAGCGCTCCCGCGACCCCCGGGACCCGCTCATTGGCCAACTCGACGCCGCCCTCGAGGTAGTCGCGGAGCACCTGCTTGGTCGCCGCGTGGGCCAGGGTCGGCCCCTGGGCCAGCTCGCGGGCGTACTCGCGCGCGGCGCCGTCGAAGTCCTCGTCGGGGAGCACGCGGTTGATGACGTTCCACCGCTCGAGCTCTGCCGCGCCGAACGGCCGGCCCGCCATCACGAACTCGCGCGCCCGCCCCGTCCCGGCGCGCTCGGCCAGCCGTTGCGTGCCGCCCATCGCCGGAGTCAAGCCGATCACCTTCTCCACCAACCCGAAGCTCGCCGACTCGGCGGCGAGGATGAGATCGCAGGCCAGGGCGAGCTCAAAGGCCCAGGTCAGGCACAGGGCATGCGCGGCGAACACCGTCGGGCAGGGCAGCCTGTCCACGCGTCGCGCCACCGCGACCAGCCCGGCGAATACACCCTCCGCCTCGCGTGGGCCCGACAGCGCCGCGAACAGCGACACGTCGACGCCGCCGCTGACCACCCGGCCCTCGGCGCGGAAGAGGACGGCCCGCGGCGGGGTCGCCTCCAGATCGGCGACGGCGGCGTCCAGAGCATCGGACATGGCGGCGTCGAACAGGTTGAGTGGCGGCGAGTCGAAGGTGACGACGGCGACCCCGTCCTCGCGGGCGATGGATACGCCCCCACCCACCCCGCCACCGGTGGCGGCGCTCATCGCAGCTGCGCCGCGGCGCCCGCGATCTCCTCGGCGTCGCCCGGCGATGGCGTCCACGGCAGCTTCAGCGGATCGCCCTCGTAGCGCGGGATCACGTGGATGTGGAAGTGGAAGACCGTCTGCCAGGCTGCCGGGCCGCACGAATTGAGCAGATTGACGCCGTCGGCACCGAGACGGTCGGTGGCCGTCCGCGCCAGCCGCTGGGCCGCGGCCACGGTGGCGGCGAGGTCCTCGGCGTCGACCTGGAGCAGGTTGGCAGCGTGCCGACGGGGGATGACCAGGGCATGGCCGCGCGTCGCGGGGTTGATGTCCATGAAGGCAACGGTCCGCTCGTCCTCGTCGACGCGCTCGGACGGGATCTCGCCGGCGACGATCTTGCAGAACAGACAGTCAGGGTCTCGGTCGCTCATTGCCGCCAGCTTATTGATTCGAGTTGGCGGCGATCAGCTGGCGGGCGCGCGCGATCGCCTCCTCGCGCGTGGCCACCTCCCCGCTGAAGCTGGCGGCCTCGAGCTCGGCCAGGAGATCGCCCACCATCGGGCCCGGCTCGATGCCGAGGGCCTGCGCCAGTTCGTCGCCTCGAACCGGGGGGCGTGGCGGGTCGGCGATCCACGCCAGCCCCTCGGCCAGCATCTGGCGCGCCAACTCCAGGTGCGCTGCGATGGCCCGGTCGGCGTTGTCCCCGCGCGTGGCCAACCGGTCGGCCACGCTCAGCACAGTGACGTCGACGGCGACCGGCTCCGTGGCGTGCAGATAGTCATAGACAGCCCGCCGGCTCAGCGGCATCTCGTGCACCAGGAACCCGAGCCGGAGGTGGTAGCGCGTCAGTGCCGCGACATGCTCGCGCAGCCGCTCGGACGCCCGCAGCCGCCCCAGGATCTCGGCGGCCAGCCGTGCCCCGGCCACGTCGTGGCCCATGAAGGTGACCCGCCCTTGCGGCGTCACCGCCCGCGTCTGGGGCTTGGCGATGTCATGCAACAGCGCGCCGAAGCGCAGCGCCTGGCCTCGGGTGAGGTCGTTGGCCAGCGGTTCGTCCAGGAAACGCACCAGCACCGGCGCATGCTCGCCCGCCAGCCGGGCGGGGTCGACCTCCAGCGCGATGACCTCGGTCAGCACCGAGCGGGTGTGATCGGCCACGTCGAGGTGGTGAAAGCGGCTCTGCTCCACCCCACGCAGCGCCGACAGCTCGGGCAGGATCACGTCGGTGACCCCGGTGGCATCCATGAGGTCGAGCCCCGCCAGGACGTCGGGAGCGCAGACCACGCGGCGCAGTTCGGCGAACACCCGCTCGGGGGCAACGTCGGCCAACCGGGGGGCGGCGGCCCGCGCCAGCCCCAGGGTCGCCGGGTCGGCCTCGAACCCCAGCTCGCAGGCCAGCCGCGCCAACCGCAGCGTCCGGAGCGGATCGCGCTCGAAGGCAACGGGCGAGACGGCTCGCAGCCGGCGCATGCTGAGGTCTTCCAGCCCCCCGAACGGGTCGACGTAGCCCACCGCCCCCAGCGGCGCGGCGATGGCGTTGATGGTCAGATCGCGGCGGCCGAGGTCCTCCTCGATCGTGGCCCCGTTGAGCGGCAGCATGTCGACCTGCCACGTCCGGTCGTGGGCAACGATCCGCCACGCGCCGAACGTCTCGGAAAGCTCGAAGGCAAAGCCGCCCGCCGCTCGGCCCAGCGCCCGCGCCACATCGCCGGCCGACCCGGCGGTGGCCACGTCAAAGTCGGCGGTCTCGCGCCCCAGCACGCGATCGCGGACGGTGCCGCCGACCAGCCAGGCATCGGGGACGATCTCGGCGAGCGCGGCGACGGGATCACTCACGGCACCGGCATCCCATCACGGTGGTACCGGCGCGGCACGCGCGCCGAGATCCCACACAGCACCTCGTGGTTGATGGTGCCGAGGCGGTGGGCGATGTCCTCCACGGTCTGGCGTTCCTGCCCCGATCGGCCGATGAGAATCGCCGGCGCCCCGACCCGGCCCGCCGGCTCGCCGTCGCTGCCGCCCTCGCCGAGGTCGGCGGTGATGTTGTCCATGCTCACCGTGCCGATCAGCGGGTAGCGGCGACCGTCGATGAGCACGTCGCAGTTGTTGGTGAGTCCGCGCCGCACGCCGTCCGCATAGCCAATTGGCATGGTGGCGATCCACGTCGGTCGTCGCGCGATGAAGCGCCGGCCATAGCCGACGCTGTCGCCGGTCTCGGCGCGCTTGACCGCGGCCACGTAGCTGCTCAGCTCCATCGCCTGCTCCAGACCGGTGGAGTCGGGATCCTCGTTCATGGGGTCACAACCGTAGAGGGCGATGCCGCAGCGCACCATGTCGAAATGGCTGGCGGGAACGCGCAGGGTCGCGGCGCTGTTGGCGGCATGGATCCTTAGCCGGCCGAACCGCCGCTGAAGCTCGGTCGCGAAGGGGGCGAACACGGCGAGCTGCGCGGCGGCGAAGTCCAGATCGCCGTCGGCGGTGGCGAGGTGCGTCATGGCGCCAACGAGCCTCAGTCCGGGCGCCCGCTCGCCGACCGCTGCCGCGACGGCAAGCGCCTCCTCGGCGTCGCGCGTGCCCAGCCGGCCCATGCCGCTGTCGAGCTTGACATGCACGCCGACGGGCCTGTCGCCACTCGCGGCCGACGAAGCGGCGGCAAGCTGCTCCACGAAGCGCTCGTTGAAGGCGACCACCTCAGCGCCCGCGGCGAGCACCACCGGCAGCTCCTCGGAGCTGATGGCCCCCAGCACCAGCAGCGGCGCGGTCAGGCCGGCGGCGCGCAGTTCGGCCGCCTCCCCGGCGGTGGCCACCGCCAGCATGCTCGCCCCGCCGGCCAGCGCGGCCCGCGCGACCGGCACCGCACCGTGACCCGACGCGTCGGCCTTGACGACCGCGCAAAGCTCAACGCCGCCGTTGAGGCGACCGCGCAGCGACACGACATTGCGTTCGATCGCGGCCAGGTTCACACTGGCCAGTGCGCGCAGTGCCATGGTCAGATCTTGTCGGAGCGGGCGGCGGGGCGGCGTCTGCTCACGCGTCGTCGCCGGCACGAGCCCGGGGCAGCAGCGCGATGACGTCTGACGCGATCACGCCCTCGGTCCCGACCGTCCGCTCCGCGATCCTCCCCGCCCGGGCGTGCACGAACACTCCGGCGCAGGCGGCGTGGAACGGGTCCATGCCCTTGCTCAGGTAGGCGCCGATGACCCCGGAGAGCACGTCGCCGGTCCCCGCAGTGGCCAGAACCGGCGTGGCGCCGCGGCTGACGCCGGCGCGGCCGTCGGGCGCCGCGACGATCGTGTCGTCGCCCTTGAGCAGCACGACCGCGTCGGCACGAGCGGCCGCGTCGCGGACACAGCGCAGGCGGTGGGCGGCGATCTCCGCGCTGTCGGTCTCCAGCAGCCGCGCGAGCTCACCGGCGTGCGGCGTGAGCACGGTGGCCGCCGAACGCTCGGCCAGCGCCTCCAGGCGCCCCTCGTGGGCGTTGAGACCGTCGGCATCGAGCAGCAGGGGGACGGACACCGCCGCGGCGAGCTTGCGCGCCAGCTTGAGGGTCCCCGGCTTGCGGCCCAGCCCCGGTCCGAGCACGAGCGCGTCGGCGCGCTCGGTGCGCTCCAGCACCACCTCCAGCGCGGGCTGGGTCAGGGTGCCCTCCTTGTCGGGGAGCGGCACCGACATGACCTCGACCAGCCGCTGCTCGAAGACGACGTTCAGCGACGCCGGGACGAGCGCGGTGACATAGCCGGCGCCGGCGCGCATCGCCGCCTCGGCGGCCATGCTGGGCGCCCCGGTGAGCCCGGTTGACCCTCCGCAGACCATCAGGGCCCCGGCCGCGAACTTGGTGGAGTCGTGCCCCCGGTGCGGCACCCCGTCGAGCACCTGCGGACCGATGAGGCCCACCGACGGGGTCACCGGCGCGCCATCGGGTATGCCGATGTCGACGACGGTCACCTCGCCGGAGTGCGTCTTGCCCGGCGAGATCCACAGCCCCGGCTTGGCCGCGTGGAAGGTGACGGTGGCATCGGCGCGGACCGCCTCGCCGGCGATCTCGCCGGTGGAGGCGTCGACCCCGCTCGGAACGTCGCAGGCGAAGACGGTCGCCTCCCCGGCGGCCACGTTGATGGCGGCGATCGCCGAGCGCGCAGGGTCGCGAGGTTCGCCGTCAAAGCCCGTGCCGAGAATCGCGTCCACCACGGCCGCGGCGCCATCCAGCGCGCCGCTCTCAAACGCCCGCGCGCCAGGCCACGGCAGGCGGTCGAAGTTCACGCGGGCGTCGCCGGTGAACTCCTCCCCCGGGGCGAGCAGGAGGACGTCTACGTCCCGGCCCGACTCGCGCAGCAAACGGGCCACCACCAGGCCGTCCCCGCCGTTGTTGCCCTTTCCGGCCACGACCACCACCCGGCCCTCGGGGACGCGCTCGCGGATCGCGTCGGCCAGCCCGGCGCCGGCGCGCTCCATGAGCTCCAGGCCGGCGATGCCACGGTCGCCGATCGCCCAGGCGTCGGTGGCGCGCTGCTGTCCGGCGTCGGGCAGCGGCGCAAGCCAGGCGGGCAGCCCGCCGTCGGGCGCCGGACCCTCAGTCATGGGCGGCCGCGATCGCCACGGCGCCCGCATCGGTGCGGGTGTGCGTCAACGAGATCCGGACGCTGACCCCCAACGCGGCGGCGCGCTCGGCCACCGCGCCGTGCAGGGTCACTGCGGGTGGTCCACCCGCCGAGGTCACCTCGACGTCGCGGAAGCTCCACGCCTCGAGGCCCAGCGCCTTGGCCACGGCCTCCTTGGCGCAGAAGCGCGCCGCCAGGTGCTGCCCGGGACGCGCGCGCGACGCCGCGTAGGTGCGCTCGGCTTCGGTGAAGAGCCGATCGGCGAGGCGGGGTCGGCGCTCCAGCGCCTGCTCGAGGCGCTCGATCTCGAGCAGGTCGATGCCGACCGAGTAGCCGGACGTCCCGGGCTCGCCGACCGCCGCCACCGGTGTCACTCGACCGTGACGGTCTTGGCCAGGTTGCGCGGCTGGTCGACGTTGAGGCCGCGCAGCCGGGCGATGTGGTACGCCAGCAGCTGCAGCGGGATGACCGCCAGCAGCGGCGCCAGCATCCAGTCGGTCCGGGGGACCCGGATGACCTCGTCGACGTGGGCTTGCGATCGCTCTCGTCGCCCTCGGTGGCCACCGCGATGACGCGTGCGCCGCGGGCGCGGACCTCCTGGATGTTGGAGATGACCTTCTCCAGCACCGGGGACTCGGTGGCCACCACGACCACCGGAGTGTTCTCGTCCAGCAGGGCGATCGGCCCGTGCTTCATCTCGCCCGCCGCGTACGCGTCGGTGGCGATGTAGGAGATCTCCTTGAGCTTCAGGGCGCCCTCGAGCGCGATCGGCAGCCCGACGTGGCGCCCGAGGTAGAGGAAGAAATCGGCCTGGTAGTGGGCCTCAGCGATCGCCGTCAATGCCGCCGACGTCCGACTCCAAGAGTTCGGCGATCATGTGCGGCAGCCGCTTCAGATCGGAGATCGGTGGCTTGAGCGCAGCTCGGTCCATGATCCCACGCACCTCGGCCAGGCGGAGGGCCAGGAGGTACATCACCGTGATCTGACTCACGAACGTCTTCGTCGCGGCGACGCCGATCTCCAGGCCGGCGCGGGTGTAGAGCACGCCGTCGGCCTCCCGGGTGGCCTGGGCGCCCATCACGTTGGTCACCGCCAGCACCTTGGCGCCGGCCGCGCGCGCAGTGCGCATGGCGGCCAGCGTGTCGGCCGTCTCGCCTGACTGCGATATGCCGATCACCAGGTCGTCAGGGCCCACCACGGGATTGCGGTAGCGGTACTCGGACGCGATGTCCACCTCCACCGGGACTCGGGCCCAGTGCTCGATGGCGTAGCGGCCGATGAGGCCGGCGTGGTAGGCGGTGCCGCAGGCGACGATGACCACGCGGCGGATGCCCTTGAGCAGGTCGTCGTCGATCGGCCCGAGATCGCCCAGGTCGATCCCCCAGCCGCGCGCGGCGCGCTCGCCGATGGTCTCGGCCACGGCGTCGGCCTGCTCGTGGATCTCCTTGAGCATGAACGTCTCGTAGCCCTGCTTCTCCGCCGTGTCGGTGTCCCAGTCGATCTCGACGACGTCGTGCTCGACCGGCTCGCCGGCAGCGGTGTAGAACTCGGTTCCCTCGGGGCGCAGCACCACCAGCTCGTCGTCGCCGATGTACTGCACCCGGCGGGTCTCGCGCAGGAAGGCGGGGATCGCTGACGCGATGAACGTCTCGCCGTCACCGCGGCCGACGATCAGTGGGCACTCCTTGCGGGCGCCGACGAGCACGCCCGGCTCGCGCGCGCGTGAGGGCGACGAAGGCGTAGTGGCCGCGCAGCTCGGCGTAGGCGGCGCGCACGGCGTCCAACAGGTCGCCGTCGTAGTGGTGGGCGACGAGATGCGCGATCACCTCGGCGTCGGTCTCGGAGGTGAAGACGGCCCCCTCCTCGACGAGTCGGACCTTCAGCGCGATGTAGTTCTCGACGATCCCGTTGACGACGATGTGGACGCTGTCGGTGGTGTCGTAGTGCGGGTGGGCGTTCTCCTCGGTCACGCGGCCGTGGGTGGCCCAGCGGGTGTGGGCGATACCTGTCTCCGGAACCGGCCGCTCGGCGACGGCGACCGTGGCGGAGCCAGCGGCCGTCTCGGCGGGGCCCGCCGCGGCGTCACGCTGGGCGATGGCGCTGCGCAGAGCGGCCAGGTTGCCCACCGCGCGCACGGCGTCGACGCGGTCGCCGTCCAGCACGCTGATCCCGGCGCTGTCGTACCCGCGATATTCGAGCTTCTCGAGCCCCTCCATCAGCAGGGGCCGGACCTTTCTGGGACCGACGTAGCCGACGATTCCGCACATGTTGCGTTTCCTCCAGGGGTAGCTCTGTCCGACACCCGGTCCGGTCGCCTGCCCAAGCGGTCGGTCTCTGCGACAGGGAAGGACCTTCGATGTTAACGGCCCGCGACCGGCGTTCCTGCCACGCGCCTGTCAGGGGCCGCGACGACGCTCGTGCTAATTGCCGGTCAGCACCGTCTCGACGACCTCGCTGAGCCGCCCGCAGACGTCGTCGGTCTCGCGCTCTGAGGGCGCCTCCACCATGACCCGGATGAGCGGCTCGGTGCCCGAGGCGCGAACCAGAACGCGTCCCCGGCCCGATGAGCGCCGACTGCTCGCGCTCAATGGCATCCCCGAGCGCGGCCGCCTCCATCGCGGTGGTCAGCGCCTGACGGTCGGCGGCACGGATGTTGACCAGGCGCTGCGGCAGCTTCTCCATCGCCCCGCGGTCGCGCAGGTCGCGGCCCTGCAGCGCCTCCAGCGTGAGCAGCGCGCTGGCGATGCCGTCGCCGGAGGGCCCGAAGCCCAGATCGATGATGTGGCCGGACTGCTCGCCGCCCAGCGCCCAGCCGCGGCGGCGGAGCTCGTCGAGCACGTAGCGGTCGCCGACGGCGGTCACCGCCACCTCCACGCCGGCCTCGCGCATCGCGGTGTGGAAGCCGTAGTTCGTCATCACCGTGACCGCGACGCCGCCGCCGGGCAGGCGATCGCGGCGATGGAGGTGCAGCGCGGCCAACGCCACCAGCTCGTCGCCGTCGACGACCTCACCGGCGCCGTCGACGGCCAGGACCCGGTCGCCGTCGCCGTCGAAGGCGAACGCCACCTCGAAGCCGCCGGCGCGGGTGCGCTCGATGACGGCATCCAGATGGGTGGAGCCGCAGCCGTCGTTGATGTTGCGCCCGTCGGGCTCGTCGGCCATCGTCTCGACCTCGGCGCCGAGGCGGCGGAAGATCTCCGGCGCGGCGCGGAAGGTCGCGCCGTTGGCGCAGTCCAGCAGGATGCGCCGACCGCTGAGGTCCAGCCCGGCGAAGCGCTCGTGCAGCGCCCGCAGGTAGTCCTCCAGCGCGCCGTTCAGGCGGCCGCACGCGCCCGATCTGCTCCGGGATCGCCGGCGGCTGCTCCAGCGCCGCCTCGATCTCGTGCTCGGTGTCGTCGTCGAGCTTGAAGCCGTCGGCGGCGAACAGCTTGATGCCGTTGTCCTCGAAGGGGTTGTGGGAGGCCGAGATGACGGCGGCGAGTGCCAGCTCATGGCGGCGCACGAGCAGCGGCGCCGCCGGGGTGGGCAGCACGCCCGCGAGCAGGGCGTCGCCGCCGGCGGCGGTGACCCCGGCCGCGATCGCGGACTCCAGCATCTCCCCCGACTCGCGGGTGTCGCGCACGATGACGACCTGGGCCCGCCCGGCGCGCGTCCGCATCGGTCCGAGGACCGACGAGCGCGCGTAGCGGGCGACCGAGGCGCGCGCCAGCTTGAGCGCCAGCTCGGCGGTCAGGAATTCACCGGCACGGCCCCGAACGCCGTCGGTGCCAAAGAGCTGGCGGGCCATGAGCGACGAGCGGCGCTGGGCCGCTAGCGCTTGGAGAACTGCGGCCGCTTGCGCGCCTTCTTGAGGCCGGCCTTCTTGCGCTCCTTGACCCGCGGGTCGCGGGTCAAAAAGCCGCGCCGCTTGAGCTCGCCACGCAGGTTGGGGTCGGCCTCCAGCAGCGCGCGGGAGATCCCGTGGCGCAGCGCGCCGGCCTGGGCAGCAACGCCGCCGCCGTGCATCCGGGCCACGACGTCCATCCGCGACTCGTAACCGACCGCCTCCAGCGGCTGGCGGATGATGCGCTGCAGCGTCTCGCGCGGGAAGTACGCGTTCGAGCTCCTTGCCATTGATGGCATAGGTGCCGCTGCCCGGCTTGAGGATCACCCGCGCGACCGCCGTCTTGCGCTTGCCGGTGGCCGTGTAGCGCGCGCCCGCGGCGAGGTCGATGGCGGCGTCGGCGATCGGCTGGGACTCCTGATCGGAGTCCTGCTCTTCGGCGCGCGCGGCGGCCTCCTCGGCGGCGGCCTCGGCGGCGGCACGCGCCTCCGCGTCCATGAACTCGTCGCTGTCAGACACGAGGTCGGGAATGAGGTCGGCGCCGGGGATCTCGGGCCGCAGGCGCGGTGCGAGCTCCTCTTCCTCCTCGTCCTCACCGCTATCAGCGTCGGCACGAGGCTGTGCGGCTGCGGGCTGCTCGGCGGCTGCGGGCTCCTCGGCGGCTGCGGGCTCCTCGGCGGCTGCGGGCTCCTCGGCGGCGGGCTCCTCAGCCGGCGGCGGGCTCAGGCTCCTCGGCAGCGGGCTCGGCGCGGCGGGCTCAGCGCCTCGGCAGCGGGCTCGGCGCGCCGGCTCGGCGGCGGGCTCAGGCTCCTCGGCAGCCGGCTCACCGGCTCGGCGGCGGGCTCAGGCTCGGCCTCTGCCGCAGGCTCCTCGGCGGCCTCGGGCTGCTCGGCCGGCTCAGGCGCCTGCGCGGCGGGCTCCTCGGCGCTCTCGGCGGGAACCTCGTCGGCGGCGGCCTCGCCCTCGGGGCGCGTCTCGTCCTCAGGATGCTCTGCGTCGCTCACTGCGAAATCTCCATCGGTTGCGGCTGCTGGGCGGCGTGCGGATGCTCGGGACCGGCGTAGACCTTGAGCTTGGTGATCTGCCTCCGCGCCAGCCGGTTGCGCGGAAGCATGCCCTTGACGGCAAGCCGGATGACCTCCTCCGGACGGCGCTCCAGCATGTCGTTGAGCGTCCGGGACTTCAGCCCGCCGGGATATCCCGAGTGGCGGTAGTACATCTTGGCGGCGCGCTTGTTGCCCGTCACATGGATCTTCTCGGCGTTGACGACGACCACAAAGTCACCGGTGTCGATGTGCGGGGTGTACGTCGGCTTGCGCTTGCCGCGCAGCGCATCGGCGATCTGGGTCGCCAGCCGCCCCAGGGTCTTGCCCTCGGCGTCGACGATCAGCCAGTTGCGCTCGCGGTCGGTGGGTTTGGCTACGTAGGTCTTCATGGCACACGTATGTCGCACGCACGGTTCGCGCAACAGGCGACGATGATAGCCAGACCTCGAGCCAATGAGCGGCGAGAACGCCGCGCGCCCGCCGGAGCGACGGGGAAACGGGGATCGAAACCACACCATCGCACGCCCGAGCAGCCCGTCTGGCGCCCGCTTACCCTGTAGTTGTGACCGTCACGCTGACGCTCCGCCGGCTCGGCTACCGCCTCGCCTATCGGGTCCTGCAGGTGTTCTGGTTTGTCCGGCGGCCGCCCAAGGCGGGCGTCAAGTGCCTGGTCACCTGCCGCGATCGGGTTCTCCTGGTCCGCCACACGTACGGCAGCCGTGCCTGGGACGTCCCGGGCGGCGCGATCAAGCGCGGCGAGCCGCCCCCGGCTGCCGCCCGCCGCGAGATGGGAGAGGAACTGGGGCTGGCGGGCGCCGAGTGGATCGCCATCGGCGAGGTTCGGGGCAACGTGAACCACCGGCGCGACACGATCCACTGTTATCGCGTCGAGATGTGCGACCCGGCGCTGACCGTGGACCGCGGCGAACTGGCCGAGGTGGACTGGTTCGCGCGCGACGCGTTGCCCGAGGACCTCGCGCCCTACGTCGGCTCGGTGATCGCCCGCGCCCCGGCAATCGGCTGAACGCGCGCCAGCCGCCACCGAGCGGCCACCACCCCGCCGCCTCAGCCGGGCGTTACTCCCACTCGATGGTGCCGGGTGGCTTGGAGGTGATGTCCAGCACCACCCGCCCCACCGCGCGGATCTCGTTGATCATGCGGCTGGCGATCTGCTCCAGCAGGTCGTAGGGCAGGCGCGCCCAGTCGGCGGTCATGGCATCGTCGCTGGTCACGGCACGGATGGCGATGACGTTGCCGTAGGTCCTCTCGTCGCCCTGGACGCCGACGGTGTGGATGTCGGGCAGGACGCAGAACGACTGCCACAGATCGCGGTACAGGCCGGCGTTGCGGATCTCGTCCTGCAGGATGGAGTCGGCCTCGCGCAGGATGTCCAGGCGCGCCTTGGTCGCCTCCCCGCCCACAACGCGGATGGCCAGACCGGGTCCCGGGAACGGCTGGCGCCACACGAGGCGCTCGGGCAGCCCCAGCTCCGCGCCGACCGCTCGCACCTCGTCCTTGAACAGGGCGCGCAGCGGCTCCACCAGCGTGAACTGCAGGTCATCGGGCAGCCCGCCGACGTTGTGGTGGGATTTGATGGTCGCCGCGCCCGTGCCACCGCCTGACTCGATCACGTCGGAGTACAACGTGCCCTGAACCAGGAACTCCACGTCCTGCAGCCTGGCGGCCTCCTCCTCGAACACGCGGATGAACTCGGCACCGATGAGCTTGCGCTTGCGCTCGGGGTCGCTGACGCCCTTGAGCTTGGCCAGGAACCGGTCCTCGGCGTCGACGGCCACCAGGGGTACCTCGAACTGGTCGCGGAACGCCTGGATCACCTGCGCGCCCTCGTTCTTGCGCATGAGCCCGTGATCGACGAACACGCAGGTCAAGCGGTCCCCGATTGCCCGGTGCACCAGCAGCGCGGCCACCGAGGAGTCCACGCCCCCCGAGAGTCCGCAGATGGCGCGGCCGTGCTCGCCCACCTGGGCCCGGATCCGGGAGATCTGGTCCTCGATGACCGAGGCGGGGCTCCAGCCCTGCTCACAGCCGCAGATGTCGGTGAGGAAGTTGGTGAGGACCTGCTGGCCATAGGGAGTGTGGACGACCTCCGGGTGAAACTGGATCCCGTAGACGCCGCGCTCGTCTGACTCAAAGGCGGCCACCGGTGAGGCGGTCGAGGCCGCCAGGGCGGCGAAGCCCGGCGGGGGCGCGAACACCGTGTCGCGATGAGACATCCAGCAGGTCTGCTCGCCGGGGGTGCCGGCCAGCAGGCGGCCCGGTTCAGACACCGTCAGCTGCGAGCGCCCGAACTCGCCCACCTCGGCGCCCTGGACGCGCCCGCCCAGCTCCAGCGCGATCAGCTGCATGCCGTAACAGATGCCCAGCACGGGCACGCCCAGCTCCAGCAGCGCCGGCTCCAGGGGCGGCGCGCCGTCGGCGTACACCGACGCGGGGCCGCCCGACAGGATCACGCCCTTCGGCCGCCGGCGGGCCACCTCGGCGGCGCCGACGTGGTAGGGCAACAGCTCAGAGAAGACACCGCATTCGCGCACGCGGCGCGCGATCAGCTGGGAGTACTGCCCGCCGTAGTCGAGCACCACGACCTCGTCGGTCGCGGCACGGACCTCCTCGAGGCCGTCGTCGGCCGGCGCCCCGCGGACCTCACTCGACGCCTCCAGGGTGTCGAGCGCGGCCGCCGCGGACCGGACCGAGCTAATCGGCCACTCCCACCGCTGCGCCGCGGCTGCCGGCGCCCATGCCGACACCCTGCTCGCGCTGGAGTTGCTTGCCCTCCGTCTGCAGCGACGGAGCCACCATCAGCTCGGCGCGGTTGAACTCGGCAATGTCCCGGTACCCGCAGGTGGCCATCGACGTGCACAGGCCACCCATGAGGTTGAAGGTGCCGTCATTCTCACGCGCCGGGCCCTTGATGATCTCCTCCAGCGTCCCGTTCTGCTTGGTCGCCAGGCGAGTGCCGCGCGGCAGCGTCGGGTGGAAGGTGGCCATGCCCCAGTTGTAACCCCGCCCGGGGGCCTCGTAGGAGCGGGCCAGGGCCGAGCCGAGCATGACCGCGTCGGCGCCGCAGGCGATCGCCTTGGCGATGTCACCGCCGTTGCGCATGCCGCCGTCAGCGATCACCTTGACGTAGTCGCCGGTCTCCAGCATGTGCTGGGAGCGCGCGGCGGCCACATCGGCGATGGCCGTGGCCTGCGGGACACCGATCCCCAGCACACCGCGGGTGGTGCAGATCGCGCCGGGGCCGACTCCGACAAGCACGCCGGCCGCGCCGGTGCGCATGAGGTGCAGGCCCGTGTGGTAGGAGGCACAGCCGCCCACGACGACCGGCGTCGGCGCCAGCTCGCGGATGAACTCCTTGAGGTTGAGCGGCGGCCGGGTCTCGTCGCGCGAGACGTGCTCGGCGGAGACGACGGTCCCCTGGATGACCAGGATGTCGAGCCCGGCCTCCAGCGCCGTCTCGTAGTGCGTGCGCACCTTCTGCGGGGTCAGCGACGCCGCGGCGACCACGCCGTGGGCCTTGATCTCCTCGATCCGCCTGGCGATCAGCTCCGGCTTGACCGGCTCGCGGTAGATGTCCTGCATCTCGCGCGTGGCGATGTCCGGCGAGAAGGTGGCGATCCGCTCGAGCTGCGCGTCCGCGTCCTCATAGCGACAGTAGATGCCCTCGAGGTTGAGGACGGCCAGGCCGCCGAGCTTGCCGATCAGGCCTGCCGTGTCCGGCGAGACGACCCCGTCCAGGGCCGCGGCCAGCAGCGGCAACTCAAAGCGATACGGACCCAGGGTCCACGAGATGTCAACGTCGTCAGGGTCACGCGTTCGGCGTGAAGGGACGATGGCGATGTCGTCGAACCCGTATGCGCGGCGAGCCTTCTTTCCGCGACCAATCTCTACTTCCATTCACGCATCCTAGAACTCGCGGCGGACGATTGGGCGGGGCGGCAGCGGCCGCCCTCTCCCGGCGATCCTAGCAGTGGCAAATCGTCCTCCAGAGGGGCCGCGAGGGCGATTAAGACGGAGGTTGCGGGGTCGCTTCAGGCCGCGCGTCAGCCGATCTCGGCAGCGATCTCGACGCGCTCGGACTCAACCTCGCCGAGGAGGCGATCGACCCGAGCCGCGTCGAGGATCCCAGCGCCGAAATGCAGCGTGGACTCCGCCCCGCACGCCACCCCGAAGCGCAGGCACTCGGCCGGCTCCCGGTCGGCGTAGCGCGCGCACACGTAGCCGGCCAGGAACGCATCGCCCGAGCCCACCGCCGATCGCGCCTCCTGCTCGGCGATCCGGACCCGGTACAGGGCGGGTGATCCCGCCTCGAAGATGCGTGCGTAGCACCCGTCCGACACCGTCATGATCGCCTCGTGGGCCCCCAGCCGGGTCATCTCGACCACCGCCGAAGCCCGGTCGGCGGCGTCGTTGAACTCGTGACCCACGAGCTCCTCGGCCTCCAACTCGTTGGGCGAGACGATGTCGGGCTCAGCTCGCATCGACAGGCGCAGCGGCTCGCCGTCGGTGTCGATCATGGTGGTGACGCCCAGGCGCCGGACCTCGCGGATGAGCGAGAAGTAGATGTCGGTCTCGATGCCACGTGGCAGGCTGCCCGCGAACACGCAGATGCTCGCGCCCTGGGCCAGGTAGAGCAGCTTCTCGCGAAACAGCTCGAGCTCTCCAACCGACACTGCCGGGCCGCGCTCGTTGATCTCGGTCTGCAGCCCGGTGGTGGGGTCGAGCACCGCGGTGTTGGTGCGCGACTCGTCGGAGATGCGGACGAAGTCGTTGAGGATCGATTCGTCATTGAGCGCCTCGACGATTCGGCTGCCGGTCGGGCCGCCGGCGAAGCCGGTCGCGATCACCGGCTGCCCCAGGCGCTTGATGGCACGTGCGATGTTGACGCCCTTGCCGCCGGGCATCGTCGTCTGATCGACCGTCCGGTGGCGGCGTCCGGGGGTGAAGCTGGGGACCTCGAGCGTCTTGTCCATCGCGGCGTTGAGCGTGACGGTGATGATCATGTCGCCTCCAGTTCCCTACCCCGTCGACCGATGCGCCGACGCCGACGTACGTTACGCAGGAGGAGCGCCGCGCTCGCCGCCGCGGCCGCGATGACCACCAGCGTGAGCGGCCGGGTGAGGAAGCGTGTCACGCGCGTGAGGCTGGACACCGCGGGCACCCTCCGCGTGAGCACCAGGGGGATTCGGGCCAGCACCCGCCTGCCGTCGGTGACCGTCGCGGTGCCGACCACGGCCTGGCCGGGCAGTGGGCCGATCAGTTGATGGGGGACGGCCACCTTGACTCGCACGTGAGCCGCGCGCGGCAGGATCCGGCTGTAACCGGACGCCGCGGTGACGTCCGGGTGCAGATCTCCCTGGTCCTTCACCGTCGGACGGGCCATGAGCTGCCCCTTGCGTACCGGCGTCCACACCCGGAAGCTGCTGCCGTAGTCCAACAGCGTCAGCGTGTTGGCGTCCCGCGATGTCTCCGAGTCGGTCCCGAGCACGGCACTGATCAGCGCCATGCCCCCTCTTTGCCCGGAGGCGACCAGGACGTAACCGGCATCAAGCGTGTGGCCGGTCTTGACCCCGTCGATCCATGGGTAGCGGCCCACCAGGTCGTTGCGGTTGGTCACCTCGCGCACGTGATTGCCTGAGTACAGCGTCGCCCGGGGCAGCGCGACGATGCGGGCGAAGTACGCGCTGTGGGTCAGGTCGTAGTCCGCCAGCTTGACCAGGTCCGCCGCAGTCGAGTAGTTGCCGGGCGTGTCGAGCCCGATGGGCGTCGTGTAGTGGGTGTCGCGCAGGCCCAGCGCTCGGGCCTCGGCGTTCATCATGCCGACGAAGCGTGCCACCGACCCGTGGCCGACGTTGTACGCCAGGTCCTCGGCGGCATCGTCAGCGGAGGGCAGCATCAAGGCCAGCAGCAGGTCGTGCACGCTCATGCGCTCGCCCGGTTCGAGATCGATCTGAGAGTCGGCCGCGGCCGCTGTGTAGTCGTTCTGGGTGAAGACGGTGGAGAGCTTGTGCACGTGCTGAAGCACGATGAGCGCCGTCATCAGCTTGGTGGTGGAGGCGATGGCCACGCGCTTGTTCGCATTGACGCCATAGAGCAGTTGGTGGGTAGCCGGCGCGTAGAGCGCCGCCGCGCTCACCGACAGGGACGGCCGGGCGTGTGCGGACGGGGTGTCGGCGACGGCCGGAGTCACGCTCCACAAGCCCAGACCGCACGCCACCGTCGCGATCAGTCGCGCGGCGATGCGACGGCTCAACGCCTCAGCCTCAGCCGCTGGCCTGTCTGCAGGCTGTTCGGGTTCTGAGCCAGCGACGAGTTCAGCGTGGTCAACACCGATACCGGGACATGCACGCGCGACGAGATCCTGCCCAGCGTGTCGCCGGACTTGACGATGTAGAACTTCGGCACACGGTGGTGCTTGTGCGGCTTTTCCTTGGGGCCGTTGGCCACCGTGGAACTGGGGCGCGTGACGGGCGTGGCCTGGTGCATGAGCGTTGAATGCACGATGAGGTAGACCCCGACCCCTACCGCAGCGAGTGCGATCGGCGCCAAGAAGCGCGCGATTTTAGCCACCATCCCAGGGCGATCATACTGGCGGCCCCGACGCCTTCCGCGTGTCTCGCCGGGACGCGTTCTTGAGTCCGGGGCCGCCGATCATGGGCTGAGACTCGGCGTCGGGGGCCGAGGGAGACGTCATCGGCGGAGCAACATAAGGGTGGTTCCCCTATGAGCGACGCCGATGACGTACACCGACGGCCATCCGGCGGCGAGGCGACCCCAGGATCGGTGATCCCGGGCTAGGCGTACAGGCCCCAGATGAGCTCGCGCAGCCGCCCGGCCGCGTCCCGCGCGCATGCGCTCGGGGCCGCGCTCGTCCCCTCACGCTCGAAGGCGTAGACGATGGCGCGCGAGGCTGAGACCAGGCCGCCGGCGGGGCCGGGGGCAAAGGCCGGCGCAAGGTCGCGTCCGCTGCCGCCCTGGGGGCCGATGCCCGGCAACAGCCATACCGCATGGGGCATCAATTCCCGCAGCGCCTCGAGTCGCTCGGGGGCGGTGGCCCCGGTCACCGCCCCGACGTCCGACAGGCCGGCCTCGCCCACGCCGGGCCGCCCGAGGTCGTCGATCATGCGGGCCACCGCCTCGCTGACGGTCCCGCCGTCGGCCAGCTCGCGATCCTGGATGTCGGCCGCGCCCGGGTTGGACGTGCGCGCCAGCGCGAACAGCCCCGCACCGCGCTCACGCGCCGCCTCGATGAGCGGGGCCAGCGAGTCGCGGCCCAGCAGCGGGCTCACGGTCAGCGCGTCGGCGCCCAGACCATGCACCTCGCCGAACGGCGTGGGCGTCGCACCGAAGAACGCCTGGGCGTACGCCCGCGCCGAGATGTCGATGTCCCCGCGCTTGGCGTCGGCGATGACCACCAGTCCGCGCTGGGCGGCGTCGTCCATAACCTCGCGCAGCGCCGCCCATCCGGGAGCACCGAGGCGCTCGAAGCAGGCCACCTGAGGCTTGACCGCCACGCACTGCTCGGCGGCCGCGTCGAGCACCAGCCGGCAGTGCACTGCGACGGCGCGTGCCGCCCGTTCGGCCGCGGGCCGCGTCGACTCAGTCCGGGAGCCGGCCCCGCCCGCCAGCTCCAGCGCCTCCGGCCAGAGACGAGCGGGATCGGGATCCAGCCCCAGGACGATCTGCGATTGCCGACGCTGAACGCAGCCCGCGAGGCGGTCGCCGAACGTCGTGTGCTGGGTGTGGCCGGAGAACGAAGTGCCCTCCCTCGGCGGTGCCGCCGCGGCGGCCGCCTGCGGTCCTTCGGCCACGCTCCTTCAGCGAGGGAAGGACGTTTAGTTGACGGCCTTCTTGAGCGCCGCGCCCGCGGTGAACTTCGGGACCCGCGATGCGGCGATCTGGATCTTCTCGCCGGTAGCCGGGTTACGGCCCTCGCGTGCGCTGCGGTCAGACACGCTGAACTTGCCAAAGCCGGAGAACACGACGTCGCTGCCGCGCTTCAGTGCGCCCTCGATCGTCTCGAGCATCGCGTCGACGGCGTCGCCAGCGTCCTTCTTGCTGAGTCCGGCCCGGTCTGCAACCTGGTCCACGAATTCAGATTTGGTCACTTGCTCCTCCTGTCTACTTTGGTAGGAAACAGCGACGCTAACACGGTCTGCGGACAGCGATGGCCCTCGGGGAAGCGTGCGCGGACCCCATTCTTGCCACGATTCCGGCGGAAAAACATGCGATGGCCTCGTTTTTCCGCAATTTGCGACAATCCGTGGGCCCGTATGCAGCGTTGCGACGGTGCAGCCGTCCTGGCCACAAGCGAAAATAATCCCCGTGGATACTGAAGAAAGCACCGTGAACATCGGCCGCGCGGCGTGGCTCGTCACCGTCGGCGCGTGTCTGATCGCCGTCCTCATCCTCATCCTGGACGGCTACTACGGCTACGCCGGCGTGACCTTGGCCGTCGCCATCTCGGCCGGCATCAACCTCCTGTAGGGGCGCGCCACGGCGGGCCTGATCCCCGCAGCTACGCGCCCGGGGATTCGGGCAGCCACGCCAACAACTGCGCCACCGCCCCGGCACGATGGCTGATGGCGTCCTTCTCGGCGTCGGTGAGCTCCGCCATCGTGCGGCCGCCGTAGTCCCCGTCAGGCAGAAACGCGGGGTCATAGCCAAACCCGCGTGTGCCGCGGGCCTCCTCGGACAGACGCCCGGTGCAGTACCCGAAGAACACATGCTCGGCGCCGGTGCCCGGGTCCACGTAGGCCAAGGCACACACGTAGCGCAACGGGCTGCCCGCGGGGGCCTCCGCCATGAGCTTGGCCAGGTTCTCCTCGTCGGTGGCCTCAGGACCCGCGTAGCGAGCCGAGCGCACCCCGGGGCGGCCTTCGAGCGCCGCGGCCTCGATCCCCGAGTCGTCGGCGATGGCGATCCGGCCGGTGGCATGGGCGGCCGCGCGCGCCTTGGGCAGGGCGTTGTCGGCAAAGGTGTCGCCGTCCTCCGGAGGCAGGACGATGTCGTCAGGCAGCGGTTCGACGGCAATCGAACCCGTGCCATCCGCGCCGAGCAGACGGTTGAACTCGCGCAGCTTGTGCGCGTTGCGGGTGGCGAGCAGTAGCGAGCGCGGGCTGGGCACCGGGAAGCCCGTCCCTTACGCGGCGTCCTGGAGGGTGCGCAGCGTGTCGATGCCGCCCGCGGCCAGCGCGAGCAACTCGTCGAGGTGCGCGCGAGAGAGCGGCGTGCGCTCCGCTGTCGCCTGCACCTCGACCAGGCCGCCGTCACCGGTCATGACCACGTTGGCGTCGACCTCGGCGGTGGAGTCCTCGGCGTAGTCGAGGTCGAGCAGCGCCGCTCCGCCGACCATCCCGCACGAGACCGCCGCCACCGACCCCGTCAACGGGAGCTTGCCGAGGGCGCCCTTCTCGATCAGGCCCTGGCAGGCCAGGCGCAGCGCCACCATGCCGCCGGTGATCGAGGCGCAGCGTGTCCCCCCGTCGGCCTGGAGCACGTCGCAGTCGACGTAGATCGTGCGCTCGCCCAGCGACTCGAAGTCCACCACGCCGCGCAGCGAGCGGCCGATCAGTCGCTGGATCTCCACGGTGCGGCCGTCCGGGCGCCCCTTGGTCACGTCGCGCTGCTTGCGGTCCCCGGTGGAGGCCGGGAGCATCCCGTACTCCGCGGTGACCCATCCCCGGCCGGAACCCGCCATCCACCGCGGCACGCCGTCCTGCACCGAGGCGGTGCAGATCACACGCGTCTCGCCCATGGAGATCAGCGCCGAGCCCGCGGCGGTCCGCACGAAGCCGGGCTCGATCGTGGCCGGCCGCAGTTGCGACGGCGTGCGCCCGTAGCTGCGCTGCGCGCCAGTCATGCCGCCACGCCCGTGCTGAGTCGCGCTCCGGCCACCTCGCCCAGCGGCATCTGCAGAAAGCGCGTGCCCAGCGCCTGGAAGGCGGCGACGTCGCCGGTGCAGCAGAAGCGGTAGCTGCCCTCGCCCTCACGCGGGTTGAGCAGGCGGCGCGAGGCCAGCGCCCGCTCGACGCTGCGGGCCACACCGGCACCGGAGGTGATCAGCGCCACCCCGCGCCCAAGGATGCGCTGGAGCATCGGGGCCACCAGTGGGTAGTGCGTGCAGCCCAGGATCACCGTGTCCACCCCTGCCGCGCGCAGCGGGGCGCAGTACCCGCGCACCGTCTCGACGATCTCCTCGTCGAAGAGCAGGCCGCCCTGGATGATCGGCGCGAGGTCCGGGCACGCCACCGGCTCGACGTGCACATGGCGGTCCGCGGCCCACACCGCGCGCTCGTAAGCGCCGCTGGCGACTGTCGCCGGGGTGGCCAGCAACCCGATGCGCCCGTTGTGGCTGTGCGCGACGGCGAGCTGCGTGGCGGGCGCGACCACCCCGATCACGTCGACGTCGCGGCCGCTGCGCTCCAGATGGCGCTCAAGCGTCTCCAGAGCCGCCGAGCTGGCGGCGTTGCACGCCACCACCAGGAGCTTGGCCCCGAGCTCGAGGAGATGGTCGGCGATCTCGATCGCAAAGGTCTGCAGCTCGGCCTGGCTGCGCTCGCCATAGGGAAAGCGAGCGGTGTCGCCCAGGTACACGTAGTCCTCGCCCGGCAGCGACACGAGCAGCTCGTGCAGCACGGTGAGGCCGCCAACGCCCGAGTCGAAGACGGCGACGGGAAGCTCTGCGGGTCCGGACACGATGACCATGGTGCCAAAGGCCGCGGCTGCGGTCTACATTCGCCGCCACCGGTGCGCGCCCTGATCGTCACCAACATGTACCCCTCGCCCCAGCGGCCGGCGCTGGGCAGCTTCGTCGCTGACCAGGTGGCGGCGCTGCGGCGCACGGGCGAGGCTGACTCGAGGTGTTCGCCTTCGCACCAGGGGGTTACGTGGCCGGCGCCCGGGCGTTGCGGTCCCGCCACGGCCGCGACCGTTTCGACGTCGTCCACGCGCATTTCGGGCTGACCCAGTGGCCCGCGTTGGCCGCCAGGGCCCGGGCGCGGGCGGTCACGCTGCACGGCACCGATCTCGTCCACGCCCGCTCGCGGCCGGTCACGCTCGCCGGGCTGCGCATCAACGATCTGGTGGCCGTCGTGTCCGAGCCGATGGCAGCGGCGATCCCGCGCTGGGCGGTGCGCGGACGCCCCGCGGTCCTGCCCGCGGGCGTGGACGTGCAGCGATTTGCGCCGATCGAGCGCGCCGACGCCCGTCGCGCACTCGGCCTGGAGCCCGAGCGGCCCTATCTCCTGTTCGCCGCCGACCCCACACGGCCCGAGAAGCGCTATGACCGTGCCCTGGCCGTCGCGGGCGACGTTCCCCTCCTGACCCTGGGCAACGTGGCCCCCGAGCAGGTGCCGCTATGGGTCAACGCCGCCAACGCGGTCCTGGTGCCCTCCGAGCGCGAAGGGTTCGGCCTGGCCGTGCTCGAGGCGCTGGCGTGCGACGTACCGGTCCTGGCGACCCCGGTCGGCGTTCACCCCCAGGCGCTGGCGGGCGTGGCCGGGACGCTGTGCGCCCCGTTCGACGTCGAGGTCTGGCGGCGCCGCGCTCGCGCCCCACCTGGCGGCCGCCGACCCGCGGGTGGAGGGCCGGGGGCGCGCCGAGGCGTGGTCTACGGATGTCATGGCGGTGCGGGTGATTGAGGCGTGGCGGGGCGTGCTGGGGTAAGCGACGCCTGGAGTTGTTGGCGTTGGGCGGTGGTGCGAACTTCGGCTATCGAAGGAGGGCCGGACCGCCAGGGAGGGCTTCGTGGGCAACGCTGATGACGAAGTGGGTCACTGTGACCCGGATTGTCATCAGGGTTTGCGACGTGGATGGTGGAATGCACGTCTGGCGCGCACTTTGCCATCCACGTGGTCTCGCGGCCCCTCGCTACCTCGAACCAGCCCCTCGAAAGCCGCCGTTGGACGTTCCCCTCGCGCCCCCGGAACGCCGAAGCCGGACTCAGGCCAGGCCCGGCCAGAACTCCTCGAGCCGACGCAGCGCCTGCCCGGACACCTCGGCTACGCCCACCGACCCGTCGGCCACGTCCACCCCGCCCAGCACCGCCATCGTCACGGCCACCGACCGGGCCAGGGCATCGAGCGCGTAGCCGCCCTCCAGCACCGCCCCCACCGGCACGCCGAGCTCGGCCGCCAGGGCGCGCAGCGACCGGGCCATCTCCCCGAAGCCGTCCTCGGTGACCCGGCACTCGGCCAGCGGGTCCTCGGCGTGGGCGTCGAACCCCGCGGAGATGAGCAGCAGCTGTGGCGCGTACGATGCGCGCCAGCGGCACTGCCACGTGGTCGACCAGGGAGCGGAACTCGCGGTCCCCGGCGCCCGGCGCCACCGGCAGGTTGACCGTGAACCCTTGGCCGGGGCCGCTGCCCACGTCGGACGCCGGGCCCGGTACCGGGATACAGCGGGGACTGATGGATCGAGCAGAACAGCACCCGGGGCTCGGCGTGAAAGATGTCGTTGGTCCCGTTGCCGTGGTGCACGTCCCAGTCGACGATCATCACCCGCTCCAGGCCGTGCGCGTCCAGGGCGTGCTGCGCCGCCACGGCGACGCTGTTGAACAGGCAGAAGCCCATCGCCCGGTCGGCCTCGGCGTGGTGCCCGGGCGGGCGATGGATGGAGAACCCGGTGGGCGCGCTGCCCGCCAGCAGCCGGTCCACCAGCGAGACCGCGCCGCCGCAGGCGTGCGGCGCGGCGGTGAACGAGCCCGCCGAGACGACGGTGTCGGCATCGATCCGCGCTCCGCCGCGAGCGGCCAGGCGCTCGACCAGCTCCACGTGGCGGGGCGTGTGCACCGCCTCGAGCACCGAGCGCTCCGCAGCCGGTGAGCTCACGCGCTCGATAGCCGAGCCAGCCGTGGGCCTCCAGCTCGCGGTCGATCGCCACCATGCGCGCGGGCTGCTCGGGGTGCGGTCCGGTGTCGTGATCCAGCGACGAGGGGTGCTGCAGCAGCACGGGCGGGGCGGCGGCCATCGCCGAGTACCGTACCTGCCCGTGAGCGCACAGCAGACCGAAGTCGCCGTCGTCGGCGCGGGCGCCGCCGGGCTCTATACGGCGCTGTGCGTGGCGCGGGCCGGGCGCCGCGGTCACGCTCATCTCGGCCGGCCCGCTGGCCGGCGCCTCCAGCTACTGGGCGCAGGGCGGGCTCGCCGCCGCGCTCGCCGACGACGACACCCCCGACCGCCACCTCGCCGACACCATCACGGCCGGGCGCGGCTCGGTGCGGGAGTCCGCGGCCCGGGTGCTGTGCGACGAGGCGCCGGCCGCGGTGCAGGACCTCACCGCGCTCGGCGTGACCTTCGACGCCGACCGCACCGGCCGGCTCGCGCTGGGCCTCGAGGGCGGCCACTCCGCGCGGCGGATCGTTCATGCCGGCGGGGCCGCCACCGGCCGGCGGATCATCCGCCAGCTCTCGGCGCTGGCCGCCGAGGACGAGCGCGTCGCGGTGCTGGAGGGCCGCCGCGCCATCGCGGATCCGTCACCGCCGACGGGCGCGCCGTGGCCGTGGCGCTTGGACGACGGCACGGTGATCACGGCTCGCGCGATCGTGCTCGCCACCGGCGGCGCCGCCGCCCTGTGGCAGCGCACCACCAACCCGCCGGGCGCGATCGGCGCCGGGCCTGCTGCTCGCCCACGCGGCCGGTGCCCAGCTCGCCGACCTGGAGCTGATGCAGTTTCATCCCACCGTCGTCAGTCGGCGGCAACGGCGCCGACGGCTTCATGGTCACCGAGGCGATCCGCGGCGAGGGGGCGCGGTTGCTCGACGCCGCCGGCGAGCGCTTCGTCAACGAGCTCGCCCCGCGCGACGAGGTGGCGCGCGCCGTCCAGCGCCAGATCGACTCCAGCGGCGGCCGCCGGTGCGGCCTCGACATGCGCGACGTCGACCCGGCGCTGTTCCCCAACGTCGTCAGCGCGCTGCGCGAGGCGGGCATCGACCCCGAGCACGAGCTGGTCCCGGTCGCCCCCGCCGCCCACTACATGATGGGCGGCGTGGCCACCGACCTGAACGGGCGTGCGTCGCTGCCCGGGCTCTACGCCGTCGGCGAGTGCTCGTGCACCGGGCTGCACGGCGCCAACCGGCTGGCCTCCAACTCGCTGAGCGAGTGCTTCGTCTTCGGGGCCCGCGCCGCGCGTGCGGCCCTGGAGGAGCCCGGCGCGGCGCCATCGCTCACCGGCCGCGACGGCCGCACCGGCCGCGCCGGCCGCGATCAGCGCGGAGTCGCGCGCGGCGCTGTGGCGCATGCCGGACTGGAGCGCGACGGCGAGGGGCTGCGCAGCCTCGCCGGCGATCCCCATCCGTTGGTGCGGCTCATCGCCGCCGGGGCGCTGGCGCGCGAGGAGAGCCGCGGGGCGCACCAGCGCCTGGACTTCCCGGATCGATCGGCGCTTCTCGACGGCCAGCATGTCACCATCACAGCTGGGTCAGAACCCACTCTTCAGACCTGGTCATAGGCCTCGCGCGCACCGGACAGCACCAAGATTCCGCTTAACGTGGAATTAATAAAAGCGGCGGGCCGAGCTTCACACACCGACGGGATACTCGCCAGTAGATAGGCATGGCTGCTTCCCCTTCGGGACGGAGCCGAAAGGAGTGAAGAGACCCCCCATGTATCGGTTCAGTCGCGCGATCTACCGGGAGATCGCGAACGAGATCATTGAGGATCCGCACGCCGGCTGCCCGCACGCGAATCATGAGCGTGTGCTGCGAGCGTGTGAGGCCACCGTGGAGCGGATGGCGACCGATCGGCATTACTTCGCGCGCCCCGCGCGGACGCTGTTTCATGACATACGCGCGTACTTTCCGATGAGCGCGCAACCGCGCGTTCTGCAGTCGTCGAGCACTACGTGAGATTCGCTGACGAGTTCCTGCGCTCGCAACCGCACAACGGGTTCGACCTGTACGGCAACCCGCTGCAGTGCCGCGCCAGCACCCGCAAGGGCACGCCGTGCCAGCGGATGCCACTGCCCCACAATGGCTACTGCCCGTCGCACCAGCATCTGGCCGAGACCGAGGAGGTACCCGCGGCGCTCGCCGCCTAGTGCCGTGAGCTGTTCACGACACTGAGTCGCCGGACTCGGCCCCCCGGGCCAGCCCCGGATTGGGTGGCAGCCAGCCCGATAGGGTGCGCTGAATGCTCCTGGGGGTCGACGTCGGCGGCACCTTCACCGATGCGGTGCTCTCCGTTGACGGACGGCTGATCACCGCCAAGGCCCCCACCACCCCTGAGGACCAGTCCGAGGGGGTGCTGGCCGCCGTCCGCGCCGTGCTCGAGCGCGCCGGCGCCCAGGCGAGCGCGGTGGCCGAGTTCTCTCACGGGATGACCGTGGCCACCAACGCCCTGCTGGAGGGCCGCGGGGCGCGGACGGCGTTCATCGCCACCGAGGGCTTCACCGACATCATCGCCCTCGGGCGCCAGGACCGTCCCGAGCTCTACCGGCTGTGCGCGGCGCGGCCCGCGCCGCTCACCGCGCCCGAGGCCCGGTTCGGAGCGCCGGAGCGGATGACCCCTGACGGCCCGCTGCGTGAGCTCGACGGCGACGCGGCGGCACAGCTTGCCCGCCAGGTGGCCGGCGTCGAGGCCGAGGCAGTGGCCGTCACGCTGCTGCACTCCTATCGCCACCCCGAGCACGAGGCGGCCATCGGCAGCGCCCTGGCACGGGAGTTACCAGACGTGCACGTCTCGCTGTCGCACGAGGTGGTCGGGACCTTCCGCGAGTTCGAGCGCGCAAGCACGACCGAGGTCGACGCCGCCCTCTCTCCCCTCCTCGGCGGCTACCTGCGCCGCCTGGTGGCACGCTGTGATGACGCGGGCCTTCCGGAGCCCACGATCATGCAGTCCAGCGGCGGCCTCATCGACTCCGAGGCAGCGGCGAGCCACGCTGCGTGGACCGTGCTCTCGGGCCCGGCGGGCGGCGCAGCCGGTGCGGCCTACATCGCCCGGGCCAGCGACGCAGCCGATGCGGTGTGCTTCGACATGGGCGGGACCTCGTGCGACGTATGCGTCGTCGATGACGGCGCCGTGCAGGAGCAGAGCTCGGGGACGATCGCCGGCCGGCCCCTGGCGCTGCCAATGGTCGCCGTCCACACCGTCGGCGCCGGCGGGGGCTCGATCGGCTGGCGCGATCCGGGCGGGGCGCTGCGCGTCGGGCCGCGCTCGGCGGGCGCGGACCCGGGTCCTGCGTGCTACGGGCGCGGAGGGACCGAGCCCACCGTCACCGACGCCAACCTCGTGCTCGGCTACCTGGCCGGCGACGCACCGCTGGCCGGGGGCGTCGCCCTGGACCGGGAAGCTGCGGAACGGGCGATCGGCGAGCTGGCGCGCGAACTGGAGCTCGAACCTCGGCAATGCGCCGAGGGGATCATCCGCGTGGCCAACGCCGAGATGATCCGCGCGCTGCGGGTGGTGACGGTCCAGCGCGGCATCGACCCGCGTCGCTACGCGCTGCTCGCCTTTGGCGGGGCCGGGCCACTGCACGCTGCCGCGATCGCCGGCGAGCTCGGGATCACCCAGATCGTGTGCCCGCGGGCGTCGGGGGTGCTGGCGGCACTCGGCCTCGTCGTCTCCCCACGGCGGCGCGACGTCCAGCGCAGCGTGTTCCTGGCCGGCGACGGGCTCACCGCCGAGGCGGTGGCCGAGGTGGCGGCCGAGCTCGGCGCCGCCGCCCGTGAGCAGCTGCATGAGCCCGACGCCCAACTGCGCGCCGTCTATGAGCTGCGCTATCGCGGCCAGGCCTTCGAGCTGGCCGTGGAGGGGTCGCTCGAACCCGAGCCCGCTGAGCTGCGTGAGTCCTTCGAGGCGCTCCACGAGGAGCGCTACGGCTACCGCGACTCAGACCAGGAGCTCGAGCTGGTGACGCTGCGGGTGTCGGCGACGATGCCCGGCGCGGATGTCTCGCTGAAAGACGCGGTCGACGACGACGGCGAGGCTGGAGCGAGGCCGCCGCACGGCCACTCTTGACGGTGAGGAGATCGAGCTGGCGGTTCTGCGCGGCACTCCACCCCCGGGCACCGCGATCGAAGGGGCGGCCGTGGTCGAGCTGCCCGAGTCCACCCTGCTGGTCCCCCCGGGGTGGGCCGGCGAGGTGGACGAGACGGGGACGATCCACATCCGCACGGAGCGCCAGGACTGATGGATCCGATCGAGCTGCAGGTCCTCACCGGCGCGCTGCACGCGATCTGCGAGGAGATGGGCGCGGTGCTGATCCGCTCGGCGCACTCGGCCAACATCAAGGAGCGACGCGACGCCTCGACCGCCCTGTTCTCACCCGAGGGCGAGATGGTGATGCAGGCCGAGCACATTCCCGTCCACCTGGGCGCAATGCCGGCGGCCGTGGCCTCGGTCCTCGATGAGGACCACGCCCCCGAGCGCTCGTGGATCCTCAACGACCCCTACCGGGGCGGCACCCACCTGCCTGACATCACGGTCATCACTCCGGTCTTCGCGGGCGATGACCTCGTCGCGTTCGCCGCCAGCCGTGCCCACCACGCCGACGTCGGCGGACCGACGCCGGGCTCGATGCCTGCCGACAGCGTCACGCTCTCCGACGAGGGCGTCGTCATCGAGCCACGGGTTCTCGACGAGGACGCCATCGCCGAGTTGGCCGGGCAGATGCGCCGGCCCGACCAGCGTCGCGCCGATCTGCGCGCTCAGCTCGCCGCCGGCCGCGTCGGCGCGTTGCGCCTCGCCCAGCTCGCCGACCGAGTCGGCGTGGAGGCGCTGCGCGAGGCCTACGACGAGGTGCTCGACTACGCCGAGCGGCGCACCCGAGCGTGCCTGGCCGAGCTCGACGATGGCGAGCGCCATGCAGAGGACGTGCTCGAGGCGCGCGAGGGCGACCTGCGCATCGTGCTGCGCGCGACCCTCTCCGGGGAGGAGCTGACGCTCGACTTCACCGGCACCGACGACCAGCACGAGGGCAACCTCAACTGCCCGGAGGCGGTGACCCGCTCCGCGTGCTACTTCGCCGTCCGCGTCCTCTCCGATCCCGACATCCCGGCCAATGCCGGCGCCTACCGCCCCATCACCGTCATCGCTCCCGAGGGCTCCCTGCTCAACGCCCGCTCACCCGCCGCGGTCGTGGGGGGCAACGTCGAGACGTCCTCGCGGGTGGCCGACGTCGTGCTCGGAGCGTTCGGCCGAGCGCTGGGGCAGGGGACGATGAACAACGTCACCCTCGGCGACGAGGAGGTCACCTACTACGAGACGATCGGCGGCGGACAGGGCGCGTGCGCCGGACGCCGACGGCCCCAGCGGCGTGCATGTGGCCATGAGCAACACGCTCAATACCCCGATCGAGGCGCTGGAGCTCGAGTTCCCGATGCGCATGGTCGAGTACTCGCTGCGTCGCGGCTCGGGCGGCGCCGGGCACTTCCACGGCGGCGACGGCGTGGTGCGTGAGATCGAGGCGCTGGCGCCGCTGCACTACTCGCTCATCACCGAGCGCCGCCGGCACGCCCCGCCCGGGCGCCGACGGGGGCGAGCCCGGGGCGCACGGGACGCAACCTGCTCGACGGCGAGGAGCTCCCGCCCAAGTCGATCGGCGAGCTGACCGCGGGCCAGCGCCTACGGATCGAGACCCCGGGCGGCGGCGGTTTCGGCCGCCCCGACTGACCCCGAGGGCGGCGGCGATCTCGGACGCTGGGGCTGGGCGGCCGGGGTACCGGGGCAGGAGGCTGACCCCGATTGGCGTACCATTTGTTGCTACCAGCTGTTGTCACCGCAGCTTGGGGGCCAGGGACTTCGGTCTCGTTGCGCCCGAGGGAGAGATACAGAGGCGTAGGTTCAGCCCGCTTTGCGGAAGGGATGAATTCCGCGATTTTGCAGGCAGGTTTGGCGATTTCGGGTATCTCGCCTATTATCTCCTGCGTCCTGACGCTGCCGTTGCAACGTAAGGCTGCGCGCGCAGGACTCCTGACAACCCAACCGTCTTCCCCTTTATTCTCCTATGCCGATTGCTTTCAAAGAATGGGCCGTCACTGTGCGGGCGCTCGCCGAGGGCGAGCAGCTTCTGACGCTCCGCAAGGGCGGCATCCGTGAGCCAGAAAAACATTTCAAGCTGGACTACGAGCGGTTCTTTCTGTACCCGACGTTCGATCACCAGCGCACCGACCTGGTGCGCGAATCCCACCGCCCCGAGCTGTCACGCGCGCTCGAGGAGGGCGTGTGGTCCGACGGCGAGCCGCATCCGCAGGCGCTGCACCGCGGGGAGCCGCTCAACCAGCCCGACCGGGTCCGTATCCGCGCCTGGGCTGAAGTCGCGGGACACTTCACGATCACCGATCGTCGTGCCGTCGACGCCCTGTCCCCGTTCTACGTGTGGACGCCCGACTACGCCGAGAAGCGGCTGGCCTGGAAGCGCCGGCACCCGCTCCACGTGATCCTGCTGCGGACCTACCGGATCCCCCGTCCGGTGACCGTCAAGGTGCGCGAGGAGTACGGCGGCTGTCGTTCCTGGCTGGAGCTGACCCGCGACCTCCCGTTCGAGGGCACCCCGGTGCTGTCCGACGAGGAGTTCGACCGGGCGTCACGAGGAGATCGCGTCGATCGCCTCTGACCGCCAGCCGGTCCTCGTCTGACGTCGTTTCCCTTTCGGAGTCGCCGGGTCCGCGCAGTGCACGGGCCCGGCGGGTCCGTGCCATGACCTGGGTCGAGTCGGTCTCGGCGTCGTTCACGGCGCGCCACGACCAGACCGCGACCGACGACGCGCGCCAGGTGCTCCAATCACTCGAGCGCACGCGCCGCTACCTGGAGGGCTACTTTCCCCGGACGCCCGGCGAGGTCACCCTCGTCCTGCACGGCGGCCCCGCGGGCTCATCGCCTCAAACCCGCTGATGCCGTTGGTGTGGCTGGCGACCGCGCCAGCCGCTCGTCGCTACGTGGTGGGCTGGGCCGGGCGCAACGTGATCCACATGCTCGAGCCGGAGGTGCTGCGCGGGCGGGCCTCCAATGTGTCGGGCTCGGCTGAGATGCTCGAGTACGGCGCCGCCTGCCTGTACGCGCGGCGGGTGGTCATCGCGTCCAACAAGGACCTGGCGCCGGTGATGCCTGCCCTGAGGCTCCGGCGTGAGCTGCGCTGGGCGTGGCTGCTGGAGGGCGCGGCGCGCTGGTTCGGCGGCCAGACCGCGCACGCGCGGCCGGCCATCGCGCGACGCCTGCGTGAAGGCGGGCCGCCCAGCTTCCCGCCCGGTCCCCGCGACGCGGCCCTGCTCGGCGGGACGGTCATCGACCTGCTCGCCCGCGAGGAGGGCGCGCAGGCCGCCGCCCGCTTCGCCTGCCGCCTGCACCCGCAGGGGCCGCGGGCGGCGCTGACGCAGGCGTTCGGCGGCCGTACGCTGACCCACACCGAGGGGGCGTGGCGCTCGCACCTGGCGCGGCTCGCCGGCGCCCAATGAGTCGGGCGACGCGACTGCAGAGACCGGCCCAGCGATCAGTGGATGGCGAGCGAGAGCAACCAGACGAGCAGCGCGCCGACGGCGAGCGCCACCAGCAGGCCCAGGAGCAGCCGCCGGGGATCGACGAGACGGCTCGGCGCCTCCGGGCTGATGACGTCGGCCTGGAGCAGAACCTCACGCGCGGTCTGGGCGCCGGAGACCGGCACCATCACGTCGCGCGGGCCGGCGGCGAGGAAGTCAGGGACGTCGAACCCGGCGCTGCGGCGCAGCATGCTCGGCACCCCCTCCTCGAGCAGCAGGCCCTGGATGAACTCCCCCTCGGACTGGTTGCGCGCCCACGCCACCTTGACCAGCTCGCCCTCCGACAGCTGCGGCTTGACCTTGCGCAGGGCCCGGTGGCGGTCTGACTCATAATCGCGCTCCTCGCCGGTGCTCTGCAGGACGAGGGGCAGCTTGCAGTCGGGGCAGAAGCGCTGCTCGCGCGTCAAACCGCGACGCACACTGCGGGCAGACGAGCTTGGGCTCGCGCACCCGCTCGGTCATGGCTACAGGATCTCTAACTCCGCCTCGGCGACCTGGCCGTCGCGGATCTCGTAGGTCCTGACCTCCGGCTCCCCGTTGGCGAGGCCGATGATGACCCACAGCACCCCCGGCCAGTCCTTGGCGAAGTTGATGTCGGTCTGCGACGGATAGGGCTCTGAGCGGGTGTGCGAGTGGTAGATCGCCCCGAGGTCCAGCCCCGCGTCCTCGATCTCGTTGTAGATCCGCAACTGCTCGAGCGGGATCGATGACGAAGCGGAACTGGCTGGCCTCGGTGTTCGTCGTCCGGTAGACCTTCACCGCCTCGCCGTCGCGCCTGGAGATCAAGCCGCAGCACTCGTGCGGGTTGTCGGCCTGAGCGTGGGCGACCATGTCGTCAACGAGAGCCTGGGAGATGCGCATCGCGGTGCTCACTGTAGCCCCTGGACCAGGCCGTACGGGACGGCTCTCCCCGGCGTGCCCTTGGGCATCGACAGGCCGATCATCGCGTCGTGCTGGGCCTCGTTGGCCATGATCTGACAGACCAGACTGATCAACTTGGTGTCGTTGAGCATTGATCAGCGCGACGAAGTAGGCGCCGATCATCGTCTGCTCGACCCTCAGCAGCAGGTTGAGCGCGTCGCGCGAGCCCTGGAGCTGGCCCAGCCGCCCGGCGACGTTGCGCTGAGCGAGGTAGCGGTTGGCCGTCTTCACGCTGTCGGGGCCGGAGGGGGCGGCTCCTCCCCCATGCGCCTTCAACTGCGCCTGAAGCGCGTCGATATGTGCCTGCTCGTGGTCCACGAACGGCGCCAGCGTACGGCGCGTTCCGGGCCTGAGGATCGACGAGTCCAGCACGTGGCGGTAGCAGTAGAGCAACAGCAGCTCCAGACCGATGAGCCGCTGCAGGCGTTCGGTCTCCGACATCGGGGGCTGGCTGGAGGTCGAGGTCGCCGCGCTCGTCGTCGAGGTTGCCGCGGCGACGGTCGCGGGCAGCGCGATCAGGCCCACCGCGCTCGCGGCGCCGGCGCCCAGAAGCTCGCGGCGGGTGGGCACGCGATGGCTCATGCTGACCCCGTGACGAACGGCCCGGGGACCGGGTCCTGACCCTGCAGGACACGACACATGGTGAGGTGCTGCGCGTCGACGGTGAGGATCGAGGCGACCGCGGCACGCACCGGCCCGGTTGACAGCCGCGGGATCCAGTCCAGGTAGCTGGAGATCTGCAGCGCCTCCAGCGAGTGGATCAGCGCCAGCGCCGCCGGCCCGTCGGTGGGGTGCCCGATGGGGTAGCTGTCGGCGCGCGGCGGAGGCTGTGCCCCCGGCGGCGGTGATCAGCGAGGCGAGCTCGCCGGTGTGCTGGAACTCCTCGTTGAGGAACTGGCGAACGGCCTTGCGCTGCGGGCGGGTCAGCAGCGGGATGCAGGCGATGTAGGCCGCCACCGTGCGCCGCTCGAGCTCGAGCGCGCGTTCCAGGATCTCGATGTCCTGGGGCGCGCAGCTGCGCGGACGCCTTCGTGACCGCCTTGTCGCCCGCGGCCACCGAGCCACACCCGGCCAGGACAAGCGCACCGCCGGCGAGCGCCGCGCCGGTGCCCGTCAAAAGCGCGCGCCGGGACGACGCGCGGTCGCTCGCTCACCACCAGACGGTGGAGTCCAGGTTCTCGATCTCTTCGACCGGCCGCGTGTAGATCCCCGACGACAGGTACTTCCAGCCGTCGTCACACACGATGAACACGACGTTCCCCTCGTCCAGCTCGCTGGCGATCCGGACGGCGACGCGGGCGATGGCGCCCGATGAGACTCCGGCGAAGAGCCGCTCCTCGTCCAGCAGCTTGCGCGTCCAGACGATCGCGTCGTGGTTGGTGACGAAGATCTTTCGATCCAGGAGCGAGAGATCGATGATCGGCGGGATGAAGCCGTCGTCGAGCGAGCGCAGTCCCTGAACGGGCTCGCCCTGCATCGGCTCGGCGGCGACGATCTTGACGCTGTCGCCCAGCTCCTCCTTGAGGCGCCGGCCGTTGCCCATCAGCGTCCCGCCGGTGCCCAGCCCGGCGACGAAGGCGGTGACCTCGTCGAGCTCCTCGAGGATCTCCAGCGCCGTGCCGTTGTAATGCGCGTCGGGGTTGGCGCTGTTGCCGTACTGGTAGGGCATGTAGTACGAGGCGTCCTTCTCGGCCATGTCCAGCGCCTTCTCGACGGCGCCGTTGGAGCCCTTGGAGCCCTCGGAGTAGACGATCTCGGCCCCGTACATCTGCAGCAGCTGGGTGCGCTCCGGGCGTGACGTTCTCCGGCATCACGACCTTGAGGTTGTAGCCCTTGCGCCCGCAGATCATCGCCAGCGAGATGCCGGTGTTGCCCGACGTGGGCTCCAGGATCGTCTGCCCCGGGCGGATGAGGCCCTTGTCCTCTGCGTCCTCGATCAGCGCGCGGGCGACGCGGTCCTTGACCGAGCCCGTGGGGTTACGGCTCTCGAGCTTGGCCCAGATCCTCACCCCCGGCTTGGGACTGAGGCGCTTGAGCTCGATCAGGGGCGTATGCCCGATCGACTGGACGATGTCGCCGTAGCGTCCCCCGCAGGGCTTGTTCTGCAAGCTCTCGGCGGCCATTGCTTCACGAAGTGTAGCGAGGCCCGTCGTGGCGCGGGCCCGGTGTCAGAGCACCGAGCCCGCGGCAATCTCAGGATTCCGTCAAGACGTGCCAGACGCCGCCGAAGTTCCGGATGCCGTCGCCTTCGGCCTCGCCACGCCGGCCGCCGTCCTCCACAAACGTGTAGACGGGCTTGCCGTCGAGCGTCACCTGTGTGAAGCCGTCGCGCTTGATCGTTCCCAGCTTGCCCGTGACGCCGGCCATCTTCGTCAGGGCGCCCTTGGCCTTGACGGGCGGCCAGGCCGCAAAGCACGACTGGGACTTGCACACCAGGTGGCGGCTGGTCTCCGGGCCCAGCTCGTAGATCGTCACGCCTTTGGCGTTGACCGCGACCGACTCCTTGTGACCATGGACGCTGGCTCTGCCGACGCCGACCGTTGCCGACTTGGCGACGGCGATCGCGGCGACGGCCAGGAGTCCGGCCACGGCCATCAGGGCCGTCCTGCTCCATCGGATTCTCATTTCAGGGTCCTCCTTGGTTCGGGGTTCGCACCCCCTCAAGGACCCCGGTCTGAGGCGAACCCTTCCCGGCTCAGCCGCCGGCCATGGCCGGCAGGATGACCAGCGTGTCGCTTTGGCCGACTGCCGTGTCCAGCCCGTCGAGCACGCGCACGTCCTCGTCGTTGAGATAGACGTTGACGTAGCGGTTCAGACCGCCGTCGGCGGCGAATAACTGGGTTTGAGTCTCGGGATGATCGTCGGCGACGGAGCGCAGGATCTCCCCGACCGAGGAGCCCTCCGCGCTCAGCTCCTTCTCCCCGCCGACGGCAGGGCGGAGCACGGGTGGGATGCGAATGGTGGCCATGTGCCGGAGCCTATCTAGTGCGCGCCGGCGCAGAACGCCTCGTAGTCGGGGAACACGCCCATCTCCTCGTCGGAGATGGCCTCGGGGTGGCGCGAGCAGATCGGGCACTCCGGGTCGCGGCGGATCTTGACCTCGTTGATGGTGGCGGCGAGCGCGTCGTAGAGCAGCAGGCGGCCGATGGCCGGCTCGCCCTCACCGAGGATCAGCTTGATGACCTCGGTCGCCTGGAGCAGGCCCATGGTGCCGGGCAGGACGCCCAGCACGCCGTTGGCGCCACAGGACGGCGCCAGCTCGGCCGGCGGCGGCGTCGGGAACAGACAGCGGTAGCACGGCCCGTCGTAGGGCTTGAACACCGACAACTGGCCCTCGAAGCCGAGGATCGCCGCCGAGACGACCGGGATCTGCAGCCGCACAGAGGCGTCGTTGAGCAGATAACGCGTGGGGAAGTTGTCCAGACCGTCGACGACGATGTCGTAGCCGGGCAGGATGTCCATGATGTTCTCGGGGCCCAGCCGCACCGGGTATTTGTTGACCTTGACGTCGGGGTTCAGCGCGTTGATCGTCTCCTCCGCGGAGTCGACCTTGGGGACGCCGACGCGGTTGGAGTTGTGGATGACCTGGCGCTGCAGGTTGGAGAGGTCGACGGTGTCGTCGTCGACGATGCCCAGCGTGCCGACCCCGGCGGCGGCCAGATAGAGCGCCG
Source organism: uncultured Actinomycetota bacterium (assembly GCA_963797705.1). Classification (GTDB taxonomy): domain Bacteria; phylum Actinomycetota; class Thermoleophilia; order Solirubrobacterales; family Solirubrobacteraceae; genus Palsa-465. Next base: position 565,336 of record CAWCQL010000001.1, on the reverse strand, counting down.
TGGGAGAGCCCAGGCCGCCGGCGCCCAACAGCAGCACCTTGGCGTCCAGCAGCTTCTGCTGGCCCTCGGCTCCGACCTCGGGGAGCAGGAGGTGGCGGCTGTAGCGGTCGCGCTGCTCGGCGGTCAGGCTGCGTGGCGTCTCGACGTCGTAGCCGCGGTCCTTCCACAGGGTGAAGCCGCCGGTCATCGACTCGACGTGCTCGTAACCGAGGTCGTCGAGCATGCGTGCGCGCCGCCCACGCGGAGCGGTTGCCCGACTGGCAGTAGAGGACGACGTGCTGCGAGCGGTCGGGCGCGGCGCCCTCGATCCGGGACTCCAGATAGGACTTGGGCACGTGCTTGGCGCCGGGGATGTGCCCGTTGCCCCACTCCTCGGGCTCGCGCACGTCGATGATCAGCGGCGCCGTTGGAGGACTGCTCACGCACGACCGCCGGATCGACCTCGTCGATCCTGCTCTTGATCTGGCGGAGGACTTCGGCTCCGGACGGACTCATCGTGTGAAACTCCTCAAAGGCGACATGGATTCCAATACTTCACGGAGTATAGCGCCGCGGAAGTCGCCCGTTGGGGCGTCTCGCCTTACTCCGGAATCGCCGCAGTAGCAGGGAATCCCCGGCGCTTGTACTCATCGTAACGAGCGCGCCAGCTCTCCGCCATCCACGGCCGCTCGGGGGTCTCCCCGCGGATCACAATGGCCAGCATATCCAGGCAGTCATCCCACCCCGCGGAGTCCCTGGCGGCCTTGTCGGCGCTGTCGAGCGCCACGCTGAACGACAGGCGGCAGGCGGCTCCACCATCGCGCTCTGAGAGCTCGAAGGTGAGCACGTCGTCGCCCCAGGTGAAGCTGAGCCGGCGGAGCGGGCTCACCTCGCGGAAGGTCCCGCTCATAGGGTCGATGGGGTGGTCGGTGAACTGGAAGGTGATCGGCGCGCCGGCGCGCAGCTCCTCGAACTCCACAGTGGTGGGAAACCAGGCGGCCAGGCGGGCCGGGTCAGTGATGGCGTTCCATACCTGCGCGGGGGCATGCGGGAACGTCCGCTCGAAGCGCACGACGGGGCTGCCGTCGACCTGCTCGTAAGTACCGGTGGCGGTGGTCATGCGAGGTCATTCCTCCTTGGGGGGGTCGGTGTCGTCCAGATGGCGGCCGAGAGCGTCGAGGTGGCGGTCCCAGAAGCGCCGGTAGGGGGCCAGCCAGGCATCGAGCTCCTCGAGCGGAGCGGGGTCCAGCTCGTACACGCGCCGCTGGCCCGCGACGCGCACGCGGACCAGGCCCGCCGCGCGCAGTGTGCGCAGATGCTTGGAGGTGCCGGGCTGGCTGAGGCCGAGCGCGGTCGTCAGCTCGCCGACGTCGCGGGGCCGCTCCTTGAGCAGCTCCAGGACGTATCGGCGATGCGGGTCGCTCAACGCGCTCCATGGGGCCGTAGATGCCATATCGGAAATATAACCGATCGGTGATGTGCGCGATCTTGCCAGATATGCGCGCAAAATCGCGCACGCCTCGCGTCTAGCATCGTGCCCCGGAGTCATGCGCCCCCCGGTCGAGCACATCGAGGCCCCCGCGTTTCCCGCGCGCCTGCCCTGGATCAACGTCGCGCCGCTGCGCATGGACCAGCAGCGCGGGCGCCCGGTGCTGGTGGAGTTCTGGGACTTCTGTCGCCCCCATTCGATGCGCACGCTCCCCTACCTGAAGGGCTGGCATGAGCGCTATGAGTCCGAGGGGCTGCGCGTGGTCGGGATCCACTCCTCCGGGTTCGCGCCCTCCGCCGATCCCGAGGCGGTGAAGGCGGCGGTGGCCCGCCTGGCGGTCGTGTATCCCGTGGTTGTCGATATCGACCTTCAGATCTGGCAGGAGTACGGCAACCTCGGGTGGCCGGCGCGCTACCTGTTCAACCAGGAGGGGCGCCTGTTCGACTTCCACTACGGGGAGGGCGGCTATGACGAGACCGAGGCGGCGATCCAGGAGCTGCTGGGTGTGGAGCGCCCGCCGCTTGCGCCCATCCGGCCCGAGGACGTCCCCGGGGCGAGGCTCGTGCCCCAGACCGAGGACGTCGAGGGGCTCTGGAGCGGACCGTATGAGGCGGGCGGGGTGTGGGCGGTCCTGGACGGCGCCGGGACCCTCACCGCCAATGGACGCGAGATCGCCGTCAGCCACCCCGGGGCCTACGAGCTGATCAGCCACCAGGTGAGCACCGCCGGGGTCCTGGACCTCTCGATCTCAGCGGACGTGACCTGCCACGCCGTGTGCTTCACCCCAGGTCTGGCCGACCCGGATCGAGAAGGTTGACCAGCCGCGGCGGGCCGTCGCTGTCGAGGACGGCGGCGAAGCCCGTCCGATACGGGCTCTGCGACGCGTCGGGGCCCATGAACGCCGGCTCGTGGACCCAGCAGCCGCTGTTGACCAGCCGGCTGCCGTGCGAGGTGACCCATTCGGTTTGGTCGTTGCCCGGCAGAGGGCCGGCCCGGTGAGTGTGGCCGAAGATGACGTAGCGGGCGGTCACGCCCAGCCGGGCGCAGACCTCATCCATGCCCCGCAGCCCCGAGCGTCGCAGCGCAGGACCTGACACCTCAGCCTGCAGGGGCCCAAGGCCGGCCCGGTTGAGCGCGGCGATCGCCATGCGGTAGGCCGCCGCGATGGCCGACCCGCGCACGCTGCGGCGTTCCCGCGACCCAGTCAGCGCCTGCCAGCCCTGCACCGACCCGCCCTGCAGCCCGCGTCCGCGCCCCGGGGCCGCGCCCTGAGCCACGGCGTGCAGCCAGGCGTAGATGGGTGTGAGGATCGCCTCGTAGTCCTCGGCAGCGACCGGGGGCCGCAAGCCAGATCCGCGCCCGGGCGCGGTCACGATGCGCCGCATGACTCCGGCGCCCAGGCGCTCAAGGCTGGGCACGGTCATGTGGACGTCGAGGTAGTGGCCGTGAGTGGCCCACACGTCGGGGCGAAGCCACACCCCGGGGTAGGCGGCCCGCACCCGCGCGGGGGCGAGCATCGCCGCCAGGTCAGCCAGCGGGTCCCCGACCAGCCAGTCCACCGCCGTCTCGGGCTCCAGAGCGCGCGGCGGACCCGCGGCGGCACGCCGCTGGCTCCATGGATGCACCAGATAGTGGTCATGGTTGCCGGCGAGCAGGACCACCTCGCGGCCAGGCCCGAGCGCCGCGCCGATCTCGGTCAGGGGCTCGCGAGCGGCAGCCAGCGCCTCGTACATGGGCCCGTGCCGGAGCTCGAGGATGTCGCCGAGCAGGACAAGGCGTTGGCAGCTGCTCGAGCGCCGACAGCAACGGCGCGCGACAGCGGGGGTCACGCAGGACGTCCGTGCCCGCATGCGTGCCGAAATGCAGATCGGAGACGACCAGCGTGCGCAGCGGCCCGCTCCGGCCTAGTGACCTCTCCCGTGGGTGACCACGGAGGCCTTACGCGGCGGCGGCCGGCGCTTGACGGATCGTCTTGGGCAGCATGAAGCGCACGTCCTCGCGGACCGCCTCGAGTTCGCGCACGTCGGTGGTGCCCCGGTCGCGGAAGAACTGGACCAGGCGCTGCACGAGCTCCTCGGGGGCCGAGGCACCGGAGGTGATCCCGACGACCCGCTTGCCCTCTAACCACTCCTCCCGGACCTGGCTCTCATTGTCGATGAGGTGGCTGTCGGCGCCCAGCTCACGGGCCACCTCCACCAACCGGTTGGAATTCGACGAGTTGCCCGAGCCGATCACCAGCACCAGGTCGGCCTGTTGGGCCAACCGCTTGACCGCCGCCTGCCGGTTGGTGGTCGCGTAACAGATGTCGTCGGTACGCGGCCCGACGATGGCCGGAAAGCGCTCACGCAGGCGCGCGATGATGGCCCGCGTCTCGTCCACCGACAGCGTCGTCTGCGAGATGTAGGCCACCTTCTCGGGGTCGCGTACCTCGAGCGCGTCGACGCCGGCCTCGTCCTCGATGAGGACGATGTGTTCGGGCGCCTCCCCCATCGTGCCCTCGACCTCCTCGTGGCCGGCGTGCCCGATGAGGACGATCGTGTAGCCGTCGGCCGCGAACTTCAGGGCCTCGCGATGCACCTTGGTGACCAGAGGGCAGGTGGCGTCGATCGTGTGCAGGCGGCGCGCCTGCGCGTTGGCGTGGACGCTGGGCGCCACACCGTGGGCCGAGAACACGACCGTCGCACCCTCGGGCACCTCGGTCTCCGCGTCGACGAACACCGCACCGCGGCTGCGCAGTTGCTCGACCACATGCTTGTTGTGGACGATCTCCTTGCGGACGTAGACGGGTGCGCCGTAGAGCTCGAGCGAGCGCTCGACGGTCTGGACGGCGCGGTCGACGCCGGCGCAATACCCGCGTGGTGCCGCAAGCAGCAGTGTCTCTGGGACGTGTCCCACGGACCGGAGTCTAGAACGCTGATTGAGCGGTCGCCGAGGGATGCCGGAGCGCGGTCAGTCGTTCGCGGTGACCGCGTCGAGCAGATCGGCGAACTGGCGGCGCGCCGCCTCTCGGCGCGCGGGGATGAACTCCGACGGGACCTCGTCCGCGGGGGCCTCGTAGCCGCGCAGCACCTGGCGTGCGACCGACGCGCGGTGGACCTCGTCAGGGCCGTCGTAGATCCGGGCTGCCCGCGCGAAGCGGTACATCGCCTCCAGCGGCAGGTCGGTGGAGTAGCCCAGGCCGCCGTGAGCCTGAAGCGCGCGGTCCACGACGTCGTGAAGCACCTTGGCACCGTAGAACTTGATCAGCGCGATGTCCTTGCGGGCCGCCATCACGCCCTGGGTGTCCATCTTCCAGGCGGCGTGCAGCGTCATCAGCCGGGCCGCGGTCATCTCGGCCTCGGAGTCGGCGATCCAGTTCTGGATGGTGCCGTGCTTTGAGAGCGTCGAGCCGTGGGCGTAGCGATACAGCGAACGCTCGCAGAGCATGTCGAAGGCGCGGCGGGCAACGCCCAGCCACCGCATGCAGTGGTGGATGCGGCCGGGGTACAGGCGCTGCTGGGCGATGAGGAAGCCCGCGCCCTCGGCACCGAGCAGCGCCGAACCGGGAACCCGGACGTCCTCGTAGCGGATCTCGGCGTGGTTGCCGTAGCGCCCGAAGCTCTCGTAGGGATGCTCCATGGTGGCAACGTCACGGATGATGTTGACCCCCGGGGCGTCGGTGTCGACGACGAACATCGACGCGCGCGCGTGCGGCCGCGCCTCGGGGTCGGTGACGGCCATCACGATCAGGAAGTCGGCGATGGAGCCGTTGGACGTGAACCACTTGTGGCCGCTGACGACCCAGTCGTCGCCGTCGCGCACGGCCCGCGTCTTGAGCAGCGTCGGGTCCGATCCTGCGCTGTCGGGCTCGGTCATGGAGAAGCCGGACTTCAGGTCGCCGGCCAGCAGCGGGTGCAGGTAACGGTCCTTCTGCTCCGGAGTGCCGGCCATGGCCAGGATCTCGGAGTTGCCCGAGTCCGGCGCGGCGTTGCCGAACATGAGGGGCGCGATCGGACTGGAGCCGAGGATCTCGTGCATGAGGCCCAGCTTCACCTGCCCGAAGCCCTGTCCGCCCAGTTCGGGGTCCAGGTGCGCGGCCCACAGGCCCTGCTCCTTGACCTGCTCCTGCAGGGGCTGGCCAGCGCGCCGCAGCCCCTCCCAGCCGAGCTCATCGATGAGCGTCTCCAGCGGCCACACGTGCTCGCGCACGAAGCCGCGCATCCACTCAAGCTTGGCCTCGAACTCCGGCTCTGTCGAGAAATCCCAGGGCATCTTGGCGTCGTCTCACACGCTACTGCACACGGCTACCTTCGAGTAGGCTTGCCGTTCGGAGCCATCCATTCCGGGAGCGGGATTTTGCCCCAGCAGCACCTCGACCGCCTCACCTCGATCGACGCGTCATTCCTGCACCAGGAGGGGCACGCGTCCCACATGCACATCGGCGGCGTGCTCATCTTCGAGGGGCCGGCGCCGGCCTTCGAGGACTTCCTCGACCACGTCCGCGGGCGTCTGCATCTCGTGCCGCGTTACCGACAGAAGCTGGCGACGCCACCGCTGGAGACGGGGCGGCCGCTGTGGGTCGACGATCCGGACTTCAACCTCGAGTACCACGTGCGTCACACGGCGCTGCCTCCGCCGGGCACCGAGGATCAGCTCTTCCTGCTGACGTCGCGGATCGCCTCCCAGCAACTGGACCGCTCCAAGCCGCTGTGGGAGAACTGGCTGGTCGAGGGCCTCGAGGGCGACCGCTTCGCGCTCATCTCCAAGACCCACCACGCCCTGGTGGACGGGATCTCCGGGGTCGACCTCGCCTCGGTGCTCTTCGACGTCGAACGCGAGCCCGAGGGTCAGGATGGAGCCGAGCTGGAGCCGTGGCGACCCGAGCCCGAGCCGTCCTCGGCCGGCTTGGTCCTGGCCGGCGCACGCGGCGCGGTCACCACCTCGGCCTCGCTGATGACACGCGCGGTCGTCGCCGCCACCCGGCCGGCGACGTCGCTGCAGCTCGCGCGCGACGTGCTGGAGGGACTGGGCGAGCTGGTGTGGGCCGGACTGAACCCGGCTCCCGAGACTCCGCTCAACGTGCCGATCGGCCCTCACCGCCGCTTTGCGGTGGTGCGCCAGCAGTTGGCCGACTACAAGGAGATCAAGGACGCGCTCGGCGGCACCGTCAACGACGTGGTGCTCACCGTCGTCTCCGGCGCACTGGGCCAGTGGCTGCGTTCGCGCGGCGTGCGCACCGAGGGGCTGGAGATGCGCGCGCTGGTGCCGGTCTCGGTGCGAACCAAGGATCAGCGCGGGAGCCTGGGCAACCAGCTCACGGTGATGCGCGGCCCCCTGCCGGTCTACATCGACGACCCGGTGTCAAGACTGCGCTTCATCCGCGGCGAGATGGACGGCCTCAAGGAGTCAAAGCAGGCCGTGGGCGCGGCCACGCTCGCGGCGGTCAACAACCTCGCGCCACCGACGATCCTGGCGCAGGCCAGTCGCCTGAACTTCTCCACCCGGCTGTTCAACCTGCTGGTGACCAACATCCCGGGTCCGCAGCTGCCGCTCTACCTCCTGGGCCGCCAGCTTCAGGACCTGTTCCCGGTCGCGTTCCTGCCCGAGGACCACGCGTTGGCGGTCGCGATCATGTCCTACAACGGCGGCCTGGACTACGGGCTGTTGGGCGACTACGACGCCATGCCGGACATTGAGATCGTCGCCGACGGCATCGAGGCATCGCTGGCCGAACTGCTCGCCGCCGCCCGCGGACGGCAGGGGCGAGGCGGACGGGGTGGGCGGGGTGGGCGGGACCCGGTCCCCAACGGCAGCGAGACCGGCACGGCGCCGGCCGACACGCCCGCGGTCGAGGAAGGCGGCCCCGCGCCGATCATCCCCGCCGACCACATCCGCCGGACCAAGCGCGGGCCGGCGGCGGACATGCGCGCCAAGCGCGAGCGAGGCTCCCGCCCCGCCCGTAAGCGAACCCAGGACTGAGACAAACCCCCAAAGGAGCCCCTGTGGAAGACGACATTCTGATCAAGCCGGGGGAGATTGCCTTCCATCTGGAACTCACCGCGGCTCAGCTCAAGATCGTGCACACGGCACTGAAGTCGCTGGTGGACGATCTCGGGCGCCAGGAGCGCGAGGTGCGCGACGTCGCGCTGTCGGTGCTGGCCAAACTCCCCGGCGAGCATGACATCCGCGCGATCGACCTCAACCGGGAGCTGCACCCCGGAGCGTGAGCGGCGCGGGCGCGAAGGCGCGCCTCAGGTGAGCTTTCGGCGCCGGCCTAGAAGCCGAGCGCGAACTTGGCGTCCTCGCTCATGAGCTCGGGCGTCCACGGCGGCGTGAAGGTCATCGTCGACTGCACGTCCTCCACCCCGTCGAGATCGAGGACGAACTCCTCGATCTGCTCAGAGACCTGAGGACCGATCGGGCAGCCGGGGCTGGTGAGCGTGTAGGTGACGTTGACCTGGCCACCGTCGACCGCGACCTCGTAGATGAGGCCGAGCTCGACGAAATCAAGGCCCAGCTCGGGGTCGATCACCTCGCGCAGCGCGTCCGTCACTTCATCAACTGTTGCCATGCCCGTCAGTGTAGAACGACCGGACAGCGGTCGCCGAAACCGCTTTTGTCATCGAGATGTGCCCGCTCACATGACATTTGATCGATCGGCTGGACAACGACCGGTGGATTTGAGTAGGTTTCCGGGATCGTCGTCTTTGATGACACACCGCCCGTACTGCGCTGCGCCGGCGACGAGGACCGCACGACGCAGGGCTGCCGCCGCCGGGCACTGATCAGGGCCATCCGTGCGCAGAAGGACGTGCGCGTGGACCTGTCCGAGCTCGTGTTCGCCGACGCGTCGCTGATGATCGACCTGGTCATGCTGGCGCGGCGGCTGCGAGTCCACGGGTGCGGAGTCCGGCTGTGCGGGCCCCAGCCGCAGATCCGGACGCTCATCGAATTGGTCGGCCTTCACAAGCTCCCGGGCGTCAACCTGGAGCTCGACGGCCCGGCAGCCGCGCTGGCCTAACGGCGCTCGCAGCACCTGCATCGCGGCCCGGAGCCGAACCGCTGCATGCAGCGCCGGGCGATCACGTCCGGTCTGCGCGCTATTCGCGCCCGCGCGGCTCCGTCCGGGGTCATCCCTACCTTTCGCCGCATTCGCATTCCCTAGGTGAGAGCTGCAATGACCCTCTGCTTCATAGAACCTCAGAACGCGATCCGCGTGATTGCCGACTCTGTCGGCCGCGAGGCGCGCCGTCAGATCCTGGGCGAGGTGGTCCGGGCGTGGGTCGATGAGATCCCGGAGAGCGAGCTGGATTCGCACTACGCCAAGGCGGTGGCGGACCTGGACGAGCACGACCTGTCGCTGCTGGCCGCGTGGCACGTGTCGTTGGAGGTTGGGCATCCCCTGCCGAGCAAGGAGTTCCTGGTCAACGTGTACCCCACGCTCGGCGAGAATCGGCGCGAGGCGCTGAAGATCGCCGCCGGGTTCCGTGGCGAGGAGGCGTTCGAGGCCGGCGTCGGCGAGGAACAGGCGTTTGACACCGTGCTGCCGTGGCTGTCGGACGAGCGGTGCCGGTCGCTGGCCGCCGAGTGCCTGGAGTTGTACTGCTGGGACCGCCTCGGCGCCGAGAACTGACGGTGTCCTGAGGCGCTAGCCGACGGTGAGCAGCGCCGCGCTCGCACGTGGCACCGAGAGCGTGACACGATGTCGCGCCACGGTGGCGGGCGCCAGTTCGGCCGGGCGCAGCTCGCCCGTCGTCGTCGTCGCACCGTAGCTGCGCGCTCCGAGCGACACGCCCCTCTTGGCGGCCGCGCTGGGCGCCAGCATGCGCTCGACGGTCGCGGTCGTGCCCGCGCCGGAGGGCAGGGTCACCGTCACCGTCTTGCGCCGCGATCGGCTCTTGTTGATGACCACGACGCGCACGCGGTGGTCAGGCGCCCGCGTCGCCCACACGCTCAGGCCCGCGTCGGCCCCGCGTCGCGACACCGCGAGCAGCCGCGCGCCCGGAGGCGCCGCCTGCGCGAACAGCTGCAGCCCGTAGTAGACCGGGCGCACCTGGGCCTGCCAGTGACCGCCGCGGTGGCTGAAGGCGAACAGCTCGTAGGCGGCGTCGGGCAGCGTGTGCAGGTTGACCCCGTCGACCCCCGCGCGAGCCAGGCTGAACAACGCGTCGGTCACCCACAGCGCGCTGGCGAAGCTGTCCGACACCCCGGCCTTGCCGCGGCAGGCGACCGAATTGAGCTCGTCGACACGCAGCCGGCGGCCCTGGGCGTGCGCCAACGCGACCCAGCGCTTGACCCCGGCGGCCAGCGTCTCCGTGGAGTAGCCGGAGAGCAGATGGGCGATCGTCGGGTACTGGGGCGAGCTTGGGGGCACGAAGCAGTTGCGCAGCGGATAGCGGTGGACGGTCATCGTCGTCAAGCGCGGCTGGCGGCGCAGAAGGTCCGACACGCTGTCGACCCAGGAGCCCGGGCCCGCCGTCGGTCCGACCGCGAGCGCGGGCCCAGCCAGCTTCAGCGGCAGGGTGCGACGCGCGATCGCCTGAAACTGCGTGCGGAACTGCGCGTAGCCAAAGCTCCGAGGCCGCGCGTGTACGGGGTCGCCCGCCGCGGTGTGGTAGACGGTGACCTTGTTGTAGATGTTGGGCTCGTTGCCGATCTCGACCGCCGCGATGGAGCCCTCAGGCAGTGCGTCGGCGTAGTCGCGCAGCTCAGCCGCGTCCAGCGCGGGATCGTTGGCCGCCAGGTTGAGGCCCATGATCATCCGCGCGCCGGTGGCCTTCGCCAGCGCACCCGTGGTGGCCATCCAGCTGGGGGTCAGGTGGTAGCCCACATACGGCAGGCGCTTGACGCCCGGACCGGTCACGTACGAGACGTCGGTGCTGTTGCCGCCGATCCGCAGCACCGGGGCCTGGCCCGGGGTGAGGTTGCGGATGAGTTGGACGAGCACCGGGTTGACCTGCGCGGGGTCAGAGCCGGTGTAGGACCGTACGCCCTGAAACTCGAAGGAGAACCCGAGGAACCCGGACGGTATCGGCGCCCCCGCGGTGCGGCTCCGCACCGCCACCGAGACCTTGGGGTCCCCGGAATGCGGCGGATCGGCGGGGAGGGTGGGCGTCACGGTGCTGGCCAATCGGGCCGGCTTGGGGTCTGGAGCCGACCGCGACGAGTCGCCGAGGACGATCGCCACCACGGCCGCGGCACCGCAGAGCAGTGCCGCGGCCCCACCGGCCACCCAGGCAAACCGCCGGCTCACCGCTGAAGCGCCGCCTCGGTGTCGCCGATCGCCTGCTCCGTGCTCTGAAACCACACCGCGCCCAGCCCCACGGCACGGGCGCCGTCGCAGTTGGCCTCGATGTCGTCGATGAGCAGCGCCGAGCCGGCGTCCACTCCGAGGGCCTCAAGCGTCAGCTCGTAGATCCGCGGCTCGGGCTTACGTGCCCCCACGAAGGCCGAGTCGACGACGACATCGAAGATCTCATCGACCGGCAGCATGGCGCGCCACCGATGCGCCCACTCGCGGACGTTGTTGGTGCAGATGGCCAGCTTGTACCCGCGCTCACGCAGTTCGCGCATGTAGCCGATCATCGGCTCGTTGGGCTCCAGCTTGGCGAAGTAGCGCTCGCCGAAGGTGCTCATGTCCACCGTCCGCCCCAGCTGTCCGGAGAGCTGCTCGCCCAACTCCGTCAAGAAGTCGCTCTCCGTCAGCCGGCCGGTCTCCAGCTCGAAGAGCGGGTTGACGCCGCTGCGTGCGGCGATCGCGGCCATCGCCGTCCCGAGCTCTGCCAGGGGCACCGCGGAGGTCTCCTGAAAGGCCTGAAACGCACCCAGCAGCGGCGAGGTGAGCACGCCCCCAAAGTCGCTGATCACGGCGGCCACAGTCATCCGTGACCGGCCACGCGTGGCCCCTCCACTCGTGGCCCCTCCACTAGAACGTGGCGAGCACGTACACGCCGGTGCCCTCGCGCCCGCGGCTGTGACAGCGCAGCGGGATGACCCGCAGCTCCGTCTCCTCGGTGGCGAGGACCGCGCCGTCGCCTGCCGCCTCCCCGGCGACACGGCGGGGAAACTCGTTCTCGCCCTCGCCCACCCACAGCTCGAGGTTGGTGCGAGACGGCAGGCCCGACTCGGCGTAGGTCGTCGACAGGCGCGGATCGTCCACCGGCACCCAGCCCTCCGGATCGAACAGGGTCGCGGCGATGAGATCAGACTCGTTGCCGGTCGCTTCGGCGGCGCGCAGCGCCAGCAACATGAATGCCTCGTCGGAGTCAAACCAGCCCGACACCATGCGCGCCGATCCCAGCGAGCCCGCGTCGACGCCGCCAATGACGCACCGGGTGCCGACGCAGTCGATCGTGCGCTCGGTGCCCTGCACCGCGACGGTGCCGCGGACGCGGCAGAGCTCGTCACAGCCGCTGAGGTCCGCGCCCGAGTCCTCGGGCTCCTCGGATTCCATCTCCTCGCCCTCCCCCCCGGGGACGACGTGCAGCTCCACGCCCTCGCCGGTCAGCCTCCAGCCCACGCCCTCCGCGCTCCAACCTTCGGACGACAGCGCGGCCGACCAGGTGGCGCCGGTGGAGTCGCCGAACACGAACACGGGGTGGGCGGCGTGCACCGCCGCACCCCAGAACCCACCCTCCACATCGCCGAAGGCCAGCGTTCGCAGATGGTTGGCGGCGCTGAGGCTCATCCGTGCAGCTGCGGGCTGTCGAGGTCGGTGGCGGTCGAGTCGACGTCGTAGTGCGAGCGAGGCGACCCAGAGAACCGGCTGGCGGCGACCACCAGACGACTCTGGAAGTTGCGCACGATCGCCGTCCGTGCGAGGGCCCGTGTCGGTGCCAGGAGCGCCAGCCCGAGCACATCGGTGATGAACCCCGGGACGATCAGCAGGATCCCGCCGGCCAGCACGAGGGCGCCATCGATCACCTCGCGGCCCGGGGGACGTCCAGCGGCGACGGCGGTGCTGAGCCGCCGCCACGCCGCGCGTCCCTCGGCCTTGGTCAGCCACATTCCGACCGGCCAGCTGACGAGGAGCAGGATCACGGTCAGCAGGACGCCGATCGCGTCCGCGACCTTGATGGCCACGAACAGCTCCGCGACCGGCCACACGATGAGCAGTAGAAGGGCGAACATCTCTAAGGCGTAAGGCTAGACGTCCGAAGGTAAGCGGCGCGTCAGAGTCCCAGCGCGGCCAGCGCCCCGCTGAGCAACTCCGGGTCCGGCTCGCTCTCGGGGTCGATCCCCATCCCGGTGCGTGACCCACGTTCCCAGTTGAACAGACCCAGGTCGAGCGCCGCCAAGGGCAACTCGCAGGCCGCCGCCAGTTCTGCGGCGCGGCGCTCGAGCAGCAACGTGTCGCCGATGCCCAGCACGCGCTTGGCGGCCAGGGTCACCGGGTCGTTGCCGCCAAACCCCAGCGCGCCGGCGGTGAGGTCATACACGCCCAGATGTCCGAGCGTCACGAGCAGATCACAGCGCGCGCCGCGATGCAGGCCGGGCAGCGCCAACCGCTCGAAGACGCGGGCGAAGCGCCGCTCAGGCGTCCACGCGGCATCGCCGCTGAAGGCGGCCTCCTGCGATCCGGCGCGCTGCGCCCAGGCGCGGTAGGCGTCGATCGTCCGTTGACCCCGCTCGGGCTCGTGGGCGGTCCGGGGCCCCATGACGACGTTGTCGAGATGGGGTGCCTCGCCGCCGCTCCAGGGCGTCCGCGCCTGCGCAATGTCGGCGAACGGATCCGCGCCGTCGACCGGGCCCAGATAGGCGATGAGGAAGGCCAGCCAGGTGCGCTCCTCGATCGGGCCCGAGGGGTCCCCCACCTCGGCGTAGAGCCCAGGCGGATCGCTCTGCAGCCGCAGCAGCCGGGTCGCGGCGAAGGCCAGTTCCTCGGCCAGGCGCTGCGCGTCGTCGCCCGAGCGCAGGCCCGGCACGAGCGCCGACCGAAACCCATCCTCGGCCGAGCGCGATAGACGCCGCACGGTGAGTCCGCCCGAGGTCCGCCCGGACCCCGAGCGTGACGTCGCGCCCCGCCGGCTCGACGTGCCCGCGCCGGACGATCCCACCGGCCGCGCGGCGCGCGCGTTCTGTCCGGCCGGGGACACCACGGGACGCATCTCCACGTCCTGCTCCTTGGAGCAGATCGGGCAGTTCTGAACGAGGCGGTTGTGGCGGCAGAAGGTCGGCATCGGCGATGGTGCGGGCGGGCCGTATCAACTATAGGTCCGCCTCGCGGAAGGCGACCGGCGCGCCGCGCCGCCGCCGGCTGGCCGCCTCGAAGCCGTGCGCAGCGCCGCCGCGTCGTGAGGTATGGATAGGATTGCCGAGGTTTTGGCGCACCGTGGACACCAGCGTGAAGGGGGACCGATGCTCACTCGTCGCAACAGACACCGGCTGTCGTCAGCCGCGGCCGCCGCCGTGACCGTGGCCGCGCTTGCGGCGGCCATGGCGACCGCGACCTCCGCGGCACCCCCGCCGGTCCAGCCGTCCAAGCCCACCCCACCCGCCGTCGTGCCCGGCCAGGGCCGGCCGTTCATCCCCGTCCAGGGCGATTGGGAAGGCACCGCCGGCGGCTTTGAGGCCAGCTTCAACCTCGTTCTCGACGCGGTCCACCGGCAGCGTGCGGGCGTCCCCCAGTACGGGATCCAGGACCTCGTCATGCTCCGGCCGAACGCCTGCCCGACCGATCCCGCGCACTATCGGGAGTCGATCATCACCGGACGGCTGCCCTCGGTCCTCGGCGACCACGGCGACCTTGGCCTGCAGCGGTTCGGCCTGGAGGGGGCGCTCACCGGCAAGCGCTCGGCGACCCTCGGGAGCCGATTCGCGCTCCCCTCCTGCCACGGCACGATGACCTGGCACATGCATCCGGCGGTCCGCCACACCGTCGCCAACGGGAACTGGTCATTGCGCTACGCCGGCGGCGAGCGCTCGACCTTCAACGTGCGGGCCGGCGGGCGGCTGGCAACCGCGATCCGGCTGCCGGACGCGATCGCCAAGTGCAACGGCCTGCAGGGCACGCTGGACGTGTTCATCGGCACCCAGGGCGGGGCGTCAGTCACGCAGTCGGGCGTGAGCCTCAGGCTCCGCTTCGCCAATGCGAAGGCCACGGGCACGCTGACCGCCCGCGGCTGCAACGGCGGCCCGCTGCAGATCACCGCCACTCACAGCGCCGGCTGACCGGGCCGCGCCGACGGCCGTCGGGGCCCGCTCCGCCATCGGGCGGCTCCGCTGTCTCCGGGTCCTCGCCACGCCGGTGGCGCGCGGGCCCGCGCCATCACCTCCTTGAAGCTGCGGAAGCGGAAGATGAACACGAGCGCCCCGAACCCCAGGCCGGCGCTGAGAGCCGCCGTGGCGATCTGCTGGCCGACGGAGAACGCGGCGACGTAGGGGTTGTGGGCGAAGATCTGCAGCAGCAGCGCCTGCTGGACCCCGGCGCCGCCGGGGGTGAAGGGGAACACCGAGGCGATCACCTGGACGGCCAGCACGAGCAGCGCATTGCGCACCGAGCCGCCGATATGGAACGCGTCGAGCAGCGCCCAGTAGGCGGCAAAGCGCGCGATCCAACTTGCGAACTGCCACCGGCACATCTCACGCTGGTAGCGGCGGCGGTCCGACAGGATCGTCAGGCCCTGGCGAATGCGCTGCCAGAAGGCGCGGACCTTGGCCGACAGCAGGGCGAAGGCCGCGACGAACACGACCCCCAGGACCGTGAGGAAGAAGAGCGTGAAGCGCATGTGTGACGCGAAGAAGCTGATGTCGAAGGCCGGCAGCTGGGAGAAGTCCGGCGGCTTGGGGAACACGCCCTGCGTGAAGGCGAAGCACATGACCAGCAGGCCCATGAACCAGTCAAACAGCGTGCCGGTCCACAGCGCGCTGGCCAGCGTGGGGTAGCTCGAGGCTGGGATCGAGATCCGCGTGAGAAACAACTGGACCACGTTGCCCCCGCCGAGCGGGAAGACGTTGTTGACCGCGTAGCCGACCATGTAGCCGCCCCACACGTCACGCCAGCGAACGCTCTCCCCCGGATAGGCGGCACGACACGGCGTTGAACAGCGCACGCGAGCGCAGCAGCAGGTAGAGGCTGTAGAAGGCAAGGCCGAGGAGCAGTGGCAGCCAGCTCAGACTCGCCAGCTGCGAGAAGAACGTCCCCGCCGAGGAGAAGAAGTTGCTGATCGTGTCGGCGATCGAGCTGCCGTGGCGGTGGATCGACCCCTGCCCGTCGACCACCGCGGCGAGGACCGGGGCGAGCACGGGAGATCCCATTCACACACGGTCGCATACGCGGCAGTCGGGCCGCCGGCCCTACGGTCAGGGCCCCCGGCGTGCGGTCAGGGGCGCCAGTCGACGGGTCCCCCGGGCCTCAAAAAGGACCGGGGGGCCCAGATCCATCTGGGCCCCCCGGAGAGTCAGGGAAGTGGGGGCGCAGTTCCCTGACCGACAGGGGCGAGTTTCCCCGTCCCAAGCCTTGAGTAAACCTCAATGCCCCGAACAATTTTGCCTAGGCACAGCGGACGGGCCGCACCACCGCAAGTTAACGTATCAGCTTCCATCGCGTCCGTGGAGAAGAATCCGATCAGCGATCACGGGTCGCGGGACCGGTAAAGAACTCCTCCCCGGGACGGACAGTTCCGGCAGCTTCGGCCTGGTGGCGCAGGCTCTGATCGGGGTCCCCGCTCCACGCCCCGACGGCCAGACGCTCGCGGTCGGCGTCCATCGGGCTGCCCCCCAGATCGGCGTTGACGACCCGGGCGCACTTGCGTCCCTCGGAGATCGCGGTGACCACCAACGACTGCCCGATGCGCGCGTCACCGCACGCGTAGACGCGCCCCAGATTGGTCCGGTAGGTCTGGTTGGTCTCGATGTTGCCGCGGTGGTCGAGGACCACGCCGGCCTGCTGGACCAGGCCCTCGTACTCGGGGTGCTCAAAGCCGATGGCGATGAGCACGAGGTCGGCCTCGAGCACGAACTCGCTGCCCGGGACCGGCGTCAGATCTCGCGACGAGCTGCCGGTCACCTGGCGCGCGTACACGTGGCTGACCGAGCCCTGGCCGGTTCCACCGAACCCGGTGACCTCGGTGCCCCAGCGCCGCTTGCCGCCCTCGTCCAACGCGTAGGTGGTGGCGGTGCGCTTGGGCGGCAGCGGCCACGGCGCGCGCGGGTCGCGCTTGGGGTCGCCCAGTTGCGCGTAGACGTCGAGCATCACGACGCTGCGCGCACCCTCGCGGTGCGAGTTGGAGATGCAGTCCATCCCCGTGTCGCCGCCGCCGATGACGATGACCTTCTTGCCGGCGGCGGTGATCTCCGTGCCCGCCTCGCGGGGGCCGCGAGGGGCGGCCCTGCTGGGCGGCGACCCAGCGGTTGCGCTGGTAGAGGTAATCCATCGCCGGATGGATCGAGTGAAGCTCCCGGCCGGGGACGTCGAGGTCGCGCGAGACGCGGCTGCCGATGGCGATGACGACGGCGTCGAAGCGCTCATCGAGCTCCTCGGCGGTGATGTCGGTCCCGACCTCGGTGTCGTAGACGAATTCGATGCCCTCCTGTTCGAGGATGGCCACCCGCCGGTCGATGATCCACTTCTCCAGCTTCGCGTCGGGCACACCGAAGCGCAGCAGGCCGCCGGGGCCCTCGTCGCGCTCGAAGACGGTGACCGAATGCCCGCACTGATTGAGCTCGGCGGCGACCGCCAGGCCGGCCGGGCCCGATCCCACGACGGCCACGGTGCGGCCCGAGCGCCGATCGGGCGCGTGGGGCACCACCCACCCCTCGGCGAAGGCGCGCTCGATGATCGACAGTTCGATCTGCTCGATCGTCACCGGGTCGTCGTTGATGGCCAACACGCAGGCCGACTCGCACGGCGCCGGGCAGATGAGCCCGGTGAACTCTGGGAAGTTGTTGGTGGCGTGCAGCTGCTCGATGGCGTCGCGCCACTTGTCGCGGTAGACGAGGTCGTTCCAGTCGGGGATGAGGTTGCCCAGCGGGCAACCCTCATGGCAGAACGGCACCCCGCAATCCATGCACCGCGCGCCCTGGCGACGCAGCTCGGTCTCCGGCTGGAGCCCGAAGTACTGCTTGTAGTCGCCCACGCGGCGGCGGGGATCGCGCTTGTCAAAGCCGACCCGGTGGATCTTGAGGAATGCGCCGAGCTCGCCCATGGAGCGCTGGAGGGTAGCCGAGCCCTACTCAGGCTCTGACTCTCTCCTCCTCGGACTGCTCGGAGTCTCGGCGCTCCTCCAGCACTCGCTTGTAGTCGCGCGGCATCACCTTGACGAACCGCTGGCACTCGCGATCCCACGAGGCCAGGATGTTGCGCGCGCGCAGCGATCCGGTCCGCTGGGCATGCTCGGAGATGAGCGTCTTGACCTCGGCGGCGCCGCTCTCGTCGAGCTCCTCCAGTTCAACGAGCTCGAGGTTGCAGCGTCCCTTGAACCGATTGTCGCGGTCATAGACGTACGCGATGCCGCCGCTCATGCCGGCGGCGAAGTTGCGGCCCGTCGTTCCCAGGACCACGACGCGGCCGCCGGTCATGTACTCGCAGCCGTGGTCGCCGACCCCCTCCACGACGGCATGGGCGCCGGAGTTGCGCACCGCGAAGCGCTCGCCCGCCAGACCGCGGATGAACGCGCGCCCGGCGGTGGCGCCGTACAGCACGGTGTTGCCGACGATCGTGTTCTCCTCGGCGCGGAACAGCGCCGTCTCGGGCGGACGCACCGAGACGATGCCCCCTGACAGTCCCTTGCCCGTGTAGTCGTTGGTCTCGCCCCGCAGCGAGAAGATCACGCCCGGCGCGAGCCACGCTCCGAAGCTCTGACCCGCCGAGCCCGAGAACGAGATGTCGATGGTGCCCTCGGGCAGCCCGGCCGCCCCGCGCTGGCGCGCGATCTCACCGGACAGGATGCCGCCGACCGTGCGGTTGACGTTGCGGACCGGGATCGGGCCCTGGCGCACCTTCTCGGCGCGCTCGATGGCGGGTGAGCACAGCTGCACGAGCTCCCAGTCCAGCGCGTCATCGAGCACCGGCACCTGCTTGCGGGTGCGCGAGCGCGGCACCTCGGGCGGGAGGTCGATGGTGCCGAGGATCATCGACAGGTCGACGCCCCGCGACTTCCAGTGGTCCACCGCGTCGTCGGTCTCGAGCAGGTCCGCGCGCCCGATGAGGTCGGTGAAGCGCCGTACGCCGAGCCGCGCCATCAGCCCCCGCACCTCATCGGCGATGAACATCAGGTAGGCCACGACGTGCTCGGGGGTCCCTTCGAAGCGCGCCCGCAGCTCCGGGTTCTGGGTGGCGATGCCGACCGGGCAGGTGTTGAGATGGCAGACGCGCATCATGATGCAGCCCATCGCGATCAGCGGGGCGGTCGAGAAGCCGAACTCGTCGGCGCCCAGCAGCGCCCCGATGACCACGTCGCGCCCGGTCTTCATCTGACCGTCCACCTCGACGGTGATCCGGCTGCGCAGGTCGTTGAGCAGCAACGTCTGCTGGGTCTCGGCCAGCCCGATCTCCCACGGCACCCCCGCCGACTGGATGGAGGACTGCGGCGACGCGCCCGTGCCGCCGTCGTGCCCGGAGATGGTGACGTGATCGGCGTTGGCCTTGGCCACGCCCGCGGCGACCGTGCCGACCCCCACCTCGGACACGAGCTTGACCGACACCGAACTCGTGGGATTGGCGCAGCGCAGGTCGTAGATGAGCTGCTTGAGGTCCTCGATGGAGTAGATGTCGTGGTGCGGGGGCGGCGAGATGAGGCCCACCCCGGGTGTCGAGAAGCGGATCTTGGCGATGTAGTCGTCGACCTTGTGGCCGGGCAACTGGCCGCCCTCGCCGGGCTTGGCGCCCTGGGCCATCTTGATCTGAAGCTGGTCGGCGTTGACCAGGTAGTCGATGGTCACGCCGAAGCGCCCGGAGGCCACCTGCTTGATCGCGGAGCGGCGCAGGTCGCCGTTCTCGTCGGGGGTGAAGCGGGAGGGGTCCTCTCCCCCCTCGCCCGTGTTGGACTTGCCACCGAGCCGGTTCATGGCGATGGCCAGCGTCTCGTGGGCCTCGCGCGACAGCGAGCCGAGGCTCATCGCGCCGGTGGAGAAGCGCTTGACGATCTCCTCGGCGGACTCGACCTCGTGCAGCGGGATCGGCGCCTCGGCGAAGCGGAACTTCATGAGGCCGCGCAGCGCGGCCGTACGAGTGGACTCGTCATTGGCCTGGCGAGCGAACTCGTCGTAGGCCTCCTGAGGGTCGCGCGCGATGCCGCCTGCGCCCACGCCGGCGCCGTTGCCGTTGCCCGCCTTGGCGCGGACCGCATGCTGGAGGTTGGCGATCGTGTCCGGATTCCAGATGTGGCGCTCCCCGTCGCGCCGCCACTGCAGGACACCGCCGACGGGCAGCACCTCGCGCTCGGTGCGCGGGTAGGCGCGGAAGTGGCGGCCCAGGGCCTCGGCCGCGAGCACCTCCAGGCCGACGCCGCCGATGCGGCTGGCGGTCCCGGTGAAGTACTCGTCGATGACGTCACGCTCGAGCCCGACGGCCTCGAAGATCTGCGCGCCGCAGTAGGACTGGATGGTGGAGATCCCCATCTTGGAGATCGTCTTGAGCAGGCCCTTGCCGATCGCCTTGACGATCCGCTCCTCGGCCTCCTCGCGCTCGAGGTCCTCCGGCAGCAGCGAGCGGTCGGCGAGTTCGTCCAGGGACTCGAACATGAGGTACGGGTTGATGGCGGACGCCCCGTAGCCGATGAGCGTCGCCATGTGATGGATGTCGCGCGGCTCACCGGACTCGATGACCAGCCCGGTGCGCAGCCGCGTTCCGGCCCGCACGAGGTGATGGTGGACGGCGCCGACGGCCAGCAGCGAGGGCATCGCCACCCGCTCGGGCCCGAGGTTGCGGTCAGACAGGATGAGGATGTTGGCCCCGTGGTCGACCTGGTTGTAGGCCTCCTGGCACAGGGCATCCAGCCGCCGCACCATCCCGTCGGGACCGTCCTCGATCGGCCAGGTGATGTCGACGGTGGCGGCGTCGAAGATCTCGTGCGAGACCTGACGCAGCTTCTCCAGCTGGGCGTTGCGCAGGATCGGCTGGGGCATGACCAGCTGGTGGGCCTGGTCGGGCGTCTCGGCCAGCAGGTTGACCTCGGCACCGACCCCGGTCTGCAGACTCATGACGACGCTCTCGCGCAGCGGGTCGACCGGCGGATTGGTCACCTGCGCGAACAGCTGCTTGAAGTAGGAGAACAGGGGCGGCTGGCGGTCGGACATCACCGCCAGGGCGGCGTCGTTGCCCATGCTGGCGACGGGCTCCTCCCCCATGGAGGCCATCGGGGCGATGATCAGCCGCAGGTCCTCCTGCGAGTAGCCGAAGGCCAGCTGCTTGGAGCGCAGGGGTTCGACGCGGGGCACGCGCGGCTGACGCTCGGGTAGGTCGTCGATGGCGACCATCGATCGCTCGTACCACTCGCCGTAGGGCTTGCGCCGGGCGACGCGGCGCTTGACCTCCTCGTCCTCGACGATCCGGCCGTCCTCGAGGTCGAGCAGGAACAGCTTGCCGGGGGCCAGTCGCCCCTTGCGCTGGACGTGCTCGGGGGCCACGGTGATCACCCCGGTCTCCGAGGCCAGGACCACGTAGCCCTCGGTGTCCTGGACCCAGCGGCCGGGCCTCAATCCGTTGCGGTCGAGCACCGCGCCGGCCATGCGGCCGTCGGTGAACGCGACCGCCGCGGGGCCGTCCCAGGGCTCCATCAGGCACGAGTGGAAGTCGTAGAAGCCCTTGACGTCGGGGTCGATGTCGGTCCGCGTGCGGTAGGCCTCGGGGATCATCATCATCATCGCGTGGGCGATGGAGCGCCCGCTGAGCACCAGGAGCTCCAGGACGTTGTCCAGCGTGGCCGAGTCAGAGCCGCCACTGCGCACGACCGGCAGCACCTTGCTCAGGTCCTCGCCGAACAACTCGGAGGTGAGCTGCGACTCCCGGGCGCGCATCCAGTTGACGTTGCCGCGCAGGGTGTTGACCTCCCCGTTGTGGGCGACCATCCGGTAGGGATGGGCCAACTCCCAGCTCGGGAAGGTGTTCGTGGAGAAGCGCGAGTGCACCAGGGCCAAGCGCGAGGCAACACGGGGGTCGCGCAGGTCCGGGAAGTACCGGGGCAACTGGGGCGCGGTGAGCATGCCCTTGTAGACCATCGTCCGGCTGGAGAAGCTGGGGAGCGAGATCTCGGTGCCGGCAGCCCGTTCGATCACCCGGCGGATCACGTAGAGCTTGCGCTCGAACGTGCCCTGATCCTCGACGTCGTCGCCGGCCTGGACGATGACCTGGCGGATGACGGGGGCCGACAGGCGCGCGGTCTCGCCGACGTAGCGGTCGTCAACGGGCACGTCGCGCCACCACAGGACCTTCTGGCCCTCGGCGGCGACGGTCTGGTCGATCAGCTGCTCGAACGCCCGGCGGCGCTCGGGATCGCCCGGCAGGTAGCAGACGCCCACGCCGTAGCGGCCCGGAGGCGGTAGCTCGATGCCCGCAACGGCGCCGCGGATGAACGCGTCGGGGATCTGGAGCAGGATGCCCGCGCCGTCGCCCGTGTTGGGATCGGCGCCCTCGGCTCCGCGGTGCTCCATGTTCTCCAGCGCCTCGAGGGCCTTCTCGACCACGGCGTGGCTGGCCTCGCCCCACAGCTTGGCGACGAGGGCGATCCCGCACGCATCATGCTCATTCGTGGGGTCGTAGAGACCAGTGGACGGGTGGGGCCCGTCTCCGAAACGGTACATATGGCGGTGCCTGGTCGAGAGGGTGGGCAGGAAGGCACTGCGGCCAGCGCGCAAATCGTACCGAACCGAAGTTCGGTGTCAGCTGCAGGAAGCCTGAGAGTTGGCTAGGACTTCGCCTTGGCCCGGCTCGGGCGCTTGGTGCCCGACGACTTGGCGCCGTTGGCGCCCGATGACTTGGAGGAGCTCGACTTCGAGGAGCTCGCCTTGGCCGAGCTCGAGCGCTTGGTGCTCTTGCCCGATGACGTGCCGGACTCCGGCTTGTCGGAGCTGCCGCTGCGCACCTCGGCGAGGCTGGCCTCCAGCGCCGCCATCAGATCCGGGGCGGGCACTTCCTCCTCGGCCTCGGGCTGGACGGCGATCTCCTCGCCGGCGGCCTTGCGCTCGATCAGGTCCAGCACGCGCTCGCGGTACTCGTCCTTGAACTTCTCGGGGTCGAACTCCGCCGACAGCGAGTCGATGAGCTGCTGGGCCATGGTCAGCTCGCGCTTGCTGGCCTCGGCCTCCTCCAGCGCGTCGAGCTCGTCGATGCGGTCCGGGGGCAGGACCTCGTCGCCGAAGAGCATCGTGGACAGCGCCATCGCCTCGCCGGTGGGCCGCAGCGCGCACAGCTGCTGCTTGGAGCGGATCACGATCTTGCCGATCGCCACCTTACCCGCCTCCCGCATCGCCTCCAGCAGCAGCCGGTAGGCCTTGGCGCCGCCCGTCGCGGGGGCCAGATAGTAGGAGTGGTCGTAGTAGATCGGATCGATCTCGTCGAGGTCGACGAACTCCTCGATGTCGATGGTCTTCGTGGCCTTGGGGTCGAGCGCGTCCAGCTCCTCGGGCTCGATGATCACGTAGCGATCCGGGGTGACCTCATAGCCCTTGACGATGTCCTCGAAGGCGACCTCGTCGCCGGTGCTGGGATCGACGCGCTTCTGGCGGATGCGCGACCCCGTCTCGCGGGAGAGCTGATGAAACCTCACGGTCTTGGGCGAGGTGGCGCTGTAGAGCTTGACCGGCACGTTGACCAGTCCAAAGCTGATGGCGCCGCTCCAGATTGCACGTGGCATATGAAGTTTGTATAGCGGACGGCGGGGATGGGCAAGCCCTGATTGCGGTCTTGCCGTGTCCGCAGTGCGTTCAGACCGCGGCGGATCAGCGCCCGAGGGGCGTCATGTCCGCGTAGCGGTCCCCGGCGGCCACGCCGACTGGCGCGGCCTCGTCGATCCGCGCCAGATCCTCGGCGTCGAGGGTCAACTCGGCCGCCTGGATGTTCTCCTCCAGGTAGCGGCGACGCTTGGTCCCCGGGATCGGCACGACCTCGTCGGGATGGGCGGGACTGGCTCATGACCCACGCGAGCGCCAGTTGGCCGGGTGTGCAGTCGTGCTCGGCGGCGATCTCCTTGATGCGGTCCACCAGCGCGAGGTTGCGAGCGAAGTTCTCGCCCATGAAGCGCGGGCTGCTGCGGCGGAAGTCGTCGGGCGCGAAGTCGCCGGGCGAGGTGATCTGGCCGGTGAGAAAGCCACGGCCCAGCGGGCTGTAGGCGACCAGGCCGATGCCCAGCTCGCCCAGCGTGGGCAGCACCTCGTCCTCCACGTCGCGGCTCCACAGCGAGTACTCGCTCTGCAGCGCAGAGATGGGATGCACGGCGTGCGCGCGGCGGATCGTCTCCGGCGCCGCCTCCGAGAGCCCGAGGAAGCGCACCTTGCCGGCGTCCACGAGCTCGGCCATCGCCCCCACGGTCTCCTCGATGGGGACGTCGGGATCGACGCGGTGCTGGTAGTAGAGGTCGATGTGGTCGACGGCCAGCCGGCGCAGCGACGCGTCGCAGGATCTGAAGACGTATTCGGGGCGACCGTTGACTCCGCGCGCGGCGGGGTTCTCGGGGTCGCGCACGATCCCGAACTTGGTGGCCAGCACGACCTCGTCGCGACGGTCGGCGATGGCCTGGCCGACGAGCTGCTCGTTGGTGTAGGGGCCATAGACGTCGGCAGTGTCCAGCAGGGTGACGCCGAGGTCGAGGGCATGGCCGATGGTGGCGATCGCCTCGGCCGAGTCCGCCGCCCCGTAGAACTCCGACATTCCCATGCAGCCCAGGCCCTCGGCGGAGACGCTGAGGCCCTGGCTGCCGAGTGTGCGCTGGTCCATGCTGCCTGGCAGCTTAGCCTTGAGCCGCCGCATCATGGGCTGAGTCTCGGCGTCGGGGGCCGAGCTAGACGTCATCGGCGGAGCACCATAAGGGTGATCCCTATGAGCGACGCCGATGACGTATAGCGACGGCCATCCGGCGGCGAGACGACCCCAGGATCGGGGGATCGAGGCTTAGCCTTGATCTCACACCTCTCGCCGCCGCGGCGTTTGATCTGACAGTGCGCCTACCACCGTTCCAGAACCTCCTCGACGCGCATGATCGCGACGTGCACCGCTTCCTGATCGCCACCGTCGGGCCGGTCGATGCCGACGACGTCTATCAGGAGACGTGGCTGGCAGCACTGCGCGCCTATCCTCAGCTCGCGGAGGCCTCCAACCTCAAGGGCTGGCTGTTCACCATCGCCCACCGTAAGGCGATCGACCATGTCCGCGCCCGCGCGCGGCGGGCGACGCCGGTGGCCGAGCCCGCCGACCTGCCCGAGGCGGGCCGGGCCGGGTCCGATGGTGTCGCGGGGGTCGCCGACGAGGAGCTGTGGACTGCGGTGGCTGCGCTCCCTGACAAGCAACGAACCGCGGTCTCGCTTCGCTTCATCGCCGACTCGGCATACGCGGAGATCGCGACCGCGATGGAGATTTCTGAACCAGCGGCACGGCGCAACGTCCATGAGGGACTCAAGCGCCTCAGAGAGGAACGCACCGGATGAGTGAGATCAACGTCAATCACCACAGCAGCGACGGGGACGCGGAGATGGAGCGTGCCCTGCGCGCCGCCCTGCGCAGTTCGGCTGTGTTCGGCGACGCCGCGCCACCCCCGATCACCGACGCCGCCGCGGCCGCCGGACTGCTGGACGTGGCCTACGCCCGGCTGGACTCCCCGGTGGGCACGCTCGTGCTCGCCTCCACTCCGCACGGGCTGGCGCGGCTGGCCTACGTCGACGAGGGCCAGGAGGACGCGGTCATGGAGGACATCGCCACCCGGCTCTCCCCCCGGATGCTGTCGGCCCCGCGCCGGCTCGACGAGCCGCGCCGCGAACTGGACGAGTACTTCGCCGGACGCCGGCGCGCCTTTGAGCTCACCCTGGACCTGTCGCTGCTGTCAGATTTCACGCGCCGGGTACTGAGCGCAACGGCGGCGATCCCCTATGGCGAGGTCGCCACCTACAAGGAGGTGGCCTCCGCCGCCGGGAGCCCCCGCGGCTTCCGCGCAGCCGGTAACGCGCTGGGCTCCAACCCGCTGCCGATCGTGCTCCCCTGCCACCGCGTGCTGCACAGCGGCGGCGGGCTGGGCGGCTACACCGGCGGCCTGGCGCGTAAGCGCACCCTGCTGGCCATCGAACGCCCGGCCTCATGAGTGCCCGATCTCACACCGGGGGTCCGGCCGTCTGAGAAGCTGTGCCCACGCCGAGCGAGGAGCCAGGGATGAGACGGAGTGAGAGAGCGCAGTTGCCACCGGGGCCGTCGGTGCCGAAAGCGGTGCAGATGATGGCGGCGTGGACGCGGCCCGCGGGGTCGCTGGAGCGCCTGCGCCACTACGGCAAGCGGATCACCGTGCAGCTGCCGTTCCAGCCGCCGTTCGTGATGCTGTGGGACGCGAGCGACATCAAGGAGGTGTTCACGGCGCCGCCTGACGTGCTGCATCCGGGCGAGGGCGCGCGCATCCTCGAGCCGCTCATCGGCCGCAACTCGGTGATCCTGCTCGACGAGGACGACCATCTGGAGCAGCGCCGCCTCCTACTGCCGGCGTTTCACGGCGAGCGCATGCAGCGGCTCACCGGGTTGATGACCGAGCTGGCCGAGCGCGAGGTGGCCACGTGGCCCACCGACGAGGCCGTGGCGCTGCACCCGCGCCTGCAGCGCGTGACGCTCGAGATCATCCTGCAGGTGGTCTTCGGGCTGGAGGAGGGACCCACGCTCACCCGCCTGCGTGACGTACTCACCGAGGTGCTCCTCTTCACCGAGAGCCCTCTGTCGGTCCTGCCGCCGCTGCAGCGTGTGCTGAGGTGGATGCCGAGACTGCGGCGCTTCAACCGCCAGCTGAGCGAGACCGACGAGATCATCTTCGCCCTCATCGAGGAGCGGCGCGCAGAGATCGCGGCTGGTGGCGGGGACGATCGCGACGACATCCTGTCCATGCTGCTGGCGGCGCGACATCAGGATGGCTCGCCGATGTCCGAGCAGGAACTGCGCGACGAGCTCATGACCGCGCTGGTCGCCGGCCACGAGACAACCGCGTCCCAGCTGGCCTGGGCCCTGGAGCGCCTGGCCCGCGAGCCCGCGGTGCGCGCCCGCCTCACCGACGAGATCGACGCCGGCGAGTCCGACGAGTACCTGGGTGCCACGATCACCGAGATCCTGCGCCTGCGCCCGGTCCTCCCCAACGCCGAGCCCCGCCTCACCAAGCGAGAGGTGGAGATCGGCGGCCACCGCTATCCACCGGGGGTGGTGCTGATGGCCAGCGCCTACCTCATCCACCACGATCCCGACATCTACCCTGAGCCGCGAGCGTTCCGGCCCGAGCGGTTCGTGGGCGTCGCGCCCGGGACCTACACCTGGATCCCGTTCGGGGGTGGGCGACGGCGATGCCTGGGCGCGAGCTTCGCCGTGCAGGAGATGAAGGTGGTCCTGCGCGCCGCGCTGCGGCGGTTCGAGATCAGCGCGGCCACCGACCGTCCGGAGACGACGCGGCGACGGAGCATCACCTTCAGCCCCGCGGGCGGCACGACGGTGGTGCTGCGCCGGCGCGTGCCGGTGGCGGTGCCCGAGCCGGCCGCCGTGGCCGGCGCCGCCTGATCCGCGCCAGCAAAGCACCCGCGTCCGGAGCGTCAGCGCACCGGTAAATCTCCAGAAGTTGCGAACGTCCGAGGCGGGGTAGCGTCCCTGATATGGACGTCATGGGACCTCTTCACCGGTTCGACCATTACCAGCAGAAGCGCAAGTGGCTGGCTCTCCCGGTGGCCGTGGTCAAGAAGTTCGGCGACGACCAGGGCGGCAACCTCGCCTCGCTCGTTGCCTGGTACGGGTTCTTCTCCCTGTTTCCCCTCCTGCTCGTGTTCGCCACGATCCTCGGGTACGTGCTCGCCGGAGATCCGAGCACGCGCGAGTCAGTGGAGCACGCTGTGCAGAGCCAGTTCCCGGCGATCGGCAGCTCGTTGCCGCTGAAGTCGATCTCCGGCTCGGCACTCGCGCTCGCGCTCGGCGTGCTCACGGCACTGTGGGCCGGCCTCGGCGTGACGACCGTCTCCCAGACGGCGCTCGACACGGTGTGGGCGGTGCCCTACAAGAACCGGTCGAGCTTCATCAAGTCGCGCCTGCGCGGCCTCGGGCTGTTGCTCTTCCTGGGCGTCCTGTTCCTCGTCTCCACTGTCGCCTCCGGAGCGGTGAGCGCCGGCTTCGGCGGAGCCCTGGCCAAGGTTGCCGGCTACGTCGTCTCGCTCGCGGTCAACTTCGTGCTGTTCTTCGCCGCCTACCGCCTGATGAGCGCCAGCAACATCCCGGGCCGGGATCTGCGGTGGGGCTCGGCGGTGGCCGCGGTGCTGTGGACGATCCTCCAGTCGGTCGGCGGCCTGTACCTCAAGCACGCCGGCGGCCACGGCTACGGAGTCTTCGCGATCGTCATCCCGCTGCTCATCTGGCTGCGGCTTGGCACTCAGGTGTTCCTGTACTGCGCCGAGGTCAATGTCGTCGTGAGCCGCCGGCTGTGGCCGCGCAGCTTCTTTGGTCCGCCCGACGAGCCCGCAGACAAACGGACCCTGCGCGCGCTGGCCAAGGTGGAAGAGCGCTCAGATCACCAGCACATCGACGTCGAATTCCAACGCCCGCCCCAGGCCAGCACGCCCGAGACCCCACCGCGCACTTAGAACAACGTGTCCGGCGACTCGCGCCGGGTCATCTCCAGCGGCCATGAGCACAGGCCACCCTGCGCCGGGCACCCGGCGCACAGCTCGCGATACGGCGCGGGGGCGACGTCGAAACGGCGCTCCAGCACGCCTCGACCCAGGGCGAGCAGCCGCGCTTGGAGCTCGTCCGTCTGGGCGCGGGTGAAGGTGACCGAGACCGGCGCGTCGGGACGCTCCAGGAAGCAGTGAGCGATCTCCACCGCCTCGGCGCCGGCGTGTAGCGCGGCCAGCGCATACACGAGCCTCTGCGTCCCGTATTGGAGGTTCACCACCGTCGCCGGGTCCGCGCCCCCCAACCGATCGCTCTTGTAGTCCACGACGAGCATCCGCCCCGAGGGCTCGCGCGCCAGCACGTCGATGGCGCCGACGACCAGCGGGTGGGCCGGATCGGCGGAGAGCGGAAAGGCAAAGCGCTCCTCGCGCCGGGTCTGGGTGGCGCGGCCCAGGCGGGCGCAGAGCTCGCTCTCGGCAAAGCGGCGCACCAGTGCCGCCAGCTCGTCGGCCTCAGCCGGCCCGGGCGGCGGGTGCAGCCCCGCCTGGGCCGCGGCGGCCGCCACCGCGTCGGCGCCGGGGATCGCGGGCCGGCCGAAGTCCAGGCCCTCGAGCAGCGCGTGTATGAGCACGCCGCGGTCGGCGGCGCTGCGCGGTCCCTCGAGGGGCTCGGGGGCGTCGTGGGCCTCGGGGACCGACGGCAGGCGCAGGACACGCTCGGCGTAGAAGCGGTAGCCGCAGCGGGCGTACTCGCCCAATGAGGAGTAGCTGAGGCCGCTGACCGGGGAACCGGCGCGGGCGGGCGCGAGGTCGGGCGTCACCGCGGGCAGCGCGGCCCCAGGCCCCCCCGCCCCAGGGCCCCCGGCCCCAGGCCACGGACCCCCGGGCGCCGTCGCCGCCGACAGCGAGGAGGTCCCGGCGTCCGGCGGCGCCTGGGGCTCGCGCGGCAGATCGCCAGGCCGCCCGATCCGCACGGCGATGCGAACTCCGTCGCGGTCCACCTCGCCTCCTCCACGCTCCATGACGTCGCCCAGTTCCGGGACGAACGCGGGCGCCAGCCACGCCGCGGGGCCGCCGCCGGTGGCGCCGCCCTCGCCCATGAAGCCCTCGAACTTCAGCGCGCCGCTCAGCACCAGACGCTCGCGGGCGCGAGTCGCCGCGACGTAGAAGAGGCGCCGCTCCTCGGCCTCCTGGGCCTCGCGCTGTGCGTCGCCGATGGCCCGGTAGTCCAGCGCGTTCTCGCGACCGCCGGCTCCGGCTCGCGACAGCCGCAACCCGAGGCGGCCGTCGCGGGTGACCCGGACGATCTCCGAGGGAGGGCGGACCGCCCGACCCAAGTCGGCCACCACGACCACCGGGAATTCCAGGCCCTTGGCGCGGTGGATCGTCATCAGCCGGATGGCGTCCAAGCCCTCGCCCTCCATCGGGGCCTCGCTCTCGCGCGACTCCGAAGAGTGCCCGGCCTCGCGGTCGGCGATGAGATCCAAGAAGCCATGCAGGTCGGGGCCGTTGGCGTCCTCGTGCTCGCGGGCGAGGCGCATGAGCTTGCGCACGTTGGCCAGCCGCCGGCGGCCGCCGGGCATCGCCAGCATGGTCAGGTCGTAGCCGCTGGCCACCAGCGCGGAGTCGATCAGCTCCTCCATCCCGCAGCGGCGCGCCCGCGTCCGCTCGGCGGCGAACCAGCCGGTGAAGGCCGCCAGGCGCGCCCGGTCGGCCTCGTCGAGCCCGGTCAACTCGCCGCGCGGCTCGCGCAGCAGCCACCACGGATCCCGTTCGGACGCGCGGCTCGCCGCCGCCAGCAGCACCAGCGCATCAAGCGACACCCCCACCAGCGGCGAGGCCAACACTCCGTACAGCGACTCCTCGTCGCGTGGGTTGGCCAGCGTCCGCAGGTAGGCGACGAGATCGACCACCTGCGGATGCGACCAGTAGCCGCGGCCCCCGATCACGTAGGTCGGCAGCCCGCGGTGCTCCAGAGCCCGCTCGTAGGCGCGCATGTCGGTGGTGGCGCGCATGAGAACGACGATCTCGGCGGGAGCGTTCCCGGCGGCCACCAGCGCGGCGACACGGTCAGCGAGGGTGCGCGCCTCGGCGACGCGCCAGGGCGAGGCGACGCCCTCGTTCTCCCAGTCGGCCGCCTTGTCGACGAGGACGAGCTCGACCGCCGGGTCCGGTGGGCCGCCGGGTCCGCCGGGGCCGCCGGGGCCGCGGGCCGCCGGCGGCGCCGGCGCCCGCGCTCGTGCGCCCGGGCAGCAGCGGCCGGAACCGCTCCCCGAGCGCCTTGGTGAATGCCAGGTTGATCGCGCCGAGGATCTCCGGCCGGCTGCGGAAGTTGGTCTGCAGCGTCTCGCGCGCGCCCAGCGCCTCCAGCCGGTCCCCGCGCCGCTCAAACAGCTCCACCTCCGCGTGGCGGAAGGCGTAGATGGACTGCTGGGCGTCGCCGACCGTGAACAGGTTGTCGCGGGCGATCGACTCGATGAGCTCCAGCTGCACCCGGTTGGTGTCCTGCAGCTCGTCGACCATGATCCGCTCGAAGCGGGCGGCGTAGCGCTGGCGCAGCTCGAGTCGTCGAGCAGCAGCCGCCGCGTCACCAGCTCCAGGTCCTCGAAGTCCAGGCCCGAGACCGCGCGCTTGCGCTCGGCGTAGTGGCGGCCGTAGCCCTCCAGCAGCCGATCCAGCAGCTCGCGCACCGGCCGCGCCGCCACCGTCGCGCAGTGCGTGCGGAAGTTCCCGAGGGCCTCGGTGTAGCGCACGCAGGCGTCGGTGCTGAGCGCTGCGCCGTTGCGGGGCAGCACCCCGCGGCCCAGGTCGGCCGGCCACACCTCCTCGCCGGCCACCAGCTCCAGGCACGCGCCGACACGATCGATGGCCTCTCTGACGCGGGGACTCGGATCGGCGATCGCGCCCAGCTCGCCGGCCAGGGCGTGAGCCGCCGCGGTGAGCTCCGCGGCGCCGCCGTCGTCGCCGTCGAGCGCGGCCGCGGGGATCTCGGGCAGCCGCGGCCGCTCCTGCCCGGCCGAGCGCAGCTGCGCATACACGCCCAGCACGGCGGCGCGCAGCGACCACTGGGTGTAGTCGGCGATGAGGTCGACCGCGCGAGAGTCCTCGCGCGCCAGATCGTCGAGCGCCGCCTCGAAGGCCGCCGCCGACAGGGGCTCTGATTGGTAGCGGTCGAGCACCGCGAACTGAGGATCCAGCCCGGCGGCCAGTGCGTTGACACGCAGCACCCGGGCGCAGAAGCCGTGGATGGTGGAGATGAAGGCGCTCTCGGTCCGGCGTGCCGCCTCGTGGGCGCCCACCTCGCGCAGCCGGGCCCGGATCCGGTCGCGCAGCTCAGCGGCCGCCTTCTCGGTGAAGGTGATGGTGAGCATCGCCGAGACGTCGACGCCGTCCTGGAGCACTGACTGGACGAAGCGCTCCACCAGGACAGAGGTCTTGCCGCTGCCCGCGCCGGCGTCCAGCAGCAGGTCGCCCGTGCGCCGCTCGATGGCGCGCCGCTGCTCGGGCGTCCAGGCGCGGGCGGTCCGCTCGGGCGGGGTGGGCGGGGCCGAATCACCCCCGTCGGCGAACGGCGCGTCCCCGGCCCCCGCGAAGGGTGGATCGAGTGGCGGCGACACGCTCACTGGCTGCGGCAGATCGCCGGGTACCTGCAGCCGTCGCGCGAGCAGTTCTGCGGGCACGGCTCCAGCTCGCCCGCGCGCAGCGCCCCCGCCAACGCCACGGCGCGCTCGGCGGCGTCGGCGAGCATCGCGTCGAGCTCCTCGCTCGCCCGGCCGTCGGTGGTGACCACGCCACGGCCGACGCTCGTCCCCTTGACGAACACGCCCCGGGCGCGCAGATCGTCGCCCCGCAGCGGCTGGTAGAAGCCCGCGACCGGCTCTGCGGCGGTGAGCTCGCGGACCACCAGCATGTACAGCGCGACCTGGAGCTGGCGGTCCTCGGCCCAGCGAGCCGCCGACCACGCGGGACGCCGGGCGCCGGACTTGTAGTCGCGCACCACAGCATGCCCCGCGCCGTCGACGTCGACGCGGTCCAGCACCCCCCGCACCCGCACCCGGTCGGCGCCCTCGCCCAGCTCCAGCGCCGGCAGCGAGCCCTCCTCACCCTCGAAGCCGAAGCGCAGCTCCAGCCCCAGCGGCCGCCACTCCCCGGCGTTGCGCGCCTCGTGCTCCAGGTAACGCCGCAGGTCGGCCTCGATCGCCCGCAGCGCCCCCGCGCGCACCACCTCGGGGCTGCCCACCCCCAGCGCGGCGCCGCCGTCAGCAGACCAGCTCGGCGAGCAGACGGTCGAGGATCGCCTGCGCTGAGGCGAGCGTGTCGGGCGTCACCGGCCCGTTCAGCTCGGCGAGCACGCGTTCGAGCACGTCGTGCATGAGGCTCCCGCGCGCCAGCGGCTCTGCCACCGGGACCAGCTGCTCTGGCTGAAGCTCGCGCTCGACGAGCCAGCGCACGGGGCAGTTGGCGTAGGCCTCGAGCGCCCCCGCCGAGAGGATCTCGGTATGCCGCATGCGACCCAGCGCCTCGCGCGCCCAGGGTGCGCTGCCGTACGGGGAGCTCGCCGCCGGGCGCCGCCTCGCGATCGGCCGCCGCGCGAGCGCGCTCGCGCGCGGTGGGCGCCCGCTCGGGATCCCAGACGACGTCGGCCAGCAGGCGCCGGCGCCGCCGGGCCGGCCAGTCGTCGGCCAGGAGGTCGGCCACGTCGGCGATGAAGGGCGAGGGCAGGGCCAGGTTGCCTTCCTCGTCGGAGCTGCGGTAGGCCAGGAACACCCGCTCGGTGGCCCGCGACAGCGCCGCGTAGAAGAGGTAGCGCTCGGCGGGCAGGGCGTCCTCGCGGGCGCGCAACCGCAGGCCGGCCGCGGCGGCGAGCTCGAAGCGGCGCTCGTCAGAGAGGAAGGGCTCCGGGGTGGCGGCCCGCGGGAACTCGCCCTCCTGCAGCCCGCACACGAACACGGCGCGAAAGCGCCGGGCGCGGACCTCCAACGGCTCGGCGAGCAGCACCGCGTCGGTCCCCTCACCGCCGCCGGACCCCGCCGAGCCCGGCACCGTCAGCCGCTCGAGCAGCGCAACCAGGTCGGCGCCGCTCGGAGTCAATCGCAGCTGGTCGAGCTCGTCGATAGCGGTCACGAGCGCGCGC
Source organism: uncultured Actinomycetota bacterium (assembly GCA_963797705.1). Lineage (GTDB taxonomy): Bacteria > Actinomycetota > Thermoleophilia > Solirubrobacterales > Solirubrobacteraceae > Palsa-465. The sequence continues at coordinate 531,995 of CAWCQL010000001.1, read as the reverse complement.
AACGCTCGGGCATCGAGCGCCTCGGCCTCGTTCAGCGCCGGCGCGGCCCCGCGGTGGGGCGCGGCGAACAGCCACCGCGCCAGCCGGCACAGCGCCCGCGCGGGCTGCGGAGACTGCGTGAGCTCATCCAGCTCGGGCAGCTCCCACCCCAGTTGGCGGCGCGCCTGTGCGGCGGTGCGCAGGCCCTCGCGGCGCACATCGGCGTCGAGGCCGTCGGCGATCTCCGGGGTGTCGAGGCGGCCCGGGGTGCGCAGGTAGGCGAGCAGGTCAGCAGCGCGCGCCTCGCCCTCGGGCAGCAGTGCGCAGCGCGCCGCGCCCAGCAGGCCGCGCCCTAGGGGGGTATGGACCAGCGCCGGTGCATGGCCGGTGGCCAGCGGAATGCCGTACTGCGCAAAGACGTGGCCCAACAGCGGCGCGGCGCGCGCCCGGGAGCGGTAGATGAGCACGATCTCGCCCGCGGGAACTCCGGCCTGCCGGAGCTCGAGCACCTGCTCGGCGACGAGCTCGGCCTCAGCGCGCTCCCCGCCGGCCTCCAACAGGGTCACCGCATCGCCGGGGTCCACGCGCGCCGGCGGGGGGTCTGTTCCACGGAGAACAGCGAGCGCTCGATGTGGTGCAGCACGGCCCGGGAATCCGGCGCGTAGTGCTCGTCCTGGGCGGGCAGCTCGGTGATGCGCTCGGCCAGCGGGCGCAGCTCCTCCATGGTCTCGGCCCGCGCCACGAGCGCCTCCCGGCCGGGCTCATAGGTGAGCGACACCGTGACCTCGGCGCCCGCCACGCGCGCCAGGGTCTCGACCGCGTCGCGCTCGAGCGGGGTGAGGTCGTCAAAGCCGTAGAAGAACACGGGCTCGCCGCCCCAGCGATACGGCGCGGCGCGCAGCGCGTCCAGGGCCCGCCATGCATGAAGCTCGCGGTCGACGCGGCCGAGCCGGTCGAGTTCGCGCACGTAATCGCCGTAGATGCGCCCCACCTCGTGGGCGTACGGCGCGCGGCGGACGTCCTGGGCCGCCCACGCCCGCAGGCCGGTGATGAAGCGACCGGGGTCGACGAGCGAGCGCTGGAGCTCGGCGATCAGCTCGCCCGCGGCGGCGGCGAACCCGGCCGCCGATGCCGACGCCCGCAGGACGTCGAGCCGGGACCCGGCCAGCACCCGCTCGAGGATCCGCTCGCGCTGGAGCTCGGAGACGCGGCGCCCGGCGTACTGCGCGCGCCGGGCGACCTCATAGGCCAGCCCGCTGAAGGTGACCACCGAACCGAGCACGACGCCGTCGGCGGCGAGCTCGCGGGCGTAGTGCCGCGCGTCGATCGCGGTCGGCACGACGAGCACCGCTCCGCGGCGGGCGGCGTCGGCGTAGGCGCCGAGCACCACCCCCGCCTTGGCGGAGTTGGCCGGGCCGAGGACGAGCGTGAGGGGCACGCGCCCAATACTGGCGCGCGGTCCCGACGGCTAGACAGGAGGCGGGCCTCAGGCGGCGGCGGACTGCTCGGCGGTCGCGGCCTCGGCGCTCTCGCCGCCGGCCTCCGCCGCATCCTCGGCCTCGGCCTCGGGCGGCTTGGCGCCCTCCTTGGCCCAGGGCTCGTTGAACTCGACGCGCCACTTGCCCTCTTCGTTCTGCATCAGGGCAAGACGAGCCCGGAAGCTCTTGCCCGAGCGGCCCTTGAAGCCGGTCACCGCCTTCTCGGTGCGCCCGGTCTTGATCAGCTCGCGCGCCACGGCCACCGGCAGCTGCTTGCTCGCCTTGGCCTTCCAGATGACGAAGCCACAGCCCGGGTCCTCGCGGCCCCAGCACGAGTAGCCCTTGCGGTTCTCGTTGATGTCGCGGCCGCACACCGGGCATGGGCCCAGGTTGGCGCGCGGGATGCGAACGTCCTTGAGCTTGGTGTCCAGCTCGCCGACGGTGCTCTCGGTGAACTTGACGATGTCGCCCATGAACTTCTCGCGCGAGTCGGAGCCGGTCTCGATGTTGGCCAGCCGGTGCTCCCAGTCGCCGGTGAGCCCGGGGCTGGTCAGCGGGTGCTCGCCGAGCAGGCGGATCACGTTGAGCCCCTTCTCGGTGACGACCAGAGCACGGCCGTCGCGCTCGATGTAGCCGACCTGGAGCAGGCGATCGATGATCGCCGCGCGTGTGGCCGGGGTGCCGATGCCCGAGTCCTTCATGGCCTCGCGCAGCTCCTCCTCGTCCACGAGCTTGCCGGCGGTCTCCATCGCGGCCAGGAGCCGCGCCCTCGGTGTAGCGCTGCGGAGGCTTGGTCTCCTTCTCCTCGGACTTGACCTCGCGCGTGCTGACGTCCTCGTCCTTGACGAGCTTGGGCAGTCGCTGCTCGCGGCCCTCGTCCTCGTCGCCGTCGCCCGCGTCGTCGAGATCGGCGGTCTCGCCGTAGACGCCGCGCCAGCCGGGCACGAGCAGGAGCTTGCCGCGGGTGCGGAACACGTGACCGGACACGGTCGTCTCCACCCGCGTGTTCTCGAACACGGCCTCGGGATGGAACACCGCCAGGAAGCGACGGACGACGGCGTCGTAGATGCGGCGGTCGTCCTCGTTCATCTTGTCCACGGGATGGCGCTCGGCGTTGGTGGGGATGATCGCGTGGTGGTCGGTGACCTTGGCGTCGTTGACGACCCGGCCGAGGGGCAGGACATCGAGCCCGAGCACGTACTCGGACCCCGCGTGGTACTCGGGCATCGAGCCCACCAGGCGAGCGATCGGCTTGATCTCGGGCACCATGTCGCCGGTGATGTAGCGCGAGGCAGTCCGCGGGTAGGTGAGCGCCTTGTGCTCCTCATACAGGCGCTGCGCCGCGCGCCAGCGTCCGGCGCGCCGAGAAACCGAAGCGAGCGTTGGCATCGCGCTGCAGCGAGGTCAGGTCGTAGAGCAGCGGCGAGCGCTCGCGGCGCTCGGTCTTGTCGAGCTTGGTGATGGTGCCCGTCTGATCGCGGCAGGCCTCGACGATCGCGCGGGCCTCCTCCGCGCTGGCCAGCCGGGGGTTGGCCCCGGCATGGAAGCGGCCCTCGTAACGGCGCGGGCCGTCGTTGACGGGCTCGAACTTCGCGTCGACGATCCAGTAGGCCTCGGGCACGAAGGCGCGGATCTCCTCCTCACGCCTGGCCAGGATGGCGAGCGTCGGGGTCTGCACGCGGCCGAGCGACACGGCGCCGTCAAAGGAGGAGCGCAGGCGGATGGTGGCCGCCCGGGTGGAGTTCATGCCCACGATCCAGTCGGCCTCCGAGCGCGAGCGCGCGGCCGCCTCCAGAGGGGCGTACTCAGCGCCGGGCCGCAGTTCCTTGAACGCCGACTCGATCGCGGACTTGGTCATCGAGTTCAGCCACAGCCGGCGTACGGGCTTGCGCGAGCCGGCCTTTTCATACAGGTAGGCGAAGATCAGCTCACCCTCGCGCCCGGCGTCACAGGCGTTGACCACCTGATCGACGTCGTCGCGGCCCAGCAGGCGCTTGACCACGTTCATCTGCTTCTTGGAGCGCTCGTCGCGGACGACCAGCTTGAAGCGGTCCGGGACGATCGGCAGGTCGGCCATCCGCCACTTCTTGTACTTGTCGTCGTACTCGTCGGGGTCGGCCAGCTGCACCAGGTGACCCACCGCCCAGGTGACGACGTGGTCGGGTCCCTCCAGGAACTCCTCCCCCTTGCCGCCCTTCTTGTCAAAGGCGCCCGGCAGCACACGCACCAGGTCGCGACCGACCGACGGCTTCTCAGCGATGACCAGAGTCTTGGACATAGGTGGCCGAGGGTAGCGCCCTCCGCAAGCGCATCTGAGTCCTGCATGCGCAACTGCGCAGGGGTGGGTGCGGTCCCGCGTCCCTAGCCGGTCAATCGCTCGCGCGCCAGCGCGGCGCGCCGCGCCACCGCGGGCAGCCGCAGCTCCGTGGCGACCGCCTCGGCCTGCTCGAGCAGCTCGGCGGCTTCCGTTCCCGGCCCCAGCGCCGCCGCGAGATCCACCCGCGAATGGGCCAGCTCGACCACCGCCTGCAGCGCCGCATTGGCGCCCACGGCGTGGCGCAGGTGGCTCACCGCCTCCTCCCACCTGCCCAGGGTGAGGGCCAGGCGGCCGAGGTAGCGGCTGGTGGCGCCCAGGCACACCGCCCCCAGCCCGATGACGACGTTGGTCTCGGCGAACGGCTCCAGCAGTTCGTAGAGGAGGCCCGCGCGCTCAGCGTCGTCGAAGGCGTGGGCCAGGTCGGCGGCGAGCGCCGCGACCACCATCCAGTCGCCGTCGCGCGGGATCCACGCGAAGTCCCCTTGGGCAAGTGCCTCGAACTCGGCGCGGGCCTCCCCCGTTCGCCCGGTCTCATGCAGCAGCAGGGCCAGTCCGGCGCGCCAGGCGGCGCGATGGGGGTTGGTGGACAGCGCCTGGCGCACGGGATCCTCCAGCTCGCCCATGCGGGCCTGCTCGCGGCGCAGGTACAGCACCTGGACCGCGTAGTACTGCGGGGCGGTGACGCCCTCGGAGCGAATGCCCGACGAGACCGCCGCCGCGGCCAGCGGCTCGGCCTCGTCCAACCGGCCGTCGAGCAGGGCCTTCATCGCCTCCCATACCGCGGCGTTCCACAGGTACAGGGGCTGGCGCAGCCGGTCGGCCCCGGCTTTGAACGCGTCGATCTGCACCTCCACCCCGGTCCGGTCGCCGCGCTCCAGAAGGTCGACCACCAGCCATGCGTGGCCCTGCAGGGTCAGCTCGATATCAGACGCTTCGCGGGCAGCGCGCAACAGCAGAGTGGAGTCGGCGAGCCGCGCCTCGAGATTCCCTGGGCCCCAGTAGGCCCGCCGGCGCGCCGCGGCGGCCAGAGCGGTGGCCTGCGGGTCGTCGAGCTCGGCCGCGATCTCAGTGGCCTCGGCGCTCAACGCCGCCATGCGATCCCGGCGGTCTGAGAAGTACAGCGCGCCGCACAGGCGCGCCAGCAGCCGCACACGGGTGACGGTGCGCTCGTCGGCGGTCATCTCGGCGCCCTGGTCAAGCAGGGCGATGAGCTCCTCGTCGACCACGCCGGGCGGCTGCACGTAGCGCCGCGAGGCCCCGATCGCCGCGCGGGCCAGCGACCCCTTGTCTCCCAGTTCGGCGGCCAGCGCCGCCGCCTCGCGGAACGTCGCCCACGCCAGCGGACGCTCGCCGCTGCGCACCTGGGCCTCGCCCAGTTCCAGGAGGAGGTCACAGCGGCGCCGCAGCGCCTCGGGGTCTGAGCGGTCCAGCACCTCGAGAGCCCGCGCGTAATGCGCGGCCGCCTCCTCGTTGGCGAGCATTGCGGTGGCCTGCTCGCCGGCCCGTAGCCCGTAGCGGATCGCGCGCTCGGCGTCCTCGGGGTCGGCGGCGCGCGTGAAGTGCAGGGCCAGGGCACCGATCTGAACGTCGGGTAGGGCGGGATTCAGTTCCTCCAACGCCACGCCGACCCGGCGGTGGACCCGCGCCCGGCGCGCCGAGGACATGCCCTCGTACAGCGTCTCGCGAATGAGCGCATGCGCAAAGGAGTAGCGCCCCGGATCGCCCGGCGCCTCGACCACCAGGCCGGCGTCCAGGGCATCCTCCAGCGCGGCCAGGAACCGGTCCTCATCAAAACCCAGCACGCGCTCCAGCAGGCCCGAATCGAAGTCGCGGCCGATGACCGCCGCCACCCTCAGCCACTCGATCGAGCCCGGGTCCAGGCGGTCCAGGCGGCGGCCGATGACATCGCGGACATCCTCGGGCAGCCCCACCCGCTCCAGGTCGCGCGCGCCGGCATCCTCGGAGCGCACGCCGGCGTCTGAGAGGTGGCGCACGATCTCCTCGATGAAGAACGGGTTGCCCTCGGTCTCGCGGTACAGCGCCTCGACGAAGGCCAGCGACGGGGTGCCGCCGGCGCGCAGGCGCACGAGCTCCATCGCCTCGTCCTCGGGCAGGCCGCCGACGTCGAGCTGGACCATCAGGCGCTCGCGGCGCAATCCGGCCAGCGCGGCGTCAAAGCCGTCGCTCCACTGGTCCACGTCGCGGTAGGCGCCCATGATCGAGACGCGCGTGTTCTGCGGGGAGCGGGCCAGGTGACGCAGGAGCAGGAGCGTCGGGCGGTCGGCCCATTGCAGGTCATCGAGCACGATCAGCACCGGCACCGCCGCCGAGATCTCAGCCAACAGGCCCGCCACCGCCTCAAACAGCCGGTAGCGATCGGTCTCGGGGTCGCCGGGGTCGGGCGGGGGCAGCTCGGGGACGCGGCGGCGCAACGCGGGGATGAGGCGTCCCAGCTCGGCGCCGTACTCGCGGGCGACGAGACGCAGCTCCTCCAGCGGCGCCCGGAACACATAGTGGCCAAGCGCCTCCAGGAAGGGCTGGTAGGGCACCAGCGTCTCCTCCGGGGCGCGCCCCGCGAGCACGATCGCGCCGGAGGCGAACGCGCGCACCGCGGTCTCGGCCAGCAGTCGCGTCTTGCCGATGCCCGGGTCGCCTGCCAGGAGCATCACCCGCTCGGAACTGGGATCGCGCCCGCCGTGCCACCACCCCTCGAGCCGGCTCATCTCCTCCTGGCGTCCCACCAGCGGGCCCGAGGCGGCCGCGGCCAGCTCCGCCGGCACCTCGATCTCCGCGGCGGTGGCGGCGGTGGTGAGGCTCTGGCGCGCGACCGGCGGGTTGAGCAGCCGCTCGTGGGCCTGGATGGCTTCAGGCGACGGGGCGATCCCGAGCTCATCGCGCAACAGCGCGCGCAGCTGCTCGAAGATCCGCAGGCCCTCGGCCCCGTTGCCCTGGGCCTCGAGCGCCGCCATCAGGAGCACATAGCCGGACTCGCGGTAGGGCTCTGAGTCGATCAGCGTCCGCGCGGCGCGCTCCACCGAGCCCAGCTGGGTCCCGCCGAGATGCAGCCCGGCACGACCGATCACCTCCAGGGCCTGGAGGCGGATGTCGGCGAGCTCCTGGCGTCGCGGCTCGAGCCACGAGGCCTGCGTGCCGGGCAGCAGCCCGCGGCTGGCGATGTTCAGCGGCACCTGGGCCAGCGCCCACGCCGCCCGCGCGTCGCCGGTGTCAAGCGCCCGCTGGGCGCGCCACACCTCGCTGGCCGCCGCCTCCACGTCGACCCAGGCGGGCTCGGGGAGCGACAGGCCCAGCTCGTCGCGTCCGAAGACGATCTCACGGCCCAGCGCGGAGCGCAGGCGGGAGAGCAGCGTGCGCATCGCCGCGTCCTGTGAAAGCGGGGCGGTCTCGGGCCACAGAGCCCCGATGAGCTCCTCGCGCCCGACAGGGCGATCGCGGTTGAGCACCAGGTAGGCCAGCAGCAGCGGGACCTGTTTTCCACGCAGAGACTGGACCAGCTCGACGCCATCCAACTCCACCGACAGACGCCCACATAGCTGGATCCGCGTCCTTTCACCCACGGGAACCAGTTCCGGCAACGTTGTGGAAACGTATCGCCAACGCGACCCTGGGACTGTTTTCCTCACCGTGGCCACCGGGGGCCACGGCCACCAGCACAAGCGACGCGCCGTTTCCGGCGCGTCATGAGCCCGGCCGCAGACTAAGGAATGACCCCAGTCAACAGAGAGCACCGCCGGATCGCCTACTGCGAGTGTGGGGCGCAACTCCATGGCGACTCCGAACAGGAGCTCTTCGACGCGGCACAGGCTCACCTCGCTCATCACCATCCAGAGCTCTTAGGGGCGGTTGGGCTCGACGTTGTGGCGCAGATGGCCGAGGAACGTCCGGGGGCAGTCAACGCCTGAGGCGGGCGGCGCCGCAGACCGCCGCCCGCCAGGGGCGCTTTTTCTGGTAGTTCACGGCCTCGCCTTATCGGCGGGGCCGTTTTCTTGCGGCGGGCGCGTGGCGCCGGCAATCCGCAAGGGCGATGGTGAACTGCACCACTATGAGGCAATTCACCCTCGGGGTCGATCACCGGGCGCCCTCAGCTGGCGCAGCGCCCCGTGGACACCCCGGAACTGTCGGCCTCGGCGTGCCGCACCGCCGAGCGCACCAAACTGTCCGGCACCGCGAAGCCCCCCTCGCGTGTGGTTCCGGTGAGGGCCGCGAACACGGTGGCCACGACCTGGCCGCGGGCGTTGACCATCGGCCCGCCGGAGTTGCCCGGCTGGACCTTGCCCCGCAGGGCGGTGATGGTCCGCAGCACGTGCCCTTGGCCATAGGCGTTCTGGGTGTAGACGGTCTCGGTCTGGCCGAGGCGCCCCGGCCGGGCCATGAAGGCGCCGTCGAGTGGGTAACCGAGGATGGCCGCGGCCGTCCCCGACGGCGCCCCCACGTCGAGGCCGAGCGGGCGCAGCCCCAGCCCGGGCACCGAGAGGATGGCGATGTCGTTGTGGGGATCGAAGACGAGCGCACGCGCGGGGTGGCCCTGGCCCACGCCGTCGATCTGGACCTCGGTGTCGGTCTCGCCGGCGACGACGTGGGCGTTGGTGACCACGAGGTCGGGCGCGACGACCCAGCCGCTGCCCTCCACGCCCAGCCCGCACGCGGTGCCGAACACGCGCACCACGCTGTGGCGCGCTGCGCGTACACCCGGCGTCGACAGAACGCGCCCGGTCGGCGCCGGGACGTCGGCGGCGGGGCCGCGCACCGACGGCAGCGGGTCGATCCGCGCCAGCGCGTTGAGGATGGGACCCGACGGGGGCAGGATCTCGTTGAGCGCGCGCAGGATCGTCGAGTTCTGGATGTCGGTGCGCAGCGGGCGCGAGGATGACGCGTCCAGGGCGACGGCGCCGATGATCCAGACGATGCCCAGGCCGACGCACGCCGTCAGCCCCGCGCCCAGCAGCCCGTCGACGGTGCGCAGCCCGGGGATGCGCAGCGCCGAGCGCACGCGGGCGCCCAACCCCTCCAGGCCGCTGGCGAACACGCCACCGGCCAGCAGCGCGCCCAGCAGACCGAGCAGCGGCGCGTAGGGCGAGTGGTCGCCCTGGCTGAGCAGCAGCGGGGCCAGGCGGGTGCCCAGGAACGCGCCGACAGCAAAGCCGGCCAGTGACAGCGCCCCGACGATGAACCCCTGGACGTAGCCGTAGAAGGCCAGCAGCACGGTGAAACCGACGATGACCCAGTCCAGCGCGCTCACCGGCGGGCCTCCGGCGACCACCACCGGCGCAACGATTTCGGGAGGCCCACGGAGGCCAGGGTAGTGGTCGCTGCACCCGTCCATGGCGCTCGAACCCGTGCAAAGCGGCGACCGGACCCCACGATTGTGGCCTCCCATTGTCTACCGTGTGTCAGAAGGTGGCGAATGCGGGGTGATCGTGGCGGGTAGACCGCGGCCGCGGGGGCGGCGGCGGCGGCAAAAGCGGCTGCTCACCCGAGCGCTGCCCGTGCTGGTGCTCGCGGTCGCGGCCTTCGCCGGCGGGGTGCTGCTGGCCATGCGCCCGGGCCACGAGGAACGCCAGATGGTCACCCGCTATGTCTCCGCCTGGGGTCACAGCGATTACGCCGCCATGTACGCCCTGCTGGACAGCACCTCGCGCGGCGCGATGTCGGAGAGCGGCTTCGCCCGCGCGCTGGAGCGCGCCGCCGACACCGCGACCCTGAGATCGGTGGTCAGAGGCCATGTCGCGGGCCGCCAAGGGAATGACATCGCCGTGTCGATGCTGGCGCACACCAAGCTGTGGGGGACGTTGCATGAGACGCTCGAGGTGCCACTCACCGGATCGGGCTCCGGCGCGCGCGTGCACTACTCAGAGACGCTCCTGTTCCCGGGGTTGCGCAGCGGCGAAAAGCTGCACCGCGTGATCTCGCTCCCGCCGCGCGGGACGCTGGTGGCCAGCGACGGCACCCCACTGGCGCAGGGCGCTGACCGCAGTTCGCCCATCCCCGACGTCGCCGGCCAGATCGTCGGGACGGTCGGGCCGATCCCGTCCGGTCTCAAGAAGCGAGTACGCGGCGCGCGGCTATCCCATCGGCGCCCATGTGGGGCTCGACGGCCTCGAGTTCATCTTCCAGGACAAGCTGGCGGGCACCCCGGGCGGGCAGCTTCTGGCCGGCCGCCGCGTCCTGGCCACCGCCAAGCCGATCGCCGCCAAACCGGTCCAGACGACCATCTCCCCCGGCATGGAGCGCGCCGCAGTCGCCGCGCTGGGCGGCCAGTACGGCGGCATGGTGGTCATGAACCCCCGCACCGGAGCGGTGCTGGCGGCGGCGGGCATCGCCTATTCGGCGCTTCAGCCGCCCGGCTCGACGATGAAGATCATCACCGCCACCGGGGCCCTGCAGGCGCACATCGCCACCCTGGGGACGGTCTTCCCGTATGCCACGTCGGCCAGCATCGAGGGGTATGACCTCCAGAACGCCAACGGCGAGGACTGCGGCGGCACGCTCATCAACTCCTTCGCGGTCTCGTGCAACTCGGTGTTCGCCCCCCTGGGGGCCAAGCTCGGCGCCAAGCGATTGGTGGCCACCGCCGAGCGCTTCGGCTTCAACCAACCCAGCTCGATCCCCGGCGCGGCCGAGAGCACCATCCCGTCGGCGAAGTCGATCGGCGACGACCTGGCGGTCGGCTCGTCGGCGATCGGGCAGGGGCTGGTCCAGACCACACCGCTGGAGATGACCGACGTGGCCGCGACGATCGCCATGGGCGGCCGGCGCCCCATCCCCACCCTGCTCGCCCACCAGCGCCCCCGCTTCGTGCGCGTCACCAGCGCTCACGTCGCAAACGAGGTCCAGCAGATGATGGTGGCCGTGGTGCAGTACGGCACCGGGACCTCGGCGCAGATCTCCGGGCGTCAAGGTGGCGGGCAAGACCGGCACCGCCGAGCTCAAGAACACCGCCGCGCCCACTGACAACGGAACGGGGACCGGGACGACGCAGACGAGCGCGCCCAGCCCGAAGAACACCGATGCGTGGTTTGTCGGCTACGCGCCCGTCGGCCACCCCCGCTTCGTGGCCGGGGCGCTGTTCCCCAACCAGGGGGCGGGCGGCGGGACGGCCGCCCCGCCGGTGCGCGAAGTGCTCGAGACCGCGCTCTCGAGCCACTAGTGGGTCTCGCTGTTTCTGGGAGCCCCACGAACCGGTCTAACTGTCGGCGGCGCCGACGACGCTGGGGTTCAGCGTCCCCTGCGTCCACGCCGCCACACCGCCGCCGCTGCCGCGCCCATTACCTACCGCCACGGTGAGGTCGAGCGCGAAGGTGGTGGACGAGAGGGTGGCCGGCCCTCCGAAGGGCCGCCCGGCGCTCGAGGCCGTGGCCGCCACCGGGTGCCCGCCGCGCACCCATCCGACCAGTACCTGGCCGTGACCGCCGACGGCCGCCGACGGCTGCTCGGAGGCGTCGATCGACCCCAGCGTGCGGACCGCCCCGAAGGACCCGTGCGCGCCACGCCCGTCGGCCGCAACCTGGCACGCGGCCTGGGCGGTGCACGACTCCCATGCCACCTCCTGGTCGCCCGCGACGTCCCCGGCGAAGCTCAGCCCCGAGGCCAGCCGATTGGCCGCCGAGAGGTTGCGCACCGTGGCGTGGGGCGCGATGTCCATCGCGCGTACGATCGAGTGGAAGCCGCCGGACTTGTCGTACCAGCTCTCCACCCAGGCGGCGGTGGCGCCGCCCTGGCGCGCGGTGACCCCCAGTTCGTCGATGCGGTGGCCGGCGCGGATGGTGACCGCCGTCTTGACCCCGCGGGGCGCGTGCGTCTTGGAGCCCAGGGCATAGGAGATGGTGCGCGGGGCGGCCTGGCCGGCGACGCCCTTGGCCGACGCCCAGGCGACGATGGAGCTCTCGGCGCCCAGCCACGCCGCGTCGAGCGTCTCGGGCATCTGGCCGCCGTGAGTGAGCAGGTGCTGGCCGCCGAAGCGGTTGGACTTGGCGGACTGGATGACCCACACGCCGCGCTCGGTGGCCACGGCGGCCACCATGGCGCCGTTCTTGAGCGTGAGCAGCCGGCCCTGGGTCGCCCCGGCAAGGCCACCCACCAGCGTCCGCGCCCGCGCCACCCGCCCACCGGCGCTCACCTGCACTGCCTGGGCGCTGCTGCAGCACGCCTGCGTCTTGGACGCGGCGCCGGTGAGCAACTCCAGCGAGCCGCCGTCATAGGTGGCGGCCAGGATCTGCTGAGCTCCGGGGATTGCGATCGGATTGCCGAGCGCGCCGTGCGCCGGACGCAGGGTGAGGTAGCCCTGCGACACCCCCGGGGTGTCGACGTCCTGGATCCCGAAGGCGGCCGCCGCCGCGCCCGACCCCGACACGGCCAACTGGGGAGCGATGACATCGAGCGTCCCCGGCTTGGCGAACTGAAACGGCGCGCTCCACTTCGCCTGCGCTGCCGCCGGCCCTCCAAGCCATGGCAGCGACGCCAATACCGCCGCGGCGAGACCCAATCCCAATCGTCGTCGCGCCGGCCGTACGGCGCGGGTCAAAGGTTCAGGGAGATCCCGCCGAGGCGGTGATTGCCGTTGCCGAGGATCCACAGGGTCAGAGGCCGGTTGGAGTACACGGCGCTCGACATCTTGAACAGGAGCAGGCCACCCTGGGTCGGCCCCTCGGAGGCGACCGTGTTGGGACCCGGGTAGATGGCCAGATTTTGCAGGGTCTGCGAAGTCCAGGCGAACGGGTTGATCTGTGAGTTGAGCGGGATCGGGTGGTACACGTTGCCCTGCGTGTCGACCACCTCGAACTTGTCGCTGGTGGTGGCGGGGTGGCCGCTCTGGTTCTTGGCCCAGAGGAAGACGCCGTACCACAGCTGGTCGGGCCCGAGGTTGGTCGAGACCCCGGCGGGCAGGCCCTTGAGGTACTGGGAGTCCTCGGTGCCGTACTGGTTGAGCTCGCGCGAGATCTGCAGCTGGTAGGTGATGTAGCCGGCCGAGATGTAGTCGCCGTCGTTGTTGGCGTCGGCGAAGTTCTGGTGCGAGGACTGGTGGCCGCAGGCGGTGATCCCGAAGGCGAGCAGAAGCCCGCACAGGGCGATGAGAGAGCGGCGCAGCGTCACGGCGGGCCGGAGTCTAAACAACATCAGTCGCTCTCCACTGACGCCCGCTGGCCGCGGTCGCGGCCCTCCTCGAGGATCGAGCGCAACCGCCGCATCGCCTTGGCCGCCTTGCGCCGAGTCCATGAGCGCCCGCCGAAGTTCTCCATCAGCTTGTCGGAGATCTGGTTGGGCTCGGTCTCGAACGTGTACTCGACCTTGGTGGTGCCGCCCGGCCCGGGCTGCAGCGTGTAGGTACCGAGCATGCGGATGCGGTTGTACTTGCCGCCACGGCCGCGCTCGACGATCCGGTAGGGCGGCTGCATCTCGGCGAAGGTCACGTCCGCCCAGGAGAAGCGCTGCAGCGGCGCCTTGATGCGAAACCTCGCTCCGGCGCCGGGCCCGTAGGGGTCAACGCGCAGCAGATGCCAGTCGACGAGGTAGTGATCGCTGAACTCCGCGTGGTTGGCGATGTCGGCGAGGTACTCGTAGACCTGCTCGCGCGGCTTCGCGATCGTCGTCGAGACGGTGAAGGGCTCCACGTGGGGCGAGTTTACGTTGAGATCCGGTCAGGCGGCGGGCCGCGGTGCGGTCAGGCGGCGGTGCGCTGATCGGTGATCCGCATCGTGTGGCCGAACTCCGGCCCGTGGACGGTGCGGCTCTCCAGCGGGTCCTCGCGCTGGCGCCCGCGGCACAGCTCGCAGGCGATGGTGCCCGACCCGTACACGTACACGCGCTCGCCCACCAGTGGGGTGCGGTGACAGCACGTGCAGCGCTCGGATCCGGCGAGGCGTTCGTCGAGCCCGCGGCGCAGCAGCGCAAGCTCCAGATCGAGCATGTCGCGCAGGGTGGGCATGGACGTGGTGTTCGGCCCTGCCTGCCCCGATCCTCCAACTGAAAATATGTGAGCGCTCGCCATCAATGGCCACGCCGGATTTGCCGAAATACCGGGGGATTGATGGACGAAAAGCCGATTCCCGGTTTCAGGAGTGCTTAGGCGGGCACGTTAGAATGGCCTTGGAGCTCAGTGAGCTTCACGCAGCCTTGAGACCCCCGATCGCGGAGCTGCCGGAATCCGTAGCGAGGAGACGGCCATGAAAGCTTGGATGACTGGCAGTGTCGCTGGAACCGGCACGTTCCGGTGCACCGATTGTGACTTCCCGGTGTCGCTGGACGCCGCCGACGAGCTGCCCGCCTGCCCCAACTGCGGCGGTACCGAGTTCGTCCGCGCCTCGCTGTTCACCACCTCCCAGCAGGCGGTCATCGACGTCGCTCCCGAGGTCGAGGACCACGCGTGGCTGGAGGAGATCCGCACCGGTCTCGAGGATCCCGGCCAGTACATCGCCTACCGGTCCGGCGATGACGTCGTGGCCTACGCGCTCACGCGCGAGTGGACGCGCATCGGCCGCAGCCTCGCCGCCGACATCCGCTTCGACGACCCGACGGTCAGCCGCCGTCACGCGCTGATCGTGCGCCAGCCCGACGGGCTGCGGGTGCTCGACGACCGCAGCCTCAACGGCGTGTTCGTCAACGGCGAGCGGGTCGAGTGGAGCACTCTGGCCGACGCCGACGAGGTCGTGATCGGGCGCCATCACCTCCACTTCATCGACGTTCCGGTCGTCTCCGGCATGCGCTTCGGGCGCACGTCGGACAGTGGCACGGGCGCGCAGGCCGGCTGAGCGGGCCTGCCGTATAGTCGCGGCCGGATGCCGCCCGCCACCATCGCCGTCCTCTCCCAGAAGGGAGGGACCGGCAAGACAACCACGGTCCGAACGCTGACCGACGTCTTCCGCCGGGTGGGCCTCTCGGTCCTGGCGGTGGACCTCGACCCGCAGGGCAACCTGTCGGACTATCTCGACGTCGACCCTGACGCGTCGCCGACGATCGGCGACGTGCTCTCGGGACGGGCCAAGGCCCGCGCGGCGATCCACGGCGAGATCATCCCCGCCAACCTCGGTCTCGCCGAGTCCGAGCTGGCCCTCGGCGGCAAGATGGGCCGGGAGCTCACGCTCAAGAAGGCGCTGCGCGAGGCCTCCGGCGACTACGACGTCGTGCTGATCGACTGCCCGCCCGGCGCTGGGGCTGCTCACCGTCAACGCGCTCGTGGCCGCCAACTACGCGCTGCTGTCCGCCGAGGCGCAGTACTTCGCGCTGCAAGGGGTCGAGCAGGCGCTGGAGGTCATCGAGCTGGCGCGCGACAGCCTCAACCCCGACCTGGAGTGGCTGGGCGTGGTGCTCAACATCGCCGACATGCGCACCCGCCACTCGCGCGAGGCGTTCGACTCGCTGCGCGAGCACTACGGCGACAAGCTGATCCAGACGACCATCCGCTCCTCCATCGCCTACGCCGAGTCCGCCGAGCGAGCGCTGTCGATCCTCGACTACCGCCCTGACCTGGCCGTCGACTATCTCGACGTCGCCGACGAGCTGCTCACGCGCCTGGGCTACGCCGAGGCCCGCAAGCCGCTGCGCAAGCTCCGCGGCGAGCTGGCGCCCGCGCCCGCCTCCGGGGCCCCTGCCCGGGCCTCCCAGGCGTCTTAACCTTCATCTCACACTCGCCCGGGAGACTGGCCGCGTGACGAGTCCGGCCGCTGCGGTGTCGTCGGCGCGCCCCCGTGTCTCCCCCGTGCTTGTGCTGGGGATCCTGGGCGTGCTCACGTTCGCCCTCATCCCGATCAAGATCGACACGATCTACGGCGGCCTCCCCGCGCACCCGCTGTTCCTGCATGTGCCGGTCATCCTCATCCCGGTGGCCGGTGTGGCCGCGCTGGCACTTGCGGCACGGCCGGCGTGGTTCCCCCGTCACGGCGCGTGGATCACCCTGGTCGCGGTCATCGCCCTCGGGGCGTTGAACCTGACCATGGGCGCGGGCAAGGCGCTCCGCGAGGACCTCGGCCTCCCGCACCGCAGGCTTCGGCGGAGCGGGAGGGCCAGGCGCCCTCATCGCCCGCCACGAGCACGCCGCCGATCTGCTGCGGATCTTCACCATCCTGTTCACCGCGGTGCTCATCGTGGCGCTGGCCGTGTATCGAGCCGACAGCGGCATCACGTCCGTGGACCGGCTTCTGGCGCGCCTGCGCGACAGCCGGGCATCGACGGTCGCGTTGCGCGCGGCACTGACGGTCCTGGCGCTCCTGTGCCTGTACTTCGTCTTTCACACCGGCGATCTGGGCGCCAAAGCGGTGTGGCAGGGCCGCATCCATGGTGGCGGATTCGGGGGACCGGGCGCGGGCGGCGGGGTGAGCAACCTGTTCGGCCCGGGCGGCGGGTAGCGCCGGAGGCGACTAGAGCGCGCGGACGTCGGCGCCCTGGGACTCGAACGGCGCGCGGATGACCTCGGCCCAGCCCTCCGCGGCCTGCCTGAGCCCGTCGATCACCGTGCCCGTCTGCTCGTAGCTGCACCACACGAGCACGGTGGGCCCGGCGCCCGAGATGGTCGCGCCCAGGGCTCCGGACCGCCTGGCGCTCTGCAGCAGATCGGCTGAGCGCGGGTACAGATGGGCCCGATGGGGCTGATGCAGCCGGTCGGTGAGGCCCGCGGCGATGAGATCCCAGCTGGCGGTGGCCAGGCCGAGCGTGAGCGTGGAGGCGGCGGCGACGTTGAAGACCGCGTCGCTGAGCGGAACCGTCGGCGGGCAGCGCGGCGCGTGCCTCCTCGGTGCGAACCGGTGTGTCGGGGACGACGAGCACGGCCTCGAGGCCCATGGGCGGCTCGAAGCGGTGCGCGGCGCCGTCCTGGCAGATGACGAAGCCGCCGTCGATCGCCGCCGACACATTGTCGGGGTGGCCCTCGAGGTCGGTGGCGAGGCCGCGGATGTCGGCGTCGAGCTCGAAGAGATGGTCGGCCGCGACCAGACCGGCGACGATGGCCGCTGCGCTGGACCCCAGCCCGCCGGAGAGCGGGATCTCCGAGGCGATGTGGAAGGTGAAGCCGTCGGCCGGGTGCAGGCGCTCGAAGGCGCGCACGAGGAGATTGCTCCTGTCACGCGGGACGTCGAGGTCGGTGTGAACGGCGAAGGTGCCGGTCTCGCGGACCTCGAGCTCCAGATGCAGCGCGAGCGCTGCCGCCATCACGTCAAAGCCAGGGCCCAGGTTGGCGGTGGAGGCGGGGACGCGCACCACCCGGCGCCGGCCCAGCGTCATTCGAGGACCGCGCGTTCGAGCGCGGCGAACTCCGGGGCGCAGGGCACGACCGCGCCCACCTGCGACATCGCGGTCTGCGGATCCTTGAGCCCGTTGCCGGTGAGCACGCAGGCGATGCGGCGGGAGTCGCCGGCGCCGTGGGCGAGCAGCCCGGCGACGCTGGCCGCCGACGCGGGCTCGCAGAAGATCCCCTCCTCGGAGGCGAGCATCCGGTAGGCCGAGAGGATCTGCTCGTCGGTGACGGCGTTGACCGCGCCGCCCGAGGCGGTCATCGCATTCATGGCGTCCTCCCAGCGGGCGGGATTGCCGATGCGGATGGCGCTGGCCACGGTCTCGGGGTGCTCGACGGGCGCGCCGTGGACGAGGGGCGCGGCCCCGGCCGCCTGGAAGCCGAGCATGCGCGGGCGGCAGTCGGTGTCTGAGAAGCCGCGCCAGTAGGCGGTGATGTTGCCGGCGTTGCCGACGGGAATGCACAGCGCGTCCAGTTCTGCGTCCAGCGCCTCGACGATCTCGTAGGCCGCGGTCTTCTGGCCCTCCATGCGGAATTCGTTGACCGAGTTCACAAGGCTGATCGGATGGGTCGCGGTCAGCTCGCGCACGAGCTTGAGCGCCACGTCGAAGTTGCCGGCCAGGGCGATCACCCGCGCCCCGTGCATGAGCGCCTGGGCCAGCTTGCCGGTGGCGATCTTGCCGTCGGGGACGATCACCGCGCACCTGAGGCCCGCGCGGGCGGCGTACGCGGCGGCGCTGGCCGCCGTGTTGCCCGTGGAGGCGCACACGATGGCCTCCGCGCCCTCGCGCACCGCCGCCGACACCGCACACGTCATCCCGCGGTCCTTGAACGAGCCGGTCGGGTTCAGGCCCTCGAGCTTGCACCACACCTCGGCGCCCACGCGCTGCGAGAGCCGGGGCGCCAGGACCAGCGGCGTGCTCCCCTCCCCCAGCGAGACCACCGGGTCGTCCGTGTCGAAGGGGAGGCGGTCGCGGTAGCGCTCGATCAGTCCGGGCATCGGGCCCCGAGCATGCCAGAGACGGTCGTCTACTCGAGGTCGAGGACGACCTTGCCGGTCGCGCCGCGCTCGTCGAGCAGGATGAGGGCGTCGGCGGCGCTCTCAATCGCGAACCGGGCTCCGATGATCGGTTTGATGCTCCCGGCCTCGATCATCCCCTCGATCTCCCGGCCGATGCGCTCGGTGCGCTCGGGCCAGCCGAGCACCGCGGCGCCCCAGCCCGCGCCGATCACCTCGGTGTTGTTGAGCAGCAGTCGGTTGACGCGCACCTCCGGGATCGACCCGCCGGTGAAGCCGACCACGACGACGCGGCCGAACGCGCGTAGCGCCCGCAGGCTGTCGGTGAAGCGATCGCCGCCCACGGGGTCGAGGACGATGTCGGCCCCGCCGTCGGTGAGCTCGCGGACCTGATCCTTCCAGGGGCCGTCGGAGCGCACCACCTCGTCGGCGCCGGCCTTGCGCGCCACCGCCTCCTTGGCGTCGCTGGAGACGACCGCGATCGTCCGGGCTCCACGCGCCTTGGCCACCTGGATCGACGCGGTGCCGACACCGCCGGCCCCGCCGTGAATGACGACGGTCTCCCCCTCGGCCAGCCGGCCGCGGCCGATCAGGGCGAAATACGCGGTGTGGTAATTGAGGATGAGTGCCGCGCCCTGGGCGTAGTCCCAGTCGTCGGGGATCTTGAAGGTGAAGTAGGTGGGCGCCACCGTCCGCTCCGCCCACGCGCCCAGCATGCAGAACGCGGCCACGCGATCGCCGGGCTTGACGTGCGCGTCGTCCATGGACCTCGCGTACGATGCCGCCGACCTCGGAGCCGGGAACGAACGGGAGGTCGGGCTTCACCTGGTACTCGCCCCGGGTCTGCAGCAGTTCGGGGAAGGAGACGCCGGCGGCCTTGACGTCGACGATGACGCCCGCGCCCGGGGTCATGGGGTGCTCCCGCGGCGGCTCGGGAACGTCGTCGGCGAGGGTGAGGGCGCTGGTGGGGCCGGAGAGGTCGGTGATCTGGACGGCGCGCATGTGGGCGAGGATCCTATTGGTTGAGCATCTGGCGCACGTCCGCGACGACCGCCTGCGGGTGGGTTTGTAACCGTCGCGCGGTGACCCGCAGGACGCGCCAGCCGGCCGTTTGCAGGTGGGCGTCGCGGACGCGGTCGGCCTCGAAGGCCGCGCGACTGGTGTGAAAGTCGTAGCTGTCGACCTCGACGATGAGGCGTTGGGCGGGCCAGACGAAGTCGACGAGGTGGCCTTCGATCGAGGCGGTTGGCCAATGGTTGCGGGAGGTCAGTGGTCCTGAGGAGCTCGAGGAAGTCGTGTTCCGGTCGAGACTGCGTCCACTGAGGGTCGCTGTCGATGTCTTCGATCGCGGCTGTGAGCGACTTGATCCCCTTGCGACCAGGGCTGTTGTCGATCACAAACTGCAGCTTTCGAAGATCAAGGATCTGGCGTTGCTGCGCGGCTTCGAGCGCGGCGGTGAGCTGGCGCGGCGTGGCCTGCTCCGCGTAGTCGAGGTACGTGCGCTCCAGAGTGGTGATGGGGATGGCGTCGATATGAGTCCGGTGTTGCCGTGGGAGGGGGCTCACGTGGATTCGGATGCCGTCGTAGCGCCGTTTACCCGGTGCCGTGACGTCGATGGCCGTTTGCGGGAATGGGTCGCAGGTCCCAGAGAGCCGCGGCAGCGTGGTGGCTGATGGCGGCGTCGGGGCCGCAGGCGAGCACGGCGGCCATGCAGTGGCCCTTGAAGCTGAGGTCGCGGTCCCCGCGACCGTGAGAACACCCCGGTGGATGCGGTCGAATTCACGGGTCTTCACGGCGCGGCGGGCAGCCCACTCCGAGTATCCGCATCTCTGCATCTGCCACACAGCGACGACGAGGTGCTGCCGATCAAGTAGCGCCGCCAGACGTTCTGGATCTTTCGTGCGCTGAGCGTTCGTTCGTTCCATCACCCCCTGACGGTGACAGCAATTATGTGACGTGTGTGTACCGAAACTGCAACGTTTCGGTCACACGAATTCCTCCTCGATGACTCTGATGGCCCGCGGCGGCGCTCGCATCGCCGACAGGGCGCGATCTCCGCCATCGCCGCGAAGAACTGTGACTCCAGCACCGGGTGGACCACCATCACCAGCCGCGCCTGGTCGCTCCAGCCCCTTCTGCACGCACCGACTTCACCGACACGCGCTGGCGGCCCAGGACGTCCGCGACCCGGGCCAGCACGCCGGGCTCGTCGGCCACCTCCAGGTAGAGGTAGAACGACGACATGACGTCGGTGACGATCTGCAGCGACTCGGTCGCCGGCGGCGTCGAGGCGGGCGGGATCATCGCGCTGATCACGTCGCCCAGCACGGCGCTCGCGGTCTGCGGTCCGCCCGCGCCCGGGCCCGCACATCGTGATCTCGGTGATCGCCTCGGACTCGACGGTGACCGCGTTGAAGGGGCCGTTGACCGACGCCAGCGGGTGGCCCGGGTACAGGAACGCCGGGTACACGGTGACCGACAGCCCGTCGGCGCCGACGCGCTCGGCGGTCCCGATGAGCTTGAGCCCGAGCCCGAGGTCGCGCGCGTACTCCAGGTCGTCGGGCTGGATGTGCTCGATGCCCTCGTAGCGGACCTGGTCGATGTGGACCGGCGTCTCGAAGGCGAGGCGGGCGATGATCGCCATCTTGGCCGCCGCGTCCTTGCCGTTGACGTCCTCGGTGGGGTCGGCCTCGGCGTAGCCCAGGCGCTGGGCCTCGGCCAGCGCCTGCGGCGAAGGTCTCCCCCGTCCGCGCCATCTCGGTGAGGATGAAGTTGGTGGTCCCGTTGACGATCCCGTGGACGCGGTCGATCGTGCGCCCCGGCCAGCGACTCCTGCAGCACGCGGATGACGGGCACGACGCCGGCCACCGCGCCCTCGAAGCGCAGCTGCACGCCCTGCACGCGCGCCTCCTCCCACAGCTCCTCGCCGTGGTGAGAGAGCAGCTGCTTGTTGGCGGTGACGATGTGCTTGCCGGCGCGCATCGCCGCGCAGCAGGTACTCGCGCGCCGGGCTCGATCCCGCCGATCAGCTCGACGATGAGGTCCGACCCCTCGAGGATCTCCGTCAAACGAGCCCCGGCTGCGGGTCAGCACGCCCGACAGCTCGGGCCGCAGGCCGGTGATGCGCCGATCCGGTCGGCCTGGCGGGGCAGCAGGTCGGCGAAGGCGGCGCCGACGGTCCCGTGGCCGAGCAGCCCGACGCGAAACGGCTTGTCAGCGTCCGACTGCCACTCACTCCGACGTCCCGGCTCATGAGGTCGGCGTAGGTCTCGCGGCGCACGACGACGCGCGCCTCGCCGTCGCGGCACGAACACCACCGGCGGGCGCGGGACGCCGTTGTAGTTGTTGGCCATCGCGTAGCCGTAGGCGCCGGTGGCCGGGGTGACGACGACGTCGCCGGGCGCGGGGTCGGGCAGCGCGACGTCGCGCGACGATGACGTCGCCGGACTCGCAGTGCTTGCCGGCCACGTGGCAGCGCGTCGTCGCCGGCGGCCAGCGGCCGGTCGGCGATGACCGCCTCGTAGCGGGCGCCGTACATCATCGGCCGCAGGTTGTCCGACATCCCGCCGTCGACCGCGACCCAGGTCGAGACGTTGCGCTTGACCGTCTGCACGGTGTAGAGCGTGACGGTGGAGTTGGCCACCAGCGCGCGGCCGGGCTCGAGCAGCAGGCGCTTGTCGGGCCCGAGCTCGGCGTGGACGGCGTCGACGATCGCCTCCACCTACCGCTCGGCGCTGGGCGGGTGCTGGTCGGGGTGTAGGCGGCGGCCAGCCCGCCGCCGAGGTTGTAGACCGGGAAGTCGCCCGAGCGACGCGATCGCCCGCACCGCGGCGCGGAACGGCTCGAGCTCGAACAGCTGCGATCCGATGTGGAAGTGCAGCCCCTGCGAGGTTCGAGCCGCCGGTGCCCCGCCAGGCGCGGCGATCGCCTCGCGGGCCTGATCGAGCGAGAAGCCGAACTTGGAGTCGGCCTGCCCGGTGGAGATGGCGTGGTGGGTGTCGCCCGCCACCCCGGGGGTCACGCGGATGAGCACGTCCTGGCGGGTCGCGGCGTCGGCGGCGACGGCGGCCAGCCGGTCGATCTCGTGGAGGGAGTCGAGCACGATGTGGCCGACGCCCGGCCGCCAGGGCCTCGCGCAGCTCGTGCTCGGACTTGGCGTTGCCGTGCATGTAGGTGCGCCGCGCGTCGAACCCGGCGCTCAGCGCGAGGGCGAGCTCGCCGCCCGAGGCGACGTCGCAGGCCAGCCCCTCGCTCGGCGAGCACCCGGTAGACCGCGGTGCACGGGAACGCCTTGGAGGCGAAGAGCACGTCGTAGTCGCGGTGGCGGGCGGCGAGAGCGTCGACGAAGGCCCGTGCCCGCGCGCGCAGGTCGTCCTCGACCACCACGTAGACCGGCGTGCCGATGGGCGCGGGCGAGCTCGAGGGCATCGCAGCCGCCCAGCTCCAGGTGGCCGCGCTCGTTGACCCGGCTCCCCAGGGGGAACACGTGGGACAGGGAGGACGCGGTGGCGCTCATCGCTCTGAAAGATATGGTCTTCGGCCTGCGCACCGTCACCCCAGTGCTCCCCTCAGAGACCGGCACCGTCGACGGCCTGGCCTACACGCTGTGGCTGCCGCCGGCCACCCAGCCGCCCGCGCGAGGCGGCATCGTGGTCCTGCATGGCGCCGACTCGTGCAAGGAGAGCCACCACGACTTCGCGCGCGCGGCGGTGGCGCTGGGGCTCGGGACGATCTGCTTTGACCAACGCGGCCACGGCGAGACCGGCGGCGAACTGGGCGCCGGATGTCCTGCAGGACGTCGCGGCGGTCGCGGCCAAGCTGCGCGAGGCCCTGGACGACCCCGAGGCGCCGCTGGCGGTGCGCGGCTCGAGCATGGGGGGCTATCTGACGATCCTGGCCGCCCCGGTGGTGGGCGCGCGCGCCGCGGTGGCGATCTGCCCCGCCAGCGCGGACGGCCTCCGCCGCGGCCTCGACGCGGAGGACCGGTTCTCGTTCGCCGCCGACCGGGTCGCGCTGCGCGCGTTCCTGGACGAACACGACCTGACGCTGGCCGCCGGTCAGCTGACCATCCCGCTGCTGCTCATGCACGCCGAGGGCGACGAGCGGGTCCCGATCGCTCACTCGCGTGAACTGGCGGAGGTGCTGACGGCGCCGGGCAGCCGGCTGATCGCCGTGCCGGGCGGACATCACCGCTCGATCCAGCACGATGAGGAGCTGCAGGCCGTGAGCCTGCGGTTCATCCGCCGCGCGCTGGCTAGTTGACGGGGTGAACGCCGGACGTCACGTGGACGCCCGTGGAGGTGGAGGAGCTCGACGTCGTGGTCGTCGTGGTGGTCGAGCTCGTGGTGCTGGTGGTGGTGGCTGAGGCCGAACTCGACGAACTGGACGAGGTTGACGAGCTGGAGGAGCCCAGCGAGCCCTGCGTGACGTTGGTACCCGAGCCCGAGGCGCCGAGGTGAATCGTGGGGATCCCGGTCGGGCGGGTCCCGATCGTCGACCGGGCCGATGCCGGCGCCGGGCTTGATGATCGTGGTGGTCCCACCGCCCGAGCCGCCGCTGGAACCGGAGCCGCCGCTGGAACCGGAGCCGCCGCTGGAACCGGAGCCGCCGCTCGAACCCGAGCCGCCGCTGGAACCCGAGCCACCGCTGGAACCCGAGCCGTTGGAGCCCGAGCCGTTGGAGCCGGAGTTACCCGAGCCGGTGGTCACCGGAGTCGTGGGGACGCTGGCGACCGGGGTGGGCGTGGACACGACGGGAGTGGTCGGAGTGGTCACGGTCGTGGTGCCGGTGCCCGAGCCGCTGCTGCCGCTCCCGGAGCCGGTGCTGCCCGAGCCGGTCTTGGTCGGCGACGTGGTGCGCGTCGGCCGCGAGCCGGGGACCGGGTGCGAGATCGTGGCCGAGGTCGAGTGGCGCCCCGCGGTTCGCGGCGCGGTGGGCGTGCCGTGGCCCACCTGCGCGAGGAGGGTGCTGCGCTTGTTGGCGAACGCCTCGGGGATGCCCGCCGTCTGCGCCCCCTGCGACGTGACCACCTTGACCGACGCGAGCCCGTGAGAAGAAGAGGAGGAGGGGTGCGACCCGGCCTTGGGGTGAGCGGTCAGCGTCTGCGTGGCCGGCGACCCGATGCCGCCCAGCTTGGGCCACCCGTTGTAGGTGATAACGGCGCTGCCGAACACGAACAGGATCGAGGCAGCGAGAACCAGAGTTCCCGCAGTTCCCAGGCCGGCGAGGTAAGCACGAGTGGCTCGCACGTGTTCTTAATCGGCAGCTGACGCTGTGGCTTTAATCGAGTTCCTCGACCGGGGGGCGCGAACGGTCGCATCATCCCGTGATTCGGCGCGCGATCCGGTGGTCTGGCACTGGGAACTCATCGGTCGCGTTCAGGCCCGCCTTAGCCCATCTGCGAACATTGCGGGAGCCATGGCCGCACCAAAGTCATTCGGTCGCGATCGGGGTCTCCAGACCCGGATGCTCGCCACCGCATTCCTGCTGGGTCTCGTCTACGTCGTCCTCATTGCGGTGCTCATCGCCGCCGGCGCCGGCGCGGTCACGGTGGCGGTCATCGCCGGCGCTCCTGTTCCTGGTGCAGTACTTCAGCGCCGACAAACTGGCGCTGGCGTCCATGGGCGCGCACGAGGTCACCGCCGAGGAGGCCCCGGAGCTCTACGGGACGATCGAGCGGCTGTGCATCCAGGCCAACCTGCCGATGCCCAAGGTCGCGATCGCCGATACGCCGATGCCCAACGCCTTCGCGGTGGGCCGCTCCCCCAGCACCGCCACGGTGTGCGCCACGACAGGCCTGCTGAGTCTGCTCGACCAGGCCGAGCTGGAAGGGGTGCTGGGCCACGAGCTGACCCACATCGCCAACCACGACGTCATGTACATGACGATCGCGAGCTTCTTCGCGTCGATCGCCGCCTTCATCGTGCAGTTCGGGTTCCTCTTCGGCGGCGGCTTCGGGGGCAATAACCGCGATAACAACAACAACGGCGGATTCCTGGTCGTGGTCCTGGTCTCCGGCATCGTCTACGTCGTCTCCTACCTTCTGCTGCAGGCGCTCTCGCGCTACCGCGAGTTCGCCGCCGACCGCGGCGCGGCGATCATCACCGGCCGCCCGAGCGCCCTGTCCTCCGCCCTGCTGAAGATCTCCAATCAGATGGACCAGATCCCGCAGCGCGACCTGCGCGCCGCGTCGGGTGAGCTGGCCGCCTTCTACATCTTCCCCCCGAAGGTGAAGTCGACCGTGGCCACGCTCTTCTCGACCCACCCGCCGCTCGAGGCCCGCCTCGAGCGCCTGCCCGCGCTACGAGTCCCAGTTGCAGGGCACCGGACAGTAGGACCCCCGACCGGCGAGCGGCGATGGGCTTCCTGGACATCCTGACCGGCAGGCGCAAGCTCGACCAGCCGGCCGAGGACCGGCTGTTTGCCATCAGCACGGCGTACGTGACCTTCGAGACCGGGCTGAACATCACCACGCGCGGGAGCGCCGCCATCGTCTTCCAGTCGCTGGCCACCGCGGACTTCGCCGCCATCGTGCGCGAGACCGAGGAGGTCGTCCGCGCCACCGCGTCTGACAGCGCCACCACTGTGGAGAACTCCACCGACAGCTACGGCTTCAGCTGGCTGGTCCTGCGCGGCTCGGACTTCGACAGTCTCGTGGTGGGCATCAACGCCGTGTCCGGCGCCCTGCAGGGCGGCGGCTACGGTGATCGTGTGCTGTGCTCGGTGTTCGCCTTCCAGGACGGTGAGGGGCATGCCCTGTACTGGATCTACAACTACAAGCGGGGCTTCTTCTACCCCTTCGTGCCGACCGGGGCGCAGCAGCGCAGCAACGAGCGCGAGCTGGTCCTCAAGGCACAGGCGGCCAACGAGCTGCCCATCGAGCCGGAGCTCAGCCGGTGGTTCCCCCTGTGGGGAATCCCCGTCTGACCCGCATAAGACCAGCGTCGGAGGCGGGCGCGACGGTGCCGCTGCCGCCTGCCGGTGCGCTACGCTGCGCCAACCCTTGGCTCACTGCGCCCTCAGCTGAGCCTAACCCTTCTTGCAGCGCCGCCAGGGGCGTGCGCGTGCCATTCGGAACGGACAAGGAGATACCTTGCGCATACTGATTCTCGGTGGAGACGGCTTCTGTGGTTGGCCGACGTCGCTGCACCTCTCGGCCTCTGGACATGACGTCGCCATCGTGGACAACCTCGCTCGGCGCAAGGCCGACGTGGAGCTCGAGGCCGATTCGCTCACCCCGATCATGCCGATCGGCACCCGGCTGGAGACGTGGCGCGAGCTGACCGGTCGCGAGATCCCGTACTACAACTTCAACGTCGCCGAGAACTACCGGGTGATGCTGGACCTTCTCAACGACTGGCAGCCCGAGGCGATCGTGCACTTCGCTGAGCAGCGCGCCGCGCCGTACTCGATGAAGAGCCCGTGGCACAAGCGCTACACGGTCAACAACAACGTCAACGCCACGCACAACCTCCTGTGCGCGCTGGTCGAGTCCGAGCTCGACGCCCACGTCGTCCACCTCGGGACGATGGGCGTCTACGGCTACGGCACCGCCGGCGTGAAGATCCCCGAGGGGTACCTGCGCGTCCGCATCGACACCGACGAGGGCACTGAGGTCGAGCAGGAGATCCTGTACCCGGTCAACCCGGGCAGCGTCTACCACATGACCAAGACCCAGGACCAGCTCCTGTTCGCCTTCTACAACAAGAACGACGGCACCCGAGTCACGGATCTGCACCAGGGCATCGTGTGGGGTACCCAGACCGCCGAGACCCGGCTGGATGAGCGACTCATCAACCGTTTCGACTACGACGGCGACTACGGCACGGTGCTCAACCGCTTCCTCATGCAGGCCGCGGTCGGCTACCCGCTCACCGTGCACGGCACGGGCGGTCAGACGCGCGCCTTCATCCACATCCAGGACACCGTCCGCTGCATCCAGCTGGCCATTGAGAACCCGCCCGAGCAGGGCGACCGGGTCCGGGTGTTCAACCAGATGACCGAGTGCCACCGCGTGCGGGACCTGGCCAAGCTCGTCTCCAGCCTCACCGGCGCGGAGATCGACTACGTCGACAACCCGCGCAAGGAGGCGGCTGAGAACGAGCTGTTCGTGGCCAACGACCACCTGCTCGAGCTCGGCCTGGACCCGATCCGCCTGCAGGACGATCTGCTCACCGAGGTCACGGAGATCGCCAGCAAGTTCGCCGGGCGGTGCGACCGGACCAAGATCCCGTGCAGCTCCAAGTGGATCCAGCGCCGCGCCGAGACGGTGCCGGCGGCCACCGCGTAGTCGCCGCACGCCAGAGTCCGAACACGCGACAGCCGCTGATCGTCCTCAATCGTCGCGCCGCCACGCGGCCGACGATCACGGGCGTCGAACGCTGGGCGAACGAGGTCATCGGCCGCCTGCACGCGTCGGCGCCCGATCGCTACGTGGTGGCCCAGCCACGGCCGCGGGCCCGCCGCCGCCTGCTCGCCCAGGGGTGGGAGCAGGTCGCACTCCCCGCCCAGGCGGCCCGCCTGCGGGCGGCGCTCGTATTCTCGCCGGCCAACCTGGCGCCGCTGGCCTGGCCGCGCAACGTGCTCGTCATGCACGACGCCGCCGTGCTGCGCGAACCACAGGCCTACTCGCGGGCCTATCGGGCCTGGCACGCCGGGGCCGGTGTGGCGTGCGCGCGCCGGGCACTGGCCGTGATCACGGTGTCCGAGTTCAGCCGCCGCGAGCTGATCGAGCTCGCCGGCCTGGACCCGTCGCGGCTCACCGTCATCCCCGGGGGCGTGGACGCGCGCTTTGCGCCCGGCGCCGACCCCGCACCCGCGGCGCGGCGACTGGACCTGAGCCGGCCATACGTGCTCACCATCGCCACCGATGACCGCCGCAAGAACCTCGAGAAGCTCGCGCCCGCGGCCGCGGCGCTCGCCCGCGACGGGATCGAGCTCGTCTGGGCCGGAGACCGGCGACCGTACTTCGCCGCGGCTGCGGAGGCGGCCGGCGTCCGCAGCCTGGGCTACGTCGACGACGCCGACCTCCCAGGGCTGTACGCGGGTGCACGGGCCTTCGTGCTCGCCTCGCGGTACGAGGGCTTTGGCCTGACCTGCCTGGAGGCGATGGCCTGCGGCACGCCGGTGGTCGCCTCCAATCGGGCGGCCCTGCCCGAGACGTGCGGCGACGCGGCGCTGCTGGTGGATCCCGACGATGGCGAGGCGCTGACCCGGGCGGTGCTCATCGCGGTTGGCGACGGGGCCGCTCGGGGTGCGCTCCGCGCTGCCGGGTTGCGGCGGGCGCGGGCAGTTCAGCTGGGACCGGACGGCGGCGCGGGTGGATGCGCTGCTGACGACGGTTGCCGGCTCGCGTGAGGCTGCTGCGGGCTGTCGCCGTGGGCGGCCGGGCATCGGCGAACGTCAACTGCGGCTACGAAGGGTTCGGGTGCGGCGTCGCGAGACCGGCTGGCTCCTTGGCGGGCTGTGGGAGGTATCTCCTCTCACAGGTGTCGGGCGCCCGGGTAGTCGTGGGAGATCTTCATTGCCAGAGAGTGAAAATCTCCCACGACCCCCGGGTCAGGCGGCTCTGACGGCGCTCTCGGGGCTGATTCTGAGAGGCAGACCCACTCACACGCCGCAGAGAACGATCAATTCGGCCGCCCACACCCCGCGTCGGCTGCGCACGCCGAACCCTTCCCTTCGATAGCCGCAGTTGACGTTCGCCGGTGCCCACCACAGCGTCGAGCAACCGGCGAGGCGTGCGCGCCGCAGCTCAGCCCGGGATCAGCCCGTCGCCCTGGAACTCGCGCTTGGCCTCCGCCAGCGACACGTCGGCTGGCGGGAGGATGATGTCGGACCCGAAGAGCTCGTCGTCGGGCACGAGCCGTCCGTGCGTTCGGATGTAGTCCAACAGACGCCCGAACACCTCCCGGAACGCCTGCTCGTCGCTGGCCTGGCAGCTCGTGACGGCTTCGTTGTCCAGCTCGTTGAGCTCGGCGACGTCGTCGTCGGAGACCTCGTACTGCCCTTCGCTCGAGATCCGGACGATCACTGGGCCTGCTCCTGGCTGGCGCCCGAGCTCTCACCACCGGCGGCCGGTGCGCCCGCGCCCAGCTCGCCCTTGGCGGCGCTCCCGCCCCCCAGCTCGGCCTTCATCTTCGCCAGCTCCGCGTCGACCTCGGTGGTGCTGGACAGCGCCTTGAGCTGGCGGTCGATGTCGTCCTCGCCCGATCCGAGCTGGGTGAGATCCTCGAACGTGCCGGCGGCCTCGAGCTCCTGGACGGCGCCGGCGCGCGCCCGCATGTTCTCGGTCTTGTCCAGCGCGCGCTGCATGGCCAGGCCGACGTCGGCCATCTCCTCGCCGACACCGGTGGCGGCCTCGGAGATCCGGACCTGGGCCTCGGCGGCGGAGTACTGGGCCTTGATGACCTCCTTCTTGGAGCGGAACTGCTCGATCTTGGAGCGCAGCTTCTGCTCGGACGCGGTCATCTGCTCCTGCTGCTGCTCGAGCTGGGAGATCTGCGAGTCGAGGGACTGCAGCTCGGTCTGGAGGCCGCTCTTGCGCTCCAGCGCGGTACGCGCCAGCTCCTCGTTGCCGGCGGCGAGAGCCTGACGGGCCTGAGTGTCGAGCTTGACCACCTGCTGCTGGTACTTCTCCTCCTGAAGCTGCAGGCGCTTCTTCGAGGTCACGACGTCCGCGATCCCCTTCTTGACGTTCTGGAGCAGCTCGATCTGCTTCTGGTAGCTGTACTCCAGCGTCTCGGACGGATCCTCGGCGCGGTCGAGCAGCTTTGAGATCTTGGCTTTGATGACGGTGGACATGCGCCCGGAAAGGCCCGGCATCGCATCCTCCTTAGCGAGTTCTTTACTGGCGTTACGAAGCGTAGTCGGTCAGGCCGGTCAAGTCGCGCCGCAGACACGGGCAGGAGCGCTCGCGTCGCCTCGGGTGTCGCGGCCCGGCGTGAATAGGATCACGCGATGGACGCAAAGGCTGCAGCAGACTCCCGCGCGCAGATCACCCATCTCATGGGGGTCACCGACGCCAACAACCGCGGCAACATCCACGGCGGAACGATCATGAAGCTGGCCGATGAGGCCGCGGCTCTGGCCGCGATCAAGCACTCGCGCCAGCGTGTGGTCACCGTCGGGATGGACCGGATGGACTTCCTGGTCCCGATCTATGTCGGCGAGCTCGTGACCTTCCGCGCCACGGTCAACGCCGCCTGGCGAACCTCGATGGAGGTGGGCGTGCGCGTCGAGGCCGAGAACCCGATGACGGGCAGCCTCCGTCACACCAACACGGCCTATCTGACGATGGTCGCGCTCGACGATGGCGGCGACCCGGCGGCGATCCCGCCGCTGTTGGCCGTCACCCCGACTGAGACGCGCCGGCAGCGCGAGGCCGAGTTGCGGCGCGCCAATCGGCTGGCCGAGCGCGAGGAGATCATCGCGCGCCGCGCCCAGGAAGCTCGGCGCCAGCTGTCACACGAGGAGCCCTAGTCGAACAGAGCGCCTGCCGGCTGACCGTTGGACCAGGTCAGCCGGCGGGCGCTGTCCTCCGAGTCGGCGGCTGCTCAGAGGTCCGACGGGTGGCGGGCCACGTAGCCCGCGGTGCTGGTCATGACCGGCCGCCAGCGCGGGCCGGTGCCGGCCGCCGGGTGCGGATCGCCCTCGCGTGAGGTGTCCATGCGGATCCCGGCGATCTCAATGAAGGCGTGTCCGGGGTTGGTGTAGACGGTGATCCACTGCCCGACCCCCTGGTGACCCCAGCTCTCCATCTGACCGGAGTCCTCGGAGACCTTGAGCAGGCCGGCGGCGTGCAGGAGGTAGGACACCGAGCCCGAGCAGTCATAGGCTGAGTCATGCCACTTGCCGTGGCCGCCGCCCACCCGGTAGGGCTTGAGGCGGATCTGGTCGCCGGCCCAGATGGCCTTCTTGACCTGCATGGGGGCATATGCGGGCGCGTAGGCGACGCCCTTGATGATCTTGCCGACATAGCCGGGCACGGTCGGGTGCTGCGGCGTGCTGGCCGGAGCCGGGCCAGGAGCCACGCCCGCGCCGCCGGTCTGGGCGGGCTGGACGGTGGAGGCCGGAGCAGAGGCCGAGGCCCCGCTCACCCCACTGCCGCCGGGTGCGGCGGCCGAGGCGGCCGAGGACGTGCCGGCGAGCGCAAAGAACGCCAAAGCAGGGATCACGAGTCGATGTAGCGGCAAAACTCTCTCTTTCGTGGGCCGGCGGGGTTAGCTGTCGGGCTGGCGCTAAAAGAGCCTGCGCCTCCCGCGGGTTCACCGCGGGATTAGCCCCAAGGGGACGTCATGTGGGTCCCCCGCTCCGCGGATATGGCTGAGGCCGCGGATTAGGCGAGCGGCAATATACACGCTTGCTCGGCGAGAGGCAGCGGCCACGCGCCGCACTCCCTCGCCGCGCTGCCGCGCCGCAGGCTGAGGCCGCGCGTGGCAGACGAAGCGTCGGTAACGTCTGAGCGCGCATGCACGCCCGCGTATCCCGTGGCGCCTGGAGGGGCGCGATGCCCGCGATCGCCGGCCTCCTGGCGCTGGTCCTCGCCGGGTGCGGGGGCGGGGGGCCCAAGCAGCCGCACTTCACGAGCAGCACCTCCACCGCAAGCGCCAGCGGCGGGGTCTCCGCCACCACACCACAGGCGGCCCAGCAACTCGGCTTCCCGACCATCGCCACCAAGAACACGACGCGCGTGCCGGGCGCCGACCCCGTCGCGGATGCGGCCGGCGCCGCGGTGGCGGTGTTCCCCTCTGCCGCCCCGGGCACCCATCCCACGGCCGTCGCGCTTGCCCCCACCTCTGACTGGCAGGCCGCGATCGCGGCATCGGTGTTGATGGCGCCGCCCATCCACGCACCCGTCCTGCTGTCCGGCTCCGGCACGCTGCCCCCCGCGACCGCCGACGCCCTGACCACGCTCGCCCCCACCGGGTCCGGGCCGGCCGGCGGCGCTCAGGTCATCCGCGTCGGCGCGGTGCCCGAGGTCAAGGGCGTGCACACCTCAGCGATCAACGGCACTGACCCGTACACCCTGGCGGCGGCGATCGACCGCTTCGTCTCGGCGGTCGCGGGCCAGCCCAGCGGCGACGTGATGATCGCCTCGGCCACCAACCCCGCCTACGCCATGCCCGCAGCGGCATGGGCGGCCGAGAGCGGCAACCCGATCCTGTTCGTGGGCGCCTCCGGCATCCCGGCGGCCACCCGCCAGGCGCTGCTGTCGCATTCCAAGCCCCACATCTACGTGCTGGGCCCCTCGAACGTGATCCCCGATGCCACCGTGACCGCGCTGGGCAAGTACGGCACGGTCAAGCGCGTCAGCGGGACCGACCCCGCCGAGAACTCGGTGGCCTTCGCCATCTACCGCGATCCCGCGTGCAAGTTCGGCCAGCCCTGCGCCCACGTGCCCAACAGCTTCGGCTGGGCGCTGCGCAGCCCCGGGCACGGCTATGTGCTGCTCAACGCGTCGCGCCCGCTCGACGCCGCCGCGGCGGCCGCCCTGTCGGGCAGCGGCGACTACGGTCCCGGCCTCGTGGTGGAGAATGCCTCTACCCTTCCCAAGCCCGTGCTCAATTACTTCCTGGACTACGCGACCCCCGGCTACACCGAGGAGGGCCCGACCGCCGCGGTCTACAACCACGCGTGGATGATCGGCGACTCGAGCGCGATCTCGGTCGCGGTGCAGGCCGAGGTCGACCGCCTGCTCGAGGCGGTCCCCCAGAAGGGCTCCGGTCAGTGACCGCGCGACTGAGGCACCGACGGTGAGCCAGGCCGAGCATCCCGACCGGGTCGCGGCCGAGCACGAGGCCACCGTCGAGGACGTGCGCCAGCTCATGGGCGCCTCGACGCCTCACTTCGCCCTGCAGTTGCGCGAGCGCATCCGCAAGCTGATCCGCGGCCTCCCGGAGGGACACCCCGCGCGTGTGGAAGGCGAGCGCGAGATCGCTCGGCTGGACCGAATCGCCTTCTCCGGCGAGACACGCGGGCACGCCGCCGAGCCTGGGCTGAGCCCGCTGCGCAGCGTCGGCCACGGCCCCGGCGACGCCCACTCATAGGCGCCAAGCGCGCCCTCACACGCACGGGAGGCCCGTGCCGCACGGCGTCGAACCTGACCAGTGCGCGCCGGTCCAGAAACACCGCATCCCGCCCACCTGGCTACGGTTAACCCAGACAGATGAGTGAACAACGGTCCGTATCGGTCATCGGTCTCGGTCGCGTGGGCCTGCCGCTGGCGCTGTGCTTCGCGGACCGTGGCCTGCACGTCCTGGGGGTCGACCACGACCCCGCGATCCTGGACTCCGTGCGCTCGGGGCGGATGCCGTTTATCGAGGCCGGCACCCAGGAGCTGCTGGAGCGCGTCCAGCGCTCGGGCCGGCTCGAGCTCTCCGACCGCGCCGCCGACGCCGCGCGCGCCGACGACATCGTGATCACCATCGGAACGCCGTCGTTCTCCCACGTCGAATCGGACCTGCGCCAGGTCCGCGCCGCCGTCGACGACCTCCTGCCCCTCCTGCGTCCCGGCCACGCGCTGATCCTGCGCTCCACGATCGCCCCGGGGACGACCGAGTTCGTGGCCGGGTACCTCGAGAAGCGCCGCGGCCTGCGCGTGGGCGAGGACGTGTTCGTTGCCCACGCTCCCGAGCGGATCGCCGCCGGCAAGTTCCTGCAGGAGATCACCTCGCTGCCGTGCATCATCGGCGGGGTCGGCGAGAGCTCGACCGAGCACACGGCCAACCTGTTCAGCGTCTTCGGCGCGCCGATCGTCAAGACCTCGCCGGTCCAGGCCGAGCTGGCCAAGATCTGGACCAACATCCTGCGCTACGCCACCTTCGCCCTGCCCAACCTGCTGATGATGGACTGCGAGAGCTACGGGGCCAACGTGTTCGAGGTCATCGACCTCATCAACCACGACTATCCCCGTGGGGGCATCGCGATGCCCGGCATGACCGCCGGCACCTGCCTGCGCAAGGACTTCGCCTTCTCCGAGGAGCGGTCCCACGCGCCCGGCATGCTGCTGGCCGTCTCGCGCGTCAACGAGGGCGTGCCGCTGTTCCTGGTGGAGGGGATCAAGCGCCGCATCGGGGGCCTCTCGGCGCGCAAGGTCGCGGTGCTGGGCCTGACCTTCAAGCGCGACACCGACGACGAGCGCGATTCGCTCTCGCCCAAGCTCATCCGCCTGCTCGAGCGCGAACTGGCCGACGTCGCCGTGTGCGACCCGCATGCCGCCACGCCGACCCAGTCACTGGACGAGGCGGTGCGCGATGCCGACGTGGTGATCGTGGCCACCAACCACTCCCGCTTCGAGCACCCCGAGACGCTCGGGCACATCCGCGCACTGGCCTCCGACGACTGCCTGCTGGCCGACCCGTGGAACAGCCTGGGCACCGGGCAGGTGTTCGTGTTCGCCGCCGAGACCGCCGCGCTGCTGGGAGACTCCGCGGGCATCGACGCCTCACCGGACGCCGCACACTGATGGCTCGGGTGCTGGTCACTGGCGGGGCCGGCACGATCGGCTCGGCCGTCGTGCGGCGCCTGTTGCGCGACAAGGAATTCGAGGTGCGCGTGGCCGACCACCGGGCTGCGCCCGATTGGATGCGAGAGGGCTGCGAGCTGCGACGGGGCGACCTGCGTGACCTCGACGTCGCCCGCGAGGCTCTGGACGGCTGCTCGCACGTCATCCACCTGGCCGCGATCGTCGGCGGGATCGCCAACTTCCACAAGCTTCCCTTCACCCTGACCGAGGTCAACAACGCGCTCACGGGCGCCATCGTCCACGCCGCCGTGGAACAGGATGTGACGCGGTTGGTCTACGTCTCGTCCTCGATGGTGTTCGAGCGCGCCACCGAGTTCCCCACCGCCGAGACCCACCTCGAGACCTGTGCCCCGCCCCACTCGGCCTATGGCTTCTCCAAGCTCTCGGGCGAGGTGTACACGCGCGCGGCGCACGACCAGCACGGCCTGCGCTTCACGATCTGCCGTCCGTTCAACGCCTACGGGCCGGGCGAGCTGCCCGACCGCGATGAGCCGGGCATCGCGCACGCCGTGCCCGATCTCATCGCCAAGGTGCTCTCGGGCCAGCGGCCGCTGCAGATCTTCGGGTCGGGTGAGCAGACGCGGACCCTCACCCACGTCGACGACATCGCCGATGGGATCGTCACCGCGATGGCCTCCGCGGCGGCCGAGAACGAGGACTTCAACATCTCCGCCTCCGAGGAGCGCACCGTCGCGGAGATCGCCACGCTCATCTGGGAGGCCTGCGGCGAGGATCCCGAGCAGCTGCGTTTCGAGCACCTTCCGAGCTTCCAGGTCGACGTCCAGCGTCGTTGGCCGTCGGTGGAGAAGGCCCGCACGCTCCTGGCCTGGGAGGCCCGCATCGACCTGCGCGACGGCCTCGCGGACACGGTGGCGTGGCTACGGGGCCAGACCGCGCCGGCCGCGGCGCCGTGACCGCGATCCCTGAGGAGGCGGCCCGCGGCTTTGAGCGTGGCGCGGCCGCCTACGAGCGTGGGCGCCCCGGCTACCCGGAGGCGGCGATCGCGCGGCTGGCCGACGAACTGGACCTCGGGCCCGAGCGCGTCATCGTCGATCTCGCCGCCGGGACGGGGAAGCTGACGCGCGCCCTGCTCGGGCTGGGCGCCGAGTTGATCGCTGTCGAGCCGGTGGCCGGGATGCGCGACCAACTGCAGCACGCCGTGCCCGGCGTGGACGTGCGCGACGGCACCGCCGAGCACATGCCCCTGGACGATGCCAGCGCCGACGCGGTGCTCGTGGCCCAGGCCTTTCACTGGTTCGACGTCCCCGCGGCCGCAGTCGAGATCCACCGCGTGCTGGTGCCGGGCGGGGGCCTGGGCGTCGTGCGCAACGAGTGGGACGAGTCGGTGGCGTGGATCGTGGCGATGCGGGACCTCATCGCCGAGCACGCCTCCCGGGTCGAGCGCGACCGCTCCGACGACTGGCGCGACGCGCTGGCCGCGACCGGACTGTTCTCGCCCTACCAGGAGGCGATGTTCCCCAACCCGGTGCGGGTCGACGTTGACACGCTGCGCGCCCGCGTCGCCTCGCTGAGCTTCGTCGCACTGCTCAACGATGCACCGCGCGAGCGCCTGCTCGATGCCGTCGCCGATCTCGTCGCCGAGCGTGACCTGGTCGGCGCCGACGGCCTGCTCGACACGCCGTACCGCACCCACATCACGTGGTGCCGGCGCGTGCGCGACAGCGCCTGAACCCGCGCGGGCGGGCCGCCTGATTGCATGCGGCCGGTGACCGCCGACCGGGACCTCGCCCTCGCCGCCGACCGCGCCGTCCGGCGCCGCGCCGCGCTTTCGACGACCCCTCTGCGCGACGGGCTCGTGGTCCGCCACCACGACCTCGGCGACGTCCACTACCTGAACGCCGTGCTCCTGGACGCTGGAGCCGCGGACATGAGCGGAGCGCAGGCAGCCGCGATCGCCGAGCAGTGGCTGGGCGACGCGTCCCATCGGCACGTCGTCTTTGACGACGCCGCCGCCGGAGAGCGCCTGGCGGCAGAGCTCGCGAGCGACGGGTGGGAGCGGGGCAGGCTCGTGCTCATGGCGTTCAGCGGCGACCCGGTGGCGGCGAAGCCCGATCCGCGGGCTCGGCCCATCTCCGAGGCCGAGATGGACGCGCTGCAGATCGCCGCCGTGCGCGACCAGGCCCCGGAGGTCCAGGCCGCCGGAGGTCTCGCCGCTCGCCTCGTCGCGGCTCAGCACCGGGTGCGCGCAACGACATGCGCACGTTGCTTCGGCGCCGGCGACCCCGGCGAGGACCTGGCCTCGATGTGCACCGTCCTGCTCGACCCCGACGTCGATGGACGACGGGTGGCGCTCCTGACCGAGGTGGGCACCCGGGTGGCCTACCGCGAGCGCGGATTGGCCCGCGCGGTCATCCTGGCGGCGATCGCCGAGGCGGCGCGTTGGGGCGCCGAGCGCATCGTGGTCGGAGCCGATGCGGACGACTGGCCGCAGCTGATGTACGCCCAGCTGGACTTTTCGCCCGTCGCGCGCCAGGTGACGCTGACGCGGCGCCTGCGCGCGCCGTCCGGTTCCGTGTCGGGCGGCGTGTAGCCTCGGCGGCGGGATGGATTCTGCCGCCCACTCCCCCACCTCCGCCGGACCGGCCGCCGCCGCCGTGGCCGCCGACGCCATCGATGACAGCCGGTTCCCGGGGCCGTTCGAGGTGGGGGCCTACGCCGCGCAGTTGCGACGGCGCCTGCAGGAGTTCGCGCGCGTCCAGCTCGCCGGCGAGGTGTGGGGCTTTCGCGAGAGCCGCGTACGGGTCTACTTCGAGTTGCGCGACGCCCGTGGGGCGCTCCCATGCTCGATGTGGCGCGACGATTTCGAGCGCCTCGGCGTCACCCTCGCCGACGGGATGCGGGTCGTTGTCGGCGGCGGCTGCGATTACTACCCCGGCAGCGGCACCTCCTCACCCACCTTCAGCTTTGCGGTCACCGAGCTGCGCCTCGCCGGCGAGGGCGACCTGCTGGTGCAGCTGGAGCGGTTGCGCCGCCGCCTGCATGACGAAGGGCTCTTCGAGCCCCAGAAGCGCCTGCCGCTGGCCGCGCTGCCCCGGACCATCGGAGTCGTCACCGGGGAGAGCGGGAAGGCGCGCGACGACGTGCTCGCCGGCCTGCGCCGCCGCGGCTGGAGCGGACGGCTGGTCTGGGCCTTCGTCCCCGTCCAGGATCGCCATGCAGCGCCCCGCATCGCCGGGGCGCTGCGCGAGCTCGCGGCCACGCCCGAGGTCGAGGTGGTGATCGTCGCCCGCGGCGGGGGGTCGCTGGCCGACCTGTATGCCTTCTGCGACGAGGCGTTGTGCCGAACTGTGGCGCTGTTGCGCGTGCCGGTGATCTCGTCGGTGGGCCACCATACGGACCGCACGCTCATCGACGACGTCGCCGCGGTGTGCTGCTCCACACCCACTCACGCAGCCGAGGCCGCGGTCCCCGTCGACTGCGCCGCCGCGCGCCGGGCCCTTGCCGTCGCCGCTGCGCGCCTGCGCGACCATGGCCGACGGGCGGTCATCGTGCGGGCGCGAGCGCTGGCTCAGCTTTCGCGCGCTCCCGGCCAGCACATCGCTCGCCACCGCGGGCGTCTGCACCAGCTGCTGCGCGAGCTGCGCGCCTCCGCACGCCGCCATGCCGACGGCGGCCGCGCGCGTGCGGCCGGTCAGGCCGCGACGCTGGAGCGGACGGCGCTGCGAACCGCCGGCGGCGATCGGGTGCGTCGCGCCCGGGAGCTCGAGCGCCTGGCGCTGGCGCTCGGGGCCCACGACCCGCAGCGCACGATGGCGCGCGGCTATGCCCTGGTGGCAGACCGCTCGGGGCTGCCGCTGGGCTCGGCGGCGGTGGCGCGTTCCGCACACGATCTGACACTGCGCTTCCACGACGGCACCGTCGCGGCCCAGGTCGCCGACGACAAGGAGACTCAATGAGCGAGACACCCATGAGCGAAACGTCATCACCCGCGACGCGCACCTACGAATCGGCGGTGAGCCGGGTGGAGGAGATCATCCGCCGCCTTGACTCCGGGGATGCCGGCCTGCGCGAGACGCTCGACCTGGTCCGCGAGGGCCGCGAGCTCGTGGAGTACTGCGCCGGCGAGCTTGACGCCGTCAGCCAGGGCCTGGAGGAGCTGCGCCTGGAGGAGCTTGTGGCGCGGCTGGAGCCGACCGCGCCCGCCAGCCGATGAGCACGTTCGACAAGCTCGCCGGGCTGTCGCTCGAGGTGGACGGCTACACGCTGGAGGGGCTGCGCGCGGAGGTCTCGAGCGGCTTTGAGCGTCTCTCGACGGTCGTCCACCTCACCGGCGGCGGTGTCGAGGGGGTCGGCGAGGACGTCGTCTACGACGCCGAGGATCAGGTCGCGCTGCAGGAGGCGGGGCCCGTGCTGGACCTGGCGGGCAGATACTCGCTGGGCGAGTTCTGCGAGCGCATCGACGGCCTGGATCTGTTCCCGATCGAGCCCCAGCGCGGCGAGGTGTCGCGGCTGTATCGCCGCTGGACCTTTCACAGCGCCGCGCTGGACCTGGCCCTGCGCCAGGCCGGCATCCCTCTGCACCGCGCGCTGGAGCGCGAGGCGCGGCCGCTGACCTTCGTCGTCTCGCTGCGGCTGGGCGAGCCGCCGACCCTGACGCCGATCGAAAGCCGCCTGGCCCACTACCCGACGCTGCGCTTCAAGCTCGACGCCACCACCTCGTGGACGCCCGAACTGATCGCCGCGCTCGCCGGCAGCGGCGCGGTGGACTCGATCGACTTCAAGGCCCTGTACCACGGCACGATCGTCGACCAGGCGCCCGACCCCGTGCTGTATGAGCGCGTCGTCGCGGCCTTCCCCGACGCGTGGCTGGAGGACCCCGACGTCGTCACCGACGGCACCGCGGCCGCGCTCGCCTCAGAACACGACCGGATCACGTGGGACGCCCCGATCCATCCATCGCTGACATCGAGGCGCTTCCTTTCCCGCCGCGGATGGTCAACCTCAAGCCGTCGCGCATCGGTGGCCTGAAGAAGCTGTGCGACACCTACGACTATTGCGCCGAGCACGGCATCGGCGCCTACGGCGGCGGCCAGTTCGAGCTCGGGCCCGGGCGCGGCCAGGCCCAGTACCTGGCCTCGCTGTTTCACGCCGACACCCCCAATGACCTGGCGCCGGTGGGCTTCAACCAGAACGACCCGCCGCCGGGACTGCCGTCCAGCCCTCTGCCGGTGGCCGCCGACGACGTGGGCTTTCGCTGGATCAGCTGAGGTCGAGCAGCAGCTTGCCCTGAACCCGACGGTCGACCAGACGCCGGAAGGCGTCGTTGACCTCGTCGAGGGGCAGGATCGAATCGATGCGGACCTTCAGCTCGCCGGCGCGGACCGCCTCTAGGGCGGCCTGCAGACCGGGTCGGCGTTCCTCGCGGGTGAGCAGGATCCCGCCGTAGCCGAGAAGCGAGACCGACTTGCGGTACAGCAACTGGATGTTGAACGTGACCTCTGGGCCGGCCGAGACACCCAGGGACACGATCCGGCCGCGCGGCGCGATCGCCTGCACCAGCGGCGCCACGAACCCGGCGCCGAGCGGGTCGAACGCCACGGTGGGCTCAAAGCCCGCGATGTCGTCGGCCACCTCCTCGGGGCCGCCGACGAGCACGCGGTGGGCGCCGTCCTCGGTGATGGCCGCAGCCTTCGCCCCCGACCCGGTCTGGCCCCACACGGTGGCCCCGGCCGAGCGCGCCAGCGAGACGATCATGCTGCCGACGCCGCCAGAGGCCCCGAGCACGACGACACGGTCCTCAGCTCTCACCGCGGCGAGGTTGCGCACGCAGTTGAGCGCTGTCAGTCCGGCGATGCCCATGGCCGCGGCCGCGCGCGGCGAGACGCCGTCGGGCAGCTCGACCACCGCGGGCCGAGGCACCACCGCCGCCTGCGCCCAGACGCCGTCGCGCGCGGCGCCGAGGGCCTCGCCGGCCACGAGCACCGGCCGGCCGTCGAGCTCGCCGGCTGCCTCGGCGCCCAGCGTCCGGGGTCGGCGGGCATCGGGGTTGACGCGCCCCTCCGCGGTATAGCGGTCGATCGGGTTCACGCCGCCGTAGTGCAAGTCGACGCGGACCTCGTCGGCGCCGGGCGCTGGGAGATCCACCTCCTGGATCTGGAGGGGCTCGCCCAGTGCGACGAGCCGGGCCGCGCGGACGGTGTCAGTGCCGAATGCCATCCCGGCCCGCGGTTCTACCACAGAGGTGTGGTGACTAGGCTCGGACCATGACCAACACCCAGAAACTGAACGGAACCGTGGCGCTGGTCACCGGCGCCTCCAGTGGGATCGGCGAGGCCACCGCCCTGGCGCTGGCCGAGCAGGGCGCGGCCGTGGCGATCGCCGCCCGGCGCAAGGACCGCCTCGACGCGCTGGCCGCGCGGATCACCGACGCCGGCGGCACGGCGCTCGCGATCGAGGCCGACGTCACCTCGCAGGAGCAGGCCCAGGCGCTCGTGGAGCAAGGCCGTCGCCGACCTCGGCCGCCTCGACACGCTGATCAACAACGCCGGCGTGATGCTGCTCGGCCCGGCCGTGGGTGCTCCCCTGGAGGAGTGGGAGCGGATGATCAGCGTCAACGTCCACGGGCTGCTCTACTGCGCCCACGCCGCCCTCCCCCACCTGCTCAAGGCCGCGCAGGACAGCCCGCGCCAGGTCGCCGACATGGTCAACATCAGCTCGGTGGCGGGACGCGTCGCCCGCAGCGGCAGCGGCGTCTACAACCTGACCAAGCACGGCGTGGGGGCCTTCAGCGAGTCGCTGCGCCAGGAGGTCACCCGCCGTCACGTCCGCGTGTCGCTGGTCGAGCCCGGCGCGGTGGCCACCGAGCTGGTCTCCCACAACCGGCCCGAGATCCGTGAGGCGATGGCCGCCGGTTCGACGGCTTCGAGAGGATGCAGTGCCCGAGGACATCGCCGACGCGATCGCTTTCGTCGTCACCCGGCCCTGGCGAGTCGCGATCAACGAGGTGCTCATCCGGCCGACCGAGCAGGAGCGTTAGCTCCCGACCCCGCAGTGTGAGAACCGGCACAGCTGGGGCGTTGGAGGGGTGTAAGACGGGCCTCGGAGCGGGTAGCTACGTTCCACTGAACAGTCCCGTACTCTTGACGGCGCCCCGGGACCGGCACGGTCCTGGGCGCATCACGACCAGGAGATCCTGTGCAAGAAAGACTCGCCATCGCCGGCTCGGGCACGATCGCGTGCGGGCTCGCCGCCGTCGCCGCCGCCCACGGAGAGGTCCTGCTGTGGGCCCGCTCCGACCGCCTCCGCGGACCGCGTCCGGGCGCGCCGTAGCCAAGCACTGCGACAAGCTGCCCGCGCTCAACGGCTGCGCCGACCGGGTACGCGTCGTCGACCGATCTGGACGAGCTGGCGCAGGCGACCTTCCTGGTCGAGGCCGTGGTCGAGGATCCGGACCACAAGGGCCGGCTGCTGGCCGAGCTGGCCTCGGCCACACGGGCCCGACGAGATCGTGGCCACCACCACCTCGTCGCTGTCGATCGCCGACCTCGCGGTGGCCAGCGGGCACCCCGACCGGTTCGTCGGCCTGCACGTGTTCAACCCCGTGCCGCGGATGGAGCTGGTCGAGCTCGCGTTCGGCCCTGAGACCCGCGACGACGTGCGCGAGCGCGCCGCGCGCGCTGTGCCAGGACCTCGGCAAGACCCCGGTGGAGGTCCCCGACATCCCCGGCTTCGTGGTCAACCGGCTGCTCTTCCCCTACCTGTTCAGCGCGGTCGAGTTGCATGATCGCAGACCGGGATGGAGCCCGCCGACGTCGACCAGTGCATGACGCTCGGCGCGGGGATGCCGATGGGCCCGATCGCGCTGCTGGACTTCGTCGGCCTCGACGTCTCCAAGGCGATCGGCGAGGACGATCGGCGCCACCGTCCCGGCCCGCCTGGTGCGAGCTGGTCGACAGCGGCGCGCTCGGCCGCAAGGCCCGCCGCGGCTTCTACGACTACGACTGAATTCGGATTAAGAGCTGCGATTGCAGGTCCGCCGCCCAATCATTCCAGCCGCGACGTACCTCATAGCAGCACCTCCTCCCCAGAAGCACGAGACCGGCCCGTCCCCAGCGGGCCGGTTTCTTTTTGGCCGCACGCGCGACGCGCGGACAGCGCGCGCTCTGAGAGTAGCGAAGCCGGCCCCGGAGGGCCGGCTTCATCTCTCCTCTCAACCGCCGGAATCGCAGACCGGACGGCTCCGTTGCCGGGAATGTAACGAATGATGCGAGTTTGCGCATCATCGAATGCGCGCGGCGCTGCTCAGCGTCGTGGCGCCGCTGCGGCTGGCCGGCGCCTTGCGGCGGCGGATCCGCACCGCCTCGATGCGGTTCTCGCGCACCGACTCGACCCGGATCGAGTAGCCGTCGGCGGCGACCTGGTCGCCGCGCTTGGGCAGGCGGCCGAGCTCGGCGAAGACGAACCCGCCGACCGAGTTGTAGGCGTCGGTGTCGACCGGCAGGTGCAGCCCGTAGTCCTCGAGGTCGGAGACCGGCGACGTGGCCGCGCACGAACCAGTCGCCGTTGGCCAGCCGCCGCACGGCGCCGCCGGCGGGATCGGTCTCGTCGGAGATCTCGCCCACGACCTCCTCGATGATGTCCTCGGTCGTGACGATCCCGGCGGTGCGGCCGTACTCGTCGATGACGATCGCCAGCTCGGTGCGCTCGCGCTGCAGGTCGGCCAGCAGGTCGTCCAGCGGCTTGGTCTCGGGCACGATCGGCGCCTCGCGCACGAGCTTGTCGAAGTGGGCCTCGTAGCCCTCGTTCATCATCAGCTTGACCAGCTGGTTGACGTGCACGATGCCCTTGACGCGGTCCTGGTTCTCGTCCTCGGTGACGACCAGCCGCGAGTGCCCGGTCGAGACGCAGCGGCGCAGCGCGTCCTGCACGGTCTCCGAGAGGTCGACGGTGACC
Source organism: uncultured Actinomycetota bacterium (assembly GCA_963797705.1). GTDB lineage: Bacteria > Actinomycetota > Thermoleophilia > Solirubrobacterales > Solirubrobacteraceae > Palsa-465. The sequence goes on along the minus strand of CAWCQL010000001.1, from coordinate 488,528 downwards.
ACCGCGGGGATCGGCGTCATCACCTGCCGGGCCTCCTGCTCGTGCAGGTGAAAGACGCCGGTGAGCATGTTGGCCTCGCCCACGTCGAGGCTGCCGCCGCTGCGAGGACTCGGCGATGATCCGCTTGATCTCGTCGGGCGTGCCGCCCTCGGGCTCGGCGTCGGGGTCGGTGCCGGTCAGCCGCAGCAGCGAGTTGGACGCCGAGTTGAGCACATAGATGAACGGGCGTGAACAGCACCCGGAAGATGTGCAGCGGCCGCGCGATCCGTCGCGCCAGATCCTCGGCGTGCTGGATCGTGTAGAGCTTGGGGGCGATCTCGCCGACGATGCTCTGGGCCACCGTGATCAGCAGGTAGGAGATGATCACCGACACGACGATCGCGGCGCGTGTGCCCGAGCGCGCCGCCGAACAGCGGCTCGAACACGTGCGCGATCGCCGGCTCGCCGAGCGCACCGATGCCGATCGAGGCCATCGTGATCCCGACCTGGCAGGCGGCGATGTAGTCGCCGATGTCCTCCAGCTGCGGCGAGCGCCAGGCGCGCGCCCGCGCTTGCCCTCCTCGGCCATCTCCTGCAGGCGCGACTTGCGCGAGCGCACGAGCGAGTACTCGGCGATGACGAAGAACGCGTTGACCAGCACCAGCAGGCCGGTCAGGATGATGAAGAGCGCTGTCACAGAGCCCCGCGCGTCGTCCGGACTGTCCGTCCGGATGGCGCCCTGCGTCAGCGCGCTGCTACTTCGGGGTCGTTCGTCGTCGTTCATTCAGCGACATGCGCGAACGGTAGCAGCAGGTCCCCCACGATCGACGGCGTCGCGGCTTCGATCGCGTGCACACCTCCAGCGCCGATGGCTACCCGTCCAACGCGTCGAAGCGCTCGGCCATCGTGAAGTCGACCTCGGTCAGGCCGCCCGCTGAGTGGTTGGTCAGCGACAGCTTCACCTTGTTCCAGCCGTGGAGCAGGATGTCGGGATGGTGGTTGGCCTCCTCGGCAACCTCGGCGACCTGGTTGACGAACGCGACCGCCTCCTTGAAGTCGTCAAATCGCCGCTCGCGGACGATCTCGTCGCCCTCGCGCTCCCACGGCAAACGCCGTAGCCTTGAAGCGACCTCTTCCTCGTTGAGCATCTCTGGCATATCTTCTCCTTATCCGCTTCCGTTCACACTCCCACGGCCGCGCGGCCCTCAAACCTGACCATGCGCATCGTCAGTCTCGTCCCGTCGGCCACCGAGATGCTGTTCGCGCTCGGCCTCGGCGACGACCTTGTCGCGGTCACGCACGAATGCGACTATCCCGGCCGGGCGCAGGAGCTGCCCGAAGATCACGCGAGACGTGCTGCCCGCGGGGCTCAGCGCCGCCGAGATCGACGCGGCCGTCAAGGAGCGCACGCTGGCCGGCGAGTCGATCTACGAGCTCGACGCCGACGCGCTGCACGACCTGGAGCCCGGACCTGATCGTCACCCAGGCGCTGTGCTCGGTGTGCGCGGTCTCCTACGATGACGTGCGCGCGATCGCGGAGGAGATCGACACCCAGCCGATGGTGATCTCGCTGGACCCGCACACGGTCGGCGAGGTGCTGGGCGACGCCCGCACGCTGGCGCAGGCGACCGACAGCCAAGGACGCCGCGGTCGACCTCGTGCGCGAGGCCTCGGCGCGGATCGACCGCGTGCGCGTCGCTCACGCGCACCGCCCGCCGGCGGCCGCGGGTCGTGGCCCTGGAGTGGCTCGACCCGCCGTTCGCGGCCGGCCACTGGACGCCGCAGCTGATCGAGTTCGCGGGCGGCGACGACGTGCTCGGGCTTCGCCGGCGAGAACTCCGAGCAGCGCACGTGGGAGGAGGTGGCGGCCGTCGAGCCCGACGTCGTGGTCGTCATGCCGTGCGGCTACGACGCCGAGATCGCCCATCGCGAGGCCGAGATGCACCGCGACGAGCTCGCGGCGCTCGGCGCCGGCGAGGTGGTCGCCGTCGACGCCGCGGCGTACTTCTCGCGGCCCGGGCCGCGGATCATCGACGGGCTGGAGCTGCTCGCCCACATCCTGCACCCGGAGCTGGTGCCCGAGCCTCCCGAGGGCGCTCGCGCCCTCACCGTCGATCTCGTAGAGCTCGCCGACGCGGTCAGATGGTGATGCCGTTGGGCGCGATGCCCGGCACTGCCGGCGACGGCGATCGCGGCGACGACGCTGACCACCGCCACCACGACGCACCCGGCGAGCGCGGCCGCCGGCATGTTGCCGGCGCTCGCCCAGCTCGCACGATCAGCCAGCCGCAGATGCCACCGCCGACGAAGCCCCCGAGGTGGCCGCCGATCGAGATGCCGTTCACGCTGAGCGAGAACACGATGTTGATCAGCAGGGTGATGCCCAAGCCGCTCTGCCAGATCGAGATCCCGCGGTAATGGGCGACGACGATCAGCGCGCCGAGGACTCCGAAGCAGGCGCCCGAGGCGCCGACGGTGGGGAGCTCGGGCGAGAACAGCAGCGCGCCGAACGACCCCGCCAGCAACGAGGCGAAGTACACCGACGACGAAGTTCACGCGCCCGATCGCGGGCTCCAGCACCGGCCCCGATGAAGAACAGGAACAGCATGTTGAAGGGATGTGGAGGAGGCCGTCGTGCAGGAAGCCGGACGGTGAGCGAGCCGGTAGTACTCGTGCTGATGTGACGATGAGCGGGCCGTAGAGCGCGCCCTTCTCATACAGCGTCCCGACCCCGGTTGCGCTCACGCCGCCCAGCGGCGTGCCGGTCGCGGTCTCGGCGATGAACACGACCACGTTGATGGCGATGAGCACCTGGGTGACGATCGGCGCCGTTCGGCGCGCGCTGCGCATCGTCTTGACCTTGGTCCGCTCGCGCGCGCACTCCGGGCAGCGCATCCCGACCGGGGTCGGGGTCATGCAGTCGGGGCAGATCGGCCGCCCGCACGACGAGCACGAAACCCCGGTCTCGCGGGATGGGTGTCGGTAGCAGACGGCCATGGAGCGCTGACGGTATCAGCGGGCCACGACGGTGCCCGCCAGGCGCCGGCGACCCGATGAGGGCCAGCGACCGCCGACGTCGATGCTCGCTCAGCGCTCGGGCAGGACCCGGCGCGCTTCCTCGGCGAAGTCCTGGCAGTGTGCGCTCGGCCAGCTCGAGCAGACTGGACGACTGCTGGCGCCGCGCAGCGGTGGCGGCCGCGCACCCGCAGCACCACCAGCGCGGTGCCGGCCCCGGCGCCGACGACGCACCGCCGCGGCGGGACGGACCCAGTTGCGCGGGTCGCGCATCGCCGACAGCTCCCAGGCCTCGAGCTCGTCCTGGGCGAGCTCGGTGAGGTTGACCAGCGTCATCTCCATGCCGCGCGGCGAGGTCGCTCGGGCGGGTCGACCGGGGTCAGCGCCTCGCGCAGCAGCGCCTCGAAGTCGGTGGTGCCGCTGCTCACGCGTCCTCCCCGGCGGGTCGCGGCTGGGCTCGGCTCACCATCCCCTCGAGCTGGCGGATGGCGCGGTGCAGCAGGACCTTGGTGGCGCCGTCGGTGCGGCCGAGCGCGCGGGCGATCTCACGGTTGTCCATCCCGAGGGCGAAGCGCATGATCAGCGCCTCGCGCCGGTCGTCGGGCAACTGCGAGACGCCCTCGAGGATCGCTCTTGAGCTCCTCGCGGCCCTCGACGAGCGACTCGGTGGTGTGCGGCGCCGAGATCAAGCCGGCGTCCTCGATCGCCGACTCCGGCTTGCGCGAGCGGTCGCGGTAGAAGTTGGCCGCCAGGTTGTGGGCGATCCGGATGAGCCACGGCCGCAGCGGGCGGCCGTCGGATTCGCGCAGCGCCCGCTCGAAGTGGCGGTAGGCCTGCAGGAACGTCTGCTCGGTGAGGTCCTCGGCGTCGTGGTGGTTGCCGACGCGGTAGTAGCTGTAGGAGTAGACGTCGCGCAGATGGCGGCGATACAGCTCGGTGAACCGGGCGTCGAGCTCCGCCTTGGATTCGGGGGCACCAGGTGGCAATTCACGTTGAGCCTACCTCCGCTCGGTGCCTTTCGGGGATCGGCATCACGCGGCGCGCACCGGCCGGGATCGTTTCGGACGCGGCGGCTCGGTGACCGTCGCCGCCCACTGGTCGGGCTCGATCCGCCCCTCGACGAGCGCGGCCAGGCCGTCGAGCGCCGGCGTGTCGAGCTGCGCGGCGCGGGCGGCGCTGGCCAGCAGCGGGACCGAGTCGACCGCCTCGGCGCCCTGGCCGAGCGCGTGACCGATCTCCGCGGCCGCCATCCCCTGGGCCAGCAGCTCGCCGGCGCGGCGGTTGCGCGACGCCGCCGTCGACGACGGTGGCGACCAGCGTCGCCCGCCCCGGCCGACGCCCGCGAACGTCTCGGGCCGGCCGCCGCGAGCGCGCGCGAGCGCGTCGACCTCGGCGAACACCTTGCCGGCGGCCGCGCCGGCGACGTTGGCGCCCGCCTGCGGCCGGCGGCGGCCGCGGCGAGCGCGGCGACGTTCTTGGCGCGCGCCGGCGAGCTCGACGCCGGTCACGTCGTTGGTGACGCAGCACGTCGAGCTTGGCGACGGAGAGGATGTCCGCGAGCTGGCGGGTGAAGCCGCGATCCAGCGAGGCCACCACCACCGAGCCGCCGTGCTCGAGCACCTCGGTCGGCGTGGGCCGGCCCGCCGAGCACGGCGACGGCGCGCGCCTTGCAGCGCTCGGCGGCGAACGCCGAGGGCAGCGTCCCCAGCGGCGGGACCAGGCCCTTGGAGACGACGAGCACCCCGGCGCGGCGGGTGATCCGCCCGCCGTGGGCGGCCAGCACCGCGGGCAGCGCCTTGGCCGGCACCGCGAGGCAGACGATGTCCGATCCCTCCAGGCTCAGCTCGGAGGCGCGCAGCACGCGCACCGCGTCGGGCAGCGGCACGCCGGGCAGGTAGCGGTCGTTCTCACGCGTCGCCTGCAGGTCGTTCGGCCTGCTCTCTGGTGCGGCAGCCGAGGTCGACCTCGAGTCCGGCGCGCGCCAGGCAGACGGCGAGCGTTGTGCCCCAGCCCCCGGCGCCGACGATCGCGACGCGGCGCATCGGCGGCAGCCCGCCGAGCCACTCCCACTGGAGCATCACGCACGGCCAGATGCGGTCGGTGACCGCGCCGGCCAGCTCGACGGACGGGTTCTCGACCTGCGGGAAGCGCAGCGCGCGCCCGGCGCGGATCCGGACCTTGTGGGGGCGGATGCGCCAGCCCCTTGCGGATCGCCTCGGTGCCGATCACGGCAACCGGGACGACCGGGACGCCGGTCTCCAGCGCCAGGCGGCCGACGCCGCGCCTGGGCTGGCCCAGCGAGCCCGGGCGGGTGCGGGTGCCCTCGGGGAAGATCAGGACGATGTCGCCGCGCGCGAGGATCGCCTTGGCGGTGTCGATGATGTCCGCGTCGCCGGCGCCGCGGTCGACCGGGAACGCGCCGAGGGCGGCCAGCACCCACGCCCAGCAGGCGGTTGTAGAGGAAGATCTCCTTCTTGGCCACGTAGTACATCGGGCGCCGGGCCATGCAGGCGATCACGAACGGATCCAGGAAGCTGCGGTGGTTGGACGGCGATGATCACCGGCCCGCGCTTGGGGATGTGCTCGCGCCCGATCCGCTTGAAGCGGAAGTAGACGAGGAAGAACGGCTGGAACGTCACGCGGACGAATCCGTAGATCAGCGGGTTGCGCTCGTTTCTCGCGCGCTCTCCGGTAATAACGGTCGTGCTCCATCGCACATTGCGGTACCCGCGGGGACTGCGCCCGTTACAGTTGGGACGCAGTGAGCGCGGGCCTCGATTCCACCAAGACGTTGCGTGGCGCCGTCAGCGGCGCGGTGGCTGCGGCAGTCTGGGCGCTCCAGCAGCCGCTGGACAAGCTGGTGTTCTCCAGCCGTTACGACGACGTCGAGTTGCTGGGCAAGGCCGTCACGCGCGACGCCGGGTGGCTCCGAGTCGGTTTGGGCATCCACATGGCCAACGGCGCCCTGTTCGGGGCCGTCTACGCCAACGTCGCGCCGGCGATCCCGTTGCCGCCGACGCTGCGCGGTCCCGCGGCAGCGCTGGCCGAGCACGTCGCGCTGTGGCCCCTGGTCGCCCTGACCGACCGCCTTCACCCCGCACGGGACGAGCTGCCCAAGCTGCGCGGCAACCGGGTGGCCTTCCTGCAGGCCGCCTGGCGCCACCTGCTGTTCGGCGTGGTCCTGGGCGAACTGGAGCGGCGCATCAACGCCGAGCCTGAGGCCGAGCCCCCGGAGCCCGAGAGCCCGTACTCCTCCAACGGACACGGCTCGCTCGAGCACGCCGTGTCCGTGCACGACTCGCCCTGACGAACCCGGGCGCCGGCGCGCGATGCGGGTCCTGATCACCGGCGCGTCCGGCTTCGCCGGCTCGTGGCTGTGCCGCCAGTGCGCCGAGGCCGGCGACGAGGTGGTGGGTCTCTCCCGTCGCGGACTGGTTCCCGACGGGTGCGGCCAGGGCGTCCCCGTCGATCTGCGCGACCCCGACGCGGTGAGCGTGGCGATGCGCCAGGCCGCTCCCGAGGTCGTCTACCACCTCGCCTCGCTGACCTCGGTCGGGCGCTCGTGGCAGGCACCGGCGCAGACCCTGGGCGACAACGACGCGATCACCGTCGGGATGCTCGAGGCGCTGCGCCACGTCGCCGGGGGGGCGCCCGTGGTGTGGGTGAGCTCGTGCGAGGTCTACGGCAACCCCGAGCGGCTGCCGGCGACCGAGGCGCAGCCGATGCGCCCCGCCAACCCCTACGCCGTCTCCAAGGCCGCGGGCGAGATGCTCGCCGAGGTCTACGCCGAGGCCTACGGCCTGGAGTTCGTCCGTGCCCGGCCCTTCAGCCATTCGGGCCCTGGACAGCTGCCGATGTTCCTGCTGTCGTCGCTGGCCTCGCCAGGCCGCCCAGGGCCGCCGTGCCGGAGCGGCGCGCCTTGAGATCGTCACCGGGAACCCCGACACGCGCCGCGACTTCACCGACGTCCGCGACGTCGTGCGGGCCTATCGCCTACTCGCCCAGGCGCTGGCCGCCGGTAAGCCGGGCGTCGCCGGCGGCGTGTTCAACGTGAGCACCGGCCGCTCGGTGTCAGCGGGCGAGCAGGTCGCGCTGCTGGCCGAACTGCTGGCGCCGATCGAGGTGGAGCACACGGTCGACCCGTCGCGCGTGCGCGCCCGCGAGGTCATGGACCTGCGCGGCGACCCGTCCGCCCTGCACGAGCTGACCGGCTGGGAGCCCAGGATCCCGCTGCGCCAGACGATCGCCGACACGATCGCGTGGTGGGAGCGCGAGCAGGATCGCACCGCCGTGTGAGCGCGCGGCCCGCGCTCCCTGCCAGACTTTGCGGACAGCCGCGCCCGCCTAGCTCAATTGGTAGAGCACTTGATTTGTAATCAAGGGGTTGGGGGTTCAAGTCCCCCGGCGGGCTTGCCTGAGGTTGCCTCGCCGTCCGCAAGCGGCCATTGACTTGTTGCGCGCTCAACTATAAGATAAGCGGACTATGCAGTCCACTACTACCCCCCACCGCCATCCGATCGCCGCCGCAGGCGCCGCGCTGCAGCACTTTGTCCTGCGTCACTTCGGTTTTCACACCGTCAGGCGCGGACGCTCTCGCCCCTGAGGTCGTCTGACGCCGTCCATGGGCGCGCCCGGGCCGCAGGTCCGAGCGCGCCCATTCTGCGCGACGTCGGATCAGCGCCGCACTCAGTCGAGGTTGTCGACGATCTCGGTCGCTCGCGACCACTGCTCGGGCGGAACGACGAGGTAGATGTCGCCCCGGCCGAATCGGTCCAGCGGGTGATCGGCCACGCAGCCGGCGGCGATCCCCAGCCCGCGCAGCTGATCGCGCCAGGCGACCGCCGTCTCGCGGTCCTCAAAGGTGCTGACCGTCTCCCAGCCGTCGAACCGGGGGTCGCCGATCGACACCGGCTCCTCCTTGACACTGCGAGACGTGAACAGTCGCCGGATGCGCACGCTTCTCAGGGTAGGGGACTAGGCGGGCTGCGCAGACTTGTGCCGGCCCCGGTGGCGGGATTTGTGGTGTGGCTTGTGCGCGGACGGCCGGCACGCCTCGATCGCGTGCCCCAACCCGGTGAACTTCCACACTCCGCGCTCGTGCTTGAGGGTCACGTGCTTGATCTCGGTCGCCACCGGTGTGGCGCTCGTGTCGGCGTTGGCGATCTGCCCCTTGTCGCTCAGGGTGACGTTGATGTTGGCGTAGAGCAACTGAGTCTGATCGCTCTTGAGGGCGAGCGCCTGCTTGGGCAGGCAGCGGCGGAGCAGGACCGCGCACCCCGTCCGCACGTGCTTCGCGTGCTCCAGCGCCGCAAAGGCCTGGCCGTCCACCATGCCGCAGGCGGTGGCGAAGTCACCCCCACCGAGCGCGTTCAGGTAGTTCTGGACGAACGCGATCGGTGGATTGGGGGCCGTTCCACATCCGGCGAGCGCCAGCATGCCCGCCACGGCGCACGCGCACGCCACACCCCGCGCACGCCGCCCCGGTCGATGCATGACGGGGCGCCGCGGGTCAACTCGGTCGGGGTGCAGCCTCACCAGCGTGGATGCTATCGGTGGTGAGAACCGGCATGCGCCGACACACCCCAGCTGCCGGGCGGGTCGCCGTGGCGACCCGCGGGAGGGGTCGTGGGCGATTTTGATTCAGGCGCAAGCAATTTCTCCCAAGACGGGCGCCGCCCGCCACCCAGCCCACACCCTCGATCGCGCCGTTGACGTTCGGCGGGGTCTGGGATCTCGTTTGTGGGTTGTGGGAGAGCCCGCGCGCCCTTGCCGCAGGCCGTGGGCGGTAGTACCGTTTGTCACAAACCCCTGGACCCTCGTGCAAGGCGGGTGTCGATGTCTGATCCGAGTTCTGCTTCCAGCGCCGGGCGCCCCGTCGGGAGCGAGCCGGCCCGACGCCACGTGCAACGTGTTGCGGCGCGTGGGCAATGGTTGGTGGACACGCCGCGACCGGTCGGCGGTCACGACCTGCGCTGGCACGTCGAGGCGTCCTACGTCGGAGACATCACCGCCCTCGCCGCGGCTGCCCTACACGAGCAGCGCCGGGCGTAGCGCTTACGCGCGCGGTTTGCCGATCGACGTCCGGTCGATGTGGACGGCGTCGAAGTCGACGGCCTTCCACTGTTCGGTCTTGCCGGTCGCGTCGGCGTTGTAGTCCCGGATGACGGCATGGCTGAAGGTGACGATCACCCAGCTGTTCTCGCCGGTGATCGCCTGAACCTGGAGCGAGTCCACCTTGGTCTTTCCGTCAGCCATTTTCTTGAGCTCGCTCGAGTGCTTGCCGGTCGCCGTGGTCACGAGAAGGTCCTGAGCGCTGCTCTTGTGGGCGATCCAGTCGCCGATGTTGCTCTGGGTGATCTCGATCGGGCCGAGCTTGCCGATCTGGACGCTGTTCTCAAACGTCCCCTTGTTCCCGCCCGCGCCCTTGCGCGCGAGCAACTGGGCGGTCGCACGGTTGCCCAGGCTGCGCTGCAGGGCGAGCACCGGACCGTCCCCGCCGCGTCGCGACGCCGTGCGTAACCGGCCCTGGCTGGGCTGCATTCCGCGATCGTGGTCCCGTTGAGCCATCGCCGTCGGCGCGAGGCTACACGGCGGGCGGCCGAGCCGTCCACCCCGGCCGCCGCGGCCGTGCGGCGCTTAAGCGCCACATCCCCGCGGTTGACGCTGTGGGAGATGCGTTACTGGCGCCGCTGACCGAGCAGGAGCGCGCGACGTTCCTCCGTCTGCTGCGACGCGTCATCGGCGCCCGAGCGGCTGGGCGCAGGCGGCCTGAGCCCGATCGGGTGCTAGCGGCGCGAGCCCGCGGCGAGCCGGCGCTCGAGGTAGGCCCACATGGCCCCCACCTGAGCGTCGGACCACACCGTGGCCCGCTTGCGCAGCGCCTCGTCGTCGGGCGAGGAGCGGTCGACCTCGCCGAAGGCTCGCACCAGCATCTGCTGGTGGGCCGCGCGCTCCAGCACCACGGCGCGGATCACCGCCTCGCGCACATCGGCGCCGGCGGTGACGATGCCGTGGTTGACCAATAGGCACGCGGCTTCCTGCGCGATCGTCGCGGCAACCTCCTGCCCCATATCGACCGACACGATCAGCTCGGCGGTCCGCGTATAGCGCGGCACGTCGGGCGGGACGAACATAGTCGCCGCGTGGGAGACGGCCAGCAGCGGCTGGCCGCTGGCGCCCAATGCGATCGAGTGCGGCGGATGGGAGTGCACGACGCTCGCCACGTCGGGCCGGGCGATCATGACCTCGGTGTGGATCGGCCATTCGAGATGGCGGGGATGGTCGCCCACCAGCACGTCGCCGTCGAAGGAGACGAGCACGACGTGCTCTGCGGTGATCTCGTCAAAGCCGAACGTCGACGCCTTCATCCACACGCCGCGGCCCTCGGGATCGCGCGCCGAGATGTGGCCCCACACGTAGTCGTCGTGGCCGTTGGCGCCCAGGATGCGACATCCGAGCGCCACCAGCTCGCGCAGCCCACGCTCGGACTCGGACTCGGCCATACGCCAATCCTGACAGCTAGGCACACCGCCGGAGGCCCGCCGCGCGCGGCGGGCCCACGATCAGCTCGGACACATCAGCTGCGCGTTGCCCCAATCGCCGTTGTCATGGCCGATCCCGTCACCGGCGTCGCCGACGTCGAGGGTGAGCTGCGAAACGCCGGCGAGATCCGCGGTGAGGTGCTGGGCAGGCTGGCCGCCGCGCATCACGCCGGTCGACGCCACCTGAACGCCGTCGGCGAGCACGCTGAAGGTGACGCTGCCCTTCCCGGCCGCGGAGTCGTCCACGCCCACGTCGCTGGAGAACTGCGTGCATCCGCTGGGCACGTCGATGACCACGCTCGACACCGCGTTGGTGCCCAGCCCCTTGGCGTATCCGACGCCGTCGATGCTGAGCGGGCCGCCGTCGTCGGAGCCTGAGCCGCCCACGTTCTCGTCGCGCTCGACCGGACCGAAGCCGTTGGTAGCCGATACGAAGGGCAGGTCGCTGACGTAGACCAGGCCCTTGGGGATCACCGAGAGCCCATAGGAGCCCCCTGTCGTCTGGGTCCCGTGGCCCTGCTGGTAGGTGACGATCGGCGTCGCGGCGTAGCTGCCCTGCGCGGCGTCGTCGGGGATGGTGACGTTCCAGGTGAGCGTGCGCGAAGTGCCGCGCGCCAGCGTTCCGATCGTGGTCGGTGTCGCCGGCGTCGCCGTCCAGCCCGACGGCAGATCCAGCGAGGCGGTCACGTCGTGGGCATCGGGGCCGCTCAGGTTGGCGACCGTCCCGGTGACCGTGAACGTGCTGCCGCCGCGCGCCGGCGTGGCCGCATCACCGTGCACGCCTTCCATCGCCACCTCGCTCGGCGTCGCGGGGGAGCCATAGGTGCGCGCGTTCCAGCCCGGCGCCCTGTCCATCCGCAGCGGCACGCCGCCGCGCACGGTGCCGAGGTTGGTGAGCGCGACCTTCTCCAGGCCGTTGCCGGGTCCGCCGTCGCTGGTCACCGCCAGCGCCAGCGTGTTGTGCCCGTCGGGGTTGAGCACCCCGTTGGGGATCACAAACGTGTGCTGGGGTCCGACATTGGCGATGTACTGGCCCATGTTCCAGCCGTTGACGAAGATCAGCGCCCGGTAGTTGGCGCTCGACTGCGGCGTCGAGGGGTCGCCGATCGTCAGCCCCAGAGATGCGTCATCGCCGCCGGGGATGTGCAGGTCAAACGTGGTCCGGTACCAGGAGGTTCCCGAGAGCGCGGTGGCCGCGGGCACGGTGGTGGAGGCCCAGCCCTGATCGGGGAAGCCGGGCAGCGACCAGCCGTGGCGCTCGCCGAACAGACCACCGTTGTTCTCGGCGCCGCGGGCCGGGTCGGCGATGTCCTCGCCGCCGAGGTCGCCCTGAATGCGCCATGTGACCTGCGGCGACACCATCGCCTCCTCAGCGTCGGTCATGGTGACCGCGATCAGGCCGCGCCCCTCCTTCTGGGCGTCGTTGACGCCGCCGTCCTCGTTGTGGCCGTCGTTGCGAACCATGACGGCCAGCGTGTGCGGGCCGTCGGTGCGCAGCACGGTCGGGATGGTGAAGGTCGCCGTGCCCGTCGTCGGCGGTGAGGCCTGGTTGCTGGCCAGGACGTTCTGGCCCAGGTAGACCCCGTCCAGCCATGCCTGGAGCATGCCGGCCCCGCCGCCCCCGTAGCGCATCGAGATCGTCGTCGCCGCGGAGGCCCCCGAGTAGGACGCGCGATACCACACGTCACCCTGATGGAAGCCGTAGTCGTCGGCGGTGAGGACCGGCTGGCCGGCCGGCGGCTTGGTGGTGCTGTTGGTCGTGGTCTTGTCGGCCACCTGCCAGCTGGAGTCGTCAAACGACGGCTGGGACTCCGGCGACTCGGGGGCGTAGCGCCACCGCGCGGTCGAGAGATCGGGCAGGTGGATCGGCACCGGCCCGGGCAGACGCGCGGTGCTCACCGCGCCACCGTCGGCCGGCCGACGCTCGTCCTGCCGGCTGACCGTTTCGCCGTTCCAGGTCACCGTCCGCACCTGGGGCGGCGCCCACACCTGCATTGTCGTGGCGGAGCTCGTGTCTCCGGTGAGCCGCAGCACGGAGCCCGCCACGCCGGCGGTGCGCACCAGCTCGGGCCCGTGCTCCAGGACCGGACCGGCGCTCGTGTCCTGACGCCAGAACGCGTCGGCGGTCGTGGTGTCGGCCAGAAGCAGGGTGAGGTCGGGACGGCCGCCACCGCTGATCCGGACCTGGGCCAGACCGTCGTGCACGTAGTCCAGGCGCAGGTCGCCGGTGGACGGATCGAACGTGCTGGTGACGGTGCCCGAGACCACCTTGACGTCGGGGCGACTGGAGTAGCGCAGCACGGTCTCGCCGTCCTGCCCATCACGCCCGTAGAAGAGCGCTAGGTCCTGCGAGCCCTGGACGAGGTGGGTCATGAGCTCAGAGGTCGAGTAGACGAGGTGCTGCCCGTCCATGTCGTAGTCGGCGAGCAGCATCTTGGCGTCCTGGCCGTCGATGGCCAGGGTCCCCTGCTGGGGCACGGTGTAGGTGCCGTCCGCGGTCGTGATGGGGAAGGTGAAGCTGTTGTCCGTGGTTGCGTTGGACGGGTTGTGCATCGCGACGTAGAGGTGCGTGCCCGTCGCCGGGCTCACGTCGTCGTAGACCTTGATCGCCGACGACGAGGGCGTCACTGGGTCCCCCTTCTGAACGGTGGAGATGACCGGGGCAGCGCTCTGCAGGAACAGCCCGATCTCCTTCATCGTCGCGGCCTTGGGACGCAGCTGGCGGGCCTCGTTGATCGCTGCGCCGTAGTCGTAGGAGGTGTAGACGACCGGGGCCGGCTCCCAACCCCACGAGGTGCCGCCGACGGTCATGTAGAAGTTCTGGATGGTGAGGCGGTTGGCGATGTTGGTCTCGTAGAAGACGCGCTCGTAGCCCGGGCCCTCCCGCTGCGCCATGCAGTTATAGGTGCCCTGGCTGCCCCAGTAGTCGAACCAGCCGCCGCCGAACTCGGCGGCGAACCCGGGGGTGTCGGGCGAGGCGCTGGACCCGCCGGTGGCTCCGCCCGGGCCCCAGATCCCCCAGTCGGGCGCGGTGGAGGGCGAGCCTGGGGTCGCGTCGGTGTTGCACGTGCCGCCCGGGTATCCGTCGAAGGCATACAGGTCGTTGGGACCGGTCACCGTGCCGGGGACGCCGGCGCCCGCCGGCACCCAGATGCCGTTGCGGCCCTTGTCGTTGTGGAAGATCGGCACGGTGATGCCGTCGCCGCGCGCCGTGTCGTAGAGGTTCTGCATGTAGTCGAACTCGCCACTTCCGGTGCTGGCGAGCTCGTTCTCGATCTGGTAGAGGATGACCGTGCCGGTGCCGTTGGTCAGTTGGTGGTTGCGCAGGATCGCGTCGATGTGGTGCAGCCACTCGTCGGCGGCGGCCTCGTAGTCGGGGGCGTTGGTGCGTGCCTTGCCGGCCTGGGTGGTCAGCCACCCCGGGAACCCGCCCGCGCTCGTCTCGGCGTTGATGTAGGGGCCCGGCCGCGCGATGACGTACAGCCCCGCCTTCGCCGCCATGTCGAGCAGCTTGTTGACGTTGCGGACGCCCGAGAAGTCGTAGACCCCGGGCTTGGGCGAGTGGTAGGCCCAGTCGAAGTAGATGGTGACCGCGTTGTAGCCCTCGGCCTTCATCTTCTGGAGGATGTCCAGCCACAGGCTGGGGCTCGGCAGTCGCCAGTATTCGAACTCGCCGGACCAGATGATCGCGCGCCGGCCGTCGATCATCAGCGAGTTCTGGTCGTAGGTGATGGTGTGCGTCTGGCGTGCCCGCGGCGTGAAGCGCGCGGCACGAGTGACCTGTGCCGCATGACCGCCGGGCCCGCCTCGAGCCGGCACGCCCTTGGCGCCGGCGCCGCTCAGCAGGCAGCCGGCCAGCACGGCCGTCGTCGCACAGACGACGGCGAACGAACGGTACGCCCTGCGCATACCTTCCCTCCCGACTCAATGACATGTCCGCGCGCTCACGGCGCGCGCTTTCCTCTCTCGCGGCCGGGAATGTTAGCGCTAACGGGCGACTCAGGCGGCGGTTACCCGACCGCGCCACAGGCGCGCCAGCAACGTGCGCGCGGCGTGGTCGGAGCCGCGGCGCGGCGCGGCTACCGCAGCGGCCGCCGCCACAAAGATCGCGCCCTCCGCGGGCCCGCCGCCAAGGGACCGCGCCGCGCGCCTGAAGCGCCAGCCGAGCCAGCTCGTTGCGGGCCGTTGTGTGGCCGGGGTCCAGCTGTAGCGCTCGTCGGATGCCCGCCTCGGCCGCGGCGTACTCGCCTTCGGCCCTCGACACCATGCCGAACACGAGGTGCGACTCGGCGACGTCAGGCGCGAGCACGATCGCCCGGATGGCCGCCTGCCGCGCCCGCGGCAGGTCTCCCTTGGCGCGCATCAGCGCCCGTGCGAGCGCGGTGAAGCCATGCGGATCGCCCGGAGCGAGGCGGACGGCGTGCTCGGCATGGGCGATGGCCTCGCGATGGCGCCCGCGCCGGCTGTACGCGATGCTCGCCTGCCGGTAGGGGAGCTCCCAGTCGGGGTCGAGCCCGATCGCCGTGGTGGCGGTGAGCAACGCGCCGTCGGGGTCGTGATCGGCCAACTGGGCGTCGCCCAGACGTCCGAGTGCATCGAGGTCGTGGGGATCGTCGTCAAGCAGCGCACGCAGCCGAGCGATCGCCTCGGGCAGCGGCGTGTCGGGCGGAGCGGCGTCCAGCGCGCAGTGCCTGGTGTGGGGTGAATCGACGTCCATGGCGGCTCACATTCGTCTGAGTGCTTCAACCCACCAACGTAGGTGGGGCAGCAGTCCGTATGCCGGAGGATCGGCCGGTCAGCTCCCGGACCTTAATCCGGAGTGACCCGTCGGCCCACGCCGCCCCGGCGTCAGCTGACGTTGCCGCCGAGGGCGGTGGTGAACTCCTCGGCCCCCTTGCGGTTGGCGAGCGGAATCTCGAACTGCCATGTGTTGCCGTCGGCGAACGTCAGCTTGAGCTGTGAGAGCACCTTGCCCTTTTCGAAGTCGACCGATTGCACCTCGCCCCGCGGCACGCGCACCAGGGCGTCACCCTTGGTATGCGGCTTCCACCCAAGCTGGGAGGTCCTGGTCAGGATCAGTTCCGTCTCCGAGGCGGCGAGATAGCCCGATCGTCCGAAACTGGGCATGTCCGGCGTGGCCTTCGCGGTCTTGCTCGTCAGCGCTGACGCGGCGAGGCTGCCGACGAGGCCTCCCACCTGCGATCCCGCCGTTCCCATCGACATCTTCTTCGTCAACCCTCGCGGGCTGACCAGCGTGCCGGCCACTTCGGGCGCGCCAAGGGCCTGCGATGCATCGTTCGCCATGATTCCGGTCCTCCAGATGATGTTGTGATGATCCGCCCCGCCCCGCCCGCTCCCGACCCCGGTGGCGGCGGACACGTTGCACCATTATGTACGTTCACGGGAGGCGAGCGGCAGACGGAGGCGATACGTGGACGAAGCAACGATGCAGGACGGCGTCCCGACGACCGCGGGCTGGTTCGTGGTCAACGCGAGCGACGCGCGGTGGATGCACAACGACATGCGCGCGGTGTGCAAGTTCGGCGGTGAGGGGCCGGCGCACTTCGACCAGCTGGGCATCGGGCTGTACTGGATCGACCCGGGTAAGCCGATGACGCTCTACCACCGCGAGGCCGGGCAGGAGGACTTCCTCGTGCTGCGCGGCGAGTGCGTCCTGGTCATCGAGGGCGAGGAACGCATGCTGCGCGCCTGGGACTTCGTCCACTGCCCGCCTGAGACCGCGCATACGATCATCGCTGCCGGCGCCGAACCCGCCCTCATCGTCGCCGTCGGCGCCCGCCGGGAGCGGGGCAGCGCGCGCTACCCCTTCGAGCCCGCCGCGGCGAAGCACGGCGCCGGAGTCCCGGACGAGCAGACTTCCGGGCGCGACCACTACGCCACGTTCGGCACTCCGCGACCCGGTCCGGCCCCCGCCCTCCTCGACAACACGCCGGGGGCCTGACCGCAACCGTCACGCACCGGCGCGCCGTGCCCAGCGCTCCTCGCGATAGAGACGATCGGCGAACACGCCGGCGGGGTGCGCCCGCAGGCGGCGGATGGTCTGGGCGGCAGGAGCGGGCATCGCCTCCGGCGGCGGGAGAGGCGAGCCGTAGCCGCCGGGCAGGAGCATCGCGGCCGAGAGGGCCGCGAACGTGAGGTCGGCGGCGGTGAAGCGGTCGCCCAGGAGAAAGCGCCGGCCATCCGCGACGCGAGCGGCGACCTCGTCGAACACCCGCTCCACGCTCGCGAGCGCCGCCGCCGCCGACCCGTCGGTGATGCCCGAGCGCGCGGCTCAGCGCGATGTTGACCAGCGGCCCCGCCCGTCGGAAGACCAGCCGCTCCCAGCCGGGGAGGCCGACCTCGGCCCATGGGCGCAGGCGAGCCACGACGGGAAGCGTGGCGTGGTAGATCCATAGGCGGCTGTCGGGGCCCAGCCCGTCATCGAACGCGTCCTCCAGCGCGGCCGCGCGGCGCCCCAGTTCGCCGTCGGGGTACAGGCGCTGATCGGGCGTCAGACGCCGCTCGGCCCAGCGCAGGATGTCTGTGGAGTCAGCGACCACCTCGCCGTCGTCGGCCACGAACACCGGCACGGACCTTCCTCCCCCGGCTCGCCGGGCCGCGGCGATGTGGACGAGTTGGAGGTGCGGCTGCTCCACGTAGGGCACGCCGGCACGGTGCAGACCCCAGCGCGCCTTCTCGCAGAAGTGACTGATGGGGATGGTCACCAGACGAGCGGGCATTCGGTGCTCAGACTCGGGCGGGCGGCGGCCGACTCAGCGAAGGATCGAACCGGTGATCGTGGGGCGCCGGGCGCCGAGGAAGAAGATCCCCGCCAGGCCCGGCGGTGTGGAATGCGTCGTTGGGGTTGTCCTGGAGGGTGGAATCGGTGATCGACATCGTGCCGGTTCGGTCGTTGGAGACGAAGAAGATCGCCCCGCCGCCCTCGTTGGCGTGGTTGTGCGTGAAGGTGCTGCCCCCCACCGACAGCGTCATCGTGTCGCCGTCGTTGTAGATCGCGCCGCCGCTCCCACCGCCGGGCGCGCCCGGCCGCGCCGGGTTCGCGCCCCGGCCGACGGCGCGGTTGTTGGTGAAGCGGCTGTTGAGCACGGTCCACGAGACCCCGATGCTGCTCAGCGCGGCGCCGTTGGAGCACGCGTTGGCGTCAAAGCGGCTGCCCACCACGTACACGGGGCGGCCCTGGTACTGGGAGAGCGCGCGGACGGCCGCCCCGCCCAGGTCCGGCCCCGTCGGATCGCAGCGGTTGCCCGTGAACGTCGTGTTGACGATGCGCAGTTGGCCGCCCCGGGCGAAGATCGCACCGCCGCCGCCGCCGTCGAAGTGCTCGCCGGTCGAGTTCCCGTGCGCGAAGGCGATGTTCTGGACCGTCAGCCGCGGCGTGGCCTGGTCCTCGCAGTGCGAGGTGGTCCACACCTGCGCCTGGTCGCAGGTGTCCATATAGAGGATCCGGCGCCGCCCGCCGCCGCTGAGCGTGACCAGGCCGCCGCCGTCGAGCACGACCCGGGTACTGGTGTTGCGCACCTTGGCGGTCGCGCGCATCGTGATAGTGACCGGCGTGGGCCCGCACGAGAAGCGGATGCTGCCGCCCGCCCGTACCGCGGACACGACCGCGGCCGAGGTGCAGCTGGCCGGCGTGCCGTGGCCGATGACGTGGTTGGGGTGTGAGGTGTTCGCGGGCCGGCCCGCGGCGGGCACCGGGACCGGGCGCGCGCCCGGCGGCGCCGCGCCGGCCGGCGCGGCAGCCCAACCCGCGGCCGCGAAACCCGCGACGCCCGCGATCCCCGCCAGGGCCAGGGGGCCTGAACGCATGCGGCAAGGGTACGCGGGCACGCCGACGAGGGCCTCCGGCCCCCCATCGGCCCACGTCAGCGCAAATAGGCCCGGGGGGCCTCGATCCGTCTCGACCCCCCGGAGAGTCAGGGAAGTGGGGGCACACTCGCCCGACCCGTGGGACGAGATGACTCTCGTCCCAAGCTTTCAGCAGCGATTATGCCAAAGCCGGGGACGAAGAATGAAGTACTTCGACCAACCTTTGTCCCTGGACCGCGTTCATCTAGTTGTAGCCACGTTGGTGAAGGTTGGCCAAAGGTTTGCGGCCGGCAGGACCCGAGCCGCCGATGATGGTTGTGGGGGCACAGCGTCCCGGGGGCCAGGACGGCCCCCCGGGACGCAGTCCTGTGGGAGGGCTGGCACGCCCGAGGGCGGGGGTGCGCTCCTCCCCGGGTCTGAGAGCGAACCCCCGACGACCACCTGACTGGACTCTGAAGCCGATGTGGCGCACACTACGCACATGGGGGAGACGGCAACCGTCCTTGGGTTCCGCTATCCGGCGGACCGCGGGTCGCCCGTGGGCCACACCGACGAGGAGCTCGTCGCCGCTGTGCGCTGCGGCGAGGCGTCCGCCTTCGAGGAGATCTACGACCGCTACGCGCGCGGCATCCTCGCCTTCTGCGCGCACATGCTCGGCAGCCGGGAGGCAGCCGAGGACGCACTGCAACTGACCTTCGTCTCGGCCTATCGGGCATTGCGCAGCGCTGAGAGCAGCATCGCGTTGAGGCCGTGGCTCTACACGATCGCGCGCAACCGCTGTCTGTCTGAGTTGCGCGCGCGGCGCGACGCGATCGGCGTCGACCAGTTAGGCGGCGACCAACCGGTCTTCGAGGGCCTCGCCGACCAGGTCCAGCGCCGAGAGGACCTGCGCGAGATGCTCGACGACATGAGGCGGCTGCCGGCTGACCAGCGCGCCGCCCTGGTCCTGTTCGAGCTGGGCGACCATCCCCAGAAGGACATCGCGAGCGTGCTCGGCGTCCGCACCGAGAAGGTCAAGGCGCTCGTCTTCCAGGCCCGCGAGGCGCTCGTCCGCGGTCGCCAGGCCCGGCAGCATCCGTGCGGCGACATCCGCGAGCAGCTGTCGACGATGGAAGGGCGCGTCCCGGCACGCAGCCTGCTCCGGGCGCACATCGACCGCTGCCCCGGCTGTCAGTCCTTCGAGCACGAGGTCCGCCACCAGCGGGCGGCGTTGGCGCTCATCCTGCCGGTGGCCCTCGCGGGCGAGCTGAAGACCTCGATCCTCGGCACGGTGCTCCACGGCGGTCGTGCGTGTTGCCGCGGCCTGTGGCGGAGGCGGTAGCGCGGTCGCAGCCGGCGCGTGCGGGGGCGGGACCGTCGTCGGAGGCGTGTCGGCAGTCAGCGGCGCGTCCGCGATCGGCGGCGCCACCGCGGCCGGCGGCATCAGCGGAGGCGTCAGCGCGATCTCAGCCGCCAGCGTGGGCGGAGTGGCGAGTGCGGGCGCGGGCGCCGTAGCCACGAGCGCCCCCGTGGTTGCCGCGGCCACCGGGCTGGCCGCCATCGGCGAGTCGGTCGGCGTCGGCAGTCTGAGCGCCACGGGCGTGGTGGCCAAGATCCTCACCGCGGCGGCGATCGCGACGGTCGCGGCCAGCGCCGGCCACAGCGACCACCCCCTCCTTCATCGCGTCACTGCACCTCCCACCGCGCGCGAGACGCTGCTGGCCTCCGTTCCGGCACGGGCGGCAGGCCGGTCGAGCGGTCCGCTCGCCGGACCACTCCGCGCGCCGGCCCTCGCCCCCGCAACGGCCACGCCCACCTCGGGGGACGCCGGCTCATCGACCGCCTCCTCCACCCCGACGACGTCGAGCGGGGCGACCTCGACGTCAACGGCAGCCTCCACCGGGACCGGCTCGGCCTCCGGCGGCGGAGCGACGCCGTCGTCCAACCCCGCCCCCAGTGGTCTAACCAGTGCGTCGTCGCCGCAGGCGGCCAGCGACCCCACCGCGCCCGCCGCCACGTCGCCCGCGACGACTCCTGACTCGCCCGGGCCCGGCACGTCCGCGACGTCGACGCCGGATCCGACCGACTCCACGTCGGCGTCGGCCCCCACGTCGTCGGGGGGTGCCGCCACGCCGTCCACCGACTCGGGCGCCAGCACCGGCGGCTCGGCGCCTGCTGAAGACGCGACGGGCAGTTCGAGCGCGACAGGCTCGTCGTCAGCCGCTGCACCGGCCTCAACCTCCGCCAGCACCGACTCGGCGGACACCGGCAGCTCGTCCTCGGGCGGCGCGGGCGCGTCCGCCTCCGACAGCGGTACGGCCGCGGCCCCGGCGATGTCCGCCGCCGTCCAGACACCGCCGGCAGCGGCGGCACAGAGCAACGTCTCAGCGCAGGCGAACGTCTCGGCAGCGGCGGCCGCGTCGGCCCAGGCCGACGGCGCCTCGGCGCAGAACTGAGCGCGCGACGCGCCCAGCGGCGGCCTGAGAGCTCAGCGCGCCCGGCTGCGGCGGGACTGGCTGGTCACATACACGTGCTGCACACGCGCGGCACGACGCCCTCGGCGCACCGCGGCGGCGCCGAGGCCCGCGGCGGCTACGAGCGATGAGATGGCATTGATGACGAGGATCGTGGTCATGGTCGGGCTCCTTTGCTGATGAGCTGAGGATGCCCAGCGCCGGTCAACGTCAGGTGCGGCGCAATCACACAACTCCGTAAGAACGCGCGCGCCCGCCCGTCGTCGACCGCCGCCCCTCCACCCAACGCCCTCCGTGCCTCTCGGTGCGGAGGGCGTTGGCTATTCGTGCGGGCCGACCGCACACACGGACACGGGATGTCAGGATCTGGGGCGAGGATCGTTCAGCGAAAGGACTTGCCGTGACCACACCGAGCTTTGGGATCTTCGATCACATCGAGGACATCCCCGGGACGCCGACGAGCCAGTTGCTGAAGGACCGGCTCGCCCTGGTCCAGACCGCCGACGAGGCTGGGTTCGCCGGTTACTACTTCGCCGAGCACCACGGCAGCGACCTGTGCATGACCCCGAGCCAGGAGCTCTTCATCGCCGCGGCCTCCCAGGTCACCAGCCAGATCCGGCTCGGCCCCATGGTCAAGCTTCTGCCGATGCACCCTCCGGTGCAATTGATCGAGGATCTCTGCGTCCTCGACAACCTGCTGGAAGGACGCCTGGACTACGGCGTCGGGCGCGGGGCGGTCCCCGTCGAGCACTACTGGTTCGGCGACTCGTGGCCACAGTCGCGCGAGCGCTTCGTCGACGTGCTGCGAATCATCCAGCGCGCGCTGGCCACCGGCGAGATCTCCAGCGAGGGCAGCGCCTTCTACGACTTCCCCACGATGCCGATGGCCACCAAGCCCTTCCAGGAGCACATCCCGTTCTGGTACCCGGGTAACCCGGTGGCGGCAGGGCAGTACGGCCTCAGCCTCATGTGGCCCGGCCCCATCGAGCAGGCCGCGTACGACCAGTACGTCGAGGCCTGGCACCGCCACAAGGGCGACGAACTGCGGCTCGACGGCCCGGATGCCGAGCCCCGCGTGGCCTACAACGTCGTCCTCGCGATCGCGCACACCGAGGACGAGGCGCAGGAGATTGCGCGGCGCGGCATGGAGGGCCTCGTGCGCCGCACCCGTAACGCGCACCGCTTTGACCGGCTGGTCATCTCTGAGGAGGAATGCGACGCCGCGCTCGGGCCGCTGCGCGCGATCCTGGCCACGATGGAGCCCGCGATCACGTTCGGCGCCGGCACCCCTGGGCAGATCGCCGAGCGCCTCGCCGCCGTGCTCGAGAACGGGCTCAGCGACTACATCTGCTTCATGCTGCCCACCGGCGACATGAGCCTGTACGAGGCGCGCCGGACCCTTGACCTGTTCGTCACCGAGGTCAAGCCGCAGCTCGAGCAGGTGACCGCCTCGCGCTGACCGTCTCGTGCGCTGGGAGCTCGAACCCGATCTGCACGTGTTCGAGGTGCGCGTGCGGCCGCTGCTGGAGGCACGCATCGAGAACAACGTTCCGGCCACGGTCCTTGCCGGCACGCTCCAGGGTCAGTTCCAGTCGACGCCGCCACTGCTCGCCGTGGGCGTCGACGACGGGGCCGTCGCGGCGGCGGCGCTCCGCACGCCGCCGTGGCTGATGCTGTGTACCCCCATCGGGGCCGACGACGCCAGGACACTGCTGGACCTGTGGCTCGAGCACGATCCGGATCTGCCGGGGATCAACGGGCTGCGCGACACCGCACGGACGATCGCCGCAGACTGGACCCGGCGCACGGGAGGCACGGCTCGGATCCGGACCGCGATGGCCATGCACTCGCTCACCACGGTGGTCGACCCGCCGCGGCCAGGTCCGGGGCGGCTGGTCACCGCCACTCACTCTGACCGCGACCTCGCTCTTGCGTGGTGGACCGCCTTCGTCGCCGAGACCGACGTGATCGATGCCGGCCCGGAGGCCCGGGCAGCGACCGTCGACTTCCGTCTCAGCCAGGGGCACCTGTTCCTGTGGGTTCACGAGGGCCGGCCGGTCTCCACGGTCGCCATCAACCCACCGGTGGCCGGCGTCCTCCGCATCGGCCCGGTCTATACGCCACCTGACCAACGCGGCCGTGGGTACGCCAGCTCGGCGGTCGCCGCCGTGAGCCGTCGCGGCCTGGACGGCGGCGCGCACAGCTGCATGCTCTACACCGACCTCGCCAACCCGACCTCGAACAAGATCTACGCCGACGTCGGCTACCGGCGTATCGCCGAGTGGGAGGAGCGCGTCTTCACGCCCCTCCACCCTCGCGGCGACGCGCCTGGGTGAGGAACGCCCGCACTCCCTCGGTGGTACGCAGCCGCACGACCGGGAACGTGCTCAGCGCGGCCGGCCACTCGCGGCGGCGGGCGAAGTGCGAACGCAGCGCGTAGCCGATCAGCGACTCCCGGCCCC
This sequence comes from uncultured Actinomycetota bacterium, assembly GCA_963797705.1. Lineage (GTDB taxonomy): Bacteria > Actinomycetota > Thermoleophilia > Solirubrobacterales > Solirubrobacteraceae > Palsa-465. The sequence goes on along the minus strand of CAWCQL010000001.1, from coordinate 465,251 downwards.
ACACCGCCCCGCGTAGCGACTCGCGGTTCCCGTTCCAGATCTCCTCGCGCCCGATCAGCCTTCGCCCTGTCCGGCGTACCAACCGGGGTAGCCACACACGGATCGGCAGGTCCAGCCACACGACGATGTCGGCCGCCTCCAGCACGCGGTTGCCGAGCTTGCGCTGATAGGTGCCGTCGATGACCCAGCCGGCGGACGCGAGGACCGGCGCGAGCTGCGCCGCCAGAGCGTCGTCGGGCGTCTCGGCCCAGTTGGGGCCGTGGACGAGAGCGTCGAGCTCGACGAACGGCACCCCCATCCGCTCGGCGAGCTCGCGCCCTATCGTGGTCTTGCCGTTGCCGCTCGCGCTGGCGATGACCGCGACTCTCCGCGTCGAGCCCATGCCCCGCAGTGTGCCTCCCCGGCGGCTACTGCGCCATCGAGTACGCCCGCTCCGAGCGCTCCGCGGGCCCGGACGCCCGGGCCTCGGACGTCGAGGTTTCGGCTTCGGGCTCCCGGGCGCGGCGCGGCAGCAGCAATGTGCACAGGATGAGCAACGGCACCGTGGCCAGCTCCCATTCGATGCAGCGGTTGATCGCGGAGACGAACCCATGGTGGGTGAGCGTGGTGAAGAACACCGTGCCGATCGCAGCCACCCCGACCGCGCCGGCGAGCTGCTGCATCGCGTTGAGCACCCCGGAGGCAGAGCCCACCTCGCGGTCGGTCACCGAGGCGAGGATGAAGTCGAACAGCGGCGAGATGAGCATGCCGATCCCGGCACCCACCAGCAACTGAGGGGCGATCAGCATGAGTGACTCGGTGTGCAGCCCGTGCGCCGCGATGACCTGATGGACCCACCAGTACCACTGCAGTGCCGAGGCCGGACTGACCCCCGAGGAGCTCGCGGGGTACTTCGACGACGTCCACGCCTTCTACCAGCGCCTGCCGGTCGACCGCTTCCCCGTGCTGGCTTCAATCGCCGACCCCATGACCGGACCCGACGGCGACGAGCGCTTCGCGTTCGGCCTCGACGCCCTGCTCTCCGGGTTTACGGCCCTGAGCAGGGCGGCGTGACGCTCACGGCCGGCTCTTGAGTAGGCTCGTGGCCATGTCTGAGTGGTTTGACGAGCTCGCCGAGTGGCTGCGCATCCGTTCCGTCAGCGCCGACCCGGCTCGTGCGGGGGACGTTCGCGACGCCGGCGAATGGGTGTGTGAGCTGCTGCGCGGCGCCGGCGGCGACGCCGAGCTCGTGGACTGGCATGGCCAGCCGCTGGCCGTCGGCGAACTGCGCGCCTCGCGCGACGCCGGTTCCGCGCCCACGGTGCTCTGCTACGGCCATTTCGACGTCCAGCCCGAGGATCCGCTGGACCTATGGGACTCGGCGCCGTTTGAGCCTGAGATCCGCGACGAGCACGTCTATGCCCGGGGGGTCGCCGACGACAAGGGGCAGCTCTACATGCTCCTGGCCGCCGCGCGCGAGCTGGCCGGCGCCGGCGAACTGCCGGTCAACGTCCGCTTCACCTGCGACGGCGAGGAGGAGACCGGCGGGCACTCGATCATCGAGTTCCTTGACCAGGACACTCGCGGCGCCGACGCAGCGGTGATCTTCGACAGCGGCATGATCGCCCGCGGCCTGCCCGCCTTCAACGTCGCCACCCGCGGACTCGTCTACTTCCACGTCACCGTCCGCACCGGCGAGCGCGACCTGCACTCCGGCGTGTACGGGGGCGCCGCGCTCAATGCAGCGCACGCTCTCGTGCACACGCTCGACGCTGTCGTCGCCCGCAACGGCCGCCTGGTCGAGCCATTGCGCCAGGGGCTCACAGCCCCTACCGCGCAGGAGCTCGAGGGCTGGCGCGCCCTGCCCACCGGCGCTCACGAGCTCGCCGCCCAGGGTGCCCGGCCCAAGGACTCCAATGCCGCCGACGAGTTCTATCTGCGCACGTTCGCCGAGCCCGCGCTCGACATCAACGGCGTGGAGAGCGGGTCCCCGCAGCTGCAGAAGACCGTCTTGCCCGTCCGGGCCGAGGCCAATGTGTCGATCCGCCTGGCCCCCGGCCAGGACCCGGAGGTGATCGCGCACGCCTTCGAGGAGCTGATGCGCGACGCCGCGCCGGCCGAGGCCGACCTCCAGCTCGAGCTCCTCTCCTATGCCGCGCCGGGCCTCGTCCCGCCCGACGCCAAGGCGGTGCAGCTGGGACTGACGGCGTTCGAGCGCGTCGTGGGGACCCGCCCGGCGCTGATCCGGTCCGGAGGGACGCTGCCGATCGTCCCGGCGCTCGGTAGACGGGACATCCCGACGATCATCACCGGATTCTCGCTGCCCGACGCCAACATCCACTCGCCCAACGAGCGGATGCTGGTGGACTACATCACGCTCGGTATCACGGCCGCGCGCGGCCTGCTCCAGGAGTTCTCGGCGCTCTGACGCGCCGGCGGCGCCGGTGAGTGACGCGGCGCGCCCGCACTCTCGCGACGAGCAGCGCCTGGCCTTCGGTCGCGTCGCCGCGCTCTATGACCGTGCCCGCCCGTCATACCCTGATGCGGCGATCGACGCGCTGCTCGAGTACGGCGGCCTGGGCCCGGGGGCGCGGATCGGCGAGGTTGGCGCCGGCACCGGCAAGGCCACCGCACTGCTCGCCGCCCGTGGCCTGGCCGTCGTCGCGGTCGAGCCCAGCGCGGAGATGGCCGCGGTGGCACGTGCCAAGCTCGTGCCCTGGCCAACAGTCACCTTCGTCCAGAGCGCGTTCGAGGACTGGGTGCCCGCCGAGCCGCTCGACGCCGTCATCAGCGTCCAGGCCTGGCATTGGATCGATGCCGCCGTGCGATACGCGCGCGCCCGCGAGGCGCTGAGACCCGGGGGGATGCTCGCCGCGGTCTGGTCCTTCCCCGACTGGGAGCGCTGTCCGCAGCGCGATGCTCTGCGACGGGCCTACCGCACCGCGGCCGCGGGCCTGCGGCCGGACTTCCCCATGCACCCCGAGAGCGAGCCGACCCGGCTGGGCGGGGACTGGCGCGCCGAGATCGCCGCCGCGGAGGGCCTCGGCGGCGCCCAGGTCCGCGAGTTCCCGTGGTCAGAGCGCTACACCAGCCACGCCTACGCCGCGCTGCTGCAGACCCACCAGGACCACATCCTGCTCACCGACGGCGACCGAGTGGCGCTCCTGGACGCGATCACGCGGAGCATCGACGAGGCCGGCGGCCACCTCGAGTTGCCGTTCGTCACTTACGTCTGCCTCGCCCGTCGCGATGGGCGACGGCGCGCCTAATCCGCTGCCTGGGAGGCCTTGAACGGATCGGCCGGCGCTCCGGGCGGGGCTTCGGCGAGAAGAGCGTCGCGCGCCTCCCCCAAGGCGTCGCGATCCTCATCTGACAGCGACGGGTACTGAGGATCAAGCTCGACGAGCGCCTGGACGATCACGGCCCCGGCCGCGATGCGGGCGAACCACTTGCGGTCGGCCGGGATCACGTGCCACGGCGACGGGTCGGTGCTCGTGTGGCTCAGCATCTGGGAGAAGGCGTGCTGGTAGTCGTCCCAGTACTCGCGCTCACGGGCATCGGCGGACGAGAACTTCCAGTTCTTCTCCGCCAGGTCGATGCGCTTGAGGAACCGGGTGCGCTGCTCCTCCTTGGAGAGGTTGAGGAACAGCTTGACCAGCTTGTAGCCGTTGTCTGAGAGGTGGCGCTCCCACGCGTTGATGTCGTCATACCGGCGCGCCCACAGCTTGTCGGACGGCCCCGTGACATGGAGCACCCGATTGTCGAGCAGGGTCGGATGGACGCGGACCACCAGTACGTCCTCATAGTGGGAGCGGTTGAACAGGCCGATCTGTCCTCGCCCCGGCAGTGCGCACTGATAGCGCCAGAGGAAGTCGTGGCGCAGTTCCTCGTCGGTGGGAACCTTGAAGCTGCGCACCGTGACGCCTTGCGGGTTGACCCCGCTCATGACGTGGCGGATCGTCCCGTCCTTGCCGGCAGCGTCGATCCCCTGGAGGATCACGAGCAGGGCGCGCGTTCCGTCGGCGGCGAGCCGCTCCTGATATTCGGCCAGCATGCTCACACCCAGTTCGAGCAGTTCCCGTCCGTCGCGCTTGCGTGCCCACCCGGCCTTGTATGCCGGGTCGTAGTCCCGGGCGAGCTTCACCTTCATCCCGGGCGCGACGCGCAGGTGCTCGGTCAGCTTGAGCAATTGGTCAAGGCGGGGATCGGGCATGCGCAGCGGCGACTCTACGCCTCATGGCACAGTCGGGGCGACCGTCGCCGAGGTCACCGCTTCGTCCACCGACGAGAAGAAGCGGTCAGCGCCGATGCGCTGAAGCAGACCACTGCGCGCGAGGTTGTCCTTCAGGTGGTCCCCGGCGCGAGCGACGGCGAAGGGGATCCCGTCGCGTCCGAGCTCGTCCAACGCCTTGGCGAACGCCTGCGAGCCGGTGAAGTCGACGTCGTACATGCCCAGCGCGTCAAGCACGACCAGGCGCGGCTGCTGTCCGGAACGTCGGCGCGCATGGTCCAGCGCGGCGCGGAAGTGGGTGGCATTGGCGTACCACAGCGGGGCGGCGAAGAGGACCACGAGCACGCCTGGAACCTCGTGGGGCTGCCCGGGTGCGGTGAGCGGAGCCCAGCTGGTGGTGCCGGGGATCCGCCCCAGCACGTGCAGCGAGGGCCGGGCGGTGAGCCGCGTGCGGTCGAGGATGGCCAGACCGACGGCCACGCCGATGCCCTGCTCGACGCCGATGAGCGCCACGGCGAGCAGCGTGATCACCGCCAAGGCCAGCTCGAAGCGGTCAAAGCGCCCGATGGCGATCAGCTCGCGGACGTGGAAGATCCGGGTCGCCACATAGAGCAGCACGCCGGACAGGGCGGCGAGCGGCACCTCGCGCAGCAGCCCCGCGGCGGGCACCACCGCCGCCATGCCCACCGCCGCGAGCAGGCCGGCCAGCTGCGTTCGCCCCCGCGCCGCGCTCACCGCCGCGGTCCGCGCCGGGCTGGCGTTGACCGGGAAGGCGCCGATGAGGCCCGCGGCCACGTTGCCGGCTCCCGCGCCCAGGAAGTCGCGGCCGACGTCCGTCGCATAGGGCTCCTCGGCGGCGAAGGCCCGCGTCGTGGCCGCCGACTGGCTGACCACGACGAGCGCCACGACGCCGGCGAGCGGCGCGAGCTTCTGGATGGCAGTCCACGAGACGCCTTGCAGCCCCAGGTGCGGGGCTCCGTGCGCAAACGGGCCGAGCACCGCGACGCCGTGGTGGTCCAGGTTCCCGGCGGCGACGACGACCGTCGCGGCCACCAGGCCGACCAGCGCCCCAGGGAGGCGGGCGTCGATCCGCTCGGCGCCGAGCACGAGCGCGAACACACCCAGACCGATGGCGAGGGTCGGAACGCTGAGCTGGTCCAGATGGGAGATGACCGAGCCGATCCGGTGCAGCGTGGATCCGCCCGCCGCCGGAACGCCGAACAGGTCGGGCAACTGGTGGACGATGATGATGATCGCGATCCCGGCCGAGAAAGCCCGCGATGATCGGCGCGGAGAGCAGGTCGGAGATCCAGCCCAGGCGCGCCAGCCATACGAGGGCCACCAGCGCGCCCACCATCACCGCCAGGATCGCGACCAGCTCCTGGTAACGAGGCGATCCGCTGGCCGCGAGCCGGGCGACGCCGACGGCGAACAAGGGCGCGATGGTGGAGTCGGCCCCGACCGACATCCGCGGATTGGACCCGAGGAGGGCAAAGAGGACGGTGCCGGCCACGAAGGCGTAGAAGCCGGTGACCGGCGGCATGCCCGCCAGCCGCGAGGTGGCCAACTGCTCGGGCACCGCGATGGCGAGCAGTGTCACCCCGGCAAGCACGTCGGTGGTCAGCCAGGAGCGGCGGTACCCGCGCAGCGAGCGCGCCACCACGGGCGCCCGCCCCACGCCGGTCCGGCCTTGCGCGGGCTCGGTCATCGGCGCAGATCATTGCCGATCCACCCGCCACACCGGAACCCATCGCGCCGGTATCGTCTGCGGGCACGATGATCGCAGGGGCTGATCGAAGGTCCGCCCTCCGTGGGCTGGCGCGCGCCGCGGTGGTGCCTGCCGCGGCCATCGCCGTGCACCAATTGCGCTACTGGCTTGCCTTCGGCAGCACCGCGGGCGTCGAGCTCCAACGCCAGGGCCACTCCTATCTGCACTCGGTCGCGCCGTGGATCGTGGTCGCGCTGGCCTGGGGCGTGGGCGCTTTCCTGTCGGCGCTGGGACGGGCGATGCACGGCCACACCTCGGTGCCGCGCTACGGCCTCTCCCTGGTCGCGTTGTGGCTCATCTGCGCCGTCAGCCTCGTCGTCATCTACAGCGGCCAGGAGCTTCTGGAAGGGCTGCTGGCCACAGGGCACCCGGCCGGCCTGGTGGGGGTCTTCGGCTACGGCGGCTGGTGGGCGATCCCCGCCGTCCGTCTGCGTCGGGCTCGTTCTGGCGACGCTGCTGCACGGCGCCCGCTGGGTCCTGCACGAGGTCGCATCGCGCCGCGTCGACCCTAGGCCGGCACCCTCTTCTCCGAGCCCGGCGCGGCCTCGCCCGGCCGATCTCTCGCTGCCCCGCCTCGCGCCACTGGCGCTGGGGTGGTGCGGCCGCGGCCCTCCGGTCTGACATGCGCCGGGCCCGTCTCGGGTCCAGGCGACCACGTGTGCACAGACCATTAAAGGCCGGCGCCGCGCCCGCCGCGTGATCATCAACGCGACCGAGCGGGGAGGGCCGGCAAGGAGGAACTACGACAGTGAAAGCACAGCTCTCGGCGGGACCGGTGAGGCGAACCCTGGTCCTTGCGCTACTGATCATCCTGGGTATCCCGGCCGTCGCCCTCGCGCACGCGCGCGTCAGCCCCGCCGTGTCACTGTCCGGGGAGCTTCAGCTCTACAGCCTCGCCGTTCCGACCGAGAAGGAGAACGCCACCACGACGAAGATCGTGCTCACGGTGCCCAACGGCTTCGGCATTGACTCGTTCGTGCCGCCACCCACCGGCTGGAGCCAGAGCGTCAGATCGACGGGGTCGGGCGAGGACGCGGTGGTGCAGCAGGTCACGTGGACAGGCGGCAGGACTCCGACCGGCGAGGACTCGCTGTTCCAGTTCCTGGCCCAGCCGTCCAAGCCGGGGACCTACACCTTCCACGTCCAGCAGATCTACTCGGACGGATCGATCGTCAACTGGACGGGACCCGAGTCCTCAGAGGCGCCCGCGCCGACGATCGAGGCCGCGTCGTCGCTGAGCGGCGGTGGTGGAGGCGGGACATCGGTGCTGACCATCGTGGCGCTCATCGTCGGCGTGCTGGGACTGGCCGCTGGAGGCTTTGCCCTCGCCGGCGGGCGCGGCGGAGGCGGGGACGGCGGCGGGCGGACTCTGGCATGAGACTGAGAGCCTGGATCGCAGCGGTGACGGCCGCCGGCGGCATCGTGCTGGCGTTGCCCGCCATCGCGTCGGCGCACGCCTACCTGATCAAGACGGTGCCGGCGGCCAGCGGCGTCCTTGACTCGCCGCCGAAGACCGTGGCCCTGACCTACGACGAGGCGGTCGAGCCCCGGTTCGCCATCATCTCCGTGACCAGCGCCGCGGGCACGCAGGAGACCACCGGCCCGGTGCAGCGGTCGCCCGCCAATCCCGACACGCTCGTCGTGCCGCTGCGGCCGAACCTCGCCCAGGGCTGGTACCTCATCTACTGGCGGGCCATCTCGGTCGACGGCCATCCGGTCCAGGGCGCCTTCACCTATGCGGTCGGGCCCAACCCCGGGCCGGCCCCGCGCTTTGCCATCCCGAGCATCGCCGGCAGCGCGACCTCGCCCCAACCGCTGGTCACGCGCACGGTGATGTTCCTGGCGGTGATGATCGCGATCGGCCTGTTCGTCCTGCGCTTCTTCGTGGCGCGGGTGCTGGGGCGCCGCACCGACGGGGCGGGGCTGAGGGCGCTGTCGATCGCCTACGTCGTGGCCTCGGTCGTCGGCCTGCTGGCGCATCGCTGCCTACCTGGACGCTTCGATCGCCACCGACTCGTTGCACTCGGTTTTCGACGTGGGGGCACTCGTGCCGTTGTTTCGAGTGACCGCGTTCGGGCGCGGCTACGTCGACATGCTGTTGTGCTTCGCCCTGTTCTGCGTTGCCGGCTGGACGGCGGTCTACCTCGACCGTCCGGACCGCACCCGGCGCTCGGTCGCCGAGATGGCCGCTCAGGCCGGGGCAGTGCTGGCCGCCGTCGCGGTCCTGCTCATCCCGGGGACCGCCGGCCACGCCGCGCAGACCTCGCCCGCCGGGCTGACGCTGTCGGCCGACTGGGTACACCTCATCTCGGGATCGGTGTGGCTGGGCGGGCTCGTGGGCCTGCTCGTGCTGTGGTTCGCGGTCCCCGCCGGCCGGAGAGTGCCGGCGCTCTCGGTGGTGGTGCCGCGGTTCTCCAACGTCGCCCTCGGCGCGGTGGCGTTCCTCGTCGTGACGGGGACGATCGAGGCCATCGACCATATGCCGGCGCTCGACGCCCTGTGGAAGACGGGCTACGGCGTCGCCATCCTCGTCAAGGTTGGGATCCTCCTCGCGGCGCTCGCGGTCGCCTCGGGCAACCTGCTGCGCAGCGCCCCGGCGCTGGCCGGCGCGAGCGAGAACCCGCAGCGGGCAGCCGGGGCCTCGGGGCTGCTGCGTGGATTGGCCTCGGGCGAGGTGATCCTCGTCGGAGGCGCCGTGTTCGTGGCCGCGCTGCTGTCGAGCCTGGCCCCGCCCCCGCCCGCGTTCGCGCTGCAGAACTCGGCCCTGGCCCAGGTGGGCCCCGGGCCGGTCGCACACTCGGTCATGGTCAACGGCTATCGGCTGTCCGTGCTCGTGTCACCCAACAAGGCGGCGGCGCCGGACGCCTTCGCGCTGAAGATCACCAAGAACGGCCAGCCGGTCCGGCACGCCAACGTCACCTTGACGTTCAACCACACGGAGATGGAGATGCCCCAGCAGCAGTACCAGCTGACCGAGACCCAGCCCGGGATCTACAAGCGGTCGGCCCCCGCGCTGATCATGGTGGGCAACTGGAGCCTGGGCTTTGAGGTGACCCCACCGGGCGGCCAGCCGTTCACGGCGACGATCCTCGACGAGGCCGAGGGATGAGCGGCTCCGGCCGGGTCGCACTGCGGCTGACCATGGCGCTGATCGCGCTGGCCGCGGGGATCGCCGCTGTCGTCGTGGCGATCCAACTCGTGCGCACCGTGCTCTAGAGAGCGGCGCAGCACCGCCCGGAGCGCGGGGCTCCGGGCGGTGCGGCGTGTGGTGCGCTCAGCGGCGCGAGCCCTCGGGCTGAGGGACGATGCGGATGTAGGGCTTGGGCGACTCGTAGTCGCCGAAGAGCTCCTTGGCCTGGTCGTTGGAGACCGAGCCGGCGATGATCACGTCGTCGCCCTGCTTCCACTGGGCCGGCGTCGAGACCTTGTGGTCAGCGGTGAGCTGCAGCGAGTCCACGACCCGCAGCACCTCGTCGAAGTTGCGGCCGGTGGTCATGGGATAGACCAGGATCAGCTTGATCTTCTTGTCCGGTCCGATGACGAACACGTTGCGGACGGTCTGGTTGTCGGCCGGCGTACGAGAGGCGGCCTCGCCGCTCGTATCGGCGGCGAGCATCTCGTACAGCTTGGCGACCTTGAAGTCGCCGTCGCTGATGATCGGGTAGTTGGGCGCGGTCCCCTGGGTCTCCTCGATGTCCTTGGCCCAGCGGGCGTTGTCATCCACGGAGTCGACCGACAGGCCGATGATCTTCACGTTGCGGCGATCAAACTCGGGCTTGATCGACGCCATGTAGCCAAGCTCCGTCGTGCAGACGGGGGTGAAGCTCTTGGGATGGGAGAAGAGGACTGCCCACGAGTCGCCGATCCAGTCGTGGAAGTGGATGGGACCCTCGGTGGTCTCAGCCTCGAAGTCGGGTGCGGTGGCCCCAATCTGGAGCGTCATGTATTCCTCCTATTGTCGACTAGTTCGGTTGGCATTGTGCCGAACGGGCGTCGTGCGCGGAAACCGTTTCGTCGAGGTTGGCGTCGGTGGCTTCATTAAGGATAGGAATGGCTCGCCACGCGTGTATCCGTGGCCGCCGGGGCGCGGTCAGGCGTGAGGGCCCAGCGCGTACGGATAGTCGGTGAGCGTCTCGCAGCCGTCGGCCGTGACGAGGAGCAGATCCTCGAAGCGCACGCCACCGATCCGCTTGTCCCACAGCCCGGGCTCGATGGCGAGGACGTCGCCGGCCACGAACGGCTCGCGGCCCGAGAAACCCAGCCCCGGCGGCTCGTGCACCTCGAGCCCAACGCCGTGGCCGAGGGCGAACTGGAAGCCCTCGTCCCCGCCCCCGGTCCGCTGTGTGGCCCAGCCCGCCGCCTCGAACAGGTCACAGGTCGCCTCGTGCAGCTCGCGCCCCGTCACGCCCGGGCGCACCGCGGCCCGCGCCTGCTCGAGGGCCTCGCGAACCAGGCGTTCCTGCTCGGCGATGAGCTCGGCGTGCTCGGCGGTGGGCTCGCCGACGACGAAGGTGCGGGTCATGTCGGCCCAGCAGGCGCTCGCCTCGTGGCGCGGGAAGATGTCCACCTGGATCGGCAGCCCCGCCGGCAGGGGCCCGGTGCCCGGATCGTGGCCACCGCCCCCGTTGCGGATCGAAGCCACGATCATGTCCGCCGGGCAGGTGGCGCCGTGCTCCGCGCAGGTGAGCCGCAGGGCCTCGCGCACGTTCTCGGCCAGCAGCGGAGCGCCGTCCTGCGCTCGCAGGTTGCCGTTCGGGTCGATGTCGGCGCCAGCCAGCAGCTCGGCCGCGCGGGCCGTGGCGGCGTGGGCGGCCTGCTGTGCGGCCCGGATCCCGGCGAGCTCGGCGCCCGCCTTCACGCGCCGGCGCGCGCCGACGAGCTCGTCGTCGATCGATGAGCGCGATGCCGTCGGCCCGCAGCCGGTCGGCGATCGCCACGGGGAAGTCGCCGGGCACGACCGCCTCGTCGATGCCCAGCCCGCGGACCGCCCGCAGCACCACCTCGCGCTCGGCGCCCAAGCGGGACATGCCGTCCTCAACCAGCGCGCGCATCCCCAGGTCGACGAAGTCGAGCATCTCGACGTCGGGCAGCACGGCGGCGATCCGGTCACGCTCCAGCCACGAGGTCAGGATCGTCCTGCGACCATCGACCTCGGCGAACAACAGCCCGTCGCCGATGGCCACGGGAATCTCGTGGCGGACCGCCGGGGAGCGCTCGGTATCGCCGTAGAGCAGCAGGGCGGGCATGCCTGCACGATACGGACCCCGCGGGGTCAGCGCTTGCGGGCCGATGGGCGTTTGCGCGACCCCTTGCCGGCCATGAGGACCTCGATCCCGTCGAGGATCCGCGCCATGCCGAATATGAACTCATGGTCGGGATCGTCGGGGTCGTCCAGCGAGCCTGACGCGATTGCGCGATGCAGCGACGGCATCGCGTCGGCGCTGATGAGCTTGGCCAGCAACTGACCGTAGCCAGGCATCTGCGGCTCGCCGCCCGACGCTTCGGCGAAGTCGAGCGCGAGGGTCACATCGTTGCGCACGAACCCGCTCACCAGCAGGACGCACGACAGCTTCTCCTGCTCGGTGAGCGGGGTGTCAGCCACGGCAGCCAGCGCGTTGTCCAGCCAGGCGACGTTGTTCGGCCCCAATGGTGGCCCGGAGATCGGAACCCGCAGGGCCCATGGGTTGCTCTGGTAGGCGGTGCGCACGCCGACCGCCCACCGCATCAACCCCACGCGCCAGTTCTCTCCGGCCACCGACGGCGGGGGCGCGCCCAAGCCCGTGTCGACCATCGTCGTCAGCAGCTCGTCCTTTGACGCGACGTAGCGGTAGAGCGACATCGTCCCCACGCCGAGCTCCTTGGCGATGCGCGCCATCGACAGTGCACCGACGCCCTCCGTCTGGGCGACGTGGATCCCCGCGTCGACGATGCGCTCGAGCGTCAGACCGCGCCGCGGGCCGCGCGATCCAGGCTCCCTCAGACCCCACAGGAGCTCGAGGCTCGGCGGGAGCTGGAGGTCATCGGTGGGCTCGGATGTGGGCATTTCGGTATTGGGCTTGACGAGCGGCGAAACTGCGTATAGCCTACGCACTATCGCGTACCGCATACGCAATTTTGTCTGCAAAAGGATGACACATGACCGATGACCTGGCTATCGAGGCCGCCGGCCTCGAGAAGTCTTACAACTCGACCGCGGTCGTCTCGGGGATCGACCTGCGGGTGCCCCGCGCGTCCACCTTCGCGCTGCTCGGCCCCAACGGGGCGGGCAAGACGACCACCGTGCGCATGCTCACCACGCTGACCGCCCCCGATGGCGGGGTGGCGTTCGTGGCCGGCTGCGACGTGGTGACGCGACGCGCCGACGTTCGGCGCCGGATCAGCCTCACCGGCCAGTACGCCGCGGTCGACGGACTCCAGACCGGCGCCGAGAACCTGCGCATGATCGGCCGGCTGCAGGGCCTGTCGGTGACAGCGGCGCGCGCCCGCGCGTCTGAGCTCTTGGACCGATTCGACCTCGTGGAGGCCGGCGCGCGTCGGGTCGCCGCCTACTCGGGCGGGATGCGGCGCCGGCTGGATCTGGCGGCGTCGTTGATGCGCCGGCCGCGCGTGCTGTTCCTCGACGAGCCCACCACCGGTCTGGACCCGCGCAGCCGCCGCCAGCTGTGGAATCTGGTCGGCACGCTCGTCTCCGACGGCGTGACCGTGTTCCTGACCACGCAGTACCTCGACGAAGCCGACGCGCTCGCCGACCGCATCGCCGTCCTGGACCGCGGTCGGATCGTGGCCGAGGGCAGCGCGACGGAGCTCAAGGCGGCGGTCGCGGGTCGCCGGTTGGTGGTGCGCGCCGTCGATGGCGGCGCGTTTGACGCGGTGGCGCGCTCGGCAGGAGCCCGCGTGGTCGACCGCGACCCGGGGCTGCTCACGCTGGGGCTCTCCTGTGACGGCGAAGGGGCGGCGGTCCGCGCGCTGCTCGACGAACTCGACCCCGACCGCAGTCTGATCGCGGACTTCTCCGTGCGTACCGCCAGTCTCGACGACGTCTTCCTGACCCTGACCGGGCACACCGCAACCACTGAAAGCGAGAGCACCGATGAGTGACCTGACCTATCCCCTTGCCGGTGACCTTGACCTTGGCGGCGCCGGCCGCACCCCCGGCCGATCAGGAGCGACCGAGCTCTCGACCATGGTCGTGCGGGCGCTCCGGCTGTCGCTGCGCAACGTCGACGGATTGATCACCGCGCTGGCGCTGCCGGTGATGTTGATGGTGATGTTCGTGTACTTCTTCGGTGGCGCCATCCACGTCGGGGGGCGGTACATCGACTACGTGGTCCCCGGCGTGCTGCTGGTCTGTGCCGGCTTCGGCGCCGGTACCACGGCCGTCACCGTGTCCGCCGACCTGAGCGGGGGCATCGTCGACCGCTTCCGGTCCCTGGACGTGCGGCCGCAGTCGCTACTGGCCGGCCACGTGGTGGCCAGCGTCGTGCGCAACCTGGTGTCAGCGGCGCTCGCCGTTGCGGTCGCGTTCGCCATCGGGTTCTCTCCCGCGGCGGGCGTCGGGTACTGGCTGGCGGCCACGGGGCTGCTGGCCCTGTTCATCCTCGCGCTCTCCTGGCTCGCCGCCGCGATCGGCGTGCTCATGCACTCGCCCGAGGGAGCGCAGGGTGTCACCTTCCTGATCTCATTCTTGCCGTATCCGTCCAGCGCCTTTGTCCCGATCCACACGATGCCCTCGTGGCTGCAGGGGTTCGCCCGCCACCAGCCGGTGACCGCCGTCATCGACTCGCTGCGGGCGTTGTTGAACGGGCACGCGCCGGGGCCGGCGGCGGTGACCGCCGTCGCGTGGAGCGTCGGGATCATCGTGGTCTCGGTGGTCGCTGCCGGGGTGTTGTTCGCGCGGCGGGCCGTGTAGCGCGCTCTTCTGGTGGTCGTGGTGCGCGGCGGGTTTCTGGCGACCCGTTGGGCCGCGGTTCTTCGTTAACGACTGGCTTGGGAGGGGGGTGGATGGGGGCGGGCTGGAGGCTCTTATCTATATGGGAGCCGATGAGCATGCATTCCGTGCGAAACCTGGGCTGCGTCCGCAGGTTTTTCGCGTGGCGCATGTGAGGGATGCAGCCTGTGAAAACGGGTTGATGCCGGCGGGGGTTTTTCACGTGTTGCAGGTTGGTGGGCGGGGGGAGCGGGGTTTGGCGGCGATTGCGGGGGCGCAGCGGGGGTTGGTGCACCGCAGGCAGCTGTAGGAGCTTGGGATCACCCGCGGCTCCTATAACCATCGCGTGGCCTCGGGGGCGGTGCACCACGTGCTGCCCGGGGTGCTGGCGGTGGTTGACCCGCTGTTTGAGCCGTGGGCCGCCGAGACCGCCGCGCTGCTGTACGCGGGCGCTGACACGGTCATCAGCCATGACAGTGCGGCCGCGATCTGGGGGCTGGCCAGTAGCCCCTCCTTCGTGGCCCTCACCGTGATTGGCCGCCACGTCCGGAGCCGACCGCAGCTTGAGATCCACCATGCCAGGACCCTGGACATCCGCGACGTCAGCCTGCGTCACGGCCTTCCGGTGACCTCCCCGGCGCGCACCCTGATCGATTGCGCGATCAGCCCCCGCATCGATCACCTGCTCAACGAGGCAGTCAGCGGCCGAGCGGCGCCTGAAGCAGATCATCAGCGCCTCGGGTGTTGAGCGGCCGATCTTCAACACCTCGGCTGATCGCGGCTGGCCTCACCGTGCTGCGCTTCACATGGCATCAGCTGACCGAAAAGCCGTTGCAAGTGGTAGCCGAGATCGCCCGCACGCTTGGCCGCCGCGACGCCGAAACGGCGTGAGCGCCAACTGTGCGTATTCACACAAACGTCGCCTCCGTCCGCGCTATAGGCTCACACCAACCCGGAGGCTGAGAGAGGGGTAGAAACGATGGGCGACGCGATCGTGGTGGGCACCGATGGATCCGAGACCGCCAAGCAGGCGGTCGCCGAGGCGGTGCGACTGGCCAAGGCCCTGTCGGCGCCGGTGCACGTCGTGTCGGCGTACCAGCCGATGATGGCCAAGGTGAGCGGAGCGCCGGAGGGCGCCGCCAAGGTATGGCAGCCGCTCCCGGACGACGAGGTGGAGGGAATCCTCGGGCAGGCGGTCGCCAAAGTCCGGCTGGCGGGAGTCGAAGCGACCGCCCACGCCTCGCGCAAGGATCCCGCCGACGCGCTGATCGCGGTCGCCGACGAGGTCGGCGCGTCGATGATCGTCGTCGGCAGCAAGGGGATGCACGGGGCCCGGCGTCTGGCGCTGGGCAATGTGCCCAACAAGGTCTCCCACCACGCGCGCTGCAACGTGCTGATCGTCGCCACCGACGCTCAGCAGTAGTCCCGCGTCACAACCGGAGCGCGTCCGCACTCCTCGCCGTCCGCGGCGGGGGCTCGGCCGCATGGCCGCTGCTAAGATAGTGCTTGCCAGCAAGCAAGTAATCGTCAGAAAGGCAGCATGGCCCCCTCCGCAACCGCACTTGACAGCGACACCGCGACGCGGCTGCGGATCACCATCGCCCGGCTGTCGCGGCGACTGCGGACCACAGCGGCCGGCTCTGCGGCCGGTCTGACCCCAACTCGGATCTCCGTTCTTCTGACGGTCGTTCGAGCAGGACCCATCCGCCTTTCCGTCCTCGCGGAGTCAGAGAGCCTCAACCCCACCATGCTCTCCCGCGTCATCGCCGACCTGGGCGATGCCGGGCTGGTGGCTCGCACCAGCGACGACGGCGACCGCCGTGCCGCCTGGGTGGAGGCCACAGACGACGGCCGCCAACTCGCGCAGCGGATGCGCCGCGAGCGGACCGATGCTGTCAACGAGGCCATGGAGGGGCTGTCGGCCAACGAGCGCGGGCTGCTGGAAAGCGCACTGCCCGCGCTCGAGCATCTGGCCGAGCAGCTCAAGGACCGGCGTCCATGACGCGCGTCATGCGTGCCGGCCGCGTCACCTTCGCCTCTCTCTCCATCCCCAACTACCGCCGCTACTACAGCGGCCAGTCGATCTCCCTGATCGGCACCTGGATGCAGATGACCGCCCAGTCGTGGCTGGTCTTCAGCCTCACGCACTCGAGCACGATGCTGGGCGTCATCATCGCGCTGCAGACCCTGCCGGTGCTCATCCTCGGGCCCTACGGCGGCGTGGTGGCCGACCGGGTCGACAAACGCCGCCTGATGATCGCCCTCCAGAGTGCGATGGGCGTCCAGGCGCTGATCCTGGGGATCCTCAGCGTCACCGGAGCCGTCAAGGTGTGGGAGATCGGGATCCTCGCCGCGGTCCTCGGCTTCAACAACGCCTTCGAGAACCCGGCGCGACAGTCGTTCATGATGGAGCTCGTCGGCCCCGAGCACCTGCGCAACGCGGTCAGTCTCAACTCGGTACTGGTCAACGTGGCCCGCGCGATCGGTCCCGCCGTGGCCGGGATCCTCATCGCCACTGTCGGCGAGGGCGTGTGCTTCTTGACCAATGCCGCCAGCTTCATCGCCGTCGTGTTCACGCTGACCTCGATGGACACCACCCAGCTCGCCACCGTCACCCCCACGCCGCGCGCCCGCGGTCAGTTGCGACAGGGCCTTCGCTACGTCCGCTCCACCCCGACCCTCGCGGTGCCCCTGGTGATGATGGCGGTGGCCGGCTGCCTCACCTACGAGTTTCAGGTGTCCCTTCCCGTGATGGCCGACCGCGGCCTGCACGCCGGCGCCACCGGCTTTGGCTTCATGACCGCGGCGCTGGGCGTCGGCGCCGTGATCGGTGGCTTGTTCGTGGCCGCCCGGGGCAAGACCGGAGTGCGCCCGCTGACGATTGCTGCGCTTGGGTTCGGCGCTGCGCTGGCGCTCGCGACCGTCGCGCCCAATCTGCCGCTCGAATTGCTCGCGCTCGCCATCGCCGGCGCCGGCAGCATCGCCTTCATGTCGATGGGCAACTCCACGCTTCAGCTCAACGCGGCCCCCGAGATGCGCGGCCGCGTGATGTCGCTGTGGTTCGTCGCCTTCCAGGGCTCCACGCCGATCGGCGGCCCACTCGTGGGCGTGACGATGGCCACGATCGGTCCACGCGCCGGGCTCGGCCTCGGCGCCTTGGTTGCCCTCCTCGTGGCCTTCGGAGGCGCGCTGGCCCTTCGCCGCCTCGCCGCGCAGCCGGCGGCCCCCGCCGCCGCTGTCGCGCGCGCCTGACCGCGGCCCCCTTAAATTGGCTGTCGATTGCGAGCGGCGTCGTTCGACGCCTGAACGTAGGAGCCACTCACACCAAGGAGCACAACGATGCGACGAATCGTGGTCACCGAATTCATTTCGCTCGACGGAGTAGTCGAGGATCCCGGCGGAGCCGAGGGCTTTCGCCACGGCGGGTGGTCGTTCAAGTTCAACGACCCCGATGGGATGAAGTACAAGCTCGACGAGACCATGGACCACGAGGCGATGCTGCTGGGCCGCGTCACTTACCAGGGGTTCGCAGAGGCCTGGCCGGACCGGACCGACGATGTCGGCTTTGCCGACAAGATGAACGCGATGCCCAAGTACGTGGTGTCCAAGACCCTGACCGAGGCCGACTGGAACAACTCGACGATTCTCAGTGGCGACCTTGCGCAGGAGGTCACCGCGCTCAAGGAGCAGGACGGCGGTGACATCCTCGTTGCCGGCAGCGTGAGCCTCGTACGCGGGCTGACCGACCTGGGGCTGGTGGACGAGTACCGGCTGATGACGTTCCCGATCGCCCTGGGCGAGGGCAAGCGCCTGTTTGAGGGCATCAGCGACGCCGTGACGCTCAGTCTGGTGGATGTCAAGCCGCTCAAGACGGGGACCGTCATCCTCACCTACCACCGCGCGTAGGGACACCGCGCCCACCCGCCGCGGCGAGGGCGCCGGACCGTGTGGGCTACCCTCCCCCGCTTGGCCGGCCACCCCGCCCCCACCTTCGACCTGCAGAGCCACTCGGTGCACTCCGACGGCGCACTCTCGCCCGCCGAGGTCGTGGCGAGCGCTGCCGCCGCCGGAGTGACGCTGTTCGCGCTGTCTGATCACGACACCACCGAGGGAGTGGCGGAAGCCGTCGCAGCCGCCGACCGGGCCGGGATCCGGCTGGTGACGGCCACCGAGATCACGGCGCTGTACGACGGCCGCCAGGACCTCCACGTGCTGGGCTACGGCATCGACCCCGCGGACCGGACGCTGGTCGCTGCGCTCTCGCGCTCGCGCGCGGATCGCGAGAACCGCGCCCGCGCGATGATCGAGGCGCTGACGGGGCTCGGGTTCGCCGTCGACGAGGAGATGCTGGCGCAGCGCTCCGCGCAGGGCCAGTCGATCGGCCGGCCCCATCTCGCCCGGGCCGTGGTGAGCCGGCCCGAGAACCACGAACGCCTGGCCGCCGCCGGCCTGCTGGACCCGACCGCGTTTCTGGTGGAGTACCTGATCGAGGGTCGCCCGGCGTTCGTGGCCCGCGCCGCGCCCAGCGTCCCCGAGGCGATCGAGCTCATCCACGGCGCCGGGGGCGTCGCGGTGTGGGCGCATCCGTTCTGGGATATCGAGAACGCCGAGGCGGTGATCGAGGCGCTTGAGCGTTTCCAGGCCGCCGGCCTCGACGGCGTGGAGGCGTTCTACGTCACTCACACCGAGGAGCAGACCCGCCTGCTCGCCGCCCACGCCGCGCAGCACGGGCTGCTGACCACCGGGTCGTCCGACTTCCACGGGCCCGAGCACCACACCTTCATGCGCTTCCGGGCGTTCTCCACCTACGGGCTCGAGCCCACCCTCGGTCCGCTCGCCGGCTGAGGGCCGGCCGCGCCGGGTGTCTAAGCGGGGACCGCGCGCTGCAGCAGGTGCGCGCCGACCTTGCGCTTGACGCGCTGAAGCGCGTTGTCGACCGTCTTGCAGTCGCAGCCGAGCCGCCGGCCGACCTCCTCGTAGGAGTGGCCGTCGAGATAGAGGGCAAGGACGCGCGACTCGAGCTCGGACAGCACCGTGGAGATGCAGGCCACCAGCGCGCGCAGCTCCTCGCTGGAGATGACCTGGTTGACGGGGTCATGGACGGTGGAGCCCGGGATCACCTCGTCGAGGGTGGGCTCGCTGTCGCCGGTCCCGCCCGCGGGCGTGCTGGAGAACGAGACGTACTGGTTCAGCGGCGTGTGCTTGTTGCGCGTCGCGGTCTTGACCGCCGTGATGATCTGACGCGTGATGCACAGCTCGGCGAAGTTGCGGAAGCTCGACTCGCGATCGGTGCGGTAGTCACGGACGGCCTTGTAGAGGCCGACGAGCCCCTCCTGGATGAGATCGTCCGCATCCCCGCCGGCCAGAAAGTACGACGAGGCTTTGAGCCGCACGAAACCGTAATAACGGCGCACGATGCGGTCATAGGCATCCGCGTGACCCTGCTTAGCCAGGGCGATCAGATAACCATCCTCAACCCTAGGTTGAGACTGAGTGTTTGCAGAGAGTCGAGCCACGAAACCAGCCTTTCCCGACCCCCGCGCATGCGGAAGCCGGATTGTCGTGGCGCGCTACCTCCCCTGGCGCCGCACCGTGTATAGCCTTCCCAGAAAGCGGCCGTCAGAGACGCCCCACTCCCCGTCCAACTCAGACTAAAGCTGAGGTTGATCGTTACTAACCGGGCGCGAGCTTGACATAGCACCGCACCGGTGTCAAGTCCAATGCGGTGTTATGCAAAGCGACTTGCGTCGCCCGGTCGACGGCGCCCGGACCCGGGCGCCGGCGCTCGCGAACTCAGGCGGAGGGCAGGAGCTCAGGTCCGTCAGGCCCGTCGCGGACCTCCCAGCCGAGCGCACGCAACTCGTCGCGCAGGCGGTCGGCCTCCCCCCAGTCGCGCCCCTGGCGTGCCCTCTCGCGCGCGTCGCGCAGCTCCGCCACCTCGTCGGAGATCGGCTCAGACACGAACTCCATGAGACTGGCCAGGCCGAGGATGTCAAGCATCTCGCGCAGGTCCGCCCCGCCGACGGTGCCGGGGCCGCTGCGATTGGCCTCGGCCCGCCACTCGGCGACCACGGCCAGTGCCCGCGGAGTGTTGAAGTCGTTGGCCAGGGCGTCGAAGAACCGGTCCTTGAGCGGGGCCGACCACTGCGGGCTGGGCCCGTCGACCAGGGCCCGGGCGGTGTTGCGGATCCCGGCAGCACGGGCGCGTGCCTCCTCGAGGCGATCCTCGTCGTACTCCATGGGCTGGTGGTAATGGGCGCCGGCGAAATACATGAGCAGCGTCTCGGGCCCGTGGCGCTCCAGCGCGTCGCCGAGCATGAACACGTTGCCGATCGACTTGGACATCTTCTCGCTGTCCAGGCGCACGAGCCCGACGTGGACCCACAACCTGGTGAGGTCCTCGTCGCGCGCCGCGCGCGTCTGGGCGGCCTCGTTCTCGTGGTGGGGGAAGATGAGGTCCGAGCCGCCGCCGTGGATCTCGAAGCCGACGCCGAGCAGTTTCTCGGCCATCGCCGAGCACTCGATGTGCCATCCCGGCCGCCCCGGCCCCCACGGCGACTCCCAGAACGTGTCCTCGGCCTCCTTGTGGCCCTTCCACAGCGCGAAATCGAGCGGATCGCGCTTGCGGTCGGCCCCTTCGATGTCCTCACCCTGGTCCATCTGGTCGACCTGACGATGGGAGAGTTCGCCATATTGGGGGTAGGACCGAACCGAAAAGTAGACGTCTCCGTCCGCGGCGTAGGCATGTCCCTCATCTACCAATTCCTGGATCAACCTCACGATCTCGTCGATCGTCTCGCTGGCCAGAGGCTCGTGATCGGGACGCCCCAGCCCAAAAACATCGGTGTCGGCCTTGTAGGCCGCCGTCATCTGCTCGCGCGAGCGCCTCGCTGGCAACACCGGCCTGGCGGGCCGCGACATAGATCTTGTCGTTGATGTCCGTGATGTTTGCCACGAACTCAACCTCGTAGCCCTCGTGGACGAGGAACCGCTTGAGCAGCGAGAAGATGACGAACGGGACGCGCGTTGCCCACGTGGACGCGTCCATAGACCGTGGGGCCGCAGGCGTAGATCCGGACCCGCCCCGCCATCTCGGGGACGAGCTCGCGGATCTGCCCGCTACGAGTGTCGTGCAGAGTGACGGTGCGCAAGGTGGCCGAACCCTAGCGCCCATGAGAATCTCTTCCGGCGCGGCCATCCGGCCCAACCGTCACCGTTAATCGGATGGCGATGTCCACCACCCCAGAGCGATCACGTCGGCTGGCGGACGTCGAGACCGCGTTCCGCACCCTGCCCGAACGCTATCTCGGCGCCGATCCGGGGTTCGACGCGACCTACGACATCAGGCTCTGCGACCTCGGGCACACGTGGGAGGTCCGGTGCACGGCGCACGGCGCCCGCGTGCGCAAGGGTGCCACCCGCCGCAGCGCGGACGTGACCATCTCCACCGACGCCGAGACGTGGCTGGCCCTGCGTGAGGGCGAGCTCTCGGGGATCGACGCCTTCGAGCGCCGGCGCCTGAGCGTGTCCGGCAACCTCGACTACGCCATCGGCTTCGAGGGGATGTTCCGGCTCCCGGGTGGCCGGCCCCCGCTCGTCCAGATCCATGACGTCGCCGTCGGGCGTCACCGCATCTCATCGCTGACCATGGGTCACGGACCCGACGTCCTGCTGCTGCACGGGCTCGGTGGCACGCGCGCATCGCTGTTCGCCACCGCCGCGGCGCTGGGGCAGCGCTACCGGGTGCACGCGCCGGACCTGCCCGGCTTCGGGTCGTCCTCCAAGCCCGCGCGGGCGGCGTACAACGCACGCTGGTACGCGGAGATGATGCTCGGCTTCATGGACGCCCAGGACATCTCCCACGCGCACGTGGTGGGGAACTCGATGGGCGGCCGGATCGCCATCGAGATGGGCCTGACGGAGCCGGAGCGGATCCGCTCGCTGGGTCTGCTGAGCCCCGCGGTGGCGTGGGTCAAGCGTGGCTTTCACCCGCTGGTGCGGCTCCTGCGTCCGGAGTTCGGGCTCCTGCCCCACGGCTTCACGCGCAACACGGTCGCCGGCCAGTTCTGGAGCCTGTTCTTTGACCGCGACCTCATCGACCCGGAGGTCGGTGAGCTGATGGTCGATGAGTTTCGGCGCATCTACCACTCGGCGGGCGCGCGGCTGGCCTTCCTGGCCTCGGCGCGCAACATCTACCTCGAGGCCCCGTACGGGCGCCACGGCTTCTATCCACGGCTGGCCGAACTGCGCCCGCCGGCGCTCTTTGTCTGGGGTACCCATGACGGCCTTGTGCCCGCGGCGTTCGGACGCCACGTCCGCAAGTGGCTGCCCAGCGCCGAGCAGGTGACGATCCAGGACTGCGGCCACGTTCCGCAGGTGGAGCGGCCCGAGGAGACCAACGAGCTTCTGCTGCGCTTCATCGCGCGCAACGAGATCTCAGTCGCGAGGCCGGGCACGCCGGATCCGCGGCGCGGCGGCGGCAGCGCCGGCCGCCGGGCGGCGTGAGGGCCGGGCGCTGATGGCCAGTCCCGGCGTCGCCGGCACGACCAACGGCAACGGCCGCGTTCAGTCCGATGACGCGCACGCCAACGACGACGACGGCGGGGTCGGCTCCGGGCCGTCCCTGCTGGGGCGGGCGGTCCGCGGGATGGCCCGCCAGGTGCAGAGCCGCATCCCCCGCGCCGATCTCGACGAGCGCGATCCCGACTTCATCCGCGAGCGCCTCCCTCTCATGTGGCTGGCCGCCAGCCTGTGGTACCGGGCCGAGGTGCGCGGGCTGGGCAACATCCCCGACGAGGGGCCGGTGCTGATGGTGGGCAACCACTCCGGCGGCAACATGACCCCGGACACCGTTGTCTTCACCCTGGCCTTCAACACCTACTTCGGCGTCGAGCGGCCCTTCTATCAACTGGCTCACAACCTGGTGCTGTCAATGCCCGGCCTGGGGTCGCTGCGGCGCTTCGGGACGGTGGCAGCCTCGCCGGCCAACGCGCGTAAGGCCCTGCAGGCGAAAGCGGCCCTGCTCGTGTATCCCGGCGGGGACTACGAGGTGCACCGGCCCTTCTGGCAGCGCAACCGCGTCGACTTCGACGGCCGCAAGGGGTTCATCCGCCTGGCGCTGCAGGAGAATGTGCCGATCGTGCCCGTGGTGTCTATCGGCGGGCAGGAGACGGCGCTGTTCCTCACCCGCGGCGAGGGCCTGGCGCGGCTGCTGTGGCTCGACCGGCTCTTTCGTCTCAAGGTCCTTCCCATCTCGCTCTCGCTGCCGTGGGGGCTGAACATCGGCGACATGCTGGGCCACGTCCCGCTGCCGGCCAAGATCACCGTCGAGACGCTCCCGCCGATCGACCTGAAGGCCGAGTTCGGGCCCGACCCCGACGTCGACGAGATCTACGATCACCTCATCCGTTTGATGCAGGACACCCTCGACGCGCTGGCCGAAGAGCGGCGGCTGCCGGTGATCGGATGAAGGCCAGCGCCGCCACCACGATCTCCGCGCCGGTTGAGACCGTGTGGGGCGTGGTTGCCGATCCCGAGCGAGCGCTGAGCTTCATGTCCGGCGTGACCCGGTGGGAGATCGAGGGCGAGGAACCCGCCGGGCTCGGCGCGCGCTACCGGATGCTCCTGCGCGTAGGTTCGGCCGAGATCGGCGGCTTGATCGAGATCGTGGAGTGGGACCCGCCCAAGGAGCTCGCCTGGACGTCGATCACCGGCGTCGATCAGCGCGGGCGCTGGCGGCTGCGCTCAGTCGCCGGCGGGCGGACGAGCGCCGAGATCCGCCTCGCCGCCGGCGTGCCCGGGTCCGGCGTCTCGGGTTGGATCGCGGAGCGGATCGCCCAGCCGATCGTCGGCTCGCATCTGCGCAACACCGTGGAGCGGCTCACCCGGCTGGTGGAGCACGAGCGCATGCGCGAGCAGGCGGCGGCACGGCGGTCCGGCCGCAGCGGCAGGGCTGCCGGCGCGGGGCACGCGGGCTAGAGCCGCCGGCGCCGGGCGCGCGGGCTAGAGCCGTCGGCGCCGGGCGCGCGGCTAGAGCTCGCGGACGGTGGCGACGGCGAGCGCCGCCACCCCCTCCTCGCGCCCCACGAACCCCATCCCCTCTCCCCGCGTGGCCTTGACGCTCACGTGCGGCAGTTCGAGTCCGAGCGCCGCGGCCAGGCGCGCGCGCATCTGATCGCGGACCGGTGCGAGCTTGGGCCGCTCGATCACCACGGTCGCGTCGACGTGCGCAACCGCGTAGCCGGCGTCACGCAGCATCTTCACCGTCGCACGCAGCAGCTCGATCGAGTCAGCGCCGCGATAGCGGGGGTCGGTGTCAGGGAAGTGCTGGCCGATGTCGCCCAGCGCGCAGGCGCCGAGCATCGCATCGATGATGGCGTGCGTGAGGACGTCGGCGTCGGAGTGGCCGTCGAGCCCGAGCTCGTGCGCAAGCGACACCCCACCGAGGACGAGAGGCCGGCCCGCAACGAGACGGTGGCAGTCATAGCCGATCCCCGTGCTCACGCCGATCGCCTCCGGTCTGCCAGCAGCAGCTCGGCCACGCGGAGATCCTCAGACGTGGTGATCTTCATGTTGCCAGGGTCCGAGCCGAGGATACGCACCGCGCCGCCCGAGCGCTCAACCAGCCAGGCGTCATCGGTGGCGCGACCCAGTTGCTCGTCGGTGGCCGAGACCAACGCGCGTTCCAGAGCGGCGCGACGGAATACCTGGGGTGTCTGCACCGCCCACAGCGTGGAGCGATCGAGCGTCCGCGCGACGGTGGCACCGTCCTCGCCGACCTGCTTGATGGTGTCGGCGACGGGCGCCGCGGCGATCACGGCCGCCGCCTCAGGGTGGCGGTCGAGCTCGGCCAGTGCCTGCTCGAAGAGCTGCGGGGTGGCCAGGGGCCGGGCGGCGTCATGGACGAGCACAGGGTCGCCGTCAGCACACGCGGCCAGCGCGTTGCGCACCGAATGCGAGCGCTGAAGCCCTCCGGACACGGCGAGGGTCCCTTCGGGGGCGGCGTCGAGGTCTTCCGCGGGCAGGGCGATCACGATCTGCGTGATCGCCGGCACGGCCTGCAGCGCCGCGACGCTCCAGTGGAGCATCGGACGCCCGCAAAGCGGGACGAGCGCCTTGGGGCGGCTGAACCCAAGGCGCTCGCCTCGTCCTGCGGCCACGATCAGCGCGACCGCCATGTCTGCGTCAGCTGCCGCCTATTTCGCGGCGACGGCCACCTTTCCGTTGCCATTGCTGGCGCCGTTGGCATGCGTATCCAGCAGCAGACCGTAGAGGTGCTCTTCCACTTCCTGCTCATCCATGCCAAGGGCATACATGAGCTCGGACGCCAGGATCTTCTTGGCACGGGTGAACATCTGCTTCTCACCGGTCGAGAGTCCCTTCTCGGACTCGCGGATGGCGAGGTTGCGTACGACTTCAGCGAGCTCGTAGATATCGCCCGTCTTGATCTTGTCCCGGTTGTGCTTGAAGCGCCGGTTCCAGTTCTTGGGCATCTCCGAACACTCGTCCTGCAGTACCGCGCATACCTTCTTGACGGTCTCTTCGTCGATCACGCGACGGAGGCCGGCCAGCGCCGCGTTCTCGGTGGGCACCATGACCGTCATGTCGTTGTGAAGGATCTTGATCGTCAGGTATTCACGGCTTTCGCCGAGGACTTCCTTGACCTCCTTGCGAAGCACCTTTCCCGCACCATGATGCGGATAGACGACACTGTCGCCGATCTCGAACTCGATGTGCGGCGGCGGCTCGAGCGACTCAAGATCATCCAGGTGCTCTTCCATTAGCTCTGTGATGGTGTCCTCCTCTGTCAAGGCGGCGCGGGCAGGATCCCGCTCGCGTTTTCCTACGTCTGCAGGTAACGATCAACGAGGTTGATCTCCTGCTGTCGGCGAAGGCCCTCCCTGATGTCCTTCGCCCGGATCTCGCCGACTCCGTCGACGGTCTCCAACTCGCCGTCTGACGCGGCGAGCAGTTCCTCCAATCCTCCGAATTCCGTCACGATCCTCTGAACAACGAGGCGGGGGAGCCTCGGTATTCGCCCCAATATCCGAAATCCTCGTGGAGAGACCGGATAGTCAAGTGTGTTGAGCTTGCGGTCATAGCCGAGCAGCTCGGCCAGACGCCCGAAATCGAGAAGATCCTGGTGAGCCAGACGAGCCAGCTGGTCAAGCACGACCGCGAAGCTCTCGTCGGTGTCCTCGACGAGGTAGTCGTGGACCAGCGCGGCCTTGTCGGCGGCGACGCCCACCATCGTCTCGTCGAGCTGCATCTCGATGAGACGGCCCTCGGTGCCGAGCTCGACGATGTAGCGCTCGATCTCGACGGCCATGCGCGTCACCAGCTCGACGCGCTGGAGCACGGTCAGGACGTCATGGAGGGTCACGCCGCCCTCGAACTCGAGCGCGGTGAGGCGCGTGGACACCTGGTCCAGGCGGCTGCGGTATTTGTCGAGCGTCGCCAGCGCCTGGTTGGCCTTGGCCAACACGACGGGGATGTCCTCCAGGATGTATTTGATCCCGTCGATGTACAGCGAGACGACCTCGCGGCGCTCGGACACGGCGACGACCATCGCGTCGGTCTGCTTGGACACGCGCTCGGCAGTGCGGTGGCGCGTACCGGTCTCCATCGTCAGGATCGTCGGGTCCGGTGTCAGCTGCACGTTGACGTGGACGATCTTGGTCGCGTTGGAGCTCAGCGCGATCGCCCCGTCCATCTTTGCCAGCTCGTAGAGGAAGGTCGGCGAGTAGTCGACGTCGAGCTTGATCCCGCCCGAGAACATGAAGCCGAGCTCGTCAGCATCACCGATGACGATGAGCGCTCCGGTGCGAGCGTCGACGATGTTGTCGATCCCCTCTCGCAGCGCTGTTCCGGGGGCCACCATCTCAAGCGCCCTCATGATCCGGGACTCTTGTCGAGATTCGAGCTCTTCTTTGAGCTCTTCCCCGGAACGCGGCGGCATCAGGTGAGATTTTAGCTCAGGTTCGGCCCTTTTCGCCGCTCCGGAACACGGAAACTTACCGGGATGCGCACAGACGCACGCTTTCCGCACACTTGTTCGCAAGCCCTCACGCGGCCCTGACCACCTCCTTGCCGGGCGCCGGCACGGGCGCCAGCGCGGCGGTCAGTGCCGCGCGCAGCGTCCGGTGCGTCTCAGGCGCCAGCACGGGCGCCAGTCCGAAGCGTCGCGCCTCGGCCACCCGCCGGTCCGCATGCGCCACGGTGCGCAGCTCGCCGGTGAGGCCCAGCTCCCCGAAGCAGGCCAGCGGCCGCGGCGGGTGGGACGCGGTGTCGCTGAGCGCGATCCGCTTGGCCGCGGACGCCACCGCGAGCGCGACGGCCAGATCGGCGCCGGGCTCGTCGACGCGCACCCCGCCGACAACGCTGACGAACACGTCGGCGTTGCCCAGCCCGATCCCGCCGTGGCGTCCGAGCACGGCCAGCACGAGCGCCACCCGGTTGCGGTCCAGGCCGGCGACGACGCGCCGGGGCGGCACGAGCTCTGACGAACTCACCAGCGCCTGGACCTCGACCAGCAACGGCCGCGACCCTTCCATCGCGCACAGCACCGCGCTGCCGGGCGCACGCGTCGCCTCGGCCACGAAACGCGCTGAGGCGTCGAGCACCTCGACCAGGCCGTCGTCGCGCATCTCGAATACGCCCGCCTCGTCGGTGGAGCCGAAGCGGTTCTTGACCGCACGCACCGTCCGGTAGGTGCGCTCACGCTCGCCCTCGAACTGCAGCACGCAATCGACGAGGTGCTCGAGCACGCGCGGCCCGGCCAGCGCGCCCTCCTTGGTCACATGGCCGACGAGCAGAACCGCGATCCGCCGCTGCTTGGCCACCCGCATGATCTCCCCGGCGACCTCGCGCACCTGGGCCACCGAACCCGCCGCCGAGGAGAGGTCAACCGAGTGCAGCGTCTGCACCGAGTCGATCACGCACACCTCCGGGCCGCTCCTGCTCGAGCGTGGCCAGCACGGCGTGCAGGTCGGTCTCGGCGATCACCGGCACGGCGAGCGCCTCCCCGCCGCCCAGGCGCTGGGCGCGCAGCCGGATCTGGGCCGCCGACTCCTCAGCAGATACGTACAGCGTCCGTCGTCCCGCGGCGCACAGGTTGGCCAGCGCCATCGTCGTCAGCGTCGACTTGCCGATCCCCGGCGCGCCGCCGATCAGCACCAGCGACCCGGGCACGATCCCTCCGCCCAGGACGTTGTCGAGTTCGCCGATCCCCGTGCTCAGCCGGTCATGCTCGACGGCCTCGACGTCGGCGAGCAGCGACCGGCTTGACCGGAGCCGCCCGGGCGCGCGCGTCGAGCCCCGCCACTGCCGCCGCCACGCGGCGCCGGCGAGCGCGACCTGCTCCACGAGCGTGTTCCACTCCCCGCAGCCGGGGCAGCGGCCGGCCCAGCGGGCGGTCTCGTGCCCGCAGGCGGAGCAGACATGGACGGAGGTGGGCTTGGGCATGCGCGGTCCATGCAGCCTACGGATGGGTCCCGACGCCACGACCTGTTTGTGACGGGATTGGCACACAACGACACCGGCCCGAGCCAGAAGGCCCGGGCCGGTGTGAAAAGCAGTGTGTGAGCGAAGCGCTACTCGGACTCGGCCGGAGGCTCGGAGGCCTCGCCGTCGGGCGCGGCGTCGCCCGCGGGCTCATCGGCGCCACCCTCGGCGCCGACGCCGACCGGCGTGGGCGTCGGAGCGGGCTCGATGACCGAGAGCTTGACGTCCTCGTCGTCGGTGTCCGGTCTCGCCCGGCTCGACCAGGACCGTCGAACCCGACGGCACCTGCGAGCGCAGGACGAAGTCCGCCAGCGGATCCTCGATGTAGCGCTGGATCGCCCGGCGCAGCGGCCGTGCCCCCATCGCGGGATCCCAGCCCTTCTCGACGAGCAGGTCCTTGGCCGGCTCAGACAGCTCCAGCTGGAGCTCGCGCTCGGCCATCGACTCGCGGATCGCGCAGGAGCAACAGGTCCACGATCTCCTTGATCTCGTCCTTGGTGAGCTTGTGGAACACGATCACGTCGTCGATCCGGTTGAGGAACTCGGGCCGGAAGACCTTCTTGAGCTCGCCCATGATCCGGTTCTTCATGTCGTCGTACGTGATGCCGGTCTCATCGTCGGAGACGGCGAAGCCCAGCGGCGTGTTGCGCGCGATCTCCGACGCCCCGATGTTCGAGGTCATGATCACGATGCAGTGGCGGAAGTCCACCGTGCGCCCCTGGGCGTCGGTGAGGCGTCCGTCCTCCAGGATCTGGAGCAGGATGTTGAACACGTCCGGGTGGGCCTTCTCGATCTCGTCGAGCAGGAGCACGCTGTAGGGCTTACGGCGCACCGCCTCGGTGAGCTGACCGCCCTCGTCGTAGCCGATGTAGCCCGGAGGCGACCCGACCAGACGCGACACCGCGTGCTTCTCCATGTACTCGGACATGTCGATGCGGATCATCGTGTCCTCGTCGCCGAACAGGAACTCGGCCAGCGTCCGCGCCAGCTCGGTCTTGCCCACGCCCGAGGGGCCCAGGAAGATGAACGAGCCGGTCGGCCGCTTGGGGTCCTTGAGGCCCGCCCGCGAGCGCCGGATCGCCTTGGAGACGACCTCGATCGCCGGGTGCTGCCCGATGACGCGCTTGTGGAGCTCCTCCTCCATGCGCATCAGCTTCTGGGTCTCGGCCTCGGTCAGCTTGAACACCGGGATGCCGGTCCACATCGAGACGATGTCGGCGATCTCCTCCTCGCCGATCGACGGCCGCTCGGTCGACTCGCCCGCCTCCCACTGGTCGGCCAGCTCCCGCTTGCGCTGGGTCAGCCGGCGCTCCTTGTCACGGAGGTTGGCGGCCTTCTCGAACTCCTGGGACTCGATCGCCTCCTCCTTGGCGCGGCGGGTCTCCTCGATCTCGTCCTCCAGCTCCCGGTACACGGGCGGGGAGGTCATCGACTTGATCCGCATCCGCGACGCCGCCTCGTCGATCAGGTCGATCGCCTTGTCAGGCAGGAAGCGGTCGGAGATGTAGCGGTCGGCCAGGTCCGCCGCGGCCTCGAGGGCCTCGTCGGTGATGTTGACCTTGTGGTGCTGCTCGTAGCGGTCGCGCAGGCCCTTGAGGATCTGCACCGTCTCCTCGGTCGAGGGCTGGTCGACCGTGATCTTCTGGAAGCGCCGCTCCAGAGCGGAGTCGCGCTCCAGGTACTTGCGGTACTCCTCGAGCGTGGTGGCGCCGACGGTCTGCAGCTCGCCGCGCGCCAGTGCCGGCTTGAGGATCGAGGCCGCGTCGATCGCGCCCTCGGCCGCGCCCGCGCCGACGAGGTTGTGCAGCTCGTCGATGAACAGGATGATGTCGCCGCGCTGGGTGATCTCCTTCATCACCTTCTTGAGGCGCTCCTCGAACTCACCGCGGTACTTGGAGCCCGCGACCAGCGCGGCGAGATCCAGCGTGTAGATCTGCTTGCCCTTCAGCAGCTCGGGGACGTCGGCGTTGGTGATCCGCTGGGCCAGGCCCTCGACGACGGCGGTCTTGCCGACGCCGGGCTCGCCCACCAGGACCGGGTTGTTCTTGGTCCGCCGCGACAGGATCTGCATGATCCGCTCGATCTCGGTCTCGCGGCCGACGACCGGGTCCAGCTTGCCCTCGGAGGCGAGCTTGGTGAGGTTGCGGCCGAACTGATCCAGCAGCTTGGAGGACTTCTTGCCCTCGCCGGTGCCCGCGGCACCCGCGCTGCCGGCGCTCGAGCCGCGCTGGCGGCTGCCGGGCCCGGACAGCATCCGGATGACCTCGTTGCGGATCTTCTCGGAGTCGGCGTCGAAGTCGAGCAGGATGCGCGCGGCGACGCCCTCGTTCTCACGCACCAGGCCGAGCAGGATGTGCTCGGTGCCGATGTAGTTGTGGCCCAGGCTCAGGGCCTCGCGCAGCGCCAGCTCCAGCACCTTCTTGGCGCGCGGCGTGAACGGAATCTGGCCAGAGGTGACCTCCTCGCCGGAGCCGACGATGCGCACGACCTGCGCGCGCACGCGCTCTACGGTGATGTCGAGCGACTCGAGCACCCGAGCGGCGAGCCCCTCCTCTTCGCGCAGCAGGCCGAGAAGGATGTGCTCGGTGCCGATGTAGTTGTGCTTGAGAGTCCGGGCCTCTTCCTGCGCCAAGACGACCACTTGGCGGGCTCGCTCTGTAAATCGCTCAAACATGAAGGCTTCCTAAGTGTGGTTGTGGCTTACGACTGAGGAAGTTGGTCGGGGTGTGGTCCTGGTACTTGGCTCCTACGGCTCCGCCCGGCTTCTGGTTCACAAACGCTTGCGGGGACGCCGAAGAATCCGCTTCACCCAATATATTCGGCAGGTCTGGCCGAATATATGAGCGCCACGGTTGCTTTCTTGGGCCATAGCTCAGTCTAACAGCGGGTGTGCCGTACTTTTCCCGGTCCGGGCGCCCGCTACACCCCCGTCAGCCGCTCTGTGCGGCCTGAAGATCGGGCTCGACATCGCCGTCCGCCCCACGCGGGCGCCGAGGCCACGGGCGGCCGCGGGGCGGTATCCCACCCCCCGTCGAGAGCCATGATCCGGCCAGGATCAAGCGCCAATCCGGCCAGGGCGCCGGGCCCGGGCCGCTCGCCCAGCAGCGTCACGCCGAGCACGACGGCGACCAGCGGGTTGACGTAGGTGATGATCGTCGCCCGGCCCGTGCCGGCCTCGCGGACCAGCACCGTGTAGACGACGAAGGCCATCGCCGTGCAGAACACGCCCAGTGCGGCCACCGCGGCCAGCGCCCCTGCCGTGGGCATCCGCTGTGGAACGTCCACCGCGGCGAACGGGGCCAGGATCACGGTCGCGATGACCAGCGAGCCGCCCATCGCCGCGCGCCCGTCGATCCCGTCCATGCCGAGCTTGACCAGCATCGGGCCGATCGCGTAGCCGACCGCCCCCACCAGCACGGCCAGCGCCCCCAGGACCTCGGCCGCGCTGCCCGCCACGTCGATCCCGACGAGCGCGATCACGCCGACGAAGCCGACCGCCAGGCCCAGCGCCCGCATGGGCGTCGGGCGCTCGGACGGGTCGAAGCGCAGCGACAGCACGGTCACGATCAGCGGGACCGACGCGATGAGGATGGCCGCCAGCGACGAGGCGATGTGGACCTCGCCCAGCGGCGATCAGCGGAAACGGGATCGAGATCTCGGCCACGGCGTAGGCGACCACCCAGCGCCAGCGTCCGCGACAGCGTCTGCAGCGTGCCCGCACGCCAGGCCAGTACGACCAGGATGCACCGCGGCCATCGCCACCCGCAGCCAGGCCACGTCGGGCGCCGGGCATGCCGCCCTCGATGCCGATCTTGATCAGCAGGTACGACGCGCCCCACGTGACCGACATCACGGCAAACGCCCACCAGGCGCGCCGGCTCATGACCGCATCGCGGGAAACAGCACCACGTCGCGGATCGAGCGCGTGCCGGTCATGGCCATCACCAGCCGGTCGATCCCGATCCCGATCCCGCCGGTCGGCGGCATCCCCTGCTCCAGCGCCTGGACGAAGGCCTCGTCGTAGGGCTGGGCCTCCTCGTCGCCCGCGGCGGCGAAGCGCCGCTGGCTCTCGAAGCGCCGGCGCTGCTCGTCGGGATCGTTGAGCTCGGTGAAGGCGTTGGCGATCTCCATCCCGCCGACGAACGCCTCGAAGCGCTCGACGAGCCCGGGCGTGCTCGCGATGCTCCTTGGCCAGCGGCGAGATCTCGATCGGAAAGTCCAACAGGAACGTCGGCTGCTGCAGGGTCGGCTCGACGTGGTCGGACAGCAGCTCGTCGACGAGCTGGGGCCAAGTGCTGTCGTCCGGGGCCCGACAGTCCCGCGTGGCGCATCGCCGCGGCCAGCGCATCGCGGTCGCGGAGCGCCAGGATGTCGATCCCCGTCCGGTCCAGGACCGCCCCGGCCAGCGTCTCGCGCTGCCACGGCGGCGTGAAGTCGAACTCGCCCGTCGTAGCCCACCGCCTGCGGCCACCGCGTGCACGAGGCGCTCGCAGCGCGTCGGCGACGTCGAGGTAGTCGGCGTAGGCCTCGTACCACTCCAGCACGGTGAACTCGGGGTTGTGAGTGGTGTCGACGCCTTCGTTGCGGAAGTTCTTGCCGATCTCGTACACGCGCTCCAGGCCGCCCACGATCAGCCGCTTGAGATAGAGCTCGGTGGCGATCCGCAGGTAGAGCTCGCGGTCCAGGGCGTTGTGGTGGGTGGTGAACGGGCCGCGCCATGGCGCCGCCGTAGAGCGGCTGGAGCACGGGCGTCTCGACCTCGATGAAGCCCTCGTCGTCGAGGAAGCGGCGGACCGTGGTGATCACCCGCGCGCGCGTGATGAACAGCTCCCGCGTCTCCGCGTTGGCCATCAGGTCCAGCTCGCGGTGGCGAAGGCGCGTCTCGACGTCGGTGAGGCCGTGGTGCTTGTCGGGCGGCGGGCGCAGCGACTTGGCCAGCAGCGTGAAATCGTCGACGCGCAGCGTCAGCTCGCCCGCGGCGCGACACGAACGCGGTGCCGTCGACGCCGATCAGGTCGCCGAGATCCAGCGACGAGCAGCCGCTCCATCCCCTCGTCGCCCAGCACGTCGACGCGCGCCTGGAGCTGGATGCGGCCGGATCGGTCCTCGAGGTCGAGGAAGGCCATCTTGCCCTGGCCGCGCCGCGCCGCGAGACGGCCGGCGACGCGATGCGAGACCTCGGTCTCCGCGCCGGCCTCGAGGCCCTCGTGTGCCGCGCGGACCGCCGCGATCGGCTCGACGCCGTCGAACTCGTGCGGGAACGGGTCGACGCCCGGCGGCGCGCAGCGACTCGAGCTTGCGCCGGCGGTCGGCGAGGACGTCCGAGCACTCGCCCCGCCCACCCCCGTCGGGCTGCTCACCCACGGGCCATCACCCCGTAAAACCTACGCGCCGACGTCGATCTTGGTGATCTTGAGCTTGCGCTCGCCGCGGGGGGTCGACGATCGACACCTCGTCGCCGCGCTTGCGGCCGATGCAGCGCCTTGCCGACCGGCGACTCGTTGGACAGCTTGGCGTCGGCCGGCTTGGCCTCGGCGGAACCGACGATCGTGTACTTGTTGGACTTCCCGGCCTCGTCCTTGACGTGGACGACCGAGCCGACGCGGACGACGTCGGTGCCGAGGTCGGATGCGTCGACCACCGTCGCCGACCGCAGCTTGTCCTCCAGCGACGCGATCCGCGCCTCCAACATCGCCTGCTCGTTCTTGGCGTCGTCGTACTCGGCGTTCTCGGAGATGTCGCCGAACTCGCGTGCCTCCTTGATCCGCGCCGCGATTTCGCGGCGGCGGGTGGTGGAGAGATGGTCAAGCTCCGCCTTGAGGTTGGCGAGGCCTTCCTGGGTGAGGATGACGTCCTTAGGCATAGCGATCAGACCTGTGTTTGCAATCGTCAGACGAGAAAAACCCGCCGCGTGCGGCGGGAATCCAGCGCGAGTGTGCCCGCAGTGGGCGCATGAGTATAGACAGCGTTTTCTGACTGTCGGGTCAGACTTCTGAGACCCTCAGCGTCCCCGCGTTCCCACCCGCGTAGCCCCGAGTCTAGTGGTCACTCGCGCAACACCGGCGAGCGGGCGCTATCCGCCGGCGTGTCCCTGGATCTCGTCGGCCTGCTGGAAGGTCGGGCCGGTTGACCCACTCGATCAGCGGCTGGGTGATCGCGCCGATGGCTCGGAACTGGATCGAGTCCGAGCACTCTGGTCCCCGGCCTGGCAGGGACCCGTCGGCGGGATAGACCTGCTGCGGGGGTCGCGGCGACCGCCGGCCGCCAGCGAGGCTCTCGAGCGCCGCGCGGCACCGCGTCAGCGAGCCGTTGCCGCAGTACACGCGATTCAGCGGTGCCGCGATCTCGCGCTGCTTGAGCACCGCGCGCAGGTCCTTCTGGACGATCCCGTAGAAGCCGACGTCGAACGCGGAGCCCAGGTGCAGTGAGGGCGTGCCGTGCACGGGCGCGCCGTGCGCCGGGCTCGTCGTTGATCGGGAAGTCGCTCTCGACCTGGTCGAGCAGGCTCGGGCCCAGCACCGGCTGGAACTCGGCCTTGACCAGCAGCGGCCACCACGCGTCCATGATCCGCACCGCGTCGCTCTGGTCGTAGTCGCCCGACGCGCCCGGATCCTCGCGGTTGATCCGGTGCGAGCCGCTGGCCACCCAGGCCCGCAGCTCGGACACGGCCCGGGCCAGCGTCGGGTCGATGGCGTGCCGATGATCTTCAGCGCGTACGGGAGCACCTCGACGCCCGCGCAGGTCCTGGGTGCCCGCGATGCCCCATCGCGTTGATCAGGTCGGCCAGGCGTCATCTTGCCGTGGTCGCGCTTGAGGTAGTGCCTGGATGTTGTTGTCGAGCAGCTGAGAGCGGTAGATCGACGAGTACTGCTGGCCGGTCGCGGGATCGCTGAAGCCCGGGCGCCTGCTTGTTGTTCCAGCTCGTGAGGTAGGGCTGGTCGAGCGACGTGCGGGTGGCCGTTCTCCGCCATGTCTGCGCTCGGTCAGGCTCTGCGGGCGTCATCTGGGCGGCGCCGCTGCAGCCCCTCCATGCGTCGCAGGCCCAGGTCGGGAACAGCGGGTCGGTGTGCGGGGCGCGCACCGGGTTCAGACCCGAGTTGAAGTAGGCGATGTGCTTGTTGTTGGCGTAGAACCAGTTGAACGTGTAGCCGATGCTGGTCGGCCGAGTTGAAGAAGTCCTGCGGGGTGCGCATCGTCGGCCGGGTTGTTGAACTCGGCAAAGCCGGTCGCCGAGTCCAGCTCGTGCATGTAGGTCGAGCGGAGGTTGGTGTAGACGACCGGCCGGCCCTTGATCGTCGCCCGCGCGTGACGATCCCGAAGGCCGTGCGCTGGGTCTGGAGCGTGACCGAGCCCGCCGGGGTGGAGTCGGCCAGGTTGGGCGGACCAGGACTCCTGTCGGTCAGCGTCTCCATCTGCACGCACTGGCCGTGCAGGAGTAGAAGTCCGAGTTCTTGGACACCGCTCCGCCCGACGGGTTGCACAGCGGGACGGCGAACGTGTCGATGATGTTCTGGCCCGCGGAGGTCGCCGACCACGCGTAGTCGGTGCCCGTGGCCGAGCTCGACGTAGAGGTTCACTCCCGGGAAGGCCGCGCCATCGGCGTCGATCCCGGGCCCGTGGATGTCCTCCTCCATGAGGATCTCGGGTGTGAAGTAGGAGACCTGGGGCCCCATCACCGCCAGCGGGTGGCCGCTGGCCGAGTCCTTGGCGCTGACCAGCAGCGCGTTGGACATCGAGCGCGGGAAGGCCAGCAGGCCGGGGCCCGCGTTGGCCGGCGGTCCCGAGGCCCAGCCCCGAGTGGCCCGTTCCGCGCCGGCTGTGCGCCGCTCGGGCCTGCGCTGAGGGGGCGGCCGCCGCCGACGACCTCATTGACGGGCTGCACCGAGCCCGGGTCGGGCAGCGCGACCGTCTTGCTCACCGCCTTGCTCGGCGCGGGCAGCGTCTGGTAGGGGAACTTCGCCTGTGGACGGTGGTGGGCGCCTCGGGATCGTTGGGGTCGTCGAAGCTGAGGAACGTGGCAAAGCCCGAGTGGTCGACCGCCGGCTTGGGCTTCTTGGCCTTCTTGCCGGCCTTCGACTTGGCCTTCCTCTTCTTGTTGGCCTTCTTCTGCTTGGCCCTGGCGATCACCGTCGGTGAACCGGCGAGCGAGACGCGCTCGGGGCCGAACTTCTCGAGCATGTTCTCGTAGAGCACGGCGTTGAACAGCTGGTCGCCTCCGCCGTTGCCGAAGATCCCGCCCACCAGCGTGGCGATCGAGACGAGGTTCTCCAGCGTGAACGGCGCGGGGCCCTGCGGCTGGCCGATGGCGGCGTACTCGGCCGGCATCATCGTCAGGTAGTTCAGCGGGCTCTTGGCCTGGTGATGTAGGCGTTGATCCCGTTGACGTAGTTCGATGGCGTCCTGGAAGAGCTGCTCGCCGCCGGGCTGGGTGTGCATGTAGTTGACCTGGTTGACGAGATCCTGCTGGGTGTATGGCTCGTTGGCCCACACCTCCTCGTCCATCGCCGACGTTGGCGCCGCCGGCGAACGACGCGAGGTCGCCCTGGCCGGAGTGGCGCAGCGCGTCGATGAAGAACAGGCGGTCCTCGGCGGTGGCGTAGCCGATCCCGAACATCAGCTCCGCGCGGGTGTCGCCGTAGATGTGGGGCACGCCGAACTGCTTGTCGCGCACGATCGTCACCCCGGGCTCCGGGCTCTCCGTGCTCTCGCGACGTCGCCCGAGGGGACCCCGAACGTCGCGTCCTTGAAGTAGTTGCGGGATCGTGTGCCGGGGTGACCGAACCCGCGGCCGTCGTCAGGTTGGAGTACATCGACAGCTGGTCGTCGTTGTGCTCGGGGCGCGCCCCGGTCGCCTCGAACTCGGCGAGCTGCGCGACGTCGTCGAAGCCGCTGGTGCCCGGGGGCAGGATGTTGCGAAAGCCCCCGAAGTCGTTGGTCCCGTAGGGCTGCACCTGGGCATGGGCGGCAGGCACGCACATCAACGCGACACAGGCCGCAGACGCAACGGCTCTCACGACGCACCGGAACATGGCGCGCAGACCCTACCCGGCGAAGGCGAAGGCGTAACCGATCCGTGACCAGCGCTCAGCCGGCGGCGAGCAGTGCGCGGGCGGCCTCGAGGGACTCAGCGCGCTGCAACGCGTCCTGGAGCGCCGTGTCGGCGCCCAGGCGCTCGACGTACCACGGGTAGAACTTGCGCAGATAGCGCGCCGCGCGCGCGTCGCCGAGGTGCTCCGCGGCGCGCTCGATGACCCAATCGAGCTCGTCGAGAATCTCGGCCCGCGTCGGTTCGGACTCGTGCCCACCCAGCAGTTGCGAGAACAGCCACGGGTTGCCCAGCGAGCCGCGGGCCAGCGCCACCGCGGCGGCGCCGGTGCGCTCGAACGCCTCGCGCACGAGCTCCGGGGTGCGCAGCCCGCCCGAGATGATGACCGGGACCGGCAGCTCCTCCACCAGGCTGCGGGCGAGCTCGTAGTCGGGCTTGCCGGAGTGGCGCTGTGAGGCGTGGCGCGGGTGGATGCACAGGCCGGCCACGACGCCCTCCTCGGCCAGCCGCCGGGCGACCTCGATTCCGCCGAGATCACCGGGCCGCGCCCCGGAGCGCAGCTTCACGGTCACCGGGCAGGCCGCTGCCGCGGCCGGCGGCCCGCGCCACGGCCACCGCCCGCGCAGGATCGGCCAGCAGCGCGGCGCCTGCGCCGGTCTTGCAGACCTTGGGCACGGGACAGCCCATGTTGAGGTCGATGAGGTCCGCGCCGGCAGCGGCGACGCGCTCGGCCGCCGACTCCATGATGTCGGGGTCGGAGCCGAACAGCTGCATGGAGACGGGGTGCTCGTCGGGGTGGATGCGCAGCAGCTCGGTGCACGTGCGCTCGTTGCGGTAGTGCACGGCGTGGCTCGACACCATCTCGGAGACCACCAGTCCGGCGCCGTGGCGCTTGGCCTGCAGGCGCACGAACCAGTTGCCGATCCCCGCCAGCGGCGCCAGCACCACACGGTTGGCGATGGGGATCCCGCCCAGGATCCACGAATCCGTCAGGGATGCCTGCACCTGGGGGCTGGGGGTGTCGAGAAGCGGGGTCACCAGCCACTCATGGTACGAATGGGGATATGGACATCACTTCGCTGATCCGGCCATGGGCCGAGCTGATGCTCGAGCAGGTCCCGGGCCTCGAGTTGTTCGACGCCCACACCCACCTCGGCCAGAACGACCCCGACGGGATGAAGCAGACCCCGGCCGAGCTGCTGGACACGCTGAACACCTCGCGGGCCCGCGGCGCCTTCGTGTTCCCAATGCACGAGCCCGACGGCTACCCCCCGGCCAACGACATGGTCATCGAGGCGGCCGCCGCAGGCCGACGGGCTGCTCACCCCGTTCTGCCGGGTCAGCCCCAACAACGGCGACGCCCGGGCCGAGGCCGAGCGTGCGCTTGAGCGCCGGCGCCAAGGGGATCAAGCTGCACCCGCGCGCGGAGCAGTTCACCCTCGACCATCCCGCTGTGCGTGAGCTCGCCGCCATCGCCAACGAGCGCGAGCTGCCGATCCTCATCCACGCCGGGCGCGGCATCCCGGCGCTCGGCATCCACGCCGTCGAGCTCGCGGGCGCGTTCCCCGGCGCCCGCTTCATCCTCGCCCACGCCGGCGTGTGCGACCTGTCGTGGATCTGGCGCGTGGCCGCGGACCACCCCAACCTGATGTTCGACACGGCGTGGTGGATGCCCGCCGATCTGCAGGCGCTGTTCGCGCTCGTGCCTCCGGGCCAGATCCTCTTCGCCTCCGACGCGCCCTATGGGCACACGCTGATGTCGGCGGTCTTCCAGATGCGCTCCGCGATACAGGTGGGCCTCTCCGCCGAGCAGATCCGCTCGATCACCTCCGAGCAGTCGCTGCGGATCGCCGCGGGCGAGCCGCTAGAGCCGGCCGGCCCCGCGGTCGGCGAGCGCGATCGCGCCTCACACGTCCTCCTGGACCGCGTCTCTGAGTACGTGATGCTCGGGCGCCATCGCCACCATGCGCGGCAATGAGGGAGGGCCGGAGATGCTCGCGCTGGCGCGGATGGCCTGCGACGTGCCCGACGGCATCGACGACGCGCCCGTGTTCGCCGCGGTCCGCTCGCTCCTGGACGCCTTCGACGAGCTGAGCGTCGCCGAGCCCGAGAACCGCCGCCGCCTGGCCTTCCTCATCCTGGCCGCCAGCGTGGCCCGCACGCCCGACGTGCCGGTGCCGCCGGTCTAACCGAACGGCGGCGGGGGCTCGACGCGCGCCTCGGGCGCGTTGCGCTCCCAGATGAGGCGCAGCCCGGTGAGGGTGAGCAGGTCGTCCACCTCATCGATGGTCGCCTGGACGAACGGGATGACCACCTGCGCCAGGCCCCCGGTGACGATGACCGGCGTGTCCTCCCCCAGCTCCTGCCGGAGCCGCCCGACGATCCCCTCGACCTGCCCGGCGAATCCGAAGGCGATCCCGCTCCGGATCGCCTCGACCGTCGACTTGCCGATCAGCGCTCGCGGCTCCAGGAGCTCCACCTTGGGCAGCTTGGCCGCGCGCTCGTAGAGCGCGTCAAGCGAGATCTCCGCCCCGGGCGTGATGATCCCTCCGAGGTACTCGCCGAGGTCGGACACCGCGTCGTAGGTGATGGCGGTGCCGAAGTCAACGACGACGCAGGCGCGGCCGAACCGGGCGAAGGCGGCGATCGCATTGACCAGGCGGTCGGCGCCGACCTCCCGCGGGTTGTCGATGCGGATCGGCATCCCGGTGCGAATCGCGGGCCCCACGTTGAGCATCTCGTGATTGAGGTAGAGGCCCGACATCGCCGTCCACTCCTGCGACAGCTGGGGCACCGTAGAGGACACGATCGAGCGGTCGATGTCGGCGAAACCCAGCCCGCGCAGGCCGAGCAGGTTGGCCAGGGCGGCGCCCAGTTCGTCCCGGGTCGACTCGCGCACGGTGGCAAAGCGCCAGTGCTCGGCGATCACGTCCTCGCCGTTGCGGTAGACGCCGAAGTG
Source organism: uncultured Actinomycetota bacterium (assembly GCA_963797705.1). Taxonomy (GTDB): domain Bacteria; phylum Actinomycetota; class Thermoleophilia; order Solirubrobacterales; family Solirubrobacteraceae; genus Palsa-465. The sequence goes on along the minus strand of CAWCQL010000001.1, from coordinate 424,839 downwards.
GGTCTGGGTGTTGCCGACGTCGACGACGAGGAGCATGGTCGTGCCCAATTACAGCAACGGCGCGCCGACGCGGCGGACCGCCTGGCCCTCGGCCAGCGCGGCGAGGGTGTCGGCCAGCCGTTGTCCCGACGGCAGCGTCAGGTCCGGGTCGAGCTCGAGCAGCGGCACGAGCACGAAGCGCCGCGACCCGGTCTCGGCGTGCGGGAGGGTGAGCCGCTCGGAGCTGTACTCGAGATCGTCGAGCAGCAGCACGTCGACGTCGATCACTCGGGGGCCGTGGCGGGGGCCGCCCGAGGCGCGCCCCACTTCCCGCTCCACCGCCTTGCAGGCGTCGAGCAGGTCCTCGGGGCCGAGCTCGGTCTCGATGCGCACGCAGGCGTTCAGGAAGTCAGCCTGGTCGAGGACGAGCCCCACCGGCTCGGTCTCATACAGCGATGAACAGGCCACCACCTGCACGCCGTGGCCCGGGAGCGCCGCGATGGCCGCCGCCAGGTGCGCGCGGGTGTCGCCGATGTTGGAGCCAAGCCCCAGGTAGCCCGTGGCGGCGCTCACGCCGCGGTCAGCCCTGGGCTTCGCGCCAGACCTCGACCGAGACCTCAGTCACAGGCAGCGCCAGCGGCGGCTCGGGCTTGGCGGCCTTGACCCACACCGCGTGCGCCTCGTACTGCTCCAGCAGCCGATCGGCGATGGCGGTGCACAGGCGCTCCAGCGTCTTGTAGGAGCGCTGCTGGGCGACGAGGTTGGCCATGTCGCACACCTGGGCGTAGTCGACGGTGTCCTCGATGCGATCGGTGAGGGTGGCGTCGCACTCGCCGACATCGAGGCGGATGTCGAGCAGCAGGCGCTGGCCCACCTCGCGCTCGGCCGCCGTCACCCCGACGTGGGTGAACAGCGACAGGCCGGCGATCTCGATCGTGACTTCGGGCTCGGCAGCCCTCGTCATCATCGTCTACGTCGTCGGCGTCCTCGTCGTACTCGTCGTCGGCGTCGTCGGCCATCGGCGTCGCACCGTAGCACCCGCGATGATCAGCGCGTCACGAACCGGGGCCACATCGTGGACACGGAACACCCGGGCGCCGCGCTCGTAGGCCAGGACGTTGGTGGCGATGCTCGCAGCCAGCCGGTTCTCGACGGGGCGGCCGGTGACGCGCCCCAGGAACGACTTGCGGCTCGTCCCGATGACCACCGGGCGGCCGAGCGCCACCAGCTCGTCCAGGCGCGCCAGCAGCTCGAGGTTGTGCTCGACGGTCTTGCCGAAGCCGATCCCGGGGTCGAGCAGGATCTTCTCCTCGGCCACCCCGGCGGCGGTGGCGAAGGCCATCCGCCCCTCCAGGAACGCCTTGACGTCGGAGACCACGTCGTCGTAGCGCGGGTCGTCCTGCATCGTGCGCGGCTCGCCGAGCATGTGCATGAGGCAGCACTCCGCGCCGCGCGCCGCCACCAGCTCGGCCATCTCCGGATCGCCGCGCAGCGCCGTGACGTCGTTGACGAGACTGGCGCCCGCGTCGAGCGCCGCCGCGGCCACTGGCGCCTTGGAGGTGTCGATGGAGATCCGGGCCCGCACGCCTCGCTCGCGCAGCCCCTGGATCACCGGCAGAACGCGCTCGAGCTCGGCGTCCGCGTCCACCGGCTGGGCTCCGGGGCGAGTCGACTCGCCGCCGATGTCGAGGATCGCCGCGCCCTCAGCCTCGAGGTCGAGGCCATGGGCGATGGCGGCGACCGCGTCGATGTAGAGGCCGCCGTCGGAGAACGAGTCCGGCGTCACGTTGACGACCCCCATCACGCTGAAGTCGTTCTGCGGCGGCACGGCGCCGTTACTCCTCATCTGGCCAGCGGCCGGTGCGGTCGAAGTACTCGCGTGCCCGCTCCTCATCCTCGCGGTCCTCGTTGGAACGGATGCTCAGCCGGTACATCCAGTTGAGCATCCACACGATCAGCGCCACCAGCAACAGCGAGACCCCCGCCGCCGACTCCAGCGAACGGGTGTTGGCCAGGGTCGAGTAGCTGCCGTGCCCGATGACGATGAGCACCAGGCCCGCGACCACGATGGCCAGCGGCAACCACACGCGGGTGGCCGAGAGCCAGAAGCCGGATGAACGGCGGCGATCGTCGGTCATGCCCGCCACGTTACCCCTCCCGCGCCCGCAGAACGGGACGCTGGTTTCGTGACCGATACGTGAACGCGGGTGAGGTGATGACGCGACCAGCCCCGGCGAGCGATATACATCTGCCGCGATGACCTCAGAACACTCACCCTCCTCACTGCACCGGGCCACCCTGACCCGCCGGTCGCTCCTGGGCGCCGCGGCTGCGGGCGCGACGACGTTGGCCTACGGACGCCTGCCCGCGTGGGCCAAGCCCGTCACTGCCGCCGCTGGGGTCCGCCGCCCCGACAGCCTGCCCTTCCCGCACATGCGTGCGGGCACCGAGAGCCTGCCCCAGATCAAGCACGTGGTCGTGCTGATGATGGAGAACCACTCGTTCGACAACCTGCTCGGGATGGTCCCGCACCGGACCCCTGGCCGCCAGGACGTCGACGGGTTCACCCTCAAGCAGGGCCGCCCGGTCGAGGTCAACCTCGACGCCAACGGCACGCCCGTGCCCGCGCGAGAGATGTCCTCGCCGTGCCAGCTCGTCGGCCACCCCGGACAGAACTGGAACGCCTCGCACCTGTCGTGGAACGGCGGGCGCAACGACGGCTTCGTCAAGGCGTCGGGACCGGTGGCGATGAGCTTCTGGGACAACGGCGACCTGCCCTTCACCTATTCCCTGGTCCGGCACTTTCCGGTGGGCAATCGCTACTTCTGCTCGGTGCTCGGCCAGACGTATCCCAACCGTCGCTACCTGTTCACCGGCACCAGCTCGGGCATCGTGGCGACCAACGCCCAGACCTTCAGCACTCCGGCCGCCAACGGGACCATCTTCGACCGGCTCGACCAGCACCACATCGAGTGGGCCAACTACTTCCAGAATGTGCCGAGCCCCCTCATCGTCCCCGGCTGGCTCACCCCCGCCCGCAAGAAGCGGGTGCAGACGATCGACAAGTTCTTCGCCCGTGCGGCGGCGGGCACGCTGCCGGCGTTCACCTTCCTGGACCCCGAGTACGACACAACCTCAGAGGAGAACCCGCAGGACATCCAGGTGGGCGAGCGGTTCGTTGCCAAGGTGGTCAAGGCGCTCCTGCACTCGCCCGCGTGGGCGCACACCGCGTTCTTCCTCACCTACGACGAGCACGGCGGCTACTACGACCATGTCCCCCCGCCGCGCACGATCGCGCCCGACAACATTGCCCCCATCCCGGTTCCGGGCGGGGCGCCCCTGACCCCTGGCGGCTTTGACCGGCTCGGCTTCCGCGTCCCCACGGTGGTCGTCTCGCCGTGGGCGCGGGCCCAGTACGTCTCCAACGTGGTCCAGGACCACACGTCGATCACGGCGTTCCTGGAGCACAAGTGGAACCTGCCGGCGATGACCTTCCGCGACGCCAACGCGCACCCGATGACCGATTACTTCGACTTCCGTACGCCGGCTTTCGCCGAGCCGCCGAAGCTGGCGGCCGCGCCGGGGCTGGCGCACGGACTGGCGGAGTGCCACGCCGCCGGGCTCAACCCGCCGCTGCCGTAGTGGGGCGTGGCGGGTGCACGGCGGCGGTCGTGGCGTCGCTGGCCTGCCTGCTGTCGGCCGCGGCGCCGGCGCTGGCGCGCACACGCCACCCCGCGCCCGCGGTGATCCCAGTGCCCGTGCTCCAGCTCGACCAGCCGATGCGGGTCTATCGCGCCTACGTGCAGCGGCTGCTCGGCACATTGCAGCTGCAGTTGGCCGGTCTCAGCGCCCGCCTGCGCTCCGGCGACGTCGCCGGCGCTCAGTCCGCGTGGCTGGTCGCGCACCTGACCTGGCTGCAGATCGGCCAGGACGACGGTGCCTACGGGGCGTTTGGGGACATCGGGCGCCAGATCGACGGCACGGCGGCAGGGTTGGTGCAGGGCACGGCCGACCCGGGGTTCACCGGCTTTCACAAGGTGGAGCTCGACCTGTGGACGCACGGCGACCTCGCCGCGGCGGCTGTGGACAGCTCGCAGCTCCAGCGTCTGGTCGCCCGGCTGGCCGCACGCAAGCTGGGCCCCGAGCTCCCTATGAACCCGGTCGGCCTATCGACATGGACGCTGCGCGCCCACGAGATCCTCGAGGATGCCCTACGTGACTCGCTCAGCGGCGACGACGAGTACGGGAGCGGCACCGCGCTGGCTTCGGTCATCGCCGACGTGGCGGCCACGCGAGAGATGGTCACCCTTCTGGCGCCGGTGATCGACCCACGCGCGCCCCGGCTGGTGGGACGGACGCGCCGCCAGTCGGTGGCCGTGATCCGCTCCGCCCAGGCCGGCCGCGTCGACGGCCGGTGGGTGGCGGTCGCGCGGCTGCCGGCCGCGGTGCGCGAGCGAGTCGACGCCGCCGTCGGCGCCGTGCTGGAGACGCTCGCGCCGATCCCCGACCTCATCCAGGTTGCGGGGGGCACGTGAGCCTCGACCGCCGCCAGTTCCTGCGCCGCTCCGGGGCCGCGGCTCTGTCGGCGGGCGCGCTTGGCGCGCCGGGAGCCGCTGACGCCGCCGGGTCTTCGCATGCCCCGCGGTCGGGACGGGATCCGTTGCAGGCGGATGGGCCGCTGCAGCGCAACCCGGTGGCCGGTCCGGCGGCGCGCCTGGCCACCGTCCCCTTCCACGGAGAGCACCAGGCCGGGATCGTCACCGCCCCGCCCCCGGCGGCATGCTTCGCCTCCTTCGACGTGGTGGCCGGGAACCGCGCCGGGCTGCGCGAGCTGCTGCGGACGCTGACCGATCAGGCACGGTTTCTGACCGCGGGCGGGGTGCCCCCGGCGCTGGGAACCGGTGCGCCGCCGTCAGACAGCGGCACGCTCGGCCCGGTGGTCCCGGCCGACGGCCTGACGGTGACGGTGGGCGTGGGCAGCACCCTGTTCGACGACCGTTTCGGCCTCGCGGCCCACCGCCCGCGCCACCTCACACCGATGCGCTCGTTCCCCAACGATGACCTGGACCCGGCCCAGATCGGCGGCGACCTCTTGCTGCAGGTCTGCGCGGGCAGCGCTGACACCGCCGTCCACGCCCTGCGCCAGATCGTCAAGCACACGCGGGGCGCGATGCAGATCCGCTGGCGTCTGGACGGCTTCGTGTCCCCGCCGAGGCCCACCGGCGTGCCCCGCAACCACCTGGGGTTCAAGGACGGGATCGCCAACCCGGACGTCGCAGATGCCTCGGTGGCGCGTAGGCTCCTCTGGGTGACCCGCGGCATCGGCGAACCGGCCTGGGCCACCGGGGGCAGCTACCACGTGTGCCGCATCATCAAGATGCTCATCGAGTTCTGGGACCGCGTCTCGCTCACTGAGCAGCACGCTGCCGGGCGTGCGCGCGGACTCGGACTGGTACGGCCGTAGCTTGCTGTCGGCCTGAGCGTGCTCAGGCGGCGATCTTGAGGAAGTGCCGCAGGTCCTGAAGGATCCCTCGGAGGTCGTGCTCGACGCGGAAATCCGTGTAGCGCAGCGGGGTGATGCCTTGCCTGAGCAACGAGGCGTCCTTGAGCCGGTCCTTCTCCATGGCGTTGGCGGCGACGTGGTACGGGCGGCCGTCGAGCTCCACCGCCAGCTTGTGCTCGGGCCAGAAGCAGTCGATCTCCCAGTGGTCGATCTCGATGTTGCGCAGCGGCTCGGGGATCTCGGGATGCCCGGCGAGGAAGCGGTCAAAGGCACGCTCCAGGTCGGACTTCCGGTCGTCAGTGCGGCGGTAGACGGCCAGGACCGCGGCCAACTTGGCGATGCCAGGGTGTCGTTCGTGGCGTGCCAGCGCTTGCTCCAGGGTGGCACGCCCGTCGCGGGAGTCAGGGCGGAGCAGGCGCTTCTGGACAGCGAGGGTCACGAGGCGCTCGAGTTCGCGCGACGTCTCGCGAGCGGCGAGTTCCATGAGCATGCGAGGCACGGAGCTCACTCGGAGGTCGCCGTGGCTGCGGACCTCGTCTGCCTCCGGCGCGCTGGCGCTGCGATGGACCCTGAGGCCGTCGCGGTGACGCCCGCCGGTTCCCGGGAGCGTGACCTCGATCTCGTGGAGGTTGACCGCCCGCAGCTTCCACACCCCGGCCGCCGTCCGATGGCTCAAGAACGCCTGGGGGCCGAACGTCAACAACGCAGCCAAGAGGTGCGCGCGGTCAGTCAGATGCCGGTGGCCGACCGCGAAGACGTTGTGGTGGATCGGTTGGAGCCAGCGGTCGCGGCGGAGTCGGTCGATCTGGCCTCGGCTGAATCCCAGCTCGAGTAGCTGCTCTCTTGCCACGACTCCCAGTTGGCGCCCCGCCAACCGGGCCAGCGCTCCCTCACTCGGATGGTCAAATGCACGCCTGGCGTGCGTTTCGCCATCAGAGTCGGCCATGCAGCCCACGGTGGCACGCCCACCACCGCAAATGGGCCAACTGTGACCGAAGAGTTACAGCTACTCGGCGGCGCCGCCGGCCAACCCGGGCCGGGGCAGCGGGCGGGGGGCCTCTGGCCGCGCGCGTTCTGTGGCGGTGCCGGTCACTGACGGGATCTCGGGCGGCACCGGAGCCTCGGAGCCGAAGACGGCCTCCTCGGACTGACCCTCGAGCAGCGACTCGAACTGGACCTTCTCGATCGTCTCGCGCTTGATGAGGATCTCGGAGAGCTTCTCGAGTTCGGGACGCTTCTCGTTGAGGATGGCCTTGGCCTGCAGGTGGGCGATCTCGACGATGCGCCGGATCTCGTCGTCGATCTCGCGGGCGATCTCGTCGGAGTAGTCGGGCTCGGAGCTGAACTCGCGGCCCAGGAAGGGCTGGCCGTGATCATGGCCGAACACACGCGGACCGAGCTTCTCGGACATCCCGAACCGCATGACCATCTGCTTGGCCGTGGCGGTGACCTTCTCGATGTCGTTGGACGCGCCGGTGGTGATCTCGTCGAAGCAGATCTCCTCGGCGGCGCGGCCGCCCAGGGTCATCGCCATCTGTTCCTGCAACTCGGCCCGGGTGGTGAGGAACTTGTCCTCGCCCGGGAGCGAGATCGTGTAGCCGAGCGCCTGGCCGCGGGAGATGACCGAGATCTTGTGGATGGGGTCGGAGTTGGGCAGGAAGTGCCCAACGATCGCGTGGCCCATCTCGTGATAGGCGGTGATGCGCCGCTCCTTGTTGCTCATCACCCGGGTCTTCTTCTCCGGGCCGGCGATGACGCGCATGATCCCCTCTTCCAACTCGACCTGGGTGATCTCGCGCTTGCCGTTGCGCGCGGCGAGCAGGGCGGCCTCATTGACGAGGTTGGAGAGATCGGCGCCGGTGAAGCCTGGGGTCTGGCCGGCCAGCGCATCGACGTCGATCTCGCGCGCCAGCGGCTTGCCGCGGGTGTGGACCTCGAGGATCTTCTTGCGGCCACCGCGATCGGGCCGGTCGACGACGATCTGGCGGTCGAACCTCCCCGGGCGCAGCAGCGCCGGGTCCAGGATGTCGGGGCGGTTGGTGGCCGCGATGAGGATGATGTTGTCCTTCATCTCAAAGCCGTCCATCTCGACGAGCAACTGGTTCAGCGTCTGCTCGCGCTCGTCGTGACCGCCGCCCAGGCCGGCGCCGCGATGGCGACCGACGGCGTCGATCTCGTCCATGAAGATGATGCAAGGGGAGTTCTGCTTGGCCTGCTCGAAGAGGTCGCGCACACGGGAGGCGCCCACGCCGACGAACATCTCGACGAAGTCAGAGCCTGAGATCGAGAAGAACGGGACGCCCGCCTCGCCGGCGACCGCGCGGGCCAGCAGCGTCTTGCCGGTGCCCGGAGGGCCGTACAGGAGCACACCCTTCGGAATCCGGGCGCCGAGCGCCTGGAACTTCTTGGGGTTCTCCAGGAACTCCTTGATCTCGTGCAACTCCTCAACGGCTTCGTCGACCCCCGCGACGTCCCTGAACGTGATCTTGGGCGAGTCGACCGACATGCGCTTGGCGCGCGACTTGCCGAACGACATCACCTTGGAGCCGCCGCCCTGGACCTGATTCATGAGGAAGATCCAGAACCCGATGAAGATGATGAAGGGCAGGATGTAGGTCAGCAGCGAGAGCCAGCCGTTGGACGACTTGCTCTCAACGTTGAAGTTCGAGGCCGGTTTGATGTCCTTCTCGGCCTCGCCGATCAACGTCGGCGCGTACGAGTCCGGGTAGCCGACGGAGTACTTCTGTCCGTTGGTCAGCGTGACGTCCGCGCTGTTTGACTTCTGGTCCAGCGACAGGTTCTTGACCTGTCCGTTGTCCAGTTGGGTCAGGAGGCTGCCGAACGAGTAGTTCGGCCCATGGTTGGAGCTCCCGATCAGCTTCTGGGCGAAGAACGCCAAGACGACGACGATCAGGATCGGGAAGGCGGCGCTCTTGAAAAACCGGCTCATTGCTGTAGTCCCTGCGTTGCCCCGGTACTACCCGTGTGACGCGAATACCGGTGGGTCAGCAAGCGTAGCACCTGTGTTTGGCATGGAAATCACCTTCCCGGCCCGCAAAATCTCCTGCAATCCAACGCTCTATACGTTCAACGCAGCAACGAACGGAAGGTTGCGATAGCGCTCGGCGTGGTCCAGGCCGTAGCCGATGGCGAATCGGTCGGGGATCTCGAAGCCCACGTAGCGCGTGCTGAGGTCCACCTTGCGGCGGGCGGGCTTGGTCAAAAGCGCGCACACCTCCAGCGAGGCGGGGTTGCGCCCGGCCAGGTTGCGCAGCAGGTACTGCAGCGTCAAGCCGGAGTCGACGATGTCCTCCACGATCAGCACGTCGCGGCCCTCGATGGCGGCGTCGAGGTCCTTGAGGATCCGCACCACTCCGGAGGTCTTGGTGGCCGAGCCGTAGGACGCCACCGCCATGAAATCGACCTCGACAGGGATGTCGATGTGGCGCATCAGATCTGAGAGGAAGAACACCGCGCCCTTGAGAACTCCGATGAGGAGCAGGTTCTTGCCCGCGTAATCGCGTGAGACCTCTTTGCCCAGTTCTCGCACCCTCCGGCTGAGATCCTCGGAGGGCACGAGGATCTCCCCGATCGCTGGATCGTCGCTCACGCTGGCGCAGTCTAGTGTGGCGGCCCCGGCGCATGACGGCCCTGCCCGGAGACGCCAGCAAGTACACCTATAAGTTTACTTTTCTGGGATGGCGGGGGTGCGTCCGAACGTGATCACGCCGTCGTGGGCGGTGGCGCGCACACCCGAGGGCAGGTCCAGGGCCGACGTCCCGTGCGCCGGCATCGCGACCACCTCCTCGGCGCGCCGGGCCACGCCGGCGGCCGGGTGGCCCACGGCATCGTCGGCCAGGCGCTGGACCACGAGGCGCCGCAGCGCCGGCGCCAGCTCGCGCAGGCGCTCCAGCGAGATCTCCGGGCGCCCGTCGAGCGTCGCAGAGACGAGCTCGTCGAGGACCTCGGCCTCAGCGCGCAGGATCTCGGCCAGCGCCAGCACGTTGTCCTGGGCGGCGGGATGGACGCGCTCAAGGGCGGGGACGAGCTCGCGGCGGATCCGGTTGCGCGCGTAGGCGTCCGTGGCGTTGGTCTCGTCGTCGCGCCAGCGCAGGCCATGGGCCCGGCAGTAGGTGCCGGTCTGCTCGCGCGTGACGATGAGGAGCGGGCGCACGAGGGCCCCATCGCGGGCGAGCATGCCCAGGACGGCGCGACGGCTCGGGGACGACGCCAGCCGGTAGAGGATCGTCTCCACCTGGTCAGAGCGCGTGTGGCCCACGGCCACGTCCGCCTGACGCGCCAGCGCCAGGTCGGCGGCCGCGCGGTACCGCTCGTCGCGCGCCCAGGCCTGGAGGTTCCCTCCGCCGTCAGCGCGGCGCACCGGGCGGCGGGTGTCGAGCTGGATACCGAGCTGCTCGCACACGCTCGCGCAGTGGCGCTCGTCGGCGTCGGCGGTCCCGCGCAGGCCGTAGTTGACGTGCAGGGCGCTGACGGCGGGGGCGCCCGAGATCTGCACGGCGAGGTGCAGCAGGCACGTGGAGTCGCGCCCGCCCGAGTACATGACCACGACCGGCCGCCCCGCGGCCAGCAGCCCCTGCGCGCGGACCGCCTGCTCCAACTCGGTCACTCCTCCTCCTGGCGCTGGCGGGCCACGAACACCTCGGTGGACTCGCTGAAGCCCTTCAACGTGACCTCGCCGATTCGCTCGAACTCGAGATGACCCCCGCCGGCTCTGGCCACCTCCACCACCGGGCGCGTCACGAGCACCTCACCCCCGGCCGAGCGCGCCGACACGCGGCTGGCGATGTTGATGTCGCGCCCGTAGTAGTCGCCGTCGCGAAACAGGGCGACGCCGTAGTGCACGGCGATCCGCGGCAGGGGGCGGTCGGTCTGTATGGCCTGAAAGCCGACCGCCCAGTCGGTGAGGGCGGCCGCGTCGGTGCCGATGATCATCACCTCGTCGCCGATCGTCTTGATGATCCTGGCCTCGTCGGGGAGCGTGACCTCGACGGCGTCCACGAACCGCTCCACGGCGTCGACGGCTGAGAGCTCGCCCTCCTCCTCGGTCATGCGGGTGTAGCCGGTCAGGTCGGCAAAGGCGATGGCGATCCGCATCCGCCCCAGGTCCACCGCGGTGCCGTCCAGGTCGGACTCCATGTGTCCGACGACGTCCTGCTCGACGAAGAACTGCAACCAGCGCTGGTGGATCTGGTCCAGGATCGGCCCCGCCAGCGGGAGCACCTGACGACTCATCGACTGCATCTGCTCTGCCGTTTCGACCCCGGTCGCGCCTGAGCGCATGAGCGGCTCGTGGACGTAGAGGTGAAACAGGCGCACCTCGGCGTCGGCGATTCGCGCAATCGCCTGTCCGTAGACCCGGACGAGTTGGAGCAGGGCCACGAGCGGGAAGCCGGTGTCCAGCACCGCGGCGACGTAGCGCAGCAGTTGGAGCTCGTCCTCGGAGATCGTCTCGGCCGTCTCGGGGTTGACGCCGATGCCGGCGATGACGCGCTTGACCAGCCCGACCTCGAGCCCGGTCTGGCGAGCGGCGTCCTTGAGCGAGTAGTGCTGGGGCTCGGCCCCGAAGAGCTCCTCGAGGAAGCCGAAAGCGAGCCGCCCTTCCTCGGTGGCCGTGCGGATGTCAGCCAGCGAGTGACCCCGCTCACGCATCTTGGCCACCACGCGCGCCTGGCCGATGGCGGCGGGGACCCACTCCCCCTCGTACTGGGGGATGAGCCCCTGACGGACCCAGCGGCGCAGCGTCGCGGGCGTGACCCTCACGCGCTTGGCGGCGTCGGCGAGCGTCACGCCCGGCCTTCGCGTCCGGAGACGCCGACGCGTGATGGGGCGCGGAACCGCAACGCAAGTCGGCGACGGGGTCTCGGTGAGTGCCAGGCCCCGCCGCCCGCGGGCATCACGGCCCGCTGCGTCGGCCGTTGGCGCTCGTCACGTTTCCGGCGGCGCCTCGCGATCGCGCCGAAGGCGACGGTCACGTTCCGGCCTATTGCCTTGCGTTGTGCCATAGGTCTACTCGCCATCGCGCCGTCTGTCAATCGCCGGGGCCGCAAAATGGGCACTGCCCTCCAGCAAATTCGCACAGGACCGCCCGCTGCGGGACGTCGCCCCCGATCAGAGCTCGAGATGCGGATAGTCGGCGGCGACCATCTGCCGGTAGCGGTCGTACAGCGGCTTGGTGATCGGGATGAGAGCGAGTGCCGCCTTCACGTCGCCGCCGGCCTTGATCCGGCGCCGGGCGATCGCGATCGCCACGTTCTCCTTTCCCTGGAAGTACCGGTTGGCGGTCTCCGAGCTCATCGCCATCCGCACCTTGGGCTCCCAGTCGATCTCGTCGGACCACTCCCACGCCAGGTTGGGTTCGTCGGCCCCGCCGGCCCGAATGTTGACCACGAGGTCCAGGTCGGTGAACTCGAACCGCTGCGGGGTGTCGGCGTCACGGAGCTTGGGGCCCATGTCGGGGTCGTCGCTCATGAGTCCGAACGTGCGGTCCATGACCTCCCGGAACTCTTTGGGTGAGGTGAACTCCGCCACGCCGGCGCAGTGTATGGAATCGCTTCCCACCCACCACCCCACCGTAAGCTGCCCGGCCGTGTCCTCCATCCACCTGCTGCCGACCGCACCGCTGGCCGAACGGGTGCTGCTCCCCGGCGATCCCGGCCGGGCGCTGCTGCTTGCCCAGGCGCTCCTCGCCGAGCCCAAGATGTTCAACCACAACCGTGGCCTGTGGGGCTACTCCGGGGAGGCGCGCGACGGCCGTCCGCTCACCATCCAGAGCACGGGCATGGGCGGACCGAGCGCCGCCATCGTCATCGCCGAACTGGCGGACCTGGGGGCGAGGACGCTGCTGCGGGTGGGGACCTGCGGCGCGCTGGATTCCTCGTTGCGCTTGGGCGACCTGCTCGTAGCCAGCGAGGCGCTCGCCGCTGACGGGACGAGCCGGGCGCTGGGCGCCGGCGACCGCGTGGCCGGCGATCCTGAGCTGCTCGAGCACCTGCGCGCCGCCGCCGGCCCCGACGGGCCCGAAGGCGCGGTCGTCTCGAGCGACCTGTTCTACGACAGCCCCGACGGCGCTGAGGAACGGTGGCACGCCCAAGGAGCGCTCGCCGTGGAGATGGAGGCGGCGACGCTCTTCGCGCTGGCAGCGCGACGGGGACTGCGCGCCGGGTGCGCGCTCATCGTCTCTGACCTGGTGCTGCCGGAGCGCCTGCGCATCGATCCCGAGGCGCTGCGCGACGCCGAGCGGCGGCTCGGCGAACTGGCCGTGGCCGCGCTGAGCGGCTCCTGGGCCTAGGCGGAGGTGGGAGGTTCCTCGGCGGCCGGCTCGGGTGTCGGCCGGCTCGGGTGTGGCCGGCTCGGCGGCGGCCGGCTCAGCGGCGGTCGGCTCGGCGGCGGTCGGCTTGGCTGCCCGAGGCTTGGCACGAGACGCGGGTCGGGCACTTGCCGCGGTGGCTCCCTCGAGGCGCTCCAGCGACGCCTCGATCCGGGTGAGGCGGTCCTGGAGCGCGGCGCTGTCGCCGGCACGGCCAAGACGCTCGTCGAGGCGGTCCATGGCGTCCTCGATCCCCTCCAGGCGCTGCGAGACGCTGCGCACCCGCCGCGTGAGCCGTTCCAGATCGCTGGCCGAGGGCAGGTTCAGCGCACCCATCGCCACCTCCTGGGCGCGCACCGCGCGCTCGCGCGTCTCGAACGCGCGCGAGAGAGCACCGGCGACCACCGGATTCTCCAGGAGCCCCTGCGCAACTCGGCCGACGGCTTCCTCGCCCTGCTTGGTCACGCGCCCCTTGAGGCTGTTCTCATCGCTCATGAGCTTGGACTGTAGCTACCCGGGGTAGACCCCGGGGCACAGGTTCGTCGTACTCGAGAGTAACACTCGAGCTGAGGTAGAGGCAGAGGCTCAGATGCAGAGTTTGATCCGCCCGGCAACCGGAAAGGACCTGCCGGCGTCTTCGCAAGTTCTTCATATCCCGCGCGATCGAAAAGCTAGATTGCGACGGGGCCTGGTTCCGCGTTGCATCGCTCCGGACCAGTCAGTAGCGTCCACGGCAGCTGACGTCAGTTTGTCCCGTTATTTCATTGGAGTGCGCACCAACGTAATGGTCGGAGAAGCGCGACCACGATGAGCCGCAAGCTGCTCGCAGTGCTTGCCACCGCCGGGGCGGTCCTCGTCGCCTGGGCCCTAACCGTGGTCCCAACCGCCTCCGCTGACGAGTGCACGGTCACGGTGACCCTCGTCAGCGGCCAGACCCTGGTCTTCCACGTCAACGTCGCCCCCGGGACGCCGATCTCGGCCATGGGCCTGCCCATCACCGGGCCCGTCGCCTCCGAGAGCGAGCAATGTGCCCCGTCGACATCCACGACGCCCTCGGCAGGCGTGACGACGACCACCACGACAACGACGACGACCGCGCCGGCAACCAGCTCGTCCACCCCGACGAGCTCCTCGACGCCGACGAGGTCCGGGACGACCAAGACCTCAACCTCAACTTCACCCTCAGGCCATGGCGGTTCATCTTCGAGTAGCTCCACGAGCACGTCGAGCACCACGCCGGTGCCGACCGGCACGAGCCGCGGCGAGCAGCCGTCGTCGAGCGGCCAGAAGAAAACCGGCCATGCCAAGTCCAAGAAGAAGAAGACCACCAAGACGACGTCGACAACCAAGAACCTGCCCACGGGCAAGGGCGTGCCGTCGGCCACCAACCCCACCTTCTCGCTGTCGCTGCCCGGGCCCGCGCCGATCGGGGTCCCCAACTTCTTCATCGACTCGTTCCGGATCCCGCCCTTCCTGATCCCGATCTACCAGGCGGCGGGCATCGAATACCAGGTGCCCTGGCAGGTCCTGGCCGGGATCAACGAGATCGAGACCGACTACGGGCGCAACCTGTCTGTGTCATCCGCGGGCGCCGTCGGCTGGATGCAGTTCCTGCCCTCCACCTGGAAGGAATGGGGCGTCGACGCCAACGGCGATGGCGTGGCCGACCCCTACAACCCGGTGGATGCCATCTTCACGGCGGCGCGCTACCTGCACGCTGCCGGCGCCTCGAGCAACGTCTCCAAGGCGATCTTCGCCTACAACCACGCCAGCTGGTACGTCGAGTCCGTGCTTCTGCGCGCCAAGCTCATCGGCGGCATCCCGTCGGAGCTCATCGGCGCGCTGACCGGCCTGGTCCAGGGCCACTTCCCCGTCGCCGCGCCGGCCAAGTACGCCGACTCCTCGGTGGTCAAGCTGGCCAAGAACAAGGTCAAGGGCACGAACGCCGCCATCGCGATCGACTCCAACCCCAACGCCAAGGGCACGTCGATCTTCGCCAAGAAGAACTCGCCGGTGATCGCCGTCAACGACGGCAAGATCGTCGGCATCGGCACCTCGAAGCAGCTGGGCAACTACGTCAAGCTCCAGGACTCGACCGGCAACATCTACACCTACGCCCACCTGGGCAGCGTCTCCAAGCGCTACCCGGTGCCCAAGCCGGTCAAGTCCTCCTCCAAGCAGATCATCAAGGAGTTCTCGGTCCCCACGGCCAAGACCCCCACCGCGGCAGCCTCCGCCGGCACGCAGGTGTTGCCCAAGACGGCCACCACCATCAGCAAGGCCGCCACCAAGCCCTCGACCTCGACGCCCGCCATCACCGCGCCCGCGTCGGCGGGCACCCAGACCACCGGCAAGGCGGCCAAGTCACGCACGCCGGCCGCGGCCAGCGCCGCGGACAAGGCCGCTTCGTCGGCCGCCGGCGGCGTTCAGAGCGCAGCCTCCCAGGCTCAGACGACCGCCGCGACGGTCACGGCGCCGATGGTCAAGGAGCGCCTCTTCGCCAACCCCAACCGCCCGGCCTCCTACGCCGCAGGCGGCAACCTCCAGCTCAAGAACTCCTCCCAGCAGATCACCAACTTCCGCAACTACTTCTCGGACACGCTGCACCTGGATAAGAACCAGTACACGCTCAAGTCGCTCAAGAAGGGCGCGATCGTCGTCGCCGGCACGGTTCTGGGCCGGGTCGGCGGGCCCTCGCAGGGCGTGTCCCCGCACCTGTACTTCACGATCCAGCCCGCGGGCAAGGGCGCCCCGGATATCGACCCCAAGCCGATCCTCGACGGCTGGAAGCTGCTGGAGGCCACCGCCGTCTACCGCGCCGCGGGCGTCGACCCGTTCTTCGGCCCCGGCGCCAAGAACCCGAGCGTCGGGCAGGTGCTGCTGATGTCCAAGCAGCAGCTCACCACGCGCGTGCTCTCTGACCCGCATGTCCAGATCTACGCGTGCGGCCGCCGCGACATCGAGGCCGGCCTCATCGACCGGCGCGTGCTGGCAGTGATCGAGTTCCTCTCGGCCTCCGGCCTGGACCCCGACGTCTCCGGCCTCGAGTGCGGCCACAGCGCGACGGGCGCGACGGGCACCGATGCCGCGGGCGCCACCGGAGCCAGCGTCGACATCTCCAAGATCAACGGGATCCCCATTCTCGGCCACCAGCAGCCAGGGTCGATCACCGACATCACGATCCGCCGGCTGCTCACCCTGCAGGGCTCGATGCGCCCCAACCAGATCGTCTCGGACATCTCCTACAAGGCCCAGCCCAACACCCTGGCCCTGCCGGACCACAAGAACCGGATCCAGATCACGTTCACCCCGGACTTCGGGACCAACAACAAGCTGACCAAGCAGATCAAGAGCATCCTGCAGCCCGGTCAGTGGATCCAGCTCATCAACCGCATCAGCCAGATCCCTGAGCCGGTCGTTCCGATCGCCCCCAGCAAGTACGCGATCCAGGAAAAGACCAAGTAATCCGGTCGCACCTGTCGCGCCGACGTGATATGCCGCGCCGGTGAGCGCGTCCGCTGGTCTGTTTCGCTTCGCACAGGTGGAGGTGCCCTGGTCCCTCGGCCCGCCGGACGGGCGCTACCTGGTACGGGCCGGCGGTGCCGCCGAGGGGCCGCCCACCCACGTGCTGGTCTTCGCCACCCTGGGGGCCCCCGAGCGCCGGCGCCTGTCCGGCCGGCGCCGTGAGCGCGACGCCGCGGCTGAGCCCGAGCCGACGGCGGTCGCCACCGGCCGCGCGACGGTCATCGACGTCGGGGCGCCCCTCGCCGAGAGCCAGGCGCGGACGTGGCTGGCCGGCGCCGGAGAACAGGAGCTGGAGACCGGCTTGGCTGTCCTCAACCGTGCCCTGCACTCCTTCCGGGTCATCACCGCCGATCCGTACCTGCACCCCGTGGGCCGCCTCCAGGCGTTGGTCGCCCGCATCGGCTTCGGCGCCGGCGAGGAGGTGGCCGAGGGCCGCTGGACCGCGGCCAAGGAGCTGCACCTGCCGGCGGGACGCCAGAAGCGCGCGCGGATACTGGCCCCGCAGGCCCGTCTGGCGGCGCGGCTCGGCGCCCGCGAGACGACCCTGGCCTGCGAGGAGCTGACCCTGCGCGCGCGGGCCGATGTCGATCAGGGACGGCCGCGGGAGGCGGCGCTGCAGCTCCTGGTGGCCCTCGACGCCGCGCTCGCCGAGCTTGGCGCCGACTCCCTGGCGGGCGAACTGGCCGAGCGCCTCGCCGAGCTGCGAGGCCAGCGCGAGCCGGTCGCCGCCGCCGCGCAGGCGGCATTGTCGGGGCCGCTGAGCACCGAGAACGAGACGGCGGTGCAGTTCGCGCTGGGCCGGGTCGAGGCGGCGCTGCGGGCTCGCGCAGCGGCGACAGGCTAAGCCGTCTCGAGGCCCAGAGCCTGCGCGATCGCCTCCATCTCCTCCTCGACGTCTCCCCCGCACCGCGCCGCCGCCCGGCTGTCGTACGGCGTGGAGCCCTGCGTGACGATCGCGATCTCGCCCCCGGCCGTCAAGGGTCATCTGGGGCAGCTGGGCCACGGGGTAGACCTCCAGCGAGGAGCCGATGCAGAGCATCAGGTCGGCGCCGTGCGCCAGCTGCTCGGCGCGGGTCAGCGCGGCGACGGGCAGGTACTCGCCGAACAGCACGACGTCGGGCTTGAGCGGCTGCGCCGCAGTCACATCGCGGGATCCCCGCCGGATCGGCCGCGTGGCGCGAGCGCACCTCGGCCAAGGAGTAGCGCGCGCGGCAGCGCAGGCAGGAGGAGTGCGCGATCGAGCCGTGGACCTCGACGAGGTCGCGGCTGCCCGCCTTGGCGTGGAGGCGGTCGATGTTCTGCGTGATCACGGCGTCCACCAACCCGGCGAGCTCGAGCGCCGCCAACGCCCGATGAGCGCCGTTGGGCTGCTTGTCCTCCAGGGTCTGGAAGCGGTTGCCGTAGAAGTGCCAGAAGCGCTCGGGATCCCGGCGGAACACGTCGATGTGCGCCACCTCCATCGGGTCCACGCCCGTCCACAGCCCCGTCCCCGGCGACCGGAAGTCCGGGATCCCCGACGGGACCGAGATCCCCGCGCCGGTCAGCGCCACCACCGAGCCGGCCTCCCGGATCAGCTCGGCGACGCGATCCGCGCTCACGTCCCCTTCCACCGCGGGGCGCGCTTGCCCAGAAACGCGGCGATCCCCTCGCTCGCGTCCTCAGAGCCGAAGACGGTGACGAACGCGTCCTTCTCAGCGGCGATGCCGGCGGCCAGGTCATCGGCCCCGGACACCCGCTTGATCTCCGCCACCGCGAGCGGCGCCTGCCCGGCCAGCTTGCGCGCCCAGCCCAGCGCGGTGTCGAGGAGTTCGTGGTCGGGGACGACGCGGTTGACCAGCCCGCAGCTCGTAGGCCTCGGCGGCGCCGATCGCATCGCCGACGAGATTGAGCTCCAGAGCGCCGCGCCCGTCCCACCAGGCGGGGCAGGCGCTGGGTCCCGCCGAAGCCGGGGATGATGCCGAGGTTGATCTCGGGCTGGCCGAAGCTGGCCGAATCGGCGGCGATGCGCAGGTCGCAGGCCATGGCCAGCTCGCAGCCGCCGCCCAGCGCGAGCGCGTTGACAGCGGCGATCGTCACCACCGGGCTGGCCGCGAAGGCGTCGAACAGTCCGTGGGCGCTCTGCACCAGCTCGCGGCACGTGGTGGCATCGAGGCGCTGTGAAGGCCTTGATATCGGCGCCGGCGCAGAACAGCATCGGGTTGGCGGAGGCGAACACCAGCACGCGGATGGCGTCCGAGGCGCTGACCTGCTCCCACAGCTCGGTCAGCGCGGCCAGCACCTCGGGGGAGATGGAGTTGGCCGGCGGCCGGTCCAGCCACGCGATGGCGACCTCACCGCGGGTCTCGAGCTTGACCGGACGCTCCTCCCAGCCGGCATCCGGGCGCGGATACGCGAAGAAACCCTGGCCGCTCTTGACGCCGAGCCGCCCCTGGGCGACCAGCCGCCGCAGGATGATGGGCGGCAGGAAATCCTCACCCCACTCCTGCGCGGCCCGCTGCAGCCGCTCCACCATGGCGTCGAGTCCCGCCTGGTCGGCCGAGGCCAGCGGCGGGGCGCCGTTGGCGCCCGCAACCATCCCGAAGTCGATGTCCTTGGCCGACGCAACCCCGTCCTCCAGGATCAGGCACGCCTCGACGAACGCCTTGAGCGCGTAGCGCTCAAGGAGCGCGCCCGCCTCGGGCTCACCGCCGGTGCTCATAGAACCCCCGTCCGGTCTTGGCGCCCATGCGGCCCGCCTCGACGTGGGCGCGCATCTCGTCGTGCACGTGGAATCGGTCGCCGTAGGAATCCCGCATGTGCTGAGCGACCGCCACCACCGTGTCGAGGCCGAGCAGGTCGGCGATGAAGAACGGGCCATACCCCGACGGCGACGCCTGGCCGATCAGCCGGTCAAAGGCCTCCAGGTCGGCGCCACTCTCCTCCTGCGCGCGCCACAGCTCCGAGACGGCCGCGTTCAGGATCCGGTTGACGACGAACCCCGGCGCGTCGGCACAGCGGATCGGCGTCTTGCGAATCGCCTGGGCGAAGGTCGCGGTCGCCTGTGCGGTCTCGGTGGAGGTGTCCTCGCCCTCGACCACCTCCACCAGCCGGCTCATCGACGCGGGGAAGAAGAAGTGCAGGCCCACCACCTTGTCGGGACGGATCGTGGCCTGGCCGATCTCCGTGATGGAGAGCGCGGACGTGTTGGAGGCGAGGATGGCGTGGCCCGGCGTGACCTCGTCGAGCTCTGAGAACACGGCATGCTTGAGCTCCATCTGCTCTGGGACGGCCTCGATCACGAGATCGACGTCGCGAAAGCGCTCGTAGCCGGTGGCGGGCGTGATCAGCTGCGCGCGACGCTCGAGCTCTGCCGCCTCGAGCTTGCCCGCGTCGACCTGCGCCTGCCACAACGCCCGGGCCCGGATCACGGCGCCTTGCACGCGCTCTGGCTCGGCGTCCTTGAGGACGACGGGGATCCCGGCGGAGGCGATCACATGGGCGATCTCGGCGCCCATCGTGCCGGCTCCGACCACCGCGGCCTTGAAGACGAACATGCGGCGCGGACCGTAGCGGATCGCCGCCTGAGCCCGTAAATGCGGGCGTTCGTTAACCGGCCGCTGCGAAATCCGTCAACGACCCTTGACAACTCCGTGCCGCATGTCACAGACTGCCCGACTGAGTGGATCCGCGCCGGGAGCGCGGCCCAGGTGAATACTTGCCGCATTCGTTTCTCTAGGGAGGGGTTGGACGCATGAGCTCTCGCTCTCGGTTCCGGCTGATCGCACTGCTGGCGATCGCCGTCCTGGTTCCACTGACCGCCGCCGGCATCGCCGTCGCGGCCCGCGGCCTACACGCGCACAAGCACGTCGTGTTCCACGGCAAGCGCGCACGGCTGACCGCGGGACAGGTCAAGCGCCTGTCGGCTCAGGCCAACAAGCGGACCATCATCATCTTCAAGGATCAGCTGGGGCGGCTGCCCGCCACGCGGTCCAACACCCGCGCGCGCGCGACGGCGGCCGAGGCGGCGCAGGCCAGCGTCCGCGCCGAGCTGACCCAGCTGCACGCCAGGAACGTGCGCAGCTACTCGATCATCGACGCGATGTCGGCGACGGTCTCCGCGGCGGAGGTCAATCACCTCAAGGCCAACCCCGCCGTCCAGTCAGTCGAGCCGGACGTGATCCGGCACTTCGCCTCGCTCGGCTCGGGCCCCGGCCCGGCGCTGGGCTCGCTCGCGGGCAAGAGCTCCCATGCGCCCTCGACCGGCCCCCAGGCGATCTGCCCGTCGAACCCGGCTCAGCCGCTCATCGAGCCCGAGGCGCGGGAGGTCATGAACGTCGCGGCCGCCGAGCAGCTGGCCGACGGCACCGGCGTCAAGGTCGGCATCGTCGCCGACGGGATCGACCCCAACAACCCGGACCTCATCCGGGCCAACGGACAGCACGTCATCTTCGACTACGAGGACTTCAGCGGCTTTGGGACCAACGCGCCCACCGACGGCCGCGAGGCATTCCTGGACGCCGGCACGATCGCGTCGCAGGGCAACCAGACCTACGACCTGTCGGGGTTCGTGAACCCCGCGCACCCGCTGCCCGCGGGCTGCAACATCAAGATCCAGGGCATCGCCCCTGGCGCGAGCCTGGCCGTGATGAACCTCTCAGGGCCCAACGCGGGCTTCTTCAACTCGACGATCATCCAGGGCATCGAGTGGGCCGTGGAGCATGACCACGTCAACATCCTCAACGAGTCCATCGGCGGCAACCCCCTCCCCAACACCGAGGATGACCCGGTGGCGCTGGCCGACAGGGCCGCCGTCGCCGCGGGCGTGACCGTCGTCGCCTCCAGTGGCGACGAGGGCCCGTTCAACAACATCGGATCGCCGGCGACCACGCCGGGCGTGATCGGGGTCGGCGGCACGACGACGTATCGGGTCTACCGCCAGACGACGCGCTACACCACTCAGCTCGTCCCAGGAGGCTGGGAGAACAACAACATCTCGGGGCTGAGCTCTGACGGCATCACCGAGTTCAACCCATCGACGGTCTCCGTCGTCGCGCCGGGTGACCGCGGCTGGTCTCTGTGCAGCAGCAACACCAAGGCGTTCTTCGGGTGTGGCGACATCGACCACGGCAGCAACCCGCCGCCGATCTGGGCGGCCGGCGGCACCAGCGCCTCGGCGCCGGAGACCTCCGGAACCGCAGCGCTGGTCATCAATGCCTACGAGAAGACCCACCATGGCCAGGCCCCGTCACCGGCGCTGGTGCAGCAAATCATCGTCAGCACCGCCCAGGACCTGGGCGCGCCCGCCGACCACCAGGGAGCCGGCCTCGTCGACACCCTGAAGGCCGTGCAGCTGGCGGAGTCGATCAACAATGGTCAGCGGACGGGCAACTCCCTGCTCGTGCGCCAGACCTCGCTGAACGCCACCGTCAACGCGGGCCAGTCGTCGCAGTTCAACGTCAACGTCACCAACGAGGGCTCGAACGCGCAGACCGTGTCGCCGACGGTCATCGGGAGGCCGACACCGCTGAGCAATGACACCGGTTCGGTGAACCTCAGCCCCTCATCGCCCTCGCTCATCGACGGAGAGGGCAACACCGACTTCTACGAGGAGCACACGTTCAACGTGCCCTCGGGAGCGGACTACCTCAACGGGGACATCACCTGGAACGCGCTGTCCAGTGGGACGGCGGTGTTCGAGACCCTGTTCAACCCGCAGGGCCAGGTGGCGGCGTACTCGCTGATCGGCTCAGACCAGAGCGGGTTCGGACACGTCGAGGTGCGTCAGCCAGAGGCGGGGCAGTGGACGGCGTCGATCTTCACCGTCAACAATGCCGCCGTCTACAACGGCGCGGTGCAGTTCAGCTACTCGACCGAGCAGTTCCACGGCGCGGGCGCGGTGTTCCCGTCGTCACGGACGCTGGCGCCGGGGCAGTCGGCGAACTTCCGCGTGCAGGTGCCCGGGGGGCAAGCCGGTGATGAGGCGTTCCGGCTGCATCTGGGCACAGGCTCCGCCTCGGACGGCAGCATCCCGATCATCGTCCGGTCGCTGGTGCCGCTGAACCGTCAGGGCGGCTCCTTTGCGGGAACGCTCACGGGCGGTGGATCGACCGGCAACGCAGGTCAGTCGTTCACCTACCAGTTCGTCATGCCGCGCAACCGCCCGGCGCTCAACGTCGGAGTGCAGTTGGCCGACCCCAACTACCCCATCACCGGCTACCTCATCGACCCGAGCGGCCAGCCCGTGGACATTCAGTCCACCGGCCAGACCGACGCCGACGATAACTTCCTCGGCTACGGCCCGGTGATGCAGTTCTTCCACGGAAGCCCGCGCGGAGGACTGTGGACGGTGACGCTCAACGTCACCGGTCCGATGGCCGGGCAGCACCTGAGCGAGCCGTTCACGGGCGCGATCTCGTTCGCGTCCCCGCACGTCTCGGCCAGTGGCATCCCCAACTCGTCGCACACCCGCCTCACCGCGGGCCAGCCGGTCACCGCGACGATCAAGGTCACCAACTCCGGGAACATCCGCAAGGACTTCCTGGCCGACGCCCGTCTGAACGGGCGTATCCCCCAGCTGCTCCTCGGCAGCGGCGCCAACGACGTGGGTCTCCCGCTGTCGCTCAGCGCGCAGCCGAACTGGCTGGTGCCTCCGGGGACCAACCAGCTCATCACGGTTGCAAAGGGCAACGTCCCGATCACGCTGGAGACGAGCTTCTTCTCCGGCGATCCTGACGTCAGCGGTCCGTCGTTCGGCAACGCGGCGGTCGATCGGATCACGGCACCGGAAATCGCGCCCGGGTTCTTCTTCGGGCTTCCGGAGCCGACCGGTCCGTTCGGGGCTAACGGAGTGGCGGCGGGCTCGTCGGCGAACCTCGCGGCGATCGCCAACACCTACCCGTTCGATGCCAACGTGACGGCGAGCACAGGTGACGTGTGGGCGCAGAGCCTCGATCCGGACGCGGCGTACACGCCACTCAGCCTCGCCCCGGGCGAGACCGGGACGATCACGCTGACGTTCACGCCGAGCGGACGCCGCGGCCAGGTCGTGCGTGGCTTCATCGGGCTCGACACGTTCAACCTGGTCAGCCTGAGCGGCGACGAGATCACCACGATCCCGTACGAGTACAAGATCCGCTGAGACACGCGTGCCGGGCCGGCCGGACCGCCCCTTAGGTGGGGTGGGCCGGCCGGTCCGGCGCTGTGCCTTTTGAGGTGAGCGGACCCTGGCGGCGGAGCAGCCGGGCGGTCAGTCGCCGCGCAGGCGGACCGCGAAGCGGTCCAGGGAGCGGCCCAGTGACTGGGTCATGGCGCGGCGGACGAAGAGCACGTCGACGACCGGGGTCAGCGGCGAGCTGCGGGTGATGCGGTACTGAAGCGCAAGCGTGACCTCCACTCCCCCGGGCACCGCGGCGAAGGTCACCGCCTGGCGGCCGGTCACCCTGTCGTCTGAGACCTCGCACGGTCTGGCCGTCGGCAGGTGTGTAGGCCACCACCGCCTCGGTCACTCGGCCGCGACCCGCCGGGCCCGACTGCCAGGTGACACCGCCGCCCACCATCGGCCAGGGGTCACGGGTCTCGAGCACGGTGTCCAATCCGTCCACCCAGCTTGACCACCGGCTCGTGTCATACCAGCAGCGCTCAGCGTCGGGGACTGCGGCAGCAAACGTCTGCACCACCTGGACGGGTCGCATACCCGTCCATTCTCGCTTGTCGGGTGTGACAGGGCGGCTGTAGGCTGTGCCCTGGATGGCCGAGACCCTGCCTGAAGCGATCGAGCCCTACCCGGACATCTCGTCCAAGGCCTACGAACACCCGGCCGATCGCGCGGCCACGGCAGCGCTGAAGTCGATCCCCATGCTCGACGTGGTCGTCCGCAAGCTCGTGGAGTACAGCTACGAGCGCGCGCTGCGCCAGTCCTTCTTGGGCAACTCGGTCAAGGTGTCCGAGCGCCAGCTCCCCGAGCTGTGGACCTCCTATCAGGGCGTCAAGCGCATCCTGGACATGCCCGCCGACTACGACGTGTACGTCACTTCGACGCTGTACTGGAACGCGCTGACCATCGGGTCGACCAGGCCGATGATCATCGTGGGCTCCAACCTGTACGAGCAACTCGGTCCAGGTGAGCAGCGCACGATCGTGGCCCACGAGCTCGGACACATCCTCTCCGACCACGTCCTCTACATCACCGCGCTGAACATCCTGCTCAGCGCGAGCGGGAGTCTCCCCCTCCTCGGGCTGCCGCTGCGCGCCGTGCGCGCGGTGCTGCTCGAATGGCGCCGCGCCGCCGAGCTCAGCTGCGACCGCGCCGCCACGCTGGCCGTACGCGACCCGCGCGTCGTGTGTCGCGCCCTGATGGTGGTGGCCGCCGGGTTGCCCGCCGACCAGCTCGACCTCGACGCCTTCATGGCCCAGGCCATGCAGTACGAGAACTGGGAGGACAGCCACGACCGCGTGCGGCGCTTCTTCAACGAGATCAACGCCACCCACTCCTACGCGGTCCGGCGTGTCTCCGAGGTCATGACGTGGGTCCAGAGCGGCGAGTACGACCGCATCGTCCGCGGCGAGTACCGCAAGCGCTCAGACCCCGTCAACCCGCGGGATGAGGCCTCCGACGCGATGGAGTTCTATGCCGAGCGCTTCCGGGCCCTCTTCCGGGAGCTGGGCGACAACATCACCACAGTCGGCTCCCAGATGGGCGACGTCAGCCAGCAAGTCGCCGAGTGGCTGCGCAAGCGCGGCGGGCCGGGCGGGTCGGGCGGGTCGGGCGGCTCGGGCGGCTCGGGCGGCTCGGGCGGGTCGGGCTCCGGCGGCCCGTCGGGCAACGGCGAGTAGGCCGCGCGCGGCCGGGGTGGGTTGGCGAGCCTCTCGGTGCTCCTCGGGGCACGAGGCGAACGTCAACTGCGGCTATCGAGGGCGGCACGGAGCGCGGCGGTCGCCGACGCCGCAACCCCAGGCTTCCCGAGTGAATGGCGTTGACGTCCCATGCCCCTCCCCCGGCTCCGCAGCCCGCTGCACACGCATGCGCCCGACGCGCGGGGCCGGGCCCAGGTCGTCCGTGAGCCTCCTCTTGACAAACGACTGTTAACGATATATCGTTACGTATCGTCGACATACCGACGACAGTCAAAGACTTCAAGCAACAAAGTGGAGGAACCACATATGACTGGTGCATACGCACAGAACTGGCCCGGGCAAGGCGCCTGGGCATCGGCAGGACCCGGGCGAGGCGCCTGGGCATCACGCGCCGGCTTCACCGGAGGGTGGGGCGAGCGCGACGCGGGAGACCGCGAACAGCGGGACGCGGGCGAGCGCGGCAAGCGTCATGGCCGCAAGGGCCATCGCCATCACCATCACCACCGCGACGCGGCCAACTGGCTGTTCTCGCGCGGCGGCGGGCGGCACGGCATGCGCCCCTCCCCCGAGGAGCTCGAGCAGCTGATCGCATGGCGCCGTATGGGCGGCGGCCCGTTTGGCGGCGGCCCCGGCGGCCCGTTTGGCCGCGGGGGTGGACGCGGACCGGGCGGTCGCGGCCGGGCGCGGCGCGGCGACGTGCGGCTGGCGCTCCTGCGCCTGCTCGCCGAGCAGCCCGCGAATGGCTATCAGCTCATGCAGACCATCGAGGAGCGCAGCGGCGGCCGGTGGCGCCCGAGCCCGGGCTCGGTCTACCCCACGCTGTCCCAGCTCGAGGACGAGGGCCTGATCCGCTCCGTCGAGGCCGAGGGGTCGCGCCGGTTCGAGATCACCGACACCGGCCGGGAGCACCTGGAGACCCGCGCCGAGGAGCCGGAGCCCTGGAAGCCCGCCGATGAGGAGGGCGAGCACGCCATCACCGAACTGGCGCCGCTGGTGCTCCAGATCGGCAAGGCCGCCTGGCAGGTGGCCACGGTGGGCGACGAGGCCCAGCGGGCCCGTGCGATCGAGGTACTCGGCGAGACCCGCCGGGCGCTGTACCGCATCCTCGCCGAGGACGCCCCTGAGGGCGACCAGGCCGCCGACGACGGCGACGCTTCCGGCGAGTCCGAGGTGTGAGCGGGCTAACGTAGATGGCGATGACGTCACCTGCGAGCAACGGAGGGTCGGCTCCCGCGATCTCCGTCCGTGACCTCGTCAAGAACTACGGCGAGGTCCGGGCGGTCCGGGGGGTGAACTTCGAGGTCGCCATGGGCGAGGTGTTCGGCTTCCTGGGCCCCAACGGAGCGGGCAAGACGACCACCATCAACATGCTCTGCACCCTGGCCAAGCCCACCTCAGGCCACGCCAAAGTCGCCGGCCACGACGTCGTCTCAGAGCGCGACGACGTCCGGCGCAACATCGGGCTGGTCTTCCAGGACCCGACGCTGGACGGGTACCTCACCGCGGCCCAGAACCTGCGCTTGCACGCCGAGCTCTACGGAGTGCAGTCCGACCTCGTGGTGCCCCGCATGCGGCAGGTGATGGAGATGGTCGGGCTGTGGGACCGCAAGGACTCGGTCGTGGGGACCTTCTCGGGCGGGATGCGCCGGCGACTGGAGATCGCCCGCGGGCTGATGCACTCGCCGCGCGTGCTGTTCCTGGACGAGCCGACGATCGGCCTGGATCCCCAGACCCGCCGGTCGATCTGGAGCTACATCCGAGAGCTCAAGGAGCGGGAGGAGATCACGATCTTCATGACCACTCACTACATGGACGAGGCCGAGTGGTGTGACCGGATCGCGATCATGGACCACGGCGAGATCGTGGCCCTGGACTCACCCGCCGCGCTGAAGGCCGGCGTGGGGACCGACCGCGTGACCATCCACACCGATGACAACGACAAGGCGATCGAGGCGCTGGAGCGCCAGTTCGGGGTCGAGGCGAAGGTGAGCGAGGGCGCGGTGTTCTTCGGCGTCCCCGCCGGTGAGGAGTTCGTGCCGCGGCTGTTCGCCGAGTTCCAGATGCCGATCCGCTCTGTGAGCGTGTCGCGCCCGACCCTCGACGACGTGTTCATGTCCTACACCGGTTCCACGATCCGTGACGCCGAGGAGGACCAGTCCAAGCATCGCAACCGGGTGATGATGCAGATGATGACCGGAGGCCGGCGATGAGCACCACCACCGACGCACGCACCGGAGCCGCCACGGGCGCCGGCCCGGGGACGGGGTCCGGGCCCCCGATCGTTCGCGTCTCGGTCCCGCAGCGCAGCCTGCGCTCGGAGCTGCGCGCGATCAAGATCGTCTGGCGCCGCGAGCTGATCCGCTACAAGTCGGACCGCCTGCGGATCGTGACGATGCTGGTCCAGCCCTTCCTGTTCCTGTTCGTGCTCGGCACCGGGCTGCAGTCGGTCGCGGCCGCCGGCACGCACGGGGTCAATCTGAAGACGTTCATCTACCCCGGCATCCTCTGCATCGCGGTCATGTTCACCGCCATGTTCTCGGCGGCGTCGATCGTGTGGGACCGGGAATTCGGCTTTCTGCGCGAGATGATGGTCGCGCCGATCCGGCGCAGCTCGATCGTGATCGGCAAGTGCTTCGGCGGCGCCACCGTGGCCTGTATCCAGGGCATCGTGATCATCATCATCGCCCCGCTCGTACACGTTCCCTACAACGTCGTCATGATCATCGAGGTCTTCTTCCTGCAGCTGCTGCTGGCCTTCTCGATCACCGCGTTCGGCGTCATGGTCGCGGCCAGGATCAAGCAGATGCAGTCGTTCATGGGCGTGATGCAGATGATCGTCACGCCGATGTTCTTCATCTCCGGGGCGCTGTTCCCGGTGGCGGGGCTCGCGACGTGGCTGGCGATCCTCAACCGCCTGGATCCGCTCACGTACGCGGTCGACCCGATGCGGCGGGCCGTGTTCAGCCACCTCAACATCTCCCCCGCCGCCCAGCACGCGCTCAACTCCGGCGTGACCTGGTTCGGCTGGCGGGTCCCGACGCTGCTGGAGGCAGCCGTCATCGTGATCCTCGGACTCGGCATGCTCGGCATCGCGATCTGGGAATTCAGCAGCACCGAGTGATCCCAAAAAACCCGTGTCGCGTTAACACCGCGGTCACTCAATGGGCTCTTAGAAATGTCAGTCTCCACCGCGCATGGGGTCCGATCTGATTCTGGTCATCGTGATCGCGATGGCGGTCGCGTTCGACTTCACGAACGGGTTTCACGACACCGCCAACGCGATGGCGACGTCGATCGCCACCGGCGCGCTCAAGCCGCTCGTTGCGGTTCTGATTTCCGCGTGCCTCAACTTCATTGGCGCGTTCATCTCGATCGCCGTCGCGACGACAATCGCCAAAGGGATCGTGCCCACTTCGGCGACCGGCGGCGCCGATGGGCTCTCCGTCGTTGAGGCGGCGCTGATCGGCGCCTTCATCTGGAACCTCATCACCTGGTACTTCACGATTCCGTCGAGCTCGAGCCACGCGCTGATCGGCGGACTGATCGGCGCGGCGTTCGCCTCGGTGGGAAGCTCCGCGGTCAGCGTCCATGGGATCGTGCAGAAGGTCGTGGCACCGGGCATCCTCGCAATCTTCGTGTGCGGTGGCGTCGCTTTCCTCGCCACGAGCGCCGCCTACCTGCTGATCCGCAACTTGGGCCAAGAAGAGGCAAGGCGCGGGTACCGATACGGCCAGATCGGGTCGGCGTCGCTCGTCTCGCTGGCCCACGGGACCAACGATGCCCAGAAGACGATGGGCGTGATCGCGCTCGCTTTGATCTCCACCGGCCACCTCAGTGCGGTCCACTTCACCGTGCCGCTGTGGGTCAAGCTCATCTGCGCGACCTCCATGGCACTCGGCACCGCGACCGGCGGCTGGCGCATCATCAACACGATGGGCAACCGGATCACGACGGTCGAGTCGCCGCAGGGCTTCGCGGCCGAGTCTTCCAGTGCGGCGACGATCCTCGCCTCGTCCTATTACGGCTACCCCCTGTCGACGACGCAGACGGTGTCGGGCGGCGTCATGGGCGCCGGTCTCGGCAAGCGGGGCGGCGTCGTGCACTGGCCGGTTGTGGGACAGATGGTGCTCGCATGGGTGATCACCCTCCCCGCGGCAGCGCTGGTCGGCGCCGCTGCGTGGGACATCGCAGACCTCTTCGGCAAAAACAGCGAGCTCGGCGCGATCGTGATCGCGGCGCTCGCCGGGGTCATCGCATTCGGGCTCTGGACGCTCTCGAAGCGCAGTCCAGTCACGGCGGAGGACCTCGACCGAACAAACATCACACCGGAGCTCGAGGCAGAGCGGGCAGAGGGCCTGAGCCCGGCTGCGGCCTGACGACCCCGATGTTCGTCTTCGCTACACCGATCATCGACTGGTCTGCGATGTGGAAGATCTGCCTCGTGGCGCTGGCCGCGGGCGCAGGCGTCGTTGTCCTTTTCGGATTCGTGTTGCTGGGCCTCAAGTTTGCGCAAGGTCCGGCGACGAGCGCCTCCCAGGACGCCGCGGCCGGTGACGCCCGCAGCGGCGGGACCGACCCGCCCCCGAGCGCGGGAGCACGCGTCGGTGGTTTCACACTGGCGCTCCTGTGCGGCCTGATTTGCATCGGGGTCGTCGCGATCGGTGTCTACGCAATGACACAGAAGCCGTCGTCGAAGCCCGCCAAGCCAAAGTCCGCGCTCGTCATACCCGCGGGCTCTCGCGTGACGCTGGTCGCTTCGTCCCGGTGAGGAGGGTTGTGATGCCTGATCCCACAGGACGCTGGATCAACCCAACGCAATGGCAATGCCCGAAGTGCGCATGGGTCAACGGTTCTGCGGACGAGCGCTGTCAGCACTGCGCGCGGAGCGTCCGTCCTCCGAAGAGCGAGCCGGTCCGACCGCCCGACCCCCTTGACCTGATCAGCCATGATCCGGCCCGTGCGAGGGATGCGGGGCTGACGAAGGTCCCCACGAAGGCGGTTCAGACCTTGACGAGGGTGACGCACGCGAAGGCGATGGCACTGATCGGCGACGGCCTGCGCAACGCCCTGAAGAAACGCGGAGAGCAAGGCGATCAAGCGTGGCAGGCGATCGTCGCGCTACGCGAGGACGAACAGCGCGCCGCTCTCGGTCACCTCGTGGACGACCTTGAAGAGGGGGGCTTCGCGCTGTACCAGATCGACGAGGACGGGCGCGGCGACTAGCACCTGCGGGCTGCCACAGCCCGACGGTGTTCTCAGGTGAGCTCCATGCAACCGGGAACGCTGGATCCGGCCGGCCCGGGACTGCCACTGAAGCGTCAGGGGCGGTTGGTAGCGTGGCCGCGTGAGTTCAGGCAAATCGGACGCCGGACGGCCCAACGCGGTGCGCGTTCCGTGCCTGCACAACCCCAAACGCCACGAGGTCGCCGCCCATCTCGACGGACAGCGGTTCGTCTGGATCGACTACGAGGACCCCGGTGACGACGACCTCACCGAACTGGCGTCGCTGATCCAACTGCACCCGCTCACCCTCGAGGACGCGCACACCTTCCGCCAGCGGCCGAAGATCGAGGATTACGAGGGCTACATGTTCATGGTGGTGTTCGGCGTCGACGCCGGCACCGAGTCAGGTGGCCCGCTGCTGCGCGAGGTTCACCTGATCATCTCCGGCGACTACGTGGTCACGATCCACCGCCGGCGGTTCGGGGCCCTGAACGATCTGCGCGAACGCTACGACGAGCAGCAGGTGCGCAGCGAGCAGTTCCTCGTCTACAAGATCCTCGACGCCATCACCACGACCTTCATACCGGTACTCACCCGTATCGACGATGACATCGACGACCTCGAGCAGGACGTGATCGCCAGCGCGGACCCCGGGGACCTGCAGCGCATCTTCTCGCTCAAGCGCGACCTCGTGGCCATGCGTCGGGTGGTGACGCCCATGCGAGACATGTTCATCCGCAACGCCGACCGGATCGCCAACCTGCCTGGGCTGGAGACCGACGACCGGCTGTACTTCCGCGACCTCTACGACGGCCTCGTCCGCGTCTCGGAGCTCGTGGACTCCTATCGGGATCTACTCAGCGGAACCACCGACATGTACCTGTCAACGGTCGCCAACCGTCAGGGCGAGATCAACAAGCAGCTCACCATCATCGCCACCATCTTCCTCCCGCTCACCTTCCTGACGGGCTTCTTCGGCCAGAACTTCGGCTCGTTGGTGCGGTGGATGAACTCCGAGGTGGTGTTCTACGTGTTCGGGCTGGGGCTCCT
Source organism: uncultured Actinomycetota bacterium (assembly GCA_963797705.1). Lineage (GTDB taxonomy): Bacteria > Actinomycetota > Thermoleophilia > Solirubrobacterales > Solirubrobacteraceae > Palsa-465. Next base: position 393,400 of record CAWCQL010000001.1, on the reverse strand, counting down.
GGTGGCATCGGTGGTCGGCTTCGGGGTCTACTTCCGCCGCAAGGGCTGGGTGTAACGGCTCAGGCCGCGACGGTCAGCCGGTGCGCCGCCCCCGGCGACGCTCGCCGGGATGGCGGTCTCGGGGGCCGGGGTGTGGGTGGCTATCCGCAGCGCGAGACGGCGCGCGCGACGCGCGGCCGGGTGACCCGCGCTGCGCTACCGGGCGTCATCGCGCCCTCACACGCCCGCCTGACCACCCGCGGCGCCGGCGACGAGGCGCCCGCGCTGGCGTGAGCGCCCACGAGCGCTCCGCCGGCGAACGAGGACAGCCCTGCCACCAGTGCCGGTACCAGGATCCAACGCGGCATGTTGGTGAGTCAACCACCGACCCCCGACGGAAAACCGGTCGGTCGGCACGCGCACGTGCCCTGGCGGTGCGGCCGGGGCCGGGGCGGCGTGTAAAAAAGGGGGGCCAGCCGTCAGGCTGAGCCCCCCATCAAACAGCCAGGCCTAGGCGGCCGCGGGCGCCGGCTCCTGCACGCGGCGTGGGAGCAGCGTCTCGCGGGCGATGACCAGGCGCTGGATCTGCGCGGTGCCCTCGTAGAGCTGGAGGATCTTGGCGTCGCGCATGAGCTTCTCCACCTTGTACTCCTTGATGAAGCCGTAGCCGCCGAAGACCTGCACGGCGTCGGTGGTCACCTCCATGGCGCTGTCGGCGGCGAACCGCTTGGCGTGCGAGGACTCCAGCGTGTTGCGCTTGCCCTGGTCGAGCAGCACCGCGGAGTTATATGTGGCCAGACGCGACAGGTACACCTTGGTGGACATGTCGGCGATGAGGAACTGGATCGCCTGGTGCATGGCGATCGGCACGCCGAACTGCTGGCGCTCCTTGGAGTACTCGATGGCCATCTCCATGGCCGCGCGCGCCACGCCGACGCCCATGGCGGCAACGCCGGGACGGGTGCGGTCAAGGGTCATCATCGCGATCTTGAAGCCCTTGTTCTCCTCACCCACGAGATGGTCGAGCGGGATCTCGACCTCGGGGAAGGTGATGGTGGCGGTGTTCGAGGCCCGCTGGCCCATCTTGTCCTCGTGCTTGTCCACGACGACGCCGGCGTCACGAGGCACGATGAAGCAGGAGATGCCGCGGTGCCCGGCGTCCTTGTCGGTCTTGGCGTAGACCGTGTACCAGTTGGCGTACTCGCCGTTGGTGATGAAGCACTTGGAGCCGTTGATGACCCACTTGTCGCCCTTGCGGGTGGCGGTGGTCTTCATTCCGGAGACGTCAGAGCCCGCGCTGGGCTCGGTGAGGCAGAACGACGCGTACAGCGGCGCCTCGGAGAGACGGCCCAGGTACTCCTTCTTGAGCTCGTCGGAGGCGGCCAGGATGACCGGCGCGGTGGCCAGGCCGTTGCAGGTGAGAGAGGTGGCTATGCCCGAGCAGCCCCAGGAGAGCTCCTCCTCGATGATGACGCCGTCCAGGAAGCCCAGGCCGGGGCCGCCGTACTCGGACGGGAGGTGGTTGTTCATCAACCCCAGCTCCCACGCCTTCTCGAGAACCTCTGCGGGCCAGGTGCCGTCCTTGTCGTAGTCCCAGGCGACCGGCCGGATCTCCTTCTCAGCGAAGTCGTGCGCCATCTCGCGCATGCTCTTCTGCTCGTCGGTGAGGGTGAAATCAACCACCGTAATCTCCTTTTACAGGCTCTGATTGACTAGTCAGTCAACGTGCTCTCAGGCGAAGGATACCCCCTACGCCCGACGCCGCAACACGACGAATGTCTAAGTTTTTCCCGGGCCGGTGGCCCTGGCACACTTAACGGTGTGCAAGGCGCGTTCGGCACTGTGGTGCTCGCCGTGTGCGGCGTGGGGATCGCCGGGGCGGTCGTCGCGCTCCTGCTCGGGCGGCGCACCTGGGAGGACTACGGCCGCAACCACCTGCTCATGGAGCGCAGCCCGATGCAGCCGGCCGCCGGCTCGGCGGCCGCCCTGTCAGAGCGCGACGAGGAGATCCGCCAGATGCTCGAGGCCCGCAACGCTCGGCGGCACCGGCGGGGCGAGCCCGAGCTGGATGTCGACGCGGAGCTGAGCCGGCTCACCGCCCCGGCCGTCGACGGCGAGCTGCGCGCGGAGATCCGCGACCTGGTCATCGCCCGCAACCACCGCCGCGCACGGCAGGGCAAGCCACCCCTGGACGTCGAGGCCGAAATCGAGCGCCAGATCGCTGCTCTCAGCGGGCTGTGACCGCTCCCTGACGCCCGCTGCACCCTCTCAGGCGGTACGCTGCGCGCATCATGGCCGACCCACGCCGCGTTGAGCTGGATGACCTGGTCAATCGTCCCGGCACGTACTTCAACCCCCAGACCGAGGTCCTCATCGTCGTCGATGACTCCCCCGAGCTCGACTCCGAGATCTTCAACATGGAGGAGTTTGAGGGCGCCGATTGGGTGCAGATCTCCGACGAGCTCCCCGTGGACGAGCACCGCCGCGACGAGTTGCTCGAAGCCTTCCAGGTGCACCTGCACGCCGGCTCGGCCGAGGAGGAGGACGACGGCGGGGATTCCTCCGACGAGCTGGAGGCGGACGACCAGGAGCCCGGGCGGGAGTAGCCGCCCCTCGGGTGGGCCCGTCGCTGGCGGGGCTCCCTTAGCTCCCGTTCAGGATTGAGGCGCACTTCTGCATCTTCGCCACGTCCTGATTGGCGGACTGGATGCACTGGCTGTACTTCTGGATCTTGGCGGTGGTGCCCGAGGACCCCGACGCGCCCGACGAGCCTGACCCGGTCGCACCCGTGGAGCCCAGCGAGCCCGCGCCGACCGAGCCCTCGATCCCTGAGAGCACCGAGCGCAGCTTGGCGGTGAATTCGCTGTAGGGCTTGACGTTGGTGGGCGCCGCGACCGTCTGGGGCTGGTTGACATTGGAGTAGGCCAGGGTGAAACCGATCGTCGCCGAGGTCGCGCCTCCGGCCACCGTCGAGACCTGGCCGGACAGCGGGACCTTGAGGTTCAGCGAGAGCTTGCGCAGGACCTTGTCGCTCTTGCCCGTCCACACGTCGACGGTGGCGTTCTTGATGGCGGCCGCGATCTGCTGCTGGGTCGCCGGCGGGATCGAGCTGGGAACCTTCGTCCCCGTCGAGCTCGAGGCCTTGCCCAGAACGGTGTTGATGTCCTGCAGGAGTGCGGCGACGTTGACGCCGGCCCGGATGTGCGTGGTCTCGGTTCCGTCGATGGTGTCCGAGCCCACGACCGAGGCGTTGGTGAGCCAGTGCTGCGGGTTGATCCCCAGCGACGACAGGCCTCCGCCGCCCTGGCCAGACGAGCCCACAGAGGAGAAGCCCGACTCCAAGCGCTGGAAGTCAGCCGCGGGCAGCTGGTAGGCGGCGCCGTCCAAGGTGACGTAGCCCGCGGTGCCGGTGGACACGATGCCCAGCTGGCCCTTGCGGCCGAGCGCGGAGATCGCAACCGTGAAGTTCGACTGCGGGAGCTTGCCGCTCCCACGGCTCTGGAAGGGGCCGCTGATGCTGAAGCTGATCGGGGTGGTCAGCGTGCTCGACCCCGACGGGGTGACGGTCAGACTGATCCCCAGGACCCCGCTCTTGACGGGCTTACCGCTGGCGAAGGTCTGCTTCAGGAGGGTCTGCGCGTCACCCGAGGAGCCTGACCCGCCGGAGCTCGAGCCGCAGGCGGCGAGCCCGAGCGCGGCCACGACCACGCCGAGAAGCACCCCCTGCCGCAACCACGGCAAGCGGGACGTGTTCCGGGTGTGCATGCAACATCCTCCTCAGTCGTGGCACAGGCCTGGGCGCGAATGTAGCATCGCCCCGGTGCGCAGGAGCCTCATCGTCCTGCTCGTCCTGCTGTTCTTCCCCGCCGCCGCGTCCGCCACACCGGTGCTGGTCCTGGGCCACGACGGACGAGCCACGCGCCATAACGACCGCTTCCTCACCGGCCCGGCGATCACGCCGGCTCCGGCACGCGTCGCCGCCCCGGCGCTCTCCACCTCCGAGCACGCGGCCCGCAAAGCCAAGCCCAAGCCCAAGAAGCCCCCGATCACGTTCCTTTCAGAGCTCGCGCGGCTACAGCGGACCGGTCAGCTGAGCCCTGCTTCCTACCGCGCCGATGTCAGCGCCTACAACCACGCGCTGGCCACGGAGAAGAAGCTGCGCGGGACGCGGCGGACCGAGCTCACCGCGGTCACCGTGACCATGCACGACATCGCCGCGTCACACCAGCTCACCCCGTCGCGGCTCCCGGCGATGATGGCCACGCTGGCCGCCAATCAGCGGTGGTGGACGACCGGTCCACTGCTGGCCAGCGGGCAACGGGTGGAGTTCGCCGGCTCGCAGCTGGTGTGGCAGTACTACCCGGGCCAGGGCGTGCAGCTCCAGGTTCTCGGGACGTTCGGCAAGGCCGACGGCCTCTACACCGCGGGCGCCACGCAGTACCCGGCGATGGAGCAGTTGCTGAGCGAGATGATCCCGCTCGCCGCACAGCGCGGTGGCGGGCTGACCTGGGAGTACTACTTCCACTTCGACGGCGGCGCGCCGCCGTGGACCAGCGCCATGTCGCAGGCGACGGGACTGGAGGCGCTCAGCCGCGCCTACCAGGCAACGGGCAATACGGACTACCTGACGATCGGCACCCAGGCGCTACCGGTGTTCAGCGCCCGGCCGCCGGCGGGAGTCAACGTCAAGGCGCCTGCCGGGACGCGCTTTCTCCAGTACACGTTCGCCCCCACCACCGACATCATCAACGCCTTCCTGCAGACGCTCATCGGCCTCTATGACTTCGCGCAGGTGAGCCACAACGCGACGGCGTCGGCGCTGTTCGCCGCCGGGAACACCGAGGCGCAGGCGGAGCTACCCAGCTTCGACACCGGCGCGTGGTCGCTCTATCAGCCCGGGATCGAGGACGACCTCAGCTACCACCAGCTCGTGACCGGGTTCCTCCAGGAGCTGTGCACACGGACGCGGGCGCCGGTGTACTGCACCACCGCCCAGCACTTCCAGGCATACGAGACGATCCCGCCAGTCCTCGCGCAGCTGACGGCGAAGGCGCGCAACCGGGGCGCGTTCGCGCTGCGTTTCCGCCTCTCCAAGGTCTCCCACGTCGGGGTGACGGTGACCAACGCCGCGGGCGCGACGGTGTTCGCCACCAGCGCGTCCTTCGGCTATGGGGTGCGCAGCTTCACGGTGCCGAGGATCAAGAAGGCCGGGGCCTACGGGGTGGTCCTCACCGCCACCGACCTCGCCGGCAACTTCGCGCGGATCACCGGGAACCTCCAGATCACGCGCTGAGCGCCGGGGCGAGCCCCTAGACTCGCGCCGATGGGGCGCCCGCGCACGATCCTCTACACCGGCAAGGGCGGCGTCGGCAAGACCTCGGTCGCCGCCTGCACGGCCCGGGGCTGCGCGACCTCCGGACTGCGGACGCTGGTCATCTCCACCGATCCGGCGCACAGCCTCTCGGAGTCACTGGGCGTCGAGCTGGGCGCCGACCCTGTCCAGGCCGGTGACGGCCTCTGGGGGCAGGAGGTCAAGGCCCAGGAGGAGATGGAGCGCCACTGGTCCGGCGTCCAGGAGTGGCTGGGCGAGCTGCTCGTCGAGCGCGGCGTGGACCGGATCTCAGCCGAGGAGCTGACCGTCCCGCCCGGCGGTGACGAGCTGTTCGCGCTGCTGCGGCTTCAGGCCCACCACGAGTCCGGCACCTGGGACGTGATCATCGTCGACTGCGCGCCGACGGGCGAGACCCTGCGGCTGCTGTCCTTCCCTGACGTCGCCCGGTGGTGGATCGACAAGGTGTTCCCCTTCGAGCGCCAGCTCATGGCCGCGGCGCGACCCATCGCCCGGTCCCTGCTGGACATCTCACTGCCCGGCCGGGCCGTGTTCGCCGACCTCGAGAGGCTGTCTCAGAACCTCATCGCGATGAACGAGATCCTCCGCGACCGCACCCGCTCGACGATCCGGCTGGTGATGAATCCCGACAAAATGGTGATCGGAGAGGCGATGCGTACGTTCACGTACCTCAACCTCTACGGGTATCTGACCGACGCCGTGATCGTCAACCGCTTGTTCCCCGAGGGCGTCGGGGACTACTTCGCCGACTGGCGGCGCGTCCAGGAGCAGCATCTGGAGCGCGTGCACTCGGCCTTCGCGCCGGTACCGGTGCTGTGCGCGCCGTACTTCGAGCAGGAGGTGGTGGGGCCCGAGATGCTCGATCGTCTGCGCACCGAACTATTCGCCGACACCGACCCGGCGGCCGTGATGCACGACGCGCTGGCCCAGGAGCTCGAGGTGCTCGACCACGGAGCTCGCCTGCGCCTCGATCTGCCGTTCGCCGAGAAGGGCGACATCTCGCTCAAGAAGATCGGGCTGGAGCTGGTGGTGGGCGTCGACGGCCAGCGCCGAACGATCATGCTTCCCCCTGCGATGGCCGCGATGCGGCCCGCCGCCGCCACCTTCGAGGGCGGCGCTCTGGAGATCAGGTTCGATGGCGAGCAATGACGCCCACGAGCAACGCGGTCAGCCCGCCCACGAGCAGGGCGCTGCGCCCGCGCGCGAGCCCATCGAGGATGCGCTGGGGCGCCTGGAGGAGCGCCTGGACCGGGCCTCACGGGCGGCCGAGCAGCTGCTCGCCGACGCGGCAGAGCGGATGATGGGCGGGGGCGAGACCGGCGAGGCCGACACCGCGGCGGATGGCGAACCTCTGACCCCGCCCCCGGCCGGCTGGCAATACGCGCAGGCCGGGCACCAGCGCGGGGCGCCTCCTCTGCTCGCCGACGCCGACCTGCTCCTCGGGTTGTTCGCGGCCGTGCGCAACCGCATCCCGCCCGACCTCCAGCAGCGACTCGGCGAGGCGATTCGCGAGGTCCTGCTCGCGCTGCGCGCGTTGATCGACTGGTATCTGGAGCGCAGCGAACGAGCCCGGTCGGGCCCGGCCGAGGTGCAGGACATACCGATCCTGTAGGCGCGCTCGGCCGGCCCGCGGCCCGGCCGGAGCCGCCCGCCTCGCCCCGTACAATCGAGCCGTGCCACGCAGCCGGACTCCCACCGGGCCGCCGGAGAACCAGGCGGTACCGCTGCGTCACGGGCCGGAAGCCACGGTGGGCCGGCCGGAAGCCACGGTGGGCGCGCCGGTATGAGCTCGGGGCGGAGCGCAAGCGGCGCGCGCCGGAGGCGCCCGGCCCCCACCCGGGTCATTGGTGTGTGGCGGGAACTGCCTCAGGAGCGGCGGCTGGCCGCGTTGGCCTGCCTCGCGCTCTTTCTCACCCTCTTTCTCCCGTGGTATCAGGAGACGGTCTTCGCCAATGGCGTCACCAGCTTGCGGTCGGCGAGCAGTTCGCTGACGGGGTGGGGCGCCTTCTCGTTCGTGGAGGCGGCGGTGCTGCTGGTGGCCGCAGCCGTGCTGATCCTGCTCTTCACGCGGGCCGAGGGCCAGGCGTTCCATGTCCCCGGTGGCGACGGCGGCGTCATCACGGCGGCCGGGTTCTGGACGTGCGTGCTCATCGTGTGGCGCATCTTCGACAAGGAGGGGACCAGCCGGCACGACCAGATCGCCTACACCTCGGGCATCGAGTGGGGGATCTTCGTCGCGCTGGGCGTGGCGGCCGTGCTCACCTACGCGGGGTCGCAGATCCGGCTCGCGCACGAGCCCGAGCCTCCCCTCCCCGGCGAGGAACGGCGGCCGGGAGACCGCCGGCGTCGCCGCGGCTGGCTGCGCAAGGGGGCCGGGGAGACACGCCGCAGCGCCACCACGCGCCGCGCCTATCCCGGGCCCGACATGGGCGCCGAGGATGAGTGGACCCAGGAGTTCCGCGCCCGGCGGACCGCGCCGCCCGACCCGTCCGAGGCTCCGACTCAGCGGGCGCGCGCGGAGGCGCAGCCCACACCTGGCGACCCGTCGGAGGCGCCGACTCAGCGCGCGCGCGCGCCGAGGCGCAGCCCACACCTCGCGACCCCTCGGAGGCGCCCACCCGGCGCGTGCGCCCGCGCAGCATCTCCGGCACCCCGGACCCGGCCGGCGCCGTCTCGGCCCGCCGGACCCGCCCCCTTGACCGGCGAGAGATCCAGGAACTCGACATCGCCGAGCCGCCGACGGCCCGTCTGGGGCGCTCGGCACCGGCGATCCCGCCGCCGGACGCTGGCGCTGTGCCGGAAGCCCGCTCCGGAGGACACGCCCACTCCGCCACCGGATCCCGACCAGGATCAGCTCACGCTGCGGATGGACCGCCCCCGCTGACCCGAGGGCCAGGCCGTCGCCGCCGGGGCGCGACCGGCGAACGGGCCGTCAGCTGAGGTGACTGAAGCCGAAGGCGAAGTACGCGCTCACGCCGCCGATGAGGAGGATGGCGGTGAGGATCAGGGTCTTGGAGTTGATGATGTGGCCGAAGACCCCGATGACGAGACCGAACACGAGCACGGCGATAAGGGCGTGGAAGGTGGCCTGCTGGGAGGCGAGGAGAAGGATCACGCCCGCCTAACCCTATATTTGAGGGGAGCGCCGTGCTGCGCGTCGCCCGCCCGGGGCAGACGCGGTGGCGCCCCCGAGCTGATGACCACCACCATTCCAGAGCCCCAATCCGTGTCCGAGATCGCCGATGGCCTGCGCGACGCGGGCTACCTGCCTGGCGAGTCCACCGCGCTGGTCTCCTTCCTGGCCACCAAGCTGGGCAAGCCGGTGCTGGTGGAGGGCCCCGCCGGCGTCGGCAAGACCGAGCTGGCCAAGGCGCTGTCTCGCTATCTGGGGCGCAAGCTGGTGCGCCTGCAGTGCTACGAGGGCCTGGACGAGGCCAAGGCGCTGTATGAGTGGAACTACCGCAAGCAGCTCCTGCGCATCCAGACCGAGGCCGGCGATGCCGGTTGGCAGGCGGTCCAGGACGACATCTTCGGCGAGGAGTTCCTGCTGCCGCGGCCGCTGATGACGGCGATCGCCTCCGAGGAGCCTGTCGTGCTGCTCATCGACGAAATCGACAAGACCGACCAGGAGTTCGAGGCGATGCTGCTCGAGCTCCTCTCCGACTTCCAGATCTCGATCCCGGAGCTTGGGCGCATTGATGCCCGCACCCAGCCGGTGGTGCTGCTCACCTCCAACAACACCCGCGAGCTCACCGAGGCCCTCAAGCGCCGGTGCCTGTATCTGTGGCTCGACTACCCGGACATCGAGCACGAGCTGCAGATCGTCCGCCTGCACTCCCCCGAGCTCGACGCGCAGGTCGCCCGGCGGCTGGTGGAGATCGTCAACCAGGTCCGCGATCTGGACCTCAAGAAGCCGCCGAGCATCGCGGAGTCCATCGACTGGGCCCGGGCGCTCCTGCTGTTGGGCGCCAACGACATCGACGCCGACGTCTTTCGCCAGACGATGAGCGTGATCGTCAAGCACCGCACCGACCTGGACACGGTGGCCGAGCGCGTGGGCGTCAAGCTCGACCCGGCCGCCGACGCCCGCCCCGCGGCCTAGCCCGCGGCCGCCGGCTCGCCCGATGCCCGCGCCCCCGCAGCCGCCGAGCCCGCAGGGAAAGGTCTACGCCAAGATCAGCGATCAGGGGCCCGGCGGCTTCGATGGTCAGCTCCTGGCCTTCGCCGAGGACCTGCGCGAGGAGGGAATGGCCGTCGGAACCTCCGAGCTGCTCGACGCCTTCGCCGCGCTCACTGAGATCAGCTGGACGGTCTCCGCGGACTTCAAGGAGGCGCTCGCCGCCACGCTGGCCAAGTCCCCCGACGACCGCCACACCTTCGAGCTCGTATTCGATCGCTTCTTCTTTCGCGCCGCCGAGGCCGAGGCGGCCCGTTGGGAGATCTCGGAGGCGGCCGTGGGCCAGAGCGGGCAGTCGCTCGAGCTCGATCTCGACGCGCTGCGTCAGCAGATCGCCGCCGCATTGCGCGACGGCTCGGACGCCGCCATGCGTGATCTGGCCCGGCTGGCCATCGCCGCGTTCGGACGGGGCGAGGGCTCCGGGGTGTTGGGCGTCGACGTCCAGCGCATCCGCCGCGCGCTCGGCCTGCGCACCGAGCCCCAACCCGACCTGCCCACGGACGATCCGCGCCGCGAGGGCGTCCCGCGCGACCAACTGCGGCGCTTCGAACAGCATCTGCGGCGCGAGCTCGAGCGCGCACTGATCGAGCGCACGGCGAGCCTGCCGCCCAAACGACCCCTGACTGACCTGGACCGCGCGCTCCCGACCGGGCCGATCCAGGATCTCGCCGCGGTACACCGCGTGGTCGCCCAGCTCAAGCGCCGGCTGGCCAGCCAGGGTCGTGAGCTCAAGGGCCGCAACCGCCACGCCCACGTCGACGTGCGGCGCACGATGCGCGCCTCGCTGCAGACCGGCGGCGTGCCGGTCGAGCTCAAGTACCGGCCGCGGCGCCCCCGCCGTCCCGAGATCTTCGTGCTCTGCGACGTGTCGACCAGCGTGACGAGTGCGAGCACGTTCTTCCTCAGCGTCCTGCATGCGCTGCACGACTCCTTCCGCAAGCTGCGCTCGTTCGTCTTCATCGAGCGGATCTCGGAGGTGACCGACGTGTTCGAGCGCGAGCGCGACTTCCGCGCTGCCTCGGAGGCGGTCTCCCGCGATGCCGGGGTGGCCGACATCTCCGGGTACACCGATTACGGCCGGGTGTGGACGGAGTTTCTGGCGGAGATCGAGGACGAGCTGCACCCGCGGGCCACGGTCATCGTCCTCGGCGACGCCCGGACCAACGGGCGGCCGCCGCGCGACGACGTGTTCGCCGCCATCACCGCCAAGGCCGGACGGACGTTCTGGCTCAATCCCGAGCCCAAGCTCTACTGGAACTACGGCGACTCGGTGATCGCCGCCTACGCGGAGCACTGCGTCGCGTTCGAGTGCTGGAACACCGACGGGCTCAGTGCCTTCGTCGACGCTCTCATGAGCGACCGCTTTGAACCGCGCTGAAGACTCCCCCACCGCGCAACTTACGCGCGATTGCAGGTGTTTGGAAGTTGTGGGGCGCGCCCGGATTCTCGTCGTCATCGTGCTGGCCGCGGCGGCGATGGCCGTGCCGGTGGCCCGTGCCAACGCGGCGACGTCGGTCATCACCATCACCCACAACCACCTGTTGCGCAACGGCCTGCCGTGGGTGCCCCGCGGCGTGCAGATCGTCGGTCTCGTGGCGCCCGACGGGGCCCTGAGCGGCAAGTACATCGCCGCCCACCAGCAGTTCGGTTACTCAGAGCTCCAGGCGGCCGTCGCCGACCACGCGGACCTCGTGCGCTTCCAGGTCAGCCAGTTCGGCCTCGATCCGCAGGGACCGCTCTACTCCCCGGCCTACGTCGACGAGGTGGTCAACGCCGTCCAGGCCGCCCGCGGCCTGGGGCTGGCGGTGATCCTCTCGCTCCAGGCCCAGCCACCGGCCGGCGAGCCCAGCCGCTGCCCCCTGCCCGACGCGGGCGCCGAGCGGGCGTGGGAGTCACTGGCGCCGATGTTCGCCGGCGACGGCGACGTGATGTTCGAGCTCTACAACGAGCCCGGCGTGTCGGCCACGCCCGCCGGCTGGATCCAGTGGCGTGTGGGCGGCGAGATCATCTTCGGCGGCGGCTCCTGCCAGGCAGTGGGCATGCAGACGCTCATCAACGACATCCGCAGCCAGGCCCCGACGAATGTGATCATCGTCCCGGGACTGAAGGGCCAGCAGTCGCTGGCGGGGCGGATGCGGCTCGTCGACCCCGCAAACCGGGGTGACCCGCAGTTGGCCTACGGGGTCCACTACCCGACGCTGAGCCGCGACGCGCCGTTCTGGGACAAGACGTTCGGGACCGCGAGCGCGTCCGTGCCCGTGATCGTGACCGAGTGGGACGGGAACTCGACCACCAACTGCGTGCCCAACACCCCGGTCATGGCCCCGCTGCTGCTCGACTATCTGGCCAGCAAGCAGATCGGCATCGTGGGCTTCGCCTTCGACCTGCCGGGGACGATCGTCGCCGACTCGAGTTTCACGCCGACAACCTACGCCGGCTTTGCCTGCGGCGTGCCCGGCGGGGGCCCCGGCCAGATCCTGTTCGGGAACTACGCCGCCGAGGCCCAGGCCGGAGACGGGACCCAGGCGGACCCGGCGCCGGCCTGGATTCTCAGCTCAGGCCAGCTCTCCCGCTTCCAGCTCGCCGCGCAGGCCACCGCCGCACACTTCTTCGACACGCCACGGACGTTCGTGACCGGCGCCGGCGCACCCGCGCTGGCGCTCGAGGGGATGAGCTCGGCGGTGCCGACGACCAGCTTTGCCGACGAGGGCAAGCTCGCCGCCGCGATCACGGCCGGACGCCTGGCCCCGGGCACCGCCGCGGTCGTCTACGCGGCCGGCGCGACGCCCGCCACCCCATTGGCCCAGCAGCGAGACCCCGCCCGTTACTACGCGCTGGCGGCACAGGTCGCCCACGCGCACAACCTGCTGTTCATCGCCGCTCCCCAAACGAGCCTGGTCAAGACCCTCGCGCCCGCCGACGCCCGCCGACGCGCTGGACCGGGCGTTCCTGCGCCTGGGCCTGGCCCGCGCCACCGCCCGTAACGCCGACGCCTTCGAAGCCCCCGCCCAGGCGACACAGGACGACTCCTCGGCGTTCGCCTCCTTCGTGACCAAGGCCTCGAACCAGGCCTCCCGTTCGCATCCGGGGATCGAGCTGCTGGCGGGCCTGAGCGCCGGATCCGCGAAGACATCGGCGTTGCGGACGGTCCCCAGCCCCAACAGCATGTTCAACGCCTTCCTCGGCACCAGGCTGACCGTCGACGGCTACGGCTTCAGCGGCAGGACGTCGGCTGCGACCACCGCCGGGCTCGGGTTCCTGCGCCGGCTGGAGCGCCTGGAGTCCTAGACGGCTCGCGGTTTCGCCAGGCTGTCCGCAAGCGTTTGGGTGGGCACGTGGCGAACGTCAACTGCGGCTTTCGAAGGAGGGCCGGGCGGCCACGGCGGTCCCTCGGTGACGCGATTCCGGTCGCTATGTGTCGCTTTATCGCGCATAGCCACCCAGACCGAGCCCGCCGGCGCGCTCGATCGTTACAGCTATGTGCGAAAAATCGCGCACGCCACAGCGACTGGGATCCCGTCTCGCGAGGACCGCGCGGGCACCCAACCTTCCTCGAAAGCCGCAGTTGACGTTCGCCGGTGCCCCACCCAACCTCGACAGGCACCCCACCGAACCGCGGCACCAGTCACGCCTCGTCGACGAACCGCGTGGTCACGGTCCGCGTATCGCCCGCCGCGTCGCGCAACACCCAGGTGGCGACGTAGGGCCCCGGAGCTAGCCCGGACACGTTCACGCCGCGGGGCGTGTCGACGTTGGCGGCGTGAAAGACGCGGTGGCGCGACCCGGCGGTCGCGATGGTGAGGGCAACAGGGACGCCGGTCGCCGCGATCGAACCGTGTGGTCCGGGCAGTCCCGACTGTGCCGAGGCGACGAAGGAGCCGTACAGCGTCTCGTCCTGGATCGGCGCCGTCGACTCGATCTGGGGCACCTGGGTCTCGGTCTGACCGCCCGAGAAGTCATCGGTCTGGGCGATGTCGGCCACGGACAGACCCTTCGCGTGCCCGCTCGTGGGACAGATCGTCCCACTGCCGGCGATGCCGTCCCCGACCGCGTCGCTGATCGGCAGCCTGCTCACCGGTGGGCCCCAGTAGTCACCGGCCTGGCAGGTCCCCGAGGCAACAGTCGTCTCGTCGCCGATCAGGTCGACGCGCAGACGGGCGACGTGCAGCGAGGTCAGCCGCCGCCCCGCGGCGTTGACGAGGGTCACGACGTCACCCCCGCGGACACCGAGCCCGCCGATCGCCACCGTGCCCGCGCGCCCCGCCTGGCCACGGCCGAGCGTCCGCCCGCCGCGCAGTAGGCGGTAGGGGGCGTGGGACACCAGTCCCGAGCATCTGACGGTGCGGATCCGCAGAAGCGCGGTGCAGGTGGGAAACCCGCTCGGGGCGACGAGCAACTGGCCGTTGGGGACCGAGCTCCTGGAGCCGGGCTCGCCGAGCGCGATCGTCATGCGCACGAGCGCGCCATCCGGCTCGAGCGCGGTGGGAGCGCGGTTGTCCTCGCTGCTCAGCGTCACCGGCGTGCCGGGACCCACCCGCGGCACGGCGACGGGCGCGAGGTCGGTCTCGGTTCCGCACTGCTCCGTGGGGGACGGCGCCAGCGATGCGCCGATGCGCAGAACCAGCACTCCGGTCTGGCCGCATGGGCCGATCGAGTACACCGTGTGCCCCGCGTGCGAGGACACCGCATATCCGTGGTCCAGTTCAAACCAGCCGGTGTAGCCCGACTCGGTGAACGGGTTGCCGCCGTCGCCGGTCTGGATGATGTCCGGCGACGGGGCGCCCGCACCGGCGCCGTAGATGACCTCGACGATGTCGCGGTCATCGCCCGACCGCGTGGGGCTGACCGTCGCGGCCGCGCAGTGTCAGCGGGCCCCAGCTCCCGTCGGCGCGGCTCTCGCCCTGGGCGATGGCCACCGGCGCGCCGGCGCGCGCCAGGATGACCGCAACCGGCATGCGGCGGCGGCCCCGAGGCTGCCGCTCACCTGCGCGCTGAACTGGCGCAGGTCGACCGTGTGCAGTGGCGGGGTCGACGCGACGGCGGTCGAGCTCTGGACGCACCCCTTGCGCGGATTGGACCAGACGTCCTGGACGAGGTACGGATGGCCGTCGATGAGCTGGTTGTAGGGCGAGCCGTCGGAGGCGAAGCCCAGTGGCGTCCCCTCCTCGGGGTTCTCGCACTTGTCGGCGGTCTCCTCGCCGTTGGGATCCATCCAGCCAGTCCCGACGGGATCGGTGATGGCCTCGATGGTCTCGTGGGCGACGGTGTCGATGGTCTCCTCGGCCTCGGGATTGCCCTCCGGGTCAGATCCCGGCGGTGGGATGAACTCGATCTGGGGGTCGGGGATGGCCGCGTACACCGTCAGCCCGTGGCGGAGCGAGAACGCCGAGTGATAGCCGGCGAACGCCGTCGTGCCGCAGGTCCCGATCGTGATGCACTCGTCGACGTCCGGAGGCAGCAGGACGAAGTAGATGTTGGTCAGCCCTCGCGACGCCGGGCCGGCGGCGCCGACCAGTCTGTCCACCTCGCGCTGGACCTGAAGGTCGGTGACACAGGTGGCGACTCCGGCGGGCGACGGGCACTGTGCCGCGGGGTACGGATGCGTGTCGGCGACGGAGTCGGTCGCGGCCTCATAGTGGATCTGGTAGCTGCCGTCACCCGAGTGATCGCCGTACTGGTCCAGGAGCGAGAAGACGTTGGCGGTGGAGCCCGAGTCGTGGGCCGCGTCGGCGAAGAACTGTTGGATGAGCGCGACGTAGCCGAGCGCCCCGCCGCCGGGGGAGCTGTTGTAGCGATAGCCGGCGGGTGCCCAGAAGACGGTGTGGATGGTGACGTTGCGCATCACCGAGCCACCGTGGTAGAGCACAGGGATGCTGGGGCTGGTGGCGATGTCCTGGGCGCCGTGGAGCGGAATGAGGCCCATCGCGAAGCCGACGCGTGGCTTGAAGGCGGGGCGGGGCGCGGCGGTCCGGCGTGCGGCCAGAGCGGAGCCCGGTGTCAGGGCCAGCACCGCCAGGACCGTCACCACGCTTGCGATGACGGTCCGACGATCGACCCTCCCTGCATGCATCGCGGGGCACCCTATCGCACACGCCGGTAGCATCCCCCCAGCAGACCTGACAACCAGGGGGGCTGGCGGGCACGCCGGCTGAGATAGCGCCCCCCGCGCGTAGCGCGGCCCGGCGTTGACCCTTAGAACCTGTGGGGTAATGCCCGCGAAGGGAGATACGTGGTCTCTGGACGCGACATGATCGAGGCTCCAGCTCTCCCGGCCGGAGAGCCGCATGCCGACCGGTGGCGTGCGCCTGGACCATGTCAGCAGGACGTTCGCGTCGCGTACGGGCGACGTGCCGGCCCTGGCCGATGTGTCGCTGCGGGCAGCGCCGGGCGAGATCGTCGCCGTCGTCGGGCCCAGCGGCTGCGGCAAGACCACGCTGCTCGAGCTCATCTGCGGTCTCCAGGCGCCCGACGCGGGCACGGTGGCCGGCGCCCCCGCGGCGCTGATGCCCCAGCGCGACCTGCTCCTACCGTGGCTGAGCGCCGTCGACAACGCCGCGCTCGCGCTCCGCGCTCGCGGGATGGCCCGCGACCAGGCGCGCGCGGCGGCGGCACCGTGGCTGGAGCGCTTCGGGCTCGCAGGCTTTGAGCGCACGCGCCCGGCGCAACTCTCGGGCGGGATGCGCCAACGCGTCTCGTTCCTGCGCTCCCTGCTGGCCGGAAAGCCGGTGCTGGCCCTCGACGAGCCCTTCGCCGCGCTGGACGCGATCACCCGGGCCGAGATGCAGGCCTGGCTGGCCCAGGTCCTGGCCTCAGAGCCGCGCACCGTGGTGCTGGTCACCCACGACGTCGAGGAGGCGGTGGTGCTCGGCGACCGGGTGCTGGTGCTGTCCGCGCGACCAGGCCGGGTGGTCTGCGACGTGGAGGTGGTGCTGGCGCGACCGCGGCGGCGCACCGATCCCGAGGTCGCTGCGCTGCGCGAGCAGGTCCTCGAGGCGATGGGGATGCCGGCATGAGGCGCAGGACGCTGCGCCCGGCGCTGATGACGAGCCAGGGCTCCTCCTGGCGAGGCGCCCTCGTCCTCATCCTCGCCCTGCTCGGCGTGTGGGAGCTCTACGTCGACCTCGGTGGCGCGGACCCACTCATCCTCCCTGCCCCCCACGCCGTCGCCCAGTCGCTGTTTCAGGACCGGGGGCTGCTGTGGTCCAACTTCCTGGTCACGGCCGAGGAGGTGGTGCTGGGGATTCTGGTCGCTGCGGTGGCGGCACTGGCGCTGGCCAGCGTGATGCACTTCTTCCTCACCCTGCGCCGGGCCTTCTGGCCGGTGCTCATCGGCTCCCAGACGATCCCCATCCCGATGCTGGCGCCGGTGCTCATCCTGTGGCTGGGCTTCGGCATCCTGCCCAAGCTGGTGGTGATCGCGCTCGTGTCGTTCTTCTCGATCGTCGTCACCACGCTGGCCGGCTTCCAGGCCGTCGACCCGGATTTGATCAAATTGATGCGCACCTTTGATATGCCCCGGCGCCGCGTGTTTCTCAGCGTCGAGCTCCCGTCGGCGCTGCCGGGCGTGTTCACCGGCGCCAAGATCGCCATCATCGTCGCCGTGATCGGAGCGGTGTTCGCCGAGCAGGCCGGCGCCAGCTCAGGACTGGGCTACCTGTTCGAGCAGTCGATCCCCCAGCTGTTGACGGCGCGCGCCTACGCCGCCGTGGTCGTACTGTCGCTGTTCGCGATTGCCCTGTTCGCCCTGCTGACCCTGGCCGAGCGGCTCATGATCCCGTGGGCCTATCAACCGATTGGAGACCCCTCCCGATGAGACGACGGACCGTGCGACGGACTGCACTCGTGGCCGGCGCGATCCTCGCCGCGGTGGCTCTCGCCGCCTGCGGAGCCAAGAAGGATGTGCTGGCGCCGGCCGCCGCCCAGACCCAGCCGCTGAACCTGATGCTCGACTGGCTGCCCAACGCCGACCATGTCGGGATCTACGAGGCGCTCGCCAACGGCGACTTCACCAAGGCGGGGCTGTCAGTGCACGTCCAGGTCCCCACCGATCCGGCCACGCCGCTGCAGCTGCTGGCGGCGGGCAAGGTCGACGCCGCCATCTCCTACGAACCGCAGCTGATGCTGGCCCGCGACGCGGGCGAGCCGCTGGTGGCCATCGCCGCGCTCGTCCAACGGCCCCTCACCTCGATCGTGGCGTTGCGCTCCAAGCACATCACCACGCCGCAGGACCTGCGCGGCAAGAAGATCGGCGACGCCGGCATCCCGTACCAGCGCGCCTATCTGAAGACGATCCTCGCCCACGCGGGCGTGCCTGCCGCCTCGGTCAAGGACATCAACGTCGGCGCCAACCTCGTCCCGGCGATGCTGTCGGGTCGCGTCGACGCGACCCTGGGCGCCTACTGGAACTACGAGGCCATCCAGCTGCGCCAGGCCGGCAAGACACCCGACGTCATCCGCGTCAATGACGCCGGCGTCCCTACCTATGACGAGCTCGTGCTGGTGGTGCGCGAGAACGAGATCGCCAACGAGAACAACGAGCTGCGTCGGCTCGTGCAGGCGCTGGGACGTGGCTACCAGGCGGCGCGCGAGGACCCCGCCGCCGCCGTGGACGCGCTGGTGCGCGCGAACCCCACGCTCAATCGCAAGCTCCAGCAGGCCAGTGTCGATGCCACGCTGTCGTCGTTCTTTCCCGCCAGAACGAGCCTGCCCTGGGGGTGGCAGGACCCGGCCCGGTGGAACGCGTTCGGTCACTGGATGCTCGCCCAGCACCTGATCAAGAGCGCTCAGACGATCACCGACGCCTCGACCAACGAGCTCTTGGCCGGCCAAGGTCCGTAGGCCTCCCATGGTTCTGCGCCACGACGACGCGGGGGTGCTCGCTGTCGGCCAGGCGTCGCACGCGTGGTTGTGCGGGCAGTTCGCTCGCGCATGGGGCAACGCCCGCTTCGGGACCGTGGAGCCGCTCGACGAGGTGGCCCTGGGCGCCGAGCAACACGACGTCGGGATGGCGGCATGGGACTCAGAGCCGGTCCGCCACCCTGAGACGGGCCTGCCGCAGTCGTTCATGCAGATGGGCGCGAGGGCCAACGCCGGGCTGTGGTCACAGGGGCCGCAGCGGCTCGTGACGCAGAGCCGCTACGCCGCGCTGCTGGCCATCATGCACGGCCGGCGGCTGTATGAGTCCTTTGACCGGGACGCGGCGAGCGACGCTGACTCCGACGCCGTGACCGCGTTCCTGGAGCATGCCGCCGAGTTCGAGGCCGCGCTGCTGCAGACCTTGCGTGCCGACGCCTTCTCCGCGCCCCACGCCACCCCCGAGCGGGTGTCTCGCAACAGCCGGCTGGTGTGGACATGGGACCTCATCTCGCTGGCGCTGCTGCTGGACTGGGCCCCGTTGACGCTCGAGGCGGTCCCGGCGGCGGACGGGACCGAGGTCGACATCGCGTTGCGACCGCTCGAGAACGAGCCGCTCGCGGCCGCGCTCGAGCCCTGGCCGTTTCGCCCAGAAGCCGTGCGCGTGCACTGCGAGGGGCGGCGCCTGAGCCACGGATTCGCCGATGACGACGCGCTGCGCGACGGCCTGGCGCGAGCCTCGTGGGAGACCGTGGAGTTCACCCTGGTCCCGGGCGCCGAGTTGCGCGAGGGCACCTGAGGGCGCCTACGATGTGGCTGATGCACAGATGGATCGCGGGAGCCGCGGCGCTCGTGGCACTGGCCTTGGCCGGGTGTGGCAGCTCGCAACCGCACTCGTCGACGAGCGCCTCCCCTCCACCCCAGAGCGCTGGGGCGCCGCACACCACGGGCTGCGCGCCCTCGCAGCTCACCCTGTCCTACGCGGGCACCGAGGGGGCGACGGGGCACCTGGAGCTGCATGTCGCGGTGCGCAACAGCTCCCAGACCGCATGCCGGCTGCGCGGTTATCCCAGCGCCCGCCTGCTCGACGGCGCCGGCCGGCCCCTCCCGCTGCACGTGGGGCGCCGGGACGGCTTCTTCCCTGACACCGAGTCCCACCCACGGGCGGTGGGGCTCAAGCCGGGCGCGAGCGCCCACTTCGGGATCAGCGTGGTGACCAACAACGAGTACCGGGGCGCGCACGTCTGCCGCACGGCGACGGCCGCCATGCTCTCGGCGCCGGGCTCGCGCACCCATTGGCAGCGGCTGTCGCTGCGGCCGGGGCCGCGCGTGGCCCCCTGCGGCAGCCAGCTCGTCGTCTCCCCGATTCACGCGTAGCGCGGGGCCCGCCGCGCCGCGCCGCGCCGCGGCGCGCGGTCTGCGCGGTCGGTGCGGTCTGCCAGGTCGCCGCGGTCAGGCGGCCAGCCGGAGCGCGGCCGCGTTGCCCGCACCGCTGAGCGCGTGCAGCCCGGCCAGCCCGGTCCACGGGGCGTATGGGGCAAACAGCTCGCGGACCTCCTCCTCGGTGGCGCGGGCGCGCGGATCCGGACCCCGCCCGCCGGACTGAAGCCGCCCCACCAGCTTCAGGTAGGCGAGGTCGCCGGCGGGCAGCTGATCGAGCCGTCCCTGCCCCGTGAAGGCCAGCGTCTCCAGCGTCCAGTTGCCCACGCCGCGGATGGTGCGCAGCCGCCGCCAGCCGCGCTCGTGGTCGGGGTCGGCCAGGTCCACGCGACCCGAGGCCACCTCGCGCGCCACCTTGACCAGCGCCAGCGCCCGGGTCTCGGTGAGACCGAAGGACTCGAGCAGCGCTGGGGCCTGCCGCGCCAGCACCGCGGCCGAGGGTGAATCGGTCAGCCCGCTGATCCGACAGGGCCGGCCCAGCTTGAAGACAAGCCGTCGCTGGATCGCCGCGGCACGCTCGTACTCGATGAGCTGCTCGCAGACCGTCCAGGCCAGCGCCTCGAAGGGGTCGGGCCGGCCGTGCGGGCGCAGCCCCGGGTGGGCACGGACGGCCGCGCCGATCAGCGGGTCAAAGCGGAAGCGCTCGTAGAACGGGCGCAGGTCGAGGTCGATGCCCAGCGCGGCGCGCATCCGCTCGATCCCCCACTCGGCCACCTCTCGCGAATCGGCCTGGGCGCCGAACAGGACCCGATCGTCGGCGAGTTGCGCGACGCGGACGACCACTGGCTCGTCTCCGCTGTGCAGCAGGCGGTGCAGCACGCCTCCCCGGATCCGCGCCACGCGGTCGAGCCCGACGCGGCGCGAGAGCCGGAAGGTCCACCGCGGGGTCACCTCCCGGCGGACCTCGAGGGCGTAGCCGCGGGCGGCGTCAGGGCCCCCGCCCGCCCTGGTCAATCGGGCTTGGCGATCAGGTGGACGTCGACGAGGAAGCTGCGCGAGCCGACGATCGGCAGTGCATCCAGCGCCCGGCGCGGCTGCCGGCTGCGCGCGTGCTTGCGCGCCGAGTGGCGGCGCACGAGCGCCAGGGTGGCAGCGCCGGCGACAAACCCCGTGGCGGCCACGGCGGCGGCCTGGACGGCGGGGAGCGACACCGGTGAGTGCGCCTGGATGGCGCGCACCTCGGCCAGCACCGGCACGCCCTGCGCTGTCTCGTCGGCGACGGTCGAGCCGTCGACCTCGTCGACGACGTCGGCGTCGACGATGGGCTCAGACCCGCTCTCGGTGGACGCGTGGCGAGGCATCGGCGGCATATGGTGACAGCGTACGCGGTCAGGTTCAAAGCCGCGACGACCGCCCATTACGATTACCTTTGCTCAGATGGCGACATCGATAGACGTCTTCGCCAAGGCGCGCGAGCACGAGCGGATCGCCCAACTCAAGGCGGCCCGGGACCTCGACGCCCTTCCCTACTTCCATACGCTCGAGGGCCCGACGCTTCCCGTGGTGGAGATGGAGGGCCGCAGCCGCATCATGCTCGGCTCCAACAACTACCTGGGTCTGACCGGCGACGAGCGCGTCAAGCAGGGGGCGCTCGACGCGCTGAACCGGTACGGCACGGGCATCACCGGCTCGCGCTTCCTCAACGGGACGCTCGATCTGCACCTGGAGCTTGAGGCGGAACTGGCTGACTGGCTGGGCGTCGACTCCGCGCTCGTCTTCACCACCGGCCACCAGGCCAACGTGGGCGCCCTGGGGACCATCCTGGGCCCGGGCGACACCGTGGTTGCGGACTCGGGCGACCACGCATCGATCCTGGACGGAATCAAGATCTCCGGCGCCAAACTCCGGGCGTTCCGGCACAACCGTCTCGACCAGCTCGAGAAGCGCCTCGACCGCGCGACGGAGGACGGCGGCGGAATCCTCGTCGTCGTCGACGGCGTCTTCTCCACCGAGGGCGACGTCGCGCCGCTGCCCGAGATCTGCGATCTCTGTGCCCGCTACGGCGCCCGGCTGATGGTGGACGAGGCACATGCCCTCGGCGTGCTCGGCGCGCGCGGCGCCGGGGCCAGCGAGCTGCTCGGCGTGGAGGACCGCGTCGACCTGCGCATGGCCACCTTCTCCAAGTCGCTGGCCTCCTGCGGTGGCGTGATCGGTGGGCCGGCCGACGTGATCGAGTTCCTCCGCATCCAGGCGCGCTCGTTCATCTTCACCGCCTCGGCCGTGCCGGCCGCGGTCGGCGCAGCCCTGGCCGCCGTGCGCGTCTGCCGGTCAGACGAGGGCCGGGACCTGTTTGCCCGCGTGCTGGACAACGCCGCCTACCTGCACCGGGGGCTCTCAGAGCTTGGCTTCCACGTCGTCCCGCCCACCCGGTTGGCCGACGGGACGGAGGTGGTGACGCCTGTGGTGCCGGTCCTGGTCGGCGATGACTGGAAGGCCGTCTTCCTCTGGAAGGCGCTCTACGAGGCCGGCGTGTTCGTCAACGTGATGATCCATCCGGCGGTCCCGCCGGCGGGCGCGTTGCTGCGCACGAGCGTGATGGCGACCCACGAGCGGGCAACCCTCGACCGCGCGCTCGAGACCTTCGCGACGGTCAAGCGGGACTTCGAGTCCGAGCATGGGACGCTCCCCGGCGGCGAATGAGCCGCGGCGGACTTGTCCGTTCCTGCACAAGAGACCGGACGAGAGAAAAAAGGCGCTCTAAGCGCATGTCATCGCGGTGTGACATTGCTGTGACCGATCCGTTTGTTCTAGCTTCTTAAGCGTCGCAAGGTGGTGGTCAGCCGCGCGGCGCGGAGGGCCGGCGGAGGGAAAACCACCCCGGAGAGGCCATCACCGAACATCAGAGCCGAGGCTTCGGCTCCGAATTAATCGCAGGGACGACAGCTTGCTGACGCCTGGTGTCAGACCGCTGCCGATACTGGTCAACGTCCGCTGCGGCGGACCCTAACGCTGGGAAGTGAGAGCACTACATGACGTCGACCGCACTGAAGGCCTCCGAGCCCCAGCGCCTACGCGCGCTCGAGCGAGCCAACGAGATCCGGCTCGCGCGCGCGGCGCTGAAGCGACGTATTGCGCTCGGAGAGGTCTCCGCCGCGGAAGTCATTCTCCAGTGTCCTGACGCCGCGTCCAGCTGGCCGATCGGGGATCTCCTGATGAGCCAGCGGCGCTGGGGCAATACGAGGTGCCGGAAGTTCCTCTCTCGAAGTCACATCATCGAGACGAAGCCGGTAGGGACTCTGACTGACCGCCAGCGCAAGCTGCTGGCGAGTTCGTTGGATTCGTCGGAGACCAGGGAGATGGAGCTCGTCGGCGCTTAGACGAGCGCGTGTCCGTGGCCGGACGCGGCTGGCGACTGGGGTCGCAAGGCGCGTCCGGCCCGGTCAGACGTGAATTCCGATCGGCACGGGGCTGGTGCCGGCCAGGAACAGGAACCAGACACCGAAGGCGACGATGGTCAGCCCGGCGCTGACCACGAGCACGCCTTCGAGGACCACGGGACCGGGGTCGTCGAACCCCCGGGCCACGCAGTTGGCCCGGTAGACGTCGCTCAGGCGCGAGAGCAGCGAGGCCACCACGGCCACCGTGAGCACCACGCCGAAGAACGCCGCCGCCAGGGCGGTACCCAGCGACTGCGTCGCGCCCTGAATCTGCGATCCCACCCACAGCCACAACAGCGGCGTGCCCACCCACAGCCCCAGGCTGCCGATGAACATGATCGCCATCACCAGTAACGCGCCGGTGCCGGATCTCAACAGCGCGCGCATCGAGACCTTGCCTGAGCCACCGTGCTCGCCTCGGTCGCGGACCGCGTCAGCGGTCGCCGCGACCCCTGGGTAACGGACAGCCGGAGGACAGCTTGACCTGCCACCACCCCATCAGCATGCCGATCAAGCCCATCCGCGGGCGCACCTGCCACACCCCGCACCCCGGCTCGCCGAGCTCTCGGCGCGAGATGCGCGCGAACTTGTAGTCGGCCGGGCGCAGCAGCATCCGCTCCAGCACCAGGCGCTTCTCGGCGATCTCATCGGCCCGGCGGCTGATCGTGGTGCGCGCATCGCGCAGCCGCTCGGCCAGCTCGTCGCGCACAACCTCCAGCTCGCCGAGGTCGAGCAGGCGGGCGTGCGCGGGAGGGGCCATCGCGAGCGCCGGCTGGGCCAGCCCGCCCATCGGAAAGGCGGTGACGAACGCGTCCGCCAGCTCGCCCTCGAGGCGAGCGATCTGCTCACGCAGGGTGCGACGGGCCGCGCGCTCATCCGTGGCGACGCCCGGTCCGAACGCGGCGCCGAGGGCGCCCGCGCTCTGCACCTGCGAGGGAAGCACCGTTCCTCCCATGGCTAACGGGACCTTAGCACCCGGGGGTGGGGCCTAAAACCGGTGCGAGGAGCTCCAGCGCGCACCACAGAGCCTCCTCGACGTGGATCTCAGGCACGCCGTCGACCGCCACGGTGAACAGCGTGATGCGGTGCGTACGCGCCGTCACCGCGAGCTCCGGCAGCGGATCCTCGAACAGGGCGCCGCAGGTGATGGTGCCGTCGCCGACGATCAAGCCGCCCTGAACGGCGAGCCGGATACCCAGGCCCGAATCGTCGACACGATCGGCGTCCAGGGCCCACACCGGGACGCCGGTCTCGATGAGCGCCACCAGGCAGGCGTCGGCGACGACGTCGACTGACACGAAGCCGCCCTGGACCAGGCGCGCCACCGCCACCGCCTCAGACGGGATCCGCCGCACGTCGGGGTCCAGGCCGATCTGGCGAAAGAAGGCGCGGAAGGCCTGGGGAATCGGCTTGGTGCGCATCGTCACCACGCCGCCGCCCCGGTAGCGATTGGACAGGTCGCGCAACTGGGCCCGCAGAGCGGGCGGGCTGGGCCGGCGGCGCGCCGGGATGGTGACCCAGCGCAGGCGCAGACCTGGGAACTCCGCCATCACCAGCGGATCCACGAACCCGGGCTGCGGCGTCGCCGGGGCCATCGCCTCAGCCGGCAGCCGACGCTCCGGCCAGGTCGCGCAGCGTGAGGCGCGAGCGCCGCCGCGGTCTGCCAGCGATCGCCGATGAGCCGCTCGCGGACAACGCCGCCGCGCGTGGCGAGTTCGACCATGGGACAGACGGCCACCCCGTACAGCGCGCCGACACGGCCGTCGCTGTCATAGGCAACCGGGATCGTCCAGCGGTGCGCCCGGACCAGCGCGGCGGTCGCCTTGTGCGACGCGCTGATGGCCACCGCGGCGAACTGCAGCGACGGGAAGCGGCCGGCGAGGGCCTGGAGCGCGCTCACCTGGCGCACGCACTGACTCGCCCCCGGGACGAAGAAGGACAGGACCAGCGGGCCGCGCCGGGCCAGGAGGCACACGTTCAGCGCGCGAGGGTCGTGGCGAGCGGCCGAGCAGGTGGGGTGATCGTTGGCGTCCCCGTTGAGGTTGGTGGTGGCCAGCGGCGCGGCGAAGTCGCGCAGCTGGTGGCCCGCGGTGACCCCGGTGTCCCCCACTCCGTGGCTGGCGAACTGATAGACGGAGATGGCGACCACGATGGCCAGTCCGATGATCCCGATCATCCACCGGTACGGGCGCGTGTCGATGACCGGTGCGGCCGGAGCCGGCGGCGTGGTGGGACCGTCGAGCGCGTCGTGCGCGGCAGCGTCGTGCGCGGCAGCGTCGTCCGTGCCGGCGTCATGAACGCCGGCGGCCAGGTCCGGGTCCAGGCGTTGCAGTGACGGGCGCGCCTCGTCGAGGGGCCGGTCCTCGCCCTCCCCGCCGGGCGCCTCGCTCACGCCACTCGCGGCCGGCGCCTGAGCCGCAGCCGCGCGGCCCCCGCCGCACGCAGCGGATCACGCTGGCGGGCCAGCGCCCGGCGTTCGGACAGCGCCAGCACCGCGGGCAGCACCAGCAGCACGCCCACCAGCGACACCGAGAGGTCGATCAGCGTCACGAACCCGAAGTCGCGCAGCATCGTGATGTCGGAGAAGACCAGGACACCGAAGCCGGCGATCGCGGTCACCCCGGAGGCCAGGACGGCCGCGCCGGTGGAGCGGTAGGTCCGCGCCAGCGCCGTGGGCAGGTCGTGCCCCGCGGCACGCTCCTGGCGGTAGCGCTCGGACAGCAGCACGCTGAACTCGGTGGAGATGGCGATGACGAGCGTGCCGAGCGTCGCCGACATCGGGTTCAGCGGAATCCCGATCAGGATACAGGATGAGCGCCGACCAGCCGGTGGCCATGACGATCGGCGCCAGCGGAACGAGCGCGCGGTCACGCCGGCGCAGCACCGCCAGCAGGACGAGCGCCACCGCGAGCAGGCCCGCGATCAGGGTGAGGAAGCGGTGCCAGGTCGATGACAGCGACTGCGTTGGCCTGCGGCGGCCAGCACCGGGAGACCGGCGAGCGCGGCGGTCGTTCCCGCCGGCGGATGCAGGTGCGCGCGCATGTAGTCGATGACCTGCTCCTGGCGCGAGAGCGGCATCAGCCGGATCCCGAAGGCCAGCGTCGCCTCACGGTGGTCGGGGGTGATGACCGCCTGGGAGAAGTAGGGCGGCACGGCGGCCAGGAACGCGGAGATCTGCGTCTGGGTCAAGCTCGTGCTGGCGCTCGCGCCCGACTGGCTGGCGCCGGAGAACAGGTCGGGCAGGGACAGCGCCGGGCACAGCGTGGCGGCGCCGCACCCCTTCTCCTCCAGGTAGCCGAAGTGGCCGAGGAGCTGGCGCTCGTAGGAGATCATCCAGTTCACCGTCGCCGGGGTGGCGACGTTGGGGCCGCGGACGGTGACGTCGATCTCGCCGCTGACGCCGGTCACCTTCTCCAGCGTGCGCAGGTTGTGCAGCGCCGGCATGCTCGTGGGGACGAGCTTGGTCACGTCGGACTGCACCGCCGTCTGGCGTGTCGGCGACCCAGCCGATGACCGCGAGCACCGCAGCCAGGGCGAGCACCCGCCCGGGGCGCGCCAGCACGGCGGAGACGCATCCGACCCGGCCGACACGGGGCCTTCGCGCGCGGGCCGCGCGCCGAGGCGCGAGACGCCGCCCGACGCGGGCCATCCGCGCGCGCCACCGGGCCGAGGATCTCCCCGGCACCGCGCCACGACGCCCCCAGCCAGCCGCCGTCGCGCTCGCCCAGGATCGAGCACGGCCGAGCCCGCGGTCAGGGCGCACAGGAAGGCGACCGCGATACCGGCCACCAGCAGCAGGCCGAAGCCGCGCACCATCGGCACCGGCGAGAGCAGCAGGACGAGGAAGCCCGTCGCGGTGGCCAGTGCGGCGGTGGCGATGGCCGGGGCCGACCGCGCCGCCGCCTGGGCCACCGCCCGGCTCGCCGACATCGGCCCCTCGCCGGAGCGCTCGGCGGCGACCCGCGCCTCCTGGGCGCGCGCCTGGAACTGGATCCCGTAGTCGACGCCGAGGCCGATGAGGATCGGCAGGACCGCGATCGAGGCCATCGTCAGGGTCGCGCCGAGCACCGCCAGCAGCCCGAAGGTGATGCCGGTGGCGGCCAGGGCCACCGCCAGCGGCAGCAGCCGGAAGCGGTTGCGGAAGACGAGCAGCAGCGTCGCCGCCATCACCAGCAGCGCCGCGATCAGCAGCCCGGCGATGGAGCCGGTGATCTGGCCGGCGAGGTCGTTGATCACCACCGGTACGCCGGTGATCGTGTAGGTGCCGTGGTAGGCCGAGCGGAACATCGGCATCCGCGACCGCCTGGCGGATCCATGTGATGGCCTGGGCCTGCTGGGCGTCTGACAGCGACGAGCGCAGACGGACCTGGATCAGCGCCGAGTCCTTGGTGGGGAACAGGTAGGAGAAGCGGGCCTTGGGCTGGTTGACCCCGCGTGTCTGGTCGAACACGATCTGCGGGATGAAGTTGGGGTCGTCGATCGACGGGACCGCGTTGAGTCCCGAGCTCACCGCCATCTGCTCCAGCGATGCGAGCTGCGACGAGTACTCGAGCTGCCCGGCCGACGGTCGCCTCCTGCAGCGCCTTCTTCTTGCTCATGCCCTCGCCGATGGCGAGCTGGTAGGCCTTGGCCTCGGCGGCCTTGGTGGCCTGGCTGGCCGCGGACACCTGTGACTCGATGCCGGTGTTGACCGCGGCCACGGCGCGGTTCAGGAAGGTGCCCGGCCCGTAGACGACCTGGGTGACGCGTGACCTCATGATGTGCCCGCACGGGCTGTTCGGGCCGCCGTAGGCCGCGTGCGTCCCGGCCTTGACCGGCGTGAACGCCTGCAGCGGTGGAGTTGGCCACCACGTACTGGCCGGCCAGGCAGGCCTCGAGCTGGGTGAGCGTGCCCAGGTCCTTGGTCTCCACCAGGTTGGGCAGCGACTCGCGGATGAGGATGACGACAGCGTCGTCGCCGAAGTGGCGCTGATCGTCGGCGGTGGCCCTGTAGCTGGCCGACGAGGAGCTGACGAAGGTGTCGATGCCGGCCGACGGCCGCAGGCCCAGCGCCAGCATGCCGCCGCCGACGGCAAGGGCGAGCGACGATCCCGACGGTCAGCAGCGGGCGCCGCGCCGCGGCGCCGCACAGCCTCTCGAACATCCGTGCCCTCATCGCGCCGAGGCTACCCGGACTGCAAGCGAACCAGCGCTACCTCTAGTCCATCGTCAGGGGGCCCTGCGACTCCCCGGAGAGGAACTGGCGGATGAACGGGTTGTCCGAGTTGAGCATGTCCTCGGCGGGCCCGGCCTCCACGATCCGGCCCTTCCACAGGACGTTGATGTAGTCCGCGACGCGGCGCGCGCTCATGATGTCGTGGGTGATGACGCAGAACGTCGGCAGGTGCTCCTTCTGTTCTGCTTGGCCTCGTCCATCATGTCGCGGTGGATCTCCAGGATGAGCTCGCCCAGCAGGGCGGTGCGCACCGGGTCCAGGCCGGAGTCGGGCTCGTCGAAGAGCACGATGTCGGGCTCCAGCACCAGAGCACGGGCGAAGCCGGCGCGCTTGCGCATCCCGCCCGAGAGCTCGTTGGGCATCTTGGTCGCGGCTGTGGCCCAGGCCGACCTCGTTGAGGCGGCGCATGACGATGTCCTCGATCTCGTCCTCGCCCTTCTCGGTGTGCTGGCGCAGCGGGAAGGCGACGTTGTTGTAGAGGTCCATCGACCCGAACAGCGCGCCGTCCTGGAACAGCAGGCCGAACTTCTTGCGCATGTCGAACAGGTCGTCGTCGGCCATGTCGGGCACCGACTGCGCCGTGCACGAGGATGTCGCCTTGATCGGGGTACAGCAGCCCGACCATGTGCTTGATGCACACCGACTTCCCGGTGCCCGACGGGCCCAGGATCATCGACACCATGCCCTCGGGCAGGCCCATGTTCAGGCCGCGCAGGATGTGCGAGCGGCCGAACGACTTGTAGGTGTCGATGAACTCGACGGCGTCGGGCCGGCCCGACGGATACACCTTGTAGGTGTGCCACTTGTACTCGTCGTCGCCCGACGCCGTCAGGCGGCGCCGGCCGCGGTGATCTCGTCGACGACCGACACCCGCGAGCCTGACCGCTCTGACCCGTTGCGGTCGCCGGGGGCGTCATCACGGTCCGCCTCGGCCGCCGGCTGCTCGGGCAACTGCTGGATCTCGCCGCCGTCGGGCGCCGCGCTCTTGACCTGGTCCTCGCGCTCCGCAGGCGAGAGCTCCACCTGGGCGCCACGCGCCTCGGCGCTGTGCTCCTCGCTCTGATCTGAGATGTGGCGCGGATCCTCGCTCGCGTTATCCATGTGCGTGTGTCAGCCTCCGATTGGTGCTCTGGGGTTGGCCCCCCAGAAGAGCTGGGTTCCGAGCATCCCGATGAGGTGCACCGAGACGAGGTTCAAGACCATCGACTTGGCCGTCGCGGTCCCGACCCCGACGGGGCCTCCACTGGCGTTGTACCCGTAATAGCAGCCCACGATGACGATGACGATCGCCATCGACATGGCCTTTATCAAGCTGTATAAGAGGTCCGGCGGGTTCTGGAACTGCCAGAAGATCAAGAAGAAGCCGCCCGACGAGACGTAGCCGATCTGCTGGACCACCGCCAGGTAGCTGGCGAAGAAGCCGGCGCCGATCGAGCACAGGTAGACGAACGGGAGCACGAGCAGCGCGGCCAGCAGGCGGGTGGCGCAGAGGAAGCGCATCCCGCTGATGCCCATGACCTCCAGCGCGTCGATCTCGTCCGAGATCCGCATCGAGCCCAGCTCGGCGACGATCCCGGTGCCGACCTTGGCGGCCATCATGTAGCCGAAGACCAGCGGCACCAGCTCGCGCAGGTCACACCACGCCGCGAACACGCCGGAGTACGCGGGCGTCCCCTCGCCGTAGGTGAAGTAGGCGCCCTCGATCCCGCACTCCAGGCCGATGATGAACACCAGGCCCCAGATGACCAGGGTCGAGGAGACGATGAGGATCCCCGCCTGGCGCAGGGCCTCGCCGAAGAACTTGCAGCACGCGCAGCGTGGCCACGTCGCGGACCATCTGGGCGCCGAACTTGACGATCTCCCCAAAGGCTTCGATCCAGCCCTTGGGTGTGACGATGAGGTCGTTCATGCGTACGTGCTCCCTCTCCTACTTGATGATCGTCGTGATCTCGGGATGGGTGGCCAGCAGCGTCTGGGTGAACGCGTAGTTGAACGCGAACACGCCCAGGAAGGCGATGACGACCGCCTGGTTGACAGCGCGCCCCACCCCCTCGGCGCCTCCGGACGCAGTCATCCCCTTGTAACAGCAGACGATGGCGATGATCGCGCCGAACAGGGTGGTCTTGACCACCGAGCCCCACAGGTCAGTGGTCTCGGCGTTGTTGAAGAAGGTGGCGAAGAACGGGCCCAGCGGCGCGTGGTTGACGACGCGTGGCGAGGATGCCGCCGAACACGCCGAAGATCAGCGCGTAGATGTCGAACAGGCCGGTGACCAGCATCAGGGCCAAAAAGCGCGGGACGACGAGGTTCTTGATCGGGTCGACGCCGAGCACCTGCAGCGCGTCGAGCTCCTCGCGGATCTTGCGGGCGCCGAGGTCGGCGGTGATCGCGGTCCCGGCGACGCCGGCGAGCACGATCGCGTCCACGAACGGCGCGAACTCGCGGATCGAGGCGAGCACGAAGAAGCCGCCGAGGCGGTCGAGCGCGCCGAACAGCACCAGGAAGTTCGCGGCCTGCAGACCCGGGCGCCTCGTAGCCGAAGGCGATGGTCGAGATCAGCAGCGGGAACCAGCACAGCCGCAGCGCGAACAGGAACTGGCCGACGAACTCGCTGCCGTACGGGATACGGCGGGCGCACCGCGGAGACGAGCGTCCGGCCGGTGAGGATCATCATGTTGCCGACCTCTTCCAGCACGGATTTGGTCGGCAGGAACGCTCGGTCGGCGACTGCTCGGATCAAGGGTGTGCGTTCCTCCCAGAGGATCTGGCGCCCGCTCCAACGTCTCAGGCTGGCACAAGCCTACCCAGAAGGGAGGATCCCAACAGGGAACCAAACGCCGGTGTATTGACCGCCGCCACCGCCGGCCGGAGCGGGTTTGGGCGAGCAGCCTTGGTGGTATGTTCCGCCCGCGTTGAGCGCCTGGAGCATGAGGATCTGTGTGATCGTCGCCGGCGCCGGATTGGCCCTGGCCCTGTCGGCCTGCGGCGGCGGCTCACAACCAGGCCGCGTCGGAGCCGCAACGGCAACTTCCCGGTGAACGTGAGCGACCGCCACCGTTCCCGCCCTCGCAGCGCCTGGCCCAGCACACGCACCTGGTGATCGCCGTGCGCAACGCCGGCAGCAAGGCGATCCCCAACGTGGCGGTCACGATCTGCAACGTCACCTGCTCCTACCCGGCCCCGAAGGGCCAGGGCACGAGCTCGCAGGCGTTCGCGGCCAACATCAACCAGAGCCTACCTGGCCAACCCGTCCCGCCCGTCTGGATCATCGACCGCGCCCCCGGGCGCGTGCGGCTACAGCTGCCTGAACGGCGGCCAGGGCGCGGCGGTGACCGCGTACTCCAACACGTGGGCGCTGGGACGCCTGGCCCCGGGCAAGACGGCACGCTTCGACTGGGCGGTGACCGCGGTGCAGGCCGGCCAGCACGTCGTCGCCTGGCAGGTGGCCGCCGGCGCTGAACGGCAACGCCAAGGCGGTCCTGGCCAACGGCTCGGCGCCGCACGGGACCTTCGCGGTCAAGGTCAAGACCAGCGCCCGCGCAGTCCTACGTCAACAACAACGGCCAGATCGTCACCAAGCAGTAGCCGGGGCGCAGCCGGCCCTCGACGGCCGGTCCGGAAAAATAAGCCCGCATACGGTGCACCAGACGAGGCACGTCCCGCCGGCGCCTCGATTCTCCCCCTCGATAGCCAGCAGTTCAGCCCCGTGACGTGCCCCACGGACATGGGACCCCCACCACCGCCCCCGACCCGGAACGACTACTGCGTGTCCGAGGACTGCTGCCAGATGTTGAGCGCGCCGTCGACGGCGTACTCGTCGATCTCGGCCAGCTCGGCGTCGTCGAAGTCGGCGTTCTGCAGCGCCGCGACGCTGTTCTCCAGCTGGGCCACGCTCGAGGCGCCGACGAGCGCCGAGGTGACGCGCGGGTCGCGCAGCACCCAGGCGATCGCCAGCTGGGCCAGGCTCTGGCCGCGGCGCTGCGCGATCTCGTTGAGCGCCGCGCACGCGCGCGACGTTCTCGGCGGTGATCAGCTCCTCGGAGAAGTGCAGCCCGCGGCGCACGCGCGAGTCCTCGGGAATGCCGTCGAGGTACTTGTTGGTGAGCAGCCCCTGGGCCAGCGGCGAGAAGGCGATGCAGCCCACGCCCTCGCGCTCGAGCACGCCGAGCAGCTCGGGCTCGATCCAGCGGTTGAACATCGAGTAGGACGGCTGGTGGATGAGCAGCGGGGTCCCGAGGTGGCGCAGGATCTCGATCGCCTCCTCGGTGCGCTCGCGGGCTGTAGGAGGAGATCCCCACGTACAGCGCCTTGCCCTGGCGCACCGCCGTGTCCAGCGCGCCCATCGTCTCCTCCAGCGGCGTCTCGGGGTCGGCCCGGTGCGAGTAGAAGATGTCCACGTAGTCCAGGCCCATCCGCGTCAGGCTCTGGTCCAGGCTGGCGAGCAGGTACTTGCGCGACCCCCAGTCGCCGTACGGGCCCGGCCACATGTCGTAGCCGGCCTTGGTCGAGATGACCAGCTCGTCGCGCAGGTGGCGCGAAGTCCTCGGCGAGGATGCGCCCGAAGTTGAGCTCGGCCGAGCCGTAGGGCGGCCCGTAGTTGTTGGCCAGGTCGAAGTGGGTGATGCCCAGGTCGAAGGCGCGGCGCAGGATCGCGCGCGAGATGCCCAGGGGCCGGTCGTCGCCGAAGTTCTGCCACAGGCCCAGCGAGATCGGCGGCAGCTTCAGCCCGCTGCGCCCGCAGCGGCGGTAGTCCAGCTTCTCGTAGCGGCCGGGGTCCGGGGCGTAGACGGAGGCGGGGCCGATCTCGGCGTCAATGGACACGTCCGTGATTCTCTCAGGTGAGCGGTCGATGCGTCCTGAGCAGTCGGCCCGGCCCGCGAGCCAAGCGCCCAAATAGCGACATTTGTTCGCCGTCCGGCCGACTTCGCGGGCCTCGGTTTGGCCATTGGGATAGTGACCCCTGCGCAAACGTCGCCTAGGCTTGGCCGTCAGTCTCCACGAGACCGGCCAATGACGCGCGCCTGGCCACGGCCGCCGACGCGCCCAGGATCAGGAAGGAACAACCAGAGAGAATGCCAATCCGCCAGCAGAACGTCCACGCCGCGCAGTGGAGCCCCAACGGGCACGGGATCGGAGCGCCCGACCTCACCGCTCTCCGACAACCAGGTCTTCGGAGACAACGTCTTCAGCCCGGCGATCCAGCGCCAGCGACTGCCCAAGGACGTCTTCAAGAAGCTCTCCAAGACGCTCGCCCGCGGCGAGGCGCTGGACACGTCGCTCGCCGACTCCGTCGCCCTGGCGATGAAGGAGTGGGCGCTGGAGAAGGGCGCCACCCACTACACGCACGTCTTCCAGCCGCTGACCGGGCTCACCGCCGAGAAGCACGACAGCTTCTACGGCCCGACCGGCGAGGGCACGGCGCTGGCCGAGTTCTCCGGCAAGGAGCTGATCCAGGGCGAGCCCGACGCTTCCTCGTTTCCCACCGGCGGCATCCGCGCCACGTTCGAGGCCCGCGGCTACACCGCCTGGGACCCGACCAGCCCGGCCTTCATCCTGGAGAACCCCAACGGCGCGCTGCTGTGCATCCCCACCGCGTTCGCGTCCTGGACCGGCGAGGCGCTGGACCACAAGATCCCGCTGCTGCGCTCGATGGACGCGCTGTCCAAGTCGGCGATGCGGGCGCTGAAGCTGTTCGGCAACAGCGACTCGGCGCGCGATCTTCACCACGCGTCGGCCCCGAGCAGGAGTACTTCCTGATCGACGAGCAGTACTTCTTCGAGCGCCCGGACCTCATCACCACCGGACGCACGCTGTTCGGCGCCAAGCCGCCCAAGGGCCACGAGCTCGACGACCACTACTTCGGCTCGATCCCCGAGCGCGATCCTCGCCTACATGCTCGACACCGAGCGCGAGCTGCAGAAGCTCGGCGTTCCGGTCAAGACCCGCCACAACGAGGTGGCGCCCAACCAGTACGAGCTGGCGCCGATCTTCGAGAACTCCAACGTCGGCGCCGACCATCAGCAGCTGACGATGCAGATCATGCAGAACGTGGCCCGCCGCTACGGGCTCGTCTGCCTGCTGCACGAGAAGCCGTTCGCCGGCGTCAACGGCTCGGGCAAGCACAACAACTGGTCGATGGGCACCGACGGCGGCGAGAACCTGCTGGAGCCGGGCGACACCCCGCACGAGAACCTCCAGTTCCTGTTCTTCTGCGCCGCCGTCATCCAGGCGGTCAACAAGCACCAGGGGCTGCTGCGCGCCTCGATCGCCTCGCCCGGCCAGGATCACCGCCTCGGGCGCCAACGAGGCGCCGCCGGCGATCATCTCGATCTTCCTCGGCTCCGAGCTGGAGAAGGTGTTCAACGCGATCGAGCGCGGCGAGGTGGGCGAGTCCACGCCCGGAGTCGTTCCTGGGCCTCGGGACGCCGGTGCTGCCGCCGCTGCCGCATGCACGGCGGCGACCGCAACCGCACCAGCCCGTTCGCCTTCACCGGCAACAAGTTCGAGTTCCGCGCGCTGGGCTCCAGCATGTCGCTGTCGCTGCCCAACACGGTGCTCAACACGATCGTCGCCGAGGCCGATCGACTACCTGGCCGAGGAGCTCGAGGACGCGCTGGAGGGCGGCGCCGAGCTGGAGGCCGCGCTGCGGCCGATCCTGCAGCGCAGCTACGCGGCCAACAAGCAGATCGTGTTCGGCGGCGACAACTACTCCGAGGAGTGGCACGCCGAGGCCGAGTCGCGCGGGCTGCTGAACCTGCCGGCCACCCCCGACGCGCTGCCCTACCTGCGTCGACCGACGACACCGTGACGCGTGTTCTCCAACTACGGCGTCCTCTCCCAGCGCGAGCTGGAGAGCCGCTACGAGGTGTTCGCTGGAGCAGTACGTCACCAAGCTCAACATCGAGGCCGAGACCGCCGCGTCGATCGCCAAGACGATGCTGCTGCCGGCGTCGGCGCGCCACCTGGCGCTGCTGCTCAGCGCCCAGATGGGCGAGCTGGCCTCCGAGACCGAGGCGCTGATCGTCGAGCTTCGTGGACGCGATCCAGGAGCTGGAGAGCGCCAACCTCGAGGAGAACCAGCCCGCACGACGATCTCCTCAAGCACGCCGAGTACATGCGCGACACCACCATCCCCGCGATGGAGGCGGTGCGCGCCGCGGCCGACAAGCTGGAGAAGGTCGTGGCCGACGACCTGTGGCCGCTGCCCAAGTACTCCGAGATCCTGTTCGTCAAGTAAGCGCCAGGGCAAATAGCAAGCGCGGGCGGGGCTCCGGTCCCGCACCGCAACTTGCGAGCGGCCGACCGGGTTTTCCGCTACGGTGGCTCGCCGTATGCTGGAAGTCCGCGTGGCGCGCGGCCGTCGTGGGGGTCTGCACGTGCGGCGGCTGCTGCGGGTCGTATCTCTACTGCGTCGCTACTCTGCCGGCGCCGCTCGCCGGCGCCGGCGTTCGCCGCTGGCGGTGGCGTCGCTGGGCGGTGGCCGGCCATGCCAGCCACCGCGCGGCAGCACCCGAGCCGGCACCGCTGCACACCGCCGCGCAGCAGCCGCGGGCAACCCGCTCAACGGGCGGGCGATGTGGATCTGGGAGCTGCCCAAGTCAGACCGGCGGCAGCCTCACGTCGCTCATCGCCGACGCCCATCGCTTCGGCGTCTCGACGCTGATCATCAAGTCCAGCGACGGGACCGACATGTGGTCGCAGTTCACGCCCGCAGCTGGTGCTCGGCGCTGCACGCCAACGGCATCAAGGTATGTGCCTGGCAGTACGTCTACGGCAACGCCCCGGTCACCGAGGCCTACAAGGGCGCCGCCGCCGTCCACGACGGCGCCGACTGCCTGATCATCGACGCCGAGTCTGAGTACGAGGGCAAGTACGTCTCCGCGCAGACCTACATCAAGCGGCTGCGGTCGCTCATCGGCTACAGCTATCCGCTGGCCCTGGCCGGCTTCCCCTACATCGACTTCCACCCCGCGTTCCCCTACTCGGTGTTCCTCGGGCCCCGGCGGCGCCCAGTACAACGCGCCGCAGATGTACTGGCGCGACATCGGCACCACCACCGACAACGTCTTCGGCCACACCTACGCCTACAACCTCATCTACCAGCGGCCCGATCTATCCGCTGGGCCAGGTCTACGGCCGACCGCCGGCCCACCAGATGGTGCGCTTCCGCGAGCTCGCCCGCGTCTACGGCGCCCCGGGCGTGAGCTGGTGGGACTGGCAGGAGGCCAGCGCCTCGATGTGGACCGCGCTGTCGCGGCCGGCGGGGACGCTCCCCGGCTACGTCCCCTACAAGACGATGGCCGACGTCAACCCCAGCGACCACGGGCGACCTCGTCGTCTGGGCGCAGGAGCACCTCATCTCGGCGGGCTACCCCATCCAGATCTCCGGCGACTACGGCTACCACACGCTGCTCGACGTCGAGGCCTTCCAGACCGCCCACGGGCTGACGCGCCGACGGCATCATCGGGCCCCAGACCTGGGCGGCGCTGCTGCGCTACCGCATCGCCCGGGTCAAGTGGACCGTCGCCAAGCCCCATGACAAGGCGACGGTCACCTCCGCCGCCATCACCGCGGCTCAGCGCGCGACCCCGGGCACGCTGGTGCAAACCGTGCCGGCCTCGGCGTCGCTGCCCGCCAGCGCAACGAGATCGCCGGCGCGGGTGGTCGCGGCCGCTACGAGCAACCGCAGCTAGAGCAACCCGTTCTCGCGCGCGTAGGCGACCAGCTCGGCGCGCGAGCTCTTCTGGGTCTTCTGCTGGATGTGCGCCCGGTGTGACTCCACGGTGCGCACGCTGAAGAACAGCTGAGAGGCGATCTCGGTGTTGGTGTGACCCAGCGCGATGAGACGCAGGACCTCCACCTCACGGGCGCTGAGGTCGTCCGGCGTGCCCGCCGGCACCGCGCGCCTCGGTGGCGAGCCGGGCACCGAGCTCGGGGTTGAGGTAGGTGCGGCCCTGGGCGGCGAGGCGCACCGCCTGGATGAGCTCCTCCTTGGCCGACTCCTTGAGTACGAAGCCCGTGGCGCCCGGCCCGCAGCGCCTCGCGTGCCAGCTCGGCGTCGTTCTGCATCGTCAGGACGACGATGCTGGTCTGCGGTGAGGCCGCTCGCAGCCGCGGGATCGCGGGCAGGCTCGAGCCCTCGGGCATGTTGATGTCCAGGACCAGGACGCGCGGACGATGGGCGGCCACGCGGCGCTCGGTCAGGGCGACGTCGCCGGCCTCGGAGACCACAGCGAAGCCGGGCTCGGCGTCGAGCAGCATGCGCAGCGCCGGCGCGGACGACCTCGTGGTCGTCGGCGAGCACGATCGTGATCGCGCCGGCCGGGGGCGGTTCGGGAGCGCCGCTCTCGGCAGTGGGCGAGCCGTTGGGCGCGCCCGGACTCACGACTCCAGCACCGTTCCCGGCTCGAGCGTGGTGGGCGCGTCGGCGTCGAGCTCCACGGCGCCGCGGACGCGGACCCCGGCGCCGAAGGTGACGTCGCCTTTGACCACCAGCCGCTCGGCCTCGCGCAGCGACGGCGCCCCGGACGGGAAGCGCTGCTCGAACCCGTCGATGAGGCGGTAGTAGCGCTTGTCGAGCTCGACGAACGGAAGGTTGTCGGCGCGCCCGGGCACCGGCTCGACCCGCAGGTCATCGCCGACCTCGTAGACGTCGGAGCGCAGGACGAGGAGGTCGTCGGTGGTCTTGACGGGCGCAAACCGGGTGCGAGGCACGTGCAGCAGGCCCGCGCCGGCGAAGCTCCCGATGGCCGCGCCCATCGCGCTCTCGAGCTGGATCACCGGCGTCGAGTCGGCGTCGCGCGGGTCGACGGTCTTGCGGTTGATGATGAGCGGCAGCTCGAGCACGCCCTCTGACCGCGCCAGGCGCTCGGCGAGCACCTGCAGGTCGACCCATAGCGTGTTGGTGTTGTACCAGCGCCACCTGCGGTAGTCGCGGAAGGACTCCTGGTCGGCAGTCGGGGGTCTGGGCGGTCTCGCGCAGGACGAGCCGGCCGTCGGCGATGCGCCGCGCGACGTGCCCGCCCTTGCGGTCGGCCTCGGTCCCCTGGACCACCTCCATGAGGAAGGGAAGCTCGTTGTCGGCGACGTGAGCGGCGATCCGGGCGTCGACGCTGGAGCCCAGGTTGTCGGCGTTGGAGATCATCGCGTAGCGAAAGCCGCGCTGCAGCAGCGCGTCGAGCATGCCCGACCGCCGCAGTGCCCCGTAGACGTCGCCGTGTCCGGGCGGATTCCACTCCAGCGCCGGATTGGGTGGCCAGCTCACCGGCTCGAGCGTCTCGGCGTCGAGCTTGGGGACGACTGACTGCATGAAGTCAGGCTCGATGCCATCACTGCGCAGGTCGGGATGGCGGGCCAACTCGGCGAGCGTCGGCTCCCTGGTGCTGTCGGAGTCCATCAGCACGAGCGGGAGCTCCACCCCGTGGCGCCGGCGCAGGGCGAGCGTCTGGCCGATGATGATCTCCAGGAACGACTTGCCGTCGCGGGCCTCCATGAGCGACTTGGGCTGCTGCAGCCCCATCGTCGTGGCCAGCCCGCCGTTGAGCTTGATCACCACCACCCCCGAGAGGGCGCGCTCCGGGTCGGCCGCGGGCAGGTCCTCAAGCGCGGGCACGTCCCCCGCGGGCTCGAGCTCGGAGCTGGGCAGCATCGCGGTCTCGCCCGAGTCCAGTCGCTCGTAGGCAAGCTCGAAGGCCCGGATGGCCTCAGGGTGGGCGCCGGCGCCGCGCATCTTCTCCACGGCCGCCCGCATCCCCGCTTCGCTCATGCCGTGCATTGTGCCTGCTCACGGACGGTACGGTGGTGCTCGGCGCCCACATGAAAGGATGCGTGCGTGGAGACCCGAGCCATCGCCCGCCTGGACCGCAGCGTCAGCGTCGTCGGCCTGGGCACATGGCAGCTCGGTGCCGACTGGGGCGACGTCTCAGAGGAGGCGGCCGACGAAGTGCTCGAGACCGCGGTCGACCACGGCGTGACCTTCTTCGACACCGCCGACGTTTACGGCGACGGCCGCTCAGAGATGTTCTGCGCCCGCCTGCGCCAGCGTCACCCCGAGGTGTTCGTGGCCACGAAGATGGGTCGACGCGTCGCCCAGGAGACGATCAACTACAACCGCGAGAACTTCCTCGCCTGGAACGACCGCTCGCGCGAGAACCTGGGCATGGACACACTGGACCTGGTGGCGCTGCACTGCCCGCCCGACGGGGTGTATGAGAACGACGGCGGTCTTCGAGGCGCTCGACGAGATGGTGAGTGACGGCCGCATCGCCGCCTATGGCGTGTCGGTGGAGACCAGCGCCCAGGCGCTGGCGGCGATCGCCCGCCCGCACGTCGCCACCGTCCAGATCATCCTCAACTGCTTTCGCCTCAAGCCGCTGGAGGAGGTGCTGCCCGCGGCGCGCGAGG
This sequence comes from uncultured Actinomycetota bacterium, assembly GCA_963797705.1. Taxonomy (GTDB): domain Bacteria; phylum Actinomycetota; class Thermoleophilia; order Solirubrobacterales; family Solirubrobacteraceae; genus Palsa-465. The sequence goes on along the minus strand of CAWCQL010000001.1, from coordinate 353,605 downwards.
CCGGCGTCGGGCATCATCGCGCGGGTCCCGCTGGCCTCAGGCCTGCTGTCCGGGCGCTATGACGAGAACACGACATTCGCGGCCTCCGACCACCGCAACTTCAACCGCCACGGCGAGGCCTTCGACGTCGGGGAGACGTTCGCGGGCGTACCGTACGACATCGGTCTCAGGCAGCCCGCGAGCTGTCAGAGCTCGTCGACGACGGCTCAACCCTTGCCCAGTTCGCCCTGCGCTGGGTCATCGACCAGCCGGGCGTCAGCACCGTCATCCCGGGGGCGCGCAACCCCGAGCAGGTCGCCCAGAACGTCGCCGCCGCTGACCTGGCGCCGTTACGCGCCCGTCAGCTCGACGGAGTGCGTGACGTGTACGACCGGCTCATCCGCGAGCACGTGCACGACCGCTGGTAGCAGAGCTCAGCGCTGGCCGTAGTAGGCGCCGGGTCCGTGCTTGCGCTGGTAGTGCTTGTCGCGCACCGCGTCGGCGAGCGAGCCGCCGTCGGGGCTGACCAGCCGGGTCAGCAGAGCGAGGCGGGCCACCTCCTCGAGCGTCACCGCCACCGTGACCGCGGCGGCGGGAGTTGCCGCCCAGCAGAAGGGCGCGTGGCCGCGGACGAGTGCCGCTGGGATCTCCTCGACGCGGTCGCCGACGAGCTCGATGAGCACCGTGCCGGTCTCGCCCTCGTAGTCGCGGTCGATCTCCTCGGCGGTGAGCTGGCGTGTGAGCGGGACCGCCTCGGCCATCAGATCGGCGTGGGTGGTGCCCAGCAGCGGGATCTCCTGCTCGGCCTGCGCCCACGCCGTCGCCCACGTCGAGTGTGTGTGGACGATCCCGCCGATGCTCTCAAAGGCGTTGTAGAGCGCCCGGTGCGTCGGGGTGTCGGTCGAGGGCCGCGGCGGGTGGGCGGGATCCGCAACCCCGGGATCGGTGACCACCTCGCCGGTGCCCAGATCGATGAGCACCACGTCGTCGGCGGTCATGTGCTCGTAGTCCACCCCGCTGGCCTTGATCGCCATCAGCCCGCGGTCGCGGTCCACGCCCGAGGCGTTGCCCCACGTCAGCTTGACCAGCCCGTGAGCCGGCAGCGCCAGGTTGGCCTTAAGCACCGCGTGGCGCAGTTCGGCGAGGTCCGCCACCGTCGCGTCTTCAGGCCGCGCCGGTCTCGGCGCGGACCTTCTTGAGGTCGTGCAGCAGCCCCACGTCGGTCACGCCCAGCGACTCATACAGGGTGCGGTAGATCGCGTAGACCCGGTCATAGACAGCCTTGGCCGCCGGGTCGGGCGTGTAGGTGCGCGACTCCGACGGCCGGGTCGCCGCGATCGCCGCGTCGATGTCGTCGTAGATCCCCGCCGCCACCGCGCCGAAGAGCGCGGCGCCCCGCGCGGGGATCTCGCGCCAGGTCGGGACGTGCACGCTCATCCCGCTCGTGTCGGCGATGAGCTGCATGGTGAGCGGGCTGCGCTCGGCGATCCCCCCGACGGCGACGATCTCAGACAGCGCGAGGCCGTGCTCGGTGAAGTTGTCGATGATGCGCCGGTTACCGAAGGCGATCGCCTCCAGCAGCGACCGGTAGATCTCCCCGCGCGAACTGTGCAGGGTGAGCCCGAAGATGGCGCCGGTGAGGTCGGCGTCGGCGAGGATCGAGCGGTTGCCGTTGAACCAGTCCAGCGCCACCAGGCCCGTCTCGCCGGGGCGCAGCTGTGCCGCCTCTTCCTCAAGCTGGGCGTAGGTGTCGCGATCGCCGTCGAGCGTCCTCACAAACCACGCCAACATGTCCCCCACCGCCGCCTGGCCCGCCTCATAGCCGTAGAGGCCGGGCAGGATCCCGTCGCGCACCACGCCGGTGATCCCGGGCAGGCGGACCTCGTCGGGGCTGACGATCATCGAGCATGTCGAGGTGCCGATCACGGTCACGAATGTCTCTGGGCTCGTCACGCCCGCGCCCGGCACCGAGACCCACGCATCGACATTGCCGACCGCGACGGCAACGTCCTCGGTCAGACCCAGCCGCTGAGCGCGCTCGGCGGTCAACGTGCCGGCGCGCGTGCCCAGCGCGACGAACTCGGTCCCGAGCTTCTCGGCCGGCTGTGAGAACCCCGGGTAGGCGGCCTCGAAGTACGCAGTCGGCGGCAGCCCCTCCGCCGGCGACCACATCGCCTTGTAGCCCGCGGTGGCGCTCTGACGCACCTCGCGCCCGGTGAGATGCCAGATGATCCAGTCGGTCGCCTCGATGAACGCCGCGCAGGCGTCGTAGATCTCGCGATCCTCGGACCACACCTCGATCAGCTTGGGGAAGTACCACTCCGAGGAGATGCGCCCGCCGTACCGCTCCAGGAAGGGCTCTGAGCGCTCGAGCGCCACCTCGTTGAGGCGATCGGCGATCGGCTGGGCGGCGTGGTGCTTCCACAACTTGGGCCAGGCGTGGCGGCGTTCGCGAAACTCCTGCAGGGTGCAGAGCGGCGTGCCATCGTCGGTGACCGGGAGCACCGTGCACGAGGTGAAGTCGACGCCGAGGCCGACCACCTCCTCGGGCGCGATGCCGGCGTCGGCAACGGCCGCCGGGATGCCGTCCTCGAGCACCTTGACCCAGTCGTCGGGGTCCTGGAGCGCCCAGTCGACGGGGAGCCGCTCACCCGTGGAGGGCAGCGCGCGATCGATCACGGCGCTGGGATACGGAACGACGCTGACGCCGAGCTCCTCGCCCCGGCGAGCGTCGAGCACGAGCACGCGGCCGGACTCCGTGCCGAAGTCGACCCCGATCGCACACTCCCGCGGGCTCATGTCAGAGCCACCGCGGCGTGGGTCACGTCTCGGTTTGCTCGGGCACCGGAGCGGCGGCGGCGGCGTTGCGGGCGCCGTCGCCGACCTGGGCCTCCAGGCGCGCGCGCCGATATTCCTCCACGACGATCTCGGTGAGCTCCTCCACTGAGGTCTCCGAGGTGGGCTTGTCCAGGGAGATGACACCCTCCTGGATGAGGTTGACCCGATCGCAGGCGGTCAGGACGTGCACGTAGTTGTGGAGGATCATGATGATCGAGACGTTGCCCTCGTCCTTGAGGCGCGCAATGAGGTCGAGGATCATCGCGCCCTCCTTGGCCCCCATCGCGGCCAGCGGCTCATCGAGGAGGATGATGTCGGAGTCGCCGGAGATCGTGCGCGCCACGGCGATGGCCTGGCGCTGGCCGCCGGACAGGCGGGCCGCCGGAACGTCGATGCGAGGGATGTGGATCCCGATCTCGTCCAGGGCCTTGCGCGCCTCGCGCTTCATCCGCGCGTTGTTGAGGAACGGGATGGGTGTCTTGACCCTCTCGCGGCGCAGGAACAGGTTGTGGTAGACGGTCAGCTGGTTGACGAGCGCCAGGTCCTGGAACACGGTGTCGACGCCGCGCTTGCGGGCGTCGTCGACGCTCTTGGGCGCGTAGTCCTCGCCCTTGCACCACATCGTCCCGGCGTCCTGCTTCTGGAACCCGCAGAGGATCTTGATCAGCGTGGACTTGCCGGCGCCGTTGTCTCCCAGCAGCCCCAGCACCTCGCCCCTGCGCAGATGGAGGTTGATGTCGCGCAGCGCCACGGTGGGGCCGAAGCGCTTGGCGATGTGCTCGACGCGCATGACGTCGTCGTCCGCTGCCGCGGGCGCGACGATGTGCTCGGCGGGTGTCGTGTTATCCGCCACGGCCTGACCCTGTCCGCACACGCGACACGTACGTGTTGAAGGCCATCGCGATGAGGACCGCGAGGCCGAGATAGAAGAGGAAGTAGTTGGCGCTGACGCCCTTGATGATGAGTCCGTCCTGAAGCACCCCGAGGAAGATGGCACCGATGAACGCCCCGACCACCGTCCCCGACCCGCCCTGGAGCAGCGTGCCACCGATCACCGCGGCGGCGATGACCTGGAACAGGATCGCGTTGGAGCCCGAGGGGTCCGGCGTTATCGACGCGGACCGGACCGCCTCGAGGATGCCGACGAAGCCGGCCAGCAGCGCGCACATGACGAAGTTGCCGGTGAGCACGCGTCGCGTCGCGACGCCGGCCTCGGAGGCGCCGAGCCGGTTCCCGCCCACCGAGACGGTGTAGATGCCCCATCGCGACAGGGACAACAGCAACTGGAGCACGATTGTGATCGCGATCGCCCAGAACAGCTCCGAGTACGTCCCGCCGCCGAAGATCTGCGCGAACGTCCCCACCTTGATCACCGAGGTGCCCGGCGTGGTCACCTGGGAGGCGTGGGAGATGATGAGCGTGAGCCCGTCCAATGTGAACAACGTTCCCAGGGTCGTCGTGAACGACGCGATGCCGACGTAGGCGACCACCAGCCCGTTGAAGAGGCCGACGAGGCACGACACGATCAGTGCTCCGATCATCGCCGGGATGAGCGGCAGGCCGACGTTGGCGCTCAGCTTGTAGAAGATGAACGGCGTGAACAGATACACGGCGCCAACCGAGAGGTCGATCTCGCCGTTGATCATCACGAACACCTCGCCGGCCGCCATGATCGCGAACGGCGCGAAGTACGGCAGCAGCGCCTTGAGACTGTTGCCGGTGAGGAAGCGGTCGCTCGATAGCGCGAAGTAGAGGAACGCGATGAGCGTGACGACGATGATGCTGCCCTCGCGCAGCGTCAGAAAGCGCTGCGCGAGGCTGAGCGCCCCCCCGCGCTGGGCCCAGCCCTCGGCTGGGCCCTTCGGGGGAGGCACTGTCGCGACGGTCTTGTCCGAGGCGGTGGCCATCGTTCCGACCAGAAGACTACGACTTCTGGACGCCGGCGCTACTGCTCGTACCCTCGTACCGGCTCTTGGTGCTGTTGTACGGGCCCACCGTGGTCTTGTCGAGGAACTTCAGACCCGTGTTGGTGTCGGCCGGGCCGGTGAGGGTCTGGCTGACGTTGTACATGTAGAGCTGCAGAATCGGCAGGAAGCCCTGCAGATAGGGCTGCTGGTCGATCGTGAAGTCGATCTGCCCGGCCGCGAGGAGCTGCTGGGTGATCGGGGTGAGGTCATACCCGCCGCCCTTGACCCCCTTTGAGCGCAGGTTCTGCTTCTGGATCACCTGGGCGATGCTCTGGGTGCTCCCGCCGTCGACGGCGAAATACCCCTTGGTGTCGGGGTGCGCCGTCGCGTAGGACTGGATCGTCGACAGCTCCTGCGGCAGGGCCGCCCCGGTCGCCACGACGTGGACCTTGATGCCCGAGTGCGACTTGAGCGCCTGCTGCGCGCCGTCAATTCGCGGCTGGATGTTCAGCGCGCCGGGGGTGGCGATGAACAGCACGACGTCGCCCGAAGGCACCAGCTCGATGATGTGCTGGCCCATCTCCTGGCCGGAGACGAACAGGTCCTGGCCGATGTAGGCCAGCCGGGCGTTGCCCGCGGCGTCGGCGTTGTAGGCCAGTACAGGGATCTTCGCCGCCAGCGCCTTCGTCGTCGGGGCATTGAACGCATGCAGGTCGACGAGGCAACAGCCGATGCCATTGACACCGGCGCTGATCGCCGTGTTGAACGCGTTGACCATCTCGCCGACGTTGGCGGTCTGCGAGCCGGTCCACTGATAGGAGCAGCCGAGGAGCTTGCACGCATCGGCCGCGCCGTTCTGCGTCGGCGTGAAGAACGGGTTGGTGGTGACGTGGTTGACCAGCGTGAACTTGTAGGCCGTGCTGGACCCGAAGATCCCAGAAGCAGCGCTCCCCCCGGTGGCCGCCGAGGCGGTTCCGGTGGCAGTAGCGCTGGAGCTGGAACCCCCGCCACTGCTCGAGCTCGAACTCGAGCCTCCGCAGGCCTGCAGGATCAGGGCGCCGATACCGGCGGCACCACCGGTGAGCGCGGTGCGGCGGGTGAGCTGCCGCATCTTCTTGAACGGCGTTTCCTCTTCCTTGCGCTCGTCCCACTCCAGTCGTTCGACGGCATCGTGGACAACATCTTCTTCTTTAGACACCTGGTGCTCCTCCTCTCCGGGACTACCGATCCCGCAACCGTTTCAAAGCCGGGGTTGGTTGTCCAATCACATTAACCGAGGCTAAACCTCGTCCGCAACCACCTCGATGGCAGCTTTTGGCTGCGGCCCTCAATAAGTCTCTTCTCCTGTCCAAGCCCGCGCGCATGTTAGCGATCACATCGAATCCCTGTCAATCGTTGTCCGGCGGCACCGCGGTGCTGGCGCGGACCACCAGTTCGGGCGGCACGAGCGAGCCCGTGGGCGGCCGTTCGCCCGCCTGGACGCTCTCGATCGTCCGCACCAGGACCCGCAGGCTGCGACTCCCCACTTCGCCGAAATCCTGGCGAACGGTGGTCATCGGCGGGGTGAAGTAGGGCGACTCGGGGATGTCGTCGAACCCGACGACGCTGATCTCCTCCGGGATGCGCCGCCCCGCCTCGTGCATGGCGCGCAGCAGGCCCAGTGCCATCTGGTCGTTGGACACGAACACCGCCGTCAGCGACCGATCGCGGCTCAGCCGTCGCCCCAGGTGGTACCCGGTGCGAGCGCTCCAGTCGCCGATAAGCGGCTCGGGACGCGGCGCGCCCGCGGCCTCGAGCGTGGTCCGCCAGCCGCCGGCGCGCAGCTGGGACTCGATCGAGCTCAAGGGTCCGGTGATGTGGTGCACCGTCTTGTGGCCGAGGTCGAGCAGGTGACGCGTGGCCAGAGTGGCTCCCTCGGCCTGATCGACCGCCACCACGGGGATCCCGCGGTCAGGACCCGCCTCCACGGCCACCAGGGGAACATCGAGCGGGGCGTGGAGCAGGGCCTCCGCGGACTCCTCCTCGGAGACGATGACGAGGATACCGTCGACGCCCTGCACCCGCAGTCGCTCGATCGCCTGCACCACCGACGCGCGGTCCAGGGCCTTGAGGCTGGCGACCATGATGAAGTAGCCCGCCTCGTGCGCCGCGCGCTCGATGCCGAACAGTGTCGACGCCGGCCCGTAGAGCGTGGTGTCGAAGCTGACCACGCCGAGCGTGCGGGTGCGACCCGTCGCCAGCGCGCGGGCGATCGAGTTGGGGCGATAACCCAGCTCGCTCATCGCGGCCATGACGCGCTCGCGGGTCGCGGGGCTCACGTGCCGGCTGCCGTTGATGACGCGCGACACCGTCTGGTGTGACACCCCGGCGAGTCGCCCCACGTCAGACATGATGGCGGGCCGCCGCGGCCGCGACGGAGCTTTCTCGTCGTCCTCGACGTCCATCTGCTCGCTCCTCTCCAACGCTCCGCCCTCCCGGAGCACGCAGCGATGTTAGCGCTAACGGATGATCCGCGCTCCCGGGCCGGGCGCGACCTCCAGCGCGCCCGGCGGTGGCTCGGTGGCGGGGGGCATCAGCCCCAACACGTGTCCCCCGAACCCTCCGCCCACGATTCGCGCCCCGATGGCGCCGGCGTCGAGCAACGTCGTGACGGTCCGTTCCACGGTCGGGGTCGAGATGGCAAAGCAGTCGCGGAGGCTGGCGTGCGAGGCGTTGAGCAGCACGCCGACGCGCTCGAGGTCTCCGTTCGACAGCGCGGCAACGGTGTCCTGCACGCGCTCGTTCTCGGTGACGACGTGATGTGCGCGAGACCGCAACGGCTCGGGCAGCGCCTCGACGGTGTCGAGCGTGGCCTCGCGCAGGCTCCTCACACCGAGCAGCTCGGCGGCACGGACACACTCGGCACGACGCTGGTTATAGCCGTCCGCGGTGGGGTCGTCGCCGCCGGCGTTGGCGTGGCGCTCGCCCGAGTCGAGGGTGACGAGCCGGTAGCCGTCGAGCTCGAGCGCCACAGGGGTGACCTCCAGCGACCGGAAGTCGATACACATTGCGCTGTCGGGCTCCCCGAACAGCGAGGCGATCTGGTCGAGCAGGCCGGTCTGCGCGCCCACCCAGTCGTTCTCCACGCGCGAGCACAGGCGCGCGAGGTCCAGGCGCTCGGGGGGCGAAAGGTCGGCCACGGCGAGCAGGGCCAGGCACAGCGCCACCTCCAGCGCCGCCGACGAGGACAGGCCCGATCCGCGGGGGACCGTCCCGGCGATCTCCAGCCGCGCCCCGACCAGGGGATACCCGGCAGCGCTGAGCTCGCCGACCGCGCCGCGGGGGAAGGCCCGCCAGCCGGCGATCGGAGCCATCTCGTCCAGGGAGAAGGTGTCGTACGAGTCGAGGTCTGAGGCCACCACCTGGAAACGGCTGTCGCCGCTGCGCCTCGCCTGCACGGTGACCCCCTCGCTGATGGCGAACGGGAGCGCGAGACCCTCGTTGTAGTCGGTGTGCTCGCCGATGAGGTTCACGCGCCCGGGCGCAAACGCAGTCGCGCGGTCAGCCACTCTGTACTCTCCCGCTCGTGCCGTTCATCGACAACATTCTCCAACCGACGCACCTCCTTGTCGTTCTCGTCGTCGCTCTGCTCGTGCTGGGGCCCAAGCGACTGCCCGAGGTGGGACGTGCGATCGGCAAGGGAATCCACGACATGCGCAGCGCGATCGACGACGTGAAACCCAGCCGCGAGGAGCTCCTGGGGACCGCCGAGGCCGACACCCCGGGAGTGGCGGCGGACCGCAAGGTCTGACCGTCACCTGACCCGCCCGCGCACGATGCCCACGCAGTGGGGCCTCCTCTCCACGGCGCGCATCAATGACGCATTCATCGCCGGGGTGGCGCAGTCGCGCGGCTCCGCGGTGCTGGCGGTGGCCAGCCGTGAGCTTGCGCGCGCCGAGAGCTACGCCGCCGACCGGGGGATCGAGCGCGCATATGACAGCTACGACGCGCTGCTCGCCGACCCCGACGTCGACGCCGTCTACATCTCGCTGCCCAACTCGCTGCACCTGGAGTGGACGGGCCGGGCGCTTGCGGCGGGCAAGCACGTGCTCTGCGAGAAGCCACTGGGCCGGCGTGCCGCCGACGTGCGCGCCGCGTTTGACCTCGCCGAGCGCCACGACCGCCTGCTCATGGAGGCGTTCATGTACCGCCATCATCCGCAGACCGCGCGACTGGTCGAGCTGGTGAGCTCCGGCGCGATCGGGCGCCTGCGCCACATCCGAGCCTCGTTCAGCTTCCGCCTCTCCGATCCGGCCGACGTACGGCTGAGCGCCGAACTGGACGGCGGCGCGCTGATGGATGTCGGCTGCTACTGCGTGAGCGCTGCCCGCCTGCTGGCCGGAGAGCCCGAGTTGGTGAGCGGGACTCAGGTGGTCGGCGGCGGCGGCGTGGACGTGAGCTTCACCGGCTGGATGCGCTTCCCCGGCGATGTCGCGGCCCACTTTGACTCCGGGATCATCCTCGATGACCGCCACGACCTGGAGGTCGTGGGCGAGGAGGGCAGCCTGTTCGTCGCGGACCCGTGGCACTGCCGGAAACCGGGAATCGAGTTGCGCCGCTCCCACACCACCGAGGTCATCAATGTCCCGGTGACCGATTCCTACGGCCTGGAAGCCGACAACCTGGCCGCGGCCATCCGCGGGGAGGGAGTCCCGCTGCTGGGCCGCGCCGACGCCGAGGCCCAGGCGAGCACGCTGGAGGCGCTGTACGCCTCCGCGGACTCGGGCACAGTGGTCGCCCTACGCCGCTAGGCCACTGACATCGAAGGCGAGAAGCCCACCCGTCGCCCGGTGGAACCGTGCACGCGCTCGGCGTGCGCCGCCTCGGGCAGGCGGGCCTCGGCGGTCACCAGGTTGAAGCGAATTCGCACCTCGGTCCCGCCTGTGGCACGAGACACGATCGCGAAGTCGTCGCTCACCTCGGAGATCAGCCCCAGCCCGAGTCCGAGCCCGGGTCGATCGGCCCGCGGCTTCAGGCCGCAGCCGTCGTCTGAGATCAGGATCCAAAGCTCCTCCGACGCAACGGCGGCATTGACGTAGATGAGACCCGGACCGCCGCGATAGGCGTGCAGCACCGAGTTGGTCAGAGCTTCGGACGCCGCCAACCGCACGGCGTCGATCTGGCTGGGCGTCGCGCCCACCTTGGCGGCGAAGTCCGCCAGCTTCGATCGCCCCTCGGCGACCGACCGAGGCGAGGCCTCGTAGGTCTCGTTGAGATTCCGCGCAACGCTCCGCATAGGCGAGCTTTACCCATACGCCGCGCAGATTAAGCACCCGGGCTTGCACCACCGACAAGTGGCGGGGGTCGCATAGGATGCGCGGATGCCCGTAGCGTGTACAGATCAGGGCCGAGTCAATGTCGCGCTCTAACGTCGCGCTGGTCACCGGCGCGGCCAGCGGAATCGGCCGCGCCGTGGCCACTCGGATGCTCAACGACGGCTGGCAGGTGCTCGCCGTCGACCTCCGTCCCGACCCCGAGGGGCCGGGCGTCGCGCACCAGGCCGACCTCACCGACGCCGATGCCAACGCGGGCGCCGTGGCGACCGCGCTGGAGCGCTTCGGTGCGCTGGACGCGATCGTCGCCGGCGCCGGTATCCAGCACGTCGCGCCCATCCAGGAGTTCCCGGTCGAGCGCTGGGAGACGATCCTCAGCCTGATGCTCACAAGCCCCTTCCTGCTCGCCCGCCATGGCTGGGAGGCCCTCTCGGAGTCGGGCCACGGGCGCTTCGTCGCGATCGCCTCGGCCCACAGCCTGGTGGCCTCCCCCTACAAGGCCGCCTACGTCGCGGCCAAGCACGGCCTCCTGGGGCTGGTCAAGACGCTGGCCCTGGAGGGCGCCGCGCGCGGGATCGCCGCCACCGCGGTGTGCCCCGGCTACGTGCGCACGCCGCTGGTGGAGGGCCAGATCCCCGACCAGGCCCGCGCGCACGGGATCTCGGAGGACCGGGCGCTCGAGGAGGTCATCCTGGCGCCGCAGGCGATCAAGGAGCTCATCGAGCCCTCCGAGGTGGCCGAGGTCGTGGCGTTCCTGGCGGGGCCGGCGGGGCGGTCGTTCACCGGGGTGCCGGTGACGATGGACATGGGCTGGACCGCGCGATAGCTCGCTTCGCTGTCGGGTGCCGGTGGTCGCGTGGTGGACCTGCGTGGCGCAGGGCATCGGCGCACGTCAACGGCGGGCTATCGAGTGGGGAGCGTGGGGCGGCCTCGGCGCTGATGGTGGCCCTCGGCGGGGTCGTGGGAGATTTTGATTCAGGAGCAAGCAAATTCTCCCACAACCCCCTGCAAACACACCAATTCCCACCACCCGCGCCGACACCCTTCCCCCCTTCCCCAGCAGGCAGTTGACGTGCGCCGATACCCTGCTTCGCGCAGCACGGACGCTCCCCGCGCAAGTCCCCGCCCCCACCCAACGTTGACATGAATGTGTCAAGGTTGCTAGCCTCCTCGAGCATGCGGGATTTCCTGGCCGCCACGCGCGAGCGCATCGTCGTCTTCGATGGCGGAATGGGCGCGACGCTCGAGCAGTTCGACCTGAGCCTGGAGAAGGATTACCGGCTGCCCGGCCGCTGCCACGAGGCACTGGTGCTCAACCGGCCCGACGTGATCGAGGGCGTGCACACCTCGATGCTCGACGCGGGCGCGCAGGTGGTGGAGACCGACACGTTCCAGGCAAGCCGGCTGAAGCTCTCGGAGTGGGGGCTTGAGGATCACACCCACGAGATCAACCTCAAGGGGGCGCAGATCGCCCGCAAGGCCGCGGGCGAGGACCGTTTCGTGGCCGGTGCCATCGGGCCGACGGGCTTCTTGCCCGCCTCCGACGACCCGACGCTCGGCCAGATCACGTTCCCGGAACTGAGGACCGTGTTCGCCGAGCAGGCCAGCGGGCTCATCGAGGGCGGCGTGGACCTGATCATCATCGAGACCACGCAGGACATCCTGGAGCTCAAGGCGGCGGTGTTCGGCGTGCGCGACGCGGCCAAGGAGCTGGGCCGCGCGGTTCCGATCCAGTGCAGCGTCTCGCTGTTGCCCAACGGCGGCAAGATGCTCCTGGGCACCGACATCAGCGCGGTGCTGGCCACGCTCGAGGCGCTGAAGGTCGACATCATCGGCCTCAATTGCTCCACCGGCCCCGAGGACATGCGCGACGCCGTCCGCTTCCTGGGCGAGTTCTGCTCGCTGCCCGTCCACTGCATCCCCAACGCAGGCCTTCCCCAGCAGGGGCCCAATGGCGAGACGATCTTCCCCGAGGAGCCAGGCCCGCTGGCCGACACCCTGGGCGAGTTCGTCGAGCGCTACGGGGTCTCGATCGTCGGCGGGTGCTGCGGCACCACTCCGGCGCACATCGAGGCCATCGCGGAGCGCGTCTAGACCACACTCCCAGCGAGCGGCCCGAGCGGCGCCCCGCGCATGTCAGCTCGATGATCGCGGCCACGCCGATGGTCCAGTCCCCGCGCCCGACCCTGGTGGGCGAGCGCGTGAACTCGCAGGGCTCGCGCAAGGCCAAGGAGCTGCTCCTGGCCAACGACTATGACGGTCTGACGGTGGTCGCCGAGGACCAGGTCACCGGCGGCGCCCACGTGCTCGACGTCTGTGTCGCGCTCACCGAGCGCCAGGACGAGGCCGACCAGATGCGCGAGGTGGTCAAGCGGATCTCGCTGAGCCAGCCCGCTCCGATCCAGGTCGACTCAACCGAGCCCGACGTGATCGAGACCGCGCTTGAGCAGATCCCCGGGCGCGCGATCGTCAACTCGATCAACCTGGAGGCCGGACGCGACAAGCTCGACCGCGTCGTGCCGCTGGCCAAGGAGCATGGCGCCGCTGTGATCGCACTGACCATCGACGAGGTCGGCATGGCCAAGACCGCGGAGCGCAAGCTGGAGGTCGCCAGGCGGATCACCGAGCTGTGCTGCGAGGAGCACGGCCTGGACCCCGACGCGCTCATCTTCGACTGCCTGACCTTCACGCTGACCACCGGCGATCCCGAGTGGCGCCCGAGCGCGGTGGCCACCATCGACGGGATCCGCGCGATCAAGACCGAGATCCCCGGCGTTCAGACATCGCTGGGCGTCTCCAACGTCTCCTTCGGGGTGGGCCTGCCCGCGCGCTCGGTGCTCAACAGCGTCTTTTTGCATCACTGCGTCGAGGCGGGACTGGACCTGGCCATGGTCAACCCCAACCACATCACCCCGTACTCCGAGATCCCCGCCGAGGAGCGCGAGTTGGCCGACGACCTGGTCTTCGACCGGCGCGACGACGCCCTGGAGCGCTTCATCGCCCACTTCGAATCCAAGGGGCCCGCGGAAGACGACGGTGCGGCCAAGGCCGACCCCACCGAGGGCATGGAGCCCGAGGAGGCGCTGCACTTCCACATCCTGCGCCGCAAGAGAGAGGGCGTGGAGGAGTGGATCGACCGCAGCGTCGAGAAGATCGGCGCTGTTCCGACGCTCAACACCGTGCTCCTGCCGGCGATGAAAGAGGTCGGCGACAAATTCGGCGCCGGCGAGCTGATCCTCCCCTTCGTGCTGCAGTCGGCCGAGGTCATGAAGCGCGCCGTGGCCCAGCTCGAGCAGTACCTCGACAAGCTCGAGGGTTACACGAAGGGCACGGTCGTGCTGGCCACCGTGTTCGGCGACGTGCACGACATCGGCAAATCGCTGGTCAACACGATCCTCACCAACAACGGCTACTCGGTGGTGGACCTGGGCAAGCAGGTGCCGATCTCCACCATCCTCGACGCCGCCGTCGAGCACCAGGCCACCGCGATCGGCCTCTCGGCGCTGCTGGTCTCGACGTCCAAGCAGATGCCCGCCGCGGTCCAGGAGCTGCACGCGCGCAAGCTCGACTTCCCGGTGCTGATCGGCGGCGCGGCCATCAACCGCAACTTCGGCCTGCGGATCCTGTACCCCCACGGCACCGAGGCAGACGATGTCTACGACCCGGGCGTCTTCTACTGCAAGGACGCGTTCGAGGGCCTGGCCAAGGTGGACCAGCTGATCGACCCAGAGCGGGCCGCGCAACTGGTCGACGCGACCCGCGCCGCGGCCAAGAAGCTGCGCGACACCCCGGTGCTCCAGGACACCGACGCGCCCGACGTCACCGACGCCTCGGTCCGCAGCGCCGCCGCCACCGACACCCCGGTGCCCGAGCCGCCGTACTGGGGCGTGCGCGAGCTCGAGGTGCCGATGGACGAGGTCTACCGCCACCTCGACACCCACGTGCTGTTCAAGCTGCACTGGGGCGGGCGTGGCGTCAAGGGCGACGCCTGGACCCAGCTGCTGCGTGATGACTTCCAGCCCCGCCTGGAGCGGATGTGGCGCGAGCAGACCTACCTGCGTCCCCGCGCCCTGCTCGGCTACTTCCCATGCAACTCGGACGGCAACGAGCTGATCGTCTGGGACCCCGAGGACTTCGACCCCGCCAACCCGCGTGAGCTGCACCGCCTGGTCTTCCCGCGCCAGCCCCGCCACGACCGCATCTGCCTGGCCGACTTCTACCGCCCGCTGAATTCAGGCGAGATCGATGTCGTCGCCCTGCAGGCGGTGACCGCCGGCGAGGAGGTCACCGAGCTCATGGCCTCGCTGGAGGCCGAGGGCGAGTACGCCGAGCAGCTCTTCGTCCACGGCCTCGGCGTCCAGACCGCCGAGGGGATGGCCGAGTGGATGCACGCTCGGGTGCGCTCCGAGCTGGGGGCCTCCCCCACCCAGGGCCGGCGCTACTCGTGGGGCTATCCGTCCTGCCCCGAGCAGTCGGAGCTGACCAAGGTCTTCGATCTCCTCGACGCCCCCTCGATCGGGCTGCGGCTCTCAGGCGGGTACGCCGTGGAGCCCGAGCAGTCGACGCTGGCGATCGTCGCTCACCACCCCCAGGCCGTGTACTTCGGCATGAAGTCCGGGATGCTGCCCAAGACCGGCAAGCAGGCCGCCGACGAGCTCATCGCCGGTACCGAGCGCGACCCGACCCTCATGGCCGCGCTGCCCGATTCGGACCCCGCCGGCACCCCCGGCGCCGCCGAGGACGAACCGGCGCTCGCCGAGGCCTGAGGCCCACCCGGGCGCAACCTGCGCCCTCTCCTGCGGACACGCCGGCTCGGGCAGCTGTCCAGAAACCCTCAAAGTGGGGAGGAGATTTGATCAATCGCGCCGATACCACGCCGGGTGAGGACGCGGTTTCTTGATGCGTCCCCCCTGCGGACTGGGGAGGGGCGCGCACACCCTTCGGCTCCGGCAGCCACCGGCTGCGCGGTCGCCCCTGCCGCTGTCCTGATCACGGACTGCACCCGGCGCATCGTGCACGTCGAGGGTGGCGCCTTCGTGGCCCACGGCCTGCAGACCGACACCTGGATCGGCCAGACCATCGAACACGTCCTCCCCGTCGATGCCGTGGAGATCCTCCTACCGCGCTATGAGGCCGCGCTGGCCGGCAAGCCCCAGGCTTTCGAGTACCACACCCACGACGGCACCCACCAGTACCTGATGCAGCTCGTCCCCGTCCCCGACGGCGCGGGCATCATCGGCTCGGTGGTGGCCGTGGTGCAGGACGTGACCGACCGCGCGCGGACGATCTCAGACCTCGCCCGCAGCGAGGGGCGCCTGCGCGAGGCCGAGCGGATGGTCGGCGTGGGCAGCTGGGAGCTGGTCGTCGCCACGGGCGAGATCACGTATTCCGCGGGCCTGGCCCAGCTGTTGGAGCTTGAGGCGGACCAGCCGCTGGACAAGTCCGCGCACTTGGAGCTGGTGCACCCGGCGGACCGGGAGCTGGTGGCGGGCATCGGAGAGCAGTGCGTGCTGCACGGGTCAACGAGCTGCGAGTACCGGGTCGTCCTGCCCAGCGGCATCGTGCGCACCCTCTCGCTGCAGGCCGAGGCGGTCACCGAGCCTGACGGCCGCCGGGAGCATCTCCGGGGCGCGGTCCTCGACGTCACGGAAGAGCGCGAGACCGACCGCCGGCGCCTGGCCGCCGAGCACCTCTTCCGCGAGGGCTTTGACGCGGCGCCCATCGGCATGTCGTTGGCCGACCCGGTCGAGGGCCGGTGCGTGCGGGTCAACGAGGCGATGTGCCGGATGCTGGCCCGCTCGCCCGACGAACTCATCGGCCAGAGGATCAGCTGCATCGTCCCGGAGGAAGATCTGGCCGTACTGCGGCGCGCGCGCGAGGACATGCTGCGCGGCGAGATCGACTCCTTCACCGCCGAGCAGCGCTTCCTGCGCGGCGACGGCAGCATCCTGTGGGGCCTGCTGCATTGGGCGCCGGTGCGCCGTGAGGACGGATCGGTCGAGGCTTTCCACTCGCAACTGGTCGACATCACCGACCGCAAGGAGCGTGAGTCGCGGCTGGAGCACGATGTCGAGGAGGCGCTGTGGCTCGGCCGCATCCGCGACGCCCTGGACCAGGATCGTTTCGTCCTCTACGAGCAGCCCATCGTGGATCTGATGACCGGCCAGACCGTCCAGCACGAGCTGCTGCTGCGGATGCGCTCAGAGGACGGGGAAATCATCGCGCCCGGAGCGTTCCTCCCCGCGGCCGAGCGCTACGGCCTCATCTCCGAGATCGATCGTTGGGTGATCCGGCGGGCCGTGCAGATCGCCGCCGGGGGCGTGCCCACCGAGTTCAACCTCTCGGGCCGCTCGATCGGCGACCCCGACATCCTGCGCGAGCTGGCCACCGCAGTGCACGAGTCCGGCGTGGATCCCTCGCTGCTGGTGGTGGAGGTCACCGAGACCGCGTTCGTCGGGCAGACCGAGGCGGGGCGGGCCTTCGCCGAGCGCGTCCGTGAGCTCGGCTGTCGCCTGGCGCTCGACGACTTCGGCACCGGCTTCTCCAGCCTCCAATACCTCAAGCACCTGCCCGCGGACCACCTCAAGATCGACATCGACTTCGTCCGCGATTTGACCTCGAACGAGACCGACGCGCGCGTCGTGCGCGGGATCGTCGCCCTCGCCCGAGAGTTCAACCAGACGACGATCGCCGAGGGCGTGGAGGACGAGGAGACCCTCCTCATGCTCCGTGACATGGGCGTCGACCTCGCCCAGGGCTATCTGTTCGGCCGCCCCGCGCCGATGGCCTCACACGTGTGCAGCGGCAACCCGGTGCCGGCGCGGTGCCCCGGAGCCGCCCCCGCGCCGGACACCGACTCGGTCGGCATCGTCGTCGCCGGCTTTGAGGCGTTCGCCCGGCGCGACGTCGACGCGATCCTCGCGCTCTGCCATCCGGAGTTCGTGCTGCGCTCGTTCGCCACCGCCAAGCGGGTGGAGCGCACCACGCCCTACCGCGGCCACGAGGGCGTGCTCGCCTACCTGCGTGACGTGGCGACGGTGTGGGACGACCTGAGCCTGACCATGCTGACCTTCCGACAGGCCCAGGACTCGGTGATCGGGTTCGGGCGCGTCGAGGGACGGCGCCCCGGGGAGCGTGTGCTGGGCAGCATCATGTGGGTGGCGCGACTGCGTGGGAACCTCATCTCCTCCATCGAGGTCTTCCAGGCGGCGGGCGGCCCGTCGCTGAGCGAGTCTCAGATCGAGCGCCTCGAGGAGGGCGCGCCGCTCCCCGTCAACGGGGGCACACCGGCTCGCGCGGTCAGCGGCGATTAGTGCTGCACGACACCGGGTCCTGAAGCACTGCTACGTCAGGCGTTGGAGTCCAACGCGCCCGAGCCCCGCCCCGACGAGCGATGGGGGCGCGCCGGAAGCTTGACCGGAGCGGCGTGCATGGCGCGCAGGCGCACCTCGCGCCATGACATTCCCTCCTTGAGCAGCGCGGGCGTGCCCATGAGGATGGCGGTCGAGACCTCGACCGCCTGCAGGATCACGCCGTAGGCGACGCCGGTGCCCAGCCCGACGTGCCAGCCGGCGTGCAGGACGGCGGCGCAGGCGGCCTGGAAGACACCGAGGTTGGCGGGCGTCGCCGGCAGCACGGCGGTGATGTTGACCGCGAACAGGACCGCCGCGGCTGCGGCCACCCCGCCTGGTGATTGAGGCCGAGGGCCACGAGCAGGATGTAGCAGGACAGCCCACTGCAGCGCCCAGGCGCCCAACTGGGCGACGGCGGCGATCGCCCCGAGCTTGGGTCGGCGGAAGACGGCCAGGCCGGCGCGCACGCCGAGTCATGCGCCCGGCGGGCCTGGGCGACGCAGAGCCTGGAGGCGCCCGAACGCGCGCCGCGCTCCGTGGCGCAGGATCAGCGGCGAGACCAGAACGATGAGCAGCAGCGCCACCGGCGCGATCGCCGCCATCAGCAGGGCGTTCTGGTGCCCGTTGAACAGGTCGACCGACGAGAACATGACGGCGCCGAGCACGATCAGGGCGACGATGTTGATCAGCGTCTGGGAGACGACCGTGCCCAGCACGACCGGCAGGTTCTCACGCGGGCCGGCCGGTGCGCCGGGCCACCACGAGCGCGCGCGAGGGCTCGCCCAGGCGCGCGGGTAGCGTCGACGACATCAGCACGCCGATGAACGTGCCCTGCATCGCATCGGAGAGCCTGACCCGGCGCCTTGGGCAGCGCGGCGCGCAGGATCGCGTGCCAGGAGAGCGCGCGCAGCGCCATCGCGCCGCACATCACGCCGAGGCCGAGGATCACGAAGGACGGGCTGGAGGTCGACCAGCGCGTGAGCGATGTTGCTCGAGCCCGATCGTGCTCAGCGCCTTGCAGGCCAGCAGCAGAGGCCGCCGCACCGAGACGAGGGCCATCGCCGCGCGCCGGGCCGCGGTGACCACGGGCGGGGCGCCGAGACGCGGCGGCGCGGCTCCAGGCTCGGCAGCTTGCGGGCGGGGCGTGGGGCTTCAGATCGGCCGGTGCGAAGGCCGACGGCCACCGCGGCGCGCTGCGTCGCCCTGGCCGGGTTCGGGGACGGCGATCGCGTCCTCGTAGGCGCCCATCACCTGGTCGGCCACGTGCGGCCAGGCGAAGCGCTCGCACGTCGGCGGCGGCGGCGCGCGACATCTCGCACCCGCCGCTCGGGCTCGTCGTAGCAGGTCGCGCAGCGACCTCGGCCAGCGCCTGCGGATCGGCGGGCGGCACCAGCACCCCGTCGACGCCGTTGCGCACGACGTCGCGATAGCCGGCGATGTCGGAGGCGACCACCGGGGTGCCGGCGGCGAACGCCTCGGTCAGCACCATGCCGAAGCTCTCGCCGCGCAGCGACGGGGCGCACAGCACGTCGGCGGCTCGAGCTCCTCGCGCTTGCGCGTCGTCATCGACCTTGCCCAGCACGCGCACGCCGCGGTCGTCGAGCATCAGCGGCGAGAGCTCCTCGGCGGTGGGCCCGATCACGGTCAGCTCGGTGGGGATGTGCTCGCGCAGCGCCTCGAACGCGCGCAGCAGCAGCGGCAGCCCCTTGCGCTCGACGGCCTGGCCGACGAACACGATCCGCAGCCGGTCCCGATCGGGGACTTGGTGCCGGCCCGGGCCAGCACCTCCGGGTCGACGTGAACGCCGTTGGGGATCACCCGGTAGTGGCCGCCGAAGAAGCGCCGGCCCGGTCCATGCCGCGGCCTCCGAGACGGCGATCCGCACGTGCAGACGGTTGAGCACCCGCCGCGCGCCGATCAGGTTGGCGAGTCCGTTGGAGTACACGGCTCTCGGAGAAGGAGTGGAACGTGCCCGACCAGCGGCAGGCCGGTGCAGCTGCGTGGCGATCCAGCTCGCCAGCGGCGCCACGGGCTCGTGGATGTGGACGACGTCGTAGCTTCGCCGGTGCGCAGCTCGGTCTGCGTGGCGGCGACGCCGTGCGGCGTGATCGACAGGTTCGACACGGCGCCGTTGGCCTTGAAGCCGACGGTGCGCCCGAACGGGACGAGGTAATCGGGCGCGGGCAGCGACTGCGGCGTGGCCCCGCGGTGCAGGATGCGCGAACGCAGATCGAGCAGCGTCATACGGCGCGAGCACGCGCACGTGGTGCCGCCTGCTCGATGAAGCGCTCGGCCAGCGCTTCGATGTGCCTTGTCACGCCCCCCGGATAGGTCCACGAATACGGCGAAACCAGCGCGATCCGCATCTTCCTCATGCTATCGACTGGAGCGGTCCGGATTCAGTGATTGCGCGGCGCTATCATCGGGCTCGGATGCCGACACGTCATTTCGTCAAATACACCTTCCTGAAGGTCGATCCGGCCTGGCGGCGGCTCGACGAGGAGCAGCGCGCCGCGGACAAGCGGGAGTTCATGGCCGCATGCGAGGATTTTGCCGACGGGCACCTGCTCCGGTCCTTCTCGCTGGTGGGCACGCGCGGCGACGCCGACCTGATGCTGCTCAGCCAGGCGCAGAACCTGGAACGCATCCACGAGTTCCACGTCGTGCTGGCCCAGAGCGGGCTGATGAAGTGGTGCACGGTTCCGTATTCGCTGCTGGCGATGACCAAGCCGTC
Source organism: uncultured Actinomycetota bacterium (assembly GCA_963797705.1). Lineage (GTDB taxonomy): Bacteria > Actinomycetota > Thermoleophilia > Solirubrobacterales > Solirubrobacteraceae > Palsa-465. The sequence goes on along the minus strand of CAWCQL010000001.1, from coordinate 333,483 downwards.
GGAGTACTCGGACGAGTCTCGTCTGGAAGTTCGACCCGGCTACGGCAAGTACCTGTTCGTCTATCCGTTCGTCAAGACGCGCGCCTGGTACGCTGCTGCCCGCCGACGAGCGCTGGCGGATCATGCAGGAGCACATCAAGATCGGTCGCGAGTACCCGTCGGTCGACCTGAACACGAGCTACTCGTTCGGCCTCGACGACCAGGAGTTCGTCGTCGCGTTCGAGACCGACAACCCGGCGCGACTTCCTGGACCTCGTGCAGCGGCTGCGCACCACCGAGTCCAGCTCCTACACCCTGCGCGACACGCCGACCTTCACCTGCATCTCGTGCTCGGTGGAGCGGGCGCTGGGCGCGCTTGACGGCGCCGCGCTCTCGGTCACCGCGCCCTGACCCGGCGCCGGAGGACGTGGTGGCGGTGATCACCGACCCGAGCGTCGCGATCGAGCACCTCCGCGCCGCCGATCCGGTGCTGCGGGCACTGATCGACGAGATCGGGCTCGAGAACGCTGAGGAGCGGCCCGCGGGCATCCCCTCAGACCACTACGGCGCGCTGGTGCGGGCCATCATCGGCCAGCAGTTGTCCACCCGGGCCGCCAGCGCGATCCAGCGCAAGCTGACCGAGCGCTATCACGGGCGCCTGCCGACACCCGATGAGGTGCTCGCCGAAGACCCCGATGAGCTGCGTGTCGCCGCGGGGCTCTCGCACGCCAAGGTCCGCTACCTGCGCTCGCTGGCCGAGCACGTGCTCGACGGATCGCTCGCGCTCGACCACCTGGCTCGAACTCCCCGACGCCGAGGTGATCGCCGCGCTGACCACGGTCAAGGGCATCGGGCAATGGAGCGCGGACATGTTCCTGATCTTTCACCTCAACCGGCCCGATGTGCTGCCGGTCGGCGACCTGGGCATCCGCAAGGCGTTTCAGGCGGTGTACGGGCTGCCGGAGATGCCCACAGCGCCCGAGATGGAGCGCATCGCCGAGGGTTGGCGTCCACACCGCACGCTGGGCGCACTGTTTCTGTGGCGCTCGCTGAGCGCCACGCCCATGTGAAGGGGCGCCGGGCCTAGACCCGGGCGCCGAGCCTAGACCGCGGAGACTTCCTCCTCCTCCGCGACGCGGAAGGAGGAGCCACAGCCACAGGCGGCGATCACGTTGGGGTTCTCAACCTTGAAGCCGGCGCCCTGAAGGCCGTCCACGAAATCGATCATCGAGCCCTCCACGTAGGGCAGGCTCGGCGTGTCGACCAGCAGGCGGATTCCCTTGTCCTGGAACACGGAGTCGCCGTCGCGCTGCTCGTCGAAGGCCAGCGCATACTGGAAGCCCGAGCATCCGCCGCCACGGACCCCGACCCGCAGGCCGGCGGTCTCGGCGACCGCGCTCTGGGAGGAGAGGAACTCTCGAACCTTCTCGGCACCTTTATCGGTGAGGGTGATCATGCTTCACGAAGTATAGCGATGGCCCTGCTACGCCTAGAGCCATGTCCGCGACCCCCGATGAGCTCAAGGAGCGGATCGAGGCCGGGATCCCCGGCGCGGTCGCTGAAGTCTCGGGCGACGGGCATCACTTCAACGCCGTCGTGAGCGCCGCTGCGTTCGACGGTCTGACGCGGATCGCCCAGCACCGGCTCGTCTATGACGTGTTCGGCGCCGAGGTGGGCGACCGCATCCACGCTCTCTCCATCCAAACCAAGACCGCGGAAGCCGAGGAGACCCGATGAGCGACCAAACCGCCAACCCGATGCGCGACGCCATCCAGGAGGCGATCGACGAGAACCCGGTGATCCTGTTCATGAAGGGCAACCCCGAGGCGCCCGCGTGCGGCTTCTCCGCCCGCACCGTGGCCATCCTGCAGTCGCTCGGCGCGCGCTTCGCCGCCGTCGACATCCTGCCCGACCCGCGGATCCGGCAGGAGCTCTCGGCGATCTCCAACTGGCCCACGATCCCGCAGCTGTTCGTCGACGGTGAGCTCGTCGGCGGCTGCGACATCGTCTCCGAGATGTACCAGTCCGGCGAGCTGTCCCAGACGCTCGGCCTGGAGGCGGCGGCCGACGAGGCCGAGGCGCCCACGGCAGGCGGCATGGAGCAGGCCCCGCTCACCATCGAGAACCGGCTGTAGGCGGTGGTCGTCCCCGGTCGCGGGGAGCGCCACTAGGTGGCGACGGCCGTTCCGGTCGTCGCGCTGCACTACGCCGACGACGCGCTGTGGGCGATCGACCAGACGCAGCTGCCGTGGCGTGAGGTCGAGCTCGAGCTGCGCTGCGCCGACGATGTCGTCGCCGCGATCCGGCGGCTGAGCATCCGCGGCGCGCCGCTCATCGGCGTGGCCGCGGCCTATGGCGTGGCGTTGGAACTGGCCCGAGACGCCGACGGGCTGGAGCGCGCCTGCGCGGCGCTGGCCGGCGCGCGGCCCACCGCGGTGAACCTGGCGCACGCCGTTGAGCGCGTGCGGGCCGCTGTGCTGGCCGCTCGCGGGGCGGGCGGCGGGGCGGGCGGGGACGGGATCCCGGGCGGGCACGACCTCGCCGAGGTCGCCCTGGCAGAGGCGCGGGCACTGCACGCCGAGGAGGAGTCCGCCAGCGACGCCATCGCTCGCCACGGCGCGGATTTGCTCGCCGGACGGCGCCGGATCCTCACCCACTGCAACACCGGCGCGCTGGCGGCACCCGGGCGCGGCACGGCGCTGGCGGTCGTCGCCGAGCTGGCCGATCGCGGGGCGCTGGAGCTGGTGTTGGCCGCCGAATCGCGGCCGCTGCTGCAGGGCGCCCGTCTCACCGTGTACGAGCTGGGCCGGCTGGGCATCAACCACGCGCTGGTCGTGGACGGCGCCGCCGCCGGGCTGATCGCGGCGGGCGAGATCGACGCGGTGATCGTCGGCTGTGACCGGGTCGCGGCCAACGGCGATGTCGCCAACAAGGTCGGCACCTACCCGCACGCGCTGGCCGCGGCCGCCTCCGGCATCCCGTTCGTGGTGGCCGGCCCGTGCACCACCATCGACCCGGCATGCCCCACCGGGGCAGAGATCGTGGTCGAGCAGCGCGACGCCGATGAGGTCCGCGCCGCCGGGCTGTGGTGCGACGAGCCGCTCGCGCTCACGGTGCCGGGCACGCCGTGCCGCAACCCGGCCTTCGACGTCACGCCGGCGGCACTGGTCACCGCGCTGGTGACCGAGCGGGGCGTCGCCGCCCCGCCGACCCGCGCATCCGTGTCAGCACTGCTGGGCGGCTCAGGACTGCCGGGCGGCTGACCGCCGGTACGCGAGGTGCTCGACGATTCGGCGTGAGTCGCAGATGACCTCGCCGTCGAGCACCAGCACCGGAACCCGCTGCTGTCCGCTGAGGGCCTGCACCTCCTCGCGGCGCGACCGGCGCTGGCCGACGACCACCGCGTCAAAGGCAATCCCCTCCCGGCGCAGCGCGCGGGCCACCCGGCCACACGGACACAGCCAGTCAGTCGGGGTATTGCAGCGATACAGCGTCGCCATGGCGCGTCCAGACGATACGAGGTGGGCGGGGGCCAGAGGCCGGCGCGGCCGTCAGAGGCCGATGCGCCGGACGGCACCGCCGACTACGCGCAGCGGCAGGGGCTGCGCGGCGCCGGGCGGTGACAGCTCATCGCCATCGCGGCGGCGGTACCACTCGATCGTCTCCTCCAGACAGTCCTCGTGCGGCGACGTGGTCCAGCCCAGGTCGCGCTTGGCCTTGCCGTTGGAGAACCTCCAGTTCAGCGACGCGGCGCGGACCTCGGAGGGGGTCGGCAGGCTCGTCTGGCCGAGCCGCTGAGCCGCAGCGGCCAGCGTCATCGCCGCGCTTACGGGCAGCTTCAGGGCGGGCGGCTGCACTCCGGAGAGCCGCCCGAGGTCGGCGAAGAGGCGCGTCATCGTGAAGTTGCGGTTGCCCAGGATGTAGCGCTCGCCGACGCGGCCGCGCTCATCGGCCAGCAGGTGGCCGCGGGCCACGTCCTGCACCGCGACGACGTTGAGGGTGCCGTCGACATAGGCCGGGATTTCGCGGCGCAGAAAACGCCGGACCAGCGCGGTGGACGAGCGGCCCGGATCGCCGGCGCCCAGCACGTGCGCGGGGTTGACGATGACCACGGCCAGCCCGCGCTCCACCATGCGCATCGCCACCGTCTCGGCCTCGTGCATCGCGTCGAGATACGGGATCGCGTAGCGCCCTGCCCCCCACGCCGTTGTCTCATCGGCGTTGCGCTGGCCGCGGGCCGGGCCGATGGTGCCCGCCGAGGACGTGTACACGACCCTGCGCGCCTCCGCACGCAGGGCCTCCTCCAAGACGATCCGCGTCCCTTCCACCGTGACCGAAAAGGCCGCGGCGCGGGCCGCGCGCAGGTTGGTGGTGCCAGCGACGTGAAAGACCCGTTCGACCCCTTGCATCGCGCGCCGGACGGCCCGACGGTCCAGGATGTCGGCGCGGACGCGGCGGACGTCGAGCCCCTCGAGCGCGGCGAGCGAGGACTCCCGGCGCACCGTGACAACCACGTCGTCCCCGCGCGCCACCAGCAGCCGGGCCAGGTGGGCGCCGATGAACCCGGTCGCTCCGGTGACGAGCGTTCGCCCCATGTCGCGGGCCGAGTGTAGACCGGTGAGGCCGCTGCTAGGGTGCCGCGCTCATGCCTGTCGCAGTCGTCTCGGACACCTGCCACTACCTGCCCACGGAATTGGCCCAGGAGCAGGGAATTCACCAAGTCAGCCTGTACGTGCACTGGCCCGAGGGCGCCGAGCGCGAGGCCGATATCTCCGACTACGACGCGTACTACCGGCGTCTCGGCTCCGGCGGGGCGCTGCCCACCACCTCACAGCCGTCGATCGGGGACTTCCTGGCCGTGTACGAGCCCCTGCTGGAGCGGGGCGACGAGATCGTCTCCGTTCATCTCGCCGGGGGCATGTCAGGCACCGTGCGAGCCGCCGAGCAGGCCCGCGAGCAACTGGGCGCGCGCGCCTCTCGCGTGCACGTCGTCGATTCCGCCACCGCCTGCGGAGGTGAGGGCCTGGTGGTGCTGGCGGCGGTCGCCGGCGCCCGCTCGGGCGCCGACGGTGCCGCGGTAGCCGAGCGCGCGCGAGAGGCGAGGGCCGGGCTGAAGATGTGGTTCTCGATCGACACGCTGGAGTACCTGAGGCGCGGCGGCCGGATCGCCGGAGCGCAAGCCTGGCTGGGCTCGGCGCTGAGGATCAAGCCGATCCTCACCGTCGAGTCTGAGATCACCCCGGTGGAGCGGGTGCGCACCTCGCGCCGCGCGTTTGAGCGGATGGTGGACCTCCTCAAAGAACGCGCCGACGCCGGGGCCGACGCGTGGATGGTCCAGCACATCCAGGCCCCGAGCGAAGCCGCCGAGCTGGCGCGGCGCGGCACCGAGCTCTTCGGGGTCCCGCCGCGCGTGGTGGGCGAGATCGGGCCGGTGATCGGCACCCACGTGGGGCCGGGGCTGCTGGGCGTCGGCGGGCTGCCGAGCTCCTACCTCGCGTAGTTGCCTGACGGCGAGATGGCCTGAGGCCGCGCTGCGGCCGCGACCGGCGTCAGCCGCCGAGCAGCTTCTGCTTCTTGCGCTTGCGGCGCCCGAAGGTGAGCGCGCCCAGGGCCGCGAGACCGCCGCCGAGGACGAACCCGGCCACGCCGGCGCCGATCAGCACCTGTGGCTCGTACTGGCGCAGCTGTCCGCGCCAGTCGGTGAGCTTGACCACCTCTACGCGCAACTGCTCGACCGCCGTGCCCAGTTCCTCGCGGTTGCGCTCCATCGAGTCGCGGATCTGCTCGGGCGTACGGGGGGCCGGCATCAGCCTTCGCTTCCGGCCTTGACGGTGGCGCTGATCCGTTTGGCCTCGTCGATCGCCAGCTGCGGCGTGGGTGCGCCGACTCTCAGCTTGCGCCAGGCGAAGAAGAATGCGGCGAAGGTGAGGGCGATGAGCAGCACCATGACGATGGCGAAGCCGATCCAGAACGAGTTGGTGATGACGTTGAGGCCCCAGGCCAGCGTCAGCAGCACGAAGATGAGCGCGAAGACGCCGAACACGGCGCCGATCGCGACCGCCGCGGCGCCGCGGGCCAGGCCCGACACCTTCGTCGACATCTCGGCCTTCGCGAGCTCGATCTCCTCGCGAACGAGGAGCGAGAGCTTCTCGGATACCTCGGTGACGGCCCCCGCGAGGCTGTCGGTCCGTTCGCCGGGTTCAGCGGGCAAGGCGCTTGAGGATCAGGGCCAGGACGAGGCCACCGGCGAAGGCGGCGCCCACCGCGCGCTCGGGCTGCTCGGGTGGGAACGCGGCGGCCAGGGGGCCGGGGTCAGAGGGTGCGTCGGCGAAGGGCGATTCAGGCGCGGGCGGCGGCGTGTTGGTCGTCGACGCGGCGGGGCGCGGTGGCACGGGCGGCGGCGTGGCCGCGGTGGCTGCGGTGTCCGCAGGCGCGAACGCGGCGGGCGGCGTCGGCGCGGTGTCCGGAGGTCTCACCTCGGTCGGTGAGTCGTCAGGCGCCATCGCCGCCGGATGGTCTCCCTTCGGCTCTTCGGCTGGCGATTGGCTAGGCGGCTGGTCGGTCACTCAGGGGGCTCTTCGCCGAACACGCGCATCCAGACCATGGCGGCCACGCGCGTCGACGCGAGGGTTGCGAGTGCGCCGAACCCGGCGAGCATGCCCGACCACAGCAGGCGCTTGACCAAAGGGCTCTCCAACATGAAGAGGCATTCAAGCAGACGCCAGCAATCCGCGGCAGATCGTGTCGACGATCATCGACTTCGCACGTTCGAGCTCCGCGTCGCTCACCGAGGCGCTGTCGAAGATCCAGCCGGTGAGCACCTGCTCGACCGAGCCGTAGAAGGCCTGGGCCGCGAACTCCGGGGTGATCTCGGGCCGGAACAGCCCGGTCCTCTGCGCCTTCTCGACGATCCCCGCGATGCCGGCATAGGCGTCACGGATCTTGTCCAGGTGGGTGAGACCGAACGTATTGGCCGCCCGTGTGACCTCGACGATGATGACCTTCATCAGCTCCGGGTCGTGGCGGTAGGAATCGATGATGAACCCCGCGATCGTGCGCAGCTTGTCCTCCGGGGCGCGCTCGGACCCGTCGGCCTCGGCGATGGCCGCGAGCATCACGTCCCAGCGCTCGAGGAACAGCGTGTCGAGGATCTGCTCCTTGGAGGAGAAGTAGTGGTACACCAGCCCGTAGGCGACCCCGGCCTCGTCGGCAATGTCCGAGACGCGGCAGGTGTGGAAGCCCTGGCGGGCAAACACCCGGACGGCGGCGTCAAGGATGAGACGCCGCTTGTCGGTCGCCGCCGTCGTCATACGGGCTGCTCCCAGGCGTAGGCCTCGGGGCGCCGACGGGACACGGAGGGCAGCCGGCGGCGGATGTCGCGCAGGTTGTCGAGGTCGAGGTCGGCGACGATTGCGCACTCGGTGTCGGGCGCGGTGGCCAACACCAGGCCCCACGGATCAACGATGAGCGAGCGACCGCCGGAGCGCAGGCCGCCTGGGTGATCGCCGATCTGATTGGCGGCGATCACGAAGCACTGGTTCTCGATCGCCCGCGCCCGCACCAGCACCTCCCAGTGGTCGCGCGTGGTGGGCAGGGTGAACGCGGCGGGCACGGTGAGCAACTCCGCCCCGCGCAGCGTCAGGATCCGGTACAGCTCCGGGAAGCGCAGGTCGTAGCAGACGCTCATGCCCAGTCGCAGCCCGTTGGCCAGGTCGGTGACGACGATCTCGTCCCCCGGATCCTCGGTGGAGGACTCGGCGTAGACGGCGCCGTCGACCTCCACGTCGAAAAGGTGGATCTTGCGGTACACGGACTGGATCTCGCCGTCGGGGCCGACGTGGACGCTGGTGTTGAAGCCCTTCTCGGCGTCCTCGACGTGCTCGAACAGCGACCCGGCGACGAGGTCGATGCCGAGTTGGGCCGCGGTGGCGCGCGCCCACGAGATCGCGGCGCCGTCCAGGGTCTGGGCGCCCGCGGCCATGTGCTCACGCTTGCCCAGTACGGTCCATTTCTCGGGCAGCACGACGAGCTCCGCGCCCCGAGCGGCGGCGTCGCGGACGAGCCGATCGGCGCGCTCGAGGTTACGATCGGTGTCTTCGGTGGCGTTGAGTTGGACGGCGGCGGCACGCACGGTGATCCCTCCAGGGTGGGCGGGGGACTGATTGACTGGTCAGTCAGTGACAGAAGATACCCCGAAACGGTTGGTTGCCAACGATCGCACGGATCGCCTCGCCGGGCTGCCCTTTCGGGGCGAGTTCGGCGCCGCGCGGCCGACGGCGCTGCACGCCCTGCCGCTCCCCCCTGCGCCGATGCCCGCTCGCCTGGGGACGCGCCCGCTCAAGACGTGGCGCTACATCGGGGTCTTCGGCCCCGAGCTGATGCTCTGCGCGGCCACGGTCCGCATCGGCCGGGCCCGCCAGTCGTTCTGGGCGGCGTGGGATCGCGAGGGCCAGCGGCTGCACGAGCGCACCTGGCTGAGCAAGGGGGGCGTGCAGCTGTCCTACGGCCGGGCCCTGGTGAGCGACGGGGCGGCCCGGATCGACATCGTGCTCGCCGAGGGCGATGGCGTCGAGACGGTATGCGCCGACGGCGCCGGCTACGCGTGGACGCGCAAGCAGGGCGGGGTGCCCGCCACCGGCACCGTGGTCCTGGGCGACGGCCGGGCTCGGCCGATCGCGGCCGCGGCGATCATCGACGACACCGCGGCCTACTACCGCCGCCACACCCGGTGGCGGTGGTGCGCCGGCGTCGGCATCGCCGTCGACGGCCGCCCGGTCGCGTGGAACCTGGTGGAGGGGGTCAACGACCCGCCCCGCGACAGTGAGCGCACGCTGTGGGTGGACGGCGAGCCCGTGCGAAGTGCCGCCGGTGTCCATCGACCCGGCGCTGGACCGCGTGGGCGACCTGCGCTTCGCCGCCGAGGCCACGCGCGCCCACGCCCAGAACCTGCTGGTGCTGCGCAGCCGCTACCGCCAGCCCTTCGGCACGTTCTCCGGCACGCTCCCCGGTGGCCCCACGCCTGGCCGCCGGCTACGGCGTGATGGAGGATCACGACGTCTTCTGGTGACCTCGGCCGCGGTGGCGGCGCAGCTCGGCGAGCAGCATCTTGGAGTGCATGGCCCCGATCAGCTCGCGCAGGGGCTCGGCTCCGGAGGCGATGATCTCCACCGCGCGCTCGACGTCCACCTCGCCGGCGAGGCGGTCCAGGAGCACCCGGACCTCCTCGGCCACCAGCGGTTCCAGCGCCTCGCGGTAGCGCAGCGTGTCGTAGACGGTGAAGCCCAGCGCCTCCTCATAGCCGCCGGCGCGAAAGCGCGAGATCGCCTCGATGATGGCCACGTCGTCGGCGTCGTAGCCGCGGGGGCCGGGGGTCAGGACCTCGAGCTCCTCGAGGCGATCCAGCACGTTGGCCGGCAGCGCATACGTCTGGCGCACGCTCCCGCGCGACACCCGGCCGGTCTCCCCCGCCTCGATCGCACGCTCGAGGATCCGGTCCTCGAGCTCGACCACCCGCGCCGCGCGCTGGGGGTCGTCGATCATCACCTCGCGGATGACACGCAGCGGCATGAAACGCTCTTCCTGCAGGCGCTTGATGAGGCGCACCCGCTCGACGAACTCCTCGGGGTAGTAGGCCATGTTGCGGCTCGTGCGCAGCACGTCGGATTCGTCGCCGAGCAGCCCCTCGCGCAGGTAGTGCTTGATCGTGCCCGCGCTCACCCCCGAGCGCTCGGCGAGCTCGGACATCTTCAGCATGCCGTCGGTGGTGGCCACTGCTAGGAGGAGATGAACGAGCCGCGCACGGTCTCGGCGGAGCCCGCGATGGCCCCGGAGGCGTGCAGCGCGGTGAGCTCGCCGGGCGTGTACCCGGCGGCCGCGAGAATCTCGTCGGTGTGCTGGCCGAGCTCCGGTCCCGGCGCGCGGGTGGCGTCTGCGGGCGTTCGGCTCAGCTTGACCGGCGCCCCGAGCAGCCTGACCGGGCGCTCGGCCCCGGGCTGGGCGAGCTCCACCACCATCTCGCGCGCGGCCACCAGCTCGGAGTCCAGGGCCTCGTCGAGTCCCAGCACCGGCTCCAGGCAGCAGTCGTGCTCGGAGGCGAAGGCGCGCCACTCATCGCGGGTGCGCTCGCGGAAGATGGCCGACACCGCGGCATGGGACTCGGAATCCGGCGGGTCAAAGGCGTGGTCTGTGAGGTCCGGGCGGCCCACGCCTTCGCAGAACGCCTGCCAGAACTTCGGCTCCAGCGCCCCGAGGGTGACGTAGCCGTCGGCGCACTCGTAGGGGCGGTAGCAGTTGTAGCGGCCGGCCAGGCCCAGGTCGCCGCGGCGGGGCGCACGGCCGGTGGCGAAGGCCTCGGCGGCGAGCATCGCCAGCCACGACAGCGACCCGTCGAACATCGAGCAGTCCACCAGCTGTCCCTCACCGGAACGCTCGCGCTCGCGCAGCGCGACGAGGATCCCCACCGCGGCTGTCAGCGCGCCGCCGCCCAGGTCGGCGATCTGGCCGGCGGCCTGTACGGGCGGGCCGCCGGCCTCGCCGGTGAGTCCCAGCAGCCCGTTGAGCCCCAGGTAATTCATGTCGTGGCCGGAGCGGTTGCGATTGGGCCCGTCCTGCCCGTACCCGGTGATGGCGCAGTAGACGAGGCCAGGGTTCTGGAGGCGCAGGCGCTCATAGCCAACGCCGAGGCGATCGAGCACGCCGGGGCGGAAGGACTCGAGCAGCACGTCGGCGTCGCGGACGAGGCGCAGTAGCGCGTCGCGCCCGCCGTCTGACTTGAGGTTGAGGCGGATGGAGCGCTTGCCGCGATTGAGCGAGAGAAACAGCGCGCTCTTGGCGGTTTCGGCAGCCCCCTCGTAGTAGGGCGGCGACCAGCGGATGTAGTCACCGATCCCGGTGTCCTCCACCTTGATGACGTCGGCGCCGAAGTCGGCGAGCAGGAGCGAGCAGAACCCGCCGGGCAGCAGCCGGCTGAGATCGAGGACGGTCAGGCCCTCAAGCGGCAGGCTCATGGGCCTTGATCCCAAGCATCCGCCGGGCCTCCTCCACGGTGGCGGGGCGTCGTCCGCAGTCCTGCACCAGGCGGCGCGCGCGAGCGATGAGGTCACCGTTGGAGCGCGCCATCTCGCCGTCGGGCAGGTAGAAGTTGTCCTCCAGCCCGACGCGCACCGAGCCGCCCAGCGTGAGCGCGGCGGCCACGAGACTCCATTGGCCGCGTCCGATGCCGATGACGCCCCAGTGATGGTGCTCCTCGGGCCAGGACTCGGCGAGGTTCTCGGCCATCATCGCCAGATTGCGCGCGGTGGGAGGCACGCCGCCGACGACACCCATGACGAAGTCGGCGTGCAGCGGCGCCTCCAGCAGCCCCATGTCGACCAGCGGGGCCAGCGACCCCACGTGCCCGACGTCGAAGCACTCGTGCTCGGGCTTGATGCCCAGGCGGCGCATCGCCTCCAGCAGTTCGATGATCTCGTCGAACGGGTTGGTGAAGACGAACTTGAACACGAAGTCCTTGCGGGACTTGGAGTACTTGGCGTAGTTGAGGGAACCCATGTTCAGCGCGGCCACCTCGGGACGGCACGCCTCGAGGTAGGCGATGCGCTTCTCGACCGACACGCCCACGGTGCCGGTGGAGAAGTTGATGATCGCCGCGTCGCCCACCTCGCCGACGATGGCGTCGCGGATCGCAGCGAAGTCCTCGACCTCGTAGCTGGGCGTCCCATCGGGGCTGCGGGCATGGATGTGAATGTGGACCCCGCCCTCGTCGACGATGCGACGGGCCTCGGCGGCGTACTCCGCGGGGGTGTAGGGAATCGCGGGGCACTGGTCGCGGTTCGCGATCGCGCCGGAGATGGCGCAGGTGATGATCGCGGGATCGTTGACACTCATACCGGGACCACGCCCGACCGTTTCCACGGCCGCTCGACCCTCTTGCCCGCCGACATCTCAAGCGCCCGGCAGATCGTGGCCCGCGTCTCGCGCGGGTCGATGACGTCGTCGATCATGTCGTTGCCGGCGGCGACATAGACGTCGATGATCTCGCGGTAGGCGGCGATCAGCTCCTGGCGCTTGGCCGCCGGGTCCTCGGCCTCCTGGACCTGCTTGCGGAACACGATCTCGACCGCCCCCTCGGCGCCCATGACGCTGATCTCCGCCGAGGGCCACGCGACGATCAGGTCGGGCTCGTACGCGCGGCCGCACATCACGTAGTAGCCGGCGCCGTAGGCCTTGCGCAGGACCACCGTGACCTTGGGCACCGTCGCGTTGGCGGTGGCGTAGAGCATCTTGGCGCCGTGGCGGATGATCCCGGCCTCCTCGACCTTGGTGCCCACCATGAACCCGGGGACGTCCATGAGGTAGACGAGCGGGATGCCGTAGGCGTTGCACAGGTTGATGAAGCGCGCCGCCTTGTCCGCCGAGTCGTTGTCGAGGATCCCTCCCAGCTGCTTGGGCTGGTTGGCCACGATCCCCGCCGCCCGGCCGCCGAAGCGGGCCAGGCACGTGATGATCGTCTTGGCGAACTGGGGCTTGAGGTCGAAGTAGTCGCCGTCGTCCACGATGCGGCGGATGACCTCGTACATGTCATAGGGCTTGCGGTTGGACTCCGGGAGCACATCGAGCAGCTCTTCGTCTCCGCGGTCCACCGGATCGCGGGTGGCCACGATCGGCGGCGGCTCCTCGCAGTTCTGCGGAAAGAAGCTCAGATAGCGCTTGATCTGCTCGATGCAGTCCGGGTCGTCGGCCACCTCGAGGTCTCCGACCCCGGACTTGCGGCAGTGCACGCGCGAGCCCCCGAGCTCCTCCTGGGTCACGTCCTCGCCCACGGCCGCGCGCACGAGATGCGGCCCGGCCAGGGCCATGGAGCCGCGGCCCTTGACCATGGGGACGAAATCGGCCAGGCCGGGGATATAGGCGGTGCCCGCCGCGCACGGCCCCATCAGCGCCGCCACCTGTGGGATGACTCCGCTCATGACGACCTCCTCGCGGAACAGGTGCCCCGAGCCGGCGAACAGCGACCCGACGGCCTCTTGGATCCGGGCGCCGGCGGAGTCAAGCAGCCACACCAGCGGGATCCGCTTGGTCAGCGCCAGCTCGCGCAGCCGCGTGACCTTGAGCTCGCCCGTCATGCCCATCGACCCCGCCATCACGGTGAAGTCATAGGCGACGACCGCGGTGAGGCGGCCGTTGACCTTGCCGTAGCCGGTGATGACGCCGTCGGCGGGCGCCTCGCGACCGTCCATGGCCCGCTGGGAGAAGTGGGGACGGCCGTGGATGCCCAGCTCCACGAACGTGCCCTCGTCGATGAGCAGCGCCAGGCGCTCGCGGGCCGTCAGCTTGTCGGCAGCATGCTGGGCCGCGATCTTGGCCTCTCCCCCACCGAGCATGATCTGCTCGCGGCGCGCGCGCAGGTCCTCGGCGAGCGGGCGCAGCAGGCTGGTGGTGGGGACGTCGGTGGCCATAGGGGCGGGCGGCGCGCGGCCGCGCGAGATGCAGAAAGTGAGACGTACTACTTATCACTTTGTCCCGCGGCGCGCAGTGGCCACGCCCGCGGGGGCCCCGCAGCCCGAGCTCGACGTTCATCGCCTGAACGCTGCGTTCACGGTTCTGAACGTGCGCCCGGCTACCGCACTCACGTAAATGAGACGAACAGCGTGCTGTCGGCGAGGACGGCCCGAGGGACAAAGGGGCAAGAAGAAGATGCGGGGCAAAATCACCATCACCGTGGTCGCGGCCTTGGCCGCCGGCCTGTTGCTGACCGCTGCGCTGGCCTCAGCGGGGGCATCCGCCGACGGGGCCCCGCCCGCGTTCGTGCAGCAGGTGTCGGCGCACTCCTCCAATGTGACCAGCGTGAAGCTCACGCCGACATCGGCGGTCACCGCCGGGAATCGGATCGTCGTGGTGGTGGGCGTCTGGAGCTCCGGCGCCGCGACGGCCAAGAGCGTCACCGACGCGTCCGGGAACACGTACACCGAGGTCCTGCACTTCAAGGCATCGGACAACACCGAGCAGAGCGTATGGACGGCCCCGATCACCGCGGGGGGCGGCACCAAGCCCGCGATCACCGTCACCTCCAGCGCTAAGGCCGACGTGGGCGCGATCGCCTCGGAGTACTCCGGCCTCTCGACGGCCGCCGGAACCGCCGCCGTCGACCAGACCGTGTCTAAGAGCGGCACCACCTCGAGTGCGGCCACCGTCGCGTCGGGCGCAACGGCCGCAACGGCCGGCTCAAACGAGCTGGCCATCGGTAGCTACGTTGACTCGGGCTTCGGCAACGCGCTGACCGCCGGCAGCGGATTCACTTCGCGGGCCAACGTGTCCCCCGCCTCCAATATGGAGCTCCTCTCGGAGGACCAGGCGCTCCCCGCCGCAGGCGCCACGGCCAACGCGACCGTGGGCACCGGCGCCAGCACCGTGTGGCTCATGGCCACGGTGGTGTTCAACGCCGCCAACCAGTCGAGCCAGGCCACCGTCCCCGGAGCGCCCACCGACGTGAGCGCGACCGGCGGCGACGGGAGCGCCACGGTGAGCTGGACGGCTCCCTCTAACGGCGGCGCGCCGATCACGAGCTACACGGTGACCCCGTACATCGGCTCCACCGCCCAGCCCGCCACCACCGTCAACGGCACGCCGCCGGTGACCAACGCAACGGTCACGGGTCTCACCAACGGCACCGCCTACACCTTCACCGTCACCGCGACCAACAGCGTCGGCACCGGCGCGGCGTCGGCTCCGTCCAACAGCGTCACGCCGGCCACGTCAAGCGCCGGGTCATGGGGCCCTCTGCTGAGCTGGCCGATGGTGGCCATCCACTCGATCCTGATGGACAACGGGAAGGTCCTCCAGTTCGACGGCTGGCAGCAGCCCGAGCCCACCGAGGTCTATGACCCGGCCACCCAGACGTTTGCCACCCAGACCGCGCCCGACAGCGTGTTCTGCTCGGGGATGGCCGAGCTGCCCGACGGGCGCGTACTGGTCGTGGGTGGCTACGGCGGCCTGAGCACCGGCCAGATCGGCATCGTCGACACCACGATCTTCGACCCAACGACCAACAAGTGGTCGCGCGTGGCCGATATGCATTCCCCGCGATGGTATCCGGACCTCACCGAGCTGGCCGACGGCCGATACGTCGCGATCAGTGGCAACTGACACCGACGCCAACCACTGGGCCGACACCCCAGAGGTGTTCGATCCCACGACCGGACTCTGGACCCTGCTCACGGGCGTCTCGACGCCGCAGGTCCACGAGGAGGAGTACCCCTTCTCCTACCTCATCCCCAACGGCAACGTGTTCACGATCGGCCCGTCCGAGGACCTGTCGTTCGAGCTCAACGTCAACGCCAAGACCTGGACGCCGGTGGGCGGGTCCAGCGGTGTCGTCAACGGGTCCTCGGTGATGTACCTGCCCGGCAAGGTCCTCTACAGCGGCGGCGCGGCCAACCTCAACTCCAGCACCCCGGCCGCGGCGACGACCTCGGTGATCGATCTCACCGCCGCCACGCCGACCTGGCACCAGACGGCGCCGATGGCCCATGCCCGGATCTATCACACGCTGACGATGCTGGCCGACGGCACGGTCCTCGCCGTAGGCGGTGAGCCCACCGCCGGCCAGACGGGCCAGACCGAGGTCTCCGGTGGCGTGCTGCCCTCCGAGATCTGGAACCCGACCACCCAGACCTGGTCGCCCGCGGCGGCGACCGGGACGACGCGCGGCTATCACTCCACCGCCCTGCTGATGCCGGACGGGACGGTGCTGGTGGGCGGCAGTGGACATGCCAACCCGGGCCTCGCCGGACAGGACTCCTCGCAGGTCTACAGCCCGGCGTATCTGTCCAAGGGCCCGCGGCCGGCGATCAGCTCGGCCCCGAGCTCGATCAGCTACGGCAACGGCTTCAACGTGACCATGGGCGATTCCAGCCCGGTGAGCGCCGTGAACCTGGTGTCGCTCGGATCCGACACGCACCAGAGCGACATGGATCAGCACTTCGTCCCGCTCAGCTACACCCAGAACGGCTCCTCACTGACCATCCAGGCGCCGAGCGGCGGCACGTACGCGCCTCCCGGCCACTACATGCTGTTCATCCTCAATGCCAACGGCGTTCCCGCGATCGCCCCGATCATCTCGGTGGGCGGGCCGGCAACGGTGCCCGCGGCCCCGACCGGGGTGACCGCGTCGCCGCTGGACGGCGGCGCCGGGGTGACATGGGCGGCGCCCAGCAACGGCGGGAGCCCGATCACCTCCTACACCGTCACCCCGTACATCGGCTCGGTGGCGCAGCCCGTGACCGTGGTCAGCGGATCGCCGGCGCCGACGGCCGCGAACGTCACCGGATTGACCAACGGGACGACCTACACGTTCACGGTGACGGCCACTAACGCCGTCGGGTCGAGCCCCGCCTCCGCGGTCTCCAACGCGGTCACGCCCAACTCGGCGCCAGCTCCGGCGTTCGTGCAGCAGGCCTCGGGCCACTCCGGCACCGGCAGCAGCCTGTCGGTCTCGCTGAAGTCCACCACGCTGACCGGGGATCGCCTCGTCGTCGAGACCGGCGTGTGGAGTTCAGGCTCGGCAACCGTCAAGAGCGTGACGGATACGGCGGGCGACACGTTCACCGAGCTCACGCACTTCACGGCCGCCGACAACACCGAGGAGAGCGTGTGGACCGCCCCGATCGCCACCGGCTCCAGCACTCCGCCGACGATCACCGTGACACCCACGGCGAAGGGAGACATCGGCGCCGCCGTGCTCGAGTACTCGGGCCTCTCGACCGCGGCCGGCACCGCCGTGCTCGACCAGTCTGCTCATGCGGTTGGCAAGACCGGTAGCGGAACGCCGTCCGTGGCGTCGGGCGCGACGCCGGCGACGACGGGCACCAACGAGCTAGCGCTCGGGTTCTACGCCGACTCCGGCTTTGGCGACACGCTGTCTGGCGCCAGCGGATGGACTCCGCGGGTGAACATCTCCAAGGCGGGCGACATGGAGCTGCTCGCCGAGGACCAGGTCGTCCCGCTCGGAGCGACGCCGAACGCCTCGGTGACCACCGGCGCCAACACCAATTGGCTGATGTCCACGGTGGTCCTCAAGAACGTGTCCACCTCCCAGCTCGCGCAGGTCAGTCAGTCCCTTCTCCAGTCGGCTGCAACTCGGCCCGCCGGACCCACCGTAACGCTGGCCGCCACCGCCACCGGGCAGAACGCCGGGTCGGGGTTGCGCTTGCCCGCCGTGCGTCACAGCGCGCGGAGCCTCGTGCGCTGCACCGGTCGGCATGTGAGCGCGGCAGCCGGTCGGGCATGCGCGTCGCTGCATCATGCCGCCGCTGTGGCCAAGCGGGCCCGCCGTCGCTGGATCTACGACGCACTCCTCGACAACCTGTCGCCCAAGCTGCTCTGCCACCACTGGGACGGCAAGACGCTCCGGGGGCTCCAGGGTCTGGCGGCGGGATGGTACGCGGCGGTCTAGGTGTAGTTCCTGAGCGCGTTGTTCATCCGGGCCTCCGGGGAGGCTGGGGGCGCTCAAACCCGGACTCAGGAGCTAGCGCTCAGCGTCCCTTCCACTCCGGCTCGCGCTTCTCGAAGAACGCGCGCACGCCCTCCTGGATGTCTTCGGTGGAGAAGGCGATCGTGAGCTGGGAGCGCAGGAAGTCGATGGCGTCGGCGTACGCCATGTCCTGCTGGCGGAACATCGCGTCCTTGCCGAGCTTCATCAGCACCGGCGACTTGCGCGCCAGCTTCTCCGCCCAGTCGGTGACCGTCGCGTGCGAACTGATCGGCGGGACGACCCGATTGACGATCCCGATCTGCTCGGCCTCGGCGGCGGAGATCTGCTCGCCCATCAGCATCAGCTCGGCGGTCTTCTTGCGTCCGACGTTGCGGTAGATGAGCGCCATGATCATGAACGGGAACAGCCCGATGTTGATCTCGGGAGTGCCGAACCGCGCCGTCTCCGAGGCGATGACCAGGTCGCAGGCGAGAGCCAGCCCGAGCGCACCGGCCAGTACGTGTCCGTTAGCAGCGCAGATCGAGGGCTTGCCGAGCTCACCGAGAAGAGCGAACACCTCCGGGAACAGCGACGTGGCGAAGTGCTTGTGCACCAGCGGCACCTCGGCCGCGAAGCCGCCCAGGTTGCCGCCGCTGGAGAACACGCTGTGATGCGTGGACGTCAGCACCACGCACCGCACGGCGCCGTCATCGCGGCACGCCTCGAGCGCTCTGATGAGCTCGGCCAGCAGTTCGTCGGAGAGCGCGTTTCGGGTGTCGGGCTCGTTGAGAGCGATCGTTGCGACCCCCGAGGGCGCAGCCGAGAAGGTGATCTTTTCGTAGGCCATCGCGCAAGCGTAGTCGCCGGACCCCGCAACAAGTCTCGGATGCCAGCGCGGTTGCGTGATGACCATCGGCGCTGGCACTCGTGCGGCCTGTTCCGACTCAAGTAGGAAGTAGGAAGCTCTACTGTTTACTTCTCGACGCCCCGCAGCTAGCGTCCCTCACCGCCGCCCCTCGATCTGAAAGGTCTCGTTCCGCATGGCCACCGCCGACGTCCTCAAGCCCGACCACGCCAGCCAGCGCACGCACTTCATCTTCACCGACGAGCACGAGCAGCTGCGCGATTCGATCCGGCGCTTCGTGGTCAAGGAGCTCCAGCCCCACGCCGAGGAGTGGGAGGAGTCGACGTTCCCGGACTCGGTGTTTGCGCGGATGGGCGAGCTGGGCTTCCTGGGGCTGGACAAGCCCGAGGCCTACGGCGGCCAGGGCGGCGACTACTACACGAGCCTGGTGCTGGCCGAGGAGATCGTGCATGCCCACTCCGGCGGCCTGGCCATGGGCCTCGCCGTCCACACCGACATGGCGATGCCTCCGATCCTCGCCTTCGGGACCGAGGAGCAGAAGCAGGAGTGGGTCGTCCCCGCCATCGCCGGCAAGAAGATCCTCTGCCTGGGGATCACCGAGCCCGACGCCGGCTCCGACGTCGCCGGGATCAAGACCCGCGCGGTCCGCGACGAAGCCACGGCGAGCTACGTCATCAACGGCGCCAAGACCTACATCACCAACGGCCACCGCGCCGATGTCGATCGTGCTCGTGACCAAGACGGACCCCGACGCCGGCTATGACGGTTTCACGCTGTTCCTGGTACCCGATGGACGCCGAGGGCGTGATCCGCGAGAAGCGCCTGCGCAAGCTCGGCATGCACGCCTCCGACACCGCGCTGCTGGCCTTCCAGGACGTGCACGTCCCCGAGACCGCGGTTCTCGGCCAGGTGGGCAAGGGCTTCTACCACATCATGTGGGAGCTCCAGGGCGAGCGCCTGATCGGTGCCGCCGGCTGCGTCGCCGGCGCCCAGAACGTGTTTGACCGCACCCTGCAGTACGCCAAGGAGCGCAAGGCGTTCGGGCGCGAGATCGGCCGCTTCCAGGTCATCCGTCACAAGTTCGCCGAGATGGCGACCAAGATCGAGACCGCTCGCCAGCTCGTCTACACCACCGCCTGGCGCTTCCAGAACGGCGAGTACCCGGTGCGCGAGATCTCCATGGCCAAGCTCTACGCGGCGCGGATCGCCGTCGAGGTCGCCGACGAGTGCATCCAGATCCACGGCGGGGCCGGCTACATGGTCGAGTACGGGATCGAGCGCGTCGTGGCGCGACATGCGCCTGAACCGGATCGGCGCGGGCACCGACGAGATCATGCTCGACGTCATCGGCAGGTCGTACGGCCTATGACGGAGGGGGTGATGGATCTGACGAGCGCTCAGCGCACGAAAGGTCCATCACGTCGGATGGTGGTCCCGCCGTTCACCGCCGACCACGAGCGTTTGCGGTTCGAGATGCGGTCGCTTCGTCACAGAGCGGCTGCGGCCCCATGCCGACGAATGGGAGGCGGCACGATGGTTTCCCAATGATGTCTTTCGATGGGTTGCCGACGCGGGCTACCTCGGCCTTGGGCTCACCGACCCCATCGCGGCCGCGGTGTGGGTGGAGGAGTTGGCACGGTGCGGCTCCGGCGGCCTCGCGGCGGGCCTCGGCGCCCACACGGGCATCGCACTCCCCCCGATCGCGCGGTTCGGCACCGAGGAGCAGCGCGAACGCTACGTCGCCCCGGGGCTTCGCGGAGAGCTCATCGCTGCGCTGGCCATCACCGAGCCCGGCGCGGGCTCCGACGTCGCCGGCATCCGCACCCAGGCCCGCCGTGTCGACGGGGGCTACGTCGTCAACGGCTCAAAGATGTTCATCACCGGCGGGGTGCGCGCCGACATCCTCGTCACCGCGGTCAAGACCAGCGCCGAAGGCGGCCACCACGGCATCTCGTTCCTCATCATCGAACGCGGTCCCGGGAGTCAGCTCGAGCGCGCTGCGCAAGCTCGGGTGGCACGCCTCCGACACCGCGGAGATCGCCTTCGACGACGTCTTCGTGCCCGAGGAGAACCTGCTTGGCGCCGAGCACCAGGGCTTCTACCTGATCATGGCCAACTTCCAGTGGGAGCGGCTGCTCATGGCGCTGGGCGCGGTCGGGGCGATGCAGATCTGCTTCGAGCGGACGCTCGACTTCGTCCGCGGTCGCGAGGACCTGCGCTCCCAGCAGGCGATCCGCCACCGGCATGGCCGAGATCGCCCTCGAACTCGAGGCCGGGCGGGCCGTCACCTATGCCGCACTGCGGCGCCACCTGGCGGGCGAAGACGCGGTGCGCGAGGTGACGATCGCCAAGTTGCGCACCCAGCGTGCCGCGTTCGACGTCATCGACGCGTGCGTGCAGATCCACGGCCTGGACGCCCCGCCGGAGCTCGAGCGCGCGCTGCGCGACGCCCGCCTGGGACCGATCGGCGGCGGGACCGACGAGATCATGAGGGAGATCCTGGGCCGGTCGATGGGGCTGTGAACGCCCGCGCCGCGGCGCCCCCATCGTCTAGCCTCATTGAGCGTGGACTCGGCACGAGGTCAGCTGCTGGTAGCGGGCCCGGGACTGTTGGACCCCAACTTCTGGCGCACCGTCGTCCTCATCGTCGAGCACTCCGAGGAGGGCGCGCTGGGCCTGGTGCTCAACCGCCCGTCAGAGACCACGGTCGGCGAGGCGGTGTCCGAGCTCGAGCAGTTGCTCGACCTCGACGACCCGCTGTACGTCGGCGGGCCGGTGCAGCCGTCGGCGCTGATCGTGCTTGGCCGAGTTCGACCAGCCCGCCGAGGCGGCCCTCATCGCCTTCGAGGACGTGGGCGTGCTCGCCAACGGCGCCCAGGATGAGGACCCGTCGATCAGCGTTCGCCGCGGCCGCGCCTTCGTCGGTCACGCCGGCTGGGGCCCCGGGCAGCTCGACGAAGAGGTCGAGCGCGGCGACTGGATCCTCGAGCCGGCTCAGCGCGAGGACGCCTTCACCGGCGCACCCATGGACCTGTGGTCGGCGGTGCTGACGCGCAAGGGGGGCAGCTACGCGCTGGTGGCGCGCATGCCCGCCGACCCGTCCGTGAACTGACTCCCACCCCCGCAACCTCAGTGGCGCACGACTCACTCCCACCAGGACCACTCCCACCACCACGGGCCATCCCGCGAGACCGAGCGCGGGGCGCTCAAGGCGGCGCTGGCGCTCATCGTCGTCTTCATGCTCGTCGAGGTCACGGTCGGAGTGCTGGCCTCGTCGCTGGCCCTGCTCTCCGACGCCGCTCACATGCTCACCGACGCCGCCGCGCTGGGCCTGTCACTGGTGGCGGCGCGACTCGCCGCCCGCCCCGCCGGCGGCGCCATGACCTACGGGCTGGGTCGCGTCGAGATCCTCTCGGCCCAGGTCAACGGCGTGACGCTGCTCATCCTCTCGGTGATCATCGTGGTCGACGCGCTGAGACGATTGGTGTCCCCGCCGCACGTCGACGCCGTTCCGGTGCTGATCGTCGCCCTCGTCGGCATCGTGGTCAACGTGGTGGCCGCCACGATCCTGGCCCGTGGCACCTCCGGCCGGCGCAGCCTGAACCTGGAGGGCTCCTACCGGCACATCGTCACCGACGCCTACGGCTTCATCGCCACGGCGGTCGCGGCGGGGATCATCCTGGCCACCGGCTTTGACCGGGCGGACCCGATCGCCTCGCTGATCATCGCCGGACTGCTGCTGCACGCCGCCTACGGCCTGCTCAAGGAGTCCGGGCGCGTGTTCATGGAGGCGGCGCCCACGGGCATCGACCCCGACGAGATCGGCCGCACGCTGGCCTCCCAGCCCGGCGTCGTCGAGGTCCACGACCTGCACGTGTGGGAGGTCACCTCCGGCTTTCCCGCCCTGTCGGCGCACGTCGTGGTGCGCGCGGGCGACGACTGCCACGAGCGGCGGCGCATCCTGCAGCGGGTCGTCTCCGAGCGCTTCGGCATCAGCCACACCACCCTCCAGGTCGACCACGAGGCGGCGGAGCAGGGCCCGCTGCAGATCGAGGTGACCCCAGGTGCAGAGCACCAGACGGAGTCCTACACTCGGCCGCAATGAGGCTCATCAAGCCCGGACCCGATCACGAGACGCCGCGCGGCATCGTCGGCGGCGCCGAGATCTCGCAGGTCACCGCGGGCGCGCACAACATCTACATGGGGCGCTTCCGGGTGCCCGCCGGGGCGCGGTCGCGCCCTCACTACCACGAGAACTGCGAGAGCACGCTTTACATGCTGACCGGAGGCGTGCGCATCCTGTGGGGCGATCATCTCGAGGAGCAGCTCGAGGTCGAGCCCGGCGACATGCTCTACGTGCCACCGCGCGTCACCCACGTGGTGGAGAACGTCTCTGACTCCGACCCCGCCGAGTACGTCGTGGCCCGCGACTCGCCCCACGAGGACGCCATCGTCGTCCCCTGGGCCGAGGAGCAGGCGTGACGGCCGAGGCGTCGGGGTCCTTCAGCGGCGTCCGTGACCGCCACATCTTCTGGCGCTCCTGGACACCCGAGGAGGCGCCGCCGCGCGCCGTCGATCGTCCTCGTCCACGGCCTGGGCGAGCACAGCGGCCGCTATGACCACGTCGTCGCGCGGCTCGTCGACGAGGGCTACGCCGTCCACGCGCTCGACCATCGCGGCCACGGCCGCTCCGACGGCCCGCGCGCCTTCATCGAGGACATGGACAACGTCGTCGCCGACGTCGACACGCTCGTCGACCGCGTGGCGGCGCACCGAGCCCGGCGTGCCGGTGTTCATGCTGGGCCACAGCATGGGCGGACTCATCGCGCTGCGCTACGCGCTGGCTCACCAGGAGCGGCTGGCCGGCCTGATCCTGTCGGCGGCGCTGGCCCAGCTCGATGCCGTGCCCAAGCCGCTGGAGTTGGTCGGACGCGCCCTGTCGGTGGTCGCGCCGCGGGCACCGCTGATCGCCATCGACCCCGCACTGGTCAGCCGCGACCCCGCCGTCGTGGAGGCCTACCGCTCAGATCCGCTGGTGCACCACGGCAAGGTGCCGGCGCGCACCGCCGTCCAGCTCGCCGACGCCGTCGAGGGCTTCCCCTCGGCCGTGGTCGACGATCACCGTGCCGACGCTCATCCTCTACGGCACCGCCGACGGCCTGTGCCCTCCCGCGGGCAGCGTGATGCTGGCCGAGCGCATCGGCGCCGCCGACATCACCGTCACCGCCTACGACGGCCTCTTCCACGAGATCCTCAACGAGCCCGAGCGCGAAACGGTGCTCGAGGACCTCACCGGCTGGCTGGGCGCCCGCGTTGGGGCCCCGGCGACGGCCGAGGCCGGCGGCTCGAGCCGCACGTAGCTCCCGTCGTCAAAGACGATCGCGCCACCGTGGCACAGCCACTCGGGCGCGTGCGCCGGGCCGCTGAGAACGGCGGCCTTGGCCAGAACCTCGGCCCGCGCCGCGGTCGGCGCCAACGCGCTGGCCTGCACGACACCGGTGAACACCGGGGCACCTGTGCACGGGTCCAGCAGGTGGTGGCCAGGACGGCCGTCGGGGCCGATCCAGCTGCGTCGGGAGATACCGCTGGTGGCCACGGCGCCGCTGGACAGCGCGAAGGTGAGCAGCGACGAGTCGCCGAACGGACCGGCGATGTGGACCGGGCGCACCACCCCGGCGCGGCCGCCCACGCGGATGTCCCCGGCACAGTCCAGGACGAAGGCGTCAAAGCCCTCGAGCATCGTGGCCAGCTCGTCGGCGAACACCCCCTTGGCGATTCCGCCGACATCGATGCGCAGGCCTGGGGGCCGGTTCACGGTCCCGGCTCGCCGGTCGACGGTGATGCGGCGCCAGCGCTCGTCGGGGTGGGGTGCCGCGGGCGCCCGGGGCGGCGCCGCCGCCAGCGCCGCTCGCAGGTCGGCGCCCTCTCCGTCGAAGTGGCCGGCGTAGCCGGCGAGCTCGATCTCGTCGGCCAGCGTGACGTCGACCAGCCCGCCGGTATCGCGCGCCGCGGTCAACGCCGTCTCGATGACGCGCCGCATCAGCGGGCTCACGGCGACGGTGGCGGCTGGGTCGCGGTTGAGGCGGCTGAGCTCGCTGGAGTCGCTGAACCGCGTGAACCGCTCGTGCCAGGCCAGCAGCGCCCGCCGGGCCATCGCCGCCGCGGCGGCGGCATCCGCGGGCCGGGCGGCGTCGGCCACGATCACCGTGCAGCGGCCGCCGAAGCACGCGAAGGTGTGACGGTGCTCGGGGCAGCGGGAGGGGGCGGTGCGCGGGAACGTGCGGACGGTCACGACTGGCTCGAGGTCACCGAGCTCACGCCGCTCGAGCCCGAGCCGGTGGAGCTGCTCGTGGCACCGGAGCTCGTGGAGCCCGTGGAGCTGCTGGTGGCACCGAAGCTCGTGGAGCTCGACGCGCTCGGGGTCGTGGCGGCGGGCGTCGTCGCCTGGGTCACGGCCTTGCGCGCCAGCGCCGGGTCGTGCCCGGTGACGAGCACCACGGTGATGAGCATCCACACCGCGAGGAACAACGCGATCGATCCGCCGATCACCCGCGCGCGGATCCTGCGCACGCGCGCCCGTCGCTCCTCCCTCAGCCTGAGTCCGTCTTGCTTGGTCATGGCTCGGAGGTTCGGGCCGCGTCGTAGCAGCGGCGTGTGAGCTGCGTAAGAAGAGCGTATGAGCGCCGGCAAACGGATCAGCGAGGAGCCACCGGCACAGCGCCCATCTCGAACCGGCAGCCGCTGAAATACCCGCCGGCGGGGGAGATGAGAAAGCACGCCAGCTCCGCCAACTCCGCATCGGTGGTGTGCTGGCCCGGCCACAGCGCCACCGCCGTGATCCCGTGACGCGCCCACTCCACCGACAGCGTGCGCGCGAGGTTCTCGAGCGCCGCACGGGCGGCGCGCGCGTGTGGGCCGGCGTCCGGTCCCGGCGCCACCAACAGCACGCGCCCTGGTGTGTCGGCCTCGATGAGCGCTCCGGTCGCGACGGCCCGGATGGCGCGCCAGGCCTGCTCCATCGTGGAGCGCAGCGCCTCGGCCCCGCCGGCGCCGTAGCCGGCCCCGGCGTCGTAGAGCAACGCGTGAAACGGCGCGCGGTCACGGGCCCAGCCCGCGGCGCCGTCCTCGTCGGCGAGCACGTCGGGTCCAAGCGTGTGCACCACCGCGCCGAGCGCCTCCAATTGAGCGCGCGCCGCGGTGGCGGCCCCGCCGGCGCCGGCAACGGTTACGCGGACGCCGTCGAGCAGGCCGGCGGCGAGCGTCACGCGACGGCCTGGGCCCGCGCGGCGCGGCGCGAGCCCCGGTGCCCGAGGCGGACGAGATCGTCGTGCAGCGCACGGATGCGTTCGAGAATGACGCCCGCCGCCTCCTGCTGCTGCTCGCGCGTCGGCGACGCGATCACATCGAAGCGCAGCGGAGTCCCGTAGCTCACCGTCACCTTCGGGAACTGCAGCCGCCGCCAGTTGCGCACCTGGTGGGAGCCGAGGATCCCCACGGGCACGACCGGCGCCCCGGACTCGAGCGCGAGGCGACCGATACCGGGCCGGGCCTCGGTGCCCACCTCGCCGGTGCGCGAGCGCCCGCCCTCGCAGTACATGCCAATCGCCCCGCCGCGTTCGAGGATCTTGAAGGCACTGATGAACGCCTCGTCGTCCTGAGCGCCGCGGCGCACGGGGAACACGCCGCCATGGCTGAAGATGTAGGTCGGGATCGGGGAGCTGAACAGCTGGGACTTGGCCATGAACTGGATCCGGCGGCGCACGAACGCCCCAGCGAAGAAGTGATCCATGAACGAGGCGTGGTTGGGCGCGAAGATGACCGGCCCGATCGGCACGTTCTCCGATCCGATCCCGCGGGCGCGGAAGGTGATCAGCGCATGCAGCACGGTGACGATCCGGACGAGCTCGTACACGTGCGCCTCGGGCTCCCCGGCGCGCACGCGCGCGTGATAGGGAGCGAAGTGCTCGGGCGGCCGCGCGTCCTTGTACTGCTGGGGCTTGATCTCGACGTCCGGCATCGCCGCCGAAGATACCCCTCGGGGCACCCGGCAGCGTGCCGGACGTCGCGATCCGGTGGCGTCAGGCGACGCGGGCAGCGTAGGCCGCGAGCGTCTTGGGCCACCCGCCGGGCGAGGAGACCGCGCCGTGCATGCCCTCCCAGCCGTCGCCGTGGCGCTCGAGGTGACGGTGCTCGAGCTCCACGCGCGTGCGGGACTCGGACTCCGCGACGAACCGCACCTCCACCTCGCTGGCGCGCTCGGGGTTGGTCTCGATCTCCCATGCCGGGTTGATGTCCCAGGTGAAGACCACGCGATCCGGTGGCTCGTAGGCCACCACCCGCGCCCAGGTCAACTCGCGGCCATCCGTGGAGCGGTCATAAACCCGCCCGCCGGCGCGCGGCTCGAAGATCATCTCGACGATCTCGCCGTCGAGGAGGTGATGGTCCTCGGGCCACCAGGACGCCATCTCCTGGGTGAACACCTCGAAGGCTCGCTGCCGCGGAGCCTCCACCGCGATCGAGGTGCGCACCGGGGCGGCGGTGGACTGAGTGCTCATCGTTGCTCCTTGGGTGGTTGTTCGACGGCCGTCTTGAACGCCGCCAGGGCCTGGTTCCAGAAGAAGTCCAAGTACGCGCGCAGGTCTTCGATCCCGCGCGGGTCCATCCGATAGATGCGCCGGTTGCCCTCAGCCCGCGCTGACACCAGGCCCGCGTCCTTGAGCACGCGGAGATGCTGGGACACGGCGGGGCGGCTCACCGGCAGGGCACCGGCGAGCTCGGAGACCGACTGCGGCCGGGTGGCGACCCGCTCGAAGATCACCCGCCGCGTGGGATCTCCCAGTGCGATCAGGGCCGGCGTGGCGGCTCGCTGGACGGGAGTGGTTATTGCGTAAGTTTGCACTTACCGTAAGTATAGACTTACCATGAACGCCCGTCAAATGACGCGCAAAACCGCTTCTTCTCACACCGTTGTTGCCGTGAAACCGTCAAGGGACGACCGAGGTGAAGAGACTCATGGGAAGAGGCAAGGTCATTGCTGGGTTGGCATCCGCCGTCATGCTCGTCGGAGCAGCGCCTGCGGCGGCAAATGTGCTGCCGGTGGGCACGTGGAGCTTTAACGAGGGGTCCGGGACGGTCGCGCACGACACGTCGCTTGCCCCCGCCAACGGAACGGTGCAGGGCGCGCAGTGGACACGCGGCCGCTTCTGGAACGCGCTGAGCTTCGACGGCAACACGAGCGCGGTCGACATCCCCAACAAGCCGGTCCTCGAGCCCACCCAGGTCACGGTGAGCGCATGGGTCAACAGCTCCACGAGCCCGGGCAACTTCAAGTACATCGTCGACAAGGGCGCGAGCGGCTGCATCGCCGGGTCCTACGGCCTGTACACCGGCGCGAACGGCGGGCTCGAGTTCTACGTCTCGAACAATGACGGGATGACCTACACGATCTCCCCGGATGCCGGCACCGGCATCTGGGACGGCCAGTGGCACAGCGTGGTCGGCACGTTCAACGGGTCATCCGTCGACCTGTACGTCGACGGGCGGGAAGTCGGCAGCGGCACCGCCAACACGACCCCGATCGACTACTCGCTGCCCAACGGCGGCGACCTGATGATCGGCAACTACGCCGGCTGCCCGAACCTCGACTTCAGTGGCAAGATCGACGAGGTGCACCTGTTCAACCGGGCTCTGCCCGCGCAGGAGATCCACCTGGGTTACGTCGCCTCGCAGTACCTGCCGCAGCAGTTCCCCGACGACGCGGTGCTGTAGGCGCGTACGTCGATCACGACTCCACCGGCAATGCGGATGGCGCGCAACGCGCTTGCGCGCCTCGGCATTGCCTTGGATCGGCCACGGCTTTGGCGCGTCACGGCCGGCCTGGCCGCGCTCCTGTTCTGCGGCCTGCTCATCGGAGCGGCCCAGGGCTCGATCGATGTGATCGCTCGGCGCCCCGCCGGCGGTTTGCCCCCCGGCGGGGCGTCGTGGCATCGCTGGTGCAGCGCCGGTCAGGTGCGCGACGATCGCCTCCGGCTGGCGTACTGCGCCCGCGTCAGCGGTCTCGTGCTGGCCACCACGCATGGCCCCGGAGCCCAGGAGAACCACGTTGCCGTGGTGGGCGACTTCCATCTCACAGTCGTGCGCCTGCCTGACGGCGCGCCCGTGCCGTCGATGGGCACGAGGGTGATCGCCGTCGGGCCGCTGGTCCGGGCCCGGAACGGGCAGCGCGAGGTACAGGCCTTTCGGGTGCTGCGCGGATGAGGTGGCTGGCGGTCACATTGGCCCTACTGGGCGCCAGCGTCGCGCTGGTCGCCGGGATCTACCTGCGTAACTACGACTCCTCGTGGCGCCCGCCGCAGCGCACGGCCGCCGAGGCCGACGCCAAGATCGTGTTCACCTACGTCGCCGGACTGTGGTGCGCGACGCACTGCTCCTCAACCGTGCTGGCCACGGCGCGGCCCGACCACTGGCTGGCCCGGATCGTCGACCGGTCCCGGGCCAAATGCGTGGACATCAACGTCGCGACGTTCGACGTCAGCCAGACCCACGGGCTCTCCGGCATCGCGGTGGTCAACTGCGGCTCCGCCGCAGCCTCCGCCGGCGGCTCCTAGCGCATCACCCTGACAGCGGCAAGACCAGCGCGGGCCTCTCGATCTGATGGTCGGGGCTCGTGGAGACCACCGCGGTGCCGATGGCGAAGAACTCGATCACGTGCGAGCCCCAGCCGTGGCTGCGCTCGATGATCCGCGCGCCCACGATCCCCTCGGACTGGAGCTCGTCGGCCTCGGTCTGCATCCGCTCCATGGCCAGCTCGCGCGCCTCGTAGAGCGCCTGGGTGAAGTTCGGCATCTCGACGTTGCGCCCCACCTGCTTGAGCGAGGCGAGCATGCCCTGGCGGGCGACGTGGTAGACGCAGTTGCCCATCACCAGGCCGGCGGGGCGGTAGCCGGCGCGCAGCAGCGTGGCGAAGTCCTGGCCGCTCATGTCCGACGTGAACGGCCGTCCGTTGGGCGCGCGATGCAGCTCGCCCTCGCGGTGCTTGACCGCCGTGCCGACGGCGATGAACTCGGCGAGGTCGGCGCCCCACTCGTAGCGGCCGATGTCGAGCCGCACGCCGACGATGCCGTCGGCGCCGAGCTGGTCGGCCTCCTCCTCCATGCGCGTCATGGCCAGCTCGCGCGCGTGGTACATCGCCTGGGTCAGGACGCCCATCTCCTGGTTCTGGTTCCACGACGCCTGCTGAAAACCGATGTGGTAGATCGAGCTGCCCAGCACCAGACCCAGCGGCTCGAAGCCTGACTCCTTGACGAGCAGGAACTCGTTGACGGAGAGATCGGAGGTGAAGAAGCCGCGCTCGACCTCCTTCTTCATCCGCTGGATGCGCTCCCGCCCGGACGCCGGGATGCCCGCCAGCGATCCCGACTCGTACTGCGCGGCGTGAGGCGCGTCGGCGGTGGCGACGTCCTGGCGCAGCCGGCGGGGCGTTCTGGGCATCGTCGTCGTCGCGTCTGAGGAACCCCATCGTGTCTCCTATTCGTTCAGCAGGCGCTCCAGCGCCTGCCGTGTGGTCAGGCTGCTTTGGGCCTGGTGAGCCAATGCCTCGCCCAGCGTCCGCAGCCACTCGTCGGTGGGCATGTCCTCGTTCTTGAGGACGATCCCGCCCGAGAGCCGCGCGCAGCGCGTTTGGATCGACGCCCCGTCGGCCCGCAGCTCCAGCCGTTGGCCGGACGCGTCGAGCGCGATACGCCGCACCTGCTTGGGCCCGAACATCCCGTCGCGCCGGCGCTCGACGTTGACCGCACCGGGCATCGCCTCCTCCAGCTTGACTGCGAGGGCCTCGACGAACGCCCGCAGGTCGCTCATGTCCGCCCGCAGCGATGCGGTCACGAGGTCGATGTCGAGGTCCGTCTGTCCGGCTTCGTTGCTGGGCATCGCGCAGCACTCAGCGTACGCCCTGTCGCCATCGACGTGAGGAGCGACCCCGTAAGCCGAGCGCTGGCCGATCCGTTCTCTAAGCGGATGCTCAGCAAGAACGCAGCGACCCGCGCCGTCGCGGGAGCCGTCGCGACGGTGGCGCTCGTCGTCGCGCTCGTCGTCGTGCTGACCAATGGAGGCAGCCCTCCGCGGTCAGCCGCAGCGACCCTTCCCAAGGGAGCGCCGGCCACGACCGCCGCGGTCACTCCGGTCGCGAGCACCGCGAGCTCACCCGGCTCGACCTACGGTCCGCCGCCGCTGGCCCATTACTCCGAGCTCTCGCCGCACGTCACCAGCCGGCTCAACATCTACGGGCTTCAGGGCCAGGTACAGGGCGAGCCGGCAACGCCGCCCGACGAGCTGGGACCGGTGTCGCCCTCGAGCTTCCGCGCTCCGGTCGCGGCGTATCGCACCTACTCCGTCGGGCGTCTGCGTCTCATGCAAGGCGAGATCGCCAAACTGCAGGCCGCGCTGGCGGCGGGCGATCGGGCCGCTGCGCAGACCGCGTGGCTCGGCGCTTACGGCTATTACCTCAACCTGGGAGCCGTCTATCTCGAGGGACCGATCTCCGACCTCAACGACGCGATCGACGGCACGCCGGGCGGCGTGCCGGGAGGCGTGTCCTCGCCGCAGTTCAGCGGCCTGCACCGGTTGGAGCACGGTCTGTGGACCGGCGAGTCGCTGCCGTCGCTGGAGCCCTGGGCCCGCAAGCTGGCGGCGGACGTCACCAAGCTGGCCAAGCTCGTGCCCACGGTCCAGATCGACCCGCTCGACTACGCCACCCGGGCGCACGAGATCCTCGAGGATGCCGTCCGCGACCAGCTGAGCGGCACCGACGCACCCTGGAGCGGCGCCGGCGTGCTGGGCACGTCCGCGGGCCTGGTCGCGACCACCGAGGTGGTCAAGACGCTCGCCCCGATCCTGGGCACCCGCGAAGCGGTGCTGCCGGTGGTCAACGCCGATCTCTCCGGGCTGCGGGCGACGCTGGCAGCGATCGCCCGCGCGCACGGCGGCTCGCTGCCCACCACGTCCGCGCTGACGCAGCTGCAGTCCGAGCGGCTCTCGGGCTCGCTCGGACAAGCTCTCGAGGGGCTGGCTCAGGTCCCCGGGGCGCTGGAGACAACCCCGACGCCCACGATCCCCCAGATCCCTGCCGCCGACGTGAAGATAGATCCATGAAGCCGCTGAACCGCCGCTCCTTCCTGACGCGGTCTGCGGTCCTCGGCGCCGGCGCCGGCGCCGCGATGGCCACCGGCGCGCGCGCGGCCGATGTGACGGACGCGTCCACCGGACCCGCGACCACTCCCGGTGGGGCGGTCGAAGGATCGAATCTGGCGACGGTGGTGCCGTT
Organism: uncultured Actinomycetota bacterium; assembly: GCA_963797705.1. Taxonomy (GTDB): domain Bacteria; phylum Actinomycetota; class Thermoleophilia; order Solirubrobacterales; family Solirubrobacteraceae; genus Palsa-465. The sequence continues at coordinate 301,851 of CAWCQL010000001.1, read as the reverse complement.
CACGGGCGTCCATCAGGCGGGGATCCTCAACCCACCGCCGGCCCAGGCGACGCTCGTGGCCTTCGACAGCATCGCGCCTGACGCGCAGACCCTCGGCTCCGCGTTGAGCGCCCTGAGCTCTCGGGCGCGGGAGCTCAGCTCCGGCGGCGCCGTGGCGCTCTTGGAGGTCGACGCGCCGCCGTCGGACTCGGGCATCCTGGGGCCCGACAACGCACCCGACGCTCTCACCGTGACGACCTCCTTCGGCGCGTCGTTGTTCGACGGCCGCTATGGGCTGGCCTCCAAGCGTCCCTCGGAGCTGATCCAGATGCCGACCTTCCCGGTCGACCAGCTGGACCCCAAGATCTCCCACGGCGACGTTCTGGTCCAGATCTGCGCCCAGCACCGCGACACCGTGGTGCACACGCTGCGCGAGCTGACGCGCACGGTGCGCGGCGCGTTGCAGCAGCGGTGGACGATGGACGGCTTCATCGGTGCCAACCGCGGTCCGAGCCCCAAGAACAGTCCCCGCAACCTGTTCGCGTTCCGCGATGGGACCGGGAACCCGGTGACCAGCGACTCTTCGCTCATGAACGAGCTCGTGTGGGCCGGGGCGGGCGAGCCGAGCTGGGCCGCGGGCGGCACCTACCAGGTGGTGAGGATCATCCGGATGCACGTCGAGTTCTGGGATCGCGTCGGGCTCAACGAGCAGCAGAACATGATCGGCCGGGTGCGCGACACCGGCGCGCCGCTCGGCGGGACCAGCGAGTTCCAGGATCCCCGCTACGACCTCGACCCCAAGGGCGAGCGCATCCCGCTGGACGCGCACATCCGGCTGGCCAACCCGCGCACGCAGGCGACCGCCCAGGAGCGGATCCTCCGCCGCGGCTTCAGCTACCACCGGGGCTTTAACGAGGCGGGCCAGCTCGACCAGGGCTTGCTCTTCGTGGCCTACAACCGCAGCCCGAGCAAGCAGTTCGCCGTCATCCAGAACCGGCTCAACGGCGAGCCCATGACGGACTACATCACCCCGGTCGGCGGCGGCTACTTCTTCGCGCCTCCGGGCGCCCGCGGCAGCACCGACTTCGTGGGCAGCGGACTCTTTAGCTGATCGATACGAAGTCCGCGTTTGGCCGGCGCGGCGGCAGCCTCTGGTGGCGCGCTGCGATCACGGCGGCCCGGGTCTACACGCCGCCGCGTTCGAGGATGAACGCGACGACGATCATCGCGACGAGCAGCACTCCCAGGAGACGCATGCGCCATACGTGTCCGCGGCCGGGGCGACGGCGGGCGAGCTCGCGGCGCGACAGCGAGCTCATGAACAATCGGGACTCGGGCATCGTCTGAGGTGACCTGCGCTCCTCCGTCGCCGGATGCAAGCTCTGCTGACGGCGGTAGTCAACTGTCGGGCGCGGACAGATCCCGGAATCTGAGGGGTTTTTCGTCACGCGGCGCGTGCCCGGGAAGCCGCCGCGGCGGCACACCGGCTGCGTCGACGCGGCGCTATATCGTTCCGAGCCCCCCAACGCGGACAGGAGGAGACCGAAGGTGACCGACATCGAGGCCCATATCACGGGCACCGTCTGGAAGATCGAGGTCGAGGTCGGCGACACGGTCGAGGAGGGCGACGCGGTCGTCATCCTGGAATCGATGAAGATGGAGATGCCGGTCGAGGCCGAGGATCCCGGCGTCGTTGCCGAGATCCGATGCAGTGAGGGCCAGTCGGTCTCCGAGGGCGACACGCTCGTTGTCCTCGAGTAGTCCCTCCGCGGGGCAGCTGCTGGTCGACGAGCCGGCGCCCCACGTCGCGCGGCTGACGATCTCCAACCCCGACAAGCGCGGGGCGCTCGACCACGCCATCCTCGACAGCCTCACCCACACGCTGCCCGCGCTCGAGGCACGGTGCGTGATCATCACCGGGCAGGGGCGGACCTTCTCGGCCGGGTATGACATCGGCGACCTGAGCGGAGGCGGCTTCGCCAATGACGCCGAAAGACTCGTCGCCCACCCGTTCACCGCCGCCATCGACGCCGTCGAGGCCTATCCGTACCCCACCATCGCCGCGCTCAACGGCCACGCCATCGGCGGCGGCCTGGAGCTGGCGCTCTCGTGCGACCTGCGGCTGGCGGCGCACCCGATCAAGCTCGGGATGCCGCCCGCCAAGCTCGGGCTCGTCTACTCCCACACCGGGATCCGCAAGTTCATCGAGGTGATCGGAGCGCCGCGGACCCGCGAGCTGTTCCTCGTCGGCGGACGCATCAACGCCGCCAAAGCCCACACCTGGGGGCTGGTCAACGACGTCCTCGGCGTCGACGAGCTGGCCGACGCGGCCGTCTCACTGGCCCGCGAGGTCGCCGCCAACGCGCCCCTGGCCCAGAAGGGCAACAAGCGCGTCATCGGGGCCGTGCTCGACGGGGCGGCCACGCTCGCGCCTGAGGTGGAGCGCGAGCTGCTGGCCCTGCGGCATGCCTGCTTCTCCTCCGAGGACTTTCGCGAGGGCGTGCGGGCGTTCGCTGAGAAGCGACCCCCGGAGTGGCAGGGGCGCTGACGGCCGAGGCGCTAGGCCGAGGTGCGCGCCTTGCTCCACTCCTGTTTGTGGACCCGTTTGGCCGCCTGATAGTCGGCCAGGGCCTGGGGCGAGTCCACGTCCCCCAGCGTGGGGTGCCATGGGACCAGCCCCTCGGCGGCGCCGACGCCGAAGCGCTTGGCCAGCACCGACCCCAGAGCCTTGATCTTCATCTCGCCGAACCCGGGCAGGCCGGCCAGGTTGGCGCGCAGCGCCTCGGTGTCGGCGGCGTCGGTCCACACCCGGGCGGCGTCGCCGTCGTACTCGTCGCGGATGTGGACGGCGAGGTCGTGGACGCGCTGGGCCATCGAGCCCGGAAAGCGATGGATGGCCGGCCGCTCGCGGAACACCGGCTCCAGATCGGCGGCGGCGAGCGCGGCGGCGTCGATCGAGCCCAGGCGCTCCTTGAGCGCCAGCGGGCCGGAGAACGCCTTCTGGACCGGGACCTGCTGGTCCAGCGCGAAGCCGATGAGCAACGCCATCGGATCGGAGGCGATGAGCGCATTCGCCTCGTCGGAGTCGGTGAAGTAGAGGCGATCGGGCATGGTGAAGCGATCTTAGGATGGCCTGTGGAGGCGACATCCGCGTCGGCCCGCCGTGCGCGTCCGCGCGATCTCTAGGCTGCACGCCCGGATGCCGCCGCTGATCACGCCGGCCGAGGCCCTGGACCTCGGCGAGCTGGAGGACCACGCCGAGATCGGGGCGCTCGTCGAGCGCGCCTGGCAGGCCGCGCGTGGAGCGCTTCGGCGACGCCACCGACATGTGCTCGCTGGTCAACGCCAAGTCCGGCGGCTGCGCCGAGGACTGCGGCTTCTGCGCGCAGTCCAAGTACGCCGAGGCCGAGACGCCGCTGCACGCGATGATGGAGCCCGAGCAGATCCTCCAGCACGCGCGCGCCGCCGAGGCGGCCGGCGCGCATCGCTTCTGCATGGTCACCCAGGGACAGGGGCTGTCCAAGCGCGACTTCGAGAAGGTGCTGGCCGGCGCCCGGCTGGTGGCCGAGCACACCAACCTCAAGCGCTGCGTCTCGATCGGCCACATGTCGGCCGAGCGGGCCAAGGCGCTGAAGAAGGCCGGCATCCAGCGCGTGCACCACAACGTCGAGACGGCCGAGTCCTACTACCCGGAGGTCTCGACGACGGTCCGCTACCAGGGGCGCCTGCGCACGATCGACGCGGTCCGCGAGGCGGGGCTGGAGACCTGCGTGGGCGGGATCCTCAACCTCGGCGAGACCGAGGAGCAGCGGGTCGAGATGGCCTTCCAGCTGGCCGAGATCAACCCCACCAGCGTGCCCATCAATCTGCTCAATCCCCGTCCCGGCACCAAGTTCGGCGACCGCGAACTGATGGACCCGTGGGACGTGGTCAAGTGGATCGCGATCTTCCGCCTCATCCTTCCCGACGCGCTGTTCCGCCTCTGCGGCGGGCGCGTGGAGAACCTCGGCGAGCTCCAGGCCACCGCGGTCAAGGCGGGGCTCAACGGCGTGATGATGGGCAACTTCCTCACCACGCTGGGCAACACCCCCGACGAGGACAAGGCGATGTTCACCGAGCCTGGGTCTCAACGTGGCCGCCCACGCCGACAACGGCGCCAACCCGCGGCCCGACAATCGCTCGGGCTGGCTGGAGGGCGAGACCCCGGACGTCCTGTCCGCCGATCCTGGAACCCGCCGCGCTGTCCGACGCCGATCCGACCGGCGCTCAACGTGCGGCTGTGGGACCCCACCACGCAGTTGAGGTTCGCCGCCAAGCGGGCGGTGCCGCCGCGCCCGGACGGCGCGCCCAACAGCGGCCAGGGCCGCGAGACGCGGGAAGCCGCCGCGCGCCGGGCCGGCGCCGCCTGAGCCGACTTTCGGGCTGTCGTCCGGTACGTGTCTTATGTTGCGTACCCGTGATCGAGATCGAGGCCCGGCTTGATGAGCTGAAAGCCCTCGGGTTGCATCGTCGCACCCGTCTCGTCTCCGGACCCCAGGGCCCGCACGTCCTGCTCGACGGCAAGCCCGTCCTGCTGCTGTGCTCCAACAACTACCTCGGGCTCGCCGATCACCCGCGCGTCCGGGAAGCCGCCGCCGATGCCGCCATGCGCTGGGGCGTGGGGGCAGGAGCCTCGCGGCTGGTCTCAGGCACGATGACCATCCATCGCCGGTTGGAGGATCGCCTGGCCGCGTTCACCGGCCGCCAGAGCGCGCTGCTGTTCGGCTCGGGCTACCTCGCCAATACCGGCACGATCGCGGCGCTGGCCCGCCCCGGCGACGTCGTCTTCTCCGACGAGTTCAACCATGCCTCGATCATCGATGGCTGCCAGCTCTCGCGCGCGGAGGTGTTCGTCTACGACCACGGCGACGTCGAGCATCTCGAGTGGGGGATCCGCGAGGCCGAGGGCCGCGGCACGCTGATCGTCACCGAGAGCGTGTTCTCGATGGACGGCGACGTCGCGCCGCTCGAGGAGATCGTCGAGGTCGCCCAGCGCCATGACCTGCGCACCGTCATCGATGACGCCCACGGCACCGGCGCGCTCGGCCCCGGCGGCCGCGGCGCCCTCGCCGAGGCGGGGCTGGAGGACCAGGTTGACGTGATCGTCGGGTCGCTGGGCAAGGCGCTCGGCGTCCTACGGCGGATTCGCCGCCTGTGATCACCAGATGGCGCGTTACCTTGTCAACGCCGCGCGCACCTTCATCTTCTCCACCGCACTCCCGCCGCCCGCCGTCGCCGGGGCGCTCGCCGCGCTTGACCTGCTCGAGGAGAAGCCCCGCCGGGTCGCCAAGCTCGCCGCCAACGCCGCGGCTCTGCGCGCGGGCCTGTCCGCGAGGGCTTTGACGTCGGTGACTCGCACCACCCAGATCGTGCCGCTCCTGGTCGGCGACGCGGAACTCGCCGTGCGCATGTGCGAGGCCGCCCTGGGACGCGGGGTGTTCACCCAGGCGCTCCGCCCGCCGACCGTCCCCACGATGACCGCACGTCTGCGCCTGGCCGTCATGGCCACGCACCGCGAGGAGGAGCTCACGGCGGCAGCGCGCACCCTCGGGGCGGTCGCGCGCTCGCTCGGGATCGCGCCCCGGCACGTGAAGCCGCCCGTCGTCGAGCCGAGCCCGCGCTCGCGCCGGTGGGCCCCGACGACTGGATGGCCGAGCCGACCTCGCCGGGGGCGTCGCCCGAGCCACGCCCGTCCCACGGGGTGTTCGACTTCGAGGCGCCCGAGCCGGTCCGCCGCGCGGCCTAGCCCGACGCGCCCCTCCGTGGTGCCATGAGCGCCGAGCTGCGCGGATGCTTTGTCACCGGCACTGACACCGGGGTCGGCAAGACCGTGGTGGCGGCAGCCATCGTGGCGCGCCTGCGCACCCTGGGCGCCGACGTCCGGGCTGTCAAGCCGCTGATCACTGGCCTCGACGATCCGACCGATCCCGATTGGCCGCGCGATCACGAGCTGCTGGCCTGGGTGGCCGGCTCCGAACCGGCGGACGTCATCCTGGCCGGCTTCGGCCCGCCGGTGTCACCACACCTGGCGATTGAGCTGGCCGGGGCGACCCCGCCGACCCTGGAGGCGCTGGCCGCCGGTGTGCGCGCTCTGGCGGGCGGGGCTGGGTCCGGGGTCGGGTCCGTGACAGTGGTGGAGGGGGTGGGCGGGCTGCTGGTGCCGCTCGGTCCCGACGTCGACGTCCGAGACCTGGCGCGCGCGCTCGCCCTGCCGCTGGTGATCGCCGCCCGCCCGGGCCTGGGCACGATCAGCCACACCCTGCTCACCCTGGAGGCCGCCCGTTCGGCGAGTCTGACCGTGGCCGGCGTCGTGTTGACCCCGTGGCCGGATCAGCCCAGCATCATGCAACGCTCCAACCGCGAGACGATCGCCCGTCGCGGCGATGTGGAGGTGGCGACGCTCCCGCTGGTGGCACGCGCCGATCCGGAGCTCCTGGCCATCGCCGGCGCCGAGCTCCCGCTGGAGCGCTGGCTGCTGAGGTCACTGCTCTAGCCGCTCTGGGGCGGGGCTCGTCAGTCCTCGTAGGGCGTGAAGTCCCGCTTGCGTGCCCCGCACACGGGGCAGAACCACGTGTCAGGGATGTCCTCGAACTCGGTTCCAGGCGGGATGCCCCCGTCCGGGTCGCCCTCGGCCGGGTCATAGATGAACCCGCAGGATTCGCACATGTATCTCATCGCGGGCAAGGGTAGCGTCAGCCCGATCGAACCGGCCGTGCGCTGGGCGGCGGTGTTGGGTAGGGTCGCGGCAGTGGACATCCCGCGGCCTGCACCTGGTGAGGAGCTCAACACCGGCCCGGAGACGGCCCCGCGACTCGCCGCCACGGTGATCCTGCTGCGCGGCGGCACCGACGGGCTCGAGGTGCTCCTGGCCCAGCGCAACCCGCAGGCACGCTTCATGGGCGGAGCCTGGGTGTTCCCGGGCGGCGCCGTCAACGCAGAGGACGGCGATGGCGAGCCCGGCCGCAAGGCGGCGGCGATTCGCGAGCTGCGCGAGGAGGCGGGCGTCGGCCTACACGACGCCGACGCTCTGGTGGCCTTCTCGCGGTGGATCACCCCGGCAGCGGCCAAGATCCGGTACGACACGTGGTTCTACCTGGCCGTGGCTCCCGAGGGAGCGCAACCTCGGATCGACGGCCAGGAGATGGTCGACGCGGGCTGGTTCTCCCCGCAGGACGCCCTACGCGCCTACCGCACCGGCGACATCATGCTCGTCTTCCCGACGATCAAGCACCTCGAGCAGCTCTCGGTGTTCCCCTCGGCCCAGGCGCTCGTCAACCACGCGCGCACGCAAACCGTGGAGCCCATCCAGCCCCGGGTGATCGGGACAGGCGAGACGGCCAGGATCGTCCTGCCCGGCGAGCCCGGCTATGACGACTGACCGCAACCCGGACGCGTCACGGCCGCTGACGGTCGCTGTTACCGGCCCCACCGGAGACATCGGCCGCTCGTTGCTTCGTGTCCTGGACCGCGACGATCGCGTGGGGCGCATCTCCGCCATGGCGCGGCGGCCGTTTGATCCCGCCGCCGAGGGGCTGGTCAAGGTGGAGTACCGCCGCGCCGACGTGCTCGATGGCGGCGCCGTACGCGAGGTGCTCACCGGGGCCGACGTCGTCGTGCACCTGGCCTTCATGATCATGGGCGGCACGCGGGAGACGACAGAGATCAACCTCGCCGGCTCGCGCAACGTGTTCAGCGCCGCGGTCGACGCCGGCGCCACCCGGTTGGTCTACGCCTCCTCGGTGGCCGCCTACGGCTTCGGTGCTGACAACCCGCCCGTGCTCACCGAGGACCTCGAGCCCCGCGGTACCTCGCGCCACTACTACTCGGCCCAGAAGGCGGAGCTGGAGCTCGCGCTGCGCGACCTGCTCGACGGCTCCGGCGTCGCCGCCTATGTGTTCCGCCCCTGCATCGTCGCCGGGCCAGACGCGCTGACGCTGGTGCGGAGCATCCCGTACGTCCAGCTCTCAGAACGGATGCCAGGGCCGGTCCTGCGCGTCCTCGAGCTCGTGCCGGCGATCAAGCCCGTCATCCCCGACCCCGGGGTGCCCTTCCAGCTCGTCCACCACGACGACGTCGCCACCGCGCTCCGGGCGGCGATCCTGGGTGCGGGCGAGCCGGGGGTCTACAACCTGGCCGGTGACGGCACCCTCACCCTGACCGACCTCGCCGATGCCCTTGGCTGGTACAGCATCCCGGTGCCCGACGTGGCCGTCGATGCCGCCGCCGAGCTCGTCGCCCGCCTGCCCTTCGTGCCCGGCGAGGCCCAGTGGATCGAGAGCCTGCGCCGGCCGGTGATCATGGACACCACCCGAGCCCGCACGATCCTCGGGTGGGCGCCCGCGGCACGATGCGCGCGAGACGCTCGGGGCGATGGTGCAGGCCGCGCGGGCCGAGCACCTCATCCGGTAGATCGGGGCTATGGCCTATCGATGACCCGCGGAGGCGGGGACGTGGGTACAAAATAAGCCCGCATACGGTGCATAACTCGAGGCACGTCCCGCCGTGGCGACCCGGATCCGCTCTCGAAAACGGAAGTTGATGTTCGCCGGTGCCCCGCGACGCGCACCGAACCCCGGGCCGGCGCGAGGCTACGTGTCGGCGTTGAGGTTCGGCAGCCCCACCGACTGCAGCCAGTTGCTGACAGTGATGTTGAGCGTCGTGAACTCGCCGGTCCAGATGAGCACGCCCATGGCGATCAGCACCGCGCCGCCGACGCCGATGACGACCGGGTAGTGACGTTTGATGACCGCAAACGCCGCGGTGGCGGTGCCGAAGGCCAGCCCCGTGATGAGGAACGGGACGCCGAGCCCGGCGCAGTACACAGCGAGCAGGATCGCGCCGTGCGACGCCGAGTCCGAGGTGCCGGCGGCGGTCACGATTGCCCCCAGCGTCGGACCGGTGCACGGGGTCCAGGCCAGGGCGAACGCCGCACCGGTGAGCACCGGCCCGCCACGGCCGGCGCGCTGCATGAGACCTGAGAACATGCCACTGGCGCGACAGGGCCGGCACGAACGGGGCCATGATGAACAGGACGCCCATCACGATGATCACGCCGCCGGAGACCTTCAGCGCCGTCGGCCCGGTCAGCGCGGAGTGCAGCGCCCTCTGGCCCAGCAGTCCCAGGGCGATGAAGATGAACGAGAAGCTGCCCACGAAGGCCAGGCTGGGACCGAGCACCCGGCTGGTCTCCACCTCGCCGGGCTGGCCGCCGGCAACGGCCGAGATGTAACCCGGCACGAGCGGCAGCACGCATGGCGACAGGAACGAGATGAGCCCCGCCCCGAAGGCCACCGGCAGTCCGATTCCCGAGGCGGCATCGACCATGTCAGCACCCGAGGGTACCTGCTGACGATCACGCGGAGATCAGGCAGCGGCTCGCGTTGTGACACCCGGACGGCGACGACGCCGCACGGAATCTCCCGCACGAACCGGGAATTGGTCAAACTTTCTTCATCGCACGACAAATGCTGAAACTTTCCCCCGTGCCAATCGTTAGGATGAGTCAGGGTTCAACGTGGAAGCCTCCGCACTCCCACCTTCGGTAACACTGGCACGGACGAGGCTGGCGCTCGGCGCTCCGCTTCTTCGGCTTCGCTCCGATGAACAGCTGGTGTCCCTGTTCCGTGGAGGCAGCGAGGAGGCCTTCCGGGCCATCCACGACCGCTACCGCCAGCGCATGTTCGCCTACACGCGCCAAATGCTGTCGGGCTCGGCGGTGGACGCCGAGGATGCGGTCCAGGAGATCTTCGTGCGCGCCTACTCGGGTCTACGCTCCAGCAACCGGGAGTTGGCCCTGCGCGCCTGGCTGTACCGCATCGCCCACAACCGCTGCATCGATGAGCTGCGCCGCCCCCAGTCGGTCGCCACCGAGGCCATCCCCGCCACCGTCCCCAACACCGGCGGCGATCCCGTGACGCGAGTGGAACAGCGTGACGCTCTCAAGCGCCTGATCGCCGACGTGCAGCGGCTGCCCGACCAGCAGCGGTCGGCGCTGCTCATGCGCGAGCTGACCGGCATGACCTATGCGGACGTGGCCGGGGCGCTCGGCGTGTCGGTCCCGGCGGTCAAGTCGCTGCTCGTGCGCGCGCGCGTGGGGCTGGCGCAGGCCAACGAGGCCCGCGACACTGCCTGCGGGCGAATCCGTGAGGACCTGATCGTGGCGCACGACCGCGGGGTGCGCGCCAGCGGCCTCGCGCGGCGGCATCTGCGCGACTGCCCCCAGTGCCGGCAGTTCCGCAGCGAGGTCCGCGGCGTCAGCCGCCAGTTGGCTGCGTTCGTCCCCGCACTGGGCCCGATCGGCGTCATCGCCAAGGTCCTCGGCATCGGGGGCGGAAGCGGGGCGGCGGCTGGGTCCGGAGCGCTCGCCGGCGGCGGCGCCGGGGCCGGCGCGACCGCCGCAGCCACCAGCGCCGCGGGTGGGCTGGCGGGCTCGGGCGCCGTCGTGGGACTCGGTGCGCTGGCCGGCACCGGTCACGTCGTCACGATCCTCGCGGCAGCGGTGGTCACCGCCGGAGGCGCGATCGAGCTCCAGCACATGTCGCCGCCGGCGCCGCAACGCGCGCACCACCACCACATGGCGAACCGCGCCCCCGCGCGGACACCCCACGCCAGCGGGAGCACCGCCTCCCCTGCTTCGGCGTCGAGCGCGAGCGTGAGCCAGACCTCCAACGCCCCGGCGAGCAGCTCCGTCGCCCCCACCACCACTTCGGCCGCCAACCCGCTGACCCCCACCCAGTCCTCGACGCGGACGGACCGCCATCACGCGCGCGCGGGCGCCAAGGCAGCCCCGCTTCCGCTGACCCAACGGCTCGATCCCGACCACCTGAGCACCCTGTACGGGCCGGGAAACCCGCTCAGCCTGGTGGATCCGAGCGACCCGACGGCCACGCCCGTTCCGTTGACTCCGACGTCGACATCGAGCCCGGACGGCACGTCTGACACCTCGTCCGCGGATCCCAACGCTCCGCTCTCGCCCGCCGGCACGTCGTCGTCGACCCCGGTGGGCACGACGCCGACCTCAGTGACCAGCACCGGATCCTCCGGGACCTCTCAGACCAGCACCCCGGTCAGCTCGACCTCCGCCACCGGGACCTCGAAGCCGAGCAGCACGGGCAGCACGGGCAGCACGAGCCCGTCAGCATCCACCGGCTCTCAAGGCAGCACCGGCTCTCAGAGCTCCACGCAGGGCGGCGGCAAGTCCACCAAGGTGACCCCAGCCGCCTCGACAGGGTCGATCGGCTCGTCCAAGATCCCGGCAGCGTCACGGTCTCATCGGCACGGTACGATCGCCGTGTTCACGATGACGGGCAACTGACCAGCGGGTACCTGGAGACGCTCGACCACGAGCAGTTGCTCGTGCGCCGTGGCCCGCGCTCCGGGCTCTACACGCTGATCGCAATTCACTCGACCCTGCGCGGCCCCTCCCTCGGCGGTTGCCGCATGTGGGGTTACGGAGACGCACGGCTGGCGGTGCGCGACGTGCTGCGGCTGTCGCGAGCCATGACCTTCAAGGCGGCAGTGGCAGACCTGCCGCTGGGCGGCGGCAAGGGCGTGATCATGGCCCCCACTGACGCTCCGCTGACGCCCCGCCGGCGCCGCGCCGCTCTCCTGGACTTCGGCGACCTGGTCGAGTCGGCGCAGGGCCGCTACATCACCGCCGAGGATGTCGGGACCTCCAGCCGGGACATGGCCGTGATCGCGCAGGAGACACGAGCACGTCGCGGGGCTGGCGCGCAGCCGGGGCGGCTCGGGCGACCCCAGCCCATTCACGGCCCTGGGGGTCGAGGCGGCGATCCGTGCCACGTGCCGGCGGGCCTTCGGTGACAGCTCGCTGCGCGACCGCAGCATCTGCGTGCTGGGGCTCGGTCACGTCGGATCGCGCATCGCCAAGCGCTGTGCCCGAGCCGGCGCACGGCTGATCGTCGCCGACGTGGATCCGCGCAAGCAGGCGCTGGCCCAGCAACTCGGCGCCACGTGGTCAACCCCGGCCGAGGCGTGGCGCGCCGAAGTCGACGTGCTCGTGCCCTGCGCCCTGGGCGGCCTGTTCGACGACGACGCCGTGCCGCGGCTGCGGTGCCGGACGATTGCCGGCGCGGCCAACAACCAACTCGCCGACGACCGGATCGCCGGGCTCCTGCAGCAGCACGGGATCCTATGGGCGCCCGACTTCGTCGCCAACGCGGGCGGGATCATCAACATCGCCGAGGAGGCCGGCGGCTATGACCCCGCCGCCGCGCGCCACCGTGTCCGGAGCATCGGCACGACCATCGAGACGATCTTCAGCCGCTCCGCGGACACCGGGGAGACGCCGCTGGCGGCAGCGATGGAGCTGGCCCGCCGGCGCCTGGACGGCGACGCGAGCTAGCTCGGTCCGGGTGCGCGGCGCGGCTCCGACGCGCTGCGTGCCTCCGGCCCAGGTCTCTCCACGCCCTCGGGAAGCCGGCCCTCCGCCTGGAGCTTGTCCAGGTGCGCGGCCAGGGTGACCGTCGCCGCCAGACGCAGCTGCTCGGGCACATCGTCCCAGGCCGCGTCGAGCATCTCGTCCACGGTGCGCGCGCCGGCGTCCAGCCCCTCCACCAGGCGTCGCTCGCGCTCCAGCCGATGGGCGACGTACTCGTCGAGCTTGGCCGCCGGATCGTCCACCGGCGGCCCATGACCGGGCAGGAGCACCGACAGATCGCGCCGGCGCAGCGTACGCAGCCCCTCCAGGTAGCGGGTCAGGGCCCCGGGGTCTGGCGCGATGAAGACACTGCCCTGGCCCAGCACCGCGTCGCCGGTGAGTCCGGCGCTGCCCACGATGAAGGCCAGGTGGTCCGGAGCGTGTCCCGGAGTGCTCACCACCTCCAACGGACCGAACCGGCTGCCCTCTCGCAGCAGCCGGTCGACCTCACCGCGCGCCGCCGCAAGCGGCGGGTGCGGGAACCGCTGACGCACCATCGCCACAGCCCCGGAGTGGTCACTGTGATCGTGGGTGAGGGCGATGCCGCCCAGGCCGCCTCGCGCCTCCACCTCGGCGATGACCGCCATCGCATGGTCGTAAAGGTCGGGCCCGGGATCGACCAACCAGGCAGGGTTCGATCCCACGATCCAGGTGTTGGTGCCGGTCAGCGTGAACGGGCCGCGGTTGTCAGCGCGCAACCCGACGACCTCATGCCCAGGTACGTCCAGCCGTGTCACTGCTTGAATTGTCAACCATGGCGGCGGGAGCCGACGAGCCGCGAGCTCGCGCGGATGATTCGGAGCAACCTGTCGTCCTTGAAGGCGCCGGGCGCGGACGCGATGACGAGGATCCCGGCCGGAGCCTGTGGCGCGGCCTCATCTCGCTGGTCATCCTCCTCGCCTTGGTGGTGTCGCTGCTGCTGGCGGTGCCCGGGCTGCACGGGGTCGGCGACGAGGTGGCCGATATGCACGTGGGCTGGCTCCTGGTGGCGGTGGCCCTGGAGATTCTGTCCTGCGTCGGCTACGTCATCGCCTTTCTCCAGGTGTTCGACCGCGCGCCCGTGCGCTTCGGCGCGCGTGTCGCCCTCTCCGAGCTTGCCTTCGGCGCGGCGGTCTCGCTCGGCGGCGCGGGCAGTATCGCGGTCGGCGCGTGGCTCCTCGTCGACCGGGGCGGCAACCCGGCGCGCATCGCGGAGCGCTCGGCGGTGCTGTTCCTGTTGACCAGTGCCATCAACGTGCTCACGCTCGTGCTCGCGGGGTTCGGGTTGTGGATCGGGGTTCTACCGGGCCCGAATAACCCTCTGCTCAGCCTCGTCCCAGCCGCGGTCGGGACCGCCGTGATCGTCCTCTTCCTCGCGCTCCCCGCGATCACCGACCACTTCGTGGCCAAGCGGTCGCCCGGACGGGTGCGAACGCTCCTCACCGAGTTCGCCTCGACCATCCGCTCCACCCGCGATCTGCTCCGCACCCCGGACTGGCGCATCATCGGGGCGATCGCCTTTCTGTGGTGCGACATCGGGGTGCTCGCCGCATGCTTCGCGGCGGCCGGACCGGTCCCGCCGCTGGCGACGATCGTGTTGGCCTACCAGATCGGCTACCTGTCCAACATCATCCCCATCCCCGGCAACATCGGCGTCCTCGACGGCAGCCTGGTGGGCATGTTCGCCATCTACGGGACCTCGGCGACGATCGCCACCGCGGCGACGATCGTCTATCACGCCATCGCGCTCTGGGTCCCCGCCATGTGGGGCACGGTGGCCTTCATCATCCTGCGCCGGACCCGCCACGAGCCGATCACCCTGCGCCCGCCGCGCGAGGTTCGCCGCCGGCGTCGTCTGGAGCGGCGCCAGCACGCCGCCGAGTGAGCCCGCGGGCGATCGGAGTCCGCGAACCCTGGACGCATCACCCGCCGGGCATCGCCCATCCGTCCGCTGCCGTTGACGATCCCGCCAAGCGACCCCTATCGTTGCCGCGGCTGCGGACGTACCGTGCGCGCTGCCACGTTCCTTACCACGGACGCGTAACGAATGCTGCTCTCCGAGGACCAGATTCAGCCGACACACGCCGCCCCGACCGCGGGCAACGGGCCCCTGGCCACGGGAGGTCAGCTGACGCCAGTGCCGGTCTCAGCGCTCCCGCCTGAGGCCGTCCCCCACCTTTTGGCGCTGCGCGCTGCGCTCGCGCGCTATCGCATCAGCGCCGCCCCGGCCGAGCTCTCCGGGGCCTTTCCCGCCGCCGGCGCGGTGGTTGGTGCGGTGGTGACCTCCGTCGACGGCCGCCCCGAGCTCGAGCAACTGCGCCACCTGGCCGACACGCTGCCGGAGTTCGGCGAGCTCCTGTCCGCCGCCGCGGGCGAGGCCGAGCGCGTGGTCTGCGCGGGCACGGTCGGCGTCTGGCAGGTGCTGGGCCTACGCTCGACCGCGCCGTCGTGGACGCCCGCCGAGCGCGACGCGGCGCGGATGGTGTTCGCCTGTGCCTGCGCGCCGGCGATGCGGATGGACCCGGTGCGCTTCCAGGCCGGCCTGCGCGCCGTCGCCGCCCCCCGCTTCGCCAAACTTCTCTGCCGCGAGCTTGCCGAAAGCGAGGAGGCCTGGGCCCGCGCGCTCGGTGAGCGCTACGAGTCCGTGCGCCACCGCTGCGCGCGCCGCACCACGTGGCGGAGCCTCGGCCTCTCAGACCTCCTGCGCGGCGACGAGCGCTCGCGCCAGGCGGTCACTCGCCGGCTCGAGCGCTGGATGGGCGACGGCGGCCTCCTCACCACGCTCGCAGGTGAGCTCGAGGCGGCGATCGTCCACGCGCGCACCCCTGCGCGCTTCGCCTAGTGTCCTGAGTGGTTAATTCGTGAGCAGCGTCGCGAGTGGCTGGGCGTGGCTGGGTGGGGGCGGTGAACTAAGTCGTACTGGTGGTCCGGCGTGGTCGCCGCAGGCGGGCGGGTCCGGCGCGTCCAGACGCCGCGAGGCTGCCACCGAATGAGCGACTCAGGGCACCAGCCGGTATCCACTAGATCGCTCCGCTGAGCACCAGCGCGCCGATCAGCACCAGGATGACGGCGGTCACGGCGTTGCCCCAGCGGTCAAGCCAGTCCCCCTTGATCTGATAGCTGCCCTTGGCGGCCCCCAGGGTCAGGCCGACGATCGTCCCGATCGTCACCGCACCGAAGATCACGACCGACCCGACCGCGGTGGCCGCGCCGGCGGTGGTCGCCGCCAGGAACACCGGCAGGATGGTGAGGTCAGGGGATGCGGCCGCCCCGAAGGGCACCATGACCGCCACCAGCCGTCCGATCCAGCGCCCGGCATCGGGATCCGCGTGGCTGTGGCGATGGGCGTGGCCGTGGGGATGGGCGTGACCGTGGTCGTTGGAGTGACCACCCTGGTGCGGGTGGTCGTGATCGTGGCGATGGCCGTGGCCCGTGGCCTGAAGCACGCCGAAGCCCACGCCGGTGGCGATGAGCAGACCCCCGATGATCGCGTCCTGCGCGTGGGAGACCGACGAGCGGAACTGCAGCCCGACGCCGATGATCACGGCGCCGAGCACGATCGAGAGCAGCACGTGCGCCACCCCGGCCAGGCCGGACAGGCGGGCGATCTTCGCCAGCGGGTAGCGGCGCGCGCGGCCCAGGACGGCGAGCGGCACCCAGTGATCGGGAAGCACCGCGTGCCCGAAGCCGACTCCGGCCGCCGCGGCGAACAGAGCGGGAGTGGCATTACTCATGCGGTCAGGGCATCAGCGGCCGGACTCGCGGCCAGGCCAAGACGGAGATGCTCGGTGTGGGACACCGCCTCCTCCAGCAGCGCGCGGATGTGCTCGTCGTGCAGCGCGTAGATCACCTGGCGGCCGTCGCGCTCGCCCACGACGAGACCGAGATGGCGCAGGACACGGAGCTGCTGGGAGACCGCGGACTGCTCCATCGCGACGTAGCGCGCGAGCTCGCCCACCGAGCAGGGGCCGGCGGCCAGCCGGCTGAGGATCCGGACGCGGCTCGGCGTGGCCAGGGCGTGCATCGTCTCCGCCACCGAGCGCGCGGTCTCGGCGGTGACAAGGCTCAGATCGGGCTCGACGCCATGTCCCATGCACACATTATTGCATGAACAGCTATGCATATATCTCCGCGCACTGAACCGTGGACCTCGGGGAGCGATTTGGTGTAGAACGCGGCGTGATCGCGGCGCACACGCCGCGAGACGCCAACCCGGAGGTAGAGAGAGATGGCAGGCGAAGCGATCCGTACCACGCACGCGGGCAGCCTCCCGCGACCCGCCGATGTGGTGGACATGATCTGGGGTCAACTCGACGGCAAGGAGGTCGACGCGAAGGCACTCGACGAGCGCGTCGAGGCCGCCGTGGCCGATGTGGTGAGCAAGCAGAGGGCCGTCGGACTGGACGTCGTCAGCGACGGCGAGATGAGCAAGACCGGTTTCAGCACCTACGTCAACGAGCGCTTCTCGGGCTTCGACGGCCGCTCGGAGTTCCAGGCCGACGACGTCGCCGACTTCCCGGACCTGGCCATGCGCCTGTTCAACACCCCCTCGATGGCCCACGTCGTCTTCTCGAACTGCGTGGGCCCGGTCGAGCTCACCGCGAAGGACGCCGTGCATCAGGACATCGCGCGGCTGCAGAAGGCGATCGGCGACGCGGACCCCAAGACCGCCTTCATGGGCACGATCAGCCCCGGGCAGATCGCGTTCAACTATCCCGACCAGCACTACGGATCACACGAGACCTACCTGGGCGCACTCGCCGACGCGCTCTCCTACGAGTACAAGGCCATCACCGACGCTGGGTTCATGCTGCAGATCGACTCGCCGGACATGGCCATGGCCGCCCACTGCCGCTCGGTGGGTTCGAGCGTCGGCGACTGGCACACCCACCTGCCGCTGGCTGTCGAGGCGCTCAACGCCGCGCTGGACGGGATCCCGCCCGAACAGGTACGGCTGCACGTCTGCTGGGGCAACTACGCCGGCCCGCACCACAAGGACGTCCCGCTCAGCGAAATCATCGACGACGTCCTCAACGTCAATGCCGGGACCATCTACGTCGAGGGCGGCAACCCGCGTCACGAGCACGAGTGGCGCGTCTTCGAGGACACCAAGCTCCCTGATGACACGTCGGTGATCCTCGGCGTCGTCGACGTGAAGTCCAACCACGTGGAACATCCGCTGGTCATCGCCGACCGCCTGATCCGCCTGGGCAAGATCATCGGCAAGGACCGGCTCCTCGCCGGGACCGACTGCGGGTTTGACACCTTCATCCGCTTCTCGCTGGTCGACCCAGGGGTGGCCTGGCTCAAGCTGGAGTCGCTGGTCGAGGGGGCTCAGCTCGCGTCGGCCGAGCTCTAGCACCAGGCGTCGCGACGGCCGGCGCCCCTCGGCGTCCGAGCCGTCCCGACGGCCGGCCCGTGTCGGCATCCGAGCCCGTCGTGGCCGCCAGCGCGATCCGGTGACTACCGTTGTCGCCGATGGATCTCACCCACCGTCAGCGGGTCGAGGCGCTCCTCGCGGACGCGGCGGCCGAACATGACCGCCTCATGTTGCAGCTACCTGCCGACATGGCGGCCTCGCTGCCCGTCGACGCCCAGGGGCTGACGCAGGCAATCGACCACCTGGCCACCGCGGCCGGGCTGTCGGAGATCGAGCGCCGGGAGCTCATCCGCCCGCATGCCGTCAACCCGGCGGTGCTCCACGCCCGCGTGTTCGGCGCCGCCCCGCTGGCCCGAGAAACAGTGATCGGGTCGTTCGTCGAGGGGGCCCGCGTGCGGGCCGACGCGCTGACAGCGCTGGCCGACGCGGTGGGCGGCGAGCCGCTGGGCGAGACGATCCGGCAGCTGCTCGTGGCCAATCCCCCGCCGGTGGGCACCGACGGACCCGACGTGGACGACGCCTTGCGCGCGACCTACGCCGCCCACGAGCGCGCCGCGATGCTCATCGCGGCCCGGCTGGACGCCGAGTAGCTCCCCGCCGGGCCCGCGTCAGCTCCCGGACACGCGGGGTGCGTTTGTCACATCCGCGTCAATCTACGTCGCACGCTTCCGTTGATCTGGTGGGACCGGCTGCGCGAAAGGATTCGGCGAGGCGTGCCAGCACAGATCACATTGGATGAGGTGGGGGCCGGGCTCGAGGCCGACCTCGCGTCGACGGGGGCGCGACTGGCGGGGACGCGTGCCGGCGACAGCGCCTACCGGCTGACGTCTCGGCGCCGCCGGAGCGACGCGCACCGGGTCTTCGCCTCGGTGCTGGCCGTCCTGGCCATCGTGGGCTGCGTGACCGCCGTGCTGCTGCTCGCCATCGCGCCGACGGCGACCCGGATGCAGAACGACATCAGCGCCCTCAGCAGCCGGCTGTACACGGCCGACAGCCAGCTCGCCGCGCTTCACAAGACGACCGTTCATACCGCCCGGCAGGGATCGCGCCTGACCCGGAGCGTCAGCATCCTCAGCCGCCACATGCACGGCCTGGGGCGCACCATCCACGGTCTGCAGGGCAGTACGGCCGCCACGCGCGAGGAGACCGACGGCTTGCGCGCGTGCTTCGCCACCCTCCAAGCCGAGCTCAGTGGCCTGACGCTCAAGACCCGGTCCGTCCATGGCCACGTCACCGACGTCGGCCTGACCGACACCGCCGGCGTGCCCGCGGCCTGCGGGGCCGTGTTCAGCCACGGCTGACCCGAGGCGGCGAGGCCTGGGCGGGGTCGGGCGATACGCTCGCCCGGACCTCTCCCCTCCGACCACTGGGGTTGTGACCCTCGATGCCGATCCTCAGTCCCGAGCTACGTCAACTCATCGAGTCTGGGCCGATGGCCCACCTCACCACCATCAACGCCGACGGCAGCCCGCAGCTGAGCGTCATCTGGATCGGCCTTGATGGCGAGGACCTACTCAGCGGCCACATGGCGTGGTACGCCAAGCTGCGCAACATCGACCGCGACCCGCGCGTCGTGCTCTCCTTCGACGCGCCACGCAAACCCGGCGTGTTCCTGAACCCCTACGCGGTGCTGCACGCCCGCGCCGAGATCGAGCCCACGCCGGACGCGTGGGATCTGCTCGATCGGCTCACGAAGACCTACGTGGGGCCCAACGAGACGTTCCCCGCGCCCCGCAAGGAGGGCTACATCGTGCGCTACAAGGTGGCGCGTGTGGGCGGTGTCGGGCCCTGGGTCGAGCACGCGACGCGCTGATCGAAGCTCCCTCCACAACGCACAAGCCCCGCGCGCGGCGGGGGGCTTGACAATCGGGGCGCCCGGATTTGAACCGGGGACCTCACCGACCCGAACGGTGCGCGCTACCAGGCTGCGCCACGCCCCGAAGATGTCCAGTATCCCACAGGCAGTATCGCTCGCGGACGGACACGCGGCCCGCGAGCAGGAGCCTGGCGAGTGAGCTTAGCGACCGAGCAGGCCGCCGACCTGCTTGAGCCCGGAGGCGATCGGCGAGGTCGCGTTGCCGGCGCTGCCGGAGGTCGAGGATGCGGGCACGTTGGAGCCCGCCGCGCTCCCGGGCGCCGCGCTGGTCCCGGGTGACCCACCGCTGAGCCCGGAGGCCACCTTGTTCACCGCCCCGGTGGCTCCGTCGGCCGCACCGTTGATGACCTTGGAACCGGTGTTGGTCACCCCGTTGGCGACGCCGCCCACGACCTTGTTCACGCCCGAGACGGCTTGGCTGGGGTCGACAGCGCCGCCGGTGGCGCCGCTCACCGCGTTGGCCGCGCCGTTGGTGACCTTGCCGACCGTGTTGGCGACGCCGTTCACCGCCTGGCTGGCGCCTCCGGTGACCTGGTGGACGGTGTTGTCCACGCCGTTGGCCGCTCCGCTCGCGACGTTGCCGAGAGTTTTACCGGCGCCGGCGAGGCCCTGGCCGAGGCCGTTGACCGTCTTCCCCAGGCCGTTGACGGTCTTGCCCACGCCGTTGACCGTCTTGGTGACGCCGTTGACGACCTTGGTGGCGGTGCCGGAGGCTGTCGGCCGCGACGCGGCGGTTCCCTGCGCGGGGGCCGACGCGGTCGGAGCGCCACCGCCGGCCGCCGTCCCCGGGGCACCGGGAGCTGAACCACTCTGACGCCGGCGAGTACTGCCGGGCTGCGCTGCCGTGGTACGCGACCCGGCGAAGGTGATGGCGCTGGGGTGCTTGGTGAGCGTCGCCCGGGGGTGCACCGCCCCGGCCGACGTTGCGGCCGACGAGGCTCCGGAGGCGCCGGCGTTCGACGACACACGACGCGCCGAGGACGCGTCCGCGGCGTGGTGGCCGTTGCCGCCCGAGACCCCGTGCACCGCCAGCCCGCCACCCGCAACGGCGAGGATCGCGGCAACGGTCGCCGCCGCCTGGCCGAGGGTGAGTGCCGAGCCGGCGGATGAGACGAGGCCTGCCGAACCGGCAGCGAGATTGTGAGAGCCGGTGGCGGAGGCCGCCTTGGCGCCCTTGCCACGCCAAGCCAGGCGCCAGACCGGGAACGGCAGCAGCGCGGCGATCTTCTCGGCGATGCTGCGCGGCTTGCAGCAGGGCTTCGTCGACGCCGGCCATCAGCGCGACGTGGCGGCAGGGCTGGCAATGGGCGAGGTGGCGAGCGCAGCGACGGCGGTCGCGGATCCCCAGCGCGCTCACGGCGCGCAGCCGTCCGCTCTCGATCGCCGTCTTGGATCTGCTCGCAGCGCTGGCCGCTGGCCAGCTCCTCGTACTCCTCGTTGAGCTTGCGGCGGGCCCGGAACAGGCTGCTCTCCACCATCTGCCGAGTCATGTCGAGCCGCTCGCCGATCTCGTCGTAGGACATGCCCTCGAACTCGCGCATGACCAGAAGCTGGTGGTGGGTCGCCGACAGGCCGCCGAAGGCGCCGCGGAGATCGTCGAGCCGCTGCTTTGACTCGACCGCGGCAGCCGGCGTGGGGACCGCCGACACCGACGACTTCTGCCGATCGACGACGAATTCCTCGTCGGATTCCAGCGGCACCTCGCGCGCCGCGGGTGCCACGGCGGAACTCGTCGATGCAGGCGTTCTTGGCGATCTCGTAGATCCACGGCTTGAAGGCGATGCTCTGGTCCGCGCTGCGCAACCGGCGCAGCGCCGACATGAACACCTCCTGGGCGATGTCCTCGGCGCGACCGTGGTCGTGGACCTTGCTGAGGATGAACGCGAAGATGCGCTCCCGGTACCGGGAGTAGAGCTCCTCGAAGGCGCGGTCGTCGCCGCGCGCGGATGGCGGCAACGAGCTCCTGCTCGCTGTGCGCGGGGAGCCTGGAGGTCTTGCTCATCGTGAGCGGCATGGACGGCCCTCTCGCTATTGGGGGACTGGACGGGGATCCACCATCGTGCTCGACTGAACTTCCACGTTCATTCAACAGCATCTCTGGTGGCATATCTCAATGGTGCCCCGAAGTAAAACTTCATAAACCACCGCAATTGCGGGGGAAATTCGCGGACCGAGCGCACGTATTTTCGTCCATCGGGCATTGTCAGCGTCCGCATGACGCTGCATACTTGTGGACATGTAGTGAACGGCAAAAAGGAGAAGACCGATGGCCAATCACCTGACGCCCACTGAGCTGGCGCGTGAAGCCGGGTTGGACCGGCGCGATGTCATCGCCAAATGCTGCGAGTTGGGCGTCCCGATCTTCAACGGTCGGATCGACAAGACTCTTTTCCTCTCTAGCCTGCGCGAGATGACGGTGTCCACGCAGCTCGCAGGTACAGGCCGCCAGCGCGTAGCGCGTCTTCTGACCCGAACGACGGCCCGGGGGCCCGTGGCAGCCGCCCGGGCCTGTGGCGCGCCACGGCCGGCGCCTTCGCCTTTACTGAGCCGACTGGCGCAGCAGCGTCGAGGTCGTCTGCTCCAGGATCTTGCGCCAGGCGCGCGTCGACTCGCGCTCGGCCTCGAAGTGCTTGACCACCTTGCGCACGCGGGTCGCCGAGATCTCGATGCCGTGCCGGGCACAGATGCGCTTGAAGCGCGGATAGTCGTTGGCGAGCTTCAGCGTCACGGACTGGAAGCCGTGGCGCGCGATCGTCGACCCGGGACGTGAAGTTCATGATGCTCGTCTGGAACATCAGCTCGTCGCTCGCGTCGGGCTCGATCAGGATGATGTCGACGCCGGGGTAGCGCTCCTCCCACCGGCGTGCCAGCTCGTGCAGGCGCTGGTGGGCCAGCAGCTTGAACGCCTGGTAGCCGATGTGGGGAAAGCCCATGTCCGACACCCGGCGCGGCCGCGAGCCGGTCATCGTCGGGATCCGGGTCTCGAAGTCGTTGGCGTAGGGCACCAGCGGGTTGACGACGACGATCAGCTTCGCCCCAGCCTCGACGGCGATGTCGAGGTTGGTGGTGGAGATGATCCCGCCGTCGACGTACTCGCGGTCGCCGATCTTCACCGGCCGGTAGACCATGGGCAGCGCGCTCGAGGCGCTGACGGCCTGTGAGATCGGCACGTCGTCCCAGCCCTCTGACCCGAACACGACCCGCTCGCAGGTGTCCAGGTCGGTGGCGGCCAGATACAGCTCGCATGCCAGCTCGCGGAAGTCGTTGGTCCGATCCGGGATCGGAGAGGATCCGCCGCACGTAGCGCTCGATGCCCTCGCCCGAGTACAGCCCGGTGGGCAGCGCCTCGGCCAGCGCCAGCACGATGTCGACGGCCGAGACCTGGCGCAGGTCCCGGCCCAGGGTGCGCAGCAGGTTGGCCACGCCGCAGCGGGAACATCACGCCCCGCGTGACGAACTCCCGGTAGTTGGGCTTGCAGCAGCGCGCCGACCCGGGCGTCGGGAAACGGCGTCGGCACCTGCTGGACGATGACCCGCATCATCTCCTCGGGCGTGACGCCGTTGGCCACGGCGGCGGCGACGAACGAGCCCGCGCTCGTGCCGACGTAGACGTCGAACTGGTTGACGGTCCTGTTGACCGAGAGCAGGTCGAGCGCCCGCAGCGCCCCGATCTCATAGACGCCGCCGGTGAAGCCACCCCCGCCGAGGACCAGCGCGGTCTTGGAGCGCCGCCCGCGGCCGGCGGACCGGCCGGCTCGGGAGGCACCGGCTGCGCGATCCGTCGCGTCCAGCTTGACGACCTTGCCCATGCGGCGCCGGATTCTAGTGGCACGGCGCGCCGCCGTGCACCGCAGCTTTGCGCCGCGCCATGGGTTACACATGTGCAATGCGGTCCGCCCTTCCCTCGCTCGTCGCGGCCCTGGCCATCGGGCTGGGCGCTGCCTCGATCGCGTCGGGTGCCGGGGGCGGTGGAGGCGGCGGGGCCGGGCTGGCGGGCCCCGGCGGCACCACCACCGGCACGACCACCACCGGCACGGACACGACGCACCGGCACGACGACGACCGTCGGGACCACGCCGACCCAGCCCTCCCCGGCCACGATCAAGGCCAACCGGTCCCTGGACGGGAGCCTGAACCTCGGGATGCGCCAGGCCGGGCGGTTCAGCGGCGCCTACGTCCTCGACCTGACCGCCAACCGGACCCTGTACTCCAAGAACGCCAACACCAGCCGGCTGCCCGCCTCGGTGGAGAAGCTCTACACCACCACGACAGTCCTCAAGCGCTTCGGCCCGAACGCCACGCTGACCACGTCGCTGCTGGGCCGCGGCACGCAGGCCGGCGGCACCTTCACCGGCACGCTGTACCTGCGCGGAGGCGGGGACCCGACGTTCGGCTCGTCGTCGTTCGACGCCGCCAACTACGGGACCGGCGCGACGATCCAGCAGCTCGTCTCGACGCTTGAGACCGCGACCGGGATCACCGCGCTCAGGGGCAACGTCGTGGCCGACGAGTCGATGTTCGACTCAGACCGCGGGACCCCGGCCACCGGCAACGCGCCCTCGATCGACACCGAGGGCGAGCTCAGCGCGCTGGCCTTCAACCGCGGCTGGGCCAACTCCATCGGCACCGTGTACTTCAAGCACCCCGCCGTGGCGGCCGGGCCAGCAGCTCGTCGCCGCGCTGAAGGCCGCGGGTATCGCGGTGCCGCGTCACGTCAAGGTCACCGCCGGCCGCACGCCGAGCAGCGCCACCACCCTGGGCACCGTCCGCTCGCCGTCGATGGCCACGCTGGTCGCGCTGACCAACACCCCGTCGGACAACTTCTTCGCCGAGACGCTTCTCAAGGACCTCGGGGCCCGCTTCGGCTCAGGCGGGACGACCGCAGCCGGCGCTGCGGTGGTGCGCGCCCAGATGGCCTCGAGCTTCGACATCCACCCCCGCCTCAACGACGGCTCCGGCCTCTCGCGCTCGGACCTGACCACCCCGGTCCAGGTCGTCACGTTGCTGCGCAGCATGGCCACCGACCCGCCAGTTCACCTCGTCGCTGGCCGTGGCCGGTGAGACCGGCACGCTCGTGGACGAGATGCGCGGCACCTACGCGCAGGGCCGCTGCCGCGGCAAGACCGGGACGCTGCACGACGTCTCCAACGTCGTCGGCTACTGCCGGGCCAAGGACGGGCACACGCTCGCCTACGCGCTGATGATGAACGGCATCGTGCCCGACTACGCCCACCCCATCCAGGACCGGATGCAGGTGGCGCTGGCCAAGTACACGGGCTGACGCCGCAGGCCAGATCGCCGCGACGGCCCGGCCCACTCCGATGGCAGATGTGCCCGTAGAGGGCAGGTTTGTCATCAGCGTCGCGACTCCGATGGTCAAACGCACGCCTGACGTGCATCTCACCATCGGGGTGGTCACGCACGGGGCCGCGGTGGCCCCTGGTCACGCTCCGGTGCAGCCAGCCAGAGCGCAGTCAGCCGCCCAGCAGCTCCAGCAAGCCGGGCTCGTCAAGGACGGCGACGCCCAGCTTCTCCGCCTGGGCGAGCTTGGAGCCCGCGCTCTCCCCCGCCACCACCCAGTCGGTCTTGCGCGACACCGAGCCGGTGACGCGGCCGCCGGCAGCCAGGATCCGCTCGGTCGCCTGCTCGCGGGTGAGATCCGGGAGCGTTCCGGTGAGCACGAGGGTCTTGCCCGCCAGGGGCCCCTGGCCGGGTGGCGGCCCCTCCTGCTCAAACTGCAGGCCGCGGTCACGGAGATCCGCGATCAGCTTCTCCATGATCGGGTCGTGGAGCTGCTCGTGGATGCTGGCCGCCATCTTGGGCCCCACGCCGGGAGTGCCCTCGATCGCCTCGGCGTCCGCGGCGAGCAGGGCGTCGATCGAGCGGAATTGGGCGGCGAGGTTGCGTCCCGTCACTCCGCCCACCTCCTCGATGCCGAGCGCCACCAGCACGCGTCCGAAGGGCATCTCCTTGGACTTGGCGATCGCGGACACGAGCTTCTCGGCCGACACCTGGCCGAAGCCGGGCTGCTCGGCGATCTGCTCGGCGGTCAGGTCATAGAAGTCGGCGGCCGTGCGCACCCAGCCCAGCTCCATGAACAAGGACACCTGCTTCTCCCCCAGGCCGTCGATGTCCAGCACGGTCTCGAAGAACGTGAGCAGCTGCCAGCGGCGCCCGGCACAGTCGCGGTTGGGGCAGCGGGTGAACACCGAGTCCTCGGGCTTGACGGTCGGCGTGTCGCAGACCGGGCAGCGTTCGGGGGGCAGGGGCGGCGCCGGGCGATCCGGGCGCTCGGCGACATGCGGCGCGGGTGAGAGCACCTGCGGGATCACGTCCCCGGCGCGCAGCACGATGACGTCCTCGCCGGGACGGAGGTCCTTGCGCGCGATGTCCTCCTCGTTGTGCAGCGTGGCCTGCTTGATCGTCACCCCGGACACGTGCACCGGCTCGACCACCGCGTACGGGTGCAGATCCCCGAACTTGCCGGGGTTCCACCGGATCTCGAGCAGCCGGGTGACCGCCGTGGTCGGTGGGAACTTCCAGGCGATCGCCCACCGCGGGTCGCGGCCGACGACGCCCAGTCGCCGCTGCAGCGCGAACTGGTTGACCTTGACCACGACGCCGTCAATCTCGAAGTCCAACGAGCCGCGCCGGCGCTCCCAGGACTCGCACTGCGCCACCAGTTCCTGCTCGTCGGTGAGCTTGCGCACGTCGGGGTTGACCGGGAAGCGGTGAGCGCGCAGCCATTCCAGGGCCTCCCAGTGCGCGTCGAAGGACAGGCCCTCGGTCACCCCGATGGCGTAGCACCACAGCGAGAGCGGGCGGTCGGCGGCCAGCTTGGGATCGAGCTGGCGGATCGTCCCCGCCGCCGAGTTGCGCGGGTTCATGAACGTCGACAGCCCCGCCTCGGCGCGGCGCTCATTCAACGCCGCGAAATCGGGCAGCGACATGTAGACCTCGCCGCGCACCTCCAGCAACGGCGGCGGGGTCTCGCCGTCCATCTCCAGGCGCAGCGGAATCGACCCGATCGTGCGCAGGTTGTGGGTGACATCCTCTCCCACCTCGCCGTTGCCGCGGGTGGCCCCGCGCTCGAACACGCCGTCGCGATAGATGAGCGAGATGGCCAGCCCGTCGATCTTGGGCTCGGCCACGAACTCGAACGCTGGGTCATCGATTCCCTCGCGGGCCAGATGGTTGCGCATCCGCTGGATCCAGGCCTGCAACTCCTCGGCCGACCGGGCGTTGGCCAGCGAGAGCATCGGCTCGGGGTGGCGCACCTTGACCAGGTCCGACACCGGCTCGCCCCCGACGCGCTGGGTGGGCGAATCGGCTGTGAGAAGCTCGGGGTGATCTGCCTCGATGCGGCGCAACTCGTCCAGGAGCGCGTCGTAGGCGTCGTCGCCGATCTCAGGGTCGTCGAGGACGTAGTAGCGGTGGCCGTGGTACTCCAGGAGCTTGCGCAGCTCGTCCGCGCGGGCAGACGGGTCCTCCCCCGCGCCCGCTCTGGCCCCGGCCTTCGGCGCCGGGCTCATCGCTCCATCGCCTCGTCGCCGGCGGGAGCGATCGGCTCGCCCACCGCTTCGGCGGCCGGCGCGACCAGGCGAGCGAGGTCGTAGCGCTGCAGCGCATCGAGCCCGTCGCGGTCGGTGAGGTCGAAGTGGATCGGCGTGACGGCGATCTGGCCCGCGGCGACGGCGGCAAGATCGGTGCCCGTCTCGTCGCGCTCGAAGCTGGCGTCGCCGTAGATCCGATACAGGCGCCGCCCCCGGGGGTGGGTGTCGTCCTCGTCGACGAGCGAGAGCTCGTCGCGGTAGATCCGCTTGCCCAGTCGCGCGACGGCCACCCCCGTCGGCCGGGCGCCCGGGACGTTGATGTTCAGCAGCGTCCCCGAGGGCAGCGGGATGCTCTCCAGCTCGGCGGCCAGGCGTGCCGTGAAGCTCGCCGCCACCTCGAAGTCAAAGCCCGAGCCGACCCGGAAGTCCAGCTCGCGGTTGATCGACTGCTGGGAGACCGCGATCCCCGGCAGGCCGAGGACGATCGCCTCGAGCGCCGCGGCGACCGTGCCCGAGTAGGTGATGTCGTCGCCCAGGTTGGAGCCGTGGTTGATCCCGGCCACGACGAGCTCGGCCTCGAAGCCCTCCACCAGCCCCAGGTTGGCCAGCCGCACGCAGTCGACGGGCGTGCCGTCGGTGGCATAGCCCACGGTCCCGTCCTCGAAATCGACCTCCTGCACCCACAGCGGTCGGCGTGTGGTGATCGAGCGCGCCATCGCCGAACGGTTGCCGTCGGGCGCGATGACGACGAGCTCTACCGACGGCAGCGCGATCAGAGCGCGCCGCAGCGCCTGCAGACCGGCAGCCTGGATCCCGTCGTCGTTGGTGAGAAGAACGCGCACGCCCTAGATGCTATGGCGCGCGGAGGCCAGAACGCGGCAAACGCTGTGCCGCGGCCCGAGCGGTGATTAAACCCAGATCACCACTCGCGCCGCGGCCACCCCCAAAACGCCTGCGCCCCTTCGATGTGTTGGAAAGAGTAGGGTTTTGCAAGAAAAAGCGACATAGAACATCCGTCCAATTGTGGATTAGCTTGGGCCTGGACGGGAAGGGGACGCCGCTCTCACAGCGAAAGCGCGGGGTCGGCGGCAGGCCGGCGAGACGCGCCCTACCGCCGTCACATTACGCGCGCGCCGCCGTAGCCCGCGCCGAGGAAGTGCAGCCCCTGGGGCGGGGCGGTAGCCCCCGCGTCGGCGCGTGGGCGCCCATGCAGGAGCTCCGCGAACGCGCCAATCGAGCGACGGCCGCCCCCGACCTCCAGCATCGTCCCCACCAGCACGCGGATCATGTTGCGCATGAAGGCGTCGGCCTCGATCCGGAATTCCAGGAGCTCGGGGCCTGCCGGGGCCCACGCCGCGCCCAAACACGATGCGCTCGAAGCGCACGTGGTCGGTCTCGGTCGGCGTGAACGCGGTGAAGTCGTGCTCGCCTCCGAGGAGGTCCGCGCACGCCCGCAGCGTCGCGAGGTCGAGCGGATGGGGCCAGTGCAGCGCCCGGCGCCGCTCAAACGCGCTGCGCGAGCGCCGCGTCAGCACGCGGTAGATGTAGGCCCGGCTGGTGGCATCGCGGCGCGCGTCGAACCCCGGCGGAGCGGCAACGCACTCGATCACCGCCACGTCGTAGGGCAACAGCGCATTGATCGAGTCTGCCCGGGCCGGCTCGCCGTCGTAGCTCGCCACCTGACCGAGGGCGTGCACGCCCGCGTCCGTGCGCCCGGCGACAGTCAGCGGCACGCTGTCGCGGCGCAGCACCACGCACAGGGCCCGCTCGAGCTCACCCTGCACCGTGCGTAGCCCGGGCTGGCGCGCCCAGCCCGAGAACTCGGTTCCGTCGTATTCGATGAGTAGGCGGGAGACGACCCCCACCGACGACCGCTCCCAGCCGCGCCGAGCTATACGAGCTCGAGCAGGACCATCTCGGTCGAATCCGACCGCCGCGGCCCGAGCTTGAGGATCCGCGTGTAGCCGCCCGGACGCTCGGTGTAGCGCGGGGCGATCTCCTCAAACAGCTTGTAGACCGTGAACTTGTCCTGACCGAGCGCCGAGAGCGCCTGACGACGAGCATGCAGATCGCCGCGCTTGGCGAGCGTGATCAGCTTCTCCACCTCCGGCTTGACCGCCTTGGCCTTGGCCTCGGTGGTCTGGATCCGCTCGTGCTCGATGACCTCCTTGGAGAGGTTCATGAGCAACGCCTTGCGGTGCGAGGCGCTGCGGCTGAGCTGGTATCGCTGACGCTGGTGTCTCATGGCGTGGGCGGATCTTAGTCGTTGCGGAGACCCAGGCCGCGCGCGTGCAACGTCTCGATGACCTCGTCGATGGACTTCTTGCCGAAGTTGGGGATGGCGTTGAGCTCCCCCTCGGTCTTGGAGACGAGGTCGCCCACGGTCTGGATACCCGCCCGCTTGAGGCAGTTGTATGAGCGCACGCCCAGCTCCAGCTCCTCGATGAGGATGTCGTCCATCGCGTTGGGCGGACGCGAGGCCACGCCCCCCTGGCCAGGCCCGACGAGGCCCGGATCGAGCGCGCCGCCGGCGTTGACGTCGCGCAGCTCCACCACGCGATCGGCGTCGGTGAAGATCGCCAGCTGCGAGATGAGGATCTCCGCCGCCTCGCGCAGTGCGGCGTGCGGGTCGATCGAGCCGTCGGTCTCGATGTCGAGCGTGAGCTTGTCGAAGTCGGTCTTCTGACCGACCCGGGCCTGCTCGACGTTGTAGGCGACGCGGCGCACCGGCGAGAAGATCGAGTCGATGGGGATGACGCCGATCGGCTGGTCGGGGGACTTGTTCTCCTCCGCCGGCCGGTAGCCACGGCCGCGGCCGATGGTGAGGTAGACCTCGAGCTTGGTCTTCTTCTCCAGCGTCGCGATGTGCGCGTCGGGGTTGAGGATCTCCACGCCGGAGGGCAGATCGATGTCCTTGGCGGTGATCTCACCGGGACCCGTGACCACCAGTGGCGCCTCGATCTCGGTGGCGTCCGAGTGCATCCGGCAGACGATGCCCTTGAGGTTCAGGACGATGTCGGTGACGTCCTCCTTGACGCCTCGGATCGTCGAGAACTCGTGAGCGACGCCCTCGATGCGGACGCTTGTCACCGCCGCGCCGGCGAGCGACGAGAGCAGCACGCGTCGCAGCGAATTGCCAAAGGTGTAGCCGAAGCCCCGGTCCAGAGGCTCGATCGTGAATGAACCGCGGGTGTCATCGACCGACTCGCTGGAGATTCGGGGCACTTGGAAATCAAGCATCACAGTCCTAACTTCGTGGGTTCTGACCGCCTGGGCGGCGGCGCTCAGCACCGGCCAGAGGGCCTCCGGCCCACGGCGGCGTGCAAAAGTGGGTTACTTCGAGTACAGCTCGACGATGAGCTGCTCTGCCACCGGCGCGGCGATCTCACGCCGCTCCGGCTTGCGCAGGACCTTGGCCGTCAGCGAATCGTGGTCCGCCTGCAGCCACGCCGGAACCTGTCCGGTCAGCTCGGTGGCGTCGCGGATGACCTGCGACGCAGTCGACTTCTGGTGGATCGCGATCACGTCGTTGTCGCGCAGCTGGTAGCTGGGGATGTTCACCCGGCGACCGTTCACGGTCCAGTGGCCGTGAAGGATGAGCTGTCGCGCCTGTCGGCGTGAGGCGGCGAAGCCGAGCCGGACCAGGACATTGTCAAAGCGGCACTCCAGCATGCGCAGGAGGTTCTCGCCGGTGACACCCTGCTGGCGGCTGGCCTTGTCGTAATAGATCGCGAACTGCTTCTCCAGCACGCCGTAGTAGCGCTTGGCCTTCTGCTTCTCGCGCAACTGGACGCGGTACTCGCTCTGCTTCTGGCGCCCACGACCGTGATCACCCGGCGGATAGGAGCGGCGCTCGACGCCGCACTTGTCGGTCAGGCAGCGCTCGCCCTTCAGGAAGAGCTTCTGCCCCTCCCGGCGACACTGCTTGCACTGTGGACCTGTATCTCGAGCCATGTCAGACGCGCCTGCGCTTTCGGGGTCGGCAGCCGTTGTGCGCCTGCGGGGTGACGTCCTTGACGCCGGTCACCTCCAGGCCCGCGGCCTGCAACGAGCGAATCGCCGTCTCGCGTCCGGAGCCGGGCCCTTTCACGAAGACCTCGACCTTCTGCAGGCCGTGCTCGATCCCCTTGCGGGCGGCAGCGTCTGCGGTCACCTGCGCCGCGAACGGGGTCGACTTGCGGCTGCCCTTGAAACCGGCGCCGCCGGCGGACTCCCACGCGATGACGTTCCCCTCGCGATCGGTGAGCGAGACGATCGTGTTGTTGAAAGATGTCTTGATGTGCGCCTGCCCGACGGGGATGTTCTTGCGCACGCGGCGGCGGCCGCGCTGGGGTCTCCGGGGAGCTGGGCTCACTTCTTAGCGGCTTTCTTCTTGCCAGCCACCTGCATGCGCTTGGGCCCCTTGCGCGTGCGGGCGTTGGTCTTGGTGTTCTGGCCGCGGACGGGCAGGCCGCGGCGATGGCGCAGGCCCCGGTAGCTGCCGATCTCCTGCAACCGCTTGATGTTCTGAGAGCGCTCGCGGCGCAGGTCTCCCTCGACGGTCAAGTCGTTGTCGATGAGGTCACGCAGCTGCACGACCTCTTCCTCGGTGAGGTCGCGGACCTTACGGTCAGGTTCGACGCCGACCTTGGCCAGCAGCTCGTTCGAGGTCGAGCGGCCGATGCCGTAGATATATGTCAGGCCGATCTCGACCCGCTTGTTGAGGGGGATGTTGACCCCTGAAATTCGCGCCATGGAGCTTTCCTTACCTAAAGCGAGGGGTTAGCCTTGCCGCTGCTTGTGCCGGGGGTTGGGACAGATCACCAGCACACGCCCGTGACGGCGGACGATTTTGCACTTCTCACACATTGGTTTGACCGACGGTCGTACCTTCACGCTGATTCGCTCTCAGAAGTAGCGGACAAAAGTTCGTTTGTTGATCCTCAGCCCGGCTCTGGCGACCGCTGCAGTCGCCGCTACCGCGCCGAAGAGGCGCCAAGCAGCGTCACATAGTTGCGCTGCAGGCGCATCCGACGATACTAGCAAGGGCGTTTGGGCTCCCGCCGGGTGGTGTGCTACGCGACGGCGCGGCCGGCCCGGGCCTCGTGCCACGGCGTGAGGACCCGCGGACCATCGGCCGTGATCGCGATCGTGAACTCGAAATGCGCGGCCAGGGAGCCGTCCTGGGAGAAGATCGACCAGTGGTCGTCGGCCACTCGGACCGCGTGCTTGCCCGCGGTGACCATCGGCTCGACCGCCAGCACCATCCCCTCCTCGAGCACGATCCCGGTGTCGGGCTGGCCGTAGTTGGGGATCTGCGGCTCCTCGTGCATGTCGCGCCCGATGCCGTGCCCGACGAGCGAGCGCACCACCGACAGGCCGGCGGCCTCGACGTGCTGCTGCACCGCGTGACCGATGTCGCCGAGCCGGTTGCCGGCCACGCACGTCGGCACCGCCACCATCAGCGACTCCTTGGTGACGTCGAGCAGCTTCTGGGCCACGGGGCTGATCGGGCCCACCGGGAAGGTCCGCGCCGCGTCAGCGACCCACCCGTCCAGGATCACGCCGATATCGACGGAGAGGATGTCGCCCTTGGCCAGCTTGTACGGACCCGGGATCCCGTGCACGATCATCGAGTTGGGCGAGGCGCAGATCGACCCCGGGAACCCGCGGTAGCCCTTGAACGCCGGCGTCGCCCCCTGGGAGCGGATGAAGCGCTCGGCGGCGTTGTCAAGTTCCTTGGTCGTCACCCCCGGACGGATCTTGCCGGCCAGGAGGTTCATCGTGCGCACAAGGACCGCGCCCGCGGCGGCCATGCGCTCGATCTCCTCGGGGGTCTTCTTGATGATCATCTGAAATGGCGATGCTAGCTCAGCGGCTCGGCCGATTTCAGGCCCGGCGGGCGCCAGACGACCTGGGCGCTAGACGTCCTCTTCGAGGCGCAATGTGGCAATAACCGCGCGGATGTGGCCGTGGACGTCAGCCGGCTCCCGTGTGCCGTCGATCCGGCGCATGAGCCCGAGCTTGTCGTAGTAGTCCACCAGCGGCTTGGTCTTGTCGTGGTAGACGCGCAGGCGGTTCTCGATGACCTCGGGCTTGTCGTCGTCGCGCTGCACGAGGCGCGAACCGTCCTGGTCGCAGACCGAGTCATGCTTGGGCGGATCGAACTCCACGTGGTAGCTGTGCCCGGCCTTCACGCACATCCGGCGTCCTGACAAACGGCGGACGACCTCCTCGTCGGGGACGTCGATGAGCAGCGCCGCGGTGACCCGGCGGCCCATCGCCGACAGCTGCTTCTCCAGGGCCTGGGCCTGTTCGATCGTGCGCGGGAAACCGTCGAGGATGAAGCCGTCCTGGGCGTCGCCCTGGCCCAGGCGCTCACCGGCCATGGCCAGGATCAGCTCGTCGGGGACGAGCTCCCCGGCGTCCATGAATTCCTTGGCCTGCTTGCCCAGCTTCGTCTGCTCCGTGACGTTGGTGCGCAGCATGTCACCGGTGGCGATGTACGGGAGCTCGAAGTCCTTGCGCAGGCGGTCGGCCTGCGTGCCCTTGCCCGCGCCAGGCGGACCGAAAAGGATGAGATTGAGCTCCTGAGCCACGCGCGCACTCTATCGGTAGGCCGCCCCAAAGGACCGCCAGGGTGATCCAACGCGCAGGCCGTCGCAAAACTCGCGCGCCCACCGAGACTCCCCGCGCCCGAGGGCAGCTACTTCAGGAAGCCCTCGTAGTTGCGCATCATCATCTGGGCCTCGAGCTGTTTCATCGTGTCCAGGGCGACGCCGATGACGATCAGGATCGAGGTCCCGCCGAAGGCGAAGTTCGCGCTCGTCGAGTTGATGAGGATGGTCGGCAACGCCGCGATCGCAGCCAGGAACAGAGCCCCCGGGAACGTCAACCGGGCCAGGATGCGATCGAGGAACTCGGCCGTTGGCCGGCCGGGTCTCACGCCCGGAATGAACCCCCCATACTTGCGCAGGTTGTCGGCCTGATCGACGGGGTTGAACGTCACCGCCGTGTAGAAGTAGGTGAAGAGCACGATCAGGACACACTCACCGACCACGTAGTGCCAGCTGCCCGGTGCGAAGAAGTTGTAGAGGTCGGTCCCGAACCCGGTGCGGTTCTGGCCGATGAGCTGACCGATCGTCGGCGGGATCGCCATGACACTGGCAGCGAAGATGACCGGGATGACGCCCGCCATGTTGACCTTGAGCGGCAGGTAGGTCTGGCCGCCCTGGGTCATGCGGCGCCCGACGACGCGTTTGGCGTATTGGACCGGGATGCGCCGTTGGCCCTCCTGGACGAACACCACCGCGGCAACCACGCCGATGGCGATGAAGGGCATGATCACCTTGAAGACCTGATCGGGGTTGTTCCACCAGGCGCTGATCCCCGACGGGATGCGTGAGACGATCGAGGCGAAGATGAGCAGCGAGATCCCGTTGCCGATCCCGCGCTGGGTGATGAGCTCGCCCATCCACATCAGCAGCACCGTGCCCGCGGTGAGCGAGATCACGATGAGGAAGACCTTGAACAGCGTGAAGTTGGGGATCAGGGTCTGCCCGACGTTCTTCTCGAAGCTGCGGAACAGGAAGACGTAGCCGATCGACTGCGCGAAGGCCAGGCCCACCGTCAGGTAGCGCGTGTACTGGGTGATCCGCGCCTGCCCGACCTCGCCCTCCTTGGACAGTTTCTCGAGCGAGGGAACGACCACCTGCAGCAACTGCAGGATGATCGAGGCCGTGATGTAGGGCATGATCCCCAGCGCGAAGATCGCGATCCGGCCCAAGCCGCCGCCGCTGAAGAGGTTGAGCAGCCCGAGAATGCTGTTGCCGCCAAGGTTCTGCTGGATCGCGTTGACCGCGCTGGAGCTGATGCCGGGCGCCGGGATGTGCGCGCCCAGGCGGTAGAGCGCGAGGATCGCGGCGGTGAACAGGATCTTCTTGCGGATCTCCGCGACCCTGAGTCCTCCGAGGATCGTGGCAATCATCCGCCGGGCCTCAGCTCTCGACGACCTGGCAGGTGCCGCCGGCGGCTTCGATGCGCTCGCGGGCGGTCTTGGAGAAGCCGTGTGCGTGCACGGTGAGCGCGATCGTGATCTCGCCCTTGGCGAGGATCTTGACCGGCACACCCTTGCGTGTGGCCAGGCCCTTGCCCTTGCAGCGCGTCGAGGGTGACCGCGTCACCGGCTGCGAAGCGCGCCTCGAGGTCTGAGAGGTTGACCGGCTGGGTGTGAGTCCGGAACGGCTCGAAGGGCATCGACTTCTTCATGTGCGGACCGCGCAGCTTGCGCATCCGCATGTGGATCGGCATCTGGCCGCCCTCGAAGCGGGCACGCTGCTTGGCGCCCGAGCGCGAGCCGTAGCCCTTCTGGCCGCGCCCGGCAGTCTTGCCGGTGCCCGACCCTTCGCCGCGGCCCACGCGCTTGCGCGGGCGCCGCGAGCCCGGAGCGGGCTTGAGGCTGTGGAGCCCGATCCGCTCCTCGGTCTCCTGCTCGCGCGCCGCGCTCATGCGTCCTGGACCTCGACGAGGTGCGCCACCTTGGCGATCATCCCGCGGATCTGCGGCGTGTCGTTGACCTCGACGCTCTGGCCGATCCGGCGCAGGCCCAGCGAGCGCAGCGTGTCGAGCTGGCGCTGGTCACAGCCGTTGCGGCTCTTGCGCTGAACGACCGTGACGGTGCTCACGCGCTTGCCCCCTCGGCGGCAGCCTCGGCCTCGGGCTCGGCGGCCACGCCGTTGGCACTGCCGTTCGCAGCGGGAGCATCCGCCGCACCGTCGGCGCTCTCACCTGTGAGGCCCAGCACCTGGTTGATCGAGAGGCCGCGCAGTTCGGCGACCTCGTCGGGGGTGCGCAGCGACTCCAGGCCGGCCATCGTCGCCTTGACGAGGTTGATCGGATTCTGGGAGCCCAGGCTCTTGGAGAGGATGTCGTGGATGCCGGCGAGCTCGAGCACCGCGCGCACCCCGCCACCGGCGATGACCCCGGTACCGGGCGCGGCGGGCTTGAGGAACACCCGACCGGCACCGAAGATCCCGGTCGTGGCGTGCGTGATCGTGTTGCCGTGCTTGGGCACGCGGTACAGATTCTTCTTTGCGCGCTCCACGCCCTTCTGGATGGCGACGGGGACCTCGTTGGCCTTCCCGTAGCCGATCCCGACCACGTCGCGCTCGTCGCCCACCACAACCAGTGCGGTGAACGAGAAGCGGCGGCCGCCCTTGACGACCTTGGCGACGCGGTTGATCTCCACCACGCGCTCCTGCAGGTCGAGACCCGCGGCTGAAACTGAACGATCGGCTGCCATGACTTGGTCTGAGAGTAGCGGCTTGGAAGCGGCCTAGAGCCGCAAGCCGCCCTCCCGCGCGCCCTCCGCCAACGCCTTGACCCGGCCGTGGTACTGGTAGCCGCCGCGGTCGAACACGGCCGTCTCCACGCCGGCCGCCTTGGCCCGCTCGGCCAGGACCTCGCCGGCGCGCTTGGCCTGCTCGGCGCCGCTCAGCGCCCGCAGGTCGGCCTCGGTCCAGTTGACGGCAGCCAGGGTTCGCCCGGCCTCGTCATCGATGAGCTGGGCGAAGATCCCGCGGTTGGAGCGGAACACGGAGATGCGGGGCCGCTCGGCCGTGCCGCTGCACCTTGGCGCGCACACGGCGGCGGCGCCGCAGGCGGGCCTGGGGCTTGGTCTGAACGGTCATGCTCGCTTACCGACCTTCCGGGCGACGTACTCGCCCTCGTAACGGATCCCCTTGCCCTTGTAGGGCTCGGGCTTGCGCTGCTTGCGGATGTAGGCCGCGACCTCGCCGACCTGCTGCTTGGAGGCCCCGCGCACGACGATGCGGGTCGGCTGCGGGACCTCGAACTCGATCCCGTCGGGGGCCTTGACCGACACCGGATGCGAGTAGCCCAGGGCCAGCTCCAGGTCGCGCCCGCGCAGCTGCGCGCGGTAGCCGACGCCCTGGATCTCCAGGCGCTTCTCGAACCCGTCGGTCACGCCCTTGACCATGTTGGCCACCAGCGTGCGGGTCAGCCCATGCAGCGCGCGATGCTCGCCGCGATCGGTGGGCCGTGTGACCACGCACCTCTTCGCCGACCTGCTCGACGCCGATGTCGCGGTTGACGCGCTCGGAGAGCTCGCCCTTGGGGCCGTTGACGGTGACGAGCTCGGGCTCGATCGCGATGGTCACGCCCGCGGGCACCGGAATGGGTTGTCTGCCGATTCTGGACATCGTCTATTAGCTCCCGCCCACCCTTACCAGACCCGGGCCACGACCTCGCCGCCGACGCCCTGCTGGCGGGCCTCGTGGCCGGTCATGACGCCCTTGGAGGTCGAGATGATCGCCGTGCCCATGCCGCCCTGGATGCGGGGGATGTGGGCGTGATCGACGTAGGTCCGCTGGCCGGGGCGCGACACGCGCTGGATGCCGCTGATCACGGGCTTGCG
Organism: uncultured Actinomycetota bacterium; assembly: GCA_963797705.1. Classification (GTDB taxonomy): domain Bacteria; phylum Actinomycetota; class Thermoleophilia; order Solirubrobacterales; family Solirubrobacteraceae; genus Palsa-465. The sequence goes on along the minus strand of CAWCQL010000001.1, from coordinate 264,192 downwards.
GTCATCGGTGTATTTGAGGGTCACGGTGATCCGCTCGTTCGGGGATGTGTTCCCACCCACCCCGGGCGCATCGATCTGGTAGGCCTCGATGTAGCCCTGCTCCTTGAGGATCCGCGCCAGCTCGCGCTTGAGCTTGGACGACGGGATCGCAACGTCGTGGTGCTGGGCCTTGGCGGCGTTGCGCAGGCGCGTGAGGAAGTCGGCGACGGGGTCGGTCATGGACATGGTGTTCCGCCCGCCTACCAGCTGCTCTTGGTCATGCCGGGGATGTAGCCGTTGTGGGCCAGTTCGCGCAGGCAGATCCGGCACAGGCCGAACTTGCGATAGACCGCGCGGGCACGGCCGCAACGACGACACCGGGTGTAGCCCCGGGTCTTGTACTTCGGTGTCCGCTGCTGGCGGACGCGCTGTGAAAGCTTCGCCACGTGTCTCCTTCTAAGACTGGTTTTCGGCCGGCTCGTCCGCCGCTGCGGAAACTGTCCCCGCCCAGCCGGCCGACCCTCCTTCGAAAATGGCATCCCGAACGCATCCAGCAGGGCGAAGGCCTCCGCGTCGCTGGCCGCGGTCGTGGTGATGGTGATGTCCAGACCGCGCACCTGATCGATCTCGTCGTAGTCGATCTCGGGAAAGATGATCTGCTCGCGCACGCCCATCGAGTAGTTGCCGCGGCCGTCGAAGGCCCGCGGGTTCAGGCCGCGGAAGTCGCGGATCCGCGGGATCGCGATCGACATCAGCCGATCCAGGAACTCATAGGCACGCTCGCCGCGCAGCGTCACCGCGACGCCCACGGGCATCCCCTCGCGGACCTTGAACTGCGCGATCGACTTGCGAGCACGGCGCACGTTGGGCTTCTGGCCGGTGATCGTGCCCAGCTGCTCCGAGGCGGCGTCGAGGACCTTGGAGTCCTGCTTGGCGTCGCCGACAGCCCATGTTGACGGTGACCTTCTCGACCCGAGGGGCCTGCATGACCGTCGAGTATCCGAAGTGCTTGACCAGCGCCGGGCGGATCTCGTCGATGTATCGGGTCTTCAATCGTGCGGTGGTGGGGGCTGCTGTCGCCATAGCTCTCTTGGTCCTAGTCCAGGTCGGGCGCCGCTGCGCTTGGATACGCGCAGACGCCTACCGTCCTCGATCGCGATGCCGACCCGGGTGGGCTTGCCATCCTTCGGGTCGACCAACATCACATTAGACACGTGGATCGGGCCCTCGCGCTCGATCACGCCGCCGCCCCGCTGGCCGCCGGCCGTCTGGGTGGGGCGCTGGTGGCGCTTGATCATGTTCAGGCCCTCGACGGTGACCCGCTCCTTCTTGGGCATCACGGAGAGCACCGTGCCGGTCTTGCCGCGGTCCTTGCCGCTGATGATCATCACCTGGTCGCCCTTGCGGATACGCGCCGGCATCAGAGGACCTCCGGAGCCAGAGAGACGATCTTCATGAAGTTGCGCTCGCGCAGCTCGCGGGCCACCGGGCCGAAGATGCGGGTGCCGCGCGGGTTGTTGGCAGCGTCGATGAGCACCGCCGCGTTCTCGTCGAAGGCGATGTAGGTGCCGTCCTCGCGACCATAGGACTTCTTGGTCCGCACGACGACGGCGGTGACCACCTCGCCCTTCTTGACCGAGCCCTGCGGGCTGGCGGTCTTGACGGTGGCGGTGATCGTGTCGCCGACCCCCGCGTAGCGGCGCCTGCGAGCCGCCGCGGACGCGGATGACCAGGATCTCGCGGGCGCCGGAGTTATCGGCCACGCGCAGGCGGGTCTCGTTCTGGATCATCGGTCAGTTCCTCGCTCGGCCATGGCTACTTAGCCCTCTCGACCACCTGGACCAGCCGCCAGCGCTTGGTGCGCGAGAGCGGCCGCGCCTCGCGGACGATCACCGTGTCGCCGATGTGCGCGTCGTTTGACTCGTCATGGGCGTGCAAGGTCTGGGAGGTGCGCACGATCTTCTCGTAGCGCCGATGGCGCCGAGCCGTGTCGATGCGCACGGTGATCGTCTTGTCGGCCTTGTCGGAGACGACGATGCCCTGGCGCACCTTCTGCTGGCCGACGACATGCTCGCGCGCCGGCGTGGCGGTGCGGTTGTGCGCCTCGGCCTTGTGCTTGGCGGACGCCTTGGCACGCGCGGTACGCCGCAGCTGCGCCTTCTTGCCGCGCTCGGCGACGCGGTCGGCGTGGCGCTCCTCGGGCGTGCGCGGCGGCCGTGGCTTGGTCTTGGCGGCCTTGGCGGCACGGGCGCGCTGGCGCCGCTCCTTGGGAGCAAGCACCTCCTGGGGCTCGGCCGCGGGGGCCGCACGCGCCGCCGCCGGACGCGGCCGCCGTCTCTTCAGCGTTCTCGGGTGTCTGGTCTTCAGCCATTTCCTGTCTGACTCTCGACGTCGATTTCTCGTGCGCGCGCGACCGTCAGCGCGCGGGCCACCTCGCGCTTGGCCTGCCGCAGCCCTGCGGTGTTGTCAAGCTCGCCGGTGGCGTGCTGGAAGCGAAGTCCGAACAGCTCGCGCCGCGCGGTGGCGATGTGCTCGGACAATTCGTTGTCGGAGAGGTCGCGCAGGTCGGCGGGGCGCATCAGGCGTCCTCTCGCATCACGAACTTGGTCCGCACCGGAAGCTTGTGCCCGGCCAGCCGCATGGCCTCGCGCGCGAGGTCCTCGGGCACGCCGGCCAGTTCGAACATGACCCGGCCGGGCTTGACGACCGCGACCCAGCCCTCGGGCGAGCCCTTCCCCGAGCCCATACGGGTCTCGGCGGGCTTCTTGGTGAACGGCTTGTCCGGATACACGTTGATCCAGACCTTTCCGCCACGGCGGATCTTGCGGGTCATGGCGATACGAGCAGCCTCGATCTGGCGGTTGGTCAGCCAGCCGGCATCCAACGCCTTCAATCCGTACTCACCGAACTGCACCTTGGTCTGGCCGCGGCTCAAGCCGTGGCGCCGTCCGCGGTGTTGCTTGCGGTGCTTGACGCGCTTGGGGGACAGCATCAGCGTGCGCCGCCCTGTCCGCCGCCACCGGAACCGGAGCCGCCGGCTCCGCCCGAACCGCCCTGACGCGGGCCGCGACCACCGCCGCCGCCTCCGCCACCGCGGTATCCGCCGCCGCCGCCACCGCCGCCACCGCCGCCGCCGCCGCCGCGGTATCCACCGCCGCCGCCTCCGGCTCCGCCGCCACCGCCGCGACCACGACCACCGCCACCGCCACCGCCGGGACCACCCGGTCCGCCACCGCGACCACGACCACCGCCGGCGCCACCCGGACCACCGGGTCCGCCGCCGCGACCGCCGGGACCGCCGCCGCGACCGCGACCGCCTGGACCGCTCGCCCCGCCGGGACCGCCGGAACCACCGGGCCCGCCCGCCCCGCCGCCGCGACCACCGGGGCCGCCACGGCCGCCACGGCCGCGTCCGCCGCCGTCACGACCATCACGACCGCCGCGGCCGTCGCGCCCGCCCCGCTCGGGGGCCTGGGGCGCGGGCTCGTCCATGATCGTCAGGTCGGCGCCGGTGTAGCCCTCGGGCATGATCTCGCCCTTGTTGATCCAGCACTTGACGCCGATCCGGCCGAAGGTGGTGCGGGCCTCGTGGAAGCCGTAGTCGATGTCGGCGCGCAGCGTGTGCAGCGGGACGCGACCGTCCGAGTACCCCTCGGTGCGCGCCATCTCGGCGCCGCCAAGCCGGCCGGAGACCTGGACCTTGACGCCCTTGGCGCCTGAGCGCATCGCGCTGGTGAGCGCGCGCTTCATGGCGCGCCGGAAGGCGACGCGGTTCTGGAGCTGCTCGGCGATCGACTGCGCCACCAGGCGCGCGTCGAGCTCGGGGCGCTTGATCTCAAGGATGTTGACCTTGACCTGCTTGCCGGTGATCCGATGCAGGTCACGCCGCAGCTGATCGACCTCCGAGCCGGACTTGCCGATCACGATGCCGGGCCGCGCCGTGTGGATGTTGATCTCCACCTCGGTGGCGTTCTTGCGGATCGTGATGTCCGACAGCCCGGCGTGCGAGAGCCGTCCGACGATGTGCTCGCGGATCTGGGTGTCCTCGTGCAGGAAGTCCGAGAAGTTGCGCTCGTTGAACCAGTTGGACTTCCAGTCGTGGATGTAGCCCACGCGGATCGATTCGGGGTGAACTTTCTGACCCATGTGTCTGTCTTAGTCCTTTGGCGTGAGCAAGATCGTCAGGTGGCTGGTTCGCTTGCGGATCCGGGTGGCGCGGCCCATCGCGCGCGGCCGGAACCGCTTGATCGTCGGACCCTCGTCGGCGTGCACCGCCTTGACGTACAGATCCTCGCCCACGAGCTCGTGATTGTGCTCGGCGTTGGCAACCGCGGATTCGAGCAACTTGCTCCAATCCCGCGCGATCGCGCGTGGCGTGAGAGCCAGGATAGCTCGCGCCTCCTCCACGGACTTGCCGCGGATGTGGTCGCACACCAGCCGCGCCTTGCGCGCGGAAGAGCGCACGTACTTGGCCTGGGCGCGGACGATCGGGGGCGGAAGGCTGGGATCGCGACGGGCGCGGCGGCGCGCTGGCGCTGAGCGTGCGGGCCTGGCGGACGTGGGCGCGTCAGCCTCGGCCTCGGCGGCAGCCTCCTCGGCCTCGGCCTCCTCGGCCTCGACGTCCTCGGGCTCCTCGCCGGCGGCCTCAGCCTCAGCTTCGTCCTCGGCCTCCTGGATCGCCTCAACGTCGGGGTCGGCGGGCGCCTCTTGGTCTGCGGGGGCCTCCTCGGCGACGGGCTCGGCGGCCTTGCGGCGCCGGCGGCGCGGCTTCGGCTTGGCCTCCTCTTCAGCCTCCTCGGGGCTCAGCCTCCGGTGCGTCAGCCTCCGGTGCGTCAGCCTCGGGGGCGTCGGCCCCGGCGGCGGCGGCGTCGGCCGCGACGGCCTCCGTCTCCTCGACGTCCTCGGGCTTCTCAGGCTCGTCCGTCATCGCCTCTTACCGGTTCCCGCGTGTCCTCGATACAGGCGCGTCGGCGCGAACTCGCCGAGCTTGTGGCCCACCATCGACTCCGACACGAACACCGGCACGTGCTTGCGCCCGTCGTGGACCGCGATCGTGTGGCCCACCATCTCCGGGAAGATGGTCGACGTCCGCGACCAGGTGCGGACCATGCGCTTCTCGCCTGAGGCATTCATCGCCTCGATACGCGCTATCAGCCGCTCCTGCACGAACGGCCCCTTCTTGCTCGAACGGCTCATCGCTTCTTCCCTCGTCTCCGGCCGCGCACGATGTACTGGTCGGATCGCTTGTTCTTCTTGCGGGTGCGGTAGCCCAGGGTGGGCACACCCCACGGGGTCACGGGGTGACGACCCGGGGTCGTCGAGCCCTCGCCACCGCCGTGCGGGTGGTCGACCGGGTTCATCGCGGTTCCGCGGGTCTGCGGACGGACGCCCATGTGGCGCTTGCGGCCCGCCTTGCCGATCTTGACGTTCTGATGGTCGGAGTTGCCGATCGTGCCGACCGTGGCACGGCACTCGGTCCGGACCATCCGCATCTCCCCCGACGGCAGGCGGAGGGTGGCATAGTCGCCTTCCTTGGCCAGGACCTGAACGCCAGTGCCTGCCGAGCGGGCCATCTGCCCACCGCGACCCGGGGTCAGCTCCACGTTGTGAACGATCGTGCCGGGCGGCATGTTGGCCAGCGGCAGCGCGTTGCCGACGCGGATGTCGGCGGTCGGGCCCGACATCACCGTCGCCCCGACGCGCAGCCGGTTGGGCGCCAGGATGTAGCTCTTGTCGCCGTCGGCGTAGTGCAGCAGCGCGATGTAGGCCGACCGGTTGGGGTCGTACTCGATCTCGGCGACCTTGGCCGGGATCCCGTCCTTGCGCCGCTTGAAGTCGATCCGGCGGTACAGCCGCTTGGCGCCGCCGCCGCGGTGACGCGCGGTCTTGCGTCCGTTGGCGTTGCGTCCGCCGGACTTCTTGAGCCCCTCGGTGAGTGACTTCTCCGGCGTGCTCCGCGTGACCTCTGCGAAGTCGGGATAGGAGACGAACCGGAGTCCCGGTGATGTCGGCTTGGGCTTGCGGATCGGCATTACTCGGGCGCCTCGAACGCCTGGAAGATCGGGATCGAATCGCCCTCGCGCAGCTGGACCATGGCCTTCTTCCACTGCCGCGTGCGCCCGGCGGTCTGGCCACGGCGCTTGGGCTTGGACTTCACCGAGGCGGTGCGGACCTCAACCACTTTGACGTCCCACAGCTGCTCGACGGCCTGGCGGATCTGCGTCTTGTGCGCCTTGTCGTGGACGCGGAAGGTGTACTTGCCGGCCTCGGCGAGCACGAAGGACTTCTCGGACACGACTGGGCGGATGATGACCTGGCTGGCGTCCATTACGCGGCCTCCGTCTCGGCGGTCTCGGCCGTCTCGGCGGTCTCGCCGGCGGCGGTGGCGCGTGCCACGAGCTGGTCGAGCGCCGTGTCGGACACGAGCAGGGTCCCCGCACCGATGATGTCGGCGACGCCCGAGTCGGCGACCGGCATCACGTCGACGCGGCGCAGGTTGCGAAACGACAGCCCGGCGTTGGCCTCGTCGTCGGAGAGCAGGACCAGGGTGGAGCCCTTCTGGTCGCCGGACAGCCAACCGTCGAGCAGATCCAAGGCCTGCTTGGTCGACGGCGCGTCGAAGACGGTCGCGTCAAAGATCGCCAGCGACTCGCGCTCTGCGTGGACGGACAGCGCGGAGCGCAGCGCCGCCCGACGGGCCTTGCGGTTGACCTTGACGGTGTAGTGGCGCGGGTGCGGGCCGAAGACGGTGCCGCCGCCGGTCCACACCGGCGAGCGTGAGGACCCGGCGCGAGCGCGGCCGGTTCCCTTCTGGCGCCACGGCTTGGCGCCACCGCCCGACACCTCGCCGCGAGTCTTGGTGGCGTGGGTGCCCTGCCGGCGCGCGTTGAGCTCAGCGCGTACGGCCTCGTGCACGAGCGGCATGTTGAAGCTCGCCTCGAACGCGGTCGCATCAAGCGTGGCTGAGCCACCGCCGAGCTTGGGGGCGGTTCTAGCCATCGGTGCGGACCTCCACAGTCGAACCGGTCGGACCGGGCACGGCGCCCCGCACGAGCAGGAGGTTGCGGTTGGGCATGATCTCGACGATCGTCAGCCCGCGTTGGGTGACGCGCCCGCCGCCCATCCGGCCGGGGCCTCGGATGCCCTTGAACACGCGCGATGGCGTGGCCGAGGCACCGATCGAGCCCGGCGCGCGGACATTGTGTGAGCCGTGGGACTTCGGGCCCGAGGAGAAGTTGTGGCGCTTGATCGTGCCGGCAAAGCCCTTGCCCTTGGACTTCCCGGAGATCTTGACCTTCTGGCCGACCTCAAACGCTTCGACGGTCACGGTCTCGCCCACCAGCAGCTCGCCGGCGTGATCGCGGAACTCCACGACGTGGCGGTGTGCCGAAGCGTCAGCCTTCTTGAGGTGCCCGAGTTCGGCCTTGGTGAGGGCCTTCTCCTTGCAGGCGCCGAAGGCGAGCTGGACGGCCTCGTAGCCGTCGCGGTCGATGGTGCGGATGGCGGTGACCGGGCACGGCCCGGCCTCGAGCACGGTGACGCGCTCGACCTTGCCGTCGTCGAGGAAGCGCTGGGTCATGCCGAGCTTCTTGGCCAGGATCGCGGTCATCGTCAGGAGGCGAGGCGGATCTCGATGTCGACGCCGGCGGGGAGATGGTCGAGTCGCTGGAGCGAGTCGACGGTCTTGGGCGTCGGCTGGTGGATGTCGATCAGACGCTTGTGGGTACGGATCTCGAAGTGCTCACGGGAGTCCTTGTCCTTGAATGGCGACCGGATCACGCAGTACACGTTCTTCTCCGTCGGCAGCGGCACGGGACCGGACACGGTCGCGCCGGTGCGCGTCGCCGTCTCGACGATCTCCTTGGCCGCCGTCTCGATCGCCGTGTGGTCATAGGACTTCAGGCGAATGCGGATCTTGTTTTGAGCGATTGTTGCCACGGACTTCTTCTAGGGCTTTCGTTCTCTCAATTGACGCGGCCGCGCCCGAGCCACGCGGGCGGCCGATGTCTGTCGTATCTGACTTGGCAAAAGAAAGCGGCGGGCTCTGATGAGCCCGCCGCCCACTGCAACTACTGAATGACTTCGGTGACGACCCCCGAGCCGACCGTACGGCCGCCCTCGCGGATCGCGAACCGCAGACCCTGGTCCATGGCGATCGGCTGGATCAGCTCGATCTCCATCTGGACGTTGTCGCCGGGCATGACCATCTCGGTGCCCTCGGGCAGGTTGGCCACTCCGGTGACGTCGGTCGTACGGAAGTAGAACTGAGGCCGATAACCGGTGAAGAACGGGGTGTGACGCCCGCCCTCCTCCTTCTTGAGGACGTAGACCTCGGCCTTGAACTTGGTGTGCGGCGTGATCGAGCCGGGCTTGCAGAGCACCTGGCCGCGCTCGATCTCCTCGCGCTTGGTCCCTCGCAACAGGCAGCCGGCGTTGTCGCCCGCGCGGCCCTCGTCGAGGTTCTTTTTGAACATCTCCACGCCTGTGACGACGGTCGAGGTGGTCGCCTTGATGCCGACGATCTCGACGGTCTCACCGGTCTTGATGATCCCGCTCTCGATGCGGCCGGTCGCCACAGTCCCGCGGCCGGTGATCGAGAACACGTCCTCGACCGGCATCAGGAACGGCTTGTCCAGGTCGCGAACGGGCTCCGGGATGTAGGTGTCGAGCGCCTCGGCGAGCTCGAGGATCTTGGCCTCGTACTCGGAGTCGCCCTCCAGCGCCTTCAGCGCGGATCCGATCACGAACGGGATGTCGTCACCGGGGAACTCGTACTCCGACAACAGGTCGCGGATCTCGACCTCGACGAGCTCGAGGAGCTCGGGGTCGTCGACCATGTCGGCCTTATTGAGGAAGACGACGATGTAGGGCACGCCGACCTGACGGGCGAGCAGAATGTGCTCGCGGGTCTGCGGCATGGCGCCATCGGCCGCCGAGACCACCAGGATCGCGCCGTCCATCTGCGCGGCACCGGTGATCATGTTCTTGACGTAGTCAGCGTGACCGGGGCAGTCCACGTGGGCGTAGTGCCGGTTAGCGGTCTCGTACTCGACGTGCGACGTCGCGATCGTGATGCCGCGCGCCTTCTCCTCGGGAGCGTTGTCGATCGAGTCGAACGACCGCACCTCGGTGCCATCGCCGAAATTGTCGTGGAGCACCTTGGTGATGGCCGCGGTCAGCGTCGTCTTGCCATGGTCGATGTGACCGATGGTCCCGACGTTGACATGGGGCTTGTCGCGCTCGAACTTGGCCTTCGCCACTGTGGTGTTGCTCCTTCTTCTTTGCGAATGTTTTGCTCGTCCGGAGGACGAACCTATTCAGGATATAAGTTTTCCGTCCGACGCCGCTGCTACGCGCAGGCAGCGCAATTCTCGTTGCCGCCTACGCAGCTTGCTCCCCGCCGATCCCCTCGGCGATGTTAGGTGGTACTTCCTCGTAGCGGTCGAATTGCATCGTGTAGGTGGCGCGGCCCTGGGTTGCGGACCGCATATCGGTGGCGTAGCCGAACATCTCCGCGAGCGGAACATGGGCGGAGATGACCTGGGCGTTACCACGCTGCTCCATACCGTTGATCTGGCCCCGGCGCCGGCTCAGATCGCCGATCACGTCGCCCATGAACTCCTCGGGCGTCACGACCTCGACCGAGAACACGGGCTCCAGCAGGACCGGCTTGGCCCGGGCGACCGCCGCCTTGAGCGCCAGCGAACCGGCGATGCGGAATGCGATCTCGGAGGAGTCGGTGTCGTGGTACTTGCCGTCGGTGAGGGTCACTCGGACGTCGACCAGGGGGAAGCCGGCGCGCGGACCGTTGTCCATGGCGTCCTCGACACCCTTCTCGACGGCCGGGATGAACTCGGTGGGGACCGACCCACCCCTGACCTTGTTGATGAAGTCAAAGCCCTCGCCGGGAGCCGGCTCGACGTTGATGTAGACGATCCCGTACTGGCCTGACCCACCGGTCTGGCGCACGAACCGACCCTCCACCTTCTCGGCCGTGCCGCGGATCGTCTCTCGGTAGGACACCTGGGGCCGGCCGACGTTGGCGTCGACCTTGAACTCGCGCATCATCCGGTCCACCAGGATCTCCAGATGCAACTCGCCCATCCCGGAGATCTCGGTCTGGCCGGTCTCCTCGTTGGTCGCGACCTGGAAGGTCGGGTCCTCCTCGGCGAGGCGGCCGAGCGCGACCGACATCTTCTCCTGGTCAGCCTTGGTCTTTGGCTCAATGGCCACCTTGATGACCGGCTCGGGAAACGTGATCGTCTCGAGCTTGATCGGCCGGTCGGGCGCGGCCAGCGTGTCGCCGGTCACGACCTGCTTGATGCCGACCCCGGCAGCGATGTCGCCGGCGTAGACCTCCTGCAGCTCCTCGCGCTCGTTGGCGTGCATCATGAGCAGGCGGCCGATGCGCTCGGTGCGGCCGGTCGACACGTTGAGCACGCGCGAGCCGGCGGCCAGCTTGCCTGAGTACACGCGGAAGTAGGTGAGCTTGCCGACGTAGGGGTCGGCCATGATCTTGAAGGCGAGCGCCGCGAACGGCTCGTCGTCAGAGGCCTGGCGATGGGCGGGGTTCCCGCCGTTGTCCGAACCGCGCACGGGCTCCAAGCCCTCCACCGGCGGTACCTCGAGCGGGCTTGGCAGGTAGTCCAACACGGCGTCGAGCAGCGGCTGGACGCCCTTGTTCTTAAAGCTCGACCCGCACAGCACGGGGGTGAACTTGATGGCCAGGGTTGCCTTGCGGATCGCCTTCTTGAGCAGCGCCACCGGGATCTCCTCGTCCTCGAGGATCATCTCCAGCAGCTCGTCGTCGAAGTGAGACGCCTCCTCGAGCAGGTGCTCGCGGGCCTCGGCGGCACGCTCGACCTGGTCGGCGGGAATGTCGATGACCTCCTGCTCTTTGCCGAGCTCGTCGCGGTAGACGACCGCCTTGTTCTCGACGAGATCGATGATCCCTAGAAACTCGGACTCGGCTCCGATCGGCAGCTGGATCGGCACCGGGTGGGCGCCGAGGCGGTCGATCATCGTCTGTACGCCCTGGGCGAAGTTGGCGCCGATGCGATCCATCTTGTTGATGTAGGCGATGCGCGGGACGTGGTACTTGTCAGCCTGGCGCCACACAGTCTCTGACTGGGGCTCGACGCCGGCGACGGAGTCGAACAGGGCGATGGCGCCGTCGAGCACGCGCAACGAGCGCTCCACCTCGACGGTGAAGTCGACGTGGCCGGGCGTGTCGATGATGTTGATGCGGTGGCCGTTCCACTCGCACGTGGTGGCGGCCGAGGTGATGGTGATGCCGCGCTCCTGCTCCTGCTCCATCCAGTCCATCACGGCCGCGCCCTCGTGCACCTCGCCGATCTTGTAGGTCCGGCCGGTGTAATAGAGGATGCGCTCGGTCGTCGTCGTCTTGCCGGCGTCGATGTGCGCCATGATGCCGATATTGCGAGTGTTCTCGAGCGTGAACGTGCGTGCCATGAGTCTTTGGGGTAGGAGGGAAATCTCGGATGGCCGATTGCGCTCATAAAAAAGGGCCCAGAGGGCCCGTTTGCGACGCGCTTGTCGGCTACGGGCGTGTGACTAGTTGGTCGGTGTCTCCATTGAGTGGATCCTCCGCGCCCGGGTGCGAGCACAGATGAACGTGACCGAGCCCGAGGCGGACACCGAATATAGCAGAGCACCCGCGGCCTCAGAGGCTCGCGAAGGGCCGCCTGCAGGGGGGTTGCGCGGAACGCGGACCGCGGTCCTGGCGGGCGCCGCGCTGGCCTCCGCGATGCTGCTGGTGGCCGAGTTCCTGCCGCTCTTCGAGGTGCGCACGAACGCGCGCCACAGCGTCGTCGCCACGGTTCAGGCCGGATCTCATCACGCCTACGCCCTGATCCCGATCGCGCTCCTGGTCGCCGCCCTGGCGGCGGCGTGGCGGCACGCCCCCAGCCGGCTGATCGCCCTGGCAATGGCGATCCTGGGCGTGGTGGCGCTCGTCATCGCACTCGCCCGCGATCTGCCCGACGCCCAGGCCAACGGGCTGGAGCGCTCCGGGGGCACCTACGTCAGTGCCGCCGCCAGCCCGCGGGCCGGGCTCTACCTCGAGACCGCGGGGGCGGTTCTGCTGCTCATCACTGGCGCCGGCGGGGTGATTCTGTTCCCATCCACCGCCCGGACGAATGACCGAGTTCAGACCAAATCGTCTCGCAGACGGTCCGCTTCCTGACTTCCTGACAATCCCAACGGTTTACCAACATCGGGCTCGTTACATTTATCTAACGCGAGGGTTGTCCTACCGCAGCCCCCGGTCCCGTGCGGTAGGCAGCCCTCGCGTTTCTCTTTAAGCGGCGGTCGCTGGGGCGGGCTGTTGTGTGGGTAAGCAACGACTTGGGTGCGTCGCGGCGTTGGTCGACGAACTGCGACTTTCGAGTGCGGCGCTGGGGCGGCCTCGGCGCTCAGGGCGGACCTCAGCCAGAGTCGTGGGAGATATTGCTTGTCCCTGAATCAATATCTCCCAGGACCCCTGCGCTCGGGAGCTGGTGGGAGAAAATGGGCCTGACAGACCCAAAATCGCCCAAGACCCGGTCTCGCGGCAGCCGCCCACGCCCAGCCCGCCCTCCCAAGCCGCAGTTGACGTGCGCCGGTGCCGGCCGCAGCGCCCCACGGGTGAGCCACGCTCCGGCGGCCACGTGCCGACGCGCTTGTCACAATCCACACGGCGCGCGCGAGAGACGGGGTGATGGTGCACGACGACGACCTGTTAGCGCAGTTTGCCGCCGGCGACCCGGAGGCGTTCGTGGCGTTCTACCGGCGCCACCTCACCGCGGTGCTCGGCTTCTTCCTTCGCCGGACCGGCAACCCGGAGCTGACCGCGGACCTCACCGCCGAGGTGTTCGCCGCGGCGCTGCTGGCGGCCAGGCGCTACCGACCGGGCGAGCGCCCGGCGCTGGCCTGGCTGTACGGCATCGCCGCCCACAAGCTGGCCGATAGCCGCCGGCGCGGCCGGGTCGAGGACGACGCGCGCCGCCGGCTCGCCTTCGAGCCAATCGCGATCGACGACGAGGAGTTGGCTCGGGTGCAGGAGATGGCGGATCCCGGTGCTGCAGAGGCAGCGGTCCTGACCCTGCCGCCGGACCAGCGTGACGCCGTCCTGGCCCGGGTCGTGGATGAGCGCCCGTACGCCGAGATCGCCCAACAGATGCAGTGCTCCGAGCTGCTGGTGCGCCAGCGCGTCAGCCGGGGCTTGCGAGCGCTGCGCGCTCAGATCGAGGAGCCCCGATGACGTCCTTCTTCCATGACCTCGAAGACCAGCTGCGCGCGGCCGCCCAGGCACAGACCTCGGGCGCGGGCGCGCCAGAAGACGAGGCGCGGCAGGCTCCGCGTCGGCGCGCAGGCGGGCGCTGGGCGTGGCTGGCCGGCGGTGCCCGCGCCCTCCCGGTGGTCGTGGCCGTTGCGGTGACCCTGGCCATCGTGGTGGGCGCCCTGCTGGTGCTCGTCCCGGGCCACGGCCACACCCCCCCGACGCCGCCCGCGGGCGGCGGGTTGGGCCCAATCCCCGGCGGCCGGCCCTCGGGCAAGACCGAGCGCGAGCTGCGCTACATCGGGCAGGCGACCAGCGCCGTCCAGCAGTCGGCCGCGTGCCTCAAGAACACCCCGAATCACGTGCAGCTCATCCACTCCCGGCCGAGCCCGGCAGTATTGGGCGCGCTGGGCTTGCTACGACGTCCCGCGACCTCCGCAGACCACCTCGCTACGAACACTCTCAACGCCGCCGCGCCGGTCTACGCCGGGTACGTGCGCCGTGCGTTCAGCGTCGCCGGCACCTCCTACTACGTCTACGTGCAACGCGACACCGGCGCCGAGTACCCCTCCGATCACTGCCTCACCCTTGAGCAGAACGCGGTGAACCGGGCGCTGCCGACGATGCCCGCGTCGCTGCGCGCCCCCACGCGCACCCTCGAGGCCCGCCTCGTCGCCTATCAGCGCAAGCTCAAGGCTCGTCCCCCTCAGGACACGCTCTGCTTCGCCGTGCAGGCGCAGAACGGCGGGAGCTCGGAGTGCGGCGCCACCCTCGCGCAGATCCAGAACGGATTCATCGCCGCCGCGACCGCGGGCGCAGTCTCGGGCATCGTGCCCGACGGCGTGGCGTCCGTGACACTGGATTTCTCCGCGGGCGGCGGATACCCCGCACGGAGCTACACGGCCTCGGTCCGCTCCAACGTCTACACGCAACGCGTGCCGGGCGCCTTCGCGGGTTCCGGCGGCCAGCCCACCGCCGTCTGGCACGCCGCCGACGGCCACATCCTGAAGGTGATCAAGGCGCGTTCGTATGCGGCCCAACGGCGCGCGTGCCAGAAACAGCCCGTGGAGTGCCTCGAGGGCGGCGGCTCGATAGAGAGCAGTGGGTCGTCCAGCTCCACGGTCCCGGCAACCGCGACTCCTCATCCGAGGAGCGCCGGCTGATCACCCCTCCCGGGGTGCGACGCGTCTACCAGCGGTAGTGGGCGAAGGCCTTGTTGGCCTGCGCCATGCGGTAGATGTCGTCCTTGCGCTTGTAGGCGTTGCCCTGCTGCTGGATGGCGTCCAGCAGCTCGTGGGCGAGCTGGTGCGCCATGTCGCGCTCGCGGCGCTGGCGGGCGAACTGAACCAGCCAGCGGACGGCCAGCGTCCGGGCGCGGCGTGACGGGACCTCGACGGGCACCTGGTAGGTGGCGCCACCGACGCGGCGGGGGCGGACCTCCAGCACCGGGGTGAGGGCCTTGATGCCCGCCTCGAGCTGCTCGACGGCGGGTCTTGCCGCGTGCGCTCGCCGAGGATGGCCATCGCGTCATAGACGATCTTCTCGGCCATCGACTTCTTGCCGTCCAGCATGACCTTGTTGATCACCTGCTGGACGAGGCGGATACGGTGGACCGGGTCCGGCTCGATGGGCCGGACCGGGGCGGCAGCGCGACGGGGCATCTCTTACTTGGCCTTCACGCCGTACTGCGAGCGGGCCTTCTTGCGGTCGCTGACGCCGGCGGCGTCGAGCGTGCCGCGGATCGACCTTGTAGCGGAAGCCCGGCAGGTCCTTGACGCGGCCGCCGCGCACGAGCACCACGGAGTGCTCCTGCAGGTTGTGGCCCTCGCCCGGGATGTAGGCACCGACCTCCATGCCGTTGGTGAGCCGGACGCGGGCCACCTTGCGCAGCGCCGAGTTCGGCTTCTTGGGCGTCGTCGTGTACACACGCGTGCACACGCCGCGCCGCTGCGGAGCGGCGACCTTCTTCTTGCGGCCCTTGCCGGACTTGAGGCCCGGCGTGGCGAGCTTCTTCTTGGGCGCCTGTGCGCCCCTTACGGATCAACTGACTTGTCGTCGGCATGCGGCGACGGAGGCTAGCAGGCGCGCATGGGTGCCGACGCCCACAGGCTCGCGGCCGTCAGAGCGTCGGCGGCTGGGTGGTGCCGGTCGCCATCAGGCCGGCACCCCCGCCAGGGCGACGTCGACGTTGACGTGCCGCACGCCCACCGCCTCGGCCACCGGCGCGTAGGTCACATCGCCGTTGGCGACGTTGACGCCGAGCTTGAGGCCGGGGCTCTCCGCCACCGCCTGGTGCACGCCGGCCCGGGCCAGATGGAGCACGTAGGGCATGGTCGCGTTGGTGAGCGCGTACGTGGAGGTGATGGGCACCGCACCGGGCATGTTGGCCACGCAGTAGTGGGTGATGCCGTCGACCTCGTAGGTCGGATTCGAGTGGGTGGTCGGGTGCGAGGTCTCAAAGCAGCCGCCCTGATCGATGGAGACGTCGACCAGCACGGCCTGGTGCTTCATCAGCGCCAACTGCGCGCGGGTGATCACGTGCGGGGCCTTCGCGCCGTGGACGAGGACGGCACCGATGACGAGGTCGACGTCGGGCAGGCGTTCTTCGATGGAGAGGGTGGTGGCGAAGCACGTGTCGGCCCGCCCGCCGAAGGCGATGTCCAGCTCGCGCAGGCGGTCGATGTTGCGGTCGTAGACGAACACGGTCGCCTCCATGCCGAGGGCGATGAACGCCGCGTGCATGCCGACCACTCCGCCACCGATGATCATGACGTTGGCGGCGGCCACGCCAGGCACGCCTCCGAGGAGGATGCCGCGGCCGCCCAGCGGCTTTTCCAGCATGAACGCGCCCGCCTGGGTGGCGATCTTGCCCGCCACCTCGGACATCGGCGCCAGCAGCGGCAGCCGGCCCTTGCTGTCCTCCACCGTCTCGTAGGCGATGCAGGTCGCTCCGGACTCCATCAGCCCGCGCGTGAGGGCCTCGTCGGCGGCGAGGTGCAGGTAGGTGAAGAGCACGTGGTGGGGCTTGAGCCGCTCCACCTCAACCGGCTGAGGCTCCTTGACCTTGACGATCATCGTGGCCTCGCCGAACACCGCGTCGGCGTCGGGCAGGATCGTTGCGCCCTGCGCGACATAGGCATCGTCGGAGATGGCCGACCCGTCGCCGGCGCCGCTCTGGACGAACACCTGGTGCCCGGCGTCTGAGAGCTCGCGAACGCCCGCGGGGGTGAGGGCAACCCGGTACTCGTCGGTCTTGATCTCTGAGGGGACCCCGACCTTCATGCCACCAGCTCCCGGCCGCGCAGGGCCAGCCAGAACTCGATCCGGTCACGCGCGGAGCTCAGGTTGCGTCCCGTCAGCTCCTCCACGCGCCGGATCCGGTAGCGCAGCGTATGCCGGTGGCAGTACAGCCGCCGCGCAGCTCGCTCCCACTGGCCGTTCTCCTCAATGAACGCTTCAAGCGATCGCATCAGCTCACCTCCGTAATGTCCCTCGCTGGCCTCGATCGGGCCGAGGATTGAGTCACAGAACAACCGCAGCGCCTGATCCTCCTGCAGCGAGAGCAGCAGCTGGAAAGAGCCGAGGTCCTTGTAGGTCGCCACCCTGGGTGCGGCGGCGGCGGGCGGGCGCCGTTGTGCGGCCTCCCGTTGTGCGTCGTCGGATCCGAGCCCATCGCCAGCGCCTCAACGGCGCAGCGGGCCTCGTGGAACGTCCGGCGCGCATCGGCGCCGGGCACGGGGCGTCCCACCCCGATGCTCAGTGGACCGCCCGGTGTCGTCCGCAGCCGCTCGGCGACCCGGCCGGCCAGGGCGAACAGCTCGTCCTCGTCCATCCCGGGCACGAGACCGCAGGTCAGCGCACCGGTGGACGCGACCAGCCCGGGGGCGGCCTCGTCGCGCAGCGCCTGAGCCAGAGCGTCCTCCACGGGGGGATTCGCCCCCGCCCGCCCACCGCGCGGCCGCGAGGCACTCACACCACCCTCCCACGGAACCACGATCGCCGCGACGCGCTCCGAGAGCCCGAACGGCTCCAGGCGCCGCGCCAGGTCAGAGCCGGTCAGCTCCCCCCCGACGAGCGCCGCCAGCACGTCGCCGGCCAGGCGCCGCTCGGTGTCGCCGGCCACCCGCCCGCGCAACAGCTCGAGTGCGACGATCGTCACCGCCTGGTGCAGGGTCAGGCGGTCGAAGTCAGACAGTGGTCCGCCTCCGTCCTTGATCGCCACCAGCCACGCCTGGGGCACGCGCTCGCCGCGCGGATCTGAGCTGGAGACGGCCCCGCCCGCCCCGCCGTCGGCGGCGACCGGGAGCGCCAGGGAACGGTCGGCCAGCCCCGGGTGCGAGGGCAGGAACGCCCGGCCCAGCCGGCGCCGCTCAACCAGCTCGCTCTGCAGCCCCTCGACCTCCTCGGGCTCCAGCGTGCGCCGGAAGACGCGCTGCACGAGCGGCTCGCCGCGGGCGTCAAAGACGAGGACCGCAGCCCCGATCAGCGTCGCCAGAGTGCCGGCGAGGGCGTCGAGCCCGCGTTCGGAGAGCACCACGCGCTCCAGGCGCTCGTGCGCGGCGAGCGCTCGGCGCAGGACGGCGTACTGCTCGTTGACCAACTGGGTGAAGGCGGCCTCGGTGACCGCGATGAACGGCACCTCGTAGGGCACCGCGAACACGGGGAAGTCGCGCTCGGCCGCCGCCTGCACCAGCGCCGCCGGGACCTCGGCATGGCCGAAGCCCACCCCGAATCCCAGTGCGGCCAGCTGATGGTCGGCCAGGCGACCGATGAACTCGCGCTGCTGATCGGGAGTCTCGAGCGCCATCCCGGTCGTGAGCAGGACCTCCCCGCCTGAGAGCCAGGTCGTGGGGTCCCTCAACTCTGAGATGTGCACCCAGCGGACAGGGGCGTCGATCGCCTCCTCGCCCGAGACCAGGCGGACGTCCAGCCCCCGCAACAGTTCGCGAACCGTGAGCATGTGCCGCAGGGGTGGGTGCGTCCGATTTCCTTGACCCGCCTGGCTAGGAGCCCGGACGCGCCGGAGCGGCGATGTGGCCGCCGCCCGACAGCTTGCGCATCCGCTCGCCCGCCTCGGTGAGCACCGGCCGCAGGATGGACTCGATCTCCTCGAACTGGCTCTGGCCCGCGATGAGCGGCGGTGAGAGCTGGATGACCGGGTCGCCGCGGTCGTCGGCACGGCAGATGAGCCCGCGCTCGAACAGCTCCCCGGAGAGGAAGCCGCGCAACAGCGTCTCGGACTCCTCGTCGGTCCACTGGGCGTCGGAGTCCTGGTCCTTGACCAGTTCGATGGCATGGAAGAAGCCCGTGCCGCGCACGTCCCCGACGATCGGGATGTCGCGCAGCGAGTCCAGCATCTCCTTGAACGCACCTTCGTTCTGGCGGACGTTCTCGATGACGCCCTCGTTCTCCAGCACGTCGAGGTTGGCCAGGGCGATCGCCGAGCACACCGGGTGCCCGGCGAAGGTGAAGCCGTGGGTGAAGCTGTTGTGGCCTTCCATGAACGGCTCGGCCACCGCGTCACGGGCGATCACCGCGCCCATCGGGGCGTACGCGCTGGTCAGGCCCTTGGCCGTGGTGATGAGGTCAGGGAGGTAGTCATAGCGCTGAGCGCCGAACCACTCGCCCAGACGGCCCCAGGCGCAGATGACCTCATCGGAGATGAGCAGGACGTTGTACTCGTCACAGATCTCACGGATCCGCTGCCAGTAGCCCTCGGGCGGGACGAAGCAGCCGCCGGCGTTCTGGACGGGCTCCATGATCACGGCCGCGACCGTCTCAGGACCTTCGAACTCGATCTTCTCGGCCACGGCGTTGGCCAGCTCGGACTCGCTGTAGCCGTGGGTCATGCGGAAGGTGTTGGTGTTGGGGACGTGGACGCCGCCCGGGGTCAGCGGCTCGAACGGGGTCCGCAGGCTGGTGATGCCGGTGGCCGCCAGGGCGCCGAGGCTGGTGCCGTGGTAGGCGATATCGCGGGCGACGATCTTGGTCTTGAGCGGGTTGCCGGTGATCTTGTGGTACTGGCGCGACAGCTTGATGGCCGATTCGACGGCTTCTGAGCCGCCGCTGGTGAAGAAGACGCGGTTGAGATCGCCGGGCGCGAGCTCCGCGACCCGTGCGGCCAACTCGATCGCGCGCGGGTGCGCGTAGGACCAGTTGGTGTAGAAGCCCAGTTCCTTGGCCTGGTCGGCTCCGGCCTGGACGACATCCGCGCGGCCGTGACCGATGTTGACGCAGAACAGCGCCGACAGCCCGTCGAGATAGCGCTTGCCGTGCTCGTCGTAGACGTAGCAGCCCTCGCCGCGGACGATGATCGGGATCTCCTGCTCGTCGTAGGCCGACATCCGCGTGAAGTGCATCCACAGGTGACGGCGGGCGAGCTCCTGGAGCGTGCCCCGCTCCGTGCCGGTTGCCTCCTGGGTGCTTGCCATAGATCTCCTCCGAAATGGGCTTGGCCGTTTCGTACAACCGTAGTGCCCCGCAGCCCCGGGTTCAATTGGACGCCAGGGCGTCAGCCTGCCAGGCGCGTTGTCCATTTCGAACATGCGCCGGGCCGCCGTCTCGGGCCGGACCGTTTGGGGTAGGTTGCGCCGGTGCAGCTGAACCACCATCGAAGCGGCGCCGGAGAACCGCTCGTGCTCATGCACGGGATCGGCAGCCGATGGCAGATGTGGGAGCCGGTCATGGGACGCCTGGCCGAGCAGCACGACGTCATCGCCGTGGACCTGCCGGGGTTCGGCGCCTCCCCGACGCCGCCGCCCGGGACACCTCCGGGGATCGACTCGCTCGTCGCGCTGGTCTCTGAGTTCCTCGGTGAGCTGGGGGTGCAGCGCCCGCACGTGGCCGGCAACTCGATGGGAGGCCTCCTGGCTCTGGAGATGGCGAACCGCGGACTGGCCCGGTCGGCCACCGCCCTCTCGCCTGCCGGCTTCGCCAGCCGCACCGAAATGACCTACGGGCGCGTCTCCCTGTGGCTGAGCGTGCGCCTGGCCCGCCGGACGGCGCGCTTCTCCGAGGCCCTGTTCGCGACCGAGTTCGGGCGCAAACTGGGACTGAACCTGTTCGTGGCCCGGCCCGAGCGGCTCACCGCCGCCGAGGCCGCGGAGAACACCCGTGCCCTCGCCGACGCCCCGTGGTTCGACGCGACCCTCCCCGCGCTGCGCGCCTACGAGTTCCCGGACACCGAGGAGGTCGAGGTCCCGGTGACCATGGCCTGGGGCGCCAAGGACCGCCTGCTGTGGCCGCGGCAGGCCCGCCGGGGCGCCCGTGCGATCCCGCGGGCCCGTGTTCTGTTGCTGGACGGGTGCGGCCACGTGCCCACCTGGGATGACCCCGAGCAGGTGGCCCGAGTGCTCCTGGAGGGCGCGGCGACGCCCCTCGCCGCCCCCGCGGCGGCTGCCTAGGCGCTCGGCGGCTCGTCGCCGGTGGCCACCGGGCGGGCGGGATCGGTGATCCACTCGCTCCAGGAACCGGGGTACAGCGCCGCTCCGCTGATTCCCGCCACCTCGAGCGCCAGCACCGTGTGCGCCGCGGTGATCCCCGAGCCGCAGTAGGCACCGACCGGCGCGCTCGCGCCGGCGCCCGTCAGGGCCGCGAACCCGTCGGCGAGCTCGCTGCGCCCCCGCAGGCGCCCATGGGCGTCCAGGGTGCGGTCCATCGGCCAGTTGCGCGCGCCGGGGATGTGCCCGGCCACCGGGTCCATCGGCTCGGTCTCACCGCGGTAACGCTCGGGTGCGCGGCCGTCGATGAGCACTCCGGCACCAGCCAGTTCGCCCGCCCGCCGCGCGTCGAGGACGGGCATGCCGCCGGGCCGGGCGACGAAGTCGCCTCGGTGCTCGGGCGTCTCGGTGCCCTCGGCGAGCGGCCGCCCAGCGGCCAGCCAGGCCCCCAGTCCACCGTCGAGCAGCGCCACCCGCGGGTGCCCGAAGTATCTGAGCAGCCACCAGGCGCGGGCGGCGGGGAGGCCGTTGGCGTCGTCGTAGACGACCACCGGGCGCTCGGCGCTCACGCCGGCGGCGCGCATCGCCCGCTCGAAGTCCTCCGCGGCGGGGAGCGGGTGACGCCCACCCTGGCCCGGCGGCGCGGCGAGATCACGGTCGAGGTCCACGAACACCGCGCCTGGGACGTGCCCGGCGGCATACAGGTCGGGCTGGGAGCCGGCCGTCAGCTGCCAGCGGACGTCGAGAAGCGTCTGGGTGGGCTGGTCGTCGAGGTCCGCGACCTGGATGAGTGGGGACGCCATGGCTGCGGGTTGTACTACCCCGCCCTCCGCCCGTGCGCAAGGGGCGTCTAGGAAAAATAAGCCCGCATACGGTGCATAAGTCGAGGCACGTCCGACTGCGCCCACGCGGATCCGCCGTTCTCGAAAGCCCTGCCGTCGACGTCCGCCGGTACCCCCGCCATGACGCCCGCGGACGACCGCGGCAGTAGCGAGCGGATCAGGCGATCGCGGGAACCGGACCGCCGTGCACCGCCGGGCCGGCGGCCCGGACCGGGGCCGGGGTCAGCCACGCGGCGAACAGCACCAGGGCAAAGGCGAACATCTCAGCGCCGAACATCAGCGGGTGGGTCGAGAGCGGGTCGCCGAAGACGAGGATCCCGCCGACGATGCCCGAGACGTTGGCCGCGGTGCCGGTGACGGCGATGACCGGGACGGCGTCGCCGTCCTGTAGGCCCTTGGCCGAGGCGTAGAAGGCGGCCACGGAGGCAAACACGGTGACGATCATCACGGGGCTGACGAGGCCGAGGACGCCGTGGGCGCCGACGAGGCCGGAGAGGGCCTTGATGGCGACGTCCGAGACGCCGAAGAGGATGCCGGCAGCGGCGCCGAGCATGAAGCCGTGGTGCTCCTCGGGGGCGCCGATGCGCGGGCCCATGATGAGCAGGGTGCCGGCGGCGAGCAGGACGCCTTCGAAGCCGATCATGGCCGGCACGGAGTACTGCGAGTGGGCGCCGTGGGCGGCGGGCAGGCTGAAGCCCAGCAGCAGCAGGCCGACGGCGGTGAGGAAGATCCCCACCCACTGCTTGCGCGAGATCGACAGGCCGAAGGTGCGCTCCGCCATGACGGCGAGCAGCACCACGCCGCCGGCGAGGACGGCCTGGACGAGCGAGAGCGGCGCCACCGCCATGGCGGCGACGTGGAAGATCCACGCGGCCGAGGCGATGATCATGCCGATCGTGAAGAGCTTGGAGGCGAACAGCGCCTTGGCCGACCGGAGCGGGTGACGGATGTCCACGGCAGGCGCCTCGCAGGCTCCCCGATGCTTGAAGAGGAAGCCGACGTTCGTCGTGAGGGCGCAGGCGAGCGCGAGCAGGATGCCAAGGGCTTGGGTCATGTGGGAAATGGAGGCCTGGATCGAAAGAGTGGGAAGGAGGCTCTTACGGCGCCTCACGCATCTCTTTCGGCATTCGGCGGTAGGGCTTGAGCATCAATCCACGCGCCGGGCGCAAACTGGACGCATGCGCTCTGGCTCACAGGCACTCGCCGACACCCTGTCGGAGCCAGATTAAGCTCGGATATGTGGCGCATATGGACCGGCCGCTTGTGCTGATCGACATCGATGGGGTGATTTCGCTGTTCGGGTTCGATGCAGCGGAGCCGCCTCCCGGACGGTTCCTGTTGGTGGACGGCATCCCGCATTTCCTGTCCTCCGGCGCCGCCGAGCTCCTCGGCGCCCTCCATGACGATTTCGAGCTCGTCTGGTGCAGCGGATGGGAGGACAGGGCCGATGAATACCTCCCGTTCGCGTTGGGGCTACCCGCCGGGCTCCACCACCTAACGTTCGCCCCGGCCGCCCCCGGGAGCGAGCCTCGCCACTGGAAGCTCGGCGCCATCGACGCCTACGCCGGCGCCCGACCGCCCGCTGGCCTGGATCGACGATCAGTTCGACGCGAGCTGCCATGAGTGGGCGCAGACGCGGCCCGCCCCCACCGAGCTCGTGGCCACCGATCCGGCGGTGGGACTCACCGCCGCACATGTCGCGCGCCTTCGCGCGTGGGCGACGACGCTCTAACTCACCAAGCTCAGTCAAACCAAGCTCTCAGTCAAACGTGCCGTGGCGCCCGGCCCCTGACCGAAACCGCTCGAGCCCGGCCCGGACCTCCAGCAGCGAGCGCCGGCCATGGACGAGCTCGTTGGCGAGCGCCTCGTCCTCGTCCATCGCCTCCTGCTCCAGGACCGAGAGGCGATCCTCCCGCAGGCACGCCTGGGGAAACCGGGCCAGCGCGGCGGCCAACTCCTGGGCGGCGGCGAGACTCGTGCCGATCGGCACGACCCGGTTGACCAGGCCCATGCGCTCGGCCTCCTCGGCGCCCACGGGCCGGCCGGTGAGAATCATGTCCATCGCCCGGCTGACCCCGATCAGGCGCGGCAGGCGGACGGTGCCCCCATCGATGAGCGGGACGCCCCAGCGCCGGCAGAACACCCCCAGCACCGCGTCCTCCTCGGCCACCCGCAGGTCACACCACAGCGCCAGCTCCAGACCGCCCGCCACCGCATGTCCGGCGATGGCCGCGATGACGGGCTTGGACAGCCGCATCCGCGTCGGGCCCATCGGGCCGTCTCCGTCGTCCTGCACGCGGTTGCCCGACTGAGTCCCGACCGCCTTCAGGTCAGCGCCGGCGCAGAACACGCCACCATCGCCGGCCAGCACGGCCACCGCCGCACCAGCATCGGCGTCAAAGGCGCGAAACGCATCGGCCAACGCCTGCGCCGTGGGGCCGTCGACGGCATTGCGCCGCTCGGGGCGCGACAGGAGCACCGTGGTGACGGGCCCGTCGCGCGAGACGCGCACCGCCGCGGAGTCGCTCATGGCGCCTCCAGCCGCCGGTCGCCACTCACGGCGCCCCCACCGCGCGGCCGACGAAGGTGCGCAGCGCGGCCACGATCTCGTCGGCGTCTGGCCCACCGGCGGCCAGCGGCGACAGCGGGCCGACCAGCGCCTCGCCGCAGCCGCCGACGAGCGCGGCCGCGGTGAGGTCGACATTCTGCGCGGGCAGCTCGCCGGCCGCGATCCCGGCGGCGAGGCCGGCGGCGATCAGCTCGGCGTACCGGGCGCGGTAGGCGATCCGCTCGGCGTCGACGCGGGGATCGACCGGCTCGGCGATCAGCGCCCACGCGAGGCGGGGGTTGCGCAGCGCGCGCCGCGCGAAGGTGGCCAGCACGGTCTCCAGGCGCTCCTGCGCGGTGGCGCTCTCGGGCAGCTGCGCCGCCGCGGCGCGCATCGCGCGTTCCTCGCGCTCGCACACCGAGCGGAACACTTCCACGAACAGCTCCTCCTTGGAGGCGAAGTGGCGATAGAGGGTCCCCGCGGCCACCCCCGCGCGCTCGGCGATCGCCAGCACCGAGGCGGCGCCGTAGCCGCCCTCCTCGATCAGTTCGCGCGCCGCCGACAGCAGGCGCTCGCGGGTGCCGGTGGCGACGGTGCCCATCCTCCTCACCCCTTGAAAGTGGACGGGCCGAGGTCCCCGAAGGCTCGTCGCGCTCGCGCACGGCGGCGCGGAAGCCCTCGCCGGCCGCCAGCCCCTGGAAGGCGAAGCCCTCCGGGGTGTGGCGCGCCACGCCGTCGAACACCGTGCCCAGCACCTGGGTGGCGTGCAGGCCCTGGGCGTACATGGACTGGTTGACCAGGAGCTTCATCATCCGCAGCTGATTGACCGGCACGCGCGCGATCCGCGCCACCAGGGTCTCGGTGCGTTCGTCGAGGTCGGCGGCGTCCGGCGCCTCGATGGCCAGCCCCCACTCCACCGCCTCGGCCCCGGACAGCGAGTCCCCGGTGAAGAGCAGGCGCTTGGCGCGCTGCGCGCCAAGCCGGTAGGCCCACATCGACGTCGTGGGCGAGCCCCACACCCGTGCGGGCGGATAGCCGATCTTGGCGTCGGCGGCGATCACCAGCAGATCGGAGCAGAGCGCCATGTCGGTCCCGCCGGCCACGCAGAAGCCGTGGACCTTGCACACCACCGGCTTGCCGCAGTGAAACAGCGACATGAACGCGCGGACGTTGCGGCTCATCATCGCGTAGTCCACCGTGGGATCCCACACGCCGGACGGGTCGTGGTTGGCGCTCATCACCTCCGGGTCAAGCGGCGAGCCCGGCGGGGCCGAGACGCCGACGGCCGCGTCGGCCTCAGCCTCGAGCCGACCCTGACCCTCGGCGCTCTGTACGAGGTCATAGCCGCCGCAGAAGCCCTTGCCGTTGCCCGAGAGCAGCAGTACGGACACCGCGGGGTCCAGGTCGGCGCGCTCGACGGCCTGCTCGAGCTCACTCAGCAGCGCGCGGTTGATGCCGTTACCGCGCTCGGGGCGGTTGAGGGTGATCCGCGCCACCCGACCGTCCACCACGTACTGCACGTCACTCATACGGGCAGGGCGCGCTCGATGATCGCCTTGGCATCCACCCCGGCCGGCAGCGTCCCGTACACGCGGCCGCGATCGCCCTCCAGACGCCCGGCGCAGAAGGCGTCGGCCACCGCGGTCGGGGCATGGCGGACGAGCAGCGACGCCTGCAGCGCCACGGCGAGATCCTCCACCAGCCGGCGGGCGCCGAACTGGCCGGCGTACAGGCGCTCCTCGGCACTCGCATCGTCCTCACCGCCGAACGTCTCGCGCACACGCGCGCGCACGCGCACGAGGTGGGCGTCGAGACGCGGCTCGGCCCCGGCGGCGAGCTCGCACTCGTCCAGGAAGGCGGGCAGGGCCTCGGGCTCCTTGACGATCGCACGCAGCACGTCGAGCGCCGCGACGTTGCCCGACCCCTCCCAGATGGAGTTCAGCGGAGCGTCGCGGTACAGCAGCGGCATCCCGGAGTCCTCGACGAAGCCGTTGCCGCCCAGGCACTCGAGCGCCTCGGCAGCGTGGCCCGCGCCGCGCTTGGCCACCCAGTACTTGCATACCGCGGTGGCAAAGCGGCGGAACGCGCCTTCGGAGGGCTCGTCGTAGGCACGTGCCACGCGCATCGCGGTGACCGTGGCCGCCTCGGACTCGACGGCCAGATCGGCCAGGACGTTGCGCATCGCGGGCTGGTCGACCAGGCGCGCGCCGAAGGCGGAGCGGTGGCGGGCATGGTGGATGGCCTCGAGCGTGCCGCGGCGCAGCCCCGTGGTCGAGCCCAGCAGGCAGTCCAGCCGCGTGTGGTTGACCATCCGGATGATCGCGGGCACGCCGCGGCCCTCCTCGCCGATCAGCCGGCCGTGAGCACCGCGGAACTCGACCTCGGAGGAGGGCAGCGAGCGCGTGCCCAGCTTGTCCTTGAGGCGCTGGAACTCCATGCCCGGCCCCGCGCTCCACCAGGAAGCACGACAGGCCGCCGGGCGCCTGGGCCAGGACCAGGAAGACGTCGCAGGGCGGATAGGAGCAGAACCACTTGTGCCCGTGGAGCTCGTACGCGCCGTCGCCCACCGGCTCCGCGCGGGTGATGTTGGCGCGGACGTCCGAGCCGCCCTGGCGCTCGGTCATGGCCATGCCGGCGAGCGCGCCCGCGCTCGTAGTCGGGCAGGGTCAGGCGCGGCTCCCACTCGGCGGCCAGCTCCGGCGCACCGTCGCGCAGCGCCGGCACCGCGGCGTAGGTCATCGACACCGGGCACATCACGCCGTCGTTGGCGTTGCTCCACAGCATGAACAGCGCCGCGCGTACGACGTGGGCACCGGGCTGCGGGCTCGCGCCAGGGCAGGCTGTGGATGCCGCGCCCCACCGCCCCCGCAAGCAGCCAGTGCCACGACG
Organism: uncultured Actinomycetota bacterium; assembly: GCA_963797705.1. Lineage (GTDB taxonomy): Bacteria > Actinomycetota > Thermoleophilia > Solirubrobacterales > Solirubrobacteraceae > Palsa-465. Next base: position 237,216 of record CAWCQL010000001.1, on the reverse strand, counting down.
GATCGAGCTCGACGGCGTCGATCCGGTTGCCGAAGCGGTCGTGGGTGGTCAGCCGGGGCTCGTTGCGCTCCGCGCGGCGGGAGTGCTCGCGGGCCTCGACGCTGCCCGCCACCGAGCCGGCCTCGCGCGCTCGGTCGGCGCCCCATCCCCCGCCCTCGCGCTCCAGGCCTCCACGAGCGCCGCATCGAGCTCGAACAGGTTGGCCGGCTCAAGGGGCGGCGCCTGATTGAGCACCTCGCGCGCGGGGTCGGTGATCTCGATCGTGGCCATGTGATCTCCCTGCTCTGAGGTTCGCAGCGTGAATCCTGATTCACCAGCGTAGTGAATCCTGATTCACATCACAAGGCTCAAACACCGTGCCGTCGAGCTCGAGCGGGTACAGCGCGCCCGAGATACCCAGCCGCTCGTCATTGCCGCAGAAGCCCGGGTACAGGGCGCGCTTGTACTCCGCGTCGAGCACGGGCTTGTCCGCCCGCAGATAGGGCCGGAAGGAATCGCACTCGTGGTACTGGTTGCACTGCTCGTCCAGCACGCCGTCAAACGAGGGCTCGAGCCTGGCCGCCTGCTCAGGGTCGTTCTTCTGCAGTACACCGCCATGCCCAATCGGTGCACGGCCCGCGCCACCCAGCGGTCATAGGCAAGCTGCTGGGCGCCGGTGATGCGGAAGCCCGTCGGGTTCTCAAAGCCGTCCATGTTGTCGGGCTCCACCGCGTCAAAACCCTTGCGCGCGCACATGGCGAAGCGGGCGCGCATGATCGGCTCAAGCGCCGCGAGGCGCCTGACGTCCAGCCACCTCTCCCCCGGCCAGCCATTGGGGCGCCCCAGCACCGCACGCGGGAAGCGCCCGGCGTCGGGCCTCCAGCGCTCCCAGCGTGCCCACGTCGACGTAGCAGATGACGTGCTGGCCACGGGCGTGCAGCCGAGCCACCTCGGCGGCGCCGTTGTCAAACCCGTCGATGTCGGAGGCGGCCACGTTCTCGACCCGCACCCGCCCCTGGAGCTGCCAGTACCAGGTCAGGTGGGCCGGCGGCGTCCACCGCGTGCGGGCCGCGGCGTTCCCCGCTCCCGCCACCAGCGCGCACAGACAGGCCGCGACGGCCGCGATCCCGAGGATGCCCCCGCGACCCATGGCAGCGTCCCCTATGCGGCGGCCGCGGCGGTGGCCATCGTGCACTCGGCCACCCGGTCGGTGGCGTCGTGGGTCCCGGCCAGCAGCCGCCGCGAGAGCTGGGCGCGGCGGAAGAACAGAGGCGCGTCATGCTCCCAGGTGGCTCCGATCCCACCGTGCACGTTGATCATCGTGCGCGCGGCGAAGTCCAGGGCGCCCCCGGCCGCGCTGCGAGCGGCACTCGCAGCCAGCGGGAACTCCTCGGGCCGATCCTTCCTGGCCCATCCCGCGTAGTACTCCAGCCCGCGGGCATTCTCGAGCCGGCGCAGGACCTCGGTGAGCTCGTGCTTGATCGCCTGGTAGGACCCGATCGCCCGGCCGAAGGTGAAGCGCTCCTTGGCGTAGGCGACGCTCACGTCCAGGCACGTCTGCACCGCACCGATCGACTCGGCGGCGATGAGCGCGTGCCCGAGGTACCAGGCATCGGCGAGCACGTCGGCGCCGACGTCCAGACGGCGCCCGCGCGCGCGGGCAAAGGTGACATGACCGAGCGAGCGAGTGGCGTCGTAGCGGACGACCGTCTCCACCGCGACCCCCTCGGCGCCGGACTCGACGGCCACCGCCACCGGCTGCCCATCCGTCATCGACCCCGACGACGACGAGCAGGTCAGCGCCCGGCGCGTCGGGCACCCAGGCCACCGAGCCGTCGAGCGTCACCTCGTCGCCATCGGCAGCTCACCGATGGGGCGGCCGCGCGCGCAAAGCCGGACGCCGGCTCGACCGTCCAGCCCTGCTCCAGCTCTCCGGGAGGCCGCGCCGGGACGTAGGCCGGTCGCAGCTCGCCGGCGGCCACCGCCTCGAGCGTGTCGTCGCCGGCGGCGTTGAGGATCGCCGTGGCGGGCAGCAGCCCCAGCAGCGGCACGGCCGCAAGCACGCGGCCGCACTCCTCCGCCACCAGCAGCGCGTCAAAGCCGCCCAGGCCCGCTCCCCCGTGCTCCTCGTCGATCAGGACGCCGGGCCAGCCGGCCTCCACGGCCATGGGCCAGAGGTCGGGCAGCGAGGACGGGTCCTCGAGCGCGGTGCGCGCGGCCTCAACCGTCTTGACCCGGGCCAGCGAGCCACGGGCGGCCTCGCGCAGCAGCATCTGCTCGTCGGTGAGGGCGAAGTTCATGACGTCACCGCCTGCTTCTCCATGGCGCGCAGTTCTGAGAAGGGCACGCCCTTGTCCAACCTCGGCTCCGGTGGCAGCCCCAGCACCCGTTCGCCGATGGTGTTGCGCAGGACCTGTTCGGTGCCACCGGCGGACTTCAGGCCCGGCAGGAAGGAGATCAGGTAGCTCCACTCGCTGTCGGCGCCGAGTGCGTCGGGGCCGACCACATCGGCGCCGAGATCGGTGGCGGCGATCGCGGCGTTGACCATCGTGACCTTGGCCAGGCCCGCCTCGGGCCCGGGGATCTGCCCGCGCGAAAGCGCGGTGAGCGCGCGGTAGCCGTTGTAGCGCACGGCCAGCAGTTCGGTGATGACCTCGCCCAGGCGCCGGCGCGCGTCTGCGTCGTGGCGGGCGCCATCGTCGGCGGCCAGCGTCTGGGCCAGCCGCGTGGGCGAGCCGAAGCCCTCGGAGCCGAAGCCGATCGTCAGCCGCTCGTACATGAGCACCGTGAGGGCGGTCCCCCACCCGTTGCCCACGCCACCCACCACCGCGTCGGCGTCGAGCCGGACGTCGTCGAAGAAGACCTCGTTGAACTCGGCCTCGCCGGAGATCTGGCGAAGTCCGCGGACGGTGACCCCGGGCGAGTCCATCGGCACGATGAACATGGTCAGCCCCTTGTGCTTGGGGACGTCGGGGTCGGTGCGGGCCAGCAGCAGGCCGAACGAGGCGAACTGGGCGTTGGTGGTCCACACCTTCTGGCCGTTGAGCGTCCAGGTGCCGTCGTCGCCCTGGCGCGCGCGGGTCTGCACGGCGGCCAGGTCAGAGCCGGCGCCGGGCTCGGAGAACATCTGGCACCACACCTCGTCACCGTGGAGCATCGGGCCCAGGTGACGGCTCTTCTGCTCCTCGGAGCCGTGCGCGATGAGACACGGGCCCAGCATCCCGATGCCGATCACGTCGAGGATCCCCGGGACCTCCGCGCGCGAGATCTCCTGGTTGACGGTGACCTGCTCGATCGGACCCAGCCCCCGGCCGCCGAACTCCTTGGGCCAAGTGACCGCTGCCAGCCCCGCCTCGGCGAGCTTGCGCTGCCAGACACGCCGGGAGTCGATGTAGGCCGAGTCCTCAGAGGATCCCGAGCGCGGTGGCGCCTGGTCTCGAGTTCTCCTGCAGCCAGGCCCTCGCCTGGGCGCGGTACTCAGCCTGCTCCGGGGTGTCGTTCAGGTCCACGCTGCGCTCCTTCAATCGGATCCATGTGAATCGGGATTCACGATGTTATCGCCGACCGATGCCCGTGCGCGTCACAATGCCGCCCCTATGGACAACCCTCCCTTCATCCACGAGCGCGCACTCGTCGAGTCAGAGACCATCGGCGCCGGAACGCGGGTGTGGGCGTTTGCGCACGTGATCGCGGGGGCGGTCATCGGCGCCGATTGCAACATCTGCGACCACACCTATGTCGAGGGCGACGTGGTTATCGGCGACCGCGTCACGCTCAAGTCGGGCGTGTTCCTGTGGGACGGCCTGCGCGTCGAGGACGACGTCTTCATCGGCCCCCAGGCGACCTTCACCAACGACATCATGCCCCGCAGCCGCCAGCCCTTCGAGCTGCGCTACACGACGCTGCGGCGCGGCGCCAGCATCGGCGCCGGTGCCGTCATCCTGCCCGGGGTGACGATCGGCGAGGGCGCCATGGTCGGCGCGGGCGCGGTGGTCACCAAGGACGTCCCCCCGCACACGGTCGTCGTGGGCAATCCCGCCCGGGTCACGCGCACACTGACCTCCTCCTGAGGAGGAAAGCGCGCGCGCGACCCCAGGGGCGCGGCGGGTCGCTCGCTCAAACGGGGCTAGGCGAGCGCAAGCGCGGGCCGTGCGCTCAGCTGATCGTTCATCTCGCCGGACTCCAGCGAGACCTCGCGACCGCCCTGTTTCAGGGACCGATCGGCCGCTTCAACGATCCGCACAACGCTGCGGGCCAGCGCAGTATGGAACTGCATGGACTCCCCGGTCCTGATGGCCCGGAGGAAGTCTCCGAGCTCGAGCCCGAGCGGCTCATGCGATTCGATCTTGGGAGAGACGATGTCGCCCGACCGGTAGGACAGGTGGTACTCACCGAACGTCTCCGGGTCCTTGTAGACGACGCCCGAGTCAAACAGGCGCACCGGCTCCACGGCGCCGTCGTCATAGGTGACCATGCGCTCGGAGCCCACCAGCACCGTCCGGCGCAGCTTGGAGGGCGCGAGCCAGCTGAGCTCGACGTTGGCCACGATCCCGGACGCGAACGTCAGGGTAACGAATGCGACGTCGGCGATGCCGGGCACGATCGAGTCGCGGCCGACGGCGCGCACGCTCGTGGGCATCTCCGAGAGCCAGTAGAGCAAGATCGAGAAGTCGTGGGGACCGAGATCCCAGATCACGCTCACGTCGCGCTGGTGCAGGCCCAGGTTCACGCGGCTGGAGGAGATGAAGTAGATGTCCCCGAGGGTGCCGGCCTCCAGCATGCGCTTGATCGCTCGCACGGGCGGGCTGTAGACGAAGGTGTGCCCGCACATGAGGAGCAGGTCCCGTTCCGCGGCCATCTGCGCCAAGTCATCGGCGAGGGCGGCCGACGGCGCCAGCGGCTTCTCGACGAAGACGTGCTTGCCGGCCTGAAGCGCCTGCGCGGCGAGGTCGTAGTGGGTGTTCACCGGCGTGGCGATGATCACCGTATCGACGCCCGGGTCGGCCAGCACTCGCTCGATGTGCGAGGTGATGCGCACCGATGGGTACCGGCGGCGGAAGCGGTGTAGGCGCTCGCGGTCCAGGTCGCAGATCCACCGCACCTGCGCCTCGGGCTTGTCGGCCAGAACACGCAGGAGGTTCGGACCCCAGTAGCCGAGCCCGACGACGGCAACGCCGGTCGGCTCCGCCATCGGAACGTCTTCAGTCCTAACTGTCGCGGTTGCGCTCACTGTTGCCCCGTCCTCCCCGTTTGTGCTCTTTCGATTGCGTGCGCCACGCGCTCGACCTCCATCCTCGTCAGGTCTGAGTGCATGGGTAGAGACAGCTCCTCGGCGGCCCACGCCTCGGCGATCGGCAGATCTCCGTGGCGCAAGGCGTTGTCCTCCCAGGCAGCGTGCTCGTGGACCGCTCGGTCGTAGTGCACGCCGGTTTCAATGCCGGCCTCGCGCAGCCGGTCCGCCATCCAGGCGCGGTCGGCGAAGCGGGTCGGGAAAAGGTGGTAGATGCACGGGCTCTCCGGGCGCTCCTCCATGACCACGGTCTCCTCGGGCAACAGCTCCCGGTAGTCCGCGGCACGGGCGCGCCGCGCCTCGTTCCATTCGTCGAGGTACTCGAGCTTGACGCGCAGGAGCGCCGCCTGAAGGCCGTCGAGCCGCTCGTTGAAGCCGAGCTCGACGTGCTCGCCCTTGACGCGCTGGCCCAGGTTGCGCAGGCGACGCAGCCGGCTGGCCAGCAGGGCATCGTCGGTGCACACCGCCCCGCCGTCCCCGAGCGCGCCGAGATTCTTCCCCGGATAGAACGAAAAGCCGGCAGCCGCTCCCAGCGAGCCGACCATGCGACCGCGGTACCGGGCGCCGGCGGCCTGCGCCGCATCCTCGAGCACCAGCAGCCCGTGAGGCTTGGCCACGGCATTGAGCGCGTCCATGTCGCACGCCTGGCCGTACAGGTGAACGGCCAGGATGCCGACGGTGCGCGGGCCGATGACGGCGCGCGCAGCATCCGGATCGATCAGGCCGGTGCCCGGGAGCACGTCGCAGAGCACCGGTGTTGCGCCGACGTGGGCGACGGCCAGTGCCGAGGCGATGAAGGTGTGCGCGGGGACGATGACCTCGTCGCCTGGGCCGATGTTGTAGGCCATGAGCATCAGCGTCAGCGCGGAGGTTCCGGAGGACACCCCGACGCATTGCTTGACACCGCAGTAGTCCGCAAATTCGTGCTCGAACGCCTCGACCTCGGTGCCCAGGATGTAGGCGCTCGAGTTGAGCACACGCTCGAAGGCGTCATGCAGCCGCTCCTTGATGGGAGCGTGCTGGAGATCGAGAGCGGCGAAGCGCACGGTCTCGCGCTCTGTCGCAACTGCTGTAGCTGATGCGGTCAACATTGCCCCTGAGTTATCCGTTGCTCAATCTGGTTTATGTCATGCCGCGTGAGACGCGGGAATAGGGCGCGGCGCCCATGGGCCGTTCATCCAGTTGAACGTGCCGTGGCGGGCGACTCACACACACTCTGGACAACGCCACCTATGCGCTCGAACTTGCGCGAAGGTGAGCTATTCTTGGCCATGGAGCGTCCGCTCCGAAATGGAATTGGGGCTAAGGGATGCGCGCGGCCTCTTTGAGGCGACGATCGGTGAACGGCCGGGGGATGAGATGGTGAGACTGCTGGTGGTCGATGACCACGACCTGTTCCGTGCTGGTCTGGCATCGCTGCTGGCGGCCGAGGAGGACATCGAGGTCATCGGCCAGGCCTCCGGAGGCAAGATGGGCGTGCGCCTCGCCGCCGAACTGCGGCCCGACGTCATTCTCATGGACGTCCGGATGCCGGACATGAGCGGTCCCGACGCCACGCGCGCGATCCTTGCCCGCGACCCTCGCATCCGCGTCCTGGCCCTCACCGTGTCCTCCGAGGACTCCGACGTCTCGGCTGTGCTGCGCGCCGGCGCGGCCGGGTTCCTGGCCAAGGACACCCCGATCGACAGCCTCGTCGTGGCCATCCAGGCCGCCGAGAGCGGCGCGGCGTGGCTGTCGCCGAGGGCGGCGGAGGTCGTGCTGGGCCGAATCCGCTCGACCGAGCGCACCGCCTGAACAGGAGCCGACCTCCCTGGAGCAGCTCTCCGAGCGCGAGATCGACGTTCTGCGTCTCATCGCCAACGGAATGGAGAACGCGGAGATCGCCAACGCACTCAACATCAGCCCGAGGACCGCGAAGAACCACGTCTCCAACATCCTGGCCAAGCTCGGGCTGCCCAGCCGTGTCCAGGCCGCGGTCTACGCGGTGCGCCAGGGCATCAGTTGAGTCTGAGCTAGATCGCGCTGCGCTCGACGAGGTCCGAGCGGCTCTCGACGCCGAGCTTGTGGACGAGCTCGGATATGTGGCGACGCACGGTCACGGGCGCGATCTGAAGGCGCTCGGCAATCCACGCCGTCGAGTGGCCACGGCGGAGCATCCCCAGGACCTGCGCCTCACGACCGGTGAGCCCATTCTCAGCGTTGTGGGTGCCTCGCAGCTCTGATAAGAGCTCGTTGACCATCGCGCGCGGGACGACCGCTTCGCTGCTCTGCAGCGCGCCGAGCACACGGCGGATTCGCTCCGCGTCCAGTGCGCCAGGCACGTACCCGACAGCGCCCGCCCGGACAGACTCGAGCATGTCGTCGGCGTCGCTGGTCTGGGCCAGCACCACCACGGCGCACAGCGGCGCCGCCCGGCAAACCCCGCGGACGAGCGCCCTCCAGTCGCCGGCGACCTCGCGGCCGATGAAGGCGATGTCGGGCTGCTCGCGCTTGGCGGCGCGGATGGCCTGATCGTGCTCGCTCTCCTCCGCGCACACGGACACGTCGTCGCCCAGCGCAATGCGGATGCCCGCGCGCGTGGGAGCGTTGTCGACGATGAGCAGTCTCATGGTGCGGTCAGTGTTCTTCTCGACCTGGGGCGCGTCAAGCTTGACCACCGTGGCCAGCCCGGCAGGTCGCGCGTCCCAATCCATTTGTTTTGCGGGTTGCAACATGCCCGATCAACGGGACACGTTGCACGCTTCTCACGCGCCGCGTCGCGCGGCGACGGTGCCGCCGGAACGGGCCTGACGGCCCACGGTTGCGTTCATGTCCCTGAACGGGCAATGAGCCAGCCCGGTCATTGAGCACTTCAAGGCGCCCATCCATACTCGTCACACAAGGGAGCCACGACCGGCTCCGGGGCAAAGTCAGATTACGAGGCACAGCATGACGCAGAGCACCAGGGGCGGCGCGCTGACGGTTGCATCGTCGGTGTCAGGGTTTCGCAGCCGGACGACGCTGGACGAGTCGCCGGAGACTCTTCGCAAAGTCAAGCTCGCAGTGGCGCGAGCCAAGGAAGGCGACCAGGAGGCGGTCCGCTTCCTGTACGTCGTCTATGTCCACAACATTTTCGGCTACGTCCGCTCGATCGTGCGCGACGACCACGAAGCTGAGGACGTCACGCAGCACGTCTTCGCCAAGCTGATCACCGCCATCGTCAAGTACGACGACCGGGGCGTGCCGTTCTTCGCCTGGCTGCTGCGGATGGCCCGCAACGTCGCTATCGACCAACTGCGCGCCAATAGGCTCACGCCGACCGAGAACGTGATCGACCCCGACGCGAGCACCGGCATCGACCTGGACCAGAGCGAGACGGTCCGGAGCGCGCTGGCCACTCTGCCTGATGAGCAGCGTCAGGTCGTCATCCTCCGCCACGTCGTCGGCCTCACTCCCGGTGAGATCGCCGACCGGATGGGCCGCAGCGAGGGCTCGATCCACGGACTGCACCACCGCGGGCGCCGCGCGCTGCAGCGCGAGCTCCAGCGCCTGGACTCGACGCCGTTCACCCGCGGCGGCGACCGGCACCTGATCGCCGCCTAGTAGCACTTCTGCGATCCTCGAAGCGGCCACGGCCACCCGGGTACACGCGCGCGCGAGAAACCATCTCGCCGCGCGTCTTGCCCCTCGCCGACCGTCGGCCGCTTCGACCTACCCGTCGTAACTTCCACCAAACGTCCAGCCCGGAACGGCACGGGCGCGCGCACGTCTCCGCATGCCGGCGGCCCAACAGAAGCGCGAGTGGCCAGATTCCGTCCAATCGTGCGGACGCTCTGTGGGACACCCGTTGAGGGCGCCCGAAGCGAATTCAGCCGATCGCCGGCCTGGACCGCACGGTCCGGAGTTCTTCTCTGTAAAGAAACTCCAGATTTCCGTCGAATAGACACACCGCCCGACTGATCCTCTATTGACCGGATCTCGGTCGGTCGGTCCATCCAAATACATCTAAAGCTTCTGGATTTGCGGGCGATTACTCCTGCCTAGCCATCTCCTGCGCTCTCACTGGCTCCCACCCCGGCTTTTGTGTCGGCGGACGTTTCGCTGAATACGGCTTCGGGAAGTAATGGGCCGCCAGGACGGCACCGACAGGGGGGGAACACACTTCAGATACGCGGAGGATCGGATGCGTCGGATCGCATTGGTGTGCGCTGTCCTGTGTCTGTGCATGACAGCGGCTGTTGCGTGGGGGCACGAAGTCGCAAGTCATCCGGGGGCGAGCCTCAGCTCTCGCAGCCATCACGCGAAGCCACGCGCGCACAAGCGTCCGCGGCACAAGGCCTCTAAGTCGACGACCAAGAAGTCGACGAAGGCCAACGCGCCGAACAAGACCAGCAGCAACACGACTACCGCCGCGAGTGCGGCGGCCGATCCCGCTCTCTTCGGAGACCAGACCGTCGAGCCGACCGGAGACAACAACAAGTCGGGTCTGGCCGAAGCCTTCCCCTTCACCGGTCACATCAACGGGACCGCGCGCTCGATCCACGTCTACGTCGATTCGCACAGCACCGCTAGCACCGTCTTGGCGGCCATCTACGCCGACAACAGCGGTCAGCCAGGATCTCTGCTGGCCAGCGCCAAGCTGGCCTCGCCGAAGGCCGGAGCTTGGAACGCGCTCCCGATCTCGGCGACGTCGGTCAGCGCCTCGAAGTCGTATTGGATCGCGGTCCTGGGCAAGGGCGGCACCCTGTACTTCCGTGACCGCCCGAGCGGTCCCTGCACAAGCATGAACTCGCAGCAGACCGGCCTGGCCTCGATGCCGTCGGCATGGGCCAGCGGGAGTTCGTGGACCACTTGCCCCGTCTCCGCCTTCGTGGCGGGCACCGCCACGGCGACTACCACCTCGGCCAACCCGCCGTCAAACCCGTCGTCAAACCCGCCGTCAAACCCGCCGCCGACTACCACGACACCCGTCGGGACCACGACGACGACCTCGTCCCTCACCCCGCTTCCGCCGCTGCCGCTGCCCGTCGCGCCGCTCAACCTGCTGGCACCGCAGATCAGCGGCACCACCCTGCAGGGTCAGACGCTGACGACCGATAACGGCACGTGGCTCAATGGTCCCACCAGCTACAGCTACCAGTGGGAGGACTGCGACGGCTCCGGCGCCAACTGCGCGAACATCACGGGCGCCACTCAGAGCAGCTACACCCTGGCGCGTGGCGACGTCGGCGACACGATCCGCGTCGTCGTCACCGGCACGAACGACGGCGGCTCGACCCCATCCACGTCCTCGCCTACCGGCGCGGTCCAGCCTCTTCCCGCGCCGAGCAACACGGCGCTGCCGTCGATCAGCGGCACGGCCCAGCAGGGCCAGGCCGTCACGGCCGCCAACGGCTCCTGGAGCGGCAGCCCCACCAGCTACACCTACCAGTGGCGCGACTGCAACACGTCCGGCGCGAGCTGCAGCAACATCTCGGGGGCGACGTCGGGCAGCTACACGCTGACCAGCAACGAGGTGGGCGACACCGTCCGCATCATCGTCACCGCGACCAACGCCGGCGGCTCGACCCCGGCCACCTCCGCGCAGACCGCCGTCGTGCAGGCCCCGCCGGTCCAGGCTCCCGCCAACACGGCGCTGCCGTCGATCAGCGGCACGGCCCAGCAGGGCCAGGCCCTGACCGCCGGCAAGGGGTCGTGGTCGGGCAGCCCGACCAGCTACGGCTACCAGTGGGAGGACTGCAACACGTCCGGCGCGAGCTGCGCCAACATCGCCGGCGCGACCTCGGGCAGCTACACGCTGACCAGCAACGACGTGGGCGACACCGTCCGCGTCATCGTCACCGCGACCAACGCGGGCGGCTCGACCCCGGCCACCTCGGCGCAGACGAGCGCCGTGCAGGCTCCGGCTCCGCCCGCTCAGGCTCCCGCGAATTCGGTGGTGCCGGTGGTGAGTGGGTCTGCGCAGCAGGGTCAGGTGTTGAGCACGAGTAAGGGCACGTGGTCTAACAGCCCGACCAGCTATGGCTATCAGTGGCAGGACTGCAACACGTCGGGGGCGGCCTGCGCCAATATCAGCGGCGCGACCGCTAGCAGCTACACGCTGACGGGCGCCGACACCGGCCAGACCATCCGCTCGGTGGTGACCGCGACCAACACCGCGGGCAGCGCCAGCGCCACCTCGGCCCAGACTCAGACGGTGACCGCTCCCAGCGCCACCCAGAACTGCGCCGGGACCCCGGGCTCGGGAACGGTCAACCAGGCGTCGTTAGACGCGTGCGGGTTCCCGTCGATGAACAGCACCGGCCCCCCGGCCGGGACGGCCATGACCAGCTCAAACGGGTTTACCGCCTCGACCGCAGGCAAGGTCTATGACGGCCTGAACGTCAACGGGTCGATCTACATCAGCGCCAGCAACGTCACCATCGAAAACAGCAACATCACCGACGTCGACAAAGACAACGCCGCCATCCAGATCGCCTCCGGCGCGACCGGCGTCGTGATCAAAAACGACTCGATTCACGGCACCAACACCGGACAATCCGGCGCGCTGGCGTTCGCGGTGTCCTACTTCGGCAACACCCTGTCCGGGGTGACCATCGATCACGTCAACTTCTATAACGGCGACCGGATCCTCGCCGGCTATGGCACCGTGACCAACTCCTACTGCCTGGGCGGCGCCAACTTCAACAACAGCGGCGGCCTGGAGCACGACGAGTGCATCTACACCGACGGCGGCTCCCCCGGCATCCGCGCACTGCACGACACCCTGCTGGTCAACAACGGCCAGACCGCCTCCATCTTCGTCGATAACCCCGACTTCGGCGGCGGCGGCACCAACGGAACCCTCGACGTCGAGAACTCCATCCTCGCCGGCGGCGGCTACTGCATCTACGGCGGCGGCGGACGCTCCACCGCCCACACCGGCCCCGTCACCATCACCAACAACCGCTTCACCCGCATCTTCTACTCAGACTGCGGACAATTCGGACCCGACGCCTACGTCTCAAACGGCGCCACCTGGACCGGCAACGTCTGGGACGACACCAACCAAAACATCGGCAGCTAAAAACCCCCCACCACCCCACCCCGCCCCACCCGAACCGCCCCACCACACACGGGGCGGTTCGCCGTTACTCCCCTCCCCCACGGGCCGACCCACCACCCACGGGGCGACCCGCGAAAGAAAGAGGCCTGCCCGGCACGTTGATTGGCTGCCGTGACACGCGAGCGTGTGCTCATCATCTCCCCCGTTCTCAACGAGGCCGCGCATGTCCGCGCGGTGATTGAGGCGATGGCGGCCCAGACAAGGCCACCGGACGAGTGGGTCGTCGTCGACGACGGCTCGACCGACGGGACCCGGCACATCCTCGCGGAGGCGGCGCGCGACATTCCCTTCCTGCGGGTCGTGTCGGCGCCGCAGATGCCACTCAAGGCCGGCGCCGACAGGCTGCTTCACGCCGCCGAGGCCCGCGCGTTCAACTACGGACTGAGCCAGGGCTCGGACTTCACCTTCGTCGGAAAGCTCGACGGTGACATCGAACTGCCGTCTGACTACTACGAGCGTCTGCTGGAGCAGTTCCACGCCGACGCTTCGCTTGGCATCGCGGGAGGCATCCTCACCGAACGGTCGCTGGGCATCTGGAAGGTGGCCGGAGCCTCTGACCTCCAGCACGTCCGCGGGGCGGTCAAGCTCTACTCCCGCGAGTGCTTCGAGGCGATAGGCGGGGTCCGGGAGATGCTGGGATGGGACGGCATCGACGAGGTGCTGGCGCGGATGAAGGGCTACCGCACCCGCTCATTCCCCGAGATGGTCGCCAGACATCACCGGCAGGTCGGGAGTGCCCAGGGCCGGCTCCGGGGCCACTTCCGGCTCGGACGCTGCATGTACGTCGAGGGCTATCCCCCCGCCTGGATCGCGGTGCGGTCGCTGAAGGTCGCCATGTCGCGGCCGCACGTCGTGTCCGGAGTCGCCTACTTCGCCGGGTACGTGCGCGCGGCCGCCGGCAGGATCCCAAGGTTCGAGGCTGACGGCTACCGCCACCATCTGCACCGCGAACTGCGCATGCGCGCTGGGCTCAGGGCGCGAGCGTTGCTCGCGAGATGAGACTGTGCCGGGCGTGAACCAGGCCCAGGGGCTGCTGGCTGAGCTGTTCAGTCATCGCCGATGGCTCCTGCTCGGCGTGGTCGTCGCAGGGGCCGTCGCTGCCTCGCGGTTCGTCGCGATCGGCATCCTCCCCCCCTCGTTCAAGGTCCGGCAGATCACGCACGCGACCGCCAACACTGAACTCCTTGTCGGCAAGCAGTACACCTACAGCGCCGGTTACCGCGACCCGTACGTCAATGCCGTCGTGCCGCGCGCCCAGGCTCTGGCGGACATGACCGCGAGCCCGGAGGTCCGGGGCTACATCGCGCGAGCCGCCGGCCTGCCGTCGTCCCAGATCGCGGTGGATCCGCCGGTCTGGACCGACGTCGAGCGCATCCAGCAATGGCCGACCGGCGAGCGCCGCAGCACACAGATCGTCGTCGAGGGCGCTCCCTACCGCATCCAGCTCGACGCGGAGGGGTATGCCCCCGTCCTCGACGTTTCCACCCAGGCCCCCACCGTGGCGCAGGCGGCCGCGCTGGCTGCCGGGGTTGGAAAGGGCCTGACCGCCTACCTCACTCACCTGCAGGACAGCACCGGCACGCCCAAGGACGATCGGTATGGCATCAGCGAGCTCGGGCCGGTCGCCGCATCGGCCTCCGGCAAATCGGTTCCGGCGAACGTCGCCGGCTACACATTCGCTGTTGTTCTGTTCCTGTGGTGCGGCGGCATGTTGTTCGTCGCAGGTATCGCCGACGACGTCCGTGCCCTCCGGCGACGCGCAAAAGTCTCCCGCGGTTCGGACCGTTCCTCTAGGACACGAGCACCCTGGCCGGGGACTAAAGACGTGCAAAACCCGATGGGATGAATGAACCATGGAACTAGCCAAGACAGTCCTGAAGATGTGGTCTCTTCGCTTCTGGCTCGCGATCGGCGCCGTGCTGGCGATCGGCGCGGCCCTCGCGAGCATGACCCTGATGCATTCCAAGGTGTACGCCAGCGCCTCGACGCAGATGATCGTGGACGCGCCCCAGACCGCACTGGGGGATGCCGAGGAGGACCTCACCCCGTATACGGCTCGCGCGTTCGTGTTCGCCCGGTTGATGACCACCCCGAAGGCGCTCCAATACATCGGCCAGGCGGCCGGGCTGCCCGGGAACCTGATCGCAGCGTCGGGACCGACGGAGCTCACCGGTCCCCAGGCCACCCACGCCCCCACCGCGACGGCGGGCATCCAGCTCACGGCTCCGCCAGTCCACTACTCGCTCAATTTCCTCCAGAACCCCCAGCTTCCGACCGTCGACATCTACTCGCAGGCGCCGACGACCAAGCAGGCGATCGCTCTGGCCAACGGCGCGGTCCGCGGCTTTGCGGCCTACATCGAGTATCTGGACAACCAGAGCGCCGTCCCCGCCGGCAAACGCATCGCCATCCGGCAGCTCGGCGCTGCCACCGGCGGCGTCGTCGACCCGGGTGCCAAGAAGTCGGTTGCGCTGATCATCTTCGTCCTCGTCTTCGGCCTGTGGACCGTCGGCGCCCTGCGCATCAGCACGCTCCGCGCGCACATCCGCCTGGCGCGCACACAGGGGAGCGCGAGCGGCGGGTCTCCGGTGCCGGCCAGCGGCCTCGTGAACGGGTCGGCGGCGGCGGAGTCCGCGACAATGATGAACCTCTCAGAAGACTCCAACCAGGAGTTTGCACGTTACGAGTCGGGCGGCGACCCGGCCTCGGACGATCCTGACGACAGCCGTCGCCTCGTTGCCTGGGACGGCTTCTGAGCCGACTGTCTGACCCGACTGTCTGACCCCTTTCGTCCGCGATGACGACCACGACGGTAGCCCCCGCAGGGGTGTCCGCACCACCAGCCGACAACTGGCCCCGCACGAGGCGGCCGATGCCATGGCTGATCGCCGCCTTCCTGGTGATGCTGTTCCTCGTCCCGTTCGACGAGATCACCTTCAAGGTCCACCTCCCGATGGACTCCAAGCCCGACCGCGTCGTGTTGGGCTTGATGATCATCGTCTGGATCGGTCAGGCGTGGCAGGGGAAAACCCGCCTCAACCGCCGGCGCCGCACATCTCTGGAGCGGGCGGTCCTGGTCTACATCGGCATCGTGCTCCTCAGCATCGTGCTGAACATCGACCGGATGGTCCAGCTCAACGAGCTGACCTTTGCCGAGAAGCGGCTGTTCCAGCTGCTCGGCTACTTCATCTTCTTCTTCCTGGTGGCGTCGACCGTGCGCATGGCCGAGATTCCGGCGTACACCAAGCTCATCCTGACGCTGACCTGTATCACTGCGCTGGGCACGCTGTACGAGGCACACACCGGGTACAACGTCTTCTATCTGTGGTCGGCCAAGATCCTGAAGCCGATCGCGTCGGTGCTACCACCACCGACCGCCATCAACCTCAGCTACGGGCGACCAACCGTCGTAGGGCCAACCTCTCACGGGCTCGCGGTGACGAGCATGCTGACGATCGCCCTGCCGTTCGCCGTGCTGCCCCTGCTCGAGGCCAAGACGCTGCGCAAGCGCCTGGGCTACATCATCGTTATCGGGCTGATCCTGGCGGCCGAGCTGTCGACCGCCCGCAAGACGGCGTTCATCGCTCCGATGGGTGCCTTCGTGGTGCTCGCGGCCTACAACCGCAAGCTTCTCCGGTGGGCGCCGGTGGCGTTGATCGCCCTCATCCCGGTGATCCACTTCGCCGCTCCGGGAACGATCGGGACGCTGACCAGCATCCTGGGCAGCGCGAAGTCGTCTGACTCGACGGCGGGCCGTGTCAGCGACTACTCGGCCGTCGCGCCCGACATCTACACGCACCTGATCGCGGGGAGCGGCTATGGCACGCTCAACCCGGACAACTACCGCTGGTATCGGATCCTGGACAACGAGTATCTGGATGAGCTCTTCCAGCTGGGTCTCCTCGGCCTGCTCTCGTATCTGGCGATTATCATCTGCGCGGTCACCACCGCCCATGGCGTGATCAAGCGCGGCGGCCCACGCGCGCCGCCCACGCTCGCCGCCGCGGCCGGCTGTGTGGCCTACGGCGTGGTCAGTGCCACGTTCGACGCAACCGGCTTCCCGCAGGCGCCCTACACGTTCCTGTTCGCGGCAGGGCTGATCGTGGCCGCCGCCGTCAGCCAGCGCCGGGAGGACCAGGCAGCCGAGTCAGCCTCGCAGTTCGACGTCAGTCGGCTGTACCTGGAGCCCGCGCTGCATGCACGCGGCCAACTCAGCGACGCCTACGACGCGGCGGGATCGCCGAGCATGAGCTCGCTCACCCCCGGCGACGCGGCGATCCGGCGCTGAGCGCCCGGACGCCCGGCGCTGCGAAGGGCCGCCGCGCCGGCGGCGGCCGCGTGTGCGGGATGGGCTGCGAGGGCCGGCAAGGGTCGTGACCTGGAAGTTTTGTGAGGTTCGCCGCGTTGACTGTACGACTCGGACGGATCAAACGCAGATGTCACTTCTCCGCCACACACCTCGTGTCAGGTCACTCATCCCGCAGGCGGTGCGCGAGCGGATGTACGACTGGCATCCCGGACGGGCGCGCCGCTGGCGCCGCCGCCCCGGAATCGAGCGGGTGACGCCAGGTGGTCATGCGGTCCTCACGCTGGATGACGGGCCTGACCAGGACGCCACCCCCGCGGTGCTCGACGCGCTCGATGCCGCCGGCGCGCGGGCGACCTTCTTCCTGCTGGCAAGCCAGGTGCAAAGGGACCTCCCACTGGCCATGGAGATCCACCGCCGCGGGCACGAGATCGCCCTGCACGGCTACGAGCACCAGCGTCTCGACAAGGTGGCCGCCGCACAGAGCCGCCAGGACGTGGCGCGGGGATTCGACACGATCGCGCAGACGATGGGGGTCCGTTGCCGCTGGTACCGGCCTCCGTTCGGACGGATGTCCGACGGCGCCGCCGAGGCATGCACCGAGTTCGGCATGACCCCGGTGTACTGGTCTGCATGGGGCGTCGACTGGGAGAACGTCGGCCCCGACCGCATTGCTGAGGTTGCCTCGTCGCAGCTCGACGACGGGGCGATCCTGCTGCTCCACGACTCGGCGCGCTACGGGCGTCGATCAAGCGCAATGGCCACCGCGCACGCAATCCCGCTCATCGCCGAGCAGGCCGCGACGCGTGAGATCTCACTTGTAACTCTGGGGGAGGCAACAACTCGATGATCGGCACACCTGAACGGATTCTGCTCGTAGCCAATCCCGGCGGCCATCTGCTGCAGATGCTCGCGCTGGAGGGCGCCTGGGGCGACCTACACCGGAAGTGGGTGACCCTCTCAGCCGCCGATTCAAAGAGTCTGCTGGCCGAGGAGGACGTCATCTACGCCAACGGGCCGACGGCGCGTAACGTTCTGAACCTCATCCGCAACTTCGGCGTCGCCTGGCGCGCCGTCCGAGATTTCGATCCCGACGTGGTCCTCTCCACCGGCGCGGCGCTGGCCATCCCGTTCTTCGTGGTCGGCCGGTTGCACGGCAAGCGCCTGGTCTATGTCGAGAGCTTCACGCGCGTCAGCCGTCCTTCGCTGAGCGGGCGCATCGTGTATCCGCTCACCGATGCCTTCTTCGTCCAATGGCGCAAGAGCCTCCGGCCCAAGCGCGCCCTGTACGCCGGGAGCCTCGTATGATTTTCGTCACCTGCGGCAGCAGCCACTTTCAGTTCGAGCGCATGATGCGTGCCCTCGATGTGCTTCCCGGTGACGACCTCTACGTGCAGCACGGACCGGCGGTACCGCCCGTGTGCGCCGAGGCCTATCCCTACCTTCCCTTCGACGACATCGTGGACAAGATCAAGGCCGCCGACGTCGTGATCAGTCATGCAGGCGTCGGCAGCATCCTGTGCGCCATCCGCGCCGGTCACACGCCGGTCATCTTCCCGCGGCTGAAGCGCTACCACGAGACGGTGGACGATCACCAGGCCGAACTGGCCGAGGCATTGGCTGAGCGGGGCACGGCGATCGTCGCCTGGACCCCCGAGGACCTTCCGGCCGCGGTTGCCGCGGCGCCCCCTCGACACGATGGGACGCTGCTGCGCCCGGACAGCCTCGTCGGCGCCGTGCGCACGAGCATCATCTTCGGGCGCACTGCCGAGCTCGGGAGCCACGAGCTCCCTCTCGCCGGCGTCCGCTAGCCAGTCCCTTCCCGGCATGCGGCGAGTCCCGGCGCGCGAAGGGCGTGCCCACGCCCGTGCCCGCGTTCACACGCGCGATTCGACGGATCAGACGCCGTCTCGCTGCGCAAGCTTGAACCGTCGCCGGCCGTTTCTCTCATAGGTCGTGGTTCCACGAAATATCTATCGCCTTGGGGGCAGTAGCTGCGATGAAAACTGATGTGGTGGTCAAGGATGAGGTCGAGGTGACTGAGACCTCGAGTGCACGGCCGGATGCCGTCCCTCCGCGACAGCGGAGAGGAACCCGCATCCTGACCGGGCGTGGATTCCGTGCAGCTCCGGCGGAGGCCGGAGTGTCGGACGCGGCGATCTCGCCCGTCTGGCAGGGCACCCCTGACGGCGTCGACCTGGAGGCGGTCGACCACTACTGGGCCACCCACTCCCGTGACGTGGTCTTCCGGCGCTCGTTGGCCGTGGCTGACGTCGCCGGGGCGTTCGGCGCCCTCCTGCTGGCCGCCGTCGTCATCAACGGCGGGGCGGGGCTTCGCCTGGCCGCCGTTCTGATCGCGCCGTTCATCGTCGTGGCCAGCAAGGCCATCGGCCTCTATGACCGTGATCAGCACATCCTGCGCAAGACCACGATCGACGAGCTTCCCTCCATTCTGCAGCTCTCCGTCTACTACGCGCTCTCGGTCTGGCTGCTTCAGAGCGTTGTGCTGCACGGCTCGCTGGCCCGTCTCGAGGTCTTTGCCCTCGCCGTCGGCACGTTCGCGTTCGTCACCGCAGGCCGGTTGACCGCGCGTTTCATCGCCCTGCACGCCACGCCGGAGGAACGCTGCGTCGTGTTGGGCAACGCGGCTGACGCGGAACGTACCGCCAGCAAGCTCGCGAGCTCCCCAGGAGTGAAGGCCGTCGTCGTCGGAAGGATCGCCCTCGACCCGCGCGACGAGAGCCACGGCATCAGCGCCCCCAGCCTGGGCGATGTGAACTCGCTGGTCCGTCTCATCGCGGAGCAGCGCGCCGAGCGGGTCATCATCGCCCCCGACGGCCACGATCAGGACGAGATCCTGATGGCGATCCGGATGCTGAAGGCCCTTGGCGTGAAGGTGAGTGTGCTCCCGCGCCTGCTGGAGGTCGTCGGCTCCTCCTCGACCTTCGACGAGGTCGACGGGATCACGCTGCTCGGCATGCGGCAGTACGGGCTCTCCAAGTCCTCCCGTTTCCTGAAGCGAATCATGGACTTCTCCGTCGCCCTGACCGCGCTGGTGCTGCTCGCGCCCTTGCTGATCGTGCTCTCGATCGCAATCGTCCTCGACTCGCGCGGCCCGGTCCTGTTCCGCCAGGCCCGTATCGGGCGAGGCGGCCAGCGATTCAACATCTTCAAGTTCCGCTCGATGGTGACCAACGCCGATCAGGTCAAGGACGAGCTCCGCGCGCAGAACGAGGTCAGCGGCGGCCTGTTCAAGATCGACGACGATCCTCGCATCACCCGCGTGGGGCGCTTCCTGCGCCGTTCGTCGACCGACGAACTCCCCCAGCTGCTCAACGTGCTCCTGGGTCATATGAGCTTGGTTGGCCCGCGCCCCCTCGTTCCCGACGAGGACGCCCTCATCGAAGGCTGGGAGCGCCGGCGCCTCGCCGTCAGCCCCGGCATGACCGGCCTGTGGCAGATCTTCGGCTCCTCCCGCATCCCCCTCCCGGAGATGGTCAAGATCGACTACTTCTACTGCGCCAACTGGTCGGTGTGGGTCGACATCAAGGTCCTTCTCAGGACCGTGCCGTACGTCCTGCGCCGCCGCGGCCAGTAGTCGTCTCACCGGTGCGCTGAGCCGCGCCGTCCATCCTGTGCCGGACCGGGCCGCGCGAATCGCGCGGCCCGTCCTCTGTGGGGGACGCTGTCTCTCCGCGCTGTCGCCGTCGTCCAGCTCGTCCGCGGGTCACCGCACGGCCGCGGGGGTCAGCGCACGGTCCCGCGGGTGAGCGCACGGTCCCGTGGGTCAGCGCGCGGTCCCGTGGGTCAGCGCGCGGTCCGGCCGCCGCAGCGGCCCCCAGGAGGGCCTTGGGCGCTGGTGGTCCTCTGACAGCCACAATCTCCCAAGAGTCCCGCCCGGGTCGCCTGGGCCGCTCCGAGGCACACGGGCTCACGCGCGAGACCAACGGGCTCAGGAGCGAGGGCGTCTACCTCGCGGACGAGCGCCCGCACGGACCGCCGAACGACGCCAGGAAGCGAGCGCCCATCTCGTTGACCTCACGGCGAGGGTCGGGCGCGCCCCGGCCAGCGCACCGTGCGAAGGTCACGGGCGAACCAAGCGCTCGAGGCGCGAGGACCGCCGGCGAACCAGGTGCTCCAGGCGCTGGGACACCGCTGGCCGTCAACGACGGCTTGGGTGAGGCTGGGGCTGGCCCCTGCCGGCCCCCGGCTCCCGGTTGCCCGCTGCCGGCTCCCGGCTGCTGCCAGGGGCTTCGGGCTGCCGGCTCCCGGCTCCCGGCTGCCGCCAGGGGCTTCGGCGCATGCGGGCAGCGCGGCCCATTAACGACCAAGGCCGGCGCCTGTGAGGCGCCGGCCGAGGAGAAGGAAGAGGGCGCGTCAGCGCCCCCTTGGGATGTCAGTGCGCGGTGCGGGGCGTCAGCGCCCGGGGCGGGGCGTCAGCGCCCAGCGCGAGCGGTGCGCCCGGCGAGCACGCCGCGGTACGCCTTGCTCACCGAGGGATAGCGCTTCGCCAGCGCGGCCTTGACCTGGCCCGCGCGGAAACGCGCCGTCAGCTTGATGCGCGTGGGCAGTTCCATGAACCGGTAGTCCGGATAGCCCTTGTTGAAGGCCTGGCCGGGCCAGTCCTCGGGCTCCGGCGGTGCGAGCAGCGTGAAGGCGGCGGCCCGGTTGTCCAGGACGCCCTCGAAGCGCCAGTTGCGCTCGAGCTGCATGTGGCGGAACAGCGGCGCCACAGCCGGGATCGGTACGTCGTCCATCACGAGGCGGCCGCCGACCTTCAGCGACCGCGTGACGTAGAACCAGTCGACCTCCGGGAAGGGGAACGAGTGGGCGCCATCGATAAAGGCGACGTCGATGGTCCGCTCGCGGTTCAGGAGGGACGGGAGGACGTCGTCCGACAGGCCGTCGATGAACGTCAGGCGGCTCGTGTCGACGCCGATCTGGTGGCAGTACTCGACGACGCGACGGTGCTCCTCGGCATCGGGGCTGATCGCGGTGTGGTATGCGCCGCAGGCGGCGAACACCACGGTGGACGCGCCGACGCCGGTCTCCAGCGTGACGTGATCCTGCTCGACGGCCTTGCAGATGGCTTCCAGCGTCTGGGGAAGGGAGTTCCACACCCGCTCGCCGCCCAGATGGAAGGCGGGACGGTCCTTGAGAAGCTGGTCCACAATCATGAGGTTTTGTGCGGTCATGGCCTACTTGTTCGGTTGGGTGCGGTTGGGTTCTGGAGCCGGCTTCGAGGGCTGTCGCGCAGCACGAAAGACCTGCTCTGACTCAGAAACGCGGGTCATCCCGCGATCCTTGCGGACCGGGGTGACAATTGGGCGGCGCCAGGCCGGACGGCGGCGTGCTCGTCCGGCCGGTGAGCGGGCCGGGCGTCGTCGTCTCGCAGCTCACGCACCACGCGGGCGGGGTTGCCGGCGGCGATCACCCCACGCGGGATCGAGGTGGTGACCACGCTGCCGGCACCGACGACCGAATCCGCGCCGATGGTGACGCCCTTGAGAATGCGTGCGCCATTTCCGATGAAGACGTTCTCCTCGAGCTCGACCGCAGCCATGTTCGGGCTACCGCCGCGTCGCCGAGCCGGGTGAAGGTCGTGGAAGTCGCTGTCGAAGATCTCGACGAATGAGCCGAGCAGCGCTCGGGGCCCTATCCGGATCCCGGGTCCCTCGCTCTTGATGAACGCGCTGTTGTTGATCTGAGCGTCATCGCAGAACTCGATGTGGGAGCCGGGCAGATAGGCCTCGATATGACCGTACCCCGAGTAGAAGGCCGGTGACGTACGCCAGCCGAACTCGACGTTCTGGCCAAAGCTGATCGCCCCGTCGCCCAGGAGCAGCACCGGCTGGTACACCACGGGCGTTCCCGTGACGTCGGCGCAGGTCGAGAGCGCCCGGTACTTCCAGACACGAGGCTGCTGGGCGCACCGGCCAAGTCGTCCCGGCGTGAAGACTCGCCGCAGGTGGATTGGGAACGCGTCCATTCGAGCAAGTAACGCTGTCGCCGGCCGCGTATTTCCGCGTCCGCTCGACCCTCAGACGGACGAACGGCGAACGGCCAGGTGGATCGACGTCATGCGCGAGAGCACGCGCGCAGGCATGAGCCGGCGGACAAGCCCGAGCACGTCGCCCCACGCGGGTGGGAAGGCCAGCCTGAGCGTCAGGAGGTACGCGAACGCACAGGTGATGAACACCGCGATGAAGCGGACGCCCCCCGGCAGATCCGCGGACTGGGCGGCGAGATCGACGGGGACGGCGGCGGCGGCCATCGCCAGGCACGCAAGGCTGGCGGGTTTGATGTCGGCCCACATCGCCCCCAGCGCGCTCTGGCCCGTGCGGCGCGCCACCATGCCGTAGGCGACGACCGCAAAGAGCGAGTGTACGATCGCGCCGTCGATCGCCACGGCGACGAGGCCGAACTGTGCGACCACGACGACGCTGCCGACATAGACCACGAAGTGGGCCATGCCGTAGCCGAGGAGGGCGCGCCCACGCCCGGTGGCCATGAGCACGGCGCCGATCGCGTTGATCACGAGGGTGGCGGCGCCCCCGATACACAGAACCTGGGTCGGGACCACCGCGCTCTGCCACGCATGCCCGTACACCGCCGGCACGACGACCGGCGCCGTGATGGCCAGCCCGGTCAGGATCGGGAACAGAACGACGGTGAGCACCCTCACCATGCGCGCCCTCAGCGCCAGCAGGTCCGCTGTGGTTGCTGACCGCGAGAGGACCGGGAAGGCGACGCTCCCCATCAGGACGCTGACCTTCGACTGATAGCTGACGGCGAGCGTGTAGGCCCGCCAGTACTGGCCGGCGGCCGCCGTGCCCAACCTGGCGGCGACCACCGCGTAGTCGCCATTGGCAAAGCCGGTCCAGGCAATCGCGGCGAGAGCCCCGGGCAGGCCGAAGTTCGAGATGTCCCTCACGGGACCGCGCCGCAGACGAGGCAGCGGCGGCGGCGCGCCGGTGATGGCGATGGCGCTCGTGACCGCGGCGCCGGCCAGCAAGCCAAGGACCAGAGCGCTTCCACCGAGCCCTCCGATCACCGCCGCACCCAGCGACACGGTCACCCGGGCCGCGTTGCCGCAGATCTCCATGAGCGCGAGCCGCCGAAAGTCGAGCCGTCGCTGCAGGATCGCGGTCGAGACGCTTCCGACGCTGTAGAACAGGAACATCGGGCAGGAGAGCCGCACCAGGTCGGCGGCGCTCTCGCCGATGAGCGGGCCGATGACGACGTAGGAGAGGAGCATCGTCAGGCCGCCGATGACGACGGTGATGATCAGGGCCAGCGCGTTGCCGGCCTGCAGGTGCTCGCGGGTGACGACGTCGCGCTGGACAAGCGCGACGGTCACGCCGCTCGTGGGGACCGCGATGGCCAGCCCGGCGACGATCAGCGCGACTGCGAAAGCCCCGAAGTCGTCAGGCGGGATGATCCGCGCCAGGACGATGGTCGACAGCATCAGGACGAGCTCGCTGCCCGCGCGCGACATCGTCATCCACTTGAGTCCGCCCGCTGTCAGCTGGGTGAGCTCGTCAGCGGAACGGCCCTCAACGCGAAACTCGCTGTTCGCATCCTCGGGCTCAGGTAGAGCCTCAGGTTCGATTGTGTCGACTGTCATGGTGTCCAAACCCACCGCCCGACCAACGCCCCTCCAGCGGCGGGACTTCCGGGATCGCGGGCCCGCGGGCGATGTGGAAGATCACATCGTTTGCCGCCGTTGACTCGGCATGAGACATCATTCCCTGCGCGGAGAGCGCGTACTTGTAACCGGTGGAGCAGGCACGATCGGTTCCCACTTAGTCGATCAGCTGGTGAACGAGGGCGCTGCCGAGATCGTCGTCCTGGACAATCTGGTCCGGGGCCGCCGGTCCAATCTGGGCCAGGCGATGTCCTCCGACGCGGTGCAGCTCGTGGAGGGCGACATCCGCGACCGCGATCTGGTGGAGCGGCTCATGCGCGGCGTCGACGTCGTGTTCCACCAGGCGGCGATCCGTATCACCCAGTGCGCCGAGGAGCCTCGCCTCGCCCTCGAGGTCCTCGTCGACGGTACGTTCAACGTGGTCGACGCAGCCGCCCGCGAGGGGGTCCGGAAGCTGGTGGCGGCGTCATCGGCGTCCGTGTACGGCCTGGCCGAGGACTTCCCGACGCGTGAGAACCACCATCCCTACGCCAACGACACGCTCTACGGCGCGTCGAAGACTTTCAACGAAGGCCTACTGCGCAGCTATCACGCGATGACCGGCCTCGACTACGTCGCGTTGCGGTACTTCAACGTCTACGGCGCGCGCATGGATGTCCACGGTCTGTACACCGAGGTCCTGGTGCGTTGGATGGAGCGGATCGCGGAGGGCAAGCCGCCGCTGATCTTCGGCACCGGTGCGCAGACGATGGACTTCGTCTACGTGGAGGACATCGCCCGCGCGAATATCCTCGCCGCCAAGGCGGATGTCACCGACGACGTGTTCAATGTCGCCAGCGGCGTCGAGACCAGCCTGGCGGAGCTCGCGGCCAAGCTCCTCGCCGTGATGGGCTCGGACCTGTCCGTCGAGTTCGGACCGGAGCGCGCCGTCAACGGGGTCACCCGCCGGCTGGCCGACACGAGCCGCGCCCAAGCGCAACTCGGGTTCGCGGCCGAGGTCGGCGTCGAGGAGGGACTGACCAAGCTGGTCGAGTGGTGGCGTGCCGAGCGTGAGCTCGCCCAGGAGGATGCCCTGGCGGTGACCGGATGATGGAGGTTCCATTCGCCCGGCCGTTTCTGACGGGCAAGGAAGCGGCGGCCGTTTCGGAGGTGATCGCGTCCGGGTGGGTCTCCCAGGGTCCCCGCGTGCGGGAGTTCGAGCAGGCCTTCGCCCAACGCGTGGGAGCTCGCGAGGCCGTCGCCACGACAAGCTGTACCACGGCGCTCCACCTGGCGCTGTACGCGTCGGGGGTCGGGCCCGGGGATGAGGTGATCGTCCCGTCGCTGTCTTTTATCGCCACCGCCAATTCGGTGTGGCAGTGCGGCGCGACGCCGGTGTTCGCGGACATCGACCCCGATACGTTCAACCTCGATCCGGATGCGGCGGAGCGGGCGATCACGCCGCGCACGCGGGCGATCATGCCGGTCCATCAGGTCGGCCTGCCGGCCGATATGGATCGCTTCCTCGAGCTTGGCGAGCGCTACTCCGTCGCGATCCTCGAGGACGCAGCCTGCGCGATCGGCGCGAGCTACAAGGGGCGGCCGGTCGGCTCGTTGAGCCCGCTGGCGTGCTTCTCGCTGCACCCGCGCAAGGTCATCACGACCGGCGAGGGCGGCATGATCACCGTCCAGGATCCCGATGTGGCCGAGCGGCTGAGGCGCCTGCGCGCGCATGCGATGGACATGTCCGACCTGGCCCGCCACAGTGCCCGTGACGTGGTCTTCGAGACCTATCCGGAGCGCGGCTTCAACGTCCGCATGACGGACATGCAGGCGGCGATGGGACTATGCCAGCTGGAGGCGCTCGACCTCATCCTGGCCAAGCGGCGCCGCCTGGCTGAACGCTACAACGCCGCCGTTCATGCGATGCCTGGCCTGGAGGCTCCCTACGATCCGCCCTACGCCAAACGCACGTGGCAGTCCTACTGCATACGGGTGACCCCGCAGTCGGTGATCGGACGGACCGACCTGATGCGAAGCCTGCTCGCCGACGGCATCCCCACGCGTCGTGGAGTGATGGCAATCCACCATGAGAAGCCCTACGTGGACGCCGCGGGCCCACTGCCGCACACCGATGCGGCCGCGGGCGACGTCCTGATGCTCCCGCTCTTCCCCGACCTCACATTCGAACAGCAGGACTACGTCATCGACCGGCTCGCCGAGCACGTCGTGGCCCAGGCCGCCTGACGCGTTCGAGCGGTGACCCTCGGTGCACTCGCCACCGCTTCTTCCCCGGCGGAGCCGAACGCCTGTGGACGACCCGACGCCCGAGGGCACCGAGCCGGGCGCGCCCGAGGACACGGTACGCACGCCGGCTCCGCGGCGGCCGGTGAGGCGGCTCACCGCGTCCAGGAGAGCTCCCGCTGCGGCCGCCGCGTTCGCTGTTGTGGTGATCGGCGTGATCGCGCTGATCATCTCCAGCTCCTCCTGCGCCTGTAAGCGCACCCCTGCTCCCACCGCACCCAGCGCGGGGGCGGCATCCCGACAGCATCTGGCTCCGTTTCCGCCCGTTCCGGGCGCAACGCCGGTGGGGGCGCCGGGACCGGCGGTGAAGTGCACCCAGAGGTTCGAGCCCGGAGCCAGCCTGCAGCTCGCCCTCAGCTCGGCCGCAGCCGGCTCGGTGATCTGCCTTGAGGGCGGGCGATGGGCAAATCCGTTTCTTTCCGGCGTTAACCCGCCGAGCAACGTCACAGTGGCCGCCGCGCCGGGAGAGACCGTGTATATGGCGGGCCTGACCCTGGAGGGCCCGGGCGCCGTCGGAAACCTCACCTTCCAGGGAATCCACTTCACGGCCAGCGTCCAGGGCCTGGACGAGATCAGCGGCGGCCTCGTGTTCAAGTACGACACGCTGGAGCGCATTGCCAGCAACTACGCGTTCTACTTCTACGGCAACGGGAATGGGACCCACGCGACGCAGACCGGCGTGAGCATCCTCTACAACCAGATCGATCACGTCGGCGAATGCCTGGAGCTCGTCGGCGGTTCCCGCCTCGAGTCGGACTTCAACTTCAGCCACAACGTGTGCGGGCCGGGCATCGGGTGGGAGGAGGACGCCGACTTCGGTGCTCACTACATCCAGAGCGACGGCGTGAACACCCTGACGGTGGACAACAACGCATTCGAGGGCCCGCCCGACCCGCGTACGGTGAAGTTCATGAACCATCTGAACGTGCTTCACGTGTGGGGCACGGCACAGAATGTCGACTTCTCCAACAACATCATCTGGCACACCCGCGAGATCGCACAGATGCTGTTGTTGGGAGACAACTCCTTCCCGAGCCTGCTCGATCACATCACCCTGAGCAACAACCTCGAGGTGACTGATCCCGCCTGTGGCCCGGACTCCAATTGCCACGCCTACTCCATGTACAGCTACCCCGTACACGGGATGACGTGGACGCACAACACCATCATCGGGAGCGTGTGGGGCGTGGGGCTCGGTTGGAGCGACAGCTGCACGTCGCTGTGCTACCGATCGTCGCTCAACATGACCGGGGCCTACAACATCGCAGGCACGGGGTGCGCCGGCAACCCGGATTGCAATCACGACTACACGGCGTTCACGTGCGCGGCGGCATGCGCCGTCGACCACAACGTCTCCACGGACGGCAGCGCCGATTCCTCCCTGGGCGGGAGGGACAACGTCACCGGCTGGCATGAGAGCTTCCGGACCACGTCGTGGAGGCCCAACTCCGGCTCGCCCTGGAGGCCGCCGCCCAAGGGCTACTACCAGCCGGTGGGTCTCCCGTTCGGGGCCGGTTACTACGGCCAGATCGGCCCGTAGGTCGGCCCGTAGGTCGGCCCGGGCGCAAGTCTCGACCGGGCCAGGTCGTTCGTTGAGCATGAGCGCAACGGGCCCCGTCTTCAAGGTCATCGTGCCGTGCTACAAGTACGCCCACTTCCTGGAGGGCTGTGTCCGCAGCGTGCTGGACCAGGAGGGGGCGAACGTGCGCGTCCTCATCATCGACGACCTCTCCCCGGATGACACGCCCACGGTGGCACGTCGCCTCGTGGCCGCCGACGACCGGGTGGAGTATCGCCGCCACACCGAGAACCAAGGCCTGATCGCCACCGCCAACGAGGGCCTCGAGTGGGCGTCCGACGGCGACTTCACGGTGCTCCTGTCCTCCGACGACCTGCTGGTCCCCGGTGCGCTGGCCAGGGTCGCCGCCGTAATGGAACGACATCCGAACGTCGGCCTTGCCTACGGGCGCAGTCTCTTTGCCTACGAGACCGGACCCGTGCCTACGCCGCGAGGCCGGTGGCGCGGTACCGACGTCTGGTCGGGTGCCGACTGGATCCGAACGCGCTGCCGCGCCGGCCACAACTGCATCTCGTCACCTGAGGCCGTGGTGCGAACCACGGTGCAGAACGCGGTAGGCGGGTACGACCCGCGGTGCCAGCACACGAGCGACCTCCAGATGTGGCTGCGCGTCGCCGCGGTGTCCGATACCGCCTACATCAGAGGGCCTGGGCAGGCGATCTACCGCGTCCAGCAGGGAGGCATGTTCCGGAGCTCCGTGTCGCCGCTCATCGATCTCCACGAACGCGAGGCCGCATTCGAGACCTTCTTCGCCGGCGCCGGAGCGCAGCTGCCGGCGGCAGCTTCTCTCCGCGCGACGGCGCAGCGGACCCTCGCTCGGGAGGCGCTGTGGCGCGCCAGCCGAGCGATCGATCGCGGACCCGCCACTGATGAGCAGACCGCCCTCGTCGGCGAGCTGACCGAGTTCGCCTTCCGGGTGTACCCCCGAGCCTCGCGGCTGCGGGAATGGCACGGCCTCCGCCTTCGCCGCGCGATCGGCCCGGGCCGCTCGGGGTGGTTTCCCCCGTTCCTGGCCTCCGGGGCAGCGCACCGCGTGCGGACCCATGCCCTGAAGCTGCGCTGGACGCTCAAGGGCGTCTGAGCCTCGTACAAACGTCGGCCCGCGCCGCGCCGGTTTCGGCGCCCCCGGTATGGCCCACTCCGGAAAGCGGTCGGTCGCCACACCTTTCGTTTGTTTACCAACAGCAAGGTTTGGTGAACCTTGTACGGCGCGGCATGACGAGGTTTGGGTCGTGTCGTATCGACCGCTTATCGGTGCCTCGGCGCTAGTAACCCAGCGCACAACCCGCATCGGTGAAGATCGCTCAGGGACTTAGCGATTGGCGCGTTTGAATGCGCGCGATCTCGGCTACCTAGCAGTGTCGGCTCATCCAGGCCGACCACCCGCTTCATCCCCACAAGGTAGGGCCGGCATTGCGACACAAGTAGCAAAGGTCGTTTGCGGCTCCTGATCAGAGCAACATGGGACGCGACCGTGCCACGGTATCCGCCGGCGGCACGAGTGATCCCTCGCAGCAGCATGACCTAACACCCCCCGATCGTTCCCCATGCTCGGCGGCGTCCCCCCAAGTTCCGCCCCGGGCAGCCCCCCGTCCTTCAAGTTTGGAGATCACTCAATGATGCGCACCTTTGTGCGGATGCTCACTGCTGCGATGTCACTCCTTGCCGTGACCGCAGCCACCGCGGTCACTCAGGCGTCGGCCGCGACCTCGCCCATGCTCTTCGGCCAACAGAGCGTCGCCAGCTACCAAGACAGCAACGTTGCGGGAACGGCGCAGGCATTCCGCTATACCGCCGCGGCCAGCGGCATGACCCATGACATGGAGTTCTACGTCAGCACCGGGTCAACCGCGACCAAGCTGCACCTCGGGATCTATGCCGACTCGGGCGGTAAGCCGGCCGGCCTCGTCGCGTCTGGCGGGCTCACATCGCCGAAGGCCGGGGCGTGGAATGACATTCCGCTTACGAGTGGATCGATCACATCCGGCCGCAACTACTGGATCGCACTGCTGGGCACCGGCGGGACGCTCGACTATCGCGACACGTCCGCGGGCAGCGCACCGAGCTATGTCAACTCCCAGACGGGCCTCGCGTCGCTTCCGTCGACGTACTCCCCGGGCAAGCAGTTCGCCGTCAGCCCCGCCTCGGCCTACGTCAACGCGGCGGCCACCAGCGGCACCGGCGGCGGCTCCGGCGGCGGCTCCGGCGGCGGATCCGGCGGCGGCTCCGGCGGCGGCTCCGGCGGCGGCTCCGGCGGCGGCTCCGGCGGCGGCTCCGGCGGCGGCACCGGCGGCGGCACCGGTACCGGCGGCGGCACCGGCGGCGGCACCGGCGGCGGCACCGGCGGCGGCACCGGCGGCGGCACCGGCGGCGGCACCGGCGCCGGGACCACCTCCACGCCCGCGAATTCGGTGGTGCCGGTGGTGAGTGGGTCTGCGCAGCAGGGTCAGGTGTTGAGCACGAGTAAGGGCACGTGGTCTAACAGCCCGACCAGCTATGGCTATCAGTGGCAGGACTGCAACACGTCGGGGGCGGCCTGCGCCAATATCAGCGGCGCGACCGCTAGCAGCTACACGCTGACGGGCGCCGACACCGGCCAGACCATCCGCTCGGTGGTGACCGCGACCAACACCGCGGGCAGCGCCAGCGCCACCTCGGCCCAGACCCAGACGGTGACCGCTCCCAGCGCCACCCAGAACTGCGCCGGGACCCCGGGCTCGGGAACGGTCAACCAGGCGTCGTTAGACGCGTGCGGGTTCCCGTCGATGAACAGCACCGGCCCCCCGGCCGGGACGGCCATGACCAGCTCAAACGGGTTTACCGCCTCGACCGCAGGCAAGGTCTATGACGGCCTGAACGTCAACGGGTCGATCTACATCAGCGCCAGCAACGTCACCATCGAAAACAGCAACATCACCGACGTCGACAAAGACAACGCCGCCATCCAGATCGCCTCCGGCGCGACCGGCGTCGTGATCAAGAACGACTCGATTCACGGCACCAACACCGGACAATCCGGCGCGCTGGCGTTCGCGGTGTCCTACTTCGGCAACACCCTGTCCGGGGTGACCATCGATCACGTCAACTTCTATAACGGCGACCGGATCCTCGCCGGCTATGGCACCGTGACCAACTCCTACTGCCTGGGCGGCGCCAACTTCAACAACAGCGGCGGCCTGGAGCACGACGAGTGCATCTACACCGACGGCGGCTCCCCCGGCATCCGCGCACTGCACGACACCCTGCTGGTCAACAACGGCCAGACCGCCTCCATCTTCGTCGATAACCCCGACTTCGGCGGCGGCGGCACCAACGGAACCCTCGACGTCGAGAACTCCATCCTCGCCGGCGGCGGCTACTGCATCTACGGCGGCGGCGGACGCTCCACCGCCCACACCGGCCCCGTCACCATCACCAACAACCGCTTCACCCGCATCTTCTTCTCAGACTGCGGACAATTCGGACCCGACGCCTACGTCTCAAACGGCGCCACCTGGACCGGCAACGTCTGGGACGACACCAACCAAAACATCGGCAGCTAAAAACCCCCCACCACCCCACCCCGCCCCACCCGAACCGCCCCACCACACACGGGGCGGTTCGCCGACCCCAACCGACGCAGAGGCCCCTCCGCAGCCTCCGCTCAGCGGGACCGACACCCCTCGAGGCGCGCCTGATGGCGCGCCTCGAGTGCGTTTGGGGGCAGCCCGCCGCTCCAAACACAGCAATCTCTCAGCAAGTTTCCTTGCGCTCGTCGCGTTAGATCTTGAAACGAGGTCGAAATGCGGGCGCGGGGAGCCCGTGAGTCGGCGCCATGCCAGGCCGCCGGGCCAGTTGCTTCATATCGGCCGGCCGGCCATCTGGAGAAAGTTATTGTGATTAACAGCGCTTCAGTCAAGGGCCCTTCGGGCCTCGCCTTCGCGCCCGGCCTGGGTTGCACAACCCCCACGCCGACCGCCACGTCCAGTTCGATCGCCCGCCGGGCACTGCTCGTGTTCGGGGTGCTGCTCTTGATTGCGGCCGGAGCCGGCTTCACCGCGTCCAAGGCCGCGGCAGCCTGCGCTAATCCGGTGGCCTGCGAGAACGCGCTGCCCGGAGATCCGGCCGGGGACTGGCAGATCCAGGGCGCCGGCGACCCGACCATCCAGGGCTTCGCGACGAGCATGAGCGTGAACGTCGGCCAGACCGAGTCCTTCAAGATCAACACGCCGTCGACGAACTACCACATCGACATCCTCCGGCTCGGCTACTACGGCGGCGACGGCGCGCGCCTCATCCAGGCGGGCATCAGGCCGTCCGCGACGCTTCCGCAGACGCAGCCGCCGTGCCTCGTGCAGAACGGCACCGGCCTGATCGACTGCGGCAACTGGTCGGTCTCGGCCTCGTGGACCGTCCCCACCACCGCGGTCTCGGGCCTCTACATGGCGCACCTCGTCCGTGATGACAGCCATGCGACCGTCAACGACAGCCAGATCCTCTTCGTGGTCCGCAACGACGCGAGCCACTCGCAGATCCTCGTTCAGACCTCCGACGAGACGTGGGAGGCCTACAACGACTACGGCGGCAACAGCCTCTACACCTGCACGGTCAGTTGCCCTGCCGGGAACCCGCTGGCCTACAAGGGCGCCGACGCAGTCTCCTACAACCGCCCCTTCGACGCGGACCTCACCACCGACGCGGGTAACTCGGACCCGTTCTACGCCGAGTACCAGATGATCCGGTTCCTGGAGCGCAACGGCTATGACCTGAGCTACACGAGCGAAGCCAATGTCGACAGCAACGGCCCGCTGCTGCTCAACCACAAGGTCTTCATCTCCAGCGGCCACGACGAGTACTGGTCACCTGGTCAGCGCGCCAACGTCCAGTCGGCGCTCGCGGGCCGGCGTCAGCCTCGCCTTCTTCAGCGGTAACGAGATCTTCTGGAAGACGCGCTGGGGGCCGAGCATCGACGGCTCCAACACGGCCGTACCGCACCCTGACCACCTACAAGGAGACGCACTACAACGCCCAGGTCGACCCGCAGGATCCGCCGACGTGGACGGGAGCCTGGGCGGATCCCCGGTTCAGCCCGCCGGCCGACGGCGGCACGCCCGGCCAACGCCCTGACCGGCCAGCAGTTCGTCGTCAACTCGGGCTCCACCTCCTTGATGGTCCCCTCGCACGTACAGCAAGCTCCGCTTCTGGCGTAACACCGCTGTGGCCAAGCTCGCAGCGGGCAAGACGCTCGAGCTGCGCCGGATCAGTACACGGTCGGCTACGAGTGGGATGTGGATCAGGACAACGGCTTCAGGCCCGCGGGCGAGTTCGACATGTCCTCGACCACCGTCAGCGGCGTCCAGGCATTCACCGACTACGGAAGCCTCACCAACGACAACGCCACCGATACGCACCACATCAGCTTGTACCGCGCGCCCAGTGGCGCTCTGGTGTTCGGCGCCGGCACGGTCCAGTGGTCCTGGGGCCTCGACATCACCAATGCCTTCGGGGAAGGGGGACCCGACCCAGAAGATCCGCCCGACCCGAGCATGCAGCAGGCCACGGTCAACCTCCTGGCTGACATGGGCGCTCAGCCGGCGACGCTGATGACCGGCCTGGTCGCCGCGACCGCGTCCACCGACACCACGCCACCGACGTCGACGATCACGTCGCCGACGGCCGGCGCCACCGTTCAGGACAACGGCGCGGTCACCATCTCCGGCACGGCCACCGACGCCGGCGGCGGCGTGGTCTCCGAGGTCGACGTCTCGACCGACGGCGGCACCACCTGGCATCCGGCGACGATCGCCGGCCAGGACGCGGCCAGCGTCACCTGGTCCTACGCGTGGGCTCGCGCAGCTCACCCGACGACGACGATCAAGTCGCGGGCCGTTGATGACAGCGGCAACATCGAGAGCGCCGTCGGCCGGCGTCACTGTCAACGTCACCTGCCCCTGCTCGCTCTGGCCGGCAGGCACGGTCCCGGCACGGTCCGGACGCCGCGGACGGCACCGCCGTCACGCGTCGGCATGTCGTTCACGACGGACCAGGCCGGGGACCATCACCGGGGTTCGGTTCTACAAGGCGTCCGACCAACACCGGCATCCACATCGGCGGCCTCTACAGCGCCAGTGGCACGCTGCTGGCCTCGGCCACCTTCAGCGGCGAGTCGGCGTCGGGATGGCAGCAGGTCAGCTTCTCATCCCCTGTCTCGGTCGCCCCGAACACCACTTATGTCGCGGCGTACTACGCCCCCGTCGGGCCACTACGCCGCGGACGCCGACTATTGGTTCACGCCGTCGCCGACCGGCGGCAACTCACTCAACAGCTCGCCGATACACGCCGTGGCGGCCTCGATCAACGACCAACAACGGCTGGTTCAGCTACAGCAGTGGCCTGAGCTTCCCGACCAACACGTTCGAGGACAGCAACTACTACGTCGATCCGGTCTTCATGCCCAGCTCGGGCGTGCCCGGACCGCCGACCAACGTCACCGCGACCGCCGGCAACGCCACGGCCAGCGTGAGCTGGTCAGGCCCCGCAATCCGGCGGAGCGGCGACAAGCTACATGGTCACGCCCTTCATCGGCACGACCGCGCAGACGCCCGATCCCCGTCACCGGGACGCCGCCGGCGACCAATCTGACGATCACCGGCCTGACCAACGGCACCACCTACACGTTCACCGTCACGGCGAAGAACGCGAAGCGGCCGTCCGCTCCGTCCGACACCGTCGAACGCCGTCACCCCGAACAACTCGCCGCCGGGTGCGCCGACAGGCGTCAGCGCCCAGCCGGCCTCCAACGAGGCCGTGGTGGCCTGGACCGCGCCGACGAGCACGGGCGGCAGCCCGATCACGTCGTACACCGTCACGCCCTTCGCGGGGACCGTCGCCGGAGACCGCGGTGCAGGTGACCGCGCCGGCACCGTCGACGACCGTCGGCGGACTCACCAACGGCACCGCCTACACCTTCAAGGTGGCTGCGACCAACGGCAACGGCACCGGTCCGGCCTCCGCGGCCTCGGCCGCGGTGACGCCCGAAGACACGATCTTCGACTTCGCCACGCCGTCGACCGTTCGACTCTGGCGATCCGTCCAGCACCGAGCTGGGAGTGAAGTTCACCCCCAGCTCCAACGGCACGATCACCGGCGTCCGCTTCTACAAGGCGGCCACCAACGTCGGGCACCCATGTGGGCTCCCTGTGGAGCGCCGCTGGGACGCTGCTCGCCTCGGGCACGTTCGCCAATGAATCCGCCTCGGGCTGGCAGATGCTGACGTTCAGCTCTCCCGTCGCGGTGACCGCCGGGGCGACGTACGTCGCGGCGTATCTCGCTCCGAGCGGCCACTACTCCTTCACCTCGCAGGGCTTCGGCTCAGGCGGGGCGACCAACGGCCCGCTCACCGCGGTGGCCAACAGCACCAGCGCAAATGGCGTGTTCGCCTACAGCAGCACCTCGACGTTCCCGTCGAGCTCGTTCAACGCCGCCAACTACTGGGTGGACGTTGACTTCCAGCCCGGCTCGGGCGGCGGTGGCGGCGGGATTCCCGCGGCGCCCAGCGGCGTCAACGCCGTGCCGGCGTCAAGTGAGGCGCAGGTCTCATGGACGGCCCCGGGAGGCACGGTCACCTCATACTCGGTGACCCCGTTCGCCGGCACCACAGCGGGCACGCCCGTCTCGGTGTCCGGAACCTCGACCAGCACCACGATCACCGGGCTGACGAACGGCACCGCCTATACGTTCAAGGTGACCGCGACCAACTCGAGCGGCACCAGTCCGGCGTCCTCGCCATCGGCTGCGGTGACCCCGGAGGACACCATCCTCGACGTCACGACGCCGACCGTTCCCGACGGAGGGGATGCGTCGAGCGTGGAGGTTGGAGTCAAGTTCACCGCCTCGGTCAACGGCTCGGTGACCGGCGTCCGGTTCTACAAGTCATCGGCCAACATCGGGACGCACATCGGGAGCCTGTGGACGTCCAACGGGACGCTGCTCGCCACCGGTACGTTCTCCGGCGAGTCCGCCACGGGCTGGCAGACCCTCACGTTCTCCTCGCCGGTCGGTATCACCGTCGGGAGCACGTACGTCGCGGGTTACTTCGCGCCCAGCGGCCACTACACGTTCTCGGGGGCGGCGTTCTCCTCCGCCGTCACGAACGGGCCGCTGACGGCCGTGGCCAACGGCACGAGCCCCAATGGCGTGTACTCGTACACGGGCACCAGCACCTTCCCGTCGCAGTCCTTCAACGCAGCCAACTACTGGGTTGACGTTCTGTTCCAGCCGGGCGGGTCAAGTGTCCCCAGCCAGCCGACCAACGTGGTCGCGTCGCCTGGGTCAAGCCAGGCGCAGGTGACCTGGTCGGCGCCCGCCAGCAACGGCAGCAGCCCGGTCAGCTCCTACACGGTGACGCCGTTCGCGGGGTCAACCGCCGGCACGCCGGTGCAGGTGAGCGGTTCGGCGACGTCGGCCAACGTGCCCGGCCTCACGAACGGGACGGCGTACACGTTCACGGTGGCGGCGACCAACGGCAGCGGTGCGGGCCAGGCGTCAGCGGCCTCCAGCGCGATCAAGCCTGAGGACACCGTGTTCGACTTCTCGACGCCGACGTCCGCCGACTCCGGCGACACGTCGTCCGTCGAGCTCGGGATGAGCTTCGTCCCGAGCGCGGGCGGCACGGTGACCGGGATCCGGTTCTACAAGTCGGCGGCCAACACCGGGACGCACGTCGGGAGCCTGTGGTCCTCAACCGGGACGCTGCTCGCCTCGGGCACGTTCTCGAACGAGAGCGCCTCGGGTTGGCAGACGCTCACCTTCACCACACCGGTGACGGTGACCGCCGGCACCCACTACGTCGCCGGATACCTGGCCCCCAACGGCCACTACGCGGCAACCCCGAACGGATTCGCCTCCGGTGTGGACAACGGTCCGCTCCAAGCGGACGCGAGCTCCGCCGGCACGCCCAACGGTCTGTTTGCGTATGGAGGCACCAGCGCATTCCCGACCGGCACGTTCAACGCAACCAACTACTGGGTCGATGTTCTGTTCCAGCCGTCACCCTGACCCGTCGGTAATCGACACGAGAGGGACCCACTCATGAAGCGATCACCACACGCGACCGGATCGGCAGACGGACGGACGTCACGCCGCTCAAGCCGGCGCTCGGCCATCTCGGCAATAGCGTCAGCGGGAGCGATCTCGCTGGCCGTGATTGCCATCGCGGGATGCGGCTCGACATCGTCGACGGGACCGGCGGCATCAGGAGAGGGCGTCGCCGCCAGCGCCATCACACCGGCCACCACGCCGTCCGCGTCCGTGCCCACGACCACGCCGGCGCCGCAGGCCAACATCGCCCAGTCGACGTCACACAAGGCGTCGAAGTCGTCGAAGTCGTCGGGGTCGTCCAAGCCGGCAACGGTGTCCGAGTCGTCGCAGACCTCTGCGTCGTCTCAGACGCCCCAGCACGGGACGGCGCACTCGACGGGCAAGCCCGCTCCCATCAAGACCGTGAAGGGTAACCCGGTCCGCCACCCGACCAAGGGGACCGGCGGGCATGCGATCACCGACGACACGCCGTCCGGCAAGGCCAGCGCGGCCGACTCCGGGCTCGGCGGCAAGGCGAGCGATCCGTGCAGCCTGGTGTCCCGCGCGCAGGCGCAGACCTTCACCGGCCGTCCGGTGGCTGCGCCCAAGCTGGCGCCGCTCGGCCCGACGTGCGTCTACCACGCGCTGGGCGCCAACGCCCAGGTCACCCTGGCCGTCGAGTCCACGGTCCTCTCCAAGCTCAAGTCCCACATGCAGAAGCTGACGCACCTCACCGTCGCAGGACGTGAGGCCTACTGCGGCGTGTACGGATCCCCGGTCACGTTGGTGCCGCTGAGCGGCCCGCAGGTGCTGAGCGTGGTGGCCCCGTGCAACGTGGGCGCCAGGTTCGCCGCAGCGGCGCTGCCGAAGCTGGGCTACTGAGCTACCAGGGGGTGCCTGGCCGCGGCTCTGCGAGGAGCTGCGGTCCGGCGCTCACTTGGAGATCGTCTGGTTCGTGTCGTCCCAGACGTTGCCAGACCAGGTGGCGCCGTTTGAGACGTCAACGTCCGGTCCGTATTGCCCGCAGTTGGAGTAGAAGATGCGGGTGAAGCGATTGTTGACGATGGTGACGGGGCCGCTGTGCGGAGTCGAGTTGCCGCCCCCGGCGTAGATGCAGTAGCCGCCGCCGGCGAGGATGGAGTTCTCGACGTCAACGGTTCCGCTGGTGCCGCCGCCGCCGAAGTCGGGGTTATCGACGAAGATGGAGGCGGTCTGGCCGTTGTTGACCAGCAGGGTGTCGTGCAGTGCGCGGATGCCCGGGGTACGCGCCGTCGGTGTAGATGCACTCGTCGTGCTCCAGGCCGCCGCTGTTGTTGAAGTTGGCGCCGCCCAGGCAGTAGGAGTTGGTCACGGTGCCATAGCCGGCGAGGATCCGGTCGCCGTTATAGAAGTTGACGTGATCGATGGTCACCCCGGACAGGGTGTTGCCGAAGTAGGACACCGCGAACGCCAGCGCGCCGGACTGTCCGGTGTTGGTGCCGTGAATCGAGTCGTTCTTGATCACGACGCCGGTCGCGCCGGAGGCGATCTGGATCGCGGCGTTGTCTTTGTCGACGTCGGTGATGTTGCTGTTTTCGATGGTGACGTTGCTGGCAGTAATGGAGATCGACCCGTTGACGTTCAGGCCGCTATAGACCTTGCCCGCGGTCGAGGCGGTAAAGCCACCCGAGCCAGTCAACGCCGTCCCGGCCGGGGGGCCGGTGTTGTCCATCGACGGGAACCCGCACGCGTCCAGCGTGGCCTGGTTGACCGTCCCCGAGCGTGCGGTTCCGGCGCAGTTCTTGCCGGGGTTGGGGAGCGGTGGTGCCGGCGACGACGGTGGCGGTGCTGGCGGGGTGACCGGCGCAGGCGCCGGACCGGTTGGAGCCCGACCGGCCGAGACCAGATGCCCCCTCGCGAACGCCGAGATCGGGCAGTCATGCCAACGATGGCCGCGCCGCCAGGTCGACGGCAGCGATGACAAGCGGCTCTGGCGCGAGGTCTCGCTGACGCAGCGCCCGCCCCGCCGGTCCCGGAAGTAGACGGCGCCACGCCTGCCGAGCAGAGCGACCCAGTAGGTGCGCCCCGCCTTCACCGCGGTCGTGTGGATGGTGCCCCGGTTCCAGTGCCCGCGCTTGGGGCCCACGATCTTGCGCCACGCCAGCCGGCGCGCGGGGTGGCCGTGGCTGTTGCTGTACAGGCCGGCAAACAGCACCCGGGCGCCGTTGCGCCGATCCACGTAGACGTCGAGCTGGGTCACCGTCCCACTCTTCGCGGCCTTGAAGGGGAACGCCTCGGCGCGACCCGCGGCGTTGTGATCCACGGTCGCTTCGACCGCGGTATTGCCGAGCACCTTCGGCATCGGCGCCTTTGCGTGCCGGGCGCCCACCGCGATGCCGCCGGTGAGACACATGCACACGGCGCAGAGCGTCAGGGCGCGCCAGAGACGCGAGGGTGTGATGCGTCGCGGATGTTTCGTCGTCATGGAGACGATGCCTCTACCTCGGCGTCTTTCTCACCGGGAAGAAGCCGCCCTAAACATGGGTCCCGTCGGCGGCAAGGCGCGCAACACTACGCGATCAAGGACGGAACTGGTCTGCCGGGGCCGCGGATACGCTCGCCGGACGGCCTACCGCGCCAGCAGACTTCCTGGCGTTTCCAGGCGTTTCTCAGGCTGCCTGAGCGACGGGGCTGCGCCGGTCAAGCGCCTCGTCGACGAGCGCGTCAAGCGTGCTGACTCGCGCATCCCAGGTGTTGGCAAGAGCGAACGCGCGGCGCTCCTCGCGGCCGCCGTCCCCCGCCGCGATGGCCCGCTCCACGCCCGCGACCGCCTCATCCGTGCTGTCGACGTACTCGACGAGAGGGGGTGGATAGCGGCGCAGCTCAGCGGATCCCATGCCCACGATCGGCGCTCCGGAGTACAGATACTCCCAGAGCTTCAGCGGCGATTGATACCGGGTCCATTCCGAGTCGATGTACGGAAGCAGCGCGCAGTCCAGGTACCGTACGTAGGCGGGGAGCGTGTCGCGGGGACGCACCCCCAGAAGGTGGATGTTGGGACGCGAGCCGAGGGCGGCCCGCGCCTCGTCGGTCAGACGTGGGCTCATCGCGCCCACGAACACCAGCGAGCCCTCGGGATACCTGTCGGCAAGCCGCACGATGAGCTCGAAATTGAGCCGGTCGTCGATGCCGCCGGTGTAGCCGATGAGAGGCCGCGGGAGGGACGCGTACTCCGGCGGCGGGGCGGCCGCGTCGTAGAGCGAGGCGAGATCTTCGGAGAAACCGAATGGCAGCAGCTCGCTGGGCCACCCATCCTCGGCCAGCAGACTCTGAACGGGCTGTGACGGCACGCAGAGAAGATCGGCCGCTCGGCAATTCGCGGCGACCTCTCGCTCCAGCTCACCCCGGTCGCGCCCCAGCAGCACCGCCCCGGCCGGAAGGTTGTCCATGATCACCCCGACGCGCAGCTGCTCGTCGCACGCGCCGGCGAGGTCGTGCAGGAAGCCGTAGGCGAGGACGACAGGATTCGCCATCCCCGCCCGGCGCACGGCGCGCCTGATCTGGGCGCGGACCAGCGGGACGGAGGCGGAATGCATGCGAGGATCGGTCAGCGGCGGCAGCGCCAGCGGACCGAAGACCTGGAGTCGGTCACGGTCGCGTACCCGACGATTGAGCACGGCCGCCATCCGCGGCCAGTTGACGCTCCGCAGCCCGTAGCGGAACGGGCTGGCGGGGCTGAGCGGCGGATCCACGTACAGGACCTGATGATGGCCGGCAAGCGCGTGGGCCATGTTCTGGTCCACCGCCCACGGGCCGTCCCACGGCACGGTTCCTAGGATGACGTAGCTGCGTTTCACGGTCTGAGACCTCCACTCCAACAACGCGCTCCCCCGGCCGGAACTCGCAGGCCGCCGATCCCGTGGCCGCAGTGAGAAAAGCCGCGCGGCCGCCGTTATTTACGGTGATGGACGATTCTCTGAACCGACCTGACCTCAGCGTCATCGTCGTCACCCACAATCGGCCGGACCTCGCCGTGCAGACGATCCGATCCGCCCGCGCCGCGACCGGGAACATCAGCGTCGACTGGCACGTGGTGGACAGCGGATCGACCGATCCCGTCGCGGACGTGATCGAGCGCCAGTGGCCGGACATCGACGTGCGTCGCGCGGACAACATCGGCTTCGCCGCCGCCAACAACGATGCGCTCGAGCGCACGCGCGGACGCTACGTCCTGCTGCTCAACCCGGATATCGAGGTCACCGCCGGCACACTGGAGCTGCTCGTGGCCATGCTCGATGCGCGCCCCGAGGTGGGTATGGCGAGCGTGATCCAGCGCGGCCCGGACGGATCGATCGACTACTCGATACGTCGTGACCCGGATCCAGTTCGCATGCTGGGCGAGGCGCTGGCCCCCGGCCGGCTCGCCAAGCAGCTCCGGATCAGCGAGGTGGAGACGCGCATGTCGCGGTATGAGACCGAATCTCCGGCCGACTGGCTGTGCGGCGCCTTTCTCATCGCCCGCGCCGAAGCGGTGCGAGATGTCGGAGGGCTCGACGAGCGCTTCTTCCTGTACTCCGAGGAGACCGATTGGTGCTACCGCTGCCGGCGGGCTGGCTGGGACGTGCGCCACCTCCCCGTGATGACCGTGATCCACCACCGGAACAAGGGGTACGCGGGCGACCTGCTCGCGCAGCTGACCTATTCCAGAGTGCTCTTCGCCCGCAAGCACTTCAGCGACCGCAACGCCCGCCGGATGCGCCGCGCCGCGGTGGTCAATCACCTCGTGCGTGCGATGGCGTTCGGCGCCCTCGGCACCCGGCGCGACGCCTTCGCGGCACGGGCCAAGAACGAGCGACGAGCGCTGGCGGTCATCCTCGGCCGCTCGGCACCGCCGTTCGCCCGCGGTTGATCTGGCGCACGTCGTGCCAGACCGGCGCGACGTCCCCCTCCCTGACCCTGACTCAGCCGAGACGGCGTCCCGGGCTCAGCAAAGGGCGACTTCGTCGCCCGCGCCGATCTGCAGGCGCATGGCCCGGGGAACCGAGAAGTCACGGAAGACGCGCGCTCCACGACCCACCACACTCGAGACGATGCGCCCGCCGACATGCAGCACGCTGGCATCCGGCGAGATGATCGACCGCTCGATCTCCGCCCCTTCAATCGTCGCCCCGGAGCCGATCGACGTATACGGGCCGATGTAGGCGTCGGCCACCCGCGCCTTCGGTCCGATCACGACCGGGCCGAAGATCACGCTCGAGGTGACCGTGGCCGTCGGATCGATCTGGACCCGGCCCTCGATCTGAGTTCCCTGAGCGTTGATGGGGATGACTGACGCGCGCATGCCGTCGAGGGCGAGTCGGTTGAGCTCCAGCAGGTCGCGCGGGTTGCCGGCGTAGCGCCGCCATTCCTCGACCGGACGGATCTCCACGCGGCCGCCCAGCGTGCGCAGTTGGTCCGCCAGCACGTGCAGGTCTGAGAGGAATTCGCCGCCCTCGGCATCGCACACCTGCGACAGCACACCCGGGCCGAACAGACCGACGCCGACGCGGTGCCCGAGCCCGAGCCGCACGTCATGTGCGTGGGACGGGCGGCCGGCCCTGCTCCGTCCGCCCCGGCCGGCGAGCACGGTCAGGTCCGTCGATCTCGCGGTGGCGCCCTTCAGATATGGGACCAGCTTGTCGCCGAGGAGACCATCGGCCAGATGTACCACGCACGGCTCGTTTCCGACAAAGGGGGCCGCGGCGCGGAGCCGATGGACCAGGTCCAGGTCGGCGCCGAACACGGCGTATTCGAGACGCATGGACCCGCGCCGGTAACGGCGCAGGCAGGCCTCGGCGTCGATCACCGCGTCGGCGGCTCCGGCGACGATGACATCCTCAACGCGCGCGTCGTGCAGCGCATCGAGCACGTGGTGCACGATCGGTCTGTTGGCGACGTCCTCCAGGGCAGGAACGCCGATGGTGTCGCCCGTTCGCCCGGCGGCAGGCAGCGCCCGCTCGAGCATGACGATCCCCTTAGCACGCATGCGAATCCAACGGCCGCCGAGCCCCCTGACTCGCGCGGGAGCCTGTCGTCTTTTTTCCGGATCTGTCTCGGCGTTCCGAGTTCACCTGGATGGAGACGCAGGGGGCGCGCGAGTCCAGGGGAGTCGCGCCCGTTTCTTGGATGTGAAGACCGCTGCGCAAACAAGGAGACCCCTCCCATGACAATCGGAGTGATCGGGCTCGGCTACGTGGGGCTGCCGCTGGCGGTCGCGTTTGCCGAAGCCGGCGAGGACGTCGTCGCCGTTGACCTGGACGAGAGGAAGATCGCGGCCATCGAGGCCGGCCAGTCGTATATCGAGGACATCAGCTCCGAGCGGCTGGCCGCGGTATTGCCGCGCATCCAGCCCGTGGACGCACTTCGCTCCGCTAGCGCGGGCCGACGCCGTGATCATCTGCGTGCCCACCCCGCTGACCCCCAACCGCGAGCCCGACTTGGAGCCGCTCATCGGCGCCGGCCGGGCCCTGGGTCACGTCCTGCAGCGTGGGCAGCTCGTCGTGCTCGAGTCCACCACGTACCCGGGAACGACTCGGGAGCGCCTGCTGCCCCTGCTCGAGCGCCGCGGCCTGAAGGCCGGCGACGGCCTCAACGTCGCGTTCTCTCCCGAGCGCGTCGACCCGGGCCGCACCGACTTCACGATGCGCAACACGCCGAAGGTGGTAGGCGGCATCACCGACGAGTGCACCGAGCGCGCCGGCGCGCTGTACGCGAAGATCTGCGACGAGGTGGTGCGGGTCTCGACCCCCGAGGTCGCGGAGATGACCAAGCTGCTGGAGAACATCTTCCGCTCGGTGAACATCGCGCTCGTCAACGAGCTCTCGATGCTCGCCGACCGTATGGGCTTCGACATCTGGGAGGTCGTCGACGCGGCCTCGACCAAACCGTACGGCTTCATGCGCTTTGAGCCCGGTCCCGGCATGGGTGGCCACTGCCTGCCCGTCGACCCGTTCTACCTGACCTGGCGCGCGCGCGAGTTCCACATGTCCACGGAGTTCATCGAGCTCGCCGGGAAGATCAACCAGCAGATGCCCTACTACTGCGCCGAGCGCGTCGAGCACGCGCTCAATGACGCGCGCAAGTCGGTCAAGGGATCGCGGA
Source organism: uncultured Actinomycetota bacterium (assembly GCA_963797705.1). Classification (GTDB taxonomy): domain Bacteria; phylum Actinomycetota; class Thermoleophilia; order Solirubrobacterales; family Solirubrobacteraceae; genus Palsa-465. The sequence continues at coordinate 192,871 of CAWCQL010000001.1, read as the reverse complement.
TCCTCATCCTCGGCGCCAGCTACAAGGGCGGGGTGGGCGACATCCGTGAGTCGCCCGCGCTGCGGATCATGGAGGTGCTGGCCGGTCGCGGCGCGGTCATCTCCTACAACGACCCGTACGTCCCCGAACTGCGTGCGATGGACCTGCGCAGCGTGTCGCTCGACGACGTGGCGGCCTATGACGCCGTCGTACTTGTCACGGCGCACCCGGGCATCGACTACGCCTCCGTCCTGGAGCGCTCAAACGTGCTCGTGGATCTGCGCGGGATCACTCGCAAGCTCGAGCAGGCCGAGAGCCAGCCGAAGCTGGTAGCCGCCGCGTAGGACGGCGGCTGTCTGGCCTCAGTTGCGGCTCGCGTGCGCCCGGCCATGCTGGCCGGGCAGCACGAACCCGTAGCCGATGCGCGCCTGGCCCGGCGGAACGGCCAGGGTGCGCAGTTCGGTCAGGGCCTCGCGCATGGCCTCAATCTGGGCGATGACGTCACCCGCCGCCGCCGGCTGCACCGCCCCGTCGCGCCGCGCCGACGCCTGCATCCGCGAGAGCTCCACCTCCAGCGCGATGAGGACGCCGAAGCCGGCCTCGAGTGCACACTCGATCTCTTGCGGGTCAACGCGCTGCGCCGCCCGGATGCGCGTGGACATGCTCAAGAGCACCTCGAGCTCGTCCGGTCGTGAGTGCGCAACGTCGTCCGCCATGGGGCGACGTCATCGTGGCCCAACCGACCGGGATCCACAATGAGCCGGATGGTCCGGCGGTGCGTTCACCCAGGCAACACGAGGGTTACATCTTGGTGCCTACGGCTTGCCGATGACCTCGATCTCGGCGCCGCCGGACTCCCGCGAACGGGTAACGAGCCTGCCCGCCGACGGACTTGGCGCGTGCGCGCATCGTGCGCATCCCGAGCCCGGTGCCGGCGGTCTCGCTTGCGGCACGGCCGAAGCCGCAACCGTCGTCGGACACGCGGAGCATCAGGTCGTTGCGGCGCGAGCCGAGGCGGACGGTGACATTACGCGCGCCGCCATGGCGCACGGCGTTGGCGATGGCTTCACGCGCGATCCGCACGAGTTCGGTGCGCTCGTGCTCGCTCTGCTCGGGCTGGGGGTCGCCGTCGACGGTCACTGACACGTTCACCCCGTGTCGCGCTGAGATCTCCGACGCCACCTCCCGCAGCGCTGCCTCGGTGCTCGAAGCCTGTGAGGCCTCCAGGTCGACGATCTGCCCTCGGGACGCGGCCAGCGCGCGGGTGGCGGCGATGGCCAGAGGATGGTCGGCTCCGAACTCGCGCGCCAAGCGCTCGGAGTGAGCCGCGATGAACGCGAGATCCTGCGCCAGGCCATCGTGCAGGTCCCGGGCGATACGGAGGCGCTCCGCGCTCACCGCGTCCCGAGCCACCTGAACTTGGGAGCGCCGGTACATCCCGACGGCGGCGGCAAGCAGCAGCCCGTAGGCCGCGACGCGCAGGGCGTCGGAGGGCGTGACCCAGTCCGGGGGCGCGACGCCGAGGCCCAGCATGCCCAGCTGCGCCCCGGCCAAGCACAGCGCGACGATCGTGAGCAGCCCCGCGGCACGGTCTCCATCACGGTGGCGGACAGCGAACCCGCCTGCGGATATCAGCAGCAGGACGCAGCAGATCAACGACAGCGACGTGGCGACGGGACCGTAGGCGCCCGACGGCCCTCGCTCGCGCACGGGTCCGGCGATGAGGTCGACCAGTTCGCCCAACGCGACGAAGTAGAACGCGGCCGGCACAGCGATCGCGGCGAGCCGGCGGCCCGCCTGCACCTCGCGCTCGCCCGGGGCGAACGCCACCGCCAAGAACGTGCCGGCGATGAGGATGGTCAGGGCCATCCGGGCGCCCGCGCCGTAGATGCCCGTCTGGTAGTGGTAGGCGGGCAGGGCGTTGAAGATGAAGTCCGTCAGCGCGGTGGTGGCCAAACCGGCCAGAAGCAGCAGGTCGCGCAGCATCCGCGTCTGCCGGAAATGGGCGAGGAGAAGGGCGGCGCTGACCAGCGCCGACAGGGTGATGCCCGTCTCGATCGCGGAGCGAAGAGCCGCATCCGCCGTATGAAGCTGCCAAATCTGTGCGGCCCCATAGCCCACGAAGACGACAGTCGCGACCGCGCACAGGGCAGCGACGACCCACAGGGCCAGCCTTGGCCGTTGGACGCTAGATGAGCGCGCCCCCGCGCTCATGCGCCCGACCGCAATTCGAGTCACTCAGTGAACCCCCGGAGATACTCAAAGGAATATTCGATTTTCTACAGAAGTTGGTTCGTTTCCCCGTTCGAACCCAACCTCCACAAACCTTACCAAGATCGCGGGTGAGTTGGAAGAAATGCGGTACAACGCGACGCGATCGTCACGAGATGATCACCGAGAGTCCACAGCGGGTCACCGCCGGGACTCGGCAGGGGAAGCGGCGGGCCGGCGGCGAGCGCTCAGCGCAATCGTCGCCGCTGGCCCCGCCGACGTTCAAGGGGGCGGATGCGGCCGCCGTCGTGTTCGCCGGGAGTGCCGGGCGGTTGCGGCGGTTCAGAGTCGTGGTGTGCGGCGTCGCTGGCCGCGCGGGGGCCCTCCTTTGCAACACCATCGCGGCCGGCCGCCGACGCACGGTCACGGTCCTCGGTCAGCCCGACCTCGTAGAAGATGAGGCTGACGATGCCAACCAGCCCGATGCCCACCAGTACCGTGGCCGCGGTCCCGCCGGCAGTCCCGGGGATGGTCGCCCCGCAGGCGACGCCGACGAGCGCCACCGCAATGGAGGCGCCGTAGCGCAGGGTTCGGGCGCGCCGGCTCAACGGCTCACGGGTAGTCGTACGGGTCGTAGGTGCCGAACGACCAGAGGTTGCCCTCGAGGTCGCGGACCGAGTACTCGCGCGATCCGTAGTCCGTGTCCTCAAGCTCGCGCACGACCGTCGCGCCGGCCTCGCACGCGATGGCGTGGTGGGCGTCGGGGTCGTCCACGGTGATGTAGAGGCTGATCGTCGAGGCCAGCGCGCGCGGCGCCTCTCCGCCGAGCTTGCCGTCCTCGCGTTGCTGGCCGACCATGACCAGACCGGCTCCCAGGGCAAGTTCGGCATGGTGGACGACGCCGTCCTCGCCGCGGTGCACCGCCTTCTCGGTGGCGCCGAAAGCGCGTGTGAGGAAGGCGATGCCGGCATCGGCGTCGGTGTAGCGGATGGCGGGGAAGATGTTGGGGCGGAGTTGATCGGTCATGGGTGGGACGCTAGCCGCGACGCGGCCACGGGTCTTGGATTAATGGGAGCGGTCCCCGATGACCCCGCCGTCGGGGATGAGGCGCGAGACGAAGTCGCTCGGCGTCGTCCCCGCCAGCTCGCGGAACTCGCGGTTGAGATGCGACTGGTCGGCATATCCGGCACTGTGGGCCACGTCGCACCAGCGCGTCGGCGCCCGCCCGATGTGCTCCCGCACGTGGTGGAAGCGCATCAGGCGCCCCACCGTCTTGGGTGGAAGCCCAACCTCGCGGACGAAGCCGTCCCGTAGGTATCGCCGGCTGCACCCCAGCTCCGCCGCCAGCGCGTGCACGCGGACCGCGCCTTGCGTGGCGCGCAGGCGCTCGAACGCCCAGGACACCGCGGGATGCGGCTCAGGTCCGGCGGCCAGCCGCGCCAGCAGGAAGGCTTCCACCAGGTCGAAGCGCACATCCCAGTTCTGGGTCTCGCGGACGCGGGCCACGAGCTCGCGTCCGGGGCGACCGAACACGTCCTCGACCGGAACGCACGCGCCCGTCAGCTCCGACAGGGGCCTCCCGGTCAGCGTGTAGGCGCCCAGCGGCGTGAGCTTGAGATCGATCGCCCCGTAGGTGTCGCCGAAGCCGACGATCGTCGGCCGGTCATCCAGGCCGCTGATCCACGCGTCGGGCAGCGCCTCGCCGTCGGCGTGCAGCGCGCCGTCCAGGTCGATCATCAGGGTCAGCTGAGGCCGCGGAGGCTCCAGCCAGCTGGAGAACTGCGCCCGCGAGTGCTGGTAGCCCAACAGCTCGCGGTCCAGAAGCAGTCCGGAAAGGCGGACATCCGGCGCGCGACGCGCCCGCACCCAGTCTCCGAGCTCATGCTCGTAGCTGGTGAGGCGAGCCTGCGCGCCGGCTGTCACAGCGTTACTCGTCCGACGAGTCTCCATCGTCGGAGGGGACGTCCAGGTCGGCCAGCTCCTCGGCGAAGCCGAGCGCCGAGCCGCCGTTGCCGATGTTCTCCAGGTCCGACAGGTCGGCCTCGATCCCGCCGCCGAAGCCGCTGAGCGACTCGCCGTCGGTGAGGCCGAGCTCGGCGGCCAGGTCGTCGTGATCGAGCAGGCCCACCTCGTCGATCCCGCGCGGGAGCGGCTCGGAGGGCTCGATCTCGATCCGCCGGTAGCGCTTGAGCCCCGTGGCGGCCGGGATCAGCTTGCCGATGATCACGTTCTCCTTCAGGCCGTTGAGCCGGTCGATCTTGCCCTCGAGCGCCGCGTCGGTCAGCACCTTGGTCGTCTCCTGGAAGGAGGCGGCCGACAGGAACGAGTCCGTGTTGAGCGACGCCTTGGTGATACCCAGGATGATCTCCTCGGCCTGCGCCGCCTCGCCGCCGCCGTCGATGATGGCGTTGTTGAGCTTGGCGTACTCGTAGCGGTCCACGAACTGGCCCGGAAGCAGGTCGGTGTCGCCCTTCTGGTCGACCCGCACCTTCTTCATCATCTGGCGCACGATCAGCTCGATGTGCTTGTCGTTGATGTCCACGCCCTGGGACTTGTAGACCTCCTGGACCTCGCGGACGAGGTAGAGCTCGGTCTCAGTGCGGCCCCGGACGGCCAGCAGCTCGTGCGGGTACAAAGACCCCTCGTTGAGCTGCGTGCCGGGCTCGATCTTCTGACCGGACTCGACGTACAGGATGGTGCGCCGCGGGAACGTATGGCGATGCTCCTCGCCGCCGTCGTCGGTGATCACGGCCGTGATCGCCTTGTCGGAGTCCTCGATCGACACCTTGCCGCCGACCTCGGCGATCTTGGCCAGGCCCTTGGGCTTGCGCGCCTCGAACAGCTCCACCACGCGCGGCAGACCGTGCGTGATGTCGGCGCCGGCGACGCCTCCGGTGTGGAATGTCCGCATCGTCAGCTGGGTGCCGGGCTCCCCGATCGACTGGGCGGCGATGATGCCCACCGCGTCACCGATCTGGGCGAGCTTGCCGCTCGCCATCGAGCGGCCGTAGCACGCCTGGCACACGCCGGTCGGGGCCTCGCACTTGAGCACCGAGCGGACGTGGACCGTGATGACCTCGCCCTTGTCGGTGTCGTCCTGGTAGGCCTCGAACAGATCGGCCAGCTCGGCGCGATCGATCTCCTTGCCCTGCTCCACGATGACGCGTCCGCGCTTGGTGGTGATGTCACGCGCGGCGATCCGCCCGATGAGGTCGGTATTGACCTCGCCGGTCGGACGCAGCCGGCGCGTCTCGGGATCGACCTCCAGCTGGGACACCGGGCTGTCGATGAACTCCTCGGTGCCGCAGTCATCCTGGCGGATGATCACGTCCTGGGAGACGTCGACCAGCCGCCGGGTCAGGTAGCCCGAGTCGGCCGTACGGAGCGCCGTGTCGGCCAGACCCTTGCGCGCGCCGTGCGTACTGATGAAGTACTCGAGCACGGTCAGGCCCTCCATGAAGTTGGCCTTGATCGGACGCTCGATGATCTCGCCCTTCGGGTTGGCCATGAGGCCTCGCATGCCGGCCAGCTGGCGAATCTGGGAGAACGAGCCACGGGCACCCGAGTTGGCCATCATGGCGATCGGGTTCATCGGCTCCAGGTGCGCGGTCAGCGCCTCGCCGACCTCGTTGGTGGCGCGATCCCACAGGCCGGTGACCGCCTCGTGGCGCTCCTCCTGCGTGATCTCGCCGTCCTCGTACTGGCCCTCGATGGTGATCAGCTCGCTCTCGTAGCGCTTGAGGATCTCCTCCTTGGAGGGAGGCGTCTGCACGTCGTTCTTGGAGAACGTCACGCCGGCACGGGTCGCGTACTGGAACCCGACGTCCTTGAAGGCGTCCAGGACCTGGGAGATCGTCGGGGCCCCGTACAGCTGCACGAGGTCGTCGATCATCTGGGTCGTGTCCTTCTTGCGCATCGAGCGGTTGATGAACTCGTAGGTGCTGGGGTCGAACTGCTCGCCCAGCGCCTCCTGGAGCGCGCGCTCGATCTTGTCGTTGTAGATGACGCGCCCGACCGTGGTGAGCAGGTGGCCGCCCTCACGGCCGATGCGGCCGGTACTCGGCCAGGTCGTGCAGCTTGACCACGCGGTGCTCGTAGGACCACTCCGCCTCCTGGGCGGTGCGGAACACGTGCGGGCGCGGGTCGATGCGTGGACGGGTCCATCTCCGCCAGTTCCTTGGCGTCGGGCCGTAGGTGAGGTAGTAGGCGCCCAGCACCATGTCCTGCGACGGCGTCGCCAGCGGCGCGCCGTGCGCGGGGGACAGGATGTTGTTGGCCGACAGCATCAGGATCCGCGCCTCGGCCTGGGCCTCCGCCGACAGCGGCAGGTGGACCGCCATCTGGTCGCCGTCGAAGTCGGCGTTGAAGGCGTGGCAGACGAGCGGGTGGACCTGGATGGCCTTGCCCTCCACCAGCACCGGCTCGAAGGCCTGGATGCCCAGGCGGTGGAGCGTCGGCGCGCGGTTGAGCAGCACCGGGTGCTCGTGGATGACCTCCTCCAGGACGTCCCACACCTCGGGGATCATCGAGTCGACCATCTTCTTGGCCGCCTTGATGTTCTGCGCGGACTTGCGCTCGACCAGGCGGGCCATGATGAACGGCTTGAACAGCTCCAGCGCCATCAGCTTGGGCAGACCGCACTGGTGCAGGCGCAGCGACGGGCCCGACACGATCACCGACCGGCCGGAGTAGTCCACGCGCTTGCCCAGCAGGTTCTGGCGGAAGCGGCCCTGCTTGCCCTTGAGCATGTCTGACAGCGACTTCAGCGGCCGGTTGCCCGGGCCGGTGACGGGACGCCCGCGGCGGCCGTTGTCAAACAGCGCGTCGACGGACTCCTGCAGCATGCGCTTCTCGTTGTTGACGATGATCTCCGGCGCGCCGAGGTCCAGCAGCCGCTTGAGGCGGTTGTTGCGGTTGATGACGCGGCGGTAGAGGTCGTTGAGGTCCGACGTGGCGAAGCGGCCACCGTCGAGCTGGACCATCGGGCGCAGCTCGGGCGGGATGACCGGCACGGCCTCCAGCACCATCATCTCGGGCTTGTTGCCCGAGGACAGGAAGGCCGAGACGACCTTCAGGCGCTTGACCGCGCGCGCCTGCTTCTGGCCCTTGGCGGTCTTGACCTGCTCCTGGAGGTCCGCGGACTCCGCGTCCAGGTCGACCTGCTGGAGCAGGTCGCGCACCGCCTCGGCGCCCATGCCGCCCCGGAAGTACTCGCCGAAGCCGTAGGGGGAGCCGAACCGGTCGCGCAGCTCGCGGAAGGTCGTCTCGTCGTTGATGACGTCCTTGGGCTTCATCGACTTGAACAGCTCCCACACCTGGCGCATCCGCTCGGCGGCGTCCTCGATGTAGGCCTCGGTGTCGTCGATGTCGGCTCCGAAGGTCTTGCGCAGGTCCTTGAGCATCTTCTCGCGCTCGTCGTCAGACAGCTTGGCGACGTTGACGTCGAGCGTCTCGGCCCACAGGTGATCCTCGTCGGAGAAGTCGCGGCCGGTCTTGGCCGAGTTCAGGTACTCCTCGCGGCGGGCCAGAGACTCCTTGAGCTCCAGGACGCGCTCCTCCTTCTCGGCGGCGTAGGAGTCAAGGACCTTGTTGACCTCGCCCTCGAGGGACTCGGTGTCCTTGGCCCGGGCCTCCTCGTCGACCCACGTCACCATCGACGCGGCGAAGTACAGGACCTTCTCCAGCTCCTTGGGAGCCATGTCGAGCAGGTAGCCGATGCGGCTGGGCACACCCTTGAAGAACCAGATGTGAGAGACGGGCGCGGCCAGGTCGATGTGACCCATGCGCTCACGGCGCACCTTGGAACGGGTCACCTCGACACCGCAGCGCTCGCACACGATGCCCTTGTAACGGACGCGCTTGTACTTGCCGCAGTAGCACTCCCAGTCCTTGGTCGGACCGAAGATGCGCTCGCAGAACAGCCCATCCTTCTCGGGCTTCAGCGTCCGGTAGTTGATGGTCTCCGGCTTCGTGACCTCGCCGGAACTCCAGCTAGCGAATCTGCTTACTGGAGGCGAGGCCGATCTCGATTGCGTCGAAATTATTGATGTCGATCAAAGTGAATCCTTGTGCTTGAAATCTCGAGTGGCGGGGTGGCGGTGGGGCGAGGCCCCGTCATGGCATCTGTTCGGAGAAGGACAGTTCCGTGATGGGGTCTGCACCGCCGCTTATGCCTCGTCTTCTTCCAGAACTCCCTCGGCGTCGCCCGCCGGGACCTCGGCGTCCAGCATCGGGTCCTCGTCCGAGCTGAAGTCCTCGGATTCGAGGTCCTCTCCGGACTGCAGATCCGCGTCCTCCTCCTCGGTCTCCTCTTCGGAGGCCTCGGCGGTCTCGCCTTCGTGCTCGGCCGTCTCGTCGGCAGCGGCGCCGTCGGTGGCCCGCACGCCGGACAGGTCGATGCCCAGTTCCTCGGCTGCTCTGAGGAGGTCGTCGTCCTCCTCGCGCATCTCCGCGCGCTCGCCCTCCTCGGAGACGACGTTGACGTCCAGCGCCAGCGACTGCATCTCCTTGAGCAGGACCTTGAAGGACTCGGGGATCGACGGCTCGGCGATGTTCTCGCCCTTGACGATCGCCTCGTAGGCCTTCACGCGCCCGACCGTGTCGTCGGACTTGATGGTGAGCATCTCCTGGAGGGTGTACGCCGCGCCATAGGCCTCGAGCGCCCACACCTCCATCTCGCCGAAGCGCTGGCCACCGAACTGCGCCTTGCCGCCCAGCGGCTGCTGGGTGACGAGCGAGTAGGGGCCGGTGGACCGGGCGTGGATCTTGTCGTCGACCAGGTGCAGCAGCTTGAGGATGTACATGTACCCGACGGTGACCTGCTCCTCGAACGGCTCGCCGGTGCGGCCGTTGAACAGCGTGGTCTTGCCCGATGCCTGCTCGCCTTCGCGCCGGCGCTTGTCGACGTCCATGCGGATGAGCCCATTGTTGGCCTGATGCTCGTCCTGCCAGCGGACCAGCGCCTCGTCGACGTCGGCCACGGTGGCGCCGTCGAACACCGGCGTGGCCACGTAGACCTTGCCCGGGCGCCCGTCGGGACGCGAGCCGCCGTTGGTGGCGTGCTTGCGCGCCTCGGAGCCGTCCTCGTACCAGCCGTTGGCGGCGACCCAGCCAAGGTGGGTCTCCAGGATCTGACCCAGGTTCATTCGGCTCGGCACACCGAGCGGGTTGAGGATCACATCGACCGGCGTGCCGTCTTCCAGGAACGGCATGTCCTGCTGGTCGACGATCTTGGAGATGACGCCCTTGTTGCCGTGACGGCCGGCCAGCTTGTCGCCCTCGGCGATCTTGCGCTTCTTGGCGACGAAGACGCGGACCAGGTCGTTGACGCCCGGCGGCAGATCGTCGCCGTCGTCGCGGCTGAAGGTCTTGACGTCGATGACGACGCCGCCCTCGCCGTGGGGCACCTTGAGCGAGGTGTCGCGGACCTCGCGCGCCTTCTCCTTGAAGATGGCGCGGATCAGCTTCTCCTCAGCCGTCAGCTCGGTCTCGCCCTTGGGCGTGACCTTGCCGACGAGCAGGTCGCCGGACTGGACCTCGGCGCCGATGCGGACGATGCCGCGATCGTCGAGGTTGCGCAGCGACTCCTCGGAGCGATTGGGGATGTCACGCGTGATCTCCTCGTCGCCGAGCTTGGTCGTGCGCGCGTCGATCTCGTACTCCTCGATGTGGATCGAGGTGAGCTCGTCGTCGACGACCAGGCGCTTGGACAGGATGATCGCGTCCTCGAAGTTGTAGCCCTCCCAGGACATGAAGGCGACGAGCAGGTTCTTGCCCAGCGCCATCTCACCCATATCGGTGGCGGAGCCGTCGGCGAGGACGTCGCCCTCCGTCACCGCGGTGCCGACATCCACGATCGGCTTCTGGTGGATGAGCGTGCCCTGGTTGGAGCGCATGAACTTCTGGAGCTCGTACTCGTCCTTACCGCCGTCCTTGCCGTCGATCGACGATCTGCTCGGCGTCGACGTAGGAGACGGTTCCGTCAGCGCGAGCCACGGCGACGTCGCCGGTGTCAATCGCTGCGCGGCGCTCCATGCCGGTACCGATCACCGGAGCATCGGTGACCAGCAGCGGCACCGCCTGGCGCTGCATGTTGGAGCCCATCAGCGCCCGGTTGGCGTCGTCGTGCTCCAGGAACGGGATCATTGCGGTCGCCACCGACCAGATCTGCTCGGGAGAGACGTCAATGAGGTCGACCTCTTCCGGCGTCACCGTCACGTACTGACCCGCCTGCGTCCGGCACAGGATCTCGTCGCCCAGGAGCCTGCCCTTGTCATCGACGGGCGTGTTGGCCTGCGCGATGATCCGCTCCTCCTCCTGCGTGGCGTCGATGCGGACGATCTCGTCGGTGACGACGCCGCCCTTGACCACCCGATACGGGGTGATGACGAAGCCGTACTCGGAGATCTCGGCGTAGGAGGACAGCGAGCCGATCAGGCCGATGTTCGGGCCCTCCGGGGTCTCGATCGGGCACATGCGGCCGTAGTGCGTGGGGTGCACGTCGCGGACCTCGATCGGCGCCCGCTCGCGAGTCAGACCACCGGCACCGAGCGAGTTCAGGCGCCGGCGATGGGTCAGACCGGCCAGCGAGTTGGTCTGGTCCATGAACTGCGACAACTGGCTGGAGCCGAAGAACTCCTTCAGCGCCGCCACGACCGGGCGGATGTTGACGATCGTCTGCGGGGTGATCGTGTCGGCGTCCTCGGTGGTGAGGCGCTCGCGCACGACGCGCTCCATGCGGTACAGGCCGATCCGGAACGCCTCCTGGATCAGCTCCCCAACGGTGCGCAGTCGGCGGTTGCCGAAGTGCTCGTACTCGTCGAGGTGGTCCTGGATGGGCTCGCGCGGCATCGACACCGCCTCGGCGGCATAGTCGAGCTTGGCGACGTCACCGGGCTCCTCGGGCATGCCGAGCAGCTTGGGCAGCGAGACGAGCTCGCGGACCAGGGCGATGATGTCGTCGTGCGTGAGGGTCCTGGTGTCCAGGTCGATGTCCAGGCCCAGCCGCGAGTTGAGCTTGTAACGGCCCACGCGCGTGAGGTCGTAGCGCTTGGGGTCGAAGAACAGCTGGTTGAGCAGCGACTTGGCGGCGTCGATCGACGGCGGCTCGCCCGGACGCTGCTTCTTGAACAGCTCGATGAGCGCGCCCTGCTCGGTGCGCGTGACCTCCGGATCGGACTCGACCGTGTTGCGGATGTAGAGGGAGTTGTCGAAGAGAGCGAGGATCTCCTCGTCCGAGGCGTAACCCATCGCGCGCAACAGCACGGTGACCGGCAGCTTGCGCTTGCGGTCGATGCGGACGTACACGCGACCCTTCTTGTCGATCTCGAGCTCCAGCCAAGAGCCGCGAGCCGGCATCAGATTGGCGATGAAGACCTGCTTCTCCCGGTCCTTGGGCTCCATGACGTAGGCGCCCGGCGAACGGACCAGCTGCGTGACCACGACGCGCTCGGTGCCGTTGATGATGAACGTTCCGCGCTCGGTCATCCACGGGAAGTCGCCCATGAACACGCTCTGCTCACGGATCTCACCGGTCTCTCGGTTGATGAAGGCGACGGTGACCGTCAGCGGGCGCGCATACGTGAGGTCCTTCTCACGGCACTGCTCCAAGCTGGCGACGGGCTCGTCGAAGGTGAACTCTCCGAACTGCACCGCCAGGTTGCCGGTGTAGTCCTCGATCGGGGAGATGTCATCGATCGTCTCACGCAGGCCGCCGTTCTCGAGGTCGGTCAGCCACTCGAATGACTTGCGCTGGATATCGATCAGGTTGGGGACTTCAAGGACCTTGGTCAGACGCGCGAAACTACGGCGCGTCCGGGGGGCGTGAGCGGTTGCCAAGACGGCGACTCCTCGGGCGGTCGAGAGGGAGAACTGGACGCAACCTGAGCTTTAACGGCTCAAGTGAGCGCGACCAGCAAAGATAGCACACGGCATTGGTGCCCTGTGGAGGACCGCTCAGCTCTCACGGACCCCGCCCTGGGCTGCCGCGTATGTGGCGCGGCGCCCCCTTGTTGGGCGGCTACGGCTATTGGCTGACCGGGCGCAGTGTAGGGGGTAATCGGGATGAGGGCAAGAAAACCCCGCATCCGGTCATTCACACCGTTACCGGCGCAAACCCGCCCTCAGGCCCTTCGCTGGTCGGCGTGGCGCTGGATGTCGACGATCACAGAGTCGTTGAGTCGGGTGGCGGCGAAGATCACCGCTTGGACTCGACTGGGGCGAGCCAACGCAGGTCCTCGTCGAGGCGGCCGGCGTCCTGGAGCTCCTGGACGCGCTTGATGCGTAGGTAGCGCGAGCCGGTGAACTCCTCGAAGGTGAGGCCGTGGGCGGTGTAGGCCTTGTAGTGCTCCTCGACGCCCGCCGGCACGGTCCACTGCGGCGTGAAGCCCTTCAGCACCCGCTGGATCTTGGAGCAATCCACCTGATAGGAGCGCTTGTCGGGGCCGCCACCCTCCGCGAACGTGGCCTTTGCGCCGGGCACGACCTGCTCGATGATCTCCGCGATCTCGCGGATGCGGTAGTTCTCGCTGCTCGAGCCGACGTTGAATGCCTCGTTGTGCACGATCTCGGACGGGGCCTCCAGCACGGCCAGGAAGGCGCGCGAGATGTCCTCGATGTGAACGAGCGGACGCCACGGCGTGCCGTCGCTCTGGATGAGCACCTCGCCGGTGGTCACCGCGTATCCGACGAGGTTGTTGACCACGATGTCGGCGCGCAACCGCGGCGAGACGCCATAGGCGGTCGCGTTGCGCAGGTACGTCGGAGTGAACGAATCGTCGGCCAGGCGAGCGATGTCCTGCTCGGCGAGCACCTTGGAGCGGCCGTACGCCGTCACGGGGGCGAACGCGGCGTCCTCATCCAGCAGCTCGTCGTCGCCGGCGCGACCGTAGAGGCTGCACGACGAGGAGAACAGGAAGCGCCCGACCCCGGCCTCCTTGGCCCGCTCGGCCAAGCGCACCGACGCCAGGTGGTTGATGTCGTATGTCGCCTGCGGGTTCAGATCGCCCACCGGGTCGTTGCTGACCGCCGCGAGATGGACGATCGCGTCAAACCCGGCCAGGTCCTCGGTCTCGATGTCGCGGACGTCCTTGGTGATCGACTCGAGCTCCGGGGGTTCGCTGAACGTGCACGAGGCGAACAGCTCAAGGTCCACTCCGACGACCTCGTGGCCGGCCTCCTCGAACAACGGAGTCAACACCGAACCGATATAGCCGCTATGGCCGGTCACAAGCACGCGCATGCAGAGATCTCCAAGAGCCAGTGGGTGTGCACTCAGAAGCTAACGCTCATCGCACCGACCCAGCGCGCGTCCCCCCAACTCTCGCCTCATCCCAGCGCATACACCCGCAACGGAAAGCGCCGGCACGATGGCCGGCGCTTTCAGGGGTGATCGTGAGCTATCTGCACGGCGAGTAGTCCATTGGACCGTCTCCTTGGACTCGCCCGGCCGTCGCGGCCGGGGCAGATGGACAGATGGGGTGGGTCAAGCGGCCGTCGGGTCCAGCGGCTCGGCGTGGCGCGCTCGCCCCGCCAGCGGGATGCGGCGTAGCGGCTCAGCCCTGCGCCGCGCCTCGATCTCGGTGAAGCGGAACACGGCACGGCCGAAGCGGATCACGTCGCCGTCGGTGAGGTGGTGGACGGTGATCCGGCGCCCGTTGACGAACGTGCCGTTGTAGCTGCGGTCGTCGAGGATGCGCGCGCCGTCGCCGCGGACGGCCAGGATCGCGTGGCGGCGAGAGACCTGGGCGTCCTCCAGCCGCACGTCGGCGACGAGACCGCGCCCGATGTGGGTGATCGGGCGCTCCAGCGTGATGAGCTTGGCCTCGCCCTCGTGCTCGAGAGAGAGGTAGCGACCGGCGGGGGCGCCGGCCTCAGGGATCAATCGCTCGCGGGTGCGAGTATCGAGAAGGACGTAGGGGTCGACGACGAACGGGAGGCTCGAGTCCATCCCGTCGGTGGGAGGATCGTGACGGGCTGCGTCGCCAGGAGCCCGGTCAGGGAGCTGGGCTTGAATGGTCATGGCCATAGATCACCACGGCCAGCGAACACCAAAGTCAGAGCCGACGAAGAAATTCCGAAGCGCTCTTACATACGCACAACGCGCCCCGTGCGGGGCACGGAGCGCGTCGGTCACATCTGGGCACGCGCGCGGGTGCGCGCGCAGTGCGACTACTTGAGGTCGACGGAGCCGCCGGCCTCCTCGAGGTCGGCCTTGAGCTTCTCCGCCTCAGCCTTGTCGATGCCCTCCTTGACGGGCTTGGGAGCCTCGTCGACGAGTGCCTTGGCCTCCTTGAGGCCCAGGCCGGTCGCCGCGCGCACGACCTTGATCACCTGGATCTTCTTGTCGCCGGCCGCGGTGAGGATGACGTCGAACGCCGACTGCTCCTCGGCCGCCTCGCCGCCGCCGTCACCGCCGCCGGCCGCCGCAGGCGCCGCCGCGGCAACGGCCGTTGCGGAGACGCCGAACGCCTCCTCCAGCGCCTTGATGCGCTCGGAGAGCTCCAGGACGGAGATCGACTTCAGCTCCTCGATCCATTCCTCTGTGGTGGCCATGTTTCCTCCTTAGTCGTCGGACGTCGCCGCGTCCGACGCGGCTTCGGTTTCAGTGTCATCAGGTGCTTCGGGCTCGGCTGCGGGCGCCTCCGGAGCCTCGGCCTCTGCGGCCGGGGCCTCAGCCTCGGGCGCGGCGGGCCTCAGCCTCCGCGGCCGGGGCCTCAGCCTCGGGCTCGGCGGCCGGGGCCTCAGCCTCGGGCTCGGCGGCCGGGGCCTCAGCCTCGGGCTCGGCGGCCGGGGCCTCAGCCTCGGGCTCGGCGGCCGGAGCCTCAGCCTCGGCGGCCTCCGGCGGCGGCCGGCAGCCGCGGCGGCCGCGGGCGCCTCACCGCTGACCAGGCCTTGGTCGGCAATCGCCTGCAGCTGGATCGCCAGCCCGCCGATGAGGGCGTTGAGCCCTCGGGCCAGGCCGGTCAGCGGCGCAGCGACCGTGCCCACCAGCTGGGCGTAGAGGACGTCACGAGCTGGCAGACGGGCGATCGAGCGCACATCGTCGGCGGTCAGCACCGACCCGTTGAGCACGCCGCCCTTGAAGTCGAGCACGTTGTTGAGCTGGCGGGCGGTGTCGCTGAGCGCCTTGGCCGCCAGTGCGGCATCGCCCTTGACGAGCGCCAGCGCCGTCGGCCCGACGAGCATCGGCTTCAGCGTCTCCATGCCGGCCTGGTCGGCGGCCCGCTCCGAAAGCGAGTTCTTGACGACGCGGAAGCGAGCGTCGACCCCGCGCAGCTTGGTCCGCAGCTCCGCGATCTGGTCGACGGTGATCCCGCGGTAGTCGACGGCGAAGATGGCCTCGGCCTCCTGCAGCTGGCCGGCGATCTCCTCGACAACGGCGGATTTCTGGTCTCTGTTCATACCTTGCTCTCTCTCAACGCAAAACGCCCGCTGGTCGGCGGGCGTCAGTGAGAGGGAGCGGCGTCGGGCGCCGCGTGCCTTGCAGTAACTCCGCCTGCTCCGGGCTTACGCGCACTGGCGGCCGAAGGTCTGAGGCTTTCGTCTCGTGGGGTTGCTGGCTTTCAGTCTAGGCACTCATCCCGATCGGCCGCGCTCAGGCGGCGACCGGCTCCTCGACAATGTCGCGGGTGCGCGACGGATCGACCTTGACGCCCGGCCCCATGGTGCTGGCAAACGTGACCGAGCGGATGTAGCGGCCCTTGGCCGCGGCGGGCTTGGCCCGGATCAGCTCATCGATGACGGCGGCGTAGTTCTCCAGCAGCGACCGCTCCTCGAATTCCTTCTTACCGATCACGAGGTGCACGATCGCGGTGCGGTCAGTGCGGTACTCCACCTTGCCGGACTTGGACTCGCCGACCGCCTTGGCCACATCGACGGTGACCGTGCCGACCTTGGGGTTGGGCATCTTTCCGGCGGGGCCGAGGATCCGGCCCAGCCGACCGACGATCGGCATCATGTCCGGCGTGGCAATGGCGACGTCGAAGTCGTCGAAGCCCTCCTGGATCTGCTTGGCGAGGTCCTCGCCACCGACGATGTCAGCGCCGGCCTCCTCCGCCTCGCGCGCCTTGTCGCCTTGGGCGAAGACCGCGATCTTGACGTCCTTGCCCAGACCGTTGGGCAGGGCGATCGTCCCGCGCAACTGCTCGTCGGCGTGGCGGACGTTAAGCCCGGTGCGGACGTGCACCTCTACGGACTCGTCGAACTTCGCAGTCGACAGTTGCTTGACCAGCGCGATCGCCTCCGCCGGGCTGTACTCGCGCCCGCGGTCGAAGCGCTGCTTGGCGTCCAGGTATGCCTTTCCGTGCTTGGCCATCGTTCGTTTCTCCTAGAGCTCAGACGACGTCCACGCCCATCGACCGAGCCGTGCCGGCGATGATCTTCGCCGCGGCATCGACGTCGTTGGCGTTGAGGTCGGCCATCTTCTTCTCAGCGATCGCCCGCAGTTGGTCGCGCGTGATCTTCGCCACCTTGTCGCGGTGGGGTTCGGCCGAGCCCTTCTCCAGCGAGAGCGCCTGCTTGATAAGCACTGCCGCCGGTGGGCTCTTGGTCACGAAGGTGAACGAGCGGTCCTCGTAGACGGTGATGACGACGGGGATCACGGTGCCGATGTCGGACTGCGTCTGGGCGTTGAACGCCTTGACGAACTCCATGATGTTGACGCCGTGCTGACCGAGCGCCGGGCCCACCGGGGGCGCCGGGCTCGCCTGTCCGCCCACAGCCTGCAGCTTGATCTGGGTGAGAACCTTCTTTGCCATTTACGAGGTGGCTCCTCCGCGGGACATCCAGTCCCGCGTTCTGAACGGAATGCTCGGCATCACGCCTCCCTATTAAATCTTCTTGACCTGGTCGAAGCCCACCTCGACCGGCGTCTCGCGGCCGAAGATCGACACCAGGACCTTGAGCTTCTGGGCGTCCTCGTTGACCTCGGAGATCTCGCCGCTGAAGTCCGACAGCGGACCGGACACGACCTTGACCGACTCGCCGATCGAGAACTGGGCGCGGCTGCGCGGCCGTTCCTGGGGCTCCATGTGCAGCAGGCGGTCGACCTCGGCCTGCGTCAGCGGCACCGGCTCGTTGGAAGCACCGACGAACCCGGTGACCCCAGGCGTGCCCTTGACCAGCGACCACGAGTCCTCGTTGAGGTCCATCTGGACGAGCACGTAGCCGGGCATGGTGCGCTTCTCCACCGTCACCTTCTGGTTGTCCTTCATCTCCGAGACGGACTCGGTGGGGACGATGATCTGGCGCACGGCGCGCTGCTGATTGAGCGAGACGACGCGGTGCTCGAGGTTGTGCTTGACCTTGTTTTCGTGGCCTGAATAGGTATTGACGACGTACCAGCGGAACATGTTTCTCTCAGAGGGACTAAAGCTTTAGGGAAGGATGAGCTTGACGATCTTCTGCGCGACGAGATCGGCAACGCCCAAGAACACACCGGCGACGATGACGAAGCCGATCACGACTCCGGTGGCCTGCATCACCTGCCGGCGATCAGGCCACTGTACCCGCTGCAGCTCGCGCCAGCTTCCCTGCAGGAAGTGCACGATGCGGAGGGCGGGGTTCTCGCGCCGCGTCGACACTGCGGTCGACGCCCTGCGACCCCCGCGGCCGGATCCGCCTTCTTCCGGGCCGAGATCGTCCTCGCCCTCATCGTAGCCACCTCCGCCGCCGTCGCCGGATGGCTCCGCGTCGAGGGGCTCCTCGTCGCCGGGGTCGGCAGGGTCGCGCTCGTCGTCGAGCTCGTCGTCCACGGGCCCCTCGTCGGCAGACGCGTCGGCCGGCGGTTCGGCGTCGACGTACTCCGGACGCCCGACTGCGAGCTGTGCCTCGGCGAGCTCGACATCGGGCGTGGCGTGCTCAATCGGATCCGGCGCGTCCTCGGTGCGGTTGCCGTTGGCCGTGGCCACGCCTCGCTGAGCGGGGGAACCCGACCGGGACCCGCGCCCTGCACTGCGGCGTTTGCGGTTACGAGCCACTGACGTCGGCGCGCGCTAGCGCGTCTCGCGGTGCGGAGTGTGGCACCGGCACCAGCGACAGTACTTGCGCAGCTGCAGTCGCTCCGGATTGTTCCGCTTGCTCTTGTTGGTCTGATAGTTCCGGCGCTTGCACTCCTCGCAGGCGAGGGTTGCGGCGATCCGGACGTCTCCACGGGCCATTTTGCGCTTCTTTGCTGGTAGGGATGAGCCGCCGCGGGCGTGTGAATAAACGCCGCCCGGCGCCGTGGAGAGTGTAGCGCCCGCGATCGGGCAAGGCGCGGCTGAGCAGGAGAGATTGCGTGGTTCAGGAACAATGCGCCGATGCCCATCCCGATCGCGGTCGGCGCATGATCCGGCTGATCGGCCTCGTCGTCTCGATCGGGATCGCCGACTCGCTGAACCCGACGACGATCGCCCCTGCCCTCTATCTCGCCGCCGGCGACCATGCCAAGCGGCAGGTGGCGCAGTTCACGGCCGCCGTCTTCGGCGTCTACCTGCTGGGCGGGCTGATCATCGCGCTGGGCCCGGGCGAGCTGCTGCTGTCGCTGGTGCCCCGTCCGGGGCGCCACCTCGGCTACGTGCTGGAGACCGTCGCCGGCGGGGCGATGCTCGTGGCCGCGGCGGTGCTGTGGGGGTATCGCAAGCGCCTGGCGCGCAGCGAGGCGCCCGAGATCAACCCACACGGCCGGTCCAGCGCGATCCTGGGCGCCACCATCACCGCCGTCGAGCTGCCCACCGCGTTTCCGTACTTCGCGGCCATCGCCGCCGTGGTGGGCGCCAACGTGGGCGTCGTGCGCATCGTCGTCCTGCTGGTCATCTTCAACGTCTGCTTCATCCTCCCGCTCCTGGCCATCCTCGGCGTGCTGCGCTTCGCCGGGCCCGATGCTCAACTCGTGCTCACCCGGGGACGCGAGTGGCTCGAGGCGCGCTGGCCCACCGTCCTGGCCATCCTGGCGCTGGTGGCGGGGCTGATCGTGATGACGATTGGCGTCACCGGCCTGGCCAGCGCACACCACAATGACTTCGGCACCTTCTCGCGCAAGGTGCGCAGGGCGCTGCACCTACACCAATGATTCCGGTTTCGCGCAGGGCGCCGCGAGGCATATTCTCCTGCAAGCCCTGAGGCCATGCCCGCCGCGAACTCCCAGCTCGATGTCAGCCGGCTCACTGAGCTCGAGGGTTTGCTCGGCGCCGACCGCGAGGTGATCGTCGGCACGCTCATGGCCGAACTGACCACCGAGATGGCCCGGATCGACGAGGGGCTGGGGTGCGGCGACCTCCCCGAGGTCGCCGCCGCGGCCCATTCAGCGCGCAACAGCGCTCTGATGATCGATGCCCAGCCGGCGCTGCGGGTCCTCAAGCAGCTCGAGAGCTGTGCCCGCCACGGAGAGGCCGACGGAGCCTCGGCGGCAGGCACGCGCCTGCGGCGGGTGTGGCCGCGGCTCCGGCGCGAGCTCGAGCGGGCCGCCGACCGCGCTTGACTTGGATGGCAAAGGTGCCCCCAGAGGGCAGATTTACCATCCCCGTGCCGGTCAGGCCTGGTCCGGGGCCTCGCGCGCCTGGCGCACGAGCCGCCGCATCCCTCGCAGCCAGCGCTCGGGCTGGGCCCCCTTGAGCGCCATGTGGCTGGCCACCTCCTCGTGAGGGAGGATGAGGAAGCGCTCGTCGCGGAGCCCTTCGACGACGGCGGCGGCAACCTCCTCGGGCTCCTTCAGCCCGCCGGCCAGCAGCGGCGCGGCGCCGACGGGATCCTCGAGGGCGATATCGAGCATGGGCGTGCGGACGCCCTGCGGGCACAGGCAGGAGACCTTGATCCCGGCGTCGCCGTAGGTGATGGCGAGCCACTCGGCCAGCGCGACGGCCGCGTGCTTGGTGATGGAGTAGGCCATGGCCGAGACCTGGGTGAGCAGGCCGGCCGCCGACGCCGTGCTGAGCAGGTAGCCCTCGCCGCGCTCCACCCAACCGGGCACGAGCGCGCGTGCCGCCCACACGTGCGCCATGACGTTGATCTCCCAGGTGGCCTGGAGCTCGTCGTCGGGTGCCTCGGGGCCTCCGCCAGGGCCGGCCACGCCGGCGTTGGAGAAGAAGAGGTCGATGGGGCCGTATCGCTCCTGCGCGGCGGCGATCAGGGCGACGATGTCCGCCTCGCGGCCCACATCGGTGACGACCGCCAGCCCGCCGATCTCATCGGCGACCGCGCCCACCCGCGCCGCGTCGCGGTCGGCCAGCACCACGCGGGCGCCCTCGGAGGCGAAGCGGGTCGCGCACGCCCGGCCGATGCCGCTGGCGGCTCCGGTGACGACGACGTGCTTGCCGGCCAACTCCACGGCGGTAAGCCTATGGGTTCCGGGCGCCGCTAGGCGTTGCCCAGGCCCACGCCGGCGGCAACGATGAGCGCACCGCCCAGCGCGACCTGGAGCAGGCTGGTGCGCAGCGAGACGGCGAGGAACCGCTTGCGGATGAGGGAGATCGCGACGAGCTCGATCGCCACCACGATGCCGGCGACCACCAGGGCGCTGTGCACGTCGGCGATGACGAACGGCAGCGAGTGGAAGACGCCTCCGAACGCGGTCATCGACCCGGTGACGACCCCGCGCATGACCGCCGAGCCCCGGCCGGTCTCGCGGCCATCGTCCGACAGCGCCTCGGAGAAGCCCATGCTGATCCCCGCGCCCACCGCGGTGGCGAGCCCGACGAAGAGCGCCGCGTGAGAGCCCGCTAGCACGGCCGCGGCAAAGATCGGCGCCAGCGTGGAGAGCGTGCCGTCGATCAGCCCGACCAGGCCCGGCTGCACGTAGCGCAGCAGGAGCGTCCGCTCGTCGATGTTGCGCAGCTGACTCAGGCTCTCGACCACACAAAAAATTATAACAACTGTGTTAGAATTAGGCCTCCCTTAACCTAGGGCGCTTCCCCCATGGCCAGCCGCTCCTCCATCCCCACCCCGCCGACTGACCTCGTCGAGCTCCTGCACCAGCGCGGCCAACGCGCCACGCCGCAGCGGCTTGTGATCCTGCGCGAGCTGCGCCGGCGCGGCCGCCATGCCACCGCCGACGAGATCCGCCGCGCGGTCCGCCACGAACTGCCCGGGACCTCGACCCCCACCGTCTATGCCGCACTCGAGCTGCTCGTCGATCTCGGCCTGGTGCGCCGGATCGACGCCGGGTCGGGGGCGACGCTCTACGACGCTCGCGCCGAGCCCCACCAGCACACCGTGTGCCGGCGATGCGGACGCGTGGACGACCTCGACGGCGAGCTGGACACCGCGACGCTCGAGCAGGCCTCGGCGCGGGCCGGGTTCACCGCCCAGGCGGTCGAGGTCGTCATCTCCGGGCTGTGCGCGGAGTGCGCGGCCGCGGCCGGCCGCGGCCTGAGGCTCAGGAGGCGGTCACAGCCCGCGCCTGCTGGCGCTCGGGGCTGATCCGCACGACGTTCCAGGCCAGCCCCACGCGCTGCATCCCGGCGATGATCAGGCCGGACACGTCGATCTCCCACCAGCGCAGGCCGTGGTAGGCCGAGCGCGGGAACGCGTGGTGGTTGTGGTGCCAGGACTCGCCGAGCGAGAGCACCGCCAGCCACCCGACGTTGGTGGAGTGGTCCTCGAGGTCGAAGCGCCGGCTGCCGAAGAAGTGGCACACCGAGTTCACCGACCACGTCACGTGGTGCACGAAGAAGATCCGCACCAGCCCGCCCCAGACGAGGCCGCGCAGCGCCCCGGCGGCGGTGAAGTCGTGCAGCGCCCAGCCGGCCACGGTCGGGATGAGCAGTGAGAGCACGGCCAACTGCGGGAAGCTGCGGCCGATCGCTCGCATCGCCGGGTCCTCGTAGAGCTCGGCGGCGTACTTCTTCCAGTCGGCCTGGCCCTGGGTCTCCAGCAGCCAGCCCACGTGAGCGTGCCACAGGCCCGACAGGCCGCTGCCGTGGCCGACGTGCGGACTGTGGGGGTCGCCCTCGCGGTCGGTGTGCGCGTGGTGCTTGCGGTGATCGGCCACCCAGTCCATGACCGAGCCCTGCGACCGACAGCGAGCCGAGCACGGCGAACGTTCGCTCCACCCACGGGTAGCTGGCGAAGGCGCGGTGGGTGAGCAGGCGGTGAAAGCCGACGGTGATCCCGACCGCGGTGATCATGTACATGACGACGAGGATGATGAGGTCGGTCAGGTCGACGGCGCGGTTCCACAGCATCACGATCGCGGCCAGCGTCCCGATGAACGGGAGCACCACGCCGGCCAGATTCGCTGTCCGTTCGACTCGGGTCACCGCTCCGAGTTTCTCATGTCCAAACGCGCATTTCTTGCGCGATTGCACGGTCCCTGGACCGTCAAAACTTAGAACTTAGGAACGATTTCGCGGCCCGAACACAAGCCGGCGGGGCAGCGGCACCGGCGATAGGCGATGGATCGCCTCGCCGACGAGCGTCCGCGGCTGGAGCTTGGCCAGCAGGATCACGAGCTCGTCGCGCTCGTCGTCCGTCAGACGGCTGCGGCGCCCACGCCCCGCACGCACGAGCACGACGAGGCGCCGGCGCTCAGACGGACTGAGCCGAGTGAGATGGTCGCGAGCCAGCAGGGCCAGTTCGGCCGCGGAGAGCAGCTTGATGACCGGGATCGCGCCGCAGGCCCGGCACCCGCTCGGCGGCCCTGCCGAGGGTCATGTTGAACATCCCAGAGGGCACCCGTTCGAGTCTAGGACCCCCGCCACGTCGGCGGGCCTAGTCGTGCCCTCACCCGCCACCGCGGCGGCGACCTGCGCTAGCGGCGGATGATCTTGACCCGGCCCTGGCGGCCCGGGTTGAGCCCCAGCTTCACGATCGCGTCGCCGACCGCGACCTCGTCGATCCACACGCGCTCGTTCTCGTTGAGAGCGGCCAGGGCGCTGACCTGCTGCATGACGGTGGCCAGGCGCGCGATCTCGTCGCAACTGCCCTCGAGGGGCTCGATGCCGCGCTCGGTGACGAACGTCACGGCGATGCCGTCCGCCGTTTCCCGGGCTCCAATCAGTTCCAGGCTCATGGCCCCTCTCTTTCTGAGACGTCCTGTCCCAAGGTCAGACAACTGTAGTGGAGCAACGGACGGCATCGCCGCGGGCGTGCGCGCCAGATGGCTGCTTGGAGCCCTAGCCCGAGGTGGGGACGAACTCGGGTTGATCCAGCACGCGCAGCCAGGTCCCGTCGGGCTGGCGGCGGACCACCTGCGCGCGGGCCCCGGCCCCATCGTGCGGAGGCGTGGAGGTCAGCGCGAGCTCGCCGTTGACGAGCGTCGGCAGCGGAGGCTCGGGCGTGAAGGTCGGCGCCTTGGCCAGAAACTGCTCGAACAGCGTCCGGATCGCCTCACGGCCGACGGTGACCTCGCCGGGCGGGTAGGCCATCACGGCGTCGTCCTCGTAGAGGAGCGAGACCCCCTCCGCATCGCGAGCGTTGGCGCGCTCGACGAACAGGCGGGTCAGATCCTCGGGCGTCTGAGCCTTCTCCCTGGTGTTCACGGGTGCTCCTTTCGTAGCGGTTGATCGGAGTGCGTGCCCACAGTCTGCGCCGTGACTACCAGAAGCGCAACAGATTGTTATTCTTGTTATCAGAAGCTCTCGTCATGGAACTGAGACAGCTCGAGTACTTCGTGGCGGTCGCCGAGGAGGCCAACTTCACTCGCGCGGCCGAGCGGGTGCACATCAGCCAGTCAGGGGTGAGCGCGCAGGTCCGCCGCCTCGAGCAGGAGCTGGGCGCCAAGCTGATCGACCGCTCGGCGCGCACCGCCACGCTGACCGCGGCCGGGCGGGCGGCGCTCGATCACGCCCGCGCGGTGCTCGGGGCGGCACAAGCGGTCCGCCAGGCGGTGGACGACGTCACGGGCGTCCTGCGCGGCCGGCTCGACGTCGGGATGGTCAGCGGCTGCACGATCACACCGCTGTTCGATGCCCTCGCCGCCTTCGGGGGCTCGCACCCGGGGATCGAGATCTCCCTCAGCGAGGACAACTCAGACCGACTCACCCAGCAGGTGCGCGCCGGCGATCTGGATGTGGCCCTGATCGGCGCGGCGGGCCGCACGCCTGACGGACTGGAGGCGCTGACGATCGTGTCCGAGCGGCTCGTGGCCGCCGTACCCGCCGGGCACCCCCTCGACAGGCGCAGCGTCACCTGCACGCTGGCCGAGGTCACCGCCCATCCACTCGTCTGCATGCCGCGGGGCACCGGCGTGCGGGCGGTGCTCGACGCCGCGTGTGCGGTACACGACCTCGCACCGGAGATCGCGCTCGTCGCCAGCGCTCCGGACGCGGTCGCCGATCTGGCGCAACGGGGCCTGGGCGTCGCCATCCTCAGCGAATCGATGGCGTCCGCCCAGGACGGCCGCCTGCGCGCATCGGCGATCGCCGACATCGAGATCGCGTCGATCCTGGCCCTGGTGTGGCGCCCGGAGCCCAGCCCTGCGCTGCGCGAGTTGCTCGTGCATGCGCGGCTGGTGTTCTCCCGCTGATCCCAGCTACGCCGCAGATCTCGGCCAGCCGGCTCCCGGCGACCGGGGTGACCCACCGCACGTGCCCAGGAACGGCGTCCCCGTGGCCAGGCAGTGCTGGATGGCCGCGCGGGCGGCGTCGTCGTCGCGGTATGGGGTGCCCGGCAGCAGCCACACGGCGTCGGCGGCATCGAGGTCGCGCGCCTCGGCGCTGTCGGTGGCCACCCAGCCGCAGTCCACCTGAGCGGCCAGGAGCGCGAGCGTCGCATCGATCTCACGATGCGTCAGGTGCGCGGGATCGCGGTCTCCGAGGGCGATGAGCCTCATGCGCCGCCCGCACCGCCGGGTGGCGCCTTCAGACGTTCGTGATACCCGTCGGCCACCGCGTACAGGCGGGCCGGCGCCGGCTCCCCCGGGGCCGCGCGTTTGTTGGGCGTGGTGTCGGGTGGGCGCATGGGTCGCGGGATGACCTCACCGTGCGCGAGCGCCGTCGCCTTCAGCCGCCGGGCCGGCACGGCAGACACATCGAGCATGTCGGCGGCCGACCGGATGCGACGGCGCTTAGCGCCCCACGAGTAGGGCAGGGCGAGGGCGACGATCATCGCGTGCTGAGCTCGCATGCCATGGGCGTGGAGCTCGATCTGGCCCCACAGCGCGACCGCGCCGGCTACGAGATCCGTGGTGAGCGCCGAGGCGCCCCGCGGCACGGGCGAATACCAGGCGTAGATGCCGCAGGTGCATCCGTTGGCCGGCGCTACATGGGCATGGACGACGCAGCGAGCGGTGTGCACGCC
This sequence comes from uncultured Actinomycetota bacterium, assembly GCA_963797705.1. GTDB lineage: Bacteria > Actinomycetota > Thermoleophilia > Solirubrobacterales > Solirubrobacteraceae > Palsa-465. The sequence continues at coordinate 167,467 of CAWCQL010000001.1, read as the reverse complement.
GCGGTGCCAGGGTTCGTCGGCGCGGAACGACCAGAGCTCGTCACCGCGCAGCCGCCACTGGCGAAACCCGATGACGGCGGTGATGAGATCGGGGGCCGTGCCCTCCATCGCGCAGCGCCGCCTCAGGGGGCGGGTTCACGGGGGCGCTCGGGCTCCCGCGTGCGGTCGGGCCCGCGCGCCGGGTCCGGCGAGTCAACCCGCTGCGGCTGTGGCGACACCGGGATCTGGATCGGCTCGACCGTGATCGTCTTGGATGGGCCGTCGAGAGAACCGCGCAGCCGACCGTGTCCTTGCTGTGCTGACTCGCGTGACTCCGAAGTGCTCATGACCCGTACCCGACTCCCATCGTACCGGCGCCCCGCGCCCGGCTCGCCGGTTGGCCGTGTGCCGGTCCGCCCGCGCGGACCGGCACCGCGCCTCAGTGCAGCGCGGGGGCGCCGCTGTCTACCTCGGCGGCCTCGGCGGCCTCCGAGCGCATGGTCCGTGCTGCAAAGCCGTTCGGGTGAACGATCCGGTCCTCGCGGACGAGCAGCGGCCGACCATCGTCGGCACGCTTGGAGAGCACCCAGCGGCGATGCACGGACTCCGTCGCCGGCATGGCACCGGGCAACGGTCGGTCCACGTCGTCAAGACTCATCCGTGTTACCTCACCTCATCGGTCGGGGGAAGGGTCCCGCGGGCCCGCCACGGTAACGAGTGACCCCACCGAAAGTCATGATTGTGGTGAATCTGCACGAGATCGCACCGCGACCGGCCAGAAGACTGGCAACAAAGCGCACAAACTCCAGATTCAGGCGCCCACAAACTCCGGATTCAGGCGGGGCCGTGCCGGGTGATCGTCAGCGTGGGGAGCTCATCGTCCACCGGCGCCGCCTCCAGCATGCGCAGCCGAGAGTGAAACGCCCGCGCGACCCGCTCGGCATGGCTCTTGGCCAACTCGGCCCTCTCCCCCGCGAACAGCTCGTCCACCGTCATGCGCCAGAGCCACAGCCAGCGCTCGAAGTGCCCGGCGCGCAGCGGAACCTGGGCGTTGATGACCGCGTGCGGCCGGAACGCCCCACCGGCGTAGGACTGCGCGCCGAGCAGGATCGTCTCCCAGAACGAGGCGATCTTCGGCACGTGCGCCTCCAGGTCGAGCTTGGCGACGTCGACGAAGATGAACCCGATCACCGGGTCGGTCAGCGCCCGTCCGTAGAACGTCCGGACGAGCCGTTCGCAGTCCTCGCGATTGGAGATGTCACCGAGCGCCGTCGCCATATGCATTGGAGGATATGGCGACGTCGGGTGAGCGCCGCGGTCGCTACCGCTCGTGCCCGGCGAGATCAAAGTCGGCCAGCCCGGCGGGGTCAGTGATCCCGAGCTTGCGCCGGGCGCGCTCGGCGAAGCCACCCGGGTGCACGCGCACGACCCGCCCCGCATCGGGCCGGGCCAGGATCTCCAGGCGGGCGCCCGGATCGGCGTGTCCCAGCAACTGACCGTCGCGCTCGATCGACACCGGCGCGCTGCTGCGGAGGATCTCGATCCCGAGGCTCTCGCCCTCGGCCAGCACGACGGCCCGGTTGAAGAGACCGGCGGGCGCGTCCGGCATGACGATCATGCCGTGGGCGCGCGGGGACACCAGCGGACCCCCCGCGGCAAACGCGTACGCCGTCGATCCCTGCGGCGTGGCCGTGATCACCCCGTCGCTGGCGTAGCGCACCAGGAGCTCCCCGTCGATGCGCAACGCCAGCGCCGCCTGGCCGCGGCCCGGGACGCGAGTGAGCACCACGTCGTTGTAGGCCACCTGGGCCGGTATGCCCTCCCGGGCGGCGAGCGCGAGCCCGCTGCGGCGCTCGATCGAGTACGCCCCGCGCGCCAGCGCGCCCAGGGCGCCCTCGAGGTGACCGGCGTCGATCTCCGCGAGGTAGCCCAGCGTGCCCAGATTGACGCCCAGCACCGGGACTCGGTGAGACGCGGCAATCCGTAGGGCGCCGAGCATGGTGCCGTCCCCGCCGAGCGCCAGGATGACATCGCAGCCCTCGGCCAGCGACTCCTCGGAACGGTGGAGAACCCCTTCGGGCAGCCGGGCGTCGCCCTCCGCGCCGGCGAGGGTGACGCCATGCGCGGCTGCCCAGGCCTGCACCAGCTGCAGCGACGCATCGAGATCTCGCTCGGGACGCAGGGCCAGCCCGAGGGTGCGCACCGGGATGGGCATGTCGGCAATGGAGAGCATGTGGTGTTGATTCTGGCGTGCCCGCCGTCCCGGGTCCCTGGCATGCCGGCAGGATGGGGCCAGAGGCCGTGGCCAGGCGGGTCTCCCACTAGCATCGATGGCCAGCCGCGGGGGCCGAGGCTGCCCCGCCGGTTACCGACCGCGCCGATGAACGAGCCACTCGAGCTGAACTACGCTCTGCACCTGCTGCCACGGGGCCGGATCACGTTCCGGCGCTGGCACTGGGAGCTGTGGCACGGGGCGCAGTTGCTCGCCGCCGGATGGCGGCTGAACCCGCTGCACGCCCAGCGGGCCCTGCGCGCGCACGCCTTCGGTTACGTGCACCGCCTCCACGGGGTGCACCCGCTTCCCTCCCAGGCGGCCCATCCGGCGGAACGGCCGTGGGGCGGCGGCACCACCACGTTTCGCTGGGGCGATCTGCGCGTGGTGCTGACGCCGCGTGTCGTGCCGGACGCGTCCTGAGAGCCGCGGCGGCCGCGGTCAGAAACCCCGCGGGTGGCGGACGACGAACCCGCCGGCCGGTGAGATGCGGTGCGTGGACCAGCGGTCGTCGTCGTTGGACGAGCTCTGCGCGGCGGTGTCGTAGTACAGCCCGGCGATCTTGGCGTACACGTGGCCCGCGTTGGTGTACAGCGTGATCCACTGGCCGGCACCGGGAAGGCCGTAGCTCTCCATCTGGCCCGAGTCCTCGGTCTGTGACAGCAGGCCGCCGCCGTGCAGGGCGAAGCCCACCGAGCCCGAGCAGTCGTACCCGGACGACTTCCAGCTGCCGTGGCCGCCGGCGAACAGGTACGGGGTGGTCGCGATCGAGTTGGCCGCGGCGATCACCTGCTTGACCACCGCCGGAGCATTGGCCGGAGCGACCGCGAGCCCGTTGACGAGCGTCGCCTTCCCGCCGGCGGGCGCCTGCACCGCGTGTGCCGTGGAGGACGCCGGGGCGGAGGCGTGCGTTCCATTGCTCACCCACTGTTGCAAGGTCTGCGCGGTGTGGATGCCAACCGTCCCGCTCGGAGGAGTCAGGTGCGCGTCGACCTGGAAGCTGCTCACCGACGCCTTCGTGCCCGGGCCGAACTGGCCGTCGGTGTCAGTCGGGATGCCCACCCGGGTGAGCATCTGCTGCAGCGCGCGCACATCCGCGCCGTGGTCCCCGACGCGCAGCACGCGCTGGAAGGGAGACGCACCGGCGGCGCGCGACGCGCCCGCGCTCACGGCCAGCGTCAGCGTCAGGGCCGCCAACACGGCCAACAGCCGAGTGGGTCTCGCCCGTGCGCCCATGGCGACGCCAACAACAGAACCGGATCTGGATACGGACACGCGAAACCCCGCAATGGTCGACTTCAGCTGACATGCCATGCGCCTGCGGGGTTAGCTGACGGGCTCGCGCTCGAAAATCGAGCGTTACCTGCGGATCACCGCTGGATTCGCCCCAAACGAATTGGGTTCCCCGTTCCCTGGCTTTGGCGGCTCCAGGGACTCGGCATCTGCACACAACAGCGTGCGCGCCGTGAAGTTTCGCCGATCGGACGGACAATCGCATTCTCGAGCGCTCCCGTCCTCGGTTCCGGGCCAGGCCCGCCCTAGAGTCAGGGCGCATGCTCATCGCCACCCATGACGGTTCATTTCACGCCGACGAGGTCTTCGCGATCGCGGCGCTCATGCAGCTCGGCGAGCCCGTCGAGGTGCTGCGCACCCGCGACCGCGACCTGCTTGCCGGCGCCGACCTCCGTGTCGATGTCGGCTTTCGCTACGACCCGTCGACAGGGGACTTCGATCACCACCAGCGCGAGTTCGACGGGATCCGGGCCAATGGGATCCGCTACGCCTCCTTCGGTCTTATATGGCGGGAGTTCGGAGCCCGGGCCTGCGACGACGACCCCGAGGTCGCCGAGGCCGTTGACGCGAGTCTGGTCCAGGGGGTCGACGCCAATGACACCGGCCAGCAGGTAACCGAGTCGCTCGTCGACGGCGTGCATCCGCTGACCGTCAACGGAGTCGTCGGCGGGTTCAACGGGCGCTGGGACGAGACGCTCACCCCCGAGCAGGAGCGGCTGCGCTTCGATGAGGCCGTCGACCTGGCCCGCGGGATCCTCGCTCGCGAGGTGCTGTCGGCTGCCTCCGGCCGGCGCTCGGCGCGCATCGTGCACGAAGCCATCGCTGCCACGATCGACCCACGCCTGATCGAACTGCCCGTCAACGCCCCCTGGAAGCAGGTCCTCGTCCCAGCGGCGCCCGACGCCCTCTACATCGTCTATCCCAAGCGCCAGGGCTTCGGCCTGGAGGCGGTCCCACGGGAGCTGGGCTCGTTTGAGAACCGCCGCGACCTGCCCGAGGCCTGGGCCGGCCTGGAGGGCGCCGACCTCGTGGCCGTCACCGGCGTGCCCGACGCGCTGTTCTGCCACGTCAAGCGGTTCTTGGTGGTGGCCTCATCCCACGAGGGGATCGAACAGCTCGCGCGGCTGGCCCTGGCCGGGGGATGAGCCCTCGGATCGCCACCGTCGGCGTCTACGAATTCGACGCGGCGAGCTTCATCGCCACGCTGGACGAGGCCGGGGTGACCAAGGTCCTCGACATCCGCCAGCGGCGCGGGGTGCGTGGGTCCCAGTACGCGTGGGCCAACGCCCAGCGTCTGCAGAAGCTGCTGGCCGACGCCCGGATCGGCTACGAGTACCACCCTGAGCTCGCCCCGGACACCGAGATGCGCCAGCTTCAGTACCGCGACGACGACCGCCAGGGGGTGGGCAAGCGCTCCCGCGTGCGCCTCGCTCCCGACTACGTCCGCGAGTACACCGAGGAGATCCTCGACCTGGTACCGCTCGAGCCGCTGGTCGGTCAGCTGCCCGTCCATGGACTGGGCGCGCTGCTCTGCGTCGAGGCGACGGCGCGCGCCTGCCACCGCTCGCTCGTCGCCGAGCGCCTGGCCGAGCGTTTCGGCTTCGAGGTCACCCACCTCGAGCCGCGCTGATCCGGTCACCCCAGCGCGTTGTTACGCCGCAGCGTGGCGATCGCCTTGACGGTGGCGTATCCCCGCCAATCGAGCGACCCCGCGGGCGAGATCGGCAGGTAGTCAACGGTCCAGCCCCCGTCCTCGCGCTGCTCGCCGGATAGGCGCTCGAGGTCGGCGGCGATCGCCTGGGGATCCAGGAGCGCGCGGGCGGGGCGGCCGGGCTCGGGGGCGATGTCGAGCGGACGCAGCGTCTCGCCCTCGGCGCCGCCGGCGACGGGCACGCGGCCATCGCGGGGGACACGGTCAGACAACGCGTCCATCAGCGGTTGTGCCTCGGGTCGCCGGCCGTGCAGCACGTCGAGCAGGCGGATGGAGAAGGCGAGCACGTAGGCGAAGGGGCTCTCATCAAGTGCGGCGATGGCGTCCAGGCAGTACGCCGTGGCCCGCACAAGCCAGGGATGGGCCGCCACGGCCGGATCGTGATCGGCAACCCGATGCGCGCTCGCCGCGATGAACGCCGTGATCTGCAGCGAGGAGAGCGTGGAGTCCGCACTCTGAAACCACGGCGCCACGCCGGCGCCGCTGGTCACCGGGAGCGTCAGGGGCAGACCGCCGTCGTCGAGGGTGACGGCGGCCAGCCAGTCACACAGCGCCACCGCCTGCGGGGTGATCAGTGGGGCCGTCTCCGCAAAGGCCTCGAAGGCGTGCCCGGCCGCAGCCGGCTGGCTCTCGGGGCTGCGGAGGTCCGGCTCCAGCCCTGAGCCGTAGCCGCCGTCGGCGTTGCGGTACGCCTCGAGCGCGGCAAGCACCGCCGCTGCATCACCCTCACCGGTGAGTAGGGCATGGCGGCGGCGGTCCAGCAGCCGGGCGTGGGTGGCCATGAAAGCCTGGGCGGCGGGAAGGTCGACGGTCATGGCCTCAAGGATCGCGTCCCGGGGTCGGTCGGGTCTTGAACGAAACGGACGTCGTGGCCCGATCCACCTACGACGTGCGGCGTGCCGCGATGAGGCCCGCCGGGCTCAGTCGGGCCAGGCGCCGGCTCTCACGGGTGAGATGGGCCTGGTCGGCATAGCCGGCGTCCACGGCCAGCCCCGCCAGGTCGTCGCGGCCGCGGTCAGCCAGCGCCAGGAAGCGGCGAAAACGCAGGACGCGTGCCAGCGTGCCGGGCCCGTAGCCGACGGCCGCGTGAAAGCGCCGGCGCAGCTGACGCTCGCTGATCGCCAGGTCGCGGGCCAGCCCAGCGAGGTCGCGGTCGGCCACGCGCGGGGCGGCGGCAAGGACGATCGGGTCGGGCCGCCGGTCCGCGGCAGCCGTGAGCAGCGCCCTGAACACCTCCGCCGGCGGCAGTTCGCCGTCCAGGTCGAAGGCGCGGTCGATCTCGCTGGCGTCCACCTGCTGGTCGCGCAGCGCGTCCAGCGGCATCCCGATGCCGCCACCACCGGCCCCGGGGCGGAAGCGCAGACCGATCAGCAGCTCGCCGGCCAGGCGGGGGTACGCGCGAGCCGCCGTGTCCGGGCCGACGATGATCGTGCCGCGGCCCTGGCGCCAGATGACGTCGCTGGCGCCGTCGGGCATGATCCACACCTCGTCGTCGCTGGCGCAGCCTCGCGTCCACACGCACTCGACGAGCGGGGCCAGAGCCGCAGGAGGCGGAAATTCGCGATAGCCAGGCGCGAGGTCCATGTTCCGTGCATGGTTGCACCGCGGCTCCCGCGTCCGGGCAATGGACCACCGATAGGATCGGTTTGATGTCCGTTGAGTGGGCCGGTACGGCACCGGAGCTGCTGGTGCGCCTCAATCGCGGTGACGCCGAGCCGCTCACCGCGCAGCTCGAGCGCGAGCTGCGCGAGGCGATCCGGAGCGGACGGCTCGGGCCCGGGGAGCGGATTCCCTCCTCCCGGGCGCTGGCCCGCGAGCTCGGCGTGTCCCGCGGGCTCGTGCAGGAGTGCTACGCCCAGCTGCACGCCGAGGGCTTCCTCAGCACGCGCACCGGCTCGGGCACCCGTGTGGCGTCCGCGGCGCAGCCGGCGCCCCCACCGGTCCCCGCCCGGGCGCCGCCGGCCCGCGGGCCTGCCATCGACTTTCGCCCCGGCCAGCCTGACCTCGCGAGCTTTCCCCGCCAGGACTGGATGTGGGCGATGCGCGAGGTGAGTCGCTCGGCGCCCGCGCAGGCTCTGGGCTACGGCGACCCCCGTGGCGACCGCGTCCTGCGCGAGGTGCTTGCGGGTTACCTGCGCCGCGTCCGCGGGGCGGTCACTGACCCGGAGCGGATCATCGTCTGCGCCGGCTTTGCCCAGGGCGTCAACCTGGTGCTGCGCACGCTGGCGGCCCGCGGCGCGCAACGGGTGGCCCTCGAGGATCCCGGCGATACCGACCCGGCGCTCGGCCGGCAGTGGTGGGGGCTGAGCGGGGTCCCCGTGACCGTGGACGATCACGGCGTCGACGTGGGCGCACTGGAGCGAACCGGCGCGGGCGCGGTCGTGCTCACGCCCGCCCATCAGTCCCCGACTGGGGTCGTCCTGGCCCCGGACCGCCGCCGGGCACTCGCCGCGTGGGCACAGAAGCACGACGCCACCGTCCTCGAGGACGATTACGACGCCGAGTTTCGCTACGACCGCGAGCCCGTCGGCGCGCTGCAGGGCCTCGCGCCCGCCCACGTCGCCCTGCTCGGCACGGTCTCCAAGTCCCTGGCGCCGGCCGTCCGCCTGGGCTGGATCGTCTGTCCGCCCGGTCTGGCCGACGAGGTCGCCGGGGCCAAGGAGCTCGAGGACCGGGGGTCTCCCGGGCTGGACCAGCTGGCCCTGGCCACGCTCATGCGGTCAGGCCGTTATGACCGCCACCTGCGGGCGATGCGTGGCCGCTACGCGGGCAAGCGCGCGGCGCTGATCGAGGCGCTCGCCACCCACGCTCCGGAGGTCGAGCTGCGCGGTCTGGCCGCCGGCTTTCACGCCGTCGCCCGCCTGCCCGAGGGCAGCGACGAGCACGCCATCGCCGAGGCGGCCCGCGCGCGCTCGGTCGGCCTGTATCCGATGAGCGACCTCACGTGGAGCCAGCAGGCCCGGCCACCCGAGCTCGTCATCGGCTTCGGCGATCTCACCGAGGCGGCGATCCGCCGCGGGATCGAGACCGTGGCCGATCTGCTGCGCGGCGCCTGAGCGCGGGCGCGCACCCGCGCCGATCGCGGCCCACGCGAGCACGCCGCTGACTGAAGTGGACCACTCAGACGGCCCGGGAATGGCTCTTATCAGCGGGCCGCCCGGCGCGTACGTTGCCGGTCATGACCACGCGACGCCGCTCTTCTCTACTGGCGGGCCCCGACGGCCTCGTGCTGCTGGCCAGCTCGGTCGTGGCCCGGCTGCCCCTGGCAATGCTCAGCATCGCGATCCTCGTCCACGCCCAGCGGATCACCGGCTCGTTCGCGATCGCGGGACTGGCCTGCAGCGCCTATGCGATCTCCGCGGCTCTGGCCTCGCCGGTACTGGGGCGCCTGGTCGACCGGCACGGCCAGACCACCGTGCTCCTGATGGGCGCGACGGTCACCGCGGGGGCGCTCATCGGCCTGGGCCTGCTGCCGGCCGACAGCCCCCACGCCCTGCTCATCGTGCTGGCCGGAGGCGCTGGGCTCGCCACGCCGCCGCTTGAAGCGTGTGTCCGTACTCTGCTGCCCGCGATCGTCTCGCGGCCGTCTGAGCTTCCCTCGCTGTTCGCGCTCGAGTCCACCCTGTTGGAGATGACCTTCGTGGCCGGCCCACCGCTCGCGCTCGGCCTCGGCGCTCTGTGGTCCACGGGCGGCGCCCTCGTCGTCAGCGGGCTCATGATGCTCGCCGGCACCGCCGCCTTCGCGGCCCACCGCGCCTCGCGCGGCTGGCGACCCGATGCCGCCGCCCCTCACTTCCGCGGGGGCTCGCTGCGCGCCGCGGCGATTCGCGTTCTGGTCATCGTCGACCTGGGCACCGGGATCGTCTTCGGCGCCACCGAGGTCGGGGTCACCGCCGCGGCCAAGCACGGCGCGGGCGCGGGGGCCGCCGCTCCGCTGCTGGCGCTGTGGGGTGCCGGGTCGTTCATCGGCGGGATCATCGTCACCCGGTGGGGCGACCGCCTGCGCGGCGCGCTGCGGCTGCCGGTCCTGCTAGGGGCTCTGGCGATCTGCCACGGGGCACTGGTCGTGAGCACGCACAGCCTGCCCGCGATGGGCGCGATCATCCTGCTCGCCGGAGCCACTATCGCCCCCACCGGCTCGGTCATCTACGCCATGGTCGACCGCTTCGCGCCGGCCGGGACGCAGACCGAGGCGTTCTCATGGCTGGTCACCTCGTCATCCACCGGAGCGGCCGCGGGCGCCGCGGTCGCCGGCCTGTTGGTCCAGGTGCTCGCCCCGGCGGCCGCCTTCGCCTTCGCCGGGATTGCCGGGGGCCTCGCCGTGGCCGTCGCCATCCTCGGTGGCGGTCAGTTGAGCGTGACCGCGCCGGCGGCGAGAAGTTCGCGGAAGCGGCCGATCGTGTCGCGGACGCCGTCCCGGAGCGCCGTCTCGGGCGCGTCGCCGATGACCTCGCGCAGCGAGGCGTGGTCTGCCTCGGGCGGGAACGGAAGCTGCTCGTCGACGAACGTGATCGTGGCCGCCACATCGGGAGCACCCGCCTCGATCGCGGCGACCACCTCGGACATGTGCACGGCAGTGCCGGCCAGGCCGTGCACCGTGGCTGACTGAGCCTGCGAGCGCGAGGCGAGGATGAACGCCCCGGCCACGTCGGGCGCGTACTGGAACTGAAATCGGCCGCCGAAGGGGATCTCGAACGGCCGGCCGGCCGCCGCGGCGAGCATGGCGGCGGTCGGCGAGGAGGTGAGGCCCTGGTCGCGGCCGGGGCCGTAGACGGTATGCGGACGCAGGCCCACGCTGGCCACCTCACGGTCGCTCCAGTACAGCGCGGCGGTCCCCTCGTTGGCGCGCTTGTAGACCCCGTACAGCGTCCCGGGGCTCGTGGCCCCGTCGAGCGTGCCGTCGGCATCGTAGGCCGCGATCGACGACGCGTAGATGACCGGCGCCATCGCCACCGTGCGACGCGCCACGGCCTCGAGCACGTTGACCGTCCCCACCACGTTGACCCGGGCGCCGAGCGACGGGTCGGCGCGGCAGAACGGCACCTGCAGCGCGGCCAGGTGGATGACGTTGGTGATCTCGTGTTCGGCGAGCGTGCGCTCGAGCGCGTCGAGGTCGGTGATGTCGGTCTGCACCCTTGGCAGCGCTGACACCTCGGCCTCGTCGAGGACGATGCGCAGGCGGTGGTCGTCGTCGGAGACGTCGAGGGCCACCACCTCGGCTCCCTCGGACACGAGGTGGCGGATCACCCACGCGCCGATACAGCCGTGGGCGCCGGTGACGAGGAACCGCTCATCGGGTCGCTGGTCGGTGCTCGGGCTCACGCGGCCATGCTACGCAGCTTGCTTTGTCCACCGTTTTGGTTACCTTTCGCGGGCCATGATCGAGGAGACGGTCACCTACGCGTTGCTCCAGGCGGTCAAAGCCAGCCGTGCGTCCATCACGCCGGCGCTGGCAGCGAACGGGCTGCACCCCGGCCAGGACCTGCTGCTGTCAGCGCTGTGGAGCGAGGACGGGATCACGCAGGCCGAACTGGTGACCCGGTTGGGAATCAGGTCCCCGACGGTCAGCAAGGCCCTGACCCGCCTTGAGCGGGCCGGCTACGTGCGCCGTCAGATCGATGAGAAGCGCTCCCGGCGGGTATTCCTCACGCCGGCGGGCCGCGCCCTTCGCCAGCCCGTGGAGCAGGCGTGGCAGGCCGCCGACCTGAGGCTCGAGGGCCGCGCCGGCCACGAGCAGCTCACCGCCCTGCAGACGATCATCGGCCACCTCAGCGGCCCCGGGGAATAGACCGCCCGTCCACGGGGGACGCCACGCGAGGTGTCGTGGCGCCGTGCGGCGCGGCGCGGTGTGGCCCGCGGCCAGCTTTTCCCATTAAGTCGATTAATAAACCTGACTTGGTGGACTTAATGTTACGATCCTGGCCAAAGTCGATCTGCATAGTGCGGATTGGCGAAGGACGCCTAGTTGGAGTCAAGAGCCGGTGGCCTTGACCGAGGCCCTGGACCGGGCGTGCTCTGAGCAGCGACCGGCCGGGACGCAGCCGCGAGGCCTGGGCGCAAAACGACAATGGAGGTCTGTGTGGGCAATCTGAATTCGTTGGGTTCGCTGGGCCGAGTGGCGTTGCTCAGCTGCAGCGTCGCGCTGGTCGCATGCGTATCGGCCGCAACTGCGGGCGCCGCCACCGTCACGCCCACCTCGCTGACCGACTGCGGTGGGAAGGTCTCGGCGAATCCCAGCGGGGCAGCTACGGACGAGCCCAACCTCCTCACCTACCGGTTCACGTGCGACGGCGGCATCACGGCGTACACGATCCTCATCCAGCAGCAGGGCGACCGCGGCGGGTCGATTGACGACTACGACCCCGCGCCGAGCGTGTTCGAGACCGATGGGCTGACGCCAAGCCCCACCGAGAGCATCACCTGCGAGGGCACCACGCCGTCGAACGGCATCAACTGCAACACCGGCACGCAGGGCGCGCAGTTGACCAACGAGTTCGCCGTCGAAGGCTCGGTGGATCCGATCCAGGCCTACTGCAAGCACCTCCCGACGAACGCGAACGGGAAGACGGCCAAGCCCGGGACCGCAGCGGTTCCCCAAGCGGTCGTGCAACTGGTCGTGACCGACTACACCGGCGCCGAGGACGGCCCGTTCAACCTCGGGCCCGCCAAGGCCTGCCCGAAGGTCCCGAACGTGGTGCCGACTCCCAAGCCCAAGGCCAAGACCGAAGCCCAAGCCCCACAAGAAGAAGACCGCCGTCAAGAAGCACAGCTAGAGCCGGTCACCAACTTGAGAAATCTCACAGAGAGAGGAATGTCGTTGAGATCGAAAATCCGGTCCGGGCGCGCCAGAACCATCAGCGCCCTGGCAGTCACCGTGGTCACGCTGGCAGTGCCGGCGGCGGCGAGCGCGACCAAGTTGATCGGCTCCGGGTCAAGCGCCGCGCAGCCGTACATGCTGGAGCTGTTCAAGGGCTACAGCAAGGTCCACCACAACATCTCGTTCAAGTACGTGGCCGATGGCGGCAACGCCGGCGTCAAGGACGTCCAGGCCGGCCGGACGCAGTTCGCCATCAACACCCGTCCCCCGCTCCCCAGCGACTCGGGCACGACCTACGAGAAGCTGTTCCTGGACGGCCTCTGCATCGCGGTCAACCCGGCCAACTCCATCAGCAACGTTCCGTTGACGACGCTGAAGAACATCTTCCTCGGCGTGGACAACAACTGGAGCCAGGTGAGCGGCTCGAACCTGAACACGACGATCAACCCGATCGGGCGTAACTCCACCGCGGGGCAGTACACGTTCTTCCAGCAGTCGGTCCTGGGTGGAGCGACACAGGCATCCAACGTGGCGCAGGACACCTCCGACGGCCTGGTCCAGATCGGTGTCGGGCGCGATCCGAACTCGATCGGCTACGTCGGGCTCTCGCACTCGGGCAAGCCGGCGAAGGCGATCTCGGTCAACGGGGTGGCCTGCTCGGCCGGCAACATCCGCAACAAGTCCTATCCGCTGTTCCGGTTTGACTGGGGCGTCATCCCCTCAAGCCACCCCAATGTCCAGGTCGAGAAGTTCTTCGACTGGGTGCGGACCAGCAAGGCAGCCGGACAGATCATCAACCGGGCCGGAGCGGTCGCCGCCTTCAACAAGTAGGCGACACCCGGCGTGGCAAGCGGGACCGATATGGATGAAGAATTCCTCGACTTCGAGGAACCAGGACTCAGTCAGGACCAGCGCGCCGAGCTTGGGCTCGGCGCGCTGGTCTGTCTGGTCGTGCTGGTCCTGGTGGCGATGCTCATCTTCATCTTCCGGGAGGCGTGGCCGTCGTTCTCCCACAACGGGCTGCACTGGTTCGGCCCGGGTGGCAACGCCGATCAGCAGATCCAGGCGATCTTCACCTCCGGCGATCTCAACAAGACGCCGCAGTTCCTCATCCGCGCCTGGCCGCTGATCTGGAGCACGATCCTGACCACCGTCGGCGCGGTGATCATCTCGTTCGTCTGCTCGCTGTTTGTGGCGGTGTTCCTGGTGGAGTTCGCGCCGGCATGGCTCAAGCGGACCTTGGAGCCCGTGGTCCGGCTCCTGGCCAGCGTGCCGTCGGTGGTCTACGGGTTGATTGGCGTGCTCGTGCTGGTTCCGTTGATCGGGAACCACCTGGTCAGCCAGAAGGCCGCAGCGTCCGTCACGCCGGTGATCTCACTCAGCGGATACAGCCTGCTGGCGGCGCTGGTGATCCTGAGCCTGATGATCGCCCCGATCATGATCGCGATCTTCGCCGAGGGCCTCCGATCCGTTCCACGCGGGTGGCTCGAGGGGTCGCTGGCCCTCGGCGTCAACCGGTGGCGCACGTTCTGGAACATCGCCGTGCGGACTGCGCGTCCCGCGCTCATCGCCGGCACCGTGCTGGCCACGGCTCGCGCGCTCGGCGAGTCGGTGATGCTGAGCATGGTCGGCGGCTCCACCGCGTTCGCCCCCAACCCGCCCGACGGACTCATCTTCTTCCTCGAGCCGTCCCGCGGCCTGGCGGCGACGATCCTGCACAACACCGACGAACTGAACTCCCCGCCGATGAGGCACACCCTCTTCGCGATGGCGGCGGTCCTCCTGTTCTCCTCGGCCGCCCTGTCGCTTGCCGGCTGGGCCGCCAAGCAGCCGATGAAGCGCTACTTCAATGTCGGTGGAGCGGGCGCATGAGCACCGGCGTCCTCAGCGGTGGACGGGAGCCGACACCCGCCCCGCCAAGTCCGTCGGACGGGAACCGACGAGGCCCCGCCGACTCCAGCGCGTCCTGGCGTCTCACGGACCGGATCGGGCTGGCGTTCGCCTGGTTCCTGGGCCTTCTCTTCTGCGCCGTCACCGTCGCGATCGTCGTCTTCCTGGCGGTGCAGGGGATCCGGTACCTCCGCCCCGAGATGCTCTGGACCAACCCGAAGGTTGGCTTCAACCAGAACGAGACCGGAGGCTTCCTTGATCCCATCATCGGCACCTTCCTGGTGGCCGGGATCGCGATCGGGATCGCCGGCCCGGTCGGCGTGGGCGTCGCCGTCTGGCTCAGCGAGTACGGGCGCCCGACGGCACTGGCCCGCGTGGTGGAGTCGACCGTCGAGATGCTCGCCGGCGCCCCTTCGGTGGTGCTCGCCCTGTTCGGGATCCTCCTGTTCGACTCCAAGGTGCTCGGCTTCTTCTCAGAGACGACCTCGGACGGGGTCGTGTTCGGCAAGTCGTTCTTCGCCGCCGGGGCGATGCTCTCCCTGGTGGCGTTGCCGCTCGTCGTCTCCACCGTCCGGGAAGGCCTCCAGGCCATCCCCAACCACGTCCGGGAGGCGTCCTACGCGGTCGGCAAGAGCAAGACCGCGACGATCCGGCGCGTGCTCCTGCCGGCGGCCCGACCTTCGGTGATCACCGGCCACATGCTCGCGATCGGCCACGTGATCGGGGACACGGCGATCATCGTGCTGCTGCTGGGAGACACGCAGACGCTCCAGGGCGTCGGGAACGTGCCGCTGTGGAGCACGTTGCGTGGAACCGGGAGCACGCTGACGAGCTACGTGTTCGACAACGCCCCCACCGGGGACCTCAACCAGCCCAACAAGGCCTACGCGGCGGCGTTCGTCCTGCTCGTGATCATCCTCATCCTGAATCTCCTCGTCGACGTGTTCGGGCGCCGCTCCAGGGAGCTGCGATGGACCTGAGAAAGCCACCGCCGGTGCGACGGCTGACCCCAGGGGCCAACGTGACCGCCAGGCCCGCACCCGAGGGCCCGCCGGCCTTCGCGCCGGACGCGCCCGTCAACGGCGCCCGCAACGGCCACGCACCACGCGTCGTTCGTGACCGCGCGCCGTGCGGAGCGCGCCGCGGTGCCGACGATCGATCGCATGCAGGTGGAGGAGCTGTCCATCGCCTACGGCTCCAAGCTCGCCGTCAAGTCCGTCTCCCTGCCCATCCGCCAGGGCGAGGTGCTGGCGCTGATCGGTCCGTCCGGGTGCGGCAAGACCACCCTGCTTCGCTCGTTGAACCGCCTGACCGAGTTGACCAAGACGGCCTCGCTGACCGGGCGCATCACCCTGGACGGGCTCGACATCTCGACGCTGGAGCCGACCGCGCTACGGCGGCGGGTGACGATGGTCTTCCAGCAGCCGAACCCGTTTCCGATGAGCGTGTTCGACAACATCGCCTACGTTCTGCGCGAGCAGGCCAAGCGGCGTCCGCGGCGCGCCGCGCTGCGCAGCAGCGTCGAGGACGCGCTGGCTCGCGCCGGTCTCCTCGACGAGGTCGCCGACAACCTGGACCACCCGGCGTTGAGGCTCTCCGGGGGTCAGCAACAGCGCCTGTGCATCGCCCGCGCGCTGGCAGCTCAACCCGAGGTGCTGCTGCTCGACGAGCCGTGCTCGGCGCTTGACCCCCAGTCGACGAAGGTCATCGAGGACCTGGTGGTCAAGCTCCGGGAGGAGGTGGCGGTCGTGATCGTCACCCACAACCTGCAGCAGGCCAATCGGATCGCCGATCACGTCGGCTTCATGTACCTCGGGGAGCTTGTCGAGTACGCCAGCGCCGGAGCGCTGTTCGGCAACCCCCGCCAGCAGCGGACCAAGGACTACGTCAGTGGCGCGTTCGGCTAGCTCTCGGACGGGCCGTCGAGCGCCCGCGGTGGCAACGACCGCCTTGCTGGCAACCGCCGCCGTCTTGGCGCGGATGCTCCACCACTCAGCAGACAGCCGCACGGCTCCAGCTCAACGCGGCCCGGATCCGCGCCAGTGAGCAGCCCACGGAGGTCAAGGTGCCCGGCCACGCGGTCGACGTCACGCGCGTGGCCCGCATCGTGACCGGCGGCCGGACGGCGTTCATCGTTCAGGTACGGAACTCGGCTCGCCAGCCGATGAGCGATCTTCCGATCTCCGTCGGGGTACGGGTCCGAGGCAAGCGCCCGATCTACCTCAACCGGCAGTCCGAGGCCGAGCTCTCCTACTTCGAGGCGCATCTGCCGCTGGTGGCGGCGGGCGGGACGCTGACCTGGGTCTACACGACCGACCGCCGGCTGCCGGCCCACGCTCGGCCGTTCGCAGTGGTGGGCGGAACCCCCTCCAACCACGCCCCGCGATCGAACCCGTTACCGGTCATCCGGGCCAGCGCCGTTGCCCCCACCACGGCCACCTCTGCCGCCGGCGCCTCGCCACTGGCCGTCTCCCTGCACAACCTCTCCTCGGTCCCCCAGTATCAGCTTCAGGTGTACGCGGTCGCCGAGCGGGCGGGCCGCTACGTGGCCGCCGGCAGCTTCACCGTCCCCCACCTCGGCAGCAACGCGAGCAGCAGGCTGAAGCTGCCCATCCTCGGCCACATCAACCACGCCCGGCTCCAGATCGAGGCGGCTCCCACGATCTTCCAATGAGGAGACAGGTATGGATCTCAGCGAGATAAGTCACGCACCCCCGACGGTCCAGGGTGACGCGAGCGCAGCCCAGACCGCCCCGATGCCGGCCCTCCTGGGCGACACGACCGCAGGTCCCACCGCCCCGATGCCGACGGTCGGCTCGCAGCCGGCGACGACCTACCAGCAGTGCGACGAGTGCGCGGCCCCGGTCGACATCGATCAACGCTATTGCGTGTCCTGCGGGGCGCATCGCCGCAACGTCAACGACCCGGCCGCGCGCTACCTGAGCCACGCGACCGCCAGGACGCGCACGTCACGCGCCGTGGCGACACAGAAGCGCACGCGTCAGACCGGCAGCGGTGTGCGTGGCCTGGGTGTCGCGTTGCTGCTCGCGTTGATCCCGGCCGTGGCCGCCGTCGGGGTCCTGGTGGGTCGCTCGTCCAACAACCAGGATGCGAAGCTGATCCAGGCCCTCACGCGCAACCAGGCGGCGCGAGCGACCACCGCCGCGCCGGCCTCCACGGCCGCCGGCACCCCCGCGCTCGAGCTCGGCCACGACTCACACCGCGGCGCACAAGGCAAAGTCGCACAAGCGGTCGGCTGGCAAGACCTCGTCGGCCAAGAGCCACAAGGCGGCGAGCTCGACGACAAAGTTCGGGAGCGTCTCGCAGATCGCGGGCACCAAGGTCACGAAGGCCCAGGAACAGCAGGGCGCCCAGGACGCGCAGAAGGTCCAGAAGTCCACCGGCAAGTCATACGTCAACGGCCAGAGCGGCCTGCCCAGCACCGTCGTCATCCCGTGAAGCTGTTTCGCTCGCCATCGCCGCCCGCCGTAACTGCGACCGCCTCGACGGCCGCAGCGCCAGCGGCTGCGGGCGCCGAACTGGTCACCCAGCGCGAGCGGCTCACCGAGCGCTTCGCGCTGCTGCAGTCTGAGCTTGGCGGCCTCTTCTATGAGATGGCGATTCGCGACCACGTGAAGATGGACGTACTCATCGACAAGGCAGCGGCGCTGCAGCGCGTCGATGCCGAGCTGGCCCAGGTGGAGCATCTCCTCAATGAAGGCCACCAGTCGACCGGGGGCCAGTGCCCCAACTGCGGCGCACCCCACGCGCGCGGAGCCGCGTTCTGCTCGCAGTGCGCGGCGGTCCTCACCCCAGGCGCCTGATGCGCTCGTTGCTGGACATCCGCCTGAGCCGCTTCTCACTCGGCGTGCTGGCCGTCGTTTCAGTGGCGGCAACGGTCGTGATCGTCACCAACGGCACCGGACACACCGCCGCGCAACTCACCGCGCTGGCCGCGCTTCGCGAGCCGGTGGCCACGGCGCAGACGGCGACGCCGGCGGCGCCCGCGGCGCCCGGCACGACGCCCACCTCACCGGTCACAACTGACTCGGACTCCTCAGGGTCCGGGTCCGGGTCCGGGTCCGGAGCGTCACCCGCGGCCTCCGACGCCGGCTCGAGCGCTCGGACTCCGACAGCAACTCCGACCTGAGCGACACCGGCGGCGATACCGACGCCGGCGGCAGCGGGGATGACGACGGCGCCGGCACGACACCGGCAACGAACACGACCCCCACCCCCACCAGCACCCTGCCGAAGGTGAGTCATGTGTTCGAGATCGCGCTCTCGACGACCAGCTACGCCGCGGCGTTCGCGGACAAGTCCGCGGCGCCTTATCTGCACTCGCTGGAGGCGAAGGGGACGCTGCTGCGCGGCTACGAATCCCTGGGCCACGGCGAGCTGGCCGACTACCTCGCGACGGTGAGCGGTCAGGAGCCGAACGCTGCCACCAGCGCCGGCTGCGTCAAGTACCAGGAATTCCGGACGGGCGCCGTCGCCAAATCCAACGGCCTCGTGTCCGGTAACGGCTGCGTCTACCCGGAGACCGCGCTGACGATCGGCGATCAGGTCACTGCGAAGGGCGACACGTGGAGGGCGTACATCGCCGACATGGGAAAGCAGACCTGCCAGCACCCGAACTCCGGCGCCACCGACAACGCCGTCCTGCCCGGTACCGAGTCCGGCTACGACACCCGCCACAACCCGTTCGTCTACTTCCACTCGCTGCTGGACCTGGGCGACTGCGCCAGCGACGACCAGGACCTCACCCACCTCTCCTCCGCGCTGGCCCACAAGTCGGCGACGGCGAAGTTCTCCTTCATCGCGCCGGGGGCCTGCGAGGACGCCGCCGCGACCGCCGCCACCGCTCCCACCACCACCACCACCACGACCACGACGCCCACCAGCGCTTCAACCTCGACGTCGTCCACCACGTCGACCGCAACCACGACGTCCCCGGCGCCGGCGCCGGCGGCCACCACAACGACCACGACGTCGTCCACCGGCACCACGGGTACCCGCAACCGACGCGACACCTGCCCCCGCCGTCGGGTGTCCGGCCAGCCAGCCGGTGGGGATCGCCGCCGAGGACGCCTTCCTCAAGCTGTGGGTGCCCCGGATCCTCTCCTCACCCGCCTACAAGGACGACGGTGTGCTGATCCTCGCGTTCGCGGGAGAACGGGCCCAGCATCCAGGGACCGCCTCACGCACCGGCGCGCTCGTGCTCTCAGGCCACACCAAGAAGGGCAAGGTGGTCTCGACGACATACAAGCCGTATTCCCTCCTGCGCTCGGTCGAGGACATGTTCGGGTACACGGCGCTCGCACGCGCTCAGTCGGCGCCCTCATTCGCGCAGGCCGTTCTTCACAAAACCCTATAAACTTCATCGTCTTACTGCACTTACACGTGGACCGACCGGAGGAGGGGAAGTTGAGAGGCACCGAGTCACGCAGGGCTGGAGGTGTACGGCCTCGAGGACGCCGCAGGACGCCTGGCGTCATGGCCGTAACGGTGGTCGCAACGGCGGCGATCGGCCTCGCGGTGGTACCGACGGCGCTGGCCGCCAGTCCTCCGACCATCACCAGCGCATTTACACCCAGCCTGATCGGGCTGAGCGACAGCTCCGCGACAGCGTTGGCGTTCACCATCACCAACCCGAACAGCGGGACACTGTCGGCAGTCTCGTTCACCAGCACTCTCCCGACGGGTCTTGCCGTCGACAACCCCAACGGGGAAAACGGAACCTGCGGGTCAACGGGCGTGATCACCGCGACCCCGGCGACCCAGGCGATCTCGCTCAGCGGCGGCTCCATCAAGGCGGGCGCCTCATGCACGTTCTCCGTGTCGGTCACAGCGGCGCAGACCGGGACGTTCCAGAGCGCCACGAGCGTGGTCAGTTCGTCGGCGGGGAACAGCAGCGCCGGCGCGGCCGCGACGCTGACGGTCATACCTCCGCCCACGGTCACGGTCGGTCACATCAAGAACAACGCCAAGTACACCTACGGTCAGGTGGTCAGGCCGACCTACTCGTGCGCACAGCCCGAGGACACCACGGGGCTCACTGACTGCTCGGCCGAGGACGATCTGGGCAATGACATCGCCTCTGGCGGCGCGCTCAAGACAAAGATCCCCGGCAGTCACAGCCTGACCGTCAGCGCGACCAGCGACGACGGCGCCGTGACAACTCAGGAGATCGACTACACCGTCTTGGCGAACAACCAGTTCGTCATTGCCAAGGTGAAGCCGAAGGAGCATGGCGCGCTCCAATTCCAACTCGCGCTCCCCGGCGCCGGGAAGGTCAAGGTGGTGGAGCTCGCAGGCTCCAAGACGTTCGGCCAGTTCACCGGCGGCGTCGCAAGCCAGCGCAAGCTGAACGTCACCGTCAAGCCGACAAAGGCCGGCAGCGCCCTGCTCAAGCAGACGCCGTCGGTCAAGGTGACGCTGCAGGTGACCTACACGCCCAAGGGCGGCGTCAAGCGCACGGTCACCCGCCGCGGGATCGCCCTGACCTCGAAGTAGCCGACGACGACGGACAAGGGGCGGGCACCCGCGGGCGCTCGCCCCTTCGTGGTCGCGACCGCGAGGTTGACCCTGGCGCATCATTTTCGATAAACTCGGTTGAGATGCTTGAGATTGCGCCGATCCCGCTACCCGTTCGGACCGCTCCGCCGGCCCGTGGGCACGCCGCGCATCCCTTGCCTCGATGTAGCCGCTGAG
Source organism: uncultured Actinomycetota bacterium (assembly GCA_963797705.1). Lineage (GTDB taxonomy): Bacteria > Actinomycetota > Thermoleophilia > Solirubrobacterales > Solirubrobacteraceae > Palsa-465. The sequence goes on along the minus strand of CAWCQL010000001.1, from coordinate 146,791 downwards.
CCGGAGCCCCGGCTTGGGGCCGCCGCGGCGGCGCCGGTCCGGTGCTCACCTGCCCTGTCCGTCATCCCCGCGGCGCAACGCTGTGTTGCGCCCATTTCGCGTTCATGAGGTGTCTCAGCGATGACCGCATCTTCTTCCACTGCCCTGCTCGACCCCACCGAGGCGCCCCCCGACCTCGACATCCCCTCACCGCCCTTCGCCACGTCGAGGCGGCACGCCGCGCTCGTCGTTCAGGAGCGCCGCGGTCGGCCCGCGCCTGCCTTCGTCGACGTCCTGCTCGCCCACGACCTGGACGTGGCCGTCACCGTCGCCCACGGCGACTCGCTGCCCGACCCGGGTGCGTCGCCGCTCGCCATCCTCGTCGGCTCAGAGCCGCTGAGCGTGGCCCGAGCCAGCGGCCGGCTGCAGGCAGAGCTCGACTGGATCCGTCGCGCCGACGCCGCGGGTACCGCGCTGCTGGGCGTCGGCCACGGAGCGCGGGCGCTCGCCCTGGCTTTCGGCGGCGATGTGACCGCCGCCGAGCGCCCTCTGCGCGGGTGGGCGATGGTCGATACGACGGTCCCGCACCTCGTGCCAACCGGGCCGTGGCTCAGCTGGCAGCACGACGTCATCGAGCTGCCCGCGGCGGCCGAGGTGCTTGCGCACAACCTGCTTGGACCGCAGGCGTTCCGTCTAGGTCGTCACCTCGCAGTGCAGTTTCACCCGGAGGCGACGTCCGAGACGATCGCGAGCTGGGCCACCTCAGATGCGGACCGTGACGACGTGGGTCGGCTCCTGAGCGCGGTCACGCGCGATGAGACCGCCGCGGCGGTGTCCACGTGGCGCCTGCTTTCGTCCTTCATCGACGGGATCTAGTCGGGGGCGCACCTGGCGGCCCGGGGTGCCAGACGCGTCAGGGGTGCCCCGAGGCCCCTGGCGCGTCTGGCACTTCGGGCCGCTGCGGCCGCGCTGGCGTTCCTGCGTCAGAGCTGGGCGTGGTTGGGCGGCAGCACCCCGTTGACCTCGTACTGGGCCACGTGGTGGTACTTCCAGTCGGCGGGGTCGTGAATGCTGTGCGTGCGGGCGTTGCGCCAGTGGCGGTCCAGGTCGTACTTGGCGTCCGCGGCGCTTGCTCCCGACAGCCCAAACAACTCAGAGGACACGGTGACCGCCACCTCGGAGCCGAACGCCTTGGCCTGAGCCACCGCGAGCGAGCCGCGCGCCGCCGCCTCGGGGGTGCAGGGGTTCAGGCCGATCGTGTCGAGCTCGCGCGCCGCTGACTGAAGCAGCGCCTCGGCGGCGCGGACCTGGGTGGCCAGCCGCCCATAGCGCAGCAGCGAGTGCGGGTCGTCGGATGCCTTCTGCGCCCAGCCACCGCGCGCAGCCTCGAAGAACGGCCGCGCCTTGTCGCGCAGGAAGGCGCGGGCATCGCGCAGGGCGCCGCCGGCGATACCGACCTCGATCGCGGCGTGCACGAGCTGGGCGCGCGCCCCGAGCGCCTGTGGCCCCTCGAACGCCGACCAGTACGGAACGATCAACTCAGGGTCCACGCGGACGTCGTCGAGGTCGGTGGTCCCGCTCACGGTGGATCGCTGGCCCATCACGTTCCAGTCCTCGGTCACGGTCACCCCGTCGTCGTGGCGGCCGACATAGGCGACCACAAGGCGGTCGTGCTCGTCGAGCGCGGTGACGGCGATCCACTGCGCCGTGAGCGTTCCCGTGCAGTAGTACTTGCGCCCACTCAGCCGCAGGATGCCCGCGTCATCGGGGGCCAGCCGTGTCTGGAGATCCTGAGCGTGCTTGGTCCCGCGCTCGGCCAGCGCGTTGCCGATGCGCTTGCCGGCCAGCACCTCGGACAGCAGACGGCGCTTCTGCGCCTCGGTACCCAGCAGCAGCATGGTGTCGACGAACAGGTAGTGGGCCTGAGGTGTCTGCGCGATCGCGGGATCCACCGCGGCGATGACGCGAATGACCTCGGCCAGCGTCGAGGGCCCGAGCGCCGGTCCGCCCTCGGCGTGGGGCACGGTGATGCCGAGCAGGCCGCTGGCGTCAAAGCGCGCCATCTCGTCGTGAGGCGCGCTCCCCGAGCGATCGCGCTCGATGACCGTCTCGGCGATCGAGTCGGCGAACGCATGCGCGGCGTGCACCGCCTCGGCGTGGGTGGCCAGACGTGGCGGTGCGGCGCGGCCGGCGCCGGCGTCAGGATCGGCCAGGCTGCGGGTGGGCTCAGGCGCCGACATGAGCGAGACGCGCGGCGCCGGCCATGAGGCCGCGCCGGCGCAGTTCGGGGATCACTCCCTCGCCGACCCGGTATGCCTCCTCCAGGTGCGGATAACCCGAGAACACGAACTCGTCGATGCCGGCCTCGTGGTACTCGGCGATGCGGTCGCACACCTCGTCGTGACTGCCGACGAGTGCGGTGCCCGCGCCGCCGCGCACGAGGCCCACTCCCGCCCACAGGTTGGGATAGACCTCCAACGAGCCGGTCTGACCGTTGTGCAGCGCGGTCATGCGTCGCTGCCCCTCGGACTGGGAATTGCGCTGCGTCGCCTGGGCGCGCGTGATCTGCTCGGGATCGAGACCGGCCAGCAGGCGGTCGGCCTCCGCCCATGCCTCCTCGCTCGTCTCTCGGGTGATGACATGCAGGCGGATGCCGTAACGCAGCTCGCGGCCAAGCTCGGCGGCACGGGCGCGCACGCGGCTGATCTTCTCGGCGACGGCGGCGGGCGGCTCGCCCCAGGTGAGGTACACATCGGCCTGCGCCGCGGCAACCTCGATGGCCGCGTCCGACGACCCTCCGAAGTACAGATCGGGCCACACCGGCGCGGGGTTGATCTGGGCGTCGACGATCTCGTAGTGCGCGCCGCTGAAGTTCACCGGCTCACCGGCCCACAGTGCCCGCACGATGGCCAGGAACTCCCCAGCCCGGGCGTAGCGATCGACCTTGCCCAGGTGGTCGCCGAAGCGCCGCTGCTCGGCGTCGTCGCCGCCGGTGACCACGTTGAGGAGCAGCCGACCGCCGGATACGCGCTGGAAGGTGGCCGCCATCTGGGCGGCCAGCGTGGGCGAGGTGAGGCCGGGACGGAACGCGACCAGGAAGCGGAAGCGCTCGGTCACCTGGGTCAGGGCCGCCGTCATCACCCAGGCGTCCTCGCACCAGCTGCTGGTCGGGGTCAGCGCGGCGTCGAAGCCGAGCTGCTCGGCCGAGCGGGCGATCTGCCCGATGTAGCCGACGTCCGGGGCGCGGTCCGTGCTGCCCTCGCGGGCGCGGCTGCCGCGGATGCCGACCGCGTTGCCGAGGCTGAGGTCAGACCGGGAATCCCCGTTGGTGGGCAGGAACCAGTGCAGCGTGACGGTCATCGCGCGTCCATCCCGGGTCCGCCGATGCGGCGATAGGAGCCGGCGTAGAACAGGAGCGGATCAGCATCGGGCTCGGTGTGCTCGAGGGCCACGACGTGCCCCACCACGACCGCGTGATCACCGCCATCGGCGACGTCGTGCAGCTCGCACTCGAGCGTGGCGATCGCCCCGTCCAAGAGTGGAATGCCCTCCGCCGAACGGTGGGCAACACTGTCCCAGGTGTCGGCACTCGCTCGATTGGCGAAGCGGTCTGAGAGCTCGGCCTGGGAGCTGTGCAGGACGTTGATGGCGAACCGCCGCCGCTCGAAGAGCGCGGCGAGCGTCTCTGACTCCTGTCGCAGGCAGGCGAGCACGAGCGGTGGGCGCAGCGAAACCGAGGTCACCGCGTTGGCGGTGCTTCCGAACGGCCGCCCCGACGGGTCGCGGGTGGTGATGACGGTGACGCCGGTGGCGAACTGGCCCATGGCCAGCCGCAGCCCATCGGCGTCGACTCCGGCGGGCGGCGGCGCCTGCTCGGGTTGCGCGGCGGAGCCCCTCGCGGAGGTCCGGGATGGGAAGGTGAAGAGGGCCATGCCCACAGGTTTAGCACACTAACTTGATGCTCTTTGTGTAGTTTATCGGGCGTGCCCGAACCGATCCAGCTCACCGCCATTCTGGGCAGCGTAACGCCCCCCGGCCGGCTGCATCGCGTCGTTACCGAGGCGCTCGACCGCCTCGCCTCGCGCAGCGGGGACAGGCCGCGGCTCATCGACCTGGGAGCCCAGCGGATCGCCTTCGCCGACGGCCGTCCCGTCGATGCACTCGGTGACGACACCGCGCAGGTGGTGGACGCCATCGCGCGCGCCGACGCGGTCCTGCTGGCCACCCCGGTCTACCGCGGCTCGCTCACCGGGTCGCTCAAGAACCTGCTCGATCACGTGCCGGTGCCCGCGCTGCGCGATACGCCGGTCGCGATCGTGGCCATGGGCGGTAGCGATCACCACTACCTCGGCGCCGAGCGCCACCTGCGCGACGTCCTGTCCTTCTTCGGCGCGCACCCGCTGCCCACCGCGGTGTATCTCGCGTCCCGCGACTTCTCCGACGGCGCTCCCGGTGAGCGCGCCGTGAGCGAGCTCGACGGCTTGCTTGACGCCCTCGTCGCGCTCACACGGGCCCTGCGGGGCACGCCACCGCTGGGCCCCACGCCGCTGGCCGCCAGGTTCTGAGCCCGGCGCCACCGGTGGACGTGCGGCGGCGCAGCCGGACCGGAGAAGAGGGCGGCCCGGCCACGCCGCCGTCGGCGACGTCCCCAGTTCGCTGAGCTCCGGCTACACGAGCGCGAGCGGCGGAGCGATCACGGAATAGTCCGACGCGTCTCCCTTGACCGGGGAGCTCCTGCGGCCGTCGATCCCTACCGGGACATCACCGGCCACCGTGATCCGGTGCAGAAGCCGCGGCTGGTCGTCGTAGTCCGACACCGCGTAGTGCTGAGTCGAGCGGTTGTCCCAGATGGCCACGTCGCCGTCGCGCCAGTTCCAGCGCACGGTGTTCTCCAGCCGGGTCACGTGGCGCTGCAACAGCTCGAACAGATGATTTGAGTCACTCGAGGACAGGCCGACGAACCGCTTGACGAAGTGGCCGAGCAGCAACGTGCGCTCCCCCGTCTCCGGGTGCACGCGCACGACGGGATGCTCGGTCTCGAACTCCTGCTGGGAGAACTCCTCGCGGTAGGCCTGCTCCTGCACGTCGATGCCGCCGATCCAACGGCTCTCATCGTCGCGGACGTAGTCATACAGGTTGGAGTGCACCGCCCACAGCGAGTCGGCCAGCGCCTTGAGCGCGGGGTGCAGCGACTCATACGCCTTGGCCGTGTTGGCCCATACCGTCGTGCCCCCGTACGGCGGCAGGGTGATCGCGCGCAGCACCGAGATCGCCGGGACCCGGTCCACGAACGTCACGTCGGTGTGCCAGGAGTTGGCGCGGCTGCGCTCGGAGTCGATCGGCAACACGCCGGCCTCGCCGGCGACCGTCGGATGGGGCTTGGTGAGGGTGCCCAGCCGCTCGGCGAACGCCTTCTGGTCCGCATCGTCGGCGTGGTGCTGGTCGCGCAGGAACACGACACGGTGCGCCAGCAGAGCGCGCCGGAGCTCGCGCAGGGCGTCGTCGGGGACGTGGCCGCCGAGGCGCACGCCGCCGATCTCCGCGCCGAGGCCGGCGCTCACCTTGTACACGCCGATGTGCTCGTAGGTGCCGGTGGTGGGGGCTTCTGTCACTGCCATCTCAGGCCTCCTTGTTCGGAATGTCAGCTACTGGACGGCCCCGTTGAACGCCGTGGAGACGTACGGGGCGAACGAGTAGCTCTTGGGGATCAGACCGGCCTTGGAGAACGCGCCCACCAGGCTCTGCTCGGCGGCGGTGATCGTCGCGTTCACTACGACCGGGGTCTGGGTGGAGTCGGCGGCCGCCTTGGTCATCACGGAGTCGGGCAGCCCGGTGGCCGCCGCCCACGTCTTGGCCCACTGGGCAGCGTGGGTGTTGGCCCACTGGTGCGCCTTGTTGAGCTCGGTCAGGTACTGGGTGATCTCCTTGGACAGCACGGGATCGGAGACCGCCTTCTTGGACGCCACGACGTAGGAGTAGTTGGCGTTGGCGATGCCCTGGCCGTCGGCGATGTTCTTGGCCCCCTTGAGGACCTCGGCCTGCTCGACGAACGGCGGCCACACGTCCCATGCGGCGACGCTGCCCGAGGAGAAGGCGGCCAGCCCCTGCGCCGGCTGCAGGTAGACCAGCTGCACGTCGTGCGGGGTCAGTCCCGCCTGGGTGAGCGTGGCCAGCAGGTGATAGTCGGCCGAGCTGCCCTGCGCGACGGCGATCTTCTTGCCCTTCAGCTGGCTGATCGAGGTGACGGTTGAGCCCTTGGGGACGAGCAGCCCGGCGTCGCTGGTGCTGTTGCGCAGCGCCCCGACGATCTTGATGTCGTCCCCGCCGGCGGCGGCGAACACCGGCGGCGCGTTCCCGACGCCTCCGACATCCAGCGAGCCCGCGTTGAGCGCCTGCAGGATCGGGGGACCGGAGGTGAAGTCGGCGAACTTGACCGGGAAGGGGAGCTTGTGCAGCAGCCCGGCGGCCTCCAGCAGCGCCTGGGCGCCGGTGCCGGCCTGATCGCCGACGATGAGCGGCTTGCCGCCGGCCTGTGTGCCGGCCACCGTCTGCGTCGTCGTCGCGGTCGTCGGCGCAGCGCTGCTGCTGGACGCCGCGGGAGCGCTTGCGGCGGCGTTGCTCGCGCCGACGGAGCTGCTCGCGGAGTTCGAACTCGAGCCGCATGCGGCGACGCCGGCCGCCAGCGAGAGGGCGGCCAGCACGGCCGCGATTCGTCGGGGGTGAGGGTGGGGGTTCGTCATGCGTTGCCTTTCGTGTTCACGCCCAACTCCGAGAGGAGTCGGTTCCGGAGGTCGATGAGTTCGTGGTGATCGCGGTCGCGGGGACGGTCGACGCTCGATGCGCGACTCGTGAGCGATGCGGCCGTCGGCCAGCACCAGCACCCGGTCGGCGAGGGCGATCGCCTCGTCGACGTCATGGGTGACGAGCAGGACGGCCGGCCGGTGGCGCTCCCACAGGCCGAGCACGAGACCGTGCATGGTGATCCGGGTCAGCGCGTCCAGCGCACCGAAGGGCTCGTCCAGCAGCAGCAGCCGGGGTTCGCGGGCCAGCGCCCGGGCCAGCGACGCCCGTTGGGCCTCGCCGCCCGAGAGCGTCAACGGCCACGCGTTGGCGCGCTCGGTCAGGCCCACCTCCTCCAGGGCGGTCGCCGCGGCGCGCCGCGGGTCGGAGACGCGCAGACCGAGGGCGACGTTGTCGCGCACCCGCTTCCACGGCACGAGCCGGGCGTCCTGGAAGGCCACCCCGACCTCGCCGTCCACGGTCACGGTCCCCTCGATCTCGTCGTCGAGGCCGCCGAGCGCGCGCAGCAGGGTTGACTTGCCGCTCCCGCTCCGACCGATCAGCGCGACGAACTCGCCGTCGAGGATCTTCAGGTCCAGGTCGTCGAGGACCCGCCGGTCGCCGAAGGAGCGGTTGAGATCGGTGACGGTGGCCACCGGAGCTGTGGAGACCGCGCTCATGCTCCCACCACCAGTCCGCGCCGCCACCGCAGCGAGCGCCGCTCCAGTCGCCGCACCAGCCAGTCGGTGAGCAGACCCAGGATCGTGTAGACGAGCAACGCGACGAAGATCACGTCGTTCTGGTTGAACTGGGTGGCCTGGTTGATGATGAACCCCAGACCCGCGTTGGCATTGACCTGTTCGGCGACGACGAGCGCGAGCCACGCGACCCCCAGCGACTGGCGCAGGCCGACCAGCGTCTGGGGCAGCGCACCGGGCAGGACGATGTGAAACAGGGTCTCCCGGCGGCTGAGCCCGAGCGAACGTCCGAGCTCGCCGAGGCGTCCGTCGACGCTCCGGATGCCGCTGAACGTGTTGAGGTAGAGCGGGATCGCAGCGCCCAGCGCGATGAGCAGGACCTTGGGAAGGTTGCCGATCCCGAACCAGATGATGAACACCGGAACCAGCCCGAACAGCGGCAGCGTGCGCACCATCTGCATGATCGGGTCCACCGCGGCCTCGCCCCACCGGCTCAGGCCCGCGATCACCGCGAGCACAAGCGCCACCGAGGCACCGACCGCGAATCCGGTCGCCATCCGCCCCAGCGACACCAGCAGAGCATGCTGGAGGGTTCCGTAGGCCGCGGAGTTGCTGGTGATCAGCGTGTAGCCCTCGTGGACGACCTCGGTCGGTGGAGGCAGCTTGGTCGCCGACACGAGGTTCAGAACATGACTGAGCTGCCAGACGCCGAGCAGTACCAGCGGGCTGATGATGCGAGCCCAGGCGCCGGCGCGCAGGCGGCGCCGACCGCCAGAGCGACGAGCCTCGCTCTCGCCCACGGGCCGCTCGGCGACGCGGATGGCGCCGAGTGCCTGCGAGCCGGTGTTGGTCGTGCTCATAGAGGTCTCCTGGATTGGGTACGCGTTCGCACGCGACGAGCCGGCATGACGTCCCGCTCGACGCCCGTCGCATTAAACTACACTATCTCAATTGGGATTCCACGGAATCCGTGAGCGGCATCCTGTGGGGCCCGCGCACTGTCGTCCCCCGCTCCCTGTGGACCTCCAGATCGACCTCGTCCCCGGATCTCCGTTACGCCTCCAGCTCGAGGAGGCGCTGCGCGACGCGGTCCGATCCGGCCGCCTGGCGCCAGGATCGCTGCTCCCGCCCAGCCGCGTGCTGGCCCAGGAGCTGAGCGTGTCACGCGGTGTGGTGGTGGACAGCTATTCGCAGCTCGTGGCCGAGGGCTATCTGGCGGCCACGCGGGGCTCGGGGACGCGCGTGGCGACGTTGCCGACGCCATGGGGACTGCCGGGCGCGTCCGAGCCCCGGCACCGGACCCCGTTTCGCTATGACCTGCGCCCCGGGCAGGCCGACTTCCATGCCTTCCCGCGCCGTCGCTGGCAGGCCGCCGTGACCCGGGCGCTGCGCGACCTGCCCGACACCCGCCTCACCTACGGCCCGCACCGCGGCGCACCCGAGCTGCGGATCGCCATCGCCGCGTATCTGCGCCGGGCGAGGGCGGTGGTGGCCGAGGCCGAGCAGGTCGTGATCTCGTGCGGGGTCTCGCACGGCCTGCTGGCCGTGCTGGCGGCGCTGCGCCGGCGGGGCGCCCGCCGCATCGCCGTCGAGGACCCGGGGTGGCGCTGGCAGCGGCGCACCGTGGTGCGGGCTGGGCTCGAGGCGGTCCCGGTGCGCGTGGACCAGGAGGGTCTGATCGTCTCTGAGCTCGCGACGCAGGACCCGGATGCGGTGATGGTCACCGCGGCGCACCAGTACCCGACGGGCGTGGTGCTCTCGCCGGCGCGGCGCGAAGCGCTGATCGCCTGGGCACGCGACCACAACGCCCTCATCCTGGAGGACGACTACGACGCCGAGTACCGCTATGACCGCGACCCGGTAGCGGCGCTCCAGAGCCTCGCCCCCGACCGCGTGGCCTATGTGGGAACGGTGAGCAAGACCCTGGCCCCGGCGCTGCGGATCGGCTGGATCGTCGCGCCGGCGCGCCTGCTCGGCGATGTCGAGCAGGAGTTCCGCGTCAGCGCGGCGCAGCCGCCGACGATCGACCAGGTCGCACTGGCCACCCTGGTGCAGGACGGCGGATTGGACAGGCACCTGCGCGCGATGCGCCGGCGTTATCGGGCCAAGCGCGAGCTACTCATCGACACGCTCGCCCAACACGCCCCCGCTCTGCGGATCAGCGGAGAGGCGGCGGGGCTGCACGTCATGGCCTGGCTGCCCTCGGCTTGCGACGAGCACGCCATCGCCCTGCGCGCCGGGGAGCGCAGCGTGGGCGTGCACGAGCTGCATCGCAACTGCATGACCGAGAGCGCGTGGCCGCCGGCGCTGCTGCTCGGCTACGCGCTGCCCACCGAGACAGAGATCGCCACCGGCGCCCAGCTCCTGGCCCAGGCGATCGGCTGAGGCCCAATTGGCCCCATGAGGCCGCCCGCGATTGGCCCTGGTCAACCCAGAGCTGCTCCCTGACACTCGGGACGGTGCAAATCGGTGGAGGCTGAGATGGGACGAGTAGTCGTGACTGAGTTCGTGTCCGTGGACGGCGTCATCCAGGCCCCCGGCGATCCCGGCGAGTACGAACGGGGTGGCTGGGCCCGGGGCGGCGGCCAGGCCGGCAACCAGTTCAAGTTCGATGAGCTCATGGCCAGCGACGCGCAGCTGCTCGGGCGCGTCACCTACGAGGGCTTTGCCAAGGCCTGGCCGACCATGGAGGGCACCGGCGGATTCGGCGAGAAGATGAACGCGATGCCGAAGTTCGTGGCCTCCACCACGCTTCGCGATCCGGAGTGGGAGAACACCAGCATCCTGGACGCGGACCTGGGCTCCTCGGTCACCGGCCTCAAGGATCGCTACGACGGCGACATCCTGGTCGCCGGCAGCGCCCAGCTCGTCCAGTCGCTGCTGGAACTCGACCTCGTCGACGAACTGCGGCTGATGGTGTTCCCGGTGGTGCTGGGCAAGGGCACGCGTCTGTTCGGCGAGACCAGCGCGCTCAAGCCGCTCGAGCTCGTCGACTCCACGCCGCTCTCCGACGGCGTGTTCGTGCTCACCTACCGGCCCGCCGCCGACAACTCGTCCGACGAGCGTTGATCAGGGCGATGCCTGACGACACCCGACTCCAAGGGCTGCGGGCATTCGTCGCCGCTGCCGCCGAAGAGGTCCGGATGCCGGGCGCCGCGGTGGGCGTGTGGACCGGCGGCGAGGCCGCGTACGCGTGCTACGGCGTGACCAGCCTCGAGCACCCGGTGCTCGTCGATCCCGACACAGCGTTCCTCCTCGGCTCGGTGACCAAGACCTATACGGCCACCGCCCTGATGGCCCTGGTCGCCGACGCTCAGGTGAATTTGGCTGCGCCGGTCCGCGACTACCTGCCCGAGCTGCGCCTCGCCGATGACCGCGCGACCGCTCAGATCACTGTGCGCCACCTGCTCAACCACACGTCGGGGCTGGGTTGGGGGCTGATCGCCGACACCGGCGAGGGCGACGACGCCCTCGCTCGCTATGTGAGCCGGCTGGCCGAGGTCGAGCAGGTCGCGCGGCCGGGAACCCGGGCCACCTACAGCCAGGCGGGCTTCAACATGGCGGGGCGGATCCTGGAGAAGGTCACGGGCCTGAGCTACGAGCACGCCGTCGCCTCGCTGCTGTTCGAACCGCTGGGGCTGGCCCACAGCCACTTTGACCGCGACGAGATCATGACCCGCCGCTTCTCCGTGGGGCACAACCTTGGCCAGGACGACCGGCTGCACGTGGCCCGGCTGTGGCGGCGGGCGCGCGGCGATAACCCGGGGGGCGGCCTTGCCTCCTCCGCGGCCGATCAGCTGCGCTGGGCCGCCTTCCATCTCGGCGACGGGTCCGTCGCCGGCAGCGGGCGCGTCCTGCCGGCCGAGGTGCTGGCGCGGATGCGCGCGCCGACGGTGCGGTTGCGAGGCAGCACCCTCGGTGACGCCGTCGGCCTCGGCTGGTTCCTGCGTGACATCGACGGCGTGCGCGCCGTGGGACACGGCGGCACCGCCAACGGCCAGTTCGCGGAGCTTCTCATGGTGCCCGAGCGCGACTTCGCCGTCGTATCGCTGGCCAACGCCGGACCCGACGGGCTCGCCTTCAACCAGACGGTCGTGCGCTGGGCGCTACAGACCTACGTTGGAGTGACCGACCGCCACCCCGAGCCCCCGCCCTACGACGAGGTGCTGACCCGCGAGCTCCTGGGCCGCTACCAGAGCGACGCGGGTCCTCATGGCAGCCGGCGCTGGGTCGGCGCGCCCCGTCGCGCTAGGGACGCCTGCCGTGCTTTCGGGCGTAGTCCCTGAGGGGCTGGGCGTCGATGTCGAGCTCCGAGGGATCGCCGCGGGGTCAGGTCATGCGCCGCGTGAGAGCTTTCGCCTGACCACTGAGGATGCGCACGTGCTCGCTGCGCGCCTCGACCTGCTCGGCGAAGTTGCCGATGTGACGGATGACGTCCTTGAGGTCCACCTGGTTGGCGAGCTTCTTGGGATCCAGGCGCTGCGGGTTGAGCTCATCCGGGATCGCGATGCCCAGCACCTTGGGCTTCGAGCGGCGGTTCGCGACCAGGCCGGCCACGCCGACTGCTGCGCCGCCCACGACGGCGCCCACCGCGCCGCGCACGATCTTGGTCCCAAGCGAGCCGTTGGACGACGATCCGTTGTGGGACGCGGCCGCGGTGCCCGACGAGCCGCGCGAGGCCGCGGTGGCCGAGGGGCGGCGCGTGCCGCTTGCCTTCTTTGGCCCGGAGGCGGCGGTCCGCCTTGCCCGCGTCCCGCCCGAGGCGGCAGCCGCGCGCGTCTGACTCTTGGTGGATCGCGCGTTTCGCGACGAGCCGTTGGACGTCTTGCTCGCGCCGCTGCGCGCGGTGGTTTTCGGCGTGCGCGCGCTACCGCCGCGGCTTGCCTTGCTGGTCGTCTTCCGGGTGGTCTGTTTGCGAGTGTTGCCGTTAGTGGCCATAAGGTCCCCCTTTCCAGGACTATTGAGGCGTTACCCGTGCGGGGGACCGATAACCCACGCGCGCTTGGTCACACCTGCGTGCCCTACGTCGGCTCGGGACGCTCGTCTCCGGGCCACTCCCCGGTGAGCCGCGCGAACCCGTGGCGCGCACCGTGATCGGCCAGTCCACGCAGTACGCCGAAGATCGCGCCCTTGAGCACGAGGGCGGCGATCAGCTTGCCCACCGGCAGCTCGCGGTACTGCGGGTCGGGCGCTTGCTCCTGGTCGAACAGGCGCCACACGCGTTCGAACAGCTTCTCGCCGATCCACCCCGCGACGAACCCCACCGCGATGGCCAGGGGCCTGAACACGAGGCTCACGACGCGCGCCTGGCGACGACTAACGCCACTGCGAGCACGCCCGCGGCGGCCACCGCCGCCCGGTGCGTACTGACGATGTCCTTGAGGCGCCCCGCACCGTCGGCCGCCGTCACCTTCGCGTTGTCGATCGCCTTGTGTGCCTGGCGCTTGACATCGGTCTTTGCTGCCAGTGCGGCGACCGTGTCGCCCATCTCGACCCGGGTCTGTTCAATCTCCTCCCGGACCTGATCGGAAGTCCGCTCACGCTCTGCGTCTAGCTTCTGGCCTGCTTGGCCTTGGTCTTGGCCCATCGCACGTCCTCCTTCACGCTTTCGCTGGCCTGCTGGGGAACCGGAGGGGTCGCCCGTCGCGCCTCGGAGCGACCGAGGAGCGCGAGGCCGCCCGCCACCGCGGCGTAGGCCACGGCCACGATCAGGGCCGCCAGCCATCCGGCCATCGCCGTCGCCAACACCAGGACGATCGCGGCGGTGAGCGCGCCGAGGGCATAGAGGCCAACCACGCCGGCACCGCCGAACATCCCGATCCCCAGCCCGGCCCGCTTCCCTTTCTCGGCCATCTCGAGCTTGGCGAGCTCCAGTTCCTGATGCACCAGTGACGTCGTCTGGTCCGAAAGCTCCCTGAACAGCTCGGCCACGGGCCGCTCGTCTTCAGCCATGATCCCTCCCGACTCGAATGAGTCCCACCTGGTGGGTCCAATGTGTCAGTCAGTCGCTACCCCGGGCCGAGGCGCACTAACGGCACGCCCAGATCAGGTCGAGGTGTTGCTGTTGGGATTCACGATCCCGGTGGCGAGGGTCAGGACCCAAAGGATCGCGGCGATGATGCTCACCGCGATGATCCATAGGCCGCGCTTGGAGTTGGGCTTCTCCAGCCGGACCGCAAGCATGACCCCCAAGACGAACCCGACCGGTGGCATCGCGACCGCCGTGATGAAGCCGAGGACGATCACGCGCTGGATGCTCTCGCTGGAGAGGCTCGCGAGACGCCCACTGCCGCCGCCGCTGCGATACCCGCTCGCCGGGCGGTTGCCGTTCTGGATGGGTGGCGTTGGCAAGCTCATGTCCGCGAGATCGCCCGGCATGCTAGAGCGGGGCGGCTCTGGACACGTGCGATACGACTGTATTCTCGGCGATACGGATGACCTCGCCGTTTTCACAGATGCCGGTCCGGAACTCCGACCTGAGCGCGTCCGCGCGGATTCGCAACGCGGCGCTTGAGGGCTTCGCGCTGCGGGGTGTCGCGGCGACGTCGATTCGCGACGTCGCCACGGCGGCCGGCGTGTCACCCGGCCTGGTGCAGCACCACTTCGGCACGAAGGAGGGGCTGCGCAGCGCTGTCAACGAGTACGTGATCTCCGTGGCTCTCGAGACCTTCGCTGACCTCATCTCCGAGGACAGCCCGGACGCGTGGAAGACGATGGGCGACACGGTGACCGCGTGGGTCAACGACAACGCGCTCGCGTTGCGCTACCTGGCGCGTGGGCTCAGCGAGGGTGATGCTGACGCCGTCAAGATCCTCGAGTCGCTGCTTGAGATCGCGCAGGGAAAGTGGCTTGAACCGCTCGCCCAGGCGGGCGCGCTGCGCCCCGGCGTCGACCGTGATTGGGCGGCGATGCACGTGTTCGTCTTCAACCTCGCCTGCGTGCTGTTCGAGCCCGCGATCAGCCAGCACCTCCCCCAGCCCCTCTTCACCGCCGAGCAGCTTCAGCGGTGGAACGTGGCGACGACCGAGCTCTATCGCCATGCCCTGATCACGCCGGTCCCCGCCGAACAGCCGCCCAAACGAGGTCGCCGGCGGCCCGGCTAGGCCTGCTCCCATACGATCACAGTGCTTCCAATACATCTGTATAGTTTCAGCTACAGCCATATTGGACGATCAGGAGCAGCCATGCCGACCACGACCGCAGCGGACCCGGCCGCACCCGCACCCCACCAGGCCGCACCCGCACCCCACCAGGCCACGACCGCAGCCGACCAGGCCACGCCCGCGACGAGCGAAACCCGCCAGGCAATCGCGCTCACCGCCGGAGTGGTCGACTACCAGGACACCGGCGGCGACGGCCCAGCCGTGCTGCTGCTTCACGGCCTGCTGATGGACGCGTCGCTATGGGGTGACGTCGTCGCACGACTATCGCTCGACCACCGGTGCGTCGTGCCGACCCTGCCACTCGGCGCCCACCGCCACGCGATGGCCGCGGATGCCGACCTCTCACTCCAGGGTGTGGCGCGTCTCGTGGGGGAGTTGATCGACCGCCTCGACCTGCGGGACGTCACCCTCGTCGGGGTGGACACGGGTGGAGCGATCGTGCAGTTGATGATGGCGCAGCGGCCACCCCGGATCGCACGTGCCGTCCTGGTGTCCTGCGATGCCTTCGACAACTTTCCACCCGGGGTGACCGGCAAGGCACTGGTGTTGGCGGGCAAGCTGTCGCCCGGTCTGTTCGGGCTGTTCATGCAACAACTGCGTCTGCGGTTCGTGCGCAGGCTGCCGATTGCCTTCGGTTGGCTGACCAAGCGCGGCGACGACGTCACCAGGCGCTGGCTGGAGCCTCTCCTCACACAGCCTCCGATTCGCCGGGACACCGTGCGTGTGCTCCGTGCGATCTCCGCCGACCGCAGGCTGCTGGTGAACACAGCCGAGCGGTTGCCCAACTTCGAGCCGCCTGTTCTCATCGTCTGGTCAGCGCGTGACCGCGTGATGCCGGGAGAGCACGCGCACCGGCTTGGCGAACTGCTGCCGCACGCGCACGTCGTCGAGGTCTCCGACACATACACCCTCATCCCGCTCGACCAGCCGGAACGGCTTGCGGGGCTGATCGGCGAGTTCGCCGATGAGTCCACGCCTGGGACCCATCCATGACGCGGTCGACGAGCCTGCACAGGTGTCAGAGTCATTCGGCGGGGCCCGCCGACGGAGCTCCATCGCCGACCACCTGACGTTTGCCCTCCTGCGCCAGCTCGACCGTCCCAACTGTTCCCAACGTATCGGCGACAAACCCACACATCAACAAAAAACGGACTGAAATTCGTATTTGTCGACTCCGGGTGAACGGTGAGATCACCGCACGCCGGGGTGCGGGTCACCTCGGTGACCACGCTGGCATGCGACTATCTGGGAGTCGCCGCCGGCGTCGGCGATGTGGACGACATCGCCCCGGGTTGCTGGCCGGCGTCCATCGGGGCGCGAGCGGTGATCACCGTCCCGCGGCCTGGCTGTGAGGCGACTTCGATGTGCCCACCGACCGCGCCGAGGCGATCCTGCATGCTCTGCAGCCCCATGCCGGCATGCGGCACGTTTGGATCAAACCCCTTACCGCTGTCACACACCTCGAGCGTGACCTCACGCCCGTCCGTGAAGACCTTGATCGTGGTGTTGGCCTCTGGCCCTGCGTGCTTGAGTGAGTTCTGGACCGCCTCCAGGCAGCAGTAGTACAACGCTGCCTCTATCTCGGGGGCGAACCGACGGTTGGTCGCCTGCACGGTGATGCGCTGCGGTGATCGCAGGGCGACGGACCTCAGCGCACGCGCGAGACCCACCTCCGCCAATACGGTCGGATAGATCCCCCGCGCGAGATCCCGTAGCTCCTCGATCGCGGTCTCGAGCTCTACCCGCGTGGCCGTGAGCTGCTGTCTGAGCTCGGGGCTGTCGCCGACCAGTTCGTCGACCCAGGACAGCCTGAGCAGGGCCGCCAGGAGCCGTTGCTGAGCCCCGTCATGCAGATCGCGTTCAAGCTTGCGCCGCTCCCTGTCGCTGGCCCTGGTCAACCTTGTCCGGGACTCGGCAAGGGCGCGCAATGAGTCCCTCCACGCGGTGTCGAGCTCCGCGTTTTCCAGCGCCAGCAGCGCGACCGCCCCGGCCGCCCACAGTAGCTCTGGGTCGTCGACCAACTGCTGGTCGTGGACGATCACCACCACCGGGCGCCCATTCTGGTCGACCTCCGTCGACGTCTGGTCGGTGCGCGGGGGATCAAGCACGATCCCGGTGGCGTCCACGAAGGTGCTCGCGCGCTCCTGCCAGAACCCAAGCCTCAACCCGGGATCGCCGAGCGGGCCCCGCAACATCCCCTCCAACTGCCCAAACGAAGGGCGACCGAGTGAGCTGCCCACCAACCGCCGCAGCACCCGAGCCGCATACAGCTCGGCGGCGATCAGAGCAAACAGGAAGCCGTACCAGACGAGGGAGCGGGCTCCTGCGATGGTCCACTGAAGCACGCTCGCCACCGGTCGCGCGCCCGGAGCCAGCCCGCGAGGCTCAATGAGGAACAGCGTGCGATAGCTCACCTGCATGAGCAGAAAGAGCAGCCCGGCTGGTGCACCGATCGCGATCGCTCGACGGCGCGGCGGCGTGCCGGTCACAAACCTCCAGATCACGAGACATGCGACCGCAAGCGGAAAGGCGACCAGCAGGACGCCAAGAACGTCGGCGAACTGCGGTAACCATGCGGGCGGGGAGAACAGGGCGAGCCCGTTTGCCGGGCACCCGGACCGGCAGCCCGAGATCGAGAATCCGGGTCCCAGATCAGGCGCGGCCAGAGTTATCACCAGCGACATGAGGACGCCCGGCACGACGAAGACGAGGATGAGCCACTTGCTCATCGCGTCGAGCCGGCCGCTGGGGAACGCGAGAATCACCACGGCGGTGACCACATAGATCGGCGTCTCGGCGAGCACCCCGATCCCGAACAACGTCGGGTTGGTGGAGGACTCCAGGACGTAGAGGACGCCGAAGAGCCCGAGAACGATCAGCAGCAGCCCGAGACGATTGTTCGGACGGCGGTTGCGCCAATAGAGGCCGACGCAGATCGGGCCCAGGATGAAGTCGGCCTTCTGAGCCGCCAGCCAGCCTGGGTACTCCAGGAATCGGGCGTCCAGCGTCACCCACACCGCAGCTACAGAAGCCACGATGCCAACCACCACCACGCCCCACTCCCAGCGCCATGCGAGCGCCGAGCGCCGGGAGAGCCCCGTGGCCGCGACGCCAATACGGGGCGCCCCGAGCTCCTGCGCGGTCGACGTGGTTCCGTTAGCCATCGGTGCCCAAGGCGGCGCCGCGGTCACAGCGCCAGGATCTCAAGGACTCATGCTCGCACGACGCCTGACGCCACAGCAACATTGCGTCGGGTACGAAAGCGATTACGGATGTCCGCCTCCCCGCGATACGCATGCGTGCACCACGACGCGGCGGTCAATTCTGGGCAAATGTAACTCTGATGTGTTTCTCGGCTTCTTCGGCAGCGGTCCGGGTCCTGGTCGTTGACGACTCGTTGCCATTTCGGGAAGCCACCCGGGAGCTGATCCACGCCACCGCGGGGTTCGAGTGCATCGGGGATGCAAACTCAGGCGAAGCGGCGGTTGAGCAGGCAGCTCGCCTCGATCCTGACCTGGTGCTGATGGACGTCCGCATGCCGGGGATAGGCGGAGTCGAAGCCGCCCGGCGGATCGGCGCGAGCATCGCACGGTCGATCGTGGTCCTCATCAGCGGAGCCGACCTCCCCACCAATCCACCTGGCGGCACGGTGGCCGAGATCCTCCCCAAGCAGCGACTGAACCAGGCGTCCCTGAGGCGCCTCTGGCAAGAGCACGCAACGAGCACCTGCGAACATGTCGCGCATGAGTGATTACGACAATTTTGAAGCGCGGCTGCGCGCCATCGCCGAGGAGATCAGCAAGTCGGTGCAGCGGATCTCCGAGGGTGATATGGAGGAGCTCTCTCAGCGCTATGGAGTCGATGTGGAGCGTGCTCGCGCGTTCGCGGATGCCGCCGGGCGATGGCTGAACGATCGTTTCTCGGCGGGCGAGCCGCTTTTCGGCGACGTTCAGCACGCTGATGACGACAGCCCCGCCCCACCGGTCAGCGCGGATCGGAGCCAATCCGAGACCTCGGAGACGCGGCCAGGATCTGGGCCGGGTCCGCATCCCCTCGACCTTCCAACCGCCCAGCAGGGCCTCGCGCTCAGCGCGCTGGACTCGGGTCGGTGGACAGTGCGGCCTGGGAGCAATCAGCTGGCCGGCACGGGCGTCGGCACAGGCCCGGTGCCATCTGACGTGGTCGGGGAGCTGCGCGCCCGGGATTGGATCACGGCCGACGGTACGCTGACTCTCGTCGGCCGTCACGCATTGGGTCGGTGGTGCAGCACCGTTGAGGTGCCGTCGCCGCCGGCGTCGGACGCGCCGCCGACCTAGTCGCCTTTGCTTGCAGGGCCGGCCCGCTTGCGTGCGCCACACGTGAGCGGGTACGCTGTGACGTGCCGCTCCAGACCTTGGCGGGCAGTTGCCACCCGCCCCGCCAGTTTGGAGCAAGATGCAATCAGCGCAGAGGACGCCGTCGGCCCGCCATCAGGTCGTGCCTGCAATCGGAGCGCCCGGACAGGCCGGCGTCGCCTCAGCAGGCAGCCCGGTGCTGGACTCTCGATCGGAGGAACGTCGAGCTCTCCAGGCCTACGCGCAACCGCACGTCGGGCGGAGCCTGACGCAAATCGCGACTTCTTTGGTCCCGTACCTCGCTCTGTTGGTGCTGATGTACCGCATGATCAGTATCTCTCTGGCGGTGGTGCTGCTGCTGGCGATACCCGCCGCCGGCTTTCAGGTTCGAACCTTCATCGTGTTTCATGACTGCACGCATGGATCGTTCCTGGGATCCAAGCGCGCGAACGCGTGGCTTGGTGCTCTCCTCGGCTTCATGGTGCTCGCGCCGTTTCGCCGCTGGCGCCATGATCACGCCGTCCACCATGCGACAGCCGGGGACCTCGATCGCCGCGGGGTGGGAGACATCCCCACGCTGACGCTTTCCGAGTACGCGGCCCGGTCGCGGCGCGGGCGACTCGCCTATCGGGTGTTTCGTCACCCACTGGTGATGTTCGGGCTCGGTCCGATCCTCGCGATGGTGATCGGGCCCCGGATCACGTCGCGGTCGCAGCGGCCGCGGCTCCGCCATAGCGTCCTGGGCACCGATCTCGCCCTCCTGCTCGTGGTCGGCGGACTGTGCTGGCTGATCGGCTGGAAGGGCTTCGTCGTGATGTGGGCGCCGTCGGCGCTCCTCGCCGGCTCGATCGGCATCTGGCTGTTCTACGTCCAGCACCAGTTCGAAGACGCCTATTGGAAGCAGTCCTCGGACTGGAGTTACGTCGACGCCGCGCTGCGCGGCAGCTCCTACCTCAAGCTGCCGAAGCTCTTGCAGTTCTTCTCGGGCAACATCGGCCTGCACCACGTCCATCACCTGAACGCGAAGATTCCGAACTACAACCTTCAGCGAGCGCACGACGAGAACCCCATCTTTCACCAGGTGCCCGTCCTGACGCTTCGCGATGGCCTGCGAGCGGTGAATCTCAAGCTGTGGGATGAACGCCACGGCACGCTGATCACGTTCGACCAAGCCCGCCACCGCTTGTCGTCGCAACGTGCCTCCGGCGTCGTGACGGAACGGAGCTAGGCCCGGCTCGCGGCTTCACTGCGAGTAGCGAGTCCAGCGTGTCGGTTGATCGGCTGAGCGTCGTGCTGGCGGCGATGGCCAGCGTGGACGGGGAGGCTCCATCGGTGATCGACCGGGTGTGCGTGGCGGCGGTGCTACTGCTGTCGCTGAGCGGCGCGGGTATCTCGTTGATGGTCGATGGGCAGTTACGCGGTAGCGCAGGGGTCTCAGAGCCGGGGATCGCCGCAGTCCAAGAGTTGCAGCTGGAATTGGGGGAAGGCCCGTGCGTTGACTCCTGGAGTCATGGCGAGCCGATGCTCGAGCCTGATCTGGCCACGCCAGGCATCGTTCGGTGGCCCTCGTTTGCGCAGAGCGCGGTCGAGGCGGGGGTGCGAGCGGTGTTCGCCTATCCGCTGCACATCGGGGCGATCCGGATCGGCGTGCTGGTGCTGTATCGCGACCGGCCCGGTGCACTGGAGGTCGAGGAGGCCGCGCGGGCGCTGGTGTTGGCCGATGTCGCCAGCCAGGTCGTACTGGCGCTGCAGGCGGGAGCTCCCCCTGAAAGCGTGCACGAGCTCCTGGCCGGGGAGCCGCCACATTGGGCGGAGGTCCACCAGGCGACCGGCATGGTGTCCGCACAGTTGGGGGTTTCCATGGACGAGGCGTTTGTGAGGTTGCGCGCGCACGCGTTCGCCGATCGCCGCTCCCTGCAGGATGTCGCCCGAGATGTCGTCGCGCGGCGGCTTCGTCTGCCGGGCGATCCTGAGCTTTAGACGTGGATCGGGCTGTGCGATGATGGGCGTACGGCCGGTCACGTGGGTGCCCAGGCGGCCGAGTTCTTGATCGTGACCCGAGAGCAACGGATCGTTGAGACGTTTGTCGAGTTGGCCGACACGATGGTCGACGACTTTGACGTGGTCGAGTTTCTGCATCGCGTCGCGCAGCGGTGCGTGGAACTGTTGGACTGCAGCGAGGCGGGGTTGCTGCTGGCTGATGCGGCCGGGAGGTTGCGGGTCATGGCGTCGTCGAGTGAGCGCTCGGACGCGCTTGACCTGCTGCAGCTTCAAAACGAGGAGGGCCCCTGCTTTGAGTGCTTTCACCGGGGCGAACCGGTGTCCAGCGCGGACCTGGCGCGTGAGCACGATCGTTGGCCCGCGTTCGCGGGCGCCGCTCGCGAACGGGGTTTCAGTTCGGTGCAGGCGCTGCCCATGCGCGTGCGCGGCCGCACGGTTGGGGCCTTGAACCTGTTTCGCGCTGAGCTGGGAGCGATTCTGGAACGCGATCTGCCGGTCGCCCAGGGGATGGCCGACATCGCCGCGGTGGCGTTGCTGCAGGAACGTGTCGTGCGGGAATCACAAAGCGTCACCCAGCAGCTCCAGAACGCGTTGACCAGCCGGGTGGTGATCGAACAGGCCAAAGGGGTGCTTGCCGAACGCGCACAGGTCAATGTGGACGTCGCGTTCGCGTATCTGCGCAACTACGCCCGTAGCTGCAACCGCCGGCTCGGCGAGATCGCCTCCGAGGTGGTGGACGGACGGCTGGGCACCGACGTCTTGATCACCGAGGGTTCGGAGCGCTGACGAGCGCTCTGCTCGCGAGCTCGCCCAGGGGTAGCCCTTGCTAGCGAGGCCGCGGGCGCGTAGGAGGCATGGGTTCAGCGCGGCATCTGCATGCGCTGGTCAAGTGGCTCCGTGCTTGCTTGGCCTCGGAGGGCTCGCCCGATGACGAGGCGTTGGATCTCGCTGGTGCCCTCGAAGATCGTGTAGAGCTTGGCGTCGCGGTACCACTTCTCGACCGGGAAGTCCTTGATGTAGCCCCAGCCACCGAGGGTCTGGACCGCCTGCTCGCACGCGCGGACGGCCACCTCGGAGGCCTTGAGCTTGGACATCGAGCCCTCCGCGTTGTCAAACGGCTTGCGCTGGGCCGCCATCCATGCCGCCCTCCAGGTCAGTAGGCGCGCACCGTCGATGTCCGCGGCCAGGTCGGCCAGCGGGAAGGCGACGCCCTGATTCTCGATGATCGGCTGCCCGAAGGCCTCACGCCCGGTGGCGTAGTCGCGCGCGAACTCGAGCGCGGCGCGGGCGATCCCGATGGCCTGCGCCGCGACCATCGGCCGGGTGCGTTCAAAGGCGCCCAGGGCGGCGGAGCTGCGCCGCTGGACCGCGGCGGCCGCGCCGCCCTCCTCGGCAGGCGCGATCGGCTTGCGTCCCCGTTCGGACTCGCGTCCTTTGGCGATCCGCTCCTGCAGGCGCTGCTCTCCACCGAGGAGGTGCTCGCCCGGTACGCGGCATCCCTCGAACACGATCTCCCCGGTATGGGAGGCGCGACAGCCCAGCTTGTCCAGCTTGCGCAGCATCGATAGCCCCGCGGTGCCCTTGGGGACGATGAACACGCCCTGGCCCCGGTGACCGGCTTCGGGGTCCACGGTGGCCACCACCACGTGGACGTCGGCGATTCCGCCGTTGCCGATGAATACCTTCTGTCCATCGATGACCCAGTCGTCGCCGTCCTTGCGCGCCTGGGTCTGGATGGAGCGGATATCGCTCCCGCCGCTGGGCTCGGTCACCGCCAGCGCAGCAAGCTTGATGTCCCCGGGCGTCCCAAAGCACTCGGGTGCCCAGCGAACCAACTGCTCGTCCGTGGCGGCCTGGCGGATCGCGGCCAGCGCGAGGGCGGGCATCACGATCGACAGTCCGATGCCCGCACACCCCCAGAAGAGCTCCTCCATCAGGATCGGCAGCGACAGACCGGCCGGATCAACCGAGAGTTGCGCGTAGAGCTCCCAGCCGTAGAGGCCCTGACGGGCAGCTTCCTCGAGCACCGGCCATGGGAACTCCTGGGCACGGTCGTACTCGGCCGCGACCGGACGGATCACGTCGCGGGCGAACGCATGCGTCCGCTCGCGCAACGCGGTGTGCTCGTCGGTCAGATCCAGCGAGAAGCTCATGAGCCGGCACGTCCTTTCGCATCACAGATTCCGTAGTGGCTGGCGCATCATCTGACGGCTTGAGCGCTCCCGGGTAGGGTTCCCGATGGGGGTGACGACCACGCACCACGAGACCGAGACCGAGACCGAGACCGCACCGGGCCCACGCCAGGCCGCGGTCGCCACCCCGGGCCTGGTCCCTACCCTCAGCGGCGCCGCGCGGGCGCTGGCGCTGCAGCGGTCGATCGGCAACCGGGCGCTCGTCCGCCTGATCCAGCGTGAGACTTCGGCCGATGCTCCGGTGGCGGAACCGCAGTACCTCCAGGACGCACGGGCCGGCCGCTGGGAGGCCGTGGCCAAGGCGATCGTGCCGCTGCCGATCGGACCGCTGCTCGATGCCCTGGAACAGCTGCGGTCAGCCGAGCTTCTCGCCACGTTCGGAGTAATGGTGGCGAGGACCACGATCGACCACCCCGCGCGGTTTGACGCCGCGATGCTGGCGATCAGCACTTTCTCCACCGAGTACCGGCTCCGGGCGCTCGCCCGCCTGCACCTGATCACCGACGACGAGCTGGCGGCGATCCAGGCGCGCAAACGCGGGTGGTTTGAGGCCGGCATCGCGCCTGCCGCCACCGCAGTGATGCGCCGGGCGGACGACGCGGTGTGGGGCCCTTTCAAGGATGTCAAGGACACCAAGACGCAGTGTGTGGAGGGCACGCCGGATCCGAAGTTCGCGACGCAGAAGGCGGAGGAGTGGGTGAAGGGCTTTCTGGCCTTCTACAACTTCCAGCCGCCCCCGCTTCATGATCCGGCCAACTCGCAGGCGCTGTTCGACGGGGGCACGACCACGGTCGACGTGGTCATCGACCGCGCCTACGAGCACTGGCTCTACTCGATGCAGCAGCTCTGGGTGCCCACGTTCAACGATGACGGCACGTTCTTCTTGACCGAGGAGAAGATCGCGGGGCTGGTGGCCAACACCTACCAGGACCTGCGCGGGCCTGCAGAGAGCAAGAACCTCACCTTCCAGATCATCTGGCCGGCCACCTATCACGGCAACTTCCACAAGGCCAAGTCGGGAGGCGATTCGCTCGTCATGGCCCAAGCCCAGGTCGGCGTCACCTGGCAGATGCACCACGACGACGAGCCGGGGGTCGAATACACGGGCTTCGCGCAGCTCCAGTTCGGCAAATACGCCGACGACCCAGACAGGAATGCGCGGCTGCAGCAGGTCATGGTCGGTGGTCAGGCCGCCTGGGTGATCCCGCTGTTCGAGAAGGCCGCCCAAATCTCGTTCTTCGG
The DNA here is from genome assembly GCA_963797705.1 of uncultured Actinomycetota bacterium. Taxonomy (GTDB): domain Bacteria; phylum Actinomycetota; class Thermoleophilia; order Solirubrobacterales; family Solirubrobacteraceae; genus Palsa-465. The sequence continues at coordinate 122,402 of CAWCQL010000001.1, read as the reverse complement.
TCAGTTGCTGGGCGGGGCGTCCAACCTCAACTCGTCGGCTTCCGGCGGCGGCGCACAGGTGGCCGGCGGCGCCCAGTTCGCGGTCAACATCCCCGGGACCAAGGGCCTCGTCCAGTTCGTCGCTGCTGCCCAAGTCGGCGCGACCACCTCGATCCCGCTGCACGGGCCGGTGAGCGTCACCGGCGACATCGGTGGTCAGGCCGGCTTGGTCGTCAAGATCCTGCAGTGGTGATCGCGATCGCCGCCGCGCGTGAGGCGGATGTCTGTTTAATGACGTCCAGAGCGAGACGAGGGGGAATCCATGGGGACAGACGGGGCACCCGAGCTCCGCACCCCGCATCCAGGCCCCAGTGCTAGCCGGTGTCGGCTCGTCGTGGCCGACGACGACGTCCTCCTGCGGGAGGGTCTCGCGAGCCTGCTCGAGCGCGCCGGTTTCGAGGTGGTGGGCCTCGCCGGCGATGGGACGCGTCTTCTCGACCTCGTGCGTCAGCTGAGCCCCGACCTGGCGCTGGTTGACATCCGCATGCCCCCGACTCACTCGACCGAGGGACTCGAGGCCGCCCGGTTGATCCGTCGCGACCACCCCGAGACCGGGATCGTGGTGCTGTCCGCGCACGTCGAACTCGACCACGCGATGGAGCTCCTCAGCAGCGGAACGCGCACCGGGTATCTGCTCAAAGGACGGGTGACCGACGTCGACGAGTTCGTCGACACGCTTCATCGCGTGGCCCGGGGCGGCTCAGTGGTCGATCCGCTCCTCGTCCAGGAGCTTGTGGCCACCCATCGTCGCGACGACCCGCTGGGGGCACTGAGCAGCCGGGAGCGTGAGGTTCTGTCGCTGATGGCGGAGGGTCGCTCGAACGCCGGGATCGCTCGGCGGCTGTGGGTGACGGAGGGCACGGTGGAGAAACACGTCCGCAGCATCCTCACGAAGCTGCCGATCCCGGCGACCGACGACGACCACCGCCGCGTGCTCGCCGTGGTGGCCTTCCTGGAGGCCCGCTAACGCCGCCGGTCGGTTCGGCGAAACCGCTTCACGATCGCCTCCACGGCGTCTCGGCACAGCTCGGATTTCTCGAGGAAACCCAGCGCCCCGGCCTCGGCCGCGAGCTCCGCGTAATCCTCCGCCGAGTGGGTGGACATGAAGATCACCCCCCACCCGGCCGGCTCATCGGCGAGCCGGTCGGCGAGCGCGAGGCCGCTCTCGGCCCCGAGATCGACGTCCACGAGGATGACGTCCGGATCCAGCTCCTCCGCCGCGCGGACACACTCCTCGGCCGTGGCGGCGGTCCCGACCACATCCAAGCCCTCTCTGGAGAGCAGCGTCCGCGACGCTTCGAGGAAGGGTTGGTTGTCGTCGACGAGCAGGTAACGCATGTCGTCCAATGGAGGATCACACTGGGACCTGCCGGGCGCATTGCAGCTAGCGGTAATCGCGAATTGACGCTAGCCCGCCTCGCGGATGGCCGCTGGCGGTGATGACAGCCGGACCGCCATGCGCGACCGTGTAGCCATCCGAATGAGCCTCCCATCCGCAATCCGGATCGACACGTGACCGAGTTCGGCTATCGCGTGACGCGGGCGCAGAGCACGGCCTCGTCAGCCAGTCGCTCTGCCGCGGGCCGTAAGTCGTGCGGGCACGAGCACCACGTTGGGACGTGCCCCAGCTGCCAGCGCGCTCAGCTCGCGAGGTGGCGTGCACAGGTCGATGAAGTCGCGGCCCCCAATGGCCAGACACGCGGATGAGCTCGTCGGACTGCCCCCGCCCCCAAGTGGCCGCAGCGCTCTGCGCTGGATCGCCCCCTACGCAGCGCACGGACGAGCGCTGCGGCCACTTCGGGCTCTGATGCTGGGTGACCACGGAGAGCCCGTGGATCAGGAACGCGCCACCGCGGATCTCCCCCGCCTCACCACGCTTCTCCACGAGTTGCTCGACGCCCATGTGGACACGGTCGAGCTGGCGTTGGAACTCGAGGACGACATCGCCTGGAGCATGCACCTCGAATACCTGCGCGCGCTCCAGCGCCAGGGCCAGATGGTGCTCGCCCGGATCGGCTCCGGCGAGGCATTCTGATCCCGGCGCCAGGCCGGAGGTCAGCCCGCGAGGAGGCTCGCCAGAGGATCCTCGAAGGCCTCCATGGGGCGTGGGAGATTGCGCTGGGCGCGCGCGACGTTGCGTTGTGTGACGAGCTGGATGGGTGGCCGGATCGTCGGCGGAATCGTCTTACCCAGATTGGCGGCAAGGCAGGCTTCGACGCCGAGCTGAGCCATCGTGAACGGGTACTGCGCCACGGTCGCCGACAGCGCACCGCCCCTGACCGCGTCGAGCGCCTCGGGGATGCCGTCCATCCCGATCACGGCGAGATTCCCGTTCACGCCCAGCCCCCGCGCGGCGTCAACGACACCGAGAGCCATCTCGTCATTGACCGCGAAGATGCCGTCAATTCCCTTCGGGCTGCGAATCAGTGCCACGGCAGCGTCATGCGCCTGCCTGCGGTCGAAGTCCGCGGCCACGGGGCCGACGATGATGAAGCGACCGCGTGCCCCCTCGATGAACCCCTGCGTGCGCGCCATGCTGCCGGCGTCCCCCGGCATGCCCGCGATCACCGCCACCCGTGCTCGCGTGCCCACGCGGCCGGCCATGGCCTCGGCGGCCAGCCGCCCCGCCGCGATGTTGTCGGTGCCGATGTAGGTGGTGATCCGCACGCCGGCTGCCCTCGCCGCCGAACGGTCGACAGGCGAGTCGACGTTGACGATCGGCGCCGCAACACCACTCAGCGGCGGGATGAGGTTCGACTGATCGATGGGATTGACGATGTAGCAATTCGCGCCCTTGGCGATCAGCGATTCGAGCGCGGTTGCCTGACCCGCGGTGTCCTGGAGAGCGAGCGCCGCGCGCACCGATATCCGGGCCATGTGCTGCTTCGCGGTCGCTACGAGTCCGTCGCGCATCGTTGCGAAGAACGGGTTCTCCAGCGGCTTGATCACGGCGGCCAGGTTGGCGCTCTTGCTCGACGCGCGATCGCCGCCGCAGCCGCCCACGACCAGCGCGAGCGCACAGATCACGACCACTGCGGAGGCGAGCCGGCCGGACCCCGGTCTCAGCGGCCGCCCCGGCGGCGGGGCCCTCAGCCCGTCGCGACCGTGCGTCACCTCCGCGATCCTAGACCGGGCAGGGCCGGGTTGCCAGTGGGAGCCGACTGCGCGACGATGCGCGGCAACCCTTGCACGAACCCGTGCCCCGCCCCGCCGCACAGATGCGGCTCGCGCTGATCGCGCTGATCGCCACGTTCAGCGTTGGTGGCTATCTGGTCACCAGCGCGACGGTCAAGGATGACCGGAAAGCGGCGGCGACACGTCACGCCGAAATCGAGACCGTACGTCTGCAAGCCCTCCTGGACCGGGCGCGCGCATACGCAGTGGGCCTGGGCAATGTGCTCGAGGATGAGCCCTCGGCGAGCCAGCGACGTTTCGTCGAGCTCGCGGGCAGCACCGCAGGCAGCGCCGGTCTGGTCGACGCACTGTGGGTACGGCGCGCCGCACCCTCCGGAGAGTTGACCGCCAGGTTCACCACGAGGACCCGGCCGGCACTGCGCCCGGGGACCGACGTGTCGGGATGGCAGGCCCTGTCTGCGGCCATCGACGATCAGGCGACGGTGTTCTCGGCCACCGCCAGCAAGCTCGCCGCGCTCGCGGGCGAGCCGGGCTTCTACCTGGTCGAGAGCCTCAGCTTCGGCCGAGGCCCACGCGGCCCCGGGTACCTCGCGGTGTTCGTCCCGCGTGGCTGGCTGACCCTGGCGCTCGAGGACAATCCCCGCGAGGTCGAGATCAGCATGGATGGGCGCCGGCTCGAGGGTGAGCTCCAGCGCCCGCCCTCCGCCAGTGCCGAGTTCGAGGCCCTGGCGCGAACGTGGCGGGTGGGCATCGCACTGGCACCGGCGTCCGGTCTCGAGTCGCTGCTCCCCTGGCTCGCGCTGGTCTGGCCCTTTGCGGTCGCGCTTCTCGCGTTCCTCACCGGCAACGCGATCGTCCGCCGCCGGCGAGCGGAGCGTGAGATGGAGAGCATCGTCGAGTCCTCCCAGGACCTGATCGGGATCGCCGGATTCGACGGGTTCTGGAAGCGCGTGAACCCGGCCTTCGAGCGCACGCTCGGCTACACAGCGCAGGAGCTGCTGGCCCGCCCCCTTCTGGACTTTGTGCATCCCGACGACGTCCAGCGCACCCAGCAGGCGCTGGAGGCGGTGCGGCAGGGGAGTCAGGTCGGACACTTCGTCAATCGCAACCTGAGCAAGGACCGGGAGGTGCACTGGCTGGAATGGAACGCCCGACCCGCTCGCGAGGCCGGGCGTCTGTACGCGTCCGGTCGCGACATCACGGACCGCCGCCGCGCCGAGGAGGAGGTCCGCCGCGCGCGCGCCCGTGTAGTCACTGCAGGCGATGAGGCGAGGCGCCAGATCGAGCGCGACCTCCATGACGGCGCGCAGCAGCGACTCGTCTCCCTGGCGCTGAGGCTCCGCGCCACCGAGGCGAAGATCACGCCCGAGATGGACGATGTGCGCTCGGAGCTCTCCGAGACGCGCGCGCGGGCTCGCCGCCGCGGTCGAGAATCTCCAGGAGATCGCGCGTGGCATCCACCCCGCCGTCCTCTCGAGCGGAGGACTCAACGTGGCGCTGCGCGGTCTGAGCCGCCGGGCCGGGCTCCCGGTGGACCTTGACGTCGACGTGCCGGACCGGTTGCCTGACCCGGTCGAGGTCGCCACCTACTACGTCGTCTCCGAGGCGCTGACCAACGCAGCCAAGCACGCAGGCGCGTCAACGGTGTGGGTGGATGTTCGCGCCGTGGACGCGTCTGTCGAGCTGACGATCAGCGACGATGGAGTGGGCGGCGCCGACCCGGGTCACGGCTCCGGACTGCTCGGGCTCACGGATCGAGTCGAGGCGCTCGGGGGCTCGATCGAGATCGACAGCCCGCCCGGCGGCGGCACCACGCTCCGGGTGACGATCCCGTTCGACAGGGGGACGAACGGCCTGAACCGGCTCTAGCATGAGAACCACCCAGAGCCAGCAATGGGAACGAGGAGGTCGATGATGGCCAAGCAGTCCACCGCGCATCTGGATGATCTGCGCGCCCAGGCTCAGCATGCGCGCCAGCGTTACGACCTCTACAAAGCCAGGGCCTACGGACAGCGACCCACCAGCCCAACCCGCATGCGCGAATTTCAACGAGCATGCGAGCAAGCGGAAACACGCCTCCATGCAGCCGAGGCAGAGTGGCGCAGCGCACACCCCGCAGACGGCGGCCCGCCGAGTTCCAGCTGACGCCTCAGGGCGGCTCGATGCGCGGTCGGTGCTGCGGGGTTCTCGTCCCGCAGCACCGTGGGGTTCTACGCGTTGGCGAGTTCGCGCTCGGCCGCCTTGATCACGCCGGCGCGGTTCTTGTGTGAGCGCTCGTAGGCGCGAACCTGCCTTTATGCGCTCCTCGTCGCCCTCGGAGAGCACGGCCTGCACCTCGGTGGCGGTGAGCTCGTCATAGCCCGGCCACGGCTCGTTGCCGCGCAACGAGGTGATCCGACTGAGGACCGTGGTGCGGTTCTGGTTCTTGCGCTCGTAGGAGTCGATCTTGGCGAGGTCGATCTGGGACAGACCGGTCAGCTTGGCGGTGATCTCCTCGGCCGTCAGCTTGTCGTAGTTGCGCGATCGCCAGGTCCTCCTCGCCGGCGACAGCGCCCTTGATCTGACCCTCGGCCTGCGCGACGCCCGGAACCTTGCGGGCCTTGCGAGCGGTCCGCTTGGTAGCAGCGCTCGTCTTGCGCGCGGCCTTCTGTGGTCGCCGCGCCGGCCTCGCGGACGGCGTCGGCGGCGCCGGTGGTCGTGATGTCGTAGGAGGACTCGCCCTTGACGTCGGCGCGGACGACGGCGTCGGTCAGCTTGGGGATCTCGCGCAGGACGCGTGCGAGCATCTTCTCCTCGTCAGCCAGGATCGACTGGGCCAGATCGGCGGTCTCGTCATCGCCGACCGATCGCGCGAGCCGCTCGATCGCGGTATACGTCGCGATCTCCAGCGCCTCGGTGGCGCAGGCGTCCTTGGCGTTCTTGAGCACCTTCTCCTCGCCGCCGGAGCCGCGCAGTAGATCAAACGGCGTCTTGCTGAGCGCGAGTGCCTGGCCGATTACGTCCTCCCAGAAGCCAACGGCCACCATGAAGCGGGTTGGAGCCCTGATCGAGCGACTCCAGGCGATCGCTCACACGCTGCAGCGTGGCGGCGCGTCTCGCCGAGATGCGTCTCCAAAGCCGAGCGGTAGGAGCCGCTCGGGGTCATGGCGATCTGAGACTGCAGCACGCGAACCAGAGCATGCTCGCTCGCCTGGGCCTCGCTGAGGTACTGCACAATTTTCTGCTGAGAAGCGGTCATGCGAAATCCAATCGGATCGGAGTCAAAACCGCAGAGACGTAAGTGGGGAACACACGCTTTCGCGAGACCGAGTCTTCTGCCGTTACGGTCACTCTAGTCGAACAGGTGTTCGACTTAGTGCGATTGCACACCCACTGCACCTCGCCGTACCGGCGACCCGGAGGCGCTCTGGTGGTTCTCGGCCCGAGCGTTGGGTACCCGACCGGTACCTATCCGACCGGGAGAAGCTTCATGGCCAATCGATCTCAGCCGCGTGCCACACCAGCCGCCCTCGCTTCTCGGCCGCTGCGCCCATGTGGTGACTGAGGTGATGACCCGGCAGTGGGCCGAGTGGTCTGCGTCGGAGGCATACACGATCGGCGTGGAGGAGGAGGCCATGCTGCTTGACCCGGCTGATGATTGGTCACTCGCCCAGCGCATCGACGACGTGCTGCCAGGGCTGTCGGAGCGGATGGGCGCACGGGTCGACGCGGAGACCCATGGCTCGGCGGTCGAGCTCTCGACTGACGCTCACGCCTCGGTTGGCGAGGCCATGGACCAGGTGCAGAGTCTGCGCGCGACCCTCTCGGCCGAGCTGGACCGCGCCGGGCTGCGCACGGCGAGCGCGGGCACCCACCCGAGCGCGATGTGGAGCGAGATGAGAATCGCCGGCGGCGATCGGCACCAGGCGGTGTACGGCTCGATGCGCGAACTGGCTCGCCGGGAGCCGACCTTTGCGCTGCATGTGCACATCGGGGTCGGCGACCCGGAGCTGGCCATCCAGCTGTACAACCGCCTGCGCGGTCACCTGGCGCTGCTGCTGGCGCTTGCCGCCAACTCGCCGTTCTGGCAGGGGCGCGACACGGGCCTGGCGTCCGCGCGTGTCCCGATCTTCCAGGCCTTTCCGCGGGTCGGGATCCCGCGCCAGTTCGACGATTACTCCCAGTACGTGGAGACCGTGGACCTCCTGTTGCGCTGCCAGGCGTTTCCCGAGCCGACATTCCTGTGGTGGGACGTCCGGCCCCAGCCGAGGTTCGGGACCGTCGAGGTCCGGATCATGGACGCCCAGACCCGGGTGAGCGCCACCGCGACGCTGGTCGCGCTGCTGCAGTCGATCGCATCGCTGGAGCTCGAGGAGGGGTATTTATCGCCCGAGCGGCTTGGCAGCCCCGAGGTATTGGCCGAGAACCGCTTCATCGCCGCCCGCGACGGCGTGCACGCTCGGTTGATCGACCCCGCGTTGGAGCGCACCGTCCCGGTCACCGAGATCCTGGAGAACCTGCTGCCCGCCCTGGCCCCCCACGCCGATCGGCTCGGCTGTCGCGATGCGCTGGAGGACGTCGCAGGGCTGACCAGCGAGTCCGGCAGCGACGAGCAGCTCCGTGTCCAAGAGGAGCTCGGTTCCCTCACCGGCCTGGTTACGTTCCTCGCCGACGAGTTCTGCGCGTCGGCGATCAGCCGCTCCTGAACACCGCTGACTAACCTGCCTGACATGTCCCAGACGGTTGGCTTGATCGGCGTGGGTCGTATGGGGCTGACGATATGTCGACGCCTCGTTGACGCCGGGTTCGACGTCACCGCCGGTGATCGTCGGCGCGAGTGTGAAGAGGGTGTGCGCGCGGTCGGAGCCCGGTGGGCGGGAGACACCGGTCAGGTGGTCGAGGCGGCCGACGTACTCATCACGGTGCTCCCTGGGTCGAGTGAATTGCAGGACGTGATGAGTTGTGCAATACCGGTGCTTCGGCCAGGAATGGTCTGGATTGACATGACCAGCGCCGCGCCCGGCGTCGGTCTTGATCTCATGAGGCGCGCCGAGCAGCGCGGCGCGCAGTGCCTGGAGGCAGCCCTCGGCGGAGGGGTCCGTGCCGCGGAGACTGCCACGCTTCAGCTGTTTGTCGGCGGCGACGCGGACCTACTTGATCGACACCGGCCGCTGCTTGAGACCCTCGGCACAATCGAGCATCTCGGCGGTCACGGCGCCGGCTATCTGAGCAAGCTACTCGTGAATCTCCTTTGGTTCGGGCAGGCCGTGGCCGTCGGCGAGGCGCTGCTGCTCGGCCTGCGCGAAGGTCTCGATCTGGACGTGTTCATCGCGGCGCTCAGGCGCAGCGCTGCCGCCAGTAATTTTGTCGGCGGCGACCTGAGTGCGTTGCTCGCCGGCGACTATCTCGACACGTTCGGGCTCGATCGATGCTGCGAAGAGCTGGATGCCGTTGTCGGCCTCGCGCGAGACGGGGATGTCCCCTCTGAGCTTTCAACAGCGGTTCAACAGGCCTACCGCGACGCGCTGGTCCGCTTCGGTCCCGTCGACGGCGAGCTCTTGGCCGTCGCTCTGCTGGAGGAGCGAGCGGGCCTGCAGCTACGCGGCGGCCGATGAACTCCGCGCGTCGCCCCCGGCGCCCTCATCCGGTGGCGACGCGCTGACGGGCCCCCGTGACCTAAGCCCCGGGCGCGGGATGGATGTTCTGGTTGACGTGGAAGACGTTGTCAGGGTCGTACTGGGCCTTCACGCGTGCGAGACGGTCGTAGTTGTCGCGGTAGGTGGCCCGAACGCGTTCTTGCCCCTCCTCCATCATGAAGTTGACATAGGCTCCGCCGGCGGAATACGGATGGGTCGCATCCCAGTAGCCGACGCACCAGTCGCGGATGTCCTCCGCGTGAGCCGGATCGGGATCCACGCCGAAGATCACCTCGGCCCACTGGGTGTCCCGATAGCTGAACGCGGTGTCCGCCGCGCCGGCGTCGTGCGCTGCTCCATCGATCGGGTACAGATGCATGGTCGAGTGCATGCTGGGCAGCTTCTGTGACCACTGCAGATGCTCCGCGATCAGTTCGTCGGAAAGCTCGTTGACGAAGTCCGCCCGCCAGTAGCACTGCAGACCCTTGGTGTACAGCCCGTCGAAGAGGCTCTGCAGCACGGGGTGTGGCATCGGTCCGACGCCGTGCAGCAGCGGAGTGCCGACATCATGCACGGGCGCAAGCAGCCTGGTGGCCTCCTCCTCGGACCCGTCGATGCACCACATCACCGCGGCGACCTTTCGCATGTGCAGCTCGGCGGGGAACATGTCCACTGGCGGCACCGTCATCGATGCGAAGAAGCCGCCGAGGTTGCGCGGCGCGGCCGGCAGGAACTCACGATAGAACCGCATTACCTCGGGCAGCTGCTCGATCGGCCAGAACGTCGGTCCGGCCATGACGGTTGCGCCCAGCGGATGGGTGCGGAACTGGAACGAGGTGACGACACCGAAGTTGCCGCCCCCGCCGCGCAGACCCCAGAAGAGCTCGGGGTGCTCGTTGGCGTCGGCATGGACGCGGGATCCGTCGGCCAGGACCACGTCGGCACCGACGAGATTGTCGATGGTCAAGCCGAAGCCGCGGGTCAGATGCCCCAGGCCTCCCCCGAGGGTCAGCCCCCCGACCCCCGTTGTCGAGATGATGCCCGAGGGCACGACACACCCGTGCTCGGCGGTGGCGCGGTCGACGTCGCCCCAGGTGGCGCCGCCGCCAACTGTGACGGTGCCGGCGCTCGGATCGACCACGACATCGGCCATGCGCGAGAGGTCGATGACCACGCCGTCGTCGACGACACCCAGGCCGCCGCCGTTGTGCCCACCCCCGCGCACGGCGATCGCCGCGCCCTGGCCTCGGCCAAAGGCGATCGCTCGGGCCACATCATCCGGGCTGCCGCAGCGGACGATCAGCGCCGGATGGCGATCGATCATGCCGTTGTGAACAGCTCGAGCCTCGTCATAGCCCGGATCCGCCGGGCCGATGAGATTGTCGCTGAGGTCAGCGAGATCGCGTCGTGCGAGATCGCTGAGAGATGACGTTGCGGTCATTGATGGTCCCCCGGTGTTTGATTACGAACGGTCTGAGGGCCACCGTACGCCTCGGCCGCTGCGTCGTCATGACCTGAGCTGACCAACTTTCGTTCGGTTTGGGGCGCCGATGCCCGCGGTGGGATAATCAGATCTGACTATCGGGGGTCACGTGGTGGCGATGCCTCAACTGCCAGGTCAGCTTCGGCTGACCCCGTCGTTTCCGTTCGCGGGCCGCGCGCGCGAACTGGCGATTCTGCGGGCGCTCGTCCCGCGCGCGGACGGCGCGGCGCTGCGCTTCGCGCTGGTCGGTGGGGAGGCGGGCTCGGGCAAGAGCCGCCTGGTTCGTGAATTCGCTCACGAGGCCGCGGCCGACACGCTCGTCTTGTACGGCGCGTGCGACTCGGTGGTACGCCGGCCGTACGGCCCGTTCGTGGATGCCCTCGAGCAGCTGGTTCGGCGGCTGGACATCGAGACTCTCCGTGAGGCGCTGGGCACGGTCGGCGGCGAGCTGACCCGGCTGTTGCCCGACCTGCCCCAGCACGTCGACGGGCTGACTGCTCCGGTGGCGGCGGATCCCGACACCGAGCGCCATCGCCTGCACAGCGCGGTCGCCGACCTGCTGGCCGCCGCTGGTCGACGGATCCCCGTCTTGCTCGTGATCGAAGACGGGCACTGGGCCGACACACCGACGTTGCTGCTCCTCCGTCATCTGGTGCGTGGGGCGGCGGACGCCCGGGGCTTGGTGATCACCACGTTTCGCGACACGGAAGCCGAGGTTCCCGAGGCGCTATCGGCAGCCCTGGTCGACCTGCGCCGCTCTGAGGGCGTCGTGCGGATGCGCCTGGCCGGACTGAGCACCGAGGAGGTCGCGGAGTTCGTGCACGTCGCAGGCGGCGACCGTCTCAGCGCCGATCTCGAGGAGGCGGGGCGGGTCCTGCACGACGTGACCGGCGGCAACGCGTTCCTGCTCACCGAGCTGTGGCGGACGCTGCTTGACAGCGAGCCGGCCCTGAACCTGGCCGCCGGGCTTTTCGATGCCCTGACCGGGATCGACAGTCCGGAGGGCGTGCGCGAGGTCGTGGCTCAGCGGCTGACGCGCCTTGACCCGGCGACCGCTTCGCTGCTGGAGACCGCGGCGGTGGTCGGTTCCGAGTTTGAGCTGTCGGCGCTCGTCACGCCGGGGGTCTCCGAGGTGGATCTGCGCGCGGCGCTCACCGAGGCGATCGCGCACGGGATGGTCGAGGAAGTGACGTCGCGGCCTCTGGGTTACCGCTTCACCCACGACCTCGTCCGCCGGGCACTCTATGACCGTCTTCCGGGGCTGCGCCGGGCGGAGCTGCATCTCAAGGTCGCCGAGGGCCTGGAACAGGCCCAGGTGGACCGGCGGCCGGGAGGGCTGGCTGCTCTGGCCTACCACTTCACTGCGGCGGCGCCGATGGGCGGTCCGGCTCGTGCGATCGAGTACTCGCTCCTGGCCGGGCGGGCGGCGCTGAGGGCACTGGACTTCGACGAGGCCGAGTCGAGGTTCGGCGCGGCTCTGGAGCTTGGGATCGATGACCCTCGACGCCGGGCCCAGACTGAGCTGGAGCTGGGTGCCGCGCGGTTCCGCGGCGGCCGGTCCGACGATGCCATGGCTGCGTTCCGCGCTGCTGCTCAGCTGGCGCGTGAGCTCCAGGACCCTGAACTGCTGGCCGCGGCCGCCATCGGGTTCGAAGAGGCGTGCTGGCGACCGGGGATCACCGATGCGGGTGCCGTCGAACTCCTCGAAGAGGCATCGCGGACGCTCTGCGCCGACGACTCTGAGCTACGGGTGAAGGTGCTGGCCGGGCTGAGCCGGGCGCACGCGTTCCTCGGCGCATACCCGCAGAGTGCGGCGGCCGAGCGCGATGCGATCGCGATGGCGCGGCGCCTCGGCGATCGATTCGGGCTCGCGACGGTGCTGATGCGGTCGTATTGGTCGCACGCGCAGAGCAGCCTTGGGGGCACCCTCGAGATGCTCACCGAGGCGGTCGAGTTGGCCGAGGAGCTGGGCGAGAGCGATCTTCAGGCCGAGGCCATGGAATGGCGCGTGGCGGGATTGATCGCGCTCGGAGATCTCAGCGGCGCCGCGCGTGAGCTCGCCGCCGTCCAGGCGCTGGCCGCCCGCGTGCGTCAGCCCTTCCCGCTGCACGTGGCCGAGCACTATGCCTCCACGCTGGCCCTGTGCACCGGAAATTTGCCGAAAGCAGAGGCGTCGGCTCGCCGCTCTCACGAATGGAGCCGGCTGCTCACCGGGCGCGCCGCATCCGGGATCTACGGGATCCAGATGTTCGGGATCCGGCGCGAGCAGGGGCGCCTGGCAGAGCTGGCGACCGTCCTGCGCGTGTTGGCGCGCGGCGACCGTTCGCTGGGCACGTGGCGGCCGGCGTTTGCCGCGCTCCTGGCCGAGCTGGGGATGGAGGACGAGGCGCGCTGCGAGCTGGAGCGCGTGCGCGAGGAGGGGTTTGACGGGCTCCGTTCCTCCCTGTGGGTCGCCTCCCTCACGTACCTGGCCGACGCCTGCGCGATCGTCGGCGACGAGCGACTCGCGGCGCTCATCTATCCGGAGCTGGTCCCGCTCTCGGGCGGCAACGTCGTGGTGGGGCACGGCGTGACCTGCTACGGCGCCGCCGACCGGTTCCTCGGTCTGCTGGCGACCACGCTCGGCGATCACGACCGTGCCGTTGAGCACTTCGAACGTGCACTCGCGGTCAATCGGCGAATGGGAGCGACGACCTGGACCGCCCACACACTCTTCGCCTACGGCCGGACCCTCCGGATGCGCGCCCGCGATAACGACGCTCTGCACGCGTCCGAACTGCTGTCCGAGGCGGCGAGCCTCGCCGCGCGCATCGGCATCCCGCTGCTCGTGACACGAGCCCGTGTCCTCGGTGCTCACATCCAGCCCGAGGTGACTCCGCCGGACAACCTGTCCTGGCGGGAGGTGGAGATCCTGCGTCTGGTCGCCGGCGGCCTCAGTAATCGTCAGATCGGCGAGAGGCTCTCGATCAGCGGGCACACGGTTGCCAACCATGTCCGGAGCATCCTGCGCAAGACCGGCGCCGTGAATCGCACCGAAGCAGCCGGCTACGCCTACCGCCACGCCCTGGCGGACCCAGCGGACCCTCGGTAGGATCGGCACATGCCCACGTACATGATCGAGCGCCGGTTTGCCGAACAGCTCGAGATGTCGAGTGAGGACGTGACGCTGCTGGAGGAGATCAACGCCGACGAGGGCGTGAGCTGGCTGTTCTCGTTCCTGAGCGCCGACCGGCATCGCAGCTACTGCCTCTATGAGGCCCCGAGCCCCGACGCGATCATCACCGCGGCGCGGCGAGCCGGGATCCCAGCCGACGCAGTCACGGAAGTCCAGCGCATCACCGCTGACACGTTCCGCTGAAGACGCGGTCGACCGACGACCGCGCGCGCTAGCTCACGCGAGCCGGACCAGGTTCTGGCCGGCAAGTGGGCCGCCGAACTGCTGCATCTGCCCGCCCTCGCATAGCCCCCCAAGGTCAATGACGAAGAATCCGGCATCCCCGAGCAGCCCACCCACCTCAGCCTTGGCGTGGGCGTCGTCGCCGGACAGGAACATGACCCGCTGACCCCCGGCTTGCCGCGGTTCGGATGCGAGCACGTCGGCCGCGAAGATATTGGCGGTCTTCACCACACGGGCCGGGGCGACGAGATCGGCCACGACCTCGCTGGACGTGCGCCCGTTGAGGTCGCTCGGGTCAAAGTCGTTGGTCGGGTCGATCAGGATCCGCCCCTCCCACTCCAGCCCGGCGACCGCCTGCGGGACGTCCGGCCACATCACCGCAAGCACGACGATGTCCGCGTGTGCGGCCTCCTTGACCGTCCCGGCCGACACTCCGTCGCCGAGTTCCTGCACCAGGGAGGCCAGCGACTGTGGCCCTTCTCGGTTCGCGATCACGACCTGGCGGCCGGCGCGGTGCGCGATCTGCGCCATGGCCTGACCAATCCGGCCCGCCCCGATGATGCCGACAGACTCGAGGCTCGTTGGTTGCATGAACTTCCTTTCTCCTCGGATGGCAGCCCGCGCCCGAGCAGGGCCCCCGCGCCGGCAACCCCCAACCCGACGACGATGGCGAAGCCCGTAGAGAGCGATGAGCAGGTCTGACGTCGCGGCCAGGAGCGACGGCCCCCGAGCGACGCTTCGTCGTCGTCTCGCCGGACGTCATGCCTGGCTCCTTCTGCACCTCGGCAGGATCGCGCCGACCCAGGTGAGCTGTCCTCGCCGGATCGCGGTGATTTCCCCGGGCTGTGCGCGCAGCGTTCCCACGTGTGGGCAATTGCCGCGCGTGCTGTCGTCTTGACTTGGCTCACGCCCTTTGAGACGATTGAGTGAAGGGGGGAGCGTCGCGGGCGTGCGAGACATTACCCGTCATGACTGGGGTTTCCGGGGCGAGCGACCAATCTGGGTACGTGCACCGGCTTGTGCGTCTGTAGCACTCCGCCGGGCGGCTGACTCGACACCGAACGGGCGTATCGCGCCTACTAGACGTTTGCGTCAGAAGCCGCACCTCGTAAGAAGGGACCGGACCGCATGCTGGAGGTCGCTTTTGTCATTGAGAATGCGCACTGAGTCGTCGTATCCACATGCTGGGCCAACCTTTCTGCTCGCCGCGTTTCTCGCCACCGTCATGGCTCTGCTCGTTCTGGCGCCAGCGGGCTCGGCGGCGACAGTCCCCTACTTCCAGGCGCTGCCTGCCTCGGGCAACACACAGCTGACCGTCGTGCGCTGGCGGGCCGAGGCGGCGTCGCTCCCCGGCGGTCGCGCACTGTTCGTCGGCGGCTTCGCACCGGGGGTCACCAACTCCGCGGAGACCTTCGGGCCGTCCTCCGACGTCTTCGCCGCGCTACCCGCAAACACCCAGGTCGCGCGCGCCGACGCCGTCACCGCTCCGCTGCCGAACGGCCAGATCCTCATCGCCGGGGGGTACATTCCGGGCGCCGGCTGGCAGCGCAGCGCTGAGATCTATAACCCAGCGGCCGGAACGTTTACGGAGCTCCCGGCCACCGGGAACACTGAGCTACAGGTTGCGCGCGCGGGCGCCATCGCGGCGCCCACAATCAACGGTGATGTGTTGATCGCCGGTGGGATCAACAACAACACCGTCCTCTCGAGCGCCGAGGTGTTCGACTCGGCAAACGACACCTTCACCTCGCTCGGGGCAACCATGACCGTCCCGCGCTACGGGGCAGTCGCGTCCGAGCTGCCCGGTGGCTCGGTGCTGATCGCGGGCGGCTCCAACGGCACCACCGTGACCCAGAGCGCAGAGGTCTACAACCCGGCGTTCGCCACCTTCACCGCCCTGAGCGTCTCAGGCAATACCGAGCTACAGACGCCGCGCGAGTACGCGACGGCGACGATCCTGCCGAGCGGCAAGATCCTGATCGCCGGCGGACAGAGCACCGAAGCGAGCCCTCCATCGGGCACCGCGCTATCGAGCGTCGAGGAGTTCGACCCCTTGACCGGAACGTTCAGCTCTGTCCCCGCGGCCGGCGCGACCGAGCTGCAGACCGCTCGCGAAGGTGCCGCCGCAGCTCCGATCAGCGGCGGAGCCATCATCGCGGGCGGCGACAGTCAGTCCGGCGCGCTGCTGAGCTCGGCGGAACGCGTCACCGAGGTTTCGCCACCCACCTGCTCAAGCCTGTCGGCGACCACGCCGGGCGTGGATGCTCCCACGAGCATCCACCTTGCATGCACGCCGAGCGGTCCGGCACCCGACACCGACGCGATCGTTAGTCCGCCGTCACACGGCACCGTCGGGGTAATTGACGCGAGGACGGATACGGTCGCCTACACGCCGGCCAAAGGTTTCACCGGGGCCGACAGCTTCGCGTACCAGGCGACCAACGTGGCGGGCTCTTCCAATGTCGCGGTCGTGACCGTCTCAGTCGTCGATGTGCCGACGAGCGTCCGCACGGGCTCGGCGACCGAGGTCCGACTGACGCGCGCGGTCCTCCGGGGCTCGGTCACGCCTGGGACTGGAACGACGAGCGCACAGTTCGAGTACGGCACCCATCGGAACCTGACAGGAGCCACGGCGACCCAGCTTCGCTCGGTGCCCTCCCGCGTGGGGACGGTCCCGATCTCCGCGACCCTGTCGGGGCTGACACCAGGCACGACCTACTACTACAGGATCCGCGCCCTGAACTCGACAACGGGCGCGACCCCCAGCGGCTCGGTTCGGAGGTTCACCACCACCAGGCCCTCCGGCCGGGTCGACGCGACAATGCCGTGGACGTTCGATTCCCATGGACGCTATGTCACCGTCAGCCAACTGGTCGTTAGCGACGCTCCGGTCGGCGGACGGATCGTCATCATCTGTCACGGTCACGGCTGTCCGCGACGCCGCACCCTGAGCATCAACGCGCCGAAGGCTCAGTGCAAGGTGAGGCACGGCAAGCGCGTGTGTGCCAGACCGGTCTCCCAGGTGACCGACGACCTCACACCGCTGTTCACCCACGTCCGACTGGCCTACGGCGCCGAACTTGTCGTGCGAATCCTCAGGACTGACGACATCGGCGAGGTGTTCGTATTCAGGATCCGCCGCGACCACTTAGCGCCGAGGGTTTCGTGCCTGGCGCCGGGGAGCACCAAGCCAGAACACTGTTGATCGGTCAGGTTGCGGCCGCTCGCCGTCGCCAGCAGGGCGACAAAGCAACTGGCGCACGAGAGTCTCCCGGTGATCCGATCAGTTCGCGAGGGTCCCGTCGAAGTCGATCGTGGCGTGCGTGCCGTCGCAGAATGGCTTGTTCGAGGACTGCCAGGAGGGCTTCATAGGCCCCGAGAGCGTCGTCAACCGCCGCCGGGTACGGGTGTTCGGGAGCGAGGCGATAGTCGACGGAGATGACCTGGCATCTGTGCGTCTGCCGACCTGCGAGGCCAGTTCAGCGGCGAGGGCAGCGTCCCCCATGACGTACACACCGCCGTGGAAGTAGAGAACCACGTGGCGAGGTTCGATCCCGTCGACGGTGACCTCGGCGGTGGAGACTCCGCCAAGCTCGGCCGCGGTCACGGTCACCTCGGAGGGCAGCGGCTGCGCCGATAGCAGCTCCCGGAGCAGTCGCCGCTGCTCGCTGACATCGGCGTCGGCGGGGAACGCTCACTGCCGCAGGATCGCGTCGAGCGTCTCTTTCTCAGTGCTCCGGGGATCTCCCTTCGTTGGGTCGGGCCACGACCATCCCTGCGCCAGGCAGGTGAGAAGGCATCACCGGATCACAGCGAAATCGGGACCGAGCGCCGCCAGCAGCTACGGGAGCACCGTTCAGGGCGTCCAGTTCTCGGCGAGCGGAGTGAGCTGAAGCTCGTGTGTGGCGGAGCGCGCGTCCTGGTTGGCGAGGAACAGGACCGCATCGGCAATCCTGCGCGGATCGGCCAGCGCTTCCGGCGAGACGCCGGGGCGGGAGGACCCGTCGCGCGGCTGGATGCCCGCGTCGACGATCAGCAACGCGACCTGGATCCCGTGAGGGCGCAGCTCGAGCGCGGCCGCGTTGGTGATCGCCCGCACGCCGAACGACCCTGCCGCCCACAGACCGCGGCCCGCCAGCGCGCGCCGTGCCGAGCCGCCGGTGACCTGCACCAGAGTCGCCGCTCGGCCCTGGGCGCTCGCGAACCGTGCGCTGGCGGAGAGGAACGAGAAGGCCGCGCGAGCCGGGGCTCCGCCCAGGCGTCAAACGCGCCGAAGTCAGCGTCGGCGATCGGGCCACCGCCGAAGGGGCCCGTGCGGTCACCGCCGTATGCAGCGGCCGCGTTGACCACGAGGTCGACTCCACCGTGAGCAGCGGCTGCCTGCTCCAACACGCCATGAACGCTCGCGGGGTCGGTCACGTCGGCCTTCAGCGCGAGGGCGCCGGCCCGGCTGACGCCGTCCAGGGTGCTCGGCGAGCGCGCCGCCCCAGTGACCGCCCAGCCGTCGCTCACCAGCAGTTCGATGATCGCGCGACCCAAATTGCGCGCGCCGAACACGACCGCACTTCGCTGGTTGCCTTGTCTATCGCTCATGTGATCCCTCGCTTTGGTCGGGGCTGTCGGTGCAAAGGGTCGCGCACTCAGGCAGCGGTCGACACCGGTGCTCCCCGGGGGTCGGCGCCAGCGGGTTGGTCGCGCGCAGCCGGGCGGGTGTTCTGGACGAACAGGAGCGCCAGGATGATGCCCAGCCCGGCGAACCGGACATGGACTTCGCTCTCCTCGGGTCGGTGACTCGCAGCGCGTGGGTGAGCCCAGCCAGCGAGTCGCCGCGGCCGGATACCCCGACATCCGACCCGGCCACGGCTGCGTGTTCGGCGGCATCGACCCGGAGAACGGGTCACGGCTGACCGACCTCGCCGACAAGGCGATGATGACCAAGCAGGCGGTGGGCGAGGTCGTGACCGATCTGGAGCGGCGCGGCTACGTGGAGCGCATCCCCGACCCAGCGGATGGTCGCGCCAAGATCATCCGGCTCACCACCAAGGGTCGCGAGGTGTACGTCACCGGATGGCGGCTGAACGAAGAGCTCGAGGAACAATGGGCCGAGCTGTTCGGCGAAGAGCGCGTCGCGAGCCTGCGCGAGGCGCTCGAGGTCATACACGCCAAGCGCTTCGGCGACGCGCCCGCCTAGCTTCTTGACTCCACGGGGCGAGCCGTGGCCGTTGACGCTCCCACGGCGGACAGGTCGTGGTGATCACCCATGGAGCCAGCCGTTAGCGGCGGTGAGGACTACCGAGAATTGGTAGATCGAGCGGTGATAGGTTGGCGCCTGGACCTGTCGCCCATTGCGCAGGTGGGGCGTGACGGGACCTGCCATGCCCAGTTGACGCGAGCGAATGAACGGAGGGCGGGATGCTGCGGCGGATGAACGACATGCCAATCGGAACCATCGGCTTCGAGGCGGTCGGCGATGTGGACGACGATGACTGGGAGGAGGTGGTCGAACCGCTGCTTCGGAGTGAAATCGCAGCGGGCCGCAAGGTGCGGCTCCTCTACCTGTTCGGGCTGGCCGCCGACGACATCGACAGCGACGCCATCAAGGCCGACAGCGGCTTCCGCGCCCGTCACGCCAAGGACTTCGAGCGCGTTGCCGTGGTGACCGACGAGTCGTGGATCAACCCGGCCCTGCGGGCGTTGTCGTTTCTGATGCCGGGGGCCGCACGCGGGTTCGCCGTACACGACCTGCCCGCGGCCAAGACCTGGCTGGCCGAGGGCCTCGAGACCTCACCGTGACCCGTTCATCCGGCCGGGGTTTTAGCGGGCCCGGGCCGAACGGCACCTAAGCTGGGGAGGGGGTCGAGTGGCGAGAAACACGCGTTTGTCGTTGGTGCTGGCGGCGGCGATGTTCGTCCTCGTTGTCGACACGTCGTTGATGAACGTATCGATCTCGGCGGTGGTCCGGGATCTCCACACGACGGTCAGCTCGGTCCAGAGCGCGATCGCGCTCGAGGCCCTGGTCTCGGCCGCGTTTATCCTGATCAACAGCAAGGTCGGCGACCTGATCGGACGCAGGCGGGCGTTCGTGCTGGGTTTGCTGGGGTACGCAGCTGGTGCTCTGGCGATGGTTCTGGCCCAGAGCCTCACGGCGATCATCATCTTCTGGGCGATCATCGGCGGTCTCGGTGCCTCGCTGCTGCTGCCGGCGATGCAGTCGTTGATCCACGGCAACTTCGAGGGAGCGGCGCAGATGAAGACCTATGCGCTGGTCGGAGCAGCGGCTGCCATCGCGGCGGCGGTCGGGCCACTGCTCGGCGGGTTTCTGACGACCTACCTGTCCTGGCGCGTCGGCTTTCGGGCTCGAGATCGTCGTCATCGCGGTCGTCCTGTCGCAAGTCAAAGACCTGAAGGATGTCCCGTTCACGGGCGATCGACACATCGATGCAGTCGGGGCGGGCCTGTCGGTGGTCGGGATGGGCGGCGTGGTACTGGGCATTCTGGTGTGGCAGGAGGGCGGCGATTACGTCGTACTGCTGATCGCGATCGGCGCGGTTGCGCTTTGGATGCTCGCCCGGTGGCTCGTTCGGCGCCACCATGAAGGAAAGGTCACACTGCTCGACCCGGATCTGTTCCGGCTTCCGAACTTCAAGACCGGGATCGCCGGGCAGATGCTGCAGAACGTCACCCTCGGCGGGGCGATGATCGCGCTCCCGATCTTTCTGCAGATCAAGCTGGAGTACAACGCCATGGAGACCGGCCTGTCGCTTGCTCCGCTCTCGCTCACCATGTTCGCGGTCGCGATCCTGGCCGGCAAAAAAGCCGGCCGCCGGCGCCCCGCCGGGATCATCCGCACCGGGTTTTTGCTGAGCACCATCGGCCTGGCGGTGATCATCCCGATCGTGCCCAGAGCTCACTCCGGCTGGTACCTGGCGATCCCCCTCGTGATCACGGGAGCGGGCCTCGGCCTACTGGTCTCCCAGCTCAACAACTACACGCTCGCGCCGATCGATGAGGAGCGCATCAGCGAGGCCGCCGGGGTCAACTCCGCAGCCGGGTCGTTCGGCCTGTCGTTCGGGCTGGCCGTCGCAGGTGGTGTGCTGCTCGCGACCCTCTCGCTGGCCTTCACCAGCATGACCAACGCGAGCCCAGTGATTCCATCCAACCAACAGCACCAGATCGCCCAGTCCCTCGAGGACGACGCGCAGGTCGTCAGCAACACCCAACTCAATGAAACCCTCGCCGACGAGCCCGCGGCCGTCCGTCAGGAGGTCCTCAAGATCAACACTGACTCGACGAACCTCGCGCTGCAGGTCGCACTGCTCATCCCGATCCTCGCTGGCCTGCTCGGGTTCATTAACTCAACGCGGATGATGCGCCTGCCCGACGTCAAGCCTTCGGCGTCCGCCGAGGCAGCGGCGCTCGGCTGACCCAGCCGGGGAGTCACCCGCTCCGGGGTCTCGCCTCGTGAGGGCCGGTCGCAACGAGGACGGCCTGTGATCAAGACAACCCTCTCCGACGCCGACCCCAAGAAGCTCTCCGGCCAGTGTCGAGTGCCGACTTCACTTCCCAGCAGACTGAGCGAGGCGGTGGATGAGCGAGCGGTCCATCAGCAGCTCGCGGGCTCGAGCATGCAGGCAGTGAGCCAGCCCACGTAAACAAGGCAGACGCGCCAGACAAGAAGGCTCTCATCGCTGGGTTAGTGACCTCTTAGCTCGTAAGTCCAGACTCCGGCGCGATGGCCAGCGATGCCGCACACCGTCGCCGTGATCCCGGCATGCCGGGCACCACGGACTCTGCCGGGAGCGTTCGGAGACGGCCTGAGCTTCTCGCCGGGGGTACCGAGGGCAATGAAAGGTTGACCGTGGTGACGGGCGTCGTGCTGATCGTCCTGCTCGCGGCACTCGGTGTCACCATCGTCTTCATTGGCCGGTTGCTGTGGTGGCACCTGTTCCTGGGCTTGGTTCTCATCGGTCCGGTGGCTCTGAAAGTCGCGAGCACCGGTTATCGATTCGCGCGCTACTACGCGGCCGAGCCACGCTATCGCCGCAAGGGACCTCCTGCACCGGTGTTGCGCGCGCTCGGGCCTGTCCTGGTCGGTCTGACCACGATCGTGTTCGCCACCGGCGTCGTCCTACTGCTCCTCGGACCGTCTAGTCGCGGAACGGTCCTGCTCATCCACAAGGTGAGCTTCATTTGCTGGGCCGTGGTCACCGGGATCCACATCGCCGGGCACCTGCCGGAACTCGTGCGTTCCAACCGGGTGTCACGACACGTCCGGGCTGAATTCGACGACCTGCGATCTCTCGTCCCTGGGTTCGGCGGAGCCGCCGAGCCACCAGTGAACGGCCCCATCGCGGGGAGCGGCTCTCGATGGCTGTCGCTGACCACCGCGGTCGTGCTCGGGCTGGTGCTGGCGGTGAGTCTCCTCCCGGAGTTCAGAGCATGGACCGCCGGCGCGGCACTGTTTCACCATCAGCATCACCTCCACTAGTCCACGCGGCTGTGGTTGGAGAGGGCGGCCGGTGGCGCCGGCGCGCCACCCGGTGGGCTGGCGGAGAAGCGAGTGATCTCGAGCTCGAAACGGGCTCCAACAGCCCCGGGCGCGACGGCGCGAACCTCGCCGTCATGGGCTTCGGCGATGGCCTGCACGATGGCCAGGCCCAATCCGGCGCCGCCGTGACGGCGATCACGGGCCTCGTCGGTGCGGTGGAAGCGCTCGAAGATGCGCGTACGTTCGTCAGGCGGGACGCCCGGACCGTCGTCGGTGACGGTGAATCGCACACGACCTCCCGGCAGCGCCTCGATGCGTAGCGCGACGTGCCCGTCGGTCTCGGCGGTATGGGCGATCGCGTTGTCGAGGAGGTTGCGCAGCGCCTGCGCCAGCCGGTCCGGATCGGCGTCGACGCTGCCGTCAGGAACCGGGCCGAGCGCAAAGCGGCGGTTGACACCGACGGTCGTGGTGCTCCAGAGCTCGTTGACGAACCGCGGAAGGTCGACAGGTCGCCGGCTCACGAACTCCCGCTGCTCGGAGCGGGCGAGCAGCAGCATGTCCTCGACCAGGCGCGTGGTGCGGGCGACCTCGCCGGCGACGATCCGTTGTACGTGCTGTACGTCCTCGACCGACGGGTCCTGGTAGCGCGCGAGGACATCGAGCTGGCCAGAGATGACTGCCAATGGCGTGCGTAGCTCATGCGACGCATCCGCGACGAAGTCTCGCTGCTGGCGAAAGGCGGCGGCAAGCCGATCAAGCATGTGGTTGAACGCGTTGGCCAGCACCCATATCTCGTGGCCGGCTGGATCGGCCTTCATGCGGGGATGTAGGTCGCCGCCGTCGACGCGCTCGGCAACACGCGCCATCCGGCGCAACGGCCGGGACACTGACAAGCCGGCGAGATACGAGGCCAGCAGGACGAGCGCAACGGCCAAGGCGCCCGCGATCAGGAACGAGCGGGCGATGGCGTGCTGCGCACCTCTGACCCCGGCCAGCGCCTCTCCGGCACCCAACCGCACGCGCTGTCGGGCGGCGGTGACCACCCGTTCGTCCAGACGCACCTGACCGACGTCAGGGACGGCAGCGGTACGCAGACCGACAGGCCCCTTCAAGACCTCCTCGCCCAGCGCGTTCTCGCGCTCCTGCTCGGACAACGGTCTCTGCTGAGTCGGGCGCGGTGGCACCGAACAGCTCCGGGTGATTGCTCGCGGTGCCGGCTCCCGGCACCACCGCGAACATGAGCGACGCCCGTCCGTTGTACGGCTGGGCACGCAGGTAGCGGCGCAGGTCGGCGAGGAGCCGGTCCGGTGAACCGGACCGGAGCGTGCGCACGGTCTCGCTCAGCTGTGCGACGTCAGCCCGCGCATCATCCTCAATCCGCGCGCGCAGTTGGCTGCCGGCCTGCTCGTAGACGACCACGAACACGCTCGCGAAGCCGACGAGCATCACCGCCACAACCCACGCCACCAGCCGCCAGCGCAGGTTCACGCGACGGATCACCCGGAGTCCTCGAGGCGGTAGCCACGCAGTCGTATCGCGGTGATGGTCACCGGACGGCGCTCAGGGGCCGACAGCTTACGGCGCAGGTAGCCGACGTAGACGTCGACGATGTTCGTTCCCGGATCGTGGTCATACCCCCACACGGCGCGCAGGATCTGCTCGCGGCTCAGCACTCGGCCGATGTTGTGAAGGAAGTAGGTGAGCAACTCAAACTCGGTGGCGCTGAAGCGCACGTCGTGGCCATCGTGGGTCACTCGCCGGGTGATGAGGTCAACGCTCAGACCCGCTCCCCGGAGCATGGTGTCCGGCGCCTGGCGTGAGACGCGCAACTGAGCGTCGATACGCGCCTCGAGCTCGTCCATGGCAAACGGCTTGACGAGATAGTCGACGGCGCCCGCCTTCAGGCCACCCACCCGGTCCTCGAGCTCGCCACGGGCGGTGACGACGATCACCGGCAGCCCCGGCCGCTGGTCAGCTAGCCGCTGCAACACGTCGGTGCCGCTCATGCGCGGCAGCATCAGGTCCAGAACGACCAGATCGACCTCGTCGCCCAGCGCGAGTTCGAGCCCCGCCTGCCCGTCGAGCGCCGACTCAACGCGGTGGCCCGCGAGCGTGAGACCACGGACCACGAAATCGGTGATCCCCGGCTCGTCTTCGATGAGCACCAGATGGGGCACGCGGCCATCTTAGGTGCGATAGATGCCCTGCAAACCGTGGAAAAGAGAGTTCTCATCGGTAGGTAACTACGGGTTAAGGGGCCGCCGACAACGTGATCGCCATGGCCCCCCATGCATCGCATGACTCCCGTGGCCGGCGCGACGCCGCGCTCCGGCGACTGCGACGTGCCAATCGGGCGCTGGCCGCGGGCGCGCTCGGTCTGACGCTCGTGTTCGCCAGCGCCGCCGCACACGCGTTCTCCGGTCACAAGCGTGGCGCGCGGCGGCCGGCCGCGATCGTCCGCCCGGCGCCGGCCGCGGCCCAGGCACGACGCGGGCGTCGGGTCGCGACCCGGCATACACGTCGCCGGCTCCATCAGGGATCGCATAGGCCGACGGCGCGGCCCGCGGCGACGCCGGACACCTCGACGGCCGCGCCGGACACCTCGACGGCCGCGCCGGACACCTCGACGGCCGCGCCGGCGGGGTTGTCACCGCCGGCGACGGCCCCGCAGCCGGCCGCAGCACCGAGCCCGGCCGCCCCGCAGCCGGTTGCCTCCGGCGGGTCGTGACCATCACGATGTGCCAGGCAAGGAACGCCACGGAGGCGGTCACCTGGCCCGCCCTGGGCACCACGGCGGTCCTGGTGTGCGCGGGCGACGCGGCAGCGGCCCGCGAGGCAGCCGATCGCGAGATCCGCGCCATGGACGCTGCGGCGAGTCGCTTTGACCCCACATCAGAACTGTCCAGGCTCAACCGTGCGGGCGGGACAGCGCATGAGCATCTCACCCACACTGCTCGAGGCACTTCAACTGGCGATCAGAGCGGCCGCTCTTACCGACGGCGCGGTCGACCCCACGCTCGGCGACCGACTGGTCGCGCTCGGCTATGACCGCGACTACGCGCAACTGGAGCCGGTCGCACCGGACGCACCGCTGAGAACGCCCGAGGATGCCACGGGCACACGCGCGCCCACCTGGCAGGCGATCGAATTATGGACGGACCCGCCGGCGGCGCGGCTCGGTGCCCGAACCCAGCTCGACCTCGGCGCGACCGCCAAGGCGCTGGCCGCCGACCGGGGCGCCCGCGCGGCCGCGCGCGCCGCGGGTGGCGGGGTCCTGTTGGCCCTCGGCGGCGACATCGCCATCAGCGGCGAGGCCCCCGCCGACGGCTGGACGGTTTGGGTCACCGACGATCACCGCGACACCACCGGTGCCGGGCAGCACGTGACCGTCCGCGAAGGAGGGCTCGCTACCTCGAGCCTCCTGGTCCGGCGCTGGCGCCGGGGCGAGCAGTCGTTCCACCACGTGCTCGACCCCCGGACCGAGGCGCCAGTCAGGCCGGTGTGGCGCACCGCCAGCGTGGCCGCGGCGACCTGCGCGGACGCCAACATCGCATCGACGGCGGCGCTCGTGCTTGGCGACCACGCCCGCGGGTGGCTGAGCGCCCGCGCCCTGCCGGCGCGCCTGGTCGCGGTCGACGGCACGGTTCACCCCCAAGGCGGCTGGCCGCGGTGAAGACCTACTGGTATCTCACGCGCGCCAGCGGCGCCGTAGCGCTCATCCTGCTGACGCTCACCATCGTGTTCGGCATCGCCGCCGTGACCAGGGCGCAGAGCCGCCGCTGGCCACGCTTTGCGGTCGACGCGCAACACCGCAGCGCCTCGCTGCTGGCGTTCGTGTTCCTGATCGTGCACATTGCCACCGCGGTGCTCGACAGCTACGCCCCGATCTCGCTGCCCGATGCTGTCATCCCATTCGTGGGCGCCTACCGGCCCCTGTGGCTGGGGCTGGGAGCCACTGCCTTTGACCTCCTGCTCGCTGTCGCCGTGACCAGTCTGGCGCGGGACCGCCTGGGCCACCGGACCTGGCGAGCCGTGCACTGGCTGGTCTACGCGGCGTGGCCGGTCGCAGTCGTGCACGGCCTCGGGACGGGATCGGATGTCCGGCAGGGCTGGATGACGATCGTCTACCTCGCGTGCGGAGCCGTGGTCGCCGCCGCCGTCCTCGTGCGCATCGTCGCCGGCTGGCCGCAGGACATGGCCTGGCGGCTCGGCGGCGCCGGCGCGCTGGCCGGCTTCGCGCTCGCCGTGGCCGTGTGGCTGCCCTCTGGGCCGCTGACGCCGGGCTGGGCGCGGCGCGCGGGAACACCCACCCAGCTGCTGCGTATCCCCGCACCGACACGGCGGAGGGGCTCGTGACGCTGCCGCGGCTACTGAGCGGAGCCGAGGGGACACCGATGAACCTGGAGCGCCATCGTGACCTGCACGGCGACCTGCCCTCGAGCGGTAGCCGCCTGGTCGAGGAGATCGCCGCCGCGGGCCTGCGCGGGCGCGGAGGCGCTGCCTTCCCGCTGTCGCTCAAACTCGACGCCGTCCGACGAGGACCGGCGAACACCCGTCGTCGTCGTCAACGCCTGCGAAGGCGAGCCGATGAGCACCAAGGACCGCCTGCTGCTGTCCTCGCTGCCGCACCTCGTCCTCGACGGCGCGATCGCCGTCGCCCGCGCCATCGGCGCCGAGGAGGTCCTCGTCGCCATCGACGACCTCAACCCCCGTGCGCAGGACACCGTCACCTGGGCTCTGACACAACGACCGGAGGTGCGGCGCGGCCGCCTGTGCGTCGAGGTCGCCGCCATCCCGGGCGGCTATGTGAGCGGGCAGGAGAGCGCCGTCGTCCAATGGCTCAACCAGGGCGTGGCCAAGCCAACGTCGCCCATGCCACGGGTCACCGAGCGCGGTATCAGGCGCCGGCCCACCCTCGTCTCCAATGCCGAAACGCTGGCCCATGTCGCCCTCATCGCCCGCCATGGCGCGCGGTGGTTTCGGGAGGTCGGGACCCACGAGGACCCTGGCAGCGCCCTGGTCACCATCAGCGGCGCCGTCGAAAGCCCCGGGGTTTACGAGATGTCACACGGTGCCACTTTGGGTTCGTTGGTGACCGCGGCCGGCGGGCTGTCGGAGCGCAGCCGCGCATTTCTCATGGGCGGGTACTCCGGCGCGTGGCTTGACATGTCCCAAGCGCGCCAAGCCCGCCTGTCGCGGGCCGGACTGGCGCCGTTCAGCGCCCGGTTGGGTCCGGGAATCGTCGTCGCGCTGCCTGAGCGCAGTTGTCCGGTTGCCGAGGCGACACGCGTCGCCGGCTGGCTCGCCGACCACAGCGCCGGCCAGTGCGGCCCCTGCGTCAACGGGCTGGCGGCAATCGCCGACGCCCTCGCGGCGGTGTGCCACGGAGACGGGGGCCCCGCCGGCCTTGCGTGGATCGCTCGCTGGTGCGAGCAGGTCACCGGCCGCGGCGCGTGCACGCATCCCGACGGGGCCGCCGGTTTCGTCTCCAGCGCGCTGAGCGTCTTTGCTGAAGAGCTCGCCGACCACGCCCAACATGGACCATGCGACGCCTGCCACGCGCCGCCCATCCTGGCCACCCCCCCAACCCTTGCCACGGCCACTCATTGACATGCACATCGTCGTCGACCCCATCGCCTGCCGCGGACACGGCCAGTGCGCCGAACTACTCCCTGAACGCGTCACGCTCGACGACTGGGGCTATCCGATAATTGACGACACCGAGATCCCGCCGGCACTGGAGCCGCTGGCCCGGCGTGCCGTGCGCGCCTGTCCGACGTTGGCGATCCGGCTTCGCGCCGCTCGAGTTCGCGCACAAAGAGGGCGCTGAGACCCGCGCGCAGTCGGTGTGTCGAGCGACCCCGGCGCCGAACCGCTGCGCGAAGTCAGCCGACTGCCCGGCGCCGGCCGCGGACACCCCATGGATCGGTGCAGATTGCGGTCACTCGGCCGTCTGCGCTTCACCCTCGGCGAAGGTGCCGACGTGCGCCTCCTCGGGATGGTCCTCCGGGTCAGCCTCGCCCTCGGCGAAAGTGCCGACGTGCGCCTCCTCGGGATGGTCCTCCGGGTCAGCCTCGCCCTCGGCGAAAGTGCCGACGTGGCCCTCCTCGAGATGGGCCTCGGGCTCGCACTCACCCTCGGCGAACGTGCCCACATGACGGTTGAAAGGTTCAGAGATCGACATCGCTTGCGCTCCTTAGTGTTGGACGTGACTCCCGTCCTGGCATGGCGAGAGCCTTGCCAGAGTGTTGCTGGAGACGGTCGGCGCGACATCCGTAGAGCACCCGGTCATCTGTCCGCGGGTACCCCGGCCCGCGTACGAGGGCATCCGACCGCGTCCCTGCTCCGTGGCTGATGCGGACGCGCTCTGCGGGATCACCCCGATGGCCGCCCAGCCGCGACCGACCAGGCTGTGGTGACCGACAACGCAAGCGAGGTCTGCGATGTTCACCAACACAGTCTGGGCGACCGACGGCTCTGAGCACGCGGACCGCGCTCCAGTTCGCCGCCGAGCGCAATGGCAGTGTCACCTTGCACGTGATCACCGGCCGCAGCGGGCATGCCGCCCAGCGGACGTCACCACCGAGATCGGTGCCTCCTTCACCTTGCTCCCTGCCCCGTGTTGGCCGTGACGCCGAGCAGCACCGTACCCGAAACCCCGGCGACGCCCCAGTCGCTGACGACAGTCCGCTGACGAGGAGGCAGGCGATGTATACGAATGTGATCGTCGGAGTCGACGGCGAGCAGGGGGGCCGTGACGCGGCAGCCCTCGCAGCGGTACTCGCTTCTCGCGGCGCAGTTCTGTCCCTCGTCTACGTGAGCACAGCCCCCAATGCCGAGCTTGACGACGAGTTCGCCGATGAGGACGCCCTGGCGCGCGTGCTCCACGTGGAGCTCGAGCTCTGCGGCGGCGACGCCCACCTCGCCAGAGTCACTGCGCTCTCGATCGCCGCGGGCCTTGCCGACGTCGCCCACCAGCGTGAGGCCGATCTCATTGTTCTCGGCGCCTCGCACCGGCATGGGCTCACCCGGCTGTTTGCCGCCGACCACGTCATCTCCGTGATCCATGAGACACCGTGCACGGTGGCAGTGGCCCCCGCCGGCTTCGCGCAGGCCCCACGACCCTTGGCCCGGATCGGCGTCGCGTACGACGGGAGCCCCGAGGGTGAGGTCGCCCTGGCGCATGCCGGTCTGCTGGCGGCCGAACATCGCAGCGACCTCATCGCGGGCCACGCTGGCGGGCCGCAGCTTGAGTCCGAGGATCGGGAGGTGACGCCGCTCGCGTTCGACGGCGGCGGCGACGGCGACGGCGACGGACTCCAAGTCCAGAACATCGAGGGGCCGCCGCGCAAGGCCCTTGACGAGTTCAGCCGTGGCGTTGACCTGCTCGTCTGCGGCTCGCGCCGCAACGGCCCGGTGCGGCGGATCATCCTGGGTAGCACCAGCGAGAGCCTCGCGCGACACCCCCGCACCTCCTTGCTCGTCGCCCCTTCCAGCGACCCCGCCACGGTGGACCGCTGGCGCGCGAACCGGCAGGCGTCAGCCTGAGAGAGACAGGCCTCGCGCCTACCAGGGCGTGTAGGCACCCGCGTTGGCCGCGCGCATCGCAGCCACGTAGCCAGAGCGCCCCACCTCCGCCTGGTCAGCCACCGGCGCCGCCGCGAGCAGGCCGCGCAGCTCATCGACGCTCTCAAATCCCTTGCGTGACATCCAGGCGGAGAGCCCGTCAAGCAGATCGGTCGCGTAGCCGGGTCCGTGTCGCAGCAGCGCCGAGGTCGTCATCACCACGTCAGCGCCCGCCAGCAGGTACCTCGCCAGATCGGCGGGGACCTCGACTCCGGAGGTCGCGGCCAACGATGCGCTGACGCTCCGCCGCAGGAGCGCGATCCACGCCCGCGGCAGCCGGGCGTCCGCCGGGCTGCTCAGGTTCACCTGCGACACCACCGCGAGTTGCTCAGGATCGATGTCGGGCTGCAGAAACCGGTTGAAGAGAACAAGCGCGTCGGCCCCGGCCTTGTCCAAGCGCACTGCCATTTCGCCGACGGAGCTGAAATACGGGCTGAGCTTGACCGCCACGGGCACGGTCACTGCCGCCTTGACGCGCTGCAGCACCTCGAGGTGGCGCTGCTCCACCTCCCGGCCGCTGATCTGCGGATCGCCGGGCACGTAGTAGACGTTGAGCTCGATCGCGGCGGCACCGGCGTCCTGCATCGCGCGGGCGTACTCGGTCCAGCCCTCCGGCGTGACGCCGTTGAGGCTGGCGATGACCGGGACATCGACCGCCGCGACAGCGCGCGCCAGCAGGCTCAGATAGCTGCGCGGCCCCACATCGTCGCCGACGATCGTCGGGGCATAGTCAAGCGCCTCGGCGAAGCTGTCCGCCGTGCTGTCGATCAGCTCGGCGTTTCCCAGGGCTTCCTCGCGAAGCTGCTCCTCAAACAGCGAGAAGAGCACGATCGCGCCGACACCACCGTCGGCCAGGCGACGCACCCCGTCCACCGTGTAGGACAGCGGCGACGGCGACGCCACCAGCGGATTGCGCAGCTGCAAACCCATGTAGGACGTCGCGAGTTCCATCACGCATCTTGGCGCGCATCGGCGGGAAACTGGGCAGCGGGACGACCCGCCATCTCCTCATAGGTCCGCCAGCGCAGATCGGCCGACTCCTGGGCGAGCGCCAGGAGGCGCTCGGCCTCGGCGGGCTCGCCGTTGGCCAGAGCCCGAAAGCGCAGCTCGCCCTTGCGGTAGTCGCCCAGCGACATCCGCGGTCGCGGCGAGTCCAGCAGAAACGGGTTATCCCCCGCCGCTCGGGCGGCCGGGTCATAGCGCAGCAGCGGCCAATGGCCGCTGGCGACAGCGCGGTACTGCTGATCTAACCCGTCGCGCATGTCATAGCCGTGAGCGATGCAATGGCTGTAGGCGATCACCAGCGACGGCCCGTCGTAGGCCTCGGCCTCACGCAGTGCCTGCAGTGTCTGCTGGGGGTCGGCGCCCATCGCCACCCGCGCGACGAACACGTTGGCCAGCGCGATCGCCTGCAGTGCCAGGTCCTTGGTCGGAGTCGTTTTACCGGCCGCGGCGAACTTGGCCACCGCACCCAGCGGCGTCGCCTTGGACATCTGCCCACCGGTGTTGGAGTAGACCTCGGTGTCGAGCACCAGGACGTTGACGTTGTGCCCGCTGGCCAAGACGTGGTCAAGGCCGCCGGCACCGATGTCGTACGCCCAGCCGTCGCCGCCGACGATCCATACGCTGCGGCGGACGAGATGGTCAAGCACGCTGCGTAGATCCTCGGCGTCCGGCCCTGGGACGTCAGCCAGTCGCTGCACCAGCGCCGCGAGCCGCTCGCGCTGGGCGCGCAGCTCCGATTCGCGGAGCTGCGGGGCACCCAAGATCTCGTCGACCAGATCGCCGCCCAGCTGGTCGCGCAGTTGCCCAAGGCGCCGGCGCGCCAGCTCGGTGTGGCGGTCGGCGGCGAGCCGCAAGCCCAGGCCGAACTCCGCGTTGTCCTCAAACAGCGAGTTGGACCAGGCCGGCCCGCGGCCGTCGGCGTCCGTCGTCCACGGCGTGGTGGGCAGGTTGCCGCCGTAGATCGACGAGCAGCCGGTGGCGTTGGCCACGGTCAGCCGGTCGCCGAACAGTTGTGACAACAGCTTGAGGTATGGGGTCTCCCCGCAACCGGCGCAGGCACCGCTGAACTCAAACAGCGGCTCCAGGAACTGGGCGCCGCGCACCGTGCCGAAGTCGACCCGGGTGCGGTCGGCGACCGCCAGTCGCTCGAAGAAGGCGATGTTGTCGCGCTCGGCGGCCACGATGGGCTGCCGCTCGCCGAGATTGATGGCCCGCCGGTCGGGCTCTCCGCCGGCCGAGACCGGGCACGCCTCGACGCACAGTCCACAGCCGGTGCAGTCCTCGACGTAGACCTGCAGGGTGTAGCTGGTGTCCGGCAGACCCGGAGCGTTCAGCGGCGCCGACTTGAAGGAGTCGGGAGCGTCGTTCAGGTCGTCGGGGTCGCAGTAGCGCGACCGGATCACGCTGTGGGGGCAGACGAAGCTGCAGTTGCCGCATTGGATGCACAGCTCCGCGTCCCAGACCGCGACCAGGTCTGAGATGTTGCGCTTCTCATACCGCGTCGTCCCGCTGGGATAGGTGCCGTCGACCGGCAGTGCACTGACCGGCAGCTCGTCGCCGTGGCCGGCCATCATCGCGGCCGTCACCGTGCGCACGAACGGTGGCGCGTTGTCGGGAACGATCGGCGCGGCGCCACGGGTGGACGTGCCCTGCGCGGGCAGCGCCACGCGGTGCAGGCCCTCAAGCGCACTGTCAACCGCCAACAGGTTGCGCTTGACCACCTCGGCTCCTCGGCGGCCGTAGGTGGCGCGGATCGACGCCTTGATCGCCTCGATCGCCCGGTCGGGCTCAAGCACCCCGGAGATGGCAAAGAAGCACGTCTGCAGCACGGTGTTGGTGCGCCCCGCCAGGCCGGCGTCGCGGGCGATGCGCCCGGCATCGACGACGTACAGCGCGATCCGCTTGGCCATCAGCCGCTCCTGCACCACCCGCGGCAGGGCATCCCAGACGGCGTCGGGAGAATGGTGTGTGTTGAGCAGCAGGGCCGCCCCCGGCGCCGCTCGATCGAGCACCTCGTCGCGCTCGAGCATGCCGAACCGATGGCAGCCCACGAAGCTGGCCTGCGCGATGAGATAGGGAGCGCTGATCAGGCGGGGACCGAAGCGCAGGTGCGACACCGTCTGCGAGCCCGACTTCTTTGAGTCATAGACGAAATAGCCCTGGGCATGCAGGCCGACGTCTGACCCGAGGATCTTGATCGTGTTCTTATTCGCACCCACCGTCCCGTCAGAGCCCAGCCCAAAGAACACCGCGCGCAGCGTTTCGGGCGACTCGATATCCAGCCCAGGGTCGTAGGGCAGGCTGCTGTGAGACACGTCGTCGTTGATGCCCACGGTGAACCGGCGCTTGGGACGCTCGCGGCGCAGCTCCTCGAGCACGCCGGCGACCATGCCCGGCGAGAACTCCTTGGATGACAGCCCGAACCGGCCGCCGAAGACCCGCGGCATGACGTCGCGCTCGCCGTCGGCGTGGGCCTCGGTGAGAGCGGCCAGGACATCGAGAAACAGCGGCTCCCCGAGCGACCCGGGCTCCTTGGTTCGATCCAGCACCGCCACGCGCTCGAC
This sequence comes from uncultured Actinomycetota bacterium, assembly GCA_963797705.1. Lineage (GTDB taxonomy): Bacteria > Actinomycetota > Thermoleophilia > Solirubrobacterales > Solirubrobacteraceae > Palsa-465. Next base: position 89,050 of record CAWCQL010000001.1, on the reverse strand, counting down.
GCTGGGCGGCAGCGCCGCCGCCAGCTCCCGCGCCGGAAACGGCCGGTACAGGCGGACCTGCAGGACTCCAACCCGCTCGCCGCCGGCCTGCAGGAACGCGACCGTCTCCCGGGCGGTCTCGCCGCCCGAGCCCATGATCACCACCACTCGCTCGGCCTCGGGATGCCCGCTGTAGTCGACCAGACCGTAGCGCCGCCCGGTGCGCTGCGCCAGCTCGTCCATGGCGTCCTGCACGATGCCCGGCACGCGCGCGTAGAACGGGTTGACCGTCTCTCGCGCCTGGAAATAGACATCGGGGTTCTGGGCGGTGCCGCGGATGAACGGGTGCTCGGGGGACAGCGCTCGCGCCCGGTGCGCGCGGACTAGCTCTGCGGATACGAGCGCACGGAGATCCTCGTCAGACAGCGTCGTGACCGTGTTGAGCTCATGCGAGGTGCGAAAGCCGTCAAAGAAGTGCACGAACGGGACCCGCGCGCGCAGCGTCGCCGCGTGGGCCACCAGCGCCAGATCGTGGGCCTCCTGCACCGAGGCCGAGGCCAGCAGGGCAAATCCGGTCTGTCGCACCGCCATCACGTCGGAGTGATCGCCGAAGATCGACAGTCCCTGCGCCGCCAGCGACCGCGCGGCGACGTGCAGCACCGCCGCGGTCAGCTCACCGGCGATCTTGTACATGTTGGGGAGCATCAACAGCAGTCCCTGCGAGGCGGTGAACGTGGTCGCCAGCGCGCCGCCCTGCAGCGCGCCGTGCAGGGCCCCCGCGGCGCCGCCCTCGCTCTGCATCTCTACCACCGCCGGCACCGTGCCCCATACGTTGGCGCGCTCCTGGCTTGACCACTCATCCGCCAGTTCGGCCATCGGTGAGGACGGTGTGATCGGATAGATCGAGCACAGCTCCGACAGCCGGTAGGCCACCGACGCCGCCGCCTCGTTGCCGTCCATGATCACGCCGGCCATCACGACACCTCAGCGTGGCCATCGGGAGGCGCCACGAACGCCTCCGGCGGGAGGGGTGCGTCCTCGGCGAGCATCTCGATCGAGTGCACCGGACACTGCTCAAAGCAGGCTCGACAGCCGGTGCAGCGGTCATAGTCAAAGCGGTAGCGAGACCCCGGGCCGAGCTTGATCACCGCGTCCTCTGGACAGGCCCCCACACAGCCGTCGCACTCACAGCAGTTGCCGCACGACAGGCACCGCTGCGCTTCAAAGCTCGCCTGCGGCGCGGTCAGGCCACCGACGACCTCCGTGAAATCCGCGACCCGCCGACCGGGCTCGACCTCAGGCTGGCGGCGGGACGGCGCGTCGCCGAAATACCACAGGTTCAACATGGCAAAGCTCGCCGGGGGATGCTTGGGCGCCCGCGCCAGCGTCTCACCGCGCAGCCAGGCATCGATCTCGGCCGCGGCCCGCTTGCCGTGCCCCACGCCGACGGTCACCGTGCGCTCGGCGGGCACCATGTCGCCCCCCGCGAAGACGCCCGGGCACCCGGTCATCAAGGCACTCGACACCTTCACCGTGCCGTCGCGCTCGAACTGCACCCCCGGCACCGAGTGCAGGAACGCGGTGTCGGTGTCCTGGCCGAGCGCCAAGATCACCGTGTCCGCCGCGAGGGTCTCAAAGCGTCCGGTCGGCTGAGGGAACCCCGAGGCGTCGAGTTCCATCACCTCCACCTGCAGTTCCTCGCCGGCAAAGGCCTTGATCGTGCGCAGCCAGTTGATGCGCACGCCCTCCTGCTCGGCGTCGCGCGCCTCCTCCTCGTGCGCGGGCATCTGGTCCCGGGTGCGCCGGTAGACGATCAGCGTCTCCTGCGCCCCTAGGCGACGCGCCGTGCGCGCCGCATCCATCGCCGTGTTCCCCCCGCCGTAGACCGCGACGCGCCGTCCCACTTGGGGACGCTCTCCCGTCGCCACCCCGCGCAGGAACGAGACGGCGTCCAGGACTGGTCCCGCGTCCACCGAGGGGATCTCCACCCGCTTTGACAGGTGCGCCCCCACGGCGACGAACACGGCGTCAAACGCGCCGTCGCGACGCTCGGCGTCCAGATCGGTCACGCGATGGTTGGCAGTCATCGTGACTCCCAGCGCGCGGATGCGATCGACCTCCCCGCCGAGCACGTCACGCGGCATCCGGTAGGCGGGGATCCCGTAGCGCATCATGCCCCCGGGCTCGGGGCCCGCGTCGCGGATCTCGACCTCGTGGCCCCGTCGCGCCAGGTGGTAGGCGGCCGACAGTCCGCTGGGCCCGGCGCCGACCACCAGAACGCGGCGGCCGCTGTGAACCGGTGGCGGGTCAAAGGTCCAGCCGCGTTCCAGCGCCAGATCCCCGAGATACCGCTCTACGGCATGAATCGAGACCGCGCTGTCGAGTTCGACGCGGTTGCAGTGACTCTCGCACGGGTGATAACAGACGCGTCCGTGGATGGCCGCGAACGGGTTGTCGGCGACCAGTGCGCGCCACGCCCGCTCTGGCTGCCCCGCCCGCAGCTCGGCGAGCCACCCCTGGATGTTCTCTCCCGCCGGGCACGCCGCGTTGCACGGCGGCAGCAGGTCGACATACACAGGGCGCTCGCTGCGCACCGCACCAGCACGAGCACGCTCATGGCGCAGGTCCGGCACATCGGTCAGGTCCAGGGCACGCCGGTCCGATCCCGGCGGCGGGCGCCGCTCAGACCGCTGAAAGCTTCGCGCAGGCACAGGCGCCAATCTATGCGGCCCGCCCTCCGGCGACGTCAGGGAAAACCACAGCCGTGATACGCCCAATCCCCGGAGTTGGGCGGGCTCGGCATCCACGACAATCCAGGCAATGAGCCGAACGACCGACGAGCGTTCAGGACCGCTGCGCGTGGTCGTCGCCGGCGGCGGCATCGCCGCCGCCGAGGTGCTGCTGGCGCTGCGCGACCTCGCGCGCGACCGGGTCTCGCTGACCCTGGTGAGTCCCAGCGACGAGCTGGTCCTTCCCGCCCTGTCGGTCGCCGAGCCCTTCGCGCTCGGCCGCGCCCAGCGCTACGCGATCGCCGATCTGCTGACGAGCGTCGGCGGCGAGCTGGTGGCTGGCGCGCTGGCCACCGTCGATGCCCCGCACCGCGAGATCCATCTCGCCGACGGCCAGACGCTCGGGTTCGACGCGCTGGTGGTCGCGGTCGGAGCTCATCCGGTGGCCCGGGTACAGCACGCCACCACCTGGTGGCCGCGCGGCGATCCGGATACCTTCGGCGGACTGTTGCGTGATCTCGAGGAGGGCTACACCAAGCGCGTCGCCTTCGTCATCCCGCCTGGCGCCGTATGGCCGCTCCCGCTCTACGAGCTCGCGTTGATGACGGCTCGCGAAGTCTCGGGCATGGGCATCGATGACGCCCAGTTCACCGTGATCACGCCCGAAGCGGTGCCGCTCACGCTGTTTGGCAGCGCGACCTCCACAGCGCTGCGCGAGGAGCTCGAACGCGCCGGAATCGCCCTGCATACCGCCACCATCGCCCGAGTGCTGCCAGCAGATCCAATCGAGGTGGTGCTGCAACCCAGTATCCGCAGGCTCGGTGTCGATCGGGTGGTGGCACTCCCCGGCGTCGACGGGCCGCGGCTCCCCGGCACGACCCACAACGATGCCGGGTTCATCCTGGTGGGCCCCCACGGGAGCATGCGCGGTGCCGACTCCGTATGGGCCGCCGGCGACGCCATCGCCTATCCCGTCAAGTTCGGTGGATTGGCCAGCCAGCAGGCCGACGCGGTCGCCGCGCAGATCGCCGCGCATGCCGGCGTCCGCACGACTCCCCCTCCGGCGGGACTGAAACTTCGCGGAGTGCTCATGACCGGCGCCATCCCGCGGGCCATGGGAGCCGCCGCGAGCCCGGTCCCTGCTGAGCACCCCCCGCTCTGGCGACCGGAAGCCAAGGTCTTCGGCACCTACCTCTCCCCGTATCTGCGCAGTCTCCAGTCGGCGCCCGACGCCGACGGAGAGCACGCCGGCGGCGTATTCGTCGAGGAGACGCTTCCCGGGGTCGGAAGCGACGAGGCCCAGGCGCTCTACGCGTTGTAGTGGCGCGCCGCGCTTGCGCCTGGCGCCGCGATCAGTCGCTCGATCAACTCAAAGTAGAGGCCCAGGTGGTGGGGGCCGAGAAAGTGCTCGCGAACCCGCTCGTGCGCCGCGGCACCCATGCGCCGCGCCAGCGCCGGGTCGTCGAGCAGTGTCACCAGGGCAGACCCGAACTCCGACAGATCGCGTGGCTGGGCGAGCAGTGTCCCCGAGACGCCATCGACGATCTGGTCCTGGATCCCACCGATGCGGCTGGCCACCACCGCCCGGCGCTTCCACATAGCCTCGGCCACCGTGAGACCGAAGCCCTCGGCCAGACTCTTCTGCACCACCACATCCGCGTGGCGCTGCAGGGCATTGACGATCGCCGCGTTCTCATCGAGGTCGTCCATCGGCAGCGACGCCAGGTGCACCCGCCGAGCAACATCATGGGGCAGTCCATGCCAGGCCTCGCGGACGCAGGCGAACACGCCGGCGCCCTCGGGATCATCGGCCACCGAGTCAGTCGCGGGGCCGGCCAGCAGCAGATGAGCGTCGGTGTGAGCCGCGACGTGATCGGTGAACCCGTTGAGCACCCCGAGCGGATCCTTGAGGCGATCCCATCGCGAGACCTGGATCACCACCCGGTCTGACGGGGCTAGCGCAGCCATCTCGACCATCCGAGCGCGGCGGTCCACGCGACCGGGAGTTCCGTCTGACCGGGTGAACGTGGGATCGCCCCGCCCTGGATGCGATATCACGCCGGCCTGGGCCAGGATCGCCAGAGAGTGCTCCCGGCTCTGGTCCGCATTCTTGGGCGAGAACACGTCGATCGACGGTTGGATGACTGCGATCTTGTCCCGCGCCAGCCGGTCCCACACGAACGCCGGGCGCGAGAAGATGTAGGCGTCCGCCCTGCCCAGATAGGGCAGCAGGAAGTCCCACGCCTCGCGGGCCCTCACGTTGGCGTGATCCACGCCCACATGGCAGCGCCAGATCACCGTCGCGCCGGTGTCGTGGACCGCGGACACCAGCCCGGCGGTCTGAGGATCGTGCAGGATCACAACGTCATCGCGGCGCACCACGTCGGCGAGTTCCCGCGCACTGGCGCCCAGGCTGCGCTCATACTCGGCGCGTTCATCGGCCCCCAGTGGGCCCCCGTCTCCGTCGATCCCGTGCAGATGGTTGTGCAGCCGTTTGGTGATGGCAAAGAACGGCGCCTCGCCGGCGATCACCACCCAGCGCGCATCGACACCGCCCCCGCGGGAGTAGCCGAGCAGCGGTCGCAACAACTCGACGACGCCGCCGCCGCTCGCGGTGGAGTTCACGTTCCAAATCACCCGGCCCTGCAGCGACCGTGCCGAGCGATCGATCAGCTGAAGCAGAGCCGCGTACTCGCGCGGCGCGATCACCGACTCAAAGCGGTGCGGGTCCATGGCCGCGACAGCCACATGCTTCAGCGCCCCCATCCTGCACACCTCACCACCGCCGGCGCGCGCCCACAACCGGAGATTTACGGATCGCAGACCCGCGCGGACCCGGATGGCGGGGGTCCAGCCCGTACATAGGTTGGTGTCCAAGACCTAAGCAGGGTCAACGGAGGTCACCCACAACGGCTGATCTCCAAACGAGGGGAAGAGACCGGCATGATTTCGCTAGCCAAGTTCTCGATCCGCCGGCCCGCGGTCGCGCTCACCGCGTGGCTGACGATCGCCGCCGTCCTGACCGTGATCGGGCTGGGCGTCTCCCACAGCCTGTCGCCGTCGGTGACAGTCGTTCCCGGCACCCAGTCCGCTCGAGCACAGAAGCTGGCCAACGCCACGTTCGGACCCACCCAGCTGATGCCCATCCTGCTCAAGGGGCCCACGGCGCAGCTGAACCGGCAGGGCCCGCGCCTCGTGGCCGCGCTCGCCCGCCGCCCGCATACGCGAGTCCTCTCCGCCTGGGACGCAGGCAGCGCCAGCGCCGGGCTGCGCGCCACCCCGACGGCAGCGATGATCCTGGTCTCAGTCGACCGCTCGGAGGCCAACGTGGTCCGCCATGATGAGCCCCAGATCCAGGCCCTCGTCTCACGGCAGATCACCACCCCGGTCACGTCGTTCATCACCGGCCAGGCCTCGATCGATCGCGCCCTCACCGACGCCTCCCTGTCACACCTGCGCCGCAGCGAGCTCATCGCCCTCGGGATCCTCTTCGTGCTGCTGCTGATCGGGCTGCGCGCTCCCGTGGCCGCCCTGCTGGTGACCGCCGTCGGCGCCATCAGCACCCTGGCGGCGTTCGGCGAGGTCGCGCTGCTCGGCCACGTGATCGCGCTGGACCCCGTCGGCGTCGCCCTGGGCACCATGACCGGCCTGGCGCTCGGCGTCGGCTTCGCGTTGCTCATCCTGGACCGCTTCCACCGCGAGCAGCTGCCACCGGGAATGCAGTCGCCAGACGCCGCCACCGCAGCGATCCGCGAGCTTCAGACCACCGGCCGGACCGTTCTCATCGCCGGCACCGGCATCGCTCTCTCGCTCGCGATCGTCGCCGTGATCGGCCCCACCCAGCTCATGATCTCGCTCGGGGCCGGGATGCTCGCCTGCGCCCTGTTTGCCACCGGCGGCGCCGTCGTGGTCATGCCCGCCGCGCTCGTGCTCCTGGGACACCGGATCGACCTGCTGCGCTTCCCGGCGCCAGGACCGCTGGCCCGCGCGTGGTCACGGCTGCTGGGCGGCGGCAGCTGGGTCACCCGGCATGCCGTGCCCGTCGGCGCCGGCGCCACCGTGCTGCTGGCGCTCCTCGCCGTCCCGGCGTTCGCGCTGCATTCGGGCGCGCCCGACGTCACCCAACTCCCCGCCAGCGCCAAGGCACGGATCGCCTTCGAGGAGGTCTCACGCGTGATGGGACCCGGCTGGGCCACCCCCTACAACCTCATCCTGGTCGCCCGCAACCGGCCCATCACCACCCCGGCACTCCTGGCAGGCATCAACCGCTTCGAGACACAGATCGCCCACGACAAGACGGTGTACTCCGTCGAGGGGCCAGGGGCGATCAACGCGACCTCTGACCAGCTCAAGACCTTCGGGCCGCAGCTGCGCCATTCGGCCACGATCTCTGACCAGAGCAAGACCCAGCTGCTGGCACTGATCAAGGGCCTCGGGCAGGCCGGCGCCGGTTCAACGCAACTGCAATCCGGCTTGGCCGCCGCCGCCTCCGGAGCCGGCCGGCTGCGCAGCGGATCGGGCACCGCGCAGTCCGGTGCCGGCCAGCTGCACGCCGGGCTGGCCCAGGCCAAGGCCGGATCCCAGACCCTGGCGGCCGGCCTGAACGCGGCCCTGTCCGGGGCCCACGCGCTCCAGACCGGCGCCGGCCACGCACTGACCGGCTCACGCCAACTCCTGCAGGGCATCGGCTTGGCCCAAGGACCCGCGGCGGCGAGCCTCCCGGCGCTCAAGCTGCTGTCCTCAGCGACCGCCAGTACCAGCACGACCCTGACGGCGGCGCCCGCGCAGGCGAAGGCTGCCGCCGACGCCATCGCCGCCGCGCTCTCCGCCATCCAATCCATCCCCGCCGCCAAGGCCGACCCTCACTATCAGACCGCCGTGGGGGCCCTGCAGCAGGCCCAAGGCGCTGCCACCAGCCTGTCGGCCACCATCACCACCGCGGCCGGCAGCGCCTCGAGTGCGAACGGCCTCGCTGGCGCGATCGTCTATCAGGCCCCCGGGCTGGTCGCTGCGCTCAACATGCTCCACAGCGGCGCCGCACAGCTTCAGTCCGGGCTCAGCCAGCTTCGCGCGGGCAACGCCCAGCTCGCCACCGGGATCGGCAAGCTCTCAGGCGGCGGCGGCCAGCTCACCAGCGGCCTGGGCCAGCTCACCGCCGGCGCCGGGGCGCTGCAGACCGGCCTGGGCCAGCTCACCAACGGCACCGGGCAGCTCGCTTCGGGACTCACCGGCGGCGTCGGGCCGGCTGGACAGCTCACCGCGGGCCTGGGCACCATGCAGGCTGCGGTCGTCAAAGCCCGCGGACGGATCCCCTCGACCAAGGCCTTGGAGAAACTCCAACGGGAGTCACCCGGGATCTTCAGCTCGGGCTACTTCGTCCTCTCGGCCGTCGCCGGCGCCCAGCCCGCGCAACGGACCGCCGCCAGCTTCACCATCAACCTCCTGCGCGGCGGCACCGCCGGCCAGATCATCGTCGTCTCTGCGTACCGGTCCAGCGATCCGCGATCACACGCGCTCGGGACCCGCCTGGACCGCCTCGGCGCGACCTTCGCCGCGCGCAACAACCTCCAGCTGGCCGTCGGCGGTCCGGCCGGGAGCCTCGGTGACCTCACCAGCGTCACCCAGTCGCGCGTCGCGCTCGACATCGCCATCCTCGCCATCGTGATGGCGCTGGTGCTCGGCCTGGCCACCCGCGCGGTGCTGCTTCCGGCGGTCGCGACGCTGTTCAGCCTGCTCGTCGCCGCATCGACCTTCGGCGTCCTGCAGCTGCTCTTCGGCGGCCCCGACCCGCTGCTCGGCGGGCCCGGCTACCTGGATCCCATGACGATCATCGGCATCTTCACCATCGCCTTCGCAATCACCATCACCTATTCGGCGCTGCTGCTCATGCGCACGCGCGAGGCCTACCTCGCCGCCCCGCCCGGCGAGGACCCCGTGCAGGTGGGTCTGGCCCAAACTGCGGCCGCCGCCACCGGCGCCGGCCTGGTCATGGTCGCCGCGCTTATCCCGTTCGCCACCACCAGCCTGCTCAATGTCCGCGCGTTCGGGATTGGCATCGCCATCGCGATCCTGCTCGACACCCTCATCATCCGCCCCGTCCTGCTGCCCGCCGCCATCGCGGTGCTCGGACGCCGCGGGTGGTGGCCCACCCAGACGTCCGCCACGCCCCAACGCCCGCGCCACGGCGCCGGGACCGATGTGGCGCCCCTGCCCACTCCGCCGAGCACTCCGATCGGAGCATCACGATGAACCCCCCCACCCTCGCCATCACGACTCCCGCCACCGGCGCTCAGACACACTCCACGGGGCCGCTGCCCACCACGCTCGCTGAGATGCTGCTCAGCGCCGCCGCCCGGCACCACGGCGTCGCCCTCCAGTACCGTCGCGACGGCGTCACTGTCTCCATCTCCTATCCCGAGCTCGGCACGCGCGTGACCGAGATCGCGCGCGGGCTGATCGCCCTCGGAGTCCAGGCCGGCGACCGCGTCTCGATCTTCGCCACCACGTCAGCCGAGTGGACGCTCGCCGATTTCGGCGCCCTCTGCGCCGGAGCGGCCCTGGCGCCCGTGTACCACACCAGCTCCCCGGAAGAGTGCGCCTACGTGCTCGCCCATTCAGGGGCCACCGTCGTCTTCTGCGGCGACGCCGCCCAGGCGGCCAAGGTCGCGCTCGTCCGACCGCAGTGCCCGAGCCTCAGGCACGTGATCATGCTCGACGGCGACGCCGAGGGTGACGCCATCACCCTCGCGCAGTTGCGCCAGCGCGGCGGCGAGCCACCGCCCGACGCCGTCACCGCCCGCCTGGCCGCCGGTGATCGCGCTGACCTGGCCACGCTCGTCTACACCTCCGGGACCACCGGCCCCCCTAAGGGCTGCATGCTCAGCCACGCCAACCTCCTCGACACGGCCCGCATGTACATCGACGCGCTCGAGATCAACGAGACCCACGCGCTCTACCAGTTCCTGCCCCTCGCGCACGTGATGGCCCGCGTCGCCCAGGCCGTCGTGCTCAGCGCCGGCGCCCGCATCTGCTATTGGGGCGGAGATGCCGGGCGGATCATCGACGAGCTCGCCGAGCTCGAACCCACACACTTCCCGGCCGTCCCGCGCGTCTACGAGAAGATCCACGGCGCCATCCTGGGACAAGTCCAGGACGGGCCCGCGCTGCAGCGCGCCATCTTCGGCTGGGCGCTGCAGCGCGGCAAACGCGCGCGCACACGCGTCCGCGACGGGCAGACGCTCAGCACCATCGAGAGCCTCCAGTACCGACTGGCCGACCGTCTCGTCCTCGCCAAGGTCCGCAGCGTCTTCGGCGACAAGCTGCAGCTGGCCATGGTCGGAGCGGCCAGCGTCGCACCGGAGCTGCTCGAGTTCTTTGACGCCTGCGGCGTGCTCGTGCTCGAAGGCTACGGGCTGAGCGAAAGCTGCTCGGTCGCCACGCTCAACACGCCCCAGGCCCTGCGCTTCGGCAGCATCGGTAAGCCACTACCGGGAACCGAGGTTGCCATCGCCCCCGACGGCGAGATCCTCATCCGCGGGCCGCAGGTGTTCCGTGGCTACTACCACGACCCCGAAGCCACCCAGCAGGCCCTCACCGCTGACGGCTGGCTGCGCACCGGGGACCTCGGAGCCATCGACGATGACGGATTCGTGACGATCACCGGGCGCAAGAAGGACCTCATCATCACCTCCAACGGCAAGAACATCACGCCGGTCAACATCGAAAGTCAGCTACGCGAGACGCGCTACATCACCGAGGCGGTCGTGTTCGGCGACAACCGGCCGTACCTGGTCGCCATGCTCACCCTCGACCGCGACGAAACGGCCAAGCTGGCCGACCGCCTCGGCATCGCCGCCGACCCAGTGACCATCGCCAACGACCCACGGGTCCACGACGAGGTCCAGCGTGACATCGACGCCGTCAACGCCAAGCTCGCCCGCATCGAGCAGATCAAGCGCTTCGCGATCCTCGACCACGACCTCAGCCAGGCCGGGGGCGAGATGACACCGACGCTGAAGGTCAAGCGAGCGGTCGTCTATGAGCTGCACGCCGAGCTGTTCGCCGGCCTCTACCAGCAGGGCTCGCAGTCATGAGCGCGCGCCTGTCCAACGCCGATGCAGCATGGCTGCACATGGACCGCCCCACCAACCTGATGGTGATCAACTCCGTCCTGCTCTTCGACGAGCCGGTCGACCTCGCGCGCATCAAACAGGTCTACCGCCGCCGCCTCATCGGACGCTATCCCCGGTTTCGCCAGCGCGTGACCGAGAGCCGCATGCCCCTTCGGCCACCCAGCTGGGAGGACGACCCCGACTTCGATCTCGACCACCACGTCCACCATCTGGCCCTCCCAGCACCTGGCGACACGCGCGCGCTGGAGGAACTGGTCAGCGAGCTGATCGCGACGCCGCTCGATCACAACCGTCCGCTCTGGCAGGTCTACCTCGTCGACGGGTTCGGGGACGGCGCGGCCATGATCACCCGCATGCACCACTGCATCGCCGACGGCATCGCGCTCGCCCAGGTGATGCTGTCGCTCACCGATTCCGCGCCCGACACCGAGGCCGACCTGCCCGCCGACCAACCCCAGGCCGCGCCCGCAGGCGGGCTCAGCGGCCTGGCCAGACCGGCGCTGCGGCTCGCCGCGGGCGCCGCCCACCTCGCGATCGGCGCCGGACGCCAGGGCGCGGCGCTCATCTCATCTCCGTCACACGGAGCCAGCCTCGCCGGCGCGCTGGGCCGCGACGCCGCCACCTCGGTACGCCTGCTGCTCACCCCGGCCGACGCCGCCACCGCGATCAAAGGCGATCCCGGAGTCAGTCGGCGGGTCGCCTGGACCTCCCCTCTGTCGCTGCAGGAGATCAAGCACGTCGCGCACGCCCACGACGCCACCGTCAACGACGTGCTCCTCGCCGCCGTCAGCGGTGCCCTGCGCCACTACCTCCAAGACCATGACAGCTCGGTGGCCGAGATCCAGGCCATGGTCCCGTTCAACCTGCGCGACCTCGACCAGCCTGTCCCGCGCGATCTTGGCAACAAGTTCGGCCTCGTGTTCATGCCGCTCCCCGTCGGCACCAGCGGCAGCTACCGGCGCCTGATCAACGTCCACCGGCGCATGCAGGAGATCAAGAACGGGCGTGACGGCGCGGTGTCCTACGGGATGCTGAGCCTCACCGGCCTCACCCCAGAGCCGGTCGAACGGCGGATCATCGACATGTTCTCGGCCAAGGGCACCGCAGTGATCACCAACGTGCCCGGCCCCCGCGAGCCGGTCTACCTGGCCGGCACGCCGATCCGCACGGTGCTCGTCTGGGCCCCCACCTCCGGACACATCGGAATGAGCATCAGCATCTTCAGCTACCGCGGTGAGGTCACCGTCGGACTGATGGTCGACGCCGCGCTCATCCCCGAGCCCGAGCAGATCGTCAGCGCCCTCGAAGAGGAACTAGACACGCTGCGCCACCTCACCCCGCGCGGCCGACCCAAGCGAAACCGGCGGCGCCCCAAGACCGTCGCCGGCACGCCATGAGACGCCTTCCCATCGCGCTCGCCGTCGTCCTGGCCGGGCTCTGGCTCGCCGCGGTCGCGCTGGCGGCCTTTCAACAGACTTCCGCCATCACGCTGACCACGCACGCCGCGGGGCACTCAACCGGAATCGTCGCGGCACTGAGCTCGAGCGACCCAACGGCGCCCGGCGCCAAGCCCACATCCACGACCAGGGTGACGATCACCTTCCCCCGGGGCACGACCTTCAATCTGCGCACACCGCTGTCCGCGACGTGCCACCTGACCGACAAGCAACTCACCACCCCGTTCGGTCCCGCATGTCCTGCCAAGAGCCAGATCGGCTCAGGCACGGCACAGGCCAACGCCAGTCCGCTGCAACAAGCGGTCAATGCCGGCGTGAAGGCCTATGTCCACAGCGCTGACCAGATCCTCCTTGACCTCACGCCATCCCTTCCCGGGGCGACGCCGATCATCATCCACGCCACCATCTCGGGGTCGACGCTGAGGATGGCGGTCCCGCAGGTGGTCCTGGGCAAGGCTCACGGGTTCGCCGGGATCACCGCCGTGCTCGTGTCCCTCAAGGTGCGCATCCCACCCCTCGGCCACGGACAGGACGCCCTCATCCGCGCCGGGCGGTGCACCGCACACCGGTTCCTCGTCACCACACGCTTCGCCTACACGGACCACAGCCAGCTCACGCTGCGCCACGCCTCGTCCTGCAGGTGACGCCACCCGTTATCGGCGACCTACGAGCTTGGATTCAAACGGGCCCTCTGCTCGTCAGGACGAGTGCCTGCGGAAACTCCACGGTTGCTCTCGGGGGTTTTCCCGGATGTCGGCATCGTCAGCCCCGTGCGACAGTCACCGCAGATGACCCGATCGCACATGCACCCGGCTGACCCACTCACAGATCAGCGGACGCAGGACCCAGCGAGACCGGCGCAGCGGCTCCGACGCGTCCGTGGACGGACCGCAATCGATGAATTGCGCGACGTCGCCCGCGGCCTCTGCCCCGCGGCTCTGACCGCCAGCGGAATCGTCGCCGCGCTGCGAGACGTCCGTATTCGGTCCGCCGTACCGATCGCGCTCCACAGCATCGGGATGCGGCGCTACCAGCCAGAACTCGAGTCAGCCGTGTACTACTGCTGTCTGGAAGCGGTCCAGAACGCCACCAAACACGGCGGCCCATCGGTGCACATCTCCATCACGCTCCAACAGGACACCGACCGGCTGCGCTTCGCGGTCTCCGACGACGGATTCGGCTTCGAACGCCGCAGATCAGGGCACGGCACCGGACTGCAGAACATGCATTGCCGTATCGCTGCTCTCGACGGCGCGCTCTCAATCGAGTCGACCGTCGGCAGCGGCACAGTGGTCTCGGGCTCGATCCCACTCGCCAACATGTCCGACTCTACCGGCCTCGGACCGAGGTGCTAGACGGCTCTTGGACGTTTTGCGCCATCGAGCCTGACTGAGAGGACGCGTCCTGACGGCCGCGGCCGCTGCCGTGTACCGCGCGCATCAGATCCTCGATGCCCTCCTCGATGCCCAGCGCAAGAACCGGCAGATCGGGCATCGTCTCGCTGTCGGCGGTAATGCCGAAGATCGTCAGCCCATCCTGGGAGAAGACCGTGATCCCGACCGCATGTTCAGCGGCCAGGGGTGTGACCGGATGCACCTCGCGCAGCAACGCCCCGAACGCGTAGCGCGGCTGCTGTGCTCCGCGCACGCTCGCGATTGTCAAGTTGAACAGACGGCTGTGGTAGAGCACCCGCGCCAGCGAGGCGTGGAGCAGCGGCGGCGCGAGCGCCGCCGTTTCCAGGAGCGTGCCGGTGGCCTCCCACGCGTGCGGGGCGCGGCGGCGTGTCGCCTCCAGCAGTTGCGCGTGACACACGACGGCGGCGGGCTCGGCGACCGGGAGCGTCACGAACCCAAACCCCACCGGGATGGTGTCCGGCGCGTCGCGCAGATTGACCGGGAACAGCGCCCGCAGCCCCTGAGGCGCCAGATTCTCGTCACGCTCCACCAGCAGGCGACGCAGCCCCGCTGTGCACGCGGCCAGTGCCACGTCGCTCACTGGGCCTCCCAAGGCGCGGCTGATCGCCGTCAGGTCCGCCAGCGGCCGGCGCACCGCCGCGTATCGTCGCGTGGAGCCGATCGGGACGTTCAGCGAACAGGATGGCGCGCCCACGCTCTCATCCTCGATGAGCAGCTCGGCCAGCATCCGTGACCGTGCCAACGCCTGGTGTGGATGCAGCGTGGCCTTCAGCCCCGACGTCAGCACCTGACCGCCGGCATGGGCGGCCTGGGCCACCGGGCGTGGAGCCGACGGCACGAGCGAGCGCCACAGCGGCTCTGACCCGACCACGGGCCGCATCGGCGCCGTCTCGGGGGCGGGGTCAGGCTCAGCATCCAACAGCCGCTCCACGGCGCCAACTGACCCGGTCTCGTCGATGAGGCAGTGATGCAGCTTATGGGCCAGCGCCCAGCGGCCGTGCTCGAGCCCTTCGAGGAGGACCACATCCCACAACGGGCGCGTGCGATCAAGACGATGGGAATAGAAGTCCGCGATCCAGTCACACAGCTCGGCGTCAGAGCCAGGAGCGGCGAGCGCGGCACGCGTGACGTGGTTGTCGATATCGAATTGCTCATCTCGGATCCACTCCGGCCAGGACCAGCCGCCTGTGCGCGCCTGAGAAAGACGGTGCCGGTAGCCGTGAAGTCCGGAGAACCGGTCCTCCACCAGCGTCCGGACCTCCTCCACGCTCGGCACCCCGCCCTCGGCGAGGGCATCGAAGACCATCACGCCGCCGACGTTCATCACCGCGCCCTCGCTCAACTCCTCAAGCTCCAGCATCGTCACGCCCAGCGGGGACAGAGGATGGGTCATGCGATGCACCTACGCCCGCAGCGACGGCTCGGACGGTGCGGGCTCAGCCCCCGCCACGCGCAAACGCGCGTCGACGATCGTGGCCCCATGTGGGCCGGCGATCAACGGGTTGCAGTCAAGCTCGGCGATCTCGGGGTGCGCCTGCACCATCGCGCTGACGCGCAGCAGCACGTCCTCGACCGCGGCAACATCGCACGGGACCGCGCCGCGGTAGCCCTCGAGCAGGGGGAAGGTCTTCAGCGAGCGCAACATCGCGGCGGCATCGAGATCGGTGACCGGCGTGATCCGGACGGCCACGTCCTTGATCAGCTCCGCGGTCGTTCCGCCCGCCCCGCACGCCAGCACCGGGCCGAAGCTCTGATCGTGAACCACGCCCACGATCATCTCCACCCCATGCGTCGCCATCGGCTGCACCACGAAACTCTCGAGCTGGTGGCCCGCCGAGGTGACCGCCGCCTCGATCGCGCGGGCGCCCGCGCGCACCGCGTCGGCGCCGTCGAGATCGAGCATCACGCCGCCGGCATCGCTCTTGTGCAACAGGCCCGCGGCCACCGCCTTGAGCACGACCGGAACGCCGAGCGCCTCGGCGGCCGCAACCGCGCCCGCAGCGTCGGGCACCACCCGGGTGCTGACCAGCGGCAGCCCGTAGCAGTCAAGCAGCGCGGCGACGTGCTCGGGCGCCAGCCAATCGGCTCCGTCGGTCAGCGCCCGGCTGATGATCGCCGCCGCCTCATCGGGCCGGCATCCGTCGAGCACCGGGATGCTGCCCTGCGGGCCCGATCGCCAGACCCCATAACGGGCGGCCAGCGCCATCGCCCGAGCGGCGTCCTCGGGAAACTCGTAGCCGGGCACCTCGACCGCACCCGCGGTCAGCTGCGCCGGCGTGCCGTCACCGGTCATGAACACCGCCGCCAGCGTGCACTGCCCGCAGTCCTGGGCCGCCTCGCTGACCGCGGCGGCGACCGCCGCCGCCTCGGTGACCAGCGGGGGGACGAAGATGGTCACGACCGCGTCAAACTCGCCGGAATCAGCGAGGGTGTGCACGGCCTGCCCGTAGTCCATCGCCGTCGCCGAGGCGAGCAGGTCAAACGGATTGCCCAACGACGCCGCCTCGGGGATGAGCCGCGCCAGCTCCGCGCGCAGCGCCCCACTCGGCTCGGGCACCCGCACGCCATCGGCCTGACAGGCGTCGGCGCAGATGATCCCCGGCCCGCCGCCGTTGGTGACGATCGCGATCCGGTCACCCCGCGGGATCGGCTGCTTGGCCAACAACGCCGCGACGTTGAACAGTTCGTGCAGCGTGTCGGTGCGGATCACGCCGGCCTGGGCAAACAGGGCGTCGACCGTCACATCCGAGGCCGACAGCAACGCCCCAGTGTGCGACGAGGTCGCCCGCTCCCCGGCGGCCGAGCGGCCGCTCTTGACCGCGAGGATCGGCTTGGCGCGCGCGAACCGCCGGGCCACGCGCGCGAACTTGCGCGGGTTCCCGAACGATTCCAGGTACAGCAAGGCGACATCGGTGGACGGGTCCTGCTCCCAGTACTCGAGCAGATCGTTGCTCGACAGATCGGCCTTGTTGCCGACCGACACGAACGAGGACAGGCCGACGCCCAGCCGGCGGGAGGCCTCGATGATGGCGATCCCAATGCCACCGCTCTGAGAGAGAAAGCCGACGTTGCCCGAGGGGGCCGGATGCGCCGCGAAGGTGGCGTCGAGGCTGACGTCGGGCGCGGTGTTCAGGACCCCCAGGCAGTTGGGGCCGATCAGGCGCATGCCCGAGGCGCGGCAGACGGCGAGCAGCTCGCGTTGCCGGGCCCCGCCCTCCTCGCCGGTCTCGCCAAATCCCGCTGAGATCACCAATAGCGCCCGCACCCCTGCGTCCGCACACTGCCGGGCCACGTCAGCGACCCGCGCGGCCGGCACCACCACCACCGCCAGGTCCACCGGGTCGGGGATCTGTCTCACGGTGCGGTAGGCCGTGAGGCCCTGCAGCGTGTCGGCATGGGGGTTGACCGGATACAGGCGCCCGGTGAACCCACCCTCGATCAAGTTGTGCAGGATCTCGCCGCCGATCGTCCCGCGTCGCCGCGACGCGCCCACCACCGCTACCGAACGCGGCGCCAGGAATCGGCTCACCGCCGCGACCGCCGCGGTCCGCTCACGTTCCTCAAAGCGCTCGATCGCTGCCGGCGACAGCGAGGTCGGCAGCTCGATCTCGATCGCGTCCCGGGTGCTGTGACGATCAATCGGAAACCCGCTCTGACGAAAGACCTCGATCATCCGGTGATTGACCGGGAGCACCTGAGCGGTGAAGGTGGTGATCCCGCGAGCGTCGGCGACGGCTGCGAGATGCGCGAGCATGATCGTTGAAATTCCGCGTCCCTGCCAGGCGTCGGCGACCAGGAACGCCACCTCGGCCCGGTGCTCGTCAATCCGCACATACGACGCGTGGGCCACGATCTGACCGGGCGTGCCCGTCTCGGCGACCAACCCGAACCGGTCCGCGTAATCGACATCCAGCGACCATGCGGTCACCCACTTCAGGTCCGCGGCGCCGAAGAACCGAAAGCCGATCGACTCGCGCGAGACCCCCTGCAGGAAGGCACGGATGGCCGTCTCGTCCGAGGGGCGCACCGGCCTGATGTGAACCGTCGAGCCGTCACGCAGCGCGACGTCCGCTTCACGCTCGGACGGATACGGCACGGAGGCGGCGACCGGGATGCTCATCGGCTTCGCAGTATTCGGCTCGCTGGGTCCTCACGCATCGGTGGTTGCTACCGACAGGAGCGCGGCCCAACCCCGATCCCGCGTCGCGTGTGGCGCCATAGGCTCGCGCTATGACCAGGCCACCCATCGTGATCCGCGCGATCCGGCCGGAGGACAAGCAGGCGCTGCGCGACGGGGCCGACCGGCTCAGCGAGGGCTCGCGCTACCGGCGCTTCCTGTCACCGCACGGTTCGCTGACGTCAGCCGAGCTCACCTACTTCACCGAGGTCGACCACCACGACCACGAAGCGCTCGTGGCCATCGATCCGGCCACCGGCGAGGGAATCGGCGTCGCGCGATA
Organism: uncultured Actinomycetota bacterium; assembly: GCA_963797705.1. Classification (GTDB taxonomy): domain Bacteria; phylum Actinomycetota; class Thermoleophilia; order Solirubrobacterales; family Solirubrobacteraceae; genus Palsa-465. Next base: position 70,878 of record CAWCQL010000001.1, on the reverse strand, counting down.
CATACGCTCGCCCGTCCGTCCCGACGTCGCCGAGCTCGCCGTCGCCGTGGCTGACGATTGGCAGCAACACGGCGTCGGCACCCGGCTCACCGAGGCGCTGGCGTGCCGCGCGCGCCACGAGGGCATCACGCGCTTCACCGCGCTGCTGTTTGCCGACAACACGCCGATGCTGCACCTGATCAAGAGCCTGGGCGTCGTGCATGACATGAGCGTCCATCAAGGCATCGTCGAGCTGACCGTCGAGCTGCCCGCTGAGGGTGTCGGCGGCATCGCCCAACTGCTGCACGCCACCGCCGCCGGCGAGCTGGACGCGGCCGGGCAACCCGGCCCCGCGCGGTCACTTCGCGCTCTCAGTGATGCGCGGCGCGCCAACGCCGCCCACCGAACCCCAGGAGATGATCACCGCGCCATGGACACCCTGCGCAGCCTCGACGACCTCGATGTGGGCAACAAGCGCGTTCTCGTCCGTGTCGACCTGAATGTCCCGCTCACCCATGAGGCCGACGGCGCGCGTGTGGCCGACGACACCCGGATCCGCGCGGCGCTGCCCACGCTGGACGAGCTGCGCGGCCGCGGCGCCCGGCTGGTGCTCGTCACACACCTGGGCCGGCCCGCCGACCGCGAGCCCGACCTGTCGCTGCGACCCGTCGTCGATCGCCTGGCGCAACTCATCGGCGCGCCGGTGACGCTGGCGCCGGCGGTGGTCGGAACGCAGGTCAAGGAGCTCACCGAGCGACTGAAACCGGGCGAGATCCTCATGCTCGAGAACGTCCGCTATGAGCCGGGTGAGACCAAGAACGACCCCGAGCTCGCGTCCCAGCTCGCCGACCTCGCCGACGTGTACGTCAACGACGCGTTCGGCACCGCCCACCGGGCGCACGCCAGCACCGAGGGCGTCGCCCATCTCCTACCGTCCGCCGCCGGTCGCCTCATGCAGCGCGAGGTCGGCGTGCTCAGCGCCATCGTGCAGGATCCCCAACGGCCGCTCGTCGCCATCCTGGGCGGCGCCAAGGTCAGCGACAAGATCGGCGTCATCGAACGGTTCCTGGCGCTCGCCGACGCGGTCTGCATCGGCGGCGCGATGGCGTTCCCGTTTCTGGCCGTCCAGGGCCATCCCGTCGGCGCCTCGCGCTGCGCCGACGCCGACCTCGAGCCGGCCCGGCGCGCGCTGGTCGCCGCGGCCGCCTCACGCTGCCGGCTGCTGCTCCCGGAAGATCTCCGGATCTCCGACTCAGACCAGGCGAGCGCCACCAGCCGCGCGCTTGACGGTGTCGACGTCCCCGATGGCTCTATCGGACTCGATATCGGCCCCCGCACGGCCGCGCGCTACGTCGACGAGATCGCCGCGGCCGCCACCGTGTTCTGGAACGGGCCCATGGGCCGCTTCGAGCTCGAGCCGTTTGCCCCCGGCACCCGCACCATCGCCGACGCGGTCGCCCACACCTCCGCGACGACCGTCGTCGGCGGCGGCGAGACCGTCGCCGCGATGCGCTCCTTCGGACTGGCCGGCCAGGTCACCCACCTGTCCACCGGCGGCGGCGCGACGCTCGAACTGCTCGAGGGCCGCGAGCTGCCCGGAGTGCAGGCACTGCGGCGCATCCCCACTGCCGCGGCTGCGGCGTGAGCCTCCCCGCGGGACCCGAGTTCCCCGGCATCGCCTGCGCGTGCCTGGTGGTCATGGACGGCTAGGGCATCGCCCCACCCGGCCCCGGCAACGCGATCTCGCTCGCCGCCACCCCGGTGTTTGACCGGCTGCAGTCCCAGTACCCGCACGCGGCGCTGAGCGCCAGCGGCCGCAGCGTCGGGCTGCCCGACGGTCTCGGCGTTCGGGCATCTGCGGGCCCTCATCGCCCTCGCGGCCGAGCTGCGCCCCGCTGACCTCGTCGTGCACTGCTTCACCGACGGGCGAGACACCTCGCCGGCCGCCGCCGCCGGCTGCCTGCAGGCGCTGCAGGCCTGCCTGATCGAGGCGGGGGTCGGACGCGTCGCCAGCACCGCGCACTCCGTCAACCCGGTGCCGCTGATCGTCACCGCGGGCGGCGTCGAGCTGCGCGCCACCGGAACGCTCGCCGACGTCGCCCCCACCGTCCTGGCCCTCCTGGGCATGGCGCCCCCGGACGCGATGACCGGCCACTCGCTGCTCAGCACGCCCTAGGCGCCAACCCGTTCAACGCTCCGGCGCGCCGGTCTTGATCTGCCCCACCCCGGTCGCGACCACGAAGTCCGCGATCAGCGCGTCCTCGGTCTCCCCGGAACGATGCGAGACGACTGCTCGATACCCGGCGTCTGTCGCCATCGCAATCGTTTCCAGGGTCTCGGTCAGGGTCCCGATCTGGTTGAGCTTGATCAGAATCGCGTTGGCGATGCCAGCATCGATGCCGCGGCGCAGGATGCCCGGATTGGTGACGAACACGTCGTCGCCGACGAGCTGCACCCTCTCCCCCAGCCGCTCGGTCAAGAGCCGCCAACCGTCCCAGTCCTCCTCGGCCATGCCGTCCTCCAGCGACACGATCGGATACCGGTCGATCAGCCGCTCCCAATAGTCGACGAACTCTGCGGAGGACAAAGTCCGTCCCTCCCCCGCCAGCCGGTAGGCGCCGTCTGTGAAGAACTCGCTGCTGGCCGGGTCAAGGGCGATCGCCACGTCGGTGGCCAGACCCCGGGCATGCAGCGTGCGCTTGAGCTCGTGGTAGGTCTCGGTCGCGATCCGCATCGCCTCCGTGAACGTCTCGGCGCCCACGGGGACGATCATGAACTCCTGAAAGTCGACCGGATTGTCCGCGTGCACACCACCGTTGAGCACGTTGAGCATCGGCATCGGGAGCAGGGCCGGCTGCGCGCCCCCGAGATAGCGCCACAACGGCTGGTCCAGCTCGCTCGCCTGGGCGCGGGCGACCGCCAGCGACACGCCGAGGATGGCGTTGGCGCCCAGCCGCGACTTGGTGTCGGTCCCGTCAAGCGCGATCAGGGCGCGGTCCAGCTCGGCCTGATCGCCGGCGTCACGGCCCTTGACCGCCTCGGCGATCTCCCCATTGACGTGGCCGACCGCAGTGAGAACCCCCTTGCCGCCGTAGGCCTCGCCGCCGTCGCGCAGCTCGACCGCCTCGTGCTCGCCGGTCGAGGCGCCCGACGGGACAGACGCCCGGCCGCCGGCGCCGCTCTGGAGCCCGACCGCGACCTCGACCGTGGGATTGCCACGGCTGTCAAAGATCTGGCGGGCGCCTACATGTGTGATCTGACTTATGGTGGATCAGCTCCTTGGGAATCGCATCGAGTTACGCCGCCGCCGCGCCAGGTTGGGACCCGGCGGGCGCCGCGCCCTCGTTGCGCAGCTGACCTGCGGCGTCTTCCCGCCGTCGTTGGCGCCAGCGCCACAGCTCATCCGAGCCCCACACGATCACCGGGAAGCAGGCCAGCAAGGCCACGTCACCCACTGGCAGCGCCACAGTCTTGAAGATCGACTGGACCGGCGGCACGTAGATGATCACCGCCGCGAACGCCACCGCGAACGCCACGCCGCGCAGCAGATGCGGATTTGAGAACACGCCGACCTCACGCAACGAGGCGTGGCTGGTGCGGACCGCGAATGCGGCACCCATCTGACAGGCGACGATCCCGGCCCAGGTCATCGTGGTCGCTTGCAGATACGCGTGGTGCAACGCCGATCCCGGGCCCGTCGCGTCACCCGGCGACCAGCCGGCGGTGAGCATCACCAGGAAATAGCCGCCCATGACCAGCAGCGCCTCCAGCACGCCCAGCCGCAGCCACGCCCGCGACAGCATCGCCCGGCTGATGATGCCCGCCTCGCGCGGCCGGGGGGCGCGGTCCATCGTGCCAGGCTCCGCCGGCTCGCGGCCGAGAGCCAGCGCCGGGACGGTGTCGGTGCCCAGGTCGATGGCGAGCACGAGAATGGCCGTCAGCGGCAGCGGGATGGCGCCGCCCGAGAGCGCGAACAGCACGAACGGGACCATCTCAGGGATCGCATGGACGAAGATATAGGTGATGAACTTGCGGATGTTGTCGTAGACGACCCGGCCCTCTTCGACCGCGGCGACGATCGACGCGAAGTTGTCGTCGGTGAGCACCATCGTCGCGGCCTCCCGGGCCACGTCGGTGCCCGATGCGCCCATCGCGATGCCGATGTCCGCGCGGCGCAGGGCCGGGGCGTCGTTGACGCCATCGCCGGTCATCGCCACGGTGTGACGCTCGGCGCGCAGCGCGTCAACGATGTGCAGCTTGGTCTCCGGGTTGCTGCGTGAGACAACCAGCTCTCGCGAATCGCGCAGCAAGATGTCCAGGTCAGCCTGGCCCATCGCGTCCAGCTCGGCGCCGCTGATCACCGTCGGCTCGCCGGTGACAATCCCGACCTCGCGGGCGATCGCCGTCGCCGTCAGCGCGTGATCGCCGGTGACCACGATGATGCGGATCCCCGCCCGGCGGCAACGGGCCACCGCGTCGGCCACCTCAGCGCGCGGAGGATCGGCCAGCGCCGCCAGCCCGATGAAGGTCAGATGGGACTCGACCAGCTCACGTTCGCCCTCTTCCACGCGGGCGACGTGGCGCTCGGCGAAGCCGAGCACCCGCAGTCCCTGTCCGGCGTAGCGCTCGAAAGTGGTGCTGACCTGCGCTCGGTCGGAGTCGGTGAGGGGGTGATCGCCGTCGGTGCCGCGGATGGCGGTGCAGCGCTCGAGCAACTCCAGGGGGGCGCCCTTGGCGTGGTACCAGAGATCCCCGCCGGGCTCCTCGTCAAGCGTGGTCATCCGCTTCAGATGCGGATCGAAGTGAAACACGCGCCGGCGGCGCGACTCACGCTCGCGCTGGGCGGTATTTACATCAAAGCCGAGCTGCTGGGCGCCCAACAGCAGTGCGCTCTCGCTTGGGTCCCCGCCGCGCACCCAACGATCTCCGTCGCGCTGAAGGCGCGCGTTGTTGCAGCGCACCGCGGTCCGCAGCAGCGACTCAAAGCCCACCGGCACGACGGTGTCGGCGTGTGTGGTCACCGGCAGCTCGGTGCCCGCCGACCACCACAGCCGCACGCTCATGCTGCCCTCGGTCAGCGTCCCCGTCTTGTCGGTGCAGATCACATCGGTCGAGCCGAGCGTCTCGACCGCTGTGAGCCGCTTGACCAGCGCCCGCCGGGCCGCCATCCGCCGCACCCCTCCCGCCAGCGACAGGGTGATCGTCGGCAGCAGACCCTCCGGAACGTTGGCGACCAGCAGTCCGATGGCAAACGTCACCGCCGCCGCCAGAGACAGACTCGCCAGCGTCAGACCGGCCACGAAGAACACCGCTCCGGCGGCGATGGCGATCGCGGCGATCAGCCACGCCACCCGGTTGACCTGGCGCTGCAGCGGGCTGATCTCAGGCTCCACCCGCTGCGACAGTGCAGCGATCCGGCCCAGCTGAGTGCCCATCCCCGTCGCATACACGACCGCCCGGGCCTCGCCGCCGGTGCACAGCGTGCCGGCGAAGACGACGTCCTCAGCCTCCAGCGCCGTAGCGGCGCGGCGCACCGCAGCCGCGCTACGCACCACCGGCTGAGACTCACCCGTAAGCGCCGCCATGTCGAGCTCCACCGACCCGTCGGTGAGCCGAGCGTCGGCCGACAGCCGGTCACCCTCGGCCAAGAGCACGATGTCGCCCGGCACCAGCGCCGCCGCCGCAATCTCGAGTGTTATCCCGTCGCGGCGCACCCGCGCCTGCGGGGGCAGCAGCTCGCGCAGCGCCTCGGTGGCGCGCTCGGCCTGCATTTCCTGCGCGTAGGCCAGCGCCGCGTTCAGGGCGATCACCGCGACGATGGCGATAGCCAGGGTCATCGAGCCGCTGGCCGCCGACAGGGCGGCGGCGACCCACAACAGCAACGCCAGCGGATGCACGAACTGGCGCACCAGCTCACCGACCCAGCTGCTCTGCGCCGTCCGCGAGATCTCGTTGGGTCCAAACTGCGTCAGCCGCCGGTCAGCCTCCCGCGATGACAGACCCGCCGAGCGGGTGCCCAGATGCGCCAGCAGCGCCTCGATCCGCTCCTGCGGGTCGACCGCCGACACGTCGACGGCGCCGGTCGCGCTTCCCGACGGTGCGGGCACAGCGGCGACCGCGTCGGGCATTGGGAACGTATGGGTGCGTTTGGGCACACCAGGTAGCGTCACATCGGCCCGCTCACGCGGCATCGGTAGCAACCCGCAGCCGCGCTCCGGAACTCCCCGGCGCTGCCGGGGGCCGGTCTGCCGCCAGTCGCTCGGCGCGGTGCTTGATCCCGCGCAGCATCTTGCACTCCATCACCAGCGATGCGGGCTCCATCGCCAGCATGCCGACACGACCGGCGATGCTCGGGAGCCGGAACCGGTTGCGGCTGATCAGCCGCGTGCCCGCCTCAGTCTCGGTCACCACGAACGTCCACACCCAGTTGCCGTCCTGCGAGCGCCATGCCAGAACCCGCTCTGGTTCCACGCGCTCGAGCCGCATCTCATTGGTACCCAGACGGATCGCCTGGCCCACCTGGGGATGCTGAAACTCCGGCAGCACACGGTCGGTGCTGTGCATGTGCAGGCCCAGTAGGTTCTCGATCCAGTCGTAGGTGTAGGCGCCGCCGCGCGGATCAGGGCCCATCTGCGCCAGCCAGGGCCACACGTCGCGGGCGCGCGCCGAGATCTCGATCGCGCGGGTCGAGACGCCATCGGCATCGCTGAGCAGCTCATCCCCGGGCAGGCGTGCCGCCGCCTCAGCTGCCGTGGCTCCCCAGGTCAGAACCCGCCGGCGCACGAGTGACTGGTAGAGCGCCGCCGCGACGCCCACCGACACCGCTCCCCGCCGGGCAGCAGCTGTCAGTCGCTCAAGATCGGCTCGCATGGTGCCCGGTGACATCAATCCAGCAAGCCACGCCTTCGGGCATAGGCCACCAGGTCGGCACGCGTGGTCACCCCGACCTTGTGCTGGATGTGTGACCGGTGAGACTCCACAGTGCGCACACTGAGAAACAGCGACTCGGCGATCTCGGTGTTGGTGTGACCGAGCGCGATCAACCGCAGCACTTCGATCTCGCGACGCGACAGGCCGTCGGGCCGGGTGGCGCCTTCGGGCGGCTGGGCGGCCAGCTTGGCTCCCAGCTCGGGGTTGAGATAGGTGCGCCCCTCGGCGGCCGCAACGACCGCCGTCATCAGCTCGGCGTCGGCGGCCTCCTTGAGGACGTAGCCGAGGGCACCGGCGCGCAGCGCCGCCTGCGCGAACGCCGGGTTCTCCTGCATCGTCAACACCACGATCTGGGTGTCCGGCATCTCGGCGCGCAGTTGGGGGATCGCATCCAGGCTGGACACGCCACCCATGTTGAGGTCGAGCACCAGCACTCGGGGACGACACTCGCGAACCTTCACGAGCGTTCCCGGCACATCACCGGCCTCGTCGAGCACGGAGAAGCGGCCATCAGACTCCAACAGCACCCTCAGGCCAGAGCGCACCACGCGATGATCGTCAGACAGAACGACGGTGATCCGGCGTGCCGGTGTGGCCTGAATCTCGCGCACCGTACCTGTCGAGGAGGAGGTCCGGTTATCGATGGACTGAAACGACATGTCGTCCACCACGCTACGTCGCCGTCCGCCCGCCGGCATCGGGTATGGCTACGCGAAGTGATTGGTGACGACTACTGATGCTCCCCCACTCCGGGCCGCCGTCCGTCGCGCGCCGCAGCCACTAACCGTGTCGGGCGCGGCCACCAGCAACCCCGAGCTCTAGTCGGTCGCCATCAGGCCGTGCTCCTGGACATACGCCACCAGCTCCGCTCGCGTCGTGACCCCCGACTTCTGCTGGATGTGCGCGCGGTGAGACTCCACCGTGCGCACACTCAGAAACAACTGGGCCGAGATCTCGGCATTGGTGTGGCCCAACGCCACCAACCTCAGCACCTCCACCTCGCGCTCACTGAGACCGTCCGGCGGCCCCGGCGGCGTCTCCGGTGCCGCGGCGATCAGGCCGCCGAGCTGTGGGTTGAGATACCGCAGCCCCCTCACCGCGGCCCGGACCGCCTCCACCAGCTCGGTGTCGGCCGCCTCCTTGAGCACAAACCCCAGCGCCCCGGCCCGCAGCGCCTCACGGGCAAAGCGCGGCTCGTCCTCCATCGTCAGCACCACCACCGCGGTCCCCGGCGAGGCCGCCAGCATCCGCGGGATCGCGGCCAGGCTGGGACCACCGGGCATGCTGAGATCCAGCACGATCACCGCCGGCTTATAGGCCAGCACCTTACGGACCGCCTCCTCGACATCGCCCGCCTCGGCCACGACCTCGAATTCGGGCTCCAGGAGCGCCCGCAACGCGCTGCGCACGATGGTGTGGTCGTCGGCCAGGACGATCGTGGCCGGCGACGAGCTGTCGGCAGGGCTCTCGATGCGCCAGACGGTACCGCGCCCCGACGGTCCACGCTGCCGAACTCGTCGGGTTCCTACGGACGTCGCTGATGGAAACGCCTGATGAAGCGGCTCTGTCCTGACTCGATACTGAGCCGCGTGTCCGCCGAAGCCCGCTCATCGTGACCGTCCTGTACATCTCACATCCCGCCTCGTTGCTGCACGACCCCCAGGTGCTATCACCCGACCATCCTGACCACCCCGAGCGCCTGGCGGCGATCGAGGCCGCCCTCACCGCCGCCCAGCTCAGCGACCTTGAGCGGGTCTCCGCCCCCGCCGCCTCCGAGGCCGAGCTCGCGCTCGTGCACAGTGAGGCCCACGTCGCGTTCATCCGGGACCTCTGCGCGGCCGGCGGCGGCGAGATCGACTCCGACACCAATGTCGGAGAGGCCTCCTACCAGGCGGCGCTGCACGCCGCCGGCGGCGCCTGCACGCTCGTCCGAGCGCTGATCTCGGGGCAGGCCAACGCCGGCTTCTGCGCACTGCGACCGGCTGGACACCACGCCGAACGCGATCGCGCCATGGGCTTCTGCCTGTTCAACAACGTGTCGATCGCCGCCGAGCTGGCCATCCGCACACTGGGTGTGCGCAAGGTGATGATCATCGACTGGGACGTGCACCACGGCAACGGCACGGCCGAGATCTTCCGCCACCGACGCGATGTGCTCGTGGCGAACATCCACCAGTCCGGCCTGTTCCCCGGCACGGGCGCCCTGGCCGACATCGGCTCCAGCGACGGGCAGGGATACACCGTCAATCTCCCCGTGCCGCCCGGCTCAGGTGAAGACGTGTGGATCTCGCTCATCGAGCACCTGATCGTCCCGATCGGACTGGAGTACCGGCCCGAGCTGGTCCTCGTCTCCGCCGGCTACGACGCCCACCAAGACGACGCATTGGGGCAGTGCCAGCTGCTCACCGCATCGTTCGGACAGATGACCTGCCACGTGCGGGACTTCGCGCGCGACGTGGGCGCCCCCTTGGGTGCTGTCCTGGAAGGCGGCTACGCCCCGGCTGCCCTGGGTCAAAGCGTGGTGGCGACGATCGCCGCGCTCGGGGGCGCCGGCGAGGCGGAGTCGGCCGCGCCGGACGCGATCGTCACCCCCCGAGCCGCGTCGCATCTCGGTCACCGCTGGACACTCTGATCGCGCTCAGGCATCGATCAGCAAGGAGTCAAGATCAGGTGCCGGCCGGCCTGTGCGCTCTACCGCAGCCAGCAGTTCGTCGCGGAGCAGCGTCATCTCCTGCGCCGCGCCCCGGGTGTGACCGGCAAACCACAGCTCGCCGCGTGGACCCGCCAAGACGCGTTGCCAGTAACGAACCGCGAACTCGCGCGGCATCCAGAGGTAGAGGACAGCCAGATTGGACGGGATCTCTGCAACGCGAGCGTTGTGCAGTGCCCGGAACGCCTGGGCGGTGGCCGCGACCATGAGGCGCAGCGTCACCGTGTCACGAGCCAGGCGCACGGGATCGGTGTCGGCTCGATACAGGGCGTACGCCATCGGCACCACGAAGGCGACGTGCCCGAGCAGCCACCCATCGATGTCCGCCGTCAGCCGTGTCGGAAACCCGGCCTCGCTGAAGACGGCCTGCAGCCGCCGCACCCTGCCCGACATCTCACCGCTCGGCTCGCCAAGCATCGTCTTTTGCCGCCCAATCAGCACATATCTCACCGCTGCACCATCCAGCACTCCGCCGGCCCCGGGGAAGCCAAGGAGGGCGCGGTCGCCGAGTGCCTCGATCAATTCGCGGCTGTGACCGGCGGTGTTGCCGAGAAACAGCACGGCCGGCTCCTCGGCCATCCCGGCCAGAATCGGCAGCGTCTCGGTCAGTTGCTCAGATCGGACGGCGACGACAACGAGGTCGTAGCGCAGGTCCGCCACCGGGAGCTCGAGCGCCTCAATCGGCAGCTCACGATGCTCGCCCGACTCCGCGTCTTGCAGAACAAGACCATGGGCGCGCAGATCGGTCAGACGCCTCCCGCGCGCCACCAGGGCCACATCGTGTCCCGCTTGCAGGAGGTGACCGGCATAGACACTTCCGATCACGCCGGCGCCGAGAACGAGGATGCGCACGCCCGCGTCTACCGTGCTCGCATCTCAGCGAGACCGGTGGGGCGATGTCGCCAACGACCGCCCTGCGCTGCCTACGTCCATCATGCCGGCGCCGAGCCACTGGGCTCGCTCGGAATGCCGGCGGCGTCCGGCGCTGCTGCCGCCTCGGCACGGTAGTGCTCGCGCCAAATCAGCTTGTAGATCGGAATCCGGCGCGGGAGGCTGCGGACGCCGGGAAGGAACGGGACGAGCACGAACGCCACGCTGAGTAGGCCCATCACCCCCATCACCAAGACGTCGGCGTTGGCTGAGGTGGAGAACGGCTTGATCTGATACCAGAACGTGTAGAGCCACAGCCACACCTGACCGGGATAGCTCCCGGTTTCGTTCATCATTCCCCACTGGTCACCGGAGAGCTGCTCGGCCTGCGCTCGGTTGGCCAGAACCCCACCGTCGGCCATGAACAGCAGCGCCTTGGTGTAGTCAGTCTGGTAGAACTGCCGATTGGTCAGCAGCGCGCCGTCGAGCCCACCTGATTGCGCGAAGGACAGCAGCGACCCCATCAGGGTGCTCACGGGGCCGTAACTCCCCACCGGTATGGACACCGAGTCGCCGTTACCGACCTTGGCTTTACTCAGCGCATCGGTGTAGGCGGTCGTCCACGCCGTCTGCTGCGTGGGTGACGCGCTCTCATATTTGACAATGGCGCTGTGCAGCGCGGGCTGCCCGTAGATCGAGCCAAGCGGCGCGAGTACGAAATCCTGCTCGGTGTTGATCGCGAGGTTGACTCCGAACCACTTCTGTAACCGCACGAACGCGATGTGCTGCCCTGGGTCGTTGTGGTTATACGGCGGCCCATAGCCCGCCGTCCCGCTCGCCCCGTCCAGCTCGCTGACCGCGGTGGTGACAAAATCGACCGGGTCCGTCCGCGACCACGACTTGATCGTGCTCGACCGCTCATCGGGAGAGGAGAACACGACGGTGAGCACGACCGCCAGCGCGAGCACCACCGCCAGCGCGATCGACGCCTCTTTGACCAGGTCGTAGGGCCGATACCCGCCCTTCCACACGCGCGCCGCCTGATCGTCGCGGCGGTGTTGCCCGCGACTCATGATGTGCCTTCGCCGTCCGCGGCGTCCGCGCCGGCACGCATGGCCTTGAGCTTGTCCTCGAGCTCAAACGGTGGTACGACCCCGTGCTTGCGCACGAGCAGCACATGGGCCACGACCAGCGCGACCACGGCAACCGGCAGCAGCAGGATGTGCCAGGAGTACATCTGCCCGAAGTTCATGAGGTTGAAGAACGAGCCGACCCCGATCGAGTTCATCGCATCCTTTGCCTGGGTCGAGATCCACTGCGCGTCGAAGTTCTGCTGGGAGACGTAACCGGTCAGCGCGCACGGCACCGCGACCAGGAACGTGACCGCGCCCGTGATCCACACCCGGGTCCGTCCCCCGCGCCACGCCGCCATCCAGTACTTGCCCCATAGGTGCACCACCATGAACAGGAAGAACAGCTCGACCGACCACAGATGGATGCTGTTGAAGAAGTGCCCCACGCTCGACACGTGCCACCAGGTGGGGCCCTTCAGGGCCAGGATCACCCCCGAGGCAATGAGTACCGCCAGCGCGCTCAACGACAGCACGCCGAAGACGTAGATCCAGGACGCGACGTAGCTCGGCTGGCTGTCGGGCAGAAGCTTCTCAGGAGGCAGTGCCGCTATCGCGCGACCGCGCAGCCGCGTCGTCCACGATCGCTCGGCTGAACTGCTCATGGTGAGTCCCCCTCTCGGCGGTCGCCCGGGAACGGCGCAAGGACCGCCACCGCGAACACGACCAGCATGAGCACGATCACTATGACGTTCGAGACCGTCATCGTGAAGAAGTGCCAGTGAACGGTGTGCGCCGGATGGTTGAGATTGACGATCGCTGCGAACATGGTCAGCTCACGCTATGACCCTCGTCCGGCGCCGACACCCGTGGACCGCCACGGTGTCGAGCGTGCAAACTACGGAGATCAGGCCGTCTCATCCGCCGGCCCTCGCTGCCGAGCGCCACTCACGTCGCTTGGCTTCGTAACCCGAGGGCAAGGCCCCCTGCAACGCCTCGGCGGCGTCCAGTGCGTTGAGGGCGGAGCGGTAGTCACCCCAGCGCGCGTCGCAGTCGGCCAGCAACAGCGCCAACTCAAGTGCGTCCTGGTATCCCGGGTCGCTGAGCCCCACCCCGGGGATGGCAACACGATCGACGAGCGGTTCAGCGCCAAAAGGGACGGGACGCGCGGTGGCGAGATAGGGGGCGAGGTAGCGCCCTGCGATCTTGGCCGGCGGCCACCACAGAGCCTGCCCCGCCGCCGCCGAACCGCCGCCGCCGTTGCGGCGGGGTCGCGTCGCCTCGATCGCGACCGTCGCCTCGCGCGCCAGACGCTGCGGTTCACACCGCAGGTACAGGGGCGCGCCCCCGGTCATGAGCAGCCCACGCAACACGGGCGCGAATGGTTCAGGGGTCACCGCGGCACCGGCCGCAGCAGCGATCACCTCGGCGACCGCATCGGCCTGCTGCGCGGCAAGGCCGCCCTGCTTGAGCGGGAACGCCGTGATGTCGCCCGCGGCGTAGATGTCCGTGAGGCCCGCCACCCGCCCGTGGGCGTCGACAGGGACAAAGCCGTGGCGGTCGTGCGGCAGGCCGTGGATCCGCGGCCCCTCGAGCACCGGCAACGTGACGACCCGGTCGACGAAGATCTCGCCGCCGCCAGACAGGACCAGCGCACGGTCGCGCACGCGGGCCGGGTGCGACCAGGTCCGCAGAATGATGCCGCGAGCTTCGAGCATCGGCGAGATGGCAGTCGCGCCCGCCGGCCCGAACAGCTCGAGCGGCTCCTCCTCGGGCGTGACCAGCCACACCTTGATCGCGCTCGCACCGAGCCCACGCAGATGCCCCGCGGTCATGAGCGCCAGCTCGTAGAGCGGGAGCGGCCAGATCCGCTGGGAGGGCAGGGCGAACGCGACCGATCGAGCCCGACCGTCGGTCAGCTCTTCAAGGAGATCGCGCACGGCGGGAACGTCCACTCGCCCACGGAAGGTCAAAGCCCCCGGGAATGGCTCGGTGGCCACGGCTCCGGTCGCGACCACCAGCGCATCGAAGGCAACCCGCTGACCCGACCCGGTCACCACCACCTTGTCGTCGGGGTCCACGTGGGCGAGCGAGTCCCTGATCAATGTCGCGCGGCGGTCGCCTTCGACGATCTCAGCCAGCCCGTAGGCCCGCGCCTCGCCGCGGTCAAACGCCTCGGCGACGGTCACGGGTCGGTACAGGAACTCGCGCTCCCCGCAGATGAGGGTCAGCTCGACGAGCTCTCCGGCCAGCGTCCTAAGAGCCAGGAGCGTCTCAAGCGCGGCAACGCCACCGCCAGCGATGACGACTCGCAGCCGATCATGCGTGTTTGAGGCCATGCCCGGGCACGCTAGAACTCGCCGCCCTCGCCGCCATCCGTACCGGGCACGTCACCTGCTGCGGGCTTCTACTCGGCACGGCCTGCGCCGCGGTGCGCCCGCCCGACGCAAACGACTCCGGCCATCTAGCCGGCGATCGTCCCGGCGATTGCCCCCACGCCTGCGGTAACCCCCATCGCTAAGAGTCCCCAGCCGGTGACGCGCACGATCGCTCGCACCCGTGGCGCGCCACCCAGGCGCGCCCCCAGGTCACCGAGCACGATCAGCATGACCGCCGCGACGACCACGCAGAGCAGGATCCGCACTGACTTCCCCGGGAGGATCGCCGCGATCAGCGGCAGGATCGCGCCGGCAGAGAACGCCGCGGCCGAGGCGGCGGCGGCCTGCAGCGGCCGGGCGCGGCGGTCCTCATCAAGCCCCAGCTCATCACGAGCGTGTGCTTCCAGCGCGTCATGACCGCTCAACGCGTCGGCCACGTCAGCTGCCAGGCCAGGCGAGAGCCCCCGAGCAACATAGATCTCGGTGAGCTCGCGCAACTCACCCTCGGGGTCGGCCGCCAACTCTCGCTCTTCCAGAGCCAGGTCAGCGTTTTCGGTATCGCGCTGTGAGCTCACCGAGACAAACTCGCCAGCGGCCATCGACATCGCCCCTGCGCTGAGCGCCGCCACCCCGGCAGTCGCCACCGCGGTCCGGCCCGCGCCCGACGCCGCCACCCCGATCGCCACGCTCGCGACCGACAGGATCCCATCGTTGGCGCCCAGCACGGCCGCCCGTAACCATCCGGAGCGGTAGCTGAGATGCGTCTCTCCGTGCCGAGCCGCCGATGTCATCGTCCGGTCCTGGCGCCATCGTCAGCAGCACGACCCACGCCGGAGCGCGCGTCGACGACCATCGCGTACCGCTCGGCCATCTGGGTTGTTGCACTGCGCATCCATCTCGAAGATTTGCGCCCGGGGCCGCGAGCCTCATCCGGGTAAATCGGGCTGATCACTCCGATCAAACTACGGTAAGTGAAAGCGGGTCACCACCACCGTCACCTCCGCTAGCGCAAACGCACCCGCCATGTCACCAGACGGCTGAGACAGGTGTTGTCATCGTGCCCGCTGCCGGGCGCGCCTCGGTTCTGACGCCCGGCGGATCGGGCGAGGCTGACGCCGGATCTCCCGACGTGAACGCGCCCTGGCCTGGGATCGCCGCCGCTCCGTCGCGGCCGTCACGGCCAACAGAGCAAGCGCGGCAACGCCCACCATCGCCGCGACCACCAGACCGGGCGTGACGATCAGTATGACCACGGCGAGCGCCGCAGCGACGAGCACGTCGGTCCGAAGGGGATTGACGTTCACAGCGCGAGCCTCCGGAAGATCGAGCGAGGCAGATGGCGGAGAACGGCAAAGATGTACCGAAGCCGACGTGGGACCCACACCGTGTGGGCACCTCCCGCGAGCGACCTCACCGTGGCGTCGGCCACCTGCTCGGGGGCCGCCGCCATCGGGGCAGCGGGGAGGCCAGCCGTCATCCGCGTGCGCACGAAACCGGGGCGGACGACGACGACGCGCACACCGGTGCCGACCGCCGCGTCGCCGAGGCCCTGGGCCAGAGCGTCCAGGCCCGCCTTCGCCGCACCGTAGACCGGGTTACCGGCGCGGGGCCGCTCAGCCGCGACTGACGACAGGACGATCAGCGTCCCGCCGCCCTGCTCGCGCAGCCGTTGCAGGCAATGGAGCATCAGCGACCCGGCGCCGAGGAAGGTGACGCGCATGACCTCCACGCTTTCTTGCGGATCGGCATCCAGCCCGGCCTGTCCACCCAGGCGCCCCACGGCGATCACGACGACGTCGAACCCGCCCGCCGTCGCAAAGGACGAGGCGACCGCGCGTCCGTGGGAATCACACTCGTCCGCGTCCACCACGACGACGCCCGCGGAAGTCACGCCGTGATGTTGGAGAAGCCGCTGAGCCGCCTCCAGGCGTGAGCGATCACGGCCGAGGAGCGACGCCGCGACAGGACCATCGCTGGCCAGCCGGCGCACGATAGCCAGACCAATGTCAGAACTGCCGCCGACCAACAGCACCCGCCGGACCCCCGCCGGGGCCGCGGCCTCGGTGGCGTCAGCGGACAGGCGAGCCCTCGTCACCGCGGCCCGTCCACAAGTCCGGCGCGCACACCGAGGTCTGATGACCACACGCCATCGGGGTCGATGCGATCACGGGTCGCGCGCCACTCCCCGGCGCGCGGGTACATCGCAGCGAGCACGTCCGGGCGCATCCGCCCATCCTTGGCCAGGTACACGCGCCCGCCCGCCTCGACCACCCATTCGTCGAAGGTGTCGAGCATCGCAGCGAGGCCGGGAGCGCACCCCGGCATGTCGAGCGCGAGCGTCCAGCCGGCCAGCGGGAACGACAACGGAGCCTCCGTCGCCGGGCCGAGGTCCTTGAGCACCGCCAGGTAACAGGGGACCGTGGAGCCGCGCAAGCGGCCGATGACACGGTGGAGCACCTCCTCCCGGCCCTTGGGAACAGCGAACTGGTACTGGACGAGCCCCGAGGACCCGTACAGTCGCGGCCAGGCTTCCAGCCCATCCAACGGGAACATATGGAGGCCGTAGGGCTCGGGAGCCGCGGTCCGGCGCCGTGGGGTGCTGCGGAACCGGTAGGCGTTGAAGGCACGCACCAGTTCGGGGCGCAACAGCCCGTCGGACCACCGGTGGGGAACCGCTCGCCGCGCGTTGACGGTGGTGGACCCACGCCGGCGTCCGGCGCGCGGATCGGCGTCGAGGTGGGCAGCACGGGTGACAATCCCACGTGCCGGGGACGGACCCAGCAGATCCAGCCACGCGACGCGGTATTCGCCGCCGGGACCGTCGAGCAGCGCCAGAGCGTCGTCAAGAGCCGTCACCCGGTCGGTGTCCACCGACAGGCACGGGCCGGGCAGCGGCTTTAGCCTGATCGAGGCCGACACGATCACGCCGGTCAGCCCCATCCCGCCGACGGTGGCGCGCAGGAGATCGGGGTCATCCTCCACCGTGAGCTCGCGCAAGGCGCCCGCGGCAGTCAGGAGGACAACCGCATCGACGTGCGCCCCGAAGGTCCCGGCGGCCGAGTGATTCTTCCCGTGGATGTCTGCCGCGATCGCCCCGCCGACACTCACGTGCTGCGTGCCCGGAACCACGGGCAGGACCCACCCCGCTCGCTCGAGCGCGGCGAGCAACCGGCCCAGTGTCACACCGCCTTCCGCGTGCACGATCCCGCGCTCAGCATCGAGCTCGAAGCCGGTGAGAGCGGTGGTATCCAGCACAACTCCGCCGTGGCGCTGCGCCGCGTCCCCGTAGCTGCGACCCATCCCGCGGGCGATGGCCCCGCGTCCCCGACCTCCCGGGCCCGTGGACAGCGTCAATGTGGCGAGACGCGCCGCCGCGACATCCCGCGGCCGCACCGACGACACCGCGGCTGGCGCGATCCGGCCCCACCCACTGACCACGGCGGGACGCGGCGTGACGGACGCCCCGGGGCCGGCGATCATGGCCTCGTCAGCCAGCCGCATTGACGCTCATGATGAACAGCAGGAGCCAGGTTGCGCCGGCAAGCGCGATGATGCGATCGGCGGTGAGGATCTCCTCGGGAGCCTCGCCCATGCCGGCCTGGACAACCGTCCCGTAGCGCAGTAGACACACCGCGAACGGGATCACCGTCAACGGCCGCCAGGGGATCCCATCGACATCCGGCAGCTCGAACGCCCAGACGCAGTAGGCGAACAACGCGCCCGACCCGGCGAGCGCCAGCACTCGCCGCAGACCTTCTCGGGTGTAACGGCGTAGAACGCGACGCGCGGGGCGGTTGCTCAGCCGCGAGCGGGCCAGTTCAGCCAGGCGCTTGCCCGCGGCGACGAAGATCGCGGCGCAGGTGACCACGAGCACGAACCAGCGCGACAGGCCGACCGGTGCCGCCAACCCGCCGGCCACCGCTCGCAGGACGAACCCACCGGCCAGGGCGACGAGATCCAAGACGGGGATGCGACGCCACAGCCAGCTGTAGCTGATGGTGAGCGCGACATAGCCTAGGCCGACGAGCGCGACCCCTGGCGCCACCGCCCCGCTGAGGATCAGCCCGCACGCGATCCACGCCAGTCCATGCGCCGCCGCCTCTTTGGGCGCCAGCTCTCCGGCGGCGACGGGGCGGCGCCATTTGCGTGCATGACAGCGATCCTCGTGGCGATCCCGGACGTCATTGAGGGCATAGATCCCGCCCGAGAGTAGGCAGAAGGCGGCGCAGGTGACAAGCACACGCGCTGGCACATCGTCGTAGCCGAGTGCGCCCGCCGCACCGGGCGCGCCGACGACGAGCCCGTTCTTGACCCATTGACGGGGCCGGGCTAGCGCCAGCAACGCCTGTCCGCGGTTGCGCCGCCGAAGCGCCGGCGTGACCTGGGGCTGAAGCCCGGAGCCGCGCGCGAGCGCGGTGGCCGGGACGGGGTGCGCGCGGTCAGACAGCCGGCGAGCGCGTTCCGGCCCGGGCTCGACGGGCTGCATGAGCGGCATGATGCGCTTCGTGCCTCAATTCAACCTGATCGTGACATGAGTAAGTTCTCAACTCACAGTTCACTGCAGATGAGCACGTTCTCACCCTTAGGTGACGCGCTCCGTCATCTCTTCACCAAGTGACAGTCACGCACCTGCTCCGTATCGATGAGTATGTTCTCAGCCAGGTTTTAGCCAGTCACGCCGCAGTACCTGACATGATGCGCGTGTGTCAGTGAGGACGAGCGCCGGGCCACGGCACACGCCGGCCAGCGCCGCCAGACCATTGCCGGCCTCGCGCCGGCGGCGCTCGAGGCCGCGCCGCGTCCGGCGGGTCATCGCACTCGCCGCACTGCTGTCGCTTCTCCCTGCTGTCGTGTCCTACCTGCTGATGGTGCTGCAACCCTCGGACACCAGCCTCGCCATCCGCAGCGTCGAGTGGCTGCGCGACAACGGGGCCAGGGGGCTCGTCAACAACGTCGAGTCGACCTACTACTCGCTCAATGCACCGTCCACCGGTGGGCCGGGTTTGCGGGCCCTGCCTCGCCAGGCGGGGGCCGAGCCGGGGGGCACGGCGGCGCGGCCGCGTGTCACGGTAGCCCCCGCCTATCGCCCGCCGCCGATCGCGCCTGTCATCAGGCCTGCCCTGCCGGGGGAGGGCGTGTGGCGCGCGACGTTCTCGGGTGGGGTGACGCGACCACCCGTGCTGGTCACCAGCTATCGCCCCGACCCGAACTACCCCCAGATGGTCGCCGGGGTCGCGTGGATCGACAGTACCGTCACGACCACGCAGCTCTATCCCGGCCGCGCCGAGCCGGCGGTGTCGATGCCGTCGCGAGGCCCGATGGAGGTGCCGGCGGGCATGCGCAGCCGCCTGGTGGCGACCTTCAACAGCGCGTTCAAGCTCAGCGACTCCGGGGGCGGCTTCGCCAGCAACGGACACACCTACGCCCCCATGCGCGACGGAACGGCCACGATCATCCGCTACCGCGACGGCCGGGTCGACATCCTCGACTGGACCGGCGGACCATCCGTCGGGACAGACGTCGCCTACGCACGCCAGAATCTCCCGCTGATCGTCGCGGGCGGACAGCTCAACGCGAACCTCAGCGATGGACCGGAATGGGGCGCCACGCTTGGGAACGCCGTTCGCGTGTGGCGGTCGGGAGTCGGGGTCGACGCCCGCGGCAACCTCATCTACGCGGTCGCCAATGACCAGACCGTCGGCTCGCTGGCCTCAATCCTGCAGCACGCCGGAGCGATCCGGGCGATGGAGCTCGATATCAACACCTATTGGCCAAGCTTCATCACCTACCGCTCGGCCGGCGCCGTCAGTGCCGCCAACCTGTTGCCCGGCATGGATCGCTCGCCACAGCGGTACCTCACGCCTGACGACCGGGACTTCTTCGCCGTCTATCTCAGGTGAGCCGCGCCGCCGTGGCAATCTGGACGCGCCACCGGCCCTTGCACGGCAACCACAGGCGCGGCGGAGGCGACACCACGGTCGGTGGCGGTCATCGTTGCCGGAGTCCAGCACCCCGCGCGTCATCCGGGTTTGCCGCGACTCTGCGCTCCGCAATCGGCCGCACTTCATCGCGGGAGATGGTCACGGCGAAGAGCCGGAGCGCGCGGTGAGGACCCCGGAGGCCGACCCATGCCGCCCCTGGGCCTCGAGCTCGGCAACAATGGTGACCGTGGCGCCGGTGGCATCGGCGGCGCTCGCCTGGATGGTGGGGCCAGCGAGGGCGGTGACATGGCCGGAGTAGCGCTGTCGGTCAGACGCGGGGCCGGCCGACACCTGACTGTCGCTCATCTCCACACCACCGCCGGAAATGGCCTGGCCCTCGATGCGGATGTGGACGTAACGCAGGCTCGGGTCAGCGACGACGAGCGAGATGTCCACGACCGCCGCCCCCGGACCCAGCTGGTGCTGTCGCACCCGTCCCCGGAACCTCGCCGACACCACGACCGCCTGCGACCCCGAAGCGGCATGGGAGGCTGACGTCGGGGCGCGACCGGACACCGTTGTGGTGGCCCGAGCCGAGGCCAACAACGCCGCCGGCGTTCCCGCCCGCTTCGCCCAGCCCGAGCCCAGCGGCCCCGGCAGCAGCCATGCCACCAACCCGAGCGGGAAGAGCGCCGCCGCCCCGAGCGCCGACAAGCGCATCGGCAGATGGGTCGGCCAGCCCGCGCTCACGCGCGCGCCGACCGCCGCGAGCACCACGACGACACAAAGGCCCGTCAGCACGAGCATCCAGCGCGCCTTCGGATCGGTGCCTGTCCCGTAACTATGGAGAAGCGCAAGTGGCCAGCCGGCGTAGACCAGCCAATGCATCGCGCGCCACCCGCGATAGCCGACGCGCTCACGGATCAGGCTTGTGATCGTCACCGCCGCCAGCAGGTCCAAGGCGACCGCCCCGAGCCCCAGCCAAACCGGACGATACGCGGAGCGAAACGGAATGACGACATCGAGCACGCCGATCGGAGCAAAGCCGTCGAGCAGCGTGGTGACCACGTGGAGCAGCACGAACACGACGGCGAGCAGTGACACGCTGCGATGCAGCGCGTCGACCACGAATCGCAGGTTGGCGAGCTCCATGCGGCGCACGCTGGCGATACCGAGCGCGACGCTGCCCGTCAGGAGCACCAGTGCCATCGCGCCGGTGGCGCGGGTGATGAACCAGTAGGAGCTGGGGGCGGCGGCGACGACCATGACGCCCGTCAGGACCCGCCGGACACCACCGGGGCGACATCCGCGGAGGCGCCCGGGACGGGCGCCGCCGCGGGAGGCTGGATCGAGGGCGCGGGGGCCCTGGACCTTGAGCTGTCGTTGCCCTCGTCAACCGGGCGCTGGGCCGGCCGGGCGCTCGTGGGCGTCGGCGGGGTCGCACGGGCGTGATACGCGTGGGCGGTCAGGGCAGCCAGGCCGCTCGCCATGCCCACCGCCAACCCCGCGATCCAACGCTGTGCGCGTCTGGCCAGCCGTACCCCATCGTCGCGCGCCTGTACCGCGTCGACGACGTGCTCGGCCCCGGGGGTGTGCGGTGGGGGGCTGTCGGTCCGCATGTCGAACTCCGATCGTCTGCGCGTCGTGTAATGAAGCGCTAAGACAAGGGTGAGATTGCGCTCATGGCGGTAAAGCCCGTGACGACAGGAGTTAGCCGCGCAGCGCCCGAAGCGCGTTGAGGATCACGGCCAGATCGATGCCTTCCTGCAGCAGCGCGCCCGCCAGCGGCGGGAGGTGCCCGGTTGCCGCCACTTGCCGGTGTCGTCGCCGGCCAGTAGCGCCCCCGGTCCGGGGTAGCGCGTCAGCATGTGGATGTAGGGCTCCCACACGGTCACGACCGTGACGGTGCCGTGGACATCAGCGAGCCGGCGTGCTCAGGTGTTGCTCTTGTTGGAAGCCGCGTAGGCCTGGAGGATGTCGGTGGTGGACAGGACCCCCGCCGGATGGCCGCTGGCTTCATCGATCACGATGACGTGCGCGGCCCCGCGCTCGGTCATCCGCTGAGCCGCTTCGCGCAGCGTCTCGATGCGCGAGACGGTGGCCGCGGTGGCAGGAACGAGGTCGCCGGCCTGAAGCTCATCAGCGAGGGCGATACCGGCCATCACCTCCAGATCGGTGATGAACGGCATCGGCTTGCCGGGGGCGGTGCGCAGCGCAAGCGCGTGGATGCGCAGCGAGGACATCGTCGCGGCCAGCTCACGCAGGGATGCGTGCGGGTCACAGGTGAAGATCCCGGCGCGCATGCAGTCACCGACACGGGCGCTGTCAAGGATGTGGGGGCGTTTGTCGATCACGCCCACAGCATCGTCGGGCGACGGTGCGGTCGCCATCAGGGTCTGACCGCGTCCCCGGCGCGGCAAGCTACGGACTCTCACCTGGGGATTGACCCCACCGGTCACCCGTAGGTCGGCCCGATGGCCCTGCCGGCGGGCGCCCGTAGCGTGGACGACATGCTGCAGAGCACCCCCGACCGCGGCGCTCAGCCGGTCATCCAGACCGCCGGGCTCACCAAACGCTACGGCACGACACCGGCCCTCGACCGCCTGAAGCTGAGCATCCAGGCCGGCCGGCTGCTCGCCCGCCGCGACCTCGTCCCCGGAAGCTGACGATGAGCCACAGGCCCGACCCACCACGCACCCAACCTGCAAGGGAGAAACCATCGATGCAACCGAACACGCAAGACAGCCAACCGCTGAAGGTGATCATCGCCGGCGGCGGCGTCGCCGGCCTGGAGAGCGCGTTCGCCCTCCATGAGCTGGCCGCAGACCGCGTCGCCGTCACGCTCATCGCGCCCGGCGAGGAGTTCATCTACCGGCCGCTGTCGATCGGTGAGCCGTTCAGCTCCAGCTGGGCCGAGCGCTACCCGCTGGCCCCGCTCGCCGCCGCCGCGGGCGCCGAACTGGTGCGCGACACCCTGGCCTCGGTCGACCCCGCGGCGCGGACCATCCACACGGGCAGCGGCACTGTGATGTCCTACGACGTGCTGGTCGTGGGTCTAGGCGCATCCCTGCGGCCGTATTCGGAGTACGCCACCAACGTCGACGACGCCCGCATGGACGAGCTGCTGCATGGGCTCGTCCAGGACATCGAGGGCGGCTACACCAAGCGGCTGGCGATCGTCATCCCCGGCCCCATGCCGTGGCCGTTCCCCGCCTACGAGCTGGCGCTGATGGCCTCCGAGCGCGCCTGGGACATGCAGAGCGAGCTCGACGTGACCGTGCTGACGCCCGAACGGACGCCGCTCGAGGTGTTCGGCCCCGCGGCAAGCCAGGCGATGTCCAAGCTGCTCGCCGACCGGCAGATCGAGGTGGTGACCTCGGCGTATTGCGAGCTGCCGCGTACCGGCCTGGTGGTCGTGCACCCCGGTGGGCGTACCGTCACCGCTGACCGCGTTGTCGCCTTCCCGCAGCTCGTCGGGCCCGAGGTCAGCGGCCTGCCCAGCGACGGCGGCGGCTTCATCCCCGTGGATGAATACGGACGCGTCCGCGGTGTGGACCGCGTGTGGGCCGCGGGTGACGGCACCAACTATCCGGTCAAGCAGGGCGGCGTGGCCGCCCAGCTGGCCGACACCGCCGCCCAGTCAATTGCGGCCCTCGCCGGCGTCCTGCCTGACGTGCGTCCGTTCGCGCCGATCGTCGAGGGTGTGCTGATGACCGGCGGAACCGCGCGCTACCTGCGGGCGACGCCCGGTGGCCCTGACGGAGAGGGCGAGTCCGTCTTCGCTGAGCTCACCGGCGGTGCCGCGCCGCCCAAGATCGCCGCCCGCTACCTCGGCCCGCACCTGAGCGGCCGTGTGAAGACGGGCATCGGAGCGGTGACCTGATATCTCGCCGCCGGTAAGACAGCCATCACGCCGACGCGGTCAGCGCCGGCGTGACGGCTGCTCGCCGACTGCCTGCGTCCACGGACGCGGCCGGGAGCACGAGCACCGGGCACGGCGCCTCGGCCAACAGCCGTTGGGCGACACTTCCGGCCACCGCGCTGATCACCGGTGAACGGCCGCGCGTGCCGACGATCAGCAGCCCGGCCTGAGACATCCGCGCCGCCTCGGCGATGTGGGGCGCCGGTGATCCGATCGCGCCGCGCACCACATGCAGCGACGCGTCGATGCCATGTCGGCGCAGCGAGGAGCTCAGCGCCTTGAGCCTGGCGATGCGCCGATCGTCGGCACTCGTGCACAGCGTCGGGGCGACGTGAACGATGCGCAGCCTGCTGTCATAGCGCTCGCAGGCGTCACGGACGAAGCGGGAACCGGCGAGGCTGGCGTCCGAACCGTCAGTGGCCCACACGATGGTGGAGAAGGTCTTCGGCTGCGGTGAGCGAGTCATAGCCGCATGATCGGCCGCCGCGCCCGTGCCGCCAACCCGGTGACACCACAGACGCGCTCCGTGACAGCTACGACACCGCTCTCCGTGAAGGGCGGCGTCCGGGTGGGCGTCACCGTCCGCCGAGATGATGCCGGCGCCTCCGCGGGCAGTACGGGCAGGCGTGTGGAGAGATACCGATGCCGTCGCTCGCGCCCGGCGGTTGGATACGCCCGTGACCACCAAGCTGACCACCTACCCGACCGAGCCAATCACGCCCATCCATCTCGAGCGGATCGCCGCCGCAGTCAACTCCCATCCCGAAGGAGAGGACCCCGCGGTGCTCGCCACCGCGATCCCGCGTGCGGACTCAAGCGGGATCCTCAGCCAGGAGCACCGCCAACTGGTCGTCTGCGGATCAAGCCATCGCGGGGACACCAGCACGGCGTCGATCGGGCACACGACCCGACAGTTGGTTCAAGACGGGCACTACGCCCTCGCCATCGCCGCGCGCGGGTTGAGCGGCCGCGGAGACTCGCGATCACGCGCGTCGGCGTCGGCTACGACGGCGGACCCGAAGCCTGCGCGGCCCTGGCATGGGCGGCGGCGATCGCCGAAGGGTGCGGCGCGCACCTCACGGTCCGCGGCGTCATCAATGACCGCATTCCCGCGCTCGGGTGGCCGAGCCTGTGGATCGAGCCGTTCCGCGAGTGCTGGAACGAAGTCATGGACGAGGAGGTGAAGGCCGTGCGCACGAGCATCGAGGCCACCACCGCCGGCCTATCAGTGCCCGTCACCGCCACCGTCGACCGCGACGTTCCGGCAGCAGGCGAGGCGCTCGTCCACGGCGCGCAATGCTCACTGCTCATCGTGCCGCGGCCGGCCACCGAGAGCTGACACCGGAGCAACGATGCGAGTGGTCATCGGCGGAGCCGGCGTCGCCGCCCTCGAGGCTGCAGCGGCTCTGCGCCACCTCGCCGCCGGCCGGGTGAGCGTCACGCTCGTTGCACCCGATCGCATGTTCCGCACCCGCGCGCTGCAGCCGCTCGCCGCGTTCGGCATCGACTCTCCGCGCGGCGTGCCCATCCACGCCCTCGCCGATGAGCTCGACGCAGAGCTCATCGCGGATCGCGTGGGCTGGATCGACCGCGACCGCTACACGGTCCACTGCCGGTCAGGACACATCATCGCCTTTCAGGCGCTCGTGCTCGCAGTCGGCGCCACGGTTCACGTCTGCTACCCCCAGGCGCTGACCCTCCACGAGGGCGCCGGCGCCGGTCTGACCCAGCTCGTCTCCGACATCACCTCGGGGGACGTCCGGCGCATCGCCTTCGTCGCCCCGGAGCCAATGGCATGGCCGCTGCCCCTCTATGAGACCGCGCTGATGACGGCGGCCCTGGGCCGCGAGCACCATCTGCGCCTCAGGGTGACCCTCGTCACGGGCGAGGCCGCTCCCCTCCAGGCATTTGGCGACCGCGCGGGCGCCGAGCTGCGGTCACTCCTGGACCGCCACGACATCGACCTGGTCACCGCTCGTCGTTGCCAGGTCCCGGCGGCCGACCGGGTCGTCCTGCTTGGCGAGCACGCCGGGGAGACCCGGGAGCTCACCGTCGACCGAGTGGTGGCGCTCCCTCAATTGATCGGCCCGCACATCCGCGGCCTCCCCTCCGCGCCCTACGGCTTCATCCCGATCGATCACCTGTGCCGGGTCCCGGGCCTCGGCGGGGTCTATGCGGCGGGCGACGGCACCGACTACCCGGTCAAGCACGGCGCGGTCGCCGCCCAGCAGGCGCAGGTCGCCGCGTGCTGCGTCGCGGCCGTCGCCGGGGCGGACGTCGAGCCGCGTCCGTTTCACCCCACGCTCAGCGGCATCCTCCTGACCGCCGGTACGCCCCGCTACCTGACCGCACGCCTCATCGGAGGGCACCCCTTCAGATCCACCGCGGCCGACGCGTCCGACGAGGCGGCCGGTTCGCCGGCCAAGGTGGTCGCGCCGTATCTCAACGCCCTACTGAGCGAGGTCGACCGATGAGGCACAGCGCCCAGACCGCGACCTAGTCACCCACCAGCCGCAGGTCCAGCAGCGCGAGCAAATCGGCGATCGCCGCCTGCGCACTCCGGTCGGTGCGCAGGAGCAGACGGTGCGACGAGTCGGCCTCGTCCAACGGCTCAAACCGAGCCAGCTCGTGCGCTACCACGTCGATCCCGGCATCCGAAATGCGCGCGGGATCCTGCTCGCGGGCGCGAGCACGGAGGGTAAGCACGTCAGCCGGCGCGACGCACTGCACGAAGGTCACGGGCGCGGCGCCCGCCCACCCCTCGCGGAAGGCATCGCGGTCGACTCGGCGGCGGAAGGTGGCGTCGACCAGGACGCCGTGGCCCGCGGCCAGCGCAGCCGCCGAGCGCCGCCCCAGCTCGCGATAGACGCGCGCGCTGACCTCTGGGGTGTACAGCGACGGCGTCCCTCGATCATGCGGCGCCAGCCCGCCGAGCTCCTTGCGCACGACATCGGAGCTCAGGACCGGTGACCCTGCTATGGCCCCGAGCGCTGCAGCCAGGTGCGACTTGCCGCTGGCCGGTACCCCACAGACCACGAGCGCCGGCGCCCCCCGGGCCCGCCAGGCGCAGCGCTCGGCCACCGCCACTAGTTCCCGCGCCGTGCCCTCATCGCCGGCAGCCGTCGCCTGTCGGCTGCGCACGAGCGCGACCTTGGCCCGAATGAGCGCCCGATGCACGGCGAAGAACCACACCAGCTCGTCGCGGCCGCAGTCACCGCCGGCATTCCGGTAGGCCGCGATGACCTCACGGGCCGCCGGCTCGGCACTATGCGCGCACAGATCCATGACCAGGAAGGCGAGATCGTCGGCGACGTCGAGCGTACGTAGCCCGGGGTCGAACTCCACGCAGTCGACAATGCTCAGCCGCGGCGCCGTGATGACGTGCTCGGCGCGCAAGTCGCCGTGTCCCTCACGGATGAACCCACGCCGCGCACGGTCGTCGAGCATCGGCTCGTGGACGGTGACAAAAGCGTCGAGGAATCGTCCGAGGGCCCCGATCCGGGAGCTCAGCGCAGGATCGGCGCACACGCCGATCAGCTCAGACAGGTTCTCATGCAGTTCATCGCGGACAGCCAGGGAGCCGCGCGTCACCTCACGCGAGGGACAGGCGGCGTGAAATTCCGCCAAGCGGGCTCCGACCGCCGTCACCTGGCCATGCGCGAGCTGTCCGGCGTCGGCGAAGGTGGCCAGCGTCGCGTCCTCGTCGTAGCGGCGCATCTCGACGACGTAGTCGATGGCCGCCGGGTCAGTCTCCTCGGTGATCTCAAGCCGGTCCCCGCGAGCGGCGATCGCCTTCACCGCAAGGTACACATCGGGTGCGAGCCGGGCGTTGAGACGGACCTCCTCGTGACACATTGCGCGGCGCCGGGCCGGCGTCCCGTAGTCCAGGAAATCCAGCACGAGCGGCTTCTTGAGCTTGTAGGCACGATCGCCGACGAGGAAGACCCAGGAGATGTGAGTCTCTCGCACCTCCACCGGCCCCGACCGACACCCCGACCCCAGCGCGTCGCTCAGCCGCTGCGGATCGGCGCCGGTCTGATCGAGTGGGGCAGTCGCGCTCACACCCCCACCGTAGGTGCGCACGAGGCGCCCGGCGTCGGTATGAACCACCGGGCCCCGTCCGTGGCCGACCCGGATGGCACGTTGCATCGGCGCGAAGAGGCTGGTGTGCGTGCAGGTGGGGCCCCCAGTGGAGCGGACACCTGGTCCACTCCACCGGAGGATGCGCCCCCCGGTCGGCGCGTGAGTCGCGGTTTCGCGCCGAGAGCTACGGCTGGAGCACGATGCGAGCCGCGACCCGCCCAGCCTCGACGTCCGCGATCGCCTCGTTGACGTGATCCAGCGGGCGCGTCTCTGAGATCACACGCGTCAGACCGGCCCTGTGCAGCTCGAACACCTCGCGCAGGTCCTTGCGGGTCCCGACGATCGAGCCGACCACGGTGATGCCGTTCAGCACGGTCTCAAAGATCGGCAGTCGCACCTCGTTGTCGGCCGGCAGCGCCACGAACACAAGCGTCCCGCCGCGACGCAGCGACCCGTAGGCCTGTTCGAACGAGCGCGGGGAGACGGCGAGCGCGATCGCCTGGTCAGCGCCACCCAGGGCCTGGATCGCCGCCACCGGATCCTCGTCGTTGGCGTTGACGGTGAACTCGGCACCCAGCTCGCGCGCGAGGGCGAGCTTGTCGTCAAACAGATCGATCGCCACCACTCGCCCGCCGGCGATCTTCGCGTACTGGATGGCCAGGTGCCCGAGCCCGCCGACCCCGAACACGGCGACGAGATCCGACGAGCGGGTGCCGGCCACCTTGACCGCCTTGTAGGTCGTCACGCCCGCGCAGGTGAGCGGGGCCGCGTCAATGGCATCGATCCCGTCGGGGACCGCGACCACGTAGCGGCCGTAGGCGGTGGCGAACTGGCCGAAGCTGCCATCGATGGAATAGCCGGTGTTCTTCTGCTCCAGGCACAGCGTCTCCCAGCCCGACACGCAGTAGTCGCAGGTGCCGCAGGCGTAGCCCAGCCAGGGGATGGCCACACGCTCCCCGATGGTCACCTCGGTGACGGCGGAGCCCAGCTCCACCACCTGGCCAACTCCCTCATGGCCGGGGGTGAACGGTGGGGCGGGCTTGACCGGCCAGTCGCCATGAGCGGCGTGGATGTCGGTGTGACACAGGCCGCAGGCCTCGATCTGAACCCGGATCTGGTCGGGCCCCAGCGGCGCGAACGGGACCTGCTCGATCGTCAACGGGGCGTGAAAGTCATGCACGACGGCCGCCTCATAGGTGCCGACGCTATGGTCGTCCTGATCGCGGGTGCCGGGAGTAGTGGTGGTGGACATGTGATCGCTCCTTGACGAGGGTTGGACCCCTACTCTCGCCCGACGGCGTCGCCGGCACATCCGCAGTGACCCGCAACCGGTGTCGGCGCTGACCACGGAACGTCACCTGCGCTCAGCCGTCGAGGTCGTTGGCCTCCGCGTAGCAGGCACGGTGAAAGCAGCGCGCCTCTGAGCCATACAGGTCCGGCTCGGCGGCCAGTGACGTGTGTCGCGGTCCGTGAGGCGTCTCGAGCACCATCGGCTCATACGCACCGATCACGTCGGCGCAGTGCGGGCAGCGTGGTCTGGGGAGCATCGGGTCGACCTCGGAATGGCTCACGACCGGGGGCCCGTCGACAGCCGCTTAGGCGGCCGCCGGCTGCGGGGCGGGGACGAGCAGCACGGGACGGTGTGAGTGGTGGACAAGCGCATTGGAGACGCTGCCCAGCAGCCCAGACTCCACTGCAGTGGTGCCGTGGGTACCGGCGACGATGAGCGACGCATCGACCTCGTCGGCGATGTCGAGGATCGTCTTCCAGATGCTCGACCGGTTGGGCTCCTGTCGCGTCGTGACCCGGAAGTCCCGCAGCTGGGCCTCGGCCTCGCCCTCGGCAAGGATCTCCGCCGCGCGGCGGCAGGTGAGAGCCTCGAGCTCCTTATACGTAGGCCCATGCTCGCTCTCGCTCATGCCGAAACTGTCGGCCATCACGCGCTGAGGCGGGTTCCAGATGTTGAGCAGCACCATGGGCGCCCCGTCCAGGGAGCTGGCGGCGACGCTCAGCGCGCGTTGGGCGCTGACGGAACCGTCGTAACAGATCAATACGGGCATGTCTCTCTCCTGAATGAAGTCCGGGTCGTGATGTGAGCGAGGCTACGGACGCGCTGCCGGGCGTCCATCAGGGGAACCACGGAGACACCTACGGGTCAACTACGAGGCGTCACGCGACGCACGCCGCGGTCGACCCCGGATGACGAGTCGTCCAGCGTCTCGCGTCACCTGGCCCGTCCCAGCGCGTGCCCTTGCTCGTGGTGCCACGCTCCGTCAGACAGACAGCGCGGCTCGTGTCTGACGAGTCATCTCGAGATCTTCGCGCGCCCGCAGAACCAACGTCCTCACGGGCGCGCCCGCCGCGGTGATCTCCGCATCGCCGTCCAGCTGCTCGTTGGCCACAGCGTCGACCGCGACGCCGAGAAACCCGGTCCCAGCGGCGGCACGGGCGCGGATCGCCGGGGCGTGCTCGCCGACGCCACCGGTGAAGACCAGCGCGTCGATCCCACCCAGCGCTGCCGCCATGGCAGCGATCCCGGCGCGCAGACGGTGCAGGTAGACGTCGACGGCCAGCACCGCCGGCGCCTCCCCGCCGCACGCACGCTGAAGCACGATGCGCATGTCGGCCTCGCCCGCCAGCCCGGCGATCCCCGACTCGTGCTCGAGCGCGAACGCCATCTCGCGCTCATCGACAGCCTCGCGCTCCAGCAGCCACAGCAGCAGGCCCGGATCGACGCTGCCCGATCGAGTGGCCATGACCAGGCCCTCCAGTGGCGTGAAGCCCATCGTCGTGTCCACCGAGCGCCCAGCCGGCGATCGCGCACAGCGACGCGCCCGCCCCAAGGTGACAGGAGACGATCCGTGGCCCGCCATCGCCGCCGCCGAGCATCTCCCCGGCGCGGCGAGCCACCCAGGCATGCGAGAGGCCGTGGAAGCCGAAGCGGCGCAGCCCCCACCGCTCACGCCAGCGAGCGGGCAGCGCGTATGTGAACGCAGCCGGTGCCAGCGTCGCGTGAAAGGCGGTGTCAAAGCACGCCACCGCGGGAACGTCTGGCATGCATCGCGACACGGCGTCCAGGGCGGCCAGCGATTTGGGCTGGTGCAGCGGCGCCAGGTCCGTCAGCTCGGCAAGGCCGCGGCGGACCTCGTCGTCGATCACCGTCGCCGCGACTAGCGATCGCCGCCGTGGACGATGCGGTGAGCGACCGCCTCGGCCTCGGCGAGCCGACCCTGCAGGGCGCGGCTGAGCGCGTCGGAATCCACTTGGGCCTGAGGCGCGGCCAGCTCCTCCTCGGCGAGGATGCGGTCATCATCGCCGACGAGGCGCAGCTTGAGGCTGCTGGAGCCCGCGTTGACGGTGAGGATCGCCACCGCGCCGGGTCAGTTGACCGGCGATGCGGCGCCGGTGGGCGCGGGATCGGCGCCCGGCCAGGTCCAGTCGCGCACCTCGGGCAGATCGTCGCCGACCTCGCGCGTGTAGGCCCGCGCCCGCAGGCGTGTGTCGGCCATCTCCTGGCGCAGCCCGGCGGCCCGCTCGGCCAGGGGATGGGCGGGGTGGGCGGGGTCGGATACCCGGTCGATGACGTCCATGACCAGGTGATAGCGGTCCAGGTCGTTGAGCATCACCATGTCAAACGGTGTGGTGGTGGTGCCCTCCTCCTTGTAGCCGCGCACGTGGATGTTGTGATGGTTGGTGCGGCGATAGGTGAGGCGGTGGATGAGCGTCGGATAGCCGTGGTAGGCGAAGATCACCGGCTGCGTGCTGGTGAACAAAGCGTCGAACTCACGGTCAGACAGGCCGTGGGGATGCTCTGACTCGGGTTGCAGGCGCATCAGGTCCACGACGTTGACCACCCGCACCCGCAGCTGCGGAAGGTGCTCTCGCAGCAGCGCGGCGGCGGCGACGACCTCGAGCGTGGGGATGTCGCCCGCGCACGCCAGCACAACGTCGGGCTCGCCGCCGGTGTCATTGGAGGCCCACTCCCAGATCCCCAGCCCCCGCGTGCAGTGCGCGATCGCCTCGTCCATGGTCAGGTAGTTCAGCGCGGGCTGCTTCCCGGCGACGATCACGTTGACATAGTCGCGTGAGCGCAGGCAGTGGTCGGCCACCGAGAGCAGGCAGTTGGCATCCGGCGGCAGGTACACCCGGACGATCTCGGCCTTCTTGTTGACGACGTGGTCGATGAACCCGGGGTCCTGGTGGGAGAACCCGTTGTGATCCTGGCGCCACACATGGGAGGAGAGCAGGTAGTTCAATGAGGCGATCGGACGCCGCCACGGGATGTCACGTGTCACCTTCAGCCACTTGGCGTGCTGATTGAACATGGCGTCGATGATGTGGATGAACGCCTCATAGCAGTTGAACAGCCCATGACGACCGGTGAGCAGGTAGCCCTCCAGCCACCCCTGGCACAGGTGCTCGGACAGCACCTCCATCACACGACCGTCGGGAGCCAGATGATCGTCGCCGCTGACCCGCTCGGCGTCCCAGGCGCGATCGGTCACCTCGAAGACGTCAGAGAGACGGTTGGAGGCCGTCTCGTCGGGGCCCATGATCCGGAAGCTCTCCGGGTTGGCGGAGACCACGTCGCGCAGCAGGGTCCCGAGCACCCTGGTCGCCTCGCTGATCGTGATCGCGGCCGAGGGCACATCCACGGCGTAGTCGCGGAAGTCGGGCATCTCAAGGTCGCGCAGCAGCAGGCCACCGTTGGCGTGCGGGTTGGCGCTCATCCGCCGTGGCCCACGCGGCGGGAGCTCGGCCAGGTCAGCGCGGAGCGTGCCCGCGTCGTCAAACAGCTCCTCGGGCCGGTAGGAGCGCAGCCACGTCTCCAGGGCGGACAGGTGCGTCGGATCCTCCCGCACGTGGGCCAAGGGCACCTGATGAGAGCGGAACGTCCCCTCGGCGGGCAGGCCATCGACCACCTTGGGACCGGTCCACCCCTTGAGCGTACGTAGCACGATCATCGGCCACGCCGGGCGCTGCGTTCCCGCCGCGCCCGTCCGCGCGGCGCGTTGGATCTCGGCGATCCGGTCGGCCACCTGGTCGACGGTCCGCGCCATCAGCGCGTGCATGGCCGCCGGCTCGTGCCCGGCGACGATGACCGGGTCATACCCGTAGCCCCGAAGCAGGGCGAACAGCTCCTCCTCGGGAATCCGGGCCAGCACCGTCGGGTTGGCGATCTTGTAACCGTTGAGGTGCAGGATGGGCAGCACCGCCCCGTCGCGCGCGGGGTTGAGGAACTTGTTGGAGTGCCAGCTCGCCGCCAGCGGGCCGGTCTCGGCCTCGCCGTCGCCGATGACGCAGGCGACGATCAGGTCGGGGTTGTCAAACGCCGCGCCGTAGGCATGCAGCAGGCTGTAGCCCAGTTCCCCGCCCTCGTGAATGGAGCCCGGTGTCTCGGGGGCGACGTGGCTGGGGATTCCCCCAGGGAACGAGAACTGCCGAAACAGCCGCCGAAGGCCGGTCTCGTCATGGCCGATGTGCGGATAGACCTCGGTGTAGGTGCCCTCCAGATAGGCGTTGGCCACCAACCCCGGACCCCCGTGACCCGGGCCGGTGACATAGATCATGTTGAGGTCACGCTCGGCGATCAGCCGGTTCAGATGGGCGTAGACGAAGTTCAAGCCCGGCGTCGTGCCCCAGTGGCCGAGGAGTCGCGGCTTGGTGTGCTCGGCGGCCAGCGGCTCGCGCAACAGAGGGTTGTCAAGGAGATAGATCTGCCCGACCGACAGGTAGTTGGCAGCGCGCCAATATGCGTCGATGAGGGTGAGGTGCTCGTCGACCGCGCTCATGGCGCCAGCGTAACCGGCGCGGCGGGCAGCGGGGCGGGGCTGGCTACAGAGTTCACTTCCGGGTCACAACGGGAGGCATCATGTCGGTCAACGCTCCACGCGCGGATGGCCGGGCGTGACCGTCACGCCATCGGCGGGGAACAGGATCGACTCGTGCTGCTCGTCCCAGCGCACGCGGTAGTGCTCGTGCCCGCGCCGACCGAGAACCTCAAGAATCTGGCCTTGCCGGCCGGATTGGCCGGAGATCCCGCGGACATGGACCCAGTCTCCGGTTTGTGCTTGACGATGGTGCGGTTCTGGCGGCGCGTGCATGGCTGTCTCCTTGCTAGGTGGTCTCACCTGCGGGCGGAGGTCATGGCCTCGGCGGGCTCCTCCGTCGTGCTGGCAGCGGCCGCCGGCACCGAATCGCGAGGGATGATCAGCAGCGCGCTGGAGACGTGGCGCTCCAGATAGCTGGAGACGCTGCCGTGCAGCACGCAGCCCAGGGGGCCGTAGCCACGCGACCCCAGGATGAGCAGGTCGACGTCCTCGGCGAGCTTGGTCAGCTCCTCCCGCGGGCCACCGGCGACCGCGATTCCGTCCACGCCATCGATCGCATCCAGCGATCGCTGGGCCTGATCGACCAACGCGGCGGTGGCCGACGGCCAGTCGGCGGGTATTGGAGCCGTCTGGCGGACCTCTTCGGGGCCGAGCGCCCACATGACGGTGATGCCGGCGCCGGTGCACTCGGCGATGGCGCGGGCCGCGGCCAGGGCGCGGTGGCTCTCCGGCGTGTCGTCGTAGCCGACGCCGATTCTGGTGAGTGGAGTTATGGCTGTCGCGTAGCCGTGCGGGGCGATGGCGATCGCGCATGGCGCACCGTAGAACGCGGCCCGGGTGTCGTCGCCGATGAACACCTTGCCGGCGATGCCGTGATGGGTCGAACCGACGACGATGAGATCGGCGGCGCGGTGAGCGGCGAGCTCGTGCAGCCCTCGCCCGACGGCGGACGCGCACACGCTGACCGTGGTCGCGCCCGGCCAGCGATCACGCTCGCGGGCGAGGAAGGCCTCGGCCTCGGTGCGCTGGTCCTCTGGGAACACGCCGCCGCTCCCGGGCGGCCAGCCCGCGGATCCGTAGATGTTGGCCAACGTCACGCGGGCACCGGGGGAGGCGAGCTGCTGGGCCAGAACGACGGCGTCATCGCCGCCGGGGCGGCCGTCGACGCCAACCAGGACATTGTCAAACATGGCTTGCTCCGAGGTTCGAGGTGGTAAGGGTCATACGAGCAGAGTCCAGGAGAAGACGCTGCTCGGCGGCCGCGATCAGACGGCGAGTGCGATCGACGGCGTCGGCGGACACCGAGATGGCGTCGATGCCGGCGTTGACGAGCAGCTCGGCGTACTCCGGATGGACTGAGGGCGCCTGACCGCAGATCGACGTCTGCAGCCCGGCCGCCCGCGCACGCGGAATCAGCTGCCGCAGATAGTCAGTGACGGCAGGGTCGCGCTCGTCAAACGTGTCCGCCAGCGTCTCGGAGTCGCGATCGGCGCCAAGCAGCAGCTGAGTGAGATCGTTGGACCCGACCGAGATACCGGCCACGCCCAGCGCCGCATAGCGCTCGAGATTGAACAGCACCGACGGCACCTCGGCCATCACCCACAGCTCAAACCCCAGGCGATCGATCAGGTCGCTCATCAGCGCCCGGCAGAGCGCCAGCTCGCGCGCCGTGCGCACGAACGGCAGCATCACGTGCAGGTTCTGGTGCCCGGCGTCCCACACCCGGCCGATCGCCTCAAGCTCCAAGGCGAAGACCTCGGGGTCGCGCGTGTAGCGCAGCGCCCCGCGGTAGCCGATCATCGGATTGGCCTCCTCGGGCTCATACTCCTCGCCTCCGCGCAGGCCCCGGAACTCGTTGGTCCGGAAGTCAGTGGTGCGGTAGGTGATGGGCCGTGGCGCGAACGCTGTGGCAAACGTGGTCAGCCCGGCCGCCATTCGGTCAACGAACTCGCCTCCACGACCCTCGGCGAGCAGCGTCCGCGGGTGCGCGCCGTCCAGCGCCTCAACGATCATCAGCTCGGCGCGCAGAAGGCCGACGCCGTCGACCGGCAGCTGTGCGGCGGCCTGCGCTTGAGACGGTTCGGACAGGTTGACCAGGAGTCGCGTGCCGGTCACCGCCGCAGCCGCAGCGGTGGTCGGCGACGAGCTGCCGGGCGCCGGGGAGGCCGGCGCTGCCGCGATCCCGCTGAGCACGGTGCCATCGGTGGCGTTAACGGTGATCGGCTCAGCATCGCGCAGCTTCTGGGTGGCGTCGCCGGTCCCGACAACGCACGGGATGCCCAGCTCGCGGGACACGATGGCGGCATGGCAGGTCATCCCACCTGAATCGGTGACCACGGCGGCGGCCTTGCGCATGAGCGGGACCCAGTCTGGAGCGGTCATGTGGGTGACGAGCACGTCACCGGGGTTGAGCTTGGACGCGTCTGACAGCGAGCTGAGTAGCCGGGCCGCCCCACCAGCCTGTCCTGGTGCCGCGCCCAGTCCGCGCAGCAGCACCGTCGCCGCCTCGGCGGTCGGGGAGGGTCCCAAGGTGGTGATCGGACGGCTCTGCAGCATCCACACCGTGCCGGTGTCGTCAAACGCCCACTCGGTGTCCTGGGGCGAGCCGTAGGCGGCCTCGATGGCGATGCCGAGATTGGCCAGCGTGAGGACCTCGTCATCGGTGAGCACCGCGCGGTGGCTCTCCTCAGAGGTGAGCGCACGGGTAGCGGTGCCGCCACCGGGCGCGGATTCGATGGTCAGCTCCTTGGCCCGCACCGTGCGCACCACGATGGACCCGCGCGCCTTGTCCACGACGTAGCGGTCCGGCGACACCTGGCCCGAGACGACCGCCTCGCCCAGCCCGAAGGACCCTTCGATGACCAGGCGGCTCGCGTCCTCGGACGCCGGATCAACCGTGAACATCACGCCAGCCCGCGTCGAAGCGATCTGGCGCTGGACGACGACCGCGATGTCCATGTCGGCCGCCCCGAACCCGCGCTTGGCACGGTAATAGATCGTCCGGGCGCCGAATAGCGACGCCCAGCAGCACTTGACGGCATCGACGACCGCCGCCGCGCCCCGCGTGTTGAGGAAAGTCTCGTTCATCCCCGCGAACGACGCCGACGCCGTGTCCTCCCCCGTGGCCGAGGAGCGCACCGCGACCGGGGCGTCGTCGCGTGAGGCGGCGAGCCGGTCATAGGCGCTGGTGATGGCATCGGCCAGCCAGACGGGCACGACGCTCTCATTCACCATGTGCTGCGCCTGATCAGCCGCCCGTTGCAGCGCAGCGGTGTCATCCACGTCAAGGCCCTCGAGGACCACGGCGAGCCGCTCGGAGAGCCCGGTCTCGGAGCGGAACGCGGCGTACGCGGGCGCGCCCACGACAAACCCCGGTGGGACCGGGAACCCCGAGCGAGTCAACTGACCCAGGTTGGCGCCCTTGCCCCCGGCAAAGGGGACGTCGGCGCTGGAGAGCTCGGAGAACGGCCGGATCGGCTGCATCACGTGAGCGGCGGCGGGCTGGGTGGGCGCTGTCGTTGTCATGGCCAGACCGTACGTCCGCCCGCCCGTGCCCAGTATCCGTGCACAGCCCCCCTCGTCATCAGTAGTGAGCGCCGATGGCGCGGCCCAGGAGCGGGCGTAGCGTCGCCATCAACCGCCGCCCCGCCGGCGATCTCCCACCAGGAAACGAGGTTCTGATGTCCGTACGAGTCGCCGTCAATGGGCTGGGCCGCACCGGCCGCAGCTTCCTGCGCTCGGCCTACAAGCGCCAGGCCGACATCGAGGTGGTCGCCGTCAACGACCTCGCCGATACCGCCACCCTCGCCTACCTGCTCAAGTACGACTCCGTCGGCGGTGGCTTCCCCGGGGCCGTCCGCACCGAGGGCGACGCGATCATCATCAACGACCGATCGATTCCCACGTTCTCGAAGACCGACCCCGGCGAACTCCCCTGGGACGAGCTGGACGTCGACGTGGTCATCGAGTCCACCGGCCACTTCCGCACCCGCGCCGGCGCCGCCCGGCACCTGCAGGCCGGAGCGCGCAAGGTGATCATCTCCGCCCCGGCCAAGGGCGACGAGCCCCCCGACGCCACGGTCGTCCTCGGCGTCAACTTCGACGAGGTCTATGACCCCGAGCGCCACCACATCATCTCCAACGCCTCGTGCACCACCAACTGCCTGGCCCCCGTGGCCAAGATCCTGCACGACACCTTCGGGATTCGGCACGGCC
Organism: uncultured Actinomycetota bacterium; assembly: GCA_963797705.1. Taxonomy (GTDB): domain Bacteria; phylum Actinomycetota; class Thermoleophilia; order Solirubrobacterales; family Solirubrobacteraceae; genus Palsa-465. The sequence continues at coordinate 32,969 of CAWCQL010000001.1, read as the reverse complement.
TGATGACCACCGTGCACGCCTACACCGGTGACCAGATGCTGCTCGACGGGCCGCACAAGGACCTCCGGCGCGCGCGCTCGGCGGCGATCAACATCGTCCCCACCTCCACCGGGGCCGCCAAGGCTCTGGGCCTGGTCATTCCCGAGCTCGCCGGTCGCCTCCATGGCTACGCGGTTCGCGTGCCCACCCCGACCGGGTCCCTCATCGACCTCACCGTCGAGACCGAGCGGCCCACCAGCCGCGAGGCCGTCAACGACGCCTTCGCCCGGCTGGCCGACCGCGGGTCCCTGCACGGCATCCTTGACTACACCCAGGACCCGATCGTCTCCACCGACATCATCGGCTCCACCTACTCCTCGATCTTCGACGGCGGCCTGACCGCTGTGATCGACCACACCCAGGTCAAGGTCGTGTCCTGGTACGACAACGAGTTCGGCTACTCCAGCCGCCTGGTCGACCTCGCCGAGCGCGTCCTCGTCCCCGTCGCCGCAGCGGCCGGCGACTGAACGGCTGACAGGAGCTGGCCATGAATGCCATCGTCGTCTACGAATCGATCTACGGCAACACCCGAGCGGTCGCCGAGGCGATCGCCGAAGGTCTCGGCGGCGCACCCGCCGTGTCGCCCGCCGAACTGCCCGCCGACGCGGCACAGGCCGATCTCCTGGTCGTCGGCGGGCCGACCCACATTCACGGCATGGCCACGGCACGCAGCCGGCGTGCCGCCGTCGAGGCGCCCCACGCAACAGCCGCTCCCACCGCAGCGCCGACAGAACCGGCGCTGCGCGACTGGCTCGCTGAGCTCTCACGTACCGGTGACGCCCGCGCCGCCACGTTTGACACCCGGCTTGACAAGCCCGAATGGCTCACCGGCGCCGCCTCCCACCTGATCGCCAAGCGCCTACGCCGCCACGGCTACGCCGTGATGGACACCTCCAGCTTCCTGGTCACCGGGAACGAGGGCCCCCTCAAGGACGGAGAGCTCGAGCGGGCCAGGCTCTGGGGGACCGAGCTGGCCGCACACGTTGCGGACCAGACCTGCGGCAGCCTACGGATGCCCGGCCGCCCGCACCGACGTACGCTGGCCTCGCCATGAAGATCCTCATCGCCTACGACGGCTCCCCGGACGCCAAGGCCGCGGTCGCATTGGCCGGCCACCTCTTCGACCGCAGCACCGCCGTCGTCCTCACCGTGTGGGATGGCCTCTCGCAGGTCGTCGCCGGCGCCGGCACGGGGTCCACCTTTGACTTCGAGCAGATCGATGCCCAGTGCGAGCAGTGGGCCCGCGACCGCGCCGTCGAAGGCGTCGGCCACGCCCGCGCCGCGGGACTTCAGGCCGAGGGGCACGTGGCCAAGCGCCGCGACAGCACCGCGTCGGCCATCCTTGAGGAGGCCAGCGCGGTGCACGCGGACCTCGTCGTGGTCGGCAGCCGCGGCTTCGGCCCGGTCAAGTCGATACTGCTGGGCAGCGTCTCGCGCGCGGTGCTCCAGCACGCGACGGTCCCGGTGCTCGTCGCCCCGGGGATAGCGCGGCGCCCCGAGCGGACGCTCGACGACGCACCCTTTTCGAGCGCCCAACTCTGAGCTCGCAGAGACAGCACACGCTCGTGTGACCCTAATGTCACACCGCTTCGTGCAGGGGCAAGCGAGGGTGTATGGTCGGCCGTCAGCGGTGCCGCCGCGAACAGGACCCAGAAAGCATCGACGATGGACCAAGCGACGCGAGGAGTGCTCACAGTCGCACGCAGCGTGCTCGAGCAGCTCGACACCGACCAGGTGCTCGACCGCGTGCTCGACGCGGCGTGCGAACTCACCGGCGCCCGGTACGCCGCGCTCGGCGTACTGGACGAGTCGCGCAAGTCGCTGGCGCGGTTTCTGACCCGCGGTATCGACGAGGACGACCGCCGCGTCATCGGGACGCTGCCCACCGGACGCGGCGTGCTGGGCGAGCTCATCCGCAACCCCAAGCCATTGCGGATGGCCGATGTCGGCAGTCACCCCTACTCCTACGGGTTCCCGGTCGGGCATCCCCCAATGGGCTCGTTCCTCGGCGTTCCGATCCTCATCCGCGGAGAGCCCTACGGCAACCTCTACCTCACCGAGAAACAGGGCGCTGCGGAGTTCACCGAGGACGATGAGGAGGCGGCGATCCTCCTCGCCGACTTCGCCGGTGTGGCCATCGACCACGCCCGGCGCTTCATGAGCTCAGAGTCCGAGCGCGGCAAGCTCCAACAGACCGTCGATGCCCTGGACGCCACCATCCAGATCGCGCGAGCGGTCGGCGGCGAGACCGATCTGGAGTCGATCCTGTCGCTGGTGGCCAAGCGCGGGCGAGCCCTCGTCTCGGCGCGCGCGCTGGTCATCGAGCTGCTCGACGGGGATGAGCTCACGATGGCGGCCACCGCCGGTGATCTACCTGCCGACCTCCTCGGAAAGCGCGTCCCGCTCGCCGACACCATCGCCAGCGCCGCGCTGCGCGCCGGAAAGACCCAGCGGCTCAGCGATCAGCTCATGCGCGCCCGCTTCGACCAACACGGCGCCGGCCACCTCGGCGTCAGCGCCGCGCACGGACTGGTCGTCCCGCTCGCCTTCCGCAACCGCCAGTACGGCGTGCTGGTGGCGCTGGACCATCTCGACCACGGCGAGTTCAGCGCCGAGAACCAGAACCTGCTCGAAGCGTTTGCCGCCAGCGCTGCGACCGCCGTGGCCACCGCCGAGTCGGCCGCCGGGGAACGGCGCCGGCAGCGAGTGGCCGCCGCCGAGGCAGAGCGCGGCCGCTGGGCCCGCGAGCTGCACGACGAGACCCTCCAGGCGCTCGGGCAGTCTGCGGCTCACCCTGGCGGGCTCGCGGCGCCGGGGCGATCCGGAGATGCTGGGAACGGCGGTTGACGAGGCGCTCGCGCAGCTCGAACTCGACATCACGACGCTACGGGCCCTGATCACCGAGCTGCGCCCGGCGGCGTTGGACCAGCTCGGGCTGGAGCCCGCGCTGCAGGCGCTCATCGACCGGACCCACCGCGCCGGCATGGACGTCGACGCCGAAATCGTCCTCAGCTACGAGAACGGCGAGGAATCAGAGCGGCACACCGCCGACCTCGAGACCGGTGTCTACCGGATCGTCCAGGAGGCGCTCACCAACGCCAGTAAGCACGGCGCGGCGGCGCGGGCGACGGTGTCGGTGATCGAGCAAGACGAACAGATCCACGTCACCGTCCGCGACGACGGGCGCGGCTTTGATCAGACCGCGGCCACCGCCGGCTTTGGCCTCGCCGGCATGCGCGAGCGCGTCGAGCTCCTCGGTGGACAGCTGGAACTGTCGTCGGCCATCGGCGAGGGCACGACCGTCACCGCCAACCTGCCGGTCATGCGGCGCCGGCCGTCGGCAACCCACGCGATGGCACCGTCGGCGGCCTCGAGCGCCTTATCAGGTCCGATCAATCCAGCAGCCCGCGATCGCGCGCGTAGCTGACCAGCTCCGCGCGCGTGGTCACCCCGACCTTCTGCTGGATGTGCGCGCGGTGCGACTCGACGGTGCGTACGCTCAGGAACAGCGACGACGCGATCTCGCCGTTGGTGTGCCCCAGCGCGATCAGCTTGAGCACCTCGAGCTCGCGCGGCGAAAGGTTGTCAGGCCGGGTGTCACTCTCCGGCGGCTGTGCGGCCAGTCGCGCGCCGAGCTGCGGGTTGAGGTAGGTGCGCCCCTCGGCGGCGAGCAGGACCGCGCTCATCAGCTCTTCATCGGCGGCGTCCTTGAGCACATAGCCGACCGCGCCCGCGCGCAGCGCCTCGCGGGCGAAGCCCGGATTCTCCTGCATGGTGAGCACCACGATCTGGGTCTCGGGAACCTCGTGCGCGCAGCCGCGGGATCGCCTCCAGGCTCGACTCACCGCCCATGTTGAGATCGAGCACCAGCACCCGCGGGCGGCAGGCCAGCACCGTCTCGATCGCGCCGGCCACGCTCCCTGCCTCACCCAGGACTTCAAAGCGGCCGTCTGACTGCAGCAGCATCCTCAGCCCCGAGCGCACCACCTTATGATCGTCGGCCAACACGACCGAGATCGACGCCGAACCGTCGGCGCCGGCAGCAGCCTCCGCGGGAGAGCGCACGGGAGTGGAATCCGGTGAGGACATGACTGGAAGCGACATTCTCGCGACTCTAGGCCCGCGGGGGTCGCGCGCCATCGGGCATCGCCACTACTCTCGCTCCGTAATTCCCACGATGGCCCGTACCCGTCGGCCCGAGACGACGCGGGCGCCGATCGTGACCCACTCGGCGTTCTCGCCGGCGATCCAACTGTCCACCCCGATGGTCTGCAGGCGCCGCACCTCGCCGGGCTGGGTGACGACCTCAGTCACACCCGCGATGATCACGCTCCATCCGGTTCGCCGCTCGGCGTCGATGTCATCGACTTCAAACCACGCCCGGGAGGCGCGCATCAGAGTGGCGAACTTCGTGCCCGGGATGCAGCGGAACACCACCGACTGCGACGCCTCGTCAAACACGTAGTTGACCGGACGGATGACCGGCGTCTCGATGGCCGGTCTGATCACCACCACGCGGCCGACGGTGCTGGCACTCAGCAGGCGCAGGCACTCATCGCGCGAGAGATCGGTGAAAGTAGATGAAGCCCCGGCGGGCATCAGCAAGCCCCGCAGGCGCCGGCCTCTAGATGACGCTCCTGCCAGCGGGCGACCGCCGCCGCCACAGCGTCCTCGTCCCGCGTGACGTGGGGGATGCCCGCCCGACGCGAGGCGCCGACGACCACCAGGTCGGCCTCGCACTGCATCGCCGCGGCACGCAGGCCGTCAGCGACACTGTCGGCCTCCGCCGCGTCGAGGCCGCCTTCGCGGCCGTCGACGCCGATGATGAGGTTCTCGTAGATCGCCGGCATGGCTCAGGGATTCCGCGAACAAGGGTCGGTGAGCATGACGCGAACCCGCTCGGCGCGGTCGACCTGATCGGCCCCTGCGGACACTCCGGCCGAAGCTGTCCGCAACGAGCGCAGAAGCTGGTTCTGAGCGTGTGCGTGCGCGAGCTCCCGGTGCAGCTCAGCGTTCTCGCGAGCGGCGGACTCAAGCGCCACGCGCAGCTGCTTCGCCCCACCGGCCAGCCTACGTTCCTCGTCGTGAAGCGGATCGCGAACCACGCTCACCCGTTGACGGGTCGCGGTCACCGGCGCCGTCGGTGTTGACACAGGACTCATAGTCGGCTCCCTGTCTGGTCGCAGATCATCCGGCCGTGACAGCCGGCTCGAGTGACTGCTGCACCTCGCTGCCGACGCCGGCCGGCACGGAGAGGACCGCACAAGGTGACACGTGCAGCAGACGCTGCGTGACGCCACCGAGCACGAACGAGCCCAGTGCCCCATGCCCGCGGGTCCCCACGACGATCAGATCAGCGCCGGCGTCCTGGGCGATCTCGGCGATGCGGTCCCCGATCCGGTTCCCCACGCCGACGACGACGTCAAGACTGGTCTTCAGACCGTTCTCAGCGGCGATCGCTTTGGCCTGCCGTTCGACCTTGGCCTTGATGTCGTCCTCATTGGCAAACGCGTCCAGGTTGGCGGCACGCGGGCCGACCAGCTTCTCAACCACGTGCACGACGTGCAGTTCGGCGCCGTCAGCCTGGGCCGCCTGCACCGCATAGGGCATGGCGCGGTCGGCATGCTCAGATCCATCAGTGGCCCAGATCACCTTCGTGAACATCGCGCACCTCGTTGTCTTTGACTGGTTGATAGGTGCAAGCCTTGCGCCTACTGGGGGACCGGCCAACCGGGCCAAACCGCAGTTCTCCTCCGCACAGACCACGGACCCGCCCACAGTCAGCCGGCATGGAAGGCCGCCCAGACGCCGGGAGGCACGCCGGCGCAAGAAGCACAGCTCGGGTCCGTAGTCGGCGGCGCTCGGTCCGCGGCAAATCCCTGATGGCCGTATGGCCAGAGCACTCCACGATGGTGGACGTCAAGCCCGTCAGGGCGCAGCAACCACTAAGGAGGAACGCTATGTCACGCAGAGCGTTTGACAAGCTCACCAGCGCCGGCGGCATCGTCGCCGTCGTCGTGCTACTCGTCGCCGGCGGACTGCTCACCTGGGGTCACAGTTTCGTGAACTCCAACGTCCACAGCCAGCTCGCTCAGCAGCAGGTCCATTTCCCGCCCAAGGCCGCGTTCGCGCACCCTAAGGCTGGAACCGAGATCACCCCATCGATGATCCCGTCGGTGTCCCAGTACGCCGGCCAGCAGCTACTCACCGGCGCGCAGGCCAAGACCTACGCCGACAACTTCATCGCAGTGCACCTCTCCGAGATGCCCTACGGCGGCGTGTACTCCAAGATCAGCACCGCAGCACTCGCCAACCCCAAGAACACGCAGCTCGAGGGGCTGGTTCAGACCTCCTTCCGCGGCACTACGCTGCGCGGGCTGCTGCTCGAGGCCTACGCCTTCTCGACAATCGGCGAGATCATGCTGTGGGGCGCGATCGCCTCGTTCCTGCTGGCCGCGATGATGGCGGTCCTGGTCGGGCTGGGCTTCGCTCACGCTCGCCGCACCGAGCCCGAGACGCAGATGTTCCCCGCCTCGATGGGCGCCGCCACCTCCTAACCCAGGTCAGACCCGCACGGGCTTGACGCTCACGATGCCCGCGCCGGCCACTCGCCGGCGTGGGCGTCACCCATTAACCGCGAGTGACACACGGCATCCAGACCCGTCCGCATAACAACATCTGCGGGTTTTACCACCGGCCGGAATGTGGAAATACCCGGGACCTCCAGCATCTCGGCGCGCAACGATGTCTCTATGAATCAAAACGACAAGCTGGCCCGGATGCGCGCCGAAGAGCTATCGGACGAACTGGCCATCGGCAAGGAAGAGCGCAGCATGGCTCGCGTAGCGCGGCAAATGGAAGATGGACTGAAGGAGCTCGAGACCGCCGAGACACTGGCCGAGCGGCAAATCGAGGACGAATGGCACCGCGAGCATCACGGACGCGAGCCGGAGGATCCGCCTAACTGGCGGGAACACAAACGGTGACCCTGCCTTGACGAGCCGGCTGACTGCACTGACGATCGGATCCGTGCCGGGGAACTCGGCACCAGCCGGAACTCGGTTCCCTCGGCCACCGGTTGACCGTTCACATTCTTGTCGGCCATCAAGATTCTCCTTCCGGAGCTGGAGTCGACGCGGTCGGAACGGATGCGTCGTGCCAACCGCTGAGCCGTACGCACTCGGCGAGCAGGCGCTCGCGCTCCTGTCGCGTCTCCTGTGTCCATCGCACCCAGTGCGTGGGACGCGGTCGGCGGTCGTGCCAGAACCGGCCCGAGCTGCGGCCCGGCTCGGCGGCGGCACCAAGCCACACGATCGTGTCGGCGCCCTGCGCAGGCGTCCTCAGCAGCGGTCCTGTCAGCTTGTAGAACCGTGGCAGCGAGGATCGCACGCCGGGGGTGTCCGACCACCCCGGGTGCATCGCGTGGACCGCGACCCGGGTGCCCGCCAACTGCTTTGCCCAGAGCTCGGTCAGGATTACCTCCGCACGCTTGGTGCGCGCATACACCTTCGGCCCGTCGAACTCCCCGCGCTCGCTCTGCAGGTCATCAACCCTGAGCTTCTGCGTGTACATGCCGCCAGAGGACACGTTGATGATGCGCGCCGGGGCACTCTCCTGGAGCAGTGAGATCAGCAGGTTCGTCAGCAGGAACGGGCCGACGACATTGGTCGCGAGCGTGAGCTCGATCCCGTCGGCCGAAACGCCGCGCGCTTCGGTCATCACCCCGGCGTTGTTGACCAGCACATCCAGGCGCGAAGCCTGATCTCGAAAACGTCCAGCGAACTGCCGGACCGACGCGAGCTCGCTGAGATCGCAGACCCCGACGTGCACGTCGCCGTTACCGGACCGCTCGACGATCCCCGCGCGCGCCTGCTCGCCGCGCTCCGGGCTGCGGACGACGAGCCAGACCGTGGCACCGAGACGCGCGAAGCCCTCAGCGGCGGCCAGACCAAGCCCCGAGCTCGCGCCCGTGATCAGCACCACCTTGCCTGGCATCCGCTCCAGGTCCGACACGGGCCATCCCCTGCTGCGGATCCGGTAGCCGACGTTCGTGAAGCCGGCTACTACGGTACGGTCGAGGACGTCGTCGAGCAGCGAGGTGATCATGCGCTCAGCGAGAGGTCGGGCTGCTGGCTGTAGTCAGAGCGCTCTCGGTACCCGCGTGAGGCGATTCGGGACCAGGGCTTGGTCAGCAGCAGCTGGACGTCGCAGATCCGCCGCTCCGCGAAGCCGGCTTCGCAGTAGGCGAGGTACAGCGTCCAGAGCCGGCGGAAGCGCTCGTCGTAGCCGCGCTGCGCGAGTTCGTCGGCGTGTGCCGTGAAGTTCTCGTGCCAATGCCGGAGCGTCTCGACGTAGTGCGGTGTCAGGTCCTCGAGCCCCACCGCCTGAAGGTCGGTCCGCCGGGCCAGGTTGCGGGTGATCACCTCGAGCGAGGGCAGGCATCCGCCCGGGAAGATGTACGTGTTGATGAACGACCTTGATGCCTTCTCGACCTCGTAGGCGCGGTCGTCGATCGTGATCGCCTGCAGCAGCATCGCGCCGCTGGGATCCAGCAGCTCCGAGCACGTAGCCAGGAAGGTGCCGAAGTGCCGCCACCCGACCGCCTCGATCATCTCGATCGACACGAGCTTGTCGTAGCGGCCACGCAGCTCGCGGTAGTCCTCCATCAGCACGGTGACCCTGTCGCTCAGTCCGGCGCGGCGGACCTGCGCGGCGGCGTAGTCGTGCTGCTCGCGCGAGATCGTCGTCGTGGTGACATGGCAGCCGCGGGTTGCCGCGGCGTAGACCGCGAACGCGCCCCAGCCCGTTCCGATCTCGAGCACCCGATCCCCGGGACCGAGGTCGAGCTGTTCGCAGATGCGTTCGAGCTTTGCGAGTTGCGCCTGCTCGAGCGTCATCCCCTCGTGCTCGAAGATCGCACACGAGTAGGTCATGGTCGGGTCGAGCATCCGCGCGAACAGCTCGTTACCGAGGTCGTAGTGGGCGCCGACGTCGCGCCGGCGCCGGCGCTTCGTGCTGCGACGCAGGATCGCTCCGGGCACCTGCAACGGCCACCGCGCCGGCGCAAGACGCGAACGGAGCCTGTCCAGGCCGCCGGCGTTGCGCGCCGCCAGCCTGATCACCGCGACCAGATCGGGCGAGTCCCAGAGGCCTTGGGCAAAGGCCTCGGCCATTCCGCGGCTGCCGCGCAGCAGCATCCGCCACGTCCGCGAGGAGACGATCTGGACAGTCGCAGTCGGTGAGCCGGAGCCGAAGACGAGCCGCTCATCCCCCTCCACGACGATCAACCTGCCGACCGTGATGCGTCCCAACAGGACCGACACCAGCCGGCGCGCGAGCGAGGTACTCATGTTCGTCCGCCGCGCGGGTGGGGGTGGACGGGCACGCCGGCGAGCTTGAGCCCGAGCGCCCGTACATAGATCATTGCCAGCACACGAACGGTTGCGAGCGGGTAGCGCAGGGTGATCGCAGCCATCGATGCGCGCGTCAACTCCCGGCGGCGCAGCGCCAGCGTCGCGTCGAACACGGTGGCGCCCGCGCGGCTCGAGGCGATGTGGACCGACAGCGTCTGGGCGGGCATCGCCGCCCGAGCGTCGTAGCGATGATCCATGCCCATGAACGGCGAGACGTGAAGCGCCTTGTCGAACTCACCAGCGAGCACCCCCGAGGCACGCTGCCGGCCCTGGATCACGTAGGCGTGCCGCTCCCCCCAGGGAGTGTTCGTCACCTCGGCGACCAGCGCTTGGACGCGCTCCCCGCCCGGCTCGAAGCAGTAATAGAAGCTGACTGGGTTAAAGCAGTGCCCGAACGAGCGGAGCTGCGCCAGCAGCCGGATCGGGCCCTCAGGCCGCGCACCGGTCTGCTCCTGCACCACGTCACGCACGGCGCGGTGCAGCGACACAGCGGGATCGCCGAGGTAATCGCGACGGCGGAAGCGAGCCGTTCCCGGGCGCCGGGCGACCAGTCGGCCGTCAAGCAGTCCCGGGAGCTCGTCCAGGTCGAGGTAGGCCAACGCCAGCCGATGGCTGAACTCACGTCGGGGCTCGAAACGCCGGTGGCGAACCGTGCCCTCGTAGATGCAGCTCGCGCTCACAGCCGCGCCCCGAAGCGCTGCCCCACCCGCAGCGCGCTGACAACGCCGTCCTCGTGGAACCCCCATCCCCAGTAGGCGCCGCAGAAGTGCGTGCGGTTGCGCCCGTCGATCTCACCCACCCGCGCCTGCGCCTCGACCCCCGCCTGCGTGTACACCGGATGCGCGTAGGGGATCGTGCGGATCACGTGAGCCGGGTCGATGGCCTCGGTACGGTTGAGAGTGAGGCAGAACTCGCGCTCGGCGCGCAGGGACTGAAGCCGGTTCATGTGGTAGGTGACAGTCGGAGCGGGCTTCGGCTCGGTGAGCAGGTGGTAGTTCCAGCTCGCCCACGCGCGCCGGCGGCGGGGCAGCATCCGGACGTCGGTGTGGAGCACCGCCTCGTTGTGCTGATACGGGATCGCACCGAGGATCTCGTGCTCACGATCGCTGGCATCGGCAAGCAGCGCCAGCGCCTGATCGGAGTGCGTCGCCAGGACGACCTCGTCGAAGCGCAATGCCTCACCACCACGCGGCTTGACCAGCACATGATCGTCATGCCGCGTAACGGCATCGATCGGTGTGCGCAGCCGCAGCCGCTCTTCGAACGCTCTCGTCAACACCTCCACGTACCGAGCCGACCCGCCCCGGACCGTCTGCCACCGAGGCCGACCCCGCAACGACAGCATCCCGTGATTGTCGAAGAACTCCACGAGGAAACGCGCGGGAAAAGTCCACATCTGGCGCGGCGCGGCCGACCACACTGCCGACGCCTGAGGCACGATCAGGCGCTCGATGAACGCCCGCGAGAAACGATGACGCTCCAGCCAATCTCCGAGCGAGATGTCCTCGGCACTGTCGTCAAGCAGTTCTTGAGCGGCATGGTTGAACCGACCCAGATCGGCGATCATGCGGTGAAACCACGGGGTCAGGAGGTGCGCGCGCTTTGCGAACAGGCCACTGGGAGATGCACTGCTGTACTCGAAATCCCCCATCCCGTCGCTGACGCTGAAGCTCATCGTCGACCTCTGCCAGCCAACACGCAGGCGCTCCAGCAGTCGCTCGAAGTTCGGATAGTTGCGGTCATTGAAAACGATGAACCCGGTGTCGACCTGATGCGTCTCGTTCGGGGTATCGACGCGGACCGTGTTCGCGTGGCCGCCTGGGTAGTCATTCGCCTCGAACACCGTGACGTCATGCGCCCGGTGCAGCAGATGCGCCACCACCAGCCCAGAGACCCCGGCACCCACCACAGCAACCCTCATCTCAGCGATCACCCTTCGTCAAACCGGGCTCGACGGACGCTGACAGAGCGACCCAGCGAGGGCGTTCAGTGCCTGTCTGGCTGAGGATGGGTGACACCGGCACGAGGGCGACAACGCGCCGAACACGACGGCGCCGTCCGCGGAGTCTCTCGCCGGCGGGTGGATGTGGAAGAGTGAGTGCAGTCATCGTGGCCTTTCCGTACGGCCGGCGCTTGTCCGTCGGCCGACCCCGGTCCAGGGCGCCGCACCGGCGGCGCCCTGAACAGGTGGGTGGGTCAGCGCGGGATCAGCACCTTGTTGATCACGTGGATCACGCCGTTTGAGGCGCCGATGTCGGTCTTGATGACGCGCGCACCGCCGACCGTGACCGTGCCGTGGCTGACGCGGACCTTCAGCGACTGGCCGTTGAGTGTCTTGATCGAGTGCAGCTTCACCACCTTCGCGGCCGTGAGCTTGCCCTTGGCCACGTGGTAGAGCAGGACGGCCTTCAGCTTCGACTTGTCCTTGGCGAGTGCGGCCAGCGTCGCCTTCGGCACCTTCGCGAACGCCGCGTCCGTGGGCGCGAACACGGTCAGCGGCCCCGGCCCGGAGAGGGCGCCCGCTAGGCCCGCCTGCTTGACGAGCGAGACGAGCGTCTTGAACGTGCCGGCCGCGACGGCTGTCTGGACGATGTTCTTGGCGGGCTTGTGCGGAGCCGATGCTGACGAGGCGACCGCACCCAGTGTCATCGCGCCAAGGACGGCGACGGCTAGCGCTGTGACGAACGACTTCTTCATTGGAGGGAACTCCTTTGTATAGAGACTGTTCAAGGATCGTACAGGGTTACCGGGAGGCTTGTCAAGAGTCTGTACAGAGTCTGTACACTTATCGCATGAGTGCTCATGAAGCCGATCGCGGGCCCTTGCGGATCGGGGAACTGAGCCGCCGCGTTGGGGTGACACCGGAGGTCCTGCGCGCGTGGGAGCGTCGGTACGGGATCCTGTCGCCCACCCGCACCGACGGCGGGTTCCGCCTCTACGGCGAGGAGGACGAGCGGCGGATCCGCCGCATGCTCCAGTACCTCGAGCAAGGCCTATCGGCAGCCGAGGCGGCTCGGCTCGCACGAACTGACCCGCCGGCGCGACCTGACCCCGCCGGATCAGATGACCGAAGCGGGGCACCAACGGCAGCTGCCCTCGGCGAGCAGCTGCGCCATGCGCTCGACGGATTCGACGACGTCGGCGCGCACTCCGTACTCGACCGGCTCCTGGGTTCCTACCCGCTCGAGAGCGTCCTACGGGACGCGGTCCTTCCTTACCTCCGCGAGCTCGGCGATCGCTGGGCGCGCGCCCAGGCATCGGTCGCGCAAGAGCACTTCGCCACCGCGCTGCTCCGCGGCCGTCTTCTCGCCCTGGCGCGCGGCTGGGGCCGCGGTCGGGGTCCCCACGCACTGCTCGCCTGCGTTCCCGGAGATCAACACGATCTCGGGTTGATCTGCTTCGGGCTCGCGCTCCGCGCTCACGGCTGGCGGATCACCTATCTCGGAGCCGATACTCCGCTGCTCACGCTGACAGAGACAGCCGATCTGCTGCAGCCTGCGCTCGTCGTCGTCAGCGCCGCGCTCCCCGAGCTGGCTCAAAGCGCTCTCGGCGGCCTGCGCGCACTCGCCTGCGTCGCCCCCCTTGGGCTCGCCGGCGGTGGAACCGATGCGAGCATGGCCGAGACCGTCGGTGCTCGATGGCTCAACGAAGACCCTGTCGCAGCCGCGGCGAGCACCGCTACGCCCAGCGCTGACGCGACCGCATAGACACCTGATTCGTGTGCCCAAAGGTCGGCACTGCCCCAGAAACCCTGCAGATTTAGGCGATTCGAAGAAGCCCTCTTGGGGACTCGAACCCCAGACCCCTTCCTTACCATGAAGGTTTGAGGTGAAAACGGGCGGTCACGGCCGCACGCCGACGGGCATTAAAGTGCCTGCATTTCGGGGTTAATTCAGGACCACGGGTTGAACGAGCGTGGTACCGCGGAACCGCCCGAACTGAACCTAGTGGACGCACAGTGGACGCCGCTTCGCCCCGTCCCGCTGGCAGACAGCTCACGACACGCCACCGCGCGCTGAGATCTTCGTCGGTGGCGAGGGGCTTGCCCGCGGCGCGGAGGCGGTGCTGGCGACACTGCTCCACGAAGCCGCCCACGCCATCGCAGCGCAGCGCCAGGTCAAGGAGACCAGCCGTCAGGGGCGCTATCACAACCGACGGTTCAAGGACCTGGCCGAACAGGTCGGGCGTACGGTGGAGCACCACCCGAGCCTGGGCTGGTCGCCCACGACATTGGCTCCGGACACCCAGCACCGCTACGCCGGGACGATCGCTCGGCTCCAACCGGCGCTAACCGCACACCGAGAGCGAGAGGGAACGCCCGAGCGGGCAGCCTTCCGCAGCGAATCAGACGATCAACGCCGACCGGCGTAAGTGCTTCCCCCGACGGTCAGGGGAGCACGTGCGTCTCTCACAACCCAACCTTCTCTGCGACGACCAGACTGTGCGGTTTTTGCTGCCGTCGGGAGCGTCAGAGATCACTGCTTCTACGGTTCGGTGCGTCCCCTGAGGCGGCGTCCGTGGGCCCTGTCAGAGGGCCCCATAGCCAACGCGTCAGCGGTACAGGCCAGACGAGTCATGATGCGGCGATGCTCGACGCTGCCGCTGGTGCGTCATCGTGTCCGTTGCGTTTGGCGTCATAGAGGGCGTTGTCGGCGCGCCCCATCAGCTCGTCGGAGGATTCGGGAGGCTCCCATGTAGCGAGCCCGATCGAGCAGGTGTAGGGGCTCGGCATCAGGGCCTGCAGCCGGCTGCTGAGATCGGCAGCCTCGGCGTGGCGACACCCGGGCATCAGAACGGCGAACTCGTCTCCACCGATGCGGGCGAGGACATCGTCTGGGCGTCGGACATCGCTCCAGCTGCCAGCCACCGTGATGAGCAGCGAGTCCCCGCCCGGGTGGCCGTGCGTGTCGTTGATGGCTTTGAACTTGTCGATGTCGACCACAGCGACGCTTACAGGCTCACCGGTGCGACGTGCGCGGGCCAGCCCACGATCGAGCTCCGATTGCCACGCACGCCGGTTAGGGAGGCCGGTCAGCGCGTCGGTGTGGGCAAGCTCATCCAACTCCCCAAGCAGCCGATTTCGTTCGCGTTCCTGGCCACGGGTGTGCGTCACAAGCGCTTGGACCGTGGTACCGACGATCCCGGACAGGGTGACGAACAGGATTGCCGCTCGCCACGCGCTCGGAGGGTAGTCGGCGCCGCCGACAACGATCACCGGGACCACGAACACCAATGCCACTCCGATCAACAGGCACCACAGCTGCCCACGCGTCCCACGCAGGCTCAGCCAGAAGACCGGCAGCAGCGCCATCGCCGTGACTCCAGACGGGCCTCCCGACGCGCGCAGGAGACTGACCACAATCAGATACCCCCAGGCCAGCCCAGGCGCTCCCCAGCGCGGAAGCGGCTTCCGGATGGCGCGGAACATGACCGCGCCGATCACGACCGTGAGCACGGCGGCCGCGATCAATGGGCCCAGACGCCAGTGAGCCGGTGGCAACCACAGCAGCGCGAACGGCAAGAACGCAGCCAGACACGACGGCAACAGAATCCGCCGCGGCCCATCGGCAAACGCCGGCTGCCCTCGCATCCCTCATGTATCGGCACGACCAGTCCAAGCTGGAGCCACCACTCGTGCCCGTGCCCAAGATTTGACGCCGCCTACTGTCTGTCAACGGATCCGGCGACGGAGGAGAAACGACCCCAGCGCTCCCTGCCTGCGCGAGCCGCTCGCCGGAGCACTCTGGATCCTAAAAGCCGATGGGTCGGTCGTGCGCGTCGTTTAGACCAATCGACAAACGGACGAGCGCGTCCTCTAACGCTATGGCGCCGGCAGGGGGACCGTCTCAGAACCCCAACGCTCTACGAACATCGCGCGGCGCGCAGGAGGCGCCGGTTTTGGCAGTTTTCAAACCCGGTGGCGCGGTGGCGCTACCCGAGTCGCTCAGGTTTTGTTCAGGCAAGCCAGCCGTGGAGGTCAGGTCGAATGCGACACGAACGATCCTCAGAATAGCGATGCGTGCGCACGCATGCATATGTGCTTCATGGTGGTTGTGTTGCGTTATAGTCTGACGGCGATGGCGAGCCAGACCCCTTCCCGGCCGAGCCACACCGTGGCCCAGGTGATCACTCCCGACCAGCAGGACGCGTGGTATGCACTGTTGTTCGCCCACGCGACGGTGACGGACCGGATCGACCGTGAGCTTCAGGCGAGGCACCGCATCTCATTCAGCGCCACCGAGATCCTGTGCCGTCTCTATGGCGAGGAGCCCCAATCGGTGCGAGCGCTGTCCAGCCAGCTGGTGAGCGTCAGTCCCACTCGTGCCTCGCGCCTCGTCCAAGAATTGGTTGATGCCGGCTATCTGCAGCGCGGCTCTGATCAAGGTGATGGGCGCAAGTCGCTGATCAGCGTCACCAGCAAGGGCCGGCGCTATAGCGAGAAGGTCGCCCGGACGCTCGAGAACGCCATCCTGAAGTACTTCATCGAGCCCTTGGACGAAGAGGACATCGCGGCGATCAGCCGGATCTGGGAGAAGCTGCGGGTTGCCCAGAACGCGGAGCTGAGCGCCGCGAGCCGCTGAGCGGCCCGCGGCACAGCTGCCCTCGCTGCAGCTCAGACTTGACCGAAACCGCCGTCCGCGTGCAGGAACGGCGGGCGCACGCGGGATAATCGGAGCGCGGCTTACTGCCGGCGTCACCCTCGCTTGGATCAAAACTGTGGCTGCGCTTTGCCCACGAGGCAGGATCGCATCGAAATTTGCGATCACGATTGATCAGTCGAACTTGACCAAGTCCTTGAAGATCAGTCGACCCCAGGTATTGCCGCGCGCGTGGACGAGCAGGCCACCTTCCGAAAGCCCGCCGAGTTTGATCGGCGAGAAACCGAGATTTTCCGCAAGCGCACCAATCTCGGCTGCTGCGTCGTCGTCGTCGCTCGCCAAAAACACGACTCTCCTGCCCCCATGTACGGCCGGGTCCTGGTCAAGGACGGCAGCGACCAAATGGTTGAAGCCCTTCACCAGTCTTGCACCAGTGAAGGCCTGCGCGACGACCCTGGAAGAAGGCTGTCCTCCCAGTTCCTCAGGGGCCACGCCGTACGCATTGGTCACATCGACGATGGTCCTTCCCGTCCAGGTCGGCAGCGTGTTGGCGACATCCCGGTGCGACTCGAAACGGACAGCCAAAAAGATGATGTCCGCCTTGACGGCTTCCGCCAGTGTTGTTGGGATGATCTCGGGTCCGATCGCGGCCGCAGCGGATGCAAAGCCTTCCGGGTCGCGAGTCGTGGCCACGGATACTTCGATGCCGTTTCGGGCAAACGCCTTAGCTAGAGCCTGGCCGATGTTGCCGAAGCCGATAATTGCGTAGCTCATGAAATTCTCCTTTGTGTTACGGAGCCCTATGGGCTCTTAGTTTTCGAATGGAGTGACCGGCCCGGGCGGAGCGCGTCAGATTTGCGCTAGGCCGCCGTCGACGTGGACCTCGCTGGCGGTCATGAAGCTGCTGTCCTGCGACGCGAGAAAGGCGGCCGCCGCTGCGAGTTCTGCCGGTTCGGCCATGCGTTGGAGCGGATTGGCGTCGGCGAAGGCCTTCTGGCCTTCCTCGCCGAGCGCTTGCTTTGCGAGCTCGGTCGCTGTCGGTCCGGGCGTCAGCACATTGACGCGGATGCCGGTGCCCTTGAGGTCGTGTGCCCAGGTCTTCGCGAGGTTGCGTACCGCCGCTTTGCTCGCGCTGTAGGCGGTGAATGCCGGGGCACCCGTGGTGCCGGCGCTCGATCCCGTCAGGATGATCGAACCGCCCTCGCCCATCAGCGGTAGCGCCTTCTGGACCGTGAAGATGGAGCCCTTCACGTTGGTGTCAAAGATTTCGTCAAGGTGCTCGGCGTCGATCTCGCCGAGCGGAAGCGCGCTTCCCGCCCCCGCATTGGCGAAGACGATGTCAAGGGTTCCGCGCTCGGCCTTCACCGCCGCGTAGAGGCGGTCGAGGTCGGCCAGATCCGAGACCGAGCCCTGCACCGCGCGGGCATTGGGCCCGAGGTCGGCCACGGTGGCGTCGAGCGCTTCCTGCCGACGGCCGTAGATAAACACAAAGGCGCCCTCCTCGATGAAGCGCTCTGCCGCGGCGCGGCCGATGCCGGTAGCGCCGCCGGTGATCACGGCAGTCTTTCCATTCAGTCTGGTCATCACGTGTATCCACTCCTGGGCGTTGTACAAAAGCAGGGTCATAACGACGCTAGCAGATGCGTGCGGGCGCATCCAGTTTGGGACACTGCCAATGTGCTCGAGATGGAGCGGTGAGCAGAGAGATCCGGCGGCTCGGACGCATTCGCTCGGAGTAGCGCGCGAGATGTAACCGATGGTCACACCATGGGTTACGTTGGTGAGATGTCCTCAGCCACTGCCTACGGTTCCTCCGGAGCCGCGGCCCGCAGAACCCGCCGCGCCTCCCGCGAGCAGACGATCGTCGCGGCGACGCGGACGTTGTTTGATCAGCGCGGGATTCAGGATGCCCGGGTCGAGGACATCGCCCGCGCCGCTGGACTGAGCAAGGCGCTGATCTATCGGGCGTTTTCGTCGAAGGATGAGATCTTCGTGCTCACGGCAACGAGCTACCTCGACGAGTTACGCGCGCGAACTGACGCGATCGAGGTGGTGCCTGACGCTGCGGCGCACCTGCGCGAAGTCCTGACCGTGTTCGCGGATTTCTGCGTCTCGTATCCCGCGTTTCTGGATTGCGGTCTGTCGTTGTTGCGTCGGCCGGCGCTTGAGCTTCGCGAGACTCTGTCTGACGCAGCGTGGTTCCGTGTTTCCCGAGCGGTCGGCCGATGTGTCGGTGCGGTGCAGCGGGTCCTGGAGGCCGGGGTGGAGCAGGAGGTCGTCGAGGTGGACGACCCGGGATTTACCGCCGGTCGTCTACTGACTGGAATGATGGGCTCGATGCACCTTTCCCGGACTGGCGTGTCACTGTGCGAGGCCTCCCCGGGAGCAGTCACCGCCGTGGTCATTGATGCTGAGCAGGTGAGGGACGCATGCGTACGAGACGCGCTCGCGGTCGTGGGCGTCCGAAGCGGAGTGACGTCATGAGCACTCAACATCAGGCGATCATGCTGCACGGTCATCCGATCGCGTACGTGCAGAAGGGCTCTGGGCCGGTCCTGTTGCTCATCCACGGGATGGCGGGCTCGCTCGCGACCTGGCGCTCGGTCATTGACCCGCTCGCGCGCAACGCCACGGTTCTCGCGGTAGATCTGCCGGGACACGGCGGGTCGAGCCCCGGCGGCGGGGACTACTCGCTCGGATCGCTCGCGGCCGGCCTGCGTGACGTGCTGACCGCCCTCGGGCACGACCGCGCGACGCTGGTCGGACACTCTCTTGGCGGGGGCATCGCGATGCAATTCGCGTATCAGTTCCCCGAGATGACCGAGCGGCTCGTGCTGGTCTCCAGCGGCGGGCTGGGACTCGAGGTCAACCCGGCGCTACGCGCCGCTTCACTTCCCGGAGCGAACCTGTTTCTGTCCGTGACCGCCGAAGCCACACGGCGGGCCTCCGGCATTGTGGGACGCGTGCTGCGCGCCACGCACTCACCGTCGCGCCCCGGCCTTGATGAGCTGGTGCGCAGTTACGCCTCGCTTGCCGACGCCGATCGTCGCTCGGCGTTTCTGGCCACCGTGCGAAGCGTCGTCGGGCTCAACGGTCAGACCGTCCGCGCCGAAGATCGGCTCTATCTGGCCAAGGACCTTCCCGTCCTGCTCATCTGGGGCGCTGAGGATCCGATCATCCCGGTCGAGCACGCCCGAGCCGCGCACAGGCTCCTGCCCGATAGCACGCTCGCTGTGTTCGACGGCGTCCGCCACTTCCCCCACGTCGAGGCACCCCAGCAGTTCGTCACGGCCCTGGAGGACTTCTGTGCCAGCACCGAGCCAGGGGTCTTCGACGCCGCAACGTGGCGCGCACGCATACAGGCCACCGACCTGCCCGACTAAACGCTGCAAAGCCAAGACACCACGACCTCTAGTCGATCTGCCGACAGCTCAGTCGCATCCGGGATCGACCACCGGACGGTCTGGAGCTCAAGCTGGAGGCGTCCGCCGCCGGCGGCTCGACCGTCTCAGTTCCCAACGCTCAGCGAACCCCTAACGAGCGCCGCGCCTACACGCCGTTTGCGACAAGCTATCTGGGTGGGCGATCAAGGCGATCGAGACGAGCGCTGGAACGGCCTGTGCGAGCAGCAACGCCGTCTGGAGCAGGCCTTCATTCATGGGTGGGTCACCCCGGCTCGCGGGCCGGTGGCCTTCAACAAGGAGCAGTTGGCCCGGCTCGGGCGGGTTCGCGGTACGGTCACCGGGTCGTGGCTCGTCAGCGAGCACGAGTACGAGTACCTGAAGCGGCTTGAAGCTGGAGGGCGGCCTGGCGACCCGCTGCCTGCTGCTCCCGGCAAGCGGGAGCCCTTCATCACGGGGATCGCCGACGACTTCGAGGTGCGGATCGCGCGCGCGGGGGACCACGCTGGTGTCGTGGTCCTGTTCTGCCACGAGCATTGGCCGCGGGTCCGTTTCGGTCATCGGTTCCCGCCTCCTGATGCCGCTGACGGCTACGAGGACATCCGGCTCATGGAGGAGGTCGAGACCGGCGGCCTCGGTCGCCTGATGGGCCGCCACCCGCATCCAGATGGCGACGGGATCGTCTGGACAGACTGGGGGTGAGCGCCCGACAACGCGAATGCCAAACGTCACCAGCCGTCCCGCTTCGCCGCCGCAGAAGGCACTTATGGTCGTGCGGCTGGCTGTCGCTGCAGACGATCGACAACCGGACATTTCCGGCGAACCTCGCCCCGGGTCAGTGATCTGAACGTCTCAATTGCCAACGCTCTACAAACTTATCCGGGGCAGTTGGCTGGCCCTGGGTTTGGCGACGAGCAGGGCGCCCGCGGGCCTCGCGGTTCGGACCTGTTTTGCTTCACGGGGGTGCGGATCCGGGGGTGCCGAGGCTACCGCTCCGCGCCGGCCGCGCGAGCGTGCCCCGAACGCGGCATCGCGGAAGCGCGGTGGCCCCGACGAGAACAGTGGCTATCTCAGCTGAGAGCACCTGTGGAGCCGGCTGGGGTCAGGCTCAGGGGTGGGCGAGGCGCTCATAGAAGCGTCTTCGTTGGCTCAGGCCCGGATCGACGACGCGAACCACAGACTGCAGTGGTGGCTCGCACGCACGGCGCGGACCCACTGCCTGACCGCTCATTCACTGGTCGCGCGTGCTTGATTGTCGTCGGCGCGTTCCCGGTCGGATAGGTCTGGGGCGGCAGGCAGGCTCAGGTCCTCGTGGGGATCGTCGCCGAATAGGGTCTCGAGGGTTGAGCGCACCTCGGCCCAGCGGTCGGCGCCGACCTGCGCGGCGTAGTCGCGCTCGAGCGCGAGCTGCCGCTTGCGAGCGATAGCAACGCCGGCGCGTCCGCGGTCGGTGTATCTGATGATCACGCCGCGCCCGTCGTTTGGGTCTGGGTCGCGGCGCACGAGATCGAGCCGCTCGAGCTCGTCTACGAGCTTGGTGATGGCTTGGCGCGTGACGTCGGCGTGCGCGGCGAGCTCGCTGGGGCGAGCACCGTCCTCGCCGAGGTTGCGCAAGAGCGCGGAGTGCGCGGGCGTGACGTCGCCGAAGCCGTTGCGTGCGAGATCGGCGCGGACGGCGGCCTCGATCGCGGCGCGAGCGTCGCGGAGAAGGATCTGGAGGCTCTTCGGCATGTCCATACGATTGTAGTTCACCTTGCTTGACAAACGCAACGCCTCGTGAGAAGGTTCTCCCAACTTGTCAACCAAGGTGAACTACTAGGAGATCTGCCACACGCACCTATCAACGAACTTCAGACCCCGAGACCGGCGTTAGACCGGACAACCAATACAGAACCAATGACCCAATGGAGCCCCTGTGATTACTTCTTCCCTTGACCCTGCAACCCGCCGTACCCTAACTCGCCCCGCCGTTAGTCGGCGCATCGACTTTCGCCCGGGCCAGGACATGTATTGGGAGATCGTGCGCAACGGCGAGGACACCGATGGTGAAGTCCTCGAGGCAAGTGCCTGGCTCGGTCCCCACAGCCCCAGCCCCCCTGTGCACGTGCACGACAATGTTGAAGACAGTTTTGAGGTCGTCGAGGGCCGGCTTGATGTGAAGCTCGACGGGACTTGGCGTACCTATGGTCCTGGAGAGCGCGCCGCAGCGGCTCCCGGTACCGGCACACCCTGCGAAACAGTCACGATGAGCCGGTTAGGTTCATCAATCGCCACCGCCCCGCCGCCGATAACGAGGGGTTCTTTCGCGACATGGCGTCGCTGGCATCGACCGGGAGGATGGGCGCCGGAATACCTCACAGTCCGCGCCAAGCGATCTACGTAGCGATGCTGTTCACGGCCCACCCGACCGCGATCCGCACCTCGCGCGTGCAGCGATTTGCCTTCGCGTCGCTGTCGGGCGTGGGCCGGATGCTGGGGATGAGCCTGTGACCGCGCTTACGCCCCGCACCAAGAATCTCGCGCTCGCGCTGCTGGCGATGGTGCAGTTCGTGATCGTGATCGACGCGTCGATCGTCAACGTCGCGCTGCCGTCGATCGGCGCTCACCTGCACTTCTCCCGCGACGATCTCACCTGGGTCGTCAACGCCTACACGCTGACGTTCGGCGGCTTTTTGCTGCTGGGCGGGCGGATGGCCGACCTGCTGGGCCGCCGCCGGATGTTCATGCTCGGCCTGGTGGTGTTCTCACTCGCCTCGCTGGCCGGCGGCCTGGCCCAGTCTGAGACGTGGCTGATCGCCGCCCGCGCGGTCCAGGGCCTCGGTGCCGCGATCGTGTCCCCCGCCGCGCTGTCGATCATCACCACCACGTTCGCCGACGGGGCCGAGCGCAACCGCGCGCTTGGGATCTGGGGCGCGGTGGCGGGCGCCGGTGGCGCCGCCGGGGTGCTTTTGGGCGGAATCCTGACCAGCGGGCTGAACTGGCGCTGGGTGCTGTTCGTCAACGTCCCGATCGGGATCGCCGCGGCCGCATTGGCGCCACGGATCCTCCGTGAGAGCCGCCGCGAAGAGGCCGGCAACTCGTTCGACATCCCCGGGGCGGTGGCCGTCACCGGCGGGCTGGCGCTGCTCGTATACGCCGTCGTCGACGCGGTCAACGTCGGCTGGGGCGCGACCCGAACGATCGTCTGCCTGGCCGCGGCCGGGGTGCTGCTGATCGCGTTCGTGGCGATCGAGCGCCGCCAGCGTGATCCGCTGATGCCGTTCTCGATCTTCCGGCTGCGGACCCTGCGCGGCGCCAACATCGTCGGGCTGCTGATCGGCATGTCGCTGTTCTCGATGTTCTTCTTCATCTCGCTCTACCTCCAGGACGTGCTGGGCTACTCCCCGATCAAGACCGGGATCGCCTACCTCCCGCTGGCGGTGGGGATCATCATCGCGGCGGGGGCCGCCGGCCAGCTCGTCACCCGGGTCGGTTTCAAACCACCCCTGATCGCCGGCATGCTGCTGGTCGCCGGTGGCCTGCTGTGGTTCTCCCAGGTGCCGGCGACGGGTGGTTCGTTCCTGGCCGATGTGCTTGGCCCATCGCTGCTCGCCGCCTTCGGCCTCGGGTTTGCCTTCGTGCCGGTGACGATCGCCGCCGTGACCGCAACCGAGCCACGCGAGGCGGGCCTGGCCTCCGGTCTGATCAACACCTCCCAGCAGATCGGCGGTGCGCTCGGGCTCGCGATCCTCGCGACCATCGCTAACAGCCGCACCCAAAGCCTGTTCCACGCCGGCGTCCACAGCACGGCCGTGGCGATGACTAAAGGCTTTGACCGGGCGTTCCTCGTCGGCGCCGGCCTCGCCGTCGCCGGAGCGATCCTCGCCGCCGTGCTGATCTCCTCACGCGACAGCCACGAACACTCGAAGGCGGCCCGCATCGGCGAGGCCGCCGGCGCCGACGCCGCAGCCGTTCCCGTCGGCGCGGGCTGAGCGCCTTCAGTCGCTCTCGCGTTCATAGACGCCTAACGAGGTCAGCTGGCCGCACCGTGTCGTCACGGGGCGCAGCTCCCGCCCGCGGAGCTGCGCCCACTCCAACCTCACCCCGAAACCCATCTCAAACAAAGCAAAGGACCAGAACTCATGATTTTGATCACCGGAGCCACCGGCAACGTCGGCTCAGAACTCATCGCAGCACTCCTCCCCGCCCAGGCAGGCCAGATCCGGGTCCTCACCCGCAACCCTGACGCGGTTTTCCCCGACGGCACCGAGAAGGTCGTGGCCGATCTCGCTGACAGCGACCTGGCACCCGTGCTGGACGGTGTGCACGCCGTGTTCCTGCTCACCGAGGGGCTCAACATCGCCGCCCACGATCGCCGGCTGATCGCCGCGGCGCGGCTGGCGGCCGTGGAGCGGATCGTCAAGCTGTCGGTGCTCAGCCGTCGGACACGGCGCCACCGACCCGATCACCACCTTGCACCGGGCCGGCGAGGAGGCGATCCGCGACAGCGGCCTCGGGTGGACGTTCCTGCGGCCGACCGCGTTCATGTCCAATGCGCTCAACTGGGCGCCGATGATCGCGGCGGACCAGGTCGTGCACGCCCCGTTCGCGGTTGGCCGGGCCGCGGTCGTCGACCCGGCCGACATCGCCGCGGTCGCCGCGGCCTGCCTCACCGATGACGGCCACGACCAGCACGTCTACCAGCTCACCGGCCCCGAAGCGCTCACGCCCCGCTGACCAGGTCGCGATCCTCAGCCAGGTGCTGGACCGCGACCTGCGCTACGCCGAATCCGATCCGGCCGACATGCTCGCGCAGATGGTGTCCTACGGCATGCCCGAGGAGCTGGCGCACGCCGTCGTCGAGATGTTCCGCACCACGCTGGAACCGTTACAACTCCAAGCCGACTGGCGACATCACCGCAGTCACGAGCCGCCCGGCACGCAGCTTCACCGACTGGGCCGAGGCGCACCGCACCGAGCTCCTCACACCCACCAGCTGGTGAACGTAATGCCGGCAACGGCGGTGCGCCTGGTAGACGGTTCGTCTTGACCTCTCACGTCCGGACGCGCTCAACGAGAACCCCCGGCCGATCGAGCTCCCCGCGGAGCTCGATCGGCTCACACCACGGATCAACATCCCCGACCTACTCGCCGAGGTGCAGAACTGGACGGGGTTCACCAGCCACTCGACGCACGCAGCCGACGCGGACCCAGGATGGTTGATCTGCAGAAACATCTGCACGCCGCGCTGCTCGCCTAGAGCCTGAACATCGGGCCGACGCGGATGGCCGAAGGCGACTGCACAAGTGTCACAAGGCACGTCACAGCGCCGAGCCGTCGCCGCGACCTACGGTCGACAGACCGCCTTCACGAACAAGGGGAACCTTCACGGGCCGCACGATCGGGGTTGACACTTCTGCCTCAGCCGGTTTGCGGCACAAACGCGGTCGGCCTGCACACGCACCGAGACGCGCATTCGTGTTGCGACGCAACTCCACCACGGCCCGCCAAGAGACGCGCTTCGCGCGCGGAAAGCGCGATCCAGGCCGACGGCCGAGAAGCGCCACGAGACGGCTCTTCGACCCTCCGGGCGCCGAGCGCGAGAATCGCCGATTGGAGGGCGAACGCTTCGGTGCTCAGACTGGACGATTCCATGGGCGCGTGGTGACCGCAGCGGCCTCGAAATTGTCGTGGGGTTTCGTGTCCGACGCGGTCGTCGCCGATTGCGGGGCTCAGCTCAGAAGCGCAAAAGGCGGTCCGGTGCCTACGCACAGTCCATGCGACCCCGGCAATAGCGACCCTCGCCAGGCTCGCTGCTGGTGCACGCCTCAACCAGCCCGCCGGGGCGACTGCCCCTTGGCTAATGAAGCAGGCGCGTTCCCCGGACGCTCGGGTCGGTTGCTGACCGAGCCTTCGGGGCGCCTGAACTGAGGTTGACGTTCGGTGGTCAGTCGGCCACGGGGCTCGGCGCCCTCGGCGCGAATGTTGTGCGCGAGAGGCTCGCGTAAGTCGCGCGGTACCCACGCCGTCGTGCGATCGGTGCCAGCGCACCGAACACGAGGCGCTGCACGATTGGCGGCGGCTTGCGGAACACGATGACGTCGGAGAACTCCTGGGCCGTCACCGCCAGTTGGAGCAAGTTGGGCATCCCCTTCGCGTTAACGTGCCCCTCCCGCGCCAGCCCGAACAGAGTCTCGATCATGTGAGCGAACCGTTCCCCTGGCGTGACCTCCACACGCACGACCGCGTCGACAGCACCTCGGTTAAACCAGTCGTGCCACACCCCGGGTTCGACATCAGCACTTTCACCTGCACGTAGCGTGGAGCGCTGCCCATCGCGAATCACGGTGAGCTCACCCTGGAGGACGCTGAAGCTCTCATGGATCGCCGGGTGCAGATGCTCGCCCACCACCCGCGCGCCGGGGAGCGCAGTCATCTCCGCGATGGCGCGGCCCTGCACGTTCTGCCACGGCAGCCCGATGATCACGGCCCGCTCGCGTGTGACTGGGTTCTCGAGGACCTCGCCAAGCTCAATCGGACGGAGGTCAGGCGGACTAGACGGATCGGGATGCGACACGCACCGATCCTACAGGCGGTGTCTTCCCCTTTCATGCGAAGGAGCCACCATTTCGGCCACCCCGCGCCCAGCATCCGTGGCTCCATTCGGGACAGAGCGGGTCACGATGGGCTCGACTCTCGAGGCAGCGGAATCGCGGCCGTCGCCGAGAGCAGGGCGTGCAGGATGGCGTCCGGGACCGCCCGCGTGCTTAAGCACCGCTAGCTCTCCCCGTCCTCCGGCTCCGGTACCCCTTTCGCTGACGCTCGTCGCTGACTGACGCCTGAAGCGGCTACGACCGGGCGATCACCCCTCCAGGCGAAGCCAGAAGCGCGGCCGGCGGCGCGCCGGCCGTTGTGGAGCCGCTCAGATGCATGGACGACCGCAGCGCTCGGCGTGGCGTCGCGCGCGTCGCGATTAGGGGCTCCAGCCGAGGCTGCCGAGCAGGATCCCGTGATTCTGGCCGCGGGCGTTGATGTCGTAGACGACGAGAGTCGACCACAAACATCGAGAACTCACGTCGATGATCGAGTCGCGAAGCGCGCTCTCGTGGACCTGCACGGCAAGCAGGACCTTGCGGTGCGAGAAGGTGCGCGCGAGGAGATCGACGATCGCCGGGACCGGTGGCTGCGTGCGGCGCAGGTCCAGGCCCGAGGCCTCGTCGAGCGCGTCCCCCCATGGTGGCGCCACGAACACGATCAGGAGTTCGTCCTCTCCGACGCGCAGGTCGCCGAGGCCGGCCTCGTGGCCGGCCTGCAAGAGCTCGGCGTCGATGCCGAGGATGGTCAGGTTGCGGCGGGTCGTCTCGAACACGCGCGCGTCCAACTCGAAGCCGGCGGTCCGGCGCGGGTGCGCGTGGCTCGCAAGCCAGTACAGCGTGTTCGCGGAGCCGGCGAAGGGATCCACGAGGATCGAGCCTCGGACCGAGGGTGCGTCGCCCGCCGCAGCGGCGACGTCGCGTCCGATCCGATCCGCCAGGGCGTCACGCGTGCACTCCACCGCGGTGCGCGCCAGCAGCCGGACCCCGCGCGCATACCAGTCGGCCGGCTTGAGCCCGTAGAGCGTGACGTAGTCCGGATCGCTGAAGCTGTCGCTGCCGTAGCGGCGCACCTCCGACAGCGTCAGGATGTCGTTGCGCTTGGCGTCGCCGAGCATGTAGGCGCGGTCATGGCACGGTATCGAGGCGTCCGGCGACCACATCACCGCCTCAGCGTAGACGCCTGGGTGGCCGAACTGCCATCGACAAGGGCCGGCACTCACTGTCGCACGGGACAGCAGCGGCAGAGCGCGGCAATGACCGGACCCCGCGCCGGCCGCGCTGCCGCTGTGAGGCAGATACGACACAAGCGAGTTCCGAGGTTGGGCGACCGCCGTCGGTCAGCGAGCCGCGTGCTCAGATCACGCGAAAGGGGCAAGCGGGCGCCCTTGATCACGACCTGCGCGCAGCCGTGACGGCCTGAAGCGGCCCGACCTGGAGGCAAGCTTTGGAGACTGAGCCGCCCTTCATCTGTCTGGCGCGAGTCTCGAAGAGTCCTCGGTTTGCAGGAGGTTCGCGACGTGCCCGAGAGGATTCGCCCGAGACTGCCAAGACGACGGATCGGGCCGCGCTCGCGCCGTTAGCGTGTGAACGCTGCGACGAGGTCGATCGGCGCGGCCGTCGGCGGGCCGCCGGGCAGCGTCGATGCGGGGAGCTTGCGCTTGGCGAGCGTCGCGGTGACGTGGGACGCGCCGCCCTGTGCCTGGTCGGCCGTGAGCGCGCCCACGACGCCCTGGACGTTGAGCAGCGCGGCGAGCTTTGCGCCGGCGGCGCGCTCGGCCTTCGCTGCGCCGCGGAGCTGCGCCACGAGCGCGCTTGCGTGTCGCTCCTGCGCTTTCAGCGCCGAGGTGCGACGGGCCGTCGCCGCGCCGCTCTCGCGGAAGACGGTGACCTGCAGCGCCTCGGCGTCCGCCGTCGCCGCGCGGCTCGCCGCGATGTAGCGAAGCTCCGCGGCGCGGAGCGCGGCGCAGAATCCTGACGGCCCCGCGGGCTCGCGCCCGCAGTCCGGGAGCGTGACCTTCGTGCGCACCGGGCGCGGCCGCGCGAACGCGCCGAGGTCCTTGCGCGGCGGATCGTTGACGATCCGCGCGTCGGCCTCAAGCCGGCCGAGCAGCGTCGTGCACTCAAAGCCCGACCCGGCGAGGATCACATCGCCCGCGATCGCCGCCGCCGCCGCCGACTCCGCTGGGACGGCGACGCCCCACACGACCGCCGTCGTGCCGAGCACGACCTGCCCGCACGCCGCCTCGGCCCGGAACAGCGTGGTGAGGAAGTCGCTCTTCGCGAACACCTTCTGGCGCTCGATCGCCGGAATGTGCTTCCCGGGCGGCGTCGTGTGCGTCGCCTGGCCGCCGGCGTTCACCCGCACCTCGGAGGTGATCGCGATCTGCGTCGCGCGCGTGCCGCCGCCGGTCTCGCACGCGACGGTCTCCGACGCTCGCGGCCCGCCGACGTCGAACGCCGTGCTCTTGTCGGTGGCATCGCTGAGCGCCGGCGAGAAGGCCTCGGCGAAGGACTGGTCCTGGACGACGGGCGGCACGGCCGGGCACACGCTCGAGGACCCGCAGTGCTCTGTGTTGCAAAACAGCACCGAGCCGAAGTACTGGCAGCTCGGGCCGCCGGTGACGGTCACGTCAATACCCGACATCTGCGGCAGGCTGAGGCTGACGCCGAGCGTCCCGTCGCCGCGGCGCGTCACCGCGACGTTGTGCGTCTCGGTCCCGGGCGCCTGCGTGATCGTGCAATGCGCCGGCGGATAGCCACCGCCCTCGTCGTCGTCGATCGTCCCCTGCGCCGCGAGCTTCACGTGCAGGTCGCTGGCCTCGCCGGGGCCGGCGGTGGAGCCAGAGATGTCCTCCACCCAGGACAGCGTCTCGTTACGGCGCGCCGAGGTGCCGGCAGACGGCCCGGAGCCGTCGAACGTGTCATGCCACGCGTAGCTGCCGGCGTAGTGGATCTGGAACGCGCTCGTCGCGGCGGAGGCCGGCGCGACCGTCGCCAGCAAGAGCAGCACGCTGAGCACGAACACGCGGCGCATCGCGCCGCGGACACTACACACTCATCCACCCATCCGCCTCACGCGATGCAACCACGCGATAGCGGAAGTGCCGGTGCGCCGAGCCGGGCGCGCCGCTGCGCGTGGGAAGGGGCACCGGGCTACGTTGGCGTTCGGCGCGGGTCGTTATCGAGTCGTAGTACGCGGTTCGGGGCAGCGAGGGAGGCGGGAGAGCGAGCGCGTTTTTGGTCTACCGCCGACGTGTGAGACGCTCAGGCGCGTCGTCGCAAGGGACCACAAGCAGCACTGAGCCAAGCGCACCGGTGGCGTCTCTTTGCTGCTGTAAATTCGCCGTGGCTTAGGTTCCTAGTGGGGTGAGTCTAAGCGGCGGTGACCTCCTCGTCGGTGGCTTGTGGCTCGGTGTCGGCGTATCTCATGCGGGTGAGGCGTTGGTGTTCGAGCACGGTGAAGCGCACACCGTTTTTTGCGTGGGTGAGGTAGAGGTCCAAGACGGCCCAGACCAGGGTCAGGCAGCTGGTCTCTCCGGGGAAGCGGCCCATGACCTTGGTGCGGCGTTTGACCTCGGCCAGCGACCGCTCCAGCAGGTTGGTCGAGCGCCACCGGCGACGGTGGCGCAGCGGGTAGCGCAGGTGCACCACCAGCGCGTCCAGATCATCGGCGAGGCATTTGGCGGCGGCGGTGTAGCCAGCTCGATCGAGCTCGTCGACGAGCGCGTGGAGTCGGTCGCGTCCGTCGGCGGGGCTGGTGGCGTCATCCAATGCTTCCCAGTAGAGGCCCCGGATCCGGTCGCGGTCGCGCTCTGGGAGCTTGGCCAGAAGGTTGCGCAGGCGGTGCACCGCGCAGTGCTGGCGGTCAGACGCCGGCCAGCACTGATCCACCGCCTTGATCAGCCCCGGCGCGCCGTCGCCGACGATCAACAGCGGCGCGCCGAGCCCGCGGGCGATCAAATCGCGGCCGAGCTCAAGCCAGTCGGTGTGAGACTCGCGCATCCCCAACATCACTGAGAGCAAGACGCGTTCCCCGTCCTCGGTGAACCCCCACGCCACGAGCACCCCCTCCTTGGGCCCATCCGGGCGGACCGGCAGAAAGACCGCGTCGAGAAACAGCGCGACGATCTTCACGTCGTAGAGGTCGCGACGGGTGAAGTGCTCATAGCGCTCCCGCAGCTCCTGGCAGATCCGCGACGCCGTCGCCTTCGACAGGCTCCCCAGCCCCGCCTCGGCACACAGCGCCTCGATGTCACGCATCGACAGGCCCCGCACGAACGCGCCGATCACCATCGCTCTCAGCGGCTCGGTGCGCAACACCTTGGTGCTGCACGCAAACAGCTTTGACACAAACGGCTCCGCCGCCGCCCGCGCCTGCGGGATATCGACCTGCAGCTCGCCCTCGAGGGTGTGCACCTTGCGCGGGCGAAACCCGTTGCGCAGCGCCGACCCTTCGTCGCCGAGCCCGCCCGCAGACGCACTCCGGCGTTCGTAGCGAGCACGGCCCAGCCACGCATCAAACTCGTCCTCCACGGCGCGCTGGATGATCAACCGCGCCCCCAATCGGGCCAGCTCCGACAGCGACTCGCGGGGGTTCTCGCTGACCCCCACGGCCAACAGGTTCTCGATCTGCTCTTCAATCTCCGCCGACGGCGGTACGGTACGTCTCACGGCGTAGGCCTCCTTCATCGTCTGCCAGGACTTGAGGGAACCTACGCCGTTGCCTTGACAGCATCGCCGACGCTATTTACAGCACCTCTGAGACGCGACCAGCGCACCGGCCGCGCTTCCGCTTCGAGGCAGAAGCAGCAGCGTCGTCGACCAGAACACCCGGCGAAGAGACTGCCTCGTCCGGACAAACCGGTCACACGGCGCCCATCGGTCTGCGCAGCTCGCCGAAACCGGGGCCCACGCTAACACGTGCGGCGCCAGCCATTTGCATAAGCAGAGTCGGTCCAGACTCGCCCGCGCCGGGGCCGAGCGGAGGGCTCCGGAGCCCGATCGCTGGCCATCGGGACGTCGCCAGGGCAATCGCGGCGCAGGACGGCTGGAACTGCTCCAAGCGATTGTGAGCGGAGACCATTCAAAGGGCCACCGCATCGTTTGCGAGACAGGGTGCTAGAGGCCGGGGCACGCGCCGCTGCTGCCAGCGCGCTGACCCGATGGCTGCAAAGGACCGCACGCGTCGGCGAAAACGTGTCGCTAGCTGATGCTGTACCAGGCTGTGACTGCGATCCAGTCGATAAATGCTTTCGTTGTCGGATCCGTGTGGAGGGCCTCTAGGGCTCGAGTCTTGAAGCTGTCGATGAGGAAGTCCGAAAGGTTGGTCGCGGTCGCGTTAGGGAGACCTGCGCGCGTCATCAGGCACCCTGTCAGCCGGGTGATGGTCGCATTGAGCTCGGCTCCGAGGTTGAACGAATAACTGTTCGCGTCGTCCCAGCCTGCATCGAACACCATGCCCCACAGTGCGGCCTTGACGCAATCGTCCTCGTCGCTTTCATCGCTCGTCGCTTTGGCGCTCGTTTCGTCAGAGGCGACATCATTGGAGAGGTCCTCGGAAGTCCGATTGAGCGAGTCCCAGGTCGACTGCGCAACCTCGTACGTTGGAGTGCTCCCGCCGCTGCGGTCATACGTGGGCATAGCCGTACCCGACGCGTGCTGATAGGCATCGACGAGGTCGATCCCATAGGCGTTCCCGGCGAGAACGCACATTGCGCCAGCGACAACGGCAATCACCGATAGACGCAACGCACGTCGATGTCGTGTCACTCGCGTTGTCGGCGTGCTGGCCGAGTGGTGCTCCCTTTGCTTCTGCGGATACCTGCCGTGTCTCACGATCCCGCTCCTGCATGGTCGGTATGCATCTCAATGTCAGGACTCGTCATTCAGGCCCGCCTCGGCGGTCGCCGAGGCGGGCACATTCATGAAGCCGAACCCCTCCTTGACCGGCTTCTTCCTCACTGCCCGGCTTCGCTCGACTCCTGAGGGAACAGGTCGGCGAGCATTGAAGCGAGGGCCCCTTTGTGCAGTGTGCGGACAACGGCATACATGCCGGCCAGGAGAGCCGGAGCCGCGACTGCCGCCACACGGGCCGCGGTTGGCGCACTGAGATGCACAAAGGCAAGGAGCACCGACAGCGCCCCTCCGACAATAGTCGTCCACCACTCTGTCGTCAGGTATCCACGTCGCTCCAGAGCTGCGCTGATTGCGCTAAGGACTTCCTCCAAGACGGACCCTGGCGGTCCCGAAGATGGCGGTCCGGCCGGCTCTGGTGACTGGTCGGAGGCCGCCGAGCCGAGCTCAGTCGTGCGCGGCGCCTTTGAGTCGGGCGTAGATGACTCGGTGGGCTGGTTCATCGATACCCCCTGTGGGATGCTCGGGTCCATGGAAATCATGCTCCGCTAGTTTCAGCACCCCGCTAACAATCTGGTAACCGTCGATAACCGCGGCCACCGAACTCCGGCACGAAGCAGCTGAGAGGTGGGGCTGAGATCATCGGCCCCCCAGAGCTCAACTCCCCGGGCAGGAGCGGACCTAGGAGGCCTCGCTGGACGATTGCATCTGTCAGAGCGCGGGGATCTGACGGCACGACTGCCTCGGCGACCAGGCGCTCGCGATGCTTGCGAGCGGATGCCGCCGGCGGGGACGAGTGCTTGTCGCGCATTGGGATCGCCAGGATCGCCGACCTTCGAGCTGGACTCGTGGCACGCCTGCTTATGCATCGAGACCCGAGCGGCCAGCCGTCCCGCGGCGCTCCTCCTGGCGACGAGCGGTACCAACCAGCGCTTGGATTCGGCGCCCTGGTTTGATGTCGGCCCGGGCATCGGGCTCGAGGCCTCCTCTGGCAGTTGCCGGATCGGAAGCGGTCGTTGGTGATGAGCTCCGCAGCGGGGGGATGCGGCTGTCGTGGCAGCGAGCGCGGGGCACTGACCGGTAGCGGTT